>NZ_CM173442.1:0-5496639 GCF_057770005.1 Gordonia sp. G4
TTGTGTTCGGCGGTGTCCTACTCTCCCACACTGATTAAGGTGCAGTACCATCGGCGCTGGAGGGCTTAGCTTCCGGGTTCGGAATGGGGCCGGGCGTTTCCCCTCCGCTATAGCCGCCGTAACTTTGTGAAACAACCACACACGATTGATTATTTATTCGTGTGTTGTTTCAGAAGTACATAGTGGATGCGAACACAACCAGAAACCAATGAATGATCTGGTGATGTTGTGGGTGTTGTTGGTAAGTCCTCGGCCGATTAGTACCAGTCACCTGAACACATTGCTGTGCGTACAGTTCTGGCCTATCAACCCCATGGTCTGTAGGGGGCCTTAACCCCGCAAAAGGGGGTGAGAAACCTCATCTTGGAACAGGCTTCCCGCTTAGATGCTTTCAGCGGTTATCCCTTCCGAACGTAGCTAACCAGCAGTGCCCCTGGCGGGACAACTGGCACACCAGAGGTTCGTCCGTCCCGGTCCTCTCGTACTAGGGACAGGTTTCCTCAAGTTTCTTACGCGCGCGGCGGATAGAGACCGAACTGTCTCACGACGTTCTAAACCCAGCTCGCGTGCCGCTTTAATGGGCGAACAGCCCAACCCTTGGGACCTACTCCAGCCCCAGGATGCGACGAGCCGACATCGAGGTGCCAAACCATCCCGTCGATATGGACTCTTGGGGAAGATCAGCCTGTTATCCCCGGGGTACCTTTTATCCGTTGAGCGACACCGCTTCCACTTGCCGGTGCCGGATCACTAGTCCCGACTTTCGTCCCTGCTCGACATGTACGTCTCACAGTCAAGCTCCCTTGTGCACTTACACTCAACACCTGATTGCCAACCAGGCTGAGGGAACCTTTGGGCGCCTCCGTTACCTTTTAGGAGGCAACCGCCCCAGTTAAACTACCCACCAGGCACTGTCCCTGAACCCGATCAGGGTCCGAGGTTAGAAGTCCAATACGATCAGAGTGGTATTTCAACAACGACTCCATGAACACTGGCGTGCCCACTTCACAGTCTCCCACCTATCCTACACAAACCGAACCGAACACCAATACCAAGCTATAGTGAAGGTCCCGGGGTCTTTTCGTCCTGCCGCGCGTAACGAGCATCTTTACTCGTACTGCAATTTCGCCGAGTCTGTGGTTGAGACAGCAGAGAAGTCGTTACGCCATTCGTGCAGGTCGGAACTTACCCGACAAGGAATTTCGCTACCTTAGGATGGTTATAGTTACCACCGCCGTTTACTGGGGCTTAAATTCTCAGCTTCGCCACCAAAGTGACTAACCGGTCCTCTTAACCTTCCAGCACCGGGCAGGCGTCAGTCCGTATACATCGTCTTACGACTTCGCACGGACCTGTGTTTTTAGTAAACAGTCGCTTCTCTCTGGTCTCTGCGACCCACACCAGCTCAGGCAGTAAATACCGTCACCAGGATGGGTCCCCCTTCTCCCGAAGTTACGGGGGCATTTTGCCGAGTTCCTTAACCACAGTTCTCTCGATCGCCTTAGTATTCTCTACCTGACCACCTGTGTTGGTTTGGGGTACGGGCCGTGTACCAACTCACTAGAGGCTTTTCTCGGCAGCATAGGATCATGGAATTCACCGCAACGGCTACGCATCACCTCTCAGGCTTCATGAACGACGGATTTGCCTATCGCTCGCCCTACAGGCTTACACCAGTACAACCACTGACTGGCCCCACTACCTTCCTGCGTCACCCCATCGCTTGCCTACTACCAGCCAAGGTCCCATGCATCACCCCAACTCGGCACCCGAAGGCACTCTCGTGAGGATCAGGATGGTTAGTACAACTGATTCAGCATGGGCGCGGATACACGGGTACGGGAATATCAACCCGTTGTCCATCGACTACGCCTGTCGGCCTCGCCTTAGGTCCCGACTCACCCTGGGCGGATTAGCCTGGCCCAGGAACCCTTGGTCATTCGGCGGCAGAGTTTCTCACTCTGCTTTCGCTACTCATGCCTGCATTCTCACTCCCACACCCTCCACCACTAGATCACTCTGTAGCTTCCACGGATGCAGGACGCTCCCCTACCCACCCACACACCTGGCCGGAACCCCGTAAGGCTCCGACGGGCAAAATGTGAGTGCCGCGGCTTCGGCGGTGTACTTGAGCCCCGCTACATTGTCGGCGCAGGATCACTTGACCAGTGAGCTATTACGCACTCTTTCAAGGGTGGCTGCTTCTAAGCCAACCTCCTGGTTGTCTTCGCGACCCCACATCCTTTTCCACTTAGTACACGCTTAGGGGCCTTAGCCGGCGATCTGGGCTGTTTCCCTCTCGACTACGAACCTTATCGCCCGCAGTCTCACTGCCACACTCTCACTTACCGGCATTCGGAGTTTGGCTGACGTCAGTAACCCTGTGGGGCCCATCGGCCATCCAGTAGCTCTACCTCCAGTAAGAAACATGTGACGCTGCACCTAAATGCATTTCGGGGAGAACCAGCTATCACGGAGTTTGATTGGCCTTTCACCCCTACCCACAACTCATCCCCTCCATTTTCAACTGAAGTGGGTTCGGGCCTCCACGACGTCTTACCGACGCTTCACCCTGGCCATGGGTAGATCACTCCGCTTCGGGTCTAGACCCGGCGACTCAAACGCCCTATTCAGACTCGCTTTCGCTACGGCTACCCCACACGGGTTAACCTCGCCACCGAGCACTAACTCGCAGGCTCATTCTTCAAAAGGCACGCCATCACCCACCACCACAAGGGTGCACAGGCTTTGACGGATTGTAAGCGTCCGGTTTCAGGTACTATTTCACTCCCCTCCCGGGGTACTTTTCACCTTTCCCTCACGGTACTAGTCCGCTATCGGTCACCAGGAAGTATTCAGGCTTACCGGGTGGTCCCGGCAGATTCACAGCAGATTCCACGAGCCCGCTGCTACTTGGGGACACCGTCACGCAAGACCATGTGTTTTCAGCTACCGGACTCTCACCGACTACGGCAGACCATTCCAGGCCACTTCACCTAACACACGATTTTCTGACTCACGCTTCCACAGGCAGATGGAAGAAGACGAACCCCACAACCCCACACACACAACCCCTACCCGGTATCACATGCGCATGGTTTAGCCTCATCCGCTTTCGCTCGCCACTACTCACGGAATCACAATTGTTTTCTCTTCCTATGGGTACTGAGATGTTTCACTTCCCCACGTTCCCCCCACACAGCCTATACATTCAGCTGGTGGTAACACGACATCACTCGTGCTGGGTTTCCCCATTCGGACACCCTCGGATCACAGCTCGTTTGACAACTCCCCGAGGACTATCGCGGCCTACCACGTCCTTCATCGGCTCCTGGTACCAAGGCATCCACCGAACGCCCTTACACACTTACAACAACACCTACAAACAACCCCCACCACACAACCCCACAACAAAGGGGGCCACGCCGCGAGGACCGAATGTAGACATCACCACAACAAACAAATCATTTTCTGCTAAATCACAGACCAACAAAAGTTGGTTTGAAATAAAGATGCTCGCATCCACTATGCACTTCTCAAACAACACACACCCACCCACGAATCCGTGCTCCCGCAACCATCACAGTCACGATCACCACCCGAACCCGCATCATGAGCTAGGTCAGAGACAACACTGGTGTGTTCCCTCAGAACCCCGATAGCGTGACGATGAACCCGCCGGCCCTCACGAGCACTGGCAGTCACCCCGCACCGACACCAGAAAGCGCCGAGCATGGATGTGTCTGATGTTTCACCCTTGAACACACACACGCCGCAGAACAAACGCCTGCCGAAACATGTGTTGTTGTGTGCTCCTTAGAAAGGAGGTGATCCAGCCGCACCTTCCGGTACGGCTACCTTGTTACGACTTCGTCCCAATCGCCGATCCCACCTTCGACAGCTCCCTCCCACAAGGGGTTAGGCCACCGGCTTCGGGTGTTACCGACTTTCATGACGTGACGGGCGGTGTGTACAAGGCCCGGGAACGTATTCACCGCAGCGTTGCTGATCTGCGATTACTAGCGACTCCGACTTCATGGGGTCGAGTTGCAGACCCCAATCCGAACTGAGACTGGCTTTAAGGGATTCGCTCCACCTCACGGTATCGCAGCCCTCTGTACCAGCCATTGTAGCATGTGTGAAGCCCTGGACATAAGGGGCATGATGACTTGACGTCATCCCCACCTTCCTCCGAGTTGACCCCGGCAGTCTCCTGCAAGTCCCCGGCATAACCCGCTGGCAATACAGGACAAGGGTTGCGCTCGTTGCGGGACTTAACCCAACATCTCACGACACGAGCTGACGACAGCCATGCACCACCTGTACACCAACCACAAGGGAACGACTATCTCTAGCCGCGTCTGGTGTATGTCAAACCCAGGTAAGGTTCTTCGCGTTGCATCGAATTAATCCACATGCTCCGCCGCTTGTGCGGGCCCCCGTCAATTCCTTTGAGTTTTAGCCTTGCGGCCGTACTCCCCAGGCGGGGTACTTAATGCGTTAGCTACGGCACGGATCCCGTGAAAAGGAACCCACACCTAGTACCCACCGTTTACGGCGTGGACTACCAGGGTATCTAATCCTGTTCGCTACCCACGCTTTCGCTCCTCAGCGTCAGTTACTACCCAGAGACCCGCCTTCGCCACCGGTGTTCCTCCTGATATCTGCGCATTTCACCGCTACACCAGGAATTCCAGTCTCCCCTGTAGTACTCAAGTCTGCCCGTATCGCCTGCACGCCTACAATTGAGTTGCAGAATTTCACAGACGACGCGACAAACCGCCTACGAGCTCTTTACGCCCAGTAATTCCGGACAACGCTCGCACCCTACGTATTACCGCGGCTGCTGGCACGTAGTTGGCCGGTGCTTCTTCTCCAGGTACCGTCACTCACGCTTCGTCCCTGGTGAAAGAGGTTTACAACCCGAAGGCCGTCATCCCTCACGCGGCGTCGCTGCATCAGGCTTGCGCCCATTGTGCAATATTCCCCACTGCTGCCTCCCGTAGGAGTCTGGGCCGTGTCTCAGTCCCAGTGTGGCCGATCACCCTCTCAGGTCGGCTACCCGTCGTCGCCTTGGTAGGCCATTACCCCACCAACAAGCTGATAGGCCGCGGGCCCATCCCACACCGCAAAAGCTTTCCACCAACCACCATGCGACAGTTGGTCATATCCGGTATTAGACCCAGTTTCCCAGGCTTATCCCAGAGTGCAGGGCAGATCACCCACGTGTTACTCACCCGTTCGCCACTCGAGTACCCAGCAAGCTGGGCCTTTCCGTTCGACTTGCATGTGTTAAGCACGCCGCCAGCGTTCGTCCTGAGCCAGGATCAAACTCTCCATGAAAAAACAGCGAAACAAAACCAACCCCCACAAGAAGGGCCAGCGTTTCAACAAAAATCAGGAAAGCGAAACCTGACCAAAATAAACCTAGCAAAATGTGACACCCAGACGGGGCCCGAGCGCCACACAAAACAAACATCTACATCCACAAAAGATGCACGATGCCAAAAAATGGCATCAGACAATTCATCATCACACTATCGAGTTCTCAAAGAACACACACCCACCAGCTACCCACCCCAACAAAGGGACTCTCACCAGCAGACTTGCATGTCAACCTACCAAGCCACCCCGTCTCCGAGGCAACTCTTCCAACCTACCAGACCCCAACCCCAGCCCGCAACCCAGTAACAGTTCCGAACCTCAGGGACCTGGCAACCCCAACCACCCGGCAAGACACAAAGCCTCAACCAAAACAATCAGGGGCGGTCAGCCACAAACCCGGTCTCCACTCCCCGAACCAGACCCTTCCAGGCCCTCCGAGGCGGCGCCGTGGCGCGCTGACTCGACATAAGTTACGCACCACTCCACTCGACGTCAAATCGCCTGGTCACAGGCGGTCTGGAGCTCGTGTCACCGGCATACCCGTGCAGACTTCGTGCGGCTGTCCCCGCCAAACCGGTCGATCGGCACCCCGGGGCGGCTGGGCACGTGATCGGCGGCGGCCTTCTCGCCGTCGACCGGGATCAGCAGATCGGATCACCCGACCTCGACTCGAAGCACCTCGAGTCCGGTCGGCGAGTCGACCGGTGTGAGTGCGCCGGCCTCCCTCGAGGGATCGTCGTCGCCGAGAGGACTTCGCCCACCGAGGTGTCGGCAGATAGCAAGAACCCCCGCCCGGGAGTCCCGGGCGGGGTTCTTGGCGTTGGTAGCGGGGACAGGATTTGAACCTGCGACCTCTGGGTTATGAGCCCAGCGAGCTACCGAGCTGCTCCACCCCGCGTTGGTGAACACAACGTTACACAGCGGTTCGTCAGCGATGCAAATCGATACCCCAACCTGTCGCGACCTGGGCAAACGCCCGTGACGGCGGTCACTTCCGGCACGTAGCCGCAGGTCGGCGCGAGGTCGCCGGAGGCCGCCGGCGTGGGTCCTTGAATGTGATGCCGATCACATCGGGCGTACACTCGGCACACGAGAGGCCACCGCCGAGGAGGAACCATGAACACTCACCGTTTCCACCACGAGAGCCACGGCAATCATCCGATGAGCTTCGTCGGTTTCGTCCTGGCACTGGGCGGGTTCGCCATGGCCGCACTCTGGCTGGTCCACATGGCCGTCGGCAACGTGGGTACCGCGATCGTCTGCGGCCTGCTGATGGTCGCCGCGTTCGCCACCGCGGTGTCGATCTTCTTCTCGCTGGGTCATCGACACCACCACAGTCCGGTACTCCCCGACAACACCCCCAACGAAACCGAGCGCTACCTGCGGAAATATCGCGGCTAGCGATACCTCGCACACGTAGCGCTCGGTGACAGGGCGAACCTCGACTAGTTGGGCGCGGCCAGTGACTCGTACCGGGCAACAGCCTGGCTCAACTGGTCGAGCGCCTGACCGTATGCGGCGAAATCCCCACCCTGCTGAGCTTGGCGCAAGGCCGTGATGGCATCTCCGATGGCCTTCGCGGCAGCATCGCGCTCCGGCGAATCACCCTGCTGCGGTGGCTCATTCGGAGTCGGGGTGCCTGTGTCGGGCGACCCGGCCTGGTCCGGCTCGGTCGGCTCCTGGTCGTCGGGGATCACTCCCAAAGCGGGTGTGATGCCGACCTGCCGCAGTGCGGCCGCAGTAGTCGGCGCGTAACCGATACTTGCCACTCGTTCAGCTGGTTCGTACCGGGTGATCACCCGGAACAGGCGGGGGAAAGCTTCCTGGCCCTGCGCCTGTGCATAGACCGGGACGACGTGCAGAATCCCGTTGTCTCCGACCGGAAGAGTGAGCAGGTTGCCGAACGTCACTGTCGCATTGTTCTCAAGGGGCTTCAGCGAATCGGCGACCTTGCGGTCCGTCTTCATCGGGTTGAAGGCCTGTTTCGGACCCGACCGTTGCGCGTTCCCGGGCAGCTGCTTGACCGTCATCTGCCCGTAGTTCTCGGGGTTCGACGACACCGTCACGTATGCACCGAGGATCGGCCGGTTGAGTCGGGTGAGAACCGAGGTCAACTGGAACGTCGGCTGTCCGCTCTCCGGGTCGGACGCCACGAAGTAGTACGGCGGCTGATCGAGTCCGCGCTGATCGGCATCGGGATCGGTCGGATCCGAGGGCACCGACCAGAAGTCGCTCGCCTGGAAGAACGTCTGCGGCGAATCGACGTGGTAGCGGGTCAGCAGCGACCGCTGGATCTTGAAGATGTCCTCGGGGTAGCGGACGTGCTCCCGCAGCGACGTCTGCGCGTCGAAGTCGGCGCGAGACTTCACCGTTCCCGGGAAGACCTCCATCCACGTCTTCAGCACCGGGTCCTCGGTGTCGAACTGGTACAGCTCCACCTCACCGGTGTAGGCGTCGACGGTCGCCTTCACCGAGTTGCGCACGTAGGACACGGTCTTGTTGACCTGGGTGCGGCCGGTCTGCCCGGGATTGAGGTCCTGGGCGTCGGCGGTCGCACTCTGCAGCGAGGTCGGCTGCGAATACGGGTAGTTGTCGAGAGTGGTGTAACCGTCGACGATCCACTTGATCGAGCCGTCCTCCATGACCGCGGGGTACGTCTTCGAATCCACCGTCAACCACGGCGCGACCTGTTCGACGCGGTCGCGGGGGTCGCGGTTGTAGATGATCTTCGACGCCGAGTTGATCTCCCCCGACAGCAGGAAGTTGCGCTCCGCGTATTTGGCCATGTAGAGCACCCGGTTGAACCAGTTGCCCAGGGACACCCCGGCCGGCCCCTGATAGGTGTACTTGTCGTCACCGATGTCGTGCTCACGCGCCTGTCCGTCGTCGGAACCGACGATCGCGTAGTCAGGGTCGATCTTCGCGAGCAGCTCACCGAAGTAGATGCGGGGCTGCGCCACCTTGATCGGGGCGTCGCGCTTGTACTCCTCGGACTGGTAGTTCGAGGTGTCGCTGACGTAGTAGAACGGGTCGCCGCCGCCGTCGATGTCGTTGACGTCGCGCGACTCGTTCACCCGGTTGGCGGGCGCTGCAACGAACCCGTCCCCGTGGGTGTAGACGAGGTGCTTGTTCAGCCAGTTCTGCTGGTTCTCGAGGTAGCGACTGGGGTCCAGCTCGCGCACCGCGACCACGAAGTCGCGCAGCTCGCCGTCGATGCGATAGCGGTCGACCGCAAGTTGGGTCGGGAACCCGTAGAAGTTCTGCCGCTGCTGCTGCTGGATGAATGTCGGCGACACGACGTTCGGGTCCAGGACGCGGACGTTCGACAGTGTCGGCACGTCGCTGTTCACGAGTGCCGGTGTGGCCGGTCGGGAAGTCCAGTCGTTCTGGGTGACGACCTTGTCCGGCCCGATCCCGTACGCCTCGCGCGTCGACGTGATCGCGCGGTCTATGTATTCGGCTTCTTTCTGCGCCGCGTTCGGCTTGACCGAGAACTGCTCCATCGTGAGCGGCCAGCCGACCCCGATGAGCAACGCGGAGAACAGCATCAGGACGGTGGCGAGTGCCGGCACCCGGAGGTCGCGGAGCACGATCCCGGCGAAGAACGCGACCGCACAGATGACCGCGATCGCCATCAGGATGAGTTTCGACGGCAGCACCGCATTGATGTCGGTGTAGCTCGCGCCGGGGAAGATCTCGGCTTTTCGTTGACTCGACAACAAGGAGTATCTGTCGAGCCAGTAGGCGGCCGCCTTCAACAGCAGGAAGGTGCCGGCCAGAACTGCCAGCTGGATTCGTGCCGCGGTGGTGACCGTACCGCCGCCCTGGCCCAGACGGATTCCGCCGAAGAGGTAGTGGGTGACCAGGTTCGCCAGGAAGGCGACCACGACCACGACGAACAACAGGTTCAACACGAACCGGTAGAACGGCAGGTCGAAGGCGTAGAACCCGATGTCGAGGTTGAACTGGGGATCGGTCCGCCCGAACGACTGCCCGTGCAGGAACATCTGCACCGTCGCCCAGGATCCTTGCGCGACCAGGCCGGCCAGCGCGCCGATGATCACCGCCGGGACGATCGCGAACCAGCGGACCTTGCTCATGATGGCGGTGCGGTAGCGCGCGAGCGGATCGTTCGGTCCCGCGGTCGGGACGAACACCGGACGGCTGCGGTACGCCAGGGACACCGCGCCGAAGATGATGGCCCCGACGACGATCGTGGTGACCGCGAAGAGGATCACACGGGTCCAGATCACCTTGGTGAAGACGCCGGAATACCCGACGTTGGAGAACCAGAGCCAGTCGGTCGCGAGACCGACCAGGCGTGGCCCGACGAGCAGCAGCACCAGGACGGCCACGCCGAGCCCGATGATGATCTTGCTCCTGCGTGACAGTGTCGGCATTCCCGCCGGCCCTCGGACGCCCACCAGACCCACTCTCCAAAGCTCTCAACCCGGACACCACCCGCACACGATTGCCTGCTGGGCGTGGTGCCCACTGTACTGGCACCACCCGGGTGACCAACTCACTCGGGGCGCCCGCTCAACGATCGCGACACGTCGGTGGTTCCCTCGCGGCACGGCGGGGTCGTCGTCGTGCGGCACTGCGAGGCAAGATGAGCACGTGCCCGGCGACTCGAACACCCCTCGTGCCTTTTCCACCGACGACCTCGGCAGTGCCCTGAGCGAGATCATGGAACACGTCGACACGCGCGGCTGGGGACAGCCGCCGTCGGTGTTCGCGCTGGCACCCACCGCCCTGCTCGCCGAACGTCTTCCCGACGTCATCTCCGCGGACGGCCCGGTCTTCACGCCCGTGGAGGAGGAGGATGTCGCCGACCTCGACGAGTTCCTGGCGTCGGCGATCTGGCCCCCGGCGGTCGCCGGCGCCGCGGTGGCCATCGAGATCATCATCGTCGAGCCCGAGGACGACGATGACCTCACGCCGCGCTACGTCGTCACCGAGACCGGCGAGCAGCACCCGGACGAGGAGGTCGCCCGCCTGGTCGTCGGGGTACTGCGCAACGGCACCGACCTGGCCCTGATGCGGCTACGTCCGATCCCCGACGAGAAACCCGAGCTGCTCACCCATCCGCAGCTGGCCCTCGAACTGCGGGAAGCACTGCACGACACCTTCGCCCCCGATGAGCCGGAGACACCCGGGCGGAGCTGACCCGCGGGTGCCGGTGCCGCGTCAGCAGGTCGGCGCGGGACGTCCCGCGCCGATCGCACCCAGCGCGTCGACCGCGCCGTCGAGGGTGTCGACCTTGACCAGCTCGAGTCCGTCCGGTCGCTCGGAGACCGCTTCGGCACAGTTGCGGGCCGGGACGAGGAACACCGTCGCGCCGGCGTCGCGCGCGGCGCGGGTCTTGTGCGTGATGCCGCCGATCGGTCCGACCGCACCCTCGTCGGTGATGGTGCCGGTGCCGGCGATGAACTTGCCGGAGGTCAATTCGCCGGGACTCAGCTGGTCGATGACCGCGAGTGCCAGCATCATCCCGGCCGACGGCCCGCCGATGTCCCCCACCGTGTAGGTGACCTCGAGCCGGGGATCGGCGTTGACGACCTCCGGGACGACACCGAGATACCCGTCGTCGGGGTTCGCGGGATGCTTGCCGAGCGTGACCGACACGGTCTGCCGGGCGCCGGCACGGATGATCTCGAGCGGGAGCACGGTTCCGGGCGGGTTGTCACCGACGACCTTCCGGAGCTGTTCGCCGGTCTCCACCGGCACACCCCCGGCCGCCACGACCTCGTCACCGGCGCGCAGCACCCCGACCGCGGGCCCGTCGGGTCCGACGCTCGCGACGCGCAGCGCCGTCGGCCGGTCCAGGTAGCGGAGCGCGGCGACCGTCGCGTTCTCCTCCGAACCCGTCATCTGCTGGGCGTTCTCCTGCTGCACCTGTTCGGTGGTGCGGTCGGGCGGATAGACCTGATCACGGGGAGTGAGGGAGTAGGTGCCCGACAACCACATGCCCAGCGCGTCGAAGAGCGAGAGCCCATCCCGGACTGAGACGGTGGTGAGATTCAGGTGCCCGGTCGTCGGATCGGTTGCCGCCCCGTCGATCTGCACGACCTTGCGCTCGACGACCGCGCCGTCGTCCTCCACCTTCGTCGTGCCGAGCGTGTTCAGCGTCGGTCCGGGTCCGAGTGCGGCGTAGGGCACCTGCACCTGTGTGCCCACCACCAGCAACGCCAGCAGGACCACGGTGGAGACCGCGGCCGCGGCGATTCTCCGGAAGCGGGGGCTCGAACTCATTCCGCACACGATAGTGCCCCGCGGCGACGACGAGCCTGCCGCGCCGAGGCAGCATGAGCCGACTACGCGCAGGGCGAACAGTCGTCGCCGTTTGCGCGCCTCACCGGGCGGTACGGTGGAACCCATGAGTGATCTGCCCTTCGGCTTCTCGTCGTCCGATGACGGCGACGACGACCGCGCCAAGAACAGCGGTGACAAGAACAAGCCGGGCGACAATCCCGGCGGCAACCCGTTCGGCGGGTCCAATCCGTTCGGATTCGGGGGCGGCCAGGGGTTCGGGGGCGGGCCGGGCGGCGACTTCGACCCGTCGAACTTCGACCCCAACATGATCGGCCAGATGTTCTCGCAACTGGGCAACATGTTCAGCGGCATGGGGGCGGGAATGGCCGGCGGCGGGGACGGCCCGGTGAACTACTCGGTGGCGACCAATCTGGCTCGGCAGCAGATCGGTTCGTTCACCCCCATCCTCGAGAAGGAGAACACCGCGTCGGCCGACGCCGTCCGCCTCGCCGACGTCTGGCTCGACGACGCGACGAACTTCCCCAGCGGGGTCACCCAGACCGTGGCGTGGACCCCGGTCCAGTGGCTCGAGGAGTCCATGGACACGTGGAAGGGTCTGTGCGATCCGGTCGCCGAACAGCTGGCCCGGACCTGGCAGGACAACCTCCCCGCCGAGGCCGCGCAGTTCGCCGGCCCGATGATCGGGATGCTCACCCAGATGAGCGGCATGGCGTTCGGCACGCAGCTCGGCCAGGGCCTCGGACAGCTCGCCAAGGAAGTGCTGACGTCGACCGACGTCGGCCTGCCGCTGGCGCCCGAGGGCATCGCCGTCCTGCTTCCCGAGGCGATCGCGAAGTTCGCCGAAGGTCTCGAGCAGCCGGCGCAGGAGATCATCGTCTTCCTCGCCGCGCGTGAGGCCGCACATGTGCGCCTGTTCACCCACGTCGGCTGGTTGCGTCAGCGACTGCTGACCACCGTCGAGGAATACGCCCGCGGAATCAGTATCGACTTCAGCGGGATCACCGACGCCACCGCCGGGATCGACCCGACCCAATTGCTCTCCGACCCTTCGAAACTCGAGGAGCTCATCAACTCGTCGACGTCGTTCGAGCCGACCACGACCCCTGAGCAGAAGGCAGCGCTCGGCCGCCTCGAGACCCTGCTCGCCCTCATCGAGGGCTGGGTGGAGCAGGTCGTGACGCGAGCACTCGGCGATCGGATCCCGAGCACCGGCGCACTCACCGAGACCATGCGCCGCCGGCGCGCCTCGGGCGGGCCGGCCGAGCAGACGTTCGCGACCCTCGTCGGTCTCGAGCTCCGACCCCGCAAGGTCCGCGAGGCGTCGGAGCTGTGGCGTCGCACGCTGGAGGCGACCGACGTCGCGACCAGGGACGGCGTGTGGGCTCACCCGGATCTGCTGCCCGATTCCGACGACCTCGACAATCCCGCCGGTTTCATCGATCGTCTCTTGGCCGGCGACGAACTCGACGACCCGATCGCACAACTCGAGAAGACCATCGCCGACGAGAAGGCGCGCGGCGATGAGCGCAAGCGCCCCGGTCCCCAGACACCCGAATCCGGAGGCGACCCCGGTGACGACTCGGCGCAAGGCGGATCGTAGATCCACACCCTCGGTGGATCCGGCCGTGTTGTGGATAACCTGCTCACCGAACGTCACTGAAGGCGTCCGGCTGGCAGAGTTGCCGCATGTCGCCAGCCCGGACGAGTTCCAGCGCCATCTCGCCTCCCACCCGCGCGGATCGTTCGACCGCGGTGCCACGGCTGCTACCGGGTACGCCGATTCTCGTTCAGCCCGGGAACTCGGTCCGGGTCGGGATCGATCCGGCCGACAGCCTGCTCCTCGAGTTCGACGCCGCGGTGTCGGCGCATTCCGTTGCCGCGCTGCTGCGGTCGCTGGAGGACACGTGCACGACGGACACCTTCGCCCGCCGCGCCCGCCGCGCGGGCCTGCACGACGACGACCTCGACCTCGTCCTGAGCAGTCTGGTGGCGGCCGGCCGCGCGGTCGTCGATGTCGATCGCCGCACGCCGGAATTCCGCATCCTGATCCACGGTCAGGGACCGATCAGCGAGCAACTGACGAGTTCGTTGGGTGGCACGGGCAGATCTGCCCGGCGGACCATGCGCCGACTCCCCGACGGCTCGCTCGACGCCATCGACACCGACCTGGTGATCCTGACCGACTTCGTCGTCCACGACCCGCGGGTCGTCTTCGCGCTGACCCGCGCCCGGATCCCCCACCTGCTGGTCCGGGTGCGAGACGGGGTGGGCATAGTCGGGCCGCTGGTGTTGCCCGGTCTGTCCAGCTGCCTGATGTGCGCCGACCGGCACCGGTCCGACGCGGACCCGGAGTGGCCGGCATTGGCCGTGCAACTGATCCGAACGTCGGGACAGGCGAGTCCGACCATCCTGGCGATGACCACCGCCATCGCGCACTCCCAGATCGAACGGCTGGTGGCCGCCGTGCACGACGAGCGGCCGAGTTCGAATCCGCCGCCGGTCCCGCAGCTGCTGGATCGCGTGCTGGAGGTGCGCGACGACCCGACTCGACTCAACATCAAGCGGTGGTCGCCGCACCCGGACTGCGATTGTCGTCCCGTACCGGATTCACGAGCCAGGTCGTCTAATGTGTGACGCGGAAAGGATGCTATGACCGACATCACCAAAGGACAGGGTCGCCGAAACGCGAAACTGGCTTCTCTTCCGATCGGTATGGCCGGTCGGGCCGCTGCCGGTTTCGGCAAGCGCATGGTCGGCAGGGACCGAGACGAGGTCAACCAAGAGCTCCTGGAGAAATCCGCCGAACAGCTTTTCGCCGTCCTCGGCGAACTCAAGGGCGGCGCCATGAAGGTCGGGCAGGCGCTCTCGATCATGGAAGCCGCCATCCCCGACGAATTCGGCGAGCCCTTCCGCGAAGCCCTCACCAAATTGCAGGCCGACGCACCGCCCATGCCGGCGGACAAGGTCCACAAGGTGCTCGACCAGCAGCTCGGTACCCGCTGGCGCGAGCGTTTCCAGGACTTCTCCGATGTGCCGGCTGCCTCTGCGTCCATCGGACAGGTCCACAAGGGGGTCTGGTCCGACGGCCGCGAGGTCGCGGTCAAGGTGCAGTATCCCGGCGCCGATCACGCCCTGAAGGCCGACCTGAAGACCCTGTCCCGCATGTCCGGACTCCTGCAGCGCCTGTCCCCCGGCACCGATGTCAAGGCGATGATGGACGAACTCATCGACCGGACCGAGGCCGAACTCGACTATCTCGGTGAAGCCGACAACCAGCGCGCCTTCGCCAAGGCCTACGACGGTCATCCCGATTTCCTCGTCCCCAAGGTCGTCGCGAGCGCACCCAAGGTCGTCGTCTCGGAGTGGGTGGACGGCGTTCCTCTGTCGAAGGTCATCACCACCGGTGACCAGAAGACCCGCGACGATGCCGCTGCGAAGATGGCCGAGTTCGAGGTCAGCTCCCCGTATCGGGTCGGGCTCCTGCACGGCGACCCGCATCCGGGCAATTTCTTCCTGGCCACCGACGGACGTTTCGGTGTCCTCGACTTCGGTGCGGTGGGTCACTATCCGGACGGTCTCCCGCCCGAGACCGGCCCGATCCTCCGGCTGGCACGCGACCAGAAGTACGACGAGCTCAAAGAACTCATGATCTCGGCCGAGTTCATCCGTCCGTCCCACGCGAACAAGGTGACGAGTGCCGACCTCGAGGCCTACCTGCGTCCGTACGTCGATCCGCTCTTCTCCGAGTCGTTCCACTTCACGCGGAAGTGGATGCAACGGGCCGCGGGCAAGGCCACCGACGTCCGGGGCGAGGTGTACAAGACGTCACGAAACCTCAACGTGCCCAAGCGTTTCGTGATGGTCTTCCGCGTGCTCGGCGGTTGCGTCGGCATCGCCTCGCAACTCGAGGCGCACGCTCCCTACCGCGCCATCATGGAGGAGTGGGTTCCCGGCCTGGGCGACTGACCCCGCCCCGGCAGACACCACACGCCGACACGACACGCAGAAACGACACCGGCGCCGCGAGCATCTGCTCACGGCGTCGGTGTCGTTTCTTTCGTTGTCGTTGTCACGCAACGTTCTTGCGCGGGCGGCCGCGGGGACGCTTGCGTGCGATGACGGCGCCTCGTTCGAAGATCTCGCCGCCCCAGACCCCCCAGGGTTCGGACCGATCGAGCGCGGCCTGCAGGCACTGGGTCCGCAGCGGGCACTCGGCGCACATCGCCTTTGCACGCTCGAGGTCACGGGGGTCTTCGGCGAACCACAGATCTGCGTCGGCGACCTGGCAGGGCAGGTCGAGCCGGGCGGTCGCTGCGCGGTCCGCCGACATACAGGACTCGAGTACGCATTCGACAGTCATTGGGATTCTCCACATCTGCTCGTTTGGGGTGTTGAACCCGAGTCCTCGATGTGGCTCTGTGTCCGAGACCCCTAGCGGGGCGGAGATTCGGATGACAGAAAAAAAGAGGGCCACGGGTGTCGCCTCTGCGATTCGCCCGTGGCCCGGATTGTCTCGGAGATCTAACTCCGGGAACTTCGGAACAGAACGGGGAACCGACGCGGCGCGGGTGCTGCTGCTGCGGGCGGTGCGATTCGCGCTACGCGCGCTTCGGCTGCCAGGTGCAGAGCCGCCGGAGGGAGGGCGACCGGGCGTGCAAAGCTCGTGCACGCTCGGGCGACCGGCATCCAGGAGCGGGTGCGACCGGTACGCGCGATGGCGGGCTGGTTCGGCGTCGCCGCATGCGATGTGGTCGCATACGCGTTCGCCGCGCTCAGTTTCGCCGCAGACTGGCAGATGCCGGCCTGGCGCACGATGATTCCGTTCACTGATCCGCTCCCTTCTGGTCTCGTGGCTTGTCGCTTTGTCGTCGGTCGTCGGTGATTCTGCTGGGGCCGCGTGACGGACACACTCGGCCGATCCCCGTACTGACGGGAATCAGACTAGACGCTGGGCCGAAACACGCACAACCTATTTTTGACCTGCAGTTTTGACGAGGTCGAGGATGTCCTCGCCGTACTCGTCGACCTTCTTGGCCCCGATCCCCGAGATCGCCACCAGCGCAGCGGTATCGGTGGGACGCTGCTCGGCGATCGCGGTGAGCGTCTTGTCGGAGAAGACGACGAACGCCGGAACCTTCTTCTCCAGGGCCCGCTCGCGACGCCACTCCTTGAGCGAGACCAACAGCCCCTCGTCGAGGTCCGACGGGCATCCGGCGCACCGGCCGAGCAGTGTCGCGGTCGAATCCATCAGCCGTGAACCGCAGACCCGGCACGTCGGTCCGCGGCGGGGTGTGCGCTCCTTCGCGATCGGCGAGGCGGGCGAGTCGTCGGGAACGAGGTCGGCGAGGAACCGTGACCGCCGGCGGGCGCGGCCTCCCTCGTTGCGGGCCAGCGCCCACGACAGGTGCAGGTGCTCGCGGGCGCGGGTGACGCCGACGTAGAACAGCCGGCGTTCCTCCTCGACCTCCTCCCACGAGCCCTTGATCGCCTGACTGATGGGCAGCGACCCGTCGGTGAGTCCCACGAGGAACACCGCATCCCATTCGAGTCCTTTGGCCGCGTGCAGCGAGGACAGCGTCACGCCCTGCACGGTCGGTGGGTGACGCGCCTCGGCGCGGGCCGCGAGCTCGGCCGACAGCTGCGGCAGCGTCAGCTCGGAATTCTCGGCCACCATGTCCTCGGTCAGCTGGACCAGCGCTTTCAACGACTCCCAGCGGCTCCGCGCCTGTGTGCCCGACGGTTCTTCCTCGGTGAGCCCGAGTTCGCCGAGGACTGCTCGCACGACGTCGAGGATCTCCACGTCGGGCCTGACCTCGCGACCGGCGACAGTGGCGAGTTGCCGCATCGCCTGCCGGACCTCGGTGCGCGCGAAGAACGCCTCGCCGCCGCGGACCTGGTACGGGATGCCCGCCTCGGTCAGCGCCTGCTCGTAGTTCTCCGACTGCGCGTTGACGCGATACAGAATCGCGATCTCCGCGGGCGCGACCCCGGCACGGATGAGGTGTTTGATCTCGATGGCGACAGACGTTGCCGCGGCGGGCTCGTCGTCGTACTCGGCGAACTGCGGTGCCGGGCCGGCGGGTCGTTGTCCGACGAGGCGGAGGCGGGTGCCCGCGATCCGTCCTCGGGCCGCACCGATGACCCGGTTCGCGAGGTCGACGACCTGCGGAGTGGACCGGTAGTCCCGCTCCAGGCGGACGACCGTCGCCTCGGGGAACCGGCGGCTGAAGTCCAGCAGATGGTTGGGGGACGCGCCGGTGAAGGTGTAGATCGTCTGGTTGGCGTCACCGACGACCGTCAGATCGTCGCGCTCGCCGAGCCAGGCGTCGAGCAGACCCTGCTGCACCGGGGTCACGTCCTGGTACTCGTCGACGACGAAACACCGGTACCGCGAACGGAACTCGTCCGCCGCTCCCGGTTCGGCGGTGAGGATCTGCGTCATGTAGATGAGCATGTCGTCGAAGTCGAGCAACCGGTCGCCGTCGGGTGAGACCTTGGCGTCCTCGTAATGCCCGTACACGGCAGCGACCTTCGCCGGCGGCGCCGGGGACTCGCGGCCGAGCCGGCCGACGGCCTCGACATAGTTCTCCGGTGAGATCAGCGAGGCCTTGGCCCACTCGATCTCCGACGACAGGTCGCGCAGGGTGTCGGTGGCGGTGTCGAGACCGGAGCGCCGGGCCGCGCGCGAGATGAGCGGGAACTTGTTGTCGAGGAGTTCCCATCGTGCGTCGCCGAACGCCCGCGGCCAGAAATACCGCAACTGGCGCATCGCAGCGGCGTGAAAGGTCTGGGCCGCGACGCTGCCCCCCGAACCGCCGCCGACACCCAGACCGCGCAACCGGGTCCGCATCTCCCCGGCTGCCCGTGCGGTGAACGTGACCGCGAGCACCTGACCGGGATTCACCTGCCCGGTGTCGATGAGGTGGGCGATCCGTCGGGTGATGGTCCGCGTCTTGCCCGTACCCGCCCCGGCCAGCACACACACCGGTCCGCGCGGCGCCAGGACCGCGGCACTCTGTTCGGGGTCGAGCCCCTCGACCGCGCCTCGACTCACCGGCGACGAGGCACGAGGCGAGGACTCGGGGTTCGCAGCAGAAGTCGGGTGAGGCACGGCGTCCACTATGTCACCAACCACCGACGCCGCCCGCAGGGGAGAACGACGCAACCGGGAACAGCCGGCCCGGACATGGTGTTATGAGACCCATGAGCAACGTGATCGACGACGAGGCCGGCGCCCGCACCTCCGACACCGGCGAACTGACCATGTACACGACGTCGTGGTGCGGATTCTGTGCCCGCCTCAAGACCGGCCTGAAGAGCAGCGGCATCAGCTGGCAGGAGATCGACATCGAGCTGAACCCCGACGCCGCGGAGTTCGTGGGCAGTGTCAACGGCGGCAATCACGTGGTGCCCACCGTCCTCTACGCCGACGGCACCACCGCCACCAACCCCTCCATCGCCGACGTCAAGGCCAAGCTGGGCGTCTGACGCGCTGGGCATCTCGCCCAGCCCTTCGCCCCGATTTGGCACCCTTCGTGACGCGCCCTCCGCAAGCTCCGGACGCTCCTCAGGGGGCGATGGGGGTCGCATCTTTCATCCTCAGGAGCACTCCTCAGGGGGCGATGGGGGTCGCATCTCCCATTCTCAGGAACAGGGCACGCGGCCGCGCTAACCGGCCGCCCAGGCCTCGATCATCGACCGCGCGATGGAGATCGACCCGGGAAGACGCAAGCGGTCGGCGTCGTCGGAACCCGGCGCCTCGGCGCGCGACCAGCCGTCGCCGCGGGCCAGTGCCTCCCGGACCTCGTCGCGGTGGAACCACTGCGCGTCGCCGATCTCGCCGTCGAGGAATGCCAGTTCGTCGGCCGGGTCGCCGATCGCCGCGAAACCCAGCATGAGCGATCGCGGGAACGGCCACGGCTGGCTTCCCAGGTAGCGCGGTTCGCGCACCACGATCCCGACCTCCTCGTGCACCTCCCGCAGCACACACTGTTCGAGCGACTCCCCCGGCTCGACGAAACCGGCCAGCGTCGAATACCAGCCGGCCGGCCACACCGCCTGCCGGCCGAGCAGGATCCGATCGGCGCCGTCGTGGACGACGGTGATGATCGCCGGGTCGGTCCGCGGGAACTCGTCCCGTCCGGAGTCGACGCTGCGCCGGACCCAGCCGCCTCGCGCGGGCTGGGTGACCGAACCGTCGACCGGAGAATGACGGGCGGTCTCGTGCCAGTTCAGGATTCCCAGCGCGGTGGCGAGCAGGCCCGCCTCGTCGGCGGACAGACGCGTCGCACCGCGTCGGGCGTCATCGGTCGGTCCGTCGATGTGGTCCACCCGCCGTGTCCACAGGTCGGCTCCCCCGTCGCCGTCCGCTGCGTCGAACCCGAGGATGACCGCGTCCGCGGGCGGCGCCTGGGCGACGGTGGTGGCGGCGACCCAGTGCAGCTCACCGGCATCGGTCACCGGGTAGCGACCGGCCGCGTCGATCAGCAGCACCTTCGCCGTCGGCCAGCCGGCGGCCATCCGTGGCGCGTCGTCGCGGATCGCGTCCGCGCGGTCGAACACCGCTCGCGACAGCAGGGGCGGTTCGGGCAGCTCGAAATGCACTGTCGCACAATCCTTTCTCGGATGCAGCGGATCGGTCAGTCGTCGTTGGGGCTCTTGCGGACGTACAGCAGACGGTCGCCGACCTCGATCTGCTCGACCGCGCTGTCGTCGACGCGGTGCAGCACACCGTTCCGTACGACGCCGAGGACGATGTCGCGGGTGTGGCTGGGCGATCCGCCGGTCTCGGTCGGGTCGACCTCCCGTTCGGCGATGGCATACCCGGCGTCCGGGGTGAGGAGATCCTCGATCACCTCGACCACCGACGGGGTCATCGTCGCGATCCCGAGCAGGCGGCCGGCGGTCTCCGACGACACCACGACCGAGTTGGCGCCGGACTGACGCATCAGATGGGTGTTCTCCGACTCCCGGATCGACGCGACGATCTTCGCCCGCGGATTGAGTTCGCGGGCGGTGAGCGTGGCGAGGACCGCGGTGTCGTCGCGGCTGGTGGCCACTACGATGCTCGTCGCGTGGGCGACACCGGCCAGGCGGAGGACGTCGGACTTGGTGGCGTCGCCGCGCACCGTGACCAGCCCGTCGGAGGCGGCCGCCTCGAGCACGGTGGCGTCGGCGTCGACGACGACGATCTCGGAGGGCTTGATGCCGTCACCCCGCATCGCGTCAACCGCGGTGCGGCCCTTGGTGCCATAACCGATGACCACGGTGTGATTGCGCACGGTATTCCTCCAACGCTGGATCTTGAGCGCCTGCCGCGACCGTTCGGTGAGCACCTCGAGGGTGGTACCGATCAGCACGATCAGGAACAGCACGCGCAAGGGCGTGATGATGACGAGGTTGATGAAACGGGCGAACGGCGTGATCGGCGTGATGTCGCCGTAGCCGGTCGTGGAGAGGGTCACCGCCGAGTAGTACAGCGCATCCAGGTACGACAGCTCGTTGTCCTGGGCGTCGCGATAACCGGCGCGATCCAGCCAGACGACCACCGAGGTGAACAGCAGCGCGAGGGTTGCCCAGAAGACGCGCCGGCCGATCGCCCGGCTCGGACTCTGCTGCAGTTCGGGGATACGGACGACACCGACCAGTGCATGGTCGGGCCGGTTGGCCAGCTCGGTACCGCCGAAACGTCGGCGCAGACGGCTAGCCACCGGCGCGCTCGCGCCCGTCGAGTTCGCTCACACGCTGCAATGTAGCCCACCTCGGCGCATCGCAACTCATCTGGCGGGACCAACCTCTCGACGCGGACCTCATCGGGCGAGCTTGGCGGCGAGGGTGGCCTCGTCGGGCAGATCGTCGGCCTCCAGGGTGTGCCCGTCGCGCACGTAATGGAACGCGGCCCGCACCTTGGTCGTCTCCACCCCGGCCAGTTGCGCCCACGCCAGGCGATACGCGGCCAGCTGGATGAACAGCGACTCCCGGCGGGCGGGCTCGGGGACGACTCCGGTCTTCCAGTCCACCACCGTCCACGAACCGTCCTTCTCGGCGAAGGCCGCGTCGATCCGGCCACGCACCACGATCCCGCCGATGACGGTTTCGAACGGCACCTCCACCTCGGTGGGACTGCGATTCGCCCAGGGCGAGGACAGGAACGCCTCCCGCAGCTCCTCGAGATCGGCGTCCGGACTCGCGGTCGCGTCTGCCGCGCCGGGCAACTCGTCGATGTCGAGGAGTCGTGTCGCCCCGAACCAGCGTTCCACCCACGCGTGGAAGGCGGTGCCGCGCCGCGCCATCGGGTTGGGCCGGAACGGTGTCGGGCGGCGCAGCCGACGGGCGAACTCGGCCTCGTCGGCGTCGAGTTCGACGAGCTGGCTGACCGACAGGTGGGTCGGCAGGGACACCTCGACGAGCGCCTGATTGGCCTGGTGGTGCTCGGCGAGCAGGGCCGACACCTCCGCTTCCCATGCGCCGATCTCGTCCGCCGGATCGGGCGGCGGAGCGGTGGCGGACCCGGCGTCACCGGCCGGGGCGTCGAACAGGGCGGGCGCTGCGCGTGCGGTGATGGCGTCGGTGACCAGGTCGGCCGCCCGCTGCACCGAGTCGCGGCGTCCGCCGAGCGGATCGCGCGGCCACGGCGCCGCGATCGCGCGCTCGGCCAACGGGTTCGGGCTGTCCGGTTCGGGTGGCGGCGTGCGCACCGCGACCGACAGACCGGTCGAATCGACGCTCGGGTCGGTGATGGCCTCGTCGATGCCGACCATCAGCTCTTCGAAGAAATCCGATCCGCCGCGCGGTTTGTCACCGGTCTCCGACCAGTGGTGCGCCGAGACCAGCAGGTCGTGCCGAGCACGGGTGAGGGCCACGTACAGCAGCCGCCGATCCTCCTCGAGACGCCGTTCACCGATCGCCGCCTTGTGGTCGGTCAGGGCGTCCTCGAGCTGTTTGCGGTCGGCGACGGTGTCGATCTTCAGGAGCGGAAATCCTTCCGGCGCACCGTCGGCCGATTCGGCCGGGATGGCCAGATCGCCGCGCAGGTCGGCCGGTAGTTCACGCGCGCTGCCCAGCCACGTGGTGTCGGCCTTGGCGCTGGGGAAGATGCCCTTCGCCAGGTGCGGGATCGCGACGACATCCCATTCGAGCCCCTTGGCCGCATGCACGGTGAGGATCTGCACGCGCTGCTCGGCCACCTCGATGCGTCCCGGTTCCAGGCCCTTCTCGATGGTCTCGGCGGCATCGAGGAAAGCCAGCAGACCGGGCAGGTTCGCGCCCTGGCGATCGGCGTAGTGACTGACGTAGTCGGCGAAGGCGTCGAGATGTTCGCGACCGGTGATCGCGCCCCGCATGCGGCGTGCACGGATCTGCGCCTCGACGCCGACACCGATCGTGTTCTCCACGTCGGCGACGAGTTCGGGCAGCGGCTGACCGATGCGGCGGCGCAGTGACTCCAGCTGCGCGCCGAAGGCCCGGATGCGCGCGTAGCCCTCCGGGCTGTAGTCGGTCGGCTCGCCCGGGTCGACGACGGCGTCGGCGATGCCCGCCCGGTCGACGATCTCGGTGGGCAGCACGGCGTCGAGGGCCGCGTCGAGCGCCTCTCTGCTGGTGACCACCCCGCCCGCCTCGGCGAAACTCTCCGCCGCCAGGGTGGTGGCCCGCCGCCACAGCGCGGCGAGGTCCTTGGCGCCCAGCCGCCAGCGTGCCCCGGTGAGCAGGCGCATGACCGCGGTCCCGGCCATCGGGTCGGCCATCACGCGCAGGGTCGCGACGATGTCCTCGATCTCCGGGACATGCAGCAGCCCGCCGATGCCGACCACCTCGGTGGGGATGCCCCGACTCTCGAGCTCGGCGGCCAGTAGTGCCGAATCCTCGTTGCGCCGCACCAGGATCGCGGTGGTCGGAGGTGCCACCTCCGCGGCCTCCGCCCCCCGGTACCGTTCCTCGATCGCGTCGGCGATCCAGTTCCGTTCGTCGACGACGGTCTCGGTCAGGGCGATCGTCGCCGTTCCGTGCGGGGCGTCGGGGCGAGGCCGGAGCACGCTGACCGGGATACCGCGGCGTCGGAGCTCTTCGGAGATCTGGTTGGCCAGCCGCAGGCCCTGGGCCGCATTCCGCCAGCTGGTGAGGAGTTCCAGGCGCCGGGCCGGGGTCCCGTCGGGACGCGGGAAGTCACGCGCGAACCGCGGCAGGTTGGCCGCCGAGGCACCTCGCCACCCGTAGATGGACTGGATGGGATCGCCGACCGAGGTGACCGCGACCGGTGCGCGCCCGTGCCCGCCGAACAGCGTCGACAGCAGCACCCGTTGCGAGTGACCGGTGTCCTGGTACTCGTCGAGCAGGACCGCGCGGAAGGCGGTCCGTTCGGCCGTCACGACTTCGGGATTGGACACCACCAGCCGCGCGGCGAGCGACATCTGGCTGCCGAAGTCGAGCGCGGACTGTGAGCGCATCGTCTCCCCCAGCGCGATCACCATCGGGATCAGCTCGCGGCGCTCGTCGATGACCTCCTTGACCTTCAGCAGCGCCTGAGTCGGTTTGTCGCGCTGCTTGGGACCTTTCGGAAGGGTGTCGACGAGGTCGTACAGCGTGGAACCCGCCTGGGCGAGGTCGGCGATGTCGACGAGGTGCTCCGACATCTCGCCGTACAGCTTGAGGACCGCCTCGGTGACACTCGCCGGCACCTTCTTGGTGTTCAGTTCGCCCGGCCAGGCGGACACGAGTGAGAACGCCAGCTGCCAGAGCTCGGTCTCGGTGAGCAGGGTCGACGACGGTTCCACCGGCAGGAGCAGCCCGTAATCGGCGATCAGCCGGCCGGCGTAGGCATGGTAGGTGCTGACCTCGGGGTCGGCACCGCGCAGCCGGGCGCCCAACGCGCCGTCGGGATCCCAGTTCCGCAGCGCCGGCGACCCGGCGAGCATCGAGAGCCGGCGCCGGATACGGGCACCGAGTTCGCTCGCGGCCTTGCGTGTGAACGTGAGGCCGAGGATCTCGTCGGGGGCCACGAGCTGGTTGGCCACCAGCCACACCACACGCGAGGCCATCGTCTCGGTCTTGCCGGCACCGGCGCCGGCGACGACGAGCATCGGTTCCATGGGTGCTTCGATCACCGCGACCTGCTCGGGCGTGGGATCGGGCAGGCCCAGCGCCGCCGCCAGTGACTTCGCCCCGACGATCGGACGCTCGGTCCGGTCCTGGAGGTCAGTCATCGGTCACCGCCTTTCCGGGGATCTGCGCGGGACAACTGGTGGTGAGGTTGCAGTGCACACAACCGGGATTGGGTGTCGCGGTGTACGTCGGTCCGATGCTCGCCCGCGCCGCGCGGCGCACCACCCCGATCCACTCGTCGAGCAACTCCGGCGTGAGCGGCGGCTGAATACGTTCGGCCGCACCGGAATTGCGGTTTGCGGTCGACACGTAGACCAGTCGTGCACCGCCCGGGGCGGCATCGCCGAACTGCGGCACCCCGCCGTGCGCCAACGCCACCTGGTAGGCCGCCATCTGGGCGTGCTCGTCGGCGTCGGCCTTGGTGATCGGGTTCTTGGAGGTCTTCACGTCGACGACGACCGGCCGGCCGTCGGCATCGGTCTCGAGGCGGTCGACGCGCCCGCGGAGACGGACCGCGGGCTCGTCGGACTCCGACCCGGGGTCAGCGGGAATGGTTGCGTCGACCGGCAGTTCGACACCCACCTCCTCGAGCTCGGTGCGTGAGATGCGCAGCCACTCCCGGAAGTGCCCGAGCATGCTCTCCGCGCGTTCGAGTTCGCGAGCTGAGTACCAACCCGCCCCGGTGTCGACCCGCTCCCAGATGCCGCGCAGCGCCGCGGTCACCTCGGCCGGGTCGAGTTGACCGGCGACTGCCTGCACGAGTGTGTGCACGAGGCTGCCGGTCAGTGCCGGGGTGCCGTCGCCGTCGCGGCCGCCATTGCGTTCGAGCACCCAGCGCAGTGAACAGCGGGTCAGTGCATCGACATTCGACGGGGACAGCGTCAGCGCCCCCGACTCCGGCGTCCACAGCGGCTCGTCGGTGCTGGGCGCGGCGAGCCCGAACCAGTCGCGCGGATGCGCGCCCGGGATGTCGGAATCGGCCAGCTCGGCCAGCAGGCGCGCCGCGGCCTCGGTGCGAGGCGCGTCGGGCTCGTCGGCCCCGGCGATCACCGCCGATCGCAGCGTGGCGACCAACGAGGGCAACGAGAGCACCCGGTCGACGCCGGGATCGAGTCGGATCTCGGCGCGGGCGGATTCGGCCGGATCGTCGGCATCACCCACCAGGTCCGCGAGTTCGGTGATGAACCGCGACGGCGACGCGTCCCCGCTGCCGTCCTCGACCGCGGTCACGAGCAACCGGCCACGCGCCCGGGTGCAGGCGACGAGGAAGAGCCGGCGCTCGTCGGCGAGCGCCGTCGCCCCGCGGGCAACGGTGTCCACGGCGTCGGCGGCCATGCCGTCGAGGATGTCGACGAGTTGCCCGGTCTGGAGAACACCGCCGCGGCTGCGCAACGACGGCCACAGCCCGTCCTGGACGCCGGCGACGGCGACGACCTCCCATTCGCGTCCGACCGCGGCGTGTGCGGACAGCACCGTCACCGAGTCGGTCGTCGCGGTGGCTGTCCGGGTGTCACGCGGGATCTGGAGCTGGGAGAGGTAGTGCACGAATCCGGCGGGCCCGGCCGCGGGCAGTGTGTCAGAGAAGTCCGCGGCGGATTCGAACATCGCCATGACCGCGTCGAGGTCGCGGTCGGCCTGCTCGCCGGCCGGACCGCCGCGAACCGCCGACGCCGCCCACCGCCGCTCGAGTCCCGTGGCCTGCCACGCCGCCCACAGGGTCTCCTCGATCCCGCGGCGCGCGTCATGGACCCGCTGGGCCGCACCGACGACGTCCAGCACGCGGGCCAGCGGCGCCGCCTCGGTCTCGGTGAGCCGTCGGCGATAGCGCGCGCCGACCTCGGGGTCGAGGATGGCGCGGGTCAGCGACGTGAGCGAATCCGGTTGTCCTGCTGGGTCATCGGCATCGTCGAGACGCCGCACACCGCGTCGGAGACGGCGCATCGAGCCCGGGTCGGCCGCCCCGATCGGACCGGACAGCAACGTGAGCGTGTCCTCGGTGCTGAAGAGCTCGCTGGTGAACAGGTCGGTGGTCTCCGGGTCGGTGGTGTCGGGCAGGTCGGCATCTGCTCCCGCGGCCGCCCGCGCGGCGACGGCGCGCAGCACCAGCATCAGTCCGATGACGGCTCGTTGCCGATGCAGGGGCAGGTCGCTCGCGGGCGTCGTCAGGGGTACGCCCGCGGACCGGAAGGCGCGTCGGAGCGGCGGCAGGGCCAGTGACACCGACCGGACGACGACCGCCATCTGCGACCACGGGACCCCGTCGAACAGATGCGCACGCCGCAGGAGGTCGGCGATGGCGGTGGCCTCTTTCGCGGCAGACCCGTACACGCGCACCGCGGCCGCGCCTCCCCCATCGGCCGCGCCCGGGTCGGCGTCGGCCGAATCCGTCACCGGGTCGGGATACGGGTGCGGGCGAGCGCCGGGCAGCCGGGCGGCGATCGCGCGCCCGAGGCGGGACAGCTCGGGCCGGGCGCGGTGATCGTGTTCCAGCAGGATGTCGAGCGGGCTGCCCGGTTCGGCCAGCCCGTCCGCGAATCGCGGACTCGCACCCCGGAATCCGAACACGGACTGGTCGGTGTCGGCGGCGATGATCGTCGAGAGGGTTCCGGTGCCGACCAGCGTGATGAGCTGCGCCGCCTGCGGGTCGAGATGCTGCGCGTCATCGACCAGCAGATGCCGGATACGACGACGCTCGCCGCTCAGCAGGTCGGGATCGGTGGCGAAGGCCGACAGGGCCGACCCGATCAATTCGGCCGCGTCGACCGCGGGCGCCGAGGCCCCCGGGGTCTCGAGCCCGACCGCCCCGCGCAGCAGCATGTTCTGCTCGTACTGCGCGTAGGCCCGGGCGGCCGCGGCCCACTCCGGTCGTTTGTGCGTACGCCCCAGCGCGGCAAGCTCTTCCGGACCCACCCCGCGTTCGGCGGCGCGCATCATCAGGTCGCGCAACGCCTGGGCGAACCCGTCGGTGCCCAGCGCGGGCCGTAGGTGGGCAGGCCAGTACCCGGCGCCGTCCTCGATGTCACCGGCGAGCAGTTCACGCAGGACGACATCCTGTTCGGACCCCGTGATGAGGCGCGGCGGCGGATTGTTGTGGGCCTGCGCCTGTAAGCGGAGGATCGCGAAGGCGTAGGAGTGCACGGTCCGCACCAGTGGCTCGCGCAGCGCACCGCCGAGCACCCGGCGACCGCTCGAGCCCGCGGACAGGACGCGCCGGGTGATCTCCTCCCGGAGCGCGACGGCGGCGCGTCGGCTCGACGCCAGGACGAGGACCGACTCCGGATCGGTGGCGGGGTCGAGCAGGCGGGCGACCGCGGCGTCGACGATCAGCGCGGTCTTTCCGCTCCCGGGGCCGCCGTGCACCCGCACCGGGCGCCACGCCTGCTCCTCGTCCGCCGGCCGACTCGTGGGCGGGTCGATCACCTGCGCCACCGACGGTGGCCAGTACCGGGTCCGGTCCGTCGGGTCGGGGGCCGCGACGAGTCGCGCACGCAGCGCGCTCCGCGGGGTCTGGGCACCCGGTTTCCGACTCATGCACCCATCGAATCACGGCCCACCGACGGCCTCGTCGGCCGTGCCCGCGACCTGTGTCCCCGCGACCTGTGTCAGAGTCCGCCGCGCGGCGTACGGCAGGATGGACGGGTGACAGCTCTCAACACGCATGTCTTCGGCAGCGGTCCTGCGGTTCTCGCGATCCACGGACTCACCGGGCACGGCCGCCGCTGGGCAGCGCTGACCGATCACCTCCCCGGCGTGCGCCTCGTCGCGCCGGATCTGATCGGTCACGGCCGGTCCCCGTGGCGACCGCCATGGAGCATCGAGCACCAGGTGCGGGCGTTGTCCGCGGTGATCGACGAACACATCCCCGCCGATGAGCATCCGGTGGTCGTCGTGGGTCACTCGTTCGGTGGCGCGCTGGCGTTGCACCTGGCCAACCGCCGCCCGGATGCGGTGAAGGGGCTGGTGCTGCTCGACCCCGCGCAGGGCCTCGACCCCGAATTCGCGCTCGACGTGGCCACCGACAGTCTCGACAACTGGGACTACGCGGATGCCGACACCGCCCGCGCCGCGAAACGTGCGGAGGGCTGGGCCTCCGTTCCCGACCAGCTCATGGAGGCCGAACTCGCCGAACACCTCGTCCCCCGGCCGCGCGGCCGGGTCGGCTGGCGGGTGAGCGCACCCGCCGCAGCGGCGTCGTGGAGCGAGATGGCAAGGCCCGCAGTGCTTCCGCCGCCAGGTGTGCCCACCCACGTGGTGGTCGCCGACCAGGTCCAGCCCCCGTTCGTGCGGCCGGCCTTCCTCGATGCGTGCGCGAGCGAGCGCAGCGACGAGGTCACCGTCCACCATGCCGACTGCGGCCACATGGTGCCGTTCCTCGAGCCCGGGCTCGCGGCCGCGCTGGTCCGATCGCTGCTGTAGCGACGACATCTGTCGAGGCGACGATGGCAGCCATCACCGAGGAGCAGGTCGAACAGGTCCGCGCACTCGTGTCGGCCATTCCGGCCGGCCAGGTGAGCACTTACGGCGACCTGGCCGCCGCGGCCGGGTTGTCGAGCCCGCGGATCGTCGGCTGGATCATGCGGACCGATTCGGCCGACCTGCCCTGGCACCGTGTGGTGCCCGCCGGCGGCCGGCCGGCGCCGCATCTCGCGACTCGTCAGCTGGAACGGCTGCGGGCGGAGGGTGTTCCGGTCACCGACGGGCGAATCCGACTGCGCGAGTGCCGGTGGGACCCCGCCACGTGACCGACCCGCAAACCCACCTGTTCTCGGCATACCCACCCCTTGGAGGGTGCTGGATATGCCGAAAAAGGGTGGGTTTGCGGGGCAGCTCAGACGTGGCGCGGGACCGGCACACGTCGGTACGGACTGATGGCCGCACGCATCCGCGTGACGATCAGGTCGACGATCCTGGGGTCCGGCCCCAGGGGTGCGGCGACCGCGTCCGCGCCGTAGGTGCTCAGGCGCTGATGGAACAGGCCCGGGGCGAGGAGGTGGCTGGCGATCACGACCCGCCGTCCCGTGCGCCGGGCCCGCTCGACCGCCTCGGGCACAGTGGGGGTCGCGGTCGTGATGAACCCGACCTCGACCCGTCCGCCGATCAGCGATTCCAGCTGCCGGGCGGCCAGATGAACCTGCCCGCAGGCACTCTCGTCCGACGACCCGGCGGCGGCGAGCACGACCGCGTCGCCCGGTTCCCAGCCCGCTTCGGCCAGCCGGAGTCGGGCGACCGAGGCGATGGCCGGATCGGGACCCAGCGCCCGGGTGACGACGGTGTCCGCCCGGCCGGCGGCCGCGACGTGTTCGGGCAGGTCCTTGCGGACGTGGTAGCCCGAGGCGAGGAACGCGGGCACCAGCACCGCCGGACGTTCCAGGTCGGCGATGACCTCGCTCGGCGTCGGTCCGAGGACGTCGACGAATGCGGTGCGGGTGAGCCCGATGCGGGCGCTGACGGCCTCGGCGATCTCTGCGATCACGTTGACCCCGTGCGGGTTGCGGGTCCCGTGCGCGACCAGGACGGGGCTGTACCCCTGCAACCGGTCACCGTGCGGAAGCCGTACATGGTTGTCGTGCATGTGTTCTCGCTTCCTTCTCACTCGTCTTCGGCGTCGTACTCGAGGTCGACCGCGAGCCGGTAACCACGCTTGACGACGGTTTGTACCATCTTCGAATCCCCCAGTGCGGCACGGAGTCGCGCGACGGCGACCTCGACCGCATGGGTGTCGGAGCTGTCGCCGGGCAGACCGGCGAGCAACTCCTGCCGCGAGACCACGCGACCGGGGTTGCGGGCCAACAGTTTGAGCAGGAGCAGACTCGTCGCCGACATCTCCCGGAGCTCACCGTCGACCACGACCGCCTGGCCGCGGATGGCGGTGTCGTGCCCGGCGACCCGCAGCAGGTGGCTCCGCCGCGGCAGTTCGTCGGTGATCAGGCGCGCGAGCGCGCCGAGACGGAACCGGCGCGGGTAGATCGTCGGGATCTGCAGCGCCTCCAGCGGACTGGCGGTCACCGAGCCCACGCACATGACCGGTACCGCGGTCCGCAGTGCGTGGATGAACTGCTGCAGCTTGCCGAGTTCTTTGGCACGGGTCAGGATCGACGCCGCCGCCGGAGCGCTGGTGAAGGTGATCGCGTCGAGATCGCCGCGGAGCACCGCGCCGATCATCTTGTCGATGCGCGCCACGTCGGGGTGCATATGCCAGCGGTACACCGGGATCGCCACCACCTCGGCACCGGCGGCGCGCAGCACCGTGCAGAAGTCCGGCAGCGGTTCCCACTCGCTGGTGGCACCGTGCAACTGCACCGCGATCCGGACGCCGTCGACGCCCTCTTCCAGCAGCCGGTCGAGGACCTCCGAGGAGGACTCGCTCTCCGGCGACCACTCCTCGCGCAGCCCCGCCGCCCGGATCGCGCCCTTGGCCTTCGGGCCGCGTGCGATCAGCCGGCTATCGGACAGCGCCCGTAGGACGGCCTCGGCGTTACCCCACCCGTCGGCGGCCTCGACCCACCCGCGGAAGCCGATACCGGTCGTGGCGACCATCACCTCGGGCGGGTGGGCGATGAGTTCCTCGGTCACCCGCTCGAGTTCGGTGTCGTCGACCAGCGGCAGGATGCGGATGGTCGGGGCCTGCATCACCTCGGCACCGCGTCGTTCCAGCAGTACCGCGAACTCCTCGGCGCGACGCGCGGCGGTGATCCCGATCGTGAAACCGGCGAGCGGCAACGGGTCGGGGTCCGGTGAGGTTGCGCCGGCAGGGTCTGCACCGGCGGGGGTCATGGTGTTCACGCCGGGAAGAACACCTCGACGATGCGGTTGACCACCCGCACACCGTAGCTGGGGACCGACACCGTCTCGTCGTCCAGGCAGATCCCGGTGCGCAGCGCGAAGACCTGTTTACCCAGCGGCGAGGCGACGGTGGGTTCGCCCCCGCGGTCGCCGGTGAGTCCCCGGGAGAGGACCGCGGCGCGACCGAACGGATCGATGTTGCCGATCGCGTACAGGCGGGAGCGCCCGGGCGCCGCCTCGCGATCGGACTCGGCGGCGGGCAGACGGAACAGCGCGGCCTGCACACCCTCGGGACCCAGCACGGCGACGCCGCGACCGACGATCAGGTCGTCGATCAAACAAGCGCGCACCCAGCTCCCCTCACACTCCGTGGCGGCGCCGGTGGGTGTCGTCTCTGCGGACATGGTGTCGGCCTCCCCTGGCGCGATGGTCATGTGGGCACTCCTTCTCTCACCGGTCGCTCGCTCACTCCATCGGGGCCCGACGGAGCGGTCGCACCCGGACGGACCGCCGGCATGTCGAGCAGCACCGGCGCCTTGCGCTCGTACTCGGAGAACCGGATCGTCGGGTCGACGACATCGGGCGCATTCACGAACGAGACGAACCGCTTCAGCTTGTCCTCGTCCGCGAGCACCGCGGCCCACTCGTCCTGGTAACCGCCGACGTGGCGGGCCATCGCCTCCTCGAGTTCGGCGGCGAGCCCCAGGCTGTCCTCACACACCACGTCCTTCAGATGGTCGAGACCACCTTCGAGCGACTCCAGCCACGGCGCCGTGCGCTGCAGTCGATCGGCGGTTCGGATGTAGAACATGAGGTACCGATCAATGTAGGCGACGAGGGTCTCGTCATCCACTCCGCTGGCGAGCAGCACCGCATGCTTCGGGCTCTGGCCGCCGTTGCCGCCGACGTAGAGGTTCCAGCCGTGCTCGGTGGCGATGACGCCGACGTCCTTGCCCCTCGCCTCGGCGCACTCGCGGGCACATCCCGAGACCCCGAACTTGATCTTGTGGGGTGAGCGCAGTCCGCGGTACCGCTTCTCCAGGAGCACGGCCATGCCGACCGAGTCCTGCACGCCGTACCGGCACCACGTCGAACCGACGCAACTCTTCACCGTCCGCAGGCTCTTGCCGTACGCCTGCCCCGACTCCATCCCGGCGTCGACGAGGCGCCGCCAGATCTCGGGCAACTGATCGACGCGCGCACCGAACAGGTCGATCCGCTGCCCACCGGTCACCTTGGTGTACAGCCCGAAGTCGCGCGCGATCTCACCGATCACGATCAGCTGCTCGGGCGTGACCTCGCCACCGGGCATCCGCGGCACGACCGAGTACGAGCCGTTCTTCTGCATGTTCGCCAGGAAGTGGTCGTTGGTGTCCTGCAGCGCGGCCTGCTCGCCCTCGAGGATGTGGTCGCTGGAGGTCGACGCGAGGATCGACGCGACCGTCGGCTTGCAGATCTCGCAACCCTGCCCGCTGCCGTACCGGTCGACGAGTTCGGAGAACGTGCGGATACCGGTCACCGCGACGATCTCGAACAGCTCGGCGCGCGACTGGGTGAAGTGGTCGCACAGCGACTTGCTCAGTTCGACCCCGGACGCGGCGAGCAGTTGCTTGATGCTGGGCAGGCAGCCACCGCAGGTGGTGCCGGCCGAGGTGCAGCCCTTGACCGCGGCGATGTCGCACGCGCCGTCGGCGATCGCCGAGCAGATGGCACCCTTCGAGACGCCGTTGCACGAGCAGATCTCCGCGTCGTCGGGCAGTGCGTCCATACCCACCGCAGCGCCGCCCTCGGGTGCGATGAGGGCCGCCGGGTCGCCCGGGATCTCCCGGCCGACCATCGGCTTGAGCATCGCGTAGGCCGATGCGTCGCCGACCAGGATTCCGCCGAGCAGCGTCTTCGCGTCGTCGCTGACGACGATCTTCGCGTACCGGCCGGCGACCGCGTCGTGGTAGGTGATCTCCAGCGCGTTCTCGGTGGTGCCGAACGCATCCCCGAAGCTGGCCACGTCGACGCCGAGGAGCTTCAGCTTCGTGGACAGGTCGGCACCGGGAAATTCCGACGTCCCGCCGAGCAGACGGTCGGCGACCACCTCGGCGGTCGAGTAACCGGGGGCGACGAGGCCGTAGCAGCGGCCTTCGACGGCGGCGACCTCGCCGATGGCGTAGACGTTCTCGTCGTCGGTTCCACAACCGGCGTCGACGAGCACGCCGCCGCGCTCGCCGACGGCCAGTCCCGCGTCCCGAGCGAGCTGATCGCGCGGTCGGACGCCGGCGGAGAACACCACGAGCGAGGCGTCGATCGTCGACTCGTCGGACAGCGTGACCCGCAGGCCGCCGTCCTCGGCGTCGGCGATCTCCGACGTCCCGATCCCGGTGTGGACCTCGAGTCCGAGCTCGGTCACCAGGTTCTTCAGGATCGCGCCGCCACCCTCGTCGACCTGCATCGGCATCAGACGCGGGGCAAACTCCACCACGTGCGGGGTCATCCCCATGAGCTTGAGTGCGTTGGCGGCCTCGAGTCCGAGCAGGCCGCCGCCGACGACCACACCCGTCGCACCCGGACCGGCGGCCTCGGCCGCGGCCCGGATGTCGTCGAGGTCGTCGAGGGTGCGGTAGACGAAGCACCGGTCGTTGTCGTGGCCGGGAACCGGCGGGACGAAAGCGTAGGAACCGGTGGCCAGAACGACTGCGTCGTAGTCGATCTCGCGACCGCTCGAGGTGACGACCCGGCGGGCGTCTCGATCGATGCCGGTGACGGTCTCGCCCAGATGCGTGACGACCCGATCGTCCCCGGCGTACGTGTTCCCCTCGAGTGCGAGAGAATCCCGAAGCCAGGCACCGACATACGAGGACAGCCCCACCCGGTCGTAGGCCGGGTCGATCTCCTCGCTGACGATCTCGATACGCCACAGGTCGGTCGCGTCACGCTCGCGGAGCGCCTGGACGAAGCGGTGACCGACCATGCCATGGCCCACCACCACAACTGTCTTGGTTGTGCGCGTTGCGGTTTCGCTGTTCACTGCTCTTTGCTCCCTTGCCTCGCCGGTCCCGTGAGGATCAGGCCAGCGCTTCCTTGGTTGCCTGCTTGTCGGTGCCCTCGGCGGCAGCACCGGTCGATGCGGTCCCGTCGACAGTCGGTGCCGTTTCGTCATGGGCACCGGTGACCGCGAGATCGGTGGTCTCCGCGATGACGATCGGGCGCCGGGCGTAGAACCACCAGGTCACGACCGCTGCCAGGACGTAGAAGAGCATGAACACCCAGAAGGCCATCGTCGCCGACTTGTTGGACTGGTAGCTGGCGCGCAGCACCAGGTTGATACCCACACCGCCGAGACCGCCTGCGGCACCGGCGATCCCGATGAGCGCGCCGGACATGCTCCGCGACCACTTCGTCTTCCCGAGCGAATTCAGTCCGCTCTGCGCCTGCGCCTTGTGCTCCCAGATGGTCGGGATGATCTTGTAGACCGACCCGTTGGCCAGGCCAGAGAGCAGGAACAGCAGGATGAAGCCGATGATGAAGGCCGTCAACGTGGCGCCGGTGATCGTCTTGCCGTTGTTGTCGGCGATCGTGCCGGCGACCACGAGGATCGCCGCGGAGAAGACCATCGCGATGAAGGTGTACAGCGTCACCTTGCCGCCGCCGACGCGATCGGCCAGTTTTCCGCCGTAAGGACGGATGACCGACCCCAGCAGCGGACCGATCCAGACGATCTGCGCTGCTGCCAGCGCCGGCTTCGCGACTCCGGCCTCGGTGAAGCTGATGTTGAGGACCTGGCCGAACGCGAACCCGAAGCCGATGAAGGAACCGAACGTACCGATGTAGAGCAGGCAGATCAGCCACGTGTCGCGGTACTTGAGGCAGTCGAGCATCGCCCGGCCGCTGGCCGTCTGGTGGTCCAGGTTGTCCATGTAGAGGGCGGCACCGATACCGGCGACGGCCAGGGCGACCAGGTAGATGGCGCACACGATCTCGGGTTGGTCGGCGGCGAGCCAGATGACCAGCAGACCGATGACCTGCACGACCGGCACGCCGATGTTGCCGCCGCCGGCGTTGAGTCCGAGCGCCCAGCCCTTCAGCCGTTGCGGGTAGAACGCGTTGATGTTGGTCATCGACGACGCGAAGTTGCCGCCACCGAAACCGGTGATGGCCGCGACGGCGAGGAACCAGCCGAACCCGAACTCGCCCGGGTTCATCATCAGCATCATCGTCAGCCCGGTCGGGATGAGCAGCACGACGGCGGAGAAGATCGCCCAGTTGCGGCCGCCGAACTTGGCGGTGGCCTGCGTGTACGGGATACGCAGGCAAGAACCGACCAGCGTCGCGGTGGCGGCGATGACGAACTTCTGGTCCATGCTGATGCCGTACTCAGGGCCCATGAACAGGGCCATCACCGAGAACAGGGACCAGATCGAGAATCCGACATGCTCACAGATGACCGACCAGATCAGATTGCGCTTGGCGATCGCGGCATTGCCGTTGTCCCAGGCGACCCGGTCCTCCGGGTCCCAGTCGGTGATCGTGTGGTCCCGTGTCAGTTGTGCTCTGAGATCTGCGAATGCCAAGGCTCCGCCTCCGATGGTTGCTGGTCTACGTGGTGTCACTGCCGTGCACAGGGCTGCGTGCAGTGGTGGCTGTCGTGGAAGACGCCGACACCGGTGTCGTGCGACTCGAGACCAAGTGTGGAGGGGGCGTGTTGCGCGGATTTTCCGCGAGGTGACCGCATCGTCACGTTGTCCTCACTCCGTCACACGGGCGTTGTGAGAACCCTGTCAGCGGTCAGTCAGGGCTGTGAGCTGCGGTTATACGAGTAAACGTACATGTTCGACGACTCGCTGCAACCCGGGCAGTGCGCCCGAGGTCGACCGCGGGTGCAGCGCGTGGACGGCCAACCGGAACATCGTCGCCCGCAGCATCATCTGCGGCCACTCGGGCTGATCCGACCATCGCTGGATGAGTTCGGTGTCGGCACCACCCCACGCCAGGGCGTCGACCACCGCGACCGCCGCCGCCCACGGGGCGGGCCGCCAATACGGGACGATGTCGGTGATCCCCGGGGCCGCGGCACCGGCGAACAGCACCGTGCCGAAGAGGTCACCGTGCACGACCTGAGACGGCAGGTCCACCGGCTTACGAAGCTTCGCAAGGGTTTTCAGCATGTCGACGCTCTGCACACCGTCGGGTGCGGTCGGCTCGGCCATACCGGCGGCCCGGGCCGAGCGCAGCGGGACGTCCTCCCAGGCGGCACGATCGGCCGCGGTGAACACGTCGACGTCGGTGTGCGGCGGAGCAGGCGGCTGCAGCAGGAACCGGGGCCGTTCGAGCGAGGCGGTCGCCTCGTGCAGCCGGTCGGCGACCAGGACGACCTCGTCGTGCCGCGGTTCGGGCGTCCCGGCGATGTAGGTGTCGGCCCGCCAGCCCGACACCACATACCGGCCGTCGGTGGCGCGGAACGGACGCGCGATGCGCATCCCCTCCACGAACAGGGATTCGCGCACCGACGCCGACCACGCGGCGCGCGCGTGGTCGGGAACCAGTGAGAGCACGACTTCGCCGACACGCCACCCGCCGACCCACGATTCCCCCATCGCGATGGGCGGGTGGGCGGTGAGCCCGAACGTGTTCAACACGTGTCCGGGCGGCTCGACGGTGTTCACGTCGGCCAGATTACCGAGCGCGGTAGTCCGTTTCCGGAAGGCACGCGGCAACCACCCGCACCGACGTGCGGATCGATGACCGGGCTCAGTAGACCGGCAACGTCTTGTCGACCTGGTTCGCCCACGCGGTCACGCCGCCCTGCAGGTGCGTGGCGTCGGCGAAACCGGCTCGCTTCAGCGCAGCGAGCGCCTCGGCGGACCGGATGCCGGTCTTGCAGTAGAGCACGGTGGGCCGGTCCTGCGGCACCTTGGCGAGACCCTCGCCGGAGAGGATGTCGCCCTTCGGGATGAGGGTCGCGCCGTCGATGCGGACGATGTCCCATTCGACGGGCTCCCGGACGTCGATGATCGCCAGCTTCTCGCCCGCGTCGATCTTCTGCTTGAGTTCGACGGCGGTCAGCGTCGACCCCGCGGCGGCGTCGGACGCCTCCGAGGAGACGACACCGCAGAAGTCGTCGTAGTCGATGAGACCGGCGATCCGCTCACCCTCCGGATCCTTGCGGATCTTGATGGTCCGGTAGGTCATGTCGAGGGCGTCGTACACCATGAGACGACCGAGGAGGGGCTCGCCGATCCCACAGATCAGCTTGATGGCCTCGGTGCCCATGATCGATCCGATCGAGGCGCAGAGGATGCCGAGTACACCGCCTTCGGCGCAGGACGGCACCATCCCGGGCGGCGGTGCCTGCGGGTAAAGGTCGCGGTAGTTGAGACCGCGGCCGTCGGGGGCGTCCTCCCAGAAGACCGAGGCCTGACCCTCGAAGCGGTAGATCGACCCCCACACGTAGGGCTTGTGCGCGAGGACCGCGGCGTCGTTGACCAGGTACCGGGTCGCGAAGTTGTCGGTGCCGTCGAGGATGAGGTCGTACTGCGAGAACAGTTCGATCGCACCCTCGGGCTCGAGCCGCTGGTCATGCAGGTTGACGGTGACGAAGGGGTTGATCTCCAGGATGGAGTCCCGCGCGCTCTCGGCCTTGGGCCGGCCGATGTCGGACTGGCCGTGGATGACCTGGCGCTGCAGGTTGGATTCGTCGACGATGTCGAACTCGACGATGCCGATCGTCCCGACGCCCGCCGCAGCGAGGTACAGCAGTGTCGGCGAACCCAGTCCGCCGGCGCCGATCACCAGCACCTTGGCGTTCTTCAGACGCTTCTGACCGTCCATCCCCACGTCCGGGATGATCAGGTGACGGCTGTAGCGGGCCACCTCTTCGTTGCTCAGTTCCGCGGCCGGTTCCACCAGCGGCGGCAGCGACCCTGTGGGCGACCCTTGCGATGACACGAACGCCTCCATTGTTCGGGCTGACTACGTACCCCCGGCACAACGGATGAGTCCGCGGCGGCATTCCCGGTCAGCGGGTGGGGAACGGCCAGGGATTGGGACGGCACACGAAGGTCCGGTTGGCCTTCATCTGTGGGTCGAGAGCCATGATCTCGGAGTTCGCGACGCCGAAGGACTGCTGCATCATGATCGGCGCGAGCGCGCCGTCCTCGCGGCACGCCTCGTGCGCCTCGTAGCCGATGCCGTGACCGACCTCGTGGTTGATGAGGTACTGCCGGTAGGCGACGTCGTCACCCTGATAGGACAGCGCACCGCGCACCCATCGGGCTTCGTTCAGCGTGACCCGCGCCTGCGGCGGGTAATAGCACGAGGTCTCCAGGCGGATCTGGTAGCCGCACAACTCGCGGGTGGTGCCGGTCGAGGTGAGCGAGATGCGGAGGTCGGGTTCGCCGCGGTCGACACGGCGGAAGGACACGCGGCCGTCGCCGATCCAGCTGCGCGGGTTGGCGAGCGTCGTGTCCACCATCTTCGCGAAGGTCGGGTCACCGCCGTAGTCCTGCGGGTTGAGGCCGTTCTCCACCTCCACCGTGTAGGTGTACACCTGCCCGCCGGTGCCGACGGGCGGACCGCCGCCGCGCAGGACCCGGAACGTCTTGCGGGCCCGGTCGGTGAACGGGCCGCCCTGGGGCAGCGTCCCGGCGGGCAGCGCGGCCGCCTGGATGTCGCCGGTGGGGGCACCGATCGGGCGGGTCTCCTTGCTGATGTCGGTGTTGCGCGCCGCGGAGTCGGGGCTGGCGGCCGCCGCCGGCTCGAGCGCATCGGTCCGGCCGTCCCGGATGGTGACGACGATCAGCGCGATCGTCAGGATCGTGAGCACCGGGATCGCATAGGCACGCCACCCATAGGTCGAGACGAACCGCCCGAGCGCCGACTGCTTCTTGTATTCCGGCTGGGCATCGCGGTCGACGCGGGGACGTCCGCTGTCGTCGGTCGGGTCCCAGCGCGCTCGTAGCGGCTGGTCCGGTCTGGGGCGTCCCGACGATCTCGGGCCGACATCCTTGGCACGCACCCGGCCACGCTCGGACCCGGGGCCACCGTCCTCTGTGCGGCTCACCGGTCAACTTTCTCACAGCAGACCACCGATACTGCGCAGGAAGCTCCGCCGAGTACTCTCTTGGGCATGTCGACCGCAACCAACGCGTCCGCCGTGCCCGGCCGCAGCACTCGCCTGCCGCGCAGCGCACGACGTATGCAGTTGCTCGACGCGGCCAGTGAGATCTTCGTCGAACGCGGCTACCACGCGGCCGGCATGGATGAGATCGCGGTGCACGCGGGAGTGAGCAAACCCGTTCTGTATCAACACTTCCCGTCGAAGCTCGACCTCTACATCGCGGTCGTGGACAGCCACGCCGAGAAGCTGGTCAGCGACGTCAACACCGCCCTGCGGACGACCACCGACAACCTCAAGCGCGTCCGTGCCGCGGTCCAGGCCTTCTTCGACTTCATCGATCAGGACAACTCGGGCTACCGGTTGATCTTCTCCTCCGACGCCTCCGATCCCGCCGTCATCCGCCGGGTGGAGGGCGCGACCGAGGCGTGCGTCGACGCCGTGTACGGCCTGGTCATGCACGATTCCGGTCTAGATCCGTACCGTTCGCGGATGCTCGCGTCGGGGCTCGTCGGTGCCAGCCAGGTCAACGCCCGCTACTGGCTCGAGGCCAAGCGCCCGGTCGACAAGCAGACCGCCGTGGACACCACGGTCGCTCTCCTCTGGGGCGGGTTGTCGCACTTCCCGCGACAGACGGCGTCGGCTGACGCGCAGCCGGTTGTCGAGCCGAGTGTGGCCGACGCGCAGCCGGATGCGACCGGCGCCGGGAGCGAGCCGAGCGGGCCGACTGTCAACGGCACCGCCTGAACCACTTGCGGCACGAGAAGGGGCCTGCACGCCATCCGGCGTACAGGCCCCTTCTCGTCGATCTGGTTGTGCGGCCGGTCAGGAACCGAATCCGACGCGGCGGTTCTCCGACGCGCCCACCTCGACATAGGCGATCTTGGTGACCGGGATGAGGTAGCGGGCGCCCTTGTCGTCCACGAGGGACAACAGCTGCTGCTTGCCACCCAGTGCCGCCTCGACCTCGGCGAAGGCCTTGTCGCTGGTCAGGGTCGACGCGATGGTGAGCTCCCGCGGGCTGTCGGTGATGCCGATCTTCACTTCCACGGCCATGTGCCGCCCTCCTCGGTGTCTGTCAACGCTTGCCGCACAAGGCTAGTGCAGCCGGGGTACGGCGGGACAGCCACTCCGCTCAGAGCGAAACACCGTCGGCCGAGACCGCCGTGGTCAGGTCCGGGTCAGGCGAGGCCGAGGTCGGCCATCCGCTCGGCGTGTTTGCCGGCGACGACGTCGAAGAACCCGGCGACGCCGGTCAGCGAACTGGCCCCGGCGAAGAGCAGATCGGTGACCTCTTCCTCGGCGGCGAGAACCCACTGCGCATGGGTGATGGCCTCGCCGAGTAGCCGGCGGCCCCACAGCACCAGGGCCGATTTGATCGACGGGTCGGCCTCGACCGCCGCCCGGACCTGGTCACGGGCGAACTGGGAGTTGGCGGTTTCCGACATCACCTCGGCCATCACGGCCTGCGAGTCCGGCGGCAGCATGTCGGAGAGCTCGGCGTAGAAGTCGGCCGCGAGTCCGTCGCCGACATACGCCTTGACCAGCGCCTCGTACCAGGTCTTCGGCGTCGTCGCGCGGTGATACTGATCGAACACCGAACGGTAGCGCTCGACGGCTTCCGCGGCGCCGAGGCCGGTCATCGCCTCCACCCGCTCGGCGAGCCGGTCGAAGTGGCCGACCTCGGAGGCCGCCATCCGGGCGATCGCGATGCGGCTGGGCACATCCGGCGCCATCGCCGACTCCTCGATGAGCCGGTGGAACGCGGCGAACTCGCCGGCGAGCAGCACGGCGAACAGCTTCCCGATCGCCGAATCCCGCATCTCGGCCGACGCCACCGAGGTGGACGTCGCAGGTGACGGGGTCGACTCGGACGGGTCGGATGCAGGCGCCATGAGGTGATGGTAGCGGGCCGCCGCGGGGCACCAAGTACACTCGACGGCGGTGCACTCCGACGGGACCCCCCGTCGCTTGCCCGCTGAGCTGCGCGTGGAGCGCGTGCTCGCCGGCGCGAGCGTGTGGATGTGACGACGGCGTTGCTCGCCGAACTGCGAGTTCCTCGCGATACCCGGTCACATCCCCGGTGCCACTACGACATATGCGCGTGCACTTTCGAGCCTTCTCCGTGCGCGCACCGAAACACATCGCGCGCAGACCGGCCCAGAAAGGCACACAACCGCACATGAGCGATTCCGCCGTGCAGACGACCATCGTCGACGACACCCACACCGCCCCCACCTTCGCCGAGCTCGGCGTCGACGACCGTATCGTCTCGGCCCTTGCCGCAGACGGCAAGACCCACACCTTCGCGATCCAGGAACTGACCCTGCCGCTGGCGCTCGAAGGCCACGACCTCATCGGCCAGGCCCGCACCGGCATGGGCAAGACCTTCGGTTTCGGCATCCCGCTGCTGCACCGGCTCGCCCATGCCGAGGAGTCCGGGGTCCGTCCGCTGGACACCACGCCCCGCGCGCTGATCATCGTGCCCACGCGCGAGCTGTGCGTGCAGGTGACCGGCGATCTCCAGGTGGCGGCGCCGTCGCTCGAGGTCACCCTGGCCGATGGCACGAAGCGCCCCCTGAAGGTCACCTCGATCTATGGTGGCCGTCCCTACGAGTCGCAGATCGCCGAACTGCAGTCCGGCGTCGACGTCGTGGTCGGCACCCCGGGCCGGCTCCTCGACCTCGCCCAGCAGGGCCACCTCGTCCTCGGCAAGGTGTCGATCCTGGTCCTCGACGAGGCCGACGAGATGCTCGACCTCGGCTTCCTGCCCGACATCGAGCGCATCATGTCCGCATTGCCGGCGCCTCGTCAGACGATGCTGTTCTCGGCGACCATGCCCGGTCCGATCGTCACCCTGGCCCGCACGTTCCTGAACCGGCCGACCCACATCCGGGCCGAGAACGCCAACGACTCCGCGGTCCACGACCGCACCAAGCAGTACGCCTACCGGGCGCACGCGCTGGACAAGGCCGAGCTCGTCGCCCGCATCCTGCAGGCCGAGGGTCGCGGCGCCACGATGATCTTCACCCGCACCAAGCGCACCGCGCAGAAGGTCGCCGACGACCTCGCCGAGCGCGGCTTCAAGGTCGGCGCGGTCCACGGCGATCTCGGCCAGGTCGCCCGCGAGAAGGCGCTCAAGCGGTTCCGCGACGGCACCATCGACGTGCTGGTCGCCACCGACGTGGCCGCCCGCGGCATCGACATCGACGACGTCACCCATGTCATCAACTACCAGTGCCCCGAAGACGACAAGACCTACGTGCACCGCATCGGCCGTACCGGTCGCGCCGGGCGCACGGGTATCGCGGTGACCCTCGTCGACTGGGACGAGCTGCACCGCTGGGAGCTCATCGACAAGGCGCTGAACCTCGGTATCCCCGATCCGCCGGAGACCTACTCGACGTCGGAACACCTCCGGTCGGACCTGTCGATCGACGAGTCGAAGACGGGCCGGATCGCCGCCGCCAAGCCGCCGCGCGACCCCGACGAGACCCGGGAGACGCGCGCGGACCGCGAGCCGCGCAAGCGCTCGACCCGCACCCGCCGTCGCACCCGGGGCGGACAAACGGACGCCAATGGGACGTCCACCGAATCGGCTGCCGAGTCCGCGACAACCGAGACCACGACGACCGAGTCCGGCGCCGACGCCGGAACGCCTGCCGCCGACGGCACCGCGAAGCCGCGCCGCCGTCGTCGTCGCCGCGGTGGCGCCAACCGCAAGCCCGCCGGCGAGCAGACCGCCGCGTCCGACGCCGGCGCGCCGGAGTCCACAGCAGCTGTCGCCGACTGACCACCGGCTGACCCGCGTGGCACGAGTCAGGCCCGAACGGCGCCGCCCGATCGATCTCGCGGTCACCGCGGCCATCGTGGTCGTCGTCGCGGCCCTGTGCGTCACCGCCTGGGCCCTCAGCCCGGTTCGCCACACCGTGAGCGTGCCGGCCGCGGCCGAACCCGCCGCGGTGCAGCCGGCACAGTCTGTGCCCGCGAGTTTCGTCGCACGCTGGCGGGCCGACTCCGACGCCACCCGCGCCCCGGCGATCGGCACCTCCGCCGTCGTCACCGGGAACGGCGGACGGGTCGTCGGGCACGACCCGGCCACCGGTCGCGAACTCTGGTCGTACAGCCGCGATCTCGACCTGTGTGCGGTCGGTACCGCCTGGACCGGGAGCGCCGATATGGCGCTGGCCGTGTACCGCAACAGCCGCGGTTGCTCGGAGGTGACCGCTCTCGATGCGGGCACCGGCAGCCGGAAGGGCGCCCGCACCAGCGACGCCGACCCGGAGGTCCGGCTCGCGACCGACTCGGGGTACGTCGTCGCGCAGGGCCCCCGCCGGATGGAGACCTGGGGTTCCAATCTCGTTCGCGGAATCGAATACGGCCGGGTCGAGGCGCCGGTCCGACCGGAGGACGCGCCCGATCGCGTCGACTGCGAGCTGTTCTCGTCGGTGGTGTCGGGAGACCGCGTGGCCGTCGTCGAACGCTGCGCCGACGACCCCGGGTATCGGCTCACGGTCCTCGGCGCGGTACTCGGCGACGACGAGAAGGTCGAACAGTACGGGTCGACCCTCATCACCGGCGACGTGAGCGGACCGCCGCCCGTGGTCATCGCGATGTCGTCGTCGGGGATCGCCGTGTACGACGGTGGCGCCGCACCGGCCGAACCGCCCACGTTCGACGCCGAGAGCGGGCCGGCGATCCGCCGGTTCGACACCGACGCGAACGCGGCGGGGACCAACACCGTCGCAGGCGACTCGACGCCACCCGCCGGCAGCGCCCCGATCTCCTCCGACGGGATCGTCACCTACTGGACCGGGAAGGCGACCGTCGTCCTGAATGCCCAGACACTGAATCCGATCTACCAGGTCCCCGGCACATTGGGACCCGGCCAGATGATGGCGGGACAACTCCTGCTGCCGAGTACCACCGGGATCAGCGTCCGCGACGTCGCGACCGGCCGGGAGATCCGGTCCATCCCGCTCGCCCGGAGCGAACCGGCCGCGCCCGTGGTGAGTCTGCGTGTCCTCGGCGACATCGTCGTCGAACAGCACGGACCCCGGATCGAGGCCTTCGGTCCGGGCTGACCCCCACGGCCCCCCGGACCTCAGACCCGACTCAGACCTCGAAGGTGCCGACCTCGGCGCCCGCCTCCCAGTGCTTCCACAGATTCTCGGCGAGCGCGCGATATGCCGTCGCGCCCTTGTTCTTTCGCCCCCGCATGACCGACGTCCCGGATGCGGAGGCCTCGGCGAAACGCACTGTGCGCGGGATGGGCGGGTCGAGCACCGGCAGGTCGTACCGATCGGCGACGTCGGCGAGAACGTCGCGGCTGTGCGTGGTCCGGGCGTCGAAGAGGGTGGCCACCGCACCCAACATCGTGAGGTTCGGGTTGGTGATCTGCTGGACCTCCCGGACCGTGCGCAACAACTGTCCGACGCCGCGATGGGCGAGCGTCTCACATTGCAGCGGCACGATCACCTCGTCGGCCGCGGTGAGACCGTTCAGCGTGAGGACACCGAGCGACGGCGGGCAGTCCACGATCACGACGTCGAAGTCCTCGCTCACCTCCGCGAGTGCACGCTTGAGGGCATACTCCCGCCCGGGGCGCATCAACAGCAGCGCCTCGGCGCCGGCCAGGTCGATGGTCGCCGGCAGCAGGGTGACCTTGTCCTCGGTGTCGAGCAGGACATCGGCGATCTCCTCGTCACCGAGCAACACGTCGTGGACCGAGGAGGTGAGCTGATCGGGATCGTGCCCGAGCGAGAAGGTGAGACACCCTTGCGGGTCGAGATCGACGACGAGGACGGAGACGTCGAGATCGGCGAGGGCGGCACCGAGGGACTCCACCGTGGTGGTCTTGGCGACCCCACCCTTCTGATTGGCAATCGCGAGGATGCGCGTCATGCGCCCTACTGTACGACCGCCCGGGCGTGGATCGTCGGATGAGAGTCCACCTCGGCCGCGCGGCGTACCCGGACGGAGGAGAACCGGCCGGAGGAGGATGTCAGCGCTCGGGTTCGAGTTCGTCGGCGAGCCATCTCATGGACGCCGGACTGAACAGCATCACCAGGACCGCGAGCGCCGCGAGTGCCAGCGGCACGCCGAACACCGGCCATCCGCTCGTGAACAGGTAATACGCCACCGGCAGCAGCAGGATCTGCGCCACCATGGCGATCGAACGTCCCCACCGCCGCCCCGAGAGCAGCGCCAGACCGCCGACCAGCACTCCCCCGCCGATGATGCCGAACCAGGCCGCGGTGCCGTAACCGCTGATGGTGGTCTCCTCGTGCCCGGCCAGGCCGCGCACGACCAAGATCACCGCGACCGCAACACCGGCCAGCCCCTGCAGCGTGGTCACCGCACCGGCGATCTTGATCTGGCGCGGGGTCACCGACGGATCGGTATCGGACTCCGGACGGCCGTTCTCGGTGCTCACCGTCCCAGGATATTTGGTCCCCCCGCGCGGACCTCCGCGGGTGTGCGTACCGGAGCGATGGCGCCGTACACATCCGCGCGATTACGCGCGGGCGGCGACGACCCCATATCCTCGGGTGTCGTGCGTGTCATGCTCATCGTCAACCCGTTCGCCACCGCGACCAGTCCGGCCGGCCGCGACGCGCTGGCGCACACCCTGAGCGCGCATTTCCACCTCGACGTCGAACTCACCACGCACCGCGGGCATGCGTTCGAGCTCGCCGCGCGCGCCGCGGCCCAGGACTTCGACACCGTCATCGTGCACGGCGGCGACGGATCGGTGAACGAGGCCGCCAACGGACTGCTCGACCCGCCGTCGAGCAGCGATCCCGACCGGCGGCGGCCCGCCCTGGCCGTGATCCCCGGCGGTAGCGCCAACGTCTTCGCCCGCACGCTGGGGATTGATCCCGACCCGTTGCTCGCGACACAGCAGATCATCACCCTCCTCGACGCGGGACGCAGTCGCCGGATCGGACTCGGCCACACCGATGACCGCTGGTTCCTGTTCAACACGGGCATGGGCATGGACGCGGTCGTCATCCACGCGATGGAGGACAAGCGGCACGCGGGCAAGACCGCGACGCCGGCCCGATACCTGTGGACCACGATCACCAGCTTCCTGAAGCAGTCCGGTTCGTCGGCCACGTTCGACGTCGAGATCCCGGGCCGGAACCGGATCGTCGGCGCGCGTTACGGTTTCGTGTCCAACACCAGCCCGTGGACCTATCTCGGACCGCGCGAGATCCGCACCAACCCCGGCACCGGTTTCCACACCGGCCTCGGGGTGTTCGTGGCGACCTCCACCGGTGTGTTCCGTAACCTCCCGCTGGCGACGCGACTCCTGTCACAGGCAGATCCCAAGGCACGCCACCTCTTTCGGGATGACGACGTCGACGAGGTGTGCTTCCGCGCGGAGGCCCCGATCGACGTACAGATGGACGGCGATTACATCGGGGCGTTCCGCGACATACGTTTTCGTCATCGCCGCGACGCCCTCACGGTCATCGCACCGCCGATCAGCACCGCCGACATCACGACGTAGGGCAGCGCCGCCGCCGCGAAGAGCCCGGCCGGACCCAGCCATGTCGACCCCAGCGCCCAGCCGGCGAAGGCCAGGATCGCGACCACCTCCTCGCCCATCCCGGCCAGCGAGGTGACGGTGGCCCGCGATGCCGATCTCAGATGGTCCTGCAGTTCGGCGTCGGCCACGACCCGCGCCCACCCCAGGATCCCGAACGCCGTCGCGACGCCCGCGGCGCCCACCGGGTGCCCCCACAGCGCCGACCCGATGAGCACGACCGCGCCCACCCCCACCGCCGGCCCGATCGCGTCGACCGACCGGAACCGCCCCGCCGCGAGCGCGCCGCCGATGTCACCGGCCGACACCACGATCATCAGCAGCGCGACCGCCGCCGGATCGGGCTCGGCGGCGGCGTCGACCACGAACGACGCGATCAGCAACGGGAGATACTCGTCGAGCGCCGCGACCCAGGTCAGCGCCACACCCAGCAGCAACATGCGCCGTGCGACCGGCTGCGTCCGCACCGAGCCCCAGCCGTGGCGGACGATCTCCCGCCAACCGAGGTCGGGGTCCGCGTCCTCGGGTTCCGGTGGATCGGCGGCGGCCTCTCGACCCTCGGGCAGCATCGCCGACATCACCGAACACAACACGCAGGCGACGACGCTGGCGGCGCCTGCGGCGTCGTAGCCGCCCCACGCGAACAACGGTGCGGCCGCCGCGGTGCCGCCGATCACTCCGATGGCCCCGGCCGCCCGCATGAGCCCGGTCAGTCGGGCGTAGTCCTGCGAGCGCCTCAGCCGGTTCAGCTCGTCGTAGACCAGCGCCTGTGTCGTGCCGGACCGCAACGCTCCACCGAGGGCCCACAGGACGAATCCGGCGGCGAAGGCAACGAACGACGGCGCCACCGTCCACAGCGCGAAACCCGACGCGGTGATCAGCGGACCGGCGACCAGCAGCTTCCGTCGGGACACGCGGTCGGCCAGCACACCGGTGGGGACCTCGACGATCACCGACGACACCGACCAGATCACGAACAGCGCCGAGATCTCGGCGGGCCCGAGCCCGGCGCCCGGAATCCCGGGGTCGGCGAAGAGGACGGCGTACAGCGGGTAGAGCGGGATGAGGTCTTCGAGGAGGGCGGAGCCCACCGCCGCGGCTGTCAGCCTGCGGTGGGGCCGCCGGGGCGGTGTGGATCAACATCGTCGGCGCATGTGGTGAACAATACCCTCGGCGTCCGGCCACGTCACGAGCGTTTTTCACCGGCGACGGGGTCGCGACCTGCAGAAAGTCGTCGACAGTACCGCCGCGAGACGCGTAGGCTACAACAAGGCCGTGAGACAAAGTGCCCGGACCCCCCTTCGGGAGTCCGCGACCGGAGTGCTAGGCGGGTGACGTGATGTTGCCCACGTGTGAAGCAAACCCATTGACTTCGGCCCGATTCGTGAAAGTATTCACAAGCAACAACGCGGAAACATTTGGTGCGCCGCGTGAACTGAGAGTTACAGCCGACAATCACCAGCAAGACGATCGAGTGGTGCGAACGCGCCCGAAGGAGTAGTGGAATGGACTGGCGTCACAAGGCCATCTGTCGCGACGAGGATCCGGAACTGTTCTTCCCCGTGGGGACCAGCGGCCCGGCCATCGCACAGGTCGCCGACGCGAAGCTCGTCTGCGCGCGGTGCCCCGTCACCGCCGACTGCCTGTCGTGGGCCCTCGAGTCCGGCCAGGATGCCGGAGTGTGGGGCGGCATGAGCGAGGACGAGCGACGCGCACTCAAGCGCCGTACCGCACGTACGCGTACCCGGAGCAGCGTCTAGGCCTCGACGGCCGGCATCGTCCCGGACTCGAAGAAACCCGGCCGCGGCCGGGTTTTTTCGTGCTCTCGTCCCCACCGTCCGGCGGAAACCGCGGTCAGACAATGCGGTACGCGACCACGGCTCACGAGCGCAGCGGAATGTAGACACCCACTTCGGTTCCCGGGCCACCCGGATTGGACCGGATGTCGAGCTCACCGCCCAGTTCGATGGACACCAAGGTCTTGACGATCTGCAGGCCGAGATGGTCGGACGTGGCCAGATCGAAATGCTCCGGGAGACCGGAACCGTTGTCGCGGACCGCTATTCGAAGGCCGCGCACATCCCGTTCGGCGACGACCGCGATCTCGGCGTCATCGTGCGGCGCGCCGTCGAAGCCGTGTTCGATCGCGTTCTGGATGAGTTCGGTGAGGACCATCACCAGCGGCATCGCGAGTTCGGCGGTCAGCACGCCGAGCCGATCGCGATGGCGCACAGCCACCCGCGCCTCCCCCGACGCGACATCGACCAGGATCGGGACCAGACGATCGACGACCTCGTCGAGGTCGACCTCCTCGTCCACGCTGCCCGACAACAACTCGTGGACGAGCGCGATGGAGGCCACTCGGCGCACCGCCTCGTTGAGCGCCTCGCGGGCATCGGAGTTCGACGTGCGCCGCGCCTGTAGTCGCAACAGCGCCGAGACCGACTGCAGGTTGTTCTTCACCCGGTGGTGGATCTCGCGGATGGTGGCGTCTTTGCTGATGAGTGCGCGGTCGCGTCGCTTGACCTCGGTGACGTCCCGGATCAGGACGACGCTTCCGGTCGTCTCGCCGCGCGGACGGAGCGGCACGGCGCGGATCAGGGCCGTCGCGCGGCGGGCGTCTGCCTCCACGCGCATCCCGATGTCGCGGTAGGGGCCGGTCGGGATCTCGGCGACGCCGGCCGCGATGTCGAGCATCAGTGCGACGTCGTCGGCCTCGAACGGTTCGGTGATGAGTTGCTTGACGACGTCGGACAAGCGGGTGTGATTGAGTTCGGCGGTCCACCCCATCCGGTGGAAGGCCGACAGCGCGTTCGGGCTGGTGTAGGTGACGAGGCCCTGTCCGTCGAGACGAACGAAGCCGTCGCCGGCGCGGGGCGTCGACAAGCCGCGCGGATTCCCCTCCTCGTGCGGAAACGTGCCGTCGGCGACCATCTGGCACAGATCGTCGGCCGAGTCCTGATAGGCGAGTTCGAGCGGCGACGGCAGGCGCGGGTGGGTGAGGTCGACAGCTCGGGTCGCCACGGCGATCACCTCGCCGTCGAAGCCGACCGGAACCGCTTCCTGCCGCATGGCCGTCGCGCCGAACCAGGTGGGGTCCTCGTCGCGCAGGATGCGGGCGGAGGTGAAGGCGCGCAACACCTGTGGATGGGCTTCGGTGTCGATGACGCGGCCGACCTCGTCGGTCGGGAAGACCGTCGAGGCCGTGTTGGGACGGCATTGCGCGACCGTGACGACCGCGCCCGCCTCCGTGCGCACCGACAACAGGAGGTCGGCGAACGAGAGGTCGGCAAGCAGTTGCCATTCGGCGACGAGGCGCTGCAGATGCGCGGCTGCCGAGTCGGACAGCGTGGTGTGTTCGGCGAGCAGGTCGGAGAGGGTGGACATCTCAGGACACGGGGGCGACGACGGGCCGGGGCCGGTTCACTACTCGTAGACGGCGATCACATCGCCGGCCTGGATGACGTCGCCGACCTCGACCTTGACCTCGGCGAGCGTGCCCGGCTCCTCGGCCAGCACGGGGATCTCCATCTTCATCGACTCCAGCAGGACCAGGGTGTCGCCGACCTCGATCTGCTCCCCTGCGGCGACGCGCACCTCGAGGACACTCGCGACGATCTCTGCCACAACGTCTTCTGCCATGCACCCAAATTAGCCCACGGCGTCGTACCCGGAGGTCCCGGTGCCGGGGGCGTCAGCAGAGGTGTTTTTGGTACGTGGGAGAATCCCTGAGACACTGTGATGTCCCGATCACCAGGGATGTCTTCCCCGGATGACACCAGGGATGTCCTCCCCGGCCGATGCCAGGGTTGTCTCAGCACAGCTGAACCAGTACACGGCGGGCCCGGTCCCACGGCGCCCGCCCCGCAATGAAGGAGATGCGTCATGGGAAAGCGCGGACGCAAGAAGCGTGCTCGTAAGAAGAACGCTGCCAACCACGGCAAGCGCCCCAACGCCTGATCACCGCACCACGCGGTCTCGGCGAGCGAGCAAGCCAAAAAGCCCGGGTACGGCCTTCACAGGCCGCCCGGGCTTTTTCGTGGGTTGTGGTTGTTGTGCTCGAGCTCGACGCGATCAGCGATCGGATTCGGAGACCTCATGCACGATCACGGTCTTGCGGATCTCGATGCGCAGACGGTCGCGCAGGCTCTGCGGCGCCTGGTCGCCGCCGCACTTCCGGTTGACGAGCGCCTTGAGCTGCTGTTCGATGCCGTAGTGCGCCAGGCACGACGGGCAGGAGTCGAGATGGCCCTGGAGTCGTTCCCGGGCGTTCTGGTCACACTCGTTGTCCAGCAGGAGCCAGACATCGGCGATGACGGCCGAGCAGTCGAGCTGGGTCAGCTCCGGATCGACGTCGCTCATCGCGCCACCTCCGCATCCGCCGCCGCACGTGCGGAACGATTGAACCCGCGCTCACGCGCGACGTCGGCCAGCAGCTCGCGCAGCTGACGGCGACCGCGGTGCAGTCGGGACATGACGGTACCGATCGGGGTGTCCATGATCTCGGCGATCTCCTTGTACGGCAGGCCTTCCACATCGGCGTAGTAGACGGCCATCCGGAAGTCTTCCGGCAATTCCTGCAGCGCGGCCTTGATCTCGTCGTCGGGGAGGGCGTCGAGCGCCTCGATCTCCGCCGACCGCAGCCCCTGCGAGGTGTGCTCGGCGGTCGCCGCGATCTGCCAGTCGGTGATCTCGTCGGTCGGGTACTGCGCGGGCTGACGCTGCTTCTTGCGGTAGCCGTTGATGTAGGTGTTGGTGAGAATCCGGTAGAGCCAGGCCTTGAGGTTGGTGCCCTCCCGGAACGACGCGAACGCGGTGAACGCCTTGATGTAGGTCTCCTGGACCAGATCCTCGGCGTCGGCGGGATTGCGGGTCATCCGCAGCGCGGCACCGTACATCTGGTCGAGCAGCGGCAGCGCGTCGCGCTCGAACCGCTCGGTCAGCTGCTCCGGCGATTCGCTCGGATCGGCCCGGCGGGGTGCCTTGGCGGTACCGGACCGGCCGGTCGCCGACTGTGCCGGGCCGGACGACCCCGGGCCGGACGACTCTGTGTCGGATGCTTCTGTGTCGGACACTACGATCCCTTCGATGGGAGGCATCACGGAGATGTTGTCGATCAAGCTTACCGACCCGTCCCCCACCGAGAGTGACCTCGGCTCGGTGCGCTGCGGGAGCTCCATCACGGCCGCTGTGCTCATATGCCTCCCGACCTCCTTCGTGTCCGTTTCCCTACGTCCGCTGTCCGAACAGTCCCAACAGAGCGCGACGGGCGGTTTGTTCCCGGGTCGCCGTTGCGATCGCGGCGGGCCGATCCCGGCGGAGGCCTCTCGCGCCACCCCCGCGACCCCGCTCACCACCAGGAGGTAACCGACGATGGCATCCACCCCGGCGATCGCCGCACTCGAACGTGCTCGGATCGCCCACTCCGTACACCGGTACGCGCACGACCCGCGTTCGGAGGCCTACGGCGCGGAGGCCGTCGCCGCACTCGCCGACACCCTCGGCGTGCGGCCCGAGCAGATCTTCAAGACCTTGGTCATCGAACTCTCCGGCGGCGGGCGATCCGGTCTGGCCGTCGCGGTGGTCCCGGTGCCCGGCAAGCTGTCACTCAAGTCGGCGGCGGCCGCGCTCGGTGCGTCGAAGGCGACGATGGCCGAGGCCAAGGCGGTCACCCGGACCACCGGTTATGTCCTCGGCGGTGTCTCGCCCGTCGGTCAGCGCACCCTGCTGCCCACGGTGATCGACTCCTCGGCCACGGGGTTCGACCGCGTGCTGTGCAGCGCAGGCAAGCGCGGGCTCGAGATCGAACTGGCCCCGGCGGATCTGGTGTCGGTCACCGAGGCCGTGGTCGCCGACATCGCCGCCGCCTAGTCGCCCCCACTAGGGCAGCATGGACACCATGTGCGGACGCTATGCGGTGACCACCGACCCGGCGAAGCTCGCGGCGGAGATCGAGGCCGTCAACGAGGTACCCGAACCGGCGGGTGAGGACTCCACCGATCTCGATGCCACTCCCCGCCCGCCCGGCGTGAACTACAACGTGGCACCGACGACGACGGTGATGACCGTCGTCAAGCGCCACTCGCCCGACGATCCCGACGACGATCCGTTGTTGCGGGTGCGGGCGATGCGCTGGGGACTGGTGCCGCCGTGGGCCAAAGAGGTCGGCAAGGGGCCGCTGCTGTTCAACGCCCGCGCCGAGAGTGCGGCGGAGAAGAGTTCGTTCCGTTCGTCGGTCAAGTCGCGGCGCTGCCTCGTACCGATGGACGGGTGGTACGAGTGGAAGAAGGGTCCGGTCGACAGCAAGGGCAAACCCACCAAGATCCCGTTCTTCATGTCCCCGCAGGACGGGACCCGGCTCTTCATGGCGGGCCTGTGGTCGGTCTGGCATCCCAAGACCGACGCCGACACGGCCGAACCGGCCCCGCCGCTGCTCAGCTGCTCCATCCTCACCACCGATGCGGTCGGCGAGCTGCGCGACGTCCACGACCGGATGCCGCTGATCATGCCGTACGACAGCTGGGATGCCTGGCTCGATCCGGATGGCCGGGCGCCCGACGAACTGTTCGCCCCACCCGCCCGGTCACTGGTCGACGCCATCGCGATCCGCGAGGTCGCCCCACTGGTCAACCGGGTCGCGAACAACGGACCGGAGTTGCTCAACCCTTCGTGACGCTCGCAAGCTCGCTCCTCAGGGAGCTGTTGTGAGACAAGCCCTCCCGCCGGCGCGCCCCGGTTCGCTCAGCTGAACTCGTAGTCGCGCAACGGGAACGAGTTCATCTCGCGCAGGGTGCGCAACGTCGATGCCGGCCGCAGGAGCGTCGCCTCGCCGTGCTGGTTGAAGTAGTAACTGCGTGACGTCGCGCAGTCCCCGTTGTAGAACACCGACGACTGCAGGCGGTCGGTCACCTCGTCGAGGAAGGCATCGTTGGCCGCCTCGGTGACCTCGAAGGTGCGTTGCCCGCGGCGACGGAGCTCACCGAACAGTCGCGCGATGTGCTTCATCTGGCCCTCGATGGTCGTGAAGTACGACAACCCGCTGTAGGAGTACGGACTGTTGAGGGACAGCAGGTTCGGGAACTTGGGGACCGTCACGCCCTCGTAGGCCTGGAAACGGTTCTCGCGCCAGAACTTCCCGAGGTTGCGCCCGTCCCGGCCGATGATGTCGAATGCCGGGAAGTTGACGTCCCAGAGGTTGAACCCGGTGGCGAGGACGAGGGTGTCGATCTCGGTGCGTGTGCCGTCGGCGGCCAGGATGGCATCGGCTTCGAGGCCGGCGATGCCGCTGGTCTCCAGCGTCACGTTCGGCTTGGCGAAGCTGGCGAAGTAGGTGTTGGAGAAGGTCGGGCGTTTGCATCCGAAGTCGTAGTCCGGAGTGAGCTTCCGCCGCAGCTCCGGGTCGTCGATCTGCGCGCGCAGGTGGGCCTTGGCCAGTCGGGCGGCCAGCTTGTTGCCCGGCTTGACCTGCTTGTAGTGCAGGACGCCGAACACCATCAACAGTTCCAGCAGCGACGAATTGACCAGTCGCGCAGCGCGTTGGGTGAGCGGGATCCGGCGGAACAGCCGCTGCACGACCGCGGGGATCGCGAAGTCGATCTTGGGGACCACCCAGATGGCGGTGCGCTGGAAGACGGTCAGGGCGTCGGCACGGGCGGCGATCTCCGGGATGAGCTGGACGGCGGTGGCGCCGGTGCCGATCACGGCGACCTTCTTGCCCGCGAAGTCGAATCCGTCGTCCCAGGCGGCGGTGTGCAGGATGGTGCCCGCGAAGTTCTCGATCCCGGGGAAGTCGGGGACGTGCGGCTGTGACAGGAATCCCGTCGCGGTCACCAGGTAGCGGGCGGTCCGCTCACCGCCGTCACCTGTCCGGACACGCCACAGCTGATCCTCGGGGTCCCATGACGCGGACTCGACGAGGGTGCCGAACTCCATGTGCCGCTTGAGATCGTATTTGTCCGCGACGTGGTGGGCGTAGCGCTTGAGCTCGGCGCCCGGCGCGAACAGTCGGGACCAGTACGGATTGGGTTCGAACGAATAGGAGTAGGTGACCGAGGCGATGTCGACGGCCAGTCCGGGGTAGTGGTTCACGTGCCACGTGCCGCCCAGATCGTCTTCGCGCTCGAGGATCGCGATGTTGTCCAACCCCTGACGCTTGAGTTCGATCGCGGCGCCCATCCCGCCGAAGCCTGCACCGACGATCACGACGTCGAGTTCTGGTTGCATCCGACACACCCCCAACTTGCTGCACTGCGGAAGTTAACTGTTACCACCAGTTACTGTAACTCAGCACACAGCGCTGGACCAGGGCCGCGGCGGTAGCGTGTCGGCTGCCATGTCTGACCGTTCGAGTGTCCCCGCCTCCTCCTCCGCCCCTTCCGGTGCATCGTTCGCCGCGGCCGTCTACGCCTTCACGGTGATCATGCTGGGCACCACGCTGCCCACGCCGCTCTACGCGATCTACGGCGAGGAACTCGGCTTCGGCGTCACCACCACGACCGTGATCTTCGCCGTGTACGCGGCCGGGGTCATCGCCGCGCTGATCGGTTTCGGACGCTGGTCCGACGTCATCGGTCGGCGCAAGATGCTCATCGCCGGTGCGATCCTGTCGACGGTCAGCGCCGTGGTGTTCCTGACCGCGGGCCCCGTCTGGCAGTTGCTGCTGGGCCGCGTGCTGTCCGGGCTGTCCGCCGGCATCTATGCCGGCGCCGCCACCACCGCGGTCATCGAACTCGCCCCGGCGTCCTGGCGGGGACGCGCGCCGGCGGTGGCAACCGCCGCCAACATCGGCGGCCTGGGCCTGGGTCCGCTGATCGCCGGCCTCCTCGCCGAGTACGCACCGTCCCCGCTGCACACCCCGTTCGTGCTCGATCTCGCCTTGCTGGTCCTCGTCTTCGTCGGCATCTGGCGACTCCCCGAGACCGTCGACGTCGTCCCGGGCGCCCGGCTGAGCGTGCAGAGACTGTCGGTGCCCGCCGACATCCGCGGCGTGTTCGTCCGGGCGTCGATCGCGGCCTTCGCCGGGTTCGCGGTGATGGGCACGTTCACCGGCGTGATGCCCTCCTTCGTCACGAACATCCTCGGCATCGACGACCACGCGTTCACCGGATTCCTGGTGTTCGTGCTGTTCGCGTCCTCGGCGCTCACCCAGATCGTCATAGGTCGGATGCCCACCGAGCCGGCGCTGATCGCCGGCTGCGCCCTCCTCATCCTCGGAACGGGCCTGTCGATCCTGGGGCTGGTCGCCGCGTCGACCCCGGCGCTGCTCGGCGGTGCGGTGATCTGCGGTGTGGGGCAGGGCATGTCGTTCAGCAAGGGCCTGGCGTCGGTGGTCGCCGCGACGCCGGCCGGACGCAAGGCCGAGGTCACCTCGACCTACTTCGTCGTCGCCTACGTGGCGATCTCCATCCCGATCGTCGGCCAGGGGATCACCGCGCAGTACTGGGGTCTCCGGCCCGCCGGGATCGCCTTCAACATCGGTGTCGCCGTGCTGGCCCTCGTCGCGCTCGTGCTGACCATCGTGTCCGTCAGGAACCTGGCACGCCCGACTCGTTGAGCACCGACACCAGCCTGCGGAACCGCACGCTGCTGACGAGATCCTCGACGAGGACGACGTCGCCCTCGGTATTGGCCAGCGGGACACACCAGTTCGGATACTGGCTGCTGTCGGTGCCCGGCTGGTTCTGAATCCGCCGCTCCCCCACCGCGTCCACCAGAGCGACGCTCAGCAGCACCGACGGGGTCCGTGCGATCACCGCGTACAGGGCGTCGACGACCTTGGGATCTGTCAGCGGGGTGTCCCGGGAGAGCAGTCCGCGCTCGTAGGCCAGTTCGAGTACCGCGTCGCGTTCGCGCGCGTCCCGGGCCCGCTCGGCGTCCTCGCCGGAGGCGAGCAGGCCCAGCCGCGATCGCAGCGTGATGTGGTCGCCCGCCAGATATCCCACGGTCGGCGGCAGGTCGTGCGTCGTCACCGAGGTCAGGCACAGCTCGCGGTAGTCCTCGGGCGGGATCGCCGCGTCGGGTCCCTGTTCGAACCAGAGGATCGAGGTGCCGAGGATTCCGCGCTCGCGGAGCGAGTCCTGCACCGACGGCTCGAAGACCCCGAGATCCTCGCCGACGACGACCGCGTCGGCGCGTTGCGCCTCGAGCGCCAGGATGCCGATCAGTGCTTCGCTGTCGTAGTGCACGTAGGTCCCGTGAGCCGGACTGCTCCCGTCGGGAATCCACCAGAGCCGGAACAGTCCGAGGATGTGGTCGACGCGCACACCTCCCGCATGTCGCAGGACGGTGCGGATCATGTCGCGGTACGGCTCGTACTCCGCCTCGGCGAGGCGCCGGGGATGCCACGGCGGCTGGTCCCAGTCCTGTCCCTGCTGGTTGAAGCCGTCGGGCGGCGCTCCCACGGTCGCCCCGGAGGCGAGCACGTCGCCCAGCGCCCACGCGTCGGCGCTGTGCCGTGCGACACCCACCGCGAGATCGGCCATCACGCCGATCCCCATGCCCGCGGAGCGCGCCGCATGCGCGGCGGTGGCGAGCTGTTCGTCGCAGATCCACTGCAGCCACATGTAGAAGTCGATGCGCCGGGCCAGCTTTCGGCGCTTCTTCTTCATGTACGCGCGGTCGAGGAACTTTCCGTGCCAGCGCGGGTCGTCGGCGTCGTAGCGTTCGGCGAGTGCGCACCACGTCGCGAAACGCTTGAGGCCCTTGCCCTCCCGACGCCGAAAGTCGCGGTAGGCGCTTGCACGCGCGGGTGCGAGCGGGACGCCGTAGATCAGTTCGAGCGCCTCCATCTTGGCGCGGAAGGACTTGTTGCGCCGGATCTTGTCGGTCGCGGTGTTCTCGGTGAGGAAACTGCGACCCAGTGCCTTGACCCACTTGCGCTGCGACTTCGACAGCCCGTCCAGTTCGGGGATGTCGGTGATCCGGATGTAGAGCGGATTGACGAAGCGCCTCGTCACCGGCAGATACGGGGACGCCTCGATCGGCGCCTGCGGCTGGGCCGCATGCAGCGGATTGACCTGGACGAAGTCGGCGCCGTACGCGCTCGCGGCGACCTCACAGACACCGGCGAGATCGGCGAAGTCGCCCACGCCCCACGAGTCCGCCGACCGGATCGAATACAGCTGCGCGGCGAGTCCCCACCGCTTGCGTCCGATCAACCGGTCCGCGGTGTGCAGGCGGCGCGGCGTCACGATCAGCGGCGCACTCGTCGCCGACGAGTCGTCGAGGTCGAGCGCTTTGATCTGGTGATACCCGGGTGGCAGGTCATCGGGCACGGCGAACGTCGCGCGACCGACGAGGACCGCGTCGACCTCGCGCGGTTCGACCCAGACGTCGAGTTGCGGCGCCGCGACGTCGTCGCCGGTCTCGCTGACGATCCACACCTTCACCCGATGACCGTGCGGGACATGGACGGTGAACGTGGCACCGGAGCCCTCGGTCACGACCGTCACCGCCGGCACGAACTCGCGCCATGGCTGTTCGTCGATCTCGCGGATCGACTCCTCGATCTCGTCGGGCGACCCCGCGGGCACTTCGAGCGCCCGGAGGACCGCGACGAGTGTCTCGGGTTCGACGTCGTGGCGCGTCTCGCCCCAACCGACATAGCTGGTGGCGACGCCGTAGCGGTCCGCCAGTGCGGTCAACCGATCGAGGTTCACTTCAGCCACCCATGCATGATCGCAGTATTTCCGCCCGCTCGCCGGGCGCGTCACCCGGCTCCCCCACAGGCGCGGTTCTCACCCGAACAGCACCCCCGGATTCAGCAACCCTCGCGGGTCGAGCGCTGCCTTGATCGCGCGCATGGTCGCGAGATCGGTGGTGTCGCGGCCGAGATGGGTCCAGGCCACCTTCGCGCGCCCGATGCCGTGCTCGGCGCTGATGCTGCCCCCGTTGGCGGCCACGATCCCGAACACGGAATCGGTCACCGCGGCCGCATGTTCCGGCGGGACGTCGAGCAGGTTGACGTGGATGTTGCCGTCTCCGACGTGTCCGAAGAGGATCGGCCGGCAGGGGAATCGACCATCCGCACCGACCCGGGACAGTTCCGCGAACGCCTCGGGCAGCGCCCTGATCGGCACCGAGATGTCGAGTTTGACGACCGGCGTCGAACTCGAACGGGCGATGGCCTCGGTGTGACCCTCGCGACCGGCCCAGAGTGCGCGGGCCGGCGCCGGTTCGAGCACGGCGTCGACGATCCCGGCGGCCGCGCCGAGGAGTTCGGTTGTCGCGGACTCGATGTCACCGGTCCCCGACAGCTCCACGAGGACGTAGAACGGCCCCGGCGTCGTGGTCGGTCGCCGATGCCCGTGATCCGCCACGAGGGCGACACCGGCCTCGGTCATCAGTTCGGCGGCCTCGACGGTCAGCCCCGCCGAGGACGCCGCACCGATCAGGTCGATGGCGTTCTCGACACGTTCGACCGCCGCGACCGCGACCGTGGCCGCGGCCGGCGGACTGACGAGCGTGAACAGGACGCGGGTGATCACCGCGAGGGTCCCCTCGCTCCCGGCGAGCAGAGATGGGAGGTCGTATCCCACGTTGTCCTTGACCAACGAGGTCCACCGGCGCAGGACGCTGCCGTCGGCGAGGACCGCCTCGATTCCCAGGATCTGTGATCTCGCGTTGCCCCGGCGGATCATCCGCGTCCCACCGGCGTTGGTCGACACGACCCCGCCCGCGGTCGCGCTCTGCCGGGAGGCGAGGTCGATGCCGAACGCCAGACCGGACCTCCCCGCCCGGTCGTCGATGGACTCGACCGTCGCACCCGCCTGGGCGCCGACGCAACGGCCGACGGTGTCGACGTCGTCGATGTCGGTCATCCGCACCGTCGACAACACGATCAGCGGGCTCGCCGACCGGTCACGCGCCGGCGGGACCGAGCCACCGACGAGCCCGGTGTTGCCGCCCTGCACGCAGATCCGCACGCCCGAACGGGCACATTCGGCGACCACGCGCGAGACCTCGTCGGTGGTGCGGGGGCGGATCACCGCGTCGGCCTCACCGCGGTACCGGCCGGTCCAGTCGGTCAGGAAGCCCGCCGTTTCGTCCGGGTCGGTCAGGACATTCGCCTCACCGACGATCTCGCGAAAGCAGACCAGGGCGCGGTCGACGACCGTCAGATGATCAGGGCCGGAACCGACCCGCCGAGAATCGGAGTCCTCAGGACCGTGGGAACGCATCGAGGATCGGGGTGTCGCCGTCGTTGAACTCGATCACCTCGTGCACGGTCGCGGGTTGTCCGAGGACGGCCGCCGCCACCCGGGCGACGTTGTCACGGCTGACCTCGTCGCCCTCGACCCGGTCGCCACCGAGCGTGATGTTGCCGGTGCCGTCCTCGTCGGTCAGCTTGCTGGGTCCGAGGATCGTCCAGTCGAGTTCGGTGGACTTCAGGTACGTGTCCGCCGCCGCCTTGGCCTCGGCATAGGCGTGGAACGAGTTGTCCTCCGGCACACCATGATCGGGTCCGGCCCCGAAGTAGGACACCATCACGTACCGGCGGACTCCCGCGCGCACGGCGGCGTCCATGGACCGGATCGCGGCATCGCGATCGACGGCGTATGTCCGTGACGGGTCCCCGCCTCCGGCGCCCGCGGTCCACACCACGGCGTCGTGGCCGGAGACCGCGGTGGCGATGCCGGTGGTGTCGAGTGTCTCGACGTCGGCGACCACGGGAACGGCACCGGTGTCCGCGACGTCCTCGGCATGTTCGGGATTGCGGATGATCGAGGTCACCTCGTCACCGCGGGCCGTCAGTATCCGGGCCAGTCGCAACGCGATCTTGCCGTGCCCGCCGATGATCGCCACTCGAGTCACTGGATGCTCACTTTCGGTTGCTCACTGGTTCGGTCGCCTCGTTCGGTACTCACCGTCTCGTACCCAATCCAACGTACGCACATGCGCTCGGCACGACTCCGCCCCGGCGGATGTCCGAAACGGACGCGCCGGGGCGGGGTCGAGCGGTATGGCTCGAAAGAGACCTCAGACGCGGGTACGGCCGCGCCCGGTCACCAACTTGACGAGGAACAGCAGGATGCACGCGCCGGCCAGGCAGGTGATGAAGCTGAAGATCCAGCCACCGCCTTCGACATCGACCCCGAACAAGGTCAGCAGCCAGCCACCGAGCAGGCCGCCGATGACACCGACCACGATGTTGAGGATGATTCCCTGCTGCGCATCGGTCTTCATGATCTTGCTGGCGATCCAGCCGGCCAGTCCGCCGATGATGATCCACGCGATGATGCCAATTCCCAGCATGTCTGCCTCCTGAGGGTCGTCGTTGATCCGTTGTGCGAGACGTTTCGGGATCGCGAAGATCCCTCGAATCGCTACAAATCGGAACGTACCCAGGGGAACCGAGCTTCAAACAGCCTCCACGCAAAATGTGTACACATCGAGACCGGTCCGGTGACCGTACCGAGACCAAGGGCGTAAACCGCTCAGGGACAGGTCACCTTGATCTCGTAGGACTTGGTGACCTGCTGGGTCGGATTGGCGAGGTCGATACCGGTTGCCTCACCGCTCACCGTGTAGGTGTCGCCGTCCTTGGTGACCTCGGCACCCCCTTCGCCTGCACCCTTCTGGTAGCCGAGCGTCACACCGTCGAGTGAGCCCAGCCCCACCGACTCGACCTCGGGTGAGTCACCCGACGTCAGGACGACGCCGACACCCGATCCCGTACCCGAGCCGATCCCGATGGTCACCTTGCCCCCGGCATCGGTGCATCCGACCGTCTTGTCCGCCAGTTCCAGTTCTTTGCCGTCGACGGTCACGGTGGCCTCCGCGTCGGTGCCACCCGACGCCGAGTCGTCGGAACCGCACGCGGTGAGGGCGACGGCCAGTGCCGCGGCGCCGAGAACCGAGGTGATGTGCACTTTGCGCATGATGGGAGGTCTCCTGAGGAGTCGACGAGACGCCACCGGTCGGCGGCTGAGATGAATTTAGACGCCTGAGCTGCGGTTCGGCGTCAGTTGATCGAATGGGCGCGGGAACTCGCGGAGGTCGCGGAGAGTTTGGTGTCGGCTTCGACCATGACCGCGCGGGCGAGGTCGCGGAACTGCTCGTAGTGTCCGTGGTAGCCGTACTTCGCGTGCACGCTCGGCCACGACGCGAACTCGGCGGCGGCGCCGATCGCGTTGGCCTCGTGCAGGTAGGCGGGGAGGACATTCTGGATCGAGGGGTCCCGCCGGAGTCGCCGCACCGTGTCCTGGTGCAGGGCCGACGAGGCACGGTACTTGGTGATCACGACCCCCAGCTCGACGATGTCGCGGCCCAGTTCGGCGCCGAAACCGGCGACCTGCCGCTGGATGTGTGGAATCGCGTAGGTGGAGAGCACATCCGGGATCGTCGGGATCAGGTATCCGTCGGCCATCGCCAGCCCGTTGAGGCTGAACGGTCCGACGTTGGGCGGGCAGTCGATGAGGATGTAGTCGTATCTCCCGGCGACCGGTTCCAGCGCATTCGTGAGGACCTCGACGGCCGCCAGATGGTCGTCGGCCGCGACCCGATGGGCACTCAGCTCTTCGGCCAGTTCGATGAGGTCGAGCGAGGACGGCAGCAGGTCGATCCCGGTCAGTCCGCTCACGGTCGAGACATCGCGTTGCACGCTCGCCTCGAGATCGAAGTTCCGCGTGCCGTCGAGCACGTCGGCGAACAAGGTGGCGACGGTGTGCCGCCTGGCGTTGCACGCCAGCCAGTGCTCCGGCCCGATCATCATGGTCGTCAGATTGGTCTGCGCGTCGAGATCCACCAGGAGGACCTTCTTACCGAAGACTCCGGCGAGGAAGTCGGCGAGACCGCCCGTGAGCGTGGTTTTCCCGACCCCGCCCTTGAGGCTGATGGTCGCGATCACCGTCGGCATGGTGTCCCCGGTCTGTTCGGTCGTCGTGCGTCGCGAGTCAGATTACCGAGCCGATGCCGGCCCCACCGGGCGTAACCGCAACCCCGTCCCCGGACGTCGACCCCGTCCCGCGGCCCTCAATCGACGTCGTCCGGTCGAGTTGATGTCCGGTGGTCGCGGAGAACCCATTCTGCGGGAATTCTCCGAATCTGTAACAATGATCGCGTCGAGAGCATTGATCGGCGATATCGGAGTATTCGATATCGACTTTTCCAGCCAGCCGGGAAACGTTCAGACAATCATTGTCGCGAATTCGTCGAAATGCGAACTCTCACGAATACAGACGCGCAGGATCCATAGGGAAGGACACCGCATGAGCATCCGAGTCCGGAAGGTCACCGCCGGCCTGGCAGTCTGCGCCGCGGCGGCTTTCGGCGCCGCACAGGCGCCCGACGCCGAGGCCGCGCCGACCGACGTCACCGCGACGGCGTCCGTGTCCGGCAGCACCGTGACGCTGACCGTCACGAACAACGCTTCCAAGCGCATCGGCTGCGAGATCGTCGGGGTCCCGGCCGGCGGACCCCCGACGAACGTCGTCTTCGGATACCAGACCCCCGAGGAACTGGGCGCGCTCATCACCGCCGGATCATCGAAGTCGTTGCCGCTGCGGATTTCTCAGGGCACACCGCCCGCCCCCACCGGGACGACGACGATCCCGGACGGCGCGTACGACATCTATTGGGGCTGCACCACGATCACGCTCCCACCGGGCACGGGGGCAGCCGAGGAGTTCTGGGGCACCAACCCGCCGCTGACGGGCATGACCCCGACGGTCGCCGAGCCGCTCCGGGTGACCGTCCCGGGCGGGGCGGCAGCACCACCCGCCCCGAAGCCCGACGCACCGGCGACTCCGGCGCTGCCGACCATCCCGGGACTGCCGAACATCCCCGGACTCCCCGAGATCGAGCTGCCTTCGGAGATCTGCACGACGTCGTCCTGCGTGCCCATCGGGTGACCTGACGGCATGGCCGGGGCGTCTGGCAGTCACACCGCCGGAACGGCCTTCGGGATCTCGATCACCGCACCCGCGTGCGTCGTGACGTACACGCTGTCCGCCGAGAAGCCGGCGCCCGGTCGGCCGAGCGAAATACCCGCGGGCCGTGTCAGCCCCGCGGCGATCGCACAATGTGACCCGTCGGAATCGACGCGCAGGACCTGTCCGCTGAAATACAGCGGTGCGTACAACCGGCCCCGCCGGTCGATGTCGAGATCGTCGAGAGCGTCGAGAGCCGTCCAATTCATCCCGGCGGGTGGCCGGAAATGGGTTCGGCCCTTTCCGGTCGCGGTGTCGATGGCCACGATCCGGGTATCGCCGAAAGAAACGTTCGCATAGAGCGTCCGGCCATCGGCCGACATCGCCAGGCCGTTGCCCGGAGACTCCTGGTACCACCCGCGCCGGACACGGCCGTCGGTTCCGATGCGGTCGATGGTGGACGTCAGGTCGTTGGATGCATACACGGTCCCGTCGGGTGCCCGGACGACGCCGTTGCCCATCGACAACCCCTCGGCGTACAGGCGATGGTGTCCGTTCCGGGGATTGACCCGGATCAGTGTCGCGACGCCGACGGCAGGCGACGCCAACGCCGGTGCGGCGAAAAGACCCGACCCGACGAGAACGGTGCCGTCCGGCATCGGGGCGATGCCACCCGGCGAATACACCGGTGCCAGCATGCGCGGTGCGGCTCCCGGGCGGTCCACGACATCCAGCCGGTTGCCGAGCGTGTCCGACAGCAGCATCGCGCCGCGGTCGTCGAAGGCGACCGCCTCGAACGTACGGGGTTGACCCACGACGATGACCCGTGGCGCGCCGACGTCGGCACACATCGCGATTCTCGACGGGCCCGGGGCCGCGGACGCGACCGCCGCGCACATCCCGGCCACCGTCACCCCCGACACGACCACTGCGATCAACGATCGAAACGACTTCATACTGTCTCCTCCCGACAGACGACGCGCGCGTTCTGCGCCGAACGACAGTATCACGACGGTGGTCTGCCCTCGCAACCCGCAGCAGCCCGACCGTCACGCAATTCGAACAACGTTCGCGTGCCCGTCACCTGTGCACGAAAATGGTTGTCAAGCAGTCGACTTCACCGACCATATGCGGCGTGGGTCACCTGCCGGGCCGTGCCGGGGCGCCGGCAGATGAACACCCGGCCCCCTCGAGATGAACCCTGGCCCGCGATTCGCCTTCATCCCGTGCGGCACTCCTGCGCGCCGTCGTCCGTCATCGCATGATGTTCGGCATCGCACCTCGCTCTCGGACTCGCCGCAACGGAACCGAGGGCTGTCTCGGCATCGGGGGAACACGCAGTGACACGACGCAACACCCACAGCACGACCGAATCGATGCGCGCCACGCCACGTCGCACCTTCTTGCGATCCGGCCTCGTGGTGACCGGAGCCGCTGCGCTGCCTCTCACCGCGGGCCGCGCAGGCGCGACGCCGACACGTCCGGTCGACGTGTTCGCTCACGGAGTGGCGTCGGGCGACCCGCTACCTGACGGGGTGATCCTGTGGACCAGGGTCACACCGACCCCGCACGCTCGTCCGGGTTCGGGACTCGGACCGCCGACGACGGTGGTCTGGGAGATCGCGCACGACAACTCCTTCGACGCGGTCGTCGCGCAGGGCCGCAGGCGGGTGACCGCAGCGACCGATCACACGATGAAGCTCGACGCCCGTGGCCTACAGGCCGGCACCACGTACTTCTACCGATTCCGGGTCGCCGACGGCCCCGCGGCGGGGGCGGTCTCACCCACCGGTCGCACTCGCACCGCGCCTGCGCCCGACGCCGACCCGAGCCGGCTGCGTTTCGGCGTGGTCTCCTGCTCCAACTGGGAGGCCGGGTACTTCGGCGCCTACCGGCTCCTCGGCCGACATCGCGACCTCACTGCGATCATCCATCTCGGGGACTACATCTACGAGTACGAGGCCGGGGGCTACACGGGCAAGACCGGGCCGATCCGCCGAACCGAACCGGCCCACGAGGCCATCTCTCTGCGCGACTACAGAATTCGGCACGCGCAGTACAAGACCGATCCCGACCTGGCCGAACTGCATCAGATGCTGCCGTGGATCTGCACCTGGGACGACCACGAGTCCGCCAACAACGCGTGGCGAGGTGGGGCGGAGAACCACAACCCCGGCGAGGGTGACTGGTCGACGCGCAAGGCCGCCGCCGAACGTGCGTATCACGAGTGGATGCCGGTGCGGCCCGAGCCCACTGACAACGGTCGACACCTCTACCGACGGTTGCGCTTCGGGCGTCTCGTCGAACTGTCCATGCTCGACCTTCGCACGCATCGCGATGCCGAGGTGTCACCGACCTCCCCCGCGGTCGACGACGTGCGCCGAACGATCACGGGCACCGAACAGATGCGCTGGCTGACGACAGGTCTTTCCACCTCGCCGGCGCGGTGGAAACTCATCGGCAACTCCGTGATGATCTCGCCGGTCGTCTTTCCCCCGCTCGATCGACGCACCACCGAGGCACTGACCGAGGTCCTCGGGCTGCCGACGGGCGGCGTCCCCTACAACGCCGACCAATGGGACGGCTTCGTCGCCGACCGGAACCGCGTGATGACGGCGATCACCGATCACGGTGTCGACAACGTGGTGTTCCTGACCGGTGACATCCACTCGTCCTGGGCATGTGATGTGCCGGTGGATGCGGCCCGCTATCCCGCGGCGGGGTCGGCCGCGACCGAACTCGTGGTGCCCTCGGTCACGTCGTCGAACGTCGACGACATTCTCGGTGTTCCCGAGCGCACTGCCGGGCTCGCGGTCTCGGCGGCGATCGTCGCAGCCAATCAGCACGTCCGCTGGAACGACTTCGATGCGCACGGTTACGCCGTTCTCACCGTGACTCCGCAGGCCGCGCAGATGGACTGGTACTTCCTGACCGAGAAGGCAGACCCGCGAACGACCGGGTACCACGCCCGCTCGTTCCGCATCGCCGGCGGTTCGCAACGAGTGCGAGCCGTCCGGCACCCGGTCGACTGATCGCCACGGGCGGCCGGCCTGAGCACCGTCGTCGGTGAACCCAGACCGCTCTGCGTCGCATCGGCGCCGGTTTGGGCATTCCCCTTCCGGGATCCGGGTGCCGTTGTGCATACTTCGACCATGCCAACAAGCGATGTCACGACACTGCATCTCGCTGCCGAGGGTGGCGGGGCGGCGCTCGACCAGGTCTTCCTGATGTCCGCGGTGGCCGCCGTCGTGTCCGTCGGGCTGCTCTGGATCGGATATCTGCACCGCACGCGCAAGATCACCTGGCTGACCACCCTGTCCGAGTGGGCCGCGCGCCGCGTGAACCGCCCGCCGTGGGCGGCCCTGCCGATCTTCCTGTTCACCAGCACGATCATCTGCGCCCTGTTCGGTTTCCTCTGGGACGTGAGCCTGCACATCGGCGACGGCCGCGACGAGGGCCCGCTCGCGAATCCCGCGCACTACTTCATCCTCGTGGGCCTGTTCCTGCTGTTCATCTCCGGCATGCTGTCGGTGTTCCTGCCGTTCGAGAAGCCCGGCCGGTCAGCAGTCCGGATCACTCGCCACTGGTACGCCCCGGTCGGCGGAATCCTGTTGGCGGGCTGCGGTTTCTACGCACTGCTGGGCTTTCCGCTGGACGACGTCTGGCATCGCATCTTCGGCCAGGACGTCACGTTGTGGGGGCCGACGCACCTGATGCTGATCGGCGGCGCCGGCCTGTCGCTCATCGCAGTCGTGATCCTCGACCGCGAAGGCCGAGCCGCGATGGGTCCCGACGCCCCGCAGGACGGCCGTAGCCAGTGGCTGGTGCGTTGCCTGGCCTTCGGCGGACTCGTCATCGGCATGTCGGTGTTCCAGATCGAGTACGACTTCGGTGTCGAACAGTTCCGACTCGTGTTGCAGCCCATGATGATCGCCGGCGCCGGGGCATTCGCGCTCGTCGCGGCCCGGATCAGCCTCGGACCGGGTGCGGCACTCGTCGCGGCGGTGTTCGCGATCCTGCTGCGCGGGGTGGTCGCCGTCGTCGTCGGGCCCGCGCTGGGCGCACCGATCAACGTGTTCCCGCTCTACCTGGGCGCGGCGGTGGTCATCGAGCTGCTCGCGCTGACCCCGCTCCTGAAGCGCCGGGTGCTCTTCGGTGCGGTGGCCGGCCTGGGTGTGGCGACGCTCGGGCTCTGGATCGAGTCCTGGTGGATCGCCGCGGCCTACCCCTTCCCGTGGGTCACCGGCATGTGGGGCGAGGCGCTGGCGATGGCGGTCCCGGTGGGCATCGTCGCCGGTGTGTGCGGTGGCCTGCTCGGGATCGTCAGCGTCGGTGAACGGCTTCCCAGGCGCTGGATCAGCGTCACCGCTGTCGTGCTCTCCGTCCTGGTGATCGGCGGCGCCGTCGCCAACGGACTGCGTGTCTCCGTACCCGCGGACACCACCGCACGGATCGTCCTGACCCCCGCCGGCCCGAACGCGGCCGCCGAGCAGAACGTCACCGCCGAGGTCTTCCTCGAGCCGTCCGACGCGCTCAGCAGTGACCCGGAGTGGGTCACGTTGATGTCCTGGCAGGGCGGCATCGACAACGACCGCGGCATCGTCATCGACCGCCTCGAGCGCGTCGGGCCCAACCAGTTCCGGTCCACCGCACCGATGCCGGTGTCGGGATCGTGGAAGACCATCCTGCGTGTGCAGGACGGGACCACCATGGCCGGTGTCCCGGTGTACCTCCCGGCAGATCCCGCAATCGGCGCGGAAGGCGAACCGGCGCAGCAGACATCGACGAAGCCGTTCGTCGCGGAGATCTCGATCCTGCAGCGTGAACGCACCTTCGACTACCCGTCGTGGCTGTTCGGCGCCGCATCCCTGGTGGTGCTCGTGTGTTCGCTGCTGCTCATCGCCGCGCTCTCCTGGGGGGCCGGTCGGGTGAACGCCCGCGAGGCGACCTCGGGCGCACGGAAGCCAGAGCTCCAGCCGCAGCCGTGACCGGTTCCGTGGCCCCCGCCGTCCACCACCTCGCGACGCATCCGCTCGTGCTGGCCCTACCGGCCGTGATCCCCGCGTTCCTGCTGGTGGGCGCGATCGTCACGATCGCGATCCTCGACCGTCGTCGCGGAGACGAGGACGACACCGACGGCGACGGCGATGGCGACATCGGCGTCGATCACCGCGCCCGCCCAGATCCCACCGCTCCCCCGACCCGGAACGAGGCCGATGACCCCGCCCGTGAGGCCGACTGACACTCTGCTCGCCCACGGACTGGGAGGTTCGGAGTACCTGCCCGTCCCACTGACCGCGGTGTTGATCGGCTGCGCGTGGGCGCTGACGATCTCTTTCGCGATCATCGCCTTCGCCTGGCGCACACCGCGTTACGGGCGACCCGACGCGGGCCGCGAACTTCCGTCGTGGGCGACGACGACCGTGGACAACCGCTGGGTTCGCGGTGTGATCAGCGGACTCGCCCTCGCTCTCACCGCGTGGCTCATCGTCGCCGCCTTCGGCCCCGACACCGACGAGAATCCCCTGCCCGGCGCGTTCTACGTGCTGCTCTGGGTCGGCATGACCGTGGTGTCCGCGCTTCTCGGACCGGTGTGGCGACTGCTGTCTCCGGTCCGGACCGTCCTGCGACTGGCACAGGGCGTGGCGGGCCCACGGGTCGTCGGTCTGACGGACTATCCCCGACGCCTGGGGTGGTGGCCGGCGGCGGCGGGCCTGTTCGCCTTCGTCTGGCTGGAGCTGGCGTCGCCCGACCCGAGTTCGATGGCGTCGGTGCGGATCTGGCTGATCTGCTACCTCGTCGTCACCCTCGCCGGTGGTGTCGTCTTCGGGCTGCGCTGGACCGAGGACGCGGACCCGTTCGCGGTGTACAGCACGGTCGCATCACGCTTGTCCCCGTTCGCCCGGAACCGCACGGGCCGGGTGATCGTCTGGAGTCCGATGAACTCGCTGACCACGCTGCCCGTGCTCCCGGGGACCGTCACCGTTCTTGCGATCCTGCTCGGTTCCACCGCATTCGACAGTTTCTCGGCGATCCCCGTGTGGCAGGATCTCGTCGCCGACGGCGCCGGTGACAGTCAGCTGATCGCCACCGTCTACTCGACCGCGGGTTTGCTGGTGTTCATCAGCATCGTCGCGGTGACGTTCTGGACGGCGGCCCGCGCGGTCGGCGGTGTGCAACCGGACCTCCGTCGCCGCCTGCCGGGTCTGATGGCGCACTCGCTCGTCCCGATCGTGATCGGCTACATCCTCGCCCACTACCTGCAGTCGCTGGTCGAGCAAGGTCAGGAGACCGTTCTCGCGCTGGGGGATCCGCTGGGTCGGGGCTGGAATGTGCTGTGGCTCAGCGATGCCCATCCGGTCTACGTGATGTCGGATCATCCGACGATCACCGTCACCCTGAAGGTGGCATTCGTCCTCGGCGGGCACCTGCTCGGGGTCGCCGCCGCGCACGACGCGTCGCTGCGCCTCCTACCCCGAAGGCACCAGTTGACCGGGCAGCTCACCATGATGGTGACGATGGTCTTCTATACGTTCCTCGGCCTGTACCTGCTGTTCGGCGGATAGGGCCGCCGGCCGGTGAGCCGAGGTCAGTAGGTGGTCGGCGGGGTGCCCTTCTTGTTCGAGCGGAACAACATGTAGCCGCCGTAGAGGGCGAGCGCGATGAGGGCGATCCAGAAGAGTCCCTCGAGTAGCGGGCCGAGGACGGCCAGCGCGATCAGTACGACCGCGATGACGCCCAGGACCTTCCAGAAGGTCATGCCGGTGGTGTTCGTCGATGTGCTCATGCGCCCAGTCTGCGCCCGCCGAAGCCGGAAAGCGATGGTCGACGGCACTTCTGGGGCGAACTTCAGGGACTTCCCCGAGAAAGCCCCCACCCCTGGGCCCCTACCGCGCGAACCAGGCCTCGGCGTTGCCGCTGAGCGCCTTCTCGATGCGCAGCGCGGACGTGTCGGTCAGGTCGGACGGCAGTGCGTCGGGCGCGAACCACGCGACGTCGGAGTTCTCGTCGTCGGCCGCCCGCGGGTCGCCGTCGACGTACCGCGCGAGGAAACAGACATCCAGATAGCGGGTCTGGTCGCCGTTCGGGTAGGTGATCAGCGGGGTGACGTCGATGCTGGTCAGCCGGACTATCTCGGCGGTGACCGCGGTCTCCTCCCGGACCTCGCGCAGGGCGGCCCGCGCCGGTTCCTCCCCCGGTTCGAGGACGCCGGACACGACGGCCCACTGCCCGTTGTCGACGCGCCGGGTGAGCAGCACCCGCCCGGAGTCGTCGAGGACGACGACGCTGACGCCGGACAGCCAGAGTTCGCGGTGACCGACCTGCGCTCGCAGGTCTCGGATGAATTCGGGAATGGGCACCTCCACATCCTGCCCGCCGGGGGCGAACGATGCCGGACGGGGCGGATCGTCGGGAGTGCGGGTCGGACGCTGATTTCCGCCCCGCGCACAATGTGACCCATGAGGATCTCCCGACGTGCCGACGGGATCGCACCGTTCCAGGCCATGGAGTTCGCGAAGCGGGCGGCCGAACTCGAGGCGGCGGGCCATTCCGTCGTGAAGCTGAACATCGGCGAACCCGACTTCGGGCCGCCGCCGGACGTCCTCGCCGCGGCCCGCGAGGCGACCCAACGCCCTCTCGCCTACACCGGTGCCCTCGGCCTGCCGCAACTGCGGGAGGCCATCGCGGAGTTCTACGGCCACCACTTCGGGGCTTCGGTGGATCCGGCACGGGTGGCGGTCACCGCCGGCGCGTCGGCGGCGCTCCTGATGGCCTGCGCAGCATTGATCGACCCGGGCGACGAGGTGCTCATCGGCGATCCCTCCTATCCGTGCAACCGCCAGTTCGCGCACGCTTTCGGCGCGCGGGTGAGGCTGCTGCCGACCACCCCCGCGACCCGGTTCCAGCTCACCACCGCCCAGGTGGACGACGCGTGGTCGGACTCCGCCCGCGGGGTCATCGTGGCCACCCCCTCGAACCCGACCGGCACCTCGATGCCCTACGATGAGCTCGTGGCCATGTGCGATCTGGCTGCCGCGCGCGAGGGATGGTCGATCGTCGACGAGATCTATCTCGGCCTGTCCGACCCCGCCCCAGACGGTCGGCCGCCGCGCAGCGTCCTGGCCGCCGACTCGCCGAGCATCGCCGAGACGGTCGTGATCAACAGTTTCTCCAAGTACTTCGGGATGACCGGGTGGCGGTTGGGATGGTGCATCGTCCCCGACGAACTCATCGGGGTATTGGAGAGGCTGGCACAGAACTTCTATGTGTGCCCGCCGACACCGTCGCAGTATGCGGCGCTGGCCTGCTTCACCCCGGACTCGCTCGCGGTCGCCGAACACAACCGCCGTGAATTCGCGCGGCGGCGGCAACTCGTCGTCGACGGACTCGCCGGCATCGGACTCGAGGTGCCGGTCATCCCCGACGGCGCGTTCTACGTCTACCTCGACGTCGGTTCCACCGGGATGACATCGGCCGAGTTCTGCGACCGGGTGCTCGCCGAGGCCCACGTCGCCATGACCCCGGGCAACGACTTCGGGGTGGCGGGCGCGGACCGATACGTCCGCCTGTCCTATGCCGCATCCACCGACGACCTCACCCTCGCCCTCGAACGGCTCCGTACGTTCGTGGGCGCCGGGCACGTCCCACTTCGATGAGGAGAACCGAGTACATGAGCTCCACGCGCACAGTCCGTTCCGAACGCCTCGCCGACGAGGTGACCCCGATACTGGCGGCGCGCACCGAGGGCGATCCACGGGTACCGGGTGTGGTCGCGGGCGTGACGACCGACGAGGAGACCGTGTTCCTGGGCGCCGCCGGAGTTCGTGCCCTGGACGACCCACAACCGATGACCGTCGACTCGGTGTTCGCGATGTTCTCCGCGACCAAAGCGGTCACCGCGACGGTTGCACTCCAGCTCGTCGAGGACGGGGATCTCGACCTGCACGCACCCGCACGCTCTTACGTACCGGCGCTCGGCGAACTCCAGGTGATCGAGGGCTTCGACGACGACGGTCGGCCACGTCTCCGTCCGGCGGCCTCCGACGTCACGACACATCAGTTGCTGACGCACACCGCAGGTTTCGGCTACGACTTCTTCAACGAGACGTATCGTCGACTGACCGCGGACCACGGCGTACCGGCCGTTGCCACGGCGACCCGGGCATCGTTGCGGACCCCGCTCCTGTTCGATCCCGGCACACAGTGGGAATACGGTTCCGGGCTGGACTGGGCCGGACAGGTGATCGAGGCCGTCGCCGGACGCCGTCTCCGCGAGGTGATGGACGAACGGGTTCTCAGACCACTCGGCATGTCCGACACCGGCTTCGCGCTCACCGACGACACCCGGAGCCGGCGGGCCGTCCTCCATATGCGCAAGCGGGGCGAGCTCGTGCCCAACCACCGGTGGGAACAACCCGTCGACCCGGAGATCGACATGGGCGGGCAAGGCCTCTGGTCGACGGTCCCCGACTATCTGCGATTCCTGCGAATGTGGTTGCGCGGCGGACGTTCCGACAACGGCGAACAGATCCTGCGGCCGGACACCGTCGAGGTCGCGTTACGGAACCAGATCGGCGATCTCGCGGTGCGCCGGCTGCCCGGCGTGATCCCACCGCTGAGCCACGACGTCGAATTCGATCCAGGGGCACCGAAATCCTGGTCCTATCCGTTCATGGTGAACGACACCGACACACCAACCGGCCGGAAGGCAGGATCGCAGTCGTGGGCGGGACTGGCCAACCTCTACTACTGGATCGATCCCAGCACCCGGATCGGCGGTTTCTGGGCCACCCAGATCTTCCCCTTCTTCGACCCTGCGTCGGTCGGCGGGTTCCGCGACTTCGAAACCGCCACGTACCGGTCGCTTCACGCCTGACCTCGCGGCGCGTCCAGCAGTAGGTGACACTGAGCGATGCCCAGTTGTCCTACCCGGTGAGAGCGCAAGCCCCGGTGCGACATCACGACGCACTCAGAGTCTGCCGGTTCGGAGCATGTCTCGCGATCCGATTGCCGGCAAACTGGGCCGTCGCGAATTCGTCCAGTACTCCGTTCCCGCGCGAAGGTTATCCGCTGCGGGAACGGAGTACGGAGGGACATTCACTATGGAGTTGTCAAGGTACAGTCGCGGTCCCGGGCAGCGTCCGGGTGCGGAAGGTGCTACGTGAGAACGGTTGTCGGGCGGACCTTCAGGCGGCGTCGTCGAGTCGCATGGTGCGACGGTTGTAGGCGGGTAGGGGTCGGCGTTGGGGGTCGACGGTGGCGGGCGGCACGAGCCACGGGTGTCGGTCGAAGCCCATGACGATGTCCCAGCCGTGGTGGTGGACCTGGGTATGACAGCGTTGGCAGAGCAGGCAGCCGTTATCGAGGTCGGTGGGACCACCGTCGGCCCAATGGGCGACGTGGTGAACTTGCGTATGTGCTGGTGGCGCACCGCATTTGACACAGCAGGCGTCTCGCACGATCACGGCCTTACGGATATGTGCCGGGAACAGGCGGTGCGTGTGGCCCATCTGCAGGGGTACGCCTTCCCCGTCGAGGATGATCTCGGTGAGCAACCCGTCGCACGACAGCTGTTTCGCTGTTGCCTGGCTGACGGATCCGGTCCACGGCAGGGTTGCGGGATCAGCGCCGGTGGCGGGAATGGTCAGCATCAGTTGGGTACGTGGGGAACCGACGGTGTCGAGGGTGGCACCGATCGCGGCTTGGTCGAGGATGAGTTCGAAGGCGTCGGCGCGGCGTTGTTCGGCGGTGCGGCGGTCGTCGGCGCCGTCGGGTTCAGGTCGTGGGCAGGAGCGTTCGTCGATCATGGACAGGAACTTTTCGCCGACGACCTGTGTGAGGTCGGCGCGGATGTCGACGCGTCCGTCGTCGGTGGTGTGGACGTTGACCGCGTTCCGGCTGGCATCGTCCGACGGTGGGATCCCGGTGTCGGAGGCGTCGGCGAGTGTGTTGCCGATGGCCCGAGCATGCTTGAGCACTTCAGTCGGTGTTGCGCCCGAGAGTGCTTGGGCGATGAGTTCGATCTCGTACCGTGAGCGCTCGTCATCGGAAATACTTTCGGCGCAACACTTCTCGATCTGCGCCACGCCGCGGATGATGGCGTCGGCGACTTCCGCGGACAGGCGTCCGTCGGCGGCATGACGAGCCATGGCGGGCAGTGCGGGGAGAGCGTCGATGCTCCGCATGGTGCGTAACGCTGCGGCGGGTGGGTACCCCATCTCGATCAACATCTTCTTGGTGGTGCCACCCGCCTTCTGTGCAACACCCAGGTCGTCGAGTTGCGCTGCATACGTGGCGATCTGGTGATCGACGGTGTTGCGGATCAGGCGCAGCGTCTCGAGGGCGTCGAACGTTGCCCTGCCCGTGGGGTCGTCGGTGGGTGGGGCGGTCTCGATGAGTTGATCGAGGAGAGTGGCGAGCTCTGGCATGACTCCAAGGTACAGGAACATAGGTTCGATCACGAGGGTTTTCCACAGGTCATATCCGCGAAATCGTCGACTGTGCAGTCAATTTCGTCGACTGTGCGTCGATTGGCGTTGACTGTGCGTAGATCGTTGACAGGTGTGGGCTCCGGTCGCGTTTTGACTCGGGAGGCGGAGAGATCGTCGCCGGGTTGGGGAGTCCGGTCACCAAGTGGCTTCGACTCGGCTCCTCGCTTCGCTCGGTGCCGGCTCAACCAGCGGGGGGTGGCTTCGACTCGGCGCCTCGCTCCGCTCGGTGCCGGCTCAACCAGCGAGGGCGTGGCTTCGACTCGGCGCCTCGCTCCGCTCGGTGCCGGCTCAACCAGCGGGGGGTGGCTTCGACTCGGCGCCGGCAACCAGCGGCGGCCGGAACCGGCCGATGCATCGACACCCCCAGACTTCTGGGACGCTCGCGAACCCAGAACTCTGGCCCGGGCAATTCCCGCGTTCGAGGGATGGCGGGAACAAAAGGGCCTCAGCCACTCTGAGTCGCATGGAGCAGCCGGCCCCGGCGCACCACCGACTCGAAGGAATCACCGTGTCCATCACCTCCGAACCCATCGACTCCACCGACTTCGACGCCCTGCTGTCCGCCGCCGCCGGCCCCGTCCTGACCCCGGCCGACGAGGGTTACACCGCCGAGCTGACCGGCTTCAACCTCGCGGCGATCCCGGCTGCCGACGTGGTCGTCGGGGCGACGAACGCCGCCGATGTCGCCGCCGCCGTACGGTACGCGCGCTCCAACGGGCTGCGCGTCAGTGCGCGGGCCACCGGGCACGGTTCCCCCATCGAGGGGCGGGGCACGGTCGTGGTCACCACGTCCCGGATGACCGAGATCAGCGTCGACCCGGTCACCAGGACCGCACGGGTCGGCGCCGGTGTGCGGTGGCGCGATGTGGCCGCCGCGACCGCGCCCCACGGTCTCACCGGGCTCGTCGGCTCGTCGTCGTCGGTGGGCGTCGTCGGATACACACTCGGCGGTGGCCTGAGTCCTCTCGGTCGCCAATTCGGTTACGCCGCCGACCATGTCCGTTCGATCGAGCTCGTCACCGCCGACGGTATCGTCCGCACGGTCGACGCATCCGCGGGTTCGGACCTGTTCTGGGCACTGCTCGGCGGACGCGACGGCTTCGGCATCGTCACCGCACTCGAATTCGAGCTGTTCGATCTGCCGACCGTCTACGGCGGCGGGATCTTCTTCGCCGGTTCCGCGGCGGGCGATGTCCTCCATGCGTGGCGTGAGTGGGCCCCGACGCTCCCCGAGGAAGCCGGGACCTCGGTGGCGATCCTCCGCCTCCCGCCGGACCCCAACCTGCCCCCGCCCCTACAGGGTCAGCTCGCCGTGCACGTCCGCTACACCCACACCGGGGACCCGGCCACCGCCGCCGCGTTGCTCGCACCGATGCGGTCGGCGGGTCCGATCCTCCTGGAGAACATCGACGTCCTCCCGACCGCTGCGCTCGACGCGGTACACATGGACCCGCCCGGGCCGATGCCGAGTGCCGAACGCGGCTGCGTACTCGCCGACTTCCCGGCGTCTGCTGTGGACGCGCTGCTCGCGGTAGCCGGGCCGCAGGTCGCGAGCCCGCTGGCCATCGTCGAGGTCCGTCTCCTGGGTGGCCGGTTGCGGTCGCCGCAGCGCGTACCCAACGCCGTCGTGGGACGCGATGGCGCGTTCTCCGTCCTCGCCATCGGCGTACCCGCCGGCCCGCTGGGCGAACAGGTCGGTGAGCATCTCACGGCCGTCACCGACGCGGTGGCCGCCCACTCCTGTGGAGCGCTGCTCAACTTCTCCGGGCGGACGGCAACCGAACGCGACGCGCTGTGGTCGACCGACCAGCGGACGCGCCTGGAGACCATCCGACGACGCCACGATCCGGCCGGTGTCCTCCGTCCGGGGGACCCCACTATTGTGGGATAGACATCCGTGCAGCTCATGCCCACAATTGTCGAATGACATCGAGTCTGACCGCCGAGCGTGTGCGCCGCGACATCGAGGTCGTGGCCCACGCCGGCCTCGGTCTCGACGACTTCTTCGCCGAGACCGTCGACTCCCTGAGCCGCGCGGTGCCCGTCGACGCGGTCTGCATCGGCACCTTCGATCCCAACACCGTCCTGCTCACCAGCGCCCGAAAGTACGGATCACTGCTCGGCGAGGATCACCGGGACCCGGACTGGGGTCTCCTCGAATACGGGCAGGTCGAGCCGACGGCATACCGCGAGATGGTGGCCGCCAAACGCGATGCGGTCGGACTCAACCTCCTCAACCGGGGCGCCACCGAACGGTCTAATCGGATGTCGCAGTTGATGATTCCCGAATACTGCTTCCACGACGAGGCCCGCTTGGTGCTGCGTGACGGGGACCGGGCGTGGGCCGGGATCGCGATGTTCCGCAGCGGGGCCGGATGCCGGCCCTTCGACGCCGACGAGATCGACTTCCTGGGTTCGCTGTCGCGCACTCTCGCCTACGGCGTGCGCGTGGGGTTGCTGAGCAGTGTGGTCGCCGGCGGGGCGAGCGCCGCCGCCCCTGCCACCGTCGACGCGCCGAGTCCGCCACCGCCGACCGGCCACGGTCCGGCGGTGCTGATCATCGACCGCAGCAACGAGATCGTGCAGATGAGCGCCGGCAGCCAGGAGCGCATCGCCGACCTCGCGTCCGGTCCGAACGGCGCGGCGGTGATGAACCCGATCTACGGCCTTATCGGAGCCGCACGCCGTTACGGCTCGGGTGAGTCCTCCGTCCCGCCGCGCCTCCGGGTGCGCGGGGCGTCGGGCATGTGGCTCGTCATCCACGCGTCGCCGCTGTCGTCGGCCGACGGCCGGGTCGGCGAGGTCGTGGTGACCATCGAGGAGGCCCGCCCGCCCGAGATCATCCCGCTGGTCGTCGAGGCTTTCGGGCTCACCGCCCGTGAACGCGACGTCACCCAGATGGTGCTGCAGAGTGTGGCCACCAAGGACATCGCCACCGCCCTGCACGTTTCCGCCTACACCGTGCAGGACCACTTGAAATCCATCTTCGACAAGGCCGGCGTCCGCAGCCGGCGCGAGCTGATCGCGCGGATCTACTTCGACCAGTACGCCCAGCGCCTCAACGATCCGCTGCTGCCGTCCGGATCGTTCGCCGCCGCCGACAGCGAGCTCTAGCAGCCCCTCCCCCGTACCCGCCCAGTGCGCGTATCGCACCGGGCGGGTTCGTCGTCGTCTCACTGTGAGACGTACGCCCTGCCACACCGTGTGACGAACGGGCCGGGGTCTCGCACGCGGCCGCGGCGTGCCGGGGCATGATGGACGGGCGACGGACATCCGCGTACCAGCGTCCGCCCACCTGACCGACGAGGAAGTGCGATGACCACACCCATGTCCCGGCGGGACCTCGAGTTCCTGCTCTACGAATGGCTCGATGTCGAGGCGCTGACCTCGCGGGAGCGCTTCTCGGCACACTCGCGGGAGACCTTCGACGCCGTGCTCGAACTCAGCGCCGACATCGCGATGAAGTGCTTCGCACCCGCCAACAAGATCGGCGACGCCAACGAGCCCTACATCGGCGACGACGGCAAGGTCGTCCTGCCCGACGAGATCGTCGCCGGCCTCACCGAGTACCGCAAGGCCGGTCTCATCTCGGCCTCCTTCGACGACGAACTCGGCGGCATGCAACTGCCCACCGTCATCCGCCAGGCCTCCGCCGTGTGGTTCCAGGCCGCCAACGCCGCGATGTCGTCGTACAACTTCCTCACCGTCGGCAACGCCAACCTGCTCGCCGAGTACGCCACCCCCGAACAACTCGACACCTGGGTCCGTCCGCTGGTCGACGGCCGCTTCTCGGGCACCATGTGCCTGTCCGAACCACAAGCCGGGTCGTCGCTGGCCGACATCACCACCAAGGCCGAACCCGCAGGCGACGGCACCTACCGGATCACCGGCACCAAGATGTGGATCTCAGCCGGCGACCACGAACTGACCGAGAACATCGTCCACCTCGTGCTCGCGAAGATCCCCGGCGGCGGCCCCGGCGTCAAGGGCATCTCGCTGTTCATCGTGCCCAAGTACCTCGCCGACGGCACCCGCAACGACGTCGCACTCGTCGGCCTCAACCACAAGATGGGCAACCGCGCCACCACCAACACCCTGCTCAACTTCGGCGACGGCACGTTCGCCACAGACGCCGCTCCCGGCGCTGTAGACGATCAGCCCGCTCGCTCCGCTCCCGGCGCTGCAGACGACCAGCCCGCTCGCTCCGCTCCCGGCGCTGTGGGCTACCTCGTCGGCCACGAACACCGCGGCCTCTCCTACATGTTCCACATGATGAACGAAGCCCGCATCGGCGTCGGATTCCTCGCCACCGCACTGGGATACGCCGGCTACCGGGCGTCACTGGATTACGCCAAGGTGCGCACACAGGGCCGGCCAGTCGACCAGAAAGATCCTGCGACCAAACCGGTTCCGATCATCGAACACGCCGACGTCCGACGCATGCTGCTGGCCCAGAAGTCCTACGTCGAGGGCGCACTGGCCTTCGGGCTGTACTGCAGCACCCTCGTCGACGAAGCGGCCACCACCCAGGACGCCGACGAACGTGCCCGGTTGAACCTGCTGCTCGAGGTACTCACCCCGATCGCGAAGAGCTGGCCGTCGCAGTGGTGCCTCGAGGCCAACAGTCTCGCCATCCAGGTCCTCGGCGGCTACGGCTACACCCGCGAGTTCGATGTCGAGCAGTACTACCGCGACAACCGCCTGAACCCGATCCACGAAGGCGCACACGGCATCCACGGCATCGACCTGCTCGGCCGCAAGGTGATCATGCAGGGCGGGGCCGGACTCGCCGCGCTCGCGGAGACCATCGGCGCCACGATCACCCGTGCACGCGAGGTCGACGCGGCCTCCGGCTACGCCGACACCCTGCAGTCCGCCGTGGACCGCCTGGTGAAGGTCACCGCCCACATCTGGTCGGCCGACGACCCCAAGCTGTCACTGGCCAACGCCACGATCTACCTCGAGACCACCGGGCACATCGTCCTCGCGTGGGTGTGGCTCGAGCAACTCCTGGCCGCCGACGGCCGCACCGGCGACTTCTACGAGGGCAAACGCGCGGCGGCGCAGTACTTCTTCCGGTACGAACTGCCCAAGACCGGCCCGCAGCTCGACCTGCTGACGGCCCTCGACAGCACGACACTCGACGTCGAACCGGCCTGGTTCTGACGAGTTCCACCCCACGGCCGGCGTACCGCGCCGGCCCATCGGTGAGTATGCAAGGGAGACAACGATGTCCGTGATGGATCTGTTCGACACCACCGGCAAGGTGGTCATCGTGACCGGCGCGTCGTCCGGGTTGGGCGTCTCGTTCGCGCGCGGATTCGCCGAGGCCGGCGCCGACGTGGTCCTCGCCGCCCGTCGGGCGGAGAAGCTCGCCGACACCGCGGCGGCCGTCGAGGCCCTGGGCCGTAAGGCACTCGTGGTGCCCGCCGACGTCGCCGAACCCGAACAGTGCCAGCGCGTCGTTGACGCCGCCATGGAAACGTTCGGCAAAGTCGACGTACTCATCAACAACGCGGGCGTCGGGACCGCCTACCCGGCGACACGCGAGACCCCGGAACAGTTCCGAGGCGTCATCGACGTCAACCTGAACGGTTCGTACTGGATGGCCCAGGCCTGCGGGCGGGTCATGCAGCCGGGAAGCGCCATCATCAACATCTCGTCGATCCTCGGCATCACCACCGCCGGGCTGCCGCAAGCGGCCTACGCGGCGAGCAAGGCCGGCGTCATCGGCCTCACCCGAGACCTCGCCCAGCAATGGGGCGCGCGCAAGGGCATTCGGGTCAATGCCATCGCCCCCGGCTTCTTCGAGAGCGAGATGACCGACACCTACCAGCCCGGATACCTCGACTCACAGATGCCGCGAGTCCTGCTCGGCCGCACCGGACACGGCGAAGAACTCGCGGCCACCGCGATCTGGTTGTCCTCGGCCGCCGCCGGATACGTCACCGGTCAGACGCTCCCCGTCGATGGCGGGATCACGGTCACCTAGACCCCGCCCGGGATTTCGTAGCAAAAGTGCGCGCTATAAGCCATCTTTCGCTACGGAATCGGGGAGCAGGGTTCTCCCACCCCTAGACTGACGGCAATGGACCCTTCATCTAGGCCACAGCTGCACCCGACCCTGCGCGAGCCGGTCAACCGAGTCGATCCGCGCGCCAAGACCCTGTGGCGCATCGGCCCGCTGGTCCTCGGTGGCGCGGCCTTCGTCGCCGCCGTAGTCGTGGCCGTCGTCGTCGATGAGGCCCGATGGGCCGCCGTGCTGGGCTCCGTCGCCATCGCCGTCCTGACCACCGCCTACATCGCGGTTGTCCCGCAGTGGCGCTACCGCTTCCATCGGTGGGAGGTCAGTGAGGACGCGGTGTACTCGCAATCGGGCTGGTTCGTCCGGCACCGCGTGATCATCCCGATCGCCCGAATACAGGTGGTGGACACCGAGGCCGGCCCGTTCGAGCAGTTCCTCGGGCTGGCGACTCTCACCGTCACCACGGCGTCGTCGGCCGGCACCATCCACATCGCCGGCCTCGACGCCGAGGTCGCGCGGACGACCGCCGCCGACCTGACCATCCGCACACAGGCTTTCACCGATGACGCGACCTGAGCCGTTCGCCGTCGACGGGCCCGACGACTGGCACCGGCTGTCGCCGTGGATGATGGCGGTCAAACCCGTCGAACTCCTGCCCTCACTGGTGCCGGTCGTGATCGCGCTGGTCTTCGCCGGTTCGGGCGCACCGCTCTTCACCCTGATCGCCACGGCGGTGATCGTGCCGTTCGTGACGGTGGTGCCCTGGCTGACCACGCGCTACCAGGTCACCGATGAACACGTCCGGGTGCGCAGCGGACTGATCACCCGCAAGGTCGCGACCGCGCGCCGGGACCGGATCCGCAGCGTCGACCTCACGGCCTCCCCGGTGCACCGCGTGCTGAAACTGCAGAAGGTCAAGATCGGCACCGGCGGTGACGACGAGTCGTCGACGGTCGTCCTCACCGCTCTCCCCGTGGACCAGGCGCGGGCACTGCACGACAACCTGATGGCGACGCGCACCCACCGGGGACCGTCATCGGCGGCCGACGGGACACATCCCGACGATCCGGCCGCCGCGGAACCCGAAGCCGAGGTGCTGGCCCGGTTCCAGACCTCCTGGCTGCGCTACTCCCCCTTCTCGGTCGCCGGGCTCGCGCTGGCCGCCGGCGCGGCCGGCCTCACCGCGCAGATCGCCAACGACGCCGGGGTCTTCGACGAGGGGATCGGCATCGCGCGCGACGCCGTCGACGCGGTGCGCGACACCGCGATCGGATTCGTCGTCCTGGGGGCGTGCCTCCTCGTGATCATCGTCGGCGGCGTCCTGTCGGTCCTGGGGTACGTCCTGAACTACTGGAACTTCCGGCTCCTCCGCCATCCCGACGGGACCCTGCGCACCGAACGCGGACTGCTCACCACCAACGCGATCAGCTTCGACGAGCGGCGTATCCGTGGCAGTCACCTCACCGAGCCGGTACTCATGCGGCCACTGAAAGGTGCTCGGCTGCAGGCGATCGCCACCGGCAGCACCAAACACCCGCTGCTGCTCCCGCCGGCACCCATCGACGAGGCCATGCGCGTCGCGGGACTCGTCACCCACGAACGGGCCGAGCTGACCACACCGCTCGTCGGACACGGCACCACCGCCCGGTTGCGCCGCCTCAACCGCGGATTCCTGTGCGGGGCCGCCGCACTCGTCGTCATCGGCATCGCCGTCGTCACCCGCGCCATCCCGGCACCCTGGCTCGTGGTGGGAGTCGTCGCAGTCCTCTTCTCGACCGCACTCGGCGTCGTCCGCGCCCGTCATCTCGGACATCGGTTGACGGCTCGCTCGGTGGTCATCGCCCCGCCGAGCGTCGCCCGGCAACGCGTGGTCGTCGACCGGGACGGCGTGATCGGCTGGGCCAGCCGCACGTCGCTCTTCCAACGCCGGGGCGGCGTGACCACGCTGATCCTCGCCACGGCCGCGGGCGCCGAGCACTACGCGCTCGTCGACGTCGAGGAGGAGACCGCGGCGGCCGTGGCCCACGACGTCTCGCCCGACTGGATCCGCCCGTTCCTCACACGCTGACCTCGACGGTCAGTACAGGGGCAGGCCGGCCGCGGCGGCGAGCAATCCGAGCACCGCGCAGACGCCGAGGGTGCGGAGCACGGACTGCTTGAGCGGATAGATGAGGACGAAGGCGATCACCGTGATCACGACCGCGAGCGGCCGCAGCGTGTCGAGGTGCGGAACCGCGAGGTGCAGCGGTCCGGCGGTGACGACCGTGGTGTCGCGGAAGAGCGTGTGCAGGGCGAAGTAGAGGGCGAGGTTCGCGATCACGCCCACCACCGCCGCGGTGACGCCGTTCAGCGCGGACGTGAGATGCCGGTTGTTGCGCAGCTTTTCGATGAACGGTGCCCCGAGGAAGATGAACACGAAACTCGGCACGAAGGTGACCCAGGTGGTCAACAGCGCGCCGATGGTCGCCGCGACCCAGGGATCGAGTCCGCCGGGATCGCGGTAGGCGCCGAGGAACGCGACGAACTGGACGACCATGATGAGGGGGCCGGGCGTCGTCTCGGCCAGTCCCAGTCCGCGCACCATCTCACCGGGGGTGACCCAGCCGTAGACGTCGACCGCCTGCTGGGCGATGTAGGCCAGGACGGCATAGGCACCGCCGAAGGTGATGAGGGCGGTCCAGGTGAAGAACGTGCCCTGCTGGGTGAACACACTGCCCGTCCCGGTGGTTGCCACGACGATGCCCATCGGGATGACCCAGGCCAGCACACCGACGCCGAGCACGATCGCGGCGCGACGCCAGCTCGGGGACGCCGTGTGGATCGCGTCGTCGGCGATGACCGGCGCCGGCCCGTCGTCCGATGTCTCGGCACGGGCGGTGACATGGTGGCGGCCGGTCAACCAGCCGACGAGGCCGGCCACCGCGATGACGATCGGGAAGGGAAGGGCGAAGACCGCGAGCGCGATGAATGCGGCGACGGCGATGGCGATCTGGATACGCCCGGTGAGTGCCCGCTTGCTGACCCGGGTGACCGCCTGGGCGACGATCGCCAGCACTGCCGGGCCGATACCGGCGAACAGCGCGGCCACGATGGTGGTTGCCCCGAACGCGACGTAGACGGCCGAGAGTCCCAGGATCGCGATCGCGCCCGGCAAGACGAAGAGGATGCCGGCGATCAATCCCCCGGCGGTGCCGTTGAGCAGCCAGCCGACGTAGATGGCGAGTTGCTGCGCCTCGGGTCCCGGCAGCAGCATGCAGTAGTTGAGAGCGTGCAGGAACCGGCGCTGACCGATCCAGCGCCGGTCGTCGACCAGCGCGCGCTGCATCACCGCGATCTGGCCCGCGGGGCCTCCGAAGGTCTGCAGCGAGATCAGGAACCACGCCCAGGTCGCGGTGCGCAACGACACACCCGCCGACGGGTCGACCACTGCGCCCGTCCCACCGGCAGCCGACTCACCGGCCACCGGCTCCGACGGCACCTCCGACCGCCTCGACGAATCCGAACCTCCGGGCAGACCGGATCTCTCCGACATCGCCACACCCAACCCTCTCTCGCGTGCCGCGGGCTTCTGGTGCCACGGCCGTCGTGCAACTCCAGCAGATGCAACCACGGTTACAATCGAGTTGTCCAGGTTTTGATGCACGGTGAGCGACGGGTCACGACATCGGTTGCCGTTGCATGATCTGATGGACATGTCGAGGAGGTGATCGGTGACCGAAGCCTGGGTGATGCTCGTGTACCGGGTACCGCGGGAGCCGTCGACGCCGCGAATCGCGATCTGGCGCAAACTCCGCAGGTACGGCGCATACCAGCTGACCGACGGGGTGGTCCTGCTGCCCGCGAGCCCCCGAACCCGCGAACAACTCGAATGGGTGGCCGAGGACGCGGTCAGCGCCGGCGGCTCGGGCGAGGTCTGGGAGGCCGCGCCCACCAATCCGGCTGAGCTCGAACGGATCCGGACCGAACTCCAGGAGGCGCGCGGCGCCGAGTACGCCGAGATCGTGGCCGAGGCACAACACGTGGCCGAGCACGCCGACGCAGCCAAACAGCTGGGCGCGCTGCGTCGCAGGTTCCGCGAGATCACCCGCCGGGATCATTTTCCGACCGAATCGCGCGAGACCGCCCGCCAAGCGCTCCGCACCCTGGCCGACCAGGTCGTCGAGGCCGAACCGGCGCGGCCGTCATGAGGTGGGCGACGCGCGCCGGCGTTCACATCGACCGGGCGGCCTGCGCATGGCTCATCCGCCGTTACGTCGATCCCGCCGCGGAGTTCGTCTTCGTCACCGATCCCACCGAAATCCCCTCGGATGCCACCGCTTTCGACATGCGCGGGGTCGAGCTGGGCCATCACGACGGCGACTGCACCTTCGAGACAATCCTGCGCAGGCACGACCTGAGCGACCCCGTCCTGTGGGCGATCGCCGAGATCGTCCACGAGGCCGACATCGAAGACGACCGGTACGACGCCCCGGAGGCACCGGGACTCGACGTCGTCCTCCGCGGGTTGTCACTCTCCGGCGACGACACCCGGACACTCCAGGTCGCCGACGCCATCTTCGACGGCCTGTACGAGTACTACCGCCAGCGCACCCTCACCGGCCGCGAACCGTCGTGAGCGAGTGCTCCACGGGGCGCGGTCGTGGTAGATGCACAGACCGCTTCCGAGTGGCACTCACGATGCCCGCCGGTGCCTCGTGGACCCTGCTCGCCGTGCATCGGGAGGGTCGGCCAGGTCCGAGTAGGACAGGGGCAGCCGGGTGCGTACCCGCTGCGCCAGGTCCGGCAGGTCCAGCGCCTCGAGATAGACCGCCCACGCGGCGGCCGGCATGCGCGCACAAAGGTCCCCGTCGAGACGCACCTCCGGCCGCCGACGCTGAGCCGCGGCCACTCGTGACCTGTCTGCGGCCGTGAAGATCTCGGCCGGCGTGGTGACGAACATCGCGCTCTCTTCCCCCGAAAAGTTCAATCAACTGCATCTTCTAGTGTGCCATTCTGCATTCATGGGGGAAACACTACGAGTGCGCTGTGACGGATGTGGGGCCGAGATATCGGTGAGGATCACCGGCGGACGAGGGATATCCGCAGTTCAGCGCGCCGCACGCATCGACGCTGTGCTCGGAGCGGCCGGATGGTCGACCACCGGCCTGACCGACTTCTGTCCCGACTGCGTCGACACCGACCCGGCACCCACCGCCGGAACCCGGCCGCACCTCACCATCGTGCGCGACCAGCCGCCGGCGTGGGCCGACCGCGATCCCACCGCAGGGACGCCGACACCGACCGACTGAGACGATTCGCCAAAACCGTCCGACCCGCATTCGCGCTGTGGTAGACATCACACCAGATGAGTCAACGCTGACTGTTCTCGGTCGGCCGAGATCGTGTCGACGAAGGGGTCGTGGGGATGACGGACGCCAATTCCAACTCGAAACTCAACTCTCCGAACGGTTTTCCGCGTCGATCCGCGTTGCGCGGGTCGGCGGCCGCCGCGGTGCTCGCCGGAACCGCGGTGGCGTTGCCGGGCGTCGGCGTACCCACCGCACGGGCGGTGCCACGTCACGGCCGCGGGCGCGGTCGCGACGTCGCGATCTTCGGCGGCGGGATGGCCGGCTTGTCCGCGGCGCATGAGCTCGTCGAACGGGGCTTCGCGGTCACGGTCTACGAACCGTCCCGGCTCGGCGGCAAGGCCTACAGCCACGACGTCCCGGGCACCGCGCGGGGCGGGCGCCTCGCGCTCCCCGGCGAGCACGGTTTCCGCTTCTTCCCCGGCTGCTACCAGCACGTGCCGGACACCATGGAGCGAATTCCGCTGGGCGCGAGCAATGTTCGGGATCGTCATCTCGTCGACGTCGAGTCGGCGGTGATCGCTTTCGACGACGCCGGATACGCGCCGACCACCGCCCCGGCATCGATCATGGGTTTTGTCCAACACGCGTCCGAGATGGTGACGCTGGACAATCTGCGCAACGCGTTCATGACCGGGCTGAAGTTCGTCGCCGATGTCCCGCCTCCCGAACTCGCCTTCTTCGTCACCCGCGAGCTGATCATCGCGACGAGCTGCACCGAGCGCCGGATCGGCCAGTGGGAGAACCAGTCCTGGATGCAGTTCGTGAAGTCCAAGGGCAAGTCCCGGGCCTACCAGCGATACCTCGTCGGAGCGCTCACGCGAGCACTCGTCGCGGCCAAACCGGACACCGCGTCGGCCCGCACCATCGGCCAGATCGGACTCGCCCTGGCCACGTCGGCGACCGGACTGATCAGCGGCTACGACGCCGGGCTCGTGCACGGCGGAGTCGACCGGATCCTCAACCGCCCCACCAGCCATGCGTGGATCGATCCCTGGGTCGCCCACCTCCGCCGTCGTGGCGTCCGGTTCGAGATGGGGACCGGTCTGGCGCGGCTGACTCTCGCCCGCGGCCGGATCAGCGGTGCGCAACTCGCTTCGGGCGCGTCGGTGGATGCCGACTGGTACGTCGCCGCGATGCCGATCGACCGGCTCAGCCCGCTGCTGTCGCCCGAGCTGATCAGCGCCGACCCGTCGCTGGCCGGGATTCATGCCCTGAAGGACGACTGGATGGTCGGCATCCAGTACTTCCTCTCCCGGCGCGCCGACATGCCGCCGAGCCATATCGCGGCGCTGGGTACTCCGTGGGCGCTGACCGGACTCTTCCAGGCCCGTCCGTGGAACGTCGACTTCGCGCGTACCTACGGGGACGGCCGGGTGAAAGACTGTCTGTCCATCGACATCTCGGAATGGGAGAAGCCGGGCATCCTCTACGGCAAACCCGCCAGGCAATGCACCCGGAACGAGATCGCGCGCGAGGTGTGGGCACAGATGAGCCGCGCGATGAACTCCGGGTCGCGAAAGATCCTGCGGTCGGAGGAGATCGTCACCTGGTCCCTCGACCCGGGCATCACCTGGTCGCCGTCGATCGCCAACGCCACCCCGCTGATGGTGAACACCGCCGGCTCGTACAAGAACCGGCCGAACGCCTACACATCCATCCCGAATCTGTTCATCGGCGGCGACCACGTCCGGAGCAACATCGATCTCGCCACGATGGAAGGCGCCAACGAATCCGGGCGTCGGGTGACCAACGCGATCATCGCGGCCGCCGACAGCCCCGCCCGCGCGGCCACCGTGTTCCCGCTCTGGGAGCTGCCGATGCTCGAGCCGCTGAAACAGATCGATCGCGATCGCTACCGGGCGGGACTCCCGCACATCCTCGACGTCTGAGGCCGTCGATAATCAGCGACGCTCCGAACTACGATGCCTCCGTGACCACCTCCCCCGGCGCCGCCCGGCGCGCGCGGCAGCAACGCAGCGGGGTCACCCAGACCCGCATCCTCGATGCCGCGATCCGCGTCCTCGTCGACAGCGGGTACGCCGCCGCCAGTACGGTCGCGATCCAGAACGAGGCGGGCGTCAGCCGGGGCAGGTTGTTGCACCACTATCCCTCGCGCGACGCGCTGCTGATGGCGGCCGTCGGACACCTCGCCCGTACCCGGATCGCCGAACTGCCCAGTCGCGTGGACTGGCCGGCAGATCCGATCCAGCGCATCGCGCTGGCCACCGACGTCGGGTGGTCGACCTTCCACCAGCCGTATTTCGTCGCGTCGATGGAACTGTGGGTGGCCGCGCGGACCAATGCCAATCTGCGTACGGCGCTGCTACCGACCGAGCGTGAGATCGGCCAGACCGTGCGACGTGCGGTGGCCGGTTTCCTCGGTCCCGAGCTCACCGCGTCGCCGCGTTACGCCGATCTGTATCCGCTGCTCCTGACAAGCATGCGCGGCGCGGCGACGACCTACCTCATCGACCAGCGCGACCCGACGACCGATCCCCACCTCCCCCTGTGGCGGGACCTCACCCGCGTGTACCTCCTCGGCGACGCCGGGGTCACCCGGTCCGCCGAGTCGTCGTCTCAGTCCGCCGGATCCGCCGGGTCCCCCGAGTCCGCCACGTCCCCGGACGATGCCAGCGCCTCGAGCAGCCGGTCGACGAACGGGACCTGAGTGGGATTGAGCCTGGTCCGCGCGAGATCGGTCGAACACCACTCGGCGCGATCGATCTCCGGGAACGCCCGCATCCGGCCCGACCGGGGCGGCCACATCAGATCGAACGTGTTGCTGACGACAGACGCGACGTCGAGGTCACCCGCCACGCCGAAACCGATGACCCGCTTGCCGCTCTTGAGCGTCACCTCGCCGAGTTCGATCGGCCGGCCATCCGGTACCGGGCTCCCGATCTCCTCGGCATACTCACGCCGGGCGGCGGCCCACTCGTCCTCCCCCGGTTCGACGAGCCCCTTGGGCAACGACCACGACCCCGCGTCCGGCTTGCGCGCCCAGATCGGGCCACCGGGGAACACGAGGAGGACCTCGACGCCGGCGCGGTCCGCGGGCGCCCGGCGATAGAGCAGAATGCCCGCGCTGCGGCGGGAAGCGGTGGCGGTCACCGATATATCTTGCCGGAAACGCCGCCGATACACGGCTGCTCAATTCCGGAAACCTGCGAGCCGTAGAAATCGACCCATGTCGGTTCTGGGCGTCATCAAGAACGGGAAGACCGCCGCGCATCCGGTGGACGAGATCCCACCCTTCGTTCGTCTCTTCCCCCTCGGCCTGCAGCATGTGCTGGCCATGTACGCCGGAGCGGTGGCGGTACCGCTCATCGTCGGTGGGGCGATGGTGAGCGCGGGTCAGCTCCAACAGGGCGACATCGTGCACCTGATCATGGCCGACCTCTTCGTCGCCGGCATCGCGACGATCCTGCAGGCGGTCGGCTTCTGGCGGTTCGGGGTGCGCCTCCCGCTGATGCAGGGTGTGACCTTCGCCGCCGTCGGACCGATGATCACCATCGGGACGTCGTACGGCATCACCGCCATCTACGGTTCGGTGATCGCGTGCGGCGTGTTCATGATCGCGGTCGCACCGATCGTCGGACGACTGATCCGCTTCTTCCCGCCGCTGGTCACCGGGACCATCATCCTCATCATCGGGGTGTCCCTGATGCGGGTGGCGGCAGGCTGGTTCGGCGGGGGCACCGCCGCGGGTCCCGACTTCGGCGACCCGAAGAACATCGCCTTCGGCTTCCTCACCCTTGCCGTCATCATCGGCATCGAGCGATTCGCGCCCCCGGCGATCCGGCGGGTGTCGATCCTGCTCGGCCTGGCGGCCGGCACCCTGATCTCGATCCCGTTCGGGATGACGCACTGGGATCAGGTCGGCGAGTACCCCTGGCTCGGCATCCCGCAGCCGTTCCAGTTCGGCGCACCCACCTTCGAGATCAGCGCGATCGTCTCGATGATCATCGTCGGCGTCGTGATCATGACCGAGACCACCGGGGACATCGTCGCCGTCGGCGAGATCGTCGACGAGAAGATCACACCCCGCAAGCTCGCCGACGGCATGCGCGCCGACGGCCTGGGCACCGCGCTCGGCGGCGTGTTCAACACCTTCCCGTACACGGCGTTCGCCCAGAACGTCGGCCTCGTCGCGATCACCGGCGTGAAGACCCGCCACGTCGCGACCTGCGCGGGCATCATCCTGGTCGTCCTCGGCCTCCTGCCGAAGATGGCAGCGGTCATCGAGGGCATACCCCTGCCGGTGCTCGGCGGCGCCGGGGTCGCCCTGTTCGGCATGGTCGCGGCCAGCGGCATCCGGACGCTCGCCAAGGCGAAGCTCAACAACACCAACATCCTGGTCGTCGCCATCTCCGTGGGTGTGGCGATGCTGACCGAGGCCAAGATCTACTACACCGACCGCGAACTCGGTGAGGAGCCGGTCAACGTCGTCCTCGATCTGTACGCCCAGTTCCCCGACTGGTTCCAGACCATCTTCCATTCAGGGATCTCCGCCGGCGCCCTCACCGCGATCGTGCTGAACCTCCTGTTGAACACGCGGAGTGTCTCCGCCGATCCGGTCGATTACCACAACACCGGGGACATCGCGGTGGTCGGGACTCCCGATGGAACAACCGACCTCTCCGGCGCCGACGGCGTTCGTGCCGCCGCCTTCGACCCCCGGGACGCGCTGGCGGCCGCAGACCCCGACACCCCGGCGGACACCCTCCGCTATCTGGCCGAACACGACCCGTCGCTGCACCCGTTCATCGTCACCAATCCGGCGACGCCCAAGGACCTGGCCGACCACATCAAGAGCCTCGGCGACCCGAAGGTGTTGCGGCTCTTCGACACCTGGGACGGTTACACCTCAGGCGGATTCTCCCGGCGCGGGTCCTGACCCGGCTTCGTCCCCCGAGGCACGGGCGTCACCCGTGCTGCTGCTTGGCGTAGTTGCTGGCGCCGTAGAAGTCGACGAGGACCACGGGATCGTCGCCGACCACCCAGGCGTCGTGACCGGAGGGCAGGGACGTGATCTCCCCGGGTCCCGCGTCGAACTCGGTTCCGTCGGCCATCACGACGTGCAGGACGCCGGCAGCGTGGTACTGGAAGTGGGGCGCCTCGCAGAGCTCGGTGCCGGCGATCGGTTTGACGTCGACCGACCACCTCCAGCCGGGCTGCAGGGTCATCCGGCCGATGTCCGAATGCCCCACGCTGACTATGTCTATCTGGCCGTGCCCGAACGTGCGTACCTCGTCGGGTTCGGCGAAGGCTCGGTGTTCGGTTCGGTGCTCGGTGCTGGTCATGATCCCTCCCGGTGATCGCGTGCTGGACGCCCGACCAGGACAACGCTAGGCCCGCGACCTTGCGGTTGTACTGCGACGACCGCACGATCGCGCATCGAAGCACGTCGGTCGTGGATCCCCCGCGAGGGCTCCGGTTCGGCCTATCGTGGAAGCCATGTCCTCCAGACAAGATCCCGACCCGGCACACGACGATGCGGACATCGTCGACCCCGATCTCCCGCACGAGTGGCCCCACGATTCCGCGTTCGCGTTCGGCGATTCGGCACCGATCGGCGAGACCGACCGACTCGCTCGCGAACGCGCGGCCTACGACGCGGCGAGTCACGGAAGCGACGTCAATCGTGGCCACGCGCTCGGCGGTTCGGCCGGCAGCACCGAGGGGCAGTAGATGGAGGTGTTGTCCAGCCGGGTGCTCCTGCTCTCGGCCGATCCCGAACGCCTGCAGTCCTTCTACCGCGACCGGCTCGAGCTGCCGGTGCACCGCGAGTATCCGGGTGGCGTCGTCTTCTTCGCGGGCAACGGACTCATCGAGATCTCGACACACATGGCGACCGACGCACCCCCTGCGACGAGCGATTCCGTTCTCTGGCTGCAAGTCCGCGACGCCGAGGCCGTCGCCGAGCAGTTTCGGGAGCGCGGCGTCCCCGTCACCCGCGAACCGCGCACCGAGCCCTGGGGTCTGATCGAGATGCACGCGAGCGATCCGGACGGCCGCACCCTCATCGTCGTCCAGATCCCCGCCGATCACCCGTTGCGCAAGGACACGCGATAGCCGTCCACACCGCTCACCGCACGCGGCAGGACGTCCGGCGGACCCGGGCCTCCGGGTCGATCGGCGACCGAGGTCGCGCACGCACCATGACAGACTGGACGCCATGAGTTCCTGGAACGCGCCGACGGTCACCGGAGGACACGATGCGCCCGCCGGACGCGGCCTGGACGCGACAGTGGAGCTGCCGGGTTCGAAGTCGATCACCAACCGTGCACTCGTCCTCGCCGCCCTCGCCGATGGACCGTCCACCGTCCGCGGAACGCTCCGGAGCCGCGACACCGATCTGATGCTGGCCGCGCTGGAGGCACTGGGTGCCGAGATCAGGATCGACCCCGCCAGCGAGACCACCGTCTCTGTCGTACCCGGACCCCTCCACGGCGCCGCGGTGGACTGCGGCCTCGCCGGGACCGTGATGCGTTTCCTCCCTCCGGCCGCCGCCCTGGCCACCGGCCGAGTGTTCTTCGACGGCGACCCTCATGCGCGCGAGCGGCCACAGACCACGATCCTCGACGCACTGCGCCGACTCGGCGTCGCCGTCGACGGTGACCGGTTGCCGTTCACCATCGACGGCAGCGGGACCGTTCCCGGCGGCGAGGTCACCATCGACGCGTCCGGGTCCTCGCAGTTCGTGTCGGGACTCCTGTTGTCGGCGGCCCGATTCGACGCCGGCGTCGTGGTCCGGCATGTCGGGCCGGCCGTCCCGTCGACCCCGCACATCGACATGACCGTGGACATGCTGGCGACGGCCGGAGTCGTCGTCGACACCTCCCGACCCGATGTCTGGAGTGTCGCACCCGGACCGATCGCGGCCGTCGACTGGACGGTCGAACCCGACCTCTCGAACGCCGCCGCATTCCTCGCCGCGGCGGCGGTGACCGGCGGAACCGTCCGAGTGCCGTACTGGCCCGCCGTGACCACCCAACCCGGCGCGCGGATCGCGGACGTGCTGGCCGCGATGGGTTGCGCCGTGGAGCATCTCGACGGCACGCTGTCGGTTCGCGGACCCGAGGTACTCAAGGCGGTCGACCTCGACCTCCGTGACATCGGCGAGCTCACCCCCACCATCGCCGCGCTGTGCGCGCTGGCCGACGGGCAGTCGGTGCTGTCGGGGATCGCCCATCTCCGCGGGCACGAGACCGATCGGCTCGCCGCACTCACCACGGAGATCACCCGCCTGGGTGGGACGTGTGCCGAGACCGACGACGGCCTCCGCATCACCGGCACCGCCGGCGCCCCCTTACACGGGGGCACATGGGAGTCCTATGCCGATCACCGGATGGCGACCGCGGGCGCGATCATCGGCCTCGTGACGCCCGGCGTGATCGTCGCCGACATCGAGACGACGAGCAAGACGCTGCCCGACTTCCCGGCCATGTGGCAGAAAATGATCGAGGGCCTATGACCCGACGGGAACGGGCCTCCCGGTGAGTCGCCGGGCCGCGAGTTACGACGAATCCGATGTCCGGGTCCGTCCGGGCAAAGGCACCAGGCCGCGCACCAAACAGCGGCCCTCGCATGACGACGCCGAGCAGGGGATGGTGGTGTCGGTCGATCGCGGCCGCTGGGGCGTGGTACTCGGCGGCGACCCGGCCCGACGCGTCGTCACCATGCGGGCTCGCGAGCTGGGGCGCACGCCGATCGTCGTCGGCGACGACGTGTCCGTGGTGGGCGACCTGTCCGGCCGTCCCGACTCGCTGGCGCGGATCGTCAGGGTCGCTGATCGTCGAACGGTGTTGCGTCGCACCGCAGATGACTCCGATCCCTATGAGCGGATCGTCGTGGCGAACGCCGACCAGCTCCTCATCGTGACCGCCATGGCGGATCCACCGCCGCGCACCGGGTTCGTCGAACGCGCGCTGGCAGCGGCGTATGTGGGCGGCCTGTCCCCCATCCTGTGCCTGACCAAGTCGGACCTCGCCGATCCGACCGAGTTCACCGCGGCCTTCGCCGATCTCGACCTACCGGTGGTGTGCGCGGGTCGCGACGACCCGCTCGACGAGATCCTCGCGACGTTGCGCGGCCGGATCACCGCGTTCATCGGCCATTCCGGGGTGGGCAAGTCGACACTGGTCAATCGCCTTGTGCCGGATGCATATCGAGCGACCGGCGTCGTGTCGGGAGTCGGCAAGGGCCGGCACACCTCGACACAGTCGGTGGCACTGGCACTGCCCGAGGACACCGGCCCGCGCGGCTGGGTGATCGACACCCCCGGCATCCGGTCCTTCGGACTCGCGCACGTCGGACCCGACGACATCGTCGCCGCCTTCGACGATCTGCAGTCCGCCATCGCCGAATGCCCCAGGGGCTGTACCCATCTGGGCCCGCCGGCGGACCCGGAGTGCAGACTGGACGAGCTCGCCGGTCACTCATACCGACGCGCCATGGCGGTGCGCCACCTACTGGTGGCGGTCAGCGGCGGCGAAGGTGAACCGGTCGAGGAGCCCCGGTCCCCGGAGTCCCAGCAGCCGCACTGACGGTGCGAGCCGTCAGCGCCGACGTCGACGGGCGCGCAGCTCGCGGATGGCGGTCTTGAGACCGTTCGCGCGCGGCGTCATCCCCGCGAAACGCTTCTCCGACGCGGTTTCCGGCGCGTCGTCGGGCGTCGCGCGTAGGAACGAATCGGGCAGCGAGAGCTTGTTGATCGTGCGCAACGTCTGAAGGTATTGCACGACAATCGATCCGGTCGTGTACGGGAGGTCGTACTTGTCACACAGCTCGCGGACCCGGACGCCGATCTCGGCGTACCGATTGCTCGGCAGATCCGGATACAGATGGTGTTCGATCTGATAGCACAGGTTGCCGCTGAAGAACGCCATGGCGGGGCCGGCGTTGAAGTTCGCCGTGCCGAGCATCTGCCGCAGGTACCACTGACCCTGCGTCTCGTTCTCGAGCGTGTCCGCGGTGAACTTCTCCGCGCCGTCCGGGAAATGCCCGCAGAAGATCACCACGTAGGCCCACACGTTGCGGATCAGATTCGCGGTGAGGTTCGCCGTCAGCGTGTGCTTGAAGTTCGGGCCCGACATCGTCGGGAACAGGAGGTAGTCCTTCGCCAGCTGCTTACCGACCTTGCGTGCGAAGACCTTCAGCTGCGGGAGAGCCACCTCTCGGGACTTCTTCCCGGTGAGCGCGTCCTTCAGGTCGAGGTCGTGCAGGCCGATGCCCCACTCGAACAACGCGGCGAGCACGATGTTGGTGAGCGGCTGGAACAGCATCTTGGGCTGCCAGGGCTCGTCGCGAGTGACACGCAGCGTCTTGTACCCGACGTCGTGATCCATGTCGAGGACGTTGGTGTACTTGTGATGGATGTAGTTGTGGGAGTGCTTCCAGTGCGGCGAGGCGCACACCATGTCCCACTCCCAGGTGGTCGAGTGGACCTCCGGGTCGTTCATCCAGTCCCACTGCCCGTGCATCACGTTGTGCCCGAGCTCCATGTTCTCGATGATCTTCGAGAGCGCGAGGGCACCGGTACCGAGCAGCCAGAGGGGCCGGGAGCGGCTGCCCAGCAGCGCGGCGCGACCCGCGACCTCGAGGGCGCGATGCGCGAAGATCGTCCGCCGGAGATATCGGACGTCACGCATCCCGCGGTCCGCCTCGATCTCGCGACGGAGCGCGTCGAGCTCGGCGCCGAGTGCTTCCACGTCGGCGTCGGTCAGGTGCGCGTACTCGTTGATGTCAGTGATTGCCATTACGCCTCATTATGCCCTCGCCGTCCGCACATGCGGTTTGTTTGACAAATGCAACCGTCTGACCTGCGCGGATCAGGCGGCCTCGTCGTCGCGGCGGACGTTGCCCTCGGACACATCGGCACGGCCCGGACGGCTGCGCAGCGAGCGGACCAGCTTGTCCCGTCGCCGGGAGCGCAGGCTGTCGATCGCCGAGCGCAGCCCGCGGCGGGCACCGGTCGTCTCGTCGACCGTCGCCTGCAGTCGGGCACCGTCGGGGAGCCCCTGCTTGAAGCGACGTTCCGACGCCGTCTCGGGCGCATCGTCGGCGGTCGCGGAGAGGTACTTGTCCGGGAGCGACAGTTTGGCGATCGTCCGCCATGCCTTCGCGTACTGCACCGGGAAGGGTCCCGAGGTGTACGGCAGGTCGTACTTGTCGCACAGTGCCCGCACCCGCACCGCGATCTCGGCGTACCGGTTGCTGGGCAGGTCCGGGAAGATGTGGTGCTCGATCTGGTACGACAGGTTGCCGCTCATGAAGGCGAGGGCGAATCCGGCGTCGAAATTGGCGCTGCCGAGCATCTGGCGCAGGTACCACTCGGCCTGCGTCTCGTTGTCGATGTCCTGCCTGGTGAACTTCTCCGCGCCGTCGGGGAAGTGTCCGCAGAAGATGACGGCGTTGCTCCACACGTTGCGGATCACGTTGCCGAGCGCGGTCGCGGTCGCGGCCTTGGCGTACGCGCGGCCGTACCCGACCTTGTGCCCCGTGGCGGCACTCACCAGCGCCGGGTACGCGAGATAGTCCTTGGCGACCTGCTTGCCGATCTTCGACAGCACATCGTTGCGATTGCGCCGGAACTCCTCCTGCGCCTCGGGGGTCTTGCGCTTCTTGCCCAGCTCGAGGTGCTGCACGGCGACCCCGTACTGGAAGGCCAGCGCGAGAATCGTGTTGTAGACCAGGTTTCCGTAGTTGAACGGACGCCACCGCTGATCGCGGGTGACGCGCAGGAGACCGTAGCCCACGTCGTCGTCCATGCCGAGCACGTTCGTGTACTTGTGATGGATGTAGTTGTGGGTGTGCTTCCAGTGCGCCGACGGGTCGGTGTTGTCCCACTCCCACGTGGTGCTGTGCACCTCCGGGTCGTTCATCCAGTCCCACTGCCCGTGCATCACGTTGTGCCCGAGCTCCATGTTCTCCACGATCTTGGCGACGCCGAGCGTGCAGGCACCCGCCCACCACGCCGATCGACGGGTCGAGCCGAAGAGCAGGGCACGACCGGCAACCTCCAGACCGCGCTGGAAACGAATCGTGTTGCGCAGGTATCGCGCATCTCGCTCGCCGCGGTCGGCTTCGATGTCGGCGCGGATCGCGTCGAGCTCCGCTCCCAGAGCGGCCACGTCGGATTCGGTCAGATGTGCGTATTCGGGGATGTCGGAGATCGCCATGTGTGGTTCCCTTCGCCGGTGGTCGGTCGCGCGCATTCGAGGTGCGCCGGTGACCGCTGCCTACGCCTACGTTTCCGTAACTTACGCAAGCGTAGGTTAGCGACGGCGATGTGTCCAGTGAGTGTGACGAGGGCTTCGACGGGGCTCACCCGGCCCGGGACATCCGGCCGCGGGACGGGTCAAGGCCCAGTCGACGCGAATGACGCCCAGTCGACGGGGATCGACGCACAGTCGACGGGAAACGACGCACAGTCGACGGGAAACGACGCCCAGTCGACGAAGGGGCCTCAGGCAGGAGCCGTCACTTGTTGCGGTTGGCCTCGTAATCGTCGCGGAACAGCTCGAAGCCGATGAGGTCCTCGAAGACTCCGGCGGAGCGGGCGGCGAGCTTCTGGGTGCCGAACTCCCGGAAGCCTGCGTTGCGGGCGAGCTTCTTGCTGCCCTCGTTGCTGTCGGCGGCGAAGAGGGTGAGGCGACGAAAGCCCAGCTTGTCGAAGGCGTACCGGACCGCAGCCGGGAACGCCTCGGCGAGAACACCTTTCCCGCGAGCCTCCGGATGCGTGTAGAAGCCGGCCTCGGCCCCGGTGACCTCGTCGATGTGCAGCAGCGTGATGTCACCCAGATAGGCGTCGGTCTCGCGGTCGGCCACCGCCCAGGTGCACGTCGTACCCTGCGCGGCGGTCCACCACTTGCGAAGCCGCTCGGCGGCGGCATGCTCGAGTTCCAACGGATCGGGGCGTGCGAACAGGTACTTGCGCGATGCCGGGTCGTCGAGTGTCTCCCGGATCCGCGGGTCGTCGGTCTCCGCCAGCGGCCGGAGACGGAACCGATCGGTCTCGAAAACGTCTGTCCGCCAGTCGGTCTTCGGGTGCTGCGGATCGTTTGCGTGGAGCGATCCCACCCAGGCGTCGCGGATGTGACCACGGACCTCGACACCGTTCTGTACCGCGGCGTCGAGGCGGAATCCACACGAATGGGCCACCCGCAGCGCGTCGATGTTGCCGGCCACCGTCGTCCAGCGGACGACCTCTTTGCCCGCCTCACCGAACGCGTAGTTCACGGCCAGCAGGACGGCGCGCTTCATCACGCCCCATCCCCGGGCGTCGGGGTGCAGGTCGTAGCTGAGTCGGGTGAGCGGGCCCTCGCCCTCGATGTCGACGGTGCCGACGAACCTGCCGTCGAACTCGACGGCCCACAGCATCCGGGTTCCGTCCGACCAGCTCCGGGGCGCATAGTCGAGCGCGAACCGCTCCGCCGCCGCGCGGCTGTACGGTGCCGGGATCGGGGTCCACCGCATCATGGCCGGATCTGCCGCCAGCTCCACCATGCGATCGAGATCGCGGGGCTCATGCGGCCGCAACGTGACCCCACCGTCACTCAGGACGGGGATCTGGCTGGGGACCGAAGCCTCAGCTCTCACGGGTGCCTTCGCCGGCGTTTCCACGGGCCGGTGTCCTCTCGCCACGCACGTCGTTCACCCTACCGGGTCACCGGTCGGTACGAGCGGCTCGCGACGAACTCCCCGGTCAGACGTCGAGGGTGCAATCCCCCGCCGCGGCGCTGACGCAGGTCTGGATCCGTTCGCCCTCGACATGTTCGACGCCCGAACGCAGATCGCGCACACATCCTTTGTCGAGCATGACCACGCAGCTCTGACAGATCCCCATCCGGCACCCGAACGGCATGATCGCGCCCGCCGACTCCCCCGCCTCGAGCAGTGTGGTCGCGCCGTCGACGGCTGCCGACTTCCCGGACCGCGAGAACGTCACGGTGCCGCCCTGGGCCCCGACGACGCCGCGTTCGAGTGCGAATCGCTCGATGTGCAGGCGTTCGGCCAGATGGGCCTCCGAGTACAGGCGCTGCAAGCCGTCCAGGAACCCGGCGGGTCCGCACGCCCAGGTCTGGCGCTCGCGCCAGTCCGCGCAGAGAGACGGCAGGACCTCCGGCGTGATCTGCCCGTCCGAGCGCGTGTACTGCACGTGCAGGTCGACGATGCCGTCGGCCGCCAGTCCCCCGAGCTCGTCGGCGAACAGCAGGTCGGCCGGAGTCGGCGTCGAGTGGATGAGCCGGATGTCGGTGTGCTGGCCCCGGTGCCGGACGGTGCGCAGCATCGAGATGATCGGTGTGAGACCACTTCCCGCGGTCACGAAGAGGACCTTCTCCGGCAGCGGGTCGGGCAGTACGAACTCGCCGCGAGGTGCGGCGAGACGAACGACCGTACCGGGCGTCAGGCCGTTGACCAGGTGGCTCGACAGAAATCCCTCGGGCATCGCCTTGACCGTGATCGAGATCGTCTTGTCGTTCGCCGACGAATCGGGGGTCGAGGTGAGGGAATAGGACCGCCATGCCCAGCGACCCTCCATCAGCACGCCGATGCCGACGTACTGTCCCGGCACGTAGTCGAAGGAGAAGCCCCATCCCGGCCGGATGCGGATCGTCGCGGTGTCCTCGGTCTCCCGGGTCACCGAGACGACCTTGCCGCGCAGTTCGCGGGCCGACCACAGCGGATTCGCCAGGTGGAGGTAGTCGTCGGGAAGCAGCGGCGTCGTGATCCGGGTGAGCGCGGCTCGCGCCCATTGCGCGCCGCGGCTGCGGGCCGCGACCCCCGAAACCGGTTCCTCGAATCGCTCGAGCAAGCCCATCTCACTAACCGCCTTCGTCGGGAGCGTGTCGGACACACAGTAACCTACGGAACCGTAGGTTGGCGTGCCGGCTCAGAGCAGTTCGAGGAGGAAAGGCAGCTCCTGGGTGGCGTACCACGCGAGGTCGAAGTCCTCGACGTCACCGACGGCGAGTTCGGCATCGAGGTCACCCATGTCGGCGGCGTCGATCACCACCACCGCGGCCCGGACCTTCGGCTCCGCCTCGGCGACGTCGACGTGAACGGACGCGATCGCCGACAGCGGTACGGCACCGGAGATCTTGACCACCGCGTCGTCGAGATCGGGACGCGGTGTCACGTCCTCGACATCGGCCGCGACGACCACCCGCCGCGGTGGCAGGCGCGGGGTGTCGCCCGGCGAGGTGACCGCCTCGTCGGCGGCGAGATCGGCGTCGGCATCCACATCGCCCGGCTCCGGCGCCTCCCCGGCGAGCAGGCGCAGCGATGCCCGCGCGGCCTCGCGCAACGCGACCTCGGACAGCTCCTCGTCGTCCCCGGACACGAAGGCCTCCCGGAGCGCGGGCGTCAGCGCGAAGCCGGTACCACCGAGCGGACGGAACTCGCCGTCGGTGGTCAGTCGCGACACCATCGCCAACGTCGCCGGCAGGTACACCCTCATTCGTCGATTGCTCCTGTCGGCTCGCGGTAGGGCTGGGACAGCTCTTCGTAGGACTCGTACACGTAATCGGCCATCGCCGGCAGATCGGCGATGACACCGCGGTCGGCGACGAAGGCGAAGTGCAGTTGGTCACGGTACTCGACGATGCTGATCGCCAGTGCACGCTGCGACACGAGGGTGGGGATCGAGAACATCTGCGACACCGGTGCGCCGAGGACGAACCGGTCCGGGACGGGGGCGGTGCTCATCGCCACCGGCACGTTGTAGGCACGACTGTTCAGCGACCGGAACGCCCGCGAACTGAACTCCGGGAAGGGCACCGCACCGAGCTCCGGGAACAACGGACTCGGGCCGAGGGTCATCCGTCGTGACGACTGCGCGTACCGATCCGCCAGGCCAGCCACCTGGGACAGCCGAACCACCGGATTGCTCTCTCCCACCGGCAGATCCGTCACGAAACTCGGCTTGCCCACGCCGATCCACCCGGGTTCGGGCTCGGCGGTGCGCTCCACTCCCGGATCGCGCGCGGACAACGGGACCACCACGCGCACCGTGTCGGCGGGTACCTCCGCCGGATCGAACGACAGCATCCACTTGCGCATGACCCCGGAGATGATCGCGAGTTCGACGTCGTTGATCGTGCACCCGTGGTGTTCGGCGACCTTCGCACATCCCCGACGCGGCAACCGGGCGGTCGTGATGGACCGGGTCGTCGTGCCCGGATTGTTCAGCGGGCTGCGCGGTGCGGAGTCGCTCAGCTGCGACACCACATCTCCGACGCGTCGCACGGTCGTGCCCATCGCGGCGCGCATCTCGGACACGATTCCGTTGCCGTGCAGCATCGTGTCCACCAGGTCGCCCGGCCGCGCGAGCGCCTCGGCCAGCGCGCCGACGACGAGGTTGGTGCCCCCCGGTGGCGACCCGGGCATCCACAACTCCTCGGGCAGCGGCTCGGCCGCCTCGGCGCCGTCGCAGATGACCTCGCTGATCTCGCGACTCCCGTGCTCGTCGATGAGGCATCGGTGCGACTTGGTGAGGATCGCCAGCCGGCCGTCGGCGAGACCCTCGATGAGGTACATCTCCCACAGCGGTCGGGTGCGGTCGAGGGGCCGGGACATCACGCGGGCGACCAAGTCGTCGAGGTCGACACTCTCACCTCGACGGGGCAGGCCGGCACGACGGATGTGGAAGTTGATGTCGAAGTCGCGGTCGTCGACCCAGACCGGGCGTGCGAGTCCGAGGGTCACCTCGCGAACCGTCTGGCGGTACCGCGGGATGAGTTGCAGACGGTTCTCCACCAGCGACACCAGACGCGAGTAGTCGAACATCGGCTCGCGCGCCGCACGTTCGGACGGCTCGGAACCGCCCGCGGTGTCGCGCTTGGCCACGGGATCGACGATCAGCAACGCCCCGAGGTGGGTCGTCGAACGCGAATCGTCGAGGAAGTAGTACATCGCGTCGCGGGGCGACAGACGGGTGACCACGTCGCCGATCCTAATCGCCGATGCTGGGTTTCGTGGTCGGCGCAGCGCGATGGCCGCGCGATGAACGTTCGGCCACGCGCACTGTCAGCCGAACTCGAGCGCGACCAGTTGCCAGCGGTACTCGACGCGACCCAGTGAGCGCCGGCCCGCGGGCATAGCACCTCGAACCCGGATCGGCTTGCGCTCGATGCGTCCGGCGAACGCCCGGGTCCGTCCACCGCCCTCATATGACCCGAACACCTCGGCAGCGCTGGGATCGCACAACTGGACATGCACCCGCCGCAGCACGTTCCCGGTCGGGACCTGCGTCGCCGAGGGCGCCGGTCCGGTCCCGGATGTGCCGGAGCCGGATGCCTCGGGAATGCGGAAGGCGTCGTGCCGCACGAGCGCCGCGATCTGGTCGGCGACCGCCGGCGCCACGACATCGCCGAGGTGGGCGATCGAGCGGCGTCGGTCGAGCACCTCGAAGAGCACCCGGGACACCGCCACGGTGAAGCGGCGGGCCTCGGCGGCGGCCGACGCGGTCTTGCGTGCCGACGTCGTGCCGGGGGCGGCTGCCGGATACGGACGGGGTGAGGGGACATGGGCAACCTTGCGGACTGCCGTCACCACCGGACCGTCGGGCTCGTACGGCGGGGCCGGACGAACCCGGACCCGCGGTGTCTGCATCGGCCGGGGCTCGTGTGGCCCGGATGTGCCCGTGTGGGCGAGTTCGGGACCCGTGAGGAGTGGACGCATGGGGATTGGACGCACCAGGCGCCGTCCCGGTTCCATCAAGTACGAAAAAAAAAACCGCCGGCGGTCGACCCTCGGAGAATCCGGGACCGGCCACCGGCGGCCGACTGCTCGTCAGCGGCGCTGTTTCTTCGACTTCGGGGGCTTGGGCCGTGCCCCCCTTCGCACGGGCCGCGGCGCGACGCTCACGGCGGCTGGCGGATTCCGCCGCGCCCGAGAGCTCCTCTTCCTCGGAATGGACGACCGTACCGCCGCCCTCCCCCGGACCGGAGTACGTGACCGCCGGGTCACCGGACTGGGACGGAGCCCGCAGGGCGGCCGGGGCCTGCGCACCCGAGTCCGCGACCGGGGCCGCGGGGACGGGCGCCGGGGCGCCCGCGCCGACTGCCGCTCGCAGATCCGCCGCGCTCGGGAGCGGTTGCTGCTGGGCCGGCTGCTCGGTCTGCACCTGCGCGTTGAACAGGATGGTCAGCGCTTCTTCCTTCAGGCCCTCGAGCATGCCGTGGAACATGTCGAAGCCCTCGCGCTGGTACTCGACGACCGGGTCGCGCTGGGCCATCGAACGCAGGTGAATGCCCTCGCGCAGGTAGTCCATCTCGTACAGGTGGTCTCGCCACTTGCGGTCGAGCACGCTCAGCAGCACGCTGCGCTCGAGCTGGCGCATCGCACCCTCACCGGCGATCGAGTCGATCTGCTTCTCACGGGCGTCGTAGGCGGCGCGCGCGTCGGCGACGAGCCTCTCCCGCAACTCTTCGGCCGAGATGTCATCGCGCTCACCGTATTCGGACTCGCCGACGACATCTTTCGGCTCGAGTTCGATCGGATACAGCGCGCGCAGGGCGGACCACAACTCGTCGAGATCCCAGTCCTCGGCGTAGCCCTCGGCCGTCGCGCCGTCGACGTAGGCTCCGACGACGTCGGAGACCATCTCCTTGACCTGCTCGTGGTGATCCTCGCCCTCGAGGATCGTGCGGCGCTCGGCGTAGATGACCTTGCGCTGCTCGTTCATCACCTCGTCGTACTTGAGCACGTTCTTGCGCATCTCGAAGTTCTGCTGCTCGACCTGCGTCTGAGCGCTGCGGATGGCCTTGGTGACCATCTTGGCCTCGATGGGCACGTCGTCGGGAAGGCGGTTCATGATCGCCTCGAGCGCGCCGCCGTTGAACCGGCGCATGAGTTCGTCGGCGACCGACAGGTAGAACCGTGACTCGCCCGGGTCGCCCTGACGGCCGGAGCGACCGCGCAGCTGGTTGTCGATACGGCGCGACTCGTGGCGTTCGGTGCCGAGCACGTAGAGCCCGCCCGCCGCGCGGACCTTCTCGGCGTCCTTCGCAGCATCGTTGCGGGCGACCTCGATGGCCTCGTCCCACGCCGCCTCGTACTCGTCCGGGGTGTGCACCGGGTCGAGTCCGGCCTTGCGTAGCCGGGTGTCGGCGATGATGTCGGGGTTGCCGCCGAGCACCACGTCGGTGCCGCGACCGGCCATGTTGGTGGCCACGGTCACCGCACCGAGCCGACCCGCCTCGGCGATGATCTGCGCTTCCTGCTCGTGGAACTTCGCGTTCAGGACGCTGTGCGGCACCTCGCGCTTCTTGAGCTGGCGTGACAGGTACTCGGAACGTTCGACGCTCGTCGTACCGATCAGGACGGGCTGGCCCGCCTCATGGCGCTCGGTGACGTCGTCGACCACGGCGGCGAACTTCGCCTCTTCGGTCTTGTAGATCAGGTCACCCTGGTCCTTGCGGATCATCGGCTTGTTCGTCGGGATCGGCAGCACCCCGAGCTTGTAGATCTGGTCGAACTCGGCGGCCTCGGTCTCGGCGGTACCGGTCATGCCGGCCAGCTTCTCGTAGAGGCGGAAGTAGTTCTGCAGCGTGATCGTGGCCAGCGTCTGATTCTCGGCCTTGATCTCGACGCCCTCCTTCGCCTCGATGGCCTGATGCAGGCCCTCGTTGAAGCGACGCCCGTCGAGCACACGGCCGGTGAACTCGTCGACGATCATCACGTTGCCGTTGCGGACGATGTAGTCCTTGTCGCGCTGGAACAGCTCCTTGACCTTGATCGCGTTGTTCAGATAGCTGACCAGGGGCGAATTGGCGGCCTCGTACAGATTGTCGATGCCGAGGCGATCCTCGACGAACTCGACGCCGGCCTCGTGGACGCCGACCGTCTTCTTCTTGATGTCGACCTCGTAGTGCACATCGCGCTCGAGGAGCGGCGCGATCCGGGCGAACTCGGTGTACCACTTGCTCGACCCCTCGGCCGGGCCGGAGATGATCAGCGGCGTGCGGGCCTCGTCGACGAGGATCGAGTCGACCTCGTCGACGATCGCGAAGGCGTGGCCGCGCTGGACGAGATCCTCGAGGGAATGCGCCATGTTGTCGCGCAGGTAGTCGAAGCCGAACTCGTTGTTCGTGCCGTAGGTGATGTCGGCGGCGTAGGCCTCGCGACGTGCGGCCGAACTCATGCCGGTCAGGATCACCGCGGTGTCCAGACCCAGGAACCGGTGCACGCGACCCATCCACTCGGAGTCACGTTTGGCCAGGTAGTCGTTGACGGTGACGACGTGGACGCCGTCCCCGGCGAGTGCGTTCAGGTACGCCGGGAGCACACAGGTGAGCGTCTTGCCCTCACCGGTCTTCATCTCGGCGATGTTTCCGTAGTGCAGCGCCGCGCCACCCATGATCTGGACGTGGAAGTGCTTCTGGTCCAGGACTCGCCACGCGGCCTCGCGGGCCACCGCGAACGCCTCGGGCAGAAGCTCGTCGAGCGACGCCCCGTCGGCGATCCGCTCCTTGAACTCGTCTGTCTTGGCACGCAACTCGGCGTCGGTCAACGCCTCGACGTCATCGGACAGCGTCTCGACGTGCGATGCGATCGCATCGAGTCGCTTGACCATGCGGCCTTCGCCGACACGCAACAGCTTGTTCAGCACCGTGGATCGAGTCCCTCACCTGTAGAAAACACACGGAATCCGGCCCGCGCGAACGCACAGACCGGATCCCATGGTAGCGATGTGAGCTGAGCAGACCCTGATCGGACCGTCAGGTGGGTCGACGAGGTGGACGTCGGATGCCCACCGGGTGACCGCCGACGGGTGCCCGCCCGGGGTTCACGTCAACCTGATGAGCCCGTAGTCGAAGGCGTGTCTGCGGTAGACCACGGACGCCTTGTCGGTCTCCTTGTCGTGGAACAGGAAGAAGTCGTGACCGACCAGCTCCATCTCGTAGAGCGCGTCGTCGACGGTCATCGGTACCGCGGTGTGTTCCTTCACGCGGACGATCTGACCTGGCGTGTGATCCTCCACGCCGTCGTCCCACTGATCGGCGGCACGTGCGGAATCGGCCCCGGGATCACCGACGAAGCCGTCGACCGAGAGCTGATTGTCGCGCAGGGGCGGGGCACCGATCTCGGTGGCTTCGGCGACCGAGAGCGGCCGGCGGTTGCCGTGGTGGACACGCCGCCGGTCCTTGACCCGTCGTAGTCGGGATTCGACCTTGTCCAGCGCGTGCTCGAGCGCGGCGTAGAAGTTCTCGCCACAGGCCTGCGCTCGCACGATCGGCCCCTTGCCCGTCGCGGTGATCTCCACCTGCTGACAGACCTTGGACTGTCTCCGGTTGCGTTCGTGGTTCAGCTCGACGTCGAATCGGTAGATGGTCGGATCGAATCGCTCGAGGCGAGCGAGCTTGTCACCGACGTAGATGCGGTAGTGGTCGGGGATCTCGACGTTGCGGCCGCTGAACACGACCTTCGCTGTTGGTTCGGCTGGATCGTCGGAGTCCTTCGTTCCCGGTGGGCGGACGAAGGCGAACTCTGGGTCGTAGGAATCGTTCTCGGCTTGCCGGCGGTCGGGCGCGAGGCCCTCCTCCACGGTCGGTCGTGGGTCGGCGGTCTTCGGTTCGCGCTGGCCTTTGCGGTGGATGACTGTGGACATTCAACTACCTCCTGAATTGTCCCGAAACCGGTTGAACCATCGTGATCTGTTGTCGCACTGATGATTCGAACAGCATCGAGGATGTGTCCATGTCAGCTGACAGCTGACACTCTGGCGACAGGGGCATCACCTCCGGCAGAAGCGGTCGTGGCCGGCACCGGCCTCGAGGGCCACCGGCAACCTGCTGTACCCCCGACCGTAGCCGCAAGTTCCGGTATCGGCCACGTTTTGCCGGTGCCGCGTCGGCATGTCGGGACGATCGGGGTCGCCGGGTCTCAGTCGATCCGGATCGGCGACGGTTTCGTGCTCCGGCCGAGCCCCGGCGCCGGTTGTCCACACCCGAGCCGGGATCCCGTCACACCGTTGCGAGGTGTTCTACCGTCGGCGCGTGACATGGCGGCGGGAGGTCTTCGACGCGGGTGCCGATCTGGTGTTCCCCGTGCTCTGCGGCGGGTGCGGACGCCCGGGATCCGGGTGGTGTCGGCGGTGCGAGGCGGCGTTGTCCGACGTGCCGGTCGCCGCCCATCCGCGGGTGGAGGCGGGCGTCGCGGTGTGGGCGCTGGGCCGGTACCGCGGTCCGCACCGGCAGGCGATCATCGCGATCAAGGAACACGACCGGCGCGATCTCGCGCGGCCACTCGGCGCCGCACTCGCACGCGGTATCCGCGTGCTCGCCGGCTGGGGCGAGCTGCCCGACGCCGACCGGATGCTGTTGATCCCGGCCCCGACGCGCCGCATGACCGCCCGACGCCGCGGTGGAGACCCGGTCACCTCGGTGGCGACGCATGCGGCACCGGCGCTCGGCCGACGCGTACAGGTGGCACCGCTGCTGAGGACCTCGGCGACGGCACGGGACTCCGCCGGACTCGACGCCCGAGAGCGCGCCCGCAATCTCCGCGGCGCCGTGCGGCTGCGCGCGGGCGTCGCACCCACCCGCGGGGCCGCCGCCATCCTGGTCGACGACGTGCTGACCACCGGCGCGACCGCGGCCGAGTCCGTGCGCGTGCTGTCCGAGAACGGGTTCGACGTCGTGGCCGTCGTCGTGCTTGCGGCGGCCTGACTCGCGTCGGCGCGACAGGAGCGCCACCTGACATGGATCCGCGCTGGGGCGACCTGCGCCTCAGGGCAGGACCGGGATCGCGCCCTCGATCATCGCCGGCTCGACCTCGGTCCAGTACTGGTCGGGTTGTCCGTTGCTGCTGCCGAGCCGGAGCACCCCACGTTGATCGCCGACGTAGATCGTGGACGTGTTGGCGACCACCGCGCGCACCGGCGGCGACACGTTCCCGCTCAGCAAACCCACCGCCGGGGTGCCGTCGATCGACAGCTGCACGACGGGCGATTCCGGCGCCTCCCGCGCGATCATCAGCGTCGTCGGCGACGCCCAGTCCACCGAGACCGCGCGATTGCCGATGTTGTAGGCCGCGATCCGCGGGCTCGTCAGCGACACCTGGCCCTCGGCGTTCATCGACAGGACGGCGAAGACGATCTGGCCGCCGACCACCAGCGCGGCTCGCACACCGTCCGGTGCCACCTGCATCTCGGTGATCGCCCCGCGCGCCACCGTCGGGATCGACGACGCCTCGACGGGCACCGTCTGGGTGCCGTCGTCGTCGCGTTGCCACTGGACCGGCCTGCCGTCGACGACGACCCAGACGGTGTTCTCGTCGGAACCGAACGACGGCCGGGTGATGGAGGAGCCACCGACGACCGGCCCGACGTCGCCGCCGTAGTCGCCGATCACCAGCTCGAGCCTGCGGTCGGGACCGGACGGGCCACGGACCGCGGCAACCCGTACGCCGGTGTCGGAGATGGTCGCCGAACGCACGTCGCGTGCGGCCCCCAACGGTCCCTGGACGGCCACGGTCGCGGTGTCGGTCACCGCGCGCAGGGCCCCGCCGGCGACGATGTTGAGCCCGACGTCGGTCGTCGGCACGGAGTTCGGGTCGAAGGCGCGCACGTCGGCGGTCTGCCAGCCCGAGGCGCGCTCGGCGGCCAGCGGGGCGCCGTCGGCGTCGATGACATACGGCCCGGAGATGTCCGCGCCGTCAAGGGTCCAGATGATCTGTGCCGCGAGCACGGTCCGGTCGCGGGCCGGCGCGCTCCCGATGCCGTCGAGGTCCACCCGCACCCCGCCGCCGGCCAGGCCCACCACCGGGCCCCGCAGTGCGGCGTCGTTGGGGAAGCCGCTGTCCACGGCCGCCGCGAGATCCGTTGCGGGACCGGCGATCAGCCGGTTCACCAGGACGGTCGGGTCGGTGGCCTGTCCGGCGTAGAGCCAGCGCGGGTCGGGCACCAGCCGGCGCCCCGTGCGGTCGCTGAAGTACAGCGACACCGGGCGATAGGTGTTGTCGAACTGGTCGCGGTCGATCATCGTGCCGGTCGGCAGCGGCCCGTCGATCCGCCACTGGTCGCCCGAGCGCGTGAGGCTGATGCTGGTCTCCACCCGCCCCGAGGCGGGCAGCAGCTGGCCGTCGGACTTGAGGGTCCCGACGTTGTCGCCGATCAACCGCATCCGCACCGAGTCCTCGTTGCGCTGGTCGACGAAGGTGTTGATCTCGTCGACGATCAGCGCGTCCCCGCGGTCGTCCCACTGCTGGGACGCGACCGGGGTGAGAAACGCCCGTGCCGCGCGATGCGCCGAATCCGGGTCGACGGTGGACTTGAGGAAGGCCCGGACCAGCGCCTCGGGATCCATGTCGGACTGGGGCACCGGGACCGCGTTGGTCGCGCCCTCCCGCTCGAACGACTTGATGGGCTGCGGTGAGGAGTCGTTGGGGATCGCACCGCATGCGGCGACCAGGAGCAGCGCCGCGACGGCCAGTGCCGCCGCGAGAACGCCGCGGGATGACCGGGTCATTCGGCACCCACTCCTGGCCCGGCCGGAGCGCGCCCGGTGGTCTTCGGGGTGGACGTGCGTTGCACAGTCCCCACCGACTTCAGGGGCAACGGCGAGCCGAGGACCTTGTGACCCCGCACGAGCGGCAGGGTCAGGCGGAAGCACGCACCCTTGCCCGGCTCGCCCCACGCCTCGAGCCGACCCTGATGCAGGCGCGCGTCCTCGATGCTGATGGCCAACCCGAGCCCGGTACCGCCCGAGCGTCGGAACCGGGACGGGTCGGAACGCCAGAATCGGTTGAACACCAGCTTCTCCTCCCCCGGACGCAGGCCGATGCCCTGGTCGCGCACGGTGATCGCCACCGCGTCACCATCCGAACGCATGGTGAGCGTGACCGGTTTCCGCTCACCGTGGTCGATGGCGTTGGCAAGTAGGTTGCGCAGGATGCGCTCGACGCGACGCGGGTCGATCTCGGCCAGGACCGGTTCGGCCGGGAGGTCGAGGATGAGCTCGGTGCCGGTCTCCTCGGCGAGATGGCCGACCGTGGCCAGCGCACCGTCGATCGGGATCGCCATGTCCATTCGCTCGGCGGCCAGTTCGGCCATACCGGCGTCGTGGCGGGAGATCTCGAGCAGCTCGTTGAGCAGCGTCTCGAATCGATCGAGTTCCTTGTCGAGCAGCTCCACCGAGCGCTTACGGACCGGGTCGAGTTCGTCTCGGCCCTCGTAGAGCACGTCGGAGGCCATCCGCACCGTCGTCAGCGGGGTGCGCAGCTCGTGACTGACGTCGGAGGTGAACTGGCGCTGCAGACCGCCGAACTCCTCGAGGTGGGTGATCTGCTTGGACAGGCTCTCGGCCATGTCGTTGAACGACATGGCCAGGCGTGCCATGTCGTCCTCGCCGCGAACCGGCATTCGTTCCTTGAGCCGCCCGTCGGCGAAGCGCACCGCGATCCGGGAGGCCGAACGCACCGGGATGACGACCTGCCGCGAGACCAGCCAGGCGATCGCGGCGAGGAGCCCGAGCAGCACGATGCCGCCCGTCAGCAGGGTCCCGCGGACGAGGTCGAGGGTGTTCTGCTCGGCGGTCAGCGGGAACACCAGATACAGCTCCAAGCCCGGGACCGACGCATTGGTCGGCGTGCCGACGATCAGCGCGGGCGCCCGCCCGCCGGTGCCGTCGGGAACCTGGGTGTACTGATAGGCCACCTGCCCGCCGCGCACCATGTCGCGCAGGTTCGACGGCACCTCCGCGGTCGGCCCGACGCCGCTGGCGACGCCGTTGTCCGAGCCGCCCGGCACCAGCAGCACGGTGTCGAACGCGCCGACAGTGCCCGACGCCTGGCCGGTGTCGGCATCCCGGTCGGTGAGCAGTGATCGAGTCTGGCGCAGGCGGTTCTGTACCGACATGTTCCCCGCGCCGCTCGAGAGATCACGCTCCACGGATATGCGGGCGCGGTCGATCTCCTCGGTCGCCGCCGCCAGCTTCACGTCGAGCAACCGGTCGGTGATCTGAGAGACCAACACGAATCCGAGTACCAGGAGCACGACGACCGACAGCACCAACGTGGACACGACGACCCGCAACTGCAGCGAGCGCCGCCAGATGTGCCCGAAGGCACGTCCGACAGCGCCGGCGGTGCGGGTGAAGCGTCCGAGAGTGCTGTTGACCCGTCGTCGAGATCGCCCGATCACGGCGGGCCGGCCTTGTAGCCGACCCCCCTCACCGTCAGGACGACCTCGGGGTTCTCCGGGTCGGTTTCGACCTTGGCGCGTAACCGCTGGACATGCACGTTGACGAGTCTAGTGTCCGCCGGATGCCGGTATCCCCACACCTGTTCCAGGAGGACATCGCGCGTGAACACCTGCCGCGGTTTGCGGGCGAGGGCGACGAGCAGGTCGAACTCGAGAGGGGTCAGCGAGATCGGCACACCGTCGCGGGTGACCTTGTGCGCGGGCACGTCGATCTCCACCGGTCCGATGGACAGCAATTCGGCTGGTTCCTCGTCGGTCCGGCGCAGTCGAGCGCGCACCCGGGCCACCAGTTCCTTCGGCTTGAACGGCTTCACCATGTAGTCGTCGGCGCCGGACTCGAGGCCCAGCACGACGTCGACGGTGTCGGATTTCGCGGTCAGCATCACGATCGGCACACCGGAATCGGCGCGCAGCACCCGGCACACGTCGATGCCGTTCATGCCGGGCAGCATGAGGTCGAGGAGCACGAGGTCCGGACGGATCTCCCGGACGGCGGTCAGGGCCTGCGTCCCGTCGCCCACCACGAAGGGCTCGAAACCCTCTCCGCGCAGCACGATCGTCAGCATCTCGGCGAGCGCGGCGTCGTCGTCGACGACAAGGATGCGGGGCTTCATGTTGTCAATGGTGACATCACCGTGATGAAACCGTGGTGATCGACGCGCCGGGACCGGCCTTCTGACCCGATTGGTCACTCGCACCTAGACTCCCCCGCGTGGGTCATTTGATAGCCGTCGAAGGACTCGACGGCGCCGGCAAGAACACTCTGGTCACCGGTCTGATCGACCGGTGGTCGACGGCCGGACTGCGGGTCGCGACATTCACCTTTCCGCGCTACGGCCGGTCCGCGACCGCCGACATCGCCGCCGAAGCCCTCCACGGTTCGCATGGTGACCTCCGCGACAGCGTGTACGCGATGGCCTTGCTGTTCGCCCTCGACCGGGCAGGCGCGGCCGACGACATCCGTGCCGCCACCGAGACCCACGACATCGTGATCCTCGACCGCTATGTCGCTTCCAACGCCGCCTACAACGCGGCGCGGCTCGGGCAGGACGCCGGCGGTGAGGTGGTGCGCTGGGTCGTCGATCTGGAGTTCGGGCGATTCGGCATGCCCGTCCCCGACCGCCAGGTGCTGCTCGGCGTCTCACCAGAGGTGGCGATGCGCCGCGCCGCGGCGCGCGCCGAGCAGGACGCCACTCGCGCCCGGGACGCCTACGAACGCGACGACGCACTCCAGCGCCGCGTCGACGCCGTCTACCGCGAGCTCGCCGACTCCGCCTGGATGTCGCCCTGGTACCGGTTCGACGGAGAGAACATCGACGACTTGGCCGATGATCTCGGCACCGGCCGGACGGCACCGACCGAATGACACGGTCGATGCTCTTGCCGCACCGTTTCGATAGCCTTGGGCCAACGATTTCGGAAGGCGTTCGATGACCTATCAGCCACCTCCACCCGGTGGCGGACCGCCGCCGTACGGTCCGCGAGGCCCCGGGCGGCAGGGGCCGGGTCAGCAGGGTTCAGGTCAGCAGGGTCCGGGTCAGCAGGGCTTCGGACGTCGCCACCCCGGTCCACCGGGACCCGGTGGGTACGGCCCACCCGTCCGCGGACCGGTGCCGCCTCCCGGCGTCTCGTATGGCCGTCCCCCGTTCGTTCCCGGACAGTACGGCCCGCAGGGGCCCGGGGGCCCTGGCTTCGGCGGCCCGCCCGGGCCTCCGCCGCGGCCTCCCCGCAACACCGGCGTGATCGTCGCGTGGGTGCTCGGCGGCGTCGCGGTGGTGGCGGTGATCGCACTGGTGGTGACCGTCGTCGTGACCAGGTCGACGTCGGACGACTCCGTGGTCGCCGGTGCGTCGACCCGGTCGTCGGACCCGACCTCGACGTCGAGCGACCCGTCCCCGAGCGGGACCGGGTCGGAGCCGGAGTCGGCCGATTCCGCCGCGCTGACGGAGATCCGCGCGGCCCTCCTCGCCTACATCACCGCCCGCAACGCGCGCGACGTCGGCCGAATGCGCGCCGCGGTGTGCACCCAGTCTCGGGACCGGATCACCGGTGCACCGCCCTCGGACGGCGGAGACATCGTCCTCGACGGGTTCCTCGACACGGTCTTCGACGGCGACGTCGCCCAGTCCGAGGTCGTATCCCACCTCGAGAAGGGCACGGAGAGAACGGCTTCGGAGAAGTCGCGGGAGCGGTTCCTCAAGGAGCAGGGTTCGTGGATCTACTGCCCCGACGCCGAACCCGACATCGGCGCCTGAATCATCGGTACCTGATCACCGGCACCTCGATCGCCGCCTTAGATGTCGGCACCGAACCGAAAAGGGAGCCCCACCGGCACAGCGGGGCTCCCTTTCCAGCTACTGGATCAGTAGCGGTAGTGCTCGGGCTTGTACGGACCCTCGACGTCGACGTTGATGTACTCGGCCTGCTCCTTGGTGAGCTTGGTGAGCTTGCCGCCGAGCGCCTCGACGTGGATCCGGGCCACCTTCTCGTCGAGATGCTTGGGCAGTCGGTAGACCTCGTTGTCGTATTCGTCGTTCTTGGTCCACAGCTCGATCTGGGCGATGACCTGATTCGAGAAGCTGTTGCTCATCACGAACGACGGATGGCCGGTCGCGTTGCCGAGGTTGAGCAGTCGCCCCTCGGACAGCACGATGATCGACTTGCCGTTCTCGAAGATCCACTGATCGACCTGCGGCTTGACGGTGATGCGCTTGGCGCCCGACCGCTCGAGTCCGGCCATGTCGATCTCGTTGTCGAAGTGACCGATGTTGCCGAGGATCGCCTGGTGCTTCATCGCTCGCATGTGCTCGAGGGTGATGATGCCGAGGTTGCCGGTCGAGGTGATGACGATGTCGGCGTTGCCGATCGCATCCTCGACGGTGACGACGTCGAAGCCGTCCATGAGCGCCTGCAGCGCGTTGATCGGGTCGATCTCGGTGACCTGGACACGGGCGCCCTGGCCGGCGAGCGACTCGGCGCATCCCTTGCCCACGTCGCCGTAGCCGCAGATCAGCACCTTCTTGCCGCCGATGAGAACATCGGTACCGCGGTTGATGCCGTCGATCAGCGAGTGACGGGTGCCGTACTTGTTGTCGAACTTCGACTTGGTGACCGAGTCGTTGACGTTGATCGCGGGGAACGCGAGGTCGCCGGCGGCGGCGAACTGGTACAACCGCAGGACGCCTGTGGTGGTCTCCTCGGTGACTCCCTGGACCGATTCGGAGATCGCGGTCCACTTGCCCTTGTCGGTCTCGAATCGCTTGCGCAGCAGTTCGAGGAACACCTTGTACTCGGCCGGGTGATCGTCTTCCGCGGGCGGGACCACGCCGGCCTTCTCGAACTCGGCGCCGCGCAACACGAGCATCGTCGCGTCACCGCCGTCGTCGAGGATCATGTTCGCCGGCTCACCGGGCCAGGTCAGCATCTCCTCGGCCGCCCACCAGTACTCCTCCAGGGTCTCGCCCTTCCAGGCGAAGACCGGTACACCCTTCGGCTCCTCCGGGGTGCCGTTGGGGCCGACCACGATCGCCGCGGCGGCGTGGTCCTGGGTGGAGAAGATGTTGCACGACGCCCAGCGGACCTCCGCACCGAGCGCGGTCAGGGTCTCGATGAGAACGGCGGTCTGCACGGTCATGTGCAGCGAGCCGGAGATGCGAGCACCCTTCAGCGGCAACACGTCTGCGTACTCGCGACGCAGTGCCATGAGTCCGGGCATCTCGTGCTCGGCGAGCTCGATCTCCTTGCGGCCGAAGTCCGCGAGGGACAGGTCGGCCACCTTGTAGTCGATTCCGTTGCGGCTGTCGGCCTTCAGCTCGTCCTGAGCAGTCGTCATCTGATCCCCTTGTCGTTCGCGTCGGGCGCCCGGCGATGCAGGCGCGTATGCGTTCGATCCAGGCTATCGGAACGACCTGGCGGTTCCGAGGGGCAGGGGCGTCGGAGTTCAGGTGTCGCGGGAGGGATGGGGACGCGAGGCGCGGTCGGTGTCCTCCCGGAGGATCTCCGGGTCCTCCGCCAATCCCTCGACCTCGGGACGACGCCTCAAGAACACGATGCTCGCGACGAGACCACCCCACACGATGGTGATCGACACGATGAGCATGACGATGGCGATACCACTCATCGGACGGACTCCTTTGTCGTCGAGCCGCCCGCGCGGCCCGCATCGGACAACGGTGGCCAGGGCAGGAAATCCGGTTGATCACGTCCCTTCCACGACGGCAGGGTCAGCAGCACCGCCGCGATGACCACCAGCGCGATCGTCCCCCAGCCGAAGACACCGAGATACCACGTCGGGTATCCCTCGTAGCCTTCGTCTATGACGGACCAGACCTTCTGGACCAGCATGATCGTCAGGAAGATCGGGGCGACGATCCCGACGAGCGCGAGCCAGATCTTGCCGACCTTGAACGTCGACACCGCATTCAGGTGCTGGCGCAACATGTCACCTCGGCGCAGCACCCAGACGAGGATAATCGTCATCATGATGGCCGACGCGACCACACCGACGTTGTTGGCGAACATGTCGACGGTGTCGAGGGCGATGAGTCCCGAAGTGGTCGAGAAGAGGGCGATGGAGATCAGGCCGCAGATACCCGACACTCCTACAGCTGCCTTGGTACGACTGATCCCCCACTTGTCCTGGAGAGCCCCGGACACGCCGATCATCAGAGAAATCAGCGACGTGAAGCCCGCGACTACGAGAGAACCGAAGAACAGTGCGCCGAAGAACGCGGCACCAGGCATTTCGGAGATGACCGCCGGGAAGGTGACGAACGACAGAATCGGACCCGTCAGACCCTCGAGATCAGAGACCGCCACCTGCTGTTGATATGCGAGGAATCCCAGCGCGGAGAACACCCCGATGCCGGCAAGGATCTCGAACGACGAGTTGGCGAAGGCGACGACCAGACCCGAGCTGGTCATGTTCGCCCGTCGACGTTGGAACGATGCGTAGGCGATCATGATGCCGAACGCGATCGACAGCGAGAAGAAGATCTGGCTGTACGCAGCGATCCAGACGTCGAGGTCCTTCAATGCATCCCACTGCGGGGTGAAGAGCGCGTTGAGACCGTCGGCCGCGCCGGGCAGGGTGACCGCGCGGATCACCAGACCCGCGAATCCGACGAACAGAAGCGGGATGAAGACGATGTTCACCTTCTCGATCCCGTTCGCGACCCCGAGCAACAAGACTGCCAGGACCGCGAGCCAGACGACCACGAGCGGGAGCGCGACGCCACCGACGACGGTCGTCGAGATGCCCGGATCCCCGACCTTCAGATAGTCCTGGGTGAAGAAGGTCGCCGGATCGTCGCCCCAGCTCTGGTTGAACGAGAAGAAGAAGTAGCTGGCGGCCCAGGCGATGACCGCCGCGTAGTAGACGCCGATGACGAACAGCAGACCGGTCTGGAACCAGCCCAGCGCTTCGACCGGCTTCTTGATGCGCCGGAACGACAGTGGTGCCGTACCGCGGAAGCGGTGCCCGACCGCGTAATCCAGGAACAGGACGGGTATTCCCGCGGTGAGCAATGCGACCAGGTACGGGATGAGGAAAGCGCCGCCACCGCTCTCATACGCAACGCCCGGGAACCGCCAGATGTTGCCGAGTCCAACCGCGGAACCGATTGCGGCGAAGATGAAGCCGGAGTTACGGGTGAACTGCTCCCGGCCACCTCCGACGGTGTTGGCAGATGCCACCGCTACCTCCTCGTCGAGATCTGCGTACCCGGGACACGAGTGCCCCGTAACCTGTAGATGCTGACGCTATCGCACGACCCTCGACTCGCGTGGGCGTTGCCAGGCGACGCGCCCGAACGCGAACGGGGACCCCGCGGGCGCGGTGCCCGGAGGATCCCCGTCTGGCGTCGGAGCGAAACGAAGGTTCGTCGATCAGACGAGACCGCGGAAACCCGTGCCGATCGCGGCGTCGGTGTCCTGCATGACGCGGCTGGCGTTGGTGACACCATGCTCGAGCGAGGTCAGCGAGTCACGGGACTGGGTGAAGATCCGATCGAATGCGCCCTGCGCGTCGACGTAGGCGGCTTTCGCCTGCTGCGAGTTCCAGTTTCCGTCGAGTGCGGCGACCTGCGCCTTCAGCTGGGTGTTGAGGTCCTCGAGCCGGGTGAAGGCAGCCCGGAGGCCGCCACTGAGATCGCCGAGAGCGGCGAAGTCGTAGTTGATCGAGCCGTTCATGGTGGTTCCTTTCGCAGAACGTGAAGTGCGGGATGCGGGCCGGTGTCAGACGCTGGTGTTCAGTCCGCGCGCCGCCGCCGCGTCCTGGTCCTCGTACCCGGCGAAGCCGTTGGTGAGCTGGGTCTTGATCTGTTCCAGCAGTTGGTTCATCGTCAGCGCGGCCTTGTTCCAGTCGGTGTGCGTACCGTCGAACGCGACACCGGCCGAGCCCTGCCATGTCGGCGTCGCATTGCCGGCGTGCTGGGCGATCTGGTTGATGACAGCCTTCATGTCCTCGACAAGGCTGCCTACCTTGGCTGCGGTGGCCTGTCCGTCCGCGACGTTCACGGTGACGCCGGCGCCGCCGCCTGCTCCGGGCAAGTTCAGCATGAGTGCTCCTCCTGTGTAACGGCACCGTTTGGCGATGCCCCCGTTGGTATCCGTGACACAGATACCCCTGACAGTTGATTCCCGCGGCGGTCTGTTCCGCGGAATCCCCCGATGCGGATCATGGCATCCATTTCCCGTCGGGCAGGGTCTCTATCAACAGGCTGATCGCCTGTGCGATTCGATGACCCGTTCCCGGCGAGAAGGTGGTCCACACCCGACCGTCCGGGGACTTGCTGGGACTGGACACGATTCGACCCCGTTCGGTGTCGAAAATTGCCACAGCTCCAGAAGATTGAGCGAATCGTCCATCCTCGTTCATCGAGGCGACGATCTCGGTGCGCGTCCGGCAGGACGCGAAGGCGGCCGACACGATGGCGGCGTCGGCCGGGTTGGCGCCCAGCGCGTGCAGGGCGTCGGTCGTCTCGACGCCGGTCCGGCACAGTCCGAGCCTGTCGATGACCTCGTCGGACGGAGCCGAGAAGGCTGTGAAGTCGGCCGGCGACGCCTCGTCGGATCCGGATGAGGCGAATTGCGCTCGAACGGCAGTCGCGAGCGCGTCGACGTCCGGGACATCGACGACCGTGACGTCGACGCGAGAGCCGGTCCGCGCCGCGAGTACGTGGTCGTGACCGTTGCGCGCCAGACAGATTCGTCGGACGAACCCGTCGGAGTAGGAACGGATCTCGATCTCGCGCTGCGGTTGTGCCAGCAAGCGCAGCACCGTGGAGACCCACGGGGTCGGTTCACCGTGCTCGACGAGATCGAGCGACGCGATCGTCGCGTCTGCATCTGCTTCGGCCTCGGCTTCGGCTTCGGTGTCGGCGAGTGCGCCGGATTCCGTGTCGGCGCCGGGGCCCTCGGCGAGGTCGCCGAGGTCGAGGACGACCGGCCAGGTCTGGACTCCGAAACGTTCGCCGAGCCTACGCAGAATCGCGGCGTCGAACGCCATCCCGGCGTCGTACGTCACGGGCATCATCGGTGTTCACCCGGGGCGCCGAGCATCAATGTCTCCGACAGGTATCGCGGATCGACGTCGGTGTGGCCGTCCCTGTCCGGGGCCGAGACATAGTGCGCGGCAGGGCGATCCGACGTGGCCAGGTCGGCCCACGTGGCCGTCTGTTCGGTGGATTCGGTCGCCGAGGACGTCGACTCGTCAGGCGAGTCGAGATCAGCGGCGTCCGCGCTGATCGTGCGGACGACCGCCCCGCGGTCCGCGGTCGCGACGCCCGGGGCCACGGGCGGTGGCACGCCGGGACCCGAGCCGGGTGCCGACGTTACCGGTGCGCCGCCGGGAGTCGTCGTGGCCACCTGCGGTTGGACGCCGGCCACGATCGTCGGTGCGTACCTCAGCTTCTCGGGCGGTGGTGTGAACACTCCCCCGACGCCCACGGGCATCGCGGCGATCGGCGGCGCGGTGGACACCGGAGCCGGAGGTGGTGCCGACTCGCGCGTCGCCGCCGCCTGTTCGGCCGCGAGTGCGTCACCGGACACGAGCCCCGGTGCCGGCCGCGCCGATTTCCATGGCGTGGCAACCGGTTCGGCGGCACTCTCATAGGTCTGCATCACGCGTGCGGCGCGCATACGTTGGTGCGCGACCGCACGCTCGGCCTGGGCGGCTGCCCCGGCGATGATGGGAGCGATCGCCGTGGCCGTGGTGGCAATCGTGTGGAGCTTCTCGACGACGTCGACCTCGGCGAGGTCGGGCATGTTCAGGCGTGCGACGGTGATTGCCGCGGCCTGGGATTCGGCACGCGCGGCATTCTCGACCGCCTCGGACGCGACTTCGGCGAACCACGGTGCCAGCCGTGTGAGCTCCTCGAATGCCGCACTGGAGTGCGCGGACTGCCAGTGCACGCCGAGGCGTGCCAGTACCGCGGTGAATTCGACCCCGGCCTCCCCGATCTCGGTCGCGAGGGCCGCCCACGCCATACCGGCCTCCGCCAACGGTGCGGGGCCCGGGCCGGCACCGAGGTCGGCGGCCAGTTGTGCGGTCGGACGTGCGTCCCAGTTGACTCCGGTGAAACCGATCACGAGTGCCTCCCTTCGGGCGCCGGTGCGATGTCGGTGGCGAGCGACGTTGCTGAGCGGGTGGTTCTGACGACGCCTACAGCGCCACTCGGAAGGCGTCCGACGCCTCGGCGTCGCCCTCGATGAAGCCGGCAGCCTGTGCACGCAGCACGGCCGCGATCTTCCGCATCTCGAGAACGCCGGTCGCGGTGTCCTTTTCGAAACTCGCGGCAACCGCACTGAAACTCGCCGCGGCCGCGGCCGACACCTCGTCGCGGCCCTGCGCCGCGACCGTCAGCGAGCGGCCGGCGCCGGTGAGCGCCAGTTCCAGACGATCCGCGATCCGGTCGAGGTTGCTTGCCGCCGAGATCAATTCGGCGGGTTCGACGCGGAGTTGCGAGCTGCTCATACTTCCTCGTTTCGTTTCGGACCGGGCACACCCAGTCGGAGTTCGATGTCCGGACTCGGATCGCTCTCGGCAGCTTCCTCGTAGCCGATGACCGCCGGCGCGACCTCCGGCGAGTCGCCGACCACGCGGCGGCCGTTGTCCTCGGTGACGAGATAGTCGGGTACGGCGTGCTGATCGTCCGACGCGCCCGCGCCGCGGGCTCCGGCCGCGCCCATCGGGGCACCGCCCATCGGCATCGCCGCGGGCGTCGCCGTCATCGGCCGGGCGCTCGACGCGCCGCCGAGCGCGGGTTCGGAGAGCGAGAAGTTCGTCGGGACGGTCGGGCGGGAAGCGCTGAGCGGCGTCATGACTCCGCCGACGCCGCCGATGCCGCCGCCACCACCGCCACCGCCTCCCCCACCGCCGCCACCGCCGCCTTTGGCTTTCGGTGTCAGCGCTGCTGGGACAACGGCGGGCGACTCGTGGTCGACGTTCAGCATCTTGCTGATCGGCTGCATCAGGGAGGTCGGCAGTTCGGTGGCCGTGGACATGGCCGGCGACACGACGTCGAGAATCGAGCTCGCCAGCGTGAACGGCGATTGTCCGGCGCCGGCGGTGGGTGCACCGGTGACCGCGACCGGCGCCCCGTTCACCGCCATCGCGGTTGTCGGGCCGAGTAGCTCCGCCCGTGTGACTGCGACCGCGGCGGTCGCCTGAGACAGTCCGATGGAGGCGAATCCGGCCGCGGCCGCGAAACCCGCACCGACTGCCGGTGTCATCATCATCGGGACCGCCATACTGGTGATCTTCGCGATGGTGGCCGCAATGATCCCCTGCACCACCGCGAGTCCTTTGGCGACGATCGCGGCGGCGGTCTTGGTGTCCAGCGAGATCCCCGATCCCTGCGTCGCCAGAGCCGAGCTGTTGGCCCCTGCCTCGGCGGTCTTGGCGCCGGCGCTGACCGCGCCCTGCCCGGTCCACAGCTGATCGGCGAGCTTGAGGGCACTCTGCCCCATCGTCATCGATGTCTCGAGCACCTTGGTGAGGCTCTCGAAGATGATCGTCGGATCGAAGCCCCCGCCGGAGAGATCACCCGTGCCGAATCCGCCCAGCAGATCGGTCATGGGTTTGATGAACATGTCGAGATTCGGCGGTTGCAGCGGAGGCAGGCCCGGCATCGGCGGCAGCGGCGGCAGGACAGGAAGCGGCGGCAGCCCCATCCCGCCGAGCACGTCGGCGACGGTTCGGTCCAGGATCGGCCCGAGGGGCGTCGCCTCGATCATCTGTTGGACCGTCATGTGATTCAGCGCCGGCACATCCGGGATACCCGGCAGTGGTGCCGGCATCGGCGGTGGGACCGTCACAGCACCGAGCGGATCGCCGCGGCGCTCGAGGCGTCAGTGCCCTCGAACTCGGCGAGGCCCGCGGCAGTCGACGCGGCCGTGGCGGCGTGTACGGCGGCGAGTTCTCCCACCGACATCAGGTGACTGGCCTGCGCCGCGATGAACGCGGCGAGGAACTCCTGACCGATGAGTCCGAAGACGGGAACCATCGCCGCGGTGTTGGCCGCGGCGTCGATGGACCCCGCGGTACCGACGGCGGTCGCCATCGCGGCATTCGTGGCGGCGAAGCCCTCGAGCACCTCCGGCGTCACCTTGACGTTCGTCATTCTCGAACCCCCTCGTGGTTGTCAGTCTGATGGAACGATCTTGTATCGGCCGGGTCCGTCATTCGGCCGGACGAGCGGCCAGCATGTCGCCGAACGATTCGTTGAACTCCTCGGTCACCGCGGCGATCCGGGCGTAGACCTTCTGCGCGGCCAGGGCGGCGGTCGTCACGACCTGGTCGGCGAGGCGGCTCGCGCCGAGTTCGTTGGCGCCGTGGGCGAATCGCAGATCGACGAGCGCGCCCTTTCCGTCCACCTCCGCGGTGACCAGTCCGTCGGCGGACGTCTCACGCGCCGTGATGGCACGCAACTTCTCCTGGTAATCGTGCAGGCCGTCGAGCTGACGCTGCGCGCGCGCCTCGAGTTCGTCCATTGCCCAGTTCATCGCTGCAACCACGACGCGGGTGCGTCGGCTTCCTCGTCGTCGCGCCATTCGGCTCGCGCGAGATCGTCCGGACGCGGCAGCTGCATCTCCTGCACGAGGTCACGGTCGATGCCGGACGCCAGGAGATTCTCCCGAAGTCGGATACCGGCGGACATCGCCGCCTGCTGACACAGCCGAAGGATGTCACCGGCGAGCAGCGCCGGGTCCTTGTCGAGCTCGGACGGCTCGATACGGACCGCAACGGGCAACCCCTGTGCCGTGGTCCGGACGCCGAGGCCGCCGGATCGGGACCGTGCGGTCGTGAACTCGTGCATCACGGCCCACGGGTCGCCGGCATCACCGTCGACGGAATCCCGAGGATCATCGGAGTAGGTCATGGAAAGCTGCACCCCCTTCACGCCGAATAAGACGCAGCCGGGGCCCCTTTCGGTTCCATCGAATTCTCGTTCGATGGAACCAGACCTCCCACATGCGGATCCGTGAAGATCCGCGCACCCCGCTGCGCACATGTGTGGAGTGCCTGATACTGCCATACTCGCGTGAACGCCACCACACCAGCGATGCGGGATGCCAAACGTGTGCGGTGAGACGGTCTGTGGATGTCGTCCGGACCTGGACCGCGGCCTTCGGTAGACTCCCGCAGGACGCAGCCGGGGTTGATCGACAAACGGGGTGGATTCGCTGCTCGCCTCGCCGAACTTGCAGCTACGCGATCGGCGCCCGGCCGCTTGACCAGAGGATTCCCCGATGACGTACGAGAACTCCACGAGGCCCGACCGAACAGGGCCCGAGGGCCCGGATGCCGATGCGCCGGCCCCGCCGCCGTGGCTGCAGTTCGCGCCGCCGCCCGCCGATCCCGGCCCGCCGCCACAGTTCCAGGCGTCTGCTCCTCCGAATGGCAGCGGATCGCCGGCCGGCCGGCCGGCACCTCCACATCCAGACGTCGACACCGATCGCGTACCGCCGATGTCCGATCAGCCCGCGTCCCCGCCACCGCCGACCGGCGCATTCGGCCCGTCGATGCACCCCGGGGCTGCGCCCACCGATCCCCGTCCGGCCAACGGGACCGTTCCGCCGGAGTTCCGTCCCGAGGTCCCACCGGCCACCAATCCCACCGCTCCCCCGTGGCCGCCTCACGTACCCCCGGGCCCCAGATCGGATCACTTCGGCCCAAACCAGTTCGGCCCAGACCAGTTCGGCCCAGACCAGTTCACCGGCCCGGCACCGGCGCCCGGAATGTCGCCGCACCACGTCGACCCACGTTTCGCTCCACCCGGTTCACCCGTGCCCGCCCCGCATCCCGGCGATCCGGGGCCGGCTCACCAGTCGATGCCGCCGACCCCGGCCGGTCATCAACCGCCGCCGCACGCCGGTCCCGTGCCGGTGGGACCAGGCCCCGCGCCTGCCTTTCCCGGACAGCCGATGCAGCACGGATACGGGCCGCCTCCCGGAGGCCCGTCGCTCGACGAGGTGGCCCTGATCCGCAAGGCTCGTCGCGCACCGAGCCGCGGGTGGCGCCGGGCGGTGCACACGCTGTCGGCCGGTGCCATCAATCCCGGTGAGTCGCAGGGCGACATCGAATTCCAGCAACTGCTCGAGCGGGTGAACCGACCGGTTCGCGGGGACTACCGCATCGCCGTGCTGTCCCTGAAGGGCGGCGTCGGCAAGACGACGACCACAGTCGGTCTCGGCTCGACCTTCGCGTCGTTGCGCGGTGACCGCGTGATCGCCGTCGACGCCAACCCCGACCTCGGCACGCTCGCACAGCGGATTCCGCAACAGACCCGGTCGACGGTCCGCGACCTGCTCGCCGACGAGAACGTCTACCGGTACTCCGATGTCCGGGCACACACCTCGCAGGCACCGAGCCGTCTCGAAGTCCTTGCCTCCGAGCGAGACCCGGCGATGGCCGAGGCGTTCAACGAGGAGGAGTACCGCGGCGTCATCACCGTGTTGCAGCGCTTCTACAACATCATCATCACCGACTGCGGTACCGGCCTGAGCCACTCGGCGATGAACGGCGTCCTCGACCTCGCGAACACGATCATCCTCGTCAGCTCACCGGCTCTCGACGGTGCTCGCAGCGCGGGGGCGACCCTCGACTGGCTGGAGGCGCACGGGTTCGGACACCTCGTCTCGCGCGCCGTCGTCGTCCTGAGTTCGTCGCGGCCGGGTTCGTCGACCATCGACACCGATCAGCTGGGCCAGCACTTCCTCACGCGATGCCGCGCCGTCCACAAGATCCCGTTCGACGACCATCTCGCCGAGGGCGCGGATGTCGATCTGGAACTGATGTCGAAGCCGACCAAGCGGTCGTTCGTCGAACTCGCGGCGACCATCGCCGACGACTTCTCCGGCGGACCCGGATATCGGGAGGAGCCGTTCCTCCGATGAGAATGTTCACGATGCCGAACATCCGTATGTCGTTGCCGTTGTTATAGTTCACGCGATCATGTCCGGGACGGGGGAAGCATGACTGATTTTGCAGTGAATCCAGGGGCGGTGGGCGGCGCATCCACAGCCATCTCCGCAGTGGCGTCGACGATCGAGGGATACACCCTCGCCTCGTCGTTCAGTACGCTGACCGGCGCATTCGCCGGTGCGACGAACCCGATGACCGAGGTGGCCGGTAGCGGCGACCAGCATGTCACGACGTCGCTGACGAACGCCGCGGGTGCGGTCACCGCGTTCTCCGAGATGATCACCTCGTTCAAGAACTCGACAGTCGAACTCGACGGCGAGAATGCGACGTTCATCCGGCAGGCCGTCTCCTACCCGGCCGGCCCCGCGTGACGGTCCGGAGATGACGCCGACCTACGACCAGGTCATCGGGTGGAAACCGGAATCGCTCGGCGACATCGCATCAGCGGCGCGAACGCTTCAGACCGACCTCGACGGCCAAGCTCCGAGGGCCGGCAATCCGGTCATCAATCTCACCCCCGCGGAGTGGAAAGGTCTTGCCCGCACGGCCGCCGACGGTCGCGCGGAGAGCATCACTCGGTGGTTGAGATCGTTGTCCGACCAGTATGGGACCCTTGCAGCGGCTTTGGACAACGGCAAGACAGCCATCCGCGGTGCGATGACGACGTTGGAGAACCAGAAGTCCACAGCGGCCGCGCTCGGCTACGAACTGCGCACGAACGATCCCGCCTACAACGTCGATTTCAACAAGTCGATGGCACCCGACGGCGCCGAGTACGACAAAGGCACCGCGACAGAGCTCCAGCAGGCGCTCCTGGATCTCGGACGCGCCGCCGATACCGCGGTGTCTAATACGAATTCGGCGGTCTCCGCCGCCCTCGGTGCGATCGCCGGTCTCACACCGGCGTCGATCGCGCAGAACAGTTCGACCATCGATCCCACCAAGGCAGCGCCAGACGCCCAAGCGATTCTCTCCGGGACCGCGACTCCGGAACAACGGGCGCGGTTCGCGCGGGCCATGCAGCTCACACCGGAGCAGTTGGCACGCCTCCAACTCGGGCAGCCCGTCGACATCACGAAGGAGCAATTCCTCTACATCAAACATGCGACCGGAGCGGTCGACGTGGGAAATGGCAGCCTGAGCGGGATCAAGGCGTTTGAATCGTTCGGCGTCGGTCCCGCCATGGCGGGAACACGAGGTGCGCTGGCCAACGGACTACAAATCCTGTCCAACAAGAACATCCGCGCGGGTGACCTCCATGGAGGATTCGAGGCGCTTCCTCAGACCGTCAAGGATGTGCTCAGTATCGAAAACCCTGTCGTTCTCAGTGACAACGTCATCGCAGTGAACGGATTGGCAAACTCCGCGACACTCGGCAACCTTCTCCATTCCGGAGACTCCCGCTATCAGGCGGGCACCGAGATCGACCGGCGTCTCGGTGACCTCGGGCGCAAGTACACCGATGCGATGGCCAAGTACGAGCAGGAATATTACGGCCAGAAGATTGCCAACGGTTTTCATATCGACGGCGAAGTTCGATATGACGACAACTTCACAACGTCCGGCACAGCGCACCCAGAGATCCAAGACATCTTGAAGGCCGTCGGGCGGGACAAGATGTGGGTCAGTGATGCTTTTTCCGGGCCAGATGGCGCCGACTTCATTCACGATCTGATGACCACCCAGTGGGAGGACGACGGGCGGGCCGCGGACACACTGTTGACCGTCACGGAAAGTGACGCACGGTCCCAATCGTTCGACATACCACCAGAACAACGAACCCTGGGTCAAGAACTCGATCATCGCACCGCGGAGCGATCAGCGACCATCATGGAGGCAATCGCCAGATACACCGGTTCGCACGACGGCTACAACGCACTGATGGATATCCCGGGAATGGTGGACGGCAAGTCAGCGGGTGAGGTGAATCCCGAACTGGTCCGAACACTAGCCGAGTCGTTGAAGCCGTACGCCGGTGAGCTCGGCGGCGATCAGGATCAGTCGCTCCCTGGTTTCAATGACACGCCCGGCGAGAACGTCATGCACTCACCCGGTACCGACAACTTCGAGGGGTCATCGCGGATTTTCGGACTGTTGGCAACCGACGAGACGGCCGCGAAGACCTTTTATTCCGAGGTGTACTCCCAGATCGCTGACGAAGCGGCCCGTTACGGCGCTGACCCCAACGCCGGTGACGCCGCGCATCGACTGGCTCTGATGTCTCACTTGCGCGGACTCGCCGACGAAGGGTTGCTGTACGCAGCCCACGACAAAGCCGGCGACGACTTCGCAGCGGCGAAAAGTGCATATGAGCTGAAGGGGAAGATCCTCGACGATGTGCTCAAAGTGTCCGACCTCGGCACCGGCAAGCTCACCGACAAGGCACCGGGATCGGACATTCTGCTCGACCACGTGAAAGACGGTCTCAAGAATTCGCTCCTGGGGCCGGCACCATCAGAAGATGGTTTTGATCCTGCGAAATACAAACAGCAGATAGACGGATCGTCGGGCGGCACCGGCAGCGCCGTGGGGGACATCCGAGCGGCGATCATTGCCTCCACCGAGGGCGACGTCCGATCACAGCTGGACCCTGGCATAGCCCGGGATCTGGCCAAGCAAGGATGGTTCAATTCCGACGGTTCCCTACGGAGTCGCGACGAGATCCTGAAATCGGGCGAAACGAACGAAACACAATTCAACACCGATCTCCGGACAATCGTCGAACAGCTCGCCGCCAAGACCCGAAACAGTAACCCGGACAATATCCCCGAAGATTACCGTGACGTGTGGAGCGAGTCGGAGGAGTTGGGAACGAAGTGGAAACTGAACCTCCCTCCAGCACCATGACGCCCGGTTCACACCTCCGGGTGTTGCGTAGACGCAGCGGCACGGTGTTCGGCTGGATCGTCGTGACGATCTTCCTGGCACTTGTAGGAGCTGCTTGCACTCCGCCGGCCTCTGGTCCAACGCCGACAGAATTGCCTCCGCGTCCCGACATCCCCTACACCGTCGTGTGGTCCGCAGCAGAGGGCACCGACATCCAATCCCGGCCTGCGGAACTGGTTCGTGCCACCCTCGATGCTGGCGAAATGGCCTCTTGGGCAGGCACGAAAAACTCGTTTCCAGGGTTCGCGGAAGCAGTCGCCGGCACCCGCGAGTACTTCGGCAACTGGGGCAGACCCGATCAGCCTCCAACACCCGGAAATCGCATCCCTGTAGCGAACACGGTGATGTCTCGCCACATTGCTTCGATGACGGTCACAGACACAGCTGTCACGGCGCGTATCTGCACCCTGCGGCAAGCAGTCAAGCCTGCCTATCCACCCGCCGCCGACGCCGAGGGCAGCTTCATCGGCGAAGCGCGCCCTCGCACACTCGAGGTACAGCTCAGGAAACCCTCGGGCGTTTCTGCAGGTATTTCGGGCCACCGTGACGAGTCAGCTGCCGACCACAACTTTCGAGGTAACGATCAGCCGTCTTGGAATGTCTTCGGCAATTGGTCTATCGGAGCCATCCGCGATCTACGGGGTGTGAACGACTTCTGGGGCGACGAACCCGAGTGTGTGGCCTGGTGGCGCAAGAAGTTCCCCGGGTGGACAGGCACCACATCCCTGGACTTCCAACCACCGCACCCCGTCAACGGCCCCTGGGAGTGGTACAACCTCCTAGCCCTCGACCCACCCGCACCACCGAGCTTCCCCGAATGGATCGCCCCCAAAGGCGCAGACGCCTAAGCAGTCCCCGGGCGGTCCGCACGCCGTACCTTGCGCGCCGTCCGCCATCGCCGCGCCAGGTGGATGAACGTCGGCACGACGATCGTGAGCACCGAGGCGATGATGAATATCTCGATGTTGTCGCGGATGAGGGGGACGTTGCCGAGGAAGTAGCCGAGCAGGATGATCCCGGCGGCCCAGGTGAAGCTGCCCAGCACGCTGAAGAGGGTGAACGTCCGGTGCGACATCCCGCTGAACCCGGCGACCAGCGGGGTCAGCGTGCGGACGATCCCGATGAACCTGCCGAAGAACACGGTGAGTGGCCCGAAGCGGTCGAAGTAGTGGTTCGTCTTCGCGAGATACTCCGGCCCGATGGTGCGCATCAGCTTGCCCTCGACCACGCTGCGACCCACACGTCGTCCGATGAAGTAGCCGCACTGGTCGCCGAGGATCGCTGCCAGCGGCACGGCGAGGCACAACAGCCAGAGTGGTGCGAACGGCTCGGGCTGCGCGGCGAACACACCTGCGGTGAAGAGCACCGAGTCGCCAGGGAAGATGAACCCGACGAGGATGCCGGTCTCCACGAAGATCAGCACGCAGAGACCGATGAGGCCGCCGGTGGCCACGAAGGACTCGATGTCGAAGGGATTCATCGAATCCAACAGTAGTGTCGTGGCCGGTACGTCGAAGTCCCGCGGCATCGCGACGCGCAACGCGTCGCCGAGCATTCAGTTCCCGGTAACCCCCCGTCACCACCACCGCGTCCGGACCCGACGCGCACGACGGCCGAGGATGCGGTTTACTCGACCCCTGAGGCGTACAACGGACGTTGCTACGTACCGGCCCGTCGCCGACGCGCGATCTGCCAACCGCACGAGCGACACCGAGGGGAGAGACAGTGCCCACGAAGCACCGGGATCCGTCCCCGAACACGACTTCCGGTCCGACGCTGCGTCCGGTGTCCGACACCGACGTCCGCATCGAGTACCACACCATCCACGGCTACCGCCGCGCCTACCGGATCGCGGGCAGCGGTCCCGCCCTGCTGCTCATCCACGGTATCGGCGACAATTCGTCGACCTGGGACGAGGTCATCCCGATCCTGGCGCAGCACTACACCGTCATCGCGCCCGATCTCCTCGGGCACGGGCACTCCGACAAGCCTCGCGCCGACTACTCGGTGCCGGCCTTCGCCAACGGCATGCGTGACCTCCTCGTCGTCCTGGGGATCAGCAAGGTGACGGTCGTCGGCCACTCGCTGGGCGGCGGCGTCGCGATGCAGTTCTGCTATCAGTTCCCGCGCTTCGTCGAGCGACTCGTCCTGGTCGCGGCAGGCGGAGTCACCCGCGACGTCAATCCAGTCCTGCGTCTGTTCTCGCTGCCGGTCGTTCCGCAGGTGCTGTCGGCGCTTCGCGTCCCCGGTGTGGTCCCGGGTCTCACGACGCTCGCGAAGGCGATCGTCGCCGCACCGTTGCCGTCGGTGTTTCCCTCTGCGGCGACACCCGAGCATCTCCTGGCCGACCATGAGGACCTCATGCGGGTTCTCGGCGGGCTCGCCGACCCCACCGCGTCGGCGGCTTTCCTCCGCACGCTGCGCGCGGTCGTCGACTGGCGGGGACAATCCGTGACGATGCTCGACCGCTGCTACCTCACCGAGCGCCTGCCTGTCCTGCTCGTGTGGGGCGACCAGGACATCGTGATCCCCTACCACCACGGCGAGCTGGCGCATTCGGCGATCCCGCACTCTGAATTCGAGACCTTCGCCGGCTCCGGGCATTTCCCGTTCCACGACGACCCGGATCGGTTCTGCCGGATCGTCATCGACTTCATCTCACGGCACGCGCCGGTGGAATTCGACCCCCTCAACTGGCGGCATCTGATGTCCGAGGGCGCCCATCCCGAACAGTTCGTCGGCGACGACGACACGGTCGACGAAGTGCTCGAGGCCTTCGAAGACGAGCGCAACGCCACCTGACCCGAAACACACACGCGTATGCCACCATTGCTGGATGACCTACCCGGGTAGTGGCGATCACGGCACACGTCCGTTGCCGCACCAGCCGAATGCCTACGACTCCAGTCCTGGATTCGTGCCGGCCCCCGCCGACTATCCGACTCCCAACCACTTCGCGAGCCCGGGTGTCTCTCCCGGGTACGGCTGGCCCTACCCCGACGCGGGCGCGTCGGCGCTGCCCGAACCGCCACTCGTGGTCATCGGAGACATCACCTGCACGCAGCACTACGTGATCACGCCGTCGGGCACGTTCCCGCTGGCGGGTTCGCAGTGGGAGGTCACCGACATGTCCGTGTCCTCCGAACAGATGTCACAAACGGGCCTGGTGCTGGCGCTCGTCGGCTTCTTTCTGGTCTGCTTTCTGAGTCTGCTGTTCTTGTTGATGAAAGAACGGCGCACGACGGGCCACATCCAGGTACGGGTCCGGGGCGCGGGCGGCGCGATGCACGTCACCAACATCCCGGCGACCGCGCCGTGGGTGATGAGCGACGTGTCCGGTCGCGTGTACTACGCACGCCAACTGGCCGCCGTCGCATGAGTCGAGTCGCCTGACCGGCAGCCCGCCACCCGTTCGACCCGAGCACGACGTTCCACCCAAGTCACGAGGAGGATCCACCCGATGACCACACCAGAGAACTCCGGCAACAAGCCCGACGATCCGTTCGTGAAGCAGCCACCACCCGCCGACCCGGCACCGACCTACGGCACCGACCCCGCCGCCCAGCAGCCGGGGAACACCGACTTCGGTACAGCCGGAACATCGCAACCCGGGTTCGAAAGTCCCCAGTACGGCGACCAGCAGTACGGCAACCAGCAGTACGGGGGTCAGCAGTACGGGGCACCCCAGTACGGGGGCCAGCAATACGGGGCACCCCAGCAGTACGGAACACCCCAGCAGTTCGGGGCGCCGCAGGGCGGATACCCCGCGGCACCGGGCTACGGGTACGGCGGCGCACCCGACCCGACCGCGCCCTACGGCCGGGACCCGGCCACCGGTGAACCGCTTTCCGACAAGTCCAAGCTGGTCGCCGGCCTGCTACAGATCTTCCTCGGCAGCCTCGGCGTCGGCCGTTTCTACATCGGCGACAACACCACCGGCGCGATCCAGCTCGGCCTGACCATCCTCGGCTACATCACCGCGATCTTCATCGTCGGGATCTTCATCGTCTTCGGTGTCGCCGTGTGGGCGCTGATCGACGGCATCATGATGCTGACCGGCAACGTACGGGACAAGAACGGTCTCAAACTCGGCAACTGAGCCGGGCTCGCCACATCGAGCAGAACCGCCCCTGAAGCCCGCCCACCAGAGAGCCACGGCCGACATATCGTCGCCGGTCGGTTCCTAGATGGCGGATTTCAGGGGCGGCGTGCGTCAACCCCCGCAGCAACCGATGGAGCCGCGCACGTCGCGGGTCACCGTGTTGCGTGCGGCGAGTTCGTGGTCGGCGGGATAGTCGACGCCGACCAGACACAGCCCGCGGGCCTCGGCGACGGGCACCTGACTGCTGCGTTCCCGCTCCTCGAGAAGTCCACGGCACCAGGCGATGTCGCGCCGGCCGTCGCCGACACTCGCGACCGCCCCCACCAGCGAGCGCACCATCGACCAGCAGAACGCGTCGGCACTGACCTCACCGACGAGCACACCGTCGGCATCGCGGGTCCAGGCGAACCGCTGCAGATCCCGGATGGTCGTCGCCCCCTCGCGCCGACGACAGAAGGCCGCGAAATCGTTGAGTCCCAACAACTCCGACGATGCGGCGTTCAGTGCGTCGACATCGAGCGGCCGGCGCCAGGTGGCGGTCGTGCGTGCGACCACCGGCTCGGCACCCCACCGCGCATCGGTCAGCCGGTAGCGATAGTGGCGACGTAACGCCGAGAACCGGGCGTCGAAATCCTGCGGGACGACGCGCACCGCCGTCACCCGGACATCGTCGGGACACATCTTCGCGAGACGCCCGACCAGCGTCGCGGGGTCGCCGGCGATCGATCTCGTCTCCAGCGCCGACCGCGGGACGTCGGCGTGTGCGACCTGCCCCGTCGCGTGGACACCGGCGTCGGTGCGGCCCGCCACGGTCAACCGCACCGGTACCCGCAGCACCGTCGACAACCGGGTCTCGAGCTCCTCGCAGACGCTGCGCTGACCGATCTGCCGTGCCCACCCGGCGAAGTCGGTTCCGTCGTAGGAGATGTCGAATCGGAGACGACAGAACCCGCCGGCACCGGGATCCGGGCCGACGGGTTCGGTCTGCGATTCTCGAGTCAGTCGACTACTTCTTGTCACCGTCGACGTCGGCTCCGGCTGCCTCGGCATCGGGAGCGGTCGCCGCGGTCGACTCGTCGTCGACAGCCTCGGCCACGGCCTCGGCATTGGCGACCTCGGCATCGGTGGCGTCGGCCTCGACGGCCTCCACCACGTTCTCCGAGCCGTCGGTGGCCGCTGCGGTGTCGTCGCCGACGACCTCTTCGGTGGCGTCGAGCTTGTCCTCGGCGGCCTTCTTGGAGGCGGCGACGCGGGTCGCGCGGCTTGCCTCGCTCGACGCGGTGGTCTCGCGCACCAGCTCGATCACGGCCATGGGGGCATTGTCGCCCTTGCGCGGCAGCGTCTTGATGATGCGGGTGTAGCCACCGGGACGATCGGCGAAGAACGGGCCGATCTCGTCGAACAGCGTGTGGACGACGTCCTTGTCACGGATGTCCTTCAGCACCTCACGGCGGTTGGCCAGCTTGCCGGCCTTGGCGTGGGTGATGATCTTCTCCGCGTACGGACGCAGGCGCTTGGCCTTGGCTTCCGTGGTGGTGATGCGGCCGTGCTCGAAGAGCGAGGTGGCGAGATTCGCCAGCATCGCCTTCTGGTGGCTGGCCGACCCGCCGAGGCGGGCACCCTTGGTGGGCTTGGGCATTGTCTTCTCCTAGGAGGACCCCGCATCACTCGATGCGGAAGTCAGGGTTGGGCAGTGACAGCTACCGCCGCGTCGAAGCGACTACAGCTGCTCGGTCTCCGCGAAATCCTCACCGGAATCGGCGTCGAACGACGCGTCTTCCGACCACGTGCCGGTGGCCGGGTCGTAACCCGCGACCTGCGACGGATCGAAGCTGGCCGGGCTGTCCTTCAGGGACAGACCGAGCGCGTGCAGCTTGACCTTGACCTCGTCGATCGACTTCTGGCCGAAGTTGCGGATGTCGAGCAGATCCGACTCGGTCCGGGCAACCAGCTCGCCGACGGTGTGCACACCCTCGCGCTTGAGGCAGTTGTAGGAACGAACGGTCAGCTCGAGATCCTCGATCGGCAGGCTGAACGACGCGATGTGGTCGGCCTCCGCCGGCGACGGTCCGATCTCGATGCCCTCGGCCTCGACGTTGAGCTCCCGGGCGAGCCCGAACAGCTCCACCAGGGTCTTGCCCGCCGATGCCAGCGCGTCACGCGCACTGATCGAGTTCTTGGTCTCCACGTCGAGCACCAGACGATCGAAGTCGGTGCGCTGCTCGACACGGGTGGCCTCGACCTTGTAGGTCACCTTGAGCACCGGCGAGTAGATCGAGTCGACCGGGATGCGGCCGATCTCGGCACCCGACGCCTTGTTCTGCACGGCCGGCACGTAGCCGCGGCCCCGCTCGACGACGAGCTCGATCTCGAGCTTGCCCTTGTCGTTCAGGGTGGCGATGTGCAGATCGGGGTTGTGCACGGTGACACCGGCCGGGGGCACGATGTCGGCTCCGGTGACGGTGCCCGGACCCTGCTTGCGCACGTACATGGTGACCGGCTCGTCCTCATCCGAGCTGACCACGAGGCCCTTGAGGTTCAGGATGATGTCGGTGACGTCTTCCTTGACCCCGGCCACGGTGGTGAACTCGTGGAGCACACCGTCGATGCGGATGCTGGTGATGGCAGCACCCGGGATCGAGCTGAGCAGGGTACGACGCAGCGAGTTGCCGAGGGTGTAGCCGAAGCCCGGCTCGAGCGGCTCGATGACGAACTTCGAGCGGTTCTCGGCAAGGACGTCCTCGGTGAGGGTGGGTCGCTGTGAGATGAGCATTTCTTGGATATCTCCTTTGGCCGACCGCTATATGACGGCCTCGAGGGTGAACCGAACAGCTGTTGCTGTCGGGCGGTGTGTCTTACTTCGAGTAGAACTCGACGATGAGCTGCTCGGTCAGCGGGACATCGATCTGAGCACGCTCGGGCACGCTGTGCACGAGGATGCGCAGGGTCGACGGCACGACCTGGAGCCAACCCGGGACCGGACGATCGCCGACGAGCTCCTTGGCGATCTGGAACGGGACGGTCTGCAGCGACTTCGGGCGGACGTCGATGATGTCGTACTGGCTGACGCGGTAGCTGGGCACGTCGACCTTCACACCGTTGACGGTGAAGTGGCCGTGGCTGACCAGCTGGCGGGCCTGACGACGGGTCCGCGCGATGCCCGAGCGGTACACGACGTTGTCGAGACGGGTCTCGAGGATCTTCAGCAGTTCGTCACCGGTCTTGCCGTTGCGACGGTTCGCCTCTTCGTAGTAGCGGCGGAACTGCTTCTCCATGACGCCGTAGGTGAAGCGGGCCTTCTGCTTCTCCTGGAGCTGGAGCAGGTATTCGCTCTCCTTGATCCGCGAGCGGCCGTGCTGGCCGGGCGGGTAGGGGCGACGCTCGAATGCAGCGTCTCCACCGATCAGGTCGACGCGAAGACGACGAGACTTCTTGGTTGCGGGGCCGGTATAACGAGCCATGTTTCTCTGTTCCTCCCTTTCCCGCTAGACCCGACGCCGCTTGGGCGGACGGCAACCGTTGTGCGGCTGCGGGGTGACATCGGAAATGGTGCCGACCTCGAGGCCGGCTGCCTGCAGGGAGCGGATCGCGGTCTCACGACCCGAGCCCGGTCCCTTGACGAACACGTCGACCTTCTTGACGCCGTGCTCCTGGGCCTTGCGCGCAGCGTTCTCGGCCGCGAGCTGAGCCGCGAACGGGGTGCTCTTGCGCGAGCCCTTGAAACCGACGTGGCCCGACGACGCCCAGCTGATGATGTTTCCGCTGGGGTCGCTGATCGACACGATGGTGTTGTTGAACGTCGACTTGATGTGCGCGTGGCCGTGCGGGACGTTCTTCTTATCGCGACGGCGGGTGCCCTTCTTCGGGCCTGCGCTACGTGACTTCGGAGGCATTACTTCTTCTTCCCGGCGATGGTCTTCTTCGGGCCCTTGCGAGTGCGGGCATTGGTCTTGGTGCGCTGTCCGCGGACAGGCAGGCCACGGCGGTGGCGCAGACCCTGGTAGCAGCCGATCTCGATCTTGCGACGGATGTCGGCCTGCACCTCGCGACGCAGGTCACCTTCGACCTTCACCGAGGCTTCGATGTATTCACGCAGCTTCGAGACGTCTGCGTCGGTGAGATCCTTGGCTCGCAGGTCCGGGCTGAGGCCGGTCCCCTCGAGGATCTCCTTGGAGGTGGTGCGCCCAACTCCGTAGATGTAGGTCAGTGCGATCTCCAGCCGCTTCTCGCGGGGGAGATCCACACCAGCAACACGTGCCATGTGGCGGATTTCCTTTTCGATTTCTCAGAGGTCTGCTCCCAGTCCGTCCCGCGAGCTGGTGCCGAACCGTATGTCCGGCCTCGTGGGCTCCGGCCTCTGATCCGGAGGTAGGCGGTGACGCGTCTGTCGCCGCTGGTGCTGGGAGGTCCTTGGGTGTTCAGTTGTCGATCTTCAGTTGTTCTGACTCAAGCGACCCGGAGGGTGCGCGTGATCAGCCCTGACGCTGCTTGTGACGCAGGTTCTCGCAGATCACCATGACCCGACCGTTGCGGCGGATCACCTTGCACTTCTCGCAGATCGGCTTGACGCTCGGCTGAACCTTCACGTCAATCTCTCCTGCTCGGCTCGCCCGCGCGCACGCCGAAACGGCCGTACACGTGGGTGTCGGTCTCCTCCCGGACGGATGTCCGAGAAGCTTGTCCCCGGCAACGCCGGGAAAGTCCTACTTGTAGCGGTACACGATTCGCCCACGAGCCAGGTCGTAGGGCGAGAGTTCCACGACGACCCGGTCCTCGGGCAGGATGCGGATGTAGTGCTGCCGCATCTTGCCGCTGATGTGGGCGAGAACCTTGTGTCCGTTTTCCAGCTCAATACGAAACATCGCATTGGGCAGGGGTTCGATCACTCGACCCTCGACCTCGATGGCCCCGTCTTTCTTCGCCATGTCCTCCGCGATTCCTGGCCGCGTCCGCGACATCTGATGATGCTGCGGCGGTTGGCCGGATTGAATCAGTGTTTGTCCGTTAGGGTGTGGGCACCGGTCCGCGAGGACCTGCACCCGGTGTACGCCGGCCCGGACCCACGTGCTGACACGCTGAGGCCCGGCACGCGATGCGCACCGACGGTCCATGTTACGCGAACGAGCAGGCCAGGCCAAATGCGTGCTTCGCGCCACCGAGAGGGGCCGCCCCGGATGGGCACTGTCGACGATTATCTCGACGGCCTCGACCCCGCCGACCGTGACGTGATCGGCCGCATCTACGACGTGGCTCGCGGAACGGTCCCCGACACCGTTCAGGGCAAGGGATACGGAATGCCGGCCCTCACCTATCACGGGAGCCCGCTCCTGTCCGTGATGCGCACCAAGAAGCACATCGGGCTGTACCCGTACAGCCCGGAGGCGGTGGACGCCGGGCGGCCGCACCTCGCCGGGTTCGACGTGGAGAAGGGCACCGTGCGTTTTCAGCCCGGCACCCCGCCGCCCGACGACGCGATCCGCGCGATGATGGCGTTCCGTCGCGATCAGATCGACGGATGAACGGACGTTGCTGGCAGACTGTCCGCCATGCTTGCCTTCCTGGTGCGTACCGTGCTCACCGCGGTGGCCCTGTGGGTCGCGACGCTGATCGTTCCCGGTATCGACTTCGTGGGCGGTTCGACGACCGCCGAGAAGGTCGGAATCGCGCTGGTCGTCGCCGTGGTCTTCGGTGTCCTCAACGCGATCATCAAACCCATCGTGCAGATCATCGCCATCCCCTTCTACATTCTGACGCTCGGGTTGATCCACATCGTCATCAACGCGTTGATGCTCGAACTCACCGCATGGATCACCCGCAACACCACACACTGGGGGCTGGAGGTCGACGACTTCTTCTGGTCGGCGATCTTCGGCGCGATCGTCGTGTCGGTGGTCGGCTGGCTGCTGGCGCTGCTGATGCGGGATCCGGTCGACCGATGAACGGCGCATCTCGCGGTGCGGCACGACGCCCCGCTCTCCGGACGATGTCGGCTCTCGCGGCCCTCGCCGCCGTGGTCTCGGTGGCGGCGGGGTGTGGCAGCGACACCGGCGGCGAACCACGATCGGTGACCGTCGTCGGGTCGGGACAGGTCAGTGGCGTACCGGACACCCTGCGTGCCGACATCGGTGTCGAGGCGAACGCGTCCGACGTCACGACGGCGCTGAACGAGACGAGCGCCAAGGTCACCGCGGTCACCGACGCGGTCGTGGCTGCCGGGGTCGAGCGCAAGGACGTCGCCACCCAGCAGGTGTCGGTGAACCCGCAGTACTCGAGTCCCGCCCCCGGCGGCTCGAGCCAGATCAGCGGATACCTCGCCACCAACACGATCCGGGTGACCATCCGCGACATCTCGACGGCGTCGACCGTACTGAGCGCCGCCGCGACGGCCGGCGGGGACAACACACGCATCAACAACGTCGCCTTCGCCATCGACGACGACTCGGAGCTCCTCGAGAAGGCACGGGAGGCCGCGTTCACCGATGCGCGTGGCCGCGCCGAGCAGTACGCCGGTCTCGCCGGCGATTCCCTCGGCGATGTCCTCACGATCAAGGAGAGCACGAGCGGCCAGGAACAGCCCGTCGCGCCGGGCACGTTCGAGCGGGACGTGGCGGCGGCACCCGTTCCCGTCGAACCCGGCGAGCAGGAGCTCACCTTCACCGTCACGGTCACGTTCGCGCTCGACTGACACCGCGGCCCGTCCGGCGGTCGTGCCCTGACATCCTGGACCGATGCGTGCCGTTCTCCAGCGAGTCAGCCGAGCAAGTGTGAGCGTCGACGGCGAGATCGTGGGTGAGCTCGACATCCCGTCGGGCACGGCGGGCCTCGTCGCCCTCGTGGGTGTCACGCACGACGACACCGCCGACCACGCGCTCCGGCTCGCCGACAAGATCTGGCGGCTGCGGATCTTCGACGGCGGCGACGGGCCCGAACGAGCCGCCGCCGACCTCGACGCACCGATCCTCGTCATCAGCCAGTTCACGCTCTACGCCAACACCGCCAAGGGCCGTCGACCGTCGTGGAACGCAGCCGCGCCCGGCGCCGTCGCCGAACCGCTGGTCGAGGGGGTCGTCGAGGCATTGCGGGCTCTGGGCGCCACCGTGGCCACCGGACGCTTCGGCGCGCACATGGAGGTCGGTCTCGTCAACGACGGTCCGGTCACCCTCGTGCTCGACGTCTGAGACCGCCGGGACGGACGGTCTCACGACTATCGTCGGAGTCGTGGGACGAATCACCGCACGCCGCCGCGTCACCCGCATCCGTCGCGATGCGGATCCGACGCACCGTGCCGACACCCTGGCCGTCGAGGAACCGCTCGAGATCCGAGTCGGCGGGCGCTCACTCACGGTCACCATGCGCACGCCCGGCGACGACTTCGAACTCGTCGCCGGTTACCTCGTCTCCGAGGGCGTCGTGACCACCGGCGCGGACTTCTCCACGGCGCGCTACTGCGCAGGCACCGACGCCCAGGGCGCCAACACCTACAACGTCGTCGACGCCACGCTCGCCACCCACGTCCCGCCTCCCGGACCCGATCTGGTCCGCGCCAACACCGTCACGAGCGCATGCGGGATCTGCGGCAAGGACTCCATCGCCGCGGTGACCACCGCCTCCGTCCACGACCCCGCCGCGGACACCATGACCGTCGCCGCCGGCACCGTTCTCGACCTCCCCGACCGGTTGCGCGCCGAACAGAACGTCTTCGACAAGACCGGCGGCCTGCACGCCGCCGCGCTCTTCGGCAGCGACGGGCAGCTCCTCGCCGTGCGCGAGGACGTCGGCCGGCACAACGCGGTGGACAAGGTGATCGGCTGGGCTGTCCTCGCCGACCGGTTGCCGCTGTCGAACACGATTCTGCAGGTCTCCGGACGCGCGAGCTTCGAACTCGTCCAGAAGGCCGCGATGGCGGGAATCCCGATGCTCTGCGCGGTGTCGGCGCCCTCGTCACTCGCGGCCGACGCCGCCGACGATCTCGGCATCACCCTCGTCGGCTTCTCCCGCGGCGAGTCGATGGTGATCTACTCGCGACCCGACCGGATCTCCCACTAGACGGGCGCCGCGGTCACCGAAACGGTCGCGGTCCCCCACTGAGGTCGTCGTCGCGGCGCGGCGGCGTCAGCCTTCTCGCGACGCCGCCAATCGGACCAGTTGACCGGTCGTGGCGTCCGGCAGGTATGCCCGCGAGATGGCCACCCCGATACGTGGGAGGTCGGATTCGTCACGGAACGCCAGGTAGACCGGCTCGTACCGGGGGTTGAACTTCTTCTTGAAGGTGTGCAGCGACCGGAACCCGTAGTACGGCTCGAGTGCGGCCCCCAGCGTGTCGAGCAGTTTGTCCAACGGCTCGGCCTCGAAGTCGCCGGTCCGGGCCAGCGGGGCGCCCGACAGCGAGATGAACTGCGCACCTTCGTCTTTGAAAGCGACCGCCGACGATGCGATGAGATATTCGACGACCGGCCCGAACCCGTCGGTGCGGCGCCTCATGATGTCGAGTGTCCAGCCCGCGATGTCGCCGCCCGGAGCGAACACCGGCAACCACGAGAGCACGCCGTGTACGTTGCCCGTCGGGTCCACCGCGAGTGCAACCCTCACCGCGGGATCCATGGCCTCCTCGACACTGCCCAGGGTGAAACCCATCTCGGGTAGGCCCTTGTCCCCCACCCATTCCTCGGAGATGGCGCGCACCTGGGTCTTGACGGCGAACGACTCGTCGGCGAGCGAGACCATGCGCATCGAGATGTCCTGCTTGGCAGCCTTGTTCATCGCCGACCGCACGTGTTGCCACGGCTTGCCCTTGAACTCCAGGCCCGGCAGGTCGACGATCGTGTCCTCCGCGATCTGCACACTGAGCCACCCGCGCCCGGTGACGATCTCCGACGTCGCCGAACCGATCGAGAACCAGCAGGGTGTGGCGCCGGCACCTTCGGCGAGTTCGACGAAGGCGTCGACCGCGTCACGCAGCCGGTCGGGCGCACACACCGGGTCGGCGAGCGCCACCATCGTGCCGACATGCTTGCGGTAGGTCACCACGGACTGATCGTCGAGGTCGCGTGCGTCCCCGGTGAATTGGTAGCTGTTGCCCGGCCACGTCGTCATCCACGACATGGTGCCGCCGCCGTGCACGCGGAGCAGCTCCCCGACGCGGCCGACCGGGTCGTCGACCTCGCCGGAGGTACCGACCTGACGTACGCGCCACGGCACCGCGAAGGCGAACCGGCCGGGTATGAGGATCGCGAGGACCACCACCCACAGGAGCGTGGTCCCGAGCGTCACCGCGCCTTCCGACGACACGTCGGTGAAGACGACGAGGACCACCGCGAGCACGGTCGCGAGGACGTTGAGCGCACCGAGGACGACGGCCACCCACCATGCCCATCGTTTGCCTCGCCGCAGCTGGTCGGCGATGAGCACGTTGACGACGAGGCCGATCAGCATCGTGAACAGCGAGTCGTCACCGGAGTCGGTGGGTCCCAGCGGCCCGCTGCCCGGAAACAGGAAGACCAAGAGGTTCGCGCCCGCGATGACCAGCAGCGCGGCGCACCCCAGCATGCGGACCTCACGCCGCGTGCGGGGAACCCAGCCGCGCTCGTTGGTGGCGAAGAACTTCTCCCCGACGACCATCATGATGACCGTTGCGAAGACGTATTCGACCGAGGCGAGGGTTCCCTCGAACAGGAACGCGATCGAGACTATCGCCCCCAGCAGGACCCGGACGCGCAGCCGCCACTGCGAACGGACGGTCGCCGAGGCCACGGCCACGGCCGACACGACCAGCGCCCCCACGCCGGTGGCACGCGAGTCCGCCAGTTGTTCCGCCCAGCGCCAGGACGTGACCTCCGACGACAGCAACCACAACAGCAGGACGGTCAGCAGACACGAGACCAGGTGGCCGGCGACACCGACCAGAACGGCCCGCACGGTGCCCAATTGCCACTCGGCCCAACCCATTCCGACGATCACGGCCACCACAGCCAGCACGTACAGCCAGGGTCCGGGCTCGACGAACGCGGACGTGACGGGCGTCCACCATCGCCCCTCCCGAACAGCGGGCAGCCCGAACGCGACATCCCGATACCAGGATTTGTCCGATGCCCGGCCCCACAGCGACCCGGTCGTCGCACCGACGATCAGCAGGGCCGTCGCGAGGGCGATGGTGAACGGAAGCCGGCGCACGACGATGAGCCAGGACACGTCAGAATGCATGGTCAACGGTACGACGAGACGGCCGCGCCCACACGGTCATCGCCCATGATCAGTCACTCCGCGGGCGTCGCACACCAGCGTTCGTCATACCGGCGCCAGACGACGGGCTCGTCGTGGATGTGGAGGACACCCGGATCGAGCCACCACGTCACGTCCGGGCCCCAGCCGGCCGGCACGGTCGCCCCATCCCGGGTCTCGAGCGGGATCTCGATGCCCGCGCCGGTCAGGTACCCGTTCACGCTCACGTGGATCGCGTCGTACTCGTCCGCAACCCCTTCCCAGTCGGGGATGAACCAGCGGCGGTGACGGCCCGTGGTGTCGTACCAGTCCCACCTCCTCGAGGCGGTCACCTCGAGCGGGTCGCGGTCGACAAGCCGTGCCCAGTCTCCGGGCGCACCGATCTCGTACACGCGCGCGCGTTCGGCGACGGACAGCGCCCTGATCAACACCCCGTGTGGCCGATCATCGATTACCAGCCGATCGTCATCCGACCACTCAAGCCAGGCCAGGTGTACACCCCCGTCGAAGCGTGTCTCGCCGAACTCCTCACCCGAAACTGACTGCGCTGCAACGGTAAGGACCTTCAGGGCTTGTCGCTTGCGCTTCTCGCACCTCAGGGTGCGGGTGGGCCAGGGGGTCTGTGGTTCTGTCGGATCGTGACCCCAGACCTCGACTCGACTCCCAGACCTCGATCGAAGTCTGTCGGTCGAGTTGACGTCTGCCGGTCGCGGGACCGATGGCCATCCTGCGCGTAGCGCTCAGACTCAGGCGGGGCGAGTGGTGAGGATCCGCGGGCCGTCGGCGGTGACCGCGACGGTGTGTTCCCAATGTGCGGAGCGCGATCCGTCATCGGTGACGACAGTCCAGTCGTCGTCGAGGACGGTGGTCTCGGTGGTGCCGAGCGTCAGCATCGGCTCGATGGCGAGCGTGGACCCGATGACGAGCGTCGGCCCCTTACCCGGCTCACCCTCGTTGGCCAGGAACGGGTCCATGTGCATCTCGCGGCCGATCCCGTGTCCGCCATAGCCGTCCACGATGCCGAACGCCCGACCGAATTTCTTCTCGGCGGCGCGAGTGCCGAGTTCGATGGCATGGGAGATGTCGGTGAGACGCGCACCGTCGACCATCGCCGCGATACCCGCCTCCATCGACAGGCGCGTCGCCTCGGACAGTTCCTCGTCCGCGGCGGAGAGTGCGCCCACACCGAAGGTCCAGGCGGAGTCGCCGTGCCATCCGTCGAGGATCGCACCGCAGTCGATCGACACCAGATCGCCGTCGGCGAGAACGACCTCCGCAGACGGGATCCCGTGGACGACCACCTCGTTCACCGAGCTGCAGATGGAGCCGGGGAAGCCGTGGTAGCCCTTGAACGACGGCACCGCGCCGGCTCCCCGGATCACGGACTCGGCCACCTCGTCGAGATCGAGGGTGCTCACCCCCGGTTTCGCCGCATCGCGTACCGCGACCAGAGCGGCCCCGACGACCGCACCGGCGGCAGCCATGGCGTCGAGCTCGCCCGCGCTGCGGAACGGGACGACACGCTTGCGCTTACGAAACCCCATGCGTTACAGCGATTCCTCGGTTGTCAGGAAACGCGGGTCAGGAGACGCCGGCGCCGAGCGCGCTCAGGACGCGCTGGTGGACGCCCTGGATGTCGCCGACCGCGTCGATGGTCTTGACCTGGTCGCCGTAGTAGGCGAGCAGCGGCGCGGTCTCACGGGTGTAGACGTCCATCCGGTTGCGGATGACCTCTTCGGTGTCGTCGGCGCGACCACGCGCCAGCATGCGCTCCACGACGACGTCGGTGTCGACGACGAACGAGAGCACCGCGTCGAGCGAGGCGTCGAGGTTCGCCAGGATGTCGTTGAGGGCGTCGGCCTGCTCGGTCGAGCGCGGGAAGCCGTCGAGGATGAAGCCCTTCGCCGCGTCCGGCTCACCGACGCGGGCGCGGACCATGTCCACGGTGATCTCGGACGGGACGAGGTTGCCGGCGTCGAGGTACTTCTTGGCTTCCACACCCACGGCGGTGCCCTGGGAGATGTTGGCGCGGAAGAGATCGCCGGTCGAGATGTGGGGAATCCCGAGTGCTTCGCTCAAGAGTTCCGCCTGGGTGCCTTTACCTGCTCCGGGCGGGCCGAGGATGACAAGTCTCACTTCAGGAACCCTTCGTACTTGCGTTGCATCAACTGACTGTTGATCTGTTTCATCGTGTCCAGACCCACGCCGACCATGATCAACACGGCCGTACCACCGAACGGCAGGTTCTGGACGTTGCCGCTGTTGCCGATCTCGAGGAACAGGTTCGGGAGTACCGCGATGATACCGAGGTAGATCGAGCCCGGCAGAGTGATGCGACTGAGCACATACCCGAGATATTCGGCGGTCGGGGCGCCCGGTCGGATGCCCGGGATGAACCCACCGTACTTCTTCATCTCGTCGGCGCGCTCTTCTGGATTGAACGTCACAGCCACGTAGAAGTACGTGAAGAAGATGATCATCAGGAAGTACACGGCGATGTAGACGCCGTTGCTGGGGTCGGTCAGATACCTGGTGACGTACTCCTGCCAGGTCGATTGCGTCCCATCGGGATTGCGCGTGAGTTCGACGATCAGCTGGGGCAGGTACAGCAGAGACGAGGCGAAGATCACCGGGATGACGCCGGCCTGGTTGACCTTCAGCGGCAGGTACGTCGACGACCCGCCGTACATCTTCCGGCCGACCATGCGCTTGGCGTACTGCACCGGGATGCGCCGCTGGCCCTGCTCGATGAAGACCACGCCGGCGATGATGATCAGCACGGCGACACACACCAGCGCGAAGACGAGTCCGCCGCGGCTGTTCAGGATGGAGCGACCCTCGGCCGGGATGCGGGCGGCGATACCGGCGAAGATCAGGAGCGACATGCCGTTGCCGATGCCGCGCTCGGTGATGAGCTCACCGAACCACATGACGACACAGGCGCCGGCGGTCATGACGAGCACGATGATCGACAGACCGAAGATGCTCGAGTCGTTGAGCACCTCGCCGCTGGTCGCACAGGACTGCGGAAGGAGCTGGCCGCGATCGGCGAGGGCCACGATGCCGGTCGACTGCAGCAATGCCAGGGCGACGGCGAGATAACGCGTGTACTGCGTCATCTTGGCCTGGCCGGCCTGGCCCTCCTTGCGGAGCTGCTCGAACCGCGGGATGACCACGGTGAGCAGCTGCACGATGATGGCCGCGGTGATGTACGGCATGATGCCGATCGCGAACACCGACAGCTGGAGCAGTGCGCCACCGGAGAACAGGTTGATCAGGGAGTAGACCGAGCTCGACTCACCCGAGGAGACCTCGTCGAGACACGCCCGCACGGCCTGGTAGTCCACGCCCGGGGACGGGACCGTCGCACCCAGCCGATACAGGACGATGATGCCGAGAACGAAGAGGATCTTCTTCCTCAGGTCCGGCGTCCGAATGGCCGCGAAGAGGGGGGAAAGCACTAACTCCTCCTAGGAACGACCACGCGAGGCGTACGTCCCGGGTCGATGCGACCCGGTCCCCGTGTGCTCGGCAATCGACGATGATCTTTCGGGATGCGGCGATCTTGCGGTGTCCGGCGGGACAACGTCTGAGACTCTAACAGTCACACCGAAACGCCCCGGTCGGGCGGCAGCGATGCTGCCGCCCGACCGCGGTGTGTGTCCGTCAGAGTTCGGTGACGCTGCCGCCGGCAGCGGCGATCTTCTCCTTGGCGGAAGCGGTGAACTTGTCGGCGGTGATATCGACCTTGACCGACAGGTCGCCGTCGCCGAGAACCTTCACCAGCTTGTTCTTGCGAACGGCGCCGGCCGCGACGAGCTCGTCGACGCCAATGGTGCCGCCCTGCGGGAACAGGCGCGCGATGTCGCCGACGTTGACGACCTGGTACTCGATCCGGTTGCGGTTGGTGAAGCCCTTGAGCTTCGGCAGCCGCATGTGGATCGGCATCTGGCCACCCTCGAACCCGGCGGGCACGTTCTTGCGTGCCTTGGTGCCCTTGGTGCCGCGACCGGCGGTCTTACCCTTGGACCCCTCACCGCGACCCACGCGGGTCTTGTCGGTCTTCGACCCCGGTGCGGGGCGAAGGTGATGGAGTTTGATGGTCATGCTTGAACCTCTTCGACTGTCACGAGGTGACGAACCGCGTTGATGAGGCCGCGGTTGATCGGCGTGTCCTCGCGGGTGACGGTCTGGCGGATGCCCCGGAGTCCGAGGGTCCGCAGGCTGTCACGCTGATTCTTCTTGGTACCGATGGTGCCCTTGACCTGGGTGATCTTCAGCTCTGCCATGATCAGACTCCCTGTCCTGCACGGGCGCGCAACATACCGGCCGGAGCGACGTCCTCGATCGGCAGACCGCGGCGAGCCGCGACCTCTTCGGGACGCTGCAGCATCTTGAGTGCGGCAACGGTGGCGTGCACGACGTTGATGGCGTTGTCCGAGCCGAGGCTCTTGGCGAGGACGTCGTGGACGCCCGCGCACTCGAGCACGGCACGCACCGCGCCACCGGCGATGACACCGGTACCGGGGCTGGCCGGGCGCAGCATGACGACACCGGCGGCCGCCTCACCCTGGACCGGGTGGGTGACGGTCGCACCGATCATCGGCACGCGGAAGAAGTTCTTGCGAGCTTCCTCGACGCCCTTCTGGATCGCCGCCGGGACTTCCTTGGCCTTGCCGTAGCCGACACCGACCATGCCCTGGCCGTCGCCGACGACCACGAGAGCGGTGAACGAGAAACGGCGTCCGCCCTTGACCACCTTCGAGACGCGGTTGATGGTCACCACGCGCTCGAGCTGGTTGCGGTCCTGGTCGCGGCCGCCGCGATCGCGACGGTCGCCGCGGCCACCGCCGCGACGGTCGTTGCCGCCGCCCTGGTTGTTCTGGTTGTTGTCGTTACCGGCGGGTCCGTTTCCGCCGTCACGCTGACGTCCGGGCATCAGAGGTTCCCTCCGGTCATGTGGGTGTAGCTGTTCGAGATGGTCATCAGAAGCTCAGGCCTCCCTCGCGGGCGGCGTCGGCGAGCGCGGCGATCCGGCCGTGGTAGTCCTTGCCACCACGGTCGAACACGACGGCGTCGACGCCGGCAGCCTTGGCGCGGGCGGCGATGAGCTCGCCGACCTTGCGGGCCTGCGCGGACTTGTCGCCGCCGGCCGCACGCACATCGGCCTCGATCGTCGATGCCGCGGCCAGCGTCTTGCCGGCCAGGTCGTCGATCAACTGGACGTGGATGTGGCGCGAGCTGCGCTTGACCGCGAGACGCGGACGGGCCGGGGTTCCGCTGACCTTCTTGCGGAGGCGGAAGTGACGGTTGCCGGTCGCCTTGCGACGACGCGTCGAGACGTCCTTGCCGATCGGCTTGCGCACTGTCTTGGTAGCTGAATCACTCATGGCTTACTTACCCGTCTTTCCGACCTTGCGACGGATCTGCTCACCCTCGTAGCGAATGCCCTTGCCCTTGTAGGGGTCCGGACGACGCAGGCGGCGGATGACCGCCGAGATCTCGCCGACTTGCTGCTTGTCGATACCCGAGACCGAGAACTTCGTCGGGGACTCCACGGCGAACGTGATGCCCGCCGGGGCCTCGATCGGCACGGGATGGCTGTAACCGAGCGCGAACTCGAGGTCGCTGCCCTTGGCCTGCACGCGGTAACCGACACCGAAGATCTCCATCTTCTTGGTGTAGCCCTGCGTGACGCCCACGACGAGGTTGTTCACGAGCGAACGGCTCAGGCCGTGCAGCGCGCGGCTGCGACGCTCGTCGTTGGGGCGGGTCACGACGATGGAGTTGTCCTCCTTGGCGACCGAGATGGGCTCGGAGACGGTGAGCGAGAGCTCACCCTTGGGGCCCTTCACGGTGACGTTCTGGCCGTCGATGGTGACGTCCACGCCCGCGGGGATCTCGATGGGGTTCTTTCCGATACGCGACATGTGTTGTTACCTCCCCTACCAGACGTAGGCGAGGACTTCGCCGCCCACGCCCTGGTTGGCTGCCTGGCGATCGGTGAGCAGGCCCGACGACGTGGAGATGATGGCCACGCCGAGGCCGCCCAGAACCTTGGGCAGGTTGGTGGACTTTGCATAGACCCGGAGACCGGGCTTGGAGACGCGGCGCAGACCGGCGATGGAGCGCTCGCGACTCGGGCCGTACTTCAGGGAGACGACGAGGTTCTTCCCGACCTCCGCGTCTTCGGTGCGGTAGTCGGTGATGTAGCCCTCGCGCTTGAGGATCTCGGCGATGTTCACCTTGATCTTCGACGAGGGCAGTGTCACCTCGTCGTGGTACGCCGAGTTGGCGTTACGCAGACGCGTCAAGAAGTCTGCGATCGGGTCAGTCATGGTCATGGGTGACCGTCAACCTTTCTCGTAGCGGTTCCCATACAGCGCCGGTGGCCGGAAAAATCCCGGTGACCTGCGGTGGGCCTTCCACGAAGTGGATAGTTGTTTCTGAAGGTTCTCGCCGCCGATGCCCTTGGCTTTTCGCCGGCACCGGAGACTATTCAGTTGTGTCCCGGACACCTGAGGTGCACAGGCAACCGGTCTAGTGTAGGGAACTCGCAGCGTAGACCCAAATCGGCGCCGGTCATCGGCCGCGGACCTCGGGCACCATCGAGGGTATGGACCGGCGTCAGCTACTCAGATCAGGACTCCTCGGGGCCGGGCTCCTCGGAGTCTCCGGCACCACGGTACTGGCCGGCTGCTCCGGCGACGAGGAGACGACCACCACACCACGCGGCGGACCGAACCGGTCCGCGGCGACGGTCCCACCGGGGGGCGTGTCGAACGTCGAGACCGTCGCGTCGGGACTGAATGTGCCCTGGGCGCTGGCCTTCCTGAACGGCGGCGACGCGCTGGTCACCCAGCGTGACGACGCGACCGTCGTGCGGGTGTCCCCTCGCGGCGAGGTGCGGACGGTCGGCGAGTTCGGCGACGCCGCGCCGCTCGGCGAGGGCGGGCTGCAGGGCATCGCGACGGCGCCGGGCGACGAGAGCGCGGTGTTCGTCTACTACACGACGGCCGCCGACAACCGGCTGGTGCGCCTGCAGTTCGACGGGACCCGGCTCACCGGCGCCCGCCCCCTGATCACCGGACTCGACGCGGCCTACAACCATCACGGCGGAGCCCTGGCCTTCGGTCCCGACGGCAGCTTGTTCGTCGCGGTCGGCGATGCCGCGGTGCCGGAGGTCGCCCAGGATCGCGCAGCGCTCAACGGCAAGATCCTGCGGGTCGACCGCGACGGCCGTCCGTGGCCGGGCAACCCGTTCGGCAACGAGGTCTATTCCTACGGGCACCGCAACGTGGAGGGTCTGGCCTTCGACGGTGCGGGGCGGCTGTGGGCGAGCGAGTTCGGACAGAACAGCCGCGACGAGCTCAATCTGATCCGCCCGGGCGGCAACTACGGGTGGCCGGAGGCCGAAGGCGACTCCGACGATCCGCGGTTCGTCGCCCCCGCCGCCACCTGGACCACGCGTGAGGCCTCCCCGGCCGGGCTCGCCATAGTCGGCGACCGCGCGTACATGGCGGCACTCCGCGGTCGGCAGCTGTGGGAGATACCGCTGGCCGACTCACCCGAGGGCACCTCCGACGTGCCCGCGAGCCTCCTCGCCGGCGAGCCGGTCGGCCGCTTCGCCGACGAATTCGGACGCCTGCGACTCGTGGCCGCGGCACCGGACGGCTCCCTGTGGTTCGGCACCAGCAACACCGACGGTCGGGGCAGGCCGACGGACGGCGACGATCGTCTGCTCCGCATGCGACTGGGTTGACACGACACCGCGCGGTTTCCGACGTCACGCGGAACGCATTCACGAGAACGTCTCATTCGGCATTTCGGAGAATGCCGCCCGCTGCGTTGTGGTCCTATTTCCGCAATGATTGCGTGATCTATTTCTGCCGGCCGTCCCAGGCGCGATCGAAATGGACAACGAACCGGACCCGATCCACCCGATTGCCGTATCGGCGTCGTGTCGCGATGCCATGGTGTACACGTGAATTCGACCCACCTGCCCGAACTCGTCGATCAACTCCTCTCGTCGGCCCGTGAGGCGTCGAGCCATCGCGCGTCGCATACGTTGCACGGCAACTCTTCTCGCCATCTACGGCAGACCGTGATCGCCCTCACCGCCGGCGCGGCACTGTCCGATCACGAGAGTCCCACCGAGGCCACACTGCACGTCCTGCGCGGTCGCGTCGTTCTCACCACCGCGGATGGCGATCCGGACGGTTCCTGGAAGGGAGCAGAGGGCGATCTCGTGACGATTCCGTCGACGCGTCACGGATTGACCGCCGAAGAGGATTCGGCGATCCTGCTGACGGTTGCAACCCGGTGATCGGGCCGATCATGTCGATGTTCTGCACATGTGCGCCGAATGTATTCTGCGGAAACAGTCTGCGCCGTATCTGATCGACTTTTCGATTCGCGAAGTAAATTCACCACGCCGTCCGTAGGGTGACGCCTATGGCCCGGTCTGACGACATCCAGGGCACTGCAGCCACAGCCCTGCTGAACATCGGAAAATTCTTCACCCGTTGGGACGAGACGGACGACCGTCGAGCGGTCTTCCGCGAGGGTGGCCGCGCAGGCGACGTGTTCTACCGCGATCGGTGGAGCCACGACAAGATCGTGCGCTCCACGCACGGGGTGAACTGCACGGGTTCCTGCTCCTGGAAGGTCTACGTCAAGGACGGCATCATCACCTGGGAGACCCAGGAGACCGACTATCCGTCGGTCGGCCCGGACCGTCCCGAGTACGAGCCGCGCGGGTGCCCGCGCGGGGCCGCCTTCTCGTGGTACACCTACTCCCCCACGCGCGTGCGGCATCCGTACGCGCGTGGTGTCCTCGTCGAGATGTACCGCGAGGCCAAGAAGCGCCTCCACGATCCCGTCGAGGCCTGGGCCGATGTGGTGGGCGATCCGCTTCGGCGGCGCTCGTATCAGCAGGCTCGCGGCAAGGGCGGACTGGTACGGGTGACCTGGGACGAGGCCATCGAGATGGCGGCCGCTGCACACGTGCACACGATCAAGACGTACGGCCCCGACCGCTGTGCGGGCTTCTCACCCATCCCGGCGATGTCGATGGTCAGCCACTGCGTCGGCACCCGGTTCATCCAGCTCATCGGCGGGGTGATGACGTCGTTCTACGACTGGTACGCCGACCTCCCGGTGGCGAGCCCGCAGGTCTTCGGCGACCAGACCGACGTTCCCGAATCCGGCGACTGGTGGGATGCGACCTACCTGATGATGTGGGGTTCCAACGTCCCCGTCACGCGGACCCCGGACGCCCACTGGATGGCCGAGGTGCGATACCGGGGCACCAAGGTGGTGACCGTCAGCCCCGACTACGCCGACAACACGAAGTTCGCCGACGAATGGCTGCCGGCCCAGGCCGGCACCGACGGCGCCCTCGCGATGGCGATGGGGCACGTCATCCTCACCGAGTTCTTCGTGCAGCGCTCGACCGGCTTCTTCGACGACTATGTGCGGCGTTACACCGACCTCCCGTTCCTGATCCATCTCGACGAGCAGGGCGACGAGCACCCGGGCCAGTTCGTCGCGGGAAAGTTCGTCACCGCCGACGAACTCGACGCGGGAGGCCGTGCACCCGCCGACGAGGACGTGTGGAAGACCGTCTTCTGGGACTCCGAGCAGGACGGACCGGTGATTCCCAACGGTTCGATGGGCTTCCGGTATGCCGAGTCGGGCAAGGGGCGGTGGAACCTCGATCTGGAGGGCGCGCGTCCGGCGCTGACCCTGCTCGGCGATGCCGCCGAGCCAGTCACCGTGGCCTTCCCCCTGTTCGACGCGCCCGACGGCAGCGGCTCGGTGGTCCGGCGCGGCGTTCCCGCGCGGCGCATCGGCGGTCGGCTCGTCACCACCGTCTACGACCTGATGCTCGCCCAGTACGGCGTCGCCCGCGACGGACTCCCCGGCGAGTGGCCCACCGGTTACGACGACGTCTCGGCGCCCTACACCCCGGCATGGCAGGCCGAGATCACCGGCGTCCCGGCGGCCGCCGCGATTCGCGTCGCGCGGGAGTTCGCCGCGAATGCCGAGGAGTCACAGGGCCGGTCGATGATCATCATGGGGGCCGGTATCTGCCAGTGGTTCCACGGCGACGCGACCTACCGCGCGATCCTGTCCCTGCTGATTCTCACCGGGTGCATGGGCCGCAACGGCGGAGGCTGGGCACACTACGTCGGACAGGAGAAATGCCGCCCGATCACCGGGTGGATCTCGCTGGCGAACGCCCTGGACTGGACGCGTCCGCCACGCACGATGACCGGTACGTCCTACTGGTACATGCACACCGGTCAGTGGCGGAACGACGGGTATTCGACGGCCTCACTCGCCTCTCCCCTCGCCCGCGGCACGATGGACCACGAACACACCGCCGACGCCATCGCACAGTCGGCACGACTCGGGTGGATGCCCTTCTATCCCCAGTTCTCCGCCAACCCGCTCGACGTCGGCGAGGCCGCGGCGGCTGCGATCGACGACGGTACGGCCACCGATGTCGCCGGCTACGTCGCCGAACGTCTGCAGAGCGGTGACCTGACCCCGGCGATCTCCGACGTCGACGCCCCGGAGAACTGGCCGCGGACGCTGGTGCTCTGGCGGTCGAACCTGCTCGGCTCGTCGGCCAAGGGCAACGAGTACTTCCTCCGCACGCTGCTCGGCACCCACCACAACGTCCTCGGCACGGAGAATCCCGACACACCGCGTCCCGCCGAGATCCGTTGGCGCGACGACATTCCCGAGGGCAAACTCGATCTGCTGCTGTCCGCGGACTTCCGGATGACCTCGACGACGCTGCTGTCCGACATCGTGCTCCCCGCGGCCACGTGGTACGAGAAGTACGACCTGTCGTCGACGGACATGCACCCGTTCGTCCACGCCTTCACCCCGGCGATCGACCCGCCGTGGGAGGCGAAGTCCGATTTCGAGTTGTTCCATCGGCTCGCACGCCGACTGTCCGAGATGGCCCGCACCCACCTGGGGACGCGCCACGACCTGGTGAGCGTGCCGCTGCAGCACGACACCCCCGGCGAGACGGCTCAACCGCACGGTCGGGTGGTCGACTGGCAGCGGGACGGAGCTCGCGGGCAGCCGGGCCGCAACATGCCCAATTTCAGTGTCGTCGAACGGGATTACACGACGATCGCGGACAAGCTGGCGACCGTCGGTCCACTGGCCGACTCGCTCGGTTTCACCGTCAAGAACGTCACCTACCCACTCGAGGAGCAGACGCGGCGACTCGCCGAATCCAACGGGGTGATGCTGGGCGGGGCCGGCGACGGCCGGCCGGCCATCGACACCGACGAGAAACTCGCCGAGGCCATCCTCACGCTGTCGGGTACCACGAACGGCGAACTCGCGGTTGCCGGTTTCGAGCAACTCCAGGAACGTGTCGGCGTGCGGCTCGACGATCTCGCACGCGGTTCCGAGGAGAAGCGGATCAGTTTCGCCGACACCCAGAAGGCACCGGTGCCGGTGATCACCTCCCCCGAGTGGTCGGGGTCGGAGACCGGCGGGCGCCGGTATGCGCCGTTCACCGTGAACATCGAACGCCTCAAGCCTTTTCACACCCTCACCGGACGGATGCACTTCTACCTCGATCACGACTGGATGATCGACATGGGCGAGTCGTTCCCCATCTACCTGCCGCCGCTGGACATGCACAGGCTGTTCGGCGAACCCAAACTCGGCCCCGACGGCTCCCGGGAGATCACGGTCCGCTACCTCACCCCGCACTCCAAATGGTCCATTCACAGTGAATACCAGGACAACCTGTTCATGCTGTCGCTGTCGCGGGGCGGCCCGACCGCGTGGCTCAGCCCCCAGGACGCGGCCTCGATCGAGGTGTCCGACAACGACTGGATCGAATGCGTCAACGCCAATGGGGTGTTCGTCTGCCGGGCGATCGTCAGTCACCGCATGCCGGCCGGGGTCTGCTACGTCCACCACGCGCAGGAACGCACCATCGACGTACCGAAGTCGGAGGCGACGGGACGCCGTGGCGGCATCCACAATTCACCGACGCGGTTGCTGGTGAAACCGACGCACCTCATCGGCGGGTACGCCCAGTTGTCCTACGCCTTCAACTATCTCGGTCCCACCGGCAATCAGCGCGACATGGTGTCGACGATCCGCAAACGCGCGCAGGAGGTGACGTACTGATGCGAGTGATGGCTCAGGTCGGGATGGTGATGAATCTCGACAAGTGCATCGGTTGCCACACCTGCTCGGTGACCTGCAAACAGGCGTGGACCAATCGATCGGGTACGGAGTACGTCTGGTTCAACAATGTCGAAACCCGCCCGGGACAGGGCTATCCGCGCCGTTACGAGGACCAGGACACGTGGCGTGGCGGTTGGCGGCTCAACCGCAACGGCAAGTTGCGACTCCGAGCCGGCGGACGACTGCAGAAACTGCTGACGCTCTTCGCGAGTCCGGTCCAACCCACCATCGACGACTATTACGAACCGTGGACGTATGACTACCAGACCCTGATCGACGCCCCGCTCGGCGACGACTTCCCCGTCGCCCGGCCCAAATCCTTGCTGACGGGCAAGGACACGAAGGTGACCTGGTCGGCGAACTGGGACGACAACCTCGGTGGCGGACCGGAACTCGCACCGCACGATCCCGTCGTCGAGAAGCTGCGACGCGAGTCCGAGGACGCCGTCAAGTTCGGCTTCGAGCAGACGTTCATGTTCTATCTGCCGCGGATCTGCGAGCACTGTCTCAATCCCAGCTGCATGGCGTCGTGCCCGTCCGGCGCGATCTACAAGCGCAGCGAGGACGGCATCGTGCTCGTCGACCAGGACCGCTGCCGCGGCTGGCGGCAGTGCATCACCGGATGTCCCTACAAGAAGATCTATTTCAACCACAAATCCGGCAAGGCCGAGAAGTGCACCCTCTGCTATCCGCGCATCGAGGTCGGTCAGCCGACGGTGTGTTCGGAGACATGCGTCGGTCGGCTGCGGTATCTCGGCATCTTCCTCTACGACGCCGACGCGGTGACCGCGGCGGCGTCGACCCCTGATGAACGAGATCTGTACGAGGCCCAGCTCGACCTGATGCTCGACCCCGAGGACCCGGAGGTCATCGCCGCGGCCACCGCCGACGGGATACCGGACGACTGGCTCGAGGCGGCACGTCGATCACCGGTCTACGCGCTGGCCAAGAAGTACAGGGTCGCACTCCCGCTGCACCCGGAATACCGCACCATGCCGATGGTCTGGTACGTACCGCCCTTGTCGCCGATCGTCGACCTGCTCACCGAACAGGGGCACGACGCCGAGAGTCCGGGAACACTGTTCGGCGCGATCGAGGCACTCCGGATCCCCGTCGAGTACCTGGCGGAGCTGTTCAGTGCGGGAGACACCGACGTCATCGACGGCGTGCTCCGGCGCCTGGCCGCGATGCGCGCCTACATGCGTGACGTCACCCTGGGCCGGGAGACCGACCCGGGCATCCCGGCCGCCGTGGGCATGGACGAGGAACAGGTCTACGAGATGTACCGCCTGATGGCGATCGCGAAATACGATGCTCGTTACGTGATTCCGACCGCCCACCTCGAGCAGGCCGAGAAGCTCGACGAGATGGCGTGCTCGCTGGACTACGAGGACGGACCGGGCATGTTCGACTCGTCGGCCTTCGGCGAGGCCAGTGGGCGGCCCGCACCGGTTTCGGTCGAAACCTTCCACGCGCTCAAACAGCGCCAGACCACCGACACCGCGGCGGGCGAGCACACGATGGCCGGCCGGACCAACCTGCTCAACTGGGACGGAAACGGCGTTCCCGCAGGCATGTTCCCCGAACGCGAACTCCGAGATGGCGGCGGTGCCCCGTGAAGGCCCTGCGCGCCCTCGACCGCCGTTCGGCCACCCGTCGACGGCAACCGGCCGACGCCCGCGTGATCCACCAGATCGCTTCGTGGTGCCTGAGTTATCCCGACGACGACGTCCTCGCACGAGTCGACCTGATGCGTGCCGCGCTCGACGAGCGCAACGAATACGCAGCGGCCCAACGGATGCGGATCACGGTCGATCACCTGGCGGCGGGCGATCCCGGGGACCTCCGACGCGAGTACATCGATCTGTTCGACCTGTCGAAGCGGCACACCCTCTACCTGTCGTACTGGACCGACGGCGACACCCGCCGGCGCGGCACCTCTCTCGGTGAGTTCAAGCAGGCCTACCGGGACAGCGGGTTCCTCGTCGATCTCCACGGGGAGCTGCCCGACCACCTGCCCATCGTGCTCGAGTTCAGCGCCCGCGCCGATCCGCAGCGCGGCGTCGAGATACTCGAGAAGCACCGTGCAGCACTCGAACTCATCAAGTTCTCACTGCTCGAACGCGAATCCCCGTATGCGGCGACGCTCGATGCCGTGTGCAGAACGCTGCCCAGTCCGTCTCCGCCGGACCGCGAATCGGCGATGGCGATGTCGCGGCCCGTCCCCACCGAGACGGTGGGACTCGAACCGTACGACCCGCGACTTCTGCCCCTGGACCCGACGTGACCCGCCACATGCCCGACCCGGCTTGACCGACCGACCGAACGAGAGGTGACGCGTGGACATCTTCCTGTGGGGCGTGGTGCCCTACGCGACGCTCGGACTGCTCATCGGCGGAACCATCTGGCGCTATCGCTACGACAAATTCGGATGGACGACGCGGTCGTCGGAGCTCTATGAGTCCCGGCTGTTGCGGATCGCCTCACCCCTGTTCCACTACGGCGTGCTCGTGGTGATCATCGGTCACGCGATCGGACTGCTGATCCCCGAGTCGTGGACCGAGGCCATCGGCGTCTCGGAGACCGTATACCACTGGGGCGCGGGCGGCTTCGGACTCTTCGCCGCGGTGGCGACACTCGTCGGGGTCGGCATGCTTGTGTACCGGCGACGCACGGTCGGGCCGGTGTTCATGGCGACCACACGCAACGACAAGGCGATGTACCTCGTCCTGGTCACGGCTCTGGTGGCGGGCACCTACATCACCCTGATCGGGACCTTCGATCCGCATGCCGAAGGAGTGGACTACCGCGAGACGGTGTCGCCGTGGTTCCGCTCACTGTTCGTCCTGCAGCCCGATGTCTCGGCGATGGCCGAGGCGCCGTTGCGCTTTCACGTGCACATCCTGATCGGGATGCTGCTCTTCGCGATGGTGCCGTTCACCAGGCTCGTGCACATCTTCACCGCTCCGGTGCACTACCTGTTCCGTCCCTACATCGTGTACCGCAGCCGCGACCAGAGGTCGATGCCGGGGAATCAGCCGTACCGCCCCGGATGGGCGCCCGTCGGAGTGAAGGACCGTGATCGATGACCACCGACACCACGACGACCGCCATCAGCTCGCGTGCGCAGACGACGAATCTCGCTCTGGCAACACTCGCGTTCACCATCAGCTTCTGGGCGTGGAATCTCATCGGCCCGCTGGGAGTCGTCTACACCGATCAGCTGGACCTCTCCGCGACGCAGAAGTCGGTGCTCGTCGCCATCCCCATCCTGGTCGGCTCGCTGGGCCGAATCCTCACCGGCGCACTCACCGACCGCTTCGGCGGTCGCCTCATGTTCACCGTGCTGCTGGTGGTCACCATCCCGTTCGTGCTGCTGGTCGCAGCCGCCGGGCATTTCGCGAGCTACCCGCTCCTGCTCGTCGCCGGATTCTTCCTCGGCGTCGGCGGTACCACGTTCGCCGTGGGCATCCCGTTCGTGAACGCGTGGTACGACAAGTCGCGGCGTGGCTTCGCCACCGGCGTCTTCGGGGCCGGGATGGGCGGGACCGCGCTGTCCGCCTTCTTCACCCCGCGATTCGTGTCGTGGTTCGGTTACATCGCCACACACCTGATCATCGCCGTGTCGCTGGCCGTGGTGGCGGTCATCTGCTGGCTGTTCATGCGGGACTCGCCCCGATGGACTCCTTCCCATGATTCGGTGGTGCCCAAGCTCATCGGCGCCGCGAAGCTTCCGGTCACCTGGCAGTTGGGCTTCCTCTACGCCGCCGCTTTCGGCGGGTTCGTCGCCTTCAGCACCTACCTGCCGACCTACCTCAAGGACGTGTACGACTTCGACCTACAGGCAGCCGGCACCCGTACGGCCGGGTTCGCGATCGCCGCCGTCATCGCGCGTCCGCTCGGCGGGATCCTGTCGGATCGGTTCGGGCCCCGCATCATCACCGTGATCTCGTGCGGCGGTGCCGCCGTGCTCGCCGTCTGGATGATCACGAAGCCACCACTGGAGATACCCGCCGGACTCGACTTCGTCCTGATGGCGGTCTGCATGGGGCTCGGTTCCGGGTCGGTCTTCAGCTGGGTCGCCCAGGCCGCCCCCGCCGAGCGGGTCGGCTCGGTCACCGGGATCGTGGGCGCGCTCGGTGGTCTCGGCGGATTCTTCCCACCCATGATCATGGGTGCCACCTACGACGCGACCACGCACAGTTACACGATCGGGCTCGCACTGCTCGTCGTGTTCGCCACGTGCGCGGCGTTGTTCACCGTGTTCGGTATCCGACGCACGGCGGACACCTGACCGCTCGCCTCCCGCCGCGGCGGCCCGAGGAGAATTGTCGGGGCCTCGTGTTCTGATGATCGCACCCGTCGAACAAAGGAGCGATCCATGTCAGACCACGCTGCCGCGATCCGAGGTCTGCCCCGGTGGCATCCCAATCCGCTCATCCGATCGACCATCGAGACCATCCGGCGCTGCGGCTGGCAGGTGACATCGGTCGGCGAGGTGGACGACGGGTTCGACATCCGGACCCGGTCCGGTGCCGAACAGTCTCTGCCGGAGTGCGGCTACTCCTATACCGCCGGACTGTCGCTGCACTCGATTCCCGAGCTCTCGATCTACGGTGTCGATCCGCTGACGGCAACCCACATCCTGAACGAGCTGGGCGCACTCCTGCACCGGGAAGACTGGCGGGATCTCGTCGCCGCGCAGACCGACATCCCGCTGCAGACGGTCGCCGTGACCGTTCGACTCATCGAGCAACTCGATCACGACGAGCTCCTCCTGGCCAATCTCCTGTTCCCGGACCATCCGAAACTCCAGGTCGTCTGGCCCGACGACCACGGCCACCTGCCGTGGGAAGACGGTTACACCCTGCTCCCGATGCATCAACCGGTGAAGGGGATGCCGCAGCTCCTCGATCCCCCGTTCGGGGAACCGCGCCTTCTCACAACCGAATACGGGCCGGACCGGGCCCGCCCACGAAAGGGTCGTCGTATCTCGGGTCACTGACCTGCGGCCGAGGGGGTCCGGCGGCGTCCGGGGCGAGGTGTGTCCGTGTTGCCCCGGACAAACGGACCTCCGAGGTGCCACCATGGATGGCCGGGGGCCAGAACAGACCACGGGGGCACGTGGAAAGGCAGGTCGGCGTGGCGTACCTCCCCGTCGTGGTCGCTGTCCTCGTCGCCCTGGTCCTCGCCGTCGCCTTCGTCGCCGTCATCTACCGGCGCCCGCAGCGCGGGCTCCTGGTGCTGGCCGCCCTCACACCCCTCGATGGCCTCCTCGACATCGCTCCGGTGCCCGGCATCGCCTCCGCGTGGAAAGAAGGCGTCCTCGCCCTCACCCTCATCTGCGCGGTCAACCGTCGCGTCCGGCCCACCGAGCGCACGGGCCCGCCGCTGCACATGCCGTGGTGGCCGGCCGCGGCCGTGCTGGTCGCGTTCGGGGTGGTCTCGGCGCTCTACGTCTACGGACCCATCGGGCTGTACGGCGTCAAGGTCACGTTCTTCTACCTGTTCGTGGTCCTCGCCCTCTGGCTGACCCCGTTCGACGCGCTCGATCGCGACCGGCTGGTCTCGATCATCATGGCGCTCGGTGTCCTCACCACCGTCGTGGGCATCGGGCAGCAGATCCTGGGTCCGGCGCGGCTGGTCGAACTCGGCTACACCTACGGCGAGCAGGTCCGGTCGAGCGGCCCGCTGTTCCGCACCTTCAGCACGTTCAATCAGCCCTTCGGCTTCGGACTCTTCGTCATGCTCGCCCTGCTGGTCGGCGGGGCGGTCGCCCTGTCCGACACCGGACGCCGGCGCAACCAGTTGTTCCTCGTCTGCTGGCCGGTCATGGCGATCACGATGGCCACGTCGGTGGTGCGGGCGGCGATCCTCGGCCTCGTCGTGGGGGTGGTCTGGCTCGCCGCACTGCGCTTTCGCCGCCTCATCGCCCCGCTCCTCGTACTCGGCGTCGTCGCCGTCATCTCGCTGCCGTTCCTGCCCTCGAGCATCACCAAGGTGTTCTTATCCTCGAGCAGCCTCAGTGAGCGTGGCTCCGGGTGGGGTGAGATCTTCGCGAGCATCGGGGTACACCCGCTCGGAACCGGTCTCGCGTCCAGCGGGTCGGCCGCCGACGCGCTGTCGGCAGCCCGGGGCGACACGTCCCAGACGATCACCGCGGGCGCCGGCGGTACCGTGCAGCAATTGTCGAAGAACTATCAGCCGGACAACTACTACGTGAAGCTCCTCCTCGAACTCGGGCCGATCGGATTGTGGTTGTTCCTGGCGCTGATCGTGACCGCGGTGATCTGGTGCGTGCAGTACTCGCGCCGGATGCCCGACCCGGATGGAGCCTTCGTCCTGGGTGTCAGTGCGTCAATGGTCGCGGCGATGGTGGCGTGCCTGGTGGCCACCTACTTCGAGATCTTCCCGCTCGACTTCTACTTCTGGTTACTGTTGGGAGCTGCTGGATGCGCGACGGCACAACACGAATCACGTACGGTGCGCTTGCACTTCGTCCCGGAGGGAGCGGAGTCCAGACCTACATCCGCGAACTCCTGAGGGCGCTGCCGAACCATCTGAACGGCACCCCCTTGTCCGCGGTAGTCCAGACGGACGCGGTCGGTGAACTGCCGGCGTCGATCGCACCGGTGGAGCGTCCGGTCGCCGACGGTGTCCGGCGCGCACTGTTCGGTGTACTGCCCACCCGGTCCGGCGGGGTGTTCCACGGCCTCGACGTCGACCTGCCGATCATCGGTCCGGACACGACGGTCGCGACCGTCCACGACCTGTCGGTGCTCGACATGCCGTCCGCGTCGAGCAGGTTCCGCGCCGCGGGCGAATCCGTACTCGTCCGCACGACACTTCGTCGTGCCGACGTCCTGATCGCCGTCTCCGAGTTCACCGCCGAACGGATCCGCGAGACGTGCGGGCGGGAGGCGTACGTCACCGAACTCGCGCCCGCCGAGTGGGCCCGGCCGCCGTCGGCCGCCGACGTCGAGCGCGTCCGGGCGAAATACGATCTGCCCGAACGCTTCGTGATGCAGATCGGCACCGTCGAACCCCGCAAGAACGTCGAGCTGGTGGCGGCGGTGGCGCGGCGCCTCGACATCCCGTGTGTGCTGGGCGGCGCCGGTTCGACGGGGCCCGATGCGCCCTCGTCGGCGGTGGGGCTCGGCTACGTCGACGTCGAGGACCTGCCGTCGCTCTACGCCGCGGCGACCGTGACCGCCTACGCCTCCTTCTACGAGGGCTACGGCCTGCCACCGGTCGAGGCGATGGCCTGTCGGGGCGCCGTCGTCGCGAGCGCGGTCGGCGCGCTTCCGCAGGTCGTGGGGAACGGCGCGACCCTGGTCGAGGGCCACGACGAGGACGACTGGGTCCGCGCCGTCGAACCCCTCGTCCGCGACGATGCCGCCCGCGCCGAGCTCGTCGCCGCCGGTACCGCGGTCGCGTCGGCGCTGAGCTGGGACACCACCGCCGGCCGGACGGTCGAGGCCTACCGCGCTGCGGGCATCGACCCACCCGCTCCGGGGGTGCCGTGAGCCCTGATGTCACCGGCCCACTGCCGTCCGACGTGGTGATCGAACAGCAGGCCGAAGCCGAATGGCAGACCCGGGCGACCGGCGCCGGGAGCGGGCCGAAGACCGCGCCAACCGACGACACCGGCCCGCACCCCGCCTCGGATGCGCGGGCCGCCACCCGGGCGACGATCGCGATGCTGGTGAGTCGCCTTGTGATCGCCGCGCTCGGCTGGGCCGGAAGCGTTCTCGTCGCGCGCACCCTGTCTCCGGAGGACTGGGGCACCTATTCGTTCGTGTTCGCCCTGCTCGGTCTGACCGCGATCTTCACCGATCTGGGGGTCGGCCGCGCGGTGATGGCCCGGCTCATCTCCGACGATCCCGACGACGTGGCGAAGACATCGTCGGCGTTCATCGCACTACGGGTGGTACTCGGCTTCCTCGGCTACCTGATCGCCGTCGCCTACGTGATCGTGCTGCAGTACCCCGGTGACGTCATCCGCGCGACCGCCGTCGCGGGTCTCGTCGTCGTGTTCGCCACGCCCGCACAGGCACTCACGGTCATCTTCCAGAGCAGGCACCGCCTCCTGCTCACCGCCATCGCCGAGAGCCTGGGGCAGGTGTTGCAGCTGGCCCTGACGATCGCCGCCGTATTGGTCGCGCCGGTGCTGCTGGTGTTCGTCCTCGCCCCGGTCGCGAACGAGATCCTCTCGCTGATCATCAAGGTCGTCGGCATCATGCGCCGGTCGTCGGGGCTGCGGCCGTCGCGGATCGTCGAATGGTCGCGCTGGAAACCGATGCTCTCCGACGCGCTTCCGCTGGCACTCGGTCTCGCGCTGACCATCGCACTGCAGAAGGTCGACGTCCTGCTGCTGAGCCTGCTCGACTCGCTCGACGCGGTCGGCATCTACAGCATCGGGTACAAGTTCTCCGACATCATGGACACCCTCATCCTCGCCGCGATCGGCCCCGTCAGCACTCTGCTGGTGGCCGCGTGGCCGAGCCAACCGGCGGTCCTGCGTCAGCGATGCCGAAGTGCGGCCGCCGTCTTCGCCGCGAGTGGCGCGGTCGCCGTGGCCGCCTTCTGGCCGAGCGCCGGGCCCATCATCGGACTCCTGTACGGCGACCGGTTCGTCGTCGGTGCGAACGCCGCCCGGTTCCTCGTCCTGGGCGCGGCGATCACCGCCTTCATCGTGCTCGGCATCTTCCTGCTGGCGTCGACCGGTCACGCGAACCGCTACCCGTGGATCGCGGTCGGCGGAGTGGCCCTCAACGTCGGACTCAACGTCGCCCTCATCCCGCGGTACTCCTACGACGGAGCGGCCGTCGCCACCGTGATCACCTTCGCCGTCGCGGCGGTGGCGCTCTGGGTGGTGATCGGCCGGACACTGCCGATCACCGGTCTGCTCCCGCTCGGCACGCTCATCGTGTTGATCGCGCTCACCGCGGCATCCTGCGCACTCGGGGTCCGGTTGACGGATTCGGTGCCGTGGCCGGTCGTCTCGGCCGGCGCGGCGCTGATCGTCGCCGGGCCCGCCGTCCTGCTGATCCGGGCGGCGACCGCGCCTCCCGGCCGACACACGAAGGTGGTCCGATGACCGGTTCCGCATCTGAGCGCACGATCGTCTTCGTCGCGCACACCGGCCAGGTCTCCGGGGCGGAGAAGGTGATGCTCGATCTGATCGACGTCGCAGTCGATCGTGGTCACCCCGTGCGGGTCGTCAGTCCCGACGGTCCGCTGCCCGGACGACTCCCGGCCGGGGTGGACCACGTGGCCATCCCCCCGCTCGGTCTGAGTGGGGAGCGCGGCCTGGCACGTCTCGCGGGTGCGGGCCGGCTCGTGCTCGATTGGATACGGGCCGGGCGCATCCTGCGCCGGGTATCACGGCCCGCCGGCACGTCGACCATCGTCAACTCGTTGTTCGCACTCCCCGCCGCACGCATCGCGCGACCCGCGGGAAGGATCTCCTGGCTCGTGCACGACACCCTTTCGTCGGGCCGGCAACACGCGGTCGTCCGCGCCGGCGCACCGGTGATCAGGCGCGCGGTGGCGGTGTCGGAGGCGACCGCGGCACCTCTCACCGAACTCGGCCTGCCGGTCGTCGTCGCCCACAACGGGGTGACCTGGCCGGTCCCCGCCCTCCCGACCGATCTGCACGACCCGCCGGTCGTCGGCATGCTGGCCCTGCTCACGCCCTGGAAGGGGCATGCCGTCGCGCTCGACGCCGTCGCCGCGCTACCGGATGTCGAACTCGAGTTCGCCGGCGGATCGTTCCCCGGTGACGCCGATCATGTTGCCGCGCTACGAGATCGGGCCGGAAAACCAGATCTCGCCGGCCGCGTCCGGTTCCTCGGCCACACCGACCTGCGGACCGCGCTGCAGCGGTGGGATGTGGTGCTCTCGGCGAGTGTGACGCCGGAGGCCGGGCCGCTGTCGGTACTCGAGGCGATGGCCTTCGGAAAACCCGTGATCGGGACCGACCACGGCGGCACCACCGAGTTCCTGCGCAACGGTGCCGGGGTCCTCGTCCCGCCGTCGGATCCCCCCGCGCTCACCGCGGCGATCGGACGCGTCCTCGACGACGCCGACCTCCGCCGCTCGTTGATCGCAGAGGCTCGGCGCCGTATCGCGGACGGACACGACAAATCGGCGACCTTACCGCGTATGCTCGACGAGTTGTTGTCCGGCCGAGAAGAAGTCCGCGGCCGGCACCTGTGACGCGCGATGCGCATCTCGTCAGATAGGCACCATCCATGACACGGTCCCTGCACGGTCGGGCCACCCGATCGGCACTCACGTACGTGTGCATCCTCGTTGCAACCCTCACCGCCATCGTATGGGTGCGCAGCGACGCCCATTCGGCACCGGCCGCGTGCTCACTCGCGGGTGGCGATCACAAGGTGGCGGCCTCCCCCGGAGCCGCTCTGCTCGCCGCGTCCGACGCCGATCTGAACCGAGAGCTGTCGGTGGCCAAGGATCTCGGCATGTGGGCGGTGCGCCTCGACGTCGACTGGTCGGTCGTCGAACCCCGCCGCGGCCAACGCAACTGGGCCCCCGTCGACCGGGTGGTCAACGCCGTCGTCGCCCACGGCATGTGCCCGCTGGGCCTGGTGACCTACACCCCGTTGTGGGCAGCGCGCGCGTCCGACTTCCCACGCAACAGTCACTACCGCCCGGCCGACCCCAACGTCTTCGCCTCCTTCGCCGCGGCGGCGGCGCAGCGGTACGCCGAATCGATAGCGGTCTGGGAGATCTGGAACGAGCCGAACCTGGCGAACTACTGGCTTCCGCGTGCGAACGCAGGAGAGTACGGCCGCCTGCTCGCCGCGTCGTACGCGGCCATCAAGAGCGCGGTCCCGGGCGCCGCAGTGGTCTCCGGTGGTCTCGCGCCGGGCGTCGACAACGGCCGCGACATCGCGCCGTTGACATTCGTGCGCACCATGTACCAGAGCGGGTTCAACCGGTCTCTGGATGCGCTGGGCGTGCATCCTTACACCTATCCGGCGCTGCCCAACGACCCGGCCGCGGCGTCGTGGAGCACCGCGGCGCGGATGTGGGACATGCGCGATGTGATGGTCGCGGCGGGTGACGGCGACAAGAAGATCTGGATGACCGAGTTCGGCGCGCCGACCGGTACCGGCACCAACGCGGTCTCCGAAGACGTTCAGGCGCAGAGCATCGCGATCGCCATCGGCGCCCAGACCGACGCGCCGTGGCTGGGGCCGTTGTTCGTGTACTCGCTGCGGGACGCCGGCACCGACCCGAACAATCTCGAACACAACTTCGGACTGGTACGACGCGACTGGTCTCCGAAGCAGGCGTACACGATGCTCGCGTCGCGATGACCGGCGAGATCGGCTGTCGCCCACACGCCACGCCCGTCCGCCTCGACCACCGTCATCCGGGTCGTTGGCTATGGTGAACTGACAGCTGATCGAGCACTGCACTGTCCGGGGATGGTCGGGGGGTATCCGACACCACAGGAGTTACGCGCGTGACCTCCAGCTTCGATGCCGCCGGGCGACGCGATGCGCCGCCCTCGGTCGACCTGTTCGGGCACTTCCGTGATCTCATCCGCGTAGCCGTCCCCGCGATCCTGATCGGCATCATCGTCGGCGCCTCGGTGTTCGCTTTGCGGACCGCACTTGTCCCGAAGGAGTATTCGGCCACGGTCGTCACCGAGATCACGCCCGCAGGCACGATCATCCCCGGCGACGCATTCGTCGAACAGTTACGTGCCCCGTTCGTGGCGCTGTCCACCGACGAGAACGTCCTGCAGCAGGTGCTGACCCAAGTCGACACCGGGTGGACCACAGGCGAGTTGAGCTCGCATGTCACCACGACTCCGGGCACGGCACCCACGCTGTTGGACTTCACCGCCACGGCGCCGACGAGCCAGCAGGCCGAAGACGTCGCCCGCGCGATGGTCACCGCGATCTCCGCCGCATCCCTCTCCACCCATGCGCGCGACATCACCCGGCAGATCGACCAGCTGCGCGCGCAGGTGACCGCCGAGCGCGTCCGCAACCGCGCGCTGCCCGACCGTAGTGACGCGAAGGTCGAATCGGATGCCACCCTCGCCGATCTGGACTCCCAGCTCACCCGCCTGCAGAACTCGTCGACGGACACGCTGACGATCCTCGCGGCACCGTCGGCGAGCGAGGTTCCCGTCAGCCCCAAGCCCGCACAGGAGGGCGCGGTCGCCGGGATCGCCGCGACGATCATCGCGGCCGAACTGCTGGTGCTGTTCCGTGGGCGGGTCGGCCGTAAACCGAATCCGATCTGGGCGCGCCGCGCCGCGCACCGGTACGGCGCGCAACTCACCTACGGACGGCGAGGTGAACCGGCGTTGCCGTCGACGCTGCTGCCCGCGTTCGCACAGCGTCACCGCCGAGCACAGATCGCACTGATCCTCACCGGTGAGCACGTCGACGCCGATCGCCTGGTCGGCGATCTCGTCCCGCCCGCGGACGACGCGGCGACCGGGCATCATCTGCGCGTCGCGCAGCACCCTCTCACCGACGCCTGGTGGCAGCGCGTCGACCCGGGAGACCTCACGCTCGCCGTCGTCGTCGTGTCGTCGTCCGGGCGCGATCGCAAGGCCGCCGACCAGGCCCTGTCCCAGCTCGCGACCATCGGGTCGACCCGACATCTGATCGTGCAGCGCACGGGGAAGCAACCTTCCGCGCCTGCCTTGTCCAGCCCCGCCGACGCGGTACCCGACGAGAGCGTCGGGGGCGAGACCGCCGGGGACAGCGCAGCACCCAGAACCGAGGCCGCCACACCCATGTCACCTGCCGCATCGCATGACGATCCCGGAACGACATCACACGATTCCGACCGGTTCCGAACCGCTTCGGGAGATGTGGGCAGCAATGCCCGGTGACCGCATCGCCGTCGTCCACGAACGACTCACCGAGATAGCCGGATCCGAGCACGTCGTCGAACAGCTGGCCGCGACGTGGCCACACGTCGAGGTCCATGCGCCGATCGCCCGGCCCGCGGGTGTCCCGGCGGGGTTGACCGAGCCGCCGATCACCTCGTCGCTGAATCGTGCCTACCGCCTGCTCGGTGAACGCAGCTACGCGCCGCTGCTCCCGCTGATGCCGCTGGCGTTCCGGCGGATGCCGTTACGGGATGCCGACGCGGTCGTCACCAGCCATCACGCCTTCGCCACGCAGGCGGTGCACGCGACGCAGGCCCCGGTCATCGCCTACGTGCACAGTCCGGCCCGCTGGGCGTGGGACCCGTCGCTGCGGGCCGGCGAAGGTGGTGGCGCCGCCGGCGCCGCGATCCTGTCGGCGCTGTCGGTCGCCGCCCGGCGCTGTGAGGTCGGGGCCGCTCCCCGCCTGCACACCGTCGTCGCGAACTCCTCCGCGGTCGCCGAGCGCATCCGCGAGCACTGGGGACGCGAGTCGGTCGTCGTGCACCCACCGGTCGACCTCGACGGCTTCACCCCCGATCCCGCCGTCCCCCGCGAGGACTTCTACCTCCTCGCCGGCCGGCTGGTCCCGTACAAGCGGCCCGACCTCGCGATCGCGGCCGCCGCCCGCGCCGACGTGCGGCTCGTGGTCGCCGGGGACGGCCGGGCCATGGAGCAGTGCCGAGAACTCGCCGGGCCGAAGACGACGTTCCTCGGCCGCGTCCCCCACGACACCCTGCTGAACCTGCATCGGAGCGCCCGGGCGGTCCTGATGCCGGGAATCGAGGATTTCGGGATCGTGCCCGTCGAGGCGATGGCCACCGGCACCCCCGTCATCGCGCTCGGGGAGGGCGGCGCGCTCGACACCGTCGTGCCCGGCTCGACCGGTCTGCTCATCCAACCGGGCAGCGACGACGAGATCGTCGAGCGCCTGGCGGCCTCGTTGCGCGACTTCGACGTCGACGACTACGACCGTTCCGAGATCCGGGCCTGGGCCGAACGGTTCCGGCGCGAACGGTTCCGCGACGAGATGCGCGAGGTCGTCGATGCGGCGATCTAGGAACCCCGGGGCAGCCGGGCTCCAGCGCGCTTCCGTCCTTGACCGTGCGCTGGCCACGTCCCGCACGATCTCGGTGACCGGTCCGATGGCGCCGCTGGACCTCGATGTCATCCGCAGCCGCCTGGCACGGGCGTGGACGCCGAACTCGAGACTCAGCCTCGTCCCCGACCCGGCGTCGGCCACCTGGGCGCACGACGTCGAGACCCGGCCGCAGGTCTGCGAACGTCCCGACCTCGCCGACCTGCCGGTCGGCGACATCATGACGCACCTGCGCAATCGTCCCGAACCGCTGCCCCGGCTCGAGGTGCTGGTGTGCGGACAGTGGCTGGTCATCGACCACACCCACGGGATGGGTGACGGCCGCCTCGGCGTCGAACAGATCGCCGGTGTGGCCAGCCGCCACGAGTTCCCGATGACCGAACGCTTCGAACGGTCGTTGCCGTCCGACGCGGCGTGGCAGGCACTGCGCCGGCACGTGCTGCGGCATCCGCGACGTCTTCGCGACATCGTGCGCCTGCGCGCAGCCAACGCCGCGCCGCCCACCGACGCACCTTTGCGCACGATCACCGACTGGCGCTCCACCCGCTGCGCCGTCACCGCCGCGATGCGTCCGGGTCAGACCGCCGAACTCAAGCGTGCGATCGCCGACACGGGCGTCCGGATGTCGTCGGCGGCGGTGACCGTCGGACTGTGGCGCGCCGCGCTGGCCGCGCAGGGCGTACCCCTCGACGACCGCACCCAGATCCTCTTCGACTGCCGCCGCTATCTCGACGCCGAGCACGCCGAGGACCACGGGAACTTCGCCGTGGGCATCCCGCTGCTCTTCCCGCCCGACGCGACGCCGATGGAGATCGGGGACCGTATCCGCGCGGTCGCCGAATCCGGCTGGCCCGCGGCCATCCTGGCCGCCGGTGAACTGCGGATGCGGCTGCGCCCGTCGACACCGGGCGAGGGCACGGTCCCATCCCGGGTCGAGGTGCCCGACCGGTTACGTCTGTCGGTCAGCGATCTGGGCCGGGTCGGGATCTTCGGCGACCTGCCGTGGGAGCCCGCATCGGCGTCGCACCACCTGTTCGCCTACGTCGAACCCGACGGGCCGGACGCCGCGAGCATGCTCGTCAGCGAGATCGACGGTTCACGGAGCTTCACGACGACGTTCTGCAGCGACTTCGTCGGGCGCCCGGTGATCGAAGCGGCCCTCGACCACCTCTGTGAGGATCCGGTGTCGCTGCTGGATCGACTGCTCACACGGTCATGACGGTGGCGTCGCGGCACGTCGGGCGCACGCCCGTGCTCGTGGCCCTCCTCGTCGTCACCGTGCTGGTCGCCGCCGCGTGCTCGTCGGCTCCCGGTCCTGCCTCCGACGGCGGGTCGCGAGAGTTCGCGGCACCGGTCGGGGCATCGGCGGGCGACCTCGTCGGCGCACCCGTACCGACCGACGCCTACATCGCGCTGCGGCGCCTCGTCGATCGCACCGTTCGCTTCCGCTATCTGTCGACCGATCCGGCCGGCGATCGACTGGTTCCGGTCTCGGCCGCGGCCTTCGTGCCGCGCGGCCGCGCACCGGCTGGTGGCCGGGAGATCCTGGCGGTCGGGCACCCGACGACCGGCACCGCGGGCAACTGCGCCCCCTCGCTCTACGGGAACCTGCTGGGCACCATCGATCTCATCGCGTCGCTGCTCGAGCAGGGTTTCGTCGTCGTGCAGACCGACTACCAGGGACTCGGAACCCCTGGACCCCACCGCTATCTCGACCCGGCGCCGGCCGCCGACAACATCATCGATTCGGTCCGGGCGACCCGCACGGTCGTCGACGGCACGAGCGACCGGTGGTGGGGTTTCGGGGTGTCGCAGGGCGGTCATGCGGTGTTCCACGCCAACGAGATCGCGGACACCTACGGTCGTGGGCTACGCCTGCGCGGCACGGTGAGCATGAGTCCCGCGCTCGACGTCGCGCCGCTGGCGGACTCGATGGCCGCCGGCACCCTCACGCCCGAGCAGATCGCGTTCCTCCCACTCGTACTGACCGGGCTGAAGACGATCCACCCCGAACTGGTCATCGACGACTACGTCCACGGACCGCTGCAACAGGCCTTCGGGGTGTTCCTCGAGTGCAACGACGCCGCGCTCGTGCAGAAACAGGCCGTCGTCCAACGGACCCGACCCGAGGACTACCGGCCGGTCGACGACGCGGCCACCGAGGCCCTCCGGACGTGGCTGCGCGAGGTGAGTCTGCCCCGGGGGCGGGCATCGGCCCCGATGCTCGTGGCCTACAGCGACTCCGACGATGTCATCCCGGCCCCGTGGACCGCGGCGGCCATCGACCGGGCCTGCCGTCTGGGTGATGACATCACTGCGCTCAGGGTCCGCAACCAGCCGCACGGCATACTCGACATCGGTTCCGCGGCCACCGACTGGGTCGGCGCCGTGCGATCAGGACAGCGACCGCCGAACACGTGCGCGTGAGCTGGATGTTCTGCCCGGTCGAACCGGGCTGCGAGAGGAGTGACGATGAGCGCGAACACCGAGGACCGTGACAACACGGTGAACCCCGTCGACGACCCCACTCCCGACCCCACTCCCGACTCCGAGACGACCGCGGACGCCGACCAGCTGGCCGCGCTCTTCGACACCTCACCCGAGGCCGGCCTTCTCGCCGTGCTCGAGGCGGTCCGCGGGCGCAATCCCGACATGGCCAGGTCGCTCCACGCGGTCCTGTCCGATCCCGAGCGCATGCGCGCCCTGAAGGACAGCGGGCTCCTCGACGACCCACCGACCCACGGCCTCGACGAGACCATCCGACTCACGATCGACGCCGTGGGCGTTCCGCATGTCGCCGTCAATCTCATCACCCCCGAGGAACAGGCGACTGCGGCGATCGCGTTCCGGTCCGGGACACCCGACGGCCCCAGCACCCGGACGCTGGTCAACTCGCTCTGCGTCCTTCCGGTGGTCAGCGGCTCACCCCTCATCATCGACGACATCGCCGACCACGCCCTCCTCGCCGACCATCCGACCGCCGTCAGCGGCGAGGTGACCGCCTACCTCGGCATCCCGCTCGCCGACGACGACGGACATGTCATCGGTACGTTCTGCGCCTGGGATTCCGAACCGCATCACTGGTCCTCCGCGGAGGTACAGCTCATGTCCGATCTCTCGATCCTGGTCCAGGAGCTCATCTTCGGGAAGTGAGCGCCTCCTGACCCCTCTGACCTGGCGTGGAGCAACCGGTGCCCAACACGTGCCCGGTAGGCGCACGCGAGACGGTCCGGTGCACCTACAATCGTCGGCACGGGGGGCTGTTCGGATGGAGTGGACTTGTCGACCCGTGTTTCGCAGGCCGAGATCCCGCAGACGACGACGCGCGCCCCGGTGCCCGCGACCGCGGGAACGAGACGCACTTTCCATGAGCTGATCCGCGACGATCCCCTGAGCACGATCGTCACCGTGTCGATCGACGTGGTCTCCGCGTCGATAGCAGTGGCCATGGGGATCTGGTGGGTCAACAGCGGCGCCGGCGCGAGCCCGCCGCTGTGGACGCTCATCCTCTTCGTGCCGATCCTCGTCGTCATCTTCGCGTTGCGCGGGGTGTACCGGCGAGGACTCAACCGCCGGTTCCTCGACGAGGTCGGCGGGGTGATGACCGGGTGCACGATCGCCGCGATGATCCTGCTCTGCTCGCTGCTCCTCTCCTTCTCCGACGACCGGCCCGGCGCCGCGGTCACCAAGGTGTGGGTGTCGGCGCTGTTCTGGGTTCCGTTCGGCCGTCTCATCCGCGACACCATCCAGCGGAGTCTGCGCAAGAGCGGCCACCTGCTGTCCCCCACCTTGATCATCGGCGACGGGCCGATCACCGCACAGGTCGTGGGCCGCATGGTGTCGGCACCCGAGCACGGCCTCCGGCCGGTGGGGATCCTGGCGGCCGGCGCCCCGCCCCGCGCCGATCGGGACGAGGGCCCGACCAACGAGATCGCGCAGCTCGGTGGAGTGGACGAGCTCGACCAGGCGATCCGTGCCACGAAGGCCGAGGTCCTGGTGGTGGCCTTCGCGGTCACCAATGTCGAAAGACTCACCGCCGCTGTCCGTATCGCCCACCGGCACGGCGTCAAGGTGTGGATCGTACCGCGGATGTTCGACGTCGTCGGACGACGCAGCCGGGTGGACCACATCGGCGGCCTGCCCCTGATGTCGGTCCCACACACCAACCCGCGCGGGTGGCAGTACCGGACCAAACACATCGGGGACCGGGTGATCGGGGCCCTGATCCTGGCAGCGATCTCACCGCTGTTCCTCACCCTCATGCTGCTCGTCCGGTTGAGCTCGCCCGGGCCGATCTTCTTCGCGCAACCGCGAGTGGGTCGCAACGCGCGGGTGTTCGACTGCCTGAAATTCCGTTCGATGCGGCCCGAGGACCCCGACGCGGAGAAGTTCCGTCCCACCGAGGGCAGCGCTCCCGGCGGCGTCGAGGGGGTCGACCGGCGCACCAAGATCGGCAAGATCATGCGTTCGACGTCGATGGACGAACTGCCCCAGTTGCTCAACGTGATCCGCGGGGACATGAGTCTCGTGGGTCCACGACCCGAGCGTCCCGAGTACGTCTCGTTGTTCGAGGTCCAGATCCGGCGGTACGGCGAACGCCACCGGGTGAAAGCCGGGGTCACCGGATGGGCGCAGGTGCACGGCCTTCGCGGCCAGACCTCGATCGCCGACCGCGCCGAGTGGGACAACTACTACATCGAGAACTGGTCGCTGTGGCTCGACATCAAGATCCTGCTCCTGACCGTGCTGGCGGTGCTGAAGAAGGCAGAGTGAGGCTTAGCCACACCCAGATCAGACGACGCGCACTCAGGGCGAGGGACGCCGGGTGTCATATCCCGCGCGATAAGGCATGCGCCCCCGATCATCCCGGACGGTGACGATCAGGGTGCGGGTGACGACGGCGAGCAGGATGATCCCGCTGACGATGGCAAGGACCAGTGCGGTCATGGCGACCTCCTGACGCTCGAACACGTTGTGCCGGCGGTTCATTCGCCGATCACGTGATGGTGGAGGATGCCGGCGGGCATCCGTGGACTCGATTGCCCGCTCATGGTGTCGCGACGGCGCCTGCCGGCGCCACTGGTTTTTTCTCGATGGTCACCCCGCATCTGTCGGGTTCGGGCGATATGGTCGGCAGCGATGAACATCCGCCCGCCCGCACTCGACGCGGCTGTGCGTCCCGGACACGTGCTGAGGGTCGACGACGTCGACGGCGTCGCGCTGGCCGACCTCGTCGACTCGGTCTCTGTCGAGCTTCCGGTGTTCCTGGACCACCGCGGGCCAGGGGATCGCACCGCCAAGGACGTCGTCCGCGAGATCCTCGACGCACTGGAGGAGATCGTCGACGCCCTCTTTCCCGACTGGCTCCCGGGCCACGAGTCGGACCTGCCGATCGACGCCGACGACGCCGAGCAGCTGGCGCGCGCACTGTGCCGACAGAACGGCTTCCCCTCGCCTGCTGTCATTCACCTGGCCCGTGCGGCCGCAGGCGCGCGTCGCCCGGGTTCGGATCCCGCCGACGACGCCAGGGCGGGCGCGCTGACGTTCCTCTTGCGGCAGGGGTACGGTCGCGATTCCGTCGTCCTGGCTGTGCGCGCCGACGCGGCACTGCCCGACCGCGCCCAGCGAGCCGCAGCTGCCGCCTATGAGTGGCTGGCGGACCACGCGAACCTCACCGTCTGGCTGACCGCCGACGCTTTACCCGCCGTCACCCGGGTGCCCTCCATGCGGATCGGGATCCCCGGCGGCCGGCGCATCGACCCGCCCCGGCCCGCGGACGTGCCCGTTGACCCGTCACCGGCGTCGGCGCTGCCCGTGCTCATCGTGTCCCGCCCATCGGGAAGACCGGCACCGCACAGCGCGGCAGAGCAGACCCTCGAGCGTGCTCTCGCGAATGCGCCGTGGGCGCGCGACCGCCAGTGGAACCGGAGTCCACGGGACCTCGACCCGCTGGACCCCGCGGTGATCGTCGACCTGCTGTGGTCGAGGGAACGGGTCGTCGTGGAGGTCGACGGCGCAGATCACCGCGGCCCGGTAAAGTACGCGCGAGATCGACGTCGCGACAACATGCTTCAGCGTGCCGGGTACCTCGTTCTGCGGTACACGAACGACCACGTTCTCGATGACACGGCCCTCGTCGTCGCAGAATTGGCCGCCGTGATCAGCGGACGCTCCCGTCCTGCGGCACCATCGCGACCGACGTCTACCCATCCCCCTTCGACCCACGAGGAGAATCCGTGGACCACGCCCAGCTGACGCCGATCCAGAGTGCGGCGCTGTTCGTCCTGCTGGCCGAGTCCCGTGAGCTCTCCAACCCCGAGCTCAAAGAGTTCGGTCCCGCGCTCGACAAACAAGCCCGGGACCATCTCAACGCGCTCGGGCTCGTCGACTCGCGGATCGGCGCGCGCCGCGCCTGGTTCCACACACTGACCGACCGCGGCTGGGCCTGGTGTGCGGCAGAACTGGTCTCTGAGCCACCCAAGCGATCGACCGCGCCGACGAAAGCGATGTACTCGGTTCTCGCCGGCCTCGCCCGATACCTCGACGACGAGGACCTTCGCCTGCACGAAGTATTCGGACGTCCCCGGCGGGCGAACCACGAGGAAACCGTCACTCGGATCGCGTCCGAGCCCGTGTCCCTCACCGTTGATCCCCGCGATCAGATCGCGGCCGCCTACCACGCTCGGGCTGCCGCTGCGGGGGACTTCGTCCTCGTCACCGATCTCCGCGCCGATCTCCCCGGCATCAGCGACGAGATCTTCGACACCACGATGGTCGAGTTCCAGCGCGAGCCCGGCGTCAGCCTCATCCCCCAGGAAGATCAGGCGCTGCTGACCCCCGCCGACCGGGCGGCTGCCGTGGTGGTGGGCACGCAGCCGTGCCACCTCTTCGCGATCGAGGAGATCTGATCCGATGGAAGCCGACGCCCGTCAGGCACTCGAGTCCATCCGGCTCAACTGGGCCGACACCCCCGACGATGTGTGGGGCACCGCCGACCCCTTCCACGTCGGCGGTCTGCACGAGGACACCATCGTCGACATCACCCGCTCCTTCGACGACGCCCGGCGCTCGCCGTCGGGGAGTCCGATCGGCGTCACCGTGCGCGGGCCGGCGGGATCGGGAAAGACTCATCTCCTGGGTCGGGTCCGGCATCGCGTCCAGGAGGCGGGCGGTTACTTCTTCCTCGTCAAGTTGCTCGACGCCACCGACTTCTGGCGTTCGGTGCTCGTCGCGATCATCGACGACCTCGCCCGTCCGACCCCTCGGCACCGCTCGCAACTGAATCAACTCCTCCACCGCCTGGCTATCGACGCCGAGGTCTCGGACGAGACGCGTGCCGCGGTGACCGGCGGCCTGCTCACACCCGCGGCCCTGGACGACTTCGTCCACGGGGTCTACACCCGCCACTCCAGGCACCGTCGCCGTTCCCAGCACATCCTGCGCGCACTGGTCCTGCTCGAGTCCGATGACTTCGCGGCCAAAGACCTCGGCGAGGCGTTCCTCCACCTGGACATCGACGACGCCGAGGAACTCGCCTCCTGGGGGATCCGCAACGCGCGCCTCGGCTATCAGGAGATCGTCGAGAACATTTCTCGCATCATCGCTTTCGACGACGCCGCGGTGCTCGCGATCGATCAGATCGACACCCTGATCGAGGCCGGCAAGACCGCCGAGCCGGGCGAGGACTCGCAGGTCGAGAAGCTGGCGCACGGCCTGATGTCGGTGCGCGACACCATGAGCCGGACGACATGCGTGGTCTCGTCCATCTCCGCGGCCTGGGAGTACCTCGCGGGTCATGTGATGCGTTCCGCGGTCGACAGATTCCGGTTGCCGCCCACGCTGCAACGGCCGGCCAGCGCAGATTTCGGCCGTCTCCTTCTCGCCCGGCGGTTCGCCCCGGGTTTCGCCGCAGTGGAATTCACACCGCCCCACGCCACGTGGCCGGTCACAGACGCTGCTCTGAGGACGGCGACCGACTACACGCCACGAGAGTTGATGGTGACCGTGGATCGCCAGATCGCGGCTATGCTCCGCAGCGACACCTTCGTCGAGATCACCGACCTCTCGGGAGCCGCACCGACGGCTACGGCGCGCGGCGCGTCGAGTGCCGCGGCCGGCGATGGGCAGCAGACACTCCCTGGGACCGACGAGATCGTCTCCGGCACGGGTTCTTCCGTCTCGGAGACGACATCTTCCCAGACAGCCTCGGCGTCGTCCGCCTTGTCGGGCAATCCCGCGTTCGAGAAGCTCGATCAGCGGTACGCCGAACTGATATCGCGTGCCGATCCACTACCGGCGCTGGTACCCGACACCGAAGACAAGATCGTCCCATCACTTCTGCATGCAGGGTTGGCGACCTGGATTCAAGCCCTGTCGCGCGACGCCGACCGGTGGCAGCTCGATGCCCGCCCAGGTCCGAAAAGCCCTCTGCACGGACGTATCCGTCAACTCGTCGACGCGAACCGGGACGTCGAACAGTCGTGGAGCTTCCGTGCGATAGCCGCATCGAACGCGCGCGCCGTCCAGACCAGGCTGTCGAGCGCGACGACGACATCCGGATTCACGCTGGGTGACATCGAACGCACCCTGGTGATCCTCCGGCGGGATCCGTGGCCCACCGGCCCCAAGACCCGGCAGATGGTCGAGGAACTGCACGATCGTGGCGGGCGGGTTGTTGCCTGGACCGAGCACGACATCAAACGGTTGTGCGCCTTGGCCGCATTACGGGCCGAACGGCCGACTCACCTCCGCGAGTGGGTCTCGGCACGCAACCCGGCGGCCGAGATCGCCTTCATCACCGACATCCTGGGTCCCGCCGTGGAGACCCCTGCCGTGCCCGGAAATGAGCCTGAGACGCGGATTCCCCAGCCATCCCCGACGACCCCAGGCCGTCCAGAGTTCGACACCGCGGGCACTCCGGTGCCACGCCGGGCAGAGCCGACCGTTCCGCGAAATCCTGAACCACAGCCTGCGACCGCACGTCCGATCGCCGGCGAATCACACTCCCCGACAGCGGAACCCGACACTACCGAGCAGACAATCACCCTCGGTCGCAGTGTCGCAACGGGCGAGGCGGTTGCGGTCTCACTGCCGGCCCTCCGCAAGCACGTCGCGCTGTTCGCCGGATCAGGCTCAGGTAAGACCGTGCTGATCCGTCGCATCGTCGAAGAGGCTGCGCTGCAGGGGGTCTCATCGATCGTTCTCGACGTGAACAACGACCTCGCCCGTCTGGGCACGCCATGGCCGGACAACGATCCGCGCCCGTGGACTCTCGAAGACCGCGGGCGCGCCAAGACCTATCTACAGGACACCGAAGTCGCGGTCTTCACTCCGGGACGCGCGTCGGGGCGGCCACTGAGCTTTCAGCCGCTGCCCGATTTCACCACGGTGGTGGGCAACCCTGACGAGTTCCGCGCGGCGGTCGACTCCGCGGTCGGTGCACTCATCCCGCATGCGCGGGCCACCGGAACCAGCGCAAAGGCCTACCGGCAGCAAGCGGTCCTCCAGCAGTCTATGGAGGCCTTCGGACGCCGCGGCGGCGGCAGCCTGCGGGCGTACGTCGGACTGCTGACCGAACTGCCCCAGGACGCAAGCACCCTGGCCGACGCACCCAGGCTCGGCGCCGAACTCGCCGAGAACCTCAAGGCCTCGATGGCCATCGATCCCGTGTTCGGCGGCGAGGCCGCACCCGCCGACCCCGGGTTCCTCCTCACTCCCACACCGGGCTTCCGTGCTCGGGTGTCGGTCGTCAACCTCGCCGGCCTCGGCACCGACGACCGGCGCGCGAGCTTCGTCAACCAGCTCCAGATGGCGCTCTTCGCCTGGATCAAGAAGAATCCGGCGGTCGACCGACCACTCGGCGGGTTGCTCGTCATGGACGAGGCGCAGAACTTCGCCCCGTCGGTGCGGACGACCGCGGCATCGAAGAGCACCAGTGCCCTCGCCTCCCAGGCTCGAAAGTACGGTCTCGGCCTCATCTTCGCGACCCAGTCGCCGACCGGCATCGACAACAAGATCTCGGCCAATTCCTCGACTCAGATATTCGGACTCCTCAACCATCCGACACAGATCGACCGTGCCAAAGAACTCGCCGCCAACAAGGGCAGTCGAATTCCGGACATCGGCAAGCTGCCAGCGGGCACGTTCTACATCGCGAGCGAGGGTGGACGTTTCACCAAGGCCGAGACCCCCCTCTGCCTCACCTACCATCCCTCGAGTCCCCCTACCGAGGATGAGGTCGTCGATCTCGCGCGGTCGACTGCACTTCGCGCGCAGTGACGTGCGAACCTGACTTCGCAGACGGCCAGCGGCGTGGATTGGCACAATGGACACCGTGCTCACGCTGACCGCCGGAGAGAACCGTCCACTGCCCTCGCCGGCGGTGACCGTCTCGGTGCGCTCGGCATCGCCGGTCAACACCTCGGCGATCCTGCTGACCGACGCCGGGCGGGTCCGCTCCGATGCCGACCTCATCTTCTACAACCAGCCCGCCGGACCCGGAGTCGGCTATCGCTCCGACGGCTCCGCCGACATCGTCTCCATCGACACCGCTGCCCTGCCCCGCGAGATCGCGCGGGTGGTCGTGGCCGCGAGCCTCGACGGCACGGGACCCACCAGTTTCGCCACCGCCGGTGCGCTCACCGCAACGGTGACCGGCGGCGGCACCGACCTCACCTTCAGCCCCGCCGGCCTCACGAGCGAAGCGGCGGTCGTGTGTCTGGAGATCTATCGTCGCAACGACGTCTGGAAGGTACGAGCCGTCGGACAGGGTTACGACTCCGGTCTCGCCGGACTGGCGACAGCCTTCGGCATAACCGTCGACGACGAGCCCGCTCCACCACCTCCGCCCGGCCAACCCCCGCGCGTGACCGATCCGCAACCCTGGCCGCCCTCGACGGCACCACCTCCGACCGCACCACCCTCGACGCCCGGACCGCAGGCGTCGCAATGGAATACACCGTCCACACCGCCACCTCCGGTCACCGCCCAACCACAGGGAGTCCCCATGCACAGCGATCTGTTCGCGCCGTCCCACGCCGAGGTCACCGGGCAGGGGATCCAGAAGCAGGGCAGCAAGATGTGTCGGGTCGGACTCTCCGGTGAGGTGATGGCCCGGACCGGCTCGATGGTGGCCTATCAGGGAAACCTGAAGTTCGAGGCGCTCGGCTCCGGCGGGCTCGGCCGGATGATGCGTCAGGCGGTGACCGGTGAGGGCGTCCCGCTGATGAAGGTCACCGGGCAGGGCGACCTGTTCCTCGCCGACGCCGCGTCGGACGTGCACCTCATCGACCTCGACGGGTCCGACGGCCTCACCATCAACGGCGCCAACGTGCTCGCCTTCGACTCGTCGCTCTCCTACGACATCGCCCGCGTGCAGGGGGCCGGGGCGATGAGCAACGCCGGCCTGTTCAACTGCGTGTTCACCGGCCGCGGCCGGATCGCCATCACCACCGACGGCACCCCGGTCGTCCTGAACGTCGACGCCGCGACCTACGCCGACCCGCAGGCCGCGGTCGCGTGGTCGTCGAGCCTGCGCACGTCGGTGAAGTCCAACGACTCGTTCAACCTCGGCACCCTCATGGGTCGGAGCACCGGCGAGCGGTTCACCCTCGAGTTCTCCGGGCGCGGTTTCGTCGTCGTCCAGCCGTCCGAACTGCCGCCCGGCGGATTCGTCGGCGGCACCGGTGGCGGAGGCTCTGCGGGGTCTGGCGCCGGCGGCATGCTGGGCGGCATCCTCGGCCGCTGACGAGGCGGAACTCGGTGCGCCTCCCGAGTTCGTCGGTGCCGCCTGCTCTACTACGCTCCACCTCCGAACATCAGGAGCGAGCATGGCCCACCTTTACGATCTGCGGGGTCTGCCCCGCTGGCACCCCGACCCGCTGGTACGCGAGACGCTCGACCGCATCCGGCGCTGCGGTTGGGCGGTGACGGCAGTCAGTGACGAGTGCACGTTCCACTCTCACGAATGCGAAGCACCGGACTACTCCTTCGCGTACACCACCGGCCTGCGCTTGCACGACCTCCCAGAGTTGGCGGTATACGGGCTGGGTGCCCGAACGAGTGCATTGGTTCTCAACGAGTTGGCCAGCGTGTTTCACACCTATGACTGGCACGCGATCGTGTCGAATTCGATTCCCGTGCACTGAAATCACTTGATGTTCCGGTCACCGTGATCGAAGTGATGGACAAATCCGATCTAACCGTCACCAACGTCCTCTACCCGGACGCTCCGGCCTTGCAGGCGGTGTGGCCCGACGACCTGGGCAGCTATCCGTGGGAAGAGAGTTACACCCTTGCACCGGAACACCAGTTCGTGAAGGGCGTGCATGACCCGCGATCGACCAGAGTCGATAGTCCGCGCGTAATCTACCCGCACCCCGGAATGAACCGGGCGCACCGCGCAAGGCGTCCCGAAGCCGACGTCGACGCTGAGCAGGCGCGCGGCGAGGCGCTCAGCCTGAGTTGAGGGGGCCATCAGCCGTTCGGTTCTTGTCGGTGCCCCCGGATACAGTTATTTCCTACAGGCCACAGATGAAAGACGCATATCGGCAGACGGTTACGCCGGTGTCGAACCAACGATGACGAGAAGCCCTGCCTCCAGTTCCGTCCTGTGATGTGGAAGGTCCGTCATGACAACAACACTCGCCACCATGCTGTGCCCAGAGACCGAAAGTGTCGACCACTCCGGCGGTGAGCGTTATCTCGCCGTGTTGGCTGCGATTCGCGAGGCGCTGTGGGATCTGCCCCCTGGCGGCGCGGAGCCGACCGGCCGCCAAGCGAGCACCGCGATGTCTCTGCTGATCGAACTGCGCTCCATCCTGGACCATCACGCCGCCGTCGGAGCTGCCACCCTCGACCGTCTCGGTGTGGCCCGACAGTCGACCGGCAAGACGTCCACCCTGCTGATCACGATGGGTGCAGCACCCGCAATCGCGCACCGCTGGTTGCGGATCGGCAACGCACACGCGTGGCTCTGTCGGTTACCGGGCTACACCGCCGACGGCGCGATCCCCGGCGAACACGCCGGTGCCGTCGTGAGCGGCATAGCTCATGTCGGGCGTCGAGCACCCGAGGGTGTCTGCGCCGAGGAGCGAGCAGAGGTCGAGCAGACCCTCATCGCGCACGCGATGTCCGGCGCCACCCCTGCCGAAATTGCCCAGAGGGCGCGCGAACTGGGCAACGAGTATGCGGTCGGGACTGGCGGCCTGCCTGCTGGCGAGGACCGCACCATCAACGAGTTCACCCTCACCCCGACCGGGGAAGGCCGAGTCAGCGTGCGCGGCGATCTCGACACAGTCATCGGCGAAAAGCTCACCGCGGCAATCGAATCTCTGAACACACCGAGGCCTGAGCCCGACGGCTCCGACGACTCTCGGACCACCGGGGCCCGCAACGCGGATGCTCTGGAACTCATCCTCGATGCCGCCGCGGTGGCCGACACCACCCTTGCAACCCCACCGAAGACTCACGTCAGCGTGCTCCTGCCGGCGGCTGCTCCGGACAAGGCCAGCCTGTTGTGGCTGGGTTCGATCAGCCCCACCACCGCATCCTTGCTGGCGTGCGACTCCTCTGTCAGCGACGTGGTAATCGACGGCGACACCGTCCCCCTGCAGATGGGCACTTCCAGACGACTGTTCCCGGCGCATCTGCGTAGAGCGATCATCATCCGCGACCGGTGCTGCATCAAATGCGGTGCGCCGGCGGGCCGCACCCACGTCCACCACATCCAGTTCTGGAGCCACGGCGGTTCCACCGATATCGACAACGGGTGCTTGCTCTGTCCGTCCTGCCACGCCCACATCCACGCCGGCCAGTGGGAGATCGTCATGGGGCGCGACCGCCACCCGTGGCTGGTCCCACCCGCATCGATCGATCCGAGCCGAACGCCGTTGCCGGCATACAACCGCCGCACCATGACTCTCGATGATCGGGCCGCCGCCTGATCCATCACGCTGGTCGATGACCGACTCGCATCGGCGAACGGCCGGAGAACTTGAGCGCCCAATTTCTGAAGGCGAATCCCGACAAGGGACGACGCCCCGCGTAGCACCTTTCGCACCGATCCGTCGGAGCGCGCATGCCCTTTGAGAACTTCACAGTGTTGACGCCCGACCTGTGGTGCGGCTGAAATGCGTAAGGCCCCACCTCTCTGTTGGGAGGTGGGGCCTTACAGCGCGACCATCAGGTCGGTGCGAAGTCACCAGCTGGACTTCTGCACACCCGGCAGGTCGACGCCGCGACCTACGCCGACCCGCAGGCCGCGGTCGCGTGGTCGTCGAGCCTGCGCACGTCGGTGAAGTCCAACGACTCGTTCAACCTCGGCACCCTCATGGGTCGGAGCACCGGCGAGCGGTTCACCCTCGAGTTCTCCGGGCGCGGTTTCGTCGTCGTCCAACCGTCCGAACTGCCGCCCGGCGGATTCGTCGGCGGCACCGGTGGCGGGGGCTCTGCGGGGTCCGGCGCCGGCGGCATGCTGGGCGGCATCCTCGGCCGCTGACCGACCGGGATTTCGTAGCGAGAATCGGTGCTATACACCATCTTTCGCTACCGAATCCGACGGGAAGGTAACGTCGACGCCATGCCCGAAGCAAGCGCGACCGTCCTCGTCCGACAACCCCTCACCACGGTGTGGGAGTACTGCCTCATCCCGGAGCACGTCGCGGCGCTGACGCCCGGCGTGATCGGCGTCGAGACCGTCACCGACGGGCCGGTCGCGGTGGGGACCGTGTGGCGGGGGCAGATGAAGGGCCTCGGCCGCGCGGTCGACTGGAGCGGCGAGTTCACGCGGGTGGATGCGCACGCGGCCACCGAGTTCTCCTCGACGGAGTCACCGCTCGAGTTCGCCATCTCTGCCACGTTCGCGGAGGTCCGCCGCGGCGTCGAACTCACCTACCGCATCCGCAACGCAGGCGTCGGCGGGGCTGTCGGGAAGCTCGCCGACGCGCTGGCGATCCGCGCGTATCAGCGGTCGCTCTCCGCGAACGCGAAGAAGCTTCCGCGCCTCGTCGACGAATGGGCCGCGACCCGCTGACAGCAACAGCCCCACTTCGCGTGAGCGAGGTGGGGCTGTTGCTGAATCGGCAGCTGGAATGCGCGCTATGAGCGCATTGATGCTACGAAATCCGAGGGGTGAAAATCACCAGCTGGACTTCTGCACGCCCGGCAGCTCGCCGGCGTGCGCCATGTCGCGCAGGCAGATACGGCACAGGCCGAACTTGCGGAACACCGAGTGCGGGCGGCCGCACTTGTTGCACCGGGTGTAGGCCCGCACGGCGAACTTGGGCTTCTTGTTGGCCTTGTTGACCAGAGCCTTCTTTGCCATGTCAGTTGTCCTTAACGTTGTTGTCCTTGAACGGGAAGCCCAGGGCACGCAGCAGCGCCCGGCCTTCGTCGTCCGTGGTGGCCGACGTCACGACGGTGATGTCCATACCGCGGGGCCGGTCGATGTTGTCGATGTTGATCTCGTGGAACATCGACTGCTCGTTCAGGCCGAACGTGTAGTTGCCGTTGCCGTCGAACTGACGGTCCGACAGGCCGCGGAAGTCGCGGATACGCGGGAGGGCGATGGACACGAGACGGTCCAGGAACTCCCACATGCGGTCGCCACGGAGGGTGACGCGCGCACCGATCGGCATGCCCTCGCGCAGCTTGAACTGTGCGATGGACTTGCGAGCGCGACGGATCTCCGGCTTCTGGCCGGTGATCTTGGCCAGATCCTCGACGGCGCCGTTGATCAGCTTCGCGTCACGGGCGGCGTCGCCGACGCCCATGTTCACGACGACCTTCACGACGCCCGGGATCAGCATCACGTTGGGGTATTCGAACTCTTTGTTCAGCGTGTCCTTGATCTCCTCGCGGTAGCGAGTCTTCAGGCGCGGCTGGATCTTGGGTTCAGTAGAGGTCATGTCAGATGTCCTTCCCGCTCTTGCGCGAGATCCGGACCTTCTTGCCCGTTTCCTCGTCGACGCGGTAGCCGACGCGAGTCGGGTTGCCGTCGGAGTCCACGACCATCACGTTCGAGACGTGGATCGAGGCTTCCTGGGTCACGATGCCTCCGGAGGAGGCACCGCGCTCGTTGGCCGACGCGGCGGTGTGCTTCTTGATTCGGTTGACGCCCTCGACGAGGACACGCTGGGTCTTCGGGAAGGCCTGGATGACCTTGCCCTTGGCGCCCTTGTCCTTGCCCGAGATGACGATCACGGTGTCACCCTTGTGGACCTTCATGTCAGATCACCTCCGGTGCCAGCGATACGATCTTCATGAACTTCTTCTCACGCAGCTCACGGCCGACCGGGCCGAAGATGCGGGTTCCGCGGGGGTCGCTCTCACCCTTGAGGATGACGGCGGCGTTCTCGTCGAAGCGGATGTAGCTTCCGTCCGCACGACGGCGCTCCTTGGTGGTGCGCACGATGACGGCCTTGACGACCTCACCCTTCTTGACGTTGCCGCCCGGGATGGCGTCCTTGACAGTGGCGACGATGACGTCGCCAATGCCGGCGTAGCGCCGCGAGGAACCGCCGAGCACGCGGATGCACAAGATCTCCTTGGCACCGGTGTTGTCGGCGACTCGCAGGCGGGATTCCTGCTGAATCACTCGTTAGTCTCCTTGACCTGGCTTCTTATGTACGGCGGATTTCCGACCCGACGCACACGGTCTGTTGCCATCGAACACACGCCTGCCTGGGGTTTTGACCAGGTTGTGACACCCGGGCCGTCCGCCCCAGTGGGTTCGTGAGCCGATTCGCGACACAGCGGCGCCGCAGGCAACCCCACAAGTGTAGGGGAATGCCCAGGTCCCGGCCAAATCGATGGTCCCGGCGACCGAGCGGGGGTTTCGGATGACGCCGGGCCGGCAAAGTTTTCCGCGCACTGACCCATCTGGGGTGCACCGCCACGCGAAGCACCCATGAGACGAGATCGACCAGACACAAGCCCGTCCGGCGAGCAATCAGTGCGAGCCGGAAGGGAGCGAAACACGGGGGGCGTGTCAGCGCCGGGGGTAATTCTCGGCTGCCGATCGTGAGCCGAACGGTCACCATGCTCCCCGGGCTCCGCAGTTCAGTCCGACAACTGCGGCCTGACGGCAAGTCCTCGACTCGGGGCCACCAGCCCCGTGAGCGATGACCGGAGTTCGAATCCCCCAGTCCGAGCCGGGTTCGACGCTGCCGTGCGGGCACGCACTCACAGGGGAGGCACGCGTGACCACAGACGACGCGGTCCGGAACACCGTTGCTACCGACATCGACACCGACCTGACGATCCCGATGACCGCCGCTCAGCGCGGCATCTTCTACGCCCAGCAGCTCGAGCCGGACGTGCCGATGACCATCGACGCGTTCGTCGAATTCCGCGGCGACACATCGGGTCCGCAGGGCGAGAGCGGTGACGACCCACTCGTCGACGTCGATCCGGACATCATGCAGCGTGCTGTCACCCTCACCGAGAGTGAGACCGAGGCCCCGCTGCTGCGGCTGATCCCGACCGACGACGGCGAACCGATGATGGTTCTCGACCGGTCGCAGCACGTGGTGCTGGGTCGACAGGACTTCTCAGACGCCGAGGACCCGCGCGCGGCCGCACTGGCCTGGATCGACCGCCGGCGAAGTGCCAGCTCAGACGTCTTCGCCGACAACATCCTCGAGACACACCTGCTCAAAGTGGGTCCCGGACACTCGATCTGGTATTGCCACGGTCACCACATCGGCTTCGACGGCTATGCCGCGATGTACATGATGCTTCGTGTCGCCTCGCATTACACGGCGATCGTGAACGGAACGCCGCCGCCGATCGCGGACACCGCGTCGATGGTCGACATCGCCGAGTTCGACCGCGAGTACCGTGCCTCCGCCAAGTTCGCCGAGGACCGCGAGCACTGGGCGTCCCATCTGGCCGATATGCCCGAGATGACCACTCTCACCAGCCTTTCCGCTCCGGCCGCGCCGTTGTCGGTCGTCCGATCGGCGGTCCTCGACGACACCCTCGTCGCCCGGATCCGCGAGCTCGGACACAGCCACCGGGTCCGGCCGGCGTCGGTCATCACCGCTGCGGTGGCCGCCTACGTCGCGCGCTACACCGACCGCGACGAGGCCATGCTGAGCCTGCCGGTCGCGGCCCGCGACCGCGACGTGCTGCGCACCTCGGCGGGTCTGACCTCCAACGTCGTCCCGTTGCGTATCGCGCTCCACGACGATTCCGCCACCGTGACCGATCTGCTGAAATCGGTCAACGCGGAGATCAAGTCCGCCGTCCGGCACCAGAAGTTCCGGCACGAGGACATCACCTCCCAGATCCTCGGGGCAGCGGGGGCGCGGCGTGGCTTCTTCGGCCCGCTCGTCAACGTCATGCTGTTCTTCCAGCACATCGACTTCGGCCCGCTCAAGGGCGAATTGCACGTCCTGTCCACCGGACCGATCGAGGACCTGTCGGTCAACGTGTACGACAGCCTCGACGGCGGGATGACCCTGGACCTCGAGGCGAATCCGAACATCTACCCGGACGACGACGTCACCACCCACCACCGTCGTCTCGTCGACTTCGTGACCGCCTTCGTCGGTGCGCCCGGCGACACGAGGATGTCGGACCTGCACCTCCTGACCGACGCCGAACGCGAAGCGCTACCCGAGCGCATGACCGGGGAACGGGTCGACCACGGCGACACAACGCTCGTCGACCTGCTCGACGGGGGAGCCGCCGCCCACCCCGACGCCACCGCGGTGACCGATGCACAGGATGGGCACTCGCTCACCCATCGCGAGTTCGCCCGCGCAGCAACACAGATCGCTGCGGCGCTCACGCGTCGCGGGATCGGCCCCGAGAGCGTCGTCGGTGTTCAACTGCACCGCAGCACCGACCAGGTCCTGGCTCTGCACGCCGTCATCCGTGCCGGCGCCGCGTTCCTGCCGATCGACCCGGCCGAACCCGCCGATCGTCTCGGCCACATTCTCGAGGTGGCCTCGCCCGATCTCGTCATCACCGACGCGGTGCTCGCCGATCTGCGCGCCGACGAGGACGCCGATGGGGCCGCTCCGGCGCGCCCGGGTCCCGACGCGGCCGCATATGTGCTGTTCACCTCGGGCTCCACCGGAAAGCCCAAGGGCGTGGTCATCACTCACCGCGCCATCGTCAACCGCCTCGCGTGGATGCAGTCCCGCTATGCACTCGACGCCGATGATCGGGTGCTGCAGAAGACCCCGTCCACCTTCGACGTGTCTGTGTGGGAGTTCTTCTGGCCCTTCACCACCGGGGCCGCACTGGTCGTGCCGAGCGCCGACGGACACCGCGACCCGTGGTACCTGCGCGACGTGATCGCCGAGCACCGCGTCACCACCGTGCACTTCGTCCCCTCGATGCTGGCCGCCTTCACCGCGGCTCTCGACGCCGACGACTCCTCGATGCTGACGAGCCTGCGTCAGATCTTCACCAGCGGTGAGGCTCTGACGCCCTCGACCGTCGGCGCCACGGCGACGCTGACCGCCGCGCCGATCCACAACCTCTACGGTCCCACCGAAGCCGCGATCGATGTCACCCATCACGACGACTGCCGCGCGGACCTCTCGGTGATCCCGATCGGTTCCCCGGTGTGGAACACCAGCGTCCACGTGCTCGACCACCGCCTGCGGCCGCAGCCGCCCGGCGCGATCGGCGAACTCTATCTCGGCGGTGTCCAGCTGGCCCGCGGCTACCGGTCACGCGCGGACCTGACCGCGTCGCGTTTCGTCGCCTCGCCCGAGACCCCGGGCGAGCGGCTCTACCGCACCGGAGATCTCGTCCGCCTGAACGCCACGGGCGAGCTGGAGTACCTCGGCCGCACCGACTCCCAGGTGAAGATCCGCGGCCAGCGCGTCGAGCTGGGTGAGATCGAATCGACGCTCAGTGCCCTCGACGACGTCACCGCCGCCGGCGTGGTGATCCGCGACGACCTGGTCGCCGGCGAAGCCGCGATCGTCGGCTACGTCACCGGCACCGGACTCGCCGACCGTGACCTGCGCGCCGAACTCCGCACCGCGCTACCGGATCACATGATCCCCACCGCGATCATGGTCCTCGACTCCCTGCCCACCACCGCCAACGGCAAGCTCGACCGCCGCGCCCTGCCCCGGCCGGACCTACGGACCCACCGCGAGTTCGTCCCCGCCCGTACCGCGCTCGAACGCCTCGTCGTCACCACCGTCGCCGATGTGCTGGATCTGCAGGACGACGCATCCGACCGCCGGTCCGGGCGTTCCCCGCATGCCGGGTCGGCGTCGGTCTCGCTGAGCGACAACTTCTTCGAGATCGGCGGATCGTCGCTGTCGGCCACGCGGATGGCGTCGCGCCTGTCCCGGGCGACCGGCAACCGGATCGGGATCCGCACGGTGTTCGACGCCGACGACCTCGCCGGCATCGTCGCCACCCTCACCGACCTCGGCGTCGACTCCGACCATCCGGCCGCCACGGGTCCCACCGGGGCCGACGACACCGCCGGCCGGACCGCGTCCGGAGCCGTGCCGCTGTCCCCCGCCCAGCACCGCCTGTGGCTGGCGACCCGACTGGACCCGGCGTCCGCGGCCACCTACAACATGCCGTTCACCGTCCGCTTCGTCGGCGCCCTCGACACCGATGCGCTCCGCGCGGCGCTCGTCGACGTGGTCCGCCGACACGAGCCGCTGCGCAGCGTCGTCGCCGAGATCGACGGTGTGGCATGCATCTCCGCGGCCGATCCGGATACGGTCGACGTCGACCTGCCGGTCCTCGCGACCGCCGACATCGCGCAGTGCCCGGATCGCGACTTCGCCTCGATCCCCTTCGACCTGGCCGCCGAGATCCCCGTTCGCGCGCGCCTCGTCCGCACCGCCGACGACGATCACCGCCTGACGATGGTCGTCCATCACATCGCGGCCGACGGCTGGTCGCTGGCACCCCTCGCCGGTGACCTGGCCACCGCCTATCGAGCACGTCGCGACGGGAACGAGCCCACGTGGGCCGAACTGCCGGTCAGCTACTCGCAGACCAGCGCCGCGCGTCACGCCTGGCTCGACGAGAGTCCCCACGCCGCGGCCGAACTCGACTTCTGGCGGACCACGCTCGACGGGGCGCCGGGCGAGACCGAACTGCCCCTCGACCGGCCCCGGACCCGGGACTCCGAGGTCACCGGCCGGTCCGGCTCGTCGGTGACGTCGACGATCGACACCGACACCTACGGCGCGATCCGGACCGTCGCCGCCGATGCCGATGCCACCGTGTTCATGGTGCTCCACGCATCGGTCGCGCTCCTGCTGCGATCCCTCGCGCAGACCTCCGATGTCATCGTCGGCACACCGGTGTCCGGGCGCGGCGAGGCCGACCTCGACGACCTCGTCGGCATGTTCGTCAACACGCTCGCGTTGCGCACCGACGTCGACAAGGACTTGCCGTTCGCGGATCTGGTCGCCCGGGTACGGAACACCGACCTGAACGCGTTCGACAACGCCGACATGCCGTTCGACCGTCTCGTGACGGAGCTGAATCCGGTCCGGTCGGGCAACGTCCACCCGTTCTTCCAGGTGTCGCTGGCCCTGGAGGACCGCTCCGCGATCCGCCTCGACTTCGCCGGGCTCGCGGCGACCGCGTCCCGTGTGGACACCGGCCGCACCACCTTCGACCTGCAGTTCACCTTCACCGAGGTGCGCGGGGCGACCGGCGAACCGACGGGTCTCACCCTCGAGATCGGCTATGCCACCGCACTGTTCGACCGGGACACGGTGGCCGGGCTGGGCTCGCGCCTGATCCGTCTGCTCGACGCCGCGACCGCCGACCCGGGCACACCCGTCGGCGACCTGCCCGTCCTCGACCTGCACGAGCGTCTCGACCTCGTGCCGGCCGTCGGCGAGGGCAGCCGCCCCGTGGAGCACCTGACGCGGCTGCTGTCCGCGGCCGCGGAGTCCTCGCCGCACCGCATCGCGGTCACCGACGGCACCCGGTCGCTGACCTATCGAGAGCTCGACGCGGCGTCGAACCGGCTGGCGCGGTTGCTCATCGAGGGCGGGGCCGGTCCCGAACGTCATGTGGCCGTGGCCCTCCCGCGAGGCGTGGAGTGGATGACCACGATGTGGGCGATCGCCCGCACCGGCGCAGCCTGGGTCCCGGTCGATCCCGCCTACCCGGCGGCTCGCATCGAACACATGCTGACCGACTCGGGGACGCAGCTGCTCGTCACCGACAGCGCGTCCGATCCACGCGCCGGCGGCGAGATCACGACCGTCGTGCTCGACGACCCGGCCACCCGCGACCGCATCGACGCCGAATCGCCCGCCCCCGTGGCCGATTCGGACCGCCTCGGTGTCCTCGACGTCGACCAGCCCGCCTACCTGATCTACACCTCCGGCACCACCGGCACACCGAAGGGCGTGGTGGTCAGCCACCGCGGACTCGCCGACTTCGGCGCGCAGCAGGTCACCCAGTACGGGATCACCCCCCGGAGCCGGACGATGCACATGGCCTCGCCGAGCTTCGACGCGTCGGTGCTGGAGATCCTGATGGCCGTCTCCGCCGGCTCGACGATGCACATCGTCCCGCCGGGAATCGTCGGCGGCGCCGAGCTCGCCGAGCTCATGCGCGACGCGCGGATCACGCACGCGTTCCTGACCCCGTCGGTGCTGACGACCATGTCCCCGGACGACGTCCCCGACCTGGAGGCTCTCGTCATCGGCGGCGAGCACCCGAACTCCGAGGTGGTGCGCACCTGGTCGAGCGGCCCGCAGCTGTTCAACGCCTACGGTCCCACCGAGACCACCGTCGTCGCCGCGGTGTCGTCGCCGATCAGCCCCGACTACACGACGCTCACGATCGGCCGGCCCATCCGCGGAATCTCCGCGGTGGTGCTCGACGAGCGCCTGCGCCCGGTGGCCCCCGGCGCGATCGGCGAGTTGTACATCGCCGGTGAGCATCTCGCCCGCGGTTACCACGGTGTCCGGCCCTTGACGTCCAAGCGGTTCATCGCCAACCCGTACGGCGATCCCGGTGAGCGGATGTACCGCACCGGCGACCTCGTGCGATGGACCCCCGACCACGAACTCGAGTTCCGCGGGCGCGCCGACCACCAGACCAAGATCCGCGGGCATCGCATCGAACTCGGTGAGATCGATGCCGCCCTCGTCGCCGACGATGCTGTCCGTGCCGCCGTCACCACCACGCACGGCGAAGGCGACCGCGCGCATCTCGTGTCGTACGTGACGGTCACCGACGGCGAGCACGGTCAGGCCGCGGCGGTGCGGGACCGGTTGGCGCAACGGCTCCCTCGGCACATGATCCCGTCCGCCATCATCGAACTCGACGAGATCCCCACGACCCCGATCGGCAAGGTCGACCTCCGGGCACTGCCGGCGCCGGAAGCCGCGTCGGTCGGCGGAGACGTCGCGTTCGACGCGCCGCGGACCCCGATCGAGCGGGCCGTCGCCGACCTCATCGCCGAGCGTCTCGAGCTCGAACCCGGCACCATCGGGCGCGATCACGACTTCTTCGATCTCGGCGGCAACTCGCTGCTGGCCACCCAGATCGTCGGCGCGCTCGAGAACCTCACCGGGCGTCGCATCCCCGTCCGCGAGGTCTTCGACCACTCGACCGTCGCCGGCATCGCCCGGCTCGGCGGCGCCGACACGGGCGACACATCTGTCGTCGAAACGCACACCCTGCCCGACCTGCGGCACGATCCGGACCGCCCGGCCCATCCCGGGCCCGCCCAGCAGCAGTTGTGGTTCCTCAACCAGCTCGCGGCCGGTTCCGACGCCGGTGAACGCCGCATGGAGGTCGAGAACGGCTCGCCGACCGCCGATTACGCCATCGCCTTCGCTCTGGATCTCCGCGGCGACCTCGACGTGGCAGCGCTGTCCGGCGCACTCCGGTACGCCGTCGGACGCCACGAGATGCTGCGCACGGTGTACCCCGAACACGACGGACGACCTGTCCTCGACGTGCGTCCCGTCGACGAGGCGCACACCGACCTCACCGTCGCCGAGACGACCGCGACCGACTGGCCGGAGCTCGCGCAGGCGCTGGCCCGCCGTCCGTTCGACCTCACCGCCGACGTGCCGCTGCGGGTCGCGCTGCACCGGATCGACGGCGACGCGGCACACCACAAGCTGACCCTCGTCATCCACCACATCGCCGCCGACGGCTGGTCGATGGTGCCGCTGCACCGCGACATCACCCGCGCGTACGCCGAGCTGCATACCGCCGCCGAGAACGGCACCGAACCCACGGTCACCGCCAACCCCGGGGCCCTGGACTACCGTGACTACCTGCGCTGGCAGGCGCAGTACCTCGACACCCGGCCGGATCTGGCCGACCGGTGGCGAGAGGACCTCGACGGCCTCGATGTCGGACCGATCCTCGTACCCGACGCACCGGCCGGGGCCACCCGGACCGCGGGTGTCGTCGAGGTCGAGTTCGACGCCGGGCTGCGCAACCGCCTCAGCGCCCTGGGCAACGGCCGGGCGACCGAGTTCATGTGCGTGCACGCGGTGTTCGCCGCCCTGCTGCACCGGCTGAATGCCGACCCCCAGGTGCACGTCGCCGGCTCGGCATCGGACATCGTCATCGGCACCCCGGTCGCCGGACGCGCCGATCCCCGCCTGGCCGAGATCGTCGGCATGTTCGTGAACTCCGTCGTCCTCCGGACCCCGGTCGACGGGAGTCAGGGGTTCGCGACATTGCTCGACTCCGTCCGCAACCGTGATCTCGAAGCACTCTCGGCCGCCGACATGCCGTTCGAGCAGATCGTCTCGATGCTCAATCCGCCTCGGACGGACCGGCATCCGGTGTTCCAGATCGCCCTGGCCTTCGACGCCGGGGTCTCCGACACCCTCGAGCCGGACCACACCAGAGTGGACCTGCCCGGCCTGCAGATCGTCGCCGAGGAGATCGACACCGAGGGTGTGCGATTCGACCTCGAGCTGCGAATCCGCAACGGGCGCGCGCGGTTCACCTATGCGACCGACGTCCACAGTTCCGAGCGTGTCACCGAACTGGCCCGGATGTTCGTCGACCTCGCGCGTACGGTCGCCGCGGACCCGTCCACACCTCTCGACGACCTCGCCGTCGGCGACGATCTCGCGAACACCATCGACGCCGATGTCCACGACGACCGGACCGTCGAGCCGAGACACCTCGCCGACATCATCGCCGACACCGTCATCGATCACTCCGATCGAGTCGCCATCGAGGACGGCGACCGCACCCTCACCTACGCCGAGATCGACCAGATCTCCGCTCGCTGGGCCCGCGTGCTGCGCGATCTCGGGGTCGGACCTGAGGACGTGATCGCGATCGCCGTCGATCGCAGCTTGGAGTCGGTGATCGCCACATGGGCGGTGGCCAAGTCCGGTGCCGCCGCCCTGCCGGTCGACATGCGCTACCCGGCCGAGCGGATCGCGCACATGATCGCCGATTCCGGGGCCATCCTGGGTATCAGCGGCTCCGATCACCGCCGCGATGTGCCGCACGACATCTGGTGGCTCACCCCGCAGGACCTGTGCACGAGCGAGCGCTCGGCGTTGGGTTCCCCGGTGCGGCACCCGGATTCGGTCGCCTACATCGTCTACACCTCGGGATCCACCGGAAAACCCAAGGGCGTCAGCGTGACCCATCGCGGCCTGGCCGCCTTCGCGGCGAGCCAGCGGGAACGGTACGAGGTCGGCCCGGGTGACCGCACCCTGCTGTTCGCCTCCCCCTCGTTCGACGCATCGATGCTGGAGTTCCTCCTCGCGGTCGAGTCCGGCGCGACGATGGTGGTCGCGCCGACCACGATCTACGGCGGAGACGAACTCGTCGAGTTCCTCGACGAACGGGAGGTGACCCACGCGTTCATCACCCCGTCGGCGCTCGCCGCCGCCGCCCCGCATCCGCTGCCCCACCTGCGGACCCTGGGTGTGGGCGGCGAGGCGAGCACCCCGGAGCTGGTGGCGCGCTGGGGAACCGGCCGACGCTACATCAACTGCTACGGACCCACCGAGACGACCATCGTCGCCGCGATGTCGACGCCACTACACCCGGGTGACCCGATCACCATCGGCACACCGGTCCACGAGTGCACCGCACTCGTCCTCGACCACCGGCTGCGCCCGCTGCCCGACCACGTCCCCGGCGAGCTCTACCTCGCCGGACCGGGAGTGGCACGCGGCTACCTGGGCCGGCGGAGCCTGACCGCCGGACGATTCGTGGCGTCCCCGGTCGGCCGCGGGTCCGTCATGTACCGCACCGGCGACATCGTCCACCGCGACGCCGCGGGCGCACTGACCTACCACGGACGCAGCGACAACCAGGTGAAGGTTCGCGGTTTCCGCATCGAACTCGACGAGGTGAGCGCCGCGCTGGCGGCCGTCGACGGAGTCGACTTCGCCACCACCGTCGTCCGCGGCGAGAGCGCATCGGCCACCCTGGTCGGATACGTCACCAGCTCGGTCGAGACCCTGGACACCGCAACGGTTCTCGAGGACATGCGCCGCAGGCTCCCCCGCCACATGGTCCCGTCCGCGATCGTCGTGCTCGACGAGATCCCCTTGACCGGCAACGGCAAGCTCGACCGCCGGGCGCTGCCGGAACCCTCGGCGAGCAGCATCTCGTCCGCCGGCCGCGCGCCGCGGACCGACGCCGAGACCGCGCTGGTCGAGATCGTCGCCGACGTGCTCGGGCTCGCCCCTGACGAGGTGGGGGCCACCGACGACTTCTTCCAGCTGGGCGGCACCTCGCTGCAGGCGACGACGCTGGTCAGCCGGATCAACCGGGCGTCCATCGACGGCCGGCTCCGCGTCCGGGACGTGTTCGACAACCCGACCGCCGAGGCGCTCGCCGGCCTCATCAGCCTGCCCGAGGACTGGGAAGCCACCGCCGACGACGCGACCGGCCGCCCGGTTCGACGGGATACGTTCCCGCTCGCACCGGTCCAGCGCCGCCTGTGGTCGCTGGCGGTCGCCGACCCCGCGTCGACCGAATACCTCATGCCCTTCGTCCTGCGACTCGCCGGCGACGTCGACGTCGACTCCCTCCGAGGAGCTTTGACCGATGTCGTCGCACGGCACACGAGCCTGCGGACGGTCTTCGAGGCCGCGGACGGCACCCCGTCCGGCCGGGTGCTCGACGACCCCGAGGCCGTCGTCGGCGCGCTGACCCCGGTCGCTCCCGCGGACACGGACGCTCTCATGGGCGAGATCGCGCGTCTCGCATCGACGCCGATCGACCCGACCACCGAGGCCCCGCTCCGGGCGTCCCTCCTCGTCGAGCCCGGCACCCGGGCCGACGATCCCGCCCATGTCCTGATGCTCGTCGTGCACCACATCGCGGCCGACGGCGCGTCGCTGCCGATCCTCGTCGGCGACCTGGCCCAGGCCTACCGCGAACGACGCGCCGGCCGCGCCGAGCAGTGGGCGGCAGCTGAACTCGACTACCGCGACCACGCCGTCGAGAGTGCGGCAGCGCCCGCGGCCGGAGAAGAGCTGGAGTTCTGGACCGAGCACCTCGCGGGTGCGCCCGCCGAGAGCACGGTCGAACCGGTGACCGGTGGGCGACGCGAATCCGGCGCCCGGTCGGTGAGCCTCAAGCTTCCGGCACACACCAGGGCGGGCCTGACCGCTTTCGCCCGCGAGCAGTCGACGACTCCGTTCTCCGTCATGCACACCGCGCTCGCGATCCTGCTGCACCGCCTCGGGGTCGGTGACGATCTGGTGATCGGCAGCCCCGTCGACAACCGCACCGGGATGGCCGGCGTCGACCGCGACTACAGCGGCGTGGTCGGCATGTTCGTGAACATGGTGCCGCTGCGGAGCCACCTGCGCAGCGCGGAGACCGTCGCAGCGCTCGTCCGCCGTACCCGCGACTCCGACATCGACGCCCTCGATCACCGGGGCGTGCCGTTCGACGACGTGGTGTCCGCGCTCAATCCCGAACGCGCACACGGACGCCACCCGATCTTCCAGGTGGCGCTGTCGGTGCACGACTTCGCCGGCGGCGCACCGACGCCGGTCGGCGGCGCGGACTCCCTCGCCGGGGCCGCCGTCCCGATGGACGACGGACTCCTCGCCGAGGTGGCCGAATTCGATTCACTCGCGGCCAAGTTCGACCTGCAGTTCACCGTCACCGGCCTGGGTGCCACCGACGCCGACACCGACGCCGCCGTCCAGATCACCTATGACGCCGCCCGATACGGCCACGACGACGCCCAGATGCTGGGGACACGTCTGATGCGTGTGCTGCGCGGGATGCTCGGCGATCCCGGGCGCGCGATCGGCGACATCCGCATCACCGACCCACTCGAGGTCGCCGAACGCACCCCCGCTCTGGGCCCGCGCGGCCAGGCGCCGACGACGCTGGACGTGCTGATCGCCGACGCCGTGCGACGTCACCCGGACGGACTCGCCGTCATCGGGCAGCCCACCGGGGACGGCGACGCCCCCGAGACACTCACGTATGCCGAACTCGACGCCCGCTCGAACCGGCTGGCCCGGGTGCTGCTCGGCCGCGGGGTCGGCGCCTACGCACGGACGGACGACGAGCCGGGAACCGTGGGTCCCGACGTCCGGTCGTCCCGGGAGCCGGTGGTCGCGATGGCGATCAGCCGTTCCATCGATTCCCTGGTGGCGATCTGGGCGATCGTGAAGGCCGGCGCCGCGTATGTCCCGATCGACCCGGAGTATCCCGCCGACCGAATCGCGCACATGCTCGACGACAGCGGCGCGCAGCTGCTCGTGACGACGTCGTCCGCCTGGGAACGCATCCGGGAGAGCTCGGCCGGAGACGACGTACCGACCCTGGTCCTCGACGCGGCGCCGACCCGGACCCGCATGAAGCACTCGTCGCCGGCACCGATCACCGACGCCGAGCGGGAGTCGACGATCCGTCCGGATCAGTTGGCGTACATCATCTACACATCGGGGTCGACCGGTAAGCCCAAGGGCGTGCTGGTCCCGCACAGTGGCTTGCGTGCCGTGCACGACGAGCTCGCCGAGCGCATGAATCCCGGACCCACGTCGCGCGTGTTGCACTTCGCCTCACCGAGTTTCGATGCCTCGGTGTTGGAAATGCTCCTCGCGCTGGCCGGTTCGTCGGCGCTGACCATCGTGGAACCGCACGTCTACGGCGGTACCGCGCTCAGCGACGTGATCAGTGCGCGCCAGGCGACGCATGCGTTCATCACCCCCGCCGCGGTCGCCAGCATGGATCCCGCCGCTGTGCCGTCCCTGCGCGCTCTCGCAGTCGGTGGCGAGGCCTACGGGGCCGATCTCGTGCGGCGCTGGTCGCCAGGTCGCACGATGATCAACGTCTACGGCCCCACCGAGACGACGATCATCACGACCGGCAGCCGTTCGCTGACCCCGAACACGCCGCTGACGATCGGCACCCCGAACAACGGCGTCGGCGCGCTCGTCCTCGACGATCGGCTGCACCCGGTGCCGCCCGGCGTCACCGGGGACCTGTACCTGACGGGTGTCCAGCTCACGCGCGGCTACCACCGCCGGCCCGGACTCACCGCGATCCGGTTCGTCCCCGCACCGATGGTCACCGGGCCGCGGTTCGCCGGCCAGCGGATGTACCGCACCGGCGACCTGGTCCGCTGGACCGCCGACGGGCAGCTCGCCTACGTCGGCCGCAGTGACACCCAGGTCCAGGTCCGCGGGTTCCGCATCGAACTGGGTGAGATCGACGACGCGCTCGCCGCCGAACCCGACGTCGACTTCGCCGTCACGCTGGTGGACGGCACCGGAACCGCGGCGATCCTGCGCAGCTACGTGACCGCGACCCGCGGGTCCGATCCGGACCCCGCGGATCTGCGGCGCCGGGTGGCGCGCCGTCTGCCGCGGCACATGGTGCCCGTGTCGGTCTCCGTGCTCGACGACATCCCGCTGACCCCGACCGGCAAACTCGACCGGGCGGCGCTGCCGACGCCGGCCGTGTCCGCCTCGGGGAGAGCACCGGCACCCGGGACCGAGGCGACCGTCGCCCGCGTCTTCGCCGAGGTCCTCGAGGTCGACATCGACGCCGTCGGCGCCGACGACGGGTTCTTCGACCTGGGCGGCAACTCACTGATGGCCACCGCGGTGACCAGCAGACTGACCGAACTCACCGGGCTCCACGTCGCGGCGCAGACGCTGTTCGGGGCTCCGAGTCCCGCCGAACTCGCCGACCTGCTCGACGGGGAGGCGGATCCGAATCGGACCGACGGTCCGTCGACGTCGGGCCTCGACACACTGCTGCCGCTGCGCCGCGTCCCGGAGGACGCCGGAAACGTCGCTCCCGCACCACTGTTCGTGGTGCATCCGGCGATCGGCCTGTCCTGGAGCTTCACCTCGCTGCTTCCCCACCTGCCCGCCGACCGCGCGGTCTACGGCCTGCAGCATCCGGCGCTGGCCGGCGACCCGTGCCCGCGCACGATCGCCGACCTCGCCGAGGTCTACGTCTCGCGCTTGCGCACGGTCGCACCCGAGGGGCCCTACCACCTGCTCGGCTGGTCGCTGGGCGGGTTGATCGCCCACGAGATGGCCGTTCAGCTGCAGGAGGCCGGCGAGACCGTCGAGCAGCTCGTCCTGCTCGACAGCTATGTCGTCGCCGAACGGCCCGACCTCGACACCGAGGCGTCGATCGCGGAGCTGATGCGCGAGTTCGGACTCGACGTCCCCGACGACGTCATCCCGGACGGCGACTCCGCCGAACCCACGGTCGCCGACGCGTTCCGGATCATCTCCGCCGCGGGCGGAGCACTCGGCGGTCTGTCCGAGGAGACGCTCACCACCGTCCACGAGGTGTTTCGGCACGCGTCACCGCTGGCGCGGAACTGGCAGCCCCGCGTCTTCGACGGTGACCTCACCTTCGTCACCGCGACCGTGGACGCCCACGACGGTCCACCGGCCGTCGCCGGCTGGCACACGAAGGTCACCGGTCGCGTGGTCGAGATCGAGGCCAGCAGTACCCACGCGCGGATGTTGCTGCCGGAGAACGTCTCCGAGTGGATGACCGCAATCGAGGCTGGCCCGGGCACACCGGGAATCACAGCACAGGAGGAGGAATCATGACGAACCCGTTCGACGACACCGAGGGGACCTTTCGCGTCCTCGTCAATCACGAGAACCAGCATTCCCTGTGGCCGGACTTCGCCCCCGTTCCCGACGGCTGGCGCGTCGTGTTCGGTCCGTCGGGTCACGACGAGTGCCTGGAGTACGTCGAGGAGAACTGGCGAGACATGAGGCCCGCCAGTCTGATCCGGTCGATGGAACGTTCGCAGAACACTGAAAGGGAGGTCACACATGGGGCGGCACAGTATGGCTGACACGACCTCGGCGGACACCGCATCGCCGGACACGACTCCCGGCGGAATGTCCACCGACACGGTCACCCCCGCGCCGAACGCCCTCGAACTGCGCGGCCTACGAAAGACATTCCGCACCGGCCTGTTCGGCCGTGGCCGCCGCGTTCAGGCCCTCGACGGCCTGGACCTCACGGTGCCCGCGGGCACCGTGCACGCGCTGCTCGGACCCAACGGGGCGGGCAAGACCACGACCGTCCGCGCCGTGGCGACCCTGATGAAGCCCGACGAGGGCACCGTCCTCGTCGACGGGGTCGACGCCATCGCCGATCCCGGTGCCGCCCGCAAGATCATCGGCGTCTCCGGCCAGTACGCGGCCGTCGACGGGAACCTGACCGGTTTCGAGAACCTGCGGATGGTCGGGCAGCTCTACGGACTGTCGCGGGCCGAGGCCTCCGGGCGGGCGCGCGAACTGATCGCCGACCTCGCGCTCCAGGACGCGGCCGACCGGCCGATGCGCACCTACTCCGGCGGCATGCGCCGGCGGCTCGACCTCGCCGGTGCCCTCATCAACCGGCCGTCACTGGTGATCCTCGACGAGCCGACCACCGGGCTGGATCCGCGAGGTCGCCGACAGATGTGGGAGGTCATCACCGAACAGGTCGCGGGCGGTGCGACCGTACTGCTGACGACGCAGTACCTCGAGGAGGCCGATGCGCTGGCGGACGAGATCACCGTCATCGACCACGGCAGCATCCGGGCACAGGGCAGCGCCGCCGCACTCAAGGCCTCCACCGGCGCCTCGATCCTCACGATCGAGGTGCGTTCGGACGACGGCCACCACGACGAGCTGGTCGCCACCACACTCGCCGAGGTCGGACTCGGGATGCCCGAACGACTCGACGACCCGGACCGCACCGACGCACCCCTCGCCGAGCAGACGGCTGCCGGAGTCACGAAGTGGTCGGTACCGGTCGACGAGGGAACGCGCAGCGCGGTCTCCGCCGTCCGGGCACTGGATGCCGTCGGCATCGACGTCGTCGACGCCACCGTCGCGACCCCGACCCTCGACGACGTGTTCCTGGCGCTCACGGAGCGGAACACGCAGGCGAGCGACGGCGGCAGTGACCGCAGTGCCGGAGCACAGGCGACGGCCGACGCCGAGACCACCGTCATCCCGAGGGTGTCCGACGCCGATCCCGACCTCTCCCACGCCCCGACGACCCGATCGGATCGACTCCATGCTCACTGACACCGCAGTACTGGTCGAGCGGAACCTGCTGACCGTCAAGCGAATTCCCACACTGCTCATCAGTGCCACCATCCAGCCGCTGATGTTCGTGTTCCTGTTCGCCTACGTCTTCGGCGCGACCTTCGGCGGGGGCTCCTACCGCGAATTCCTGATGGCCGGCATCTTCACCCAGACCGTGGTGTTCAACGCGGCCTTCACCACCGTCGGTCTGGCGAACGACACCTCCGACGGCATCGTCGACCGGCTGCGGTCGCTGCCGATGTCCCGGCTGGGCGTCATCAGCGGTCGGGTCACCTCCGACATGCTCCTGGGCGTGGTCGGTCTCGCGGTGATGGTCGCCTGCGGCCTGGCGATCGGATGGCGCGTGTACGGCAGCGCGGGCGACGCCGCCCTTGCCTTCGGCATCATCGGCCTGTTCGCGCTCGCCATGGCGTGGGTGGGTGCGGTGACCGGTCTCGCCGCGCCGAATGTCGAAGCCGCGCAGAGCATCGGCTTCCTGTGGATGTTCCCCGTCACCTTCCTGTCGAGCGCCTTCATCTCCGCCCAGAGCCTGCCCGGGCCGTTGCGTGCGATCGCCGAGTGGAATCCGGTGACCGCAGTGGCGACCGCCTCCCGGCAGCTCTTCGGCAACGAGGCGCCCCCGACCTTCCCCGAGGCCACCGGATGGGTCGCCGACCACGCGGTCGGCTACTCGGTCGGTTCGGCCCTGGTCATACTGGCGGTGTGCATACCTGCGTCGCTCATCCTGTACCGCCGCTCCGCGAATCGATGACCTCTGCGTCAGCGCTGTGCGAATTCACGATCGGCATACCCGCGATCAACGATCGGCCGAGAAATCCCCATGTGTTCGTTACCGTGGACCAGTGACACCGGACGATGGCAGCGCGGCCGCCCACGCGCACCACGGACGCGGGGGCGAGGCAGGGATGTTGCGGGAACTGCTGGCCGCGGCCGCGGCGGGCGACCGAACCGCATTCTCCACTCTGTACGACCTCACGAGTTCGCGGATCTACGGCCTCGCGTTCCGGGTCGTGCGCGACCGCCAGTACGCCGAGGAGATCGTCCAGGAGGCGTACCTGCAGTACTGGCAGAAGGCTGCCGAGTACCAGCCCGGGCGCGGGTCGGTCATCACCTGGATGATGACCATCGCCCACCGGCGGGCCGTCGATCGTGTGCGCTCCGAGGAGCTGCAACAACAGCGGATGTCGCAGTACGGCGCGGTGTCGGTCGAGACACCGCGGAACATTCCGCTCGAGGTCGTTGTGCAGACCGACGAGGCGCGTACGCTACGAACATGTCTCGGTACGCTCACGGAACTGCAACGGAGCTGCATCGAGATGTCGTACTTCGGAGGCCTGACCTATCCCGAGGTCGCCCGGCACACCGACACCCCCTTACCCACCATCAAGTCTCGGATTCGAGATGGCCTGCGTCGGTTGAGAAATTGCCTGAGGACGCACGAGGACGCCTGAACCCACAATGACCACACCCGATACGACGTCCGGGGACCGCGGGTCCGCCTGGCTCGACGATCACGTCGAGCTCTTCGCGGTCGGCGCGCTGACCCCCGACGAGACGACCCGAGCCGAACAGGAACTAGCCGCCCTGCCTCCGCAGCGGCGCGCGGCCTACGACGTGCAGATCACCGACATCCACGCGGCCATGGCCGGTTTCGCGACGACCTATGCGCTCGACGCGCCGCCCGAACTCCGGGACCGGGTGTTGCATCACGTCTTCGAGGGCGCGCCGCTCAACCCGGACGCCTACATGCCCGCGGGCATCGATCCCGGCCCGCCGAACGCGAGCGGCGCCGCCAGCGACCCGGAACCCGCTGCCGCTCCGGCCGGCACGGACCGATCCGGGGAGACCGACCTCGTGCCACCGCCGCCGATCGAACTGCGGCCCCGCGAATCATCCCGCGGCCAACACCGGGCCGGTGGCACCGCACCGCGTCCGGCACGCGCCACCGCGATCCTGGCGGCGGCGGCCGTGACGGTGGCAGTGGCGCTGGGAGCGGGCGTGCTCATCGGTCGCACCACCGCCCCGGAAACCTCCACCTCGACGACGGCGCTCAGCGACTCCCAGCGCGAGGTGCTCGGAGTGCTCACCGCAGCCGACGCGTCGGTGACCGTCGAACCACTCGCCGACGACCGCGGGACCATCGCGGTGGTGACGTCCGAGTCCGCCGATCAGGCCGTCGCGCTCCTGCGGGATCTGCGCACTCCGATCCCGGCCGACAGCACCTACCAGTTGTGGTTGGTCGGCGGTGGCGACCAACCCGTGCCGGCCGGCCTGATCCCCGGCGACGACACCGCCCCCGTGGTGGTGAACGACGTGGGCGGGTCGAGCGTGCTCGCGGTGACCATCGAACCGGCCGGCGGCTCGCCACAGCCGACGACGCCGATCCTCGCCCAGGTCGCCCTCTAGTCCCGGCGTGATTCGATCCTTCGGGTGACAGTCGTAGCGTTCTGTTCCCCGACGACGATCCATAGACTGAGGAGCCGTTCGGTGCGTCGGCGAACGGGTGCGTCTCGAGAACGAGTGGGTGCGGTGTGAACGGAAACGGTCGTCGACCTCTCGACGGTTGGAAGCTGCTCGCCGGGGTGATGACGGTGTGTGCGGTCATCGCGGGCCTCGCGACCGCGCCCGGGGCGCCGGCTTCCGCGGCACCGCCGTCGGCTCCCGACGGTTCCCGCATCGTCGACTCCTACCGCGACGACGCACAACAGGTGACCCTGCTGGTCCACTCCGCGGCCATGAACCGAACGGTTCCGGTCACCGTTCTCACTCCCCGGGACCGCTCCCGGCCGGCCCCCACCTTCTATCTGCTGAACGGCGCAGGCGGCGGTGAGGACTCCGCGACCTGGGACGCGCGGACCACCTACAAGCGCTACTTCGCCGACAAGCACGCCTACGTCGTCACGCCGATCGGTGGCGCCTACTCGTACTACACCGACTGGCAACGCGACGACCCGGCGCTGGGCCGCAACAAGTGGCAGACCTTCCTCACCAAGGAACTCCCGCCGCTCGTCGACGACGAATTCGACACGACCGGGGTCAACGCGATCGCCGGGATCTCCATGGCGGGGACTTCGGTGCTCAACCTCGCCATCGCGGCCCCCGGGCTGTACCGGTCCGTGGCCGCCTTCAGCGGGTGCGCCCGGACCAGTGATCCCGCCGGGCAGCAGTACATCCGGCTGGTCGTCGAGGACCGGGGCCAGGCGGACATGACCAACATGTGGGGACCTCTCGACGGTCCCGGATGGCGGGCCAACGACCCCTACCTGAACGCGGCGAAACTCCGTGGCAGCAAGGTCTACATGACCACCGGCACGGGAGCGCCGGGAGTTCACGAACAGCTGGCCGACCCGAGCATCGCGGGCGACGGCTTCACACTGGCCAACCAGGCGATCGTGGGCGGCGGGATCGAGGTCGCGATCGACATCTGCACGCGGCAGATGGTCGAGCGCATGCGTTCGCTCGACGTCCCGGTGCACGTCAACTTCCGCCCGGCCGGCACCCACTCATGGGGCTACTGGCAGGACGACCTGTACCAGACCTGGCCGCGGATCGAACGCGACCTGCGATGAGGTCCAGCCGGCGTCCGCGTCACCCGACTCGGCCCATCGGTCGGGAACTCACCACGCGTCGAGGCCCGTGTATCCGTCCTGCAGAGCGCGAGCGAAGAGATGAGTCTTGGTCGGCGCACCCCGTCCGACGGCGGTGTACTTGGCACGGATTCGTGCAAGGTGCGTGCTGACCGTCGACGCCGAGATGAACAGGCGGGCCGCGGCATCCTCCTTGGAGTCGGCGGCGAGCCATGCCAGCAAGACCTCGATCTCGCGGTCGGACAGGCTCGGTCGAGGGATCGCGGCGGCCACCTCCCCGCTCCCCCGGTAGTCCGCCAGACGCGCAACGGGCTTGTGCCCCATCGTGTCCGGCCCATCGGCACGGCGTGGTGCCGGCAGGGCGCCGGTCGCGAAGATCTGTGTGGTCGCCGTCATTGATCCCATCCCCTTTTCGATCAGCGCATCGCTGACGTCCCCCGCGCCGCACGCTCCACGCGTTCTCATCGTTGTCCCACGGTAGGTCGGCCGTGGTGTTGGTCGGTAGACCCAGAACTGGGGACCTCGGCCCGCCCCAACCGATCTCGCATCCGATTCCCCATTCGCTCCCCTCCTCTGTCTTCTGGTCGGCATCCCCGACGTCCGGGCAGTGTCACCGCTCGCGGGCGGTTCGCACTCCGCTCACCGCCGGCGCCCCCGAGAGTCGTCGGAGACCGCTCCGCTGGTCCGTCGGCGCCGCTGCGGCACCGGCAACCAGCCGTCTTCGACCGCACGTTTGAACAGGTCCACCTTGGTGTGCGTGGGCCTCCCCGCATCCGCGTATTTCTGGCGAATCCGCTTGAGGTATTCGTTGACCGTCTCGGCGGACACCCCCAGGGCGGCGCCGACCCGAGCCGAGGTCTCCCCGGATGCGTAGAGCGCCAAGACCTTCTGCAACTGAGGAGACAGGTCCACCGCGGCGAGCTCCGGATCGCCGTCGATGGCTGCGGCCCACTCCGTGGTGAGAACCGCCCTGCCCCGGGCCGCCGACCGGATCGCATCGATGATGACCGACTCGTCGGCCGACTTGAGGACCACGCCGAGCGCTCCGGCCCGAGCCGCCGATCGCAACAGCGCCGGATGCTCTCCGGACGTGTAGACGACAGTGGCGACCCCGGCGGCGGACAAGGTGGTGACATTCTCGCGAGGCGTCGTGCCGTCGTCGAGGCGCAGGTCCAGGAGGACGACGTCGAGGGGCATCCCACCGAGCACACCGTCGACTGTCGAGGCAGCGCAGACCAGCGAGATGTCGGCGATCGGGTCGAGTACGCGCTCTATCCCCCAGATCGGCGATCGATGGTCGTCGACCATCCCGACGCGGACGAGTGACCCGCCATCCTCCGACGGTCCTGTCGTCATCGCGTTCACCCCCTCGGAACCCGTCGGCGCGATCGGCCGCGACAGCTGTGCCTGTCTCACGACGACCCGGTTCTCAGCAAGTACACAGCGTTTTGCGACGTTGTACTCAGCGAACGTATCCGACGAGTCGGACACATTCCCCCGTCGTCGACCTCACCAGCGACGATCTGTCCCAATCTGGAACCGTTTGTGTCCACATTCTTGGGGACATCGCCACCTCGCGACATCCGCGACCGACACGTGCAAGACTAGAACATGTTCTAGAAATCGCGATTCAGGCCCGTCCGCGCCGTCGACCGGTCGTGATCCCACCCCGAGAAGGAGAACAGGTGAGCGCACCTTCGACCCACGACGTACTCGGCACCACGGTGACGATGCCGGTCGAGATCCGGCACGCCCGGTGCTTCGTCGCCGGGTTCACCGCCGACACCGCGGCCGTCACCCGGGCCATCGACGCCCAGTCGGCGCGGCCCGGCATCCTCCGGCCGCTGCGCATCCGGCCCGGTCGCACGATGTGCATGCTCGTGTTCGTCGACTACGTCGACGGCGATCTCGGACCGTACAACGAGTTCGGGGTGTGTTTCCTCGTCGAGGACCCGACCGTTCCGCCCGCCTCACCGGTCCGGGCGCTGCGTTCCCTGCTGAAAGGCGACGCGCGTGCGCTCGTACACCGCCTCCCGGTCGACGGCGAGTTCACCCTGGCCGCCGGCCGAGGCATCTGGGGCTTCCCCAAGACGCTCGCCGAGTTCGACGTCGACCACTCCTCGGCCACGAGACACGGCCGGCTCGTCGCCGATGACGCGCTCATCGCCGACCTGAGCGTGAAGCCGGGGATCAAGGTCCCCGACTCCACCGCCGACACCGTGTTGCACGCCTACTCGCAGCTCGACGGCATCACCCGGATGACACCGTGGCGCCTGACCTCCACCGGCGGAACCCGCACGCGGATCGGCGGTGCGCGCCTGACCCTCGGCGACCACCCGATCGCCGACGAACTGCGGTCGCTGCGGCTCGGCCGACATGCGCTCATGTCCAGCTCGGTGGACCGGATCACGATGCGTTTCGAGGACCCCACGCTCGTCTGACCGGGCCGGCGGCTCCCGTGGACGCGGGTCTGCGGACGCCCGGGCCGCGGTCGCGGACAATGGCCCCATGAGCAATCTGGAAACGGACCCCGTCGAGGTCGAATGCCGCGCCGGGGCCGGCATCGCCTCGGGTTCGGGCCTCCTCCACATGGACGTACTCACCGCCCGCGACGTACCGCTCGGCGGGCCGCGCGCGATGACCGTGCACCGGACGCTGCCGCAGCGGTCCCGGTCGCTGATCGGGGCCTGGTGTTTCATCGACCACTACGGTCCCGACGACGTCGCGAGCAGCGGCGGGATGGACGTTCCGCCGCACCCCCACACCGGACTCCAGACGGTCAGCTGGTTGTTCACCGGGGAGGTCGAGCACCGGGACACGATGGGCAACCACGCGATGGTCCGCCCCGGCGAGATCAACCTGATGACCGCCGGACACGGGATCGCGCACACGGAGGTCTCGACACCCGACACCACGACTCTGCACGGCGTGCAGCTGTGGGTCGCCCTGCCGGCCGACAAGGCCGACACCCCACGCGACTTCGCGCACCACCGGCCCGACGCGCTCGACCTCGGCGGAGTGACCGCCAAGGTCTTCCTCGGACACCTGTTCGGCACGCGCTCGCCGGTGCACACGTTCACGCCGCTGACCGGCGCCCAGCTGGACTTCGCGCCCGGCGCCACGGTCGACATCGACGTCGATCCCACCCACGAACACGGCATCCTGGTCGACACCGGGGCCATACAGGTCGCCGGAACCGATGCGGCACCGCTGTCCCGCACCGAACTGGGCTACCTCGGGCTCGGCGCGCGACGGATCACACTGACCAACGTCGCCGACACCGACGCGCGCGTCGTCTTCCTCGGCGGCGCACCGCTGTCGGAGGACATCGTCATGTGGTGGAACTTCATCGGTCGCACGCACGAGGAGATCGTCGCCTACCGGGACCAGTGGGAAGCCCACAGCGAGCGATTCGGGCAGGTCCACGGTTACGTCGGATCGACCCAGCACCTGCCCGCTCCGCCGCTACCGCATTCGCGTCTGCGCGCCCGGACCAACACACCCGGGCGCGCCACCCCTGAACCGAACAGACCGCAAACCCACCACGGATGCACAAACGCGCTCCCGATTCGGGGGCGCGTCTGTCCATCTGTGGTGGGTTTGTCCACCGGGAGACTCTCAGCCGGCGATCACGCCGTGCCGAGCAGCCTCGCGAAGTTCGCGATTCCCGCGGCCTCGACCGCCTGCTGCCGGCCGCCGGCCGCATCGGATGCGATCGACGGTCCCCGGGCGGGGGCGTCCACCGGACCCGCACCGCCCCGCGGCGTGAGAAGCGACGCGAGTTCGGCTGCGGCGCGGGCGATCCGGTCGTTCAGCGAGGCGGTGTCCCCGCCGGCGCCCGCCCAGTCCGCCGATGCGGCGTAGACACCGGTCGGCAGGACGACGGTGCGCAGGTAGGCGAACAGCGGTCGCAGTGCGTGATCGAGCACCATCGAGTGTCGTGGGCTGCCACCGGTCGCGCCGATCAGCACCGGCTTACCCGCCATCGCATCGATGTCGACGAGATCGAAGAACATCTTGAACAGCCCGCTATAGGAGGCGTTGAACACCGGCGTCGCCACGATCAGGGCGTCCGCGCCCTCGACCGCGTCGAGCGCCGTGCGGGCCCCGCCCGAGGCGAAGCCGACCGTCATCGCCTGGCCGAGGTCCCCGGCGAGGTCACGCAGGTCGACGATCTGGACATCCGCGCGCCCCGGCCCGAGTCGTTCGGTGACCGCCGCGACCATCCGGTCGATGAGCAGTCGCGTCGACGACGGTTCGGACAGGCCCGCGTTCACCGCAACGATCCGCAGTGCGGTCACGACGACACCTCCACACCTTCCTCGACATCCCGGCGCGCGGCGACGAGCGACGCGTGCGTCGGCGCCTCGGGAACGTCGGCGGGGCGACCCTCGGCGAATCCGGCCCGCAGGTCCGGCAACACCTCGCCGAGCAGGTCGAGCTGCTCCAGCACGGTCTTGAGCGGAAGTCCCGCATGGTCGACGAGGAACAACTGACGCTGGTAGTCGCCGAAGGTCTCCCGGAAGGTCAGCGTCTTGTCGACGAACTCGGCCGGGCTGCCGACGGTCAGCGGCGTCTGCGAGGTGAAGTCCTCGAGCGACGGCCCGTGGCCGTACACCGGCGCGTTGTCGAAGTACGGACGGAATTCCCGCACCGCGTCCTGCGACTTCGGCCGGATGAAGAACTGCCCGCCGAGTCCGACGATGGCCTGATGGGCCTTGCCGTGTCCGTAGTGCTCGTACCGTTCGCGATAGAAGTTGATCAACCGCTGGAAGTGCTCATTCGGCCAGAAGATGTTGTTCGCGAAGAAGCCGTCGCCGTAGTAGGCGGCCTGTTCGGCGATCTCGGGACTCCGGATCGAGCCGTGCCAGACGAACGGTGCCACATCGTCGAGCGGACGAGGGGTCGAGGTGAAGGACGTCAGCGGGGTGCGGAACTGTCCCTCCCAGTCGACGACGTGCTCGGTCCACAACCGGTGCAGCAGGTGGTAGTTCTCGATCGCGAGTGGAATGCCCTGCCTGATGTCCTGCCCGAACCACGGGTACACCGGACCGGTGTTGCCGCGCCCGAGCATCAGGTCGACACGCCCGTCGGCGAGGTGCTGCAGCATGGCGAAGTCCTCGGCGATCTTCACCGGGTCGTTGGTGGTGATCAGCGTGGTCGCAGTACTCAGTTGCAGGCGCTGGGTCTGCGCCGCGATGTAGGCGAGGGTCGTGGTGGGCGACGACGAGAAGAACGGCTCGTTGTGGTGCTCGCCGAGTGCGAACACGTCGAGTCCGATGTCCTCGGCCTTCTTCGCGATCTCGACGATCGCCTTGATCCGCTCGTGCTCGGTCGGCGTCGTACCCGTGGTGGGGTCGACGGTGATGTCGCTGACGCTGAAGAGTCCGAACTGCATGTCGCGCCTCCTTGTCGTGGTTACACACACTCTAACCGGACCGCGGTCCGATTAATTCCGGAGGCCGGTGGGTTAGTGTTGGCTTACTGCGGGGAAGCGCCGCGGACCGGCGCCGGGAGCGAAGCGAGCGGGCCGAGAGACGCCAAGAGATACAGCATTCAGGAGAGTCGCATGAAGATCCGGAAGTCCGTCGCTGCCGTCACCCTCGCCGGGGCCGCATTGTTCGTCGTCACCGGTTGTTCGGAGTCCACCGACACCGTCGACGAGGCCACGAGTGCGGTGTCGACGGCCGTCGAGTCCGCTGCCAGCCAGGTCGAGACCGCCGCCAGCTCCGCGGTCGACGAGGTCACCGGGCTCAGCAACGACGACGCGCAGGAAACCCTCCGCCAGGCCATCGATCCGGCCACCTCGTCCGAGGAGCTCGACGACGTCATCGACGTCACCAACCCCGCGACCAAGCCGGCCGCCATGGCGTTCGCGAAGGGTGCGTCCGCGGCGGGGTACACCCCGGACGCGTTCTCGGTCAAAGAGGTCACCGAGGACGGAGACAAGGCCACGGCGACCGTCGCCGTGAAGAGCCCACACTCGCCGGCCCCGGTCGACATCCAGCTCGGCTTCGTGAAGGTCGACGGCGACTGGAAGCTCAGTGGTGACGCCATCCAGCAGCTGATCAGCATGGGTAGCGGCCAGCAAGAGGGCAACTAGACCCCCGGCCCACGTCGCCTCCTCGCCTACACTCGGACGGGTGCGGTTCCGCCCCGGCGCCGGACGGCGAGGAGGTGTACGTGCGTACCGATCATCCCACCCAACCGTTCGCTCCGCCGGTGACCGAACGGCATGAGCGGTGGCCACTGGTCAACGATCTCGACGACACCGAACTCCCGGACGCGACCGAGCCGGAGCCCGAGCGCGTCGTCGTCGCCAGAACTTCTACGCCGGACTCACCGGTCCCGATCAGGATCGACACCGCGGCGGGACCGACCCCGCGGTCGGCGACCCGGGTACAGACCAGGCTTCCCGCACGCGAACATGCCGCGCTACCGCCCGTGGGCGACTTCTGGGACCTGCAGAACGCCGGCTCGGCGTCCCTGGCCGCGATGCCCGTGCCGGCCGGACCGGTTCCGCCCCGCCCGGCGCCCTACCTGACCCGGCCCGTCGGCGGCCGTCCCGTCGCTCCGGCCGCATCGCTGGCGCTGACCACCGGCCTGATCTCGATTCCCCTGACGCTCGTCCTCGGCCTGGGCGCGGTTCTCGGTCTGGTCGCCGTGGTCTCCGGCGCCGTCGCCGTGAGACAGGTCCGTCGCGCCCCCGCGGAGCGCAAGGGAACCGGCCGCGCGATCACCGGCATCGTGACCGGCGCCGGCAGCATGGTCGTCGGCGGCCCGATCTTGCTTCTTGTCCTCTTCCTCGCCGGACTGTAGTCACAAGAACGCCCCCGCCTCGGCTGAGCAGCGCCCGGGCAGATGGACGCCACAGAAACGACGAGACCCGCCGTTCGGCGGGTCTCGTCGTGGTGTCGGTGTGTCGGGGACTAGCTGACTGCGCGCAGCCGCGGCCTGACCGAGGCCACTTCGCCGCGTTCGCGCCCGAGCCAGGCCTGGATCTCGCCGATGACCTGCAGCCTGGCGTCCACCGGGTCGATGTCGGCGAGCGACGGCATGCAGTGCATCAGAGCGGCGTAGAACGCCGAGGTCGGCGACATGCCGTACTCGGCGAGCACGTTTCCGTAGTCTTCGACGCGATCGGCGAGTTCACCATAGGTGAGAGCCTCATCGCCCAGCCGAACTGCTGTCAGGTGGGGCGTGATCGCCCCTCGGTTCTGGATGTCGTCCAGAAGTAGCTGGTCCATGATTACTGCCTTCCCGCCCGTGGAGCGTCGATCGCCGTGTCCGCGCCTCCCCTGACGTTGGCACCGAGCGATCCTTCAACCCAGTGTGCCCTACCTCATTCAAGTAGTAGAACACTGGCTCAACATGTGTGGGATATTCCACAACAATTCCCGTAACTCTGCTGTACTTCGATGTTACGGCTGTGACTGCAGTTGAAACAGGAACCCAGTGGGTTGCTTCGTTACCTGTTATCCACATGCAACTGTCCCGACATTCAAGCTAGTCCGACTTTGCAGATCGCGAGTGTCGAACCCCCGAACCGAGGCTCAGGCGTCGCCGCCCTTGTCCGCCTCCATGGCCTCGATGAGGCTCTTGGGCCGGAGGTCGGTCCAGTTCTGCTCCACATACTCCAGGCACGCCGCCCGGCTGTCCTCGCCGAAGACCTTGGTCCATCCGGCCGGGATGTCCGCGAAGGTCGGCCACAGCGAGTGCTGGTTCTCGTCGTTGACGAGCACGTAGAAGCGGCCGTCCTCGTCGTCGAATGGGTTCGTCATGGGTGTCCTTTCTCCGTTGGCGCGGCGACTGTCGTCACCCGCCTGCATTTGTTGTTGTCGAACGTAATGGCTCTCGGCCGGGACGTCGGCGAGGTCAGGTCGATGATGTCACGCAAATCCCCTCATTCCGGTCCCCGACCGTCCGTGGCGTCGATCCGCGACAGCTGGGCGTCGAGAGTCGGCCCGATGACCGCCAGCGCGTCGGCGTTCGCCATCCCCAGGTGGTGTGTGGCGACGTCGACGTTGTCGATCGCACCGGTCACGAACGGCCGCCAGGCACCGGCCAGCAGGGACGGGTCGTCCTTGTCCTCCGTGGCGGTGAAGACGTGCATGTCGCCTGCGAAGACGTCCGGCCGGTAGTCGAGGACCACCTGGGTGGAGGAATCGAAGCTGTCCATGATGCGCTCCACCTGATCCTCCGCCAGCAGACCCATGCCGGAGATCTGCTGCCGGATGATCGCGGTGACCTCCTCGGAGGTGGACGCCTGCACGTCGTCGCCGAGATCGAAGAGATCCCGCCAGCCGCCCAGGACGTCGACGACCGTCGACGCGTCGGGCTCGATGGTCTCGGCGACGGTGGACCCCGGTGCGGCGCCGGACTCGGCGACCCTGCCGGACGCGTCCTCGTCGGTCGACGGACGCTCGTGACCGACGATCACGGGTTCGTCTTCCGGCCGCGAGTCCATGATCCCCAGGTAGGCGACGCTCTCACCGAGTTCGACGAGGTGGGTGGCCATGGCGTGCGCGATGACACCGCCGACGGACCAGCCGAGCAGGTGGTACGGGCCGCTCGGCTGGACGCGGCGGATCTCCTCGACATAGCGCCGGGCCAACGCGCGTGCGTCGGTCACGCTCGGTTCTCCGGTCACCACGTGCGGGTCCTGCAGCCCGTAGATCGGCCGATCCCGGAGGTGGGGTGCGAGCCCACCGTAGAACCAGGCGAGGCCGCCGGCGGGGTGCACACAGAACAGCGGCGGCCGCGATCCCTCGCCGCGGAGGGTGATCACGACGTCGCTGCTCACCGAGTTGCCGTCGGCCAGTCGTCGGGCCAGCCCACGCACGGTCGGGTCGTTGAACAGCCACGCGAGCTCGATGTCGAAGCCGTTCTGGTCGCGCAGTGCGGCCGCGACGCGAGTGGCCGACAGCGAATTGCCGCCGAGGTCGAAGAAGCTGTCGGTGGCCCCGACCCGCTCGACGCCGAGGATCTCGGCATAGGCGTCGGCGATCGCCTGCTCGACCGGGGTGGCCGGCGCGACGAACTCGACGGTGGCCACCTCGGGTGCGGGCAGCGCCGCGCGGTCGAGCTTGCCGACCGGGGTCAGCGGGAACTCGTCGAGCACCGTGATCGACGCGGGCACCATGTGCGCGGGAAGCTGCGCGGCCAGCAGGTCCCGCAGAGCGTCCACCTGGACGCCGTCCCCGACGACATAGGCGGCCAGGCTCGACGCCACCGAACTCGGTGTCCCCGACGCCCCGACGCCGACGACGACCGCCGAACGCACCTCGGGCGCCGACCGCAGCACCGCCTCGATCTCGCCGAGCTCGATGCGGAGACCGCGGAGCTTCACCTGGTCGTCGCTCCGACCGGAGTACTCGAGCGTGAGCGCGCCCGAGCGCGACTCGCGCCACCGCACGACGTCGCCGGTCCGGTACATCCGGCGTCCGGACCCCGCGTACGGACTGGCGACGAATCGCGAGGCGGTCAGGTCGGGCTTGTCGAGGTAGCCGCGCGAGAGGGCGGGTCCGAGGACGTAGAGTTCCCCGGCCACGCCGACCGGCACCGGTCGCAGGTGTGCGTCGAGCACCAGGAACTCGACGCCGGGCAGCGGGCCGCCGAGGCGGACCGGGTCGCCCGGTGTCGCCGCCTCGCCGACCGCGATCATGATCGTCGTCTCGGTCGGGCCGTAGCCGTTGTGGATGCGGGTGTGCGATGACCACTCGTCCATCACCGACTGCGGAACCGCCTCGCCGCCCGCGGACACCGCCTGCAGGCTCGGCAGCGCAGCCGGGTCGAGCGTGGACAGCACCGACGGGGTGAGGAAGGTCGTGGCGACTTCGTGTCGCTGCATGAACTCCTGCAGCTCCGCACCGCCGACCGCCGTCGACGGGCGGTAGACGAGCGTCCCACCGTTGATCGTCGCGAGGAGGTATTCGAGCACGGAGGCGTCGAAACTCGGGGACGCGAATCCCAGGACGACCGCCCCGTCTTCGGTGCCCATCGCCCGCGACTTCGCGACGGCGAAATTCCGCAGTCCCGAGTGCGACACCGCGACACCCTTGGGGCGACCTGTCGACCCCGAGGTGTAGATGACGTAGGCGACGTTGTCGATGCGGACCGGACCGGCCGGCTCGACCGGCTCCACCGTGACGTCCGAGGTGGCGTCGAGTTCGGCCAGCACCGAGGCGTCGTCGAGCCGGATCCACTCGAAGCCCTCGTCCGGCAGCGCCCCGACGCCGGCGACCGACAGACCCATCCGGGCGCCGGAGTCCTCCACCATGGTCGCCACCCGTTCGGCGGGGTAATCCGGATCGATCGGGACGTAACCTCCGCCGGTCTTGGCGACCGCCCAGATCGCGACCAGAAGGTCGACGGACCGGGGAATCGCCAGTGCCACCAGCGTTTCCGGACCGACCCCACGGCCGATCAGCCAGCGCGCCAGGCGGTTGGACCGGGCGTGCAGCGCGGAGTACGACAACGTCGCGCCGGTGGCGTCGACCACCGCGGTACGACGCCGGTACCGCGTACCGGCCTCGGTGAACAGCTCGCCGAGCAACACGGCGTCGGCCGCCTCGCCACCGTGCACCGGCACCAGGGACTCGGCCTCCCCCGGCAGCAGGATCGGCGCCGCGGCCACCGGAGCGGTCGGGGTCGCCGTGAGCGCGTCGAGCAGGTTGACGAACCGGGCCGTGAACCCGGCGGCAGTCGAGTCCGCGAACAGGTCGGTGGCGTATTGCAGTGCACCCGACCAGCTCTCGCCCGATCCGGCCTTCGCGACCGAGAACAGCAGATCGACCTTCGCCGGCACTTCGCCCGCATCGAGAGCGGTGACCGAGATGCCGCCGAGATCGGCCGACAGCGTCTGTCCGGCCAGCTCGGGCACCACGCTGCGATCCAGGGTGAGCCACACCTGCGTGAGCGGGGCGAAGGCCTCGGAACGGACCGGGTTGAGCCGGTCCACGAGGGTCTCGAACGGGAGGTCGGCGTGCGCGAAGGCGTCGAGGTCGACGCGGCGGACGCGACCGAGTACGTCGGCGAACGTGTCGGCCCCCGAGTGTGCGGTCCGCAGGACGAGGGTGTTCACGAACATTCCGACGAGCGGGTCGAGCACCGCGGCACCCCGGCCGGCGATCGGCGTGCCGATCGCCACGTCGTCGGTCCCCGACAGGTCTGCGAGCAGGATCGCCAGCACCGCGTGCAGCACCATGAACGGGGTGACCCCGAACTCGTCGGCGATGGTGTCGATCCGCGCGGTGACGTCCGCCGGGATCGTGAAGGGCACGCGCGCGCCGCGCTGCGAGGCGACCGCGGGACGAGGCCGGTCGGTCGGCAGTTCGAGCAGGTCCGGCATGCCGGCCAGTTGTGCGGCCCAGTAGTCCAACTGGGCGCCCATCACCGACTCCGCGTCGTCGACGTCGCCGAGGGCGCGGCGCTGCCAGATGGCGTAGTCGGCGTACTGGACGGGCAGCGGCTCGAACCGCGGCGGCGCCCCGGCGGCCCGGGCCAGGTAGGCGGTGGTGAGGTCGGAGACGAGCGGGCCCAGGGATTCGCCGTCGGAGGCCACGTGGTGCAGGACCACCGCGAGGATGTACTCAATTGTCCCGGAGTCATTTCCGACCTCGATCAACCTGGTCCGCACCGGCCAGTCGACGGTCAGGTCGAACCCGGCGGTGACCGCGGAGAGTACGACCTCACCCCCGTCGCGATCGTCGACAGCCGGCACGAACTCGTGGTCGAGGCGACCCGGGATGTCGGAGACCGGGGCGATCGACTGGACCGGCCGGCCACCGGCCTCGGGGTAGGTGGTGCGGAGGATCTCGTGACGCGCGACGACGTCGGCGATCGCCGCGCCGAGTGCCGCGGGATCAAGGGCGCCGGTCAGACGCATCACGGCCGGGATGTTGTAAGCCGCCAGCGTCGGGTCGAACCGGTTGATGAACCACATCCGCTGCTGGGCGTACGACAACGGAATCCGGTCGGGACGCGGGCTCACCGCGACGATCGGCGGGAGTCCGCCGGTACGGTCGCCGAGGCGTTCGGCCAGCAGTCGCGGCGTCGGCGCCTCGAAGACGTCACGCACCGTCACGTCGGCACCGAGGGCGTCACCGATGCGGGCGGCCGCCCGCATCGCCGACAGCGAGTTGCCGCCGATCTCGAAGAAGTTCGTGGTGGCGCCGACGTTCTCCTGCGACATCGACAGCAGTTCGGCGAAGACCGCCGCCACTGTCGTCTCCCGCGCACCGACGAGCGGCACGATCGCGGCGGCGTCGACGGTCGGCGCGGGCAGCTGCTGTCGCACGACCTTGCCCGCGCTGCTGAGCGGCATCTCGTCCAGCAGCATCCACATCCCGGGCCGCATGAACTCCGGAAGCGCTTGCGCCACCGAGTGTTTGACCGTGTCGAGGTCCACCGAGGCCGGCGTCAGGTAGGCCACCAGCTGCTGGCCGGCCGGAGTCTCGACGACGGCGGCCGCGGCGTACACGACCCCCGGCGCCGAGGTGAGGGCCGACTCGATCTCGCCGAGCTCGATCCGCTGGCCGCGCAGCTTCACCTGGAAGTCGGTGCGGCCCTGGTATTCCAGCTCGCCGTCGGCCCGCCAGCGGACCAGGTCACCGGTCCGGTACAGGCGAGAACCCGGCTCGCCGTACGGGTTCGGCACGAAGCGTTCGGCGGTGAGAGCGGGCCGCGAGGTGTATCCGCGTGCCAGCTGGATGCCGCCGAGGTACAGCTCGCCGGTGAATCCCGGTGCCACCGGCCGCAACCGGTGGTCGAGGACCAGCGCGGTGGTGTTCGCGACGGGTCGCCCGATGGAGACCGAGTCGCCCGACACCCGTGCGACGGTCGCGTAGATCGTCGCCTCGGTCGGCCCGTACTGGTTGTGGATCGGGGCATGCGGGATCAGCTCGCGCACGGTCTCGGCGACGCTCTGCGGGAGCGCCTCGCCACCCGTGTGCAGGAACCGCAGCCGTGAGAGCCCCCGCAGCTGTTCGGGATCGGCGACCTCGGTCAGTACCGCGAGCATCGAGGGCACCAGCGTCGCCGACGTCACGCCGAAGTCGGCGAGATACCGCAGTACGGTGACCGGATCCCGGTGCGCACCCGGCTCCATGACCACGAGACGGCCTCCGGACAGCAGCGGGCGCAGGATCTCGCCGACCGACGGATCGAAGGTCAGCTCCAACACCTGCAGGAACACGTCGTCGGGCCCGAAATCGTAGGCGCCGCGGTCGTAGTCGAGGTGTGCGCGCAGCGTCTCGTGGCTCACCGTGACGCCCTTGGGCCGACCGGTCGAGCCCGAGGTGAAGATGGTGTAGGCCGGATTCGCCCCGTCGACCGCCGAGGCGCGTTCGGCGGAGCCGAAGAGCGGTGCCGACCCGTCCGTGTCGTCGTCGACGGTCACCACGGGCACACCGGGGTCGAGCGCCTCGATACCCACCGGGGTCTGTCCCGGACCGATCAGGACCGCCGCGACATCGGCGGTACGCGCCAGGTAGTCGATGCGGTCGGCCGGTGCGGCGGGGTCCATCGGCACGAACTGCCCACCGGCGACGAGGATCGCGTGGACGGCGACGATCATCTCCACCGACCGCGGGATGCAGACCCCGACCGCGACCTCCGGGCCGACCCCGAGACCGACCAGCCGCCGGGCGAGAACGCTCACCCGGCTTCCCAATTCGGCGTAGGTCGACTCCCCGGCCGGACCCACCACCGCGATCGCATCGGGTGACGCGGCGACGCGCTCGAGGAGGAGATCGGCGACATGCGAACCGGCCGGACTCAGTTCCGGGCCGGTCGACCAGGTGTCGAGGCGGGCCTCGTCGTCCGCCGACATCGGCGGGATGTCGGCGATACGCGTCTGCGCATCGTCGGCGATCGTCCGCAGGATCCGCACGAGGGACCGCGCGAAGACGGCGACCTGGTCGTCGGCGAAGGCGTCGGGCAGGTAGGTCAGTCGGACCGCGATACCCGATGCGGTCGGTGAGGTCGCCAGGTTGAGGGGATAGTGCGTGGCGTCGGAGACCTCGACGTCCCGGATCGACAGCCCCACCGCGGCGCTGGCGGCGCCGTCGGCCAGGGAGTCGTTGTCCACGGGATAGGACTCGTGCACGGTCAGGGTGTCGAACAGCTGCGGACGCCCGACGGCGGTGAGGATCTCGGGCAGGCCGATGTGCTGATGATCGAGGACGGCGGTCTTGTCCGACTGCAGCCGGCCGAGGACCTCCGCGATCGTGGCGTCCGGATCGACGTCGACGACGGCGGGCAGGGTGTTGATGAACAGGCCGACCATCGACTCGACGCCGTCGAGTCCGGCGGGACGCCCGGAGACGGTCTCGCCGAAGGTGACCACCCGATTGTCGGTGAGCCGGGACAGCAGTACCGCCCACGCGAGCTGGAGTGCCGTGGCCATGGTCGACCCCGACTGACGCGCCGTGCGCTCGAGCCCCGAGACCAGCTCGGGTTCGAGGACCCAGCGGTGTTCGCGCGGCAGATGCGCTGCCGCGGTGTCGTTTCCGTCGTCCTCGACGGAGGCAGCGGTGAGGCCGGGGGCGACCAGGGTGGGCTCGTCGACCGGCTCGAGGATCCGTGTCCACGCGGCGAGACCGGCGCCGAGATCGGCATCGGCGATGCGCGCGAGGTAGTCCGCGAAGTCGGTGCGCTCGCCCGTTCCCCGACCGGTGAAGGGGCTGCCGGTGGCGTACAACGCGAGCAGGTCGGCCAGCACGAGCGGACCCGACCAGCCGTCGAAGAGGATGTGGTGGTTGGTGATGACCACGCTGGTCCCCTGCGCGTGCCGCACGACCACCGCACGCAACAGCGGCGGATCGGCGAGGTCGAACGGCTCGGTCCGCTCGGCCGCCGAGACTTCGTGGACGGCGGCCCGGAGAGCTTCGGCGTCGGTGGCGGGCACGTCGATCACGCGCCAGCGCAACGGCACCGTTTCGGGCACGACGGTCACCACGTGCCCGCTGGGCACGCGCACGAAGCCCGACTTCAGGGCGCGGTGGTGATCGAGCAGTGCGACCACGGCGGTTCGCAGCCGCTCGAGGTCGACGTCCCCGTCGAGGTGCAGGACCGCTTGGGTCACATACACATCGAGCTGGTCGGTACCGGCGAGTTGCGACTGGAAGTAGAGTCCGCGCTGCAGTGGCGACAGGGCCCAGACCGCAGCGCCGGGGAATCGCTCCGCCACCGTGTCGAGGTCGTGCTGCGTCACCTCGGCACCCGGGACATCCGCCGGTGAGAGACCGACGTCGACGCCGTCGGCGACGAGGCGGACGATGTCGGCGAGTTCGGCCGTCCACCGTTGCGCGATGTCGCCGACGTCTGCCGGCGACAGGATCGCCGCGGGGAACTGCAGATCCGCGGAGAGCACTCGCCCGGCCGGGGACGCGCCGGTGCTCGCGTTGACCGTCAGCACGCTCATCGCGGCCACCCCGTCGGACACGGTGGCGGGCAGGAACGGTGCGTCGGGTGCGGGCAGGAACGGCGTGCCGGGCGCTGCGGCCACGTCGGGCGTCGTCGGCGACTCGCTCCGTCCGGTCGTGCCGCGGGTTCCGAGGTAGTTGAACGCGATCGTCGGCAGCGGACGCGAATGCAGTTGTGCGGCCGCATCATCGGTGGTGTCATCGCCGGCGGCGTACCGCAGGAGGCCATAGCCGATGCCGGAGTCGGGCATGCCGAGGCGTTCTTCCTTGGCCGCCTTGACCGCGTGGACGACGTCGTCGGCGGGATCGATGGCGAGCGGGGCGAGCGAGGTGAACCAGCCGACCGTGCGCGACAGGTCCGCGCGACGCGGCTCGGGGCCGGCCAGCAGGACGTCCTCGTATCGACCGTGCCCCTCGGTGAGCACGGTGACGGGTGCGGTGTCGGCGATACCGCGATCGCGCTGCCAGGAGCGGACCGCGCGGGCCAGCGTGGCGAGCAGGACGTCGACCACCGACGACGAGAATGCTTCGGGCACGGTCGTGGTCAACGGATCGACGATCGCCGGATCGACGCGGTGGACGATCGAGGTCAGGGTGCCGTACCGATCGCGGTCGGGCTCGAGCGCCGCACCGAAGTCGGTGGGGGCGACCGGCGAGCGGTCCAGCCAGTACCCGGCTTCGGCCCGGCGGGCGCCGAGCTGCGAGGTGAGGGCCCGTTGCCAGGCACGTTGCGAGGTCTCCTCGGCACGCACCGCCACCGGTTGCCCGGCGGTCAGTTGCGCGTGGACGGTGAGCAGATCCTCGATCAGGATCGGCCACGACACCGCGTCGACGCCGAGGTGGTGGAGTACGAGCACGATTCGTGCGGGTCGGCTCGACTCCGCGTGGTCGGAGTCCGCGGGTGCGGCGCCGGTGACGATCGTGGCGGCGACGAGTCGCCCGGCGGCCGGGTCGAGGCGCCGGGCCGCCTCGGCATGCGCCTCGACCAGTGCCTCGGCGAACCCGGGCTCGCCGGCGGCCGCGCCGGTGGTGGACGCGACGATCGAGGCGTCGGCGTCGAACGGCGTTCCGGCGGTGAGGATCCAGGTGTCACCGACGGACTCCAGGCGTGCACCGAGCATCGGATGTGCGGCCACGACCGCCCCGAGCACCTCGCCGAGATGCTCGACGGTTAGTCCCGGGGGCGCGGTGAGCACCATCGACTGGTTGAAGTCGGCGAAGTCGGCCGGTGTCCGCGCGGCGTCGACGAGCCAGGAGACGATCGGCGGGAGGTCGACCCGTCCAGCGGGTTCCCCGGCGGGCTCGGCCAGCATCGGGGCTCGGTCCCCGCCCGCCGACGCAACGCGCGCCATCGCGCGGATGGTCTTCTGTTCGAAGATCTCTCGAGGCGACAGAGGCAATCCGGCCGCCTTCGCGGCGGAGGCCAGCTGGATGGACATGATCGAGTCGCCGCCGAGCGCGAAGAAGGACTCGGTCACCGAGACGGTGTCGAGGCCCAGCAGTCCCGCGACGATCGCGGCGAGGGTCTCCTCGGCGGTCGTCGCCGGTGCGACGTACCCGTCGGCGGGTGTGGTGAACTCGGGCACCGGCAGCGCGCGCCGGTCGAGCTTGCCGCCCGGGGTCACGGGCAGCTCGTCGAGCACCATCGCGGAGTGCGGGATCATGTGTCCGGCAAGGCGGTCCGACGCCCCGGCGAGGACCGCGTCGGCATCGAGGCGCCCGTCGCCCGCGGTGTCGTCGCCCACGAGATAGGCGACGAGACGTGTGCGCCCGTGTTCGTCGTCGACGCCGGTCACGACCACCGAGCCGACGCCCGGCTGATCGCCGAGAACGGACTCGATCTCGCCGAGTTCGACTCGCTGCCCGTTGATCTTGACCTGATGATCGGCGCGTCCGGCGAACTCGATCTCGCCGGCCGCGGTGATCCGCACCAGATCGCCGGTGGCGTACATCCGCCGGCCCGGCTCGCGGGCGAACGGGTCGGCCACGAAGGACGATGCGGTGAGGCCGGGCCGGCCGAGGTAACCGCGCGCCAGCGAGTCGCCGGTCGACAGGTAGAGCTCACCCACCACACCCTGTGGGACCGGATGCAGACGGCCGTCGAGGACATAGGCGGCGAAGCCGCGGACCGGTCGCCCGATGGTCACCGGCGCGCCGGGCTCGGATCGTCCGGTGGTCGCCCAGACGGTGGCCTCCGACGGCCCGTAGAAGTTGAACATCCGGCGCGTGGATTCCGGTGTGGCCCACCGTGCTATCAGCTCGGGCGGGCATGCCTCGCCCCCGGTGACGAGGTTCCGGACGAAGCGGCCCCGCCGCGGGTCGACGGTCGCCAGCACGGTGGGGGTGATGAGGGTGTCGGTGACCCGGTCACGTTCGAGGATGCGCCCGAGTGCGTCGCCGGCGTATTCCGAGGCAGGTGCGACGACGAGGGTGTGCCCGACCGCGATCGACCACATCATCTCCAGCACCGACGCGTCGAAGCTCGGTGAGGCGACGTGGAGGACACGGGTGTCGGGGGCCTGCGCGGGTGTCCCGGTGACCTCGGTCAGCGCGGCGACGAAATTCGCGATGCCGCGGTGGGGCACGCCGACGGCCTTCGGGCGGCCGGTGGAGCCGGAGGTGTAGACGAGGTAGGCCAGGTCGTCGAGTCGCACCGGCCCGCGACGTTCGGCGTCGGTGACAGGTCCGCCCGGGACGGCCGGGTCGTCGAGCGAGGCGAGTTCGAGCCATTCGCAGGATGATTCGCCCAGCCGGCTCCGCGTCGACGCGTCGGTGAGACCGAGCCGGACACCGGAATCGGACACCATGAACGCGATGCGATCGCTCGGGTAGGCGGGGTCGATCGGCACGTAGGCGGCACCCGCCTTGATCACACCGAACACCGCGACCACCGATCCGATGGATCGCTCGAGTCCGGCGGCCACCACGTCACCGGGGCCGACTCCACGCGAGATCAGCTGTCGCGCCAGGCGATTGGTGCGCTCTTCGAACTCCGCGTAGGAGACCTCCGCACCGTCGTGGACCAGCGCCGGACGGTGGGGGTCGAGGTCCCGCCGCGAGAGGAGCTCGGTGAGGGTCAGCGGTTCGGTCACCCCACCGTCCGCGGCGGGCACGGCCTCGCCGACGGAGTTCCGGCTCGGTGCGCTGAGCGTGGCGGCGTCGATGCCGACGATGTCGATGTCACCGATGGGCAGCGCGGGACCGGTCGCCATCGCGGCGATCACCTGCAGCCAGACCTCGGTGAAACGGCGGATGGTCGCGGCGTCGAACAACGAGGTCGCATACAGGAAGTCGGCCCTCATCGGCGACGATCCGGTGCGTTCGGACACCGAGACCGTGAGGTCGAACTTGGCGATCGGTGAGGCGACCCCGAGCGGCTCGGCACTCAGACCCGACAGCTCCACCCGGTCGATCTCCTCCGGCCGTCCGCCGGCGGCGACGAGGGTGTAGGCGATCTGCACCAGCGGCGGGTAGGCCGTGGACCGCTCCGGCGCGAGTTCCTCGATCAGATCGTCGAACTGCACATCGGCGTGCGCGAAGGCATCCAGGTCTGCGGCGCGGATCGTGGCGATGAGATCGTCCGTCGTCGACGCCGGGTCGACGGCCGTGCGCAGCACGAGCGTGTTGACGAACATGCCGACGAGGTCGTGGAGCGCGGCGTCGGGACGGCCCGCGATCGGGGTACCGATCACGACGTCCCGGGTCGAGGCGAGCCGGGCGACGGTGACGGCGAGCGCGGCGTGCAGAACCATGAAGAGCGTGACGTCGCGGCTGCGCGCGAGGTCGTCCAGGGCGGTGGCGAGTGCGTCGTCCACGGTCACCGACTCGACCGCCGCCGCGGTGTCGAGGACGGCCGGTCGCGGGCGATCCATCGGCAGATCGGTCACCGCGGGGAGGTCCGCGAGGACGGTGCGCCAGTGTGCGAGCTGACGACCCATCGGCGTGCCCGGATCGTCGGCGGCGCCGAGGTATTCGCGTTGCCACAGGGCGAAGTCCGCGTACTGGACCGCGGGCGCGGCGACCGCTGGCGCGCCGTTCGTTCGGTGCAGGTACGCGCCCAGCAGGTCGCGCACGAACACCGGGGTCGACTCACCGTCGAAGGCGATGTGGTGCACGGTGACCACCACGTCCACCACGGTCTCGTCCCGACGCAGGTACCGGACCCGGAGCGGTGGGTCGGTGGCGACGTCGAAGCCGGTCGTCGCCGAGACGAACAGATCCTCTTCGGTGTCCGCCGCCCGCCAGTCGAGGCGTGCGCGGGCCGTGTCGGGATCGGTGACGAGCTGGAGCGGGCCGTGCTCGTCACTGGGATAGGTGGTGCGCAGGATCTCGTGGTTGGCGACCACGTCACCGACCGCGGCCTCGAGCGCGTCGAGATCCAGGGTTCCGGTCAGACGCAACGCCATCGGGATGTTGTAGGCGGGAGAGGCGGTGTCGAACTGGTTGATGAACCACATCCGACTCTGCGCCGTCGACAACGGCAGCCGCGCGGGTCGCGGCATGGCGGCGACGCGCGGGACGCTCCGCCCGCGCCCGGACACCAGGCCGGCCAGATCCCGCACCGACGGGGCGTCGAACAGGTCGCCCACCGACACGTCGACGTCGAGCAGGTCGGCCACGCGCGCCGCCACCCGGGCCGCGGACAGCGAGTTGCCGCCGAGGTCGAAGAACGACTGCGTCACGCTGACGCGATCGACGCCCAGCACATCGGCGACGATGGCCGCGATCGAGGTCTCGGCGTCGGACTCGGGCGCCGCGAACTCCTCGACGGTGAGTTCGGGGACCGGCAGCTGCCGGCGGGCGACCTTGCCCGCGCTGTTCAGCGGCAGATGCTCCATCGTCATCCACACCGTGGGCCGCATGTAGGCCGGCAGCGCCTGCGCGACAACCGATTTCACCGCATCGACGTCGACTGATGCGGGCGAGACATAGGCGACGAGATGGGATTGTCCGGAGACCTTCGCCACGGTGGCGGCCGCATGCAGGACGCCCGGAGCCGACATGAGGACGGACTCGACCTCCCCCAGCTCGAGTCGCTGTCCGCGCAGTTTCACCTGGAAGTCCGTACGGCCCAGGTACTCCAGCTGCCCGCGCGCATTCCAGCGCACGAGGTCGCCGGTGCGGTACAGACGCTCTCCGGGTTCGCCGAAACCGTCGGCGCTTCCCGCCGCATCCCCGCGTGCGGGAGCCGCGAAGGGGCTGGCGACGAAGCGTTCGGCGGTCAGCGCGGGTTGTGAGGCGTAGCCGCGCGCGAGTTGCACTCCCCCGAGGTACAGCTCGCCGGGCACGCCCGAGGGCACGAGCTGCAGCCGCGAGTCGAGGACGAAGGTCGTGGTGCTCGGGACCGGGACGCCGATCGGCACCGACGTCTCCCCCGCCCGCACCTGATGGGCGGTCACGTCCACGGCCGCCTCGGTGGGGCCGTACAGGTTGTGGACCTCGTTGTGCGGCAGCGCCGCCACCAGCGCCTGCGCCACCGGGGCGGTCAGCGCCTCACCGGAGGTGAACGTCAACCGCAGGGACGACAGATCGCTCACGCGGTCGCCGAGTACGTCCAGGAAGACCGACAGCATCGACGGCACGAAGTGGATGACCGACACCTTCTCGGCCGTGATCACCTCCGCCAGATATCGCGGATCACCGTGACGTTCGGGTTCGGCCACCACCAGGGTGGCCCCGACCGCGAACGGCAGGAACAACTCCCACACCGACACGTCGAACGTCACCGGCGTCTTCTGCACGAAGACATCGGAATCCTTGATCGAGTACCAGTCCCGCATCCATTCCAGGCGATTCACGATCGCCGAATGCGACACGGTGACACCCTTCGGCCGACCGGTCGACCCCGAGGTGAACAGCGTGTAGGCGGCGTCGGCGGACTGTAGTGGCGCGCGACGTTCGTCGTCGGTCACCGGTGGGGTGGCGAGGTCGATCTCGGTGGTCGTGTCGACCACGACCGCGGTGACATCGGCCGGCAACTCGACAGCCGAGTCGGCGGTGACGAGGGCCAACCGTGCGCCCGCGGTCTCGAGCATGTACCGGGTGCGGTCGTGCGGCGCGTCGATGTCGAGCGGCACATAGTGACCGCCGGCGGCGACGACGCCGTGAACGGCGACGAGCAGCTCGACCGAACGCGGGATGGCGACCGCCACGGCGACGTCGGGTCCGACACCGATCGAGATCAGATGACGTGCCAGTGAGTCGACCCGCGCCCCGAACTCGGCGTAGCTGACGCGACGCGAACCGAACACGATGGCCGGTACGTCGGACCTCGTCGCCACATGCACCACATCGGTCACCGTTGGGCCTCCATCTCGCCTCGTCGCCTGCCGTCTCGTCCTGCGTTCCCCATTCCCCCCGAGTGTTCTGTTCGGTCAGTCATCCCCACCGGCACCATCGCCACCGGAACCACCGTCACCGTAGCGACCGTCGTACCCACCGCGACCGTTGTACCCGACCTCGCCGTCGACGGCACCGTTCTCGCCGCTTCCCGCCTGCGTGACGGCGGCCTGCCGGGAACCGATGATGCCCGGCAGGGTGGCGCCGGTCGGCCGCGTCGCGGCGCCCGCCGACCATGCCAGAACGCGGTCGCGTTCGGCGGGCGTCACCAGGGGACACTCCCCGACCGCGGCGTCCGGCCGGGCGGTGAGCCCGTCGAGGAGCGTAACCAGGCGCTGCGCGAGCAGCTCGACGGTCCCCTCGTCGAACAGGTCCGTCGCGTACACCATCGACGCCGACCAGGACCGGTCCGGACGGGCGACCACCGCGACCGTCAGGTCGAGCTGGGCCGTCGTGACCGGCGATTCGAGCGCCGCCACCCGCAGACCCTCCGCCTCGAACACCGGGGCGGCGTTGCCCGCGTTGGTCAGCGTGAGCATGACCTGCGCGAGTGGCGAGAACGCCCTGGACCGGGTCGGGTTCAGACGTTCGACCAGTGTCTCGAACGGCACGTCGGCGTTGGTGAACGCATCGAGGTCGACGACCCTGGTGTCCTCGAGCAGTTCCGCGAAGCTCATCGCGGGGTCGACCTCGGCGCGCAGGACCAGGGTGTTGACGAACATGCCGATCAGTTGGTCGATCTCGGCGCGCCCCCGACCCGCGATGGGGGTGGCGACCGCGATGTCGTCGGTTGCGGTGACACGGGCGAGCAGCACCGACAGTCCCGCGTGCACCACCATGAACGGCGTCATCCCGCGCTCACGCGCCAGTGCTGTGATCCGCGTGGCGACCTCGTGCGGGATCTCGAAGTCCACCCGCGCCCCCCGCATCGACGCCACGGTCGGGCGAGGCCGGTCGGCGGGCAGCTCCAGCACATCGGGCACCCCGGAGAGCTGTCGCAGCCAGTACGACAGCTGCCGGCCGACCACCGACGTGGGGTCGTCGACCGCGCCGAGCTCGCGTTGCTGCCACAGCGCATAGTCGGCGAACTGGACCGGCAACGGCGGCAGCTCCGGTGTCCGGCCGTCGGCACGGTCCCGGTAGGCGGTCACCACGTCGGCCATCAGCGGCCGCATCGACTCGCCGTCACCGACGATGTGGTGCAGCACGGCGAGCAGCACCCAGGAGCCCTCACCGCGTCGCCACAGCCGGATCCGCGCCGGCACCTCGGTGGTCACGTCGAAGCCGGCGGACAGCGCGTCGAGCAGCTCTGCCTCCGTGGCGCATTCGACGAGCGTGGGCAGTGACGCCGGACCGTCGGCGTCGTGGACGACCTGCGTCGGCCGACCGTCGACGGCCGGGAACGTGGTCCGCAGGATCTCGTGCCGCGCGACGACGTCGCCGATCGCCGCGCCGAGTGCCTCGACGTCGAGTTGCCCGCCGAGTTCGACGCCGATCGGCAGGTTGTACGCCGCCGATGCCGGGTCGAGGCGGTTGATGAACCAGATCCGCTGCTGTGCGAACGACAGCGGGATCTCCGCCGGTCTCGGCTCGACCCGGGTGACCGGTGCGCGCAGACCGCCGCGATGCTCGCAGAGGGCGGCCAGTGCGCGCGGAGTCGGGGACTCGAACACGTCCCGCACGCCGATGTCGGCGTTCAGCGCGTCACCGACGCGTGCCGCCAGCCGGGTCGCCGACAGCGAGTTGCCGCCGAGGGCGAAGAAGTCACCGGTCACCGACACCGCGTCGACGCCCAGCAGGTCGGCGAAGACGGCGACGACCCGTGCCTCGGCCGCGGTCTCCGGTGCGACGAGGTCGTCGGCCTCGATGTCCGGTGCCGGCAGCGCCCGCTTGTCCAGCTTGCCGGTCGGGGTGAGCGGCAGGCCCGCCAGGACCGTGATCGTCGCCGGGATCATGTACGACGGCAGTCGATCCGCGAGGTGGTCCCGGAGTTCGCCGGTGTCGAGAGCCGGTGTCGCGGTCCCGGCACCCGGTTCGTCCGAAGCCGGGACGACGTAGGCGGCCAGTGCGGTCGCGACCGATCCGCCGACCCCGAGGACCACCGCGGTCTTCACCGCCGGATGCGAGGACAGCGCGTTCTCGATCTCGCCGAGTTCGATGCGCAGGCCGCGCAGCTTCACCTGGTCGTCGGAACGTCCGAGGTACTCCAGAACCAGCTTGCCGGATGCCGAGCGCACCCACCGGACGCGGTCGCCGGTGCGGTACATGCGATCGCCGGGCTCGCCGAACGGAGACGCGACGAACCGTTCGGCGGTCAGCTGCGGGCGGCGCAGGTATCCACGTGCCGTCGACACACCGGTGGCGTACAGCTCGCCGGCCATCCCGACGGGCACCGGGGAGAGGCGCTGGTCGAGGACCAGCAGGCCGGTGCCCGCGACCGGGCCGCCGATCGTCACCGGCTCGTCCGGGTCGAGCGGACCACTGATCGTGACGGCCACCGACGTCTCCGTCGGCCCGTAGGCGTTGTGGAACGCGACCCGGCGCGCCCAGGTGCGGACGAGTGCGGCGGAAACCGCTTCGCCACCCGAGGCGAGCATCCGCAGTGCGGGCAGATCGTCGGGGTCGACGGTCGCCAGCACGCTCGGTGTCAGGAACACGTGCGTCAGCTCGTGCTCGCGGAGGAAACCGGTCAGCACTTCACCGCCGACGACCTCGTCCGGGCGATAGACCAGCGTCGAACCCGAGGTCGAGGCGAGTAGCCATTCCAGCACCGAGGCGTCGAAACTCGGTGAGGCATAACCGAGTACGCGCGAACCCGGGTGGATGCCGAACCGCTGCGTCTCGGCGACCGCGAAGGCGTGCGCACCGCGCTGGGTGACCGCGACCCCCTTGGGGACACCGGTCGACCCGGAGGTGTAGATGACGTAGGCGAGCGCATCGAGGCGTGGGATCCCCACCATCTCACCGGGCGCGAGCGGACCGCCCTCGATGTCGCGGACGGCCTCGGCGAGAGCGGAGATCTCGATCCACTCGACGTCACCGGGGGCGGCGGTGCCCTGTTCCGGAGCTCCCTGTCCAGAGGCGATCACCAGGCGCACACCGGAATCGGTGACCATGTGGGCGATGCGGTCGGCGGGCAGCGTCGGATCGACGGACAGGTATGCCGCGCCCAGCTTCGCCAGCGCCCACTGCCCCACCAGGCGGTCGACGGTGCGACCGAGCGCCAGTCCCACGACCGTGTCCACACCGATCCCGCGACCGATCATCCACCGCGCGAGTCGGTTCGAGCGCTCATCGAGTTCGGCGTAGGTGAGGGACGCGCCGCTGCCGTCGGTGACCGCGACGATGTCCGCGTGCTCGGCCGCGACGTCGGCGAACACCTCGCCGAGCAGACGCGGTTGCGGCGCCGCCGGACCGTTCACCGGCGTGAGTTCGGCCGCGGCGGAGGCGTCGAGCAGTGCGATCGCCGAGGTCGGCAGATCCGCATCGTCGACGGTCGTCCGCAGGATCTCGCGCAGCGCCGCACCGAAGACGCGCACCTGGTCGTCGCTGAAGGCCGACGGCAGGTACTTGAGCTTCAACAGCAGGCGGTCGCCGGACGGCGAGGAGGCCAGGTTGAGCGGGTAATGCGTCGAGTCGCCCGCGTCCACGCCGACGATCTGCAGTCCGCCGGCCAGCGACGTGTCCGCCGTGGACAGCGAGTCGGAGTCCACCGGGAACGACTCGAACACGGTCAGCGTGTCGAAGAGGGCCCCGAGCCCGGCCAGCGCGGTGAGGTCGGCGAGGCCGACGTGCTGATGGTCGAGGACCGCGACCTTGTCGGCCTGCATCGCGGCGAGTACGTCGCCGATCGGGGCGGCCGGGTCGACGTCGACGACGCTCGGGACCGTGTTGATGAACAGGCCGACCATGCCCTCGACGCCGTCGAAGTCCGACGGCCGTCCCGACACGGTCTCGCCGAAGGCGACCACCTGGTTGCCGGTCATCCGCGACAGCAGTACCGCCCAGGCGAACTGGAGGATCGTGCTGACGGTGACGCCGCGTTCGCGGGCGAGCCGGTTGATCGCCGCCGTCGTGCCGGCGTCGATCCACTCCTCGTGGTCACGCGGCAGCGAGGTGGTCGTGGCCTCCTCGACCCCGGACACCAGCGTCGGTTCCTCCAGCGGTGCGAGGACGTCGCGCCAGGCGGCGAGACCCGCGGCCGGGTCGGCGGCGGCGAGACGACGGACATGGTCACCGAAGTCGGTGTCGGCGGCGATGGTTGCGGTGTACGGGCCGACCCCGGCGTACAGCGCGAGCAGGTCGGCGAGAACCAACGGACCGGACCAGCCGTCGAGCAGGATGTGGTGGTTGGTCACGATCAGGCTCAGCGTCGTGTCGGACCCGGCGCCGTGCTCGACACTCACGAACCGCACGAGCGGCGGCTCCTCGAGATCGAACGGCGTGATCCGTTCGGCGTCGGCGATCTCGCGTACCCGTCGCGCGGCCTCGTCACCGTCACACCCGGGGTCCAGGGAGACCTCGGACCACGGGAGGTCGACGCGCGGCGGCACGACGGCCACCAGGGCGCCGCCCGCCGTGCGCAGGTATCCGCTGCGCAGCACGCGATGATGTGCGACGAGTTCCTCTGCCGCCGAACGCAATCGCGCCCGGTCGACGTCCCCGCCGAGATGCAGCACCGCCTGGGTGACATAGACGTCCACACCCGCGGCACCGTCGTCGGCTCCCACCGCGTCCCGGACCGCCATCTGCGACTGGAAGTACAGACCGGCCTGCAGCGGGGTGAGCGGCCAGACGTCCGCGCCCGGGAACCGCACCGCGAGTGCGTCGAGCTCGGTCTGGGTGACGGGCGTACCCGGTACATCCGACGGTGACCGGCCCGGGTCGCCGACGACGGCGACGTGCTGCGCGAGCGCGGTGAGCTCGTCGGCCCACAACTCGGCGAGCGCGGTGATGTCGTCGGTCCCGAACAGTGCCGACGGGAACGTGAAGTTGGCCGTGAGGCGCCGGGCATCGCCGTCGCTTCGCGTACCGACATTGACGCTCAACGGGTTCAGCGCGATCATCGCGCCGGACACCGACGGCGGCATCCCCGGTACGCCCGGCGCACCGGTGAACGGGATGACGTCCTGCGCGGGTTCGGCGGCGGGGCGTCCGGCACGGCCGGCGCCGAAGAAGTTGAACCCGATGCTCGGCAGCGGACGCTGCGCGAGCTCGGTGTCCGCGCCGTAGCGCAGCACACCGAAACCGAGACCGCCGTCGGGCTGCCCGAGGCGTTCCTCCTTGGCCGACTTCACCGCGTGGGTGACGTCGGTGGACGGATCGACGGCGACCGGGGCGATGGTGGTGAACCAGCCGACCGTGCGGGACAGGTCGACCGCGCGTTCGCCGTCGGCGGTGACGATCTCGTCCTTGCGACCGTGTCCCTCGACCAGCACCGTGACGGGTGCGACGTCGGCGATGCCGCGCGCGGCCTGCCACGCCCGGACCGCACGTGCGAACGTACCGATCAGGACGTCGTTGGCGTTGCCGCGGAACGCTTCCGGCACCGAGGTCAGCGCCGCCTCGGTCACCTCCGCGTCGAATGCGTGGACCACCGACACCTCGGTGGCGAACCGGTCCCGCGACGGGTCGAAGGTGACCCCGAGATCGGTGGGCCGGGCCGGGAGCCGGTCGAGCCAGTACGCCAGCTCGGCGGACCGCCGGTCGGTCTGCGCGCCGACCGCGTGGGCCCACGCCCGCTCGGACGTCGCCTCGGCACGCAGGGCGATCGGCTGCCCCGCCGACCGCTGCGCCCATCCGGTCACCAGGTCCTCGACGATGATCGGCCAGGACACCGCGTCGACACCGAGGTGGTGGATCGCCAGGACGATCCGGCCGACGCCGTCGACGTCGGTGACGATGCCCGCCGCGACGAGCGCACCGGTCGACGGATCGAGGTGTGCCAGCGCCTCGGCATGCGCGGCACGCAGATCGGCGTCGTGGCCGGGACTGCCCACCGGTGCGGCCGAGGACTCGGCGAACACATACGGCGCGATGCGACCATCTGGGGTCTCGTCCGAGCCGGCGACCAGCCGCGGGCGATCGCCGTCACGGGTGAGACGCGCGGACAGCATCGGGTGCACCGCGACGAGCTCGGACAGCAACTCCGACAACGCGTCCACGGTGAGACCCGCCGGCGCGTGGAGCACCCGGTACTGCGAGAAGTCCGCGTAGTCGGCGGGATCCGCCGAATGCTCGATCATCCACGACATCACCGGCAGCAGCGGCAGGTCGCCGTGCCCACCGCCGGCGGGTTCGTCGAGCGCCGGCAGGCGATGTGCCTCCCCGGCCACGATCCGGGCCATCGCCCGGATGGTGCGCTGCTCGAAGATGTCTCGTGGCGTGAGCGTGAACCCGGCGGCGCGAACCGCCGAGGCGAGCTGGATCGACATGATCGAGTCGCCGCCGAGCGCGAAGAACGACTGGGTGACCGAGACGCGTTCCAGCCCGAGCAGGCCGGACACGATGGTCGCCAGGGTCTCCTCGGTCGCGTTGGCCGGTGCGACATAGTCGGCATCGAGCCCCGCGAAGTCGGGTGCGGGCAGGGCACGGCGGTCGAGCTTGCCCGCGCTGTTCAGGACCACGTCGTCGATCGGCATCCACAGTGTCGGACGCATGTACTCCGGAAGTGCCTGCGCCACCGCGTCTCGCAGGACCTCGAGGTCCACGGTCGACGGCGCGACATAGGCGACCAGATGCTGTCCGCCACCCGGTGCGTCGGCCACCGTCACCGCGGCGTGCACGACGCCGGGGGCGGCCGCGACGACGGACTCGATCTCGCCGAGTTCGATGCGCTGGCCGCGCAGCTTCACCTGGAAGTCGGTGCGGCCCAGGTACTCGATCTCCCCGTCGGTGTTCCACCGCACGAGGTCGCCGGTTCGGTAGAGCCGTGAGCCGGGCCGGCCGAACGGGTCGGCCACGAAGCGCTCGGCGGACAGTCCCGGTTGCGCGGCGTACCCGCGTGCCACCTGGTCGCCACCGAGATACAGCTCGCCCGGGACTCCCGTCGGGACGGGGTTCAGTCGCGCGTCGAGCACATGCGTGGTCGTGTTCCACACCGGCACGCCGATCGGCACGATCGACGGTGCCCGGGTCACGTCGGCGTAGGCAACCTCGACCGCCGCCTCGGTGGGACCGAACAGGTTCACGATCCGGACGTGTGGCAGCAGCTGGTGCGCGCGGGCCACCACCGCCGGTGGAAGCGCCTCACCGGAGGCGAAGAGCCACCGGAGGGTCCCCAGGCGGGAGATCGTCTCGGCCGGCACGACATCGAGGAACACCGACAGCATCGACGGGACGAAGTGCACCGAGGTGGCACCGCTGCGGGCGATCAGGTCGGCGATGTAGAGCGGGTCGGCGTGACCGCCCGGTTCGGCGATCACCATCGTGGCCCCGGTCAGCAACGGCGCGAACAGCTCCGGCACCGAGACGTCGAACGTGTAGGGCGTCTTCTGGATGATCCGGTCGCCCACGGTCCAGGGGTACTCGTCGAGTCCCCACCACAGCCGGTTGGCCACGGCGGCGTGGCTGACGGTCACGCCCTTCGGCCGCCCGGTCGAACCGGAGGTGAAGAGGGTGTACAGCGCATCGTCGCCGCGGATCGGCCGGACGCGTTCGGCGTCGGTGACCGGCGGCGTCGCCGGATCCACCGCACGCCCGGAATCGACGGTGACACGCCGGATCCCGTCGTCGAGGCCGGTGAGGTCGGCCTGGACAGCTCGGGTTCCGAGCAGGAGGATGGCCGCCCCGACCGTCTCGACCATGTAGCGCACGCGGTCGGCGGGTGCCGCGGTGTCGATGGGCACGTACTGCCCGCCGGCCGCGGCGATGGCGTGGATGGCCACGACCATCTCCACGCCGCGGTCGATGCAGACGGCCACGGCCACGTCCGGCCCGACGCCGAGCGTCAGCAGCTCACGCGCCAGGTCGGCGACACGGGCGCCCAATTCGCGGTACGACAGCTCACGGTCGGCGAAGGTCAGCGCGATCGCGTCCGGACGCCGCGTCACGCCGGCCTGCACGCCGTCGGCCACGGATTCCGCCGCAACGGCGATCTCGGCACCACGAGACCGACGCAGTATGTGCGTGACCTCGTCGGGTTCCAGAAGTGCGGCCTCGTTCACCGAGACCTCGGTCTGCGCCGTCAGTTCGTCGAGAAGCGAGACGAATCTGTGAGCCAGCCGGGTCACGGTCGCCTCGTCGAAGAGGTCTCGCGCGTACACAATTTCCAGTGGCCAGTCACCACCGGAGTCCGGGACAGTGACGCCGACGGTCAGGTCGAGCTTTGCCGGCGGGTCCGCTGGGGACAACGGCTCGATCTCCAGACCCGCGACCGAGGCCGGCGCGGTGTCCGCACCCATCTCGGGCAGCGCCGTCTGGCCGAACGTGAGCATCACCTGGGCCAGCGGGGCGAACGCCTCGGACCGGACCGGGTTGAGCCTCTCGACGAGCATCTCGAAGGCCACGTCGGCGTGGGCGAAGGCTTCCAGGTCGGTGTCGCGCGCCTGCTCCAGCAGCTCGGCGAACGACATCGACGGGTCCACCCGGGCCCGCAGGACGAGGGTGTTGACGAACATGCCCACGAGCGGGTCGAGGACACGCTGACCGCGTCCGGCCACCGGGGTGGCGATCGCCACGTCCTCGCCGGCCGACAGACGCGCGAGCAGCACGGCCAGTGCCGCGTGCACGACGATGAACGGGGTCGCGTCGACCTCGCGTGCGAGTTCGCGGACGCGCTCCCCGATCTCGGCCGGGATCGGGGCACCGACGCGGCCTCCGCGCTGCGAGGCCTGCAGCGGCCGCGGCCGGTCGAACGGCAGGTTCAGCACCTCGGGGAGATCGGCGAGTTTGTCTGTCCAGTAGGCCAATTGGGACCCGACGACCGAGCTCGGATCGGTCCCGTCGCCGAGCACCTCGTGCTGCCAGAGGGCGTAGTCCGCGAACTGGACCTCGAGGGGCTCGAAGTCGGGTTCGGTTCCCGACACCCGGGCGTCGTAGGCTGCGAGGACGTCGACGAGCAACGGATTCATCGACTCGCCGTCGGCGGCGATGTGGTGGACGACGACCGCGACCACGGCACGCTCGGCATCGACGTGCCAGACCCGCACGCGGATCGGCCAGTCGGCGGCGACGTCGAACCCGGACATGACGGCGGTCTCGAGTCCGCGCTGATCTTCGGCGATGCCCCAGTCCAGGCGGTCGGCGATCTGGTCGGCCGGATGGACCAGCTGATGGGCGACCCCGTCGACGGACGGGAAGGTGGTCCGCAGGACCTCGTGCCGTTCGACGACGTCGACGATCGCGCGGCGCAGCGCCTCGGTGTCGAGAGTGCCCCGTACCTGCAACACGAACGGGATGTTGTACGTGGGCAACGACGGATCGAACTGGTTGATGAACCACATCCGCTGCTGGGCGAAGGACAGCGGTACGAGTTCCGGACGGTCCGGACGGGCGACGACCGGCGGCAGTGCCTCGGCGTGTCCGGACACCTCGGCCACCAGCGCACGCACCGTCGGCGCCTCGAACAGGTCGCGCACCGAGGTCTCGACGCCGAGCACCTCGCCCACCCGGGCGGCGACGCGGGTCGCCGACAGCGAGTTGCCACCGAGGTCGAAGAACGACTCGGTGACGCTGACCTGCTCGATCCCCAGGACGTCGGCGAACACCGCGGCGACCGCGGCTTCCTCGTCGGTCTCCGGTGCGACGATCTCGCCGACCTCGATGACCGGCTCGGGCAGCGCCGCCTTGTCGAGCTTGCCGACCGGGGTGAGCGGGAGCTCGTCGAGCACCGCGACCGAGGCCGGCACCATGTGCGCCGGGAGTCGTTCGCCGACAAATGCTCTCAGCTCCGCCGGATCGACGTCGGGTCCGGCCGGTGTCCGGGCCCCGACCACGTAGGCCGCCAGCGCGGTCGCGACTGAACCGCCGACACCGACGACCACGGCCGAGCGGACCGCCGGGTGCTCGGCGAGCACCGCCTCGATCTCACCGAGTTCGATGCGCAGACCGCGCAACTTCACCTGGTCGTCGCTACGGCCGGAGTATTCGATGACCGGCGCGCCGGTGGAGTCCTGCTTCCAGCGGACGATGTCGCCGGTGCGGTACATCCGGTCACCGGGGTGACCGTGCGGGTTCGCCACGAACCGATCGGCGGTCAGACCGGGGCGGTCGAGGTATCCGCGCGACAGGGCGCCGCCGTTGACGTACAGCTCACCCGTCACACCGACGGGCACCGGACGCAACTGCGCGTCGAGCACCATCAGGCCCACGCCGGCGAGCGGGCCGCCGAGCGAGACCGGCTCCCCCACGGCCATCGGCGCACTGATGGTGACGCCGATCGTGGTCTCGGTCGGGCCGTACAGGTTCTGGATGCGCCGGAACGGCGCCCAGCTGTCCTTCAACGTCTGCGGCACGGCCTCGCCACCGGCGTAGACGACCCGGAGCGCCGGGACCGCCTGCGGTTCGATGGTCGCGAGCACCGTCGGCGTCAGGAACGTGTGGGTGATCGCCTGCCGCATCATGAGGTCCTGCAGCGGCGGACCGCCGACGGCGTCGGCGGGACGATAGATCAGCACGCCGCCCGAGACGGTCGCGAGCAGGTACTCGAGCACCGACGCGTCGAAGCTGGGCGAGGCGAATCCGAGCACCCGTGAGTACTCGTCGGCACCCGAGCGGCGGATCTCCTCGGCGGCGAAGTTCGCCAGACCCGAATGCGTCACGGCGACACCCTTGGGGCGCCCGGTCGAGCCGGAGGTGTAGATGACGTAGGCGACGTTGTCCACCCGCACCGGTGCACGACGATCCGATGAGGTGATCGGCGCGTCGGACAGTGCCGCGATCTCGGCGGACAGCGTCGCATCGTCGAGGCGGAGCCACGAGAAGCGTTCGCCGGGAGGCGTTCCCGACGCCTGGACGGCCAGTCCCAGGATCGCGCCCGAGTCCTCGACCATGTTCGCCACCCGCTCGGCAGGGTAGTCCGGGTCGATCGGCACATAGCCACCACCGGTCTTGGCCACCGCCCAGATCGCGGTGAGCAGATCGGCGGACCGGCCGATCGCCAGCGCGACCAGCTTCTCCGGGCCGATGCCCTGACCGATCAGCCAGCGCGCCAAGCGGTTCGACCGCGCGTCGAGGTCCGCGTAGGACAACCAGACGTTGTCGGCGTCGACGACGGCCTGGCGGGGTCCCCACTTCGCGGCGGCCCGGGCGAACAGTTCGCCCAGGACGACCGGCTCGGTTCCCGGTCCCCCGGTCACGACCGCGTCGGAGTCGGCGATCGACACCGTCTCCCGTTGCGGCTCGGGTTGCGCTGCCGCGCGGGCCAGTTCGGCCGGCGACACGGTGTCACCGAGCGCGATCTGCCGCAGCGGAGTCCGGGGCCAGTCAACGGCCTCGGTGAGCAATCCGACGAGCTGCTCACCCAGGCGCCTCGCCGTCGAGTCGTCGAACAGGTCCGTAGCGTAGGTGATGGTGCCCGCCCACTCCTGGCCGCTGTCAGGCTGGGTCATCCCGACGAGCAGGTCGACGCGTGCCGGGGTCTGACCGGTGTCCACCGGGCTCACTTGGAGGCCGGCGACCTCCCCCACCGACAGGTCTGTGCCCGCGAACTCCGGCAGGGTGGCCTGGTCGAAAGTGAGCCAGACCTGGGTGAACGGAGCAAAGGCGGCCGACCGTTGGGCGCCGGCGGCATCGACGACGACCTCGAAGGGGACGTCGGCATTCGCGAACGCGCCGAGATCGGCCTCTTTGGCGGCCTCGAGCAGTTCGGCGAAGCCGTGGTCGAGATCGACGCGGGTACGCAGCACGAGCGTGTTGACGAACATCCCGATCAGCGGATCCAGCACGCGCTGACCGCGACCCGCGATCGGCGTGCCGATCGCGATGTCCTCGGTCGCCGACAGCCGCGCCAGCAGTGCGGCCAGCGCCGCGTGCACGACCATGAACGGGGTCGTGCCGGTTTCCTGCGCGACGCTCGCGATCCGGTCACCGACCTCGGCCGGCACGGTGAAGGAGACGCGTCCGCCGCGCTGGCTGGCACGAGCCGGGCGGGGCCGGTCGGTGGGCAGGTCGATCACGTCCGCCAGACCGGCCAACCGCTCGACCCAGTAGGCGAGCTGTCGACCCACGACCGAGTCGGGATCGTCCGCGGAGCCCAGTTGCTCGTGCTGCCAGATCGCGAAGTCGGCGAATTGCACCTCCAGCTCATCGAACTCGGGATCGGTGTCCGCCGATTCGGCGAGATAGGCCGTGACCACATCGCGGACCAGCGGCATCATCGACTGACCGTCCGACGCGATGTGGTGGGTGATGACGGCGAAGACGTGCTCGTCCGGGGCCACCTCCCAGATTCGCGCGCGGATGGGCCATTCGGTGGAGACGTCGAAGCCCGCGGACACCGCGGCCTCGATCTCCTCCTGCGAGGAGACCACATCCCAGTCCAGACGCGCGGCGACCGACGACGCCCGGTTGATCTTCTGATACGGCATCCCCTCGACGGAGGGGAACGTGGTCCGCAGCGACTCGTGGCGCGACACCACGTCGATCAGGGCGGCGTGCAGAGCGTCCTCGTCGAGGGAACCGGACAGACGCAGCACCACCGGGATGTTGTAGGCCGGCGACGTGGTGTCGGCTTGGTTGACGAACCACATCCGTTGCTGCGCGAAGGCCAGCGGAATGCGTTCCGGGCGCGGACTGACCGCGACGATGGGCGCTCGCGCTGCGTCGAGATCGGCACTGGCACGGGCCAGCTCCCGCACGCTCGGCGCGTCGAACAGGTCGCGGACCGAGATCTCGCTGCCGGTGACCTCACCGACGCGGGCGGCCAGCCGCATCGCCGACAGCGAGTTGCCACCGAGATCGAAGAACGAGTCGGTGACGCTCACGCGGTCGAGGCCGAGGACGTCGGCGAACACCGCGGCCACCGCGGCCTCCGCCTCATCGGCGGGCTCGATGTACTCACCGGCGGAGAACACCGGCTCGGGCAGGGCACGACGGTCGATCTTGCCTGCGGTGTTCAGCGCGATGTCCTCGACGGGCATCCACACGCTCGGCCGCATGTACTCCGGGAGCGCTTCGGCGACAACCGACTTCACCGCGTCGATGTCGAGGCGCTCGCCCGGGACCCCCGCCACGTAACCGACGAGGTGTTCGCCGCCACCGGGTGCCGTGGCCACGGTCGCCGCGGCGTGCACGACGCCGGGCGCCGACGCGATGACCGCTTCGATCTCACCGAGTTCGATGCGCTGGCCGCGCAGCTTCACCTGGAAGTCGGTGCGGCCGAGATACTCCAGCACGCCATCAGGACGGCGGCGCACCAGGTCGCCGGTGCGATACAGACGCGAGCCCGGTTCGCCGTAGGGGTCGGCGACGAATCGCTCGGCAGTGAGGTCCGGGCGGGCGGCGTAACCGCGGGCGAGTTGGACCCCGCCGAGGTAGAGCTCGCCGGGCACGCCGGGAGGGACCCGGCGCAACCGCGAATCCAGCACCACTGCAGACGAATTCCACACCGGGACGCCGATGGGCACCGTCGGATCATCGGCGGCGACGGAATGGATCCGCTCGAACGTGATCTCCACTGCGGCCTCGGTCGGGCCGTACAGGTTGAAGAACCAGGCATCCGGCCACAGTTCGCGCACCGGTGCCGCGACCGCAGGCGGCAACGCCTCACCCGTGGTCGAGACGATCCGGAGGGTGTCGAGCGCGGCGAGCTGTTGGCGGTCGACGACCTCGAGGAACACCGAGAGCATGGACGGCACGAAGTGCACCATCGTCGTGCCGGTGCGGGCGATCTCCTCGGCCACCTGCCGCGGATTGAGGTGGCCACCGTCGGCGAGGACGACCACGCGCGCACCGATCGCCAACGGCGCGAACAGTTCCGGCACCGAGCAGTCGAAGGTGTACGGCGTCTTCTGCATCACGACGTCGTCGGGGCCGATCGGCAGCGCGTCCAGGCCCCACCAGAGGCGGTTGAGCACGGCCGCGTGTGACAGGGTCACACCCTTCGGACGTCCGGTCGACCCGGAGGTGAAGAGGGTGTATGCCGCATCGTCCGGGCGCAGCGGCGCGAGTCGCTCCTCGTCGGACACCGGGGCGGCGTACGCCGAGTCGACGTCCAGCAGTGCCGAGGCGTCCACGGTCATGACACGGACGCCGGCCTCGTGCGCGGCGCTCACCGCGCCGGGTACCCCGTCCGCGTCGGCGACCAACAGCACCCGTGCACCCGCGGTCTCGTACATGTAGCGAACGCGATCCGCAGGCGCAGCCACGTCGACGGGTACGTACTGGCCGCCGGCGGCGACGACGGCATGGATGGCCACCATCATCTCGACCGATCGCGGAACACACAGCGCCACCGCGACATCGGGACCGACCCCGGCGGCGATCAGGTCACGGGCCAGCGTGTTGACCCGGGCCGAGAACTCCCGATAGGACACCTCACGTTCACCGAAGACGAGCGCGGTTGCGTCGGGGGTGCGTCGGGCCTGCGCGGCCACCGCGTCACTGACCGTCTGCACGGCCGGCAACTCCACGGGATCGCCCCATTCGGCGGTCTCGATCTCGGCCACCGTCGACGGCGCGACGAAGGGTGCGTCGCCCACTGCGGTTCTCGGCGCCGCGGTCAACGCGCCGAGCAGGCGGGTGAAGCGGTCGGCGAACTCGACGACGGTCGCTTCCTCGAAGAGGTCGGTCGCGTATGTGATCGACATCGGCCATACCTGGCCGACCGGGCGAGACGACACCGTGATCCACAGGTCGGTCTGCGCCATCGCGGCCACGTCATCGTACGGCGTGACCGCCAGTCCGCCGGCCTCGCCGAGAGCTTCGGTCACCGACGCGGCCGGGTCGAAGGAGAAGATCACCTGCGCCAGCGGAGAAAACGCCTCGGAGCGAACCGGATTCAGTCGGTCGACGAGGGTCTCGAACGGGATGTCGGCGTGTGCGAAGGCGTTCAGGTCGGTCTCGCGAACATCCGCGAGGAATTCCTGGAACGACCGGCCACCGTCGACGCCGGTCCGCAGGACGAGCGTGTTGACGAACATGCCGACCAGCGGATCGAGCACTTCCTGGCCTCGACCGGCGATCGGCGTGCCCACCGCGATGTCGTCCGTCGCCGAGAGTCGTGCGAGCAGAACTGCGAGGGCAGCATGCACGACCATGAACGGAGTCACTCCACCCGCACGGGCGAGATCGGCGACAGCACCGGCGACATCGGCCGGGATGTCGACGCCGACGCGCGCACCACGACCGGATGCGACGGCGGGCCTCGGCCGATCAGCGGGTAGTTCGAGGACGTCGGGCAGGCCTGCGAGCTGAGTCGTCCAGTAGGCGAGTTGACGAGCGACCACGGACTCCGGATCGTCGACCGAGCCGAGCACCTCGTGCTGCCAGATCGCGTAATCAGCGAACTGCACAGGGAGCGGGGCGAATTCGGGCTGCTGACCGGCGGCCCGCGCGGTGTAGGCGGCGACCAGGTCGGACACCAGCGGCGAGAGCGACTCGCCGTCCGCGCCGACGTGGTGCAGGACGATGGCGAGAATGTGCTCGTCGTCGGCGACGGGGTACAGACGGGCACGGATCGGCCATTCGGAGGTGACGTCGAAGCCGGCGGTCGCCCCGTCGACCAGGTCGGCCTCGGAGTCGACGACCAGCCAATCGAGGTGCTCGACGACCGAGGACTCGGGATGGACGAGTTGGTATGGCACACCGGACTCGTCCGGGAACGTGGTTCGCAACACCTCGTGACGGGAGACCACATCCACCAGTGCCGCACGCAGTGCCTCGACATCGAGGCCCCCGCGCATCCGCAGGACCGCCGGGATGTTGTGCATCGCCTCACCCGGTTCGAACCGGTTGATGAACCAGAGCCGTTGCTGCGCAAAGGACAGCGGGATCCGATCCGGCCGCGGCGACACCGTCGTCACCGGTGGCAGATCGGCGCCGCGATCAGCCACCGCGGCGACGAGTTCCCGCACCGACGGCGCATCGAATACGTCGCGGACGGTCACTCGGGTACCCAACGCGGCCGCGACCCGTGACGCCAGGCGGGTCGCGGACAGCGAATTACCACCCAGGTCGAAGAAGCTCGTCGTGACCCCGATCGCCTCGAGACCGAGGACCCCGGCGAACACCTCCGCCACCTCGGCCTCGAACTCATCCGCCGGCGCGACGAACTCGGCGGCCGATGCCGTGACGAACTCGGGCTCGGGCAGTGCGCGCCGATCGATCTTGCCTGCGGTGTTGAGCACCATCTCTTCGACGGGAACCCAGACGGTGGGCTGCATGTACGCCGGAAGCGATCGGGCCACGACGTCCCTCACCGCATCGAGGTCCACCCGTGATCCGTAGGCCCCCGCCACGTAGGCGACGAGGTGTTCGCCGGTGTCCGGTGTCGAGTACACCGTCACGGCAGCGTGCACTACTCCGGGTGCGGTCGCGATGACCGACTCGATCTCGCCCAGCTCTATGCGCTGTCCGCGCAACTTCACCTGGAAGTCGGTACGACCCAGATACTCCAGCTGACCATCTGCGTTCCAGCGCACCAGATCACCGGTGCGGTAGAGACGTTCCCCGGTCCCGCCGAACGGATTGGCGACAAAACGCTCTGCGGTCAGTCCCGGCCGTGCGGAGTACCCGCGCGCAAGCTGCACTCCGCCGAGGTACAACTCGCCCGGCACGCCCGCCGGGACGCGTTGCAGCCGCGCATCGAGAACGAACGTCGAGGTGTTCGGCACCGGTACGCCGATGGGCACGACGTCCTCGCCCGGTCGCACGTGGTGGGCGGTCACGTCGACTGCAGCCTCCGTCGGACCGTAGAGGTTGTGCAACTCGTTACCCGGTAGCGCGGCGAGCAGCGATCGGGCGGCCGCAACCGTGAGCGCTTCACCGGAGGTGAACGTCAGTCGCAGCGACGCGAGATCGCCCGTCCGATCCCCGAGAACGTCGAGGAACACCGACAGCATCGACGGCACGAAATGAATGATCGTGACCCGCTGTGTTCGGATCAGATCGGCAAGGTACTCCGGGTCGCCGTGCCGGCCGGCGTCGGCGATCGCCAGGGTTGCTCCGACCTCGAACGGTAGGAACAGTTCCCACACCGAGACGTCGAAGGTGATCGGCGTCTTCTGCACGAAGACGTCTGCCTCCCCGATCGCGTACCAATCGCGCATCCAGTCCAAGCGGTTCACGATCGCGCGGTGCGAGACCGTCACGCCCTTCGGCCGACCGGTCGAACCGGAAGTGAAGAGGGTGTAAGCCGGGTCGTCGCCCCGGATCGGTCGTACCCGTTCGGCGTCGGTGATCGGCGCGATGTCCGACCCGGGGTCGCGAGCGGTGTCGACGGTGACGAAACGGACGTCGTCGAGTCCGGACAGATCGGTGTCCACCGGGCGCCGTCCGACGAGGACGATCCCGACGCCTGCGGTCTCGAGCATGTAGACGGCGCGATCACGCGGCGCGGCGGTGTCCACCGGCACGTAATGCCCGCCGGCCGCAACAACGGCGTGAATGGCCACCAACATGTCGAGTCCGCGGTCGATGCACACCGCCACCGGCACCTCGGGACCGACACCGAGGCCCAGGAGTTCACGCGCGAGACCGGCCACGCGAGCGTCGAATTCACGATACGTGACCCGCCGACCGCCATGAACCACCGCGATGCCCTCGCGGGCGGCCCGTCCGGGTCGGCCCAGGGCTTCGGTCAACGATGCCACGGGCATCGCCATGTCGATACCGCGCGAGCGCCGGAGTATCTCGGTGACTTCTCCCGGTTCGAGCAACGTGGGTGTGGCCACAGGTGCCGAGATGTCGGTCACCAGCTGTCCCATGAGGCCGACGAAGCGCCGGACGAGCCTGGTCGCCGACTCCTCGCCGAACAGATCACGGGCATAGACGATCTCGAGCGGCCAGTCGCCCGCACCTTCCGGAGCCGTGACGCCGACGGTCAGGTCGACCTTGGCAGCGGGGTCGGGGTCGGTCACCGGTTCGATGAGCAGACCGGCAACGGATGCGGAGGTGGTGTCGGTGGCCAGTTCCGGAATGGCGGTCTGGCCGAAGGTCAACATGACCTGTGCAAGCGGGGCGAAGGCTTCCGAGCGCACCGGGTCGAGTCGCTCGACCAGGGTCTCGAAGGTCACATCGGAGTTGGCGAAGGCCTCGAGATCGGTCTCGCGGACCTGCTCGATCAGTTCGGCGAAGCTCATGTCCGGTCGGACCTCGGTACGCAACACCAGGGTGTTGACGAACATGCCGACGAGCGGATCGAGCGCGCGCTGGCCGCGTCCGGCGATCGGCGTCGCGATCGCGATGTCCTCGGTCGCCGACAGGCGCGCGAGGAGAACCGCGAGCGCGGCATGCACGACCATGAACGGGGTGACGCCCGCGTCGTGAGCGAGAGCGCGGATCCGTTCGCCGACGACTGCGGGGATCATCTCTCGCACGCGTCCGCCGCGCTGCGAGGCGACCAGCGGCCGGGGACGGTCGAAGGGCAGTTCCAGGACTTCAGGAAGGCCTGCGAGCTTGCCCGTCCAGTAGGTCAGCTGCCGGCCCGTCACCGAGGTGGGATCGGAACCGTCGCCGAGAACCTCGTGCTGCCACAGGGCAAAGTCGGCGAACTGCACCTCGAGCGGCGCGAAGGCGGGCTCGACTCCGTTTACCCGGGCCTCGTAGGCCGTCAGCACATCGGTCAGCAGCGGCCTTGTCGACTCGCCGTCGGAGCCGATGTGGTGCAGCACAACGGCCAGGATGTGCTGGGTTTCTCCAGACTCCCACACGCGGACGCGGATCGGCCAGTCGACGGTGACATCGAACCCGGACATGACCCGGACAAGTTCTTCTTCGGAATTGACCACGGCCCAGTCGATTTCGGCGTCGACGCGCGCCGCGGGCGAAACCCTCTGATAAGGCAGGCCGTCGTACTCGGGGAACGTTGTCCGCAGGACCTCATGGCGCATCACGACGTCGACGACGGCGGCACGCAACGCGGTCACGTTCAGGTCACCCGTCAGGCGGACGACCACGGGGATGTTGTAGGTGACGGAGTCCGGGTCGAGGCGGTTCAGGAACCACATCCGCTGCTGGGCAAAAGACAACGGCACAAATTTCGGGCGATCCGCGCGGGCGACAATCGGCGGCAAACCCTGCACATGCCCGGACACCTCGGCCACAAGCGCACGCACCGAAGGCGCGTCGAACAAATCACGCACCGACGTCTCCACGCCAAGCACCTGACCCACCCGAGCGGCAACCCTCATCGCAGATAGCGAATTACCACCCAGGTCGAAGAACGACTCGGCCACGCTGACCTGATCGACCCCCAACACGTCGGCGAACACCGCAGCAACGCGTTCTTCGTCCTCGGTCTCCGGCGCCACGTACTCGGCGGCCGCGAACTCTGGTTCCGGCAACGCCTTTCGGTCGATCTTGCCCGCGCTGTTGAGTGCGATGTCGTCGAGGACAACCCAGACGGTCGGGCGCATGTACTCCGGCAATGCGTCGGCCACGACACCCTTGACGGCGTCGAGATCGATACCCGAGACCCCGGCGGGCCCGGCGATGTAGGCAACCAGATGCTGATCCCCGGTGGGTGCGTCGATGACCGTGGCGGCGGTGTGCACCACCCCGGGCGCAGTGGCGATCACCGCTTCGATCTCACCGAGCTCGATGCGCTGGCCACGCAACTTCACCTGAAAGTCAGTGCGGCCCAGGTACTCGATCTCACCTTCGGTATTCCATCGCACGAGGTCGCCGGTGCGATACAGCCGAGACCCGGGGGCGCCGAAAGGACTAGCAACGAAACGCGCCGCAGTCAGATCCGATCTCGAGGCGTACCCGCGTGCCAGCTGAGTGCCCCCGAGGTAGAGCTCACCTGGAACACCGACCGGAACCCGATTCAGACGCGAATCCAGGACCCAGGTCGCGGTGTTCCATGCCGGACGACCGATTGTTACTGATCTTCCAGGCTCATTCTGCGCTGAAGTGAGGTCGACGGTGGTTTCCGTCGGACCGTAGTGGTTCAGCAGCCGCAAGTTCGGTTCTTGGTGGTGCACTTCCGCTGCTAGAGCATCGGATAACACCTCGCCACCAGTGAAGAGATACCGCAAAGGGCTCGTTCCGGCCTCTTCGCTGTCGGCCAGTTCCATGAACAACGCGAGCATTGAAGGAACGAACTGAACAGCTGTGACAGCTTCCTGGGCAATCAACTTGCGTAGGTAACGCACATCCCTGTGCCCGTCTGGAGCTGCTACGACGATTCTACCGCCAACCATCAACGGCCAGAACATCTCCCACACCGAAGCGTCGAATGTGTACGGAGCCTTCATCAGGATGACCTGCCGGTCGGCTTCCATGAGAAGGGATCCCCGCCAAGCCATGAAACTCATGAGTGCCGTATGGGATACCGTGACGCCCTTAGGCCGTCCAGTGGACCCCGAGGTGAACAGAGTGTATACAGCGTCATCACCGCGGATCGGACGAACGCGTTCGGCGTCGGTGATCGGCGGCGTATCCAAGTCGACGTACAGGGAGCAGTCCACAGTAATCAATCGGAGCTGACCGTCGAGACCAGAGAGATCTGCCGCCACGGCGTCGGACGTCAGCAGAACTATCCCTACCCTCGCCGTCTCGATCATGTATCGTACCCGGTCATTAGGGGCGCCTGTGTCAACGGGAACGTACTGCCCACCCGCCGCAACCACGGCATGGATAGCTACCAGCATGTCGATACCGCGATCGATACACACAGCCACCGCAACGTCCGGGCCAACGCCCGATGCCAGCAACTCACGCGCGAGGCCGGCGACCCGGGCACCGAACTCGCGGTAGGTGACTTCACGACCTGCGAAGGTCAGCGCAGTCCTGTCCGGGACATGGTCGACACGAGACGACACAACGTCGGCAACTGATCTCGTCGGAATCGCTACTTCTGGGCCCTCCGCCCATCGGAGCACCTCGTCGACTTCAGCAGGTTCGAGGAACGAGGCGTCGGCCACAGCCCCGTCGATGCGACTTGTGAGCTCATCTAGCAGCCCAACAAATCGGCGTGCCAACTGAACGACGGTGTCCTCGTCGAAGAGGTCCCGCGCGAACACCAGTGAGAGCGGCCAGTCGCTGTCTCCGTCCGCGATGGAGATGCCGACGGTGAGATCAAGCTTCGCCGGCGGATCCGCCGGCGGCATAGGCTCTATCTCAAGACCTGCGACCGAGGCCGGCGCGGTCTCCGCTCCCATCTCAGGCAATGCGGTCTGGCCAAACGTGAGCATGATTTGGGCAAGCGGAGCGAACGCTTCAGATCGAATTGGGTTGAGGATCTCGACGAGATTCTCGAATGCCACGTCGGCGTTGGCGAACGCTTGCAGGTCAGTTTCTCGCGCCTGCTCCAGCAACTCGGAAAATGACATGGACGGTGCCACCCGGGTCCGCAGGACGAGCGTGTTGACAAACATTCCCACGAGCGGGTCGAGTACGCGCTGCCCGCGTCCAGCCACCGGAGTGGCGATTGCCACGTCCTCGCTAGCCGACAACCGCGCGAGCAGCACAGCCAGCGCCGCATGCACGACGATGAATGGGGTCGCGTCGATCACACGTGCAAGCTCGCGGATCCGACTCCCAATCTCGGCCGGGATCACCGCCTCGACGCGTCCGCCGCGCTGTGAAGCCACAAGAGGCCGGGGCCGGTCGAACGGCAGGTTGAGCACCTCGGGCAGATCGGCGAGTTTGTCTGTCCAGTAGGCCAACTGAGTGCCTATGACCGAAGTCGAATCCGATCCATCACCTAGGACCTCGTGCTGCCAGAGGGCATAATCTGCGAACTGAACCTCGAGGGGCACGAAATCAGGTTCAGTTCCCGACACCCTGGCGTCGTACGCCGCAAGGACGTCGCCTAACAGCGGGTTCATCGACTCGCCGTCGGCGGCAATGTGATGGACGACGACCGCGACCACCGCTCGCTCCGCGTCGACCTCCCAGACCCGCACGCGGATCGGCCAATCAACAGCGACGTCGAACCCGGAGACAACCGCATCCTCGAGCCCGAGCTGATCGGAGGCGATTCCCCAGTCCAGACGGTCGGCAATCTGATCGACCGGATGAACTAGCTGAGAAGCGACCCCGTCGACCGACGGGAAGCTGGTCCGCAGGACCTCGTGGCGTTCCACCACGTCGACGATCGCCAGACGCAGTGCCTCAATGTCGAGAGCGCCACGCACCTGCAGCACAATTGGAATGTTGTAGGTCGGCAGGGACGGATCGAACTGGTTGATGAACCACATCCGCTGCTGGGCAAAAGACAACGGCACAAATTTCGGGCGATCCGCGCGGGCGACAATCGGCGGCAAACCCTGCACATGCCCGGACACCTCGGCCACAAGCGCACGCACCGAAGGCGCGTCGAACAAATCACGCACCGACGTCTCCACGCCAAGCACCTGACCCACCCGAGCGGCAACCCTCATCGCAGATAGCGAATTACCACCCAGGTCGAAGAACGACTCGGCCACGCTGACCTGATCGACCCCCAACACGTCGGCGAACACCGCAGCAACGCGTTCTTCGTCCTCGGTCTCCGGCGCCACGTACTCGGCGGCCGCGAACTCTGGTTCCGGCAACGCCTTTCGGTCGATCTTGCCCGCGCTGTTGAGTGCGATGTCGTCGAGGACAACCCAGACGGTCGGGCGCATGTACTCCGGCAATGCGTCGGCCACGACACCCTTGACGGCGTCGAGATCGATACCCGAGACCCCGGCGGGCCCGGCGATGTAGGCAACCAGATGCTGATCCCCGGTGGGTGCGTCGATGACCGTGGCGGCGGTGTGCACCACCCCGGGCGCAGTGGCGATCACCGCTTCGATCTCACCGAGCTCGATGCGCTGGCCACGCAACTTCACCTGAAAGTCAGTGCGGCCCAGGTATTCCAGGACCCCGTCGCGGCGTCGACGGACGAGATCGCCGGTGCGGTAGAGGCGTTCGCCACGACCGAAGGGACTGGCGACGAAACGCTCCGAGGTCAGGTCCGGTCGGGCGGCGTACCCGCGTGCCAACTGAACGCCGCCGAGGTAGAGCTCACCCGGGACACCGGGCGGCACTCGACGGAGTCGGGAATCAAGAACCACGGACGACGAGTTCCACATCGGGATGCCGATCGGCACCGACGGATCCTCGGGATGCACCACGTCGATCCGCTCATAGGTGATCTCGACCGCAGCTTCGGTCGGGCCGTAGAGGTTGTAGAACAACACCTGCGGCAGCCAGTCGCGCACACGGCCGGCCGAAGCCGGTGGCAGAGCCTCGCCGGTGGTGGAGATGATGCGCACGGATTTCCAGGCCCGTACCCGCTCCTCACCCGCGACCTCGAGGAACACCGACAGCATTGACGGGACGAAGTGAACCATCGTCGCCGCTGTGCGACTGACCTCATCGGCGACGTAGACCGGATCCAGGTGGCCGTCAGCTTGTAGAACAACCATGGACGCACCGACCATGAGCGGTGCGAACAACTCGGGCACGGACACATCGAACGTGTATGGGGTCTTCAGCACCACTCGGTCGACGGTGCCGATGGGCAATTCGTCCAGGCCCCACCAGAGGCGGTTCAGCACCGCGGCGTGGGAGAGAGTGACTCCCTTGGGGCGTCCGGTAGACCCTGAGGTGAAGAGCGTGTAGATCGCGTCGTCGCCGCGAATGGGACGGACGCGTTCGGCATCGGTCAACGGCGGCGTGGACAGGTCGACCGCGGCGTCGGCACTGACCGCCCGCATCGTCACCAGGTCGCCGAGTTCGGCGACGGCGGGCGGTGTCCGGTCCCCGCTCACCAGCACCACCGAGACGCCTGCTGTCTCGACCATGTACCGGACACGTTCAGCGGGCGCCGACGTGTCGATCGGAACGTACTGCCCGCCCGCGGTCACCACCGCGTGGATCGCGACGACCATCTCGACCGAGCGCGGAATGCACAGGCCCACTGCGATATCGGGTCCGACGCCCAGGTCTCGCAACGTTCGGGCGAGCGTGTTTACCCGGGCGCCGAACTCGGCGTAAGACACCTCGCGGTCACCGGCGACAAGGGCGATGCGGCTGCTTTCCCGGATCACCGTCCGCATCACGGCAGCATCAACCGAGACGACATCCGGCAGCGTCACAGTCGGGCCCTGCTCGAACCCGCGGACCGCGGCGACCTCGTCGGCCGACATCAATTCGACGTCGACGACTCTGGTCACCGGGTCAACGATGAGGTCTGAGAGGAGGCGCAGGAATCGTTGCCCCAACAGGACCACAGTCGGCTCGTCGAACAAATCCGTGGCGTAGACGATGGAACCGTGCCACGGCTGACCGGAGGGAGCGGCCGCGAGCCCGATGGTCAGGTCCACCTTCGCCGGGGTGATCTCGTTGGCCACGGCTTCGACGCTCAGACCGTCCACCTCGACCGCGCCCAACTCCCCACCGAGTTCCGGCAGCGTCGCCTGGTTCAGGGTGAACAGGACCTGCGCCAGCGGGGCGAAGGCCTCCGACCGGACCGGATTGAGGTGGTCGACCAGACGCTCGAACGGTAGGTCGGCGTTCGCGAAGGCATCGAGGTCCGTGTCGCGGGTCTGCCCGAGAATATCGAGGAAGGTCGCGGCGGGATCGACGCGGGTACGCAACACCAGGGTGTTGACGAACATGCCGATGAGCGGATCGAGTTCGGGCTGACCGCGCCCGGCGACGGGCGTCGCGATGGCCACGTCGTCGACCACCGACACGCGGCTGAGCAACACCGCCAACGCCGCATGGACCACCATGAATGCCGTCACCCCGTGTTCGCGGGCCATCCCGGTGATCGCGTCTCCGAGTTCCGCGGGGACCTCGATCGGCAGGTGCGCACCGTGCTGACTCGCGACGGCCGGTCGAGGTCGGTCGACGGGTAGATCGATCACCTCCGGCAGGCCGGCGAGCTGGCGCTCCCAATATCGGAGTTGTTGCGACACCGGCGAATTCGGATCCTCGGCGTCGCCGAGCACCTTGTGCTGCCACAGCGCGACGTCGGCGACCTGCACGTTGAGAGCCGAGAACGCGGGCGCCCGTCCGGCGCGGCGGGCGGAGTAGGCCGTCAACAGGTCGCGGGCCAGAACCGGTCGCGACTCACCGTCGGAGGCGATGTGGTGCAGGACGATCAAGAACACGTGTTCGTGGTCGCCGGTCCGCGTCAGCCGCGCACGCAACGACCAGTCCGCGGTGACGTCGAACCCCGCTGTCGCCGCGGCGTAGAGATCGTCAGTCGTGCCGACCACGGCCCAATCTAGCCGATCGTCGACCTCGTCGGCGGAGTGGACGACCTGGTGCGGTACACCGTCGGCAGACGGGAAGGTCGTACGGAGAACTTCGTGGCGGCGGACGACGTCGGCACATGCGTCGCGCAGCGCCGTGATGTCCAGATCGCCGCGCAGCGTGAGAGCGATCGGGATGTTGTAGGTCGCCAGCCCGGGGTCGAGCTGGTTGATGAACCACATTCGCTGCTGCGCAAATGTGAGGGGCAGCGTCTTCGGTCGTGGCCGGTGGGTCGTCACCGGCGGCAACGCTTGCCCGCGTCCACTTGCACGGCTGACGAGCTCGCGCACCGTCGGCGCGTCGAACACGTCACGAACCGAGACGTCACGCCCCAGAACGTCCGAGACGCGCGAAGCCAACCGCATCGCGGACAGGGATGTGCCACCGATGGCGAAGAAGTCGTCGGTCGCGCCGACCCGGGCGACGTCGAGCAGCCCGGCGAAGATCTCGGCGACCTCGGACTCCTGGCCCTCGGCCGGGGGCACGTACTCGCCGGCGGTGAACTCCGGTGCCGGAAGCGCACGACGATCGACCTTGCCCGAGGTGGTCAGCGGCATCCGGTCCACGACCATCCACGTCGTCGGCACCATGAACTCCGGGAGCCCGCGCCGCGCGACGTCCTTGACCGTGTCGGCGTCGAGCTCGACGCCCGGTCCGGCCGCCAGGTAGGCGACCAGCTGCTCGCCGCCCCCGGCCGGGGCGGCGACGGTCACGGCGGTGTGCACGACACCCGGCGCCGATCCCAGCACCGACTCGATCTCGCCCAGTTCGATGCGCTGACCACGCAGCTTCACCTGGAAGTCGTTGCGGCCCAGGTATTCGAGCTCACCCGCGGCGTTCCAGCGCCCACGGTCACCGGTGCGGTACAGCCTCGCGCCCGCCGGCCCGAACGGGTCGGCGACGAAGGTCTGGGCGGTGAGCCCGGGCCGTGAGGCGTACCCACGCGCCAGCTGGACCCCGCCCAGGTACAGCTCGCCGGCCACTCCGACGGGGACCGGACGCAGGCGTGCGTCGAGTACGCGCACCGTCGAATTCCAGACCGGGGTACCGATCGGGATGTTCTGGGCCGGCGGCCGGGTGACGGCGCCATAGGTGATGTCGACGACGGCTTCGGTGGGGCCGTACTGGTTGACCAGCAACGCATCCGGGAGCGCGGCGGCCAGTCCCGTCGCGAGACCCGGGAGGAGCGCCTCGCCACCGGAGAAGATGCGGCGCAGGCCGGCGAGCCTCTCGATGCCGACACCGGTGGCGCCGTCGAGGAAGGCGGCGAGCATGGAGGGCACGAATTTGACCGTGGTGACACCGTGGCGCTCGATGAGCCCGGCGAGGTGACGCGGGTCGCGGTGTCCGCCCGGTTCGGCGACGACAACCGCCGAGGCGGTGAACACCGGACCGAAGAACTCCCAGACCGAGGCGTCGAAGGTGTACGGGGTCTTGAGCAGGAACCGATGCGGCCCTTCGCCGTTCGAGTCGCTGAACCATGCGAGAGTGTTGCGCAGCGCACCATGGGTGACGGTGACGCCCTTCGGCCGTCCCGTCGATCCGGACGTGAAGATCGTGTAGACGGCGTTGTCCGGATGCACGACACCGAGACGGTCGGCATCGGTCACCGGAGGCACGGGCGCATCCGGCAGCGCGGCCGAGGCGTCGACGCGCAGGATCCGGCCCCGGAAGTCGTCGAGGACGGCGGGGACCGGCCCGGGGCCGACGACGACGGTCGACACACGCGCGGTGTCGAGGATGTACTGCCCGCGTTCGGCCGGGCTCTCCGTGTCGATGGGAACGTATTGGCCACCGGCCGCGACGATTCCGTGCACCGCGACCATGATCTCCACCGAACGGTCGAGACAGACGCCGACGGCGACATCGGGACCGACACCCGCGTCGACGAGCTCGCGGGCCAGCAGCGAGACGCGCGCCGCGAATTCGGTCTGGTCGACCACGCGGTCGTCGAAGATGACCGCGGGCGCATCGGGAGCCGACGCGGCGTTCGCCGCCACGAGATCGGCGACGGTCTGCGGTGCACCCACCTCGACCCGCGCGCCCGCCGCGAAGTCGTCGAGACGCGACGACTCGGCAGGCAGCACGAGGTCGGTGTCGCCGACGGGACGAGACGGTGCGCTCAGCACACCGGTCAGAATCGCGACGAGCCGCTGGGTGAGGGTGTCGATCGTCGAGGGGTCGAAGAGGTCGGTCGCGTAGATGACCGAACCGGCCCACCGGCGTCCGTCGTCCCCGCGGTCGATCGCGAAGTTCAGGTCGACCTTCGCGCCCGGAGCCTCCTGCGGCAGCGGTTCGAAGCTCAGGTCGCCGACGGATCCGCCCTGTTCGGCGTCGATCGCGAAGTCGGCCGAGGCCGACTGGTCGAACGTGAGATTCACCTGGGCGAGCGGGGCGAAGGCCTCCGTCCGGACCGGGTTGAGCTTCTCCACGAGCGTCTCGAACGGAACGTCGGCGTTCGCGAAGGCATCCAGATCGGTCGTTCGCACGCGGTCCAGCAGGGACTCGAAGGACTCGGTGCCGTCGACCGGGACCCGGAGGACGAGCGTGTTCACGAACATGCCCACGAGCGGGTCGAGGGACGCCTTCCCGCGCCCGGCGATCGGGGTACCGATGACGATGTCGTCGCCGGACGAGAGCCGCGCGAGCAGGACTGCGAGGGCCGCGTGCACGACCATGAACGGGGTGACCGCCCGCTCGGCCGCCACCCGTTCGATCGCGGTCCCGACCTCGGTCGGGATCTCGAAGTCGAACCGGTCGCCGCGCTGCGACGCCACGGCCGGACGCGGACGGTCGGTGGGCAGTTCGAGCAGATCCGGCGCACCGGAGAGCCTGCTGATCCAGTGGTCGAGCTGGGCGGCGATGAGCGAGTCGGGGTCTCCGGCCGAGCCGAAGACGTCGTGCTGCCAGAGCGCGTAGTCGGCGAACTCCACCTCCAGCGGGGCGAACACCGGATCGCGGCCCTCGGCGCGGGCGCCGTACGCGGTGAGCAGGTCGGCGAGCATCGGTTTCATCGACTCGCCGTCGGCGGCGATGTGGTGGACGACCACCACGAAGACGAATTCGCCCGCGCTCACCGGCCACAGTCGGGCGCGGATCGGCCAGTCGACGGTGACATCGAAGCCGTCGGTCACCGCGGACTCGATCTCGGACTGGGAGCCGACGACCGCCCAGTCCAGCCGGTCGACCTCGTCCGGACCGTCGATGCGCTGGTGGGGGACGCCGTCGATCTCGGGGAAGGTGGTGCGCAACACGGCTTGTCGTGCGACGAGGTCGGCCACCGCGGCCCGCAGCGCGTCGGTGTCGAGGTCGCCGCGCAACCGCAGTGCGATCGGGATGTTGTAGGCCGACGACGCGGGCTCGAACCTGTTGATGAACCACAGGCGTTGCTGTGCGAACGACAGCGGGACCTGCTCCGGGCGCGGCGACACGACCGTCACCGGCGGCAGACCGGATCCGCGTCCGGACACGGCCGTCACCAGATCACGGACCGACGGCGCCTCGAACACGTCCCGGACCGACACCTCGGCGCCGAGCGCATCGGCGATGCGGGAGGCGAGGCGGGTCGCCGACAGCGAATTGCCGCCGAGGTCGAAGAAGCTTGTCGTGACCCCGATCTCGTCGACGCCGAGCACCTCGGCGAAGACCTGCGCGACCGCGGTCTCCTGCGGGCCGGCGGGCGCGACGACATCCTCGACGACGGTGGCCGAGTCGGGTACCGGGAGGGCCTCACGATCGAGCTTGCCGTTCGCCGTCAGGGGCAGGGTCTCGAGGTCGACGATCTGGTCCGGGACCATGTACGACGGCACCGCACGGCCGGCGATTCGCCGGACCTCGGCGACCTCGACCGCGTTCTCCGTGTCGCGGACGAGGTAGCCGATGAGTTGCTCACCGCGGCCGGGGATGTCGACGACACGCGCGGCCGCCGCACTCACACCCGGCACGGCCAGGAGCGCCGCCTCGATCTCACCGAACTCGATCCGGTAGCCACGCAACTGGACCTGAGCGTCACCGCGGCCGAGGTACTCGATGTCCTCGCCCACGCGGCGGGCCAGATCGCCCGTGCGGTACATCCGGGATCCGGGCTCACCGTAGGGCGAGGCCACGAAACGTGTCGACGACAGCCCGGCACGTTTCAGGTACCCCTGCGCGAGTTGCCCACCGGTGACGTACATCTCGCCGACGATGCCCTCGGGCACCGGACGCAGACGGTCGTCGAGTACGTGGATGGCCAGCGAGCCGAGCGGGCGGCCGATGAAGCTCGCGTCGTCGGCCGTCACCGACTGCGGGTCGAGCGGACGGAAGCTGACGTGCACGGTCGTCTCGGTGATGCCGTACATGTTGACCAGCGACGTGGTCTCGCCCGGATGGTCGTCGAACCAGCGGCGGACCTGTTCGAAGCTGAGCGCTTCGCCGCCGAACACGATGTAGCGCAACGACAGTGCGGTCCGGCGGCGCCGGCGGGCCTCGGCGAGCTGATAGAACGCCGACGGCGTCTGGCTCAGCACGGTCACGTGTTCGCGCGCCAGCAGGTCGAGGAACTCCTCCGGAGCCCGGGCCAGGTCACGGTCCACGAGCACGAGACGGCCGCCGGTCAGCAGCGGTCCCCACAACTCCCAGACCGAGAAGTCGAACGCGTACGAATGGAACATCGTCCACACGTCGGTCTCGTCGAACTCGAAATCACCAGCGGCGGTGTCCATCAGCGTGACGACATCGCGATGGGTGACCTCGACGCCCTTGGGGCGCCCCGTGGAGCCCGACGTGTAGATCACGTAGGCGCGCGAATCGGGATGAACCGCAGCGGTTTCCGGATTCGCACCGGCACCGTCGGCCACGAGCTGCCCGACCGGCACCACCGGCGTCGCCCCCAGTTGCGACCATAGCTCGAGGTCCGCGGTCGTGTCGTCGACGATCACCGCGCTCGGTGCGGAATCGTCGACGATGAAGCGCAGACGGTCGACCGGGTTGGTGGTGTCCAGCGGCAGGTAACCCGCGCCGCAACGCAGCACACCCAGGATCGACGCGACGAGATCGACGCCCCGCGACGTCGCCACGGCGACGAGATCCCCGGACCGGACACCTCGCGCCCGCAGGGACGCGGCGATCGCCGCCGACCGCCGGCCGAGTTCGCGGTAGTCGACCGAGGTCTCGGTGTCGGTGACGGCCGGACGCTCGGCATGTGCGACCACCGAACGGCCGAACAGTTCCACCAGTGACGAGTCCGTGTTCGCCGTGCGGGTGACCGGCGGTGTGATCTCGCGGCGGTACTCCGCGTCGTCGAGCAGCGAGATCGCCCCGACCTCGATGGCCGGATCCGCGACGACACCGGTCAGGATTCGGACCAGCGCATCGGAGTACACCTGCACCTGTCGCTCGTCGAAGGCCGCGGGCAGGTACTTCAGTTTGAGCTCGATGCGGTCGCCGACCACGCCGGTCACCAGGTTCAGCGGATAGTGGGTCGAGTCGGTCGCGTCGAGATCCTCGATCCCGATGCCGCCCGCGTCGGCCCCCTGCTTCAGCGACTGGGCGTCGACCGGGTAGGACTCGTGCACCGCGAGGGTGTCGAACAGTTGTCCGCGGCCGACGAGGGCCGTCAGCTCGGGCAAGCCGAGGTGCTGGTGGTCGAGCACCGCGACCTTCGAGGCCTGCAGCGCGTCGAGGACGTCGGCGGCCCGGGCGGTCGGATCGACATCCGCGACCGCGGGCAGCGTGTTGATGAAGAGGCCGACCATCGTCTCGACGCCGTCCAGATCGGCTGGGCGACCGGAGACGGTCTCGCCGAACACGACCGACTGCTGCCCGGTGATGCGCGACAGCAGCACCGCCCAGGCGAACTGCATCACCGTCGAGACGGTGACCCCTCGTGCACGCGTGAGATCCTCGACGGCAGAGGTGATCTCGGCCGGGAGTAGTACGCTGTGGTCGCGCGGCAGCTGATCGGAAGTCGCCTCGCGGCCCGCGCCGACGAGCGTCGGCTCGTCGACCGCGGCCAGTACCGAGCGCCACGCCGCCAGACCCGCGTCGGTGTCGGATGCGGCGATGTACCGCAGGTAGTCGAGATAGTCCCCCTGCGCACCGGCCTCGGCGGCGACGGTGCCGGTGTAGGTCTGACCGGTGGCATACAGCGCGAACAGATCGGCCATGATCAGCGGGCTCGACCAGCCGTCGATCAGGATGTGGTGGCTGGTGACGACCAGCGTCGACCGCGCGCCACTTCGGACGAGGACGAACCGCATGAGCGGGCCGGATTCGAGATCGAACGGCGTGACGCGCTCGGCCTGGGCGACCGCGGCGACACCGCTGTCGCCGTCCCGGCCGGCACCGGCCCCCGGCGTGTCAGTCGATTCGATATCAACTGTCCGCCAGGGGATGTCGACCGTATCCGGAACAACCGCGACGACCTCACCGCTGGGGACGCGCACGAAGCTGGACCGCAGCACCCGGTGGCGGACGAAGACCTCGCGCACGGCCTCGGCGAGACGGTCGGCGTCGACGTCGCCCTTGAGCGTGACGACCGCCTGCGCGGTGTAGACATCCACCGCCCCGGCCTCGCGGCCCGCCGCGGCGAGCTCGGCCTGGAACTGCAGGCCCCGCTGCAACGGCGAGAGCGGCCACACGTCGGCACCCGGATACCGCCGGGCGAGGTGATCGAGATCGTCCTGGGTGACGCGTGCGCCGAGGACATCCGACGGCGAGAGACCCGGGTCGCCGACGCGGGCGACCTCGTCGACGATCGCCGCGAGTTCGGAGTCCCAGCGCCGTGCGAGGTCGTCGACATCGCCGGCGGTGAGCACCCCGCGCGGGAAGGTGAAGCCGGCGACGAACTCCCGGCCGTCCTGGCCGATCGCGGTACCGGCGTTGATGCTCAACACATTCGGGACGACCATGGCGCCGGTGACCGTGCCCGGCAGGCGAGGTGCCGCCGGGTCGGGCAAGAACGGCATGCCCGTATCGTCCGCGGCGGCGTTCTCGCCGGCGGATGCGGTCCCGGCGACGTTGCCGAGGTAGTTGAACCCGATACTCGGCAACGGCCGACGGGACAGCTCGGTGTCGCCGTAGCGCAGCAGTCCGTAGCCGATTCCGTTGTCGGGCTGTCCGACCCGCTCTTCCTTGGCGACCTTGACCGTGTGCACGGAGTCGCCGCGCACGTCGATGGCCAGCGGCGCGATGGTGGTGAACCACCCGACGGTCCGGGACAGATCCACGGTCCGCGGATCGGTTCCGTGCAGCAGAGCTTCTTCGTACCGGCCGTGGCCCTCGAGCAGCAACGTCACCGGCTGGTCATCCGCGATCTCCCGGGCCTGCTGCCAGGACCGGACCGCGCGCGCCAGCGCCGCGACGAGGGCGTCGTTGACGTTGCCGCGGAAGGCGGTCGGCACCGTCGTCAGCAGCGCCTCGGTGACCGCCGAGCCGACGGTGTGCACGACGGTGTCGGTGGTCGACATGCGGTCACGTGCACGGTCGAGGGCACCACCGAGGTCGGTGACCCGTTCCGGCGACCGATCCAGCCAGTAGCGCAACTCGTCCGAGCGTCCGGCCCGCTGGGCGTCGAGCGCCGCGGTGAACGCACGCGCCGAGGTCGTCTCCGGTCGCAGCGAATACGCCTGGCCTCCTTGATGCTGCGCCCAGGCGGTCAGCAGGTCCTCGATGATCACCCGCCACGAGACGGCGTCGACACCGAGGTGATGGATGACGACCACGAGACGCGCATCGCCGTCCGGGGCGCTGACCAGCACGGCTGCGACTAGCCGCCCGGCGGTCGGGTCGAGGCGGCCGGAGGCGTCCTCGAAGGCGGCGACGACGGTGTCTGAGAAGCCGGGTTCGCCGACGGGCGCCGGACTCGTCATCGCGGTCACCGCACCGGGCTGCAGCGGCGCGACGCCGGTGTGCATCCGCCAGTCGCCCGCGCTCCCGCCGGGTTCGACCGAGGCACCCAGCATGGGGTGGACGTCGACCACCTGCGCCAGGAGTTCCTGTGCGATCTCGACGGTGAGCCCCTCGGGTGCGGTCAGCACCATCGACTGGGAGAAGTCGGCGAAGTCCGAGACGTCGTCGGTGTGTTCCAGGACCCAGGAGACCACCGGCGGGACGGTCATCGGACCGACGCCGCCACCGGGCAGTTCCGCCAGGGCGGGTACCCGGTCGCCGCGGGCGCCGACGGCACGGGCAATGGCGCGAACCGTCTTGTGCTCGAAGATGTCCCGCGGTGAGATGTCGATACCCGCCGCGCGGCAGGCCGACGCGACCTGGATGGACATGATCGAGTCGCCGCCGAGGGCGAAGAACGAGTCGGTGACGCTGACGCGTTCGAGCCCCAGCAGGCCGGCGATGATCGAGGCGAGCTGCTGCTCGACCGCGTTCTCGGGCTCCACGTGGTCGGATTCGACCTCGATCGTGGGCGCGGGCAACGCACGGCGGTCCAGCTTGCCCACCGGGGTCAGCGGGAGCGCTTCGAGGACGGTGATGCTCGCGGGCACCATGAACAGGGGCAGGCGATCCGCGAGATGCTCGCGCAGCGAAGCGATCTCGATGGTGTCGCGGGGCACCACGTAGGCGGCCAGCGCGGCCACCACCGACTGTCCGCTCGCGGCGAGTCCGCCGTCGGCGTCGACGCCCACGACGACCGCGGAGGCCACGGACGGGTGATCGGTCAGGACGTTCTCGATCTCACCGAGTTCGATGCGCAGACCGCGGAGCTTGATCTGGTCGTCGCTGCGTCCGACGTAGTCGACCGACAGCGTGCCGTCGGCGTCGACGACGATCCAGCGCACGACGTCGCCGGTGCGGTACATCCGGGCGCCCGGAGTCCCGAACGGGTTGGCGACGAAGCGCTCGGCGGTGAGTCCCGGGCGGCTGAGATAGCCCTGCGCCAGAGCAGGTCCGCTGACGAAGAGCTCCCCAGCCACACCGACGGGCACGGTGTGCAGACGGGAATCGAGGACTAGGAGGTCGACGCCGTCGATGGGCGGACCGATGAGGACCCGTTGATCGGATTGCATCGGCTCGCCGATCGTGACACCGATGGTGGTCTCGGTCGGACCGTAGAGGTTCTGGAATCGCAGCAGCGGCGCCCACCGCTCGCGGAGGGACTCCGGCACCGCCTCGCCGCCAGCGTAGACGGTGTGCAGGTCCGGCAGTCCGGCCGGCTCCAGGGACGCGAGCACCGTGGGCGTGAGGAAGGTGTGCGTGATGTGCTGTTCACGCATGAACTCCTGCAGCGGTTCACCGGCCACCGCATCGCGGTGGCGATAGATGACCGACGCACCTGCGGAGAAGGCCAGCAGATACTCCAGGACGAACGCGTCGAAGCTCGGCGACGCGAAGCCGAGCACCCGCGAGGTCTCCACGATCCCCGACCGCTTCGCGGCCTCGACCCCGAAGTTGCGGAGTCCGCCGTGGGTGACCGTGACGCCCTTGGGCAGACCCGTCGATCCGGACGTATAGATGACATAGGCGGTGTCGGCCACGTCGGCACGCGACCCTCGGTCGGCGTCGTCGATCGGTGAATCCGGGAGCCGTGCAACACTTGTCGTGACATCAGGGGCGTCGAGGTCGATCCAGCGCCCCCCGAAAGCACTCACGTCGGCAACACCGGTCCGGGTGAGCCCGATGGTCGCACCCGAGTCCGAGATCATGTGTGCGACACGGTCGGCCGGGTAGTCCGGGTCGATCGGCACGTATCCGGCACCGGTCTTGGCGACTGCCCAGATCGCCTCCATGAGGTCGACCGAACGCGGGATCACCAGTGCCACCAGCGTTCCGCGGCCGATGCCCTGGCCCAACAGGTGACGAGCCAGCCGGTTCGACGCCGAGTCGAGTTCACCGTAGGTGAGGGTGCGGTCGGGGTCGACGACCGCGGTGCGGTCGGTTCCGCCACGCCGGACCGCGGCGGCGAACAGCTCTGCCAGCGGCACGGCCGGGATCGCGGGTCGGCGGCCGACCGGGGTGATCATGTCGCGCTCGGCGGTGTCGAGCAGGTCGGCGTCCCCGACCGGCACGGTCGGATCGGTGACCAGCTCGTGCAGCAACCGGGCGAAACGGTCCATCATCCGCGCGACCGTCGCCTCGTCGAACAGGTCGGTGGCGTAGTTGACGCGACCGATCCAAGACCCGCCGCGTCCGCCGCGCAGACCGACCGTCAGGTCCACCTTCGCCGAGTTCTCCTCGGTCTCCACCACTTCGACGGCCAGGTCGTCGATGTCGGCGACGAGCGTGGACGGATCCGCGGGCGTGGGGTCGACGGTCAGCAGGATCTGGGTGAGCGGGGCGAACGCCTCGGACCGGGACGGTGCGAGCGCGTCGACGACCGCCTCGAAGGGCGCGTCGGCATGTGCGAACGCATCGAGATCGGTGACCCGCACCACGTCGAGGAGGTCGGCGAACCGTTGCGCCGGGTCGACCACGGTCCGCAGGACCAGCGTGTTCACGAACATCCCGACCAGCGGGTCCAGAGCGGCGTCGCCGCGACCGGCGATCGGGGTGCCGATGGCGATGTCGTCGGTGGCCGAGAGCCGCGACAGCAGCACCGCGAGTGCCGCATGGATGACCATGAACTCGGTCACGCCGCGCCGGGCAGCGAGCTCGCGGACGAGACCCGCTGTCGCCGAGTCGATCTCGAAGCCCACCTCGGCGCCTGCCATGGACGCGACCCTGGGACGCGGGCGGTCGGCGGGCAGCTCGAGCACCTCGGGGAGTCCGGCCAGCGCAGAGCGCCAGTAGTCGACCTGAGCCGACACCCGCGAGTCCGGGTCGTCGATCGAGCCGAGTTCACGACGCTGCCAGAGCGCGACATCGGCGAACTGCACCTCGAGCTCGGCGAAGTCCGGCGAACGCCCCTGTGAGCGCGCGACATACGCCGTCACGACGTCGGTGACCAGCGGACGCATCGACTCGCCGTCGCCGGCGATGTGGTGGATCACGATGAGGACGATGTGTTCGAGGTCGTCGACGCGGTGGACCCGGATCCGGATGGGTCGCTGCACTGCGACGTCGAAGCCGCCGGCGGCAGCCGCGAAGAGCTCGGATTCGTCGTCGACGATGGCCCAGTCGAGTTCGGCCCCGACCCCGGCGACGTCCCCGATGACCTGTCGCGGAGCACCGTCGATCGACGGGAACACCGTCCGGAGTACTTCCTGACGCTCGACGACGTCGACCATCGCCGCACGCAGGGCCGCGAGATCGAGCTTGCCGCGCAGGCGCAGGGCGATCGGGATGTTGTAGGCCGCGGACGCGGTGTCGAACTGGTTGATGAACCAGATCCGTTGCTGCGCATACGACAGCGGGATCGCGTCCGGTCGCGGGGAGACCGCCGTCACCGGCGGGAGGCCGGGCACGCGGTCGGCGACACGCTGCGCCAGTTCGCGCACGCTGGGAGCGTCGAACAGGTCGCGAACACTGACCTCGACGCCGAGGGCGGCACCGGCCCGGGCCGCCACCCGCATCGCGGCAAGCGAGTTGCCGCCGAGGTCGAAGAAGGAGTCCACCACCGAGATCCGATCGGCGCCGAGCACTTCCGCGACGACGTCGGCGAGAGCGCGCTCGGCAGGGGTCGCCGGCTCGACGACCTCGGACTCGACGACGGTCGGTGCGGGCAGCGACCGGCGGTCCACCTTGCCGGAGGCATTGCGTGGCATCTCGTCGAGGACGACCCACAACGTGGGGCGCAGATGCGCGAGCAGTCTCTCGCCCGCGAAGGCACGGATGGCCTCGACGTCCACGGTGTCACCCGGGTGACCGGTCAGGTAGGCCACGAGCGCATCGCCCGCGGGAGTCGTCGTGACCGCCGCGGCCACCGAGACCACGCCCGGCGCCGCCGCCAGCACGGCCTCGGTCTCGCCGAGTTCGATGCGCTGACCGTGGATCTTCACCTGGAAGTCGGTCCGACCGAGGTACTCGATGTCTCCGTCCGCGCGCCAGCGGGCGAGGTCGCCGGTGCGGTACAACCGCGCACCGGCGGGTCCGGCCGGGTCCGCGACGAACGACTGGGCGGTGAGGGCCGGTGCGGACGCATAGCCGCGGGCCATCTGCGCGCCACCAAGGTACAGCTCGCCCGGCACACCGGGCGCGACCGGGCGCAGACGTGCGTCGAGGATGCGTGCGGTCAGGCCGGACGCGGGCCGGCCGACGGTCACGACGTCGACGGGCTCGGTCAGCGTCGCGATCGTCGCGTCGACGGTCATCTCGGTGGGGCCGTACTGGTTCACGATCACCGCGTGCGGGGCGGCCGCGAGGGTCTGCTGGGCCACCGCGGGGGTGAGTGCCTCACCGCCGGTGAAGATCTGGCGCACCGAGGACAGACCGGTGGCGGGATCGAAGGTCTCGTCGAGGAACACCGCGAGCAGCGACGGGACGAACTGCACGGAGGTCACCCGCTCGTCGGCGATGACGCGGGCCAGATGAGCCGGGTCCCGGTGGCCGTCGGGCGCGGCGACAACGGCGGTCGCGCCGGCGACGAAGGGCCAGAACAACTCCCAGACCGACGCATCGAAGGTGTACGGCGTCTTGACCAGCACCCGTTCGTCCGCCGGGTCGCCGGTGTAGGCGCCGAACCAGGACAGCATGTCGTGCAGGCCGCGATGCGTGACCGTCACGCCCTTGGGCTGCCCGGTCGATCCGGACGTGAACAACGTGTACACCGGATGTCCGCCGCGCAGGGGTGCCACACGGTCGGCAGTTGTCACGCGAGCCGAGCCGGCGGTGGCGAGCGAGTCGAGATCGACCGTGACGAGAGTCCCCGGGTTCGACAGTGACTCGGCCCAGCCCGGGATCTCGCCCCCGACGACGACCGTCGACGCCCCGGAGAGCGCGAGCTGCCGACGCACGACATCCGCCGGCGCCTCCGGATCGAGCGGCACGTATGTGCCGCCGGCGAGCACGATCCCGTGGATCGCCACCAGCATCTCGACCGATCGCGGCACGCCGACCGCGACGGGCACGTCGGGTCCGACCCCGTCGGCGACGAGGCGCCGCGCGAAGGCGTGGACCAGTGCACCGTACTCGGCATAGTCCAGAGTGCGGCCGTGTGCCCGGATCGCCACCCGGGAAGCATTGCGAGCGAAGGACTCTGCCAGTGCATCGGCGACCGTGACGGCCGGCTCCGGCAGAGCAGCGGTGTCGGCACCGCCGCCCCAGCGCGCGAGCGCCTCGTGTTCGGCTGCGGTCATCAGGTCCGCATCGCCGACGGGAGCCGAGGGGTCCGCAGTCAGGGTGTCGAGGAGGCGAACGAACCGGTCGGCGAAGAGACGCACCGACTCGGCGTCGTACAGGTCGGTCGCATAGAGCACCGATCCCTGCCAGTTGTCCCCGTTGTCGGCGATCCCGACGGTGAGATCGACCCGCGCGGACAGGTCCTGCGGTTCGACGGGGGTCACGGCCAGTCCGCCGCCCTCCCCGATCGTCAGCGTCTGGGAGGCCAGATCGGCGATGGCCGACTGGTCGAACGCGAGCCACACCTGGGCCAGCGGTGCATAGGCCTCCGTGCGCAACGGGTTCACCCGTTCGACGACCGCCTCGAACGGGATGTCCGCGTTGGCGAAGGCCTCGAGATCGGTGCGGCGGACGTCGTCGAGCAACCGGCCGAAACCGGCCGCCGGGTCGACTCCGGTCCGGAGGACCAGCGTGTTGACGAACATGCCGACCATCGGGTCGAGGATCGACTGCCCGCGACCGGCGATCGGCGTGCCGACGGTGACGTCCTCGGTCGCCGACAGCCGCGACAGCAGCACCGCGAGCGCCGCATGCGCCACCATGAACGGGGTCAGCCCGCGATCGCGCGCCAGACGGGCAACACGCTCCGAAACACTCTGCGGCACACTGAACTCGATGCGCGCGCCGCGCTGCGAGGCCACCGCCGGACGCGGTCGGTCGGTCGGCAACTCCAGCACGTCGGGCGCCCCGTCGAGCTGCCGCGCCCAGTACTGCAACTGCGCACCGATGAGCGACGAGTCGTCGGTCGCGGAGCCGAACACCCGGCGCTGCCACAGGGCGACGTCGGCCATCTGGACCGGCAGCGGCCGGAAGTCGGGCGCGTTCCCGGCGACCCGCGCGGTGTACGCGGTGATCAGATCGGTCACCAGCGGTGCGAGGGATTCACCGTCGCACGCGATGTGGTGCACGACCATCCCGAGGACCGCCTCGGAATCTGAGATCTGGGAGAAGCCCACGCGCACAGGCAGTTCGGCGACGAGATCGAATCCGCCGAGCATCACCTCGGGCAGGGCCGATTCCGGCACCTCGCGCCAGTCGAGCATCGCGGCCGCCGACGACGGCTCGTGGACGAGCTGAGAGGCGTCGCCGTCGGCTTCGGGATAGGTGGTACGCAGGACCTCGTGGCGGGTCATGACGTCGAGCAGCGCCTGGCGCAGGGCGTCGGCGTCGACGCCGCCCTGCAGCCGCAGGACCATCGGGATGTTGTAGGCGGGCGATGCCGGATCGAACCGGTTGATGAACCACATCCGCTGCTGTGCGAGCGACAGCGGGATGCGGTCCGGGCGGGAGGCGACGGGTTCGATCGGGGGCAGTCCCGGCCGCTTCGAGGCTGCGGCGAGCGCGAGGTCGCGCACCGTCGGGGCGTCGAAGAGGTCACGGACCGTGAGGTCCACGCCGAGCGTCTCCGCGGCGCGGCCGACGATGCGGGCGGCCAGCAGCGAGTTGCCGCCGACGTCGAACACCGACTCGACGACGCTGATGTCCTCGAGACCGAGCACCTCCGCGAAGATGTCCCGCAGGGCTGCCTCGGTGTTGTTCTCGGGCGCCACGAATTCGGTTGTCGACGCGAGCACGGGGCGCGGCAGTGCGCCGCGATCGAGCTTGCCGTTCTGGGTCAGCGGCAGCCGCTCGACCGCCATGACGACGTCGGGGACCATGTACTCCGGCACCAGGGTCGCCACACGCCGACGCACGAGTTGTTCGTCGACCTCGACGCCCGGCTCGGGAACCACGTAGGCGGCGAGGATCTCACCCCGCTCGGACAGGTCCACGACGCTGGCCGCACCGGCCGAGATCCCGTCGAGGCCGACGAGCGCGGCCTCGATCTCGCCGTATTCGATGCGGAAGCCGCGGAGCTGGACCTGGGCGTCGCCGCGACCGAGGTACTCGATGTCGTCACCGACGCGACGCGCCAGGTCGCCGGTCCGGTACATGCGATCACCGGAACCGTCGGGCGCGAACGGGTTCGCGACGAAGCGCGTGGCACTGAGCCCGGCCCGCCGGAGATAGCCCTGCGCGAGTTGTGTTCCGGTGACGTACATCTCGCCGATGACACCCTCGGGCACCGGTCGCAGTCGCGAGTCGAGGATGTGGATGTCCAGCGACGACAGCGGTCGCCCGATGAACGACGCGTCACCGGCCGACACCGCGTCGCGGTCCAGCGCGCGGTAGCTGACATGCACCGTGGTCTCGGTGATGCCGTACATGTTGACCAGCTGCGCGGGATCTGCCGGATTGTCGTCGAACCAGCGCCGGACCTGCTCGAAACTCAGCGCCTCGCCACCGAACACGATGTAGCGCAACGCGAGTGACGCCTGCCTATGTCGCTGTGCGGCGATGAGCTGGTAGAAGGCCGACGGCGTCTGACTCAGCACCGTGACCCGCTCGGTCTCGAGGAGATCGACGAAGGCCTCCGGGTCCCTCGTGGTGTCCTGCTCGACCACGACGACGCGTCCACCGGTGACGAGGGGACCCCAGATCTCCCAGACCGAGAAGTCGAAGGCGTAGGAGTGGAACAGCGTCCAGACGTCGTCCGGGCCGAACGAGAACTCCTCGGACGCGGCCTTCATCAGCGCGACGACCTCGCGGTGCGACACGACCACGCCCTTCGGCTTGCCCGTCGAACCAGAGGTGTAGATCAGGTAGGCCGGCAGCCGGTCGTCGAGCGACTCGGTCCGTGCTGCCCCCTCTGCTCCCTGAGGAGCCCCGGAGCCTGCGGAGCGGCGTCTCGAAGGGGCCGCACCACGGATCACGTCCTCGGTCGTGACGAACCGGACGTCGATGACATCCCACGTCGCGGCGAGCTCGGGGTCGGCGAGCACCAGCAGCGGCGCCGCGTCGTCGATGATCGACTGTGCGCGGGCGACCGGCTGGGAGCGGTCGAGCGGCAGGTACGCCGCTCCGGTCTTGAGGACGGCCAGCAGGGCCACGATCAGGTCTGTCCGGCGTGGGAGCGCGACGCCGACGAGGCTGCCCGGGCCGGCACCGGCCGTGCGGAGTCCGTCGGCCAGCGCGTCGGACCGCTCGTCGAGCTCGCGGTAGGACAGCACGGCGCCGGTCGCGTCGCTGACCGCGGGCCGAGCGGCGTGGCGCGCGACGGCGGAGCGGAACAGTCCGGGCAGGGACCCGAGATCGGTGCTGCCGATCAGTCCGAGCGCCCGCTCGCGGATCAGCGCGATCGCGCGCCGGGTGGCGTCGGCGATCTCGGCCGGCGCACGTCCGGGCGCGGCCTCGGTCTGGGTGACCCCGGCGCCGACCGCGGCCTCGGTGTCGAGTCCCTGGGCGATGAAGACGCCGGCCGTCGCCGACACGCGCGCATACAGCTCGCCGAACGTGACCGGGCCGGACGCCGCCTCGTAGGCGGTCTCGGAGGGTGCGACGCCGGCCGAGAAGGCGATCAGGTGCAGTGTCGAAGGCCGCGAGCCCCAGGTGAGAGAGATGTTGGAGGCCGTTGAATCGACATCGGTCACGTCTGAGTCATTCCTTTGGTCGACTGCACTGCTTCGTTCCCGCGGGACCCGGCTCCCGACATCGCGCCGTCCACCACTCGGAGTGCGTTGGCGCGGAGTTCGCCCAGCACATCACCGAGCGCATCGGGCCCCGACACCGCCAGGCCCGGCAACAGGCTCATCAGCGCGGTGGTGAGGGCAGAGTCCGGGTCGGGAAGAGCGGCAGCCATCGCATCACTGATCGACGACAGCACCGCGAACGTTACCTCTGCCCCCTGGTGCGCGGCAGCGACCGCATCGGGCTGTGCGGCCACGGCCCGTGCGACGAGATCGGGCAGTGCGACGGCGAGTTCGGTGTCGGCGACCGCACTGGCCGCGGTCTGCTCGGCGGCGGTGGCGATGTCGATGTCCCCCACCAACACCTGCGGGTTCTCCGACACCTCCTCGAGGACGCGCAGATAGCGCTGCGCGTACGTCTCGACAGTGCCCTTGGTGAAGATGTCGGCGGCGTAGATCAACTGGCCCGTCATTGAATCAGCGTCCTTTGCTGCCGGTGCAACGAAGTCGTCCGGGAACAACGTGAGCTGGAGATCCACCTTGGCTGGGGTCAACTGCTCGGATACCGGCGCGATCGTCATCGAATCCATGTCGAGCGTGGGGATGGTGAAGTTCTGGTAGGCGAACATCACCTGATAGATCGGGTTGTAACTGGTGGGCGGCGAGGGAAGTACAGATGACACGATCGTATCGAACGCGATTTCGGCGTTCGCCATGTCGGCCAGATCCTCGTCGCGGACACGCTGCAGGAGCTCGGCGAACTTCTCCTCGTCCTGGAGTCGCGACCGCAGGGCCAGCGTGTTCACGAACATCCCGACCACGCCGTCGAGTTCGGGCTGACCCCGCCCGGCGAACGGCGTGCCGATCACGATGTCGCGCTGGGTGGTCAGCCGGCTCAGCAACACCACCAGTGCGGTCTGCATCACCATGAACAGCGTCGCGTTGTGCTGGCGCGCGACGGCCTCCAGCTTGTGCACCAGGCCGCCGTCGATGTCGAACCGCACCTCCTCGCCGACGAAGGACGGTGTCCGCGGGCGGGGGCGATCGGTCGGCAACTCCAGCCGGGCCGGCGCGTTGCGGAGCCGGTCGGTCCAGTACGAGAGCTGGCGGCCCGCCTCGGTCGTCCCGTCGGGTCCGGAAACGGCGAGGGCCTCCTGCTGCCACAGCGTGTAGTCCAGGTATTGGACCGCGAGCGGCGGCCAATCCGGCCGACGACCGGCCACCCGCGCCGAGTACGCGGTCATCACATCGGTGGCCAGCGGCAGCATCGAGGCGCCGTCGGCGGTGATGTGATGCACGACGAACACCAGGATGTGCTCGGTCTCGGTGAGCCGCAGCAACATCATCCGCAGCGGCGGTGCGACGGTGACGTCGAAACCGCGTCCGGTGAAGTCCGCGATCACCGGGACCGGATCACCGTCGACGTCGACGACGCTGCGCTCGAGCAACTCCAGCGCGGCATCCCGATCGAGCACGAGCTGGATCGGCTCGCCGTCGACGAGCGGATAACGCGTCCGCATCGACTCGTGGCGCTCGATGAGGTCCTCGATCGCGGCGCCGATCGCGTCGGTGTCCAGTTGTCCGGACAAGCGCAGCGCCATCGCGACGTTGTAGGCCGGCGACGCCGGATCGGCGCGGTTGATCAGCCACATCCCGCGCTGCACTGCCGACAGCGGCGCCCGGTCTCCGTGTGCGCGTGCTGCCAGACGCGGGCGGCGCGACGGGGTCCCGTGGTCGCTGGCGAACGTCGCCATCGCCCGCACGGACGGCGCGTCGAACACCGCGGCGACCGGGATGTCGACCTCCAGGTCGGCCGACAACCGAGCCGCCACCTTCGTCGCGCTCAGCGAGTTGCCACCGAGGTCGAAGAACGACTCGGCCACGCTGATCCGATCGACGCCGAGCACGTCGGCGAACACCCGCGCGATCACCCGTTCGGTCTCGGTGCTCGGCGGCACGAATTCGGCGGTCTCGATCACCGGGGCGGGCAGCGCCTTGCGATCGACCTTGCCCGCCGAGTTCAGCGGCATGGTCGACAGCGGCATCCAGATCGTCGGCACCATGAACTCCGGCACGGTTCCGTTCAGGTGCGCCTGGGCGTCGACCGGGGTGACGGAGTCGGGCGAGTAGTAGGCCACCAGGCTCTGTCCGGCGGCCAGATCGGCGACCGTCACCGCCGTGTGGACGATGCCGGGCACCGACATCAGCGCCGACTCGATCTCGCCGAGCTCCAGTCGCTGACCGCGCAACTTCACCTGGAAGTCGTTGCGGCCCAGGTACTCGATCTCCCCTGCCGGGCTCCACTTGCCGAGATCGCCGGTGCGGTACAGCCGCGACCCGGGCGGGCCGTACGGGTCGGCCACGAAGCGTTCGGCACTGAGCCTGCCCTGCGACACGTATCCGCGGGCCAGCTGGACGCCGCCGAGGTAGATCTCGCCGGGCACACCGACCGGCAGGGGCCGCAGCCGGTGGTCGAGGATGTGGATCGTCGTGTTCGGCACCGGCCGACCGATCGGCACGACGGTCTCCGAGCCGCGGACGTTGTGTTCGGTGACGTCGACGGCGGCTTCGGTCGGCCCGTACAGGTTGTGCAACCCGACGGCGGGCAAGGCGGTGCGCAGACCACCCGCGGTCGAGGCGGTCAGTGCCTCACCCGAGGTGAACACCTGACGCAACGAGCTCAGCTCGGCGAGCCGGTCCGCGCCGACGACGTCGAGGAAGGTGGACAGCATCGACGGCACGAAGTGCAGCGTCGTGACGTCCTCGCGCTGGATGATGTCGACGAGATAGGACGGGTCGCCGTGTCCGCCGGGCACCGCGACCACCAGTCGGGACCCGGAGATGAAGGGCCAGAACAGCTCCCAGACCGACACGTCGAATGTCACCGGCGTCTTCTGCAGCACCACGTCGCGCTGGGTGAGGGTGTAGTGCTCCTGCATCCAGTCGAGCCGGTTGACGATCGCGCGATGCGACACGACGACGCCCTTGGGCCGTCCGGTGGAGCCGGAGGTGAAGATCGTGTACGCGGCGTTCTCCGGTCCAAGGATTCCGCGACGCTCGTCCGGCGTGAAGGTTCCGCCCTGCGCATCCGCATCGACCGAGGCGTCGACCGAGGTGACGGTCACGCGGTCGGCGAGGTCGTCGATCACGGCGGGGCGAGTCCCCGGCCCGACCAGTACGCGCCGTGCACCGGCGGTCTCGAGCATGTAGTCGGCACGATCGACCGGCGCCTCGGTGTCGAGCGGCACGTACTGGCCACCGGCGAGCACGATCGCGTGCACCGCGACCAGCAGTTCCACCGAACGCGGGATGCACACGGCCACCGCGACATCCGGACCGACGCCGTCGTCGATGAGCTGACGGGCCAGAGCCGTTGCCCGCGTGGCGAATTCGGCGTAGGTGAGTTCACGGTCGGCGAACACCAGCGCGACCGCGTCGGGGTCCTGCCGGTACCCGGCGAGCAGCGCGGAAGCCAGATCGGGCGCGGTCAGCTCGTGCGAAGCGCCGCGTGACCACCCCCGAACCGTGTCCACCTCGGCCTCGGGGAACGCGAAGAGGTCGTCGACGCGCAGTGCCCGGCCCGCATCGTCGGCCTCGAGCGAGCCGGCCATCGCGGCGAGAACGTCGTGGAGGTAACGCGCGAACCGTTCGATGGTGGACTCGTCGAAGAGATCACGCGCGTATCCGAACGCCACCGAGATCTGGCCGGCGTGGTCACCGGTGTCGGAGTACTCGACGACGCTGAGTGAGAGGTCGTACTTGGCGAACGGGGCACGCGCGTCGATGAGGCTGATCCCTGCCTCGTCCTCGAAGAGCCGCTCGACCTGGTCGTGCTGCATCACCAGTTCGACCTGGAAGAGCGGGGAATGGGCCGTGGAGCGCCGGGCCCCCACCGCGTCGACGACCTGCTCGAAGGGGACGTCGGCGTTGCTGAGAGCTTGCGCGCGAGTGTGATTGGCCTCGTTGAGCAGACTGGTGAGATCGGTGTCGGGGTGCACCCGGGTGCGCAGCACGAGGGTGTTGACGAACATGCCGATCAGGTCGGTGAGCTCCGGCTCGTCCCGACCCGCGATCGCGGTGCCGATGGCCACGTCGTCGCTGCCGCTGAGGCGCGACAGCACCACGGCGAGCGCGGCGTGGAAGATCGCGAAGACGGTCACACCGTGCTGGGCGGCCACCGCGTGCAGCCGGGCGACGGTGTCGGCGTCGAGCAAGGTGTCGACGAAACCGCCTGCGCCGGAGGGCCGGATCGGTCGAGCCCGATCGGTGGGCAAGGAGATGAGTTCGGGCATCCCCGCCAGTTCGGTGCGCCAGAAGTCGAGCTGCGCCGACATCAGCGAGGTCTCGTCGGCGGCCTCCCCCAGGACCTCGCGCTGCCACAACGCGTAGTCGGCGTACTGCACCGGCAGCGGACGCCAGGCGGGCTGCTGGTGGGCGAGCCGGGCGGCGTACGCAGTCAGGACGTCGGTGATCAGCGGACCGAGCGAGGCACCGTCGCCGATGATGTGGTGCATGACGACGATCAGGACGTGGTCGAGCGTTCCGTCGGGCGCCACGGCGCGGAAAAGTCGTGCGCGGACCGGATATTCGTAGTTCAGGTCGAAACCGGTCACGGCGAAGTCGGCGAGTCGGCGTTCGGTGTCCACCGGCGCCACGTCGACCACGTCGAACAGTCGGGCCGCGGCGGCCGCCTCCGCCGAGTGGATGAACTGGAAGGTCTCCCCGTCCTCGTCCGGGAACGTGGTCCGCAACGGCTCGTGTCGCGCGATGACGTCGTCGATCGCGGCGGCCAGCGCGGCGGCGTCGACGTCGGCGCCGAGCCGGACCGCTCCCGGGATGTTGTAGGCCGCCGAGGTCGGGTCGAGCCGGTTGATGAACCAGAGACGACGCTGGCTGAATGCCAACGGAATCCGGTCCGGGCGCCGCTGCGGCAGGAGCTCCGGCCGGCGGCCGGCGGCGTCCTCGGTGACCGGTGTCGCGACCCGGATGATGTCGCCGAGGCTCTGACTCTCGAAGACGTTGGCCAGCTTGATGTCGAGGCCGGCGACGGTACGCAGCCGCGATGCCAGCCGGGCCGCGGTCAGCGAATCGGCACCGAGCGCGAAGATGTTGTCCTGCAACCCGATCGGTTCGATGTCGAGCAGCTCTTCGACGATCGCGACCACTTCGCGTTCACGCGGGGTCGACGGCGCGACGTAGGCGATCCGTTCGTCACGCGCGAACACCGGAGCGGGCAGCGCGTGCCGGTTCAGCTTGCCGTTCGCGGTGAGGGGCAGCTCGTCGATCAGCATGACGACATCGGGCACCATGTACCCGGGCACATGGGCGCGGACCTGCTCACGGATGGCGGATTCGTCGAGCCCGCCACCGGTTTCGGTGACCGCGTAACCGACGAGCTTCGCCCCGCCCGCCGAGGCCGCGTCGGTGACGACCGCGGCCGCCGCGGTGACCCCGTCGACCGCGCGCAGCGCCGTCTCGACCTCACCCAGCTCGACCCGGAAGCCCCGCAGCTGCACCTGCGTGTCGGCGCGCCCCAGATACTGCACGTCGGTACCGATCCGCCGGCCGAGGTCGCCGGAGCGGTACATCCGCCCGCCGGTCCCGTGCGGGTCGGCGACGAACCGGGTTGCGGTGAGTCCGTGGCGATGACGATATCCGCGCGCGAGTTGGTCACCGACGACGTAGATCTCGCCGACGGCGCCCTCGGGCACCGGACGCAGGCGGTTGTCGAGAACCCGAACGCCCAACGAGTTCAACGGACGGCCGATGAGGCTGGCGCTCTCGCCGCGCACGAGATCGGGATCGAGCGGACGGTAGGTGACATGGACCGTCGTCTCGGTGATGCCGTACATGTTGACGAGTTCGATCTCGTCGCCGAACGACTCGTACCAGTTGTGCACCTCGTCGAAGCGCAGTTCCTCGCCGCCGAAGACGATGTAGCGCAACGCCAATGGCGTCCCGGTCCGGCGGCGGACGTCGGCCACGATGCTGAACGCCGAGGGCGTCAGGGATGCGACCGTGATCTGCTCGTCGGCGAGCAGCTGCAGGAACTCGGCGGGCGCGCGGGCGACCATCCGATCCACGATCACCGCGCGTCCACCGGTGAGCAATGGCCCGAAGATCTCCCACACGGAGAAGTCGAAGGCGTAGGAGTGGAAGACCGACCAGACATCCTCGGGCGTGAAGTCGAAGTCGGCCGACGCCGCGTCGAGCAGCGTGACCACGTTGCGGTGCACGATCTCGACGCCCTTGGGCGCCCCGGTCGATCCGGAGGTGTAGATGACATAGGCCGTCGCCTCGGGCGTCGCCGGACCGCGCGGCACTCCGACCGCGGCGGCTCCCGGTGTCTGCGCCTCGGCGAGGAGCCGGCCGGTCTCGACGACCTCGCACTCCCCTGCCCATCCGGGCCGGTCGCCGTCGGAGACGACCAGGCACGCCGGGGCGGCGTCGTCGATGATGTAGCGCAGGCGTTCTTCCGGGTTGCCGGTGTCCAGCGGCAGGTATCCCGCTCCGGCCTTGAGCACGGCCAGCATGACGACCACGAGGCTCGTGTCGCGCGCCGTCGCGACACCCACCAGATCGCCCGCCCCGATCCCACGTGCGACGAGCGATCGCGCCATCGCGTCCGAACGGCTCGCGAGTTCGGCGTAACTCAGGGTCACACCGTCGGCGTCGGAGACCGCACCCCGATGACGGTGGGCGGTCGCGACCTCGTCGAACACCTCGACCAGGGTCGGTGTGGTCGCCCGCGGCAGTGACTGCGGGAGTGCGTCGAGGAGCCGGTGATCGCTGTCCACGAGCAAGTCGACATCGGCGACGGGGGTGTCGAGCGCCTCGCTCGACAGGAACCGGTCGAGGAACGTCAGGAATCGCCCGTGCAGCGCTTCGAGTTCGGCCGGTGAGTACAGGTGCGGGTTGCCGTGCAGGTCGACGACGAGCGGGGAACCGGGACTCGACTGATACAGGTTGATCAGGAGGTCCTCGAGGATGCCCGACGTGAGGATGCGGTACTCCATGTCGGTGCCGTCGATGGCGACCTGCTCGTCGAAGAACACCATGTTGATGGTGGGTCCGAAGGAGACCGAACTCTGGTCGAGACCGGCGTCGCGACGGATGTCGTCGGACCGGTACCGCTGGTGGCGCAGCGCGCCGGTCAGTTCGAGCTGCGCGGTCGCGATCAGCTCGCGGACCGACTTCGACGACACCTCGCGCAGCCGGATCGGCAGGATGTTGGACACCATGCCACCGGAGATCTTGATCTTGGCGGTGGCACGGCCGGTGACCGGAAGACTCAGGACGATGTCGTCGTGGTTGCTCATGCGCGCGAGGAACGCGCCGAACGCCGAGGTCATCACGACCGCGAGGGAACTGTTCAGCTCCCCGGCGAGGGCCTCGTACCGGCGCTGCCGATCCGGGTCCAGGGCGGCGCCGGCGACGACGTTGTCGAACGACAGCGACCCGGAGGTCCCGACCTTCGACAGCGTCACCCGCTCCGGCAGATCCGCGACGCGTTCGAGCCAGTGTGCGCGGTCGGTCTCCCGCCGTGTGCTGCCCTGGTAGGCCTCTTCATAGGCGACGATGTCGGCCATGGTGGCCGGCGGCTTGTCGCGCGGCTCCTCGCCCCGGCGGAGAGCGTTGTAGCGGTCGACGGTGCGACGCATGATCGACAGTGCGGCATAGCCGTCGATGATGATGTGGTGGGCACGGTTGTACCAGAACGTGCGCTCGTCCGAGATGAGCAGGATCGAGACGATGATGAACTGGTCGTTGAGGAGATCGACCGGCTGCCGGTACTCCGCCTGCATCCATTCCATCGCCGCCGCGACCGGGTCGGGCTCGCTACGGAAGTCCAGGATGTCCACGGTCTGGTCGAAGTCGACGTCGACGTACTGCATCGGGATGCCGTCGATCTCGGTCAGACGGACGAACGGCGACTCGACGAGTTTGCCGACCTCCACACAGCACTGTGCGAAGAGTTCGACGTCCAATCCGCCCGGCGCATGGCGGATGTCCACATACTGAGCGATGTTGACCGAGTACTCGGACGACAGCGACTCGGCGAACCACATGCCGCGCTGCGCCGCGGTGAGCGGAAGGACCGCAATGGTCTCGTCCACGTCACCCGGCGTATCAGCACGGTAATCGGCGATTGCCACGTCCTCTGAACACTCCCTCGCTAGTCCTGCAGTCGATTAGACCTCACGACACTGCCGTTGGTAATCGTTCAGACCCTCCACATCGGACGCCGACACAGAATCTCCATCCTATTTCACGCGAGGGGGTCTGATGAAACCGGGATGCAGGGCCAGCCTCTGTGAATGCCATCGCTGTACCCACCTTCCTTGTTACGCCCTTCGGCGTGCCCGCGCGTGGCGAGGGGACGGCGCCGATATCCCGTCCGATCCCGCACAAGAGCCACTGACCAGCGCCGATGTGCCGACGGGGGATGTTGACACGCTCGGCATCGACCCCATTGGGGCCATACCGGGTGTCATTCGTTACCCCGACGGTATGGGATCGGTTCGTGATCATCGGTCCCTCGCGGCTTTCCGATAACCGCGAAGAGCCGGATAAATGGAAATGACCAGAATCAGCACGGTCCAAACAGCGACTTTCGTGAGATTCTCGGCGAGTGGGCCACCCGCCGCGAACGCCCGCATCGTCTCGATGGCCGGTGTCATGGGCTGATTGGCGACGATCGGTTGCAGCCACTCCGGATAAGCACTGATCGGGGAGAAGCCGGAGTTGAAGAACATCAACAGACTCGAGGCCAGACCGAGATACGGCACGATCGGCGCCCCTGGGCGCGCGCTGACGGCGAGTGCCAGCGTCAGGGTCGCGAAGGCGGTGCCGTAGGCCAGCGCGACCAGCACGAGCCCGATCGCCGAACCCAGCCCCTGCGTGAATCGGAATCCGATGAGGTGGCCGGCGGCGAGGAGGATGAGCGTCGTGACCAGGATCCGCACCAATTCGGACATCACCCGCGAGGTGAGGTCCGCCGCCCGGTGGATCGGCAGGACATACAGCCGGGCGAGCAGTCCGGTCGCCCGCTCCCGGTTCAGTCGAGTCGCCGAGGCGATCGAGCCGAACATCGCGCCGACGAGGATGACCAGCGGCACAGTGCCGTACGCACTGTTCTGACCCGTCGCCGACCCGATCGCGTCGCCGAGCACGACCTTGAACATGAGCATGCTGAGCGCCGGGAACAGCAACGCCTGCATCAGCGTCGGGACGTCGCGGACGAACACCACGATCTGTCTGCCGGCCAGCGGCAGACTCTGACGCCACCACGCCCGGAACGAGGACTCCGTCGGCACGTCGGTGGGCGCGGTCGTCAGAAAATGCCGCTGCGCGGTCGATTCCGCGGTGGAGGCGCCCACTCCGGCGGCGCTCATCAGCGAGTCCTCCGCGTGCTGACGGCCAGCAACGCCAGTGCGGTCGCTGCCAGCCCCGCGCACCACCACAGCGACGGCTGCAACTGGTGCCACGTGGCGGTCCCGGCGTCGAGGGCACGCATCGAGTCGGCGAACTGCGAGATGGGCTGGTTGCGCACGAACGGCTGAATCCACTCCGGGAACTGCTCCAGCGGCACGAATCCGGTGGACATCATGCCCAGGATCAGGGTCGGCAGGGCCAGGGCCTGGCTGGTGGCCTCCGGGCTGCCGGCGACGAGCCCGAGACCGTCTGCCGCCCACGAGAACAGGGCTCCGATCAGGAAGGCCAGGCCGAACAGACCGAGCGTCCCCCAGACCCCACCGCCCGGCCGCCAGTCGATGATCAGGCAGGCGACGGCCGCGCAGATGAGCGAGATCACCAGCAGCACACCGTTGGTCGCGGTCCGCGCCAGCATCGGGATCAGCGGCGACATCGGCATCACCCGGAAGCGGGTGTTGATTCCCTGCACCCCGTCGAAGGCCGCGCGCATCGCCGCCGAGGACGCGGCGAAGTTCACCGACTGCAGCACGATGATGGGCATCAGGAACTGGCCGTAGTTCACGCCGGGCGCGACCTCGACGATGCTCCGCAGCGGCACGTAGAAACAGATGGCGAGAAACGCCGGCGAGATGAAGGCGAAGATGACCTCGCCGCCCCGGAACACCTTGGAGATCCCGCGCCCCGACAGCGCCCACCACTGCTGCACGGGTCGCACGCGCGGCTCGATCAGCGTGGTCGTCGGAGACCCCGACGTCGCCCCCGACCGCAGTACGTCAGAAGTCGTCATGTCAGGTGGAACTCCGGTCCCGCCGCGGGTCGGTCAACGCCAGGAACACCTCGTCCAGCGAAGGCCGGCGCATCGCGACGTCGGAGAGGGGGATACCCGCGGCTGCCGTGCGTTGGATGACCTCGACGAGCGTCTCCGGACCATCGGGGGCCGGCACCGCGACGAAGTGGTCGTCGGCGCTCTGCACGTGGTCGGCGATGAGGTCGGCCAGGGTGTCGCGAAGTCGGGCACGGTCGGCCGGGTCGGCCGGCGTGACCTCACAGTAGGCCGCACCGGTCGATGCCTTCAGCTCGTCGGAGGTTCCCTCGGCGATGACCCGGCCCTTGTCGATGACGACGATGTTGTCGGACAGGACGTCGGCCTCTTCGAGGTACTGGGTGGTCAGCAGGATGGTGACGCCGGAGTCGCGGAGCTTCTCGACGAGCGACCACACCTCCAGCCTGCTGCGCGGATCCAGCCCCGTCGTCGGCTCGTCGAGGAACACGATCCTCGGTGCGGTGACCAGGCCGCAGGCGATGTCGATCCGGCGGCGCATGCCGCCCGAGTACTCGCGGACACGTTTGCCGCCGACATCTGTCAGCGAGAACGCATCGAGCAGTTCGTCGGCGCGTACCCGCGCGGCCGACTTCTCCAGGCCCAGGAGGCGTCCGAACAGCACCAGGTTCTCGCGGCCCGTGAGCGCCTCGTCGAGAGCGGCGAACTGGCCGGTCAGCATGATCGACTTCCGGACCGAGGCCGCGTCGTGCGAGACGTCGTGGCCGTTGACCGTGGCGCTCCCGCCGTCGGGCTTGAGCAGCGTGCAGAGCATGTTCACCGTCGTGGTCTTGCCTGCGCCGTTGGGTCCGAGCAACGCGACGATGCTGCCCGCGGGGACGGTGAAACTCACATCCTCGACCGCGACCATGTCCTTGAACTTCTTGTGCAGGTTCCTCGCCTCGATGGCGATGCCTGCGGAGTCACCGGGCGCAGGTTCCCGCACCGGGTCGGCGACCGGGAATGCGACGGTCTGCGACTCCGACCCGTCGACGGGTCCCCTCTGCCACTCGGGGACCACCCGTCCCGCCACGCCGTTCGGCGCCGGCCGGACGACATGTCCGTTCCGTTCGGCGGGTGGGGGCGGCGGGGTCGTCGGGACCGGCGGTGGCGTGTAAGCGCGGGCGATGGGCGACGGATCCAGCGGCGACTCGACGGGGCGCGTGCTCACCGGCGGGCCCGCGGCTGTGGGTGCGTCAGCAGCGCGCGCCTCGGCAGTGGGTGCCGCGTCGGCGGACGCGGGATCGGCCGGCTCGGAGTCGACGGGCGGGCCGTCGGTGGGTGCGGAGTCGGTGGGTGCGGACTCTTCGGCCGGGACGGTCACGTGCCCGTTGGGCGACGGCTCGGCCGCATCACCGTCCTCGGCGGTGGGGGGCGCGGGATTCGACCGCTCGGCGCGCCAGCGTCGTAGCTGCTCCTCGACCGGGTCCGGGAGTACGAACGGGTCTTCGGGCAGCGGCGCAAGAGGCGAATCCTGCCGTTGATGACGCGGCGCGTAGGACGCGACGGAGGGTCGCTGACCACTGGCCTCGGACATGTCTTCCTCTACGCGTCGACAACAGGGCGGCAACATGGACAACCGGAGCGTCGCACGTCGTCGGCCACCGATGGGACGGCGGCAAGGATCTGACGCTAGGCATCCACGACAACAAACTTACGCACGAATCAGAGTTCCCGACGAATTTGACTCGGTCTGTCCTCCACGAATATGTCGTGCGGTCGGGGTCGAATGGTTACGTCGTGTCCGCGACCTCGCACGACGTGGCGTTTCCGCCTCCTCGCCGCGTTCGACGCACCCGCGGTGCGTGTATCGCTCGACCGACGAGCCGCGCGACTGCGCCGACATGGACTTCGGTCACGCGTCGTCGCGCACCCTCTGGAAGAGTGTTCTCATGACCACCACATCTCCCGAGCGCGAGATCCTGACGTGGGAGCTCAACGGCGTGGCGTGCCGTGAGCTCGCCCAGCAGGTCGCCGACGACGCGTTCGCCCCGGACATCATCCTCGGCATCGCCCGGGGCGGCCTGATCCCGGCCGGCGCCCTCGCCTACGCCCTGGACTGCAAGCTGATGATCTCGCTGAACGTCGAGTTCTACACCGGCGTCGGCGAGACGCTGTCCGAACCCGTGATGTTGCCGTCGCTTCTCGAGTCGAGCGGCCTCACCGACCAGCGTGTTCTCGTCGTCGACGACGTGGCCGACACCGGCAAGACCCTCAAACTGGTCAACGACTTCTGTCAGGAGCAGGGCCGGGTCGCCGAGGTCCGCAACGCCGTGCTCTACAAGAAGCCGCACACCATCACGGTCCCCGACTACACCTGGCGTACCACCGACAAGTGGATCAACTTCCCCTGGTCGGTGCAGGGCCCGATCGTGACGGTGCAGCGATGACCGCGGACAAGACCGGCGCGGAGACCACGGTGCGCGACAATCCCGAGGAGAACCGGTACGACATCCTGGTCCAGACGCCCGGCGGCGAGACGTTGGCCGGCTTCGCCGAGTACCGCGACCGTGTCTCCGGCACTCAGGACGCCCCGTTGACCGCGCGGGTGTTCTTCCACACCGAGGTCGACCCCGACTTCGGCGGACGCGGCCTCGCGACGATCCTGGTGACCGAGGCCCTCGACGACGCCCGCGCACGCGACCTCACGATCGTGGGCGTGTGCCCCCTGGTCGCCGCATACCTCAAGAAGCATCCGGAGTACGCCGACGCCACCGCACCGGTGACTCCCGCCGTCCTGGAATGGCTGCGTACCGGCAACGCCTGACCCGCGGCGTCACCTGCCCGAGGCCGGCGTCTCCCGCGCCGTATCGGCGGAGACGATCATGCGGTGGTCGAACTCGACCCGGTCGGTGCGATGGTCGGCGTCCACGCCGACCGAGGCGAGCACGTCGCGCCCCGGCGGCTGGATGCGGATCGTCACCCGCCCGTCGTCGACCTCGTCCAGCAGTTCGGCGACGGCGACGGCGAGCCGTTCGCGCGCCGTCGCCGCATTCGCTTCGTCGAGCGCCGCGAGCCCACCGTCGTCGAGAAGGATGACGCGAACCCCGCGCTGTCGTGCGCGCCACGCCGCATCCCGGACCACCGGGAGGTCGAGCCCGGAGGCACGGATGCCGTCGCGTAACTGCGCCTCGAGCAGGCGGGCCATGACGACCTCGTCCGCGGTGAAGGACTCACGGTTGGCGATACGGGTGAGGACGGGACGCGCCCGTTCGTCGAGGGCGGCGAGTCGGCGGTCCCGCACCTCGGTCGCCGCCGCCGCGGCGGCGTCGAGCGCCACCTGACGTTCGTTGGCCTCCCGAAGGGCGTAGATCTGCCTGGCCATGGGGCGCAGCATGACGGAGAACAGCGAACCCATGATCATGATCGCGTAGCCGGGCAGGGTGATGGACAGTCCCCAGAGCGCCCCCGCCGTCGAGACCGCGCCCCACACGGCCGCGATGACCGAGATGCAGGCGCTGGCGAGCCACGCGGCCAGGGGACGGCCGCGCACCGCGACGAAGGCCAGGATGATCACCGACGCGCCCATCGGCGGCCCGGTCTGCATCACGTGCGATGGCGGGAACGGCAGCGAGAACAGCGTGGCAGCCACCGCCGCGACGGCCAGCCCGGCGACGGCGATGGTCGTCGACGTGGGCAGCGGATCGCCTGGGGAGTCGAGAATCGACACCCCCGCGACGACGAACAACACGAAACCGGCGAACAGTCCGATCCACTGCCACCACCCGGAGACGGTCGAGTCGGCGTACAGCGTCACGGCGAAATAGCCGCAGGCGAGGACCCCCATCATCAGCCACAGGGGCCGGGAGCCGATCCCGAAGGCGTTCACGACCTCGCCGCGCTGAGCGCTGTCGACGCCCCGGGCGCAGTCGCGTCTCACGGCCGCTCCCACAGGATCTGCACGGTGGTCCCCCGGCCGGCGCGGCTCTGCACCCGCGCGTGGCCGCCCGGTAGTCGTGCGAGACGGCCACGGATGCTGACGGCGATGCCGAGCCGGCCGGCCGCCACCGCGTCGGGGTCGAACCCGACACCGTTGTCGACGACCGCCATGCTCAGCGAGTCGGGTCCGAGCTGCACGATGACGGCGCATTCGGCATCGTCCCCGGCGTGCCCGGCGACGTTGCGCAGCGCCTCCGACATCGCCTCGACGACCGCGTCGAGCACCTCGACCGGATAGGAGGCCGCCGCCTCGGGCCACCGCTCGTCCCCGTCCCCGTCCGCGTCGCCGTCCACGACCTCGACGTCGAACCGTTCCGAGACGTCCGCGGCCGCCGACCGTATGCGTCGGATCACCTCGACCTCGCTCGCGGCGACCGGATCATCCGGCCCCGGGACACGCGCGAGTTCTTCGAGAGCCGACGCGGCCTGCGCCGCCAGCCGATCATCGGGACGGCCGGGCCGGACGGCGAGCAGTGACGCGATGACCCGGTCATGGACGATGGCGTCGAATCGCTCCTTCTCCACCTCGCGGGCCGAGGCGGCGGCGACGTTGGCCGCGGTGCGGTAGGTCTCTTCGCGTGTCTCGTCGAGTTCGCGCCCGGTCCGGGTGGCCACCAGCACCACCGCGAGGAAGACGCCGGTGAACATCAGCGACCACAGGATCTCCACCGGCGCGTCGGAGGTCACCTCGCCGAACCGGCCGAGCTGCTGCGAGAGATGCGCGAGGGTCGAGGACGCGACGAGACCGACCACGGCCAGACGCGGGTGCACGAGCATCAGGACCATGCTCGGCATGCCGCAGAAGGCGACCATCCACTGGGCCGTGCCACCCGGATCCGCCAGCGTCGAGCCGTTCCATGCGACGAACCACAACCCGAGCCCGAGGATGTAACCGACCCACGACGTCAGCGCCAGCGGCGTGAGCCATGCCGTGCCCGGCCGAAAGGTCGCCGCGATCAACAGGATTCCGGGTCCGACCGACAGCAGGATGCTCAACGGTGGCCACCAGGCGTCGGTGAGCGGCGCCGAGGCGAGAATCGCCGCCACGGAGACCACCGGGTAACCGATGAAACCCAGACCCAGGAACCGTGCCCCCACCCGGCGAACGCGATCCAGGTCCGGCTCCGCCGAGTCGGATTCGAACGCCCGCCGGACCCAGGCGGGTCGTGCGCGGGATTCGGCTGTCGCGAGATCGGTGGTGGGCATCGCATCTCACCCTCACACCGTTCGGCTCAGCCGGTCAATCCCCCGTTGAGACCACCCTTCGTGACGCTCCTCCGCAGGCTCCGGAGCTCCTCAGGGATCGTGGGCCGACCTCCACAGGCTCCGGAGCTCCTCAGGGATCGTGGGCCGACCTCCGCAGGCTCCGGAGCTCCTCAGGGATCGGCCCAGACGACAACCGGCCCGCTCCCCAGGGGGAACGGGCCGGCGTTTGGTAGATCTCGTTGGGAGAGGGCCTACTTGGCCTTCTCCAGCACCTCGACGAGACGCCAGTGCTTGGTCGCCGACAGCGGGCGGGTCTCCATGATCCGCACACGGTCGCCGACGCCGGCATCGCCGTTCTCGTCGTGGGCCTTGACCTTGCTCGTGGTCCGGATGATCTTGCCGTAGAGCTTGTGGCTCTTACGATCTTCCAGCTCGACCACGATGGTCTTCTGCATCTTGTCGCTGACCACGTAGCCGATGCGCTCCTTGCGGCGTGCGCGCTCCTCGGTCTGGGTTTCGGTCACCTTCTGGTCCTCACTCATGCGTCATCACCATCCGGTCCGGACGCCAGGCCCAGCTCCCGCTCACGCATCACGGTGTAGATACGCGCGATCTCGCGACGCACGGTCCGCAGGCGACGGTTGTTGTCGAGCTGGCCGGTGGCCATCTGGAACCGAAGGTTGAACAGTTCTTCCTTCGACTCTTTCAGGCGATCGACCAGATCAGCGTCGTTGAGCTCACGAAGCTCGTTCGCAGCAACTCCGAGTGCCATCAGAACTGCTCCTCTCTGGTCACGATCCTGGTCTTGATGGGGAGCTTGTGCTGCGCGCGACGCAGGGCCTCGCGAGCGATCTCCTCATTCGGGTAGGTCATCTCGAACAACACGCGACCCGGCTTGACCGGGGCGACCCACCACTCGGGCGAACCCTTACCCGAACCCATGCGGGTTTCGGCCGGCTTCTTGGTCAGCGGGCGGTCCGGGAAGATGTTGATCCAGACCTTGCCGCCACGCTTGATGTGCCGGTTGATCGCGATACGAGCGGACTCGATCTGACGGTTGGTGATGTACGCGCCTTCCAGAGCCTGGATGCCGTAATCGCCGAACGTCACCTTGGTGCCGCCCTTGGCCTGCCCCTTGAGGCTGGGGTGGTGCTGCTTGCGGTGCTTGACCCGACGGGGGATCAACATGGCCTAGCCCTCCTGCTTCTCAGCCGCACCAGCGGTGGCCTCGGCGGGAGCGGCCTCGGCCGCGCGAGCGGCGTCGGTGCTCGTCGCAGTGGTGCCCGAGGCACCGCTACGCCGGGGCCGGCTGGGCCGGCGCGGACGGCGATCCTCGGCCGCCGGAGCGGCCGCGGCCAGCTCACGACGTCCACCGACGATGTCGCCCTTGTAGATCCACACCTTCACGCCGATCCGGCCGAAGGTGGTCTTGGCTTCGTAGAGTCCGTAGTCGATGTCGGCGCGCAGCGTGTGCAGCGGCACGCGACCCTCGCGGTAGAACTCACTGCGGCTCATCTCTGCGCCGCCCAGACGACCCGAGCACTGGACCCGGATGCCCTTCACGTTCGGCTGACGCATCGCCGACTGGATCGCTTTGCGCATCGCGCGGCGGAACGCCACACGGTTGCTCAGCTGCTCGGCGACGCCCTGGGCCACCAGCTGGGCCTCGGACTCGGCGTTCTTGACCTCGAGGATGTTCAGCTGGACCTGCTTGCCGGTCAGCTTCTCCAGATCGCCGCGGATGCGATCGGCCTCGGCGCCACGGCGTCCGATGACGATGCCCGGACGCGCGGTGTGGATGTCGACGCGAACCCGGTCACGGGTGCGTTCGATCTCCACCTTCGCGATGCCGGCCCGCTCGAGCCCCGTGGAGAGGAGCTTGCGGATGGCGACATCCTCTTTGACGTAGTCCGCGTACTGCTTGTCGGCGTACCACCGCGACTTCCAGTCGGTGGTGATGCCCAGACGGAAGCCGTGCGGGTTGATTTTCTGGCCCACTGTCTAGGCTCCCTTCTTCTTCGGCTGACGCGAACGGCCACGGCCGCCGGCTGCCTTCTCCGGCAAGCTCTCCACGACCACGGTGATGTGGCTGGTGCGCTTGCGGATACGGAACGCGCGACCCTGTGCGCGCGGCTGGAAGCGCTTGAGGGTCGGACCCTCATCGGCGAACGCGGTGGCGACGACCAGGGTCCGGCGATCCAGATCCAGGTTGTTCTCCGCGTTGGCGACGGCACTTGCCAGGACCTTGTACACGGGCTCGGACGCCGACTGCGGGGCGAACCGCAGGATGTCGAGGGCCTCGTCCACGTTCTTGCCGCGGACCAGGTCCAGGACACGACGAGCCTTCATCGGCGTGACGCGCACGAACTTGGCGGTCGCCTTTGCTGTCGGATTATCGGTCTGCGTAGTCATTACCGGCGCTTCGCTTTCCGGTCATCCTTGATGTGACCCTTGAAGGTACGGGTGGGGGCGAACTCGCCCAGCTTGTGCCCGACCATCGAATCCGAGATGAACACCGGCACGTGCTTGCGTCCGTCGTGGACGGCAAAGGTGTGACCGATGAAGTCGGGAATGATGGTCGAACGACGGGACCAGGTCTTGATGACCTGCTTGGTGCCCTTCTCGTTCTGGACATCCACCTTCTTCAGGAGGTGGTCGTCGACGAACGGGCCCTTCTTGAGGCTGCGTGGCATTCTCTTACCTCCTCCTGTTATCGCTTGTTCTTGCCGGTACGACGGCGACGGACGATCAGCTTGTCGCTGGCCTTGTTCTTGCGGGTGCGGCCCTCGGGCTTACCCCACGGGCTGACCGGGTGGCGACCACCGGAGGTCTTGCCCTCACCACCACCGTGCGGGTGGTCGACGGGGTTCATCACGACACCGCGGACGGTCGGGCGCTTGCCCTTCCAGCGCATACGGCCGGCCTTGCCCCAGTTGATGTTGCTCTGCTCGGCGTTGCCCACCTCGCCGACGGTGGCGCGGCAGCGCACGTCGACGCGACGGATCTCGCCGGAGGGCATACGCAGGGTGGCGTAGCTGCCTTCCTTGCCCAGCAGCTGGATCGACGAACCCGCACTGCGGGCCATCTTCGCGCCGCCGCCCGGGCGCAGCTCCACGGCGTGGACCTGGGTACCGGTCGGGATGTTGCGCAGCGGCAGGTTGTTGCCGGGCTTGATGTCGGCGGTCGAGCCGCTCTCGACGACGTCGCCCTGCTTCAGGCCCTTGGGCGCGATGATGTAGCGCTTCTCGCCGTCGACGTAGTGCAGCAACGCGATCCGCGCGGTGCGGTTCGGGTCGTACTCGATGTGAGCGACCTTGGCGTTGATGCCGTCCTTGTCGTTACGACGGAAGTCGATCAGACGGTAGGCACGCTTGTGGCCGCCACCCTTGTGACGAGTGGTGATGCGGCCGTGAGCGTTTCGGCCACCACGCCCGTGCAGCGGACGCACCAGCGACTTCTCCGGGTGGTCACGGGTGACCTCGGCGAAGTCGGAGCCGCTGGCCCCACGACGACCCGGGGTCGTCGGCTTGTACTTACGAATAGCCATGAGTCTCTAGTCCTTCTCGAAGGCCCCGGTCAGCTGACCGAGCCCCCGAAGATCTCGATGGGCTTGCTGTCTGCGGTCAGCGACACGATGGCGCGCTTGGTGGACTTGCGCTGGCCGTAGCCGGAGCGGGTCCGCTTGCGCTTGCCCTGTCGGTTCGCGGTGTTGACGCTGGCAACACTGACGCCGAAGATCTTCTCGATCGCGATCTTGATCTCGGTCTTGTTGGACTCCGGGTGCACCAGGAAGGTGTACACGTTGTCCTCCATGAGCCCGTAGGACTTCTCCGAGATCACGGGCGCCAGGATGATGTCGCGCGGGTCGGCAATGGTCGACATGTCAGGCCTCCTCTGCTGTCTTCTCGACGGCAGCCTTGGCATCCGCCGTGTTCTGCTCGATGAAGGCATTGAGCGTCTCGACGCTGAACACCACCTCGTCCGAGTCGAGGACGTCGTAGGTGTTGAGCTGATCCGGCGCGATCGGCAGCACGTTCTGCAGGTTCGCCACGCTCAGCCACGCCGTCAGGTCCTCGCGGCCGAGGACGACCAGGAACTTGCGACGATCGGAGAGGCTCTCCAGGAACTGGCGCGCCGACTTGGTCGAGGGCTGCTGCCCCGAGACCAGTTCGGTGATCACGTGGATGCGCTCGTTGCGAGCGCGGTCGCTCAGCGCACCGCGCAGGGCGGCCGCCTTCATCTTCTTCGGTGTGCGCTGGCTGTAGTCGCGCGGCTGCGGGCCGTGGACGGTGCCACCACCGGTGAACTGCGGCGCGCGGTTCGAGCCCTGACGCGCACGGCCGGTGCCCTTCTGGCGGTACGGCTTGGCGCCACCGCCGCGGACCTCGCCGCGGGTCTTGGTGGAGTGCGTGCCCTGGCGTGCCGCGGCCTGCTGGGCCACGACGACCTGGTGCATCAGCGCGATGTTGGCCGGGGCGTCGAAGAGTGCGGCGGGCAGGTCAACGGTTCCGTTGGTCTTGCCGTCGGCGGTCTTGACGTCCAGCGTCAGCTTCGTAGCGGTCTCGGTGCTCACTTGGCACCACCCTTCACTGCGTCGCGAACCATCACGATGCCGCCCTTGCGACCCGGGATCGCTCCCTTGATCAGCAGGAGACCGGCCTCGGCGTCCACCTTGTGGACGGTGAGGTTCTGCGTGGTCACCTTGTCGTTACCCATGCGGCCTGCCATGCGCATGCCCTTGAACACACGACCCGGGGTGGCGCAGCCACCGATCGAGCCCGGTGCGCGGTGCACGCGGTGGGCACCGTGGCTGGCGCCCAGACCGGCGAAGCCGTGGCGCTTCATGACGCCGGCGAAACCCTTGCCCTTCGAGGTGCCGGTGACGTCGACCAGCGCGCCGTCGGCGAAGATCTCGGCGGTCAGTTCCTGACCGACCTCGAACTCGCTGATGTCGTTGACGCGGATCTCGGCCAGGTGGCGGCGCGGGGTGACCCCGGCCTTGCGGTACTGGCCGGCGACCGGCTTGGTCACCTTGCGGGGATCGATCGCGCCGTAGGCGAGCTGGACGGCGGTGTAGCCGTCACGGTCCGCGCTGCGGAGCTGGGTGATCACGTTCGGGCCGGCCTGGATGACAGTGACCGGGACGACGCGGTTGTTCTCGTCGAAGACCTGGGTCATGCCGAGCTTGGTGCCCAGGATCCCCTTGGTCGAACTCTGATTGCTCATGATTTATCTCGCCCCCGTCCTACTGGATGTTGACGTCGACGCTGGCCGGGAGGTCGATGCGCATCAGCGCGTCGACCGTCTTCGGTGTCGGGTCGAGGATGTCGATGAGTCGCTTGTGGGTACGCATCTCGAAATGTTCGCGGCTGTCCTTGTACTTGTGCGGCGAACGGATGACGCAGTACACGTTCTTCTCGGTGGGCAATGGCACCGGGCCGACGACGCGTGCCCCGGTACGGGTCACGGTCTCCACGATCTTGCGCGCCGAAGCGTCGATCGCCTCGTGGTCGTAGGCCTTGAGCCTGATGCGGATCTTTTGTCCCGCCACGCTGTGTCCTCTTCCGTCAGTTGTTCTCGACAGACAAACACCGCGTGATCCGGACCGAGCTCTCGCCGGCTGAGCACATGACCACCGTGTGAGATACGGCAATCGACGCTGTTCATCTGTCGTTGTACGTTGGCTCGTACCTGTACGAGCCTGGTTGCTCCGGCACCCGCGGTCGGGCGTGTCGGGACCGTGAACCGATATCGGCGCACGCGTTACACGCCCAGTCCCCGTAGACCGGGCCTGGGAGTCATTCACCTGTCCGCGACCGCTGGGCTGGCACACGGCACAACCTGCGTCCGCCGGTCAAGGCAACCCGAACAGTATGCATCAGGTCGGGAGCACGATCAAATCCACGCCGGACGCCGACACCGGGGAATGAACTGACTCATGAGTAAGATACCGGCATGAGTTCGACGAACCCCACCTTCGCCCTGCGCAAGAGGCTGCCGGCCAATCCTCTCGGGAACGTTCTGTTCTCCCTCGGGATGGTCGCGAAGGTCCCCTACTTCGGCACCGTCCTACCGCTCGTCCAGGAGATGGAACCCGGCTACTGCAAGGTCACCGCGCCCAACTGGTTCGGTGTCCACAACCACATCGGCACCTTCCACGCGATCGCCGCCTGCAATCTCGCCGAGGCCGCGATGGGGATGCTGATGGAGGCCACCACACCGACGTCCCATCGCTGGATACCCAAGGCGATGCAGACGAGCTACCTGACCAAGGCGACGACGCGCTTGACCGCCGAGGCGCGGCTCGCCGAGCCCGTCGACTTCGATGCCATCACCGCCGGCACCGACGTCACCGTGTCGGTGAGCATCGTCGACACCAGGGGCGTGGAGGTCGTGCACTGCGACATCACCACGTGGGTGACCCCGAAGTAGCGGCCCCCGCCCGGGGTGCCGTCGGGCCCCCGGCCTCCTAGGGTGGGAGGATGCCTCCGCCCGGTGCGCCAGAGCACCAGTGGCATCGGAGTGCGGCAGCGACGAGGAGGACCAGCGACCCATGTGCGGAATCTGCGGTGAGATCCGGTTCGACGGCACGGCCCCGGATGTCTCGGCTGTCGATGCCATGACCTGCGAGATGACCCGCCGAGGCCCCGACGGCTCCGGCGTCTTCTCGAAAGGTTCTGTCGCGCTGGGCCATCGGCGCCTGAAGATCATCGACCTGACCGAGAAGGGCAGTCAGCCGATGATCGACCCGACGCTCGGCCTCGCCCTGGTGTTCAACGGCTGCATCTACAACCACCACGAACTGCGCGCCGAACTGGAGGGCAAGGGTTACACCTTCTTCTCCCACGCCGACAGCGAGGTCATCCTCAAGGCGTTCCACGCCTGGGGTCCCGATTGCGTCGACCACTTCATGGGCATGTTCGCCTTCGCGATCGTCGACACCGACACCGGCGTGGTCACTCTCGGCCGCGACCGGCTCGGCATCAAGCCGCTCTACCTCGCCGACACCCCCGGGCGCCTCCGGTTCGCCTCGTCGGTGCAGGCGCTGCTGCGCGCCGGTGACGTCGACACCTCGATCGATCGCGTGGCGCTGCACCATTACTTCAGCTTCCACGCCGTCGTGCCGGCGCCCCACACGATCTACAACGGCATCCGAAAGCTCCCGCCCGCGACGGTTCTGACGATCCGGCCCGACGGCCGGCGTACCGAACGCCGCTACTGGGAACCGGCGTTCGAGCCGCACCCCGACCGCCGGGACTGGGACGAGAAGCGGTGGCAGCACGAGCTGCTCGACTCGCTGCGGACCTCGGTGCGCAGGCGCATGGTCGCCGACGTACCCGTCGGGGTGCTGCTGTCCGGCGGCGTCGACTCCTCACTCGTCGTCGCCCTGCTCGCCGAACAGGGCCAGACCGACCTCGCCACCTTCAGCATCGGATTCGACTCCGCGGCCGGAGAATCGGGAGACGAGTACGCCTATTCCGATCTCATCGCAGACACCTTCGGCACCGACCACCACAAGATCCACATCGGGACCGACCGGTTGTTGCCCGCGATCCCGGACACGGTCGCGGCCATGGGTGAACCGATGGTCAGCCACGACTGCGTCGCGTTCTATCTCCTCTCGCAGGAGGTCAGCAAGTCCATCAAGGTCGTCCAGTCCGGGCAGGGCGCCGACGAGATCCTCGGCGGGTACAGCTGGTATCCCCCACTGCTCGACGTGACCCGCGAGAAGACGACGCGCGCCTATGCCGACGTCTTCTTCGACCGCGACGACGTCGACATCCGCGGCATCCTCGCCGACGACTATCTCCCCGAGGCCGGTTACGACCCCAGCTTCGAGTTCGCCTCGGCCCATCAGTCCGCACCGGGCGCCGCGACCGCCGTCGACGCGGCGCTTCGCCTCGACACCACCGTCATGCTCGTCGACGACCCGGTGAAGCGCGTCGACACGATGACGATGGCGTGGGGACTCGAAGCCCGCGTCCCGTTTCTCGATCACGAGTTCGTCGAACTGGCCGCCACCTGTCCCCCCGATCTCAAGCTCGCGCACGGCGGCAAGGGCGTGCTCAAGGAGGCGAGCCGGGCGCTGCTGCCGTCGGCCGTCATCGACCGCACGAAGGGTTACTTCCCGGTGCCGGGGATCCGCCACCTCACCGGCGGTGTCCTCGACCTCGTCTCGGACACGCTGCGATCCAAGGCCGCCCGCGACCGCGGGTTGTACCGGCCGGCGGCGCTCGATCGACTCTTCGCCGACCCCAACGGGATTCGCACCAGGCTCGACGGCAACGAGCTGTGGCAGGTCGCGCTCCTCGAGATGTGGTTGCAGACCATGGAAGCGAACGCACGACGGTGACCTCGCTGCGTTTCGACGACCGCGGATGGAAGACCTACGGCGCCTCGCTCTCGCCTGACGGGAGCGCGTTCGCCTACATCGTCGACGAGGGGACGGGGTATCCACGGGCCGCGCAGCGCTCGCTCTCCCGGGACGGTGTCGGCGAGTTGCGGTGGGTCAAGCTGCGGTCCACCGGGCCCGTCCGGAAGGTGGTGCACTCGACCGACGGTCGCTGGCTGGCCGTGGAGATCGCCCCCAGCGGCGGCGAGCACCACCAGGTCTGGGTCGTCACGACAGATCCCGACGACGACACCGCCCACCGCATCGCGGCGACGCGGCCCGACGGCCGCTCGTTCGGCACCGTGGGTCTCGTCGGATGGGACACCGATTGGGTTCTCATCACGGCCATCGACACCGACGGCACCTCCCACGCCCTACGCGTCCATCCGGGAACCGCGACGACACTCACCCTGGATCAGCGCGTCGGCAGTGTGCTCATCGACTCGTGGAAGGGCGCCACCCTCGTCCGGGTCGGTCCGCGCGGTTACCACGACATGTTGCTGCTGCGCCGTCAGCCCGACTCGGGCGACGACGAGATCTCGATGACCCCTCTCCTACCGCAGGATCCAGGCGCGGTCACCGATCAGGGCTACGTCCTCGATCAGGGTTTCGACCACTCCTCACTGGTCTTCGTGCACGCCCCGAACGAACCGACACGCGACCTCGACAGCGTCCAAGCGCTGGTGCGCAGCGACTTCGACGCCAAGTTCCCACGACTCCTCGGTGTCGAGGTCAGCAAGTTCGGGGTGCGGTTCCGGGTGATGGCCCAGCGCGTCGACATCGGACTCGACGAGTTCGCGGTCAGCCACGACCAGTCGACCGTCGCGCTGCTGTGGAATGTCCAGGGGCGCAGCGAGCTGCAGATCATGACCCTGCCCGATCAGACCCTCCACCCACCCATCGACCTGCCCGGCGAGGTGGCCTCCGACCTCTCCATCAGTGCGGCGGGTTCGGTGGTGACCGTGACGGTGTCGAGTCCCCAACATTCCCCCCTGGTCCACCTCGTCGATGTCGCCAACCGGGCCGTGTATCCCGTCCGCGACGACGTCATCACGGGTGAGGGACCCTCGTGCCTGCTCCGGCCCGAACTCCTCGAGTTCTCCGCGCGCGACGGTATGCCGCTGTCCGGCTTCCTGTTCCGAGCGCGAGACAAGACGGGTTCGGTGACGCCGGGTCCCACCCTCCTGTACTTCCACGGCGGCCCCGAGGGGCAGTCGCGACCGGATTACCAGTTCCTGTTCGGCCCACTCGTCGACGCCGGGATCACGGTCTTCGCCGCGAACGTCCGCGGGTCGTCGGGATACGGCCGGCTGTTCGCCCATGCCGACGACCGATACGGGCGGTACGCCGGGATCAACGACGCCGCGGACTGCGCGGAGTTCCTGTGCCGGCAGGGAATCGCCGACCCCGATGCGGTGTACTGCTCGGGTCGTTCCTACGGCGGCTATCTCACGCTGGCGTGCCTCACGTTCCACCCCGAGCTGTTCGCCGCCGGGATCGCGATCTGCGGCATGAGTGACCTCGAATCGTTCTTCCGCAACACCGAACCGTGGATCGCGGTCGCGGCCTACACCAAGTACGGGCACCCCGAGTCCGACCGGGAACTTCTCGCCGACCTCTCGCCGATCCACCGGATCGACGCGGTCCGCGCGCCACTGCTCGTCGTCCACGGGGCGCACGACACCAACGTCCCGGTGAGCGAGTCGCAGCAGATCGTCGCCGAACTCCAGGCACGCGGGGCGGTGGCCGAGATGCTGATGTTCGACGACGAAGGTCACGAGATCGTCAAGCGACACAATCAGCATCGGCTCACCGAGGCGGTGGCCGACTGGATCGCCCGCCACCCGTCCCGCCCCGGATCGTCGCGATGAACCGGCGCATGACCGACCGGTTGCTGGATCAGCTCGCCGAGACGCGCACCGGCAACGCACGTGCGAACGTGCTGGAGGAGCTGCGTCGGCTGATCCTGTCCGGCGGCGCGCCGCCTGGCACCCAGCTCCCACCCGGCGAGATCGCCGACGCTTTCGACGTCAGCCCGATCCCGGTCCGCGAGGCGCTGAAAACCCTTGTCGGCGAGGGCCTCGTGGTCCACCGGCAGGGGGTCGGATATCGCGTGAGTCAACTGTCCACCGAGGAGCTGCGCGAGATCTACTTCGTCCGTGGCACCCTGGAACAGGCCGCGCTCGCCCGATCGGTCGGCCTCATCGACGAGTCGTCGTTGCAGACCGCCCGCGCCCGTCACGCGGAATTGCTGGCCGCGGTGAAGTTCAACGACGGCAAGGCGTTTCACGACATCTCCCGGGAGTTCCACCGCGCGCTGACCGCGCCGTGCGCGATGCCACGCCTGCTCAACATGTTCGAGGCGACCTGGAACCTCACCGAACCGTTCCAGGTGATGAGATCGGTGACAGCCGACACCCAGAACGCACTCAACACCGACCACGCCGATCTGCTCGCGGCGTTCGCCGACCGTGACACCGCGTCGGTCCTCGACGTCGCCCGTCGTCATCACCAGCGCCTCGAGAGCGCCGTCATCGAGACCGCCGCACTCCTCGACGTCCGCCACGACTGACACACCCGGGACATCCCCGGCGGAATATATCTGCCCGTTCATCGTGGGGTAACAAAGCGTTCCTACATTCTTCCCATCAGCGCGCCAGCACGACATCCGACCCCCACCGCTGATCGGAAGACCAGGAGCACCCATGTCCACACCGCCCACCGGGAACCCCGGGCCGTCGCCTGCGGCCCCGTCGGTTGCGTCCCACTCCGGCGCCGCCGGCGAGAGCGTCATCAAGTCCACGTATGACGACCGGCTCACCAACACCGATCTCGCGCCACTGAAAGAACAGAAGTGGACGTGGTACAACATCTTCGCCTTCTGGATGTCCGACGTGCACAGCGTCGGTGGATACGTGTTCGCGGGCAGCCTCTTCGCCCTGGGCATCGCGGCGTGGCAGGTCCTCGTCGCACTCCTGGTGGGCATCATCGCCGTCAACCTCCTGTGCAACCTGGTCGCCAAGCCCTCGCAGCTGGCCGGCGTCCCCTACCCCGTGACCACCCGGGTGTCCTTCGGCGTCAAGGGCGCGAACATCCCGGCGATCATCCGCGGCGTGATCGCGGTCGTCTGGTACGGCATCCAGACCTACCTGGCGTCGGTCGCCTTCGGCCTGCTGGCGCTGAAGTTCTGGCCGGGCCTCGAACCCTGGGGCGACGTCGAGCAGCACGGCTTCCTGGGCCTGTCCGCGCTGGGCTGGGCCGGCTTCATCCTCATGTGGGTCCTGCAGGCCCTCGTCTTCTGGAACGGCATGGAGACGATCCGCAAGTTCATCGACTTCTGCGGTCCCGCAGTGTATGTCGTGATGATCGCGCTGGCGGCCTACCTCGTCGTCGAGGCCGGGTGGGACAACGTGAGCCTCGACCTGTCGGTCGGCGACGGGCTCTCCGGCTGGTCGTCGATCACGATGATGATCAGCGCGTTCGCGCTCGTGGTCTCGTACTTCTCCGGACCGATGCTCAACTTCGGCGACTTCTCGCGCTACGGCCGCACCTTCGGCGAGGTCAAGAAGGGCAACTTCTGGGGACTCCCGGTCAATTTCCTCTTCTTCTCACTCCTGGTGGTGTGCACGGTGTCTGCCGCGGTCACCGTGATCGGTACCGACGAGGACGGCAACATCATCACCGATCCGGTCCACATCGTCGACCGCATCGACAACACCACCGCGGCGGTGCTCGGCGTGCTCACCTTCGCCATCGCCACGATCGGCATCAACATCGTCGCGAACTTCGTCTCGCCTGCCTTCGACTTCTCGAATGTGGCGCCCACCAAGATCAGCTGGCGGACCGGCGGCATGATCGCCGCGGTCGGCTCGGTGCTGATCACCCCGTGGAATCTCTTCAACAATCCCACCGCCATCCACTACACGATGGACACCCTCGGCGCGGTCATCGGTCCGCTGTTCGGCATCCTGATCGCCGACTTCTACCTCATCAAGAAGCAACGGATCGAGGTCGACGATCTGTTCACGATGGAGCCCCAGGGCACCTACTGGTACCGCAACGGCTGGAACCCGGTTGCCGTGGGCGCCACCATCATCGCGTCGGTGCTCCCCATCAGCGTCGTCATCTTCGGCACGGTGTACCAGGCCAGCTTCACCTGGTTCATGGGCGCCGCTGCGGGCATGGTCCTCTACTGGCTCGGGATGAAATTCGTGCCGGCGCACCTGATCTACGGACGCGCGGCGATCGCGCGGATGACCGGCGACATCGAGGTGACCGACACGCAGGCCGCCCCCGACGCCCCGGTGGCCGCGGAGTCCGCGTCCGCCGTTCCGGAGGGCAGCGCACGCAGCTGACGCACAGGTGAACGACCGGGCCGCGCGAGGACATCGCGCGGCCCGGTCTTTTGTCGGTGTCCGTGTGATGTCGACCGGGCACCACCTCGTCACCGCAGCAACCATGCCATTGACAAATGGCACAGTTGCTGATGGTGTGAGTTGATGCACACCATGTCGACGCCCACCCCGTTGCCGAGCGAGGCCTCCACGCGGGCAACGCTCACCGCCCACGCGACGAGGTGGGGTCTGGGCACGTTCACCGGGGTGATCCCGCTGAACCCACTGGGTATCCGCCTCTCGCGTGGACTCATCGCCGCGATCATGCGCACGCTCGGGCGTACCCCGTCCGGGACGACCGTGCTGAACGTCGAGGAGAACGGGATCTCCGGGGAATGGGTCCTCGGTCCGGGAGTCCGACGCGGGCGAGCCGCGATCTACTACATCCACGGCAGCGCGTTCACGATCTGTTCGGCACGCACGCACCGCTCTCTCGCCGCGCGGCTGTCGCTGGCCACCGATCTGCCGGTGTTCGTCGTCGACTACCGACTGGCACCCGAGCACCGCTTTCCCGCGGCCGCCGACGACGTCGCCGACGGATTCGACTGGCTGCTCCGACAGGGCTTCACACCCGGGGACATCGTCGTCGCCGGCGACTCCGCGGGTGGACACCTGGCCTGTGATCTGACCCTCCGGCGGGCGGTCGCCGACGTCGAGCAACCCTCGGCGGTCATCCTGTTCTCTCCGCTCATCGACCTCACCTTCGGCCTGGCGCGCGATCAGGAGCGTATCCGGCGGGACCCGGCGATCACCGCGGCGGCAGCGGCGCGCCTGGTGGGCCTCTACACCCGTGACGCGGCCGCCGACGACCCACGACTCTCGCTCGACTTCACACCGGCGCGACACCTTCCGCCGTTTCTCGTCCAGACCGGTGGTGCCGAGATGCTCAGCGCCGACGCGCGCCACCTGCACGACGAACTCCGCGCGCACGGCGGTGACAGCCGGCTGGAGATCTGGCCGGGCATGATGCACGTCTTCCAGGCTCTCCCTCGACTGGGCCCCGAGGCCGACACCGCACTGCGGCGGGTCGGCGAGTTCCTGACCGACCGAGCGGCGGACCGGCACGCAGCGGCGCCGGCCACCTCGGCTGTGCGCATCGTGTCGGACGCGTCATGATCACCGCAGTCGACGGCATCCGGCACCGATTCGTCCGGAACCCGTTGTCGCAGAACGCCAGAGCTGTCGTGACCGGCGCCGGGAGCGGCATCGGTCGCGCGTTCGCACTCGAACTCGGCCGGCGCGGAGGCGAGGTCATCTGCGCCGACATCGACGAGAGAAGCGCCGACGAGACCGCGTCCCTCGTCACCAGCCGGACCGGCCGCGTGGCCCACGCCTTCGGCTGCGACGTCGCGGACCGGAATGCGATGGGCTCACTGGTGGCGTTCACCCGTGACACCTTCGACGGTCCGCCGACACTCGTCATCAACAACGCGGGGGTCGGCATCGGCGGCCGCCCGGTCGGCGACATCGGGTTCGACGACTGGGACTGGGCTCTCGGGATCAACCTCTGGGGCGTCGTGTACGGATGCGAACTCTTCGCACCCCTGCTGCGCGCGGCAGGCCGCGGCGGGATCATCAACGTCGCGTCGGCGGCGGGTTTCGCCGCAGCGCCCGTGATGGCGCCCTACAACGTGTCGAAGGCAGGCGTGGTCTCGTTGAGCGAGACGCTCGCGGCGGAACTGGCACACTCCGGCGTCGGTGTGACGGTGTTGTGCCCGACCTTCGTGAAGACCAACGTGGCGCGGGACGGCCGGATCACCTCTGACGCACAGGATCTCGCAGGGGCGCTGATGCGCTGGACCGGGGTGTCGGCGGCCGGGGTGGCCGCGTCGACACTCGATGCCCACGATCTCGGCCGACTGTACGTCCTGCCTCAGCTGGATGCCCGGGTCATCTGGCATCTCAAACGACACTTCCCCGCGTCCTACGTCCGCGGGCTCGGACTCCTCAACCGTCTCCTGCCGTCGTCCTGACGCGTCAGACCTCAGCCGAACGACCACTCGAAAGGACTGTCATGGCCATCGACCTCGACAACATGCTGCAGAAGATCAAGGACCGTCAATGGGCTCTGGCCGACATCGACTGGGATGCACCTGGGGCCGAACTCATCGAACCGGACCTGCACGCCAAGCTCAAACCCTTCATGAGTGACCTCATGTGGATCGAGAACGTCGGTGCGCGGGGCTTCGCGGCGATGGCGAAGAAGGCGCCGACCCCGACGCTCAAGAGCATCTACGAGCATTTCCACGCCGAGGAGCAGAAACACGCCAATGCCGAACTGGCACTGATGCGGCGGTGGGGGATGCTGGACGGTGACGAGATCCCGTCGCCGAATGTGAACGTGCAGTTGGTGATCAACTGGCTCGACCGGCACTCCGACGACATGTCCCTGTCCTTCCTGGGAACCGTGATCCCGATGCTCGAGGTCGCGCTCGACGGCGCCCTCATCAAGTTCATCACCGACGAGGTCAAGGACCCGGTGGCCCAGGAGGTGTTCAAGCGGATCAACTCCGACGAATCCCGCCACCTGGCAGTCGACTTCGAGGTCATGGAGATCCTCGGGCATGCGGGGCTGCGCAAGCGGACGATCGACTTCGTCGGCGGATGGGTGAAGCCGACGTTCCTGATCGGCGCACTCAGCTACGTACCGTTGCTGAACAAGATGCGCGACAACATCGTCGCGATGGGGGTCGACGAGGAACGGCTCTACAGCGCGATGAAGCGCTATCGGGCAGTGGGCGATCGAAGTGAATACGTGCGGCGTCTGCCCATGTTCCAGGTGGTCGCGTACCACGGCGCGGCGGTGATCAACCGGCGAAATGTGCCCTACCACCTGTTCGCCGACTCGATGGTGAAGCTGACCGACCGCATCCCGTTCGGCCTGGTCCACCGAACACCGACGTGGTCGCAGGAACTGACCTATGAGCCGACGGCCTGAGGGGATGGCGATGCACACCTCGGTGGCCGTCATCGGCGCCGGTTTCGCCGGCATCGGCGCGGGAATCCGCCTCCGGGATCGCGGGATCGACGACTTCGCGATCTTCGAACGCGACGACCGGGTCGGCGGTACCTGGCGCGACAACACCTACCCGGGGGCAGCGTGCGACATCCCGTCGCGCCTGTACTCCTACAGCTTCGCCCCCAATCCGGAGTGGTCACACACCTACTCGCGGAGTGCCGAGATCCTCGACTACATCCGCTCGATGGTCGACGACTCCGGGATCGGCCGCCACATCCGGTTCGGCCACACGGTGTCGGGGCTGGAGTACTCCGCCGAGGAAGGTCTGTGGACCGTCACCTTCGCCGAGGGACACGAGCCGGTACGGGCACGCGCCGTCGTCCTCGCCTCCGGGCCGCTCGCGAACGCCTCGTTCCCCGACATCCCCGGCATCGAGGACTACGCGGGCCACAAGATCCACAGCGCGCGTTGGGATCATGACTATGACTTCACCGGGAAGAAGGTCGCTGTCGTGGGCACCGGGGCCAGCGCGGTGCAGATCGTTCCGGAGCTGGTGGACCGGGCCGCCTCGGTGAAGGTCTTTCAGCGCACGCCGGGCTGGGTCCTGCCCCGTGCCGACGCCCGGACCCGCGAGGCCACCAAACGGCTCTATCGCTCGATTCCGGGCACCCAGCGTCTTGCGCGTTCGCTCTGGTTCTGGGGTCACGAGACGGTGGCACTGGGGGTCGTCTGGAACACTCCCCTGACCCGCGTCGTCGAGGCGGTGAGCAAACTGCACCTGCGGTCCCAGGTCGACGACCCGTGGCTGCGCAGGCAACTCACTCCGGACTTCGCCGCGGGATGCAAGCGACTGCTCATGACCAGCGACTACTACCCGGCCCTCCAGCGACCCAACTGCAAGTTGGTCACCTGGCCGATCGCCCGGCTCGCCGAACGCGGCATCCGCACCGTGGAAGGTGTTGAGCATCAGTTCGATTGCATCGTGTTCGCGACCGGGTTCGACGTTTCCAAGACCGGGACGCCGATCCCGATCACCGGTCTCGACGGGCGGGAGCTGGCATCGGAGTGGGAGCGAGGCGCGTTCGCCTACCGCAGCGTCGCCGCGTCCGGCTACCCCAACCTGTTCTTCACGTTCGGTCCCAACTCCGGTCCCGGCCACAGCTCGGCACTGGTCTACATGGAGGCACAGATCGACTACATCACCGGGGCCGTCGCCCAACTGCTCGACAACGGGTGGAAGGCGCTCGACGTCCGCGCGGAGGCGCAGGACCGATACAACCGGGACATCCAGCGCCGGCTGACCTCGACGACGTGGAATTCGGGCTGCCAGAGCTGGTACCTGACGGAGGACGGGTTCAACGCGACGATGTACCCGGGGTTCGCCTCGCAGTATGTCGGCCAGCTGCGCCGCGTCGAGTTGCGCGACTACCGGATCCTCGTCCACGAGGGGGCTCGGACTCCGGCCGCCGCAGCGTTACAGTGAGGGGATGACAGAGTACCGGATCGACGACCTGGCGCGCGTGTCCGGCACCACGACCCGGAACATCCGTGGCTACCAGGAACGGGGGCTGCTCCCCCAGCCGCTCCGCCGCGGACGCGTCGCCATCTACACCGAGAAGCACCTTCGCAATCTGCGGGCCATCAACAAGCTGCTCGGCAGCGGGTTCACGCTCAAACACATCGCCACGTTCATGACCAATCCGGGTGCTCGCATCGGGGATGCGTTGGAACTCAACGAGATCCTCGACGAGCACTGGTCGAGTACGTCGCGTCCGGAGATCACCCGCGCCGAGCTCGACGATCGGTTCGGCCTGCTGGACGACGCGGAGGTCGCCGCGCTGGTGAGCGCCGGGGTGATCGCCGAGACCGCGCGCGACGGGGTGTACGAGGCCGTCGATCAACGCATCATCGGGAACCTGGCCAGGCTCGTACGACGGGGCATGCAGATCTCCACCCTTGCCGACGTCCACGAACGGTTCACCGGCAAGATCAACGAGGCGGCCGAGATCCTGCTCGCGGTCGCTCACGACGAGGTCGACCGGCGCAAGGGCCCGGGCTGGCTGCCGGAGAACGACGACGACGTGGCCTGGGCGGTGAACCTGCTGGGCGTGATGCGCCGCGTCGGGACCGAGAACGCGCACGCCGCCCTCGACCGCGCCCTCGACACGGCACTGGACCGGGAGCTCTCGGCCCACCAGAGCGCCGTCGACGAACGTGCGGACGCCGACGCGCCGCAGCCGGACTGAACCCGGGCTGACGCACTCAGCGGGAGATGTTGTGCCGCTTCGGGAGTACGACGAGCGACGCGAGGAAGAAGCAGATCGCACCGACGAACGTGCCGGCTGTGGCCGCCACGGCGTCGGCGGTGACGCCGCCCTTGGTCACGAACGCCCCGACTGCCGACACCCCGAAGGCCACGCACCCGATCCAGTTGATCAGCACCGACCACCAGTCGCGGTCGCGGACATCCCATCGGCGCCCCGTGGCGCGGGAGTACCCGACGAAGGCGACCGCACCGCTGATGAGGAAGGCGACCGAACCGCCGGCGTCGGGGGTCCAGACGAGGTGCCGGTCTCCCCAGATCGTGTGTGCGAGGAGTGCTCCCGTGGTCGACACGTTGAAGAGGATGGTGCCGACCGACTGCGTTGCCGCGCTCAGCCATTCGGCACGGATCACCGACCCCGGCGCCGAGGACTGCAGCTCGGCCACGGTTCCGCTCCGAACCAGCTGGATGAACCCGGCCCCGGTGAAGAACCACGCGCCGACGAAGTAGCAGCCGTTGGCGAACCCGGCACCCACCACGTGCGCCAGCCCGGGAGCCGAGCCCAGCGCGAACAGCGCCGACCCGATCATGAACCCCCAGCACTGTTTGGACAGCGTCGGCGTCAGGAACGCGGGCGAGCGCTCACGCGGTGACATCGAGGCTCGCGATGACCTTGCTCGGCTCGATCCAGATGCCCAGCTCGCCGGGCACGCCGTTGCGCGCCCCGAACTCCTCGGCCCGCTCGGCGCCCATGTACCGGGCCCCGCACAGCGACGCGATGCGACGCACCTCGTCCAGGTCCTCCGTGATCCGCGCCAGGCCCTGCACCTGCACGAAGCCGAAGGGCGGCTCGGGCAGGTCGATCGACATCACGACCCGTGGATCACGAAGCAGCGCGCGGCCTTTGGCGGTGGTGGCACCGGTGTTGAAGGCGATCCGGTCACCGTCGAGCACGAACCACACCGGAACGACGAGCGGTCGTCCGTCGGCGGCGGTGTATCCGAGGTGCCCGGTCTTGGTGCCGTCGGTGAGAAAAGCGCGGACGGCGGGATCGGACAGCGTGGGGGCAGACATGTTCTCAGCGTAGATAAGGATGGGACCGGACCGCGAGCGTTCGGCCTCGTCGACTCACCGTTGCGCGAGCACGCCACCGATGCGGCACGCCATCATCATGATCGTCGCGTGCGGACCACTGCGACCGCTGCTCGGCAGGATGGACCCGTCGACGATCCGCAGTCCACGGAACCCGAAGACGCCACCCAGCCAATCGGTCCGGTCCCCCATCGGCATGGTCCCCCAGGCGTGCTGGGAGAACCCGGCCCGATCGGCGATCCGCACGCTCCCCGGTACGACGATGTCGGCGAACTCGGGCGCCTGCAGCATCTCCACGACCCCGGCGGCTCCGGCCCTCAGTGCCGTGGCCGTGTCCGGGTCGGGTTCGTCGAACGCCATCCGCACTCCGGCGCGCTCCGCGACGAGACGTACCGGCGAGTGCCGCATCGCGGTCACCTCGACAATCGGCCCACCCGCGGGAAGCCCTCGGATGTAGGTGGCGAAATCATCTCGGTAGCAGCGCATCTCGAGGCCTTCGTCGGTGTGCAGCACCGTCGGCAGGACCATGCCCGCATCCGCCGGCGATCGTCTCGAGTACGACACCGCCAGACCCCGATGTTCCCCGGCGGTCAGCGACCGCACATCCGAGCGGCCGGCCACGTCCGGCCACGGCAGGTCCCCGAGTTCTGATCGGAGCAGGATTCCCGCGGTCCCGAGCGTGCCCGCAGCGAGGATCACCTCTCCTGCGCTCACCTCCAGCGGTCCCGCACGCACTCCCGTCACCGTCGCGCCCCGGACCGCGACCAGGCGGTCGACCGCACATCCGGTCACCACCCGCAGGTTGGGGCGGGACAGAGCGGGGACGAGATAGGCGTCCGCGGCCGAGCGGCGCGCGAGTCCGCTCCGGTTGGTGAGCACCCGGTTCAGGCCCACCACCGGCCACCGCTGCGCGATCGGACGCACCGGCGCCCGCACCGACCAGTAGTGTTCGAAAGCGCCTCCGGCGTCCCCGAGTTCACTGTCGGGCACGGGTCCGACACCCATGGTGCCCGTCGGGGCGTCCAGTTCGTCGTAGGCGCCGGCGATGGCGTCGGGCTCCCATCCGGCCGGCCAGGAGCCGAAGTCGTCTCGATGCCACCTCAGAAAGTAGCCGCCGTTCACCGCCGACGAGCCGCCGAGCGCCGACCCCCGGGCCGCGGACACCCCGAGGTCGGTGTCGTGGCGGACCGCATGCGGCGCGGCGTCGTCGATCGGTAGTCGCCGCAGGTCCAGATCCGCCGGCGTGGGCAGCCCCGCGGGCCCACGTTCCAGGAGGGCGACCGTGCGACCGGGCTCGCGGGAGAGCCTCTCGGCGAGCACGCATCCGGCGCTACCGGCACCGACGATGACGACGTCGGCGGTGATCGGCCGTTCGGCCGCTGTCATCGAGAGATGACCGGGCGCAACGCTTCCGGGTCTCGGTGGGCGATGACTCCCTGCCAGAGGCCGGCACCGTAGGCGAGGTCGTCGAGCCGGTGCATGAGGATGTACCGCAGCGGGCCGAGCGTGGGCGGACTGGTCGGATCGGCGAGCAGGTCCCGGACCCAGGACACCACCCCCTCCACGATCGCCACCTGCACGGCGAGGACGCGGAATCGCTTCGACACCAGGGCGAGCACCAACGCCAGCGGCCAGTAGTGACGGCAGATCGCATCGGCGGCCTGCAGCAACCCGAACCCGGCCGCCCGTCCGGTCATCTGCGCGGACACCAGCGGCGCCGAGGGCAGGTCACCGAGCCGGCGCCGCATCCGGACCGCGAGGTGGGTGAGGATGATCATCGCCAGCGCGGCACCGAAGCGGGTCCGGGACAGCAGCGCGACGACCGCGGCGGCCATCGGGACCGACATCTTCATCGGCGCCGCGCGGTCACCGTGCCGGGAGGCGAGGTGCGCCGCACCGGTGCCGTAGAAGCACCGGCGCGACAGCACCGAGCGCAGGTCGGTGCGGTGCTCGTGGGCCACACGTGCCACCGGGTCGTACCGAATCCGCCACCCGTCGGCATGCATCCGCCAGCAGGCGTCGACGTCCTCGGCGACGCGCAATGACTCGTCGAATCCGCAGAAAGCGCTGCGCCGCACGACCATCGCGGCACTGGGCACATACGGAGTCCTGGTCGACGGCGCCACCGCGGACTCCTCTGGCCCCATGTCCAGCGACGACCAGCCGTTTTCGTATCGCTCGGCCAGCGATGCCGTCATCGCCTCGGACTGCAGTCCGACGATCCGCGGCGCGACGAGACCCACGGTCGGATCGGAGAAGTGCGTGAGCAGGATCGTGAGCCAGTCCGGGTCGGGCACGACGTCGGAGTCGAGGAACGCCACGAAGTCGGTTGTCGCCGCCGCCGCGCCCGCGTTGCGCGCCGCGGACGGGCCACGATTGTCGTCGAAGCGTAGGACCCGGGCGGTCGGCCGGTCCACCTCGATGGGTGTCATGGAGCCGTCGTCGACGACGATGACCGCCAGCCCATCGAGGGCCTCGAGGAGGCGGTCGACCCCACTCTGATTGTCCCGCACCGGGATGACGACGGTCACGTCCTCGGGCTGCGGGCCGAACATCGGCCGGGGGTTGGCGATCCCCGCGTCCAGCAGGGCGCGCGCCAGACGCCGGGTCACGTTGTCGCACACTTCGATTCGTCCGTCCTCGGAGGTCATTCCGAGTGCGGTGTCGGACATGCGCAGCAGTCGGGTCGGCGATCCGCCGACCAGGTAGCGGAAGTCACCGGCCTTCGCGCACCGGAGGTCGATCTGCACCTGGAACCCGTCGGGCAGACCGGTGTGCGTCACCGCCGGGGCATCCGCGGTCGCATCGCTCTCGCGGTCGGCGGCGCCGGAGTCGTCGCCGGGGGCCGGGCCGTCGGCGCCCGCGTCCTGGTTCTCGGCCCACCGACGTGGAGCCGAGTCGTCGAGGGCGGTCATCCCAGACGCCCCTGATCGTCGACCTGCCACGACTCGAGGGCGGCCGACAGACGTTCGGTGACGTCGCCGACCAGCCGCGCACCGTCGTCGGGGTTCGCGCCCCCCGGGTCACCGAGGACACCGTTGGGACTCACGGCGGCGACACCACCGGACCGCATCGCACCCAGCAGCGCGCCCACCGGCTCCCGATTGCCCGCGACAGCGCGGTCGGGATCGACAACCGATGGCGAGACATGCAGCAGCACAGAAGTTTCGGTGAAACCTGCGTGCGCATCGGCGCCGTCGAAGGCGCACGGGAACCAGGCGACGTCCCGGCCTTCGTACCGCAGACGGGTCACCGCCTCGATCAGGGTCCGGGTGTTTCCGCCGTGCCCGTTGACGAACACCACGCGCGCCGCCCAGCGGCACGCACTGCGGCCGTATTCGACGAGGAGCCCGCGCAGCGCCTCGTGCCCGATGGAGATGGTGCCGGCGAAGCCCTCGTGCTCGCCGCTGGCGCCGTAGTTGAGGTCCGGGGCCCGCAGGAGTCCGGGATGGTCCGATCGCCCGCACACGCGGTCCGCGATGGCAGCCGCGATGCGTGTGTCGGTGTCGAGCGGTAGGTGCGGACCGTGTTGCTCGACCGAGCCGAGGGGCACCAGCAGGGTGACCACCTGCCCATCGAGGTCTGGCCAGTTGCACTGCCCCAACATCGATGGCCCTGTCATTCGACCAATGCTAGCGATGGTGCTTGCGCGTATGTCGGCCTCGCCCGAAAAACGAAGCGAAAAACGCGCCCGGATCCCGCCCAGGACCACTCTGACGAGCGTTCGATCGGTTATGGAATGCTTGGTGCATCCAGTGACACCTGACACAGTGCGCAGTACAACGATCGGGAGGACGACACCCCATGAGCAGTGCCACACCACGCAACAGCGGCAAGGCCGGCCCACTGAGTTCGATCCGGGTCATCGAGTTCGCCGGCATCGGGCCCGGCCCGCACGCCGCCATGCTGCTGGCCGATCTCGGCGCCGACGTCGTGCGCGTCCAGCGGCCCGGTTCGCTGCCCAAGCCGGGCCGCAACGCCGATGCCCTCCTTCGTGGCCGACGCGTCGTCGAGGCGAACCTCAAGGACGAGAACGACCGGGAGACCATCCTCGGCCTCGTCGCCAAGGCCGATGTGATCGTCGAGGGTTTCCGCCCCGGTGTGATGGAGCGGCTCGGGCTCGGACCCGATGATCTGGAGAAGGTGAACCCGGGACTGGTATATGGACGCATGACCGGCTGGGGTCAGGACGGGCCGCGCGCGGAGCTGGCCGGGCACGACATCAACTACATCTCGCTGACCGGAATGCTGCACGCCATCGGACGCGCAGACGATCGCCCGGTGCCGCCGCTCAACCTGGCCGGCGACTTCGGCGGCGGGTCGATGTTCCTCGTCGTCGGCGTGCTCGCGGCGCTGCTCGAGCGTGGGATCTCCGGCCGCGGACAGGTGGTCGACGCCGCCATGGTCGACGGCGCTTCCGTTCTCGGACAGATGATCTGGGCGTTCCGCGGTACTGGGCTGTGGAGCGACACCCGCGGCGTGAACCTCCTCGACACCGGCGCCCCGTACTACGAGGTCTACGAGACCTCCGACGGCAAGTACATGGCGGTCGGCGCGATCGAGCCGCAGTTCTACGCCGAACTCCTCAAGGGGCTCGAACTCGCCGACGCCGACCTGCCCGAGCAGAACGACATCGCCCAGTGGCCCAAGCTGAAGGAGGTCTTCGCCGAGACCTTCAAGTCCCGCACCCGCGACGACTGGGCCGCGGTCTTCGAGGGAACCGACGCCTGCACGTCGCCGGTCCTCACCTTCGCCGAGGCGCCCGCCGACGCCCACATGGCCGCGCGTGCCAATCTCGTCGACATCGACGGCGTGACCCAGGCCCAGGTGGCTCCGCGCTTCTCGCGCACCAAGCCGGAGACTCCGGCGGGCCCGACCACCGAGGCGACCGACCCGTCGACGCTCTGGGCCGACTGACACGTCTGCTCCCCGGGGAGCCGGGAGCGAATGCGACCCACCCCTGCCCCCTGAGGTGCGAGGAGCGCAAGCGACCCACCCCTGCCCCCTGAGGTGCGAGGAGCGCAAGCGACGAGCCACGAAGGGCTTCGCGAGGCACACTCGGAAGCCGCTTCGTGGCTCGCTTCGCTCGCACCAAGTGAGCAACCGGCGGCCGCGCGCGTCAGACCTTCGAGTGCCCCATGTCGATCTGGAACTCGGCAGCGGTGATGCCCTTGGCGCTGTCGGAGGCCAGGTAGAGCACCGCGTCGGAGATCTCGTCGAGGGCGGCGACCGGGTGGTAGTCGAGGATCGACGTGAAATGCGGGTTGACCCAGGGGATCCCGAAGATCCGGTGGGCCTCGGTGTCGGCCACGCCCATCGGGGTGTCCACCGCGTAGGGATGCACGCTGTTCACCCGGATGCGATGGTGCCCGAGCTCTTTGGCCGTCGTCTGCGTCAGTCCGACGAGTCCGTACTTCGACGCCGAGTACGACGCCTGCAGCGGCATCGCCTTGAGGCCCGCAACCGAGCTGATGACGGTGATCGACCCCCCGTTGCCCGCCTCGAGCATCGCCGGGATGGTGGCCCTCAACGTCTTCCACGCACCGACGAGGTTGATGTCGATGACGTCGGTGAACTGTTCCTCGGTGAGCTCCCAGACCTTGCCCCACGTCAGCACACCGGCGTTGGCGACCACGTGGTCGAGACGACCGAACTGCTCGACGGCGTCGGCCACGAGCTGCTGCTGGAAGGCCAGATCACGCGTGTCACCCTGCCGCGCAATGATCTTGCCGCCGACGCCCTCGACGAGACGGACTGTCTCGGCGAGGTCGTCGGCGGTGGCCGCGGGGTAGGTCGCGTGATCGATGATCGGACCCGCGATGTCCAGGCCGACGATCACGGCCCCCTCGCGGGCGAACCGGATCGCATGATTGCGACCTTGACCTCGGGCGATGCCGGTGATGTAGACGACCTTGCCGTCGAACTGTCCCATGGCAGAACTGTAACACGTTCTAGTTATGGTTCCCCAGCGTTCTCACCGGCACGATCTCGGCCGCGCAGAGCACGGTTCAGGCGTCGCCGAACGACCGCTTGAACCCGTCCGGGATGACGAGATCGCCGGCCGAGAGCTCGTGCACGCTCTTGTGTCCCAGCCCCATCAGTACGCCGTCGAGTCCCATGCGCAGGAGATCGAGTACGTTCTCGACACCGGCCTGGCCGTTGGCCGCGAGACCCCAGAGGTAGGCACGGCCGATCATGACCGCGCGGGCGCCGAGCGCCAGCGCCTTCGCGACGTCACTGCCGCGCCGGATGCCGCCGTCGAGCAGGACCTCGATGTCGTTGCCCACCGCTGCCGCGATGTCGGGCAGAAGACGGATCGTGGCCGGGGTGCCGTCGAGGTTGTTGCCGCCGTGGTTGGAGACCGACAGCGCCGTCGCGCCGATGTCCACGGCGCGCTTGGCGTCGTCGAGGCGGGTGATGCCCTTGACCATGAACGGCCCATCCCACTGCTCGCGCAGCCACTGCAGGTCTTCCCACGTGGGCGGCGGGGTGTTCATCCAGGACCCGTACGCCCCGAAGAAGGTCGGCCCCGGCACACCCTGCGGCGTGAGGTTGGGCGCGGACAGATCGGGGATGTTGATCTTGCCGCCCTTGACCCAGTCGAGTGCATAGCGCGGCTTCACCGCGATCTCCGGCCCCAGACGCACCAACGCCTTCAGGTTCACCTTCTCCGGGATCTCCGGGCTGCCCCAGTCCCGTCCGACGTTGAACACCCAGTCGGTCGTGACGATCAGCCCCTTGGCGCCTGCCGCCTTCGCGCGCTCCGCGCGGGCGAGGATGTCGTCCCGGCTGCCGAGCCAATAGATCTGGAAGAAGACCTTGTCGTTGACCGCGGTCACCTCCTCGACCGAGTGCGACGCGAAGCTCGACAACCCCATCGCGGTACCCCGGGCGGCCGCGGCGCGGGAGACCGCGACCTCGCCCTCGGGGTCGACCGCCTGCACACCGGTCGGCGAGATCATCACCGGGAACGAGATCTCCTGCCCCATGACCGTTGTCGCCATCTCACGCTCGGCCTGTGCGCCGACGACGTGCGGTGCCCAGCCGAGTTCGGAGAAGGCACGGACGTTGTCGTCGACGGTGATGCCGGCCTGGGTGCCGGCGACCAGTGACAAGTACACCGACTTCGGCAGACGCTTCTTGGCCCGTCGTTGTGCCTCGGTGACGGTCTCGAACCAGGGGTTTCTCGCCCAGGGGTTGGCAACCATGATCTTTCCTACTCATTCATCTGGCATGAGCGCCTACCCGGCACTCATGGAGACGGGGCGCCGATCGGTGAGGACGGCGCGCCCGTGGTGTACCGCGGGCGGACTACCGCGCGGCAGGGGTGAACCCGGCGAGCGGGTTCTCGTCACAGGACTTCGTGGGGCGCGAGGCCACCGGCGTCAGGTCACCGTCGGGACGACGGGTCATCAGGGTCAGCGGCGTACCACGCGAATGGTCCTTGTTCGCAGTCGGTTTCATGCGGTCTCCGGCGAGGAGTTCTTCGCCGTATCCCTGGACGCACTCCGGGTCGGGTCCGGCCAGCGGCAACCCGGTGAAGAACTTCGCCGCCATGCACCCGCCGCGGCAGGCGTCGAAATGCGCACACTTCGTGCACGCCCCGGCATTCTGCGGCTCGCGCAACTCGGTGAACAGATCCGACCGCTGCCAGATCTCCTGGAAGCCGCCGTCGGAGAGGATGTTGCCGGCGAGGAAGTTCTCGTGGATCGCGAACGGGCACGCGTACACGTCGCCGACCGGATCGATCAGGCAGACCACGCGTCCCGCACCACAGAGGTTGAGTCCCGGCAGGCCTCCGCCGGAGTCCGAACCGAACGCCGACAGGTGGAAGAACGAATCGCCCGTGAGCACCCGATCACCGTGTGCGACAAGCCAGTCGTAGAGTTCGCGCTGCTGTTGCGGCAGCGGGTGCAGGTCGTCCCACACGTCGGCGCCACGGCCGGAGGGACGCAGTCGCGTGATGCGCAGAGTGGCGTTGTAGCGGTCGGCCAGCGCCTTGAACTCGTCGAGCTGGCTGACGTTCTGCCGTGTCATGACGACGCTGATCTTGGCGTCGGCGAAACCGGCCTCGGACAGGTTCTCGAGCGCGCGGACCGCCATGTCGAAGGAACCGGGACCGCGGACCGCGTCGTTGACCTCCGCGGTGGCACCGTCGAGCGAGATCTGGACGTCGACGTAGTCCGACGCCGCGAGTCGCGCGGCCACCTTCTTGTCGATCCGCAGACCGTTGGTCGAGAACTTCACTCCCACCTGATGACTGGTCGCGTAGTCGACGAGTTCCCAGAAGTCGGGACGCACCGTCGGTTCGCCGCCACCGATGTTGACGTAGAAGACCTGCATGCGCTGCAGCTCGTCGATGATCGCCTTGCACTGTTCGGTGGACAGCTCGCGCGGATCCCGCTTGCCCGACGACGACAGGCAGTGCACACACGCGAGATTGCACGCGTAGGTCAGTTCCCAGGTGAGGCAGATGGGCGCATCCAGGCCCTTCTCGAACTGGTCGACGAGCCGACCGACTTTCGGCACCTCGCCGGCTGTCGGCGCGGGTGCGCGAAGCGAATTCGCGAATTCGACTGCGGTGGGCGGCATCTCGATGGTCGTCATCGTTGAGGTCCTTGCGTTCGGGGCTGGCAGTTCAGGGCTGGGGCGCCAGGCCGGGCGGTCGGGGCGGGCACCGGTCGCACCGATGCGGATCGAACGGGGCTGCTGCCGGTCGACATCGTCGTGCGGGGGTCGTCCGAGTGGCCGGGGTCAGGCGGGGCGCGGCACGATCATGCCGCTGTCGGCGAGCGCGGTCAGCGCCTGCAGATACAGGGGACGCTGGGCCGGCGAGATCCCGGCGGCGAGGAGCGCGGCCTCTGCGGAGTCGTGGTCGGCGAGGGATTTCACGATGCCCACGACGGTCAGGTTCTTGAGGAACGACAGCTTGCGAGTGCCGAAGTGGTACAGCAGCGCGCCGAACGGTTCCGGCCGCAGCGCCACCTTCGGATTGAGCTGCCACGGCTCGAGCGTGTCGAAACCCGGGGCGTCGGCTGGGGTGTCGAACCGGACCCCGGCGACCGCGGAACGGTCGCCGGAGATCGGATTCGATGTCGGGGCTGACATCAGTAGACCCCGCACATCCCGTCGATCGAGACCTCTTCGACGAGCGACTCGGCGAGGAGCTCGGTGTCGTTCGAGCCGTGGGCTGTCGCGGCGGACTGATCTGCCATGATCCATACCTCCTGGTTGATCGGGTAGTGATGCGGATCACGACAGACTATAGTGGCACTCGGTGCAGAAATCCAGAGGACGCGCGACAACTGTCCGAACGGCCAGGTGAACGGTTGCCTCGCCCCGCACGACACCGGTCCCATAGGGTGAGGTTCCGATGACGACGACGCCGCACGACGATCCGCCCGCACGCACGCCGCCGGGCCGGCGCCCGATCACCTCACGCGCGCAGATCAGCGCACTGGCGATTCATCTCTTCACCATCCAGGGCTTCGAGGACACGAGCGTCGACGACATCGCCGAGGCGGCCGGCATAGCCCGACGCACGCTGTTCCGCTACTACTCGTCGAAGAACGAGATCCCCTGGGGCGAATTCGACGACCACCTCGACGGACTCCGAGCGCTCCTCGCCGGAACCCCGCCGGAGACGCCCATCGCACAAGCACTCGTCGACGCGCTCGTCTCGTTCAACCGGGTACCCGCCGAGGAACTCGACAATCACCGCCGGCGCATGTCACTCCTGCTCGGCGTGCCTGCACTGCAGGCACATTCGATGATCGTCTACGCCGACTGGCGGCAGGTCATCGCCGAGTTCTGCGCCGCCCGACTGGGCGTGGGAGTCGGCGACCACCTGCCGCAGACCGTCGGCTGGCTGTGCCTGGGCGCCGCACTCGCGGCATATGAGAAGTGGCTCGACGACCCCGACGCCGACCTGGAGGCGCTCATCGAGTCCGGCGCACGGACCATGGCCGACGGCGTTGCCTCCCTGGCATGACTACGCTGGCAACGGTCGCCCAGGTGTCGCCGGAGCCCCTCGTGGGACCCGAGGCAGTTGCGCTAGGCTGAAGTAGAACGTGTTCTAATTTGGGCCGGGGTGCCGGTCCTCGACGGCGGAGACTGCGCACATGTCTGACCTGACCCCTCACGGTTCACGCAGCGTGATCCTCACGGTGTCCGAGGTGATCGACGAGACGGCCGAGGCCAAGTCCATCGCCTTCGAGGTGCCAGAGGCCTCCGCTAAGGCGTTCACCGACTACAAACCGGGGCAGTTCCTGACGCTCCGGATTCCGAGCGAGCAGACCGGATCGGTCGCGCGCTGCTTCTCGCTCGCATCGTCGCCGTTCACCGACCCGCAGCCGAAGGTGACCGTGAAGCGCACGGCCGACGGGTACGGATCGAATTGGGTGTGCGACCACCTCTCCCCCGGCACCCAGGTCGAGGTGCTGCCACCGTCCGGGGTGTTCACCCCCAGGTCCTACGACGATCCGCTCCTGCTCATCGCTGCCGGCAGCGGTGTGACACCGGTGATGTCGATCCTCAAGGCCGCCCTCGCGAAGGGTGATGCGCCGATCGTCTTCTTCTATGCCAATCGCGATGTCGCCGACGTCATCTTCGCCGCCGAGCTCCGCGAACTCCTCACCGCCCACCCCGGCCGGCTCACCGTCATCCACTGGCTCGAGTCACTGCAGGGCCTGCCGAGTGCCACCGCGCTGTCGACGGCCTTCGCCCCGTACGCGGCCTCGCACGTCGCCTACATGTGCGGGCCGGGGCCCTTCATGGATGCCGTGCACAAGGGCCTCGCCGACGCTGATTTCCCGCATCACAACGTGCACACCGAGGTCTACAACTCGCTGTCCGGCGATCCGTTCGCCGACGTCGAACTCGACGAGGTCAGCGACGAGGAGCAGGCGGCGGCCGCCACCGTCGAGGTGGAACTCGACGGTGAGACCCACACCCTGACCTGGCCGCGGTCACGCACTCTCATCGACATCATGCTGGCCGCCGGACTCGATGCGCCGTATTCCTGCCAGGAGGGCGAATGCGGTTCGTGTGCTTGCACTCTCACCGAGGGCAGCGTCGACATGGACAACGCGGGCGCGCTCGACCCCGAGGACATCGAGGACGGCTACATCCTGGGCTGCCAGGCGCATCCCACATCGGACACGCTGAAGATCGAATTCTGACAGAGTGGGTTGAGTTCGTGCAGTCGCAGGTCTACCGAAGGAGTACGACGACGTGAACACCCTCCGTGGTTCCCGGCTCGACCCCGTCCAGCTCGCACGTGGCCTCGCCGCCATGCTCATCAGCATCGGCGTGCTGCACTTCGTCGCGCCCAAGCCGTTCGACGAGATCATCCCCGAGGAGATCCCGGGCGACCCCCGGACACTGACCTACGCCTCCGGTGTCGCCGAGATCGGGCTGGGCGCAGCGCTTCTCGCGCCGAAGACCCGGCGTGCCGCGGGCGCGGCGTCGGTGCTGCTGTTCCTGGCCGTGTACCCCGCGAACATCAACATGGTCCGCCTCTGGTGGGACAAGCCGCTGCCCTACAAGATCGTGGCCCTCGCCCGGTTGCCCTTCCAGCTGCCGATGATCTGGGCTGCCGCGAAGGTCGCGCGCGAGGGCTGACCCTTCGAGGCTCGTCGACCTCGACGCGCTCCTTCGCACCTCAATATCTGCGGTCTGGCGGCCGTCGTGGACTACGAAAGAACACTCGTGAGCGTCCGAATTTCTTGCTCCCTGAGGTGCGAGCGAAGCGAGCCACGAAGGGCCGCGCAAGGCATCTCACCAGGCCCTAATGGGGGTGGATCGGCTTCCTCTTGGAGGGGATGCTGGTCGTGTGAGCCTCCCCGGTCGGTGACCACTGCCAGGCCCTGAAACGGTGGTCGGATTTCTACACGAAGACCGTGGCCCGGCCGGGCGAGGATCACCCGCTAGAACGCTTCTGGGATGTCGTGCCCCCGAAACATGTGGGTGAGCACTGATCCATTAGGCCGCGTCCAGGGTGACTCCCGCAGGTTCACATCGAGATCGTCGAGACGACTGAAGACGAGGTGAACGAGTGTCATGATCTTTATGGGCAACGACTGGGCGTCAGATCATCACGACGTGTGCGTGATGGATGAGCACGGCACCATCCTGGCCACCCGCCGCCTACCCGAAACCGCTGCCGGTGTCACCACAATGCATGAACTGATCGCCCGGTATGCCCAGGATCCCACCGAGGTGGCGGTGGGTATCGAAACCGATCACGGCATGTGGGTCACCGCCCTGGTCGGTGCGGGTTATCTGGTGTTCGCGATCAACCCGTTGTCGGTGTCGCGCTACCGTGACCGCCACCATGTCGGGGGCACCAAATCCGATAAGGCCGATGCCAAAACCCTCGCTGATCTGGTGCGTACCGACCGGCACAACCATCGGCTCGTCGCCGCCGATACTGTCGCTGCCGAGGCGATCACGGTGATGGCCCGCACCCATCAGAACCTGGTGTGGGCGCGCTCGGCACAACAGAATGTGTTGCGCTCCCAACTCGGCGCCTACTATCCGGCCGCGGTCGATGCCTTCGGCGGCGACCTCGCCCACACCGACTGCCTGAGCGTGTTACGACGCGCTCCAACCCCACGACAAGGGGCGGCACTGACGGTCGCGGCAATCCGATCAGCCCTGAAAAAGGGTGGCCGGCAACGCAATACCGACCAACGCGCCCGCGACATCCAGCAGGCTCTACGCGGTGGCGGCCACCTGAGCGCACCGGAGACACTGACCGCAGCCTATGCGGCGACAGTCACCGCGACCGTGGAAATGCTGGCCGCTCTCAACACCCAGATCACTCAACTCGAAACCACTATGGCTCAGTCTTTTAAAGCGCATCCGGACGCCGCGATCTACCTGTCCATGCCCGGAGTCGGTGACATCACCGGCGCCCGGATGCTCGGCGAGTTCGGGGATGACCCCGAACGCTATGCCACCGCCAAGTCTCGCAGAAACTACGCCGGTACCTCACCACGGACCATCGCCTCGGGCAAAGGACACGTCGTGTTGGCCCGCCACATCCGCAACACCCGACTCAACGACGCCGCCCTACGGATGGCGCAAAGCGCCCTGACCGGCAGTCCCGGCGCCCGCGCCTACTACGACAGCCTAAGAGACCAGAAGAAGTCCCACAGCCAAGCATCGCGTGCGGTCGCCAACCGACTCATCGGCATCCTCCACGGCTGCCTCAAACACCGCACCCCCTACAACGAACACACCGCCTGGAACCACCGCACCAACCTCGCCGCTTGACACCTAGCACCCCTGGGATGTCTTCGTGGCTCGTCGACCTCGACGCGCTCCTTCGTCGCTTGCTCGGCCCGGCGGCTTGCGCTCCTCGCACCTCAGGGACCAGTGGGTATGTGACTCTTTCGGATTAGGGAGCGGAGGGCGAGGCATCGCACCTCAGGGAGCAGAAGGCTTTGCGGCGCCAACGGATTCGAGCACGGAGCCGGTCAACGGAGGCCGCGATAGTGCGTGCGTTCTTCCGGAGTCCGGTGCTCGAGCGCGTACGTCAGAGCGGTACGGCCCATCCGTGCCGCATTGTCGTCCAGGTAGCCGAGCAGCACGGTCTCGTCGACCCGCTTGCCGACCTCGCGCAGCATCCAGCCGAATGCCTTCTGGATCAGATCGCGACGGTCGTCGCGGACGAACGGTGCCACGGCGAGCAGTGCCGTCGCATCCCCGTGCTTGATGAACGCGAAGGTCGCGATGATCCCGACACGTCGTCGCCAGAGGTCGGGGTCCCGCGCATGCTGCACGACGAGGTCGAGTTCTCCGGTGCGGCGGCAGTATTCGCCGAGGACCGAATCGGCGGAGGAGTCGACGAGATCCCAGTTGTCGACCCGGCCCCGACACACGGCGTCGAGATAGAGGTCGACCCAGCCCCGCCCGTCGCCACCGCGACGCAGCTCGCTGTCGAACTCCTGGCGGAGGAGGAACAGCGCGATCAGCCGGTGCTCGTGGACCGGTGAGTCGAGCAGCTCGACGACCTGATCCGGCGCGATACCGCGGAACGCCTTCGCGATCTTGCGTTGCACGGGTACCCGGATTCCGAGGAATTCGTCGCCTTCCCCGTATCCACCCGGTCGGGCTTGGAAGAACGCGGCCTGTCCGCGCGCGAGCTCTGGATCCGCCACCTCGGCCGCCGCGTCGCGTACCTGCGCGGCGGTGGGCGCGTGCGACATGAGAGGCCTAGAGCAGATCCGCCACGGGCGTCGGGGTCTGGAGTTTCGGCCGGGTCTTCATCACCGCGCCCACCTTGCCCGCGCCCACCACCCCGGTGAGGACACCGTCCCGGCTGTAGTACGCGACGAACTTCTTGCCGTCGTCGTCGACGACGTGGACGTCGTCATCGGCGCGCGGTGCGCCGAGCACCTGGATCTTGACGTCGAACTGGTCGCTCCAGAAGTACGCGACCGACGCGGTGACCGCGTCGCCCCCGGTGATCTGATGGGCGATGACCGACGCCTGCTCGACCGTGTGATTCCAGTGTTCGACGCGGTGTGGAGTGCCGTCCTCGTCGAGCCAGTTGGCGACGTCGCCGAGTGCGTAGATGTTCTCGGCACTGGTGTGTCCGGTTGCGTCGCAGGCGATGCCACCCCCGACGTCGCGCGGGGCGAGCTCGATGCCGGAGCCGTCGAGGTATCCCGTCACCGGCGTCGAACCGATGCCGACGACCACGATGTCGGCGGGCAGCGTGGTGCCGTCGGTGAGTTCGACGGCATGCACCCGGCCGTCGGAGACGACGATGTTCCCGACTCCGACGCCGGTCCGGAGATCGACGCCGTTCGCGACGTGCAGCCGCGACACCAGCGCGCCGATCTGTTCGCCCAGCGCCACGGCGAGCGGCGTCGGAGCCGGTTCGACGAGGCTCACGGCCACACCGCGCGCGGTGAGCCCGGCGGCCACCTCACATCCGATGAAACCGGCACCGATGACGACTGCGGTGCTCGCGGAATCGATCTCGTCGCGCAGCGCGACCGCGTCGTCGTAGGTGCGGAGCACGTGCACGCCCCGGACTTTCTCGGTGAGACCGGGAAACGGCCGCGGATCGAGGCCGGTGGCCAGCACCAGGGTGTCGTAGGCGACGGTGGCGCCCGAGGCCAGCGTGAGCGTCTGATCTGCCGGTGACACCGCGGTCACCGCCTCACCCAGCCGCAGCGTGATACCGGCTTCGTCATAGAACTCCGCGGGCTTGAGGTCGACGCGGTCGTCCTTGCCCAGCAGCACCGACTTCGACAGCGGCGGACGATCGTACGGCGGGTGGGCTTCGGCCCCCACGAGCGTGATCGGGTCCGTGAAACCGTTGTTCCGCAGGTTCTCCGCGACCCGGATTCCGCCCAGCCCGGCACCGACGACGACCACGCCCGCGCTCGATCCACTCATCTCTCGTCCCCTTTGTCGTCTCTCCCGGTCGACAGCCGTCTGCGCCCGGCGGTCGCGCGGACCGCCCGGGGACAACTCGTGTCTCAACGGGTCACATCGCCGACCGGTTGCAGGTCGGACAGCAGCCAATTCCCGTCGACCTTACGCATAAGTGCCCATCGCGCGGTAGGGGTCCGCGCCGGTTTCGCATCGGCGGGCAGCCTAAAGCCTGTAGATTGACCGGGCGCGGTCGCGATGATCTCGTTCACGAACACGAGCACCCGCGCCCGGTCGGGACCGCTCTCGTGCAGGCCGGCACCGACGACCTCACCCGCCACCGAGACCGCCGACGTACGGACACCCGGCACCACGACATCGGCTCCGCGGTTGCGGTACTCCAGGCGGAGCGGGTCGGTGAGCAACGCATCGGTCGCTCGACGCCGGTCTGCGGGGTCATCCGGCGAATAGGTGAGAACCGCACCGACCGCCGCCGCCGCGGCCGTCAGGATCTCGGCGCGTTGCTCCTCGGTCGGATCGGAGCCGGGACGCAGCGCGCCCGCGCCGGCGATCACCGCGACCGCGAGCAGCAGCACCGACGCGGCGGCCAGAAGCCGTATCCGGGTGCGCTCGCGTCTGGTCGGGAGTGGCGGTAGCAACGCGCGGTCTCCGGTGGCGGTCACGGACGCCTCGCCTGGGCGATCTTCCAGCCGTCTTCGGTGAGGGTCATCGTGACCAGCGCCGTGACCCGCTCGCCGGTGGTGTCGACCCCGGACCCGTCCCCCGACTCACCCAGGAGGGCCGGATTCGTCGCGTCGGCGACCACCAGCACGTCGACGTCGGCACCGATCTCGTCGGATGTCGGGTCCGTGACGAGTCCCGCCGACACCACCTGTCCGACACTCGAATCCGTCTGCCCGCCCACCTCCGCTACCAGGGCGTCGCGGGCTGCCTCGATCCGCTCCCGCTGGGCTCCGGTGCTCACCTCGGCGACAGCGGTCACGTAACCCTCGGGATCGGCCGGGTCGGCGGTGAGCATGACGGTGACGGCGCCGCGTGCGGACGCGAGCACGTCGTTCGTCAGCTCCGTCACCTCGTGCTGCCCGCGGATCTGCCAGCTCAGCACGCCGGCCACCGCGACCAGGACCAGCACGGCGAGTGCCGCTGCGACGAGGGTCCGGCGCAGCAGGCGTGTCCGACGTATCGCACGCGACCGAAGGGCCGGGGCGGCGGCGATCCGGGCGGTGCGCGCCCGGCGCACCGCCGTGTCGACCCGCTCACGGGCGAGTTCGACTCTGGTGGCGCCGGTCTCGTTCATCGCCGCCACCCCCGGCGGCCGTGGAGCGCGGTCATCCGATCACATCCGCGGCGGAGAGACGCCACGCGTCGCCCGAGCGCACGAACCGGGCGAGGACCGAACGGCGCACCGTCGTCGCCGGCCGGTCGGCGGGGCGAACGGTCACCGCGACGCGTAACAACGCTTCCCCCTCCTGCGCGTCGGCCCCGACGATGCTGACGATCTCGGGTCGCCAGGTGACCGACGACGTCCCCTCGGGCGGCGGTCGATCGAGCTGGGCACCGTAGCTGTCCGTGAAGTCCTCGGCGACCAGGGCTCGCGCCCGGGCCCGGTCCTGTTGCCACCTTTCCGCGTCGACGGAGAAGACCTCCGAGACGATCGCACCGGCCTGCGTCCGCAGCTCGTCCCGGCTCTCCGCGACATCGGCGCCCGCTCGCTGCGAATCCCACAGCGCGAGCACGACGACGAGCGTCGTCACCAGAACGACCGTCGCGATCACGATGCGGACAGCTGCGACGCGCGCGGAGACGGTCCGCGCCGTCGCCCGTCCCGGGTGTCCTCCGGCCGCTCCGGATGTCGTCGTCGATCTCATGGGAGGTACTGCACCGCCCCGAGTTTGAGGCTGCCGTCGTCCGGTGTGACAAGGACCCGCAACCGGAATCTGCGTGTCTGGTCGTCGGTCTCATCCGGTGGGCCGGGGCGCGCGAACACAACGGTGGCGGCGATGAGGACCGTGGCGGAGTCCCCGTCCCGGGCCGATATCCCGGTGCCGTCGACCGAGGACTCCGCGACAGTGCCGTTGGCACGGACGAATTCGGTGTAGCTGTCCGCGGACTGGGCGAACTCGTCATAGAAGGCCCCTGTGGCACCGGCGAGGATCCGCTGGGCTCGCCGGTCATCGCGGCTGTCCGGCGCGATGAGCACTTCGACCCGTTCGGCTGCGGCCGACTGGAGTTCGGCGTCGGAGTAGCGCGCATGGTCTCGCGTCCACGCGGTCACCGCGACCGCGGCCAGCGCGAGGGCCACGACGAGTACGAGGACCGCGACGACCCACCGCCGCCGGGGAAGGCGACGCCGGAGTCCGGCGTCCACCTCGATCCTGTGCAATTCGTCCAGTGCCTCGCGCAGCTCGCGTCTGGCCGCCCGCTCGGCAGCGATGTCGCGCGCCCCGGACGAGGCCGCCGGCCGACCTCTCGTGTCCGCCACCTTCACGACGACAGGGGCGTGCTCTCCTGGGGCTGCGTCAGGCTCGCGCCCACCGCCCTGGTGTCGACCTTCTCGCCGCGGATCCGGCTGGAGTATGCGGCGCGGGCCTGTTGGTCGGGGCTCAGGAAGATCGAGTCGAGCTTGGTCAGCTTGCGCGAGAGACGCTTCATCGCCTGCGGGAACAGCGGACTCGACTCGGCCCATCGCATCGACCGCGGCGCGTAGACCCGGGTGACCGGCCGCGCGATCGTCTGCACGACGATCGAGGCCACCTCGCCGGGCTCGACGGTCTGGATGAACTTGTTGGTCTGCAGGCCCGAGATCAGGGCGGTACGGGTGAATGTCGGGAGTACCGCGCTGACCGTGACGCCCTGCGGTTCGAGTTCGGCGCCGAGCGCCTCGGAGAACTCGATGACGGCCGCCTTGGCGCCGTTGTAGATCGTGAGACCGGGGGTCGGGATGCGTCCGGCCGTCGATGCGATGTTCACGATGTGACCGGTGCGGCGCGGCGCCATCCGGCGGGCCGCCTCCTGGCAGCCGATGATCACGCCGAGCACGTCGATCTCGTAGGTGCGGCGGATGATCGTGTCGTCGTAGGACAGGAACGGGCCGACCGGCATGATCCCCGCGTTGTTCACGAGCACGTCGATCGGTCCCAGCCGCGCCTCGACCTCGGTCAGGAAGGCGTCGAAGGACTCGCGCTTGGTCACGTCGACCTCGATACCCTCGATGCCGAGGTCGGCGGCGGCCTTGCCCACGGCTTCCGAATCCACATCGCCGATGGCCACCTTGGCGCCCGCGTCGAACAGCTGGGTCGCGGTCTCGAATCCGATGCCGCGTGCGCCACCGGTGACGACCACGACCTTGTCCCGTAACGCGGCGCGGATGGCGTCGTGATCGGGTGTTCGGGACAGCCTGTCGCGCAGACTCATTGGATCTCCTTCGGTGGGTGCGGACTTCGAACAGCGGGCGCGGGGTGCGACGGACCGGGCCCGTTCATCCCCGGCCGGGGTTCACCAGATCATCGGCGCCAGGAACTTCGACGCAAAGTCCCGAACGCGCTGCGGCTCGTTACGGGCGGGGTCCGAGGGCGGCGTCTCCAGGAGCGAGATCACCAGCCGCACATGGATCTCCACTGCTTCCAGCAGATCTTCGACGGGCATCTGCGCGCCCTCGTCGCGGAGTGTGGCGGCAACCCGGTCGGTGACCATGTCGATGAACAGCGACGTCATCTTCGCGGTGACGCTCTTGATCTCGGAGTCGGTGAGGACGATGCGGCTGAGCAACGGGTCGGAGTTGACCCACTCGGCGCCGACGGCGAATGCCTCCACCAGCGCGGCCTTCGGGCCGAGGCCCTTCACCGAGGCCTCGAGCTTCTGCATGCCGGTCTCGTAGGCGTCGTTCGCCACCGCGTAGAGCAGCGCGTCCTTGTTGGGGAAGCGACGGTACAACGTACTGCGGCTCACCCCCGCGCGTGCGGCGACCTCGTCGATGTTGGCGCGTCGGACGCCGACCTCGGCGAACTCGGCCCCGGCAGCGGCGAGGATCGCCGCTTCCTGGTCGGCCGGGCTGGCGGTGTTGCGAACCTTCCGTGTCGACGTCCTGGCCCTGCTGTCGGTCTTCGTTCCGGTGTCTGCCACGGTCATCGCCGCCACACCGTGACAGGGAGCTCGTCCTCCGCGGGTACCGGCCACTGGTTGCCGCCCAGCCTGCGCTGCGTGATCGTCGTGATCTCCATCTGGTCAAAATACAACCCGGGGCTTGCGTGCACGCGGTCGCCGAGAGCGCCGCCCGCAGCCATCGCCACGACTCGGTCCGAACAGGAGGTACCGGGTAGACCCATCCCCGCCGGCGCAGCCGCCAGATCCGAAGCCATGCTCATCCCTCTCCCGCTCGAGCTGTCCGTGAAGCGTCGGCCACGGTGTGACCCACATCGCATCCTAGACCATGATGAGACAGATCGGAAAAAGCGTTCCTATCGAGCGGTGTGGGCGTCGACGTTCCAGCGCGCCGCGAGCAGCCGATGGCACCGCCGCACACGCTCCCGCCACCAGTGCTGCCGATCCGGCCCGACGGCGAGCTCGGCCGTCTCCACCGAGGCGCCGGGGCCGAACCATCGAACTCCGACCGTGCCGTCGACCATCTGGAACGACGCCGCGACATCCGCGGTGAGCAGCGATCCGGTTCCCAGTCCGCACGCGAGTTCCAGGCGCGGCAGGGCAGCAGCGGCGGCGACGCCCGCGGCCATCCCGACCGCGCTGTCGAGGGCACTCGAGACCACGATCTCGAGCCCGAGGTCGTCGGCGAGGTCGAGGGTCGCCCGCATCCCGCCGAGCGGAGCCACCTTGACCACGGCGACGTCCGCGGCGTCGGCGGCCACCACTCGATACGGATCCTCGGCTTTTCTGATCGATTCGTCGGCGGCGATCGGCACCGACACCGCTCGACGCACCGCAGCCAATTCCTCGACTGTGCGACAAGGCTGTTCGGCGTACTCGACGTCTCCGATGGCACGCAACGCGGCGACGGCCTCGTCGACGGTCCAGCCCCCGTTCGCATCGACGCGGACCCGGTCGATGACCGCTCGCGTCGCCGCAACCCGCGCGACGTCGTCCTCGAGCGTCTGACCGGGTTCGGCGACCTTGACCTTCGCGGTACCCGCGCCGGGGTAACGCTCCAGCAGCGCCGCGACGTCGTCGGCGGGGATCGCGGGCACGGTCGCATTGACCGGGACGGTCTCGCGAACGGCGGCGGGGGGCCCGACCCAGGCGGCCTCGAGGCCGGCCCGCAACCACGACGACGCCTCTTTGTCGTCGTATTCGACGAACGGCCCGAACTCACCCCATCCCGCCGGCCCGGCGAAGATCATCGTCTCCCGGGCGGTCAGTCCGCGGAACCTCGTGCGCATCGGCAGCCGTACCGCGACCGCGGAGGCGAGGACGTCCTCGACGTCGGGAAGCGCCCACTCCTGCCGTCCCGTCTCCCGTTGTCGGCCGCGCGTCATCGGACCTCCCTCTCCGTATGCGGATCACCCGCGTCGTTGAAACAACCTTCCAAGTTTGTTCCAAGTGCGATATTCTCGCCGCCATGTCAGTCAACCAGGGATTCGACGCCGGCATCCGCGAGGCGGAACCGATGATCGTCGACGACACTCCGGACACCGCGGGCGAGATCGCCTCGCCGCGCCTCGGTGCCGACTCGCTCGTGTGGAAGTTCTACGGCGACAACCGAGGCCTGCTCGGCTTCCAGCGTCTGGCCGGCACGGAGAACTGCATCGAGCAGCTCGGCCAGGCCGTGCTCGACCATTCGGTCATCTTCAGCGACTTCCTCGGTCGGGCCAAGCGCACCGGGCCGCCGGTCATGCGGACCGTCTACAGCACCGAGCCGGAGAAGTGGGGACGCACGGTGCGCGACTTCCACAAGGACATCAAGGGCACCATCAGCGATGGATCGCGCTACCACGCACTCAATCCGGAACTGTTCTACTGGGCGCACGCGACCTTCGTCGACCAGGTCCTCTTCATCACCGACACCTTCATCCGGCGCCTGTCCTACGCCGAGAAGGTCCAGATCTTCGAGGAGAGCAAGACCTGGTACCAGCTCTACGGGGTCAGCGACCGCGGGCGGCCGCAGACCTACGAGGAGTTCGTCCAGTACTGGGACGACATGCTCGACCGCTTCGTGCCGCACAAGACGATCGTCTACGCCACCGGTTACATCCGGCAGGGGCTCCCCCGGCCCAAGAAGATTCCCGCACCCGTGTGGAAGATCGTGTCGCTTCCGTTGAACGCCTTCATCCGAACGGTCGTCGTCGGGACGCTGCCCCCACAGATGCGCGCGGTCTGCGATCTGGAGTGGAACGACAGACGCGAGAAGAACTTCCAGCGTTTCGCCGCCCTCATGCGGGCCGCCAATCCACTGATCAACAAATTGCCGCTCAAGTACCTCTACGTCCCGTGGGCCTACGACGCCTGGCGCAAGGTCGGGATCGACCCGAGGCCGCTGCACAACAAGCCCGCGCGATAACCCTTCGAGACGACCCTCCGCAAGCTCCGGGCCTCCCCAGGGAGCAGGGCGCCTCCGGCACCCCGGGACCACACCGCGAGCAGGGGGCCTCACCTCTCCCGCTCCCTGAGAAGCGAGCGTGCGAGCGTCTCGAAGGGTCAGTGCCCGAGAAATCCGTCGACATGTGCGACGAACTCCGCGGCGCGGTCACGGTGGACGCTGTGACCCGCCTCGATGGTGACGAACCGCGAGTCCGGCAGGGCCTCGCTGAGGGTCTGCAGGTGGCGCGGGGGCAGGAAACTCTTCTCGCCACCGGAGATGACCAGGGCGGCGGCCTGCACATCCGGCAGTTCCGACCACCAGTGCGGTGCACAGACATCGAATTCGGCGACGATCTGGTCGCCCATCCGTCCATCGAATCGGATGACCGGAAAGGGATTGCGCGCCAACGCGATCAGTCCACGAACCTGCTCACCCAGCGTGGCGCGCATCGCGATGCCCTCGGACAGGTCGGCCTCGTCACGGGGCATCGGCGGCACCTCCTCGAGTACCAGGCGCCGGATCCGGGACGGCTCGAGCATGGCGAAACGTAGCGCGGTGTGGGCCCCGAGAGAGTGGCCGACCACGTCGGCGACCGCGATGCCGAGGGTGTCGAGGACGTAGGCCAGATCGTCGCGGAAGTCGTCGAGCCGATAGACATCTCGGGCCCGCCCGCTGCGTCCGTGTCCGCGGAGGTCGACGCTGATCACCGCGCGCCCGCGGGCGCGGAGAGCCGCCGCGAGGCGACGCCAGGTCGAATGATCCGACGCCATGCCGTGCACGAGGACGACGGGCACGCCACGGTCGGCTTCGCCCGCGACCCGGACCGCCAGGTCGGGGGCGCCGCTTCGACGCAGAACACGCATGACCGTCAGCTTACGAGCGTCGGCGGTGCGGTCGCCGTCACAGTCCACACCAGCGCGTGGGTCCCGGACGGACCGGTTCTCATCGGTCGCGGAACCAGCCGCTGTTCGTGGCACGCCACACCATGTCCTCCCAGTACCCCCAGGTATGGGTCCCCACCGACGGGAAGTCCGTCGTGACCGGGATGCCCTGCAGCGCGGCGGCGACCTCGAACGACCGGGTCTGCGCCAGCGACACGACCTCCAGCGGGGTGCCCTTGACCGAGGCGACGGCGTCGGCGTTGTGCGGACCCCACGTCGCCGATCCCGAGCCGATGCGGATCTTCATCCCACGCATCCGGGGCAGTTGGACGAGGGCGTCGTTACGGGCCCACCGGTCACTCCACGGCGGCCCCCACATGGCGTCGGCGCTGAACGGGCCGACGCCCGCGCCGATCCCGGCGTCGATCAACGCGAGCCGCACGGCCTCCCGCATGGTGGGTGCGGACAGGTTCAGGTAACCGGACATCGAGAACACGTGCGATATGCGCTTGCGGTGATACGCCCCGTAGACCATCGCGGCGTTGCCGCCCATGGAGATACCCATCATCGCGTACTTGCCTGCCGCGCCGACGGCGAGACCGCGTGCGTCGAGTTCGCGCACGATCGTGTTCAGCCGGCACGTCCATCGGTACCGATAACCGATCTTGTTGGCCGGACTGGCCGCTTCCCAGTCGGTGTAGAAGCTCGCGAGCCCACCGACGGGCTGGACCACGTTGACGCCGGCGTCGGCGATGCGCTGGATACGGGTGTCTCGTCGCCACCCGCTGATGTCGCCGGTCGCGCGGAGGCCGTCGAGCGCGATCACGGTCTTGTAGTTGCCCCAGCGGGTCCAGGTGTCCACCGGGGTGGTCGGCATGCCGCAGCCGGTCACGTGGAACCTGCTGAACGTCGCGGAGGCGGATGCATTGCCCGATCCGAAGGTGATCACACCGACCACGGCAAGAAGCGTCAAGGAGAGAGCCAGGGCTCGTCGTCGACGGGCGAGACGGCGAGGCCGTAGTGAGAACTGCACTGACGAACAGTAATTCGACGGCGATTCGCGATGCCACAGCTGTGACCAGAGGGCATCGACATCGATACCGGGCGGTGACCACAGTGGCTATAGTGATCAAAGTTGCTGATGTGACAACCGGTTCACCACGCCGCAGAAGGTGTGCTGACCATCAGAGATCGTCGACGATGCGCTGTCGCGCCCGCGCGTACTCCTCCTCGGTGATCGTTCCGGCACGGCGCAGTTCGTCGAGCGAGGCAAGCCGCTCCGCCGGCGATCGACCGGCGTCGGCCACCCGGCCCGACCCGGCGCCGGGCTTGGCGAAGAACGGCGAGTCCGTCCGGGACGGCGTCGCCGAGTCCGTCCGGACGCCGGCCCAGCCGCGGACGACGTCCATGACCTCCGCGCGCGCCGCGGGATTCGAACGCAGATCGATGACGCCGCTCCCCGCCACTCCGTGTCGCCCGAGGATCTGCAGGATCTCGCTCAGCGGCTCCGCCTGACCGGTGAGATCGTAGGTACGACCGTCTTCTTCCGAGGTGAACCTGGCGGGCACCGTCCCGGCGAGCAAGGCCGTTGCCTGCCAATCGATCTCGAAGTCCTGGGTGTCGGGGTCGACCATCACCGCCAGCCGCCGGGCAGACAGCAACGGCTGCTGGTAGTACGGGACGACCTTCCGGGTCGACACCTCGAAGGGCACCAGCCCGTCTGCCCGGATCCGCAACCCCAGCTTCATCATCGGCTGGTCGTTGATCTCGACACCCGTCTGACCGATGGAGGTGATCTCGGCGATGCCGAATACCCCCGCGGCACGCAGCCGTTCGAGCTTGGCGCCGCCGCGGTAGTTGAACCACGCGATTCCCACGCCGAGAAGGACATCGAGAACGGTGACGCCGATCCCGGTCCACAGCATCCACTCGGTGTCGGGCGCATCGATCACGAAGTAGGCGACGAGGAAGATCGGCCCGACGATCCCGCACAGCATGACAAAGGCGAAAGTGCCCACGGCACTCCACACGTGGGCAGGAACACGAGGTCCGGTCCCCGACTCTCCGAACATGGTCATGCGCGAACTCTAATTCGCGGACCTCCTCCGGGGAAGCCTGAAGTCCATCGCGTCCCGCCATGGAACGACACGTTCACACATCATTCGGAATCCGCGCCGGAAACGCGTGTTTCGCGGCACTTCGCTCGAGCAGAACGTGCCTGATCTGCACGTTCTCGCCCAACCCGGGCGAGTCGGGTGGCACACTCTGCGCTCAGATGAGCACGCCGAGCTCACAATCGAGAGGTTCCCCATGCACGACACCCAAGAAACTCGGCAGCAACCTCGAAGTCGTCCAACCCGCGGCACAGGTACAACCGAATCCGAAGAAGCCGAAGTACTACGCGGTTCGCCACGGCGGCGACAGCAAAGGGGTCAACGACGACTTCCTGGTCGTGCCCACCAACCGCGTACGCGGCATCGAATGCCCCTACCTGTGGGACGGCTCGCAGTTGAATCTGTGGAGCGCCGCGTGGTGGCAGGGCGGCAAGCGCGTCGCCAAGGATCCGGCCAAACCCCTTGCCATCGGGGTGAACTCGGTCGAGAAGCGGGGCCAGGACCAACTCCATCTCCACATGGCCCAGGTGTACCCCGGCACACTGCGCGATCTAAGAGCCATCCCGCAGCCCGAGACGAACCTGTACGCATGGACGAAGACCGACGTCATCCTGAACGTCGATCCCGCGAAGACCCCTAATTCGAAGCGACACTTCCATGTCGTGAAGTACACCGGTGGACTCCCCGACCTGTTCAAGGTCCTGCACGGTCAGATGACGGCCTCGCAGGACATCGGAAAGTACTCGATCGCAGTCGTCGACGCCGGCCAGCCCAATACCTATTTCGTACTCGCCAGCACACCGACTCTCGGCGGAGGAACCGCCACAGGTACCGGGTCGATGGACGAGATCTACGCCTGGGTCCACAAGTAGGAGCCGACCCCGTCGGAATGGGCCGACGACAAAGGCGCCCGGCCACTGTCGTGACCGGGCGCCTCTGTCGACTCAGAGAGTCAGTGCGTCAGGACAAGATCACTTGGTGATCTTGGTGACTCGACCCGCACCGACGGTGCGGCCACCCTCGCGGATGGCGAAACGCAGGCCCTCGTCCATGGCGACCGGCTGGATGAGCTTGACGCTCATCTCGGTGTTGTCGCCCGGCATGACCATCTCGGTGCCCTCGGGGAGGGTCACGACGCCGGTCACGTCCGTGGTGCGGAAGTAGAACTGCGGACGGTAGTTGTTGAAGAACGGGGTGTGACGGCCGCCCTCGTCCTTGGACAGGATGTAGGCCTGGCCCTCGAACTCGGTGTGCGGGGTCGTGGTGCCCGGCTTCACGATGACCTGACCGCGCTCGACGTCCTCACGCTTGAGGCCGCGGAGCAGCAGACCGGCGTTGTCGCCTGCCTGTGCCGAATCGAGGAGCTTGTGGAACATCTCGATACCGGTGACGGTGGTCTTGGTGCTCTTCTCGCGGATGCCGACGATCTCGACTTCCTCGTTCACGTTGACCTCGCCGCGCTCCACACGACCGGTGACAACGGTGCCACGGCCGGTGATGGTGAAGACGTCCTCGACGGGCATGAGGAACGGCTTCTCGGTCTCGCGGACCGGGTCCGGGATCGACTCGTCGACGGCAGCCATGAGCTCTTCGACCGACTTGGTCCACTCGGGGTCACCCTCGAGGGCCTTGAGAGCCGAGACCTTGACGACCGGGGCTTCCTCGTCGAACTCCTGGGCGGCCAGCAGTTCGCGGACCTCCATCTCGACGAGCTCGATGATCTCCTCGTCGTCGACCATGTCGGCCTTGTTCAGGGCGACCAGGATGTAGGGCACACCGACCTGGCGGGCCAGCAGCACGTGCTCGCGGGTCTGCGGCATCGGGCCGTCGGTGGCGGCGACCACGAGGATCGCGCCGTCCATCTGGGCAGCACCGGTGATCATGTTCTTGATGTAGTCGGCGTGACCGGGGGCGTCGACGTGGGCGTAGTGACGCTTCTCGGTCTCGTACTCGACGTGCGAGATGTTGATCGTGATACCGCGAGCTTTTTCCTCGGGAGCCTTGTCGATCTGATCGAACGCGAAGCTCTTGTTGAGGTCCGGGTACTTGTCGTGCAGCACCTTGGTGATGGCCGCGGTCAGCGTGGTCTTGCCGTGGTCGACGTGACCGATGGTGCCGATGTTCACGTGCGGCTTGGTCCGCTCGAACTTCGCCTTCGCCACTTGATTGTCCTCCTGGACTGTTGTTGCTCTACTGGGCGGATCCCAGCAGGGGTTTTCTTCTTACGTTGGTGCGCAGAACGGGTCGGCGCATGTCGCTAGGACCGGATCTACTCGCCGGTGGCCTTCGCGATGATTTCCTTCGACACGTTCGCGGGAACCTCCGCGTACGAATCGAACACCATGGAGTAGTTTGCCCGGCCCTGGGTCTTCGACCGGAGGTCTCCGATGTAGCCGAACATCTCCGACAGCGGCACCTGTGCCTTGACGACACGCGCACCACTGCGCTCCTCCATGGCCTGGATCTGGCCACGGCGGGAGTTCAGGTCGCCGATCACGTCACCCATGTAGTCCTCGGGTGTCGTGACCTCGACGGCCATGATGGGCTCGAGGATGACCGGACTGGCCATCCGCGCAGCTTCCTTCAGGGCCTGCGAGCCGGCGATCTTGAACGCCATCTCCGAGGAGTCGACGTCGTGGTACTGACCGTCGAGCAGGGTGACCTTCAGGTTGACCAGCGGGTAACCGGCGAGGACACCGTACTGCATGGCGTCCTGGGCTCCGGCGTCCACCGACGGGATGTACTCGCGCGGGACGCGACCACCGGTGACGGCGTTGGCGAACTCGTAGGTCGCACCGTCCTCGGCGTCCACGAGGGGCTCGAGCTTGATGATGACCTTCGCGAACTGGCCCGACCCACCGGTCTGCTTCTTGTGGGTGAACTCGTGCTTCTCGACCGTCTTGCGGATGGTCTCGCGGTAGGCGACCTGCGGCTTGCCGACGTTGGCCTCGACCTTGAACTCGCGCTTCATGCGGTCGACCAGGATGTCGAGGTGGAGCTCGCCCATACCGCCGATGACGGTCTGGCCGGTCTCCTCGTCGAGCTTCACCGAGAAGGTGGGGTCCTCTTCGGCGAGCTTCTGGATCGCGGTGCCCAGCTTCTCCTGGTCGGACTTGGTCTTCGGCTCGATCGAGACGTTGATGACCGGGTCCGGGAAGCTCATCGACTCGAGCACGATCGGCGCGGCCGAATCGCACAGGGTGTCACCGGTGGTGGTGTCCTTGAGTCCGATCATCGCGTAGATGTGACCCGCGGTGGCGTCCTCGACCGGCATCTCCTTGTTGGCGTGCATCTGGAAGAGCTTGCCGATGCGCTCTTTCTTGCCCTTGGTCGCGTTGAGCACCTGGGTGCCCGCCGTGATGTGGCCCGAGTAGACACGCACGAAGGTGAGCTTGCCGAAGAACGGGTGAGCCGCGATCTTGAACGCGAGAGCCGAGAACGGCTCGTCCGCGGACGGCTTGCGCGAGAGGATCTCCTCCTCGTCGCCCACGGCGTGACCCTCGACCGACGGCACGTCCAGCGGGGACGGCAGGTAGTCGATGATCGCGTCGAGCATGGGCTGGACGCCCTTGTTCTTGAACGCCGAACCACAGATCACCGGGTAGTACTCGCGGGCGATCGTGAGCTTGCGGATCGCGGCCTTGATCTCCGCGACGGTCAGCTCTTCGCCGCCGAAGTACTTCTCGAGCAGCGCCTCGTCGGTCTCGGCGACCGTCTCGAGGAGCTTCTCGCGGTACTCCGCAGCCTGGTCGGCCAGGTCCGCGGGGATCTCCTCGATGGTCGGCTCGGCGCCGATCTCGACGGTTCCACGCCAGGTGATGGCCTTCTGCTCGATGAGGTCGACGACACCGTCGAAGTTGTCCTCGGCACCGATCGGCAGCTGGAGGACCAGCGGCTTGGCGCCGAGGCGCTCCTCGATGGTGCGCACGGTGAAGAAGAAGTCCGCACCGAGCTTGTCCATCTTGTTGACGAAGCAGATGCGCGGGACGTCGTACTTCTCCGCCTGACGCCAGACCTGCTCGGACTGCGGTTCGACGCCTTCCTTGCCGTCGAACACGGCGACCGCGCCGTCGAGCACGCGGAGGCTGCGCTCCACCTCGACGGTGAAGTCGACGTGGCCGGGGGTGTCGATGATGTTGATCTGGTTCTTGTTCCAGAAACACGTCACCGCCGCGGAGGTGATGGTGATCCCCCGCTCCTTCTCCTGCTCCATCCAGTCGGTGGTCGAGGCACCGTCGTGGGTTTCACCGATCTTGTAGTTCACACCGGTGTAGAAGAGGATTCGCTCGGTGGCGGTGGTCTTGCCGGCATCGATGTGGGCCATGATGCCGATGTTGCGCACCTTGTTCAGGTCGCTGAGCACTTCCTGTGCCACTTAATCGCCTCGCATTTTCGCTAGAGCTGTTGGGTCTGGGGTGGGACCGTCCGCGGCGTCGGTGTTCTCCGACGCCGCGGACGGCGGGTGTCACCAGCGGTAGTGCGCGAACGCCCGGTTGGCCTCGGCCATCTTGTGGGTGTCCTCGCGGCGCTTCACCGAAGCACCGAGACCGTTGGACGCGTCCAGCAGCTCGTTGGCGAGACGCTCGACCATGGTCTTCTCACGACGCTGACGGCTGAAGCTGACGAGCCAGCGGAGCGCGAGGGTGTTGGCACGGTTCGGCTTGACCTCGATCGGCACCTGGTAGGTGGCACCACCGACGCGGCGGCTCTTCACCTCGAGGGTGGGCTTCACGTTGTCGAGGGCGCGCTTGAGGGTGACGACCGGATCGGTGCCGGTCTTGTCGCGAGCCTGCTCGAGTGCGCCGTAGACGATGCGCTCGGCGGTCGACTTCTTGCCGTCCAGCAGGATCTTGTTGACCAGCTGGGTCACCAGCGGCGAACCGTAGACGGGGTCGTTGATGAGGGGGCGCTTCGGCGCGGGTCCTTTACGTGGCATGACTTATCAGTTCCCCTTCTTTGCGCCGTAGCGGCTGCGAGCCTGCTTGCGGTCCTTGACACCCTGGGTGTCGAGCGAGCCGCGGATGATCTTGTAGCGCACACCCGGGAGGTCCTTCACACGACCGCCGCGGACGAGCACCATCGAGTGCTCCTGCAGGTTGTGGCCTTCGCCGGGGATGTACGCGGTGACCTCGACCGAGCTGGTCAGGCGCACACGGGCGACCTTGCGCAGCGCCGAGTTCGGCTTCTTGGGGGTGGTGGTGTAGACGCGGGTGCACACGCCACGACGCTGCGGGCTTCCCTTGAGGGCCGCGGTCTTGGTCTTGGCGGCCTTGTCATGACGGCCCTTGCGGACCAGCTGATTGATGGTTGGCACTAGGTGTTCGTTCCTCTTTGTCATCGGTTGTGGTTGGTGCTCCGGGCAAGAACGAAAACCGGCTCGCAGCCCGTTTTCGTGGCTTCCACAACTCGCCCCACCAGCACGTATGTGCTGGTCAGTACATTTTCGCTACCCCGAGGTCGGGCGTGTCATACACTCGACAGCGGATTCGCCTGTCAGTCCCTCTGCCGGCCGTACCCCGAGAAACTCGGCGGCTCGAGAGCCGTTGGGCAGGCATGCGGACTGGCCCAGCATGGGCCGGGCACCGACGATCCACTCTACCGATCGGGTTTACACAGGTCAAAAAACGGATCCTGCGCGCAACCAGCAGGTGAACGGGTTGTGTGCGATCGGCTCCGGGTGACGCTCGTGCACGGCGCACCCCTCTCACTTCATACACCTCGAAACCGCAGGCGTCGAGGGCGGAGAACGGCCGGGCGGGTGGCACGGTCATCGGCGTCGGCGGGGACTCCTGAGCTGCTCGATCTCGTGCAGGTACGGGCTGTTCGGATCGCGCGGACGCCGCGTGGGAGAGGACTGGCCGGCGAACCACCGGTCGACGACGGTCGCATGCCGTTCCACGTCGCCCCGGCGCAGCGCGCGGTGGGTGGCGTCGGCGTCGTGCATGCCGTAGACGTCCTCGCCCAGTTCGTACCGGGCCTGGTCGGCCAGCGCGTCGGCGAGGAACTCCCCGGGCGAGGTCGCGGCCGTGATCTGCCAGGCGTGGACCAGCTCGTGGATCAGCAGCTGCGCCGGCGCCGGATATGCCCCGGTGCCGGTGCCCAGGGGCGCGTCGAACGCCGTTCCGAGGTTGCACAGGATGCGTCCGTCGACCGCGGGCAGGGTGAACGCGCGCCGACCGCGACCGGCCAGATCGGTGAGGACCACGTCGTCGAGCCAGCTCGCTGTCCCGAACACCTCCTCGGCGGTGCGGCGTTCGACCTCGGTCAGCCCGCGGTACCGCACGCGGCGTCGGACGACGGCCGCCGACACCAGGCCCGCGCCGAGCGCCGCGCCGATCCCGAGCGGGCCGAACCACATGGTCACCGCCAGCAGGTGAACCGAGACGAGGACACCGGCCGTGGCCGCCGGACCCCCGCCGAGTCGTCCGGCACCGCATCGTTTCGCGACGGACAGCACCGCGCCGAGCAATCGTCCGTAAGTCCTCGCGACCGCGACGACCGGACGACGGAGGCGAGGGTCGGCCGTCGAGCGGGTCACTCCGGCGTCTGCGGCAGTTTCACCTTCGCCGCACCGGGTTTCGCCGGGTTCGACGGCGGCGGGACCACCGGGCCGATGTCTCCGTCGGGGGCCTCGTCGAGGTCGACGATGACGGGCGCGTGGTCGCTGGGCTTGCTGCCCTTGCGCGCTTTCCGGTCGATCCAGGCGGCCGCCGCCCGATCGGCGGCCGATTCGCCGGCCAGGATCAGGTCGATGCGCATCCCGAGGTCCTTGTGGAACATCCCGGCGCGGTAATCCCAGTAGCTGAACACGCGGTCGTCGGGCCACCGGTCCCGGACCACGTCGCGCAGGCCCATCGATGCGAAGGTCGCCAGCGCGGCGCGTTCGGGCGGGGTCACATGGGTGTGTCCCACGTACGCGCCGGGATCGAACACGTCGGCGTCGGCGGGCGCGATGTTCATGTCGCCGCACAGGAGCGTCGTGGCAGGGTCGTCGACCGCGCGGGCCAGCGCCGCCAGCCATTCGAGTTTGTAGCCGTAGTGGTCCGAGTCCGGCGAGCGGCCGTTGGGCACGTACAGCGAGTGGATGCGCAGTCCCCCGCACACCGCCGACACCGCCCGCGCCTCGAGGGTCGACGGGTCGGGATATCCGGGCATGCCGTCGAACCCGATGCGGACGTCGTCGAGTCCGACCCGCGACAGCAGCGCCACCCCGTTCCACTGCCCCTGTCCGGCGTGCGCGATCTCGTATCCGCGTTCGGCGAGCTCGGTGCCCAGCGACTCGTGGAAGGCCGCGTCGGAGAGTTTGGTCTCCTGCAGGCACACCACGTCGGGTCGACGTTCGTCCAGCCACGGCAGCAGGCGCGGGATGCGCTGCTTCACCGAGTTCACATTCCAGGTCGCCACGCGCATGCGACCACGGTAGTACGCCCGGACCGGGCCCCCGAGACCGCGGAGCAGGGACCCGACCTTTCCTTCCACGGTGATGTATGTCACGTTGGTGGCATCGACACGCTGCACCGCACCTCCGATTCCGCGCCCCGACGAGCCGTCATCGAGCACTCGTGGCGCCGCTCGGCGCTGTCCGGGGTCCGACCCGGGGACCGGACCCCGACGCAGGTCCAGGACATCGCCGCCGCCGATCCGCTGCTCGACGCCGCCCGCCCGGTACTCGACGATGCCGCCGCCCGACTCGCCGGCACCGACGTCTCGCTGCTGCTCGTCGACCACGAGTGCCGGATGGTGACACGGGTGGCGTTCGGCACGACGGTGGAGCGCAGACTCGACGCGATCGGCGCGTCGCCGGGTGTGCCGTTCGGCGAGGACGTCGTCGGGACCACGGCCCTCGGTACCCCGGCGGAGACCCGGGGCGGGATCGTCGTCAACGGAGCCGAGCACTACCTCGAGCAGTTCAAGTCGATCAGTTGTTTCGGGCAGCCGATCATCCATCCGGCCACCCGCAGGCTCGCCGGGATCATCTGCATGTCCGAGATCGCCGACCGCATCAACCCGCTGGCGATCCCTGTGGTGAACGGGATCGTCGCCGACATCGCCGACCGTCTGCTCGACCGCTCGCGCGCCCATCAACGGTGCGTCCTCGACGCGTTCCAGCGTGCCGCGCCACGGCGCGACCTGGTCGTCGCCGCCATCGGCGACGACCTCCAGCTCACGAATGCCCTTGCCGCCGAACTGCTCTCCCCCACCGACATCGGCGCCCTGCGGATCGTCGCGACCGATCCCGCTCTGCGGGCAACGGTGCTACCGCTGACGCTCGTGTCCGGCGCCGAGGTGGAGATCGCGGTCGAACCCGTGCCGGGCGCCTGCGGCGCAGCGTTGTTCCGGTTCCGGCCGGTCAGCGAGCCGCCCACGACGCGGTCCGCACCGCCGACCGCCCCGTCCCGCACGAGCGTCGCGATCACCGGTGAACCGGGCACCGGACGCAGCACCCACGCGGCCACGCTCGCCGCGGAGGCCGATCGGTCGGCGGTGATCGTCGATGTGGCCGACGAACTCATCAGCGGACGGCGCCCCGACATCCCCGCGTATGTCGGACGTGCCCGATCGATGAACACTCCGCTGGTCATCGACGGCGTCGACCTGCTCGACGCACAGTCGGTCGCGCTGCTCGGCCGCGTGGCGGTGTCGAGTTCGCGGGAGTCGCCGCTGATCGTCGTCGGCGGGCCTCGAGACCAGGCGAGCCCGGGTGTGGCCGCCCTGCTGGCGCGGTGCGCGACGCGGGTCGACCTCGCGCCGCTGCGTCATCGGACCTCGGAGCTGGCGGCGATCGCGAGCAGCGCGCTGACCGGCATCGACCCGGAGCTCTCGCTGTCCGGATCGGCGACGGATGCGCTGCTGTGCGACGACTGGCCCGGCAACCTCACCGAGCTCAACTCCGTACTCCGACAGGCCGCGGCGGCCTGCCGAGCCCGCGCGGCGCGTGTCGTCGAGTCGAACGACCTGCCACCCGCGTATCGGACGACCAGCCGGGCCGCACACCTGTCCGGCCGGGAGCAGGCCGAGCGCACGGCCATCGTCGAGGCACTCGACCGGGCCCGCGGCAACAAGGTGCACGCCGCGAAGGATCTCGGCATCAGCCGCACGACGCTGTACTCGCGGATGCGCGCGCTGGACATCTGAACCGGCCGGCTACTCCGGCACCGAGCTGGGCGGCAGCGGGTCCCGCAGCGTCCGCCGAGCGAGCGCCGCGATGAGGTCGGTCCTGGTGACGATGCCGACCAGGGTCCGGCCCCGCAGCACCGGAACCGCGTCGCATCCGCTCTCGGCGAGCAGCGGCAGCAGGGCGCCGACCGGCGTGCCCGGGGTCGCGACGGCCGGTTCCGGCGACATCACGTCCGCAGCGCGCAACTCGACCTCGTCGGGACGCATCAACCGGCGCACGAGATGGATCTGGAAGACGACCCCGGCGAACGTGCCCTCGCTCGAGATCACCGGAAGCGAGGTGAAGCCGTACTCGTCGAAGAGGGTCGCGACGTCCCGCAGCGGCGTCTCGGAGCCCACCGTCACCAGGTCGCGGGACATCACATCCGAAGCGGCGAGCGGACCCGCGCGATGCCCGGCGGCCTGGAGCTCTGCTGCCCCGATCAGGCGGGCGAGATCGGCGACGCCGAGGTTGAGCGATTGCTCGTAGCGATCGAGGAGACCGGTCAGCTCGTCTTCGTCGAGACCGAGCCGCGCCGCCGGCGGAGACGCGTCGTCGAACCGGCGATACGGATAACGCCGCCCGGTCAGCCGTGCGTATCCGGCGGCGAGGACGACCAGGAGGAGTGTGCCCGCGAGGACCGGCGCGAGGACGAACCGGAATCCCAGCGAGTGGATCGTCTCCGGACTGAGCGCGGCCGTCATCGCCACCGCGCCGGCGGGCGGATGCACCGCGTGGCACCCGATCATCAGGCCCACGGACAGGCCCACCGCCAGCGCCACCCGGAGGGCCGGCAGCGGGATGGTGAGGGTCGTCGCCACTCCCACGACGGCCGACACCACGTTGCCGACGGTCGCGGGCCACGGTTGTGCCAGCGGACTGTTCGGCGCGGCGAAGACGAGCACGGCGGTCGCCCCGAACGGCGCTATCAGGAAGAGCCCGAGCCGCAGGTCGACCCCCGACGCCGCGAGCACCAGGCCGACGAGTCCGAGCGCGACTCCGGCACCCGTCCCGGCCCGGATCGCCTCACGGACCGAGAGACCCCCGGCCACCGGGCCGAGGCCGCGCAGGGCGGCGCCGGCCCTGCCCGCTGGGCGCACGTTCACTCTGCTCCTCCGGGGATCCCCAACTCTGAATCTGACTGACTCGTCGGCGTCTCACCGTAGCCATGCGGGCGCGCCCGGCCGCCGCGGCCCCTGTACAGCCCAGGTGTTCAGTTTCTGGACACGGCGGCGGCCCGGAACGGTGAGAGAAATGAGTCAGGTCGCATATGACCCAGATCACTCCAGGACACATCCCTGTCGACACCGTTCCGACCAGGAGGCCACATGACCGCCGTCGCACCCGACACCGCCCACCACACCGCCCTGCATCAGCGTGTCCGCGATTTCATCTCCGCCGACCGTCCCATGCTGATCGACGGCGAATGGGTGTGGTCGGCCTCGGGCCGCACCTTCGAGACCATCGACCCCGCCACCGCACGCCCGATCACCTCGGTCGCGCACGGCGACGCGGCCGACATCGACCTGGCGGTCCGCGCCGCACGCCGTGCTTTCGACGACGGCCCGTGGACCCGGATGAAGCCGAACGAGCGTGAACGCCTGCTCTGGCGGGTCGGCGACATCCTCACCGAACGCGCTGAGGAGTTCGGTCAACTCGAGGCGCTCGACAACGGCAAGGCGGCCACCATCGCCGCCGCGGTCGACACCAACTGGTCCGCCGACATCTTCCGCTACAACGCGGGGCTGGCCACCAAGATCACCGGGTCGACGGTCGACGTCTCGATGCCGTTCGTGCCCGGCGGCGAGTTCCACGCGTACACGCTGCGCGAACCGGTCGGGGTGTGCGGCCTGATCGTGCCGTGGAACTTCCCGCTGCTGATGGCCGCGTTCAAGCTGGCGCCCGCACTGGCGGCCGGCAACACCGTGATCCTCAAGCCTGCCGAGCAGACCCCGCTGACGGCCCTGCTCCTCGGCGAGGTGTTCACCGAGGCCGGCTTCCCGCCGGGTGTGGTCAACATCGTCACCGGGTACGGCGAGGCCGGAGCGGCGCTCGCCGCACACTCCGACGTCGACAAGATCGCGTTCACCGGTTCGACCGAGGTCGGCAAGAAGATCGTCGACGCCGCGAAGGGCAACCTCAAGAAGGTGTCGCTGGAGCTGGGTGGCAAGAGCCCCAACATCGTGTTCGCCGACGCGGACTTCGAGAAGGCGGTGGCCGGGTCGGTGGCGGCCTGGATGTTCAACCACGGCCAGTGCTGTGTCGCCGGGACAAGGCTTTTCGTCGAACGCCCCATCTTCGACGACTTCACCGCGGCTGTCGCGGAGGCCGCATCCCAGGCCAAGATCGGACCCGGCCTCGATCCGACGACCGAACTCGGACCGCTGGTCAGCCAGGAACAGTTCGATCGCGTCTCGGGGTATCTCGCGGCGGGCCTCGCCGACGGCGCACGGGCACTGACCGGTGGGAAACGTTGGGGCGATGAGGGTTTCTTCATCGAACCGACCGTGTTCGTCGACGTCGAGCCGAGCTTCTCGATCGTGCAGGAGGAGATCTTCGGTCCCGTCGTCGCCGCGATGCCCTTCGATGCCGACACCGGCGTCGCGGCCGCGGCCAACGATTCGATCTACGGACTCGCCGCGGGCATCTGGACCACCGACCTGTCCAAGGCGCACCGAACTGCCCGGCAGATCAAGGCCGGATCGGTGTGGGTGAACCAGTACAACGGTTTCGACACCGCGATGCCGTTCGGCGGCTACAAGCAGTCGGGCTGGGGACGCGAACTCGGATCGTCGGCCATCGAGCTCTACACCCAGACCAAGGCCGTCAACATCTCGCTGTGACCCACAGCGCATCTCCGCCCGGCCGCACGCCCCCTTCCCGTATACCCAAGGAGCACAACCTCATGTCTCTCACCACCAAGGCCGCCGTCCTCACCGCACCCGGAAAGCCCTTCGAGATCGTCGAACTCGACCTCGACGAGCCCCGCGAGGGCGAGGTGCTGATCAAGTACACCGCGGCCGGCCTCTGCCACTCCGACCTGCATCTCACCGACGGCGATCTCCCGCCCCGCTACCCCATCGTCGGCGGCCACGAGGGTTCGGGGATCATCGAAGCCGTGGGCCCCGGGGTCACCAAGGTGAAGCCCGGCGACCACGTGGTCTGCAGCTTCATCCCGAACTGCGGCACTTGCCGCTACTGCTCCACCGGTCGGCAGAACCTCTGCGACATGGGCGCCACCATCCTCGAGGGGTCGATGCCCGACGGCACGTTCCGGTTCCATTCCGGCAGCGATGATTTCGGCGCCATGTGCATGCTCGGCACCTTCGCCGAACGCGCGACGATCTCGCAGCATTCGGTGGTCAAGGTCGACGAGTGGCTGCCGCTCGACAAGGCGGTGCTCGTCGGCTGCGGCGTGCCCTCCGGCTGGGGTACGTCGGTGTATGCCGGCGGTGTCCGTGCCGGCGACACAGTGGTGATCTACGGCATCGGCGGCCTGGGCATCAACGCGGTACAGGGTGCGGTCTCGGCGGGAGCCAAGTACGTCGTGGTCGTCGACCCGGTCGCCCTCAAGCGGGACACGGCGCTGAAATTCGGTGCGACACATGCTTTCGCCGACGCTGCCGAGGCTGCGGAGAAGGTCAACGAGCTGACCTGGGGACAAGGCGCCGATCAGGCTCTGATCCTCGTCGGAACGGTCGACGCGGAGGTGGTGGCGAACGCGACCGCCGTGGTGGGCAAGGGCGGGACGGTCGTGATCACGGGTCTCGCCGATCCGACGAAGCTGACCGTGCAGGTCTCCGGAACCGACCTGACCCTGAACCAGAAGACGATCAAGGGCAGCCTGTTCGGGTCGGCGAACCCGCAGTACGACATCGTCAAACTACTGCGTCTCTACGACGCCGGGCAGCTCAAGCTCGACGAACTCATCACGCAGACCTACACCCTCGACCAGGTCAACGACGGGTACCAGGATCTGCGGGACGGCAAGAACATCCGCGGGGTCATCATCCACGCGGAGTGAGACCCGGTCGGTTCGCCCGAGGTGTCGTCTCCCTCGGGCGAACCGGCCACCCATGTCGGCGAGCGATTCACCCGGGTCAGACTGGGCGGAGGTGCTTGAATTGCTGACGTGACCGCAACCTGGTGGATACGTCTGCTTCGCATCGCCTTTGCCGCGCTCGGCATCAGCGCCCTCGTCTACCAGGCAGCGCTGCGCTACGGCGACGCCGGGTTCACCCTCGCCAACTTCTTCAGCTATTTCACGGTGCTGAGCAACATCTTCGCCGCGATCGTCCTGCTCGCCGGGGGCCTCCTCGCGCCCGGGACGCCGGTGTGGGAGTGGCTTCGCGGAGCGGCAACCACATGCATGGTCATCACCGGGATCGTCTACGCACTTCTGCTGCAGGGGATCGACGTCGACGTCACCTATGCCTGGGTGAACGACGTGCTGCACCGCGTCATCCCGCTGGTGATGCTCCTCGACTGGATCGTGGTGCGCACCCGCCGACTCCCCGAGCGCTCCTGGCTGACCTGGCTCGCGATTCCGTTCGTCTACGGCGTCTACACCCTGATCCGCGGGTCGATCGTGAACTGGTATCCCTACCCGTTCATCGATCCGCGCGAACAGGGCTATCTGTCGATGACGATCTCACTCGTCGTCGTGTTCGTCGGTATGGCGTTCATGTCGTTCGGTGTCTACTGGGCGGGCACCCGTGGCCGGCGACCCGGCCCGCCAGAGCCTGAACACCCGGACCCCGAACACCCCGCCTCCGAACGGGTCTAGCTGTACTGACCTGAGAGGTTGGGTACGCGGCTGGCTGGTGGTTGTCCTCCGAGTGCTGTGTGACCGCGGTGGTGATTGTAGTGGTGCAGCCAGATCGGGAACTGTGCGCAGCGTTCGGTGTCGCTGGTGTAGAGCCGGTCGTAGGCCCATTCGTCGGCCAGGGTGCGGTGAAACCGTTCGACCTTGCCGTTGGTTTGCGGCCGGTACGGCCGGGTTCGGCGGTGGATGATCGATGGCCCGAGCGCATCGGCGAATGCATGCGACTTGTAGCAGGAACCGTTGTCGGTCAATACTTTCCGAACCTCGATACCGCGCTCGGCAAACCACTGCTGGGCGCGCAGCCAGAACTCAGCGGCCGTCTCTTTGCGTTCATCAGCCAGAATCTCCGAGTACGCCAACCGTGAGTGGGCATCGATGGCGGTGTGCAGGAAGTGATAACCGCGCACGGGGTTGCGGTACTTGTTCTGCTTCCCGCTGCTCTTGTCGGCGCGACTGTTACGGCGGCCGGCGGTGCGGCCGAGTTTGCGCCAGCCACCGCCGGCAGGGATCTTGCCGAGTTTCTTGACATCAACATGCACCAGTTCACCTGGGGTTGCCGACTCCATCCGACGGATAACCCGCCCGGTGGGGCGATCCAGCCAGCGCAAACGAGCCAGGCCGTAGCGAGACAGCACTCGGTGCACAGTCGAGGGGTTCAGGCCGAGCAGGTAGGCGATGCGTGCGGGTCCCCAGCGGCGCATGACGCGGACTTTGATGATGCGTCGTTCGGTGCGGGTCGGTGTGCGATTGGGGTTGCGATGGGGGCGGCTGCTGCGATCGACCATCCCGGCCGGCCCGTGGCCGCGGTAGCGGCGGGCCCAGCGTTGGGCGGTCGTTGGGGCGACCTGAAAGCGTTCAGCGGCACGGCGGATCGACCAACCGTCCTCAACGATGCACTTGGCCAGACGCAGACGACCTGTTTCGGTCAGTGGGGCGTTACGGTGGGACACGAAGACCTCCGGTTGAGCGGGTGCGTTTCTTAGGCAGTTCGCACTCTCACTCGGAGGTCTTCGTCATGTCATCCCGCCACGCCGTACCTAACGTCCGTGGTTAGTACATCTAGCCCGGCCGGTCCGCGGACCCGGTCCCGAACGCGGCGACGAGCTGCGCCGACCATGTGTCGACGACCAGCGCGCGTCGAGCCGAATCGTCGGACAGCGTGTCCGCCAGACCCAGTCCGCGCGCCATGTCGAGTGTCGCCTGCACGAGCCGGTAACCGGTCTCGTCGTCCGGGGACACCCCCATCGCGGCCATGGTGCGTTGGTGAGCCGCCCGCGCGAACTTCGCCTCGAGCGGCAGGATGAGCCGCCTCAGTGCGGGATCGGACGCGGCGGCCGCCCACACCTGGAGTGCGGCCTTGAATTCGGTGCCGGTGTAGACGTCCACGGCCCTCCGCACGGCACGGATGATCCGGTCGGGGGTCACCTCGTCAGCCGGCTCCGACGATGCCCCGGGGTCCTGGCCGGCCGCACGCGTCATGTCCTCGAAGACCTGCTCGAGCGCCGCGGTGATGAGGGTCTCGCGCGTCGGGAAATGATGTTGCGCCGCGCCGCGGGACACGCCGGCGCGTTCGGCGACCGCGGCCACGGTCGCAGCGGCCCAGCCGTCCGCGGCCAGCGCGTCGATCGTCGACCGCAACAGGCGCTCGCGGGTCAGTCGCGAGCGTTCCTGTTGCGGTGAGCGGACATTCGCCGAGGATGCGGTCACCGCAGGCCTCAGTAGGACTTCGGCAGCCCGAGGCTGGTCTGCGCGACGAAGTTGAGGATCATCTCCCGGCTCACCGGTGCGATGCGGGCGATCCGGGCCAGACTCAGCATCGGCGCCAGTCCGTACTCGGTGGTCAGTCCGTTGCCGCCCAGGGAGTGCACGGCCTGGTCGACGACCTTCACGCAGGCCTCGGCGGCCGCGTACTTCGCCATGTTGGCCGGTTCGGCGGCGCCCCAGTCGTCGCCGGCGTCGTAGAGGGTCGCGGCCTTCTGCATCATCAGCTTGGCCATCTCGAGTTCCACCTTGCCCTGCGCGAGCGGATGCGCGATCGCCTGGTGCGCGCCGATCGGCGTCTTCCACACCGTGCGCTCCTTGACGTACGACACCGCCTTGTCGAGCGCGAAGCGGCCCATCCCGACGGCCGACGCCGCGGCCATGATCCGTTCCGGATTGAGTCCCGCGAACAGCTGACTGAGTGCGGCGTCCTCGGAGCCGACGAGCGCGTCGGCCGGCAGCCGCACGTCGTCGAGAAAGAGCTGGAACTGCTTCTCCGGGTTCTGCAGTTCCATGTCGATCATGGTGTACGAGAAATTCTCGGAGTCGGTGGGGACGATGAAGAGCGCGGGCTTGAGGTTGCCGGTCTTGGCGTCTTCGGTGCGTGCGACGATCAGCACCGCCTGAGCCTGGTCGACGCCGGAGATGTAGACCTTCTGGCCGGTGAGCAGCCAGTCCGAACCGTCCCGGCGGGCCGTGGTGGTGATCTGGTGGGAATTGGAGCCGGCATCGGGTTCGGTGATCCCGAACGCCATCGTGATCGACCCGTCGGCGAGACCCGGCAGCCAGCGTTGCTTCTGCTCGTCGGTGCCGAACCGCGCGATCACGTTGCCGCAGATGGCCGGTGAGACGACGAGCATGAGCAGTCCGGTACCCGACGCGGCGATCTCCTCCATCACGATCGCGAGCTCGTACATCCCGGCACCGCCCCCGCCGTACTCCTCGGGGAGATTGACCCCGATGAAGCCGAGCTTGCCCGCTTCGGCCCACAACTCGTCGGTCTTACGACCGGTTCGCGCGCACTCGCGGAAATACTCCTGTCCGTACTTCGCCGCCAGTCCGGCGACCGCGGCGCGCAGTTCGGCTCGTTCGGTGGTCTCCACGAACGGATTGGTGTCCACGGTCATCTCGATACTCCCTGTCAGTCGTCGATGTGGTTCGTCGGCGGAATGGCCCCGCGGGCGGGCGTTCCGGCGGGCCGGTCAGGCCTGGTAGCCGAGCCGCTTGGCGGCCAGTCCGTTGAGGATCTCGGTGGTGCCGCCACCGATTCCGATGATGCGCATGTCACGGTACTGCCGTTCGACCTCGGTGCCGGTCATGTAGCCGAGGCCGCCGTGCAGCTGAACGGCCTTGTTGGCCACCCACTCCCCCGCCTCGACCGCGGTGTTCTTCGCGAAACACACCTCGGCGATGAGGTCGTCGGTGGAGCTGACCTTGCGCTCCACGAGAGCGCGTGTGTAGGTCCGCGCGATGTCGATGCGCCGGGCCATCTCGATCAGCGTGTCCTGCACCGATTGCCGGGCGATGATCGGCTTGCCGAAGGTCTCCCGATCACGCGCCCACTGCAGGGTCAGGTCGAGACACCGTTGCGCGCTGGCATAGGCCTGGACCGCGAGGCCGGACCGTTCGGTGACGAAAGCCGTGGCGATCTGGGCGAATCCGGAGTTCTCGGGTCCGACGAGATTGCCGACCGGCACCCGGGCGTCGACGAAAGACAGTTCGGCGGTGTCGGAACTGCGCCAGCCCATCTTGTCCAGCTTGCGGGTGACGGAGAAGCCGGGTGTGCCCTTCTCGACGGCCAGCAGCGAGACACCGCCTGCCCCGGGACCTCCGGTGCGGACGGCGACGACGACGAAGTCGGCCCGGACCGCGGAGGTGATGTAGGTCTTCGAACCGTTGACGACGTACTCATCCCCGTCGCGCTCGGCCTTGGTCGTCAGATGACCGACGTCGCTGCCCCCGCCCGGTTCGGTGATCGCCAGGCTCCCGATCTTCTCGCCCGCCAGCGTCGGCCGCACCCAGCGGTCGATCTGGTCGGGGTCGCCGGCCGCGATCAGATGCGGCAGCGCGATGCCGTGGGTGAACAACGACGCGAAGACGCCGCCGGCCGCACCGGCGTAGTGCAGTTCCTCGCCGAGGATCGTGCTGTCGATCAGGTCGCCGCCGGAGCCGCCCACCTCCTCGGGAACCCCGAGCCCGAACAGGCCCAGTTTGGCTGCCTCGACGTGCAGTTCACGCGGGATCGCTCCGTCCCGCTCCCAGTCGTCCTGGTGCGGGAGGATGTGCTTGTCGACGAATCGCCGCACAGTGGAACGCAATTCGAGACGTTCCGGTGTCTCCCAGTTCGGGTTGGCGATGGGCATCGTGTTCTCCTGTCGGGACTGCGTGCGATCGGTGTTTCGACGGCGATCGGTCTCTGCCCGCCGGGCATCGGCGGGGTCGGAACGTCTCAGCGCCCGCGTGGTTCGCGACCCGGTCCGGGCGGCCCCGCGAAACACTGTGCGATGCCGGACCATTCGACCGCGTCGGAGCCGGTGAGTTCGAGGTGGAGGTCGGCGAGTGCGCGCCGCTGCGTCACCAGGAGGCAGAAGTCGAGCGCCGGTCCTCGCACGCTGTTCGACGCGTCCGCCGGCCCCCAGGTCCACAGTTCACCCGACGGCGCGGTGAGCGCGTAGTGGAAGGGCTCGGCGGGCGGGGTCCGGCCGTTGATCACGTACGCGAAGTCGCGGGTACGCACACCGATGTGCGCGACCCCGCGAATCCGGTCGGTGGGCGGCAGGGAAACACCGAGTGCATCGGCGACGTCGAGGCCGTGTGCCCAGGTCTCCATGAGTCGCGCGGTGGCCATCGACGCCGCGGACATCGGCGGGCCGAACCATGGGATCTTGACGCCGGCGGGAACCTCACGCAGGGCGTCGGCGAGACGCTCACGCGCGGCTCGCCACCCGGCGAGGATCTCCCCGACCGGTGCGGCCGCGCCGGCCTCGGCCGCGTCGTCGACGAAGGTCGCCGCGCTGTCCGCCGCCTCGCCGAGAAGTTCGTCGAAGCGATCGGGATCGGTGGCCGCGACAGCGGCGACCTCATCGGTCCACGCCAGATGCGCGATCTGGTGGGCGACGGTCCATCCCGGTGCGGGTGTCGGCGTGGCCCAGCCCGCGTCGTCGAGACCGGCGACCACCGCGTCCAGCTGCGCGGATTCGGCCTCGAGATCGGCGACGACGCCGATCACGGCAGTGCGTCCATCAGACATGCGATCACCCTCACACACGACCGCAGAAGAAATCAAGCGTGCTTGATTGTTTCTGTAGCCCACCGCCTGTAGAGCAGGCAGCCCCACCGCTCGTCGATCGACGCTCCCACCGCTGGTTGAGCCGGCGACCCACCGCCGGTAGAGCAGGCAGCCCCACCGCTCGTCGATCGACGCTCCCACCGCTGGTTGAGCCGGCACCGAGCGAAGCGAGGCGCCGAGTCGAAGCCACCTGGCGACCCGAGCACGAGAAAGTGACCTCGACGGACGCGGCGGCCTCGCTACGCTCGGTCGACGCTGCTCGGCCAGCAGGAGCACCACGCGGCCTCGCTACGCTCGGTCGACGCTGCTCGGCCAGCAGGAGCACCACGCGGCCTCGCTACGCTCGGTCGACGCTGCTCGGCCAGCCCGAGACCCAGCTGCGGTCAGCGGTAGTGGATGTCGACCGTGGCCCGGCTCAGCAGGACGTCGTCGTAGGAGTTCATCGTCGCCTCGAAGGACGAGATGCGCCTGCCGAGCTTGATCGGCGTCACCTCGACCACCACTTCACTGCCGTCGACAGCAGGTGAGCGGTAGAAGCCGATCGCCATGTCCCCGATCGAGTACTCCTGCCCGGCACCGGCATGAAGATGCCCGGCGAACGACGCGGCCTGACCGACGATCGTGGCGATGACACCGCCGTGCATGGTGCCGAACATGTTGCCCATCCAGGGTTCGGTGGCACTGCGGAAGCGGATACCGGACTCGCGGTCGGAGGTACCGTCGATGACCTCGACGCGGCCGTTGAGCATGTCGGTGAGCGGGCCGGGCTCCCGCATCTTCGACGCGATCTCATCGACCACTTCGCGCCCGGACAGCGTGGCCGGGATCGGTTCGGGCAGGACGGACTGGTCGGCGTCGGCGCACCGTGGTGTCGGAAGGCCCAGCTCGGCCGACGGCGTGGCACCGGTCGGCGCACGACCGACGCGGACGTTTCGCGCAGTCCCCACACAGCACAGATCCCCGGCTCCGGTGCGGATCTCGACCGACGTCGAGCCCCACGCGTCGTCGTGCATGACCACCTCGGCGCGCGCCGCGAGGAGGTCCCCGATCTCCGCGCGCCCATGGGTCGACATCGTCAGGCGCGCCTGCAGGGTCGCCGCGGCGGGGTCGTCGTGGACGCCATGGAACGGGATGCCGCCGCAGTGGTCGAACAGCACCGCGAGGGCCGGCAACTCGATCAGTCCGCGATGATCAACGAAACGCGTGCACAGCTGCTGCGAGGCCCGCACCCCCGACTTCGACACCGTGATGTCGCCGAGGTGGAATGCGGACAGTGGATCGTGCGGCTCGCTCATGAAATCCCTTGTATCAGCGAAGTGCAGCCGATCTCACGTTGGAGAGTCCAATCTCACTCCCGTACTCTGGGTTCGTACGTGTCCAAAGTGACGGGAGAGACAGATGCGACGCAAGACTGTGGCAACAATCGGGGCGATTGTGGCAGTGGGAGCGTTCGGAGCCGGAGCGGGCACCGCCGTCGCGGAACCCGTGGAGCGGCCGCTCAGCGTGGAGCAGATCCCCAATGCCGGCGTCACCGTCGGCTCCCAGGGCGTCACCGGCGGATTCGTGGCGAGCATTCTCGCCTCGGCCACCGAACCCGGGGTCACACGAATCTCACTCGACACCACTCCCACCGAGGCCTGCGCCACCAACCTCAAGGACGCACGAGTCGGGATCACTTGGAAGAACACGTCGTCCGGTACATCCGGGGACGAAGTCTTCGCGGCGTGCACGGACGGGCGTCCGTCGGACGGTGTAGCTGTCACCACCGGGACCGGGTCGGTCGAATTCACGACGACGATCCTCGGAAAGAGCGATCAGACCTTCACGGTCGTGCCGGGCAGCGGATCGTTCACGCGCTGATTCTTCAACGTTCTTCCCCGGGGCTGAGCGGGCTCTCCAGAACCGAGTAGACAATTCTGCAAATCTGTACACACGTGGGGTGAACACGTTCTAGATTTGCCGCATGGCCGAGACAGTCACCCAGCTCCTGCAGGCACGCGCCGACGACGACAACCTCGCGATCACCTTCGAGGGCCGGCAATGGACCTGGCGCGAGTACATACGCGATGCCGAGCGGGCGGCGTCGGCGATCCTCGGGGTCGCCGACCCGCAGCGCCCACTCCACGTGGGCGCACTGCTCGGGAACACCCCGGACATGCTGATCGCTCTGGCGGCCGGCGCACTCGGCGGATACGTGACGGCGGGTATCAATAACACCCGCCGCGGTGACGGCCTCGCCGCCGACATCCTGCGCGCCGACTGCCAGATCCTCCTCACCGACGCCGAACACCGACCACTCCTCGACGGCCTGGAGTTGCCCGGCATGACGGTACTGGACACCTCCACCGAGCAGTGGGCCGACATGATCTCCGGCGCAGGCGAACTGACGCCCCATTCGGTACCCGGGGCGATGGACACGTTCATGCTCATCTTCACCTCGGGCACCAGTGGCAATCCCAAGCCCGTCCAGTTCGCGCACATGATGATGCCGTTCGCCGGCCCGGTGCTCGCCGACAAGTACGACATCGGCCCCGGCGACGTGTGCTACCTCTCGATGCCCCTGTTCCACAGCGCCGCACTCATGGGTGGCTACTGCGTGGCGCTGTGCGGTGGTGCCGCGATCGCACCGGCCAAGTTCTCCGCCTCGACCTTCCTCGACGACATCCGCCGCTACAACGCGACATACATGAACTACGTCGGCAAGCCGCTCGCCTACATCCTGGCGACCGAGGAGAAGCCCGACGACGCCGACAACCCGCTTCGGGTGGCGTTCGGCAACGAGGCCACCGACCGCGACATCGACGACTTCTCCCGCCGTTTCGGTTGCACCGTGTGGGACGGATTCGGCTCGACAGAACTGGCGATCATCATCACCCGAGAGCCCGGCACCCCGCACGGTTCGATCGGCAAGGGCTTCCCGAATGTCGCCGTATACAACTCGTCGACGCTGACCGAGTGCCCGCGGGCCGAATTCGACTCCAATGGCGCACTTCTCAACGCCGACGACGCGATCGGCGAGCTGGTGAACATCGAGGGCGGCGGCATGTTCATGGGCTACTACAACGACGCCGACGCCACGAGCGAACGACTCCGCCACGGGATGTACTGGTCGGGCGACCTGGCCTACAAGGACTCCGACGACTGGATCTACCTGGCCGGCCGAACCGGCGACTGGATGCGCGTCGACGGCGAGAATCTCGCTGCCGGTCCGATCGAACGCGTGCTGCTGCGTGTTCCGGAGATCAATCGCGTTGCGGTCTACGCCGTTCCGGACGAACACGTCGGCGACGCGGTGATGGCCGCGGTGGTCCTGCAGGACGGCGTCGAACTCACACCGGAGTCCTTCGCCGAACAGCTTGCCGCGCAACCGGACCTGTCACCGAAGGCGTGGCCGACCTACGTCCGGATCGAGGACGACCTCCCGACGACCGCGACGAACAAGATCCTGAAACGGACCCTCAAGGCCGAGGGCGCCACGCCCGGATCGGGCCGGCTCTGGGTGCGCGAAGCCCGGACCCGCGTGTACCGGCAAGCGGTGGCCGCACAGGCATGACGTCGCCCGCGGCGGTGTCGTCTCCCGATTCGACCGCACACCAGACACTCCCGGAGATCGGTTACTACGCCCTGTCCCGGCATCCGGTCGATCCCGCCGAGCTCGCCGACGAGGCGCGGCTGGCCGACCACGAGGGCTTCGGCGCCGCCTTCGTCTCCGAGCGCTTCAACGTCAAGGATGCCGCCGTGCTCGCGGGAGGTCTGGCAGCGGCGACCCGCCGCATGGGCGTCGCCACGGCCGCGACCAACCACAACACCCGTCATCCCATCATCACCGCGTCCATGGGCGCCACGTTGTCGGCGATGACAGGTGGGCGGTTCGCACTCGGCCTCGGGCGCGGATTCGCCATGCAGTGGCAAGTTCTCGGCGTCCCCGATGTCACGAGCGCCCAACTCACCGACGCGGCGTCGGTGTTGCGCACCCTCTGGCGGGGCGAGATGGTCCTCGGGCACGACGGACCGCTCGGCACCTACGACTACCTCAACCTCGGAGTCGCCGTCCCACCGGTCCCCATCCTGCTGGTGACCATGTCGCCCAACACCTTGCGTCTCGCCGGACGAATCGCGGACGGGGTGGTCCTGCACACCTTCTTCTCCGACGCCGCGACGACCGCTGCGGTCGAGACGGTGCGAGCGGCGGCCGAGGAGGCCGGCCGGGACCCGGCTTCGGTGCGTATCTGGTCTGTGGTGGCGACCGTGCCCGATCAACTCGCCGAGGACGATCGGCTGCGTCGCCTGTACGGCCGGCTCGCGACCTATCTCCAGGGGTATCCGGATGTTCTCATGCGCGCCAATGGTTGGCACCGAGACGATCTCGACCGGATCAGGGAGAGTCCGGCTTTCGCCGGCGCACGCGGACCGATCGACGCCACCGCGACCGCTGACGAACTCGCACAGCTCGCCGAGGTCATCCCGGCGTCCTGGGTCGCCGACAGCGCGGTCGGGACCGCCGCGCGCTGTGCGGCCACCGTGGCTCGGCAGTTCGACCTCGGTGTCGACTCGGTCATCATGCACGGCGCCGCACCGTCGGAACTGTTGTCGGTACTGAGTGCGTATCGCTCGATCCGGCCCGCCAGGCGACAATTGCCCGTGAACCCGGGTTCTGTTGCGGGGTGACCTGATCGGCGCGCGCTCAGTCGGGCACGCCGGGCGGAACCGAGTTGAGCAACGCGCCCGCCTCCACCCGAAGCTGCTGCCCGGTCACATATCGCGCAGCATCGGACACCAGGTAGAGGACCGCCTCGGTGACGTCCTCGGGTGCGAGCAGATCCACCGGCATCGCGTGCAGCGAGGCGAAGACATCCTTGACGTCCGCGTAGTCCGGCTTCTCCAGGTCGGGACGGAACAACCGGTAGATCTCGTCGTGATGCACCATCGCGGTGTCGACGTTGCCGGGATGGATCGCGTTGACGCGGATGCCTCTCGGCGCCAGATGTCGTGCGAGGTCGTTGACGAGTCGCGCCACCGCCCGTTTCGAGTGGCCGTACCCGCCCGCACCCGGTCCGGCCTGCGCGGACTCGAACGACGGCATGAACGCGGCCATCGACCCGATGCAGACGATCGACGCACCGGCCTCGAGGTGAGGCAACGACAGCTCGAGGGTGTTGATCACGCCACCGAGGTTGACCGCCACGGTGTTCATCCATGTGACCGAGGGACTCTCGGGTCCGAGGGGGCTGATCCCGGCGTTGGCGACGACGATGTCGAGCCTGCCGAATTGCGCCACGGCATCGTCGATCGCGGCCTGCAGCGCATCGCGGCTGCGGACATCGGCGATCTTGGCGATCACCCTGCGGTCCGTGGCGTCGACCATCTCGGCGGTCTGCTGCAGGTCGTCCGGAGTGCTCATCGCGTAGTTGACCGTGGTGATCTGATCGCAGATGTCGATTGCGATGATGTCGGCGCCCTCTTCGGCCATCCGCACGGCGTGGCTGCGGCCCTGGCCGCGCGCCGCGCCCGTCACGAGGGCGACCTTTCCGTCGAGTCTGGTGTTCACTCGCCCTTCCCCTCTCCCGGCGACCGCGACTCGGGTCACCGCGTCTGCGCGCAGCCTAGTCGAGCACGATCCGTCCTGTGGCGGAATGGATTTGCTGCTCTCGGAGCCGCCGTGAGACAAGAACCCACCACACACCGAAACCGTCGTCCGCCTCCCTGGACACCAGTCCATTTCCTCGGTAATGTCGCGACCAGCGGCCTGGGTGAGCCCGGTCACATCGGCCCGATCCGTACCGCTGAACCGAAAGGGCGTGACCGTGCCGGACACCGTCGGAATCCCCACCCGCGTAGACGAACTCAGCCCGGAGTGGTTGACCGCGTTCCTCGCCGCCAACGGACACGACGTCCACATCGGCTCGGTCCGGACCGAGCCGGTCGGCACCGGGCAGATGGCCGGGTCGTATCGGCTGCACCTCGACCACGAGAACGCAGCAACGTTGCCCGACACTGTCATCGCGAAACTCGCCACCGGAACACCGGACCAGCGCGAGTTCGGATCCGGGGTGTTCCGCAACGAGGTGCGGTTCTACCGCGACCTCGCCTCCTCGTTCAGTGTCCCCATACCCACCTGCTTCGCCGCGACGATCTCTGATCCGGGCACCGAGTTCGTTCTCCTGCTCGAGGACATGGGCGCCGCTGTGCAGGGTGACCAGATCGCCGGCTGCACACCGGCGCAGGCCGAGTCGATCGCCGTCGCGGCCGCCGGTCTGCACGCTCCCCGATGGAACGATCCGACCCTCCTGACCGACATGCCGTTGCCCACCGACGCCGACCGGGAGGTGATGGAATCGATCCTCGCCCCGATGGCCGAGGTGTACCGCGAACGCTTCTCCCCCGACGGCCCGTCGTCGGCGGCCGTCGACTGGCTCGTCCGCGAGGCCGGTGAGTGGCTGGTCGCCCCGCTGGACAACGCCACCCTGATCCACGGCGACCTCCGTGTGGACAACGTCCTGTTCGGGCACGCCGGGGAGGTCACGGTGATCGACTGGCAGACGATCACCACCGGCAACCCGTTGCGTGACATCGCCTTTCTCCTGAGCACCAGTCTGAGCACCGACGATCGGCGCCGGCACGAGCGCGGCATCGTCGCCTCGTACCATCGAGCACTGACGATCGCAGGCGTGAGCGGTTACACGCTCGACGAATGCTGGGACGACTACGTCGGAAACCTCATCCAGGCGCCGCTGATCATCGTGTTCGGCTCCGCGGCGGCGCAACCGACCGAGCGGGGCAACGCGATGTTCGACGCGATGCTGTCCCGGAGCGCGGCGGCGATCGACGACCTCGCGCCCGGAGGACTCTGAACCGTGCCGTCACTCGTCATCGGAGGCAACGGGTTTCTGGGTTCCCGTCTCGTGCGGCAGCTCGTGGACGCGGGTGACGAGGTGCGAGTGCTGACACGACCCACCAGCGACCTCCGTACCCTGGCCGGCCTCGGCATCGACCACGTGACGGGCGACCTCTTCGACGCCGACGCGGTCGCGCGAGCGATGAACGGGTGCGACGTGGTGTTCCACTGTGCGGTCGACACGCGCGCGTAGCTGCGCGACCCCGCACCGCTGTACCGGACGAATGTCGAAGCCCTGCGCTCGGTGCTCGACGTCGCGGCTCGGATGCCACTGCGGAAGTTCGTGTTCACCAGCACCGCGGCGACCATCGGCCGGGTGGACGGCCGTCAAGCGACCGAGGACGACGAGTTCAACTGGGCCGCGAGGGCTCCTGAGTATGTGAAGAGCCGCGTGGCCGCCGAAGACCTGGTGGTGAACCGAGCGCAGGACGGCGCGGTGCCCGCGGTCGCGATGTGCGTCGCCAACACCTACGGCCCCGGCGACTGGCAACCCACCCCGCACGGTGCGTTCGTGGCGGGCGCGGCGCTTGGCAGGTTGCCGTTCACCGTTCGCGGTTGTCGCGCCGAGTCGGTCGGCATCGACGACGCCGCGCACGCGCTGCTCCTCGCCGCGGACCGCGGCGAGGTCGGCGAACGCTACATCGTCTCCGAGAGATCCATCGACACCGGTGACATCGTCTCCATCGCAGCCGCGACCGCAGACCGGCCGGCCCCGCGTCTGGTTCTCAACCGCGCCGCCCTCTACACCTTCGGGGCAGTGGGTTCCACGTGGGCGGCGCTGACCCGCAAGCCGGTGCAGTTGACGATCCCCTCGGTCCGGTTGATGCACTTCATGTCCGAGATGGACCACGGCAAGGCCGAACGCGACCTCGGTTGGCAACCACGCCCGGTGACCGAGGCCATCGCCGACGGTGCCCGGTTCTGGCTCGAACGCCGCGTCGCGCGCCGCGCTGTTTGAACCGGCACCACCCCCGCTGGTTGAGCCGGCACCCCTGAGGTGAGAGAACCGCAAGCGACAACCCCACCGCTCCCTGAGGTGCGAGGAGCGCAAGCGACGAGCCACGAAGGGTCCCGCACGGCGCCGCGCCAGACCCTTCGTGACGCTCGCAAGCTCGCTCCTCAGGGATCAGAAGGGGTCACCGCTCGCTCCTCAGGGAGCGAAAGGGGTCACCGCTAGCTCCTCAGAGAGCGGGGTCACCGCTCGCTCCTCAGAGAATGGGTGACGCGACCCGCTCAGGGCGAGGCAGGCCCGGCCAGGATGCCGGCGAGCTCGTCGAGGCTGTAGGGCGAGGTGTCCTTGTGGTCGCGGTAGGCCACGAAGCTCGCCTGCTGCGACTCGAAGCGGCCGATGAATCCACCGGCAGCACTGAAGATCTCACCGGTGATGTGTTCGGCCGCGTCACCGGCCAGGAACACGTACAGCGGCGCGACGTACTCGGGTGGGGCGGGATCGAGAGCAGCGTCGCGCGTGAGGTCGTCGAGTATCCCGCGGCGATGGAGTCCTTCGATATGGGCGATGTAGTCCTCACCGGAGGACAACCGCGACTTCGCACCGGGCATCACCACGTTGACACGCACCCGGTGGTCCCGAAGGTCGGCGGCCGCGGCGAGAGCGAGCGCATTGACACCGCCCTTGGCGGCGGGGTACCCACTACCGCCGAACATTCCGAGTGACGCTGCCGAACCGGTCAGGACGATTGACCCGGAACCCTGCTCGACGAACACCCGCCCGGCAGCTTGCAGCAGGTGGAACGCACTCATCAGGTGGGCGTCGACCTGGGCACGGAACTCGTCCGGGGAGATCGTGAGGACCGTCGAACCGGACGGTTCGGCGATCCCGGCACAGTTGATGGCGATGTCGAGGGCACCGAATTCCTCCAGTGCCGTCTCGACCATCGTCTGGGCCACTCCGTCGTCACCCGCGGAGCCGGGGACGCCCACGGCGTAACCCCCGCCCCCGCGGATCTCGACGACCGTGTCTGCGACCGCCTGCGGGTCGCGTCCGTTGACCACGACCGAGACCCCCTGGCCGGCCAGCGCGTACGAGACCGCGAGACCGATGCCCCGCGTGGCCCCGGCGACCACGGCGACCCGGCCCCCGAGTCCAGCGCCGCCGGGTGACCAGCCACCGCCGGAGGTCACGCCGAGCTGCCCACCGGCGTGATCGGGATCGACCGCCCGCGGTCGACGAACTCGAAACTCGCTCCCCCGCTGAATCGTGCGACGGCCACCTCGCCGTATTCCTTCCGCGGACTGTCCGTCTTGGCGATCCGGACGACCAGATCGCCGTCGGCCTCCGTCGCATCCGCGACTGCGAGATACGGGTCGACGGCGGTGGCCGCGGCCTGGAGCGGCTTGACGTGATCGGCGTCCAGGATCGACACCCAGCCGCCGTCGGTCATCGCATCGGATTCTTGCGGGATGCGGACGACGACGGTGTCCCCGTCGGCCTCGGCGGTCAGTCCCGTGTACTGGACCGGGCCGAAGCACGGGTGTAGGGCGAGTACCCCGGCGAGACCCGAGGCGTCGGCGGACAATCCGAGCGCGACGCGAATCCGGTCGGCGGCGAGCCCGGCGATGCCGGTCAGCTGTTTGCGGAAGATCTCGGTGGCCTGCGTCTCGCTCTCGGCGGATCTGCGCAGACTGACGAGGAAGCCCAGCGACAGCAACTGGTGTTGCAGCGCAACCTCTTCGGCGACGCGGACGAGGGCCGACGTCGACCATTCCGCGAACTGAAGGTCCTCGACGAGCGGGCCGCGGTAGTCGACCCAGCCTTCGGTCTCCGTGGTGTCGATCGGCGACAGGACCAGCTGCCCGGCCCGGGTGCCGAACATGTCCACGGAGTCCGGTGGGAGCGGCAACTCGTCACGATCTGGCTCGATCGTGACCGTCCACTCGCAGTGCGGCGTTCGATCGACCGGCCGGCGCGGTGGCCGATGGACCGGCCTGATCCGCGCCCGCCGATTGGTGGCGATGGCCGTCGCGTCGAAGGTGGGGTCCTCGATGTCGTGGCACATGGTCGTCACGTAGTCGTCACCGAGAGGTTCGACGTCGAGCAATGCGCCGCAGTGATCGAGGACGAACGAACCGTGGTACTCGTCGTCGATGCGGTACCGGAAGTCCATGAACTGTGGTGGCGCGCCGATGTCGAGCTGCAAGCACTTGAACATGTCCTCGACGCCGTCGCCGTCGATCCCGAGGGCCGTGCGCATCCGGTGCGTGTAGACCGGGCTCGCCGCCATCCACTCCTCGATGGCGACCTTGCCCATCACGTCCCGGCCGAAGGCACTGATGAGGTGAGCCATCCCGCTGCGGTCGATCATCTGACCCGACAGCAGCAGTTCGGGTACGAGAACGGCGAGCTGATCCTGACTCAGACCTTGGTAGGCCGGGGCTGTGGAAGTCATCTCAGGTCACCAGAACTCGACCGGGGCCTTGCCGAAGTCGTACCACCCCGGCAGGTTTCCCGGCGCCGACTTCTCCACCCGCTTCAGCATCGGCTCGCTCATCGCGTTGTTCTTCATCATCTCGATGAACAGCGCCGACACGTTCCCGTAGTCGAAGAAGTCGCGCTGCCAGCGGAACTGGAAGTTCCCGCCGTACTTGAACCAGCTGCCCTGGATACCCTCCAGTGCGTAATGGCTGCCGTCCTCGCGCGTGCCCTCGTAGATCTGCTTCCAGAGTCCGATCATGTCGCCGGTCTGGTCGTCGATCACCCACGCCTGGTAGGGATATTCCCACCCCTGCAGGCCCTCCATCTCCTGGCCGAGGGCGAGCTCGCGGATCTCCTCGCGACCCACGGCCATGAAATCCTTGTCAGGGCCGTAGTTCCACCCGTAGGTGGCGTCCTCGGTGTAGAAGTCGGCGAGGGGTTTCCAGTCCCCCGCTTTCTCGGCCTCGATGTTGGCGGCGAGCCACCGCTCCTTCATCTCGTCGAGTTCCGCACGGTCAAAAGACATGTCTTTCCACCTTCATTCGGTCGTTCTGGAATTGCGAGGGCGACGTGTTCAGAACTCAGCCCTCGATGATCCGAAGAGCTTGCGTCGGGCAGTAGTGCACGCCGGCCTCGACCTCGGCGCGCCGGGATTCATCGGGGGTCGCGTCGAGGATCTCGACATGGTCGGTGTGCGCGGCGAAGACCTCAGGCGCCTCGAGCTCGCACATCCCATGCCCCTGGCAGAGGTCCAGGTCCACCTCGACGCGCATCAGGCGTCCTGACGCTTGCGATAGGCGACGCGGCAGGGCTGCTGCAGTTGGACCACCATCTTCGAGTGGTCGTTGCGGTAGCTCTCCGGGGGCTGCAGCATCTCGAACTCGTAGTTCTGGAAGAGCACCGAGAAGATCGCCTTCAACTGCATGATCGCGAATTGCGCGCCGACGCAACGGTGGCGGCCGGCGCCGAAGGGAATCCAGGTCCACCGGTTGACCAGGTCCTCCTGCCGCGGCTTGTCGTAGCGGTCCGGGTCGAAGCTGTCTGCGCCGGGGAAGTCCTCGGGCAGCCGGTTGGAGATCGCCGGCGAGACGGCGATCGACTGTCCGGCCTTGACCTCGAAGTCCTCGACGTGGAAGTCGTTCTGCACCACTCGCATGAGGATGATCAGCGGTGGGTGCAACCGAAGCGCCTCTTTGAGTGCGTTCTCGAGCTGCGGCATCTGACGGGTGTGCGCGAAGGTGTACTCCGGACGTTCACCGGGCGGCGTCTCGCCGTAGATCTCGTCGAGCTCGTCGTACACCCGTCGCATGTAGTCGGGGTTGCGCAACAGTTCGATGAGGGTCCACGCGGCGGTGCCCGACGTCGTGTGGTGGCCGGCGAACATCATCGAGATGAACATGCCGGTGACGGTGTTCGCGTCGAATCCGACCTGGACCAGGACGTCCATCAGGTCGCGATCTTCCTTGTCCTCGGTCGGATTCGCGATCCGCTCGTCCATCACGCCCTGGATGAACTCGACCAGCTCGGCCCGGGCCTCGTCACGTTTGCGGAAGCTCTCGATGTCGGCCTTGTAGTCCACGTACGCGATCGGGTCCGTGCCCTTCTCCAGGTCGTGGAACAGGTGCGCGATGTGCCCGTTGAGCCGCTCCCGGAACTTCCGCCCGATGAGGCACGACGACGACGTGTAGAGAGTCAGCTCGGCGAAGAAGTCGAGGAGATCGATCTCCCCCTCGTCACCCCATCCCGCGATGATCCGCTCGACCTCGTTCGGGATGGTCACCGCGTGCTGCTTCATGTGTGCGCCCTTGAGCGCCGAGTTGTGGATCGCCTTGGACCGCTCCTCGGGGCTCGTGTCGAACACGACGCCTTCGCCGAAGACCGGCGTCATGAACGGGTAGGCGGCGGCCTGGTCGAGATCCTCCTCGGGCGCGCGGAAGAACTCCTCGTTCGCGGCCGACCCCGAGACCAGCACCACCTCCCGATCGGCGAGCTGGAACATGCCGACGTCCCCGCACTCCTCGCGGACGCGCCAGAACAGCGAGATCGGGTCGGTCGCGAGTTCGTCGAGATGTCCGTGTTCGCCCTCGCCACCCGAGACGCGATTCGGTTGCCTCAGGCCTGATTCGGTGATGGCGGTCATCTGTCCGTCCCCTTCTCCTGTGCTGCCTGTCGTTTCTTGTCGCTGACCGCGCCTTCGGCCTCCACCTCGACCGACCGCATGTGCGCGCCGCGCGGCATGGACACCATGGCCGCGACGGCCTGCGCGATGTGTTCGGGCGAGAGGAAATTGCCGTGGCGGGCCAGACCGTGTGTGATCCAGTCGTTGAGCATGTGTTCGGTCGTCGTCGGATCGAGGTTCATCCCCATGCCGGTGAGCGTCTGCCCGGGACGGACGACCCCGGCCCGCACACCGGTGCCCTCGAGTTCGAGCTGAATGGTCGCAACGAGCCCGTCGATACCGGATTTCGCGGCGACATACGCCGACGACCAGGGCCGCGGATGAATCGCCACATCGGACCCGATGAACACGAAATCACCTCGGGCGCGGTCGATCATGCCACCGATGACCGCGCGGTAGATCCGGTAGGCGCCGGTGAGATGGATGTTGATCTGGTCGGCGAAATGGTCGGTCCCGGTCTCATAGGAGAGCCCGACCGCGAGGTCGCCGGCGCCGGCGACGACGATCTCCAGCGGCCCCAGAGCGGCCTCGGCCTTCGCCACGCAGTCGAGCACGGACTGTTCGTCGGTGACGTCCAACGGCACCGCGACGGCCTCGCCGCCCCGCGCCGTGATCGTGTCGGCCAGTTCCTGCAGCTTGTCCACCCGGCGGGCCGCGAGGGCGACGGGATGGCCGGCGGCGGAGAGGAATTCGGCGGTGGCGGCACCGATGCCCGACGACGCGCCGGCGACGAGGACCGGTCGCCGCTCGGGATGAGGACGGAAGGCCATCAGCGCACCGTCACCTTCACCGGGAGTTCGGCGAAGCCGCGCACGTTCACCGAATGGACCCGGACCGCCTTGTCGGCGTCGATGTCCACCGCCCGGATCGACTTGACGACCTCGGTCAGGCCGATGTTCGCCTCCAGGCGTGCGAGGTGCGCACCGAGACAGAAGTGCGCTCCCAGCCCGAAGCTCATCAGGGCCTGGCCGCAGTCGCGGCCGATCTCATACCGGTCGGCATCGGCGCCGAACACCTCGACGTCGCGATTCGCCGAACCGACGAGCAGGAGCACGCGATCGCCCGCCGGGATCACGAAGTCGCCGTACGGGGCGTCCTCGACCACCCGTCGCACGACGATCTGCGTCGAGTTGTCGTAGCGCAACGTCTCCTCGGTCCAGTCCGGGACGACGACCTCCGGGTCGGCGAAGACCTTCGCGAGTTCGTCGGGATTGCGCCAGCCCCAATACAGCGCGTTGGCAAGGAGTTTGGTCGTGGTCTCGTTGCCCGCCACCACCATCAGGACCATGAAGCCGACGATCTCGTCCTCGGTGAGCCGTGTCTTCTCGCCAGTCTCGTCGTCGTCGATCTCGGCCGCGATGAGGGCCGAGACCAGATCCTCGCCGGGGTTCTTGCGGCGGTCGGCGATGAGCTCCGAATAGTAGTTGTGCAGTTCGATGTAGGCGTAGACCGCCGCCTCGGGAAGGTCGAGGTCGCCGTCCTCGCGGTGGAGGAGCAGGTCGGACTGATGGCGCAGCCTGGTGCGATCGGCCTCGGGGACACCCAGCAGCTCGGACACCACGTCCATCGGGAGCAGCGCGGCGAAGTCGTGGACGAAGTCGAACTCCCCCTTGTCGAGACACTTGCTCCAGTGCTGGTGCGTGAGGGCGGTGATCCGGCCGGTGAGTTCGTTGACCCGGCGAGGAGTGAAACCCTTGGAGACCAGTTTGCGGATGCGCATGTGTTTGGGGTCGTCCATGGCGAGGAAGGACATCGACTTGTGTGCGTCGGGACCGTACGCCGAGGGGTCCATCGACACGCCCCAGCTGTTCGAGAGTCGTTGTGTGTCACGGAAAGCCGCACGGACGTCGGCATGTCCGGCCAGTGCCCAGAAGTCCATCCCGCTGTGGTAGTACACCGGCGATTCCGTCCGGAGGCGGTGATAGGTGGGATACGGATCCTCGTGGAAACCATAGGCATACGGGTCGAAGGGGAGTTCGTGCTCCATCCCCGACACCGTCGTCGATTCGGTCATCACTTCTCCATCAGTAGATGTGCGGCTGCGACAAGACGTTCGGAGGTCTGCTCGTAGGTCATGTGCCCCATGCCGGCGTAGACCAGGCCGCCGGAGTAGATCATCTCCAGGGTGTCCAGGAGCGGGCCCGGATTCTCCGGGTCCTCTTCGAGTGCCGCGGCGAGGCGACGTCGGATGAAAGCGCCGATCCGCACGCGCAGGTGTTCGACGTCGGGATCACTGCCCAGCAGGGCCACCGTCACCGCACCGCCCAGTTGCCCCTCGCCGGCCACGACAAGTGCGACCTCGCGGAGCACCTGCGCGACGCGCTCGCTCCGTGGCGCAGCGGGATCCGGTTCCAGCACGCCGGCCGAGAGGCGACGCCAGAACACCTCGGCGACCAGGTGACTCTTCGACGAGAAGTAGGTGTAGGCGGTGGCCGGCGCGACCCCGGCGATCTTGGCCACCGTCCGCACGGTGAGACCGTCGAAACCCTCTGCGTTCAGCACATCGACTGCGGCATCGGTGAGGCGGGTGACCGTTTCCGCCTGCTGCTGGGTCAGCCTGCGGCGAGTGGATTCCTGAGACACGGGGCTGGACATGTGAGCCACGCTACACTAGCTTTGAACGCGAGTCCAGACACCTGTCCAGATGGAGTTCCAGCTCATGCCTCTTCGCCCCGAATCCGCGTCGGATCTGTTGATCGACGGCAAACTCACCCCCGGGAGCGGTGGCGTCTTCGACGTCGTCAATCCCGCGACCGAGGAGGTCATCGGGCAGGCGGCCGACGCCACCTCGGCCGACATGGACGCCGCCATCACGGCCGCACGCACCGCCTTCGACACCACCGACTGGTCGCGCGACCACGCCTTCCGCGCCCGTTGTCTCCGTCAGCTGCGCGACGCCCTGCTCGCCCACGGTGACGAGCTCCGCGAACTCACCATCGCCGAGGTGGGTTGCCCGTCCTTCCTCACCCACGGTCCGCAGTTCGAGGGACCGGTCACCGATCTCGGCTATTTCGCCGACCTCGCCGAGAGCTACGAGTGGACCCGTGACCTCGGCACCGCCAAACCCATGGGCCTCAAGAACCATCGCGAGCTGCGCTCGGAGGCCGTGGGCGTCGTCGGCGCGATCACGCCGTGGAACTTCCCGCACCAGATCAACTTCGCCAAGATCGGCCCCGCCCTGGCCGCCGGGTGCACGGTCGTGCTCAAGCCCGCACCCGACACCCCGTGGTGTGCCGCGCTCGTCGGCCGGGTCGTCGCCGAGGAGACGGACTTCCCGCCCGGTGTTCTCAACATCGTCACCTCGACCGACCACCAGCTCGGCGCCCAGCTCAGCACCGACCCCCGCGTCGACCTGGTGTCGTTCACCGGCTCCACCGCGACCGGCAAGAAGGTGATGGCCGCCGCGTCCGAGTCGCTCAAGAAGGTGTTCCTGGAGCTGGGCGGCAAGTCGGCCTTCATCGTCCTCGACGATGCCGACATCGGATCTGCCTGCGCCATGGCCGCATTCAACGTCGTCACCCATGCCGGTCAGGGGTGCGCCATCACCACGCGCCTGGTGGTGCCGCGCAGCAGACTCGACGAGGCGATCACCGCCACCCGCGACGCGATGGCCGGCCTGCCCGCCGGAGACCCCACCGACGGCGGCACCATCTGCGGACCGGTCATCTCCGCCCGGCAGCGTCAGCGCATCGAGTCCTACATCGAACTCGCCACCAGCGAGGGCGGCACCATCGAGATCGGTGGCGGACGTCCCGCCGACAAGCCCGCCGGCTACTTCGTCGAGCCGACCCTGATCTCGGGCCTGGACAACTCGGCGCGAGTCGCGCAGGAGGAGATCTTCGGTCCGGTGCTGGTGATCATTCCCCACGACGGCGACGACGACGCGATCCGCATCGCCAACGACTCGCCATACGGCCTGTCGGGCATGGTCTACGGGTCCGACGAGGAGCGGATCAACAAGGTCGTCAACGGAGTACGCACCGGGACGATGGGCGTCAACGGCGGCATCTGGTACTCCGCCGATGTCCCGTTCGGCGGCTTCAAACAGTCGGGCATCGGCCGCGAGATGGGAGTCGCCGGTTTCGAGGAGTACCTGGAGACCAAGGCCGTCGCGCGTCCGGCGTGACCCTTCGAGGCTCGTCGACCTCGACGCGCTCCTTCGTCGCTTGCTCGGCCCGGCGGCTATCGCTCCTCGCACCTCAGGGAACAGAGAAGCCCCCGCTATCGCTCCTCGCACCTCAGGGAGCAGAACACTGACCACACAGAAAGCAGGACAATGAGTTCCAAGCGTTTCGAGAACAAGACCATCATCGTCACCGGCGCGGCAGGCGGGATCGGTGAGGCGTACGCCCGCGGGCTCGCCGCCGAGGGCGCGAACGTCGTGGTCGCCGACCTCGCCGACGACAAGGGCAAGCAGGTCGCGGCCGACATCGGCGGACTGTACGTCAACACCGATGTGGCCGACGAGGATTCGGCGAAGGCGCTCGCCGCGGCCACCGTCGACGCCTACGGCTCGGTCGACGGCCTGGTCAACAACGCGGCGATCTACGGCGGGATGAAGCTCGACTTCCTCATCACCGTGCCCTGGGACTACTACAAGAAGTTCATGAGCGTGAACCTCGACGGTGCGCTCAACGTGACCCGGGCGGTCTACCCGCACATGACCAATGGTGGTGGCGCCATCGTCAACCAGTCCTCCACCGCCGCGTGGCTGTACAGCGGCTTCTACGGTCTGGCCAAGGTCGGGGTGAACGGTCTGACACAGCAGCTCGCCACCGAACTCGGCGGGCAGAACATCCGCGTCAACGCGATCGCCCCCGGGCCCATCGACACCGAGGCGACTCGGACCACGACACCCAAGGAGATGGTCGCCGACATCGTGAACCGTCTGCCGCTGAAGCGCTTCGGCACGCCAGAGGATCTCGTCGGCATGTGCCTGTTTCTCCTGTCCGACGAAGCCGGGTGGATCACCGGGCAGATCTTCAACGTCGACGGCGGCCAGGTCATCCGCTCATGAGCGAATCGACGCCCACCCGGACGGACCCGATTCGGCTGGGATATGTCGGACTCGGCAACATCGGTGGTCCGATGGCCGGGAGTCTGGCCGCGTGGCGCAGCGGTCTGACGGTGTTCGACCTCTCGTCCGAGGCCATCGCGAAGGTCGTCGAGAAGGGGGCCGCGGCCGCGGGTTCGCTCGCCGATCTCGCCGCGTCGGCCGACATCATCGGCATCTGCGTCCTCGACGACGCCCAGGTCCGATCGGTGGTCGCCGGGCCGGACGGCCTGCTGTCCGGGGCTCGCCCGGGCACCATCATCACCGTCCACTCGACGATCGCGCCGGAGACCGCCGCCGAACTCGCCGAACAATGCGCGGCGCGCGAGGTGACATTGCTCGACGCCCCCATCTCCGGTGGCGCGATGGGTGCGGCGTCGGGCCGGCTCGCGATCATGGTCGGCGGGCCACGTGAGGCGTACGAGAAACTGAAGGAACCGTTCGCGCTCACCGCCGACATGCTCGTCCACGCGGGACCCGAGGTCGGCTCGGGCACCCGGATGAAGCTGGCGCGCAACCTCCTCCACTTCATCTCGTTCACCGCGACCACCGAGGCCGCGCGACTGGCCGAGGCCGCCGGCATCGACATCGCCAAGCTCGGCAAGGTGGTCCGGCACTCCGACGCCGTGACCGGTGGGCCCGGGGCGATCATGTTGCGTGACACCACCGCTCCGGTCGCGGCCGACGATCCCTGGTACGGAATCCTCACCGGCGTCCGTACCCTGGGGGAGAAGGACCTGACGCTCGCACTCGCTCTCGGCGAAGAACTCGGTGTCGATCTGCCTCTCGGGCAGCTCGCGTTGCGGAATCTGGCCGCCGGGCTCGGTGTCCCCCACCTCGAAGGAGAACCAGCATGACCCGATCCGACATCTCCGGCGACGCACCCGACGAGGTGCGCAGGCGCGGACTCGCGAAGATGTCCGAGGTCTACGGCTGGGAGGTGAGCGACGGCCCGGGCGATTACTTCGCGCACACCGCCGACCAGGTGTTCGGCAACGTCTGGGCGCGCGACGGTCTGTCCAACCGCGATCGCCGATTGCTCCTGCTCGGTGCGCTCGCCGCGAGCAACAACATCGACGTCGCCGAGATCCAGGCCGGCGCCGCCCTCGGGAACGGCGAGCTCACTCCCGAACAGCTCGAGGAGATCAGCCTCTTCCTCTGCTATTACGTCGGCTGGCCGCAGGGCACCAAGATGCACTTCATGTTCGGTGAGGTGATCAAGCAGCATCGGAAGAAGAAGTGAGTCAGGCCATGCGATTCCGTGTCCTCCGCGGTGGAAACGGGTGTTCGTTGCTGAGCGCCTCACCCTTACCCGACCTCACCGCGGCCGGTTACACCGACACCGAGTACGCGGCTTCGGGGGCCGCCGACCCGGTCGTCGGTGACACCGGCGCGCCCACCGCCGAGTTCACGACCCGGATCGTCGTCCGACGCCCCACGGAGGCCGCGGCCTTCAGCGGCTGCGTGGTCGTCGAGTGGCTGAACGTCAGCAGCGGCGCCGACGCCGCGCCCGAATACTCCTATGTGGCGGCCGAGCTCGTCCGCGCGGGCCACGCGTGGGTGGGCGTGTCGGCACAGTTCGTCGGCGTCGAGGGCGGGGCGGGTTCGGTCGGCGTGGCGACCGGCGCCCCGCAGAGCCTCGCCGCCAAAGACCCGGAACGTTATGCCGGACTACGACACCCCGGCGACGCGTACTGCTACGACATCTTCACTTCGGTTGGGCGAGCAGTCCGCGAGACCGACTCCGCCGGTCATCCGCTCGCGGGTCTGACGGTCTCCACCGTTCTCGGGATCGGCGAATCACAGTCGGCCATGGCCCTGACGACCTACGTCAACACCGTCGGTCCGGACGGGGCACCGTTCGACGGGTACCTCATCCACAGCCGCGCGGCCGCCGGGTTGCCCGCCGGTGAGGTCGGTTCGGGGATCGACGTGGCGAGCGTCTTCGGGAGCGAGCCCACCACGATCCGCGCCGATCTCGACGCACCGGTGTTCGTTGTCCAGACCGAGACCGACGTCCTGACCAACTTCCGCTATCACGCCGTGCGGCAACCCGATTCGGATCAACTCCGGGTCTGGGAGATGGCGGGCACGGCACACGCCGATCTCCACCAGGTCGGTGACTTCGAGGAGTTCCTCGGCTGCCCCGACCCGGTCAACCGGGGCCAGCAGAGGTTCGTTCTGCGATCGGCGTTGCGGCACCTGCGATCCTGGGCCGAGGGAGGTCCCCCGCCTCCGGTGGCCGACCCGCTGGCCCTCCGGGACGCCAGCGGTGCCGAGCCCGTGTTCGAGCTCGACGACATCGGCAACGTCCGGGGCGGGGTCCGCACACCGTGCGTCGACGCGCCGACCCAGATCCTCAGCGGGATCGTCGCCGACCCGGTGTCCCGGATCTGTCTGCTGTTCGGAACGACGTCTCCGGTCCCCACCGACGAACTCGTGGCCCGGTACGGAACGCGCGACGAGTACGAGAAGCACTACCGGGACGCCGCAGACATCGCCATCGCGGGTGGGTTCGTCCTCGCCGAGGACCGCGACGAGTTGCTCGCCGACGCCAATCCGGAGCTGATCCCGAACTGACGGTTCGCCGATCAGCGCGGCGCGCTGCGTATTTGAAAATCACCATGACTCCAACGGTGCCGCCGGCGCCCAGAGCTCAGTAGCGTCCCAGAAGTCCTGCCCAGCCCTCTCTCACGCGGATTTCGATGACCCTTGAACTCACGACACCGGTCGGTGTCGCCCCCGGCCCGTCGGCGGCCGGGACCGTCGACGCACCGTCCGACGCTCCAGCGGCACAAGCGCGTCGGCGACGGTTCTCCCGCCAGGCCGCCATACGCACTCTCCGTCAGTCCATCGGCCTGATCCTGGTGGTCGTCATCTGGCAGCTCGGTGCGCGCGGATGGCTCGGCGCCACCACTCCCGCGCCCACCGAGGTGGTCGAGGCGGGATGGGAACTGATCAGTACCGGCGAACTCTGGACACACCTGGCCGCCTCCGGGCGCCGCGTCGCGATCGGACTGGCGATCGGAATCGCCGTCGGCGCGGTGCTGGGCGCGGCCGCCGGCCTCTTCAAGGTCGCCGAAGACCTGGTCAACGCACCGGTCCAGGTGCTGCGGATGATGCCCGCCGTCGCCCTCGTCCCGGTCTTCATCATCTGGTTCGGGATCGGCGACTCGTTCAAGATCGCCCTGATCATCGTCGCCCCGATCTTCCCCATCTATCTCAACTTCCTGGCCGGAATCCGGGGCGTCGACCAGAAACTCATCGAAGCCGCCGAATCACTGGAGCTGACGCGCTTCGAGCTCGTGCGGTACGTGGTCCTGCCGGGTGCGCTACCGCAGATCTTCGTCGGCCTGCGGCAGGCGCTGGGCATCGGCTGGCTGGTCCTCGTCGTCGCGGAGATGCAGACCACCCCGGTCGGATTGGGCTTTCTGATGAACGACGCCAAGGAGTACCTCCGCACCGATCAGATCTTCCTGGTCCTGGTCATCTATGCGGTACTCGGACTCCTGACCGACATCGGCGTACGGATACTCGAGCGTCGATTCCTGTCGTGGCGCAACGGATTCGAAGGACGGTGACCTGATGTCCGCAGACCACATCGACGGTGTCCGGGTCACCGGGGCCGCACGCGAGTTCGACGGCCGGCGGGTGCTCGACCACGTCGACCTGACCATCGACCGAGGCGAATTCGTGGCGCTGCTCGGTGCGAGCGGTTCCGGGAAGAGCACGCTGCTGCGTGGGATCGGCGGCCTCGACCGCGGGTTCACCGGCACGATCGAGGCACCGTCGGCCAAGGCGATCGTGTTCCAGGAACACCGGCTCATGCCCTGGATGCCGGTGTGGCGCAACGTCGCCCTCGGGTTGCGAGGCGGCGACACCGAGGCCCGCGCACTCCGCGCACTCGACGAGGTCGGACTGGCGGCCAAGTCCGGAGCCTGGCCGTCCACGCTCTCGGGCGGCGAAGCCCAACGCACCGCGCTGGCCCGCGCACTCGTCCGGGAGCCCGACATTCTGCTGCTCGACGAACCCTTCGGGGCACTCGATGCCCTCACCCGGATCAATGCCCAGCGCCTCGTGGCGCGACTGTGGGAAGCGCACCGGCCGGCCACCTTGCTGGTGACGCACGACGTCGAGGAGGCCCTGCTTCTCGCGGATCGCGCACTGATCCTGCGGGCCGGTCGGATCGCGCAGGAGATCGTCGTCGACCTACCTCGTCCGCGCCGGGTCACCGACCCCGCGTTCGTCGCCCTGCGTTCGCAACTGCTCGCCGGACTCGGCGTCAGCGGAAGCGACGCCGAATCCACCGGCCCCACAACGACACCGACACCGGCATCGACACCCCAGGAGTTCACCCATGTCTGACGTACTGACCCTGTCCACGGACGTGCTGGTGATCGGCGGCGGCCCCGCCGCCACCTGGGCCGCCATCCACGCTCGCGATGCCGGAGCCGAGGTGATCATCGCGGACAAGGGATACTGCGGAGCGTCGGGTACGACGGCCCCTTCCGGGACCGGGGTCTGGTACGTCGCCCCGGACCCGGAGAAGCGCTCGGCGGCGAAGGCGAGCCGTGAAGCCCTCGGCGGGTATCTCGCGGACCACGGCTGGATGGACCGGGTCCTCGACAAGACCTACGCGAACATGCACCGGTTGGGCACCGAAGGGCGCTACCCGTTCCCGGTCGACGAGCACACCGGCGAGCCCATCCGCACGGGAGTGCAGGGCCCGGAGTACATGCGCCGCATGCGCGCATGGGTCCGACGCCGCGGTGTGCGAATCCTCGACCACTCCCCTGTCCTGGAACTCCTCACCGACCGCGAGGGCGCCGTACGGGGTGCCGCCGGACACCAGCGACAGACCGGCCGCGACTTTCGTGTGTCCGCCGGCGCAGTGGTCGTCGCGACCGGCGGCTGCGCATTCCTGTCAAAGGCATTGGGCAGCAACGTCGACACGGGCGACGGCGCCCTGATGGCCGCCGAGGTCGGTGCCTCGTTCTCGGGAATGGAATTCGCCAACGCGTACGCGATCGTGCCGAAGGGCTCCACGGTCACCAAGACGGCGTATTACGGCTACGCCACCTTCTTCCATGCCGACGGACGCATCGTCGAGGGCGCGGGGTCGACGAAGGGACGGTCGGTGATCGCACGCACTCTGTTGCAGGAGAAGGTCTATGCGCAACTCGACCGGGCCGACGAGCGGGTGGCGGCGCAGATGCGCCGAGGGCAGCCCAACTTCTTCCTCCAGTTCGACCGTCGGGGGATCAACCCGTTCACCGACCGGTTCGAGGTCGACCTGCTCGCCGAGGGCACCGTTCGCGGAACCGGTGGCATCGACATCGTCGACGCGGACTGCTGGACCGGCGTCCCGGGGCTCTATGCGGCCGGGGACGCCGCCACCCGCGAGCGCATCTGCGGCGGCTTCACCGGCGGTGGCAGTCACAACTCCGCGTGGGCGATGTCGTCGGGCAGCTTCGCCGGAGCTGCCGCGGCACGAGCGGCCCGCGACGCCGGCGGGGCGTCCCCGCTCGACGTGCTCACCGGCGCCGGCACCGTCGGGCTGGGCACGGCCGGGGGCGGGATCACACCCGACGAGCTGGTGACCGCCGCGCAGCGCGAGCTGATCCCGTTCGAGAAGAACTACCTGCGTCACGGCGACCGGATGACTCCGGCCCTGAACACATTGGACGCGCTGTGGGACGAGATCGCCGGACCGGCCTATGGCGCCCGGACACCGGCGGGGCGCGTGCGGGCACGAGAGGCGGCCGCGATCACCGCCGTCGGACGCTGGATCTACCGATCCGCACTCGCCCGCACCGAATCCCGCGGGATGAGCAAGCGCGCCGACCACCCCCGGCTCGACCCGGCGTTCGGTGATCACGTCCGCACGGGAGGACTCACCGACGTCTGGGTCGCGGTACCCGGGTCGGCCGTGGGACGTACCGAGGACCCGGCTCCTGGCCTCGCCGTCGGGATTCCCGCATGATCGAGCTCGTCGTCGCGTCGGCGTGCATCGCCTGCGACAAATGCGTCAACGCCTGTCCCACCAACGTCTTCGACACCGGACCCGACGGCGTGCCGACGATCGCCCGGCAATCGGATTGTCAGACATGCTTCATGTGCGAGGCATATTGCCCCACCGACGCTCTCTACGTGAGCCCCGAGTCCTCCCCACTCGGCGCCGGGGACGCTGTGCCGCTCGAACTGATCGGTAGCTACCGGGAACGGCTCGGCTGGGGCAAGGGCCGCGCGCCCGGAAGCCTGACCGCCGTCGGACCACCGATCCCGCACGGAGACCCGCCACCACGGCTCGTCGACCGACGCACCGACTGACCAGCCCACCTCGTTCACCAACCCCTCGAGATCTCCAGGACAGAGAACCATGCCCACCACAACATCTTTCGGGTCCCCGCTGCGCCGGATCAGACGCGCCATCGCCGTCCTCTCGGCAGGCGTCGCATTCGCGGCGGTGGCCGCGTGCGGTTCCGACGACGCATCGTCGGCGCAGCGCGACGTCATCGACACGCTCCGGATCGGGGTCATCGGCTCGAGCAATGTCATCTCGGGTCCCGTCGGCTTCGCCCACAGCCGCGGGGAACTCATCGAGGCCTTCGCCCCGCTGGGCGTCAACAAGGTCGAGGTCTTCAGCTTCCCGAACGGACCCGATCTCAATCAGGCGCTCATCGGCGGACGTCTCGACGTCGCGAGCTACGGTGACACGCCCGCGCTCGTCGCCCGTGGCTCGGGTCTACAGACCCGCCTGCTGTCGATCAACCAGTTCGACAACGATGCGGGTGTGGTGGCCAAGGACCCGTCGATCCGGTCGCTGGCCGACCTGGCCGGCAAGAACATCGGCGTGCCGAAGGGCTCCTACATCGACCGCTATCTCCAAGGCGCGCTGGCCGAACGGGGTATCACCGCGAACCTGATCCATTTGTATCCGGCCGATCAGGAGGCTCCGCTGAACTCCGGTGAGATCGACGCAGCGGCGCTGCCGGGCGTCATCCCGTCGGTGGCACTGCAGACCTTCGAGGGCAAGGGGTTCCACCTGGTCGACTCGGTGTACCGGGACCATCCCGACCTCGCGGGCACCAGCGTGACGGTGAGCAGTGACCAGTTCCTCGAGAAAAACCCGGATTTCGCGGCGACCTGGCAGCAACTGCACGCGTCGTCGGTCCGCTATGCGAAGGCGAACTGGGAGGAATACCTGCGCTTCGAACTCGGCAACTCCAAGGCGCCCGAAGCCGCGGTCCGTGCCGCGGCCAACCCGGAGGGGTACTCCGAGGAGCCGTTCCCGGCCCGCGCCGTCGACTTGCTCACCGGTACCAAGGCATTCCTCGTCGAACAGGGCAGCATCGAAGACGACTTCGAACTCGACTCCTGGCTGCAGCGGCCCTCGACCGGACCGAACCCGTGACCGGCCCCCGATTCGGTGTGTGGGCCAATGTCTACGGCACGTGGGCCTCGGCGCACCATCCCGACGACCCGGTCGACGCGTCCTGGGAACGCAACCTGGCACTGGTCCGGCGCGCGGAGGAACTCGGGTACCACAGCACGCTGATCGCCCAGCACGTGATCAATCCGTTCTCGTCGGAATGGGATCAGCTCGAGACATGGACCTCGGCAGCCGCACTCGCGGCGTCGACGTCCACGATCGAACTGATCGCCGCCATCAAGCCGCTTCTGTTCCATCCGGTGGTGCTGGCCAAACAGGCCGCCAACATCGAGGAGATCTCGGCCGGCCGGCTGTCCCTGAACGTCGTCAACGCGTGGTTCCGTCCAGAGCTCGAGAAGGCCGGGATCGCGTTCCCCGAGCACGACGACCGCTACGGGTACGGGGCCGAATGGCTCGGGATCGTCCGCGGGCTGCTCAACGGGGAGAAGGTCTCCCACGCCGGGCGGTACTTCACCGTCGACGACTACGAGATCAACCCCACCGGCCGCTTCCGGTCCCGTCCGCAGATCTACGTCGGCGGTGAATCCGATCAGGCCCGCGATCTGGTGGCGGCGCAGGGCGACGTGTGGTTCATCAACGGGCAACCGATCGAGCGGGTCCGAGAACTCATCGCCGATGTCGGCCGGCGCGAACGGACCGGCCCGCCGGTCCGTTACGGACTGTCGGCCTTCGTCATCGCCCGTGACGACGCCGAGTCCGCTCAGCGCGAGCTCGATCACCACTGGAAGCTCAACGAACTCGATCAGCCCGTCCTGGCGAACATCGCCGGCGGGGCCGACGAGAAGGCGGTGATGTTCCAGACGTTCGCGCGCTACCCCGCGATCGGCACGAACGGCGGTACCGCGGCCGGACTCGTCGGGTCCTACGACGAGGTGGCCGATCGGATCGCGGACTTCCACCGGGCCGGGATCGAGACATTCATGCTGCAGTTCCAGCCCTTCGAGGTCGAGATGGAACGCTTTGCCGCAGAGGTGATCCCGCGCGTCCACGAGCGTCTGGGAGCGGTTGTCACCGTGTCGGGAGGCTGACCCTTCGAGGCTCGTCGCTTGCGCTCCTCGCACCTCAGGGAGCGGGGGGAGGCCGCACCGCTCCTCGCACCTCAGGGAGCGGGGGCAGGCCGCACCGCTCCGCGCACCTCAGGGAGCGGGGGCAGGCCGCACCGCTCCGCGCACCTCAGGGAGCGGAGGCAGGCCGCACCGCTCCTCGCACCTCAGGGAGCGGGGGGAGGCCGCACCGCTCCTCGCACCTCAGGGAGCAACGGTTCCTAGATCAACGAACGCAGGCCGGACTCAGAGTCGAACCGAGAATCAGGCGGCGGGGAGGCACGCAGGAACTCGTCCGTGGCCTGCCGGATGCTGCCCGAGATGGCGTGTCCGACATGGCTACCGGAGTACCAGTGGACCTGCCCGCCCCAGTGTCGGTGTAGCTGTTGGGCGGCGGACACCGAGGTGACCCGATCGTTGAGCGCCGCGACCACCATCCGGCGTTCGGGCGTCGGGATGGGTTGCACCGCCAGCGGATTGATCACCGACGAGACCGCGCGAACCGGGTCGCTGCGCATCAGCGACGCGAGGTGACGCCCCTTGGACCCGCCGCGTTCCATGTGGTGGGCGAGGGTGGCGTGCATCTCCAGCATCGGGACGACGGCCAGGACCGAGCTGATCCGGGGATCCATCGAGGCGACCATCGCCGCGATCGGACCGCCGAGCGACGTACCCGCGATCGCGATGTCGGCCGGCTCCTGGCCCTCGATCCAGGTGATGAGCGAGCGGATCTCGGCGATCGCCCGGATGGTGATGACGGTGTTGACCAGCGGGTCGAAACCCGGGTAGGCGACCTTCTCCACCCGCCGCGAGCCGTGCGCCGGCAGGACGGGGAACACCACGTCGTAGCCGAGCTTGTTGTACAGGTTGGCAGCGCGGAACGCATAGAGATCGTCGGCGCGCCCCTGGGCCGCCCCGTGCACCCAGATCAACCAGCGACGGCCGGTTCGTCGTCGCGAGAGCACGCGGACCGAGGCGATCCCGTCGGCGTAGGGGTCGGCGGCGGCGATGGACTCCGGGAGAGGAACGGCGACCGAGTAGTCGATGTGATCGAACGAGGTCGTCCCGAAGGTCTTCCGATCACGGGACACGATGCCGGGCGGCCCGGGGTCGAGGTGGATTCCCGACGGCCCCAGCGCGGCCAGTTCCTCGGCGACGCCGGCGCATCGTTGCACGCACTGTTCCACGAACTCGATCGGCGGGATGTCCCGGATCACCGAGTTGATCGCGATGAACAGCTCGTCGACGGCGGTCTCCCCGACCATGCGCGGACCGCATTCCGCCGGTGGCACTCCCGCCGCCGGGTCGCCGCGACCGGCCGCACGCGAACTGCCGATCGCGCGTGGCAGCACTTTCGCGAACAGTCCCAGTCGCGCTGCGCCGGACTCCCAGTCGATCAACTCGCCTCCCGCGCCAGCACGGCATCGTCGGTGTCCTCGGTCGGCCGCCCGAGCGCGTCGGCGGCTTCGACGGCCGCGTCGGCCACCCGCCGCAGGAACCGGGCCGGGTCGGGCATGGACTCCGGCGTCGCGATGAGCCCCATGCTGAGTTTTCCGGCGTAGCTGTACGTGGTGAGGTTGACGTCGGCGGGTGCGATCGCCAGGGCGAACGAGATCCAGTCGACGACCTCGATGTCCCCGACCCACCGAGTGGTGCGCGGACCGGGCATGTTGGCCGTGGTGATGTTGTTCATCACGAACGGCGCGCGGTGCGCGGCCAGACCGCGGAAAGCCGGTCCGAGGCGGCCGGTGTAGGTGGCCAGTGCGTCGGTCAGTTCGAACCCGACCTCGCGCCGACATCGCACGGTGGCGGCGCAGCTCTCCCCGGTGGCGGCGATCCGCTCGACCGGATCGGCCAGGTCCGACCTCAGATACGCCATCGCCGTGGCGATCTCGTTGCCGTGGACGCGCGTCGAGGCCAGGTCCCGGCACACTCCGAAGATGGACACCGCGACGCCCGGCTCCTCACCGCGGGCGATCAGTTCCGCCCGGATCGCCCCCGCGATGACGCCGTGCAGTGCCCCGTTCACGGTGGTGCCGGTGGCGAGCGCGAGCCGCTGGACGGCGGCGAGCGGGATGTCACCGGACGCGCAGACGCGTTCGGCGCCGCTGCGCGCGTTGAAACTCGTCCGGCGGACGGTCAGTGGTTTCGGGATGAGTTCGGCGTGACCCGCCTTGCGTTTTGCCGAGAACGCGCGCGCCAGGGCCGACGCCGCGGCCGGGAGATCGCGGACCATTCGCCAGGATTCCGCACGCGCCGCGCGTGCGAGCTCCCGCTCGTCGTGCTCGACCCGGGTCCGGTCGATCGGCGCACGACAGACCCGCTCGTCCGGTCCGGCGGTGGCGGCCATGAAGGTGTTGAGTGCGGCCAGACCGTCGGCGACGGCATGGTGGACACGTACGACGACCGCCTGCCGACCGCCGGCGAGACCGTGGACGAGCGTCAGTCCCCACAGCGGCCGGCGACGGTCGAGTTGCCGGACCGCGAGTTCGGAGAGGATCTCGTCGAGCTCGGCACGTCCCCCCGGGGCGGCGACCCATCGCTCGTCCAGGTGCCGGGTCACGTCGAAGTCGTTGTCGCGCACCCAGAAGGGACGGGCACGGTGTCCGCGCGCCCACGCGAGACGCTGGGTTGCGCGCGGGAACATCCCGAGGTGGTCGGGCAGGACGTCGGCGAGCTCGGCGAGGTCGAGGGGTCGTCCGCGCCGCGCGGTGTCGAGAATCGCGACCTTCAGCGTGTGCATCGGATTCGACGCCGACTCCATGTTGAGCATCAGCGCATCGGGTCCGGACATCCGTTCGGCGTCCGCACCACCGGCGGATCGGTCGATCTGCTGGACGGAGTTCATGTGTCAGCTCACCTTCCGTTCGGTCGAGGGTCCGGCGCCGAGTTCGCGCTTGAGAATCTTCCCGGTGGCGTTGCGCGGCAGTTCGTCGAGGAAGTACACGTCGCGCGGGACCTTGAACCCGGCCAACTGGTCGCGCACGTGTTCTCGGATGTCGTCGGCACCGATCTGGGCTCGCGGCGCACGCACCACGTGGGCGACGAGTCGCTGACCGAACCTGTCGTCGTCGACACCGGTCACCGCGACCTCGAGTACCTCGTCGAGCGCGTCGATGGCCTGCTCGACCTCGAGCGGATAGACGTTCTCCCCGCCGGACACGATCATCTCGTCGTCCCGGCCGACGACGAAGAGAAGCCCGTTCTCGTCGAAGCGGCCGACGTCGCCCGACACCATGTGCCCGTCGCTGAAAGCCTTGGTGTCCGAGCTGGTGTAACCGTCGAATCCCGAATTGTTCGCGACCACGATGCGGCCGACCTCGCCGACGGGCACTTCCCGGTCGTCGTCGTCGAGGATGCGGACGCTGGTACCGGTGAGCGGTCGCCCGGCCGTGTCCGGCGCGACGCGCAGATCGGCCGGGGTCGCGGTGGTGATGAGGCCGGCCTCGGTGGCGTTGTAGCTGTTGTAGACCACGTCGCCGTATCGATCGAGGAACGCGACGAGCGCATCGGAGCGCATCCGCGACCCGCTCGCGGTGACAAAGCGCAGTGTCGGCATCGGATGGTCGTCGAGGACCTCGTCGGGAAGATCGGTGATGCGTTCGAGCATCACCGGCACCACCGCGAGTCCGGTGGCCCTGTGGTCGCGGACCAGCTCGAGTGTCGCCTCCGGATCGAACCGACGCCGCATGATCATCGTGCACGACATCGTCGCCGCGATGGCCACCTGTCCGAAGCCCCACGCGTGGAACGCCGGCGCGGCTATCACGATCGATTCGCCTGCGCACCAGGGAATCCTGTCCAGCATGGCGGCGAGGGAGGCGACGTCGGTGCTTCCGCCGCGACGGGCGCCCTTGGGCATCCCGGTGGTCCCCGAGGTCAGCAACACGATACGTCCGGCGCGTGGGGGCCGGCCGGGTCGCGAGCCGCTGTTCGCGTCGATCAGGCCGTCGACGGTCGCGCCCCGGGGCGACGGGTCGCCCTCCGTCCACGCGTGGATCAGCCGCATGCTCGGGAGGCGTTGCGCCGCAGGCGCGACGACCGCATCGAACTCCTCGTCGGCGATGAGCACGTCGGCGTGCTCGCGTTCGAGTACATCGGCGAGCTGAGGTGCGGCGAAGCCGGTGTTGAGGAGCACCGCGTCGGCGCCGAGCCGCGACGTCGCGGCGAGGGCCTCGACGAGGCCGCGGTGGTTGCGGCAGAGGATGGCGACGGTCGCGACGGATGTGCCGGCAGCGTCGCGCAATCCGACGGCGAGCGCATCGCAGCGGGCGTCGAGTTCACGCCAGGTGAGCTGACCCGCCTCGTCGATGAGCGCGATGCCGTCGGGATCGCGCGCCGCGGCGAGGCCGATACCGCTCACCGGCGACGCACCGCCGTGCCGACGCAGGTTGAGCCCCATGCGGATATATCGGTCGACCCTGAGCGAGCCGAGGAATCCACTGCGGATCAGGGTGCGAACGAGCCACAACGCGGTGGTGACGCGATCGCGGAGTTGCGAGATCATCGTCGTCTCCTCGTGGTCAGCCCAGAACCGGGAACCGGCGGGCGCGGGCGAGGTCGTCGAGAGCGTGTTGCATCCGTTTGCGCACCATCTGATCGACCTCGTCGTGTTCGGGGTTGTTGCCGAACTCGGCGGTGATGTCGATCGGGTCGAGGACCTCCGTCACGAGCTTCGACGGCAGCGGGATATTCGGCGGGAGGTGGGCGGTCAGGCCGAACGGGAAGCCGAATGCGAACGGCGCGGTGTCGGTGCGCAGGAGTTTGTCGAGACGGAGGAAACGCGCCAGCGTGTCGCCGCGATTGAGGAACAGCTGCGTCTCCTGGCCGCCGATGGTGACGATGGGGACGATCGGGACGCCCGCCTCGAGCGCCGTGCGGATGTAACCGGTTCGACCGTGGAAGTCGATGGTCGCGCTCTGGCTGCTCGGCCGCAGCGCCTCCCACTCCCCGCCGGGGAACACGATCGTCGCGGCACCCGACCGCAGCGCGGCGACCGCGTTCTTGGGATGGGCGGGGAGGAAGCCGACCTTGCCGAAGATCTGCTTGCCTGATCCGGTGAAGATGAGGTCGTGGGCGAGGGTGTAGAGCGGACGGTCGGCACCGAACTCGTCGGCAAAGGCCACGCTGATGACCGGGACATCGAACGCCAGCAATCCGCCGGAGTGGTTCGACACCAGGAGCGCGCCGCCGTCGGGCACCTTGTCCATGCCCCGGACCTCGGAGCGGAAATAGGTCTTCGCCACGAGTTTCAGGACGGGCAGCACCCGCTTCACCCAGGTCTCGTCGCGTGCGGTGAGGTCGAAGGTCTTCGCGCTCATCGGTCACATCTCCTGTGGATCGCTTGTGCGGTTCGATCGGATCACCGCTCGATCGGCTGGAGCACGACGTCCGACCCGGGGTCGATGTCCTCGAAACCGCAAAATGAGAACACGTTCTAGTGGTTGAATTAGAACACGTTCTAATTTGCGTCGCCACTGTTCGTTACCTATGCCACAACTGACTGATCGGTAGCCACATGGAGTTCACCCTGGAGGACATCTCCGAAGACGAGGTCGCGCGTCGCCGCGCGGTCTACACCCCTCTCACCGACACCGTTCGGGATCTGGTCGACGCGGTGATCCGCACCGAGGTGGCCGATGAGGACCTCGACGAGGCACGACGGCGGATCGCCGAGGTGGTGGCCGACCTGCGGAGTCGCCAGATGGACGGCGCGTTCGGGGTGCGACACACGCGCGAGAACACCGGGATGGCCTGGGGAAACGCGGTGATCGGGGTGCGCAACGCGCTGGCCCCGCCGCTCGACGTCGTCCACGTCGACGACGGCGTGCGCAGCGCCTTCACCCTCGGGGCGGCCTACGAGGGACCGCCCGGCCAGGTCCACGGCGGTGTGTGCGCGATGGTCCTCGACCACGTCCTGGGGAATGCGGCCAGCGTCGAGGGCCCCTGCTACACCGGGACCCTCACCGTCCGGTACGGGCGGCCGACTCCCCTCGGCGCGCTGGTCGCGCGGGCGTGGGTGACCGAGCGGAACGGACGCAAGCGCATCGTCCGCGGCACGATCTCCGATGCGCAGGGGGTGACCTGCGAGGCCGAGGGCGTGTTCATCGTGCCCCGCGCGGCGGACGACGTCCCGTCCGTCCGCTGGTCGGCGGGCTGATGCGCGCCGCGGTGACCGGCCCAGGAGAGTTCGGCGCAGGCCGATTCCTCGTCGCCGACCTACCGGACCCGACGCCGGGCCCCGGCGAGCTCGTCCTGCGCGTGGCGGCGAACGGCATCTGCGGTTCCGACCTGTCCACCGCGCCGTTGCTCCCGCACGGGACGATCATGGGTCACGAATTCGCCGGCGAGGTCGTCGGCGTCGGGCCGGCAGACCCAGACGACGCCGGCCGGGGCCGCGCCGATCCGGCGCACTCCTTCCGGGTCGGCGATACCGTGGCCGCCATGCCGGTGATCGGATGCCACCGGTGCCGCGCCTGTCTCACCGGTGACGTCGCGCGATGCAGGTCGGCGCGCACCCTGGGACTCGGTGTCCTCCCGGGCGGGCTGGCCGAGTACGTCCTGGTCGGGGCGGCCGAGAGCGTTCTTCTCGAGGGCATCGATCCGGTCGACGGCGCCCTGGTCGAACCACTGGCCGTGGGACTGCACGCGGTCACCCGCGCGTCCGTCCGTCCCGGGGACCGGGTGCTGGTGCTGGGCGCGGGTCCGGTCGGTCTCGCCGCGCTGCACTGGTTGTCGCGCGGCGTGGCCACCGACCTGGTCTGTTCGGACCCGTCCCCGGGCAGGCGTGCGGCGGCACTCGATCTCGGTGCGTCCGCGGTGTGCATCCCCGACGAACTCCTTGCGCACGTCGGACCGGGCTTCGACGTCGTCATCGAATGCGTGGGCAAGCCGGGCATGATCGCCGCCGCCCTGGACGCGGTCGCCACCCACGGCACCATCGTCATCGCGGGCGTCTGCTTGAGCGACGACTCGTTCATGCCGGTGGCCGGGGTCGTGAAAGAGACCACGATGCACTTCGTCTCCTACTACACCGCGAGCGAATTCCGCACCGCGGCAGCCGAGTTGAGCAAGGGCGCGATCGGATTGTCGGCGCTGGTCAGCGAGATCGTCGGGCTCGACGAGGCCGACCGCGTCTTCCGCGAACTCTCCGTGCCCAACGACCACCGAAAGGTGCTCATCTCACCGACGGTGTCGTCCGCCGGCTGAGGTGGCACTCGCGGCCGGCGGCGCACCCGGCGTACGGTCTCTGGGGTGAACAGTGCCGTTCCCGTGACCCCCGAGCCGTTCAGTACCGACGAGGCGCAGCGGGTGCGCGCGATCTGGTCAGAGCTGGACCTGCCCGGCATCATCGACGTCCACACCCACTTCATGCCGCGTCCGGTCATGGACAAGGTCTGGGCCTACTTCGACTCGGTCGGGCCGCTGGTGGGACGCGAGTGGCCGATCACCTACCGCGCCGACGAGGACGTCCGGGTGGCCACGCTGCGCGAGTTCGGGGTGCGGGCCTACTCGTCGCTGGTGTACCCCCACAAGCCGAACATGGCCGAGTGGCTGAACGGCTGGGCGCACGACTTCGCCGCCGGCCATGACGACTGCCTGCACACCGCGACCTTCTATCCGGAGGAGTCCGCCCACACCTACGTCTCCCGCGCCATCCAGGCGGGAACCCGGGTGTTCAAGTGCCACATCCAGGTCGGCGACTTCTCCCCCGCCGATTCGCTCCTCGACGGCGTGTGGTCCCAGATCGCCGATTCGCAGGTCCCCGTCATCATCCACTGCGGGTCGGGGCCCGCGCCCGGCACCTTCACCGGCCCCGAGCCGATCCGCGAACTCCTGCACCGGTTCCCGTCGTTGCCGCTGATCGTCGCGCACATGGGGATGCCCGAGTACACCGCGTTCCTCGACCTCGCGCTGGAGTACCCGAATGTGCACCTGGACACCACGATGGCGTTCACCGACTTCGCCGAGGAAGACGCCCCGTTCCCGGCGGACTACCTGCCGCGTCTGGCCGACGCCGGCGAGAAGATCCTCTTCGGCAGCGATTTCCCGAACATCCCCTACGGCTACACCCATGCGCTCGAGGCGATCATCCGCCTCGACCTCGGTGCCGACTGGCTCCGAGACGTGTTCTACCGCAACGGCTCCAGGCTCTTCGGGATCGGCTGAGCCAGCGGTCGGCGAGACCCCCGTCGACAAGAACCCCGGCTACAGGACCTGGGACAGGAAAGTCCGCAACCGGTCGGACTTCGCGTCGTCGAAGACCTGTTCCGGCCGGCCGGTCTCCACGACGGCTCCGTGGTCCATGAACAGCACGTTGTCGGAGACGTTGCGGGCGAAACCCATCTCGTGGGTGACGACCACCATGGTCATCCCCTCGGTGGCCAGATCCGCCATGAGCGAGAGGACTCCCTTGACGAGTTCGGGGTCCAGCGCGGAGGTCGCCTCGTCGAAGAACATGACCTCCGGAGTCATGGCGAGCGCTCGCGCGATCGCCACCCGCTGCTGCTGACCGCCGGAGAGTCGTGCCGGACGCACGTCGGCCTTGTTGGTGAGCCCGACGATCTCGAGTTGCCGGAGAGCGACCTCGCGGGCCTCGTCCTTGCTCAGCCCCTTCAGCTTTCGCGGTCCGAGCGCGACGTTGTCGACGACGGTCTTGTGCGGGAACAGATTGAACTGCTGGAACACCATGCCGATCCGCCGCCGGAGCTCGTCCGGGTTGTCCTTGAGGACGGACCGTCCGTCGAGCAGGATGTCTCCCTGATCGGGTTCGTACAACCGGTTCAGCACACGCAGCAGGGTCGACTTACCCGACCCCGACGGCCCGATGACGGTCGTGGTGGTGCCGGCGTCGACCTGGATGTCGACACCCCGCAACACGTGCTGTTTGCCGAACGACAGGTGGAGATCGGTACCGGTCAACGAGACGGCTTCCCGGACGACGGCGGCATTCGGGGACGGTGACTCGGACTTGCTGAGATCGGGCACGGGCCTATCCCTTCTCGACGACGGTCGGGGGCAGCGGGTCGTCCTGGACCTCGGCGGGCCGTCCGGTGCGCAGACGCCGGTCGATGTAGTTGACCAGGTGTGTCAACGGGATCGTCAGGATGAGGTACATGATTCCCGCGGCGACGAGCGGCGAGAGGTTGCCCGTCTGCGCGTTCAGGTCTCGGCCGACCGCGAACAGCTCCCGCTGGCTGGCCAGCAGCCCGAGGAAGTACACCAGCGAGCTGTCCTTGATCAGGCTGATGAACTGGTTCATCAACGCCGGGAGCACCCGCCGGACGCCCTGCGGGACGACGACGAGCCGCATCGACTCCCGGTAGCTGAAGCCGATGGCACGCGAGGCCTCGAGCTGCCCGTCGTCGACGCTCTGGATTCCCGACCGGAAGATCTCGCCGATGTAGGCCGCGGCGAGCAGGGCGAGCGCGACCGCGCCGAGCCAGTACGGGTTGTTGCCGGTGATGCCCTTGACCACCGGACCCACACCGAGACCGACGATCAGGATGACGACGACCGCGGGCAGCCCGCGGAAGATGTCGGTGTAGACCCGCGCCGGCCAGCGCAGCCACCGCGACCGCGAGATCCCGCAGATCGCCAGGATCATGCCCAGGATGGTGCCGAGCACTCCCGAGACCAGCGACAGGATCAGGGTGTTGACGAGACCGGTCTTGATCAGCTCGGGGAACGATTCCTTGTAGAGGTCCCAGTTGAAGAAGGTGTCGCCGAGTTGCTGCAGGGTGCTCTTGGGCGCGGTCTCCTCCGCCGGGCCGGCCTTCTCGGCATTCTCGGCCGCGATGGCGGCGATGTCGGGCAGGTCCGGGGCGGGCGCGGCCTTGCTGCCGGGCTTCCATCCCTCGGGCAGCTCGCGGGGCACCCAGTCAACGTAGAGATCGGCGTACGTGCCGTCGGCGATGATGGCGTCGAGTCCGGAGTTGAGGGCCTCGGTGAGCCGCGGCTTGTTCTTGCCCACGGCCCAGGCGACGAAGTTGTTCACGCTGAAGGTGTTCTCGACGATCGCGGTGCCGTCGCCCTCGCGGACCGCCCCCTCCGCCTGCTGCGACGGAGCGACCCAGGCGTCGACCTGGCCACTCTTCAGATTGGCGTACGCGGTGGCGTAGTCCGGGAACTTCACCGGGTCGAGACCCAGGGTGTTGACGACGTAGTCGTCCTGGACGGTGCCCTGCACGACAGCGATCCGCGTCGAGTCGGAGAGGTCGCCGAATCCCTTGATCGGGCCGGCGGTCGGCGCGACGAGGGAGAAGTACCCGAAGTCGTAGCCGTTGGTGAAGTCGACGGTCTTGCGGCGGTCGTCGGTGGTGGTGATCGACGACGATCCGACGTCGAAACGGTTGTTGGCCACCTGCGACAGAAGACCCGCGAACTCGGTGCCGTTGAACTCGACCTGCAGACCAAGCTTCGCGGCGACGGCCTTGAGGAGTTCGTTGTCGAAGCCGGTGAAGTCGCCCGCACTGTTCACACAGATGCTCGGCCCGGCATCGGACAGGGTGCCGACGGAGATCTTGCCGGGCGACAGCAGCTCCAGCTGACCGACGTCGATCTGGTCGAGCGGCGTGGTCGACTCGGTGGTGTAGCGGTCTTCACCCCCCTGATCTGCGGCAGCGAGGTTGACCGGCGCCGCCGACGCCGACGCGAGTCCGGCCGGCGCACAGCTGTCGGCCGGGGCGGCCTGCGCACGGGGCGCCGGTCCGCCGAGGATGGTCAACAGGCCGACGATGGCGGCCGTCAGGGCCAGCGCTACGACGCGAACAGCGCGCGGCGCGGCCCCGTGGGCGCGATGGGATCGGTGGTTGGACACCGTGTCGACACTATCCGGACGCACGAGAGGTGTCCCAAATTTTTGCTCGCCGGTGGGTTTAATCCCGCGGAGCTGCGCGTTCTCGCCGACCGGCACCGAACTACGAGCCCGGGACGCGGCGCCCGCCGGTACAACGCGTCACCGTCCCCGACCGACCGTGCGCGCCTACGTGAATTGTCTGTGTGAATTCTCGATTTGCTTGTCGGCTTCTGATGGCCGTGCTACCAATGATACAGGGAAACGGGATTTGTAACATCAATTCTCGACCGCGTCGGAATCGCGCATGTTGCGATTCATCAGACGATTGTCTCGCTCTCCCGACGGCCGTTGACGTGCTGTTACGCCGCGGCTTCCATCCTCCGTCGAGTTCGAAACGAAAGCTGGAAAAACCATGCTGTCAGCAATCTTCTACGCAATCGAGGCCTTCGACAACCTGCTCTGGGACATCGCGGAAACAATCGTCACCGGAAGCGACGAAGCCGCCGGGTCGTAGATTCCTCCGCCACCCGAAATGGTTCAGCAGTAGGTATCGCCAGGCGATACCTACTGCTGAACCTGTATGCAGGCCGGGGGTTCAGCCTCGGGCGGCGATACGCGCCTGGACCTCGGGGCGCCGGAGCGGGGGCACTGTCTTCGGCGGCTGACGACGCTCCGGCAGGACGTCGAGGAGTGTGCGCGTGGCAGCGGTGACCGCGGTGACCGCCGCCTCGAACGCCTCGGCGTTCGCCGCCGACGGGTGGCGGACCCCGCTCACCTTGCGCACGTACTGCCGAGCGGCCGCCTCGATCTCGTCCCCCGTCGCCGGCGGTTCCAGTCCACGGAGTTCGGTGATGTTGCGGCACATGGCAGATCCCTTCGGTCGGATGCTCGTGAGGGTCGCCGCCGGGACCGCACTCAGGTGGGGACCTCAGTCACCGATCTTGACGACCGCTTTGCCCAGGATCCGCCCTTCGGCGAGATCGGTCAACGCCTCGGGCAGCTGATCGAGCGTATAAGTCACGTTCACCTGGGGTTCCAGGCCGTCGGCGATCATCTGCGACAGCTCCTCGTGCAGCTTCGCGGGCAGATTCAGCTCCGGGTGGGTGCGCACGTATTCGCCCCACGCGGCACCGACGACCGCGATGTTGCGGAACAGGACCCGGTTGAGTTTGACGGTCGGGATACCGCCCGCCGCGAAGCCCACCACGACGTACCGGCCGTCGGGCGCCACCTGCCGCAGCGCCTCGTCGAACACCTCGCCACCCGACGGGTCGATCATGACGTCGACGCCCCTGGGGACGATCTCCTTGAGCTTGGTGCCCCATCCCTCCTCGAGCTGCACGATCTCGTCGGCCCCGGCACTGCGCAGGAGTTCCTCGGCGCCCTTGCGGTGCACGATGGCGATGACCCTCGCGCCCATCGCCTTGGCGACCATGATCGACGCGGTCCCGACACCGCCGGCGGCGCCGAGCACGCCCACGACCTCACCCGGCTGGGTGTGTGCCCGCGTCTTGAGCGCGAACAGCGCGGTCTGATAGTTGATCCCCATCGCCGAACCCTGCTCGAAGGTCAGCCCTTCGGGGAGCGGGAGGAGCTGTTCGGGTGCGGCCGCGACCTGCTCGGCGAATCCGCCGACGATCGACGCCACGAGGACCTTGTCCCCGACCGCGACCGACGACCCCTCGGGTGCCGAGCGCACCACGCCGGCGACCTCGGTGCCGGGGGTGAACGGGGTCGGGACGCGCAGCTGGTACTTGCCCTGACTCATCAGCACGTCGGGGAAGCACACGCCGCACGACTTCACGTCGACGATCACCTGACCGTCGGCCGGCGTGGGGTCGGGGACGTCGGTCAACTCGAGTCCGGAGGGTCCTGTCTCTGCGGTGAGCACCTGAGCTTTCATACGGCTCACCCTACGCGGCGACCCTCACACACCCGATAGGATCTGGTGCCATGTCACAACCCGCGGCACCGTCGCCCAACGCACCCTCCACCGACCGCCTCCGCGTCGCCGACGAGGCACCCGGATTCATGCCGCTCGACGAGGCCCAGACACTCTTCGAGATCGCCGGAGAGTATCTCTCGCAACCCGATTCGACGAAGGTCGGCGTGGAGATCGGAACGTACTGCGGGAAGTCGACCGTCTTCCTCGGTTCGGCCGGCGAGGCGCACGACGCCGTCATCGTGACGGTCGACCATCACCGCGGCTCCGAGGAACACCAGCCCGGCTGGGAGTATCACGACGAGTCCCTGGTCGACGCGCACACCGGAACACTCGACACGTCGGCACGGTTCCGCCGCACCATGTTCGACGCCGGGCTCGAGAACACCGTCGTCGGACTGCTCGCGCCGTCGGCTGTCGCCGCGAAGATCTGGGGCCGCCCGGCCGACTTCGTCTTCATCGACGGCGGGCACAGCATGGAGGCGGCGCAGACCGACCTCGACGGCTGGGCGCCGTGGGTGCGGATCGGCGGCGCGCTGCTCATCCACGACGTCTTCCCCGACCCGGCCGACGGCGGTCGGCCACCGTATGAGATCTATTGCCAGGCGCTGGAAACCGGGCAGTTCACGGAAGTTCGCGCCGAAGGCTCGTTGCGTGTCCTCCGCCGCGACTCGGGCGAGGTCGGCGCGCCACTGGCACCGAAGGTCTGACACCTCGGCGAGCAGAGGGGCGCGGTACTACCCCTCCCCGGCCAGCGCGCGCACCTTGCCGAGCACGTCGGGGTAGCGCTTAAGGTGCGCACCACCGTTGACGTCGAAGGCGGCACCGGTGATCCAGCGCGCCTTGTCCGAGGCGAGAAACGTTATCGTGTCGGCGATCTCGGCCGGTTCCCCGCTCCTGCCCAGCGGGGTGTTGTCGAGATAGTCCTCGGTGAGGCCCGGCACGAAGCCGATGCCCTCGGTCAACGGCGTCATGACCAGTCCCGGCGACACCGCATTGACCCGCACCCGACGATCCGCGAGCTCGAGGGCGGCCACTTCGACGAGCATCAGCACACCGGCTTTCGACGCGCAGTACGCCCCCATGCCCGCGCCCGGCTGACGCCCGTTGAGCGACGCGACACAGATGATCGACCCGCCGTCGGCGATCCGGCGTCCGGCATGCTTGATCACGAGGAACGTGCCGGTGAGGCAGGTGTCGACGGTGTTGCGCCACGCATCGAGTTCGAGTTCGGTCAGTGCACCAGGATTCGACAGACCGGCGCAGTTCACCACGGTGTCGAACTCGCCGGCATCGGCGAAAGTCGCTGCGACCGAAGCCTCGTCGGTCACGTCGAGGTGCACCGCCGCCACCCCGTCGCGCGCGGCCGCGACCTGGTCGGCACGTTCGGTGTCGCGGTCGGCCACGATCACCTGCACACCTTGCTCGACGAACGCGTCGACCGTGGCGAGACCGATGCCGGAGGCACCCCCGATCACGATCGCCCGGCTCATCGCGTCCCGGTCCCCACGACCTCGGACCTCGACACCAGATGCCTGGTCAGGAAGCCGATCTCGTGTGCGACGCATGGTTCGAAGTAATTGTTGCCCGCAAAGACGTCGAAGTGGTCGCACGGGTAGTGGCGAACCTCGGCGCGCGCCTTGAACGCGGTCTTCGACGCCGCGTGCGGCGGTGCGGCGGAGTCGAAGTCGGCGATCTGGAAGAGCACCGGGGCATGGACACGGGTGGCGTACTTGTCGACCCGGAACGATCCGATCTCGAGCCCGACCGACGCGTCGACCTCGTTACGCCACGACGGCCCGGCGATGGCGCGATAACTCTCCAGGAACCCGGGCGCGGTCAGCGCGGCACCCATGTCGCCGGGTTCGCCGACGACCCGCATCATCTTGGGCGCGCGGCCGAGCCGCCGCGCCACCGAACTGGCCACCGCGGTGGCGGTGGATCGGGCGATGGCCGCCCCACCGACCTGCGCATAAGCGACACGACCGGCCGCAAGACCGTTGACCAGCGGGACCACCGCGATGACCGCGGCCACGTCGGTGCGATCGGCGGCGACGGTGAGCGCGTGCCCGCCGGACTGGGACACACCCCAGAGGATGATCCGCTCGGGGTCCACTCCCGGCTGCTCGCTGGCCGTGGTGACCGCCGCGCGATAGTCGTCGGCCTGGCGTTCCAGTGAGATCTGTTGTCGCGGATCACCTCCGGACAATCCGAAACCGCGGTAGTCGAACGCGAGGACCGCCAGACCGGCGGCCGCGAAACGCTGTGCGTACGGGGCCAGGCCCGAGTCCTTCGTCCCGGCGAAGCCGTGTGCCATGACGACGACGGGGCGCTTGCCGTCGATCTCGAATGCCGACGACTCCGCGCCCGGGAAGAACCAGGCATCGCATTCGGCGTCGGTCGAGCGGAAACGTACGGTGGTCGCGCCGTCGGGGGTGCTCATGCGGAGACTCCCTTCGTGACCAGGTCCGCGGTGATCCCCGCCCAGGTCGGCGGCCCCTGCTGCCGGGCACGGCGGATGCCGGCCGGGATCTCCTTGGTCCGCATGTTGTGTTCGTAGAGATAGTGATCGAGCTGCTGTGTGTGTCGCGGCCGGTCGAGCATGTGCCCCGTGTAGTACTGCATGTCCGCCTCGATCGTCTGTCGCATCTCCGGCACCGAGGGAAGCCGGTAGTGTCCCGTCGCGTAGGCCCCGATCAGCCGCGCCTGGCACTCCACGAACGGGAACAGGGTCGGAACCGCCTGTGCGAACCCGGCGAAGACGAGGTCATCGATCCCCGGGTAGAACATCCGCTTGTAGAGGTCGATCCGGTTGTCGGGCGCACTGATGAAGTCCGGGTCGAAGAACGGGAACGTGATGTTGTACCCCGTCGCGTAGATGATGATGTCGAAGTCGTCGGCCGTCCCGTCGTCGAAATGGACCGTGGACCCGTCGAATCGACTGATGTTGGGTTTGGGGATGACATCGCCCGACCCCAGGCGTAGCGGCAGTTCCACCGACTGGGTCGGATGCGCCTCGAAGAACTTGTGATTCGGCGTCGGCAGGCCGTAATCCTCTGGGCGGCCCGCGGTCACCGGCTGCATGACCTGGACGAACTTCCGCTGCCAGGACGTGGGCAGGTACGGCGTCGACCGGTAGTACTTGTCCGCCGGTTTGCCGCCGAAGTACTTCGGCACGATCCACGCACCCGACCGTGTGGAGAGGGTCAGCTTGTTGTCCAGCGCCTTCGACGACAGTTCGACGGCGATGTCGGCCGCGCTGTTGCCCAGCCCGACCACCAGGATGCGCTTGCCCGTGAAGTCGTGCGGGGTACGCGGATCGATGTAGTGGTGGGCATGCATCTCGATGCCGTCGAAGTCGCCGGGGAAGTCGGGCCACCGCGGATCCCAGTGATGACCGTTCGCCACCACCAGCAGGTCGAACCGTCGACGTTCGCCGTGCTGGGTCTCCAGTTCCCAACCGCCGCCGTCCAACCGGGTCGCGTGCTCGATCCCGTTGGTGAACTCGATCGACGAGTACAGATCGAAGGCCTCGGCGTACGAATCGAGATACGCCTTCACCTGGGTGTGGTGCGGGAAGTCGGGGTAGTCGTCGGGCATCGGGAAATCCCGGAACGACAACTGATGCTTCGAGGTGTCGATGTGCAGCGACCGGTAGGCGCTGCTGTGACCGTTCGGGTTCCCGAACGCCCAGTTGCCGCCCACCCTGTCCGAACTCTCGAAACAGGTGTACGGGACGCCGTAGTCGGTGAGCATCTTCCCGGCGGTCAGCCCGCTGATTCCGGCGCCGATGATCGCGGTTGTTGGTAAAGGCACACTGCCCCCTCGATGGACCCGCTGTGGTCACGATGTGGATGTAGACACAATCTGATTTGTGTCTACACGATGGGACGTATCGTGTACACAGAATCCGCGAACTGTCTACGACGTATCTGCTTCCCACCCCGAGCGGACACCCGGACACACGGCGCGCGACGACCCCGAACGCAGGAGATGCCGGTGACCGAAGCCTCGACCACGACGGTCCACGAGCGGTTGCTCGACGCCACGCAGAAGTTGCTCGCGGACAAGGGCATCCGGGCGACCACCATGCAACAGGTCGCGGAGTCGGCGGGCGTGTCCCGCGCGTGGCTGTATCGGCACTATCCGGACAAACCGTCCATGATCGGCGCGACGATCGTCCGCCTGACCGAATCGTTCTGGCGCGACGCCCGTGCCGAGCTCGATGCCATCGGCGACCTGGCCGGCCAGCTCACCGCCGGGGTGCGTATCGGTCGAGGCGCCTACGACGACCCGGGCACGCTGCTGTTGAGGCTCCGCACCGAGGAGCCGACCGAGTTCGCCGAATGCGCGGGCGTCGGCGTCGTCAAACTGATCCCCGACCTCGCGGCGTTCTGGCTCCCCTTCGTCGAGCAGGCCGTCGACCGGGGCGAGATACACCCCGCGCACGATCTGCGCGAGGTGTCCGAATGGGTTGCGCGCGTGCTGATCAGCCTCGGCACCTCGCCCGGAGAGGCACTCGACATCGACGACGCCGGGCAGATCCGGCGTCACCTGGACCTCTTCGTCATGCCGGCGCTGTCCACACATCCGCGTGATCGAACGGCCGGCGCCCACCGGCCACCCCTGGCCTGAGTGACGCCGATCACCTAGACTGGTGTCCAGTCAACCGTCCGGATCGTGCGGACGACCGAACGACGCCGTCGGAGGGCCACATGGATTTCGGGATCGTGCAGTTCACCAGTGACCGGGGGCTCAAGCCCCATGTCCTGGCTCCGCTCATCGAGGATGCGGGGTTCGCGTCGTACTACGTCCCCGAACACGGACACATTCCGACGCGACGCGACGCCGCACACCCCCGCACCGGCGACGAGACCCTTCCCGACGAGCGCTACATGCGCACCCTGGACCCCTGGACGTCACTCGCCGCCGCCGCAGCCGTGACCGAACGCATCCGGCTCGCCACCGCGGTGGCGCTGCCGGTGCAGTCCGACCCCATCACTCTCGCCAAGACCATCGCGACGCTCGATCACATCTCCGACGGAAGAGTCACTCTCGGTGTCGGATTCGGCTGGAATCTCGACGAACTCGCCGACCACGACGTGCCGCCGAAGCGGCGGCGGACCATGCTCCGTGAATACCTCGAGGCGATGACCGCTCTCTGGACGCAGGAAGAGGCCGAGTTCGCCGGCGAGTTCGTGAACTTCGGCCCCAGCTGGGCGTGGCCCAAGTCGACCCAGTCGCACATCCCGGTGCAGGTGGGCGCGGCGGGCAACGAGAAGAACTTCAAGTGGATCGCGCGCAGTGCCGATGGGTGGATCACGACCCCCGGCGAGGAGGACATCGAGGGATCGGTGTCCCTGCTCAAGCAGATCTGGTCCGACGCCGGCCGCGACGGCGAGCCCGAGATCGTCGTCCTCGACTTCCGGCCGGTCCCCGAGAAGTTCGAGAAGTGGCGCGAGATCGGGGTCACGACAGTGCTGTACGGCCTGCCCGACGACTCGGTCGAGCGCGCGACCGGATACCTCGCGAAGCTGGCCGGCAAGCTGGGCATCGAGCCCGCGGTCGTCTAGGCCCCATGCTCCCTTCTGCTAGCCTGGTTCCGTTCTGACACGGGGTGCTCCGCGACCGCGGGGCTGAGATGAGACCCGAGAACCTGTCCAGGTAATGCTGGCGAAGGGATGTCATGTCTTTGCGTACGCTTTTGTCCGATACCGGCCGCTTCACCGATCAGCTGTGGGACCACACCTCCGGCCTGAGGGCGGCGATCGACGATCTCGAGTTCCTGCGCCGCCTCGGGGACGGGACGTTGCCCCTGGAGGTGTTCCGCACCTACCTGGAACAGGATTCCCTGTACCTGGCCGGGTACTCGAGAGCACTCGCGATCCTGGCGTCGAAGTCGCCGGATCCGCAGACCGCGGCGTTCTGGGCGAATTCGTCGGCAACCGCGGCCGCCGTCGAGGTCACCCTGCACGGCGACCTGCTCGAGGGAGGCCAGTTGCCGCCGCGGCAGGGTGAACCCGAGCCGTCGACCGCCTGCCTCGGGTACGTGTCCTATCTGATCGCCACCGCCGCGACCGAGTCGTACGCGGTCGGCGCGGCCGCCGCACTGCCCTGCTTCTGGATCTACGCCGATGTCGGCCGAGGACTTGCCGCGAGCGCCGCCGCGGTTCTCGCCGCCGACCCGAACCATCCCTACGCACAGTGGGTGACCACCTACGACGCCCCGGAGTTCCAGGAGTCCGCCGCTCGGGCAAGGGAATTGGTGGATGCGGCGGCGGCGTCCGCCGGCGCGGAGGAGCAGGCCGCGATGACCGCTGCGTTCACCGTCGCCACCCGGTACGAGCTCATGTTCTGGGACACCGCGTTGCACCCCTACGCATGGCCCGCCGCATGATCGGCCGCGTGCACCGCATCCTCGCCGGGTTCGTCGTCGCGATCGCGGTGTTGTCGACAGCCACCGCGTGCGGGTCGGACTCCGCCTCCGACGACACCATCCGATTCGCGCTCGACTGGACCCCGAACACCAACCACACGGGACTGTTCGTGGCGCAACAGCGCGGCTTCTTCGCCGAGTCCGGACTGGACGTCGAGATACTGCCCTACAACAACACCGCCGTCGACACCGTGGTGGACGCGGGGAACGCCCAGTTCGGGATCAGCACCCACAACTCGTCCACCTTCTCCCGGGCCTCGGGCGCGCACACGATCTCCGTGCTCGCGCCGCTGCAGCGATGGGCGACGGGTATCGGGGTTCGGGCCGGTCGTGACGACATCGCGAGCCCGAAGGACCTCGACGGCAGGACATATGCCGGGTTCGGCGACCCCGGCGAGGAAGAGACCCTCAAGCAGGTGATCCGGAACGACGGCGGCACAGGAGATTTCACGTCGGTGACCCTCGGCACCTCCGCGTACGAGGCCGTCTACTCGGGGCGGGCGGACTTCACCGTCTCCTACCTCGCCTGGGAGGGCATCGAGGCCGAGCATCACGGAACCCCGATGAAGTACTTCGACTACACCGACTTCGGATTCCCGGAGGCCTACGCGATCGTCGTCGACGCCAACGAGGACTGGCTGGCGGAGAATCCGGAGCGTGCGGCGAAGTTCGTACGGGCGCTGCAACGCGGCTACCAGGCCGCGGCGGAGGACCCGGACGCGGCCGCACGCGACCTCATCGAGGCCAACCCCGGCGCGTTCAACGACGAACAGCTGGTGATCGAGAGCCAGCGGATGCTCGCCGACCGGTACATGAAGGATGCCGACGGCAAGGTCGGCACGCAAACGCTGGAACAATGGGCCGGCAACTCCGGATTCCTCTACCGCAGTGGACTTCTCACCGGTCCGGACGGCGCTCCGCTCACGGCCGAACCGGACTGGTCGACCTACTTCACCAATGAGTACCTGGGCTGAGTGCCGTGGCCCCGCCCGCTAGCACCGGTCTCCGGCGGGCGGCACCCGCGATCGTGACGGTGGCGGCCCTCGTCGCGGTCTGGCAGATCTACGTCGAGCTCAGCGGAATCCGGCCCCAGCTCCTGCCGTCACCGTCGCGTGTCGCGGAGCAGGGGTGGGCGCACCGGAGCGAGATCGGGGTGCATGCCGCGGCGACTCTCCAGGTCACACTGATCGGATTCGGAGTGTCGCTGGTACTGGCGTGGGTGCTGGCGATCATCGTCGACTTCTCCCCCGTACTGCGCCGGGCGTTCGTACCCCTGTTCGTCGCGTCGCAGACGTTGCCGATCATCGCGATCGCGCCGCTGATGGTCATCTGGTTCGGATTCGGCGTACTGCCCAAAGTCCTGGTCATCGCCCTGGTCACCTTCTTTCCGATGGCGATCGGGCTGATCGAGGGATTCGCGGCCGCCGACCGCGAGGCCGGCGCACTCCTGCGGAGCATGGGTGCCACTCGCCGCCAGATCTTTCGCTACGTCCGCCTCCCCTCCGCGCTGCCCCGGTTCTTCACCGCGCTGCGGATCGGCATCACCTACGCGGTGGTCGGTGCCGTGTTCGCCGAGTACGTCGGCGCCACGCAAGGGCTCGGCATCTACATGAGCCTGCAGAAGAACTCGTTCCGCACCGACCTCGTGCTCGCCGCGGTCCTGGTGACGGCACTCGTCAGTGTGTCCCTCTACCTGCTGACCTTCGCGGTCGAACGGGTCGTCGCACCGTGGGCGCGAGCCGAGAAGGCGCCGTCATGACCGACGAGACCCGCCGGCTCGTCGTGGACCGGCTGACGAAATCCTTCCCTCAGCCCGGCCGAGGTCGTCCCCGGCGGCACGTCCTCGACGCGGTCTCGTTCACGGCCGAACCCGGCGAATTCGTCTCCGTCATCGGGCCGAGTGGATGCGGCAAGAGCACGATCTTCAGCATGCTCGCCGGGCTCGACGTCCCCGACTCGGGCAGCGTCACCGTCGGCTCCGACACCGCAGTGGCCGGGCACTGCGCGTACATGCCGCAGAAAGACCTGCTGTTCCCGTGGCGCACGATCCTCGACAACACGATCCTCGGCCTCCAGGTGCACGGTGTGTCGACAGCCGAGGCCCGGCGCCGGGCCGCCGAACTGTTCCCCACCTTCGGACTGTCCGGGTTCGAGGACGCGCGTCCGTCTCAGCTGTCCGGCGGGATGCGGCAGCGGGCGGCACTGCTCCGCACGGTCGTGCAGAATCGCAATCTCCTGCTGCTCGACGAGCCGTTCGGCGCGCTCGACTCGCTGACCCGGACCGAGATGCAGTCGTGGCTGCAGTCGGTGTGGCAACGCTACCGCTGGACCGTGCTGATGATCACCCACGACATCCGTGAGGCCGTCTACCTCTCCGACCGGGTGATCGTGCTGTCCGCCCGTCCGGCGACCGTCGTCCGGGAAACACGCGTCGACCTCCCACGACCGCGGGAACTGGCGGTTCAGACCTCCCCCGAGTTCGTCGCGCTCGAGGGAGATCTGCGTGAAGTGCTGCACGACGAAGCGCGTCGGGCCCTCGCCGAGCAGACCGACCCGCGCCGGTCGATCGAGGAATGATCGTCCGAGCGATGACCGATCAGGGCGTCGGTGCCACGAGCCTCTGCCGCACATCCCGGAAGATCCCGTTGGCCACACTCGTACGGCTCACCGCGTCGGCCGCCAGCACGACCGCCGCCGAGGTCCAGCAGCTCTTCTCCACCGGCCAGCGTTTGCCGTCGGCGAAAACCAGTCCGGTCCAATACGATCCATCGGGGTCGCGCAGGTGCTGGATGGACGCGATGAGCTCGACGGCGTCGGCGGTGTCGCCGAGCGCATCGAGTGCCAGTGCGAGTTCACATGTTTCGGCGCCGGTGACCCACGGACGGTGGTCCACGCATCGAACCCCCTTGCCCGGCACGACGAACTGCTCCCACCGGCGAGCGATGAGCTCCTGACCGTCGCGACCGCGGACCGCGCCGCCGAGGATCGGGTAGTACCAGTCCATCGAGTGTTCGGACGGCGGGGTGAAGATCTGCCACTCGTCGCGCGCGACGTCGGTACGGATGGCGTCGCCGAGCACACTGTGAGCCGCGATCCAGGCGTCGTCGGGCTGGTCCATCTCCCCGGCGATCCGGATGGCGCAGTCCAGGGCCTGGAAGATGCTGGCATTGCCCGTGATCAGCGCCTCCCCGAACATCGCCCCGGTCCGGTGGTCGCCGCCCCAGCGGAACGCACCGTCGTCTCGCTGGAAGCGGAGCACACAGTCGATCGCCGACCAGACCACCGGCCACATCTTCTGCAGGAAGGCGTCGTCACCGGTGATCAGGTAGTGGTGCCACACCCCGACCGCGATGTAGGCGCAGAAGTTGCTGTCGGTGCCCGCGTCCTCCACCTTGCCACCGACGGTGCGGATGGGCCACGAACCGTCATCGCGCTGTTTGCGGCGCGACCACTCGTACGCAGCCTCGGCCTCGGCGTGAAACCCGGTCACCGACAACGCCATCGCGGATTCGATGTGGTCCCACGGGTCGGTCTGACCGCCCGGGAACCAGGGCAGTGCCCCGGACTCTTCCTGCATGCCGACGATCGCGGCACCCGTGGCGTGCATCTCGTCGGCCGTGACCACACCGGGGACCGCCGGAGCGGCCGTCATGGAGCTCCCGTCCTGGAGGGCCCGGTCATGAAGACGCGGTGGCGGTCTCGGGCTTACGCAGGTAGAGGGCCACCGACTTGCCGATGAGCGGGTTGAGCACCTGCTCCCCGACGCGGGTCAGCCACGGCTTGCTCATCATGTCCCAGACGAGCAGCTGGTGATAACCCTTCACCAGGACGTTGTCGTTGTTCTCGACTCCCACCGCGCATTTCAGCCACCAGTACGGGGCATGCAGGGCGTGGGCGTGGTCGGTGCCGGTGACCTCCAGTCCGGCGCGGCGCAACTTGTCCGCGAGCTCGGAGGCCTTGTAGATGCGAACGTGCCCACCCTCGACCTCGTGGTACTCGTCGGACAGGGCCCAGCACACCTTCTCCGGCCAGTACCGGGGCACGGTGACCGCCGCGACGCCACCCGGCTTCAGCACGCGCACCATCTCGGTGATCGCGCCTTCGTCGCTCGGGATGTGCTCGAGGATCTCACTCATCAGCACGACGTCGAAACTGTTGTCCGAGTACGGGAGACGAAGCGCATCCCCGACCTCGGCGCGAGCCTTGGCCGACGCGGGCACATGCCCTTCGGCCATCATCGCGTCGAACATCTCACCGACGTCGGACATGTCGCTCTCGGACATGTCGAATGCGATGACCTCAGCGCCGCGACGGAACATCTCGAACGAGTGCCTACCCTGCCCCGCCCCGATGTCGATCGCCTTGGTCCCCGGTCCAACGCCCAGCCGGTCGAAATCAACTGTGAGCACTCACTGTCCCTTCTGTTGCCCGCCGGTGTCCGGCGAGCACGGTTTCGTAGTGCGCCGCCGTCTTCGCGGCCACCGCTGCCCAGCTGTAGTTCTCCTCGGCGCGGCGACGACCGCCGTCACCGAGTCGCTTCCGCAGGTCCGCGTCGTCGAGGAGCCGGCCGATGGCCTGGGCCAGACGTCCGGAATCCCTCGGCGGCACCAGCAATGCGGCCTCCTCGGCGGTTCCGACGACCTCCGGGATCGCGCCGGCCCGGGTGGCGACGAGCGGCGTGCCACAGCTCATCGCCTCCACCGCGGGCAGCGAGAAGCCCTCGTAGAGCGAGGGCACGCACGCGACCTCGGCAGAAGCGAGCAGACCGGCGAGCTCGGTGTCCTCGAGTCCGGACACCACCGTGACCCGATCGGAGATCGCCAGGTCCTCGATCATCTCGGCGGACGGACCGTTCGGGTCCAACTTGGACACCAGTACCAGTTCGACGTCGCGCTCGGACGACAGCTTGGCGACCGCCTCGAGGAGGTAGGACACCCCCTTCAACGGAGCGTCGGCACTGGCGACACACACGATGCGACCCGGCACCCGCGTGGCAGCCGGCGTGAAGATCTCGGTGTCGACTCCCAGCGGGATCGTCGTGATACGGCCCGACGGGATGTCGAATGCCTTGCGGATGTCGACCTCACTGCTCCGGGAAACGGTGAGCAGCTCAGGGATCCGGCGGGACACGCGACCCTGCATGCGCAGGAACGAATGCCACCGCCATGCGCTGATCTTGCGCCATCCCTTGGCCGCCTTCACCGCCAGCGTGCGGTCGCGCGTGATCGGGTGATGGATCGTCGCGATCAGCGGGAAACCCGCCTTCTGGATGTCGAGCAATCCGTAACCGAGACACTGGTTGTCGTGGACGATGTCGAAGTCGTCGCGACGCTCCTTGAGGAGACGGGCCACCCGGAGGCTGAAGGTGAGCGGCTCGCCGAAGCTCGCCGTCCACATCGAACCGACCTCGAGGACGTCGATCCAGTCGCGGTACTCCGACGGCCGGGGCGTGCGGAACGGGTCCGGCTCGTCGTAGAGTCCCAGGCTCGGCACCTTGGTGACGGTGACGCCGGCATCGATGGCCACCTGATCCAGTTCCGGATAGGGCTGACCCGAGAAGATCTCGACGCTGTGGCCCAGGAGGGCGAGTTCGCGGGAGAGATGGCGGACGTAGACGCCCTGTCCGCCACAGTGCGGCTTGCTGCGGTAGGACAGCAGTGCGATGCGCACGGTCACCGCGCCCCGGCGGTGGCGGCCGCCTCGAACTCGGAGACACTGACGAACTTCGCGCGCACCCGGCCGGCGGCCTTGCCTGCGGACTTCTCGGCCGCGTCGATCGCCTTCCACCCGGTGAGATCGATGCGGTTGGCGCCACGATCGGCCACGAGGGCGTCGACATCGTCCCGAGAGGTCGACGGATCGTCGAAGGCCGCGGCGACGAAGTCGGCGATGACCGCCTGCGCGGTCTCCTGGCCGCAGATGCGGTTCATGCCGATACCCCCCGTCGCCCCTCGTTTGATCCATCCCGTCACATAAAGGCCCGGCATCACCTCACCGCCTGCCGCGGTCTGGACGCGCCCTTCGCTGTTCGGGACCACGCCGTGTCCCTCGTCGAAGGGCAGGTCGGTGACGGGCACACCGCGGTATCCGATGGCCCGGAGGACCAGGCCGGTCTCGAGGTCGAAACGCTCGTCGGTGGGTGTCACCGCGACTTTCCCGGTCGCGTCGGCGTAGGCATTGCGCACGCAGGTAAGACTAGCCACTTCCCCGTCACCGGCAATTTCGACGGGAGACGCGAGGAACCGGAACACGATGCGCTTGTTCCCCTCGGTCTGCGGCCGCTCGGCGAACTCGCGGGCGAGCCGGATCTTGGTGGCGATCGTCGAGTCGAGCGTGTCGTCGGACAGCGCCGCCTCGGTGGCCGGGTCGAGGACGAGCTCGTCGGGATCGATGACCACGTCCACGCCCTCGACCTCACCGAGTGCCAGGAATTCGCTGTTGGTGTAGGCGGCCTGCGCGACACCGCGGCGACCGAGCAGCACGACCTCGGAGACCTTCGACTCCCGCAGTTTCGCGAGTGCGTGATCGGCGATGTCGGTCTTGGCGAGCTCGTCGGGATCGGTGACCAGGATGCGTGCGACGTCGAGCGCGACGTTGCCGTTGCCGACCACGACCGCCCGCTCACCGGACAGGTCGACGTCGAGTTCGGCGAAGTCGGGATGGCCGTTGTACCAGGCGACGAACTGCGTCGCGGCAACCGAGTTGGACAGGTCCTCGCCGTCGATGCCCAGCCGCTTGTCGGTCGAGGCACCCACCGCGTAGATCACCGCGTGGTAGCGCGCCACGAGTTCGTCGTGGCTGATGTGCTTGCCCACCTCGACATTGAGGTAGTACGAGAAGTTCTTCTTGGCCGCGACCGAGGCGAAGGTCTTCTCCACGCCCTTGGTGGCGCTGTGGTCGGGTGCCACCCCGGCGCGTACGAGTCCGTAGGGCGTCGGCAGGCGATCGAACATGTCGACCTTGATGCTCGGCTTGCGGACGAGTTCCTCGGCGGCGTAGAACGCGGCGGGCCCGGCACCGACGATGGCCACGTGCAGTTCCTTGTCGGGCAGAGGCGGCGCCTTGCGCGGCGGGACGAGCCCGCCCTCGACGTCGTGGTCCTTGTAGTAGTCCGCGTTGATCTGCAGGTACGGCTCGTCGCGCGCCTCCAGCTGATCGTCGGGGATGATCGCCTCCACCGGGCACTCGTCGATGCAGGCACCGCAGTCGATACACGTCTCCGGATCGATGTAGAGGGCCTCCGCCGTCAGGAACTCCGGCTCGTCGGGCGTGGGGTGGATGCAGTTCACCGGACACACGCTCACGCAACTGGCATCGTTGCAACATGGGCGGGTAATCACATGCGCCATCTGCTGTTTCCTCGTGATCCGACACGTAGAACGTGTTCTATTTTTTCGATTGAATGTATCTTAGCTGCAAAGATACCGGCGACCTACCGAAGGGACTCGAGTGAGCCAGGTTACGCCAGCAGTGTCCGGTGCATCACTTCCGGACCGCAAGCCTGGATCCCAGTTCTACGAGGTGGGATATCGGGTCCGCACCGGCGACGTCGACCAGGACATGCGGGTGCGGCTCGACGCCGTTGCGCGATACCTCCAGGACGTGGCCAACGACAACATCGAGGCCACATCGTTCGGTGACACCGATCCGTTCTGGATCGTCCGGCGCACCATCATCGACGTCATCGAGCCCCTGACATGGCCGGCCGCGGTCACCGCGCAGCGCTGGTGCGGCGCACTGTCGACCCGCTGGACCAACATGCGCGTGCGCCTCACCGCCGACCACGAGACGAACCGGTTCAACCCGCGGCCTCGCCCTCCGGGGCTGATCGAGACCGAGGCGTTCTGGATCAACGTCAACGAGAAGGGCATGCCGTCGCGGCTGTCCGACGAGGCGTTCTCGATGCTGTCCTCGATGACCGACGAGCACCGCCTGCGCTGGCGGTCGATGAACCCGGAGAAGGCCCCCGACCCCGCCGAGATCGACTTCCCCGACCGCGAACACGTTCTGCGGATCACCGACTTCGACCCGTTCAAACACCTGAACAACGCCGCCTACCTCGAGGCGATCGAAGACGAACTCGTCGAACATCCCGACCTGGTCGACGGTCCGCACCGCGTGGTGATCGAGTACCTGCGGCCCATCGTGCCCGGCACCCGGCTCATCCTGCGGCGGGTGCGCGAGGGCGACCGGCTGACCGTGTGGCTGATGATCCCGGGTACCGGCGACGAACTCGTGGTCGCGGCCAGCGTCGTCGTCGGGCCGATCCCGGAGTGATGGGTTTCGACAGGCTCACTGACCGCCCTGGAGCAGTAGCTCCATCAGTTTGATCGGCGCCTCGCACGGGTCGCCCTGGGGCGCACCGCGGGGCTCGACGAACCAGGTGAAGATGCCGCGGCTCGGCGCCCTGGCCGTCACCCCGCAGACCCCGGGACGATCGGGGCTGCGCTGGGTGAATGCCGACTGACTGGCGACCTTGATGTTCTCGGTCTCGAAGCCCAGCTTTTTCGCCGTCTCCTTCTCGACGTTGACGTTGCCCCACTCGAACCAGTTGAACGTCACGCTGACCACGTCGGTGGTACCGGAGACCAGCCAGCGGCAGATGGCGCCGCTGAAGGAGCGCTCGGCGAATCCGCCGCCGGCGACGACGTCGGCGATCATGGCGTCGGGCAACACGTCGCATTCGAGCAGCAGGCGGTCGAACTGGTCGGTGTCGATGTCGCTGCTGCCGGACTGGTCCGCGGCACCCACGGGCACCGGCTCACCGTCGACGGTCCGTGCGCACCCGGCGAGGACGGACAGGCCCACCAGCACGGCCGCGATCAGGACGGCGAGCCGCTTCATGACGCACGCTCGATCGACAGGGTCGCCAGTTCACGCGCGGCATCGCAGATCTCTTCGATCGGTCGCGGTGTCGCGGCGTCGCCCCGGATCGACCACTCGAAGAAGTCCGCACCGAAACCGATGCCGACCTCACAGATCTGACCTGACTGCGTGTAGCCGATGAACCCCTCGTGACCGTCGATCTCGAGTTTGTCGGTCACGTCGCGGGAGAGCTTCACGTTCGCTTCCTCGCGACCGATCGGCGACCCGCGATACCAGTTGAACGAGGCGACGGCACCGGTCCTGGAACCGGTCGTGTCCCATTCGCACACCGAGGTGTTGTTCACGGTTTCGGTGAGCCCACCGAAACCGGTGATGCGGACGACCTCGTCGAGGGACACCCCGCCGCATTCGCCGAAGAACGGTCCGGAACCTGCCTGCGCGGGCGCCTCGGGCGTGTTCGGCTTGTTCGGGTCGGCCGTCGGCTCGTCGCCGGAACATGCGCCGACGACAAGCGCGACCGCGGCCAGCGCCGCGACGAGGAAGGTGCTGTCGCGCAGCCGGTCCAGCTGGCGCCGTTCACGTTTCGTCGGCCGGCCGGCACCCCGGTCGCGACGCGGCTGACTGGCCAGGATCTCTCTGGGCGGGGGTGGCGGAGACCGGTCGATGAAGCACTCCGCAGCCATCGGCGCGGACACCCGTTTGCTGATCGTCCGGGTGACCTCGACGATGCGCTCGTGCCCGGCGAGCCGCACCCGGATCTCGTCGCCCGGCACCACCGGCTGCGCGGGTTTGGCGGTGACCCCGTTGACCCGGACGTGCCCGCCACGGCAGGCGGCGCCCGCAGCCGACCTCGTCTTGGTCAGTCGGATGGCCCAGATGTAGGCGTCGACGCGGGTGGACACGATCAGCCGCCCAGCCGATTCGTCCCGAACGCGAGAACACGTCCGGCCGGAGCGTCTCGACCCGGTTCAGCGACCACGACGCCGACTCCCTTCACCGCTCTCCTCGACCCGTTCACCGCGCTTCTCTGCGCCGGCGGGACTCATTGCGCACCACTGTAGCCGCGACGAATACCTCGACGCGGGCTCCGAACGGGCGACACCGTCAGCGCTTGCGGGTCAGCAGGTATGCACCCCCGCCGACGGCGAGGATGAGGAACAGGATGGCCAGAAAGGTCTGGTCGAGCAGCAGCAACGCCGCGAACACGGCGATGCCCGGGGACACCGCGACCAGGCTCATCACCGGGTGCTCGCGCACGACCTCCGACACCGCTCTGCTCTTGTCCCGATCGATCGCCATGAGGCCCTCCCTGGTCGGTCGCCCCGCCCGCCCTGCACAACCGGCCCGGGGTCGTGTGCCCAGCGTAGTCCCGTCCGAGGGCGGGGCCGAGCGTCACGCCCTGCTCCCTGCAGGAGCGAGCTTGCGAGCGTCACGCCCCGCTCCCTGAGGAGCAAGCTTGCGAGCGTCACGAAGGGTCTTGGCGAGTCGGGTTGCGAAGACCCTTCGTGACGCGCCCTCCGCAAGCTCCGGGCGCTCCTCAGGGAGCAGGACGCAGGTCGTTCTTTCGGATTAGGGAGCAGAGGACTCGTCGGCGCTGCCCGCGTCGACGTCGCCCGCCTCCGTGCTGTCGTCGTCCGTGGTGTCATCGTCCGGGCTGTCGGATTCCGGAGCGTGCGACTCCCCCGCGCCGCTGTCGTCGGAGGGTTGCGGCGTCCGGTGCCTGCCCACGTAGCTGTCCTCGTCTGCCGCGCGGTGCTTGCCGACGTAGCTCTCCGCGTCGACGGCCTCCGGGCCGGCCGCCGCCTCGGGCGTGTCGTGCGACGCGATGCTGACCCGTTCGACAGGCGCCTCTTCCGCCGAACGGCTCGCGGGCACCAGCGTGTTCGACGCACCGGTGTCGATCGGATCGGTCGCGGGCAGACCGAACGGGAACTCGTACGCCGGGATGCGGATGGCCGGGATGAACTCGCCGGTGTCGAGCTGACCCAACTCGATGACCGGCAACCCGAGGCGATTCGGCCGGAGCTCGCCGTTGACCTCGACCAGCGGCCGGAAGGTGACCGTCGAACCCAGCCAGTCGACCGTGATCGGACCGGTGAATCCGCAATCGCTCGTCAGCCGGAGGAAGTTGCCGCTGAACAGATCGTGGTCGCCGCCGATGCTCAGGCGGGCGAAGTCCTTGGAGAGGGACATCCAGTCGCTGTCGAAGTCGATGCCGGAGCCGCTCAGGATGCCGGCGAGCAGACCCTCGAGGACCTCCGCGCCGAGGCCGCCGAGAACCCCGCCCGGATCGGCGATCAGTGCCGTCGGATCGGTGAGCGCGAACTGCAGTTCGCCATCTGTTTGCTGCCAGCGGAAGTCGAAAGTGCCCAGCACATTCGCACAGGCCCCGACGCCCTCTGCGTAGGCGCCGGTGAGTCCGCCGTAGCAGCCGACGCCCGTGACACCGGGGATTGTTCCGATCTTCTCGCCGAGGACAGTGACATCGAGCGGACCGGTGTTCCATGCATGGGCCATCCCGATCAGCGCGAACGACCTCGCCGTCCGTCCGTCGCTCGCACCCGCGGTCGCGATGCTCAACGGGAGGTAGGACGTCGCGCTCGCGTCGCCGCCGCGGTAGGCCAGCGCGAACTGGAAGCCGTTCCCGGCGACCGTCGCCGAACCCTCGGTTGCGGGGCCGTCGATCATCGTCGGCGGCAGATCGATGCCGAGCCGGCGGATGATGTCCCCGAGGACCGACCCGGACAACCCGTCGAACACCTGCTTGACCGGATCGTAGACGGCGACGGGTACGACCTCGATGCGGTCGGGCAGGACGACGGCGAGTCCGATGCCGCCGTACTCCGTGCTCGACGCAGAGCAGTCGGCCCCGTCCCGGACGGCGCCGGACATGCAGCTCTGGATCCGCCACTGCTCCGCGATGTCGGCGAGGGCGCCGTTTCCGATCGTGGTCACCAGACCTCCCAGCGGATTGCCACTGTCGAAACCGTTCGACCAGTTCCGCAGGTCGTCGATCTCGGACGGGATCGCCGGGACCAGCGCCGCGTCGGCCACCGCCGGTTCCGCCAGCTGCCCCGCGCCGATCGCGGCGACGGTCGCCAGCGCCGCCGCCCCCGCGATCGCGCGGTGTTGCCGCCGCTGCGTCCGGTTCTCGCGTCGTGCGACCTTGTCCGATCGTCGAATCCCGTTGCGCCCCACCCTGGTCATCCGTCCCAACTCTCTCTCCCCGACCGCCCGAGCTGAGTAAGTGAATCATCACGGTCGGCGACCAGAGGTCAGATCGGTGGAAATGGCACGAGGCGGCCGTTCTGGACAGACGTCCCAGACTGGGCGTGAGACGGGTTCCGGCGCACGGGTTCCGGCGCAGACGAACCCGGTGACCGGGCTACCAGCGATCGCGGTCGAGACTCTGCCCGGAGGCGCCGGCGTCGGCGGCGCATCCGAAGCCGACGATCCAGCGGGCAGGTCCGGTCTCGCCGACGGCGATCTCGACCTTGCCCAGCATCATCGGTTCGGGGAGGGCGGCCAGGAAATCCCCGAGCGCTGCGGAAGGCACCGTCCACACCTCGCCCCGGATCGCGCGGCCGGCAACCGGATCTCGGATCAGCCCCGGCTTCGGCGGGGTCGTGTCCAGCGCGACCAGGCGGTACGACGGGGTCGTGGTCACCTCTCCCGCCCATCGGGCGCCGCGTTCGCCGAGCTCGTGGGTCAGCGGTCCGCCCCGCATGTGTGCGCCGAAGACCGCGAGCTCGATCGCGTCGCCGCGCTCCGCCCAGGACGGCGCCACCGTGTCGTCGCCGAGAAACCGGCGGGCCACATCGACGACGACGGCGTCGGCATGCGCGCGGCCCAGCAGTGTGATGCCGAATTGTGCTGTGCTGCCGTCCTCGCCGACGACTGTCCCGGCCGGTACCGCGAGGCCACACAGGTCGAAGAGGTTGCAGAAGTTGGTGTAGGTGCCCATCCGCGAGTTGACGCCCACCGGGTCGGCGGCCACCTCGGCGAGGGTCGGGTGCGCCGGCGCGGTCGGCACCATCAGAACCGTGGCGTCGCCCCACTGCTCCATCGCCTCGGACCGCAGGTCTGCGAGCCGACGGCGAGCCCGCAACAGGTCGACGGCCGAAAACCTGGCCGCGGCACCGATGATCGTCGACACGGTCGGGTCGATGCCGGCGTCATCGGGATCGGCGACGGAGCCGAGAAAGTCCCCCACCGCGTCGAATCGCTCGGCCACGAGCGCGTCGTCGTACAGGAGCCGGGCGGCCTCGAGGAACGGCGACAGGTCGATGGTCTTGACCATGAGCCCCGCCGCCTCGGCACGCAGCACCGCCTCGTCGAACGCGGCCCGCCACCGGTCGTCGAGCCCGGGCAGCTCGGTGGGCACCGCGACGACCGGGCGCTCGGGCGCGGCGTACGGGATCGACGTCGGGAAGGGCCGCGGGCCCTGCGCCCCGGCCATGGCCGCCATCGCACGGTCGGCGAGCGCGAGGTCGGCGGCGAAGACGGTGACGACGTCATAGCTCGCGCAGGCGGGCACCACTCCAGCGGTCGAGACCACACCGACGGTCGGCTTGATGCCGACGATGCCCTGCAGGCCGGCCGGCACCCGACCCGATCCGGCGGTGTCGGTTCCGATCGCGATGTCGGCGAATCCGAGGGCGACCGCCACCGCCGACCCGGAACTCGACCCGCCCGAGATGCGGTCGGGACGTCGCGAATCCCGCACCGCGCCATACGGACTGCGAGTACCCACCAGACCGGTTGCGAACTGGTCGAGGTTGGTCTTGCCCACCACCACCGCGCCGGCCGCGCGCAATGCGGCGACCGCGGGCGCATCGGACTCGGGGGTGAAGGCGAAACCGGGACATCCCGCGGTGGTCGGCAGACCGCCGACGTCGACGTTGTCCTTCACGGCGAGAAGCACGCCGGCCAAGGGGCCGCCCGCGGCGACCGACCGCTCGTACTCGGCTGCGACCTCACCGGCGGGTCGCAGGGTGATGAACACCTCCGGACGGTCTGCCTCGGCGATCCGCGCATACAGCTCGTCGATCCTGCTCATGCCACCTGCTCCTCGTCCTCTCTGATCCCCGCTGCCCCGGTGCCGGCGAGCTCTGCCCCGGCGGCTTTCGCCGCGAATTCGCCTTGCACCGACCACCGTTCGCGCTCTTCGGCCCGGGCGGTCTCCATCTTCTCCCGCCGGGTCGCGATGTCGGCGGCATGCTCGTCGAGGAATCGCTGGTGCGCGGCCAGCGAGAATTCACCGTCGACGATCTTCGTGCTTTCACCACGCCCGGCGGCGACGTCGGCCCGCATGTCGAGGAGTTCCTCCGAACTCACCGGGTACCAATGGATCCGGTCGAAGAACCGCAGCAGCCACGGATGCTCGGGGTCGAACGCCGGTGCCGGCAGCGGATGCCGGTGGTTCCACACCTGCGTGGTGCGGCCGACGAACTGGTAACCGCCCGGCCCCTCCATGCCGTAGATGCAGAGGTAGGCGCCGCCGATCCCCACCGCGTTCTCCGGCGTCCAGGTGCGGGCGGGGTTGTACTTGGTGGTGACGAGGCGATGCCGCGGGTCGAGCGGGACCGCAACCGGCGCACCGAGATAGACGTCCCCGAGGCCGAGCACGAGGTAGCTCGCGTCGAAGACGGTACGGTACACGTCGTCGACGGAGTCCAGGCCGTTCATCCGCCGGATGAACTCGATGTTCCACGGGCACCACGGCGCATCGGATCGCACGCCCAGCATGTAGCGTTCGATCGCCTCCCGGGTGGCGGGATCGTCCCACGACAACGGCAGGTGCACAGTACGACTCGGCACCACGAGGTCCTCGGCGGCCGGCAGCTGGCTCTCGCATTCGGTCAGCCACTCCAGCATCTGCGCCTGCGACCACACGTCGGGATCCGCCTTCACCTGCAGCGAACGTATGCCCGGGGTGAGGTCGATGAGTCCGCGCGGCTTCTCCGCGGCGATCCGCTCGCCCAGCGCGTGCACCCGGGCACGCAGGGCGAGGTCGAGATGCATCTCGCCGTATTCGACGAGGATGTTGTCGTCACCGGAACGGCGGTAGGTCACCGAGGTCGATCCGTCCGCGGTCGTCGTGGTCCCGAGGATTCCGTTGTCGGGATCGCCACCCGACGACCAGACGTCGACGAAGCTGGCCCGCCGGCCCAGACCGAGCTCGGAGGGTGAGGCGGCCCGGTCGCCGCGTACCGCGACGAACCTGATCGTGTCGCCCGGCTTCAGCTGGCCGAGCTTCCACCGTTGCGCGGTCGTCACGGTCACCGGACAGACGAATCCACCGAGACTCGGGCCGTCCGGACCGAGGAGAATGGGCGTGTCCCCGGTGAAGTCGAGAGCGCCGACGGAGTAGGCGGTGTCGTGGATGTTCGACGGGTGCAGTCCGGCCTCACCGCCGTCGTCGCGTGCCCATCGCGGTTTGGGGCCGATCAATCGGATTCCGGTCCGGTCGGAGTTGAAGTGCACCTCGTAGTCGGTCGCGAACAGGTCGGCGATGTCCTCGTCGGTGAAGAACTCCGGCGCTCCGTGGGGCCCCACGGTCACGGCCAGCTGCCACGTGTTGGTGAAGGCCGGCTGCTCGTCTCCGAGAATCCGACGCGGCGCCCCGGCCGGCGCGCCGAGTAGTTCGAGGCGGTCGCCGGCGACGAGCGCCCGGCCGTCGAGTCCGCCGAACCGGCCCATGGTGAAGGTCGACCGGCTGCCGAGATGATCGGCGGCGTCGAGCCCGCCGGCGACCGCGACGTAGGCCCGCATGCCCAGGACACCGGTCGAACCGATGTCGAGGACGTCACCCTCGGCGACAGTGAGCGGGACCCATTGCGGCACAGCCGCTCCGTTCACGGTCACGGGCACCGGCGCGCCGGTGACGGCGACGACCGCGGGCCGGTCGAACCGCAGTGCGGGTCCCATGAGCGTGATCTCCAGGCCGGCGGCGGTCTCCGGGTTGCCGACGGCGAGGTTGGCGAGCCGGAAGGACAGGTCGTCCATCGGGCCGGACGGCGGCACGCCGACCTTCCAGTACCCGACCCGGCCGGGCCAGTCCTGGATCGTGGTGAGCGGACCGGACCGGATTACGGTCACGGCACCCGGGGTGGTGGCAGTCATGATGGTGGATTCCTCGTCGGACTCGGTCGGCGCGCGGTGGGAGCGGATTCTCAGAACGGCCGGGTGACGATGACCCGGACCGCGGTGGGGTCGAATCCGTTGCAGGGGTTGTTGATCTGCGGGCAGTTGGAGATGATCACCAGGGTGTCGACCTCGGCACGCAACGCCAGACGCTTACCAGGTGCGGACAACCCGTCGACGATCCCCAGCGAGCCGTCGGGGTCGACGGGCACGTTCATGAAGAAATTGACGTTGCCGACGAGGTCAGCCTTGCCGAGCGCGTGGCGGCTGCCCTCGATGAGGAAGTTCTCGACGCACGCGTGCTGATGTTTGGTGTGGTGCCCGTAACGCAGCGTGTTCGACTCCTGCGAGCATGCGCCGCCGAGGGTGTCGTGGTTGCCGACCTCGTCGGCGACGATCGTCATCAGCGCTGCGGAGTCATGGTCGCGGATCACACTGCCGGTGGTCAGGAAGATGTTGCCCTGCGCGGCGATGGTCGCCTGGGCCGAATACCGTCTGGACGTGTCGGCGGCCGCGTAGAACAGCGTGTCGACGGCCTGGTTGCCGTGGAGGTCGACGATGGTGAGGACGTCGCCGGCGGCGACGACACCCGACCACGGTGCGCGCTCGCCCACTTGCGCGTCGTCGACGACGGCGCCGGGGACGAGGGCGAGTTCGGCGGCGGGCGCCGAGGTGAAATCGGTGATGACTGCGGTGCTTGTCTCGGTCACGATGGTGTCCTCTCTGTTGGACGGCTCAGTGATGAGCCGCGGCCCAGACGTCTTCGGAGTTGGCGGCGGCGCGCTGGTACTCGGGGTCGGTGCCGGCGACGTCGGCCAGCAGGGCGTCGAGATCGCTCTGCGCCTGCCACGCAAGCACTTCCAGGGAGGTGGTGCCGAAGTCGGGCGACGGGTCGAGCGGATGCGCGGTGTTGACGACCGCCACCGTGCACGGCAGGTGCAGGATGAGGTCGACCGTCCGGCCGGGTCCGGCGCTCCCGGTCGAGCGCAGCGACCCGTCGGCGGCGACGGTGACGCCGTGGAAGAACGACAACGACGGGGCGACATCCGCGGGTGCCAGACCGTGCTTCGCCGCCGCCAGGGTGAACAGTTCGCGGCCCGCCGGACTCGCCGAATGCACCTCGCCCGCTCCGTATTTCGCAGCGTTTCCGGCGAGAGTCGAGGTGCCGCACAGCGCGTCATGGTGGCCCGAGTCGTCGGCGACGACGGTCGCCAGCACCCGCCCCTGATCGCTGAGAAGCGGATGCCCCGCACCCAGATACGCCTGCCAGGGCACCTTGACGGTGTCGGCGACGTTGAGACGCTCCCACGGCGCGTCGGCGCGCCACAGCAGCAGGTGCGCGCAGGCCGCCCCCGCGACGTCGGTGAACCGCAGCCGGGTCCCCCGTGCCAGGACCTTGCTGGTGTACCGGCCGCCGGGAACGGTCTCCGCCCAGGTCAACGATGCGGCCGGCACGTCGGCAGGCGGGTTCGGCCAGGCCGATGCCGGCACCACCGGCATGCTGTCGGTGATCGCGCCGGCCTGGGAGCGGGCGTGTTCGCGGGCACCGGAGGTGGTCCCGGTACCGGGAGCGGTGATCGTGCTCATGGGAACTCCTTTGTCGTAGTGGGTGTTCGGGGTGCCCCTTCGAGGCTCGTCGCTTGCGCTCCTCGCACCTCAGGGATCAGAGGGCTGCGGCTGCGCTCCTCGGAATAATCAGCTCCGTGAGGTGCGAGCGAAGCGACCAACTCCCTGCTCCCTGAGGTGCGAGCGAAGCGACCAACTCCCTGCTCCCTGAGGTGCGAGCGAAGCAACCAACTCCCTGCTCCCTGAGGTGCGAGCGAAGCAACCAACTCCCTGCTCCCTGAGGTGCGAGCGAAGCGAGCCTCGAAGGGTCGCGACCTGGATTACGCGGACAGGCGGGTGCTCACCGGTCGCGGATGCTCCTTGCCGCGCGGGTAGCAGGCGATCCCGACGAGGACGGTCGCCACGATGCAGATGGGGCCGGCCCAGCGCAGGATCGGCATCTCACCGGAGGGGTCGAAGACCTCGGCCCGCGGCCACGCCAGATTGATCACCATCAGGGCGCCGTAGAGCACCGCCAGGGCGTTCACCACGATTCCGAAACGGCCGAGGCTGAACAACTTTCGTCCACCGGCGTCGACGGCCGGGGTGTCCCCGCCGCGATGCGGCCAGCCCTGGAACCGCCGGTAGAGCATCGGACCGGTGACGGCCAGGTAGGCGAGGTAGATGAGGATGATGCACACGCTGGCGAGGGTCGCGAAGATCGCGGAGTTGCCGACGTTGACCAGCAGGATGCCGATGCACAGCACACCGATGAGGATCGATGGCAGGATCGGTGTCCCGGTGCGGCTGTTGACGTGGGACAGCTGCGCCGAGAACGGGAGCCGGCCGTCGCGCGCCATCGAGAACATCAGCCGCGAGCAGGCGGTCTGGATCGCGAGGGTGCAGATGAAGATCGCGATTGCGACGTCGCAGAGCAGGACCTTGCCCCAGAAGCTCCCGAGAACCGAGTCGAGCACGTAGGGCAGTCCGCCGGTCGCGAGTTGCTCGTCGAGGGTCGGGGCCGCCATGAGGGTGCCGAGCAGCATCAGCCCGCCGCCGATGGCCGAGACGGTCAGCGCCATCCGGATGGTGCGGGGTGCGACGCGGCGCGGGTCCCGGGTCTCCTCGGCCAGTTCGCCTGCCGACCCGAACCCGACCATGACGTAGGCGGCCATGAGTCCGGAGACGATGAACGCCCAGATGTAGCCGGGTTGCTGACCGGGAACGCCGGTGTCGAAGACGACGTCGGGGCCGCGCTGCGCATGGGTGAACAGTGCCAGGATGACCGCCACGACGCCGACGAGTTCACAGACGACACCGATGCTGTTGACGCGGCTCATCCACCGGACACCGACACAGTTGATCGCGGTCACGATGACGAGCAGGACCGAGCCGAGCAGGACCGCGTTCGCCGCGCCGCTCGTGGTGGTGAGGGTCGGGTCGTCGCCGATGATCTGGAAGCCGATCCAGATCGACGGCAGGACGACCTGCAGGGCGATCGCGGCCGCGGCCGCGGTGACGATCTGCGCGATCATCATGAACCAGCCGCCGAACCAGCCGACGACCTCGCCGCCCATGCGCCGCGACCACTGGTAGATCGCACCCGAGATCGGGTACCGCGCAGCGATTTCGGCGAAGCACAGGGCGACCAGGAACTGGCCGGCGTAGACGATCGGCCAGGTCCAGAAGAAGGCCGGGCCGCCGAAGCCGAACCCCAGGCCGAACAGCTGGAAGATGGTGGTCAGGATGGAGACGAAGGAGAACCCGGCGGCGAAGGACGCGAACTTGCCGAGCGAACGGTGGAGTTGCTGGTCGTAGCCGAGTGCCGAGAGGTCATGGGCGTCGGCGTCCGGGACGCCGGCGGGCGAGGAGGGCGTCGCGGGAGCCACTTCGGGGGTGGAGGTCATGCGCGGTCTTCCTTTCGGAGAAGAAGCTCCACGTTGAGCACGGTGTGAGTCAGGCACTGTTTCCTGTCACCTGATAGGTAAGCCCTCGCTGATTTCTATCGATTGACAGAAATGTTCCGGTCGTGAAAACTCCGGTTACGTCCTCGTTACACGCCCTGGGCTTCCCGACCTGCGGGTTCACGCGCGGCAGAAGCACGCGATTCGTCGGCTAGGGTCGAGAAATCGCCCCGACCGCACTGAGGAGACGAGCATGCCCACCGGCTCGAGCGCGCCCCCGACTCCGATCGGTCGCGGCCGACCGCGCCTGGTACCGGCCCGGCGACGCGGGCAGACCGCTCGCGAGGAGATCCTCGACGCCGCCGCAGAATTGTTCACCCGCCACGGGTACACCGGGACGTCGACGCGGATGATCGCCGAGGCGGTGGGCATCCGACAGGCGTCGATGTACCACTACTTCGGCACCAAGGACGACATCCTCGCGACGCTGCTGGAGACGACCGTGGTCGCCTCCCTCGAACGCGCGCGGGGGCTCCTCGACGGCGACGAACCCGCCCGGGCGCGACTCCTCGAACTCGCGCGATTCGACATCGATCAGCTGGCGCAGTCGCGCTGGAACCTCGGTGCGCTCTATCTCCTACCCGAGGTCGCCGATCAGCGATTCGTCGAATTCCGCTCGGCTCGAAAGGAATTGGCCGATTCGTATGCCGCACTGGCGGGTGCGGCGCTCGGCGACGACACCGACAAGCGCACGCTGCTCCCCTTCCGGCTGGTGGAGTCCGTCATCATGATGCGCGCCGACGAGCAGCGCGGCGAACTCGGCGAGCACACCGCCGCCGGTCTCGCCGAGACCGTGATCGACGCAATCTCGCGGATTCTGTAGCAGCAGTGCGTATCTGGCGCGCATTGTCACTACGGAATCCCGGGAGGCTCGACGACTAGCAGGTCCCGATCACGCCTCCCCGCAGCGCCACCTCCATCTTGCGCACGATCGAGCAGTCCGCCGGACCACTCCCGGCAGACCCCATGGGCTCCACCCGCTTGACGGCGGGAGTCGGGGACACCTGCCGGACGACGGGTGCGGCGACCTCCGGGACGACGACCGGCGCGGATGCGGCGTGCTTGGCCTGATGCGGGACGACGGACCGTTCGGTCGCCACCTCCCCGGCGTCTGGGCGCAGGTGCCGCGGTCCGCTGATCGGTACCTTCCAACCCTTGTCGTAGCCGTGCGCGGCGCCGATCGCGACACCGGCGGCGACCGCGGGCAGCGCGACGAGGGTGGCGACCACGGCCGTCCCCACCAACGGCCCGACGACGAGTCCGGTGGGCCACAACGGCAATGTGAGGATCAGACCCAGTGGGGCACCCACAACGCCACCGACCGCGAGGGCGAGGGGCGCTGCCACGCCTGCACCGATGACCCCGCCGACCGCCGCGTCGCCGACCATCTGCTCGGCCACCCGGTCCGCTCGATCGGCCGGAACACCGTTGCTGCGCAACACATCCGAGATTCCCTGGACGATTTCACCGGAACCCGCCGAGATCTGCGCCGCCAATTGCGGCGACATTGCGCCCGGACGGGTCATGTCCAGGTTGCCGACCCGGACCCGGTCTCCGGCATCGGCTGCGGCGACCGGCACCACCACCTGACCCAGCGGCCGCAGGTGCCTCGGAGCCGGCGATCCGACGGCCGCACCCGAATCCGGCCACTGACCGACCACGACCGGGGCGGCGTCCGGCACCAACGCGGCGTCGACGTGCGCGATCCGGAAGGCGTTGCCGGACAGCGCTTGTTCCCCTGGAGTCGATGTCGTGGGTATCAGCGGGACGGGCAGGGCGACACCGGGCGAGGCCGCCTGGGCGAGGGCCGGAACCGTCACCGTGAGCGATGCGGCCAAGGCGCAGCCGAGCAGGGCGCCGGCCGGGCGGCGACCGCGCGGACGTGGGCACCGGTGTGCGCCGGATTTGCCGATCTTGTCCATGGACGACCTCATTTCTTGATGGTGAACCGATCATCGTGAGAAAACGCTAACCCCGAACCGGCCTTCCGCGTGGCACTTTCGGGCGTCAGGTGCTCGTCGAGCACGGCGGCGATCTGCACGATCGCCTCGTTCTCGGTCATCCCCAGGTGGTGGGAGTCCACGTCGACATTCGTGATGCTTCCCCGGATGTGGCGACCCCACCCGTTGGCACCCACCGCATCCGGTCGTCGATCGCGCACGGCGGTGAAGTAGAGCACGTCGGCATCGACGACCGGCGGGTGCCACTCACCGGTCGCACGGATCAACAGGTTGTAGGCGTCGGTCAGCCGCTCGATCGTCGCGGCATCGATGCCGAATCCGTCTCCGAGACGCTCGGCGATCTGCTCGGCGGCGCGTTCGGCGGTCGCGTCCGAACTCACGAAGTCGATGCCGAGCACCGGTCCGAGGTTGCTGATCAGTTCGCCCGCTGTGACGGCGGTGATCGCCGACGTGTCGACGCCGTCGGCCTCCGTGTCGAGCATCGCCAGCAGCGCGACCTCGTGACCGGCCGCGCGCATCTCGGCGGCCACCGCGTGGGCGATCACACCTCCCAACGACCAGCCCAGCAGGTGATACGGCCCGTCGGCCTGTACCGCCCGGATCTCGTCGAAGTACCTGCGCGCGATGTCGGACATCGTCGTGGGACCGGGCACCTCACCACCGATCTGCGGCGCCTGCAGGCCGTAGACCGGCCGGCCGGTCGGGATGTGTCGGCTCAGCGTCTGGTAGCACCAGGCCAGTCCCGACGCGGGATGGATGCAGAACAGCGGCGGCTGGTCGCCGTCCGGGCGGATCGGGAGCAGCACGTCGAGTCCCACACTGCGCGACCCGGGGCCACCGGGCCCGGCCGCGGAGTCGTGTTCGGGGTCGAACCCGGTGCCTGTCCCGGCCTCGATCCGCCGGGCGAGGTCGGCCGGACTCGAATCGGAGAGCATCCACCGGATCGGGATCTCCACGTGCAGCTCGGTCTCGAGATCGTTGACCACCTGCACCGATCTCAGCGAGTTGCCGCCGAGGGCGTAGAAGTCGTCATCGGCCCCGACTCTGGGCACGCCGAGCACGTGCTCGAATGTCCGCGCGATCTCGGTCTCCAGCCACGACGACGGTGCGCGGAACCCGGAGGCGTCGCGCGGCGGCTGCGGCAGCCGAGCCCGGTCGAGCTTGCCCGAGGCGGTGAGCGGCAGCGAGTCGAGCACCATCACCGCCGTGGGGATCATGTATCCCGGAAGCGCTGCCGAGGCGAATGCGGTGACCTCGGCGGTGTTCAGCGAACCCCTCGCATCGCCGCGGTTCGGCCCGGACGGCACCAGATAGACGGTGAGATAGTCGACCGCGTCGGTGGAGGTGACCGCGCCCGCCGCACGGGCAACATCCGGATGCGCGGCGAACACCGCCTCGATCTCGCCGAGTTCGATGCGCAATCCGCGGAGCTTGACCTGGAAGTCGCTGCGTCCCAGGTACTCCAGCTCACCGCTCCGGCGACGACGCACCAGGTCACCGGTGCGGTACATCCGGGCGCCGGCGGCGAACGGATCGGCCACGAACCGATCGGCGGTCAGGCCGGGACGTCCGTGATAGCCGCGCGCCACCTGCGTACCGGACAGATACAGGTCTCCGGTCACACCCACCGGCACCGGCCGCATCCGCGAATCCAGCACGTAGGCGCGGGCATTCCACACCGGCGCCCCCATCGGCACCGCACCGTCGTCGGCCGTCCCCACCGCGGAGGCGGTCGCGTGCACCGTGAACTCCGTCGGCCCGTAGAGGTTGTGCAGCTCCACCCCCGGCAGCGCGCGGCGGGCGGCGTCCACCACGTCGGGCCCGAATGCCTCACCGGCCACGAGCAGTGCCCGCAGCGACGTCACCGAGCCGACGGGCAGGGCATCGGCGAACACCGCCAGCATCGACGGCACGAACGACGTGACGGTGACCCGATGGGCGGACATGACCTCGGCCAGGTATCGCGGATCGGTGTGGCCATCCGGTCGCGCGATGACCAGCCGGGCACCCACCGCCAGTGTCGCGAACAGTTCCCACACCGACACGTCGAACGTCGCAGGGGTCTTCTGCAACACCACGTCCGCCCGGTCGAGGCCGTACTCGGCACAGATCCAGCGCACCTGGTTGACCACCGAACGGTGCGACACGGCAACACCTTTGGGCCTTCCCGTGGAACCGGAGGTGAACAGCACGTAGGCGAGGGCATCCGGGTTCAGCGGTGTGATCCGGGCGTCGTCGGTCACCGGCGAGTCGTCGAACTCCGACAGGTCGACGGCGTCGAGTGAGGACAGCACCAGCACGGGCTCGGCGCACTCGATCATGTAGTCGATCCGCTCGGTGGGATGATCCGGGTCGATCGGCACATAGCCACCGCCCGCGGCGTGCACCGCGTACATCGCGGTGAGCTGGTCGAGCGAGCGCCGCATGCGAAGAGCGACCAGCGCGTCCGGACCCACTCCCCGCGCGATCATCCAGCGGGCCAGCCGATTCACTCGCCCGGAGAACTCCGCATAGCTCTGCGAGACCGTCCCGGAGACCACCGCGATGTCATCGGCGTGTGCGAGAGCGGCTGCGGCGAACATCGAGGCCAGGGTTTCGGCGGAGTTCACGTCGTGCGACGTCGCGTTCGGACCCTCCAGCGCCGCATACCGTTCGGCGTCGTCGAGCAACTCGACGTCGTGGACGGGACGATCGACGTCGGTCGCCACGGCCTCGAGCATCCCCACCAGCCGCTCGACGAACCGCTCCACGGTCGAGGCGTCGAAGAGGTCGGCCGCGAAGGTGACCCCGCCGGTGATGCCGGCCGGCGCGCCGTTCGCGTCGTAGGTGTCGGCCACCGTCACCTGCAGGTCGAACAGGGCCAGTCCGGTGTCCGGTTCGACAGCCCGCACCGACAGTTCGGGTAGTTCGATGTCGGTGGTGGAGATGTTCTGGAACGCCAGCATCACCTGGAACAGGGGGTTGTGGGCGTCGGAGCGGACGGGGTTGAGTTCGGAGACGAGCCGCTCGAAGGGGACGTCGGCGTGACCGAACGCCGCGAGGTCGGTGACGCGCACGTCGTCTATCAACTCGCCGAACGACATCCCGCTGCGCACCCTCGTGCGGAGGACGAGGGTATTGACGAACATGCCGATCAGTTCGTCGAGCTCGCGTTCCCCGCGTCCGGCGTACGGGGTGCCGATGGCGACGTCGTCGGTCGCGGCGAGCCGGGCGAGCACAGCCGCCAGCGCGGCGTGGAAGACCATGAACAGGGTCGTGTTGTGCGCGCGGGCAACCCGCTGGAGCCCGGCGTGCAGATCGGCGTCGACGGTGAGGCCGACCGAGCCCCCGGCGTAGGACTGCGTGGCCGGGCGCGGCCGGTCGGTGGGCAGTTCGAGGAGCGGTGGTGTGTCGGCCAACTGCTCCGCCCAATAGTCGATCTGCGCGCGCAGCAACGAGTCCGGGTCCGACTCGGAACCCAGGACGGCGCGTTGCCAGATCGCGTAGTCGGCATACTGCACCGGCAGCGGCTCCCATCCGGGCGCCTCCCCCTGCGTACGCGCGACGTAGGCCGTCATGATGTCCCGCGCGAGCGGCGTCAACGACGACCCGTCTCCGCCGATGTGGTGCAGGACGACGGCGAGCACCCATTCGTCGCCGCCGAGCTCGAAGAGCACGATGCGCGTCGGCGCCTGGGCGGTCAGATCGAACGGTGTCCCGATCAGATCCGAGATCGCCTGGTCCACCTCGTGTTCGGCGAGCCGGGTGACCTCCATCGGGACGACGTCGGCCTCGGCCGGGAGGATCACCTGGGCCGGCTCCCCCTCGGCGAAGGGATACACGGTACGCAGGATCTCGTGGCGGTCGACGACGTCGCCGATCGCCCGGTGGAGCGCGTCGACATCGAGGCTGCCGGACAGCCGCACCACGATCGGGATGCTGTACGCGGGCGACTCGGGTTCGATCCGGTTCAGGAACCACATGCGCTGCTGGGCGTAGGACAGCGGGACCCGTTCCGGACGAGTGTGCGCCACCAGGCCGACGCGTCCGGTGTCCGCGTGGGATTCCGCGCGCGCCGCCAGCCGCGTCACCGTGGACGCCTCGAAGAGCATCGCGACCGGGATCGTGGTGTCGAGCGCCGCACCGATTCTCGCCACCACGCGGGTGGCGGCGAGGCTGTTCCCACCGAGGTCGAAGAAGTCGTCGTCGGCACCCACCGCGGCGCCGACGGACAGGACGTCGGCGAACACTCCCGCGACGATCTCCTCGACCGGCGTGGCCGGCGCACGGAAGCTCCTGGTGGTGACGACGGGTGCGGGTAGGGCACGCCGGTCGAGTTTCCCGCTCGGCGTCAGCGGGATCTCGTCGAGGACCACGACCGCGGCCGGAACCATGTACGACGGCAGGACCTCGCCGAGCCCGGCACGCAACTTCTCGCCGACGAGGGCGACGCCCGGCGCGGGCACCACGTAGGACACCAGGCGCATGCCGATACCGGGGTCGTGCCGCGGAACGGTGACGGCGAAGGCCACCGCGGCCCGGTCGGCCAGCGCCGCGTCGATCTCCCCGAGTTCGACCCGGAAACCATGCACCTTCACCTGGAAGTCGTTGCGTCCCAGAAATTCCAGTCGTCCCGCAGAGTTCCGGCGGACGATGTCACCCGTCCGGTACACGCGTTCTCCCGCACGGCCGGCGGGGTGGGCGACGAACCGGGCCGCCGACACCCCCGGGCGGTTCAGATAACCGCGTGCCAGCGCGGGTCCGGAGAGGTAGAGCTCTCCGGCGACCCCGTCCGGCACCGGGTGCAGGCGCGGGTCGAGCACGAGTGTCTGCATTCCGGCGACCGCCGACCCGATCGACGAACGTTCCCCCACCCGAATCGGAGCCGTCGCGGTGGCCACGATGGTCGTCTCGGTGGGGCCGTACAGCACGCGGAACTGCCTGGCGCCGGCCGGATCGGTACCCACCCACCGGCTCACCAGATCGGTCGGCACCTCGTCACCTCCCGACAGGACGACCCGCAGGTCGTCGAGCCCGTCCGGGTCCACCGAGGCCAGCGCGGCCGGGGTGACGAATGCGTGGGAGACGCGGTGGTGGCGGAGGAACTCGGCCAGTTCCCGACCGCCCCGCATCCCGGTGGGTGCCACCACCAGCGTGCCCGCGGCGCTCACGGCCAGCAGGATCTCCAGCAGCGACGCATCGAAGGACGGGGAGGCGAAATGCAGGACCCGCGGGGCTGTTCCGCCGGATCGGTCGGCGTGCAGCGTAGCGAGGTAGTCCGCGACGCCGGCATGCGAGACGGCGACACCCTTCGGCACGCCGGTCGAACCGGATGTGAAGACGACCCACGCGGTGTTCGCGGGTCGGACCGGGCACACCCGATCGGACTGTTCGATCGGCGAGGACGACTGTTCGTCGACCGCTGTGGTGGTCACGGGATCGTCGAGGACCACCCAGTCGACCGCGCCGGACAACGCCGGCCGCGATTGGCCTGTCGTGATCCCCAGTGACGCAGCGGAATCGGACACCATCTGCTCGATGCGTGCAGCCGGGTAGTGCGGATCGACCGGAACGTAGGGGGCACCCGACTTCACGACGGCCCACCAGGCCACCAGTGAGTCGACCGACCGCTCGACGGCCACCACCACCGGCCGCTCCGGTGCAGCTCCGCTCCGGATCAGCTGCCGAGCAAGACGATTCGATCGGCGATCGAGGTCACCGTAGGACAGCTCGACGTCGCCGGCGATCACCGCCGCACCGTCGGGATCGATCTCGACGGCGTTCGCGAAGACCTCCGGCAGCAGCCTGGGCTCGGTCACCGCACCCGATCCGACGACCGACAGCAGTTCGGCGCGCTCGGTGCCACCGAGCCAGTCGATGTCGCCGACGGGGGTCGACGCGTCGGTGACGATCGCATCGAGAACGAGCTGCAGGCGGCGGACGAAGACCGCCACGGTCGCGGGGTCGAAGAGATCGCGGGCGAACATCATCGTTCCGGAGATCCCCTGCGCCGCTCCGGTGTCCGTGTACGACTCGGCGAGCACCAGCTGGAGGTCGAACTGGCAGATGCCGGTGTCCGCCTGCGCACGGGACACGCGCAGGTCCGGTAGTTCGAGGTCGACGCCGGACAGGTTCTGGAACGCGAGGGCGACCTGGAACAGCGGATGGTGAGCGGTGGACCGTTGCGGATTGAGTTCGGAGACGATCCGCTCGAACGGTACGTCGGAGTGCTCGAAGGTGTCCAGGTCGACATCGCGGACGCGGTCGAGCAATCCGGCGAACGACTCCGCGGCGTCGAGATCGGTACGGAGCGCGAGGGTGTTCACGAACATGCCGACGATCGGTTCCAGGCCCGGTTCGCCGCGCCCGGCAACGGGTGTGCCGATCACGACGTCGTCCCCGCCGCTCAGCCGGCCGAGGACCGTCGCGAGCGCGGCATGCAGGACCATGAACAGCGACGCGCCGTGAGCGCGCGCCAGAGCGAGGAGCTGACCGTGCAGGCGGGCGTCGATCGCGACCGGCACCTGCCCGCCGGCGAGTGTCGCCACCGGCGGACGCGGCCGGTCGGTGGGCAGATCGAGCACGTCGGGGGCGTCGGCCATGGCCGACCGCCAGAAGTCGAGCTGGCTGCGCATCAGCGAGTCCGGATCGTCGTTGCGGCCGAGAACCTCTCGCTGCCACAGGGCGTAGTCGGCGTATTGGATCGCCAGTGGCTCCCAGGACGGTTCGCCTCCGGCGAGCCGGGCGGTGTAGGCGGTCATCACATCTCGCGCCAGCGGCGCCATGGACTGCCCGTCCCCGGCGATGTGATGGACCACGAGCACCAGCAGGAAACGCCCGTCGGCCCGCGACCCCGGGACCGTTCCGGCTCCGTCCGGATCGACCGCGACCACTGCCACCCGCATCGGCACCGACGCGGTCACGTCGAAGCCGCGACGGACGAATCCGACGACGACGTCCTCGACCTCGGCGACAGACGCCCGGACCGACTCCAGGATCACCGGGGCCTCGTCGAGGATGAGTTGGCATGGCTCGCCGTCGGTCTCGGGATAGATCGTCCGCAGTACCTCGTGCCGCCCCACCACGTCCCCCAGTGCCTGCTCGAGTGCCGAGAGGTCCACGTGTCCCGTCAGCTCGAGGACCACCGGGATGTTGTAGGCCGGCGACTCGGGCTCCATCCGGTTGAGGAACCACATCCGCTGCTGCGCCAGCGACAACGGGATGCGCTCCGGACGAACGGCAGCCGTCAAGGGGGTGCGCCGGGCGCCGACCGACGATGCGGCGAGCTCCGCCAGGGCCGCGACGCCGGGCGCCTCGAAGACCGATCGCAGCGGGATCCGGACCCCGAGCTCCGCCCCCAGCCGCGCGGTCACCACGGATGCGCTCAGCGAGTCGCCGCCCAGGGTGAAGAAGTCGTCGTCGGCGCCTACTCGCCGAATCCCGAGGACCTCGCCGAAGACGGTGGCGACCGTGGCCTCGACGCGGTTGGACGGCGCGCGGAATTCCCGTGCGGCGAAGACCGGTTCGGGGAGTCGGCGCCGATCCAGCTTGCCGGTCGGGGTGAGTGGGATCTCGTCCAGTACGACGACCGCGGCCGGAACCATGTAGGCGGGCAGCGTCTGCTCGAGCGACCTGCGAAGCTCGGCACCGGACAGCGACACCCCCGGGGCGGCGGTCACGTACGACACCAGACACTGCGGCGTTCCGCTCCCCCCGTGTGGGACGGTCACGGCGTACGCGACGCCGTCGCGAGACCCGAGGCGTGCGTCTATCTCGGCGACCTCGACCCGAGTGCCACGCACCTTCACCTGGAAGTCGTTGCGTCCCAGATACTCCAGTTCACCGGCACGGGAGATCCGGACGAGATCACCCGTCCGGTACATCCGGGTACCGGGCCCATCGGCCGGGCAGGGCACGAATCGCGCGGCGGTCGTCGCGGCGCGGCCGACGTAGCTGTCGGCCAGTCCGGGTCCCACGAGGTACAACTCGCCGACGACGCCCTGCGGGACCGGGCGCAGCCACGAGTCGAGCACCAACGTGCCGACAGGCCCCACCGCGGTTCCGATCGTGATCGGTTCGCCCACGCGCAACGGCGTGCTCGCGGTGGCCCAGATGGTGGCTTCGGTCGGTCCGTAGAGGTTGACCATCCGGCGTCCACCAGCCCAGCGGGCGACCAGCTCGGGGCCGACCGGTTCACCCGCGGTCGCCAGCACGCGCAGGGCGTCGAGACCGTCGGCCGGCACCGTGGCCAGAGCCGACGGGGTCAATACCGCGTGTGAGATCTTCTCTCGCCGTACCAGGTTCGCGAGGTCGGGGCCACCGTAGACCTCCGGCGGCGACACGACCAGCCGTCCCCCGGAACCGTGCGCCATCAGCAGCTCGAACACGAAGGCGTCGAAGCTCGGTGAAGCCACCTGGAGCACCGTCGACGAGGGATCGACGCCGAGGACCGCACGCTGGGCCTCGACGACATGCGCGAGTCCACGGTGGGAGACGACCACACCCTTCGGTGTGCCCGTGGACCCCGAGGTGTAGATCACGTAGGCGTTGTCCCCGATCCGGATCGGGCCGCCCCGTTCGGCGTCGGTGACCGGGCCGGAGGAGGGGTCCGAGACGCTCGCGTCGGCCCGCGGATCGTCGAGGACGATCCAGTCGACGCTGTCGGGCAGTCCCGCCCGGCACGCGCCGACCGTGATCCCCAGGCCGGCACGAGAATCGGCGAGCACGAACTCGATGCGTTCGGCGGGCAGGTTCGGGTCCAGCGGCAGGAACGGCACCCCCGCCTTCGCCGCGGCCCAGATCGCGATGACCGCCTCGACCGACCGCGGCAGGGCGCACGCCACCACGCGCCCCTCCGCACGGCGCAGGATCTGCCGGGCCACCCGGTCGGACTCGTCGGTCAGCTGCCGGTACGACATCGACCGCTCACCGCACGTCACCGCGCTCGCATCCGGGTCGTGCGCGGCCGCGGCGGTGAGAATGTCGAGAAGGGTCGCCGGTTGCGGCATCTCGTCGATCCGGCCGGCGCCTGCCTCGTGCCCGGCCGGGCGGAGGTCGCCGAGCCGTGAGCCCGGCTCGTCGGCGATTCGGGCCAGGCATTCGACGAAGTGGTCCACGATCTCACGCGCACGGCTCTCGTCGAACTCGTCCCGGTGGAACCGCACCGTGATCCCGAGTCCCGGTTCTCCCTCGCCACCGTCGACCTTCGGCGCCACGACGACGCTCAGCGGGTAGGGCGTGGCGTCGAGTCCGGTGATGCCGTCGACGTGCAGTCCGGCCGAGGCGACCAGCTGTTGCAGCACGTCCTCGCGCAGCGGGAACGACTGGAAGGCCAGCGCGGTGTCGAACAGGTCCGGCCTGCCCACCGCGCGGTGGATGGCCGGGAGTCCGACGTAGTGGTGGTCGAGGACCAGTGCATTCGTGTCCTGCACGTGTACCAGCAACTCACGCAACGACATCGATGGATCGAGACGGACGCGGATCGGCACCGTGTTGAGGAACATGCCCAGCGCCCGATCGACGCCGGGCAGCTCCGGTGGTCGTCCGGCCACCGCGGAGCCCAGGACCACATCCGTGTCACCGGTGAGGGTTCGCAGGACGAGCGCCCATGCCGCCGACAACGCGGTGCCGACCGTCACGGCGGACTCCGCGGCCGCCGACCGCAGGCGCGCATACTCCTGCCCGGGGAGTTCGGCCGTGATCTCGCCGGCGGCGACCCCGGTGGTCGCGGCACCGCGACGGGTCACCCGGGTGGGGCCGTCGACGTCGGCGTAGGCCCGCGCCCACGCGGCCGCCGAGGCGTCGTGATCCTGATCGGCGAGCCACGAGAGGTAGTCCCGGTACGACGCCGCCGGTCCGGCCGCGCCGATCTGCGCGGGATCGCCGTAGTACTGCAGGAGTTCGCCGAGCAGCAGAGGCATCGACCAGCCGTCGAGGATCACGTGGTGATTGGTGACGTGGAGTGCGAAGCGATCGCGGTCGAGCTGCACGAGGGTGAAACGGATCAGCGACGGCTCGGCGAGGTCGAAACCCGCGGCGGCGTCGTCGGCCGCGATCCGGCGGGCCGCTCCCCGGTCCCCGCCGGCGAGGTCGACGGCCCGGAAACGCACCTCGACGCCGCCGACGACGATCTGCCGGGGACCCTGCGACGTCGGGACGAACGCCGTACGCAAGATGTCGTGCCGATCCACGAGAGCCTGCGCCGCGCGGCGCAGCAGGTCCGCGTCGACCGGACCGGACAGGGCGATGGTCGACTGCACGGTGTAGTCGTCCACGACGTCGGGATCGAGCGTCGAATGGAAGTGGATACCCGACTGTGTCGGCGACAGCGGCCACACATCCGCGAGCCGCGGGAAGCGGTGCCGGAGGCCGTCGAGGTCGATGTCCGGCAACTCCTCCAGGTGCGCGGCCGACTCGGCGGCCGGGGCTTCCGCGCTACCGCTCGAGCGCCGGACACCGTCGGTCCCGGTCGCGACGGCGGCGAGTGCGGCCACGGTCTTCGCCTCGAAGACCGCGCGCGGGGTGATGGACAGGCCGGCGGCCTTCGCCGACGCGACCAGCTGCATCGAGACGATGCTGTCACCGCCGAGCGTGAAGAAGTTGTCGTCGGCGGTGACGTCGTCGAGCTGCAGCACCTCGGCGAACAGGGCGGCGATGATCCGCTCGGCGGCCGTCTCCGGCGGCCGTCCGCCGCTGCTCTCAGCCCGGAAGTCGCACTGCCGCAGTGCTTTCGTGTCGACCTTCCCGGATCGGGTGACGGGCATCGACTCCAGTTCGACGATCGCCGCGGGAACCATGTAGTGCGGCAATGTGTTCGCGAGTTCGTCGTGCAGTGCGTGCACATCCATCGTCTCGTCGGGCGTGCCCACGACGTAGGACACGATCGCCGGTCGACCCCCCGGTCCGCGCTGGAGCACCGTGGCCGTCTGGGCGACACCGGCGTTGCGCGCGAGGTGGGCATCGATGTCCCCGGTCTCGATCCGCAGGCCGTGGATCTTCACCTGATGGTCGTTGCGCCCCAGGTACTCCAGTCGGAGAGCGCCCTCCGCGCGTACCCACCGCACCGCATCGCCGGTGCGGTACAGGCGTTCGCCGGAACCGCGGACGGGATCCGCCACGAATCGTGTGGCGCTGACGCCCGGGCGGTCGAAGTAGCCGCGGGCGAGGCCGGGGCCGCCGAGATAGAGTTCGCCGACCACCCCGACGGGCACCGGGCGCAACCAGGTGTCGAGCACGAACGCCGACACACCCCGGATCGGCTCTCCGATCGTGACCGGCTCACCGGGCCGGAGATCGTTGGCCCCGGTCGCCCAGATCGTGGTCTCGGTGGGTCCGTAGTGGTTCATCAGACGACGCCCCGGCGACCACCGGTTCACGATGTCCGCGCCCGTCGCCTCGCCGACCACCGCGATGATCCGCAGTGCCGGCAGGCGGGACGGGTCCATCGTGTTGAGCACGGTCGGCGTGATGATCGCGTGCGAGACCCGCTCGGTCCGCAACAGGTCCTCGAGCTCGGACCCGCCGTAGACCTCCGGCGGCGCGACGACCAGGCACGCGCCGGCGCTGTGCGCGACCAGTACTTCCGAGACGCAGGCGTCGAAACCTGGCGACGCGACCTGCAGGATCGTCGAATCCGGTTGCACGGCGAACGATTCCGCGTACTCGACGACCCGGTCGGCGAGACCGCGGTGGGTGATGTGGACGGCCTTGGGCCGGCCGGTGGAACCGGACGTGAAGATGAGGTAGGCCGCATTGGCGGGCCGGAGCGGGCGCGAGCGGTCCGGCCGGTCCGAGAACGCGACGCCCTCCCCCAGCGGAAGCGTGCCGGGGCCGACCAGGGTCAGCCACTCGACGGTGTCCGGGAGGTTCGGGACGACGGCGTCGACGGTCACCCCGATGGTGGATCTCGCGTCGGTGAGCAGCTCGGCGATGCGGTACGCCGGGTTTCCCGGGTCGACGGCGACGAAGGCAGCTCCGGTCCGCGCGACCGCCCAGATCGCCACGATGAGGGCGGCCGATCGCGGGACCGCGAGCGCCACTGCGGTTTCCGGACCGACGCCACGAGCGGCGAGTTCACCCGCCAGCCGATCGCCGCGGCGTTCCAGTTCGCGGTAGGTCATGGTGGCGCCGTCGGCCCGTACCGCAGGCGCCTCGGGGTACAGCCGGGCGGTCTCCGCGAGGATGTCCCGGAGCACGCGGGCCGACACCGCGGGCGGGCCCTCGATCGGGCACAGTGCGCTGCGTTCGGTGTCCCAGCACGAGGCCAGCCCGGCGACCTTGCGGCCCGGTTCGGCGGCGATCTGCCGCAGCAGCAGCACGAACCGCTCGAGCAGCACGTCGGCGGACTCCCGGTCGAGGCGGTCGACGGCGTATTTCAGCACCAGTTCATAGGTGCCGGACCGATCGGTGGCCGAATGGTCGGCTCGGCCGGGCCGGGGCGGTGTGACCTGGAGGCTGACCGGATACGGGGTCGCGTCGTGCGCGGTCAGGCCGTTCCAGCGCAGCCCCGCGTCGGCGAGCATGCGGTTGATCTCGTCGGGATCGACGGGGTAGGACTCCAGCACGGTCGCGGTGTCGAACATGTCGGCCACCCCGGTCACCCGCTGCAGCTCGGCCAGACCGATGTCACGGTGGTCGAGCATCGCCGCCTGCTCGGACTGCGCCCGCGTGAGCAGGTCGACCACGCGCTCGTCCGGGTCGAGCCGGATTCGTACCGGGAGGGTGTTGATGAACAGTCCGATCATCTGCTCGATGCCCGGGATGGAGGCGGGACGATCGGACACCGTGTTACCGAACACGACGTCGGACCGTCCGGTCATGATCGAGAGCAGCAACGCCCAGGCCACCTGGATCGAGGTGTTGGCGGTGACGCCGTGGGCACGTCCGAGTCCCGCGATCGCCTCCGTCGTCGCGATGTCGAGTTCGAGGCCGGTCTCGCCGACCTCGCCGGTGGCGCCGCGTTCCGGGACACCGGTGAGCCGCGTCGGGCTCTCGATCCCGGCGAGGGTCTCCTGCCACGCGCGCGTCGTCGCGTCGTGGTCGCGGGTGTGCAGCCACTGCAGGTAGTCCCGGAAGGTCCGGGGCGCCGGTAGACCGGTGTCTCCCTTCTCGTCGCCGTCGGTGAGGTACAGGCCCAACAGCTCGGAGATGAGCACGGGCATCGACCACCCGTCGAGCACGATGTGATGGTTGGTGATCGAGAGCAGGTACTCGTCGGCGTCCGCGGTCTCGCCGCTGCCCGTCCGGACCAGCCGGAAACGCAGCAGGGGCGGACGGGCCAGGTCGAACGGAGCGGCCGACTCGGCGATGAGTCCGCGCAGTGCGCGGTCCCGGTCGCCGGTGTCGGCGATGCCGGTGAGGTCGGAGTCCGACCAGTCGACGGACACGTCGTCGAGGAGGATCTGGCGCGGCCCGGCGCCCGTCTCGACGAACGCGACGCGGAGACTGTCGTGCCGGTCGATCAGCGCCTGCGCCGCACGCCGCATCCGTTCTGGTCGCAGGTGCCCGCCCAGCCGCAGTTCGGCCTGCACCGTGTAGCCGTCGGCGGCGTCGTCGTAGGTGGCGTGGAACAGCAGTCCGGACTGCAGCGCGGTCAGCGGCCACACGTCGACGATCGAGGGGTGGGCCCGGGTCCATCCGTCCACCTCCGCCTGGGTGGCCGAGACCAGCGGGAAGTCCGACGGCGTGTGCCCGCCGGCTGTCCCGGAACGCACGTGCTGGGCGAGGCCCTTGAGCGCTTGCACCCACAGGTCCGCGAGCTCCTCGACGTCGACCCGGTCGAGCACCAGGGATGCGTAGTCCCACCCGGCATCGAGTTCGAGGCCGGCCGGACCCTGTTCGGCGATCGCATTGATGTCGATGACGGCGGGCAGGGCCATCCAGGGGTCACCGGTCCCGGCCAGCGCGTCGAAGCCGCGTGCCGGCATCCAGGGACCGGTGTGGTCGCCGGTCCCCATCCGGCCCAGGTAATTGAGGCTGATCTGGGGTTCGGGCCGGCTGCCGAGCCGGTCGCGACCGATCGGATCGAGGTATCGGACCATGCCGTATCCGACGCCGTGATCGGGTGCCGCGCGCAGCTGTTCCTTGACCTGTTTGATCGCCCGCCCCGCGGCCTCGCCACCGGTCAGGGCGTCCTCGACGTCGACGCCGTGCAGCTCGAGCCGGACGGGAAAGCGTGAGGTGAACCAACCGACCGTCGAGGTGAGGTCCGCACCGGGTACCGCGGCCTCTTCACGGCCGTGACCTTCGAGTGCGATCAGTTCACTGCCGTCGTCCTGCCCGCGCCGGCGTCGCCACTGCGCGAGCGCCAGGGCCAGAGCCGCGAGCAGGGCATCGTTGGCACTCCCGTGGAAGCGCGCCGGGATGGTGGTGAGCACCGCCTCGGTCACGTCCGCCGGAATCCGCATCCGCAGACGGCCGGCGGTGGCGACGATGTCGCGATCCGGGTCGAGCGCGCGACGACCGAGCAACCGGTCGTCCGGCGCCATGACCTCTGTCCACCGATCGAGTTCGGCCGTGGTGCGCGCGGGGGCCTTCTCCACCAGGCCGTGGACCCAGCGCCGCACCGACGTGGTCGGCGGACCGAAACGCGGAGCTCTACCCTCTCGGACGTGGTGCGAGGCCATCGCCAGGTCGGCGAGGATGATCCGCCAGGAGACCCCGTCGACGGCCAGATGGTGGATGACGAGCCACATCAGGTCGGGGACGGTGCGGTCCCGATCCTGCATCCAGACGAACCTCACCAGCTCACCGGCCCGCGGGTCCAGCCGGTCGGCGGCGGCCTGGAGGTGCCGGTCGACCTCGTCGGCGTCGCGTCGTTCCAGCCACACGTGCTCCAGCGCCTCGCCGGCGTCGATCGTGCCGGGCGGGCGGACCACCACGTGCGGCTGGTCGGCGAGATCGTCGACCAGCGCGGCCCGGAGAATGTCGTGCCGATCCAGGACGGCGCTGAGCGTGCGCACCAGTTCGTCGCGTTCGTCGGCGGGCGGGAGTTCGACGAGCGCCGCCTGGCCGAACCGGTCGATGGGACCGCGTTCGAGCATCGCGTGCATGATCGGCGACAGCGGTAGGGACCCGATGGCACCGCCGGGCAGCTCGCCCAGTCCGGTGTCGTCGGCGACGTCGGACGCCATCGCGGCGAGGGCGGCGACGGTCTTGTGCTCGAACACGTCCTGGGTGGTGAACGACAGTCCGTTCGTCTTCGCCCGTGCCACGAGCTGGATCGACAGGATGCTGTCCCCGCCGAGGACGAAGAAGCTGTCGTCGGCACCCACCTCCGCCACTCCCAGGACTTCGGAGAAGAGCTGCGCCAGTTGGTATTCCCGGGGAGTGGACGGCGGCCGGCCAGACCGCGCGGAGGCGAACACGGGTGCGGGCAGGGCCCGCCGGTCGACCTTGCCGAACGAGTTCAGCGGAAGGGCGTCGAGAGTCGTGATCACAGCCGGGACCAGGTGCGGCGGCAGACATTCGCGCGCGAAACGCTCCAGCTCCGCCGGCTCGGCCCGCTCACCCGCGGCCGGCACCACGTACGAGGCCAGGACGGTCGTGCCGGCGTGGTTGCGTGCGGGCACGGTGACGGACTGGTCCACCGCGACGTGGCCGGTGAGGGCGGCATCGATCTCGCCGGGCTCGATCCGGTAGCCGCGGATCTTCAGCTGGAAGTCGGTGCGGCCCAACAACTCCAGTCTCGGAGATGCCGACGGTCCCACCCAGCGGGCGAGATCGCCGGTCCGGTACATACGAGCGCCGGGCGCGCCGTACGGATGGGCCACGAATCGAGCCGCGGTCTGACCGGACAGGTGCGCGTAGCCGCGCGCCAGCCCGGGGCCGGCGAGGTACAGCTCGCCCGCGGTCCCCATCGGCACCGGCTCCAGCGCGTGGTCGAGGACCATCACCGATGTCCCACGGATGGGGCCGCCCACGGTGACGTTCCCGGTGGGCTCGACAACCGAACTCGAGGCCGTGATCGTCGACTCGGTCGGTCCGTACTCGTTGATCATCGTCGCCGACCGCGTCCAGCGTTCGACGACGTGCGGCGCGCACCTGTCGCCGCCGACGACGACCGTCTGCAGCCGGGTCAGCGGCTCCGGTTCGACGGTCGCCAGCATCGCGGGCGTCAGGGTCAGGTGGGTCACGCGCTCGTCGGCCAGCAACCGGGTGAGTCGGTCGCCGCCGATGATCTCCGGAGGCACGATCACCAGTGCGGCTCCGGTCGCGAAGCAGGTCAGGAGCTGTTCCATCGACGCGTCGAAGCTCGGGGACAGCGCATAGGACACCCGCGACTCGGGCCCGAGCCCGTACGCGTCGGTCCGGTCGGCGATGAGACTCGCCAGGCCCGAGTGGGTGACCTGCACACCCTTCGGCACACCGGTCGAGCCGGATGTGTAGGTCAGGTACGCCACGTTCTCGAGCCGCGCACGCACCGCGCCGTCGGTGCGGGCACCTGCGCCCAGGTCGTCGGCGCCGTCGCCCTGCGCGAGGTCACCGACGTCGATCCGGATTGCTGCCGGCGGGACGCGATCGGCGAACTCGTCGACGGTGATCGCGGCCCGGGCGCCGCTGTCGGCGAAGATGTGCTCGATCCGCTTGCGCGGGTACTCGGGATCCACCTGAACGATCGCGGCCCCGGTCTTCGCCACCGCCCAGACGGCCACGACGGTGTCCAGGGATCGCCGCAACAGGACGGCGACCGACTCCTCCGGCGCACAGCCGGCGGCCAGCAGGCGATGCGCGAGTCGCGACGAGGCGGCATCCAGTTCGCGATAGGTCATCGATCGCCCCGGAGCGCAGACCGCAATCGAATCATTATGGCGCGCAACGGTGTCGGCGAGTATCTCGGCCAGCAGCCGTGGCCGGGCGGCCTGGGCGCCCCGGACGGGGAGCAACGTCGCGCGCTCCTGCTCGTCGAGCAGCGGGAGTCGTCCCACGTGGTCGTCGGGCGCCCCGCCGAGGAACTCGTGCAGGAACATCAGGAACCGACGGTGGTGCGCGGTGAGCTCGTCGGGGCTGTAGATGTTCGGATTGCCCTGCAGGTCGATGTGCGTGCTGCTCTTACCCGCGCCCGGGTAGATGTTGACGAACAGATCGGACGTCGGACCGGAGGTCAACACATGCAACCGCCCGGTGACCTCGCCCAGGACGACCTCGCTGTCGACCATCATGAGGTTCACCGCGGGCCCGAACGCCGCCGACTCGTCGCGCGCCATCCCCATGTCGGCGAAGATGTCCTCCTGGCGGTACCGCTGGCGGCGCAGGGCGCTCAGGAGCTCGCCCTGCACGGAGGTCACCACGTCGCCGAGGGTGCGGCCGGCGACGGGCACGCGCAGCGGCACCACGTTCGCCACCATGCCGCCCGACCTGCGCAGCACGGCCGAGTGCCTGCCCGACACCGGCAGACTGAGGAGCACCTCGGCACTTCCGGTCATCCGCGCGAGGTACGCGGCGAAGGCCGCGACGATCACCGGGGTGACGCCGCCTCCCTCGTGCGCGGCGACGTCGAGGAGTCGAGCCGTGTCCTCGGGTATCGGCGCGCTCACCAGGATCGGGTGCAGCGTCGGCTTGCCGTGCCGCCCGGCCAGCGTGACGACCGGTGGGGCGCCCTCGAGGTGTTCGCTCCAGTACTTCCGGTCGTTGTCGTGACGGGTCGACCCCGGATACGACGCATCCTGGGCGATGATGTCGGCGATGTCGCTCGCCTTCGACGGCGGGGCCGCGTCGCCGCGAACGGCAGCGTTGTACAACTCGGTGATCCGCCGGACCATCGTCACGGCGGCGAACCCGTCGAGCGCGATGTGGTGGGCACGGAGATACCAGATGTAGTGCTCGTCCCCGACTCGGTAGACGATGCTCGTCATCAGGTGATCCGCGAGCAGATCGAGCGGTCTCGTGTAGTCGAGCAGCATCAGCCGATGAGCCGAGGCGATCGCATCGGCCTCGTCCCGCAGGTCCACGGTGCTCACCGGGCCGCCCTGCTCGGCCACGTACTGCCGTGGTGCGCCGTCGACGACGATCAGACGGAGGTGCCCCGATCCGAACTCCCGCCCGGTGATCCGGCAGACCCTTGCCAGCAACTCGGTGTCCAGCTCGCCGTCGATGTCGACGTACTGCGCCACCGAGATCGGCAGATCCCCGGCGAGGTGCTGCGCGAACCAGATCCCACGTTGCGCGGCGGACAGCGGCAGCGAGTCGACGCCGGACTCCGGTCTCGTCGGGGCGTCGGCGCCGACCGGTTTCGGCGAACGGCCGTCGGTTGTGGGCTGGGTCGTCGCGGCATGCGCGGACGGGTGTACGAGGTCCTTGTCGGAGATGGTCACTTGGCCTCCATGCGTTCGTATAGATCGCACTCGTCCGAGGCGGGACGACCCGAGCGGACCCCGCAGACCACGGGACGAAGAATTCCACGACCCCGCGCAAGATCAAGCCAAGAAGCCCCCCTGGAGAGCTGTCGCCCCGTCGACAAATCGGAACATTACTCCCGATTAACATTCGCCGACATCAATTTTCGGCAAAGGCAAAATGTGGGTAAAGGTGCGGTAATGAGACCTGGGATAACGTCTCGAAAACGTCACGAAACATCGAATGGTCTAATCGGATGAGTTTCCGGAAAAGGGTGGATTTTCGTGCATGTCTCTGATTTTCAGTTACGCATGCGAAAAAATCGAATGCGGATTCATCATTCTTGGCTTTATTGTCAAACTACAAGCGACAGTTGATATTTGAGCCCTCACCCCATTGGCCCCATTGAACGCATTGGTCACGAATCGCCCAGAAAGGTCATGCGTACAGTTAGGTTCTATTGCTAACGAAGAATTTCCCCGCGCTAAACGCCGGAATATCGTCGAATAACCCGGTCACACTTTGATTTACTCACTCCGGTGAATCACTCGAATTCGCAGCGTCATTCACTGATACGACACAGTCCACATCCGGCCGACTTCGAACCAGACGACCGGCGGCGCCGGCCGTCCCCGGCCCGACCGGGCACCCGTGCCCACCACGATGCGACGACGGTGTCGTGGCACGACGGGCACCAGTGGTGTGTCTCTGGACCAGGTGGTCGGTATCCGGTGGAGCGATCGGTGATCTGGCAAGGCAGAGGAGAGGGATGGCGGAGCCATCTCGACCGACGACAACGCAGCCAGGCGCGGATCGAACACCGGAGACCAGTCGCCTGGCCCTGAGACACACCACTAGGGTGTCGGTATGGCAGGGCGCAGCATGGATTTCGACCCCATCGCCGAGGCACGGGAGAACTGGACCCAGGCGGGGTGGGGCGAGGTCGCCGACGGCATGGTGGCGGTCACCTCGGTGATGCGTGCGCACCAGATCCTGCTCGCCCGCGTCGAGGCAGCGCTCCGGCCGTACGACCTCAGCTTCTCCCGCTTCGAACTCCTCCGGCTGCTGGCGTTCTCGCGGCAGGGCTCCCTGCCCATCACCAAGGCGAGCGACCGGCTCCAGGTCCATGTCACCAGCGTGACCCACGCGATCCGTCGGCTCGAAGAGGGCGGACTCGTCCGCCGCGTCCCGCATCCCACCGACGGACGCACGACACTCGTCGAGATCACCGAGCTCGGACAGAAGACGGTGAGCGACGCGACGGAGACCCTCAACAGCGAGGTCTTCGGCGACGTCGGCATGTCCGACGACGAGATGACCGGGCTCGTCGGCGCGATCCAGTCACTGCGGAAGCACAACGGGGACTTCTGATCGGTATGACTTTGTAGTCGGTTTCCGGACCCGATGTCATACAGGTCTCTCGCGCCGCCGCCGACGGGAACCGCATTACCGTCGGCGGCGTCGAAGCATCATGGACATCACCGAATTGACAGTTCGCCGCGACGGCATCTTCTCAGCCCGAGAAGCTCGTGAGTGCGGCGCGGACTCGTCGACGATCCGCCGCAGAGTGGCAGCCGGGGAGTGGACCGCGGTGGCCCGCGGTGTGTATCTGGTGACCGGGCATGCCCGAGCGGCGTGTGCCCAGGCCCGGATCGCGGTGCTGTCGGTGCATGCCGATGCGGTTCTGGGCGGTACAGCGGCCGCCTGGTGGCTCGGACTCCACGACACCGAGCCCAGAAAGCACGTCGTCTACACGGGAACCCGGGGTAAGGCACGACGATCGTCGGCAACCGCGGTGGTTCGGTACCGGCACCTGCACGACGAGGACATCGCGGTACACCGAGGACTTCGGACCACCGCGCCTGCCATGACCGTCCTCGACGCATCGTTGGAGTTGGGGATCAGCGTCATCGACTCCGCCCTGTTGACGAAGCGGGTGACCGTCGACGCGCTCCTGGTTGCCCACGCCCGCTATCCCCGACGCCATGGCGCTCCGCGCGTTGCGTCGTATCTGCGGCTGCTCGGGGAGGGGGCTCGTTCGGAAGCTGAGCGGATGACGGTCCGATTGTTCACCGCGGGCGGGCTCACCGGATGGGTGGCGAACATGCCTGCCCACGGCTACGTCATCGATTTCGCGTTTCCAGACGTGACAGTCGCCATCGAGATCGACGGTTTCGCGTTCCACCGGGACACGCGAACCTTCCAGCGGGACCGGGTGAAGAGAAATCTCCTGACCGCGAAAGGGTGGACGGTCCTCAACTTCACCTGGGCTGACCTCGTCGACCGCCCGACAGAGGTCGCTGCGAACGTCCGAGCTGCGCTCGATCGAGCAGCCGGTTGTACCCGTATGACGTTGCGTCCGGAATACGGACACAACGTCATACGGATCTGAGGGGAGCGTCGAACGACTAGTGCAGCGAGGTGATGATCGCGCTGAAGTCGAGGTCGGCGTGCTGTTCGGCGAAGTTGCGGTAGAGCTGTGCGGCGTGGGTGCCCAGCGGTGCACGGGCCCCGGTGCTGGCGACGGCGTCCATCGCCAGGCCGAGGTCCTTGTTCATCAGGGCGGTCGCGAAGCCCGGCTTGAAGTCGTTGTTCGCGGGCGAGGTCGGGACCGGCCCCGGGACCGGGCAGTTGGTCTGCACGGCCCAGCAGTTGCCGGTGGCGCCGGTGATCACGTCGTAGAGCGCCTGGTCGTCGAGCCCGAGCTTCTGGGCGAGGACGAAGGCCTCCCCCACCGCGATCTGCTGGACGGCGAGGACCATGTTGTTGCACACCTTGGCGGCCTGGCCGGCGCCGGCGGCGCCGCAGTGGATGATCTTGCCCGCCATCGGATCCAGGGTTCCGCGGGCGGCGGCGAAGGCCTCGTCCTCACCGCCGACCATGAACGCGAGCGTGCCGGCGACGGCTCCCTTGACCCCACCCGACACCGGTGCGTCGACCTGTGCGAAGCCGTGCTCGGAGGCGAGCCGGTGGATCTCTCGCGCATCGTCGACGGAGATCGTCGACGAGTCGATGAACAGCGCACCGGTCGGGGTGGCCGGGAGGATGTCGTCGTACAGCTTCTTCACGATGCCGCCGTTGGGCAGCATCGTGATCACGACCTCGGCGGCGGACACGGCCTCGATCGCGGCCGGGAAGGTCTCGATGCCGTTGTCCTGGGCGGTCTTCACCGCCTCGGGAACCGGATCGAACCCGCGAACGGTGTGGCCGGCTTTCACCAGGTTGGCGGCCATCGGGCCACCCATGTTGCCGAGGCCGAGGAAAGCGATCGTCGTCATTGTCTCTGCTTCCTACGAAAGTGGTTGTGTGGAGCGGATTCAGCTGTCCCGGTAGCGGGTCGCGATCGAGCGGCCGAGCACGACCCGCATGATCTCGTTGGTCCCCTCCAGGATGCGGTGCACACGGAGGTCGCGGACGATTTTCTCGATTCCGTACTCGGTGAGATATCCGTATCCGCCGTGCAGCTGCAACGCCTGGTCGGCGACCTCGTAGCACGTGTCGGTGACGAAACGCTTGGCCATCGCGCACTGCTCGACCTTGTCGGGCGCGTCGTCGTCCAACGCCGACGCCGCCTGCCACAACATCAGCCGCGACGCCTGCAGGGAGGTCGCCATGTCGGCGAGGGTGAACCGGATGGTCGGCTCGTCGATGAGCGCGTGCCCGAAGGCACGGCGACTGGCGACATAGGCGGCCGCCTTGTCGAACGCGGCCTGCGCGCCACCGAGCGACGACGCCGCGATGTTGATGCGGCCGCCGTTCAGTCCGTTCATCGCGATACCGAAGCCGAGGCCCTCGGTGCCGCCGAGCAGGCTCGTCGCCGGCACCCGCACCTCGTCGAGGATGACCTGCGCCGTGGGCTGCGCATGCCAGCCCATCTTGTGCTCCTGGGCTCCGAAACTCAGTCCGGGCGAGCCCTTTTCGACCAGGAACGTGGAGATGCCCTTGGGACCGGCATCGCCAGTGCGGGCCATGATGACGTACAGGTCCGACGACCCGGCGCCGGAGATGAACTGCTTCACCCCGGTGAGCACGTACTCGTCACCGGACCGCTCGGCGCGGGTCGCGAGCGCGGCCGCGTCCGAGCCGGCGCCCGGCTCGGTCAGGCAGTAACTCGCGACCGTCTCCATGGTCGCCAGGCGCGGCACCCAGGTCGAACGCTGCTCCTCGGTGCCGTACTTGTCGACCATCCACGTGCACATGTTGTGGATGGACAGGAACGACGCGACGGCCGGATCGGCGTACGCCAGTTGCTCGAAGATGCGCACCCCGTCGAGACGACGCAGGCCACTGCCGCCGGCGTCCTCCGAACAGTAGATGGCGCCCATCCCGAGCTCGGACGCCTCGCGCAGTTCGTCGACCGGGAAGTGGTTGGCGGCGTCCCACTCCAGCGCGAACGGCGCCAGCTTCTTCGCCGCGAAACCCGCCGCGGTCTCGACGATGACACGGTCGTCACCGTCGAGCCGGGCGAATGCGGCGTCGGCAAAGGTGGTCAACGCCGATCAGTCCATCGTCGGGATGACGAACTCGGCGCCGTCCTTGATGCCGGACGGCCAGCGCGTCGTCACCGTCTTGGTCTTGGTGTAGAACTGGATCGACGCCGGGCCGTGCTGGTTGAGATCGCCGAAGCCCGAGCGCTTCCAACCGCCGAAGGTGTAGTACGCCACCGGAACCGGGATCGGCACGTTCACGCCGACCATGCCGACGTCGACACGGGCCGTGAAGTCGCGGGCGGCGTCGCCGTCCTGGGTGAAGATCGCGACACCGTTGCCGTACTGGTGGTCCGACGCCAGCGCGAGGGCCTCCTCGTAGTCCCCGGCGCGCACGATCGACAGGACCGGTCCGAAGATCTCCTCGGTGTAGATGGTCATGTCCTTGGTGACGTGGTCGAACAGCGTCGGGCCGATGAAGAAGCCCTTCGAGATGTCCTCGTCGCCGAAGGTCTGCTCGTTGCTGGTGCGGTCGCGACCGTCGATGACGACCTCGGCACCCTCCTCGGCTCCCTTGTCGATGAATCCGCGGACTCGCTCGAGGGCGGCGGCGGTGACCAGCGGCCCGTAATCGGCCTTGGGGTCCAGGCTGTGGCCGACGCGCAGCGCGTTCACCCTGTCGATCAGCTTGGCGCGCAGCCGGTCCGCGGTCTGCTCGCCGACCGGGACGGCGACGCTGATCGCCATGCAGCGCTCGCCGGCGCTGCCGTAGCCCGCGCCGATCAGCGCGTCGACGACCTGGTCGAGGTTGGCGTCGGGCATGATGATCGCGTGGTTCTTGGCGCCACCGAAGCACTGTGAGCGCTTCCCGTGGGCGGCCGCGGTCGAGTAGATGTACTGCGCGATGTCGGAGCTGCCGACGAAGCCGAGAGCCTTGACGTCGGGGTGGGTCAGCAGCGCGTCGACGGCTTCCTTGTCGCCGTGCACGACCTGGAAGACACCGTCGGGAAGTCCTGCCTCGGTGAACAATTCGGCGAGCCGGACCGGGACGGAGGGATCCCGCTCACTGGGCTTGAGGATGAAGGCGTTGCCGCATGCCAGCGCGGGGCCGGCCTTCCACAGCGGGATCATCGCCGGGAAGTTGAACGGGGTGATGCCGGCGACGACGCCGAGCGGCTGGCGCATGGAGTGCACGTCGATACCGCCTCCGGCACCGGCGGTGAACTCGCCCTTGATCAGGTGTGGGATGCCGATCGCGAACTCGATGACCTCGACACCGCGCTGGATGTCGCCGAGTGCGTCGGCGTGGGTCTTGCCGTGCTCGAGCGACAGCGTGGTCGCGAGCTCGTCGGCGTTCTTGTTGATCAGGTCGACGAACCGCATCATGACGCGGGCGCGGCGCTGCGGGTTCCAGGCGGCCCACTCTTTCTGGGCGGCCGATGCGGTCGCGATCGCGGCGGAGACCTCGTCGGTGGACGCGAGCGGGACCTGGGCGGCCACGGAGCCGGTGCTCGGGTTGAAGACGTCGGCGAAACGTCCGCCCTCGGCGGAAACGCGCTTGCCGTTCAGGTAGTGCGGGATCGAGGGGACAGCAGGAGCGGACACGGAGATCACCTTTGACTTCGTTGGGGGTATGGCCGGTGTCACCACATAGTAGGACATCCAAGTATTTCTTCCAACCCCCTGTCACCAGCGATTTCGCGACGGCGAGCCGGTTAGGCTACCCTCGCTTTGCGAAAACGCCGACGTCGAGAGGAGTTCACATGTCGGTCGTCATCCTCTACGGAACCGAAACCGGTAACGGCGAGCTCGTCGCGGACGCCATCGCCGACACGCTGGCCGCCGACCACGACCCCTCGATCTACGACATGAGCGAGTTCGCGGTCGAGGACCTCGACCCCGAGGACTTCCTCGTCATCGTGTGCTCGACCTATGGCGAAGGCGAACTGCCGACGGGCGCCGAGCCCTTCGCCGACGAACTCGAGAGCGTCGACCCCGACCTCACCGGCCTGCGGTTCGCGGTGTTCGGTCTGGGCGACTCGATCTACGACACGTTCAACCGCGGCGGCGAGATCGTCGCCGAGATGCTCACCAAGCGTGGCGCGGTCCAGGTGGGCGAGCACGCCCGCCACGACAACTCGTCGCCGATCAAGCCGGCGAAGCAGGCCGCCGAGTGGGCCGAGGGGATCTCGCAGGAGATCTGAGAACGCCTGACGTCGATGCGGCCGGTGGTCAGGCCACCGGCCGCCGCGTCGCCGCTTCCGACTCCCCCGCCGCGGACTCTTCCGCAGCCGCATCCTCGGCGGCGGCATCCTCGGCGGCATCTTCTGCGGCGGATTCCTCCGCAGCCACGGCCTGCTCCCACCCGCGCACGGCCGACAGCTTCGCGAGTTCGCACACCGCGCGGACCATGATCGCGAGCACGATCCCGAGGAACAGCGCCGTCGGCACCGACACCTTCAGGTTCTCGCCGAGCAGCAGCACGCCGAGGACCATCGCGACGGCCGGCTCGGCCACCGTCATCGACGGGAACGACGTCTGCAGGTCGCCGGCGCCGAAACCCATCTGCTGCGCGATGACCGCACACACCACCACCAGCACGAAGAGATAGATCTCCGGGTGCACGAAGGTACGCCAGAAATGGTGTGTGACCTGGTAGATCACCGTCTTCACCAGTAGCGCCGACACGCCGAACAGGATGCCGGCCAGCAGCCCGTAGAACAACGCCTTGTAGTGCGGACTCGAGCGGTGCGCGAGGATCACCAACGCGACGACGACACCGATCACCGCCCCCACCGTGCTCCAGAGCAGCAGTGCGTCGGGCCGCCTCATCGAGGGTTCGGGACGCGCCACGATGAGGAAGGTGACCACGCAGGCCACCAGCACCCCGCCCCATGCCCATTCGACGCGGGCCGGGTGCCGATGATCGGCCCACGCCTCCAGCGGCAGCGCGAACAGCACCGCCAGCACGACGAGCGGCTGCACCAGCAGGATCGAGCCGAGCCCCAGCGCCGATGCCTGCAAACCGAAGCCGCACAGCGCGATCGCGGCACCCGCCCACCAGCCCGGGGTGATGGCCCCGCTCACCCGGGAGGCGCGCTGACGCAACACGGTGCCGGCCGCGATCATCAGCGCGGCGAACACCGCGAAGAGCGCGGGTACCCAGGTGTGCACGATCCCCAGGGTAACGGCGGCTCCTCGCGCACGCGGTCGCGGCCGGAGCCGCCCGAGGTGATGTTCGCGGTGTCGGAACACCCACCACCTGCCCGGACAACGTAGATTCGAACCCATGCGTTATCGGTCAGATCTGGAACGGCTGGCCACCCTCGACGCCGCCGCGATCGAGGTGGCCTGCACCGACTGCGACTCGGTGGGCGAGTTCATCGCCTGCGCCGTCGACGAATATCTGGAGTTCGATGTCGCCGCCGAGGAGGCCGAGGCCCGCGGCGACGACGAGCACGCGGCTTTCCTCCGCCAGGAGGCCTCGGCATGGCGTGCCACCGTACGAGTGCTGCGGATGATGGATGCGGAGTCCGGACAGCGCCACCGGAGCCGCGACCGGCGACACGGCGCCGCATGAGCCGGGCCCGCACGCTGATCCTCATGCGCCACGGCAAGTCGGGCTACCCGCCCGGGACGCCCGACCACGGCCGCCCGCTGGCCGAACGGGGCGACCGGCAGGCCGCGCTCGCCGGGCGATGGATGGCCGATGAGGGCCTGCGAGTCGACGCGGTGCTCTGCTCGTCGGCGACGCGGACGCGGCAGACCCTGGTCCGGACCGGCATCGACGCGCCGGTGACCTTCGTCGACGACATCTACGGCGGCGCGCCGGAGGAGATCCTCGAGTCCATCCGCCTCCACGCGCCGGCAGACGCCCAGACGATCCTCGTCGTCGGACACGCGCCCGGGATGCCCGAGACCGCGCTGACGCTCGATCCGGACGGGTTCATCGAACGGTTCCCCACCTCGGCGTACGCGGTTGTCGCCGTCACCCACCCGTGGGACCGCATCGGCATGGCCCCCGACCCCGGGGCCCGCCTCGTCGGCGTGCGGATCCCGCGCGAGGACTGACCGATGACGCACACTGGGACCATGCGTGAGATCCAACGAACCATCATCGACGCCCTCGGGGTGAAGCCCTCCATCGATCCCGACGAGGAGGTGGAGCGCCGCGTCCGGTTCCTCGCCGACTACCTCGGAGCGACCGGCGCCAAAGGCTATGTCCTGGGCATCTCCGGCGGGGTGGACTCCACCCTGGCCGGACGCCTGGCACAGTTGGCCGCCGACCGCGTCCGGGCCGACGGCGGCGAGGCCGTGTTCGTCGGCGTCCGGCTCCCCTATCGGGTGCAGCACGACGAGGACGACGCGGCCGCGGCTCTCGAGTTCGTGGCCGCCGACGAGATCGTGACCGTCAACGTGGCCCCCGGCGTCGACGCCCTCAACGCCGAGATCGAACGCGCCACCGGCACCGGTCTGTCCGACTTCACCAAGGGCAACGCGAAGGCCCGGCACCGGATGGTCGCGCAGTACGCCCTGGCCGGCGACCGGGGACTGCTGGTGATCGGCTCCGACCACGCGTCGGAGAACGTCACCGGCTTCTTCACCAAACACGGCGACGGCGCCGCCGACGTGCTGCCGCTCTCGGGGCTCGACAAGCGGCAGGGTCGTGCACTGCTGCGTCACCTCGGGGCGCCGCAGCAGCTGTGGGAGAAGGTCCCGACCGCCGACCTGCTCGACGAGAAGGCCGGTCAGACCGACGAGGACGAGCTCGGCCTGCGCTACGACGACATCGACGACTACCTCGAGGGTCGCGAGATCCCCGCCGAGGCCGCGGAGAAGATCGAGGCCGCCTGGCACCGCAACCGGCACAAGCGCACGACCCCCGTGGAGGTCGACGACACCTGGTGGCGCTCTTGACGATGCGCTCGGCGGAGGCATCGGGGCGCGCCCGCGATTAGGGTGTCGGAGTGTCTGTCTACGCAAACGGATTCGCCCGGGTCGCCGGAGCCGTGCCCGTCCTGACGATCGCCGAGCCCGCGGTCAACGCCGCGCGCACCATCGAGCTCGCGACGCGGGCCGCCGACGACGGAGCCTGCCTGGTCGTCTTCCCCGAACTCGGGCTGTGCGGTTACAGCGTCGACGATCTCTTCCATCAGGACGCCTTGCTCGACGGCTGTCGCGCCGCGCTCGATGAGGTCGTCGCCGCCAGCGCCGGACTGAAGCCGGTCCTCTGCGTCGGTCTGCCGGTGCAGGTCGGCGACGGCCTGTACAACTGTGCCGCGGTCATCCACGACGGTGCCGTGCTGGGAGTGGTCCCGAAGTCCTACCTGCCGAACTACCGGGAGTTCTACGAGCAGCGCTTCTTCGCCGCGGCACGCGACGCGATCCCTTCGACCGTGTCGATCGGCGGCAACGAGGTGCCGTTCGGCGCCGACCTCGTGTTCGAGGCGCGCGACCTCCCGGGCTTCGCACTGTTCGTCGAGATCTGCGAGGACGGCTGGGTGGCGATCCCCCCGAGCACGTGGGCGGCTCTCGGCGGCGCCACGGTGCTGGCCAATCTGTCGGGCAGTCCGGTCACCATCGGCAAAGAGAGCTACCGCACCAATCTCTGCACCGGACATTCCGCGCGGACCATCTCGGCCCACGTGTACGTCGCCGCAGGGTTCGGCGAATCGACCACCGATCTGGCCTGGGACGGCGACGCCCTCATCACCGAGAACGGCTCGCTCCTGGCCCGCAGCGAACAGTTCGCGACGACCGACCAGATCATCTCCGCCGACATCGACCTCGACCGGCTGCGGCAGGAACGTATGCGCATGATCAGTCTGCGCGACCAGGTCGGCGACCACGCCGATCGTCTGAAGTCGTTGCGCCGCATCGGCTTCAGCTTCGGGAACCTGTCCGACGACGACGACGTCGTCCGGCGGGTGGTCCCCCGGTTTCCGTACGTACCGGCGGATTCCGCCGACCGCGACGAACGCTGCGCGGAGGTCCGCTCCATCCAGGTGCAAGGGCTTGCCCAGCGACTGCGCTCCACGGGTCTGGAGAAGATCGTCATCGGCGTCTCGGGCGGTCTGGACTCGACGCTCGCGCTCCTCGTCGCCGTCGACACCTTCGATCGACTCGGGCTGCCGCGCACCAACATCCTCGGTTACACGATGCCCGGCTTCGCAACCGGCGGCCCGACCCTCCGGCGGGCCCACGCGCTGATGAACTCCCTCGGTGTGAGCGGCACGGAGATCGACATCCGGCCGTCGTGCGAACAGATGCTCGCCGACCTCGACCATCCGTACGCGCGCGGCGAGAAGGTCTACGACGTCACCTTCGAGAACGTGCAGGCCGGTGAACGGACCTCGCACCTGTTCCGCCTCGCGAACTCCAACGGTGCCATCGTGCTCGGGACCGGCGACCTGTCCGAGCTCGCGCTCGGGTGGTGCACCTACGGCGTCGGCGACCAGATGTCGCACTACAACGTCAACGGCTCGGTGCCGAAAACGCTCATCCAGCACCTGATCCGATGGATGATCACCAGCGGTCACCACTCCGCGGAGACCACCGAGACCCTGGTGGAGATCCTCGACGACGTCATCTCCCCCGAACTCGTGCCCGCCGGCGACGACGGCCGGATCCAGAGCACCGAGGACACCGTCGGCCCCTACGAACTGCACGACTTCTTCCTCTACCACCTGACGCGGTTCGGCTATCGCCCGACGAAGATCGCCTACCTCGCCCGGCAGGCGTGGGGTGACCGCACCCGCGGACCGTGGTCGGATCTGCTGACCGAGGACAAACGCAACCAGTACGACGAGGCGACCATCGAGCACTGGCTCGGAGTGTTCTTGAAGCGCTTCATGGGCAACCAGTTCAAGCGCTCGGCGATGCCCAACGGGCCGAAGATCGGCTCGGGCGGGTCCCTGTCCCCGCGCGGCGACTGGCGTTCACCGTCGGATGCGTCGGCGCGGGTCTGGCTCGACCAGCTGGCCGGCGGTGCGCCCGGGAGCTAGGCCGGGCGCACCGCCGGTCAGTCGCAGGCGGCGAGCAGTTGCTTGAGCTCGTCGTCGAACGCGTCGGCGATGGCCGAGGGGTCCGGGGTCTGGTCGGTGCACCCCACGATGCCGATGTTGAGGTTGCCGTCGGCGGAGAAGACCGTGATGTTCAGTCCGAGTCCGTGCATGATCGGGCCGAGCGGGTACACGCCGGTCACGCGCGCGCCGAGGAAGTACAGCGGGAAGTCCGGTCCCGCGACGTTGGACACCAGGACGTTGAAGATCGGCGGGTGGGCCGACGCCCAGTTGCGGTCACCGTAGATCTTCATCACGGTGGACAGCGTTGTGCCGGGGGCGAACTGGGCCCAGGACCGCAGGATGTTCGCATCGATCTCCGCGTGATGCGCCTTCGAGGTGCGACTCAGTTCGGCCTGCTTTCGCAGCCGGGCAACAGGATCGGACTCGTCGGAGGAGAGCAGCGTGAACATGCCGGTGACCTTGTTGGTGCCGCTCACGACGAGGTCCTTCTCGTCGGCTCCGTGCACGGACACCGGCACCATCCCGACGAGCGGCCGGTCGGGAAGCTCATCGTGGCCGAGGAGGTAGGTACGGAGAGCACCGCCGACCATCGCGAGCACGACGTCGTTGAGCTTGACGTCGAAGTGGTCCTTCACGCGCTTCACGTCGTCGAGCGACAACTGCGTCACCGCGATGCTCCGATGCGGCGTGATCGGCGCGTTGAAGCGCGTACGCGGGGCCCGGAACGGTGCGGGCATCGCCGAATCCTGTTGCGCGCGACGGAGCCACCCGATGGGCACGCCGACCGTCCGGGGCAGGAGTTTGACCATGGCAAGCGGCCGTTGCACGAAGAAGTTGACGGCGCCGCCCGCCGCCATCGCGGCCCGCGACGACGGCCCCGCCGACTCGCCGACCTTGTCGGCGTCGAGCTCGGGGGGTTCCGGTGTGAGCGTGCACATCTGGGCCAGCATGTCGGCGCCGGTGACACCGTCGGTCCCGGCATGGTGCATCCGCAGCATCGCGCACACCCGGCCGTTGGCGAGCCCCTCGATGACCCACAGCTCCCACAGCGGCTTCCCGCGGTCGAGGGTCTGACCGGCCAGATGACCGCACAATTCGGCGACCTCTGCGGCGCCGCCGGGCGCCGGCACACCCACACGGTGCACGTGGCGCTCGATGTCGAAGTCCTCGTCCTCGATCCACACCGGGTGGTCGATGTTGAGCAGCGAATTGTCGAGCTTGCGCCGGAACGTCGGGATGGCGGCGACGCGGCGTTCCATCTCGGCCCGGAGCTTGTCGAACCGATACTCGTCCGGCATGGTGCTCGGATCGATCTCGAAGAGGCCGATGACGTGCATCAGTTGCGCACGGGTCTCGAGGTAGAGAAACGATGCGTCCAGTCCACTCAAGCGCTGCATGAGTTCAGCCTCTCCTCGGCGTCGGGCACCCACCCCGCAGGCACCCCACGCCATCATGCCGCACCCGGTGTCCCTCGCGGAGCCGGTTCCGCCGACCGCCACCACCACATCGGGACAGATCGCCGGGGCCGTCAGAGTGGCAGTGAGTCCACCATGTCGAGAATGTCCTGACCGTCGGTCTCGAGCACGACGATCATCGCCAGTTCGCGTGACGGGTCGTCGGTGATCTTGAAGACGCCGCGACCGTTCTCGTCGATCAACCCCGTCCCGTGCCGCCACCGCACCGGTCGCGAGGTCGACGACGAACGCGAGTACTCCGCGTTCAGCGCATCCCTCGAGGCGAACCAGAACACCCCGAAGGGCCGGTCGACCGAACCCGCCGCACACCGGACGACGAAGACGGTGCGCACCTGACCCGCGCCGGTCTCCGAGGGGCCGACCTCGTCCCGGCCCCCGGAGTATCGGCGGACGCACTCGGTGTTCATCCACTGCGCGGCGGTGTCGGGCGCCTGCGGGAGCAGCTCGGGGAACTGCGCCACGAGCGGAGCGAATTCTCCCCAGCTCGCTCCCGTCCGAACCCGCTGCACCGGGCCGGCCTCGGAGTACACGCCCCCGCGCATCGCGACCACCCGGTAAGCATGTTCCCCGGCACTCACGGTCGCATCCTCGGCGGTGGTCTCCGGACCCTGGTGGACGACGTAGCCGTCGCCGCGGAGGAGCTGATAGGCGGACGCCCCGGGGACCGGATCCCAGGTCGCGATCACCCGTCCGGGCCGCGCCTGCAGGGTCAGCCCGCCGGGCGCGTCCGGCGCGTCCGGCGCCGTCACCGAACGGACCACCGCGAATCCGCCGACCGCCACCAGCGCCGAGATCAGCACGATCAGTCCGATCAGCCAGGGCGCGGGGCCGGTCCGCCGCGGTCGGGCCGGGACGGTCGGCGGGGTCGGCGAAGTCGGTGAGGTCATCAGATCGGCAACCTCTTCAGGACATCCCCGGCGGCCGCCGCGGGCTTGCCCGGGACGACCACCCACACCACCGACCGCGCATGGTCGCCGTCGTCGAACGTGAGGATCGCCTGACCCTGCTCGCGTTGCTTGTCCGACAGGTACAGCGTGCCGGTGTGTCCCTGCGCCGTCGTGTAGTCGACGCCGCGGAGGTCGTAGGCGGTCACCTTCGCCGACGCGACGGCCTCCTCCGGGGTGTCGTAGGCGTCGACGATCACCTGATACGCGGCCACCTCCGGACCGGACGGTCCAGCACTGCCGGCTCCGGTCGTGGTGTCGGCGTCCCTGGTGCACGAGACGGTGCGCTTGCTCGACGAGAAGGCGAGGTCGCCGTCCTCACCCCAGCAGCGCATCGCGTCGAAACCGTTGGTGCTCAACGGTGTCGCCGGGATCAGGTCGTGGTACAGGTCGGCGATCGGTTGCAGATGCCCCCACGTCATGAACACGTCAACCTGCTCGGAGTTCCGCGAGAAGTCCGACATCCGGCCGTCGTCGTGCGCGGCGACCTGATAGGTGTAGCTGCCGGGCACCGGCCGGGGCGCGGTGAACTCGGTGGCCGGCCCGGAGTAGATCACGGTGTCGTTCTGGGTGACCACGTAGCCGGTGGCGCCGGCCACGTGGTTCCAGCTCAGTTCGACGGCGGCGGTGGTGACCTCCGCATCCGGTGGGTCCGGGGTGTCGAGCGCGGTGGCCGACATACGCACGAGACCGATTCCGGCGCCCAGGATTCCGGCGACGAGCATCGCCACGATCCCGATCACGATCAGGCTTCGTGGCCGACGGACCGGATTCGGTTGCGTCGCATCGTCGTCGGACGGCCACGCCGGCGGGGGTTCCGGCGCGACCCCGGACGGCGGCGCGTGCAGCGCCCCGCCCGGGCCGGGGTCGGAGATCGCCGGGCGAACACCCACATCGACGCCGGTTCCGGCGTACCCCGACCCGGCCGGGGGTCGTCATCCGGACCCCGGGTCGCGGAGGCCTCCGGCGGATGGGGCTGCACCACAGGGCCGATGAGCGTCGCACGGGAGTCGAAGACGTCGGCCAGCGCGGCCGCGAACTCCCCGGCCGTCGGGTGACGGCGACCCGGCTCCTTGGCGATCGCCCGGGCGAGCACCCGGTCGACGGCCGCGGGCAGCGCCCGGTTGCGCGCGCTGGCGGACGGAGGTTCGTGGTGCATGTGCGCGGTCATCAGCCCGTGCAGTGACGGCGAGTCGAAAGGCGGTGCACCGGTCAGCAATTCATAGGCGGTGGCGGCCAGGGAGTAGATGTCGCTCCGGCCGTCGACGCGCAGCCCCTCGATCTGCTCCGGCGAGGCGTAACGCATGGTGCCGATCGTGATGCCGGTACCGGTCAGGTGGGTGACCTCGTCGAGGACCTGCGCGATGCCGAAGTCGGTGAGCTTGATGGCCTCTGGGCCGCCGACGCCGCCGTCGTCTCCTGCCTCGCCCGGCGTGATCAGGATGTTGGCCGGTTTGATGTCACGGTGCATGACCCCGCGGCGGTGCGCCGCATCCAGACCCGCCGCCGCTCCGGCGATGATCGTGCACGCGAGCCCGGGGTCGAGGGGGGACTCCCGGGCGAGCATGCGAGCGGCGTCGGTACCCGGCACGTATTCCATCGCGATCCACAGCAGACCCTCGAACACGCCACGGTCGTAGACGGCGACGATGTTGGGATGATGCAGGGGCGCCACGATGTCGGCCTCGCGTTCGAAACGCGCGCGGAAGACCGGATCGGTGGCGTGTACCGACCGGAGAACCTTGAGGGCGTCGGCGCGCGGCAACCGAGGGTGGGCGACCTGGTAGACCTCACCCATACCGCCGCGTCCGAGCACGCCGAGGACGCGGTACCCCGCTATCAGGTCCCCTACCTGGTACATGACGTCCTCACCGATCCGTGTGCGGTGTTTGTGCTGGGCACGAATGGTACCGAGTGTCGCGAAACGCGGTGGACGACGCCGCCTCGGACTCTACGATCGGCGACGATGGACACCACCGAGACACCGACTCCACCGATCACCGCAGCCACGCCGGCCCAGTTCACGGCAGCCGAACTCGACGAGGCGTTCGCGCAGTTCCAGCGCACGGTCGCCGAGATCGCCGTCAGCCGGGACTGGGATCGCTACGCCGAGCTGTTCACCGACGACGCCGACTACATCGAACACGCGCTCGGCACCATGCGCGGCCGCGAGGAGATCCGGGCCTGGATCTGGCGCACCATGACCTCCTTTCCCGGCAGCCACATGACCGGTTTCCCGTCGCTGTGGCATGTGGTCGACGCCCCGACCGGCCGGGTCATCTGCGAAGTCGACAACCCGATGCGCGATCCCGGTGACTCGACCCACATCACAGCCACCAACATCACCATCCTCACCTATGCCGGTGAGGGGCGCTGGAGCTGTGAGGAAGACGTGTACAACCCGATGGAGTTCGGGCGGGCGGCGATGCGCTGGTGTGAGAAAGCGCGCGAACTGGGCACCATCGACGAATCCGCGGCGGCCTGGATGGAGACCACCGGCGCGATGTTCGCCTCGCGGCGCTGACCCCCGCCGAGCTGGCCGGATCCGGCTTCACCGGTCCGGGCTCCGGAGGTGACGGATGACACCCCGGCGGTCGGTAACGGTTCACCGGTGCTGCGACGACACCCTCACGACGGACTTGGGACACCGGTGAGCGTGCCGTACGCTAGGACTTTGACCATCGGCGTCGGGGGCCGTGGCACCATCCCATCCGGCTCACCCACGGTCCGGCGGGGACCGCACACCCCCGCCGGGGCGGCGAGTACCACCGACGACGTCGGGAACCACGACTGTGGCAGCCGGCCGCGCACGCGGACCGACCCACGACGACATACAGACGACGACACACGCACGATGACATACGCGGACACCGTTCGGAGGACATCTATATGGCACGCGAGCTGACGCAACTCGAGCTTCTCAAGGAGCTGGCCCCGGTTGCCGAGGACAACGTCAACCGTCACCTCAAGATCGCCAAGGACTGGAACCCCCACGATTACGTGCCGTGGGACGAGGGCCGCAACTTCGCCGCCCTCGGTGGCGTCGACTACGACCCCGAGCAGTCGCAGCTCGACGAGGTCGCCAAGGCCGCGATGATCACGAACCTCCTCACCGAGGACAACCTGCCGTCGTACCACCGCGTCATCGCCGACAACTTCTCCATCGACTCCGCGTGGGGACACTGGGTCGGTCGCTGGACCGCCGAGGAGAACCGCCACGGCATCGTCATGCGCGACTACCTCGTGGTCACCCGCGGTGTCGATCCCGTCGCCCTCGAAGAGGCGCGGATGATCCACATGACCAACGGTTACGACCCGATGCTGGCCGCCGCCGGGCGCGTGGACGAGCTCGAAGAGCACGCCGACGAACTGGGCATCCTGCACTCCGTGGCCTACGTGACCTTCCAGGAACTCGCGACCCGCGTCAGCCACCGCAACACCGGCAAGGCCTGCAACGACCCGATCGCCGACAAGATGCTCCAGCGCATCGCGGCCGACGAGAACCTGCACATGATCTTCTATCGCAACATCTGCGGTGCGGGCTTCGACATCTCCCCCGACCAGACGCTGCGTGCGGTCACCGACATCGTGACCAACTTCCAGATGCCCGGCGCCGGTATGCCCAACTTCCGTCGCCACGGCGTGCTCATGGCCAAGCACGGCATCTACGACCTGCGCCAGCACCTCGAAGAGGTCGTCATGCCGGTCCTGCGCAAGTGGAACGTCTTCGAGCGCGACGACTTCACCAGCGAGGGCGAGAAGACCCGCGAGGAGCTCGCCGCCTTCCTCGAGCAGCTCGAGAAGGACACCATCCGCTTCGAGGAGATGCGCGACCGTTCGCTCGCCCGCGAGGCCAAGAAGCGGGAGCAGCAGGCATCCTGAGCACCACCCTCTCGACGCACCCGGCGCCTTCGACCACCGAAGGCGCCGGTCCCAGCTCCCTGAGGAGCGAGCTTGCGAGCGCCGGTCCCAGCTCCCTGAGGAGCGAGCTTGCGAGCGTCTCGAAGGGGCTGCGCATCGGCTCGATCGAGCTGGCCAGCCCGGTCGTGCTCGCCCCCATGGCCGGTGTCACGAACGTCGCGTTCCGGACGCTGTGCCGTGAACTCGAACTCGCCCGCACCGGCACCGTCTCCGGGCTGTACGTCTGCGAGATGGTGACGGCTCGCGCACTCGTCGAGCGGCATCCGGTCACGATGCACATGACGACCTTCGGACCCGACGAGAATCCACGGTCGATGCAGCTCTACACCGTCGACCCGGAGTACACGTACCAGGCCGCGAAGATGATCGTCGACGAGAACCTCGCCGACCACATCGACATGAACTTCGGCTGCCCGGTCCCCAAGGTGACGCGCAAGGGCGGCGGTTCGGCGATCCCGTACAAGCGCACCCTGTTCCGCAAGATCGTCGCCGCGGCCGTCCGCGCCACCGAGGGCACCGACATCCCGGTGACGGTGAAGTTCCGCATCGGCATCGACGACGAGCACCGCACCCACCTCGACGCCGGCCGGATCGCCGCGGAGGAGGGCGCGGCCGCCGTGGCCCTCCATGCGCGCACCGCGTCGCAGCGCTATTCCGGCGAGGCCGACTGGGACGAGATCGCCCGGCTCAAGGAGCACGTGACCTCGGTGCCCGTGCTCGGCAACGGCGACATCTTCGAACCCGCCGATGCGGTCGCGATGATGAACCAGACGGGCTGCGACGGTGTGGTCGTCGGCCGCGGCTGCCTCGGCCGTCCCTGGTTGTTCGCCGAACTCGCGGCCGAACTCGGTGGTTTCGCGGCCCCCACGCCGCCGAACCTGGGCGAGGTCGCCGACATCATGGTCCGGCACTGCCAACTCCTGGTCGATCACCACGGTGAGATGAAGGGCTGCCGCGAGATCCGCAAGCATGTCGCCTGGTACCTGCGCGGCTTCCCGGCAGGTTCGGAGATCCGCCGGCGGATGGCGCTGGTCGGCAGCGTCGACGAGCTGCGTGAGCTGCTCGCCGAGTTGCCCGCCGACGCCCCCTTCCCGTCCGACGGCCACGGCCCGCGCGGTAGGCAGGGTTCGCCGGCCAAGGTCGCACTGCCGGACGGGTGGCTCGACGATCCGGACGAGGACGTCATCCCGGCCGGCGCTGAGATCATGCACTCCGGCGGTTGAACCGAACTGCGAAAACCGTCACAACCGCCGCCTGGCTGAGACCCATTCTCAGGTGCAATCAGTACTATTGCGCGGAGGTCCCGGCCGCCGGGGCCTCACATCTGTGCGCACCGCGCTGGTCGAGCCCCGATCTGCGGTGACTTGCGAACCAGACCACGGGGCATGAGGAACGTGCATTGAGTCGTAGGACACCGGGCCCGGACGACCCCGAGGCGGGCGACGCCGATCGCTCTCGTCGTGGCCGTCGCGCCGGACCCTCCCGCGACGACTTCGTCCCGGCGCCGGGTCAGGACGCGACCGGCCCCGCCGATCCCGGTACTCAGCCGCCCGCACACCCCAGCCTCCGCGAGCCCCGCTCGGCGGATCGTTTCGTCCGTGGACGAACGCGGCTCACGGTCCGCCAGCTCATGGAGCAGATGAACGCGGAGGAGTCGGCACCCGCCGAGCCGCCCGCGGGTCCCGGCCGGCCCGGCACCCGCCGCGCGATGCCGCCACGTCCGGAGTCACGGACGCCCGAGATCCCGCCGTCGACCCGCGGACGGGCCCGCCGCCTCGGCCAGCCGTTCGGTTCGGGCGCCGAGCCCCCGCCGGCTCCGCCCGGTCGCGCGCCGGACAGCCCGCAACCGGCACCCGACGACCGCCCCACCACGGTCCACCGCTTCGACAACGACGTCACCCAGAAGATCCCGACCGTCGGCGACTCCGCACCGGACCTGTCCGACCGCGCGACCGCTAAGCGGGCCATCGAGGAATCCCGTGCCCAGGAGCCGGTCGCCGGGCCTCCGGCCGGCGCCCCGGCCGTGCAGCCGCCGCTCGAGCGCACTCCCGACCTCACCGGCCCCCTCGCCCTGCGTTCGGCGCCCCGACGCCATCCCGGGCGCGACGAGGACCGCCCGGGCGCGATGCTCCGCAAGACCGCCGCGACCGGACGGATCCTGGTCGCCATCGCGTGCGTGCTCGCCCTCGTCGGCACCGGATTCGTCTGGGGCTACCTGCAGTCGTGGAACGGCAACTGGCGCAATGTCACCGCCGTCGATCCCGATGACCAGAACATCCGCAACAAAGACGCCCAGTACGGCGACGAGACCTATCTGATCGTCGGAACCGACACCCGGGGCGGACAGAACGCCAAGGTCGGCGCCGGCACCACCGCCGACGCCGAGGGCGCCCGTTCGGACACCGTCATCCTGGTCAACATCCCGGCCAACCGCGGTCGCGTCGTCGCGGTGTCCTTCCCGCGTGACCTGCAGGTGGACCAGCCGGCGTGCAATGCGTGGGACAACGAGACCGGCCAGTACGGCGCCGAGATGCCGCCCCAGAGCGGCGTCAAGCTCAACAGTGTCTACTTCTACGGCGGTCCGCAGTGCCTCGTCCGCGTCATCACCGCGATGAGTGGCCTCAACATCAATCACTTCATCGGGATGGACTTCTACGGTTTCGAAAAGGTCGTCCGCGCGATCGGCGGCGTCGAGGTCTGTTCGACGGTCCCGCTCTACGACTACGAGATCGGGCAGATCCTGCGCAAGCCCGGCAAGCAGAAGCTCACCGGCCGGCGCGCCCTGAACTACGTGCGCGCCCGCAACATCGCCTCGGAGGGCAACGGCGACTACGGCCGGATCAAACGTCAGCAGTTGTTCATGTCGTCCCTGCTGCGGTCGAGCCTGTCGGGCAATGTCCTGTCGAACCCCAACAAGCTCAACGGGATCGTCAACACCTTCATCGAATACAGCTATGTCGACGGAGTCGACACCCAGTCGCTGATCAGCCTGGCCGAATCGATGCAGGGCATCGAGGCCGGACGCGTCTCGTTCCTGACGATCCCGACCTCGGGTACGTCCACCGACGGGGCCAACAACGAGATCCCGCGCACCAGCGACATCGACGCGATCTTCGACGCCATCATCGACGACCTGCCCCTGCCGGGCGAGCAGGCACGCAAGAAGCCGCCGTCGTCGTCGAGGGCTCCCTCGAGTTCTGACGCACCGAGCACGAACGCCGACGCCGGCACTCCCGGACCCGTCACCGCCACGGCACAGAATCCCGGCAACGTGGGCGTCCGGGTGCTCAACGGCACCGATCAGACCGGTCTCGCCACCGAGGTGTCCGAACAACTCACCCCGTACGGCTTCGACGTCCGCGGTGTCGCCGACGCCTCGGAGAACCGCGACGACACCGTGGTGCGCTACGGGCCGGGGCAGCGCGACGCCGCCGCGACCCTCGCCGAGATGTTCCCCAACGCGAGCATCCAGCTCGACCGAACGGTCAAATCGGGCGTCGAGCTCATCGTCGGTGCGGATTTCGCCGGCACCCTCGGGTCCGTGCCGGCCTCCGGGGCGACGCTGACCGCGAATCAGCTCGCACCCGCCGAGAACACCGGCAATCTGCCCAACGACCTGGCGATCACCAACGCGGGTGACACCACCTGCACGTGATCGGCGAACGTCCGCGACCGTCCGGGTGGACGGATCTGCACCCGACGTTCACTGTGCGTTCATCGGTCGGAGTCGGAGTCGTGTGATCACGCACGTATCCTGGGATCATGCGTACCGCCTACCAAGAGCAACTCGAGGCGCTGACCTCGGTACTGGGTGAGATGTGCGAGCTCGCCGGCACTGCGATGGCGCGCGCCACGCAGGCCCTGCTGCAGGCCGATCTCGCCGTCGCCGAAGAGGTCATCGGGGACACCGACCGGATGAGCCGGCTGACGGCTCGCGCCGAGGAACAGTCCTTCGCGCTTCTCGCGCTGCAGGCCCCGGTCGCCGGCGACCTGCGCGGAGTCGTGAGTGGATTCCAGATCGTCGCCGACGCCGACCGCATGGGTGCGCTGGCCCTGCACGTCGCGAAGGTCGCACGTCGTCGCCACCCGGCGAAGGCCCTCCCCGAAGAGGTCAACGGCTACTTCGCCGAGATGGGCCGCTTGGCGGTGACCCTGGCGAAGAACGCGCACGAGGTCCTGGTGACCAGCGACCCGCAGGCCGCGCTCCGTCTCCAGGAGGACGACGACGCGATGGACGACCTCCATCGCCACCTGTTCACAGTGCTCATGGACCGCGAATGGAAGCACGGCGTCGCCGCCGCGGTGGACGTGACACTGCTCGGCCGGTACTACGAGCGGTTCGCCGACCATGCGGTGCTGATCGGACGCCGCGTGGTGTTCACCGCGACCGGCAAGACCCCGGAGCAGTTCCAGACCCTTGGGTGATTTCCCTCGCTGGCGCTGATCGCCGAGCGGAGGACCACACGAAAGAGGCCGAGAATTCAGTTTCGCACACTGAACTCGGCCTCTTTTTCATGTCCGTGAAGATCTGTGCCCGGACCGAGTCCTGCGAGATTTCAGTTGCGTCCAGCTCGTCGTTAGGGTGGCGGACATGGCCCAGCACTATCCGACCGAGCCCGATTTCAATGCGGTGACCGACGAGGACGCAGAGGCTGCCGCCCATCGACGCAAGATACTGACATACCTGGGTGTGACCGCGTCACTGGTCGCCATGCTGGCGATCCTGGTGCTCAACATGTGACTCCGCGACTCGTCGACAGCCGGAGCCCGCCGCACCCACACCCGCCGACACGACGAGGCCCGCTCCCCGGACGGGTGAGCGGGCCTGGTCGGTGTCGCGGTCGATTCAGCCGAAGCGGCCCGAGATGTAGTCCTCGGTTTCCTTCTTCGTCGGGTTCGAGAACATCGTCTCGGTGTCGTTGATCTCGACGAGCTGACCGGGCTGGCCGACCGCCTCGAGATTGAAGAACGCGGTCTGGTCGCTGACGCGGGCCGCCTGCTGCATGTTGTGGGTCACGATGACGATGGTGTACTCCTTCTTGAGTTCACCCATCAGATCCTCGATGGCCAGTGTGGAGATCGGGTCCAGCGCCGAGCACGGCTCGTCCATGAGCAGGACGTCGGGCGAGACCGCGATCGCACGGGCGATGCACAGACGCTGCTGCTGGCCGCCCGACAGGCCGCCACCGGGCTTGTCCAGACGGTCCTTGACCTCTTCCCAGAGGTTGGCGCCGCGGAGACTCTTCTCCGCGACGTCGTCGAGCTGTGACCGGTTCCGTACACCCTGCAGGCGGAGGCCGGCGACGACGTTGTCGCGGATCGACATCGTCGGGAACGGGTTCGGCCGCTGGAACACCATGCCGATGGTCGCGCGCACGCTCACCGGGTCCACGGACTTGCCGTAGATGTCCTCGCCGTCGAGCAGGACGCTCCCCTTGGCGTAGGCGCCCGGGGTCACCTCGTGCATGCGGTTGAGGGTTCGCAGCACCGTCGACTTGCCACAGCCCGACGGGCCGATGAAGGCGGTGATGCACCGCGGCGGGACCTCGAGGGTGACGTCCTTGACCGCGTGGAAATCGCCGTAGTAGATGTTCAGGTCTTTGATGTCGAGGCGCTTGGCCATGGCATTGGTCCGTTCTGGAAAAAGATGACCCGAGATGGGTGGGAGGTCAGGAGGTCTTGGGGGCGAAGAGCTTCGACACCGCCTTGGCACCGAAGTAGACGATGGCGACGAGGATCACCAGCGTCAGCGCCGCACCCCACACCTGGTCGAAGGCGCCCGGCCCGTTGTTGTACTGCTGCACCATCATCAGCGGCAGCGACTGCTGGTTGCCCTCGAACGGGTTGAAGTTCATCGCTCGCGTGGCGCCGACGAGGATCAGCACCGGTGCCGATTCACCCATCACCCGGGCGATCGCGAGCATGACGCCGGTGACGATGCCCGACAGTGCCGTCGGCAGGACGACCTTCACGATGGTCTTCCACTTGGGGATGCCCAACGCGTACGACGCCTCCCGCAGGTCCTGCGGCACGATCTTCAGCATCTCCTCGGTGGCGCGGACCACCAGCGGAACCATCAGGAGCACCAGCGCGATGGCCACCACGAATCCCGAGCGGGGCAGGCCGAGTGTGGTGCGCCATACCGCGTAGACGAACAGCGCGGCGACGATCGAGGGCACGCCGGAGAGGATGTCGACCATGAAGGTGGTGACGCGTGCCAGGAGCGATTTCTTGGTCGCGTACTCAACCAGGTAGATGGCGACGAAGATGCCCAGGGGAATGGAGATGACGGCGGCGAGCGCGGTCTGCATCAGGGTGCCGACGATCGCGTTGGCCGCACCGCCCTTCCGCTCGGCCTGGGTCCACCAGTCGATGTCGAGGATGGTCTCGATACCCCGCGACAGCAGGGTGAAGACCAGCCAGAGGAGCGGGACGAGTGCCACCAGGAGGGCGGCGACGACGGCGACACGCACGGTGGCGTCGGTGAAACGCCGGCGCCCGGACATCGGGGTGAAGCCCGACGGCTTCTTGACCGGGTCGGCCGCGGAAGTTGTCGTTGTCACAGACATGGTCACTTCTTTCCGGCGACGACCGCGCGGGCGGCGGCGTTGACGATGAAGGTCAGGACGAACAGGGTCAGGCCGGCCGAGATGTAGGCGCCGGTCTTCGCCGGGGAGTCGAACTCGGCCGCGTTGTTGGCGATCTTCGTGGCGAAGGTCTCGCCGCTCTCCATCAGGTTGAAGTTCATCGGCCCGACGGTCGAGATGATGAGCAGCAGCGCCATCGTCTCGCCGAGCGCGCGGCCCAGGCCGAGCATCGACCCGGAGATGTAACCGGAGAACCCGAATGGCAGCACCGCGACCTTGACGACCTCGAACTTGGTGGCGCCCAGCGCGAGCGCCGCCTCACGATGACCCTTCGGGGTCTGCATGAAGACCTCGCGGGTCACCGCGGTGATGATCGGCAGGATCATGACGGCGAGCACGATTCCCGCGGTCAGCAGCGTTCCGCCGGTGCTCATGTTGGCGACCTGGGTGGGCTGCTGGAAGAAGGGCAGGAAGCCGAGGTTCGCGACCAGCCACTCGTTCACCGGCACCAGCGCCGGGCCGAGCACGAGGATGCCCCAGAGGCCGTAGACGATCGAGGGCACAGCGGCCAGGAGGTCGACGGTGTAGGTGATCGGGCCGACGAATCGCTTGGGCGCGTATTCGGTCAGGAAGATCGAGATACCGAGTGCGACGGGCATCGCGATCAGCAACGCGATCACCGACACGACCACCGTCGCATAGAAGAGCTGCGGGATGCCGAAGGCGAGCTGATCTCCACTGGTGATCCACTGACCGGTGTAGGTGAAGAAGTTCTCCTCGTTCTTCGCCAGCGACGGGATCGCCTGTGCGAGAAGGAAGAGCGCGATCAGCGCGATGACGAGGGAGACCACGAACCCCGACCCGACGGCCAGATTCCGGAACACCTTGTCGGCGACCCGGTGATGCGCGGCTGCGTGCAGTTTGGATTCCGGTTGGTCTGGCGATGACCCGGGGGCGTTCGATTCACCGGTGTCCGGCGGAATCGCGCCACCCTCTTTGCTCAGCGAGGTCATGCGTCCTTCTTGTGATTCGGCTCTGGTCATTGGGGCACTTCCCGCCGTCTCGTGGACACGCGAAATGTCGTGTCAGTGTGTCAACCACGTGCGCGGGGCCGCAACCGAAGCGGCCCCGCGCACGCGATCAGATGGGGTTGATCAGGCGTTCCCGGACCCACCGGACAGCGAATCGATGGTTCCCTGCAGCTTGGCCTTGAAGGCGTCGGGGACCGGCACGTAGCCGATCTCCTCGAGGCCGGCCTGGCCGTCGTTGAGGATTCCGGTGAAGGCGTCCTTCAAGGTCTGGCTGGTGGCCTCGTCCTCGTAGCCCGCGGAGCAGACGATCGAGTACGGGGTGAGCAGCAGCGGGTACGCACCCGGAGCCTTGGAGGCGAACAGCGCGTCGGTGTCGACGACGAGGTCCTTGCTGGCCGGGTCCTTGAAGGCCAGCGACTCGAGGGCGGTACCGGCGCTCTCGGCGTTCAGCGCGACCGGGCCGGCACCGAAGTCGACCTGCGCCACTCCGAGGTCGTTCTCGGTGGCGAAGCCCCACTCGACGTAGGTGATCGATCCGGGGGTCTTCTTCACGGTGTCGCCGACGCCGGTGGACTTCGAGGCACCCGAGCCGACGCCCTTGGGAGCGAATTCCTTGCTGTGCTCGTACGGCCAGTCGGCGGGAGCCGAGTTCTCGAGGAAGCGCTGGAAGTTGTCGGTGGTACCGGAGCTGTCCGAGCGGTACACCGGGACGATGTCGCTGGCGGGCAGCTGCACGCCCGGGTTCAGTGCGGCCACGGCCGGGTCGTTCCACTTGGTGATCTTGCCGTTGAAGATCTTCGCGATGACGCTCGGGTTGAGCTTGAGGTCGTCGACACCTTCGAGGTTGTAGGCGACCGCGACGGGACCGACGACCAGCGGCAGGTGCCACGGGGCGTTGCCGTTGCAGCGCGCGGTGGCCTCGGTGACCTCGTCGGCCTTGAGGGCGGAGTCCGACCCGGCGAAGTCGACGTCACCCGCGATGAACTTCTTGATGCCGTCACCGGAGCCGCTGCCGGTGTAGTCGAGCACGATGTCACTGTTGTCGGTCAGGACCTGGCTGAAGTGCTCCATGGCCTTCTGCTGCGCGGTGGAACCCTCGCCGCTGACCGTCTGTTCGCTTCCCCCACCGCACGCCGTCACGAGAGTCAGTGCCGCGATCGCCGACACCGACGCCAGGGCGCCGTTCCGATTGATTTTCACCGCTGGTGTTGCCTTTCCGTTCGCGTTCTCCGCCCCGACTGGCGTCGGGTCCGGAGTGTCCGAATGGAAAGCTATGGGGGCGTGGTGGACTGATCCCCTACAAAAGATGAACTGCGGGTGAACTGGCCAAGGCAGACGGGGTGAGAACAACTTCGGGGCGAGCGTACGTGATCTGCGTAACCCGACATTCGGGACTTAGGCAAGCCTTGCTATAGTTTCCCGGATCGCACTCATGGCCACGCCCTCACCCACCCCGGCTTCGACCCCCCGGCACGTCGACCCACCGGCATCCCGACCCGGCACGCTTTCGCGTTTCCGCTGCGCGGCGATCGACCTGCTGCACGGACACAACCGGGCGGCACTGGTGATCGGCCCGCTCGACCTCCCGTCCCGCGCGGTGGCCGCCGACCGGATCGTGCGCCTCGCGCGGGTGGGGCCGCACACCCGCGTCGGCCTCCTTCCCTCGCCCCATCGACGCGAGTGGGTCTTCGACCCCGACGCCGCCGCCGACTCGGTCGTCGACGCGTCACCGCCGGCGCCCGGCACAGACCCGGCCCGCCTGTTCGATGTTCTGTACTCGTTGCCCCACCGGCCGTTGCGGATCGTGCTGGCCGGCGACCACCTCGCCCTGGACTACGACCACGGACTCGGCGACCTCACCCTGCTGAATCTCATCGTCGACGTCATCGTGGGCGCGGTCGACCCGTCGACGCTGCCGCGCCGGGGACCTGTTCTCCCCCCGCTGCTGGTCGCGTCTGCGATCACGGTGGCCGACCCGCGCCGCGCCGTCTCGCTGCTGCGCTTCCAGCGGCACCGCGAACCCGTCGAGCCGCCTCGCACCCGACGCCCGGTTCCGCCACGACGGCCGGTCTCCGCGAACGTCCACATCGCGGCCCCCGCGGTGGACGCGATCCGGGCCGGGCGGACGTCGTCCATGCCGGGAACGGGGCTGTTCGCCATCTACACGGTTGCCCTGGTCGCGGCGCTGACCGAGGCGGGCGTCCGGCTCGACCCGATGGTCACGTTGCCCTTCGACGCCCGCACATACCTGCCATCCGCGATGCGGACCTACGGCAATTTCTCTGCCGGGCTGAGCTTCCCCGTAGACGAGGCCACCTCGGCTGCCGCGCTGCAGCGCGCGATGACCGCGTCGGCCCGGATGGGACGGCCGACCGCCAATCTGGCACTCGCCACGATCAAGACCCTGTGCCGTCCACGCGACGACCGCGGCTCGGCGTCGCCGGCCCAGCACGTCCCGGCCGACGGTCGGGTCCGTGCCGAACTGCTCCACTCGAGTGTCGGCCACCTGCCCGGACACGAACGCGGCTGGCAATGGTCCGACCCCGCCCGCGCCGCGGTCATCGGGGTGGCCACGCCGCCGTCGGCAACCGGGATCACGGTCACGACCGGTTTCGTGGGCGGCGCGGTCTCGATGACCGCGGCGTTCCGCGACGACGTCTTCGACCCGGCGCGCATTCGCGCGGCGATGGACGCCGTCGCCGGGCACGCCGTACGGATCGTCGGGGTGTCCTGACGTCCATCACTCCCCCGGTCACACCGCGAACCACATCTGATCCCGAGCTACCGAAGGCCGAAACCGTGCTGTCCTCCCATCCTGTCGATCCACTGGCCGACCAGGCGACCCCCGTTCCGGGTGCCCCCGACCCCGACGCCCCGGTCCGCCCCTATCCGACCCTGTCGGTGGTCGTCTGCTGTTACACCGAACGCAGGCGCCGGCTGCTCGACATCGCGATCGCCGAGATCCGGGCACAGCTCGGCCCCGGTGACGAACTCGTCCTCGTCGTCGATCACAACGAGACCCTGTGGGCCGACCTCGCGGCCGCACATCCCGACGCGGTCGTGTGCGCGAACGAGGGATCCCGCGGGCTCTCCGACGCGCGCAACTCCGGCACCGCCGCCGCCCGCGGTGACATCGTCGTCTTCATCGACGACGACGCGTGCCCGGCACCGGGGGCACTCGCGGCCGTTCGGGCCCGATGCGCGGACGCCGACATCGTGGCGGTGGGCGGAGCCGTTGTGGCGCAGTGGGATTCGCCCGCGCCCCGGTGGTTTCCCGAAGAATTCGGATGGGTGATCGGTTGCGACTACCGAGGACTGCCCGGCGACGGCTCGGCCATCCGCAACCCGATCGGCGCCGCGATGGCGGTCCGCCGGGACGCACTGACCGACATCGGCGGATTCTCGACGCGGCTCGGCCGGCGCGGCACGATGCCCGCCGGATGCGAGGAAACCCTCATGGGCATCGACCTGCGTCGTCGCGATCCTTCCTCGAAGATCTTGCGCGACACCACTTTCGAGGTCACACATGCGGTGACCGACGACCGCGCCCGGTTCGTCTACTTTGCCCGTAGGTGCTACCAAGAGGGACGCTCCAAGGCGATTCTGTCCGAATTGGCCGGCACCGGCGATGCCCTGTCGAGCGAGCGGAGATACACCACCCGGGTGCTGCCCTCCGGGGTCTGGCGTCATCGCCGGACCCCGAGTCGTGTCGGCGCGCTCGTCATGGGCTTCGTGTTCACCTGCGCCGGATACGTTTCCGGCCTCGTCCGCCGCGACCGTGGTGTGTCCCGATGATGGGGCCCGGACGGCTGCTGGCGTCGATGGGCGCGGTGGTGGCGACGGCGGTGTCGGCGTGTTCGGCACCGACCGTCCTGGCCGAACCCGACAACGGGCCCGAGGTCATCTTCGTCGACGAGTTCGACGGCCCCGCGCGTGCACCGGACGACCCCTGGCAGATGATGACCGGCGGCGGGGGCTGGGGCAACGACGAAGCGCAGGTGTACACCGACTCGCCAGCCAACGCCCGGATCGACGGCGAGGGACATCTGGCCATCACCGCGCGACGGGGACCCGACGGTTACACCTCGGCCAGGTTGTCCACGAAGGACCGGTTGTCGGTCACCTACGGCCGGGTCAGTGCCCGCATCGCCGTGCCCGCCGGCACCGGCCTACACCCCGCGTTCTGGATGCTCGGCGACGACATCGACGAGGTCGGCTGGCCCGCGGCCGGGGAGATCGACATCATCGAGACACTCAACCAGGCACCCGAGTACCACACCGGCGTCCACGTCCCGCAGGCATCATCCGAACGGGGACAGAACATCTCGAGGTCGGGCGTGCCCGCCCAGCCACTGACCTCGACCTTCCGTACCTACTGGGTGAACAAGCTCCCGGGCCGGATCGAGAGCGGGATCGACGACCAACGGCTGTTCGTCGTCGAGCCCGGGGATCTGGCACCGGACTCGCGGTGGGTACTCGATCAGCCCTTCCACCTACTTCTCAACCTCGCCGTCGGGGGCAACTGGCCCGGACCGACCGACGACACGACACCTGCGGAGAACACCATGCTCGTCGACTGGGTCCGGGTGACCGCACCGTGACAACCGACTACGCCCACGACGCGGCGGATGCCACCGCCGAGCCGGACCCCGTCCCACTCGATCCCGCGATGCCGCTCGAGGGCGCCCCCGAATGGCCGGGCGCCACCTGGGTAGGGATGCTCGATGTCGCCGAGATCACCGGCGACGACCGGGATCCCGATTCGGTATCCGACGGAATGGTCACGTGCGCCCCACTCGACGCCGCCGGTTATAGGCGAGCCCGGGTTCTCCTCCGGCACGGGTCCGCGCCCATCCGGTTCGTCGACGCGCCGATCGTCGACGGCCTGGTGCGTGTCCCGGTCGCACCGTACGCTCTGCCGGACTTGCCATCTCGTGCCACACTGCCGCCGATCAGCGTCGTCGTCTGCACGCATGAGCGGCCGGGCATGCTGGCCGATGCACTGTCCTCGTTGCAACGACTCGACTATCCCGACTACGAGGTGGTCGTCGTCGACAACGCACCCCGCACCGACGGCACGCGACGCGTGGTGGACACGCTCGACGATCCGCGGTTCCGGCTCGTGACCGAGCCGGTGGCCGGACTGTCCAACGCGCGCAACGCCGGTCTGCTCGCCGCCGCTCACGACCTCGTGGCCTACACCGACGACGACGTCGTCGCCGACGCCGGGTGGCTGCTCGGCCTGGCCCAGGGTTTCGGCCGGTCACCGGAGATCGCGTGTGTGTGCGGAATGGTGCCGAGCGGGGAATTGCGGACGCGGTCCCAGATCTACTTCGACTGGCGGGTGTCCTGGGCGGATTCCATGCGGGCACGGGTCTTCTCGCTCGCCGACCCACCGTCGGATCTCCCGTTGTTCCCCTTCCAGATCGGCGTCTACGGCACCGGTGCGAACTTCGCGATCCGCCGGGACGTCGCCCTGGCGCTGGGCGGATTCGACGAGGCGCTCGGGGCCGGGACACGAACGCGGGGAGGCGAGGACATCGACATGTTCTTCCGCATCCTGACGGCCGGCCATGCGCTGGCCAACGAGCCGGATTCGATCATCTGGCACCGGCATCGCAGCACCGACGAGGATCTCCTGGAACAGTCACGGGGCTACGGGCTCGGGCTCGGTGCATGGCTGACGAAGGTCGCCACCGAGCGGCATCATCTCGCGCTCGCGCTGCGCGTACTCCGGCGCCGGTCGCGAGCCGTCGCGAGAGCCGGTGCCGCCTACGGCGCGATCACCAGGCCACCGGAGGGGATAGCCGACGGCGTTGCGGCGCAGGCAGGCCGGCGTGAGGTGCTGTCGGTCGTCGGCGGGCCCGTCGCTCTTGCACGCGAACGGCTTCGCGGCCGGCGCGCCAGGCCTCTGGCGAAGGCGCGGTCGTGACGGCCGCCGCGGAGGCCGCGCCGTCACCTCCCACCGACGCCGACGCTCGGGCCGGGATCTCCCCGGCATCGGCCGGACCGTCGGGGTCCGTCGCGGTCCTGAGCCTCGTCGCCGCGATCGCCGGACTCGTCGGCGCCCTGCCCCTGCCGTCGGTGCCGAGCGCACTGCTGGTGGGCTTCTTCGTTCTCTGTGGACCCGGTGCCGCCGTGTGCACCTGGGTGACACTCCCGCGGCGCACCGTGCTCGCCGCGGTACCGACGCTCGGCATGGCGCTGACCACCCTCGTCACCATCGCCGCGCTCTGGTCGTCGTGGTGGCATCCGACCACACTCCTCGTGGCCGGCAGTGCGGCGGTCCTGGCATCCGGCATCGTCCACCGTCGGCGAACGCACACCCCGGCACCCGACGTCCGGGAGCTGCGGAGTCGACTCACATCCCGCGGACTCACCGCGGTCCGCAGTCCGGCGCTGCGCTCCACCGGCTTTCGCGTGTCGGTCGCCTTGTGCGTTGCGGCGCTGACCTGCTGGGCAGTGGCCGTGCCGACGCTGCCCAGCGTCGACGCGAGCTACTACGGCCTGTTGTTCTCCGGCAGCGGACGTCTACTCATCCCGGCGACGGTGCTGACGGCGGCCGCAGCCGTCGTCGCGATCGCCACCCGCAGCAGCTCCGGACTGGTCGTCACCATCGGCACCGCGATCGTCGTCAGCCGCGTGACCACCTGGCTCGGTACCGAGATGCCGCTCTACGACTGGACCTACAAGCACCTCGCGGTCGTCGACTACATCCAGGACACGGGCACGCTCACCCCGGGCGGCACCGACATCTACGCCCAGTGGCCCGCCTTCTTCGCGGTCGCCGCATGGTTCTGCGACGCCACCGGGCTCGATCCGATGGTCCTGGCGCATCTCTTCGCCACGGTCGTCCACATCCTGCTCGCGGTCGTCGTCTATGCCACCGCCCGCACGTTGTCGATGAGCCGTGTCGTCGCACTGACCGCGGCCCTCATCGTCGAGACGGTCAACTGGGTCGGCCAGGACTACTTCGCGCCCCAGGCGTGGGCACTTGTCCTGGCCTACGGTGCGATCGCCCTTCTGCTGGCGTCCCGGCGTGCCCCGCGAGCCGCAGTCCTGGCGATCATCCCGTTCGCGGCGATCGTGCCGAGTCATCAGCTGACACCGTTCTGGGTTCTGGGTGCGGCCGTCGTACTGGTGGTCCTGCGCCGGGTCCGGCCGTGGTGGGCGGTGGCCATCATGCTCGGCATCGCCGGTGCCTATCTCCTGGCCAATCTCGAAGCCGTCGCGCCGTACGGCATCCTCTCGGGGGGTAACCCGATCGACAACGCGGCCACCAACTTCACGATGGCCGGTGTCCCCGCGAAGGAGACGACGTCGACGGTGTGCCGCGCCCTGTCGGCGGGCGTCGTGGTGGCGGCGGGGATCTGCGCGCTGATCGGCTGGCGCCGCCGACGCGCACACTGGCTCACCCTGGCCGTTCTCGCCTTCTCCGCCCTCGCCCTGCTGCTGGGACAGAGTTACGGCGGCGAGGCGATCTTCCGCGTGTATCTCTATGGGCTACTCGGGTGCGCGCTGCTCATCGCGCCCACCCTCGTGTGGTTGCTCACCGGCTTCGCACGCGGCGGCCGCGCCCGGTTGCGCGCCGCCGGTGCCGCGATCCTGGTCTGTGCGGCGACTCTCGCCGGGATGTACTCCTACGTCGCGCTGTGGCCGGTGATCGTCGAGACGCGCGCGCAGTACGAGGCTATCGACGCCATCACCGAGACCGCCGAGCCCGGAACCCGGTTCATCACACTGCATCCGGCGGGCATGCCCACCCGGACGAACGGCAACTACGCCCCGATGACGCTGGCGAACCCCTACTTCGACTACCCGCTCAGTTTCGACCTCGCGGGCGACCGGATGACGTTCCCCAGTCCCGAACAACTCGGCGACCTCTTCTGGAAGGTCGACCAGTCCGACAAGCCGACCTACGTCACCTTCACCGAGCAGTCTCGTCGGATCTCCGAGTACTACGGCACCTACCGCCCCGGTGCGGCAGCGGAGCTCGAGGCGGCCCTGCGGGTCGCACCCGGGTGGCGGTTGGTCCACGAGGACGGCGACACCGCGATCTTCGTCTTCGAACCGAAGCCCGCCGCCTCTGCTCCCTGATCCGAAAGAACGACCTGCTTCCTGCTCCCTGATCCGAAAGAACGACCTGCTTCCTGCTCCCTGAGGTGCGAGGAGCGCAAGCGACGAGCCACGAAGGGTCCGGACAAACACCCACGCGACCGATGAACTTCAACTCGACTGATGGACTTCGATCGAAGTCCATCAGTCGAGTTGAGGTTCATCGGTAGAGCGCGAGACGCCGGCGACCACACGGTCGCCGGCGTTCTTGTCACGCGAGCCGTCCAGCGGTGCGGCCGAACGTCTTTCGATGCTGCTCAGCGAACGGCTGAGGCTTTCGCGTCGCGATGGAGACGACGCTCGAGGCCGATCGTCCGGAGCACGCGCATACCGTCGGTCAGGGCGTTGAGGTTGCTGCGTCCGTGGATTCGCTTGGACTCCCGGCTGCCGACCTCCCGGATCGTCAAGCCGCTGCGCGCCATCCGCACGTTGATGATCGTCTCGATCTCGAATCCGTCGCCCCACTGGGGTTCGTCGAAGTCGGTGAGCGGAAGGTCGAGGACGTCCAGGTGCCGACGCCAGAATGCGTTGTAGCCGTAGCAGAGATCGGCGAACGAGGTGGCGAAGATCCGGTTCACGAGCCAGTTGAGCCCCTTGTTGCCGACGCGGCGGAAGGCGGTGATGTCATCGCTGTGTCCACCCAGGGAGAAGCGGCTGCCCTTGGCGAGGTCCGAGCCGGCCACGAGCGCTCCGACGAAGTCGGGGATCTCGGCGGGATCGGTGGACCCGTCGGCATCGATCATGACGATGATGTCGCCGGTCGCCACCTCGAACCCGCAGGCGAGCGCGTTTCCCTTCCCGGAACGGGTCTGCGAGACGATCGTCGCGTCGGGCCACAACGACCGCGCGACGTCCACCGTTCCGTCGACCGACGCACCGTCGACGACGACGATCTGATCCACGGGCGGCATCCGCTCGGCAACATACGGCAGGTTGAGCGCTTCGTTCCGGGTCGGGATCACCACGGTGACAGTCGGTTTCGCCGTCTCCACGATCCCGGCCTCGGAGACGCCCAGTTCGTTCTCGAACTCCGTCAAATCGTCGAGCACCGCCGGATCGGCACTCCCCGTGCCATTCCCAGCGTCGATCAAGTCGGTCACCATTCCTCCAGAGCATTCGCATCATCGATAAGCCATGAAGCGCCCCCCACGACGCTCAGCGAGAAGAAGCATAACCAGTAAGGTTAGGCTTCTCTTACTTTGTGATCAGCTTCATACGAACCGCCCAAAACGGACTCGCAGACGTGCACGGGGTCCTCGCCTTCCGCACTCCCCGCCGGTCAGGGCGCCGTCGACCCGAAAAGGGCTCCGGCACCACCGAATGGAAGCAATCTTCAGGATAGGCTACCCTCATCTCGGATCCGAGCGCCCCGCCAGATCTACAGCCGCCGGATCGGATCGGAGATGTCAGTGTTCGACGCGCACACGCCGTCTCGACGATCACAAGACCGACTCGGGTCCCATCCGCGGATCTCGGCGACCGCACACCGATCCGGACTCCGACGGTGACCGTCACCCACCGTCGCATCCGGACGCGACGGGGACTCACCAGAAACCCGGGCGGACTCCTCGGCGACCAGACGGGCGTGGGCCTCAACATCATGGCCGTCATGACGTCGAGTCTGGCGACCGGCGTGCTCGGGTTCATCTTCTGGACGATCGCCGCGCGCGGCTACACCACCGCGGAAGTGGGTCGGGCGTCGGCGCTCATCACCTCGGCGACGCTGCTGGCGACCTTGTCGAATCTGAGCATCGGCAGTCTCTACGAACGCTTTCTGCCGGTCGCGGGTGGCAACGCTTCACGAATGATCGCGTCGGGGCGCATGGTGATCATCGGTGCCGCACTTCTCCTCGGCCTCGGTTTCGTCCTCCTCGGACCGGTCGACTCGCTGTTCATGAGCCCCTGGGAGACTTGGCTTTTCCCGCTGTTCGTGGCCGTTCTCGGCATCTTCGCCATCCAGGACCAGATCCTCATCGGCCTGGGCCGTTCACGAACGGTCGCCACGAAGAACATCTCCCAGTCGACCATCAAGCTGGTCCTCGTGACGGCGTTCATCCCGATCGCCACCGGGTTCGCCGTCTTCTGGGCCTGGGTCCTACCCGCCGCGGTGATCGCGGCGTGGGTGGGTCTGGGCGCGATCCGTCGAACCGCACGCTCGATGACCGGGCCGGGCACATTGCCGCGGCCCGGCGAGATCGCCCAGTTCTACGCCGGCTCACTGGGGATCACGGCCGTCGGGGTGGTCGTGCCGCTCATCGTCCCGCTGGTCATCGTGGCGCGCCTGGGCACCGAGATGAACGCCTACTTCTCGATCTGCTGGCTGGTCGTCAACACCGCGTCGATCCTCCTGCACGCCACGTCGGCACCCTTCGTGGCCACCGCCGCGGAGCCCGGCGCCGATCTCCGGTCGGCAACGCTCCGGTTCATCGCCCTGTGCGGCGGCGCCGGGGTCATCGGCTGCGTCGTGCTGTTCGTCACCGCGCCCTGGATTCTCGCGATCATGGGACCGCAGTACGCCGACGAGGGCACCGACCTGATCCGCTTGATGGCGCTCACCCTGCCGACGGTGTCGTTCGTGACGATCTACACCGCTCTGGCCCGCGTGCGCCGCAAACTCCGTCTCGCGGTCGGCGTGCAGGGCGTGTTCGGCGTGATCGTCCTGTGCGGCATCGTCTTCGGCGCCGACCACTGGGGCATCATCGGCGTCGGTTACGTCTACCTCACGGCCAACGTCGCCGTCGTGATCCTCCTGCTCGTTCCCGGGCTGCGCCTCATCCGGCAGGCCCTGACCCCCACCACCACTGCTGCCGAGCTCTCGGCGAGGACGACCACACCATGACCATCGACACCTCTCGTGGCCCCCTGGCCGCGGTGCCCACGCCTGTCTCCGCCCCCGAGCCGGACCTGACCGGCGGACTGGCGCACGCGTTCGCGACGGCGGCCGACCGGTTCGGGGACGCGATCGCGCTCCGCTTGTCGGACACCGTGATCAGCTACCGCGAACTCCTCCGCGCCGCACGGGGAGTCGCCGCCCGCATCCGCGACCTGCAGCCCACTGATCAGGGCCCGGTCGTCGTCCAGCTCGGTCTGTGGCCGGACACCGTCGCCGTGGTCCTCGGTGTCTTCCTGACGCGGCGCCCCCTGGTCACGCTCGACACGGCCCTGCCCGCGGAGCGGATCGACGCGATCCTCGCGTCGCTGCGCACCCACGGTCGGCCACCGGGACTGGCCATCGCCGACGCCGAACACATGGACGGGTTGCGCGACTGCGGAACCCGATGTGATCTCCCGGTCGTCGAGACGACCGGCCTCCTCGTCGACGCGGCGTCCGCACCGGACACGGCGGCGCGGGCGATCGAGACCGAGGACACCCGATCCGGATCCGACGCCGCGTTCGGGGTCACGAACATCCAGTTCACTTCCGGTTCCACCGGAACGCCGAAGGGCGTGCTGCAACCGGGCGCGATGTGGCTGTGTGACTCGATCTTCATGCGGGAGCGCTTCGGGCTCGGTGAGCGCTTGCGCGTCGCCCTGTGCATGCCGATCAGTTTCGGCGGCGGGTTGAACGTCTTGATGGGTTCACTGCTGAGCGGCTGCGATGTCCTCGTGGCCGACCCCAGGCAGGGCACGCCGACCGACCTGCTCGACATGATCGCGGCGGAGCAGATCCACACCGTCTTCCTGACCCCGTCGCTGCTGCGTTCACTCGTTCGCTCGAGTACCGCCGGCACCGTCCACCCCGCGTGGTCGACGGTGCGACGGATCATCACCACCGGTGAGCCGCTCACCGGTGAATCCGCGACCGCCACACTGTTGTTGGCACCCCAGGCGACGGTCACCAACTGGGCCGGCTCCTCGGAGACCTACGCGATCGGACACTTCGACGTTCGCGCCGGCGACCCTGCGCGAACAGGACCGCTGCCCGCCGGCACACCGGCACTCCACAAGACGGTGAGGGTCGAACGGTCCGGACGGGTGTCGATCTCCTCGCGATACATCGCTCTCGGCTACCTCGACCCGGCCGGCGACGTCGATCGGTTCTCGGTCGACGACAATGGGATTCGCACGTTCCACTCCGGAGACAACGGGCGGTTCGACGGCGAGGACCTCGTCCTGCTCGGCCGCGCCGACGATGCGGTGAAGATCCGGGGTTACCTCGTCGAACCGGCCGAGGTGAGCGCCGCGCTCCTACGCGAGGGCGATCTCTCCGAGGCCGTCGTCATCGCGCGCGAGAATGCGAGCCAGACAATCGAATTGATCGCGTACGTGGTCCCGGAGGGAAACCGGCGCACACCGCCGACAGCGGCCCTGCGCGCGCGCCTCCGCGAGGCGTTGCCCCCCTGGATGGTCCCGGCGCACATCGTCGAACTGTCCGACCTGCCCCGCAATGCCCGGGGCAAGATCGACCGCACCGCCCTGCCCGAGCCCCGGCGCCACATCGAACCCGTTGTCGGCGAACTCGAGTCATCCGTCGCCGCGACCTGGGCCGGTGAACTCTCGCTGGATGTCGTCGGGCGGACCGAGAACATCTATGCCTTGGGTGCGGATTCCCTGACGATCCAGCAGATCATGGTGCGCCTCAACTCGACGCACCGAGCGGGCCTCACCCAGTCCGACATGGCCTCCGCGCCGACCGTCGCCGAGCTCGCGACGATCATCGCCGCCCGCACCGGCGGCTCGGGCACGGGGTCGCGGGATCGGCGAGGCGAACGCCTGGCACCGACGACGATCCCGTTGCGCCGGGGGCACGGGCGGCCGGTCTTCTGTTTCACCGGCGCGGGCGCCTCGGCACTCACGTTCGTGCCGTTCGCCGACCGCGTCGGCGAACTCGACGGCGTCGGACCGGTTTTCGCGTTCGCACCGCACGGCCTGGACACCCGCGGGATCCCCGACTGGACGGTCAACGCCGCCGTCCGTCGCCATCTGCGCGACCTGCGTCGTATCCAGCCCGAGGGACCCTACGTCCTCGTCGGGCACTCGCTGGGAGGGTTCATCGCCCTGGAGACCGCGCGGCGACTCGAGGCCGAGGGGCACCGTGTCGACCTGGTCGTCGTGGTGGACACGTTCGTCCCGCCGCGGATCCTGCATCGCGCCAAACGTGCCGACCCGTCCCTCACCACCACCCCGGTGTACGAGCCGCTTCCGCGGAAAGAACTGTGGCGCCGACGCATTCGCGTCCCGCTCGCGGGCGTGGTGAAGACCTCGCCGACCGCCGACGCCCAGGCCCTCGAGGAACTCGGCGTCCGGGTCGGGCGGCTGCATCGTCCCCGCCCCTATTCCGGGCGTGCCCTGGTGGTGCAGGGCAGCGAGAACCGCGACGAACCGTCGATCTGGCGGCGCCACATCGTGACCGGGGACGTCGACGTCCTCCGTCTCGACTGCAACCACCTGTCCGTGGTCCGCGAACCCCACATCGGCGACATCGTCGACGCCATCGACACCGTCCTGCGAACGCGGGACCGGTGAGACTCAGCCGTAGGCGACGTCGACGGCGTAACGGGTGAACCCGAGCCGCTCATAGGTGTGCAGCGCGGCGGCGTTGTCGCCCTCCACGTAGAGGTTGATCTCCGAGACACCTGCGCGCGCGAGATGGTGCAGTCCGGCCAGCGTCAGCAATCGGCCGAGCCCCCGGCCCTGTGCGGCGGGATCGACCCCGACGATGTAGACCTCGCCGAGGTCGGCGTCGTGCCGCTTGGTCCAGTGGAACCCGAGGAGCCTGCCGGGCTCGTCGCCGGCCTCGCCGCCGGAACGGTCGAAGGCGAGGAACAGACCCTCCGGATCGAACCAGTCGGCGCCCACCCGTTCGCGGATCTGCTCCGCGGACCAGCCACCCTGCTCCGGATGCCAGTCGAAGGCCGCGTTGTTCACGCGCAGGATCTCGGCATCGTCGGACGGTCCGGCATAGGTCCGGAGCTCGACGGTCGGGTCGACGACGAGTTCCGGGAGTTCGTGGCCGGCTCCGACCGGACGACGCAGCTGCAGCAGTTCGCGACGCTTCGTCAGGCCCATGGATGCGGCGAGCGCCACCGCGCCGGGCAGGTCACCGTGCGCCCACACCCGCACCCCGGCTCCCGACTCGGGAACGGGTGCGGCACCGAAGGCCGCGTCGAGCAGTTGCCGACCGTGCCCCTTGCGCCGATGGGCCGGATCGACGACCGCCTCGATCATCGCCGGCTCACCGTCGCGACCCGGGACGATGACGGCATAGGCCGCAGTCGACCAGACATGCACGACCGGCGATCCGTCCGGAGCGTCGATGGCCGTCACCGCGCCCTCCGAGAGCGGGGCGACGCCGTCGGCCGCTGTCGCATCGCGCACCAGGCGATGAGCGAAATCCGCGACATCGTCGGGCAGCGCGCCCCGATGCACCTGCACCTGATCAGTTTCCGGCGCTTGCACTGAACTCCTCGTCGAAGGGATCCGGACCGTCGAGAGCGCCGTCGAAGTCGTCGGCGTCCGCCTGCTCGGCACCGACCGGGCCAGGACCCGCCGGCTCGTCGTCGGACAGATCGGTGTCGGCCGCCGCCGCCCGGCCCCGCGTCGGACGCACGGCCTTGTAACCCACGTTGCGCACTGTGCCGATCAGCGATTCGTGCTCGCTGCCGAGCTTGGCGCGGAGTCGACGGACGTGCACGTCGACGGTGCGGGTGCCGCCGAAGAAGTCGTACCCCCACACCTCCTGCAGCAGCTGCGCCCTGGTGAACACGCGACCCGCGTTCTGCGCCAGATACTTCAGGAGTTCGAATTCCTTGTAGGTCAGGTCGAGCGGACGTCCGCGCAGCCGCGCGGTGTAGGTCCCCTCGTCGATCACGAGTTCACCCAGGGTGACCTTGCCCGAGGACTCCTCGGCCGCGACCCCGCGGGTGCGCACCACGAGCAGGCGCAGCCGGGCGTCGAGCTCCGCGGGGCCGGTCCCCGGCAGCAGGAATTCGTCGATACCCCAGTCCGCGTTGACCGCGACCAGCCCACCCTCGGTCAGCACCGCCGCAACCGGCACCGAGGAGCCGGTACTGCCCAACAGCCGGCACAGTCCACGAGCTGCGGCCAGATCGGCGCGCGCGTCGACCAGCGCCACATCGGCGTTCCCCGCCTCCATGAGTGACGACACCTCGGTCGGAGCGGTCCTCACCGTATGCGCGAGGAGCGACAACGACGGCAAGACCGACTCCGGATTGGGGTCGGCCGTCAACAACAAGAGATCCACCAAGCACTCCGATCTCGTTCGTCCCCGTCCCGGACCATCCAGATCGCTCACCACGACGTGAACGCCACCCCCACATGCGCTCGGCGATTGTTTACGCCGCCTTACCAACGTGTGCGGGACAGGTGACAGAATAGCGCCACCGGGGCGGTTCGCTGTTAACAAGGCGACCTCGACCGCAGGATGACGACGACGGGGAGGGTGATCGGCCGAGTATGCCGCGCATCCGGAAAGTGCTCGTCATCGGCATCGTCGCCACCCTTGCCGCAGTGGGGGTCGCCGTCGGCGTCGACGTCGGGGCCGCCGTCCGCGGGGAATACCAGCTCTCCCGCGCGATCGCCGAATCCCCCCGCGTGACTTTCGATCCCGAGGTCACCATCGCCGGTTTCCCGTTCACCTCCCAGTCATCCGCCGGTCACTTCGCGGGTGCCACCATCGCCGCGCGGGGCGTCGAACTACCGGGATGCGAGCCCGTTCGCGGTGTCTGCCGGGGTGAGCTGGGTGCCTCGCTCGGCCCGTTCGACGTCGCCGACGGCAGCGGATTCTCCCCGAGTGATGTTCTCCACACCCGCTCGATCTCGGCATACACCCGCCTCGACGCCGTCACCCTCGCCCGGTACCTGCGCATCGTCGACCTGACCGTGAGCACCCCGGGGCCGGACGGCAGGGCCGGCGCGGGCGGCCCCCAGGACGGCACCGTCAGTCGCCAGAGCGGCGTGGTGTTCACCGGTACGGTCGCGCTGCCGCCGCGCGACGGCCTCGATCCCGCCGACCCGCCGTCGGCGTCGGCCTACGACGGGCCGAAGGTCCGAGTCAGTGTCTCCGTCGACCTCGCCGTCGTCGACGGCGCACTGGACATCCGGGCCACCGGCTTCTACACCGGGCCCGAACGCCACGTCGACGCCGAGGTCCCGCCCGAGATGCGCACCGCGGTGCTCGACCGGTTCAGCATGACGCTCCCCCGCCTGCCGATGGCCTGGGATGTCACGGCCGAGCGCGCGGAGAGCTTCGGCGGGGACGTCCAGCTGGTCGGCGATTCGGGCCCGGCCGCGGTCCGTCCCGACCGCTTCTGAGACGACCGTCCGAGGAGACTCTGAGCAGTTCAGACGGGTTTCTGGCGGTGTCGGCGCCAAAGCACCCCGGCCGTTGGGGTCCGAGATCGGCTCTGTTGTACCCTCGTGGGCATGCAGCAGCGCCGTGAGTACTTGCTCACACGACGCCGGGCGATCGACTTCTGTCGTGTCGCCGACTGTTGTTGTCGCACTCGCCGTTGACGGTGTGACCATCCGTGCTGCGTGAGCAGCCGGCCGCCCACACCGTCGATGAGGACGGGGGCGTCTCCACCGAGGTCTGAATCCTCGATTCCATGCGCCGCCACCCGCGCTCATCATCTCCGCCGAGAACGCGGGAATCCGTCCCGCGCCTCACTCTCCACCATCTCCATCTGATCGACGACCATCACAGATCCACTGGAAAGGACACCGCCATGGCACGTTCCGACGTCCTGGTCAGCACCGAATGGGCTGAGCAGAACCTCAATGCCGACAAGACCGTCTTCGTCGAGGTCGACGAGGACACCTCGGCCTACGACGGCGGCCACATCGCCGGCGCCGTCAAGCTCGACTGGAAGACCGACCTGCAGGATCCGGTCCGCCGCGACTTCGTCGACGCCGAGCAGTTCGGCGCCCTGCTCTCCGAGCGCGGCATCGCCAACGACGACACCGTGATCCTCTACGGCGGCAACAACAACTGGTTCGCCGCCTACGCCTACTGGTACTTCAAGCTGTACGGCCACAACGAGGTCAAGCTGCTCGACGGCGGCCGCAAGAAGTGGGAACTCGACGGTCGCCCGCTGTCCAGCGATGCCGTCAGCCGCCCCGCCACGACCTACAAGGCAGGCGAGCCGGACCTCAGCATCCGCGCCTTCCGCGACGAGGTCGTCGACGCCATCAACGTCAAGAACCTCGTCGATGTGCGCAGCCCTGACGAGTTCTCGGGCAAGATCCTCGCGCCGGCTCACCTCCCGCAGGAGCAGAGCCAGCGTCCCGGCCACATCCCCAGCGCCATCAACGTGCCGTGGAGCAAGGCCGCCAACGAGGACGGCACCTTCAAGTCCGACGAGGAGCTCAAGGAGCTCTACGGCGAGGCCGGCCTCGACGGCTCGAAGGACACCATCGCCTACTGCCGTATCGGCGAGCGCTCGAGCCACACCTGGTTCGTCCTGAAGGAACTGCTCGGTCACCAGAACGTCAAGAACTACGACGGCAGCTGGACCGAATACGGCTCGCTGATCGGCGTCCCGATCGAACTCGGAGAAGGAAAGTAAGAGATATGTGTGCTGCACCCAAGCAGGGACAGAAGCTGCCCGCGGGCGTCGACGTGGAGAAGGAGACCGTCCTGACCGGACAGGTCACCGACGGCTCGGGCTCGCCCGTCGCCGGCGCCTTCGTCCGTCTGCTCGACTCGACCGGTGAATTCACCGCCGAGGTCGTTGCCTCGCCCACCGGTGACTTCCGCTTCTTCGCCGCCCCCGGCACCTGGACGCTTCGCGCCCTGTCCGCTGTGGGCAACGGCGACGTGACGATCAGTCCCGAGGGCCCCGGCATCCACGAGAAGGACATCACCGTCTCGAAGTGACGCCGATGTCGACCAGACAGCCCGGTCACCGCATCCGCGGTGACCGGGCTGTCTCGTTGCGACCCTGCGGAGGCCCACCCGCCGGCCCGGGGTTAGAATTTCTCTCGTGGTCCTCTTCTTCGAAATCCTGCTGATCCTGGCCGCTGTGCTGATCACCTGGTTCGGTGTCTACACGCTGTACCGCCTGGTGACCGACGAGTCGTGACGTCCGCACCCGGAGGTCCGGCCGCGGACAATCCAGGTCATCCGGAGCCCTCCGATGACGGGTTCGTCGCCGACGCCGAACCCCGCCGGTCCGGCGACGAGGCGATCAGTCAGGCCGAAGCCCGTGCGGCGGAGTCCGGCAGCCGGGAACGCAACATCCCCACCTGGGATGATCTGCCGCTCCCCGCCGACACCGCCAACCTCCGCCTGGGTGCCGATCTCCACCCCGGCCTCCTCGCCCTGCTCCCCCTCGTGGGTGTGTGGCGCGGAGAGGGTGAAGGGCATGATCCCGAGACGGACACCGATTACCACTTCGCACAGCAGATCGTCGTCTCGCACGACGGTCAGAACTTCCTCGCCTGGGAGTCCCGCTCGTGGGTGATCGACGAGGACGCCTCCTATCAACAGCCCGATCTCCGCGAATCCGGATTCTGGCGGATCGGTGAGGACGACTCCATCGAGTTGCTCCTCGCGCACGCCGAGGGATCGATCGAGCTCTTCTACGGCACCCCGCTGAACCAGACCACCTGGGAACTCGCCACCGACGTCGTCATCAAGGCCGAATCCGGCCGACGCACCGGCGGCGCCAAACGCCTGTACGGCCTCGTCGCCGATGGCGACCTCGCCTATGTCGAGGAACGCCTCGACGCCGACGGGGACCTCACCCCGCGACTGTCCGCCAAGCTGCGCCGCCACGTCGGCTGATCGGGCCGGAACCCCCGCGTCGCCGATCCGAGAACGCCATGTACAGATTCCGCTTCGGTAGTGCGCTGTACACCGGCGCCCCGAGCATGACGACGACCGATCCGTAGGCGGTGGCCTCGCCCGGACGTCCCGCCCAGCCGGGATGCACCGTCCCCGACGGCGACATGTACGGTCCGTGCCCGGCCGTACCACCGACACGCCGCCCGACGACCGAGAACACCTCGGCCCGCGCGGCATGTGGGGACAGTTCGAAGCAGACGCGTTCTCCCGGTGGACACTCGACGAAGGTGATGTCGGTCCCGGATCGATGCACCACGCCGATCCAGTCACGGCCCGAGTTGCGCACGACAAACGTCGAGCCGCCCGTGCGGTACTGATACGAGATGCCCGCCGCAGCGGCGTCGAGGATCTGTCTGCCGGAGACACCGCCGTTCCACTCCGCGCTCCACGGGGTGAGATACCGGGCATCGAGAAACTCGCGCCGAGTGGGAATCGGCAGCGTCACCGGCATCACCCGTCCGGACCGCACCCACACCGCGCCGTACAGAACCGGCCGCCCGCCGGTGGTGCGCGGCGCCTGCACATAGGTGAGTGAATCACATTCCGGCAGAACGATTTCCGAGCCGGGAGTCAACGGTTCGAGATACGACGTGCCGTCGGCGAGCAGAACCACCGCGGCGGCATCGCGCAGGCCGCGGTTGTGGATGGTGATGCGGTCACCGATGTCGTGGGACGTGCCTTCGGCGTGGAACGACCCCGCGTGGAACAACCCGGCGGCGTGGGGATCGGCGAACTCGAAACGGGGTGGCGACGCCGTCCCGAAGTCCGGATCGCCCGGGGTCCAATAGCGTTCGCCCACGCCGGGTTCATCCCGGTTGCGGTTCGACTCTCCGACCGCCGCGGCGACAGATGTGGCCACCATCGCTCCTTCTCCCTCTCGACGCCTCGACGGGCGCCGTGGACTCTGCTGTGTGACCATTCCAGCTGTTCGGTGCCGAAATCTCGCGAGTACTGCGCTACGCGGATCACCACGTCCGTCGCCGGTGCGCCGGCCTGGCCTACCTGCGCCCGGAGCGGGTTCCGACGGAACCGGGACGCAGGTCGAGCCGTCGCAGCAACTGGGCGTTCAGCGCCACCACCACCGTCGACGCGGACATCAGGATGGCACCGACGCTCATCGGCAGGACGAAGCCGACCGGCGCCAGGATTCCGGCCGCCAAGGGCACCGAGACGAGGTTGTATCCCGCTGCCCACCAGAGGTTCTGCCGCATCTTCCGGTAGCCGGCGCGCGACAGCTCGATGACCGACAGGACCGATCGCGGATCGGAGGAGGCCAGGACGACGCCGGCCGAGCCGATCGCCACGTCGGTACCGGCGCCGATGGCGATTCCGACGTCGGCCTGCGCGAGGGCGGGGGCGTCGTTGACCCCGTCGCCGACCATGGCGACGCGATGTCCCTCACGCTGCAGCTCGCCGACGATGGCAGCTTTGTCCTCGGGCCGGACCCCGGCGTACACCCGATCGATGCCCAGTCGACCGGCGACGTCGTCGGCGACGGCCTGCGCGTCTCCGGTGATCATCACGACCTGGACACCGAGCGCGTGGAGTTCGTCCACGGCTTCGCGCGACTCCGGCCGGACCTCGTCGGCGAGCCGGATCGCTCCGGCGACGCGGTCGTCGACGAGCACGTGGAGGATGATCGCACCTTGCGCACGCCACGCCGCCGAGACGGACAGCTCGTCGAGGCCCCGTTCGTCGAGCAGGTTGGGTCCACCCACCCGGACCTCGTGCCCGTCGACGGACGCGGACACCCCCACCGCGGGCGAGGAGGAGAAGTCCTGGGCGGCGAGCGTGTCGACCCCGTCGGCCCGGGCGGCACGCGTGATCGCCGACGCCAACGGGTGCTCACTGGCCGCCTCCGCGGCGGCCGCGAGGCTCAGCACCCGACGCCGATCGTGTCCCGGAGCGGGTTCGATCTCGACGACGGTCGGCTCCCCCTTGGTCACGGTGCCGGTCTTGTCGAACAACACGGCGTCGACGTTGCGCATGGACTCGAGTGCGAGCCGGTCCGTGACCAGGACCCCGGCGCGCGCCGCTCGCTCGGTCGCGATGGCGACGACGAGCGGGATCGCCAGTCCCAGTGCATGCGGGCACGCGATGACCAGCACCGTGATGGCGCGGACGACGGCGTCGTCGGGCGACCCGACGGCGGTCCAGACGATCGCGGTGAGCACGGCGGAACCGAGAGCGAACCAGAACAGCCACCCGGCCGCGGTGTCGGCGAGCCGCTGGGCCCGCGACGAGGAGGCCTGCGCGTCGGCGACGAGGCGTCCGATGCCGGCCAGGGCGGTGTCGTCGCCGGTCGCGTTCACACTGACCCGCAGTCCGGAGTCGGTCGCGACGGTGCCGGCGACGACGACGTCACCGATCCCACGCCGAACGGGGGCCGACTCGCCGGTGACCATCGACTCGTCCATGTTCGCGGAGCCGTCGACGATGGTGCCGTCGGCGGGTACGGACGCTCCGGGCCGGACGACGACCACGTCGCCGACGACCAGGGAGTCGGGCGGCACCGAGACGATGTCGTCCCCCACGACCTTCTCGGCCTCGTCCGGAAGGAGCGCGGCGAGTGAGTCGAGCGCCGACGTCGTCCGCGCCAGCGAACGCATCTCGATCCAGTGACCGAGCAGCATGATCACCACGAGCAGGGCCAGCTCCCACCAGAAGTTCAGCTCATGGTCGAACAGGTGCAGCGTCGAACCCCAGGAGGCGACGAACGCGACGGTGATGGCCAGCGAGATCAGGAGCATCATCCCCGGACGACGGGTACGGATCTCCTCTGCCGCACCGACGAGGAACGGACGTCCGCCCCACAGGTAGACAACGGTGCCGAACAGCGGCGACACCCATCGCACCCACTCCGCGTCGGGCAGCTCGTAACCGAGGATGTCGGCGAACATGTCATTGAACGCGACGGTCGGGATGGCCAGGACGAGCATGATCCAGAACAGTCGCCGGAATCGGTCGACGTGCCCGCTGTGATCGGCATGCCCACCGTGGTCGGCATCCCCGTCGTGCTCCCCGTGGTTGCCGTGCCCGGCTGGGGTGTGGGGGCTCGCCGCGTGGCCGGTCGTCGGCGAGGCCGCTGCGCGTGGATGGTCGTGGTGCGTGTCCATACGGGTGAGGATATACCCCCCAGGGGTACCTGCGCCAGGTCTACTTCTACCCCGTACGGGTACTCACCGAACGCGGCCGGACATGGAACGGCCCCCGCATCGCCCACGAGGGGCCTGCGCCGACCGGACCGGGTCGGGATGCGGGGGCCGGGTGACCACCTGGTATTCGCTTGCGCCGACCGACGGATGGATCCCGTCTCGGTGCGACACGAATGCCACACGGTCAACTGCTAGCGGATGGTCACCTCACATGTCCGATGAGAAATCACTATCAGACCACCTCCTTCCTTGTGTACCCGCGAAAGTACGCCCGATTGCGGCGCGCCGCAACGGATTAACGCGGTCAGGGGGTGGGAACCGGCGCTCCGGCGGGGCCGGGGGCCACCGATGGCGTCCCCGACGGCGTCGCCGTGGGGGCGGAACTCGGGGCGGGTACCGGCTTCGCGTCGGGGGGCAGCGACTCGACGACCTCGATCTTCGATCGGAACGTGTCGTCGGTGATGACCTCGATGGCGTTGATGAGCCAGCGGTCGCCCTCGCGCTTCATGTCGAAGGTCAGCCGCGACGGATTGATGCTGACGAGTTCCTTGTTGCCGCGGGTCACCGACTGGTTCATGAAGATCAAGACCTGCGAGGTGTCGGCCGTGTTGGTCACCACGCCCGCGTCCTGGATCGTCACCTCGGACACCACCGACTGCTTGCGCACCTCGGCGGCGAGGTTGTTGTCGGTGATCAGTTTCGTGTACTCCGGCTTGGCCGGCCCGGTGAGCACACTCATCGACTGATCGATGTGCTCGGTGACGTTCTCGGCGTTGTAGCCGAACATCGTCGTCGCATACTCACGAGCCGCCGTGAGTGACGATGCACGCGCATCCTCGACGGCGCGGCCCTGGGTGAAACGGAACCCGAGGAACGCTGTCGCCACGACCGCGGCGACCAGCACGACACCGAGCGCGATCAGCCCGAGACGCCCCTTCCCCACCGTGAATCGCGACTTCGACTTCGACTTCGACTTCGACTTCGACTTCGACGCCATCACGCCACCCACTCGAAGTCGGTCATCTTGAGGTCGCCGTTGATCCGTGTCATGTCGACCCGCCAGCGGAAGACCTTCTCCTGCGACGGCACCTCGCCGTCGAGGGACCGCTGGTGCCAGCCGAACACCATGATGACCGAGCCCTCGTCGGGTTCGGCCTTGGTGACCGCGGAGCTGAGGATGAGCGACCGTGTTTCCAGCTTGCCGTCCCGGACGAGTGCCGCGACCTGCTGGATGTTGGTCTCCACCTCCTGCTTGACCTTGCCGCTGGTGTCCTCCTGCACCGAGTTCAGCGTCTGGTCGACGGTGTCGGGGTTCATGCTGGTGAGGTTCACGAGCACCTGCGACGCGAACGCCGAATACTCGGCACGCAGGTCGTCGGTCCGGTCCTGTCGCGCGATACCGAGCGCGAACACCACCGACGCGATGGCACACACCACGATGACCACGAGCGCCACCACAACACCCACGATTGTCCGCGGCGAGCGACGGCCGGAACCGCGATAACGAATGCGGCGCTTGCCCTTCGGTGCCCGGGCATTCGACGACGCAGCCGTCCGGGCTCGTCGGCGCTCCCGGTAGCTGACGGTCTTCTCGACCTCGGACGGGTCGGGCGCGATCGGTGGTTCGGCGTCGGTCCGCCGGCTCGACTCCGGCGGGGACACCGTCGACGTCGTGTCGTGCGCGGAATCGGCGGTGGCCGGCGACGGCGTGTCGGTGTCCCCATCTGTGGCTGCGGGATCGTCGGGTGCGGGAGCCGGTGCGGTCGGCTTCGACGACTTCGACGGCTTCTTGCCGGCGGGACGACCACGCCTGATCGGAGCCGACCGCACGGGCCGCTTCGTATTCCGACTGTCACCCGTGCCGGTGCGATCTGGGGATGCCGTACCGGGCCCGTCCGGGGTCACGGGGCGACCGTCCCGCTGATCATCGTCTGCCATGTACTGCTCTGTCCCTGCTCATCGCTGCCGGCCCCGGCGTTGTAGGTCTTCCCGTCGGGTCCGATGAAGTTGCCCGAGTCCGGGTCGTATGTCGTGGCGTACACCGCGGGCTCCGCGTCGAAGTCCTTCGGTGTGCCCGGTGTCACGGTACCGGAGGAGGCCGGCTGCCATTTCAGCCCGAACGGCAGTCCGCTCTGGAACGGGTCGACCGAGCCCGGCTTGGGTACATAGCCGGTTTCGCACTCAGCCGGGGTGGGCGCCCGTCGTCCCGGGAACTCCGCGCACGGGTAATTGCGGGCGCCGCGGACGGCGATGTTGGAGTTCTGCGGCACCCGGCACAGCATGCCCGGCGGCAACTCACGGGCGGTCTGCTCCGAGGGCCAGCGCCAGTCCTCCTTCGGCAGGAAGCCGATGTTGCACGGCGGCCGGTCCTGGAAGGCCAGCGAGAAGTTGACGTTGGGTCCGAACCGCGTGGTTCCGGTGTTCAGCGCCGTGATCAGCGAACTGACCAGTCGCGGATAGAGAACCAGCACCTGCTTCCAGTTCGGCAGGTACACCACCTGCGTCTTGGCGATGGTCCCCAGATTCGAGACCAGCAGCGGGTACGACGCACCGAGGGACTCGAAGAGTTCCTGGCTCTTCGACGCGGTGGCCGGCCCCTTCCGCAGGATGTCGCCGATCTCGGGGCGGTTCGCGCGGAGCTGGTCGGTGAACGCGGTGACGTCCCGCGTCCAGGATCGGATGGCGTCGGCGGTGCGCGACTGGGTGGCCAGCAGCGGCGCACCCTGTTCGACCAGCTGGATCGTCGTGTCGGTGTTCTTGTTCGCCTCGTCGACGAAGAGGACCATCGAGTCGAGCAGCCGCTGGAGCGCTTCCCCCGTGCCGTTGAACGCGACGAAGGCCTCGTCCATGAGCGAGCGCAGCCGAGTGTCGCCGATCTCGGCGAGCAACCGGTCGGCCTGGTCGAGCATCGCGGAGATCTCCACCGGCACCTTGTCGGTCGAGACCGTGGCACCGTCCTGCAGCAATTCTCCGGACTCACCGGCCTCGGGGTCCGGCGTGAACTCCACGAACTGCTCGCCGATCGCGGAGACGCTGCGCACCGACGCGGTCGACGACGCCGGGATCTCCGCACCGTTCTCGATGGTGAGCATCGCCTCGACACCGGTGTCGGTCAGCTGCACCGAGTCGACCTTGCCGACGTAGACGCCGCGATAGCTGACGTTCGCGTTCTGGTACAGGCCACCGCTGGTGGGCAGCAGCAGCTGCACCTGATAGCTACCGACCCCGAACATCGACGGGATGCGGATGTAGAACAGCGCCATCACCACCATCGCGACCACGGTCACGATGGCGAAGAGCATCAGCTGCATCCGGACGAATCGCGTGATCTTCATCAGCGGCCACCCCCCGCCGCCGGGACCGGCGTGACCGCCGGACTCCGCGGGATCATGTTCGCCGGAACCGGTTCGGTCGAGTCGGGCAACCGCTCACCACCCGGTTGCAGCGGCGCGATGAACGGGTCGAGCCCGCGCGCGGCGGCGCCGGCCGGACGACCGAAGACGCCCTCGGGACCGGTGACGCCGAGACTGGCGAACATCGTCTTGTTCAGGCGTTCGAGGGTCAGATCGAGGACGAGGTCCGAGTTCACGTAGTCACCCTTGACGATCGTCCGGATCGTCGGTTCGTAGAACGGGAAGGTCAGCAGGATGTTCAGCGATTGCGTCATCGCGGGACCGGCGGCCTGGAGCTGATCGAGGGCCGGTTCGATGCCCTCCACGATCGTCACGATGTTCTCGGAGTTGGCATCGAGGATGTCGTTGGCGGTCTTCGACAGTGTCGCGACCGAGCCGAGCGTGTCGAGGAACTGCTGACGCTGGTCGACGAGCAGCTGCAGTATCTGGGGACTGTCGGCGAGCGCGCGTTCGATGGTGCCGGCCTGCTCGTTCATGGTGCGCGACAACCGGTCGAGTCCTTCGGTGGCCCGGATGATGTTGCCCTTCTGCGCATCCAGATCGGCGACGAGTGTGTTCAGCCGCGGGATGAGTTCCTTGATCTGGTCCTCGCGTCCGCCGAAGACCTCACTCATCTCGTGCACGATGTCGCCGATCTGCGACAGGCCACCACCGTTGAGCACCACCGACAGTGAGCTCAGCACCTGTTCGGTACTGGGATAGGTGCATGCCGACACCTGTTGTGCCGCATTGATGTCGGGGACCGCGGGCACTGACGGGTCCGGCACGATGTTGGATTGCTCCGGGCACTTGGTGAGGGGGATCTGGTCGCCCGGCTCGAGCCGGCCGCCCTCGGGTTCGGCCGGTTGCACGATCTCCAGGTGCGTCGAACCCAGCACACTCGTCAGCCCCACCATGACGTGCGACCCGCGCGGGACGATCACACCGTCGTTGAGTCGGATGGTGACCAGCGCGTTCCAGTCCTCCACCTCGATGTCGCCGATGCTCCCGACCGTCGCGTCGTCGATGAGGACCGGCGCGTTGTTGACCAGTCCGGCAGCCGACGGGATCAGGGCGGTGATCTCGTAGGAACCACCACCGGTGCCCTCGGCGCCCGGGACCGGCAGCGAGTTGGGGCCGTCGAACGAACATCCGGCCAGGATCAGCGCGAGGGATGCCGCGCCCGTGACCAGCCCGCCGCGCAGGCGTGCCGGCCTCATCGGTCACCTCCGAACGGGACCAGCAGATCCTCGAGCGGACTGCCCCGATTGTCACGCCGGGTCTCGTTGTCCAACCGGGTGACACCGGCGTTCGCACGCGCGCGAACACTCGCGTTCTGATATTGGAGCTGGCTCGGTGTCGCGTTGCGGCCCTGCACCGGATTGGTCAGGAACGGTGGGTAGTTCATCGAGATCGACGACAGGACGGGCGCGAGGATCTCCACGCACTTGTCGACGTCGGCCATCGTGGTGCCGGGTCGCTTGGTCGATTCCATCGACCCGCACAGCAGCGTGATCAGGTTGGTGCCGTTGCCCAGACCGAACACACCCGAGAGCGAACCCGACAGCGGGTTGTAGATGTTGTAGAAGTTCGCGAGCTGGTTGGGCGCCGAATGCAACACGCCGCGCACCTGTTGGTCCTTGTCCGCCACGATCTTCGTACTCGCCGCCAGTCGCTCCACCGACGACGACAGCGCCGTCTGGTTGGTGTCGATGAAGGTCTGCACGTCGGTCATCGCCGCGTCGAGGCCTTTCAGCGCCTCGTCGAGTTCGGTCGTGTTGTCCGCGAGAACCGAACTGACCGAGGCGATCCGGCCGTTGAACTGCACCAGCTGTTCGTGGCTGCCCGACAGTGCGTCGGTCAGTTTCTGCAGGCTCTGGATGGTGGCGAACAGATCGCCGCTGCCGGCCGCGAGGGTGCCGATCACGTCGGACACCTCGCGGATCGAGGCGTTGATCGCCTCCCCGTTGCCCTCGAGGTTCTCGTCGAAGACGTTGACCGCCTTGGCCGCCGACCCCGGATCGGCCCCCTCCGGCCCGATGGCCTCGGTGAGCCGGGTGAGCTGGGCCTTGATGTCGTCCCACTCCATCGGCACCGCGGTGCGATCCATCGGGATGTCGGCGCCGTCGGACATCTGCGGCCCGCCCGAGTAGACCGGCGTCAGCTGCACGAACCGGCCCGAGACCAGACTCTGTGCGACGATGACCGCCTTCGCGTCCTGCGGGATGTCGACGCTCTTGTCCACGCGCAGTTCGACTTTCACGTCGTTCTCGCGCGGGGTTATCGCCGAGACACTGCCGACGTTCACACCGAGCACCCGGACCGGGTCGCCCTTGTAGAGACTGGCGACACCGCCGAAATAGGCGGTGAAGGTGTTCGTCGTGGATTTGGTGAACACCTTCCAGCCGACGAGGATCAGGGCGATCGCGAGAACCACGGCGAGCACACCGAAGAGCACCTTGCGCCCGATGGTCATACTTCCGACGGTCATGTCACCTCCCCCTCGTGGTCGGCGCGGGCGTGGGATAGGTCGGCCTCGGCAGGGGTCCGCGCGGCGGATCGCTGCCCACCGGCGGTCCCTGCTGCCAGGCATCAGGCAGGAGGGGGAAGGCGGTGTACATGAACGATTGCCACAGCTGCGGGTACCGGCCGCGCAATGCGTTGAGGAAGACCGCGGTGTAGTCGCCGAAGGTGTTGAGTCCGACCAGCGAGTCGAAGTTCGGACCCGACGCCACCGCCTCGCCGAGCGTGTTGGCGAACGGTCCCAGCCGGTCGATCGTCTCCTTCAGTTCCTTCTCCTGATCGGTGAGGATCGTCGCGACGCGGTCGAACTTCTGCAGGACCGGCGTCAGCTGCGCATTGTTCTCGGCGATGAAACCCCGCAGTTGAGCGGTGACGTCGCCGATTCCCTTGATCAACTGGTTGAGCGCGTAGCGCCGCATCTCGATCTCGCCGACGAGGGCGTTGGCGTCGACGAGCAGGCGGTTGATCTGCTCGTTGCGGTCGCCGACGATCTTGCTGACCTGGTTGGCCTTGGCCAGCAGCGCCCGTAACTCGTTGTCGCGGTCGGCGACCGCCTTCGACAGTCGCGCCACACCGTTGACCGCTCCCTGCACCTGATCCGGGGTCTCGGAGAAGGTGATGGTCAGCGTGTTCAGCGCTTCGTTGAGCTGCTCGGTGTCGGTCTCGGCCACGGTGTCCGTCGCGCCCTCGAGCGCGTCTTGCAGCGAATACGGCGAGATCGTGTTGCCGACCGGGATCGAGCCACCGGGCTTGATCCGGTCCCCGCCGTGCGGGATGACGGTGAGATTGCGTCGGCCGAGCACGGTCTCGGTCCGGATCGCGGCCTGGGAGTCCGCCCCCATCTGGACGGTGTCGTCCATGCGGAATCCGACCTCGACCTTGGTCCCGGCGTCGGTGCCGGCCAGTGCGATCGACTCGACCGTGCCGACCTGGACACCGGAGACGGTGACGATGTCGCCCTTGGTGAGTCCGCCCGCGTCGTCGAAATAGGCGGTGTAGGTGCTGATCGGCGAGATGTAGGGCAGCTTGTCCATCTGCATCGCGGTGATCACCACCAGACCGATCACGACGATGCCGATGACGCCGACCTGCGCGCGGCTTCGCTGCCCGCGCTTCACCTCGCGGGCGACGTCGGCCTCGTCGGATTCGGATCTGCGGCTCGAGAACATACCTCCGAACGGAAGACTCATGAGCCGTCACACCTTCCGCCGGCCGTCGTGGTGTTGCCCATCACGTTGTTCGAGGTGTACAGGATCGTCTGCCCCCCGGGTGCCGGGAGCAACAGGCGGATGCGACAGAAGTAGATCTGCAGCCACGCACCGTAGGAGCCCAGGTTCGACAGCGTCTTGTAGTCCTCGGGAAGTCGCGAGATCAGGTTGCGGATGAAGGGTTCCGCGGCCAGCAACTCCTCCGAGACCCGTCCTGTGTTGGTCACCATCGACTGCAGGGTCGGCCGGGTGGTGGCCAGCAGATCGGCGAGACCGTTGGTGACGCGCGAGGTCTGCGTCAGCGCGTTGCCGACCGTGGCCTTCTGTTCGGCGAGCCCGGTGACCAGTTGCTGCAGGAGATCGACGCTGGTGTCCAGGCCTTCCCGGTCGCCGTCGAGCGTGGCGAGGGTCGTGTTGAGGTTGTTGATCACGTCGCCGATCAACTGGTCGCGGTCGGCCAGCGAGTCGGTGAACGACGCGGTGTTGCCCAGCAAGGTGTTCAACGCACCGCCCTGCCCCTGGAAGACCGCGATCAGCGAACTGGTGAGCGCGTTGGCGTCGTCGGCGTCCAGGGTCCGGAACAGCGGTTTGAAGCCGCCGACGAGCTTGTCGAGGTCGAGCGCGGGCTCGGTCTGGCCGACCGGGATCTGCGCACCGTCGGCGAGGAAGGTCGATGTGTTGCCCGTCCCCTGCTGCAACTCGAGATACCGGTCGCCGGTGAGGTTCTCGTACCGGATCAGCGCGCGGGCCGACTCCGGGAGCGGATACTTCTGGTCGACGCTGAACGTGATCACGGCATCGTTGTCGCGGTTCAGTTCGACGTCACCGACCGATCCGACCTCGACGCCGGCGATCTTGACCTTGCTGCCCGACTTCATCGCCGACGCGCTGGTGAAGACGGCACTGTACTCGTTCGACGCGCCGGAACGATAGCGGCTGAAGACGACGACCAGCGCGACGAACACCAGGACCATCACCACGGTGAAGGCACCCAGTTTGATCAGGGTCGCGCGGAACGCGCGAGCGCGGTTATCCACGGGGCGGTTCTCCGAACAGGATCTGGAACAGCTTCTGCGAGTTCGCCTTCGGCTTGGTCCTGGGCTGATAGGGCTGCGGCGCGTTGTCGCCGACGTAGAACGGTGCCGGCACCGCGGAGGAGGGATCGCTGAGCCCGCCCTGGCACGTCGGCGGCCCTTCGACCCCGACCCGCGGCAGGTCGTAGGGGTAGGCGTAGGGATCCTTGCCCGGCAGCAGACCGGCGTCGAGCATCAGCATGCCGTTGCGCTCACCGAGGAACGGCGCCGCCACCTCGGAGGCGATCGCGCTGGCGGTGAGGAAGCACTTGATCCCCGGGGCGTTGTAACCCAGCAGCGCGGCGATGGGGTCGAGGTCCGACAGCGCACCGATGAGTGTCTTCTTCGACGGCGCGATGACCCCGTCGATGGTGTTCGCCATCCCGGTGGCGTTGATGAGCAGCGCGTCGAGGTTGGACGTGTTGTCCACCAACGTGTTCCCGACGACGGTGAAGTTGTCGACGGTCCGCAGCAGGTCGGGCATCGAGTCCGCGTACACGTTGGTGACGGTCGCGCCTTCCCGGAACAGGCGGTTGAGCGCGGGCAGATGCGGGTTGGTCTTGCCGAGCAGCGCGGTGAGTTGCTCGAGGGCGTCGCCGATCTCGTCGCCCTGCCCCTGCAGAGCCGTGTTGATCGCGCCGAGGGTTGCGTTGAGCTTCTCCGGCTGGAGTTGGGCGAGCACCGAGACGAGCTGCTGGTAGACGGTGTTCAGTTCGACGACCACCCGGTCGGCGGGGATCTCGGCTCCCGCGGTCAGCGTGCCCTCCGGTTCTCCGGGGACCACGAAGTTGACCGCCTTGGCGCCGAAGATCGTGTTCGACTTGATGTCGGCCGCCACGTTCGCGGGGATCTTCGCCATGTCGCCGTCGGCGATGTCGAGGGTCAGGATCGCGTCGCCGCCGCGCTCGGAGATCTCGGCGACCCGACCCACCTCGACGCCACGCAGTTTCACCTTGGCGTCGGGGTTCATCACCAGCCCGGCTCGGGGCGCGACGAGGGTCACCTGCTGGGTGCCCTTGAAGGCACCGAGGAACGACGCGCTCGCCCCGATGATCAGGGCCAGCAGCACCGCGACCATGGCGACTGCCGCCGCTCGGCGGGTGACCCGTGAACGCTCTTGTCTCCTGCTCATGACTCAGCCCGCCAGGTTGAACTTGCCATCGGCGCCATAGATGGCGAGGGAGGTCAAGAGTGTGATCACGACCACAACAACGAGCGATGCGCGGACCGCGTTCCCGACGGCGACGCCGACGCCGACCGGCCCGCCCGAGGCGTTGTAGCCGTAGTAGGTGTGGATCAGCATGACCGCGACCGCCATGCAGATCGCCTGCACGAACGACCAGAGGATGTCCGACGGTATGAGGAACGTGTCGAAGTAGTGGTCGTAGACGCCGGGCGACTGCCCGTACAGGAAGACCGTCGCCGACCGGCTCGCGAGGAACGATGCCAGCGATGCCAGCGCGTAGAGAGGGATGATCGCGATCAGGCCGGCGATGATGCGCGTGGACACCAGGTAGGGAATGGAGGAGATCGCCATCGTCTCGAGTGCGTCGATCTCTTCCGAGACCCGCATGGCGCCGAGCTGTGCGGTCGCACCGGCACCGATGGTCGCGGCGAGCGCGATGCCGGAGATCACCGGGACGGCGATGCGCACGTTGATGAACGCCGAGAAGAAGCCGGTGAGTGCCTCGACGCCGATGTTCGCCAGCGAGCTGTAGCCCTGGACCGCGATCGTGCCGCCGGTGAACAGCGTCAGGAAGCCGACGACCACGACGGTGCCGCCGATCATCGCCAGCGCGCCGGTGCCCATGGAGATCTCGGCGATGAGCCGCAGCGTCTCCTTCTTGTAGTGCTGGATCGCGCGGGGTATCGACACGACGCTGTCCCAGTAGAACAGCGCCTGGTCGCCGATCTGATCCCAGTCCTCGCCGGCCCTCTTGACCGCGACGCGCGCGGTCCGGAACCGGGTGGTGAACGGAAGTACCATCGCTCAGCCCGCCGTTGCCTTGAGACCGACCGCGGTGACGACGACGTTGACGACGAACAGCGCCATGAACGAGTACACGACGGTCTCGTTCACGGCATCGCCGACGCCCTTCGCGCCACCCTTGACGTTGAGCCCCTGATAACAGCCGACCATCCCGGCGAACAAGCCGAACAGCGCGGCCTTGACCATCGAGATCATCAACTCGCCGAAGCCGGTGAGCAGGGTCAGATTGGCCACGAAGGCACCGGGATTCACGTCCTGGAGGTAGACGGAGAAGATGAAGCCGCCGCCGATGCCGATCGTGCAGACCAGACTGTTGAGCAGGAGCGCCACCCCGGTGGAGGCCACGATGCGGGGCACGACCAGACGGTGGATCGGGTTGATGCCGAGCACCTTCATGGCGTCGATCTCTTCGCGGATGGTCCGGGCGCCGAGGTCGGCGCAGATCGCGGTCGCGCCCGCTCCGGCGACGATAAGGACGGTGACGATCGGACCGATCTGGGTGATCGTGCCGAGCGCGGCACCCGCACCCGAGAGGTCCTGAGCGCCGATCTCGCGCAACAGGATGTTCAGCGTGAAGCTGACGAGAACCGTGAACGGGATGGCGACGAGGAGCGTGGGCACCATCGACACGCGGGCGATCGCCCAGGACTGTTCGACGGTCTCCCGCCACTGGAACGGTCGGTGGAACAACTCGCGCGCCGACTCGACCCCGAGCGCGACGAAATCCCCGATTCCGCTCAAGGGTGTGGCCAGTTTGCTCAGCACCTCCGGCCCCCCTTCACCCTCGCACCATCGCGAAACCTATCACGCACAATTGACCCGAATTGGTCAGTTGACCAGAGCGCTTGCCGAGAATGTGCGTCCCGGATCGCGGTCGGCGAAGTGACCCGTCAGGGTCTTCGCGAGGTCCTCCGCGGACCACGCGTCGCCCTCGGCGACGAAGACCTCGTCGACCGTTGGCGCGGCCATCAGGGTGACCTTGGGGCCGTAGACGACGAACACCTGGCCGGTGACCGCGTCGGAGTCGGGGCCGGCGAGGTAGGACACCAGTCGCACGACGTGCTCGGGGTCGAGGGGATCCACGCCCTCGGTGGGGGCGTCGCCGAACACCGAGGCGGTCATCGCCGTCCGTGCCCGCGGGCAGATCGCGTTGGCGCGCACGCCGTATCGCTTGAGGGCACGCGACGCCGACAGCGTGAGCGCGGTGATACCCGCCTTCGCCGCACCGTAGTTGGCCTGCCCCTCGGGACCGAGCAGGCCGGCCTCCGACGCGGTGTTGATGATCCGGCCGTAGATCGGACCGCCCGCCTTCTTCGACTCCGCGCGCCAGTGCGACGCGGCGTTTCGGGTGAGCAGGAAGTGACCGCGCAGATGGACGCGGATCACCAGGTCCCACTCGTCGTCGGTCATGTTGAACAGCATCTTGTCGCGCACGACGCCCGCGTTGTTGAGGACGATGTCGAGCGAGCCGAGTTGTTCGGTCGCCGTCGCGAGGATCGCGGTGGCCGTGGCCGATTCGCCGATGTCGCCGGGCACCGCGACCGCGCGGCCACCCGCGGCGGTGATCGTGTCGATCACGTCGCTCTGCTCGAGCGCCGCGGGGAGGTCGTTCACGACCACCGCGGCCCCCTCGGCGGCCAATCCGATGGCCTCCGCGCGACCGAGTCCTGCACCTGCACCGGTGACGACCGCGACGCGACCGTCCAACGAGTAACCCACCCGACATCCTCCTGAGCTAAAACTAGAACCTGTTCTAGCATGATTCACGAACGGATGGAACCGAACCGCATTTTCGCCCGGATCAGTCCTCCACGACGGCCAGCGCCGACTTCGGACAGTTGGCGGCGACCTGACGCAGTTCCTCGACGCGGTCGGCGGGGATGTCCTCTTGGAGAATGACCAGGTAGTCGTTGTCATCCAGGTCGAAGAAGTCCGGCGCCATCCCGACACAGATGGCGTTGGACTCACACAGGTCGAAATCTGCCTTGATACGCATCGGAACCGTCTCCTCGTCGATGGGTCGCCTGTTGACTGGGCTGTGAGAACAGGTTAGAACGTGTTTCAGAAGTGCACGAGTACTTCGACTGTCAACTTGACCATAAGCCGGGACCGGACGCTAGCCGATCCACCCCTTGGAGTGTCGATGCGCATCGCCTATACCGACCAACAAGCCGAGCTCCGTAGGGAACTCCGCGACTACTTCTCCGGCCTCATGACCGAGGATCGTCGTGCCGCCCTGTCCGGCGGCGACGGCGAACTCGGCGAGGGCGACGCCTACCGCGACGTCGTCGCCCAGATGGGTGCCGACGGCTGGCTCGCCCTGGGCTGGCCCACCGACTTCGGCGGTCAGAACCGGTCGATGATGGACCAGCTGATCTTCACCGACGAGGCAGCGATCGCGGGTGCGCCCGTTCCGTTCCTCACCATCAACTCGGTGGCGCCGACGATCATGAACTACGGCTCCGCCGAACAGAAGGCGTACTTCCTGCCGCGGATCGCGGCCGGCAAGCTGCACTTCTCGATCGGGTACTCCGAACCGGGCGCCGGCACCGATCTCGCGGCCCTCCGGACCACCGCGGTGCGCGATGGCGACGACTACGTCATCAACGGTCAGAAGATGTGGACGAGCCTGGTCGCCTACGCCGACTACATCTGGCTCGCCTGCCGCACCGATCCGTCGACGCTGGAACCCGGCGGCAAGAAGCACAAGGGCATCTCCATGCTCATCGTGCCCACCACCGCCGAGGGCTTCAGTTACACGCCGGTCCACACCATGTCGGGGGTCGACACCAGCGCGACCTACTACCAGGACGTCCGGGTGCCCACGTCGTCGATCGTCGGCGAAGAGGGTGGCGGGTGGCCGCTGGTCACCAACCAGCTCAATCACGAGCGGGTCGCGCTGTGCAGCGCGGCACCGATCCAGACCGCGCTGCGCGAGACGGTCGCGTGGGCACAGCAGACCAAGACTGGCGACGGTCATCGGGTCATCGACGCCCCCTGGGTGCAGCAGAACCTGGCCCGGGTGCATGCCAAGGTCGAGTTCCTCAAGCTGATCAACTGGAAGATCGCCTCGGTCGCCAGCTCCGGCGGATCGCCGAGTCCGGCCGATGCCTCGGCGACGAAGGTCTACGGCACCGAGTTCGCCACCGAGGCCTATCGACTGCTGATGGAAATCGTCGGACCCGCCGCGACGCTGCGTACCGGCAGCACGGGCGCCCACCTCAACGGACGCCTGGAACGGTTCCAGCGCACCTCACTCATCCTCACTTTCGGAGGCGGCACCAACGAGATCCAGCGCGACATCATCGCCATGCTCGCTCTCGGCCTGCCGCACCAGCGTCGCTGACAGAGCCCGCCCCGCTGGTTGAGTAGCCACGAGCGAGCGCAGCGAGCACGCGGCGTATCGAAACCACCCCGCACCCCGAACATGGAGACACACCATGGATTTCTCGCTTCCCGAATCCGGCGCCGACGTCCGCGGCCTCGCGCGCGACATCGCGACGTCGATCAGCACCCCCGAACGGGTCGCCGACCTGGAGGCCACGCGTGCCGCGCTCGACGCGGACCTGTGGCGCGAACTCGGCGGTGCCGGACTCCTCGGCCTCGAGCTGTCCTCGGAAGCCGTCGGTGATGCCGGTGGCGATCTCGGCGTCGTCGAGAACGCGCTCGTGGCCACCGAACTCGGCCGGGCACTGGCCCGCGTGCCGTTCGGTCCCCACGCGATCGCCGCCCTGCCGGTGATCTCCGCCCAGGGTTCGGCGCAGCTCCGCGACCGGGTCCTCGCCGCCGGAGCCACCGGTGACGCGGTGCTCACGGTAGCCGTGGAGGAAGACCTGGCCACCGACCTGCGCTCCCCCACCGCCACGTTGTCGACGGAGGGAACACTCACCGGGGTCAAGGTCGACGTTCCCTATGCCGAGGCCGCGGACATGTTCGTGGTCACCGCATCCGGACCCGACGGCGTCGTGGCGGTGGTCGTGGCCGCCGACGCCCCTGGGGTCGTCGTCACCCCCACCCCGTCCACCGGGCTGATCCCCTCGGCTCAGGTCGAGTTCGACAGCACGCCGGTGTCCGGTGACGCCGTCCTCGGCGGCGGCGCCGACACGGCCGCGACACTCGTGGCCCGCGCGACCCTGGCGTGCTGCGCCGAGCAGACCGGCATCGTGGAACGCGGACTCGAACTCACCGCCGAGTATGCCCGCGAGCGTGAGCAATTCGGTCGCGCCATCGGGTCGTTCCAGGCGGTGGCCCAGCGGCTCGCCGACGGGTACATCGATACGCAGGGACTGGCACTCACGACGACACAGGCGGCCTGGCTGCTCGACCACTCGACCGGCCACACGCCGGAGCTGCAGAACGCGGTCGCGACGGCCAAGTTCTGGGCCGCCGAGGCCGGTCACCGGGTGGCGCACACGGCCGTGCACGTACACGGTGGCGTCGGCCTCGACACCAGCCACCCGGTGCACCGATACTTCCTGCGCGCCAAGCACAACGAGTTCGCGTTCGGCTCGGCCACCGCGTCGGTGCGGGTCATCGGAGCCGAACTGGCCGCCGCGCCGGCGTGAACCAGCCGGTCGCGGTGCGGGCCCGCACGGTCGCCGACCTACTCGCGCCACTGGCCGCGGTCGAGGATCGCGGGGTCTGGTTCGAGAGCGGGTTCTGTTCGTGGGCAGACCATCTCGTCGGCGCGGCACGGCGAGCCGGGGTGTTGCGCAGCCGGTTGTCGGATGATCGCCCACGCCACGTGGGCGTCCTGCTCGCCAACACCCCGGAGTTCAGCGCGCTGTTCGCCGCGGCGGCACGCCACGGATTCGTGCTGGTCGGTCTCAACACCACACGCCGCGGCAACGCCCTAGCCGCCGACATCGCCCGCGCCGACTGCCAGATCGTGCTGTGCGACGGGGACACCCGGCATCTGCTCGACGGCCTCGAGCTCGGCGAAGCTCGCGTCGTCGACGTCGATTCACCCGAATGGACGGCCGCGGTGACCGCGAGCGACCCGGCGCCCCTCGCCGAACCGGCACCGGACGACCTCATGATGTTGATCTTCACCTCGGGGACCACCGGCGATCCCAAGGCGGTGCGATGTACGCACCGGACCTTCGCCACCAGCGGCCCGATGCTCGCCGAACGTTTCGGTCTCGGCCCGGATGACGTCGCCTACCTCTCGATGCCGATGTTCCACTCCAACGCGATGATCGCCGGGTGGTGCGTCGCCGTGTCCGGCGGCGCCTCGATCGCGTTGCGGCGCAGCTTCTCCGCGCGCGGGTTCGTCGAGGACGTCCACCGGTACGGCGTGACGTATGCCAACTACGTCGGCAAACCGCTGAACTACATCCTCGCGACCGAGCCCCACCCCGACGACGCCACCAGTTCACTGCGGGTCATGTACGGCAACGAGGCGTCGGCCCGTGACCGGCGCCGGTTCGCCGAGCGCTTCGGCTGCCGCGTCGTCGACGGTTTCGGGTCCACCGAGGGCGGGGTGGCCATCACCCGGACCCCCGACACACCCGACGATGCCCTGGGCCCGCTGCGTGCACCTACGGCGGTCGTCGACGTCGAGACCGGTGAGCCCGTTCCGGCCGGGGTGGTCGGTGAGATCGTGAACCTCTCGGGGCCCGGACTCTTCGCCGGCTACCACAACGACCCCGGCGCCACCGCCGAACGCCTGCGCGGCGGGATCTATCACACCGGCGACCTCGCCTGGGTCGACGACGAGGGTTATCTGCACTTCGCCGGGCGCCTCGGCGACTGGTTGCGCGTCGACGGTGAGAACATCGGCACCGGACCCATCGAGCGAATCCTGCTGCGGCATCCGGACATCCGGCAGGCCGCCGTGCACGGCGTGCCTGTGGAGATCGGCGACGAGATCGAGGCGGTCCTCGTCGCCGACGGACTCACCGCCGACGATCTCTCCGAGTTCCTCTCCGCCCAGGACGATCTCGGGCCGAAACAGTGGCCGCACCGGGTGCGGATCGTCGCCGAACTCCCGGAGACGGCGACCTTCAAGACCGTCAAGCGCCTGCTGGCCTCCGACACGACCCCGCCCACGTGGCGGCGGGAAGATCGGGTCTACCGCGCCGCGACGTAAACTCCCTCCCACGATCCGTATGACGTTGTGCCCGGTTTCCGGGTTCAGCGTCATACGGATTCCGGCGTACTTGTGGATGCTGTTCCCCATTCTCGATCGTCACGCACTACGTTGATAGCGCACAGTTCCGGAAGGCGCTGACCGTGCTAGCTTCTACGCACACTCTCCGGGGGGAGACGAAGGCAGATCTGACCGTGGATCCACGCTATTTCGGTCGTCGCACACCGTTTGTCGCGATTGCTGCGGTGGCCCTGTCGTTCGTTGCGTACGCACTCCTCTGGGGTCTCGGTGTGATGCTCGCGCTGCTCGCCCTGCTCGGAGGTGCTCTGTGCATGCTCTTCCCTGGCCCGGCGAGACAGACGGGGACCGGGGTTGTGGTCGGCATCATCGTGTTCGTAGCGGGTTTCGCCGCGTTCCTGCTGACGAACCTCTGACAAGAGGTCCTGACGCACCCGGCGATGTGACGATCACGCCGTCGGCGGCGTCGGGGAACTCCGTCACCGTGACCGTCACGAACAGGTCCGCGGCGGTGGTCGGGTGCAAGATGTTCGGGCTGCCCGCGGGGTCGGTCGCCGACAGCGAGTCCCGGCCACCGTTCAGTTACGTCAACCCGGTCGACCCGCGTGCGCTGATCGCACCGACCCCCATGCCCCCGGGCCCGTGTCCGGACGCTAGCTGTCTCCCGCCCGACGTCGCCGACGTCGTCGACGACCTGTGGGGCGAGTACACCTCGCCATAGTTCGACCGTCGCACCGGGCACCATCGTTCGCGGTCAACGGTCGTTCCGATGCGTTGGTTCCGCCGTCACCTCGATTGGTGACGTATTGCCCGGTGGGACCGGCATGTGGTTGGACTCACGTGGCGCTGACGGCCGACTTAGGGTGCTCTGGGAGTTGGGAACTGCCCAATTCGGGCTTCGCCGACGGGACCTACCGCCGGTGCTGCCGAGTTACACATTCCCGTTCGAAGGCCTATCGCGACCACAGCCCTACCAGCAGGACTGGAGCCCAACCGATGACCGTTGTCGAACGCGCCGCATCCACTGCCGACTCGAGCGGCGAATCAACCCGAAAACAGCTGCTGGGCCCGTTCTACGACGGGCGGGAGATGGTTCTCGCAGCCGTCCTCGCCGCGTTGGCGGGCGCCACCGGCGCCGCGGCGTGGCTGTACTCCTCCGGCTGGTACGTGACCTTCATGACGGGCAACAGCGAACGGCTGGTGCTCGAGCACATCAAGGGGGCGCATCGTCTCGGTTTCACAGCTCTGGTCACCGTGATCGTCTTCGTTCTCGGCGTGTTCGTGGCCACCTTGGCGCGGATGTATATATGGCGCAAGGCCCGGCACGGGGCGACGATGCTGACCGCGGGTTCGACGATCGCGGCATGGCTCATCGACATCGGCCTGGAGAACGGCAATCGCGAATTCGGCGCCGGCCCTGTCCTCTGCCTGGCCTTCGGTCTCGGCGCACTCAACACCTCGATCAGCCGCAAGGGCGAGGTCGTCATGCCCTTGTCTTATGTGACCGGCACCTTGGTGAAAATCGGCCAGGGCGCCGGGTTACACGTGGCCGGCGTCAAACGATGGGGATGGGTCGCTCACCTCAGTACCTACGCGGGATTCCTGGCCGGCGCAGGATTCGGCGGCCTCCTGTTCAACGCCTTCGACGAACGGAACTCGCTGCTGACCTTGGCCGTGGTCGCGGTTGTCGCGGCGGCGATCACGTGGCGCCTGGATCATCCGAAATTCTTGCGTGCCGATGTCCGCTGACATGACGTTGCGCTCAGCCCCTCAGCCGCCCAGCGTCTTGTTCATCCGTCCGACGGCCTCGTCGTACTCGCTCACGAGGTCGGCGATGAGGTCGGCGACCGGTGTGATCGCGTTGCACCGCCCGACGATCTGGCCGGCCGGCATCGCGACGACGTCGGGGTTGTCGGCCGCCGAGATACGCGCATGCGCCTCGGCGACAAGGAGATTCTGCAGCGGCATCGGCAGGGGCTCGGGCGCGTTGTCGGCGTCCCACGCATCGGTCCAGGCCGTCTTCAACAGTCGCGCAGGCTTTCCCGAGTAGATTCGCCGACGCACGGTGTCGCGCGATGTCGCCTTGAGCAGTGCCTGTTGGACGGTGGACGGCTTGTCGGAGCCCTCGGGCACGCCGAGCTTGTACTCCGCGGCCGTCAGCCAGTACGTCCCCATCCACACCCCCTGGGCGCCGAGCGCGATGGCCGCGGCGATCTGGCGGCCACTACCGACGCCACCGGCCGCGAGAACCGGTGCGGTGTCGCCGACCGCGTCGACGAGTTCGGGCCACAGGATCATCGAGGTGACCTCGCCGGTGTGCCCGCCACCTTCGTAACCCTGCGCGATGACGATGTCCACGCCGGCCTCGACGTGGTGCAGCGCATGGTCTTTCGCGCCGGCCAGTGCGGCCACCAGCACACCGTTGTCGTGCGCGGTCTGGATGACGTCGGGCGGCGGGGATCCCAGGGCGTTGGCGATCAGCTTGATCTGCCCGTACTTACGACGATGCTCCATCGAGATGTCGACGTGGGATCGCGCGACCGAGTGCAGCCAGCCGAGCACACCGGCGTCGACCCGATCACCACCGGGAAGGGGCGGCACACCCAGATCGTCCAGCGTGCGTTCGACGAATGCGCGGTGCTCCGGCGGGATCATCGAATCGAGGTCGACCTTGGAACCCTCGGTGGGGATCTTGGCGGGCATCACCACATCGACGCCGAACGGCTTGCCGTCGGTGTTCTCGTGCATCCACTCCAGGACCTCGTCGAGCTCGTCGGCCTCGTTGAAGCGGACACAACCCAGCACCCCGAGCCCACCGGCGCGACTGATCGCCGCCGCCACATCCTGGCTGGGGGTAAATCCGAAGATCGGGTACTCGATGCCGAACTTCTCGGCCAGTTCAGTACGCATGATGTCAGCTCGCTTCCGGCGCTCTACTGCGCCTCGTCGGCGGGACGCCCGGTGGTGACCGACGCTCCCCATCGATAGTCGGGTTTGCCTGCGGGAGAACGCTTGATCTCGTCCACGAACCACACGCTGCGCGGACATTTGTAGCCCGCGAGTTCTTTTCGGACGACGTCGTTGAGACTCGCGAGTGACGGTCGCGCGCCGTCCCGGGTGGCGATGACCGCAGCGACGCGCTGGCCCCACCGATCATCGGCCACACCGACCACGACGGTGTCGAACACGTCCGGGTGGGCCTTGAGCGCGCCCTCCACCTCCTCGGGGAACACCTTCTCGCCACCGGTGTTGATCGACACCGAGCCTCGGCCGAGCATGGTGATCGTCCCGTCGGCCTCGAGGACGGCGTTGTCGCCGGGCAGCGAGTACCGCACCCCGTCGAAGACCCTGAACGTCTTGGCCGACTTCTCCGGATCGTTGTGGTAGCGCAGCGGTACATGTCCGGAACGGGCGAGGACGCCGACCTCACCACTGCCGGGCTCGACCGGTGTGCCGTCCTCCCGCAGGACGTGGGTCTCGCTGTCGGCCTTCACCCGCGGTCCCCCGGTGTGCGGTGTGCCCTTGGCGACCACGCCCATCCCGCCGAAACCGGTCTCCGACGACCCGATCGCGTCGATGATGATCGAGTTCGGGAAACGGTCGAGGAACTGCTCTTTGACACTCGGCGAGAAGAGACAGGCCGACGACGCGATCGACAGCACGCTCGACAGATCGCGCTCGCCGCCGTTCTCGAGGGCCTCGATCATGGGTCGCCCCATCGCATCTCCGGTGATGAACACGACGTTGACCTTGTGCCGTTCGACGATGTCCCACGCGGCGGAACCGCTGAACTCGGGGTACACCACCGCTTTTCCGCCGGCGAACAGGGACTGGAAGATCGCCCACTGCGACCCGCCGTGGATGAACGGCGGGATCGGATAGCGGACGAGCTGCCCGCCCTCGGCGCCGGTCTTGGCGAGATGCCATTCGTCGGGCACGGGTTCGCTGGTGTACCAGTCGATTCCGCCACCGAGGACGCGCCACACGTCCACCTGCCGCCACACCACGCCCTTCGGCTTCCCGGTGGTACCCCCGGTGTAGAGCATGTACAGGTCGTCGTCGCTGCGTTCGTCGAAGTCGCGTTCGGCCGACGACGCCGCGATCGCCTCCTCGAAGCGGACCGCATCGCTGTGGCCCGCACAGCACAGCTCTTCGGCGGACCCGTCCTCGATGACGATGCGGTATTCGAGATCGGGCGATTTCGGCAACGTGTTGCAGACGCGTGTGGCGAAGCTGCGTTCGTGGATCAGCACCTTCATCCCCGAGTCGGTGAAGATGTGTTCGAGCTCGGCTTCGACGTAGCGGTAGTTGACGTTGACCATCACCGCGCGCGCCTTGAAGATGGCGACCATCGCCTCGACCGACTCGATGGTGTTCCTGCTGTACAGGCCCACGCGGTCGCCCGGCTGCACGCCCAGTTCCCGCAGTTTGTGGGCGAGGGCGTTCGACCGCGCCTCCAGTTCGGCGTAGGAGCGCGTGCGGTCACCGGACTCGAGCGCGATGCGCTCGGGAACCAGGTCGACGGCATGCTCGATGAGGTCGGCGATCGTGTAGGCCATGGCTTCAAAATTAGAACGTGTTATCGTTCTGGGCAAGCGGCAAAACACGGCCGCCGCGATCACCTGAGCACGGTGACACCACCCGAGCCCAGCGACACCGGAGTGCAGCGATGACCACAGCAACCCCCGCCGAGTCCGTCACCGAGAAGGCACCCGAGTGCCTCGTCGAGAAGCGCGGGCACATCCTGATCGTGACGATGAACCGCCCGGAGGCGCGTAACGCGCTCTCGACCGAGATGATGCGGATCATGACCGAGGCGTGGGATCAGGTCGATGCCGACCCCGACATCCGCGTGGCCATCCTCACCGGCGCGGGCGGGTACTTCTGCGCGGGCGCCGACCTCAAGAGCATGAACAAGAACGCCCCCGGCGACACGGTAGATTCCGGCGCCTGGAATCCGGCCTCGTTGCCGGCTCTGCTGAAGGGGCGCCGGCTCACCAAGCCGCTCATCGCCGCGGTGGAGGGGCCGGCGATCGCCGGCGGCACCGAGATCCTGCAGGGCACCGACATCCGGGTGGCCGGCGAGAGCGCCAAATTCGGTGTCTCCGAAGCTCGTTGGGGCCTCTACCCGATGGGCGGGAGCGCGGTTCGTCTCGTCCGGCAGATCCCGTACACCGTGGCCTGCGACATCCTGCTGACCGGCCGCCACATCACCGCGCGCGAGGCGCTCGAGTACGGCCTCATCGGCCACGTCGTCGACGACGGAACCGCCCTGGACAAGGCGCTCGAACTCGCCGAGAAGATCGCGGCCAACGGCCCTCTCGCGGTGCAGGGCATCCTCAAGACCATCCGCGACACCGAGGGCCTGCACGAACTCGACGCCTTCGAGATCGACGCGAAGATCGGCATCTCGGTCTTCAAGTCGAAAGACGCCAAGGTCGGACCCCGCGCGTTCGCCGAGAAGCGCACGCCGGAGTTCACCGGGGAGTAGAGCCACCGGGCAGTCCGGTCGAGCAGCATGCCCGGTGCGCGCCGGTGCTCAGTGGACGACGTCCGATGAACTCCCCGACGACCTACGGGCGCGCAGCACGATCTCGTCGAGGCGCCGACGGTGGTGATTCTCCAGGGGCAGGCTCGCCTGGATCTCGACAATGAGGGCCGCGGCGACGTCCCGGATCTTGACGTTCTCCTGCTGAGACCGCCACCGGAGCACATCGAATGCGCGGTCGGCGTTGACTCCGTAGACCAGCATGAGCATGCCCTTCGCCTGCTCTATCACCCCGCTGCTGTCGCGGAAGGCCCGCACCTGGTCGTCGACGCGCCGTTGTACCACGGCCAGTTCGGCGTCGGTCAGATCGAGATAGAAGCCCTCCGTGCCGATCGTCTCCCCGGTTGCGTCGGTGATGGAGTGGGCGATGACCGCGACCGGGCGGACCCGCCCCGACGTGTCGACGATGCGGTGGCGACTCGAGAACGGTGCGTGATCGGTGAGCATCTCGGCCAGCATCGCGTCGAAGTGGGCACGATCCTCGGGGTGCTTGTGGCGGCGCATGAGTTCGGTGGTCGGCTCCACCTCACCTGGTCCGTAGCCGTGCAGCGCGGCGACCTCATCGGACCACTCCCACTTCTCACCCTCGTAGAAGAAGCGGAAGTCGCCGATGCGTCGGATTCCCGACGGCATGCGGTCGGACGTCTTGTCCGGACGCCTCGCCGGGAGGGCGCCCCGTTCGTGGTCGGCGTCCTCGCAACGAGGGCCGTGGTCATCGTGCTGCACGCGGAGAATTCTATGACCGGCGAGGCCTCGAGGATGGATTTCGGCGGGCACCCGCGTCCGGGAGGGGGATCAGACCAGCGTCGCCAGTTCGCGGATCGTCTCGGCGTCGCGAGCGGTCACCATCAGCATCGTGACGCCGGCCGCCTCCCACTCCTTGATCTGGGCGCGTACCTCGTCGGCCGTGCCGACCAGCATCGTCTCGCGGACCATCTCGTCGGGCACGGCGGCCACCGCCTCGGCCTTCTTGCCGCCGAGGAACAGGCTCACGATCTCGTCGACTGCGTCCGAGTAGCCCATCCGCTTGTACAGCTCCGCGTGGAAGTTCTTCTCCTTCGCGCCCATTCCGCCGACGTACAACGCGGTCGACGGCCGGTATCGGTCGATGGCGGCGGCCACGTCGTCGGTGATCACCACCTGCACGGTTGCGGCCACCTCGAAGTCCTCCCGCGAGCGACGAGCACCCGGCCGTGCGAAACCCTCGTCGAGCCACGAGTTGTACTGGTCGGCGAGACCGAGACTGAAGAAGATGGCCAGCCACCCGTCGGCGATCTCCGCGGTCTGCGCGACGTTCTTCGGCCCTTCGGCGCCGAGCCAGATCGGCACGTCGGCGCGCAGCGGGTGGGTGATCGGTTTGAGCGGTTTGCCGAGTCCGGTCGCCCCGGGTGCGTCGGCCGGGTACGGCAGCGGATAGTGCGGACCCGCGCTGGTCACCTTGTCCTGCCGGGCCAGCACATCCCGCACGACACGCACGTATTCGCGCGTGCGCGCCAGCGGTTTTGCGAATGGTTCGCCGTACCAGCCCTCCACCACCTGGGGACCCGACACCCCGAGTCCGATGATGTGCCGGCCACCGGAGAGGTGGTCGAGGGTGAGCGCGTGCATGGCGAGCGAGGTCGGCGGACGCGCCGACAATTGGGCCACCGCGGTGCCCAGCCGGACGCGCGAGGTCGCCGCGCCCCACCACGCGAGCGGGGTGTAGGCGTCGGAGCCCCACGACTCCGCGGTGAACACCGCGTCGAACCCGCACTCCTCCGCGGCCGCGATCAACGCGGGCGCGCCCGGAATCGGATCGGCACCCCAGTACCCCAGTTGCAGACCGAGCTTCACCGGCACTCCCCTCTCACCCGGCCGCGCATTCCCACGGCCTGACATGCACCTTGTGTCCAATACTAGAACGTGTTCTACTCGAGATGTGAGCATGAGCGTAACGTCTCCGGCCGCCCCGAATCCCGACACGCCACATCCTGTCGCCGAGGTGCCCGAGCCGAAGTCCCCCATCCTGACCGCTCCCCTGACCAACTCCTTCGACTACACACGGTCGCTGGGCCCGGTTCTGAGTCAGTTCGCGCTCGCGCTGCGCGACGGCCGGATCATCGGGTCCAAGGGCAGCGACGGCAAGGTGTCGGTGCCCCCGGTCGAGTTCGATCCCGTCACCGGCGCGCAGTCAGCCGAGTTCGTCGAGGTGTCGACCATCGGCACGGTGACCACCTGGACGTGGAACCCCGAGCCGACGCCGGGCCAGCCGCTGGACACGCCGTTCGCGTGGGCGCTGATCCGTCTCGACGGCGCGGACACCACACTGCTGCACGCGGTTTCGGCCGACTCACCCGACGCGTTGGCGACCGGCCTGCGGGTTCACGCCGTGTTCAGCGCGGCACGCATAGGCCGGATCGACGACATCGCGTACTTCGCGCCCGGCGAGGAGCCCGCCACCGCTCCGGCCAACACCGCGGAGGCCCCCCAGGGCGCCGAGACGGGGCTCGTCGTCATCCCCACCCCGGTCAGCACCGAGATCACTCACTCGGCCAACGAAGAAGAATCCGTCTATCTCGAAGGACTGAAGGCGGGCAAGCTGATCGGCACGCGCATCGGTTCGGGAGTCGACGCCGGACGCGTCTACTTCCCACCTCGCGGGGTCAGTCCCGCCGACGGCTCGCCCGCGTCCGAACGTGTCGAGCTGGGCCACACCGGCATCGTCACCACGTTCTGCATCGTCAACGTGCCCTTCCAGGGCCAGCGGATCAAGCCGCCCTACGTGGCGGCGTACGTACTCCTCGACGGCGCTGACATCCCGTTCCTGCACCTGATCCTGGACTGTGAGGCCTCCGAGGTCCGAATGGGTATGCGCGTCAAGGCCGTCTGGCTTCCCGAAGACGAGTGGGAGTTTTCGATCGGCAACATCAGTCACTTCGCACCCACCGGAGAGCCCGACGCCGAGTACGACACCTACCGCGCCCACCTGTGATGAAGGACCACCTCTGATGACACTGCCACCGATCGCGATCATCGGCTTCGCACACAGCCCCAACGTCGCCGGCAGCCACGGCACCACCAACGGTGTCGAGATGCTGATCCCCTGTTTCGACAAGCTCTACGCCGAACTCGGCATCGCCCGCACCGACATCGAGTTCTGGTGCAGCGGATCGTCGGATTACCTTGCCGGGCGCGCGTTCTCCTTCATCTCCGCGATCGACTCGATCGGCGCCATGCCGCCCATCAACGAGTCACATGTCGAGATGGACGGCGCGTGGGCTCTCTACGAGGCGTGGGTGAAGATCGCGACCGGCGAGGTCGACCTCGCCCTCGCCTACGGATTCGGCAAGGCCACCGCGGGCAACGCCGATCAGACCCTCACCCTGCAGACCGACCCGTACACCGTCGCCCCGCTGCACCCGGACGCGCGGTCGCTCGGCGCCCTCCAGGCACGTGCCGGCATCGACGCCGGCGTGTGGACCGAGGCCGACATGGCCGAGATCGGCGCGCGCACCTTCGGCGGTTCGGTCGACGAGCTGCTCGGCCGCGAGTACGTCGCGAACCCGTTGCGGCAGCACGACATCGCGCCCTACACCGATGCCGCCGCCGCGGTCGTGATCGCGAGCGAGCGCAAGGCCCGTGAGCTGGTGGCCAATCCCGCGTTCGTCACCGGGTGGGACCACCGCATCGACACGCCCAACTTCGGGGCACGCGATCTCACGCTGTCGCCCTCGACGAAGGTCGCCGGCGACACCGCGTTCGGCGACCGCAGCCGAGCGGTCGACGTCGCCGAGATCAACGCGTCGTACACACATCAGGAGATCATCGTCCGCAACGCGCTCGGGTTGCCAGACTCGGTGCGGATCAACCCGTCCGGCGGCTCGCTGGCCGGCAACTCGCTGTTCTCCGCCGGTCTCCAGCGCATCGGGTACGCGGCGCACGAGATCCTCAGCGGGAACGCGGGCACCGCACTCGCCCACGCGTCGAGCGGGCCGCTGCTGCAGCAGAACATGGTGGTCACCCTGAGTGCCCAAACGAACTCGGGAGGCGAGAACTGATGGGACACAACAATCGAGCCGCGGTGCTGGGAACCGGACAGACGCGGTACGTCGCCAAGCGGTCCGATGTCACGATGGCCGGCATGGTCCGCGAGGCCATCGATGCCGCGCTCCTCGACTCCAAGGTCTCTCTCGACGACATCGACGCGATCGTCATCGGCAAGGCACCGGACCTCTTCGAGGGATCGATGATGCCCGAGCTCGCGATGGCCGAGGCCATCGGCGCGGTCGGCAAACGACTCATCCGCGTGCACACCGCGGGTTCGGTCGGCGGCTCGACGGCCAACGTGGCCGCGTCGCTCGTCTTCGCCGGAGTGCACAAACGGGTCCTGGCCGTCGCCTGGGAGAAGCAGTCGGAGTCCAACGCGATGTGGGCCCTGTCGATCCCGGTGCCGTTCACCAAACCGGTGGGCGCTGGCGCGGGCGGCTTCTTCGCCCCGCACGTGCGCGCCTACATCCGGCAGTCCGGAGCCCCCGAACACATCGGCGCGATGGTCGCGGCCAAGGACCGTCGCAACGGCGCGCTGAATCCGCTTGCGCACCTGCACCAGCCGGATCAGACCGTCGAGAAGGTCATGAGCTCGCAGATGCTGTGGGACCCGATCCGCTACGACGAGACCTGCCCGTCGTCGGACGGGGCGTGCGCGGTCGTCATCGGTGCCGAAGACGTCGCCGACGCGGCGATCGCCGCGGGCGATCCGGTGGCGTGGATTCATGCCACGGCGATGCGCACCGAGCCGCTGTCGTACGCGCACCGCAACGTCGTCAGCCCGCAGGCCGGTCGCGACGCCGCCGCCGCCCTGTGGAAGGCAGGCGGCATCAGCAATCCCCTCGAGGAGATCGACGCCGCCGAGATCTACGTGCCCTTCTCGTGGTTCGAGCCGATGTGGCTGGAGAACCTCGGCTTCGTGGCCGAGGGCGAGGGCTGGAAGCTCACCGAATCCGGTGACACCGAGATCGGCGGACGACTCCCGCTCAACGCGTCCGGCGGTGTGTTGTCGTCGAACCCGATCGGGGCGTCGGGCATGATCCGGTTCGCCGAGGCGGCGATCCAGGTCATGGGCAAGGCCGGCGACCACCAGGTCGCGGACGCCCGCAAGGCCCTGGGCCACGCCTACGGCGGCGGTTCCCAGTACTTCTCCATGTGGCTCGTCGGCGCCGACAAACCCCTGCACTGACGCGTATTTCGTAGCATCCATGCGCGCCATGTGCGCATGAATGCTACGAAATGCGTTCGGGCACAGCGCAGGCGAGGCCGTCGGACATTCCGGTGGGCCGGACACCCAGAGACTGGTTGAGGCGCGCCCGCTGGTTCTCCCAGGCGACGGTCATGGCGAGTTCGACGATCTGGGTCTCCGACAGGTGCTCGCCCAGCTCACGACGCAGCTCGGCGAGGTCCTCCCCGACGGCCGGTGTGCGCGTCATCGCCTCGGCGTAACCGATGACGAGCTTCTCCAGGTCGGTGTAGGCCGTCGACTCCCGATAACGCGGGAGGTCGCGGAGCTGCTGCTCGGTGATGCCCGCGCCGGAGGCGACCGCCGACCCGATGTCGAGGCAGAACTCGCAGCTGACCATGCCTGCCGCCTTGAGTTCGGCGAGTTCCTTGAGCTTCGGGTCCATCCGGTTGGACAGCAGCATCGCGCTCTCCATCCCGGCGACCCCGCCGGCAAGCAGCGGCCGCCGTGCCAGATGGCCGACGAGCTCGGTGCGGTGGCGCCGTGCCCGTCGCATGGCGCGTACGTAATTCCGGATTCGATGCAGTGCTCTCATACCCGTCCTTCCTCATCCGGCCCTCGGCTGTAACGCCCGCCCAGGACGAAGGTGACCAGCAACACCAGCGCGGCCACACCGACCGCACCGTGCGCGACCGCACCCCAGGCGAACACGCCGATCTCGTGCACGCCGCGTCCACCCATGACCAGTCCGAGCGGCACGCCCACGATGACGGCGACGGGCAACCACCGCCGGCGCGTCGAGGCGACCGCGATCGCCGCACCCAGGGCGATGAACGCCAGTCCCCCGTCGATCATCGCGTGCTGGTTGTACGGCTCGCCCAGCGACGCCGAGATCCATTCCCCGGCAACCAAGTTCCCCATGCCATGGATGACCAGGACCGCGCCGAGCACGGCCGCGGCCACCTGCGACGCCGACCATCGTCGTCTCGGACGGGCCGAACGCCGGGACTCCAGGCCCTGATCGACCGCGGCGTAGGTCGACGGGGGCGGATCACGGCGTAAGCCGTCGGCGAGCAGTTCGAGTTCGGGTGTCCGGGCACCCGGCATCTCGCGCCCGTCGAGGACGGCCGCGATCCTGGCGTCGAGCAGTTCGGCCGCCGCGACCTCGGCAGGGTCGTACGCCTCGGACGCAGCCGGATCCTCTGGCGTCACCTCGGCATCACCTCCCTCAACTTCGCCACCCCGCGATAGACGAGCATCCGGGCGGCGGTTGCCGAGATCCCCATCGCGACCCCGATCTCCTCAGAGCTGAGTTCGGTGCCGAACCGCAGGGCCACGGCCTCGCGTTCGCGCGCGGTGAGCACCCACAGCCGGCTGCGCACGTCGTCGGCCGCCGCGGCGCGCAACATCGAGGTCTCGGGGTCGCCGTCGGGAGCGGACATCACCGCGGCGTCCACGTCGACCTCGGCGACCGGCACCTCCCGAGACTGCCGCGCCCACCAGTCCGCGACGACGTGCCGGGCTATGCCGATCAGCCAGGCGCCGACGGTGCCGCGCCGATCGTCGAATCGGTCCCAGGAGCGCATCGCCTTCACGAAGACCTCCGCGGTCACGTCGTCGGCATCGACATTCGCGGGCACGCGGGTTCGCACGTAGCGCCAGACCCCCGCCACGTGTTCGCGGTACACCGCGTCGAACTGATCGACCGCGCCCGACTTCGAGTCGTCCCCCCTTCGCCATCGACACCGTGGGCCGTCGGCGACGCCCCGGGCGTCATGGACCCTGCGATACATCTTCCGGCACGGGCGCCCGGCTGTAACGGCGGATGCACGAACTCGGGCGGCCTCCTCGGCTGGGCGCACAGACGACGGCGGGCGGGACAGGTGAGGAACCTGTCCCGCCCGCGTCGGACCGTGGTGCGACCCTCAGGCCCTGCGCACCGAGTTGATCGTCTTCTCGACCTCCCAGAAGGCACGCAATGCCGACAGCTTCCCGTCCGCGTCGGCGCGGTAGGTGAACACCCCTCGCGCCTCGGAGACATGGCCGGCGATGTGGGTGACGATGCTGCCGATGTAGGCGACCTCGTTCCCGCAGATGATCTCCTCGTCGAAGCGGAAGTCGATGCTCTCGGTCGTGCCGATCGACTTGTCCCAGAACTCGGAGATCTGCTCGTGCCCACGGAATCCGACGCCGTCCGGATCGAACATCGACGGCCCGACCGGGTCCTCGACCGTCGCGTCGGCCGCGAAGTTGTCGATCCAGGCCTGCTTGTCCCGCGATGCCACGAACTCACGCGAACGACGTCCCGCCACGACTGCGGGATGGTTCTCCCGGTCGATGCCGAGGTACGCCGGCGTCTCCCGCGGTGCGGTGTCTTCTGCCGCGGTCACTTGGTGCCGTAGTCGACGCGGAGTTCCTTGACCCCGTTGATCCAGCCGTGCCGCAGGCGGCGAGGGGCGTCGAGCTTGGTGATGTCGGGCACCGTGTCGGCCAGCGCGTTGAACATCAGGTTGATCTCCATCCGTGCGAGATTGGCGCCGACGCAGAAATGCGCACCGTTGCCGCCGAACCCGACGTGCGGGTTGGGATCGCGCATGATGTTGAACGAGAACGGATCGTCGAAGACGTCCTCGTCGTAGTTGGCCGAACCGTAGAACATACCGACGCGCTCGCCCTTGGCGATGTCGACGCCGCCGATCTGCGTGTCCCGCTTGGCCGTCCGCTGGAAGCAGTTCACCGGGGTGGCCCACCGGACGATCTCGTCGACCGCCGTCGCCGGACGATGCTTCTTGAACAGCTCCCACTGGTCGGGATTGTCCAGGAACGCATTCATCCCGTGACTGATGGCGTTACGGGTGGTCTCGTTGCCCGCGACGGTCAGGAGGATGAAGAAGAACCCGAACTCGGTCTCGTCGAGCGACTGCCCGTCGATGTCGGCGTTCACCAGCGTGGTGACGATGTCCTCGCCGGGGTTCTTGCGCTTCTCCTCGGCCATCGTGTAGCCGTAGCCGAGGATCTCGGCGTTGGCCTGCTGGGGATCCGTGGTGTAGTCCGGATCGTCGGCGTTCATCATCGAGTTCGACCAGTCGAACAGCTTCTCCCGATCCGACTCCGGCACACCGAGCAGGTCCGCGATGGCCAGCAGCGGCAGGTCGACGGCGACGTCCTTGACGAAGTCGCCGCTGCCCTTTTCCGCGGCCCGGGTGACGATCTCACGGGCGGCGTCGTCGAGCTTCTCCTCGAGCGAGTGCACCGCGCGGGGCGTGAACAGCTTGGAGACCAGCTTGCGCAGACGCGTGTGCTCCGGCGGATCATGGTTGATCAGCAGGGCCTTGGTGATCTCGATCTGATCGGCGGTCATCTCGTCGTCGAAACGCATGATGACGCCGTTGGCGTTGGTTTCCCAGTCCTCGTTGTTCTTCGAGATCTCACGGACATGGGCGTGCTTGGAGATCACCCAGTAGCCGCCGTCGTGGAAACCACCGCCCTTGCCGGGCGCCTGGGCATTCCACCAGACCGGCGCGGTCTTGCGCAGTTGCGCGAACTCCTGCACGGGGATTCCCTGCTCGAGCAGGTCGGGGTTGGTGAAATCCCACCCCTCCTGCTCCATGAACGGGCACTTCGCGACTACGTCGGAAGGGCTCGTGCGCGCAGAATCCGCCGGGGTCGGCTCGCTGCCGATCGGGGCGCTCTGGGCCTGGGTCACGTCACACCACCTCGCTGTGAGATTTAGAACCTGTTTCAATCACATTCAAGCACACTGTGACCCATTCGACACCCCCGGATGAGAACTTGTTCTAGTTCTCTGGTCGCCCCGTGGTCCCCACCTGCGACGTTGACTCGTGAACCGCGAGACATCTGTCCGCGTGCAGCAGGGACACGACCTCCGCGACAGCCGTCGGGCGATGGTTACAGAACACGTTGAGCCCCCACCATAGACGCAAACATAGAACGTGTTCTAGCTTGGATCTCAGCGGCCTCGACGTCCCGTCGACAGGCCATGCTCCGTGGGCAACGGAGTTCACTGGGACTAACGAAGGAGTGGCCATGGGCGTTCCGGTCATCGTGGAGGCGGCGCGTACGCCGATCGGCAAGCGCGGCGGATGGCTGTCGGGGTTGCACGCCGAGGAATTGCTCGGCCTCACCCAGCGAGGTCTCCTCGAGAAGGCGGGCATCGACCCCGCGCTCGTCGAACAGGCGATCGGCGGCTGCGTGACCCAGGCCGGCGCCCAGGCCGGCAACATCACGCGCAAGGCGTGGTTGTCCGCGGGCCTCCCGGAGGCGACCGGAGCCACCACCATCGACGCCCAGTGCGGCTCGGCACAACAGGCCAATCACCTGATCGCCGGACTGATCGCCTCCGGCGCGATCGACATCGGCGTCGCCTGCGGGGTGGAGACGATGTCCGTCGTCCCGCTCGGCGCGAATGTGGGTACGGGTGCCGGCCCGTACCACGCGGATTCGTGGGACATCGACATGCCCAACCAGTTCGAGGCCGCCGAGCGCATCGCCAAGCGCCGGGGCATCACGCGCGCCGACATCGACGCGCTCGGCGAGCGTAGTCAGCGCAATGCCCGCCAGGCGTGGGACGAGGGCCGTTTCGATCGCGAGGTCCTGAGCCTCAAGGCGCCCGAGCGCACCAAAGAGGGCGAGTTCACCGGGAACATCCTCGACGTGAGCCGCGATCAGGGCCTGCGCGACACCACGCTCGAATCCCTGTCCGCGCTCAAACCCGTTCTCGAGGGCGGCATCCACACCGCGGGGACGTCGTCGCAGATCTCCGACGGCGCGGCCGCCGTGCTCATCATGGACGAGTCGAAGGCGCGCGAGCTGGGCCTGACGCCCCGCGCGCGCATCAGGGCGCAGGCCCTGGTCGGCTCGGAACCGCACTTCCATCTCGACGGTCCGGTCCAGGCGACCGAGCGCGTCCTGGCGAAGTCGGGTATGTCGTTGTCCGACATCGACATCGTCGAGATCAACGAGGCGTTCGCCTCCGTGGTCCTCAGCTGGGCCCAGGTCCACGGCGCCGACCTGGACAAGGTGAATGTCAACGGCGGGGCCATCGCGCTGGGACATCCCGTGGGCAGCACCGGCTCTCGGCTGATCACCACGGCCCTGCACGAGCTGGAGCGCCGGGACGGTCAGACCGCGCTCGTCACGATGTGCGCTGGTGGCGCGATGGCCACCGGCACCATCATCGAGCGGATCTGATGCCGGCCTTCGATCCGGACAACAAGCCGGCACAACTGGATTCGCCCGTCGTCAGCAAGTTCATCAAGCTGGGGTCGAAGGCGAACACCGCGCTGTACAAGGCCACCGGAGGTCGGATCGGGGGGACCTGGCGAGTCGGGGCGGGCCTCCGCAAGCCCGCCCCGGTGTGCCTGCTCACCACGATCGGCCGCAAGTCGGGCCAGCCGCGGACCGCACCGCTGATCTATCTGCGACGGGGTGAGTCGTTCGTGGTGGTGGCGTCGCAGGGCGGCTCGGCCAAGAATCCGGCCTGGTATCTGAATCTCCGGGACAACCCGCAGGTCACCATCCAGCTCGGCAAGAAGAAGTACGACCTCGTGGCGCGCACTGCCACCGATTCCGAACGCGCCGACCTGTGGCCCGATCTGGTCGACACCTATGCCGACTACGACACCTACGCCGCCTGGACGGAACGGACGATCCCGGTGGTCATCTGCGAGCCGGCCCGCTGAGGCAACAGGACCGCCGGGGGCCCGATCGTCAGGGTTGCCGCCGCACCCAGGTGACGGAGTCGCGGCCGGTCCAGTTCGCGAGCCGCTCGGTGGGTCCGGCCTCGGGGCGGGGTTCGACGACGGGCCCGAAGGGCACGGCGGGGTCGGTGCGGATCGCGGCCGGGATGAACTGTCGGGCCACCCCCAGGGTCGTCTCGGCGAGTTCGGCGTCGGCCTCGGCCGGCAGGCCGGTGGCGACCGCCAGATCCCAAGCGTGGACGAGGGTTTCGCTGACATAACCCCACAGGGCCCCGGCGCCCGGGACCTCACCCCAGGGCATCTGGACCATCACGGAGAGCTTGGTGTCATCCGACCACGAGTCGAGCGCCTGGTCGATGAGGGCCGCGTACGTCCGGGCGTCGTACTGCTCGGCGATCGACGCCATCGTGCGGATGTCGGCACCCTCGGCCAGCGCTGCGGCGCGATGCGCGACGGCGACGAGGTGCGCCGACAGGGTCCGGACGTCGAAGTCGTCGCAGGGCGTCGGCGAGTCGAGCTGGTCGTCGGACACTCCCTCGAGCAACTCCACGACCCAGGCGGTGGCGGCGCGGAACGCCGGCCGGGGATCGCCGAGGGCGGGTGTCGTCTCAGGAGCCGGTCCGGAGTTCGTGGTCGGTGCGTTCATGGCATGTCCTCTCGTGTCTTTCGGGTACGAGGACCAGTGAAGTCTCGATACACGACACCTTCTGTCACGTTTTTCCGGAAGAATCTCAACCGTGCGCGCCGAACGTCTCATCGCCCTGCTGATGCTGCTGAAGAAGCACGAGCGGGTGACGGCTGCCGAGCTGGCCGCCGAGCTCGGGGTCTCCGAGCGAACCGTGCTCCGCGACATCGATGCGCTGTCGCTGTCCGGCGTTCCGGTCTACGCCGAGCGCGGACGGCACGGCGGGTTCGCGCTGTTACCCGGATACCGCACCGACCTCACGGGGCTGACCGTCGACGAGGCGACGTCTCTCCTCGCCGGCACCGGACGGGTCGACTCCCCCGCGTTCGCCAGCGCCATGCGTAAGGTCACCGCGGCACTGCCCGAAGCGCACCGGAGCCAGGCCGTGCGGGCCGCGCAGCGGATCCTGGTCCGTCCGGAGGGTTTCGTCCGGGCCCCCGAGGTCCTCGACAACCTCCAGGCCGTGCAGATCGCCGTCTTCGAGGGCCGGCGGATCCGTGTCCGCTACCGAAGCCGGGGAGCCGACGCTGCGCGCGAGCACGTACTCGATCCGATCGGCCTGATCGTGGCGGGCGACACCTGGTACCTCGTCGCGGGGTCCCGACGCCGAGAAGCGACCGCGACGCCTTCCGAACGAATGTTCCGGCTCTCCCGGATGAGCGATGTGGACATCCTCGACGAGCCGGCTCATCGCTCCGACGAGGTCGACCTGGCCGAGATCTGGGAGCGGCACCGTGACGCCTTTCGGCGCTCCTTCGATCCGGTCGACGTCGTGATCGACTGCTCGGCCGACGACGCCGAACGAATCGGATCGATCGCCTCGGCAACACATCTCGGTGAATCCGCGGACGGCCGGTGCCGTCTCGATCTCCGGTTCGCCGACCGCCGGCACGCGGTGCGCGCGCTCTGGTCGACGATGTTCGATCACGACTTCGTGGTGCGCGAGCCGGACTGGCTGCGGACCGCGCTGACGGCCCGTGCCCGCGCGGCGACCGGCGAGTGACGGCGTGCACGAGGCGTCACCTGCACCGAACGAATGAATCGCCTGGCGACACCTCGGGCCGTGTGGTCTGATTCACGGATGTTCGGGGTTCTCACTCCATGTCGGCACGCACTCGACGACGACCTGATGGACCAGTGGCGCTCTCACCTGTGCGGGGTCTGCCTCTCGCTGCGAGACAACCACGGTCAGTCGAGCAGGCTGACGGTCAACACCGACGCGGTGATGGTCTCGATTCTCACCGCCGCCCAGTCGACGAAGGAGTGCGCGTCCACCGAGGCCGGACGCTGCCCTCTGCGCGGAATGCGCACGGCGACGGTCGTGTCCGCCGACGAGCCGGGCGTGCGTCTCGCCACGACCGCCTCGCTCACCCTGGCCGCCGCGAAGGCCGCCGATGTCGGCAGCGAACAACATCACGCGCTCGCACCCCGGCGTCCGGTCCGCGCCAAGCTCGCCGAGTACGCCGGGGGCCACCTGCGTCGGCACGCCGCGGCCGACACCACGGTCGCCGGCCGCCTCGACATCGACGCCATGATGACGACCCTGTCCCGGCAGGCGGAGATCGAATCGACGAGCGTCGTGCTCGACGACCTCACGCAACCTTCGGGTGCCGCCGCCGCACAGGTCTTCGCCACTTCGGCGGTCCTGGCCGAGGTCCCGGGCAACCAGGAGCCGCTCCGCGACATCGGTGCCGACTTCGGCCGGATCGCGCATCTGCTGGACGCGGTCGACGACTACGACTCCGACGCCGCCGAGGGGCGATTCAATCCGCTCCGGGCGACCGGCACGTCTCCGGAGACCGCGCTCGAGCAGTGTCGACGACTCGCTGCCGCGATCCGGGCGCGCTATGCCGACCTCTCCCTCGCCGACGACCGCTTGCTGCGCGTGGTTCTGCTCGACGGCCTGCGGCACGCCATTCACAAGCGCATGCATCCGCACGCCGACGCCATCTCCGTCACCGCCGACTCGCGCACCCAGTGGCCTCCGCACCGGCCCTTCGGATATCCCTCCGAGTGGCCCTATCCGCCGCCGTTCAAACCCAATCGTTCATTCGGCGAGCGGATTCTGCCGTTCATCGGCGTCTCCTGCTTCGGCAAGGCCTGCTGCACGGACCACTGGAATCACTTCACCGACAAGTACAAGGACGCAGTCTGCGACGACTGCGACTGCTGCGATTGTTGCGACTGCTGCGACCTGTGACCCGCGTTCTCCGACCGTCCGTACGGGGCAGGGGCCATGCGAATCGGGACCTACCCGACGCCGCGGTCGGAGTCGGCCCAGTACTGAGACCGCAGCGCCTTCTTGTCCGGCTTGCCGAGGGCGGTCAACGGCAAAGCGTCGGCGAAGATCACGCGCTTGGGTGACTGCACCGCCCCCTTGCGGTCCTTCACGGACTGCTGGATCTCGGTGACGATGCGGTCCTTCGCCGCGTCGTCGGCGGGGGCATCGCCGCGCAGGACGACGATCGCGGTGACCGCCTCACCCCACTTCTCGTCCGGGACACCGATCACACCGACCTGACCGACCGCCGGATGTTCGGCGACGACATCCTCGACCTCGCGCGGGAACACGTTGAACCCACCGGTGACGATCATGTCCTTGGTGCGGTCGACGATGAACCAGAACCCGTCCTCGTCCTCGCGCGCGACGTCGCCGGTGCGGAGCCAGCCGTCGCGGAAGGTGTCCGCGGTCTGCTCCGGGAGACCCAGGTACCCACCGGCGAGAAGTGGTCCGGCGACACAGATCTCGCCGGGCTCGCCCTGGGGCACGGGCTTGTCGTCGGGTCCGAGCAGGGCGGTGCGCAGGAAGGCCGACGGCCGTCCGCAACTGCTCAGCCGACGCTGGTCCTCACCGGGACCCGGATGGTCTCCCTTGGCCAGGTAGCTGATGACCATCGGCGCCTCGGACTGGCCGTAATACTGGGCGAAGATCGGCCCGAAGCGCTCGATGGCCTCGGCGAGGCGGACCGGATTGATCGGTGACGCACCGTAATACACGGTCTCCAGCGACGACAGGTCACGCGACTTCGAGTCCGGGTGGTCCATCAGCGCGTACAGCATCGACGGCACCAGCATCGTCGCGGTGATCTTCTGCTCCTCGATGGTGCGCAGCACCTCGGCCGGGTCGAACTTGGACAGGACCACCATCGATCCGCCCTTCATCAGGGTCGGGACGAAGAACGCGGCACCCGCATGCGAGAGGGGCGTGCAGAGCAGGAATCGCGGATGCTCGGGCCACTCCCATTCGGCGAGCTGGATCTGCGTCATCGTCGACATCGCACGCGCCGTCCCGATGACCCCCTTCGGCTTGCCGGTGGTCCCGCCCGTGTAGGTGATGGAGACGACGTGGTCGGGTGAGAGGTGCGCCGCGACAAGGGGCTTCGGTTCGAAGCCGTCTGCCTCGGCGATCACGTCACGTGCGTGTGCGGCCAGCTGCTCGGGCACCGGCCCGAGCGTCAGCACCTGCTTGAGGCCGGGCACCCGTTCGAGGAGGGCCGCGGCCCGCTCGACGAACATGGGGACCGGATCGATGATGAGGGTCGACACGCCGGCATCGGAGAGCACGTATGCATGGTCGTCGAGCGAGCCGAGGGGATGCAGTGCGGTGCGGCGCCACCCCTGGGTCTGGCCGGCACCGATCACGAACAGCACCTCGGGACGATTCAGCGCGAGCAGGCCCACCGCGGTCCCGGTACCGGCTCCCAATCCCTCGAAGGCCTGGATGTACCTGCTGATCGACGCGGCCATCTCACCGCCGGTCATCTCGGTGTCGCCGAGGGACAGGACGGTGCGGTCGGCGTGCCGCCGCAGCGCCGCGACCATCAGGTCGCCCATGTGCGTGCCCCCGCGCAGGTGATCGAAGTCGGCCGGTGCTGTCGTCGTACCCTCGTTCGTCATGCCCACAAGACTAGGACGTGTTACAGCAAGAGGGAAGAATCTCCACGAAAACAGACGTACACACCTCTAGAACCTGTTCTATATTTCCGGGCCGCATCGGCCGGCGGAGCCGCCGCCGGCGGACATGATGTCCACCACATGGTGACGACCGGTGACCTAGGATCGAAGCATGACTGACCTCGACCTCGCCACCACCCGTCGCGACATCGCCGACGCCCTGCTGACCGCCCTCGAACGTCGGCACGAGGTCCTCGATGCCATCGTCGACGCCGAGAATCACGACGAGGCCGTGACCGCGATCGTGGGGCTGCTCGGGAAGTCCCGGCTCGGTGCCGAGGCCATCCTGGACATGAAGCTCGATCAGCTCACCAAAGACGACCGTCGAAAGAACCAGGCCGAACTCGACGACCTCAACAGCGCGCTCACCTTCACGCTGGCCGAACGGCCGGCGAGCAGCGGTGACACACTCGACCTCCGTCCGTTCGACCCGTCCGCCGACGCGGAGCTGTTCTCGGCGCGCACCAACGAGATCGGCACCGCCGGAGACGGTTCCGGCGCTCCCGCCGGGGATGTCGCGGCCGAGATCAGCGCGGCCACCGCCCGGGTCGACGCCGAGGAGGCCGTCTGGCTGGTCGCCGTCGAGGGCGACTCGAAGGTGGGCTTCGTCTTCGGCGAATTGAAGGACGGCGAGATCGACCTGCGCATCTGGATTCACCCGCAGTTCCGCAAGGCCGGGTATGGCACCGCTGCCCTGCGCAAATCCCGTTCGGAGATGGCGGCCTACTTCCCCGGCGTACCGATGGTCGTCCGCGCGCCGGGCGCCTGACCCGCACCTCCACCCGGAGGGCATGTCCACCGCCCCCCGGGGTGGTGGACACGGCCATCCGTGGTGAGTGCGCTCGGCGATCAGGCCCCTTGGGGCCGTGGAAGCCCGAAGTGCGCGACGATCGCGCGAATCCGATTGTCCTCGTCGACGACGAAGGTCTCCGACACCGTCGCGCCCAGCCGTAGCCTCTTGGGTCGAACGTGGACGACGTAGCGCGTGGTCACGCTGTGGCCGTCGACCGTCGCGGTGAAGTCCGAGATCCGATGGATGAGACGGAATTGCGGACCGCGGGCGAGGCTTCGGGCGATGTGGGCGCCGTTGCGACCGGTTCGGACGCCGAACTCCACGCGTGTGCAGTCAGGGTGCAGCGCGACCGCCGATGGATCGTGACTCACCAGGGCGTCGACGTAGGCCCGCGCCGCCGCGATCCGTTCGGCCGAGAAGTCGGCGTGTGGCGTCATCGCGCGCCGTAGACCGGCATCGGAACCGGCGCCTTCGCCAGGATCTCCTCGATCACCGGGCCGAGCTCGGCAGCTTCCCAGCGAGACCCCTTGTCCCGCTCGATGCTTCGCTGCCAGCCGTCGGTGACCGAGATCTTGCCGCCCTCGACCTCGAACACCCGGCCGCTCACCGAACCCGCTTCGGGCGAACCCAGCCAGACCACGAGTGGCGACACGTTCGCGGGATCCATCGTGTCGAAGGAACCGTCTGCGGGCGCGGCCATCTGAGCGGCCATGGCATCACCGGCACCCATCGTCATCTGGGTGCGGGCGGCCGGGGCGATCGCATTCACGGTGACACCATAGGACCCCAGCTCCGCCGCCGCCTGGATCGTGAGGGCCGCGATCCCGGCCTTGGCCGCGACGTAGTTCCCCTGACCCACCGAACCGTAGAGCCCCGCACCGGAACTCGTGTTGATGATGCGTGCCTGCGGGACGTCGCCGGCCTTGGCCTGGGCACGCCAGTGCGCCGCCGCGTGGCGCAGGCCGACGAAGTGTCCCTTGAGATGCACGCGGACGACCGCATCCCATTCCTCCTCCGACAGCGAGACCAGCATCCGGTCGCGCACGAAACCCGCGTTGTTGACCAGGATGTCGAGGCGGCCGAACTCCGAGAGAGCTGTCTCGACCATGGCCGCGCCAGAGTCCCAGTCCGCGACATCACCCACCGACGCGACAGCGTGCCCGCCCGCGGCCACGATCTCGTCGACCACCTCGGTCGCCGGATCCTCGGCGTAGTCGTTGACCACGACCTTCGCGCCGTCGGCGGCGAACGCGAGGGCATGGGCACGGCCGATGCCCTGGCCGGCACCGGTCACGATGACGACACGACCCTCATTCATTGTGCTGGTCACACTCTTTCCTTTCCGAACTTCTCTCGGGCCCGATCCGCGCGCCGGGTCTCAGACTGCATTGCCGGCGGTCGCGGCGTCGAGGAATGCCGGTTTCTCGCCGCCCCCGTGCACGGTCAGCGTCGATCCGCTGATGTAGCAGGCGAGCGGCGACAACAGGAACGCCACCGCGTTGCCGACATCGACGGGCGTGGCCATGCGGCCCATCGGGATGGTCTCGCCGACCGCCGCGACTCCGGCGTCATCCCCGTAGTGCAGATGCGACTGCTCGGTGACGACCGGGCCGGCCACGACCGAGTTCACCCGCACCCGTGGCGCCCACTCGACGGCGAGTGAACTCATCAGATTGTCGAGTCCGGCCTTCGCCGCCCCGTAGGCCGATGTCCCGGGTGACGCTCGGTGGCCACTGACACTCGAGATGTTCACGATGGCACCGCCGTCGGGCTGCGTCTGCATCACGGCGTTGGCCGCGCGGGCCACTGCCAGCGGGGCCAGCAGGTTGAGGTCGACGATCTTGCTCGCGAATCGAACCGATGCGTCGGCGGCCAGCGCGAAGGGTGAGCCGCCGGCATTGTTCACGACACCATCGAGACGTCCTGCGCGCCGGATGACCTCGTCCACCATCGCCTCGACCGCATCCGCGTCGCGAACGTCGCAGGACACGAAGTCGACGTCGCGGAGGTCGTCGGCGAGGTTGTCGGCGTTGCGGCCACAGATCACCGGTCGGGCGCCGAGCGAGCCCAGGACACGGGTGATCCCCGCCCCCACCCCGCGACCCCCGCCGGTGACCAGCACGACCTTTCCGACCAGGCCCAGCTCGACCTGTGACTGCGTCTGCATGGGTGCTACCCTACCAAACAACCAAGCACTTGCTTGGTGCGCTTCCGCAGTCCTCTGGGCTGTCCGAACCGCCCCATGAGAGGAGCCCGCGTGCCGATCACCACGACACGTTCCGATACCGGGATCGTGACGGTCACCGTCGACTACCCGCCGGTCAACGCGCTGCCATCGGCCGCGTGGTTCGAACTCGGCGACGCCATCACCGCCGCGGGATCGGACCCGACCACCCACGTGGTGGTGCTGCGCGCCGAGGGACGCGGCTTCAACGCGGGCGTCGACATCAAGGAGATGCAGGCGACCGACGGATTCGACGCCTTGATCGGCGCCAACCGCGGATGCGCCGCCGCGTTCGGTGCGGTCTACGACTGCGCCGTACCCGTCGTCGTCGCCGTGAACGGGTTCTGCGTGGGCGGGGGCATCGGACTCGTCGGGAACGCCGACGTCATCGTGGCGTCCGACGACGCCGTCTTCGGTCTGCCCGAGGTCGACCGCGGAGCACTCGGCGCGGCAACACATCTCGCGCGTCTCGTGCCACAGCACATGATGCGAACCCTCTACTTCACCGCCAAGAACGTCACCGCCCAGCAACTCGAGCACTTCGGGTCGGTGTATCGGGTCGTGCCCCGCGAGGAGCTGCTCGACGCCGCACTCGAGATCGCGGAGGCCATCGCCGCCAAGGACACCCGGGTGATCCGCGCCGCCAAGGAGGCGATCAACAACATCGATCCCGTCGACGTCAAGGCGAGTTACCGCCTCGAACAGGGATACACCTTCGAGCTGAACCTGGCCGGTGTCGCCGACGAACACCGCGACGCCTTCGTGTCGACCGGCAAGCCGCTCGCCGCGAATTCCGCTTCGGATGGAGGACGTGCCTGAGATGCCCACCGACAAGACAAGCACTTTCGACGACGTCATCGCCGAGCTGCGCGACGGTATGACCATCGGCATCGGCGGATGGGGTTCGCGCCGTAAGCCGATGGCGCTCGTGCGCGCACTCGCCCGCTCCGACGTCAAGGACCTCACCGTGGTCACCTACGGCGGACCCGACCTCGGATTGCTTTGCGCCGCAGGCAAGGTGCGCCGCGCGTATTACGGCTTCGTCTCACTCGACTCGGCCCCGTTCTACGATCCGTGGTTCGCCAAGGCGCGCACGAACGGCGAGATCGAGGTCCGCGAGATGGACGAGGGAATGGTGAAGTGCGGCCTGGAGGCAGCCGCCGCGCGCGTGCCGTTCCTACCCATCCGCGCCGGACTCGGCTCCGACGTCCTCAACTTCTGGGAAGGCGAGCTGAAGACCGTCACCTCGCCCTATCCCGACGCCGACGGCCGTACCCAGACGCTGGTGGCCATGCCGGCGCTGACGCTCGACGCCGCCTTCGTGCACCTGGATCTGGCCGACGTCCACGGCAACGCCGCCTACACCGGTGTCGACCCGTACTTCGACGATCTCTACTGCGCCGCGGCGCAACGCCGCTACCTCGAGGCCGATCAGATCGTCTCGACCGAGGTGCTCGTCAAGACCGTTCCGCATCAGCGTCTCCTGCTCAACCGCATGGCCGTCGACCGGGTTGTCCAAGCGCCCAACGGGGCCCACTTCACGTTCGCCGGGGAGTACGGGCGGGACGAAAAATTCCAGCAGTTCTACGTCGCGTCCGCGAAGGAACCCGAGACGTGGGAGGCGTTCTCGCGCCGATTCCTCGACGTCGACGAGCAGACGTACCAGCGAGAAGTGGCCGCGTGGCAGGACGAGCAGAAGGAGACCGGACAGTGAGCACCGCCGAAACCGCGACCACGCCCGGCGATTCCGCCGGGCCGGAGGAACCCACACGCGCCGAGTACTGCGTCATCTCGTGTGCCGACATCTTCGCCGGCGCCGGCGAGATCATGGCATCGCCGATGGCACCCACTCCCCTGCTCGGCGCCCGGCTGGCGCGCCTCACCACCGAACCCGACCTGCTGATCACCGACGGCGAGGCGCTGATCCTCGCCGACACCCCGCCGATCGGCAAGACCGGGCCGATCGAGGGCTGGATGCCCTTCCGAAAGGTCTTCGACGTCGTGGCGTCGGGCCGTCGTCATGTGGTGATGGGCGCCAACCAGATCGACCGGTACGGAAACCAGAATCTGTCGGCCTTCGGCCCGTTGCAACATCCCACCCGCCAGATGTTCGGTGTGCGCGGCGCGCCCGGGAACACCGTCAACCACCCCACCAGCTACTGGGTGCCCCGCCACACGGCGCGCGTCTTCGGGGAGTCCGTCGACATCGTGTCGGGCGTCGGCTTCGACAAGGTCGATCCGGAGAACCCAGCCTTCGACGACCTGAACATCCACCGCGTCGTCACCAATCTCGGCGTCTTCGACTTCGGCGGGCCGGGCCACACCATGCGCGCGCTGTCGCTGCATCCCGGGGTCGGCGCCGACGAGGTGGCCGAGAACACCGGCTTCGAGATCGCGGGTCTTGCCGACGCACCGGCAACGCGCCGGCCGACGGCGGAGGAGCTCGGCCTGATCCGGGACGTCCTCGACCCGAAGGGCGTCCGCAACAAGGAGGTCCGATGAGCGGCCCCACCGCCGCGCAGCCGAGCCCGGCACGCGCGGCGGGACTGTCGACCCCGTTCACCCGGCTCGTCGGGATCGAGTACCCGATCGTCCAGACCGGGATGGGCTGGGTGTCCGGCCCGTCGCTGACGTCGGCCACCTCGAACGCGGGCGGGCTGGGAATCCTGGCGTCGGCCACGATGACCTTCGCCGAACTCGAAACGGCCATCGGGAAGACGAGGTCGTTGACCGACAAGCCGTTCGGCGTGAACATGCGCGCCGACGCCACCGATGCCCCGGCTCGGATCGACCTGCTGATCCGCGAGGGCGTCAAGGTCGCATCCTTCGCGCTCGCACCCAAACCCGAACTCATCGCCAAGCTCAAGGACCACGGCATCGTCGTGATCCCGTCGATCGGTGCTGCCAAACACGCCGTCAAGGTCGCATCCTGGGGTGCCGACGCGGTGATCGTGCAGGGCGGCGAGGGCGGCGGTCACACCGGGCCGGTCGCCACCACGCTGCTCCTGCCGTCAGTGCTGGATGCGTTGGCCGCCAAGGGGATCGACATGCCGGTGGTGGCGGCAGGAGGGTTCTTCGACGGTCGCGGACTCGCCGCCGCGCTCGCCTACGGCGCTCAGGGCGTCGCGATGGGCACCCGGTTCCTGCTGACGTCGGACAGCGCGGTCCCCGACTCGGTCAAGCAGGAGTACCTCGCACGTGGTCTCAACGACACCGTCGTCTCGGTGAAGGTCGACGGCATGCCGCACCGGGTGTTGCGTACACCGTTGGTGGAGGCGCTGGAGAACGGGAGCCCGGTCAAGGCACTCGTCGCCGCGGCCCGAAACGCCAACGAGTTCAAGCAGATGACCGGGATGCGCTGGACGACGATGCTCAAAGACGGACGCACGATGAAGAAGTCGGGCGAACGCACGTGGCAGCAGGTGATCATGGCCGGCAACACCCCCATGTTGCTCAAGGCCGGCCTCGTCGAGGGCGACACCCGCGCCGGGGTGCTCGCCTCCGGCCAGGTGGTCGGGATGATCGAGGACCTGCCGAGCTGTGACGAGCTGATCCAGTCGATCATGACCCAGGCGCACGAACGGCTGAAGGGCCTCGGGGCGCTGGGTTAGGGTCGGTGGCTTTCGAGGCCTTCGAGGCCCGGAGCGTGCGGAGGGCCGACACCCCCTGAGGAGGCCCGAAGCGTGCCGCCGGTAGGTTCGCATCGTGACGAACCCCGATGTCCTCCGCCTGGATTCGGTCGACTTCGTGCGGCAGTCCCGCGCGATCCTCACCGACATCGACCTCACCATCCGGGCCGGCGAGCGGTGGGCGCTCATCGGTCCGAACGGTGCGGGCAAGTCGACGATCCTGAGCCTCTGCGGCGCGCAGGAACATCCGACGCGCGGCAGCGTCCACGTCCTCGGACACCAACTGGGGCGGGTCGAGACCCGGAAGCTCCGTGAGTCCATCGGCCACGTCAATCCCAGGCATCCGCTGCGGTCGCCGCTGACGATCCGCGAGGTCGTGCTCACCGGCGCTACCGGAACCACCGAGCTGATGGATCGCAGGCAACCGACCCCGGAGACTCTCGCCCGGGCCGACGAGTTGATCGAGACGCTCGGCCTGAGCGCCCTCGCGTCGGCGCCGTGGACGAACCTGTCGCAGGGCGAACGCGGCCGGACGCTGATCGCCCGCGCGCTGCTGCCCGATCCACGCCTCCTGCTGCTCGACGAGCCGTCGACCGGTCTCGACGTCGCCGCCCGCGAGCGACTCCTGCAGACCGTCGACCGACTCCACCGGACCCACCCCGACCTCGCGACGGTGCTCGTCACCCATCACCTCGAAGAACTGCCCGAGACGACGACGCACGCCGTCCTGGTGACCGGCGGCCGGGTCCTCGCCGCGGGCCCGGTCCACGACGTCCTGACCACCGCGCTGGTGACCGAGTGCTTCGACCACCCCATCGAGATCACCCACCGCGACGGGCGATGGTCGGCGCGAGGCGCCCGCGACTGACCCTTCGTGACGGCCCTCCGCAAGCTCCGGACCTCCTCAGGGAGCAGGGGTGACGGCCCTCCGCAAGCTCCGGACCTCCTCAGGGAGCATGGGGACGCTCACACCTCAGGCAGCAGTAGGAGAGCAGCCCTGAGGAGGTGACGCCGCCTACGCCGACGGCGTCAGCGTCCATCCGGCAGCGGCGGCGCGCTGGTCCCAGAACTCCCGGTAACGCCCACCGCGGGTGAGCAGTTCGTCGTGGGTGCCGATGTCGTCGACGCCACCCTGGTCGTCGAGCACGACGATCTGGTCGGCGGCGATCACGGTCGACAGCTTGTGTGCGATCACGAGCACCGTGCTCTGATCGGCGAGCCTGCGGATGGATTCGGCGACGTGGGTCTCGTTCTCGGGATCGAGAGCGCTGGTCGCCTCGTCGAAGAGCACGATCGGCGCGCCCTTCAGCAGAGCGCGGGCGATCGAGACACGTTGCCGCTCACCGCCGGACAGGGCCGAACCGCCCTCGCCGACGACCGTGTGCCAGCCGTCGGGCAACCGGTCGACGATCGAGGTGACCCCGGCGGTCTGGGCGGCCGCGCGGATCTCGTCGTCGGTCGCCTCGGGGCGGCCGAGTTTGATGTTCTCCCACAGCGTGTCGTCGAAGAGGTAGACGTCCTGGAACACCTGGGACAGCTGGCCCATGAGTGGACCGGTCTCCTGCTCGCGCACGTCGACGCCGCCGACCTTCACGACGCCGCCGTCGACGTCGTAGAACCGGGCGATGAGGCGGAAGATCGTCGACTTACCCGAGCCCGACGGGCCGACGAGAGCGGTCATCGTGCCCGGGCGCGCCCGCAGCGACACGTCGCGCAGGACCTGCGCACCGGTCTCGTATCCGAATGCGACACCGTCGAGTTCGACGGCACCCGGTTCGGTGATCTCCGCCGGTTGATCGGGCGCGGGCATCCGGTCGGTGTCGAGCACGCCGGTGATGCGGTTGATCTCGTCGGTGGACATGCGCAGCGTCGAACCCAGTTCCGCGAGTTCGCCGATGGGACCGAAGAAGCGCGCCGCGAGACCGAAGACCGCGACCAGCAGGGCGGGCTCGATGTGTCCCGCCACGGCCAGCCACGCACCGAGCGCGAGCACGGCGCTGAAGACGACCTGCACCGACAACCCGTTCAGCAGGATGCCGAGGATCGAGCGCCACAGCATCGACTTGCCCACGCGTGCTTGCTGTCCGAGGGCGTCGGCGAGCGGCTTGTGCGCGGAGTCCGAATCGCCGAAGGCTCGCAGCACCGCCTGGCAGCGGGCGAATTCCAGGACGCGGTTGTTGACCTTGACGGCCTCGGCGCGCTTGCGTCCCTCGGACTTTGCGAGGAACGAGCTCGACAGCTTACCGACATACATGAGGAGCAACGTGCCGGCGACCATGAGAAGGCCGATGCGCCAGTCGAAGAAGCAGATGCCGATGACGACCACGACGGAGCTGACCGTGTTGACCACGACCGGGGTGATGTAGTGCGCCCCGGTGCTGCCCACGAACATCGTTCCCTTGACCGCGATCTGGGAGACGTCGCCGACCCGGTCACGGGTGAACCATCCGAGCGGCAGCGTGACCATGTGATCGCCGAGCCGGTGGTGCAGCATGCGCATGGCGTAGAGCGCCATCGTCATGCCCTTGAGTGACTGCACGTAGGCGCTCACCGCGCAGATGACGACGAGGACGGCCAACGGCCACAACCAGTTCGCGGCGGCGGACAGATCACCGGTCAGCAGATGCTCGACGATCGGGACCAGGGTGAGCATCGCCAGCCCCTGCGCGACGCCGTAGACGACCACCCAGGACAGGAAGACGACCATGCGTGCACGTTCCGAACCCAGGATCGTGTAGAAACCGCGGATCATCGTGCCACCTCGCTGTTCGCGACCGCGCCGCGCGCGATCTCCTCGTCCTGTCTGGTGGTCCCGGCCTCGTATGCGGCCCACATCGACGCGTACAGCCCGCCGCGGGCGACCAGTTCGTCCTGGCGGCCCTGTTCGACGACCCGGCCCCGGTCGAGGACGACGATGTTGTCCGCGTGCGTGATCGAGCCGAGACGGTGGGCGATGACTAGTACGGTCCGCCCGGTCATCAGCGCGCCGATGGCCTGCTGGATCTGCGCCTCGGACTCGGGGTCGGCGAAGGCGGTGGCCTCGTCGAGGACGAGGATCGGCGTGTCGGCGAGCAGTGCCCGCGCGATCGAGACACGTTGTGCCTCACCGCCGGAGAAGTGGGCACCATCGCCGACCACGGTGTCGTAGCCGTCGGGCAGCTCCAGGATGCGCTCGTGGATCTGCGCGGCCCGGGCGGCGTCGTGGACCTGCTCGTCGCTCGCGTCCGGACGGCCGAGGCGGATGTTGTCACGCACCGACATCGTCAGCAGCTGCACGTCCTGCAGCACGAAACCGACGTGGCGGTAGAGCTCGGAGGGTGCGATGTCGCGCACGTCGACCCCGCCGATACGCACCGCACCGGAGTCGGGATCGCCGAAACGCGGGAGCAGCGTCGCGAGCGTCGACTTCCCGCTTCCCGACGGCCCGACGAGCGCGGTCACGGTGCCCTCGGCCAGCTCCACGCTGACGTCGTCGAGCGCCTTCACCCCGGACGGCACCCCGAGACGGGGCGGGTAGGTGAAGTGCACGTTCTCGATACGCACGTCGTGACCGGCAGGCACTTGTGGATTCTCCGGGACGACCAGCTCCGGTTCGGCGAGCAGCGCGGCGATGCGCAGCGCCGCGGCCGAGGCCTGCTGACGGGTGTGCACCGCGGTGGACACGGTGAGCAGCGCGGTCGGCAGCACCATCGCGATCAGCGTCGAGCCGACGAGTTCGATGGGCTGCACCCAGCCGTTGTCGACGAGCCAGTACCCGACCCCGAGGTTGACCAGCAGGATCAGCGGCGCGCTGATCAGGACGGTGGTGACCGCCTGGACGCGCAGCATCGGGCCCATGTAACCGGCGAAGTCGTCGTTGAACTCGTCGGCGGCGTCGACGAACCGCCGGTGCGCCTTACCGGTCTGCCCGAACGTCTTCACGACGGCGACTCCCGAGATGAACTCGACGATGGTCGCACTGATCCGCGCCACACCCTTGTCCATCTTCTCCATCTCGGTCGTGAGGTCACGGGCCATGTAGGAGTAGGTCAACGCGTACAGCGGCACCGTGGCGACGGCGAGGAGTCCGAGACGCCAATCCAGGTAGAAGCAGTAGATCAACGCGAAGATCGGCGAGAGCATCGCCGCGGTCGCCTCGACCGTCGCGTGCGCGACGAGGTAGTGCAGGTCGGCGACGTCGTTCTGCACGGACTTGCGGACGGCACCGGAGCTGGTGCGGCTGAACCAGCCCAGCGGCAACCGACCGAGCTTGTCCGCGATGCGGATTCGGAGTTGCGCCTGTAGATCGAGATCGGCGAAGTGGGTGATCGCCAGTGCGAGGAAACTGAAGGCGGCGCGAGCACCGAGACCGGCGACGACCAGCCACACGACCAGCCACACGCGTCCCGAGTCGATCGGTCCCGGCTCGAGCAGGATGCGCCCGAGTTCGACGATCCCGATGAACGGCACCACCGTTGCGGCGGAGGCGAAGATCTGGACGAACTGGGCGAGCATCGTGCGCGTCTTCACCGGGGCCAGGACGTCGGCGAGTGCGGCGGCTTTCGCCTTGGACTCGGATCTGGCCTGGGCGCGCGCGGCTTTCGGATCGTCGGGTTCGGCGTCGACGTCGGAGACTGCTGCCGGCGCGGACACATCGGTTCCGCCAATTGTCATATGCGCACAATAACGGCCGGACGCTGGGAAAGGAAAGCTACCCTAACTTCGACGTCGGTGGTCAGCGCGGCAGGATGCCGTCGAGGACCACCGACAGATACTGGTCCGCGATCGAATCGACCGACATCGTGCCGCCGGGCCGGTACCACCGCACGGCGACCCACACGGTGTCGCGCATGAACCGGTAGACGAGCTCGACGTCGAGATCTGCCCGGAACTCCCCGTTCTCGACCCCGCGTTGCAGCACCGACTGCCACAGCTGCCGGAACTCGACGTTCAGTTCGGAGATGTAAGTGAAGCGTTCCTGGCCGGAGAGACGCTTCGCCTCGTCCTGGTAGATCGCGACCGCGTTGCGTTCGGCATCGATGGACTCGAACGACGCGATGACGAGTCCGCGCAGGGTCTCGGTCGCCGACGTGCTCGACGCCGCGATCTGCCGGTAACGGGCGAACAGGTCGTCGAGGAAGCCCCGCAGGATCTCGTCGACCATCGACTCCTTGGAGTCGAAATGGTGATAGAGGCTGCCGGACAGGATGCCGGCGGCGTCGGCGATGTCCCGGACCGTCGTCGACCGCAGACCCTGCTCGGCGAACATCCGCCCGGCCGTCGCCAGCAGCTCGTCTCGACGCGACGAGCGGGCCGGCGTATCGGTCCGCTGTCCGCCGGCCGGCTTGACGTCCGCGGCGGCCGCGGTCGCGTCGGATCTGCCTTTCGCATCGATCCTGGTCTGGCCTCGTGGTGACAAGCGCATCCTCCTGAGAGAGTCTGCGCACACCCTAGCAAGCGCTTGGCCGGGACCGTCGGTCGACGATCCCGGCCACGACGACCGATCTTATGCGCCGAGGCGCTTGCGCACCTTCTTCATCGCGCGGTTGTTGAAGAACTTCCACAGTTTGAGCTGATTGTTCGTCAGCTTCGTGTCCTTGGGCAGGAACGGCGGCGACATCATCTCGGCAACACTCACCGGCAGCGTCGAGAACGCGACGGCCCGCGCGTGGCTGAACGTCTCGAAGCCGGTGCGGCCGTGGTATCCGCCCATCCCGCTGTTGCCGACACCCGCGAACGGCAGCTCGCCGCTGAACAGGTGGATGGCGAAGTCGTTGCCGTTGATCGAGCCGCTGCGCGTGTTGTCGGCGAGCTTCTGGAACCGCTCGTTCTGGTCGCCGCACCAGTACATGGTCAGCGGATGCGGGTGCGAGCTGATCTGACTGATGACCTCGGACAGGTCGCGGTAGGGGTACACGGTCAGCACCGGACCGAAGACCTCGTCCTCCTCGATCTTCATGCCCGCCTTCACGCCGGTCAGCAGCGTCGGCGGGATCTTGCGGCGCGCGGCGTCCGGCAGCGGTTCGCCGCCGGGGATCACCTGACGCTTGGTGGCGCCCAGCTGCTCGGCGTCGTCGATGAGCCCGAGGATGCGCTCGTAGTTCTTCTGGTTGATCGTCGAGGTGTACTGGTCGTTGTCGATGATCGTCGGGAAGTTCTTGGTCCACCGCGCGACGACCTTGTCGGTGAACTCACCGAGCTTGGCCTCGGGGACGAAGACGTAGTCCGGGCAAAGGCACACCTGGCCGCCGTTGACCATTCGGGCGTCGGCGAGCATCGTCGCGGCCTTGTCGATGTCGGCGTCGATGTCGACGACAGCCGGGTTCTTCCCGCCGAGTTCGAGAGTGACCGGGATGAGGTTCTTCGCGGCCTCCTGAGCCACCGAGGCACCGACGCCGGGCGAGCCGGTGAAGAACATGTGATCGACCTTGAGCTCGGCGAAGTCCGAACCCGAACCGTGCTTCGACGTGGCGACCGCCAGCTCCTCGATCGAGAAGTAGTCCGGCGCGTGCTTGGCGATCACGTCCGTGGTCTTCGCCGTCACCGACGACGGGCGCAGGATGACCCGGTTACCGGCCGCGAAAGCCGAACCCGCGGGCACGATCGTGAGCTGCAGCGGGAAGTTCCACGGCCCCATGATCCCGACGACACCCAGCGGGTCGTGCCGGATGCTCTGCTTGTATCCGAGCAGGCCCTGGACCTTGGCGACCTTGGACTCGGCCATCCAGTCCTTGACGCCCCGGCGCTGGTGAGCGAGGTCGATCATGCAGCCGGCCACATCGGCGGCCAGCGACAGCTCACGCGGACGGGCACCGAAATCCTCGGCCAACGCGGCGGCGATCTCGTCGGCGTTGTCGAGCAGCAGCGCCGCCAGCCGCGTGATGCGGTCGATGCGGGTGTCGGCGTCGGGGATCCCGTCGCGCAGGAACGCCGCGCGCTGGATGTCGACCAGTTCGGTCAGCGTGTGTGCCTCCGACGAGACACCCCGCGTCGAAATCGCGTCGGTGCTGGTGTGTTCAGCAGGCTTGGTCATCGAGATCCCCTCAGCTAGGTCGTGCTGCACCTGACGTGCGGCGTTGGAACAAAACAGTCCGCCTGTCCCACACAATAGTATGCGCCAGGTCACACCGTGATGTGGGCACGCCTGTTGTCAGAATGGTACGACCCCGGGACCGAGACGTCGAGGGGGTGAACTCTCAGCCGAGCCGCTCGATGATGGTGACGTTGGCGGTCCCGCCGCCTTCACACATCGTCTGCAGGCCGTAGCGGCCGCCGGTGCGCTCGAGCTCGTTGAGCAGCGTGGCGAACAGCTTGGCGCCGGTGGCGCCGAGGGGGTGGCCGAGCGCGATGGCGCCGCCGTTGGGGTTGACCTTGGCGGGGTCGGCGCCGGTCTCCTTGAGCCAGGCGAGCACGACCGGCGCGAATGCCTCGTTGATCTCGACGACGTCGATGTCGTCGATCGACAGTCCGGTCTTGTCGAGCGCGTACTTGGTGGCCGGGATGGGCGCGGAGAGCATCATCACGGGGTCGTCGCCGCGTACGGACATGTGGTGGATGCGGGCGCGCGGTGTCAGGTTGTGCTCCTTCAGCGCACGTTCGGAGACGACGAGTGTCGCCGAGGAGCCGTCGGCGATCTGCGAGGCGACGGCCGCCGTCAGCCGCGACCCCTCGGCGAGCACCTGCAGACCGGCCATCTTCTCCATCGAGGTCTCGCGCGGGCATTCGTCGACGACGCAGTCGCCCAGCGCGACGTTCTCGGTGTCGAACCTGCCGTCGGCGATCGCCGCCCGGGCACGCTCATGTGACTGCAGCGCCCAGCGCTCCATGTCCTCACGACTGATGTCCCACCTCTTGGCCATCATGTCGGCGCCGAGGAACTGGGAGATCTGCGCGTCCCCGAAGCGCTCCTGCCAGCCCGCGGATTCGGCTGTGGGCGTGGTGAATCCGAACTCCTTGCCGGAGATCATCGCCTGCGAGATCGGGATGGCGCTCATGTTCTGCAACCCGCCGGCGACGACGATGTCCTGGGTGCCGCTCATGACGCCCTGCGCGGCGAAGTGAATCGCCTGCTGGCTGGAGCCGCACTGCCGGTCGACGGTGGTGCCGGGCACCTCCAGCGGGAGACCGGCTGCGAGCCAAGCGGTCCGGGCGACGTTGCCGGCCTGGCCACCGATCGTGTCGAGGCAGCCGAACACCACGTCGTCGACGGCAGCCGGGTCGATTCCGGTGCGGTCGACGAGGGCGGAGATGATGTGGGCGCCGAGGTCGGCGGGGTGGGTCTTGGCCAGTGAGCCGTTGCGCTTGCCGACCGGGGTGCGGACGGCGTCGACGATGTAGGCCTGGGGGGTGGTCATGGTCGGTGCTCCTTGAATCGATGGACGTCGTTGGCGGTCAGGCGCGCTGACTGGAGATCGAGACGACCTCGCCGGTGAGGTAGGTGGTGTAGTCGCTGGCGAGCATCGCGACGGTCGCGGCGACCTCCCAGACCTCGGCGGCGCGCCCGTATGCCTCCCGGGCGGCGAGTTCGTCGAGGAGGTCGTCGCTGGTCACCTTCGCGAGGAACGGATGTTTGGCTATCGACGGCGCGATCGCGTTGATGCGCACCCCGACGTCGGCGGCTTCGAGTGCCGAACACCGGGTCAGCGCCATCACCCCGGCCTTCGCCGCGGCGTAGTGGGCCTGTCCCCGCTGGGCCCGCCAGCCGAGCACCGAGGCGTTGTTGACGATGACCCCGTTGTGTTCGACCGAGCCGAAGTACCTCAGGGCCGCGCGGGTGGCGCGGAAGGTACCGGTGAGCGTGATGTCGAGGACGCGGTCCCATTCCTCGTCGGTCATCTCGGCGACAGGGGTCTCCCCGCCGAGTCCGGCGTTGTTGACCAGCACATCGATGCGTCCGAGTTGCGTTGCGGCGTCGTCGATCAGCGCGTCGACCTCCGCGGTGACCTGCACATTGCAGGTGCGCTGGGTGACCGTGCGGCCGGGGAACTCGGCGGCCAGCTTCTCGGCGGCCTCGCCGAGGCGCCGTTCGTGCCAGTCGCTGATGAGCACGTCCGCGCCTTCGAGAAGCGCGCGGCGGGCCGACGCGAAGCCGATACCCGTTCCGGCAGCGGCGGTCACCACGACCTTCTTGCCCAGCAGCAGGTCGTGTCCGGCGACCTCGGCGGGAGGAGTGGCGAGCGGGGAGGCCGCTCGGTCCGTGGCGCGGGCCCCGTTGACGTCGACTCCGGTCATCAGCGTGCCTCTCGGGGTAGGCCGAGCACCCGCTCGGCGATGATGTTGCGCTGCACCTCGTTCGATCCGCCGTAGATCGTGTCGGCGCGGGTGAACAGGTAGAGCCGTTGCCATTCGTCGAGTTCGACGTTCTCCGGATCGGCGATGTCGTTGGCCTTGCCTTCGGCGGTCGCGGCCGGACCGATCAGTGCCGGTGCGCCGACGACATCCATCGCGAGTTCACCGAGATCGCGATGCCAGTTGGCCCACAACAACTTCGACACCGACGCCGCGCCCGCTTGGGAGGTGACGTCACCGTCGAGCGTCCGCTGGGCGTGGGCCCGCATGACCTTCAGCCCGATGTCGGCGCGCGCGAGTCGCGACGCGATCTCCGGATCGTCGACCGACCCGTTGGCTCGCGCGAGGTCGGTGAGATTGCCCAGCTCGCGCGCGAATCCGACCTGCTGGCCCAGCGTTGAGACACCGCGCTCGAACTGCAACAACCCCATCGCGACCTTCCAGCCGTCGCCGGGGTCGCCGACGATCAGGTCGGCTTCGGTCTCTGCGTCGTCGAAGAACACCTCGTTGAATTCCGATGTGCCGGTGAGCTGTTGGATCGGCCGGACGGTGATTCCCGGCTGATCGAGCGGGACCAGCAGGAAACTCAGCCCGGCGTGCCGCGACGATCCCTTCTCGGTACGCGCGATGACGAACACCCACTGCGCGACATGCGCGAGCGAGGTCCAGATCTTCTGGCCGTTGATGATCCACTTGGCCGATCCGCTCGACTCGTCGAGCCGCGCGGTCGTGGAGACCCCCGCGAGGTCGGAGCCGGCGCCCGGTTCCGAGTAACCCTGCGACCACAACTCGGTGACGTCGACGATCCCGGGCAGCAGACGCCGCTTCTGCTCGTCGGTGCCGTAGGCGATGAGTGTGGGGCCCAACAGTTCCTCGCCCAGGTGGTTGACCCGGGCGGGCGCATTCGCGCGGGCGTACTCGCGGTGGAAGAGGATCCGCTGCTCGAGTGTCGCGCCACGACCGCCGTACTCGACCGGCCAGCCGATGCAGGTCCATCCGGCGCGGGCGAGATGGCGATCCCATTCGAGCCGTTCGGCGAAAAACTCGTGTTCGCTACCCGGGCCGCCACGGCCCTTCAGATCGGCGAAGTCGCCAGTGAGATTCTCGTCGAGCCACGCCCGCACCGCGGCCGCGAACTCGGTGCCGGCGTTCGGTGTCGATTTCGCCCATTCACCCAGGTCGACGGCACGATCGGCGAGATTCGTCGTGGTCATGAGCGCTAGCATAACGCACCAAGCAAGTGCTAGGTTGGGGCGCATGGCGCAGACCTCTCTGCACGAGACTCTCCCCTCTCCCACCACACCGGCCGCACTGCGTCGCGCTGCGCGCACCTGGCCCGACCGTATCGCTCTCGTCGACGGCCAGTGGGACCCTTCGTCACATCCGCGACTCGAGTTGACCTGGACCCAGTTGCACAGCGCGGTCCGCGCCTTCGCCGGTTCACTCGTGGCGTCGGGCATCGAGGCCGGGGACCGGGTCGCCATCTGGTCGCCGAACAGCTTCCACTGGCCGATCGCGGCGCTGGGAGTCCACTACGCCGGCGCCACACTCGTCCCGCTCAACACCCGCTACACCACCGGCGAGGCAGTCGAGATCATCGAACGTTCGGGGGCCCGGGCGGTCGTCGTGTCCGGCGAGTTCCTCGGCGCCGACCACGCGTCGGAACTCCTACGCGATCACCGCGCCTCGATGCCCGCGGTGGTCGTGCGGGTGCCGCTCACCCCCGGCGCGACAGCACCCGACGGTGCGGTCGACTGGCACGATTTCCTCGAACGCGCGACCGACGACGCGCGGGCAGATGCCGACCGTCGCGCCGGCGCCGTCTCCCCGGAGGACATCTCCGACATCCTCTTCACCTCCGGCACGACCGGGAAGTCCAAGGGCGTGCTGGCAACACACCGGCAGACCCTGACCGGGTCACACGGGTGGGGTGCGAACGCGGGGCTGAACCCCGATGACCGCTATCTGATGGTCAACCCGTACTTCCACACGTTCGGATACAAGGCCGGCATCCTGCCGAGCGTCCTGTTCGGCGTGACCATGCTGCCGCTCGCCGTCTACTCGCCGGAGCAGGCGATGAAGCTCGTGTCCGACGAACGCGCGACGGTCTTCCCGGGCGCTCCCACGATCTTCCAGACCATCCTCGACGACCCGAAGCGCGCCGACCACGACCTCTCGAGCCTGCGCATCGTCATCACCGGCGCCGCCATCGTGCCCGTCGTCCTCGTTGAACGCCTGCAGCACGACCTGGGTGTCGACACCGTCATCACCGCCTACGGCCTGACCGAGGCGAGCGGCTTCGTGTCGACCTGCACGCCCGACGACGACGACACGACGGTGGCCAACACCTGCGGACGCGCGTTCCCCGGCATGCAGATCAGGCTCTCCGACGACGGTGAGGTGCTGGCCCGCGGAGACATGGTGATGGTCGGATACCTCGACGATCCGGACGCCACCGCGGCGACGATCGACGCCGACGGGTGGCTCCACACCGGCGACATCGGGACCATCGACGAGCGCGGCAACCTGAAGATCACCGATCGACTCAAGGACATGTACATCTGCGGCGGGTTCAACGTCTATCCCGCGGAGATCGAGCAGACCCTCGCCCGGATCGACGGCGTCACCGAATCGGCGGTCGTCGGCGTACCCGACGATCGCCTCGGCGAGGTGGGCCGCGCCTATCTGACGGTCCGCTCCGGCACCGACCTCGACGAAGCGCAGGTCATCGCATACGCCAGAGAGCACCTCGCCAACTTCAAGATCCCCCGGTCCGTCGTCTTCGTCGACGAGTTCCCCCGCAACGCGTCGGGCAAGATCCTCAAGCGCAACCTCACCTGACCCCGGGGCGTTTCGTAGCAACAACGCGCGCTATAAGCGCATTCTTGCTACCGAATCGACCCGTGTTCGCGGCAGGAACCGGTCGGGGCCGCGGTGCGTCGAAGTTCTGTGACCGAGGACCCACGCGCGATGATCGCGGCCCACGACGGCGTGTTCACGACCCGGCAGTTGCTCGACGTAGGCGTGTCCGCCGACAGGATCCGACATCGCGTCGCCACCGGCGAGTGGGTCCGGGTCGCCAGGGGTGTCTTCCGAGTCGGCGACCGGACGGTCGATGACCGGATGCGGATGCGGCTCGCCGTGCTGCGTGCCGGGCCGGACGCCGCTCTCGCGAGCTCGGCCGCGGCGTGGTGGCACGGCATCGTCCCCCAGGTCCCCGCGTCCCCCGTGGTGGTCGCACCGCACGGTCGGCACGGGTCACCGGTCGACGGCGCGCGGATCTGGCATCGCAACGTCGACCGCCGGGACCTCACAGAGGTCGACGGATTGGCCGTGACCGCGCTCGAGCTGACGGTTCTCGACGCATCGGTGGAATCGGGGGTGAAAGTGATGGACTCTGCGCTGCTGAACAAGAAGGTCACCGTCGCCGCGCTCGACGTTGTCCAGCGTCGGAACGCCGGGCGTCGAGGCTCTCCGAGAGCGCGCGCGATGCTCGAGGCGATGTCCTCGGGCGCGAGGTCCGAGGCGGAACGAATCCCGCCACACTGCTGCGCGGTTCCGGACTGACGGGATGGTCGGCGAACACGCCGCCTGCGGTTATGTCCTGGACTTCGCCTTCATGGCGTCGAAGATCGCCATCGAGATCGACGGCATGGCCTTCCACAGCGACGCCGTCGCCTTCCAACGGGACCGGACCCGCCAGAACGACCTCGTCGCGAACGGTTGGACCGTCCTGCGCTTCACCTGGCAGGACGTGACCGCCCGCCCGGCCTGGGTGCTGGCACAGGTCCGGACGGCCCTTCGTCGGAAATTCGTAGCGTGAATACGGCCATAGCGCGCGTTGTTGCTACGAAATCCCGGGAGGTTAGGTGCGGGGCTTCACCAGCGGGAACAGGATGGTGTCGCGGATACCGAGGCCGGTGAGGGCCATCAGCAGGCGGTCGATGCCCATACCGGTGCCGGTGGTCGGCGGCATGCCGTACTCCATCGCGGCGAGGAACTCCTCGTCGAGGACCATCGCCTCGTCGTCGCCGGCGGCGGCCAGGCGGGCCTGGTCGGCGAAGCGCTCGCGCTGGATGACGGGGTCGACGAGTTCGGAGTATCCGGTGGCCAGCTCGAAGCCGCGCACGTACAGGTCCCACTTCTCGACGACGCCGGTCACCGACCGGTGCGCACGGACCAGCGGCGAGGTCTCGACCGGGAAGTCGCGGACGAAGACCGGCCGGTCCAGCTTCTCGCCGACCATGTGTTCCCACAGTTCCTCGACGAGCTTGCCGTGCCCGTAACCCTTGTCCTTCGGGATCTCGAGTCCGACGCGTGCCGCGATGGCGAGCAACTCCTCGACGGTGGTCTCACCGTCGGCGCCCGCGGGGACGATCTGCTCGCCGAGCGCCTCGGACAGCGACGGGTACATCTCCAGCGCGGTCCACTCGCCGGACAGGTCATAGGTGGAACCGTCCGGCATGGTCGGCGTCTGGGTGCCGAGCGCGGCCTGCGACACCTCTTGCACCAGTTCGCGGACCATGACCGCGGAGTCGTCGTAGGTGCCGTAGGCCTGATAGGTCTCGAGCATCGCGAACTCCGGCGAATGGGTGGAGTCGGCCCCCTCGTTGCGGAAGTTGCGGTTGATCTCGAAGACGCGCTCGATGCCGCCGACCACGCAGCGCTTCAGGAACAGCTCCGGCGCGATGCGCAGGAAGAGATCGATGTCGAAGGCGTTGGAATGCGTCACGAAGGGACGTGCCGCCGCCCCGCCGTGCAGGGTCTGCAGCATCGGGGTCTCAACCTCGAGGAATCCCCGACGCCCCAGAGCCGCACGGAGTTCGGCGATCACCGAGATCCGGGTGCGGGCGATGCTGCGCGCCTCCGGACGCATGATGAGGTCGACGTAACGCTGCCGGACCCGGGTCTCCTCGTTCATGTCCTTGTGGGCGACGGGCAACGGACGCAACGACTTCGATGCCATCTGCCAGCCGTCGGCCATCACCGACAGTTCACCGGTGCGCGAACTGATGACCTCGCCGGAGATGAACACGATGTCACCCAGGTCCACCTCGGACTTCCACCGCGCCAGCGCTTCCTCGCCGACACCGTTGAAGCTGACCATCGCCTGCAGCTGGGTGCCGTCGCCCTCCTGCAGCGTCGCGAAGCACAGCTTGCCCTTGTTGCGCAGAAAGATCACGCGCCCGGTGACGCCGACGTGCTGACCGGTCTCGGTACCGGCCTCGAGGTCGGGATAGGCCGCGCGGATCTCGCCGAGACTGTGGGTGCGCGGGATGGAGACCGGGTATGCCTCGCGGCCCTCGGCCAGGATCCGCTCACGCTTCTCGCGGCGGATGCGCAACTGCTCGGGAGTCTGCTCGTCGGTCGCTTCGGGGGTGGCGGTGCTGGTCGGGCTGTCACTCACCCCACGCACCCTATCGGGGCCGGTCATCGACTCCCAACTCACCGCCTCGGCGTGATCGCGGCCACAATCGGGTCGCGCTGGGCGGGTTCAGCTCTCGTGCGCTGAGATGACGGCGAGGTCGTCGGGACGAATCCGGCCGTTGACCCGTGCCGACCGCATCCGGCGGTGCCCGCCGACGACGAACACCGCACCGTGCACGCCACGCGCCTGCAGGTGCCAGGCGAGCCATTCGGCCTCATGCCCGTCCTCGCTGACGAGAATCCACCGGGATTCGGGTCGTGCGGTGCGCAGCGAATCCGGGGTGTCCGGCGTGAGCCGGTCGAGAACCTCGACGGCGTCGATGGCCAGCGCGCCGAACAGCGCGCCGTCGAGCTGACGGCGCCGGTGGGAGCGGACATCGACGGGGGTGGCGCCGGCGGCGACCGCGGACGCGTAGTCCTCGACGCGCAGGGACAGCGGCGCCGACGGGGCCGGGGCGACAGTCGGCGGCGCGACGGCGAACACCGACGTGGCCGACGGGGCAAGAGCAGAAGAAACAACCGAAGCGGTCATGTGAAGTCCTGAAAGTGATCGAGATCGAGCGGGGAGCGCGAAGTAGGGCAGCCGCAGACGCGGTACTAGCCCCGACAACACTCCTGACAGCTCATGATCACGGCGACGAGTATGCCACAGCCCGGCCCCACCGGCCAGACCCCGACTTGACCGACACCGTCACACCGCAGGCGGCTGCCACTGCTGCACGCGTCGCATCTGCGCATTCAGGACGGCGTCGGGCGTCATCCGCAATGCGAGGTCACGGACCCAGACGGCGGGCGCGGCACGCATCTGCCCGACCCGCCCGATCATCGACGCCTGCCGTGCGATGCGCTGGGTCCGCGGGCGCCGCAGGCGGTCGTAGGCCCGCAGGGCGTCGTCGAGGCCGCTGTGTCCCGACCGTCGGAGCAAGGCCACCAGGGTGGCCGCGTCCTCCATCGCCTGGTTGGCCCCCTGGCCCAGATTCGGGGTCATCGCATGCGCGGCGTCGCCGACGAGAACGCTCCCACATGGCCCGCCTGCTCCCACGAAGGTCGGCAGCGGCGAGGCGAGCTCCTCGATCGGGAGGTAACCGACGGTCGCCGGGTCGGTGGCGTCGAGCAGTTCGCCGATCGGCCGGTGCCAACCTGAAAACCGTTGCCGCACTTCATCGAGACCACCTTCGGCGCCGTCTCCGGCGTCCGACACCGAGGCGAACCAGTAGACGTGACCGTCAGCCAGCGGCGCGATCCCGAAGCGCGCTCCGCGACCGGTCGTCTCGCCGGCCGCATCGACCGCCACCGGGGACGACGTGACCGCCCGCCACGCGGCGTATCCACACCTGCGGACGCCCGGGTCCGCGACGATCGCGCCACGCACCCGGCTGCGCAACCCGTCCGCGCCGACGATCAGGTCGCACCCGTCGATCTCTGTTCCGTCGGCCAGGCGTACGACACTGTTCCCGGGGGCGATCCCCTCGACCCCGGAACCCGTCCGGATGTCCGCGACACCTGCGACGGCGCCGAGCAGGGCCGCGTGGAGGTCGGCACGGCGGACCACGCGCATGTCGGTGAGCGACGCCGGATCGAAGCGACTGAGCCAGCGTCCGTCCGGTGTCCGCGTTCCGCTTGCCGGCGGGGTCGGCGCCGGGGCCTCACCGATCACCGATCGCAGCCCGAGCGAGTCGAGCGCGCGCATTCCGTTGGCGAAGATGCTCAGTCCCGCGCCCCCGCCCCGAACCTCCGGCGCCCGCTCGACGACCGTGACACGCGCCCCCGTCGACGCCAGACCGGCCGCCGTGCACAGCCCGGCGATCCCCGCACCCACCACCACGACCTTCACGAGTCTCTTCTCCACACGGAGAAGAACCATAGCAGATAGACTTCTCCATGTGGAGAAATCAGCGAGCGCCTCGACACGCGACGTGCTGCTCGACGCCGGCATCACCCTCATCGGCACGGTGGGGATCCGCCAGGCGTCCGCGCGCGCCGTCGAGGACGCGTCGGGCGTGCCGCACGGGAGCGTTCGTCACCATTTCGGCGGTCAGAGCGGCTTTCTCGCGGCGCTCGTCGAACACGTCTTTCTCGGCGACCGGGCCGCCGACGGCGAGTCGACGCAGGAGGTGATCGTCCGTTGGCTGGGCGCTGACCGAGTCCGGACCAGGGCCCGCTACGAGCTCATGCTCCTGTCGACTCGTGACGAGGAGCTGCGACGGGCCATGGTCGGACACCGCGACCGCTACGTCGACGGGCTCGTCGACGGCGGACTGTCCCGCGGCGAGGCCCGGCAGCTGATCGCCGCGCTCGACGGGCTGGTCCTCGACGCACTGCTGCGCAACTCCGACGGCACCGACGCCGACCACGATCCCACTCCCCTGCTCCGCGCGTTCCGCTGACCGACGGGGATTCAGGCCGTCCCGACGAGATCGGCGGCCAGCGCGCGGAGGTGTTCGGCCAGCTCGTCGACGCCGGGCTGTTCGACCGGGAAGTGCCCGCACCCGGTCAGCAGGTGGATGTCGGTGCGCGCCGCCATCCGTCGCGCGAAACGCACACTGACCCCAGGCGGCGTCCAGGAGTCCGCCGCCGGGTGGACCAGCAGCACGCGCGGACCCCGGTACCCCTCTGGGTCCGGCACGTCGTGCGTCATCAGGTCCGACAGGAACCCCAGCGACACCGACGATCCGGCACCCAGCCGGTCGTCGAGGCACGCCCGGGACAGCTCCGGGTCGAGACTCATCGCCGACATCGGCGCCACCCAGCGGATCGGGAACCGCACGCGCGCGAGAGCCCCGACCCGGGCGAGCACCGGCATCAGCGGGACCAGTCGGGCGAGCACCGGCGTGCGCGCAACTGCTCGACGCGCAGCCGGGTCACCGGCCAGATCCAGCAGGCACGTCGCGACGACCGCGGCGACACGCCCCGTTCGGTCGGCGACCTCGTAGGCGAGCATGCCGCCGAGGCTCGCGCCCAGCACGACGAGCGGACGCGGGTCGTCCTCGGTCTCCGCCGCCACGAGGTCGGCGACCAGGCTGACCCAGTCCTGATAGCGGACCCGCCCGGTATCGCTCACCCGGGTGCGCCCGTACTGCGGCAGATCGGGGGCGAGGACCTCGAACCCCTCGTTCGCGAGGATCGCGCCCAGCGGCCAGACCACGGCGCTGTGGCCGCCACCTCCGTGCAGCAGCAGCACGCGCAGCGGTGCGGCACTTCGGCGCGCCCGCAGGACGTGCACGTCCACGTCCCCGCACGGCCGCCCGGAGCTCGACGGCCACGCCCACCAGGTGGATTCGGCCGCGACCCCGACGGCTTCGGATCGCCACGGTTCGGGCAGGAAGCGAAGGTAGGATTCGGGGGTTCCGGATTCGCAGCTCATGCATCCATCGTCGAACCGGTGGCGGCATGGGACAACTCGCATTTCACCAGGATCGAGCAGATGCGCAAAAGGCCACGGCAGCAACGCTCCTCGTTCACCGTCGACCTGATCCTCGAGGCGACCACTCAACTTCTCGACACCGAGGGCGCGGAACTGACGACCAACCGCATCGCCGAGAAGGCCGGGGTGTCGGTCGGCTCGGTCTACCAGTACTTCGGCGACAAGCAGGCGATCTTCGACGAACTCGCACTCCGCCATCTGGACGCCGCCGGCCAGGCGATCACCGCGATTCTCGACGCCCACCCCGCCGGTTCGCGCCCGTGGCCGGAGGTGATGCGCGCGGTGATCGAGGTGGCGGTGCACGAGAACTCGACCCACGGCCGTGCCCACGGACGCCTGCGTGAACTGGCCGACCCGGCGCGCCTCGCCGCCGGGTACACCGCCCTCGTGGACAGCCTGATCGAGCGGCTGAGCGCTCATCTCGTCGCCGACGGCTGGACGGCGGACTCCGCGGTCACCGACCTACGGCTCGCGTTCGCGGCGGTCGACGCCCAGGTCCATCAGCTGGCCGGCACCGACCTGGCCGGCGGCGAACTGACCGACCGCATCACGGCCTACACCGAGGCCGCACTCCGCGGGGACCGGTGATCACCGCGGTTCGTGAGATCACTTTCCGCGCCGCGGATTGGCTTTGGCCCGTTCGTGGACCAGGCGCAGACCCTCCAGGGTCAGATGCGGGTGATGATCGGTGAGCGAACGACATTCGTCGAACATGAGCGGTGCGAGGTAGCCGGTCGCGACGACGGTCACATCGTCGCCGTCGAATCCGGGGACGGTGTCGCAGACACGGTCGACCAGGCCGTCCACCTGACCGGCGAAGCCGTAGAGGATGCCCGACTGCAGCGCCTCGACCGTGTTCTTGCCGAGCACGCCGCGCGGCGGCATGAGCTCGACCTTGCGAACGGTCACCGTGTGCTCGGAGAGGGCCTCGACAGCGAGATTCACCCCGGGCGCGATCGCCCCGCCGAGGAACTCGCCCGACGCGGACACCGCGTCGACGACCGTTGCCGTGCCGAACGCGACCACGATGCAGGGCCCGCCGAATTCATGATGTGCGGCCAGACAATTGGAGACCCGGTCGGTGCCGACCTCCTTGGGGTTGTCGACCAGGAGCGGAACGCCGGTGCGCACGCCTGGTTCGAGCAGCACGTGCGGACCGTTACCGAAGTAGCGCGGCACCATGACGCGGAGTTCGCGCAGGAGCGACGGCACCGTCGACAACGCGCTCACACCGGTGACCTGGTCGATGTCGTCGCCGAGCATGCCGCGGAACGCCCACGCCAGTTCGTCGGCGGTGTAGTGCGGGTCGGTGTGGATTCGCCAGTCACGCACCAGACGTGCGTGATCCCCCACCCCCGCGTACACGCCGAGATGGATGTTGGTGTTCCCGACGTCGACGGTGAGCAGCATCGAAAGTTGTTGCCGCGTCAGAGCGAGGCGTCGGCGAAGATCGGACTGTCGAGGTGACGCGGGTCCAGCAGACCCGACCCCTCGGGCACGTCGGCCGGGTCGTCGCCCGTGGTCACGATGCGGTTCTGCGCGTCGACGAACACGACGTTCGGCGAGTACTCACGCAGTTCGGCCGCGTCGAGCATGCTGTAGGCGATGATGATGACGAGATCGCCCGGGTGGACGAGATGCGCCGCCGCGCCGTTGATCCCGATGACACCGCTGCCACGCTCACCGGCGATCGCGTAGGTCACGAGCCGGGCACCGTTGTCGATGTCGACGATGGTGACCTGCTCGCCCTCGAGCAGGCCCGCGGCATCGAGCAGGTCGGAGTCGATGGTGACCGAACCGACATAGTGCAGATCGGCCTGGGTCACGGTGGCGCGGTGGATCTTCGAGGTCATCATGGTGCGCAACATGGTCATCGTCCCTCTGTCGTGGTTGTGGTGGCATTGGTCCAGGCAAGTTCTTCTTCGAGCGCGGCGACTCCGCCGACCGTCACACCGACGTTGTCGATCAGGCGCGCGTTGCCGAGCCGCGCCGCGACGAGCAATCGTCCCGGTCCCTTCTCCGGCGGTTCGTCGAGCTGGCGTCCGCGCAGGGCGAGATAGTCGACCTCGATCTCGGGCACCGTGGCCAGCACCGACTGCGCGGCAGCCAGAATGGCGTCCCGGCCGCCCTCGGCCGCATGGGCGCCCGCGACGAGCGACGCCGAGATGGCCGTCGCCAGCTCGCGCTGCTCCGGGGTGAGGTAGCGGTTGCGCGACGACATGGCCAGCCCGTCGGATTCGCGCACGGTCGGAACCCCCACGATGTCGACGTCGAGGTTCAGATCGGTCACCATCTGCTTGATGAGCACCAGCTGCTGATAGTCCTTCTCGCCGAAGAACGCCGCGTTCGGTCCGACGATGTTGAGCAGCTTGAGGACCACGGTCAGCATCCCCGAGAAGTGCGTCGGACGCGAGACCCCGTCCAGGATTCCGCCCGCCTCTCCCGGGTGGACCGTCGTACGCGGGCCGTTCGGGTACATCGACGACGCGGACGGCGCGAACACCAACTCGACGCCCAGCGGCTCGAGCAGCGCGAGGTCGGCGTCGAGAGTGCGCGGATACGCGTCGAGGTCCTCGCCGGCGCCGAATTGCAGCGGGTTGACGAAGATGGACACCACGACGACCGTGTTGCCCTTCGCCTTGGCGGCCCGGACGAGTTCGAGATGGCCGGCGTGCAGGGCACCCATGGTCGGAACGAGCACGACGCGCTTGCCCGACGCGCGGAGCGCGCGGGTGACGCGGGTCAGGGACGCCGGCTCACGATGCACGGTCATCCGTCCGGCCGAGTAGGTGGGCTGTTGCTCGAGCGGGCCGCTCACGCCGCCTCCTCCGCTTGGTGATGTCATCGGTCCTCCAGTGCGTCGATCAACGCCTGCGGCGCTTGGGTGTGGTCCGCGGCGCGTCGGGCGAGTGTGCGGTAGGCGTCGGCGATACCGTGCGGTCCCGTCCCGCCGGGAACGGTGCGCAGCGCTGCCAGGTGCCGGGTGACCGCGGGCGCGTCACCACGTGCGACCGGCCCGGTCAGTGCCGACGGCCCCAGTTCCAGCACATTGCGCAGCGACGCCGCGACCAGCGGGCCGAGGATGCGTTCGGCCAGGCGGTTGCCGTGTCCGTCGACGGTCGCGGTGTCACGGCCGGAGTGGTCGATCGCGGCATTGAGCGCGACGACCGCGTCGGAGATCAGGGCGATCAGATGGTTGGCGCCGTGCGCGAGGGCGGCGTGGTAGAGCGTGCGATCGGCTTCGGCGATCCGGACCGGGTCGCCGCCCATCTCCAGGACCAGCGACGATGCGATCGCCTCACCCACCGCGTCGGCGGCGGTGATCGCGAAGCACGCATTGGTGAGGCGAGCCGTGTCGTCCTCGGAGCCGACGAACGTCATCGCGGGATGCAGGGCGATCGCGAGGGCCCCACGATCGGTCAGCGGTTGCAGCACGGCCACTCCGTGCGCGCCCGCGGTGTGCGCGACGATCGTCCCGGGCCGGAGCGAATCGGACGCGGCGATCTCGTCGACGACGGCACCCAGGGTCGCGTCGGGCACGCTGACCAGTAACAGCTCGGACCGTGCGACGACCTCGTCGAGATCGAGGATCTCGGAATCGGGGAGCCGGCGCGCAGCGCGGCCACGGGACTCGGGCGAGCGGGCGACGACGGCGCCGACCACGTGCCCGGCCTTCTCCAGCGCCTCACCCAACGCCGTTCCGACGCGGCCGGCAGACACGAGACCGACGGTGAGTCGGGCGGGGGCCGGCAGGTTCGTCATGCCGGCAAACGGATCGGTGGAAGCGGACCGGGGATACGCGTCGTCCGCGAACGGGTGATGGGCGTGCAGATCATCGCCGAAGGCGTCATCGCCACCGGTCCGCCGTGCAGACGGCATACCGGCATCACCGCTCGGTGAGGTCACCGCTGTCCTCCAGAGTGTCGTTCCAGTCCCGCCTCTGCCGGATCGACCGTCACGTGAGCGGACTCATCGCGGCGGCGTCGGCACGGGTACCAGACGTTGCAGAGCAAGAGTAGGTCCGACACCGCGGCCGGTGCCAATGTCTGTGACAGGTGTCACCCCGTGGTGGGCCCGGGCTGCACCCCGGACATGTCGATCCAACGACCGAACCCCCGGTGACCTGGGCCGAAGCGGCGTAGTCTGAGGCGGCCGCCGTTCACCCCGACACGCCCACACACGAAGGTCCGCCATGAGCTTGGAACCGGGCACAGAGTTCGCCGGATACACGGTCGTGCGCAAGATCGGTGCCGGCGGCATGGGCGAGGTGTACCTCGTCCGCCATCCTCGGCTGCCCCGCCACGACGTCATCAAGGTGCTGGCCGAGCACGTGTCGAACGATCCGACCTTCCGCGCCCGGTTCACCCGCGAGGCCGACCTCGCCGCCCAGCTCGACCATCCCTGCATCGTCAGCGTCTACGACCGTGGCGAGGTGGACGGACGCCTCTGGATCTCGATGCAGTACGTGCGCGGCACCGACGCGGCGGCGCTGCTCTCCACCGTTCCCGGCGGCCTTCCACTCGCCGATGTGGCGGCGGTGGGCGACGCCATCGGTGCCGCCCTCGATCACGCGCACCGTTCCGGCCTGCTCCATCGCGACGTCAAGCCGGCCAACATCCTGATCAGCGCCGAAGAGCCCGGCCCGCGATTCCCGGGTGGATCCGTGCAACGACGAATCCGTCTGGCCGACTTCGGTATCGCCCGGTCGACCGACGGCGGCGCGACCTCACTCACCTCGACGGATCTGGTGATCGGGTCCTTCCCCTATTCGTCACCCGAACAACTCTCCGCCCAGACCCTCGATGCCCGCAGCGACGTGTACTCACTGTCCTGCAGCATCTTCGAATTACTCACCGGCACAGTACCCTTCAGCGCACGCACGCCCGCGATGATGATCCACCACCACCTCAGCACGCCCCCCCCGGAGGTGTCCGCACTCCGGCCCGACGTCCCCCGGGCGGTGTCCGACGTCGTGCGTTCCGGCCTCGCCAAGAACCGCGCGGACCGGCCACCGTCGGCCGGAGCGTTTGCCGCCGAACTCCGTTCGGCGATCGACACCACGACGTTCGTCCCCCGCTCCGACCGCACGATGCGCGCCCGAGCCCCCTCGCACCGACATCCGCACCGACCCCGGCTCCGCTTCCCCCGACCGTCCTCGCGTCCACCGCCGCGATTCCCACGGCCGCCGCGACCCCGCCGGGAAGCAACCCGGCGGGTCCCGCTCCGCCGTCGTCCCACCTGCGCGCGACGGCGTACTCCGAGTTGCCGGGACACACTGTGCCACAGTATGATCCGACTCCATCGACGGTGCGGGCCTCGCGCGATCTCCCGGTGCTGGACTCGCCTGCGGCCGGCGCCGGCGCGTCCCGGCGGACCACCGCGTCGCTCGCCTGCGGCGTGGTGGCGGTTCCGTTGAGCGTCGTCGGCGGGATGGGTCTCCCGGTCGGTGTGGCCGGTTGGTATCTGGCCGGTCGCGGTCAGCCGAGTTCGGCCGGACGGCTCGCGCAGGCGCTGTGTGCGTTGGGCATCGCCCTGAGTCTGGGGTTCATCGTGTTCACCGTCGGACGTGCCGTCACGATGCAGTTCTGACCGGAATTCGTTGTCACAGCACCGCTTTCGTCAGCGTCGATGATCGGCGACACGGGTCTGCTGCGGGTCGCGACCCGGCCGGGACTGCTGCGGATCGCGCCCCTGCCGGGACAGGGCACCGAACACCGAATCCACCACCCAGAGGGTCACGATCCCCGCCACGACGTCGACCACATCGTCGAACGGTGAACGGAACCTCGGCGAGAACGGATCCAGTACCTGCGAGGCCGGAACGTCGAGCAGTCTCCCCGTGCCGTCGACGATCGCATCGACCGGATTCGACGCCCAGCCCTCGTAGGCGTTGATCGCCAACAGCGCGATGACCGGTATCGCGAGCAACCACCAGAATCCGCGCCGCCGCGCGACCGACCACGCCACGATCAGCAACACGACGAAGGCGGGCATGTTCTCCGAACAGAAGGTGAGGATCGGGTACTCCCCCGACCGCACCAGGACAGGCACCTGCCCGCCCCAGAATCCGAGTGCACCGACCGCACCGATCACCACTGCGATACCCGATCGAAGGGGGCTCCGCGCCCAGATCCCCAGCACGAGAACCATGTACAGCGGCATCAGCGCCGTCAGCGACCAGATGAGCAGCAGACTGGCCTCGGGGCCGTTGGCCTGCAGGTTCGCGTAGTACTCGGGGAACGGAGTGCCGTCGAGCGGGTCGAAGGCGAAGAGCCACAGCACAGTCGGCCACCAGGCGATCACCGGCAGGAACAGGGCGGCGCTCACCAGTGACTGCTTGACCGCGTTCCCGCGGTCGGTGTGGCGGATCGCGGCGAAGGACGGACCGGACCCGGGCCCGAAACCGAACTCCCCACCAGCGAGCGTCTCGCTCATACGGGAATACTAGGGCGATCGTCCAACTCGCACGGGCTAATCCGTGGTGACGTCACAGATGTGACCCGAACGGATGACAGAACGTACAGCGATCGACCGCGAGCGTCCTCGCATGCCAGAACGCCCGGAGTGTCGGGCCTCAGCCGTTCCGGCGCCGGCGCCCGCCCCCGGACGTCTCCGTCTGCGAACGCAACTGGTTCAGGAGTTCGGAGACCGGGAGCCCCGCCGAATGTGCGGACTCCGCGTCGTCGTCGGCCGCACGGCGTCGGCGGCCACCGCCGTAGGACTCCACGGCCCGGCCGCCGGGCTGGTTCTCATGGCGCCCCGCGGCACCGAGGAACGCGGGTGGCTCCACCTCGTCGGCGTCGGTGACGGGCGGGGCGTCGGTGACGGGCGGGGCATCGGTATCCGGAGTGACGACAGGCTGCGCCCCGGTCGACCACTCGTCGGTCGGGGTGTCGTCGGTGTAGAGCGGCTGGTCCGCGGGGTCGACCCGCGCCCGGGTCTCGGCGGATGGGGGTGTCGGCTCCTCGGCCTCGTTTCCGAGGTAGAAGCCGCCGGAGAACGGCAGCGACGTGGACTCCGCCTTACCCGCACCCGAGTCCCCGGTGGTCGAGTCGGAATGTTCGGTGTCGACGATCTCGGCGTCGGACACATCGGCATCGGACACATCGGCCTGGGAGGCCTCGCCGCCTGACGTCCGGTCGCCGGCCGTGGAATCGGCCGACGTGTTCGTCTCGGCGACCTCGTCGGGCGAGACCTCGGTCGCGATACGGCCGGAGATCGGATCGTCGGTGACGATCGGGATCACCTCGGTCATCTCGTTGGGGTCGACCGAACCCGTGTGTCTACCGTCGTCCGCGGTGGGTGCGGTGGCGGCGAAGTCGCGGGCGGCGAGCGCCCCGTCGTCGGCGTAGGTGGCGCCATAGGAGGACACGCCGCCGAAGTCGCCGCCGAATGTCCCGGATCGGCGGCCGGTGCGGGATTCGTCGTTCAGGCCCGAGGCCAGTTCGCGCATCTTCTCGCTGGACAGCGCGGCCCGCTGGTCCGGGAGCGGTTCGCCGAGGAGCATCTCCAGGCTGGACCGCAACGCCAGGACCTGAGCCTTCAATTCGGAGAGTTCCTCGTTCGACTCTGCGGTGACCTCCTTGCGGATGGTCGTCTCGACGTCGAGCTCGTACTGACGTCGTGCCGCGATCTCACGTTCCAGCTGCAATTCGTAGACGAGTCGCAGGTCCCGGCTCTTCGCCTCCGCACTCTCGGCCTGCCGCCGGAACTTGGTCACCAGGATCGCGCCGATGACGGCTGCCCAGAGCGCTGCGATGACCGCCAGCGAGCCGGTGATCGACAAACGGTCGGTGAAGACCATGAGGATGCTGGCCACCAGCGCGAGCACGATCAACAGGCCGAGCAACCACTGAGCCGGCGACCGACTCGAGCGGCGCGAGTCGGCGGCACGGCCGTTCGAGGTCGTCATGATCGTGAATTTACAGGCTGTGAGTACATTCGGACGTCAGGCGGGTGCGGAGTTTCTCAGATAGTCCGCATGTTAGGCGATGCGTCGACGGGACGACCGCCGCTCGCGGCAACCGTCACGAATCGCCCACCGCGGACGGGTCGTCGGGGGCCCGGCAGCAGTACTCGAGCCACAGCGCGGCACCGACGAGGACCGCCCCGCCGATCAGCCCGACGATGGCACCCGGCCGGTCGTGGTCGGCCGCGGCCAGATCGTGCTGACCGAGCAGGAACGCGAGCAATCCCAGCCAGACCCCGACCGCGATCGCACCGAGGATCGCAGAAGCCTTGGCCAGGGCCAGCACTCGCGCGGCCGTGAGCGGATGGAGTTGTCCCCGGGCGCGACCCACATCGCGGGATTCGACCCGGGAGCGGACTACGAAGGCGATGACGATCTCGAGTGCCGCAAGCACATACAGCACGACACCGGCGAGCAGCGGTAACGGCGGGAGATCGGAGTAGTTGTACCGCACCAGCATCCACGCGACGATCGCGGTGACCGCCGCGATCGCGGCCAGATCACGGACCCGGGTGGGGCCGAGGCCGGCCTCCTCGTCGTCCTGCTCCGGCCGGCGCGGATCCGGTGCACTCACGGCTCGCCCCCGGTCAGGCGGCCGACCGGCTGCACCGCATCCCGCTCGGCGGCGTCGAGCCCGGCGACGAGATCGGCGACCGCGCGTTCGCCGGCCGGCGTCCACAGGGTGGCGTCGGGCTCGATCTCCAGCCACGGGACGAGGACGAAAGCCCGTTGCGCCGCACGGGGATGGGGCAGCGTCAGGTCCGGTCCGTCGGTCACGACAACTCCGTCAGAATCAGACACACTGATCACGTCGACGTCGAGAGTTCTTGGTCCCCAGCGGATCTCCCGCGTCCGCTCGGCCGCCCGCTCGAGTTCGAAACCACGCTCGAGCCACTGTCGGGCATCGTACGGTCCGTCGACGACGAGCGTGATGTTGCGGAAGTCGTCCTGCTCGACCCCACCCCATGGGGGCGTCGAGTACACCGCGGACACCGCGACCAGCTCGTCGGCGAAGCCCTCGACGACCGAACGCAGGTGCGCGGTCGGGTCACCGACGTTGGACCCCGCCGAGAGCACCGCGCGGCTCATCGCGTCCCCTTGCGGGAACGTCGGGTCACCACCGCGACGTCGTCGAAGGTCAGCGGGATCGGCGCCGACGGCTTGTGCACGGTCACCTCGCACGCACTGATGCGCTCGTCGGTCATGATCGAGTCGGCCACCTCGGCGCCCACCTTCTCGATGAGGTTGCGCGGTTCGCCCCCGACGATGCCGGCGACCTGCTGCGCGAGCGCACCGTAGTCGACGGTGTCGGCGAGATCGTCGGACTCCCCCGCGGCCTGCAGATCCAGCCAGAGCACGACGTCGATGAAGAAGTCCTGGCCGTCGGCGCGCTCGTGGTCGAAGACACCGTGATTGCCCCGGACCTTCAGCCCGCGCAGTTCGATCCGATCAGCCATTCGTCTCTCCTACCGGTGATGAGGTTCGGGAACCGCCTGCGCGCCACGCCGCGGCGACCGCGACCGCGTCGCGACTGCTCGCCACGTCGTGCACGCGCACGCCCCACGCACCCGCGGCGGCGGCGAGTGCCGAGACGGACGCGGTCGCGACATCGCGCCCCGCGGGCGGGCGGTCCGCGCCGTCGCGGCTGAGCAGCGTGCCGAGGAAACGTTTGCGGGAGGCCCCGACCAGAATCGGGAAGCCCAGCCCGGTGAAGGTGGGTAAGGCGTGCAGCAGGGCCCAGTTGTGTTCGGCGGTCTTGGCGAAGCCCAGTCCCGGGTCGAGGATCAGGCGGTCGGCGTCGACCCCGGCCGACACCGCGGCGTCGACCTGGGCGAGCAGTTCACCACTGACCTCGGCGACCACATCCCGGTAACCCCCGACATCTCCGCTGCGGTGGGTGAACCGACGGTCGGCGGTGTCGCCGGCCGGGCGCCAGTGCATGAGAATCCACGGCACCCCCGCGTCCGCGACGACCCGTGCCATGTCGGCGTCGGCCCGCCCGCCCGAGACGTCGTTGACGATGGCCGCACCGGCTTCCACCGCTGCGGCGGCCACCGGCGCCCGCATCGTGTCGACCGACACGGCCACCCCGCGCGCGGCGAGTTTGCTGATCACCGGCACGACGCGAGCCGTCTCGAGTTCGGGGTCGACCCGGACCGCGCCGGGGCGGGTGGATTCGCCGCCGACGTCGATGAGGTCGGCACCCTGGTCGATCAGTTCGAGACCGTGCGCGATCGCCGCATCGGCGTCGAGGTAGCGACCGCCGTCGGAGAACGAGTCGGCGGTGACGTTGAGGACACCCATCACCAGGGTCCGGTGCACTCCGCCGCGGGCGGGAACCGCGTGCGGCGTCGTCACCGGGTGATCAGGTCGAGGGCTTCGCCGCGGGAGACCGCACTGGTCTTGAAGATGCCGCGCACCGCCGACGTCGTCGTCGTCGCGCCCGGCTTGCGGATCCCCCGCATCGCCATGCACAGATGCTCGGCCTCGATCACCACGATCACCCCGCGGGGCTCGAGCCTGCGCATCATGGCGTCGGCGATCTGACTGGTGAGCCGTTCCTGGACCTGCGGGCGCTTCGCGTACAGGTCGACGAGCCGGGCCAGCTTCGACAGGCCGGTGACCCGACCCGACGCGCCGGGGATGTAGCCGACGTGGGCGACCCCGTGGAACGAGACCAGATGGTGCTCGCAGGTCGAGTACATCGGGATGTCCTTGACCAGCACCATCTCGTCATGATCCTCGTCGAACGTCGTCGCGAGGACTTCGTCGGGCTCGGTGTAGAGACCGGCGAACATCTCCCGGTATGCATTCGCCACCCGCGTCGGGGTCCGGAGGAGACCTTCCCGGTCGGGGTCCTCGCCGACGGCCAGCAGCAATTCGCGGACCGCGGCCTCGGCGCGCGCCTGGTCGAAGTCCCCTCGAGGTCCGGCGAGTTCGGCGTCCTGCCGCTCGTTGATGCTCATCCAGCCACTTTACGAAGTCGGCCGAGAGTCGTCGTCATCGGCGCGGTGTCCCCACCCGTTGGCCTCGCCGTTACGGCCCGGGCGCGGCGCCGACTCGGGCGGCCAGCCGGGGGCGGACCAGTCTCGTGGCGCGCCGTAGTCCGGACGCGTTCGTCCGCCGTACGGCCCGCCCGGCTCCGGCGGCGTCCGACCGGAGCCCGAGTCGCGGTATCCCGGATCCGGGTACTGCGGGTTACCGGGGTTCGGGTAACTCGGGTTCGGATAGTTCGGGTTCGGATAGTTCGGGTTCGGATAACCGGGGTTCGGATACTGCGGGGGATGGTGCTGATCCGGATACCCGGGGTCGGGGTACCGGGGTTCCGGATTGCCCTGAACCGGCGGTGTCGGTCCGCCCGACGTCCCCGGTTCGGGGTACATCGGCGGATAGTTCGGCACCTGGCCCGGGACCTGCGGTGCACCTGGATAACCGGCTCCCACCGGTTCGGGGATCTTGGCCGGCTCCGGCGGCGGCCACGGCTCACCGCGTTCGATGGCCAGCTCGCCCGGCGTCTTCACCGGCGGCTTGTCGCTGGGAGTGCGCTCGCCGAAGTCGTTGAAGGCGGTGATCCGCGGACGCTTGTCCACATCGGAGAAGATCTTCTCCAGATCCTTGCGGGTCAGCGTCTCCTTCTCGAGGAGCTGGGTGGCGAGCACGTCGAGGGTGTCCCGGTACTCGGTCAGGATGGCCCACGCCTCGGTGTGCGCGGCCTCGATCAGCCGGCGTACCTCGTCGTCGATCTCGCTCGCGATCTCCGCGGAGTAATCGGTGTGCGAGCCCATCGACCGGCCGAGGAACGGGTCGCCCTGATCCTGGCCGTAACGCACGGCACCCAGCTTGGAACTCATGCCGTACTCGGTGACCATCGCCCGCGCGATCTTCGTCGCCTGGTCGATGTCCGACGACGCACCGGTCGTCGGTTCGTGGAACACGAGTTCCTCGGCCGCACGACCGCCCATGGCCATCACCAGCCGCGCGATCATCTCCGAGCGGGTCATCAGGTCCTTGTCCTGCTCGGGGACGGCCAGCGCGTGGCCGCCGGTCCGCCCGCGCGCCAGGATCGTGACCTTGTAGATCGGATCGAGATCGGGCATCGCCCATGCGGCGAGGGTGTGTCCGCCCTCGTGGTAGGCCACCACCTTGCGCTCGTGCTCACTGATGATCCGGGACTTGCGGCGCGGTCCGCCGATGACCCGGTCGACCGCCTCCTCGAGGGCCTCGGCAGTGATCGTCTGCTTGTTCTCGCGCGCGGTGAGCAGCGCCGCCTCGTTGACGACGTTGGCCAGATCGGCGCCCGACATCCCGGGCGTGCGCTTGGCCAGACCGTCGAGGTCGGCGTCGGGATCGATCGGCTTGCCCTTGGCGTGGACTTTCAGGATCGCCCGGCGACCGGCCATGTCGGGATTGCCGACCGGGATCTGGCGATCGAATCGGCCGGGGCGCAGGAGCGCCGGATCGAGGATGTCGGGGCGGTTCGTCGCCGCGATCAGGATGACGCCCGAGCGGTCACCGAAGCCGTCCATCTCGACGAGCAGCTGGTTGAGGGTCTGCTCGCGTTCGTCGTGACCACCGCCGAGGCCCGCGCCGCGCTGGCGTCCGACGGCGTCGATCTCGTCGACGAAGATGATGCACGGACTGTTGTTCTTGGCCTGCTCGAACAGATCGCGCACGCGGGATGCACCCACACCGACGAACATCTCGACGAAGTCCGAACCGGAGATCGTGAAGAACGGGACCCCGGCCTCACCGGCGACCGCCCGGGCCAGCAGCGTCTTGCCCGTTCCGGGTGGGCCGAAGAGCAGCACACCCCGGGGGATCTTCGCGCCCAGCGCCTGATAGCGCGCCGGATTCTGCAGGAAGTCCTTGATCTCGTAGAGCTCCTCGACGGCCTCGTCGGCGCCCGCGACATCGGCGAACGTCGTCTTCGGCATGTCCTTGCTGAGCTGCTTGGCCTTCGACTTGCCGAAGCCCATGACGCCGCCGCGACCACCGCCCTGCATGCGGCTCATCACGAAGAAGAACAAGCCGAACAGCAGGATCATCGGGAGCACGAAGATGAGGATCTGCCACAGGACGGACTGCTCGTTGACGTTGGTCGTGTACGGCGCGCCCGTGCCCTGGACGGCCTCGAAGACCTGGTCACCCGCCTGCGCCGGGTACTTGGCACTGATCTTGCCGGCGTCGGCGTCGTTGACCTTGATCGGGGACTTGAGCTCGATCCGGAGCTGCTGCTCGCGATCGTCGATGCTGACGAACTTGGTGTTCTTGTCGTTGAGTTGCTGCAGTGCGACGGAGGTGTCGACGCCGCGGTACTCCCGGCCGGAGTCGCTCATCACGCTCCAGCCCCACAGGGCGAGCAGGATGAGCGCCAGGATGGCGAGGTTGCGGAAGACTGTCTTACGGTTCATGCCAGTTGGTGGGGGTCGAGCGGGCTCGCGGGATCGAGTCCCGGTGCCGACGCCGTTCCCATGTCCTTCCCGTCGACGTACACATTGAGGCTACCGGTCAACGATCGCGCTGGTGAAACCGTTCCCTCGCAGGTCGGGCACGTGTGGCGCCCCGGAGCATCAGTGCGTGTACACCGACGGCTTCAGCCGGCCGATGTACGGCAGGTCGCGGTAGCGCTCGGCATAGTCGAGGCCGTAGCCGACGACGAACTCGTTCGGGATGTCGAAACCGACGTCGGCGACCCGGATCGTGGAGCGGACGGCGTCGGGTTTGCGCAGCAGGGCGCACACCTCGAGGCTGCGCGGCGAACGCGTCGCGAGGTTCTTCATCAGCCACGACAGCGTCAGGCCCGAGTCGATGATGTCCTCGACGATCAGGACGTCCCGGCCCTCGATGTCGCGGTCGAGGTCTTTGAGGATGCGGACCACGCCCGACGACGATGTCGACGACCCGTAGCTCGACACCGCCATGAACTCCATCTGCGACGGGATCGGCAGGGACCGCGCGAAGTCCGTCATGAACATGATGGCGCCCTTCAGGACACCGATGAGGACCAGATCCTCTTCGATGTCGGCGTAGCGCGATGCCACGGACTGGGCGAGTTCGGCGGTTCGCTGTTTGATCTCCTCTTCGGTGATCAGCACAGCGTCGATGTCAGCGGCGTACGGGTCGGCAGACTGCACGCTCCCAGCTTGTCATGTTTTCGCGGTGCCGCGGCGAACGGGGTACCTCTCCGGGGCTCCGCGGACGCACGCCGGGAATGGCCGCGGCCTACCTGCGGTTTTTCGCTAAATTGCCAGTTCAAACCATTTATGGCCATTCACGTCGACATTTCGCGGAATTGCTATGCGGATAACGGTCACATAACAACTCATCACACGGGCACCATTCCTCGAGGTTGCGTTTCGATGTGGATCGAGCGTCTGACATTCTCGAAAACAGAGAGCTGAGCACCAGACCTCTGATATCCCCTCCCTTCTCACGCCCTGTCCCGTGTGGACAAGAAGGAGCACTCGTGTTCCCCACTTCGCGTATCCCCCTGCGCAAAAAACGCCTCAGCGTGATTCTGTGTCTGGCCACCGCAGTCGTCACGGTGTTCGCCGCCACCGCCGAAGCTGCACCTCAGAAGGCCCCGGCGGCCACCTATGACGCGTCCTGGAATGCCTCGGCGCTCACTCTCACGGTGCACAACGCATCCGTGAGCACGGAGAACGGGAATGTGACGGTTCGGGATACCGCCGGCGCAGAACTCTTCCGCATGCCGCTGAACTACCGCAGCGAATTCCGACAGTTTCCCATCGACGCGCGAATCGCGGGGAACGCCGTGACCCTCATTCCGTCCCGTGAGGTCTCGCGTTCGTCGGCGGTCAATCCGACCGAGGTCGAGAGTTTGCGCGGCATTGCCCGGCACAATGTCGCGGCGCCGCAGACGCGACAAGAACGCGACGACCAGGCTCTCGAACGATTCCAATCACAACTCCGGGCCGGAACCTCGATCGGCACATTGGTCGGTACTGTCGTCGGCGGAATCGTCGGCGGCGTGATCGGGTGCGTCATCGGCCTGGCCGCCGCGGTGGTGGGCTGCCTGGTGGGCGTCGCGCCGGCCGCCGCGATCGGCGGCATCGCCGGTCTCGCCCTCGGCGGCGGCGGCACCCTGATCGGTGCCGGGATCCAGTACTTCCAGACGATCAACTCGCCCTTCGTGCCGCCTCGGCGCTGAGGGAACGTAGTACTTCCACGACGACGGTCCGTCTCACCTCGCGGTGAGGCGGACCGTCAGTGTTTCGCCCGTACGGACGACGACACGGCGGACGTCGGGGTCGCCGCCGACGGCGATCTGGGTCCGGTCGGCGACGGCGGCCGAGTCCAGGAGGCCCGCCACGGCCGTGACGACCCGATGGGTCGGCTCGGTCGCCCCGATGTCGAGCAGCCAGGCACGCAGGGCTCGCGTCCGAACCGCGAGTGGCGCGTCGCGAAGCGGGCCGACGGCCAGGACGTCGCCGCGTGCGGCCTCGGCGAGGACGCGGGCCGCCCACTCGTCGAGTGCATCGTTGTCGGCCTGCAGCCCCTCGGCGGTGCGACCCAGCGCGTCGACGACGCCGCCGTGGAGCACGTCCTCCAGCAACGGCAGGACCTCGGATCGCAGACGGACGCGGGTGAACCGCGGATCGCGGTTGTGCGGGTCGTGATGGGGTGCGAGACCGAGTTCGGTACAGGCCGCCAGCGTCTGCTGCCTCCGGACCCCGAGGAACGGTCTGGCCCACGGGTCGTTCCAGGCACGCATGCCGGCGATCGATCGTGAGCCGGATCCGCGCGCCAGCCCGAGCAGCACGGTCTCGGCCTGGTCGTCGGCGGTGTGGCCGAGCAGAACCGGCCGACCACCGCGGGCCTCGTCGAGGGCTGCGTACCGGGCATCGCGAGCGGCGGCCTCGAGACCTCCACCACGTCCGACGCGCACCGGCAGGACATGGACTCGGGCGCCCAGGACACGCGCCGCGTCGGCCGCGGCCACTGCCACCCGCGCGGAGTCCGGCTGGAGTCCGTGATCGACGATCAGCGCGGTGACGTCGAGACCGGCACCGACGGCGGCCGCGGTCAGCGCGAGCGAGTCCGGCCCGCCGGAGAGTCCGACGCAGACCTCCGGCCCGACCCGATGAGCGGCCGCGAATTCCGCGACCGCCCGCCTCACAAGACCCGCTGAATCCATGCCTGCGGGTCGTCGATCTCGTTCGGCAGCGGCATCGTGTCCGGCGAGGTCCAGACCGTGTTGAACCGCTCCATCCCGACTGCCTCGACCACCGCGTCGACGAAGGCTTTTCCTCGGATGTACTGCGCGAGCTTGGCGTCCATCCCGATGAGGGCCCGGATGATCCGCTGCACCGGATTCTGCGGTGCGGTGCGTCGTTTGTCGAAGGCGGTGCGGATGCGCGCCACCGACGGCACATGCACCGGGCCCACCGCATCCATGACGTGGTCGGCGTGCCCCTCGAGCAAGGTGCCGAGAACCATCATGCGCTGGAAAGCGGCGTGCTGTTCGGGGCTCTGCAGCAGCTGCATCGCGCCGATCACGCCCTTCTCGCGCGGACCATCGGAACCCTTGAGGGCCTTCGTCATCCGAGTGACGATCTCGGTCGTCGACTCGCCGGCGTCGGAGGTGAGCACCGCGACGTTGTCCTGCATGTAGTCCCGCAGCCACGGGTTGGCCGAGAACTGCACACGGTGGGTGACCTCGTGGAGGCACACCCACAGCCGGAAGTCCGACGGGATCACCTTGAGCTGGCGTTCGACGTTGATGATGTTCGGCGTCACCACCATCAGCACACCGGGCTCGCCGGTCTCCGGATCGGGCGTGAACGGATCGTACTGACCGAGGATCGCGGTGGAGAGGAACGCGAGCAGACCACCGGCCTGCAGTCCGCCGAATCGTGCCGCGAGCCCCGGCGATCCCGCGTCGGTGGACTCGTCGTCCGAACCGAGCATCGATCGCATCGACAGGGACGCCGCGTCGATCCAGCCGGCCCGGTCGAGGACTCGGGTGGTCGGTACGCGCAGGCCGTCGGCCAGGCCCGTGACCTCTCGCACCGGGGCTTCGGCGCGGGTGGCGGCATCGGCCAGTTCCGCGCGGGCCGCCTCGTAGGTGTACGACGTCGTCTTCGGGCCGGGCCGGGCGAGTCGTTTCGCCGTCGAGGCCGCCAGCGACCAGTCGATCTGCGAGCCGATACCCGGGTGGCGTTCCCGGTCGGCGGATTCCTCGACGCCCGATTCCGGAGCGGTCCCGGTCTCGGCTCCGGCGTTCCCGGCGTCCGTGGTCTCCGACCCGGCGATTCCTGACGTGATCATCGGCACCCGCACTCTCTCAGTTGGCCCACCACGGCATCGAGGGCGGGTCGCGCGTCCGCCGGCGAGGTGCCGCCGGACATCAGGGCGAACGACAGCACGCGGCCGTCGACTGTCTGCACTATGCCGGTCAACGAACTCACCCCGGTGAGTGTTCCGGTCTTCGCCCGCGCCCAGCCCGCACCGGGATTGTCGGCGGCGTCGAACCGGTCCGCGAGGGTGCCGGTACCGCCGGCGATCGGCAGACCGTCGAGCATGGGGCGCAGCGCCGGCCTGCTCGGCCCGCTCGCCGCTGTCATCACCGTGTCGAGCAACTCCGGCGTGGTCCGGTTGGCGTAGGAGATCCCCGACGCGTCGTGCAGCGTCGTACCGGCCCACTGGTCCGGGAACATCGACGACAGCACCTGTTCGATCGCGTCGACGCCGCCGGCGTGCGTGGGCGGCCCGCCGCGGTGCACCGAGAGTTCGACGGCGAGCGTCTCGGCGAGCACGTTGTCGCTGTAGCGCAGCATGTCGTTGACCCGCGTCACCAGCGGGGCCGACTGGACCTTCGCGATCACGCGTTCGTCCCCGGACCCGGTCGGCGCGGTACCGGTCACCTCGGTGACGGGCGCTTCGACGTCGAGGGCGGCGGCCAGCGCCTCCCCCGCCATGAGGCCCGGGGTCGCGGTACGCGGCGAGTATTCGTCCAGCGGTTCCCGCCGGGCACCGTCGACCATCAGCGATTCGATCGGGGCGATGTCGCCGCCCTGGATGTCCCGGCGATCCCAGGTGGTGTCCATCGTGGGTCCCGAGAAGGCGCTCAGGTCGACGGCCACCGAGGTCACCGGGATCTCGGTCTCCTCGATCTGGCGCGCGAGGTCGGCGATGCGACCCGGATCGGTGTAGAAGGTGTCGGTCCCGGCGGGCTGGGCCGACAGGGTGGGATCACCGGCACCGCGGAGGATGACCTGTCCGTTGCTGCCGGCCACCACCGTCGTCGTCAGTCGCTGATCGTGGGGCACGGCGTCGAGGACGGCGGCGGCGGTCAGGATCTTGGCGTTCGACGCGGGGATCCGCGGACGCTCCGGGTCGCTGGTCCACAGGACCGCGCCGGTGAGCGAGTCGCTGATCATGCCGGTGAGTTCGCCGAGGGCGGGGTTGCGCAGTGCCGGAGCGATCGCGCGTGACACACCCTGCGGCGTCGGCTCGGGCGCCGAGGCGGCCACCGGGTCGATCCGCGGATCGACGGCGACCGCGGCGGGTTGCGGTGGCACTCCCGGCGGGAGCTCCGGTTCCCGATCGAGGCGGAGTGCGATCACGACCGAGGCCGCGGCGACCAGGGCCAGGATCACCACCGCGGTGACCGTCCACCACAGGAGTCTCCGACCGCGGCGACCGCCGTTTCGGGTGGATGCGCCCACAAAACCTCCGGGTCTCTCGCGGTTCACGGTCGATTGAACGGCCGGATGTACGCACAATGAGGGGTACGAACATCGAGGTCGCCGGACCAACAGTATCGTTGGGGCAGCGTGCGGGCGTTTCGGCCCGACGCGGCATCCCCGATCAAGACTGCCAGGAGGAACTGTGGAATTCGATGTGACCATCGAGATCCCCAAAGGTGGCCGCAACAAGTACGAGGTCGACCACGAGACCGGCAAGGTCTACCTCGACCGCTACCTGTACACCTCGATGGGCTACCCGGCCGACTACGGGTACATCGACGGCACCCTCGGTGAGGACGGCGACCCGCTCGACGCGCTGGTCCTGCTCCCCGAGTCGGTGTTCCCCGGCATCATCGTGCGCGCACGGGTCGTCGGCATGTACACCATGACCGACGAGGCCGGCGGCGACGACAAGCTGCTGTGCGTCCCGGCCAAGGACGTGCGGTGGGACCACATCAAGGACATCTCCGACGTGTCCGAGTACGAGTTGGGCCCGATCGCCCACTTCTTCGAGCACTACAAGGACCTCGAGCCCGGCAAGGAGGTCCAGCCGGGCGGCTGGGTCGGCCGCGAGCAGGCCGAGAAGATCGCGCAGGATGCGATCGACCGCCTCGCCTCGCATCCCGAGGCTGCCAACGAGCCCTCGCGCGGCTGACGGATCACCGTCGAGACACCTCCGCCGGCACCATCGTGAGATGGTGCCGGCGGGGTGTCTACGGCGCAGGTGCGCCACTTGAGTTCAACTGCGGCAGTTGCAGATAGCGCGCACGTTCCGAAGTCGCGCTTCTGTGACGGGCCGCCCCGTCAGGCCACGCGGTGCCGCTGCTCGGCGAGAACCGGCAGGATCTGTTCGCGGATGCGGCGTTCGGTGGCTGCGCCGTCGATCGGGACGAGGATCACGGCGTCGGCGACCTCGGCCGCGTAGATGTCCCGGACCAGCGTGATCAGTCCGTGTGTCGTGCCGATGTAGCGGATGGTCCCGGAGCCTGCCTCCGACGATGCGTCCACCGCGGCAGCGGCCGCGGCACGCGCCGACGCGGCATCCGCCGCGACGGTCACCTCCACCTCGAGGGCGACCACGAACTTCGCCTGATCGTGGGTGCCGGCCCGGAGCAGAGAGCGGGCACGCTGCGCATCGCGGAGGGTCTCACGCCGCACGACGATCGGAAACGTCTGCGCCAGTTCGTCTCCGGCGATGGCGATCTGGAACCCCGGTCGTCCGATGCTGATCGGGGCCGTCGGAGCGGAAGTCGGTGCGGCGATCACGGTTGCGCGATCGGCCGGTGCGTCGAGTTCGATGGTCATCTCATCACCCCTCATTCGATTTTGGTCGGATGGTCTGTTCGGTCAGTGCATGGTCGATCGGTGCGTGTTCGGTCAGCGCGCGCAGTGCCTCGAGGAGGCGGTCGATGTCGTCGGAGGTGGTACCCGCCCCGAAGCTCGCGCGGACCGCGCCGGCCGGATGTCCGAGGCGCTCGAGCAGCGGGTGAGCGCAGAACCGGCCGTCGCGCACGCCGATTCCGTGTTGCGCACTGAGATACTCGGCGACGACCCGCGGCGCGATCCCGTCGACGGTGAACCCCGCGATTCCCACCCGGTCGGTGGAATCGGCGAAGATCCGCAGGGGCACGACCCCGGGGATGGCGGCCAGGCCGGAGTCCAGGCGTTGGGCCAGGCGCAGTTCGTGCAGGCCGATGGCCTCGGGACCGAGGTCGGCCAGCGCCTCGCAGGCCGCCGCGATCGACACCGCGCCGAGCACGTTCGGCGAACCGGCCTCGTGACGCGCGGCTCCGGTGTGCCAGGTCACGCCACCGGCGTGCGGGCTCAGGTCGACGTCGGCGGTCGCTCCCCCGCCGGCCAGATAGGGGTCGGCGGCGTCGAACCAGTCGGTCCGGCCGATCAGGACCCCGGCACCGAACGGCGCATATGCCTTGTGCCCGGAGAAGGCCAGGTAGTCGATGCCGTGACTGACGACGGAGACGGGGCGGTGCGCGACGAGTTGCGCGGCGTCGACCAGGATCCGGGCCCCGTGCCGGTGCGCGATCGAGGCGAGCCGGGTGATCGGCAGCACCTCGCCGGTGACGTTCGACGCCGCGGTGACCGCGAGCAGCGCTGCCGGCGCCGACGCGAGCTCCGCCTCGAGCGCGACCAGGGTGTCCTCGATCGTGTCGCAGGTGCGGACGATTCGGGCCCGGTTGCGGCCGTCGCGCGGCGCGCACCACGGCAGCAGGTTGGCGTGATGCTCGATGTCGAGCACGACGACGTCCCCGGGGGTGATGTGAGCGGCGAGGTTGATGGCATCGGTGGTGTTGCGGGTGAAGACGACGGTGTCGTCGACCCGTCCGCGGACGAACCGGCGCACGGTGTCCCGGGCGGCCTCGTACCGGGCGGTGGTCACCTGCGACAGATGACCGGCGCCGCGATGGACGCTCGCGTATTCGCCGAGTCCAACGGCGACCGCGGCGGCCACCGAGCTCAGAGCCGGCGCGCTCGCCGCGTAGTCGAGGTTGACGTACCGCGTTGTGCCGCCGTGGGCCAGCGGTACGGACACATCGGCGCCGACGACCGGGGCCAGCCCGGGGATGGCCGGATACCGATGGTGGGTCGAATCGATGACGGGGGTGTCGACAGTCTCGTGGCCGGTCGTGTCGGGTGCTGACAGGACAGCGGTCATGGCAGGAGCTCCTCTGAAATTCCGCGCTTGCCGCGTCCGGTCGGTACGCGGCCAGGTCGTCACCCGGAGCACCCCACCGCGGAGGAGGGTTGCCGACCAGCGAGCCGGGGCTTGTCACTGGCACTCATGACCTATGTGCAAGCCTCGCCGAAGCCGCGCGGGCGTGTCAATTTTCACTCATCGTGATCCAAAGTTAGGGCACACTTACCTGTAGCGTGTCAGGGGTGTCAGCGACTGATGTGTTCGTGTTGTCCCGCCCGCACGGCACCGTGCGGGGCCGGGGCGCCGTCCGTGGGTTCACCGATGTCGACGCGGCCTCGGCCGCGCTGCGTTCCGGGACGATCGACGGGCTGACCGGCGCGATCCCGTTCGATCTCTCCGACCCGGCCGCGCTGGTGGTACCCGAGGTCCTGCACTTCGACGACGCACCGCTGACGGGCGGGCCACCGCTGTCGCGCACCCCGGTCTCGACGACCCTGCACCCGACCGCCGACGAGCACCGCGAGCGGGTGGCGCACGCGGTCAAGCGGATCGTCGCCGGCGACGTCGGCAAGGTCGTCCTCGCCCGTAGCGTCGACATCGTGCTCGACGCCGAGGTCGCGCCCCACGAACTCCTCGACGCCCTGGCGGGCGGCAACGCCGGACACAACGCGTTCGGCGTCGACCTCGGTGCCGCCACCGGCTCCGGCGCGTGGCTGCTGGGCGCGAGTCCCGAAGTGCTGCTGCGCAAGTCGGGATCGGTCGTCACCTGCCACCCGTACGCGGGTTCGGCTCCGCGGTCACCGGATCCGGTCGTCGACCGCGCCGTCGCCGACGGATTGTTCTCCTCGGCAAAAGATCTCGCCGAACACGCGTTCGTCGTGGATCACCTGCGCGACCGGCTGGCGCACCTGTGCGACGACGTCGACGCGCCGTCGACCCCGCAACTGCAGTCGACCGGAGAGGTGTGGCATCTCGCCACCCCCATCCGCGCGACACTTCGCGATCCGTCGACCACCGCGCTGGATCTCGCCCTCCTGCTGGGTCCGACCCCCGCGGTCTGCGGTACACCCAGTGATGTTGCCGCGCAGATCATCCGGGAAGTCGAGGGGGAACGCGGCTTCTATGCGGGCGCCGTCGGCTGGTGCGACGCCGCCGGCGACGGCGAATGGATGGTCACCATCCGGTGCCTCCAGCTCGAAGCCGATCGCCGCAGTCTGCGAACGTGGGCGGGTGGCGGCATCGTCGAACACTCCGACCCTCAGGGCGAGCTCGAGGAGACCGCGTTCAAACTCCGTACGGTCCTGAACGCGCTGGGCATCGACGGCCTCGACTGAGACCGCGGCGGGAATCACCGTCCGCTCACCCGATCCGTGACCGCTCACACCGCCGGGCCGAGCGGGAACGGAAGAGGGGAACGCGACGGGTCAGCCCAGCGCCTGATCCAGATCGCCGAGCAGGTCGTCGACCCCTTCGAGACCGACCGACAGCCGCACGACCGAGTCGCTGAGACCGATCGCCGCGCGTCCGTCGGGCCCCATCGCACGGTGCGTGGTGGTCGCCGGGTGCGTGATCAGCGACTTGGAGTCACCGAGATTGTTGGAGATGTCGACGATCCGCAAGCCGTTGAGGACCTCGAAGGCCCGCTTCTTGCCGTCGATGCCGTCGTGGTCGTTCAGCTCGAAGGTCACCACGGTGCCGCCGCCGGACATCTGCGCCCGCGCCAGCTCGTACTGTGGATGGGACTGCAGGAACGGGTATTTCACCCATCGCACCCGCGGATCGGCTTCGAGGAACTCGGCGATCCGGAGCGCGGAGGACACCGAGGCGTCGACGCGCAGGCGCAGCGTCTCCAGACCCTTCACCAGCGTCCAGGCGTTGAACGGGCTCAACGCCGGGCCGGTGTGCCGCATGAGTTGCTGCACCGGCCCGTCCACGTACTCCTTGGTTCCGAGTACCGCACCGCCCATCACACGTCCCTGGCCGTCGATGTGCTTGGTGCCCGAGTACACGATGACGTCGGCACCGAGTTCGAGACCGCGTTGCAGGAGCGGGGTGGCGAAGACGTTGTCCAGCACCACCTGTGCGCCCGCCGCGTGCGCCAGCTCCGAGACCTTGACGACGTCGACGAGGCTCTGCATCGGATTCGACGGGGTCTCGAAGAACACTGCGTCGGTGGGCTTGGAGAGCGCCCGCTCCCACTGTTCCAGGTCCTCGCCGTCGACGAACTCGGTCTCGATCCCCCAGCGCGGCAGGATCTCGTTGCAGACCACGAAGCAGGAACCGAACAGGCTGCGGGCGGCGACCAGGCGATCGCCGGCCTTCAGCAGCGCACCGAGCGCGACGAAGACCGCGGCCATCCCGCTGGCCGTCGCGAAACACGCTTCGGCACCCTCGAGTCGACGCAGACGTTCCTGGAACATCTCGACGGTCGGATTGCCGTAGCGCGAGTAGACGAATCGCTCGTCCTCCCCGGTGAAGGCGCGTTCGGCGGCCTCGGCGGAGTCGTAGACATAACCGCTCGTGAGGTACATCGCCTCGGCCGTCTCGCGGAAACCCGAGCGGGCCAGCCCGCCGCGCACCGCGATGGTGTCGGCCGAGAGCCCCTCGGGCAGTTCACGACCCACGGGTAGATCAGAAGTCACGATTGCCTCCACGGCAGGTTCTCGGCACGCCAGCCCGACGTCCCGCGATGGTCGTTCTCGTCGAGGGCACCCTCGAATCCGTCGACGACGTTGTAGGCCTTGGCGATACCGTCCGCCGTCGCAGCCTCCGCGGCGCCGATCGAACGGTGACCGGACCGGCACAGGAAGATGACCTCGTGGTCGTCGCTGACGCCCGAATCCCGCAGCTGCGTGATGAAGTCGTCGTTGCGTCGACCTTCGGGAAAGGTGGTCCACTCGGCGAAGATCGTGCGCTTCCCCAGGACTTCGAGGTCGGGTACGCCGACGAACGACCATTCGGCCTGCGTCCGACAGTCCACCAGAACCGCGTCCGGGTTGTTCTCGAGCTTCTCCCACGCCTCACGGGGGGTCAGATCTCCGGCATAGGTCATGAGGAACACACCTTCCATTCGCCGTTCTCGCGCACCACGATCGTGTCGACGACATTCACGTCGTCGGGGGTCTTGTCATAGTGCCAATGAACCTTCGCGGTCGCGCGGTCACCGTCGACCACCAGCTCGGTGATCTCCGGGATCTCGATGTGACCGTTGGCGACCAACGACTCCCGGTTGTCGGCGAGGAATTTTTCCTCGGAGACGAAGTCGGCCGCCTCGACGTCGGCCGCGCAGGTGTTGGCGCGGTACTCGGCGTAGTTCGGGCCGTTGCGGGCGGTGTAGACGTCGTTGATCGCGTACTGGACCTGGGCCGAGTCACCGGCCCGATCCTCGGCAGGACGGATCACGTTCGACAGCACGACGCCGAGCACGACGAGGCCCACGACGCCCGCCGCGACGAAGAACGGCCACGCGTTCTTCCACGACGGGGGCCTCTGGTCACCCTCACCTGCAGCTTCGGCCATGGCGGGGAGTCTATCGAGCGACCAGGAGGCACCTGAGACCGGCGTCGACGCGCGTGACCTGCCGGACGACGGACCGGCGCGTGGTCGACGATCGGAGGGCCGTGAGTAAGGTGGCCCTAAGTACCGCGGAGAACAACGACGCCGAACGCAACGACCAGCGAGGACCCCGGATGCGCTCTACCACCCACCGCACACTCACCCTTCTCGTCGGGCTGCTGACAGCAGCTCTCCTGGCGACCTCGTGTTCGCCGCCGGACGAGACGGTCGACTCCGGCACGGCGCAGGTACCCGCACCCGAGGCCGGCGCGATCCCGGTGACCGTGCAGCAGGCCTACGCCCCGGCGACGGTCGCACAGGCGCCGAAGCGCATCGCGGCGATGGGTGTGGGCGACGGTGACACCCTCCTCGCCCTGGGTGTCACGCCCACGACCATCGCACCCTTCGCCGACCCCGATCAGGCCTCGGCGCCGTGGAACGCCGAGCTGCTCGCGGACTCGACGCCGGTGGTCCTCCCCAACGTCTCGGGCGCCTTCGGCGACGAGATCCCCAAGGCCCTCGCCACCGAACCCGACCTCATCACCGCGGTCGGCGCGGATCCCACCCGCGATCAGTTCGACCTGTTGGGCAAGACCGCACCGACGATCCTGCGGCCCGCCCAGTTCCAGCCGTGGCAGGTGCCGTGGGACGCGCAGACCCGCCAGATCGGCACCGCCGTGGGGCTTCCCGAGCTCGCCGACCGCAAGGTGGCCGAGACCGAACAGTTCCTCGCGGGCGTTCGCGAGCAGAACCCGCAACTGGCGGGCAAGACCGCTGTCGTCGTGACCGCCAGCCCCACCGGCGGCGTGTCGATCTACGGCCCCGGCGATGGCCGCGGGCAGACGGTCGCCGGTTACGGGTTCACCTTCCCGCCTGCGCTGCAACCGTCGGTGACCAGCGGTTTCTACGGAGAACTGCCGGCCGAGAGCCTCAATCTGCTCGACTCCGCCGACGTCGTCGTCGCCGTCGACTGGGAGGGCTCCAACGATCGGCTGAAGGCGAACGCGGCATTCAACCGCCTGGCCGTGGCGCAGTCGGGCCGCGTCGTCTACCTCCCCCAGGAGGTGGGCAGCGCGATGTCGGTGCCGACGGTCCTGACGATCCCGTGGGTCGCCGACCAGGCCGTCGGACCGATCGCGGCCGCCGCCGGCAAGGCCTGAGCCGCCGCGACCTCGACCGTCCATCCCTCGTCCAGGTGAGGGTTACCTCACAGACGGATTTTGGTCGTGGACAGCAAGCGCCTACCGTAGAAGGGATAGGCCTTATCCATACGCGCGGACCCGGGGGTCGCCGAGATTACTGGTCCGCGCGTGCTGAGCAACGGAAGACACCTACTCCATGAGCGACAACAGCCGCCCGCTGCGGGTTGCGATCGTCGGTGCCGGTCCCGCCGGTATCTACGCCGCCGACGCGTTGATGAAGTCCGACACCGCCAAGGACCGCGGCGTCAGCATCGATCTGTATGAGCGCATGCCCGCTCCGTTCGGGCTGATCCGCTACGGCGTCGCACCCGACCACCCGCGGATCAAGGGCATCATCACCGCCCTGCACAAGGTCCTCGACAAACCACAGGTGCGCCTGCTCGGCAACGTCGACTACGGCACCGACATCACCATCGACGAGTTGCGCGCCCACTACGACGCGGTGATCTTCTCCACCGGCGCCACCGACGACCGCGCGCTCGACATCCCCGGTGTCGACCTCGACGGCAGCTACGGCGCCGCCCAGTTCGTCGCCTGGTACGACGGACACCCGGACTTCCCCCGCACGTGGCCCCTCGAGGCGGAGAAGGTCGCCGTGATCGGCGTCGGCAACGTCGCCCTCGACGTCGCGCGCGTGCTCGCCAAGACCGGTGACGAACTGCTCCCCACCGAGATCCCGGCGAACGTCTACGAAGGCCTCAAGGCCAACAAGGCGATCGAGGTCCACGTCTTCGGCCGTCGCGGACCCGCGCAGGCCAAGTTCACCCCGCTCGAGCTCAAGGAGCTCGACCACTCGCCGAACATCGAGGTCATCGTCAATCCCGAGGACATCGACTACGACGAGGGTTCGGCCGTCGCGCGCCGCGGGTCGAAGATCACCGACCAGGTCGCCACGATCATCGAGAACTACGCGATCCGCGAACCCAAGCAGGGCGCGATCCACAAACTGTTCCTGCACTTCTTCGAGAGCCCCACCGAGATCCTCGGTGAGGACGGCAAGGTCGTCGGACTGCGCACCGAACGCACCCAGCTCGACGGCACCGGCAACGTCAAGCCCACCGGCAAGACCACCGACTGGGAGGTCGGCGCGGTCTACCGCGCGGTCGGTTACCTCTCGGACAACCTGCCGCAGATCCCGTTCGACTCGCAGGCCGGGGTCATCCCGAACGAGGCCGGACGCGTCTTCGACGAGGGCCAGCAGCTGACCGGCATCTACACGACCGGCTGGGTCAAGCGCGGACCCGTGGGCCTCATCGGCCACACCAAGGGCGACGCCAACGAGACCGTCGACTGCATCCTCAAGGACATGGAAGCGGGCGCGCTGCTCGAGCCCGCCCACCCCGGTGAGGACGCCATCGTCGAACTCCTCGAGTCCAAGAACATCCCGTTCACCACCTGGGACGGCTGGTACCGGCTCGACGAGCACGAGCGTGCGCTCGGCGCCGCCGAAGGCCGCGAACGCGTCAAGGTCGTCGAACGCGAGGACATGCTCGCCGCTTCCGAGCCGAACAAGGTGTCACGCCCCTCCGCGTGACACCGGGCTCTCCTGCCGGCTGAGCCTGTCGAAGCCACAAGAGCGGCGGCCGAGTTTTCTCGGTCGCCGCTCTTTCGCATGCGCCGGGCGATGTGCGGAGGCGTCCTCCCCGCACATCGCCCGACGCGAAATGCCTTGTCGTGGACGCTCAGTCGTGGCGGATTACGGTCAGCGGCCCGGGATCGCGGGGACGCCCTCGACGTCGGTGCCGCCACCGGTCAGCGCAACCGCAGACGACGCGGACGAGCCGGTTCCGAACCTGTCCAGTGGGTTGTCGATGCGCCGGACGTTCCACCAGAAACCGGCGTTGTCGGTCAGGTTCTCGGCGTAATCAGAGATCGCATATCCGGCGATGGACGACGGGAAGCAGCCGAACCAGACGGTCTTGATCGTGAGCGACTCGTTCTTCTTCAGCTGCGACTTGAACTTCGTCGCGCCGTTGATCTCCTGCAGTGTGACGTTTCGGAAGTCGCCGTCACGCGCGGTGACCCGCATGAACCGGGTCATGCTCCACGCCTGATTCCACGGCGTGCCCGGTGCTCCGAACTGGCAGTAGACCCCGCCCGTCATCTGGAGGTTGGGAACGGCGGCGTGCGCAGGCGCGGCACCCACCAGCGATCCACCCGCGATTCCTGCGGCGACCAGAACCCCCGTGAGAGCCCGTTTCAGCGATTTCATCGATCCTCCTCGTTCGTAGGCGACACTGCTGTGTTTCCCGACGTCGCCATCGTGGGAGCGGCTCATGCCGCCCCACCGGCAACCGGTCTTGCTGCTGTCGGCCCGAGATGCTCACCGACACCGGGATTATCGACCCAGCCTGAGCGAAGTGTTACCGCGCGCACAGCCTTCCCTCAGGATTCGTCAGCAATTCGTTATCCGAACGACACCCATTCCGCGCGATCGGTACACGGTGGGCAAGAGCCGAATCCAAGGTTGGTAAGGTTTACCTTTGTGCGTCGATCTCTCCGAGTTCTCGGAATCCCGCTGCTGCTCGCGACCCTTGCAGCGCTGGTCGTCGCGTCCGTGCTCTTCGGCACCCGACCGGTCCCTCTCGACGAGATCTGGCCCAGCTTCACCGCCGGCGCCCAGGAGATCTGGAACGCCCTGATCAACCTGCGGATGCCGCAGGTGCCGAAGGACACCGACGTCGACGGGATCGTGTGGGATCTGCGGGTCCCACGCACGCTGCTCGGCCTGACCGCCGGGCTCGCGATCGGCGCGGCCGGTGCCATCACCCAGGGCCACACCCGCAACCCGATCGCCGACCCCGGAATGCTCGGCGTCAACGCCGGAGCCGCATGTGCTGTCGTGGGCGGCATCTACCTGCTCGGGATCACCAGCCCGATCGCCTTCATGTTCTTCGGACTCATCGGCGCGATCATCGCGGCCACCGTCGTGTTCGGGTTGTCGTCGCTGAGCGGCTCGAGTCCGCTGACCCTGGTGCTCGCGGGTACCGGCCTGACCGCGATGCTGACCGCCATCACATCCGCGATCGTGCTCGTCGACACCAATTCGCTGGACCAGTGGCGCTTCTGGAGCGTCGGCTCCACCGCGGGCCGAGGCATCGACGTGTTCTGGGCCAGCCTGCCGTTCATCGGGGTGGGACTCGTCCTCGCCCTGGCGAGCGGGTTCTTCCTCAACGTGTTGAGCCTGGGCGACGACATGACCAAGGCACTCGGTTCCCGGGTCGTGCTGATCCGCGCCCTCGGCGTGCTGACGATCACGCTGCTCATCGGCGCCGCCACCGCGGCCTGCGGGCCGATCGTGTTCCTCGGTCTGGTCGTGCCGCACATCGCGCGCGCGTTCGTGGGCGCCGACTACCGGTGGATCATCCCGTACTCGGCTCTGCTGGGCGGCATCCTCCTCGTCGGATGCGACATCCTCGGCCGCATCGTCGCCCGACCCGGCGAAGTGCAGGTCGGTGTGATGCTGGCGCTGGTCGGCGCCCCATTCCTCATCGTCATGGTCCGCCGACAGAGATTGGGGACCGTGTGAACCCGCCGACCTCCATCAAGACCGAGACCGCCGAGAAGAGCGGGATCAGGGCCAAGACCCGGATCGCACCTCATCCGGGCGGATACCGGATCGCGATCGAGCCGATGTCGATGGTGGTGCGGCCGCGCATGCTCGCCGTGGCGCTGGTGGCCACGGCCATCACGATCGTCCTGTTCCTCACCAGCGTCGGCGTCAGTGACTTCCCCCTGACCCCGATCGACGTCGCGCGCATCCTGCTCGGGGGCGGGACCCGGGTCGAGAACGTCGTCGTCTTCGACGTCGCGCTCCCCCGCGCGCTGGTCGCGCTGCTCGTGGGATTCGGCCTGGGCCTCGCCGGTTCGCTGACCCAGCTGATCGCCCAGAACCCGCTGGCCACACCGGACATGCTCGGTATCACAGCCGGCGCGAGCGTGGCCGCGGTGACCGCGATCGCGTTCTCGACCACCAGCTGGGGCGCCTGGCTCGGCGATCTCGGCGTCCCGGCGGCGGCGATGATCGGCGGGTTGGCGACCGCCATCGCGATGTACGTCCTGGCGTGGCCGGGGCGCAAGGCCAACAGCGGCATCAACCCGTTCCGGCTCGTGCTGATCGGCGTCGGCATGACGTGGTTGCTGCAGGCGCTGACCCAGTTCCTGCTCTCCCGCGCCGACATCCGGGATGTCGGCCGCGCACAGGTGTGGATCGTCGGATCGGTGGCGAATGTCGGCTGGTCCAATGTGTGGCCGGTCGTCGCCGGTGTCTGCGCGAGCATCGTCGTGGTGATCGTTCTGGCCCGCCAGATCGGGATGCTCAGCCTCGGACCCGATCTCGCCCGCGGTCTCGGGGTCCGCACCGGCGCGGTGTCGACGACCCTGCTCCTGACCGCGGTCCTGGTCGCCGCACTGAGCGTGTCCGCGGCCGGCCCGATCGCCTTCGTCGCACTGCTCGCCCCGCAGATCGCCCTGCGGCTGGCCGGTACCGCTGTGCCGACGCCACTGGTGTCGGGCGTGATCGGTTCGTCGCTGGTCCTGGGCGGCGACCTGCTCTGCCGCACGGTGCTGCCGGGTGGTCTGCCGGTCGGTATCGTGACCGCCGCGATCGGCGGGCCGTTCCTGATCTACCTGATGGTCGTCATGTCCCGAAAGGCGAGCGTATGACCGCGTCCTCCCTCGAAACCACGGCTACCACCGCGCGATTGCGCGGCGTCGGCCTTACCGTCGGCTACGACGAACGGATCGTCATCGACGGCCTGGACATCGACATCCCCGACGGGCAGGTCACCACGATCATCGGCTCGAACGGATGCGGCAAGTCGACGCTGCTGCGGTGTCTCGCGCGTCTGCTGCCTCCCCGGGCGGGCGCGGTCTACCTCGACGGTGACGACATCTCGTCGGTTCGCCCCAAACAGGTCGCCCGCACCCTCGCGATCCTGCCCCAGAATCCCATCGCGCCCGAAGGACTCACCGTCGCCGACCTGGTCGGGCGCGGACGTCATCCACACCAGCGCTGGTTCGCGCAGGCCAGTGCGGCCGACGAGGCCGCGGTCGCGCAGGCGATGGAGATGACCGACACCCTCGACCTCGCCGACCGCACCCTCGACGCCCTGTCGGGCGGGCAGCGGCAACGGGTCTGGATCGCGCTGACCCTGGCCCAGGACACCGATCTCATCCTGCTCGACGAGCCGACGACCTACCTCGACCTCGCGCACTCCATCGACGTCCTCGACCTGGTCCGCAAGCTCCGCGACGAGCACGGCAAGACCGTCGTCATGGTGCTGCACGATCTCAATCTGGCTGCGCGGTACAGTGATTCGCTGTTCGTCATGCGCAACGGCGCGATCGTCACCACCGGTTCACCCAGCGAGGTCATCGACGCCGAGACCCTCGACGCGGCCTTCGGCCTCCGGGCGCACGTCATGACCGATCCGGTCACCGGCGGCCCGCTCATCGTGCCGCTGGACTCGCGGACCCACGCCAAGTCCTGAGTCGAGCCCCCGCCCCCTTATCCGAGAGAACGACCTGCTTCCTGCTCCCTGAGCATCGTGACGCTCGCGAGCTCACCCCTCAGGGAGCGGGGTCCGGACCCGGTTCGTCCTCCCGCCGAACCGAATTCGCGAGCATCCGCTCGCGGAGCGAGTCGTAGACCGGCGGCGACCCGGACAGATGTGCGACGAGGACCGCGGCGGCCGTCGCGGCCAGCATGGGGAGGGCGACCGTGGTCGTCGCGGTCATCTCCATCACCACGACCATCCCGGTGAGCGGCGCCCGGACGACCGCGCCGAACAGCGCCGCCATCCCCGCCAGGATCATCGCGCCCCGAAATCCCGATCCACCGGGGTCCGATTGCTGGACAACGACGTCGGCGACCTCGGCGAAGGTCGCACCCCACAGCGCGCCCAGTGCGAGCAGCGGCGCGAACAGACCACCCGGCGTCCCCGCGGCGTAGGACAGCGGGCCGGCGACGAAACGGACGAGGAAGAGCGCGACGAGCGCCGGGAGCACGACACCGCCGTCGACGACCGCCTGGGTGAGCCCGTCGCCGCCGCCCGCGGTGCGTGCATCGATGGCCAGCAACGCCCCGATCGCCGCACCGATGAGGGCTGCGCGAGCGATCGGGGGCACCCGCGAGAACCGGCCGACCCAGCCCAGCGTGCCGAGAACCGTTCGGCTGTAGGCGATCCCGACGAGTCCGGACACGAGCCCGAACACGACGAAGACGGGCAGCGTCGTCACCGACGGCACGTCGAGGGACGGTACGTCGAATTCCGGGCGGTCGCCGAGGATGACCCGTCCGACGGCGACCGCGGCAACCACGGCGAAGACCGTCGGCAGCACGAGGCGCAGCCGGAACGAACGTCCCACTTCCTCGAGCGCGAACAGGGCGCCGCCGATCGGGGCGGTGAACGCCACCGCCAGCCCCGCGCCGCTCAGCGACGTCTGCATCACCCGGACGTCGACGTCGTCGAGCCCTCCGCGCCGGCCGGTCTCCGAGCCGACGACGGCTCCCATGTGCACGGTCGGCCCTTCGCGACCGAGCACGAGCCCCGAACCGATCGCGGCGAGCGCACCGACGAATTTGGCCGGGATGAGCCGCAGCGGGGCCGGGACCGCCTCGCCGCGCTCGACCGCCTCCACGTGTTGGATTCCGCTGCCCGCCGCGGTCGGCACCAGGCGGACGGCGAGCGCGCCGACCGCAGCGCCGGCCGCGGTCACCGCGATGGGGACGAGCCACCCGGGCACACCGAATCCCGCCGACCAGTCGAGCATCTCGACGCGCCAGCGATCCAGGTGTCCGAGGCACCAGCGGAACGCGCCGCCCAGCAGCCCGGTCGCGAGCCCGGCGACGACGGCCAGCACACACAGTCGCACCAGTCCCCGGTCGGCTCGATGTGGCGAGGTCACACGTGGACGCTACCCCGACGGGCCCGCTCCCGAGAGCCGACTGCCGACGGTCGACCGCCGGACCCTCGCGAGGCCTCACACCGGCTGAATCAGCCGCCCCTGCACCACAAGCGAGGCATTCTGCTTCAGCCGGCGCATCCGGATGCTGACCGAGTACCCGGTGAGACCGTCGATGGCGGCGACCCGGGTACGCAGGTAGTCGTAGAAATGCGCGGTGTCCCGGCAGATCACCGACACCATGAGGTTTCGCTCGCCGCTGATCGCGGCCGCGAACGCCACCTCGTCGTGAGCCGCCAGCTCGGTTCCCACCTGATCGAGAGCCGACGGCGTCACCGTCAGCCACAGGGTGGCGCTCAGGTCGAAGCCGAGGCGATCGGGCAGGATCTCGACGTCGTAGAACAGCGCCCCGGCGCGTTCGAGTGCGCGGAGCCGGCGACGGACCCGTCCGACCGTCCATCCGCAGATACGCGCCAGCTCGCGGTGCGGTCGCCGACCGTCCTGGACCAGCGCCTCGATGAGGGTCGCGTCGTCGGCCGTGAGGCGCCCACCGCCGGCCGGGGCATCCGACGCCGAGTCGTCCTGCTCCGCGTCCTCCGGCGTGTCGTCGCCCGCACCGGCCGCGGCGGAGGCGAGTAGATCTCGGTCCCGGCCGTCGAGGTGTCCGCCGAATCCGGTCCATCTCGACGCCGGGTGCCCGGGGTCGAAGGCGTGCAGGATGAGATCGATGCTGACGTCGGTCACCGAGGCGCGGGCCGGGAACGTCTTCGCGATCGCGTCCTCGCCCGATGCGCCGAGCGGCGCCCGGATGAGGCAGATGATCTCCGCACCACCGGACGCGACGTAGGCGAAGGCGACATCGCGGCGGCGGGCGAGCGAGGACGCAAGCGGTTCCATCCGGTCCGGACGGCATCGCACTCGCGCCACCCACTCCGACTGCCCGCGCACGGAGGGCTTGATGATCCCGACGACCTTCATCACCCCGGCTCGCCGTAGCGCCTGGTAGCGGCGCGCCGCCGTCTGTTCCGAGACCCCCGCCACCTCGCCCAGTTGTCGGAACGTCGCCCGGGGTGACACCTGGAGTGCGCGGAGGATCGTGCCGTCGATGTCATCCATGGTGGAGGAATCTTACCGCCGGTGAGGGCGTGGTGCGATATTCGATCCGCCTCAGCGAATCCGTCCGCGGTTTCGCGGACGTGGTGCAGACAATTGATTCCTGCGCCGACCGGCGACCTCCCTTCCCCGACAGCGAAAGCGAGCGCGTGACCGCGACCACCTCTCCCGTCATCACCGACGTGTCCGCACCTCCGGAACGCCGGACGGCCACCATCGTGATGGCCTGCCTCGGCGTCTTCGTCGCCTACCTGCCCATCACCAGCGTCGCCGTGACCCTACCGGCGATCGGCACCGCGTTCGGCGCGACGACTGCTCAATTGTCCTGGGTCCAAGACGCTTTCGTGCTGCCGATGGCCGCTTTCATCCTCACTGCGGGGGTCTTCGGTGACGTGCACGGGCGACGCAAGGTGTATCTGGTCGGTCTGTGCCTCACCGCACTGGGCGCACTGGTGGCGTTGTCCGCGCAGTCGATCAGCATGGTGTGGATCGGGCAGGCGCTCGCCGGCACCGGCGCGGCCGCACTGTTGCCGACCACCCTGGCGCTGATCAGCCACGCGGTCCCCGACGTCCGCGAACGCGGCAAGTTCATCGGCATCTGGGCGTCGGCGCTGATGCTCTCGCTGACGGTCGGGCCGTTGGTGGCGGGCCCGGTCGCCGAGTCCGCGGGCTGGCGCTGGATCTACCTGCTGCCGATCCCGGTGGCGCTGATCGCGTTCGCGGTGGCGGTGGCGACGCTGCCGGAATCCCGCGCGCCCCGAGCCCGCCGCCTCGACTGGCCCGGTCAGATCTCGGCCGCGATCTCGGTCACCGCGCTCGTGTTCGGCGTCATCGAGGCCGGTGTCTACGGTTTCGGCGACACCCGGGTCGTTCTCGCACTGCTGATCGCCGTCGTCGCCGCGGTCGCCTTCGTCATCACCGAAAAGCGTTCGGCGAGTCCGATGCTCGACCTCGACCTCTTCCGCAGTCGCGCCTTCACCGCCACCACGCTGGTGGCGATGATCACCTTCCTGGCGCTGATCGGGTTCATCTTCGTGCTGAGCATGTACTTCGGCCTGGTGCAGCAGCTGGGCACCATCGAGGCGGGTTGGCGGCTGGCCCTCATGAACGGCGCCTCGATGCTGGTCGGCGCCCTCGCCGGCAGGATGATGCATCGAATCCACGCGCGGTTCCTGATCGGCGGCGGCCTGCTCATGGTCGCCGTTGCGCAGTTCGCACTGTTGACCATCGATGCCGACACCTCGTTCGCGGCCATCTCGTGGCGTCTGGTCGTGCTCGGACTCGGAATGGGGCTGGTGATGGCGCCGATGACCGCGACCGCGGTGTCGGCGGTGCCCTATCACCTGTCGGGTATGGCCGCGGCCGGCAACAACGCCTTCCGTCAGGTCGGCGGCGCGCTCGGTCCGGCCGTGCTCGGCGCCCTGCTGACCGCCGGGGCGGTGAACTCGTTGCCGCAGAAGCTCGTCGACGCCGGCATCGACGAGCCCGTGCGCGACCGCGTGGTCGGCGCGGTCGACACCGACGGCCTTGCCGCCGCGAGCGGCCTGAACCTCGGCGCCGACACCCCCGCCGTGATGGGCGCCGTCGGCGACGCCTTCCTCGACGGCATGCAGCTGTGCCTGACCTTCTCCGGCGTCCTCACCGCGGGTGCCGCGATCCTCGCCCTCGTGATGCTGCGTCCCGGTCGGGCCGTCGAGGAGCAGCCGGCCGGGTGACCGTCGGGCCGCCGGCCTACGGCTGGACAGGCGGAGTCCCGCCGAGCCCTTCGGTCACCGCATCTGCTGCGGCCCTGACCTTCTCGCCGAGCCCGATGACCTCGCGCCCGCTCAGCGACGTCCGCGCGTCGACGATCGCGAGGATGACGGCAGGCACTCCGCCGGGCGCGAAGGCGACGGCATTGACGGAGATGGGCCGATACTCTGTGTCCGCATCGATCTCACCGACCACGACGTCGGTGGGCAAGCGACGCTGCGCCTCCCGTAACGCGGTGACCGCGCGCTGACCTGCGACACCCATCCCGCGTAGTCCGGCAACCGTCGCCGACAGCGACTGCTCTCGCTGATCGGCGCATTCCACCGCATATCCGCGTGCCCTGATCACCTCGAGCATCGGCCGATACAGCTCGCGCAGTTCGGCATGGTCGACTCCGACGTGGTCCGCGCCGAGGAGCAGCCACTCGTCCAACCGGTCGGGTGAGTACCACGCGGCCAGCCCGGCGCCCAGCGGCGGCGCGATCTCCAGGGTGTCACCCAGGCGCAGGCCCAGCGTGCCGCGACGACCGGTCACGGGTTGCACGATTTCCCCTATCGCCAGGTCGGCCCCGGTGGGGACGAAAGCGATTGCGGCCATGTCACTGTCGTCGGCCAGATCGCGCATCAGCGGACGGGCGACCTCGACAGGAGCCATCGCCCGCGACGCCGCATCCCCGATCGGGACCACCGCGGGGCCCAACCGATAGCCCTTGCTGACGGGATCGCGGAGCAGCCACCCGGCTTCGGTCAGCGCGATGACCATCGGATAGCAGGTGGGCTTGGAGACCCCGAGGTGGCGCGCGATGTCGGCCAGACTCCGTGCCGTCGTCGGCTGATCGGTCAGCAACTGCATCAGCATGACGATGCGTTCGGTCTGTGGGGAGGAGCGAGCCATGCTCACAATCGTGCCATCGACCAGAGTGTTTGCATAATGCGACCCTGGTGTCGCACTGTGATGCCAGTTACTCTCGGCCGCACACGTTGGACAGCTCTCGAAAGGTCCCCACAATGGCAACTGTCAACGGCGGTCAACTACTTGCCCGCGCGCTCGCCCAGGCCGGCACCACCGAGGTGTTCACCCTCCACGGCGGACACCTCGACGCGTTCCTGATCGCCTGTGCGGGTGAGGGGATCAGGCTCACCGACACCCGGCACGAGGCCAGCGCAGGCCATGCCGCCGATGCGTACGCACGCGTCACTGGCGGCTTCGGCGTCTGCGTGGTCACCTCCGGACCCGGGTTCACCAACGTCTACACCGCCCTGGCCAACGCCTATCTGGACCGCTCACCGACGCTGTTCGTCGTGGGCGCCCCGCCGCTGCGTGAGACCGAAACCAATCCGCTGCAGGGCGGTTTCGATCAGATCGCCGCGGCCGATCCGGTCACGAAGTGGGCATACCGGATCACCGACGCCGCCCGGGTCCCCGAGATCGTGGCGCTCGCGATCCGCAAGGCCACCAGCGGCGTGCCCGGTCCGGTCCTGCTCGAGCTGCCCATCGACGTCATGTTCGGCGAGGCCGACGACGACCAGGTGCGCTTCCCCACCAACTATCGGGTACCGACCCGGTCCGGGGCGGATCCCGACGCCGTCACCCTCGCGCTCGACCTGCTCCACACCGCATCGAATCCCGCGATCGTGATCGGCGGCGGCGTCACCTTCTCGCGTGCCGAAGAAGCGCTCGTGACCTTCGCCGAGACCGTCGGCGTACCCGTCTTCTACCCGGGCAAGGCCGACGGCGCCATCCCGGCCGACCATCCGCTCGCCGGTGGCGGACTCCTGTCGATGGGCACCATCCCGGCTCTCGGAGCACCGACACCCGACGTCGTCCTCATGGCGGGCACGCGGGCAGGGATGTTCACCGGCGGCCGCGCCGGCATGTTCCCCGGCGCCAAGATCATCCAGATCGACATCGACGCCGCCGAGATCGGCCGGATCTACGACGTCGAGGTTCCCATCGTCGCCGACTGCCGCGCCGCGCTCGAACAACTCGCGGCCGAAGCCGCCGGACGAACCTGGCCGGACTGGTCGGAGTGGGCGGCTACGGTCAAGGCCGCCAAGGGCGCTCACGCCGCCGGTTTCCCCGACGCGGCCACCGACACCGGAAAGATGCACCCCTACTTCGCCGCCAAGGCCATCGTCGAAGCATGCCCGCCGGACACCATCTTCGTGCTCGACGGCGCCGAGGCACCGTCCTGGGCGGAGTTCTTCGTCGCCGTCGGCCGTCCGGGAAGCGTCCTGCGGCTGGGCTACCTCGGGTGCCTGGGTGTCGGGCCGGGATTCGCGATCGGAGCGGCCCGCGCCCGACCAGGCGCACCCGTCGTGCTGATCACCGGGGACGGCGCGGCCGGCTTCCACCCGCAGGAGTTCGACACCATGGCCCGTCATCACCTGCCGGTGACCACGGTCGTCTTCAACAACGCCGTCTGGGGCATGTCGATCCACGGCCAAGAGGCCGTCTTCGGGCCCCGAGGCGTGGTCGTGTCCGAGCTGGCCGACAGCGACTACGAGAAGATCGCCGAGGCCTTCGGCGGTATCGGCATGCGCGTCAAGCACATCGACGATCTCGCCCCGGCCGTCGACAAGGCACTCGGCGCCGGTGGTCCCGCCTGCATCAACGCCGAGATCGAACCCGGCATCGTCCATCCGATCACGACCATGATGCTCGGCGACGTGACGAGCACCGACGAGATCGTCGTCCCCTATTACGAGAACCTGCCCCGGTGACCACCGACCACACCCATCGAGAGGGAAAGACCATGGCAGACCAACGAGTCGCAGGCAAGATCGCCGTCGTCATCGGCGGCGGCTCGGGCATCGGCGAAGCCGCGGCCCGTACCCTGGCCGCTCACGGTGCCACGGTGGCCGTGGCCGACGTGAATCGCGAAGCCGCCGAATCGGTTGCGCGAGAAATCGGGGGCGGTGCGCGGGCTCACTGGGTCGACGTGACCGACGAGGCATCGATCGCCGCACTCCTCGCCGGTGTCTCCGACGACCTCGGCGGCGTGGACACCGTGGTGAACTGTGCGGGGCTGAACATCCCCGGCTTCATCGTCGACCTCGACGCACAGCAGTGGCACACAACCATCGAGCTGTGCCTCACCGGCTCGTTCCTGGTGACCAAGCACGCGGGACGAACGCTGAACGACGGCGGATCACTCATCGGCATCGCCTCTCTCAATGCCCGCCAACCGGCAGCCGGCTTCGCGGGCTACTGCGCTGCCAAGGCGGGCATGGTGATGCTCGCCGAGGTCGCCGCACTCGAGCTGGCCCCGCGCGGTATCCGGGTGAACTCGATCTCGCCGGGGCTCGTGGACACCCCGCTGGTGCAGACCCTCACCTCCATTCCGGTCATCCAGGCCGACTTCACTGCGAACACTCCGCTGGAGCGCAACGGCCGACCGGACGAGATCGCCGACGCGGTGCTCTATCTCGCCTCCGACGACTCACGGTGGGTCACCGGGGAGACGATCAACATCAACGGCGGCGCGCATCTGCGCCGGTACCCCGATGTGATGCGCCACCTCGCCGAGATCTCGGCCGCGCAATGACGGCTCCGACACAACGGGACGACGCCGAGACGCGCACCGCGACCCGGGCCGGCGGATACCGTCTCGCCGAGCAGACCCGGCTCCGGGCCCGTCTGCAGGGGAACGCCCCGGCGTTGTCCGGGGCCGGGGTCCACCTCACCTACCGGCAGCTCGACGACCGCACCAGCCGCCTCGCGAACGTGTTGCGCGACCGCGGCATCCGAGCCGGCGACCGTATCGCCGTGTTGGGCAGGAGTTCGACGGAGATCATCGAGACGGTGCTCGCCGCCGCGAAGATCGGCGCGGTCACCGTGCCAATGAACTGGCGACTCTCGGTCCGCGAGCTCGGCGAAGTCGTCGCCGACGCACGAGCACGTCTGATCGTCTGCCACCGCGACTTTCTCGACTCGGTCGCCGAGATACGGTTGAATGCAACCACTCTCATCGAACCGATCGTGTACGGCGACCCACGACAAGCGCGGTCGTACGAACAGTTGGTGGCGACGGCGTCCTCGAGCGATCCGGGTCATGTCGGCGACGCCGACGACGTCGTCCTCCAGCTCTACACCTCGGGCACCACCGGCCGCCCCAAAGGAGTACTCACCTCCAACACCAACCTGGGCGCCTGCACCCAGGCCGGTTGGCCGTGGGGCTTCGACGAATCGTCGGTCAGCCTGTGCCCGATGCCCCTCTTCCACATCGGCGGGCTGGGCTGGGCGCTGGTGGGACTCGCCAACGGCGCACACAACATCGTGATCTCCGACTTCACCCCGGAGTCACTCCTGGACACCCTGGTCGGCGAACGCGTCACCAACGTCTTCCTGGTCCCGACGGTCATCGGCATGCTCGTGGACGTACCGGGCGCCGAGCGGGCCGATGTCGGAGCATTGCGTTCGATCGCCTACGGGTCCGCACCGATCACCCCTGCGCTGCTGCGACGGACTCTGCGCACCTTCGGCACCCCGATGTTCCAGGTGTACGGACTCACCGAAACCCACGGCGCAGTAACTCAACTCGACGCCGAGGATCACAGCACCGACCCCGATCGCGCGCACCTGCTCCGCTCCGTCGGCCGGCCGTACCCCTGGGTGGAACTGAGCATCCGGACCGCATCGCAGAAGGAAGCGCCGCGCGGCGAGCAGGGCGAGATCTGTGTGCGGACACCGCAGGCGACCCGCGGCTACCACCGACGCGACGCCGAGACCGCGGCGACCATCGATCCCGACGGCTGGTTGCACACCGGCGACATCGGCCGGGTCGACGCCGACGGCTACGTGTACGTCACCGACCGGCTCAAGGACATGATCATCACCGGCGGCGAGAACGTCTACCCCACCGAGGTCGAAGCGGTTCTCGGCGACCACCCGGGTGTCGCACAGGTCGCGGTCGTCGGGCTGCCGCATGACACCTGGGGTGAGGTGGTGACGGCGTTCGTCGTGGCCGCACCGGGACACGAGGCCACTGCCGCTGACCTGCGCGCCTTCGCCCGGGCGCGGCTGGCCGGGTACAAGGTGCCCAAGGCCGTCCACGTCGTGGACACGCTCCCACTCGGAGCGACCGGGAAGATCCTCAAACGTGCCCTGCGCGAGCAGTTCACGACTCCTCCCGGACCGGCCGGGTCAACCCCGGCGTCCCCCGATCAGTGAGGTGACATAACGCGCGGGTACGTCGAACCAGACCTCGCGGGCCGGTGTCAGTTGCAGCACCGAGGACGGCAGCTCGGTCGTGTAGGTCAGGCTGAGTGTGCCGGAGAAGTCGGGGTCGACACGATCGAGCGCGGGGATCTCGATGACGAGACCGTCGGTGTGGAGACGCGCGCGGACCATCGAACCCGGCACGGCCGTCCACTCGCAGTCGACGGATCGACCCGCCCGGCCGGGCACGGTCGACATGGTCGCCAGCACGCGGCGCTGGGTCAGCGCCAGGGCACCGGTGAAGGGACGGACGTTGCCCTGCGCCTTCCGGCCCGGGACCCGGCCGCTGAATCGCAGTGTCACGGGCACGAATTCGACGATGTGATGGGCGTGCTCGGCGACGACCTCGCCGCGCAGGTCGTCGGGGAGTTTGCCGATGCCGAGCATCCGGCGCAGGGAGGCCACGGCCACACCCTAGAGCCGGCGGCGCCGTTTCGTCAGGCGAATGCCGCGACCACGTCTGCGGCGCGTCTCAGCTGCTCGGGGTCCGAACTCGTCGGGATGAGTTGCACCTCGTCGGTGCCGATGTCGGCGAAGCGCCGGAGGACCTCGGTGAGCTCTGCCTCGGTGCCCGCCCAGCCCGTGGTGGGTGCGATCGCGTCGACGAACTCCGTCGGGATCCAGTTCATGTAGTGGTGCAGGTGCCGGGTCACCTGGGCACGGGGTCCGTCACCGTCACCGATCGCGAACCAGAAGGAGGTCGCGAGGTGCGGCGCCGCGCGGCCGGCGTCTGCCCACGCCGACCGGGCGACGTCGAAGAGTTCGTTCTGCTTGCGGGTGTCGAGATCGAGGGTGACCCCGGCGATCCCGTCGGCCCAGTCGACCGCGCTGCGGATGGTCTTCGGTCCGGTGGTGCCGACATGCAACTGCGGCCCGCCCTTCCGGTGCGGCGGCGGACCGACCGGCAGGACCGACTCGGTGAGCTTGTCCCCAGCCCACACCCGTTTCATCGTCGCGGCCCGGTCGGCCAGTTGACGCATCGTCTGCGTCGACGGGTCGGCGCCGACCGCCCGGTAGTCCTCGTGTCGCCCACCGACTCCGAGCGCCACGGTGAGGCGTCCGGCCGACAGCATGTCGCCGGTCGCCAGCGACTTGGCGAGCATCACCGGGTCGTGCAGCTGCGGCACGACGACCGTCATCACCAGCGGCACCCGGCGCGTCCACGCCGCCAGGGCCCCGAGGAAGGTCAGGCATTCCGGATTGTCGAACGCGATGCGTTCACCCCAGCACAGCGAACTGAACGGACCGTCGTCGATGGTGGTGGCCCACGAGTGGAGCGTCTCCGCGTCGAGATCGGGCTCCATCACGGGCATCGTCATCCCGATGCGCACGAGCGCCATTCTGGCACGGACGCCCCGCGCCCGGACGTGGTTTCGCAGATGTCGCGCATCGTTGCGGGCAACGCAACGATGCGCGACATCTGTTGTGTCAGTTCTGGTTCCGTCCCGGACTACCGGACGCGGCCCGCCCCACATGCGCTGACCGCACCGGCGAGTTCTTCAGTTCGCGCAACGCGGTCCGCAACCCGCGGCGCTTGCCGGTCTCCGGGTCGACGCCGAAGTGGTCGGTCATCCCCTCGCGGATCGCGAACCGCAGCTCCGACGCCGTCTCCGGCGCATCGTCGGATGTCGCCTTCAACAGTGAATTCGGCAGTGCCAGTTTGGCGATCGTCCGGAACGACTGCGCATACTGACCCAAGAGGGTCCCCGTCGTGTACGGCAGGTCGTACTTGTCGCAGAGCTCGCGGACGCGCACCCCGATCTCCTCGTACCGGCTGCTGGGCAGGTCGGGGAACAGGTGGTGCTCGATCTGATGGCTGAGGTTGCCGCTCATGAACCGCATCAGGGGACCCGCCTTGAAGTTGGCCGATCCCAGCATCTGCCGCAGGTACCAGCGCGGCTGGTCCTCGTTCTCGAACTCCTCGACCGTGAACTTCTCGGCACCGTCGGGGAAGTGACCACAGAAGATCACCATGTACGCCCAGTAGTTGCGGATGATGTTCGACGTGAAGTTCGCCGTCAGGGTCGTCTTCCAGTTCGGACCGGCCAGGACGGGGTAGATCAGGTAGTCCTTGGCGGCCTGCTTGCCGACCTTGGTACCGATCACCCGCAGATCCTTGGCCGCCTGGCGGTAGGTCTTCTCCTTGCTGCGCAGCTTCTCCGTCTCCAGATGATGCAGCGCGACACCGTATTCGAAGAACGTGCCCAGCGTCAGGTTGTAGATCGGGTTACCGACGTTCCACCACTCCCAGGGCTGGTCCCGGGTGACGCGGAGGATTCCGTAGCCCACGTCGTCGTCCATCCCGACGACGTTCGTGTACTTGTGATGGACGAAGTTGTGCGAGTGCTTCCACTGCACGCTCGGACAGGTGGTGTCCCACTCCCACGACGCCGAGTGGACCTCCGGATCGTTCATCCAGTCCCACTGTCCGTGCATCACGTTGTGGCCCAGTTCCATGTTCTCGATGATCTTGGCCAGCGAGAGCATCGCGGTACCGGCCGCCCAGGCGACCTTCTTGTTGCTGAACATCAGGGCGAGGCGGCCGCCGGCCGCGAGACTTCGCTGAACGGTGATCGCCCGCCGGATGTACTTGGCGTCGGCCTCGCCGCGAGACTCCTCGATGTCACGCCGGATGGCGTCGAGTTCGGCGCCGAGGGTCTCGACGTCGCTGTCGGTGAGATGTGCGTACTGATCGATGTCGGTGATGGCCATGAAGCCTCCTACAGATCGAGGGTGCATTCACCAGACACGGCGCTGATGCATGTCTGGATTCGTTCTCCTTCGCGACGCTCCTCGCCGGTGCGCAGGTCACGTACGTAACCTCCGGCGAGCGGCACGACGCAGGTCTGACAGATGCCCATCCGGCATCCGAACGCCATCTGGATTCCCAGGTTTTCACCTGCTTCCAGAAGCGTTGTGGCGCCGTCGATCTCGGATTCCTTGTCCGAGATCGCGAACTTCACGGTGCCACCTTCGCCACCGTGGTCGGTACGCGCGATGGCGAAACGTTCGACGTGCAGCCGCTCGCGCAGACCGCCGTCCTCGTAATGGGCCTCCATCGCGTCGAGCAGCGCCACCGGCCCGCAGGCCCAGCATTCTCGTTCACGCCAGTCCGGCGCCCACTCGTCCATCCGCGAGACGTCGAACTTGCCCATCTCCTTGGTCAGCTGGAGGTTGAGGTCGTAGTCGTCGGCCTCGTCGGCGAGCTGCTCCATCTCGTCGAGGAAGATCACGTCGTCGCGGGTGGGCGCGGAGTGGATGTGCACGATGTCTGGGGTCTGGCCGTGCGCACTCAGCTGTCGCAGCATCGCCATCACGGGCGTTATCCCGCTGCCGGCGGTGACGAACAAGATCTTGCCCGGAACCGGTTCGGGCAGGTGGAAGTCGCCCTTCGGTGACTGCAGCCGGATGATCGTCCCGGGGCTGACGCCGTCGACCAGATGCGACGACAGGAACCCGTCGGGGTTGGCCTTCACCGTGATCGCGATGGTCTTGTTCTCGCCGGCTCCGATGGACGTCAGCGAGTACGACCGCCAGTGCCACTTGCCCTCGATCTGCAGACCGATGCCGACGTACTGCCCCGGTTTGTACGAGTCGGGAAAACCCCAGCCCGTCCGGATCGTGACGGTCGCGGTGTCGTCGGTCTCCTTGGTGACGTCGAGCACCTTGCCGCGCAGTTCGCGTGCGCTCCACAGCGGGTTGATCAGGTGTAGATAGTCGTCCGGCAGCAGCGGCGTGGTGGCCCGGGCCACCAGCCCCCGGAGGATGTTGACCTCCGGCTTGCGGGCCTCGACACCCGCGGCCGGCCGCTTGCTCCACTTCAATAGGTTCACGCAGACTCCTCCCCTGGAATCCCCTTGGCTGGAGTTACCGGCGGGTATATACCCTTCGGTGCACGACTGTACACATTCATCGGTGACCGCGGTCACAAGACTCGATAATGCCAGGTCATCGCAGGTGGCGCGACGCTCCGGCGACTACCACGCGAACGCGCCGCCGGTCCAGATGCCAGTGGCGATCAGAGCGAACAGCAATTCGATGCCGATGGTCTTCGCGGCGGCCTTCAGCGCCGCCCACGCGCCTCGCCACGCACGTTCGATGCTCCGCGTGCGGATCAGCTCCGACACGAGGGCGCCGACGATGAACCCGAGCAGCAGCCCGACGACCGGGACGACGAAGAACCCGACGATGCCGACGAGTCCGCCGACCACGATGGTCCGGTTGGGGATCGCGTCCGACCGCAGGGAACGCCCGGCGACCAGGTATTTGATCACCTCGCCGGCGGCGATGACCAGGAGCGCCAGTGCGAACACCGACCAGGCCCCGCCGCCGACGACCAGCGCCCAGACGAACAGGGCGCCCACGATGAGCAGGGTCCCGGGCAGGATCGGCACGACGATGCCCACGAGACCGACCCCGATCACGGCTGCGACGAGCAGCTCACCCCAGAGCGGCACCTAGTGTCGCCCGGTCACTCGCCGGAACCCGACGCGCCGGGGCGCGCATCGGAGGAGGACCGGCCACCGGTCTTGACCATCGAGGTCATCGCGTCGGCCTGATCGTCCGGGCCCTGGGTGTTCGGAGCCTGGGTGTTCGGAGCCTGGGTGTTCGGGGCGTGTGTGGTGGGCGCCGGCCGTCGCGGCGGACCGGTCGGTCGCGGAGGGGTCCCTGATGGGGGTATCGGGGACGGGGACTTCGGGAGCGGGGGCTTCGGGGCCGGGGGCATCGGGCGCGGACCGCCCACCGGTCGCGGGACCGAAGGCCGGGGTGCGGGCGGCGGACCCGGACGACCGGGAGGCGGGCCCGGCGGCGCGCCCACCGGCTTCGGCACGCCGGGCGGTGGACCCGCGGGTCCACGCGGCGGACCGGCCGGTCCGGGCGGAGGTCCGGGACGTCGCGGAGGCGCCGGGGCCGGGGCGGGTGGGAGCGGGGAGACCGTGCGGACGGCGGCGCGGCCGGGCACCGGGGTGACCAGTGACGCGGCGCGGACGGCGCGCTCACGGGCGGCCGGGACGTCGTCGGCGGTCGCCGTGATCACGCCCATCCGCCGGCGGTGGAAGCTCTCGGGCTTGCCGAACAGGCGGATGTCGGTCTCCGGCACGGCGAGCGCCGCGGCCACGTTCTCGAACCCGATGGCGGGCTGGTCGAGCTGCCCGTAGATGACCGCCGACGCCCCCGGGGACGCGAGCGTGACATCGACCGGGAGGCCGAGGATGGCCCGAGCGTGCATCTCGAACTCCGACAAACGCTGGGTCGCCATCGTGACGAGACCGGTGTCGTGTGGCCGGGGACTGACCTCGGAGAAGTAGACGTCATCTCCCTTGACGAACAGCTCGACGCCGAAAACGCCTCGCCCGGCCAGCTTTCCGTCGCCGAGGGCAGTGGCGATGCGCGCTGCGATCGATGTCGCCGACGCGTGCGCGTCGGGGCTCATCTCGTGCGGCTGCCAGCTCTCCACGTAGTCGCCGTTGATCTGGCGGTGACCGATCGGCGCGCAGAAATGGGACGTCAGCCTGCCGGTGGCCGGATCGATCGCCCGAACGGTGAGAAGGGTGATCTCGTAATCGAATTCGACGAAGCCCTCGACGATCACCCGACTGCCCCGCACCCGACCGCCGGTGTTCGCGGTCTCCCACGCCGACGCCAGGTCCTCGGGACCGCGCACGACCGACTGGCCCTTGCCCGACGAGGACATGACCGGCTTGATCACGCACGGGAACCCGATCTGGCGGGCTGCGACGGTGACTTCCTCGAGTGTGTCGGCGAAGAGATACGGCGACGTCGGCAGGCCGAGCTCCTCGTCGGCGAGGCGCCGGATCCCTTCGCGGTTCATCGTGGCGACGACCGCGCTCGCCGTCGGGATGACCTCGGCGATACCGCGTTCGGCGATGTCGACCAGGGCCTCGGTGGCGATCGCCTCGATCTCCGGCACCACATACGCGGGACGATGCTTGTCGACGACGGCGTGCAGCGCATCGGCATCGGTCATGTCGATGACCTCGGCGTGATGGGCGACCTGGTGGCCGGGTGCGTCGGCGTACCGATCCACGGCGACGACCTCGACCCCGAGGCGCTGGAACGCGATCACGACCTCTTTGCCCAGTTCACCGGCTCCGAGGACCATCACTTTGGTCGCGGTCGGACTCAGCGGCGTGCCGATGACGTCCGGGGGCCCGGTCGTCGGCGCCGGCTGGGCTGCGCTGGTCGCGCTCTCGCTGTTCGACGTCATCCTCAAATCCTACTTGCCGTCAGCACAGATCCCGACGCGGTCGCGCCGGGAGCGGGCTTGATGTCACTCACCCCCGGCATACGACACACCCGCCGACCTCGCGCGGTCATCCCGTCACCTCGTGGACGAAGCACCATCGCCACACCTCGCCCGGTTCGGCCGAACGCATGACCGGGTGCCCGGTGTCGTGGAAGTGACCCGTCGCATGCCGGCGCGGACTGGAATCGCAGCACCCGATGTGCCCGCACGTCAAGCACTTCCGGAGGTGGGCCCAGTGGGTCTCACCGATCGCGACGCAATCCTGGCAGCTGCGGGCGTCGCCGGCCGCGGGTGCCGGATCGCCGGCCGGTGCGGCGTCGAACGCCTCCAGCTCAGCGCAGCGCGCGGTAGCCGTCGAACTGTCGGAACCGGCCTCCGGTGGACCGGACGCGACCGGGGAGGAGGACTTCCGGCGAAAGATTTGCATGCTCGACATTATCCACCGCGGAGGGCGCCACTAGAGTCGCTCGAATGGGCGCATCGCTACTGCTGGTCGCGGTCATCGCCGTGGCGGTCGCCGCGCTGTGTCGTCGCTACGAACTGTCGTCGCCACTCGTGCTGGTCACCGTCGGCCTGGGGATCGGATGGATCCCCGAGCTGCCGTCGGTGGCCCTCGAGCCGGAACTGGTGCTGTTCCTCATCCTGCCGCCGCTGCTGTACTCGGCCGCGCAGGAGAGTTCGTACCAGGCGTTCCGCGCCAACTGGCGCGCGATCGGATTCCTGGCGGTCGGACTCCCGCTGGTGACGACGCTGGTGGTGGGGTACGTCGCCTATCTCGTGGTCCCCAATCTCCCGCTGGCCGCGGCGCTGGTCCTCGGGGCCGTCGTCGCACCGCCGGACGCTGTCTCGGCGCAGGCCATCGGTCGCCGGCTGGGTCTGCCGCGCCGGATGATGACACTGCTCGGCGGCGAGAGCCTGCTCAACGACGCAACCGCGCTGACCGCCTTCCGGATCGCACTCGCCGCGGCGGTCGGCGCCACCGCGACGGTCGGCGAAGGGGTCCTGACGTTCGCGGTGGCGGCCCTCGGCGGCCTGATCGTGGGACTCGTCGTGGGGATGGTGGTGTCCTGGGTGCGCGTCTGGCTCACCGACCCGCCGATGGAGACCGCCATCGGCATCATCGTCCCGTTCGCCACGTACTACGCCGCGGAGGAACTGCACGGCTCGGGTGTCATCGCGGTGGTCACCGCCGGTCTCTACCTCGGGCACCGATCGGTGCGGCTGGGTTACGCGACGCGACTGCAGGACGACGCGGTGCGCAAGTCGATCGACACCATCCTCGAGTCGTTCGTCTTCCTGCTGATCGGTCTGCAGCTGCCCATGCTCATCGAGGGCGTCGAGAACGAGTCGTGGACGCAGATCGCCATCGACGCCGCGGCGGTCCTGGCGGCGACGATCCTCGTGCGGATCGTCTGGGTCTTCCCCGCGACGTATCTGCCCCGCCTGCTGTCGCGTCGGATCCGCGACCGCGAACCGTCACCCACCCCGGCGTCGGTCTTCGTCGTGTCCTGGGCCGGCATGCGCGGAGTGGTTTCGCTGGCCGCCGCGTTCGCCATTCCCGTGTACACCGAGGCGAACGAGCCCTTCCCCGCCCGCGCGGAGATCCTGTTCCTGACCTTCGTCGTCGTGGTGGGCACGCTGTTGATCCAGGGCACGACGCTGCCCTGGGTCATCCGGTTCCTGGGCGTCAGCGGCGACGAGCGAGCCCAGGACCGGCTGGCCTATGCATCCGCACAAGACCGGGCGTCCCGCGAAGCCGAACGCCGGCTCGACGAATACGCCACCGAGCTGACCGACGACGATCCACGCCGCCTCCAGGTGGCGATGCTGCGCAAGTGGATCACGACGCAGCGCAACGTCGCGTGGGAGGAGCTGGGCCGCGGACCCGAGGATCTCGGCGAGAGTCCGACGTCGGCCGGGGCCCGTCTGCGGACGGAGATCCTGCAGATCCAGCGCGCGGTGTTCATCGCCGAACGCGACGCCGGCCGCATCGACGACGAAGTACTGCGGATCGCGTTGCGCCGCCTCGACTTCGCCGAGGGGCAGGGCGACCGCGACGTGTAGCCCCCTGAGGAGCCCGGAGCCTGCGGAGGGCGACCCCATCGCCCCCTGAGGAGCCCGGAGCCTGCGGAGGGCGTCTCGAAGGGTCCCCCACCCGAACGAACCCGGGGAGTTCTGCCCATTCCGCGTTCGGAAGTCCTGCCCTACCTTCGGTTCCCATGACCACGACCATGACCCGCCTGGCCACCGCCGGCGCCTCCCTCGTCCTCGCCGCCGGCGCTCTCGCCGTCGGCACCTCCACCGCTGCCGCCGCTCCGTCCGCACCGTCCTGCGATGCCGGGCAACGGACCGTCACCTCCGTCGTCACCGCGCAGTCGGCGGCATCGATCTGCCAGTGGCGCACCGATGGCACGCTCGAATACCGGGGTGTCGCTCTCGCCAGCGGGAACGCCCTGTGCATCCCGGTGGCCGAGGTGCACCTGCAGGAGAACGGCAGTGGCCGTTACTACTACGTCGCCTACAACAACGGATACAAGTACTCCGTCTTCGACGGACTGGGCCTGAGCATCGTCGGCCCCGACGGGTTGCTGATCAGCTCCGAGGACGCGATCGGCTGAGCGAGAACGTCATTCTTCGTCGACGAACGCGGCGAACACGGCGGTCTCTTCCGTACGGCCGCGCAGCGAGGTGGTCTCCTGTTCCTCCCAGCGCGCCGCCTCACTCGGCTGCGCGGCCTTGACCGCGCGCCCGGAGGCCAGCGGGCGCCGCGGATCCCGCTTGGCCAGTTCCGACAGCCGGGCGCTCTCGTTGACCGGGTCGCCGATGACGGTGTACTCGAATCTCTCGATGGCGCCGACGTTCCCGGCGACCACGGCCCCGTGGCTGACCCCGATCCCGGCCGACAGCTCCGGTACCTCCTCGGCCAGACCGGAGGCGATGTCGCGGGCGGCGGCGAGTGCGCTGCCGGCGGCGTCGTCGAGGTCGATGGGTGCGCCGAAGATGGCGAGCACCGCGTCGCCCTCGAACTTGTTCACCAAGCCGTCGTGTTCCTCGACCGACCGCACGATGACGGCGAAGAACTTGTTGAGGATCTCGACCACCTCGGTCGGTCGTCGTTGCGAGGCAAGCGTCGTCGAACCGATGACGTCGACGAACAGCGTGGCGGCCAGACGTTCGGTGCCACCGAGTTCGGGATTCGACGACATCGCCGCCTCGGCGACCTCATGGCCCACGTGGCGGCCGAAAAGGTCCCGTATCCGTTCTCGCTCACGGAGTCCGGCGACCATCGAGTTGAAACCGACCTGTAGGTCGCCGAGTTCGGTGCCGTCGTAGACGACGAGATCGGCGTTCTCGAGGTCGCCGTCGCTCACCCGGTTCATCCCGGCACGCACGCTGCGGATGGGTCCGGTCACACTCATGCTCGACAGCAGCGTCAGGAGCAGACCGGTGAACAGGGCGGTGATCCCGAGGACCGTGGCACCGACGAACAAGTCGAGCTTGGAGGTCTCGTCCCGTGCGAGCCCGAAGGCCAGGACCAGCAGGATGCCGATGATCGGGATCGCCGAACCCACCATCCACGAGACGACCGAGCGCGCCTTCACACCGGTGCGCTTACGCCTACGATGCCCGGCCGAGATCAGTTCCGCCGCAACGGGACGCAGCGTGAAGTCGATGAAGAGATACGAGATGGCCACCACCACGACGCCGCTGAGGCTCACCACGAACAGCGTCTTCGGGATCAGCTGCGGGTCGACGATCCCGTACATGATCGTGAGCATGACGGTGGCGACACCCCACAGGAAACCCTGGACCAGCGACAGCCGCCACGGCAGCCGCATCGTCCGCCGGGCGTCACGTTTCGTCGGCGGGACGTCGCGGATGGCCCAGCGCAGGTCGCGGACGCCGACGTAGGTACCCCACCCGATCCCGACCACGAAGGCCACGGTGATGTAGACGGGCACCACGATGAAGTTGACCCACCAGAGTTCGGCGGTGAAGACGGTCGGCTGCGGGATGCCGACCGCGGTGAGCGCGACCGCGACGATCGCGCCGAACATGTTGGCCACCACGATCGACGCGGTCAGCAGGGTCTGAATCCGGACCCGCTGCTTGATGCTGCTCTCGCCGACGGATCCGAGCAGGATGGAACCGTAGTCGCGACTCCCCCGCTTGGCACGCATGGGCACTAGCTAATCACGAGCCGTGCCCGGATCCGCGACGAGCTTCGCGGAGCCACCGCCGGAGCGTCGGCCCTCAGACGATCTCGCGCCGCACGATGGTCTGGTCGCGACCGGGACCCACGCCCACGCACGAGATGTGCGCACCCGAGAGCTCCTCGAGCCGCAGGATGTAGTTCTGCGCGTTCTGCGGCAGTTCCTCGAAGGTCTTGCACTGGGAGATGTCCTCCCACCAGCCCGGCATCTCCTCGTAGATCGGCTTCGCGTGGTGGAAACCGGTCTGGGTCATCGGCATCTCCTCGACCCGTTCGCCGTCGACCTCATAGGCCACGCAGATCGGCACGGTGTCGAGGCTGGAGAGGACGTCGAGTTTGGTGAGGAAGTAGTCGGTGATCCCGTTGACGCGGGTGGCGTAGCGGGCGATCACGGCGTCGAACCAGCCGCAGCGACGGGCACGTCCGGTGGTCACACCCACCTCGCCGCCGGTCTTGGCCAGGTAGGCGCCCCACTCGTCGAAGAGCTCGGTCGGGAACGGTCCCGAGCCCACCCGTGTGGTGTAGGCCTTCAGGATGCCCAGGACGGTGGTGATCTTGTTGGGGCCGATACCGGCGCCCACCGCCGCGCCGCCGGCCGTCGGGTTCGACGACGTCACATACGGATAGGTGCCGTGGTCGACGTCGAGCAGGGTTCCCTGGGAACCCTCGAGCAGCACCGTCTCGCCTTTTTCGAGTGCCTGGTTGAGCAGCAGCCGGGTGTCGGCGATGCGGTGTTTGAACCCCTCGGCCTGGCCGAGGACCTCGTCGACGACCTGCGCCGGGTCGAGGGCCTTGCGGTTGTAGATCTTGACCAGGATCTGGTTCTTGAGTTCGAGCGCGGCCTCGACCTTCTGGGCCAGGATCTTCTCGTCGAGGACGTCGGCGACGCGGACCCCCACGCGGGCGATCTTGTCCTGATAGCAGGGGCCGATGCCGCGGCCCGTGGTGCCGATCTTCTTGTTGCCCAGGAAGCGCTCGGTGACCTTGTCGATCGCGACGTGGTACGGCATCAGCAGGTGCGCGTCGGCGGAGATCAGCAGGCCCGAGGTGTCGACATCGCGGTCCTCGAGTCCACCGAGCTCGGTGAGGAGCACGCCGGGGTCGACGACCACGCCGTTGCCGATCACGTTCTGCACGCCGGGCGTCAGGATGCCGGACGGGATGAGGTGCAGCGCGAAGGATTCCCCGCTCGGCAGTACGACGGTGTGCCCGGCGTTGTTGCCACCCTGGTAGCGGACAACCCAGTTGATCCGGCCTCCGAGGAGGTCGGTCGCTTTGCCTTTGCCCTCGTCACCCCACTGGGCTCCGATAAGCACGATCGCGGCCATGTCCGGTACTCCTTTGTGTGGCGCGCTTGGGACCAAACCCGACCAACACTACTGGGTCCGCGCGCTCGATACGCTATCCGCGTGCCGTTTGCCCTTCTCAGCCAGACCAGCCGCGCCGACGACAAGAAGGCCGTCCGTGCCGCGGTCGCCGATGCCCTGACCGATCCCGACGTCTCCCGCCTGGTCGTCGAACCGCGCGTCGCCGAACGGTTCGCGCCCACCGTGCCCCACGAGAACGACATCTTCCTGTCCCAGGTGCTCGCCGCACTCATGGTCACCGAACGACTCGACGTCGAGGTCGCGTACGTCTCCGCCGAGGCCACCCCGGCGACGCGCCGCTACGGGTTGCCGCACGGGCCGGCCGCGCGTGAACTGGCCGAGCACGGCACCGCGGTCGCGGTCCCGCTCATCCGCGACGACGCCGCGACGGTCGTGGTCGGCAGCGCCCGTCATCTTGGTGCCGACGGCGCGAAACTGCACGGTGAGACCTATGTCGACAACGAGCGACTTTTCGACGGCGAGGTGCGCTCGATCCTCATCGAACCGACCCTCGCCGCGCCCGGGCTACGCGCGCAGGTCGAGCGGATGTTGCTGCCGGGCAAGTGGTTCGCCGGACGTGCCTGCCAGACCGGCGGCACCAATGTCGTCGTCGAACGTGAGGGTGTGGTGAACCCGCGCGTCCTCAAGCGGTCGACGTTCTACCGTCACGTCACCGATCTGCTGCTCGTCCGCCCCTGACCGGAATCCGTAGCGCCAGTGCGGATATGACGCGCATTGTCGCTACCGATTCCCGACGGGTCAGGCGACCGGACGTGCCTCCGGGCCCGTGGTGAGGTGGAGGTCGTCGCGCCGGATGAGCGCGGTCGCCACGACGCTGATGATCGCGGTGAGCACGAGATATCCGGCGGCCAGCCACGGCGACCCGCTCGCCGCGCCGATCAGTGCGGTGAGGATCAGCGGCGTCAGTCCCGAGGCGTAGATGCCGGAGAACTGATAGACCACCGACAGGCCCGTGTAGCGCACCGGGGTCGGGTACAGGCTCGCGAACAACGTTCCCTGCGCGCCGTAGAAGAGCGCATGGATCACGCCGAAGACGATCACCAGCCCGACGGTGAACCACAGCAGGTTCGCCGTCCCGAACAGGGCGAACACCGGATAGACCGCCACGCCGTAGGCGGTGATCCCGATGAGGTAGATCGTCTTGGCGCCATAGCGGTCGGTGAGCAGGCCGGAGAACGGCAGCAGGGCCGCCATCACCAGCGAGGCGATCGTCACGGCCACCAGGACCGGGACCTTCTCCATGTCGAGTTCGCTGGTGGCGTAGGCGATCGCGAAGACGCCCCAGGTGTTGAAGGCGGAGCCCTCACCCCACCGGGCGAGGAGACCGAGGACGGTGTTGCGCGTGTTCGGCGGGACCACGACGTCGCGCAGCGGTGCCGTGGACTTCTTCGCGAGTTCGGCGACCTCGGCGAACGCCGGCGTCTCGTCCACCTTCAGGCGCACGACGAAGCCGATGACCACGAGGACGATGCTCACCAGGAACGCGATGCGCCAGCCGTAGGTCAGGAACGCCTGCTCGTCGAGGACCACCTGCAGCAGGGCGAACACACCGGTACCCAGTGCGAGTCCGAGCGCCAGACCGATCTGGGGGATGCTCCCGAACAGACCGCGTTTGCCGTCCGGACTGTGCTCGACCGACAGCAGGACCGCACCCGCCCACTCCCCGCCCAGCGCGAACCCCTGCACGACCCGCAGGAGCAGCAGCAGGATCGGGGCGAGCACACCGACCGACGCCGCGGTCGGCAGCACGCCCATCAGGGCGGTCGCGACGCCCATCATCACCATCGTGATCGCGAGTGTGCGCTTGCGGCCGATGCGATCGCCGATGTGCCCGAACACGATTCCGCCGATCGGACGCACCACGAAGCCCACCGCGAACGTGGCGAAGGACAGCAGCGTGCCGACGAACGAACTCTGGTCGGGGAAGAACAGCTGGTTGAACACGAGGCTCGCCGCGGTCGCGTAGAGGAAGAAGTCGTACCACTCGACGGTCGTGCCGAGAAGACTTGCCGCGACGACGGTGCGGAGGCGCTTGCGACGCTCGGCATCGGTCTCGACGACCGGCGCAGCTGCGAGTGTGGAGGTAGCCATGACCGACACACGGTAACGACGCGGCCGCCCGATCCGGCGACTACGAATCAGCGTGAACGAAAAGTTGCGACCGCTGCTCGGGCGTCAGCCGGCCGCGATGTGGGGCCTGTCCGCGGCTCGACGGCGCGCGGTCACCAGGTCATCTCCTCCCGGCACCGTCGCTGGTGATCGTCGGGATCGATCTGCACCGTCGCGTGCTCGAGACCGTGGCGCGCCAGGACGGCCTGCGCGGCGGGCAACACCTCGGCATTGGGCCGATTGCTGCCGAGATGCACGGTGGCCACATCCATCCCGGTCGTGAGCGTCCAGACATGGAGGTCGTGCACGTCGTCGACCACCGGGATGTCGGCCAGATCGGCCCGTAATGCCTCGACGTCGACGTGGGCCGGCGCCTGCTGGTTCAGGATGCGCAGCGCGTCGAGTGCCAGTCGCACCGCCCGCGGAACCACCCACAGCGCGATCAGTACCGCGACGACGATGTCGGCGTAACCCCATCCGGTCGTCATCGCGACGATGCCGGCCACGAGTACGCCGACGCTGCCGACGGCGTCGGCCAGCACCTCCAGGTATGCGCCGCGGACCGCGATCGATTCCTTCGCGTCGGCCCGCAGCAGCAGCATGACCCCGAGGTTCACCAGCAGGCCCACCAGGGCCACGACGATCAGGGTGAGGCCCGGGACCTGCGGATCGCTGCCGATCCGCTCGACCGCCTCGTAGAGCACGAAGACGGCGACGCCCATCAGCAGTACGGCGTTGGCGACCGCGGTGAACACCTCGGCGCGGTGCCAGCCGAAGCTACGGGTGTCGGTGGTCCGCCCGTGACGGCCGAGCAGCAGTGCGATCAGGCCCATGACGAGTGCGACGACGTCGGTCAGCATGTGGCCGGCGTCGGCGATCAGTGCCAGCGAGTTCACCAGGATGCCGGTGACCAGTTCGACGACGAAGTAGCCGCCGATGAGCGCGACGGCCAGCACCATCGGCCAGAGGCGGCGCCGGCCCCCGGCCGTGGGAGCGTGCGAGTGCGAATGTGAGTGCCCCATGATGCCGGTCAATATATGCAGAAGTTCGCATATGTGGCAACAGGTCGGTCAGCTCCGGAGGGTCGCCAGTGCGGAGGACCTGCGCAGACCCGCCGTCATCAGCAGGTCCACGAGCAGCGAGCGGATCTCGGCGAGCAACGCGGCCTCCGACAACTCGCTGTTGGTGACCAGGTCGACGCGGGCCTTGCGCACGATGCTGCGGATCACCCGGGCCGCGTCGGCCTGATCGGGTTCCTCACCGGGATCGGCCATCATCATCGCGCGCAGCACCTCGAAGGCCCCGGCGAGATCGTCGATGATCTCGATCAGCTCGGGGAGCACCGGCACACCCCGCTGGGTCATGCCGAGCGAACGCCGCGCGATGATGCGGAAGTTGCGGACCGCGTTGTCGATGGGGTCGGCGGTCGCCGAGATCCGGTCCAGCCGCATCCGGGAGCCCCAGTAGAGCGGTGAGATGCGCGTGACCTCGCGCCCGCCGGTCATGTCCGACCGCATCTTGTTGATCGCGGCCTGCGTCCCGCGCCCGGACTCGAGTGCGGCGGCAATGAGTTCCTCGTCGCGCTCGCGCAGTCCGGTGGCCAGCTGGCGGGCGGCGTCGCGGACCGTCGCGAGGACGCCGGCCGCGTCACGGCGCGCCCGGCTCGCCGGATTCACCGGCAGGAGCGCCCCCACGAGGATGCCGACCAGCCCGCCGATGAGCGCATCGAGCGCGCGATGGAAACCCGCCACGCCGCCGGGCGGGAGGAGCGTCGCGACCAGCGCGGCCGACGAGGCCGCCTGCATGGGGACGAGCGGGCCGTCGTCGAGGAAGACCGCCACCGTCATCGCCAGGGCGACGACGACCATGATCTGCCAGGCCCCCTCGCCGACCAGGCTGATGAACAGGTCGCCGACGAGGATGCCGATCGCGACGCCGCCGACGAGTTCGGCGGCCCGGCGCCACCGCTGCCCGAGGGACAGGCCGAGGGAGATCACCGCGGCGATGGGCGCGAAGAACGGATCGGGATGGACGAAGACCTCCACCGCGATCCACCATGACACCCCGGCGGCCAGCGCACACTGGACGATCGGCACCAACGACACGCGTAGCCGGCGCAGCCGGTTCTTCAGCGGCGCGGGCATCGCGTTGAACACCCGGCGCGGATACGACGGGTTCGCGGCTCTTGCTGCCATCAGGCGGACGTCATCCGCGGGTGACCGGTCGGATCACACGAGGCCGAGTTCGGCGGCCGCGCGTGGATCGCTGTCGTTGAGCAGGTCGAGGCAACGCAGGTGTTCGTCTTCCTCGCCGATCAGTTCGGCGGCCCGGGCGAGCGCCCCGACGCACCGTAGGAAGCCGCGATTGGGTTCGTGGCTCCACGGCACCGGCCCGAAACCCTTCCAGCCGTGTCGTCGCAGTTGATCGAGGCCGCGGTGATAACCGGTCCGCGCATAGGCGTACGCCGCGATCACCGCGGCAGAGTCGATGTCGTCACCGGCCGCGGCGGTCTTCGACGACTCGAGAGCCGCCTCGGCAAGGTAGGCCCAGGCGATCGAGGCGGTCGGATGCGCGGCCGCGACCTCCGCCGCGGCGGCACCGTTGAGCAGGTCTGATTCGGCGTCGTCGTCCCCGGTGAGCAGAACCGGTTGCGGGCCGAGAAGATCTCCGAAAGACGTCATGTCCTCTATTCAAGCATCGTGCCGCCCGGGGCCGTCGGTTCGATCAAACGCCCTAGTGCTGGAATGTCGGGCCGTTCGCTAGGGTGAATGACGCAATCGGTCCTGCTGCCCCCGGTGATCGGCGTCATCGGACGGCCGGACCGAAGTCGTGCGATGGCGAATACGGGGTGAAACAGTCGATGGCGCGATCCGAGAGGCCGAGAGCTGCTGTCACCAGGGCATTGTCGACCCTGAAACAGGTTCGGGATGATCGTCGCGCTCGCCGGACGGGTGCACGACCGGTGCCCGGCATCACTCCGACCGGCACCGACGCCACTCCACCCAGCACCAGCAGAGAGGGCCGCGAGCCAGCTGTGGACGATTCCACCAAGAACGAGACCGCCGAGGACAAGGCCGCGACGACCGAGGCGACCGCCGCGGAGTCCACGGCAGACGCGTCCACGGCGGACGGCGCCGCGAAGAAGCCCGCAGCACCGAAACCGAAGGGTGGGCGCGGGATCGACGGCGCCACCCAGGTGATCAATCGCGACAGCCTGCCGTCGGCCGAGGACCTCGAGGACCTGGACGACATCGACCCGCTGAGTGCGGAACCCGAGTCCGCGGAGACCGGCGAGACCGCTGCCGACGACAGCGCCCCCGACGACGCCACTCCTGCACCGAAGCGCCTCGGCCCGAGCGACTCGGCGACCACCGTCATCCAACGGTCGGATCTCCCCGACGCCGCCGAGCTCGAGGACCTCGACGACATCGACCCGACCGCCCCGGAGCCCGACGCAGCTTCCCCCGAAGCCGAGCTCGCCGATTCCGAGTCAGCGGCGTCGGACACCGAGTCCGGGCCGCCCGACGCCGAGGCTCCCGAGTCCGAGACCCCCGCATCCGACTCCCCCGAGTCCGAATCCCCCGCTTCTGAATCCACTGAGCCCGAGTCGGATTCGGATACCGAGGCGACCGCCGAACCGACGCTTCCCGACGACACGGACCCGTCGACGGGTACCGCGGTCAGCGCCGGTGTGGCAGCGGCGGGTGCGGCCGCAGTGGCCGTCGGAACGGCTCCCGGTGACTCCGACGCCGAGACCGAGGCCGATGCCGAGACCGATGCTGACGCGGAGGCCGAAGCCGAGCCGGTGGACGACGACACGGCGACGGACGAATCCGCGCCGGACGAGACTGCACCGGACGAGTCCGGTGTCGCATCAGAAGCAGACCAGGACCCCGTCGTCGACCCGGACGCCGAGGCGGAGCCGGTGGACGACGAGCCGGCCGACGCCACCGACACGACCGAGCCGGCGGTTCTCGAGGACGAGGCACCCGAGGCAGCGGCGGCGGACGAAACGGCAGAGACCACCGCAGCGGCGGACGAGACGGCGGAGACGGAGGCCGACTCGCCGACCGAGCCGATCACCGTCCCCGCCGGTGGGAGCACCGACACGAACGAGACGGACACCACCGACACCGACACCGAGGCTGCCGCCGAGGACTCCGGATCGGACGCGGCGACGACCGTGATCCCCGCGGCAGCCGCTGCCGCCGCCTCTGCGCGGAGCGAGACGTCCGCGCAGGCCGAGGAGGAGGCCCGGACCACACCGGAGCCGGCCGTTTCGGCATCGACCGAGGGATGGACGACCACCGACCGCGAACCGCAGGTCATCCCGGGTAGCGGCCCCACGTCACCGAAGAAGAAGCGCGGCAAGGGTCTGCTGATCGCGGCGGCAGCGGTCGTGGTGGTGATCGTGGCCGTCGTCGGCGGCATCTTCGCCTACAACAGCCTGCGCGCACCGGCGCCCGCCGACGAGGCCGCGACCGTGGCCATGGATTACACGACCGCACTGTACGAGGGTGACCTCTCGACCCTGCGGTCGGTCACCTGCGGCGAGCTCAACGCTTTCTACAGCGATTTCGACGACGCCGCGTACCAGCGGACCTACGAGGCGCAGCGGGCCCGCAACGAACTCGTGCAGACGCAGGCGATCAACGCGGTCCGCGTCGTCGAAGGCGGCGACCAGGCCGTCGTCGAAGTGGTCGCGGTACACACCAATTCACCCGATCAGCCCGAGACCGTCACGCTGAACCTGCAGCGCGACGGCGACGACTGGAAGGTCTGCAACCCCACGTGACGAGCGGACATCGGTCCGGCCCACCGCCGGCCGGCCCGGGTGACCGTTCTGCGCCGGGCTACTTCACGCCCCCGTCCCGACCGGCACCACCTGCGGGCACGACGCCACGCCGGGGTCTCTCGACGGACATCCGTCCCGTGCCGGACAACCGGGTCCGAAGCAATCGAATCCGTCCCTACGACGTGGGTTCGCCGCAACGGTCCCGGTCGCGCGTCGACCCGGCCGTCGTCATCGCGGCGCTGGTGATGGTCGCGCTCGCCGCCGCGGTCGTCGTCGGGCTCGCCCTCACCTGAGGCGCTCCAGCACGGACACGTAGGTGGTTCGCCGGCTTGGCCTCATCGATGAACACACAGATGTCGCGACGCTGCGAGCATCGAGGGACCGCGGCAATTTCATCCTGTGCGACAGTGTTCAACCACCGGCGATGGGTAGATTGCACCTGTGCTGCTTGCCGAGGCCGGACTTTCAGAATGCGCTCCAGACGCTGCGTGCAGCGCGGATCTCAACCGTCTGGTCTATTTAGCTTTCGCATCCCTCGTCCTGTTCTCCGTATGGATCACGCTGTCGATGTTTGCAACGGTCGACGTCGTCGGTCATCGTCTCGGCCTGCAACGCAGTGTGGCCTGGCTGAGCATCGTCTGGATCGTTCCGATCGTCGGCGCGACCGTATGGCATCTGAGCACGTGGTGGTCAGAACGCGATCCGACGCCGGATTCACCGACAGGCTGGTAAACCGAAAAGACAACTGCCCGCACCTCTTTCGGGGTGCGGGCAGCGATCGTGGGACTCTCCGTCAGGCAGTCAGGGACTTGCCGTTGGACTTGAGGTCGTTACACGCCTCGACGACGCGCTCGCTCATGTTGGTCTCGGCCTTCTTCGACCAGCTGCGCGGGTCGTAGACCTTCTTGTTGCCGACGTCGCCGTCGACCTTCAGCACACCGTCGTAGTTGCTGAACATGTGGCCGGCGACCGGGCGGGTGTAGGCGTACTGCGTGTCGGTGTCGACGTTCATCTTCACGACGCCGTAGCTCAGGGCCTCATCGATCTCGCTCTTGAGCGAGCCCGATCCGCCGTGAAAGACGAAGTCGAAGGGCTTGGCTCCGTCGCCGAGGCCCAGCTTCTTCGCGGCGACCTCCTGGCCGGTGTTGAGGACATCGGGGCGCAGCTTCACGTTGCCCGGCTTGTAGACGCCGTGCACGTTGCCGAAGGTCGCGGCGAGCAGGTAGCGGTTGCCCGAGTCGCTGGCACCGAGGGCCTCGATGGTCTTCTCGAAGTCTTCGGGGGTGGTGAACAGCTTGTCGTTGATCTCGTTCTCGACGCCGTCCTCCTCGCCGCCGACCACGCCGATCTCGATCTCCAGGATGATGTTGGCTGCGCCGGCCTTCGCCAGCAGCTCCTTGGCGATCTCCAGGTTCTCGTCGAGCGGCACGGCGCTGCCGTCCCACATGTGCGACTGGAAGAGCGGGTTGCGGCCGGCGTCGACGCGCTCCTGCGACACCTGCAGCAGCGGGCGGACGTAGGTGTCGAGCTTGTCCTTGGGGCAGTGGTCGGTGTGCAGGCCGATGAGGACGTCGTACTTCTCGGCGACGACGTGCGCGAACTCGGCGAGCGCGACCGCACCGGTCACCATGTCCTTGACACCCTGTCCGGACCCGAACTCGGCGCCACCGGTCGAGAACTGGATGATCCCGTCACTGCCTGCGTCGGCAAAACCCTTGATGGCGGCGTTGATCGTCGACGACGAGGTGCAGTTGATCGCGGGGAATGCGTAACCGCCCTTCTTCGCCTTGTCGAACATCTCGGCGTACTGCTCCGGGGTTGCAATGGGCATCGACGGATCCTCCAGGGTGTTGATGTGCTCTGGTGTTCGGGTTCTCTCGCCGTCGATTGGTGCTTCGGTGGCGAGCAGCCGGACTTCCCGCGGCCGGACTTCACTCAGTATGGCAGGTGCCACATCACCCGGCGCGGGCACCATTCATGCCCGGACCTGCTGGAAACCGGCGGTGGCGGACCCGTGAGATTCTGTCCTCGCCCCACGCGCAGGTACTCTGGGTCCCCGTGATCGACTCCGCGCTTGCCACCACGACCACCAACCTGGCGCTCCTGCCGGGATTCCTGGACCCGGTGAACCTGCTCAACTCGTTCGGCACGTGGATGCTGGCCGGTCTGCTGTTGGTCGTGTTCATCGAGTCGGGTCTGCTGTTCCCGCTGCTCCCCGGCGACTCCCTGCTCTTCACCGCCGGGCTCATCGTGGCGGCGAAGTCGGCGGAGATCGAGCCCTTCGCCCCGCTGTGGGTGCTCCTCGTCCTGATCCCCATCGCGGCCTTCCTCGGCGACCAGGTCGGGTACTGGATCGGCAAGAAGGCGGGATATTCGCTGTTCCGGCCGGACGCGAAGATCCTGAAGCAGGTCTACATCGAGGAAGCGCACGAGTTCTTCGAGAAGCACGGTCCGGTGACGATCATCCTCGCGCGCTTCGTTCCCATCGTGCGGACCTACGCCCCACTGGTCGCCGGTGCCGCGAAGATGCGGTACCCGATCTTCCTCACGTACAACATCATCGGCGCGGTCGCCTGGGGTGCGGGAGTCACGCTGCTCGGCTACTTCCTGGGCCAGATCGAGTTCATCCGCGACAACATCGACTACATCTTCCTGTTCATCGTCTTCATCTCGGTTCTGCCGATCATCACCGAGATCGTCAAGCGCATCCTGCGCTCGCGCAAGAAGGTCGTCGAGGAGGAGCCCCTCCCCGCGTCCGACGACGCGAATAACTGAGCCGCCGAGCAGCTGGTCTGCGAGAGCAACACCGCACCGAAATAACGACAACCATTCCGGCGGTACGGCGAAACCGCAATGACGACAGTCGGATTCAATCGTTGGTCCCGCCGTGGCCTGGTGTTCACCCGCGTGCTCGAAACTGGTCATATTCATCTAGATGAATAGACCTCGTGACCACACTTCCACTCCGCCGGCTATCTGTCGGCAACACCTACAACTTGCGTGATATCGGTGGCTACGAGTTGCCGGACGGTGCCCATACCAGTTGGGGCCGGATCTTCCGCTCCGACGCCGCGCAGTTCGCCGACGGTACCGATATCGCTGAACTCAACCTGCAGACCGTGATCGACCTGCGCGACGACGCCGAGATCGCGGCGCTTCCCACCGGGCTCGACGCGTTCGTTCCGAATGTTCTCCATCGGCCGTTGGACCCGCGGGCGCTGCTGTCCGCCGCCAGCGATCCCTCGCCGGACCCGCTCGGTGACCTCTACATCGCGCTCATTCGTGAGCGCGGCGCCGAACTGGCGGCCATCATCGCCGATCTGGCTCGGCCGGGTGCGCTGCCGGCTCTGGTGCATTGCGCCGCGGGTAAGGACCGCACCGGGGTGGTGATCGCCCTCGTACTCTCCGCCATCGGAATGCCCGGCGACATCGTCGCCGCCGACTATGCGCTCACCGCCGACTATCTCACCGCTGAATTCTTCGCCGCAGTATCGGCGGAATCGGGCGCCGCCGACCCCACCGACGAGGTACTCCGCGGCGCCCGTCCGGAATCCATGAAGGCGATGCTGCGCGTATTGGCTGCCGAGTACGGCGGCGCCCGTGCCTATCTGACCGGCCACGGAGTGCCGGACGAGGCGATCGACCAGCTCCGAACCACCCTCACCCGCTGACCCCACTAACTTGAGAGATTCCCATGAAGATCGTGCAGATTTCCGATACCCATCTGACCGCGGCCGGCGGTCCCACCACTGCCGCTTTCCGGTTGCTGGCCCAGCATCTCAACGATGAGGTCCGGCCCGATCTGGTCGTGCACTCCGGCGATATCCAGGTCTTGCATCCCGACGACGCCGCCGATCGTGCCCACTCCCGTGCGCTGCTCGACCTGATCAGCGCCCCGCTGCTGGTGATTCCGGGCAACCACGATGTCGGCATGCCTGGTCTGAACGCCTGGGCCGGTCTCAGTGTGACCGATGAGCGTGTGGCCGCGCACGAGGCCGCGTTCGGTCCCGGGCACTGGCGTCACGATACAGACGCGGCGATTCTGCTCGGGATCAACAGCGAGTTGCTGGGGTCCGGCTTGCAGCGCGAGGCCGATCAGTGGCGCTGGCTCGAGAACACCTTGGAGGACCTGCCGGCGGACCGCCCGGTGCTGCTGTTCTTGCACAAGCCGCTATGGGCGGCCACCGACGAGCCTGCCGACCATCAGGTCGATGTGGGACCCGTCGCCCGCGACCGGTTGCTCAGCCTGCTGGAGCGAATCGATCTGCGCGCGGTCGGATGTGGCCATCTCCACCGCTACCGGAACGTGCAGCGGAACAACGCAATCGAGGTGTGGGCGCCAGCCACCGCCTTCCTCGCTCCCAGTGAGTTCGACCTCCCGGAAGCGCATGAACAGCTGGGCTACGTCGAATACAGTGTGGCCGGCGGCGACGTCACCGCCGAGTTCCGCCTCGTCCCGGGGATGCCGCAGCTCACCACCGATGATGTGCCCGAGATCGCCCAGGCGATCGAGGCCATGACGGCCGCCGCGGTCTGATGGCCTCCATCGAACTCGACGGAATCGTCCGCAACTTCGGCGACACCACCGCGGTCGCCGACGTCTCGCTGACCACCGGACGCAACGACTTCCTCGTGCTTCTCGGACCCAGCGGCTGCGGTAAGACGACCTTGCTGCGCATGATCGCCGGGCTCCTCCCACCCAGCGCGGGACGCATCCTCGTTGACGGGAAAGACGTCACCACCCTGCCGCCGCGGGAACGTGACCTGGCGATGGTCTTCCAAAATTACGCCCTCTACCCGCATCTCACCGTCGAACAGAATCTCGGTTTCGGCCTCAGTGTGCGCAAAACCGGTAAACCGGAGATCCGTCGACGCGTCAAGGAGGTCGCGGAACTGCTCGACCTCGGCCATCTGTTGCGACGGCGCCCAAAAGAGTTGTCCGGCGGGCAGCGACAGCGAGTGGCGCTGGGTCGCGCGATGGTGCGCGAGCCGATGGCCTTCCTCATGGACGAGCCGCTATCCAACCTCGACGCGAAACTACGGTCAAGCACCCGGACCCGGCTCATCTCGCTGCATCGCCGTCTGGACACCACCTTTGTCTATGTCACCCACGACCAAGTCGACGCCATGACCATGGCCACCAAGGTTGCGGTATTGAACGAGGGTCGGATCGAACAGTTCGGTACCCCGGTGCAGATCTACGACGAACCCGCGACGGCGTTCGTCGCCGGGTTCATGGGCGCGCCGCCCATGAACCTGTTGCCCGCCGAACTGTGCGCAGGGGACGGCGACCGGCTGGTAGTGCGTTCTCCCGGTATCGATATCGAGCTGCCCTACCGCGCCAGCGCAGACCTCGGTGTGCGGGAGGTGCTCCTGGGTGTGCGTCCCGAGCATCTCGTCCCGGTGCCCGCCGGCCACGACGGGCCAGCCCTACGGGGCCGGGTCGATATCGTCGAGAACCTGGGCAACGAAGAGATCGCCGAGGTGAAGATCGGGGACCAGCGGGTCAGTGTCCGCGGCGCCCGGCCGATCCAACTCGCGCCGGGCGACGTCACCACCCTGGCAGTACTCCCCGAACACGTTCACCTCTTCGCGCGGCAGAGCGGTCGTCGCCTCACCTGGGAGCCCGACCGGGCCCCTGTCCTCGTTTCCTGAAAGAGATCCCCATGAAGTTGTTACGCGCCGTGCCTGTTCTGGCGGTCGCGCTCGCCGCGGCTATTGCCGGCTGCGCGACTGTTCCGACCACCTCCGACACGGGGAGCGGATCGGCCACCGCGATCATCCCTGAGCTCGCCCCTGACCAGCAGGTGTCGATCCGCTGGGAGAGTTACAACCTCGCCAGTGCCGGGATCTTCGGTGACACCACGCGGGGCCTCGTCGCGGAGTTCGAGCGCCTGCACCCGAATATCGATGTGGAAGCCGTACCGCCGCAGGGCTCGGCGAATGAGATCGCGCAGAGCGTGCAGCGGCAGGTCATCGCCGGCAACCCTCCCGACGTCGCCCAGCTCACCTTCGCCGACCTGCGCTACACCGCCAGCGATCTGGGCGCCAAGCCACTCAGTGATCTCGTCGGCCAGGACGAGGTCGACCGTCTGCTTACCGACGGTCCGCACCCGTACGCGCCCCGGGCCGCTGTGCTCGGTGACGTCGACGGCACCACCTACGGCATCCCTTACGTTTTCTCTACTCCGATGCTGTTCATCAACGCCGACCTGTTCCGCAAGGCCGGGCTCGATCCCACCGATCCGCCGAGAACCTGGGCCGAGGTCGCCACAGCAGCCGCGGCCATCGCCAAGGTCCCCGGCACCAGCGGTGGCGCCTACCTCGGTTGCCTCGATGCCGCATCAGGTGGTGACTGGTGTCTCACCGGGATTGTCCGCTCGGCCGGTGGCCGGCTGCTGTCCGAGGACGGAAAGACCCTTTCCTGGGCCGAACCCGAGTCCGTCCGGGCATTCGAGGGCATGCAACAGATCGCCCAGGCAGGTCCGAATGCGATGCCCAATATCAGCGGCACCGACGCCCAGGACGCGTTCCTACGCGGTGATCTCGGCATGCTGCTGACCTCGGCCGCCCTGCAGAACGCGATCCTCGAATCCTCCGCAGGCAAATGGCAAGCCGCCGCCGCACCCATGCCCGGCTTCGGCGCCACCCCTGCCGTCCCCACCAACTCCGGCTCGGCGTTGTTCATCCTGACCGACGATCCGGCGAAGCAGCGCGCCGCCTGGCAACTGATCGAGTTCCTGACCAGCGCCGAAAGTGAGACCACCATCACCTCGAACATCGGCTACGTCCCCCTACGGGCGTCGTTAATCGACGACCCCGCCTACCTCAAAGCGTTCGCCGACGAACACCCAGACTTCGTTCGCCCCAATGTCGCCCAACTCGACCGCCTCGAACCGTGGGTCTCCTACCCCGGACCCAACTACCAGCAGATCCGCACCCTGCTGGCCAAAGGCACCGAGGAGATCGTCTTCCGCGGCGCTGACCCACACCAGACGTTGTCCGCTGCGCAAACCAGCGCCCAAGCCCTGATGCCGAAATGACCGCCGTCCTCGACGAGCCCGCCCCCGGACGCTTCGTGGAACCGGACCCGCCGCCGGCACCGAGCACACCGCCTCCGGTGGTCCGCCGTCCGCTCCTGCGCCGCCTCGCCAGTGGCGCAACGCCCTATCTCTACTTGGTACCCGCCCTGGCCGGGCTGGTGGTATGGGTGTACTCGCCGCTGATCCAGACCATCCAACTGTCGTTCTACGACTGGAACCTGGTGCCCACCTCACCAGCCCGCCCAGCGGGATGGTCGAACTACGTCGAGGCGTTCGACCTACCCCAGTTGGGCAAGGCCACGGTGAACACGCTGCTGTACCTACTTGCTCTGCTGCCCTTCACCATTGTGATCCCAGTGATAGTGGTTCTCCTGTCACAGCGGGTACACGGCCGAGCCCGCGCCTTCTACCGGACCGCGATCTTCGCGCCCTATCTCATCGCACCCATCGTCACAGCCATCGTGTGGCGCTGGCTCCTCGACCCCAACGGCGGTCTGCTCAACCAGGCACTCGGGCTGTTCGGAGTGGCACCGATTTCGTTCCTGCGAGACCCGCAATGGGCCATGTGGTCGATCGTGGTGATCGTAGGCTGGCAACTGCTCGGCTTCGCCGTTCTCGTCGTCTCTGCCGGGCTGTCCGGAATCTCCGACGACTACGCCGCCGCCGCCCGCACCGACGGCGCAACGGAACGCCAGATCACCCGGCGCATCACACTTCCGCTTCTCTCACCGACGCTGCTGTTCATGGCGACGCTGACCATCCTGTCCGCCGCCCAGCTGATGTTCCCGATGATCCAAACCCTCACCCAGGGTGGCCCCGGCGACTCCACCACCAACCTCTACTACCTCCTCTACGACATCGCATTCGGTTCGTTCGACGTCGGCCTCGCCTCCGCCGCCAGCGTGCTGTTCTTCCTCGGCTTCGGGTTCATCGCCTGGGGCGCGGTGTGGCTGATGGACCGCTGGAGCTTCCATGACGACTGAAACGCCCACTCAACCGACCGCTGTTGTGCGCACCCGCCGATTCGACGTGCTTGGCGGCCACCTGGTCCTGGCATTAATCGCCGTGTTCAGCCTGGTGCCGATCATCTGGATGTACGTCACCGCGCTGCGCCCTCGCGACGATGTGCTGAGCCAATCTGTGCTGCCCAGCGGGGTCAGCCTGGACAATCTGCGGGCCGCCGCCGACCTGCTGCCGCTGGGTGGCCTGATCGGCAATACCGCGCTCATGGCCGTTGGGGTCGCGGCCTTCCAGTTGTTCACCGCGTTGTTGGCTTCGTACGCGTTCGGCCGCTGGCATTTTCGCGGGGAACGCGTACTGTTCCTGATCTTCGTCGCCACGTGGCTGGTCCCTTTCCAAGTCACCATGCTGCCCAACTATGTCCTGTTGTCCGACCTGGGCTGGCTCAACACCCTCACCGGGGTGATCGTCCCGCAACTCACCGCACCGTTTGCGGTGCTGCTGCTGCGCCAACACATGCGCTCGTTCCCGCGCGAACTCCTCGACGCAGCACGCATGGACGGCCGGTCGCACTGGAACACCTTGTGGACGGTTGTCGTACCCTCGCTGCGTGGACCGCTCGCCGCGCTTGCCATCCTGCTGTTCGTCACCGCGTGGAACGAGTACTTCTGGCCGCTGCTGGTCCTGTCCGATCCGGCCTCGGTTGTCCAGATCGGGTTGCGCAGCCTGATCACCGAAGCCGGAACCGACTATGGTGCGATGATGGCCGCTGCCGGGGCCCTGTGTCTGCCCATCCTCGCCGTGTACATCCTGCTACAACGCCAGGTCGTCAACGCCTTCGTCCGCTCCGGGTTGAAATGACCAATACCCGTATCGGCGGAAAGGGCCGGATCCCGCTCTACCGTCAGGTAGAAACCGAACTATTGCGCCAGATCCAAGACCAAGAATTGCATCCGGGGCAGCAGCTACCCACTGAACCCGAACTCGCCGCGGAATGGGCGTCAACCGCCTGACCATCAGGCAGGCCATCAGCGAACTCGCCCGCGCCGGAGTGGTCGTCGTCCGCCAGGGGGCGGGAACCTACGTGGCCGAACCGCCGGTGGTCATCGAACTCGGCCTGCCCGCGATGCCGTCCACCGATGCCGACGCCGGCAGTACCGCATCGATTGCCGAATACGTGCAGGAGGACCAGACCGAGACGCTCGTCGACATCACCGATCGGGACAATTCTCTCGACGCCGCCGGACCACTCGGTACGCGAGGGCCCTTGATCCGCATCGACACCCTGGTCCGAACCGGCGAACGGCCGTTGATGGTGTGCAGTTACTGGCTCGAGGGACGCCGCTTCCCAGGCTTCACCGGTTTTGTCGCCGACCGGGTGGCGTTGTTCCAGATTCTGCAGGACCACTACAACATTCGGCTTCGGCACTCCTGGCGCGGACTCACCGCGGCTCTGGCAAGCACCGCCGACGCGCGGCTGCTCGACGTACCCGCGGGCAGCCCGGTGATGCTGCGTGACGGCGTCAACGTCGACGACGATGGGTTGCCCACGATGTATCTGCGGCGCCGGCTGCGTGGTGACCGAATCCGGTTCACAATGCAATACGCCAACGAATAGTTCGTGCGGCAATATCCGACCCCCACACCGAGCGCTCGTAATCCACATGACCGGCGTCTCCACCGGCTGCGCGAGGTCACCGCACGGGCGCCCTCACCACGCGGCGTCGAGGTCGGCGTGCTGCCGGACCCATGCGTGCATGGCGATTCCGGCGGCCACGCCCGCGTTGATGCTGCGCGTCGAACCGAACTGGGCGATCGACACCGTGAGATCGGCCTCGCGTTGCGCATCGTCGCTGACCCCGGGGCCCTCCTGACCGAACAGCAGCACGCAGTCGCGCGGTAGATCGGCTGTTTCGAGCGGACGAGCACCGGGCGTGTTGTCCACCGCCACCACGGTCAGCCCCTCGTCGCGAGCCCAGGAGATGAGATCGGACACCGTCTCGTGGTGCATCAGGTGCTGATAGCGGTCGGTCACCATCGCTCCGCGACGGTTCCAGCGGCGTCGTCCGACGATGTGGACGGCGGCCACCGCGAAGGCGTTGGCGGTGCGGACCACCGTGCCGATGTTCGCGTCGTGTGCGAAATTTTCGATGGCGACGTGCAGCGGGTGCCGGCGTGCATCGATGTCGGCGACGATCGCCTCCCTCGACCAGTACCGATAGGCGTCGACGACGTTGCGCGTGTCACCGTGCGCGAGAAGCTCGCCGTCGAGGCGCGGATCGTCGGGAACGGGACGGCCGGCGTGTTCGTCGGCCCACGGCCCCACGCCGACGGTCGGCCCGGTCTGCCACTCGGTGGGACCGGGTACGGCATCGGGGTCCTCGGCGGGTTCCGGGGCGGGGAGATCGTCGGGGTCCCCCGACCCGGCGTCAGGCAAGCCCGAGATCGCCGAGATCCAGGAGGGAGCGGTACGGCACGCCGAGCGCGGTGATGACCGCGTCGGCGCCGGTCGCGCGGTCGACGACGGTGGCCACGCCGACGACGTTGCCCCCGATGCCGCGCACGGCCTCGACAGCCGTGGACGGCGAGGCGCCGGTCGTGCTGGTGTCCTCGACGACGAGCACGTCTCGACCTTCGATGTCGGGCCCCTCGATCTGGCGTTGCATGCCGTGCGCCTTGGCGGCCTTCCGGACGACGAAGGCATCGACCGGCTTCCCGTCGGCGTGCATGATCGACGTCGCCACGGGGTCCGCACCCAATGTCAGGCCGCCGACGGCGACGTAGTCCCAGTCCGCGGTCAGTTCGCGCATCAGCCGCCCGATGAGCCGCGAGGCCTCGTGATGCAGGGTCGCCCGACGCAGGTCGACGTAGTAGTCGGCCTCTTTACCGGACGACAGCGTCACCCTGCCGTGCACGACGGCGAGCTCGCGGACGAGCTCGGCCAGCCGTGCCTTCGCGGTCGGGTCGACCCGCGGGGTCTCGGCAGGAACCGGGGCGGACGAGGACATGCGACTTCCCTCTCGATCGACGTGCCGGGATTCGATCTCCGGCTGCGTGGGGTGGTGGCGCGATCAGTTGCGGTGGCGGGGCCGTTCGCCGGTGTCCCGGCGAGGTGTCTCGTCAGCTGTTCCGGCGTGCCCGCGGGTCCCGGACCCACGCACGGGCATCGGGGTCATCCGCCGGCCTCCGGTCGTCGGCGACGCCGGGGACGGAGTGGGAGGCTTCCGCGTCGCGGCCTGGTTCTCGGAGTCCCCGGCCGGCGCCCCACCGCCGGACGGCGCGCCCGCGGCCTGTCGCCTGCGCTTGTCCCGCAGTGACTCGGTCTTCTCGTCGGCGAGCTCGGCCCGGGTGGGTCCGTGCGGGTCGCGCGGATCCGGCGAGTCCTCGGGTTCCCGCGTCGGCGGCAGCACCCGGAGAAGGTCGGCGAACCGGCGGACGACCTCCAGGCCGGTGTTCAGCTTGGCCGGGTCGTTGGTCACCGGCATCGAGCCGAGCGCCCAGTTGCCCTCGTTCCACAGGACCTCGACGAACGCGGGCGCCTTGTTGGCGAGGGCCACCATGCGGCGGTCGCAGACCCGGCGGGCGACGTCGAGGTTGTTCGAGAACATGACGCGCGGGCCCATCGCGCCCAGCAGTTCCACGTCTTCCTCCGCGGGCGCGAGGACGTCCTCGTGCCGGAGGTCGACGACGACGTGCGAGGGCGAGGAGCGTCGGACGGCGATCACGGTCGCGGTCTCGGACAGGTCGAAGACCACGGCCTCCACCCCGGCGTAGTGGCCGTAGGCGACGTCCTGGACCGGGATGTGGTCGCCGACGTTCATCGTGGCGCGCCGAAAGACCTTGCGCAGCTTGGTGTCCGACTCGCGGAACTTGAACTCGTGCTCATCGCCCCAGACCGCACGCTGGTGCCGTGCGACGCTCGACCGCTGGCGGTCGAGCCACAACAGGACACCCGCACCCAGTAGGGCCACGGCGGCGATCAGGAAATAGACGGTGGTCATCGCGCTACAGCCTACTATCGGCGGGCCCGCGGTGAGGTCATCCGCCTACCCGGATGTACCCGCGTTCCTTGTCGACGACGTTGACCAGCATCTCGGCCGGGTCCGCGGTACCCGCCGCGACGTAGCGCCGCAGGTTGTCGAGGACCTGCTCGGCCAGCGCCTCGCGCCATCCGACGGCATCTCCGCTCATGTGCGCCGAGATCGCGACCCCGGGCAGATCCCAGAGCGCGCTGTCGGCGGGCAGCGGCTCGGTCACGAAGACGTCGAGGGTGGCCGCACCGAGGTGGCCCGAGCGGAGCGACTCGACGAGGGCCGCCTCGTCGACGAGTTCGCCGCGGCCGACGTTGACGAGGTGGGCGCCGGGTTTCATCGCCGCCAGCACCGTCGCGTCGATCATCCCGGCGGTCTGCTCGGTCAGCGGCGCGATCGCGACGACCGTGTCGAATCCGCCGACCTGTGCGGCGAGATCGTCGGTGGCCACGACATGCCCGAAGTCCGGATCCGAGTCGCGAGCGGTCCGACCCGCCCCGACCACCCGGACACCCACGGCGCGAAGCAGTTTCGCGATCGCGCGGCCGATCCCGCCGGTCCCGATGACCAGGGCGGAGGTGCGGTGGGTCGCCACGGTCTCGCGGTGTCGCCATTCATGATCGCGCTGCAGCGCCATCGATTCGTGTAAACCCTTGTGCCGCGCGAGGACTGCGGCGAGGACGAACTCCGCGATCGGCCGGTCGAAGACGCCGTGGGCGTTGGTCACCACGACGTCGGAGGCCCGTAGCCCGTCGAAGAGCAACGAGTCGACGCCCGCCGCACACACATGAACCCAGCGCAACGATGCCGTGGCCTCGCCCCAGTGGTCGGCGAGGCCACGGGAGAAGAAGTCCCACAACACGAGAACGTCCGCACCCGGCAGGGCCGCGCCGAGATCGTCGGCCGTGCAGAGCCGTACCGTCGCGAGCTCCTCGAGCTCGGCGAGGTTCCCCGGCGGGGGATCGTCGGGCGAGATCAGCAGGGCGACCACGGGCGCGTGTGGGGTCATGACCCCACCGTAGGTGACGGGTCGGTGCGTTCGTCGATGACGAAGAGCAGCAGCGTCACCGCGAGGAAACCCGCCGGCACCCAGGCGGCGCGGCCACCCATCACCTGGGTGCAGACCGCCCCGACGAGTGCGCCGCCGGCGAACACCCCGACCACGCGGCCGTAGACCGTGAGGGCCTTGCGCGCGTCCGGTGCCCGGTCGACGGTGACGCCGTACCCGGCCTCCACGAGGCGCATCAGATTCCCGGTCGTGGCCACCGCGATGTAGTTGAGATCGCCGATGTTGCGGAACAACTCGATCTGCATGGCGGTGATGAACGAGATGGGGATGGTGACGAACGAGTGCGGGACGGAGGTGGGGACGAAGCCGATCACGACGAGGATGCTCACCTGGAGCGCCATCGTCACGCGGATCGGGTACACGAGGAGATGGTCGAAGCGGCCGGCCTTCACGTGCACCGCCAGCACGACGCCGACGAGGAACGCGAGGATCGGCCAGAGATGACCCGAGGCCTGATACCAGTGCTGCTCCGACAGATTCAACGCGAGCAGGATGACGTTCCCGGTCTGGGCGTTGGCGAACACCCCGCCCCGGGACAGATACGTGTAGCTGTCGAGGAAGCCACAGGCCGCGGTGATCAGCAGGGCGAAGCGCAGCGAGGTCGACGTGGTCATCTCACAGCACCACCGGGATCGAACCGGTCCGGCACCCCGACCGGTCGAGCAGCGAACCCAGTCGCTTCGGGGTCTCCAGCGTGACCGAGCGGTCGGCGACGACGAGTCCCGGCACCCGGCTCTCGAGCTGCTGCTCGAACTCGGACAGTTCGCCGACGGTGTGCAACCAGACAGCCATCAGGATGTTCGCGGTACCGGTGACCTCACAGCAGACCCGTACCTGGGGCAGTTCGTCGAGCGCGTCGACGAGCGCCGCGATCGACCTCGACGACGCCCGCGCCCACACGTTCGCCGTGACGGGCCATCCGCTGATCACGTGCGACACCTCGCATCTGATCGACAGGACGCGTTCGGCGACGAGTGCGGTCAGCCGACGCCGAACGGTCGGCGCGCTCAGACCACTCGCGGTCGCCAGATCGACCGCCGAACGCCGGCCGTCCTGCGCCAGGGCGGCGATGAGTCGCAGATCCATCTCATCGGGTTCGTGCGCCAGCGGGCGGTGCTCGGGTCGGTGCTCGGCGAGTACCGACTCGTCGGCGTCGGACAGTGTGTGCACCCGCCAGCGTTCGCTCTCGCCGAAGACTCGCATCACCACCCTCGTCCGGGTCCGGGCGACCCCCTCGACGTCGGCGAGTCGCTGCACCCAGTCGCCGAGGAAGCCGAGATCCGGGACCATCACGGTCAGCAGCAGGTCGCCGTCGCCCGCGGTGCGCTGGATGGTGGCCACGTGCCGGTCCGCCGACAACCGCTCGACGAGCGCCGCACGCCGTGACGAGGTCTGGACCTCGACGAACGCGCTGCAGCGGGTGTTCAGGTACGCGGCCCCGGGGTAGGTCACGATCCAGGCGAGACCGCTGTCGACGAGCCGCTCCCAGCGTCGGGCCGCGGTCGCCGCGCTCACGCCCACGACGTCGCCGACGACGCCCCACGGCGCCCTCGGCGCGACCTGCAGAGCGTGAACGATCTGATAATCGAGGTCGTCCGGCACGCAACAATCCTGCATCACGAGGTGAACTTTTTTCGGTTTCGGCAGACGCCGGGACAGTCCGCGGCAGCGCTCCTACGTTTCCTCCCAACACCCCAGTGGCCGGTCGAGCGGCCCGAGATCGAGGAGGACGATTCGTGAAGGTCTGCGTCATCGGCGGAGGTCACGGCTCTTATGCGGCCGCGGCCGAGCTCAGCGAGAAGGACCACCATGTCACCTGGTGGCGACGGGACGGCGCAGCGTTCTCGTCCCTGGTCGAGCGCGGCACGCTCGAGATCGACGACCACCGCGGCCGGCGGCAGATCGGCGTCGACGGCGGAGCGGGCGGCGGGATCTCGATCGTCGCCGACCTCGCCGAGGCGGTGTCCAACGCCGAGGTCATCGTCGCGCCGGTCCCGGCGTTCGCCCACGAGTCGCTCGCGCGGCAGCTCGCCCCGCACCTGCGCGACGGCCAGGTCGTCTACCTGCCGCCGGGCAGCTTCGGGTCGTTCGTGTTCGCGCGGGCGGTGCGCGTGGCCGGCAATCCCGCGGACGTCGCGTTCGCCGAGACCGGGACCCTGCCCTACCTCGCACGCAAGCACGGCGACACCCGGGTCGTCGTCAGCGGGTACGCCACCCGTCTGCCCACCGGAGTGTTCCCGGCCCGGCACACCGATCGGGCGCTGGCGGTCCTCGGTGAGGTCTATCCCGCCGTCGAACGCAGCGAGGACGCCCTCAGCGGCGCGCTCATGAACGCCGGCCCGATCATCCACCCGCCGCTGATCCTGATGAATGCCGGTCCGCTGGAACACTTCCCGTCGTGGGACATCCACAACGAGGGCACCCAGGACGCCATCCGGCGGGTCACCTCCGCGCTCGACGCCGAGCGCATCGCGGTCCGGGAGGCGCTCGGCTACGGCGCACCGCACTTCCCGCTCGCCGACCACTACACCGCCGACGGCGACGAGTGGATGTACGGCAACGCCGCCCACGAGAAGCTCACCGACAGCGGCGACTGGCGCGAGAACATCGACCTGCACACCCACCGCTACATGACCGAGGATGTCGAGATCGGGCTGGCGCTGCTGAGCTCGGTGGGGCGGTGGGCGGCGGTACCGACGCCGGTGGCCGACGGCCTGCTCGCCCTCGCCGGCGCGGTCACCGGCCGTCCGGCCGCAACCGGCGGCCGGACCCTGGAGAATCTGGGACTGGCCGACCTCGACCGGTCCGGCATGCAGGCACTGCTCCACGACGGACCGGCGCAGTGACGGGTCGCCACGTCGCCGTCGTCGGCGCCGGCCGGATGGGTCAGGGCATCGCCGCCGCGCTGGCCTTCGGGAACGTGTCGGTGACGGTCGTCGACCTCCGCGACCGCGGTGCCGACGCCGCGGCCTACCTCGACGGGGTTCGCACCGCGGTCCGTCAGGCACTGGCGCACAAGGTCACTCTCGGCCTGCTGGCGGTCGAGGACCTCGACGACGTCGCGGCGCTGGTCACCGTCGTCGGCGAGGTCGACGCCCTGGGTCCGATGGCCGGCGCCGATCTGGTGTTCGAGGCGGTACCCGAGGTCGCCGAGATCAAGCGCGACGCGCTCACGTGGATCGAGGCGATGGTCGGCGACACCGTCCCCATCGCGTCGACCACCTCGAGCTTCCTCGTCGACGAGCTCGCCGGGGCGTTGTCGGCCCCGGAGCGATTCCTCAACGCGCACTGGCTGAATCCGGCTGACCTCATGCCCCTCGTCGAGGTCGCGCCGGGCACCGCCACCGGCCGCGGGGTCGTCGACGCCACCCGCGACCTGCTCGTCGCGGTCGGCAAGGTACCCGTGGTGTGCGCCCCGTCGCCCGGGTACATCGTGCCCCGGCTGCAGGCGCTCGTGATGAACGAGGCGGCCCGGATGGTCGACGAGGGGGTGGCCAGCGCCGAGGACATCGACACCGCGGTGCGCATCGGATTCGGCTCGCGCTTCGCGGTTCTCGGCCTGCTCGAGTTCATCGACTGGGGTGGTTGCGACACCTTGTTCCACGCGTCGAACTACCTGCGTGGTGAACTCGGCGAGCGGTTCGCGCCCGCCCCGCTGGTCGAGTCCAACATGACCTCCGGGCGTCGTGGAATATCCGACGGCGCAGGCTTTTACGAGTTCGACCCGGCCACCGTGGCCGACTACCGCGCACAGCGGATCGCCGACTTCGCCCGCGTACTCGACGCGGTCGGGCGTCTCGCCCGCCACGAGGAGTTCAGCACGGCCGACTGACGGATCGGGAGACGACCTCACCCGCCACCGGACCCGGTTCCGGTGGCGCGGTGAAGCGTGCCCGAACGCGGCCAATAGCTCGGCGCGGTAAAGCTTTTCCCGATTCCCCCCGCCTCGCGGGTTCGACACAATCGATCCATCCACGAGTACAGCCAACGAACGACGGCCTCGAGGGTCCGTTCGCCCACCGATGAGGAGTGATCCGTGGTAACTCTCGACAATTCTGCACCACCCGACCCCTCGGCCACCGGCACCGGCCGGCCGCGCCGGGAACGGACCACCCGCGTCGCCGTCGCGTCCGGTGTCGGCACGATCATGGAGTTCTACGACTTCGCGATCTACGGCACCGCGACGGCACTGGTCTTCAACAAGATCTTCTTCAACGTCGACGATCCCTGGTTCGGCACCTTCCTGGGCTTCGCGACCTTCGCGGTCGGCTTCGTGATGGCGCCGATCGGCGCCCTGATCTTCGGACACTTCGGGGACAAATTCGGTCGACGCAAGGCGCTGACCGCCGCCTTCCTGCTCATGGGCGGATCGACCCTGGCCATGGGCGTCCTCCCCGACTACCAGGCCATCGGGATCGTGGCACCGATCATCCTGGTCTTCCTGCGCATGGTGCACGGCATCTCGCGCGGCGGTGAGATCGGCGGCGCCGCCCTGCTCGCCGCCGAACACGCGCCGACGCACCGGCGCGGTCTGTACGGCTGCTTCGTCACCCTCGGTTCGCCGGTCGGCGGCATCCTGGCCAACCTGTCGTTCGCCCTCGTCCTGCTGTTGCCGATGGAACAAGTCCTGGCCTGGGGCTGGCGGATCCCGTTCCTCATCGGCGGTGTCGTGCTGGCGATCGGGGTGTGGACCCGGTCCCGCGTCAGCGAGACTCCGGACTTCGTCGAGTCCAAGCAGGCCGAGGAGAAGTCGCCGCCGGCCTTCGCCGTGCTCCGCCAGAACTGGCGTCGCGTCGCGCTGGCCGCCGGTATCAACGTCGGACAGAACTGTTACGCCTTCCTGCTGTTCACGTTCATGCTCTCCTTCCTGACCGAGACCGATCCGGGACGCGGCTTCGACCGGTCCCCGGTGGTCTTCGGCAGCACGCTGGCGCTCGCCTGCCACGCCGCGACGGTCGTGCTGGGCAGCTACCTGTCCGACCGGCTGGGCCGCAAGACGGTGATCGGATTCGGGATGATCACGTCGCTGCTGTTCGCTCCGATCCTGTTCTCCGTCACCGCATCCGGGTCGTTGGCCGCCTGCATCACGGTCATCTCCATCGGCTTCGCACTGACCGGGTTCGTCTATGGTCCGATGCTCACCACCTTCGCCGAGCTGTTCCCGATCACGCAGCGCTACAGCGGCATCGGGATCGGTTTCCAGGTCGGCGCGGTGCTGGGCGGCGGCCTGGCGCCGATGATCGCGAACCGGATCGTCAGCGCCACCGGCAGCGTGATCCCCGTCGGCTTCCATGCGGCGGCCCTGATGGCGATCAGCCTCTGCTGCCTGATGGTCATCCGCGAGACGGCTCCCGCGCTCGCCGGGCGACCCACGTTGCGACAACGTCTGCGCAGCTGACCTCGCGGGCCAACCATTGACAGCATCCTGTCATTAATGACAGGATGCTGTCATAGTCGTCCGAAGGAGGCACCATGAAGACCGTCCATCTCGCCCTGTACCCGACGCTCGCCGATTGGGAGTTCGGGTACGTCGCGTCCGGCATCAACAATCCCGAGTACCAGGCCGAGCCGGGAACGTTCCGGATCGTGACCGTCGGCGCGACGACCGAGCCGGTCCGCACCATCGGCGGGGTCACGATGGTGCCCGACACGACGCTCGACGCGATCACGCCTGAGGACAGCGCGATGCTCGTCCTGCCCGGCGCCCAGATCTGGGAGACCAACGACGCCTTCGTCGACGCCGCGCGGCGCTGGTCCGAAGCCGGCACCCCGGTTGCCGGGATCTGCGGCGCGACAATGGGTCTCGCGCGGGCCGGACTACTCGACGACCGACGCCACACCAGCAACGCGCCGGAGCAGTTGTCGCCCACCGGTTATGCCGGGGCCGCCCACTACGTCGACGCCCCCGCCGTCACCGATCGCGGTGTCATCACCGCGGCGGCGATCGCCCCGGTCGACTTCGCACGGGAGGTCTTCGCGTTGCTCGGCGTCTACACGCCGCCGGTGCTCGACGCCTGGTATCAGCTCTACGGCCACCAGGATCCCAGCGGCTTCTACGCGCTAGCCGGCGAGCAGTGAGAGACCCGCAGGACCTGCTGTCAGCCTCCGCGCTGACAGCGTTCCGGCTGAACGGGCAGTTTCTCGCACTCGCCGAGCGTCTCGCCGAGCCCGCCGGGCTGACCGCCACGCGGTGGCAGGTGCTCGGCGCGGTGCTCGACGAACCGCTGCCGGTCGCGGGCATCGCACGGGCGATGGGGATCACGCGCCAGAGCGTGCAGCGCACCGCCGACCTCCTCGTCGCCGACGGACTGGCCGAGTACCGCGACAATCCGGCCCACCGTCGCGCCAAGCTCGTCGCCCCCACCGCGGCCGGCCTCGCGGCCGTCCGGGCGATCAACCCGGGCCATCGCACGGCGGCCATCCGGTTGGCGGCCGCACTCGACCCGGCCCGGTGGGAGCACGCCTTGACCGCACTCCGCGATCTCAGCGCCGCCCTCGACGAACTCGACGACCAGCGTTGATGTCTAATTGTTGACAATCGTACGATCGAGCGTCACCGTGTAGCCATGACTGCCGGCGTCGAGTCCCAGATCCACAGTTCCCAGGTCCGCACCGACCGGATCGCGTCGTTGAGCCCCGCCCTGAAACAGGCGACTCCCGTCGTCGTCGACACTGCGGCCGGTTCGTGGATTCGGGGCACCGACGGTCGCGACTACCTCGACTTCACCACCGGTATCGGCGTGACCAGTACCGGCCATTGCCACCCGCACGTCGTCGCGGCCGCGCAGGCGCAGTGCGCGAAGATCATCCACGCGCAGTACACCACCGTGATGCACACCCCGCTCCTCGAGCTCACCGCCCGACTCGGGGCGGTACTGCCCACGGGCCTCGACTCCGTCTTCTACGCGAACTCCGGTTCCGAAGCCGTGGAGGCCGCCGTCCGTCTCGCCCGGATGGCCACCGCGAAGCCCAACATCATCGTGTTCCAGGGCGGCTTTCACGGCCGGACCGTCGCCGCGGCCAGCCTGACGACCGCCGGAACCCGCTTCTCCGCCGGTTTTTCGCCTCTGATGAGCGGCGTGCACATGGCTCCGTTCCCCTACGCCTACCGCTACGGCTGGGACACCGACACCGCGGTCGACTTCGCACTCCGTGAACTCGACTATCTGCTGCAGTCGCGCGTCGCGCCCAACGACACCGCGGCCTTCCTCATCGAGCCGGTCCTGGGCGACGGCGGATACCTGCCCACCCCGCCGCGCTTCCTGCAGGGTCTGCGCGAGCGCGCCGACCGCCACGGCATCCTCCTCGTCCTCGACGAGGTACAGGCGGGATTCGGTCGCACCGGCAGGTTCTGGGGTCACCAGCACGCGGCGGACCTGACCCCCGACATCCTGATCACCGCCAAGGGCCTGGCGTCGGGATTCCCGATCTCGGCGATCGCGGCGCCGACGGAACTGATGAGCAAGGCGTGGCCGGGGTCGCAGGGGGGCACGTACGGCGGCAACGCCGTCGCGGCCGCCGCCGCGATCGCGACCCTCGATGTGATCGAGTCAGAGGGCCTCGTCGAGAACGCGCGCGTCCGCGGTGAGCAGCTGCTCGCCGGTCTGCGGCAGGTGTGTGCACCGTTCCCGGGCGTCGGCGACGTCCGCGGGCTGGGGCTGATGGCCGGCATCGAGTTCATCACGACCGATGCCGCCGGGAACACGACGCCCGACGCGGCGGCCGCGCTCGCCGTTCAGCAGGCCACCACCACCCAGGGGTTGCTCTCGCTCACGTGCGGGCCGTCGGCCAACGTCGTGCGCCTCATCCCCGCCCTGGTCGTCACCGCCGAGGAGATCGACCTCGGCGTCGCCCGCTTCGGTGCCGCGCTCGCCGCGGCCCTGGGCTAGACCTGACAGCCCGGTCTCACATGCCACGGGTGGACATCGCAGCCGAACTCACCGCTCTCGGTGTCGATGTGGACGCCTCGACACGTCGCCTGGCCGAATACTCCTACGACGCCTCCAATTACCGTGTCCCGCCCCTGGCGGTCACCTTCCCGCGCAGCGCCCGCGACGTCGCGACGGTGGTCGGGTGGTGTCATGACCACCGCGTCCCGGTGGTTCCCCGCGGCGGCGGGACCTCCATGGGCGGCAACGCGATCGGGCCCGGCGTCGTGCTCGACCTGTCCCGGCATCTCGACCACGTCCTGTCCGTCGACGCCGAATCCGCGACCGCGGTCGCGGGCGCCGGGATCGTCCTGACCACACTGGCCGCCGACGCACGAGCCGCCACCGGCGGCAGGCTCACCTTCGCGCCGGACCCGTCCTCGGCCTCGCGCGCGACCCTCGGCGGCGCGATCGGCAACGACGCCTGCGGCAATCACTCGGTTCGGTACGGCCGTACCAGCGACCACATCGTCGAACTGCACCTCGTCACCGCCGACGGCCTGATGCTCACCGCAACCCGTGACGGCCTGCGGGCCACCGATCCCGCCGATGCCGCGGCAGCGGAGCGGGCGGCCGAGATCACCGCGTCGCTGCGGGAGCTGACCACCGCGAACCTGGCGATCCTGCGCACCCAGCTCGAGACCATCCCGCGGCAGGTCTCCGGTTACCATCTCGCGAAGCTGCTGCCGGAGAACGGTTTCGACGTGGCTCGCGCACTCGTCGGCAGCGAGGGGACCTGCGCGATCGTCGTGTCGGCATGCGTCACGCTGGTACCGGTCCCGACGTCTCAGCTCCTGCTGTGCGTCGGCTACCACTCCCCCGCCGACGCCGCCCGGGACGTACCGGCGATCCTTCCGTTCGCACCGTCGGCCATCGAAGGCATCGACCGCAAGATCGTCTCCACGATGGCGGCGCGGCGTGGCCACGACGCCGTCGCCGGCCTGCCCGACGGATCCGCGTGGTTGTTCATCGATGTCGACGAGGACAGCGCTGCCGCACAATCCGAGTCGGACGTACCGGCGACCGCCAAGCGGTTGCTCGACCACCTGCGCGCACAGGGACGGATGACCGACGCCACGGTGGTCGACGACCCCGCCCGCCGCCGGGCGCTGTGGCGGGTCCGCGAGGACGGCGCGGGTCTGTCGTCCCGACTGGCCGACCCCGACGACGAGAGCATCGGCGCGGGCTACGAGTCGTGGCCTGGATGGGAGGACGCGGCCGTCGCACCCGAGCGGCTCGCCGACTACCTCGACGAGTTCGCCGGCCTGCTCGACCGGCACGGCCTCACCGGGGTCATGTACGGCCACTTCGGCGCCGGGTGCATGCACGTGCGCATCACGTTCGACCTGCGCTCCCCCGAGGGGCGCGCGGTGATGGCACGCTTCTGCACCGAGGCCGCCGAACTCGTGGTGCGACACGGCGGTTCACTGTCCGGTGAGCACGGTGACGGACGCGCCCGGTCGGCGCTGCTGCCGCTCATGTACAGCCCGGCGATGATGTCGGCCTTCACCCGCTTCAAGGCGATCTGGGACCCGCACGGAATCCTCAACCCGGGCAGCATCGTCGATCCGCCCCCGATCACCGCCGACCTCGCCCTCGCCGACGTGCCGCGTCGCCACTGGCCCACCGCTTTCGACCTGGGGCACGAACTCCCGCTCGTCGACCCGTTCGTCCACGCGGTACAGGGATGCATCGGCGTCGGACGGTGCCGGGCGGACTCCGGCGGGGTGATGTGTCCGAGCTACAAGGCCACCCGCGACGAAAAGGACTCCACCCGCGGGCGCGCCCGTGTGCTGCAGGACATGGTCCGCACCGCGCCGAGCGTCGACGAGGGATGGCGGTCCACCGATGTCGCGGAGGCGCTCGAACTGTGCCTGTCGTGCAAGGCGTGTTCCACCGACTGCCCGACCGGCGTCGACATGGCCACCTACAAGTCGGAGTTCCTCGACCACCACTATCGACGTCGGCTCCGCCCGCTGTCGCACTACTCCCTCGGCTGGATGCCCGCGTGGCTGTCGGCGGCGGGGCTCGCGGCACCGGTCCTCAACCGCGCACTGCGATCCAGGCTGAGCGGTCTCGCCGCGCGCGCCGGCGGACTCGACCCCCGGCGCACGATGCCCGCCTTTGCGACACAGCGTGCGCGGCGCACCCATCTCGGTGCACTCTCACCGGTCGACGCGTCGTCCACGGTCGTGCTGTTCGTCGACTCCTTCACCCGCGCCTTCCGGCCGCAGGTGGCCACCGCGGTCGCCGAGATCCTCCGGGCCGCCCACTCCGTCGACCGTGCGTCAGATCCCGTCGACCGTGCATCAGCTTCCGTCGGCTGTGCGGCCGACAACTGCTGCGGTCTCACGTGGATCTCCACCGGCCAGCTCGATCGTGCCCGAAAGGTGCTGCGCCGTACCGTCGCCGACCTCGACGACGGGACGGACCGACCGATCGTCGTCGTCGAACCCAGTTGCGCCGCGGCGCTCGCGAAGGACCTGCCCGAACTCGTGCCGACCGACGCCGCCCGTCGCGTGGCTGCACGCGTGCGAAGTTTCGCCGCCCATGTGCCCACTCTGCTCGATGCCGGCTGGCGACCACCACCACTGCCCGACGAGGTGACGTTGCAGACCCATTGCCACGAGTACGCGGTGTTCGGCGCCCGGGTCGGCATCACCGCCCTGGAGGCCCTGGGGGTCACCGTGCACACCGCGGACGGTTGTTGTGGCGTGGCAGGCAACTTCGGTTTCGAGAAGGGTCACTACGAGGTGAGCATGGCCGTCGCCGAGAACGGACTCGCACCGGCGCTGCGGAACGCGCCGCAGCGGGCCGTCGTCACCGACGGGTTCAGCTGCGCGATGGCCGTCGAACACCTCGCCGCCGTCGACGACGCCCTCGCCCCCGCGCGCGTACGCGGAATCCATCTCGCCGAACTGCTCAGGGCATCACCCGATACCGATACTCCAGGAGTACAACCATGACGACCATCGCGCCCCAGACCGCTGCCGAAGCAGTGTCCCGCGTCCACACCGACCTGTTCGTCGACGGCGAGTGGGCTCCGGCCGCGTCGGGCAAGCGCTTCGACGTCGTGAACCCGGCCACGGAAGAGGTACTCGCCCAGGTGGCCGACGCCGACGCCGTCGACGCTCGGCGCGCGCTCGAGACCGCGGCCGCGCACCAGGCCGAGTGGGCCACGACCTCACCGCGGTTCCGCAGTGAGATCCTCTATCGCGCACATCAACTCATCATGACGCGCGCGGACGAGATCGCCGCGGCGATGACCGCGGAGATGGGCAAGCCCCTCGCTGAGGCCAAGGGCGAGGTCGCCTATGGCGCCGAGTTCTTCCGCTGGTTCGCCGAGGAAGCCGTGCGTATCGGTGGCGACTCCACCACCACCGGCGACGGATCGCACCGGGTCGTGGTGACCAGGCAGCCCGTCGGCCCGTGCATCCTCATCACGCCGTGGAACTTCCCGCTGGCCATGGCGACCCGCAAGATCGGGCCGGCCGTCGCGGCCGGTTGCACCATGGTCTTCAAGCCCGCCGAACTCACCCCGCTCACCTCCCTGCTGCTGGCCGACATCCTCGTAGAGGCCGGTCTGCCCGCGGGGGTGCTGAACATCGTCACGACCAGCGACCCGTCGACCGTCGTCACCGAGTGGATGGAGAGTGCACTCGCCCGCAAGGTCAGCTTCACCGGGTCGACCGAGGTCGGGAAACTACTCCTGCGTCAGGCGGCGGGCACGGTCATGCGGACGTCGATGGAGCTGGGCGGCAACGCGCCGTTCATCGTGTGCGCCGACGCGGACATCCCGCGGGCCGTCGACGGCCTGATGTTCGCCAAGATGCGCAACATCGGTCAGGCCTGCACGGCCGCCAATCGAGTCTTCGTGCACCGCAGCGTGATCGACGAGTTCACCGACGCCTTTGCCGCGAAGATGGCTGCGTTGCAGGTGGGTGATGGTGCGGCCGACGGTGTGCAGGTCGGCCCGCTCGTCGAATCGAAAGCCGTCGAGAAGGTCTCGGCGCTGGTGTCCGATGCCGTGGCCAAAGGCGCCACGGTCGTCTGCGGGGGCGAGAACCCGGACGGCCCGGGCTTCTTCTATCCGCCGACCGTCCTGACCGACGTCGGGCTCGACGCGGATCTCACTCGTACCGAGATCTTTGGGCCCGTCGCCGCGATCATCCCGTTCGGAAACGCCGACGACGCGGACGATCCCGCGGCCGACGACGAGGTCATCGCACTGGCCAACGACACCCCGTGGGGGTTGGTCAGCTACTTGTTCAGCCAGGACGTCGACCGCTGCGCCAGACTGTCGGCCGCGCTGGAAACCGGTATGGTCGGGGTCAACACCGGCGCCGTGTCCAATCCCGCAGCCCCGTTCGGGGGCGTCAAGGAATCGGGACTCGGCCGCGAGGGCGGACGCGTGGGCATCGAGGAATTCCTCGACATGAAGTACACCGCCACGCCGATTCCCCGTCGCTGACAGAGGTTCCGTTATCCATCCCGTTCAGACAGGAGCGAGAAGACCATGTACCTGGGTGCTCAGCTGTTCACCGACAGCGAGTACGAACAGCGCCTGACACGGGTCCGCGAACTCATGGACCGTCAGGGGCTCTCGGCCATCATCGTCACCGATCCAGCGAACATCTTCTATCTGATCGGCTACAACGCGTGGTCGTTCTACACCCCGCAGATGCTGTTCGTGCCGATCGACGGAGAGATGATCTTCTACGCTCGCGAGATGGATGCGCATGGCGCACATCGCACGTCGTGGTTGCCTGCCGACCAGATCGTCGGCTACCCGGAGAGTTACGTGCAGCGCCCACATCTGCACCCGTTCGACTGGGTCGCCTGGTCACTGCGACAGCGCCACCAGATCGCACCGGCGTCCAAGGCCGGCTCGGTGGGGCTGGAGATGGACTCGCATTTCTTCTCTCCCAAAGCCTATCGGGCGCTGTTCAACGCGATCCCGGAGTGGAAACTCGTCGACAACTTCGAACTCGTCAACTGGGTGCGGTCGGTGAAGTCCGACGCCGAGATTCAGCTGATGCGGCAAGCCGGGATGGTGTGCTCGGAGGCCATGCGCGCCGCCATCGACACCATCGACATCGGGGTCCGGCAATGCGATGCGGCCGCGGCCATCTCGCAGGCGCAGATCACGGGCACCCCGGAGTACGGCGGCGACTACCCGGCGATCGTCCCGATGATGCCCACCGGCGCGGCGGCCGACACCCCGCACCTCACATGGCACCAGGGCACTTTCGTCGAGGACGAGGCGGTCGTCATCGAATTGACCGGTGCACACAACCGATATCACTGTCCGCTCGCCCGGACGGTGTCCCTCGGCACCCCGAGCAAGGACCTCGACTACGTCGCCAAGGCAACCGCCGAGGGCCTGAACAACGTGCTGGAGGCCATCAAGCCGGGTGTGGCCACGCGCGAACTCGCCTCGACGTGGAACTGGACGCTCGCGAAGTACGGCCTCGAGAAGCCCTCGCGTTTGGGCTATTCGATCGGCATCGGCTACCCGCCCGACTGGGGTGAGCGCACGATCAGCATCCGCAGCGAGGACGAGTCGGTACTGGAGACCAACATGACCTTCCACATCGTCTGCGGAATGTGGATGGACAACTACGGTTTCGAGCTGTCCGAGTCGGTTCGGGTCAGCCCGACCGGCGTCGAATGCTTCACCGACTTCCCGCGCGAACTGATCCAGAAGTAGCCACACAACCTGATCGACACCAGCACGACGACCACACAATCTGATCCCTGAGGTCCGAAACCAGCACGACGACCACACCACCTGATCCCTGAGGTCCGAAACCAACACGACGACCACACCACCTGATCCCTGAGGTCCGAAACCAACACGACGACCACACCACCTGATCCCTGAGGTGCGAAACCAACACGACGACCACACGATCTGATCCCTGAGGTGCGAGGAGCGCAAGCGACGAGCCACGAAGGGCTGCCGAGACGAGGTGAAGAAAGTGACCACAACCGAAACCGCCTACCAGAACCGGCATTCGGCACCGACACTGCCGTTGGCGGGCCGCGCCAAGGACCTCGTCGGTTCGATGATCGACTCGTCGACCTCGCTGCTCGCCGCGCAGTCCCACGACATCGTGCGGTTCGCGATGGGCTCCCCCGCGGACGAGGCCGTACCGGCCGACGAGTTCCGTCAGATCGCCGGTGAGATCCTCGATCACACCTCGTTCACCTACGGGGCCACGGAAGGCGAACCCCGGCTGCTGCAACTGCTCGTCGATTATCTCGCCACGACCCCCGACCCGTCGTCCCTCGACCGGTTGGTCATCACCACCGGCGGGATGCAGGGACTCGACCTCGCCTGCAAGCTGTTCGTCGATCCCGGGGACCTGGTCATCGTCGAATCCCCCACGTACACCAACGGCAGTGCGACCGCGCTGTCCTACGGCGCGCAGTTGCTCGAGGTTCCCGTCGACGACGACGGCATGCAGGTCGATCAGCTCGAGGCACTCGTCGCACGCACCCGTCAGACGCCGAAGGCGATCTACACGATCCCGACATTCCAGAATCCGTCCGGCGTCACCATGTCCGAGGAGCGCCGCCGCGAACTGCTGCGGCTGGCGCACACCTGGGGGTCGGTCATCATCGACGACGACCCGTACGGGCTGTTGCGATTCGCCGGCACCGACATCCCGACCTTCCAGACGCTCAGCCCCGGCGACCCGCTGATCTTCTCGGTGCGCACGTTCTCCAAGATCCTCGCGCCGGGCTGGCGTGTCGGCTGGGTCGACGCCGATCCCTCCCTACGCCAGCTGCTGATCAACGGCAAGCAGGCGATGGACACCTGCACCAACGTGCCCAACCAGCACATCGTCGCCGAGTACATCGCCCGCGGCGGACTCGAGGACCATCTCGCCGGGATTCGCCTGCTGTACCGCGAGCGCAAAGAGGCCATGCTCGACGCCATCAGACGTCACCTCGGCGATCGGGTGGTGACCACGGACCCCGAGGGCGGCTTCTTCCTGTGGGTCACGTTGCGCGACGAGTTCGCCGAGATCGACACGCGAGAACTCTTCGAGGTCGCGCTCGCGGACGGGGTGGCGTTCATTCCCGGCCCCGCGCTGTCGCCCGGTGGACGCTTCCGCAACTCGATGCGTCTCTGCTTCGCGTCGAGCACCCCGGAACGGATCGACGAGGGTGTCCGACGTCTCACGGCCAGTCTTGAGAAGATGGCCGGGTGAGTCGTGAACCAGACCTGACCGCCGCCGAGACCGCGGTGCTCGGCTTCATCGACGAGGCCGCGATCATCTCGCTCACCTCGGCACTGGTCGAGGCGCCCAGCGAGAACCCGGGCGGTACCGAGGAAGCCGCGGTCGACGTGCTCGAGAGTGCCTGCCGCGCGCTCGGTTTCGACGTCGTGACCCACGAAGTGGCACCGGGGCGGCCCAATCTCGTCGCCACCGTGCCTGCCGGCACCGGACCGGGACTGATGTTCCTCGGACATTCGGACGTGGTCCCGGCCGGTCCCGGTTGGTCAGCGGACCCGTACACGGTCCGCATCCGCGACGGCCGCATCTACGGCCGCGGTGCCACCGACATGAAAGGCGGACTCGCCGCCGTCGTCGCGGCGATGACCGCGCTACGCCGGGCCGCCGAGGTCGGGGTCGAACTCTCCGGACCGGTCCGCCTGGTGTGCACCGTCGACGAGGAGGAACACGGGACCGGGGTGCGGGACTTCGTGGGCCGCCCCGCCGACCTCGAGTTCCGCGGCTGCGTGGTCGCCGAACCCACCGACATGCAGGTGGTTCGGGGTTGCCGCGGTGCGTCGTACATCGAGATCGAGGTGACCGGTCGCGCGGCTCATTCCGGACGTCCCACCGATGGTCGCAGCGCCATCGACGCCGCGGCCGCCGTCGTCGACATCATCCGCGCCGACGGTGGACGGCTGGCCGAGACGGCCGACGACCTGCTCGGTCACGGCACCTGGAATGTCGGCACCATCACAGGCGGACAGGGCATCTCGGTGGTGGCACCGGGTTGTTCGCTCGGCATCGACCGGCGCCTGATGCCCGATGAGGACCCGCACCGGATCGCCGACGATCTGCGAAGAGCGATCAGCGACAGAGGAATCGACACCGACGGCATCAGCGTCGACGTCCGGGTGACCATGGAGATGCCCGGTTTCGCGACGGAAGCCACGCACCCGCTCGTCACCACAGCGGTCGGTGCGGTCACCGATGCCGGGGCGGACACCTCGGTCGGCGGCTGGACTGCCGCCTGCGACGGTGGCTTCGTCAGCCGCGACCTCGGTGTCCCGTCGATCGTTCTCGGTCCGGGCAACATCAACACCGACGCCCACCAACCGGACGAGTCGGTGGCCATCGCCGACCTGGTCATCGCGGCGAGAGCCTACGCCCTCGCCGCGATGCGGCTGCTGGGCCCCTAGTTCACCTTCTGCTTCTGCAGCGCCGTGAAATCGTTCTCGAGACTGGGGATCTCGGTACCGCGCAGCGAGGCACCGGCGGTCTCCTTGAGGAAGCAAAGGGCGACCATGCCGATGGCGCAGGCACCCATCATGTAGACCGCGGGGAACAGGTTCCAGTCGGTGCTCTCGACCACCGCATCGTTGACCAGCGGCGCGGTTCCGCCGAATGCCGCGGTCGCGACGTTGTAGGAGATCGCGAAACCGGCATAGCGGACCTGGGTCGGGAACATCGCCGGGAAGGTGGCCGAGATGGTCGCCAGCTGGGGGATGTACAGCACACCCAGGATGACGAATGCCACGATGGCCCAGGCGAATCCCTGCCCCATCAGCCAGTAGAGCGGCAGCGCGAGGACGAACAGGCCGATCAGCGAACCCCACCACATGGGTTTGCGGCCGGTCGAGTCCGACCACCATCCGAAGAACGGGATCAGCAGCATCATCACGAGCTGGCCGATGAGGTTGACGACGCTGGCCGAGGTCTCGGACAGATCGATGGTGTTCTGCAGGTAGGTCGGCTGGTAGGCCAGCAGGGTGTAGTTGGCCACGTTGAGCGCGATCACCAGACCGAACATGGTGATGATCGGACGCCGGTAGTTGACCAGCAGATCCTTGAACCGGGTCCAGGCCGAGCCCTTGATCTCGTTGTCCTGCTCCAGTTCCTGGAACACCGGCGTGTCCTCCATCTGCGACCGCAGGTACAGCCCGATCAGGCCCATCGGCAGTGCGAGCAGGAACGGGATGCGCCAACCCCACTGATCCATCTGGCTGTCGGACAACGCCAATTGCAGCAGGAGGACGAAGAGTGTCCCGCCGCAGAAACCGGCCAGGGTGCCGAATTCGAGGAACGAACCGTACTTTCCGCGCTTGTTGTCGGGCGCGTACTCGGCCATGAACGTTGCGGCACCGCCGTATTCGCCGCCGGTCGAGAATCCCTGGATGACACGGAGCAGGATGAGCAGGACGGGCGCCCAGAACCCGATCGACGCATGCGTGGGCAGCAGACCGATCAGTGCGGTCGCGCCGGAGATGAGCAGGATCGTCATCGCCAGAACCGATTTGCGGCCGATGCGGTCGCCGATCGGTCCCCAGACCATACCGCCGAGGGGCCTCAGGACGAAGGAGATCGCGAAACCCAGCATGGTGCCGACGGTTCCGAACTCCCCCGGGAAGAACGCCTGCGTCAGGTAGACCGAGGCCGCGGCGTAGACGCCGTAGTCATACCACTCGGTCGCGTTGCCGATCGCCGAGGCGCCGATGGCCTTGCGGAGAAGTCTCTTGCCCTCTGGTGAGTTCGGGTCTGGTGCGAGCTGCTCGTAACTGTCTGCTGTCGTCGTGTCGCTCATCTGCGCTTCCTGAGTCGTGGGGCCGCTGAGGGTCGATCTCGTAGCTGCGATCGGTGGACCCGGGGCCGCGGGCAATCAGCCCCTCGCCACCTGCAGGTTCGCGGCGTCCTCGCCGTCCCCGAGCAGGCGACGCAACCCGTCGGCCATGTGCTCGATCATCAGAGCATCGGCCGCCGCGGCGTCTCCCGCGGCAATGGCGTCCACCAACGCCTGGTGTTCGTCGATCCGGTCCTTTCCCGAGGAGTACGTCCCTCGCATGGCTCGCAGACACATTCGCGTCTCCACGAGGATCGTCTCGTGCAACCGCGAAAGTCGTTGACTTCCAGCATATTCCACCAAGGTCTGGTGAAAGGCCATGTCGGCCTCGGCCATCCCCGCACCGTTCGGCTCGTCGACGAAGACGCGCATCGCGTCGACCGCGCCGCCCAGTGCCTCCACCGCCTCCCGCTCGCGGTGCGCGATCACCTGTTGCACAGCAGCGCGTTCCACCGCAGTGCGCGCGACGTACATGTCCCGGATGTCGTCCTCTTCCATCGAGACGACGAACAAGCCGCGGTTACGGTGGCTGACCAGCAGTCCTTCCGCGGTCAGGCGCTGCATGGCCTCGCGCAGCGGACCACGACTGACGCCCAGATCGGCCGCCAGCCCCGACTCCGTCAACTGCGAGCCGGGCGCGAAGTCCCCGTTTGCGATCGCATCGTGCAACTTACGCGCGATGATCGCCGGTGTCGATTCCTGAACCAGCGGCGACAGCACCCGCCGACGTGGCGATTTGTCCTGTTTCGCCTGGTCGACGACGGTTCGATTCGTCCCCGGGTCCTGTGGACCCGGCGTCTTCGCCCCCACCTTCATGGTCACCGTCATTCCCTCTTTCTTACCGTGAATGGCGCGCGTAAGTCAGTGTTTCCCCGCGCGCGCCGCCCATCCAGACGTCATTGCAGGCTGCGGCGAAGTCGTCCAGACCCTCGATGATCGTGGCGAACACATTGCCCGGCACCCATCCGACGTCACCGTTGACCAGCAGATTGTTGCGGCCGTAGAACACTGCGAGGTCGATGAGGAGCCGGTGCTCGGCGGGGGCCGAGCCGAGCTCGTAGCCATACGCCGGGTTCTCGAGCACCCCGTCGAAGGTGAAGTAACACAGGTCGCCCGGGATGGGCGTGATGGTGGTGTTCTCCATGCCCGGCTCGGTCGCGGAGAAGGCCGGCAGTAGGGTGTAGATCTCGTTGCGGGCGAACTTTCCGTGAAACACCTGACCGCCCAGCGGCAATGCGTCCCAGACCGCAGCCGCGGTGCGAGGCGCCTCGGCATCGAGCATCCGGGCGACCGCCGTGACCCCGCGCTTTTCCAATGTCACGGTGATGAACCGGTCAAGTCGGGCCGCGGGGCCGGTTCGCTGTTCGTCGGTCACGCGCGGTCTCCCAACATCGTGAAGCCGGCGGCCGCCTCGTACGCTGCCGCGACGCGCAACACCGTCGCGTCGTGATGCCGAGCACCGACGAACTGCGCGCCGGTCGGCAGACCATCGGCGAATCCACTCGGCACGGTGATCGCCGGCTGACCGGTGAGATTGAACGGGTAGCTGTAGGGAGTCCAGGATGTCCAGTCGGGCGACCCCGCCCCGTCCGGGACGATACGACCGGCCTCGAATGCCACCGTCGGCATCGACGGCGTCAGCAGGACGTCGAATTCCTCATGGAGCAGGCTCATCTGGGTACCCATCTCCATCCGTAGCGCGGTTGCGCTGACGAAATCGGTCGCAGTGAAACCGGAATGCCGTTCCACCGCGTCGATCAGCAGCGGGTCCACGTGTTCGGCCGCGTGCGGTCCGAGCCCGCGGACGACGACGTCGGCACCCGCGAACCAGATGACGTGGTAGGCCCAGGCCGGGTCCTCCCATCCGAGATCGACCTTCTCCACGGTCGCCCCGAGCTGTTCCAGTACCGACGCCACCCGGTCGGTGTTGGCCTGTACGCCTGGGTCGTTGGTGCCGAAGCCGAGATCGGCGCTGTAGCCGACACGCAGATCGGCGAGGTCGCGAACGTCGGCGACCGCGGTGACCGCACTGGTTGTCGGCGACGGCAGTGCGGACCAGTCACGGGGATCGAACCCGCTCAGTACATCCAGCAGCGCAGCGCAATCCGACACCGTCCGCGTCATCGGACCGACGTGGGCCACCGGCGCGAACGGGCTCGGCGGATACATGGGCACCCGGCCGAGTGTCGGCTTGAACCCGACGACGCCGCAGTAGGCGGCCGGTATCCGGATGGAACCGCCACCATCGGTGCCGACCGACAGCGGACCCAAGCCGGCCGCGAGCGCCGCGGCACTGCCTCCGCTCGACCCGCCCGACGTACGCGAGGTGTCCCACGGATTGCGGGTGACGCCCGTGCGCGGACTGTCGGTGACGCCTTTCCATCCGAATTCCGGTGTGGTGACCTTTCCGAGCAGGACCGCACCAGCCTCACGCAGACGTGCCACCGCGGGAGCGTCGATGTCCCACACCATCTGATCGGGCTCGATCATCAGCGAGCCGCGCAACGTCGGCCATCCGGCGGTCAGCAACAGGTCCTTGATCGAGACCGGAACGCCGTCGAGCGGGCCACGGGGTGTCCCGGCGGCGAATCGCTCAGTGGACTCCCGGGCCTCGGCGCACGTGCGTTCGCGGTCGATGAGGCAGAACGCATTGATGGACGGATCGACGTCATCGATGGCGTCGAGCAGTTCCGCCGCCACCGAATCCGGCGTCAGCTCGCCGGTACGGTAGGCCTCGGCCAGTTCCGTGGCGCTGAGCCACCGCGTGGCGTCCGTCATGCGCCCCCTCGAAAGATTGGTAGATTGTTGACAATCTACCTTGGAGGTGTGGGCGTGACAACCACCGTCGCGATGCTCTACCCCGGCCACGCGGCCGAGGACGACTTCGCACTGATCGAGGCCGCGATCGGCGCTGTCGAGCCCCACTCCGAGGTCCGATTGCCGGTCGTGATCACCGAGGTGGACTCCGACGACCACACCGTCCAAGCCATGACTGCGGTCGGCGAGCAGGACCGCCTCTTCGACGGCGTGCGGCGAGCGCAGGCCCACCACCCATCGGCGCTGATGTGGGCGTGCACCTCGGGCAGCTTCGTCTACGGTTTCGACGGTGCCCGACGCCAGGCCGCCGATGTCGCCGGAAAGTCCGGCCGTCCGGCGTCGTCGACGTCACTGGCCTTCGCCGCGGCCTGCCGGCATCTCGGTCTGTCACAGGTCGCGATCGCCGCCACCTATCCGGAACCACTGGCGAGTCGCTTCACCGGGTTTCTCGCCGACGCGGGTGTCGAGGTGGTGGCCCTGCGCGCCAACGACATCGGGACGGCGACCGAGGCAGGCATGTTCGACGGCGACGGACTGTTCGACATGCTGTCGGCCGCCGATTCCGGCTCGGCACAAGCAATCCTGGTCCCCGACACCGCATTGCACACCGCGATGTGGGTCGTCGACCTCGAGGCCAAGTTCGGCAAACCCGTGCTGACCGCGAATCAGGTCACCGCGTGGGAGGGGCTCCGACTCACCGGGCTCACGGTCGACGCTCCCGGACTCGGGAGCTTGTTCACCTCTCCGCCCGGCCCACTCGCTGGTTGAGGGGTGTCCCTACCCGCTGGTTGAGGGGTGCCCCCACCCGCTGGTTGAGCCGGCCCCGAGCGGAGCGAGGCGCCGTGTCGAAACCACTCACAGGTCTCGTCAGAGTGTGTCCCCTACCCCTTGGTTGAGGGATGCCCCCACCCGCTGGTTGAGGGGTGCCCCCACCCGCTGGTTGAGGGGCGTCCCCACCCGCTGGTTGAGCCGGCCCCGAGCGAAGCGAGGCGCCGAGTCGAAACCACCTGGTAACCAGGCAAACCCGTAAGGACCTCAGCCCTCAACCGACCAACCCGAAAGCGCCGCAGATGTGTACGTCGAGTCGATGTCGTCGCGGAGGCTAGCCAGGCAGGCTGGCGTGTCACGCTGGCAAGCCGAAATCCAGAGACAGTCCGGAATGACGCCGGCCTGATTGTCGGCAGTTGAGTTTCTCGGGTCACCAGGTGGTTTGAGGTTCCCCTGAAAAAGTGGACACGGTTAGCTTGTTTGCTGACTTGTGTGTGATCTGATTTCGAAGTCGATAGGTGAGACCATCCCTAGCGAGCTATGCCTTCTGTCATGGTTGTAGAATCGGATGTAATTGTCAAGTCCGGCAGCAAGATTCGCGTAGCTGCCGTACGCGTGGCGCTTGTAGTTCTCGTGTTTGACCGTTGACCACAACGACTCGGCGCCGGCGTTGTCCCAGCAGATGCCGGTCGCGCCCATCGAGCGTTGCAAACCATGTCGACGGCACGCTGAAGCCATGTCGTAGCTGGTGTACTGACCGCCTCGGTCGCTGTGCAGAATGGTGCCGGCCACCGAACCGCCACGAGTGAGCACTGCAGCATCCACCGCGTCCTCGACGAGCTCGGTGCGCATGTGATCTGCCAGCGACCAGCCCAGCACTCGACGCGAGTGCTCGTCTCGGATCGCGCACAGGTAGGCGTCCCCTTCGCCGCAGGTCAGATAGGTGATATCGGAGGTCCAGACCAGGTTGATGCCGCCGCGATCGAAATCGCGGCCGACCCGGTCCGGCGGGAACGACGCGGCCGGATCGACCTGGGTGGTCCTGACCTTGAACGTGCGCGGACTGATGCCCTCGATGCCCATCTCGGCCATGATCTTGGCGACGGTGTTCTCCGAGACCGCCACCCCCTCAGCGTGCAGATCGGCGGTAATGCGCGGTGAACCGTAGATGCGTCGCGAGGCCTGCCAGTGCGCCAGAATCTTCACTTCCAGATCCCGGCGCCGCTGCTGTCGGGGCGTCAACTCGACACGATGTTGCCGATCTGCCCACGCGTAGAATCCGGACCGCGACACACCCAGGAGAGCAACAAGTTTCGTCACGTCGTGGTTGGCGCACTCCGCGGCGATGAGTTCGAAACGACTCACCGATGATGCTGCGCCGCAAAGTACGCCGATACTTTTTTCAGGAATGCGATATCACGGTCCTTCTCGGCGAGTTCGGCACGCAGCCTGGTCAGTTCTGAGCGTTCACTCGCCGACAGATCTTGGTCGGGCGGCACCTTGCGAACATCATCGGCGACGCCGTCTCGAAGCCGCTCAGCCCGAACCCATTTGCCCAGCAGATTCTCATGCACATTGAGTTCCCGAGCCACCTCGGTGATCGGCCGACCACCATCAATCACCCGACGAGCAGCCTGAGCCTTGTACTCCGGCGTAAACGACCGCCTCCTGGACATGTCGACATCCTTCCAGCAGGACCCCTGGCCCCACTATCTCGGTGTCCACTCAAACTGGGGAGGCTCAGTTTCGACACGGCGACTCGCCTAGCGGCTCGTTGCCGGCTCAACCAGCGGAGGGGAGGTGCCGCATCAACCAGCGGAGGGAGGTGCCGCATCAACCAGCGGAGGGAGGTGCCGGCTCAACCAGCGGAGGGGGGTGCCGGCTCAACCAGCGGAGGGGGGTGCCGCCTCAACCAGCGGAGGGAGCTGCCGGCTCAACCAGCGGAGGGGGGTGCCGCCTCAACCAGCGGAGGGAGGTGCCGGCTCAACCAGCGGAGGGGGGTGCCGGCTCAACCAGCGGGGGCTCGCGACCGACGCACAGTCAACGAGATTCGGCGCACGGCCGACGGATCAGTCGATCACCGCTTTCGCGACGGTGATGCAGGTGGTGATCCACTCCCGGTCGGCCGGTCGGAGCGGGCGTGACGCGCGGTCGGCGTCCTCGATCGCCCAGTGCGCGTTGAGGATCATCCGGACGATGACCCAGTCGCGGGCCCGGTCCGGATCGAGGTCCGCCGCATCGGTGATGGTGTAGAAGCGGCGGCGGATGTCGTACCGAACGTCGGACACGCGCGGGCCGAGGCGATTCCACAGCATGGGGGCGAGTTCGTAGTGCGCATCCCCCGACATCGGGCTCGGGTCGATGGCGACCCAGCGGCCGTCGGCATCGGCGAGGACGTTCTCGTGGTGCAGGTCGCCGTGCACGATGACACCCACCGTGGCCGTGTCGGCCAGGAAGTCCCGGCCGACCGACAGCGCCTGCTCGACGAACCGGCGCGGAACCGGCGCGTCCCGCGGGATGCCGGCCAGGTTGTCCAGCCAGCGCTCGAGATGTGTGGTGAGGAGCGCCAGCCGCCCCGGCGCAGGGATGTGCAACCGGCCGTAGAGACCGGCGACCACCCGGCATGCTTCGTCATCGTCGATGGTCGTCAGATCGCGTCGCGTCAGTCGTTCGAGGAGGATCGCGCGTCGACGCGGATCGGCGCGCAACATGCGTACCGCCCCGCGACCGTGCCAATGTTGCAGTCCCAGTGCCTCTTGCGCACCTTCGTCGTCACCGTCGAACGCCACCTTGAGGACCGCCCGCGCACCCTGCCGATCGAGCACGGGAACGACGAGTGACTCGAACCCGTGCCACAGCTCGTCACCGTCACGACGCAATCCCCACTCGTCCAGGAGGGCCGAGACCGCGCCCGGTAGACGCGACAGCCAGTCCACCCAGAGCGGACCGAGCGCGGCCTGCTCCGACAGACCGACCGGGATCTCCGGCGCCGTGATCACAGTGCGCCGCGGACGAACCGGTAGCCCATTCCGGCCTCGGTCAGGAGGTGCCGCGGGTGCGCCGGGTCCTCCTCGAGTTTGCGTCGAAGACTCGCCAGGTAGACGCGCAGGTAGTTGCTCTGCCCCAGGTACCCCGGGCCCCACACCGTGGTCAGGATGTCACTCTGCGACACCAGTTTTCCCTCGTGACGCACCAGCATCTCCAGGATGCCCCACTCGGTCGGCGTCAGGTGGACCGGAACCTCCCCGCGCGTCACCTGTTTGGCGGCCAGATCCACGACGAAGGCACCCGCGTCCACGACCGGCGCTTCCGACGTCGCGTTCGACACGGCTCCGCGCCGTAGCGCGGCTCGCAGCCGGGCCAGGAACTCCTCCATGCCAAAGGGTTTGGTGACGTAATCGTCGGCCCCCGAGTCCAGCGCGACGACCTTGTCGGCAGCGTCGGTGCGCGCCGACAGGACGATGACGGGCACCGTCGTCCATCCGCGCAGTCCCTCGAGAACCGTCAGACCGTCGATGTCGGGCAGGCCGAGATCGAGCACCACGACGTGCGGGTTCTCCCGCGCGGCCGCTGTCAGCGCGGCGGCCCCGGTGGCCGCGGTCGTCACCGCGAAGCCACGCGCGTTGAGGTTGATCCGTAGGGCCCGCAACAACTGCGGTTCGTCGTCGACGACCAGGACCCGTGTCTTCTCGGCGCTCATCGGGTCGGCCTTGCTGTCTCGGGGTGCGCGTCCTCGTCGGTCGCGGGCAGGTCGACGACCATGGTGGCGCCACCGCCCGGCGTGTCCTCGACGCTCAGCACGCCCCCGATTGCCGTGACGAATCCCCGCGCCACCGACAGCCCCAGGCCCACCCCCGACGACGCGCCGCTGGTGTCGCCATTCTGGTGGAAGGGTACGAAGATCTGGTCTCGATCCACCATCGGGAGACCGGTTCCGTGGTCAACGACCCGGATCACGCATCGGGGCGGGTCGGCGGGGGTCAGCCGGGCGGTGATCTCGACCTGCCCGCCGCCGTGTCGGCGCGCGTTGTCGATGAGGTTCGCCAGCGCACGCTCGAGCAGTCCGGGATCGGTGTACGCCCAGGCATGTTCGAGATCGAAGACCGGGCCCGGTGGCCGGTCGGGACGGCCCGCCGTCACCGCGGCGCGATGCACGACCTCGGGCAGGAAGGTCCGCTGCCGCTGCGGCCGGACCGCCCCTGCCGCGAGCCGCGAGGAGTCCAGCAGGTTCCCCACCAGCGAGGTGAGGTGATCGACCGACTCGTCGACGGTCGCCAGCAGTTCCGCGGTGTCCTCGTCACTGAAGGTGACGTCGTCACTGCGCAGGCTCGACACCGCCGCCTTCGCCGCGGCCAACGGCGTCCGCAGTTCGTGTCCGACCGCCGACAGCAGGGCCCGCCGTAGCTCGTCGGTGCGCGCGAGCGCGTCGGCCGTCGCCGCCTCGGCTTCGAGGGCGTGACGCTGCACGGCGCCCGCCGCCTGCCCGGCCACGGCCGACAGGACGCGACGATCCCGCGCCCCGAGCTTCGGCCCGCGCAGGAGCAGTTCGAACTCGTCACCCGGCACGACGCAGACGGTGTCGGCGTCCTCCGGGGTCGTCGGCGGTGAGTCGCCCACCGCGGCCTCGACCGTCCGGCCGGCCCGCGAGGTCCGCCGTACCACCGACACGGCCGACTGATCGTAGGTCTCCCGGAACCGGTCCAGCAGGACCGGGACGTCGGCACCGCCGAGCACGACGCTGGAGAACAGCGCGAGCAGTTCGGCCTCGCGGGCGGCGTCCTGCGCCTGTGCACGTCGAACGGTCGCCGAATCCACCAGCGCGGCAACCGCGATCGCGATCAACAACATCACCAGGATGGTGATCAGATTGTCGGGCTGGCTGATCGTGAACGTGAACCTGGGATCGGTGAAGAAGTAGTTCAGCAGCAGGCCGGAGATGACCGCCGACAACGCGGCCGGCAGGATGCCACCGAGCATCGACACCGCCAGCACCGCAACGAAGTACAGCGCCGATTGGCTGGCGAAACCGAGCCACGGGTCGAGCAGCTGGAGCACCCCGGTGACGACGGCCGGGACCAGCACCGCGAAGACCCAGCTCAGCGGCCGGTGGAAGCGGGTGTCCCGGATGTCTAGTCGGGACCGCCGGGTCGTCTCGTCGTGGGTCACCATGTGCACGTCGATGCGGCCGCTCTCGCTCACCACGGCGGCGCCGACGCCTTCGTCGAAGATCCGCTGCCATCGCGGTCGGCGCGAGGTGCCGAGTACGAGCTGGGTGGCGTTGACGCCACGTGCGAAGTCCAGCAGCGTGTCCGGGATGTCGTCGCCGACGACGGTGTGGATTCGCGCCCCGAATCCCGTCGCGAGTTCCTTGAGCGCGGCGAGGTCCACGCCCGCACCGGTCAGCCCGTCGCCCCGTACCACATGGACGGCCAGCAGTTCGGCGCTCGACCGCGATGCGATCCGGCTCGCGCGTCGGAGCAGGGTCGGCGATTCGGCGCCACCGGTGACGGCCACCACGACCCGTTCACGCGCTTCCCAGGTCTCGGTGATGGAGTGCGCCGCACGATAATCCGCGAGCTTGTCGTCGACCTGGTCGGCGAGCCACAACAGCGCGAGCTCGCGCAGCGCGGTGAGGTTGCCCTGCCGGAAGTAGTTGACCAGGGCACCGTCGACCCGCCCGTTCGGGTAGACCTTGCCCGCGGACAGGCGCTGGCGCAACGCTTGCGGATCGATGTCGACGAGTTCGATCTCGTCGGCACCGCGCACAATGTCGTCGGGCACGGTCTCCCGTTGCACCACTCCGGTGATCTGGGCGACGACGTCGTTCAGACTCTCCAGGTGCTGGATGTTGATCGTCGAGTAGACGTCGATCCCGGCGGCGAGCAACTCCTCGATGTCCTCCCACCGCTTGCGGTTTCGGAGCCCGGGGACATTCGTGTGGGCGAGCTCGTCGACCAGCACCACCTGCGGCCGGCGAGCCAGCACAGAGTCGAGGTCCATGTCCTCCAACGGTGTCCCGCGGTAGGGGCGCCTGGTGCGCGGGACGACTTCCACACCTTCCGCGAGGGCGGCAGTCGCGACCCGCCCGTGGGATTCGACGACCCCGATCACGACGTCCGTGCCCTCGTCGACAAGGGTTCTGGCCTGCGCGAGCATCTCGTAGGTCTTGCCGACGCCGGGCGCACAACCGAGGAACACCCGCAGTTTGCCGCGACCATCGTGGTGCCCGGTCGCCGCTGATGTCATCGACCGAGTCTAACCGCGCTCACGGGGCGCGACAGCCGGGCGGCGCGTGCCCCAGCGCGAGGTTCACCTCGAGGACGTTCACGCGGGGCTCACCGAGGAATCCGAACTGTCTGCCCTCGGTGTGCGCGTCGATGACCGCCTCGATCTCCGCGGGTGACCGACGGTTCTCGCGCGCGAGCCGGGCGACCTGTAGCCCGGCATAGGCGGGACTGATGTGCGGGTCGAGTCCCGACCCCGACCCGGTCACCGCGTCGGCGGGCACCTGCGCGGGTGTCACTCCCTCCCGTGCGGCGATCAGCGCGCGACGCGCGGTGACGTTGGTCAGCAGGACCTCGCTGTTGGGCCCCTGATTGGTCGCCGCGGACGCTGCCGGGTCCCCGGTCGCCATCGGCTCACCCGGGGCGCCCACAACCCGAGCATGCAGATAAGGATCGGGCGCACCCGCTTCGACCTGCGGGTCGACACCGATCAGCGTCGAGCCGACCGCACATCCCGCGGTATCGAACACCCGCGAGCCCTCCGCCCCGTCGGTGTTCACCCGCGAGATCGCCCACACGGCAGCCGGATAGGCGAGGCCCAGGATCAGCGTGAGACCGAGGATCATGCCCGCGGCGGCGACGCATTGCCGGACGAAGCCGGACCAGACTGTGTTCATGACGTCATCCCATTCCCGGAAGAAGACGAACGAGGAGATCGATCAGCCAGATGCCGACGAACGGCGTGACCACCCCACCGATTCCGTAGACGAGTAGGTTGCGGCCCAACAACTTCGACGCCGAGTCCGGCCGGTAGCGCACGCCGCGCAACGACAGCGGGATGAGCGCCACGATGATCAGTGCGTTGAAGATCACCGCGGACACGATCGCCGACTGCGCCGAATGCAGGCCCATGATGTTCAGGGCGTCGAGTTGTGGATAGACGGCGGTGAACATCGCGGGCAGGATCGCGAAGTACTTCGCGAGGTCGTTGGCGAGCGAGAACGTCGTCAGGGCACCTCGGGTGATCAGCAACTGCTTGCCGATGCCGACGACCTCGATGAGTTTCGTCGGGTCGGAGTCGAGGTCCACCATGTTGCCGGCTTCCTTGGCCGCCGATGTCCCGGTGTTCATCGCCAGCCCCACGTCGGCCTGCGCCAGCGCCGGTGCATCGTTGGTACCGTCGCCGGTCATCGCGACCAGACGCCCGGCGGCCTGCTCCGAGCGGATGAGATCCAGCTTCTGCTCGGGTGTGGCCTCGGCGACGAAGTCGTCGACACCGGCCTCGGTCGCGATGGCCCGGGCGGTGAGCGGGTTGTCGCCGGTGACCATCACGGTGCGGATGCCCATCGCGCGGAGCTGCGCGAACCGCGCTGTCATGCCGGGCTTCACCACATCGGACAGCCCGATCACACCCATGACGCGGGCGGGCCGGCCGGCGTCGCGGACGCCGACCACGAGCGGCGTGCCACCCGCCGACGACACCCGCTCCACATCGGCGGCGACGGCGTCGTCGACGGCCCCTGCTCCGGCGATCACCCAGCGGGTGACCGCGTCGGCGGCGCCTTTCCGATACTCGACCACACCGCCGTCGGTCCGGGAGTCCACGCCGCTCATCCGCGTCTGCGCGGTGAACGGGATGATCGTGTCGCCGGTCGCTGCGTCCGGCGCGATGCCGTACGCGGTCCGGCAGAGTTCGACGATGCTGCGTCCCTCGGGGGTGTCGTCGGCGAGACTGCAGCGGTGGGCGATTCGTGCCAGTTCGTCGACGGACACCCCGGGGGCCGCGTACAGATCGGTGGCGCGCCGGTTGCCGTAGGTGATGGTCCCGGTTTTGTCCATCAGGAGTGTGTCGATGTCGCCGGCCGCCTCGACCGCGCGCCCCGACATGGCCAGGACGTTGCGCTGCACCAGCCGATCCATGCCGGCGATGCCGATCGAGCTGAGCAGGGCGCCGATGGTCGTCGGTATGAGGCACACCAGCAGCGCGATCAGTTTCACCGGGTCGGGGGACTGCCCGGCGTACTCCTGCATCGGCGAGACAGCGACGACCGCGAGGAGGAAGATCACCGTCAGGCTCGTCAGCAGGATGTCCAGCGCGATCTCGTTGGGGGTCTTCGTCCGCGCGGCGCCCTCGACGAGCGCGATCATCCGGTCGACGAAGGTCTCCCCCGGCGCCGTGGTGATCCGGACGACGATGCGGTCGGAGAGCACCACGGTTCCGCCGGTGACCGCCGAGCGATCGCCACCGGATTCGCGGACGACCGGCGCCGACTCGCCGGTGATCGCCGACTCGTCCACGGTGGCGATCCCGTCGACGACGTCGCCGTCACCGGCGATGACCTCGCCCGCCTCGACCACGACGAGGTCGCCGATCCGCAGGTCGCTGCCGGCGACCTCCTCGGTCGCCCCGACCCCGGTGACGTCGTCGTCGGCGCGGAGCCGACGAGCGACCGTGTCCCGCTTCACCTTTCGCAGACTGTCGGCCTGCGCCCGGCCACGTCCCTCGGCGACGGCTTCGGCGAGGTTGGCGAACAGGACGGTGAACCACAGCCAGGCGGCGACGGTCCAGCTGAACCAGGATGGCCGCAGCATCGCGAGCAGGGTGGTGACGACGGCTCCGAGGAACACGACGAACATCACCGGGTTCCGGGCCTGATCGCGCGGGCTGAGCTTCCGCAGTGCCAGCGGCATCGACGTCACCAGCGAACGCACGTCGAAGGCGCCGCGCGACACCAGCGTCGGCTCGGCGTCGATGGGATCCACGACGCTCGTCTTGTCAGGATCGTCGGAGGTGACGAGTTGTGTGGTCACAGCAGTGCCTCGGCAATCGGTCCCAGCGCCATGGCCGGGAAGAAGGTGAGACCGGCGACGAGCACAATGGTCGCGGTCAGAAGGAATCCGAACAGGAGTCCGGAGGTGGGCAGGGTCGAACGCGTCTCCGCCGCAACGTCATCGGTGGCGGTGTCGGCAGGGACGGTGAGAACCGCGGTCGACGCGCCGCCGACTCGGTCCCCGATGGCGGCCGACGGTCGCGCGGGGTCCCCGGACCGGGCGTCACCACCGCGCGGCGTCTGCCGGGCGAGCAGCCCGGCCAGCGCGAGCACCAGCACGATCGGCAGGAAACGACCCACGAGCATCGCCATACCGAGCGAGGCCTGGAACCAGTCACCGGTCACCGTGAGTCCGCCGAACGCACTGCCGTTGTTGTTCGCCGCCGACGCGTACGCGTACAGGACTTCGCTGAACCCGTGGATCGAGCCCGGACTCCCCGGCGCCCCGCTGTTGCCCTGCGCCTGCGTCGTCGATCCCAGGATCATAGAGATCCCGGTGCCGATCAATACGAGCGCCGGCATCACCAGCACGTACAGCGCGGCCATGGTGATCTCGTGCTGTCCGATGCGTTTACCGAGGAACGTGGGCGAGCGCCCGACGAGCAGACCACCGATGAAGACGGTGATCATCGCCATCACGAGGATGCCGTAGAGACCCGATCCCACACCGCCGGGTGCGACCTCACCGAGCAGCATGTTCCACAGGACGGCGCCGCCGCCGACCGCCGAGAAACTGTCGTGCGCGGAGTTCACCGCGCCGGTCGACGTGCCGGTGGTCGACACCGCGAACAGCGCCGATCCGGGGATGCCGAACCGGACCTCCTTGCCTTCCATCATCCCCCCGGCGGCCGCGGAAGCGCTTCCGGGGGTGCGGCTCTCGAAGATCCACACGAGCGTGAGCATCAGCGACCAGATCGCGGCCATCACGCCGAGCAGCGTCAGTCCCTGCTGGCGGTCGCCGACCATCCTTCCGTAGGTGCGCGTCAGGCAGACCGGGATCAACAGGAGTACGGCGATCTCCAGCAGGTTCGACAAAGGCGTCGGGTTGGAGAACGGGTGTGCCGAGTTCGCCGACAGTGTCCCGCCGCCGTTGGTGCCGAGTTCCTTGATGGCCTCCTGCGAGGCGAACGGGCCGAGCATGCTCCGCGCGTCGGCACCGTCGAGGGTGGTCCACCCGAACCCGGTGTGCCAGGACTGCACCAGCCCCTGGGTGATCAGCAGTGTCGCGAGGACGAGACTGAGCGGCAACAGGATTCGGACCGATCCGCGCACCAGGTCCACCCAGAAGTTCCCGATCTCGCCGGTTCCGCGGCGGCTCACGATCCCGCGGATGACCGCGATCGCGACCGCCAGTCCCACCGCTGCCGAGACGAAGTTCTGGACGGCGAGGCCGAGCATCTGTGTCAGGTTGCTCATCACCACTTCGGGCGAGAAGGACTGCCAGTTGGTGTTGCTGACGAAGGAGATCGCGGTATTGAACGCCATCGACGGGGCCACACCGGATTTACCGTCGGACCACGGCAACACCCCCTGCAGACGCTGCAGCAGGTAGACGACGAGGAACGAGATCAGCGAAAAGGCCAGCACTGCAAGGGCGTAACCCACCCAGGTCTGCTGGCGGCGGGGGTCCACCCGCGCCATCCGGTAGAGGACGCGCTCGACGAGAAGGTCCCTCTCACCGGTGTAGACGCGTGCCATGTAATCGCCCAGGGGGACGTAGGCAACGGCAAGGATGACGACCAGCGCGGCCACCTGCAGCAGTCCCGCAACAGTTGTGTTCACGGCGTCAGAACCTCTCCGGGAACACCAGCGCGACGAGCAGGAACACCACGGTCGCGGCGGCGAGGGCCAGCAGCACGACGTTGGTCACCCCGTCGGCGGTCACGACTTGGTCCGCACATCGAGGGCTCGCACCGCCAGCACGCACAGGGCGAACCCTGCGAGGGCCGGCAGCACGTACACGAGGTCCGCCACGCAGTCACTCTCCGATCACATCGACGTCCACCACTCGGTGGCCACGTCGAAGGATCACGCAGCCCGACGGGCCGCGAAAGAGCTCTTAACACTTTCCATACGCGGGCCACGCCGTTATTGATGCGGCGTTGACATCCGCGCGGAGCGGCGCGGGTTGCTACGCCGTAGGCGTGATGACGATCCCCACGCTGCCGTGATCGCCCCGGCGGAGCTTGCTGCCGAGCATGGTGATCTTGCCGAGGAGTCCGTACTTGTCGGCGATGGCCTTCTTGACGCGGCCGCTGTCCGCGGCGTCGAGCACCTCGGCGGTGCCGCTGACGGGTGCACCGAAAGTCTTGTGGCCCCGGACGTCACAGGCCTGCACGACGACGCGCGGATCGCGTCGCAGGCGCTTGACCTTCCACGAATCCGCGACGGTCCACATGACGAGTTGGTCGCCGTCGAGCGCCGCCCACAGCGGCGAGGTCACCGCGGTGCCGTCCTTGCGGTAGGTCGTCAGATTCACGTACTTGGCGGTGCCTGCTTCGCCGAATGTCGCCGCGCTCGAGGTCATGCGGCAATGCTACGGGCAAACAGTGTCTGCGCATGGCCGTCCGACGTGCCCGCGGGCCCGTTGATCTCGCCGAGGACTCCGGCGTCGCACAGGGTCGCCCAGGCGGTGACCTGGTTCGCCGACAGGACGGGCTTGCCGAGTTCGGCTTCGAGGCCGGCGAGGATGTCGTAGGTCCACAGGTTGGTGCAGGACACGAAGATCGCCTCGGCATCGGGATGGTCCGCGGCGCGGATCAGGTCGGCGGTCACGTGGTAGGGAATCGTCCAGATCTCGTGGTCGCGGCCGAGCCCGGCCTGCGCCACGACGCTCCGGCCTGATTCGGCGAGGAAGTCGCACAGCAGAGCGGTGAGGTTCGCCGTGTAGGGCGTCGCGACCGAAAGCGTACCGATGCCCAGTACATCGAGCGCACGGATCAGTGCCTCCGACGTCGTCACCGCCCGGTCGGCACCGGCCGCGACCATGCAGTTCGAGATCTCGAGCGCACCGGCCATCCCGTAAACGAAGCTGCCGGATGCGCAGGCGTAACCGAAGGCGCGCGGCCCGACCGACGAGACGGCCCGCACGGCGGCGGCGATCTCGGCGTGGTTGTTCAGGTCGCGGCACAGTTCCACGTCCACGGGCGCGTCGATGAAACCGGTGCGGGTGAAGTACAGCGACACCGAATCCGGCATCCACCGCCACAGCTCACGATCGAGAGCCATGTCGAACGGGCACACCATCCCGATACCGATCTGGGCCGTCATGCAGGGATGATGGCACATTGTCGGATTGTCTACAATTTGTGCAGGCCCGCCTCGCGCAACGCCGCTTCCACGTCCTCGCGGATCACGCAGCCGTAGGCGTGGTCGTTGACCATTCCCGTCGCCTGCATGAGAGCGAACATCGTGGTCGGACCGACGAACCGCCAGCCGCGCTTCTTCAAGTCCTTGGACAGAGCGAGCGACTCGGGCGAGGTCGTCATCGAACCCGGCACGTGGTCCCCGGCGGGGGCGTATTTCCAGAAATAGGACTCCAGCGACCCCTGCTCGTCGATCAGTTCGACGGCCCGGCGAGCATTGTTGATCGATGCCTCGATCTTGCCGCGGTGTCGGATGACGCCGGCGTCGGCGAGCAGCCTGGCGACGTCGGCGTCGGTGAAGCGTGCCACGCGCTCGATGTCGAATCCGGCGAACGCGGCCCGGAAGTTCTCCCGCTTGATCAGAATCGTCCGCCAGCTGAGCCCGGACTGGAAACCCTCGAGGCAGACACGCTCGAACAGCGCCGTGTCACCGGCTATCGGGAATCCCCACTCCGTGTCGTGGTAGGTGGTCTCCGGCTCACGCGCCGCCCACAGGCAACGCGCTCGACCGTCGGCGATCGTTATGGTGTCGTCAGGCATGCACGCCCCTCTCGTCGCGAGGAGGCTACTCCGCGACACCGACATCCCAGCTCATCGGCGGTTCGGGGGGTACGAGCGCCGCCGTTATCTCCCCGTTACCAAGTATTGCGAAAGCGTCCCGTTGTGTGTCGCGATGATCACTTTGCGCAGCGCGGGGCATAGCGTTGGACACATCGCAACTCGGCCACCCGGCGCAGTGCCGCCCGACGTGAGCCCCGAGAGCGGGACAATCCATCTGCGGCAAGGAGCTTCGTGATGAAAGACACCGAACTGAGCACTCTCCTCGCCCGGGTGGCCACCGGCGACATGGACGCGTTCGCGCAGTTCTACGACGCGACGTGCGACCGGGTCTACGGCATGACGCTGCGGGTCCTCCGCGATCCGGGCTACAGCGAGGAGGCCACCCAGGAGACGTTCCTGGCGGTCTGGCGCAATGCCGACGCCTACGATCCCGCGTCCGGCTCCGCACTGTCGTGGATTCTCACTCTCGCGCATCGTCGCGCGGTCGATCGCGTGCGCTCCGAGTCGGCGGCGACCCGCCGGACCGTCGCCTACGGCATCGCCGACACCGGTCGCGAGGTCGACGAGGTCAGCGAATCGGTGGAGCGACGCGAGATCGCCCGTCTGATCCACACCGGCCTGGAAACCCTCACCCCGCTGCAGCGCCAGGCGATCGAGCTCGCCTACTTCCATGGGCTCACCTACCGCGAGGTCGCCGAGCATCTCGACGTCGCCCTGCCGACCGTCAAGTCCCGCATCCGGGACGGCCTGATCAGACTCCGGCAGACCGTGCCGGTTCGCGTCGCCTGACACCACCCGCGCCAAGCCCCACCGGCCCGACCGACCCCGCTCGACGGCGATCACCCGCCAACCGAGTGGGGTCGACTCATGTCGGCACCCCGGACGAATCGGCTGTGGCGTCGACCACACAAATTTTGGGACGCAGGCCAGGTCACAGCCGTTACCACCTGGCGTTCGACGCGAATCCACCGACCACGTCTCCCGCCGCCCGGCCCGGACAGGCAAAATCATGGGTGGATGTCACGCGAGTCCATCCCCGTCGTGATATCGGTAAAACCGGACCCACAAGGCCGCACACACAAACGCGTCGACCAAGACAGAATCGAGAACACATCGCATGAGTGCCGAACAGCCGACCATCATCTATACGCTGACCGACGAGGCACCCATGCTCGCCACTCACGCGTTTCTACCGGTCGTGCGCACGTTCGCCGGGGCGGCCGGGATCGCCGTCGAGACCAGCGACATCTCCGTCGCGGCTCGCATCCTCGCCGAGTTCTCCGACCTCCTGCCCGATGACCAGAAGGTCACCGACAACCTGGGCGAGCTCGGCAAGCTGACCCAGAAGTCCGACACCAACATCATCAAGCTCCCCAACATCTCCGCGTCGGTCCCCCAGCTGCTCGCCGCCATCAAGGAGCTCCAGGGCAAGGGTTACGACCTGCCCGACTTCCCGGGCAACCCGAAGACCGACGAGGAGCGCGCGATTCGCGACCGGTACACCAAGTGCCTCGGTAGCGCCGTGAACCCCGTTCTGCGCGAAGGTAACTCGGACCGTCGAGCACCGAAGGCGGTCAAGGAGTACGCGAAGAAGCACCCGCACAGCATGGGTGAGTGGTCGATGGCTTCGCGCACCCACGTCGCCCACATGCGCGAAGGCGACTTCTACCACGGCGAGAAGTCGATGACCGTCTCCGGCGACCGCAAGGTCAAGATGGAGCTGATCACCGACTCCGGCGAGACCCTCGTGCTCAAGCCCGAGGTCACGCTGACCGACGGTGACGTCATCGACAGCATGTTCATGAGCAAGAAGGCCCTGATCAAGTTCTACGAGGAACAGATCGACGACGCCTACAAGACCGGCGTGATGTTCTCGCTGCACGTCAAGGCCACCATGATGCGCGTCTCGCACCCCATCGTCTTCGGGCACGCGGTCAAGGTCTTCTACCGCGAGGCCTTCGAGAAGCACGGCGAACTCTTCGACGAGCTCGGCGTCAACGTCAACAACGGGCTGTCGGATCTCTACAGCAAGATCGAGTCGCTGCCCAGCGCGCAGCGCGAGGAGATCATCGACGACCTGCACAAGTGCCACGAGCATCGCCCCGAGCTGGCGATGGTCGACTCGGCCCGCGGCATCACCAACTTCCACTCCCCCAGCGACGTCATCGTCGACGCCTCGATGCCGGCCATGATCCGCGCGGGCGGCAAGATGTACGGCGCCGATGGCCGGCTCAAGGACACCAAGGCCGTCAACCCGGAGTCGACCTTCTCCCGCATCTACCAGGAGATGATCAACTTCTGTAAGACCAACGGACAGTTCGATCCCACGACGATGGGCACGGTGCCCAACGTCGGTCTGATGGCGCAGAAGGCCGAGGAGTACGGCTCGCACGACAAGACCTTCGAGGTCCCCGCGGGCGGCACCGCCAACATCACCGATCTGGAGACCGGCGAGGTGCTGCTCACCCAGACCGTCGAAGAGGGCGACATCTGGCGTCTGTGCATCGTCAAGGACGCGCCCGTCCAGGACTGGATCAAGCTGGCCGTGAACCGGTGCCGCGATTCCGGGATGCCGGTGCTCTTCTGGCTCGACCCGTACCGCCCGCATGAGAACGAGCTGATCAAGAAGGTCCACAAGTACCTGCCGGATCACGACACCGAGGGCCTCGACATCCAGATCATGTCGCAGGTCCGCGCCATGCGGTACACCCTCGAGCGCGTCGTCCGCGGCCTGGACACCATCTCGGCGACGGGCAACATTCTGCGCGACTACCTGACCGACCTGTTCCCGATCCTGGAACTCGGCACCAGCGCCAAGATGCTGTCGATCGTCCCGCTGATGGCCGGCGGCGGACTCTACGAGACCGGCGCGGGCGGCTCGGCACCGAAGCACGTCAAGCAGCTCATCGAGGAGAACCACCTCCGCTGGGATTCGCTCGGCGAGTTCCTCGCGCTCGCGGTGAGCCTCGAGGACGTGGGCAAGAAGTTCGACGACAAGCGCGCCGTTCTCCTCGCGAAGGCCCTCGACACCGCCACCGGCAAGCTGCTCGAGAACGACAAGGGACCGTCGCGCAAGACCGGCGAACTCGACAACCGCGGCAGCCAGTTCTACCTGGCGCTCTACTGGGCTCAGGAACTCGCCGCGCAGACCGAGGACGACGAGCTCGCGAAGCACTTCTCGTCGCTGGCCGAAACCCTCGCGGCCAACGAGGACAAGATCGTCGAGGAGCTCAACGCGGTTCAGGGCGAGCAGGTCGACATCGGCGGCTACTACTACCCCGACTGGGACAAGACCGCCGCCGTCATGCGTCCGAGCACGACGTTCAACGAGGCACTCGCGAACGCGCAGCGCTGATCTGGAAGTCGGCGTGGGTCTCGAGTGAGGCCCACGCCGACTCATCAGACCCATTCGAACTGGATCAGACGCTGGCCGCAGATGCCCGTCGCGTCAACAACATTCGGCCCGTGGAGTAGTGCGTGCGATCGACAAGATCCTCGAGGGGCGGGAGCCGCAGCTGGGGTTGACCAGTCGTGCGGTGGTCACGGCCCGTCGTGCGCCCATCGTGCGTGTCGGCGGGCACAGGCAACGCGTCTATCGGGCCCGTAAAGTCGGCGCGGCCGCACGTAGTCCTCTCGATCTCTTCGGCGTACACACACCCTGCTAGCAAACAGGTCGAGGATCGGTCAGTCGGAGTAGCGGGGCACGACGGCGAACACCTCGATGTCGCGCGGTACCCCCTTGGCGCGGAATCGCCGACGACGAGTGGCGTACCGATCAGCGCCGGCGGCCTCGACGGTCGCTCCGCTGGCCAACAGCTCACCGGCTCCCGCCGCTGCCGCGACCCGAGCGGCGACGTTCACATCGACACCGAGGAAATCGTCACCGACCGCCCGCGGTTCGCCGGTGTGGAGACCGGCTCGCAGCTGTGGCCGGTAGTCCCCGACCGTCAGGGCACTCACGGCGACAATCACCTCGTGACCGGCCTCGATCGCTTCGACACCGTCGATGAACACGGCCATCGTCCCGTCGCCGAGATGTTTGACGATGCGTCCGCCGCGGCTGCGCACGATGTTCTCGGTGACGCCGTTGACGTCGCGCAGGAGTTGGAGGACCTGGTCGTCTCCGGCATGCAGGGCCCACGTCGAGAATCCGACGAGATCGGTGACCAAGATGGTGGCGGGGACTGGGGTGCGTTCGGATCGACGACGTCGTGTGGTCACCAACGCCTGCCACACCTGGATCGATGCGAGGCCGAGCTCTCGTATGGCACTGGGTTTCTCGGGCCGGGACTCGCTGATGAGGCGGGCCACGCGGTCGGATGCACGCGGCCCGGTGATCGGGTTCTCGTCGTGCGGGATCAGATCTCGTGCGGCGCGAGCCGCCTTGACGACCCCGGCCCTGGAGTCGGTGCGGGCCAGCAGGTCGGCCATCCGGCGCCCGGGTCCGGGACGGTCGGGATCGTCGCGTCGGACGGGAAGCCGGTCGCCCCGACGACGGGTCGACCCACCGGTCCTATCGTTCGCTGCGGAGGGCCCGTCCGGGCCGTCCGCGGCGGATGTCGCATCGTCCTCGGTCGGACCGGGATCCGGGAGACCGTCGCGGTCACGTGTCGAATCGTCGGCTCCGGTCACGCCTTGAGTCTAGTGGCCCCGCTCATCGCGAGACCGACACCGCCGCGGCCTCGGTGACACCGTTCCAAACGCTGAACAAGCCACACAACGCCGACCCACGTCGCACTGCGACGGGGCCCGATGTGACGACTGATGACGTCGACAGTCGCGAACATCGACAAGGTGATCCAGACGCAGAACAACACAAACAACGCGAAACCGATATAGAACGGCCAGTTGTCCGCGCGGCAATCAGCAGCGCATTCGGATAGTCCGGCCGTGGCCACCAGCACATCCACCATCTAATCGCCGCGGGCAGCCCTACCCGACGGCCTCGTCGAGGAGGACGACCGTGTCGACGAGCGCACCGCCTGCACACGGATCATGCCATCGAAATTCACTCATCCATCATTACGGTCGGCCCTCACAGGCGGGTCGTCATTAGTTCGAGTGGCGCTGTACGAACTACGCGAAGCGTGCTGCACCCGTTCGATCAGAATGGGGCGGCGGAAATGTAGAGCCATGTGCTGCGGTCACCCGCCTGGGGGTCGAACCAGACGGTGAGATGACCGCCCCACTCCCCCGCTGACGCCGGGTCGTTGTAGTCGCCAGCCGGCCGGCCACATGCCATCAGAGTCGGTGAGGGCGGCGGGCCGTGCCTCGACGGTGAGCGCATCGACGCCATATTCGGCGGATCGGTGGTCGCACAGTGCAGCCGTGACTGCCGAATGATCCTGTCGCGCAACATCGCACCGTCCGCTTTCACGACGACGTAAGCACTCGGTTTGCCTTGCAACTGCGATGTCACTTCCCCGTAGTTGATGGCGCTGTCGTTCAGGTGAACACCCATGGCTTCGGCGATCCGTTCAGCCCCGTCGGCGTCTTCTGTGACCGACACCTTGGACAGGCTGTCCTCGAACCACGACGAGCGAAGAGTGAGCCAACCAGCGGCACCGATGAGCACGATCGCGGCGGCGAAGGCGGTGATGATTCCACCGAGCACCCAGAAAAACAACACCTTGGTACGCACTCATCAACTGTGGCACGCCTACATCTGCCCGCCATCACCTGCACGCGCTGGCCGCGGCGACGCACCGCGTCTGAGCAGGTCGGGATTGACGACTCGGATGGCCTGGACGAAGGCAACGACGAGCGCTCCGTAGCTGCACACCGAGTACGGCCGGGGGCTGTGGGTGCTCATTGTGATTCGGGGGTCGTCTCGAATCCAGTAGGTGCAGCGCACGCCGAGGGGAAGGAGCTCGAATCGGTGAGACCAGTCGAGGCTGGGATGGAATGTGCTCACCACGTCTGGAGGCGGCGGTGGTATGAGCCTCCCCAGTTTGAGTGGACACCGAGATAGTGGGGCCAGGGGTCCTGCTGGAAGGATGTCGACATGTCCAGGAGGCGGTCGTTTACGCCGGAGTACAAGGCTCAGGCTGCTCGTCGGGTGATTGATGGTGGTCGGCCGATCACCGAGGTGGCTCGGGAACTCAATGTGCATGAGAATCTGCTGGGCAAATGGGTTCGGGCTGAGCGGCTTCGAGACGGCGTCGCCGATGATGTTCGCAAGGTGCCGCCCGACCAAGATCTGTCGGCGAGTGAACGCTCAGAACTGACCAGGCTGCGTGCCGAACTCGCCGAGAAGGACCGTGATATCGCATTCCTGAAAAAAGTATCGGCGTACTTTGCGGCGCAGCATCATCGGTGAGTCGTTTCGAACTCATCGCCGCGGAGTGCGCCAACCACGACGTGACGAAACTTGTTGCTCTCCTGGGTGTGTCGCGGTCCGGATTCTACGCGTGGGCAGATCGGCAACATCGTGTCGAGTTGACGCCCCGACAGCAGCGGCGCCGGGATCTGGAAGTGAAGATTCTGGCGCACTGGCAGGCCTCGCGACGCATCTACGGTTCACCGCGCATTACCGCCGATCTGCACGCTGAGGGGGTGGCGGTCTCGGAGAACACCGTCGCCAAGATCATGGCCGAGATGGGCATCGAGGGCATCAGTCCGCGCACGTTCAAGGTCAGGACCACCCAGGTCGATCCGGCCGCGTCGTTCCCGCCGGACCGGGTCGGCCGCGATTTCGATCGCGGCGGCATCAACCTGGTCTGGACCTCCGATATCACCTATCTGACCTGCGGCGAAGGGGACGCCTACCTGTGCGCGATCCGAGACGAGCACTCGCGTCGAGTGCTGGGCTGGTCGCTGGCAGATCACATGCGCACCGAGCTCGTCGAGGACGCGGTGGATGCTGCAGTGCTCACTCGTGGCGGTTCGGTGGCCGGCACCATTCTGCACAGCGACCGAGGCGGTCAGTACACCAGCTACGACATGGCTTCAGCGTGCCGTCGACATGGTTTGCAACGCTCGATGGGCGCGACCGGCATCTGCTGGGACAACGCCGGCGCCGAGTCGTTGTGGTCAACGGTCAAACACGAGAACTACAAGCGCCACGCGTACGGCAGCTACGCGAATCTTGCTGCCGGACTTGACAATTACATCCGATTCTACAACCATGACAGAAGGCATAGCTCGCTAGGGATGGTCTCACCTATCGACTTCGAAATCAGATCACACACAAGTCAGCAAACAAGCTAACCGTGTCCACTTTTTCAGGGGAACCTCAGTAGTTGCTCAGGGGAAAGCCGACGGGTACAAACCCATCACGCACCGAACACGTGTGACCGGGGTAGTCGTTGTAATCGTCGAGACTGGTCAACGCGAGGAAAGCAATTGCCCCGCAGATCGCCAGCACCGCAGAAACTGCGGCCGAAGATCGTCGGATGTTTCGGCCAGCGGCGCTGAAGGAGAGCCAGATGGTCCACGCCCAGAACATGAGCGCGAGGGCGACCGGTGGCGTGAGCAGAACGAAGAACCCTTCCACCGTCACTCGTTCTCTCGGCAGACCGCTACTACTCCGCAATCGTTCCACCTGACCCGGACTCCGATTGACCTCGATGTCCGCACCGGCTCAGGTCCTGCCGGAGGTGAACGAATGAGATTGGTCTCGCAGCGGTCCGCCTGAACCATTCTTCTTCAGCTTCGGCTTCGCCCACCCGGCTGATTACGGGGCGTGTATGACTGGGCACCCGAGCTCTACACCGGTCCACTCGAGCAGCCGTCGCTCGCCACCGTGCAGCACCTCCTCCATCCCAACGAGCCCGTCACAGGCTCACCAGTCACTCAGTCGAGCGGTACCGGTTAGGCGACCAGTTGTTGGCGGCTTCTGCCGACACCTAGGACTGTCCCGTCGTCTACCGTCGAAATCATGGCCGACGTCAACTTCTACTTCGACCCCGTCTGTCCGTTCGCGTGGATGACGAGCAAGTGGGTGCGAAAGGTACAGGCGCAGCGGGACTACACGGTGGAATGGCGGTTCATCTCGCTACGTCTGCTGAACGCACACGTCGATTACGACGCGCAGTTCCCGCCGGAGTACGAGGCCGGGCACACCGCCGGACTCCGCCTCCTGCGCGCGGCGGCGAGCATCCGCCGCGAACACGGACCGGCCGCCATCGGCCCGCTCTACGAAGCCCTCGGCACGCGGATCTTCGACGCGCACACCGGTTCCTACACCGTCGACACCACCGACTTTCGCGGTACCGCGGAGTTCCTCGGACCCGTCCTGGACGAACTCGGGTTGCCCGCGCACCACCTGAACGCCCTCGACGACGCCCAGTTCGACGCGGAGATCCAAACCGAGACCGACGAGGCCCTGTCCCTGACCGGTCGTGATGTGGGTACGCCGATCATCCACTTCCAGCCGCCCGAGGGAGTTGCATTCTTCGGGCCCGTGATCAGCCGTCTACCCGGTGACGACGACGCGGTCGTGCTGTGGGACCACGTGATCGGGCTGGCGAGCTTCCCGGGTTTCGCCGAGCTCAAGCGGAGCCTGCGGGAGAAGCCACAACTGCGGGCCTTCGGAGTGACCGACGGCGAGGCGGGTGTCGAGGAGGACTGGCACGGCGGGAGTCGGCGCACCAAGAAGTGAGCCGCCCCGGCGTCTACTTGAACGGATTGAGCGTCCGGCCGAGGAAGTACTGGATACCCGGCGGAATGGGACGCACGGCCGTCGTGACCAGCTTGTTCACCATGCCGGTCACGCACACCGCGTCGCCCTTCATCACCGCGTTCCACCCCTCGCGCACGACGTCCTCCGGCTCCTGCCACAGCACGCCGGGCAGGCGATCGGCGGTCTCGCGGGTCTCCGCACCCATCGCATCGTGGAACTCACTCCTGGTGAAACCGGGACACAGCGCCGTCACGTGGATGCCGTGCGGTTTCAGCTCCATGTCCAGGGACTGGGACATCAGCAGCACATACGACTTGATCGCGGAGTAGAGCAGGCCCTCCGCCGGAGGCAGCAGCGCCGTGATGGACGAGACGTTCACGATCCGCCCCCACCGGCGCTTCTTCATCCCCGGGAGCACGCGGTGGGACAGCTCGGTCAGCGAGGTCAGCATCAACTGCAGCTGCCCTCCGACCTCCTCCCACGGCGTCTCGGCGAACTTGGTGCTCAGCGACCATACCGGCGTTGTTGATCAGCACGTCGATGTCCAGCCCGAGTTCATCGGCGCGCTCGATGATCGCGGCCGGCGTGCCGGGTTCGGACAGATCCCCGGCGAACACCTCACAGCGAACGCCGTGCTCGCGATGTAGTCGCTCGGACAACTCGTCGAGCCGTTCGGCCCGACGGGCGACCAGCAGTAGGTCGTACCCTTCCGCGGCGAGATGTTCCGCGAACGTCTTGCCGATCCCGGCGGAGGCGCCGGTGATCACGGCGGTGCGGTGGTCGAATGAACTGCGTCGATCCGAGGACATGCGCCGGCTTTCTGTCGATGGACGATGCCGCGAGTAGTACCAGACCGCGCGTCCCTCGTCGGATCACGACAGGCGAGTTTGTTCCAACGAACAGGCTCAGGGAACGTGTCCGTACGGGTGCCAGCCGGACGGATTCCACTTGCCGCCGCGTTCTTGCCGGACCTCGCGCAGGCTGGTACCCACATACCGGGCCTCGAGTTCGGCGTCGGGTTTCCCGGTGTACACCCACCGCTTCGGATCCAGGTTTCCCTCGGCGTCGCGGTAGGACTCCCAGTAGTCGACGCGATGGACGGCCCGGACGAGATCGTCGGCGAACACCAGCACCGGTAGATCGGGGACGGTTCGGTGCGGCCCCGCACGCCAAGCGCTGCGAGCGGATTCGTAGATCACCTCGGCAGTGGCGTCGCTGCGGGCGGACTCGTCGACCTTCACCAGCACGCACACGTCGGGCAACGGCGGCGACACCGGCGCCGCATGTCGCAGGATCAGCTCCTCGATGCGCCACGGCCCCTGTGCATCCGGCGTCTCCGGAAGTTCCGATCCGGCCAGAGCGACGACGTCGACTACCGTGCGTCGTAGCGAAAGCGCGTGCGCTGCAGCCGAATCGACAGAATCTACATCGTACCGCAGAATCCAGTGTTCGACGCCGAACCCGTCGGCGTCGATGTCGCGGATACGCTCGGAGATGGCGGCCGCGACCTCGGCCGGATCGTCGTCGCCGACGATGTCGGCAGGGTCGGGTGCGTCGCCCGCCAGCGCGGCGGCGGTATGGCGGTATACGCGGTTCCCGCGGCCGGCGTCGACATGGAACACCGTGGCGTCACGCGGATCGACCAGTGCATAGACGTAACTACCGAGCACCGTTTGCGCTTCGTGGGGAACAGGTTTCGGGGCACCGGGCGCGGGGACGCCGACCGGCCGCAGCAGGGTGAGGACCTCGTCGACCACCGAAGGGCGGACCCCGAGCCCCCCGGCGGTGATCCCGCCGAAGACGACCTCGCCGGCGCGCTCCCGGTCGACGAATCGTCGGCCGGCGAAACGGTCGACGGCGCGCACCACATCGGCGACCTCGGCGCGCCGGGCCGCCGCACTGCGGGAGAACGTGCGCTCGTCATCCGGGTCGAGCATCTCCGCGAACGCCGACGACGACAAGAAGTCGCCGAGCGCCGTCCGGGGCAGCTCGACCGCATCGATCCTGTTCACCGCCATGGTCGCATGATGCCAGCACCCGACACGCAAACCCGCGAAGCGCTAGTGTACGTTTGTACATGTACATTCGTACATTAACTTGGAAGGGTAGTGATGACCGAGGCAGCGCCCCGCCGCCGACGAGATCCCGAGGAACGGCGACGCACCATTGTCGAGGCCGCCGCCACGCTCATCACCGAGGTGGGCTCCGAGGGGCTCACCCACCGGCTCGTCGCGAAACGTGCCGGTGTGCCGCTCGGTTCGACGACGCAGTACTTCGCCACGCTCGACGATCTGCGCGAGGCAGCGCTCGCCCGCCTGGCCGACGACATCGACTCCGGCCTGGCCGAGGTGGCCGAGACCCTCGCCGAACACGGCCCAGCCGCGGCGGTCTTCGCCGAGACGCTCCACGACTATCTGTCCGACGAGCGGTTGATCCGCGCCGACCTCGCGCTCGTGTCGGCCGCCGTCCTCGATCCCGCGCTCCGCCCGCTCGCGGTTCGCTGGCCCGACGGGCTGGTCGAGATCCTCATCCCGCACGTCGGGCAGACGGCCGCTCGCGCGATCGCCGCGTACACCGACGGCGTGGCCATACACGCACTCCTCTACGGGACGCCGCTGTCCCTCGACGACCTGACCGCCACCCTGACGGCCCTGACCGGGCTGCCCTCCCCCGAGCACGACCGGAGCCGACGATGACCCAGCGATCCGCCACCGAGACCACCAGCGCAGACGGCCTGTCCTTCCGGCGCCGATGGGCGTCGGCCGCCGTGTTGTCGGCCAGCCTGCTGGTCATCACCGTCGACCTCACGATCCTCAACGTCGCACTCCCCGACCTGGCCGGCGACCTGCGCCCGACCGCCGATCAGCAGCTGTGGATCATCGACGCCTACTCGCTCGTCCTGGCCGGCCTGCTGCTCTCCATGAGTTCACTGGCCGACCGGTGGGGCCGAAAACGGATGCTGGTCACCGGCTTCGCGGTGTTCGGTGGGGCCTCGGCACTGGTCCTGCTGGCCGAGTCACCCGAGGCGGTGATCGCGGTCCGGGTGCTGCTGGGCGTCGGCGGCGCGATGATCATGCCGACCACGTTGTCCCTGCTGCGCAGCATCTTCACCGACCCCGCCGAGCGTGCGACCGCCCTCGGGCTCTGGGCCGCGGTGTCGGGCCTCGGTGCGGCCGTCGGGCCGATCGTCGGCGGAGTTCTGCTCGAGTACTTCTCGTGGCGCGCCGCGTTCCTCGTCAACGTCCCGCTGATGGCGGTCGCCATCGTGGCCGCAGTGCTGATCCTGCCGGAGTCGAAGCACCCGCAGCCGGGCCGGTGGGACGCCGTCGGTGCGCTGATGTCGATCGCCGGCATGGTCGCCCTGGTCTGGGCCATCAAGCGGTTCGCCAAGGAGGAGAGCCTCCTCGCACCGGCCGCCTGGGTGGCCCTGATCGGCGCGGTCCTCATCCTGGCCCTGTTCGTCCGACGCTGCATGCGACGCACCGAGCCGCTTCTCGACGTCTCGTTGTTCCGCAGCCGGCCGTTCAGTGCGGGTGTTCTCGCCGCGCTCGGCTCGATGTTCGGACTGGCGGCGGCGCTCTTGCTGCTGGCCCAGTGGCTCCAGTTGGTCGAGGGCCACTCCCCGATCGCGGCCGGTGTGCGGCTGTTGCCGGTGGCGGGAGCGGCGATCGTGTCCTCGATGATCGCCGCCCCGCTGTCCCGGATGATCGGAGCCCGAGCCGTCGTGGCCGGCGGTATCGGCATCGCCGGCGTCGGGATGGCGCTGATGTTCCTCGGTTCCGACGGCCTCGACTACGGCACCGTCGCCACCGCCCAGGTGTTCGTCGGATTCGGCATCGGATCACTGGCCATCGCATCGGCGATGATCATGGCCGGCACCCCGGATGCCAAGGCGGGCAACGCCGCCGCGCTGGAAGAGACCGCCTACGACCTGGGCAATGTGCTCGGGGTCGCGATCCTCGGCAGCGTGGCGTCGATCATCTACCGGACCACGCTGACGGCCGAGCCCGTCCCCGGCGTACCCGCCGAGGTGACCGACGCGGCCGGCGAATCCCTCGGCGCCGCCATGGGTCTCGCCGAAGCCGCCGGGGCACCGGGCCTCGCGGAGCGGGCGGCGGCCGCGTTCACCGACGCCATGCAGCAGACGAGCCTGGTCGGCGGGGTCACGCTGGTCGCCGTCGCCGTGGCCGTCTTCGCGCTCGTGCCGCGCGGCACGGATGTCACGGCCGCGCAGCACTGACGTAGTCGTGCCTGTCATCCGGGCGGGGTGACGAGCTCCCGGTTGAGACGGTCGAGAAGTTCTGCGATCCGCTTCGGCTGATCGTGCGGAGCCAGGTGGCCGCAGTCGTCCAGGACTTTCAGCTCGACGTCGAGCCGCGCATGTACCACCTCAGCCAGCCGCAGTGTCGGCAAGAAGACGTCATGGTCGCCGGAGACCACCATCAAGGGGCGGTCCGTCGGCAATTCATCAGACGGCCCCGGCGCCAGACTCGTACGGCAGTGTCCGGCAACCAGATCCATCCATGCGATCAGCGCGGGATCGACGTTTCTGTCCGGCGCCGTCATCATTCGCAGCAGATCATACGAGCGTTCCGGCCGAGGCGAGGCCAGCCATGAGACGGTTGTGCGCAATGTCCGAGGCGAGACCGCCAAACGGGTGATGCCCGCAGGTGACACGAGTAGGCGTCCGGCGATCAGCGATGAGGCACCGGCCAACGCGATCGCAGCCCCGAGCGAGTGACCCAGCACGATCACCGGATGGGCGACCGTCGCGCCGAGCACCTCGTCGAGCCACCGCCCGTAGGCAGGGATCCGACCGCGTCGCCGCGGACGTTCCGGTGCACTTGTCCCCGGCTGGCCGGGCACGTCCAGACTGATGACGTCGTTGTTCCGCGCGAGTTCGGACAGCAGCGGGATCATCGTCGCCGAGTTCATGTTCGTACCCGGCACCACGACGACAGTGCGCCGGTCGGCGGGTGCCGCCGTCCCGGGGTCGGGAGACCGGGATGCAACGATCCTGGTCCGCCCCGCCGACGTCTGGACTTCCCATTGCGCGGCAACACAATCTGCTGCCGACAACCGGATCTCGCACCATCGTCGGATTACGTCGCGGCCGGATTCGGTCTTGTATGCGGTGATCATCAGGAAATCCCATCGGCGCGTCTTCACGGCACACGGCATCGATGATCAGCCCGGCAAGGGATGACAACGACACACGTGCAGCCGACCAGACTTCCCGGCACTCCACCCGCCACGATAGCAACGGTCGAGACGCAACCGCAGACGATGAGGTCTAGACTCGGACGGGTGCCAGCCTTCAGCCCCCTCGAATGGCCGGTGTTCCGCCAGTTGCGGTCGGGCGACGTCTTCGGGCGCGGACCGGCGGTCACCTCGGCGAGGACACGCGGCATCGAACCGCGCACCGCCACCGCGGACCGTGTGGTCCAGAGCGTGTGCCCGTTCTGCGCGGTGGGTTGCGGGCAGAAGGTGTACGTCAAGGACGAGCGGGTGGTCCAGATCGAGGGCGACCCGGACTCCCCGATCTCCCGCGGGCGCCTCTGTCCCAAGGGCGCGTCGAGCGAGCAGTTGGTCAACAACCCGATGCGGCAGACCTCGATCCGCTATCGGGCCGCGTACGCGACCGAGTGGCAGGACCTGGATCGCGACACCGCGATCGACATGATCGCCGACCGTTTCCTCGAGGCCCGACGCCGTGGCTGGCAGGACCGCGACGACGAGGGCCGACTGCTCCGGCGGACCACCGGTGTCGCCTCGCTCGGCGGTGCCACCCTCGACAACGAAGAGAACTATCTGATCAAGAAGCTCTTCACCGCGGCGGGCGCGATCCAGATCGAGAACCAGGCCCGCATATGACACTCCGCCACGGTTCCCGGTCTGGGGGCCTCGTTCGGACGCGGCGGCGCCACGCAATCACTGCAGGACATGGCCAACGCCGATTGCATCGTTCTCATGGGCGGCAACATGGCCGAGGCGCACCCGGTGGGTTTCCAGTGGGTGTCGGAGGCGAAGGCCAAGGGCGCGACGATCATTCACGTCGATCCGCGTTTCACCCGTACCTCTGCGGTGGCCGACCGGCACATCTCCATCCGGGCCGGCTCTGACGTCGTCCTGCTCGGTGCGCTCATCAACTACGCCATCACGCACGAGAAGTACTTCCGCGAGTACGTCGTCGCCTACACGAACGCCGCCACCCTGATCGCCGCGGATTTCCGCGACACCGAGGATCTCGACGGCCTGTTCTCCGGCTTCGACGCGGAGACCGGCGAATACGACGCCACCAGTTGGGCTTACGAGGAACCGTCCGCCCACTCCGACGACGGTGGCCGCGACAGCGAGGACGGCAAGGTCGAGTCGCCCGGCCACCCGGACGACGGGCCGCGGGTGAAGGACCGCGCGGTGGGGCACGAGCATGGCTCCGGCGGGCCGCCGCTGGAACACGGGGCGACAGTGCGCGATGACACCCTGGAACACCCGCGCAGCGTGTTCCAGATCGTCAAGCGTCACTACTCGCGCTACACACCCGAGATGGTGCGCGACATGTGCGGGATCTCGGTGCGCGACTTCGAGTATCTGGCCCGGGCCGTCACCGACAACTCCGGCCGCGAGCGCACCACGTGCTTCGGGTACGCGACCGGCTGGACCCAGCACACCTTCGGCGCGCAGTTCATCCGCGCCGCGTCGGTTCTGCAACTCCTGCTCGGCAACGTCGGGCGCCCCGGCGGCGGCATCATGGCCCTCCGCGGACACGCGAGCATCCAGGGGTCCACCGACATCCCGACGCTGTTCAACCTGCTGCCCGGGTATCTGCCGATGCCCTCGGCGGGCAAGCATGACAGTTTCGCCGACTACATCGACGCGATCACGTCGAAGGCCGAGAAGGGTTTCTGGGCCAACGCCGAGGACTACATGGTGAGTCTTCTCAAGGCGTGGTTCGGGGATGCCGCAACCGCCGAGAACGACTGGTGTTACGACTACCTGCCCCGGCTCACCGGGCCCGCCGGGACCTTCCAGACGACGGTCGACATGCTCGCCGACAAGGTCGACGGTTACTTCGTCCTCGGCCAGAACCCGGCGGTCGGATCGGCCAACGGGCGCCAGGCGCGGATGGCGATGTCGCACCTCAAATGGCTCGTCGTCCGCGACCTCAACATGATCGAGACGGCCACCTGGTGGAAGGAGGGCCCGGAGATCGAGTCCGGCGAGCTGCGCACCGAGGACATCGCCACCGAGGTGTTCTTCCTCCCCGCGGCCACGCATGTGGAGAAGGCCGGCTCGTTCACGCAGACCCAGCGCATGGTGCAGTGGCGCCACCAGGCGGTCGAGCCACCGGGTCAGTGCCAGAGCGAGATGGACTTCTTCTTCGAGCTCGGGCGGCGCATCCGCGAACGCCTCGCCGAGTCGACCGACGAACGTGACCGCCCGCTGCTCGACGTCACATGGGACTATCCCCTCGACGACCACGGCAACCCCGACCCCGAAGCGGTGCTGTCGGAGATCAACGGCTACCACGTGAACGGCGAAGACGCCGGCTCGAACCTCACGTCCTACACCCAGATGAAGCGCGACGGCTCGACCGCGGGCGGCTGCTGGATCTACACCGGGGTCTACACCGGCGCGGACACCGACGGGCCGTCGAACCTGGCCGCACGCCGGGTCCCGCAGGGCGGCGGCGGGGTCACCCAGCACGAGTGGGGCTGGGTGTGGCCGGCGGATCGTCGAATCCTCTACAACCGTGCGTCGGCCGACCCCGACGGCCGCCCGTGGAGCGAACGCAAGCGGTACATGGAATGGGACGCCGACGCCGGGCGGTGGGTCGGTCCCGACGTGCCCGACTTCCCTGTCGACCTGGCTCCCGATGCTCGTCCCGACCCGTCGGTCGGCGGCGTCGAAGCCCTCTGCGGCGACGACCCGTTCGTCATGCAGGCCGACGGGAAGGGCTGGCTCTACGCCCCGCGCGGGCTGGTCGACGGCCCGTTGCCGACGCACTACGAACCGCAGGAATCCCCGGTGGTCAACGCGCTGTATCCCCAGCAGCAGTCGCCATCGCGAGTCCTGTTCCCCCGCACGGACAATCTCGACGCACCCAGCGGCGAGAGCCCCGGCTCCGAGGTGTACCCGTTCGTGTTCACGACGTACCGGCTCACCGAGCACCACACCGCGGGTGGCATGAGCCGCTGGACGCCGTACCTGACGGAACTGCAGCCGGAGATGTTCTGCGAGATCTCACCCGAACTCGCCGAAGAGCGGGGCCTCACCAACGAGGGCTGGGCGACGATCGTGTCGCCGCGCGCCGCGATCGAGGCGCGGGTGCTCGTGACCGACCGCATGATGCCGCTGACCATCAACGGCCGGCAGGTGCATCAGGTGGGTCTCCCCTATCACTGGGGCGTGGGTTCCAACGCCGTGATCAGCGGCGACGCCGCCAACGATCTGATCGGGGTCACACTGGATCCGAACGTGCAGATCCAGGAGTCCAAGGTGGGCTCGTGCGACGTCATCGCCGGGCGCCGGCCGCAAGGCCGGGCACTGCTCGACCTGGTGCGTGCCTACCAGGAGCGGGCCGGGGTCACCGTCGAGACCGACAACCAGCACATCACCGGGAAGGCGGAGGAGTAGATGGGACAGCTGTCCGGGCCATCCGATCCCAGCACCGACGCGCACTGGAACACCCACAAGGAGCGCAAGGGGTTCTTCACCGACACCTCGATCTGCATCGGCTGCAAGGCCTGCGAGGTGGCGTGCAAGGAATGGAACGGCAACCCGCGCGACGGCGACCTCGCCCTCACCGGGATGTCGTACGACAACACCGTCGCCCTCGGCGCGAGCACCTGGCGCCACGTCGCCTTCATCGAGCAGAATTCCGACCGCATCGCCGAGGCCCGCGAGTCCGGGCGTGCGCTCGTCGGACTGGGCATGCCCGCGATGCCCGGCTCCTCGCCTGAAGATCGTTCGTCTCTGCCGACCAGGCCCTCTCCCCTGCCGGCTGAGCCGGCGAGGAGCGAAGCGACGAGCCGAGTCGAAGTCCCCGACACCCCCGAGTTCCGCTGGCTGATGTCGTCGGATGTCTGCAAGCACTGCACCCACGCCGGGTGCCTCGACGTCTGTCCGACCGGCGCGCTGTTCCGCACCGAGTTCGGCACCGTCGTGATCCAGGACGACGTCTGCAACGGCTGCGGGACGTGCGTGGCCGGATGTCCGTTCGGCGTCGTCGAGCGCCGGGCCGACGGCACCGCCGCGCCGACGACCCGCTCCGGCGAACGCAAGGGCGAGCAGCCCGAGGTGCCCAAACGCGGTGTCGCGCAAAAGTGCACGCTCTGCTACGACCGGTTGCTCGACGACGAGACACCGGCTTGCGCGAAGACCTGCCCGACCACGTCGATCAAGTTCGGCGACCACGACGACCTCGTCGACGACGCGCACGCCCGCGTCCGGGCGCTGCACGAGCAGGGCATGACCGAGGCGCGGCTCTACGGCGCCAACCCGAACGACGGTGTCGGCGGCACCGGATCGGTGTTCCTGCTGCTCGACGAGCCGGAGGTCTACGGACTGCCGCCGGACCCGCGGGTGTGCACCGCGGACCTGCCGGCCATGTACAAGCGCGCCGGGATCGCGGCGGCCGGAATGCTGGCCGCCGCCGCACTCTCGTTCCTACGGGGCGGCCGATGACCTCGTCGGAGTTCGACTCCTTCCGTCCGCCGGAGCCGCCCCGGCGGCGCGGCCGGGGTTTCGGCCGTGGCGGAAAACGCAGACCGGGTAGAGGTTTCGGGCAGGGCGACGGCAACCGTGAGATGTCGATGGTGCCCGATGCCGAATTCACCTCGTATTACGGGCATCCCGTCGTCAAGCCACCACCCTGGGACGAGAAGGTGGCCGCCTACCTGTTCCTCGGCGGTGTCGCCGGCGGCTCCGGCGTCCTGGCCGCCGGGGCCCAGCTCACCGGGCGGGACGCGTTGCGCCGCAACGCCCGCCTCGGTGGTCTGGGTGCCGTGGGTCTGGGCGGGATCGCGCTCGTCGCCGACCTCGGACGGCCGGACCGGTTCTACAACATGTTGCGCACGTTCAAGGTGACGTCGCCGATGAGCGTCGGTTCCTGGATGCTGTCGGCGTTCAGCGGGGCACTCGGCGTCGCGGCGGTCGCCGAGGTCGACCGGATGACCGGTGCGCGGCTGCCGCTCGGGCCGCTTCGTGCGGTGTTGCGCGCCGTCGAGGCCCCCGCCGGGCTGGCCGCCGGGCTGGCGGGTCCGCCGCTCGCGGTGTACACCGCGGTCCTGCTCTCCGATACCGCCGTGCCGACCTGGAACGCCATGCACCGGGACCTGCCGTTCGTGTTCGTCAGTTCCGCGAGCCTGGCGTCGAGCGGGCTGGCGCTGGTCACCACGCCGGTCGGTCAGGCCGGGCCGGCACGGACTCTCGCGGCGCTGGGCGTGGTCGGCGACCTCGTCGCGATGCGACTCACGGAGCGACGGATGGACCCGGTCGCCGCCGAACCGCTCCACCACGGAAAGGCCGGCACCCTGCTGCGCTGGAGCGAGCGACTCGCCGTCGCCGGCGGAGTGGGCGCGTTGCTCAGCGGGCGCTCCCGCCCCCTGGCGGTCGTCTCGGGACTCGCACTGCTCGCCGCGTCGGCCTGCACGCGATTCGGCGTCTTCGACGCCGGCATCGAGTCGGCCAAGAACCCCCGCTACACGATCGAACCGCAGAAGCGCCGCCTCGCGGCCCGTCGTGCCGCCGGAATCACCGACGACTCGATCACCACCGGGCCGCCCGCGCCCTGAGCGGTGCCCACTGAGGAGCGCCGCCCCCTGCTGCTCCCTGAGCGCCAGCGCCGCACTCCGCTCCCGAGCGCAAGCGCCACCCCCTCCGCTCTCTATCCGAAAAAGGCGGTCCCCATTGCTCCCTGAGGTGCGAGGAGCGCAAGCGACGAGCCACGAAGGGCCTGGTGAGACACGTTGCGTGACCCTTCGTGGCTCGCTTCGCTCGCACCTCAGGGAGCATGTTTTTCGGACGTTCACGAGTGTTCTTTCGTGGTCCACAACGGCCGCCAGGCCCCCGCTCCCTGAGGAGCGCCCGGAGCTTGCGGAGGGCGCGTCACGAAGGGTCTTGGCGACCGAGTCAGCGAACCCGGATACCCATCCCCGCAACCGTCTCGGCGACCCCACCGCTCCCTAATCCGAAAGAGGCGCATAACCCCTGCTCCCTGAGGTGCGAGGAGCGCAAGCGACGAGCCACGAAGGGTCAGCGCACCGTGATCCCGAAGCCCGCCACCGTCTCGCCGATCACCGGGTAGCCCGGGACCTCGCCGACCACGAGCAGCCCGCCCGAGGTCTGTGCGTCCGCGAGGAACAGCAGGTCGTCCTCGGCGACACCGGAACCGACCGTGAGGTGCGGACGCACCCAGTCGAGATTGCGGCGGGTACCCCCGGACACGAAACCGTCCCGAAGTGCCTGCGCCGCCCCGTCGACCGCGGGCACCGAAGCGCGGTCGACTACCGCGCCGACCCCCGACGCGCGGCACAGTTTGTGCAGATGCCCGAGCAGGCCGAAGCCGGTCACGTCGGTCGCCGCGCGGACGCCGGCCGCGACCGCGGCGCTCGACGCATCGCGATTGAGCGTCGTCATCAGGGCGATCGCCTCGTCGAACACCTCGCCGGTCTGCTTGTGCCGGTTGTTCAACAGTCCGACCCCGATCGGTTTGGTCAGGGTGATCGGCAGCCCCGGCTCGGCCGCGTCGTTGCGCAACAACCGGCCGGGTTCGGCCACCCCTGTCACCGCCATGCCGTACTTCGGTTCCGGATCGTCGATGGTGTGCCCGCCGATCACCGGACAGGCGGCCTGCGCCCCGACGTCGAGACCGCCGCGCAGCACCTCGGTCATCAGCTCCATCGGCAGCACCTCCCGCGGCCAGCCGACCAGGTTGATGGCGACGACGGGGGTGCCGCCCATGGCATAGATGTCCGACAGCGCGTTGGCCGCGGCGATGCGGCCCCAGTCGTACGGATCGTCGACGACCGGGGTGAAGAAGTCGGCGGTGGAGAGCACCGCGACGTCGTCGCGGATACGCACTGCCGCGGCGTCGTCGCCGTCGTCGAGTCCGACGATGATGTCGTCGCCGACCTGGCCGGTGAGTCCCGCGACCGCCTGCTCGAGCTCGCCCGGCGGGATCTTGCACGCGCATCCACCACCGTGGGCGTAGCCGGTCAGTCGGATGGGTGTCTCGCTTCGCACGGTCACCGTGTCGAGGGTAGCCCTCCGGTAATCTCCGATGCTGTCCTCCGGCGATCGCTACCATCGGGCTCATGAGGCAAGCAGACGGCGAGTACTACGTCACGGCCGGCGAGCTGCAGGCGTTCTGGGAATCCGGTCACCACTACTGGTACATGCGGGAGGACGGGTCGACCGACCTGTACGCCGACGAACTCGATATCACCCACGGCTGGCCCATCTTCCTGATGAAGCGCGACGAGGAGTGGTTTGCGAAGTGGGACGGCGATTTTGAGCGTGCCGTCGATGACGATCTCAACCCGAAGTTGATCCGCCACTTCGAGGAACTCATCACCGAGGGCAACTGGCCGCACCGGCAGGACTGACCCGGCCGCACGTCGGATAGGTTGGGACCGCGTGGAGGCGTATGGGTCCTGGTGGGCTCCCCGGTCTTCAAAACCGAGGAGGTCGAGTATCTCGGCCTGGCGGGTTCGATTCCCGTCCGCCTCCGCCAGGGGGGTCGACCGTGACCCCCGCCGGCTGAGCCGGTGACGAGCGAAGCGAGAGCCACCCCCGCCGGCTGAGCCGGTGACGAGCGAAGCGAGAGCCACCCCCGCCGGCTGAGCCGGAGACGAGCGAAGCGAGAGCCCACCCCCGCCGGCTGAGCCGGTGACGAGCGAAGCGAGGAGCCGTGTCGAAGCCCCCCGTCACCGATCCGCGCCGTCGAATTCCGCGAACCGACGCACTGTTGGCCCTGCCCGCGGTGTCCGCGGCGCGTGCACGACTGGGCGACACAGCGATTCGCGACATCATTCGCCAGGCCCAGGACGCGGCCCGCCGCGGCGAGACGCCACCGGATGACGTCGAGCGGATCGTCGTGGAATCGGTCAGCGCGTCGTATGCCTCGTCGATCCGCCCCGTGCTCAACGCCACCGGGGTCGTCGTGCACACGAACCTCGGGCGGGCACCGCTGTCACCCGCGGCGCTCGACGCCGTCGGCGCGGCGTCGGGTTACGTCGACGTGGAACTCGATCTCGAGTCCGGCACCCGGTCGAAGCGCGGGGCGGCCACCCGCAGCGCTCTCCTACGAGCCTGTCCCGCAGCGGAAGACGCGCTGATGGTCAACAACGGTGCGGCCGCATTGGTACTGGCGACGACCGCGCTGGCGGCCGGGCGTGCAGTCGTCATCAGTCGTGGCGAGATGATCGAGATCGGCGCAGGTTTCCGGCTCACCGAACTGATCGCGTCGACAGGCGCCCGGTTACACGAGGTCGGCACCACCAACCGCACCCACGCACGCGACTACGCCGACGCCCTCACCGACGACGACGTCGGAGCAATTCTCAAGGTGCATCCGAGCAACTTCCGGGTCGAGGGCTTCACCAGCGAGACATCGCTCTCCGAGCTGCGCGGCCTCGCCCGGGCGCACGGCGTGCCCGTCGTCGCCGACATCGGCAGCGGACTCCTGCAACCCGACCCGCTGCTGCCCGACGAACCCGACGCCACCACGACACTCGAATCCGGCGCCGACCTCGTCATCGCCAGCGGCGACAAACTCCTGGGCGGACCACAGGCCGGACTCCTCCTCGGCGATGGAGCGCTCGTTCAGCGTCTCGCGAAACACCCACTCGCACGGGCCGTTCGCGCGGACAAGCTGGCACTGGCTGCGATGGAGGCAACCGTCGGCGGGCCACGACCCCCCGTCTGGGAATACCTCCACGCCGATCCCGACAGACTTCGCGTGCGTACCGAATCCCTGGGCACGGCAGTCGGATTCCCGATCGTCGCCCATGACGGACGGGTGGGTGGCGGTGGCGCACCCGGCGTGCCGCTGCCGGGGTGGGCGGTGCGGCTTCCGGTCGCAACGGCCGCCCGCCTACGCGTCGGCGATCCGGCCGTCCTACCCCGCGTTCACGACGACGCGTGTCTGGTGGACCTGCGCTGCGTTCCCGAAGCCGACGACGTGCGGGTACTCGCCGCGATCCGACAGGCTCTGGGCGCGTCGTGAAGTCGCGCTCGTGAAGTACGTGGTGGCCACCGCCGGACACGTGGACCACGGGAAGTCCACACTGGTGCGTGCTCTGACCGGGATCGAGCCGGACCGATGGGAGGAGGAACGACGCCGCGGGCTGACGATCGACCTCGGTTTCGCCTGGACCACACTGCCTTCCGGTGCCGACGTGGCCTTCGTCGACGTCCCCGGCCACGAGCGGTTCATCCCGAACATGCTGGCCGGCCTGGGCCCGGCGCCCGTCGTCCTGTTCGTCGTCGCCGCGGACGAGGGATGGAGCGCCCAGTCCGACGACCACCGTGATGCCGTCGCCGCCCTCGGCATCGAGTACGGGCTGCTGGTCATCACCCGAGCCGACCGGGCCTCGCCCGACCGCGTTCGTGAAGTGATCGATCTGTCGCGTGATCGCCTCAGCCGCACCGGCCTTTCCGATGCGCCGGCGGTCGTGGTGTCGGCGCCCGATCGCGTCGGAATCGACGAACTGCGCACACGGCTCGACGCCGTCTTGGCCGGGACATCACCGCCGTCGACCTCGGGGCGTGTCCGGTTCTGGATCGACCGGGTCTTCACCCGCACCGGCGCCGGCACCGTCGTCACCGGCACCCTATCCGCCGGGACCATCTCGGTCGGCGACACCCTGGACCTGCTCACGGTTGACGGCCGCCGGCGACTCGATGTCCGTGGATTGCAGAGCGAGGGTGCAACTCTCACCAGCGCCGGCCCGGTCAGCCGAGTCGCGATCAATCTGCGCGGCGTCGGCGTCGACGACGTCTCGCGCGGCGACGCACTCGTGACGCCCGGAGCCTGGCACACCTCCGCAGTCGCCGATGTCCGGCGCGTGAGCGGCATGTCCTTCGAGGAGGCACCGGAACACCTCGTCGCACACATCGGCACAGCGGCGCTACCGGTTCGGTTGCGCCCCTTCGACGGCGACCACGCGCGTGTGACCCTCGCCCGTGCCGTGCCGATGTCGCGGGGCGATCGGGTGGTGCTCCGGGATCCCGGCCAACGGATTGTTGGCGGTGGCGTCGTGCTGCACCCCGATCCCCCGGCGCTGACCCGGCGCGGCGACGCAACACGGCGCGCTGCCTCGCTGGCGGCCATGTCCGACGGCGCCGGGGCCGCCGAAGAAGTGCATCGGCGTGGCGCGATGCGCGTCACCGATCTGACGCGACTCGGCCTGGTCGACGACGCCGAGCCCGCTCCCCACGGCGTACGAGTGATCGGCGAGTGGTGGGTCGCCGAAACCTCCCTCACCGCCTGGGCGGAACGGCTTCACGCCGCCGTCCGCGAACTACATCAACGGGACCCGTTGTCGGCCGGGCTCTCTGCGGCCGGCGCACCCGCGCTGCTCGGGCTCCCGGACACGACGCTGCTGGCGACCGTCATCTCGGAAGCCGGGCTGTCATCGTCCGACGGGCACCTGGCAATCCCGGGTCACAAGCCCTCCCTGGGTGATGCCGACGACGCGGTCAGCGCACTGGAGCGCCGGCTCGCCGACCACCCGTTCCGTGCACCCGAGGCCGATGACCTCACCGCACTCGGCTTGGGCGCCCGAGAACTCGCCGCCGCCGAGCGCACGGGCCGAATTCTCCGTTTGCGCGACGGTGTCGTGCTGTTGCCGACCGCCCCCGCCCTGGCGATGCGCATCCTCGCCTCGCTCGATCAGCCGTTCACCACCAGCGCCGCTCGTCAGGCGCTCGGAACCACTCGGCGCGTGGTCATTCCGCTACTGGAGTACCTCGACGCCCGCGGTTGGACCCGCCGTCTTGACGCCGGGCACCGGGAGGTCGTGCGCTGAGCAACGGGCGGTGGTCCTGTCGTACAGGTCGCCGTGTGAATCGCGGGAAGAGCTTCCGTCCGAGGCCCCTACCACACGACACCGACAAGTCGACATCAACGAATAGCATTGCACAGCAGTATGTTTGGCCTTGCCGCACGTCTGGATTGGTGTACACTCGAACCTACATTCGCAGCAACGGTTCTCGGAGGAGGTGACCGTCATGCCCAGCACCGCACACGTCGGTGGCGACTCGACAGCGCCGCAACCGCGTGCCGTTGAGTTGGTGGCCGATCTCCACCGCACCCTCGACAAATTGCAGACCGTGGATCTGTCGCCGTGTACCGATGCCGAACTCGCTGAGGTGGCCGCGGAGACCGAACGCGCCATCGCTCGTCTGACCGTCGCCGGGGACCGGCAGATCGATCAGGCCGTCGCCCGCGACCTGCCACGCAAGGCCGGCTGCCGCACCCTGATGCAGTTCATGACCCACCGGCTACGAGTGTCGAACCCGATGCGCCGCCGTAAGCATATGGACGCCACCGCCCACCGGACCAGCCTCGGCGGCGAGGTCCTCCCACCCGAATACCCCTGTCTCGCCGAAGCGTTCGCACAAGGCACGGTCGGCACCGCGCACGTCCAGGCCGCATTGGACGTCCTCGACCGCATCCCGGGCACCATCGACCACGACATCAAGGTCGCCGCTGAACGACAGATGGCCGAAATCGCCGAAGCCCACACGCCTGCCGAGATCACCCGGCTCGGCGCGCGGCTGCTCGCCCATCTCGACCCCGACGGCACCCTGGCCGACGACACCGACCAGAAACGACGCCGCGGCCTGTGGATCGGTCGGCAACGCGCCGACGGCACCGCCAAGATATCGGGCACCCTGACACCCGAACTCGTCGCCCGGCTGACGATGATGTTCGCCGTCTGGGGCAAACCCGGACTCAACAACCCCGACGACCCGCAGTCGCCTCGCGGACCGGCCGGCACCGCCGACCCCGACGCCCTGGCCTCGGCAGCCGACCGCGACGGCCGCACTCTCGCCCAGACCAATCACGACGCCCTCGACGCCGCACTGGCCGCAGGCTTCGCCGACGGAACACTGGGAACCTCGCACCGAGGCCTGCCCGTGCAACTGATCATCAAAGCCGACCTCTCCGACCTGACCCGCGAAGCCGGACTCGCCACCACCGCCACCGGAACCCTGCTGCCCATCCGGGACTTGATCGCGATGGCCGCCGACATGCAACCCTGGCTCGCGATCTTCAAAGACGCCACCACCGTCCCCCTGCACTTCGGACGGGGCAAACGCCTCGCCACCCGCGAACAACGCCTGGTCTCCTTCGCCCGACCCGACGGCGAGGTGTGCTCGGCTCCCGGGTGCGATCAGCCCGCCACCCAGGTCGAGCTTCATCACGCCGAACGAGACTGGGCCAAGGGCGGACTCACCGACATCGATGACCTCGCACCGGCCTGTCCCCGCCACAACCGCATGGTCGGCGACCAACCCGGCCAGTACACCACCCGGATCGTCCGGTCCGGGCCAGACGAAGGCCGCTGCGCCTGGCGACTCAACGTCGAACCCGGCGCACCGCCCAACCCCGAATACATCAACCGCCGACCCGACATACCCAAGCGGTTGCAGGCCCACCTGGCACAGGTGCGGCGAGAGATCCACGGACGCACCACGTCCGGCGACGAGCCACGCCCACATGACGCGCGCCGCTCATGGCTGAAAACCAGCCACGTCATCGACGTCCGACCACCCCGACCCGGACCACGCACGCCCCGGCCCTCCCTCGTCGAAGCACACCTCATGGAGTTACTCGCCACCTCGTGAAGTTCGCCGGCTCATCCGCGGTGGTCAGCGCGTGAGGACCACCTTGCCGATCGCCCCTCCGGATTCGGAGACTCGGTGCGCTGTACGAAGATTCTCGATCGTGAAACCAGCCAGTTCACGGTTGACAGTGCTGCGAATCTTGCCGGCGTCGACGAGTTCGGCGACCCGGCCGAGGATCTCGTGTTGTGAGTCGTCTTCCGGTGCGAACAACGGCTTGGAGAACATCAACTCCCAATGCCAACTCTGGCTCTTCTGCTTCAGCGGGAGGGTATCGAGACCTTCGGGCTCGTCAATGGCGACGACCTGACCGTGTACACCCATGATGTCGGCATAGGACTCGACATTTCCGTCCGAGTGGGGCGAGAAGATGTAGTCCACACCGCGCGGAGCGTATGCCCGCACGTCCTCGCGCAGGCGTCTCGGGTCGACGACGTGGTGGGCACCGAGTCCTCGCGCCCATTCCTGCGACTCAGGCCGTGACGCGGTTGCGATCACGGTGAGATCAGTCAGGGTCCGGGACAACTGAATGACCATCGAGCCGACGCCCCCGGCACCCGCCACCACGACGATCGTTCCCGAGTCCGCGGAATTGACCCGCAGCTTCTCGAACAACGACTCCCAGGCAGTGATCGTGGTCAACGGCAGTGCGGCAGCCGCGCCGAAGTCGAGGGACGACGGTTTGCGCCCGACGATCCGCTCATCGACAAGATGGAACTCGGCATTCGTTCCCGGCCGATCGATCGAACCGGCGTAGTAGACCTCGTCCCCGACGGCAAACCTCGACACCTCGTCGCCGATCCCGACGACAATCCCCGCCGCGTCGAATCCCAGAACACGCGGCGGATCGGAGTCACGCAGGCCTGCACGCACTTTGGTGTCCACCGGGTTGACCGAGACCGCGCGGACCTCGACGAGGAGATCGTGCGGACGGGGGGCCGGCACCGGCATTGTCGTCTCGGCGAACGCGCTCGGGTCCTCGACGGAGTTCGCAGCGACCGCGACCAGGGCTGTCATCTCTCGTGTCATGGCGCTAAGGTATCCCCACGACCCCAGTTACCCGCAAGGGCTCCTAGTATCCAATAGAAAGCATCGAGGCCAGCGCCATGTCACTACCGTCCCATCGCGGAGACGCCTACTCTGCGTCGTGTCCCTGCCGAGGGATGCTCGACCTTCTCGCCGACAAGTGGAGCGCCCTGGTCATCGGCGCCCTCCGCGATCGACCGATGCGGTTCGGAGAGCTCCGCGTGCGGCTGGACGGGATCAGCCCCAAAGTCCTCACGGCGACTCTGCGTCGGTTGGAGACAGCCGGGATGCTCACCCGCACCGTCTATCCGGCGGTCCCGCTGCACGTCGAATACGAACTGACGGAACTCGGGGTGGACGCCGCCGGGCCGCTGGACGCACTGCGCCTGTGGGTAGAGGACAACCTCGACCGCTTCCCACATCCGTAGCCGGCGCAGACAAAGGGACCCATCCCGAAGGATGGGTCCCTTTGTCATTCACTTGTCAGTCACGAACTCAGCCGAGTACCAACGACTCTCCGTCGGCACTGACGTTGACCGGCACGACGTCACCGTCGCGGATGTCGCCGGCGAGCAGCTGCTTGGCGAGCTGGTCACCGATGGCCTGCTGCACCAGGCGGCGCAGCGGGCGAGCACCGTACAGCGGGTCGAATCCGCGTGCGCCCAGCCATTCCTTGGCCTTGGTCGACACCTCGAGGTCGAGGCGGCGCTGCGCGAGCCGCTTCTTGAGCTGGCCGAGCTGGATGTCGACGATCGACACCAGTTCCTCAGGGCTCAGGGCGTCGAAGATCACGACGTCGTCGAGACGGTTGATGAACTCGGGCTTGAACGCCGAGCGCACGGCCATCATGACGTGGTCCTTGTCGCCACCCGCACCGAGGTTCGAGGTGAGGATGAGGATGGTGTTGCGGAAGTCCACCGTCCGGCCCTGTCCGTCGGTCAGGCGGCCTTCGTCCAGCACCTGCAGCAGCACGTCGAAGACGTCCGGATGGGCCTTCTCGATCTCGTCGAACAGGACCACCGTGTACGGACGACGTCGCACCGCCTCGGTCAGCTGACCACCGGCCTCGTATCCGACATAACCGGGCGGAGCGCCGACGAGCCTTGCCACGCTGTGCTTCTCGCCGTACTCGCTCATGTCGATACGGACCATGGCCCGCTCGTCGTCGAACAGGAACTCGGCGAGCGCCTTGGCGAGCTCGGTCTTGCCGACGCCGGTGGGGCCGAGGAACATGAACGAGCCGAGCGGCCGGTTCGGGTCGGCGACTCCTGCGCGTGCACGACGCACCGCGTCGGACACCGCCTGCACCGCGTCCTTCTGGCCGATGACCCGGTGTCCCAGTTCCTCTTCCATACGCAGCAGCTTGGCGGTCTCGCCCTCGAGCATGCGTCCGGCCGGGATTCCGGTCCACGCCGACACGACCTGCGCCACGTCGTCGGGGCCGACCTCCTCCTGCAGCATCACGTCCTGCGAGGGATCGGTTCCGGTCTTCTCGATCGCGGCCTCGAGTTCCTTCTCCAGGCCGGGGATCTTGCCGTACCGCAGTTCGGCTGCGCGCCCGAGATCACCGTCACGCTCGGCCCGATCGGCCTCGCCGCGAAGCCGTTCCAGCTCCTCCTTGAGGTCGCGCACCGCGTCGATCGCGGTCTTCTCCGACTGCCACCGGGCGGAGAGCTCGTTGAGCTTCTCCTTCTGGTCGGCCAGTTCGGCGCGCAGCTTCTCGAGCCGGTCCTTCGACGCCGCGTCGGTCTCCTTCTGCAAGGCGACCTCCTCGACCTCGAGCCGACGGACGATCCGCTCGACCTCGTCGATCTCGACGGGGCGCGAGTCGATCTCCATCCGCAACCGCGACGCGGCCTCGTCGACGAGGTCGATGGCCTTGTCGGGCAGGAACCGCGACGTGATGTAGCGATCGGAAAGCGTTGCGGCGGCGACCAATGCGGAGTCGGTGATGCGCACACCATGGTGCACCTCGTACCGGTCCTTGAGGCCGCGGAGGATGCCGATGGCATCTTCGACCGACGGCTCGCCGACGTACACCTGCTGGAACCGACGCTCGAGTGCGGCATCCTTCTCGATGTACTTGCGGTACTCCTCGAGGGTCGTGGCACCGACCAGCCGCAGCTCACCACGGGCGAGCATCGGCTTGATCATGTTGCCCGCGTCCATCGCGGAATCGCCTGTCGCACCGGCGCCGACGATCGTGTGCAGCTCGTCGATGAATGTGATGACCTGGCCGGCCGATCCCTTGATCTCGTCGAGCACGGCCTTGAGGCGTTCCTCGAACTCACCGCGGTACTTGGCACCGGCGACCATCGAACCCATGTCGAGGGAGATGACGGTCTTGCCGCGCAACGACTCCGGCACGTCGCCGGCGACGATGCGCTGGGCGAGTCCTTCGACGATGGCGGTCTTGCCGACACCGGGTTCACCGATCAGGACCGGGTTGTTCTTGGTCCGACGGCTGAGGACCTGCACGACGCGCCGGATCTCGGTGTCGCGGCCGATGACCGGGTCGAGCTTGCCCTCGCGGGCCGCCGCGGTCAGGTCGGTCGAGTACTTCTCGAGAGCCTGGTAGGTCGATTCGGGGTCCTCAGAGGTGACCCGCGCACTGCCTCGCACGGCGACGAACGCCTCGCGCAGGGCCTGCGGAGTCGCACCGAGGTTGTGCAGCAGTTTGGCGACATCGGAGTCACCGGTCGCCAGACCGACGACGACGTGCTCGGTCGAGACGTACTCGTCGTCGAGCTCGCCGGCCAGTTGCTGGGCAGCGGTGACGGCCGCGATCGATTCGCGGGATAGTTGAGGCGTCGAGCTGGCGCCGGATACCGTCGGCATGCGATCGACCAGAGCCTGGGCCTGCGCACGAACGCTCGACGGGTCCACGCCCACTGCCTTGAGCAGCGGCGACGCGATGCCGTCGGACTGATCGAGCAGTGCCACGAGGATGTGGGCCGGTCGCACGTCGGGGTTGCCAGCACTGGCCGCCGCCTGCACAGCAGAGCTCAATGCTTGCTGCGTCTTGGTGGTGGGGGTGAAGCTGTCCACTCGCGTGCACCTTTCTCTTTAGTCCAACAGGCTCAAGTATGAGCCCTACGAGGTCTGTAACGCCACTAGAGTTGAGTGCATTCCGCTCAGGTCTACTAGATTTGTGATCTAGAACACTATCCGTGCCGCCGCGTCGTCGACCGGCAGTATTGAATGCATGACCGCAGACAGCTCCGCCCGGGAGAACGCGACACAGTCCGACGCCCCTGCCGCCACGGACGCGGCAGTGATCTTCGTTCTCTTCGGGTCGACCGGCGACCTCGCCAAGCGGATGGTCCTGCCCTCGCTGTTCGAACTCCACCGTCGAGGCCTGCTCCCGGACGGGTGGCAGCTCATCGGCAACGGCCGGGGCGACCGCACTGACGACGAGTTCCGGCAGCACGTGAAGAACGCGGTCGAGGAATTCGGTTCGGACGGGTCGGTGTCCTCGGACGAATGGGCCTCGTTCGCCGAGACCATTCGATTTGCCGGCGGCGGGTTCACCGCCGACGACCCCGGCCGCCTGCTGGAGGTGATCGACGCCAGCCGAGACGCCATCGGCGGCACGGCCCAGCTGGTTCACTATCTCGCCCTCCCGCCGACCACCTTCGTCGACTACACGGAAGCGATCGCCGCGCACGGTCTCGCGAAGAACTCGCGCGTCGTCTACGAGAAGCCGTTCGGTACGTCACCCGGCGGATTCCGGACCCTCGACGAGGCGGTCCACGAATCCCTCGACGAAGACCAGATCTACCGGATCGACCATTTCCTGGGGAAGGAGAGCACCCAGAACCTGCACGTGCTGCGTTTCGCCAACGGCCTGTTCGCCGGGGTGTGGAACCGCGAGCACGTGGAGGAGGTCCAGATCGACGTCCCGGAAACCCTCGACATCGCCGACCGCGCCGCGTTCTACGACGCCACCGGGGCATTCCTGGACATGATCGTCACGCACCTGTTCCAGGTGGCGGCCGAAGTCGCGATGGAACCTCCGGTCTCGCTCGGCGCCGAGGACCTGCTCGGCGCCCGGGAGTCGGTCATCGCCGCCTTCCGGCCACTCGACCCCGCCGAGGTGGTCTTCGGTCAATACGAGGGCTACCGCGACACCGAGGGCATCCCCGACGACTCCACCACCGAGACGTTCGCGGCGGTGCGCCTGTGGGTCGACACCGACCGCTGGCACGGTGTCCCGTTCCTGCTCCGTACCGGCAAGATGCTCGACCACAGCGCGCAACGCCTCAGCCTGGTCTTCCGCGCCCCCGCCGACGGTCCGCTGACCGACACTCCGACCGACGGCACCGTGCTGACCTTCGACCTGGCCGGCGACGGTGCCATCGATCTCGCCGTCACGATCAAGGAACCGGGTTCGGGGACCGACCTGTCCGTCGCGCACATGACCGAGAAGCTCGACGAGGTGGCCGACGGATTGTCGCCTTATGCACGACTGATCGTCGATGTGCTGCGCGGTGACCGGTCGCTGTTCACCCGGCCCGACGGCCTCGCACATGTCTGGGAGGTCGCGGCACCGGTACTGACGAATCCGCCTGCACCGCAACCATATGCGGCAGGGTCGACCGGCCCCGCGGCCGCCGACGACCTGTGCGGCGGGTCCGGCTGGATCTGAGGACGAGAGTCAGATCCGGTTGCGGTTTTTCCCGGTTGTCGGGATAAACCGCAACCGGATCCGCGGCACCTGAATCAATCACCAAGCTGCCGATCGAGGTTGATGGCCGCGCTGATCAGCGCGAGGTGGGTGAACGCCTGCGGCATGTTGCCCAGTTGTTCACCGGTCAGACCCACCTGCTCGGCGTACAGGCCGAGGTGGTTGGCGTGGGTGAACATCTTCTCGAGCGCGAGACGCGCGTCGCCCAGACGGCCGGTCCGGGTGAGCGCCTCGACGTACCAGAACGAGCACAGCGAGAAGGTACCCTCGGCTCCGTCGATGCCGTCGTGCCCGCCGTCGGTGTCGTACCGGAACACCAGGGAGTCGCTCACCAGTTCTTCCTCGATCCGCTGGAGAGTGCTGAGGAACCGATCGTCGGTGGGCGACAACAACTTCACGGCGGGGATCAGCAACAGTGCCGCGTCCAGGCGGTCGGAATCGAGGGTCTGGACGAACGCTCCCACCTCGTCGTTCCAACCCCGCTCCATGATCTGTACGAAGATGTCGTCGCGGGCCTTCATCCAACCGGCGACGTCACCGGGCAGTCCGCGCTGACGGCTCATCCGGATCATCCGCTCCAGCGCCACCCACGACATCACGCGCGAGTAGACGTAGTCCTGCGGCTTGCTGCGCACCTCCCAGATGCTTTGGTCCGGGCGATCCCAGTTGTCGACGAGCCAGCCGGCCACCGTGCACAGATGTGTCCACGATCCATAGGAGATGCCCGGTCCGTACTTGTTGTACAGGTACACCGAGTCGATGAGTTCGCCGTAGATGTCGAGCTGGAGTTGATCAGCGGCGGCGTTCCCGATCAGCACCGGCGAGGTCTGCCGGTAACCCTCCCAATGATCGAGCTCGGTCTCGGCCGGTGGTGGATCGCCGTCGAGCGTGTACATCAATCGCAGCGGCCCCAGATCTCCCGACACGTCAGCGCCGTCGTCGAATCGGCAGGTCAGCCAGTCCATGAACGCACTCGCCTCGTCGGTGAACCCCATCCGCAACAACGCGTAGAGCGTGAACGCCGCGTCGCGGATCCACACATAGCGGTAGTCCCAATTCCGTTCGCCGCCGATCTCCTCGGGAAGTGCGGCGGTGACCGCGGACACCACCGCCCCGGATGGTTCATGCGTCAGCAGTTTGAGTGTGAGCGCCGACCGATGCACCATCTCCCGCCATCGGCCGGTGTAGGAGGACCGAGAGACCCAGTCCTGCCAGAACGCGACGGTCGCGGCGACGACCGCGGGAGAACTGTCGTGGTCGAGTACTTCCGGCCCGATGGGGTCGGGAGCGAGGACGAACGTGACGCATTCGCCGGTCTCGACGGTGAAGTCGGCCAGCGCATCCCGGTCGTCGACCGTGTCGACGCTGACGGTCGAGACGAGATGCAGCACCAGGTCGTCGGTCTCGAAGCGAACCCGGGATTCGTCCTCGACGACGAGGGAATGTGCCGCACGGCCGTAGTCGAACCGCGGCGCGACCGTCACGCGGAACCGGACGGAACCCCGCACACAGGAGATCCGACGGATGATCCGCGTTCGGTGGTCGGGATCGTGTGGTCTGGCGATCGGCATCAGGTCCTGCACCTCGGCGACTCCGTCCTCGCTCAGGAAGCGGGTGACGAGCACGTTGGAGTCGGGAAGGTAGAACTGCCGGGTGGTGACGTCACCGTCCACCGGTTCCACCGTCCAGGCGCCGCCCCGGTGCGCATCGAGCAACGAGCCGAACACGCTCGGCGAGTCGAACCGCGGACAGCAGAACCAGTCGATCCGCCCGTCGACTCCCACGACGGCCGCGGTGCGGAGGTCACCGATGACACCGTGGTCGGCGACCGGCAGATAGTCGCCGGTGGAGTCGGCAGTCGTCGCGCCGTCGCAGCGGGAAGTCGGGGTGGCGTCCTCGCCGGATTCGGTCGCGGTGCTCATGGCCGCCATTCGGCGCGTGACTCGTCCCGGATGGGCCGTCACCCCCTCGAACGGGCCTCCGGGCGGCAGTCATCTCTATACCGGTGCCCGGCGGGCGTGAAGCGAGCATGTTCGCCATTCGCCGACCCCGAACACGCCGATATCGGACACTCGGTGCGAGGAGTACCCCTCGACGGAAGGACGCATCGGTGGCGACAAGCAGCGCAGGCACGAGCATGACCGACGACGCCGCCAGCGTCTTCGCCGACGCCAAGGCCTACACCGACGAGCCGCGACTGCATGCCGCGATGGCGTACCTGCGTGCGCACGATCCGGTGCCGCGCGTCGACCATGGTCCGTACCGGCCGTTCTACGCCATCACGAGGCACGCCGACATCATGGACATCGAGCGCGACAACAACCTGTGGCTCAGTGAACCGCGACCGGTGCTGACCACCGCGGCCGCCGACGACGCCGCACGAGCGCAGCTGGAATCCGGTGCGGGACTGCGCACCTTGATCCACATGGACGACCCTCATCACCGCAAGGTCCGCGCGATCGGCGCCGACTGGTTCCGACCGAAGGCCCTGCGGGATCTGCAGTCGCGCGTCGACGAGCTCGCCAAGCGCTACGTCGACCGGATGCGCGACATCGGCCCGGAGTGCGACTTCGTCGAGGAGATCGCGGTCGGTTTCCCGCTGTACGTCATCCTCTCGCTGCTGGGTCTCCCCGAAGAGGACTTTCCGCGGATGCACCAGCTCACACAGGAGATGTTCGGTGCCGACGACGCCGAGTACCGGCGAGGGGCAACCCTCGAGGAGCGAATGGCGACACTCCTGGACTTCTTCGCCTACTTCGGCAGGCTGACCGCCTCCCGGCGCGCTCAGCCCACCGAGGACCTCGCGTCGGCCATCGCCAACGGCCTCGTCGACGGCGAGCGCCTCTCCGATGTGGACACCGCGTCGTACTACGTGATCGTGGCGAGCGCCGGGCACGACACCACCAAGGACGCGATCTCCGGTGGGCTACGGGCGCTCATCGAGAATCCCGGTGAACTCGAACGTCTCCGACGCGAACCCGAACTCATCGGCACCGCGGTCGAGGAGATGATCCGATGGACCACGCCGGTCAAGGAATTCATGCGCACCGCCGCCGAGGACACCTCGGTGCGGGGTGTCCCCATCGCCAAGGGTGAATCCGTCTATCTCGCCTACACATCGGGCAACCGGGACGAAGAGGTCTTCGACGATCCGCACACCTTCGACGTCGGCCGCTTCCCCAACAAGCACCTGTCGTTCGGTTACGGCGTCCACTTCTGTCTCGGCGCCGCACTGGCTCGGATGGAGATGAGGAGCTTCTTCGCCGAGTTGATCCCGCGGCTCGACACCATCGAACCGGCCGGAACGCCCGAGCTGGCCGCGACCGTCTTCGTGGGTGGACTCAAGCACCTGCCGGTCCGTTACTCGCTGCGCTGATCGAGCCGAATGTCATTCGGTTGCCTGACAATCGGAGTGGCAGCTGTCATTTCGTGAACCGACGGGTCGGATGTCCGTCGGCTGACTGCGTGGTCCCTGACAGCGCCCCCGCATATCATTGGCCCGCCCCATCGCCACCTTTCGAGGAGTACCTGTGGACGAGCTCACCAAGGGCTCCAAGACCGCCCTGAGCACGACCGCGCACCTCGTCGAGGTTCACAGCGTTTCGCCCGACGACGTCGACCTCATCGCAGTGCTGTTGACTGCGGGCCACAAGGTCCGCACGGACGACGACCTGATCTTCTTCAACAATCCCAGCTCCTCCGGAGTCCGGTTGCAGGGTTCGAGTTCTTGTGTCGTCGACTTGCCGTCGGCGCCCCCGGACGTCGACCGGATAGTCGTCGCGGCAAGTACCGAGGCACAGCGGAAGACTGTCGAACAGATCGGCCCGCTGACGGTGACCATCTCGGGTTCGGGCAGATGGGCGTTCACCCCACCGGACCCGGGCCCCGAGACAGTTCTCCAGTTGGTGGCGTTCTATCGCCGGGACGGAGATTGGAAGCTGGACGCGATCGGACAGGGTTACCGCGAGGGGTTGGCCGCCTTCGCCACCGACTTCGGAATCGTGGTCGACGACGCGCCGAACCAGCAGACTACACAGATCGCGACGCCGGCCCCTCCGACACCTGCCGCCCAACCGGCGCCGGAAGCACGATCACCGATCAACATGTCCAAGGTCAAGGTCTCGATCACGAAGGACTCGACGGAAAAGACCGCGTCCATCGACCTTCGCAAAGGATCCTCGGATTGGGTTCTCACCGTCGGCCTCGAGTGGGACGGGCGCGGCGCCGTGTACGAGGCCGACGGTCGGGTCAAGCAGTACGGCCAGGGAGACCTCGACGTGTACTTCTTCTGCCGCGACGAGGTCGCGCACAAGTATGTGGTCATCAGCGGCGAGCAGGGCCACCGCGGCGACCTACGCAGTTGGCCCTTCATCGAGCACCACGGGGACAGCCGCGGTCCAGGACGAGGGAACAAGCCCGCCGTCGAGCAGGTCACTGTGCTACCGAAGGAGAACGGCGATCTCCTCGTCAATGTGTACCAATCCGTCGACAACGGGGCCGGTTCGATCGACAAGTTCGGCAGGCCGCGGGTGGCGATCCGATACGGACGACCGGGCAAGAACGGCCTACCCGAGCCGGACAGCGACGAGATCCTCGTCCATGTCGGCAACAGCAAGAACTCGTTCTGGGCAACGGTTGCGCACATCGATGTGCAGGGCGGTGTGCTGAAGGTCGACGGGACGACCCGCTACAGCAAATTCTTCTTCGAGCGGATGCCCACTCTCGACCGCACCGGGAAGTGGGTGCTCAGTGCCAAGGAGGCACCGACCGGACGCAGCAAGAAGGCGAACGGCTCGGGGCTGGACCGCTACCACGGAGAGCTGTGACGGCACTCGGGAAACCCCGGACAGCAGAACGGTTTCAGTTCTCGACGGTCAGTTCCACCCGCTCGTCGTAGAAGCAGATGAGGTCCCGCACTGGCTCGGCGTCGATCAGCGGATCGGTGTAGGTCCACGCCACGTCGGGCACGACGTCGTCGCCGACGATCGCCGAGAAGTAGCTCGCCTCACCCTTGTACGCGCACACCGTGACGGTGTCCGACGGGACGAGCAGGTCCATCCGGACATCCTCGCGCGGAAGGTAATGACGGGGCGGCAGATGGGTTTCGAGTAACAGCGTCGGGCGTCGACTGTCCGCCAGGACCGTGTCGCCCACCGTCACCACAACATGCCGGCTGGTGTCGAGACAGTCGATGCGCTGGAACGGATCGTGTGGATGACCGATCGCCGTCTGGTCCTCCTCCCGCCACTCGTCGAAAGCCGACCAGTCCAGCAGGACGTGATCGGCGAGGTCCGGGTCCTGCGGCCGAAACCCGGCGCCGCGCAGTGTCCGTCCGCCGGCCTGGAGGTCGTAGACCGTGCCGGTCGTGGTGTGGAGCGCGAACGGATCGTCGGGCGTCAGGATCGACGCATGCTCGGCGGTAGCGTCGGTCTGCTGTGGATTGTCGAGTCGCGCAACAACATCGGAAGCGGGTACGGCGTAGCACCCGACCACTCGATGTGGCTCCCAGACCTGGAGGGCCGTCGCCGAGTCGACGACGACCTGCCCGTCGACCATAGCGCGCACCCGCCGGCGCATGTCCGCCCAGCGCAGCGAACCGAGCTGGGACATCGTGAGTTCGTCCATCGACGTGGCCATGGTCCGATGGTCCTCCGATCACGCGAGGTACGCCAGGGTCGGTCAGTCCCCCGAGCGGAGCGACCCATCTCCATTCCCTGAGGCACGAGCGAAGCGACCCACCCCGAGCAGGGGGCTCGGCGTCCAGAGTGACCGCTTCGAGACTCGGCGGCAGGCCCGACGAGACCCAACGGTGCGACGATGGGCAGGTGACCAGGCCCACGGACACCGACTACACCGGCTCCGGCCCCGACGACGCCGAGTGGAACCGCTCCCAGCGCGACGAAACGGAAACCCAACGGCTGGACCGCAACTGGAACTCGCTCCTGCAGGAGCTCCGCGTCGTGCAGACGGGCGTGCAGATCCTGACCGGGTTCCTGCTCACCCTGCCGTTTCACGACGGGTTCGAGGAACTCGGCGGGGTGCTGCGGACCATCTACCTGATCACCGTGTCGTGCGCCGTCGGTGCGGCGATCCTGCTCGCCGCGCCGGTGGCCCTGCACCGGGCGCTGTTCCGTCAGCACCAGCTCGCGCTGATCGTCTCCTATGCGCACTACCTGTCGTTCGCCGGTCTGACACTGCTGGGACTGGCGTTGTCCGGTGCGGTCACGGTCGTCTTCGGCGCGACCGCCGGGCCGGTCCCGTCGGCGATCGCCGGAGTCGTCACGCTCGTCGTGTTCTCCCTCGCCTGGCTGATCGTCCCGCTGTGGCTGCGCGCGACGACCGGCTCGCCGCAGGAGTCCGCCGACGACCCGCGGCGTTGACAGCGTTCACCCGCCGGGGTACCCAGACGAAGTGACCCTCGCACCGAGTTTCATCGAGAACCGCTACGACGAGGTGACCGTGCTCGCGTCGTCACACGGCGGCGCGTTTCCCTACGGCAACACCGTCGTCGTCCGCGGCTCCGCTGCGACCATGGTGATCGATCCCTCCCTCGAGGTCGACCACGATCCCGTGCACCCCGACGCGGTGATGATCAGTCACGCCCACGAGGACCACATCGCCGGCCTCCGGCACTTCGCCGCGGACAAGTTCGCCCACCACGCCGATGTCGACGGCGTGCGATCCCTCCAGGTCCTCCTCGACAACTACGGTTTGACCGACGAACAGCGAGCCGGCCTCGACGCCCAGATCGGCGACACCTTCGACCTGACGCCCGGCTTTCCCGACGCCGCCGGGGTCGACGACGGGCACGTCTTCGAACTCGGCGACGTCACGGCAACGGTCGTGCACCTGCCCGGTCACACCGCGGGACATTCCGGTGTGCTGGTCGAGCCGACCGGCTTCCTCTACCTCGCCGACATCGACCTCACCTCGTTCGGACCGATGTACGGCGACCTGGGGAGCAGCGTCGACGATTACCTGGCGTCGATCGCGCGGGTGCGGGAGATCGACGCCCGCTGGTACGGCACCTTCCATCAGAAGGGAGTGGTCACCGGCGCCGACGACTTCCGCTCGCGCCTCGCGGACTACGAGGGCGTCATCCACCGGCGCGACGAGCGGCTGCTGGAACTGCTGCAGCGGCCGCGCACCGTCGACGAGATCGTCGTCGAACGGCTCGTCTACCGCCCGCATGTGCAGCTGCCCTTCGTCGACGCGGTGGAGAAGCGCACCGCCGAACTCCATCTCGAGCGGCTCCTGCGCCACGGGCAGGTTGCCCGCTCCGGTGACGGCGTCTACCACCGCGCGTGACGTGATCGCGCCGGCCGGGGAGGTTTACCGGATGTCCGGATCGGACACCCTCTGCAGGTTCATCGACATCAGCGAGAGTGAGGAGCGAGGAATGGGCACCGACACGACGCGCGAGAACAGCTGGGACTTCGGTCTGGACAGCGCGATCCCCGACCTCGGCGACTCCGGCGACGTCGAGATCTCGTCGATCGATTTCAGCGACACCTACTACGACACCGAGGACCGGGACCTGCTCGCCCACGGCACCATCGTCGTCCACTCCGACGGCGGGGACTCCGACGGCGGGGATGAGGATCAGCACGCCGGCTGGCGGGTCACGACCCCGTCCGCCGGCGAGGACATCACCGAGCAGATCGACGCACCCTCCACCGCCGTGCCGTCGGCGATCGCCGATGCCCTGTGGGGTCTGAGCGGCGGAAAGCCGTTACGCGTCGCGGCGATCGTCCACACGCACCGAACCCGCCACCGGCACCTCGACGCGAACGGCGAGGTCGCCTACGACGTGGTCGACGACACCGTCTCGGCCACCGCCACCGGCCCGGTCGCCACCGCCACGTCGTGGCGCGAGGTCGGGGTGCGAGCGGGGTCCGGCTCGACGACCATCCCGAAGAGCGTGCGCAAACGGATGGTCGGGGCGGGCGCCCGTCCGGCGTCGGCATCGTCGACGTTCGAACGCGCGGTCGGGCACGAAGCGCCCCGCCGTGCCGTGTCGGTCTCGCCGGCCGCCGTCGCCGTGGCGGACTACGTCCGGGAGCAGATCTCGACGATCTTCGCCGGTGATGTCGCCCTGCGTCGGGGCGCGAACCCGGTGCACGCCGTTCGAGTGGCCATCCGACGGCTGCGCAGCACCCTCCGGACGGCCGCTCCGCTCTTCGAACCGGACGGTCTCGCGGGTCTCGACGACGAACTCCGATGGTTCGCCGGTGTACTCGGCGAGGTGCGTGACCGTGAGGTCCTACGTGCGCGATTCGCCTCCGCGGTGGCAGAACTCCCCGACGAGCTGGTTCTCGGACCGGTCGCGGCGCGGATCGAGGAAGAGCTCTCCGCGCAGCAGCACCACCATCGGCAGAGCGTCACCGACGAGATGCGGTCGGACCGGTACCTCGTGCTGTTGTCGACACTCGCGACCTGGAACGACTCGATCCCGCTCGCCGACGACCAGATCACGAAGAAAGAGTTGCGGCGCATCGCCACCCGGGCCGCGCGCAAGGCCGACAAGCGCCTCGCGCACGCGCTTGCGACCGGCCACGAGGAGGATCTCCACCGGGCGCGCAAGGCGGCGAAACGGGCCCGGTACGCCGGTGAGCTGGCCGCGCCGGTCGTCGCCCGGTCGACCGGGCGGGGCCAGGCCAAGCGGTACAAGCGAATCCAGACCGTACTGGGCGAACACCAAGACGCCGCCGTGGCGGCCCGCACGCTACGCGAGCTGGGGGCCGGAGCCGGAACTCGCAAGGGAGAAAACGGATTCACCTACGGAATCCTGTACCAGCGCGAACTCGCCGCCGCCGCGGCCGCCCGTGACGCCGTGCTGTCCGGGACGAACTGACGCCTGCCGCGTCACCCGCGCGGCGTCTCGAGGATCGCACGCCGCAGCTCGGTGTGGTCGTCGAAGAACGTCGTGTCCGGTCCATACCGCCGGAAGGTGTCGCTCCCCCGGCCGGTGACCACGACCACGTCGCGGTCACCGGCCATGGCGGTGGCGAGCGAGAATGCCGTCTGCCGGTCCGCCTCCTCGATGACCACCGCGGATGCCGCGCGACGCGCGCCCCGGAGGACAGCGGCCCGGATCGCGGCCGGGACCTCGTCCTCGGGACTCTCGTCGGTGACGATCACGACGTCGGCGTGCTGTGCTGCGACCTCTCCCAGGGGTTCCCGTTTTCCCGGGTCACGCCCGCCGGTCGCGCCGATGACCACGATCAGTCGCCCGCCCTGCGTCAGCGACCTCAGGTACGGGAGCATCGCGTGCTGTCCCGCGGTGTTGTGCATGTAATCCACGATCGCCCGATAGGGCTGCCCGGCGTGCACGGGTTCGCATCGGCCCGGGATCCCGGTCACCGAGGAGATCCCCTCGGCCGCCGCGGCGAGGTCGACGCCGTCGGCCACCACGGAGGTGAGCGCGACCAGGGCATTGCCGACCTGATGAGGACCCAGCACCTGGAGCCCGATCCGGGTTCGCCCGTGCGGCGTGTGCACGGTGAACTCGGTCCCGAGGCGACCGGTCCGAATCCCGGTGGCGACGACATCGGCGTCCTTGCGGGTGGTCGAACAGGTCCAGGTCTCGGTCGTCGTGTCGCCGGCCAGTCGCGCACCCCAGTCGTCGTCGATGTCGATCACGGCGATCTGCGTCCGCTCCGCGGTGAACATCGCCGCCTTGGTGGCGAAATAGTCCGCCATCGATTCGTGGTAGTCCAGGTGGTCGTCGGAGAGGTTGGTGAACGCCATCACCCGGAACACGGTGCCGTCGACCCGCCCCTGATCGATCGCGTGCGAAGAGACCTCCATGGCGCAGCAGGTGACGCCGTGGCGCCGGAACGTCGCCAGTGTCCGTTGCAGCATCGGCGCCTCCGGCGTCGTGCGCACCGGGACGGTGTCGCATCCGGGTCCCCGGATACGCGCGCCGGAGATGAGCCCGCCGGCCTCGCCCGCCGCGGCGAGGGCGGCATCGACGAAGTGGGTGGTACTGGTCTTGCCGTTCGTGCCGGTGACGCCGAAGACACGCAGGTCTCGCGACGGCTCCCCGTGGAACCACGACGCCAGCGGTCCCATGACCCGTCGCGGATCGTCGACGACCAGCGTGGGCAGGAGGGACGACGGGCGATCGCTGATCACCAGTACGGTCCGGCCGCCGCCACCTCCCGCTCGAAGTCGAGTCCGTGCCACCGGCTGCCCGGAATCGCCAGGTAGGCGTCCCCGCGACGAATCGTCCGGGAATCGTCCTCGACGTCGCGGACCACCGCCGAACCGGCGTCGGCGGCGCCGACGACCGGCACCCCGAGATGGTCGGCGATACGCGCGACGGTGACCTGTCCACCCAGGTCGAGGTCCGCGCTGCGAACACTCCGCTCCGGGCTCATCGCGCCGTGGTACCCGTGGTGCGGACACCACCAAACCTCGACGTATGGCGCCGACCCGGGCGCGCATCCGGTCGGTCAGCCTGCCGATTACGTGCAAATCCCCGTAATCGGACACGGTTCGTCAACCCGCGAGTAAGTGTGACCCGCATCACATTGCATAGCAAGCGTTGCGGCACTTGACCTTTGACTCGCGAGCCGCAACCGATTTCGAGTGGGGTGTTACATATGCCCTCGTCGTGGCAACACTCGGGTTGTAGCCCGATCACGAACCGCACCAGAGGGGAGCAAGAACCGATGACCGTCTCCACCACGACCGTCCACCAGCAACTTCGCGCGATCCTCGCGCTGACGCACACCGAGATCCAGATCGCCGAGACCCGGCAGGCCCAGGCCCGCACCGACGCGATCCGCAAGGAACTCGCCGAGAACGCCGAACATGCGCGCGAGCGCGCGCTCACCATCGAGACGGCGCTGCGTGACCGCGGCGGTCTCGTCGACGTGGTCCGTCCCGTGCTGGGCCGCTTCGGAGCCGTCGCCAAGACGCTGGCCGAACAGACCCAGCCGCTCGACGAGGCCCTGCTCGACGACCTCGCCCTCGAGCAGCGACTCGTCGCACGCGCCACCTACCTCAAGGCGCTGGCCACCGGTCAGAAAGACCAGGCGCTCGTCAACCTGGCCGATCAGCTCATCGATGCGCACACGGCCACAGTTCACTGGCTCACCACGGTTCTCGCCGAGGAGGCGCTCGGCGGCCCGGCCGCGCTGCGTCGCGGACCCTCGCAGTGGGCCAGCGGGCTGGCGGCACGCGCCCTCACCGCACCGGCACTCGGAGCATCGTGGGCCATCGACCGCACCGCCGAGTTCGCCCGCCAGTTGCCCGATCCCGTGGACTCGATCCGCAGCCGCTTCGGACGTGCGGTCGACGACGCGACCGAGACCGCGTCGCGAGCGGGTGACGCGGTCGGCAACGCCGGCGCAGCCGTGTCCAAGACAGTCGCCGCCGGTCGTGACGCGGCACTCGAAGCCGTCGAGGAAAGCGCTCGCGACAACGGTGCCAAGGGTGCCGCCGACGCGCTCCACCAGTTGCGCGAGATCACCGGAACCGTTGAGGCCGAAGATCTCCCGATCGAGGGCTATGTCGGCCTGAACGTCACCGACGCCGTGGCCGCGGTCAAGGAGCTGACCAAGCCTGCCGACCTGCGCGTCACCCTCGCCTACGAAGAGGCGCACAAGAACCGCCAGCGCGTGGTGTCGGCGATCGAGATCCGATTCGCCGAACTCGCGAAGGACCTGGTCGGCATCGACAGCTGATCTGCCGGACCGACCGACCCGACGGCCGCCATCCACCTGATGGCGGCCGTCGTCGTGTCTGGACTGAAAAAGAAGTTTGGATCAGATCCAGAAAAACCGTGCGAGACCGCGTCGACGCCCCTATGGTGAATGGCGTGGCATCCACATCGGACTACGCCCAGCAACTCCGGGCCGCAGATCTTCGTGTCACCCAGCCGCGGGTGACGGTGATGCACGCCGTCGACGATCACCCACACGCCGACACGGACACGATCTACCACGCGGTACGCGAAACCCTCCCCAAGGTCTCACGTCAGGCCGTCTACGATGTGCTGCACGCCCTGACCGAGCGCGGTCTCATCCGCCGGATCCAGCCGTCGGGTTCGTTGTCGCGCTACGAGTTTCGCACCGGAGACAATCACCATCACGTCGTCTGCCGCGCCTGTGGCGCAATTGCCGACGTGGATTGCGCAATCGGGGAAGCCCCATGCCTGACCCCATCCGATGACCACGGGTTCGTCCTCGACGAGGCCGAGGTCATCTTCTGGGGACGATGCCCCGAGTGCCTCAGTACAGCCCCGACCTGATCACACCCGTGTGATCACAGCCCGTCAGTTGTTCCCCCTCGAAAGGAATGTCGTGACCTCCGACAGCCGTCCACCCAATCCCGACGACAAGACGCGAAGCAACAGCGAGAGCGAGAACCCGGTCATCTCGTCGCCGGAGCCCAAAGCGCATGCGCCGCTGACCAACAAGGACTGGTGGCCCGAGCAGATCGACCTCTCGATCCTGCACGCGCATTCCTCGCTCTCCAACCCGCTCGGCGAAGACTTCGATTACGCAACGGAATTCGCCAAGCTCGATGTCGAGGCACTGAAGGCAGACCTCATCTCGCTGATGACCACGTCGCAGGACTGGTGGCCCGCCGACTACGGTCACTACGGCGGCCTCTTCATCCGCATGAGCTGGCACGCCGCCGGCACCTACCGCATCTACGACGGCCGCGGCGGCGGTGGTCAGGGTGCACAGCGATTCGCCCCGCTGAACAGCTGGCCGGACAACGCCAACCTGGACAAGGCGCGTCGCCTGCTCTGGCCCATCAAGCAGAAGTACGGCACCAAACTGTCCTGGGCCGACCTGCTGGTGTACGCGGGCAATGTCGCCCTGGAGTCCATGGGCTTCAAGACCTTCGGCTTCGGCTTCGGCCGTGAGGACATCTGGGAGCCCGAGGAGGTGTTCTGGGGTCCGGAGGATGCGTGGCTGGGCACCGACAAGCGCTACTCCGGTGAGCGCGAACTGGCCAAGCCGCTCGGCGCGACGACCATGGGCCTCATCTACGTGAATCCCGAGGGACCCGAGGGCAAGCCGGATCCGCTGGCCGCCGCCGAGGACATCCGCGAGACCTTCAGCCGGATGGCCATGAACGACGAGGAGACCGCGGCGCTCATCATCGGCGGTCACAGCTTCGGCAAGACCCACGGCGCGGGCAACGGCGATCTGGTCGGCCCCGAGCCCGAGGGCGCTCCGATCGAGCAGCAGGGCCTGGGCTGGAAGTCGTCCTTCGGCAAGGGCAAGGCCGAGGACACCATCACCAGCGGCCTCGAGGTCGTCTGGACGTCCACCCCCACCCAGTGGGGCAACGGGTTCCTCCAGAACCTCTACGGTTACGAATGGGAACTCACCAAGAGTCCCGCGGGTGCGTGGCAGTACGTCGCCAAGGACGGTGCGGGAGCGGGCACCATCCCCGATCCGTTCGGCGGTCCCGGGCGCGCCCCGACGATGCTGGTCACCGATGTCGCACTGCGTGAGTCGCCGATCTACGCCGACATCACCCGTCGCTGGCTCGACCATCCCGAGGAACTCGCCGAGGCGTTCGCCAAGGCCTGGTACAAGCTCCTACACCGCGACATGGGTCCCGTCAGCCGATACCTCGGCCCGTGGGTTCCCGAGCCGCAGATCTGGCAGGACCCGGTTCCGGAGGTGGACCACCCGCTGATCGACGCCGACGACATCGCCTCCCTGAAGGGAAAGCTGCTCGAGGTGCTCTCGCCGACGCAGCTCCTCAAGACCGCGTGGGCGTCGGCCGCCAGCTTCCGCAGCACCGACAAGCGCGGCGGCGCCAACGGCGCACGCATCCGCCTGGAGCCGCAGAAGAACTGGGAGATCAACGAACCCGGCGAACTGGCCAAGGTGTTGCCGGTCCTCGAGCAGGTCCAGAAGGACTTCAACGACTCGGCGTCGGGAGGCAAGAAGGTGTCGCTCGCCGACATCATCGTCCTCGGCGGCGCGGCCGCGGTCGAAAAGGCCGCCGAGGCAGCCGGATTCCCGGTCACCGTGCCCTTCACCCCCGGCCGCACCGACGCGTCGCAGGAGAGCACCGACGTCGACTCGTTCGAGGTCCTCGAGCCCCGGGCCGACGGCTTCCGCAACTACAGCAAGGGTGGCGAGAAGACACCGCTGGAGTCGCTGTTGCTCGACCGCGCGTACATGCTGGATCTCACCGCGCCGGAGCTGACCGTCCTGATCGGCGGCCTCCGGGTGCTCGATACCAACTACGGTGGCGCCAAGCACGGTGTGTTCACCGACCGACCCGGGGTTCTGTCGACGGACTTCTTCCGCACCATCGTCGACATGAACATCGAGTGGAAGACCGGCTCCGACGAAAACGTCTACGAGGGAACCGATCGCGCCACCGGCGAGAAGAAGTGGACCGCGACCGCGGCCGATCTCGTGTTCGGATCACACTCGCAGCTCCGAGCACTGTCCGAGGTCTACGCCCAGGACGACTCGGCGGAGCGGTTCGTCGACGACTTCGTCAAGGCCTGGGTGAAGGTCTCGCACAACGATCGGTTCGATCTGGCCTGATCTCTCACCGTCGCAACCCAGAACACCCCGCGGGCGAGTTGTCCGCGGGGTGTTCTGCGTTCAGTGACCCGTGCGCGCGGGCTCGCTCGCGTCACGCCCGGCGAACGCAGGCGACGACCTCGGCGAGCACCTGCTCGACCCGGGACCCATCGAGTGCGGCGGCCGCGCCGGTCACCATGACCTGCAGCTCCCCTCGCGCGGTCGGCGAGCCCTCGATCTGCAGCATCCACCGCGAGGTCCGCGGCGGGAACACGTACAGGTCACCGCCCGAACGGGGCGGGGTGATCGTCGGGGTCCAGCCGAGCAGGACCGGAACCGGGAAGAGCCGCCCGTCGACGACCGGCTTTCCCAGTACGTCCAGCACGTCTTCCATCGGCGCGGTCGCCGCGGCGATACACCGGCGGGTGCGTTCCACCGAGTCGCGCACATCCTCTCGGGCGTCGAGCGGCGTCATCGCGGATATGACGAAATCGCCCACGATGCCGTCGGCACCCGCCGGCCGTTTCGACGCCGCGGTGGCGGCCATCACCCGGTGTTGCCCGGTGAGCCGTGCCAGCGCCACGGACACCGCGCACCCGAACGCCTCGAACGGGGTCATACCGCGCTCGGACGCACCAGTGCGGAACTGCGCGTAGGTGTCGGCGTCGACGAGAGCCCGACGGCGTAGGGCCGCGGACTGTTCGCACGAGACGGGGTCCAGACCGTCCAGGGTGAAGGTCCGGTCGGCCGGCGCACCCAGCAGTTCCTTCCACCACCGCCCGTCGACCGCGTCGTCGGCGGTCCGTGTCGGCGACGAGATCGACTGCGCAGCGGGCATGTTCACTCCGCGAGCGATGAGGTCGGCCTCGGTGGCGAGCACTCCGAGCGAGTGCCCGTCCACGGCAATGTGATGGAACACCGCGACCGCAGCCGTCACACCGCCGTCGGCATCCGCCAGAATCCGCATGCAGAACGGTGGAGCCACCCGCACATCCAGCGACGCCGACATCTGTTCGGCGAGCGCACGCAGGTCGTCCCGCCCTGGGTCCGGGCCGGCTTCGGCGAGTGGAACGATCTGCACGGCGGCATCGACGGCCGCGTCGGCGCCGCCCGCCATCGCCCGCTGCACCGGCCCGGCGGGGGTGTCCGGATAGATCGATCGCAGGGCGGGGTGCCGATCGGCCAACGTCCGGAGCAACTCTCGCAGTTCGACGGCAGTGGGCCGCCCGGCCTCGGGTGGAACCCAGCCGAGGCGGATCAGCTGCCCGTGCGGATGTCCCGGCGCGCGTTCGACCGTCCGTTCCGCGGACGTGAGAGGACGGTCCTCGTCGAGCGCGACCGGTCGACGTGTGTCGACGTCCGGGCCCACCGGCTCGACCATCCGCTGCGCCAGCGTCTCCAGGTCGGGCGCGGTGAGCACGTCGTCGGGGCCGATCTCGGAATGCCCTGCCGCCGTGAGCAAGCCGACGACCCGCATGACCGCCAGGGAGTCGCCGCCCTGCTCGAGGAAGCCGGCGAACAGATCCACCGCATCTGTGCCCAGGGTCTCCCCCACGACCCGCACCAGCAGGGTCTCGTGCGACCCCACCGGTCCCCGCGCGGACCGGCTGCGGGGGAGCGGGTACTCCGCCAGCTTTCGCACGTCGAGCTTGCCGTTGCCGGTGGGGGGCAGCGCGTCGATGCACACGACGAGGGCCGGGACCATGTACGACGGCAGCACACGGGCGACTGCGCGGCGTAGACCGGGTGTGTCGGGGTCCGTTCCGGAATCACGCGGCACGACGAACGACACCAATGCGGTTCGGCCCGAGGGTAATTCCCGCAGAATCGTCGCGGAGCTCCGTACGCCGGCGCACCGCCCGAGCGCGGCGTCGATCTCGGCGAGTTCGATGCGCAGCCCGCGCAGGGTGACCTGCTTGTCACGCCGTCCCAGCAGGCTGATCTCACCCGCGCCGGACCACTGCGCCAGGTCTCCCGTCCGGTACATCGTCTCCCCGGTCGAGAACGTGCACGCGACAAAAGCTTCCGCGGTGGACACCGGGTCGTCGAGATAGCCGTCGGCCAGCTGCGGTCCCGCGCAGTGGAGTGTGCCCAGCGCGCCCGGAGGCTGCGACCGCCCCAGCCGGTCCAGGACCGCCTCGCTCACCCCCACCATCGGCGGACCCACGGTGATCGCCCTGCCCGGGGCCAACGGTCCGGAGATGTTGATGCTGCATCGGGTTTCGGTGGGTCCGTAGGCATTCCTCAGTCGAACACGACCCGACCACGTGTCGACCAGGCGCCGCGAGGGGGCTTCACCGCCGATGATCACCTGCACGAGGTCGTCGGCGAGGTCGACGGGCAGCGTGTCCAGGACCGACGGCGTGACGATGAGGTGACTGACGCGGTGTCGTCGGATCAGGTGGGCGAGGGCCTCACCACCGGACGCCGAGTTCGGCGCGACGACGACGGTCGCCCCGCAGACGACCCCGCACAGCATCTCCACGACGCCGGTGTCGAAGGTCGGGGACGACGCGTGCAGGATGCGCGACCCGGGTGCGAGCGCATAGGTCTGTCGGATCTCCGCGACCAGGGCGGGAATGCCGCGGTGCGGCATCACCACGCCTTTCGGTGTGCCCGTGGATCCTGAGGTGAACAGCAGGTAGGCGGCGTCGTCGGGCCCGCATTCCAGGCCGCGCGACCGGCCTGCCATCGGTGAGCCGGGGTCGTCGTGCTCGAGGTCGAGCCACCGGACCGAGCCCGGGCGTGCGGTGCCCGGCGTGCACAACCCGACTTCGGCGCCGGAGCGTTCGACGAGATCCCGCGTCCTCGCCTCCGGTGCGAACGGGTCGCCGACGGGCACCCACACGCCGCCCGCGCACAGCACCGACCAGAACGCGACGATCGAGGCCACCGACCTATCGATCGACACCGCCACGCGGTCGCCCGCACCGACCCCGGCCGACATGAGCAGCCGAGTCCCCCGATCCACCCGGAGGGCGAACTCGCGCCGGGACACCGACACCTCACCGTCGATGATCGCGACTGCCTCTGGATTCGACGACCGATAGTCCTCGAGGTGGCTCACGGTCGGCACGAACGGCGGCGCCGGCGGTCCGCTCCGGTACCGGAACCGCTCCCATTCCCCGTCGACGAACACCGAGTCGTCGGGAACCCGGGCGCCGCCGTCCAGTTCGTGCAGGGTCGCGGTGAGGTGGCGGTCGAAGCGCCGGGCAAGGGTGGCCAGCGCGTCGGCGTCGACGACTGCCGCCGGGGCTTCCCAGGTCACCGCCTGACGCCCTTCCTGGTCCGCGGGGTGCAGGGTCACCGCGACGTCGGAGATCGGTCCGGTCCGCATCAGCTCGAGTCCCCAGTGCAGGCCGTCGTCAGCGGGCGACTCGAAACCCGGCAGGAGGTTGACCACTGCACCGAAACCATTAAGCCCCTGCCGGTTTCGCAGCATGTCCTCGCGGGGGTAACGCTGACGGCGGAGTGCGTCGATCAGGGCCGACGACACATCGGCGACCGCCTGCGCGGCGTCACGGTCCCCGATTCCGTCGAGGCGCAACGGCACGACGTTCGAGACGGGCTGCACCGCCCGTGATCGTGCCGCCGACGTTCGGACGGCCACCGGAAGACTCAGCCCCACGTCCGGGGTGTCGAGGAGCCGGGCGCACAGACCTGCGAAGGCCGCGACGAACTCCGCCGCCGATGCGACACGCGGACTGCTCAGGGTCTCGGTGACCCGCGCGATCGACGACGTGAGATGCGCGACGGGCCCGGCCAGCAGGGACGGTTCGAGGCAGTCGAGTTCTCGCGCCCAGTGTTCCTCGTCGGTCACTCGTCGTCGCGAGTCGCGGTATGCCTTCTCATCGGCTTCGAGTTCGAGATCGTCGGCGAGCAACAGTTCGTCGGGCCGCGCGGTTCCCGCGTAGACACCGGCGATGTGCGCCATCACCCGCAGGGCTCCGGCGCCGTCGGTGAGCACGTGATGAACGCGCACGATCCAGCGGTGGGAGTCGGGACCGAGAACGTGCAGTTCGCTGCGGAACAGCGGCAGTCCGAGGTCGGCACCTGCGGGGTCGTCGAGGAAACGCTGCGCACGCGACTCGCTCGCGGCCGCCGGGTCGACACACGCGGACAGGTCCACGTTCTCCACCGGGTCCAGCCCGGAACCGGCGGGACACAGCGGCTGCGGATGACCCTCGCCCGGTGAGCGTTCCGGGTGCAGACGCACGTCGCACCAGCCGACGTGGTCGAGCACTGCGCCGGCAGCGTGGTGCAGTCGATCGGCGTCGAGCCGGCCGCGCAAGGTCAGGCCGAATGCGACGACGTGCGAGACCTCAGGGTGCAGCAGTTGCGAGAGCCACAGGCCGCGGCGCGTCACGGTCATCGCGGATCGCCCCCCGGACGTCGTCCGGTCGGCCGTGTCACGCTCCGAGCGCGCGGGCGAACATCGGCCACGACTCATGCATCTGGTCCTCCCAGTACCCCCAGGAATGCGTGCCGGTCGCCGGGAGCCGGACGACGGCCGGGATGCGAAGTGCGGCGAGGCGATTCGCCATCGTCACCGTGCACGAACGCGCAGTGGCCTCGGCGAAACCACCGGCGGCGACCTGTTCGGCGAGTTCCCCCACGTTGCCCGCAACGCGCCGGTCCGACAGGTTGTCATGTGCGCCGGGCAAGCCCGTCGCCGCGCTGATCCACAGGGCGGGGGTGCGACGAGCGAGCTTGTAGGCGTTGATCACCGGGTCCTGCGCCGCCCACTGCGGGTCGCCGGGCGGACCGTACATGTTGCTGGCGTCGGCGAGTCCGGGGACGAACGCCACGTTGCGCAGCAGCAGCTGTCCGGTGGGTGATGCGGTGTCGGCGCATCCCGAGTAGGAGCCGACCGCTCGATAGAACCCCGGGTGGTTCTCGGCGATCCGGAGCACCGCGGTACCCGCCATCGAGATACCCGCGACGCCGCGCGAGCGCATCGGCCCGGATCGTCCCCCGTGCGCGTTCTCGAAGGCGGCGGGCAACTCCGAGGTCAGAAAGGTCTCCCACCGCAGGGGCCGGGACGTCTTCACGCCGAACCGGAAGTTCGCGGCGGGGTCGACGCGGCGCCAGTCGGCGTAGTAGCTCGCAGCACCGCCGATCGGGGTGACGGTCCACACGTTCTTGTTGGCATAGAACGCGTTGGCGTCGGTGGCGTGCGTCCAGTCGTCGTCGTCCTCGCCGCCCGACGATCCACTGAGCAGGTACATCACCGGCGCGGCCTGGTTGCGGTTCGCAGGCGTCTGCACCAGCGACGGGACCTGGGTCTGCATGGACCGCGACCACACCGACACCACCAGGTTCCGCGGCGACACCCAGGTCTCCCGGTACGGCGCACCCGCGGTCGCCTTGGCGTAGCCGACCCCGGCGAGGGTGTCCGCGCCCGCGGCGCCGGCCGACGGCACGAGCAGCCCCCCAACGCCGAGCAGGAGGCACAGAACGGCGGCACCACCCGCGATCACGGCGTTGGACAAGCGAGACATCCATGGCTCCCTGGGTTCGGGCCGGGTCATCCAGCCGACTCCGTCATCGTATGCACATCACCGGCGTACTCCGGACAGTTCTGGTCAATCGTCCAGAGCTGTCCCACAGCGGAATCGGACGAATCGGTTATGCCCTCCGCCCTGCCCACGTACGGTCGGACGATGACACCTCTCCTGCGCACCGCCGTCGCGACGCTCGCCGCCGCGGCCGCTCTCCTGACACCCCTCGCGATGTCGTCGGCGACGGCGAATGCCACGCCCTCCTCCGGAATCTCGGCGGTCAGCCTGGCCAAGGCGGACATCCCGGCGGACCTCCTGCCCTTCGTACCCGACGGCGTGCACGTCGAGGTCCGCGAGATCACCATCGCGCCCGGTGGCACCACCGGCTGGCACTACCACGACGGCACGCTCATCGGTCTGGTCCGCCAGGGCACGCTCACTCACCCGGGCTCCGACTGCAAACCCGTCGTCTACCGGACCGGGGAGATCATCCAGGAGCCCGGAGGCAAGGCAAACACCCACGAGGGGACCAACCTCGGGACCACTCCGGTCATCCTCGACGTCCTGTACCTGATGCCACTGAACAAGCCGCTCTCCGAGGACTCGCCGGCGCCGCCGTGCGCGACGGCCACTCCCTGACGGCAAGCGACGCCCCTCCGCTCCCTGAGGTCGAGGAGCGCAAGCAAAGCCCCTCCGCTCCCTGAGGTGCGAGGAGCGCAAGCGACGAGCCACGAAGGGGCTCGCAACCCGCCTCGCGAAGGCCCTTCGAGGCTCGCTTCGCTCGCACCTCAGGGAGCAGGGGGCCACGTCGCTCGCACCTCAGGAGCAGGTTCGCGCACCTCACGGATCAGTGAGCAGGTCACTGCCGCCGGCTGAGCAGGGCGCCGAGTTCGATTGCGAGCGTTCGGGATTCCGCGGTGAGAAGTCGGCCGTCGCGCACCACCCACCGCCCGCCGACCATGACGTCGCGGGGTCGCCGTCCCGGGGCCGCCCAGAGGAGGCCGTCGAGTGGGTCGGGAACCCCGGCGTCGAAGACGTCCGAGCAGTCCCACACACAGAGGTCGGCGGCGGCGCCGGGTCGCAGGTGCCCCAGCTCGCTGCGGCCGAGGCCCATGGCCGAACCCTCGGAGGCCATCGCGAGAACCGCACGGGCCGTGACGGGTTCGCCGATCAAGCCCGAGACCTGCACGGCCAGACGGGCATCGGCGATCAGGTGTCCGGCGTCGTTGCTACCGCCGCCGCTGGTGCCGAGGCCCACCCGCACCCCCGCGGACATGAGTGCGGCAACGCGCGCGACACCCCATCCCATCGGTACGTCGCATCCCGGAGCATGGGTCGCCGACACTCCCGATCTCGCGAGGAGGGACACTTCGTCGTCGGTGATGTCGCACAGGTGTGCCACGGTGACGTCGTCGTCGAGCCAACCCCACTCGTCGAGCAGTGCGAGGGGACGGCGCCCGTATCGTTCCGCGGCGATCTGCACGTCGACCTGCTCGTTGGCCTGCGTACGGCGACGTAGACCCAGGCTCGACGCGACCTCGGCGAGTGCCGCGAAGGTCTCCGGCCCGTCGGCATGTACGCCGGACGGGCCGACGGCCAGCTGGAGCATGCCGTCGGCGCTGGTGCCGTTGGTCGCCGCGCCCAGGTACGTGCCGTGGATGTCCTCGACCGACGCGGCAGCGAGATCCGGGTCGTCACGGGCGGTGCCCCGGACGAACGCCAACCGCGCGCCGACTCGCGCCGCGGCGCCGATCGTCCCGCCGGCCACTGCGACCGGGTCCTGATCGCGCGGCCAGGTCAGATGGTGATCGGCCACCGTGGTCACCCCGCACAGCAGTGATTCGGCGAGTCCGACTGCTGCTGCCGCGGCGGTGAGCTCGGGATCGACACCGACCGACGAATAGCGTTGCGCCATCAGGCCGAGCCACTGCGGCATCGGGACGGACCGGCTCTCCGGGCGCGACCGGAAGGCGGTCTGCAACAGATGGTGATGGGCATTCACGAGACCGGGTGTGACGACGCACCCCGAGACGTCGACGACCTCATCCGCTCGGGCCTGCTCGCCGGCCGCGTCCCCGATCCGTCCGTCCTCGACGACGACCGGGTCGCGGGTGACCATCGAGGCGTCGCGCATCACCGCGGCCGCCCCGGTGAGCACGGTGGTGGTCACAGTTCGAGCACCAGACGACCACTCGTGCAACGAGACACGCAGATCATCATGGATTCGTTCTCGGACCGCTCCTCCGGGGACAGGATCGAGTCCCGGTGGTCCACCTCGCCGCTGACCACCCCCGTCTCACACGTTCCGCAGATTCCCTCGCGACACGACGAGGGTGCCACGACCCCGCGTCCGTCCAGGACGTCGAGGATGGTGCGGTCGTGCGGCACCGTCACGGTCACGCCGGAGAAGGCCAGCGAGAGTTCGAAGTCGGTGTTCGCCGCGGATTCCGTTGTCGTCGCGGTGAACGTCTCGGCGAACGAATCCACCGCCGGTTGCGGTTCGCACACGCGCGCCACCGCATCCAGCATCGACGGCGGACCACATGTGTACACGGCGGTACCGCGCGGCAACCCGCCAAGCACATCACCGAGATCCAGGCGGCCCGAGCGACCGGACTCGTGAACGGTGACCAGCCCTGGGTACCCGGACTCGATCTCGTCGACGAATGCCATCTCCGCCCGCGACCGCCCGACGTAGACGAGCCGCGACGGCCGGCCGGATCGATGCGCCTGCTCCATGAGGGCGAGGACCGGAGTGATGCCGATACCACCGGCCACGAACACGTAGCCGAGTGCGCGCGTCAGCGCGAAGTGGTTGCGCGGCAGACCGATCGTCACCTCGGCGCCCACCTCGATGTCGTCGTGCGCGGAGATCGACCCGCCGCGGCTGTCGAGGCGACGTTCGACAGCGATTCGGTAGGTGCTCGTGTCGTCGGGCGACGAGCACAGGGAGTACTGCCGCACCGGCCCGGCGGGCGTGTGCAGATCGACGTGCGATCCGGCGGTCCACGGCGGGAGCGCCGCGCCCCCCACCGGCGCGAGGACGAATTCGTCCACCCGACTGGTGAGTCGGCGCCGGGACACCACGCGTACACGCACGGTGTCCTGGATGTCGGTTGCTGACAAAGACATCGGAGATCTCCTCGATACGATGATCTCCGCCGGGATTCCCAGCCACGGGAACCACCCCCACCGACCCGGGTCAGGACACCTGCGCCGACGCCTGGACGACGACCAGGCGAGCGGCCTCGCGACCTATGAGCCGCCATCGGTGGGGAATTCCGCCAGCGTAGTAAAGGCTGTCGCCTCTTCGCAATTCGAGAACACTGCCGTCACCGAGATCGACCTCGATCTCGCCGTCGACGACGTGCAGCCATTCGTCCTGGTCGTGCTGGAAGTACTCGCCGTAGTCCCGTCTGTTCAACGACTGCTCCTGGGGGAAGAACGCGGCGTCCCCCCGGACGAGCAGGCGCGCATATCCGGCGTTGTCGCCGGCCTGCGGGAGGATCGCACCTTCTCCCGCACGCACCAGCTGCGCACCCACGGGCGCCGACGACGGGACTCCCGCCACATGCGCGGGGTCGGCGGCCAGCATGAGACTCACCTGGGTCGTGTCCAGGGCCCGCGCGATCCGTTCCAGGGTCGTCATGCTGGGACGCGCGTAACCGCGTTCGAGCTGCGAGAGGAACGGGTGCGAGATACCGGCCTGCGCAGCCAGATTCGCCAGCGTGAGACCGTGTTGCTTGCGTCGTCTGCGAATCTCCGCACCCAGCGACGCCTGCGCGAGATCCGGCTCGTCGAGCGCCATGTGCCCACACCCTTCCTCCGGCGAAAGTCGGATCGATGGTTACACGCCCGCAGCGCTGGTTAACGTCGCGGCAACAGCGCGTTCCTATATTCGGTCGTGTTGACGTGATCAACAAGTATCACGAACCGCCCCACCCCCGCCGACCCCAGCCACAGCGGGACCACCGACCTCACGTGCACCGTTGCACGCCACCGAAGTCCTCGAGGAAGTTTCCGTATGCAGGCTCCGCAGACCGCGCCCGTCCCGGGCATCACCGGGTCATTGCCCGACGGCTCGGTGGTCGACGTCGAATTGTCGGCCGATGCCGACGGCATCCGTCGGGTCCGGGCCGTCACGCCGTTCTCTCCCGACACACCGCGCGGTCCCGGCTGGCTCGATCTGGGTGGTCACCTACTCCTGCCACCCGCGGCGGAACCCCACGCCCACCTCGACAAGGCCCTGTCCTGGTCGGAATTGTCGCCCCCGAGCGGCGATCTCGCCGACGCGATCACTTCCTGGCGGGCCGGCAGTGTCGCCCTGGACGAGCACTCCTTCCGGACCCGTGCGCTGCAGGCGACCTCGTCCATGCTGCGGAACGGGATCACCGCGGTGCGCACCCACGCCGACGTGCTCCCACACGAGGACCCCCTGCGCGCCGTCCGTGTCCTCACCGAGATCCGGGATCACCTGCGCGGGCTGATGGACATCCAGGTCGCGGTACTGGCGAGCCCACTGGCGCCCACCGCGCACATCGAGGCCGCGCTCGACGCAGGCGTCGATCTGGTCGGCGGCGCCCCACACATCGCCGACGATCCGCTCCTCGAACTCACGAGGCTGCTCGATCTGGCCGAGGCGCGCGGCATCGGCGCCGACCTGCACGTCGACGAGTTCCTCGACGGCGACCACCTGACCATCGAGGCCTTCGCGGATCGGGTGGCGGACTGGCCGGAAGACCGTGTCCGCACGGCCGGCCACTGTTGCCGCCTCGACACCCTGGCCACCGACGACCTGCAACGGGTCGCCCGGGCTCTCGCGCGCGCCCGCGTCTCGGTCGTCGCACTGCCGGTGACGAACCTGTATCTCCAAGGCCGCCATGGTCCTTCGGCCGGCCGCCGGGGAATCACCCCGATCGACGTCCTGCGCGACCACGGCGTCCGTGTCGTCGGGGGCGCGGACAACATCCGTGACCCGTTCAATCCCGTCGGGCGGGCCGACCACCTGGAGACAGCTGCCCTGCTGATCACCGCGGCGCATCAGAATCCCCACACGGCAATGGAAATGGTCACCTCCGAGGCGCGTGCCGTGCTGGGACTCGAGCCCGCGGGACCGGTTGTCGGCGCGCGCGGCGACCTCGTCGCGATCCGCGGGAACGACCTCACCGAGGTCATCGCGACCGCTCCGGCCGACCGGGTCGTCATCGTGAACGGCGCCCCGGTCGCGCGCACCGAGACCACCAGCTGGACCAGTTTCCCGGTGCCGCCCGTTTCGTCCCCAGCAGAACTGTCCCCAGCAGGAGTACACCCAGCCGGGATGTCTGCGCCGGGCAGATCCCCCGTCGGTTTGGAGAGATGATGAGTTCACCAGCAACGACCCCCAGGCCGGCACTCGGTCACCCACTCGTCGGCTTCGAACACGTGGAGCTCACCTACCCGGACGGCACCCATGCCCTCCGGGATGTGAACCTCACCGTGCGTGAGGGCGAATTCGTCAGCGTCGTCGGGCCATCCGGGTGCGGCAAGTCGACCCTGCTGCGCTTGTCATCGGGACTGGAGACGATCACCGACGGCTACCTGCAGAGCGGTGCCGCGCGTATCGGGTACGTGTTCCAGGATGCGACCCTGCTCCCGTGGAGGTCGGTGGCCGACAACGTCGCGTTGCTCGGCGAACTGGACGGCGCGCCGAAAGCCGAACGGCGCGAGCGAGTTCGCGCCGCTCTCGAAACGGTCGGGCTGACCGGTTTCGACAAGCACCTGCCGCACATGCTGTCCGGCGGCATGCGGATGCGGGTGTCGCTGGCCCGGTCACTGACCCTCGACCCCGACCTGTTCCTGTTCGACGAGCCCTTCGCCGCCCTCGACGAACTCACCCGTGAGCGGCTCGGAACCGATCTGACGGAGTTGTTCGCCGTCAAACGCTTTGCCGGCCTGTTCATCACGCACTCGGTCGCCGAGGCCGCGTTCCTGTCCACCCGGGTCCTGGTGATGTCTGGGCGACCGGGGACCATCGTCGACGAGATCGAGGTCCCGTTCGACTATCCCCGGGCACCCGACCTGCGTTTCGAGCCGGAGTTCGGCGCGATCGCGGGCAGGATCTCACGCGCACTCCGAGAGGCACATTCATGACCGCCCCCGATACCGGCACCGACACCACACCGAGCGTGAGAACCCCGAAGCCCGGCAAGGCCGGTGCGCCCGACCCCGGGTCAACCACCGAACTCGCCGTGGCCACGCGCACGAGCCGTCGGGGCCGCGCTCGCTCGAGGGCGGTCGGGATCGCCGCACCGCTCGTCGTCCTGGCACTGGTCATCGGCGCCTGGTATCTCGTGAGCTACGCGGTGCTCGACCCCGGACGACGATTCCTCATGCCGCCACCGCATCAGGTCGTCACCGACGGCCTGCTCGGCGACGCCGCGCAGGAGATGTGGGAGGCCCTGAGCCGCACGGCAACCGTGGCGCTGACGGGTTTGGCCATCGCCGCCGTGATCGGCATCACCTGGGCGGTGATCATGTCGCAGTCGCGACTGATGGAGAACGCACTGTTCCCTTACGCCGTTGTCCTGCAGTGTGTCCCGATTCTCGCACTCGTTCCGCTGGTCGGGTTCTGGTTCGGATTCGGCTTCAGCGCACGCGTCTTCGTCTGCGTGCTGATCTCGTTGTTCCCGATCGTGTCCAACACCCTGTTCGGCCTGCGGTCCGTGGACCGGCAGATGCGTGACCTGTTCGCTCTGCACCATCCGAGCCGCGTCACGGTCCTGCGCAAGCTGGAGTTCCCCGCCGCCATGCCGGCGATCTTCGCCGGCCTGCGGATCTCGGCGGGCTTGTCGGTGGTCGGTGCGATCGTCGGCGACTTTTTCTTCAAGCAGGGCAATCCCGGCATCGGCATCCTGATCGACAACTATCGTTCGCGACTGCAGGCCGAGGAACTGTTCGCCTCGATCGTGCTCGCCTCACTTCTCGGCGTGGCCGTCTTCTGGTTGTTCGGGTGGCTCGGCAACCGCATCGTCGGACGCTGGTATCAGCGCTGACCCGACCCCCACCGATCGACCCGGTCGTCTTACCCGCCTTTCCCGATCTTCTCGTCCCTTCAGTCCTGCCCGAATCTCCCTGCACGAAAGAGGAACCCATGAACACACATGTCTGGCGCCGCCTGTCCAAGACCACCGGTGTCGCGGCCGTGGCCGCCGCCCTCGCGTTCACCGCCGCATGCGGTTCCGGTGAGAGCACCGAGTCCTCCGGGTACACCGGGGCTATCGGCCCGGTCGACTTGAGCGCCAACTGCCCGGACAAGATCGTGGTCCAGACCGACTGGAATCCGGAGGCCGAACACGGGCACCTCTACCACCTCCTCGGCCCGGACCCGACGATCAACGCCGGCAACAAGCGCGTCGTCGGTCCGCTGTTCGACCGCGGCGAGTACACCGGCGTCGACATCGAGATCCGTTCCGGCGGACCCGCCATCGGTTTCCAGTCGGTGACCTCGCAGATGTACTCCGATCCGGAGATCCTCCTCGGGTACGTGGACACCGACCAGGCGATCCAGAACTCGAAGGACAATCCGACGACCGCGGTCATGGCGCCGCTCGACATCAGCCCGCAGATGATCATGTGGGATCCCGCCACCTACCCGCAGGTACAGAAGATCGCCGACCTCAAGCCCGCGAACGCGCGCGTGCTCTACTTCGAGGGGTCGACGTACATGGACTACCTGACCGGGTCGGGTGTCCTCTCCCCCGGTCAGGTCGACGGCAGTTACGACGGATCGCCGGCCAACTTCGTCTCCGACGGCGGCAAGACCGCCCAGCAGGGATTCGCCAGCTCTGAGCCCCAGGTCTATCAGGAGGAGGTCGAGGGGTGGCAGAAGCCGGTGAAGTACCAGCTGATCCACGACGTCGGCTTCCCCACCTACAAGTCGTCCGTCGCGGTGCGCTCGGCAGCACTGGAGGAGAACGCCGCCTGCCTCGAACAGCTCGTCCCCGTGTTGCAGCGCGGGTCCGTCGACTACCTGGCTTCGCCCCAGGCGGCGGACGAGGTCATCCTCGACGCCGTCGAACAGTACGACACGGGCTGGGTGTACTCCCAGCGCAACGCCGACTACGCCCGTAAGACGATGGCCGAGCTCAACCTGGTGAGCAACGGCCCCGACGCGACCATCGGCAACTTCGACACCGCCCGCGTCGCCCGCGTGATGGAGGTGACCGGACCGATCTTCACCGAACAGGGCACCCCGGCCGCCGACCGCCTGACCCCCGAGGCGATCGCGACCAACCGCTTCATCGACACCTCGGTAGGCCTGCCCCAGTGACCGCGCCCGTGGTGGCCGTCGGCACGGATGAGGGACGCCCCGACTTCGGACCCGACGACGTCGACGCGCTGGCCGACGATCTACTCGCGATCGTCGGCCCGCGCGGCATCAGCTCGCTGCCCCGCGCACTCGCACGGGCGGCCCGCGACGGTTCCGGGATGAGCCCGATCCTCTCCGCGCAGGACCTCGGCGAACCGGACCTCGTGTGCTATCCGCGTACAGCGGACGCGGTGCCCGAGATCGTGCGTGCGGCCGTCGCCCGCGGGGTGCCGATCACCACGCGCGGCAAGGGGACCGGTAACTACGGCCAGGTCATCCCGCGCTTCGGCGGACTCGTCCTGGACATGACGTCGCTGACCGAGATACGGGACGTCACCGGACGTTCGGTCACCGCGCAGGCGGGCGCGCGGATGATCAACCTGGAACAGACGGCCTGGGCTCATGACAGCCAGCTGTGGATGTACCCGTCCACGGTCCAGTCGACCCTCGGCGGCTTCCTCGCGGGAGGCTCCGCCGGTACCGGCACGATCGTGCACGGCCGCAACCACCAGGGTTTCGTCGAGGCGCTCGATGTCGTCCACGCCACCGGCGATGCCGAGGTGGTCCACCTCGACGGCGACGACGCGACGCCCTTCGTGCACACCTACGGGGTCGCCGGCATCATCGTCGCGGCCACGGTCCGGGTGGAGCCGCTACAGCAATGGCGTTGTGTCTATGCGAGTTTCGAGTCCGGCCGGGAGGCATTCGACGCGGCCTTCCGGCTGGCGGCCATCGAACCGAAGCCGCGGCTGCTGTCCGCGGACGGTCCGATCATCACCGCGGCCCTGCCCGACGACCCCGCCCTCGTCCGGGGACGCGCCAGCGTGCGCGGGATCATCGACGCCCGGGCCCTGGTGGAGACCACCGATCTCATCGCGGCCGCCGGCGGCCGCGTCGAAGCGGTCCGTGAGGGCATCGCCGAGACGGTCAAACTGTCCACGCTGTCCTACAACCACCCGACATGGTGGCTGCAGAAGTCGCAGCCGGACAAGTGGTTTCACATGGAGGTACGCGGCGACGCACTCGTCAGCCGTCTCGACGAGGTCGAGCAGGTCTACGAGGGCGGCATGCTGCATCTCGAGGTCGGCCACGAGATGATGTTCGGAATGCTCAACGGCATCTACCGCAGTCCGCAGCAGGTCATCGACGGGGTCGCCGCACTCGAAGAACTCGGGGTCGGGGTCCACTCCCCGCATCAGTGGTACGTCGACCTCGACGCCGAACGGGTCCGCGCGCTGGCCCAGCGGACCGATCCGAAGGGGCTGCTCAACCCGGGAAGGTGGATGTGAACGCCGTGGACACGACGAGCGTGAACCGGGCCGGGAATCGGCGTTACGCCGAGCTGACCACCGAACAGGTCGGTGACGCCCTGTCGCGCGATTCCATTCTCGTCCTGCCCACGGGCGCAATCGAACCGCACGGACCGCACCTCCCGCTCGCCACCGACCTCATCGTCGCCGAAGCCGTCGCCGAGGCGGTCGTCGAACGCGGTGCCGCTGCGGGGTACGACGTCTGGTTGTTGCCCGCACTGGGATACACCAAGTCCGACGAGCACTCTCGTCTGCCGGGCACGATCTGGCTGCGGGCGACCACCCTGTTCGAGACGATCGTCGACATCGGTGCCTCGCTGGCGCAGACCCCCGCGCGACGTGTGCTCTTCCTGAACGCGCACGGCGGCAACTCCGCCCTGATCGAGGTTGCGGCGCGCGAGCTCCGACGACGTTTCGACCTGCAGACGTTCTTCTCCTCCGGCCCGGGCCATCCCGGTCCCACCGAGCGCGGACTCGGCATCCACGCCGGGTGGGCCGAGACCTCGATGATGCTGCACCTCCGACCGGATCTGGTGTACATGGACAAGGCGGTCGCGACGGTCGCGGACGCGGTCGCCGACGCGACACACGTCGGGTTCGCCGGGACGGTCCGATTCGGCTGGCTCTCCACCGATTTCGCCGAGTCGGGCGTCATCGGCGATCCCACCGGCGCCGACGCGTCGACCGGCGCGGAGCTCTTCGACGAGCGGGTCGACGCCCTCGTCGCCGCACTTCCGGAGATCGCCACGTTCGACCCGGGCCGGGTCGGACGTTGATCACCAGCGGGACCGGCTTCGGAACCGATTGCGCGAACGCCGATCAGCTCACGGTCCAGCCGATGACACTACTGCGAGATTGGCTGCCCGCACCGGAAGAACCCCGTCCGTTGATGGCACTGGCGACGTGCGGCCGCGACGGCTATCCCCGGGTTCGACACGTTCTCATCACCGAAGCCGACGACACGGCGGTGTACTTCCACACCGACACCAGATCGGCGAAGGTCGCCGAACTCACCGAGAACCCCCGTGCCTCGGTCGCGATCGCCTGGCCTGCGGTGGGCCGTCAGGTCGTCGCGCACGGCGACGTCCGACGCGCCCCGGAGGACGAACTGCACCAGGCGTTCTCACGCCGTTCTCGCTACCTGCAGCTGCTGGCGTGGATGAACGACGGCGACCTCGCGGCGCTGTCTCCCGAGGAGCGGCGGCGGCGCTGGGCCGACTTCGACGCGGCGCACCCGCGACTCTCGGCGCCGCCGACCTGGACCGGATACGCCGTCGACCTGCGGGAGATCACCTTCTGGCGGGGCGACCCGGACGGTCCGTCGCAACGAGTACGGTTCACCCACAACGACAATCAATGGACATCGGAGGTACTACCGGGATGACCGGCACTTACCACAACGCGCTGATCCTGCCGGTCAGCGGCGAGAAACCGTGGTTCTGGGGATGGCTGTCGGTCGGGACCGACGGCCGGATCTCCGGGATCGGCGAGGGTTCCCCACCCGCCGACGCACCTCTCCCCCGCCATGACCTCGAGGGCGCCTTCCTCGCACCCGGTTTCGTCTCGGCCCACAGCCACATCTACACCGGCGGGATGCGAGGCGTCGCCCCGAACAGTCCGCTCTACGAATGGGTCACGCTCAACAGCACGATGCTGCTCGGCGCCGAGGCGGAGGACCTGTACTGGATGACGCTGGCGGGCGGGCTCGACCACCTGTCCTCCGGCATCACGTCCGTGTACAACTTCACCCAGTCGCGTGTCCTCGCGCTGTTCGACTACGAGGAGTCCGTCCTCAAGGCGGCGCGCGTGCACCCGCCCGAATTCGTCACCGCGCAGGTGGACGGTCTGGCGGCCGCCGGCATCCGCTTCGTCACCAGCGTGCGGCTCGACGACGAACAGCTCGGCGAGGACGCGGCCTTCACGGGCTTCGACGCGGTCATGACCCACCTGAGCACCGTCGACCCGGCACTCGATCTGGGCGGCTCGGTGTACGGGTCGGTGCAGTGGTCGTCGTCGCAGGCGACCGCCGAGCGCGAACGGGCCCTGATGGACCGGTACGGGATCACCAATCAGGCACATTTCGTCGAGACGGCCGAACAGATCGAGATCCAGCAGTCGAAGTTCGACTGGTACGACGCCGCGGGCGTCTTGGGGCCCGGCTTCGCCTTCGGGCACTTCGTCCATCCGACCGAGAACATGGTCACGAGGGTGCGCGAGACCGGGTCGGCAGTGGTGTGGCAACCGATGTCCAACGGCCGGCTCGGTTCGGGGATCGCCGATGTGCCACGCCTGCTTCGGGATTCGATCACCGTCGGCATGGGTGTCGACGATCAGTCGTGCACCGACGTGTCGGACCCGTTCGAGAACATGCGGACCGGATTGTTCCTCCAGCGCGGAAAGCACAGCGACGCCGCGATTCTGACCCCGCTCGATGTACTGATGCTGCACACGCTCGGGTCAGCATCGGCGATCGGGGTGGCCGACAAGGTCGGTTCGCTGGAGGTGGGCAAGTTCGCGGACCTCCTCGTCGTCGACCCACGGTCGCCCCACCTCGGACCGATCTGGGACCCCGTCGCCACGTACGTTCTCGGATGCGGGCTGCGAAACCTGCGCGAGGTCATCGTGGGAGGCCGGCCGGTGTGGCATCGCGACGTGGCCGATCCCGTACGCGCCCAGGCCGATTCCGAACTCACCGAGCGGATGATCGCCTCGGCCGCGCACTCGGGGATACACCCGGTCGTCGCGGCGCGTCACGGTGAGAGTCGCACGAGCGTCGACGACCACCGCTCGGTGTAGTCGGCGATCCGCGAATCGGTGCTGTAGGTCGAGTCGATCAGGTAGAGGCCCGGTGCCGGGCACACCGCGCCGAGTTCCACCAGGACCGGTTTGAGCAGCAGGTCGGGCGCCATGGCATGCGCGGGGCCCGCCCCGAGCATCAGCGGGACGGCGGTCACATCTCGTAGACCCTCGCCCGTGGCGAACTGGTCGAGAAAGAGCTTCAGGACTCCGGTGTAGGTCGCCTTGAAGGTCGGGCTGGCGACCACGACGAGATCCGAGGAGGCGACGGTCTCCACGGCGCCCCGGACCGCGGCGTCGCCCCACCCGAGCAGACCTGCCCCGAAGTCGATCACGTCGATGACGTGGTCGGGTTCGGTTCCGGTCAGCGCCTTCGCCAGCTGCCGGGCGGCATCGAGGGTGCGCGAACCGGGTTTGGGGTTCCCGGCGACAACGGTGGTGGTCATGGTCCGCCTTTCGCAGTATCGGTCCCGCCTATCGTGCCTCAGCCGACGCCGGCGTACCGGCCCGGCGCCGCAGCACCGTGATCGCTGCCGTCGTCACGATCAGCGCCACGATCGTCCCGGCCGCCACTCCGACGACGGCCGTCGTCTCGCCCTGTGCGTTCACGATGATCCCGACGAACGCCCAGATCAGGGTGAGCGGGTAGGCGACGAGCACCGACCCGACGACTGCCGTGACGGCCAGCCCGACCACGGCGCACGCGAGCAGAACGGCCAGCTGCCAGCCCAGGGATCGCGGGTCGGCGAGGTCGGCTCCGATCGCGGCGGCCCAGTTCTGGAAGACCGCTGCGGTCGCCCACGCCGCATAGACACCGACGAGGATGCGGGTCACTGCCGTGAGCCATCGCGGCGCCGAGCCGTCGGCCGGTCTCGCGGCGATCCGGGCCGCGTCGAGCAGGGCCACCGTCATGACCGTCAGCACGAGCGGGGTCACCCACGTCCACTCGGCGGCCGACACCAGAATCCACACCGCCGCGCCTGCGAACGCGACTTCGAGGTCGATGAGCAGGCGCCGCGGATCATCGGTCCCGGTGGACCCCTTCCAGACCACCGCGACGGCGAACACGATCGACAGCAGGTAGATGAGGCTCCAGATCGAGAACGTGTAACCCGCCGGGGTGATCAGGAGATCGGTCGTCGACTCGTTGGGCGAGGCGCCGAATCCGGAGAACGGGACGACGGGCGCGAGCACCTGAGCCACGGCGAGGAACACGGCGAGCCAGGTGATCGGACCGGGGAGACGCGTGGGTGTCATGTGTCCCAACGTAGGCGCAAGTGTCCGTTTCACGCCGCAACTCCCCTTGAGCTGCGCTGGAGACCGCGTCAAGGCCGGGCATGGGTCCCGGGGATTCGAAACGCGTCCGCGTCTTGAGTTGTCAAAGGACGTGTGGCGCCGGATCGGCGCCGGAGGGTCTTTGGGCGAAGCGGTTACACGAGGGCGTCGTCGAGTCGCATCGTGCGCCGGTTGTAGGCGGGTCGGGGTAGACGTCGCGGGTCAATGTCGGCAGGCGGGATCAGCCACGGATGCCGGTCGGGACCCATCACCACCTGCCACCCGTGGTGATGGACCTGGGTATGACACCGCTGGCACAACAGGCACCCATTGTCCAGATCGGTGGGACCACCGTCAGCCCAGTGCACCAGATGATGGACCTGCGTATGCGCGGCGGGCGCACCACATTTCACGCAGCACAAGTCCCGCACGATAATTGCCTGCCGCAGATGGTGCGGGAACAGCCGTTTCGTGGTTCCCATCCGCAGCGGCACGCCCTCGGCGTCGAGAATGATCTCGGCGACCCGGCCATCACACGACAACCGCTGCGCCGACGCGGCCGATATCGCCCCGACCCACGGCAACCGTGCCGGATCGACGCCGCCGGCAGGAACGGTGACCAGAACCTGCGTACGCGGTGCCCCCGCGGTGGTCATCGCCGCACCGATCGCCGCCTGATCCAACAGCAACTCCAACCCGTCCGCACGACGCTGAGCCACACAGCGGCGGTCCTCGGCGCCGTCGGGTTCGGGACGCGGACCGGATCGTTCGTCGATCATCGACAAGAACTTCTCCCCGATCACTGCGGTCACATCCGCGCTGATCGCGACCCGCCCCTCCTCGGTCACCCTGGTGTGCACCGTGTTCAACGACGCATCATCAGCCGCCGGAACCGTGTCGGGATCCGCGGCGGCGACACGCACCGCGATACCACGTGCGCCGGTGTCGATCTCGGCGGGAGTGGCACCGGAGAACGCCTGTGTCAGCAGTTCGGTCTCGAACACCCGACGGTCGTCGTCGGAAAGCGGTGCTGCAGCGCGTTTGTCGATAAGAGCGATCCCTCGAACGACCGCGTCGACGCACTCGGCAGACAGGTACCCGTCGGCGGCACAGTCGGCGACCTTCGGCAACAAGGCCAGGCTGCCGGCTATCCGCACACCACGGTGGGCAACTGATGGTGGCATTCCCATCTCGATCAGCCACGACCGTGTCGTCGATCCCGCCCGCGCCGCCGCACCCGAAGCATCCAGAAGAGCTACGTGCACAGCGATTTGGTGATCCAGCACATTGCGCAACACACGCAGTTCGTCGAGTCGGTCGAACACCGCGCGACCACTCGGATCGCCGGGTGGTGGTTGCAAGACGATGAGGGTGTCGCGGAGCTCCGTGATCGAGGTCATGACACCAAGGTACTCGCCAAAACATGGCTCTTCTGACGTCGAAGTGGGTTCCTTTTCGCGAGCCTAACGCACGCAACGCCCAGTCTCGCTTAGGTTTTGATTTGCGAAGAACAAGACCAAAGGAGTGGGCGTTGCGCACTGTCAGAGTACTGCAGAAGTTGCTCGGAATCGAGCGTGCCCGTGTTGTGGGTGTCAGGTTCGATGAGGATGACCGCGGGCAGATGGTGGTCGTGTCGCTGGAACTGCACAAGAACGCACGATCACGGTGCCCGCAATGTAAGAAGCGCTGCCCTGGTTACGATCAACCTGCGGCGCCGCGACGGTGGCGACATCTCGACATGGGCGGTTGGCGGTGCTTCCTCGAGTTGCCCGCCAAGCGTGTGCAGTGTCCTCGCCATGATGTGAAGACTGAGTTGGTTCCGTGGGCACGTCCGGAAGCGAAGATGACCAGGGCGTTCGACGACACCGTCGCATGGCTGTGCGCGCACGCCCCGATGACCGCGGTCAGTGCCTATCTGCGGGTCTCCTGGCGGACGGTATCTCGTATCGTCGAGCGCGTGGTCGACGACCATGTCGGACTCACTAAACGCTTGAACGGGTTGCGGCGCATCGGTATCGATGAGATCGCCTATCGCAAGGGCCGCCGGTACCTGGTTGTCGTGGTCAATCATGACACAGGTCAGTTGGTATGGGCGGGTGAGGGCGCCAAAAAGGAGACGATCGAGCGGTTCTTTGATGAACTGGGTGATGTGCGCGCACGCAGGATCACCCATATCAGTGCTGATGGCGCCGAGTACATCGGTGCGGTCCTCGCCGAGCAGGCGCCGGGGGCGTACTGGTGTATGGACCCATTTCATGTGCTGCAGTGGGTCAATCAGGCGTTGGACCGGTGCCGGTCTCGGGTGATGAGTCGGATAGCCGGCTTGTCGAAGGTGGAACGTGGCCGGTTGAGGTGGGCGTTGTTGAAGAATCCTGACAGCCTCACCGAGAACCAGGAGCGGTTGCAGTCCATCGTGGTCAGCGATGCCAACAGTGTGCTGGCCCGTGCGTATCAGATGAAAGAAGAGATACGGCACATACTTTCAGGTGCCTACTTGTCATGTTGGGCGCCGTTGCGGCGGTGGTTGAAGAAGGCGGAGGCTTGTGACATACCAGAGATTCGCACCCTGGCGCCGAGTATCCGTAAACGTGAGGTCCAGATCTTTAACGCGGTCGAGTGTCAGATGAGCAATGCGCGAGTCGAAGCAACGAACTGCCATCTGCGGTCATTGACAAAGCGGTCGTACGGATTTCACACTCCCGACGCTTTGATCGCGATGGCGAACCTCACCAGGGGCGGCGCATGCCCAGAACTCCCACATCGAAACTGACCGAAAACCGCCCACTTTCAGATCAGGAGATCCCAAAACATTCGACGACGAGGTTTGTCCACAGCCTGTTCTCTTACGAATCTGATTGTGCGGCAGCTTATGTCACACACGTACCAGCGGTGAACTGTGGTGGACTGTGGTGAACAGAAACCCCACCAGTCACAGCTGCAAGTACGCCGGGGAGGTCAACCCACCGGGCGAAGGTCCGAGGTCGTACCCGGACGCGATCCCCGGTATTTCTCGACCCAACGGGCCGACCCGGCGTCCGCATCGGACTCGGCAGTGTCCCAGTCCACGAAATCGTAGAGATCGCCCGCCATCTCGACGATGACGTCGCGGAGTTCGAGGGGTTCGAGCCAGCGCTGCGGGATCGCTGCCACGCCGTCGCGCGCACCCAGTAGATTGCCGGCGATGGCGCCCGTGGAGTCCGAGTCGCCATCGTGGTTGACCGCGATGATCACCGCTTCTTCGAGGTCGTCGGCCACCAGCGCGGAATAGACGGCAATGGCGAGCGCCTCCTCGCCGGTCCAGCCCCCACCCAGCCGCTCGATCGCCGCCTCGTGGGACAGGCCCGAATCGGCCAGTGCCTCAGCGGTTTCGAGCGCGACAAGGGTCTCCTCGTGGCCGGTGCGCATCCGGAGAATCCCCTTCGCCTCCGCCAACGCCTCCGGCAGGCTCGCCCCGGCGACCAAATCGCGGATCACGACCGCGAGAACACCGGCGGGTAACGAGCCGGAGGGGTGTCCGTGCGTGAGCGAGGCGAGCGCTGCCGCGAGATCGAAGGCACCCCCGGCCGACCACTCGGCTCGGGCCGCGAACAACCCCACGGGCGCCACTCTCATGACGCCGCCGCACCCATTGCTGTCGTTGTCGGCGGGCTCGCCGGGACGAGTGGTCACCCGGAGTGCCTCGAGGCAGGTGGTTCCGGGTGCACGCCGGCTGTGCAGCTGCCGGTGTCCCGCCAGCCAGCTCGACCGTTCGGTCGTCGCCAGCACACCGTGCCGCGGATGGCCGCCCTGGGTGATGAACCAGCGGAGGTAGGCGCGCGCCGTGGTTGCCGCGTAACAGGAGATCCCGCCCGCGCAGTCGTGCGCCCAGGCGCGCAGCAGGCCCTCGGCGGTGAACAGCGTCATCTGCGTGTCGTCGGTGATGGTGCCGACGCCGCCGTACGCCTCCGCGTACGAGGTGATCCCCGTGGGCCCGAACCGGTCCAGGATCGAGTCCCGCGTCGAGAACTCGACCGCTCCGCCCAGCGCGTCGCCGGCCGCACCGGCGAGTAAGCATCCGCTGAATCGATCCATGGTCGCCCCCTACAGTTCTCCCCGGCGTCTCCCCATGGTCACACGCGCCCGCCGACGCCGCAGGACAGCGGACCGCGAAGGGGCGTTGTCTGACGACCTCAAGACGACAGACACTGAGTTGGGGCTGCCGGGCGGGACGTGGGCGAGGCACCCGATGTCAGGAAAGGACCTCGACGAGCGTGGTATCGGGATCGGCGATGACAAGCGGCTCGATCTTCCGAAGGAAGCGGCGCCAGTGCGCGACCGCACCATCGACGTCGCCCGCCGTCAGCAGTTTCAGCAGGCGCCGGTATGCGCGTAGAGCCAGTTCGTCCGTATCGCGCTCGTGATCGTCGCCATGCACCGACAGGTGCAAGGATTTGTGCTCGTCCATGACGTTCAGGATCATGCCGGCGAGCACGGACAGGGTCTGCGTACCGGACAGATCCGTGATGGCCTGGTGGATGCGGGAGTCGACCTTGGCGAATTGCGGGGCGTCGTCTATGGTGTCGGCCGCCTCTACGACCAACCCCGACAGCACGTCGAGATCATTGACGCGGCCACCCCAAGCGCGCAGCGCCGCCACCTCGATCTCGGTCCGCGTCCTGTAGACGTCGGCAAGCGGAACTCCCTTGTACTGCAACAGCAGACCCATGTGCCGAGCCGCCACGGACTCGCTCGGGGCGAGCACGCGGGCACCCCCACGCGCACCACGGAGCACGACGATGATCGATTCGGACTCCAGGATCCGGAACGCCTCGCGCAACGTCGGACGGGAGACTCCGAAGCGTTCCATCAGCGTCGTCTCGCTGGGCAACGGGTCGCCGGCCTTCAGTTCGCCGGTGACGACCTGGCGCCGCAGCTGCGCAGCCACCAGCTCGCCCGCCTTGGGGACTCGGACGACCGAGTGCTCGATACCTCGTGCCACAACCCCTCCGTTCACGCAGCGCCAGCCCCGACACGGGCGTGCCGCGAGGCAGGAACCCGCCGGCCGCCATTCTCGGCAGCTGCTCAATTCACAGAAGGATCTTACCCATTGCCGTTCCTAGAATCGTGGACGCTGTGGCGAACTCTCCTGCACAACCAGCGTGCCAGCCGGGCTCTTCGCTCAGCGGGGTCCTCACCGAACACGACGTTGCCTTCTTCGATGTCATCGTCGCCGTCCTGGGTGCGCGAGCGCGTCGGCTCCAGGATGGTCTTGACGCACTTCGTCTTTCGGCCTCGACGGAAGGAACAGCGCTGCCACGACGGCGCCCAGCAACGTGACGCCCGCGGCCACATAGGAACCGGCGGTCAGTCCATCCAGGAATGCGGAATCGGCGGCCGCGGAGAGGGATCGGCCGAGGTCGGGTGCACCGGCGCCGGCGAGCCGGTCGGCCGCGACCGTGGCCGACCCCACCGATTCCTCGGCGACGGAGACGACCGGAGCCGGCAACTCGCGGGCCACGTCGGACTCGGCGAATGACGATGCGTACAGGGAGGCGTACACGCTGCCGATGACGGCGACGCCGAGTGTGCCGCCGACTTCGCGCGTCGCGTCGTTCATCGCCGAACCGATGCCTGCCTTGTCGCGCGGGACCGCACCCATGATGGCTTCCGTCGCCGGGGCCGACGTGAGGCCCAGACCGAGTCCGAGCGGAACCATCTGCAGGGCGATCTCGAGGTAGCCGGTCGACGCGCTGAGCGTCGAGATCCACAGAAATGCCACCGTGAACAAGACCAGCCCGGTGCTGACCACCACTTTGTTGCCGTATCGGACGGCCAGAGCCGTGCCGAGCACGGAACCGACGGCGATCGACGCGGCGACCGGGATGAACTTCAGGCCGGTCTCGAGCGGCGGGAAGTCCCGCACCAGCTGGAAGTACTGGGTGATGAGGAAGATGAAGCCGAACAGTGCGAAGTAGGCGAAGGTGACCGATGCGCTCGCAGCGGTGAACCTCATGTTCGTGAACAGCCGGACGTCGATCATCGGCTCGGCCCGGGAGCGCTCCCAGAACACGAGAGCGATGAACGCTGCCGCGGTGACGGCGAAGCCGGCCAGTGACGCCGGGCTGGTCCATCCGTGTTCGGGGGCTTCGATGATGGTGAACACCAGCGTGCCGACCGCCAGGACCGAGAGCACGAGCCCGCCGTAGTCGATACGCGGCGTGGCCGGATCCCGAGACGTGGTGACCACCGCGACCGTGGCGACGATGGAGATCAGCGCGGCCCCGGCGAGCGCGAGGAACACACTCCCCCACCAGAACGACTCGAGCAGCCATCCGCCGAGGATCGGCCCGCAGGCGACCCCCAAACCGGTTGTCGCGCCCCAGATACCGATCGCCTTGGCCTTCTCGGCTCGTTCGGTGAAGACGTTCGACAGGATCGACAGCGTGGTGGGGTAGACGAATGCGGCACCCAGGCCCATCACCGCCTGCCAGAAGATCAGCTGGCCGGAGCTGTCGGCGAAGGACGCTCCCACCGCGCCGCCGCCGAAGATGGCCAGCCCGCCGATCAACGCCCCTTTGCGCCCGAAGCGGTCACTGAGGCTGCCGAAAGCGAGCACAAACGTCGCGAAGAGCAGGTTGTAGGCGTCGACGATCCACTGGAGTTGCCGGTTGTCGGCGCCCAGTTCCACCGCGAGCGACGGCAGGGCGACGTTGATCGCGGTGGTGGCCAGACTGATGGCGAGGGTCGCAGTACACAGCACCAGCAGCACCAGGGCCGGCGGCATCTGCCGGCGGGATGGGAATGGGAGAGTCACTGCTTTATTATTTCAAGTACTCAGTAGATAAAGTCAAGTGTAGGATGTGGGCGTGAAGTCCTACCGCCAGTTCTGCGCGTTGTCCCGCGCACTGGACGTGATCGGCGACCGATGGAGCCTGCTGATCGTCCGCGAGCTCCTCATCAGCCCCAGCAGATACTCGGACCTGCAACGCGCCCTGCCGGGAATCGCGTCGAATCTCCTGGCTCAGCGGCTGCGCACGCTCGAGGACGACGGAGTGATCACCAGTCGCGCCGAATCCGCACCGGTCTCGGCGAAGGTGTACTCGCTGACCGCCTGGGGCCACGCACTACGCGGCCCACTGGTCGAGATGGCGCGCTGGGGGGCACCCCTGATGATGGACGGCTCCGGCGATGACCACACCCGCGGCCGGTGGCTCGTCTTCGCGATCATGGCCCTGTATCCCGAGCCGCGGGAACTGCCCGACGACGCTGCTTTCCCGGCAGTGCGACTCCGGATCGACACCGACGGCGACTCCCTGCTCCTGGTCGCGGGCGACTCGGGCGTGCACACATCGCCGGCCACGGACGATCCCGAGGTCGACGCAGTGATCAGCGGTGATTCGGAAGCCGTCTTCGCCCTCCTGGCCGGACAGCACACCGCACCGACTGCAGTGTCGATCACCGGCAACGAGGACACCCTCCGACGCGTCCGCAGCCTGACCTCGATGGCCCTACCCGCCACTCAGACACGGACGCCCGCCGACCACGGGTGACACCGCTCGAACACACGTGCGAAACTGGACGTGTGGGCATGAAGTGGATCGGCGGTGACAACGGCCAGCCACACCGACCGGCCTTTGTCCGCGTCGGCCACAAGGCGGTGCTGATCGATCTGGGTGCGCTGTATCCCAACGCACCGCATTTCAGCGGCGAGTATCACCCCGACGGGCTACAGATCCGGTCCGTGCACCTCGGGGTTCTCACCGAGTGGGGGCGGGACGAATGGGGTGCCTGGTACGGGAAGGTCACCTACACGATCACCTCCAAGGACCGGCAGGAGAAGGTCACCCACTGGGTGCCGTCGTGGGCGTTGCGCCCGGCCGGTGACCGCCCGCCCGGGCGACGGTGAACGCCAGGGATCAGCGCGACCCTCACCGGATCAGCGGGTCCCGTGGCAGCCCGAGGATGCGTTCGGCGATCTGGTTGCGGGTGATCTCCGAGGTTCCACCCGCGATCGACATCCCGCGTGCGCCGAGTATCAGCAGACCGGCCAGCTTGCCGGGGCCCGCCGAGAACGCGACGTCGGGTCCGAGCAGTTCCGCGGCGAGATGGGCGCGATCACCGAGGTGTTCGGCGAGAAGCAGTTTCGTGACATTGCCCTCGGGTCCGGGGGCCGCGCCGACGACCGATCGGGCCGCACGACGCAGGTTCAACAGTCGCAGCGCATCCTCGACGGCGAAGAACTCACCGACCTTCGTCGCCGCCCCGTCGACCCGGTCCCCGTAGCCCGCGACGAGCGCCACCATCTGCCGCACCGCCCCGTCGCTGCCCGGTGCACCGCCGCCGATGCTGACCCGCTCGTTGCCGAGGGTCGCGCGGGCGACGGCCCAGCCGTCGTTCGGCGTGCCCACGACGTCGGCGTCGGGGACGAAGACGTCGGTGAAGAACACTTCGTTGAACTCGGATCCGCCGGTGATCTGACGCAGCGGACGCACCTCGACCCCGGGTGCCGACATGTCGATCACAACGGCGGTGATGCCCTTGTGTTTGGGGGCCTCCGGGTCGGTCCGAACCGTCGCCAGACCCCGTCGGCACAGGTGTGCGCCGCTGGTCCAGACCTTCTGGCCGTTGATGCGCCAGCCCCCGTCGACGCGCGTGGCCCGCGTGCTGACCGCCGCCGCGTCCGATCCCGCGCCCGGCTCGGAGAACAACTGACACCACACCTCGTCCCCGAGCAGCGCCGGCCGCACGAACCGGTCGATCTGGTCCGGCGTGCCCTGCTGGATGAGGGTGAGGATGACCCACCCGGTGATGCTGTAGTCGGGCCGCTGCACGCCCGCCGCGGCCATCTCCTCCTCGATGACGAGTTGTTCGACGGAGTCCGCGGCACGTCCCCACGGGGTGGGCCAGTGCGGCATCACATACCCGGTGTCGATCAGCCTCTCCCGTTGAGCGGCGGGATCGTCGAGCGCCGCGATCTCGGCGATGTCAGCGCGTACACGGGTCCGCAGTTCCTCGGCTTCCGGCGGAAGGTCGAGGCTGTTGGCACGGACGATCCCGGAGGCGGAGTACTCGTACACGTCCCGGGCGGGTCGCTGCCCGCCGAACAGCGCCTCGACCACGGTGGCGCGGCGCAGGTGCAGGTGCGCGTCGTGCTCCCAGGTGAATCCGATGCCGCCGTGCACCTGGATGTTCAGCTCCGCGTTCCTCGTGTACGTGGGCATCGCCAGCGCTGCGGCCGACGCCGCCACCAGCCCGAAGGCGTCGGCTCCCTCGTCGGCTGCCCGTGCGGCGTCCCACACCACCGCGGTCGCGGCCTCGGCGCCGACCAGCATGTTCGCGCAGTGGTGTTTGACCGCCTGGAACGAGCCGATCGTCCGGCCGAACTGCTCGCGGACCTTCGCGTAGGCCACCGCGGTGTCCAGCGCATCACGCGCCCCTCCCACGGCTTCGGCCGCGACCAGCGTCCGGGCGAGGGCCAGCGCGGTGGCGGCGAGTCTCGGCAGACGGACGACGGCGGCGTCCGACAGCGACGCCCTCGCCGACAGTCGGGTCGGGTCGAGGTCGGCGTGCGCGCCCACCTCGACACCGGAGTCCGACGACTCCACCACCAGCACGTCGTCGTCGGCGATGAGCACCAGCAGATCCGCCAGTGGGGCGCCGAGCACCGCGTCGACGTCACCGGAGATCACACCACCGGACTCGATCAGTCCCGGCGCGAGTGCGACACCCGCCGTGATCGTGCCGTCGACGAGTGACCTCAGCCAGCGGGCTCGCGTGTCGTCATCGGCATGGTTCAGGATCGCCGAGGCGATCACGGTCGGCAGGAACGGGCCCGGCGCCACCGCGCGGCCGAATTCCTCTGTCACGACCACCAACTCGGCCACACCGAAACCGGAGCCGCCGTATTCCTCGGCGACGTGCAGCCCCAGCCAGCCCAGATCGGCGATCTCCGGCCAGAATGTGGGTCTGGCCTCCTCGGCTGCGTCGAGACGGTCTCGCGCCTGCGCCCGCACCTTGCGGTCGACGGTGAATTCGTGCACCACCGATGCGAGTTCGACGTGGTCTTCGGTCAGGGCGATGCTCATGACGGCTCCCGGGATCGTCGGTCACCCGATCACACCATCTCCACCCGTTCCGTTGTGGACGCTTGAGACAAAATCATCGAATCAGTTCCCGCCGCGCCCGCTGCACGATCGGGTCGGGGAACGGCACGGCATCGACCAGGTCCCTCGTGTACCGGTCCTCGGGCCTGGTGAGCACATCCCGCGCCGTCCCGCTCTCGACGACCCCGCCGTTGCGCAGGACGACGACACGATCCGCGACCTGCTCGACGACGGCCAGGTCGTGGCTGATGAAGATCGCCGCGAACCCGAATTCGCTTTGCAGATGCAGGAAGAGGTCGAGTACCCGAGCCTGCACGGAGACGTCCAGGGCACTCGTCGGCTCGTCCGCGATCAGCAGATGAGGGTCCGCCGACAGTGCCCGTGCGAGCGCGACCCGTTGCCGCTGTCCACCGGACAGCTCGTGCGGCAGGCGCTGCGCGAACGACGTGGGCAGCTGGACCGCCGAGAGGAGTTCGGCCACGCGCGCCGCCCGGTCGGCGCGCGATCCGATGCCCTGGATGTCCAATGGCTCCCGGATGGATTCGGCGACGCTGAACCGGGGATCCAGCGACGCCGTCGGGTCCTGCGGGACGAAGGCGACCCGGCGCCGGAGCGCCCGCAGCCGGGACTTCGACACCGTCGCGATGTCGTCGCCTTCGACGAGGATGCGGCCCGCCTGCACGGGTACCAGTCCCCCGATGGCACGCCCGAGTGTGGTCTTGCCCGAACCGGATTCACCGACCACGCCGAGCACTTCGCCACGCCGCACGGTCAGCGACACGTCCGCCAGTGCGGTGTGCGGCCGGGCCCCGAACCGGCCGGTGTGACGCACGGTGATCCCCTCGACCGCGACGACCGTCTCACCGGTTCCCGACTCGTCGTCGGCCCCGTTTCCGTCGCCGCCGACCTCGCCGCCGACCTCGCCGTCGACCTCGGCGTCGGGTAATCGCGGGACGGCGGCCAGCAGCTGCCGGGTGTACGGCTCCCGCGGATTCGCGAAGATCTCGTACACATCCCCGGTCTCCACGACCTCGCCGAGCTGGACGACGACGACACGGTCCGCGATGTCCGCCACGACGCCGAGGTTGTGGGTGATCAGCAGGATTCCGGCCCCGGTGCGAGCGCGTAGCCGGACGAGCAGGTCGAGGATCTCGCGCTGGACCGAGACGTCGAGGGCGGTGGTGGGTTCGTCGGCGAGCAGGAGGACGGGATCGTTCGCGAGCGCGAGTGCGATCACCACTCGCTGCTTCTGTCCGCCGGACAACTGGTGCGGGTAGTGGTCGACCCGCGTCTGGGGATCGGGGATGTCGACGAGCGCAAGGAGTTCCACGGCGCGGGCGCGTGCCCGCTGCCGGGGGACACGTCCGTGTGCGCGCAGGGCCTGGCGCAGTTGCCATCCGATGGTCTGCGACGGATTGAGCGCCGTCTGCGGTTCCTGGAAGACCATCGCCACCCGGGCGCCGCGGATGCCGTCGAGCACGCGGTCGGGCCGGTTGAGGACCTCCACGCCGTCGACCCGCACCGATCCCGTGGCGCGGGCGGTGTCGGGGAGCAGCCCGATGGCGGCACGGGCGGTGATGCTCTTGCCGGACCCGGACTCTCCCACCAGCGCCACGATCTCGCCCCGATCGACCCTCAGGTCGATGCCCGCGACGGCCGGCCGGGGATACGAGAAGTCGACGTGCAGATCGTCGACGACGAGGGCCGCGGATCCGGTCTCCGGGGACCCGCCGTCCCGGGACGTCGTGTTCGAGCTGGTGACGGTCATCGTCCTACCCTCCGGTTGTGCGAAATGGATTGGGCGATCAGGTAGAACCCCAGGACGAGGACGGACACGACCAGCAGGGGGCCCAGCGAGAACCACGGATTGGTCTCCAGGTATCCGTTGCCGGTCGCCAGGATCGATCCCAGCGAGGGTGTCGGCGCGACCACGCCGACCCCGAGGTAGCTCAGTGCGCCTTCGATGAACACCGCCAGCGACAGCGACAGCGCGAACTGGACCGCGAGCGACTCGACCGAGTTGGGCAGGACATGTCGCAGAAGCACCCGGGGAGTCGACGCGCCGCTGACCCGCGCCGCCTCGACGTAGGGCATCTCCCGGATTCGCAACACCGAGGTGCGGGTGAGCCGACCGAAGATCGGGATCTCGGCGACGGCGATGACGATCCCCACCGTCAACGCACCGGGGCCGAGGATCGCGGTGAGCGTGATGCCGAGGATCAGGGCGGGGAACGCCAGGATCACGTCGAACACCCGCTGGGCGACGACATCGCTGACGGGACTCGAGACGGTGATCAGCCCGGCGAGGATGCCGATCGCGGCACCCACCGGGACGGCGGTGAAGATGATCAGCAGGTCGATCCGGATCCCGTGGATCACGCGCGTCAGCAGGTCGCGGTTGACCTCGTCGGTACCCAGCCAGTGTTCTGCGTTCGGCGACAACAGATACGCGCCGTCGATCTGCTGATCGGGTCCGAAAGAGGTGACGAAGGGGCCGAACACCGCCAGCAGCACGACGAGACCGACAAGCACACTGCCGACCAGTCCGGTGCCACGGAACAGGCTGCGCCACAACGGGGATCGGGAACCGTGGGCCTCGCGGTCATCCGGACTCTCGGGCAGCAGCCCGGGCGCGAGGTCGGGGTCCGGTGTGGCGCCGGTCGTCGACGCACCGGAGAAACCGGTGAGGCTGTGGGACATGTCTATTCACCTGCCAGACGGATACGGGGGTCGAGCCAGGCATGCGCGATGTCGGCCAGCAACTGGATGATCACGAAAACGGCCACCGAGAGCAGGACGAGCACCTGGACGAGGGGGTAGTCGCGCGAGAAGATCCCCTCCTCGGTGAGGAGACCGAGGCCGGGCCACCCGAAAATCGACTCGACCAGCACAGCGCCGCCGAGCAGCGCACCGACCGTCAGTCCGAGAGCGGTGAGAGTGGGTGGAAGAGCATTGCGCAGAGCGTGTCTCACGACGATGTCGGAATGCGACACCCCCAGCGCGCGGGCGGTCAGCACGTAGGGCTGCCGCAACTCGGTGCGGATCGACTCGGTGAGGAACCGTGCCAGCATGGCGCCCGCCGGGAGGCCGAGCGTGAGTGCGGGCAGCAGCAGATACTGCGCGCTGATCTGCAGACTGTCGGTGAATCCGTCGGGTGGTGTTCCGCCGGCCGGCAGCCATCGGAGGCGGACCCCGAACACCAGGATCAGCACGGTCCCGACGACGAACGTCGGCAATGCGATCGCGGCCGCGTTCACGCTCGTGAGCACGGCGTTGACGATCCTGTTGTCCCACAGCGTCGCCGCCAGGCTCAGCCCGAAGGCCAACACCAGCGCGACGACGAGCGCGGCACCGGTGAGGATCAGTGTGTTCGTCAGGCCGTAGGCGATGAGGTCGCCGATGCTGCCGCCGACCTGATAGCTCTGGCCGAAGTCGAGGGTCAGGAGACTGCCGATCCAGGTGGCGTACTGCGCGATGAAGCCGCGGTCCAGACCGAGGTCGTGCCGGATGGCCTCGAGTGCCTCCGGCGACGCGTCGGGCCCGGCGAGAGCCGCCTCGGGGCCACCCGGGATGAGTCGCACGATGGAGAAGATGAGCAACGACGCGACCGCGAGCACGATGATGGCGGTCGGCAGCCGACGGGCCAGGTATCCGAACATGTCTACTGCTTCCCCGCCGAGGTGAGAAATGCGTTGGCGAGATGGAGTTGGTTGCGCCGGTCCCAGTCGATGTTGCCCACGGAGGCCGCGGTCGCCACCTTCATCAGCACGACACCCACCTCGACGAGGAACAGGTCACGCAGCCAGATGTCGTCGAGTTGCCGGTAGGCGGCGAGGGCTTCCGGCGATGAGCCGTCCGGAACGGTCCACGCCGCCTCGGCCGCGGCCGCGTACGCCGCGTTCACATAGTTCGACGAGTTCTTGGCCGCATTGAACGGATACGCCGACACCGCGAGTGTCGACGGCGTGAACTGAGCGAAACCGTGTTGCAGCAACCACAATCCGGCGAACTCGCCGCCGATGAGCTTCGACGCCTGCTGGGTCCGGTCGTTGGGTACCAGCTCCACGGTGATCCCGATGTCCTTGAGGTTGGACTGGACGATCTCGGCGATGATCCGGTCGACGCCCTGCGTCGAGAAGTCCAGCGACAGCGGAGGAATGGGACCGACTTCGGCGAGCAGGGCCCGTGCCCGACGGAGATCGCGGGTGTAGGTCGCGTTGTCGTCGGGCCGGAAGGCGGGCGACCATTCCGGCCACGGCAGGTTCACCGGGTATCCACTCCCCCGATAGACATCCGAGATGATCCGTTTCCGGTCGATCGCGTACGCGATGGCGCGGCGGACCCGGACGTCGGACAGCACCGGATTGGTGACATTGATGCCGACATACTGCTGAGACTCGGCACCGGTCAGGGTGATCTCCTCGAAGCCGTACCGCGAGGTGACCAGTTGCTGGTCGTGGTGGCTGAGTCCCTCCGCCACGTCGAGCTGCCCCGTCCGCAGGCGGGTGGACAACGATTGCTGGTCCTTGACCACCACGAACCGGACGGCGTCCAGAGGAGGCGCGCCGCCCCAATACCGTTCGTTACGCACCAGGCGGACCGCGGAATTCGGTTGCCATGACTCGAACCGGAACGGGCCGGTGCCGTTGAACCGCTTGCCGCCTTGAGGTCTGCCAACGTGTTCCCGTCGATGACGGGAGCCGAGTCGAGCAGGTCGAAGATGTTGCTCAGCGGATGGGCGAATTCGAGCACGATGCGGTGCGGGTCGGTGGTGTCGAAGCCGGTGATGGCCGCGGCCGTTCGTTTGAACTGCGGGGTCCACGGACCACCGACGTATGCCCTGATCGAATGCTCCACGTCCGTGGCCACGAACGGCCGGCCGTCGTGGAACGTCACGTCCCGGCGCAGATCCAGGGCCAGCGACCGTCCGTCCGGGGACAGCTGCCAGCCGGTCGCCAGCGAGGGCTCGACGGTGAGCGAGTCCCGTGCGTAGCGGATCAGTGTGTCGTAGGTGTTCGCCACGACATGACCGTTGAGCGCACCGGTTCCGATCTGCAGAAAGGCTTTCGGACTCAGGTCGTTGAGCACGCCGACCCGCAGCTCGCCGCCGCGCGGTACGGGTTCACCCGGCTGCAGCGATCGGACCGTGGAGTTCTGTTGCCGGGACACGGCGGACTGGCAACCGGCCACCGCGAACAGAGTCGCGATGACCACGACCAGTGTGCAGCACACACGGACGCTTCGACGTCGGAGCATATGGTTTCGGCGTTTCTGTGATGGCTGCGCAAGTGCGCCGCAGCGCGGACCGGGATGTGGGGCGTCGACATCCACGAGCGAATGTTCGACGCCCATTCTGGCCGTCGGCCACTCGGAGATGCGTCCTTCGATTTCACCGGGATGGAACCCTTGACACCCGTGGGGCCGTACGGCACCGTGCGTCGTGCCCGGTGTCCCGACGACCCGGACGCGACGACAGGAGGACCGCCACGTGGCTGACCGCAACCCGCCCACGATTCCCGAGAATGCCCGCGGTTACCAGGGTTTCGGCGGTGTGGTCGGGCGGACCACCTCGCAGTCGGAACCCTGGTGGCCCGAGGAGAAGTCCGCGCCGCCCGGAGCGCCCAACATCGTGGTCGTCCTCATCGACGACATGGGTTACTCGGACATCGCGCCGTTCGGCGCCGAGATCGACACACCCAATCTCGATCGGCTGGCGCGCAACGGAATCCGGTTGAGCAACTATCACACCACCCCGGTGTGTTCACCGGCACGAGCCGCTCTGCTCACCGGCCTCAACCCGCATCGCGCGGGCTACGGGAGCGTCGCGAACTCGGACCCGGGTTTTCCCGGCCTCCGTCTCGAATTGGCCGACGACGTGCTGGCGCTGCCGGAGATCCTCCGTGAATCCGGTTATGCGACCTACGCCGTCGGGAAATGGCATCTGGTCCGCGACGCGAACATGGGTCCGGGACGCGACCGGGGATCATGGCCGCTGCAGCGCGGTTTCGACAGCTACTACGGTTCGCTCGAGGGCCTCAACTCGTTCTTCTACCCCAATCAGCTCATCGCCGACAACTCGGTCGTCGACGTCGAGACGTATCCCGAGGACTACTACGTCACCGACGACCTCACCGATCGCGCCATCGGGCAGATCAAGAGTCTGCGCGCACAGGACCCCACCAAGCCGTTCTTCCTGTACTTCGCCCACATCGCGATGCACGGTCCGCACCAGGTGAAGGAGTCCGATCTCGCCAGATACCGCGGCCGGTATGCCGACGGCTGGGATGTCGTGCGACAACAACGCTTCGAGCGCCAGAAAGCGGAGGGGTTGTTCGACGCCGGTACCCGCATGGCCGAGCGCAACACCGAACCGGGATACGACGCCCCGCCGTGGGCGGACCTCACGGTCGAGGAGAAGCGGCGTTTCCAGCGCTACCAGGAGGTCTACGCCGCCATGGTCGACAGCGTCGACCAGAGCGTCGGCCGGGTCCTGGACACGCTGGACGAACTCGGCGAGCTCGACAACACCATCGTCGTCTTCACCTCGGACAACGGCGGGACCGCCGAAGGCGGCCCGTCCGGGACCCGTTCGTATTTCAGTCAATTCGTCCACGGACCGGTGCCGCCGGACTGGGAGCGCGACGTACCGCACGACGAGGATCTCATCGGGTCACCCGATCTGGGGGTGCACTATCCGCGTGGCTGGGGCCAGGCGTCGAACACACCGTTCCGCTTCTACAAGGGCCAGACCTTCGCCGGCGGCGTCCGGGTGCCGTTCGTCATCTCGTGGCCCGCCGGCCTGTCGCGAGACCCCCGGGACAATGGCGTGCGACGGCAGTTCTCGTACGTGACCGACGTCGTCCCGACGCTCCTCGAACTCGCCGGGGTGGACACCCCCACCCACCGGCACGGACGGCCCGCCCAGGAGCGGGACGGCGTGAGTGTCGTGGATTTCCTCCGGAATCCGTCTGCGGAGTCTCCCCACATCGAGCAGTACGCCGAGTTCGGCGGACATCGCGGGTTCTATCGCGACGGCTGGAAACTGGTGTCCTTGCATCAGGATCCGGCGGCGGTGGACGATCCGGTCTGGGAACTGTACGACGTCACGAACGATCCCGCCGAGACCCGCGATCTGGCTGCGACGCATCCCGACAAGGTCACCGAGCTGGCCCGTGCCTGGGACGAGGCGGCGTGGCACAACACGGTGTTCCCGCTGTTCGACTCGCCCGCGGCACAGTCCCGCCGCCGGCCCGCGGAGGAGCGCCTGAGCGACCCGGTGCGGATCCTCGCCGGCACGCCGGCCCTGGAGCGGTACCGCTCGAGTCGATTGATCGCCTACCGCGACTTCGACATCGAGGCCGAACTCGACGGATGGACTCCCGACGCCGAGGGCGTCGTGGTCGCGCATGGAGACCCCCAGGGCGGGTACCTGCTGTATGTCGAGTCGGGCTCGGCGCATTTCGTGTTCAACGCCTACGGTCGCCGGCACCGCGTGTCGGGTCCGATGCCGTCGGGTACCACCCGGCTCGTCGTCCATGCCGTCGCGACGCCCTCGGTGCGCTGGGGATTCACGATCGAGGCGGCGGCCGGCGAACATTCGTCGGTCATCGCGAAGCTCGACGATCAGGTGCAGCTGGTCGGCATGGCGCCGTGGACGGGCATCTCGGTGGGCGTGGACGCCCGCGGGCCGGTGGATCCCGATCTCCGGAGGCGCCGGGGCGTGTTCCGGTTCGGCCCAGCGCTTCGCGCGGTGACCTACCGCCCCGGAACGGTGCGGGTCCCCGCCGATGTCCGGCGCGAGATCGACCAGGCCGCCGAGTCCTCGGCGGACTGACGCTTCCGATCACCGTGAGCGATTACCTCGATCGCATCGCCATCGTGGTGATCTCATGAATCCGATTGCCACGAAACGACATCGAGAAGAGAGGACACGAGATGACCTTGGCGCAGATCGAGGACCGGACCGAGCGCGAGCAGGCGGCGCATCGGATCTACCGCGACGCGGGGATCACCGTCGACAAGCTCGGCGAGCACATCGGGGCCCGCGTCGGGCAGGTGCGGCTCGGCGGGGACATCGCCCCGGAACAGGTGGAGGCGATCCGGCTGGCGCTCGCGATCAACAAGACGATCGTCTTCGAAGGCCAGGATCAGCTCGACGACGCCAGCCAGTACGCCTTCGCCGAGCTCCTGGGCGATCCCACCGCACCTCATCCCACGGTGACCTCACGCGGTGAGCAGTTGCTGACCATCGAGGGTGCGGCGAACAGCTGGCACTCGGACGTGACGTTCGTCGATCGCATCCCGAAGGCGTCCATTCTCCGCGCCGTGACGCTGCCCGCCTACGGCGGCGCGACCACCTGGGCGTCGACGGTGGCGGCCTACGAACAGCTGCCGAAACCGCTGCGCGCACTGGCGGAGGAACTGTGGGCCACCCACACCAACCTGTACGACTACGTCAGCCAGTCGGAACCTTCGGGGGGAATCGACGTCAGCCGCAAGGCCGATCACTACAAGGAGTTCACCAGCTCGGAGTACCAGACGCTGCACCCCGTCGTCCGAGTCCATCCCGAGACCGGCGAACGCAGCCTGCTGCTCGGGCACTTCGCCAAGGAGTTCCGCGGCCTCAAGAGTTCGGAGTTCGCCGACCTCTACCAACTCCTCCAGGCTCGCATCGTGAAGCTGGAGAACACCTTCCGGTGGAATTGGAAGCTCGGCGACGTGGCGATCTGGGACAACCGCGCCACGCAGCACTACGGCATCGCCGACTTCGGCAACCAGAAGCGCGAACTGCACCGCATCACGCTGGCCGGCGATGTACCGGTGGACGTCCACGGTCAGTCCAGCCAGATTCTCCAGGGCGACGCGACGCACTACTCGGTCGTCGAGGAACCCGCACGTCTGTCGGTGTTCGCGGCCTGAACCTCCCCGGCCACCACCGGCCGGGTACCCGGCGGTCACAGATCTCGGCCCGACCGCCGGGTACCCCGAGACCGGCGAGACCGCGTTGTGACGGAGAACTCCCGACGATCCGTCGTGATCCGGGTTCATCCGCCCGTCGGCTGGGTACCCCACCGCTACGCACTGGTGATGGGGAGAACCCGCCACCTGCACACCGCTCAGGCACCCTGGGGCGAGCAGCCAGGGTGATGAGTGTGCCGGGTGCAGACTGGAGCAGACATGGCCATCACCGACATCGCGGGGTACGCACACCTCTCTGACGCCGACATCGATTCGCTCGCTTGCGAACTGGACTCGATACGGTCCGACGTCGAAGCCGATCGGGGCGCGAGCGATGCGCGCTACATCCACCGCGCGGTCGCGCTGCAGCGATCGCTGGAGGTCGCCGGACGGGCGGTGTTGGTCTTCTCCAGACGCCGGCCGGCATGGATCGTCGGAACGGGCCTGCTCGCATGCGCGAAGATCATCGAGAACATGGAACTGGGCCACAACATCATGCACGGGCAGTGGGATTGGATGAACGATCCCGAACTGCACAGCGCCAAGTGGGAATGGGACCAGGTCGGGCCGTCCGCCCAGTGGAAGCAGGCACACAACTACTCCCATCACGTCTACACCAACATCGTCGGAATGGACGACGACATCGGATTCGGCGTCATCCGCATGACCCGCGACGTCCCGTGGCGACCGATCAACGCGCTGCAACCGCTCGCCAACATCGTGCTGGCACTGACATTCGAGTGGGGCATCGCCAGGCACGACCTCGACGCGGAGAAGGCCAGAGAGGCCGCGGCGGCGGAAGCGGCACCCGCGAGACTGCCGGCCCCACGGGCGCGAAGCCGCCGCGAGTTCTCCCGCAAGATCGGCAGGCAACTCCTCAAGGACTTCGTCGTCTTCCCCGCGTTGACCGGACCCGCGTTCCGTTCGACCATGACCGCGAACCTCACCGCGAACGTGCTCCGCAACCTGTGGGCGTACGTGGTGATCTTCTGCGGACATTTTCCCGACGGCGCCGAGAAGTTCACCATGAGCGACTTCGCATCCGAGACCCGGCCGCTCTGGTATCTACGACAAATGCTGGGCAGCGCGAACTTTCGTGCCGGACCGGTCATGGCGTTCATGAGCGGCAACCTGTGCTATCAGATCGAGCACCACCTGTTTCCCGACCTTCCCAGCAATCGCTACCGTCAGATCTCCCGTCGCGTGCAGGCACTGTGCGAGCGCTACGACCTTCCCTACACCACGGGCTCCCTGGCACATCAGTACCTGCTCGCGCTCCGCACCGTTCACAAACTGGCTCTCCCCGACCGATTCCTCCGTCGTTCGTCACACGACGCCCCGGAGACCGGTTCGGAACAGCGATTCCGCTCCGTGGTCCCGAGGGTGGACAGCGTCAGTCCGGGAGTCGGCCGACGGACCGGTCTCCGGAGTGCCCTGGCCGGTCACCCTCGACAACGTGTCGCTGCGGGTCCGACGCCCACTGCGAGAACGAGCCCGGGAACAGCGCTGCGTCGATACCGGTGATGGCGAGCGCCGCGATCTGGTGCGCCGCGTTGATCCCGGAACCGCAGTAGACCACCGCGCCGGACGCGGTCTCCGGGTCGAGGCCGACACCCGCGAATCGCCGCCGCAGCTCATCGGCCGGACGGAAGCGCCCGGACGCGTCGACGTTGTCCGCCGTCGGGACACTGATGGCCCCGGGGATGTGACCCGCGCGCGGGTCGACCGGTTCGGACTCGCCCCGATAACGTTCGGCGGCGCGGGCGTCGAGCAGGTGTTCCGGCCCGGCCGCCACGTCGTCGATCGTCGCGACCGGCAGGTGCCCGGCGGCGAGCGTCACTCTGCCGGGTCGCGGCCGACCGCCGTCGCCTGTCGTCGTCCGCAGGCCCTCGGCACGCCATGCCGCCAGACCGCCGTCGAGGAGTCGCACGTCGGCGATCCCGGCCCAGCGCAGCAGCCACCAGGCGCGGGCGGCCGCGAGATTTCCGGAGTCGTCGTACACCACCACCGGCACGCCGTCGTCGATCCCCCAGCGCCGGGCCGCGTCCTGGAGGTCGGCGACGGCGGGCAGCGGGTGTCGTCCGCCGACCGGGCCCGACGGCGGGGCCGCCAGTTCGGAGTCGAGGTCGACGTAGACCGCGCCGGGGATGTGACCCTCGCGATACGCACGCCGGCCGTCGAAGTCGCCCAACTGCCAGCGCACGTCCAGCAGCACCGGCGGCGTCGCCAGCAGCATCTCGGCCAGGTCGAGTGGATCGATGACGACGTCGCTCATGGCGGCGAGGGTACCAACGGGCCGCGATGGAAGAATGGGACGAACCGCCCGAGTCCGGGCACTCACGTCAACGCTGTCGACATCGACAGCATCGTCAACAACAGGGGGTCCCGTTCGTGGCGCTGTTCTCCGCCGTCGTCTTCGGACTCATCACCTTCTGGCTGCACCGGCGCATCGTCCGGGCCACCGCGCTTCCCCGACCGTGGTCGATCATCGCCGACATACTGCTGGTGATGCTGTGGGCACTCGTCCTCGTCGGCTTCGCCGCCGGACGCTCGGTGGACCCGTCGTGGTCACGGCCGTTCGCCTTCGTCGGCCTCGTGTGGATGGCGGCGGTCCTCTATCTGTTCCTGGGCCTCGCGGTGATCGGCCTCGTCTCGTTCGCGGCGCACGTCGTCCGGTCGATCCGCCGACGCCGGTCGGGTGTGCAGGACACCCCCGCGCTCGCGGCCCGCCGGCTCGGCCGACTCCGCGGTGCCACCGCGACGGTGGTGGTCCTCGCTCTCGCCATCACCGGTTACGGGGTGTTCGAGGCATCCCGGCCGCAGGTCGTCGACGTCGACGCCACCCTGCCGGGACTGCCCGCGCAGTTCGATGGCACGCGCATCGCCGTGGTGTCGGATCTGCACGTGGGTCCGGCCCGCGACGCGTCGTTCACGCAACGCGTCGTCGATCAGGTCAATGCGGAAAAGCCCGACCTCGTCGTCCTCGTCGGCGACCTCACCGACGGGACCATCCCGTACGTCCGCGACACCCTCGAACCGCTCGCCGATCTCCGGGCTCCGCTGGGCGTCTTCGGTGTCAGCGGAAACCACGAGTACTACGCCGACGACGGCGGTCGGTGGCTCGACGTCTGGGAAGAATTCGGCGTGCGGACGCTGCGCAACGCCCGGGTGCCCCTCGAGGTCGACGGCGCGACGATCCAGCTGGCCGGGGTCCACGACTACACCGCCCCGGAACCGTATGAACCGGATCTGCCTGCCGCCCTGTCGGGTTCGTCAGCCGAGGACTTCGTCCTGTTGCTCGCCCACCAGCCGCGGCAGGCCTTCGAGGCCTCCGATCTGGGTGTCGACCTGCAGCTGTCGGGCCACACCCATGGCGGGCAGATGTGGCCCATCCGCTATCTGGTACGCGCCCAGCAGCCGACCGTCACCGGCCTGGACGAGGTCGGTGACACCGCCGTGTACACCACCCGCGGCGCCGGGGCGTGGGGTCCCCCGGTACGGGTCCTCGCCCCGCCGGAGATCACGATGCTCACCCTGCGATCTGACGCGCCCTGAGTACTCGCTCAGGCAGCAGCGGGGCCGTTGATGTCCGACGGATGGGTCGCCAGCGGGGTGACCTTGATCTGCATGTACGGGAACAGCGGCAGGCCCGACAGCAGCGCGTGCAGTTCGTCGTTCGACTCGACGTCGAAGATCGAGAAGTTGGAGTACTCGCCGACGATCCGCCAGATGTGCGGCCACTTGCCCGCCCGCTGCAGATCCTGGGAGTACGCCTTCTCCCTCGCGACGGTGTCGGCCCGCACGTCGGGGTCGAGATCGTCGGGAATGGAGACGTCCATCCGTACGTGGAACAGCATCACTTCTCCGGGTCGAGCACGAAGTCGTAGGAGACCGTGTAGCCACCCTTGCCGTCGGCCTGCGGATCGAGCACGAGTTCGGGCTTGACGGCGCTGGCGACGTCGTCGTCGTTGTGCGGGTCGCCCGGGAAGTACAGCTGCGCGGTGAGCTGCTCGTGGCCCGGCGCCGACACCTTGAGGTGCAGGTGCGCGGGACGCCACGGATGCCAGCCGGCCGCGGAGATCATCTTCCCGCACGAGCCGTCGGTCGGGATCATGTACGGCGCGGGCCGAATGGTGGTGATCTCGAACCGGCCGTCGTCGTCGACGGTGAAGGTGCCGCGGAGGTTCCATTCCGGGATCCCCGGGGCGAACTGGGAGTAGAAGCCGTCGTCGTCGGCGTGCCAGAGTTCGACCGTGGCGCCGGCCAGTGCGGTGCCATCACACGACCGGACCTGACCGGTCCACAGGAGTGGATCGCCGGATTCGTCGTCGCGCATCGGGAGGGTGCCCTTGGCGCCGAGTTCCGGTGCGTCCGGGACGTAGTACGGGCCCTCGATGCTGCCCTTGTTGCCCTGGCGGTGCTCGGTGGCCACGTCCTCGACGACGTGCTCGACCCACACGTCGAGGAACAGCGGCCACTCCCCGTCCTCGCCGACGTTGATGAGCCACGCCTTCAGGGCGTTGTACTCGTCGTAGGTGACCTTGTGCTTGCGGATGGTCTCGTGCACGCCGGCGAGGACCTCGTTGATGAGGGTGGAGACACGCTCGGGCGGAGTGTCCTTGACGGCCTCGAACGGCGACTTGTCCGCGTGGAACCGCTCGGTCGCCGAGGCGCCGGACGCGGCGGCGGTGGCGACTTCCTGGGGATGCTCGGTGGTGGTCATGTCCTTCTCCTTGTTGCTCCGGGTTCGTGGGGCTGCCACGAAAGGTGTTGGGGGGGCGGTGCTTTCAGTTGTCGGTGCGGTACTGCTCGAGCTTGTCCGGATCGATCTCGAAACCGATGCCCGGCGCGGTCGAGCGGTGCAGGTGGCCGTCACGGATCTGCAGCGGTTCGGCCAGCAGGTCGTCACTCATGTCGAGGAAGTTCGACAGCTCACCGGCGTAACGCGAGGTCAGATCGAAGGCGCTGCCGAACGCGAGCGCACAGGCCGTCCCGACCTGGCCGTCGATCTGGTTGCCCATGACGACCGGTACGCCCAGGCCCTCGGCGAGGTGGTGGATGCGGCGCGACGTGGTGAACCCCGAGCGTGCGGTCTTGATGCTGATGGCGGTCGCCGACCGGCCGAGGATCTCGCGGGTGACGTCGGCGGGGGTGGGCACCGATTCGTCGGCGATGAACGGCACCGCCAGCTGTTCGACGAGCCAGCGCCGGCCGAGCACATCTGCTGCGTCACAGAGCTCTTCGGCGAACAACAGATCGAGGTCGGCCATCTCCCGCATGGCTCGCGCGGACTCGGCGGCCGACCAGCCCCGGTTGCCGTCGACGTACAGTTCGACGTCGCCGCCGAACCGCTCGCGGAGGGCGCGGACGACCGCGGTGTCGAGGGAGGCGGGGTGACGCCCGACCTTCACCTTGAACGTGCGGATCCCGTAGGTGTCGACCATTTTCTCGGCTTCGGCGACCATCGCGGCCGGCTCGGCGAAACCGAGCATGTGGCTGACCCGCATCCGGTCGGTGTAGCCACCGAGCATGTCGCCGACCGGGAGTCCGAGAACCTTGCCCAGGGCGTCCCAGATCGCCATGTCCACAGCCGATTTCGCGGCCGGATTGCCGATCGTCCGGGCCATCCGGGCGGCGACGACCTCACGCTCGAGCAGGGTGAGGCCGACGACGGCAGGCGCGAAGATTCCCTCGATCACGGCGATGATGCCGTCCTGGGTCTCCCCGTAGGTGAAGGGCCGGGGCGGCGCCTCGGCGACGCCGACCACCCCGGCGTCGGTGTGCACCCGGACCAGCACGTGGGTCGCGGCGTGCACCTCACCGGAGGCGAACAGCAGCGGCTTCACGTAGGGGATGGCGAACGGTATCGCCTCCACAGCAGTGATTTTCACGATGTCTCTCCAGATCGCGCACCCGGACGGGCGCTCACGGAACGATGGTCGGCGAGCGGGGTCTCGCCGGGATCGGGGGCGAAGGCGTCGACGATGACCTCGGCGACCGCGGCGACGACCGGGTCGTCGGCGCCCGACCTCCACGCGAGTGCGACCTCGACGGTGTCGGCGTCGGCGAGGTCGCGCACCACGAGGCCGTCGAGAGGCAGCGAACGCACCGAGGCCGGCAGCAGGGAGACACCCAGGCCGGCGGCGACCAGCGCCAGCAGCACGGCGGTACCCGGCGCCTGGTGAGCCCGATGCGGAACGAAACCCGCTGCGCGACAGGCACGCACCGCGGCATCGTTGACCGCCGAGTCCCGGCTGTCGTAGAGCACGAACGGCTCGTTGCGAAGGTCGGCGACCGAGACCACGGGTTCGACGGCGAGGCGGTGATCGACCGACACCGCGAGCACCATCGGCTCGACATCGATCACCTTCGTCTCGATGTCCTCACCGATCGCCGGCGGGCGGAGCACCCCGAGGTCGAGGCTGCCGACCCGCAGGGCATCGCACTGCCCCGGCGTGAGCATGTCGGACCGGATACGGAGATCCACGTCGGGCAACTCGCGCTTGACGACCCGTGCGATACGCGGAAGGTGGGAGAAGGCGGCGATACCGGTGATACCGACCCGGACAAGACCGCTGCGGCCGGCGGCGATCCGACGCACGCCGTCCACGGCTTCGTCCACGCCGGCGAGGATCCGTTCGGTCTGGACCCTGAGGTACTGCCCGGCCGGAGTGAGCGACACCTGGCGCGTGGTCCGCGTGAACAGTGTGACGTCGAGCTCGGCCTCGAGCTGGCGGATGGCGTACGACAGCGCGGGTTGCGCCACATGAAGTGACTCCGCCGCCTGGCCGAAATGGCAGGTGTCCGCCACCGCGGCGAAATACCGCAAGTGCCGTAGTTCCATGACCCGCCTCGTCTCGCCGATCGACCCACCGCGGCTGTGACCGCGGACACGTCTCACGGTAGAGCGTCGATCCATACATGACAAAGACAAAATTTACGTCGATTGATCAATCACATCGATCAATCGACTACTGGGCCAGGACTGGCAATTACCCCAGTGTGATCGCCACCACGTGCTGCCACAGTGCAAAGAGCAGCCCACTTTCTGGAGGTAAACGACCATGACCGCGTCAGTATCGGAACACCTGAACCATGTGAACTCGGTCCTCGGCGACGCGGTCGTCGACGACCGTGACGCCGGCGTCTACCGCGCCAACCGACGGATCTTCACCGATGAGGACATCTTCGAGCTGGAGATGAAGCACATCTTCGAGGGCAACTGGATCTACCTCGCGCACGAGAGCCAGGTCCCCGAGCCCGGCGACTACTTCACCACCTACATCGGTCGGCAGCCCGTGGTCATCACCCGCGACAAGAGCGGTGAACTGCACTGCCTGATCAACGCATGCGCGCACCGCGGCGCCATGATCTGCCGTCGCAAGACCGACAACCGGATGACCCTCACCTGTCCGTTCCACGGGTGGACCTTCCGCAACGACGGCACGCTGCTCAAGGTCAAGGACCCGGACGGCGCCGGTTACCCGGACACCTTCGACGTCGACGGTTCGCACAACATGACCAAGGTCGCGCGCTTCGACAGCTACCGCGGCTTCCTGTTCGGCAGCCTGAACGACGACGTCAGTTCGCTCGCCGACCATCTCGGCGACACGCGCGTGGTCATCGACATGCTCGTCGACCAGTCCCCCGACGGACTCGAGGTCCTGCGCGGCGCATCCACCTACACCTTCGACGGGAACTGGAAAGTGCAGGCGGAGAACGGTGCCGACGGCTACCACGTCACGGCCACCCACTGGAATTACGCTGCCACCACGTCTCGTCGCGGCACCGGCGAGTCGAAGAACGACACCAAGGCACTGGACGCCGGCGGTTGGGGGAAGTCCGGCGGCGGCTACTGGTCCTACCCCAACGGTCACCTGTGCCTGTGGACGTGGGCGGCCAATCCGCAGGACCGTCCGCTGTGGGATTCGCTCGAGCATCTGAAGGAGATCCACGGCGACGCCAAGGGCGAGTTCATGGTGAAGGGCTCGCGCAACCTGTGCCTGTACCCGAATGTCTATCTGATGGACCAGTTCTCGACGCAGATCCGCCACTTCCGTCCGATCGCCCCGGACAAGACCGAGGTCACCATCTACTGCATAGCCCCCAAGGGGGAGAGCGACTCCGCACGGGCGCACCGCATCCGTCAGTACGAAGACTTCTTCAACGCCTCCGGCATGGCCACGCCCGACGACCTCGAGGAGTTCCGCTCGTGCCAGCTCACATTCCGGGCGCAGGCCGCGCCGTGGAACGACATGAGCCGAGGCGCCGAGCACTGGCTCACCGGGCCCGACCCCGTCGCCGAATCGCTGGGTATGACCGGGGTGATCTCGGCCGGCGTCAAGAACGAGGACGAGGGCCTCTACCCCGTCCAGCACGGCCACTGGCTCGAGACGATGCGCGCCGCAGCTGCCGCCGAACAACGCATCACCGCCACCGAGCACTGAAAGGGATGGCCATGACGAACGTCCACACCGATTCCCTTGCACCGGCGTCCCCCCGAGGCGCCACCGACTCGACCGGGAAACTCATCACCCAGAACATGATCGAGCAGTTCCTCTATCGGGAGGCGCGTCACCTCGACGACCGCGAGTTCGAGAAGTGGCTCGACTGTTACGCCGACGACGTCGTCTACTGGATGCCGTCGTGGGACGACCGGGACCGCCTCACCGAGGACCCGAACCGCGAGATCTCTCTCATCTACTACGGCAACAAGGGCGGCCTCGAGGACCGGGTGTTCCGGATCCGCACCGAGCGGTCGTCGGCAACGTCACTTCCGGAACCGCGGACGAGTCACAACATCACCAACGTGGAGGTCATCGACCGGCGCGGTGACCTCGTCGACGTCCGATTCAACTGGCACACCATGTATTTCCGGTACAACACCGTCGACCCGTACTACGGCACCTCGTTCTACACGATCGACTTCTCCGGCGAGCATCCGCTGATCCGGCGCAAGACGATCGTGCTCAAGAACGACTACATCCATCACGTCGTCGACGTCTACCACTTCTGACAGGAGGACCTGTCAATGACTGTCACCACAGAGTCGGGTGTCGCCGGCACCGACGACACCGCGACCACCCACCAGGTGGCTCTGTCCTTCGAGGACGGGGTCACCCGATTCATCACGTGCCGGGAGGATCAGACCATCGCCGACGCGTCGTATCGTCAGCGCATCAACATCCCGCTCGACTGCCGCGACGGCGCGTGCGGCACGTGTAAGTCGTTCTGCGAGTCCGGGGATTATGACGGCGGCACCTACATCGATGACGCTCTCAGCGACGACGAGTCGGAGCAGGGTTATGCGCTGCCGTGCTGCATGAAGCCGAGATCCGATCTGGTTCTGCAGATCCCGGCGACGTCGGACATCGCCAAGACGCAGGCGGCCAGATTCACCGGCACCGTCGTCGAGCTCGACCGGCTGTCGGAATCCACCGTCCGGCTGGGTATCCGCATCGAGAATCGCGGACAACTGGCGTTCCTGCCGGGTCAATACGTGAACATCGAGATCCCCGGCAGCGATGACGGACACGGCAGCCCGATCACCCGGTCGTACTCGTTCGCCAACGGACCGCATGAGGATCGGTTGATCTTCTTGATCAAGCTGACGCCCGGCGGGGCCATGTCGACCTATCTCACCGACAGCGCCGCCCGGGGTGAACCGATCGCATTCACCGGCCCGCACGGTTCCTTCTTCCTCCGCGAGGCGGACCGGCCGGTGCTGTTGCTCGCCGGTGGCACCGGGCTGGCCCCGATCCTGTCCATGCTGCGAAAGTTGGACTCGGACAACAGCCGACGCTCGGTCCACCTCATCTATGGGGTGTCCAGCGACGTCGACCTGGTGGCGATCGACGAGATCGAGTGGCTCGCCGGCCGGTTACCCGGGTTCACGTGGGACCACTGTGTCTCCGATCCGGCGAGTTCGGCACCCAACAAGGGTTACGTGATGGGCCTGATCGAACCGGCCCACCTCAACGACGGCGACGTGGCGATCTATCTCTGCGGTCCTCCGCCGATGGTGGAATCGGTCCGGCAGCACGTCACCGAGGCCGGAATCGAACCGACCGGTTTCTACTACGAGAAGTTCGCGCTCGCCGCACAGGGACGCCCGGGGGCCGACGCCGGGCCGGACGCGGGCAGCGTGACCGACACGGAGGTCGTTCACGACGAGGTGTCCGACGACGACCCGGCGATGACCGCTCTGGCGGATGACACCGGCGTGCCGGATCCCACCGCCGCGCTCCTACTCGCACCGGACGCGCGGGCGATCGCGGGACAGGAGACACTTCCGTCCACGGAACTCGACGCATGGTCGGGCACCCGCCCCGCCGCGACCGAGGACTCCCGCGCCCGCATAGCCGGTCAACTCCTCTGGCCCCACGGTTCGGGCGCCGCGACCGTCGATGTGGATGCCGAGACGATCCAGGCCACCGTGTCACAGTCCGGCGCAGCCGCCCGCTCGATAGCCGGACAGGAGATGTTCGCCGCATCGGACATCACCGCGCTCCACGCCCATCCCGCACCGGCGCCCACTCCGCCGCAGACTCCCGACCGCGACGCGTCCCCCGCACCGACAGTCATCGGGTCACACGGATACCAGATCGGTGAGGAGCATCCGGAGATCACCGAGTCCGACGCGCTCTTCGAGGCACGGGCCGCACTCGAATTGGGCGCGCTGGAACTGACTTTCGGCCGGTTGTCCACCCAGCAGCTGGCGGGCTACCGGCTGCTCGCCGACGCCACGGTGCCCTACGTCGACGGCGACCGGTTCGTCGATTCCGCCGAATACACCGAGACCAACGCCGCGTTCCACGACTATCTGTTCCTGCTCACCGGCAACGATCACCTGCTCGAGGCCTACAAGGCTCTCGGCGTGAAGGGCCGCATGAGCGAGGTGTTGCGGAACGCGACATGGTGTCACCCGCTGTGCGCCCAGGATCACCTCGACATCGTGACCGCGTTCACCTCCGGCGACCACGACGGCGCCCGTGAATTGATCGTCGCCCACGCCGACCGCTCCAAGCAGACCATGCGACGGGCGATGTCCGACGAGATCCGCTCGCGGCGGCCGCGTTTCGTCACCCCGGGCCGGTTCACCGGCAAGGTCGTGGTGATCACCGGTGCCGCGCAGGGCATCGGGGAGCAGACCGCCCGGCGGATCAGCGCCGAAGGCGGGCAGGTCGTGCTGGCCGACCGTTCCGAACTCGTCGACGACGTCGCCCGCGAACTCGCCGGCACCGGACGCGGTGCGGTGTCGGCCGTCGCCGACCTCGAGACCTTCGCCGGCGCCGAGGCCGTCGTCCGGCGTGCGATCGACTCCTATGGCCGCGTCGACGTCCTCATCAACAACGTGGGCGGGGCGATCAACTTCAAACCGTTCACCGAGTTCACCGACGAACAGATCCGCGCCGAGATCGACCGGTCGCTGATGACCACACTCTTCACCTGCCGCGCGGCGCTGCCGTCGATGGTGCGATCAGGGCGCGGTGTGATCGTCAACGTCTCGTCCGCCGCGACCCGGGGAATCCACCGGATTCCCTATTCCGCGGCCAAGGGTGCGGTCAACGCGCTGACCGCGTCCCTGGCGCTGGAGTACGCCGACGAGGGAATCCGGGTCGTCGCTACGGCGCCGGGCGGAACCGACGCACCTCCGCGCCGCATCTCACGCGGCACGCCGGAACCGCGCAGCGACATCGAAGCGCAGTGGTACCAGGCCCACATCGACCAGACGCTCTCGTCATCGACGATGCACCGGTACGGCACCCTCGACGAGCAGGCGGCTGCCATCTGCTTCCTCGCCTCGGACGAGGCGTCGTACATCACCGGGACCGTGCTGCCCGTCGCCGGCGGCGACCAGGGTTGAACCGCCCCGCGACCCCCTAGTATGGACCGATGATGGTCACCGGCGGGTGTGTCGGCCGCGACCGCGAGATCGAGTTGCTGTCCTCGCGGCTCGACGCCGTGTCGGAGTCGGGTTTTCTGGCGGTCACGGGAGATCCCGGCATCGGCAGGTCGACGCTGCTGAGGCACCTGGTCCGGCGGCGGCTGTCCGCTCCGACAACCGGTCCCACGCTCTGGGCCGCGGTGTCACCGTGGCTGGCGCACACCCCCGGCGCGCTCATCCGGCAGCTGATACAGGACCGGTCCGACGCCACACGTGCGACCGCTACCGTCCCGACCCCGGACGACCTGCTCGACGCACTGCTTGCAGCGGTCACCACTCCCGCGGAGGCATCGGCCGAGATACCCGGCGACACAGCAGTTCTCATCGCTGTCGACGACGCCGACCTCGCCGACGAGGAGTCCCTGCAGGCGTTGGTCTCTCTCACCCGCGAACACCGCGATCGCCGAATCCTGGTTGTCGTCACCATGTCTCGGCGGGGAGCACGGCTCGTCGGCAACGCACTCGACGAGTTGCGACTCGACGGCCTGGACGCGTCTGGTACGGCTGACATCGCCGCGCAGCGCGGCATCGTGTTGCACCCGGCGATGCGCGAGGAACTGTCGCGGCACACCGGAGGGAATCCACGCGACATCGTGGCCCTGCTCGACGAGGTCCCGGCGGGCACCTGGTCGCGCACCGGTGTGGGGCTGCCCGCGCCGGCCCACGTGGTCACCATGGTCCGGGAGCGGTTGCCGGACACCGGGACACCGCCCCGTGCGCTCATCGAGGCGCTCGCCATCCTCGAACCCGCCGAGCCCCTCGCCACCGCGATCGCGCTGGCCGGGATCACCGACCCCCTTGCTGCGATCGACGCCGCACAGGCAACCGGTTTGATGACTGCCGACGGGGCGCTGACACCCGCGGAGGCGCAACCGCGTCTCGCCGGCCCCCTGGTGCGGGCCGCCGTCCTCGAGGTCCTCGGCATGAAGACCGTGGGCGACGCCCACCGCCGGGCCGCGGACCTGGTCGACGACCCCGCCCGGCAGCTCCATCACCGCGTCGCGGCCACCTCGACGGTCGACGCCGCCCTCGCCGACGACCTCGCCGATCTGGCACGTGCCCGCGGCGCCGACGGCGCGTGGGCCGAGGCCGCCGGGCTGTACCGTCAGTCGGGCCGGCTCACCCCCGACCCGTTGCAACGTGACACACGGGTGACACTCGCGGTCGATTCGCTTCTCGCCGCGGGCGACTGCACCGGCGCCGGCGCGCTCGTGCCGACCGTGGAGAGCTTGCGCGAGACACCACTGCGCAATGCGACCCTGGCGTACCTCGCCATCCTTCGGGGCCGGTCGGCGGAGGCACAGCTGCGTCTCGACCGGGCGTGGGCCATCGTCAACGCCGAGCGCGAGCCCGATATCGCCGCCCTGATCGCGCAGCGTTTCGTCCTGCACAATCTGGTCCGATGCCAGGGCATCGAACTGGTCGACTGGGCCGATCGCGCGAACGCGATGGCCGACGCCGGATCAGCCGCCCGGGTGGAGGCCGCCGTCATCCGCGGGCTGGGACTGGCGTGGTCGGGACACCCTGATGCCGCACGCGCCGAGTACGAGACCGTCTCCGAACGGGTTCGGTACGGCGCGCAAGCCCAGCGCGCGATCATGGGTCGCGGTTGGCTCGAGCTCGGCCTCGACGAGATCGACGCGGCGCGTACCGATCTCGAAACCGCCGTATCGATGGCACAGCTGGGCGGATCCACCCGGATCACGTTGTGGGCGCTGGCCTGGCTCGCCCGGGTGCAGTTCCTCACCGGCGATTGGGACGATGCGCTGCGGGGCGTCGAGGCCGGCCGCGCACTGGCTCGCAGCAGTGGCATCGCGCTGACGACGCCCCTGCTCAACTGGACTGCGAGTCAGATCCATTCGCTGCGCGGCAACTGGGAGGACGCGCACGGGAGTGTCGCGCAGAGCAGCACCTCCATCGGCGACTACGAGATCATGCGGATACCCGACCTGCTGGCCCGCGCCCAGCTGGCGGAGGCCGCGGCCGACTACGGTCGGGTCCGGCGAATACTGACGCCGCTCGTCGCGCTGGCCGAGTCCGTGCCGGCGCTGTCCGAGCCGGGCTTGTGGCCGTGGGTCGACGTCCTCGCCAACGCACTGGTCCTCGAGGGACGGCACGAGGCCGCCGACGATCTGCTGCGACGCTACGAGATCCGGTCGGCCGAGCGGGGCCACCGTTCGTCGGCAGCCCGGATGAAGTACGCACGCGGCCGCCACCTCGGCGCGACCGGTGACATCCACGGGGCACGACGCACCTTCGAGGAGGGCATCGAACTCCTCGACGGACTCGGACTGCGTTACGACCAGGCGCGAGTGAATTTCGCCTACGGCCAGACGTTGCGACGTGCGGGCAAACGCCGCGCCGCCGACGCCGTCATCGGGACCGCCCGCGACCTGTACCTGTCGCTCGGGGCCACTACCTACGTCGAACGCTGTGAACGTGAACTGAAGGCCGGCGGTCTCGCGACCTCGCGCGGCGAGAACCACACCGCAGCAAGGGATGGCGCCGAACTCACTCCCCAGGAGGAGGCGGTCACCGCGCTCGTCGCGCGCGGCCTGTCAAATCGGGAAGTGGCGGCCGAACTCTACATCTCACCGAAGACGGTGCAGTACCACCTGACCCGGATCTACGCGAAACTCGGCGTACGGTCCCGCGCCGAGTTGGCGGCCACCCGCCGGTGACGTCGCCCGTGCGTCCGATCCCGTCGACCGTGCGTCCGATTCTGTCGACCGTGCATCCAATCTAATCGACTGTGCAACAGCAACAGTCGATTTACACCCCGGCCGCTGCGTAACCCGCCGTCCGGTCGGTGACGGGTGCACCGGTCTTGGCCTCGACCATCCCCAGGTCGACGTCTGGGGCGAACTCCACGACGTCGAATCCCGTTCCGGCGATGTCGAACACGCCGAGATCGGTGATGACCCGGCTCACCACGGCGCGCCCGGTCAGCGGGAGTGCGCAACCCTCCAGCAGCTTGGGTTCACCCTTCTTGGTGACATGGTCCATCAGCACGATGACCCGGCCTGCACCGTTGACGAGGTCCATGGCGCCGCCGATGCCCTTGACGAGTGCACCCGGCACCATCCAGTTGGCGAGGTCGCCGTTCATCGCGACCTGCATGCCACCGAGGACCGCGACGTCGACGTGACCGCCGCGGATCATCGCGAAACTCGTCGCCGAATCGAAGTACGACGCTCCGGGCAACACCGACACGGTCTGCTTGCCGGCGTTGATGAGGTCGGGGTCGACCTCGTCGTCATAGGGAAACGGTCCGACGCCGAGGATTCCGTTCTCGGCGTGCAGATGGACACCGGAGTTGTCGGGCATGAGGTCGGGAATCATGGTGGGCAGCCCGATTCCCAGGTTGACGTAGTCGCCGGGGGTGAGTTCGCGGGCGGCGCGGGCGGCCATCTCGGTACGGGTCCAGGTCATGTCGACACTCCTAGGCTGACGGCGATGCGGTGGGACGTTCACGGACGGTGCGCTTCTCGATCCCCTTGCGCGCGACTTGGTCCGGGGCGAGTTCGACGATCCGCTGCACGAAGATGCCCGGCAGATGGATCTCGTCGGGTCCGAGTTCGCCGACCTCGACCACCTTCTCCGCCTCGACGATCGTGATGCGCCCGGCCATCGCTGCCGGCGGGTTGAAATTGCGTGCGGCAGCGTGGAATCGGCAGTTTCCGTCGGTGTCGACCACCGCGGCCCGGATGAGTGCGTAGTCGGTGACGATCGACTCCTCGAGGACCATCTCCCGACCGTGGAAGGTCCGGACCTCCTTGGGCGGCGACGACTCCGCGATGGTGCCGTCGGAGTGGTAGCGCCAGGGCAGCCCGCCCTCGGCGACGAGCGTGCCGACCCCGGTGGGGGTGAAGAACGCCCCGATCCCGCTTCCGCCGGCGCGCATGCGTTCGGCGAGCGTGCCCTGCGGGGTCAGTTCGACGGTCACCTCACCGGACAGGAATTGGCGCCCGAACTCCTTGTTCTCCCCGATGTAGGACGCGACGACCCGGTCGATACGACGGGCCTCCAGCAGCAATCCCAGGCCAGCGCCGTCGGTTCCGCAGTTGTTGGAGACGATGGTCAGGTTCGCCGCACCCTGCTCGAGGAGCGCGTCGATGAGGAAGCCGGGGATGCCGGCCAGCCCGAAGCCGCCCACGGCGATGCTCGCGCCGTCGGGGATGTCGGCCACCGCCTGTGCCGCCGACGCCGCGAGTTTGGTCGGGCCGCCGGGACGGTCGACGACCGTCGTCGTGGCGGAGCTGTCGAGAGTGCTCATTGCTGCTCCAGGTGTTCGATCAGTGCGGGAGTGATGATGTCGGGTTGCTGCGCAGTGGCGAGGTGGGCCGAATCCGGGACCACCAGCAGGCGGCCTTTCGGCACGGCATCGGCTATCTCGCGCAACAGATCCGGCGGGGTGGCCGGGTCGTCGGCGCCGGCGATCGCCAGCGTGGGCGCGGTGATCGACGACAGATCGGGCCGCTGATCCATCAGGGCGATCGCCTCGCAACAGGCCGCGTATCCCTCGGCGGGAGTGGCGGCGACCATGGCCTCGTACCCCTGTCGCGCTTCGGTGTTCGCGGCGAGGTATCCGGGGGTGAACCACCGCTGGACCACGGCCGCGGCGACCGCCGAGGTGCCGTCGGCGCGCACGAGCGCGGCACGGTCGGTCCAGCCCTGTGCGGGCGGCAGGTACGCCGCGGTGCACAGCAGGGCCAGGCGGTCCACGCGTTCGGGATCACGCGCGGCGACGCGCATCATGGTCATCCCGCCGAGCGAGAGGCCGACGAGGTGTGCGCGTTCGATATCGAGGCGGTCCAGCAGGGCGATCACGTCGTCGGCCAGCTCGTCGATCGAGTACGGGCCATGTGGCACAGGCGAATCGCCGTGCCCTCGGGTGTCGTAGCGTACGACCCGGAACCGTTCTTCGAGCGCGGCGATCTGGGCGTCCCACATCCGGTGCGTCGACCCCAGTGAATTGGACAGCACGACCGCCGGCCCGTCGGGTCGCCCGGTGACGACGGCATGGACCTGCACGCTCATCGGATCGCCTCGAAGATCGCCGCGAGACCCTGTCCGCCACCGATGCACATCGTCTCCAGGACGTACCGGGAGTCGCGGCGGCGGGCTTCGTAGGCCGCGGTGGCGAGGATGCGCGCACCGGTGGCACCGATGGGATGACCGAGGGAGATGCCGGATCCGTTGGGGTTGAGCCGTTCGTCGGTCGGGTCGATCTTCCACTCGGCGAGGCAGGCGAGCACCTGGGCGGCAAAGGCCTCGTTGAGTTCGATGAGGTCGATCTCGTCGAGCGTGAGGCCGGCGCGTTCGAGTGCGGCGGCGGTGGCCCCGACCGGACCGATGCCCATGGTCGCGGGCTCACACCCGGTGACCGCCCAGGAGCGCAGTGCCAGAAGGGGTTCGAGCCCGCGGCGCTCTGCCTCTGCGCGCGTGGTGACCACGCACATGGCCGCGCCGTCGTTCTGGCCGGAGGCGTTCCCGGCCGTGACCGTCGAGTCGGGGTCGATGCCGACTCGGATCGGACGCAGGGCGGCGAGTGATTCCGCGGTCGCGTCGGCCCGCGGGTGCTCGTCGTGATCGACGACGGTGTCCGGCCGGCCCCGCCGTCCCGGGATGGTGACCGGCACCAGTTCGTCGGTGAAATGTCCGCTGTCGTGAGCCGCGATCGCCCGTTCGTGCGAACGGGCCGCCAGTGCGTCCTGCTCGGTCCGCGAGATGCCGTATCTCGCACGCAGGTTCTCGGCGGTCTCGATCATCCCGCCCGGAACCGGGTGCGACTCGCCGCCGGCCGTCAGACGCCCACGATCGAGACGATCGCGGAGTTCGACGCCACCCTGTTTGATCCCCGACCGGAGGCCGAGCGCGTAGTGCTCGACGGTCGACATCGACTCGGCACCACCGGCGACGACGAGACGGGCACCCCCGGTCGCCACGGCTGCCGCGCCGGTCAGGATCGCCTGCAGGCCGGAACCACAGCGACGATCGACCTGCATTCCGGGTACTCCGACACCCAGGCCGGCATCCAGGGCCGCGATCCGGCCGAGCGCCGGTGACTCTCCGTTGGCGTAACCCTGCCCGAGGATCACGTCATCGACATCGCCCTCGCCGAGCCCGGTGCGTTCCGCGAGTACGCGAAGCAGGTCGGTCGCCAGCCGGGTGACGGGAACCGATGCCAGCGCACCACCCATGCGCCCGACCGGGGTACGCAGCGGCGAACAGACGACGACATCGGAACCCGCGTCCATGGTGAGAGGAGCCATGCGCTCCACCCTAGGAACTGTCGTCGATATGGAGAAGTACTCGTATCGCAGAGTTTGATATGCAATAGATATCAAACGACTACACTGGCGGCATGGAGCTCCGCCATCTGCGGTACTTTCGCGCCGTCGCCGAGGAATTGCACTTCGGCCGGGCCGCGCAGCGACTCCACATGGCCCAACCACCGCTGTCGCAGCAGATCCGCCAACTCGAGGACGAGCTCGGGGTCGCGCTGCTGGTCCGGTCGACGCGGCGCGTCGAACTGACCCCCGCGGGTGCGGACTACCTGCAGCGAGTGGAAGCGATCCTGGACTCGGTCGACGCCGCCACACGGCAGGCGCAACGGATCGCCGACGGACGCCAGGGCAACCTCGCGATCGGGTGCGTGGGTTCGGCCACCTATTCGCTCCTGCCCGCGCTGGTGCGCGCCCTGAGTGTCGAACTACCCGACGTGGACGTCAGCGTGCGCGGCGAGATGCTGGCACCCGCCCAGATCGCCGCGCTCGCGTCCGGGGACATCGACCTCGCGTTGTTGCGCGTCCCGATGGACACGACCGGCCTCCAGGTCGAATCGATCCGCCGCGACCGCCTCATCGTGGCACTGCCTCACGATCATCGGCTCGCCCACGGCGCACCGGATGCGACCGTGGACTTCGCACTGCTGGCCGGTGACGACTTCGTCGTGCATGCGGGCGGCGGGAAGTCGCTCATGCACGGCGTCCTGTCGGCGGCCGCCGGACGCGCGGGTTTCGTCCCGAGCATCCGGCACGAGGTCGAGGAGACGTCGACGCTCCTGACACTGGTCGCCGCCGGGGTGGGGGTGGCCCTGGTCCCCGAACCCACCTCGGCGCTCGGCGTACCCGGCGTCGTGTACCGGCCGCTCGACGCCCCCGAGGAGGTCGAACTGGCCGTGGCGTTCCCGGACGGGCGCCGAACCCCACTCGTCGACCGGGCCCTGGCGGTGTTGCGTACCCTCTCCTGAACGCCGCAAACCCACCCTTTTTCGGTATTTCCACCCACCACATAGGGGTGGAAATACCGAAAAAGGGTGGGTTTGCGAATGTTTCGGATCAGCGGTGGGTGAAGTTCGGGTCCCGCTTCTCGACGAAGGCGGCCATGCCCTCGGTCTGGTCGTCGGTCGCGAACGTCGAGTAGAACAGCGCGCGCTCGGCGCGGACACCCTCCACCAGGCTCGACTCGAAGGCACGGTTGACCGCGTCCTTGGCGGCCGCGGCGGCGATCAGCGACTTCGAGGCGATGACCTCGGCGACCTCGATCGCGGCGGCGCGGCAGTCCTCCTTGGGCACCACCCGCGAGACCAGGCCCAGACGCTCGGCCTCGTCGACCTTCATCTGCCGGCCGGTGAGCACCATGTCCATCGCCTTGGCCTTGCCGACGGCGCGGGTGAGGCGCTGCGAACCACCGATGCCGGGGATGACGCCGAGGTTGATCTCGGGCTGACCGAAGACGGCGTTGTCGCCGGCGATGATGGTGTCGCACAGCATCGCGAGTTCGCAGCCGCCGCCGAGGGCGTAGCCGGTCACCGCGGCGATGATCGGCGTACGCGCCCGCGACAGCTCATCCCAGGCGCCGAAGAACTGCTCGTTCACCACATCCGCGTAGGACTTCGATGACATCTCCTTGATGTCGGCGCCCGCGGCGAACGCCTTCTCCGAACCGGTGATCACGATGGCGCCGATCCCCTGGTCGACGTCGAACTCCTTGACGGCGCCGACCACTTCGTTCATCAACTCGGTGTTGAGCGCGTTCAGCGCTTTCGGGCGGTTGAGGGTGATGATGCCCACCCGGCCGCTGGTCTCGACGACGATGGTCTGGTGTTCGGTCACGGTGAGTCCTCTTTCGGTTCGATGACGGGCGGGATGTTACGGGCTGACCCCCACCCGGGGAAGGTCTCGGTCAGACGGTCGGGAACGTGAGGTCGCCCGGCAGCGGCGCGAAGAACGCGTCCACGGCGTCCTCGGAGAACGCAGCCCACTTCGGGTTGCGGTCCTTGTCGATGACCTGAGCTCGGATCCCCTCGGCCATGTCAGGATGCAGCAGGCAGCGCACCGAGACGCGGAATTCGCGCACGAGCGAGTCCTCGAGGGTCGCGTCACCGGCCGCCTCGCGCAGCGACCGCAGCGTGACCGCCAGCGCGGTCGGGCTCTTCGCGGCGATCGCTTCGGCGGTCTTGTCGGCGAACGGCGAACCCACCGCGCGGCATCGTTCGATGATCTCCGGGACAGAGTCGGCCGCAAACGCTTCCGCGATCCACTCACGGTGTTCGGCGAGTTCGGAGGCCGGCGCGTCGACGGCGTGCGCGGACAGCGCCGCCTCGACTCCCGACTCGCCGATCGCGGCGAGGAACGCCGGCAGCGACTCCGACGGCACGAAATGATCGGCCAGACCCATCGCGAGGGCATCGGCGCCGCGCAGGTGGCCGGCGGTGAGACCGGCATAGGTTCCGAGTCCGTCCGGAACGCGTGAGAGAAGATGTGTGCCACCGACATCGGGCACGAACCCGATGCCCACCTCGGGCATCGCGAGCTTCGTGCGCTCGGTGACGACGCGGACGTCGCCGTGCGCGGACACCCCGACACCGCCGCCCATCACGATGCCGTCCATGATGGCGACGTACGTCTTGGGATAGCCCGAGATCAGCGCATTCAGCCGGTACTCGTCGAACCAGAACTTCGCCGACGGCGACTGCTCGGCCTCGGTGTCGGTCGACGCCGGATTCCCGCTCAGCGCGGCCGCATCGCGATGGATGGCGACGATGTCACCACCGGCGCAGAGCCCACGCTCGCCGGCTCCCGAGAGCACGACGGCCTCGACCGCGTCATCGGCCGCCCAGGCCTCGAGGTGCTCGGCCATCGAGCCGACCATCTCGTGATCGATCGCGTTGATGGACTTCGGACGGTTCAGGACCAGCGACCGCGCCGACCCGTTCTTCTCCGTCAAGACCGATGGTTCCGACACGGACGAACTCCTCTCCACACCGACAGGCTCCTCAGATGGTTGCATATCCTAGTAACCCGGGTCCAGCCCCAAGTCAGGTTCGGCCACAGTCAGGTTAGGGTTACCTCATGGGCTATTCCAGAGCACGCGTTGCCGACGTCGCCGACCTGACGCCCAATCTGCGTCGCATCGTCTTCGACGTGACCGATCTGCCAGGACTCGGCCTACCGGGCGGCGCCGACGAAGCCGTGGGCATCTACTTCCCACACGAACCCGAGCGTGTCACACCGGATATGGAATGTCGCGACGGCACGTGGGCCTACTACGACATCGAGCCGGCCCCCGATGGCCGGAACTACTCGATCCGTTCGGTCGACCACTCCGCCGGCACGATGGTCGTCGACTTCGTCATCCACGCCGCCGGACCCGCGACGCTGTGGGCGCAGCGCGCCGAAGCAGGGCACGACGTGGTGATGACGCACGCCCGGAGCTGGTACGCACCACCCGCCGGCGTCGAGCGCCTGGTCCTCGCCGCCGACCTCGCCGGACTCCCCGCCCTGGCCCGGATCCTCGACGAACTGCCCTCGACCGACGGGGTCACCGCCGTGGTCGAGGTGCCCGCTCCGACCGAACTGTCGTACCTGCCCGAGCGCGACGTCGAGCTGATCACCCTCGTGGGCGGGAACTCCCGCACACCGAGCCGGCTCGCCGACACCGTCTGCGGCCTCGACCTGCCGACCTCAGGCGCCTACTGCTGGTTCGCCGGCGAGGCCGCGGAGTCGCGCGCGGTGCGCAAGCACCTACGCGGGGACCTTCGCTGGGACCGCCGGTCCTACGACGTCATCGGCTACTGGCGTGTCGACGCCGAACGCTGGACGCGGGCCTACGCCGAACACGGCGCCGAACTGTTCGCCGTCTACCGCGAGGCGCTCGCCGACGGCAAGAGCGAGAAGCAGGCCTCAGAGGAATTCGACGAAGCGCTCGAACGGGCGGGACTGTGAGACCGGACGAGCCGTCCGGCGCGGCTGAGGTATATAGTTAGATAATTGCTTGTAGTTCTCGCCGAAGCTGCCGCCGGTGGCTTACCCATCGCCGGAAGGATCCCGAAGTGGCGCGCCTGTTCACAACCCCGCGACCGACCTCGAATCACACTGCCGCACAGCTACTCCTGCGCGCTGCAATCGGCGGGACGATGATCGCCCACGGGGTCAAACACGCTCGCAGCCTGGCCGGAACCGCCGGATGGTTCGGTTCGATCGGGTTCAAGCAGCCCAAACTGCAGGCCCAGGCCTCGGCCGTCGTCGAGATCGGTTCGGGTGCCGCCGTCGTCGCGGGTGCGGGCACTCCCCTCGCCTCGGCCGCCATCGTCGGCACGATGGCGGTCGCCGCCCGCTCGGTGCACCAGCCCAACGGATTCTTCATCACGTCGGAGGGGTGGGAATACGTCGCCAACCTGTCGGTTGCGGCCATCGCCCTCGCCGCCATCGGTCCGGGACGTTTCAGTGTGGATCGTGCACTCGGCATCGACACCAAACTGACGTCGGGACAAGCGGCTGCGGTGGCGGCCGGAGTCGGGCTGACCGCGGCCGGGGCGCAACTCGCGCTCTTCCACCGGCCTCAGTAGACGACTCCATCCGAGGACGCCGCCGGACGCCCGTCGTCCGCGGCGGCTTCCCGGTACCGCGCGACCTGGCCCATCGCGGGGGCGCGATACATCGCCCACAGCAGCTTCGGGATCCCCTGGACCGGAAGCGGCCTCGGCCACGACCGGGTCCGGATGAGGGCCTCGGTGCCGCCGTCGACGGTGATGACCGCGCCCGCCATGAAGTCGGCCGCGGGCGACAGCATGAGCATCACCCACGCGGCGAGCTGCTCCGGCGTCCCGAACTCGCGCACCGGGACCGGGAAGGATCTCACGCTGTCGGCCTGCGGGCCGTCGAGCTGGGCTTGCAGCAGTGGGGTCATCACCGGTCCGGGTGCGATGACGTTGATCCGGATTCCCTCTCCCGCCCACTCGGGTGCGGTTCCGTGCAGTCGGCACCAGTGGGTCACCGCGATCTTCGACGACGCGTAGGCGACCGGCCCCGTGACACCCCGTCGGCGGCGGATCACGCGGGTGGCCCCCTCGGCGTCACCGTTGACCAGCCTGCGCACCGCACCACCCGGCACCAGCGGCGTGACCGTCGTCGAATTCGAGCCGAAGACAACGACTTTCGCGTTGTCCGCAGCGGCCAGTGCCGGGCGCCACGCAGTCAGCAGCTCCGTGACACCGAGGACGTTGACTTCGACGATCGTCCGCTCGCGCCCCTTGGCCGGGCCCATCCCAGCGGCCAGGACCGCACCGTCGAGCGTGCCGCCCGCCCTGGTCATGACCTCTGCCGCCGCCGTGTGGCGACCCTCCGGCGTCGACAGGTCGGCGACGACATCCGCGTCTTGCCGGTCGACCCCGATGACCGTGTGACCCTCGGCCCGCAGCGACCGCGCCACCGCCGCCCCCATGCCCGACGCCGATCCGGTCACCGCGTATGTCCCGCCCACGGTCACCCCAGCCCCTTCTTGTAGGGGTCGACGCTGTCGGTGGTGCCGTGCCGGTGCTGGGTGCGTTCGTAGGCGTCGTTGAAGGCCCGTAGTTCGTGCAGGAGAGCCTGCGGCGTGCCCGGATCGAGGTCGGCGAAGACCTGCTCGAGCCGTTGGGCGCGCAGCAGCCCGTCCCGCCGGAAGGCCTTGCTACCCTCCTCGGTGGGGCGGATCAGCTTCGACAGTGAGTTCTCGACCTCGAAGCGCTCGACGTAACCGTGTTTGATGGCCGCGTTGACCTGGCGGTTGACGGTCGACTGCTCGAGGCCGAGCTCGGCGGTGAGCTCTCTCAGAGTGCGTGGCCTGCCATCGGAGAGCACCCACAGGATGGCGAAGGCCGATCGTTCCAGTCCGGCGGCCGGATGGACGAGGCTGCGACGCCGTGACATCCGCAGCAACTCTTGCGCCAGATCACGATGCACCGCCGACTGCCACGGCGCATGATCCTCCGACATTCGTCCTCCATCCCTCGACGGACACAATCTACTGTCCGATTTGCATGTGTACGTTACATATGTATGCTGCATACCTCGAAGGAGGTCTCCCATGAGCCGAGTACGAGGTGCCACGCCGGGGCTCACCCGTGACGCCGCCGAAGCCGTCGACAAGGCCCCTGCCGGCGCCGTCGGCAGTGTGGTGGTGCTCTGTTTCGGCGGCCTCGTCGCGTCGCTGATGCAGACGCTCATCATCCCGATCCAGCCGGACCTGCCCCGGCTGCTCGGGACATCGATCGGCAACGCGTCGTGGATCATCACCGCCACCCTGCTCGCCGCGGCCGTCGCCATGCCGATCGCCGGGCGACTGGGCGACATGTTCGGCAAGCAGCGCGTGCTGTTCGTCAGCGCGGTCCTGCTCACGCTCGGGTCGTTGATCTGCGCACTCGGCGACACCCTGGTTCCGCTGATCATCGGCCGCGGCGTACAGGGCCTGGCGATGGGGTTCATCCCCGTCGGCATGAGCCTGATCCGCGAGATCACCCCACCCCGGATCACCTCGATGGCCGTGGCCGCCATGAGCGCGACCCTCGGCGTCGGCGGCGCGATCGGCCTGCCGCTGGCGGCCTGGATCGTGCAGACCTGGGACTGGCACGCCCTGTTCTACGTGGCGACCGGTCTGGGCGTGCTCATCAGCGTGGCGGTTCTCGTGCTGGTACCTCGCGTGAACGACGCGGTGGGCGGGCGCATCGACGTCCCGGGCGCCATCGGCCTGGCCGCTGGACTCTCGGCGTTCCTCATCGCGGTGTCGAAGGCCAACGACTGGGGCTGGACCTCGGGACGCACCCTCGGACTCGGACTGGGCGGCATCGCCGTGCTACTCGTGTGGGGTGTCTTCGAACTCCGCCAACGGGATCCGCTGGTCGATCTGCGGACCACCGCACGCCCCGCGGTCCTGCTGACGAACATCGCCGCCGCGGCCATCGGCTTCGGAATGATGGCGCAGTCCATCGTCCTGCCGATGCTCCTCCGCCTACCGGAGGCCACCGGATACGGTCTGGGACAGTCCCTCCTGGCCGCGGGCCTGTGGATGGCACCGGGCGGTCTGATGATGATGATCTTCGCACCCGTCTCGGGCATCCTCATCAACCGGATCGGCGCCAAGATCACGCTCGCCATCGGCGCCGCAATCCTGGGATGCGGTTACCTGCTCGCGTTCTTCCTCATGGACGCCGCCTGGAAACTGATGCTGGCTTCGATCGTGTGCGCGATCGGCGTGGGTGTCGGCTACGCGGCGATGCCGACCCTGATCATGGGGTCGGTGCCGGCGACCGAGGCCGGTGCGGCCGTGGGACTCAACGGCCTCATGCGTTCGCTCGGTACCACGATCGCATCGGCTGTCATGGCCCTGATCCTGGCCAGTGCCACCATCTCGCTCGGCGGCACCGAGGTACCGGACGAATCGACGTTCACGTGGTGTTTCCTGGTGGCGGCCGCCGCGGCGTTCGTCGGCATGGCCATCACACTCACCATCCCGGCGCGCCGTGGATCGTCGAATGTGCCCGAGGAGCAGCCGCTTCCGGCTCGGCACTGACGGGACCTCGAAGAGGCGCTCTCAGATCCCACTGCGCCGCAGCGTCACCCGGTAGGTGTAGTGCTCCGGCAGGAAGTGGCTGACCGCGAGTTCGACTGCCCGCCCGCGGGAATCGGTGTACAACCGGTCGACCCGCAAGACGGTGTGTCCCACCGGACAACCGAGCCGGTCCGCGGTCGTGGCGTCGGCGGTCGTGGCCGTGATCGATTGCGCGCATTCCTCGATCGGATCGACGAGGTGCGGTTCGAGCAGACCGATCATCGTGTGGTCGCTGATCGCGCCCTGCTCGACCTCGGGTGCGTCGATCACCAGACGTGCCACCGGCTCCGGCCACGACACCGTCGTCACGACGAACGGGACACCGTCGTGAAAGCGCTGGAAAACGATGCGGTACACCACGTCGGTGTCCAGCCGCAACCGGCCCGCGGCCTCGAGATCGACACGGCGCGCGGGCGATTCGAGCACCTGCATCTCGGTGTCGGTGGACAGGTTCATGAGGTCCTCGATCGAACCCAGTTGGCGCAGGTACTGGCCCGCGTTCTCGGTCGCGAACGTCCCGCGACCGGGTACGCGGTACACCGCCCCCTCGGTCACCAGCTCCAGGAAGGCCCGACGGACGGTCTGCCGGCTGAGCGCGTACTCCTGGGACAGTTCGGATTCGGTCGGCAGCCGCACGCCGCCGGCGTACTTGCCCGCGACGATCTGCGATCGCAGTTCGTTTGCCAGCGTCTTGTACGCCGGCTCGGACTGGCCCGCGTCACCCACTCATCCCACCGCCTCCGCTCCGATCGACTCACACGGCGTCGTCCGCCTCAGATCCCCCCGCGCGAGACCAGTTGCGCCGCGATCACATTGCGCTGGATCTCGTTGGTGCCTTCACCGACAATCATCAGCGGCGCGTCGCGGAAGTACCGCTCGACGTCGAACTCCGTCGAGTAACCGTAACCCCCATGGATACGGACGGCGTTCAGGGCGATCTCCATCGCCACCTCCGACGCATAGAGCTTCGCCATGCCCGCTTCCATGTCACAGCGCTCACCCCTGTCGAACTGCTCGGCCGCATGCCACGTCAGCTGACGAGCAGCGGTGAGTTTGGTTGCCATGTCGGCGAGATAATTGCCGATCGACTGATGCTTCCAGATCGGTTGCCCGAAGGACTCGCGCTGCTGCGCGTAGGCCAGTGAGTCCTCCAGCGCCGCCGTCGCGACACCGAGTGCGCGACATGCCACCTGGATACGACCGGTCTCCAGGCCTTTCATCATCTGACCGAAACCCTTGCCGGGGACGTCACCGAGGATCGCCGATTTCGGTGCGCGATACCCGTCGAAGGACAGCTCGCAGCTCTCGACACCCTTGTAGCCCAGCTTGGGCAGGTCGCGCGAGACGGTCAGTCCCGGACCGTGTTCCACCAGCACGATCGAGATGCCCTTGTGTCGCGGGGTCGCCGAGGGATCGGTCTTGCACATCAACGCGATGAGCCCCGAACGTCGGGCGTTGCTGATCCACGTCTTGGAGCCGCTGATGACCAGCTCGTCACCGTCTTCTTTGGCGACCGTCGACATCGCCTGCAGATCCGAGCCGCCGCCCGGCTCCGTGAGCGCCATGGTCGCCCGCATCTCACCGGTGGCCATCCGGGGCAGATAGGTCCGCTTCTGCTCCTCGGTACCGAACAACGTCAGCAGTTTCGCCACGACGGTGTGCCCTCCCATCGCGCCCGCCAGACTCATCCATCCCCGCGCGAGTTCCTGGGTGACGCGTGCGTAGCACGGCATCGACACCGGTGAGCCGCCGAACTCCTCGGGCACGGCGAGCCCGTAGATCCCGATCTGTTTCATCTGCTCGATCCACTTCTCGGGGTAGGTGTTGGCGTGCTCCACCTCCTGCACGGACGGCTTGACCTCCCGGTCGACGAACGACCGGACGGTCTCGACGAGGAAGGACTCTTCGGCGGAGAGGGTGCTCATGAGGGGGTTCACCTGCGATCTGCGTGGGGACTCAATTTGTACGGCCATTTTGTGGCCACTGCGGATCGCTGTCAAGCTTCACAACGGCCACTGAAGTCTGATAGAACCGTGAGGGCATGATTTGGCCGCACATTTGAATCCGACCCCCTGGAGCAACAGTGCAGAGACGACGAGCCGTTCTGGTGGCACCGGCCTCCGACGACCGCAAGGCCCGCAAGGCGCTGGCCTCGATCGCCGACGAGGTGGTCCTCGACCTCGAAGACGCGGTGACCCCGGAGAACAAGAACTCGGCTCGCGCGGCGGCCGCCGACCTGGTCGCCGAGTTCGGCGCCGATCGTGCGATCTCGTTGCGCATCAACGCCATCGACACACAGTGGGCTGCCGCCGACCTCGCCGCGTGCGCCCAGATGCCGAATCTGACCTCGGTGGTGCTGCCGAAGGCCGACTCGCCCGCGGATCTCCGGTCCGCCGACGAACAGCTCGGCCGAGCGCCGGTCCGACTGCAAGCGCTCCTCGAGTCACCTCGCGGCATCCGAGACGCGGGTGCGATCTGCGCGGCGACGAAGCGGCTCGACGCCGTCCTGATCGGTTACGCCGATCTCGCCGCCTCCCTGGGGCGCAGCCCCGGCCTGCCCATGCACACCTGGCACGTCGTCCAGGACTCGGTGCTGCTCGCCGCGCGCGCGGCCGGCGTGGACGTCATCGACGGACCGCACCTGACCATCGCCGATGACGAGGACTTCCGAGGTGCCAAACGCTGGGTCCGCGACCTCGGCTTCGACGGCACCTGGGTGATCCACCCGGCCCAGCTCGCCAGTGCCATCGAGATCTTCACACCCGACGACGCGGCCATCGAGGACGCGCGACGCGTGCTCGACGCGCTCGAGAAGGCGGCCGCCGCGGGAGCGGGCGCTGCCGAGCTCGACGGCCGGATGCTCGACGAGGCGCTGGCCGTCTCCGCGCGACGCGTTCTGGCAAAGAGCGGAATCGATGTCTGAGCCGATCACCGTGGGCGGCCCGCACTTCGACGACCTCGCACACGGGCAGATTTTCGACGACGCCCCGTCGCTCACGCTGACCGACGGCCTCGCCGCGTCACATCAGATGATCCTCGGCGATCGTCTGCGCCTCGCACTCGACGCGCAGTTGTCCACACGAGTGATCGGCGGCGGCACTCTCGCACATCCCGGGCTGGTCACCGACATCGCGATCGGTCAATCCACCTTGGCCACACATCATGTCAAGGCAAACCTCTTCTACCGCGGCCTGCGGTTCCTGAGCCACCCCCGGATCGGCGACACGCTGACGACCGTCACCGAGGTGGTCGGGTTGCGCGAGAACACGCCCAGACCCGGTCGTGCCCCCACCGGTCTGGCCGCGTTGCACATGGTGACGACCGATCAGCACGGCGCCACCGTTCTCGACTTCCACCGCTGCGCGATGCTGCCGTTGTCACCCGATGCCGACCCCGAGCGGACCGTGCACGCGGACGACCTGAGCACCATCGGACCGGGGACCGCCGCGCCGCCGTCCATCCCCGAGTGGGACCTCGAGACCTACCGGACGTCCGTGCGCGGACAGCACTTTTCACCTGAGCTGGCGGGCCGAGTCTTCACCTCCAGTGCCGACGTGGTGTCCAGCGCACCCGAACTCGCCCGGCTCTCACTGAACATCGCGGCCACACACCACGATGAGCGGGTGGCCGGTGCGGCCGCCGGTGGTCGTCTGGTCTACGGCGGGCACACCATCGGACTCGCTCTCTCCCAGGCCAATCGGGCGCTTCCGAATCTGGCTACCGTTCTGGGCTGGGACTCGTGCGACCACACCGGTCCGGTCCACGAGGGCGACACCCTCAGCTCCGAGATCACTGTCGCAGAAGCCACCCCGCTCGCCGCCGGCGGCGGGATCCTGCACCTGCACTCCAAGGTCGTCGCTCACGGTGACGAGGACCGCGACGTCCTCGACTGGCGTTACCGCGTCCTGATGGCCTGACACCCTGTCGCGCACAGCCGTCTCTCCCCGAGGAGTGTCTTCACATGAGCCCGATCCCCCGCCCGCTCGAAGGCCTCCGCATCGTGGAGGTGTCGAGCTTCGTCGCCTCACCGCTGTGCGGCCTGACCCTCGCCCAGCTGGGCGCAGAGGTGATCCGCGTCGACCCGGTCGGCGGCGCCGCCGACGTCCACCGGTGGCCGGTCACCGGCGAGGGCACCTCGATCTATTGGACCGGGCTCAATCGCGGCAAGAAGTCCGTCACCGTCGACTTCCGTGATCCCCAGGGCCAGAATGCCATCCAGGACCTCGTCACCGACAGCGGACCGGGCGGCGGAATCCTCGTCACCAATGCGGGCGGGCGGTCGTGGATGAGCCACGAGACGCTGTCCGCCCGACGCTCCGACGTCATCACACTGGAGCTGCTCGGCCGCACCGACGGCACTCCGGGCGTCGACTACACGGTCAACGCGGGGCTGGGATTCCCGGCGATCACCGGACCCACCGATTACGCCGGCGTCGTCAACCACGCATTGCCGGCATGGGACATCGCGTGCGGTCTCTATGCCGCATTGGCTATCACGGCCGCCGTCCGGCGCCGGGACCAGACCGGTGCCGGGGCACAGATCACCTTGCCGCTCGAGGACACCGCCCTCGCCATCGCCGGGACGCTCGGATACCTCACCGAGCCCCAGCTGGGTGGCGGCAGCCGACCGGCCACCGGGAACGACGTCTACGGCACGTACGGCACCGATTTCGTGGCCGCCGACGGTGGTCGGTTCATGCTCGTCGCCCTCACACCCCGTCACTTCCGCGGCCTCGTCGAGATGACCGGCACCGGTGACGCGGTCGCGGCCGTCGAACGGGCACTCGACGCGGACTTCGGCAGAGAGGACGACCGGTTCCTCCATCGCGGTGTGCTCACACCGCTGTTCGCCGCGTGGTTCGCGCGGCACACCACCGCCGAGGTCGAGGCCGAGCTGGCCAACTCGTCCGTCCTCTGGGAGCGGTACCGCACCTTCGGCGAGGTCGTCGAATCAGGTGTTCTGCACCGTAATCCGCTGTTCGCCGAGCTGGACCAGCCTGGGATCGGCACCTACCTGGCAGCGGGCCTGCCCGCAAGGTTCGACGGTGAGCACCTCTTCTCCGGGCCGGCCCCCGATCTGGGTTCGTCGACCGGGTTCTGACCCTTCGAGACGCTCGCAAGCTCGCTCCTCAGGGAGCAGAGCAACACCCGCCCGCCCCCCGCTCCTCAGAGAGCAGCCCATATCACCTGTGCGCCAAGTGGTCCGGTCGTGGTGGCGTCCCACCGTACGGTTCCTGCAGCGCGTTCGACTTCGCGTTGAAGACCACGAACAGGTTGCTGCGCGGGTAGGGCGTGATGTTCCCGCCGGACGCGTGCAGGCAATTGGAGTCGAAGTAGAGCGCGGACCCGGCCGGTCCGGTGATCGTGTCGATGCCGAGCTCGTCGGCGAGGCTCGCGACGTCCTCTTCCTCCGGCGTCCCGACGGGCGGCCGGTACGAGGTGAGCGATTCACGATGGTAGTCACCGGGTGTCGAGCCCACACAGCTGACGAACCGGCGGTGGGAACCGGGAATGATCATCAGTGGACCGTTGGTCGAGTAGTTCGGGGTCAGTGCCAGCGATACGCTCAGTGCGCGCGGCGCGGGCATGCCGTCCTCGGCGTGCCATGTCTCGAAGTCCGAGTGCCAGTAGAACGGTCCGCCGGCGAAACCCGGCTTCAAGTTGATCCGGCTCTGATGGATCGTCACGTCGTCGTCGAGGATCTGCCGGGCAACCCCGACAATGGCTTCTCGCGAACAGATCTCGGCGATGACGTCGCTGAGCCGATGCACCGCGAAGAGCGATCGGACGTCACCGTTGGACGATTCGCGGATCACCCGCTCGTCGTCGCCCAGTCGCTCGGTGATCGACTCCACCTCGCGGAGACAGGCAGCGATGTCGGCGTCGGCGAGAATGTTTGCCTCCGTGTGGTATCCACGGTCGGCGTAGCGTCGGAGCTCGGGCGCCGACAGGGGCCCGGGATTGCCCATGCTGCCCCACACCGTGTTGTGCGGGCGCGGCTCGATCTGACTCCGCCGGGCGAGCCGGGTGCGGTAGACGTCGACACTCGTGTTCGCGGAATGCCCGGCCTCTGGAGTTCGTGTTGCTGTGTGAGTTCCCACGATCTGTTCGATCCTTTCCCTCATCCGGCGGGCCGCTCTCGAAGCAGAATGTGCCTCGGCGGCAGGCAAGGTGATTGTGTTGTGCGATCGTCGGACGACTACGCGTCGCGATCTCGTACGGCGTCGGCGGCGCGATCGGTCTTCACGCATGCCGGGTTCGTCCGTATATCTGCACCCTGCCAGCAACAACGATGCCCCGCAACCATGCTGGTATGCGGGGCGGACACCGTCGTCGACTCAGCCGCGCCGGGCGTACTCCAGGATCACCTCGACGGCCCGGGCGGCACTCTGGCACGCACCCTCCATCGTCGTGGTCCAGTCGGTACGGGTCCAGTCTCCGGCGAGCGCGAGTCCGCCGACCTCGGTGCGCTGGTCTGGGCGCAGGCCCGCGGTTCCGGGTCGTTGTGCGAAAGTCGATTTCGGCATCCGGACCACGTGGCTGTGGACGACCTCGGCGTCGGCCGCCTGCGGAAAGTACCGACGCAACATGTCCATCTGGATCTCGGTGATCTCGGCGTTCGTCTTCGAGATCAGGTCATACGACGCCGACACCGTCGTCGAATAGAAGTGATTGTCGCGCGGTTCGCGCCCGTGCATGCGCTGGCGGTCCCACACCTGTTCCAGCACACCCTCACCGCCGTACAGGATCTCGCCCCAGTCGGCCATCCCGATCGAGCGGTCGAGATAGAGGTTCACACTCACGATGGGCACCGGGGTCAGGTTCTCGACGGCGCGGTAGATCCGGTCGTGTCCCGGGACCTGATCGAGGAGTCCCTTCACATTCCACACCGGCACCGCGCAGATGACGGCGTCGGCGGCGACCTTCTCGCCGCCGGCGAGGGTCACACCGGTCACGGTCCCGTCGGTCACGTCTATCGACGACACCACCGCGCGGTGGCGGACCTCCACACCGGCATCGGCGAAGCGCTTCTCGGCACCGTGGATGAACAAGGTGTCGAGGTCGACGGTGGGGTAACCGATGGAGATCGGCGTCCGCGTCTCCCGCGCCCGCCGGGCCCCCGTCACCAGCAGATCCGCCGGGACCTTGGCCGAGGAGATGTCCGGCTTGTCACCGGTCAGGCCGATGACGATGCCGTCCCACAGCGCATCCCGTGCCGACTGCGGCATCCCGATACGGCGGAACCACTCGTCGGCGGTGACGTCGTCGAGCCAGTCGGGCTGCCGAAAAGCCTGGCGTATCAGCGTGATCTGGGCACGCACGGTCCGCAACCGGTCGAGACCGGTCACTCCCGGCAGATCGCCGAGCGCCGCCCGGAGCCCGGACAGGCCCGCAAAGCCCGACCTGCGGGTCGCTCCGCCGGGCATCCGGACGGTCATGTGTCCCGGAAAGGCGACATGCTCGCGAGTGCCGACGCTGTCCAGGTAACGCATGAGGTGCTCGTATCCGCTGGCGAACACATGCTGGCCGTTGTCGGGGACATCGTCGACGACGTGCAGCGGCATCGAGATGGTGCGACCACCGAGAGAACCGCGTCGTTCGAGGACGGTGACGCGTTGACCTGCTTCGGCGAGCCACACCGCCGACGCAAGACCGGCGAGTCCCCCGCCCACGACCACGCAATGCATGCGCCACAAATTAGCGGTCAGTGCTGACCGGTACCGGGAATGCGCTGTTTCCCATCTCCTCCGACGACGGCCGGGCGCTCACCCGGTCATCTTGACGTCCTTGGCGGCGCCGAGGACGGACAGGGCCTGCGGCACCAGGACGAGGCCGAGGACCGCCATCGCCAGGGTCCACGAGCCGGTGACGTCATGGATCGCGCCGATGACGATCGGACCGGCCGCCGCCGCCAGATAGCCGACGGACTGCGCCATCCCGGACACCTGGCCCGTCTGCTCGGACCCCGAGCTGCGCAACACCATGAAGAGGAGGGCCAGGCTGATCGACGAGCCCGGCCCGACCATCACGCAGGCCGCCCAGAACCCCGGCCACACGTCGGTGCTCAGCAGACCCACGAAACCGACGGCGCAGACGGTGATCACCGACAGGGTCACGGCACGCTGATCGGCGAAGCGACCGGCGACGATCGGCGCGAGCAGCGACATGATCAGGGCGACCACCTGCGCCGACGCCAGCACGGCGCCCGCCCGCAGCGGCGACATCCCGGTCTCGACGAGGTACTGCGGCAACCAGGCCACGAACGTGTAGAAGATCAACGACTGCGTTCCCATGAACACCGTGATCGCCCACGCGATCGGGTTCTTCAGCAACGACGTCGCCTGCCCGGCCGAGGTCACCCGATGAACCATCGGCAGCTGCGGAATCCAGACGACCACGGCGACCAGGGCGAGGAGCGCCCACGTCGCGAGAGCGAGGCGCCAGTTCCCGCCCAGCGCGTCGTTGATGGGAACACTCACCCCGGACGCCACCGCGGCCCCGCCGGACAGCGTCATCGAGTAGAGGCCCGTCATCAGCCCGGAGCGATGGGCGAAGTCTCGCTTGATCAACGCCGGCAGCACGACGTTGCAGGTCCCGATGGCTGCTCCGATGACGGCCGAGCCGGCGAAGAGGGCCGCCGCGGACGGGATCAGGCGCACGAGGATGCCGACGATCAGCACGAGCAACGCGCCGAAGATGACCCGCTCGATGCCGAAGCGGTTGGCGAGGCGCGGCGCGACCGGCGCGGAGATCCCGAAGAAGAGCACCGGCAGCGCCGTGAGCAGACCGGCGACCGCACTGCTGAATCCGGCGTCGTCGGAGATCGTGCCGATGAGGGGCCCGACGGCCACGACGGCCGGACGCAGATTGGCGGCGACGAGCATCACCCCGACCGCGGTGACGATCACCCCGACGCCGGTCTTCTCGTGGGCGGACAGGGCCTGTCCGCTCACTCGGGCACCTCGGTGAAGTCGACGTAGGCGTACACGGCCGCGCGCGCCGCACCGGCGTCGCCGCGCTCGATGGCGTCGACGGCGTCGCGATGGCCACGCGGGTGCGTCTGTTCGGCCAGCGGACCTCGCACCACCGACGGGTGCGTTCGGGCGATCACCTCGGCGATTCCGTCATACATCTCGATGAGCAGCGCGTTGCGCGAGGCGACGACGATCTCGGCGTGAAAGGCGATGTCCGCCTCGGTGTATCGATCGAGGTCGCCGTCGGCCAGCGCAGCCTCGGTGCGCGCCAGCAGCATGCGCAGCCGTTCCACGTCGGCTGCGTCGGCCCGACCGGCCGCACCGGCCGCCGCCTCGCTCTCGAGCGCGCGACGCACTTCGAGCAGATCCCGGAGCTCCGACGGCGCAGAGCGTCGGGCGATGGCACCGGCGAGCGGGCTCCGACCACGCACATAGGTTCCGTCGCCGCGCCGCGGCTCCAGCATGCCGGCGTGTTCGAGCGCCCGGGCGGCCTCCCGAATCGTGTTCCGGCCCACGCCGAACTGCGCCACGAGTTCGGGCTCGGCAGGAATCCGCTCGCCGAGCGGCCACGTGCCGTCGGTGATCAGCTCCTGCATCCGTTGCACGACGAGCTCGCTGGTCCTGCGCGGTGGGGTGATCTGTCCGGCCACCGAAACAACCTAACATCCCATGTTTGACCCCGTCCGACTGTGGCGTCCTGGCCCCCTGCGACCGCGGCGTCAGCGGCCAGACGCGCGGGCACCGGGATCGGTGGCCCGACCGGAACTCTCAGCGGAACAGCAGTCGCAGACCGCCGGATCGCGGCCCTCGCCACCGATCGCGGGGACGCAGCACGCGTCGCCTCGCCACGCGTTGATCCCCTCCCGGACCGCTATCACCGAGATGACCAGCGCAGCAACCGGATCTGCCCACGACCAGCCGAGCAATCCGTTGAGGGCCAACCCGACCAGCAGCACCGCCGACAGATAGGTGCAGAGCAGCGTCTGCTTGGAGTCGGCGACAGCGCTCAGCGAGCCGAGCTCGCGGCCGGTTCGACGTTCGGCCCACGACAGCAGCGGCATGACGAGCAGACTCACCACGGCCAGCGCGATACCGATCGACGAGTGCCGCGCCTCGTCGCCGAGACCGACCAGCGAACGGACCGAGTCGACGCCGACGTATGCCGCCAGGGCGAAGAACGAGATCGCGATGATCCGCAGCGCCATTTTCTCCCGCCGCTCCGGGTCGGAACCGGCGAACTGCCACGCAACCGCAGCCGCGGAGGACACCTCGATGACGGAGTCCAGACCGAACCCGATCAGGGCACCCGAGGAGACACGCATCCCCTCGCCGATCGCGATCACGGCCTCGATCACGTTGTAGGCGATGGTCGCCGCGACGAACCAGCGAATACGGCGCTGCAACAACGTCCGTCGCGCGGCGCCCGGGCCGGGCCGCCGCACCGACAGGGAGCCCGGTTCGGCGGCCATCAGCAGCAGCCTTCCTCGCCTGATGCGGGACAGCATGCCGGATCGACCGCCAGGACCAACCCGAGAAGATCATCCAATGCATGCCCGATCTTGCTGTCCGCCAGCTCGTATCGGGTTCGACGACCCTCCGGCACTGCGACGACGAGGCCACATCCGCGCAAGCAGGCCAGGTGATTGGACAACACCTGACGCGAGACCCCGATGGTGTCCGCGAGTTCGGACGGGAAGGCCCCACCCGAGCGCAGCCGGAGCAGCACCTGGGTACGCGTGGAGTCCGACAACGCGTACCCGAACCTCGTCAATGCGTCACGCTGAGCCACCGCCGCCGATTCCATGGGACATGACAGTACAGAATTTCCTGTATTCAGGAAACCCTGTACCGCAGTCGCGATCTCGGCGGCGTCTGCCCAACCCACGGCAGATGCCCACGGTTGATCAGAAATGGTTGGTTACCCTAACCTAACGACCATGCAACCGAAGCGGTATCTCGCCGTCCCGTTCATGCTCATCGCCGTAATCGTGTTCGCCCTGGGATGTTCGTCCGGGGACGACGGGAACTCCGGCACGGACTCCGCGGAGGCCACGGCGACGACCACCGTCGACCACCAGTACGGATCGACAGTGATCGACGGCGTCCCGAAGCGGGTGGTCACCCTCACCGGTGCGACCGCCTGGACCGACTCGTTGATCAAGCTCGACGTCCCGATCACCGCCGAGTTCGTCTCCGCCGGATACTCGGGTCCGGACAACCGGTTCGCATGGACCCCGCCGCACGAGTCCACCGTCATCCCGGTCGATGTCGGCGCCTCGCCGGGCGTCGCCGAGGTCGCGAAATTCGAGCCGGATCTGATCCTCGCGGGATACCTGCCCGATCGAGCGGCGTACGACGTCCTCGCGAAGGTGGCGCCGACAATCCCGGTGATGAGCACCGAGACCGTCAACGACACCTGGCAGCAGGTGTTGAGCACCGCGGGCAAGATCTTCGACAAGGAGGACCAGGCGTCGCAGGCGCAGACGGAGGTCGAGGAGAAGATCGACGCGATCAAGAAGAAATACCCTGCGGCACAGGACAAGACGGCAACCTTCGGTCAGCTGACACCCGAGCGGCAGTTCGGTGTGGTCACCTCCGACAACGATCCCTCCGCCAAGCTGCTCGCGGAGGTCGGCCTGCGGTTGGACCCCGCCGTCACCGGGCTGTCGGACAACGGTCAGCGCGTCGTCGTATCGAGTGAACGAGTGGATCTGCTCGGCTCTGATCTGCTGATCTTCTGGCCGCTGGTCGGCGGACCCGAGGTCTTCGGGACCATCCCGGGATGGGACTCGTTGCCCGCGGTCCGATCCGGCGCGACGGTGTTCCTGACCAACGACACCGCCTCGGCATTCGGGACGCCGACGGTCTACTCGGTTCCGTGGGCTGTCGACGCCCTCGAGCCCGCATTGGCCAAGATCGCCGCGTGAGCGTCGCTCTGCAGACGGGGCCCGGGGTCCGTGGCCCACAGGTCAAGTCGCCCCATGCCGGCCCGTTCGATGTTTAGATGAGCCATGTCGTTCGGGCTGCGCACGAGTTGGCTGCGCGTGGGTGTCATCGGTCTTGTCCTCGGCGTGATCGCCGGAGTGCTCGCGAGCGCGCCTCCCGCGCAGGCGGCACCCGGCCCGGGTTCACCGTTGCCGTCGGCCGATCCGTTCTACTCCTACGACGCGTCGCTGGCCGGGGTGGCACCCGGCGCGGTGCTCCGCAGCCGTCCCATGCAGTTCCGGACACCCACGATGGCCACGCCGATCACGGGCTCGCAGGTGCTCTACCGCACCACCGACCAGTTCGGCGCGAGCGTGGTGACGGTGGCGACCGTGCTCCGGCCGCTGACCCCGGGTCCCACCCGCCTGGTCTCCTACCACATGGCGTACGACGCGCTCGGGTCCCAGTGCGACCCGTCGTACACCCTCAGCGGCGGGTACACCAACGGCACCGCGACCGCCGAACAGGGCGTCATCGCAGGCTATCTCGCTGCCGGTTACACCGTCGTGGTCCCCGACTACGAGGGCGAGAAGCTGCAGTGGACCATCGGCCGGCAGTCGGGATACGCCGCTCTCGACGGCGTCCGCGCCGCCCAATCGTTCCTGCGGCTGCCGCGATCGACCCCGGTCGGCCTGGTCGGTTACTCCGGCGGGTCGATCCCCACGCAGTTCGGAGCCGAGGTCGCGCCGCGGTACGCCCCCGAACTCAACATCGTGGGTGCGGCCGCGGGCGGTCTCCCCGTCGACCTCGCGCACAACCTGCCCTACATCAACGGCAGCGCGAAGTGGGCGGGCGTCATCCCTGCGCTGGTGGTCGCCTATCAGCGCACGTACCGTCTCGACACCTCGACCTTCCTGTCGGCGCGGGGCCGGCAGGTCGCCCAGGACGTCAGCGACGAGTGCATCTCCGAGTTCGCGTCGAAGTATGCGGGCCTCACGAGCGCGGACATGGTCAGGCCGCCGTACACCGGTTTGCTCGACGTGCCGCAGGTGGTGCGGGCGATCAACGACAACATCATGGGCCGTTCGGGCACTCCGTCGACGAAGATGCTCCTCGCGGTCGGTCATTACAACGCGATCGGCGACACCCTCATGATCACCGGCGATGTCATCGGCCTGGCGGACGAATACTGCTCGCGCGGAGTCGACATCACCTATCGGCAGCTCAACGGCCTGACGCATCAGGAGGCGTTCCTGCCGTTCGAGCCCCTCGCCCTGCAGTACCTCACGGAGAGGTTCGCGGGCGCGCCGACGCACAGCAACTGCGGTTCGCTGCCACGCGGGAACAGCCTGGCACCGCTTCCGGTGCCCTGACCTCGGGGATCACCCCGGTAGCGTCTCACCGCCGATCGGCGCCAACACCTCGCCGGTGTAGTACGACGACAGCTGTTCGGCCGCGAAGAACACATACGACGGTGCGATCTCGTCGGGCTGGGCGGCGCGTCCCATCGGCGCCTGCGCGCCGAAGTCCTTGACCGCGTCGGCGGGCATCGTGGCCGGGATGAGCGGTGTCCACACCGGTCCCGGGGCCACGCAGTTCACCCGGATCTTCCGCTTCATCAGTGCCTGCGCCAGCGAATAGGTCAGCGCGAGAACGGCCCCCTTGGTCGCCGAATAGTCGATGAGGCTGTCGTTGCCGCGCAAGCCGTTGATCGACGACGTGTTGATGATGGCGCCGCCACCGGTCAGATGCGGGACCGCCGCGCGGGTGGTGTGGAAGAAGCTGTCGATGTTGACGTCGAACGTCCGCCGCCACTGCTCGGGCGTCAACTCCATGAAGTCGTCGACGATCTCCTGATAGGCGACGTTGTTCACCAGGATGTCCAACGCCCCGAGCTCGTCGACGGTCCGCTTCACGACATCGGCACAGTGCGCCGGATCGGCGAGGTCGCCGCGGTAGGCACGGGCCTGCCGTCCCTGCGCCTCGATGAGTTCGACGGTGTGCCGGGCGTCGTTGTCCTCTTCCAGATAGGCGATGGCGACGTCGGCGCCCTCCTTCGCGAAGGCGACCGCGACCGCCCGACCGATACCCGAGTCACCACCCGTGATGAGCGCGGTCTTGCCCGCCAGCAGATCGCGACCGCGGTACTCGCGCATCTCGTCCCGCGGTCGGTCACCCATCTCATCGGTCTCACCGGGGTACGGGATCGTCTTCGCCACGTGCTCGGGGTTCTCGTCACTCATGTCCGACGTTTGCCCGCGCGGACGCGCGCGGAAACATTGCCACGCGCCCCGGGTCGGTGAGCGTCAGGGGTGCTCGTCCGGAATCTCCTGGTCGAGCTTCTCGTCGAGGGACTCCCCCTCGCGCTGTTCCCGCGCCGTCGTGCCGGCCCGGTCACTGGCCGACCAGTCCTCCGGCGGATCCATGCCTTCCTCGAGCGGGTCCTGACCGAGTCGGTCCTCGTCGAGGTCCTCGAAACCGGCCGTCGACGTCAGATCGGGGTTGATGCCCTCGGTTGCCGCCGTCGCGCTGTCACCCGCGTTCTCGGTGCCCATTCTCGTCCTCCTCGTCGTAACCGGGATCGGTGCCCGTTGCGGTCGGCGCCTCGATGCCGCCGGCCCGAGCTGCTCGCAGATACCCGGGTGACACCGGCCCGAAACGATCTCCGCGAGTCCGGCATCGGTGACACGACCAGGTCGATTCCCGCCCGGCGCGACGGCCAGGTAAGCTCATTTTTCGCCCGAGACCGCTGGCTTCCTTGTTGATTTGTGGTTTGTAGGGGTGAGGGTGACAGACGCCAACGATCACACCGCCGGCGAGTCCCGCATCAGTCACGTCGGCAGCTTTCGGTTCTTGTTCGACACCCAGGAGTGGGAGTGGTCCGACGAGGTCGCCGAGATGCACGGCTATAGGCCCGGTGAGGTGACTCCGACGACGGAGCTGATCGCCGGGCACAAGCACCCGGACGACAGGCAGTCGTTCGAGGAACTGCTCGCGACCATGCTCGACCGGCGGATTCCGTTCTCGAGCCGGCATCGCATCGTCGACACCGAGGGTCAGGTCCGTCACGTCGCTGTCGTCTCGCAGCAAGTCACCGACGAGTCCGGCACGGTCATCGGCGCGGAGGGCTTCTACCTCGACCTGACGGCGATCGAGGAGAAGGCCGTCAAGGACCGCGTCGACGAGCACGTCGCGCGGTTCCGGGAGCATCAGGGAGTCATCGAACAGGCCAAGGGCATGATCTCGCTGGCCTACGGCGTGAGCGCCGATCGTGCATTCGAGGTCATGCGGTGGCGGTCCCAGACGGCGAACGTCAAGGTGAACGAGCTCGCTCGGTCGATCGTCACCGGCGTCCACAAGTACGTGGTGTTGCCGGACCCGGTCCGGCAGTCCTTCGACCACCTGCTGCTCAACGCCCACCGGACGGACAAGCAGAGCTCTCCGCACTCGAACTCACACTGATCACCACGCCGTTCATCGCCCGGGGGCGGTTTCGCCGCCGGTGACCCGGGGTATCAGAGCCGCATGACAACTCGCCGGAGATCGGCGGTCGTCCCCGCGGCTCGCGAAGCCGCGATCGCGTAGGCCCGGTTGAGTAGACAGCCGTTCGGACCCGAGTGAACGGATGTGGCAGTGAGCAGTGGACAGCCCAGCGGAACAGCAACCCTCGAGACGGTGGGGGCGAGTACGACACGAGATCGGTCGGCGATGCCGACCGGTCTGCGCGCGCGGACGGGCGCCGGCGTCGCGCGTGTGCGCGTCGCGTCGGTGCCGCAGTCCCATGTGTACGTCCGCCACCTGTCCCCGCTCAACGGAACGGTCAGCAACCTCGACACCGGGCCGGTCTCGGTGATGCGCCTACCCGACCCGGAGCCCGCCGACGGCGCGACGGTTCCGGGCGGCTGGTGGCCTCCGCTGATGCTCGATCCCGCCTGGATCGCGGAGCATCACAACGAGTTCGACGTCTTCCACATCCATTTCGGGTTCGACGCCATCGAGCCGGCGGTGATGTCGGCGGTGGTCGACGAACTACGCGCACACGGCAAACCGCTCGTGTACACGCTGCACGATCTGCGCAATCCGCACCACCCCGAGCCGGGAGATCACGAAGCGGTCCTGGACATCCTGGTGCCCGCAGCCGACGAGGTCATCACGCTGACCCCCGGTGCGGCCGATGAGATCGCACGCCGCTGGCAGCGCGAGGCGACCGTTCTTCCCCATCCCCATGTCGTCCCGCCGGGACGGTTCGCCGCGCGCGGACCGCACACCGACGAGTTCGTCGTGGGCGTCCACGCCAAGAGCATCCGCGCCAACATGGACCCGTTGCCGGTGATCATGACCCTGCTCGAAGCGGCCGCCGACTACCCGGACATGACCGTCGCGATCAACCTGCACGAGGAAGTGTTCGTCCCGGGCACACACGCCTACAACCCCGACTTCGGCACGACCGCGCTGGCGCTGTCCCGGCATCCGTATGCGCGCGTGCGCGTCCACGACTACTTCACCGACGACGAGCTGTGGGACTACCTGCGGGGCCTGTCGGTATCGGTACTTCCGTACCGGTTCGGCACCCACTCGGGCTGGCTCGAGGCGTGCCACGATCTCGGCACCACCGTCATCGCGCCGAGTTGCGGCTACTACCACCAGCAACAGGACTGCCTGTCGTACGAGTTCACCGAGGACCGTTTCGATCCGGACTCGCTGGTTTCTGCTCTGGCACAGGCCTATACGACCCGGCCGTCGGCAGCCCTGTGGCCGGAACGACGCGCACAGCGCCGGTCTCTCGCCGACGACCACGCCGCCCTCTACACCCGGATCATGGATGCGTGACACCCTGAAGATCGCCATCGTCGCGTCGAGCCGCTATCCGATCGCACAGCCCTTCGCCGGCGGACTCGAGGCCCATGTCTGGCATCTCACGCGCGCCCTGACACTCGCCGGCCACGAGGTCACGCTGTTCGCGGGCGCGGGCAGCGACCTCCCGGTCGACTCGGATCGCCTGCGCGCGGAACTGTTCGAACCTTCCGCGGCCGCATGCTCGGATGTGTCGATGCCCCAGCTCGAAGCGCTGCAGGATCATCACTCGTATCTGTCGCTGATGCTCTCGTTCACCCGCAACCCGGGTGAATACGACGTGATCCACAACCACAGCCTGCACTATCTCCCGGTTGCCATGGGTCCGGCGGTACGGACGCCGATGGTCACGACGCTGCACACCCCGCCCACGCCGTGGCTCGAGTCGGCACTGGCCCTCGCGCCCGACACCCGCTGCGTAGCGGTCAGCAGGCACACAGCGCGGTCGTGGTCGCATGTGCTCGGCGAGATACCGGTGGTGCACAACGGTGTTCAGCTGGATCGCTGGCCTGCCGGTCCAGGTGGGGACGATCTGGTCTGGTTCGGTCGCTTCGTCCCGGAGAAGGGCGCGCACCTCGCCATCGAGGCCGCGCACCGTGCCGGTCGCCGGCTCCGGCTGGCCGGTCCGATCAGCGATGCGCGTTATTTTGAGCAGCACATCGCGCCATCGCTCGGCGACCTCGTCCACTACGAGGGTCACCTCCACCAGCACGACCTGGCCCGCCTTGTCGGTTCGTGCGGCGCGACGCTGGTCACCCCGGTCTGGGACGAGCCGTACGGCCTCGTGGTCGCGGAATCGCTCGCCTGCGGAACCCCGGTGGCGTGCTTCGCCCGCGGCGGCATCCCGGAGATCGTCGGCGACGACGCGGGCGTGCTGGTGCCGCCGGGCGACGTCGACGCGATGGCTCTCGCCGCGCAGGAGGCGCTCACCATCGACCGGCATCTCGTGCGACGCCGTGCCGAGGATCATTGCTCCGACACCGCGATGATCAACCGGTACACCGACATCTACGCCGATCTGGTCGCCGGACGTCCGCTGACCGGCACCGAGCCGCTCGCTCGGGAGGTACCGGTGTGATCGGCTACTACGTGCATCATCAGGGACGCGGCCACTGTTCGCGTGCCACCGCCATCGCCGGCCGCATCGGCACCGATGTCGTCGCGCTGACCAGCGCCCCGCTGTCCGATCCGGCGTTCAGCGAGGTGATCACCCTCGAGCGCGACGACGCCGAGCCGGAGCCGCGCGACGTCGACGCGGGCGGTCTGTTGCACTGGGCGCCACGACACGACGGCGGTCTGCGGACGCGTATGGCGCAACTGGCCGAGTTCGTCGCGGAACGCACCCCGGCGGCCGTCGTCGTCGACGTGTCGGTGGAGGTGACCCTGTTCCTCCGGCTGCTCGGGGTACCGGTGATCGTGACGGCGCAGCCCGGCATTCGCGACGACCTACCGCATCAGCTCGCCTACCGGGCGGCCGATGCGATCATCGCGCCCTGGCCCGCAGAGCTCTACCAGCCGGACTGGCTTCGAGAGCATCTGCCGAAGACGGTCTTCACCGGCGGCATCTCCCGTTTCGACGGGCGACTCCCCGTCTCGCACCCCACGTTCGCCACCGACGTCCTCGTCCTGACCGGTGCGGGCGGGGAACGCGGTGGACCGCACCCGGCGACCACCCTCGCCGACGAGCTTCCGGGCCGCACCGTCGTCGGGCTCGGTCCGGCCTTCGGAACCTGGGTCGACGACCCGTGGCCGTTCCTGTGCAGCGCCCGGGTCACCGTCATCGGCGCAGGTCAGGGGAGCGTCGCCGATGCCGCCGCGGCGGGCCGACCGGCCGTCGTGATCCCCGAGGACCGACCGTTCGCCGAACAGCGGGCAACCGGCAACACGCTCGCACGCTCCGAACTCGCACTCGTCACGTCGTCGTGGCCGGACGCCGAGAGCTGGCGGTCGATCCTCGACACCGTCGGGGACTCGGCGCCGGCGTGGTCGCGCTGGCAGACCGAGGGTGCCGCCGAGCGGGCCGCGCGGGCCATCGAAGCGGTCGCGCACCGATGACCGGCTCCCCCGCGGTGGTCGCGGTCATCACGATCGTGTCGGGGCGACACCTCCACCTGCGACGCCAGCTCGATGCATTCGCCCATTCGACCCACCGGCCCCGCATTCACATCATCGTGGCGATGGACGATCCGGTGATCGCCACGGTCGTCGAGGGACATCCGGTGCGCGTCATCCACTTCCGCAACGACGACCCGAGCACACTGCAACTCGCCGAGGCGCGCAACACGGGGGCGGCGGCCGCGATCGCGGCGGGAGCGACGATCCTGGTGTTCCTCGACGTCGACTGCATACCCGGCCCGGACATGCTCGAACGCTACCTGCGGTCCTGCGCGGCCACGCCGGACCTGACTCTCCTCTACTGCGGTCCGGTCACCTATCTGCCGTGTGACCAGCCGACCTTCGACGCCCGCGAACTCCCCCGGTTCACCGATCCACACCCGGCACGCCCGTCACCGAGATGCGGGCAGACCCAGCTGTCGTCGGAGCTGATGCTCTTCTGGTCGTTGTCGTTCGCCGTGCGGACCTGCGACTGGCTCGCCCTCGGCGGCTTCCACCCCGGTTACCGCGGTTACGGAGGTGAAGACACGGACTTCGCGATGTGCGCGCGCGACAACGGATTCCGGATCGCCTGGGTCGGCGGAGCGCACGCTTATCACCAGCACCACCCGGTCTCGAAGCCGCCCGTCGAGCACCTCGAGGACATCCTCCGCAACGCCCGGGTCTTCCACCGGCGCTGGGGCACGTGGCCCATGGAGGGATGGTTGCAGGCCTTCGCCGAGCGCGGCCTGGCCGCCTACGACGCCGCCGGCGATGACTGGCGACCGGTCAGCGGCGAAATTTCGAGAACGCGATGACGACGCCTCGGGACGCGGCGTCCGGGCCCGGTTCGTCGTAGGTGATCGTGTGGGTGTCGGTGACGGTCTGCACGATCCGCCATCCGAACGTCGACTGCTTGAGGGTCACGTCCCCGAGGAGCTCGCCACGGATCTCACCGATCACGCCCTGCGACGACAGGTACAGGGTGAGCTCGATCGACGATCCCTCGGCGGCGGCGGAGATGATCTGCGAGCAGATCTCATCCACGGCCACCTTCGCGTCGATGACGTCGTCGAGCGCCCAGTCATCGACGTAGAGCGCGGTCTCGACCAGGGCGCGCACGAGTGCGAGACGATCGGTGGCGGCCGGCACCCGCAGCACCGTCGGCGTACCGCCGGCGATCGATAGCTGGGAGGTCGCATCGGAATCGGTCATCAAATGAGTCTTCTTCGCCCGTTGATTGGTGGTGCCGATCTCGGCTGGTCTGGTCATGAGTGCCCCGTGATTCCGTGTTCCAAACCGCGGCTCGAGTGAGTGGCCGCGCCCGTCAGTGCCCCCAACACGTCTCGACACGGTAGCAGAGCTCCGGCCGGCGGTCGGATTCGATGAGATGCACGTCTCGGTACGTCCCATTTCCGACGAAGGTGTCGGTACGTCGACGTTTCATCTCCGGCCTGTGGCGGTACACCGAGCGCACCGAGGTCGGTTGCCCAGCACGCCGACCACCGAACCACCACCAGACAGCGCAGGGAGTGCACCATGCCAGATCTGACACCCGAACGAGAAATCGCCTCACGAGAGGCCATCGCCCGCCGCCCGGCACGAAAGTCACGAGGACTGAAGGCCATCGGCCTCCTCGGCTTCGTCTGCGTCGGACTCATGCTGGTGCTCGCAGGCCTCGCGATCGCCGCCGGAGCAGGCGACCGCGATGCGACCGTGTGGCTGGCGATCGGCGCCGTCCTGGTCGGGCTGTTGGCGATCGGCCTGCTCATCAGCAGCCGCGTCCTGCTTCGACGTCGCGCGGCCAGGGACGGCGATCGGGCCCATCAGGACCCGATCCAGCCGGAGACGACCGCCGAGGAAGCCGAACGGTACGAGGAGCGCTTCCACGACTTCCCGGTGGAACACGCCGGCAAGCGGGAGCGAGGACGCGACGACCGCCTGGAAGAGATGCAGGACGAGAGTCGTCGAGGAAACGACGGAAAGGCCTGAGCATGCGTGCAGTGACCTGGCAGGGCAAACGACAGGTGTCGGTCGACACCGTGCCCGACCCGAAGATCATCGAGCCCACCGACGCCATCATCAAGATCACCTCGACCAACATCTGCGGATCCGACCTGCACCTGTACGAAGTGCTCGGCCCGTTCATGCAGGCCGGTGACATCCTCGGACACGAGCCGATGGGGATCGTCGAAGAGGTCGGCAAGGACACCGGCGATCTCCGCGTCGGCGACCGGGTGGTCATTCCATTCCAGATCGCCTGCGGCACATGTCTTTTCTGTCATGACGGTCTCATGACGCAATGCGAGACGACCCGCGTCACCGACCAGGGGACGGGCGCGGCACTGTTCGGGTACTCGCAGCTCTACGGGTCGGTGCCCGGCGGGCAAGCCGAGTATCTCCGCGTGCCCCAGGCCCAGTTCACACACATCAAGGTGCCGCTGGAGAAGCCCGACTCGCGCTATGTGTACCTGTCGGACGTGCTGCCGACGGCTTGGCAGGCCGTGGCCTACGCCGAGATCCCGCGGGGCGGAACCGTCACCGTGCTGGGTCTCGGCCCCATCGGCGACATGGCCGCCCGTATCGCCGCCCACCAGGGCGCGCGGGTGATCGGCGTCGATCGCGTGCCCGAACGGCTGGCACGGGCCGAGGCCCGTGGCGTCGAGACGGTGAACTTCGACGCGGTCGACAACGTGGGCGATCCCATCCGCGACCTGACGGGCGGCCTGGGCACCGATTCCGTCATCGACGCCGTCGGCATGGAGGCCCATGGATCACCGATCAACAAGGCGCTGCAGAGCGTGGTCGGACTGCTACCGGATGCGGTGGCCCGCAAGGCGATGTCCGAGATGGGCACCGACCGGCTGGGTGCGCTGTACTCCGCGATCGACATCGTCAAGCGCGGCGGGACGATCTCGCTCTCCGGGGTCTACGGCGGCGCGGCCGACCCGCTCCCCATGCTGACCATGTTCGACAAGCAGATCCGGCTCCACATGGGTCAGGCGAACGTCAAGAGGTGGGTCGACGACATCATGCCGCTGCTCACCGACGACGATCCGCTGGGCGTGGACACCTTCGCCACCCACGAACTTCCGCTGGAGGAGGCCCCGCAGGCCTACGAGACCTTCCAGCAGAAGAAGGACGGCATGGTCAAGGTGATCCTCAAGCCGTGACGCCCGGAGGCGTGCCGCGGCCCTTGGTGGCGGCACGCCCGGCATCGGCCTGCACGTCGTCGCCGTCCGGACCCTCGACGACGACCTCTGCGCGCAAGGTCTCGATGATTCGTGTCAGCAATCGCGACACATGCATCTGCGAGATGCCCACCTCGCGTGCGATCTCACTCTGCGACATCGATTTGAAGAATCGAAGCGTGAGAATCGTGCGTTCTCGTTCGGTGAGCCGTTCCAGTGCCGGCTGCAGCGTCACGAATTCCTCGACCAGCTCCAGGCGCGAGTCCTCGTCGCCGAGTGTGTCGGCCAGAGTCCATCCGTCGGTCGAGGAGCCGGCTTCGGCGTCGATCGAACTCGCGGTGTAGGCCGACCGCGCGACCATCCCCTCGATCACCTCGCTGACGGGCAGGTCGAGGTGTTGGGCGATCTCACTCGGGCGCGGCGACCGTCCGAGCGACTGCAGCAACTCCTCACTCGCCTTGGCGATGTTGAGGGAGGCCTCTTGCGCCCGGCGAGGCACCCGGATGGACCAGGTGCTGTCGCGGAAGTAGCGCTTCACCTCCCCCATGACGGTCGGCACCGCGAAGGCGAGGAAGTTGTTGCCGCGCTCGACGTCGAAACGGTCGACAGCGTGCATGAGCCCGATCCGCGCCACCTGACGCAGATCGTCGATGGGCTCGCCGCGTTCGGAAAAGCGCCTGGCGACATGGTCTGCCAGTGGCAGACACCTCGCGATGACGTCTTCCCGTAGCCGGGTACGGCGATCGTCGTCCACCTCGTCGCGCATCGCGCGGAGAGACGGCAGGACATCGCTGTAGTCGTCGTGATCGCCCCGGTCACCCGACGCCATTCTCACCACCAGACTTCGCATACAGCTCGAGATTCGATGCGCAGACCTCGTGTCGCATCCGAAACAGGAATGATGTGCGCACCGGTTTCGACGCATATCCGAGTCCAGCCAACCACGGTCTCCCGACTGCGTCCAGCTGCGCCGGGCCGGGACTGGTCAGAGCAGCCGTGTGGCAGGAAGGCACCGCACAAAAGCCGCCGAACTCGGCACAACCTTGTACCTACTGCGTCGGCAACGTAGGGTGGGAAATGCGGTTCAGGTAGAAGCTGCGTTCCAAGTGACAGGCGCCCAGGGCCTCATCGCTTCCCACCATCACGGTCAATTCTGCACACAGACATTCGTGAACTTGGGTTGCTCCGCTTCGATTCGCCGGAGTAGCAACGCTTTCGACCCAAGAGGTGACGGTCGGCCACACGACGCATCTTACTGAAACGAGAACACCATGAGTCTCACTTCCTCGACCACTTTTCGGTCAGCATTCGATCCCACTCAAGAACCCGAGGCGAAGGCACATTCGCGCCAGTTTGTCTCACCGAATTCCTATTGCGTGCAGGGATTCTCGGGCAGCGTCGATCGCGACTCGGCGGCCGATTTCGCCGCCGCACTCGACCGTGTCAGCAGCGGAACCGTCGACGGCATCGTCCTCGATTTCTCCGGATTGAACTTCTTCGGAACCGTCGGGCTGGTGCTCCTGCGTTCGTTCATCGACGACGCCGGCCGCCGTTTCATCCCGGTCGTGGTCGTCGGTGGTCGCACCGTCACCCGTCCGCTGGAACTCTGCGGAATGGCGCCCTATGTCAAGGTTTTCGAGACGATCGAGGACGCCGGGCGCGCCTTGACGCAGGATCGGGTCGGTCCGAGCACGATGGAATTCACCGTCCCCGAGTAACCGACCCCCGGAGGTGCGAGGAGCCTCGAAGGGTCACCGGTTGGTGGTGACCAGGCGGGCCACCTCGACCAGCTTCGTGTTCGATTCCTGCGACAGCTGCTTCAACAGGTCGAACGCGGCGACCGCGTCGATGTCGAACCGTTCCATCAGCATGCCCTTGGCCTGGCCGATGACATCCCGGTTGGCCAGGGCGCTGTGGAACTGGTTGTCCTTCTTCACCTTGTTCCAGGCGAGGGCGGCGTGCGTCGCGAAGACCACGCCGATGTCCTCGGCATGGAGATCGAAGGCCCGCGGTCGGCCGGCAAAGAGGTTCAGCGCACCGATCGCGGTCGTGTCGGCGAAGAGCTGGAACGACAGCACCGAGCGGATTGGGGTCTCGGCCAGCGCCCGGCGCAGGTACCCGGGCCAGCGCGTCTCCTTCTCGAGGTCGTCGACGCGAACGATCCGGTCACCGATCGCTGCCGAAATACAGGGCCCTTCACCGAGTTCCGCCTGAATCCGGTCGTGCACATCGGCCACGTCGTGCGTCGATCCGAACGATTCGATCGATCTCCGCCGGGTGGCGACCGTGAGTCCCGCGTACTCGACGCCGGGAATGTCGACCAGTGCGTTCTCGACGATCGTCTTGGCGACCTGCTCGTCGGAGTCGTCTCCGTGCAGCTCACGCGCCAGCTCCGCGATCTTGCGGTGGACGTCCTCGTCAGACCGATCGGTCATGGTCGAGCTCCTTCCGACGCCCGACCCGAAACGCAACGGTCGCGGACGCGCGTTTCTCGACGTGCTGAACCAAACGTAGCCCAGTGTTCGATTCCCCGTGGGCGCCCGGCGGCAGCCGTCCGATCCCGTGCGAGCGATCAGGTCTCCCTCAGCGGAACGCCGACGCTCCGGTGAGTGCGCGGCCGATGGTGAGCTGGTGGACCTCGGACGTCCCCTCGTAGGTGAGCACCGACTCCAGGTTGTTGGCGTGCCGGATCACCGGGTACTCGAGGGTGATGCCGTTCGCTCCCAGGATCGTTCGGCATTCGCGAGCGATCGCGATCGCCTCCCTGGTGTTGTTCAGTTTGCCGACGCTGACCTGCTCGGGGGTGAGTTCGCCGCGGTCCTTCAACCGACCGAGGTGATAAGCCAGCAGGTGGCCCTTGCCCACCTCGAGCGCCATGTCGGCGATCTTGGTCTGGGTGATCTGGTATCCGGCCAGCGGCTTGTCGAACACCTCGCGCGACTGCGCGTAGTCGATGGCGACCTCGAGGCAGTCGCGAGCGGCGCCGATCGCCCCGAAGATGATGCCGAATCGCGCCTCGCCGAGCGCGGTCAGCGGACCGCGCAGGCCTTCCGCGCCGGGCAGCATCGCCGACGCGGGGAGCCGGACATCGTCGAAGACGAGCTCCGAGGTGACCGAGGCGCGCAACGACATCTTCTTGGTGATCTCCGGCGCCGAGAAGCCCGGCGTGTCGGTGGGGACCACGAATCCGCGGATGCCGCCGGGACTGTCGGCGAGATCGGTCTGCGCCCACACCACGGCGACGTCGGCGATCGAACCGTTGGTGATCCACATCTTCGTCCCGTTGAGCACCCAGTCCTCGCCGTCGCGCTTCGCGTGGGTGCGCATGCCTGACGGGTTCGAGCCGAAGTCGGGCTCGGTCAGGCCGAAACAGCCGATCGCCTCGCCCGCCGCCATCCGCGGCAGCCACTCGTTCTTCTGCTCCTCCGACCCCCAGTGGTGGATGGAGAACATCGCGAGCGACCCCTGCACCGACACCAGACTCCGGATTCCGGAGTCGACGGCCTCGAGTTCCAGGCAGGCCAGCCCGTACGACATCGCGCTCATCCCGGGGCAGCCGTAACCGTCCAGGTGCATGCCCAGCGCGCCGAGCTCACCGAGTTCGCGGGCGATCTCGCGGACGGGCAGCTGGGCTTCGGAGAACCAGTCGGCGATGTGCGGGCGCAACTTCGACGCAGCGAAGTCCCGCACGTTCTCGCGGATGGCGATCTCGTCGGCGTCGAGCAACGAGTCCAGGGCGAAGAGCTGGGGCACCGTACTGGGGCGGGACATCGAAGACCTCCGTCGAGAGTCGGGCGACCGGGCGGACCCACGCCGCCGCGAGAACGTTTGCACGAACGTTTGCATCGCCTAAGGTAGGTGTTCTGCCGTCGTCGGTCAATGCACGAACCCGGGCCGCGGCACCGGACAGAGGGCACCGGACAGAGGGAGGAACAGCGTGGTCGGTGGTCAGCGCGCGCCCACGCTGAAAGAGATCGCGCGGCGTGCCGGCGTGCACGTGTCCACGGCGTCGCGGGTGCTCCGTCAGCCCGAGCCGGCCGACGGCTGGTCGGCGTCGGCGCTGAGGGTACGGGAGGTCGCCGACCAGCTCGGTTATCAGCGGAATGTGTGGGCGGCCAGTCTGCGAACCCGAAAGACGACCACGATCGGGGTCGTGATGACGCGGCTGACCGATGGCGTGGTCGCCACGACGTACCAAGGAATCGAGCAGGCCGCCACTCGCGCGGGGTACTCGGTGCTGTTGTCGAGCCCGCCCGACGACGAGGCCGCCCAGCGGCGCGCCATCGAACTCCTCGTAGGCCGGCAGGTCGACGGCCTGCTGTTGAGCGGACTGCACCGGCCGGGTCGCGACTTCGTCGAGTCCCTGCGGATCGCCGACCTGCCGTTGCTCACGCTCACCCGGCACGCCGATGCCGGACTCCCCTTCGTCGGCGGCGACGACGAGCGCGGCGGGCGCATCGCCGCCCGCCATCTCCTGGATCGGGGACACACCGACCTCGCCGTCATCGCCGGTCCCGGTCACGCCACCACGGCGACCGACCGCCTCCGCGGATTCACCGCCGAGCTCCAGGACGCCGGGATCACGCTCCCCGACGACCGCATCGTCGCGTCGAACTTCGAGGTCGACGGCGGCACCGCGGCCGGCGCGGCACTGCTCGACCGTCCGGACCGCCCACGGGCGATCTTCGCGGTGTCGGACACGATCGCGGTGGGAGTCCTCGGCGTGGCACGCGACCTCGGCCTGCGCATCCCCGATGACCTCGCCCTGATCGGTTACAACGACATCCCGGTGGCCGCCCAGCTTCCCGTCCCACTGACGACGGTCCGGTCTCCGGCACGGGAGATCGGCGAGACCGCGGTGCGCAGTCTCCTCGACCTCACCATCGGACGCGACGTCGAGTCCCGCCGGTTGCCGGTGGAATTGATCGCTCGCGGGAGTACGTGACGCGTCCGACGCCGGCCTAGGACGGGGCGCCCGAACGCTCCTGCGCCGCACGGAACATCGCGACCACCGCGACGCGAACATCGGCGCGATCGCGGACCGGTCGATCCCAGGCGAGTCGCACGCCGACCACCCCGTCGGGGACGGAGACGTCGAAAGTCGCTGCCTCGTGGTCGAACCCGGTCATCACGGCGGCGGTCGCGTCCGGGCGGCCGCCGAGGGTGCGGCAGATCAGCAGTGAGTCGTCGGCGTGGTCGTCGCTCATGTGTGCCAGCACGGCCGCCACGACGTCCGGGGCGAACTGCGCCGTCTCCGAGATGTTCTCGTCAGCCACGCGCGGCCTCCCCCGCCTCGGCGCGTACGAACTTCTCGACCCACCGCCGGAAGTGTTCGACGTCGCCGCCCTGCGCCTCGAACCATCCCCAGGCGCCACCGCGGGCGCAGGTCACGTCGGCGACGACCAGTTCGATGGCCTCCCGCGGCGTGCGCAGGATGGGGGCCTCCAGGGTGGTGCCCGCAGGAATCCGCTTGCGGGACCGCAGGCGCGCGAACACGCCCGCGATGCCGGCCTCGGTCAGGTGGTAGTCGGTGATCACGGCTTCTTCGTCGACACCCGCCAGGAGCAGCGCGATCGCGATGATCACGCCGGTGCGATCCTTGCCGGCCGCGCAATGCACCAGAGTCGCCCCGTCGAGGTCGAACTCGTTCAGCGCGGCGGTCAGCCGGTGGCCACCCGTCCGCATCATGGCGGTGTAGATGTCGACGAGAGCGGTGTCGGCGAGCCGGTCGACGCGGGCGCCCGACGACACCGGACGATGCACCACGCGCACATTCGCCGGCCACGTGACGGCCATCCGGCCCAGCTCCGTGGGGTCGCGCAGGTCGACGACGGTCGCCGGCGGCCACGGCATGCCCACCGGGTCCTCGTCGTCGGGATAGGGGGCGTCGCTGCGGATCAGCACGTTGGCGGCCGTGATGCCGCCGCCGGCGACCCGCATGCCGCCCAGATCCCGGATGTTGGCGAAAGTCCGCAGGTCAGGGCCGGAGGAGAGAGTCACAGCTTTCCCGATCGTCGAAGTGCGCAGTGGTCGATCGCACCTCACCTTACGCAGGCGGCGGCACGTCGGGCCGCTGACGTACCGTTGCGACGGTGACGATCTACCACTCCTACGAACCGTCGCAGGGCCATCGGCTGTCGCACGACCCGGTCAACGCGATCGTCGCGCCGCGACCCATCGGCTGGATCTCCACCGTGACCGCCGACGGGGTTCGCAACCTCGCGCCCTACAGTTTCTTCAACCTGTTCAACTACACCCCGCCGATCGTCGGCTTCGCCAGCGTCGGTTACAAGGACACCGTCGCCAACGCGAGGGAGTCCGGAGAGTTCGTGTGGAACCTCGCCACCGACGATCTCGGCGAACAGATGAACGCCACCTCGGCGGCGATCCCTGCCGGTGAGGACGAGTTCGAGGCCGCGGGACTCACCCCGCTGGCCTCCGACCTCGTGGCCGCGCCGCGGGTTGCCGAGAGCCCGGTCGGTTTCGAGTGCCGCGTCACCCAGTCGTTCCAGTTGCGCACGGCCGCAGACGAACTCGTCGACACCTGGATGGTCCTGGGCGAGGTCGTCAAGATCCACATCGCGACCGGCCTGCTGCGCGAGGACCAGACCTTCGACACGGCCGGGGCACGACCCCTCCTGCGAGCCGGCGGGCAGGGCGACTACTTCCTGCCCAGCGACGACCATCACCGATTCATGAAGCGACCGAGACCCGCCACGCGCTGACCACCCGGTCGACGGGTGTGCCTCACACCGCGCGGCGGATCTCCGCGTCGCCCGGCATCCCGGTCCGGGCGCCGACGGCGCCGACCGACAGCGACGCCGCCGCGACACCCCGCTTCGCCGCCTCGAGGACCGTCGAACCGGCGGCGAGCGACGCCGCGAACACGCCGTTGAAGGTGTCACCCGCTCCGGTCGTGTCGACGACCTCGTCGACGTGCCCGGCGGGGAGGGTGAGCACGTCGCCGGACGGATTCGCGATCAGCACACCCTCGGCACCGAGGGTCACGAGTACGGGTGCACCCGTACGTGAGGCCACCGCCACTGCCCGCTCGGCCGCCGGCACCTCCGGGGCGTCCCGACCGTCGTCGATCAACGCGTGCAGGTCACGAAGTTCCGACGAGTTGGGCGTGAACACCGGCGCCGACCCCATGAGGTCGACCATCGACGCCGGCACGGGGGCAGGATTGACCACGCATCGGAGACCCCGCTCGGCCGCCGTCGTGACCGCCGCGTCGACGGCGTCGACCGGGATCTCGGTGCTGACGAGCACACACCCGGCCCAGCCGGCCGCCCGCCGAACCGCAGTACGGACGACGTCCGCGGTCAGCAGGCCATTCGCACCGGCGCCCACCGCGATCTGGTTCTCGCCGCGAGGGTCGACGACGATGAGCGCCATACCGGTGGACACATCCTCGAGCACGGCCACGTCGGTGACGTCGACGCCCTCGTCCCGTAGTTCGTCGAGTGCGCCCGCACCCATGTCGTCGGAACCCACTGCGCCGCAGTAACGCACCTCGGCACCCGCACGCGCCGCGGCGACGGCGGCGTTCGCGCCCTTCCCGCCGCCGTGCCGAGTCACCGTCGGACCGACGACCGTCTCACCGGGACCCGGCAATCGGTCGGTCTCCACGACGAGATCGACGTTGACGGCGCCGACGACGAGAAGCCCGGTCGCTCGATCGTGGGAAGTCATCGTGGCTCCGAACGCGTCAGCGCATCCGGCGTCCAGTCCGGCCAGTCGGGCATGCCCGCGACCATACCGTCGACGTACCGCGCGACGATGCGCGTGGTCGGTCGCTCGTTGGCGTACACGGTTGCCTGCTCGCTACGGAGGATGGCCGTGCGGACGAGCGGCCACAGGCGCCGGAACCGCTCGCGGATCTTGACCTCCGGGACCGCGTGCCCACCGCTGTCGACGCGCAACCGGACGCGATGGACCGCGAGATCCTCGGGGATCATCACGACGTGGAGCACCACTCGGTAGCCGGCGGCGTGCGCACGTTCGATGAGTTCCAGTTTGGATGGATGCGAAAAGACCGTCTCGGCGATGAACGAGGTGCCGGTCTCGATGAGGTTGTCCCGGGTGGCCGCCGCCAACCGGGCGGCGTCGTAGGAATGCGCTTCCGCGGCGTCGGGCCACCTCTGCCGGGCGATCAGGTCGGCGTTCACGAAGGGCGTGTGCAGCAAGGGCTGCAGATGATGCTCGACCAGCGTCGACTTCCCCGCGCCATCACACCCGACGACCAGGTCGAGCCGCGGTGTCACCGGCCGAGGATGACCGTCGTCCCGTCGGGACGGTGTTCGACTAGCCGTCCGTCGTCATCGACGACGACCGAGGAGAACCCCTCCGATGCACGACGAACCACGTGGTCGTCGGTGGCGAGTCGCGCTTCGAGGTGCGCGTCGATCTCGGCGTCGTAGACGACGGCTTCCTCGGCGGTCAACACCTCTCCCGGCAAGTCGCCCGCCAGCGCGGCCTCGACCCGCCGACGCGACGCGGTGGTGCGCTGCGAGACGCTGCGGCCGAGACGGGCCCAGTGTTCGAGTTGCTGCCGCGCCGACCGCTGCTCGCGCGCGCCCTCCCGGGCGGCATCGGTCACCAATGCGGCAGACAGCCGGGTCACCTTGTCCGTACCGGTGCTCATCGCAGACCTCCCGCGCATGTGTAGCAGAGTGCTACATCGCATCAGCATACGCCGACGAACCCGTCGACGATCGTTGTCGGACGACCGCCGACGGGCGCCGGTGCTCTCAGCCGGTCTTGCGCGTCACCGCGTCGACGCCGCATCCCGCTTCGGCAACACCCATCCCGGACGCGGGAAGTGGCAGGTGTAGCCGTTCGGGAAGTTGAGCAGGTAGTCCTGGTGCTCGGGCTCGGCCTCCCAGAACGGGCCCAGCTCCTCGATCGTCGTGACCGCCTTGCCGGGCCACAGTCCCGACGCGTCGACGTCGGCGATGGTGTCCCGGGCGACCTGCTCCTGCTCCGGTGTCACCGGGAAGATCGCCGAGCGGTAGCTCGTGCCGACATCGTTCCCCTGCCGGTTGCGCGTCGAAGGGTCGTGGATCTGGAAGAAGAACGCGAGGATGTCGCGATACGTCGTCTGCGTCGGGTCGAACACGATCTCCACGGCTTCGGCATGCCCGGGGTGGTTGCGGTAGGTGGCGTGGTCGTTCTGCCCGCCCGTGTAACCGACCCGGGTGCCCAGAACTCCGGGCTGCTTGCGGATCAGGTCTTCCATGCCCCAGAAGCATCCGCCCGCGAGGACCGCGGTCTCGGTGCCGGGACGGACGGTGATCTGGCCGGTGTCGGTCGTCATGCGTTCTCCTCGTGTGTGTCGGTGGTGCGGGAATCGGCGCTGTTCGTGCCGGTGAACAGGACGGCGTACTCGCCGTACCCCTCGGCCTCGAGCTCGGCGGCCGGGATGAACCGCAGCGAGGCCGAGTTCATGCAGTATCGCTGGCCTCCCGCGTCGCGGGGCCCGTCGTCGAAGAGGTGTCCCAGGTGGCTGTCGGCTCCCGCGGACCGCACTTCGACACGCCGCATGAACAGGCTCCGATCGACCTTCGTCGCCACGGCGTCCGGATCGATGGGCCGGGTGAAGCTCGGCCATCCGGTCCCGCTGTCGAACTTGTCGGTCGACGAGAACAGGGGCTGTCCCGACACGACGTCGACGTAGATGCCGGGCTCGTGGTTGTCCCAGTACTCGTTGTCGAAGGCGCGCTCGGTGCCGTCACGCTGGGTGACGCGGTACTGGACGTCGGTGAGGCGGCTCAACGCCTCGGGGGTCTTGCGGTAGGTGTTGCTCACGTTCTCCTCCTGCCGACGCGCTCCGGCTCCGTCGATCGACGGTGCATCGGAGGCGTCACCGTGCACAACACCACGACGCTCGGATTTGGTCCCGTGACCCCTGCATAGGATCGATGCACACGCGAATCTCAGGAAGGGCCCATGACGACCAGCCACGACGACCGCACCGCTCGATTCACCCACTCCGAGTCCGTTCGCATCGCCGCCACGCCGCAGCAGGTGTGGGATCTGGTGACCGACATCGGTCGCACCGGCGAGTGGAGCCCGATCTGCAAGGCGTGCTGGTGGGCGGAACCGGCGACCGGGCCCGAGGTCGGCGCCTACTTCCACGGCCGCAACGAGACCCCCGACCGCGTGTGGGAGACGCGATCGCTGGTCGTCGTCGCGGAGGTACCCCGCGAGTTCGCGTGGATGGTGAACGAGAACGCGGTGCGCTGGTCGTACACGATCACACCCGACGGCGACGGGACGACGCTGACCGAGTCGTGGGCCGTGCAACCCGGCGGCTTCGAGCTGTTCGCGCAGCGGTACGGCGACGATGCGGACACCCAACTCGAGCAGCGCCGCGACGCCGCGCTGTCGGGCATCCCGGTCACCCTCGCCGCGATCAAGGAGATCGCCGAGCGCGGGTGATGCCGGTGCGTCCTGGGGCGCGCGGGTCCGCGCACCCCAGGAAGCCGGACGCTAGGAGCTGACCACCTCGGAATCCTGCTTGCCCCACGCCGGCGACTTCTCGATGGCGCCGATGATCTGGGGCCGGAGTTCCTCGGCCTGGATGACCGCATCGACCGAACCGACCTCGACGGCGCGGCGGATGCTGTGCACCGAGTCGAACTCCGCGGCGATCTCGCTGATCTTCTCCGCGCGCACTGACTGGCGCAGGTCGGCCAGTTCGGCGTTGAGCCGCGAGCGCTCGGGGCCGGTGGCCTGCGCGGTCTCGGCCTCCAGTTCACGCACCCGCGCGTCGGCGCCGACCCGCTTGGCCACGTCGCCGGCGAAGACCACCGCGGCCGCGGGGGCACCACCGAGCACCGACGCGAACGAACCGTCGATCGCGAGCACGGTCATGTTGGGGTTCAACGCCTTCGAGAACACCACGAACGCTCCGCCGTGATACCGCGAGATCACGCAGAACACGATGGGGCCCTCGAAGTTGACGATGGCGCGACCGATCTCCGCGCCGTACTCCAGCTGGAGCTTGCGCAGCGACTCCGGCGACCCGTCGAACCCGGAGAGGTTCGCGAGCACCACGAGCGGTCGGTTGCCGCTCGCCACGTTGATCGCGCGCGCCGCCTTCTTCGACGACTGCGGGAACAGCGTGCCGGCCGTGTAGGTGTCGGGGCCGTCGGTCGGCGTGTAACCGCGGCGCTGCACCTCGCGTGACTCAATGCCCAACAGGCACACCGGGATTCCGCCCATGTGCAGGTCGCAGACGACCGCGGTCTCCGCGTCGGCCATACCCGCCCAGCGCTCCAGGACCGGATGATCCTGGTCGGCGACGGCCCGGATGACCGTGCGGATGTCGAACGGCTTCTTGCGGTCCGGGTTGTAGGCCGTCGAGAAGATCTGCCCGACCGTGGTGAAATCACTGCCCGCCAAGACGTGTGGGTAGTCGGAGATGTCGCGGTCGACGGGGTCGCTCGTGATCGCCCGACGCGGCGTCTGCTCGCCCGGCGCCACGTACGTGTGATCGTAGTGGGCCATCAGGAGATCGCGGGCGGCGCCGAGGTTCGGCGCCCAGTACTGCGCCTGACCGTTGGGCCCCATCACGCGGTCGTAGCCGCCGATGCCGAAGTTGTCCTCGGCCGACACACCGCCGGAGAAGTCGAGCGACTGCTTGCCGGTGAGCACCATCGCCGATTCCGGGGTCATCACCAGAACACCCTTGGTGTGCATGAGCATCGTCGCCTCGGCGTTCCAGTACGGCTGCCCGCCGACGTTGATGCCGGCCACGACGATGTTGATCTCGCCACCCGCCTGGGTGAACTCGACGATCCGCTTCAGCGCGCGGGCGATCCAGTCCATGTTCTCCGTACCGGAATCCATGGAGATCCGCGCGCCCGAGGACAGTGCGTACCACTCGAGCGGGACCTGCATCTGCTCGGCGAGGTCGAGGGCGGCGACCAGCCGACTGCACTCCGGTTCCGCAAGCGCGCCCAGCGATTTCGTCGGGTCGCCGAGCAGGACCACGCGGGTCACGCCCCGCGGGTACTTCTCGGTGGGCGTGGTGACCACACCGGCGACGATCGCGGCCGAGTTGCGGCCCTTGGGACGGTCGACCTGCACGAGACGCTGCTCGGCGTCGAGGTCGTACTCGGTGAAATCGCCCAGGATCGCTGCCAGTTCGTACGGGTAGACGGTGTTGCGCTTCGCTGCGCGCAGCACCTTCTGGCGGTACTCGTCGACCGGTTCGATCGGCTCGTCGGTCGGGTCGAGGACCCGGACGTCGAATCCACCGGTGGGGTTGACGGAGAAGTGGACCGAGACCTTGCTCAGCTCGCCGGTGTCGCGGTCACGGCGACGCGCGATGAGCTGGACCTCTTCGAGACCGACTCCCTGTGTCGTGCCGCGGATGTGGTCGGCGATCAGGTCGAGGATGTCGGCGTCGACGTCGATCGGCGGCCACACGTACATGATGATCCGGTTGGCGCTCGACAGGTTGGTCGAACCGCGCTGCGCACGCCGGATCGAGTCGACGCACGACGCGAGCGCGGCTTCGGCGGTCGGCAGCGTCAGCAGCCGGCCGTCCTGCTCGCGCAACGCGGTCAGGTCGCGGACCTGGGCGAAGGCGACGAGCCGGCGGTCCGACGGGTTTTCCCTTGCGACACAACGGAAGAGGTAGACCTCCTCGTCGTCCGACGACGGCAACCTGGTGAGGTCGAACTTGCGCAGGCGTTCCATCTGCATGCGCTGCGCGATGTAGGGGTGCAGACCACGGATCAGGCGCTCCTCGGCCATACCGGTCGCCGACGGCCGGAACGTGACGTGGTGATGCATTCGCGCGTCGGCGCTGCCGGCGACCGTGATGGTGACCCGATGCACCTGCGGCGGAAGCGAACTGGTGGCGACGATGTCGTGCAGCGTCCCGGCGAGGACATCGAAGTCGTCGGGTTGCTGCTCCCACGCGAGATAGATGTCGGCATCGACGGCGGCGGTGTCGCGGGCGAGTTCGCCGAGTCCACCGATGGTCGCGGGCAGGGCGTCGAAGCCCACCGCGGCCGACGCGACGTTCCCGGCGTCGCGCTCGGCGACGACGAAGGTCGCGCCACCGGCCTGGCGGATCCGGATGTCGGCGAGACCCCGGTTGCCGTAGTAACGCCGGGTCAGCACCTCGAGCATGACCGTGTTGTCGGCGTGCCGTTCGATGCGCTGGCCGAGCAGCCGGACGAGCGGCTCGGTGCTGCGCACCATGTCGTCGATACGGCTCGTGCGGTCGGCGGCATCGGGGTTCTCGTCGAGATACTTCAGCTGCTTGCGCACGTTGCTGTAGACGCGTGCGCGGTCGCGCAGCAGGAGCGGCTGGCCGTACCAGGCGTAGATGACACCACGCGCGAGGTCGGCGACCGCCGGGAAGCGAACCTGGGTGGCGGCGACGAGGCGGTCGAGGGCGGTGCCCACCGCCTCGCGCAGTTCGTCGCGGGGCGTCGGCTCGTCGAGCCACTCGAGCAGCAGCGCGCTGATCATCGAGGCCGAGTCGTTGGGGTTCTGCAGCGCGAGGAAGATGCGGAACACCCCGGCTTCGAGTTCGGGGGTGCGGTCGAGATCGGTGACGCCGTAGTGACCGAGCGCGCGGCCCAGCTGGTCGTGGAACGCCGCCGGGAGTCCGTCCCGCTCCACGTCGAGGCTCTGCAGGTAGGTGTGGAAGTTCTCGCGTGCGCTGTGTACGTGCTCGACGCCGACCTCCTGACTCGATGGCCGGTTCTGGCTCAGTTCGGCGAGGTCGGCGAACACGGTGACCAGTTCGAGCTCGTCGGCCAGCGGACGGCGGCCGCTGTCGATCGCCGCCCGTCGCACGGAGAGATATTCGTCGAGCAGGCGTGTCCGGTCGTTGGGGTCGACGTCGAAGCCGAGGAGCTGACTACGGAGGTCCTCCTGGCTGCGCGTGGTGCGTTCGGTGGGATCGAGCTGGGGATCCTCCGGCAACTCGAGGTCGATGCTGGTACCCACCTCTTCGACGACCTCGTCCTCGTCGTCGGCGAGCGGCTCGAGCCGCATCAGGGTGGCCCCGGTCTCGACCTGGGTGCCGACCGACACCGCACATTCCTTGACCCGCGAGCGCACCGGTGCGCGCAGCACCGTTTCCATCTTCATGCTCTCCAGGACCAGGATCGGGGCGCCGGCCTCGACCTCGTCACCGGCCTGCAGTGGCGTGGCGACGACCAGTGCGGGCGCGGGCGACCGCACCACGCCGCCCTCGTCACGGCTGACGCGATGGGTGACGCCGTCGACGTCGACGAGGTGGACGGGCCCGTGGGTGTCGGTGACCAGGCGGTAGCGGACCCGGTTCACGATGAGCTGCGCGGCGTGGTCGTCGAAGCGCTCGAGGTCGACATCGACGGTGCGGGTCTCCCCCGGCGCCTCGACGGTGACACGGAATCGGTGTGCCCCGATGGCGGCGACCCGGACGCGGTAGGCGACGCCGCGGAGCTTCAGGTCCAGGGGTCGACCGCTCTCGTGCTGAACCTGCGGACGACCACCCGAGGCGGTCGACATCAGGCGCTGCCGCTCGACGAGTTCTTCCTCCTCGTAGGCGTCGATCGCCGCGGCGATCAGCGCGATCGCGGAGTGCCGGTTGGCGACGAGGCCACCGTCGGCGCGCACGCGGTCGATCCAGCCGGTGTCCGCGCTGCCGTCGATCACCTCGGGCTGGTCGAGCAGTTCGAGCACGAAACTCTTGTTGGTCGCGCCGCCGGCGATGATCACGCGGGTCTCGCGGATGGCCCGACGCAGCCGGCCGAGCGCCTCGTCGCGGTCGCGGCCGTAGGCGATGATCTTGGCGATCATCGAGTCGAAGTCGGCGGGGATGGTGTCACCCTCGCTGACGCCGGTGTCGACGCGGATGCCCGGTCCGGCGGGCAGCTCGAGCAGGTCGATGCGGCCCGGGGCGGGGGCGAAGTCACGGTCTGGATCCTCGGCGTTGAGGCGGGCCTCGATGGCGTGGCCGCGCTCGCTCGGCGGCTCGCCTTCGAGGCGTCCACCGGACGCCACGTGCAGCTGCGCGCGCACCAGGTCGAAGCCGGTGGTCGCCTCGGTGATCGGGTGCTCCACCTGCAGACGGGTGTTGACCTCGAGGAACGCCAGCAGGTTCTCGCCCGGGTGGTAGAGGAACTCGACGGTGGCCGCGCCGCGGTAACCGACGGCGATGGCGAGCCGCTCCGCCGAGGCCTTGAGCTCGGCGACCCGGTCGGCGGGCAGGACCGGCGACGCCGATTCCTCGATGATCTTCTGGTTGCGTCGCTGGACCGAGCAGTCGCGCACGCCCAGTGCCCAGGCGGTGCCCTGACCGTCGGCGATCACCTGGACCTCGACGTGCCGTGCGCCGGTCACGAGCCGTTCCAGGAACACCACACCACTGCCGAAGGCGCGCTCGGCCTCCTCGCGGGTGCGGGTGTAGGCGTCCCGCAGGTCGGCGTCGTTGGTGACCTTGCGGATGCCGCGGCCACCGCCGCCGGCGGTCGCCTTCAGCATCAACGGGTAGCCGATCTGGCCGGCCGCGGCCACTGCCTCGTCCAGGGTGTCCACCCCGCCACGGCTCCACGCCGCCACCGGCACGCCGACCTCCTCGGCGATCAGCTTGGCGCCGATCTTGTCGCCGAGTTTGCGCATCGCCTCGGCCGACGGCCCGACGAAGGTGACGCCGATCCGGTCGCACAGTTCGGCGAACAGCGGGTCCTCGGCCACGAATCCCCAGCCGACCCACGCCGCGTCGGCACCGGTTTCCAGCAGCGCGTGCTCCAGCACCTTCATGTTCAGGTACGGGCGCGACGCCGCGGGTCCCAGGTCGTAGGCGACGTCCGCCTCGCGCACGAACGTGGCGTTGCGATCCACGTCGGTGTGCAGTGCGATGACCTCGATGGGCTGCCGGGTCTCCTCCGACAGGCCCCGAACGGCGTGGATGAGCCGCATCGCGGCCTCACCTCGGTTCACGATGGCGATACGAGAAAACAACACCGGCTCCATTCACGTCGTCGTCGTGCGGTTGAAGGTCCGCAGGTACGGTACAGCGCGGCGACCCAGCTCAGTGGCGATCCGGGACGCGCGAGGTGGTTCGACGGTGTGATTCTTACGAGTCAAATCGCTACGCGCGAGTACGGCGCGTCGGAGGGTGGTCGAAATGGCGGTATTCGGACCCAGGCGGGCGGGGTCGCCACCGGAAGGCCACTGGTCACGATCGACGACATGGTGATCGCAGCGACATGCCAACCGCTGGCCGCGAGCCCATCGAAGAACGTTCCCGAAGCGCCGTCGGGATCGGCGTCGAAGATCGGTGGGTCATAACGCCGTGCGAACTCGAGAATCTCCGCGGTGTCGACGGTATGGGTGTCGGTGACGAAGGTGGCGCCTTCGGCGATGTCGTCGAGCCAGAGCCCGTCCGGAGCGATCGGCCGTGGGCTGTTCATGAGTAGTTCCAATCCGTGCAGTGTGGTCGACGATCATGCTCCAGAGCGGCGGAAGACGACGATCGCGGCGGCGAAGGCCCGTTTCTGCGTGTGGACGAACTCGGTGACCTCGGGCATCGCCGAGGCTGCTTTCACGGCCGTGTTGTCGAACGGGCATCCGCGCAGCCGGCCGTCGCCCGGTTCCGGAATCGTGACCAGTCGCATCAGTCGTTCGCGCGGCCCGTCGGCCAGCTCTTCTGACGGTCGACAACCATTTCACGCAGGTATGCCAGGTACCGCTCCACCGAGGTAGCTTTGCTCGGAAAGTACTTGTACAGCGTCCTTTTCGATACTCCCGCCTCAGACGCGATCAACTCGACACCCGTGGCGTTGATGCCCTCCACGTAGAAGAGCCCGCCCTGGGCGCAGACCGGGAATGGCGGATCGGCTCAAGACACCCTCGGCTGGGCATTCGCACGCATCCAAGCCAACCGCGCCTATCTAGGAACCTCCACCGGAAAACGCTCCCCCCGAGGCCCTGTGTACACCAAGCTATCCCACGATGTTGGCGGCAAAAGCCAGATGAAACTCCTCATCGACCCAAAGAACAGATTCGGAGAGAAGCTGGTGCAGAGTCCACAACCCTGCCAGGCTCGGCACGCTCGTACACGATGTCTCTCACTGCTAGCCCGAAATCGGCCTATCTGACGAGCACGAACTTGCCGAAGGACCTCCCGGCCTCGAGCTGACGGTGGGCTTCGGCGGCGTCGGCGAGCGGAAACGTACACGCCACCGGCGGCGGTGCCACGTGACGATCGGCAACCATGTCGAGCAGACCCCGGAAATCCTCCGGACCGCCCATCGTGGTGCCCAGCAGGCTGAACTGTCCGAAATAGAACGGACGCACGTTCAGTTGCGCTGTCTCGGCGACGTTTGCACCGAGGACTACGAGCCGCCCTCCTGGCCTCAGAGCTTCCAGCGACCTTTCCCACAACCCCACCGGATCGAGAATGACGTCGAACCCGGCGCCGTTAGGCGAAAGCGCTCGCGCCCGCTGGGGCCAATCGTCTGCGATATGGAGAACTCCGGACTCAGCGCCGGCCTCTTTCGCCCTGTCGATCTTGGCCGCGGATGAGCCGGCAACGACAACGTGTACGTCCATCGCAGCTGCGAGTTGGACAGCCATGGTCGCCACACCGCCTCCGGCGCCGACTACGAGGAGCGACTCGCCCGAAGCGAGACGCGCCCGCGTGAGAAGCGCTCGGTAACAGGTGACTCCGACCAGCGGAAGCGAAGCAGCTTGTTCCCACGAGTGGCCTGGCGGCTTAGGCGCCAGCGACTCTTCAGGAACACTAACCAGCTCGGCGTAAGTCCCCGGCGTCATGTCACCAAGAATCTCCCACTCGGGTCCCGGAGCCTCGCGCCTGTCTCCCCAGAACAGAGATGGGAGGACGAGCACCTCTTCTCCGGTGTCAGTGCGGATCCCAGCCCCGTCGGCGCCGGGTATGTGAGGAAGCTTCGAATGATACTTGCCTTGCCGAACCAGCACGTCATGCCAATTGAGCGCGCTTGCGCGTAGCTGTACATCCACCCAGCCCGGCCTGGGGGCGGGTGGCGGCACGTCGCGGACAGAGAGCACCTCCGGTCCGCCGAAGTTGTCGAGAACTACTGCTCGCACCTTCTATCCTCTCACTCTCGCCGACTAGCGGAAATCAGGCATGGTCTGTCAGCCCGACTCGATCAGTCTTCGAGTTTTTCGCGAAGCACGAACTTCTGGATCTTTCCTGTCGCGGTCATGGGTAGCGCGTCGAGAAGCACGATTCGTTCAGGCAGCTTCTGTGTCGCGATCTTGCGATCTTCACGTAAGAACCGTGTGACCTCTTCCAGGTCGATCGACGTGCCCGGCGCTGGTACCACGAATGCACACGCGCGCTCGCCCAGTCGCTCATCGGGGAACCCCACGAGCGCGGCACTGGCGACGTTCGGGTGCGCGACGAGATGGTCTTCAATCTCACGAGCCGAGATGTTGGTGCCGCCTCGGATAATCAGATCTTTTATACAGTAGTGCCCCATAGGGTGGTGTAACTCGGTGGCCGAGATCGCCTGCAGCTACGTGTTGTACACGGATGTAGAGCGGCCACCGTGTGATCCTTCGAGTCAACCGTCTAAAGAATCCTCGAGGAGTCATCACGATGACCGCACCCCATATTGTCGACCCTGCAGGCCTACTTGGCCAAGCCCTATCCGACGCATCACCGGATCTGATGCGCGAGCTGCTGCAGACCATGATCAACGCCCTGCTGTCCGCCGACGCCGACAGCGTGTGCGGCGCCGAGTGGAACGCCCGCACCGCCGAGCGCACCAACCGGCGCAACGGCTACCGGCACCGGCCCCTGGACACCCGCGTCGGCACCGTCGACGTCGCGGTGCCGAAGCTGCGCTCGGGCAGCTACTTCCCCGAATGGCTGCTCGAGCGCCGCAAGCGGGCCGAGTCCGCGCTGATCACCGTCGTGGCGGACTGCTACCTGGCCGGGGTATCCACCCGCCGGATGGACAAGCTGGTCAAGACCCTGGGCATCGACTCACTGTCAAAGTCGCAGGTTTCACGCATGGCCGCCGACCTGGACGAGCAGGTGGCCGCGTTCCGGCACCGCCGCCTGGACGATGCCGGCCCGTTCACGTTCGTCACCGCCGATGCGTTGACGATCAAGGTCCGCGAGAACAACCAGGTCGTCAAGGCGTCCGTCCTGCTGGCCACCGGGGTCAATGGCGACGGGCACCGCGAGGTCCTCGGGATGCAGGTCGCCACCAGTGAGACCAAGGCCTCGTGGAACACTTTCTTCGCCGACCTGGTGGCCCGCGGACTGGGCGGGGTGCGGCTGGTGACCTCCGATGCCCACGCCGGGCTCGTGGACGCGATCGCGGCGAACCTGCCCGGTGCAGCGTGGCAGCGGTGCCGCACCCACTACGCGGCGAACCTCATGGGCGTGTGCCCCAAGTCCATGTGGCCGGCCGTGAAAGCGATGCTGCACAGCGTGTATGACCAACCCACGGCCACCGCGGTGAACGAGCAGTTCGATCGGCTGTTGGAGTACACCGAAGGCAGGCTGCCCGACGTTGCTGACCACCTTGGCGATGCCCGCGAAGACCTGCTGGCCTTCACCGTGTTCCCCGACGACGTATGGCGCCAGATCTGGTCCAACAACCCCACCGAACGGCTCAACAGGGAGATCCGCCGCCGCACCGACGTCGTGGGCATCTTCCCCAACCGGGACGCCATCGTCCGCCTCATCGGGGCGGTCCTGGCCGAGCAGACCGACGAATGGGCCGAAGGACGCCGCTACCTCGGACTCGAAGTCCTGAGCCGCTGCCGCCTCACACTGACCACCGACACCGGCACCAGCTCGACCACGGAGGTGAGCACCGATGAACTGATGCAACTACCCGCCTGATCACCAACGAAGGATCAAAAACCAGTTACACCACTACCAGGGGCTTGACCCTTTTATACGCCCAGTTACGCGTAGGTATCCGTCATTGTCGATGCGACCCAGATCGCCTGAACGTTTCATCCCTCGGCCGTCGATGTCGCGATCCGTCAGCTCCGGGTTATGCCAGTACCCGAGCATCAATCCCGGTCCGCCGTGACAGATTTCGCCCTCTTCGCCGACCCCCACCGGACTTCCGTCCGCATCCCTCAGTTCCAGCCACACCCCGGGAGACGCCTTCCCGTCGGAACCGACTACCTTCTCCGGTGGATCGGACGGTGAACAGGCCGTGATGATGAAGCCTTCGCTACATCCGTACAGCGGCAGAAGAGACGTGGACGGAAGCTTCGCACGCCACTCGCGCAGCAGCACTTCCGGTATCGGCGCCCCGGCACATACCCACGTGCGCAGACTCGAGACGTCTGAGTCCGTTGCGGCGAGCGCATCCAGTGCCATACGAACGAAGGGCGTGGCGGTCATACTCAATGTGCAGCGGTACTCAGCGATGCGACGCAATCCATCCATGGGCTCCCAAACCGGCATCAGGTGAGCCGAAGCACCCAGCACGATCGGGCCCGTGACCCCCGTCATCAACCCTGTCGCGTGGGTCACCGGCGAGGGCTGGAACATGACCTCCCCCGGTTTCATGCCCATGATGTCTCGGCACAAGTTGTAGAGACTGAAAGAGATCGTGTTGAAGGTGTGCTGACATCCCTTGGGACGCGACTCGGTGCCGGACGTGTAGATGATCGCGTGAGTGTCATCTGCGTTGGGGACAGGCCCCAGGTCGTCGTTCTCAGGCGCCGGACCGTCTCCGATGAGGCGCTCCAAGGTCTCACCTTCGAATCCCTCGTCTGCTCGGACAACGATCACAGCCTCGAGATCGGGGCACCGCTGCTTGATCTCTGCGTGCATCTGCACGAAGTCGAATCCGCGGAACTGATGGGCCACTATGGCAATCCGGGCCCCGGAGTGGTTGACAATGAACTCCACCTCGTCGTGGCGATAGATCGGCATTGTGGGAACCAGGACTGCGCCGATCCGGGCAAGCGCCACATATACGACAGCGAACTCGACCCAGTTGGGAAGCTGGACCTGGACTCGATCCCCGGCCCGTATGCCCCTGCCTCGCAGAGCCGCTGCGAGCCGAAGCCCGTCCTTTTGCAACTTTGCCCATGTGACACTCGCGTCCCCGTCGGAGAAGGCGACGATGTCGGGTTGCGTCCCCGCCCAGTGAGATACCCGCTCGAAAAGGCTCTCGTTGCGCCACTCCCCGCGTTCTACGAACCCGGCTAGCTGCTCGGCGGAATATCGGTCGTCTGGACGGGGCTCCGACACGCTCCGTGTAGGCATAAGAACTCCTAGATCAAAATGTACTTGGACCTGACTGCCATCGAGGGGATGGTGTCGCGAACTGCCGATGGGACACGGTTGAAATGCCAGTCCCCCAGCGGGGAGGTGACGTGCTCGAGCGACGCCACCTCCCGCCGCCGTGAGGTAGATAGACCTCCCTTATCTCATGCGGCTGAGATTCCACCGTTGACGCTGATCGCCTGACCGGTGAGCTTCGAAGCGGAAGGCGTACAGAGAAACGCAGCCAGCGCTCCAATGTCATCCGCGGTTGCGACGCCGAGGTGGGCCTGCGCGGCCGCGCGAGCGAAGAGCTTTCCGCTGAATCCACCCTCTGTAATACGAGCTGTCGATGCCGTGCCGGTCACCAGCGACGGGGTCAGCGCATTGGCACGAATCCCGTGGCGCTTCTCCTCGATGGCCAACGTCCGCGTGAACATCACGATTGCCGCCTTGGCAGCACCGATGACCGATTCGCCCGGTGTCGCAGTCTTGGCCGCGTCCGACGCCACGTTGATGATGACGCCCGTTTTCTGTTCGCGCATAGCCGGCAGAACAGCGGCTGCCATGAACATCGACGGCAGCGCCAAATCGTTGAGAATAGAGCTGATATCTTGTGGTGCAATGTCTTTGAAGAGTTCGGGCCGCGTGTCAGCAGCTGTGGTTGTCATCAGGATGTCGATACCACCCAGGCGGTCAACCGCCTGAGCAGCGATGCTCGCCGCACCGGCAGCCGTTCGAGCGTCGCCGGCGATGTACAGAGCTTCGATGCCGCGTTCGCTCAGCACCTGCTGAGCCTGCCTCCCGCGCTCTTCGGTCCGCCCAACGAGTGCGATCCTGCGAACTCCCGCATCTGCCATCGCGCATGCACTACTGAAACCGATTCCCGCCGTCCCGCCAACGATCAGAGCAGCACTGTCCGCGGTCGGCTTGACGAGAACGTCCCCGCTCACAGGTTCACCGTGCCACGGCGGAAGACGTCGCCGGCGATGATTCGCTTCTGAATCTCGGAAGTGCCGTCCGCGATCAGGTACGCAGTAACATCTCGATATCGCTGCTGAAGGGGAAATTCGGCGGCGTAACCCAGATTTCCGTGAATGCGCATCGCTGCCTCGATCGCGTCCTTCGCCACCAAGGGCGGCCACCACTTGCCCATGGACGCGAGTGCGGTGTGGGGCTGCCCGGTCGCACGCAGCCACAGTGCCCTGTAGCAGATCCACCGGGCTGCTTCGAGAAGCGTTGTGTGTTCGGCGATGAGAAATGAGATTCCCTGATACTCGGTAAGCGGTTTGCCGAAGGTCTCTCTGTCCTTCGCATACTGAACCGCTTCGTCAAGGCTTCGCTGTGCCGCTCCCAAGCACAGCAAGCCCAACGCTGCACGGCTGAAGTCGAAGTGGCTCATCACCGAGTGGAAGCCCCTCCCCTCCTCCCCGACAAGATGGTCATCGGGCACAAACACGTCGTCGAGATGAATCGAACCCCACCCGAGGGGGAGGCAGCCCATCCCGAGCATGTGATGCGCCGTCACACCGGTGGAGTCCATCGGTACGACGAAGCAGCTGATACCGGTCGACCTGCTCGTCCCGGGAGTCCTCGCGTAGACGAGCGAGGCGCTGGCATTCATAGCCCAGGTGATCGCGGTCTTCTCACCGTTGAGTACCCAGCCCCCGTCGACCTTCGTCGCGGTTGTACGTAGTGCGCTCGCATCCGAGCCTGAACCAGGTTCAGTCAATGCGATCGCGACCGTCTCTTCACCCCTAATGAGAGAGGGTAGGTAACGCTCCTGTACAGCACGATCGCAGTGCAGAAACTGCGAGCCCACGAGGCCGATCTGAACCGGGGCGGAGGCCACGTTGACGTCCCCGGCGGCGAGCACCTCGGTCGCAAGGCCGAGCAGCACGGGATCATCATCGCCTGTGCCTCCGAATTCCTCTGGCAACCCAATTCCCAGGACGCCGAGATCACCCAGTTGCTTGAACGCCTCGAACGGAAAGTCGGTCGAAGCCGCGCGATCGCGGTAGTTGGGCAGAAGCTCCCGCGCGGCGAAAGCCTTCAGACTTTCCGCGAACTCAACGTGCTCGGGCTCGAATGCAAACGAGACCATCAGATACTCCACATCTCACTCACGACATCGGTCACAGATATGACGCGATGCATTTACAAGTGCTTACAAGAAACTCGTCTGACCTAAGAACTAGGTTCCGGCGGCTATGCGCAACGACGGTCACACACTCGAGTCCACGACCTCGACGTGCACCTCGTCCTGGTCGTCAATGATCAACTGACACGACAAGCGCGAGTTGGGTTGCGCACCGTCGAGGAACTCGACGAGTTCGGCCTCCTCGTCGGTGGGCTCCGGAAACAACTCCGCACTGGATTCGGGCAGCAGCACGTGACAAGTGGCACACGAGCAGCTCCCGCCGCACTCGGCGACGATGCCGGGAAGGTTGTTGCGTACCGACCCGTCCATCACGCTCTGCCCAGCTGGAACGTTCACGGCGCTGACGGTGCCGTCAGGCAGGTGGTAGACGACCTGTGCCATTGGCTGCCTCCTGTGCTCGGGTGAGGTATCGGAGTGCACCGGCCTCACGAGAATGGTTGGTGCGCAGCTACTGCCGCGCCGGATGCTTCATTGTGCGGACGTCGATGCTCATCCGTCATCACCAGAACGGGGTACAACCGGACCTCATCGGGGTGATTCCTTGCCGAAGGTGGCCACACGGGCATTCATAAGGGGTGTGTCATTGTGCAGCCGGTTCTCGTGGCGTGACGGTCGCCTGACCGGACAAGATGTGGTGCCCCGGCCGCGACGCCCGGGGCACCACTCTGTTGAGGGTGTCCTACGCTACCGACCGAGACCGACGGTCATGGAACATGCTCGGGTGCAGTCGTTCCCGGCAATGCTGAACGAGGGCCGCGGTTGAACCGACATCTAGTTGCACCTCGCCTGCGATGAGGGCCTTGATGACCCGCTCGTAGAAGACGGACGAGCTGATGCCGAAGGTCAAATAGATCTCCTCGACGGGCTCCTCGAAAGGCGCCCAGGCCAGGGCGAATCGGACTAGTTCCGATGGTTTGGCGGCGCCGAACGACTCTGATAGAGACACGTGAACCTACTCACTTCGTCAATGGGCGGTGCGTCCGGGACACTGCCCGCCTGTGCAACAGCACGGGCGGAAGTCCCCGGTCGGGGCACGGCGAGATCGTGATCGGGGTCGAGCAACTGGGCCATCCGAAGTTAGAAGGCGCGTGGCTCTGGACAGAAGGGCGGGAGGATCTCGTCGCCCCCTGTCGCCGAACGGTGACCACCGGATCAGGAACTGCAGCATCTCGTTCGTGAGACAATCTGCCCCGAGACGGGCTCCGAGTGTCAGAGTCATGATCAGGCCTTCTCACCACGCACGGGCGAACACACACGCTGTTCCTCGGCCACGCTCTTTGCTGACCACTTTCGTCTGAGCGCTGGTCAGAAGCGGATCACGCCGCGAATGTTGGTACCCGCGTGCATGTCCTCGTAACCCTGGTTGATGTCGTCGAGCGAGTACTCGGTGGTGATCATCTCGTCGAGCTTGAGATAGCCAGCGTTGTACAGATCGAGCAGTTTGGGGATGTCTGCCCGCGGGTTCGACGAACCGAACAGCGAGCCCTTGATCTTCTTCTCGTACAGAGTCAGTTCGAGAATCGAGATCGGCAGTCCGACCGTCGTCGCGTCACCGAGCGCGGTCACCACCACGGTGCCCTGCTTGCGGATACCCGAAAATGCTTGTGCCACATGCTCACCGGTGATCACACCGACCGTCACGATGGCGACGTCGGCGCCCTGTCCGTTGGTGAATGACTGGGCCAGCTCAATGCCTTCGTCGGCCGTGGCGACAGCGTGAGTCGCACCGAGGGTCAACGACTGGTCCCGCTTGAAGGCAACCGGCTCGACGACGACGACGCGTGCGGCACCTGCGTGGGCGGCGCCCTGTACGGCGGCCGATCCGATGCCGCCGGCACCGAAAATGAGCACGGTGTCGCCCGCGCTGACCTCACCGGTTCGCACCGCCGAACCCCAGCCGGTACCGATGGCGCAGCCCAGTAGGCAGGCCTTCTCCAGCGGAGTGTCGTCGGGCACTTTGACGGCCGAATCAATGGCTACCGTTGTGTATTCGGAGAAGGTCGAGATCCCCAAGGCCTGTCCGACCGGGCTCCCGTCCTCGAGCTGCAGGCGAAAACTGGTGGGGTCTTCCCACCTCGAGCCGACGAGCACATTCGCACCCAGGTCACAGAGATTCTGATGCCCCGACGAACACCACCGGCACTTACCGCAGGCCGGCAGAAACGAGAAAATGACCTTGTCACCCGGTTTGAATCCGGGGGTGTTGGGGCCCACGGATTCGACGATTCCCGCCCCCTCGTGCCCACCGCACACTGGGTAGACCGCAACCGGCAGGTCGCCGGTGGCCATGTGGTCGTCGGAGTGGCAAAGACCCGACGCGACCATCTTCACCCGAATCTCGTTCTGCCGCGGGTCGTCGAGGACCAGGTCGGTGATCTCGAATTTCCCGGGCGCCTGACGTAGCACCGCTCCGCGCGTCTTCATAGAGGAACTCCTTGTGTTGTGAACTCGTCCCCGCCGACACCTACCGGCTGTGAGAACGCGGCAGCGGAGAACGAAACCCCACCCGCTGCCTGCAATCAGGGTGGCAGCCCCGGGGGTGACACACATCACCCTAGCGGGGGTTCCTTGCTCCCCCACCGAGTGAGTGGACCCGACCCACGACGGGCCGTGCCGGGGCATGGGCGCCGCCCCGCTCCCCCGGCAGGGGGAGCACCGATATCCCCAGAGCGGGGGTTCCCGCATCAGTGCGTCGCTGGCTAGCGTGACATCACTGCCGGGAGCGCTTGTGAACCGGCACACATCTTTCGCCCACGCGCAGTCGTGTCGCTCAGCCCAGCGGGGATGTATCGCCCGGTCCCGGGAGCAGTCGTAGAAGAGGTGTGGTGTGACCGTCGTCGATGTGGCGTCTCGCAGGATGCGTGCGCTTCGAACAGGAAGTACCGTCTTGCCCAAGGCGGTGGGCGGCTTCTACGCCACCTCGTTGGAGACGCTGCGCTATCTGGTGACGTCGCGATTTCAAACGCGCGAGTTCCTCGCGCAGGCGTGGTTCATCGCCTCGATATCAATCTTCCCGGCGCTGGCGATGTCGATCCCGTTCTGCATGATGTTCGTCTACGAGATCAACATCCTGCTCGCCGAGGTAGGCGCGGTGGACCTCAGCGGTGCCGGGGCCGGCGTCGCCATCATCCGTGAGATCGGGCCGGTCATCACGGTTCTCGTGGTCGCCGGCGCGGGATCGACGGCCATCTGCGCGGACCTGGGCTCCCGCACTATCCGCGAGGAGATCGACGCTATGCGCGTCCTCGGCATTGACCCGATCCAACGTCTCTGCGTTCCAAGGGTTGTCGCGTCCACATTGGTCGCCATTCTGCTGAACGGACTGGTGTCGGCGGTCGGTATCGTCGGAGGGTACATCTCCACGGTCTACCTGCAGGGCGCGTCGCCCGGACAGTACATCACCAGCATCTCCGTGATCACCGGTCTGCCCGACTTTTTCGTCAGCGAGATCAAGGCCGGGGTGTTCGGCCTCCTTGCCGGACTCGTGGCCTGTCATCTGGGCCTGAACGTGAAAGGCGGACCCAAAGGCGTCGGAGACGCCGTGAACCAGACTGTAGTTTTCTCCTTCCTTCTTCTCTTCCTTGCGAATTCGGTCATCACAACGATCGCACTGCACTGACCGGACCAAACGAAAGTACTCGAATGACTACGACACAGAGCCGTCCCATCCGCGGCCGGATCGTCGGGGTGACACAACGCGCCACCGAGATTCCCGTCGGGGCGCTTGACGGCATGGGCAAGCAGCTCTCGTTCTACGGCCAGACCGTCGCCGCGGTCCCCCGCACCATCCATCGCTACCGCCTTGAGGTGCTTCGGCTTCTCGCTGAAGTGTCCATGGGCAGCGGCGCATTGGCGGTGATCGGCGGCACCGTGGTGATCGTGGCGATGTTGTCGACCGCCGTGGGTTATGAGGTCGGCCAGCAGGGCGCGTCCTCACTTGGACGGATCGGACTTGGCGCGTTCGCCGGGTTCATCTCGGCCTTCTTCAACACGCGCGAAGCGATCCCAGCGATCGCCGGTATCGCGCTGACCGCCACCGTCGGTGCCGGTTTCACCGCACAGCTCGGCGCGATGCGGGTCAGTGAGGAGATAGACGCTCTTGAGACGATGTCCATCCCGTCGTTGCCCTTCCTCGTCACCACGCGACTCATCGCCGGCACGATTGCCGTCATCCCGCTCTATGCCGTGTCACTCATTGTCGGCTACGCCGCAACACAATTCGTCACGGTGGTGCTCTACGGGCAGGCCAGTGGCACTTATGCGCATTACTTCAGCGTGTTCCTGATCCCCAAAGACGTGCTGTGGTCGGCGGTCAAGGTGCTGATTATGGCGGTCGTGGTGATGTGCGTGCACTGCTATCACGGTTACAACGCCCACGGCGGTCCAGCCGGTGTGGGGGTCGCGGTCGGGCGGGCGGTGCGCACCTCGCTCATTGCCGTCATGCTCATCGACCTTCTCGTCGGTCTAGCCGTCTACGGCGGCCCCTCCGGCGCGGTCAAGGTGTCCGGTTGATGAATCATTTCGCGGAACTAAGTCGACGCGCCAATGTGGCGCTGGGTGTGTTGCTGATCGTTGCAATCGTCGGTGCGGTCACACTCTCGATTAGCCTCTACAAGGGCGTATTCCATAAGACCATCGGCGTCACGCTCGTGACTGACCGGTCGGGCCTGATGCTTGAAAAGGGCAGCGACGTCAAACTGCACGGTGTCGTGGTCGGCCGGGTCAGAGACATTTCGCTAGAGAGCAACCAGGTCCACATGGCGTTGGCCTTGGACACCGGTCAGGCGCTGCGCATCCCGTCCAACGTCACGGCCGCTATCGATCCGACGACGTTGCTCGGCCGCAAGTTCGTCACACTGGTACCCCCCCAGAACGCAGCCCGTACCCATCTCACTGGTGGAGAGCTGATCCGCACGACGACCGTCACCACCGAAGTCAACGACTTGCTGGCGTCGCTCGTCAGTGTGCTGAAGGAGATCAACCCGGAGAAGGTCTCCACCACCACGGCCAACCTGTCGACAGCCCTCGCAGGTACCGGCGACCAGGTCGGCACTCTCGTCGACCAGCTTGACAGCTATCTACGCGACTTCAACCCCTACCTCCCGCAGCTACGCACCGACCTGAGGCTCGGCGCCAGCGTCGCCGACCGGTTGGCCTCGGCCGCCCCGGAATTGATGTCCGCGGTGCGTCAGGCGTCGGTCACCGCACGGACTCTGACGCGCAATCAGGCGCAATTCACTGCCTTCGTGCTGAGTTTCAGCGACTTCGGTCAGGCGGGCCGGGAACTGTTCGTCCGTGGCGGGGTTCCGCTGCAGAGAGCCGCACGTTCACTCAACGCGCCGCTGAACCTGCTGTCCGAGTTCAGTCCGATCTACCCGTGCTTCCTGTCCAACCTGGCGCTGACCAACCGCTATCTCGAACGGACCGTCGGCGGCAGCGCCCGGCCGGGCCTGAACGTGGTCGGCACACTGTTGATGGGCAATCCGCCCTATACCTATCCGGAGAACCTCCCCAAGGTCGGACTGTCCGGTACGTCGCCGAGTTGTCACGCCAGTTCAGCCTCGCCCACCCCGCACATCGCCTTCGACGACGGCAGCGACGCCTACCGGCCCATCGACAGTCCCGACGACCTGATCGGAAATCCCTTGGCCACGATGCTGTACGGAGTCGGCCGATGAAACTCACCGCCATCCTGCTCAAGCTGTCCGTGTTTCTCGTCGTCACCCTGATCTCGGGGGCCTTCGTGGCAATCCTGGCCGGCAACCTGCGGTTCGGACCGACGCAGACCTACCGCGCCGTGTTCAGTACGGCGTCGGGGATCTCCGGTGGCTCGGAGGTCCGGATCGCCGGCGTGCCGGTCGGAACGGTCGACGGTGTGGAACTCGACGGGTCCGGTTATGCCGTCGTCACATTCGACGTCGACGAGGATGTCCGCCTGACCCGCGGCACCCAGGCGCTGATCCGCTACAAGAATCTCATCGGTGACCGCTTCCTTGAACTGCGTCAGGGCAGCGGCGACATGGTGTGGCTTGATCGCGGCGAGGAGATCCCGCTGGCCAACACCACCCCCGCCCTCGACATCGACCAGGTGGTCAACGGATTCAAACCCCTTCTGCAGGGGCTGGATCCGAACCAGGCGAACAGCCTGGCGACCTCGTTGATCGCGGTCCTCAACGGCCAGGGGACGGCCGTCTCGACTCTCGTCGACCAGCTCAGGGTCCTAACCATCTCCCTGGCCGATCGCAATGAGTCGATCGGCCAGATCATCACCAACTTCAATGAGGTGCTCGTGACTGTCAACAGTCGTCACCGGAGGTTCGACGACCTCATCGACGGACTGGCCACCCTGGTTCGCGATTTGTCCCGGGACCGCGGATCGATCAGCGGATCGCTGGTGAAGATCGACGGTCTCACCGCCGCGCTCGGCGACATCGCTAGTTCGGTCCGATCGGACCTGGCAGCCAGCGTGGACGATCTCGGCCGGTTGTCCGGCAACCTCAACACCAGTGCCGACACGCTGTCGATGATCCTTGGTTCGCTGCCCGAGACCTACCGCCTGACCGCGCGGGCGTCGTCGTATGGCAGCTTCGTCAACTTCTTCGTGTGCGGTCTGGCCATCAAGTACGGGCCTGGGAGGGCCGATCAGACTCCGATGTTCACCGCTCCCGCTACGAGGTGCCAACCGTGATCGACATCCACAAGGCCATGACCGAGCGCAACCCTGTCACGCTCGGTGTGGTTGGGACGCTCGTGATAATCGGAATTCTGGTTCTCTCCTTCAACTTCCGATCCCTGCCGGTCGTCAACTCTCATGACACCATCATCGGCGAGTTCGGTGACGCGAGCGGGCTGATGACCGGCGACTCGGTGAGCGTCGCCGGAGTTGAGATCGGCACGGTCAGCAGGATCGGGCTCAGCGGCAACAAGGTGGCGGTGACGATGCACGTCGACACCGACCAGCAGCGGCTCGGCACCGAGACCACAGCCGCCATTCGAGTGAAGACCGCTCTCGGCCAGAGGTATGTCGATCTCACCCCCGCCGGATCGGGGTCGCTGGCGGACGGCGCGGTCATTCCGCTGGACCGCACCGCCTCGGGCTATGACATCACTACCAGCCTGCAGGAACTCACCCAACGGGTGTCGCGCACCGACAAGGAGACGTTGTCGGACGCCCTCGATCAGCTCAGCGGCATCCAGGACGCGCTGCCCGACGACCTTCGCAGTTCACTACAGGGTGTCACCCGGCTGTCCACCACCATCGCCTCCCGCGACCAGGAATTGCGCAGCCTACTCGAGAATTCCGCCCAGACGACCTCCGTCCTCGCCGACCGCAATACCCAGATCTCGGCGATGATGGGCCAGGGTGCAGCCCTGTTCTCGGCGCTCAACCAGCGAGCCAGCACGATTCGCCGAGTCATCGTGCAAGCCCAGCAAATCTCCGACGCCCTCGACGGCCTCTCCGCCGATGTGCGGCTGTCGATGAAGCCGACGCTGGATCAACTCGATTCGGTTCTCGATCTGCTCAACCGCAACTACCAGAACATCGACCGGTCGATCTCCGGCCTGAAGACCTTCACCTTCCAGCTGGGTGAGGCGGTGGGCACCGGCCCCTTTTTCAACGTCCTCCTCCAGAACATCGTGCCCGCCACCCTCACCGGGCAGACACCCTTGAGCCCAGGAGCCCCGCGATGATCGAACGACACAAGGCAAGCCGAGCGAGACGATCGGCCACCTCGGCGGCCGGCCCTCTACCGGGCAAGGTGCTGGTTGTGCTGGTGGCGATCGCCGTCGTGGCCGGTGTCACGGCGATGTACAACGCACACACGAGCTCCACCATTCTGTCTATCACTTTCCGCAATTCGGCGGGTCTCTACGTCGGTGACCGGGTGATGATCCTCGGGGTTCCGGTGGGGACCGTTGATGCAATCAAACCCGGACCCGACGGCGTGCACGTCGATGTCACCGTCGAGGACGGCTACCCAGTTCCGGCCGACGCCCGGGCCGCGATCATCGCACCGACCCTGGTGTCAGGGCGGTATGTTCAGCTGGCCCCCGCCTACACCGGTGGGCCACAGATGGCTGACGGTTCGTCGATCTCGGTCGGGAACACCGCAACCCCGGTCGAGTTCGACGAGATCAAGCAACAGCTGGTGCAGTTGTCCGCCGACCTCGGTCCATCCACCACCGATCAGCAGGGCTCGCTCAACCGGTTCCTTGATGCCAGCGCTTCCACCCTGAAAGGGAACGGCTTGCTGCTCCGCGATGCTTTGACCCAGCTGTCGAAAGCGACCACCACCCTCAACGACGGCGGGAATGACCTCTTCGCCACAGTGCGCAACCTCTCCACCGTCACCTCCTCGCTGGCCCAATCCGACGAGCAGATAGCAGCTTTCACCAATCAGCTCGCCGGCTTCTCCACCGTCCTCGCCGACAACCGCGCCGAACTGGCCTCCCTGCTGACCAGTCTGAACGGCACATTCGACCGGGTGAAGGCGCTTCTCGACACCAACCGGGCCGCGCTACTGCGTGACGTCGGCAAAGCCGACACCATCACCGGTCTGCTCGTCAAGCGAATGGACACCCTGGCCGAGATAATGCACGGGCTGCCCACCTCGTTGTCGGACTTCTACAACATCTATGACCCCAAGGCGAACTCGCTGACGGGTGCGCTGGGCATTCCCGACATCCCGGATCCGCGTTCGCTAATCTGTGCACTGCTCACGACTGTGAATGCGCCGGCCGACCAGTGCCACAGCACCATGACGCGACTACATCGCAACGCCGCGGCCGCCACGACGCGCACCGGCACCCACGGAGGTGGACACCGGTGAGACGGACGTTGCCCCGATTCCGCGCGTCCGCGTGCGCATTGATCATTGTGACCAGTTGCGGCGCATGCTCTTTCGATGGCGTCAACTCGTGGGCACTGCCCGGCAACACCGCCACCTCGGACACCTATGAGGTCAGTGTTCAGTTCGCCGATGTGCAGAACCTTGTCGGCAACTCCCCGGTGAAGTTCGAGAACGTCACTGTGGGCAACATCCGCTCGCTCACCCGGGACGGCTGGAGTGCGCGAGCTGTTCTCGAGATCGACGACAACTCGCAGATACCAGCCAACGTCGGCGCGAACCTGGTCCAGACCAGCCTATTCGGCTCGCAGTACATCGAACTCGTCGTTCCGCGCGACCAACCAGCCCGCGGACGACTGCGCGACGGCATGTCCATCCCGCTCGAGAACACGTCCGAATACCCCGCCGTGGAAGAGGTGTTGTCTTCGCTGTCGTTGGTGCTCAACGGTTCCGGCCTCCAACAGTTACGTACCATCACCGGTCAACTCGACCGTGTGGTCAACGGCCGGGAGGACACCACCCGAAGTCTGGTGACCAGACTGAACACCTTTGTGTCGGGCCTGTCCGACCAGCGCCGTGACATTCAACGCGCCCTCGACTCCCTCGCCCAACTCAGCGATGAACTCGAGAACCAGAAGCAGACCATCGCGGCCGGTATCGACTCCATCCAGCCCGCGCTCGACATCCTCAACGAGCAGGAGGGCCAGCTGGTGCAGATGCTGGGTTCGCTCGGTCAATTCGGTGATGCGGCAACTGGGATACTCAACCGTAGTCGCGACGACCTGTTGGATGACATCTCGGCGCTGCCACCGATTCTCGGGCAGCTGGCGAACTCCGGCCGCAACCTCACCGAGGCTCTGAAGATCGCCCTCACAATCCCGTTCCCGGTCACCACCGCGTCCAGAGGATTGCGCGGGGACTACATGAATCTGTTTCTCACTCTTGACATCAGCGCGGACAAGCTCGCGAAGGTCGTCATCCCGAGTATCACCCGCACGCCCAACAAGGCACCGACGCAGGGGATCTCCGATCCGTTACGCGCGCCTCTGCGCATACAGAAGGACTCCCACCGATGAGATCTCGTCTGGTTAAGGTCCAGCTCGCCGTCTTCGCGATCATCTCGATCTGCGCCGTCGGTTACACCGGGTACGCGTACGGCGGATTCCAGCGCTACACCGGAATCGGTACCTACACGGTCACCGCCGACCTGTCCGACGCCGGCGGACTCTACCCGAACGCCCTGGTCACCTACCGCGGGGTCGACGTCGGCGTGGTCACCGCTCTCGATGCCGGGATCAACGGCGCGTCGGCCAGACTGCAGATCAAGTCCCACACCCACATCCCGGCCAACAGCAAGGCCTACGTGCGCAGCGTCTCGGTCGCCGGTGAGCAGTTCATCGACCTGGTCCCCACGGGTCCCGGCGGACTGGATCTGGCTGATGGCTCACGGATTCAGCAGAGCAACACCAACATCCCGATCCCGGCGACGGAGGTCATCCGGAAGGTCTACGGCCTGCTCGAAGCCGTACCCAAGGACTCGCTGCGGACTGTCGTCGACGAGGCGTCGGCCGGCTTGAACGGCGTCGGCCCCGAGCTGAACAGGGCGTCGATCGCAGCGAGCCAGCTCGTCGACCAGGCGCATCGAAACCTCGATATGACGACGCGTCTCGTCACCGATCTCAACCCCATTCTCGGCAGGCTCGACACCGCGGGGCCGCAGATCTCGTCGATCGCCACCGACCTTGACAGCTTCACCCGTCAGCTCACGCTCAGCGACGCCTCCATCGCACAGGTGTTGCGGACCGGCGCACCGTTCTTCGACACTTTCGGTGGCACGCTCCGCGACCTGACGCCGTCCCTGCCGATCCTGCTCGCCAATCTGCAGTCGACCGGAGAAGTGTTGCGGGTCAACGTCCCCGGCCTACGACATATCCTGGTAGTTTATCCTGCCGTCGCGACAGCGGTCAACGCGATGCAGCGTGGCATCCAGCGTCCCGACGACCTGTTGTCCGGGCAGGGCAACCTCGACATCAAGCTTGGCAACAGCAGCAATCCCCCGTCCTGTACACAGGGTTATCAGGAGACCCGCCGCCGCGATCCGAGCGACCTGAGTCCGGTGAATCCCTCCCCCACCGCATACTGCACCCTGCCGAAAGATGATCCGCGGGTGGCTCGCGGAATCCGGAATGCACCGTGTGCCACCGATCCGAGTGTGCGCACCGCCGATCTGCGCCAGTGCCCCGGCGGCCTGCCGTCTACCTGGCGGCAGATGCTGGCCCGGCCCACCGGGGTCGCCGGTCCGCCGGACCGACAACCCGGGACGAGCGGTCGGCGGCAGAACTCGTCGACGGTCGCGATCCCCTATGACCCGCAGACCGGACGGTTCCGCACCCCGGACGGAACCACGTTCCAGATCGGAAATCTGATCATGGCACCGAATGACAAAGGAGTGAAAACTCAATGGCAACAACTCTTCCCACGGTAGCCTCGGATTCAGGCGCCGCTGAGTCCGAGCACGATGACCCGATCAGCGAAGAAGCCACCGCACCGACCGAGCCGGTCGTGGATAGCGAGCAGGTCGCCGGGCAGACCCCCGACACCGACTCCCCCGACGCTGGCTCCACTGACACCGGCGACGCGCCCGACGACGACTCGGGAGGTGCGGATTCCGGAGCTGACGATTCCGTCGCCGAGAGCAGCGCCGAGGCGTTCAGAGTTCGCCGAACCATCTACTTCGCGGCAAGTGTCATCGTGGCGGCGGCCGCTATCATCGCGGCAGTCACGCTCGGCCGGACCTACACGACAAATGATGCGGCGCTCGCACGCGACAACGACATCACCACCGTTGCCCGTCAGGTGGTGGCCAACCTCGTCACCCTGCGTCACGGCTCCGCAGATGCCGACGTGCAACGGATCCGAGACGGGGCGACCGGCGAGTTTCTGAACCAGATCGGTGACACCACCGGAGGGTTTGCTGCCGTACTCAAACAGGGGCAGGTCGACTCGACCGGCGAGGCCAACGAGGTCGCGATACTGTCGTCGAACAACAAGGCCGCCACCGTGATCGCGGCGGTGACCTCACAGGTCAAGAACTCCGAGGCGCCGGAAGGTCAACCGCGGGTGTACCGAATGAAACTGCAACTCACCCATGTCGACGACCGCTGGCTCGTTTCCAACGTGGAGTTCGTCTCATGAACAAGCTCATCACGTCCCTGTCGCCGCTCCGTCGCATCGGTTCCAAGCTCGTCCAACGAATCAACCGGGTACCGGCCCGGCGAGCCCGGATCGCCTTCGCCACGATCTGTCTGCTCGGCGTGGTGGCCATCGCGGCAACCGGGTACATCACCCACCAGGTCCGTCTTCAGGACAATCAACGCGACGACCGTGCCCAAGCCCTTGCCGCGATGCAAAGCAACGTCCCGAAGCTTCTGTCCTACAACGGGAACAATGACCTGAACCAGGAGTTCGCCGCCAAGTACAACCTGCTAACCGGCAAGTTCCGGGATGACTTCACCACCCTGACGAAGTCCTCGATCATCCCGGCCGCCGCCGCGAACCGCATCGTCACGAACGCAAGGATCGCCGAATCCGGCGTCATCTCGTCCGCCGACGACTCCGTCAGCGTCCTGATGTTCATCAACCAGACCACGACGAGCTCAGAGGACCCCGCACCACAGCTCGACGGTAGCCGCGTCAAGATCACCGCGGTCCGATCGGGAAATCAGTGGAAGATCGGCGGCCTGCAACCGGTGTGACCCGATGCCGGCGATCCGAGCCGCCAGTGACCAGACAGCATTGGCCGACCACGAGGTGTGGTCGGCCAATGCTGTTTGTGTCATCGAACTTCAAAAGCGCTCGGCTGGCTGAGAAGACTCGCCGACGATTCCTCCCACCCTGAGCCTGATCCGTCGACGCGCCGACAGTGTGTGCTCACTGAGCAGCCTATGAGGGTTTGGGTCAATGGAGTCCTGGGACGGTCCTAGCGGGTGGCGAGTCCTCGTCACTGCTTGATGTGGCAGTAGCGGCGCTTGGTGACGTTGCGGTTCCGATAGTCGGCGGCGTCGAGGCCGACCGGACTGCCGCCGCGTGATCCGCGCCGTTTGCGGTGGCCCTGCTGATCGGATGGTTCGGGGATCACGGCCTTTTGGTCCCGCGGGAGCGCAGGTGTCTGCGGATCGCGCGGGACGAGTACGCCTTGTCGCCCCGGACCGCGTCCGGACGAGTGCGCGGACGCCCGACGGTCCGGGCGACGCGCAGGTGCGTCATCAGCGGCAGGAACATCGGCGAGTCGCCGGCCTGCCCGCGGTCAGCAGCGCGACCAGCGGCAGGCCGTTGCGACGACGAGCTGATGGATCTTCGTCGACAGACCCCCTCGTCAGCGGCAGCGGTGAGCGTGGCAAGCACCTTGTCCCACGTGCCCTCCGCGGACAAGCGGTGATGCCACGTCCACCGTCTGCCACCTTCCCGAACACCTCCGGCAGATCCCGCCACGCGATCCATTTGTCAGACACGCCCTAGCGGCGAGCCTCGAAAGGCTTGTCAAGACACGGCTTCGGGTGACCACCGCGACGCGCGATGGGGACAGCCAATGCCGCCGTGCTCGTGCATCTCAGCCGGCGGGAAGAATCGACCAGCGGCGGCCGGGTCGGGGTGAATCGGCCGGCCGCTGCTGGTCTGAGGCGAGACGGTGCCTACGACACGAAGTCGATCGCGACAGGCATGTTCTTCAGGCCGCCGACGAAGTTGGTCTGAATGACCTTGGTGTCTCCGGTCACCTCGATGGCGCCGATCTTAGGGAGCAGCTCCTCGAACATGATGCGCAGTTCGATCTTCGCCAGGTGCTGGCCGATGCACATGTGGGGGCCATAGCCGAAGGCGATGTGCTTGGTGGGGCGACGGTCGATGTTGAACACGTCTGGATCGACGAAGACGTCGCTGTCGCGGTTACCCGACTGGTACAGCAGCATGAACCGGTCACCCGGTTCGATGTGGCGGTCACGGAGTTCGTAGGGCTCCAACGCGGTGCGCATGAAGTGCTTGACGGGCGACGCCCACCGCAGCGACTCGTTGACGAGATTGGGCACCAGGGACAGATCGCCCTTCACCCGGGCAAGCAGTGCCGGGTCCTGTGAGAGTGCGTGCACACCGCCTGCCAGCGTCGACGACGTGGTGTCGTGCCCGGCAGTCGCGATGGCGATGAAGTAGCCGTAGGCAACCTGCGGCGGGAAGTACTCGCCGTCTTCGTTGCGCGCAGTGGCGATCAGGGTGGCCAGGTCGTCGCGAGGATTCGCGCGCCGATCCTGCAGCAACACCTCGAAGTAGGCGAAGAAGTCGGCGATGGTCGCTGCCCACTGCTGGGCTGCGGCCTCCGGCGACATCGGCGTCACGTCCTCCCGGACGGCGTCGGGATCAGCGGTGCCGAAGAAGTCCTGGGTCAGTGACATCATCCGCGGCTCGTCGGACTCCGGTACACCGAAGAGGCTCATGATGACGTGCAGCGGATACGAGGTGGCGAAGTCCTTGACGAAGTCGAGTCGTCCGTTGCCGGCGACGAGCTTGGACACCGACTCCTGGGCAAGGCCACGGATGGTGTCTTCCCACTGCTTGAGCTTGTTCGGCCGGAACCAGTCGGCCGCAATATCTTTGATCACGGTGTGCTCGGGCGGGTCAAGATAGGTCAGCGTCTCCAGGATGCGCAGGCTGCCGTTGTTGATCGACTTGGTGAACTCGTCGCCGGCGACGTTGCTCAGGATGGGATTCTCCGACCCCTTGTTTTCACCACCACCGCTGGTGAAGATGTCCGGCTGCCGTTCGATCTCCATGATGTCCGCGTGCTTGCTGACCAGGTGGATCGGCTGGTAACCCTCGACCTCACCGACGCCCAACGGATTATTGTCCCGCAACCACCGGTATGCATTGAAGAGCGCCACCTCGTCGCGATGACCCTCGGGCAGGATAATCTGCTCGGCGATCTCCTTCGGCACCGTGGTCGCGCGTGCCGCACTCGTCGTTGAAGTCATTCCTACTCCTCTTGAGCTGTCGAAAGATTCAGGGTCCGGAGTCCCTGACATCAGTCTGGTCAGAACGGGGGTGGTGCACATCACCCCTGCTGGGTACTTTGAGGTCCCTCGGAGAGGGACCGGCAATCACCACAGCGCGGCGCGTCAGACGAGGGCACAAAGCCAACGGTCGGCGCATCGTCGAGACGACGCGCCGACCGTTGGGGTTCAGAACGGCTGGGAGTCAGGAGTGTCTATAGATAGATCGACTTCGGGACCAGGTAGGCCGCGAGTCCCTCCGGCCCGAGTTCACGACCCAGCCCCGACGCCTTGATTCCGCCGAACGGGGCCGTGGGGTCCGGCAGGTAGCCGTTGATTCCCACTGTGCCCGAGGAGATCCGGCGCGCGAGGGCCACGCCGCGATCGTGATCGGAGGTCCACACCGATCCGCCGAGTCCGTAGTCGCTGGCATTCGCGATCGCCACCGCCTCGTCGTCGCCGTCGTAGGAGATGATTGAGAGGACCGGGCCGAAGATCTCCTCCTGGGCGATGGCGTAGTTGTTGTCGACGTCAGCGAAGACCGTCGGTTCGACGAACCACCCGCGATCGGCGGCCTCGGGACGTCCGCCACCGGTGGTCAACCGGGCCCCGTCGCCCTTGCCCTTGGCGATGTAGGACTCGACTCGGTCGCGCTGGCGCGATGTCGCCATCGGCCCAATTTGGGTGGACGGGTCGAGGGCATCGCCCACCTGCAGCGACGCGGCCAACCCGGTGAGTGTCTCGACGACCTCGTCATATCGGTTGCAGGGAGCAAGGATTCGCGTTCCCAGGAAGCATGTCTGCCCGTTGTTGAGCAGAGTGGAACCAAAGAGCTGTTCACCGATCTTGCTCAGGTCGAGATCGGCGTCATCGAGGATGATGGCCGCCGACTTGCCCCCTAGTTCGAGAGTGACCGGTCGCAGCAGCCGACCACAGGTTTCCGAAATGCTCCGACCCGCAGCGGTCGACCCGGTGAACGCCACTTTGTCGATCCCCGGGTGTGACACCAGGTAGGCACCAAGTTCCCGGCCCCCCGGGACGATGTTGATGACGCCCTCCGGAATACCGGCCGCGGCAACGGCGTCGGCGAGGATGAAGCTGTCAAAGACGGTCTCCGGGGACGGCTTCATGACAAAGGTCGCACCAGCCGCGAGTCCCGGCGCGTACTTGAAGGCGGCCAGGGCCTGCGGGAAGTTCCACGGCACGATCGCACCGACGACGCCGATCGGCTCCGAGGTCACCAGTGTCGACCCGCCCAGCAAACCGGGCCGGGTCTCCTCGAACGGGTACTCGCGGGCCAGGCCGGCGTAGTAGCGCAGCAATAGTTGCGGAAACACCGCCTCCAGCTGCTGCGCGACCGCGATCGGCATCCCGTTCTGGCTGCTGACCGCTCGCGCGATGTCCTCGGACCGCTTGTCCAACTCGTCGGCGAGTCGCTCCATCGCATCGGCACGTGCCGCAGCACTCCATCCGCTCCAACCGTTCGGGTCGGCGAATGCGGCACGTGCCGCGGAGACCGCGACGTCGATGTCAGGCTCGGTGCCCTCAGGCACCGAGCCCAGCCCCTCCTCGGTGTTCGGCGACACCACCTTGATTCGGCCGGTACCAGCCGGCGGCCGCCATCCCCCGCCCACGAACAAGCTGTCGTGCTCTGTTGCATTAGTCATGCGTGATCCTTACGTCCTTGGTTCGACGATCTGTCGGCAGCGCGCGAGTCCGCAACCCGCCGATTAGGCGTGTGGAGTCGGCGCGGCCCCTGACACCCCGCGAGCTCCTCGACTCGCCGACACTGTCCGACACTAGGAACACCCATCAGCTGTGACGAGGAATACCGGTTCGTTTCCCTCCAACATCCCCCGATTACCCCCAAAGCAGGGTGAGTCGCCCCACCCGACTTGTTGGTCTAACCATTTGACCCAGATGTGGGTTGTAGGGCACCATGGATCGTCAGAGTGACTTGCATCTCATTGGAAGGGGCGCTGTGAGCAACTGCCCGGCTTCGAATCAGACAACCCCCGATCCACTCTGCACCGGGGTTCGGAGTGACAGCTGGCTGATCGAGCGCGCTTGGGACCACGTGCACGTCGGGCTGGACTTCCTCGGTCCGCCACCGCCCGAACCGACATCCGATCTGGCGGACATGCTGGCCGCCGTCCGCACCGGCCTGGAACGGTTCGTGACCCGGCCGGAGATTGCTGACGGACGACGCGTCGACGCATGTCGGTTGCTGTTCGACGTCCACAACGATCAGTCCGCGCTCCTGGCGCGCGAATCGCAACGGACTGCACACACCCTCGGCCAGGTTCGTGAGGTCATCGAAGACCTGCTCGACTCGAGTTCCGATAAGATCGTTGCCGACATCCCGGTGCGGATGTGTCGCGACCTGGCCTTCGGCCGGGCGATGATCTCCTCCATCCGATCCGCCGTGTGGGTCCCCCGTCATCTGCACATCGAGACCGATGACAGTCCGGAGAACGACACCTTCCTGGACTACGTCGACGGCGCACACATCCCGTTGTCTCACGCGCCGCTCGAGACCGAGATCGTTAGAACCCGCACGTCGACGATGACCGAACGCGCGACGAACGACAAACGGACCTTCAAGGAACTCGTCGCGGTGTCCCGCTCGGACGGGTACGTCGCCGCACCGATCGTCTCGCGGGGTCGCACGATCGGCATCCTGCACGCCGATCGCCCGCACGGCCGCTCGGAAGTGTGCGCGGGAGATCTCACCGTCGTCAGCGCCCTGGGAGAATGTCTCTCGTCGATCTTCGAACGCGCCCTGCTTCAGGAGCGACTCGAGGTCAGCGCCGCACACGTCGACCGTGTGTTCGGGGGTATCATCTCGCACCTGGGCGACGTAGCGACTTTCCCGCACCGGCGGCCTGCCACCGAGGAGTGGTCTGCGCCGGCCCTCGACGCGCGGCCGGAAAAGACGTCCGGCGCACCCGCGTTCCTGACGCCCCGCGAGCGACAGGTTCTGGCCCACATCAGCACCGGTGCCACAAATGCTCAGATCGCCCGAGCCCTGGTGATCTCCGAGGAGACCGTGAAGTCCCACCTCAAGCAGATCTCCAAGAAGCTGGGCACCACGACGCGGTCGGCGGCGGTCGCTCGCTTCGCGCAACTCACCCACCAATCGTCCATCCACGAGGCATGAATTCCGCCGGCGCCGTTCGAGCCGGACACGCCCTATCCGATCTCGACCGGCAGCTTCGCGTATCGCTGGATCTGCCACCGGGGTCCGAGCCGGTGTCCCTGCAGTCGATACTGTGCGATGCCCGGCACACGATCGCGTGTGCCGTACGGGTGGATTCGGAAGCCGCCGTAGTTGACGCCGCCCTGATCTCGAGATCGCTGTCGCTGCAACTGACGCTGCACAAGTTCCTCGTTGAACGACGCACCGCCGCAATGCGGGCGCTGCCGTCCTCGCTCCGCCGGCTCATCGGTGTGGACGATCGGACGATGACCCGGGCGCTGTGCGTAGAGCTAGTCTCGACAGCGGGGTTCGGGCGTGCGGTGTTTTCCGGGGTGTGCGAAGGCATACTTCGGCCAACATACGGCGCGACGGCCATCGGCGACGGAGTCAAATCTATCGAGTTCGCTGAGGACCTGCGGGGCGAGGTCGCGGAAGGCTCAGTCGAACACGCGTGTATCGCGACGGCCGGCGGGCCCCGGCGAGCCGAGAGCGCCGAAGCCGATCCGAGGATGGCAAAGCTGCTCGCCACCAACGCATACGCGGTAGCGCCGATCACAATGTCGTCGTCCGTGTCTGCCGTCGTCCACGTCGCACCGGCGGCACTACTCGCGATCGATGACGACGATCTCGAATGCCTCGCGGCCTACCAGGGCGCCGCGAGTGCCGCGTTCTCGCGCGACGCCTGGTCCGATATTGCCATCGCTCACCATGCCGCGGTTCGACGAGCCGCCGAGACCATCGTCGAGGACGCGATCCGGGTCACCGCCGACGACTTCGACATCGGTGCCGAAGTCCCGTCGGAGGTACATCCACCGCCGCTGGCTGGCCCGGCCGTCAACCTACAGATCGAGAACTGCCTCACGAGTCGGGAGACCGAGGTCATGCGCCTCATCGCGCAAGGGTTGTCCAACGCCGAGATCGCCGACCGCCTCTTCATCGGGATTGAGACGGTCAAGTCACACGTGAAGAAGGTGTTACGAAAGATCGGCGCCGTCAACAGATCCGAGGCGATTTCGCTCTACCTCGACAAGGGTTGAATGGCAGGCGGTCTCCAACAGCCAGTCTCGCCTAACCCTGAACGACACAGTCCCGCAGATCGCACCCGGTGATAGCCAATCGCTGGGGGTCAAGCACTGCACCGCTGGTGATGAACTTCTTCGCCGCCATGAACAGTGCCGGGGCGTTGGCCGTCTCGGCGGCAATCACGCGGTCGGTGGCATCGAGGTGAAAGATCCCGACCTTCCCATCGGCCCCGCTACCGCGCCAAACTGCGCGAATCCCACGGTGAACATGGCCGGCGATCTTCAGTTTCAAATCGAACTGGTCCGACCAGAACCACGGAACCTCGGGGCGCGGCGCAGGCGAACCGACGATGTGTGCGGCAACGTTCTTCGCCTGCTCTAGAGCACTTGGGATGCTCTCGAACCGCAGGAACCCATCCCCGAGTGGTCGGCAGGTGACATCGCCGATCGCGTAAATTTCGGGCAGGTTCGTACGACCGTGGTCGTCCACCAAAATTCCGTCATGACAGTTGATTCCGGCTTCGCGGGCGATGACGTCGTTCGCGACCGCCCCGGCCCCGACGAGCACCGAGTCGCACTCGATTCGCTCGCCACCGGCCAGGTCGACCGCGACAACCGAGCCGGACTTCTCCACGAACTCGACGACGTCAACCGCGGTACGGATGTCGGTGCCCTGAGCCCGGTGGCGGCCGGTCAGGAACTCGGAAAAGCCGGGGCTGGCAACACGAGCGAGCACGCGCGCTTCTCGCTCGAGGATCGTCACCTCCACCCCGTGGGTGCGTGCGTGTGCGGCAACCTCTAGGCCGATATACCCACCGCCGACGATGACCAGCCGGCCACCACCCTCGATGGCGCGACGCAGGTGACCCGCGTCGCCAAGGGTACGCAGCGACAGCACACTCTCCGAATCGGCGCCGGGAATGGTCAACGACCGCGGCCGCGAACCGGTGGCGAGAACGAGATACGCGTAAGCGATGCGCTCGCCGGCCGAAGTGGTAACCGTTCGGCCCGCAGGGTCGATCGAGGACACGACGGAACCGAGCCGAAGGTCGATTGCATTCTCGCGGTAAAACTCCAGCGGACGCAGGTGTTGCTGCAGTGAGTCGTCCATGAACTTCTTGGACAGTGGCGGCCGGTGGTATGGCGTGTGCTCTTCATCCCCGATCATCACAATCTCGCCCGCGAACCCGTTCTGCCTCAGAAGCGCAACCAAATTGGCCCCCCCATGGCCGGCTCCGACGACTACGAGCGGGCGCTCCGACGCCACCGGTGAATTCTGCATCATGGTCACTCCGCTCGCTGGTACAGGCCGACACGATCTCGATCCGCACAGCGGGCGCCGGGGCGTGGCGACCACCCCACGGACATCGAGATCCCCGTGACGAGTCTCGTCCGGCCGAGGTCCCCGCGCGTCACCACGGCGGGTGATTCTGTCCCCCGAGCCGGAGGCAAATCCAGGCCCGCACCTACTGCTGCAAACTGCAGATATGGCGCGTGAACTGCAATTTCGTCGGAACGCCGGGACGCCAGGGCGCCGAGTCACGGCTCTTCCGGCCCGCCTCGGCAGCTGCTACTTTCGTCCGGACGCACGATTGCGAGACGACGTCGTTGCCGTTCATCGCGCTGCGGATACCGTACTCCCGATCGACGGAGGTTCATCCATGGGTGTCGAAGTGAGTGTTGCAGATCTGACGAAATCGTTCGGTTCGCAGAACATTTGGCGTGATGTGTCGCTGACCCTGCCGGAGGGGGAGGTTTCGGCGCTGCTGGGTCCTTCGGGTACCGGTAAGTCGGTGTTTTTGAAGACGTTGATCGGTTTGCTGCATCCCGAGCAGGGGTCGGTGATCATCGATGGCACCGACATCACGCAGTGTTCGGCCAAGGAACTGTATGAGATCCGCAAGTTGTTCGGTGTGTTGTTCCAGGATGGTGCGCTGTTCGGGTCGATGAGTTTGTTCGACAACATCGCGTTCCCGCTTCGTGAGCACACGAAGAAGAAGGAGAACGAGGTCCGCGACATCGTGATGGAGAAGATCGACCTGGTCGGTCTGACCGGTGCCGAGGACAAGCTTCCCGGTGAGATCTCCGGCGGTATGCGCAAGCGTGCCGGTCTGGCGCGGGCGTTGGTGTTGGATCCGCAGATCATTCTGTGTGATGAGCCGGACTCGGGTCTGGATCCGGTGCGTACGGCCTACATCAGCCAGTTGTTGATCGACATCAATGCGCAGATCGATGCGACGATTCTGATCGTGACGCACAACATCAACATCGCGCGGACGATTCCGGACAACATCGGGATGTTGTTCCGTAAGGAGTTGGTGATGTTCGGTCCGCGTGAGCAGTTGCTGACCTCGGAGCAGCCGGTGGTCAAGCAGTTCCTCTCCGGTGATCGGTTCGGTCCGATCGGTATGTCCGAGGAGAAGGACGAGGCGGTCCAGAAGCAGGAAGAGGCGATGCAGGCCGCGGGTATCTCCGGTGGTGGTACCAAGGAGGACTTCACCGAGATCATCCCGCAGGTGCAGCCCAATCCCGGTATGCCCGAACGCAAGGCGATCGCCCGTCACCGCGAACGCGTGCTTGAGCTGCTACCGAAGCTGCCACCCAACGCGCAGAACGCAATTCGCCTCAGCATGGACCAGGCAGATCGGCTTCGTTCACACCGGGACGCGGCTGGCGTTGTTTTGACGTGACGCTATGAAACCGTCGGGCGGGATCACCGGGGCCGGCCGGGGTCTCGGTGGCAACCGAAAGGACTCACACACCAACCTGGCGCGATGCCGCTGAACCGTCCGGCGGGTCGCGATCCCCCGCGTGTCCCTGGCAGTCAACGACTCTCGATCCGCTCGACGATTCCGCGATCGCCGTCGACCCGCACCCGGTCGCCGGTCCGCAGCACCTGGGTGGCCACCAGGGTGTTGACGACGCACGGCAGCCCGTACTCGCGGGCAACCACAGCACCGTGCGACACCGAACTACCGATGTCGGTGACGAGCGCGCCGATGACGGTGAAATACGGTGTCCAACCGACATCGGTGACGGGCGCGACGAGGATCTCGCCACGCTGGACCTCGCGCGCCTCCACGATCGACTTCGCCACGCGCACCAAACCTTCGACGCTGCCCCGCCCAGCGGGTCGGCCGACGATCCGGTCGCCGGAGCCACCGCGCGGCGGAGCGGCCACGCGCGGGGACGGTCGTCCCACGGACACGTCGTCGAACTCGAGGGAGTCCTGGAACGACAACGCTTCTCGACGACCTCGGGCCCGCTGCACGAGGTCGGCGATGTCGCCGGTCCCGACGACAAGCTTCAGCTCGGCGCGGTCGAAGAAGAAGACGAGGTCGGCGTCGGGCAACCGGCCGGTCTCGGTCAGGACGCGGCCGAGATGACGGTAGCCCCGCTTGAGCGCATGGGCCATCAGCGCCATCCGCGACTTCGTCTCCTCGCGCCCGCGTGCACCGCCCTGTGCCAGGCGGGCGAGAAGCCTGATCGCGGCGGGCGGCGTTTCGTCGACGGCGGTCGGGGCCGACTTCCGAGTGACGGGGTCGAGCGCAGACCGCACCATCACCTGCATCATCGCGCCCAGGCCGCCGGGGTCGTCGGCCCAGGACGGGTCGCGCATGCACAGTTCGCGGTATCCGCGGTGACCGTGCCGTTCGAGAAAACGCCGCAGCGCGTGACCGGCGTCACCGGAGGCGGACCGCAGGGCGATCACCGCGTCATCCGGTACTGCAGCGAGGAATTCCCCGGCAACCGCGGGGTCGGCCGCGATGGCGTGGACGACCGCGTCGAGTTCCGCGAGCATCATGGCGCTCTCGACCTCCGACGCACCGGCCATGAGTCGCGCGGCCTGCGCCTTGCCGTCATCCTCGGTGCGCCCGTCCTTCACCGCCTGTCGGACCAGGGCACTCTCGAGGACGTTGGCCGCCACCGCGGCGCGCGACGACGAGCGCACATGGGTCAACGTCGCATCGCAGTACTGCTCGACACCGGCCTCCAGCTGCTGGAACACAACCCGCGGATCGCGGCTCGTCGGCACCGGAAACGCCGCGATCTCAGCGGGCAGCCGCCGGATCGCCGGGCCCACCGACAGGGCATGTGACGTGAGCCGGATCGTGTTCCCGAGCTTCCGCCGAAACGGCTGCGGCGGTTTGGGTGTCAGCTCGTCGATCACACGGCCGCAGATCGACATGGAGAACTGTTCGAGCGAGTTGCCGATGATGCCGGAGCTCAGTGCCGTGCCCTCGGTCAGGTTCAGGAACATGTGCCCGTAGAAGTAGCCGACCTGGAGCCAGGGCTTCTCGTAGCTCTCCTGTGCCCTCGCGACCACCTGCACCATCTGCATCGCATAGTCGATCGCGAAGCCGGAGACCGACGCGGTCAGGGGACAGAAGGCGCCCGGCATCATCTCGCCGATGTTGCATCGTGTGTAGACGTGGTCGGCACCGGCCACCGGCGAGTCCATCTCGTCGAGGTCCCCGGGCAGCGTCGTGATCGGCCGTGCCTGCAGCCACCAGAGTTCCCCGGATTCGTCGATGGCCCACTCGAGGTCCATCGGCCGGCCCCACTCCTGCTCCGCCCGGCGGGCACCGGCACGGATGTCGCCGATCTCCGCGGCCGACAAGACCGGCGCCGCAACAGTTTCCTGCACCATGACGGCACCGCCGACATCGAGCACGAAGTGATCGGGAGCCGCTGTCCCGTCGACGAGCGACTCGCCGAGTCCGGCGACGGCGTCGATGACCATCAGATCCCGGCGCCCGGACGTCGGGTCCGCGGTGAACACCACCCCGGCGGCGCGGGCATCGACCATCTGCTGGACCACCACGTTCATGGTGGCCGCGGAATTCCCGCTGTACGACGATGCGCGTCGTGAGTGCACCGAGTCGGCGCAGGCGCGGACCGCGGCGACGAGCGCGTCGACGGAGTCGACTCCCAGTACGGTGTCGTACTGACCGGCGAAGGACTGGTCCGCCCCGTCCTCCCCGACCGCCGAGGACCGAACCGCGACCGGTGTCGATCCGGCGGCGACCATCTCGTCGAATCGTGTTGTGTCGACGTCGCGCGTCCCGGAGGACACACAGGTGATGACATAGCCTGCGGGCACCGGCAGTCCCAGTCGTCGCAAGCGCGCGAGACCGGCCGCCTTGCCGCCGTACCGGTCGTCGGTGATGTCCTCGAACTCGACCGTCGCCGAACTCATCTCGCGCCACCGGTCAGGGAGTCGACGATCTCGGCGAGCGGTTCGACGCCGATGGGGCCCGGCTGGTAGAGGCAGATCCGGTCCGACACACCGTCGACCCGGTCGCGGATGTGTGCGGCGATCTCGGCCGGCGTGCCACAGGCCGCGATGGTGTGGAGCATCTCGTCGTCGATGAGTCCGGCCATCTCCTGCCAGCGCCCCTGCTTGGACATCGCGTTGAGTTCGGGCTGCAGGTCTCCCCATCCGTGCGCATCGAGCACCGGACGGTACGCCGGGGTGGAACCGTAGAACGCCAACAGCATCCGTGTCGACGCGTGGTCGTCGCTCCCGGCGCCCGACACATTGGGCCCGCTCGCTGCGCTCCCGGCGCCCGGCACATTGGGCCCGCTCGCTGCGCTCCCGGCGCCCGACACATTGGGCCCGCTCGCTGCGCTCCCGGCGCCCGGCGCCACGGACACGATGATCTCGGGCACCACCTCGAAGTCGTCCTCGCTGCGACCGGCCGCCGCGAGACCGTCGCGTACGGCGGGCAGCGTCGTGCCGTGCAGGAACCGCTTCGACCCGAACGGCATCACCAGCAGGCCGTCGGCGACCTCGGCGGTGGCCCGGGTGAGCCGAGGACCCAACGCGCCCAGATAGATCGGCGGGGGTCCGTACGGATTCGGCCCCGGGACGAACGTGGGGGTCATCAGGGTGTGCCGGTGGTACTCACCCCGGAAGTCCAGGCGCTCGCCGTCATTCCAGGTCGCGAAGATGGCCCGCAGGGCGCCGACCATCTCCTTCATCCGCTCGACCGGACGGTCGAACTCGGCGCCGTAGCGCTTCTCGATCTGGGCGCGCACCTGCGTGCCGAGCCCCAGGATGAAGCGTCCCTCGCTGAGCAGCTGCAGGTCGTTCGCCTGGTGCGCGAGCTGGATCGGGTTGCGCGGGAACGCGATCGCGACGTTGGACATGATGTCCAGGCCCTCCACCGCCGACGCCAGCACGAGCGGGGTGAACACGTCGTGCGGACCTTCGAAGGTGAACACACCGGACGCGCCGGCCTCCTGCAGCGCCCTCGCGCGATCGACCGCACCGGTCGGGTTGAACAACGCCGTCATGACCTTCATCGGGCGCCCTATCCGACCACGTCGGTCCAGTCGGAGAATCCCGACGGGTGGTGCGGGCCGATGACGCCGTGCTCGAACAATCCGGCCCCCTGTCGGACGGTGCCGTCGGGCTCGGTGCACACAGCCGATCCGACGTGATCGATGAGGCTGAAGGGTGCACGGGCCATGACCTCGTCGTCGGTGAGGTCGAAGGTGACGCGTTCGGCGAACGCGCCCTCCTTCCATGTGCCGTGCGCCCACGACGAGTCACCACCGTAACCGGACCCGAAGGCGATGGGAGCGAACAACTTCGACTCGACGTCGAGTTCTGTCCGGTCCCCGGCGCGGTTGAGGAAGTCGATGTGTGCACCGTGCGGAATCCTGGTCCCGGGCGTGTAATGGATGGTCACGCGCACACCGTCGAGATGTTCGACGCGACCGTCCCGCCAGCGCCGCGTGCAGTCGTACAGGCTGCGATGCCCGTCCGGATCCTCCTGCAGGATCAGGAACAACTGGAAGTCGTCGAAGGCCAGCGGCAGGTACAGCCACCACATTCCGCGGAATGCGGCGTCCGGCCTCCCGGCCGGTTCGGGCTCACCGACGGGACGGATGCCCCAGGACCGGTCCCGGCTCGCCACACTGCTGTCGTGATCGACGCTCAGGCGCTCGCCGTCGATGTCGATCCACCCCTGCCACGATCCGACCTGCGCGAACCGGCACGCCTCCAAGGTGACCCGGCGTTCGGTCAGCATCTCGTGCGGTTTCTCCAGCGCCGCGGGGAAGAGTCCGCGCCAGGTCAGGTCGGCGGAGATGCCCTCGGTCTCCGACAGCGTGAGGTGGACTTCCTGCAGTGGCTCGACCACGTCGAGGCGATAGCCGTTGACGTGCTGGTGGAGCCGGTCGTCGTCGATGGCGTCGCTCAGGTGCACCGCTGTCTGAGTGTCGCCGCGGCGGACGACGAAGTAGGCGTCCTTGACCCCTAGCCGGGGGTAATACCCGATGCCGGTCAGCACCATGAAGCGGCCCTCGCGGTCCAGCACGTTGAAGTACGAACGGTCGTAGACATTGCGGTCGGAGCTCGCCGGCCAGGTGATCGGGGCCGGTGTCTGATGGATCGGGTACTCGTCGAGCGGACTCAGCTTCACGAACTCTCCCTCAAATACGATGCACACTGTATTGAAATTAGGATGTATCTCATGACAGCAGATGGGCACAGGGAAGACAAGAGGCGCAAACCCTCGACGCCCGGGCGGCCCCGCGACGGGAGGATCGACGCCGCGATCATCGCGACCACCCGCGAGCTGATCCTCGAGACCGGTTATCCGGCGCTGTCCCTGTCGGCCATCGCCGCACGCGCGGGTACGACGACGGCCGCCATCTACCGGCGATGGTCGGGCAAGGCCGAGCTCGTGCACGAGGCGGTGCTGTCGGCCGAGACACTCGATCCGCCAACAGGTTCGGGAGATGTCCGCCAAGACATCCGGGCACTCGTCGAGATCGTGCGCGCGATGTTCAACCGGCCCGAGGTGCGCGTGGCACTCCCCGGCCTGATCGCCGACACCGTCGCCTCACCCGAGGTGCACAGTCAGATGATCGCCCGGCTCGCCGGCGACCTCACCGCCTTCGAGTCCCGCTTCGGCCAGGAACGCCGGGACGATGACCGGTTGCCGATGCTCGCAGAGGTTGTTGCTGGCACCGCGATCTTCCGCATCCTCATCCGTAGCGACGCCGCACTCGACGACGCCTGGGTCGACCAGATGGTCGAGCTCATCACCGAGCGCTGGCCGGCGGGCTGATCGGCCCGCGTCCGAGGTCGACGAGAGCCTGAAAGACCCGCGTCGGGTCTTCGGCGATGCGGTTCAGCACGTACAACCACCATTCCGAGCCGAAGATGCAGTATTCGCGCGTAGCGATCCCGTCCGTCGCCAACCGGTCCAGCAGGTCGGTCCCCAGACCCATCAGCATCTCGACCTCGACGGACTCGGCGGCGTCCACAGACCCCAGGACATGAGTCAACAGCGCGTCGTCGTGCGTCGCGAGGGTGAGCGAGCCACCGCCGTCGACGATGCGGCGCGCCAGTCGTTCGAAACGCTTGGGCAACTCCGGGTCCTCCCGGGGCAGGGCCTCCGATTCGGCCTCCAGGTACGCACCCTTGACGAGCCTGACCCGGCCGCCGGCGGCGAGTAGTCGATCCACGTCCTCGTCCGAACGATGGAGCCTGGCCTGCAGGGTGATGCCCACGTTGTCGTACCGATGCGACAGCCAGTCGTAGACCTCGAGAACCCGATCGGTCCGGTCCGATCCCTCGGCGGAGATCATGAAGACGGAATCGACCGCGGCGCACGCCTCTGCCAAACGGGCAGCGTTGTCCCGCACCAGATCTCCGGAGACGAGAAGTCCGATGTGCGACAGGTCGCCGGAGACCGTCGACGGCAGACCGGTCCGACCGATGCGTTCGGCGACGGAGACGAAGACCTCCGTGGCCGCGGTCGCTTCGGCGGCGTCGCGCACGCTCTCACCCGTGTACTCGATGCTCACCAGGTGTCCGCGTTCCACCGCGCGCTCCCCGGCGCGGATCGCCGAGTCGACATCTTCTCCCGCGGTGTACCGTTCGGCGATCCGCCGCGCACCTTCGGCGAGCGCGGGATCGGCCATGACTCGGGACTTCAGCTCTTCGTCGAGCGCCCACCGACGGAGTGTGTCTGCCGCACTTGTTGTTTCCATGTCATCCCGCCTCTGCTCACGCGCCTGCCGACCAGCACACATTACGCGGAGCACGTCGAAAGTCGATGTACTGTACCGCCATGGAACGACACGCCTGACGCGATCGAGTGCGTGGCGGCCGTCGGAGTCGACGATGCGCGTCTCGAGCCTGCAGACCGGACACCACGCCGGTGAGGTCGGCAGCACGGTCGGTCAGCACGCGCACCGAGACGGGCTCACCGTGGTGACCCACCGCCCGTCGGAGATCCTCTTCGCACAGCGGCACGGCCGCTTCGCGGTGACGATGAGAGCCATTCGCGACCCGGCGTCGAGTCGTACGTGCAGGTCAGCACACTCGACGGCGGCTGAGGCCATCCCCGCCGCCGCGGCCGCCAGCAGGTAAACCCTTGCCTGGACCCAGGTCGACACTTTATTGTTTGTCATACAAACACTGCCAGACGACGAGGATGCGAATGCCCACCACCGGACGCGCCACGCGAGAAGCCGGCAAGGCCACGCGCAAGTCGTTGCTCCGTGCTGCCGCCGAGGTGTTCGCCGAGCACGGCGAGTCGGCATCCGTGGCGCAGATCTGTCAACGCGCCGACGCCTACCCGAATCAGGTCACGTACTACTTCGGTTCCAAAGAGCAGCTGTTCGTCGAAGTCGCGAGCGCAGGCGTACTCCGGGCCGGCCGACGCGCAGAGGAAGCGGCAGCCGGCGCCGCCACGGTCCGCGACTACACCAACACGCTCGTGGGAACGTTGCTCGGTCCGTGCGCACGGGACGTGGAACTCTTCGCCACCGCGATGCTCCTCGTCGCACGGCGCACCGACCTGCGTCCGCTCATCACCGACACCCTCACCCTGCTCCATGAGCGCGGTGAAGAGGCCCTGCTGTCCACGCTCGTCCGCACCGGCTGGCAACTGCGCGCCGGGATCGACGTCGAGGCCCGGGCCTTCTGGTCGGCGATCTTCGGCCTTGCGGTCCAGAAGTCCGCCACCGGTGTCGATTTCGGCTATCGCCTCACCGACGCCGTCGCCGTCGTCTTCACCAATCTGCAGATCCCCGACGAGGTCCTGGACAGTCCGCTCCGCCCGGTCGGCACAGACACGACATCACACGCAGCACAGGAGGCATGATGACCCGGTCCGCGAGTTCCGTTCGGCCGCAACCGCATCTCACCCACGAGGTGTTCAACCAGTCGGCCCCGCGGGTCGACGTCAACGAGTACGAACTCGATACCGTGCTCCGCGAAGCGGTCACGCGCCACGACGCGGCGTGGGGCGACGCCGAGCTCCGCGAGATCGGAGCGCTGGTCGGAAGCGAATCCTTCAAGCACGACGCCCATCTCGCGAACACCGTCACCCCGGTGCTGCGGACCTTCGACCGATGGGGCAACCGCATCGACGAGGTCGAGTACCACCCGGCCTACCACCGCATCATCTCCGCATCGATCGCCCATGGTTCCCACACCCGGTGCTGGGCGGACCCGCAACCGGGTTCGCACGTCGTACGCGCCGCGGCGTTCATGCTCTTCGGCCAGATCGAACCGGGTCACGCCTGCCCGGTGTCGATGACCCACGCGGTGATCCCGTCGCTGGAGCTGCAGCCCGACGTCGCCGCCCAGTGGGTGCCGAAAGCGCTGTCGCGCACCTACTCCCCCGACCTGTCCGCCGACAAGAGCTCGGCGATCTTCGGCATGTCGATGACCGAGAAGCAGGGCGGCTCCGACGTGCGCGCCAACACGACGGTCGCGATTCCGGCGGGCCCCGGCGGCCCGGGCGCGGAATACCTGCTGACCGGGCACAAGTGGTTCTGCTCGGCCCCGATGTCGGACGCCTTCCTCGTCCTCGCACAGGCGCAGGGCGCGGGTGGCGAGGGGCTCTCGTGCTTCCTGCTCCCGCGCATCCTGCCCGACGGCACCCGCAACGTCTTCCGCATCCAGCGCCTGAAGGACAAACTGGGCAACAAATCCAACGCGTCGAGCGAGATCGAACTGGACGGGACAGTCGCGATCATGATCGGCGAGCCCGGCCGCGGCGTGCGCACCATCATCGAGATGGTCGCGCAGACCCGACTCGACTGCGTCCTCGGTTCGGCTGCGGGCATGCGCCAGGCCGTGGCCGAGGCGGTCTGGCACGCGCGGCACCGCAGCGCATTCGGCGCGACACTGGCCGATCAGCCCGCGATGACCGCCGTATTGGCCGATCTCGCACTGGAATCGGAGGCCGCGACCACCACCGCGATCCGACTCGCTCGCGCGCACGACGAGGACGCCGACCCGCAGGAGCGGGCCTTCCGCCGACTCGCCACCGCCGTAGCGAAGTACTGGATCTGCAAACGCGGCCCCCATCATGCCTACGAGTCCCTGGAATGCCTGGGTGGCAATGGCTACACCGAGGACTTCCCGCTCGCCATGCGCTACCGCGAGCAGCCGGTGATGGCGGTGTGGGAGGGTTCTGGCAACGTCATCGCCCTCGATGTCCTGCGGGCCATGACTCGCGAACCCGAGTCCATCGCCGCCTTCGATGCCGAGATCTCGCTCGCGCGCGGCGCGGATCGCACCCTCGACGCCCATCTCGACCACCTGCGCGACCAGCTCCGCGAACTCTCCCGTATGGAACCCGCCGACGCCCAGCGGCGGGCACGGTCCACCGTCGAGGCCATGGCCCTGGCCCTGCAGGCGTCACTTCTCGTCCGGCACAGCCCCGCCGCGGTCGCCGGTGCGTTCATCGCCGCGCGCCTGGGGCCCGACCGCAGCCTCGAATACGGCGCCCTTCCTGCCGGCGCCGACCTGGGTGCGATCCTCAGGCGGCACTGAGTTGCCGCCGACGGCTGAGGCGGCCCCCACAGGCGCGCTACTCACTCACAGCGAGTTCTCGGCCGCCGCGAGGATCTGGCGCCGCAGCGTCGACGAGGTGTTCGGCAACCACATCGCGCGAACCGGCGCGAAGGGCGGGTCGTTGAATTCGACGATCCGGATGCGGTTGACGTAGATCCATCCCGGTTCGTTGGTCACGAAGGCGCATGCCTTGGGATGGGCGATCACCGCGGTGTGCGGTGGGGTTCCCAGCAGGGTCGACAGGATGATGCGCGGCTCGAATCCCGCGCGCCGGCACATGCCGACGAGCATGTCGGTGTACTCGTACTCGTGCTCCGGACCCCACACCACGATGTCGTAGTCGGCGAGGTCCGCCATGTCGACCCGGTCGTGCTCGGCGAGCGGATGGTCGGCCCGCACCGCGAGGCGCAGTTCGTGCTGCGTGGCGATGGTCGTCGCCATGTCCGGCGGCGCGGCCACTCCTCGGCCGAGGGCCATGTCGATCGCCCCCGACAGCAGCTCGTCGCGGATCAGCTCGGCGAAGACCGGCCGGACGGTGATCGGCACCGTCGAGTCGGCCAGGACCACCGGCTCGATGATCCGGAACACCTCTGAGGGCGCAAGGTCGGGCGCATGTCCGATGACGAACGGGGCGGGTGCACCGGCGTCCACCCGCCTGACCTGGGTCGCGAGTTGCTCGCCGCCGGCCAGCAACGGAACCGCCCCGCGGTAGAGCGCCTCCCCGGCGGGGGTCGGCGTCAGGCTCCGACGTGACCGTGAGAAGAGCTCGACACCGAGGTGGCGCTCGAGTTCGCGGATGGCCGACGAGAGCGCTTGTTGACTGATGAACAGGTCATCCGCGGCGACACGAAGACTCGGTGCCTCCATCACCACGACGAACATTCGCAGTCGTCGGAGGTCGATATCGCGTAGTCCGGGCTCCCCGGGACCATTCATCAACCATCTCCTGTCAGTTATCCCGATTGATGTGATTGTAGGTTGACCATCGAGCCCATATGCTGATTCCTGCGAGGCCGCGAGTGCGCCGGCCACATCGCACATGGACTACCTGCTGGGGTCCCTCCCGCGGAGGGGACGGGAGGACCCCAGCAGGAAGCGGCCGATCGGGCCCGATTGGCATGGCCTTCTCAGCGCACATCAGATCGACGGCGATTCTGCCGATTCTTACATCTTTCACTCCGTCGGGTCATATCGCGGAATTCGGGAGATGAAACGATCTTTAATCGTCCTCTAAACTCCGTAACGTGTGTCCGGTGATTTCTGCCTCGCACACAGGCGCGCACACGCGCGTCGTGAGTGAGAAAGAGGACGCGGCCATCGACCACCCGGAACACGAGGGGCCCGACGCGCGCCGAACAGTGCGGTTCCGGGCACTTCGGCACGGGCCGATGACCGGCGAGATCACCGGACACCGCCACCTCTACGACGACGCCGACCACGTCTTCAAACAGGTGCGAATGCGCGAACGGCACGTCCGGATCACCATCTCCGTGCTGGTCGCCGTCTGCGGGATTCTCGGGACCATCGCGCTCTTCACACCGAGCGGCACGCAGGGTTCCGCCCCGCGCTCGATCGCGCTCGGCATCGCCGTGGCCACGACGATCCCGATGGCCTTCGCCGTCAGCCGGGTCCACCTCGGGGTGATCTGGTGGACCAAGCAGTCCTCGCTCAGAGGATTCAACACCGCATTCGTCCTGTGGGCCGACGCCGTGCTGACCGTGGCCCTCCTCGCCATCACCGACATCACCCTCGCCCAGTTCTGCGCGGCGATCTTCGCGGTCGTCGGTTCATATGTGGCTCATTTCGTACGGAGCCCGGTCGCGTACGCGCACATGATCTACTCGAGCATTGCCGTCGGCGCCCTGGGAATCCTCTCGTGGTCGAATGGCACCCCCATTCTCAGTGTGGTGTTCACGACGCTTGCGCTATTGGTCGTCACCAATGGCACGACGGCTCTTCATCGCAGTTACACCTCCGACTTCCAGCGCTCGCTGAAACATCAGCTGATCATGGCGAACACCGATTCGCTGACCGGTTTGTTGAATCGCCGCGGATTCCTCTACGCGACGGCGACGATGCTCCGACGCAGCCCCGCCCGCCCGTTCGCCCTCCTCACCGCCGATGTCGACCGATTCAAGGGCATCAACGACGAGCACGGCCACGCGACCGGCGACGACGTCCTCGAGCGCGTCGCGGCGATCCTGCAGGGGGCGACGGACGGACAGGCCATCGTCGCGCGGTTGGGCGGCGACGAGTTCGCGATCGCGGCGCTCGCGGACGAGACCTCGGTGCGGGCTCTCGCCGAACGCATCCGCACGCAGCTCATCACCACCCGGAAAGGCGCGACGGCCTCCGTCAGCCTGGGCATCGCCGTCGGTGTCACCCCGGCGGGCCACATGTCCTCTGCCGACGCCAACGCGTTCATCCGGCACGAGTTCGAGGTCGCCGACGACGCGCTGTTCGACGCCAAGGCCGCTGGGCGCGGCACCTACGTGGTGGCGGGCCGCCCCACCTTCGGGCCGGCTACAGGAGCACCCCCGGATTCAGCAGACCGTCGGGGTCGAGAGCCTGCTTGATCCGCGCCGTCAGTTCCATGACGTCGGATCCCACCTGGTCGGGCAGCCAGCCCTTCTTCAGGCGTCCCACACCGTGCTCGCCGGTGATGGTGCCGCCCAACCGGATCGCGAGGTCCATGATCTGGCCGAACGCGACCTGCGCGCGTTGCGCCTCGGCCGGGTCGGCGGGGTCGAACACGATCAGCGGATGCGTGTTGCCGTCGCCCGCGTGGGCGATCACCGAGATCATCACCCGATTGTCGGCGGCGATCTCCGCCACGCCGTCGATGAGATCGGGCAGGGACGGCAACGGCACGCCGACGTCCTCGAGCAACAACGATCCCAGCTTCTCCACGGCCGGGATCGCCGCACGTCGGGCGGCGGTGAATGCCTCGCCCTCGATGGGATCGTCGGTCGCGAAGACCTCCCCCGCACCGTTGCTCTCGAAAGCCTTCTGGATGAACTCGACCTCGGCCGCGCCGGCGGCACCCGGGGCGTCGGACTGGGCGACGAGAAGGGCGCCGGCCTCTCGGTCGAGGCCCATCCGCATCAGGTCCTCGACGGCGTTGATGGCGACCGAATCCATGAACTCGAGCATCGCCGGACGGATCTCGGCGGTCACTGCCAAGACGGCCCGGCTGGCCTCGTGCACCGAACCGAACACTCCGACAACGGTGCTCGCCGGACCCTGCGGCGGCAGGAGCCGCAGGGTGACCTCGGTGATGATCCCGAGGAGCCCTTCGCTCCCGACGAACAGTTTGGTCAGCGGCAGGCCTGCGGAGTCCTTGAGCTGCTTGCCCCCGACCCGGACCGCGCGTCCATCGGCCAGCACCACCTGCAGACCCAGGACGTAATCGGTGGTGACGCCGTACTTCACGCAGCACAGCCCGCCGGCGTTGGTGGCGACGTTCCCGCCGATCGAGCAGATCTCGAACGACGAGGGGTCCGGCGGGTACCAGAGCCCATGAGCCGAGGCCGCCGCCTTCACCTCCGAGTTGAACAGGCCGGGTTGGACGACCGCGGTCCGTGTCGCCGGGTCGACCTCGATGTCGCGCATCTTCTCGGTCGAGAGCATGATCGCGCCGTCCACCGCCGTCGATCCTCCGGACAGGCTGGTGCCGGCACCCCGCGTGATGATCGGGACACCATTGGCCGCGCACCAGCGGACGGTGATCTGTACGTGTTCGGTGGTCGTTGGCCGCACCAGTGCGAGCGGAGTGCCCGCCGTCGGGTCGGCGGCGCGGTCCTGCCGGTAGCCGGCCAGGATGTCGGCGTCGGTGACCACCATGCCGTCGGGGAGGGAATCGGCGAGCGAACTCGGGTCGGCACTCATCTGTTCAGAGTATTCGCCGGGCCGACGACCACGGTTTGCACTGGGAAACATGGCCGGACTCACCCCGTACCGGAACAATGGACGTCGTGAACGATTTCAATGCGACCGTCATCAACGAGTTCCGATCCAACAACGGCCATGTCGAGACCGCCGGCTTCGGCAAGAATCTCGTGCTCCTGCACACGCTGGGCGCCAAATCCGCCGAGCCGCGGATCAGTCCTCTGTTCGCGCTTCCCGACGGCGACAGCTGGCTGATCATCGGGTCGTTCGCCGGCTCGCCGAAGACCCCGGACTGGGTGCACAATCTCCGTGCCCACCCCGAGTCGGTCGCCGTGGAGGCACCGTCGGAGAACGGCATCGAGCGTCTGGACACCGCGGTGAGCGAAGTCGAAGGCGACGACTGGGAACCGGCGTGGCAGAAGTTCATCGAGGCCTCCGAGCAGTTCCTGAAGTACACCGAGACCGCTCAGGGCCGCCGATTCCCGATCTTCCGCCTGACACCGGCTCGCTGACCCCGCCGGTTCCCGCCGCGGGTCCGTCGACGCATCTACTGTGAGAAGCGTGTTCGAGGTTGGCGAGAGCGTGGCCGGCTTCACCATCGACGAATTCCTCGGTGGCGGGGCGAGCGCGGATGTGTTCCGGGTCCATCGCACCGGCAGCGACGGGGACCCGTCGGACCTTCGGCACGACCGACGCGACGGGTCCGTCGCGCTGAAGGTCCTGCACCCGAACGCTTCCGACCACGCGCGGGTCCGCGAGCGCTTCGAGCGAGAATTCGGCATCGCGTCGCTGCTGGACCATCCCCACATCGTGCGCATGCTCTCGCACGGTGAGATCGAGCCACCGCGCGGATCGCTCGGCCCGCGGCACCTGCCGTCGATGTGGCTGACCATGCAGTACATCGGCGGACCGGCCGCGACCGCACTCATCCCGGAACGTGGCGACGAGCCGGACATGGACACCGTCCTGCGTGTGGCGGCGCAGATCGCCGATGCACTCGACCATGCGCACGCCCAGGACATCCTGCACCGCGACGTCAAACCCGCGAACATCCTCCTGTCCCGCACCCCCGGCCCACGATCGGACGGCGCCGGTCCGGTCGACGCCTACCTGTCGGACTTCGGGATCGCCCAATTCCTCGACGACACGCGGCCACTCGCGCGCAACGGCCGCGTACAGGGTTCCATCGGCTACGCCTCGCCCGAACTCCTGCAGGCGCAGAAACTCACGCCGGCAACCGATTTCTACGCGTTTGCCTGCACGCTCGTCGAACTCATCACCGGTACACCGCCGTATCCACGCAACACCGCCTTCGCGATCACCTATGCGCACCTCAACGACGACCCGCCGAAACTCACCCGACGCCGGCCATGGCTGCCGTCGGCGATGAACTCGATCTTCGCCAAGGCCCTGGCGAAGTCTCCCGAGGACCGGTACTCCTCGTGCACGGAACTCGTGGAGATCCTGAACCGGCTCATGCGCGACGTGCCCGTGCCGGAACCGGAGAAGCGCTCGGCGTGGTGGCCACGGACCCGATGAGCGGTCAGCTCCTCGGACCGTCGATCGCGTACACGCGAACCGCTGTGTCGCGGAACACCTTTCGCAACGCCTCGGACCCCCACTGGGACACGCAGTCGAGGAGTGCGCCCACGAGGACGTCGATCGCGGCGTTGGGCCGGTCGATCGGGTAGTTGGTCCCGAACATGATGCGATCGGACCCGAAATGGGTGATGACGTGCTCGACGAACGGACCGATCATCTCGGCGAGAGTGGCCTGACCACCGATGTTGCCCCACCGCTCGTGGCCATAGCCGAGGATGGGCATCGCCAGACCGGACAGCTTGACCACCACGTTGCGGTAGTTCGCGAGGGTCGTCATCCGTTCGCGCCACAGCCGCCAGATGTCCGCGCGCGCAGCGGCTGTCGCGCCGGTCCGCATACCCACCGGGCCGAAGACCCCGGCCGGTATGCCGAAGTGGTCCAGGATGATCGTCGTCTCCGGATACTCCCGCGCCAGCAGGATGACGTCGTAGAGCTGGTGTGAGTACACCGAGGCCTCGAAGACGAGACCGCGGCTCGCGAGCTCGGCGAATCCCTCCAGGAACGACGTCGAGGACAGCAGGTTGTCGGTGTCCCCGCCGTCGCGGACACGTGGATCGGGATGCCGAGACGCGACGATGCGGATGCCGCGGAATCGCGACGACGCCGCGAACTGCTCGTCGAGCATGTCCGCGAAAGTCCGGGTCCGCGGGTCGCCGTGCGAGATGATCGCGCCGAGACGCGGGGTGCCGGCCTGGCCGAAAGGCAGGCTCTCCAGGTACCGCGTCTCCTCCACCGCGGTGCTGTCCACCGGGGGCCCCGTGGCGTCGGGGATCTCGCGACGCCAATGCGACTCGACGTGGACGACCGTGTCGATGGGCACTCCCACCACGGTCGGGACCAGCGCCGCGTCGGTGGCGTACTGTCGCGGCTCGTAGGCCCGGGCGACGGTGCGCGGGGTCAGGATGTACTCGCGGTCGGCGCGGGAGACGATGAGGGGGAAAACCCGGTCGCCCAATGTGGGGACGAACCCGTACAGCCTCGACGCGCGCGTGGCCGCCCATGGGGTGCGCCGCGGGTTCCAGTGCTGCACATGGGCATCAACGATGCCCGTGAGGACCCCTTCGAGGGACGTCATACCGGTACCTTGCCACACCTCACAACCGCTCGACATACGATGCCGGATCCTGAATTCGGACGCACCGAAGGACTAGTGTGGGTCTCTTGAACCGGGTGGGGAAACGAGCCGCGACGGAGGTGTGATCTTTTCGATATGGCGACACATTCGCGCCATGCGCTGCATCAGCTGCGGACGGCAGTCAATCGGCAGCCCGACCGGTTCGTCACCAACGTCTACACCCGGATGTTCGCGATCGACCCCGACCTGCGGGAGCTGTTCGGTGTGTCGATGGCCGCCCAGCGGATAGCCTTCCATCGCGTCATCGACCATGTCCTCGAAGCGATCCCGGCCGAGTCCGGTCATGCCGAACTCGTGGAGTTCCTCGCGCAGCTCGGACGCGACCATCGCAAATTCGGGGTCGAGCCCGAGCACTACCACGTGATGTACGCGGCCCTGATGGGCGAGTTCGGCAGCCTCATGGCCGGTTACTGGGACGCCGAGACCGAACAGACCATCTCGCAGGCCATGATGCTGGTGACCGGGGTGATGCGGGGCGCCGCCGAGAGCGCGACCCATCCCGCGCGCTGGACCGCCGAAGTCGTCGAGAAGTACCGGATCACCCGCGACCTGGCGGTCGTCCGGCTCCTCGCCCATTCGCCGCTGACGTTCAACACGGGCCAGTACCTCGAGGTGCACACCCCGCAGTGGCCGAAGCAGTGGCGCAACTTCTCCCCCGCCATCCCGCCCAACCCTGCGGGCGAACTGGAGTTCCACGTCCGCGCGGTCCCCCGGGGAACGGTGAGCACCGCGATCGTGAGCGAGACCAGCGTCGGCGACGTGTGGACCCTCGCCCAAGGGCACGGCACGCTGCACGTCGACCGCGACAGCAAGGTCCTGATGGTCGCGGGCGGCACCGGACTCGCTCCCCTGCGCGCACTGCTGATCGAGATGTCCGCACGCGCCGACTCGCCGGAGACGCACATCTTCTACGGGATGCGCTACCCGGGCGAGCTGTACGACCTGACGGTGCTGCGCCGCATCGCGTCGACCAATCCGTGGCTGCGCGTCACCGCCGTGTCCGAAGAGCAGACCGATCCGTGGTGGATCAACGCGGTGGCGACGCCCGCCGAACTCGGTGTCGACCACGAGATCGGCACACTCGCCGACGCGGTGGCCCGGTCCGGCAACTGGGAGGACCGCCAGGTCCTGATCGCGGGGTCACCCCAGATGATCGAGAACACCCGACGCACCCTCATCATCGCCGGTGTGCGGGCCAGCCGCATCCAGCACGACCCCGTGTTCTAGGGCCGCTCAGGGGACTTCGAGACTCGGTTCGCCACCGGCCGGAGCCGAGTAGACGGTCTCGGTCTCGGTCACGGTCTCCGTCTCGGCAGCCGACTCGGTCACCGTCTCCGTCCGCGTGACCGGGCGGGGAGTGCTCGTCACGGTCGTCGTGCGGACGTCGGTCGCCGTCTCGGTCTCGGTGACCGTCGCCTGTTCGGTCGAGGTGACCGCCGCCGGCGTCTCGGTCACCGTGACGGGGGCGGCGGGTTCGGCGATGCTCGACTCGGCGGTCAGGAGCAGGGTGATCCCGACGGCACCCAGGAACACGGCGGCACCGATCGCGGCGCCGACGAACCACCAGCGGCGACCGGTCGACGTCCGGGTGGCGACGGCCGTGGCCGGCGCGACCACCGCGGCGTCGGCCGCGCCGAGGGCAGAGGCGAGAGACGGGTTGTCCGCGACCGTGACCGGGCGCTGCGCCGCGTACTCGAACGCCGGCGCGATCCCGGGGAGCTGCGCACCCGGGCCGACCACGATCACCGAGGTGACGTCTCGACCACGCGGCAGCCCGCTGACCGTCGTCGCGAGCCGCGACGCGGCGTCGGGGTCGGTGACCGAGGCGATCTCACCCGGCGCGAAGTCGGCGGTGCCGAGGACCGCGCCCGACGCGGTGTCGACGGTCGCCAGCGTCGTGCCGGCCGCGGGTGCCGCGTTGCGATCGAGGTCGACGACGGCGACCACACCGCCGCGGGTCGAGTAGGTGCAGGCGATCTCGGCCAGTGCCGCGGCGTATCCGGTGACGACGACCTTGTCGCTCCAGGACGGCCCCGTGGCCGCGCCCGGCGCGAAGACCCGGGCCAGATGATCGCGGACGTCCGCACGCGACGCCGAGATGCCGATCCGATCGACCTCCACCGGGACGGAGTCGACGAGTTCGACGATGGCGGCCTCGGCACCGGCGGCCGACGCGTCGGGGAGGTCCACGAGGTTGCTCGCCAGGATGTGTCCGTCGGCGTCACGAACCACCGAGCTGATCTGGTCGTCGACGACGGAGATGCCCAGAACCACGAACCCTGGCAACGGACCGGTTCCCGGTACCTCGGACATGGTTCACCTCCCGTCGCCGGCCTGCTGCGGCGTCCTGACCCGCTAGCCTAGCGGCTGGCGTGTAGAGGGGGGCACCCGACCGTGTCCGGTGTACTGCTCAGATCGGCTCGGCGGCATGCTGGGTGTAGGCGGCGACGCGGACCGCCTCGTCGGTTTCCAGGCCCGCCCCCAGGGCTCCTCCGACGGTCGCGAGTGAGCAGGTCAGCCAGGCGACCTCCAGATAGTCGGTGAAGCCGGCCGGGTGTCCGAGGGTCGAACTGAACACCTCCGGCACCACGAGGCACATCGCGCCGAGCGCGGACAGCACGAACAGTGCCGCGTAGAGGGCTGCGACACCGAGGGCCACCGTGATCACGGTGACGATGTTGAACAGCGCCACCTGTTCTCGCGTCTGTCGAGAGCAGCCGCGTTCCCAGAGGTCGGCACCGATGATCAGCGTCGCGGTGATGGCGATGATGGATCCGAGCGCGACACCGGTGAGTCGAATCCCGCCGAAAGTGTCTGCGAGCAGCCAGATGTCGGCGGTCACCAACGCGAAGACCCCGGCCGCGATCGCTCCGGTGAGCGCGCGGGTGAGGCCGAGTGCGAGACGCCACGGGCGGTTGGCCCGCACCATGCCGGTGAGCAGGCGCAGGTTGCCCGTCAGGACGCGCGCGGTGAAGGCGGTGCCCTCGTCGTCGACGTCGGTCCCGAGCTGACGGACACGGTGGCGCAACGCCGATCGCGCCGGCGACTTCTGGTGTTCGCGAAGGTCGTCGGCGTCGGCGCCGAGGAGTTGCCCGACGAGTCCGGTGATGATCGCGCGGGTCCGCTGTCGCACGCCGGTCGCGCCGAGCGCGGGCACCGAGAGGACCGCGACGCCGTGCACGGCGTTGGCATGCGCCACGACCGGGCGCTTGCCGACGTGCAGCGGAAGGTCGGTCAGGTGGACCACCAGGTCCCATTCACGTTCGAGCAGAAGGTCTCTCGTGGCATCGACGATCTCGGCGTCGCCGGCCGGCGGCTGCACGAGTCCGGCCTCGACGAGTTCGATCTGCCATCGGGCGCCCGGGAACGTCGTCTGGACGTGTTCGGTCAGACCGTCATCGACGAGTTTGCGCGCGAGACCGATGGCCTGGCCGGGCGCTCCGACGATGCCGAGGACGACGACGGGCTGAGCCGGCGAGTCGGCGGAGGAGTCCATCTGCGGCCGGGGTTCAGGCGAACCGGGCCGCCAGCGCCCGGAGCGTGCCCTCGATCCCCTTGCCGTTCTTCTTGTCGTAGCCGATGAGTTCCATGACCTTCGGCACCCGGAGTGTCGAGTAGTCGAACGTCTCGGTGACGGCGGTGGTGGTCGGCGAGGTCGATTCGAGCTCCCACCGCCAGCGGTGGCCCATCGGATGCTGCCACTCGACGACCCGGTCGGGTTCGAAGTCGGTGACGGTCGAGGTGATCTTGTACGGCACGCCGAACTGCTTCATCCCGACGCTGAAACGCGCGCCGCGGGTCAATGTCTCGGGCCCGCTGACGGGGGTGTCGCGCACCGTGCCGGAGCCGTCGAGTTCGGGATGGCGATGGGGGTTCGACACGAGCGCGAACACATCGGCGGCCGGGGCGTTCACCACCACCCGACGCGAGACCTTGTGGGGACCGGAGTCGACGGTGGTGACGGGTTCGGAAGCCATGCGGTCAACGTTACGCACGTCGACCGGCTCGCGTCGAAAACTGCGCCCGGGCGCCACGACGCCGGGCCCGATCGGATGTCGGGCCCGGCGAGGGGTGTGATGAGTCAGTCGGTGGTGCGCTTACGTCGCGGCTGCCATACGACCAGGGCGTTGGTGCGCGGCACCGGGACGAGTTCGCCACCGCGGCGGGTCCGCGACGCCTGCACCTCGTCGGTGAGCTCGCGAACCCGGTGCTGGAGAGCCTCCACCTGATTGCTCAGGTCGATGATGCGCTTGATGCCCGCGAGGTTGACGCCCTCCTCCTGCGAGAGACGCTGGATCTCCCGCAGGAGTTCGACGTCTCGGGACGAGTAGCGGCGACCGCCACCACTCGTCCGCTGCGGGGTGACCAGCCCCAGACGGTCATAGGTCCGCAGGGTCTGCGCGTGCATGCCGGCGAGTTCGGCGGCGACCGAGATCAGAAAGGTCGCGCCGTCGGCGTCGAAGTTCTTCTGACCGGCCATCACTCATCGCCCCCAGTCCGCCCGCGGGTCGAAACCGCTTGCCCGCTCGGCCTGATCGTAGGCGCGCATCGCCTCGACCGCTGCCTCGTCGAGTTTGTTCGGCACCGCGACCTTCACGGTGACGAGCAGGTCGCCCGCACCGCCGGACCGTTTGGGCACACCGCGACCACGCACCCGCAGGGTGCGGCCGTCGGTGGTGTTCGGCGGGATCTTCACCCCTACCGAGCCCTCGAGCGTCGGGACCGAGACAGTCGCTCCGAGAACGAGTTCGGAGATCCGCACCGGCAACTGCACCCGAAGGTCATTGCCGCTGCGGGTGAACTGCTTGTGCGGGGTCACGTGCACGACGACGTACAGGTCACCCGATGGGGCCCCACGCCGCCCGGCCTCGCCCTGTCCGGCGAGCCGGATGCGTTGTCCGTCCTCGACGCCGGCGGGAATCCGCACGTTGATGGTGCGTGCGCGGACCTTCACTCCGCTTCCGTCGCAGTCGGTGCACGGATCGTCGATCCGCGAACCGGTGCCCTGGCAGTCCTGGCAGGGCTCACTGAAACCGAACGCGCCCTGGTTGCGGCTCACGAAGCCCGAACCGTTGCAGTTCGCGCACACACGCGGACTCGTTCCGGGCTTGGCGCCCGAACCGTGGCAGGTGGTGCAGGGGGACGGGCTGGTCACCCGCAGGGGGACGGTCGTGCCGAGCGCGGCATCGGAGAACGAGAGCGTCGTCTCGGTCTCGAGGTCTTTGCCGCGACGCGGACGGCTCGCCGTCGAAGTACGTTGCGTTCCGCCGCCGCGGTTGAACAGTCCGTCGAAGATGTCGCCGAAACCGCCCCCGCCGCCGCCGGTCTGCGCCCCGCCGAACAGATCGCCGAGGTCGAAGTCGTTACCGCCGGTGGTGTAGGTCGTTCCGCCGCCGGGGAATCCGCCCGGGAAGCCGTTGCCGCCGCCGCGGAATCGTCCGCCGGCGAACATGGCGCGTGTCTCGTCGTATTCCTTGCGCTTCTCGGAGTCGCCGAGCACGCTGTGGGCTTCGGACACCCGCTTGAAGCGCTCCTCGGCCGCGGTGTCACCCGGATTGGCATCCGGATGCAGCTCGCGCGCGAGCTTGCGATAGGCCTTCTTGATCTCTTCAGCCGAAGCGTCAGAAGCAACGCCCAGGTCCTTGTAGAAGTCGTGTTCTAACCACTCACGTTGTGGTGCCACCAGACGTCACCTCCTCTGAGTTCTGTTGTCTGGATGAATGTCTTGCGAAGAACCTGAGGTGCGAGGTTCGCGGTCTGCGCTCCTCGCACCTCAGGGATCGGTGTTCGCTCTATTGTGCACCGGTCTGGTCACCCGCGGGAGCGGGATCGGTGACCGTCACCATCGCGGTGCGGATCACCTTCTCGCCCAGGCGGTAGCCGCATCGGTACACCGATCCGATCACCGGATGTGCTCCGGTGCCGTCGTGTTGCACGGCTTCGTGGAGTTCGGGATCGAACTCGTCACCCGACGCACCGAAGGCCACGAGACCTTCGGCGGCCAGCACACCGGCCAGCTTGTCGGCGACCGAACGCAGCGGCCCGCTGTCGAGATCGCCGTGCTCGCGGGCACGGTCGAGGTCGTCGATGACCGGCAGCAGCTTGTCGATCAGGATCTGCTTGCCGTAGGCGACCGAGCCCTGCTTCTCCTCGGCGGCACGCCGTCGGAAGTTGGCGAACTGGGCGCGTTCACGCTGGAGGTCGGCCGTCAGTTCGGCGACGCGTGCATCCGGTTCGTCGGGTGCGGCGTCGGCCTGCTCCTCGCCGACCTGTGACTCGTCGACGACCGGTCCGGCGTCGGCCGGGCCGGGTCCGGCGGCCGGCTCGTCGCGCACCTCACCCGTTTCCGGGTCGATGCGACGACGGTCGGTCACCGTCACCGGCTCCTCGCCGGACCCATTCGTCGAATGGGATCCTGCGGTCACTTGTTCTCCTTGGTGTCAGCGTCGTCGACGACCTCGGCGTCGACGACGTCGGGATCGCTGTCGGCGCCGGCAGCCTCACCGTTGGGGGACTCTGCCGCGGCGTTGGCGTAGATCGCCTGGCCGAGGGCCTGCGACTCCTCCGACAGCTTCTCGATCGCGGTCTTGATCGCGGCGGTGTCGGTGCCCTTCAACGCTTCCTGCGCGTTGGAGACGGCTGCCTCGACCTTCTCCTTGACCTCCGCCGGGACCTTGTCCTCGTTCTCCTTGAGGAACTTCTCGGTCTGGTGGACGAGCGACTCCGCCTGGTTGCGGGTCTCGGCCTCCTCGCGGCGCTTGCGGTCCTCGTCGGCGTGGGCCTCCGCGTCCTTGATCATGCGGTCGATCTCGTCCTTGCTCAGGCCGGAACCGTCCTGGATGCGGATGGAGTTCTCCTTGCCGGTGCCCTTGTCCTTCGCGGTGACGTGCACGATGCCGTTGGCGTCGATGTCGAAGGTCACCTCGATCTGCGGGACACCCTGCGGTGCCGGGGCGATGCCGCCGAGCTCGAAGCTGCCCAGCAGCTTGTTGTGCGAGGCGATCTCGCGCTCACCCTGATAGACCTGGATCTGCACCGACGGCTGGTTGTCCTCGGCCGTGGTGTAGGTCTCCGACCGCTTGGTCGGGATCGTGGTGTTGCGCTCGATCAGCTTGTGCATCACGCCGCCCTTGGTCTCGATGCCGAGGGAGAGCGGGGTGACGTCGAGCAACAGCACGTCCTTGACCTCACCGCGGAGCACACCGGCCTGCAGTGCGGCGCCGACGGCGACGACCTCGTCCGGGTTGACGCCCTTGTTGGGCTCGCGGCCACCGGTCAGTTCCTTCACCAGGTCGGTGACGGCCGGCATACGGGTCGAACCACCGACGAGCACGACATGGTCGATGTCGCCGACGGAGATGCCCGCATCCTTGATGACGGCCTGGAACGGTGCGCGGGTGCGCTCCAGCAGATCAGAGGTGATCTTCTGGAACTCGCTGCGCGAGAGCTGCTCGTCGAGGAACAGCGGGTTCTTGTCGGCGTCGACGGTGATGTAGGGCAGGTTGATCGAGGTGCTCTGCGAGCTCGAGAGCTCGATCTTGGCCTTCTCGGCGGCCTCACGCAGACGCTGCAGGGCCATCTTGTCCTTGGTCAGGTCGATGCCGTTCTGGCTCTTGAACTTCTCCACGAGCCAGTCGACGACGCGCTGATCCCAGTCGTCACCACCGAGGTGGTTGTCACCGGAGGTCGCGCGGACCTCGACGACACCGTCGCCGATTTCGAGCAGCGAGACGTCGAAGGTACCGCCACCGAGGTCGAAGACCAGGATGGTCTGTTCCTTCTCGCCCTTGTCCAGGCCGTAGGCCAGGGCGGCCGCGGTCGGCTCGTTGACGATGCGGAGCACGTTGAGGCCGGCGATCTGGCCGGCTTCCTTGGTGGCCTGACGCTGGGAGTCGTTGAAGTACGCGGGCACCGTGATGACGGCGTCGGTGACGTCCTCACCCAGGTATGACTCGGCGTCGCGCTTGAGCTTCATGAGCGTGCGCGCGCTGATCTCCTGCGGGGTGTACTTCTTGTCGTCGATCTCGACGGTCCAGTCGCCTTCGCCCATGTGGCGCTTGACGGAGCGGATGGTGCGGTCGACGTTCGTGACCGCCTGGTTCTTCGCGGGCTGACCGACCAGCACCTCGCCGTTACGCGCGAACGCGACCACCGACGGCGTGGTCCGCGCGCCTTCGGCGTTGGCGATGACGGCGGCTTCGCCGCCTTCGAGCACGGCGACCACCGAGTTGGTGGTACCGAGGTCGATTCCAACAGCACGAGACATGTTTGGCTTCCTCCTAGTTTGTGGGTGTGCACCCGAGTCCTTGTCCCGAGGTCTCGCGACCGCGGGGATGTCGTGGCGAAACTCTGCGGGACCGGACTTCAGTGCGTCCGACTCATGTCCTACTGAAAAAGTGGGTCCGAGTCAAACCTACTTGAGTCCACATCACTCAGGTTTCTCGAAGTGTGTAACGGGCCTCATCGGCGGATTGTTCCCGGGTCGTCGAAAAAAGTTGAGCGGATGCCGCTCAGTCCCGACGAGACCACAGATGCGTATGACGGTGTGCCCGGATTCCGGGCGCACCGTCATACGGATCATCAGCCGCTCACCAGGAACTACCCAGGTGACCGACGTCACGGACCAGTGCTCACCGTCGTCGGGTGAGCAACAAGCGGGCTGCCGCGTCGAGCAGGAAGCCCAGGATGCCGATCACGACGATCAGGGCGGCGACCTGGTCGTAGGCCAGCTGATCGCGGGCGTTGAGGATCTGGTAGCCGAGGCCCGAGCGCACGCCGAGCATCTCAGCGGGTACCAGGACCACCCAGGCGATCCCGAGTGCCACGCGGACACCGGTCTGCACGTTGCCGCGGATCGCGGGGATCACCACGGCCGTGAGGACTTCGGTACGGGTGGCGTGGAACGATCGCGCGACCTCGACGAGGCCGGGGTCGATCGACTTCACCCCGGCGGCCGTGTTGATGACGATCGGCCAGATCGCCGCGATCGCGATCAGGAAGATGACCGGTTCGTTGCCGATGCCGAACACCATCACCGCGACCGGAGCCCACGACAGCGGCGAGATCATCCGCAAGAAGGCGACGATCGGATTCGCGGCGCGCTCCGCGGTGAGACTCAGACCGATCAGCAGACCCAGCGGGAGGCCCAGCACGACCGCGATCAGCAGACCGATCAGCAACCGCCACAGGCTCAGTCCGATGTCGGGCAGCAACACCCCGCGGTCGAGGAGTTCCCACATCGCCGGGAACACCTGCTGGGGAGCGAACTGGCGGGCGAGGGAGTCCTCGGCGGGGACGACTGTCGTCGTCGCCCACCAGATCGCGACCAGCACCGCGATCGCGACCAGCGGCGGGGCGAGGGCAGAACCGGATCGCCGGCGCGGGGCCGTCGCGGTCTCGTCCTGGGTCAGCAGCGTCATGACGTCACCTGTTCGGTTCTCGTGAGGTCGGCGGGTAGTCCGAGAGCGGCTGCGCCACCACGGAATCCGATGGCGCTACGGATGAATCGATCGTCGACGAGGTCGGCATGGACGGTTGCCGGGTCGAGGCGCGCGAGGAATCGGCGATCGCCGTCGACGAGGGTGTTGTCCATCTCGGTGACGAGCCGCTCGGTGAAACTCGCGAACGGGAAGGGCTGGAATCCGAGTCGCTGCGGTTGCCACTCGGCGTTGCTCACGGCGAAGTCGGCCGGGTCGTAGGTCAGCGCCTTGGCGATGGCCGGTTTCGGCTGCGGGAGGTACCCGCCGGCGAGTTCCACAGCGGCCCGGGGACGGTCGAGGTCGATGTGATGCTGGGCCGCGACCACGGAGTCGGCGAGGGATTGCACCGCGGCCGGGCGTTCGTCGATGGCCGACTGGTGGACGAGGAGCGCGCAGCACGCGTGCTGGCGCCAGACGTCGCCGAGGAAGGTGTGGATGCGGCCGATCCCACGCACCTGGGCCATCGCGTTGAACGGATCGGCGACGACGTAGCCGCCGATCGATCCGTTGGCCAGCGCCGGCACCATGTCCGAGGGACTCATCACGACCAGTTCGACGGTCTTGTCGCCACGCGATGCCCCGGTACGGATGACCGGTCGCAATCCGTGGGTGCGCAGCATCCGCTGCAGGATGATGTTGTGGATCGACCACCACGCCGGAATGGCCACCTGCGCGCCGGCGAGCTGCTCGAGGTCGACGACGTCGGGCGCCACGGTCAACGCCGATCCGTTGGTGTGATTCCAGCCCAGCACCTGCACCGGGCTCTTCATCGCGTACCGAAGTGCCACCGCCATCGGCATCAGCAGATGGACGACGTCGACCTTGCGCGTCACGAAGGCCTCCGCCAGGGAGGACCAGCTCCGGAACAGCACCGGCTTCGTCGAGCTCACCGCAGACGGGTCGTAGAGTCCGGCGGCATGTGCGACGAGGAGCGGCGCCGCATCGGTGATGGGGAGGTAACCGACCCGCAGCGCATCGGAGGCACCCGGCGGCGCTTCCGTCGCGGCCCGGCCGAGGCCGACGACGCCTCCGATGCCGCCCGCCACGGTGAGCCCACCGACCCCGGCGAGGAGGAGTCGGCGTGAGATGGGCGCGTTCACACCTGCTGCCCCACCTGTCGGCCGAAGTGCATCAGGATCTCCGCGCGCCGCTCCGAATCGGTTCGATCGACGCCCGAGCCGGTGCCCCATTCCCCGCCGATACGTCCGGTCTCGGACAGCAGGACGATCCGGTCGGCGAGTTCGAGCGCCTCGTCGACGTCGTGGGTCACGAGGACGACGGTGATCCCCAGTTCACCGGCCAGTTCTGCCAGCCAACCCCGCAACTCACCGCGCACGGCCGGATCCAGTGCGCTGAACGGTTCGTCGAGCAGGAGCAGCCGGGGCCGGATCGCCGCCGCACGAATGATCGCCACTCGCTGCGCCTGACCGCCCGACAGCTGATCGGGGTACCGGTCGGCGAGACCGTCGAGCCCGAACCGACGCAACAGGCCGAGCGCGTACTCGTTCTCGAACGACGCACGGTGGGCGGCGAATCGTCGGCCGAACCGGATGTTCTCTTCGACGGTCAGCCACGGCATCAGCAGGGCGCGTTGAAAGACCACCCCCGTGTGTGGCCGCTCCCCGCCCGATTCGTCCTGCCACTCCAGGCTTCCCGAATTCAGCGTCTCGAGACCGGCGAGCACACGCAGAAGTGTGGTCTTTCCGCTGCCGCTGCGCCCGAGAACGGCGACGAACTCGCCGTCGTCGACCGTGAGGTCGATTCCCGACAGCACCGTCGTGCCACGAAAGGCCTTCCGGCCACCGGTTATTCGAACTGCGCGAGTTCCCACCGCAGCTGTCCTTCCGAAGGTGATTGGATGGGGATGAAAGCTGTCTCCCGGAAACGCCGGTTGGTGGCGGTTCCGGTCGCATAACCCGCACCGCCGCACACGGTCGCCTCGAGCCGGGAGGCCGCGACCGCGGTTCGGGCAGCATCGAGGCGCAACCGGATCAGATCGGCCGGCGACGGTGTCGTCGGCTCGGCGGCGTACACCGCGAGACGCGAACGTATCGAGTCGAATTCGGCCGTTCGCTCGTCGAACTCGGGACGGAACACCTCGTTGACGCCGGCCAGCGACTCGGCGGCACCGTCGAGGGCGGCGCCGATCGCTCCGCTGCAGAACGCACACTGCAGTAACAGGAACACCGGACGAATCCCCCGGACGAACGCGGTCAAGTCTGCGGAGATCACGTTGTCGTCCGGGATCGTGACCTCGGTGAGTTCGAGAGACGTCGATGCGGTCGACCCGAGCCCGATCAGGTCCGGCGCAGAACGGATGTCGACGCCGGGCGCATCCGCGTCGACGACCGCGACGAGAGTCGTGCCCTCGGTGCGCACCGGCAGCACGATGAGCGACTCGTCGTAGACGTTCGACGCCCAGCGGATGGGTCCGCTCGCGACGACACCTGCCCGGCCGCGACGCCCGGTGATGGGCACCTCGCCGAGCCCGGCAACCTGCTTCAGACCCGCCGCCATTGCCGTGACACCGATCCGCTCACCGCTGAGTAGGGACGCAAGATGCTTCTCCCGCAACGGCTCCGGTGACCGAGCCACGTATTCGATCGTCATCCGCTGCGCCCACAGCGAGAACCCGGCCGACAGACTCACCGACGACACACGTTCGATGACCTCGATCATCGACGCGAGCGAACCGTCGACCACTCCCCTCCCCAGGAGACCGGCCGCACCGGCCGCGGTGATGTCGACCCGGGTGTCGGCGTGCCCGGCGTCGAGGTCGCGGGCGCGATCGGCCACGGAGGCGACCACCTCATCGAGCTCACCGGTCAGCGTCGGCACCACGTCGTTCAGCCCTGCAGACGGTGGAGGCGGTCCACCGGGGTCGAGACGACCGCGCGGGCGTGACGGACCGCCGCCTCGTCCGGGGCGTCGTAGAAGCACAGGCACTTGTCGGTGTCCTCGCGGACGTAGGTTCGCAGGAAGCTGACCTCGGGGACGTCGGCGTATTTCGGGGAGTTGGCCTTCTTGCGGGCGAGGTAGGTGTCCATGTCGATGGCTTCGGGGATGTCCCACTCGACGAGGTAGCCGGCGGTCGGGCGTGCCTTCTTCAGCTCCTCCAGATCCGCGCCGACGAGCCGGACCTCGTCCGGTCCGGCGGCGACGAGTCCCGTGAACGCCTCGACGTCGTCGAGTCCCGCGGCGCGGCACCCCTCGAACTCCGCGATCACGAACAGTCGGCCGGCACCTTCGGTCACCTGCGTCTCGATCAGTTCGCCGCCCGCGGTCCGCAGGTGCGCGTCGAGCCCCTTGATGAGTTCCTCGACCTTGCCCGCATCTTTGTCGGCAGGTTCGAGTTCGTAGAGGAAGAGCGCCATGGGTGAGCCTTTCTGCGTCGGTGTGCCCGCTGGTGACCGCACCGACCCTGGCATAGACAGACCGGTCTGTCTATGTCGGATCGTGGTCTACGCTTGGCGACGTGAGCACTCCCACCCAAGCGAGCGCCCGGCGCGCGTCGAACGCGACCGGGAAGAACACCCCGGCCGAACGACTCCTTGCCGTTGCATCCAAACTCTTTGCGGCACAAGGGATCAGATCAGTGGGCATAGATCAGATCCTGCGCGAGTCCGGGGTCGCCAAGGCCAGCCTCTACTCCGCATACGGCTCCAAGGACGGGCTCGTGGTCGCCTACCTCGACCATTTGGATCAGGCTGATCAAAACCGATGGCTCGAGGCCACCAAGACCCTTGCCGGCCCCCGCGAACGCATCCTCGCGTTCTTCGACCTCGCCATCGCCGGTGCCCCGACCCGCAACTTCCGGGGCTGCCAGTACGCCAACGCCGCGACGGAGTTCCCCGACACCGACCTACCACCCATCGCCGCGCACCGGGCGTGGCTGCTCGACACCCTGGGCGACAACCTGCGCGCACTCGGCGCTCCCGAACCCGACGTGATCGCGCGGCAGATCCAGGTGGTCTACGACGGCGCGCTGTCGGGGTCGAAGATGGCCCGATCCACCGCCCCCATCGAGACCGGGAAGCAGTTGGTGGAGGCGTTGCTCGACCGCACCACCGGGTGAGCCGGGCATTCCGCACCCTCCCGCGGAACATCAGCGCTACCGTCGATACATCCCTTCGACGCGGAGGTGGTGATGGCCGAGCACACATCGGGCGACGAGCGATGGGTGTCATGGCGGGTGGCACCTGAATCGGGCTTCGTCGTCGACGATCCGACCGGGCGCGGAGAAGTCGACATCGCACAGACCGATGAACGACAGTTTCTCGTGCGCAATGCGTTTCGGTTCCACGATCCCGATGTCGAGGAGTACATGGTCGGACAGCTGATCGAGCGGGGTTCTACGGGTGCCGACGCACGACGGGCCGTCGACACAGCCCGAACGTTCGTCCCCCGCGACGACAACCCGACCGACCTCGCCTCGATCCCCCGGTTCCTGCGCTGGTTCGAAAACCCTTACGGCAGACATTCACTCGCAGCACTCATACACGACGAACTCATCACGGGCACCGTCAACTCCGGTGCACTCGGAAGCGACACGCTGTCCGATCGCTTCTTCCGCGAGATGATGCGGACCTCCGGCGTGCCCTGGCTTAGACGGTGGATCATGTGGTCGGCGGTGGCGCTCCGCACGCGGTGGGTCGCCGGCGGATGGCGACGCCTCAGTGTGGTCGTGTGGCTGCTGCTGAGCGTCGTCGGCATCTCGGCGGCTGTCGGTTCGACTGGGGCACTGCTCTTCGGCTGGCCGTGGCCGACGTCGTCACCGGCGGTCTCGCTCGCGCTCTCACTGCTGATGATCTTCGTCGCCGCACCGCTGTGGGGACGACAGTGGGCGGCGAGTCTCGTTGCGGCCGTTGCCGCATTGTGGCTCCTGCCCGCCGCGATCGTGGCGTACTTCGCCTATGCGCTGTACCTGTTGTCGGAGAAGGCCGCCCGCACCGGCGGGCTCACGTAGCGGATGGCGAAGCATTCTTGTCGGTGGTCGGGTTTACCTTGGAAGCATTCAGTCGGACCGGTCGATTCGATCGGGTTGCAGCGTCTCTGGGGGGCACTGTGGGGGCGTGGACGGATCTACCGGGCGAGTTCCTCGCCGGGGTCGATGCTGCCCGCCCGGCCGAAGCCGACACGGTCTCACACATGCAACGCCTGGGTGCTGTCCGGGCTGGGGAGTCGTATCTGGCGTGGTGCCGCTACCAGACGATCCTGGTGCTGTGCGACCGATTGTTGACCCCGACCGGGTCCAGTTACGTCTCTGATGGATTCGGCGACATCGTCGCCCGGGTGGCCCGCGAAGCGGGCATCACCCGCTACCGTGCGGCGGCGCTGGTCGACGACGCGCTGTGTCTTCGTGATCGACTGCCGCGGGTGTTGGAAACGTTGCGCGACGGCATCATCGCCCCGCACCAGATCCGCGAGATCATCAGCCGAACCCACCTGGTGTCCGACGATCACCATCTCGATCCCGACGACCCCGACAGTCGCCGGATCATCGAGGTTCTCGACGAAGCGATCGCCGACTTGCTACGCGGTCGGGGCGGGTCGTGGTCGACGTCGGGTCTGCGCGACATGATCGACCGTCTGGTCTTCGGCCACGATGCCGACGCGGTCCGCGAACGGCGCCGCGAAGCGCTCGACAACCGTGGCGTGTGGACCGAGAACCATGGCGACGGCACCGCCGAGATCACCGCGGTCATGGCCGCCGAGAACGTTCGGGCCTGCCAGGCGTCGGTGCGCGCGCTTGCCGCATCGGTGTGTGATCGGGATGGGCGCACCCTGGGTCAACGTAAGTCCGATGCCATGTGCGCATTGCTGACCCGAACTGCGTTCGCGTGTGCATGTGGCGAATCCGACTGCACCGCACCACCTCCTGCCCCGACCGCCGCGGCGGCGGGCACCGAGATCGTGATTCACGTCGTGACCGACGCCGCCACGCTGGCCGGTGGGTCCGGGCCCGGGTGGGTCGACGGGCACGGGGTGATCTGCGATGAGCATGTGCGCGATCTCGCCGCCCGGCACGACGCCACCCTGGCTCCGGTCACCCCAGTACGCACACCACCCGCCCGGGTCGTCGCCGCAGACGATGTGAGCACGCGGACCGCGAATGCCGCCGCACCACGGCCGGACGCCGCCAGTGTGATCGTGTTCCCGGGTGCGTTGCCGGGTGATCCGTATCGGCCGACCAGTGCGTGTGCGGAGTTCGTGCGGGTGCGCGACGGCTACTGCACCGAACCCGGATGCACGCGGTCGGCGTTCACCGCCGATGTCGATCACGTCGCCGAGTACGACCACGCCCGCCCCGTCCGTGGCGGTGCGACGTCGAGTGAGAACCTCAACGCGAAATGTCGTGCCGGGCATCTCCACAAAACCCACGGTGACTGGACTGACGTGCAGTATCGCGACGAGCATGGCCGGCTGGTCACCGAATTCGTGACGCCGGAGGGGTTTGTGATCCCCGGCGAGGCCGAAACCCTCGAAGACCTCTTCCCCAACCTGCGCCGTATCCGATTCGAGCAAGCCGCGAAAGCCCCACCGACACCGCGGGTCATCGTGCCCGACCGGCACGGCCGACAACCACGCACGATCACCGAACGAACCGCCGCGAAACACGCGAAGCGGCGAGAAGAACGTGCCCGCAACCAGGCACAGCGCGAAGCGAATCGACATGCCCGGTCGGAGGCGGCCCACCATCGAGCGACCAACCACGACGACGACCCACCGCCGTTCCGACGGACGACAACACAACGGCGGGCGCGTGGACGATCCACGCACCCGCCGGGGTGTCATCGTTCGAGCACCGTCAGGCCGCGGTCCACTGCGCGTCGGAAGCGGCTTCCAATGCCTGCGCGACGATCTCCGCCACGTCCGTCATCGGGCGGACGTCGAGGGCGTCGAGCACCTCGGCCGGCACGTCGTCGAGGTCGGGCTCGTTGCGCTGCGGGATGAAGATGGTCTTCAGCCCGTTGCGTTGTGCGGCAAGCAGTTTCTGCTTGACCCCGCCGATCGGAAGGACGCGCCCGTTCAGCGTGACCTCACCGGTCATACCGACATCGCTGCGAACCTGGCGTCCCGTGGCCATCGACACCAGCGCGGTGACCATGGTGACGCCCGCGCTCGGACCGTCCTTGGGCACCGCTCCGGCCGGAACGTGCACGTGGATGGTCTTGTCGAGCGCCTTCGGATCGACGCCGAGTTGCTCGGCGTGCGCCCGCACGTACGACAGGGCGATCTGTGCCGATTCCTTCATCACGTCGCCGAGCTGGCCGGTCAGCTTCAGACCCGGCTCACCCTCGGTGGCGTTGACCTCGATGAACAGGACGTCGCCACCCATTCCCGTGACCGCGAGACCCGTTGCCACACCGGGGACCGCCGTGCGCTCCGCCGATTCCGGCGTGAAGCGCGGACGGCCGAGGTAGTCGCGCAGCTCGGGCTCGTCGATGGTGACGGGCGCCGTCGCGGTCCCTTGTGCGAGGTTGGTCGCCGCTTTGCGGAGCGCCTTGGCCAGCAACCGTTCGAACTGTCGCACACCGGGTTCACGGGTGTAGTTGGCCGCGATCTCGCGCAACGCCGCATCCGTGACGGTCACCTCGTCGGGCGTCAGGGCCGCACGCTCGGCCTGCCGGGGCAGCAGGTAGTCGCGGGCGATGGCGACCTTGTCGTCCTCGGTGTAGCCGTCGAGCGTGACGAGTTCCATGCGGTCGAGCAGGGCCGACGGGATGTTCTCGATGACATTGGCGGTCGCCAGGAACAGGACGTCGGACAGGTCGAGATCGAGATCGAGGTAGTGATCCCGGAAGGTGTGGTTCTGCGCGGGGTCGAGGACCTCGAGCAGCGCGGCGGCCGGGTCGCCCCGGTAGTCCGACCCCACCTTGTCGATCTCGTCCAGCAGCACAACGGGATTCATCGATCCCGCCTCGCCGATGGCCCGCACGATCCGGCCGGGCAGCGCGCCGACGTAGGTGCGGCGGTGACCACGGATCTCCGACTCGTCGCGCACACCGCCCAGGGCGACACGCACGAACTTGCGGCCGAGCGCCCGGGCGACGCTCTCACCGAGCGACGTCTTGCCGACGCCGGGAGGACCGGCGAGCACCATGACAGCGCCCGACCCGCGTCCGCCGACGACCTGCAGGCCGCGTTCGGCGCGACGGGCACGCACCGCCAGGTACTCGACGATGCGGTCCTTCACGTCATCGAGGCCGTGGTGGTCGGCGTCGAGGATCTCGCGAGCGCCCTTGACGTCGGTGGAGTCCTCGGTGCGGGTGTTCCACGGCAGGTCGAGCACGGTGTCGAGCCAGGTGCGGATCCATCCGGTCTCCGGCGACTGGTCGCTGGCGCGTTCGAGCTTGCCCACCTCACGGAGCGCGGCTTCGCGCACCTTCTCCGGCAGGTCGGCCTCTTCGACGCGGCCGCGGTAGTCGTCGGCTCCTTCGGGCTCGTCCTCGCCGAGTTCCTTGCGGATCGCGGCGAGCTGCTGACGCAACAGGAATTCCTTCTGCTGCTTGTCCATGCCCGCCCGGACGTCCTCGGCGATCTTCTCGGTCACCTCGGACTCGGCCAGGTGATCGCCGGTCCATTCGATGAGCCGACGCAACCGCTCGGCGGTCACCGGCGTCTCGAGCAGCTCGCGCTTCTGTTCGTCGGTCAGCCACGCCGCATAGCCTGACGTGTCGGCGAGATCCGAAGGCTCGGACATCTTGTTGACGGCGTCGATGAGCTGCCACGCCTCGCGGCGCTGCAGCATCGCCAGCACGAGCTTCTTGTACTCGCCGGCGAGTTCACGGTCTTCGTCGGTGGCGTCTACGGCGTCGACCTCGGTCACCTCGACCCACAGCGCGGCACCGTGGCCGGGTGTTCCGGTCCCGATCTGTGCCCGCTGTTCACCCTTGACGACAGCCGCGAGGCCGCCGCCCGGGATGCGTCCGACCTGGACGATCGAGGCGATGACACCGTAGGTGGGATACCGGTCGTCCAGACGCGGCGCGACCAGCAGTTTTCCGGTCTCGCTCGCCCGTGCGGCGTCGACCGTGGCCTGGGCGGCATCGTCGAGCGGGATGGGCACGACCATGCCGGGCAGCAGGACGACGTCGGCGACGAAGAGAACCGGTAGTGAATATGTCTTCGACATGAAACCTCCAGAGTTAAGTCTGACCGACTCAACCCAGGTGGCAGGAATCTTGTTCCCGAGCGATTTATGCCAGGAGCGAACGGGGCCTGTAGCTTCTCACCGAACGTGTCATTTTCTCATCGGCTTGTCATAGGCGTGTCATCGTTCTCATCGGGCTGTCATGCGGCACGATAGCAAAATGCCTGATCAGATCGGTGCGACCGAGATTCGCTTCGTTACCGAAGCCGGTGACGAGACCATCAGTCAGGTCAGGGATCACTCGATCAGCTCGATGGCCCGAGCCCAGCCAGTGCGCCTGCCACCGTCCCACGCCGGCCAACGCCACTATCCAGGTCTTTTTTGGACCCGTACAACAGCCGACCACGTGGTTTACGAAAGCCTTCTCGAACGCGACCGCATCTTGCTTGCCGACTTCGATCCCGAAGTCGTTTGGATCACGGCGCAACCTTTCTGGATCACCGGCGACGACAGAGGTACCGGCCGACGCCACTGTCCCGATCTCCTACTGACGCGGGCTGATGGGTCATATTTGGTCGTGGACGTCAAGAATCCACGAATCGCGCAGAAAGACGAGGTCAAGGCCGTGTTCACGTGGACCAAGGTGGTGTCCAAGCGCCTCTCCGCCGATTATGAGGTTTGGACCGGCGAGGACTCGGCGTTGATCAACAACATCAGATTCGCTTCTCAGGCTCGCCGCGAGTCGCGCGCGGCCCTGTTCCAGACGGTGCTCGAACGATTTCCAGAGGAGCTCTCAATCGCGCACGCTGAAGCCACACTCGCAGCCGAGCGGATTGCACGGCCTCGACACATCGTCCTCGAGCTTCTGTGGACGGGCACCTTCACGGCCGATCTCACCCGGCCATTCGGCGACAACACCTTGATCCATCGAGCCGAGGCCGTATGAGCAACACTTATCGACTTGCTGTTGGCGATCGGGTGTGGATCGACGGATCCGTGGTCCGCATAGTCGAGATCAGCGACAGTCGGTCGATAGTCGAATCGGATCGCGGCACACGAGCGGTGAGCACTCCACACCTCGTGAGGTCTTCTCAGCCGCTCGACGCACCTCGCAGGCCCTGCGAGACGTCCGGACAACTGCTTTCGAATCTTACGAAGAAACAGCAAGAGACTTACAACGCACGGCTCGCCGTCGTCGAAGCAGTACTGGAGATGCATCACAACAGCGGCGACTCTATCGGTCGCAGCTCCGAAACGGTCGCTCTCGCACACAACATGTCTGACCGCACCGTCAAACGCTGGGTGAAGGCGTATCAAGAGTCAGGACCAGCCGGCCTCGTCGAAGCAAGGAAGCAGCGCTCGCCGATCGACCCACTCTGGCGGGAGGCGTGCCTCGACGTACTCAATCGGTACACACGCGAATCCACACCCAGCAGAAACATAGTAATCGACCAGGCCAACAATCTGCTGACCGAGCGGTGTGGCGCCGATCTGGCGCCCACCCCATCCAATGCGACCGCCTACCGCTGGCTGGACGAGCTCTCCAAGGGTCGCTATTCATTTGGCAGCGGAAAGGCACGGCGAATCGCCGCCGACCGGCCGGAGGCCCCGTATGGCCGTTTGCGCGCCACGCGCCCCGGAGAGTACTTCGTACTCGACACAACGCGCCTCGACGTGTTCGCGATGGAGCCGATCACGCTGCGTTGGGTGCCGGTCGAACTCACTGTGGCGCAAGACCTCTATACACGCTGCATTGTCGGTCTGCGCCTGACCCCGATTTCAACCAAGGCAATCGACGTGGCCAATGTGTTACACCAGTCGGTCACGCCCCAAGAACCGGTCGACGACGGAGCGTGGCCGTTTCACGGCGTGCCTAGTTCGATCGCAATCGAACGCGACGACCCGACCGCAGACGATGCCACTCCGAGCATCCCAGGCTGCCTACCCGAGTCAATCGTTGTTGACCATGGCAAGATCTACCTCTCGCACCATGTCAGATCCGCCTGTGCGCGACTCGGAATCTCGATTCAGCCTGCGATCGTAAAGAAGGCGTCAGACAAGCCAACTGTCGAACGCTTCTTCAAGACCATTCGGCTCGGCCTGCTTCAGCAACTGCCGGGCTACAAGGGACCCGACGTCTATCACCGCGGTGAAGACATTGAGAGTCAAGCGTTCTACTACGTCGCCGAGCTTGAGTCGATAATTCGCGAGTGGACAGCTCGGGTGTACCACCGGTCGAAACACGAAGGCTTGTGTCTCCCTGAGACGCCCGGCCTCGAGCTATCACCGCTCGAAATGTACGAGATCGGCCTGGCTCGCGCCGGTGGACTCACCATCCCGTCCTCACCGGACCTTGCGTACGAGTTTCTCAATGTGGAGTGGCGCACGATCCAGCACTATGGCATAGAAGTGGATGGGCGCCGATACGATGGCGCGGCGCTCAACCCTTACCGGAATAGCAAGTCCAACTTCGGTGGTCCGAAGGCTAGAAAATGGCCAATCCACATAGACAGCGGCGATGTTCGACGCGTGTACTTCCGCGACCCCTCATCTGGCAAATGGTCGCCTCTGGTCTGGGAGCACGCAGGTGGACTCGACCAGCCCTTCTCCTCGGACGCCGCCGACTACACCAAGCTTCTGGCCGTCCGCGAAAACCGGCATGTCGACCCACAGGACGCCGTCCGCAACCTCCTCGATGAGTGGTCCAAAGGCAACACCAAATCCAAGCGCGACCGCGCCCTCGCACGACGCCTGGCCAGCACCCGTTCCACGGCAAGCGATACTGGCGATGGCCAACCTGACGACGAGATTGCATCACTGCCAGGAGTTATCGACCTTCTCGCGAGGAGAGCAGAACGTCGCCCTCCAGGTTGGGATTTGGACGATGACCTCGATGTGTTTGAGAAGTACCAAGGTGCAGACGATTCGAGCTATGAGGTATTCGACGAATGAGTAACCCATGGGCACTATGGCTTCGAAACAATCAACCGCATCGCTACAACCTGGCGTCAAAAGTGGGCTGGCACGACTTCGTGCATTCGCCGCCGCGCGCGAGCCTGGAACTCCTCACGAAGGGACAGATCGCAGCGCTCAGCGACGACGAGCGCGAAGACTACAACGAAGCTCGCTTTGTATGGAATGCCAACCTCCCGACTGTCAAGACAGCTCAACTCACGCACGCCTTCGCTGTCATCGATCAAGTCATGGCGTCCAACCGTCGCGATGGCGACCGCCTCCGCGGATCGGTCGTGATCGACGCCCCGCCAGGTCTCGGTAAGACCACCATCGCCATCCGCTACGCAAGGCAGTTCCATCGAACTGCAATTCGCCGCCTCAGCAGCGAGACCGCCGCAGGCGATCAGCGTATTCCGGTCGCCTTCATCCCGCTCGATGCTGGAATCACCCTCAAGGGCCTGAACAGAAAGATCCTCGCCTTCTATGGCCATCTGGGGGTAGCTGGTGCGAATACTTCTGGTTTGGGTGCGCTCGCGGTCGACTGCGTACGGAGCTGCGAGACTCAGATAATTGTCATCGATGACCTTCACTTCATCGACTTTCGAGACCGTCACGGTCGCGAAGTAAGCAATCATCTGAAGGGCTTGGCCAACGAAATGGCGGTCACGTTCATTTACGTCGGTGTACGCCTCACAGAGAAGAAGTTCTTCGACGAGGGCCTGGGAGGCGATGACGGTGCCGTGTACGCACAGACTGCCCGCCGTGCCACACGTGCACGCGTCGCGCCGTTCAACACCGACTCCGATGCCAGCAACGTCGCCTGGATCTCGCTTCTCAACGCCCTCGAATTGCACCTAATGCTCGCCGCGCAAACGCCTGGGACACTATCCGATTTCGGCAAGGAACTCTTCCGCCGAACGCAAGGGCACATCGGTTCACTGACGAACCTGCTCGATCGGGCCGCCTATCTGGCTATTAAGACGGGCACCGAGCAAATTACTGCGAGCATCCTGGAGGAGGTCGTCGTTGACAATGCCGCTCAGCGGCTCACCACTCCCAAGAGGTGAGAGAACCGACGCGGAGCAACTACCCTCCGCAATTGCGATACCAGACGGGTACAACCCGCGGCGGCTTCCCATACTCGTCGCCCCCAGGGACGATGAGACCGCACCGAGTTGGCTGCGCCGTTTCGGCCACCGCTACGGACTCACCGCACGCGCGCTACTCCGAGAACTCGGGATTCCAACGAGTGCCTGGTCCCCCACACGAGTCTCTGCGCATATCGCTGAGCACAGTGATTTGATTGTGGATACGGTGGGGCTACCGGACGAACGAGCCCGATACCTCCGGGCAGGACTCATATCCGAGGCTGTTTCCGCATTTCGCACGCACTGGGAACGGTACGGTAAGTCTTCGGAATCGATGCCCCTCGACCCTTCCTACTGTCCCGAATGCCTTGCTCAGCAAGGATACTGGAACTCGACATGGTCACTGCCGCTACACCGCGTCTGTGTCGAACATGCGATCTTGATGCCTACCAACTGCCCTCGGTGCGCCGAGACGCCGTGGGCGGGCACGAGTTGGCCCAATAGCACCGACCCCAACTGGGCCTGTCCGCAGCGCGACAATCGCCCCCGAACACCAAGAACTCGACACGCATACTGCGGCCACGACTTGCGCGACGTCGAGTTCCGTAGGGTTGCCCCCGAGATCGTTGAAGCTCAGGTTTGGATTCTCGAACTCGCACGCGGTGCATCAGAGCCTTCGACGAACAGCTTTGGCGGTCAGCGGTTCAGTACACGCGAATACTTCGACGCGGCTCTGACGCTGGGCAAGCCCATTATGAGCTGTCAAGCAGCAAGCGACCCTGACGCCGCGTGCCTCGAGCAACTCCTCAAGGTAAAGTCCATCCTCTGCGAGGAGGACGTTCATGCGGCTCATTCGCTCGCCGTAGAGCAGAGCGTCCTTACTCCAGGAACCTGGCTTCTCAGGGACGGCCGAGATTTGCCCCGTAGTCGGACGAATGCGGTTATCGGCCACCTCGCCATCACCCCGCTCGCCGAAAAGCTATCGCCGACGGCACAACTGACGTTTCGAGTTGCTAGTGGGTGTGCCCGTTATCCGACGGCCCACGAGATCCCGGGCAACCACATTCCTCTCTCGTCGATACCTCAAGTTCACTGGACGGGATTCCGCGACTACACGACTGCGAAGGATCGCGCCGTCCTTTCCATGCTCCTTGCACGGTCTGGGACCGCGAGACCTTGGGGCCATATCGCTTTCGCGCTAGGACTGCCTCACGAATTCTCGCGCTACCCACCACTACTCATCCGCCAGATCAAGCGCAGCGGCGATTGGACCGACACCCTGGATCAGATCGAGAACCAGACCCGGGAACTGCTCACCGGCCCGCCTCCTATCGATTACCACCGCCGGCGGCTTCAACTTGCCAATCCAGATCTCACGATCTCCATTGCGAGAATTCTTAGCACGAGCCGCACGTTCAGAGCAGTGACTCCACACGCGCTAGCCGTCGCGATTTGGGAGGTCTACACCGGCGGGGCCGCCGAGTTCGCGACAGAATCGCTCTACTCTGAGGATTCCAACGACGGCGATCTCAGCTCGGCGCGCAACCTGGTACGCGAGCAGTGGTCCACAATCCGATCAAACAGCCTGTTGCCTGACCTGGGATTCGGCGAGGAGCCACTTGAATGGCGCCCACCTTGAAGGAGCTACGTGCAGACAGGACACTCCGGCAACAGATCTGACTCGCGCTCGTCAGTGGCTTCGAGAATGCCCTCACTCTACCGCGGAACGCTTGAGGCGGATCAGCACATGTGCCGCGCAGATGTCTACGAGGCGAATGAGTCATACCGACGCCACGGGCTCAAAGGAGTCGGGCAACTCAACTCACTGATGGAAATCCTCCTGCAGCACACCTTCAACGCCGCAAGTCCACGCTATACACCGTGGGAAATTGATCGAGAACCACCAGGGCGTGCAATCTCCCTGCCGCCGACGGCATGGCCGCCGAGTTCGGAACCGACCCTTGCGACACGCTACCCGGATGGTCCGACGAACTGGTAGTCGAACGCCTCGGTCTTGATCGGGCATCGCCCGCAGGGTCGCGCGAGGTGTGGGCATTCGTCGGCGTCGCTTGCAACAATGCCCATGTGAAGTTCCGTCGCCGCAACCTCGAAGCTCTTGGAAACCTCGTCGTGGGCAACCTCGGACGCGACGATGCCCAGAACGTCGACGAAGTTCGGTACTTCCCGTATCGCTCCAGCATGTACATCACTGAGTTCTTTCAAGAGTTGGAGACGGAGTACCAGCACGACGGCTCCACCCGCCACCGGTGGGTTGCCGACGTGTGACGTGTAAGGGCTCGGGACATGCTTGACGTCGTGTCGTCGGGACATCGTTGACGTCTCACGCTTGTCGGTGGTCGCAGTCAGAGTGTGGGGGGTGTCCTTCTCTGCTGAGACTGAATCCGATGCTGAGATCGCTGCACGGGTGCGTGTGGAGGTCAGGTTCCGTGCGGTCACCGAAGTCGCCGACGGTGCTCCGGTCATCGAGGTCGCTAACCGTTACGGTGTCTCTCGCCAAACGGTCACGGCGTGGCGCAAGCGCTATGCCGCATCAGGTCTGGGCGGTTTATCGGATCGATCTCGCCGACCGCGTACTAGCCCGAACCAGATCTCTCCACAAGTGGAGGCGACGATCTGCGAAATGCGACGCACCCACCGGCGGTGGGGTGCCCGGCGCATCGTCTACGAACTCGGACGCCTCGACCCTTATGCGCCCGCGCCCGCGCGGGCCACGGTGCACCGCGTGCTGGTACGCAACGGATTGGTCAATCCTCAAGAGCAGCTACATAAACGGGTCTACAAGCGATGGGAGCGGGAAGCTCCGATGCATCTGTGGCAACTCGACCTGGTTGGAGGTGTGTTCCTGGCTGGCGGCCGGGAATGCAAACTGTTGACCGGCATCGACGACCATTCCCGCTTCGTCACCGTCGCCGCGGTTCTCGAGCAGCCCAGTGGCAGTGCCGTGTGTGAAGCGTTCGTCGGGGCGATGAATCGATGGGGCGTGCCGTTCGAGGTGCTCACCGACAACGGCAACCAGTTCACCGGCAGACACACGCGGCCGTTGCCGGTTGAGGTGCTCTTCGAGCGGACGTGTCGCGAGTACGGCATCACCGCGCGGTTGACCAAACGCCGGTCACCGACCACGACCGGCAAAATCGAACGATTCCATCGCACATTGCGCCGGGAGCTTCTCGACGAGACTGGCGCCTTCGACACCATCGAGACCGCGCAAACGGCTATCTGTCAACGGCGGCCGAAAACTGACCCCTTATCGACGGTTGAAATTTGACCCCCTTTTGGTGTGGTTACTGGTCGGCGTTGACGAGTTGTCGTCGGGTCTTGGTGCGGTAGGAGTCGCCGTCGATGGTGATGACCTCGGCGTGGTGGACGAGGCGGTCGATGAGTGCGGCGGCAACGACATCGTCGGCGAAGACTTCGCCCCTGTGGTTCCCCCGGAATCGTGGAGGACTCCTCTATGCGGCTTCGGGCTCGGTGACTGCGGTGTTCTCGTAGTCGACCGGACTCATCATCCCGATCGCGCTGTGGCGACGCTGGTGATTGTAGGGGGTGTCAGATGGTCTGTGTAAGTCCAGTGCTCATCAGTGAGAGGAAGATCTATGAGCATGGCGTTAGACGACAAGCAGCAGGGCCACGACGACGAGCAGTTGCCTGAACTGGCCGAGCCGCGCTCGACCGCGGAAGTCGCCGAGGCATTACAGGCCTCGGGCATGGTCGATGAGCTGCTCGCCCAGATCGATACCGGCCAGATCCAGATCACCGGCGAAGGCGGGTTGATCCCAGGTCTGATCAAACTGGCCCTCGAACGCGGTCTGAAGGCCGAGCTGACCGATCACCTCGGCTATGCCAAGGGCGATCCGGCCGGGCGGGAGTTGCCCAACGCCCGTAACGGGTCGAGCCCGAAAACGGTGGCCTCGGAGGCCGGGCCGGTCGAGCTGAACATTCCTCGTGACCGTGACGGCACGTTCACCCCGCGGCTGGTCCCGAAGGGCTCGCGCCGCCTCGGCGGCCTCGACGACATCATCATCTCGCTCTACGCCGGCGGCATGACGTTGCGCGACATCCAACACCATTTGGCCTCCACGATCGGCACCGATCTCTCGCACGAGACGATCTCGAAGATCTGCGACGAGGTCCTCGACGCGGTCGATGAATGGCAGAACCGGCCGCTGGAGCCGTTGTATCCCGTCATCTACCTTGATGCCCTGGTGGTGAAGGTCAAAGACGGCGCCCATGTCCGAAACAAGCACGCCCACATTGCTATTGGCGTCGATATGGCCGGCGTCAAGCATGTGCTGGGAATCTGGATACAGGCCGAAGAAGGCGCCAAGTTCTGGGCCGGGGTGTGTGCGAATCTGGCCAACCGCGGCGTCAAGGACGTGCTGATCGTGTGCTGTGACGGGCTCACCGGATTCCCCGAAGCGATCGAGGCGACCTGGCCGCTGGCCACCGTGCAAACCTGTGTGGTGCATCTGATCCGCAACTCGATGCGGTTCGTGAACTACAAAGACCGCAAAGACGTCGCTCGGGCGATTAAACCGATCTACACCGCCCCCGACGCCGAGACCGCCCGCCGCGAGTGGGAAGCCTTCCGCGACTCGGAACTAGGCGCCAAATATCCGAGTGCGGCAATGGCTTTCGACCGAGCCTGGGATCGGTTCATCCCCTTCCTGGCATTCCCGCCCGAGCTGCGCAAAGTCATCTACACCACCAACTCGATCGAGTCGCTGAACTACCAGCTCCGCAAGGTCATCAAGAACCGCGGACATTTCCCCAACGACATCGCGGTCCGCAAACTCTTGTGGCTGGCCATCTGCGACATCGAAGACAAACGAGCCGCTCAACGCCTCAAAGAACGCGGGACCAGGCGGTCACAGCCCCGTAAGGCCCTCGGACGACTGGTCGAGGGACAGGTCGTCACCAACTGGAAGCAAGCCCTCGGACAGCTCGCTCTGGCCTACCCCGACCGGATCGAACCGCACCTCGGCTAAACCCACGGACCACAAGAAAATCAGGAGTCACGTTCTTACACAGACATCTTGACAAGCTCTGATTGTAGAAGCCGTAGCACCACTCCAACACGACCGCCTGCGCCTCCATGATAGTATGGAACTCGTTGCGTGACAACACTTCCCACTCCAAAGAAGAGAAGAATGCCTCCGCTGCGGCGTTGTCGAAACACGATCCGACCCGGCCCATCGACTGCCGGATACCCATCTTCTGGCACAGCCTGGTGAACCGTTTCGCGGTGTACGTCGACCCACGATCGGTGTGGAAAATCAGCTTCTGCGCATCGTCATCACGCCATATCGCCTGCATACCGCCCCGCGTGGCGACCGCCATCTCGATCGCCGCACACGCCAACGCTGCATCCGGGTGACGACTGGTGGCCGCCCCCAGCAGGCGGCGACTGTAGAGGTCGATGACCGTGGCCAGATACAGCTTGCCCGCCGCGGTCGGGATCTCGGTGATGTCGCCGACCCACCGCTGATCGGGGCACTGTGCGGTGAAATCGCGACCCAACAAATCGGGGAACTTCGGGGCGGTCTTGTCCTGACGGGTCAGCCCGTTGCGCCGGCGGATCCGCCGCGCGACCAGGCCCTGACGACACATCGAATCAGCGACAGTCTTCTCGGTCACCGTCCACCCGTCAGCACGCAGATCCGCATGCAGGCGCGGTGACCCGTGCAGGCCGCGGGCCTTGTCGAACGCCACCGCCACGGCCCGGTCGATGGTGTCCCGGCGATAGTCGCGGGTGGTGTGCAAACCCGTTGCCGCACCCGGCGATTGGGTCCGCTTATGCCATTTGTAGAACCACGCCTCGCTGACCCCGAGCAGCCGGCAGGACACCGCGTGTGGCACCCGATAGTTGGTCCTCTGGTCGGCGATAAAGCGTGCCACGCTCACTTCGTCGCCTCCTTCACCCACAGGACCACTGATCGCTTGAGGACATCACGCTCCATGCGCAGCTCGGCGACCTCGTCACGCAACCGTTTGAGCTCAGCAGCGTCATCAACGGTCAGCTCGCCGCGGCCCTCCGCTCGGCGCGCGCCCGGTTGACCCAGTTACCCAAGGTGCCCTCGTTGACCCCCAGGTCTCGAGCGACCTGGGCGATCGGCTTACCTGTCTCCTCGACGATCCGGACCGCCCCATCACGAAACTCCCGGTCGTACTTCTTCCGCTTCTCTGGCATCGTGCTCCTCATTATCGATGCCTCTACGGTTCGGGGGGAACCTCAGAGTACTTCGGCGCGGTGTCTGAGGCCAACGCCGCCCGCACCGTGTTACGGGCCACCCCCAACCGGCGCGCGATCTCCTTGATCGGCACACCCTCACTGCGATGCAAACGGCGGATCTCCGCCCACTGCTCCACTGAAATCACCCTCCTAACAAGACGGGGGTCAAAATTCACCCGTCGTCAGGGGGTCAGTTTTCAGGCGCCGTCAACACTATCGACGAATGGGTCCACGCCTACAACACCTGCAGACCGCATCAGTCGCTGAACATGGCCACCCCTGCCAGCGTGTTCCGCAGTCGCAGCACCGATCCCGACACCATGCCCAGCAAGCCTGTTGGTGCCGAGATCCGACCGGAAGCCGAAGTCGTTCGGCCAGCTCCAACCGTGGCCGATCAGTCGAGTTCCGCCATTGAGTTCGACACTGTCGTGCCGCCGTCCGGTGTAGTGACTATTGCCGGTGTGCAACAGGTGTGGGTCGGAAAGAAACTATGCGCAGCGCAGTGTCGTGATGTGGGCTGACCTGTCGAGCGTGTACATCATCTGCGACGACATCGTGATCAAGACGGTCCGGTCGAAGCTGACCACCGCAGACCTGCAACGACTCCGCGCCCGCGGCACCCGCCCGGGCCGGCCCAGACCGGCGCAAGCCGCGTTCGACACCTCCACCGCCACCCATCGGCCGCGAGCTATCGAGATCGACCGGACCGCGAACCGCGACGGCATCGTCATTGTTCGTGGACATGAACTCGCCCTCGGCGTCGTGACGGCCGGCAGCCGGGTCACCCTGCGGATCGACGGCGAGTTGATCCACGCGACCAACGGCACCCACCTGATCAAGACGCTACCCAATCCTCTTGACCTAGAGAATATTCGCCGCTTGACCGGAGTTCGGGAAGCCAGCACCCCGCTGCCGCCTGCGCCACCGTCAGGGCCGCAGAGCGTGCAGCGCCGGGTTCCCAAGAGCGGTCAGATCATGGTGGCCGGCCAACGCCTCCGAGTCAGTCCGACCTACGCCGGCACCATCGTCACCATCATCGTCGACGATCACCACCTACGAGTGCTCGACGGCGCCAGAGAACTGTCACTGCACGCACGAACCACCACCAAGACCATTCGCAACTTCAACGCCCACCGGCCCCACCGCCGGTAAGCATCTCCCGAGAACACGACGTCACGCATCTCCTGAGACCGCACACGTCACCGTGGTTCGATCGCATCGTCGAGACATTGTGATGCGGAAATTCCGGCGCGTCGCCGAGGTCGACGTCGTGAACGGACGAGGCGGTGACGGAGGCGTGGACGTCTCCGTCACTTACCCCGACGGCCGGCTCGTTATCTACCAGTTGAAGTATTACCCCGAGGGCATGTCCGGCGGGTTCGTGGGACGTCGAGACAAAGTCAAGAAGTCCTTCGTGCGGGCGGTGAAGGAACAGGAGCCGCACGAATGGGTTCTGGTAGCCCCATGCAGCAACTTCACCACCCCCGAGAAGGGCTACATAAGACGCCTGCCCGAAGCCTTCACTCCAGCGGGGAAACGTCGACCCACTGTGGGATGGATGGGTCGCGCAGAGCTCAATCAGATGCTCATCGACTATCCCGAAGTGGACCGATGGTTGACGCTCAACCACTACCGACGCACCCGGCAGATCTTCGAGCAGGAACAGACCGCAGCCCAGCGGTTGGAATGCTAATGGAGATCCGGTTCCTCGAGGACGGTGAAGTCGTAGCCGCCGAGGAAGGAACGGTCACGGAGGTCCGCCAAGGAACTCACGGCTTAACCAGCGTGATGTCGTTCTGTGGGAGCCGGCTCACGGTGGCCGCAGAGATTCCGTATCGAGCCACGTCCGGCCAAGCGTCGTCGATGGACGTCGGATACAAGATTCGCGGGCTCAGTCCGCGCTCTGTCGCCGAACTGTTCAAAGTTCTTCTCGGCCTTCGCACATCCAAAGAGGTCGAGTTCCACATCGACGGCCGATTCCTGACCAAATACGGCCGATCTAGCGACGAAGTTGACAACGAAGACCCCGACTTGAAAGAGCAACTCATGGTCTACCGGTTCGCTGAGGACCTGGCCGCAGTCCTCGCATATACAAGGCAGAGCATGACGCTTCCCAACGGCTTCAGTGGGAACGACCGGGTCCATGCCCGGGTTGCCCGACTGCTACTTGATGGCCACATTGTGGCCTCGGCCCTGGCGCGAGGAGTCCGCGGACGCCTTCCCGACAGCGCTGAGCCCACCCAGGAGATCCGCAACACCCTGACAGAACGACGAAACATCCACTGGCCGGCTGGCCGGTACACCGCTCCGATCGTGGGCCGGAACTTTGACCTTCAAACGCTGGGAGATCTGCTCTGGACTCCACGCCGGCGACCACCGCCGGTCGGCACGGTGCGGCTTGTTGAGCCCCTTCCACGGTGGTGGCGTGGGGCCCGCAGCGATCGTGCCATCGGGACGGCGGACAACGCCGGCCAGGCGGTGCTGTACGTACTCCCGCAACTCGACGTGGGCCACGAGCTTCGCTGTTTTCGGGCGCTTGGCGGCCTGCTGGGCTTTCCACTGCGCCACCAACGCCCGATACTCAAGCTTCCCGCTCCTGGTTGCGGCGTTGCGCCGTAGCTCACGCGAGATCGTGGCCGGACTGCGCCCGATCCGCCGTGCGATCTCACGCACCCCACAATCCTGAACGCGAAGCAGCGCGATCTCTTCCCGTTCCGCGAAGGATAGATAGCGGCCCGAAGGCTCATCCAGACTCAGCGGCCTCATACCGCCAGCGTGGCGGAACCACCGTGTACCCACCGGCACCGACACACCGACAGCGATCGATGCCTGCGCCGTGCTCACCCCCGTCGCGACCACCCGCCAAAACTCACGTTGCACCTGCCGCGACGGCTCCGGCCGCCCCGGCGATCGCATCGCCGGCCGAAGTGCACGATCAGCACGCCACTGTCGACGAACACCTACCGGCACATCGCTGGTCTTCCTGCTCCAGTCCGCTGTAACCACGCCGCACACCTCCGAGAATCAGGGTGTTGCGACGACCAGTTGAATCCGCCCGTCGACCCACGATCGGTGTGGAAAATCAGCTTCTGCGCATCGTCATCACGCCATATCGCCTGCATACCGCCCCGCGTGGCGACCGCCATCTCGATCGCCGCACACGCCAACGCTGCATCCGGGTGACGACTGGTGGCCGCCCCCAGCAGGCGGCGACTGTAGAGGTCGATGACCGTGGCCAGATACAGCTTGCCCGCCGCGGTCGGGATCTCGGTGATGTCGCCGACCCACCGCTGATCGGGGCACTGTGCGGTGAAATCGCGACCCAACAAATCGGGGAACTTCGGGGCGGTCTTGTCCTGACGGGTCAGCCCGTTGCGCCGGCGGATCCGCCGCGCGACCAGGCCCTGACGACACATCGAATCAGCGACAGTCTTCTCGGTCACCGTCCACCCGTCAGCACGCAGATCCGCATGCAGGCGCGGTGACCCGTGCAGGCCGCGGGCCTTGTCGAACGCCACCGCCACGGCCCGGTCGATGGTGTCCCGGCGATAGCCCCGGGTGATGTGCAAACCCGTTGCCTCACCCGGGGATTGGGCCCGCCTCCTTCACCCACAGGACCACTGATCGCTTGAGGACATCACGCTCCATGCGCAGCTCAGCGACCTCGTCACGCAACCGTTTGAGCTCAGCAGCGTCATCAACGGTCAGCTCGCCGCGGCCCTCCCGCTCGGCGCGCGCCCGGTTGACCCAGTTACCCAAGGTGCCCTCGTTGACCCCCAGGTCTCGAGCGACCTGGGCGATCGGCTTACCTGTCTCCTCGACGATCCGGACCGCCCCATCACGAAACTCCCGGTCGTACTTCTTCCGCTTCTCTGGCATCGTGCTCCTCACTATCGATGCCTCTACGGTTCGGGGGGAACCTCATTGACCGAGACCACGCAGAACGTCCCGACGACCCCGGCGATGCCCATCGGAATCAGCATCAGCAGATGGCGTCGAGGCGGCATGCGGTCCCAGCCGTAGAGGTAGATCCCGAGGAAGATCGCCTCGACGAAGAACGACAGCCCTTCGAACGCGAATGGCAATCCCAGCACGTCACCGAACCGGCCCATCAAACCGGGCCACAGCAGACCCATCTCGAAGCTGAGGATCGTGCCCGAGACCGCGCCGATCGCGAACAGCACTGCCGACACCTTGGCCCACCGTCGGGCCAGTCCCATTGCGACAGGGCCGTCGCGCACGATGCCGCGACGGCGCATCACGAAGATCATCGTCGGGAACGCCACCCCGAAACACGCAAGGACGATGTGCCAGCCCAGGGACACCGCCATCTGCTGCCGGGCCGGCATCAGACCCGGAGGTTGCTGACCCTCCGCCACAACCAGCAATGCCTCGGCCAGGTACACGGTCGTCACCGTCGAGCAGGGCCGGTTGTTCCAGCCCGACACGTCGTCATCTGTACCGAAGGTAATCGCACGCAGATGAGGTTCCCGCCGGGGGTGGCCGGTAAACGCCACTGCCCCGCCGCCGGCTCGAGCTCGTGTCCGCAACGACGAGGGTGGGTCCGAGTTGCTCGACGACGATGAACAGCGCGTCGGGGACGGTCCGGCGGGTCAAGTCAGCGGCGGGATACGGTGTACCGGAAACCCGATTTCCGGGTGAAAAACTTTGTTTCGTACTCTTTTCCCCGTGAATCCCGCTGCTGCCGATGCGTTCGTGACCGAAACCACTTCGAGTGTTTGCGTGTGGTGCTCGTCCACCGACGAAATCGCGGAGTTCCGCGGCGAGAGGCGCGGACGGTGCTCAACCAGACGCGCACGCAGACTCCCCCTGCTGCTTCCCGGCGGCGAAGCGTCGAACCGCGACGACGACTGCCCACGAAGGCAGGCGGGAAGGCGGTGGCCACCAAGCCGCAGAATGTCAGGTCCGGCGTCGCCGGGCCGGCGAACGTCTCACGACCCGACCGCGCCGAGCTCATGAGCCGGGCGCAGAGCCTCCTGGCGCAGCTCACCGAGATCGAGGAACGTCTGCAGGTCGCGCAGAAGGATGGCGGCTTGAGTGGCAAGGCCAAGGTGTCCGACCTGACCGCGAAGCGCGACTCCGTGTTGCGCACGCTCGCCGCGTTGGAGAAGGCCAAGCGGGCGCTCGAGCCGGCCTGAGGTGGACGCACCACACCCCGTACGCTTCGTGACGGGGCACCTCGCTGCGCGCGGTGCGTCAGCCGCGTAAGGCGGACGCAAAGAGCGACGGCAGCCGGGTGGCCTTCGGATCTGCCGCGAATGCAACCATCTTTCGGCCTACATGGTGCGCATGCGTGTTCCTGACGAACCACGCCGGCTTCGGCGTGATCGACAGCTGGCCGGTGATCAGAGATCGGCTCAGCGGGCGGAACGGGCCGGTCACGACCGTGCGCTCTGTGTCGTCCACCAGTGATGCGTTGTGTACCAATCCGATTCCGCTCTCGACATCGACGAGGGTCGCACCGGGAAAGCCGCCCCATGGTGCTGCTGCGGTGAGATAACCGACCCCCGTCCACGCGTTGATCGCAATCGTGCCGTAGCGGAGCGATTCCACGAACCACTCGAACTCTCGACCGAGCTTGCGGCGGTATCTCGGGTGCACCAAGACGTTGGCGCCGAGAGTGCCCTCGAGCCGCTCATTGACGAAGCGGCTCGCTGCCCGGAGGTAGGCAATCCCGTCTCCGGGGATCTCCACGACGGCCAGCACGGGCGAGAAGTACTCCACGGTGAAGGCCTCGGCCACCTGGTCCGGTGAGAGCCCCTCGATCAGCAGCCGGCCGTTCTCGCGTGCGTTGGCCGTGGCGTGCCGGTCGGCTGCCGCGGCGACCCGTTGGTCGCTTCCGGGGTAATAGGCTGGCCGCGCGGGAGCCTTGTCGATCTGGTCGCGGAGTTCCCGGAGGAACTCCCCTTTCTTGGACCACTCGGACGGGATCACGGCAACCTGGGCGGCGATGCAGTTGTAGCCGCCGTTGTGCAGACGCTGGGTGGCCAGGTGCTCCGCCTGGAAACGGATGTCCTTGGCCGACCACCCGGTGGGGACGACGACGGTGGGTGATACGCCGCCGAGTTCACTGGTGATGGTCTTGCCGAGCTTCGGTACGCCGGCCCGGCGACGGGCCTCGCCTTCCGGGCCGGTGCCGAAGACGATGGCGTCGTGACTTGCCGAGCTTCCGGTGATGTGGACATGCGCCACATTCGGGTGATCGACGAGATACGAGCCGACCTCGACACCGCCCCTGACGACCTCCACGAAGCCGCGCTCGGACAGGGGTCGCAGGACGGCGTTGATCGCGTCGAACATCTCGCCCAAGACGGGGTTCAGTTTGAGGATCACGACGCGATTGTGCGCGATCAGCTCGTACAGGGTGTCCAGCACGGCGATCGAGGTGATGTTGCCGGCGCCGAGGACGACTGACATGCCGTGCGTCGTCGCGGGGTCGAGTTGCGCCAATCCCGCCGCCGACCGCGCCTGGGTGACACTCACCCCCGGCTTCAGCCAGACCTTGGCCGAGACGCCCGACAGCAGTAGCCGATCCCAGATCTGATGGGGAAAGACGTCGAGCGCAACACGACCGCCGGGAGCGACGGAAGTCGGTACGTGGGCGATGGGACTGTCGCCGCAGCTCAGGTCGCGCAGAGAACGGGCCAGCGTGGCAGCGTTCGTGATGACCGGGTACGGCCCCGACAGCCATTCTTCGCCTGCGAGCGGCGATGAGGGCGAGATCCGCTTCGCACGGCACGCGGCCTCAACCCAATCCGATGCCTGCTCGGCCGCCTGGTGCGCCACCTGTTGCAGAAGGTCGGCGCGCCGGGTCAGCGGGAGGTCTGCCCACCGGCGCTCGCCTGCGCTGAGTCGTAGCAGCGCACTGTCGAGCTCCGCGACTGTGGTGAAATCGGTGGTGAGAGTCATGAGTTGTTCTCCATGGTGTGGTGTGGATGGCTCAGGGTTTCCGCGGCTACACCGGTGTGAATTCGGAGATCTTCCAGCGATCGCCGTCCTTGGCCATCTGGACGCGAATGCGGCTGCCGTCGAGTCGCGGCCCCTCAGCGTCCTTCTTGGACGTCGTCTGGTTGACGAAGAGCAGGACGGTTGCGTGATCGGCGTCCGACGCGACGAGTGCGGCGTCGACCACCTCGGCGTTCGTGACGATCTGCTCCTTCTTGGCAGCAGGTTGAATAACTGATTCGCCCAGTTGGGTGTATTCGTCGAGGAACCTGCCGGTCAGCATGGTCTCGGCAGCTTCGGGCAGCGCGGTGTCGACTGTTCGGTAGTCATAACTGAGCAGTTTGGGGATGTCGGTACGTGCCGATGCAAGCGCGGACTGCCCCGCCGATGCCTCCGTCGTCGCCGCGCTCGTCGCGAACCACACGTAGCCGAGTCCACCGGCGCCGGCGATCACGAGTGCCGCCAGCACCCTGACCAACCCGTTACGCGCCTTTGTCGAAAGTCTGGCGGGCCAGCTCACAACGACGGGGCCGAGTCGTTTGACATGACCGCCGCGCACCTTGTCCTGCTTCTCGGCGCCGTCGGTAGGCGCCGCGTCGGTGTCGACGTCGCGATCCACCTCCGCCTCGGCGAACTCGGATGAGATATCTTGCTCCACAACCTTGTTCATGGCTTCCTCCTCGGTTCTGCCGCCTTCGCGTCGGTCGACGCCTCTTGGTCCGCGCTCCCCGCGTTCATGACACGAACTCCACGTTGCTGACCTTCCACGCATGGTCGGCGGCCGTCAGATCCACCTTCATCCGATAGACGCGTTGCTGCCCGTCGGGTGCCTCGGTGTTCTTGACGATCGAGCTGACCGCGGCCAGGACCTGCGCGGCGTCGTCGTCGGCGGTGATGATCCCCGCCTCCTTGACCGATCCAGTCGAGAGGACCTCGCCGGAGGAAAGGACCTGCTCGAACGACGTCGCCAGCTGTTCAAACTGCTGCTGAAAGGATCCGGTGGCGACGGACTTGATCCGATCCAGGTCGGCCTTCGACCGGCGGTAGTCGAGGCTGACGAGTCCGGCGACCACCTCGCGGGTGACGTCGAGTACCTCAGAGTTCCGCTTCTCGTCCTGCTTGGCCTGATAGAGATCGGTGCCCTTCACGCCGAGCAGCGCGAGCACCGCCACGAGGGCCGCCACCAGCGCCCACACGGTGACCACGGACCGGAGTGGAGCAGTGCCCGCCCCTTCGCCGGCGCTCTCCGGGCCGACCGCGTCGTCGTCGACTTCCGGACCGGTGGCCTCTACTTGATCAGTAACGACTGCCATGTCGCCTTTCCTTTCGCCGAAGCTGAGTTGGTGGGTGTTCCCACGAAGTACGTCACCCCGTCGGGCCCTCGGAACCTTCCGGTGGTCTCCGAATACGGCACCGGCTTCGACGCTGTACGTAAGCGCTTCGGCACCCTCTTCGCCCCTGGGTCACCGCCGGCGTCGCCCATAGAGTGCGGACGCGACAACATCTCCGGCCACGTGGACGGAAGTCCCCCGGGGCAATCGGCCACTAAGGGAGTCCTCACGCGGGGGTCGGTCGCGCACGGGACGTTCCGGGCGCCACGCGCCACCTTCGGGTTGTCGGGGCGCGCGTCGCAGTACTGGTCCGGAACCACCGGCACAGTCCGCATGTCCGATGCGTCACGACGTCGGCTGCCGCCATATCCCTCGGTGCACGGGGGCGGGTTCAGCGTGTTTCCGAGCTTGATGTCGAGTGGAGCCTGCGGACTCTGGCCGAGCGCGTAGCCGTCGACCGAGTTCAGGGTTCCCGACGTGAACGCCGGATAGACGGTCAGGATGTGCCGGAGGTTGGGGACGTTGACGCGCAGCACCTGTCCCACGGACTGGAGGTCGGCGAGCAGCGTCGGCAGCGTAGGCGTCAGCTCGGTCAGGGTGGCCGACACCTGGTCGGCTGCCGACGGGGTCTGGGTCAGCAGAGTCCGCAAGTGTTCATCGCTCAGCGCGAGCTGATCGGTGAACGACGCGAGGTTCGCCACCGCAGAGGTCAGGTCGGCGGCCACCCGGTTGCCAGTGGTCAACAGCGGTTCGGCGTCGTCGATCAGCCGGGTGGTGGGGCCGATATCGATCTGCGCCAACTCGAGCAGCCGCTGTGATGCGTCGATCAACCGAGCCAGGCGATCACCGGTCTGTCCTAGCCCGTCGGACACCTCGTCGACGGTCGTCTCCAGATTCTGGGGCGAGATCGTCGCAACGAGGTTCATGGTCCTCTCCAGGACGTCTTTGGTGGGCGTGGGCGCCTCATTGCCCTTGGCCGACAACACGTCTCCGTCCGTCAGCGCGGGCCCGCCGTTGTCGCGGGGAATCAGATCCACGTATTGTTCCCCGACCGCAGACTGACTCCTGATGTGCGCCGCACTGTTTCGCGGGATCGTGTTGTCCGAATCGATGCGCAGGGTGATGCGAACCGGCGCCGACAAGTCGGCCAGATCGACGTCTACCGAATCCACCCGTCCCACGGTTACACCTCGATAGGTCACCAGTCCGGTCTCGTAAATGCCGCCGGCGGTGTCGAACTCGGCGACCACGCGATACGATCCGATGCCGGTGACCCGACCGATGCCGACGTAGGTGACAGTCCCGTAGACTACGCTGACCACGGTGAGGACAGCGAATACGACGAGCTGCCATCGCACCAGTCTGGTGAGTTTCATCGGGGGCCCCCCATCCCGGCGGGCTGCGGTGAGGTCTTTTTCGATGGGCTGTGATCCGTTGTGGGGGTGCGCAGTCCGAATGGAGCGCGGAGTGGGTCCGCGGCTTGCCGCGAGGTCGCCATCCTGGCCAGGGCCACCTTGGGAATACTGCCGAGCACCTTGTCGCGTATGGCGCCCACCGACAGGTCGAGGGTCAGGAAGAGGTTCTGGTAGTCACCCTTCATTCCCTTGTCGATGACGGTCACCGGGAACGGAACGGTGAGCCCGACGATGAGCGAGCCGACCAGGTCGTCGCCGGACTCCTCGAGCCCCTTCAGTGCGGGACGGAGTTCCGCGGCAATGGAGTTCAGATCGGCGTTGCTGCGTGCGATCACGCTGCCCACCTTTGCGCCGAACACTCCTACGCGATCGAGCATCGTGACCAGCTCCTCGCGTTGGTCCGCCAGCACGGTCAGGGCGGGTTCCAGGTTGTCGATGCCCTCCGCCACGGTCGAACTCTGATCGGCCAGCGTGGCGCTGAGCTTGCCGAGCGAATCGATGGCGCGGCCGATGTCATCACGTTGCTTGTGTAGTCCGGAGACGAAGGTCTTGAGTTGAGATATCGCTCGGTTGGCAGCGGCTGTGCGGCCATCGGTGGCGTCGTTGAGCTCGGTCATGATCGACCGGAGCTGTTCGAGGCCACTGCCGTTGAGGATCAGCGACAAGGCCGCCAGCACCGACTCGGTCGACGGATAGGCTGCGGAGCTGTTGACATCGAGTGTGTCGCCGGGCAACAGCTTGCCCGGCGTCTGCTCCGCGGGAGGAATGAACTCCAGGTACTGCGCGCCCAGCACCGAGGTCTGTGCCAGCTTCACGGTCGAACCGTTCGGGATCTCCACTCCCTCGGAGAGCTCCACGTCCACTTCGGCGAACGACTCGCGCACTGTGATGGACCGGATCTGCCCGACATTCGCGTTGTCGAGCTTGACCAGGGAGTTCGACACCAGGTTCTGCACGTCGGCTAACTGGACGGTGATGCTGTAGCTGTCACCGGAGACGGCGTCGCCTGGCAGTGACAACGAGTTGGCGCCGTCGAACCGACAGCCCGCCACCGTCGACATCGCGACGGCCGCCGCGATCAGTCCCGCGCCGACGTGAAAGCGCTTGTGTCCCATCAGCGTCCTCCCTCCTCGGGGCGACCGGTCGAGCGTGCCATCTCGGACGTGATGACCCGGGTCAGGGTGGTCTCGGCCTTCTGGCATTCCGACTTGGGAGCGTCCACGGTTGTCAGCAGTGCACAGATGAGCGACACCGGATCCGGGAAGTCGGCCACCGCGAGACCGGCCGTCAGTGAGTTCGAGTCCGGGTCGTAGATGTTGTAGAGGTTCGACAGCGCGGTCGGCGCCGTGTGCAGGATCTGAGCCAGATCGTCCTGCCTGTCGACGAGCAGTCGGGACACCCTGGTGAGGTCCTTGACGTCACGGCTTAGCGCACCCTGGTTCTGCTTCAAGTAGTCGCGCAGGCGTGGGGCCATCGAGTTGAGGGCACGGATCGCGGCATCGAGTTGCGTCCGATTGTCGTCGAGCACGGCCGACGCGTCGTCGAGTTGCGAGGCGAAACCGACGATCTGCTGGTCGGCGGTGCGCAGCGCGGTGACGACCTGCTGGAGATTGCGGACTGTGCTGAACAGGTCGGGGCCGGCCGCGGAGAGCGTCCTCATCGCGTCGGAGAGCGCATCGACCGACTTCCGGAGTGAGCCGCCGCTGGTGTCGAGCGCACCGGCCGAGGTGTCGATGAGTCGGCTGAGCGCCCCCTTCTCATCGCCGGTGGAAGGTCCGAGTTGGTGCGCGAGGTCGGTCACCTGCTTCTTGATCTCGTCGTACCCGACCGGGACCGCGGTCCGGCCGACCTCCACCACGGCATCGTCTTCCAGCGCACCAGCCGGCGATCGCTTGACCGGGTTGACGAACTGAACATACCGACCGGAGACGAGGGTCGGCGCCACGATCGCCGCCCGTGCCTCGGAGTCCACGTACGCCGAGTCGTCGTACGAGACCTCGACGCGAACCTTCGCCGGTGTGGCCTCCACTGCTTCGACAGTGCCGATGGTGACGCCGCGCATCTTGACCGGATCGCCGACGAACAGCCCGGTGCCGTCCGTGAACCAGATTGTGGCCCGTGAGGTGTGCGTGCTCTCCCATACCTTCGCCGCGGTCACGGCCACCATGGCGACGATGACGAGGGCGATGACCGCGGGCCCGCCGAGTCGGTTGACGGCTGATGACGTGCTCATCGCCCGCCTCCCGGACTGCCCGGCTGCTGGCCGCGGAGATTGGCCGGCGTGATGTTCTGGAGCAGTACTGAGAAGAACGGTCCGCTGCCCAGGACGTCGGCGAATTGCATGACGAATGTGCGCATCCCCTTGATCGACTTTTCGAGGTTGGTGATCCCTCCCGGGATTTCCGGAGGGCTCCTCTCAAGGGAGGATGAAACCTATGGCAGCAGGATCGAAGCGGTACTCGGCTGAGTTGAAGCGAGACGCCGTGGACATGGTGGCCCAGTTGGTGGCCCACGGGTCGGCGGAGTGGCCGGCGATGCGCAAGACCGCAGATCTGTTGGGGGTGACCTCGGCGGAGACTGTCCGTCAGTGGGTTCGTAAGGCCCCGGCCGCTGATGCGGAAGGCGCCTCGAGGGCCGACAACGAGGAGATCCGCAGGCTCAAACAGGAGGTCGCCGAACTCAAACGGGCCAACGGCATCCTGAAAGCGGCGTCGGTTTTCTTCGCGGCCGAAATCGACCGGCCACACCGGTAATTGTGGACTTCATCCGCACCCACCAGGGACATCGGGTGGGTGCGGATGGTCTTATCTGGGGTGTCGATTCGATGTGCGCCGTGCTCTCTGAGCACGGCTGGCGCATCGCCCCGTCCACATACTACGACCACATCAACCGCGGGCCGAGCGCCCGTATGCTCGCTGACGCGCAGGTCATCGATGCGATCTTCATGCTCCGCAAGAACAAACCCCTGACCCGCGTTCTGGGCTCACGAAAGACATGGATAATGCTGCGCAGCAACGGATTAGATGTCGCCCGTTGCACGGTTGAACGGGTCATGCGGGAGATGGGATGGCACGGCGCGATCAAGAAGAAACGGGTGCGCACGACCATCCCTGACGCGGCGGCCAAGCGGCCGACGGATCTGGTCGACCGGCAGTTTTATGCCGCGGCACCCAACCGCCTGTGGGTGGCCGATTTCACCTACTGCCGCACCGAATCCGGTTGGGCGTACACAGCCTTCGTGACTGACGTGTTCGCCCGCAAGATCGTCGGCTGGAAGGTGGCCACGGAGATGACGGTGAACTTGGTGACCGATGCGATCAACAATGCGATCGACAACAGAAAACGTTGCGGGGTAGTCGATTTGAGCAAACTCGTCCATCATAGCGACGCCGGATCGCAGTATACTGCCATCGTGTTCGGGCAGCGATTGGCCGAGGAAGGGATCGCGGCCTCTATCGGCACCGTCGGGGACAGTTTCGACAATGCCCTGGCCGAATCGGTGAACTCGGACTACAAGAACGAACTGGTCGACAACCAGCCCCTGTTCCATGGAGCCACTGAGTTGTCGCTGGGCACCGCCGAATGGGTGGCGTTCTACAACCGAGAACGACCACACAGCTACTGCCACGACCTCACCCCCGACCGGGCAGAGCAACTCCACTACGATCGCATGCGCACCCTCAATCCGGAGGAAGCGCTCACACCATGAGCTCTCCGGAAACGCCGGGAGGGATCATGGCGTAGTTGGCGTTGAGCGTGGCCGTCACCTGACGGACCTCCTCGAGCATCTGTGGGGTGGACGATCCGGTGTCATGGACGAACGTCTCTATCTCGGTGGATACTGCGCGCAGGCTGGTGAGCAGCCTGCGGATCACCTCGGCCCGATCGACGAGGGTCTCGAACAGCACCGACCCGTCGTCGATGAGCCTGGTGATGTTGCCCTTTCGCTCGGCCAGCACGTCGGAAACCGAATCGGCCTTCTGCAGAAGCGTCCGGATTCCGGCATCGCGCGACGACACCGTCCGTGCCGCAGCGGCGACGTTCTCCAGGGAGCCGCCGATGTCGGACGGGAGATCGTTCATGACCTTGTCGAGGCTCTCGACCGCGTCGACGACGCTCTTCTTGTCGGTGTCTCCGACGGTCTCGGTGAGCTGGTCGAGTGACTCGGTGAGGTCGAAGCCGGAACTTGTCCGCGACACCGGGATTCGGTCGCCGAGCTCGCCGGGGCCGGCGGTCGTGAGTTGGACGAAGCGACGCCCGAGCGCGGTCTCGACCTTGATCGAGGCCGTGGTCTCGGAACCGAGCTTCTCCCAGCCGTCGGTGAGCCGCATCGTCACGTCGACGTGGTCCTCGGCGAGCTCGATCGACTGCACACTCCCCGCGGCCACGCCGGCGATGTGCACTTCGTCGTCGGGATTCAGGCCACTGGCGTCGGAGAACTCGGCGACCACGACGGTCACGCCGGGCAGGAACGGAATCGAGCGGTAGTTGAACGCGAGCGCGAGAACCGCGAGTATCGCGCCGATTCCGATTAGACCGGCCCGGATTCGACGGCGGGAGTCGTCAGATCTCATGATGTTTTGACCTCATCTGGTTGTCTCCCTCACTTACAGCGCCGAGCTGGGACTTGGACCATCGGTGTGTCCGCATGTCCGCCGTCGAGCGTCGGATAGCGGATCGCGAGGCCGCACACGAAGAAGTTCACAAAACTGCCGTAGCCCGACGACCTGCCCAGAAGCCGATAGGCCTCCGGCATCTTCGCGAGCAGCATGTTGATCGTTGAAGTGTTGCTGTTCAGGTTCTGGGCCAGACCGCGCAGATGCTCGATGTCGGAGGTGAGATCGGGGCGGGCTCGGGACAGCAGCTCGTCGAGCTCGGTGGTCGCGCCCGCGATGTTCGTGAGGCCGTCGGCGATCAGCCGGCGATCACCGGCAAGCTCGGAGACCAGCTCCTGCAACTGGACGACGACGCTGCCGAAGGCCTCCCGGCGATCCGCTACCGTTACGAGCACGGTGTTCAGATCGGTGACCACCGATCCGATCGTCGCGTCGCGATCGGCGATGGTTTCGCCGAGTTCACCCATTTGGGTGATCAGATCGCTGATATCGGCTGTGCGGCCGTTGAGTACCGAGACCAGCGCAGCGGACAGCTTGTTGGTCTGCTCTGGATTCACCCCGGTCAGTAGGGGTTTGAACCCGTTGACGAGTGCATCCATGTCGAGAGCCGGCTTGGTCTGCGATACCGGGATCACGCTGTCGGCTGACCGCCTCCTACCCACGTCTCCGGGGTCGGTCTTCAGCTCGAGGTACCGATCACCGATCAGGTTCTTGTACCTGATGTAGGCGTTGGTGGTGGTCGTCACCGGGATGTGGGAGTCGACGTCCATACGGACCTCTGCTCCCAGACCCGTCTGCGCAGCCGCACCGGAGTCCACGATGTCCACATCGGTGACCTTCCCGACCACCACACCGGCCACCTTGACGTCGTCGCCGGTCCGCAGGCCGGATGCGGACATGAACTGAGCGCGGAAAACCGTTGTCGGACCGAAACGCAGGTCGCCGACGATCACGAACAGAGCCGAGGTGATCAGCGAGCTGACAGCGAGAAAGATCCCCAGCTTGATGGCCGGTCCGGTGATTGTCATTTCGTCATTCCGTAGATCATCGAGGCGAACGGGTTTCCGATGACGTCTTCGATCGACTTCACATCGCGGTACGCGTGACTGCCGTCGTCGAAGTCGACGTGCCCCGGCCCCTTTTCGCCGGGTGCGCGCGGGTAGCCGTAGCAGCTCGGTCCCGCCGTTCCTGCCGTGTGTTCGGGCGCGTCGATGCCCGGTCGGTATGGCGGGTCGCCGATGAGCAGGGTGCCGACGATGTCGAGGCCCGGTCTCGCTCCGCCGAACGCCCGCTCGAGATATTTGCGGCTCGTGTTCAGTCCGTCCAGGAAGCACGGGTAGATCGGTCCGTAGTCTCCGAGCACCTGCGCCGGCGGCGCCAGGGCGTCGGCGGCCTTCACCAGTGGCGTGCCCGCGTTAGTCATGAACCGGTTGCCGGTGTTCCCGAACTCGGTGAAGCTCAACAGGAACGCAGTCAGCTGCGACTGGTTCTCCACAATCGTCTTCGAGGTGGTGGTGAGGTGACGGACGGTGGCCATCAGGTCCGGTGACAGTCCGGCGAATGTGTCGAGATTGTCCGCACCGAGCTCGAGATCCCGTTGCAGAGTTGGCAGTGACTTGTTGAAGGTCGCGAGGTAGGTGTTCACCGAGTCGACCAGCTCGCCGAGCTTCTCGCCCCGATCGACGGTGCCGGTCTGCACAGCGGTCAGGGTTGCATTCACCCGCGCCGGGTCCACACGGTCGAGAATTCCGACAAGCAACTCGAAAGTGTCGTAGACCTCGACCGGCGTTTGCGAGGTGTCGATGGTGGCACCGGCGCTCAACGTCGATGCCGCCGGCTGCTCCGGCATCGTCAGCGCGACGTACTTGCGGCCGAAGAGCGTGGTCGGCTCCATCTCCGCCCGGACGTTCGTCGGCAGATCGCCGAGCTGGTCTTCCTCCACCGCCAGCTCGATGCGAGCGTGATCGCCGTACACGTCGACAGATGCGACACGACCGATCACTACGCCGTACAGCTTGACGTCCGATCCAGGCACCAGCAGCAGCCCCGTGCGCGGGGCGTTCAGGTAGATGGACCCGGTGGCCTGGAACCTGCCGTTGTACGACATCAGCGCAGCCACGACGACGCCCACCACCACGGCGAAGGCGACGAACGCGTACAGCAGGTGTTGTCTGCGTGAGTGTTCGATCATCCCGACACCCGCACAGTCGCGTGGACGCCGCCGTACAAGGCGATACCGACGATGAAGTCGACCATCATGATGATGATCAGTGACGTGCGGACGGCGTGGCCGACAGCGACGCCGACCCCGGCCGGTCCACCGCTGGCGTTGTAGCCGTAGTAGCAGTGCACCGCCATCACGGCGACCGCCATGACGATCACCTTCAACAGTGAGATCGCGATGTCACCGGGCTGCAAGAACAGCCGGAAGTAGTGGTCGTAGGTGCCCGGCGACTGGTCCGACAGGAACACGCTCACGAACTTGGTGGCGGCGTACCCGGTGAAGAGGGCGATCGCGTACAGCGGCACCACAGCGGCGAGTCCCGCCGCGATCCGCGTCGACACCAGATAGGGCAGCGACTGAACCGACATCACCTCGAGCGCGTCGATCTCCTCGCTCACGCGCATGGCACCGAGTTGCGCAGTGAAACCGGAGCCCACCGTCGCCGTGAGTGCGACGCCAGCAATGACCGGGATCGCTTCGCGGGTGTTGAAGAAGGCGGAAATGAAGCCCGACATCGCTTCCACACCGACGCGCCCCAGTGAACTCGATCCCTGTTGACCGACCTCGTATCCGGCTGCAGCCGTGAGGAATCCGATGATCACGACGGTCCCGCCGATGATGGCGAGTGCACCTGCGCCGAGCGACACCTCAGCTAGCAGGCGCAAGGTCTCGCGACGATAGTGGGTCATCGCCTTGGGTACCGCCCGCAGCGCCACCCCGTAGAACGCCAGTTTCTCTCCGAAGGATTCGGCGGGCTTCAGCGCCTTCCCGGCGTCCAACCGGTCGGTCAGTCGCCGCGACGGTTCGGTGGGCATCTGAGTCGATGTCAACGTGGTCCCTGCTCTTGTGTTCGCGCAGTCATGTCGAGGCCTTCAGTGCAGTGCGAGCGTGGTGATGACCGCGTTCGCGAGGAACAGCAGCACAAAGCTGAAGACAACGGTCTGGTTCACGGCGTCGCCGACACCCTTCGGTCCGCCTCCCGCGTTGAAGCCGAGATGGCAGGCCACCAGTGCGGCCAGCAGACCGAAGATGCCGGCCTTGAGCTCGCTGATGAGTAGGTCGGGAATTCCGGTGAGGATCGGGATCGCGGTGATGTATTGACCCGGCGTGGCACCTTGGAGGAAGACGCCGTACACGTATCCCCCGGCCAGGCCGATGGCGGTCACCAGGCCGTTCAGGAACACCGCGACGCCGCAGGAGGCGATCACGCGCGGAACTGCGAGTCGCTGGATCGGGTCGATACCGAGCACCTTCATGGCGTCGATCTCTTCGCGGATGGTGCGCGAACCGAGATCGGCGCAGATCGCGGTGGCACCTGCGCCCGCGACGACGAGAACCGTGACGATGGGTCCGATCTCTCGGATGACGGCCACACCCGCGCCCGCACCGGACAGGTCGATCGCACCGATCTCGTTCAGCAGAACGTTGATCTGGAACACCACCATGACGCAGAACGGGATCGACATCAGCATGGTCGGGACAATCGATACGCTCGCGATGAACCACGCCTGCGCCACCAGCTCACGCCACTGGAAGGGACGCCGTGGGAGCATCTTGACGATGCCCCAGAAGGTGAGGAAGAAGTCGCCGACCATTTCGGTACCGTGGCGCGCCTTCTTGAGAACCGGTGCGAGCGTTGACGATTGGCGTCGTTCCGGGAGCGCTGTTTCGGGGGCGAGTGCGCTCATCGGGCGTCGGAGCTCTCACGCGTTGCGGCCCGCGAGATCTTCTCGTCTGCCACTCGACGGACAGGAATGATGGGCAGTCGCAGCGCTCCAGGCGCCGAGACCGGCACGATCGGCGACCGGGGTTCGGTGGGCTCGATGCGCCGATAACCCGAACCCTGGATCGGGCGAAGGTCCTTCTCCCCCTTGTTCGGCCACAACGCGGCGGCCCGCTCGGCCTGAGCAGCTATGGTCAGCGACGGGTTGACGCCCAGATTCGCGGACACGGCCGAACCGTCGACCACACTCAGCGACGGATAGCCGTACACGCGGTGATATGGGTCGATCACACCGTTGTCCTCATCGTCCCCGATCACGCATCCGCCGAGGAAGTGTGCGGTCATCGGCACGTTGAACACCTCGCCCCACGTTCCGGCGGAGGTGCCGCCGATCTTCTCGGCGATGCGCCGCGTGGCTTCGTTGCCCGCGGGGATCCAGGTGGGATTGGGCTCGCCGTGCCCCTGCTTGCTGGTGAGCCGGCGACCGAACAGACCGCGCTTTGTGAAAGTGGTGATCGAGTTGTCGAGGTTTTGCATCACCAGTGCGATCACGGTCCGCTCGCTCCAGCCCTTCACCGCCAGGACACGTGCTGTGGCGAGTGGATCCCGGAGCGCGACGCCGATGAATCGCAGCCATCGCGGCAACCGTCCGTCGCCGTCGGTCATCGGCGCCTGCAACAACCCCATCGCGTTGGAGCCCTTGCCGTATCGGACGGGTTCGACGTGGGTGTCCGGCGTGGGGTAGAACGACGACGTGATCGCCACGCCCTTGGTGAGGTCGAGGGATTCGTCGACGCGGTAACGGGTGGCCCCGAGGATCGACTCGGAGTTGGTCCTGGTCAACTCGCCCAGTCGCGTCGAGAGCTCAGGAAGGCGGCCGGAGTCCTTGAGCTTGTGCAGCAACTGCTGGGTACCCCAGGTACCCGCCGCGAAGACGACATTGTGAGCGGTGAACGCCTTCTCGCGCTTACGAATCCAGGCACCGGTCTTGACTGTGTCGACTGTCCAGGAGCCATCGGGTCGCTGACGCACGTCGGTGACGGTGGTCAGCGGATTCACCACCACTCCAGCGCGTTCGGCGAGCCCGAGGTAGTTCTTGAGCAGCGTGTTCTTGGCACCGTGACGGCAACCTGTCATGCACTCGCCGCACTCGATGCAGCCGGTGCGATCCGGTCCGACCCCACCGAAGTAGGGATCCGACACGGTACGACCGGGCTCGCCGAAGTACACCCCGACCGGAGTCTGGACAAACGTGTCGCCGACACTCATGTCGTCGGCCACCGACCGGATGATCTCGTCGGCAGGCGTCATGTGCGGGTTGGTGACCACGCCCAGCATGCGACGCGCCTGGTCGTAGTAGGGCGTCAGCTCGTCTTCCCAGTCTGTGATGTGCGCCCACTGCGGATCGCCGAAGAATGCTGATCCCGGCTGGTAAAGGGTGTTGGCGTAGTTGAGAGAGCCCCCCCCGACTCCCGCCCCGGCCAAGATGACACAGTCGCGAAGTAGGTGGATGCGCTGAATCCCGTACGCACCCAGCTTCGGCGCCCACAGGAATCGTCGAACGTCCCAGCTGGTCTTGGCGAAGTCCGCATCGTCGAATCTGCGGCCGGCTTCGAGAACGCCGACCCGGTAGCCCTTCTCTGCCAGGCGAAGGGCGGTGACGCTGCCGCCGAACCCGGAGCCGATCACCAGGACGTCGTAGTCGGTGTCTTTCTCGCTCGCCTCAGCGTTCATTGGATGCTCGCAATCGTCTGTGGGCGTGGGTATTACGTGGCTGATTGAGCCTCTACAGGAACACGTCCCTGTGATGACCGTGTGCCGGTCGCCGCTTCTGTCCGTCCTGGCCAAGCGGGGCGGTGCGGCCGGACACAGTGTGTTGACACTGTGAGATGAACTGTATTGTTTCTACACATAATTGCCTAATGTGTCAAACACTCAGGCGGGCGCCTTAGGCCTGCATGCCAATTCGGGCATGATGGACACATGGCTACGCCCCCGAGCTTCCACGACGAAGTACGCGACCTGCTGCGCGATCGCATACTCGACTCCGCTCGCGATCTCGTGGTGGAACGGGGATGGTCCGCGGTGAACATGTCCCGGGTGGCGCGCGAGGTCGGAATCAGCCGTACGACCCTCTACAACGAGGTCGGGACCAGGGATCAGCTTGCGGCATCGCTGATCGCACGCGAGGCAGACCGCTTCCTCCACGGGGTCGTCGAGGGCATCGCGGACGAACAGGACATCGTTGACGGACTCACAGCCGCCGCGGAGCGCACACTGACCCTTGGTGAGGACAACGAGCTTCTGATGTCGATCATCTCGGGCAGACTCCAGGGCGGCGAACTCCTGTCGCTGGTCACCGTCGACTCAGAGGTCGTCCTCGGGCGGGCGACGCAGGTGGTAGCCGATCAGATCCGTTCTCGGAAGCCCGATCTCGACGAATTCGCGCTGGAGTCGATCACCGAGATCTTCGTACGACTCACCGTGAGCCACCTGCTCCAGCTCCGGGGTTCGCGTGCCGAATCCGTCGTGCAGATCCACGCTGTCATTCTCGCCTTGTTCGCAAGCCCGCCAGCTCCCCCGGCGGGATGACGCGTGGACGGAACAAGCCAAGCCGAGCGCTTTGAGAACACTGATCCCCATCTTCGGGAATCGCTTGTGCAGCCAGGTGGCCAGCGCCATTCCCAGGGAAAGATGGCCTCACGCCGGTTGGTGCGTATCGCCCGGACAGTTCGTCGAGCGACGTCTTCGGGCTCCAGAACCGGAAACCACTGCGACATCCGGGGGTACCACCCCATGTCTGCATCGTTCCGTTCGAAGTAGTCGGTGTTGACCTCCGAAGGGCAGACGAGTGAGACTCCGATGCCATAACGACCGACTTCCTCGCCGAGACTGTTCGAGAACCCCACCATGGCGGCCATAACGGTGGCTAGAACGAACCGGCTGGTGTCCTCGGCGAGGCGGCAGACGTTGAGGTGTGGCTGAGAATTGCCGCGTAGGCGATGCTGGCTGACTTGTAACGACCGTGCGCTTCGGACGGGGCGGGCCCGGGTTACCGTATCGAAACGTTATGAACCAGTCGCGAAATTCGTTGTGGTGTAATCAGCTGACGCCCCGATTGGGCTGGTCGAGCATTCATGCGGCTGGCGGGCGTGCACGTCGAAGTCGAAACTGCGACGGGGAGCAGCCGACCCACCGAGCAAACGCATGAGAAAAGCTTGCGACGTCGCAGTACCCCAGTTCGGTAGCAATCTGGCCGATTCCGACGCCGGGATCGAGAAGTCGGAGGATGGCGTGCTCCTGCATGAATTGCTGTCGTAGGCGGCGCAGGGTGGTGCCCTCGGCGTGTAGGTGCCGTTTGAGTGTGCTTACCGATACCGACAGCTCTGCTGCGATCCGACTAGCGTTGACTCGAGCAGGGTCTGCATCAAACTGGGCTCGGACGCGCTGCGTGTACGAGTTGTGACGCCGCTGATCGCAGAGCCGTCGCAGTTCGGCGGTACCGATCCGGTAGGCGACGGGATCGGAAAAGCGGCACACCTCATGAAGCGCCTCGGCTGGTATGCGAACAAATGACGCTGGCGCATCGAAGACGACTCGATGCCCTATCTCTCCCACGTTCAGCGGCTCGGTCGGCGCCGGGCAGGTCAGGTGTAACTCTGCTGAGGACACATCTCCTGTGAGTATTTTCACCAGACGCAGAACGGTCAGGCCCCCATAAGTGACGGCAAAGCAGTCGGTACCCGCGCTGTCGGTGCGCCCTGCGAGACCGATGGTAAGACCACTGGCGCCATGATGAAAGTCCGCACTTAGCGCCGTCGAGATCAACGGCAGAAAACGAAGCAACTCGACGATGTCAACGACCGACCCGGCACTGACCAGCGGCAGGCTCAGTGGACCGAAGGAGGTCAGCTGAGCGTGCTCAGCGAATGCGAGGCCCAGCCGAAACCCGTCGTGCGGCCCCATCGTCGGATACACGTCATGAAACCATTGCATCGGCACCTGCGCTTCTTGCGTGATCAACGTTCTGAGGTCGGTGCCCTCCTGGGCCATTATCCGACCGAATGCGCTCGTCGCCTCCGTGCCCAGCGCACCGCTGTCGAGAAGCTGTGCAAACGCCAACGGGGGCACACCGGATTCACCGAGGGTCACGTGAGCCAGATTAACAACAGATTGCGACGTTCACACATGGATCGGTCGGGATCCGCACATTCACACTCAAGGGGAACCTCATACGTGCAAGGAGGTGGCCATGGCCACGATCACATACATCACCCACGATGGAGACGACTACGAAGCCGATCTCGTGGAGGGGAAGTCGCTCATGCAGACCGCCGTCGACGAAGCCGTCCCCGGCATCGACGGTGATTGTGGTGGCGAAGCGGCCTGCGGTACGTGTCACGTCATTGTCGACCCGGCGTGGATCAAGACCGTCGGGCGCAGCGGCGAGGGCGAGGAAGAGATGCTGAGCATGCATCCGGAACGGGAAGGAACCTCGCGGCTGTCCTGCCAGATGATCGCGACTGAGGAGTGGGACGGCCTGACTGTTCGCCTCCCGGAATTCCAACTCTGACCCGCAACGACGAAGGAATGCAATCATGAGCATCGCAGCCACCGTCGCCGAGAAGGCGCAATCAATGATCCCGATCGACCTTCAGATCCGGGGGGCGCATGTCTATGACAAGACCCGCCGAATCGTCACAAGGACCGACGGCCAGAAGATCTTCACCGAGACCCCGATCCCGCCGGTGGACGAGGTCGATCTCGCCGAAATCGACCTGAGTAACCCGTTCCTGTATCGCCAGGGTATGTGGCGCTCGTACTTCGAGCGTGTCCGCAACGAGGCGCCGGTGCACTTCCGTTCGGAGAGCCCCTTCGGTCCGTTCTGGTCGGTCACGCGACACGCCGACATCATCGCGGTCGACAAGAATCACGAGGCGTTCTCCGCCGAACCGTTCATCATCATCGGCAGGCCCCCGCGTTTCATGGACATCGCGATGTTCATCGCGATGGATCCGCCCCGGCACGACAAGCAGCGCGCCGCAGTGCAGGGCGTGGTGGCTCCGAAGAACCTTCGTGAGATGGAGGGGCTCATCCGCGCGCGCGTCCGCGAAGTCCTCGACGGCCTCCCACTCAACGAGCCGTTTGACTGGGTCCAGACTGTGTCGATCGAACTCACTGCACGCATGCTCGCGACGCTACTTGACTTCCCTTACGACAAGCGGCACAAGCTGGTCGAATGGTCCGACCTCGCGACCTCGATGGAGCAGGCCAACGGCGGCCCCTCGGACAACGACAGGGTCTTCCGTGAGATGGTCGCGATGGCGCAAGGCCTGAGTTCGCTGTGGCGGGACAAGGCGGCACGTACCGTGGCCGGCGAAGAGCCTGGCTTCGACCTCATCACCATGCTGCAAAGCAACGAGGACACCAAGAACCTCCTCGACGATCGCCCCATGGAGTTCCTCGGTAACCTCGTGCTGCTGATCGTCGGCGGCAATGACACGACCCGCAACTCCATGAGCGGCGGAGTGCTGGCCCTCAACGAATACCCCGAGCAGTTCGAGAAGCTCAAGGCCAACCCCGACCTCATCCCCAACGCGGTGTCGGAGATCATCCGCTGGCAGACCCTCTTGCTTACATGCGCAGGGTCGCCAAGAAGGACGTCATGCTCGGCGGCCAGTTCATCCGCAAGGGTGACAAGGTGGTGATGTGGTACGCCTCGGGCAACCGAGACGAGCGCGTCTTCGAGCGTCCAGACGAGCTCATCATCGACCGGGCCAACGCCCGCAACCACATCGCGTTCGGTTTCGGTGTACACCGCTGCATGGGCAACCGGCTCGCCGAGCTCCAGCTACGCATCCTGTGGGAGGAGCTCCTCCCTCGCTTCGACAACATCGAGGTGGTGGGTGAGCCGGAGTACGTGCAATCGAACTTTGTCCGTGGGATCAGCAAGATGATGGTTCGCCTGACCCCCAAGGGGGAAATGTGACGGCTGATCAGGTCGTCATCCTCGGCGCGAGCCACGCCGGCGTCCAACTCGCGGGCGCTCTCCGAAAGGAGAAATGGGCCGGGGATGTCTTGCTGATCGGCGACGAGGGCAGGCTCCCCTACCAGCGTCCACCGCTGTCCAAGGCATACCTGGCAGGTGCATCACAGCTTGATGACTGCGCGATCCGCGGACGTCAGTTCTACGACAAGCAGCGGATCGAGCTCGTGGACGGAACGGCGACGGCGATCAACCGTTCCGCGCACACCGTCACCCTCAACAGTGGAGACGTGGTGTCTTACGCCACGCTGGCACTGTGCACCGGCGCGCGCGCCCGCGCGCTGACCGTTCCGGGCGCCGAGTTGACGGGCGTCCACTACTTGCGCACCGCCACCGACGTCGAGGCCATCCGTGCCGCGGTGGTGCCAGGTTGCCGGGCCGTCATCGTCGGCGGCGGCTATATCGGCCTGGAGACGGCCGCCTCACTTCGAGCTCAGGGTGTGGACGTCACTGTTCTCGAGGCTGCGGAACGCGTGCTCGAGCGGGTGACCGCGCCGGTGGTCTCGAGGTTTTTCGACCGTACCCACCGGACCGAGGGTGTCGATGTTCGCACCAGCGCGTTGGTCGAGGGTTTTCGCGGGGAGGGGCGAGTCGAAGAGGTGGTGCTCGCCGACGGTGAGACCCTGGCCGCGGACCTCGTCATCGTCGGTGTCGGCATCATTCCCAACACGGATCTCGCGGTCGCCGCGGGCCTCGAGGTTGACGACGGAGTCATCGTCGACGACCATGCACGCACCAGCGACCCCGACATCGTCGCCGCCGGCGACTGCGTCAACCAACGGATCGCACGGTACGACAGGCGCGTCCGCCTCGAATGCGTGGCGGCCGCCACCGAGCAGGCCAAGGTCGCGGCAGCGACCATCTGCGGCAACGAAGCCGGTCTCACCGCGCTGCCTTGGTTCTGGTCCGATCAATACGATCTGAAGCTGCAGATCGCCGGGCTCAACACCGGGTACGACGAGGTACTGGTCAGCGGTGACCCTGACCACGACCGTGACTTCACCTGTTACTACTTCAACGACGGCGAGCTGATCGCCGCGGACTGCGTCAACAGACCCAAGGATTTCATGAACGCGAAGCGTACGATCGCACAGCGTTCGTCGCTCGACAGGTCCGAACTGATCGGAGCCACACCATGACCACATCACCCGCGGCAGCGGAAAGGCCGGCGGCGGCGCTCACAGCATCGACCTTCCTCGACATCCATCACGCGACCGTGCAGGCCTTCACCCAAGACGCGGTCGGCGACGCGGACACCGATCGCGAGAAGGCGCGGCGCCTCTTCGCCGCAGTCCGAGACCAGATCCGTTACGACCCCTACACCGTCTCTGACAAGCCCGATCATTACCGGGCCAGCCATGTCATCGAGTCCGGACGTGGGTACTGCGTACCCAAAGCGGTCGTACTGACAGCCGCGTTCCGCGCGGCAAACATACCGGCCCGGCTCGGCTTCGCTGATGTACGCAATCATCTGCAGACCGACGCGCTGCGCGAACTCATGGGAACCGACGTCTTCGTATATCACGGATACAGCCACGTCTACATCGAGGGGCGCTGGTTGAAAGCTACACCCGCGTTCAACATTGAATTGTGCACTCGATTCGGGGTCCCACCTATCGACTTCACCGGCGATCGCGACGCGTTGTTTCACGCGCACGCGGCGGACGGCTCCGCGCACATGGAGTACGTGCACGAACGCGGCGTCTACAACGACTTGCCCCTCGAGGAAATCCTGGCGGGCCTGCGGCATGCCTACGGCCCTCTGATCTTCTCGGGACGGCCAGCTCCGTCCGACGCATTCCGCGCATAGTGTGCGCTCCGGCGGGCTACCGCCGCAGGTTACTGCCCGCTCGAACACCCGTGCCACCACCTGTCGGCCAGATCCCGTCGCACAGTGTCCACCACCACTAGGGAGACCATGACAATGTCCGAGTCATTGCTCGACACCTATCCACACCGAATGGGCGGCCATTGCGGCTCCAGCGCGATGCGCGACTTGATGGAGTGGTCGGGACTAGGCTTCGACGGGCCACCGAACGAGGGTCTGGTGTTCGCTCTGGGCGGAGCACTCTCGCTCACGTATGTTCGCACCGACGCCCTCGTGCCGCCGTTGTATCTGGTAGGACGTGGTCCTGACTTCGAGATGGACCTCCCCCGCCGTCTCGGCGCTACGGTGGAGGTCCGGTCCACCGACGATCCCCAGCTAGGGTGGGATCTCGTCCGCGACGAACTCGACCGCGGCCGGCCCGCGCTCGTGTGGGCCGAAATTGCTGAATTGCCCTACCTGCGCGTTCAGTTGCGCATGAGTCGCCACGATATCGTCATAGTGGGCTACGACAGCGACGCAGAAATCGCTTACGTCGCAGACAACGATCGCGTCGAAATTCAACAGGTTCCCTTCGACGCGCTGGCGCGAGCCCGACGCTCGATGACCTTCCCCGAGCCGACCCGACATACGCTCTTCCGCATTGACTGGCCCGAGGCGCTACCGTCAATCGCCGTCGTGGCTGCGGAGGCGTTCGCGCAATCTGCGGCATGCATGCGCGCGCCCGCAGGATCCACGATCGCCGGCCCTGTCGAACACTCGGGGACACACGGAATAGACGCAGCCCTAGCACTATCCTCTGACGTGGTGCTCTGGCATGAGCTGCCCTCCGACGTGCTCGAAGTCCACCTATTCAGTCTTGGTGCATTCATCGAGAAGGCAGGTACGGGTGGTGGCCTGTTCCGACGACTACTCGCGTGTGGCTGCGACGAGATCGCCCGACTGACCGGCGATGCTGCAACCAGCGACCTTGCCAGAGATGCTCACCGAGCGGCTGCAGCATGGACATCAGTCGCTCAGGCGGCCGTACACAAGGGCTCGACCGCTGCTACCCGGCTCGACCACGTCATCGAGGCCGCGGCGGTTCTAACTGACACTGAGTCGAGCCTTGCCACCTCACTGGACTCCGCCGCCAGATCCCTAAGGTCCGCCGTTTAGAAGAACTGCCAGCACCGCATCGGTGAGTGGCTGGCCCTAGCCCGGCCCTTTCGCATCTGGATCGACTGAGGTGGGTCGCTACCGGAGTCCGACGGGGTGAACCACGAGATCGTGGGCATCAGTTCCTACGAGTTGATTCGGTCCTACTGGTCGCGCCAGACCTGGGGCCTGACTGGCTCGCCGGCTTCATCACCGGGGGCGACGTGATGACACTAGATCAGGTGGTAGACGACGAGTCGTTCGACCCGCCCATCCGACACTTGGACAAGTGCTCCTCGCGATAAGGAACACAGTTGTGATCAAATACTGAGGGCGGAGACTGGGGCGGCACCGTCTCTCGCGAGCGGGATCAGTCTAGTCCGAGGCGAGTGGCGAACGCGGGGTCGCCGAAGGGTCTGTCTCTGCGGAAGCGAACGCCCACTGTGGCCGCAGCGCCGTCAATGATCCCCCACGACGTCTGATAAAGGTGCGCGGAGAACAGGTCCTTGCTCATTCCATTGAGCCGACCGTGATCGATCCACCATTGGGTAGCTGATAGGCCCGCCCCCAAGATGGAGGCCACTACGACGGCGACGAGGGACTCGTCGGCACCGACCGATTGGAGGCTACGGGCGAACTCGTCGGAAATAATATCCATTGCCGATCTCAGCTGATCCGCGGCCCCTCCCTCGCCGGACTCAGAATACTGAAACATGTGGTTCGTCATGAGGAAGCGGACGACCGCCGGATGCTCGTCGACCAATGACACGTATGCGGAGATCGCTGACCGGAAGAGCTCGTCGACGGAGTCCTGCTGTCCGGAGAGCAGAGTTGACTGTGCGGACTCCCACATCATCGAACCCAAACGTGCTGCCACAGCGGAATAGAGCCCAGCTCGGTCACCGAAATGGCGATAAAGCTTCGGCTTCGACGCCCCTGCCTCTTCCGCGAAGTCGTCCATGCTCACAGCGTCGCCAAACTTCTCGATCGCGCGTATTGCCGCGTCGACGAGTTCAGCCTTCACGATAGCGCGGTGGTCGTCCCAACGCGTGCTTCGTGCATCGCGCACACGACGTTGCACTTTCACCGGGGCTGCGGAGATTCGACGGACTACAGACATGACCCACCACGCTACCAGGATGGTTGACCGTCGCCCCAATAAGCACGTGGCGCACGCATGCAGTCGGCAGAGACATGGGTCGAAACGAGCTTCAAGCGGATCTGTCTAACCTGGCCACAGCTGAATTGAAGTCTTCAACGGCCTCTAGGTTGGACATGTGACCGACCTTGTCGAGAAGAGTGAATTCAAATAGAACGCCCTGCCGACCCAGTCGCGCTGCGAGATCCACCGAATGGGCCGCCGGGGTCAGTCTGTCGGCATCGCCCACGATGACCGCCGCCGGCACTGTCAGCGAGTCAACACCCCTGCTGACGTCGATTGTCGCCAAAACCGCACCCCACATCCCCCGCACCTGTGGTGGGCATCGCAACACGATGTCGGCGCACTCATCGATTACCTCGACAGTCGCGCCCGGGCCCAGGGTTCCGTAACGAATCAGGCGGCGAGACAAACGCGTGTCCTGCATCTCGGGTCCCGCGACCGCAAGACTAGCCGCGAAGGCCCGTTCAAGTCTCGGTCGTAGCTGGCGGGGAACTTTGAGTAACGTTGACCGATCCACCAACTGTGATGGCCCGGTGCTTGCCAGTACTACTCCGCGGGCCAGCTCCGACACCGAGGCTGGGTACTCAGCTGCCCAGCTCATGATGGACATACCTCCCATGCTGTGTCCGACCACGACAGCCTTGTCGGTGGGAGTGGCTACCGCCCGAACTACGGACTCCAAGTCATCGGCCAGAAGTCTCGCCGAGAACGGTACCCGGCCCCGGTCGCTCCACCCGTGTCCGCGTTGGTCGTAGACCACTACCCTATGCGTCGCCGCGAACTGTTCGATCTGTGGCCGCCAGAAACGCCCCTGACAGGCCCAGCCGTGACTAAAGACTAGAAGTGGAGCATCCCGGCCCGAGCCGAATTCCTGGGCGAACAACCTGGTTCCGTCGGAGGAGAGGACCTCGAGGTGCCGCGATCCTCGCGACTCGCTCGCTATCTCAGAGGTCATCAAAGCTCACCGTGACTGCATCCGTCAGCGGAAGTGCCTGACACGCAAGCCGTTCACCGTCGGCAATGTCATCTTCAACGAGGATGTGGTTTTGTGCCATTTCTACATCACCCTCAACCAGCTTGCATACGCACGCGCTGCAGGCCCCTTCTCGGCAGGAGTACGGGGCATTGTGACCTTGGGCCAATAGCACGTCGAGCAACGGAGTGTTGCGCGGCCACTCAGTCGTGATGGACTGCCCATTCAGATAGACCGTGGCGGTCGCCACACCATCGTCGTCACTGAGCTGACGCATCGTGGCTGTCTCGAATGGATCTCCGGTCAGTGACTGAAAGACTTCTCGATGTACCGAGGCGTGCTCAACACCGCAGGCCTCCGCCGACTTCTGAACCAGATCCATGAACGGCGCCGGACCACAGGTGTAGATCTGTGCACCGCGGTGCTCACGTATGGCGGATTCGACATCCTCAGGTGCCGGAATCCCCATAGCCGACTCCAACCAGTGGAAGACCGTGAAACGCTCGGGGAACTCGGAGGCGATCTGCGCCAGTTGGCCCTCGTACATGATCGACTCGGCATCGCGATTCGCGTAGAACAGTGTGACTTCGCCCCCGCCGCACACAAGCGCCGACTTAATCAGCGACAAGACCGGAGTGATCCCACTTCCTCCTGCAAAGAATAGAAAATCGACGTCGAGATTCTTAGCCGTGAAGTGCCCCGACGGCGGGAGGACGGTCAACTCCATTCCCGTCATCGCGTTGTCGCACAGCCAGTTCGATGCGTAACCGTTCTCCGTCCGCTTGATCCCGATCTCGAGACGGAAGTCCTCGACGTGAGGCGAGCTGCTCAACGAGTAGCATCGTGCGACATGACCGGTCCGATCAGATGGGATCTTCACGGTGATGAATTGCCCTGGGACATGCTTGAACTCCTCGACCATGGCATCGGGGATCTCGAACGAAATGGTGACGGAGTCTTTCGTTTCCTGGGTCACTTCTGAGACGCGCAAGGTGCGTGAGCGGGCTGCGGCAGCCGGACGTGCATCGGGTTCGACGGTCACTTGAGGATCCCCTGTCTACGTGCGACCGCGTAACCCGCCCGTGTCAGTGGCGCCGCGATGTCCTGGTAGCGGGGACCGATCACCCGTGCCACGAAGTCGAAACCGCGGGCGTCCGCACCGATCAACACTCGTGCCTTCTTCTTGTCCATACCTTTGAGGATTGTCGCCGCTGCTTTATCCGGGGTGCTTCGTGCGATCCTGTCGAACAGCGAGGCGACAGTCGCGGTGTCTGCCCCCATGGCGGAAACGCCTCGGGCATTGTTGACGATGTTGGTTTTTACACCCCCCGGGTGCACACATGTCACTGTGACCGGGTATCGACTGATTTTCATCTCCTGTCGGAGCGCCTCGGTGAAGCCTCTGACGCCGAATTTCGCGGCATTGTATGCGCTCTGGCTGGGGATTCCGATCAAGCCGAAGACGCTCGACGTGTTAATGAGATGTCCGTCCCCGGACGCGATCAGGTGAGGCAGAAACGCCTTCGACCCGTTAACGACTCCGCCAAAGTTGATGCCCATGAGCCAGTCGAAGTCTTCCCAGGTCATGTCGACCACGTCGACGCCCAAGGCCACGCCGGCGTTATTGAACACCATGTCGACGTGGCCCGACTCTGACCGCACTCCGTCGGCATAGTCCTGAAACGCACTGCGGTCCGCAACGTCTAGTACGGCGGCGGTTACCGTCGCCGCATACGTGGTGCGGCAAAGTTCTGCAGTCTCCTTCAAGTGCATCTCATCAATGTCGGACAGTGCCAGTGCGGCACCTCGCTCCGCCAACTGGAGTGCCAGAGACCGACCGATCCCTGACGCGGCACCGGTGATCACTGCCACCTTGCCTGTGTAATCATGCCGGTCAGAATTGCTCACTGTCGTCTCACCATTTCTACGAATCGTGTCTCTCCGTGCGTTCGGGCTCAGGCGATGTCGTACTCAGCGGGGTCGAAATCTTTTGTGGCGCGCCAGTACTGCCATGTGAAGCCCGGCCACACGGTCCGGTTGACGCCCTGCGAGTCGAGATACCAACTCGTGCAGCCGCCGTTGGTCCACACTCCCTTGGCCAGCTTCCGCTGGATGTCGGTGTTGAACTGTTCTTGCACGGACGGGCGTACGTCAACCTTCTCAGCGCCTCGGCTTTCTACTGTGTCGATGGCCTTCATGATGTATTTGATCTGTTGCTCGATCATGAACACCACTGAGTTGTGGCCGAGGCCCGTGTTGGGTCCGAGGAGGAAAAACAGGTTGGGAAAACCCTTGGTCGTGATGCCCAGGTGCGTGTTAATCCCCGTCTGATGCCAGTGGGACGGGAGATCCTCGCCAGTGGCACCTTTCAGGGCGAGCTGATCGAAACCATCAGTCACGTGAAAACCGGTCGCATAAATAATTACGTCGATGAGGTGCTCGACGCCGTCTGAGGTGATGATGGAATCAGCGGTGACCCTCTCAATCCGATCGCTGATGACGGTGGTGTTGGGCGCCGCAAGTGCAGGGTAATAGTCGTTTGACCCCAGAATTCGCTTACAGCCGATGCGATATGACGGGGTCAGTTTCTTGCGTAGTGCCGGATCAGAGATGGAGCGTTCAATGTTCCACCGAGCGACCCGTTCGATTGGCCGCATAAGGTTGGAGTGACCGTTGAGGCCGAAGGCTAGGCTCTCCGCACCCCAGTACACCGACCACCTGGCGATACGACGTGCAATCGGGAGTCTGCTCAGAAGAGTCCGCAGGGCCGGCGGAACGGTGAAATTCTTGCGGGGTAGGACCCAGGCAGGGGTTCGCTGGAAGACCTTGAGGGACATGGCCTCCTTCTGTACGAACGGCACAAACTGGATAGCGCTGGCACCAGTGCCGATCACGGCGACACGCTTGCCCTCCAGATCCACCGAATGATCCCACTGTGCGGAGTGAAACGCTTCGCCTTTAAAGTCCTCAATCCCCGAAATTTCGGGAAAATTGGGGATATGCAGCGCACCGACTCCTGAAACTACGAACTGAGCAATGTACTCACGTCCGGACTCAGTACGCAGGTGCCACCGCGACTCTGACTCGCTCCAGTATCCGGAAACCAACTTCTGACCGAAATGAATCTTTTGTGTCACGCCGCGCTTGTCCGCGACGTCTTGTAGATACCGCTCAATTTCTGGTTGTGACGACCACACCTTCGACCAGCTACCTCGACTTTCGAATGAGTACGAGTACATCAGCGACGGGACGTCACATGCACAGCCCGGATAGGTATTGTCGCGCCAGGTTCCACCGACGGAGCTTGCCTTCTCCAGGATTAGAAAGTCGCTGTACCCGCGACGTCTTAGCTGTGCGGCCATCCCGAGACCAGAGAACCCGCTTCCGATGATCAGAATCTTGGTCGAAATCGGGTCGTCGGTTGAGTCGGTTTTGGCGGCGGCGCGCGAGGCGCGCCGGGTAGTTGAAGATGCCATGTTTATGCTTTCTCCCTCGTGGGTTCGTTGGCACAACACATCACCTGCGCACAGTGGCAGCGGGTGATCTGTTGAGGCGGAAGTGATCGCGAAGCCATCGAGAATGCTCCGCACAGGTCTAACTGATGTCGACCGTGACGGCTCGGCCGCGTGAACGGAGATCAGCGGAGATCGTCGGGAAGGCTCCGCGTCGCGCGCCACATGGCCATTGTGAACTTGCCTTCCAGCATTCCCGCCTCATGGAAGAACCGAATCATGGGCTCCGACATGAACTGCAGGTTGGTCCGATAGTTTGGGCTGGTTTGTTGTGCCCATACGCCACGCCAGCGGCTAATTCCCACTGCGGGGTACACTTTCGGATTAATGAGCAGCGGGTACGCCAGGTTCGCGATGACGGCAAGCACCCCTCGGTGCCAAGCGCGCGTCGCCTTACGTCGACGCTGCATGCCTTCGATCATCTCCAGTCGCGCAAAGGTAATGTGACGGGCTTCCTCGAGGACATGGATCTTCATGAGCTGGCGAAGCTGAGGCTGCATACTTGGGTCGTTCATCGCCTCGCGCTGGGCGCGGTCCAGGATTTCCTCGATCAGCAGCGTGGCTCCGGACACCGACGGTCCGAGCGGGACGAAATGCAGGATCTTTGCGAAGCTCAAGAAGCCCTTAGGGAGCTTGTAAGGGGGCACGCCTGTTTTGTTAATGAGGCGCGCGAACATAGTGGAATGGCGGGACTCATCGCCGATTTCTGTTAGCGCGTATAGGGACTTCTGATCGGTTAGGGCCCCCTTTGCCGACATGCGCAGGAGCGCCGAACTCAAGAGGTTCTCTGCGTAGATGCCGAAACTGAGGATGCTCACGATCTCGTGGCGTCCCAGCTCGCGACGCTGCTCCTCGGTCATCTTGTTCCATAGTTTGGTGCCGTATAGCGACACCCGGTGCTCTGGCAGAAAGTACTTGCCTTCCTCCCAGGGCGACTCCCAGTCGATGTCGATCTCCGCGTCGTAGAACTTCTCCGCGGAAGACCGCAACAGACGACCTGCAGATCGTTCCATGTCGACGGGCTTGCGCCCGTTCACCCGGGCCATGCCCTCCTGTGAAAAGTCGGGCTTGATATGGGCATCCTGCACGGTCATGTCTTCTCCTCGGTCGTTCAAGGCTGGGAGTCGGGGCCTGGCGCCCAGTACCCATTACTCGCAGTATCTGGTACTGCTAGTATCCACGAACCGCGTTATTTGTCAACGCTCAATGCGAAGAAGGTAGGGCTGCATGTCTGACGACCATGACCTCGACTACTCCGGCGAAGGAACCCTGGTGTGCCGTGGGACGGAGATCCATGTCGAAGCGAAAATAAGAGGTTATTTCCAGCCGCTGAACGGCTTATACACCTGGTATGGCCGGATTCAGAAGAATGATGAGCTCGACGGGCTCCTGAAAGGCGCCCGCGCGATCGCTGTATTTACGACCGCTGAGGGGCGGGCGGAGTGTGTCGTCGGGGATCCCGACTTCTGGGGCCGATACCGCATCTCAGGTAAGAGCACCCCCCCATACCACCTGCCCACCACTCTCGAGGAGGTCGAAGACATGGCCGAGCACCACCACAAGTGACAATCATCCACCGCACGGACGTTCGCCAGACGGATCCGAACGATTGGGTCGCCCACTTCAGGTCGAGAGGATATTGCACATGGTGAGTTCGTCTCCCATTCGAACCCGCTCGTCGAGAGGGGGCGAGAAACTCGGCGAATACAGTCCGACCCTTGAGCGGGTTGCATGGTTTACCCTCCGCCGCAAAGGGATTGTGACGCTGGTTTGGCTCGGTGCCGCTATCGGCTTAGGCCTTCTCTTTCCTCAACTGGAGTCAGTGGTACGGGAACAATCTGTGGATCCGATCCCGGCCGGAGTCCCGTCTTTTCAGACCTTGGACCGTATGGGCGCCTCTTTCGACGAGCGCGGCGCCAAGACCACCGTATTCGTTGTGATGGAGAACAGTGCAGGCCTGTCCGACAACACCCGCGATCGATACCACGTGCTTGTCGACACCCTGCGGGCGGACGACAAGCACGTCATCGCCGTCCGAGACCTGCTGAGCGATCCCCTCACTGCGAGTCAGGCTCTCAGCAAAGACAAGCAAGCCTGGTATCTGCCCGTGGGAGTGACCGGCACACTCGGGGGACCCGATACCGCGGAGGCGGTCGCAGCGGTACGCGACACCGCGGAGAGAATCTTTCGCGACACTGAGACGAGAGTCCGTGTGACAGGCCCACCCGCGACCTTTAGCGACCAACTCGCCGTGGGCGAGTCGGATCTGGTCCTGATCACTGTCGCCACCGTGCTGCTGATCGCCGTGATCCTCCTCGTCGTCTACCGTTCGGTGTTCACCGCGCTGATGCCGCTGCTTGTCGTGGGCATGAGTTTGGCCGTGGGTCGCGGAGTTCTATCTGGACTAGGCGAGCTGGGCATGCCGGTATCCCAGTTCACCTCGATGTTCATGACCGTCATCATCTTCGGTGCCGGAGTTGACTATTCGGTGTTCCTCATCAGCCGCTATCATGAGGGTATTCGAGCAGGCAACTCTCCTGATGCCGCTATTGCCCACGCGAATGCAACTATCGGCCGCGTGGTTCTCGCATCGGCGGGCACTGTGGCCCTAGCCTTCCTGGCTATGGCCTTCGCCAAGCTCAGTGTGTTCAACACTTTGGGGCCGGCCTGCGCAATCGCCATAGCATTCGCATTCTTGGCGACGGTGACATTGTTGCCCCCCGTGCTCTCCTTCGCTGCCAAGAGAGGGGCCGGCCTTCCCCGCCGTGACCTGACGCGGGATTACTGGAGAAGAGTCGGAGTCATGGTTATCCGGCGGCCGGTCCCTCTGCTCGCGATCAGTGTAGTCGCGTTGATTGGCCTCGCCCTGGTCGCCGCAACAATCCAGATCACCTACGACGATCGAGAGGGGCAGCCAACTGACACAGGGAGCAACGAAGGCTACGCGCTGCTCAACCGCCACTTTCCGAAAGACATCATTATCTCGGAATTCTTGGTGGTGGAGTCCGAGAACGACATGCGCACGGCTCAAGGCCTTGCCGACCTCGACCAGTTGGCATCCCGCGTCGCGCAGATTCCCGGCGTGACCAGGGTCATTGGCGTGACGCGGCCAACCGGTGAGAAGCTGCAGCAGGCGCAATTGTCTTGGCAGAACGATCAGATCGGTACCAAGATCACCGAGGAGACCGGAGATGTACAGGCCCGCAAGGGTGATCTGGCCGTCCTGAAGACCGGATCAGAGCAGCTCGCCGGAGGCCTGGCACTGCTAGAAGACCAGATCTCATCCAATCTCGCTCCGCTGTCGGGGTTGCTAGACGAGGTGTCGTCATTTGGCCCACAACTCGATGAGTACCGGCCGTTGGTGAACCAACTCGCGAGCGCCGCCCCAACGCTTCGACAGTTCTCCCAGCGAGCGCCTGAGCTGTCTCAACTCGCACGTCGGGCCCAGTCTGCGGCAGACGCGGTCGCGCCAGCGTTGTCCGCATTGGAAGCTCCGTGGTGTCAGCAGATCGCGCAGTGCTCGGCACTGCGCGCGCAAACGGCCGACATCCGGGCACTCGCGGATGATCAGTCGCTCGCGAGGGTGGCTAACTTTGCCGCGCAACTCGGCCGCGTGAGTGCGCCAGGCTCTACCGACATGGCACAGCTGCAGCGTTCTCTTCAAACGCTGAATTCTGCACTACAGACCATCGGTGGACAGGACCTCGGGAACAGGGTCTCGCAACTCGAGTCCGGCGTCGGCGCACTCGCCGACGGCGCACGTCAGTTGTCGAACGGAGTCGGGGCTTTGGTGGACAGCAACGTTCAGCTACTCGGTGGACTAGCACAGGTCGCCGCACAGCTTCGGGCTCCCGCCCGCGAGATCGGCGATTCTGATTCGGCAACCGGCTTCTATCTCCCCGCGGATGCGTTCAAGGACCAGCAGTTCAGTCAGGTCGCTCGACAGTTCATCTCGCCCGACGGGAAAACCGTGCGCTATGCGGTACAGACCTCCTACGACCCATACTCTGCCGATGCAATGACGCTGGCGAACGAGCTGTCTAGCGTCGCCGAGAACGCGATGCCGAACACCACTCTGGAGGGCGGACGTGCTTCGGTCGCGGGCTTTCCTGCGATCAATGCCGACGTCCAGCGGTTGTTGTCGTACGATTTCAAACTGCTTGGCATAGCCACACTTCTCATCGTGGGTCTGATCCTGATGCTGTTGTTGCGGGCCGTCGTTGCACCGGTCTATCTCCTTGCAACCGTCGTCTTGAACTATATGGCGGCTCTTGGTATCGGTGTGCTCGTACTTCAACACATCCTCGGTGCCGGGATCGCCTGGCCAGCTCCACTGGTGTCGTTCATCGTCTTGGTGGCGGTGGGCGCTGACTACAACATGCTGCTGGTCTCACGCCTGAGAGAGGAGACGAGAGCGAGCGTGCGGGTCGGAGTAATGCGTACCGTCGCCTACACCGGTTCGGTGATCACCTCGGCCGGGTTGATCTTCGCAGCCAGCATGTTCGGGCTGATGGTCGGCTCCATCGATGTGATGGTGCAAATCGGGTTCATCATCGGTGTCGGTTTGCTGCTCGACACGTTCCTGGTGCGGACCTTAGTAGTCCCGGCACTAGCGGTGCTGCTGGGCACTGCAAGCTGGTGGCCGGGTGACATCGACCGCTTCCGGCGCGCCCTGGGACCATCGCAAAAGACACGCGGACGGACCCATGGGGATCTGACAAGCGTCGGTCCCTGAACTTCCCGACCATCCCGTCAACAGGTAAGGATCGGCATAGGGCATGACGCGGCACGGTCGCTCGTGATAGACGAATTGCGTCCGTACAACGCTAGACGGTATGGGTGACTCCACGGCGATGTGTTGGGGGTTGCGGGCCGGAGCCTCACGCACAGGGACTGAACGACCCGAGGTTTTGTGCCGCCTCCATTGTGGGCTGGTCCTCGGGCCGAGGCCAGAGTAGTGGAGCGTTTCGAACTCGGTCGGGGGGATCTGGCCGATACTCGAGTGCAGCCTGCTGTTGTTGTACCAGTCGACCCAACCAGCGGCCGCGAACTCGACGTCGGAGACGGTCTTGTACGGGCTGGAGTGGAAGATCGTGGTCCCGCTGTACGCCGGCGGCATGACGTTGCGCGATATCCAACACCATTTGGCCGCCACGATCGGCACCGATCTCTCGCACGAGACGATCTCCAAGATCTGCGACGAGGTCCTCGACGCGGTCGACGAATGGCAGAACCGGCCGCTGGAGCCGTTGTATCCCGTCATCTACCTTGATGCCCTGGTGGTGAACGTCAAAGACAGTTCTCATGTTCGAAACAAGCACGCCCACATCGCTATTGGCGTCGACATGGCCGGCGTCAAGCATGTGCTGGGAATCTGGATACAGGCCGAAGAAGGCGCCAAGTTCTGGGCCGGGGTGTGTGCGAATCTGGCCAACCGCGGCGTCAAGGACGTGCTGATCGTGTGCTGTGACGGGCTCACCGGATTCCCCGAGGCAATCGAGGCGACCTGGCCGCTGGCCACCGTGCAAACCTGTGTGGTGCATCTGATCCGCAACTCGATGCGGTTCGTGAACCACAAAGACCGCAAAGACGTGGCCCGGGCGATCAAACCGATCTACACCGCCCCCGACGCCGAGACCGCCCGCCGCGAGTGGGAAGCCTTCCGCGACTCGGAACTAGGCGCCAAATATCCGAGTGCGGCAATGGCTTTCGACCGAGCCTGGGATCGGTTCATCCCCTTCCTGGCATTCCCGCCCGAGCTGCGCAAAGTCATCTACACCACCAACTCGATCGAGTCATTGAACTACCAGCTCCGCAAGGTCATCAAGAACCGCGGACATTTCCCCAACGACATCGCGGTCCGCAAACTCTTGTGGCTGGCCATCTGCGACATCGAAGACAAACGAGCCGCTCAACGCCTCAAAGAACGCGGGACCAGGCGGTCACAGCCCCGTAAGGCCCTCGGACGACTGGTCGAGGGACAGGTCGTCACCAACTGGAAACAGGCCCTCGGACAACTCGCACTGGCCTACCCCGACCGGATCGAACCCCACCTCAGCTAGACCCCACAGACCACAAGAAAATCAGGAGTCACGTTCTTACACAGACATCTTGACAAGCTCTCGAGCCCCCGCGCACCAAGAGACCGCCCCGCGGCAGAAGCCACGGGGCGGTGTGTTCTTCTGTGAAGCGCTCAAGCGGTAGCTTCGTCTGATCCGGACTCGATCGATCCGGTGACCAGTTCGCCGACGATGTCGGTAATGATTGCGCCCACGATAGCCTCGGCCATGATGGTGGCCCCTTCGATGTTGTGTGCTGATGACTGCGAATGTGGAGCGCTGGCTGCGATGTCCACCTCGCAAACTCTACGACGCTCGATAAAACGGCGCCCAACGAACGATGAGTGAGAGATGAATGGCCGCGCAATTCCCAGTGACGGTTCTGTCTTTCCCACCGGGGCCATCGGGCAGACGGATCGCTCCAATAAATACGTGCCCACCGAACGCTGAGGACGTTCGGTGGGCACATCTGTGCCTTACCTCGGCGGTGTCCTATCTCGGCCAGTGCGGACGCGAAGCCGACCCCGTGCGGCGCTAGTTCGATACAACCGGCAGCTCGCCCTGCTCATGCTTCGCGCGCAACACCTTCTTGTCGAACTTGCCCACGCTCGTCCGTGGTATCTGCTCCATGAACGTCCAGTTGTTCGGGATCCACCAGTGCGGGATCTCCTCCGGGCAATTTCTTAGGCACCACTCGTGGAGCGTGTCAGCCGACACTTCGCGACCCGGTGCCGGAACCACAACAGCGAGAGCTGTCTCCTGCCATCGGGGGTCGGGCATCGCGACAACCGCGGCCTCGGCGACATCCGGGTGCGACATGATCCAGTTCTCGAGCTCCACTGACGAGATCCATTCGCCCCCGGACTTGATGACGTCCTTGGACCGGTCGGTCAGCGTCAGATACCCGTCCGGACTGATGTGTCCCACGTCGCCGGTCCGCAACCAGCCATCCCGAAACCTCTCGGTGTCCTCGAGTCGGTAGTAGCTGCCTGTGACCCACGGACCCCGCACTTCGAGTTCACCGACGGACTTGTCGTCACGGGGAACAGGCAGGCCGCCCTCGTCGATGAGGCGCATCTCCACCCCGCAAATTGCCCGTCCCTGTCGCTTGCGGTAAGATATTTCCTTTGCGGGGCTGATCCCGGCGGGAGGCCGACCTACCGCTGCAAGCGGGGACGTCTCAGTCATACCCCACGCCTGAATAATCTGTACGCCGAAGCGGTCCGCAAACCCCTCGATCAACGACTGCGGGACGGGAGCTCCACCACAGGCGACAAGGTCGATCGATGACAAGTCGACACCCGGATTCGCGATACCGTACTGAAGAAGATCGTTCCAGATTGTCGGTACTGCTCCTGCCTTCGTGGGGCGATGTTGTTGGATCATGTCAGCGAGCGGCGCTGCTTGAAGGTATCGATCAGGCATCAGCAAGTCCGCGCCGGCCATCAGCGACGCGTAGGGCAGACCCCAGGCGCTGGCATGAAACATCGGCACGACGGGAAGTACACGATCGGCTTCTGCGATCGCCAGAGCGTTACCGGTACACGCTGCCATGGAGTGCAGAAACACCGAGCGATGACTGTAGACGACCCCCTTGGGATCGCCTGTAGTGCCGCTCGTATAACACATACCCGCAGCCGACCGCTCGTCGGGATCGACCCAAGAGAACACTGGGGATTCCGCTGCGAGCGCGTCATGATATCGCATCACGGTCACGCCGTGCCCGTCGAGCGGGGAGGTGTCGCCGTCGCCGGTAACGAACACAACCCGAACCGTCGCCAAGCCCGGTAGGACCGCCGCCAACAACGGAACCAGCGACCCGTCCACGATAATGACCTTGTCTTCGGCGTGGTTCGCGATGAACTGCAGCTGAGCCGGTGACAACCGGATGTTCAGCGTATGCAGCACCGCGCCCATCGCGGGTACCGCAGCGTACGCTTCGAGGTGCTCCTGGTTGTTCCACAGCATCGTTGCCACGCGGTCGTCGCCGACCACGCCGACCCGACGCAGAGCATTCGCCAGACGTGCGCATCGCTCTTCAAGATCGCCGTAGGTCGCATACCGGGCAGAGCCGTTCACGGAATAGGTAATCACCTGCCTAACAGTGTGATTGGTTGCGACGTGGCGCAGTATCGATGACACTGTCATCGGCACCTCCTGCATGGTGCTTTTCATCTAACTCTCCTTTCGCGGCGGACGCTGGATCATTCGGCAGGTCCGTAATCCTGGATCTGCCAGCCGTTATCGGTCTTCAGCACGACGACTTTCAACAGTGTGGGGAGTTCGCTCGGCTGAGGGTTCTGAACATTCTGGGTCTTCTGGGTGGCGAAGACCAGCACCGTGTATTCCCCCCGGTTCTCGCTGGCGCTGCCGGTGACGCTGGTCGCCAGTACGCGTCCCGCCGCTTGGACCTTGGCCTGTTTCATGATTTGGGTCAGGGTGGGTTCGACATCGTCGTATCGCTTGACCAACGCATCGCTGGCATTCTCTTTCACTTCGGTAAAGAATGCGTCGGTGTTTTGGTAGCTGTACGTGAGCGACTTTGTGGTGTAGTCCGATGCTGCCTGCGCTGCCTGCGCTCGTTGTGTGGCGGCGTCCTCCAGGGACGTCTTTGCTTGCCGCATGTCAATGTAGAGGTAAGCAAAGAGCCCGGCCAGCACCGCGAGTACTACCACGAGAGCACCGACGGCCACCACCTGGAGGCGTGCTGATCCCCAGCGCTGCTCGGCCTCGGACGTCGGGGGGCTTGCCTCGTCCGAGGCGGAAACGTCCTGTGACGTCGCAGGTTCTGTGGCACTAGTGGCGTCGCCGCGGTCTGCCTTATCGGAAGCCGTAGTCAGCTCATTTTCGGTGCCGCTGTCCTCGGATTCTGATCCGTTGTCGTGTGCGGTCATTTGCTGCCTTCTGTAAATGCTGGGGTAGGGGGGGAGACATCGGGCGTCAGCGGGGTGATGGTGTGACGGCGATCGGGATTTGCGCCTGTCCCCGATGGGACGCGGGGACTGTTCGCGCCAGGAGATCACCGATCGATCCGAAGTCGACGTATGTGTCTGCGACTTTCGCCGTCGCCGGTTTGACCGCGCGGGTGATGGCGACAATGTCGGGCTGAAGTATCTGGATGTAACCGCTGAGCTTTTCCACTAGCTTCAGGATTGGTGGCCATTTGTCGTAGGACGTAGAGGTGAAAACGATGAACGCACGTTGGATTCTCGCCAAACCGTCGACGGCATCCGGGGTCCGGACCGACGCGGTACTGAGCACACCGCCCACGTTCGACATGAGGCCCAGGAGGAACTCGGCATTGTCCGCGGTGGTACGGACCGCACCGTCGTCACCGACGAAGTCCACGAGGCGGTGCATCATGTCTCCGATCGTGTCGAGGTCCTTTTGCCGGCCGTCGACTGCAGCCGAGATCGTTTCGTTGATGGTCTGAATCGATGCTGGATCGAGCGCGTCGGCCACTGCCGACATTTTCGGGAGCACCTGGGGAACGGATTGGGACACGTGGATGGCGCTGGCGGGCACTAGGTCCCCACTACGCAAGTACTCACTGGTGGTGGTATCCGGTGGGATGAAGTTGATGTATTGCTCTCCCGCGACCGAGAGGTTCTGGATCGTCATGACACTGCCGCGAGGGATCTTGTAGCCGGAGTCGATGGACATGTCGACGGCGAGCTGATTATCTGTGACGCGAATAGATGTCACCTTGCCCGCCGGCACCCCCTCTAGCATCACCGGCGATGTGTCGAGCAGGCCGCCCGAGCTCTTGAGTATGGCCGAGATCGTGTAGTCGGAGCGGAACGGGTTTATTCGTGCCACGTCGATGGTCAGGTATGTTGCTCCGACGAGGAAGACGACGACAAGGGCAACCAGGGATACGACGGTGCTGCGGATCATGGCATCATTCCGATCGCTCGCAATACGTTAATGAACGACCCGGCATCACGTCGGGCTAGATCTTGGCCGTCGATAGACACGTCGGAAACGTTGATATCTGGCGAGCTGACGAATGGGATGAGCTTCTCGCGTATTACACGCGTCGCCTTGTCGGAAACATCCTTGGAGTAGATGTCCGAGTACGCGATGGACGCGATTACCGGCGCGATCGCTCCTACCGTTTCCTTGATGCGGGAATACTCAGGGTCGACGATACGGCCGGCAGATACTGCGAAGTCGCGCAGGTTGGCGATAAGTAGCGCGACGTCAATTAGCGAATAGCCCAGACCATAGAAGTTCACTCCCCCCTTGGTCAACATTCGGTCAGTACCTGACGGGTCGGCCAGGATCACTTTCAGTGTGCGATCGGCCGACTGCAGGACTACGTCGAGTTTGTCGGTGTTGGCGGACACCTCAGACACGGTGCGCAACGTCGTGCGGTAAAGCGTATCGAATTGGGCGGGGTCACTCGGAAAGGTCGAGTTCAGTGTCGATATCGCGGTATGGATTTTATCGAGTTCACCCCCGCCCAGTACATTAGCCATCCCCCGCATCACGTCCTCGACGTTGGCAGCCGGTTCGGTGCGTGAGAGAGGTATTACCGATCCCGCGTGCAGCAAGGCTTGGGTGGACTGCTGTGCGGGGGGAAGGATGGCCACATAAATCTCGCCCAGGAGAGTGTCTTGGCGGAGTTCCGCGCGCGAATCTTCCTGCAGTTGGGCGTCTTTATCAATTCGGGCGGCAACCAGCGCGTGGCCTCCGTCGTACGTGACGCTGGTGACGGCACCGACGTCAATCCCTCGAGAGAGGACTTTGGCACGGGCAGGCAAGTTCAGAGCACTCGTGAACTCGATCTCGATGTCGTAGCCGTCTCGGGCGGATGATCCGCCGATGGTCGGCGGGTTGTCGGCGTTGATGCTGCAGGCGGCGAGGGCGATGGTCGCTGCGAACAGCGTCACGATCGCGGCCGTGACACGGCGAAGGTAGCCGTAGGTCATCATTGAGATTGCCCTCCGATCAAGTTAGCGATCGTCGCCACTTCGTTACCCGTCCTGCAGACGCCGTTGACGGGGGGAGAGGCACACGCCGTTCTTAGGGTCTGCAGTGGGACAGACACGGCGAATGCCCGCAGGATCGACTTCGCATCCGGATGCTTGACGATGAGGTCAGCCGTTCGAGCGGCGACGGTCGCCAGGATGTTCTCTTGCTTGCCTACTTGCGCGAGGAGTGGAACCGCAGCATCACCAATTGCGAAGATCGGTGGACCGAAGTCGGACGCCAATCGCGACAGGATGGGGACGAAGGTACCTGCGTACTCTGTTGCGGCGCCGAATGTTTGACCGAAAGCAACAATCACCTCGATTGCGCCGACGAAGTTGTCGAACAGCTGGGTCACCTCAGCACTGTTCTCGGTGGCAACACCGGTTAAGGTCGCGAGGTTGGCTACAATTCTGCGTATCTGACCATCACGCCGGGTCGGATCGTTGATCAGCGTGGCCGAGTCCTTGAGAATGCCAGAGATATCGCCCTGGGTTCCCTCCATGTTCTTGGAGACGAGCGTGAGCGCCTGGAGAATCGCATCGGTGTCACGTCCGCCGTCCTTGACGAGTTCATCGGAAAGAGTGCTGATCGCGTCGAGCGTTTGACTAATCCCCAGTGGAGTCCTGGTTTTGTTCAGTGGTATGCACTTGGCCGACTCGTAATGCTCTCCGCCGCGATAGGGATGGGTGAACTCGATTTGTCTTTCGGTGACAATCGAGGTGGACACCAGGGTGGCCCCCACATCCGCGGGAAGCGGCACGGTCTTGTCGATCCGCATGTCGACACGCACGCCCCTCTGGCCCTCCTCGTGAATGCCTACGACCCTGCCCACCTTCTTGCCGAGCATCGCGACGGAGTTGCCTTCGTACAGACCTGATGCGTCGGAAAACTCCGCACATAGTGGCCGCGTGTCGTCGTCGGCTGTCGCATAGTTGATTCCTACGGCCGCGATCACTACTGCGAGTGTGACGATGGTGGCGATCGGGATCAGATGCTGACGCATCCGCTCTGTCAGCATTTTTGATCACCACTCGGGATGCAGATGCGGACAGTCGGTTCAGGACTCGCTGGACCGACCTCTGGAGCGTCGAGAAGAATGCTCAGTCGTCTGGTGATCTGATCGACCTGGGTCAGCGCGTTTGCGTAGGCGGGCATCTGGGCCGACACCTTGTTCAGAAGGGTCTTGAACTGTTGTACCGATGGTTCTATTCCGTCGCGGTACGCGACAAGCGGTCGGGTCAGTAGCTTGAAAAGACGGCGCAGATAATCGAATCCGTTCTGGACGTTGGCGATGTCTGGTCCAAGGGTGCGGGCAAGGAAGCTGAGCTGGCGGAGGAAGTCCACGAGTACCTGCTTGCGGTTTGCGAGGGCGGCGACGTACTCATCGGACAACGTCATCGTCTTGTCGAGTTGTGCGTACTGACGTTGCAGTAGGTCCATCAGGCTGCTCGCGTTTTGCAGGGCATCAGGGATATTGGTGTTTCCGTCGGAGAAAGCATTCTGTAGCAGCGCCGCTGTGCGCCGTAGATCAACACCACGCACGTCACGGAACACCGGTGTGGTTGTCTCAAGCGTGCTGGAAATGTTGATCCCTCCCGGCGTTTCCGGAGAGCTCATGGTGTGAGCGCTTCCTCCGGATTGAGGGTGCGCATGCGATCGTAGTGGAGTTGCTCTGCCCGGTCGGGGGTGAGGTCGTGGCAGTAGCTGTGTGGTCGTTCTCGGTTGTAGAACGCCACCCATTCGGCGGTGCCCAGCGACAACTCAGTGGCTCCATGGAACAGGGGCTGGTTGTCGACCAGTTCGTTCTTGTAGTCCGAGTTCACCGATTCGGCCAGGGCATTGTCGAAACTGTCCCCGACGGTGCCGATAGAGGCCGCGATCCCTTCCTCGGCCAATCGCTGCCCGAACACGATGGCAGTATACTGCGATCCGGCGTCGCTATGATGGACGAGTTTGCTCAAATCGACTACCCCGCAACGTTTTCTGTTGTCGATCGCATTGTTGATCGCATCGGTCACCAAGTTCACCGTCATCTCCGTGGCCACCTTCCAGCCGACGATCTTGCGGGCGAACACGTCAGTCACGAAGGCTGTGTACGCCCAACCGGATTCGGTGCGGCAGTAGGTGAAATCGGCCACCCACAGGCGGTTGGGTGCCGCGGCATAAAACTGCCGGTCGACCAGATCCGTCGGCCGCTTGGCCGCCGCGTCAGGGATGGTCGTGCGCACCCGTTTCTTCTTGATCGCGCCGTGCCATCCCATCTCCCGCATGACCCGTTCAACCGTGCAACGGGCGACATCTAATCCGTTGCTGCGCAGCATTATCCATGTCTTTCGTGAGCCCAGAACGCGGGTCAGGGGTTTGTTCTTGCGGAGCATGAAGATCGCATCGATGACCTGCGCGTCAGCGAGCATACGGGCGCTCGGCCCGCGGTTGATGTGGTCGTAGTATGTGGACGGGGCGATGCGCCAGCCGTGCTCAGAGAGCACGGCGCACATCGAATCGACACCCCAGATAAGACCATCCGCACCCACCCGATGTCCCTGGTGGGTGCGGATGAAGTCCACAATTACCGGTGTGGCCGGTCGATTTCGGCCGCGAAGAAAACCGACGCCGCTTTCAGGATGCCGTTGGCCCGTTTGAGTTCGGCGACCTCCTGTTTGAGCCTGCGGATCTCCTCGTTGTCGGCCCTCGAGGCGCCTTCCGCATCAGCGGCCGGGGCCTTACGAACCCACTGACGGACAGTCTCCGCCGAGGTCACCCCCAACAGATCTGCGGTCTTGCGCATCGCCGGCCACTCCGCCGACCCGTGGGCCACCAACTGGGCCACCATGTCCACGGCGTCTCGCTTCAACTCAGCCGAGTACCGCTTCGATCCTGCTGCCATAGGTTTCATCCTCCCTTGAGAGGAGCCCTCCGGAAATCCCGGGAGGGATCATGTCGTAGGTGCTGCTTGTCTGCTCCAGTGGGATTGCACCGTCGAGGGCCGACGGGCCTGAACCTGGGTCGAGGTCCAATACACGTCCACCAATAGGGGTGATGAGACGGACGTTCGCCGTCGCGTCCGACCGAACGGCAATCGAGTCATCCAGCCGGAATCGCACGGTGATGAACGTTCCGGTCAGGTCGACTGACGCGACCTTGCCTTTCCTGATCCCGGCGATACGTACCTGGTCGCCGGCTTCCAATCCGCCGGTATTGACTAACTTGGCACTGTAGCTAGTTTGTCCGGGCGGTGAGATGTACACAGCACCCGCCACGACGAGGCCGGCCACCGTGACCATCGTAACGACTCCCGCCAGGATGAGGTCGCGCCGACGCTGCGGGCGGTGATGCGGACGCTTATCGAAGAAGCGGGTCACTGGCACACCACCAGTCGTTGACCCATCAGGGCGATCTGCGCTGTTCTCGGTAGGTCGAGCACTCCTCGGGCGCACCCTGCCGCCGAGGACGAAGGTGTCGCTTTGGATGTAGTTTCCAGGGCGTCCAGGAGTGGCTTCAGGAGAACGGCACCGTTCAGTAAGCTTTCTGTATCCCCTGGCTCCCGCACCAATCTCTGATAAATGGCCGCGAAGCTGGTGTCGTAGGTCGACTCGATCTGCTCACCGGAGAGCACAGTCTTCGCCATCGAACGGTTGACCTCCCGCAGCGAGGCCCTCAGGCGATCGCTCACGCGGCTGAACGCATCGACGATTGACCCCAATTTGTCTATCAACTCGACCAGTTCGGCGGAGCGCCCCATCAACTGATCAGACACCTGTCCCAGGCTCGTCACAATGTTGGTGATGATCTCTGAACGCTGGTTCCCGTACTCGGTGATGTTCGCGACTTGCTTCATGACTGGTGCGATACCTCGACCGTCCCCCTGGGCGACCCGTAGCAGGTTCGACTGAAGCTCATTGATCTCGGCCGTATTCAATGTATCGAATACTGGTTTGAAACTGTTGAATAGTGTCGATACGTCGAACGACGGGACGGTCTTGTTGAGTGCCACCTGTGTGATCGACTCCTGGTCGGCGCCTTGTCCGGCATTGATGAGCTCCACATACCGCTGCCCCAGCAGGTTTTGGTAACGGACGGCGGCAGTCGTCGCGGGGGTAATCGAGACGCCGTCGTCCAGTTGGAAACGGACGATCGCTGTTGATCCCTTCAGGTCGACAGCCGTTACATATCCCACCTTCACTCCAGCGAGTCGTACCCCGTCGCGGGGCTTGAGTCCGGAAGCGTCGGCAAAAACCGCGGAATGCTGCGAACTGGAGGATCCTTCGTTGGTCGGCTGCAGAATCGCGATGATGACATACGTAAGGACGCCGATGACAGCGGTGAACGCGGTGATCTTAATGATTGTGGGTGTCAGAGACCTCAGAGTCATCCCGTGGGCCCCCCCATTCTCAATGCGCTTTGTAGAGCAGGTGAGGTCTGGACCACCAGTGCTAGCTGGAGCTGGACTCGGTCGCCGAATTTCGGCAAGGCTTTGTCGATGCCATCGAGGATCTGCGGGATCGTGTACACCGTGCGAACGAGCCCCGAGGCGGATCTGGCGACGGGCCGCGCTAGATCAAGGCCGACGTCTAACAGCGAACTCAGGGCCGGGTAATTCTTGTCGAGCAGTCCGCCGAGTGCACCGAACAGAACCTTTCCCGTGTCGCCGAGATTGCTTTTCGTGCGATCGATGTTCTGTTGAGTGGCGAAAAAGTCAGCGATATCGACGTTCTTCAAGACGCCAGGGACGAACGGCGTCATGAAGTCGGCGACTCCGGTGGACAGATTGGCTGCAATTTCTAGGTCCTCCCCGACCGGCCGTTTCTGGACATCCCGCGTGAGCTTCGCGATCTGGAATACGAGTTTTCCGCTATCAGACATTGCCTGCGAATCCTCGACGATGAACCTCACCACCGCTTCGAACGAGGGCTGGTCCAGTGCCTCGACCAGCGTGGAGATCTTGCGAACAAGTGTTGACACCGAGGTCTGTTCAGACTGCAACCTGCTTACGTAGACACTCCCGCCGGAACCGATGGGCGGTCCGTGTCCAGGATCTACGATTTCCAGTGCCGTCGGTCCCAGTGCGTTTGCCGAAGTGTAATTCACCGTCATGCCCTGCCGGAGATCTAGGTCGTTGCCGGAACCGGTGAAGTTGATTTTGACCGTCGCGCCACGGTCTCGAACCGAGATGCTCGAGACCTCGCCCACGGTGAACCCAAGGTACTTCACTTCCGATCCCCCCTTCAATCCGTCGCCTATCGCGTCGGTGTTGATGGTCAACGACGTGTGATCGCTGAAGTCACCGTTAGCGTCACTTATCAGTAAGTAGGCAGCTATCGCGCCGAGGATTAAGAGGGCGACCCCCCGAAGGACCAGGTTCCCGTGCGATGGTTCGCGCCCGGACGGATCATGAAAGACAGCCACTGAACCCCCCTACCCAGAAATCCGTACGCCGGAATCGAATCCCCACATCAGAAGTGTCAGAATCATGTCCTCCACGACGATGACGATGAGGCTCGTGCGGATCGCTCGGCCGGACGCCCGGCCTACCCCCTCAGCTCCGCCTGTGGCGAAGTAGCCCTGATAGCTATGGATAATCACTACGGAAACGACAAATACAAGAACTTTGATGAGCGAGAAGATAAGGTCCTGAGGTTTGAGGAACTGGTCGAAATAGAAATCATAAGTGCCGCCGGATTGGCCGTGTACCTGTGTGACGACGAGCTTAGCGGCCGCGAATCCGAGAATAAGCGCGATGATGTACAAAGGAATCACGGTCGTGATCGACGCCACTACGCGAGTGCTGACGACGAAGGGAATGGGACGTACCGCCATAGCCTCGAGAGCGTCGATCTCCTCGGAAATGCGCATCGAGCCTATCTCAGCTGTCAACCGGCAGCCGGCTTGTGCTGCGAACCCGATCGCAGCGATCATTGGCGCAAGCTCTCGGGTGTTAGCGTAGGAAGAGATGAATCCAGTCAGTGAACCCATCCCTACGAGGTCCAGCGAGGCGTAACCCTGGATACCGATTGAGGCGCCGACGGCGATGCCGAGGATGGCGAGGACGATGGCCGTTCCACCACCGACCAAGACTGCACCTCTACCCCAGGCGAATTCTTGTATGTAGAGCAGGGTTTGGCGCCGGTATGTGGTGATGACATGGCGGATGCCGAGGACCGCGGCGATCACAAAGGTCGCGACGTGCCCCAAGCGTTCAGGTACTTGTGCAACGGGCGCGATCACGGCACCGACCGGCCGGGTGGCGGCGGAGAACCTCCGGGAGGGAACGGTGGTCACGAGGCGTTTCTCATCCAATGGTTTGGGGGACGAACATGGTTGTTAGTTGCGTGATAAAGACATTGATCACGAAGCACGCGACGACACCCAGCACTACGGTGGCATTGACCGAGGTTGCGACGCCTTTAGGGCCGCCCTTCGTCGACAGCCCGCGGTGACAAGCAATCGTCACCACGACAAGTCCGAACACAAGCGATTTGCATAGAGCGACAACGATGTCGGTTACCGATGCGAACGACGCGAACGATGCAACATAGCTGCCGGGTGTGATGCCTTGGACATCGACGCTGATGGCGTAGCCCGCCAGCAGCCCGGTGAAGACGATCAGCATGCAGAGCATCGGCGCAGTGATCAACACAGATACGAACCGAGGTGCTACGACGCGCCTGGTGGGGTTGAGTCCGAGTGTCTCCATGGCGGCAATTTCTTCGCGAATCGTTCGAGCGCCCAAATCAGAGGCAATCGCTGATCCGGCCGCGCCCCCGAGTAGAAGGGCGGTAACGATGGGCGCTCCCTGTTGAATGATCCCGAGGCCCCCAGCGGCGCCAGCAATTGACGTGGCCCCAACTTGCTGAGTGAGGCTTCCCACTTGTACCGACACGATGACACCGAATGGCACAGCTACCAGAATCGCGGGCAGAGTCGTCACGACAATAACGAACCAAGTCTGCGATACGGCTTCGCGAAACGGAAACCGTCCCGTAGCAATGTCTACCGCTACCCACCGCAGGGCCTGGCCAGCCAAGCCGAGGGTGCTACCGAAAGTGGCGGCGCCGTCCAGGAAACGGTTGGCGCCGGTCCGAGTGGTGATGGACCTCTCCTTCCCTCGTACACGGGGTATGCGCCGCTTAATGCTGGTGCGCGTTATGGACGGTACCAGGTACTGGCAGTATTACCTATAGTGTTTACAGAAAGACCGTGTCGGGACCTGCTCCCACACCTCATCGACCCCCGCACCCTGTTTGAGTAGGTGGCGGCTTAGTAAGGACAACGATCAGAAGATGACCTCAGAAGCAAGACTGCCGGCGCACTCGTCCCAGTGCATGGGCTGCGGAAGCGAAAACCCCCACGGACTTCAACTTGAGGTCTACCGGAGTGGCGAGCGGGTGTACGCCGATCACACCTTCGACGAGAGGCACCTTGGCGCGCCCGGGTTGGCGCACGGCGGAGCGATCTCGGCCGCTTGCGACGACATCATGGGTTTCACCCTGTGGATCGCGCGGACCCCCGCGGTGACCCGCACCCTGACCGTCGAATACCGTCAGCCGGTCCCTCTGCACACTCCCATTCGCCTCTCTGCTTGGATTGACCACGAGTCGGATCGCCTACTGCACATCGCGGCCGTTGGATCGTTCGATGATCGAACGTATTTCACCTCTAGCGGTGTCTTCGTCAAGGTCGACGTCGCTCATTTTCGACGGTATGCCGACCTATCAACAATCGATGACTTCTTCGCCAACTTCACGCGTACAGACTGACGCCGCAGGGGGGACTGTCGCTGATTCGGTGTAAGTGGTTTGATCGCCCCCGGCGTGGGGCAGGAGGAATCACGACGATGACCGACACAGTCGAGGGCGTGGATGCCCTGGTGGCAGGGCCAGTTGAGACTGGTCAAGAACACGATGTCACCACCGCGGATGAGGTGCGTGAGTGAGTAGCCGGCCGATCTACGCCGCGATCGGGGTTGATCTCGATGGGCACAAAGACATCCTCGGCATGTGGGCTGGCGACGGCGGCAGCGAGTCGGCCACGTTCCGGCGGGCGGTGCTCACCGACCTCAAGAACCGGGGTGCCAGGGGCATCTTCTCCCTTGTCTGTGACGGCTTGAAAGGGTCGCCCGACAGTGTGTCCGCCGCGTTTCCGTTGGCCACGGTACAGACGTGCATCATCCATTTGATCCGGAACACCTTCAAGTACGCCTCCCGCAAGTATAGGGACAAGATCAGCGCCGATCTCAGACCGATCTACACCGCGCTGACCGCCGCTGAGGCCCGGCTGCGATGGGAGGAATTCGCTGAGAAGTGGGGCACGCCGTACCCGGCGATCGTGACCCTGTGGGAGAGTGCGTGGGAGGAGTTCATCCCGTTCCTTGACAACGACGTCGAAATTCGACGAGTGTTGTGCTCCACCAACGCTATCGAAAGTCTCAACGCCCCGCTAGCGGCGTGCGGTGCGCGCTCGAGGGCACTTCCCGAACGAGCAGTCCGCACTCAAAACGCTCTACCTGGTGACGCGGTCGTTGGATCGATCCCGAAGGGTATGTTGACGGCGCCTGAAAACTGACCCCCTGACGACGGGTGAATTTTGACCCCCGTCTTGTTAGGAGGGTGATTTCAGTGGAGCAGTGGGCGGAGATCCGCCGTTTGCATCGCAGTGAGGGTGTGCCGATCAAGGAGATCGCGCCGGTTGGGGGTGGCCCGTAACACGGTGCGGGCGGCGTTGGCCTCAGACACCGCGCCGAAGTACTCGCGACCGGCGAAGGGCTCGGTGGTCGATGCGTTCGAACCGCAGATCCGGGCGTTGTTGCGGGAGTATCCGACGATGCCGGCGACGGTGATCGCGGAGCGGATCGGGTGGACGAGATCGTTGACTGTCCTCAAAGACCGGGTCCGGGTGATTCGCCCGGAGTTTCGTGGGGTAGATCCGGCCGATCGGGTGATCTATGAGCCCGGCGGCTGTTCGCAGTGGGATCTGTGGTTCCCGGACTACCGAATCCCAGTGGGCCACAATCAATTCGCCATGTTACCGGTATTGGTGATGACATTGGCGTTCTCCCGATACCGGTCGGCGGTGATGATCCCGTCGCGCCAGGGCGGAGACATCCTGACGGGGATGTGGCTGCTGCTGTCGCAACTGGGCGCGGTGACCCGCAAGCTGGTGTGGGACCGCGAAGCCGCGATCGGCCCCAAGGGCACACCCACCGCGCTGGCCGCAGGATTCGTGGGCACCTTGGGCACTCGGCTGGAGCTGGCGCCACCGCGAGACCCCGAGTACAAGGGCATGGTCGAACGCAACAACCGATTCTTCGAGACCTCGTTCCTGCCGGGCCGCCAGTTCGCCTCACCGGACGATTTCACCGCCCAGTTCGATCGGTGGCTGGCCGATCATGCCAACACCCGAGTGGTGCGCGCGATCGGTGATCGACGCCCGTGTGATGCGCTCGCCGAGGACCTCGAGCAGATGGCCGGGCTTCCCCCGACCGCACCTCATATCGGGTTGAGTAGCCGGGTGCGACTCGGTCGCGACTACTACGTACGTGTGGCCGGCAATGACTATTCGGTGCACCCGTCGGTGATCGGTCGCTTCGTCGACATCACCGCCGACCTGCAGCAGGTGCGCATCCAGTGCGGCGAGGTCACCGTCGCCGACCACGCTCGCAGCTGGGCCAACCACGTCACCATCGCCGACCCTCAGCACGTGCGGGCAGCCAAAGAACTGCGCCGCGACTACCGCCGCCAAGACCTCGCCAACCGGGCCCGAAACGCCGCCCGCATCCGCGCCCACCCCGACGGCCACGAGGTACCGATCCGGGCGCTACCAGACTACGACGACCTGTTCGGGGTGCACTTTGCTACCCCGTCAGGTGCTCAACCACCCACCCCGTCCACTATCACTGAAAGGTGAAATACCATGTCCGACAATCACACAGGTAAGCAGATCGAGTTCGCGGCGCGGGCGTTGAAGATGCCAGCGATCCGCCGCTGCTGGGCCGAGTTGGCCGAGCGGGCCCGCACCGACAACTGGACCCACGAGGAGTACCTCGCAGCGATCCTTGACCGCCAGGTCAGTGAACGCGAAGCCAACGGCACCGTGCTGCGGATCAGTGGCGCTCGCTTCCCCGCGGTCAAGACACTCGAGGACTTCAACTTCGACCGCCTTCCAGGATTGCGTCGCGATGTTATCGCCCATCTGGCCACCAGCACCTGGATCGCCAAGAGCGACAACGTGATCCTTCTCGGACCACCTGGAGTGGGTAAGACCCACCTCGCGATCGCGCTCGGGATCAAAGCCGCGCACAACGCCTACCCTGTGCTCTTCGACACCACCACCGGATGGGTCACCCGCCTTGAGGTTCCCCCCGAACCGTAGAGGCATCGATAATGAGGAGCACGATGCCAGAGAAGCGGAAGAAGTACGACCGGGAGTTTCGTGATGGGGCGGTCCGGATCGTCGAGGAGACAGGTAAGCCGATCGCCCAGGTCGCTCGAGACCTGGGGGTCAACGAGGGCACCTTGGGTAACTGGGTCAACCGGGCGCGCGCCGAGCGGGAGGGCCGCGGCGAGCTGACCGTTGATGACGCTGCTGAGCTCAAACGGTTGCGTGACGAGGTCGCCGAGCTGCGCATGGAGCGTGATGTCCTCAAGCGATCAGTGGTCCTGTGGGTGAAGGAGGCGACGAAGTGAGCGTGGCACGCTTTATCGCCGACCAGAGGACCAACTATCGGGTGCCACACGCGGTGTCCTGCCGGCTGCTCGGGGTCAGCGAGGCGTGGTTCTACAAATGGCATAAGCGGACCCAATCGCCGGGTGCGGCAACGGGTTTGCACACCACCCGCGACTATCGCCGGGACACCATCGACCGGGCCGTGGCGGTGGCGCTCGACAAGGCCCGCGGCCTGCACGGGTCACCGCGCCTGCATGCGGATCTGCGTGCTGACGGGTGGACGGTGACCGAGAAGACTGTCGCTGATTCGATGTGTCGTCAGGGCCTGGTCGCGCGGCGGATCCGCCGGCGCAACGGGCTGACCCGTCAGGACAAGACCGCCCCGAAGTTCCCCGATTTGTTGGGTCGCGATTTCACCGCACAGTGCCCCGATCAGCGGTGGGTCGGCGACATCACCGAGATCCCGACCGCGGCGGGCAAGCTGTATCTGGCCACGGTCATCGACCTCTACAGTCGCCGCCTGCTGGGGGCGGCCACCAGTCGTCACCCGGATGCAGCGTTGGCGTGTGCGGCGATCGAGATGGCGGTCGCCACGCGGGGCGGTATGCAGGCGATATGGCGTGATGACGATGCGCAGAAGCTGATTTTCCACACCGATCGTGGGTCGACGTACACCGCGAAACGGTTCACCAGGCTGTGCCAGAAGATGGGTATCCGGCAGTCGATGGGCCGGGTCGGATCGTGTTTCGACAACGCCGCAGCGGAGGCATTCTTCTCTTCTTTGGAGTGGGAAGTGTTGTCACGCAACGAGTTCCATACTATCATGGAGGCGCAGGCGGTCGTGTTGGAGTGGTGCTACGGCTTCTACAATCACCAGCGTCGCCACAGCGCGATCGGGATGATGAGTCCGGTCGACTACGAGAACACCGCAGTCACCGAGCCCGAAGCCGCATAGAGGAGTCCTCCACGATTCCGGGGGAACCACAGTCTCGGCGTCGGGGGCGGTGTAGATCGGTTTAATCGCCCGAGCGACGTCTTTGCGGTCTTTGTAGTTCACGAACCGCATCGAGTTGCGGATCAGATGCACCAGACAGGTTTGCACGGTGGCCAGCGGCCAGGTCGCCTCGATCGCTTCGGGGAATCCGGTGAGCCCGTCACAGCACACGATCAGCACGTCCTTGACGCCGCGGTTGGCCAGATTCGCACACACCCCGGCCCAGAACTTGGCGCCTTCTTCGGCCTGTATCCAGATTCCCAGCACATGCTTGACGCCGGCCATATCGACGCCAATAGCAATGTGGGCGTGCTTGTTTCGGACATGGGCGCCGTCTTTGACCTTCACCACCAGGGCGTCAAGGTAGATGACGGGATACAACGGCTCCAGCGGCCGGTTCTGCCATTCATCGACCGCGTCGAGGACCTCGTCGCAGATCTTCGAGATCGTCTCGTGCGAGAGATCGGTGCCGATCGTGGAGGCCAAATGGTGTTGGATGTCGCGCAACGTCATGCCGCCGGCGTAGAGCGAGATGATGATGTCGTCGAGGCCGCCGAGGCGGCGCGAGCCCTTCGGGACCAGCCGCGGGGTGAACGTGCCGTCACGGTCACGAGGAATGTTCGGCTCGACCGGCCCGGCCTGCGAGGCCACCGTTTTCGGGCTCGACCCGTTACGGGCGTTGGGCAACTCCCGCCCGGCCGGATCGCCCTTGGCATAGCCGAGGTGATCGGTCAGCTCGGCCTTCAGACCGCGTTCGAGGGCCAGTTTGATCAGACCTGGGATCAACCCGCCTTCGCCGGTGATCTGGACCTGGCCGGTATCGATCTGGGCGAGCAGCTCATCGACCATGCCCGAGGCCTGTAATGCCTCGGCGACTTCCGCGGTCGAGCGCGGCTCGGCCAGTTCAGGCAACTGCTCGTCGTCGTGGCCCTGCTGCTTGTCGTCTAACGCCATGCTCATAGATCTTCCTCTCACTGATGAGCACTGGACTTACACAGACCATCTGACACCTGTGGTTCCCCCGGAATCGTGGAGGACTCCTCTATGCGGCTTCGGGCTCGGTGACTGCGGTGTTCTCGTAGTCGACCGGACTCATCATCCCGATCGCGCTGTGGCGACGCTGGTGATTGTAGAAGCCGTAGCACCACTCCAACACGACCGCCTGCGCCTCCATGATAGTATGGAACTCGTTGCGTGACAACACTTCCCACTCCAAAGAAGAGAAGAATGCCTCCGCTGCGGCGTTGTCGAAACACGATCCGACCCGGCCCATCGACTGCCGGATACCCATCTTCTGGCACAGCCTGGTGAACCGTTTCGCGGTGTACGTCGACCCACGATCGGTGTGGAAAATCAGCTTCTGCGCATCGTCATCACGCCATATCGCCTGCATACCGCCCCGCGTGGCGACCGCCATCTCGATCGCCGCACACGCCAACGCTGCATCCGGGTGACGACTGGTGGCCGCCCCCAGCAGGCGGCGACTGTAGAGGTCGATGACCGTGGCCAGATACAGCTTGCCCGCCGCGGTCGGGATCTCGGTGATGTCGCCGACCCACCGCTGATCGGGGCACTGTGCGGTGAAATCGCGACCCAACAAATCGGGGAACTTCGGGGCGGTCTTGTCCTGACGGGTCAGCCCGTTGCGCCGGCGGATCCGCCGCGCGACCAGGCCCTGACGACACATCGAATCAGCGACAGTCTTCTCGGTCACCGTCCACCCGTCAGCACGCAGATCCGCATGCAGGCGCGGTGACCCGTGCAGGCCGCGGGCCTTGTCGAGCGCCACCGCCACGGCCCGGTCGATGGTGTCCCGGCGATAGTCGCGGGTGGTGTGCAAACCCGTTGCCGCACCCGGCGATTGGGTCCGCTTATGCCATTTGTAGAACCACGCCTCGCTGACCCCGAGCAGCCGGCAGGACACCGCGTGTGGCACCCGATAGTTGGTCCTCTGGTCGGCGATAAAGCGTGCCACGCTCACTTCGTCGCCTCCTTCACCCACAGGACCACTGATCGCTTGAGGACATCACGCTCCATGCGCAGCTCGGCGACCTCGTCACGCAACCGTTTGAGCTCAGCAGCGTCATCAACGGTCAGCTCGCCGCGGCCCTCCCGCTCGGCGCGCGCCCGGTTGACCCAGTTACCCAAGGTGCCCTCGTTGACCCCCAGGTCTCGAGCGACCTGGGCGATCGGCTTACCTGTCTCCTCGACGATCCGGACCGCCCCATCACGAAACTCCCGGTCGTACTTCTTCCGCTTCTCTGGCATCGTGCTCCTCATTATCGATGCCTCTACGGTTCGGGGGGAACCTCAACCCCCCACCAGTGGGGACTTTCTCATGGCCACGGACACCCCCGCATGCGCGGCGATCGTGCGCAGCCCCGGCGACGGTAACCCCACCGCCAGACCCAGCCACAACCGCAGGACTTCTCTGATCTCTTCCACAGCAACCTCCCGATAGCCCATGCCGCCGCCCCTTCCATGACTGCTCGTCACGGCCGAGTCAACGGGACCTGACCCCGGACCTTGGACACGTTGAATCCCGCAGTTCGCGGGGAGAAGCGAGATGATCAAGGTATGGCTCGGAGACACTATTCAGAGCAGTTTCGTCAGGACGCGGTGGACTTGTACGAGTCGACCCCCGGGGCCACGGTGCGCGGTATCGCCGCCGATCTTGGGGTCGAGCGCGGCACGTTGCGTCACTGGCTTGAGCGCTACGGCACCGGCCGCAAGACCGCTGCCGATGGCAGCGGGGCGGTCAGCCCGCTCAAGGCCCGCAACGGCGATGGGCCCGCTGTGGTGGGGCCAGAAAGCGCTGAGGCCAAGATCGCACGGTTGGAGAGGGAGAACGCGGCACTGCGTAGCGAGAAGCTCAAGCTGAGCACCGAACGGGAGATTTTGCGTCAGGCGGCCAAGTATTTCGCCGGGGAGACGAACTGGTGAGCCGCTTCCAGTTCGTCGCCGACCACCTCGACACCTACCCGGTCAAGTGGCTATGCGATCTCCTCGAGATCGCGTGTTCGTCGTTTTACGCCTGGCGCAAGGCGGCCCCGCGCCGGGCGGCTCGTGCGGAAGCTGATCATGTTTTGGCGCAACGTATTCGTGAGGTTCACGATGGTGACAGCACCTGTGGTGCACCGCGGATTACCGCGGAACTCAACGATGGGGTGGCGCTGGAGAACCGGGTCAATCACAAACGGGTGGCGCGGGTGATGCGCGCCCACGGCATTGTCGGTTATCGGCGGCGCCGTCGTGTGGTCACCACGATCCCTGAACCTGCCGATCGCATAGTCCCTGACCTGGTGGAACGCGATTTCACCGCGCCCGCCACGAACCGGGTGTATGTCGGCGATATCACGTATCTGCCGATCGCCGATGGCTCCAACCTGTACCTGGCTACGGTGATCGACTGCTACTCCCGACGGTTGACGGGGTGGGCGGTGGCCGATCATATGCGCACCGATCTCGTTGCCGATGCCTTGCAAGCGGCACAACAGACGCGAGGGTCGTTGTCGGGAGCGGTCTTTCACTCCGATCACGGCTCGGTCTACACCAGCAAGGCCTACGCCAACCTGTGCGCTGAACTCGGCGTGACCCAGTCCATGGGAGCGGTGGGCACCAGCGCCGACAATGCGATGGCCGAGTCGTTCAACGCCACGCTCAAACGCGAGGTCCTTCAAGATGAGCAGTCCTGGCCCGATGAGTTCACCTGCCGGCGTGAAGTCTTTGGGTGGCTCGTGCGTTACAACAACCGCCGAAGACACTCGTGGTGCGGGCACCAATCACCACTCACCTACGAAAACCGTTACGCTGCTACACTTCTACACGCAGCATAAATCCCACCCTGTGTCCAAGATCCGGGGTCAAGGCCCAACGGACAAAACAAGAGACCACCAGCGCAACGCGCCGGTGGTCCCATAACTGGCAATCCAGGTGGTCCCATCCCGATGGCAAAAATCAGCTCACAGCGGTCCCTTCACCGTGGCAAATGACACTCGCGGTACCTGACGCTTCGGCGAGAGTGTTGTCGGAGGAGTCGCGCACAGTGCTGACCGAGGGGTCGACTTTAAACTCGATCAGCCGGTCGGCATAGGCCAGCGATATGTATTGGGGGTTCATTTGGTCGACGCAAGACCATGAAGTACCCCAGGTTTAGTTCCTATGTGGTTGCGAGGGCCGGGGCGGCCGACTCGCAGATAGCTGAGGCGCCGTTGAGGGCGGCCTCGAACTCTGTGGGTGGTTGATAGTCGAGCGCTTCGTGTAGACGCTGTTGGTTGTACCACCAGACCCATTCGCAGGTGGCAAGCCCCACCTGCTCGACGGTGCGCCAAGGCCGACGCTGCCTGATCAGCTCGGTCCGTATGGTAGCCGCAACATGCCAACCGACGATCACGCGGGTGCAGGCATCGGTGACAAATTCGGTGTAGGCGAAGCCCTGCCAGGTTCGCACGCAGGTGATGTCGACGACCCATAGCTGGGACGACCCGTAGCTGGTTGGGTCGATCGGCACGAAACTGTCGCTGAACTCGGTCGGTAGGTCTGGCCGTGGTCGGGTCGGGACGGGTGGTGAAAGCCTTCGCTGCCCGCTGCACTCCGCGGACCCCGGCCAGTCGCATCAGCCGCCGGGTCTGATTCTCGGCCGATGTGGTGGCCGGCGCCGGCGGTGGTAGGTCCGTTCGATCCAGGTGACGATTGCGATCCGTAGCTGTTCACGGGTGTCCCAGCGTTGACGGTCGAGCACGTTGCGTTGCAGGAGCGCGAAGAAGATCTCCATAGCTGCGTTGTCCCCTCACGCCCCGACCTTGCCCATCGACCCCGTTGGACCGTGAGTATTCAAGGCGTGTAGGAATTTCCGCGACCGGAGCTGTGACCCTCGATCCGAGTGAACGATGCAGCCGGCCACCTCACCACGACGGGCCAGCGCGCTGTGCAACGCTGCCACGGCCAGTCGGGGGTAGCGCCCCATAGAGTGGTGTAACTCGGTGGCCGAGTTCGTTATCGACGTCGTGTCGTTAACGGATGCAGAGCGGCCACCGCGTGATCCTTCGAGTCAACCTTCCACAGAATCCTCGAGGAGTCATCGCGATGACCGCACCCCACATTGTCGACCCTGCAGGCCTTCTTGGCCAAGCCCTGGCCGAGGCATCACCAGATCTGATGCGTGAGCTGCTGCAAACCATGATCAACGCGCTGCTGTCGGCCGATGCCGACGCGGTCTGCGGAGCCGAATGGAACCAACGCACACCAGAGCGCACCAACCACCGCAACGGCTACCGCCACCGGCCACTGGATACCCGCGTCGGGACCGTCGATATCGCGGTACCCAAACTACGTTCGGGCAGCTACTTCCCCGAATGGCTCCTCGAACGCCGCAAGCGGGCCGAGTCAGCACTGATCACCGTCGTGGCCGACTGCTACCTCGCTGGAGTCTCGACCCGCCGGATGGACAAGCTGGTCAAAACTCTCGGCATCGACTCGCTGTCGAAGTCACAGGTCTCACGCATGGCCACCGACCTCGACGAGCAGGTCACAGCGTTCCGCCATCGTCGCCTCGACGAGGTCGGGCCGTTCACCTTCGTCACCGCAGATGCCCTGACGATCAAAGTCCGCGAGAACAAGCAGGTCGTCAAAGCCGTTGTCCTGCTGGCCACCGGCGTCAACGGCGATGGCCACCGTGAAGTGTTGGGCATGCAAGTAGCGACCAGCGAAACCAAAGCCTCCTGGAACACCTTCTTCGCCGATCTGGTCGCCCGCGGGCTGGGCGGGGTGCGTCTGGTGACCTCTGATGCCCACGCCGGACTGGTCGAGGCGATCGCGGCGAACCTGAACCGTCCTGGGTCTGGTGGAGACCGTGATCTCACCAGGAGAATGCCGGTATGGGTGCACTGAGGAAGTTTGATCCAGAGACGCGTGAGCGGGCTGTGAGGATGTATCACGACCACCTCGCCGAGCATGGCGGCGGAAAGCTCGCCGCCCGGAAACACGTGGGCGCATTGCTCGATATCAACCAGGCGACGTTGCGGAACTGGATCGAGAAGGACCGGCCGATCGTGACTGCGCGGGGAACGATGACGGTGGGCGAGCAGGACGCCGAGTTGGCGGCGCTTCGCAAGGAGAACGCTGAATTGCGAAGGGCCAATGAGATTTTGAAGACAGCGTCGGCGTTTTTCGCCGCGGCGGAGGTCGACCGCCGACTGCGGTGATCGTTGATTACATCGACGCTCACAAGGGTCGGTTCGGGGTCGCCCCGATCTGCCGAGTGCTCACTGAGCACGGCGTGCAGATCGCCCCGTCCACCTACTACGCCCGCACGCAAGCGGGTCCGGTCTCGGTGACACGATTGGCCGAGGCGTACGACGCTCACGCGGTCTACCAGGCGTTTCATCGCAATCGTGGCGTGTACGGCGTCCGCAAAATCTGGCACACGATGCGCCGCGAGGGCCGTGAGATGGGCCGTGATCAGGTGGGCCGACTGATGGGGATCTGCGGGATCGCCGGAGTCACCCGCGGAAAACATCGCACGATCACGACCCAGCGCGATGATCGCGCGCCGCGGCATCCTGATCTGGTGGAGCGCAAGTGGTCATTGCCGGCCAGGCCAGATCAGTGGTGGGTGGCTGATTTCACCTACTGCTGGACCCTGGCAGGGTTCGTTTACACCGCGTTTCTCGTCGATGTGTACTCGCGTCGAATCCTCGGGTGGCGGGTGATGACGAGCAAGTCGACACCGTTGGTGACCAGCGTTCTCGAACAGGCCTTGTTCACCCGACGTAGAACCGACTTCTCGTTCACTGCAACAGGTTTGATTCATCACAGCGATGCCGGAAGTCAGTACACAGCGCTGGCGTTCACCGAAGCATTACGCGACTCCGGCTTGGCCGGATCGATCGGGTCGGTCGGCGATGCACTCGACAATGCGTTGATGGAATCAGCCATCGGGTTGTACAAGACCGAACTGATCGAGCGCCAGCGATCGTGGACCGGGCGCGCAGAAGTCGAGCGCGAGACCGCCGCCTGGGTGCACTGGTACAACACCGAGCGGCTGCACTCATCGATCGGCTACTGCCCGCCCATTGAGTACGAGAGGCGCTACCGTGAGACAGCCACCTCCGAGATGGCGGTGGCCTAAACGAGGTCTCCATCCGATCCAGGACGGTTCAACCTGCCCGGCGCCGTGTGGCAACGGTGCCGTACCCACTACGCGGCCAACCTCATGGCGGTGTGCCCCAAGTCCATGTGGCCGGCGGTCAAAGCGATGCTGCACAGCGTTTATGACCAGCCCACCGCCACCGCCGTGCACGAGCAGTTCGACCGACTCCTGGAATACACCGAAGGCAGACTCCCCAAGGTTGCTGACCATCTCGGTGACGCTCGAGAGGACCTGTTGGCCTTCACAGGCTTCCCCGATGACGTGTGGCGACAGATCTGGTCCAACAACCCCACCGAACGACTCAACCGCGAAATCCGCCGCCGCACTGACGTTGTGGGTATCTTCCCCAACCGTGACGCCATCATCCGACTCATCGGCGCGGTCCTGGCCGAGCAGACCGACGAGTGGGCCGAAGGCCGCCGATACCTCGGCCTCGAGGTCCTCAACCGATGCCGACTGACCCTGACCACCGACACCACCACAACAACGGAGGCCACTACCGACCCGCTGATCGAACTGCCTGCCTGAAAGCCCGACGAAGGATCAGAAACGAGTTACACCACTACTTGGGACTTGACCCAGTCGGGACTTTCATCCGGGAATCGATGCTGTAGCCGACGATCCGCCCTGAGTGCACGTCCTTGATTGCACACAGATAGAGCTTGCCCTCACGGGTGTGGTGTTCGGTGATACCAGTGAGCCACAACCGATGTGGCTCCTCGGCGGTGAAGTCGCGCTGGACCAGATCATCGTGGACTGGTGGTCCCGGTCGTCGGCCGTTACGACCTCGCTTCTTGCCGAACACCGACCACCAGGCGTTGTCGCGGCAGATCCGCCACGCGGTCCGCTCGGCCATCGACTCACCCACGGTGGCGGCTTCCCCGGCGAGGAATCGGTAGCCGAATTCCGGGTCCTCGCGGTGGGCATCGAACAGGGCATTCGCCCGATACGCCGCGGCCAGCTTGGCATTGGTGACCGGGCTGGCCAGCCACCGGTAGTAGGGCTGGCGCGAGAGCTGAAGTACCCGACACGACACGCGACGGCAATCCCGTCGGCGGCGAGCTCTTTCACGAGCGGGTACAGCCTTTTCCCGGCAGGTTCGCCTGCGATAGATACGCCGCCGCTCGACGCAGCACCTCGTTCTCCTGCTCAAGCAGGCGGATCCGCTTACGGGCCTCGCGCAGTTCAGCGGACTCGGTCGAGGTCACGCCAGGGCTGCGGCCCCCATCAATATTCGCGCGTCGCATCCACTTGTGCAGCGTCATCGGGTGCACACCGAAGTCGTTGGCGACCTGCTCGATCGTGACGCCTTCTCCACGATCACGAGCCACCCGGATCGCATCGTCTCGGAGCTCCTGGGGGTACGGCTTGGGCACAGCTACATCCTTCCCGACCGCCCGAAGGCAAGCCAGATCAGATGTCACCTATCCGTGCAGCAGTCCCTAGCGACAGTCCCGCGCGGATACTGGGGAACTAAACCAGGAGTACGTTAAACGGTTTCGTTGTTCGGCCACCAGCTGGTTTTGCCTAGTAGTGTCGCGATGGCCGGCACGACGATGGTGCGCACTATAAAGGTGTCGAGCAGTAGTCCGATACCGATGATCAGTCCAACTTGGGTCATGATGGAGATCGAGCCAGCCATGAGGCCGAACATGCTGGCAGCGAAGATGAGGCCGGCCGAGGTGATGACCGATCCGGTGTTGGTGACGGTTCGTAGAACGCCGATTCGTATGTTGTTCTGGGATTCCTCGCGTAGGCGAGAGATGAGCAGCATGTTGTAGTCTGCGCCGACGGCGACGAGGACTATGAAAGCCAATAGCGGTACAGGCCAGGCGATCTCGGTTTTGAGGATGTGTTGGAAGATTAGGACGCCGATGCCCAGTGCCGCGGTGTAGTTGAGGACGACGGTTCCTAGGAGATACAGCGGTGCGATGAGTGCTCGGAGGAGAAGGATTAGGATCAGGCCGACGATGATGAGGGTTGCCAGTGCCAGGAGTTGAAAGTCGTCGGCGAGTAGGCGTTGCAGGTCGGCGTTGATGGCGGGGAATCCGGCGATTGCGATGTGGGAGTCCTCCAGGGTGGTGTTCGGTCTGGCGGCGTTTGCAACATCGGTGATGGTGTTGGTCAGTTGTATGGCTTCGGTGCTGTAGGGGTCGAAGCTGGTTTGTATTGCGTAGCGCACGGTATGGCCGTCGGGCGAGACGAATTGGCGAGCGACATCGACAAAGCGGCGGTCTGCGTTGGCTTGAGGTGGCAGGTAGAAGCCGGTCGCGGAGTCTGTTCCGGCGGTTTCGCGGGCGGAGGTTTGGAGTTGCGTGGCTAGGGTGGCCATCCCGGCTAGTTGCTGAAGGTTGCTGTCGATCAGCGCGGACACGCCGTCGGCGAGTTGTCGTGATCCTGCGGCGAGCTGACTCACGCCAGTTTGGAGTTGAGTGATCTTAGCGGGCAGGTCTTGGTTGTTGATGGTGCTCAGGGTGGAGTTGAGGGAGTTGACGGTTGCGGTGAGTTGGTCGGTGACCGTCGTGAGGGGTGTGTCTAGTTGTGCGAGTTGTGTTGACAGGGTGGTGATCTGGTCGAGCAGTCCACTCCCTAGTGTGGCGTTGAGGTCGCGAATCTGTGCGCGCAGGGTTGCGCACTGGGGGACTTGGGCGCACCAGGGCGCTGAGTCGAGGAGGGGTAGGATTGAGGTCACTGTTGTCAGCGCCGCGGATGTTTGGCGGGTCAGGGCGGCAAGTTGTGGGGCGTTCTGTGAGGCGCGGTCGAGTGCGGGCGCGGACGCGGCGAGCTGGCGCAGGAGTGGTTGGTACTGCTGGATTTGTTGACCGGCGGTGCTTGCTTGGGTGAGGATACCGGCGAGTGGCGTCAGGTTGAGGCGTAGCTGGGTGTCGAGTTGGGCCAGCCCGTCGGCGAGCTGGTTGGCACCGGAGCGCAACTGCTCGAGGTCGCCTTTTCGTTGCTGGCCGTCTGCGACGGCGCCTGCCACCTGGTCCCCGATCTGACCGTTCTGCCACGACAGCTCGGCCTGTTCGAGTTTGTCGCCGGTGGGGCGGGTGACGCCGATGACGCGAGTCACCCCGGGAATTTGGGATACCCGCGAAGCCATCTGCTCGAGGTCGGCAAGTCCGCTGGCGGTGCGTAGGTCGATCGGCGCATCCACCACAAGAAACTCAGCAACCGTCACATCTGTGGGGAAATGGCGGTCAAGCAGCGCATATCCCTGGTTGCTGTCGGTCGTCGCGGGTTGGCCCTGGCGGTCGTCATAGGTGATGTGGATACCCATCGCGATCGTGCTCAGCACGATCAGCCCCACCATCGTTATAGCGAGAAGGGGGACTGGGCGGCGGACGACAAGCACCGCCACGCGATTCCAGTACTTGCGCGTGAGGTCTCGTCGGGGGTTGCCCCAACCGAAGCGGGCTGCCCACTGCAGCACCGGCGGCAGCAAGGTGACAGTGGCGAGGAACCCGATGAGGATCGCGATCGCGCAGGCCGGACCCAAGGTGGAAAAGACGCTCAGTTCGCCGAACGCCATAGCCAGGAATGCCAGTGCCACCGTCGCCGCCGAGGCCAAGATGACCCGTCCGATCGTCGCTGTAGCGTCCACAAGAGCATCCGCGGTAGGCGCGCCTTGGCGCAACCGCTCGTGATAGCGGCTGATGAAAAAGACTGAGTAGTCCACCCCGGCCCCGAGCAGAATGACCGTCATGAATGCGACGGTGAACTGAGACACCGGCATTCCGAGCTCACCTAGTGCGGACAAGACGCCGCGGCCCACCCCAAGGCTGACACCAATCACCAGCAACGGCACCAGTGCTGTGAACAGCGATCGGTACACCACCAGCAAGATCAGGGCGATCAGCGCGACTGTGGCCAAAGTGATCACGACCAGGTCGCTCTCGGCACTCACGATCTGATCACTGAAGGTGGCTGCGGGTCCGGTGACATGAACCGCGGTACCAGTATCTTCAAACACCCGGCGTGCGGTTTCGCGGACGGTTTCCACCGCATGAGTCGCCGCCGGACCGCCCAGGGTCCCCGAGACCCCGACGGGCAGATACCAGGCCTTGCCATCCTCACTCAACGCCTGGCGGGCAGTGATCGGATCCGACAGCAAGTCACGAACCGATTGCACATCGTCAAAATTTTCACGGAGCTGTAGGACCAACGCGTCGTATCGCTCTCGCGTGACCTCTGTAAGCCCATTCGGGTTCTCCATGGTCACGAAGACAGTGGTCTTAGCGCCCTTTTCCCCGAATGCGCCACCCATTTGATCAAGAGCTTGAAAGGACGGAACCCCTGCAGGGATCGGATCTACCGATTGCTGCCGCACCACCGTCTCCAACTGAGGAAACAGCACCGCCAACACCACCCCGACAGCTATCCACACCCCGATGACCAGGGACTTGTGCGTCAAAGTGAACCGCGCGATTCGTCCCAACGTGGAGCTGTACTCGCTGCGCTCGACCAACGGCCGCCTTGCCAAGCGCTTGTCATCGGGACGATGGACCACCATACGCAGTACCTCACCAACTCATCTGGCCCACAGTGGAACCATCGGTAGCGCTACGCTACAAGTTGTAGCGTAAAAGTGGAAGGCGGTGAGGCTATGTAGGCGGGCGCCGCCTGTGCGCCGCAAGAAAGTCATCGACGAGGCGCTCGAGATCAGCGACATCCATCGCGCGAATCCCGGTGAGCTTGGCGAAGACCAGAGGGCCTGCCAGCTGAGTGATCGCCATGGTCAAGTCCGGATCGTCGAGTTCAGCGGCGGCCGCGCTACTTGTCAACACTCGATCAAAGGGTTCTCGGTACTGGTTGACTACGCGCATCCGCAACGGCCCCAATGCGTTTGGTTCTTCGCCAGGTTGCTTGGGAACCATTGCCAACCAAGCCAGTGTGGTCAACTGCAACGGAGCCTGTTCGATGAGAGCAGCCTGGCGTTGCATCAATGTGACCAGGTCATCGCGAATCGATTGCGAGGTTTCAGGGTTGTCCACCTGAGGCAACAACCGCTCGAAGGCTGCTGCCACCAGGTCCGTGGTGCTCTCAAAATGTCGATACAGCGTGGTGCGGGCTACGCGAGATAGCCGGGTTACAGCCTCCACGGTGACCGCTTCGACCCCACCGCTGCTGAGCAGGGTCGCGGCAGCATCCAACAACCGCGCCCGCGAGCGAACCCGCCTCGGGTCCACATCATCGATATCGGCGATCTCCACCCTTGCCCACTTCCCGCTCCAGACCAACAGCACAAACGATACCGTCGGTAACAGAACGAAACTGCGAGTGCTCGAACACCGAACGAGGACCGCAGAGAGGACCACCCAATGGGCTTCGATCAGCGGCTACCAGCGCACTCGCCATCATGTATGGGATGTGGCAGCGACAACCCCAGCGGACTCCAGCTCGAGGTATACAGGCATGACGACCACGTCTACGCTGATCTAACCTTCGACGAACGCCAATCAGGAGCACCCGGCCTAGCCCATGGCGGTGCCATCTCAGCAGCCTGCGACGACATCATGGGATTCACCCTGTGGATCGCCCGCACACCTGCAGTCACTCGAACACTCACCGTCGAGTACCGACACCCAGTGCCACTGCACACACCCGTGCACCTCGTCGCCACGGTCGTCGATAACACCGCTCGGGCACTCTCCATCAAAGCGGTCGGCACAGTAGGCAAGAAAGCGTATTTCACCGCGAACGCCGTGTTCGTGAAAGTTGACTTAAGTCACTTTCAGAACCACGGAGACCCGGACGCCGCCACAGACCTGATTACTCGATTCCTTCAAGCCGACTAGAATACCGTAACCGCGCCTGCATCTGGTGTTACCCGATACAGCAAGGCTGCATCAACCCTGAGGGCGAGACGTATCTAACCCATTCGCAGCGCCTTACCGCCCTCCCCGTGAACCGAGCGCTTAGCTTGTGAGGTGAGCCCTCCTGGGTGGTCCAGTCGTTGTGGGACTCTGTTGCTCGATTGTTCGAGCAGGAAGAATCAACGACGTCATGACATCGAACAAGCGCCGCCGGCACACGCCGGAGCAGATCATCCGCAAGCTCGCCGAGGGCAATATGCTCCTCGCCGCTGGTCAGGAACTCGACGAGGTGTGCCGGCACCTCGAAGTCGCGGAGTCCACGTGGCATCGCTGGCTGGCCCAGTACGGCGGCATGAAAGCTGATGACGCCAAGCGGCTCAAAGAACTCGAGGCGGAGAACGCCCGACTCAAGAAGCTCGTGGCCAACCAGGCCCTCGACATTGACATGCTCAAGGACCTGTCGTCGGGAAACTTTTGACCCCGAACCGTAAACGCCGCGCCGTGACGGTGCTGCAAGAACGGTTCGGGGTGTCTCAGCGTCGGGCGTGTGCGGTGGTCGGTATCCACCGCTCGACGATGCGCCTGAGGACACAACCAGCGGACGACGAGGACACCAGGCTGAGGGCCTGGCTACGCAGGTTCTCCACCGACCGGCCCCGGTGGGGGTGGCGGCGAGCAGCGAAGATGGCACGCAAATCCGGATGGGCGGTCAACGACAAACGTATTCGTCGACTATGGTGTGAGGAAGGACTTCGAGTGCCCCAGCGCCGCAAAAAGAAGCGGTTGACCGGCGTCGGTGTCACCGTAGGGGCGATGTGTCCTATCCGGCCGAACGTGATCTGGGCGATGGACTTCCAATTCGACACCCTCGCTGATGGTCGTACGATCAAGCTACTCAACATCATTGATGAGTACACCCGAGAGTGCCTGGCCATCGAGATCGGCAGGTCAATCGACGCCGACCAAGTGGTCGCAGTCCTTGACACGCTGGCTTTGACCCGCGGGGCGCCGGTCTACGTGCGGTTCGACAACGGCCCCGAATTCGTCGCCCACGCCGTACGCGACTGGTGCCGATTCACCGGCACCGGAGCCTTGTTCATCGACCCCGGTTCGCCATGGCAGAACGGCTGGATCGAATCGTTCAACGGTCGACTACGCGATGAACTGCTCAACTCGTGGCGCTTCGATTCTCTGCTCGAAGCCCAAGTGATCACCGAGGATTGGAGGACCGACTACAACACCGCCAGGCCCCACAGCGCCCACGGCGAACTCAGCCCCGCTGAATTCGCTCTACAGTGGACCACGACCCACCAATCCCAAGCCGCATAGCGACTGGACCACCAAACGGGTCCCCCTCACCATCAAGTCGCGCATCGCGCTGGAGCCGCAATGGCCGCCCATTCGGTGTGGATAGGTGTCGAGCAATGACTCGGACATTGTCATGGTCTCCCTAGTGGTGGTGGACACTGTGCGACGGGATCTGGCCGACAGGTGGTGGCACGGGTGTTCGAGCGGGCAGTAACCTGCGGCGGTAGCCCGCCGGAGCGCACACTATGCGCGGAATGCGTCGGACGGAGCTGGCCGTCCCGAGAAGATCAGAGGGCCGTAGGCATGCCGCAGGCCCGCCAGGATTTCCTCGAGGGGCAAGTCGTTGTAGACGCCGCGTTCGTGCACGTACTCCATGTGCGCGGAGCCGTCCGCCGCGTGCGCGTGAAACAACGCGTCGCGATCGCCGGTGAAGTCGATAGGTGGGACCCCGAATCGAGTGCACAATTCAATGTTGAACGCGGGTGTAGCTTTCAACCAGCGCCCCTCGATGTAGACGTGGCTGTATCCGTGATATACGAAGACGTCGGTTCCCATGAGTTCGCGCAGCGCGTCGGTCTGCAGATGATTGCGTACATCAGCGAAGCCGAGCCGGGCCGGTATGTTTGCCGCGCGGAACGCGGCTGTCAGTACGACCGCTTTGGGTACGCAGTACCCACGTCCGGACTCGATGACATGGCTGGCCCGGTAATGATCGGGCTTGTCAGAGACGGTGTAGGGGTCGTAACGGATCTGGTCTCGGACTGCGGCGAAGAGGCGCCGCGCCTTCTCGCGATCGGTGTCCGCGTCGCCGACCGCGTCTTGGGTGAAGGCCTGCACGGTCGCGTGATGGATGTCGAGGAAGGTCGATGCTGTGAGCGCCGCCGCCGGCCTTTCCGCTGCCGCGGGTGATGTGGTCATGGTGTGGCTCCGATCAGTTCGGACCTGTCGAGCGACGAACGCTGTGCGATCGTACGCTTCGCGTTCATGAAATCCTTGGGTCTGTTGACGCAGTCCGCGGCGATCAGCTCGCCGTCGTTGAAGTAGTAACAGGTGAAGTCACGGTCGTGGTCAGGGTCACCGCTGACCAGTACCTCGTCGTACCCGGTGTTGAGCCCGGCGATCTGCAGCTTCAGATCGTATTGATCGGACCAGAACCAAGGCAGCGCGGTGAGACCGGCTTCGTTGCCGCAGATGGTCGCTGCCGCGACCTTGGCCTGCTCGGTGGCGGCCGCCACACATTCGAGGCGGACGCGCCTGTCGTACCGTGCGATCCGTTGGTTGACGCAGTCGCCGGCGGCGACGATGTCGGGGTCGCTGGTGCGTGCATGGTCGTCGACGATGACTCCGTCGTCAACCTCGAGGCCCGCGGCGACCGCGAGATCCGTGTTGGGAATGATGCCGACACCGACGATGACGAGGTCCGCGGCCAGGGTCTCACCGTCGGCGAGCACCACCTCTTCGACTCGCCCCTCCCCGCGAAAACCCTCGACCAACGCGCTGGTGCGAACATCGACACCCTCGGTCCGGTGGGTACGGTCGAAAAACCTCGAGACCACCGGCGCGGTCACCCGCTCGAGCACGCGTTCCGCAGCCTCGAGAACAGTGACGTCCACACCCTGAGCTCGAAGTGAGGCGGCCGTCTCCAGGCCGATATAGCCGCCGCCGACGATGACGGCCCGGCAACCTGGCACCACCGCGGCACGGATGGCCTCGACGTCGGTGGCGGTGCGCAAGTAGTGGACGCCCGTCAACTCGGCGCCCGGAACGGTCAGCGCGCGGGCGCGCGCGCCGGTGCACAGTGCCAGCGTGGCGTAAGACACCACGTCTCCACTGTTGAGGGTGACGGTGTGCGCGGAACGGTTGATCGCCGTCGCCGTTCCGTCCACGAGCTCGATCCGCTGCTTGTCGTAGAACTGACGTCCGCGGATCGCGCAGTCATCAAGCTGTGATGCACCTGCCAGGTATGCCTTGGACAGCGGTGGACGCTGGTAGGGGAGCCTGCCCTCGTCGCCGATCAGCAAGACATCCCCGGCCCATTTCTCCTTTCGGAGAGCGCCCGCGAGTTGGACGCCGGCGTGGCTCGCGCCGAGGATGACGACCTGATCAGCCGTCACATTTCCCCCTTGGGGGTCAGGCGAACCATCATCTTGCTGATCCCACGGACAAAGTTCGATTGCACGTACTCCGGCTCACCCACCACCTCGATGTTGTCGAAGCGAGGGAGGAGCTCCTCCCACAGGATGCGTAGCTGGAGCTCGGCGAGCCGGTTGCCCATGCAGCGGTGTACACCGAAACCGAACGCGATGTGGTTGCGGGCGTTGGCCCGGTCGATGATGAGCTCGTCTGGACGCTCGAAGACGCGCTCGTCTCGGTTGCCCGAGGCGTACCACATCACCACCTTGTCACCCTTGCGGATGAACTGGCCGCCGAGCATGACGTCCTTCTTGGCGACCCTGCGCATGTAAGCAAGAGGGGTCTGCCAGCGGATGATCTCCGACACCGCGTTGGGGATGAGGTCGGGGTTGGCCTTGAGCTTCTCGAACTGCTCGGGGTATTCGTTGAGGGCCAGCACTCCGCCGCTCATGGAGTTGCGGGTCGTGTCATTGCCGCCGACGATCAGCAGCACGAGGTTACCGAGGAACTCCATGGGGCGATCGTCGAGGAGGTTCTTGGTGTCCTCGTTGCTTTGCAGCATGGTGATGAGGTCGAAGCCAGGCTCTTCGCCGGCCACGGTACGTGCCGCCTTGTCCCGCCACAGCGAACTCAGGCCTTGCGCCATCGCGACCATCTCACGGAAGACCCTGTCGTTGTCCGAGGGGCCGCCGTTGGCCTGCTCCATCGAGGTCGCGAGGTCGGACCATTCGACCAGCTTGTGCCGCTTGTCGTAAGGGAAGTCAAGTAGCGTCGCGAGCATGCGTGCAGTGAGTTCGATCGACACAGTCTGGACCCAGTCAAACGGCTCGTTGAGTGGGAGGCCGTCGAGGACTTCGCGGACGCGCGCGCGGATGAGCCCCTCCATCTCACGAAGGTTCTTCGGAGCCACCACGCCCTGCACTGCGGCGCGCTGCTTGTCGTGCCGGGGCGGATCCATCGCGATGAACATCGCGATGTCCATGAAACGCGGGGGCCTGCCGATGATGATGAACGGTTCGGCGGAGAACGCCTCGTGATTCTTGTCGACCGCGATGATGTCGGCGTGTCGCGTGACCGACCAGAACGGACCGAAGGGGCTCTCCGAACGGAAGTGCACCGGCGCCTCGTTGCGGACACGCTCGAAGTACGAGCGCCACATACCCTGGCGATACAGGAACGGGTTACTCAGGTCGATTTCGGCGAGATCGACCTCGTCCACCGGCGGGATCGGGGTCTCGGTGAAGATCTTCTGGCCGTCGGTCCTTGTGACGATTCGGCGGGTCTTGTCATAGACATGCGCCCCCCGGATCTGAAGGTCGATCGGGATCATTGATTGCGCCTTCTCGGCGACGGTGGCTGCGATGCTCATGATTGCATTCCTTCGTCGTTGCGGGTCAGAGTTGGAATTCCGGGAGGCGAACAGTCAGGCCGTCCCACTCCTCAGTCGCGATCATCTGGCAGGACAGCCGCGAGGTTCCTTCCCGTTCCGGATGCATGCTCAGCATCTCTTCCTCGCCCTCGCCGCTGCGCCCGACGGTCTTGATCCACGCCGGGTCGACAATGACGTGACACGTACCGCAGGCCGCTTCGCCACCACAATCACCGTCGATGCCGGGGACGGCTTCGTCGACGGCGGTCTGCATGAGCGACTTCCCTCCACGAGATCGGCTTCGTAGTCGTCTCCATCGTGGGTGATGTATGTGATCGTGGCCATGGCCACCTCCTTGCACGTATGAGGTTCCCCTTGAGTGTGAATGTGCGGATCCCGACCGATCCATGTGTGAACGTCGCAATCTGTTGTTAATCTGGCTCACGTGACCCTCGGTGAATCCGGTGTGCCCCCGTTGGCGTTTGCACAGCTTCTCGACAGCGGTGCGCTGGGCACGGAGGCGACGAGCGCATTCGGTCGGATAATGGCCCAGGAGGGCACCGACCTCAGAACGTTGATCACGCAAGAAGCGCAGGTGCCGATGCAATGGTTTCATGACGTGTATCCGACGATGGGGCCGCACGACGGGTTTCGGCTGGGCCTCGCATTCGCTGAGCACGCTCAGCTGACCTCCTTCGGTCCACTGAGCCTGCCGCTGGTCAGTGCCGGGTCGGTCGTTGACATCGTCGAGTTGCTTCGTTTTCTGCCGTTGATCTCGACGGCGCTAAGTGCGGACTTTCATCATGGCGCCAGTGGTCTTACCATCGGTCTCGCAGGGCGCACCGACAGCGCGGGTACCGACTGCTTTGCCGTCACTTATGGGGGCCTGACCGTTCTGCGTCTGGTGAAAATACTCACAGGAGATGTGTCCTCAGCAGAGTTACACCTGACCTGCCCGGCGCCGACCGAGCCGCTGAACGTGGGAGAGATAGGGCATCGAGTCGTCTTCGATGCGCCAGCGTCATTTGTTCGCATACCAGCCGAGGCGCTTCATGAGGTGTGCCGCTTTTCCGATCCCGTCGCCTACCGGATCGGTACCGCCGAACTGCGACGGCTCTGCGATCAGCGGCGTCACAACTCGTACACGCAGCGCGTCCGAGCCCAGTTTGATGCAGACCCTGCTCGAGTCAACGCTAGTCGGATCGCAGCAGAGCTGTCGGTATCGGTAAGCACACTCAAACGGCACCTACACGCCGAGGGCACCACCCTGCGCCGCCTACGACAGCAATTCATGCAGGAGCACGCCATCCTCCGACTTCTCGATCCCGGCGTCGGAATCGGCCAGATTGCTACCGAACTGGGGTACTGCGACGTCGCAAGCTTTTCTCATGCGTTTGCTCGGTGGGTCGGCTGCTCCCCGTCGCAGTTTCGACTTCGACGTGCACGCCCGCCAGCCGCATGAATGCTCGACCAGCCCAATCGGGGCGTCAGCTGATTACACCACAACGAATTTCGCGACTGGTTCATAACGTTTCGATACGGTAACCCGGGCCCGCCCCGTCCGAAGCGCACGGTCGTTACAAGTCAGCCAGCATCGCCTACGCGGCAATTCTCAGCCACACCTCAACGTCTGCCGCCTCGCCGAGGACACCAGCCGGTTCGTTCTAGCCACCGTTATGGCATTCACCGAACGAATCCAGTCGGGCCTTCGGGACATTGCAACACCGCAGCAACGACGTTTGATAGACGCACATATGCGATACCGCCACGAGAATGTTTCGGTCGTCACCCTCGACCGCGAGATCATGATCACCGACGACGGTTTTCGCACACCAACTGCTGTCCATGGCCATGAGAAAGTCCCCATTGGTGGCCAGGTCGAGGTCCCCGCTGGTGGCCAGATAAAAGTCCCCACCCTGTGTTCGTCGTGTCGACCCGGAACTGAGGGCCCAGGCGATGACGGTGAAGGTGCCAACCGATCACCATCACCGCCTGGGAGTTCCATTGAAGTCTGCGAAGGACCGTATGGACATCATTTCTGCTTACCGAGAACTCGGAAGCTATCGCGCCGCAGCCGAGGTGTGCGGCACCACCCACAAGACCGTCAAGCGTGTGGTCGACCGGTTCGAGGCCGACGATCAACCACCCGACCGCAAGGAACGGGCCCGCAACTACGATGCGGTCGCCGAGTTGGTCGCTGAGCGAGTCGAGCGGTCACACGGCCGGATCACCGCCAAGCGACTGCTGCCGGTAGCACGTGCCGCGGGCTATGAGGGCTCGGCCCGCAACTTCCGTCGTCTCGTCGCCCAGGAGAAAACACAGTGGCGCCGTGATCATCATCGTGGCCGCCGCCCGGCGGTGTGGGCTCCGGGTGACTACCTGGTCATCGATTGGGCCGTAATCGGCGGGCTGCACATGTTCTGCGCGGTGTTGGCGTTCTCGCGGTGGCGGTTCGTTCGGTTCGCCACCAACGAAACATCCATCACCACACTCGGATTCATCGCCGAAGCGTTAGAAGAGATCGGTGGAGTGCCCAACAAGGTACTCGCTGATCGGATGGGTTGCCTCAAAGGTGGAGTCGTCGCCAACGTCGTCGTACCCACCCCCACGTATGTGCGGTTTGCCACCCACTACGGGTTTTCCCCGGACTTCTGTCACGGCGCCGATCCGGAATCGAAAGGGATCGTGGAGAACCTCTGCGGGTACGCGCAGTCGGATCTGGCGCAGCCGTTGTGGACCGAAGCCAAGATCGCTGCTGGTCGTGACGACGTGCAGCTGGATGTGCACGCAGCGAACCGGGCCGCGCGGGACTGGTGTGTCGAGGTCAACACCCGCCGTCACAGCGACACACTGTGCGTGCCTGCTGACCAACTCACGATCGAACGAGACACATTGAGCCCGTTGCCGTCTCTGCGGGCCCAGGTCGGTCCACCGCCGGTCACCCGTAAGGTCGATCGCCTCTCCTGTATCCGGTACGCCTCGGCCCGCTACTCGGTACCCAACCGGCTCATCGGCACCACCGTGACCCTCATCCAGGACGGTGAACGGCTCCTGATCGCCGAACCTACCTCCGGTGAGGTGGTCGCCGATCATCTGTTGGCCGCACCCGGAGAGGTCGTCCTCAACGATGCCCACTACGGGGGGCCACGCACCCCGCCCAGTCGTGCACCACGACCCAAAACCGCAGCAGAGAAGCAGTTCTGCGATCTCGGTGAGGTTGCTGAGCAGTTCCTGGTCGGTGCCGCGGCCATCGGGAACACCCGCCTGGGCGGTGAACTCGACGACATCCTCGGGCTCGTCACCTCCCACGGCCACGAACAGGTGCTCACCGCCCTGACCAGGGCGGTGGCATTCCGACGGTTCAAGGCCGCCGATGTGCGCTCGATCCTCGATGCCGGAGCCGGCACCCCCAACCCGCGACCGGCCGGCACAGCACTGCTCGGGCACCTGCCTACCGCGCCCACCCGCTCGCTGGATGCCTACAAGCTCGGCGCCGGCGACAAGGAGGTGTCATGACCACCACAACATCGACACCCGTTGCACCTCAGACAGTGCCGCCACTACCGGCCGACCTCGACCAAGCGCTACGCCGATTGAAGCTCGCCTCGATCCGCCGCACCGCACCCGAGGTCCTGCTCACCGCGAAAACCCAGCGATGGACACCCGAAGAAGTACTGCGAACCCTGGTCGAAGCCGAGATCGCCGCTCGTGATGCCTCCAACATCCGCAACCGACTAAAAGCTGCCGGGTTCCCGGTCACCAAAACCTTGGAATCGTTCGACGTGGCCGCATCCTCCATCCCGGCCAATACCTTCGAATACCTATCCTCACTGGAATGGGTTCGAGCCCAACACAATCTGGCCTTGATCGGCCCAGCCGGGACGGGTAAGAGTCACACCCTGATCGGGCTGGGGATCGCCGCAGTACACGCCGGACACAAAGTGCGGTACTTCACCGCCGCCGACCTCGTGGAGACCCTGTATCGCGGACTGGCCGACAACACCGTCGGCAGAACCATCGACACCCTGCTACGCCAAGATCTGCTCATCCTCGACGAGATCGGATTCGCACCACTCGACGACACCGGCACCCAACTACTGTTCCGGCTCGTCGCCGGCGCCTACGAACGCCGATCTCTCGCGATCGCCAGCCACTGGCCCTTCGAACAATGGGGACGATTCCTGCCCGAACACACCACCGCCGCCAGCATCCTCGACCGGCTCCTACACCACGCCACCATCGTCATCACCGACGGCGACTCCTACCGCATGACACACCGAACGGAGGTGCCACCCACCTAGAACATCCCGCACAGGGTGGGGACTTTTACCTGGCCACCAGCGGGGACATCAAACTGGCCGTTGACAAACTGCCCGACCGACCGACAATCTGGGCGGCCTGCTACGTCACGTAACGAGGCCATTCGCCGCATCGAGTGACGACGATCACGCCATGTTAATGTTAACTAGCCGCAATTTCCCGCTTGCCGAATACGACATGGGGCCGAGGATGATGCCGGCCGGCGCGGGAGGACGACTCGGGCGCCATCTTTACCCCTCAGCCAAGACGCGCACCCGTGACGAATACATTTGACACCGAGCATGACCGACTCTGCCACAGCCGCTTTAGCTGGTAAGGAAACGTGTCAGAGTAGGACGAGTTGTCGGCGCCGAACGTCCGCCGATGTCGCGGACGGCCGATGGTTCGAAGTCAGGCAGAGAGGGAGCCGATCGCTGCTTGCTCGCCGTCGCGGCCACTCCATGTTGCTATCCCTCCGATGAGAACTGCGCCCATGGCGCCTCCCGTGCGGCCGCGGGGCCACTGAATCCCCGTCCGCTCGATCTGGTCCTGCACCAGATTTGCTCAGCCAACAGCTACGGCTTCTTCTCCGGCAGTGGCCAACACCCCTTCACCGGAGTGCCCCATTCCATGAGACATGCCGCCCTCAGGGGTGACGTCGCTTGACAGCCAGACGTAATCCAGCTCGTCATCCTCGCGAATCTGGCGATGCTGACGTGTAAGGGCTCGGGACATGCTTGACGTCGTGTCGTCGGGACATCGTTGACGTCTCACGCTTGTCGGTGGTCGCAGTCAGAGTGTGGGGGGTGTCCTTCTCTGCTGAGACTGAATCCGATGCTGAGATCGCTGCACGGGTGCGTGTGGAGGTCAGGTTCCGTGCGGTCACCGAAGTCGCCGACGGTGCTCCGGTCATCGAGGTCGCTAACCGTTACGGTGTCTCTCGCCAAACGGTCACGGCGTGGCGCAAGCGCTATGCCGCATCAGGTCTGGGCGGTTTATCGGATCGATCTCGCCGACCGCGTACTAGCCCGAACCAGATCTCTCCACAAGTGGAGGCGACGATCTGCGAAATGCGACGCACCCACCGGCGGTGGGGTGCCCGGCGCATCGTCTACGAACTCGGACGCCTCGACCCTTATGCGCCCGCGCCCGCGCGGGCCACGGTGCACCGCGTGCTGGTACGCAACGGATTGGTCAATCCTCAAGAGCAGCTACATAAACGGGTCTACAAGCGATGGGAGCGGGAAGCTCCGATGCATCTGTGGCAACTCGACCTGGTTGGAGGTGTGTTCCTGGCTGGCGGCCGGGAATGCAAACTGTTGACCGGCATCGACGACCATTCCCGCTTCGTCACCGTCGCCGCGGTTCTCGAGCAGCCCAGTGGCAGTGCCGTGTGTGAAGCGTTCGTCGGGGCGATGAATCGATGGGGCGTGCCGTTCGAGGTGCTCACCGACAACGGCAACCAGTTCACCGGCAGACACACGCGGCCGTTGCCGGTTGAGGTGCTCTTCGAGCGGACGTGTCGCGAGTACGGCATCACCGCGCGGTTGACCAAACGCCGGTCACCGACCACGACCGGCAAAATCGAACGATTCCATCGCACATTGCGCCGGGAGCTTCTCGACGAGACTGGCGCCTTCGACACCATCGAGACCGCGCAAACGGCTATCGACGAATGGGTCCACGCCTACAACACCTGCAGACCGCATCAGTCGCTGAACATGGCCACCCCTGCCAGCGTGTTCCGCAGTCGCAGCACCGATCCCGACACCATGCCCAGCAAGCCTGTTGGTGCCGAGATCCGACCGGAAGCCGAAGTCGTTCGGCCAGCTCCAACCGTGGCCGATCAGTCGAGTTCCGCCATTGAGTTCGACACTGTCGTGCCGCCGTCCGGTGTAGTGACTATTGCCGGTGTGCAACAGGTGTGGGTCGGAAAGAAACTATGCGCAGCGCAGTGTCGTGATGTGGGCTGACCTGTCGAGCGTGTACATCATCTGCGACGACATCGTGATCAAGACGGTCCGGTCGAAGCTGACCACCGCAGACCTGCAACGACTCCGCGCCCGCGGCACCCGCCCGGGCCGGCCCAGACCGGCGCAAGCCGCGTTCGACACCTCCACCGCCACCCATCGGCCGCGAGCTATCGAGATCGACCGGACCGCGAACCGCGACGGCATCGTCATTGTTCGTGGACATGAACTCGCCCTCGGCGTCGTGACGGCCGGCAGCCGGGTCACCCTGCGGATCGACGGCGAGTTGATCCACGCGACCAACGGCACCCACCTGATCAAGACGCTACCCAATCCTCTTGACCTAGAGAATATGTGGTTCCCCCGGAATCGTGGAGGACTCCTCTATGCGGCTTCGGGCTCGGTGACTGCGGTGTTCTCGTAGTCGACCGGACTCATCATCCCGATCGCGCTGTGGCGACGCTGGTGATTGTAGAAGCCGTAGCACCACTCCAACACGACCGCCTGCGCCTCCATGATAGTATGGAACTCGTTGCGTGACAACACTTCCCACTCCAAAGAAGAGAAGAATGCCTCCGCTGCGGCGTTGTCGAAACACGATCCGACCCGGCCCATCGACTGCCGGATACCCATCTTCTGGCACAGCCTGGTGAACCGTTTCGCGGTGTACGTCGACCCACGATCGGTGTGGAAAATCAGCTTCTGCGCATCGTCATCACGCCATATCGCCTGCATACCGCCCCGCGTGGCGACCGCCATCTCGATCGCCGCACACGCCAACGCTGCATCCGGGTGACGACTGGTGGCCGCCCCCAGCAGGCGGCGACTGTAGAGGTCGATGACCGTGGCCAGATACAGCTTGCCCGCCGCGGTCGGGATCTCGGTGATGTCGCCGACCCACCGCTGATCGGGGCACTGTGCGGTGAAATCGCGACCCAACAAATCGGGGAACTTCGGGGCGGTCTTGTCCTGACGGGTCAGCCCGTTGCGCCGGCGGATCCGCCGCGCGACCAGGCCCTGACGACACATCGAATCAGCGACAGTCTTCTCGGTCACCGTCCACCCGTCAGCACGCAGATCCGCATGCAGGCGCGGTGACCCGTGCAGGCCGCGGGCCTTGTCGAACGCCACCGCCACGGCCCGGTCGATGGTGTCCCGGCGATAGTCGCGGGTGGTGTGCAAACCCGTTGCCGCACCCGGCGATTGGGTCCGCTTATGCCATTTGTAGAACCACGCCTCGCTGACCCCGAGCAGCCGGCAGGACACCGCGTGTGGCACCCGATAGCTGGTCCTCTGGTCGGCGATAAAGCGTGCCACGCTCACTTCGTCGCCTCCTTCACCCACAGGACCACTGATCGCTTGAGGACATCACGCTCCATGCGCAGCTCGGCGACCTCGTCACGCAACCGTTTGAGCTCAGCAGCGTCATCAACGGTCAGCTCGCCGCGGCCCTCCCGCTCGGCGCGCGCCCGGTTGACCCAGTTACCCAAGGTGCCCTCGTTGACCCCCAGGTCTCGAGCGACCTGGGCGATCGGCTTACCTGTCTCCTCGACGATCCGGACCGCCCCATCACGAAACTCCCGGTCGTACTTCTTCCGCTTCTCTGGCATCGTGCTCCTCATTATCGATGCCTCTACGGTTCGGGGGGAACCTCACTCTTCCGTGAGGGTTTGGCGGGTGGGATGAGCGGAACGCTTGATGCCATCGGCTCTCGCGCCAACTCGATATACCCGCCGGGGATGTTCGGTGTTCCGGTGAACCTCGGTTCCTACGGTGGGATGTTCTCGGATCACCTTATGAGTGCGCCTGGCCTCTCCTCGCTTTTTCAGAACGCGCAGAAGCAGATGGTCGACAAATACCCTGACGTGATCGCGCGTGATCAGTCAGCTGAGGTGATGTACAGCGCTCCCGGAGCAGCCGACGTACGGGTCGATCTCCAGTTCGCCGACGACATGGGCGACTTGTGGCGTCGACGGCACGGTCAGCAACCCGAGCCTGTGATGGAGGACGAGTAGGCCAAGTCTCCGAGTCCGACCCACGTCCGAAATGATAAGAACGTCATAACACCTAATCGCAAGGCGCCAGACCTTGGTCAGTCGCCTCTAAGAGCAGAGCCACTCGATGTCGACCACTATGCCCAAACAAACGCCCCCGAAGATTGCTCCCTTCACCCCGGATTTCGTCAAGGGCGTGTGCGACGTGCTTTCGCAGACAGATCATCCGGGACTCACCGGTTCCGAGATCGACTCCTTGCTCCAGATGGTGGGAGTCAGGCAGCGTGAGCCGGGCGGCAACAAGCGCGACAGCCTGTACGTCACTCTCTACAACGTCCAGGTTCGACAGCAAGCCGGCAACGTCATGGGCGGATTCATCGCAAAGGCCATGAATCCTAGCCGGTATGCCGCTCAGCCAGCTCGTTTCGACGAGCTGCGCGACCAGCTCAACCAGTTCCTCGTGTACTACGGCTACGCAGTTAACGAAGCGGGCAAGCTCGCATCCGGAGCGAAGGCATCCAGCATCTCCGAGGGTGCCGCCCTGGCCGGACGACTTCAAACTGAGCTGAGGCGCCGAGGGTGTCACAGCGAGTTATTCCGCTACTGCGACGAGGAACTCATCGGGCGTTCTCTGTTTCATGCAATGTCGGAAGCGTCGAAGAGCATCCCAGCAAGAGTCCGCGGCATCACGGGGTTGGCGGGTGATGGCGCAGCTCTTTACGACGGCGTCCTCGGAACCAATCGCGAGCATCCCGCCTGGTCCATCAACGCCCATGAATCAGACTCCGACATCAGCGAGCACCGCGGCTTTAAAAGCCTGCTCGTTGGGATCCACGGGCACTTCCGAAACCCGCGCGCGCACTCCAGCCGAATCTTCAATGATGAGGTTCTGAACGATTTCTACGACGCGTTCTCGCTCTCCTCCTACGTACATCGTCGGCTCGACTCAATGAGGAGATTGACCGCACCCCACTGAGCCGAAAGCTTGGCTTGCGGCTATCCGCGCCGAGGAACGATTGCTCGGGTCGCTGCTCACGGTCTCAGGTCCGGACCACACCAGAACCAACGGCCCGCTCTAGATCCGCTATGACGAGTCCTCTCATCCGTTTCATCACGACCGGCTTTCTGGGTGCCCACCCCCTCGCTGCGAACGTCACCAATCTGCTCATGCGGCTGCCGACCTCCGGGAGGGCGGCAGATCAGCGCGCCCAGCGAGTGGCGCCGCCAGAATGTCCTATCGCGCCGATATCCTGCCTACGTGCCTCCCCGGTCGCGGGAGGACGTGCTGCGCGATCAAGGGTGAGTGATGATTGACGAATCGGCGGTCGTCGAACAGTTCCTCGAGCTAGCTCGGGGCACGAGCAGCTCGCTGATCAGCTTCCTGCCGGCGTTCGAGGACGCCGTCACAGTTCCGGAAACATCGACTATCGTGCGGACGCACTTTCTCGCACATGATGCCAACGGAGCGCCTGCTGTGGAGCAGCTCGCAGGAGCGATGGCGTCTGCGGCCATGGATTTCTGTATAGCACGTTCGAAGATCGAGCGAGCGTATGCAGAGTACGAGGAGACTCGATCGACCGCGGCCATCGTGAGCTTGAATGAGCTGACGTGTGCGGTCTCAGGAGATGCGTGACGTCGTGTTCTCGGGAGATGCTTACCGGCGGTGGGGCCGGTGGGCGTTGAAGTTGCGAATGGTCTTGGTGGTGGTTCGTGCGTGCAGTGACAGTTCTCTGGCGCCGTCGAGCACTCGTAGGTGGTGATCGTCGACGATGATGGTGACGATGGTGCCGGCGTAGGTCGGACTGACTCGGAGGCGTTGGCCGGCCACCATGATCTGACCGCTCTTGGGAACCCGGCGCTGCACGCTCTGCGGCCCTGACGGTGGCGCAGGCGGCAGCGGGGTGCTGGCTTCCCGAACTCCGGTCAAGCGGCGAATATTCTCTAGGTCAAGAGGATTGGGTAGCGTCTTGATCAGGTGGGTGCCGTTGGTCGCGTGGATCAACTCGCCGTCGATCCGCAGGGTGACCCGGCTGCCGGCCGTCACGACGCCGAGGGCGAGTTCATGTCCACGAACAATGACGATGCCGTCGCGGTTCGCGGTCCGGTCGATCTCGATAGCTCGCGGCCGATGGGTGGCGGTGGAGGTGTCGAACGCGGCTTGCGCCGGTCTGGGCCGGCCCGGGCGGGTGCCGCGGGCGCGGAGTCGTTGCAGGTCTGCGGTGGTCAGCTTCGACCGGACCGTCTTGATCACGATGTCGTCGCAGATGATGTACACGCTCGACAGGTCAGCCCACATCACGACACTGCGCTGCGCATAGTTTCTTTCCGACCCACACCTGTTGCACACCGGCAATAGTCACTACACCGGACGGCGGCACGACAGTGTCGAACTCAATGGCGGAACTCGACTGATCGGCCACGGTTGGAGCTGGCCGAACGACTTCGGCTTCCGGTCGGATCTCGGCACCAACAGGCTTGCTGGGCATGGTGTCGGGATCGGTGCTGCGACTGCGGAACACGCTGGCAGGGGTGGCCATGTTCAGCGACTGATGCGGTCTGCAGGTGTTGTAGGCGTGGACCCATTCGTCGATAGCCGTTTGCGCGGTCTCGATGGTGTCGAAGGCGCCAGTCTCGTCGAGAAGCTCCCGGCGCAATGTGCGATGGAATCGTTCGATTTTGCCGGTCGTGGTCGGTGACCGGCGTTTGGTCAACCGGGGGGTGTCAGATGGTCTGTGTAAGTCCAGTGCTCATCAGTGAGAGGAAGATCTATGAGCATGGCGTTAGACGACAAGCAGCAGGGCCACGACGACGAGCAGTTGCCTGAACTGGCCGAGCCGCGCTCGACCGCGGAAGTCGCCGAGGCATTACAGGCCTCGGGCATGGTCGATGAGCTGCTCGCCCAGATCGATACCGGCCAGATCCAGATCACCGGCGAAGGCGGGTTGATCCCAGGTCTGATCAAACTGGCCCTCGAACGCGGTCTGAAGGCCGAGCTGACCGATCACCTCGGCTATGCCAAGGGCGATCCGGCCGGGCGGGAGTTGCCCAACGCCCGTAACGGGTCGAGCCCGAAAACGGTGGCCTCGGAGGCCGGGCCGGTCGAGCTGAACATTCCTCGTGACCGTGACGGCACGTTCACCCCGCGGCTGGTCCCGAAGGGCTCGCGCCGCCTCGGCGGCCTCGACGACATCATCATCTCGCTCTACGCCGGCGGCATGACGTTGCGCGACATCCAACACCATTTGGCCTCCACGATCGGCACCGATCTCTCGCACGAGACGATCTCGAAGATCTGCGACGAGGTCCTCGACGCGGTCGATGAATGGCAGAACCGGCCGCTGGAGCCGTTGTATCCCGTCATCTACCTTGATGCCCTGGTGGTGAAGGTCAAAGACGGCGCCCATGTCCGAAACAAGCACGCCCACATTGCTATTGGCGTCGATATGGCCGGCGTCAAGCATGTGCTGGGAATCTGGATACAGGCCGAAGAAGGCGCCAAGTTCTGGGCCGGGGTGTGTGCGAATCTGGCCAACCGCGGCGTCAAGGACGTGCTGATCGTGTGCTGTGACGGGCTCACCGGATTCCCCGAAGCGATCGAGGCGACCTGGCCGCTGGCCACCGTGCAAACCTGTGTGGTGCATCTGATCCGCAACTCGATGCGGTTCGTGAACTACAAAGACCGCAAAGACGTCGCTCGGGCGATTAAACCGATCTACACCGCCCCCGACGCCGAGACCGCCCGCCGCGAGTGGGAAGCCTTCCGCGACTCGGAACTAGGCGCCAAATATCCGAGTGCGGCAATGGCTTTCGACCGAGCCTGGGATCGGTTCATCCCCTTCCTGGCATTCCCGCCCGAGCTGCGCAAAGTCATCTACACCACCAACTCGATCGAGTCGCTGAACTACCAGCTCCGCAAGGTCATCAAGAACCGCGGACATTTCCCCAACGACATCGCGGTCCGCAAACTCTTGTGGCTGGCCATCTGCGACATCGAAGACAAACGAGCCGCTCAACGCCTCAAAGAACGCGGGACCAGGCGGTCACAGCCCCGTAAGGCCCTCGGACGACTGGTCGAGGGACAGGTCGTCACCAACTGGAAGCAAGCCCTCGGACAGCTCGCTCTGGCCTACCCCGACCGGATCGAACCGCACCTCGGCTAAACCCACGGACCACAAGAAAATCAGGAGTCACGTTCTTACACAGACATCTTGACAAGCTCGTCAACCGCGCGGTGATGCCGTACTCGCGACACGTCCGCTCGAAGAGCACCTCAACCGGCAACGGCCGCGTGTGTCTGCCGGTGAACTGGTTGCCGTTGTCGGTGAGCACCTCGAACGGCACGCCCCATCGATTCATCGCCCCGACGAACGCTTCACACACGGCACTGCCACTGGGCTGCTCGAGAACCGCGGCGACGGTGACGAAGCGGGAATGGTCGTCGATGCCGGTCAACAGTTTGCATTCCCGGCCGCCAGCCAGGAACACACCTCCAACCAGGTCGAGTTGCCACAGATGCATCGGAGCTTCCCGCTCCCATCGCTTGTAGACCCGTTTATGTAGCTGCTCTTGAGGATTGACCAATCCGTTGCGTACCAGCACGCGGTGCACCGTGGCCCGCGCGGGCGCGGGCGCATAAGGGTCGAGGCGTCCGAGTTCGTAGACGATGCGCCGGGCACCCCACCGCCGGTGGGTGCGTCGCATTTCGCAGATCGTCGCCTCCACTTGTGGAGAGATCTGGTTCGGGCTAGTACGCGGTCGGCGAGATCGATCCGATAAACCGCCCAGACCTGATGCGGCATAGCGCTTGCGCCACGCCGTGACCGTTTGGCGAGAGACACCGTAACGGTTAGCGACCTCGATGACCGGAGCACCGTCGGCGACTTCGGTGACCGCACGGAACCTGACCTCCACACGCACCCGTGCAGCGATCTCAGCATCGGATTCAGTCTCAGCAGAGAAGGACACCCCCCACACTCTGACTGCGACCACCGACAAGCGTGAGACGTCAACGATGTCCCGACGACACGACGTCAAGCATGTCCCGAGCCCTTACACGTCACATCCGGGAACATCGCCACGACACCGGCCGGCGTTCGATCGCCCTTGTTCAGCCGGTCGGACGGTTCGACCATTCACAAGCCGCAGTTCACGTCGCGTAGCGGTCTCCTAGCAACCCGCCGCTTCAGCACTGCAACCTCGAACTATGACGCGCCGGCCGGGGAGCAGTGCTGGCCTGAGGATTCTGACAAGTTAGTGAGAACCCACAGGTGACAAGATCATGAGAAACCCCAGTTCGCGACTGACAAAGAGGATGAGATCCTACAGGGCCGTGGGCACCCACGCGAACCCGTCCGGATCGGTCAGTTCCCCGGCGTCGCCGCCGATCACCAGCCGATGGGAACCCGAACCGCCCGCGGGAACACCCGCATCCTTGGCCGCGGCCTTGCGGCCGTACAGCGCGAGCTTGATCGAGCCGGGTCCGCTCTCGAACTCCACGTACTTCCGGCCGAAACTCTTGGCCACGGCGAATCCGTGGCTCACGTAGAACTGTTTGGTGGCCGCGACGTCGTCGACGCCGAGCAGCAGGACCAGATCGTCGACCTTACGTTCCGGCGCGCCAGTCGGCTTCTTCGACGAAGTGGCGACCTTCCAGATCGTGCCGTCGGGCGCCTGGACCACGCCGCCATATCCCCAGAAGGACTTCTTGGCCGGTTTGAGGACGGTGGCGCCGGCGTCGAACGCCGGTTGGAGGAAGGAGTCGGCGACCGTCGGATCGGCGACGACGAGCGAGACCACGAAGCCGCGGAAGCCCGTCGTCGGTGAATCTCCCGCGCGAAGGCGCAACCGGTCACCGAGTCCGAAAGCCTTGTCGTAGAACGTCTGTGCCGCCGCAATGTCGGAGACTTCGAGTGTGAGTGCGTTGATGTTCGTCATGCTTCGACGCTAAGACGTCGAGCCGCCCGGATGCTTCTCGATTCCTGACCGGTCGCGAACCTCAGGTGAGGTCGACCGCGGCCCGGGTGACGACGACGACGATCTGGGCGATCACCAGGACCGCGACGGCGACGAGGAACGCCGCGGTGGTGACCACGACGCCGGCCGCACCTCGCACTACGTCGGACATCGAGTGCAGCCACGGGGCGGAAAGTCGGTGCGGCTGTGCGGTGTCGAGTGTCATGGGCGGTCCTCTGCGAGCAACGAGCAACCCCGGTCGGAGTGGCCGGGGTCACAACATGCAATCACAGGTGGGTACTTCTGTGCCAGAAAATCCCCAAGACCCACGACGACGCGAAGTCACCGATGCCGGCCGTCCGAAACCTCTTCCGCCACGAAGTGCGGTAGAACCGAACCCACCCCCATCGAGGAGCCTGCATGTCGATCGTCACGCCGACCACCACTCGTCAGCCGCTGGGCCGGGCCATCGCGCGGATCGCCCTGGGAGCCGTACTGGCGATCGCCGGCGTCGGCCATCTCACCGTCCAGCGCGAAGAATTCCAGGCGCAGGTGCCCGACTGGGTGCCGTTCAGCAAGGACTTCGTGGTGCTGGCTTCCGGCGGGGTCGAGATCGCTCTGGGCGCCGCGCTCATCGCGCTGCCCCGTCACCGCAAGGTGGTGTCGTGGATCGTGGCCGCGTTCTTCGTCGTCATCTTCCCCGGCAACATCAACCAGTACGTCGAGCACATCGACGCCTTCGGCCTCGACACCGACGAGAAGCGACTGACGCGACTGTTCTTCCAGCCCGTCCTCGTACTCTGGGCCATCGCGGCCGGCACCGGCGAACGTCGCGACTAACCCGCCCGGGTCGCCGCATCCTGGCAGGCGGTGTCCATGCCCGCCCGCACCTGGGGCCGCACGTCGGTGCTCGACCTGATCGTGCACGCCGCGACGAGACCGCCGACCGCGCAGAACGCCGCGCAGATGTACATCGCCATACGGAAACCGTCGCCGAGCGGATCCCCGGGCCCGGCATCGATCCCAGCCACGGCCGGCAGCACGGCCACCGCCAGCAGACCCGCGAGCCGCGCCACCGCATTGTTCACGCCCGACGCGGTTCCGGCGAGTTCGTCGTCGACGGCGGCGAGTGCCGCCGAGGTGAGGGGCGCGACGGTCACCGTCATCCCGAGCCCGAACAGCAACACTCCCGGCAGGACGGCATCCACGTATCCCGAGCCGGGCTCGACCCGGGACATCAGCGCGAACCCGCCGGCCGCGATGAGCGGGCCGACCGTCATCGGCAGCCGAGGCCCGGTGCGCTGCGCGAGTCTGCCGACCAGCGGCGACCCGAACAGCATGATGAACGTGCTCGGGAACATCGCCGCGCCGGCCTCCAACGCCGAGTAGCCGAGACTCTGCTGCAGTTGCAGCGCCAGCAGGAACAGCGCACCACCGAGCGCCGCATAGACGAGGAGCGTCGTCAGGTTGGCGCCGGTGAACTGCGACGAGCGGAACAGTCCGAGCGGCAGGAGCGGCGCCTCGACCCGTGACTCGATCACCACGAAACCGACGAGCGACACGACACCGGTCACCCCGGCGGCGAGGGTTGCGCCGCTCCACCCGGTCGACGGCCCCTCGATCAGCGCATAGATCACGCCGGCGAGACCGACGGTCATCGCGATCGCGCCCGCGATGTCGAGCCGGGCGTCGGACGGCGCGCCCCGCGATTCGGGCACGTGCCGGACCGCGATCCACAGCGCGCCCAGGGCGAGCGGCACGCTCAGCAGGAACGTCCATCGCCACGACGCCGCGTCGACGAGCCAGCCGCCGAGGAATGGTCCGAGCGCGGTGGTCGCGCCGGACATCCCGGCCCACAAGCCCACGGCAGCGCCCCGGTCGGACGGCTGGATCTCGGCGTTGATCAGCGCCAGACTTCCGGGGACCACGGCGGCCGCGGCGATCCCCTGCACGATCCGCGCGACGACGAGCAGCTCGACGGTCGGTGCCAGCCCGCACGCGACCGTCGCCACCGCGAACACACCCAGACCACCTGCGAACACCAGCCGGCGCCCGTACCGGTCACCGGCGACGCCACCGATGAGCAACAGCGAGCTCAGCGTCAGCAGATACCCGTCGAGCACCCACTGCTGACCGCGCAAGCCCGTGTCGAGGTCACGCGCGATGGCCGGTAGTGCGACGTTGACGACGGTCCCGTCGATGAAGGCGACGCCCGAACCGAGGACCGCGGCGACGATCAACCATCGACCCGCCGGCGACGCGGCCGGCACCCCTCGGGACCCGGTCTCGGCCGAGCCGTGCTCGCTCATCGGTTGTCGTCCATGTGTGCCCTCCGGACCTGGGTCGCGTACCTACCCAGGGTCGGGGCCACCTCGCCCGCGCGCAAGCACATCGGCGAGCCCGTCGAACTGGTGGCCGCCCATCGGGTGCCGCTGCACCGTCGCCGCCGGGAGGAGCGCCGTGTTCAGATCCAGATGTTCGACGGGCACCACGTCGTCGTCGATGCAGTGGTGGAGGGAGAGAGTCAGCCCTCCGTGGCTCGGGAGCGAGTGGTCGGCCAGTACGTACTGGGGAACATCCCAGCCTTCCGGTCCCCAGTTCGGCATCGCAAGCAGCACAACGTTTCTCGGTTCTGGTACGCCGTCCGCCGTGAGGACGTGCAGCAGTACCGTCGCACCGAAGGAATGCGCGACGACGAGATCGTCGGCACCCAACCCGACGAGGTGCTGTCGGATCGGTCGAGCCCACGCCTCGATCGACATGTCGTCGTCGGAGAACCTCGGCATGTCGAGACACGCGCCAAAGGCAGCCGACAACGAGTCCGCGAGCGGCCCGTCCTCGACGTAACCGCCCGCACCGTGGATGAAGAACAGTCGACGCTGGGGCATGGGATCTCCTCGAAGTCGCGTTCGGTCATCAAGGTTGACTTCGGCGCGTGGCCGTTCTCATCGCCTCACCGTGCAGTCGGACCGCCCGCCTCCAGCAGCGACTTGAGCTGTGCGAGGTCCTTCTCCACCATCTGGGTGTCGCGGTCGAACTCGTCGTCGGACATGGCCAGCTGCCGGATGGTGAAGACCACCTCCGCGCCCTGCGGATGCGCCAGCACGCGCAGCGGGTTGAGCACGGTGTCCCCGGTGGGGAGCACGACCTCGTGGTCGACGACGCCGAGTGTGTTCCGCGGGACGAACCGTACGGTGACGGTGCCCATCGGCGACTCGACGAGGAGTTCGTCACCACGCCGGGTCACCTCCGACGTCGCCAGCCCAGCGGCCCATCGCGGCAGGTTGTCGGGTTCGGCCGCGAAGTCGTAGACCCTCGCGGGCTCGGCGTTGATGACCACGCTCACATGCCGGCTGCGCATGAGCCCAACCTAGCCGGTGCACAGTCGACGTAAAACGGCGCCCAGTCGACGGAAGACCGGGATCAGGACGGCGAGCCGTTTCCCGCCTCGACGGGCTCGGCGAGTTCCCGCTCGATGAGCTGTTCGGCGACCTTGGCCAGCGGCGTGTTGGTGTCCTGGGACAGCCGCCGGAGCAGCGCGAACGCTTGGACCGCGTCGATGCGGAAGCGGTACATGATCATGCCCTTGGCCTGGCCGATCACGTCCCGGCTCGCCAGGGCGCTCTGGAAATGCTGCTGCTGGCGAGCCGCCCGCAGCGCCAGTGCGGCATGGGTCGCGAACAGGAGCCCGATCTCCAGGGATTCCTCCCCGAACACGTCGGTCTCGTCGGAGAAGACGTTGAGCGCACCGATGGTTCCCTTGTCGGTGAACAACTTGAACGACAGGCTCGAGCGCAGCGGCGTCTCGTCGATGACCCGGGCGGAGAACGCCGGGAACCGCTCGTCGCGACGGATGTCGTTGACGAGCACGGTGTGATGGTCCCAGGCGGCCTGCAGGCACGGACCCTCCCCGGTTTCCCGCTGGATCCGGTCGGCCTCGTTCATCAGCGGATCGGTCGGCGCGAGCGTGTCGAAGTTCTTCTTCTGGTCGACCACCAGGACACCTGCGTGCTCCGCGCCGGGCACATACTGGACAGCCCCGGCGGTGATCGACTCCAGGACCCTACCGGTGGTGTCCTCGGTGGTCTCCGGCACCGCATGCATCTGCCGCGCCAGTTCGGCGATCTTGAAATGCACATCTGCGTCCACCGGCACTCACCTCTGCTTCGAGCGGCCGGTCGAGTCCGGCACGTCACGTGATCCTACAAAATCCATGGGCTGGTCATCGGGGTCCTTCGTTGCGCACCCGGTCGCGGATGGGTGTGGACTCCCTCGTTCTTTGAGACGATGAGGCCCTTACCCCGCCGCGCTGTGATCTCTACCATGGGGCGGGTGATCAAACGCCTGAGTGTTTCCGTCCTCTGTGTCATCGCTGCGATCACGGGGGCGGTGGCCGTCGGAACACCGACCGCGCAGGCCGCACCATCGTGCTCCGACGTCGAGGTGGTGTTCGCGCGCGGCACCGTCGAGACGTCTCCGCCGCTGGGTCTCACCGGCATCTCCTTCGTCGAGGCCGTTCGCTCGCAGCTGCCGGGCAAGTCCGTCAGCTCCTACGGCGTCCCCTACCCCGCGAGCGACAAGTTCGACAATCGGCTGAAGTTCGCCCAGACGGTCGCCGACGGCGTCCGCACCACGCAGAACCGCATCAAGTACCTGGCGGCGAAGTGCCCGGGTACCAAGGTCGTCCTCGGCGGTTACTCCCAGGGCGCCGTCGTCGCGGGATACTCCGTCCACGCGGGACTCGACCTGCCGGCGCGGTACGCCACCTACGACCGGTTCGTCCCGCCGCCGCTGCCGGCGAACATGGCCCGCAATGTCGCCGCGATCGTGCTCTACGGCGCCCCGTCGGATCGGTTCATCGACGACATCGGCGCTCCCCCGGTCAAGGTCGCCGCGCCGTACCGCAGCCGCACGGTTCGCTACTGCATCCCCGGTGACACCATCTGCGACGGAGCTCCGGTCGGCGGTCCCAACGCCCTGCACGTGCTGTACTCGGTGAACGGTATGACGCTGGAGGGCGCCCGATACGTCGCCCGGCGCGTCTGACCGGAGAAGTTCACACGGCTCAGAAGTCCGGCGCCGGCACGACTTTCGCGAAAGTCCTGCCGGCGTCGGACTTCTCCGCTTGATAGACGAGAGCGAGCTCGGCACGCTCGAAGTTGCGGAACCACTCGTCCCAGCTGATGTGCTCGAGGCACTCGTCGGCGGTCCGGCCGGTGAAGTCGATACGGAGCACTCCGGTTCCGCCGACGCTTCTGACGTCGCGAACGCGCGCCGGCACACCCTGATGGGTGGTCACCCATTCCCGGATCTCGTCGTGATCGCGCGTCGTCTTGCAGTGAGACCCCATCGGTCGTCTCCTATCGTGCCGCACCGAACCCAGCCTTGGGCACCCCGGTTCTCCCGGTCACGACCAGCCCACTTCTCGGACTCCGGTGTCGTTCCCGCTCGCGAACCGCTCGTCGGTTCGGTGTCCTTACCCAACAAGCGCTTTGGTCAATCGTGCGGACGGGAGATTTCTCGCGTCGACCCCGGCACGGCTCGGAGCTCGATCCTCAGGCCGAAGTGGTCCAGCGAGTGCGGCATGTCCACGACACCGGCTCGCGCCCGTGGCGAGAGCACGTTGTCGTCGAGATCGACGTCGCGGCAGATCGCCGCCAGCACTGCCGTGGCGAACATCAGCACCACATTGCGTCCCGGGCATACGCCCGGCCCGTCGCTGAACGGGACGACGCCGGCGAGTTCCTGAGCTCGTCCATCTGTCCAGGCGTCCGGGGTGAAGCGCTGTGCGAAGTCCATCGCATCGTCGTCGCGCTGGAAGAACTCCCCGATCACGATCGTGGTCGCGCCCTCGGCGACGACGCCGCCGTCCCACGGGACATCCCGGGTCGCCTCCCGCAGGATGGCGAGGGTCGTCGGCCACAGACGCAGGGATTCGAGGACGGTCGCCCGAAGTGTCGGCAGGACCCGAGGCACCGCGGAGTCCACAACCGCGGCCTCCGTTCGGGCGGCGGCCGCGGTCACGGGGTGGGACGCGAGCAGTGCGAGTGCCCGATGGATGGCCACCGCGACGGCGTCGAACGCGAACAGCCAGTGCGGGATCTGACCGATCGGGTCCAACGAGCCGGGCTTGCCCACCGCGTCGCGGACCACTGCGGCCAACGAGTCCTCGAGAGCCGCGGCCACCAGATGGTCCAGACGTCGTCGGAAGTTGTTGTAGGTGGCGGATCGACGAGGGAAGGCGTACCCCCAGTTGGCGTCTCGTCGGAGCACCGTCAGCAGGTCCGTCACCGTCTCGTCGTCACGCGCTGCATCCCCGAAGACGAAGCGGCGCACCGTGCGCCAGTGTGCGACCACGTAGGTGTCCCAGGTGAGACGGCCCTCGGGGAGGGTCGGGAGCAGTTCCGCGACTTCGGATTCGATGATCTCCCCACACCGCCGGTGAAGAGAGTGCACGTCCGCCGATGTCTGCAGGGCGAGTTCGTTCAGCTCCCGCCTCGCCTGCCGATGCCGGTTGTCCGAGATCAGCACACCCGTCGGCTGAAACCGGGAGAGTGCTGCGACCTTCTCCTTCGACGCAGGGGTGAAGGGTTCCGGCGTGCCGTGGAGGGTTGCCGTCACCGCCGGCGGGCGCAGCGCGAGCACCATCGAGCGCGGAAAGGTCAGAGCCAGCGCGTCGGCGTCGTGGCGGGACCGCAGGCCGTTGAGTACCCGGGCGGCCCGGCCGTGGGTGTCGAATCGCCCACCGAGGCGGACCATCGTCTTCCGGCGCGCCACAACACCTTCGGCGATCACCGGGGCGAGCACGCCGAGCAGGACTCGCCCGGTGTCCCCGAGCCCCGCGCGGGCCAGGCGCGGTGTCGTTGTCACCGCACCGCCGCTGTCCTGCACGCCATCATCGCGTCCCTGCGTCATCAGCGACAACACTCCCATCGCAGAGTATTCACGCCGGGCGGACCGCGGCGTCGGCCGTCCCAGATCTACCCGTCGACCGGGCGCCCCAAACCGTCGGCGTGCGCGGTGTCCAGCGAGGCGTCGAGGCGACGGAAACCGTCCCGGACACACACCGCCCCGTCCTCGACGGAAGTCACGTCCGCCCACGGGATGAGCACCGTGCCGCGATGCAGCCAGGCGAAGAACCGGTTGAGCGCCCAGGGCCGCGAGACGCCCTGGCGCTCGTAGCCGAGGAAGGACACGCGGTTTCGGCGGTTGACGAGCAACCCGACGAGCCGCAGTTCGTCGTCCTCCACCTCGAAGCGGAGGTCGATCACGTGACCGAGGTGATCGCCGCCGGAATCGTGGACGGCACAGCTCAACAGGTCGCTGGCGATCATCGCTGCCCACTTCCCGGGATACGCGCGACGATGTGGTCCCGGCACCATCGTTCGGGCCACGCGAGCTCGAGATCGTCCTGCTTGTCGTCGATCGCGACCCGGACGTCGATGTCGCGGACGCGGTCGAACGGGATCCGGTCGAGCTCGCTCACATGCGGACCTCCGCCGATGAGTCGATAGAAGAGCGCCCGTCCGGTGAGCAGCGCGGACACCCGCGGCGGTCCGTCGTCGGGCATGTCGATCTCGACGTCGTCGACGACGCCGAGCGGCACACCGTCCCGGTCGTGGATCTGCCTGTCCAGCAGATGAAGGCGGAGGTCGATCGTGGTGCGGCGCGACAGCCGACGGTCGTCGTCGGAGCTCATCTTCCTGCCCCCGTCACGATCAGCAACGGTATCGCCGCCACCGAGGCGACCACGATGATGCCCAGATAGATGGTTCCGAAGAAGTTCAGCACTCGTCCGTTCACATTGTCTCCCATGTATTCCCGATCGTTCGCCACGACGAGGATCGGCAGGTAGGTCAGTGGCAGGGCGACCGCGGAGAAGACGACCGAGTACTCGGTGACCATGATCGGGTCGACCCCGGTGAGGAGGATCAGGACACCCCCGAGAAGGAACACGATGATCACCAGGTGGAAGCGGGCTGCCTGACGCGGCTTCTTGGCCGCGCCCCACGGCCACCCCGCGTACTGGGCGATGGTGTAACCGGTCGACAACGCCGTCTCCAAGGCCGCACCCGTCGTGGCCGCGACCAGCCCGATGATGGCGAACGACAGTGCCAGTTGCCCGCCGGCCTGGACGACCGGCAACACGACCTGCGACAACGAGTCCACCGAGATGTCGGCCGGCATCAGGTACAGCGCTGCGACACCGGCGATCGCGATCGACCCCAGACCCCCGAGCGGGAAGCCGATCAGCACATTCCATCGCTCACGGGCGAGATCCTTGCGCCGCCAGCCTTCTTCGATGCCACCGGAGGAGAAGAAGAACACCTCGTACGGTGTCATGGCCGCACCGAACAGCGCGATGGCGTAGTACCAGTACGTCGGTACCGATTCCTGCGACGGGATGGCGGGCGCGGTGATCTGATCCCAGACCTGGCCCCAGGGCGGTTGCAACAGGAAGAAGACCACGCCGAACACCGCCAGGCACAGCCCCAACAGGCCCGTCACGTTCTCCATGATCTTGAAGTTGGCGCGCCACACGATGATCCAGACGCCGAACGCGGCGACGGGCACCCACAGCAACGGTGCGACCCCACTGGCCAGCTGCAGAGCGAGAGCGATACCGCCGATCTCGGCGGTGAGGGTGAGACCGGTGACGAACAGCGATGCGACCAGGTTGGCGGCGCCCATGCGGGGACCGAGCCGTTCCCGGATGATCTCGAAAGTGCTCCGGCCGCTCACCGCGGCGACCCGTCCCGACATCTCGGCGAACAGGCAGATCCCGATGACGCCGACCACCACGACCCATACCAGGCCGAACCCGAACCGGGAGCCGACGACCGCGTTGGTCACGATGTCACCGATGTCGAGGAAGCCGCCGATGGCGGTCAGGATGCCGAGAGCGACGCCGATGACGTTCTTCACCGGCTCATCCCCTCGCACCGGCCGCGGAACGCGGATCGTCGACGAAGCGCTGCAGCCGTTCGCCGATCTCGGTGAGCGCGCCGAGCGAGTCGGACACCCGTGGGTCCGCCCGTTCGAGCAGCGTCACCGACCGCGCCGCCACGAGCACCCGGGTGGCCTCTGCCATCGCGTCCTCGGCCCCGGCCCGCATCGGCTCGTCCGCGACGTCGTCGATGTCGAGGTTGACGACCGCTCCATAGGCGGACAGCGACTGCTCGATCAGGTCGTCGAAGAGGACGCGAACGTACTGTCGCGGTGCACGACCCTCGGCCCACGAACGCAGCCCTTCCTCTCCGGAAGCAACCGCGCTGACCACGTCACCGGACGAGTGCGAGAGTTCGGCCGTCACGCCACCGGGCTGCCGGGCGCATCCGGCGAGCAGGAGGAGACACAGCACGCACGTCAACGCCCGGCGCATCGCGAACGATTCGGCCCTCGGCCCGGTCGGCAGAAGCATCACCGTCCCCTTCTGTGAAGGCGTGACATTCCGGACGCGGGATAACCCAACCGGCCTGCGACGAAACCAGACGAGGGAGCCGCCGACAGCGGCACCGGGTCCTGAACGCTGCTCCCCGCCTGCGCTCAGGCCGCGAGAAGCGCGACGATGGCCCTGGCCAGGCCGCGGCGGGCGAGTTGCTGATCCTGGAAGGTGCCGAGCTGCTTCTCCGACACCAGTCCCCGCATGGCCCCGGGGAGGAATGCCGCCACCTCGCGCACACGTTCGGGATCGACGTCCAGGTCGGCGAACGCTCGCTGGCACGAGTCGATCCACGACGGCCCCCAAGAAGCGAACTCGGCTGCGGTCTTGGGGAACTGCCGGCGCAGCTCGTCCGGATCCCGCGGCAGTGCCGCCCGAAGTGTCTCGATCGCCCGCGATTCGGGCGCGGTCAGCCCGTCGTACATGAGGTCGACGATGGCCGCGACCCGCTGGTCCAGTGGCGCTTCGGGTTTCACACTCACCGGGAGGTCGCCGCGATGCTCGGCAGTGCGGTGCAGCACCGCGGCCCACAGACCGTCGATGTCGTCGAACTGGTACTTGATCGCACCCCACGTGGCGCCGATGTCCTTGGCGATGCGGTTGCCCGACACCGATGCCGGGTCACCCGACGCCAGCGAGGTGATCGCGGCGTCGAGCATCGCGTCGCGCGTCGCCTGCCCACGACGATTGACTCGTCGGACGGCTGTCGCGGGGCCGTCGGCCGGCATGCCGGAGTCCGAGGTGGGCATGGTCGCCGATCGTAGCCGGATGGCCGACGCCGTGACCGGCGAGATGTTTCGTTTGCGAACGAGGGGTTACCCGGTTTGTATCATTGGGCGTCTGCTGTGACGCGTGTCACGGGGTCGAGGAGGACACCATGAGTGTGAGCGGAGCAGCCGTCGCCCGTCGGGCCCGGTCGCGACTGAGTCCGGCAGAAGCACGTCGACGACTCCGCCGGCGGCAGTACGTCGACGCCCTCTTCAACTCGAGAGAACCGGACAGGACGTCGTGGGCGGTCACCGACGACGGCGCACGTCTCCGGGTCCACCATCACGGCCCTTCGGGGGCTCCTGTTCTGGTGCTCATCCACGGGTGGTCGTGCTGCATCGAATACTGGAATCCGCAGATCAACGCCCTCGCCGAGCGCTATCACGTCATCGCATACGACCAGCGCGGACACGGCGACAGCACGTGGGGCCGGCGGAAGTTCGATTCCGATGTGCTCGCCGACGACCTGCACACGGTTGTCTCCCAGACGGTTCCGGACGGTTCGAAAGCGGTCTTCGTCGGGCACAGCATGGGCGGCATCACGCTCCAGGCGTGGGCACACCGGCACCGGCAACAGGCTGAGGACCGCGCCGCCGCAATGGTTCTCGCCAACACGACCTGGGGCGGGATCGCCACCGAGAGTCGTGTCCTGCCGTTCGTCAACGGCCCCATCAAGGCACCGCTGTGGTTGCTGCAGATGGCCCTGGCGGTGCCGCTCCCCCTACCCGGCGACCGATTCACGAGAAGTGTGATCCGGCATCGCATCCTGAACAGCCGGTCGGCGACCGCCGATCATGCCGCGTTCGTCCTGGCGATGACCCGCTCGTGCACGCCGAGCTCCCGCGCCAAGGCCGCGGTCGCCCTTCTGCAGTTGGCGATGGGCCCCACCGGCGCCGAAGCGATCTCGGTGCCCACCACGGTGATCGGTGGTCGGCACGACCTGCTCCTCCCACATGCGATGACCCAGCGCATCGCCCATGCGCTGTCGGTTCGCGGCCAACTCGACCGCCTCGTCGTCCTCGACACCGGCCATGCGTCGAACATCGAGGCCGCCGAGGACTTCACCGCGGAGATACACCGCGTCATGCATACGGCGTCGCCGAGTCCGGAGATCACCGAAACCGCCAGCTGACCAGGCGCGATACTTTTCATAGAACCCTCTTGCATTCTGCGGCGACGAGACCTACCGTTGCCGCATGGCGAGAACGCCCCTCTCGATGACACCCACTGGCTGGTTCCAGGTCGCCTGGTGCTCGGAGATCCCGGTGAGGTCGGTCCACACCATGAAGTACTTCGGGCGCGAGATGGTGGCGTGGCGATCCGCGTCCGGCACGGTCTCCGTCTTCGACGCCTTCTGCGAGCACCTCGGCGCCCACCTCGGACACGGCGGCCACGTCGAGGGCGAGAACCTGGTCTGCCCGTTCCACGGCTGGGAGTGGAATCGCGAGGGTCGCAACGTGTGCATCCCGTACGAACGACACCCCAACCGGGGGCGTCGCATCCGCAGCTACCCCGTCGTCGAACGCAACGAGGCCGTCTGGATCTGGCACGACATCGACGGACGCCCACCGCATTTCGACGTGCCCGACATCTTCGGCGACTTCGGCGACGACCGCACCGCGGCCGACTACTACCCGCCGGTCCCGGAGGCCACCCTCTTCCGGCCGGGACTCGAGATCCATCCGCAGTACATCATGGAGAACGGCGTCGACTTCGCCCATTTCAAGTTCGTCCACAAGACACCGTTCATGCCGGAGTTCACGCGGCACGACTTCGGCGGACCGGTGTCCTACGTCGACTTCACCATCGCCTTCGACGAAGGTGCGACGCTCGAAAATGCCACGAGCGGAGTCGAATCCATCAATGCCGGGCTGGGCTGTTCGGTCACCAAGAGCTGGGGCATGGTCGACAATCGCACGATGCCGGCGGTCACCCCGGTCGACGAGCACACCTCCGACGTCCGGTTCACCGTGTGGATCGGCCGCAAGCCGGGCGAGGAAACCGGCGAGATCACCCGCTACGGCACCATCATGGCCGATCTCGTCATCGAGCAGTTCGCCGCCGACATCGACATCTGGGCGCACCAGCGCTACTCCGATCCGCCCGCGCTGTCCCGCAAGGAGTTCGAAGGCTTCACCGCCCTCCGGAACTGGGCGCGTCAGTTCTACCCCGGCGGTGGACCCGACGGTGCCGATCCCTCGTCACCGAGCGGCGCGGTGACCCCGACGGGCGAGGAGTTCGTCCGCATCCGCCGATCCGAGCTCGACGCGCTGCGCGCCGCCGCGCAGCCCTGACAAGTCGCTCCGCCGAAAGGATCTCCCATGACCGCCGCCGAACGCATCCGGGTCTTCCAAGTCGCCACCGGAAATCTGGGCACCGAGATGATCGGACGCATCCGATCCCACCCCGACCTCGAACTGGTCGGCCTGCATTGCTACACGCCCGACAAGATCGGACGCGACGCCGGCGAGATCGTCGGGCTCGATCCGGTCGGGGTGACGGCCACGGGCACGGTGGACGAGATCATCGCCGCGCGTCCGGATGTGCTCACATTCCACGGCGTGTTCCCCGACGAGGACCTCTACGTCGAAGTCCTCGAGGCCGGGATCGACATCGTGACCACCGCGGACTGGATCACCGGCTTCCATCGCGACACCAATCACCCGCACCATTCCGGCCGCAAGGTCAGCGACGTCATCGCCGAGGCCTGCGCACGCGGTGGCGCCACCTTCTACGGCACCGGCATGAATCCCGGCCTGGCGCAGATTCTCGGCATCGTGCACACCGCCGACGTGGCCGACATCGAGAACGTCACGGTCATCGAATCCGTCGACGTCTCGTGTCACCACTCCGTCGACACCTGGAAGGCTGTCGGATACGGCCTGCCGGTCGACGACCCGAGCATCCCCGACTCGCTGTACAAGTACACCGCGGTGTTCGCTGACTCGGTCTATCTGATGGCCGACGCCTTCGAACTCGAACTCGACGAGGTGGCGTTCTCCTACGAGCTGGGCGCCTGCACCAAGGACGTCGACCTCGGCTGGTATCAGCTGCCGCAGGGTTCACTCGGTGGCAGCCACATCAAGTACCAGGGCATGGTCGACGGGGTGGCCCGCGTCGAGTCCCATCTCGAATGGCAGATGACCCCGCACACCGACCCGTCGTGGAACATCCAGGCCTGCTACATCACCCAGGTCACCGGCGACCCCAACATCTATTCCAAACACATGATCTTCCCGCGCAAGGGCTTCGACCTCTCCAAGCCGGAGAACTTCGCCTCGATCGGCATGACGGTCACCGGGCTGCCCGCCCTGAACGCCATCCGCTCGGTCGTCGAGGCCGCTCCGGGAATCGTCACGAGCACCGACCTCCCGCTGCGGTCGTTCGCCGGACGGTTCGCGATCTGACGAGAGTCGCTGCGGCCCTCAGGGAGCAGAGGATGAGCCGAGGTCGATGGTCACCCCGGTGAGCTCGGCACCGAGGTCCCACAGTCGCGCAGCGACGCCGCGGTCCTTCGCCTTCGCCGACGGCTCCACCAGCACCGGCGGACCGGCCAGCCCGAAACCTCCCACGGGACCGTAGTATTCGCCGCCCTGCGCCTTCGGATCGGTGCCGGCGCGGAGGACCGAGAGGGCTCCGTCCGGCGGATCCATGATGAAACGATCGGTGAGCCATCGCAGCGAGGACGCGTGGTATGCCCACTGCAGGAATCTGCTCTGCTCGCGCATCACCCCGGTGCGGGTGCCGCCGGGGTGGGCGGCGAGCGAAATCGCCGACACCTCGGCACTTCTCATGCGCCGGTCGAGTTCGAGCGCGAACAGCATCTGTGCGAGCTTCGCACGGGAGTACGCACCCGCGCTGCTGAAGGTCCGGTCCATGGGGATGTCGGAGAAGTCGATGGTGCCTGCTCGATGGGCGTGGCTGCCGACGGTGACCACCCGCCCGGCATCGGCCGCCAGAATCCGGTCCATCAGCAGTCCGGTGAGCGCGTAGTGACCGAGGTAGTTCGTGCCGAAGTCCATCTCGAAACCGTCGGGCGTCAGGTCACGACGCGCCCGCATGACCCCGGCGTTGTTGACCAGCAGGTCGATCCGGGTATGACGCGCGCCGATCTCGGCGGCGGCCGCACGGACGGAATCCAGACTGGCGAGGTCGAGATCGACGATCTCCAGCTCGGCGCCCGGGACCTTCCCGACGATGTCGTCGCGGGCCTCCGCGGAGGTCTCCGGATTGCGGCACGCCAGCACGACACGTGCGCCCAGTGTCGCCAGCCCGAGCGCGATCTCGCGTCCGATCCCCGAATTCGCACCGGTCACCACCGCAACCCGGCCGGTCTGCGGCGGCGCGTCGGCCAGCGTCCACCCCGACTTCACATCTGCCCCCTTCGACGCCGACTCGAACGACGGTGTCGTTCGTATCACATCGGCGCCGAGGGGCGGGTGTCAGGCGCTCACGGCCGCCGGGGTGGCGCTGCTGAACCGCCCGGCCGGCGCGAACCGGGCGAGGACCTCGTCGTGCGGCTCTCCGGCCACCGCGGAGATGAATCCCTCCACGTCCTCGCGGGTCCGCAGACCGAGGAGCGGATTCGGTTCGGACAGCAGACCGAACAGGGCCGACGCGATCGCGGGACTGACGGCGGCAGCCGGAAACGACAGCTCCAGGTGGGTCGCGTAGTCGGGATCACCCAGGTAGAGCCGGGTGACCTCGACGGCGGCCCGTCCGCGTCGTTCCCAGTGCTTCTCGAACTCAGCCGACAGCCACTCCGCGGTGAACTCGCCGTCGTGGTCCCGCGCAGCCTTCACGAGCTCGGCGACCTGGATCAGCGTGTTCTGCGCGCCCTGTCCCGCAACCGGGTCGACGGCGATCGCGGTGTCGCCGATCGCCGCGACGGGGTGCCCGCCCGCGGTGGTGGCGACGGCCTGCCGGACCGTCGGGGTGACCGCGCCCTTGAGCCACGAGACCGGGTCGGATTCGATGACCTGCAGCCGATCGATGACCGGCGCGTCCTCCGGGAAGAACTCGGCGAAGATGCCGGAGATCGTCTGCCGGGCGGACACCGCGTCGTGGACGTCGTCGATCCGGCCGGCCCACGCTCCGTCGGGCTTGGCGAAGACGATGAAGGACCACGTCGGTCCGGCGTCCTTGTGGAGGAACGGTCCGACGAAGATCTCACCGTTCTGCGCGTCGAGGTTGAACAGCGAGTGGTCACCGCCGGCGCTGCTGCGGTAGGCGAAGGACTCGGGGCCGTGATCGACTCCGGTGAGCGTGACCTGCAGCAGACGGCGCTGGGGTTCCCGGTAGTGCGTGCGCGACTCGTCGACCGGGAAGAGCGTCGAGAGCCCGCCCTTGCCGGTGGCGACGAGCGTGATGTCGGCGTCGGCGGCGATCGCGTCGAGGCGGTCGGTGTCGACCTGACCCACCTCGAATCGGCCACCGCGGTCCAGGAATCGGCCGAGACGGTCGTCGGCCTTCAGGCGCAGGTCGACGGCCTGGGCCACGTAGCCGTAGTCCGGGTTGAACTCGAGGACCGGGGCACGCTCGTCACCGACGCCCGAGTACAGGCGAGCGCTGATGCCGGTCGTGTTGCCGACCTCGTAGAGGTCTTCGATGATCTCGGCGTCCCACTCACGGGACTTGCCGAACAGGACGCCGACACCGGTCGGCGGCACCTTGTCGCGCAGCGACTCGCGGTCGCGATCGCTGTAGAGCGTGACGTCGAACCCGGCGTCGAGAAAGCCGAGCGCCGCGCTGGTACCGGCCAGCCCGGCCCCGATGATCGCTACCGATCGTCGTGCTGTCATGTGTGGATCTCCCCTGGTTGTCGGCGTGCAATGGCTGCTCGACAGGGTGCCGGGGCGATCGGTGCGGATGAAGGGTTAGACGCATCGAGAACGAATGGCTCGCGCGCCGGCGCCCGTTGGGGGTGGAGGACTACGCCTCGTCGCGCACGCGGAGATAGCGCTCGTAGACCACCTGCTCGTAGGTGCGGGTCTCGGCGAGTCGGAGCTGCACCGGGGAGGTGACCGGCGGCAGCAACGGTGTACCGCCACCGACGATGATCGGATACCGGAAGATGCGGAACTCGTCGACGAATCCCAGTTCGATGGCCTGCCGCGCCAGGTCGGCACCACCGATCTCGACGTCGGCGTCGGTCGAGTGCAGCACCGCGGTGAGTTCGTCGGCCAGCGGGCCCCGAGCCAGCCGGGCATTGCCCTCGACCGCCGTGAGGGTGCGACTGAAGACCACCTTGGGCAGCGCCGTCCAGATGTCGGCGAACGCGGCGTGGGCCTCGTTCTCACGCATCCGCGGGTCGGTCTCCCAGACCACCATCGCCTCGTAGAGACGTCGACCGCACACGAATGCGCCGAGTTCGGCCACCCGTTCGGTGTGGAAGGCGAACAGTCCGTCGTCGGGGACCGTCCAGTTGAAGTCGCCGTCGCGATCGGAGATGAAGCCGTCGACCGACACGCCCATCGACAAGAGCAGCATGCGAGGGATGGTACGGCGCTGCCGGGCCCGCGACGCGGACTTCGTGGAGAGCGTGTTCCCATGAGTCTGCTGTGAGGTCCGACGACACCCCGCTCGTGCCAGGCCGGCCTCAGGTGCCGGCAAGTACCATCGCCCTCTGTGCGTACGCCCCTGACCGAAGCGACACCCGTCGCAACCCCGAACGAGGACGCCGCGACCGGTAACACGTCCGGGTACCGGTTGGACCTCGACGGGCTGCGCGGTGTCGCGATCGCGCTGGTGGCGATCTTCCACGTCTGGTTCGGCCGGGTGTCCGGCGGCGTCGACGTCTTCCTCACCCTGTCGGGCTACTTCTTCGTCGCCTCCCTGCTCAAACATGTCCTGGCCACGCAGCCCGCGACGAGTTCGTGGCGTGCGGCGATCAATCCGTGGCCGCGGTTCTCCCGGCTCCTCCGCCGGCTGCTGCCCGCCCTGCTGCTGGTGCTCGCGGTCACGGCCGGCCTGATCGCGCTGATCATGCCGACGACCCGGTGGGGACCGCTCGGCGCCGAACTCCAGGCCAGCGCGCTGTACTACCAGAACTGGCATCTCGCGTTCGAGTCACAGGACTACGCGGCCGCCGATTCCGCCAACAGCCCGATGCAGCATCTCTGGTCGATGTCGATGCAGGGCCAGTTCTTCGTCCTCACCCTCGTGTGCGCGCTGGCGCTGGGCGCGGTGCTGCGCGCCTTGGGCCGCCGATCCGCGTTCTTCGCCGACCCCAAGGTGGTCCGTGGAGTCGTCGGGATCGCGCTCGGCGTCGTCGCACTGGGCTCGTTCGCGTGGGCGAACCACCGCCACGGGATCAACCAGCCGTTCACCTACTACGACACCGTCGCCCGCCTGTGGGAACCGCTCGTGGGTGGTCTGCTCGCCGTGTGGATGCCACGTATCCCGTTGTCGCAGCGGGTGCGTGATCTGCTCGGGATCATCGCCCTCGGCCTCATCGTCACGTGCGGGTGGTGGATCGCGGGGGTCCAGGAATATCCGGCCGCGTGGGCGCTCGTCCCGGTCGGTGCGACCCTCCTGCTCATCTGGGTCGGATCGTCGCAGACCGCCCCCATCGACCGGGCGGGCACGGCCGGCCAGACCTCCATCCGGTCCGGGGTCAGCCGGGGCCTCGCGCATCCGAGACTCGTGTGGCTCGGTTCGATCGCGTACGCGCTGTACCTGTGGCACTGGCCGGTGCTCATCTTCTACCTGGCCTGGCGCTATCAGGACGACGTCTCGTGGTTCGAGGGCACCGCCATCCTGGCCGTGTCGGTCCTACTGGCCTGGCTGACGACCAAGTACGTCGAGGCGCCGCTGCGTGCGGGCAAGGCCGACCGCAAGCGGGCGGACACGGCGCGGCCGGCGCCGCAGGACACCCGCGGCTACCGTCGCGCGCTCGTCGCGGTGCTGGTCGTCATCAGCGTCGCGGCCGGGGCTGCCGCGGTGACCTGGCAGCGCGACGCCGCGAACGCCACCCTCGACACCCAGAATCTCGACCCGCGCCTCTACCCGGGTGCGCGGGCGTTCCTCGACGGGGCGCCGGTGCCGAACGTGACCGCGCAACCGAGCCCCGACGTCGTCGACATGGACTGGCCGATCACCTCCTACGACTCGATCATCAGCGGATGGAAGGACCCGTCCATCAAGGTCGGGTACTACGGCGACGTCGACGCCACTCGCACGATCGCGCTCGTCGGCGGTTCGCACGCCGAACAGTGGATCACCGCCCTCGACGCCATCGGCAAACGCCACGGCTTCCGCGTGACCACCTACCTCAAGGTCGGGTGTGCTCTCACGACCGAGCACGTCTTCACCTGGTTCGGCCAGAAGTACTACCAGTGCAACGACTGGTCGCGCCGGGTCATGGAACGTCTGGCCGTCGACAAACCCGACGTCGTGTTCACCAACAGCACCCGTCCGGTCGAGTCGGGCGACGGCGACTACGTGCCCAAGGACTACGAGGAGATCTTCGCCGAGTTCCGCGACCGCGGCCAGCGCGTCGTCGCGGTCCGCGACAACCCCTGGGCGACCGGACAACTCAAGCCACCGGAGTGTCTCGCCAGCGGCCGCAAACCCGAGGTGTGCGGGGTGCCCCGCGACCAGGCGATGGCACCGGCCGACCCCGCGGCCCCGCTCGCCGGCGAGTTCCCCAACATGAGCTTCCTCGACTACACCGACGCCATGTGCGACGACACCTACTGCCCCGCGGTCGTCGGGAACATCCTGGTGTGGCACGACTTCCACCACCTGTCGGCGACCTTCGTCCGCAGCCTCATCCCCGCCGTCGAAGCCGACCTGCAGCGGTCGCTGCGGTGGTGGTGAGTCACCTCGGGAAGCAGCAGGGTCAGCTGACCGCGGTCAGCACCGCACGCGGTCCGGCGAACACGGTCTCGCGGATGTGATTGCGCACAAGAGTCCAGGCGGGACAGTCACATCGGGCCGCGACGCCGCGCGCGTCGACACCTTGGTACCGGCACAACGCGATGGCCCGGCGAAGGTGGAAGTCCTGCGTCACGATGACCACCTCGTCGACGCCGAACACCACCCGCGCACGCCGGCAGCTCGCGGCGGTGTCGAGACCGGCCGGGTCGCCGACGATCACCCGCGACGCCACCCCGCGATCCTCCAGATAGCTCCGCATCACCGCCGGCTCGTTCCCGGCTTCCTCGGAACCGTTGCCGGAGTTGATGATCCGATCAACACCTCCGGCGCGATACAGCTCCACCGCGGTGTCGAGGCGACCGCGCACGTAGTCGCCGGGAGACCCGTCGTCGTGGACGAGCGAACCCAACACCAGCAGCGTCGGACGGGAAGCGGGCGCGGGCGCGTCGTCGACCCTGCCCGCCGACGCGAAGTACATCCAGGTGACGGCCACGGTGATCCACAGTTCGACCAGCACCAGCAGTGCCGGCACCACCAGACGAGCACCCGATCTCACCCCTACAACGTAGGGAGCCCGTCCCCAACATGGCCATTCCAGCCCGGGCCCGGCGGTCACCCCGTGATACTTGGAGGACCCGGTCGCGCTCAGCCTGTGCGCACCACCCCGCGGTGTTGAAAGTGATGGTGCGATGCCGTACATGCCGGTCACCTCGTCGATGTTCCTGTTGGCCGAGACACGTGAACAACCCATGCACGTCGGGGGACTCCAGCTGTTCGTGCCACGCGAGGGCCAGTCGTCCAGCGAGCTCGCCGAGGAGATCATCGAGGCGTTCTGCGGCTGCACCGAGATCCATCCGCTCTTCCGCAAACGCCCGGCCTCGCCGGTGACGATACTCGGCAACGTCGCGTGGTCGTACGACGACGAGATCGACTTCGACTACCACGTGCGTCGTGCGGTCCTCCCCCGCCCGGGACGCGTGCTCGAGCTGTTGCGATACGTCTCACTCAACCACGGGGCACTGCTGGATCGGTTCCGCCCGATGTGGGAGATCCATGTCATCGAGGGCCTCGCGGACGGGCGGGTGGCGCTCTACAGCAAGATCCACCACTCGGTGGTCGACGGCGTCTCCGCCCTGCGACTCCTGCAGCGCACGCTCTCCGAGGACCCCGGCGACCGGTCGGGCACCGCACCGTGGGACCCGGCGCTCGCCGAACGTCGCCGTCCCCGTCCCGCGCCGAGTCTGCGCGGCCGGGTGTCGGGATTGGCGAACGTGGCCGGCCAGATCGCCGGCCTCGGACCGGCCGCGGCCAAGGTGGCCGTCGCCGGTCTGCGCGATCCGGACTTCGTGGCGCCCCTCGGACGAGCACCGCGCACCATCCTCGACGTCGCGATCGGCAGCGCCCGCCGGTTCGCCTCCCAGCAGTGGGAACTCGACCGTCTCCGTGCGGTGGCAGACGCCCGCAGCATCACCCTCAACGACGTCATCGTCGCGATGTGCTCGGGCGCGCTGCGGTCGTACCTCATCGACCAGGACGCGTTGCCCGACGCGCCGCTGATCGCCGCGGTACCGGTGTCGATGCACACCGACGGCGACGACGACGGAAATGCGGTGACCGCGATCCTGGTGAGCCTGGCAACCGACGAACCCGATGCCGAACGCCGGCTCGACAAGCTCGTGGATTCGGCGCGACACAGCAAGTCCGTGGTCCGCGGTCTGCGGCCGTTGCAGGCCCTTGCCCTCGGCGCGGCCAACTTCGCGCCCCTGGCCTTCGCCACCGTCCCCGGCTTCGTGCAGTACGTCCCGCCGCAGTTCAACATCATCATCAGCAATGTGCCTGGCCCGACAAAGCACCTCTACTGGAACGGCGCCCGACTCGACGGTGTGTATCCCGTCTCAATCCCGACGCAGGGACTGGCGCTCAACATCACCGTGACCAGCACCGCCGATCACATCAACTTCGGCCTGATCGGTGCTCGCGCCCAGCTCCCGAGCCTCCAACGGCTGCTCACACACCTCGACACCGCGCTCGAGGAGCTCGAGAAGGTCGCGCACACGCGGTGAACCCCCGCGGGGCTCGCGGTATAGACGTGGTGTCGCCCACCCTGACTCGACAGTAAGTTACTGGCGAGTATCATCGGTCATGAGGTAGACCTGCGTAATTAGGCCAGCCTTGGCAGCGCGCCGGTGGCGCAAGGAATTACGGTTATCTGTAGTACACCGCCCCGTGGTACCCAGCCTCGCGTTCCGCGACCCGGCGGCGGACGACCTAGACGAAAGGCCGGTACGCGCCCGTGACTACCACGACGATTGCCATCGGCACGACAGCCGCGGTGATCAGCCTGTTCTGCTGGTACCTGTTCCTCGGCGGCGTGGTGCGGATCTACCGCACCATCAAGCTCGGACACAAGGTCGACAGTTCCCGCTTCTGGCCCATCCTGCCGCGCATGATGACGATGCTCAAAGAGTTCATCGTCCACACGCGAATGGTGAAGTTCCGCACCGTCGGCTGGGCGCACTGGCTCGTGATGGTCGGCTTCCTCGGCGGCTTCCTGCTGTGGTTCGAGGCCTATGGCCAGTCCATCAACCCCGAGTTCCACTGGCCGGTCTTCGGTGACACGTTCGCGTGGCACCTGTGGGACGAGCTCCTCGGCATCGCGACCGTGGTCGGCATCATCGTCCTCATCGTCATCCGGCAGCTGAACCACCCACGCGTCCCGGAACGGCTGTCCCGCTTCGGCGGTTCGCGCTTCGGTCCGGCGTACTTCGTCGAGGGCGTCGTGCTGCTCGAGGGCCTGGGCATGATCCTGGTGAAGGCGTCGAAGATCGCGACCTACGGTCACGCGAACGTCTACTCCGACTTCTTCACCATGCAGGTGGCGAAGATCCTGCCGGCCTCCCCGACGCTGGTGTCGATCTTCGCCGTCATCAAGCTGATGAGCGGCATGGTGTGGCTGGCCATGGTCGGCATGAACATCAGCTGGGGCGTTGCCTGGCACAGGTTCTCGGCCTTCTTCAACATCTACTTCAAGCGTGAGCAGGACGGCGGCGTCGCCCTCGGCGCCGCCAAGCCGATGATGAGCCAGGGCAAGGTCCTGGACATGGAGACCGCCGACCCCGACGTCGACGCGTTCGGCGCGGGCAAGATCGAGGACTTCTCCTGGAAGGGCTGGCTCGACTTCACCACCTGTACCGAGTGCGGTCGCTGCCAGTCGCAGTGTCCGGCCTGGAACACCGGCAAGCCGCTGAGCCCGAAACTGCTCATCATGTCGCTGCGCGACCACGGCAACGCCAAGGCGCCCTACCTGCTGGCCGGCGGCCGCAAGGACATGGGCGGCGACGAGGTCGGCCTGGTCGACGCCGACGGCAACGTCGACGAGGACAAGCTCAACGCCATCCCCGAGGCGGCGCGCGCCGAGGCCGCCCGCAAGCTGGTCGGCGAGTCGAAGGGCGATCTCGGTGGCGGTCAGGTCGTCGAGGCCGTGGAAGGCGAGTTCGATCCGGAGGCCCTGGGCGCCGTCATCGACACCGAGACCCTGTGGAGCTGCACCACCTGTGGTGCCTGTGTCGAGCAGTGCCCCGTCGACATCGAGCACGTCGACCACATCCTCGACATGCGCCGCTACCAGGTCCTGATCGAGTCGGACTTCCCGACCGAGCTGGCCGGCATGTTCAAGAACCTCGAGAACAAGGGCAACCCGTGGGGCCAGAACGCCTCCGCGCGTACCGCCTGGATCGACGAGATGGACATCGAGATCCCGGTCTTCGGCAAGGACGTCGAGTCGTTCGAGGGCTTCGAGTACCTGTTCTGGGTCGGCTGTGCCGGCGCCTACGAGGACCGCGCGAAGAAGACCACCAAGGCCGTCGCCGAATTGCTCGACATGGCCGCCGTGAACTTCATGGTCCTCGGCGAGGGCGAGACCTGTACCGGTGACTCCGCGCGACGCGCCGGCAACGAATTCCTCTTCCAGATGCTCGCGCAGCAGAACATCGAGATGCTCGGCGAGGTCTTCGCGACCGCGCCGGACCAGCGCAAGAAGGTCGTCGTCACCTGTGCGCACTGCTTCAACGCACTGGGCAACGAGTACCCGCAGCTGGGCGCGAAGTACGAGGTCGTCCACCACACGCAGCTCCTCAACCGCCTCGTGCGCGACAAGCGACTCGTCCCCGTGGCACCGCTCGGCGAGGGCGTCACCTACCACGACCCGTGCTACCTGGGCCGTCACAACAAGGTCTACGACGCACCGCGTGAGCTGATGGGCGCCGCGGGCTCGACCCTCACCGAGATGCCGCGTCACGGCGAACGGTCCATGTGCTGTGGTGCCGGTGGTGCCCGCATGTGGATGGAAGAGCAGATCGGCAAGCGGATCAACCTCGACCGGGTCGACGAGGCACTCGACACCCTGGGCGACACGACCGGCGATCAGGTCAAGAAGGTCGCGACCGGCTGCCCGTTCTGCCGCGTGATGCTGACCGACGGTGTGACCGCACGGACCAGCGGCACCGAGTCCGAGGGCAAGGTCGAGGTCGTCGACGTCGCGCAGCTGCTGCTCGAATCGGTCAAGCGCGACCGGACCGAGGTCAAGCTCGGCGGCCGGTTCCTCGGACCGCGTCCGACCGTTGCGGAGCCGGAGCCCGAACCCGAGCCCGAGAAGGTTCCCGCCGCGGCGACCGCATCTGCCTCGGCGACCACCGAGGCGGCGCCGAAGCCGAAGGTCGGCCTGGGCATGAAGGGCGGCAAGAAGCCGGGTGCGACGGCCAAGACCGCAGCGCCGGAAGCCCCCGCCGAGAAGGCACCGGCCGAGAAGAAGCCGGCCTCCAAGGGCTTCGGGATGAAGGGCGGCAAGAAGCCCGGCGCCGCGGCATCGTCCGCTGCTCCGGCCACGGATTCCGCACCCGCGGAGGCCCCTGCCGAGGCACCCGCCGAGAAGAAGCCCGCCGCCAAGGGCTTCGGCATGAAGGGCGGCGCCAAGCGTCCCGGCGCGGCCGGCAAGCCCGCCGGGGGGACCGCGCAGCCGGTGCCTGCCGAGACCGAGTCGTCGGAAGCGGTCAAGGAGGAGGTCGCCGAGACCGCCACCGAGACCGCGGCCGAGAAGAAGCCCGCATCCAAGGGCTTCGGTATGGGCAAGGCGAAGCGGCCGGGTCAGAAGACCACGAACGCGGCAGCTCCGGCGGCCGGGGTGACCGCTCCAGCCGAGAGCAAGGTCGACGAGAGCGAATCGGCACCGGACGCCGCACCGACCGTCGACACCGAATCGGCGACCGCCGGGACTGCGACCACCGAGACTGCGACCGAGACATCTGTCGCTGCCGCAACGGAAGAGAAGCCGGGCAAGGCCAAGGGCTTCGGGATGTCCGCGGGCAAGAAGCGGCCCGGTGGTATCGGGAAGTCCGCAGCCAAGCCGGCTGCGACCGCTGCAGCTGCCGAGGCGGCTCCCACGCCGACCGAGGCGGAGCCGGCACCGGCCACCGAGGCCGTCGACGCCCCGGCCGAAAAGACGGCGGAGGCACCGGAACCCGAGGCACCGCAGGGTGGTTCGGCTGCCGCGCTGACCGAGGAGAAGCCGGCCAAGGCCAAGGGCTTCGGGATGGCAGCGGGCAAGAAGCGTCCGGGCGGCGCGAGCAAGGCCGCCCCGGCGGCAGCCGCGCCGGCTCCCGAGCCGGCACCGGAAGCGGCTCCCGAGCCGGAACAGGCACCGGAACCCGACGCCGCGCAGACCGACGAGACCCCGGTCGAGGAGACACCCGCGACCGAGGCACCCGATGCGTCGAGCAACGGCTCGTCCGCGGCTCGTACGGTCGCCGAGGCCGGGGCGTCGAAGGCCAAGGGCTTCGGCATCGCGGCCGGGAAGAAGCGGCCCGGCCACAAGTAGTCGCTCACCAGGGCCCGACAGATGTCGCCTGTCGTTGCGTTCACCGCAACGACAGGCGACATCTGTTTTTCGAGGGGGCCTTGCCCCCACTGGCAGAAACGCATTTGCCACCGGCTGCGACAATGTACCCGTGAGTAGGCCCCATGTTTCGCACCTCAACCAGAACCTCAAGCCGCTCGAGCAGTCGCTCAAGTTGCAGAACGTGTGCTACGAGATCCGTGGTCCCGTCCACGCGCACGCGCAGCGCCTCGAGGCAGAAGGCCACCGGATCCTCAAGCTGAACATCGGCAACCCGGCGTTGTTCGGTTTCGAGGCCCCCGACGTGATCATGCGCGACATGATCCACGCCCTCCCCTACGCACAGGGCTACTCCGAGTCCGCCGGTGTCCTCTCGGCGCGTCGTGCCGTCGTGACCCGCTACGAGCTCATCCCCGACTTCCCGTACTTCGACGTCGACGACGTGATCCTCGGCAACGGTGTCTCCGAGCTCATCACCATGACGATGCAGGCGCTGTTGAACGACGGCGACGAGGTCCTGATCCCCGCGCCGGACTATCCGCTGTGGACCGCGATGACCTCGCTGTCCGGCGGGCAGCCCGTGCATTACCGCTGCGACGAGGAGAACGGGTGGAACCCCGACGTCGCCGACATCGCCGCGAAGATCACCGACCGCACCAAGGCGATCGTCATCATCAACCCGAACAACCCGACCGGCGCGGTCTACTCGCGTGAGGTCCTCGAGCAGCTCGTCGAACTCGCACGGCAGCATTCGCTGCTGATTCTGGCCGACGAGATCTACGACAAGATCATCTACGACGACGCCGAGCACGTGAACGTGGCGTCACTGGCGCCGGATCTGTTGTGCCTCACGTTCAACGGCTTGTCGAAGGCGTACCGCGTCTGCGGTTACCGCGCCGGATGGGTCGTGATGACCGGACCGAAGGACCACGCCCGCGGCTTCATCGAGGGCATGGGCATCCTGGCATCGACGCGTCTGTGCGCCAACGTGCCGGGCCAGCACGCGATCCAGGTGGCGCTCGGCGGATACCAGTCCATCGAGGCCCTGGTCTCCCCTGGCGGCCGGCTGTACGAACAACGCAACGTCACATGGGAGAAGCTCAACGAGATCCCCGGGGTCAGCTGCGTGAAACCCAAGGGCGCGTTGTACGCCTTCCCCCGCCTCGACCCCGAGGTCTACGAGATCCACAACGACGAGCTGTTCGTCCAGGACCTGCTGCTGCAGGAGAAGATCCTCGTGGTCCAGGGCACCGGCTTCAACCTCGACGACCACAACCACTTCCGCATCGTGACCCTGCCGTGGTCGCGGGATCTGACCGAGGCCGTGGAACGTATCGGCAACTTCCTGTCGTCGTATCGGCAGTGATTCCGCGGAATCCTGCGAAAAGTCCCAGGTGAGGGCCCGGTCATGCGACCGGGCCCTCGCTGTTTCGCCAGGGTCTGGACATTTGTGTAACCGTTGGTAACGTGTACCTCCATCGGGTCCGTCGTCGAACGTTCCGCGTCTCGCCGCATGAACCCGTAGGCCATGCCGAGGATCGGCGTCGGGGCCATTCACAGCGAGGTGACACACATGTCCGAAAAGGCACGACAGCAACCGGACTGGCGGCGGGGAACCGTCACCGACGACGGCATCCGGCTGGCCACCTACGAACTGGGCGATTCGTCCAAACCCACCGTGCTGCTGGTGCACGGCTGGCCGGACAGTCACCACCTGTGGACCCACGTCGCGCCCCGACTCGCCGAAGACCACCATGTCGTCGCGTACGACTGTCGCGGCTTCGGAGACAGCGACCATCCCGACGGAGACGACGCCTATCGCCTCAGTGCGATGGCCGACGACCTGTTCGCGGTCCTCGAGGCCACGAGTCCGGACGAGCCGGCGCACGTCGTCGCGCACGACTGGGGTTCGGTGACCGCATGGGAGGCCGTCGTGCGTCCCGGCGCCGAGAACCGTATTTCGTCCTTCGTGTCCATTTCGGGCCCCAACCTCGACCAGCTGGGGACCTGGGCGCGGAACAACCTGTCTCGCCCGACGCCCCGGCGGCTCGCGCAGAGCCTCGCGCAGGGCGGCTCGTCGGCCTACACCGCATTCTTCCAACTGCCGGTCCTGCCGAAGCTCTTCTTCCGCGCGGCCGGGTCCGAACGTCTCTGGCGCGAATTCCTGTACCGGGTCGAGGGCACGCCGCGTGAGAACGCCACCTTCCAGCCGAATCTCCGCGAGGACATGATCTCGGGACTCCGCCTGTACCGCGCCAACATCCGGCCCAAGCTGCGCAATCCCGACCCCCGGCCCACATCCGTGCCGGTGCTCGAGGTGATCAACGAGCGCGACATCGCGTTGCGCCCGGCCATTTTCGACGACACACACCTCTACGCCCATCGCCTCTGGCGGCACCGCACCCCGACCGGTCACTGGCTCCCGCTGACACGTCCCGACTATGTGGCCGACGTCGCCCGTGACTTCATCTCCGCCCAGACCGCAGGCATCGACCCCTCGTCCCCACTCGGTCGGTCACGCGTCGTCGGTCCGCCGAATCGGCTGACGGGAAAGCTCGTGGTGATCACCGGCGCAGGCAGCGGAATCGGCCGGGAGACCGCGTACGCGCTGGCCGAACGCGGTTGCGAGTCGGTGCTCGCCGACCTCGACCTCGATTCGGTCGAGGAAACCGCGCGCGAGACGAAACGATTCGGCGGGCAGGCCACGGCCTACCAACTCGACGTCGCCGACACCGCAGCCTTCGCCGCGTTCGCCGAGAAGGTCCGGCGTACCCACGGAGTCCCCGACATCGTGGTCAACAATGCGGGGATCGGCTTGGCCGGCGGGGTGTTGGCCGCCTCCGACGAACAGGTCGACCGTCTCCTCGACGTCAACCTGCGCGGAGTCGTCACCGGCAGTCGTGAATTCGGCCGCCAGATGGTCGAGCGCGGGGTCGGCGGGCACATCGTCAACATCGCGTCGGCCGCGGCGTTCACCCCGTCGCGCAGCCTCGGGCTGTACTCGGCGTCGAAGGCGGGCGTTCTGCTGTTCTCGGAGTCATTGCGCGCCGAACTCGCCGAGCACCGCATCGGTGTGAGCGCGATCTGCCCCGGACTCGTCGACACCAACATCGTCTCCTCGACACCGATCGCCGGACTCGACGCCGAAACCGAGCACTCACAACGAGATCGGCTGGATCGGTTCTACCGGCGCCGGGGATTCACCCCCGACAGGGTGGCGAGCGAGATCGTCGCGGCCATCGAGCACGACAAGGCGGTGGTGCCGGTGACCGTGGAAGCCAAGGTGGGATACCGGATCTACCGCTTCGCGCCCTGGCTCTCGCGTCTCGGGGCCCGCCAGAAAGTCGCGGGGTGAACGGATATGACGCACATCGACACTCCCGCGCACCGGGACGATGCATCGGCCGATCCGGGGCCCGTCGAGCTGCACGCCCGCAATGTGGCGTTCGACTGGGACGACGTCCCGCTCCACTGGATTCCGGGTCACCCGGTCGCGTCGAACTTCATCAGCGTGCTCAACCTCCTTCTGCCCGAGGGTGAGCGCTGGTTCGTGCAGACCTACAACGAGGCCCTGCCCCTGGTCGCCGACGACGAACTCGCCGCCCGGATGCGAGGGTTCATCGGTCAGGAGGCGATGCACGCCGAGGCGCACGATCATGTCCTGTGGGAGTTCCTCGATCACCACGGCATCGACCCACGGCCCTACCAGTTGCAGATGGAGTGGATCTTCCGCAAGGTCCTCGGCCCCTTGGAGGGTGGCACCCAGGAAGCCCGCGACAAGCACCTCGTCGAACGTCTCTGGCTCATCGCGGCTTTGGAGCACTACACCGCCATCCTCGGGGACTTCGCGCTGAACAACTCCTGGACCCGGCTCGGCGCGCATCCGACGATGGCCGACCTCTTCATGTGGCACGGCGCCGAAGAGGTGGAGCACCGCGCCGTGGCCCACGACGTCGCCGCGTACTTCGGCGACGGATATCTGCGGCGCGGTCGCGCGATGTTCGCGGTGCTGCCGATCCTGCTGTTCCTCGTGCAGCGCGGCTACCGCTTCATCATGAGACAGGACACGACGCTGTCGTACAACTACTTCCAGAAGACCTGGCACTACCACCGGGGTGTGCGGGCAGGTGCGTTGCCGAAGATGCGCACGATCATCTTCTCCACCTTCAGTTACTTCCGACCGGGTTTCCGGCCCGAGGACATCGGGAGCACCGCGCAGGCCGTCGCCTACCTCGCGAGTTCCCCGGCCGCCCGCAACGCGGCCTGATCATCCACCGACCACCACCCAGAAACGTCATGAACCAACGCGCACACCCACATTCGACGACGCTCACGGCGCCCCCGCCGCACCTGCACGGCCGGTGGCGGCACGACCCGGTCATCACGCTCGGCACGATGGTGTTCCGGGCGTGGTGGCCGATGTGGCGGCCCGTGTCACCCCTGCAGCCCGGCCCGCCCAACAACGGCATCACGCAGGTGCGGGTCGTCGACCGGGAGGTCGTCGCGCAGGACGAGAACGTCATCGCCCTCACGGTCGTGGCGGCCGAGGGCGGGCGCCTGCCGGCGTGGCATGCCGGCGCCCACATCGATGTGCTGCTCCCGTCGGGCCGCATGCGTGAGTACTCGCTGTGCGGCGACACGGCCGACCGGGAGCACTACCGGATCGCCGTCCGCCGCATACCCGACGGGGGTGGCGGGTCCATCGAGATCCACGACACGCTCTCCGTCGGCGACGTCATCTCGATCAGGGGTCCGCGCAACGCGTTTCCGCTCGCCGTCCCCGGTCACGGCTCACCGGCACGCAGGCTCCGGTTCATCGCCGCCGGTATCGGGATCACCCCGATCCTGCCGATGCTGGCCACCGCCGAACGATTCGGTCTGGACTGGTCGATGATCTACACCGGCCGCAGCGCCGACTCCATCCCTTTCCTCGACGAGGTCGCCCGGTTCGGGGATCGGATCACCATCCGAACCGACGACGAAGACGGCCTGCCCACCATGGACGAGCTGGTGGGCCCCGTCGACGACGGTCGCGCCGACCTCGCCGTCTACTGCTGCGGGCCGGTTCCGATGCTCGAGGGACTGCGGCGACATCTCGCCGACCGCCCCGACATCGAACTGCACTACGAACGCTTCAGCCCGCCACCGGTGGAGAACGGGACCGATTTCACGGTGACCTTGGCCTCGACCGGCCAGAAGATCCCCGTCGCCGCAGACGAATCCGCGCTCGCCGCGATCCGCCGGGTGGTGCCGTCGGTGCCGTACTCGTGCCGGCAGGGGTTCTGCGGTACCTGCAAGGTCAGGACGTTGTCCGGCGAGATCGACCACCGCGACAACATCCTGACCGAGCCCGAGCGCGAGGCCGGAACCATGCTCACCTGCGTCTCACGCAGTCCCGGCGGGAACCTCACCCTCGATCTCTGAGCTTTTCCGCTCCCTGAGGTGCGAGGAGCGCCGGCGACAACCCTCCGCTCCCTGAGGTGCGAGGAGCGCTAGCGACGAGCCACGAAGGGCCTCCCACCGTCGACCTCGTCCGCTGCCACCGGAGGTGCCACCTGCGGCGCAGTCCCGCTGCCGCGCAACAAGAATGCCGCCGCGACACCGGCGGTCGCGGTCACGGCGACGGCAGCCCAGACCGCGTTGTGCAACCCGTCCATGAAGACCTCCTGAACCGCGACCCGCACCGCGTCTCCCAGCGCACCAGGCAACTGATCCGCCACCTCGACCCCGGCCATCACCGACTGCTTCGCGGCGTCGACCGCTTCGGTCGGTACCCCGTTGCCCGACAACCGTTCTCCGACACCGGCGACATAGGCGGACGTCAGGATCGAGCCGAGCACGGCCACTCCCAGCGTCCCGCCGAGCTCGCGCGTGGTGTCGTTGACCGCGCTACCCGCACCGGCCTGCTCCGGGCGCAGGGCGTCCATGATGAGCTGCGTGCACGGACCGGAGATGAACGCCAGACCCGCCGCCATCAGTGCCATCGACCAGATGATGAGTTCCCAGTAACCGGAAGCGCGCGAGGCGATCTCGACGAGCGCGAACCCGCCGGACATCAGGAATGCGCCGATCACCGACACGATTCTGGGCCCGAAACGGTGCGAGAGCGCCATCGCGACCGGGGAGAGCGCCGCCATCACGATCGCGAACGGAAGGGTCCGAATCCCGGCGGCCAGCGGGCCGTATCCCTTCACCGCCTGGAAGAACTGGGTGATCAGGAAGATGAAGCCGAACAGCGCGAAGAAGGCCACGCTGATCATGCCGGCAGCGGTCGCGAAGCGCCGGTTGGCGAAGAGCCGCACGTCGAGGATGGGATGTGCGATCCGCAGCTGCGTCGCGACGAAGATCGCCAAGATCATCAGTGCGGCAACGACGCCGAGAATGGTCCGCGCCTCGGTCCAGCCGACATGGGGCGCCTCGATGAGAGTGAAGGTGAGCAAGCCCAGACCGGCGACCGAGAGGACGACCCCGATGGCGTCGAACCGCGGCACCGCCAGCGGGCGGGTACCGGGGACGACGGCCAGGACCAACACCAGGGCCAGGACACCGAACGGGATGTTCACCCAGAAGACCGATGTCCACGAGAAGTGTTCGAGCAGCCAGCCACCGAGAACCGGGCCGATGGCCACCGCCACCCCGGACACCGCCGCCCAGATCCCCACCGCCATCGCCCGTTCCCGGGCGTCGACGAAGATGGTCGTGATGATCGCCAGCGTGGCCGGGAAGACCAGCGCGGCAAAGACTCCGAGACCGGCGCGGCTGGCGATGAGCTGACCGATGTCCTGCGACGACGCCGCCAGGACCGACACGATCATGAACCCCGCGATGCCGGTGAGGAGCATCCGGCGATGCCCGAAGCGGTCACCGAGGTAGCCGCCGGTCAGCAGCAGGCCCGCGAAGACGAGGGTGTAGGCGTCGACGATCCACTGCAGGCCCGAGATCCCCGCGCCGAGGTCGCGAGCGAGTGTCGGGAGGGCCACGTTGACGATCGTGTTGTCGATCATGACGAGTAGTTCGGCGAAGCTGAGGGCGCCGAGCGCCCACCAACGGGTGTGTGTGCGTTCTGTTGGCATCGGATTCTCCTGATCAGTGGGGCCGCTCGAGGCGCATGTGCTGACAGCCGGACAGAGAGTCGGTAGAACATCGTTCCAGTGTTGTAGAACAGTGTTCTATTCAAGAAGAACACTGTTCTAGTAGGTTGTCAATATGTCCCCCGCGAAGCCCCGCACCCGCACCTCGGCCGCCGAGGTGCGTTCCGCCCTGCTCCGAGCCGGCCGCACGATCCTCGAGCGCGACGGCGAGGCCGGCCTGACGGTCCGTGCCGTCGCGGCCGAGGCGCAGGTGGCCCCGATGGGGGTCTACAACCACTTCGACGGTCGCGACGGCCTACTGGATGCGCTGGTCACGGACGGTTATGCAGAGTTCGGAGACGCGATCGCAGCGACCGACGACGATCCGGTGGCACGTCTACGCAACGCCGGGCTGGCCTACCGGAGGTTCGCGCTCGCCAATCCGGTGATCTACCGTCTGATGTTCTCGGCGCAGTGCGCACCCGAGATCGAGGTCGCCGCACACGCATTCGCAGTCCTCGTCGACATCATCCGGTATGGCCAGGTCGCCGGGGTGGTCATGTCCGCCGACCCGCGCGACCTGGCCATGCAGACGTGGTCCGCCGTCCACGGCGCGGTCAGCCTGGAACTCGCCCGCGCCTATCAACCCGACGTCGATGCGTCGGCCTACTACGACAACGTCCTCGACTTCGTCGCGCGCGCGCTCGCACCGCGGCCCGGTAGCTGACGAGCCGGGGCCTCTCCCACAGGTGTCGACGACGCCGGCTCAGGGCAGAACGATCGGCGGCAGACCGGGGATCGGGTTCGGGATCGTCACCCCGCGCTGCGGACGAGGGGCTCGCGGTCGTGGGCGCGGCCGCGGCGCGGACTCGACCGAGGCCGACGTCTCCGGCGGAGGCGGCGGCGTGTATCGACGCGCGGGTTGCCGGGCCTCGGCAAGGATTGCGGGGTCGGCGAATTCGGGTTCGGGTGAGGAGATCGTGCGCTGGGGAAGCGGCGCGGCGACGGCCGGTGACGGTTCGTCGTGCGTGACGGCCAAGGCGGTGGCCACCGCCACGACGGCCACCGCGCACAGCACCCCGATCACGGCGAGAACGCGTGTGCCTCGTCGACGTCGACCGCCGGTGAGTGGGGACCCGGCGAGTGCCGAATCGGCCGTCGGGTGCTGCTCGGGGCCCACCCCGGCGTGGGGCACATTCCCATCGGGAGCCGGGCGGTCGGCGGGAGGTGGGTCCGGAAGACGTTGTCCGGCACCGTGAGAAGAGGACGGATCGTGGGGCGTGGCGCCCGATGGGGCCAGCGCCGCGAACGCCGTCGCGATCGTCGGTGGCGGCGTCGGCGGTGACTGGTTGACTGCCTCGAAGATCGGGGTGGGTTCCGGTGCGGTCACCTCCCGGCGTTCCGTCGTGGGGTCGTCGGGAACAGATCGGTCGGGGACCACTCCGGCCTCTGGCTCGTCGGGCTCGGCAGCGTGCCCGCCGATCATCACGGGCCGGGTCCCGTTCCCCGAGGGCTCGACGTCGACGACGGGCACGGGAACTGCTCGCGCGACGGCGTCCCGGAGGCCCGGCCAGGCGCTGACGCGGTCGGTGATGACGACTGCGGGGGCAGCGGCACCGGACACGGCCGCGCGGGCGAGGTCCTCGGCGCGGGCGGTGAGCGGCGCGCCCGCTTCGGCGATGTCACGACGTGCCATCCGGAACAAACGGATGTGGTCGCGGCCCATCAGGAACGTGCCGTCGGACTCGCGGAGTCGTTCGCGGCCGCGCCTCACGAGGTCGAGGACCTCCTCGTGCCACTCGCGCGAGGTCGGCGCCGCCACGCGTCCCACGCGCACGAGATGGTCGGCGGTCACCTGATCGAGGGCGTCGAGGGTGAGGCCGGAATCGGTATAGGGATCGGCGGTTGTCCCGCGGGCGGGGTCCATGCGCCCCACCGTGACACCCGCGCGCGGATCGAGATCGAACAGAACGACCTCGGCTGTCTCAGGGATTCCGCGGCCGGCGAGCTGGGCGCGCGCGGCGTCGACCACGGCAGCACTGACCGTGACCTCTGCCTGCGCAGACGTCGGCGTCACGGCCGGATCGGCCACCGTGTCGGTCATGTGATTGATTCCTGCACCTCACGTGCACCTCGCCCCAGGCCCCCCGGCGAGAACGTGCCCCTTGGACAGTCGCGAATCTCAACCTAGCACGACTCAGCGGACCGAGGCCCCCGGCGCGAGTCCGCTCACCTGCTCGGACGGGTTGTTTCGCGGTGCGGGGCGCGTGGGTGCCGGACCGCCCAGCGCACGGTAATCCCACCCTGCGTCGCGCCACATCTGCGGGTCGAGGCAGCGACGGCCGTCGACGATGCGTCTGGCGCGGACGACGCCCTCGAGCTCCTCGGGCGTGATGTGGACGAACTCCGCCCATTCCGTGGCGATGACGACGACGTCGGCACGGTCGCATGCATCGTGCGCCGAGGTGGCGTAGTCGAGGCTCGGGTGGACGCGTCGCGAGTTGTCCATGGCCTTCGGGTCGAAGACGGTGACCGACGCCCCTTCGAGTGCCAGCCTGCTGGCCACCGTCAATGCGGGCGAGTCGCGGACGTCGTCGCTCTCCGGCTTGAACGCGGCCCCCAGCACGGCGATGTTGCGCCCGAGGACCTCACCACCGAGGGCCTCGAAGACGAGTTCCACTGCCGCACCGCGGCGACGCATGTTGATGGCGTCGACCTCTCGCAGGAATCCGACGGCCCGCGGTGCGCCCATGTCCTCGGCGCGGGCGGTCAGCGCGCGGATGTCCTTGGGCAGGCAGCCCCCACCGAAACCTAGCCCGGCGTTGAGGAACTTGCGTCCGATGCGCGGGTCGTGCCCGATGGCGTCGGCGAGGGTGTTGATGTCCGCCCCGGCGATCTCGCACAGTTCGCTGATCGCGTTGATGAACGAGATCTTGGTGGCGAGAAAGGCGTTCGCCGAGACCTTGACGAGTTCGGCGGTGGCCCAATCGGTCTCGATGAGCGGGACGCCCGTCTCGAGGATCTCGCGGTAGATCTCGCGGACGACCTCACCCGCCGACGACCCGGCGCCGGGGTCGTGGACTGCGGTGTTCACGCCGTCGGGGTCGAGCGAGCCCGTGCCGAGGACGAGGCGATCCGGTTCGAGGGTGTCCTCGACGGCGAACCCCTCGCGCAGGAATTCCGGACTCCACGACAGTTCGACGTCGGCTCCGGAGTGCGACAGCACGGAGATCCGCTGCGCGAGTTCGGCGCAGGTGCCGACCGGGACGGTCGATTTGCCGATGATCAAGTGTGCGCCCCGCAGTGTCGGGACGAGCGCGTCGATCGCGGCGTACACGTGCGAGAGGTCGGCTCGGTGTCCACGGGGTTCCTGCGGTGTCCCGACGCCGAGGAAATGGACGGAGGCGTGGTCGGCGGCCGCGAGGTGGTCGGTCGTGAACCGGAGTCGTCCGGCGTCGATGTTACGGCGCAGGATGTCGGACAGACCGGGTTCGAAGAACGGGACCTCCCCGGCCTGGAGCCGTTCGATCTTGGACGCGTCGACGTCGATACCGACGACGTCGTGCCCGAGTTCGGCCATACAGGCCGCGTGGGTGGCACCGAGGTAGCCGCATCCGGTCACCGTGAGCTTCATGACCGCAACGCTTACCCAGCCGGGACTGCCGGTAACCATCGACGCCGTGGCGGGTGGTGATCGGCAGGGTGAACTTCCGGCGGCGGGGTCAGTCCTTCTGGAAGTTCAGGTACGCCTTCGACGGGGTCGGTCCGCGTTGTCCCTGATACTTCGACCCGACCGACGCGCTGCCGTACGGTTCCGCCGCCGGACTGCTGAGGCGGATGAGGCAGAGCTGGCCGATCTTCATGCCGGGCCAGAGTGTGATCGGCAGGTTGGCCACGTTGGAGAGTTCGAGGGTGATGTGGCCGGAGAAGCCCGGGTCGATGAAGCCCGCCGTCGAATGGGTGAGGAGGCCGAGGCGGCCGAGTGAGGACTTTCCTTCGAGGCGGCCGGCGAGGTCGTCGGGCAGTGAACACACCTCGAGGGTGGAACCCAGCACGAATTCCCCCGGGTGCAGCACGAAGGGCTCACCGGCGGCCGGTTCGACCAGCGAGGTGAGTTCGTCTTGGCGCTGTGCGGGGTCGATGTGCGTGTAGCGGGTGTTGTTGAACACCCGGAACAGGCGGTCGAGCCGGACGTCGACGCTGGAGGGCTGGACGAGGGCAGGATCGAACGGATCGATGGCGAGGCGCCCGTCGGCGATCTCGGCGCGGATGTCGCGGTCGGAGAGCAGCACGGTGTCGAGGCTATCGAATGGTCGGGGAGGATCTGCGCCGGTGTCGGTTGGCGCCGCTTCTCCGGCGCACCAACCCATCGCCGGCCAGATGTAGCACTTCGTAGCGCCCAGCGCCACGATCCGCGACATCTGCGCGTCCCGGCGGCCTGTTTGCTAGGCTGTCGGTCGCGAGTCCAGCACTCGCTCGCCGATGTAGTTCAATGGCAGAACATCAGCTTCCCAAGCTGAATACGCGGGTTCGATTCCCGTCATCGGCTCCACCATTTGCCGGATTTGTCCACGCATTCTCCGCAGTCGAGACCTCAAGCCACGAGTACGGTACGGTCACGCGGTTCAGAAGACCGCGCCGGCGATCGAGATCCATACGGGACGCACATATGTACCTACACGTGGTGAGAAGACCGATCCTGGTGCTTGGCATCGTATTCCTCATGTGCTGGCTGCTTCCTCCGCCCGCACATGCGGCGCCCGATCGGGTGGATGCCACGCCGGCTGGACTGACGCTCGATGGACGCCAGTGGTGGCCATCCGGGTTCGACGCCTACCAGCTCGCCACCGACTGGTCGGTGAACGCCGGGTGCGGGGCGATGGTGGATCTGGACGACTATTTCTCTGTCCTACCCCCGCATTCGCTCACCCGCTTCAATCTGTTCGCTCGACTGGCGGTGAACAAGTACACACAGCAGTTGGATTTCAGGCCGATGGACGCCGTCTTCGACGCTGCGGCACGGCACGGTCAGATGGTCCTGCCGGTACTGGCCGCCGCCGATGGTGCCTGCGAGAGCGGAGATTTCAAGGAACGAGACTGGTACCGATCGGGCTGGCGAACAGCCGCCGGAGCGGGCGGACTCACGTTCGAGGAATGGGTGCAGACGGCAGTGGGACGCTGGAAGGGCAGCCCGGCACTGGCGGGATGGGAATTGGTGGGTGAACCCGAGCCGTCCGTCTGTGGCGATCAGACGTGTGCCTGGCAGCAGCGGTCGTGCCCGGCCGACGCCGAGCTGGTATTGCGGTCGTTCTTCGACACCGCCGGTGCTGTGCTCACCCGGCTGCACGGCGGTGCGGTGATCTGGTCCGGCTTCACCGGCGGTGGTCAGTGCGGCACCGCCGGGCCCGACTACCAATACGTCGCCGGCTCCCCGTACGTGGATGTCCTGGACTATCACGACTACGGTGCGGATGGTGTCGCGCTCCCCGGGGATCAGTGGAACGGACTGGCCGAACGTCTTCGGCAGGCGCGCGCAGTCGGAAAACCCCTCGCGGTGAACGAGATCGGCCAGTTTGCCGGCTCGTGCGGTTCGCGGTCCGGGCGCGTCGACGACTTCCGGACCAAGGTGGCCGGTCAGCGGGCGGCCGGGACGGCAACCGCACTGTTCTGGGCGTTCGTCCCGGACCCGCGGCACAGCATGTGCACCTACGACATCGGCCCCGACGACCCGGTGTATGACCTGGTCGCCGAACTGACCAGCCTCGACTGAGGCTCGGTACTCGGGCCGCGCTGCAACACTCGGCCGACGCGCCGACCGGCCGTTAGACTCTGCCGATGTCCAGTCCTCTGGGAATCACCCCCGACGAAACTCTGCGCAAGGGACTGCAGAGTCGTCACATCAGCATGCTCGCGCTCGGCGGCGCCATAGGCACCGGCTTGTTCGTCGCCTCCGGCGCCACCATCTCCGACGCGGGCCCGGGTGGCGCCATCGTGGCGTATCTGCTGATGGGCTGCATGGTCTTCTTCCTCATGCAGAGCCTCGGCGAGATGTCGGCATACATCCCGTGCAGCAACCCGTTCGAGGAATACGGCAAACGCTTCGTGAGCAAGTCCTTCGGTTTCGCGGCGGGGTGGAACTACTGGCTCAACTGGTCGGTCACCCTGGCCGCCGAGTTGGTGGCCGCCGGGCTGATCATGAAGTACTGGGCACCCGACGTGCCGTCGTGGATCTGGTCGGTCGTGTTCCTGGCGGGTCTGCTCGCGCTGAACCTGTTCGCGGTCAAGGCGTTCGGCGAGGCCGAGTTCTGGTTCGCGACGATCAAGGTGATCGCGGTGGTCGTCTTTCTCATCGTCGGCGTTCTGTTGATTCTCGGTGTCGTCGGCGACGGCCCGTCGCCGGGATTCAGCAACTGGACGATCGACGACGCTCCGTTCGTGGACTTCCCGCTCGGCATGCTGTCGGTCTTCCTCATCGCCGGCTTCGCATTCCAGGGCACCGAGATGATTGCGGTCGCCGCCGGCGAGGCAGTCGAACCGAAGACCGCGATTCCGCGCGCCGTGCGCACCGTTTTCGTGCGCATCCTGTTGTTCTACATCGGCACCCTGACCATCATCGCGTTCCTGATCCCGTACACCGATCCCAATCTGCTGAATGCGTCCGAGGAGAACATCGCCATCGCCCCGTTCACCCTCGTGTTCTCCGAGGCGGGGATCGCGATGGCGGCATCGATCATGAACGCCGTGATCCTGATCGCGATTCTGTCGGCGGGCAACGCAAGCCTGTTCGCGGCAACCCGCGCGTTGTACGGCCTGTCGGTTCAGGGCAACGCGCCACGTGTGTTCGCCTGGGTCACGCGATCAGGTGTGCCACTCCTCGCCGTGGCCGCGACGACGGCCATCGGTGCCCTCTGCTTCCTGGCGAGCCGGGTGGGCGACGGTCGCGCTTACGTCTGGCTTGTCACCGCCTCATCGGTGGCCGGCTTCATCACCTGGATGGGTATCGCCTGGGCTCACTATCGGTTCCGACGCGCGTGGCAGGCGCAAGGTCTGGACCTCGGCATACTCCCGTACAAGGCGTGGCTCTATCCGGCCGGCCCGATCATCGCGTTGCTCATGTGTGTTGCAGTGATCGCCGGGCAGAATCTCCCGGCGATCCGCGACGGATCCGCAGGGAATCTCGAACTGTGGCTCACCGCCTACGGCGCGCTGTTCGTGTTCCTCGCTCTGTGGTGGGGCCACAAGGTGATCACGCGCAGTCCGACCGTGGACCTGCTCACCGCCGATCTGTCACCCGCATCGGCCGCGTCGGCGCATCGCGACCCGGATCCGGACCTCGTCGGCTGACCGGCTCGTCGGGCGATCGCGGGGTGGGGCACCGGGTCTCGAACTCTGTGTGCTGACGTCGCCGATCAGCCGACGAGCTCGGCGATGTGGTTCAACGAGTTACGCAGATGGTCGTCGGCAAACGGCGGGAACTGGATGTACTTGCGGATGTGGGTGGGTACGGCCGACCAGTCGTAGGTCAAGGTGAGCTCGGTGGACGACTCCCCCACGGGCACCAGATCGTACCGCCATGTCCAGCCGCCGAACTCGAGCTCCCCCGAATCGTTGCGCTGCCCTGGTTGCCACGCTATCGCCGACAGCGGTTCGATCACCTCGACCCGGTTCTCCATCAGGTAGTCACCGTCCGGATGGTTCGGGTGGTACATGTTCATCCGGAAGACCTGACCCACCTCCCGCAGCGGTGTCGTGTCGACTGCGTCCCGAACCCAGCCGGTGCCGTCGATCGCCTGGTGGGTGCGGGGGTCAGCGAGCGTCGCGAACACCTCGTCGGGCGTGGCGGAGATCGTGAGGCTGACGGCAACGTTGTCGTGAGTCATGCTGCAGACCCTTTCTGGTCGGGTTCCCCGGAACGGGGGTGGACACAGAGGTGGACCCGAACCGGTGCCCGTGCTCATCGGTCACCACGTCGAGCCTCATCTCCTGGCAGGCGCGGCGTTCCGACCCTTCCGGCGCCCAGTTCGGCACGTGGGCGCATGTCATCCTCGTGAGATGGACCCGCGCCTGACTCGCGAACGTTTCGCCGCCGCCCGGTCGGTCAAGCTCGCCACCGTGTCACCCGGCAACAAACCGCACCTGGTCCCAGTCGTATTCGCAATCGATGACGACGTCATCTACACGTGCGTGGATCACAAGCCCAAACGAACCACCGCACTACGTCGTCTCGCCAACATCGCGGACAATCCCGCGGTGTCGCTCTTGGCTGATCTGTACTCCGACAGCTGGGATGAACTCTGGTGGGTGCGGGTCGACGGCCGGGCACACGTCGTCGACGCCGGTGAACCCGTCGGCAGTCACGGCATCGACGTGCTGGCCGCGAAGTACCCGCAGTATCGCCTCCGACGGCCCGACGGACCGGTGATCGTCGTAAAGTCTCTGACGTGGCACGGTTGGTCGGCCACCCCATAGGCACGCACATCGATGTCTGGGTCCAGCAGCAGCCGAGCACGGCGCGCCGGTCCCACGCACCCGACCGAGTCGCTCGTCACCCTTCGTCTCGCCCGGGAATGACGCGGCACACGCCCTCGTTGCGCGAATGGTCATCGACATCGTCCAACAAGAGGCAAGAGGTGCGGTTGTGAAGATCGGAATCATCGGTGCGGGATTCATCGGCGGGACGCTCACGCGTCGGCTGACGTCGCTCGGGCATGAGGTGCAGGTGGCGAACTCGCGCGACCCGGAGACGCTGGCCGAGCTGGCCTCCGAGACCGGGGCCACGGCGGTGTGGGCGGCCGACGCCGCTGCGAACGCGGACCTGGTGATCGTCAGCATCCCGCAGAAGAACACCCCCGATCTCGCGCCGGGCATCCTCGACTCCCGCAAGGCCGGCGCGCCGGTCATCGAGACGAACAACTACTACCCGCAGCAGCGCGACGGGAAGATCGAGGCGATCGAGAACGGCACACCCGAGAGCGTCTGGGTGTCGGAGCTGCTCGGCGTACCGGTGTACAAGGTGTTCAACGGCATCTTCTGGAAGCACCTGCTGAACAAGGGCGTACCCGCGGGCACCGAGGGACGCATCGCGCTGCCGATCGCCGGCGACGACGCGGCCGGCAAGGAGATCGTGTTCCGGGTCGTCGACGAACTCGGATTCGACCCGGTCGACGCCGGCCCGCTCGCCGAATCGTGGCGTCAGCAGCCGGGTACCCCGGTGTACGGCAAGGACTTCGGCGTCGAGGACACCCTCAAGGCACTCGCCGAGGCATCACCGGAACGCACCGCGGAATGGCGCGCCTGACAGAGGCTCTCAGGGGGCGGCACGCCACTGCGTGAGGTCACCGACGCTTCGGACGTCCGGGCCCTCGACGCGCACCCTTGCCGGGGATCTTCCCGGCAGCCTCGCGTGCCGCCCTCTTCGCCGCCGCCTTCTCCCGGGCCGACCGTTTGGGCACCTCGTCGGTGCGTCCACGTGACGACGTCGCCTTGCGGCCGCGCACGATCCCGACGAACTCGTCCGCCGATTCCGTTGTCGGAGCGGGCCACAGGAGTCCGACGGCCGAAGTCGGGGCATCGGTCACCGGGCGGTAGACGAGATCCTTGCGATGATGCAGACGCGCCAGCGACTGCGGCACGAGCAACACGCCGACGCCGACCGCGACGAGTTCGATTGCGTCACCGGTGGTCTCGGGCCGGTGCTCCACCGCCGCGCCAGGGGGTTCCGGCACCGTCAACGGCTCGTCCAGCGGCCACAGGAACTGTTCGTCGGCGAGATCGGCCAGCGTCATCTCCTCACCCGCGGTCAGGACGTGGTCCTTCGGCACGACGACGACGGTGCTCTCCTCGTACAGTTCGATGGTGTGATGCTGCCGCGCATCGCCGTGCCGGAGCGCCTCGGGCAGCCGCGTGAGCGCCATGTGCACGCGCCCCTCCCCGACCGCGTCGGCACAGTCCGCGACGTCGAGTGCGATGAGTTCCAGCGGCACGTCGGGCCGTCGCTCCGCCCAGATCCGGACCCATTTGCTCGGCGTGACCCCCGGGACGTACGCCAGCCGGAAGACGGGGGCCTCGCCGGCTGTGTGAACGTCGGGTGTGGTCACGCACAAAGGCTACCGCCCGATACCCTCGACGAATGAGCTCGCAGTCGATGAAGCCGGCCACCGCCGCCAAGAAGCTGGACGTGTACCTGCCGGCCACTCCTGCGGAGTTCCAGCAGGGCCCGATCACCCGGGCCGAACTCGCCGCCCTCCAGGCCGACCCGCCGGAGTGGCTTCGCACGCTGCGTGCCGAGGGACCCCATCCGAAGAACCTGGTCGCCGCCAGACTCGGGATCTCCAACTCGGGCCTGGTCCGTGGCGGCATCACCGAGGCACTCACGACGGCCCAGATCGACGAGCTCCTCAGCGAGATGCCGGACTGGCTTGCCGCCGAACGCGCCACCCAGATCGAGGTCCGTCGCGAGGAACGGCGCGTCAAGTCCCTCCACGCCGACAAGCGACGCGCCCGCGACGAGGGCGAGTCGGACCCGGAGGCCTAGCGCCGGCGGCAGATCGCGGCAGCGCAACCATTCCCGCCGACAACCGACCATGCGTCACTGCGACATCTCTCCGGACTCGACCGCCAACCCCGTCAGGTAGTCGCCGAGTACGCGCCTGACCCGAGCCGGCGAATCGGTGTCGGCGAGGAGCAGGTGCATCGCCAGGCCGTCGACGAGGGCATGCAACGCGATCGCCTGAGAGTCGAGATCGCGGCCCGAGCCGATCAGCCCGTGCTCGTCGAGGACACTCAGTACCGTCCGGCACAGCGAGCGCAGGCCGTCGTGGGCTTCGCGCGCAGCCGTCGCGAGTCCGGGATGTGCCACCGACTCGGAGATCATGGCCATGTTGACGTGCATCTCGACGCGCCGCTCGTCGTCGAGCGGTAGGGCCTCAGACAAGACGGCCTCGGCCCAACGCAGCGGATTGCGAATCCGCTCGTGCCGGCGCAGACGAAGCTCGACCCGCTCGTAGATCAGTCGCATCGAGAATTCGAGCAGCTCTTCCTTGTCTGCGAAGACGTGGCGTAGCGAACCCACCGAGATGTCGGCCTCCGCCGCCACCTCGCGGACCGAGATCCCAGACGCCCCTTCGCGCAACACGATCCGCCACAGGGCCTCGGCTATCTCAGCGCGTCGCTCGTCTCGGTCGATCAACTTGGGCATTGACTCATGGTAGTACACCCGTGCTACGTTGATCCCGTGTTTTGATAGCACGACTGTGCCAGCAAAGGACGGAGACATGATGGCGACCCGACACGCGGCACTCGACGTCCTGCGCGGTATCGCGATCTTGGGCACCCTCGCCACCAACATCTGGATCTTCACCAACCCGGACGGGCTCATCGGCTACATCCAGGGCACACACCGCGCCACCGGCTCCTGGGCGGTGGCCGAAGACCTCCTGCAGCAACTCGCCCAGGGCAAGTTCCTGGGGCTGCTCACGATCATGTTCGGAATCGGACTCGCCATCCAGCAGCGATCGGCCGTTCGACGAAGCCACCGCTGGCCCGGTCGGTACTTCTGGCGCGCCGCGTTGCTGTTCGTCGACGGCGTGATCAACTACTTCCTCTTCACCGAGTTCGACGTCCTCATGGGTTACGCGGTCACCGGGCTCGTCGTCGCCTACCTCCTGTCGATGCGACTTCGACGCCAGTACGTCGCCATCGCAGTCGCTGCGTCGACGCACGTGGTGTTGCTGGGCCTGGTGACCTGGGCTCTCCTCGCCGCCCCGGCACCGGCCGGCTCCGGTGGCGAACTGTCCCCCAATCCCTACGCGGACGGCAGTTTCATCGATCTCGTCGCGTTCCGCGCCGAGAACCTGCTGATGTTCCGCGCCGAGGTCATCTTCATCCTGCCGATGTCGATCGCGCTGTTCCTCGTCGGCGCCGCGCTTCTGCGTGCCGGAGTTCTCGAAGCGCGCGGAGCCAGGTTGCGCCGCCGCCTGATGGTCGCCGGACTGGCAGTGGCACTTCCCCTCGATCTCGCCATCGGGCTGGCCGGCGGGGACGCCGGACTCGTCGTGGGGCGATACGGCCTGGCGCCAGTGGTCGCACTCGGTCTGCTCGCCTGGGTCGCCGGCCATTATGCCGACGGTTACACCCCCGGGCGATGCGGTCGCGCCCTGACGCCGATCGGACGAATGGCGTTGTCCTGCTACGTGCTTCAGAACGCCATCGCCGGCGCGGTCTGCTACGGCTGGGGCGCTGGACTCGCTCGGCATCTCGACGGCACGACGCTGGTGCCCGCCACGGTGACACTCTATTTCGCCATCACCGCAGTGCTCATGCTGTTCTCCCACGTCTGGCTCAGCCGCTTCGAACGCGGCCCCCTGGAGTGGTTGTGGCACCGGAGTTACGACCGCATCACCGCCTCCGCCGATCGGCGGAGGCCGCCGGAACGCGTGGGCGCACCGCGGTGACCGCCACGCGGCCGCAGCTCAGCGCGAGGTCCGGCGTGGGTTAGGCAACCCCGGGGCGGGGTACCCGACACCACCATCATCGAGGAAAAGAGTGAGCCGTGGACACCGCCATCTGGATCATCATCGCCGTCGTCGTCGTGATCGTCGTCCTTGCGCTCGTGCTGTTGCTGCTGCGCCAGCGAAAGGCGCGCCGACGTGTACAAGCCGAGGAGATCCGGCAGAACGCCGCCCAGCAGGTCTCGTCGGTCCGCCATCGTGAGGCCGTCGCCGAGGAGGCGGACGCCCGTGCACGCCAGGCCAAGGCCGAGGCGGATGCGAAGGCGGCGGAGGCCAAGCGCCTCCAGGAGCAGGCACGACACCACCAGGGACATGCCGCGGAGTCACGGCAAGAGGTCGAGAGTGAGTTCGCTCGCGCGGATCGGCTGGACCCCGACGTGCGACGGAACGCAGAGGGACGAAACATAGACGGACGGAACGCAGACGGACGTAATGCAGACGGGCGGAGTACGGACGGACAGGACTCCGACGGATGGGGCATCGCGGCCGGTGCCGGCCAGCAGTCCGGTCGGCATTCGAACAATCCGATCGATCCGCGTCACCGTCCCGACGTCGATCCCCGTGGAGACCAGGCGCCGCCGAACGCGCGCTGACGAGACCCTTCGAGACGGCCCTCCGGCGGCGCGTCGCGACCCCAAACCACCGCGAGTGGCGATCTGCCCCACATCGACGCGCGCAGTGTGACAGAGCACATCGACAAAAGTGGTACTCAGTGCCGAGTGTGAGTGGCTATCATTTTGTCGATCACCTGCCGCGCCCGTCGGGGGCCGGTCCCGCGAAGCACCGGAGGGTTTCCACGTCATGGCGTCGTACTTGTTCGCACTCGGGAGGTTCTCCTTCCGGCACAAATGGGTGGTGATCGCGGCCTGGCTGGTCGCGCTGATCGCGGTCGCCGGCCTCGTCGGCACTCTGCAACCGAAGTTCGCGAAGGACTTCAGCCTCCCCGGCACCGACTCCGGCATCGCCACCGAACAGGTCCAGGACTACTTCCCGCAGGTGATGCAGCAGCAGGAGCGGGCTTCCACCAGCATCCTGGTCGCCGCCGAGGGTGGCCTGCAGAATCACACCGCGCAACTGGAGGCGCTGGCCGAAGATCTCCGGACCCTGCCGGATGTCATCGATCCCCAGACCGTCGCGAACCCGCTCGCCGTCGCGGCGGCCCAGCCGGCGCTCGCCCCGACGGTCGTCGGTGACAACGGCCGGGTCGGGCTGATCCAGGTCCGCCAGAACATCGAGATGCTCGACCTCACCGTCGAGAACAAGGACGAGCTGGTCAATATCCTCGAGGAGAACAGCCGAGACGGCCTGCAGGTGGAGGCCACCGGGTCCCTCATGCAGGTGATGGAACCGGGTGGAGCCGCCGAATTGATCGGCTTCGCAGTCGCTTTCGTCGTCATGATCGTGGCGTTCGGTGCGTTGATCGCGGCGTTCATCCCACTCGTGACCGCCATCGTCGGCGTCTCGATCACGATCATGCTGCTCAACCTGTCGGCCGAGGTCCTGTCGATCAACGAGTCGGCGACGGCCATCGTCACGATGCTCGGCATCGCGGTGTCCATCGACTACGCCCTGTTCATCGTGTCGCGCTATCGAGCCGAACTCCGGCGAGGTGGTGCGCCCGAAGACGCGGCGGGCCGGGCCGTCGGCACCGCCGGGTCCGCGGTGGTGTTCGCCGGCCTGACGGTCATCATCGCTGTGGTCGCACTCGTGGTCATCGGCATCCCGATCATCACCCAGATGGGCGCCGGTGCCGGCGTCGCGGTCCTGATCGCCGTTCTCGCCGCTCTGACGCTGATCCCCGCCCTCCTCGGCGCCTTCGGGCGGTTCGCCTTCGTGCCCAAGATCCCGTGGATCAAGCATGCCGAGGAGTCCGAATCCGACGACACCCTCGGGATCCGAGTCGGCCGCACAGTGGTGAAGTGGCCGATCCCGTTCATCGTCCTGGGCCTTCTGGCGCTGACGGTGGCGGCGATCCCGGCCACCAAGATGGAGTTGGGCCTGTCGCTGACAAGCGAGGCCGAGGCGCCCGCGCAAGAACTGCTCAGCCGCGGATTCGGCGAGGGCATCAACGGCCCGCTGCTCGTCGTCGTGCATGACGACGACGGTCAGATCAAGGCCGCCGCCGACGAAACCGTCCGCCACATCGCCGGGCTCGGCGACGTCGCCAATGCCGCGGCGCTCACCTGGACGGGCAACGAGGGCGGGCAGAACGGCAACACCGCGCTCATCATCGTGACGCCGGAGAGTTCACCGTCGTCGCAGGCGACCCACGAACTGATGGAGCAGATCCGCGCATTCGCGCCGACCGTCGAAGAGCGGGGCGCCGAACTGCACGTCGGCGGCCAGACCGCGATCATGTCGGACCTGTCGCAGAAGCTCGACGACGCGCTCATCCCCTACCTGATCGTGGTCGTCGGTCTGGCGTTCCTGATCATGATCGGCGTGTTCCGCTCGCTGTGGGTTCCGCTCGTCGGCACCGTCGGCTTCATCTTCTCCGTGCTCGCGACCTTCGGCATCACCGTCGCGATCTTCCAGGAGGGCTGGCTCGGACTGATCACCCAGACCCAGCCGATCATCTCGTTCCTGCCGATCTTCCTGATCGGCGTGGTGTTCGGGCTCGCGATGGACTATCAGGTGTTCCTCGTGACGCGAATGCGCGAGGAGTACATCCACGGCATGTCGGCCAAGGAGGCGATCGTGGCCGGCTACCGGCACGGCGCGCGGGTCGTGACCTCGGCGGCGATCATCATGATCAGCGTCTTCGCCGCGTTCATGCTCTCCCCGGAGACGACCGCCAAGATGATGGGCTTCGCCCTGGCCGCGGCAGTCTTCTTCGACGCCTTCGTGATCCGCATGCTGGTGGTTCCCGCAGTGATCGCGCTGCTCGGCGACCGCGCCTGGGGGCTGCCGCGCTGGCTGGACCGCTTCGTGATCAACTTCGACATCGAGGGCGAAGCAGTCCGCCATCGCGGGCTCGAGGAACCGGACGACACCAGGACTCCGGTCCCGGCGAACTGACCAGCTGGACATGCCTTTCGACAATGAGTGAGCACGCATGGGCGATTGCCTGACGGTGCACGACACCTCCGACGCCCCGGGATCGACCCCGGGGCGTCGGATGGGCCTGCGCGAACAGAACAAACTACGCACCCGCAACGCGATCCGGCAGGCCGCGATCACGTTGATCGCCGAACAGGGGTACGCGAAGACCACCGTCGAGCAGATCGCCGAAGCCGCGGGCGTCTCGCACACGACCTTCTTCCGCTACTTCCCGTCGAAGGAACGGGTGGTCATCGGTGACGAGCACCTGCACGCCGAGGCGCGGGCGATCGTCGAGTCGATGCCGCCCGGGCTCAACCACTTCGACCTCATCCGACGCCTGATGACCGAGCTGCACCGCCTGACGGTCGACGACCCGTGGGTGGGCAATCCGCTACGCATGCAGCTCATCCGCAACGAACCGTTGCTGCAGAAGACTTTTCAGGTCGAGTCCGAGCGCATGATCTCGGACATGACCCAGCTCATCGCCGACTATCTGCGGATCGCGCCCGACGACTTCCGGCTCAAGGTCTTCCTCGACGCGGTCGCCGGGGTCACCTTCCACCTGGCCACCGAGATCGACGAGAACCGGGAGATGCCGCAGCTCGAGACAACCCTGCGCGCCATCGACCTGCTCGAGCAGGGATTGCCGCTCGGGTGAGTCGGCCGGCTGGGCACGATGCACGCGCCCGTTCGCCCCGCGAACATTCCCCCTCTAGGATCGAGGGCGTGATCTCGGACAGCGCCGCCCGACCGCGAACGACGACCGGCCTTCGACTCGGCTCCTCGCTGCGCTCGTCGCCGGCTCAGGCAGCAGGGGGGTCCAGTCTCCTCGCTGCGCTCGTCGCCGGCTCAGGCAGCAGGGGGTTCGGCCCGCTGGTCACGGTTTGCCGCATCCTTGGTCGGTACCGCGGCAGCCATCGCCGCGACCCTCTCGCTCGCGGCACCGGCCCAGGCCGCGCCGGCCAAGCCCGCGCCGTCGCCGTTCCCCGTCACCGACCTGGCGCGGCTCTACGCCTCGGATGTCTCGTCCTACCCCGGCGGCGTCTACCTGCCGCCCGTCGAGACCTTCACCGCGCTGCGCCGGGATCACCCGGAGGTCATGGCCCGCAACCTCGAGACCGCGGTCGCGATCAACCAGTCCGCGGCCGACGACCCGGCGTTGCAGCGTCGAGCGCTCGCCGACGCACACGACGATCCGCTGCAGACGATGTCCGACGCTTTCGGCGCACGACTCGGACGCCACTTCTCCGATGCCCTCGCCGCCGGCCGGCTGCCGAAGACGACCGCCCTCTTCAGTGACTACCTCGCCCGCGCGGGCGGGTTGGCGAACGCGACGCTGGTCGAGAAGTACGCCTTCGGCTACGAGCGACCGTTCATCGTGGCACCCCAGCGGATCCGCAAGTACATGCGCCCCGGCGCCAGCGAGTACGACGCCCTGGGCAGCAACCCGTCGTTCCCGTCCGGTCACAGCAGCCTGTTCTTCTGGCGGGGCACGCTGTTCGCGTCGATGCTGCCCGAGCTCGCGCCGCAGTTCCTCGCCCGCGCCTCCGAGGGCGGGTATCACCGCATCGTGCTGGGCGTGCACTACCCGCTCGACGTGATCGGCGGGGCGATGGTCGGGCAGGCCGCCGCCGCCGATCGCTGGAACGACCCCGAATTCCGCCGACTCCTCACCGCCTCCGCCACCGAGATCCGCAAGGAACTCGAATGGCGTTGCGGTGCAGCCCTGTCGGTGTGCATCGCGCGCGACACGCCCTATGTCACCGACGCCGAGGCCCGCACGATCTACGCGCAGCGGATGACCTACGGCTTCGGTCGCGTCGCGTCGTCGACGCATCCGATGGCGGTACCGCCCCAGGCCGTCGACCTGATCGCCTCGGCGTACCCGCGACTCACCGACGAGCAGCGACGCCAGGTCCTGGCACAGACGGCGGCACCCGCCGGGTACCCGCTCGACGACCAGCGCCCCGGCCGCACCTCCTGGCAGCGCCTCGACCTCGTGCGGGCTTACACCGCCGATGTCGCCGTCGGCCCCGACGGCCGGGTGACCGTTCGCTGACGACCGCCCCGACCTCGCGATGACTTAATCGTTTGTCCCACTGCCGGTTGCGAACTCGTTCGCAACCGGCAGTTCCGTATCGGTCTGGTGCAGTGTGTGTCCAGTTTGTCGCAACAGCTTGACACCAACGTAAGGATGTGGCTACTTTTCGAGTGGCCCACATCACATCCGACGTGGACTCACCGCCGTGACCTGGGCGGACGGTGCCGGAATCACAGACCCAGACACAGCGCTGGGTCGATGAACTCATTCCTTCTCAGCCCCGCCGGGGCGATGTCGCCATGCCCTCTCGCAGGGCGATGTCGTCGTGCCCGGAGTTCATCGGGAAAGGCAGTCGAAACATGCGTTGGTCGAATTCACGCAGGAGAGCCGGACGGTTGGCGGCGGTCGCCGTCGCCGCGGCCTGCATCTTCTCGGTCGTGTCGTGTAGCAGCGAAGACGGCGGATCGTCGGACGGCTCAGCCGCGGATGCCAGTGGCACCAAGGCCTCGGGCGAGGCGATCAAGGTGGGGTTGTTCAACCCCACCAAGGGTCCCGCGACCCAAGGCGGCGTCACCACCGGCAAGGACGCCGCCCTGGACTACATCAACAACCAGATCGGCGGCATCGGTGGCCGTCCCGTCGAGATCGTGGATTGCGGAATCGACCAGACCGCACCCGAATCGACGGTGTCCTGCGCGAATCAGTTCGTCGAGGCCGGCGTCGTCGCCGCGATCGACGGTTACAACGCCGAATCCGCCTCCGCCGTACCCATTCTCACCTCGGCGGGCATCCCGCTGGTCGGTCAGATCCCGTTCAACACCTCCACCGGCGCCTCGGCCGAGAACCGTGTCTACTTCGGCCCGCCGCCCGCCGCGTTCCTCGTCGGCTTCATGCAGCAGCTCAAGGCGGCGAACAAGACGTCGCTGACCCTGGCGAATGCCGATCTGCCGCAGGCACATCAGGTGTTCGACGGGCTGATGAAGCCGCTCGGTGCGCAGCTCGGCATCGACGTCAAGTCGGTCTACTACCCGCCGACCGGCCCGAACTTCACCTCGCTCGCCACGACGCTGGCCGAGGGCAACCCCGCTGCCGCCGGACTGATGACCTCACAGAACGACAACGTGTGCACCAAGCTCGCCCAGTCGCTGCGGTCGGTGAAGTACGAGGGCACCATGTTCATGGCGGCCTGCACCGACTTCATCGACCCCCTGGGACCGCAAGCAGTTGGCGCACAAACGTACTCGCCGATCTGGCAACCCCCGGCCAAGGACTCCGCTCCGGAACCGGCCAAGGCGAACCTCGAGATCGCGCAGACGTTCATCGACGAGCAGGGCGGCACCGGGGGCTTCTACGCCTACGGCACGTTCGCGACCCTCGCGGACTTCGCGATCACGCTCAACAACGCCAAGGTGACCGACTACACCGGACCCAACGTGCTCGGTGCGCTGAAGGCCGTCACGGACTACCAGTCCTTCATCGGCCCGAAGCTCAACTGCGGTAAGCCGACCACGCCGAACTGCACCACCGAGATGCTGCTCTTCGACGTCGTCGCCGACAAAAAGACCGAACCCGCCACCGGCGGCTTCATCACCCCGCTCCCGGCTGCGCTGCAGCGCATCCCGGGCGCCTACTGAGACAGGTCTTGATGTGGCGGGGTGGACACCCACCCCGCCACATCCGACTCTGCGTCGCGACCCCGACCCTTCTTTTCTACCCCCACGCGCGTGAGATCCCTACGCGCCGAACGAATGAGTACACCACATGGGCCAGTTCCTCCAGTTCGTCTTCCTCGGACTATCCGCCGGTGCCATCTACTCGGTGCTCGCGTCGTCGCTCGTGGGCATCTACGCCGCCACCGGGATCATCAACTTCGCGCAGGGCGCCATCGGCCTGTACTCGGTCTATCTGGTTGCCGCACTACGCACCGACGGCAGTCTCGTCCTGCCGATCGGCACCCTGAGTCTCGGCAGTGAATCCGATCCCACGTCGATGGAACTGGCGGTCGTCCTGGGTGTGCTCAGCGCGGTGGTCTGGGCCCTGCTCGCGCATGTGCTCGTCTTCCGTCCGCTGCGCTCGGCCCCGGTGCTCGCGCAGGTGGTCGCCTCGGTGGGTCTCATGCTGTTCATCCAGGCACTGGTGCACTTGCGCTTCGAGACCGAGAACCTGTTCGCCGAGGCGATCCTGCCGGAGAGCACGGTCGACGTCGCCGGTGCGATCGTCAACGTCTCGGACCTGATCCTGGCCGGTGTCGCCATCGCCGTCTCGCTGGTGCTCTGGGCCTACTTCCGCCTCACCACCCTGGGTGTCGCGACCCGCGCCGGCTCCGAAGACGAACTGGCCGCGCGACTGTCCGGCTACTCCCCCGACCGCCTCGCCGGGATCGTCTGGGCGCTGACCGGAGCGGCAACCGGACTCATCGTCGTGCTCGCGTCGTACACCATCGGACTCACCGAGACCAGTTACACCTTCTTCGTCATCCCGGCGCTGGCCGTCGCGCTCGTCGGCCGGCTCACCTCCTTCGGGATAGCCTGCGCCGCAGGGCTTGTCCTCGGCGCATTCCAGTCGGTCATCACGTGGCTCACGACCAAGGACTGGTGGCCCGAATGGGCGCAGGCCGGCCTCGGCGACGCCGTCCCGTTCATCATCGTCGTCATCGCCCTCTTCCTGCTGGGCGGTCGCATCCCGTCCCGCGGTTCGCTCGGCGAGGTGCGGATGCCCGCGGTCCGGATCCCGCGCATCCGGGTGATCCCGGCGACCGTCTGCATCGCCGTCGTCGTCGCGGCCATCCTGCTCACCTCGGGCAGCTGGCGATTCGGCGTCGTGACCTCGGTGATCCTCAGCCTCATCGCCCTGTCCCTCGTGCTCCTCACCGGTTACCTCGGCCAGATCTCACTGGCCAGCATGGCCTTTGCCGGTGCGGCCGGCTTCGCTCTGTCGAAGCTGACGACCAACTGGGACGTACCCTTCCCGTTCAGCATGATCTTCGCGGCCCTGATCGCGACCGGTCTCGGTGTCCTGGTCGGCGTACCCGCACTCCGGATCCGGGGTGCACAGCTCGCCGTCGTGACGCTGGCCGCGGCGCTGGCGATCCAGAGCTTCATCTTCAACAATCCGGCGATCACGTCCTTCGAGGGCAACCTCATCGAGGACCCGACGATCTTCGGCCTCGACCTCGGCGTGCGTGACGGCACCAACCTGGTCACGATCCGCTTCTCGCTGATGGTCCTGATCGTCGTCGCCATCGCGACCCTGGTGGTGCTGCGCTTCATGGGCGGCTCGACCGGCCGGGCCTTCCTGGCCGTGCGGTCCAACGAGCGCGCGGCGTCGTCGGTCGGGATCAACGTGGCCGCAACGAAATTGCTCGGTTTCGCGCTGTCGGCCTTCCTCGCCGGCATCGGCGGCTGCCTCATCGGGTACAGCCGCGGTCAGCTGTCCGCCGGCTCGTTCACGGTCATGATCGGGCTGACGCTGCTCGCGATGACCTACGTCGGCGGTATCACGTCGTTCGCCGGCGCGGTCCTCGCCGGCATCATCGGACCGCTGGGCGTGGGTTATGTGTTCCTCAATCAAACCCTCGATCTCGGTGAGTACTACGAACTCTTCGCCGCCGGCAGCCTGCTGCTGATGGCGGTGCTGAACCCGGTCGGGGTCGCGGGCGCGGTGTCGGAGTTCGGCGACCGGATACGCGCCCAGAGGCACCGGCCATTACCCCATCCGGAAGCACCGGGCGCGGCCCAGAACGAACAGGAGGGTGCACATGTCTGAGTCGACAGCCGAACCGCACACCGCGCCGACGACGCTCCTCGAGACCGGCGGACTGTCGGTCCGGTACGGCGGCGTCAGCGCTAACACCGACATCGACATCACGGTCTCGGCAGGCGAGATCGTCGGGCTGATCGGCCCCAACGGTGCAGGCAAGACCACGTTCGTCGACGCCGTCACCGGGTTCACGAAAGCCACCGGCACGGTGTCGCTGCGCGGGGAGCGACTCGACAAGGCGAGCTCACATCGCCGCCGCCGGGCGGGCATGGCCCGTACGTGGCAGGCAGGCGAACTGTTCACCGACCTGACCGTCGCCCAGAACCTCGCGGTGGCAGTGCAACCCGTCGGTCTGCGGGCCATGTTCGCCGACGTCGTCAACGGTTCCCGGCCGCCCGCCGACGTCATCTCGTCGGCGCTCGAACTCGTCGGCCTCGCCGGTGCCGCCGATCAGCTCCCCGGCGAGTTGGCCCTCGGACAGCAGAAGCTCGTGGGTGTGGCCCGCGCGCTGGTCGGTGGGACGCAACTCGTCCTGCTCGACGAGCCGGCCGCTGGACTCGACACCCATGAGAGCCGTGAGTTCGGTACCGAACTACGCCGGATCGCGGCGACCGGCATCGGCATCCTGCTGATCGACCACGACATGTCCCTGGTGCTCGACGTGTGCGACCGCCTGTACGTGCTCGACTTCGGTCGCGTGATCGCCAGCGGACCACCCGCCGCCATCCAGGACGACCCCGCGGTGATCTCGGCCTACCTCGGCAGTCCCGAGGTGGATCCGGACGCCGTCGTCGAGGCACCTGTTCCGGCGGCCGGCCCGTCCGACGGCGGCATCGACACCGAACGACCGTCAGACAACGGCCCGACCGGGCACGCCCCGAAGGAGACGAGATGAGCACGACGGACCCGACGGCACCGGTGCTGGAGATCGACCAGATCACCGTCGGTTACGGCGGGGTGCCGGCGGTGCGTGGCCTCAGCGCGTCCGTACGCCCCGGCGAGATCCTGGCCCTGCTCGGCCCGAACGGGGCGGGAAAGACGACGAGCCTGCTCGCCGCGGTCGGCGCCCTCGGCGTGATGTCGGGCACGGTGACCGCCCTGGGGGTCCCGATCGACCGCCGGGTCGAACGAAACGCGCGTCGGGGTGTCACCCTGGTGCCCGACACGCGAGGCGTGTTCCACCGCCTGTCGGTGTCGGACAACCTCCGCCTCGCGAAGCGTCGCAACGGACCCGACCTCGACACCGTCTATCAGTACTTCCCCAAGCTCAAGACGATGCGGGGGCGGCGCTGCGGCAACCTGTCCGGCGGCGAACAGCAGATGCTGGCGCTCGCGAAGGCGCTGCTCGCGAACCCGAAGGTCCTGCTCATCGACGAGCTGAGCCTCGGCCTCTCCCCGGTCGCGGTGCAGGACCTGCTGCCCCGCTTGCGGTCGATCGCCGACGAACACCAGATGGCGGTCGTCCTCGTCGAACAGCACATCGATCTGGCCCTCGGCATCGCCGACGCCGCGATCGTGCTCCATCATGGTCGTGTCGCACTCTCGGCACCCGCGAGCGAACTCCGCAGTCGCCGAGACATGGTCGAGGCGGCCTACTTCGGCCGCACCGTCGGGGATCTCGCCTCGTAGGCCGCGACGGTCAGCAGGCGCACGGACGAGACGAACGGGGACCGGGAGCGACGTGGCCACCGGAGCAGAGAACCATCCGGTACCAACCGACGCCGGTACCGCACGACCGACACGCAACACGCGCAACCGGCCCACCGACGACGAGTTGCTCGACGCCGCGTGCGCGGTCATCGCCGAGGTCGGTGCCGAGCGCACTACGATGACCGCCATCGCCGAACGCGGCGGCACCACCCGGGTGACGCTGTACGCGCACTTCGGGTCCCGGGACGAGCTGGTCAATCGCGTGATGACACGCGAGCTGGACACGTTCACCTCGTTCATGTTCGAGGTGTACGACGCGAGTGAGGACATGCCCTACGGTGCCCGCGCCCGCTACTCGGTGCAGGCGCTGTTCGACTACGCCCGACGCCACCCGGCCGGTTTGCGCGTCCTCATCGGCCATCGTGAGGGCGGTGGCGACCGTCGGCTCTACGCCGCGCTCGAACCGCGGATCGCCGCACGCCTGCGGGACAACTACGCCGAACGCGGCGCGGGCATCGCCGCCAGCGCGGACACCCTCGCCTCACTCCTGCTCGGCATGAGCCTGGACGTCGCGCACCGCGCCCTCATCGTCGACGGCGCGGGCGTCGACGAGGCCTGCGACCTCGCGATCACCGCGACCCTCGCCGTGCTCCGCGACGTGCGGCCCGAACAACTCGAGGCACTCGACGCCTCGCTCGAACAGCGCTGAGCCGCGCGGTCGTCAACTCAGCCAGCGGCCGGCCCGTCGGCTGTGCGCCGCCTTCGTACCCGCCGGCAGCCGGTCGTAGGCCCGCGCGAGGAAGTTCGAGCGGGCGTTGGCCTCGAAGACGTCCCGGTGGTCGCGGACGAACGTCCAGTAGAGACCGTCCCACTCCTCGGCCCACTCCCCGGGCGGGATGTCGGACATCTTTCGCAGATAGTTGCTACCCGAGACGTAGGGCTTGGTGGTGATCGCCTCTCCCGCCGCGAACTGACTCATGGCGTACACGTTCGGGACCATCACCCAGTCGTAGGCATCGACGAACATCTCCATGAACCACTCGTAGATCTCCTCGGGGTCGATGCGGAGCAGACACATCGCGTTGCCCAGGACCATCAATCTCTCGATATGATGGGCATACCCGTGTGCGAGGACCCGCCGGATGACGAGATCGACCGGTTCGAGGCCGGTCTCCGCGGTCCACCATCCGTCCGCCAGCTTCCGGTCGTGGCCCAGGTGGTTCCGGCTCCGGAGACCACGGCCGCGGATCTCATAGGACGCCCGCATGTACTCCCGCCACCCGATCAGCTGCCGCACGAAGCCCTCGACACCGGCCAGCGGAACGCGGTTGCGATCCCCGACCTCCAGGGCCCTGGTCAACACCGTCCGCGGACTCACCAGCCCGATGTTCAGGCCGGGCGTCAGCAGCGAATGGAAGACGAACGGGTGCTCGGTGCTGATCGCATCCTCGTACGGCCCGAACTCCGCGAACCGGTCGGCGAGGAACTGCTCGAGCATCGCGCGCGCCTCGTCGTGAGACGTCGCCCAGCCGAAGCCGTCGGCGTCACCCGGGTTGTCGGGAAACTCGTCCGACACCCAGGCGATCGCGGCGTCGACCTCGGGATGGCGCTCCGGCGGTGTCGGTTGCGGAACCTCGCGGCCCTTCGGCAGCTTCTTCCGGTTCTCGGTGTCGAAGCTCCACCGGCCGCCCTCCGGCTTGCCGTCGGCGTCGACGAGGACACCGAGTCGCCGGAGCTGCCAGGTGTAGAACTGTTGCATCCGCGGCCGCTTCCCGGTGAAGAACTCGCGGATCTGGCGTCGGGTGGTGAGGAAGTTCGGGCTCTCGGCGATGTCGTCGACCGCGAGTGGGCACCCGGCGTGCTCGAAGGCCGCCAGCAGGTCCCCGATCAGCCAGTCGTCGACGACGTCGTACAGGTGGACGGACGCCGGCTTCCGACGGGAGAGGTATCCGACGAGTTGGTCGTGACTGGACTCGTCCGCGTCGGTTTCCAGGACGTCGACCTCGAAGTCCCGGGCGCGCAATCGCTCCGCGAACCTGCGGATACTCGCCCGGTGCAGGATGAGTTTTTGCACGTGGAACCGGTACTGCCGGAACATCAGATCGTGCTCGACGAGGACGAAGCGGGTGCCGGGCTCGGCGTCGAGGTGCGATTCGAACAACTGATGTGGCAACACCACGCGGACAACACCGCCGGACGCGACGGACATCGGCTCTCCTCTCGCAGGCGCGACTTCTGGGGGCGACTTGGACAGGTCCCTCAAGGGCCGGACAAGTCGACCCCAAGTTCGCGCCAAGCGCGCGCAGACATCCTGTTGTTCATCACCTGATCACCACGATGAACGCCGAGACGGGGCATCCGCCCACTCCAGACGATAGGAACCACGATGTCGCGCAGCACCCACAGCCATTCGCAGGCCACCGACGATCGGATTGCCGGGCCCGGCATCGGCGTTCCGTCCGTGGACAAGCCCTTCTGGCAGCTCGGCCGGCGGGCCGCCGTGATCGCGGCCTGTGTGGGCTTCTCGGCGCTGGCGGCCTGCAGTGTCAGCGTCGGCACGCAATCCGTCGAAGAGGCCTCCGACATCGACGTGGGCGAGTGCCTGCAGATCGGTGCCGAGGCCGGCGAGGGCAAGGTCGAGGCGACCAAGGCCGACTGCGAAGGGACCGAGGGCCTCACCTTCTACGCCGCCGACAAGGTCGGCACCTCGGCGGAGTGCGGAACACCCAACACCTCGGCGCTCACGTTCGGCGAAGGCGACCAGAAGCTCTGCCTCACACCCAACTTCGCCGTCGACACGTGCTACCAGATCCCGGTCGGCGGCGGCAAGCTCGCCGACTACCGTGAGGTCGAATGCGACGCCTCCCCGGCAGAGAGCACCATCCTCGCCAAGACCGTCAGCCGGGGCGGCGACTCCCTCACCTGTACCGAGGACGAGACGAAATGGTCCTTCACACAGCCTCTCTCGGTCGGTTACTGCCTGACCGAGGACGTCACCGCCGCCAGCCGCTTCGAGGGCTGAGCGTTCCCGGGGATCACAGGCTGCGTTGCTTCACGTACTCCGCCATCGCCGTTCGCTCCGCGTCGTGTTTGGGATAGAAGAAGAACACCACCGCCGCACCCAGCACGACGATGCCGGCCGCCGCGCCGTAGGCGTACTTGTCGCCCTGTACGAACGCGTCGCGGGCCGCAGCGATGATCTGATCGGCGTACTGCGGATAGCGTTCGGCCAAGACCTCCGCGCTCGAGAACGACTTCGTCAGCGCGGCTTCGGTCTGTTCGGTGACCTCATCGGCCTGCGGAGAATCGGAGATGGTCTCCCGCAGCTGATTCGCGTAACCCGCGGTCAAGATCGCACCGAGGGTGGACTGCAGGATCGCGCCGCCCAGGTCGCGCTGCAGATCGGACATGCTCGACGCCATTCCGGCACGCTGAACGGGTACCGAGCCGGTCAGCGACTGCGACGCCGGTGTCCCCGCGAGGCCGACACCCACCCCGACGAGGACGTACACGAGGCCGACATGCCAGAACTGAGCGTCCTCGTCCCAGGTGAGCATCGCGAGCACCAGGCCGACGACGATGAAGGCGTAACCGGACAGCAAGGTGAACCGCGAACCCATGTTCTGCACCAGCTTCGCCGACCGCGGTGCCACGACGATCATGGCCGCCGCGGCCGGGAGGATCGTGGCGCCGGCCGCGAGTGTGGAGTACCCCAGCACGTTCTGCATGTACTGCTGACCGATGAACATCGCTCCCATGAGCGTGCCGAACACGATGAGCCCGCCCACCGCCGCGACCCAGAAGGTGCGTCGGGAGGCGATGCGGAGGTCGAACAGCGGAACCCGAACGCGTAGCTGCCGCCAGACGAAGCCCGCTCCGGTCAGCACCGCGATCGCCGCCAGGATGTAGACCTGGAGTCGCTGATCGGAATTCGGCGCGAAGTTGATCGCGAGGACGAGCGAGCCCACCATCACGATGGACACGACGCCGCCCAGGTTGTCGACGACCGCCGCCTCGTCACCGGTGTCGGCGGGCACCAGCCGCCACGCGGTGACCAGCGCGACGACGGCGAGCGGCAGGGTCACCAGGAACACCGAGTGCCACGACAAGACCTCGAGAAGGGCTCCGGACAGCACCGGGCCCAGCGCCGAGATCGCACCGCCGAACGCCGACCACGCGGCGATCGCCCGGACGCGCTTGGGTCCCGACCACAGGGCGGTGATCACCGCCAGGGTCGTCGGAAAGGCCAGGCCGGCAGCGATTCCACCCACCAGACGAGCGCCGAACAGGACCTCGACGTTGGGCGCGAACCCGGCGACGAGCGACGCCGGGATCGACAGGCACATGCCGATGATGAGCATTCGCTTGCGGCCGTGGCGATCTCCCAGCGCGCCGAAGTAGAGCACCGACGCCGCCAGACCCAGCGAGTAGCCGACCGCGACCAGGTTCAGCTGCGTCGAACTCGCGTCGAGTGCCTTGCCGATGTCGGGCAGTGCCACGTTCGCCACCGCGAGATTGATGTTGGCCACCCCGGCGACCAGGATCAGCGCGACCAGGATCGCCTTCGCCCGCTTCGGGGCCGTCCCCGCCTCGACCTCGGCCGTTGTCGACGTCATCGGGGAATCGTACGTGCGCGAGCGCCATTCGGCCGGGGATCGCGCCGGTCAGGGCACAAGATGGTCGCGCGGTCCGATCAGAGACAGACGCTGATGGTGACCGGCCCGATGGGGATGCCGAAGCAGATCGACACCGAACCGACGGCCTGGACGGGCTGCACCGGTTGCACCGCCGGAGCGGCCGAGGCAGCCGGCGCGGTGGCCAGACCGATCGCGCAGGCGGCACCGACCGCGGCCACCCCGACAGACGTACGACGCATGATTCTGTACATGTTCATGAGCAGCTCTCCTCGAGCTCGAGTCCCCCCGGACAACCCTGCGGATGGGGCAAACACGCAGGTGATGGTGACTGGAGAGTCTACGCCCCGGGCGCTGCACGTCACAGGCTGATGCGAAGCCCGTCCCACTCGTGATCGTGCATGAACCCCTCGGCGAGCCCGACCCGGTATTTGAAGCAACTGCGCAGGATTCCGGCATAGGCGAAGGGCAGCATCAGCGCGGGCTTCGGGTCGCCAGGGCTCTTGACGACGTCGGATGCGCCCCGGAAATCGCGGACGAAGTCACGCAGGGTCCGATCCTTGCGGGACGAGGAGCGCCACCCGTAGAGCAGCATGCCCAGTCCGATCATCTTGTCGACGCCCGAGCCGGGCGTGATCGGCCCGTCGTCGGGGTTCCAGGTCCCGAGGAACGCGCGGTCGACCCCGTCGTCGGGCGTGAACATCATGATCCCGCTCGTGGCACGCGGATTGCATTCGATGCAGAACAGATCGGTGGCCTCACCGGAACCGGTCCGGTCCTCGATGAAGTCGAAGCCGATCTGCCCGGTGAAGTTCACCCGGCGGACGAAATCGCTGACCCATTCGGCGATCCGCGGATGGTCCACGGACCGGAAGTTGAGGCACGAGCTGCCGTCGATGGCGTAGTCGACGGGATAGGTTGCGTGCGCGTAGACGCGACCCTCGTGGCAGACCGAATAGGTGCAGTAGTTGCTTCCCGAGGCCCATTCCTGGGCGATCCACGGGTTCTGCTCGTCGTGTTCGAGCCAGGTGAGCGGATCACCGGGCGTCACCTTGTGGACCTTCTGCGAACCACGCGAGTAACAACGCTTGAGAGCGAACGGCTGCGTGAAATCGAGCGATCCGACGTCCTCGGGTCCGGTGACCCGCGCGAACTTGCGCGTCGGAATACCGAGTTCGACGAGCAGTTCCTGGAAATCGTATTTGTTGTGCAGCCGGTTCTCGGTGGCGAAATCGGAGAGGAACAGCCGACATCCGGGTGGGAACACGTCGGCGAGCATCGCGATGATGTCGGTCTCCTCGTGCACCGGGATGACCATGTCGACATCGTTCTCGGCCACGATCCGCGCGAGCGCGTGACAGTACGCGAGGGGTTCGAACTTCGGCGGCGGCACCCGATGAAAGTCGCTCACCGCGTTGGAGAATCGACCGATCCCGACCGGGATCGAATCGACGATGCTGACACGATGACCGGCCGCGGCCATGAGCCGCGCGAGTTCCAGGGTCAGGAAGGACCTGCCGAATGTGATCAGGACATGGGCTCGTCCGGCGCTGTTCACCCGAGCGAGTGTAGTGCCGACGGCGAAAGGCGTTCGGCCGGCCGGGGCCGAGGATTCCCGGTGTGATTCGGCCGGGGGCGGGAATATTCGATACCGTCCTGTCGGTTCGTCCTGTTAGTTTCTCCACGATCGGCAGGCACGTCGATGTCTGCAGTTCTGCGACCAGCACCATTGCAGCAGAGCGCCGGCGGCCGATCGCGCGTGTACGCAGTCGGGGTGGTCGGCGGTCCGAGCCTGTGGGGCTCATCCGGACCGAGTTGGAGGAGGCATGCAGCTGTTCGTCATCGGCGTGATCGCCGCGTGCCTCGCCGCAGTCGCCTACGGGATGTCGACGGTCCTGCGTGCACTCGGCGCGCGCCGCGTGGCCGAGGCCGCCGCCGACGAGGGCGAGGGCATCACCAACGAGAACGGCGCACCGACGCTCTCGTCGACCATGTCGACGCTGGTCGACCCGGCCTTCATCCTCGGCACGACGCTGGTCGTCCTCGGATTCGCCGGCGGCGCCCTCGCCGCCCGATTCCTGCCGCTGTTCCTCTCCCAGACCATCGTCTCGGCGAACCTCGTCATCACCGCGCTGCTCGGCACGATCATCCTCAACATCGCGCTGCACACCCGCGAATGGGTCGCCATCTGGCTGGTCGTGATGTCGCTCTGCCTGCTCGGCGTGGCGTCGTCCCATCACACCGGCGGCGGCGAGGAGGTCGGATTCCACTGGGGCCTGTTCGTCGCGACCCTCGCCCTGTGCGCCCTGGCCCTGGTTGGCGTGTACAACCTCGGCCCGGCGGGTGCCATCGTCGGCGGGGCGGCGGCCGGTCTGCTGTTCGGCATCATCGCCATCGCCGTCCGCATCCTCGACGGAGTGCAGCCGTTCGATCCCGTCGCCCTCCTGACCGATCCGGCGGCCTGGACCATCGCCGCCGCGGGCGCGGTGGGCTTCTACGTCCAGACCGTTGCCCTGCAGCTCGGCGCGGTGAACGGGGTGACGGCCGTGCTCGTCGTCGGCGAGACGGCCGGCCCGAGCCTCGTGGGGGTCGTGTTCCTCGAGGACACGGCCAAACCCGGACTCGGGTGGCTGGCGATCCTCGGTTTCGTCGGCGCGGTGATCGGCGCCGTGCTGGTGGCCTGGTACGGCTCGGTGGACCCGGATCACCTGGGTGAGGCCCCGCCGATGAAAGGCGGGTGGCGCCGTGGCCGCGAGGAGCCCGAGTCCGAGGAGCCGCGGGCGGACTCCCCCGCGGAGACCGACGGGTTCCGCGGCGAGGCCGACGACGCCCGGCGAGACGTCGATACGGCGCCCGATGCCGACTCATGGCAGGTCGACGACAACTCCGTTTTCGACGCTCGCGACTCGCGCCGCAACTGACCGCTTCCCCTGCTCACCAGGTGGTTGACACCCGCGTTTCGGGTGACGAGGGTGGGTTGATGACATCGACCAGCACGGGCTCCGCGGCACGGCTCGCCTACGAGACCCTCGAACCCTTCCACATCATCGCCTACTTCAATCCGGGCCTGAAGAGCGCGCAGCAGGACACCGGGCTGAACGGATACTCCTTCTACGTCGGTGCGCGCGGTGCCCCGTTCGGCCCGTGCACGTCGTCGGTCATCGCCTCTGCCTTCTACAACTTCAACGTCGAACTCATCGCGAAGAGCTGGGCCGCAGCCGTCGACGCCGGGCTCGACCGCGTCCATGAGCGGCGCAACCAAATGCTCGACGATTCGCTCCGCGACATCCTCGGCGACTCCGTCGACGACGCGAGCCTCGACGAACTCGCCTCTGCCTACTACGATCTCGCGGCCGGCCTACCGCTCGGCGGCCGCCCGCTCGCCGCCGCCTGGTCGACCGCCCCGAAGCCGGACACCGCGCGGCTCCGCCTGTGGCACGCCGTCGCGATTCTGCGAGAATGGCGCGGCGACAACCACATCGCCGCTCTCGCACTCCACGGCCTGAACGGATTCGACGCGGCCGTCTTCCACGAGTCGCAACTCCCCGATCCCACCGTCCGCCGCCGCACCCTGGGCAAGCGCATCCTGCTGCTGACCCGGGGGTGGTCGGAAGAGGAGTGGGAGGACAGCGTGGACCGCCTCGTCGACGCCGGGCTGGTCGAGCGTGTCGAGGACGGGCACCGGCTCACCCCCTCCGGAGCGGCGACCTACGACGACATCGAGGCCACCACCGACGCTGTGGGAGAGTCCATCTGGGTCGGCACCGATGATCTGCTGGAGCGCACGAGGCCCGTCGTGAAAGCTGTCATCGACGCAGGGATACTGCCGGGAACGAGATCGAAGTGAGCGCACCCGACGGACGGTTCGAGGACCTACGGGCGATCGAGAACCTCAAGTACCGCTATCTGAGATCCCTCGACACCAAGGACTGGGCGACGTTCTCGTCGACTCTCACCGCCGAAGTCACCGGCAACTACGGTGAGGGACTGGCTTTTTCCAACCGGGACGAGCTGGTCGGATACATGCGGGAGAACGTCGGTCCCGCAGTGATCACCGAACATCGCGTCGCGCATCCGGAGATCGAGATCGACGGCGACACCGCACGCGGACGCTGGTACCTCCAGGACCGCGTCATCGTCGCCGAGTTCTCGTTCATGCTCATCGGCGCCGCGTTCTACGACGACACCTACCGCCGCACCGCGGACGGCTGGCGCATCAGCAGCACCGGCTACGACCGGACATACGAGGCGACCATCGGTCTCGCCGACCTGCCGAGTTTCGCTCTGAAGGTCGGTCCCGCAGTGCGGGTCTGAGGTCTGACGATGCGCCCGCGCACTTTCGCCGACCGCCGCGAGGCGGGTCGCCTGCTGGGTGCGCGGGTCGTCGCGGTCCTGAACACCGCGGCCACACCGGTGTCGGCACCGGTTGTCCTCGGCCTCGCCCGCGGCGGGGTCCCCGTCGCGCGGGAGGTCGCCGACGCGATCTCCCGGGCGACGGGCAGGTGCGGGCTGGACGTCCTGGTGGTCCGCAAGATCGGGGCGCCGGGCCACGAGGAGTTCGCGATGGGCGCACTCACCGCCCACCACCTGGTCGTCAACGACGATGTACCCCGTCGGCTCGGGGTGTCCCGCACCGGCTTCGAGGAGTCGGCCGACCGCGAGCGGCGGGTCCTCCGCGAACGCGAGCGACGCTACCGCGGTGACCGTCCGGAAGCCGAACTCTCCCACCGGACGGTCATTCTCGTCGACGACGGTCTCGCCACCGGCTCGAGCATGGCCGTGGCGGTCGACTCCGTCCGGGCCGCCGGCGCCGCGCACCTGGTGGTGGCCGCACCGACAGCCCCGTCGGATTCGGTTCGCCGACTCCAGGATCGGGGCGTCGACGAGGTCGTCGTCCTCGTGATGCCGGAACCGTTCCGCGCCGTCGGACTGTCGTACGAGGATTTCACCCAGGTCGACGACGACGAGGTGATCGCCGCCCTCGACCGGCCGGGCGGTTGAGCCGAGAACCGCACCCGAAAACGACCCGTCCGGGCGACACCGCCGACATATCGTCGACTGCCCGTTTCCTCCGGGCGGTTCTCAGTGGGCCTGCGGCCGTGCGTCTTTGAGTAGAAGGGCGGCCAGCTCGGTGCGGTCACCCACATCGAGCTTGGTGTAGGCGCGGAACAGATGCCCTTCGACGGTGCGCACCGACACGGTCAGGCGTTGCGCGATGTCCTTGTTGGACAGGCCGGCCGCCGCGAGGTTGGCGATCTCGCGCTCGCGCGAGGTCAACGGCAACGGCTGCGCGGCCGAGATCAGCGCCGGTGTCCGCAGGCCACCGCTTTCGGACGCCAGGCGGTTGGCCACCGCGGCCGACGCCACGGTCGCCGACCGCTTGTCCGCCGCGTCGTGCAGGACACTGGCCTGCGCCGCGGAGTCGGCGGCGGACAGACGCACCCCGGAGTCCTCGAAGGCTGCCGAACACAGATCCAGTTCGACCGCGTCACCGTCGCGGAGGGCTGCGGCGTGCCGCGCGTACAGATCCGACAGCGGACCGTCGATGCGTTCCGCCAGTTCGGCGAGCCGATCGGCGACGCCCTCGTCACCGAAGCGCGCAGCGGTGTGCAGCGCCTCGGCCTCCACCGCGAACTGACCGGCGGCACGGGCGGCCGACGCCGCGGAGTGGGCGAGTTCGACGGCGGGCGTGACGGTTCCGGCCGCCGCCGCCTGCCACGCCGCCGCGATGGCGAGCATCGGGCCGAACACCGCCACATGCTTGCCGGACTTCTCCCGCGCCTTGGCCAGCGCGTCGGCGGCGCGTTCGGCCTGCCCCAGCGCACTGAGCGCCTGCACCAGGAAGATGTGCGCCGGGAAGTTCCAGGAGTCGGAGAACCGGCCGCTGTCGAGGATCGCGAGCGTCTGTTCCATCCGCCGGGTCACCGACCCGCACGATCCACGTGCGAGTTCGACTGCGGCGACCAGGATTCCGGACATCGCCCAGCCCAGGTACTGGGCGGTCTGCGCGGCCGACACGAAACGCCCGGAGGCGACATCCGCGTCGTCGAGCCGGCCGGTGAGGGTCAATGCGAGCGTCTCCCCGAAGCCGGTGGGGAACCGGAGCAGCCCGTCGACCTCGACCTCCCGCGAGTGTTCGGCCAACGCCCGGACCTCCGCGCCGCGGCCGGCCACCGCACGGGCGAGGCTGCCGCCGAACACCGCCCATTCCACCGCCCACGGCAGCACTTTGGACTCGGCCAACACGGTGTCGGACAGCGTGATCGCCTCGTCTATCCGGTTCTCGAAAAGAGCACAGGCCGAGGCGATGCCGGTGACGATGGGCTTGAGCGCGGGGTGGGTGACGCGCTCGGTCAGCAGTTGCAGGATCTCGTCGGCCCGGTCGGCGTCGCCGAGGGCCCAGAAGGTGTTGCCGATGATCGAGTTGCCCCACAGCACGAGTCGGCCCTCGTCGAGGTCGTCCGGCGAGAATCGCGCCAGGATGTCCCGCGCCTCGTCGGGATGGCCCTGCCACATGACCGCCCGCGCGAGCAGCTCGGCCTCCTCGAGTCCCCCGCCCTCGTCGAGCGCCGCCCGCGCGAATCGTTCGCCGAGCGGCGTCTGCGCGAGATTCAGCGCGTCGCGGGCAGCTGTCCGCACCAGCGTCAGATCGATCTCGACGTCGCTCTCGATCGCCAGGTCGGCGAGACGAATCCGCTCGGCCGGAGTGTTCGTGGGCCGCGACTGCAGGGCCTCGACGAGCCGGCCGCGCAGCCGTCGCGACGAGACCTGACCGAGGCGGCGTCGGATCACCTCGCCGAACAGCGGATGGTGGAACGCGACGTCGAGGCGGCGTCCGTCGCGGGTGATACGCACCAACCCGGCGATCTCGGCCTCCTCGACGGCTTCTTCGCCGGCGAGCTCGGAGAGGACGTCGATGTCGAGCGGCTCGCACAGACTGAGGTACTTCAGCGCACCCAGGACCGGGCCGTCGAGTTGCTCGATCCGTCCTTCCAGCAACGACGCCAGCTCCGAGGTGATGGCGGCGCGGCCGCGGAGTTGCCAGACGCCGTTGACCTGGCGCAGTGTGTCGGCCTGGCGGGCGCCGTCCACGAGATGCCGGAGGAACAGCGCGTTCCCACCGGAGGCCTCCCACATGAGATTCGCGGAGTGCTCCTCGAGCTGACCGCCGAGCACCGATTCGACGAGCTCGACGCTCTGATCTTTGGTGAACGGGGACAATGTGATCCGGGTGAGGTGATTGTCCTTCCACAACGACGTCACGGCGTCCGGGACGGTCTCGCCGCTGCGCACGGTCGCCACGATGTGCACCGCGCGGTCGATCGCGAGCTGGTGCAGGAGGGTCGCCGACAGCTCGTCGAGGAGGTGGGCGTCGTCGACACCGATGACGACATCGCCGTCGGCGAGCAGCGATTCACGCGCTGCCGCAAGGTAGGTGACGGGATCGCTCGACGTCGCCGGGCCGACGAGGTGGGCGAACACTCCGAGCGGGATGGACCGCGCGGACTCCGTGCCCGCCACCCAGCGCACCCCCGTCGGCAACTCCGCGGTGACGTGGCGGGCGAGGGTCGTCTTGCCCACGCCGGAGTCACCGGTCAGCACCACACCACAACCGGTCGTCTCACCCCTGAGCGCCGCTTGGATCGTGCGGAACTCCCGATCGCGCTCGACAAGCGGCCAATTCGTGGACATATTCGCGAATTTTAGTCTGCCGGGCCCTACAATGGGCCGCGCCGACGCATCAATGTGGTCCGACCGGATGGCAACGACCGGCTCTCAGCGGATTCCGCGTGCAGCTCCAACGGAGGAAAACCACGCGAACTACGCATCTCGGGCGTTGGTGACCGCCACGGCGGCCGCCAGCAGGACGAGTGTGAAACCCGCGAAGTAGAGCAACGAACCGTAGGCGTTCCAGTGGAAGGTGTCACTGCCGCCGGCGAGGAAGTTCCAGCCGTTGAGGAACGGCAGGAACGACACGATGTGCTCACCGACGCGCGGGAGCACCGACACGATGCGTTCCAGCGCCAGCATCCAGACGAGCATGATCGCCACCGCGCCGGCCGAATGCCGCACGAGCGCACCCACGGCGAGACCGATCAGTGCACACAGCATCGCGAAAACCGGTGTGCCCCAGAGATGCCGGACGGTCTCCGGGCCGGTCAGCGAGACCCCGACGCCGGACAGCACCTGTGCGACCACCACCGCGACGACGCACAGGATCGCCACCACCGCGAAGGAGAGTCCGCCGAACACGACCGCTTTCGCGATGAGAACCCGCGGGCGGCGCGGGATTGCGGCAAAGGTCGGGCGGATCGTGCCGAAGCGATACTCCGTGGTGACACCCAGGATCGCCATGATCGCGAGAACCGCGACCCCGAACTGGTCGACGCCGATCAGGAAGTCGTCGGTGAGGGTGTCGGCCTCCCCGGGACTTCCGTACGAGGTTCCGGCGACGGCACCGAGCAGCACCGCGAGGCCCAGTCCCAGCACGACGACGACCCCGAGGCACCAGTACGGCGATCGGGTGCTGGCGAGTTTGATCCGCTCGGCGTCGATCGCGGCGATCACCGGTTCACTCCCCTGTGGTTGTCAACGGCGTGCTTGTCAACGGCGCGGTTGTCCACGGCGCTGTAGTCGACGGCGTGGGCCGTCATCGACATGAACACCTCTTCCAGCGACGCCGACTCGGCGGAGAGTTCATGCAGGGTGATGCCCGCGGCGGCAGCGAGATCGCCGACGTGATCGGTCGTGGTGTCCGGAACGCGCATCACCGGACGCCCCTGACCGTCCGGGTCACCCGGGGCGGGGTTCAACCCCGCCGCCGCGAGCGCGGCGTGCAGCTGCTCAAGCTGCGGGCCGCGCACCCGGACCGATTGTCGTGCCCGCCCGGTGAACTCCGCGACCGAACAGTCGGCGATCAGGCGGCCCCGCCCGATGACGACGAGATGATCTGCGGTGAGCGACATCTCGGTGAGCAGGTGACTCGACACCAGCACCGTCCGACCCTCGGCGGCGAGCTTGCGCATGAACCCGCGGATCCACACGATGCCCTCCGGGTCGAGGCCGTTGACCGGTTCGTCGAACAACAGCGTGTGCGGATCGCCGATCAGGGCACCCGCCAGCCCGAGCCGCTGCGACATGCCGAGCGAGAAGCCGCCGGCGCGCTTCTTGGCCACCGAGGTGAGCCCGACCGTCTCGAGCACCTCGTCGACGCGGGCGGCCGGGATCTGGTTGCTCGCCGCCAGCCACCGCAGATGTGAGCGCGCACTGCGGTTCGGATGCACCCACCGAGCGTCGAGCAGCGCACCGACCTGACGCAGCGGATGGTCGAGGTCCCGGTAGCGCTGACCGTTGATCGTCGCCGTGCCCGAGGTCGGACGATCGAGACCGAGCATCATGCGCATGGTCGTCGACTTGCCCGCACCGTTGGGTCCCAGGAAGCCGGTCACCCGTCCCGGCCCGACCTCGAAGGTGAGGTCGTCGACCGCGCGTTGACCGCTGAAGTCCTTCGTCAGATTCGCTACCCGCAACACGCCTCGACCATAACCGTCGAATCCGGAGCGGCCCGGTCTGTCATTCGTACGGCCTGTCGCAGGCGCCCGTCAGCCCGGATCGCGGCCGGGCGAGGACGCGTGGGCCCAGAAGCGCTTGGGAATTCGGCCGGCCCGCCCGGCCAGCCGGCCCGCGATCACCGCGTGCCGCATCGCCGTCGCCATCAGTTCGGGATTCTCCGCGCGGGTCACCGCGGTCGCCAGAAGCACTCCGTCGCAACCGAGTTCCATCGCCAGCGCCGCGTCGCTCGCGGTGCCGATGCCGGCGTCGAGGATGACCGGCAGCGGGTCGTCGAAGCGGGTATGGCAGTCGTCGACGATCATCTCGATGTTGTGCGGGTTGAGGATTCCGAGACCGGTCCCGATGGGTGACCCGAGCGGCATCACCGCGGCCACCCCGAGATCGGCGAGTCGCGCGGCCAGAACCGGGTCGTCGTTGGTGTAGGCCAGCACGACGAACCCGTCGCCGACCAGGGCGGCGGCCGCGTCGACGAGTTCGATGGCATCGGGCATCAGGGTGCGTTCGTCGGCGACCACCTCGAGCTTGACCCAGTCGGTCTCGAACGCCTCGCGCGCCAGCTGTGCGGTCAGGACCGCCTCGGCGGTGGTGTGGCAGCCGGCCGTGTTGGGCAGCACGGCGATGTCGAGCCGGCGCAGCAGATCGAAGACCCCGGTGCCCGAGGCGGCGTCGACGCGGCGGACCGCGACGGTGGTGAGTTCGGTGCCCGAGGCGACCAGTGCGCGTTCCAGGGTCGCGAGATTCGACGCGCCGCCGGTGCCGGTGATGAGCCGGGACGAGAAGTCGCGGCCCGCGATCCGCAACGGGTCCGGTGTCGACTGGTCAGCCACCCTGCACCGCCGTGACGATCTCGACGACGGCGCCGTCGGTCATGGTGTACCGGTCCCAGCGACCGCGCGGGACGACCGCGCCGTCCACCGCGACCGCGATCCCGCGGTCCGGCATCCCGAGCCCGGCGACCACGTCGCGCACCGAGGCGTCGTCGTCGACATCCATGCTCTCGCCGTTCACCGTGATACTCATTCCTCGACTCCTTCCAGGATCGACAGCACGCGCTCGGCGGTACCCGGGGCGAGGACGATCCCATTGCGCCCGTGCCCGGTCGCCACGACCGTGCGTGCGTCCACGCGGGCGACGAGCGGCAACCCGTCGGCGGTGCACGGCCGCAGACCCGCGGCCGCTTCGGTCAGTTCATACGTCCGCAGTCCGGGCAGGACCTCGATCGCGTCGGCGAGCAGGTCGGCGACGCCACCGGCCTGCGGCGCCCGGTCGGTCATCCCCTCGGCCTCGTACTGGGTGGCGCCGACGACGACCCCGTCGTCGCGTGGCACCAGGTAGACGGCCCGGCCGTGCAGGCGTGCCCGGACGACGTGGGCGGGCGGGGGCACGGACCAGCGGGTACGACGAAGCCGGAGGATCTCGCCCTTGGCCGGATGCAGGTCGGCGCCGGACCAGAGGGCCGTGGTGCCGAGCCCGGCGGCGAGCAGGATCTGCCCGTCGGAGCCCGGGTCGTCGAGATCGGCCAGGGACCCGACGCGGGCGGTGGCCAGTTCCACGCCGGCCGTCGTGACCGCGGCACGCAACGCCTCGAGGAGGCGCCGGTTGTCCACGGACCACTCCCCGACCGCGCGGTAGCCACCGACCAGACGAGAACTCAGCGACGGTTCGAGTGCCCGGATGTCGCGGCCGGTCACCGGCTGCAGCGCCGAGTCGGTGCGGGGCTGGCCGGCCCAGACGAAGTCGGCGAGGTGCCGCAGGTACTCGATGTCCGTGGCCGAGGCCGCGACGAACAGCGAGTCGGTGGCGGTGACGACGGCGGGGTCGTCGAGCCGCTTCACGAGCGCGGGCCAGAGCCGGACCGACTCCACCGACAGGGCGAGCGACGCCTCTTCGCCGGGATGTCCCTCGCCGAGCGAGCCGAGCATGCCACCCGCGACCCACGAGGCGCGCTCGTCGGTTCCGGCGTCGAGTACGCGAACCCGCCACCCGGCGTCGGCCGCGGCCAGTGCGCACGTCAGCCCGATGACGCCGCCGCCCACCACCGTCAGAGTGCGGTGAGCAGTCTTCCGAGGGGAATTCACGCTGGAATCACCTTCCTTCGCCGGAATGACCCGGATCAGGTTCGACGGTCAGCGGATCGGTCCGCACTCTCAGCCCGGCCGGTCCGGGCTCCCGTGTGTTCGTGCGGTCCACCCTACGCGGGGGCGTCAGGTGTCCGGTTAGCCTGGTCGGCGTGACGACCCCGAACCACACCAGGTCAGGGTCCGCGGATTCCGGCCACGCGACAGACCGTCGTCGTCGGCTCTCCTCGGCCCGCCTCTACCTGTGCACCGACGCCCGACGCGAGCGCGGCGACCTCCTCGATTTCGTCGGCGCCGCGCTGGCGGGCGGCGTCGACATCGTGCAGCTCCGCGACAAGAACTCGCCGGGTGAACGCGAGTTCGGGACGCTGGAGGCGCGGGAGGAGCTCGAGATCCTCGCGGGACTGCGGGCGATCACCGACGCGCACGGTGCGCTGCTGGCGGTCAACGATCGCGCCGACATCGCGGCGCTCGCCGGCGCCGACGTCCTGCACGTGGGACAGGGCGACCTGTCGCCGTCGGCGGCCCGCCGGATCGTCGGCCGCGACGTCGTCATCGGCGCCTCGACCCACGACCCCGAGCAGGCTGCCGCCGCGATCTCCGACGAAGACGTCGACTACTTCTGCGTCGGCCCGTGCTGGACCACGCCCACCAAACCCGGCCGCGCCGCCGCCGGCCTCGACCTCGTGTCCGCCACTGCGAAAATGCTTTCGGGGGCAACGCAATCGGCGAAACCGTGGTTTGCCATCGGCGGGATCGACGCCGGCCGCGTCGGCGAGGTCACCGCGCTCGGGGCACGGCGCATCGTCGTGGTGCGCGCCATCACCGCCGCCGCCGACCCGACCGCCGCGGCCCGGGAACTCGCCGGGATGCTGTAGCGAGTCGTCGTCGGGGACGAAACAGGTTTGCCCGGTCGGTGTCGCGGGTCTATGGTGGACCGATCATGTTGTGCATCACGAGCATTCTCGTAACCCGCCGCAGCGGGGTCTGAATCTGACCGACCCCCCGCTGCGGGTCGGTTGCGCTCTGGTGTCGGTCACCCGTTCTTCGACCGAAATCGGTTACCGAGATGCACCCTCTTCATCTGACTCATCGATCCTGTTCGTGGCATGAGCGCGACGACCGGCGCGGTGGCGATCTGTTCACCGAGCGGTACGGCCGTCCGCTTCCCCCTGGAATGCACGAGGAGGCCACCGGGATGACCTGGCAGGAATTCACCGACGAGTACTCCCGCGGCGGCACGATCCGGCTCGGGTCATGGTCGGTCGCGTCGTGTTCGGGCGACCTGGTCGAGTGCCGGGCGACGCTCGCGATCGCCGACCGCATCAGATCCTGCAGCGCCGTCGCCGCCGGCCCGGTCGGTGCGATGACGTCGATCCTCCACGACGTCGGAGCCCCCGTTCAGATCGTCCGTCTGCATCAGCGGGTCGTCGACGGCGTGGTCACGACGTTCCTGCTGTGCGAAAACGACGGCCGCCATGCCTGGGCCGCCGGCGAGGGTGCGAGCAGCGACGAGGCGAACGTCCACGCGCTGGTCGCGGGCGCGAACCGGCTCCTGGACGGCGGACGGGGTCGGGGCGTGACCTCCTCCGCTCCCTGAGGTGCGAGGAGCGCTAGCGACGAGCCTCGAAGGGTCCCGCCCCAGTCAGTTCAGCTCAGCTCTGGGGGTCCAGCATCGCGATGCGCTCGCGGAGGGTGGGCCAGGCGAGCCCGAACGCGGGGTGCAGCGGCAACTGGTCCACCCGCTTCTCGTCGACCCACCGCAGCTCGGTGGACTCGAAGTTGGCGACCGTGCGGACCGGCGTGTCGGTCTCGGCGATGACGGTCGTGTAGGTCCATCCGCCGGGCGACTCGTGGGTGACGACCGCCGCGACGACGCGAAGGTCGTCCCCGGTGATACCGGCTTCCTCCTGGGCCTCGCGGATCGCCGTGTCGATGGCGCCCTCATGCGAGTCGCGGGCGCCGCCGGGCAGCGCCCAGGTGCCACCCTGATGCGACCACGCGGCGCGGTGCTGGAGGAGTACACCGGTCGTTCCCTCCGGCAGCGGCGCCCGCAACAACAGGCCTGCCGCTCCGTGGATTCCCCAATATCGTGAACCGTCGGGATCGATCACCCAGCCGTCGCCGTCGCCGCGCACCACGCCTCCTCGCATCCCGATCGCCTCGACCGGGTGCCTCCACCGTAAGTGAGACGCGCGCCACCTGCCAGGAACATCGCAAACCGGTGCCGACCACGGGGGCGAGAACCGTGCGGAGACGCCGGTTTCACGCAGCGCGAGCCGAACGACCGAGGTCGGCGACGCGGCGTCGGTCAACCCGGAGGAACCCTGCCCGATGGCATAGGGTGAAACACGCACGACCCGGTGAACGATGACCCAAGTGACACAACACCTGGCGTTGATCGCCCGGCCACGCGAATCCGGAACGGGGAACCGGTGACCGTACGACCGCACCGGAGACGATCCAGCGTTTGAGAAGGGATCAGGTAGGTGACCGGCGACGCGTCCTCCGTGCGGACGGCGCTGACGCGTGGCGGTCGCACGATCCGGCCGGCGCAGGCCTCGCCCCCGATCCGCCAGGTGCTCGCCGACCGTCGCGAACTCGTCGCCACCGCCCGGGAACGCGCCCAGTCGCCCTTCCAGACCATCCGCCACTTCGCGGTCACGACCCCTGGCAAACTCATCATCATCTGCGGCATCCTGGCGCTGGGCTGTCTGAGCACCGGGCTGTACGCATCGACGGTTCTCGAAGACCGCACCCAGACCCTGCAGCGCCTCATCGATCGGACCGAGCCGCTCGCCGAGGCCGCCCAGGTCCTCTACAGCTCACTGTCGATCGCCGACGCCTCGGCCAACGCGGCGTTCATCTCCGGCGGACTCGAGACCCCTGATCTGCGGCAGCGCTACTCGGATGCGTTGGCGACGGCGTCGTCGTCGTTGATCCTGGCGACCGGTACCTCCAGCGAGCCCGGTTCCGGGATGACGTCGGACCGGTCGGAGCAGGCGGTCAGCGCCGATCTGGAGACGCTGTCGACGTCGATCCCGGTGTACAGCGGACTCATCGAGACGGCGCGGACCAACAACCGGCTCGGCAATCCGGTGGGGTCGGCGTATCTCGGACAGGCGTCGTCGATGATGCAGGATCAGATCCTGCCGGCCGCGCAGCGTCTCTACGAACGACGTTCGATGGCCATCGCCGATCCACAGCAGACGCTGACCCGTCCGCCCTGGACCGTCTACGCACCGCTGTTGTTCCTGCTCGCCGCGCTGGTGCTGACGTCCCGCTATCTCGCGCGCCGGACCCGCAGACGGTTCAACGTCGGGGTCGTCGCCGCCGTCTTCGCCCTCGGCATCGGGACCCTGTGGCTGCTCGCCTCCGGCCTGATGTCGGTCGCCGCGACCAGCGACGCCCGCACCGAGGGAGCCGACCCGCTCCGCGACCTGACCGCTGCGCGCATCCTCACCCAGCAGGCACGGTCGGCCGAGACGCTGTCCCTCATCCGCCGCGGCGACCAGGGCGGTCTGGAACGCAGCTTCTCCGTCGCGACGAGCGAGATCGGCACCATCGTCGACGACGTGCGCGAGGGAACCGAGGACGGTGACAGCGCCGTCACCCCCGAGCAGCTGGACACGGTCACCGCGGCGCTGACGGAGTGGCGGCGCACCGACGCCGCCGTCCGCCGCTACATCCAGACCGGGAACTTCGGGCTCGCGCGCCTGCACACCGTCGGCGACGGGCCGGACAGTTCCGCGCGCGCCTACACCGCGGTCGACACCGCCCTGGTCGATGCGATCACCACCGCCCGGAACTCGTTCCGGGACGACATCAACACCGCGCAGCGCGTACTCGGGTTCACCGGTACCGGCATCCTGCTGCTCACCGTCTTCGCCGGCGTCGCGGTCGTGGGCGGTCTCATCCCCCGGATCCGGGAGTACCGATGACGACCACGCGCTCGGCTCGCCGCCTGCTGACCGTCGTGGTCGTGCTCGCGCTCACCGGTCTGGTCGCGACGGGATGCGTGCGTTTTCCCGCACCCGAATCACCGCCGCCGACCGCCACCGCCGGGTCGCCCGTGCTGCCCGGCGTGCAGGTCGACGTGCCCGTCGAACCCCCACCGAGTTCCGAGGCATGCAACGCGACGCTGACCCTGCGGCCACCCGCCCAGATGCCGCTTGCCCGTCAGATGCCACCTAATTCGACGATGGCCGGGATCCTGGAACGCGGCCGGCTCATCGTCGGCCTCGACATCGGCTCCAACCTGTTCAGCTTCCGCGATCCGATCACCGGCGACATCCAGGGTTTCGACGTCGACATCGCGCACGAGATCGCCGGGGCCATCTTCGGGGACGACCGCCGGATCGAATTCCAGGTCCTGAGTTCCGCGCAGCGCATCGACGCGCTGCGGGACATGACCGTCGACGTGGTGATCAAGACGATGAGCATCACCTGCGACCGATTGCGCGACATCAGCTTCTCCGCCCCTTATTACGTTGCCTCGCAGCGGATTCTGTCTTTCCGGAACTCGAACGTCTCCGGTCCGGATCAACTCGCGGGCAAACGCGTCTGCGCGGCGCGCGGGACGACCTCGATCGGTCGCATCCAGTCGATCCAGCCACGCGCGCGCATGGTCAGCACCACCACCTGGGCCGACTGCCTGGTGCTCATGCAGCAGGGCCAGATCGATGCGGTGACGTCGGACGACGCGATCCTCGCGGGCCTCGCCGCGCAGGACCCATGGGTCCGGGTCGTCGGTCCCAGCCTCGGCGAGGAGTTCTACGGCGTCGGGATTCCCAAGGGGCAGGACGACATGGTCCGCTTCGTCAACGGGGTGCTCGAGCGCATTCGCGTCACCGGTCGCTGGCAGGAGATCCGCGACCGCTGGTTGTCCATCCTCGACAGTGGGTACGGCGCACCCCAGCCGTACTACCGGGACTGATGCCCATGGACCGCACCGCCCGCGACGACGAGCCGGACGACGTGCGCGGCGATTCGCGCGCCCACACGGAGGGCGACGAGCTGGGCACCCAGCGGGTCTCGCTCGACTCGCTTCTCGGGGATGACGACCCACACGGGAGCGACGCCGAGACCACCGCGAAGGTCACCGAGGTCGGCACCCAGAAGGCCGACCTCGCGGCACTCACCGCCGGCTCCGACGACACGACCGATCCACGGCCCGGGCGCCGCGCCGACCCGGGTGTCGGAACACAGGCGGTCGCACCGGTGTTCACCGTCGGGGTCGACCCCGACGACCGGACCGACCGCGTCGTCCGATCCCGTCCGGCCGTACCCCATCCCGAACCCGACTCGGGTCCGCTCGGCCGGCGACTGGTGCCGCATCGTCGGCCTCCGGTGCACGAACGCCGGCTCGGCAGTGGCCTGGTCGAGATGCCGAAGATCACCGACATCGAACCCGCCGATGCCGTCATCGACGACCCGGTGATCGCCGACAGCAAGCGGTTCTGCTGGCGCTGCGGCAAACCGGTCGGCCGACGGGAGGGCGAGGGTGCCGGCCCCCCGACCGGCGACTGCGGCAACTGTGGCGCCCGGTACTCGTTCGTCCCGGGCCTGGCGCCGGGCACGCTGGTCGCCGACCAGTACGAGATCGCCGGCGCGATCGCCCACGGCGGCCTCGGCTGGATCTACCTCGCCATCGACCGCAACGTCAGTGATCGGCCCGTCGTCCTCAAAGGTCTGCTGAATTCCTCGGATTCGGAGGCCCAGCGCGTCGCGGTCGCGGAGCGGCAGTTCCTGGCCTCGGTCAACCATCCCGGGATCGTGAAGATCTACAACTTCGTCGAGCACGTCGACGACGATGACCGCTTCGGGTACATCGTGATGGAGTACATCGGCGGCCAGACGCTCAAGCAGATCACCGGAGGTGATCCCGACAACGCCCTGCTCTCGGTGGAGCAGGGTTTGGCCTACATCCTGGAAGTACTTCTCGCCGTGGGCTATCTGCATTCGGTCGGACTGGTCTACAACGACGTCAAACCCGAGAACATCATGGTCGGCAGCGACGAGGTGAAGCTGATCGATCTCGGCGCCGTCTCCCCGATCAACGGTTACGGACACCTGTACGGGACGCCCGGCTTCCAGGCACCGGAGATCGTCAAGACCGGACCGCAGATCGCGACCGACATCTACAGCATCGGGCGCACGCTCGCAGTCCTCACCGTGCCGATGGAGATGCGGAACGGGCGCTACGTCGACGGCCTGCCCGCCGCGTCGAAAACGCCTGTCTTCCGGAACAATCCGTCGTACTACCGTCTCCTGCAGCGTGCCACGGCACCCGACCCGGCCGATCGCTTCGTCTCCGCGGAGGAGATGAGCACGCAGGTGCTGAACGTGCTGCGCGAGACGGTCGCCGTCCACACCGGGGTTCCGCGACCCGCACTGTCGACGGTGTTCACCCCGCAGCGCTCGACCTTCGGCACCGACCTCATGCTCGCGCCCGTCGACGGTTTCTTCGACCCCGATCAGGCGGCGTTCTACGACCCGGTGGACATCGCCAACGCGCTGCCCGTACCGCTGGTCAACCCGCTCGACCCGGCGGCGAGCCTGCTCACGTCGGCGGCGCTGTCGGATCCGCGTCAGACCCTCGACTCGATCAACACCGCGCGGGCGGAGGGTTTCGCCTCGCTCTTCGGCGGGCGGCCGGTCGAGAACGCCCACCCCTCACGGGAGATCGACCTGGCCGAGGCCCGCGCGCACCTGCAGCTCGACGACGTCGACACCGCGCTCGCCCTCCTCCAGGAAGTCCGCGCCCACCACGGCGATTCGTGGCGGGTCGAGTGGTACATGGGTATCTGCGCGCTGATGAACGACGAGCCCGAACTGGCCTATGAGCGCTTCGACGAGGTCCTGGGTGCGATGCCCGGTGAGGTCGCACCCAAGCTCGCCGTCGCGGGTACGGCCGAACTCATCGGCCGCTGGCTCGCCGACGAGAACGGTCCGGCAAAATCCGCGGAGAAGATCGCCAAACTGTATGACGTTGCGCAGCACCATTATCACGATCTGTGGCTGACCGATCACAGCATCGTGACCGCCGCGTTCGGTCTGGCCCGGCTCGCGGTGGCGGCCGGTGACATCGACGCCGCCATCCAGCCGCTCGACGAGGTTCCCGCGACCAGCCGCCACTTCAACACCGCACGCGCGACGGCGATCATCGCGCTCGTCCACGGACGGCCCACCGCGCAGGTGACCCGTGAGCAGATCGTCGAGGCGGCGCGGCGCCTGGAACAGATCCCGGACACCGAACCGCGCAAGGCCCGGATGCTGCTGATCGTGCTGGGCACCGCGCTGGGCTGGATTCACGACAACCCCGACGACGCCCTGCTGGACAAGGAGCCGTCGACGCTTCTCGGATTCCCGTTCACCGAGTACGGGATTCGCACCGGCACGGAGCGCTCGTTACGTCAGCTGGCACGTCTGACCCGCACCAACCGGGACCACCGGTTCATGCTCGTCGACCTCGCCAATTACGTTCGGCCGAACACGTTGTTCTAGGACGACCGGAACGGTGCTGTTGCACTGCGCACCAGCGAGTCTTTGCTGAGGAGATCCTCGAGGTGTGCCTCGACCAGCGACAGACGGGTGCGACGCACGCGCCGTGGTGGTCTTACGTCGATGACGTGGCTGATCGTCAGGCGCAGGTCATCGCAGTTTCGGTTGTCTGGGCGTGAGTGATCGCCGGACCGTGTCGGTGGTCCGTGGATCTCGTTGCGCACTGTGTTCAGGTGTGTCGTGAACCGCTGCGGTATGTCGGGTCGGCGGTTCAGGCGACCGGGGTTGGGTGGCGCGCCGGGTTCGGCGTTGAGTCGCCAGACGCAGCGGCCTTCGTCGGGTCCGGACCGTTCGATGCGGGTGGTGTACTGGCCGGGCTGGTCACCGACCATGCGATTGTGCCGCGGGCAGGCCGGCGCGAGGTCGTCGATGTCGGTGAGACCACCCTTGGCCCAGTCCTTGTGGGCGTGATGGAGTTCGACCTGGGTGGCGGGCTGATCGCACCCAGGTGCCGAGCACACTTCGCCGTCGGGGCGGGCGAAGGAGACGAGGCGTTGTTCGCGGGTGGCCAGACGCTTGCCGCGCCCGAAGTACAGGGGTACGGCGGTGGCGTCTTTGAAGATCGCCAACCACGGCTGAATGTCGCCGGCGGTCGCGACCAGGTCGGGAATGGGGATCAGGGTGCCCGTGGCGGTGGTGGCGAGGCCGGCTTCGCGGATCAAGTCACAGAGATCGGCTTTGATGATCAGCTGGACAGGTAGCCCACGGTGTGAGGTGCCGAGCAACCCGTCTTCGAGCACGGCTTTCAGCAGTGCGTTCAGCGCGTCGTGATTGATCTGGGCGGGGGTGCGCTCGTCGCGTTCCGCCGCGGCCACGAGTGCGTCCGGATCGGCATCTTCGAAAGAGCCTGTGGGCGAATGAGGATCATTGGGATTGTTCATGCCGGGTTTGGCCCATACCGCCAACAGCATGGTCACCCTGGCGGTCAGTTCGGGCGTCAGAGTGGCGGTCATCTTCGCGGTGCCGTCGGCGCGTTGCCGGTTGACCCACAGGCTACGGCGGCGCTTTCGCTCGTTCTCATCGGCGAGGGTGCCGTCCGGATCGAGATGGGCGAGCAACCGCGCGCCGAGTTGCGTGATCTCGGCAGGCGTGTGGGCTACGGCGACCTCGGCCATCTGACGTTCAGCAGCGACTTTCACGTCGTGGTCGACGGCGGTCGGGATGTGGTCGAGGACGTCGAGGGCTGCCTGGATGTGCGCGGTTCCGACAGTCCCTGTGGCGAAAGCTTCTGCCAGCGTGGGGTGTTCGGGTTCCAGACGGTCGCCGTTGAGGCAGGTGAGGGTGGCGGTGGCATTGAGGTGCTTGCGCCGTCGCACCGGGTTGGCGATGCGGAGGCGATGGTTCATGAACTGTGTGAGGGTGCGGTATCCGGTCTTGCGTGGCAGGTCGCGAGCCTCGACTTCGGCGACTTGGCGGTCGCCGGCGTAAGTGGTTCGAGCGATTGCACGTTCGGTGGCAGAGGCGACGTCGATCAGTTCCTCGTCGGTACACCGGGACAGGTCGACGGTCTGCAGTTCGTCGAGGATCGCGTGCAGCTCGGCCACCAGCTCGACTGCACGTGGTTGCAGCGAAGCGGATTCGTCGGACATGGTCACCCCCCCGGAGACATTGTCTCGAATATATGTGGCTCTTCTGACGCCAAAGTGGGTGCCTTCTCGCGAGCCTAACGCACGCAACGCCCAGTCTCACTTAGGTTTTGAGTTGCGAAAACAAAGACCAAAGGGAGTGGGCGTTGCGCACTGTCAGAGTACTGCAGAAGTTGCTGGGAATCGAGCGTGCCCGTGTCGTGGGTGTCAGGTTCGATGAGGATGATCGTGGGCAGGTCATCGTGGTGACACTGGAACTGCACGCGAACGCACGATCACGGTGCCCGCAGTGTAAGAAGCGGTGCCCTGGTTACGATCAGCCACCGGCACCGCGACGGTGGCGACATCTCGACATGGGTGGCTGGCGATGCTTCCTCGAGTTGCCCGCCAACCGCGTGAAGTGCCCTCGCCATGGTACGAAGACTGAGTTGGTTCCGTGGGCACGTCCGGAAGCGAAGATGACCAGGGCGTTCGACGACACCGTCGCATGGCTGTGCGCGCACGCCCCGATGACCGCGGTGAGTGCCTATCTACGGGTTTCCTGGCGGACGGTGTCTCGTATCGTCGAGCGCGTGGTCGACGACCATGTCGGACTTACTAAACGCTTGAACGGGTTGCGGCGTATCGGCATCGATGAAATCGCTTATCGCAAGGGCCGCAAGTACTTGGTCGTCGTGGTCAACCATGACACAGGTCAGTTGGTGTGGGCGGGTGAGGGCGCCAAGAAGGAGACCATCGAGCGATTCTTCGACGAACTGGGTGACGTGCGAGCACGCAAGATCACTCACATCAGTGCTGATGGCGCCGAATACATCGGTGCGGTCCTCGCTGAGCAGGCGCCGGGGGCGTACTGGTGTATGGACCCATTCCATGTGCTGCAGTGGGTTAATCAGGCGTTGGACCGGTGCCGGTCTCGGGTGATGAGCCGGATAGCCGGCTTGTCAAAGGTGGAACGCGGCCGATTGAGGTGGGCGTTGTTGAAGAATCCTGACGACCTCACCGAGAGTCAGGAGCGGCTGCAGTCCATCGTGGTCACCGATGCCAACAGTGTGCTGGCCCGTGCGTATCAGATGAAAGAAGAGATAAGGCACATACTTTCAGGTGCTTATTCCTCGTGTTGGGCGCCGTTGCGGCGCTGGTTGAAGAAGGCGGAGACCTGCGATATACCCGAGATTCGCACCCTGGCGCCGAGTATCCGTAAACGTGAGGTCCAGATCTTTAACGCGGTCGAGTGTCAGATGAGCAACGCGCGAGTCGAAGCAACGAACTGCCATCTGCGGTCATTGACGAAGCGGTCATACGGATTTCACACACCTGACGCTTTGATCGCGATGGCGAACCTCACCAGGGGTGGCGCATGCCCGGAACTTCCACATCGAATCTGACCGAAAACCGCCCACTTTCAGGTCAGGAGATCCATATATGTTCGAGTGTAGCGACTATGGCGCTGGTCTGCAACTGTGATGTATCAAGACATCGGTGACGGTTCTGCATCAGGACATTGGTGACACTTGGTGTGTCAGGACTTCGGTGACGGTGTGGTCTTCTTGGCGGGGCGTGGGCCGCGGGGCCGGCGGTTGCCGACGTATGTGATTCCAGGAGCTGGCCGGGGATGCTCGACGAGAACCTTTCCGTGGGCGTCGGCGATGACAACTGTGCTGTCGTCCACGGCGACAAGGACCTGGTCGAAGGCATAATCCACGTCGACCATGTAGGTGACTGCGTCCACGCTGATGGTGCCGGAGGTGCTGACGGTTCTGACCAGAACGCCGTCGGGCAGATCAGTGGGTGGTCGCAGTACAGGCCGTGGGCGCGGTGTGGGTCGGTCGAACAACGGCCGACCGGATTTAGGGTGTGGCGCATCGGCTTTCGTTGTTGCTTGCCACGCGGTTAGCGGTGTGACCCGCCCTGGGAGTCCTTGGTGAGGCCGTTGGGTGTTGTAGATGTGGTCGAACGCATCGACCTGGGCTTGCAGCTCGGCCCGTGTGTCGGCCAGCGGCTGTTTGTCCAGGTATCGGAACAGCGTCTGGTGGAACCGTTCATTCTTTCCTTGGGTGGTCGGCTTGTAGGGCTTGCCGGTGATTGTTTCGACCCCGAGCGCTTGGGCGTGTTTGACGAGCTGGCCGATGCGGCCGCGGCGCGAGGGGTTGAACGCGGGTCCGTTGTCGGTGAGGAGTCGTTGGGGTACTCCGTGCGCGGCGACTGCCTTGTCGAACACGGCGATCGCGGCTTCGGCGGTCTCACCGGCGGCCACATGGGAGCCCACGGCGTAGCGAGAGTGATCGTCGATGAGCTGCAGGATGACGCATCTGCGTCCGCCGGTCAGGACATATTCGGTGCCGTCGAGTTGCCAGCACGCGTTCGGTGCGGGATAGACGAACCGTCGCCATGCTGAGCGGGGTTTCTTCTTCGGCTCGTGGCGGGCGACGCCGGCCTGGCGGAAGATCCGTGCCAGCGATGCTGTCGAGGGGACCTGCGTCAGGCCCATCGACTGCATCTTGTCGTGCACGCTGATTGGTCCGTGATCCAGACCCGACGCCTCCAGGGCGGCGCGCACTGCTACCGCCTGTAATTTGACCTCAGCACTCAGCGCCGACGGGTTCGACTTCGGGCGGCGGGTCCGCGGTTCGAGGACCGCTGAGGGCCCGTCGGTCTTCGCGCGTTTACGTAACTCGTAGAACGACTTCCGGGAAATGCCTTGTTCGGTGCAGAACGTCGAGACTGATCCGCGGGGTGCATCATCGGGCCACTGCGAGATCGCCAGCCGCACAACAGGGTCGATGGGTTCATTAACTGCCACCGTCCCAGCGTTGAGGAAGGAAGTACCGATGTCCTGGGAGGATGGCCTCCCGCGTCGGGATGGCAGCGGTGCCCGCCCTCTGATGACCCGTTGGCGTCGACAAGTTAGGCAGATCTCAGGCCCGTGTGCTGATCGTTGAGTTCGAGCGCGTTGCTGAGTCGATCGTGGAACGGGTGGAATCGGCACACCTCGGCGTCTCTGGCATCCGCCGCTACATTGAGCGCCTACAACGAACACGAACTCGACGCTCGTACTCGCCAACGCGCGGAGGAGGCGCCGAGGATCGTGTCGAAGGCATTGCCCACATCAACCATGTAGGACAGCGTGACGCGGTGCCGGTATGCCGCTAAGCGGGTGCGGTGCCGATCGGTGGTCGGATGGCACCGCACCTGAGGCTCAGGCGATTGAGAGTCTGTTCTCGGCCGCCGCGAGGTGGTCGTAGGTCGGGTCGAGGAGCATCTCGTGGAGGTGGCGGCGGCGAACACCCATGTTGCCGCCGTCGTAGACGGGGAAGCAGAGTACGTCCTGCATGATGGGTGCGAGGCCGGTCCGGTCGCCGTAAGAGTCGATTCCGACCAATCGCATCGCGTCATAGACCGTCTGCACGGACAGTTCGGAGTTGTAGATTTTCACCATGTTGGACAGTTCGCGGTCCAGGCCGCCTGTCTTGTCGAAGTGATCGGCCGCTTTCCAGGCGAAGTAGCGTCCTGCCTCGATGCGGGTTTTGATGTCAGCGAGCATGTAGCCGGCGTTCTGGTGTTCGAGAACTGGAACCGAGCCCGAGCGCTTTTCGGTCTTTGTGAAGTCGTAGGCAATCTCGAAGGCCGCCCGCATCCGCCCAACCGCAGCGGCGCCGATGCTGGCACAGCTCCACGAGAAGGCGCCCTTGGTCAGCTTGAGTCCGTCGCCGGGCTTGCCGATCAGATTCTCGAGGGGTACTCGCACGTCCTTGAACTCCACGACCGGTGAGTTGGAGGCAACATGGCCGATGGTGTCGATCATGCCGACGATTTCCACGCCGGGGGTGCCCTTTTCGATCACGATGACGGCCAGCGACTCGGCCGGCGGCTTCGTCGGATCGGTTCGACACACCACGCTCATCACCTCTACGCCTTCCCCGTCTGACCAGCCTGAGGCGCTGGTGGTGTAGGCCTTGCGACCGTTGATCACCCACTCGTCCCCGTCTGGCACCGCGAACGTCTGAACGCCGAAGTCGGGGTCAGGGTGGTCGAAGTTAGCCCCGCCCGCCGCTTCGCTGAAGGCGATAGCGGCTAGCGAGGGACTACCGTCTATGAAGGGGGCGAAGAACCTCTCCTTTTGCTCGGGGGTGCCGCCTGCCACGATCGGGTACAGGCCGACTCCTCCAGCGATGAATGCGGTGGGGACGTTGACGTCGACCCGCGCTAGTTCCTCGGCGGCAAGAGCAAACTGCAGACTCGTGAGGCCATCGCCGCCATACTCCTTGGGGACCAGACCCTTGATGAAGCCCGCGTCCACCATTTGCTGGTAGATCGGCTTGAGGGCTCGAAATCTGTCCAACGGGTCGTCGAACGGAGCAATCGTGTCGGCGACCGTGCTGAGAACGCCTTCCGCGAAGTCGCGGGCTTGTTTGCGGAGGCCCATCTGTTCCTCGGACAACGTAAAGTCGATGGCCATGGGGTGCCTACTTCCTTCTTAGTAGTCGGGGGTTGTGCCAGACCGATGGTTGCTGCGCCCTGTTACCCCCCCGGGGTCCGGCGATATCCGACGTGTCAACTCCTGCTCACGCACGGCTAATGCCGTTGTGCGGACGCGCCACCCACTACCGCTGACCAAGCCGAGGCACGGCTAGCCACAGCCGAAGCACGGATGTACTTTCCAGTCTCGGTGCACACCAAATGAACATCGATCTAGTACAGACAGCATTGACAAAATGCCAACACACAGGCCCATTGAGCACCGTCGTCACGGTTCCGCCTGACGCGCGAGTCTTGTCAACCCAGACCGGGCGCCTAGCGTACGAGAACAAGGTGGACCGTTCTCCTCCGTAAGCGGTCGAATGGCAATGCCGAGCCGCGGATAGTGCCGTGATACGCAGGCCCGTGACGCATACCAAGCTCTGCCCCATCCGATGTCATGTTTACCTGACATAAGGTGTGCCTTTTCTCTACTGGAAGCGCCTGTGGGACAGACACTCACGGAAGGGGCCGACACAATCCGCCTTCTACATCTGTCAACGGCCAGTTTGATGTCCCCGCTGGTGGCCAGGTAAAAGTCCCCACCCTGTGCGGGATGTTCTAGGTGGGTGGCACCTCCGTTCGGTGTGTCATGCGGTAGGAGTCGCCGTCGGTGATGACGATGGTGGCGTGGTGTAGGAGCCGGTCGAGGATGCTGGCGGCGGTGGTGTGTTCGGGCAGGAATCGTCCCCATTGTTCGAAGGGCCAGTGGCTGGCGATCGCGAGAGATCGGCGTTCGTAGGCGCCGGCGACGAGCCGGAACAGTAGTTGGGTGCCGGTGTCGTCGAGTGGTGCGAATCCGATCTCGTCGAGGATGAGCAGATCTTGGCGTAGCAGGGTGTCGATGGTTCTGCCGACGGTGTTGTCGGCCAGTCCGCGATACAGGGTCTCCACGAGGTCGGCGGCGGTGAAGTACCGCACTTTGTGTCCGGCGTGTACTGCGGCGATCCCCAGCCCGATCAGGGTGTGACTCTTACCCGTCCCGGCTGGGCCGATCAAGGCCAGATTGTGTTGGGCTCGAACCCATTCCAGTGAGGATAGGTATTCGAAGGTATTGGCCGGGATGGAGGATGCGGCCACGTCGAACGATTCCAAGGTTTTGGTGACCGGGAACCCGGCAGCTTTTAGTCGGTTGCGGATGTTGGAGGCATCACGAGCGGCGATCTCGGCTTCGACCAGGGTTCGCAGTACTTCTTCGGGTGTCCATCGCTGGGTTTTCGCGGTGAGCAGGACCTCGGGTGCGGTGCGGCGGATCGAGGCGAGCTTCAATCGGCGTAGCGCTTGGTCGAGGTCGGCCGGTAGTGGCGGCACTGTCTGAGGTGCAACGGGTGTCGATGTTGTGGTGGTCATGACACCTCCTTGTCGCCGGCGCCGAGCTTGTAGGCATCCAGCGAGCGGGTGGGCGCGGTAGGCAGGTGCCCGAGCAGTGCTGTGCCGGCCGGTCGCGGGTTGGGGGTGCCGGCTCCGGCATCGAGGATCGAGCGCACATCGGCGGCCTTGAACCGTCGGAATGCCACCGCCCTGGTCAGGGCGGTGAGCACCTGTTCGTGGCCGTGGGAGGTGACGAGCCCGAGGATGTCGTCGAGTTCACCGCCCAGGCGGGTGTTCCCGATGGCCGCGGCACCGACCAGGAACTGCTCAGCAACCTCACCGAGATCGCAGAACTGCTTCTCTGCTGCGGTTTTGGGTCGTGGTGCACGACTGGGCGGGGTGCGTGGCCCCCCGTAGTGGGCATCGTTGAGGACGACCTCTCCGGGTGCGGCCAACAGATGATCGGCGACCACCTCACCGGAGGTAGGTTCGGCGATCAGGAGCCGTTCACCGTCCTGGATGAGGGTCACGGTGGTGCCGATGAGCCGGTTGGGTACCGAGTAGCGGGCCGAGGCGTACCGGATACAGGAGAGGCGATCGACCTTACGGGTGACCGGCGGTGGACCGACCTGGGCCCGCAGAGACGGCAACGGGCTCAATGTGTCTCGTTCGATCGTGAGTTGGTCAGCAGGCACGCACAGTGTGTCGCTGTGACGGCGGGTGTTGACCTCGACACACCAGTCCCGCGCGGCCCGGTTCGCTGCGTGCACATCCAGCTGCACGTCGTCACGACCAGCAGCGATCTTGGCTTCGGTCCACAACGGCTGCGCCAGATCCGACTGCGCGTACCCGCAGAGGTTCTCCACGATCCCTTTCGATTCCGGATCGGCGCCGTGACAGAAGTCCGGGGAAAACCCGTAGTGGGTGGCAAACCGCACATACGTGGGGGTGGGTACGACGACGTTGGCGACGACTCCACCTTTGAGGCAACCCATCCGATCAGCGAGTACCTTGTTGGGCACTCCACCGATCTCTTCTAACGCTTCGGCGATGAATCCGAGTGTGGTGATGGATGTTTCGTTGGTGGCGAACCGAACGAACCGCCACCGCGAGAACGCCAACACCGCGCAGAACATGTGCAGCCCGCCGATTACGGCCCAATCGATGACCAGGTAGTCACCCGGAGCCCACACCGCCGGGCGGCGGCCACGATGATGATCACGGCGCCACTGTGTTTTCTCCTGGGCGACGAGACGACGGAAGTTGCGGGCCGAGCCCTCATAGCCCGCGGCACGTGCTACCGGCAGCAGTCGCTTGGCGGTGATCCGGCCGTGTGACCGCTCGACTCGCTCAGCGACCAACTCGGCGACCGCATCGTAGTTGCGGGCCCGTTCCTTGCGGTCGGGTGGTTGATCGTCGGCCTCGAACCGGTCGACCACACGCTTGACGGTCTTGTGGGTGGTGCCGCACACCTCGGCTGCGGCGCGATAGCTTCCGAGTTCTCGGTAAGCAGAAATGATGTCCATACGGTCCTTCGCAGACTTCAATGGAACTCCCAGGCGGTGATGGTGATCGGTTGGCACCTTCACCGTCATCGCCTGGGCCCTCAGTTCCGGGTCGACACGACGAACACAGGGTGGGGACTTTTATCTGGCCACCAGCGGGGACCTCGACCTGGCCACCAATGGGGACTTTCTCATGGCCATGGACATACATCGAGCTGGCGCCGACATCGAGCGTTGGTGGAGAAGTGTCACCACCACGACCACTCACACTGTCACCGATGTCCTGATGCAGAAGTGTCACCGATGTCCTGGGAGATGACACGCTGGTCTGCAACTGTCATTTCCCAGGACATCGGTGACAGTTCTGTATCAAGACATCGTGGCAGGTCCCCGATAGCCGGTCCAGACAGTTCTAGAGCCAGTTTCCTTCTAGCTCAGTTAGCCAGTACGTCTCTGACTTGCTGGCCCTTCATACCGGGCATCCCGAGCTAGTACGCGAGCTGGATCAGGGGGTGTTGCCACTCTCCGCATAAGGACGCGACGCGAAAGCGGGGTCCGACACCAAAGGACGACTCGCAAGCCGCCATACATTGTCTGCAGTGCTTCTGACCAGCTGAGAAACCAAAAACCCCCGGCGGGTAGGCCGAGGGTTTTCGAGGTTGGTGAGATTCGAGTTACCAGCTCGATTCTCAGTGGTACTGCTGCTTCCCCGAAGGGACTGTCTTGGCTGACATGTCTCAGGGTATCGCATGCCCTGATCCAGGTTCAATCATTCATGCGCGTGTCACAGAGGTCTGCGCTGGTGACGGCGCGAAATCGCAGATTTACGAGGCGTGCACTCGACTGTGGTCGCCTCGTCGACGAGTACGAATTGATCCAGACCGAACTCACAGCTACACCGCTACGGTGTCCATCCCGGCGCAGCCGCCGGAGTTTCCGTGGGCAATCTATCTAGCCGACTCTGACCAGCGGTTTCGCCTGCTCGGGTTCGACTTCGACAGCGGCCGCTACGGTCGCGGTGTCGTGCGCGAGGATTCGGACCGTCTCGCCTCTCAGCTGACCGAGCTGGGAGTGGCGCATTTGCGGGCTCACTCCGGTCCTACCGGTGGACAGCACGTATGGGTCCGGCTCGCCGATACCGGCGCAGACCCGGACATGGTTCGGCGACTGGCGCATGCCCTCCGCCAGCACTACCCCAGTCTCGACACCTCCGCCCTGACGAATCCGGCCACCGGCGCCATGCGCCCGCCGGGAGCGCCCCATCGCACGGGAGGGCGATCGACACCGCATCTGGAAGGCCGGGCCCTCGTGGCGGCACTTGATGAGGTTGGCCGCGGAACAACACCCGAGGTCGTAACCTGGCTGCTCGCGCGCCATCCCCACCTCGAACCGGGTCCATCCTCCGCCGCCCGCCGCTCGTCCGCACTGCGGATCGTGGAGGACTCCGCGGGTCCCCGCCTCGACCGTCCCCGCCGGCCCATTCCCCACCGCACCGCGGCCTTACTCGGTGCCGCACCGGCACCGGGCACCGACCGCAGCGCCCTGACCCACGCGATCTTCCTGTCCATGGCGCGGGCTGGGCACACATTGGACGACGCGCGTGCCGCCGTTGCCGCCGCCCCTGGACTGATTCGGCTTCGTGAGGACGCGGCCCGCGGCCGCGGCGACACAGAACGCCAGTGGTCCCGCGCCCTCGTCCGAGCCGCTACCTTTACCGCTGACCCTGGCCAGGCGCCGCGTGAGCCGATCGACGACGAACTCGACGGCATCGAACATGCCCTCGTAGCGACAGCGGCGCGCTGGGGCCGGCGCGGTGGGGCCAGTGACGAGCGGATCCTGCACGCGCTGACGGCGCTAGCGCGCACCGCCCGAACCCGGGTTCTCGACATCGACTGCCGGCGGCTGGCACAGGCGTGCGCCCTGGACGCCTCCACGGTGTCCCACGACAAACGCATCCGTCGACTGTGGCGTGAGGAAGGACTTCGAGTGCCCCAGCGCCGCAAAAAGAAGCGGTTGACTGGTATCGGTGTCACCGTAGGGGCGATGCGTCCTATCCGGCCGAACGTGATCTGGGCGATGGACTTCCAATTCGACGCCCTCGCTGACGGGCGAACAGTCAAGCTGCTCAACATCATTGACGAGTACACCCGAGAGTGCCTGGCCATCGAAGTCGGCAGGTCAATCGACGCCGACCAAGTGGTCGCAGTCCTTGACCGCCTCGCTCTCACGCGTGGAACACCGGTCTACGTGCGGTTCGACAACGGCCCCGAATTCGTGGCTCACGCCGTACGCGACTGGTGCCGATTCACCGGCACCGGAGCCTTGTTCATCGACCCCGGCTCGCCGTGGCAGAACGGCTGGATCGAATCGTTCAACGGTCGCCTGCGTGATGAACTACTCAACTCGTGGCGTTTCGATTCGCTGCTCGAAGCCCAAGTGATCACCGCGGATTGGAGGACCGACTACAACACCGCCCGACCCCACAGCGCCCACGGCGAACTCAGCCCCGCCGAGTTCGCTCTACAGTGGACCACGACCCACGCACCCCAAGCCGCATAGCGACTGGACCACCAAACGGGTCCCCCTCACTCGTACCCTTCCCGGTCTCCGGTCTGGAGGATCGGCCTTCCGGATTCCTCTTGCGCGCCCGAAACAACACCGATTACGTGTTTTACGATCACAGAGCAGGATCGTGGCGGGCCACGCTGATCATCTGCCACGAATTGGCACATATTCTGCTGGACCATAGCTGCGGCATGACCGAAGTACTGGACGACCAGATGCTGGCCGCTTGGTTTCCCTCATTGTCTCCGGAACTGCTCAAGGACGCACTTAAACGAACCGAGTACGACACGATCGCGGAGTACGGCGCCGAGTACTTGGCTACCAAACTACTGATTCTCACGCTACTCGATGATCACGACTTCAAGGCGTTACGCAACTCTGTGCAGGTCGTGTGTGCTAGCAACATGATTCGGGCTTACGCGAGTCGATGAGAAATCACCTACCCCTCGCTCTCGATCTGGGCATACTCTCCTTTGCCTTGATCGTCGTGATCTCCCGTTTCTACCTGGTCCGCAGCAGGCACGCGCGGATCGTCACCGTGCTCATCCTGTGCTTCACCGCGGTATACACCCTTAAGGCCGGCCCCATCAACGACACTCTCACCGCTTACCTCGATGCCCGCACGGTCCGGTTAGCCGCACACGTCCTGTGTGTCATAGCAGCCGCAGTTGCGGCTTGGGCAGCAGCAAGCGCAGCGAAACGTCTACGACCTGTCCGCCTCGCCTCCGGGGTGGCCGCTGCGTCAGCTGGCCTCATCGCTCTCGACGGGCTGGCTGGTCAACGTGACCGTGTCATCGAAGCCGCGCATCCGCAGGGCATCGCAGTCGCGTATTTCACCATCTATGCAGGCTCGATCATCGTGCTCGAAGCATATGCCGCGACAGTTCTCGCTGCCGCGATCCGAACTGATAGGCCGAACCGCGGACTACTCGCACCCTCTGCCACGGTCGTTGCCCTATTCTTTGCCACAGGCCTCAATGCAATCACACTGCTGTGGTACGCAATTCGTGCCGCTGCTGGCGACATTGGACCAGCAGAGCAACTACAGCGGAACTCGAACGGGAACCTCTTCGCCTACTTCACCTTGGTGGTGGCGATGGTCGGCGCAGCAGCGGTGGTCCGGCGAACTAGTGGTGACAGCACTGTGAACCGGTCATCCGTCAATGTCACCGAACTTCAGGTTTTGTGGCGAGACCTGACCGATGCAGTCCCGCACGTAAAGCTCGACATGAAAGATCTCGACCCAGACGCCAGTACCGTGCGAATGATCACGGAGTGCATTGACGCCCTCTATGACCTCGGACTGAACCCCGCGACAGTCACCATTGCAGATCTACACTCGGGCTCTATCGTGCCGAACCGTAAGACCCTCACGGATTCCAGCGTCACCGCCGCCGATGTCATCAATCTTGCGCGACGCTGGGATTCCCAATCTCTTCGAGACTGACCAGGAGTGCTTTACGCTGACTCGCGTTGGCCTGACTTAGGACAAGTTGGAGGGTCCGCGGGATTTGCGAAGCTCTGACCTGCGGTGTTGGGTGTCTCGTGGTCGAAATTTGTGCACTAAGGGCTGGTCCGTAGGCTGCCTAGGTGGCGTATGTACGCACGGTGAAGACAGCGTCGGGAGCGACGGCGGTGCAAATCGTGCACTCGAACCGGCGCGGATCACGCAACATCGAGCACATCGGCTCGGCGCACACCGAGGCCGAGTTGGCGGCGTTGAGGGAGGTCGCCGCCAAGCGGTTGGCCGCAGGGCAGACCGAACTCGACCTCGGTCTCGCCGCCGCTTCGGGGCCGCTGCCGATCCAGTCGTCGCGGATGCAGGTCCTGTGGGACGCCCTGGCCGCGGTCTACGTCGATCTCGGATTCGAGTCAGCAGCAAAGCGAGACAGTGTGTTTCGGGATCTGGTGCTGGCCCGGATCATTGAACCGACCAGCAAGCTGGATTCACTGCGAGTACTCGAGGAAGTCGGCGTGGACACCATGTCCTATCGCAGCCTGACGCGCCGACTCCCGCAGTACGCGACCGTGGAGTTCCGTCGCGGGCTTGCCGCGGCATGCGCAGCGCGCGCCGGGTTGGGACCGGCGAGCCTTATCTTGTATGACGTCACCACGCTGTATTTCGAGACCGACAAGGCCGACGGGTTCCGCGAGCCCGGATTCTCCAAGGAACGTCGCCTTGAGCCGCAGATCACCGTCGGCCTGCTCACCGACGCGACCGGGTTTCCGCTGATGATCGAAGCGTTCGAGGGCAACCGGGCCGAGACCGCCACCATGCTGCCCACCCTGCGGGCGTTCATGGCCGCCCACCACCTGTCCGACATCACCGTGGTCGCCGATGCCGGGATGATCTCCGATGCCAACAAGAAAGCCATCGAGGCCGCCGGGCTGTCGTTCATCCTCGGCGAGAGGATCCCAACAATCCCGTACTTGATTGCACAGTGGCACACCAACGATCCCGATTCCACACCTCCGGACGGACTGGTGCTGACCCAGCCGTTTCCGGCGGGGTCGAAGAACAAGCGCCGCGACCACGTCGTCTACTACAAATACAGCGCCGACCGGGCGCGGCGCAGTGTGCGCGGCATCAACGAGCAGGTCGCCAAAGCTGAGAATGCTGTTGCCGGCAAAGCGCCGGTCAAGCGCAACCGATTCGTCACGCTCAAAGGCGCGGACAAAAGCGTCAACCGTGAACTCGAAACCAAAGCCCGCACGTTGGCCGGCTGGAAGGCCTACGCCACCAACATTGATTCCCCGACACCGGAATTCGTGATCGGCTCCTACCACCAACTGTGGCGGATCGAGAAGAGCTTCCGGATGTCGAAATCTGACCTCGCAGCCCGGCCGATCTTCCACCACACCCGCGACTCCATCGAAGCCCACCTGACCATCGTGTTCGCAGCCCTCGCGATCACCCGCGTCATCGAGGAACGCTCTGGCTGGTCGATCAAGAAGTTCGTCACCACCACCCGCCGCTACCGCACCGTGCAGATCAAAGCCGGCGCCCACACCATCACCGCCGCCGACCCGCTACCCGACGACCTGCAGAAGCTCATCACCGCAATCCGCAGTGCGCACTAACCTGACCGAAGTCAGGTAAGACCCTCACGGATTCCAGCGTCACCGCCGCCGATGTCATCAATCTTGCGCGACGCTGGGATTCCCAATCTCTTCGAGACTGACCAGGAGTGCTTTACGCTGACTCGCGTTGGCAGACCCGCGCAACATAACGCACTCCGGCCCAGCAGCGACCAGCACCTTCAACAGCCGAAGTTCGGTGTAGGCGTCATTCTCACCAGGAGTGCCGAAGTAGGTGGCGTGAGCGGTACTTCTGTCGTTGAAAACGCCGCTGATCTCAACGAAACGCTGCTGCTGATCCGCCGTAAGATCACCAGCCAGGAGCGCCTGCTCGCTGCAACCGAGTGTCTCCGCAACTTCACCACTACTCAGCGCCGTGACACTAACCTCGTGCTTTCACGCTGATTCCGTGTCGTGAATGAAGAATGGTGCCCTGACCTGGGATGATTGAGATTGCGAAGTCATCAATCGGACCAGATCGAGGAGCACCATTCAGGTGAGTAAGTCTACGTCGCCCTATCCCGTGCTGTCTGCAGATGGCACCGGAACCGGGGTAGTGTCGCAAGCCGGCGCCACGGTGTTGCTGCGGACAGCCGAGAAAACGGGCCTGACCACCGATTTATCGGACGCGTTGACACCGTGGCGTAAACCCCTGGCGACCCACGATCCAGGCAAGATCATCACGGATCTGGCCGTGGCAGTCGCGATCGGCGGTGATTGTCTGGCCGACATCAACCAACTGCGCGCCGACCCCGCCGTATTCGGTCAGGTCGCCTCTGACCCCACGGTGTCACGACTGATCTCGGCGTTGGCCGCCGACGCCCCAGCGGCATTGACGGCCATCAACTCCGCCCGCGCTGCTGCCCGGGCAGAGTGCTGGTCAGCAGCCGCCACGTCCGCCCCCGATCACGACGCCGATACTGGCGATCCCCTGATCGTCGATCTCGACGCAACCTTGGTGACCGCGCACTCGGAGAAACAGGATGCGGCACCAACCTACAAGCGCGGGTTCGGTTTCCACCCGCTGTGTGCGTTTGTCGATCACGGTAGCCAGGGCACTGGCGAACCCCTGGCCATCCAATTGCGGCCCGGCAACGCCGGCGCCAACACCGCCGCCGACCACATCACGGTCACCGCCGCCGCACTCGAGCAGCTACCGACGGTGCAGGGGTATCGGGTCGGCAAGTCGGTGCTGGTACGCACCGACTCGGCCGGCGGCACCCACGAGTTCCTCGGCTATCTCACCCGCCGGCGCCTGGCCTATTCAGTGGGATTCGGGCTGACCGAGACCATCGCGGCCGCAACCGACCGGATCAGTCCCGAGGCGTGGACCCCGGCCTACGATGCCGACGGCGTGCAACGCGACGGGGCGTGGGTGGCCGAGTTGACCGGGTTGATCGACCTATCGGGCTGGCCGCAGGGGATGCGTGTGATCGTCCGGAAGGAGAGGCCGCACCCGGGTGCACAATTGCGGTTCACCGACCGTGATGGGTTGCGGCTGACCGCGTTCGCCACCAACACCGTCCGTGGCCAACTCGCTGATCTGGAGCTGTGTCACCGGCGGCGGGCTCGATGTGAGGACCGGGTCCGTACCGCCAAAGACTGTGGCCTGACGAATCTCCCGCTGCACGGCTTCGATCAGAACCGGATCTGGTGCGCGATCGTGATGCTCGCCTGCGAGTTGATCGCCTGGACGCAGATGCTCGCGTTCACCGATCACCCTGCTCGCCGGTGGGAACCCAAGCGACTGCGCCACCGCGTGTTCTCGATCGCGGCCAAGATCAGCCGCCACGCCCGGCGAACCCGCATGAAGCTGGCCACCCACGCTCCGCACGTCGATCTGCTACTCGACGGGCTAGCAAGGCTTGCAGCACTTCCAGCGCCGGCCTGACCACCAGGCCGACCAACCTTCGATCCAGAAAGGACATTCACACCTCGGGGCCGTGAAACCCGACGCACACCGACGCCTCGGACAACACCACACGGCCCACGCCCGAAATCCGGTCCTCAGACCACCCAACCGGGCCACTCAACAAGGGACCGCCACCTCACGAAACATCGAGGCTAAGAAGCAACTCAACCTTTTGGCGATCGGTAACTTCCTCAAACATCTGCCTCATCATCCTTCGTTAGATCATGGGCCAGCGAACGCCGTCGAATATTTGCCCTGGTTCGAGCCGGAGTGATGTCCTCCGGAGGTACAGCCCAAAATTCATCGAGCGCTTGCGCAACCCACGTAGGCCTGATATGACCCTGTTCCCCTTGATTTCGGAGCATGGCCGAGGCAACTCTGCCTATATGCGGCGAGATCAACGTGCGTAAACGGTCGACCGCGGCAGACAGCTCTGGCTCGTCAATACTGTTGGCGAGCCGGCGAAGCTCGGCGCTCACCTCGACAAGCTCACCCAATGCTGAGTAGGTAATCGATACTTCACCAGCTGGCGCACCAACCTCATCGGAGCCTAAGGGTGTCGGCTCGCCGCCCTCGTAGGCGGTCGCAGCACTTCCCTCGGCCCACCGAAGCACATGGTCAAGCTTCTTGAACGTCGCGACGCGCAGTGGCGGTGATTCTCCGCTCTCGATCCGCACCATCGTCGGCTCAGACGGCCCGCCTTGTGCTGCGACAGCGGCAAGGCTCAGCCCTAGCTGACGTCGACGCAGATTGACCACATCGGCGAACTGCTGCATATCGGGCATGGAAGCAGCGTACTTAAGGAAGACAAGCGTCTCTGACCCCAACACTCGCGCGCGGCACGTCACTGCCCGAGACTATATAAGCGTTGCGTAAACATAGAAGGGGTAGGTACATTCTTATCGCCAATGTATGCACGGAATGTAAGCGCGCATGAGTGGTGGCGTTTAAGCGAGGTACGAAAATTTAGGGGAGGGGTTTGCGGGGTGGCTAAGCGACTTCGGATTGGACAGTTACAAACGCAGGATCTCGGATCCCCGCGGGCCGTTGCCGTACCCATATGGAGGACCCGATGACCTCGGGCATTCGGCTATACCCACCTGCTGATCGTACTTACGCCTCGCTGCCGTTACAGGCGCCGCGAGCGACCACACCGCGTCCGGCGATCTTGCCGCACCCTGCGGGGCGGGCACCCGGCCTCGATGAGCATTGCCCGGGGCGGGCACCCGGCCACACCTGTTACCAGCTGCATCTGCCTGGCCATCCGACGTGCCCGGTCGGGCACGCGCTGATTTCCAGCTTCTGACTTATCTCACTGCTGACGCCTCGACGCTCACCAATTCCTCACTCCTGCCGTGGAGTGCGTTCTCACGTAAGGGCTTCTCGCATGTTCCTCAACTTCCTCATCTTCTTCTTTGACGGCCTCAAATACATACCGGGCCTCGGATGACGCGCGGCACAACGAAGGGAAACGTATGAACCACAACGAATTCAGTGGTCGGCATCGCCTCCATAAGCAGAAGGCAGCCCAACGGGTTCGCCCCTCCTCGGGGCTGTGACGGTGGTGATCGGATTGGCCACGAACGGGATGGCTAGCGCCGCACCTGACCAGCCCGGGATCACGACTCCGGAGGCTCCAGCGGAGCAGGCAGGCATCACCTCGACACCGTCGACACCCGTCGAGTCGGCCGCGGCGGAGTTCTCCGAACCCGCCCAACCCGAACCGGTGTACTGGGGTCCAGCACCCGCCCAGAGGATCGAGTACCAGGCGATTCCGAACTACGACTACGACTCCAACGCGTACGTGGTGCCCGATGACTACTACATCGCGCCGGTGCAGGTCGAAGAGCTGCATCTGCCGACGCCGGTGGAGCCGACGAAGCCGTTCATCGCACCGCGCGACACCCTGCGCATCGGAGAGCTGCACGTCAAGCAGCCGAACTGGGTCACCGACGGGGACAAGGACCGGACCAACAACACCTTCGCACTGGTCGAATCCGGTGTGTCGACGGCCTGGCGGTCCATCGGTGTGGAAACGGAACGGGCCGATCGGATCGCAGCGGCACAGGTGGCCGCCGGTGCGGCAGGAGCGACCGTCGGCGCTGTCACCGCTGGTGCCACGGCGGCCACGGCCGGTGCACTGGTCGGGGGCACTATCGGCGGTCTCGCCGGGATGACCGCAGGCAACGTGTTCCTCCCCGGTATCGGTTGGGTGCCGGTGGGCATCGTCGGCACCGCCGCGGGTGCGGGGATCGGCGCGGCAGTAGCTGGTGCTCCCGCCGCTGTGGGTGGGGCACTGGTCGGTGGCGGTCTCGCTGTGGCCGCGGTGACCCCGCTCGCAGCGGGCGACAAGGGCGAACCGAAGCTGGTCGAGGTCCCGGACATCGACCAGCCCGCGGTCACCGAGCAGACCGAGCAGGTCGTCGAACAGTGGGAATCGAATCCTGTCGGCTCCCAGGTCGTGTCGGCGGTGCAGGACACGGTCGAGGCGGCACCGGCGCTTGATACGCAGGTTCGCGACTTCGCCACGTCTACGCCGGGTGGGAAGCAGGTGCTCGAGCAGGTCGACGGGGCCGTGGATGCGTTCTTCGGAGAATCGACTCCCGGTTTGGCCTCGCAGCTGATCAGTGGTGCGGTCGGCGCTGGACTCGTTCCGGCCGACGTGTAAGGCAGGTGAGCGGGGTGAGCGGGAAGACTGCTTCGCCGGCGCGCAGCTCGCGCGTGGTGTCGGCGACCGGCGGCACCGCGCAGGCCGGTGTTGCCGGTCCGCGGGGTCGCCGGATCGGGTTCTTGATACTGGCGGCGCTGGTCGTGGCGGTGCTCGCGGCACTGGTGATCGTGGTGGTCTCGTTCCTGAGCCGCCTGTCACCGAGTGACCCGGTCTCGCTCGACAACCGACAGGAACGAGCACACGCCCCTGTCACGACCCTGTGAGGGATGCGCCGTCGGACCTCCCGCCCACTGTGCCTTGAACTCCCAGGCGCCGGCCTCAGTCTGGATCGGCGAATGACGGAGCGCGTTTGCAGACGCCTGCTGTGACGGCCTCGACCTGATTAGGTTTCCCGTAAAGTTCGGTTTGCAAGTCCGTTTCCAGCATGAGCGCGGCGGCGGCGTCGGCGCCGGCCCAGGTCTCGTCGTAGAGGCGCTTGGCCGCGCGGACCGCGTCGGGTGACTTCTGGGCAATCTCGTTTGCCAATCTCAACGCGGATGCCAGCGGGTCTTCCGCCGTGCGAGTGACCAGACCCAGCGCATCGGCCTCATCACCGGCGAGGATGCGGCCGGTGAAAGTAAGTTCCTTGGCAACGTCGATGCCGACCAGCCTGGGTAGCGACTGTGTGATCGCCATGTCCGGCACCAGCCCCCACTTGACCTCCATGATGGAGAGTTTCGCGTCAGGCGCGGCGATACGGATGTCGGCGCCGAGTGCGATCTGCATGCCTCCGCCGAAGCAGTTGCCGGTGATGGCGGCGATCACCGGTGCAGGGACGCGCGACCAGTCATGAGCCGCGCGTTGGGCGAAATTGGCCTTGTGGCCGTGCTGTCGGACGAGTAGCACATCGATACCCGTTGGACCAGCCAGAAAGCTCGGAACATCCAGGCCCGCGCAGAAACTCTTGCCCTCCCCATGGAGCACGACTGCTCGAACACGTCGGTTGGCTGCCAACTCGTCGGCGGCCTCAAGCAATCCTTCGAACATTGCATGATCCAACGCGTTGTGCTTGTCGCCTCGGACCATGGTGACCGTCGCGACACCGTTATCCCCTACTCGGACACGCACCCTGTCTTCGCCCATGGGGGAAATCTAGCCGTCCGACCACGTTACATCCTCCGCCGGGGGAAAGATCCCTGGACGGTGTTCCAATAACTCTTTCTACAGAAACACTCGGGTAGTCGGCTGAGGACGTGCCCCTGTCGGTGGCCTGCAGCGTAGGGCCGGACAGGCCTTCAGCTGTGCGATCGCTACGGTCCCTCGCAGAGTCAGTTGCCGCCTTGCGTGGGGCACATGGGGTCACTCGTCCCGATCGCGCGCACGTGGCCTCAACACGAATTGGGAGCCGACCGCCCCCGTCCGACCACCCATGATGGAGCCCGAGACGACGTATCCCCGCTGGGCATGGAATCGGCGCTGAGTCTGGCCCGGAGCCGCCTCGGGTGCGGCCTGAGACAATCTTGACGTGCCGTCGTCAATGGGTAGATGTTTGTTGTCCGCGTTCGTCCGAGTTTTTCGACGGCACCGGCGTATTCGCGAATTCGCAGAGGTTGGCTTGTTGGAAGGTCTGGACGGAACAGAACGATCTACTCGAATCCGGGTACTGCAATATCTCGCCGACCGTGGGATCAGTACCGATGGCCTCGTGTCTGCCACTCGTGAAGGCCAGTTAGGTCACGAATTGCTCGACGTGACCTTGTCGCCCCACGGCGCCATATACTCGTTGGAGCAGATTGCACAATCGACCAACATTTCGCCGGAAGACGTGGAGAGATGGTTTAGGTCAATGGGCCGCGGCGTGTCTGAAAGTACTTCGGTAGACTATAACGATGACGACCTGCGCCTTGCGCAACTACTCAACGAGTATCGCGCTTTGGGTATCGCAGACGCTGGGTTGTTCGCGTTCGCCCGGATTGTGGGCCGAAATACCTCGACTTTAGCCGACGCGAGCAAGTCATTGATACAGAACAATCTGTACACCAACCGCGATCGACCCGAAACCGCTTTACAATTTGCGCATGAGTTGCAACGGTTCGCCGAATTCCAATCCCAACTTCTCCACCGGGCAGTCGCCACTCGCCTTCGACAGCAAATCAGTCAACAAATTCGTGCAGACATCACTACTGAACATACGTCTGAATCACATGTCCTCGCAGCATGTTTCGCCGATATGGTCGGGTTCACTGTGTTAGGCGAACAGTTGACGCCGACCGAATTGGGCGACTTGGCGGATCGACTCGACACCCTAACTACAGATTTGGTCGAACCACCGGTCCAGTTCGTCAAAACAGTGGGCGACGCGGTGATGTTATTATCACCCGATCCCACACGCCTCGCTGTAGTTGTGCTCAAAATTCTTGCCGCCGCTCAACAGCAGGGCCTTCCACCCATACATGCCGGCATAGCGTGGGGTACCGCCGTCCGCAGCGCTGGCGATTGGATTGGCCAACCGCTGAATCGAGCCAGCAGGATCGCCACCATAGCGGAGCCGCTCGAGGTACTTGCAGACAGTGAGACCATGCGCCGAATCAGCAGTGCTGAAATAACGATTGAATCGGCGGGAACGTATCAACTGAAGGGATTAACCGAGGGCAGTCAGCTATATCGAATACGCGTGCAGCAGTATAGGGATGACCTATCTCCGGCGCAGGATCGTTGATGTGGTGGCCGCGCGTGCAGAACATGAAGGACAGACGAATGTGCCCCTGAACGCGAGCCGCGTGCAAGTTCGCAAATTGGCAGCCAGGTATCTCACGTCCGCCCCGTTAAGGTCCGCTCACCACCTCGTGGCTCTCGTCTAAACTGTCGTTGACAGCCTCGTCCTCGACGCGATGGACCTGGACGGGACTCCCAACCCTGTGACTCGATCATGAAGCACTCCAGCTTTCAGCCCATTTTGCGTGTTGGGTGAGTCAACAAGAATCTCACGACGGGAGTGGTGGCCAGATGGCGATTTGGTGGTGCCGGTTCATCCCACTGGTGGGGTTTTTGGAGTTGTGCACAGCATGGGCCCGTCGAGAAAGAATCCTGTTACTGACGTTACTGAGACGATCAGCACATGCTTGCCGGTCCGAGGCCCACCCCACTATCTGAGTCGGCGATGTTCGACCTGGTTCTGCGACTTCCGACGATGCGGGTGAATGTGCTCGGCCTGTGGTGGTCAGCTTCTTCATCACGCCAACACGGACACCTGGAGTAATTCATGACCATGTATCCCCTCGATCGCCTGCCGCTCGACAAGTACCCGTGTCAGCGCGACCTCAGCCTGGTGTTCGGGGACATTGACACCATCGGCCATGTGAACAACGTGGCGATCGCGAGATTCTTCGAAGAGGCACGGGTCCATCTGTATCGAATGGTAGACAGCTATCTTTCCGAGAAGCGCACGATGAGGATGGTGCTGGCACACGTCGAAATCGACTATGCCGCGGAAGTTTCCTACCCCGGCGAGGTACAGCTCGGAATCGGCGTCCAGGAGATCGGAACAACCTCGGTACGGCTAGGGGCTGCTCTCTTCCAAGGGGGCGCTGTGTGGCCGTGTCGCGGTCTGTCGACGTGAATACCATAGAAGGCCAAGCCGGTGCAGCCGGGTTGAGTGCGGACTACCGGCTCGCGTTACATAAGTGCCTGCTGCCCCAGATCCAACTTTGAGAGGCCACGGACCTGTGTGACGTGTCATGAAGAAGCACGGACCTGCGGCCTCTCAGGACGGTACCTCATGCCGTCCGTCAATGACGCCGCAGACCTGCCGTCAAGTTGCCGCCCGTTGCCAGCGCTGCCCAGCAGAAGATCAACGCCGCAACAACTTTCGGTTCGTACGTCGATGGGCCTGCTGTCCCGTAATCCTCAATACCATGCGGGCATGGTCGCGATGCCGCCGGTCGCGGGCGCACAGCTCGTCGAGATTTTTCGCCTTACCCGGCTCGTCGGGTCGCGATCGTGGTGGTCACGGCCCTACGTCAGCCATGGTCAGTTCCATCATCCGGTCCTATCCTCGACCACCGCACCGACCGTGACAGGCACGCCGCTATGCGGGCATCCTCGGTGAAGCCGCGCGGAAATTTGACATCAGGTTTTCTCAGCGCGAGCATGGCGCTGCATGGGTCATGTGGCAGGCTTCACATTACGGGTTACCTCCAGGCGTGACCCAGATCAACGGAGATTCGTGTGAGCACTGCAGCCCCCCTGCCTGATAAGCGTAAACCGGCCGCCACGGCACCAGGTTCCTACCGCGCCGACATCCGGGCGTGCACCGCGTTTCGTGAGGTGGCCGAGGCGCTGGCCGAGGGCCGCGATCTCGATGTCGTATTGCATGTGATCGCCGAAAAGCTGTGCCTATTGACCGGTGCCGGCCGATGCAGCATCCATCTGGTGGATAAGGAGACCGGGCTTCTGCACGGTCGGGCGGCGCATGCCCCGACCAATATCGACGCCCAAGTCAAACAGCTGGTCAGCGGCACGATGCAGGATAGTTTCACCCGGGAGATCCTCACGACTCGCCGACCGGTGGCCCTCTTGAACACCCTGTCCGACCCGCGACCGATCAAATCCGCGATGCGCCGATGGAACGCTCAATCCGTCCTCGGTGTTCCGATGGTCCTTCACGATGAAGTCATCGGGGCCGTCTACCTCGACAGCGAAAACACCCCGGTCGAGTTCAGCGCCGCGGACCAGGAACTCGCTGTCGCGTTCGCGGATCTGGGGGCCACGGCGATCCGGCAGACACAGCTGACCACTCGGCTGCGCTCGAGTCTGTCCACGGTAGCCACGCAGGTCGAACAACTGCGGCAAGCCGCCAGCCTGGAAGAGCAGTTGACAGAGATAGTGCTTCGAGGGTCGAGCCTCAAGGAGATTGGTGACACGGTCGCCCGCCTTCTGGGCAAACCGTGCGCGATCTACGACAACGCCTTCCGACGACGAGTCTTGTCCTTCCCCGCCCGGTCCGCGCAGAACTTCACCCCTAAATTGTTGGACAAGGATATTCGCGAGGCTCCAGCGGTCAGGGAATCTCTTGCCCAATTGAAGCCCGGAACGCCCACGGTGATCCAACCTCTCCCCTGGCTTGGGTTGCATCACCGTCTCCTCCTCTGCGCCGTCATGCTCGAGGGGGATTGCTGGGGCTATGTGGTGGTAGCCGAGCACGGCCGTCGATTGAGTCCGCTCGATGAGGCCGTGGTTCGCCGCGCCGCGCTGAACATCGCGCTGGAACGATCCGGTGAGCGACGCGCCGGTACCGTTCAATGGCACACGATCGAGGCGTTCACCGGAAGTCTGTTACGTGGCGATGAGTCGGTCGCGGCCCTCGAAGAGCGGGCCGAGGTGTTGGGCCTGCGTCTGGACGTTCCCCGCGTCGTATGCCTGGTTGCTGCGCGGCAGAAGGATGCGCCCCTGCAAATTTCACCGCAGGTGCTGGCAAAACGGCTCACCGATCGGGAATCACCCTCGGCGGTCATGGCGGCGCCATCCGGGAACGACATTGCCCTGATTCTCGAACTTCCCGAGAGTGCCGATCACCGCCGCGGTGTCGCCTGGGCCAAAAATCGAGTCCGCGCCGCCCTCACCGGAATCGCCTCCGCGGAGGCGCTGAACGTTGCCATCTCCACCGTGGCCCACGCCCCGGGTGAGGACACCCGCGCCTTCAACGAGGCCCGTCAGGTCCTGTCCTGCATGCACCACCATTTGGGCATTCCCGGCACTCAATTCCTCACCGTGGACGAGCTTGGCGCCGGCCGTCTGCTCTTGTCCTCCACCGACCCGACTGATGCCTTGCGCTACGCGCATGACGCTCTTGGCCCGCTCCTGGCGTCGGACAGCGCCAAAACCCGGGAGTTGTTGACCACGCTCAGCGTCTTCTTGGATGCCGGGTGGAGCGTTCGACGCGCCGCGCGACTTCTCGGGGTACACGCCAACACCATCCGCTATCGCACCGCCAGAATCGAGCAGCTGACCGGCCTCGACGTCGCCACCGATGCACACGCCCAGCTCACTGCCCAGCTCGCACTCCTCATTCTGCGGATGAATGGTCTGCTTCCCCCGACATCCGCCCTAACGATGACAGGCCACCTCACGGAAACCAGCGATCAGAGCGAGGCCGACGACGCGGACGACGCGGACGTGGACTAGCAGCTCTGAGGTAAGCGGTTTCAGACGTTCCCGCGTGCGGGGGACGCCCTGCAATCTGCGCTGATCAGTGACCTTCGTGGGTACCCACCCTACGAAGCCAAGGATCCACGCACACCTGTTGCGGCTGGTGAGTCTTGATGTTTGGTCATATCCAGGGAAAAGTCGTACTCCCAGTCGATGGAGTTGGTGCAGCTGGACCCGCGCCGCGACGTTGGAATCTCAACATTTCAGCTCCTACGAAGGTAGCCAGGGCGAAGAGGTGGCCCGACGATGGTTCGACCTGGGCCGCGGCGGTGTCTGCCTCTCCAGCGATAGGTCGCCCAGGGGTTCGCTGCCATGATTCCGGCGCGGCATTTTGTGTATCCATACAAAGAGGGTGCAGTGGTCGTCCCACAGTCACCAGCCCAACTGCCGGTCGACGCAGGTGATGCGGGGGTTGCAGGGGCTGCAGGATGCCGGTGGTGGCGCGGGCTCCCTTTGACGACCCGGTAGTAATGCTCGTTCCCTCCCCGAGCTCCTGATCCGTCACGGCAAATCAGTCCTACGACCCGCTCGGGGGCGTCGCACTCCCGTGACACAGCCCGCTGCCGAAGTCTCTCGGGGAAGCCACCGCATGAAGGTCGCCTGATGATTGGACCCCGTGAGGCAGCTGCCGAGTGGTGCCGTCGGGCGAGGTTCGTTTGTCGGGGTCTAACCAGCAGCCTCGCTCAACCAGCCAGACCATACCGGCGCCGGGGCCGCGGGTCCCGTTCCGGCGGAGGCGTCGCCTTCCGCAGGTCGCCGCCCCCCAGATCGATCCGGATCCCGCACTTACCACCGCGGAAAGCCTAGGGAGCCGTTCCTCGGACCACTTACCACCGCGGAAAGCCCAGGGAGCCGTTCCTCGGACCGCCTCTGTATTAGTGCACAAACTTGTGCTGGGCACGAGGATGACCGGTTCTGAGATGCGTGTCACAGTGGCTCATGACCGTTCCCCTCCAACGAGTCGCCACTGGCCTCACCACCGAAGACATGCGCCTTCCGGTGGGCGGCCGGGTCCAGGACGAGTCCGACCCAGCTGGCACCCACGGCAGCGCGCCGGCCACCTTGCCCACCTGATCCTCGACGCCAGTTCGTCGATCTAGATAGACCGCCGATGCCCGGCGCACCCAGCAACACACAACCTGAAAGATCGAAGGGACCACCCGTTATGCCATTGCAGACCCTGTCCGACGTGGACGCCGTCGTCATCGGCGCAGGCTTCGCCGGCCTGCGCACAATCCACTCCCTGCGCAAGCTCGGCCTGTCCATGCAAGTGTTCGAGGCCGGTACCGACGTCGGCGGAACCTGGTACTGGAACCGGTACCCCGGCGCGCGGACCGACACCGAGAGCTGGGCCTACTGCCTCTCCTTCGACCGCGAGGGCTGGGAGCAATGGGACTTCCGTGAGCGTTTCTCCGCGCAGCCCGACACGCTCGACTACCTTCGCCATGTCGCCGACAAGCACGACATGCGCAAGCACATCCGGTTCAATACGCAGGTCACGGGCGCGACCTTCGACGAGAACACGAACCGTTGGACCGTGGTCACCAAGGACGGCCTCGAGGTCAGCTGCCGCTGGTTGATCACCGGCCTCGGGTGGCTGGGCGTCGCCTTCAAGCCCCCCTTCCCGGGAGCCGACTCCTTCCAGGGCGAGTACTATTCGACGTCCCAGTGGCCCCATGAGCCGGTCGACCTGGCCGGCAAGCGGGTCGGCGTCATCGGTACCGGCGCCACCGGAGTCCAGGTCATCCAGAGTGTCGCGCACGTCGCCGAGCATCTGACGGTCTTCCAGCGCACCCCCAACTTCGTGGTGCCCACACGCAACCATGCGTTGTCGCCCGAGCAGAAAGCCGAGCTCAGTCGCGACTACGAGAGTGTCTGGGACAAGGCGTTCAAGCACGTCTTCGGCTTCCCGATGGAATCTCCGCAGCGGCTAGGTTCCGAGCTCAGCGACGAGGAGCTGGAGAAGGTCTTCGAGGCCGGTTGGGAGGCCGGCGGTTTCCGGTTCATCTTCGAGACCGTCGACGACCTGTTGGTAGACCAGCGCGTCAACGACGCCGCCGCGGAGTTCGTCCGCCGCAAGATCCGGACCATCGTGAAGGATCCGCACACCGCCGAGCTGCTCTGCCCCACGACCCACCCGATCGGCGGCAAGCGCCCACCGCTGGGAACCTTCTACTACGAGACGTACAACCGTCCGAACGTATCTCTGGTGAGTGTGCGGGAGGATCCGATCCACGAGATCACTGCGACCGGTCTACGTACCGTGAGCGGCGCCGAGTACGAGCTGGACGTGATCATCTACGCAACAGGATTCGACGCCATCACCGGCCCCCTGGCCAACCTGGACATCCGCGGAGTCGGAGGTCGCACGATCGCGGAGCAGTGGGCAGATGGGGCCAAGATGTTGCTCGGTCTGTCCGCGGCCGGCTTCCCGAACCTGTTCACCATCCTGGGACCTCAGGCGCCTTTCGCCAGCCACCCGCCGGTCATCGAGACGCAGGTCGAGCTCATCGAAAAGATCCTCGAACGCGCCCTGGCCGAGAAGGCCACCCGTGTCGAGGCCACTCCGGAGGGTGTCGAGGCCTGGTCGGACCAGTGCGACATGGTGCTCAAGGCGACGCTGCTCGAGCAGGGCCTGGGCGACCGGCCGTGGTTCCTGGGCGCGAACGTACCCGGAAAGAAGCCGAGCACCTTGTGCTACCTGGGCGGCTTGGGCAGCTACGTCGAAGCAGTGAAGCAGGAGGTCGAGAGCGGGTTCTCGAGCTACGTGCTTGATGCGGCGCACGCTCTTGCCTAGCTGACGTCGGCGCGCGTTTTTTGGGGGTCCGCTCGGTGCAGTAGCACGAGCGGACCCTCAAAGCGCGATGATCCGAACGGGAAAGGAATCGATGTGGGACCCCTGCACGGACTGCAGGTGCTCGAGCTGGGGGGCCGGGGTCCGGTGCGTTTCAGTGGAATGCTGCTGGCCGATCTCGGCGCCGAGGTGATCAGCATCTGCCGCCCTCGGCCCGCCGATGACATCACACCGTCAGGAGACGTCGGGCTCGGGCGGGGTCGGCGGAGAGTGAGTCTCGATCTGCGCACCCGTGCGGGCCGGCGGGCCGCGCTTGCGATCGCGAGCAGGGTCGATGCCGTCATCGAGGGCTTCTTACCCGGAGTCACCGAGAGCCTCGGTGTCGGACCTGCCGACTGTATGGCTGCAAATCCCCGGCTGGTCTACGGACGGATCACCGGTTGGGGGCGGACCGGGCCCTTGGCGAACCATCCCGGCCACGACATCAACTTCCTAGCCGTCTCCGGCGTTCTCGGCCACCTCGGACGCGCCGACACCCTGCCGGCACCCCCGATGAACTTGCTCGCCGACGGTGGGGGCGCAATGCTGCTCACGCTTGGAGTGACCGCTGCCGTGCTGGAGGCCCGCGAGTCCGGCATGGGACAGGTGGTCGACACCTCGATGCTCGAGGGCCACGCGCTGCTCAGCACCATGAGTCACGAGATGCGCAACGAGGGCCGGTGGAACGACGACCGGGGTTCGAACCTCAACGACTCCGGCGCCCCGTTCTACGATGTATACCCAACATCTGACGGCCAGCTTGTCGCGGTCGGAGCCGTGGAGGAGAAGTACTGGAAGTCCCTACTGGCGCTGCTCGAACTTCCAGAGGACGGGCCGGATCGGTGGGATCGTGTCACCTGGCCCTGGTGGCGTGAACGACTCGGGGCCGTCTTCGCCCGGCGCACGCAATCCGAGTGGTCCGAGCACCCGGAGGCCGCTGGTGCCTGCCTCTCCCCGGTGTTGACGGCAACGGAGGCCGCGGACCATCCGCACAACCGGGAACGCGGAATCTTCACCCGAGCCGGCGACGATCTCCTTCCCTCGCCGGCGCCCCGGTTCAGCCGAACGGCGCTTCGGCCGCTGGGCACCAGCGCGTGGGGAAGCGACCAAACGCGCCAGGTGCTCGCCGAGCTCGAGGTCGACGAGACAGGCATCCTCGACGATCCGTCGGGCAGTGGCCGGAACGGCCTTGAACCGGCCCAGTAGCGTTCGCCCCAGCCACGGATCGGGAACGCCCTCCGGGCCCTCATATAGTCGCGATTGCCGGGTCCTGATCGGCAAGCGAGCCGGCGAGCCCCGCTGAAAACGTTAATGAGGAGCGATTTCAGGAGCCCTCGAGCAAACTGCGAGCGCATCTCGGGATGTGGGTCCAGCCTCCTCCCGCAGGGGTGCTCGTCCGCAGATCAGCACCTGCTGCGCATCCCGTTCGGGCTGATCGTGGCTTCTGTCGCCTCCCGGCCGCAGAGATCGATGCGCACACACGCCAGTCGAACTCAGGCCGGCCCGCACCATCCCCAAGGCGCTTGAACGTCAGCTCTCCCACACCCGCCGGGTCTGTGCGATTGCTCACCGATACCGCCGAATGGGCAGGTGAACTGCAAATCCCCCGGCCCACACGCGCGGCCAATGTCGCCGGCGGACAGGCGCGATCGGTGGGGAGCTGCGCCGCCGCTCGGTAAACCGAGTCGGGAGGGCTCGCGAACAGTAACGAGGCAGACCACCCGCCCACTCGCCTAGACCGACACCCAACGACCGGCCACTGCCTGGACGTCGTTGCTGGCCCCCTTCGGAGCGTCGTGTGACTCGATGACACGCCACGGTGCTGTTGAGACGACACGCCCGCATGAGGTGTGTCCCGCGAAACAGAGGGCAGGAGTTCTAGATCGGACTACGCGTCGCCAGGCCGGGCCGGAATTCGTTCCGGCCCAGCCCTTGGACTGTGTCAGCTCGCTGCTACGGCGATTGCCTCGGCGATCTCGGCCGGTTTGGTGAACATCGGTCCGTGTCCCGCGTCCACCTTGACGACAATATCGACGTGGCTCGCGAACTCGTGCTGCAAGGCGACGGAGAACATCTTGTCCTGGAGCGTGATCACGTAGGTGGTGGGGTGTTGCTGCCAGCCGAGTCCAGTGGCGCTCTCGCCGAGCGTGCCGAGCGCGTGTGATCCCATCTTGTCCAGTATGTGGGCGACTTGCTCGTCGGGGGCGTCGTTGAACATGGTTTCCCGTGCTGCCGCCCGCTCGAGGGTGGCGGTGCCGTCCTCCCGTGGCTCGAGCGCTGCCGCGAGATCGCCCTGTGGCTCCGGGTCGCGGCTCAGGAGGTCGCTTACGGATTCGCCGGCCTGGGGCAGAGCTGCACAGACGTAGACGAGATGTGCCACGGCGTCGTTGTCCGCGGCGGCACGGGTAATTACGGCACCACCATACGAGTGGCCGACCAGGACGGCCGGCTCGTCGAAATCCTTCAGCGCGTCGCGGACTGCCTGGGCATCCCGCTCGAGCGTTCCGTCCGGACCGCGGCTCGTCAAATTTACGGTATTTACTCGTATGCCGTGTCGTTCGAGTTCGGCGATCACTTTGTCCCATGCCCATGCTCCGGTGAAGGCACCGTGCACGAGAAGTACGGGCTTGGCCATAGGTTCCACCTCAGTTCGCGTTACGCCGGGTGGCCGCATCAAAACGGCCCCGGCAGTTGGTTACTTGGTCGCCCGTCCTTGTTGCTGGACCAGTTCATGGGTGTGAACTGGCCCGTCGGGCAGGTCTTCCTTGGATGGGGACAAGTTCGGTCACGGAGCCTGCTGTCCGGTGTTCGGGTTACTCGGGTGCGGACATGTCGGCGGCGATGTCGCGGCCGATGATTTCCTTCATGATTTCGGTGGTGCCGCCGTAGATGGTGTGGACGCGGGTGTCGACGTAGGCGCGGCCGATGGGGTATTCCAGCATGTAGCCGTAGCCGCCGTGCAGTTGCACGCACCGATCGACGACACGTTTCTGTAATTCGCTGGCCCACCATTTGGCCTTGGCGGCGTCGACGGCGGTCAGCTCCCCGGCGTTGAGGGCCAGGACACACCGGTCGATATGCGACTGGGTGACTTCTATTTCGGTGAGTATCTCGGCGAGAGTGAATCGGGTGGTTTGCAGGTCGCCGATCGGTCCGCCGAATGCGGTGCGTTCGAATACGTAGTTCTTGGTCCATTCGTAGGCGGCGCGTGCGCCGGTGATCGATGCGACGGCGATGGAGGTCCGTTCGAGTGGAAGGTGCTCCATCAGGTGGAGGAAGCCGCGGCCTTCGGTGCCGAGCAGGTTCGATGCTGGCACGCGCACCCGGTCGAAGGACAGTTCGGCGGTGTCCTGGCCGGCCAGGCCCACCTTGCGCAGTTTGCGTCCTCGGGTAAAGCCGGGCATGTCGCGTTCGACGACGAGCAGGGAGAAGCCGCGGGCGCCGGCACCGGGGTCGGTGCGGGCGACGACGATCACCACGTCGGCGTGGATGCCGTTGGTGATGAACGTTTTCTGGCCGGTGAGGATCCAGTCGTCACCGTCGCGGACGGCAGTGGTCTTGATTCCTTGCAGGTCCGATCCGGTGCCGGGTTCGGTCATGGCGATCGCGCCGATGAGTTCGCCGGCGGCCATGCCGGGCAGCCAGCGCTGCTTCTGATCGTCGGTGCCCAGATCGATGATGTACGGAAGTGCGACGTCGTCCTGCAGGCTCATACCCGCGCCGAAGGAGGTGGTACCGGTGCGGGCGATCTCTTCGGCGACGACGTTACGGAACCGGTAGTCGGTCACGCCTGAACCGCCGTAGGCCTCGGGGATGGCGAGGCCGACGATCCCGGACTTGCCGGCGGCGAGCCAGGCGGAGCGGTCGATGAGCCGTTCGGTCTCCCACCGCTCATAGTGTGGTTCGACCTCGCGGGCGAGGAATTCGCGCACCGTCTCCCGGTACGCCTGGTGGTCTTCTTCGAAGAAGGTGCGCTGCATCGTTGTTGTTCCGACTTTTCGTTTTCAGAGGCGTTCGATGATGGTGGCGTTGGCCATGCCGGCGCCTTCGCACATGGTCTGCAGGCCGTAGCGGCCACCGGTGGACTCGAGGTGGTTGATCAGCGTGGTCAGCAACCGGGTGCCGGACGAGCCGAGGGCGTGTCCGAGGGCGATCGCGCCACCTCGGGGGTTCATCCGGGCCGGGTCGGCCCCGAACTCGTGCGCCCACATCAACGGCACCGGCGCGAAGGCCTCGTTGACTTCGAAGGCGTCGATGTCGTCGATGCCCAGCCCCGACCTCGCCAGCACCTTGCGGGTGGCCGGTATGGGGGCGGTGAGCATGAACAGCGGATCGTCCCCGGCGACGGCGAAGGAATGGAACCGCGCCCGCGGAGTCACACCCAGCTTGGCCGCGGCTTCCTCGCTCATGATCAGTACCGCTGACGCCCCGTCGGTCAGCGGCGACGAATTGCCCGGGGTGATCAGCCACTGCGCCTCGGGGAACCGGGCGGCGTACTCGTCGGTGCGGAACGACGGCTCGAGGCCGGACAACCCCGCTGCGGTGGTCGCGGCGCGTACCGTCTCGTCGTCGGTGTGTTCGACGACGTTGCCGTTGTCGTTGTGTACCGCAATGGGCACGATCTCATTGGCGAAGAGTCCGGCCGCGGCCGCGGCGGCGGCCCGGCGGTGGGATTCGGCCGAGAACACATCGAGGGCCTCGCGGTCGTACTTCCATTTGGCCGCGATCAGCTCGGCGGAGATGCCCTGATGGACCAGGCCCTGACGGTAGCGGGCGGCGATGCCCGGTCCGGCAGTGTCCTGACCGATCGACGCGGCGCCCAACGGGATCCGGCTCATCGATTCCACCCCGCAGGCGATGACGATGTCGTACGCGCCGGCGATGACGCCCTGTGCCGCGAAATGCGCGGCCTGCTGGCTCGACCCGCACTGGCGGTCGACGGTCGTCGCGGGCACCGACTCCGGGAACCCGGCCGCCAGCAGCGCAGAGCGGGAGATGTTCAGCGCCTGTTCCCCGACCTGGGAGACGCAGCCGCCGATGACATCGTCGACCCGAACTGGGTCGAGGTTGTTGCGGTCGACCACGGCGCGCAGCACGTGGGCGAGCAGGTCGACGGGGTGGGTGCCGGACAGGGCACCACCCGGCTTGCCCTTGCCGGAGGCGAGGCGGACGGCATCGACGATCACCGCGTTGGTCATGAGTTGAACTTCTTTCGGTTGCAGGGGGAAGCGGTCGGTGCCCGGAGAAGGGCTGGCGCGGCCGCCGACCGCCTCGGCGGTCAACGGCCCTCCCCGGGGCCGCTTCTCGGCACGACTGGTACGACACCGGTGGTGCGAAGTGGGGTGGCAGCGAACCCAGGTACTCGAGGCAATCACCGATGGTGAGAGTGATGTTCCTTGTGTGTAGCAGGGTATTAGCGCGGTTTCCTCGGCGGCGCTTGGCAGAATTGGACAGTCCCACAAAGCACCACCACGATGAGGTGGACCCGCGTTCGGTGAGGACGCCGTCAGACTCCGCTGCTGCCGCCGTCGACGAAGAACAGTGCACCCGTCGAAAAGGCGGAGGCGTCGGAGAGTAGCCAGGCAGCCTGCTCGGCGATGTCGATCGAGTTCCCGACATGTCCGATCGGTTGACCCTCTGCCAATGACTTCGCCAGCACCGGATCGTGCAGCACCGAGTCGAGCATCGGGGTGGCGATGGTGCCGGGCAAGACGACGTTGACCCGGATGCCTTGGGAGGCGTAGTCCAGTGAGGCGGCGCGGGTGAGTCCTACGACGCCGTGTTTGCTCGCCACGTACGCCGGCATCCCGGGCACCGCCTTGTACCCTGCCAGCGATGCGGTGTTGACGATTGACCCGCCGCCGTGCTTGAGCAGGTATCCGATTTCATGCTTGAGGCAGAAGAAGACACCGGTCAGATTGATGCCGAGGGTGCGGTACCAGTCTTCGGCGCGGGTCTCGTGAAGTGGTGACTGCGGCCCGATTCCGGCGTTGTTGAACGCGCCGTGCAGGCCACCGAATTTCTCGACCGTGGTGTGCACCAGGGCCTCGACCTCTTCTTCGACGGAGACGTCGGTGCGCAGGTATTCGGCCCGGCCGCCATCGGATTTGATCTGCTCCGCGGTCTCTTTCGCGTTCTGCTCGTTGATGTCGGCGACCATCACGTTCGCACCACGCGCAGCGAACAGCTCTGCACTGGCGCGGCCGATACCGCTGCCGGCTCCGGTGACGATCAGCGATCTATCCGTCAGATCGAGCGACTTGTAAGGGTTGGTAGGCACAACAATCTCCTAGGTATCCCGGATGCCCGGGCGGGGGGATCTGTCTCGGCGGCAATGTTGAGGTCCGGCCGACTCCTACTTGTCGACGTCGAGGATTATGTAGGCGAGGGTCGCCGGCTGGTCGCTTCGATTGCGCCAGGCGTGGCGTGCACCGTTCTGCACGATCGTCGCCCCGGTGGGAAGGTGCACCTCGGCCCCGTCGTCGAGTTCGAGGTAGAGCTCACCTTCGACGACGATCGAGTAGTCGACCGTTTTGGTCTGATGCATACCCGGGGCGTCGGGCTCGAAGACGCCGACCAGGCCGGGAAGCTTGGCTTCGGCCTCCGTGGCCCACTCGGAAAGCTCCTCTTCCGTGGGCGCAGGGGCGTCCGGCTCTGCCGCGGACTCGGGGGGGAACCGAAGCAACCCGAACCGGGTGCCCCCAGGGCCGGGGAAGAAGGTCTTGTTGTCCGGTTGCGGGGAGACAACGGGACTCTCGAGGGCTCCCTCGGTGCCCCAGATCGCGAAGAACTGGGCGCCGGGCATCATCGCCAACTCGACGGGTGCAACATCGGACGCTTCGTAAACGACCGACTTGCCATTGGAATCGATACCGGTGACCACGCGTTTGATTGAAAGGCTCATGTGACGACAGTCTCATAGCGCTCTCGTTTATCGCGCGGCCCGTGAGACGAAATTTTGTACCCTTATCCAACTTGACGAGGACACCGTGTCGTCGGGCCTGACTACCGAAAGGCCAGCAGCGGCGAGGAGTACCCGCGGCGCCCGCCTCCGTCCTCGACTCTTCGGCCATCCACGCCGCCGTCTCACCAATCACCAGGGTCGATGACTATTTGTGCCGATGTCCAACGTTTTGGACGCCGGCGGCAACGGGTGCGCACTCATCCGTGTGATGCTCGAAACACGAGCCGGCCACGTCCCAGCCGCGGGTAGTCCTAGCCGCGGATAGAAGTGGTGGCCCCAGCCACATGATCTGGAGAAAACAGTGCCTACTTCGACTACTAAATTCGACCCGACGGATCCTGCGACCCTCCGTGACCCGTATGACACCTTCGCCCGGATGCGGGCCGAGGCCCCCGTGCACTGGAGCGCGGAGCTGTCGGCCTGGTTGGCGGTGGACGCGGCGTCCGTTCAGACGGTGTTGACGACACCGGCGGTGTTCTCGGCGAACCGTTTGGTGCCGGTCTTCGATCGGCTCAAGGAAAAGGATCAGGCCTCCGCCGCCGACGTCATGCGGTGGTTGTCGATCTGGATGGTGTTCCAGGACCCGCCGAACCATACCCGTCTGCGCCGCCATTTGGCGGAGGTGATCAACCCGAACATGACCAAGGCCCTGCGCGAGCCGATCCTGGAAATCACCACGGAATTGCTCGACGGTCTCCCGAAGAACGAATCGTTCGACTTCTACACCGACTTTGGTCTGCAGCTGCCCGGATACGTCGTGATGGATCTGCTCGGCGTCCCGCGGGAGCGGCTGCCGGAGGTCAAGCAGTGGTCGGACGAGATGATGTTGTTCATCGGCAGTGCCCGCTCGGTGGAGAACAAGTACGGCCGGGCCCGCCACGGCGCATTGTCGATGGCGGAATTGTTTCGCGAGTTGATTGCGGACCGGAAGGCGGCCCCGCAGGATGATGTGCTCACCCGCATGATCACCAGCGAAATCGATGGCGAGACACTGACCGAGGACGAACTGGTCGCCTCGATGATGATGATCGGCAATGGCGCCCAGGAGACCACCGCCCACTTGATCGGCAATGCCCTCCTGGCGTTGCAGGAGCACCCGGAAACGCTGGCTGAATTGCGCGCAGATCCAGCCAAGGTGACACCGGGGGCAATCGAGGAATTCCTGCGCTACGACGGTCCGGTGCTCTCGACAGCCCGAATAGTTGCCGAGGACACCGAGCTGGGTGGACAGCATCTGGCCGAGGGCGACCGCATTTTCGCGATCCTTGCCGCCGCCAATCGTGACCCTGCCGTGTTCGATCGACCCGACGAACTCGATCTTCAGCGTCGCCCGAATGCCCATGTTGCGTTCTCCAAGGGCGCACACTTCTGCCTCGGAGCCCCCGTCGCCCGGCTCGAGGCGCAGATCGCCCTGACGGAAATCGTGCGGCGCTTCCCGGACTACCGGATCAGTGAGCCGGTCGAGGAGATCGCCTGGAGCAACTCGATGGTCACCCGTGGCCCCACCCGGCTTCCGGTGAAGTTGAGCTGATCCATGGACCACCTCGACGAGCAGTTTCCCCTGGCACCACTCGACGATCACCTCATTCATCAGACCCCGGATCCGATTAGGGTGGCCTACTCCTCGGACCCACGGTTCTACGAGCGATACTGGAACGTCTTCCATGACGAGGTGGGTGATCTGCTGATCGCTGCGGGGGGAACCTTCTACCCGAACCTCGACTTGGCGGAGGCGTATGCGATCGTCAATTATCGCGGCATCCACCGGTCCATCCGTGCATTCCGTCCACTCGGCGTCGACCGCATGGACCTGCAAGTCGGTCCGATCCGGCCGTCTATCGTCGAGGGGCTTCGACGATGGCGCCATGTACTCGCACCCAATGACTGGGACATCTCCTACGACCTGGACTGGGTCGACCGCAAGCGGCAGGTCTACAGCGCCGCCTACGGATCTTTGAAATCAGCAACGCCCGCGGGTTCCCAGAAGCATGTGACCGCGGGTTTCGAAGGCTTCGGCGACGTGACCGGGTGGGTGCAGATCGGCGACGCCCGAGTCGAATGGCCGGAAGGTGCCGCGCGCGGAACCCGGGACCGGCATTGGGGTATCGGGCGTGGTGTCGGCGGACCCGGAATGCATCCGGGCCGCACGGTGAAGGCCGGCTGGAAGGGCGGAAACTGGATCTGGTTCGACGACTTCGCGATCTGGGGTCGCACCGTCCTCTACGACTTCGGCGATCCCCGCCCGGGAGCGGGAAGGGTGGTCAACGTCGAACGCCGGCTCCGGTTCGAGGAAGACACCCAAATCTTCACCGAGGGCGTGATCGACTACACCTTCGACACCGGTGAGCAACGGCAAGTGCACTTCGAACGGTTGGGCTTCCAGACCGCGTACATGAAGTGCGGCCTCTACGGTGGGAGCCCGGAAACGGGTCTGCATCACGGCGAATACTTCGGAGAGCCGATGGTGGAAGGCGACGAATTCGACGTGCGGGAGGCCTCCGTGCGTTCGAAGCTCAGCGGTCTCAACGAGCACCATTGCCGCATCACCTGTGAGGACCGCACCACCACGGGGATCTTGCAACCATTGGAACCGGACGCCTACGAGTCCTGCGCCCGCGGTGAGCGCGGGTGGGCCTTCCTCTGAACCGGCGCCGATCAGAGCCCCCGACCCCGGTGCAGCCGACGAACCGGATCTTGGACTTGTGCACAAAGGATAGAGGTGACTAGTCCAAAGAATTTCGCCTTCGTTCCCTAGTGTGGCTATCACCACAGTGTGACTCCCGCACCCGGTGCATGTGTCACGGCCGCAGGGCACCACATGCACCGACCTCCCCATCCGCATGAAGCGCTACCACCGCACAGGAGAGCACCCCATGACCCTCGAGTACGACTTTCCCCTGATGTGTCCGGACGTGATCAGCCACAACGGTCGCGTCTTCACAGATCAGACTGCGTTGGTGTGCGGGGACACCCGGATGACCTGGCGTGAGGTCGACGAGGCGACCAATCGGTTCGCCAACACCCTCCGGGACCTCGGACTGGGCAAGGGCGACAAAGTCGCACTCCTGATGCCCGCCTCGATCGACACCTTCATCGCGTTCTGGGGAAGCGCGAAGGCGGGGTGCGTGACCGTTCCGCTCAACGTGTTACTCGACGGCGACTCACTGGCCCGTCTGCTCAACGATTCCGATGCCGAGATCATTTTCGTCGATTCGCAGACCGCGGCCCAGATCGAGTCCGTTCGCTCGAAGCTGACCAACATTCCCGCGGATCGGTTTTTCACCTTCGGGACACCCGGGACGGGATGGTCCGATATCCGGCCCCTGATCGAGGGCGCTTCACCGCAGGCGCCACCGGTGAAGATCAAGCCGCAGGACACCATCACAATCCTCTACACCTCCGGAACCACCGGGATGCCGAAGGGCATCGAACACACCCATCTGAGCCGGATGATGTACCCCTACGGCTTCGGCATGGGGCTGCGCATCGATCGGTACTCGACCGCCATCCTGGCAACTCCGCCTTACGCGTCGGGTACCTGGATCACGATGATCCCCACGATGTACCGGGGAGGAAAAATCGTGATCTTGGAAAAGTTCACCTCGAACGCCTTCCTGGCAGCGGTCGAACGGGAACGGGGAACACACGCCTTCCTCGTGCCGACCCAGTACATCGCGTTGCTCGAGGATCCGCACCTGAGCGACTTCGATGTCAGTTCGATGCAATGCCTGGTTACCTCCGGTCAGCCGATCGCCGAGAAGACCTACAACGCCATCGACCGCGCCTTCGAGAACGCCGGCATCTACGAGGTCTACGGATTCTCGGAAGGCTTTGCCTACCTGCGCATCCCCCAGGACGCGGCCCAAGGCAAGCGGACCTCGGTCGGCAAGCCGATCATGCTCGAGGAGGTACGCATCGTCGGCGACGACGGTATCGAACTGCCCGTCGGGCAGACCGGAGAAATCGTCGCCCGGTCCATCGGCATGATGAAGGGCTACTACAACAACCCGGAGTTGACCGAAGCGGCGACCTGGTACGCACCGGACGGTCGTTCCTTCATGCGCACCGGCGACGTGGGCCACGTCGACGCAGACGGCTTTCTCTACGTCTCCGGGCGTGCGAAGGACATGATCAAGTCCGGCGGCATCAACATCTTCGCCGTGGACATCGAGCAGGTCTTCATGCGCCATCCCGACGTCCTCGAGGTCGCGGCGATCGCCAAGCCGGACCCCAAGTGGGGAGAGACCCCGATCCTGATCGCCATTCCCCGCCCCGGTGCCGCGATCACCGAGGAGGAACTGCGGGTTTGGGGTAACGACCAACTCGCGAAGTACCAACGGGTCAGTGCGGTGATATTCCGAGAGGACTTGCCGCGCGCCGTGTACGGAAAAATCCAAAAAGAGGCTCTGCGCCGTGAATTCGGTACCGGCGCACCCATCGAATACGTCGGAGGAACCGCCTGATGCCCACCCCCAACAACGCCACAACCGCCCCGGAAACATCTCCGGTCGTCTACCCCGACTACGAAAGCCTGAAGCTGGACCGGCCCGCTCCCCATGTGCTGCGGGTCCTGCTCTCCCGCGGCAAGATGAACTCGCTGGACTTCCAAATGCACAAGGACCTCGGATCCATCTGGCGCCTGATCGACGAGGACCCGACCGTCTCAGCGGTGTTACTGGCGGGCGAAGGCCGCGCTTTCTCCGCCGGCGGCGACTTCGACATGGTCCAGCGGATCATCGACGACTACGACTTCCGCTGCCAGATGTGGAAGGAAGGCCGCGCACTGGTGCAGAACATGCTCGACTGCACCAAACCGATCGTTTCGGCGATCAGCGGTCCCGCCGCCGGCGGCGGACTGGCCGCAGCACTACTCGCCGATGTCACTGTCGCGGGACGAACAGCGAAACTCGTCGACGGACATACCACCCTCGGCGTTGCCGCCGACGACCACGCGGTCGCGCTCTGGCCGCTGCTGTGCGGCATGGCCAAGTCCAAGTACTACCTCATGACCAGCGACGCGATCACCGGCGAGGAAGCCGAGCGCATCGGGTTGGTGTCGTTCTGCGTGGACGACGACGAGGTCGATACTCGCGCCCTCGAGATCGCGGTCCGCCTCTCCCGCGGAGCGCCCAGCGCGATCCGATTCACCAAACTTGCTCTCAACAACTGGATTCGGGCCGCGTGGCCGTCCTTCGAGGCGTCACTGGCCTTCGGAATCCTCGGCTTCACCGGCCCCGAAGCCAAAGAGGGGCTCGCCGCGCTGCAGGAAAAGCGGCCCCCCGTGTTCGAGCAGCGCTCCTACATCTGATCACCGTACGACCACACCAGAAGGACGACCACACATGTCAACTCAGCCTTTTACCGCTCCGCCCCGATCCAATCGGGCCCTGCAGGATCGGACCTACATCGTGACCGGAGCGGGTGGCGGCATCGGTGGCGCCGCGGTAGCACGACTGCTGCGCGTCGGTTCGAACGTTGTCGGGGTTGATCTGAGCTCGCGACGACTGGCGGAGACGGAGGACAAGACCAAAGATCTGCCCGGGAAGCTGAAGACGATCAAGGTCGATGTGACCACCGAGTCCGGCACCCAGGACGCCGTCCATTACGCGTTGTCCGAGTTCGGCTCCGTGCAAGGCATCGCCAACGTCGCCGGTGGCATGGTCAACATCAACCAGGATGTGTACGACCTGCCGTTGTCGGACATCTCACTCGACTACTTCGTCGGAACCTTCGCACTCAACGTCAACAGTGCCTTCCTGTTGTCGAAGGCGATCGAAGGACATTTCTACGACGAGGGTTACGGCAAGATCGTCAACGTCGCCTCACTGGCCGCCTTCGCCAACCGCCCCGAACTCGGCAACGCCGCCTACAACTCGGCAAAGGCCGCCGTCGTCGGATTGACTCGCAGCTTGAGCATGTCGATGGGCCGCAAGGGCGTCCGCGCCAACTGCATCGCCCCGGGCCTGGTCCTGAGTGACCGCGTCAAGTCGTGGATCGAACCGGGCTATCACGAGCGCCACCTCGCCTACACCGCTCTCGGCGACCTGGCCACCCCGGAGGATCTGGGCGAGGGAATCGCCTTCTTCCTCGAACCGCAGTCCGACGCCGTCACCGGTGAGGTCATGCGAGTCGCGGCCGGGGTGCGCTGACCATGGACGATTCGGAGATCGGCGAGCGGATCGAGGAGCTGCTGCGCGTCTCGATCCCCGGTGCTCGCGACGTACGGGCCGACGGCGTCGAGCGCGTCTTCGGCGGCAACGCCCGACGCGCCTGGGCATCGACGGCCCGTTGGACGGACCAATCCGGTGCCAGCCGCTCCGAATCGGTCATCATGCTCAGCCGCACGAACGGCTCACAGGTCGACGTCGACCCAAAATGGGAGTTCGGTGTTCTCAGCGCACTCGGGCACTCGGCGACCCGCGCACCACGCGCCTTCGCGCTCGACGCGGACGGCTCCGTGGTCGGCGCGCCGTCGATCCTGCTCGAGCGGATGCCTGGACGCGCGGACCCGCTCGCCTTCCTGCGATCCGAGGACCGGGAAGGTGGCCGAAAGCTGACCCTCGACCTCGCCCGGGCCGCCGCGGAACTGCACTGCTCGGACTGGGAAGGACTCGGCCTCGGTGAAATCCTCGCATCCGGACCCACCGACCGCAGCCCACTCGCACAGATCGAATCCTGGGAGGCCCAGTTCCGGACCAACCGCATGGAGCCTCATCCCGCGCTGGGATACGTATTCGGATGGCTGCGGGAGAACCTGCCCGAGCCGACCCGGATCTGTGTGGTGCACGGCGATTTCCGCCCGGGCAACTTTCTCTACCAAGACAACACCGTGATCTCGTTGTTGGACTGGGAGATGGCGCATCTCGGTGACCCGGTCGAAGATCTCGCCTGGGCCTACCGGGCGCTGTGGAGTCCGGAAGGATTTGTCGGCCTCGAGGAATTCGTCCGATCGTACGAGGAGTTCGGCGGACCGAAGGTGACCGAACACGCGTTGCGGTTCTACCGGGTCTTCGCCGAAGTGAAGTTCGCAACCATCTCCCTGCGGGCATCACGCTCGTTCGCCGACGGTGTCAGCGGGAACCTCCGCTTGGCGGACCGCGCCGCGACCGTCACCGCCTCGCTCAAACGCAGCTTGAACTGGATCGCCGACGACGGGAAAGGACGGGCCTGGTGCTGAAACCGACGACCACAGAACTGCTCGGCGGAGTACGCCGCGGCTTGACCGAGGACGTGCTCCCGAAGGTGTCCGACGGGGGCGCCGCCCGCCAACTTCGGGCGGCACTGCACATCCTCGGCAGACTCGAACGCTCCTGGGACCGGATGCCCGCCTATTTGGCGGCCGACAACGACGACATTGCCGCAACCTTGAGCATCGCCCTCGCCGACGTCGCCGCCGCGACCACCGGGGCTGACTACAGCGCCCTCTTCACTCGCCTGACAAAAGCAACCGGCGGTAACGGTACGGATACACGGCAGTACCGCGTGCACGACCACAGACTGGCCATGGAAATGGCCGTCAACGAAGCCCTTCAGGGCCTCCTCGAAGACTTCGACCGCCGCTGGCGCTCAGACCAGTCGCTGGACGAAGCGCTCCGCGAGCAACTCGAGCAAAAAATATTGGAACTGTACTTGCGCATGGTTGAGCGCGAAGCACAAGCGGCAGGAACCGACGATGACCACTAGCGGAAACATCAAGACCGACAGCATGTCCCAACCTCATGACGTGACCGGATTCGACGTCCTCGTCGAAACCGTGCACGAGGAATCCGACGGAGTTCGAACCTTATCCTTGGTCACGCCCGACGGCCGGCCGCTACCCGGTTGGGATCCCGGCGCACATATCGATCTGATACTGGACGACGGACTCGAACGGCAGTACTCCCTGTGCGGACCCCGAGACGACCGGTCCCGTTGGCGGGTAGCGGTCCTCCGCGCCAGCGAGAGCCGGGGCGGCTCCGAATGGGTTCACGACCGCATCCGAGCCGGCGACCACCTCCGGATAAGGGGACCGCGCAACAAGTTCCCGCTGAAATCCGCCCGCAGGTACCTCTTCATCGCAGGTGGAATCGGCATCACACCCCTCCTACCGATGATCGAAGAACTCGACGCGACCCGTCCGGAAACACCGTGGACACTTGTCTACGGCGGCCGCCACCGCGAATCCATGGCGTTCCTCACCGAACTCGACCGCTTCGGCGACAAGGTAGAGATCTGGCCCGAAGAGGAGCGGGGCCTGATCGACCTCGACACCGTTTTGGGTACGCCGCAATTCGGGACGGCTATCTATTGCTGTGGCCCGGAACCTCTGATCAAAGCCGTCGAACGCCTTGCACGCTCATGGCCCCCCGGATCACTGCACGTGGAACGATTCCAAGCACCCGTTGCCACGGGGGCGGAGTCTTCAGGGCAGGCGACGTTCGAGGTCGTCGCGACGCAGTCCGGAGTAACCGCAGAGGTACCCGCCGGCCAAACCATCGTCGACGTACTCGCCGGATACGGCATCAACATTCCCGTCTCCTGCGGTGAAGGAGTCTGCGGAACCTGCGAGACGAGGGTGCTCGAAGGTATACCCGAGCACCGCGACGCAGTGCTCACCGAGGAGCAACGCGCCTCCGGAGAGGTCATCACTCCGTGCTGCTCCAGGTCGAAGACCCCTCGCATCGTCCTCGACGTATAGCCCTCTCCCCAGTCAGCAACAGGCCGTTTTCGTCGCGGGTAGATAACGTCTCGTGGTCGATACGTGTCGTCCCAACGAGGAAACGCGTGTATGCAGGTGAGCTCCTGAGAGTGACATCCTTCGTGGATCTGCTTTCCACATACGTCTCTCGTTGAGTGCTGGTTGGCAGGGGTCAACTTCGGGCCGCTCAGGTGGCTTGCTCGATCGGTGTGCGTTCAAGCGAAGGCCCAGTTCGGGTGTGGGATTCTTTCCTTCATCGCCGCAAGTGCACCCGGATGCGCCGACTTCGGCACCGCAGCAAGAATAATAATATTGGCCTGCTGCGGAACCAGCAGCGCTGCTGCTCGCGGGTTTCGGGGAACACCTCGCGCAGTGCCCTCCAGAACCCCACCGCGCCGTCACCGACCGCGAGGACGGGAGCGGTCATGCCGGGGCGTCGGCAACTGCGCAGCAGGTCCGCCCACGACTCGGTGGACTTGCGATATCCGTCGGTGAGGGCGAGGAGCTCCTTCCGGCCGGTACCCGCGGACCCCGATCATCACCAGCAGGCATAGTTCGTCCTGCTCAAGTCCTCACCTTGAGGTGGATGCCGTCGACCCACAGATAGACGAAGTCGGTGCCCAAGAGGTCCCGACCCTGGAAGGCCTTGGCCTCGTCCTGCCACTGGGTCGTCAACCGGGTGATCGAGGCCGCCGAGAGCCCTGCGCCCGATCCGAGGAACTGCTCTAGCGCCGGCCCCGGAGTCGCTGGTGGAGCCCCGTGCAGATACTGCAGCGCAGTACCTCGTTCATCTGCGGGGACTTGCGCACCCAGGACGGAAGGATCGCGAACGAAAATCGCTGCCGCGCGCCGATGTCCGGGTCGATGCGCTTATCGTTGCCCGGAGGGCTTTCACGGTGGTCGCGCCCGCGGCGGTCAGGCCGTTGCGGGCGTGGAGGTAGCCGTTGCGGACGGCGACCGTTCTCGTCGACCTGATCAGCGAACTGTTCGATACAGGCGGCGACCTCCGCCTGCAGAGCGGCCGCGAGCATCTGCCGGCACCGTCGCGGACGATCTCGTCGAGCAACGACTGGCCACGGGTGGGGTTGTCGTCGTTGGACTGGTCGTGGTCGTGAGCACAGGCCCGGTTTCTTGTAGACCATCATCGGGGAAGGCACGCCCTCCCCGATCCGCAGGTATTGACCATTGCTCGGCTCCTTCCAACCCAATCCGGAAAAGGGTCTGGGTGTAGCAGAAGGTGTCGTGCGATCCTCCTCTTGTCTGTCGGCCATTGTCGTGCCGATCGCGGTGTCATTCCGTTGGGAAGATCAGACTCTCAGGCCGCGGCTATTCGCCGCGGCCTGAGAACTTCACACGTTCTTGACCGGCGTCGGCGGGTGGGTGTGTGCGGTCGGCGGAGGAGCAGCTGGATGCTTGACGCTCTGCAGACGGCCGATGAGTCGCACGGACGATTCGTCTGATGCCCAGTCGTTCTGCGGAGACCCCCGACAATTCAGTCTGCTCCCAAGGTCACCACCTACTGCAGTGGTGTATCGAAGGTTTCCCGAACGGCAAATGCGGCACATGCTGACACTGCGACGATGGCCATCGCATAGAACGCCGGCATCGTTGCGCCAGCGGCGCCGGCCAGCGCGGCCAGCACGACCGGAGTGGGGCCCGAGAACAGCGTGGTCGCGATCTGCCAGCCCAACGACAATCCGGTGTACCGATTGGCGGTAGTGAATAGCTCGGTAAGGAGCGGGAGCACCGCCGTTACGTTGGCTGCCATCAGCGGCGTGACGATGACCATACCCAAGACAGCAAGAGCAATACTGCCATGTGATACCAACAGGAAGGATGGATAGATTACGAGGACAAGCGCGATCGTCGAGGTGATCAACTGTGGTCGGCGCCCTATCTTGTCGGTCAGCCTTGCGAAGGGAACGATTGCCAGGCAGTAGGCGGCCAGTCCCGAGAACGTGATGAGTTGGGCAGCGGCGGCCTCGAAATTCCCAAATTGCTTCAAAGCTGATGGCATATAGATGAAGTAGACGGCCAGCAAGCTTGCGTTCGTGGCCGCGAGTCCAATTGCGATTACCACCGTCTTGTAGTCACGTTTGACAGTAGTTGCCAGAGGTTTGTTTACCGCCTTTTCTTGCGAGCTCAGCGCCGCAAAGTGCGGGGTCTCCTCAAGTTTGAAGCGGATGTACAGGCCGACGAGACCAAGCGGTAGGGAGAGCAGTAAGGGGATACGCCATCCCCATGAGAGCATGGATCCCTCCGGCAGCATCCGTGTAAGGGAGAGAGCCACGATCGATCCGGTAAGAAGTGCAAGACCGGTGGTGAGAGCTATGAATCCGACGTAGAACCCACGCTTATCGGGTGGGGAGAACTCGGCAATCAGCGAGGTTGCGCCACCGTATTCGCCACCGGCTGAGATCCCCTGTAGGACACGAAGCACGGTGAGCAGTATCGGGGCGAAGAGACCGATCTGTGCATATGTCGGTAGAAGCCCGATCGCTGCGGTCGCAAGGGTCATCATCAAGATGACGACGGCGAGTACGGTTTTGCGTCCGTACTTGTCGCCAAGCGGGGAGAAGATTACCGCGCCCAGCGGACGCGCCACGTAGCTCGCAGCAAAAGCCCCGAAGGTGAGCAGTAAGCCGACGAGGGGATTGTTGGAGGGGAAGAACGCATGGGCGATGTACACAGCGACATACCCGTATACGACAAAGTCGTAATACTCCACGTATGTGCCGAAGCTTGCCGCAACAATTGCCTTCCTGGCGCTGCGGGTAACTGTGCTGCCCGCACGAGTGGTAAGCGTGCTTTCCGATACCATCTGGCTTCTCTCTGGAGTAGGGGCGTGGGGACTCGAGCCCGATACGAGCCCCATGGATGTTGATGGAGATACTTCCTGTCCGGCTCTTTTCCACGTTTCCCGTGAAGGAGAGGGGCAGTTTCCTGAGCCACGAATGAACAGGTGGGTTTCTGAGACGTGATACGGCCAGGCGTTGTTTCGCTGTTGCCCTGTGTGGTCAATGAAAAATCCACCCGGTGCTGTGGTGGTGTGTGGCCGAAAGTTCCGTACGCTCAGCACCTTTTCGGTATGCGAATGCACTCGGGCAGTTGATGGGTGTCGGTTGGATTCGGATGGCACTGAGAGCGCGCGGCCGTTGCGGTGGTCCCGAAGCTCGCATGTGACGATCGTCTCATTAACGCTGAGGAGACGGCTTTTCTTGGGCTGCCCCCATTGTGCGCAAGTCCAAAAATACGTGACGGGTGTACGGGACCTGACCCCGGACCTTGGACACGTTGAATCCCGCAGTTCGCGGGAGAAGCGAGATGATCAAGGTATGGCTCGGAGACACTATTCAGAGCAGTTTCGTCAGGACGCGGTGGACTTGTACGAGTCGACCCCCGGGGCCACGGTTCGCGGTATCGCGGCCGACCTCGGGGTCGAGCGCGGCACGTTGCGTCACTGGCTCGACCGCTACGGCACCGGCCGCAAGACCGCTGCCGATGGCACCGGGGCGGTCAGCCCGCTCAAAGCCCGTACCGGCGATGGGTCGGCTGTAGTCGGGCCAGAAAGCGCCGAGGCCAAGATTGCGCGGTTGGAGAAGGAGAACGCGGCGCTTCGCACTGAGCAGCACAAGCTGAGTACCGAACGCGAGATTCTGCGTCAGGCGGCCAAGTATTTCGCCGGGGAGACGAACTGGTGAGCCACTTCCAGTTCGTCGCCGACCACCTCGACACCTACCCGGTCAAGTGGCTATGCGATCTCCTCGAGATCGCGTGTTCCTCGTTCTATGCGTGGCGGAAGGCTGCCCCCGTGCGGGCGGCTCCTGCGGAGGCTGAACGTGTTCTGGCGCAACGTATCCGTGAGGTTCACGACGGTGACAGCACCTGTGGAGCACCGCGGATCACCGCTGAACTCAACGACGGGGTACCGCTGGCGGAGCGGGTCAACCACAAACGGGTGGCCCGAGTGATGCGCACCCACGGCATTACCGGCTATCGGCGGCGCCGCCGAGTGGTCACCACGATCCCCGAACCTGCCGACTGCACGGTTCCTGACCTGCTGGAACGCGATTTCACCGCGCCCGCACCGAACCGGGTGTACGTCGGAGATATCACGTATCTGCCGATCGCCGGTGGCTCCAACCTGTACCTGGCTACGGTGATCGATTGTTACTCCCGACGGTTGGCAGGGTGGGCTGTGGCCGATCATATGCGCACAGAGCTCGTCACCGATGCCTTGCGTGCGGCGCAACAGATGCGAGGATCGTTGTCGGGCGCGGTCTTTCACTCCGATCACGGCTCGGTTTACACCAGCAAGGCCTACGCCGGATTGTGCTCCGAACTCGGCGTGACCCAGTCGATGGGAGAGGTAGGCACCAGTGCCGACAATGCGATGGCCGAGGCGTTCAACGCCACGCTCAAACGCGAGGTCCTACAAGATGAGCAGTCCTGGCCTGATGAGCTGACCTGCCGGCGTGAAGTCTTTAGCAGTCGGTCAGTCGATCTCGCAGCCCACGGGGTGATGCTGGTGGGTGCATCGGGCAGCGTACTCGGCCGGGGTCTGGTAGCCCAACGCAGAATGCCGGTGCCGGTGGTTGTGGTCGTCCTTGAAGTCGCCGATCACCACCCGGGCTTCGAGCAGCGTGAGCCAGCAGTTGCGGTTCAGACACTCGTCGCGCAGCCGTTGTTGAACGACTCGATGAACCCGTTGTTCCATGGCGTGCCGGGCGGAATGTAGGAGATCCCCACCAACCCTGCACAGAACGTCTGTAGGGCCTCAGAGATGAACTCAGGGCCGTTGTCCATGCGCAGCACCATCGGCGGGCCGCCCCAGATCGCGAATGTCTTCTCCAACTCCTCGATCAACCGCTCGGAGGTGATCGAACGATCCACGATGTTCAGCAACGACAACCGGGTGTGTTCATCGACCATCGACGCGATCTTGACCTTCTTGCCATCCACGGTCGAGTCGAACTGAAAGTCTAATGCCCACACCACCTTCGGTGCATCGGCGACCATGATCGGCGCCGAGGATTGCCCAGCCCATTTGCGCCGCGGAGCCCGGCGCACCTGCAGGCCCTCCTCCTTCCATAGCCGGTGCACCTTCTTCTTGTTCACCTCGATGCCGTCGTCGAACCGCAGGTGCGCCCACGCCCGCCGGAACCCGTGCCGAGGGTTCTTGCGGGCGTAGGTGCGAAGCTGCTCACGCAGGCCAGCGTCCGGGTCGGCCGGAGCACGAGCCAATGGCACACGTCGGTACGCAGATCGTGTAGAGCCCAACTACCCTGCACGCCATACGTTCTGACATACTCTTCACGTCTTTGAGCATGTCGATCGCGGCGCGTTTCGCAGTAGGGCTCACAATTTTCCATTCGCGATCTCGCGCAGTGCGTCCTTTTCCAACTCGGCGTCGGCGAGGAGGCGCTGGAGCCGGCCGTTCTGCTCGCGAAGCTCCTTGAGCTCTTTGGCGGCATCAGCGTCCATCCCGCCGTACTGGCGGCACCAGTTGTACACGGTGGCCGCCGACACCTCGAGGTCGGCGGCGATCTCCTCACCGGTCTTGCCCTCCGCCGCCAACTCATCGGCCCGGCGCAACTTGCCCACGATGTCCCCCGCCGAGCGACACTTACGTCCCGCCATGACCCCTATCGTCCCTTCTCCGCCCTCAACAGGGCAATCAGGACTCTAGAACCACCCGGACCGGTTCACGGGGGACACGCCAATCGGTGACACTTGTGTGTCGGGACATCGGTGACATACGCGGCGACCGCCTTGTCGAACACGACAATCGCTGCGTCAGCGGTCTCACCTGAGGCCACGTGGGAGCCGACGGCGTCGCGCGAATGATCGTCGATCAGCTGCAGGATGGCACACCTACGCCCGCCGGTGAGGACGTACTCGGTGCCGTCGAGTTGCAAGCACGCGTTCGGAGCCGGATCGACGAACCGCCGCCACGCCGATCGGGGCTTCTTCTTCGGCTCGCAGCGAGCGACACCGGCGTCGCGGAAGACCCGCGCCGGCGATGCCGTCGAAGGAACGCAGGTAAGGCCCATCGACTGCATCTTGTCGTGGACGCTGGTCGGTCCGTGGTCCAGCCCGGACGCCTCCAGGGCGGCACGCACTGCTACCGCTTGCGCTTTGACCTCATCACCGAGCGCCGACGGGCTCGACTTCGGGCGGCGCGTCCGCGGTTCAAGTACCGCCGACGGCCCCTCTGTCTTCGCTCACTTGCCTCGTGAAACGACTTCCGGGAAATACGGTATTCGGCGCAGAACGTCGAGACCGCTCCGCGTGGTGCATCATCAGGCCACTGCGAGATCGCCAGCCGCACGACAGGATCGATAGGTTCATTCACAGCCCCCGCCTGAGCGTTGACGAACAAGTGCCGATGTCCTGGAAGGTGACCTCCCGAGCCGGGAAATCAGCAGCGGCGCGAAGCCCATATGGTGATGGCCTGGCGTCCACCTGCTACGTCAGATCGGGACGCGCATGGGCGAGACGGTCTCGAACTGTGGTCAATTCAGCGATGTCAGAGAGAATCACGAAGTATGCTCGCCCGCCCGTCAGACGCAGTTCGACACCTGGCCCCTTGCGATTCACGAAAGCCAACACGCCGCCAGAAGCGACCCTGAGCCCGATACCGGCGAACTCCCACGACGAGACGTTGTCGCGGTACTGCACGGACGCGAGGTCTGAGTAGCTGATGCGCCGTGACAGGAGAGGCCAGTACCTGAGAGTGATTCCATCACCGCTTATTTCGACCCAGTGGGCGACAAACGCCAAAGGCCACATGCAGATCACCATGAACAGGAACACAAAGACCAGAGGCCACGGGCTCCCCTCAGGGTCGGCGAACTCGCCAGGAACGAACACCGCCGCAATCAATGGGGCGAGAAACATCGTCACCCGTACCCAAACCGTCAAGTGGACCCGTCGAGTCCTCCAGAAGTGGTCGTTCACCGTCACCCCAAACGTTGCCGAGCTTCGCTTCATCACCCACCCTCTCAGACGGGCACAGTCACCACGCCGCAGGCGCCCAGAAGCAACCACACCACCTGCCCACCGTCGACGGCGCACAGGCAGCGAGCGGTGAAGTTACAGCCACCTGAGCATCGAGGCAGAAGTGTCACCACCAAGACCACTCAGATTGTCATCGATGTCTTGATGCAGAACTGTCACCGATGTCCTGCGAGATGACACGGACATGGTCACCCCCGGAGAACTTTTTTCGAACTTTCTCGAAAAGATGTGGCTCTTCTGACGCAAAAGTGGGTGCCTTGTCGCGCGCCTAATGCACGCAACGCCCACTGTCCCTTAGGTTTTGAGTTGCGAAGACCAAAACTGAAGGAGTGGGCGTTGCGCACTGTCAGAGTACTGCAGAAGTTGCTCGGAATCGAGCGTGCCCGTGTCGTGGGTGTCAGGTTCGATGAGGATGATCGCGGGCAGATTTTGGTGGTGTCGTTGGAACTGCACAGCAGGGCACGATTACGGTGCCCGCAATGTCGGAACCGCTGCCCTGGTTACGATCAGCCGCCGGCACCGCGACGGTGGCGGCATCTTGACATGGGCGGCTGGCGGTGCTTTCTGGAGCTTCCGGCCACCCGGGTGCAGTGCCCTCGCCACAATGTGTGCAGCGAATGGGTGCCGTGGGCGCGGCCGCAAGCGAAGATGACCAGGGCTTTCGATGACACAGTCGCGTGGATGTGTGCGCACGCGCCGATGACCGCGGTGAGTGCCTATCTACGGGTCTCCTGGCGTACGGTGTCTCGGATCGTCGAGCGTGTCGTCGACGACCATGTCGGACTCACCAAACGCTTGAACGGGTTGCGGCGCATCGGCATCGATGAAATCGCCTACCGCAAGGGCCGCCGCTACCTGGTGGTGGTCGTCAACCACGACACAGGCCAACTGGTCTGGGCTGGTGAAGGCGCCAAGAAGGAGACCATCGAGCGGTTCTTCGATGAACTAGGCGATGTGCGTGCACGCAAGATCACCCACATCAGTGCTGATGGGGCCGAGTACATCGGTGCGGTCCTCGCCGAACAAGCTCCAGGCGCGTATTGGTGTATGGACCCATTTCATGTGCTGCAGTGGGTCAATCAGGCGTTGGACAGCCCGACACTTCCGCATCAGAACTGACCAAAAACCGCCCACTACCAGGTCAGGAGATCCAAAGATGTTCGAGTTCAGTGGCTACAGCGCTGGTCTGCAACACGTTTTGTTGTCGGTCGCACACCTAGTCTTGTCGGTGGTGCGTGCTAGGGCAGCCGATTATTGCACCATCAGCGAACCCCGCCGTGGCGCACACCTACAGCGATACCTCGTCGTCGGCCGGGGTCAGCCGGCCACAACCGCCGCCGACTGCCGCGCTATCGCCAGCTCCTCATTGGTCGGCACCACGAGCACATCCACGGCGCTGTCATCCGTCGAGATCCGCCGAGGAGCCTTGCCGCGCAGAGCGTTCCGCTCCTCGTCGACAACGATCCCGAACACCTCCAGGCCCGCCAGCGCACGAGACCGGACGACTGCCGAGTTCTCCCCAACCCCAGCCGTGAAGGTGATGGCGTCGACGCGCCCGAGGGCGAAGGCGTAGGCGCCGAGGTAGCGACGTAGGCGATGGATGTAGACGTCGAAGGCGCGACGGGCGGCGTCGTCACCGGAGTCCATCAGCTCGGTGATGGTGCGGAAGTCGTTCTCACCGCACAGACCTCGAAGTCCCGAACGCTTGTTGAGCAGCGTGTCGATCTCGCCGACCGACAGATTCGCCACCCGGTTCAGGTGCAACACCAGCCCAGGGTCGATGTCACCGCTGCGGGTTCCCATGACCAGCCCCTCCAGCGGGGTCATACCCATCGACGTGTCGATCGGCTGTCCGCCGGCGATCGCCGAGGCCGACGCGCCGTTGCCGAGATGCAGCACGATCTGGTTCAGCGACGCCGGGTCGCATTCCAGGAACTCGGCCACCCGGCCGGCCACGTACTCGTGGCTGGTGCCGTGGAAACCGTAGCGGCGTATCGCATGTTCCTCGGCCACCGCACGGTCGATGGCGTACGTCGCGGACGAGTCGGGGAGCCCGTGGAAGAAGGCGGTGTCGAAAACCGCGACCGACGGGACGTCGGGCAGCAACTCCTTCGCGGCCAGGATGCCGACCAGGTTGGCCGGATTGTGCAGCGGCGCCAGCGGGGAGATCCGCTCGATCTCCGAGATCACCTCGGGGGTCACCACGGTCGGCTCGTAGAACGACCTGCCGCCGTGGACCACCCGGTGCCCCACCGCACTCAGTCCCGCCTTCGCCAAGTCGGTTCCGTTGTCGGCGAAGAAACGCTCCGCGCGCCGGACCGCGGCGAGGTGATCGTCGAGTTGCAATGTCTCGGTGACCGTCTCACCGTTCTGCTCATGCGTCATCGACGAACCGGCATCGCCGATCCGCTCCGCGATGCCCTCGGCGACCACCGTGCCGTCCGCGGGCTGCACCAGTTGATACTTCAGCGATGACGAGCCGGCATTGAACACCAGCACCGCACCGGACGCCCCGCTCATCGACCGGCCTCGGCGTCGGCGGTGTCGGCGTTCCCCGTGATCGGGTCCACATCCCCCTGTTGGGCCTGGATCGCGGTGATGGCCACGGTGTTCACGATGTCGGAGACGAGAGCTCCACGACTCAGATCGTTGATCGGTTTGTTCAATCCCTGCAGCACCGGGCCGATCGCGATCGCGCCCGCGCTGCGCTGAACCGCCTTGTACGTGTTGTTGCCGGTGTTCAGATCGGGGAAGATCAGCACGGTCGCGCGACCGGCGACCGGCGAATCGGGCATCTTGGTCTTCGCCACCGACGGTTCCACCGCGGCGTCGTACTGGATGGGTCCCTCGACCAGCAGCCCTGGTTCCCGCTCGCGCACGAGTTCGGTTGCCGTCTTGACCTTCTCGACGTCGGCGCCCGACCCGGACGTTCCCGTGGAGTAGGACAGCATCGCGACCCGCGGATCGATGCCGAAGGCCGCCGACGTCTGCGCCGACGAGATGGCGATGTCGGCGAGCTGTTCATCGGACGGGTCCGGGACGATGGCGCAGTCACCGTAGGCCAGCACCTTGTCGGCCAGGCACATGAAGAACACGCTCGAGACGGTGGAGACCCCCGGTTTCGTCTTGATGATCTCGAAAGCCGGCCGGATCGTGTGTGCGGTGGTGTGCGACGCCCCCGACACCATCCCATCGGCGCGGCCGGTGTGCACCATCATCGTGCCGAAGTAGGACACGTCCCGCATCTTCTCCTGTGCCCGTTCGAAATCCATGCCCCTGTGTGTGCGCAGATCGGTGTAGATCCGGGCGAACTCGTCGAGGTACTCGGACTCGGCCGGGTCGATGACCGTCACATCGGCCAGGTCGAGTCCGAGTTCGATGGAGCGTTCGCGGACCGTGTCGGGATCGCCGAGGATGGTGAGATCGGCGACGCCGCGCCGGGCAAGCCGGTTGGCCGCGCGCAGGATTCGGTCGTCATCCCCCTCCGGCAGCACGATGTGCTTCCGGTCGGCACGCGCGCGGGAGATCAGCCGGTACTCGAACATCTGCGGCGTCACCACCGTCGGCGTCGACACGTTGAGGTTGTGCATGACCTTCTCGGGGTCGACGTGGGTCTCCATCATCGACAGCGCAGCCTCGATCTTGCGCACGGAGCCCACACCGAGCTTGCCCCGCGTGTGCGCGGCCGTACGCGCGGTGTCGTAGGTGCCCTGCGGACAGCTGATGATGGGCAGCGTCGGTTTGAGACCACTCACCAGCGCCTCGATCATCGGGTGCGGTTTGAGCCCACCGTTGAGGATGATGCCCGACAGACGCGGAAACCCCTGCGCAGTGTTCGCATTCACCAGGGCGAGCAGGACATCCGATCGGTCGGCCGGAGTGATGACCACCGTGCCGTCGGTGAGCCTTTCGAGGATGTGCTCGACGGTCATGCCGCCGACCATCACCCGCAGCGCCTCCCGGTCGAGCAACTCCTCGTCGCCGCTGTACATGGTCGCGCCGAGCGCCTCTTTCAGCTCCCCCATCGTGGGCGCGAACAGCACCGGCTCCTCGGGGAGGCACAGCGCCGGAATCCCGGTGCTGCGCAGCTGTTCCCGGATCTCGCCGAGCCGATCGGGATCGCACCGGTTGGCGACGAGCGCGACCGGGGTCGCGTGCGCGGCTTTCACCTCGGCGATGAGGCCTTCGGCCAGACCGTGCAGTTCTGCCGGCGTCCGGTCGATCGCCCTGATGGCCAACACCATCGGGGCAGCGAGATTGGCTGCGATCCGGGCGTTGTAGCTCAGTTCGGACGGAGTTCCGACGTCGGTGTAGTCCGAGCCCACGATGACCACGCGGTCGCACCGGGACTGGATGGCGTGGAAACGGGCGACGATCTCCGCGATCGCACCTTCTGGGTCGTCGTGGACCTGTTCGTAGGTGACGCCGAGACAGTCCTCATAGGGGAGGTCGGCGGAGTCGTAGTCGAGGAGCAGATCGAGGATCGGATCCCGATCCTCGATGGCCGTCCGCGAGATCGGACGGAACACGCCGACCCGCCCGCCGGTGGCCGACAGCAGCGCCAGCAGCCCCAACGCGACGATGGACTTGCCGGTCTCCCCCTCCGCGGAGGCGATGTAGATACTCGTCGTGGTGTCGGCGACGACCTGTTCCGCACTCGCGGGTCCGTCGGCGGTCTGGACTGCATCCGTGGCCATGCGCCCCAGCATAGTGGCGCTCGAGCCACGCACCCCGCCCGTCGGATCGAGGGTCAGATCAGGATTCCCGGATTGCACACGCCGGCCGGATCGAGCGACGCCTTCACCGCCCGCAACGCCTCGAGCGCCAGGGGCCCGATCTCGTCGTGGTAGGCGTCCCGATGATCCCGGCCGACCGCGTGGTGGTGGGTGATACTGGCCCCGGACGCCCGAATCGCGGAATTGGCCGCGGTTTTCGCCGCCGCCCACTGCGTCAGCGGATCGTCGCCGAACGGTGCGACGACGGTGAAGTACAGCGAGGCGCCCGACTCGTAGACGTGACTGATGTGGCACATCACCAGCGGTGGCGTGCCCGACGCCGTGAGCGAATCCGTGAGGGCGGCCGTCACCGCGTCGCGCACCTCGTGCAACCGCGACCAGAAGGCGACGGTCTCGAGCGTCTCGACCAGCACGCCCGCATCGAGCAACGGATCACGCAGATACGGTGCGGCGAAACGGCCTGTCCGCCAGGACTCCCCGGGACCGTCGCCCAGCGCGCTGCCGCCGGCGTCGGTCAGGACCGCCGACGCCGCGTCGCGACGGCGTGTCACCTCGTCGGCAGCACCCTCATATCCGGCGACGACCAGACACCCCGCTGACCCACCATCGCCCGCTTCGCTCCCGGCGCCGGCCGGATCCGCGAGATTCAGCGCGGTCTCCACCTCGTCGGACAGCCTCAGCACCGTCGGCAACGGACCGTCCTGGGCGAGCCGACGAAGCGCGGTCGCACCGTCGGCGAACGTGGCGAAGCGCCAGGCGTCGAAGACGCGGGCCACCGGCACCGGCCGGATGCGCACCTGCACGCTCGTGATGACACCGAACACACCCTCCGACCCCAGGACCAGCTGACGTAGATCGGGGCCGGCCGCCGAGCGGGGCGCGGTACCGAGTTCGATCGTGCCGCGCGGGGTCGCCAGCACGAGTCCCTCGACCATCTCGTCGAACCGCCCGTAGCCCGCCGACGATTGGCCGGCAGATCGGGTGGCCGCGTAGCCACCGATTCCGGCACCCTCGTAGGACTGCGGGAAATGCCCGATGGTCCACCCCTTCTCACGCAGGAGCGCTTCGGCCGCCGGCCCCCGCAGGCCCGCCTCCAGGGTCGCCATCCGGGAGATCTCGTCGATCTCCACCACCCGGTCGAGGCGTCGCAGGTCGAGGCTGATCACACCGGTGACCGCGGCACGATCCGGCGTCAGACCACCGACCACGGACGTCCCACCGGTGAAGGGCACCACGGCGATCCGCCGGTCCGAACACAGCCGCAGGATCGCGACCACCTCGTCGTGGCCACCGGGGTGCACCACGAGATCGGGCGCATCGCCGGCGTCGCCCGCACGCAACCGCAGGATGTCCGGGGTGGAGTACCCGCGCGTGTGCTGAACCCGTGCGGCATCCGCGTCGGTGACGTTTCCGGCACCGACGATCGCCGAGATCTCCTCTCGGACACTGGGATCGACGACCGGTCGGGGAAGGGTGATCGTCGCCGGGTCGACGCCGGAGTCGGCGTCCCGGCCGCCGGCGAGCGCAGCCGCCGCGCTGGGCAGTTCGGCGGTGCGCGCCGGGTCCCCCCATCGCGGCCGGCGCATCTGGACGACGGGTATCGCGGTCTCGTCGGACATCCGCTCGTCGGTCATCGGGCCGCGCCCGGTGCGGCACCGCCGGTCGGCGGAACACCCCCGGGATCATCCCCACCGGGGGCGTCTCCCTCGGCGTCGGTGCGCACGACCGCCCGGACGACGAGTTCGGCGATCTGCTCATCGCTCAGGAAGCTGTCGGGGATGAGCATGAGGGAGTAGATGGTGCGTACGAGGAACTCCGCGGCTCCCCGTGGGTTCGGGAACAGCTGGTCCCCGATCTGGGGTTCGAGGTCGGGCAGGGTCTCCGACACGATCTGGTGGATGAGGGTGGGCCCGGCCGAATCGCTGGTGGCGACCAGCGCGCGCACGACCTCCTCGGGCTCCTTGCGCAGGACGTACTGCAATGCGTCGTGGTTGCGGATGTAGGGCAGCACGTTCACCACCTGCGCGTGGATCTTGCCCGCCGCGTCGGGTGCACTCGCCGACCACTCCACCAGCTTCACCCGCAGCAGCGAGACCTCGCGTTCCACGATCGCCGTGACCAGCGCTTCGCGCCCGCCGAACATCCGGTAGGCGGTGGCGCGCGCGACCCCGGCGTGCCGTGCCACCGACGTCAGACTCAGCGTCTTGGCCCCGAACCGGGAGACAAGCCCGACTCCGACATCCACCATGCGGTCGCGATCCATGCGAAAACCGTAGCGAATCAGGCTGAGGCGGGAACCGTCGTGGTCGTCGTGGTGACGGTCGGCGGCGGGATCGCGGCTTCGGCGGACCCGGCATCCCCCGTACTCGGCTGCGGTGCCGAGTCATCCGCGGGCACGTCGGACTCGCGTGACGTGGAGGGCGCCGAGGGGGCCGGCGGAGGTGACGATCGACGGGCCGGCGGCGTCGTCCGCTCGGGTACCGGCGCCTCGGCGCGCGCGCTGATCGTGGTCTGGCGCTCGACGCGGTCGACGCCCGTACCGCCGCCACGGCAGTCGACGACGAAGACCCTCGACACGTTCGGGAACACCGAGGCCCCGAGCGTCCCGCGCGAGCCCGGCCCCATCGACGCGGAGTCGGTGGGACGGAGCGCACCGCTCGGCGTCAGGGTGCACTCCAGGGCAGGGCTGCGCGTGGCGTTGTTGTACAGGGTGATCTGCAGGTGGGTTCCGTCGACACGCAACGCGCACCCGGGGATCGGCCCGGAACCGGAGAACGGTGGGCAGCTCACAGTGGGCGGCGCCGCAGGCGATTCCGAGTCGACGGTCAGCAGCGTTGCCACCGCACCGAGAGTCAGCGACCCGCCGATGGCGAGGCCGGCGACGAGCTTGCGCATGGCGGTGTCCCCTCGGTTGCGGTCGTGCCGGGAACCCGTCGTGGGTCGGGAGGCGTCAACGCCGGCGACGATGCGTCCAGGCTACGCGCACGGCGGGCCACACGCGGCCGTCTCGGCAGCAATCGGCGCGCGACGGCGACGCCGGCCAGGCAGAGCAGTCCACCGACGATGCCGACACCGGTGGGCAGCTCGCCGAGCAGCGCCCATGAGAGGACGATGACGAGTGCAGGGACGACGAGCGTCGTGGCCGCCATCGCGCTCGCGTCGGTCCGGGCCAGCGCGTAGGCCCACGTGGAGAATGCGATCGCGGTCGGTCCGACCCCGAGGTAGATGACCGCCCAGATCGCGCCCGGCTCGGCGCCGGACAGTTCGGCGACGGCGACGGGCGCGAACGGCGCAGTCGCGACCAAGCCCGCGACCGCACCCAGCCAGGTGGCGGTCAGCGCATCGACGGTGCGCAGTGCGGATTTCTGGATCAGCACGCCGGTCGCGTAGAGAATCGCCGCGGCTACCCCGAGCACGACACCGAGCCAGTCGGCGTGCGCGTCCGCGGTCGCCGACCCGCCGAGTGCTATCAGCACCACCCCCGCGAAAGCAATCGTCATGCCGATCACGAGATGGCGCGGGAATCCCTCTCCCAGAAACAATCCCGCGGCGACGGCGACGAGGATCGGCGCCAGGTTCACGAGCAGCGCCGCGGTCCCGGCGTCGAGGTGACGCTCGGCCCAGTTCAGCAGGACGGTGTACCCGGCGAACCAGGCGACGCCGTAGGCCGTCACCATGGCGAGCGCTCGACCCCGCGGGAACAGTGGCCGTGCCTGCGCCCCGGTCGCCCGTGCACGCAGACGCACCACCGCCACGAGGATCGTCAGCGGGATGACCGCGGCGAGCAACCGCAGAAAGGCCATGGCACCCGGGGAGAACGTGTCGCCCAGCGCACGGATGCCGACGAACGCCGACGCCCACAACACGACGGTCACGAGTGCGGCGAGCGCGGGCAGTGATGCGGCGGCGGACACAGAGGAGGCCGGCGTCAGGCGCGAGGACATGTCCTCCAGGTTCGCCCATTCCGCACTTCAGGACAAGTGAATACTCATTTCCGATACTTCAGCATCACTGAAGTGTTCCCGTTGTATCGTCTCCACATGGTCGACATCCACCGCCTCCGGGTCCTGCGCTCGGTCATCGGCGAGCGGTCCATCGGCGGGGCCGCGGCCGCGCTCGGATACACACCGTCGGCAGTCAGTCAGCACATCGCCACGCTCCAGCGCGAGACCGGGCTGTCACTGGTCGAGCGCGACGGGCGCGGCATCGTGCCGACCGAGGCCGGCCTCATCCTGGCACGCGAGTCCGACACCGTCTTCGAACAGATCGCGCGCGTCGACGGCCTGATCTCGGAGCTGCGCGACGGGCGTCTCGGCCAGTTGCGCATCAACTACTTCGCCTCCGCGGGCGCCACCTGGATTCCGCCGATCGTCGCCACGATCTCCCGCGAGTTCCCCGGGCTGCGGCTCGATCTGCGCCTCATCGAACTGATGGGTCCGTCGTCGGCGTCGCCCGACATCGAGATCTACGTGGCGGACAGCCGACGACCCTCCGCCGAGGTCGCGGGATTCGTCGGTCGCCGACTGACCACGGACCCCTATCACGCTGTCGTGCCGGAGGATTCAGCGTGGGCCGCGCTGGAGTCGGTGACCCTGCGCGAACTGTCCCAGGTCCCCTGGGTAGACAACGACGTGGCACGCGGACCCTGCCGGCAGGCACTGCTCGACGCCTGCACCTCGGTGGGCTTCGTACCCGACTTCAGCGTGGAGACGCAGGACTACCCGACCGCGATCCGCTTCGTCGCGGCCGGCGTCGGACTCACCGTCGTCCCCGAGCTCGCACTCATCGACCTGCCACCCGGTGTCGCGTCGATTCCCATCGTCGACCCCACGCCCGCGCGCGAGGTGCGGGTGAGGGTGCGACAGGCCGGACTCGACCTGCCTCCGATCCGGCGAGTGCTCGACATGCTCGACGCCGCTGTCGCCCAGACGGTTTCGTAGGCTCAGCCGAGCTTGCGCAGTCGTGGGGCGAGGTCGCGCTCGAAGTTCTCGAGGAAGCGGCGCTGGTCATGCCCGGGGGCGTGGAACACCAGGTGGTTGAGCCCGGCGTCGGTGTAGAACTTGACCTTCTCGACGGCCTCGTCGGGATCGGACGAGACGATCCACCGCTTGGCGACCTGCTCGATCGGCAACTCGTCGGCCAGGCGCTCCATCTCGGTCGAGCTGTTGACGCTGTGCTTCTGCTCCGGCGTCAGCGACAGCGGCGCCCAGAAGCGCGTGTTCTCCAGTGCCAGTTCGGGATCGGGATCGTAGGAGATCTTGATCTCGATCATCTTGTCGATGGTGTCGACGTCGCGTTCGGCCTTCTCCGCACCTTCGGCGACCGCGGGCAGCAACTTCTCGGTGTAGAGCTCGGGCCCCTTGCCGGAGGTGCAGATGAAACCGTCGCCGGAGCGGCCCGCGTAACGAGCGACGACCGGACCGCCGGCGGCGACGTACACCGGGATCGGCTGCTCCGGAACGTCATACATGTACGCGCCCTGTGTGTGGTAGTACTCGCCGTCGAAGTTCACTTCCTCGCCGGTCCACAGCTCGCGCATCAGCTTGATGGACTCACGCAGGCGCGCGAAGCGCTCCTTGAACTCCGGCCACTCGCCCTGGAATCCCGTCGCGTACTCGTTGAGTGCCTCGCCGGTTCCGACGCCGAGCATGATGCGACCGGGGTACAGGCAACCCATCGTGGCGAAGGCCTGCGCGATGACCGCGGGGTTGTAGCGGAAGGTCGGGGTCATGACCGAGGTGCCGATCTGCACCCGCTTGGTGCGCTCACCGACCGCCGCCATCCACGCGAGGGAGAAGGGCGCGTGCCCGCCGTTGTGCCGCCAGGGCTGGAAGTGATCGCTCACCGCAACCGAATCCATGCCGTGTTCTTCGGCCGCGACCGCGATCTCCACCAGCTCGCGCGGATCGAACTGCTCCGCCGACGCCTTGAAACCGAGCTTGAGTTCTGCCATGTCGCCTCGCTCCTTTGCCACCGGCCCCCATCGCCGGCCCGGGCCGGTCTGTCAGTCGGCCGAATCGTGTTGTGACCTCGCATACCAACGTAGAGCATGCGTGGGAACCCCGGCGTCGCCAGCCTGCCGCCGCGTCAGCCGGCCTGCCTTCCGGCCGTGCCCGCCTCATCTACCTCACCGGCGGTGAGCGTCCGGGACGCTCCTGCTCTCGTGTCGGCGATGTGCAGCTCCAGCAAGTCGGCCGCACGTTCGGAGTCGCGGTCGCGCACCGCGTCGAGAATCGCGCGATGCTCGGCCACCGAGACGCCGTGCCGTCGGCCCGCGGTCGGCAGGTAGTAGAAGCGAACCCGCTTGTTCACGTCGGCGACCATCGACTCGAGAACACGGTTGTGCGCACAACCGGCGAGGCCGACGTGGAAGTCGCAGTTGATCGCGGACAGCACTGCGTCATCGGTCGTCGCGTCCTGACGTTCGACGATCCGCACGAGATCGTCGAGTTGCGCCGCGGTCCGTCGTTGCGCTGCGAGCCACGCCGCTTTCCGCTCGACGATGAGCCGCGCCTCGAACAGGTCCGACAGTTCGGCGGAGTCCCGGTCCCGGACGTAGGTCCCGCGGTTGTGACGACGGACGACCCACCCCTCGGCTTCCAGGGACCGGAGGGCCTCCCGCACCGGGATGTGACTGACCCCGGACTCGCGGGCGAGCTCGTCGGCGTTGATCCTCGTGCCCGGCGCAAGCCGTCCGGAGAGGATGGCCTCCTCCACGTCGGCGCGGATCCGGTCGGCAGGCGCGGGGGTGGCGCCCACGACGGGGGCACGCTCGATCATGCAGAGATCCTATATGACGACGGTCGTCTCGCGCAGAGGTGCGTATCGGGCCGTCACCACCGCGCGAGATCGCGCTCGCTGTACCGCGGACTATGCGGATTAATCGGCTGTTAACGAAGCTGCAACGGGAGCGCGACGCCTCCGGCGTTTCCTATAGGAACCTGCAACGAGGTTCGGGAGGAACCATGAGATCCACCTCAGACATACCGGTCGCCGGCACCAGCCCTGACGACGCCGACGGCGATACGTCGGCGTTCGACGAGTACGAGGACCGGCCGGTACCGGCATCGGCGCGCAAATCGCTCTTCGCGGTGTCGTCGGTGTGGCTCGGGTTCCCGATGATCCTCACCTGCGCCGTCTTCGGCGGCATGATCGTGTACTCGCTCGGGTTCTGGCCGGGTATGGCCGCGATCGCGGTCGGCAATCTGATCCTGATGGCCTACGTCGGGCTGCTGAGCTACCAGGCGGGCCGCACCGGCGAGAACTTCGCGCTGATGGCTGCCCGCACGTTCGGCGCCAAGGGCTACCGCATCCCGGCAGCCTTCCTCACCACAGTGGTGATCGGCTGGTTCGCCTTCCAGACCGGTCTCACCGGATCGACGCTCGAGGCAAGCATGGGGTGGAACGCCACGCTGATCGCCCTGATCGCGGGCATCGGGTATGTCGCGGCGACCCTGCTCGGCATCCGGGCACTGACCGTGATCGGGATCGTCGCGGCACCGCTCTATCTGATCCTCGGCGTTCTCGCCATCGTCGACGCCTCGTCCGCACCCGGCGCCGGAGAGTTCGCCTCCTACACCGGCGGAGCGGGGGTCACCGCGCTCACGTTCGGAGCCGCGGTCACGCTCGTGGTCGCCCTGTTCGCCGACTCCGGAACCATGACAGCGGATTTCACCCGCTGGTCGGTCAACGGCAAGCAGGCATTCCTCGCCGCGTTCAGCGCCTTCCCGGTCGGCAACACCGTCGCGTTGACCATCGGCGGCGTCATCGTGGCGATGGGCGCTGGGGATGATCCGGCCACCAACGGCGGCGGGTTCCTCGGCATCCTCATCGACAACGGCGGCGTGCTGGTGCCGATCGCGGTCGCCTTCGTGTTCATCAACCTGGGTTCGGTGTGCACGCATTGCCTCTACAACGGCGCCGTCGGCTGGAGCGAATTGACCGGCATCCGGATGCGCGTGCTCACCGTCGGACTCGGCGCCATCGGCGTCGCGCTCGCCGTCGCCGGCATCTGGCAGCACTTCGAGGACTGGCTCAACCTGCTCGGCGTCGTCGTCCCACCGCTCGGGGCGGTCCTCATCGTCGACCAGGTGCTGCCGCTGACCAGGCGGGCCGCGTCGTCCGACGCCCCGACACCCTGGCGCGCAACGGCGTTCATCGCGTGGGGCGCCGGTGCGATCGCAGCGCTCGTCACCCACTACGTCGCCCCGGCCCTGTGTGTCGTCGCGGTGGGGATCGTCGTGTCCGGCGCCCTCGCGGCACTTCTGAGCCGGCGGACGTCCGCCACGTCGTCGACGCCGGACGTCACCGCCGAGAACACCACCTCGGCGCCGGTGTGACAGATCACCCCCGACATCCGCACACCCCCGACCAGGAATCGACCATGACATCTGCTGCACCACATGAATTCTCGACCATCGGCGGCGCACGGCCGTATGCGTGGCCCTACGACGGCGGGTTCGACCCCGCCTCCACCGCACTCCTCTGCATCGACTGGCAGACCGACTTCTGCGGTCCCGGCGGCTACGTCGACTCGATGGGCTACGACCTGTCGCTGACGCGGGCACCGCTCGAGCCGACCGCCCGGGTCCTGGCCGCGGCGCGCGACGCCGGCCTCACGATCATCCACACCCGGGAAGGTCACCGCGCCGACCTGTCCGACCTCCCGGCCAACAAGCGCTGGCGGTCGGGACGGATCGGGGCCGAGATCGGCTCCACCGGCCCCTGCGGGCGCATCCTCATCCGCGACGAACCGGGATGGCAGATCGTGCCGGAGGTCGCTCCGCTCGACGGCGAGATCGTCATCGACAAGCCAGGCAAGGGCGCGTTCTACGCGACCGACCTCGATCTCGTGTTGCGCACCAACGGGATCACGCACGTCATCCTCACCGGCATCACGACCGATGTCTGCGTCCACACCACGATGCGCGAGGCGAACGACCGCGGTTACGAATGTCTGATCCTCTCCGACTGCACGGGTGCGACCGATCCCGCCAACCACGAGGCGGCGCTCAACATGGTCACGATGCAGGGCGGTGTGTTCGGCGCCGTCGCCGCGTCGTCGGACCTCCTCGACGTGCTCGGCGCGGGGGTCGCCGACGCGCTCGCCGGATAGCGCTCTCGTCCCTGCGGGGCGGTGTGTTCGCTGCCGGAGGATTCCTCCGGCAGCGAACAGAGTGGACTTGAAGCCAACTTGAAGTTCTACCGTGGACGGCATGAGCATGCAGTCCGTGGCCTGGGACATGATGTACAAGTCCTCCACCCAGCCGAGCAGCAAACGGTTGCGGGGCGACCGCCGGGTGATACTTCGCCGGATCGGCGACTTCGCCCGCCCGCACCGGCGTCGTATCGCCTTCTTCCTCGTCCTGTCGGTCTTCACCGCGGTGCTGACGGTCCTGACCCCGCTGCTGGCGGGCCGGGTGGTCAACCTCATCACCGAGGGCGGCTCGGAGGCGATGATCGTGGGACTCGCGGTCGCCATCGCGCTGATCGCCGTCGCCGAGGCCGCCGCGGGGATAGGGGTCCGGTGGCTGTCGGCGAACATCGGCGAGGGCCTCATCCTCGATCTGCGTCGCGCCGTCTTCGACCACGTGCAGCAGATGCCGGTCGCGTTCTTCACGCGTACCCGTACCGGGGCGCTGGTGAGCCGGCTCAACAACGACGTCATCGGTGCCCAGCGCGCGTTCAGCGACACCCTGTCGGGCGTCGTCTCCAACATCGTCACGCTGACCCTGACCCTCGCCGTGATGATCGCGATCAGCTGGCAGATCACGCTGCTCGCGCTGATCCTGCTGCCGGTCTTCGTCGTACCGGCGCGGCGCATGGGCCGGCGGATGGCCGCGCTGTCCCGCGAGGCCGCCGAGCACAACGCCCGGATGTCGACGCAGATGACCGAGCGCTTCTCCGCTCCCGGCGCCACGCTGGTGAAGCTGTTCGGGCGGCCCGATCTCGAGTCCCGGGAATTCGCCGAACGCGCCGACCGCGTCCGCGACATCGGGGTACGCCGCTCGATGCTGCAGGCGTATTTCATGACGACGCTGATGCTGGTGTCGGCGCTCGCCCTCGCCCTGGTCTACGGGCTCGGCGGTTGGCTTGCGGTACAGGATCACCTGTCCGCGGGCGCGGTGGTCTCGCTGGCGCTGTTGCTGACCCGGATGTACGCGCCACTGACGGCCCTGGCGAATGCCCGCGTCGAGATCATGAGTGCGCTGGTCAGCTTCGAGCGCGTCTTCGAGGTGCTCGACCTGCGGCCCCTCATCACCGACGCGCCGGATGCGATCGCGGTGCCCGGCACCGAGAGTGGCCGACCCGTGCCGGTGTCCGTCCGGTTCGAGGACGTCTCGTTCGCCTATCCGGCGGCCGACAAGGTGTCCCTGGCCTCGTTGGAAGAGGTTGCCCAACTGGACAATCGAGCCGGGACGACGGTTCTGCACAACGTCGACCTGAATGTTCCGGCCGGCAGCATGGTGGCCCTCGTGGGGAGTTCGGGTGCGGGTAAGTCGACCATCGCGAGTCTCGCGACCCGCCTCTACGATGTCGACGAGGGGTCGATCCAGCTGGCCGGGGTGGACATCCGGAAGTTGCAGACCGCGTCGGTCCACCGGACCGTCGGCCTCGTCACCCAGGACGGGCATCTCTTCCACGATTCCATTCGCGCGAACCTCGTTCTCGCGCGGCCGAACACGTCCGACGACGAGATCTGGGACGCGCTGCGGCGAGCTCGGCTCGACGACCTCGTCGGATCACTTCCCGACGGGCTGGACACCGTCGTCGGCGAACGCGGCTACCGGCTGTCCGGCGGTGAGCGCCAACGGATGACGATCGCCCGACTGCTCCTGGCCCAGCCGTCGGTCGTGATCCTCGACGAGGCCACCGCGCATCTCGACTCGACGTCGGAGGCTGCGGTCCAGGAAGCACTCGGTGAAGCACTCGAGGGTCGGACCTCGATCGTCATCGCACACCGGCTCTCGACGATCCGGGCTGCCGACGAAATCGTCGTACTCGAAGCCGGGCGCGTCGTCGAACGCGGTGATCACCCGACACTCCTCGCCCGCAACGGTCGCTACGCCGAGCTCTACCGCACCCAGTTCGCCGACGACGATCCCGAGGACTCGGATTCGCTGACGGCGTGACCCTTCGTGACGCGGGCTCCGCAAGCTCCACCCGCTCCTCAGGGAGCAGGGGCAACGCGGGCTCCGCAAGCTCCGCCCGCTCCTCAGGGAGCAGGGGCAACGCGGGCTCCGCAAGCTCCGCCCGCTCCTCAGGGAGCAGGGGCGGGCTCAGTCGTCGAGGTCGTCGAAGTTGTCGATCAACCCGCGGCGCCGGGGGCGGTCGTCGGTGTCCTTGACCCGCTCACCGAGGCGGCGCCGGAGCTGCATGCCGATCAGCACGACGTTCACGACGACCACGGCGATCCCGACGGCCACCCAGAACCACCGGCCCTCCTGCCACCAGCCGACGGTCAGCCAGCCGATGCAGAAGATGAGGATGGTCGCGCCGACGATGGTCAGCGTCATCGAGAACGTCTGCGCGCTCCGCGAGAAGTCGGGGCCGGTGGTCACGTCGATCTCCCTGGATGGTGGACGGCTGAGTGTCGCGGCCGTCCCGAAGGTAGGAGTGTCGTGGTGAACGGCGAGGTCAGGACTGGATCACCATGACCACCGCGACGAGGACCGCCACCACCACTATCGCAGCGACCACGAGCATGACCTGCTTCGGGCCCGGCATCTCGCCTCCGGTGACCAGCGCGCGCGTCGTCCGTCGCCATCGCCAGGCCCCGAGTACGGCCAGCGAAGCACCCAGCCCGACCATCAGGACGCCCAGTGCGACGTCGATGAGCGGGGTGGTCTCGTCGGGCGACAGGTAGACGACGGCGATCCCGGCCGCCATGAATCCGAGGGCGGTCCGGACCCACGCGAGCAGCGTGCGCTCCGCGGCCAGGGTGAACCGGGCGTCCACCGCGCCCGGGGGTCTGGTCTCCAACTCGTCGGCGTAGGCGGTGCCCGGGTTCGCCGGGGTCGGGGTGTTCACGTCGTCAGCCGGCGCGCTTGCCCGTTCGTTCGTCAGTGGTCTTGCCCTCTCGGATCGCGTCGGTGGCGAAGGCCGCGGTCACCTCGACCGCGTCCAGTGTCTCCGGGTGATGCGAGCTCAGCACCGGAAATGCATGGATCTGCCAGGCGTAGATGTGGGCCACCGCGGTGACACCCGCCTCGTCGAGCGATTCGACGAGGTCGATGACGTCGGGCTCGAGCATCTCCCCCTCGGCCGCGACCAGGACGGTCGGCGGAAACGACGCGAGGTCGGCGTCGACGATGCGTCGCACACCCGAGAGCGGGATCGGGCCCCTGTCGAACTGCGGCGCCAGCCGGGCCATCTTGGTCTTCGGCAGGTAGGCGTCGGAACGGCTGGACCGGTCCGGATGAGTACCCAGATCCATGTCGAGCAGCGGCGAGAACCCGACCAGGGCCGCCGGGGTCGGGAGGTCCCGGGCCGCGACCGCCTCGACCACCTTGGCGGCCAGGAAACCGCCGGCGGAATCCCCGGCGACGATGACGCGACGGAACCCGCGCTCGTTGATCAGTTCGGCGTAGGCGTCGACCGCGTCGACGACGGACGTACCGACACCCGCCTTCGGCAGCTGGCGGTACTCGAGCGAGAACACCGGCACCTCACACGCCCGCGCCATCCGCGCCGCGATCGAGCGGTGCGTGCCGAGCCCGCACACCACGAAGGCGCCACCGTGCAGATAGAGCATTGCCGTGTCGCTGTCCCGGCGCGACGGCCCGACCGGCATGATCAGTTCCGCAGGCCGGCCGGCGAGGACCAGTTGCTCGCGGACCACGCCCCGGGGCTTGGGTCCGATCGCGATGAGCCGGTCGATGAGGAAGAGACCGGCGAGTCCCGGCTTGTTGACCGGCCACAACGCCAGGGTCGGCTTCAGGAGCACACGTGCACCGAGCCACATGGGGAACGACCGCAGGCTGGGCCGACGGTGGTGAACGATGGGCATCAGATTCCTCCTGGCCCGAAACTACACCTCGGAGCCACACGTTTCAGTCCGTTCATCGGCGACCGCGTTCACTGTGTCGAGGCCGGTCGGTCACCTTCGTCGGCTATATTCTCGGACTCGTGACCCCATCGCGGATGTGCCCGGCAGGTGCCGGTTAGGTGCCGATCCCACCCCAGTTCCTGCTGTCTGCGCAGGCAGACCCCCCTCGCACCCTCTGCGACGTACTCACCGCCACCGCCCGTGCACACCCGGACGCGGCGGCCATCGACGACGGCGAGATGACCCTGACCTACGGCCAGTTGCTGGCCGTGGTCCGCCGCACCGTCGCGCGCCTCGGCGAGGCCGGCGTCGGGCGTGGCAGCCGGGTCGGCATCCGGATGCCCTCGGGCTCGCGAGACCTCTATGTCGCGATCCTGGCAACCCTCTACGCGGGCGCCGCCTACGTGCCGGTCGACGCCGACGACCCGGACGAACGCGCCGAGCTCGTCTTCGGCGAGGCCGACGTCGACGCCATCGTCGACGCGGACGGACCCCGTTCGACGAGAACGGGGTCGACCGCTTCGACGCCTGCGGAACCCCCGGCCCGCCCCACACCCGACGACGATGCGTGGATCATCTTCACCTCCGGGTCCACCGGCAAGCCCAAGGGCGTCGCGGTCACCCACCGCAACGCCGCGGCCTTCGTCGACGCCGAGGCGGCCATGTTCCTCCCGGACGCCCCGATCGGCCCCCACGACCGGGTCCTGGCCGGGCTGTCGGTCGCCTTCGACGCGTCCTGCGAGGAGATGTGGCTCGCGTGGCGCAACGGCGCGTGCCTGGTACCCGCACCGCGCTCGCTGGTACGCAGCGGCATGGACCTCGGACCGTGGCTGGTGGCGCGGGACATCACCGTCGTGTCGACGGTGCCCACGCTGGCCTCGCTGTGGCCGCCCGAAGCCCTGGAAGCGGTGCGGCTGTTGATCTTCGGCGGCGAGGCCTGCCCGCCCGAGCTCGCCGACCGGCTCGCCGTCCCGGGCCGTGAGGTCTGGAACACCTACGGCCCGACCGAGGCGACGGTCGTCGCCTGCGCCGCACCACTGGGCGGCGGTGGTCCGGTACGCATCGGATTACCCTTGCGCGGTTGGGATCTCGCCGTCGTCGACGCCCAGGGCCAACCGGTGGCCGAAGGCGAGGTCGGTGAACTGGTGATCGGCGGCGTCGGCCTGGCCCGGTATCTCGATCCCGCGAAGGATGCGGAGAAGTACGCTCCGATGCCGACGCTCGGCTGGGAACGTGCTTACCGCAGTGGCGATCTGGTGCGGCTGGACACCGCGGGCCTGCTGTTCATGGGCCGCGCCGACGACCAGGTGAAGGTCGGCGGCCGGCGCATCGAACTCGGCGAGATCGACAACGCGCTGCAGAACCTGCCCGGGGTGAGTGGGGCAGCGGCCGCGGTCCGCAAATCCGCGGCCGGCAACAGCCTGCTCGTCGGTTATCTCGTGTCCGCCGACCCCGGCTTCGACGTGGCCGGCGCGCACGCCGAATTGCGGCGCCAACTGCCCGCCGCCATGGTGCCCACTCTTGCCCTTGTCGACGAATTGCCCACGCGCACTTCGGGAAAGGTTGATCGTGATGCGCTGCCCTGGCCCCTGCCAGGCAGCGGCAGACCAGTGGATGACGACGTAGAACTCAGCGAGACCGAGCTGTGGCTGGCGCAACTGTGGACCGATGTCCTCGGTCTGACCGTCTCCAGCCCCGATGTCGACTTCTTCGCCGAGGGCGGCGGATCACTGGCCGCGGCACAGCTCGTCACCGCTGTCCGCGAACGGTATCCCGACATCTCGGTGGCCGATCTCTATGACCACCCGCGCCTGGGCTCCATGGCCGAGATGCTCGACGCCCGGCGCCCGACGACGAGCATCGACGAACGCCACATCGAACCGACCCCGCGCTCGGCCGGGCTGGCACAGCTCGCACTGACCCTCCCGCTGACGACGCTCACCGGACTGCAGTGGGCGACGTGGCTCGGCGTGGTCAACAACCTCGCGGTCCTCACCGCCGAGCGGATGGACCGCACGGTCGAGTGGCTGGTCGAGATCAACTGGTGGGTCCTGCTGGCGGCGTTCCTGGTCTTCATCACCCCACCCGGACGCATGTGCATCGCGGCCATCGGCGCGCGAGTACTCCTCGCCCGCGTCTCTCCGGGCGTGTACCCACGCGGCGGCAACGTGCACGTGCGGCTGTGGGTGGCCGAGCGGCTCCTCGACGCCAGCGGTGCCGCCAATCTGTCCGGGGCGCCGTGGATGATCTATCTCGCGCGGGCGCTCGGTGCGACGATCGGGCGCGGCGTCGACCTGCACACCATCCCACCGGTGACAGGGCTGCTCACGGTCGGCGACGGCGTGTCCGTCGAACCCGAGGTCGACATCTCCGGCTGGTGGATCGACGGCGACGACGTCCACATCGGTGAGATCGCGATCAAACGCGGGGCGTCGATCGGCGCCCGGTCGACGCTCACCCCGGGCGCGGTCGTCGGACGCGACGCCGTCGTCGCCCCCGGGTCGGCGGTGTTCGGCCGGGTCAAGGCCCGCCAACACTGGGCCGGTTCGCCCGCGGTCAAGATCGGGAAGGCCGAACATCCCTGGCCCGACCACCGGCCCCCACGGGCGACGTGGTGGGTGCCGGTCTTCGGCCTGTCCTCACTGGGGCTGGCCGCGATCCCGTTGATCTCGCTGGCGTCGGGCCTGGCGGTGATCGGGTCCTGGGCACTGACCGCGGACCGCCTGCGGGACGCCGGGATTCGCGCGCTGATCCTGCTGCCCGCGGCCACCGTCACGAGTCTGTTCGTGTTCGCCGCGATCACCGCGGCCCTGGTCCGGCTCGCCTCGCTGGGCCTGAACACCGGCTACCACCCGGTGCGTTCCCGCGTCGGCTGGCAGGTGTGGATCACCGAACGCCTCCTCGACGCCGCGCGCACCTACCTGTTCCCGCTGTACGCGAGCCTGCTGACACCGATCTGGTTCCGTATCCTCGGCGCGAAGGTCGGTGCGGGGACCGAGATCTCGACCGCACTCGTACTCCCCCGGTTCACCACCATCGGCGACGGCGCCTTCCTCGCCGACGACACGATGGTCGCGTCCTACGAACTCGGTGGCGGCTGGCTGCACATCGACGAGGCGAAGATCGGCAAGAGGTCCTTCCTGGGCAACTCCGGCATGACCGGTCCCGGCCGCAAGGTCCCCAAGAACGGTCTGGTGGCGGTGCTCTCGGCGACGCCTGACCGGGCGAAGTCGGGGTCGAGCTGGCTCGGCAGCCCGCCGGTACGTCTGCGCCGGACCGCCGCCGAGACCGACACCTCGCGCACCTTCGAGCCATCGGCCACGCTGAAGGTCGCCCGCTCACTCATCGAGACGCTGCGCCTGGTGCCCGTCATGGTGTCGTTCGGGCTGGGTATCGGCCTGCTGCTCGCGCTGCAATATGTGGCGGTACACGTGCATTACGGGGTCGCAGCCCTGGTGAGCGGCCTGCTGCTGCTGGTCGTCGGCGCGATCGCCTGTGTCACCGCCGCCGCGGCGAAATGGCTCGTCGTCGGACGCATCAGGGTCAGCGAGCATCCGTTGTGGAGTTCGTTCGTCTGGCGGAACGAATTGTCCGACGCCTTCGTCGAAACCGTTGCGGCCCCCTGGTTCGCCAACGCCGCGACCGGTACACCGATCCTCAACCTGTGGTTGCGGATGCTCGGCGCGAAGATCGGTCGCGGCGTCTGGTGCGAGACCTACTGGTTGCCGGAGGCCGACCTCGTCACCCTCGGCGACGGCGCGACCGTGCAACGCGGCTGCGTGGTGCAGACCCACCTGTTCCACGACCGGGTGATGGCCATCGATCGCGTCACCCTGGGCGCGGGTGCGACCCTCGGCCCGCACTGCGTCGCCCTCCCCGCATCCGGACTCGGCGACTCGGCGACCGTCGGACCCGCGTCGCTGGTCATGCGTGGTGATGTCGTCCCGGCGCACACCCGCTGGCAGGGAAACCCCATCGCTCCCTGGCCGCGCTGACGGGGTTTCGACAAGCTCAACCGGCAGAGGGAAGCTCAACCGGCAGAGGGAAGCTCAACCGGCAGAGGGGTGCGATCAGACCGCGGCCTCTCCGGCGGCCGGCTGCTCGACCTTCTTGGGCAGCGTGAGGAGCGTGGCGATCGACAGGGCGACGAGCATGATGCCGCCGACCCATGCGAGCACCTCGAGCGAGAACGCGGGCAGCACCATCATCACGATGCCGGCGATGATCGCGACGACGCCCGACAGGATCAGGAACCAGGTCGGGGAGTGACCGGACTTGGTGATCGCCGCGTACAGGTCGGCGACCCCCTGGAAGATCCAGCCGATCCCGATGAACACCGCGAGCAGCCACACGGCATCGCCCGGGCTGAACAATGCGATCACGCCGGCCAGCAGCACGATTGCGCCGACGACGCCCAGCATCACTCGGACCCCGGTGCTCAGGAACGATGCCGCGAAGGCCTGGTAGATGCGGAAGATGCCGGCGATGATCAGCGAGATCGCGAACAGCAGCGCGACGACGACGATGGTCGGCCCGGGCCACAGAATCGCGATGACGCCGATCACGATGCCGACGATCGACGTGATGATCAGTGCCGTGCGCACGGCACCGACCAGTTCGTCGGGGAAGTGTTTGGTGTACACCGTGGCGAAAGTCATGGTCGGAGGTTATCCGGCACTGGAGGATTCGGCGCGCTATTCGCGCAGGAGTGGCACAAACCCGACCGTCGTCGTCGATGCGGGTGAACAGGGGGTAACAAGTAACGATGACCACTATCGCTTTCTTCGAGCCGATCAGCGGCACCGGCCGGCCTGACGAGGGAATCCGGTACCGACCGACCACCTTCGCGGCCAGCCTGTGGGCACCCGGCACCCTGAACGGTCCGGCGGTGTGCGGACTCGCCGCGCGTGCGGTCGAGACCGAGTTCGGCGACGACGAATTCGTACCAGCACGGTGCACCATCGACCTCTTCAAGGCGGCGCGCGACATCGTCACCTCGACGCGGGTCCGCCTCGTCCGGTCCGGCGGACGCATCCGGGTCGTCGACGTCGACGTGGTGCAGCATCCTGAGGGCTCCGACGAGGTGGTCGTCGCCCGTGGTACGACCGTATTCCTGCGCACCTCGACCAACCCGCCTGGACAGCGGTGGCATCGATCCGCGGACACGACCACCTTCCGCCCACCCGAGATCGCCTCCGACGACGACCTGTCACCCCGGTTCGCCTCCGACGCCGCGGACGACACCATCGGCGAGTGGGAGCGGGACATGGCGAACCACCAGAACGGACGCCGTAAGCGGATGTGGTCCCGTGCCGCGCCCATCGTGGCGGGAGAGAAACTCACCCCGTTCCAGCGCGCCGTCATCAGCGCCGAGTCCGCGAGCCTCGTGTCGAATTGGGGCACCAGCGGCATCGGCTTCATCAACTGTGATCTGACCGTCGCCCTGAGCCGGCTGCCGTCGGGTGAGCGGGTCGGCGTCGAGGCCGACGCCCACATCGAGGACGACGGTGTCTCGGTCAGCAACGCGGGCCTCTACGACGCGGACGGGATGTTCGGGACCGCGCTCGTGACCGCGGTGAACAACGCGGCGGCGCAGATCGACTTCACCACTGTGGACACCTCGGAGCGGTACCGGGAAGCCTGAGCCCGCACTTCTTGAGCCTCGCGAAGCACCGTAGTGCACCTCACACATATATCTCAGGTCTTGATAAGGTCACGGCCATGACACGGCGCCTCTCACGGCTCTTCCTGGGTCTTGTCGTCTCCGTATTGGCCCTGGCCTTGACGACCACCCTGGCCGCCTCACCCGCGCACGCCGCCCGGTATGCCAATGGTCCGGCGACCATCGTCAACCGGTTGACCGGCCCGTTCGCGATGAACGACACCATCGGGCGGTTCAACATCGTCGGTACCGATCTCGGTGTCATGTGGGACAACGGTCGCGGCGAGATACTCACCGCGTTCGGCGACACCCAGTCGTTCAACGGGTGGTCCCTGTTGTACGGCGAACTCTTCTACTGGCGGTCCAACGTCCTGCTCCGCAGCACCGACAGGCATCTGAACGACGGGATGACGTTCACCTCGCATGCCGGCCGCCCCGGCCATGCGAAGCGTCTGCTGAAGCCGAACGTCCGCCGCGAGGTCACGATCATCCCGACCGCGGGTGTGGCCGCCAACGGCAAGCAGTACATGACCGTGATGTCGGTGAAACGTTGGGACTCGCCCGGCATCTGGACCACCAACTGGGCCGGTCTGGTGTCCTCCGCCGACAACGGGGAGAACTGGCGTGCGGTGAATTCGTTCCGTCCCAACGGGGGCGGCAACAAGAAGTTCCAGATGGGCGCCTTCCTCAAGGTCGGCAAGACCATCTATTACTACGGGACGCCCGACGGACGTTGGGGCGGGGTCTATCTCGCACGCGTCGACGAGAAGGACATCGAGAAGCTCGGGAAGTGGCAGTACTTCTCCTACGGCAATTGGGTACCGAACAACCCCGATGCCGCCACCCCGGTGATGGGTGCGCCGACAGGCGAGCTGTCGGTGCAGTGGAACGACTACCTCGGCAAGTACATCTCACTGGCCAGCCAGGATGTCGGCGTCACCCTGCGCACCGCCGACAAGCCCTGGGGCCCATGGACTTCCGGCGAGATCGTCGCACCCTCGGTGGACCCGTACACGGGTTACGCACCCTACATCCACCCGTGGTCGAAGGGCAGCACCCTCTACTTCACCTACTCGATCTCCATCGGGTACCAGGTCTACCTGATGCGGCTACCGCTGCGCCGCGGCTGACCTACCACTGCCCACCCCCGACACGTCGGGAGATGGACATCACCGTCCCGTGTCGGTCGGTTCACGCGAATCCTCCCAGCCAGTCGTCGATGGCTTGGGCGACTTGCGCCGCGGATTCCACGGGGGCGAGATGACCGACGCCGTCGAGCGTGACCAGGTCGGGACGGCCGGGTAGTAGCTGTTGTAACCGGGTGGCTTGCTCGACGGGAATCCATGGATCGTCGGCGCCCCAACCGATGCGGGTGGGACACCGTACCTGTGACAGTCGTTCCACGACGGGCCTGGTGTGCTCTGGTCGCAGGGCCGCGATCTGCCGATAGAAGCCGGCTTGGCCGTTCCCGCCGAGCCATGGCTGGACGAGCGCATCGAGCTGCTCTGCGGGCAGTCCGTGGGGTATGGCTCCGGCGATGTACTCGCGTACCAGCGCGGCGTGCAGCGCGTCGGGAAGTTGAGCAAACACCTCTGGATGGTCAGCGACCAGGCGGAAGAACGGTGATCCCCATGGATCGAGGGTCACGATGTCCCAGAGAAACAACGATGAATACCCGCAATCGCGGAGTAGATGTGCGCCCAACGCGACCGCACCGAGTAGTGCCCCATAGGGTGGTGTAACTCGGTGGCCGAGATCGCCTGCAGCTACGTGTTGTACACGGATGTAGAGCGGCCACCGTGTGATCCTTCGAGTCAACCGTCTAAAGAATCCTCGAGGAGTCATCACGATGACCGCACCCCATATTGTCGACCCTGCAGGCCTACTTGGCCAAGCCCTATCCGACGCATCACCGGATCTGATGCGCGAGCTGCTGCAGACCATGATCAACGCCCTGCTGTCCGCCGACGCCGACAGCGTGTGCGGCGCCGAGTGGAACGCCCGCACCGCCGAGCGCACCAACCGGCGCAACGGCTACCGGCACCGGCCCCTGGACACCCGCGTCGGCACCGTCGACGTCGCGGTGCCGAAGCTGCGCTCGGGCAGCTACTTCCCCGAATGGCTGCTCGAGCGCCGCAAGCGGGCCGAGTCCGCGCTGATCACCGTCGTGGCGGACTGCTACCTGGCCGGGGTATCCACCCGCCGGATGGACAAGCTGGTCAAGACCCTGGGCATCGACTCACTGTCAAAGTCGCAGGTTTCACGCATGGCCGCCGACCTGGACGAGCAGGTGGCCGCGTTCCGGCACCGCCGCCTGGACGATGCCGGCCCGTTCACGTTCGTCACCGCCGATGCGTTGACGATCAAGGTCCGCGAGAACAACCAGGTCGTCAAGGCGTCCGTCCTGCTGGCCACCGGGGTCAATGGCGACGGGCACCGCGAGGTCCTCGGGATGCAGGTCGCCACCAGTGAGACCAAGGCCTCGTGGAACACTTTCTTCGCCGACCTGGTGGCCCGCGGACTGGGCGGGGTGCGGCTGGTGACCTCCGATGCCCACGCCGGGCTCGTGGACGCGATCGCGGCGAACCTGCCCGGTGCAGCGTGGCAGCGGTGCCGCACCCACTACGCGGCGAACCTCATGGGCGTGTGCCCCAAGTCCATGTGGCCGGCCGTGAAAGCGATGCTGCACAGCGTGTATGACCAACCCACGGCCACCGCGGTGAACGAGCAGTTCGATCGGCTGTTGGAGTACACCGAAGGCAGGCTGCCCGACGTTGCTGACCACCTTGGCGATGCCCGCGAAGACCTGCTGGCCTTCACCGTGTTCCCCGACGACGTATGGCGCCAGATCTGGTCCAACAACCCCACCGAACGGCTCAACAGGGAGATCCGCCGCCGCACCGACGTCGTGGGCATCTTCCCCAACCGGGACGCCATCGTCCGCCTCATCGGGGCGGTCCTGGCCGAGCAGACCGACGAATGGGCCGAAGGACGCCGCTACCTCGGACTCGAAGTCCTGAGCCGCTGCCGCCTCACACTGACCACCGACACCGGCACCAGCTCGACCACGGAGGTGAGCACCGATGAACTGATGCAACTACCCGCCTGATCACCAACGAAGGATCAAAAACCAGTTACACCACTACCAGGGGCTTGACCCCGCACCGCCGATGTCATGAGCAACGACATGCGGCCGGGAAACGCCCCACAACGACTGCACCTGGGCGAATCTCGACATCTGGGCTGTCAGGTCGAGTGGCGCATCGGGGGTGATCGATTGGCCGTATCCCGGCATGTCCCATAGGAACACGCGGTGATCGCGGCCGACATGGCGGGCTACCTCAGCCCACACATGCGCAGACCACGGGGTGCCGTGACACATCACAACCTCTCCAACGGCCCGGTGCGTGGGCTCGAAAACGTACGTCGCAACACGTATTCCGTCGACAGTGAGGTAGTGCGGCCGCGGTAGTTCGGTGTCCATGAGTCAGAACTCGACCTCTCTGGGGTATCGGGATGGATAGACCGCCACGCGCGAACTCAGCGGTGGTTGCTGCACTCAGGTGCGCCAAGAGGGCGTCAGTGCTCTATCGCCTCGGACGCGGGGGTGTCGTCGCAGCTGCGGGCGAGGTCGGTGCGGCACCGGACCGAGTGAAGCAGTGTGCATGCAATGCCGCAAGTGTGGTGCGTACCGCCAGCTCGGCGGCACTGTCATCGAGTAGTGTTGTGGTGGTGAGAAATTGGTAGTACAGCGGCGATGACAGGTGGCGTACGACGGCTGTCACGTCGGTGTTTGCGGGAACGTCGCCGCGGTCGATGGCGTCGAGGATCGGTAGCGACCATTCCTCGACGCGTCGCCGGTAGAACTTGGCCAGTGCGGTCTTGGTGTCCCGATCGTGGGTGGCTGCGGCGATCAGCGCAGCGAACAGAGGCCCTTGACGTGGGTGTGTGAGCGTCCGTACGAGCAGTTCGGCGTTGGCGCTCAGGTCGGCGTCCAGATCACCGGTTCGTGTCGCGGACACCGATGCTGTGGCCATGTCATCGAGCAGGTCGGCCACCAGCGCTTGAGGCGTCCCCCACCGGCGGTAGATCGTGGTCTTTCCCACCCCCGCCGACCGAGCGATCGAGGGCAGGTCGATTCCGGCGAAGCCGTGCTCGATGAGCGCGTCTTCAGTCGCGGTCAGCACCGCCTTGCGTACTGCAGCGGTGCGCCCGCCGGGGCGAGCAACGACCGGATGAACAGCGACCTGAGCGGCACTCGGGCGGGACTGAGCCATGACTCGATACTACGACCGCGCTCGCCTTATCGGGAACCAAGTTCCCTTTATGGTGTTCGGCAGGTATTGTTGCTAATGGTTCTGTTGTCCCGTTAAGGAGTGGGTATGGAGTATCGGCAGGTGGGCCGTTCTGGTCTGGTGGTCTCGGAATTCGGTTTTGGTGCCGCCACATTCGGCGGACGGGGTGAGTTCTTCGGCGCGTGGGGAGACACCGACGTCGTGGCCGCGCGCCGGCTCGTCGATCTGTGTCTGGATGCCGGTGTCACCCTGTTCGACACAGCTGATGTGTACTCCGACGGCGCATCCGAGGAAGTGTTGGGTGCAGCACTACGCGGTCGGCGCGATCGTGTCGTGCTGTCGACGAAAGCCGCGTTGCCCATCGGCGCGGGCCCATCCGATCGCGGGACCTCCCGCACGCGGTTGATCAACGCCGTCGACGCAGCGCTGCGGCGCCTCGACACCGACTGGATCGACCTGTTTCAGCTGCACGCCTTCGATGCCGCCACCCCCCTCGACGAGGTCACCGACACCCTGGACGTGCTCGTGCGCAGCGGCAAGGTGCGCTACACCGGTGTGTCCAACTTCTCGGGCTGGCAGTTGATGAGTTCACTGTCGACCGCCGACCGACGCAACGCCCCACGGCATGTCGCTCATCAGGTGTATTACTCGCTGATCGGGCGCGACTACGAATGGGAGCTGATGCCACTCGCCGCCGCCGAGGGCGTCGGCGCGATCGTGTGGAGTCCCCTCGGTTGGGGTCGACTGACCGGACGCATACGGCGCGACGCGCCCCTGCCACCGACGAGTCGATTGCATTCCACCGCAGACGCCGGCCCACCGGTCGATGACGAACACCTCTACACCGTGGTCGACGCCCTCGACCACGTCGCCGAAGAGACCGGTCACACCGTCGCCCAAGTCGCCCTCAACTGGCTCAGCCGCAGACCCACCGTGTCCAGCGTGATCATCGGCGCCCGCAACGACTCCCAGCTCCTGGACAACCTCGGCGCGGCCGGATGGTCACTGACCACCGAACAGGTCCGCTACCTCGACGACGCCTCAGCAGTCGAGGCGCCCTACCCCTATTTCCCCTACCGACGACAGGAAGGCTTCGCCCTGCTCAACCCGCCCACCGTGTAACACACGTTCCGGCGGACGCCATGGAGACTGTTCAGCTCCCCTTGACGCTCATTGCCCCACCACCTCCTCGCGCACAGAACCTTTGATCGAGACGCTACGAGGGTGGGGGCGTCCGCGAGCACGGTATGGCCGGTAAGCAGGGGGCGGCGGCCACGATGCGATTTCGAGGGGCGTGGACGTGTCGATGTCTGCGATGGTCCCTTTCGCGAGACCATCACCGGAAACTCGGCAATGCCGGGTAGTTTCGCGATCCCCCTAGTAGGCCGGAGTTCACCGTGTCTGGGTGAGGGCCTTGCTTGCTTGCTCGCGAAGCGCCGCGGTGAGCGACGCCAGATTCTGGGAGGATTGCGAGGTCCGGCGGATCGCAATGGATATCGTCCGGCTCGCGTCTGGGTTACTCAGTGGCACCGGAACCACGGTGCTCGGGAGTGGGGCGCGCCCGAGCCGGGGCAGCGCGGTGATGGCGAGGCCGTGCTCGACGAAGCTGACCAGAGAGGCGAACTCGCTGGCCTCGTAGATCGCTGTTGGCCGAAGGGCGAGAACATTCTGATGGCTGGTAAACCAGTCACGGTAGGTAGGATCTTCGCGGGGCGTGAGCGCCCACGACTGCTCGGCCAGATCCTGCAGCGTGAGCGAAGTTGCTCGTGCCAGCGCATGCTGCGCGGGCAGGAGGACGTCGACGGGGTCGACACCGAGAATCTGCTCGTGCACGATCTCGTCATCATGCGGTCGGATCGCTCCCCACTCCTTGATGATCGCGGCGTGAAGACGGCCCGCGCGGAGCAGGTTCAGAGCCTCGTCCGGCTCCAGCTCGCGGGGTCGAATCTTCAGGGCCCGGTAGTCCTCGGCGAGCTCGGCGATAGCGGGAATGAGCAGGCCGCGCAAGCCCGTGGGAAAAGCGCCGACGTCGATCGAGCCAGATGGGACAGACGTTGTGCCATCGGCGAGATCGTCGAGTTCCAACAGCAGGTGACGGCCACGCTCGACCAGGGCCTGCGCGCGATCTGTGAGCATGATCCGACGCCCGGTCCGCTCAACCATGGCTGCACCCAGAGCCCTCTCCAGGCGTCGAAGGTGCTGGGTGACGTTCGACGGGCTATACCCGAGTTCTCGCGCTGCCCCCGTCACGCTGCCTACGTCAGCGACCGCTACAAGCACCCGTAGACCGAGGACATCAATCATTCAGACAAGGTAAACGATCATAGGGACGGTTGCGAAATAGACATGAATGATTTCCCGGCCGCAACATGATGCGTGTGCAGAACGCAGAAGGAGAAGATCCGCCTCGCCGGGCGGTTTGACGCTGGTGAAAGTGTGCCTTTTTCAATAATCCGACCCGAAAGGAACGCGTTATGGACACCTCCTCACTATTGGCGGCCGGTTGGGATATCAATCCCAATGGCACTGCAGACTGGGTGCCGTGGGGCGAGGGCAACCTCGCCAGGGCCAAGGTTCTCGCTTCCGGTGACGGCTACATGCTCGTGTTTGTCGAGGCGCGGGCGGGTTACAGCGGTTCGCCGCACGAACACACCTCGACTGAGTTCTCGTATGTGGTGAGCGGGCGCCTGCGCAATCAGGGCCTTGAGATGACCAGCGGCGGAGGCTATGTCGCAGCCATCGGCTCACACCACGACGACTTTACGGTTCTGGAGGATGCGACGTATCTCTCGGTGTTCCGAATCTAGTTCTGGTGGTGCCAGTCTGACTCGAAGTTGTCTACCGGTGACCGCTAGCCGCCTCCGTCACGCCAGGTCTGCGTCGCCTGCCAGCACACGAATACATGATCACCGCGGTCGTCGGCAGTACCGCTCGCACGCAAGTGCCCACCCGCGCGCGTCGTTCGATCACCCGACTCAGTAACACCCAGCGAGGCGGGGGCGACCATCATCACAGGGGGTTCGATGTAGCAAAGTATTGCTGCACTTCCTTCCATCTTTGCTTCTTCAACAGTGAGGACCCACCCATGCTCCACCGCATCCGAGCAACCGTTGCCGGGATCGCCATGGCCGGCGCCGCAGCAGTATCGATCGCCATCGCTCCGACAGCATCAGCGACCCCAGACCCCGCAACCCCGGTCGCCGCACCGGAATTGACGTTCGCCCTCCCGGCGATCAGCGGCCCGAATGTCGGCCCGGGCTATGTGGGAGGTGGATTGTTTCGCCAGACCCTCGTGACCGCCCGACCCGCCGCCGGATCATCGGTGTCATTCGCGGTCGCCAACCTGGCGCACTACAACACCTTCTACGCCTACCAGTACGTGCAAGTGGCGTGGCGCAACCTCACCACCGGTGCAACCGGCACGGTGAACCTGAGGCACTGGCAGCGACCGAACTTCGCCCTCGGCACCATCCCCCTCACGGGATACCCCTCCACCCTGCCCACCACAGCATCAGCACCGACCGGGGCAGGACCCGTCGTAGCGACCGTGACCGTACTGCGCGAGCAGTACAGCGGCACCGTGGCCAACAACATCATTCCCGGCCTCAACGCACTCCTCGTGCCCTAACCCCTACGACCCACCACACAGACAGCAAGGGGCACAACCGATGAGGCATATCCGCACACTCACCGCCGTCGCGGCCGCCGCCACGGCACTCGCACTGGCCGGCTGTACCAGTGACCCCACCGACACCCCACCCCAGTCACCGTCAGCGTCGAGCAGCGCAGCCACGGGCAGCACCAGCACATCGGCGGCCGGTGAATCCACCGCAGCTCCCGGCGGTACCCCAGGCGCCGAAACCGGCATCGACGCCCCGGATCAACCGCAGCCCACCGAGGTGAGCGGTCCCGCACCCGACCAGGGAGCACCCCCAGCCGCCGAACGCCCGACCGACCCCAACGAACCCTCAGCCGCAGGCACCTACTGCGGCGCCGGCTACAACGGCCTGGCCGTATGGGCCTTCGGACCCGACTGCGCCACCGCCCAATCGGTGTCATCGGCCCTGGGCGCCCAACGCACCGCCGGCGCCCAGTTCCCCATCACAGTCACCGTCGCCGGACAAAATTGGGGCTGCTACCAAGGCGGCACCACCGTGCCCTACATGGAATGCTCCGGCCTCGGCGCCGTCCGACTCACCTCCTGAGACACCTCCTCAGCGTCCGAACCGTCGTGGCTGTGGTCGACCCAGGCGCGCCAGATCCGATTGCCGCGTGAGACAACGCCGAACTCCCCGCGCTCAGGTCACGTGGGGGGGGCTCAGCCCTCGCCGGCGATGGTGAGCACGACCAGCGGGATGGGGCGCTCGACCTTGGACTGGAAGTCCGCCAGCAGTGGGTTGTTGGCCAGCACCCAGGCTGCGAACTCGTCATAGTCCACGCCTTCGAGCACCTTGCCGGCCCCCTGGTGGGTTTTGTTCCGGAACTCGATCCTGACCTGTGGATTCGCTTTGATGTTGTACCACCAAGCCGGGTACTTGTCCTCGATGAACGAGCTCACGTACATGGTGTCGCCGCGGTAACAGGGTCCCAGTGGAGTCGTGTGTGGCTTCCCGCTCTTGGCCCCGATGGTGGTGAGCAGGATGAGGTCGACGCCTGCATAAGCGCCGGCCACCTTGCCCGCGTTCTCACGAAACTCCTTGATCACATCATCGTTCCAGTTGGCGATGCCGCCCTCTTGTTCCCACGCCTGGTTCCACGGCGCGTTCGGATCGTCGTAGTCGGTGATATTGGTCTGATCGGGCTGTCCTGCAGTCGGTTCGCTTCACTCATGATCCGAGTGTGTCGTCGAGTTAGGACAGTTACGGTCCTAACTCAGTCGATACGAAAACTCGTCCTGCCGCCTGTCGGTAGGTGACCCACCGACACGTCGGGGCGGTTGACGTCCGTTTCCGGACACAACCGCCCCGGCGTCGTCGGTTGGGGCGATCAGCTCTGGCCGAGCATCCCCTTCATCTGGTCGATCTCGGCCTGCTGGGCCCTCTTGACCTCTTGGGCAAGGGCTTTCGTCGCGGGGTCGACGCCGTCGGCGAGTACCGCATCGGCCATCGCGATGGCGCCTTCGTGGTGCCGGATCATGCCCTCGAGCCACAGCCGGTCGAACTCCCCACCGCGTGCGTCGCGTAGGGCGGCCATCTGGTCCGGGGTGAGCATGCCGGGCATCGCGGAGTGACCGCCATGGCCCATGTCCCCATGGCCCATGTCCCCGTGGTCGTCGCCCGGCTCGCCCCAGCTCTCGAGCCGGTCCTCCATTTGCTCGATCTCGGCGTCCTGGGCCTTCTCGATCGTCGACGCGAGGGCGATCAGTTCCGCGTTGTCCGTTCGGCCTTCGACGAGTTCGGCCATCATGACGGCCTGGCGATGATGTCCGATCATCGTCGAGGTGAATTCGACATCGGCCTCGTTGTGAGCGGCCGACGCAGGCGCGGAGGTCGTCGCCGACCCGGGGGTCGAGGTGGCACCGGCTGTGGTGCCACCCGGCGAGTCGTCCGGCGAGCACCCGGCGACCGCGATGAGTGCCGCCGCGGCCAGCCCGATTCCCGCCGCTGCCCGGGTACGGCGTCGAGATGTGTTGTACGTGTGCATGAGTGAGTTCCTTGCTGCTGTCGGAGTATCCGGCGGGCGCGACGGCCGGCCGGATGGGAGAGAGATGAGGACAGAGCGGACCCGGCGGTCCGCAGACGCTCGTCTCAGCAGCGGATCACCTGTAGTTGCAGATGGGAGTAGATGGCCCACGGCGGTGGCCGACCCAGGACTGTCGTTCGGCGGCGAGCGATGTCGGCGATGCGCGGCAGCGCCGCGAGCGACCAGACGAGGAGGACGAGCACCACGGCCGGGAGATCGACGCCCGCCGCGCGGATGAAGACGCAGTCGTGCGAGTGCTCGCCGCAGTCGTCGGTGTCGGTCATCTCCGGGCCGGTCATCTCCGGCGCGGCGCTCATCGTCGACGACCCGGTGTGCGCCGAATGACCGGCGTGGTGCGACATCCCGCTGTCGCCGCCGGAAGGCCCGGCCTGGGAATGACCCGCTGCCGAAGCGGACGATGCCGGCGAACCCGCGTGACCCGACACCACCGTGTGCATCAGCATCACGGCGAGCGCGAGCACGAGAACCAGCCCGCGGCGCCGGCGTACGGCACCGCGACCGGTTCCACGGCGGCGGCTCACGGTGCCAGGTTACGAGCTCACGACGCCGGCGTCGACGCCCTGGCGCCGTCGGGGACCGAATCGTCTCCCGATTCCCCCGCAGCCTCTTCGGCAGCCCGCCGTCGTTGTCGTGGGATCAGTATCTTGCGGTCGATGACCAGGTAGGTTGCCACCACCGCGGCGGCCAGCGCCCACCCGAGCACGATGTCAAAGATGTAGTGCTCGGCGGTGTACACCAGGGCGAACGCCATCGCGAAGGCGTAGCCCATGAACAGTGTTTTACCCAGCGCCTTCACGCGTGGCCACATGAAGAGGGCCAGGAGCATAGTCAGACCGGCGTGCAGCGACGGGATCGCGGCCACCAGATTGGACTTGCCCTGACCGACCTCGACGAGGTTCGAGGCCGCGTGGATGTTGAGGAAGCCCCAGCCCCGCGCGGAGATGCGTTCGACGTAGGGATTGGCGTCCGGGTACGCGTTGTCCAGCGGCCCGAGCAGCCCGCCGGGTTCTTTCGCCTCGGGCGAGTACATGCAGATCGGGTCGCGCGGGAAGTCCTGGACCTCGGCCGCGGTGCATCGCGCGGCGGCCCACGGCGGAGCACCCGGGACGAGGGTGTATCCGACGAGGGCGAGAAAAGTCGTCGCCACGAAGCACGCCGCGTAACGTCGCCATGCGGCCCGGTCCTTCAGCCACAGCACCGCCGCGACCGCGTACGGAATGATGAAGTAGGACATGTAGACAACGCTGACGATGACCTCCCACCAGGGCGGGGTCGCCTGCTTGAGGTTCTCCTGCAGCCACGCCGTGGGATTGACACCACCGGTCAGCCAAGCGTCGAAATCGATCGCCAGATGCCAATGGGTGGGCATGTCGACGATGCGCGCGACGTCGCGCGTCCAGTCGTAGAGGATCAGGATCAGCGCGAACGGCGCCCAGTCGATGAGGATCGTGATGAACTTGCGCCGGCCTATACAGGCGGCGGCGAGTCCCAGGCACATCAGGACGATCAGTCGCGTGCGGTCGAATGCGAGGCCATAGAGCGCGACGTGCACCGCCATGAGCACGACCCAGGCGCCGATCGCGATGCGCCGGACCATCGTCAGGTCGCGGCGGCTCTCCGGGTCGGCCTCCATCTCGGCGGCCGCGGCCAAGTCGTCGAGGACCGGATTCACACCCGCGGGACCGGTGTCCTCGCGATCAGCGTCCTCACGTTCGGTGTCCAGCGAGGGGTCGGTCTCGGCGGTCGTCTCGGGATTCTGGCGCTCGTCGCGCTTTGAAGGTCTGCCCGGCTGCGGGACGCCCATCGTCTCGTCGACACTCACCCGACACAACCCCGCCTGTCACACCCCGCAGGGCAACCACCCACTTAACCTGCCGTCAGTGTAATGGCCATCTCTTGTTGGCGAGCGACCCCGACGGTCAGGCATGTCGGATTCGAGTGGTTTCGGCGCGGCGCCGCCCAGCCCACGCGCGCCGAGAGCGGTTTTCGCGGACGCCTCGCCCGACGGGGTGTTGTGGATCACACTGGACTCGTCGATCCCCTGAAGGAGGCCTCGGTGCCCAATCGCTACCTGCGCTACGGCGATCAGCGCTACATCATCAACAAAGAGGCGGAGGCCCGCCTCAACCGCACTCTCGACGCCGTGTACGCCGACGGGACCCGCGGTCACGAGTGGCTGAACCTCTATCACGACAGCGCGGCACCGTGCCGGCTCCTCATCGCACCCGGTGTGCCGATCACCATCGAGACCGAGCCGTGCATGGGTGAGTGACGCCCCGGACAGGGGTTCAGAGACGACGGGACGAATTCCGGCGCCCACGGCGTGTCCGCCGATCGACGTCGACGGGGGCGTCCGACCCTCGGTGAGGGCAACTATCGTTGTCGCATGCGCATCGGAGCACATCTTCGCGAGGACGCCGATCCCCTGGCCACGGCCGCCGAGCTCGGGATCGACGTCTTCCAGATGTTCGTCACGGACCCCCAGAGCTGGAAGAAGCCGCAGCCGAACCCCCGCGCGGCGGAGTTCCGCGAATCCGACATCGACGTCGTTGTGCACTCCAGCTACCAGATCAACGTCGCGAGCCTGAACAACCGGCTGCGGATGCCGTCACGCAAGGCCGTCGAACAGCAGGCCGCGGCCGCCGCCGAGCTGGGCGCCTTCGGACTCGTCGTCCACGGCGGGCACCTGCGCGACGGCGAGGACAGTGCCGAGGGATTCGCCAACTGGCGCAAGCTGTTCGACCGTCAGGTCGACAAGGGCGGCTTCGGTGTCCCGATCCTGATCGAGAACACCGCGGGCGGAGACCACGCGATGGCACGCACCCTGGAGTCGATCGACCGGCTGTGGGAGGCCGTCGGCGACTTCGACCAGGCAAGATTCTGCCTCGACACCTGCCATGCCTGGGCCGGCGGCGAAGATCTGGTCGGGCTCGTGGAGCGGGTCCGCCAGATCACGGGCCGGATCGATCTGGTGCACCTCAACAACTCTCGCGACGAGTTCGACTCTGGTCGCGACCGTCACGCCAACCTCGCGTCGGGGCACATCGACCCCGAGGTCCTCGTCGCGGTCGCCGAGGCGGCGGGCGCTCCGGTCATCCTGGAGACGCCCGGGGACGGCATCCCGGACGATCTCGCCTATCTGCGAGAGGCGCTGTAGGCGTTCACCTCACGAGGTCGGAACCCGCACCGGATAGGCGGCCACGTTCATGACGACCGTCCCCCGGCAGGGCCCGCCGTAGATGGTGGTCCGCCACACACCCTTCAGCGAGCCGTCGCTCTGGGGCTTGTAGGTCGCGACCGACCGCGCCGGCCGCCACACCTTGGGCACGCCCACCCCCTGCCAGCAGTCCCACTGCCAGCTGTAGCGATGCACCCACGAACCGTTCTGCCAGGTGTATCGCGGCGGCTGCGGCAACGTCGGATTGGCCGGCTTGGGACCTCCGACGACGGTCGCGACGCATCGGCTCCGCACGCAGTCGGTCGCGAAGGTGTAGTCGTCGGAGAAATCGGGTTCGCGCTGTCGGGCCGCGAGGCTGGTGCCGGTCTTGGACGCCGCGAACCTCTTGAGCGAGTACACGCCGTCCCACCTCGGCGTGGGCGCCGCGTCCGCGGGGGCGACGCTGACCAGCAGCCCCGCGGCCAGGGCGAGTACCGCGGCGACGACGCTAGCGGAGATGACCACGCCGTTTCGGCGTCCGGCGGTGCGGGCTCTGTCCATTCAGTCATTGGAGCGCAGATCCGGCCCGCGCGTCGGCGTTGGGAGATTCTCGTGTCGAAGTCGCCGCCGGCGCAGATCACACATCTTCCGATTGATCAGACCGGGAGTTCGGTCTATTCTGGTGGTTACCGGCGAGTAACTTAGCTTGAGCCGAACAGTCACCTCGTCCCGGCCGGTACGCGAACATCTCGTGAGCGATCGGACCGGGCCGAAGACGCCAACGCAGACGGCCACACCAGACAAGGAACCACCATGGGCCATTACAAGAGCAACATGCGCGACCTGCAGTTCAATCTCTTCGAACTGTTCGAGCTCGACAAGGTACTGGAGTCCGGCGACTTCGGAGACCTCGACCACGAGACCGCCGTCGACATGCTGCGCGAGGTCCGTGCGCTGGCCGAGGGCCCGATTGCGGAGTCCTTCGTCGACGCCGACCGCAATCCCCCGGTCTTCGACCCCGACGAGCACAGCGTCACGATCCCCGAGTCGTTCAAGAAGTCCTACAACGCCCTGGTCGAGGGCGGCTGGGACAAGATCGGCATCGCCGAGGAACTCGGCGGCCTCCCCGCCCCGCGGTCGCTGTACTGGGCGATCGGCGAGATGATCCTCGGCGCGAACCCGCCCGTGTTCATGTACGCCGCCGGCGCCGGCTTCTCCAACATCTTCTACAACAACGGCACCGACGAGCAGAAGAAGTGGGCCGCCATCTGTTCCGAGCGCGGCTGGGGCGCCACCATGGTGCTGACCGAGCCCGACGCCGGCTCCGACGTGGGCGCCGGACGCACCAAGGCCGTTCAGCAGGAAGACGGCTCGTGGCACATCGACGGCGTGAAGCGGTTCATCACCTCGGCCGACCAGGACATGACCGAGAACATCTTCCACCTCGTTCTCGCCCGCCCCGAGGGCGCCGGACCGGGCACCAAGGGCCTGTCGCTGTTCTTCGTGCCCAAGTTCCACTTCGACTTCGAGACCGGTGAACTCGGCGAACGCAACGGCGTCTACGTCACCAACGTCGAACACAAGATGGGCATCAAGGCCTCGGCCACCTGCGAGGTCACCTTCGGTCAGCACGGCACCCCCGCCAAGGGCTGGCTCGTCGGCGACGTTCACAAGGGCATCGCGCAGATGTTCGAGGTCATCGAGCACGCGCGGATGATGGTGGGCACCAAGGCCATCTCGACCCTGTCGACCGGCTACCTGAACGCACTCGAGTACGCCAAGGAGCGTATCCAGGGTGCGGACATGACCCAGATGACCGACAAGGCCGCACCGCGCGTGTCGATCACCCACCACCCCGACGTGCGTCGGTCGCTGATGACCCAGAAGGCCTACGCCGAAGGTCTGCGCGCGATCTACCTCTACACCGCGTCGCACCAGGACACCGCCGCCGCACAGATCGTGTCGGGCGCCGACCCCGAGATGGCCCACCGCGTCAACGATCTGCTGCTCCCGATCGTCAAGGGCGTCGGCTCCGAGCGCGCCTACGGCACGCTCGGCCACGAGTCGCTGCAGACGCTCGGCGGTTCCGGATTCCTCCAGGACTACCCGATCGAGCAGTACATCCGTGATTCCAAGATCGACTCGCTCTACGAGGGCACCACGGCCATCCAGGCCCAGGACTTCTTCTTCCGCAAGATCATCCGCGACAAGGGCCAGGCCCTCGCACACGTCGCCGGGCAGATCCAGACCTTCATCGACTCCGAGGCGGGCAACGGCCGGCTCAAGACCGAGCGGACACTGCTGAAGACCGCGCTCGACGACGTGCAGGCGATGGCCGCGTCGCTGACCAACGATCTGATGGCGGCACAGGAGAACTCGGCCGAGCTCTACAAGGTCGGACTCGGTTCGGTTCGCTTCCTGATGGCCGTCGGCGACCTGCTCATCGGCTGGCTGCTCCTCCGCCAGTCCGAGGTCGCCCTCGCCGCCCTCGACAACGGGGCCTCCGACGCCGACAAGTCCTTCTACGAAGGCAAGGTCGCCGTGGCCAGCTTCTTCGCCAAGAACATGCTGCCGCTGCTCACCTCCGTCCGCGTCACCGTCGAGAACATCGACAACGACATCATGGAACTCGACGAAGCGGCCTTCTGAGACACTCTCCGCTCAACAAGAACTCCCACCGGTGCAATCGCCGGTGGGAGTTCTCGTTTGCGTCGCGGCGGCGACGTCATTCGATGACGCTGAAGCAGTACCCGACCGGCTTCGGCTTCTCCGCGAAGTAGGTCCCGTCCGAACCGGAACAGTCGGGCTCGCCCGCTGCCTTCGTGTCGACACGAATATTGGTTCCACCCGATACCGGTGAACCACAATCGATCTCACGGATGTCGGCAAGCGCGGTCCCACCGGTCGCAGACGGCAGATGGTAGCAACGACCCTCCTGGTACACCTGCGCCAGGCACAGCGCGCCGTCCTCTCCCGCGACCCAGTACCGCGAGTACTGAGGTCCGCAGAGTCCCTGCGAGATGGACTTCTCCGCGACGACGAAGTGGAAATCGGTGTCACCACACGATACTTCTGTGGCCTTGAGCGTGTCCGGCTCCGCGGTCACGGTGATGCAGTCGCCGGCGTCGACGTCACTGACGTCCGAGATCCCGCCACCCTGCGCCGACGACACCAGCACCCGCGCCACGCCGCCGGCGATCACGATCAGCAACAACACCCCCACGACGCCCAGTGCGACCCACAAGCCGGTGCGCTTCTTCTTCGGCGGCGGGAACGGCGGCCCGGGTGGGTACATCCCTCCCGGCATCGGACCGCCTGGATACGGCTGCGGCGCGCCGTAGGGCATCTGATTCGGTGGCGGAGCCCCGTAGGGCTGATTCGGTGGCGGGAACCCGCCGTGCGGTGGGTACTGGACGGGTTGTTGTTGTGGCCCGTATCGCGGGTCCCCCGGCTGATATGGCGAGTTGGTCACGCCGCGAAGACTACCGGCCCCCACCGGCACGGCAGAATTCTCTACCGCGGATCGATCACTCCAGAAAGTGAGGCAGTAACCGGTGGGGGTGGGCTTCGGGATGAAGTACTCCGACTGGGCTTCGGGGGCACGTCGGCTTGCCGGCCGTTTTCGAGTCGACACGAATATTGGTCACGCCGGGAATCACAATCGGTTCAGCACAGTCAATTTCCCGAGTCTCGGCGATCGCCGCACCCTCGGTGGCAGCAGAAACGTAATAGCAGCTACCAGGGTTCAGAACCTCCGCGAGACACAATGCGCCGGCCGCAGACGGATACTTGGTCGAAAACCAGAACTTCGCATACTCCGGACCGCAGCTCTCTTTGCCAGTGGACATCGAGACCACGACGTAGCGGAACTCAGAACCCGAGCACGACGCACGCTTTGCAATCAGCGATCCCTGCCTGATCTCCATCTGGACGCATTCACCGATAGAGACGTCACTACTGGTTGTCAGCACTGTGCTGGGTGGGATCGAATCCCCCCGCCGATGGACACCAAGCCCTGCCACTGCGAACACTAGACCCGCGACGCCCAGCGAAACCCACAACCACGTGCGCTTCTTCTTCCGGGGCGGCGGGAACGGCGGTCCCGGTGCGTACGCCTCCCGGCACCGGTGGGCCGTACGAAGGTGGAAGCGGGTACGGCTGTGAGTACGCCACGAAGCCCTGGTGCGGAGGGTACTGCCCGGGTGGGGGTTGTGGTCCAAATCGCGGGTCCCCCGACTGATAAGGCGAATTGGTCACGCCGCGAGAACTATCCCGAACCGCGCGAGCACGACCGGCCGTATCCACCTGCGGAGCTGTGTCCGGCAGCACGCGGGAGAATCAACTTCCCTGACGAACCTCGACTCGACGTTCGCCAGTCGGCCGCAGGGGGGTATCGACGGTACTACTCAGGTATCTCGTCCTGACCTCACACGCTCGACCACGTCAGCGTAGAAGGTGGTGGTCAGAAGGACCATAGCCGTCACGAATCCGCCTTCGCTTCCGGACCGCTTCGACCCCATGGACGACTCCATGGTCACCGTGAACTCGCGTATGTCGCGGCCGTCGGAAGGCATGACAGTAGTGGCGTCGGAACGAATGTCCTTGAGCAAAGCGGCAGTCGACTCGACCCGACTTCCCGAATGGTGTGCGGTTATCCGCAGATCGTCCGGCGCGTCGACAAGTTGCCGAATCAACCAGTTGACCTTGGTCTGAAACGCCCCGGGTTTGTCGGAGGCTCTCGAATCTGTGAAGGATGGAGAGCATGGCAGCACCACGGAAGTACAGCGTTGAGCTGAAGGAGCGGGCGACGCGGATGGCGGTGGAGGCCCGCAAGGACCCAGCCACGCGACCAGGGGCGCTCAAACGGATCGCCGATCAACTCGGTGTGCACCCGGAGGCGCTTCGCACCTGGGTCAAGCAGGCCGAGATCGATGGCGGGGACCGCCCGGGGACCACGACCAGCGAGGCTGAGCGGATCGCGCAGCTGGAACGGGAGAACCGGGAGTTGCGGCGGGCGAACACCATCTTGAAGCAGGCATCAGCTTTCTTTGCGGCGGAGATCGACCGCCCACAGCGTTGATCGTGGAGTTCGTCGCCGCTTTCCGCGACGAACACGGAGTCGATCCGATCTGCGCGGCCCTGCGCGACACGGCCGCCCAGATCGCTCCGTCCACAGTCCGAGCCCATCTGAGCTCTCGACGAGTCGAGGCGCCACGGGTGGTCCGTGACCGCGAGATCCTCGGTGAGATCCGCACCGTGCATGCCGACAATCTCGGCGTCTACGGTGCCCGCAAAGTCCACGCCGAACTACGCAGAAAGGGTATCGGCGTGGCCCGGTGCACCGTCGAGCGGTTGATGAAAGCTGATGGGCTGCAGGGGATAACGAGATCCAAGACGCGGAAGACCACGCACAGCGAGGGGGCCGAAACTCCGCAGCCGGCCGATCGTGTCGAACGGCAGTTCACCGCGGCGGCGCCCAACGCGCTGTGGGTGGCGGACCTGACCTACATCCGCACACACTCGGGGTGGGTGTATGCCGCGTTCATCCTCGACGTCTTCTCAAGGATGGTCGTGGGCTGGCAGGTCTCGACCACCATGCACACCGACCTCGCGCTCGACGCCTTGGATATGGGGTTGTGGGCGCGGTCGCGTGCCGGCCAGGGCGTGGCCGGGCTGATTCACCACTCCGACCGCGGAGTGCAGTATCGAGCCATCCGCTACACCGAACGTCTCGCCGAAGCAGACGCAGTGACTTCTGTTGGCTCCAAGGGTGATTCGTACGACAATGCGATGGCCGAGGCGTTCAACTCGTTGTTCAAGGCCGAGTGTATCCGTAACCCAGTCATGCGCCCTCGCGGTGGCTGGGGCGGTGTCGGCGAGGTCGAGATCGCCGTCGCCGAGTACATCGACTGGTTCAACCACCGCCGCCTGCACGGCGAGATCGGGCACGTCCCACCCGTCGAGTACGAGACCACCTACTGGTCGACCCACACAGTCACCAGCTACCGTGAGAACCCGGTCCCGGCAGTCGCTGGAACCAAGTAAACGAGCCCCCAGCAAACCCGGGGCGATTCAGTCTGCGTTCGTCCTACACGGGGTGCTGCCGTCTTCAACGAACAACCAATGCGTCCGCGACCGAGATCCGCGTGTATCGCTACCGGCCCGGCCGCCCCGGATACCCGCAACAACGCGAAGAGCTCACCCGAATCAGCCAGTTGCCGGGCGCGACTCACAGTGTCCACGCGACTCGCTGGTGGTTGCGCAGTAACCCGCTGCCCGGTGAGTGCACTCAACCGAAGCGCAACATGGCGAGCCAGGCGATCAAACCGGTCGCACACATCCGACGTCGAGTCATCCGACGCGCCGACGGTCTTGTTCTTCACTGCTTCCCGGATCTTGACCCACTGTTTACCCATGTCGTCGAAGGTCCGCATGCCGGACTGGCTGTCGGCGGCGTACCACAAGAGTTCCTCGAGCAGACGAGCTCGCACCCTCTCGTCGATGCCGACATGCTCGTGCACGATCATCGCCTCGGCGAGGATTTCCTCCCACGAAAGATGTTTCAAGACAATGTTCTTCGAGTGCCTTGCGTCGACGACGAAGGGGTGTAGGTCGGGAGACGCCATCAAGTCGCCGCTGATCGTGATCACCGCGTCCATCGACTTGGTCTTGGCCAGTTTCACGTAGGTTCCGACCTGGTCACCGGTCAACTCCGAACGACCGGTCTTCACTTCGACCAACGCCCGCCATACCTTGCTGCCGCGGCTGACCCTGATCAAGCCGTCCGGCCGGACTTCCTCACCCGCCAAGGTGAACCGAACCTCGGTGAAGGTTTCGATACGTCCTCGCGGTGCTCCGGTCTGGCTGAGAACCGCACGTCCGAACTCTGGGACCGTCTCCATCGTCGCCAACAAGATCGAGGTCGTACGCACCTCCTGTTCGGCGGTCGACTTGATGCCCACAGACGGGAACAACCGCGCTCGCTTCCATTCCGATTCACCGGATCGAGGCAGATATGCCAAGCTCCTCGACTGCCAGTCCTTTGGTAGCGGCGCAGGCCGACGTTTGCGTGCGATCGTCACCTTGGCACCGGGTTCACTGGGCGCGGGTCCGGTGTCTCTCTCGATGTCATCGGCACTCGCCACCACTGTGTCGGCTGCCAGAGCAGCCTCGGCCGAACTTGCGTCGGCGAGTGAATCGGCGACAGAGGGGTCGGCGTCTGCCTCCTCGGTCTGGCCGGCCGCATCCGGGAGGTCATCAACTGACGCCGTGTTGTCGACTTCGATTCCGTGGTCGGACACGAGTGCCTCGAGTCCTCCGGCGTACCCCTGTCCGACCGCTCGAATCTTCCAGGCGTCATCCCGCCGGTAGATCTCGCCGAAGATCAGTGCGCGTTCCGAGGACAGTCCCTCCATCGCGTGAACGACAAACGGAGCATCGGGCTGGTCTGCGTGTGCGACATACATGTTCACAAGCGCCGCGTCGCCGAAGCTCGCGTCGGTCCGGGGATCGGTGCTGGCCGTGACAAGAATGCGCGCGACCGAATCGGGAATGCGTGCGAGATCGACCTCCACCGCATCCCGCTGCCGAAAGGACTCGTCATCCGCGCCCTTCGCGTCGACGTCAGCCGAGACAAGCCTCACCGCACCACCCACTCCCGTGGGCTGGTTGTAGAAGATCAGATCATCGTTCGATCGCACCTGCCCGTCGTTACCGAGGATGAGTATCCCGGCATCGAGGCCGATCTCCCGGCCCGCCGCGGCCTCTGTCTGGATGACGACCACCAGCCGCGGTGAGATTTCACCGGCGACCTCGTCGACGGACACGTTCCCACCCTTGGACAGCTCTCGAAGCTCCACCTCGACAACGTATTGGCAAGACCGCTGTCGGCGTGTGGTGAATCGAGAAGTGGGGCCGGATACGGGGCTCATTCGACCGATTGGAGGATCTGTGTCCTGCGGGGGCCGCCAGTACAACGACCACGGCCCGGACCTGCACCCCGCGACTCAGACGGCCTTCTTGCGCTTCCGTTGTCCCGCCCGGGCGGAGACAGCTGCGCCGAGCAGGATCATCCGCATCGTGCGCTCGGCGGCGTCGGCGAGGAGCTGCTCGCCGTTGGCGACCGCCTCCGACAATGGCATGGGTACCGCGATGATCGAGGCGATCGCGCCGATCCCGACGTCGTGGACCGACGGTGCACCGTGCCCGAGCGAACCCGCGAGCGCGACCACGGGCACACCCCGCAGCTGGGCGCGGCGAGCAACCTCGGCGGGCACCTTCCCGTGCGGGGTCTGGAAGTCGATGGAACCCTCGGCCGTGATCACGAGGTCCGCCTTGCCGATCCGATGGTCGAGGTCGATTCCCGACAGTCCGGAATCGAGCAGCGCGTCGAACCGGGAACGCAGGATTCCGCCGACCGCGGCGAGACCCGCCCCCAGACCGCCCGACGCGCCGGAGCCCGCTCCGTGGCGATAGTCGATGTCGGCCAGCCCATCTCGCTGCAAGACGCCTGCCCAGATGTCGAGCGCGGCAGCCAGCGAGTCGACCTGCGCGGGTGTCGCTCCCTTCTGGGGGCCGAAGACGCGCGCGACGCCGCTCGGTCCGGTGAGGACGTTGTGCGGATTGCCAGCGACCACCACCTCCGTCTCACGCAGCCGCGGATGCAGACCGGTGAGGTCCAGCGACGCGGCACGTGCCAGTTCGTCACCACCGCGCCCGATCTCGCGTCCGTCGCGGTCCAGGACGCGGGCGCCGAGTGCTTGCAGCGCGCCGGCCCCGCCATCGCAGGTGCCCGAGTCGCCGCAGCCGACGAGAATCGCCGACACACCGGCATCGAGGGCCGCGGCGATCAGTTGTCCGACACCGAAAGTAGTGGTGGCACCGGGGTCGCGCTGCCCCGCCGGAACGAGCGCCAGCCCTGCGGCAGCGGCCATCTCGACGACGCCGATACGGTTGCGGCCGACGCCCACTTCGGCCCAGTGCGACTGCACGGGCTCGCCGGTGGGGCCGCACACGGTCAGCTCGTGGAGTCGGCCGTTGCCCGCGGCGGCCAGGATGCGCGCCGTTCCTTCACCTCCGTCGGCGATGGGCGCGATGTCGACGCGCACCCCGGGAAGCGTGCGGCGCACCCCCGCGGCGATGGCGGCCGCCACCGACACGGCGTCGAGACTCTCCTTGAAACCGCTCGGGGCGACCAGGATTCGTTGCGGAACTCGGACGGACATCGGCACTCCTGTTGATCGATCGGACGAGGGTTGGTGACGGGATGGAAATCGGACCGGCATGACCTGCGCGGCACAGCTGTAAGGAACGAGTCGGTCGGCACGAGACGGTCAGGACGGGAGAAGGGGAAGCCCGAGATGGGGCCAGACCCAGCAGGCGAAGACGATGAGCAACACCAGCGAGACCGGTGCGAGCAACGCCGACATCGTGAGGAGATGTCGCGGTTGATAACCCGGCACGTCGTCGCTCGCGGCGAACATGGCGACCGGTTTGGCCGAACTCGTGAGGGTGATGCAGAAACCGGCGGCGGCGGTGGACAAGAAGGCCGCGGCGACCGGATCCACCCCGACGGCCGGGGCGGTCACCACGATGATGGGGACCAGCACCGCTGATCGGGCAGAACGGGATTGGATCACCAGGTGCGCGAGCAGCGACACGATCGCCGACACGACGACGAACACCATCGCAGCGGCCGGGCCGGTCTCGGCGATGGAACCGAGAGTACGATCCGCCAGCCACTGTGCGGCGCCGCTGGAGTCGAGGGCCATGCCGAGGGCGAGGGTGGCGGCCATGAACAGCAGCAGCGTCCACGGGATGGTCTTGAGTGCCGCGCTCAGCGTCGTAGCTCCGACCGCCGGCGCGGACGCGGCCAGAGCGCCGAATACCGCGACGATCGCCGGGTCGACGGCGTGCAGCGGTTCGGAACACCAGAGCACCACCACGATTCCGAGAATGACGGACACACGACACTGCGCGGAGGTGAGCGGTCCGGAGGTCGCCGTCCCGATCTCCTCGAACGCGGCCGGTGGCACGCACAGCCCACGTGCCCGTTCGTCGTGATCGGTCATCAGCCACAGCGACGCCTCGGCCGCCAGGTGCGACCACACGATGGCCAGGGGCACACCGAGGACCGCCCAGTGCACGAAGCCGATACCCTCACCCGTTGCCGCCGAGACGATCTCGGCGGTGATCAGGTGAGCTCCGGCTCCCAGGAGCGACCCGACCGCCGAGAAGAGGATCACCAGCGGGAAGACCAGCGCGAGGCACAGCACCAGGCGCGGCCGGTCGCGCAGGACCGCGGCGAGCGCCAGGAAGATCGGGAGCGCGAGTGCCGCGCGCCCGGAGGTCGCCGGGATCGCGAATGTGGTCAGCAACAGCGCGGCGGTGATCAGATGGACCAGCTGACGAGGCGTGCGGGCCCGGCGGACCACCCGCGCCGACACACGAGCGGACAATCCCGACGCCGTGACCGCAGCCGCGATCACGAAAGCGCCGATCAGAAGCCAGATCACACCCGAGCCCAGCGTTCCCGCGAAGGTGTCGGCGTCGATGATCCCGAAGATCACCAGCGCTATGCCGCCGCCCAGGGCGACGTAGGTGTCATCGAGTGGCGAGAAGATCCACGCCCACACCGCGACCAGGAACACGAGCAGCGTGACGACGGCGTCGAATGACAACCCACCCGACCAGCCGGCGTGTCCGACGAACGCGCCGGCGAGCACGATCACGACGAGACCTGCTGCCGCCCAGGGCGACAGCGCTCCGCCGCGGATGTCGGCGAAGCTGCGTCGAGACGGCGGCGGCACCATCGGCCGGACGGGTGGGCGCGTCGCGTACATCGTCACCGGCCCCGGGTGGTCCGGGAGTCGTTCGGTCGCGGGCGGAACGTTCATGGCGACAACTATGGGTCGCCGGCGTGACACCTCAATGAGACGCGGATGAAAGTTCTTTCACGTGACCAGGTCCCGGACAACGAGAAACGCACCGCCGGATCGGCGGTGCGTCTACTCGTCGACGGTCCTCATCGCCGACGTCGGTCAGCTGCCCTGCAGCAGAAGGTTGTCCTTCAGAAGCATGTCGGGGTCGCCCACACAGAACGCGCGAACCAACAGGTAACTGTTGGGGTTGCTCTTGACCAGTTCCTTGCCGTGCCGGTCCGCGAACGCGGTGATCGTGGCGATCTGCTCGGAATCGGTGAGCGACAGATAGGTGCCGCAGGTCATCTCGTCCGGGTCGGTCGCCGCACCCGCCTGCGGCGGGACCGCCGCCGGTGGCCGGGTGGCCCGGCCGGTCGTGGCGGGTGACGTCGTGGTCGTCGCGGTCGAGGTCACCGCGGATTCAGTTGTCGTCAGGGCGATCGGCGAGACCTCGGGGACAGCGGTCCCCGAGGTCTCGGTTGCACACGCGGCCGAGATCAGCACGGCCGCCATCGCTCCGATCAGACCCAGGCCGGCGTTCCGGCGGGAGTCGATCATGGCTGTTGACTACTTCGGTGGCATCCGGATGCCGCCGTCGACGCGGATGACCTCGGCGTTCATGTAGCTGTTGGTGACCAGCTCGACGACCATCGAGGCGAGCTCGTCCGGCACGCCCAGGCGGTGCGGGAACAGCACCGACTCACCGAGCTTGGCCTTGAACGCCTCGGCCGATTCGCCTTCGCCGTAGATCGGGGTGTCGATCAGTCCGGGGGCGATGGTGTTGACGCGGATGCCGACCGCCGACAGGTCGCGCGCGACCGGGAGGGTCATGCCGACGACGCCGCCCTTGGACGACGAGTACGACGCCTGGCCGATCTGGCCGTCGAATGCCGCGACGCTGGCCATGTTGACGATCGCGCCACGCTCACCGTGGGCGTCGAGCGGCTCGTTGCGGCTCATCGCGGTGGCGGCGAGGCGGATGGCGTCGAAGGTGCCGATCAGGTTGATCGCGATGACCTTCTTGTAGGCGTCCAGGTTGTGTGCCGAACCGAACTCGCCGTCGCGGCCGATGGTGCGTTGCGCCCAGCCGATTCCGGCCGAGTTCACCAGCGCACGCAGCGGGCCGAGTTCGGTTGCCGCATTGACCGCGGCCTCGATCTGCTCGGTCGAGGTGACGTCGACGCTGACGAACTGCCCGCCGATCTCCTTGGCGAGTTCCTCGCCCTTGTCCGCGTTGAGGTCGGCGACGACGACCTTCGCACCCTTGGCCGCCAGCTGGCGAGCCGCTGCTGCGCCGATGCCGGAGGCGCCACCCGTGACGATTGCACTAGCTCCATTGATATCCACGACTCGGAGCCTATCGATCGTTCTATCGCTCGGTAAAGTCCCTCCGCGAAACGCCCCGTCGGGTCAGACGCACTTCACGATCGGTTCGGGCGCATAACGGACGGTACGGGTGGACCGGTCGATCTCCCGTCCCGTGCGCGCATCCTTGATGATGCGGGTGTCCGACGTGGTGAAACCCTTGCTCCCGCTGCTGGGGATGCAGTCGTCTCCGCGCGGAACGCGGACGCGCTGCGGGTCGGTCGTCGCGTACCGTTCCCCGGTCACCGACTCCACGTCGAACGCTTTGGTGCCCCACAACCTCACGGTCACCGACGACGACGACCAGCTGGTCTCGATCAGGACGCCGTGCCGCGTGTTGTTGCGGAACTTCAGGTCGATGGCCCCTTCGAAGACCGTCGCCTCCCGCGCCTCGGGGTACCGCGAGATGTAGTACGCGTGCTCGGTGTGATCGACGTCCTCGAGTCCGGCGAAGTACGCCGCGTTGTACAGGGTCGTCGCGAACTGGGAGATGCCGCCGCCGACGGCGGTCGACGCCCGGCCCTGGTCGATGATCGTCGACTCGACATATCCCTGCTCGGACCCGCGCGGTCCGGTGTGTCCGTTGAGCGAGAACACTTTTCCGGGCATGACCAGCGCCCCGTCGACCTCGGCGGCGACGAGCCGGATGTTCTCCCCGGAGGCACTCGAGAAGCCACCCGTCGTGTACTCGCTGATCAGTTCCGTGACACCGAGCTTGCGGGCGGCATCGGTCGTGAGCTTCGGTTCCACCTCGTCGTAGACGACCTCGACCGTGCGGTTGTCACCGTCGGCGGCCGCGCTCGTCGCAACGGCCTCGAGCGTCTTCGGCCAGTTGACCGATGCGCCGGCGACCCCGGGCACCACCGTCGGACGGCCGGACGCGAGGCTGAACCTCGCACTGACCGGGGCACGCTGGGACGCGTCGAGGTCGGGGGCGAGGATCTGGCGGGCGACCTTCTCATCGGCTCGGGGCGTGAGTCCGCCGCGCCCGTCGGGACCGAAGGTCACCATCGACGCCAGGTCTCCCGCGGGTACCTCGACCGTCCGTTTCCGCCGGTCGACGAGACGCACGGGAGCCGACGTCACGCGTTCGGCAGGTCCGGCGACGGTGGCCGCCACGACCTCGGCGCTGACGGTCGGCGAGAAGGGCTCCATGGGCAGGTCGACGGGTCTGCCGTCCAGCCAGTGGTCGACGAGGGCGGCGGCCGCCGCGTCCCGGGCGATGCGTTCACCCGCGGCGGGTTGATCTCCGATGGGCCGGGTGCCGTCGTAGTGCACGCCACCTTCGACCGCCGCCTTCTCGAGTGATGTGCGCTGGGCGTCGAGAGCGGCGTTCATCGCGGTCCGATCCAGCCTGACGACCGGTTCGACGTGGGCGTCCCGGCCGAACAGGGCGCCCAGTCGCACGAGAGGGTTGCGCGGTTGCTCGAGCAGACGTGTGCGTGTCGCGTCGAGGTCGAAGGAGAGTCCGAGATCGGCCGGCGCGACTTCGGCCGAACCCTCCGGCGTCCGCACGATGACCGGCTGGGTCGAGCGCGCCGCCAGCTCGTCGAGGACGGGAGTGAGTCCGGCGGTGTCCCGACCACCTGCGTCGATTCCGCCGACGACGGCGTTGCGCGCGGAATCGGAGCGGGTGGCGACGAATTCGGCGGCGAGGACGAGGGTGACCACGGCGACGACGGCGAGCACGGCGCGAAGCGCGGATCGTGCTCGGCGAGAGCCTGGGGTCACATCTCCATCCATCGTGGCTGACAGCCGGGTGGGGCTGACGAGTGGGCAGATCAGGGGGTGGCCGCAGAACTACGGTCGGAAAGTAGGCGCTCCGGCCGAGCTGTCGGGTCGGGGGTCTGACAGCGCAGCCGGAGCTATAGACATATTTACGCTACTTTTCGGCCGGAGGCATCCCCGGAGGGACGATTCTGCCGAATATGTGACGAAGTACCCCGTTTCGTCCCACGAAGGTGAGACGGATCGGTTGATCAGTCGCCAACCCGTCCCACCTGTCGGGATCCGGTCCCTCGCCGCGTCGGATGCGACCCCGTCCGGGTCAGCCCTCGATGATCGCGGTGACGCCCTGCCCGCCGGCGGCACAGATCGAGATCAGTGCGCGACCGCCGCCGTTCTCCTTGATCTGCTTGGCCGCCTGCGCGACGATCCGGCCGCCGGTGGCGGCGAACGGGTGACCCGCGGCCAAAGACGAACCGTGGACGTTGAGCTTGCTGCGGTCGATCGAACCCAGCGCGGAGTCGAGGCCGAGACGCTCCTTGCAGTACTCCTCGGACTCCCACGCCTGCAGGGTGGCGAGGACCACCGACGCGAAGGCCTCGTGGATCTCGTAGAAGTCGAAGTCCTGCAGGGTGAGTCCGTTGCGGGCGAGCAGTCGCGGAACCGCATAGGTCGGCGCCATCAGCAATCCGTCGGGACCGTTGACGTAGTCGACTGCGGCCGTCTCGCTGTCGACGAAGTAGGCGAGCACCGGCAGTCCGCGGTCGGCGGCCCACTCGTCGCTGGCAAGCAGCACGGTCGACGCGCCGTCGGTGAGCGGGGTCGAATTGCCCGCCGTCATGGTCGCGTCGCCGAGGGAGACACCGAAGACCGGCTTGAGCTTGGCGAGCTTCTCCGCGGTGGAGTCACCGCGCAGGTTCTGGTCGCGGGTCAGGCCGAGGAACGGGGTGATCAGGTCGTCGAAGAAGCCCGCGTCGTACGCCGCTGCCATGTTCTGGTGGCTGCGCGCGGCGAGCTCGTCCTGGTCGGCGCGCTTGATGCCGAACTCCTTGGCGGTGACGGCGGCGTGCTCACCCATCGACATGCCGGTGCGGGGCTCGCCGTTGCGCGGGATCTCGATGCCGAGCTTGGTCAGCAACTTCGCGGCGCCGAGGATCTGGTCCTTGGTGCTGCGTGCCCGGTTGACCTCGAGCAGCTGACGACGCAGCCCCTCACCCACGGCGATCGGGGCGTCGGAGGTGGTGTCGACGCCGCCGCCGATCGCGGCGTCGTAACGGCCACGGGCGATGCCGTCGGCGACCGTCGTGATGGCCTGCAGACCCGTTCCGCACGCCTGCTGGATGTCGAAGGCGGGGGTGTACGGCGAGAGGGCCGAACCGAGCACGGACTCGCGGATGAGATTGAAGTCACGAGCGTGCTTCAGCACGGCACCGCCGGCGACCATGCCGAGTTGCTCACCCTGCAGGCTGAACCGGCTCACCAGGCCGTCGAGGGCCGCGGTGAACATCTCCTGATTGCCGACCTTCGCGTACGCCTTGTCCTGGCGCGCGAACGGGATGCGGTTGCCGCCGAGGATCGCGACCGGGCGGTCGGTCCGGGTCTTGGGCTTGCTGGCGGGGTTGGACTGTTCGGCCACGTCGATCTCCCAGGGTCGTGTGCGGTATCTATAGCGTATTCTTACTCATCAGTAAGTTCGTTGTCGAACGACCGTCAGAGGAGATCACCGTGGCCGCCAACGGAAACACTGGCCTGTACTCGAGCTTCGTCCATTCCGCGCCCGGCGCATTCATCGCCAAGCAGGCCGGATTGCCCGTCCCGCCGCCGTTGCGGCGCTACAAGCCCACCGAGCCGCCGCTGCCCGGTCCGGTGCTGCTCGGCGGGTCCGGCCGACTCGTCGAACCACTTCGCGAGATGCTCTCCACCGAGGACTACGACCTCATCCAGAACGCCACGACCGGCCGCAGCGCCGACAAGTTCGGCGGCCTGGTCTTCGACGCGACCGGCATCACCTCCCCCGCCGAGCTGCGTCAGCTCTTCGAGTTCTTCCAGCCCGCGATGCGTTCGACCGCACCGTGCGCCCGGTTCCTCGTCATCGGCACCACCCCGGAACTGGTGACCGACCCGTCCGAGCGTGTCGCACAGCGCGCGCTCGAGGGCTTCACGCGCTCGCTGGGCAAGGAACTCCTGAAGGGCTCCACCGTCCAGCTCGTCTACGTCTCCCCCGACGCCAAGACCGGTCTGACCGGCCTCGAGTCGACCGTACGCTTCGTCCTGTCGGCGAAGTCGGCTTTCGTCGACGCCCAGGTCATCCGGGTCGGCGGCGCCGATGCGACAGCCCCGAAGAACTGGGACAAGCCGCTCGAGGGCAAGGTCGCCGTCGTGACCGGTGCCGCGCGCGGCATCGGCGCGACGATCGCCGAGGTGCTCTCGCGCGACGGCGCGCACGTGATCGCCGCCGACGTCCCGCAGGCGGGTGACGCACTGTCGGAGACCGCGAACAAGGTCGGCGGCACGGCCTTCCCGCTCGACGTCACCGCCGCCGACGCCGGCGCCAAGCTCGCCGAGCACGCCCTCGAGCGGCACGGCGGCATCGACATCATCGTCAACAACGCCGGCATCACCCGCGACAAGCTGCTCGCCAACATGGACGACGCCCGCTGGGACGCGGTCATCGCGGTCAACCTCATCGCACCGCAGACCCTGGTGGAGACGCTGCTCGAGAAGGGTGCGCTCCGCGAGGGCGGCGCCGTCGTCGACGTGTCGTCGATCGCCGGCATCGCGGGCAACCGCGGCCAGACCAACTACGGCGCCTCCAAGGCGGGTGTCATCGGACTCGTCGACGCCTACGCGCCGATCCTGGCCGAGAAGGGCATCACCATCAACGCGGTGGCCCCCGGCTTCATCGAGACCAAGATGACCGCGGCCATCCCGCTCGCGACCCGCGAGGCCGGACGCCTGATGAGCTCGCTGCAGCAGGGCGGCCAGACCGTCGACGTCGCCGAGACCGTGGCCTACTTCGCCAACCCGGCGAGCAATGCCATCACCGGCAACGTGGTCCGCGTCTGCGGCCAGGGATTCCTGGGGGCCTGATGCCGAAGACGATCACACTCCCGGCGGCACCCGGCACCGGTGAGCTGTACGGCAAGGCGGTCACCGCGCTGCTGCCCGGCATCGGCAAGCCGCCGCGTGTCCCCGCCGACGCGACCGCACCCGAGACGCGCTACCGGCTCGAGGGCATACGGGTGGACTCGGCTGCGCTGCAGGCGTATTGCCACGCGACGGGGCAACGTTTCGGCGACACCCTGCCGCTGACGTACCCGTTCGTGTTGCAGTTCCCGGTCGTCATGAAGCTCATGACATCTGACGAGTTCCCGTTCGGCGCCGTCGGTTCGGTGCACATGACGAACACGATCGAACGCAAGCGACCCATCGAGGCCGGCGAACCGCTCGACATCGTCACGCACGCCCAGAACCTCCGGGAGCACCGCAAGGGCATTCTGATTGATGTCGTGAGCGAGATCAGCGTCGGGTCCGAACTGGTCACCACGCAGACGGCGACCTTCCTGAAGCAGCAGCGCACCAGCCTTTCCGACGAACCGCGTGGTCCCGAACCGAAGTCGAAGACCCCGCCGCCGCCGGACGCGATCCTCGCCGTCGACCTCAAGCGGATCCGCGAGTACGCGGCCGCCTCGGGCGACCGCAACCCGATCCACATGGGCAACCTGCCGGCCAAGGCATTCGGCTTCCCCAAGGCGATCGCCCACGGGATGTGGAGTGCGGCAGCGGCCATCGCGAACGTGGAGGCGCAGCTTCCCGACGCGGTGACCTACGACGTCAAGTTCGGCAAGCCGATCCTGCTGCCGGCCAAGGTGAACCTGTACACCCGCCGCATCGACGGCAAGGGCAGCTTCGACATCGCGATCCGCGACCGTCGCAAGGGATTCCCGCACCTCACCGCGACGACGCGGGAGAGCTGAGCGACTTTCGCGTTTTCCTCCCGCGGTCCCGTTTCCGTCCCGCTGATCGGATCTGATCAGCGGCTGGGAGGCGGGGCCGCGGGAGTTTCTGCGGCACAGAGGTTGTCAGCTCTCAAAAGGCCCAGAGGCTGCGCTCCCGCGCTCGTCCGGGGCCAAGTCGCTCAGGAGTCGGTACCGACACCCTTCAGGCCGCGCCAGGTGATGCCGACGAGGAGGTTGGTGGCCTTCTCGAGGTCGACGTCGCCCTCGGTGATGCGGTCGGCGACCGCCTCGGCGGCACCGACGATCGAGACGGCGGTGAGTTCGAAGTCGAGATCGCTGGCGCCCTCGACCGTGGTGCCGGCCTTGATCAGCTCGGTGACCATCTCGGTGACGCGCTGGCGGCTCTCGGAGACGATGCCGGCGAAACCGGCCGTGCCGATGGCCACGCGGTACAGAACTCGCCAGGACTGACGGTGCTCGTGCACGAAGCGGAGAAACTCGCGGATCACCGTGACCGCCTGCTCGCGCTGCGAGAGCGAGGGATCGAAGCCGACGCTCATCGCGTCGATGAACAGGCCCGACTCGCGGGCGATGCAGGCACTGAAGAGCTCGTCCTTGGAGCCGTAGTACAGATACAGCATCGGCTTGGAGATCTGCGCCTCGGCGGCTATCGCATCCATCGACGTCTCACGGAAGCCGTTCTGCGCGAACACCTTGACGGCCGCATCGAGCATCTGCTGCTCGCGCACCGCGCGCGGCAGTCGCTTGGTTCCGCCCGACATGACCGCCACCTCCGTTCACCACATCCGTTCGACCGACGATATCAACAACTTACCAATCGGTAAGGTGAAACCCCATTCGCATGGGCCGGGCCTGCGCAGTTCAACATTTCACCACACCCTTGGACCGCAGGATGCGCACCACCTTGTCGTCGAGGCGGGCGGGTGCGAGACGACCGGTCGACACCGCGCGCTCGAGATTGTCGAGCACCGAGTCGACGCGGTCGGTGGACAGCCACAGCGCGACGTCGCCGCCCGCGAGGATGAACTTCTCCACCGCCTGCTCGATGGGGTACTGCGCGCTGATCGCCGCCATGCCCGACAGGTCGTCGGAGTAGATCACGCCGTCGAAGCGCGGACCGTCGTAGCCGACACCGGTGCGCAGCATCTGGATCGCGGGCCGGCTGATGCTCGCGGGCAATCCCTTCGTCAGGCCCGGGACGATCAGGTGTCCGACCATCGCTCCCGCGGTCCCGGGGTCACGCAACAGCGTCCGGAACGGCACGAGGTCGCTGTCCTGCAATTCGGCGAGCGACGGCACGGTCACGACACCCAGGTGCGAGTCGCCCGAGCCGTGTCCGTGCCCCGGAAAGTGCTTGTACACCGGCGTGATTCCCGCATCGGCCAGCCCGGCGGCGTAGGCCCCCGCATATCGGGTGACGACCGCGGGGTCGTTGCTGAAGGAGCGGTCGCCGATCACCTCGTCGTCCGATTCGTCGCTGACGTCGGCGACGGGAGCGAAGTCGACGGTGACCCCGAGGCTCTTCAGCTCGCGTCCCACGCCGGCCGCGATCGCCCGCACCTGCGCGGGCGTCTTGGTCTGCGCCAGCTCGCGCGGCGAGGCGTGGTCGATACCGAGGGCCGACAGCCGCGACACCCGGCCGCCTTCCTGATCGACCGTGACCATCAACGGAATCGAGGAATTCTGCGAGATCCGTGCTGCCGCACCGCTCGTCAGGATCGCCTTGTCGGTCCAGCTCCCGACGAAGATCCCGCCGATCTCCTCGTTCTCGACGATTTGTTGCGCATCGGCCGCCCCGGTCACACCGACGACGATCAGCTGCGCAAGCTTCTGGCGGACCGACAACCTCGCGAGTTCGGTTGCACCGCAAGCATTCACGACCGGGGTGGCGGATGTCGACGCCGATGAAGACGTCGCCCCTGCATCGGCCGACGCCGAGTACGAGGGCGTCGGCGGTGGCGAGTCCGGCGTCGACGACGTGCACGCCGCGAGCGCCGCACACACCACGGCGACCGTTCCCGTCGTCACCGCATTGCGAATCCACGCGTGACGAACCCCCTCAGGACGAATCCGCCGGGGTCTGCGAGTTGGGCCCATGGCTCGAGTCTGGCATGTAGTCTGAGCCAATGGACGCGGGGTCCGTTTCGTCCGGGTCCGCCGCCGCCGGAAGCGGCAGCGGCGGTGACAACGGCGCGCAGACACTGATGATCGCCTACGACGGATCACCGAACGCCGATCGCGCCATTCGCTACGCCGGACAATTCCTACGCGCGCAATCCGCGGTGGTCGTCACCGCCTGGCAGCCCGGCGGCATGACCCCGGCGCGGATGTCCACCCTCGCGGGCGGGATGCAACCGTTCATCGACACCCAGCTCGACGCCGGCGTCGACCAAGCCCTCGAAGACGAGGCCGCCGCAATCAATGAGCGTGGCGTGACTCTCGCCGCCGAGTGCGGGCTGTCCGCGCGTGGAACGCTCGTCGAAGTGGAGTCGACGGTGTGGGGCGCGCTCGTCGCCGCGGCCGAGGCGCTCGACGTGGACCTCCTGGTCACCGGCACCCGCGGGGCGTCGGGACTCAAAGCATTGTTGCGCTCCAGCGTCGCCGAGCGGGTTCTCAAACATTGCCATCGGCCGGTGTTCATCGTTCCCGCCAAGTGCGAGAAGGAGCCACAGGTCACGCCGTAGATGTCCTGATCTGTGGGATGCGTGGCCTGGACGCCACGGTGTGGGTCGGAAACGATGTCCTCATGACTCGATCGGTGCTGATTCTCGGCTATCCCGGGGTGCAGGCCCTGGACGTGACCGGTCCGGCCGATGTGTTCACCACCGCATCCCTCGCGCTCGCCGACCGGGGCTCACCCATCTCCTATGACCTGCGTCTGGTCTCGCACTCGGGACAACCCGTCGGCACCGGCGTCGGCCTGGAGTTCGTCGCGCACCCGCTGCCCGATCCGGCCGATCCGATCGACATCCTGATCCTTCCCGGTGGCACCGGCGTCCACGACGCTTCTCGGGATCCCGATCTCGTCGACTGGATCCGGCAGGCGGCCGGACGGGCGAGACGGGTCGTCAGCGTGTGCAACGGTGCGTTCCTCGCAGCCGAGGCGGGCCTGCTCGACGGCAAACGCGCGGCGACCCACTGGGCGGTGACCGGGCTGCTCGCCGAGCGGTACCCCTCGATCGAGGTCGACGCCGAAGCCCTGTTCGTCCGCGGCTGCGAACGGGTGTGGAGTTCCGCGGGAGTCACCGCCGGCATCGACCTCTCGCTCGCCCTCGTCGAAGAGGACCACGGCACCGACCTCGCGCAGCTCGTCGCACGGTGGCTCGTCCTCTACATGCGGCGACCCGGCGGTCAGAGCCAGTTCGCGCCACCGGTGTGGATGCCGCGGGCCCGGCGCACGGTGATCCGCGAGATCCAGGAGCGCATCGAGGGCGAACCGAGCCGGCCACACCGCGTCGACGACCTCGCCCGCGACGCGTCGATGAGTCCTCGTCATTTCTCCCGCATCTTCACCGACGAGACCGGCGAAGCGCCCGGCGCCTACGTCGAACGAATTCGGACCGACGCCGCCCGACGCGCACTCACCGAGAGCGACGACACGATGCCGGTGATCGCCACCCGGTGCGGATTCGGGTCCGCCGAGACGATGCGCCGAACTTTCGTCCGGCGACTCGGCGTACCGCCGGAGACCTACCGCCGCACCTTCCGCTGATCCCGCTCCCCCTCGCCACTTCTCCGCCCATCCCACCTACCGAAAGGCCCCCCATGACCCAGATCGCGATCGTCCTCTACCCGCAGTTCACCGCGCTGGACTTCATCGGCCCCTACGAGGTGCTGCGCACCCTGCCCGACGCCGAGGTGAGGTTCGTCTGGCACGAGCCGGGGCCGGTCGTCGCCGATTCGGGCGTGCTCGTCGTCGGCGCCACGCATTCGTTCGACGAGACGCCGGCGCCGGACGTCGTCCTCGTGCCGGGCGGGCCGGGATTCCTGTCGGCGTCGCAGGACGAGAAGGTCCTCGACTGGCTGCGGGCCGTGCGACCCGGCGCCCAGTGGACGACGTCGGTGTGCACCGGCTCGATTGTGCTGGCCGCCGCGGGTCTGCTCGACGGCAAGCCGGCCACCACGCACTGGTCCTCGATGGCGGGACTGACCCTGCACGGGGCGAAGGCCGTGTCCGACGAGCGCGTCGTCCGCGCGCTGCCCGACGACGACCTCGTCACCGCCGCCGGCGTGTCCGCCGGGATCGACCTCGCGCTGTGGCTGGCCGAGCAGATCGCCGGGCGCGCACGAGCCGAGGCGATCCAGCTGATCATCGAATACGACCCTCAACCGCATCTGGACTCCGGACATCGTTCCAAGGCGTCGGCCGGCACGATCGCCACATCGACGATGCTGCTCACCCGCGATGTCGACAAACCCGAGCTGCTCAAGGCGAGCGCGCGTCTGCTGTGGGATCGCGCCCTCACCACAGTGCGCTCCCGGCGCTGACCGCGGCGGAGTGGATACGCAGGTCTCCGCGGGTGTCACCCGGAATCGGACTTCGGCGATGGTAGTTTCATCGCCATGACCAACAACCGCCTTGTCGCCGGAGCCGTCGCCGGAGTCGCCGGCATCCTGGTGGGACTCGGCGCGGTGTTCCTCGGCGGTTTCCTGGCCTCCGAGAACAGCCCGTCCACCGACCTGAACAACATCAGCCCGAACAACGGATTCATCCAGGGCTCGGTGGACTACGGTTCGCGCGGCGGAGCCGGCGACACCAACTGACACATCCACGACGCCGCCGGTCCCGGCGTCTCCTGATCGACGGCAGCAGCAACTGAGTACTCCGCCTCCACCACCGGATCGGTCCGTTCTGACTCGGTCTGGGCTCGATCGGTCCGGCATCGATCGGTCCGGCCTCGATCGGTCTCGGCTGAGTCGGCGCGGCGTCGCCGTCGTCGCCGCCATCTCGCTGCTGATCTGCCTGCTGCAGTCACCGGGTCGCATCGCCGCGGACACCAAACTCGACCTCACCGCGAATCCGCTGGGTTTCCTGGCGCGCGCCGCGCATCTGTGGACGCCGAACGCCCCGATGGGGCAGGTACAGAACCAGGCCTACGGGTACTTCTTCCCGCACGGCGCGTTCTTCGCGGTGGGCGACCTCCTCGCCGTCCCGCCGTGGATCGTGCAGCGCCTGTGGTGGGCCGTGCTGCTCACCGTCGGCTTCGTGGGCATCGTCCGCCTCGCCGAGGTCCTACGACTGGGGTCGCCGGCCTCGCGGGTCATCGCCGCCACCGTCTTCGTGCTGAGCCCTCGGGTCCTCACCACGCTCGGCTCGATCTCGTCGGAGACCCTGCCGATGATGCTCGCGCCGTGGGTGCTCGTCCCGGTGGTGCGGGCGCTGGACACGCGCGGTGCCGACGACGGTCCGCCGCTCTGGCGTGAGGCCGCACGTGCGGCGGCCGCGGTCGCACTGATGGGTGCGGTCAACGCCGTCGCCACGCTGGCGGCTCTCGGCGTCGCCGCCCTGTGGTGGCTGCTGCACAGCCCGCGCGACCGCCGCTGGTGGCGATTCGGCGCCTGGACCGCGGCCGGCCTGACCCTGGCCTGCGCGTGGTGGGTCGTCCCGTTGCTGATCCTCTCGCGCGTGAGTCCGCCCTTCCTGGACTACATCGAGTCGTCCCGGGTCACCACGCAGTGGACCTCGCTGACCGAGGTGTTGCGCGGGGCCGGTTCGTGGACGCCCTTCGTGTCCCCGGAGCGCGTCGCCGGGGCGGTGCTCGTGACCCAACCCGCCGCGGTCCTGGCGACCGGGACCATCGCAGCCGCGGGGCTCGCCGGATTGTGCATGCGGCACATGCCGTTCCGCGGCCGGCTCGTCGCGATCCTGGGCGTCGGTCTCGTCGTGATGTGCATCGGCTACGCGGGCGGGCTGGGGTCGCCGATCGCCGAGCAGGTACGCGTCTTCCTCGACGGTTCCGGCGCGCCCCTGCGCAACATCCACAAGTTCGAGCCGCTTCTCCGTATCCCGCTGGCCCTCGGTGTCGCCCACCTGCTCGCGCGGGTCCCGCTGCCAGGGAGCGCGAGTCGCCGCGAGACGCTCTCCGCCTTCGCCCAGCCCCAGCGGTCGCGTCCGGTCGCCGCAGCGATCGTCCTGCTCGTCGCCGTGATCGGCGCCGGATCGCTGATGTGGACGGGCCAGCTCGCACCGAACGGGACCTACCAGGCGATCCCGCGCCACTGGCAGGACACCGCGAACTGGCTGGCCGAGCACGGCGAACGCAGCGACGGCGCCCCACCCGCCCGTGCACTGGTCGTCCCCGGCGCCCCGTTCGCCGATCAGCTGTGGGGACTCACCCGCGACGAACCGCTGCAGCCGCTGTCCGACACCCCGTGGGCGGTCCGCGACGCGATACCCCTCACGCCGCCGGGCGCGATCCGAGCGCTCGACTCCGTGCAACGCGAGATCGCCGCCGGCCGCGGATCACCGGGCCTGGCCGCCACCCTCGCCGGGCAGGGTATCGGATTCGTCGTCCTGCGAGCCGATCTCGACCCCGAGACCTCACGGTCGGCCCGTCCGCTGCTCGTGCAACAGGCACTCGACGACTCGCCCGGACTACGCCGCGTCGCGACGTTCGGTCCGCAGATCGGCCCGCCGAGCGTTCGAGGGGTGGTGCGCGACAACGGCTTGCGGCCCACGATGCCCGCGGTGCAGATCTTCGCCGTCGGTGCTGCCGGCGTGCCGGACGCCGGCACCGGACCCCGCCTCGTCGACACCGCGGGACTGCCGCGGGTGGCCGGTGGTCCCGAAGCCGTCGCCGAACTGACGGAAGTTCGTGCACGCCAGGGGCTTCCGCCGCTCGGACCGGTCGTGCTCGATGCCGATGCACGCCGCGCCGGCGTCGTCGACGGTCCGTTGATCGTGACCGACACACCCAGCGACCGGGAGACCGACTTCGGCCGCGTCGACGACCACAGCTCGGCGATCAGATCCCCCTCGGATCCGCGTCGAACGCAGAACGCCGTCGCCGATTACCCCGTCGACGGCCAGCCACTGGTGCACGGAGAGTGGTTGCTGGACAACGACAGCGGCGAGGTCGACGTGTCCACGTCGGGATCGGCGGCGGACGCGGTTCAGCCCGGGCAGACCTCACCGGCCAACTCGGCGGCCGCGGCCTTCGACGGCAATCCGCAGAGCGCCTGGGTCAGTGGCGGTCTGGAGAGTGCGGTCGGACGATGGATGCGCATCGGTTTCACAACCCCGCGGACCGACCTCGCACTCACCCTGACGACCGCGAAGGCACTCGGACCCGATGTCACCAGTGCGTTGGTCACCACCGAGGCGGGTAGCACGGTGGTCTCGGGGCTCGAACCGGGCGAACCGATGACGGTGACCGCGCCCAGCGGGGCCACCCGCTGGGTGCAGATCCGTGCACTGCGCACCGACGACGGCACGACCGGCAACCAATTCGCGCTCGGCGAGGTGACGGTGTCCGATCTGCGGACCGCGACGCCGTTGCGAATCCGCCATCGCGTGGTCCTGCCCGAACTCGAGGCCGGCACCGAGGTGGCCCAGTGGCTGCTGTACCAGGAGTTGTCCGGCCGGGCGTCCTGCGTCGCCGACCCGGAGCGGCAGATGACCAGATGTGCACCGGGACTCGGCCTCTCCCCGGAGACGTCCGCGGTGTTCGGACGCGCACTCTCGGTCCCGTCGGATGTCACCGTATCCCCCACCGCGATCCTGCGGCCCCGGCCCGGCGATGCTCTCGATCGGCTCGCCGAGGATGATCGGGTCACGGCGCGCGGGGCCCGTCCGGTGACCGATCCGCGCGGCGGGCCCGCGGCCGCCGTCGACGGCGATCCGGGAACGTCGTGGACCGCACCGGAGATCCCCGACGAGCGGGCGTCCCAGGAACGCGGGGCAGCAGCGGATGGCGCGGAGACCGACCCGGCAGCGGACGAGAACAGTCCCACCCTGGTGCTGGATCTCCCGCGCGCGCAGCGGGTGGATTCGCTGACCATCGACGCCCCGCGGGGCTATCCCGCCGCGCCCACCGAGGTCGCCGTCGACCTCGGTACCGGGGAGCAGATCCGCGAGGTCGACGAGAGCGGCATCGTGCGGCTCGACCCCGCGGTGACCGACCGCGTGGAGATCACCATCCGCGCCCAATCCGACCTCATCGACTTCAACAGCCTCGGATTCGCCAGTCCCGCACCACCGGGGATCGCCGAGGTCCGGGTGTCACCGTCGCCACCGGCCGGCGCGGACGAAGGGCGGGTCGTCGAAATCGGTTGCGACGCCGGGATCGGCCTCACCGCCGCGGGTCAGGTCGTCCGAATGTCCGTGCGCGCCACCGCGGCCGACCTCCGCAACGGGCAACCGGTGATCGGGCGGCCGTGCGGCGACGGCCGGCTCGCCCTGCCCGCCGGTCAGCAGGAGGTGTCGGTCAATCCCGGCGACGCCTTCACCGTCGACGCCCTCTCTCTGGTGAACGGAGACGCGGTGTCGGCACCGGCGTCGGTTGCCCCCGTGGTCACCGAATGGTCGGCGGTACGGCGTGCGGTGACCGTCGAGAGCGGCCCGGAGCGACTGCTGGTCGTGCCCGAGAGCACCAACCCCGGGTGGCAGGCGCGGCTCGGCGGGACGCCACTGCGGCCAGTCGTCGTCGACGGCTGGCAACAGGGCTGGGTGGTGCCGGCCGGGACGGCCGGCACCATCGAACTCACCTACCGATTCGACTCGCTGTACCGCTGGGCCCTGGTGATCGGCCTCGCGCTCATGGTGCTGCTCCTCGTCGCCGCGTGGTGGCCGTCGACGCGTCGCCCACCGGCCGGAGTGCCGATCGTGGCCCCGGCCGGGCGGGGGACGGTGCTCGTCGCCGGGGGCGCAGTGCTCGCCGCGGCGTGGCTGGTGTCGGGCTGGTGGGGACTCGCGGCCGCGGTCGTGGTCGGCGCCGTCGCCGCTGCGGTACCGCCGAAGGCCGGCGTCACCACGGCATTCGTCGCGATGATGACCGCGACGATCGGGCTGGCGGCCGGGCCGTGGCACGCCTCCGGGGGCTACCACGGGTCGCAGTGGTGGGTTCAGCTGCCGGCGCTGGTGGCGGTGTCGATGACCGCGTGGCTGGTGTTCTGGTCGGCCGTCGACGGCCGGTCGTCGGGTGCGGTGCCGATCGAGGCCGGCGCAGACGAGGCCGGGACAGTCGAGGCGTCGGACGAGACGTGGCGCGCGCGGTTGCGACGACGATTTTCGCGGTTGCGCAACCAGTTCCGCGTCGGCTCCTCGATGAAGGCGTAACTGGCCGCGGCGACACCGATCGACAGACCGAGGGTGATCACCAGCACCAGGAGGGTGTCGCCGCTGAACGGCACGATGCCGAACAGCGGGAAGACCACCGCCAGGATCGCGACGTGCCAGATGAAGATCCCGTACGACCACCTCCCGAGCGCCAGCATCACCCGCGAGGTGAGGATGCGGAACGGTCCGTCGTTGCAGACGAGCGGTGCGAGCAGTGCGTAACCGCAGAGGCCGCCGAGAACCATCTTGGTGGCGAACTCGATCTCGGTGACAGCGCCGAGACCCGTCGGACCGGCGAGCCGGGTGCACGCCAGCGCATAGGCGACGACGAGCACGCCCAGCATCAGCGGACGGTTCGCGCTGAGGCGGATCGCACCACCCAGCCAGCGTCCCGGACGGGTCTGCCCGGACGCCGACGCCCCGGCACCCGAACCGGAGTCGAGGACCCCGGCGACCTCGGCCAGGACCAGACCCGCGACGAACCACGCCAGGTGACCGAACACCCAGTTCTTGGTCTCCACTCCGGCGGCCACGGGCAGGGAGGTGCCGACCCAGGCCCAGCCCAGGCTCACCGCGGCCAGGAGCAACAACACCGGGATGCGCGCACGCAGGCGACTCCCGCGCAGCCGCAGGAGCGCGAAGCCGATGAGCGGGAGCAGGGCGTAGAAGGCGATCTCGACCGACAGGCTCCACATCTGGGTCAGACCCGCGGTGAGTGTGAGCGGCACGAACACCTGGGTGAGCGTCAGATTCGCCAGCCAGACCTGGGCGTCGGCGCCCTGCGCCTCGGGAAGCAGCAGGATGACCAGGGTGACCACGACCAGGTAGGCGGGCCAGATCCGCACGATCCGGTGGCGGAAATACCTCGGCACCGACGGATGACGGGTTCCGCGATGCGCGGCGTCGACCCACGGTCGCCACAGCAGGAAACCGGAGAGCGCGAAGAACAGGGCGACCGCGAGGTCGAGGCGTCCGAGTACCGGTCCGAGCACGGGGATCTCGACCGCCCGCGTCTGGAACGCCACGTGGGTGACCAGGACCCCGATCGCGGCGATCGCCCGCATGCCCTCGAGCTGCGGATAGAACCGTCTGGCGGAGCCTGCGACGGTCTCGACGGCGGCGGGGGCGACGGAATCGGGGTCGGTGCTGGTCATGCTGCTGACAGGGTAACCGGGAGGCGTTGCGTACCCTCGCCTCCATGTCCTCGCCGTCCCAGTCGTCCCCAGACCCCGAGACGTCGTCGCCGGACTCCGAGACCCATCCGCAGCCTCATCGCTGGTCGACGGCAGACCTCGCCGGCCCGACCCTGATCTTCGTCGGCGGCTTCCTGCTCGCGGTGACCATCGCCCTCCCGACGTTGCTCGTCGGAGGTTTCCGGACGATCCCGCTCAGCACCGACTTCACCACCGTCGCCACCGCCGACGACGCGACGATCTTCGACCGGTGCTCGCTCGAAACCCGTTCGGCACGCACCGTCGGCGCCGACCTCGTCCGCCAGCAACGCGTCGTGGCGGTGCAACCGTCCGACGAACACCGGGTGACCCTACAGGCCGGCACGTCCATCCAGGCCGAGACGCTGCGCATCGACGACCGCGAGGTCGACCCCGGCGATCCGCGCCCCGGCGCCGACCCCGGCGACGCGTCGCAACCGTGCAACGACGCGACCGTCAACGCCGTCAAGGATCGGGTGACACTCGACCGGAAGAACGCGCTACCACGACTCGCCGCGCGCGGGGCGTCGGAGATCCAATACGACAGCGGACATGCGGCCGTCCTCGTCCCGGACCGCCGCGGCGTCACCTATCTGTTGCCCTTCGACACCGAAACGGCCGACCGGGAGTTCTTCGACGCCGTCACCCGTACCGCCGTCCCGCTGGTGTACGACGGCGACACCGAGGTCCGCGGCCGCGACGTCGCCCGGTTCCGCGCCGAGGTCCCCGACACCGACCTCGCTCGCGAGGCGCTGGGCCGGCCCGTGGGCACCAACGTCTCGATCACGCGGCCGGCGTCGTGGTTCGGCGTCGGCGACACGAGCCGACCGTTGACCGCGGACCTGCACCACCGGAGTTCATGGGATCTCGCCGTCGACCCGCGGACCGGCACGATCGTCGACGCCACGATCACCGTCGACGAGGTGTACCGCTTCCCCGACGGCACCCCCGGCGTCCCGGCCGACTTCGAATTGCCGCACCTACGAGCGACATTCACCTACGACGACAACACCCAGGCGCGGATGACCGACCTGGCCGCCGACCTCGCGTCCCCGATCCTGATCTGGGGCCGTCTGGTGCCGATCGGCACCGGAATCCTCGGCGTCGCGGCCCTGCTGGCTGGGCTGATACTGATCAATCCCGCCTGGCTGCCCGCCCGGCTTCGGCGTCGGCGTGACGCGAAAACCGTTGGCGGGCAGCCGGAGTGATCGGGATCGGCGTCAGGATGCCGACTCGGCGGCGAGCCGGCCGAGGGTGTCGTTGAGCTGATCCTCGGTCACGAGCGGGAATTTGACCTTCTCGAGCAGCTTCTTGTCGGTGACCTTCGACCAGTCGTAGGTGTGGCGAACCAGCGTCTCGTTGGGACCCTGGGATTCCAGCTCCCACAGCCACTCCCATCCGGGCGGCTGGGTGCCGGCGGGCGCGGTCTGCCATGCCAGGAGCTTGTCCTTGGCGTAGCCCGTGACATGGTTGTCCGTCTTGTACTCGCCGCCCATGTGGTCGCCCGCCATGTTCATGGTGAACACGTCACCCACCTGCTGGATGCGGTCGGCGTGGTCCACACCGCGGATGAACCCCGAACCGTCGAGCGCCTGATGCCGTTCGGGATTGGAGAGAACGTCGAACACCGCGTCGACGGGCGCCTCGATCGTGCGTTGGACAGTGACCTGTGTGCTCTCGTTGTCGCTCATGACACAACACTGCCGAAAGTTCGGGTACTCGGCAACGTCCGGTCACCACCCTGTGCTCCCTGAGGAGCGCCCGGAGCCTGCGGAGGGCGCGTCACGAAGGGTCCGGTGACCGAGGTTGCGAGACCCTTCGTGACGCTCGCAAGCTCGCTCCTCAGGGAGCGGGCGTGGAGGGCGCAAGCTCGCTCCTCAGGGAGCGGGCGTGGAGGGCGCGAGCGCGCTCCTCAGGGAGCGGATTCGTTGACCATGATGGCGGGGCGAATCAGCGCGCGACCGCCCACGTCCCCAGCGCGGCGATCGTGGCGGCCACCGCGGCGGTTCCGGCGACTCCGATCACCGACCCGGCGACCGTGAGGATGATCAGCACCTCGGCGGCCACCACCAGCCAGGTACCGAGCGCGACGCGCGTCCGGTCGCGGGCGATCGCCGACAGCAGGACGACCTGCAGGACGGCGAGCGCGGCGCCGATGTAGGCGAACAACCACAGGATCGGCACGAGCGTGTCGTAGCCGTCCCCGAAGACGAGCGGGACGACCGGCCCGGCCGCACCGGCCAGCACGGTGAGTACGACCCCGATCCCGGCGACAACCGTCACCGCCTGACGCAGCGAGGCCCGCGACCGCGCGGGATCGGCCAGGCGGGGATAGAAGACCACGCCGATCGCCTGCGGGAGCCAGAAGGCCACCTTGGTCGCGATCGCGCCGAGTGCGTACACCCCGACCTCCTCCGCGTCGAGGACCCGGGGTGAGAGCAACAGGTCGATTGACGAGGCGACGATCAGCACCAGCTGGACCTGGGACGCGCGCACCACGCTGAGCACTCCCGCGGAACCCGACGCCCCACCTCGAGGCCGGTCGGCCCGCGCCACCGACCACACCACGAGCCATACGACGACCGCCGAGGCCGCGGCCCCCAGCGTCCCGGCCAGGAGACCACCCGCCGGCCCGGCGCCGGCGGCGAACGCCCCGATGATCGGCATCGACCGGGCGACACCGACCACGGCCAGCACCCAGGACAGCACCCGGAACTCGCCGCGCCCCTGCAGAATCCCCTGACCTGCGGCGATGAGGGCGAGTAGCGGCGCGGAGGCGAGTGCTGCCGCGGTCGTCGCGACATCGGTGCGCAACAGCAGCGCGACGAGCGGGGTGGCGACCACGGTGAGCACGACAACCCAGGACGTCGTCACCACCCCGAGCGCGCGGAGGCGTCCCTCGTCGCCGCCGAGCACGACCTCCCGGGCGATGACGTTCTGCAGGGCCATGGCCGGCACGCCGAGCACGAGCATGGCCGACAGCAGCACCGCGAACTCGCCGTATTCGCTGACATCGAGGAAGCGGGCACTCGCGGCGAGGTGAACCACGTACATGCAGACGTTGGCCACCATCGAACCGACCGCCACCGACCCGACGGCGCCGACGGTGCCCGTCGTCCGGCGCGTCTGCTGCATGGACCAAGTGTGCCGATCGGCCGCGAGGCGCTTTGCACCGGCTGTCGTCCGTAGGCAACGATGGGAAGGCTGCTGTCCACCCAGCCCGAGCTCCACAGACCGAGAGACCCTGATGTACGACGACAACCCCACCTACGACGCCGAGTCGACAGACATCGGTTCGCGCATCGACCCGGTGCTGGCCCGGAGCTGGCTGCTGGTCAACGGTTCCCACTACGCGAAGTTCGAGCCGGCGTCCCGTTCGCGCGCCGACATCGTCGTGTTGGACATCGAGGACGCCGTGGCTCCCAAGGACAAGGTCGAAGCGCGCGACAACGTCGTCCGCTGGCTCGGGCCGAAGGACGGGACCGCCGGCCCCGGCGCCGGAGACTGGTTCCGCGTCAACGGATTCGGCACCCCGTGGTGGGCCGACGACCTCGAGGCCCTCTCGCAGACCGCGGTCGGCGGGGTGATGCTGGCGATGGTCGAGTCGGTCGACCACGTCACCGAGACCGCCAAGCGCCTGCCCGGTCTGCCCATCGTGGCGCTCGTCGAGACCGCGCGGGGGCTCGAGCGCATCAGTGAGATCGCGGCCGCCAAGGGCACCTTCCGGCTCGCGTTCGGCATCGGGGACTTCCGCCGCGACACCGGTTTCGGCGACAACCCGCAGACCCTCGCCTACGCCCGTTCGCGTTTCACCATCGCCGCCAAGGCCGCCCACCTGCCCAGCGCCATCGACGGCCCGACAGTCGGTTCGAGCGCACTCAAACTCAGTGAGGCGACCGCGGTCAGCGCCGAGTTCGGCATGACCGGCAAGATCTGCCTCACCCCCGGCCAGTGCGCGCAGGTCAACGAGGGCCTCTCCCCCTCCCAGGACGAGATCACCTGGGCGCGTGAGTTCTTCGCCGAATTCGAGCGCGACGGCGGTGAGATCCGCAACGGCTCCGACCTGCCACGGATCGCGCGGGCGACCAAGATCCTCGACCTGGCCCGGTCATACGGCATCACCGAATCGGACTACGACGACGATCCGGTGCACGCTCCCGCGCCCTCGGACACCCACCACTTCTGATCGGCATCACCGCGGTGACCCCCCGACGACTGCTGCCGGCCCTGTACGGCACCGGTATCGGCGCGACCGCGGTGATCCTGGCGCCGCTGCTGCCGGGCCTGATCGGGGTCGGCGACCGGTACCTGCTGTACCGAGATGCGGTCTCCACACCGCGTACCCACGTCACGGACACCACGATCGGGATCGGCGACCTGCCGCCGCGCGCCGTGCCGCAGGACTGGTTCCTCGCGATGGTGAGCACCGTCCTCGACGGCGGGATCGTCGTGCTGGCGGTCCTCGCCGCGGCGCTGGTGTGCGCCGGAGTCGGCTACGGACGCCTGGCGGCCCGACTGGTCCCGGGCGCCGGGCGGGCCGGTGCCTCGGCGGCCGCGCTCGTCGCGGTGTGGAATCCCTATGTCGCCGAACGGCTCCTGCAGGGCCACTGGAGCCTGCTGGCCGGGTATGCGGCACTGGGGTGGATTCTCGTCGCGGTCATGGATCTGCGAGTACAAGCGGACGCCGTCCGGCTGCTGCAACTGGGTGGGCTGTTCGCCGTCGCCGGACTGACGCCCACCGGGTCCGTCCTCGCCGGAATCGTGCTGGTGGTGGCGCTTCTGGCGCGCCCGATCGGGTCGCGACCCACGGTGGCCGCCCTCGCCCTCTGGGTTCTCAGCACGCTGCCGTGGTTGCTGACGTCACTGATCACCGACGCCCCGACCACCTCCGCGGCGGCCGGGGTGGAGGCGTTCGGTCTGCGCTCCGAGCCCTGGCTCGGGCCCGTGGGCACGGTCGGTTCCCTGGGCGGGATCTGGAACGCCGACGCGGTGCCCGCCAGCCGGACCATCGGGTGGGCCGCGGTGGCCACCCTCTGTCTGCTCCTCGTCGTCGCCGTCGGCGCGCGGTATCTGTGGCGTCGTCGCGGGGAGCTGGATCCGTCGGTCCCCGCCATCGCGGTCCTGGCGTCGGTCACCGCGATCGTGTTGCTGCTGAGCACGTTCGGACCGGCCCGTACCGTCCTGGGCTTCGTCGTCGAGCACCTCGGCGGCGGCGGACTCCTGCGCGACACCCAGAAGTTCTCGGCGCTCCTCCTCCCGGCGGTCGCGGTCTGCGTGGCGGCGGCCGTGGCGGCGGCGCGGCGTCGTGTACCGGCGGGTTTCGCGCTCACCGCGGTCGTACTGCTGGTGGTGGCGCCGCTCCCCGACCTCGCGTGGGGCGTCGGTGGCGCGGTACGCGCGATCGACTATCCGGACGAGTGGCGACAGGTCGCGGAGATCGTGCCGCCGGATCGGGGTTCGGTCGCCCTGTGGCCTCCCGGCACGGTCCGCGAGTACCCCTTCGCCCATGACCCTTCGCTCGACCCCGCAGCACGGATGATGCGGGCGCCGGTCGTCGAGTCCGGCGAGCTCCGCGTCGACGGAGAGGTGATCGACCCGCCCGGCGCGCACGCCGCAGCGGTGATGCGGGTACTGGAGTCCGGTGGGTCACCGACTGCTCTCGCTGAACTCGGCGTCGGGTGGGTACTGGTCGAGAACGGTTCCCCGCCAGCACAACTCGCCGATTCCGGGCACCTCGCCTTCGACGGTCCGTCGCTGCAGCTCTATCAGGTGGGCGATCCGGCGGATCGCTCCGCGGGCGCCACCGACCGGGTGATCGCCACCGCCGCACACCTGGTCTGGGCCGCGCTCCTGGTCGCCGGGCTGATCGGCGTCGGCATCGGTGTGGTCAGCGGCCGGGCGCGGACAGCACGGCGTCGAACGTCGCCATGAATCCGTCGCAGGTCGCCGACCACGAGTAGCGGCTCGCCTTGACCCGCGCGTTCCGTCCGAGACGGCGTGCCTCATCCGGATTGTCGATGAGTTTTCCTGTCGCGCTGGCCAGTTCGTCCACCCCGTCGACGAGCAATCCGGTGTTCCCGTCGTCGATGGTGTCGGCGAGTCCGGCGGCACCGCGGTAGCCGATCGTCGGGACACCGTGCTGGGCGGCTTCGACGACGGCGAGTCCCCACCCTTCCTTCCGCGACGGCATGAGGTGGACCCGGGCCCGGGCGAGGAGTTCGTGTTTGCGGTGTTCGTCGACGTGGCCGTGGAAGGTGACCGCGTCGGTCACCGCGAGATCGTTTGCGGCGCGGTGCAGTTCGTCCGCCCACCAGCCGCCGCCGATGACGTCGAGGTGGGCGTCGACGCCGTCGTGGCGCAGCCGCGCGAGCACCGTCAGCGCATCCTCGACCTGCTTGTGCGGCACCAGCCGCGACAACACGCAGAGCCGCACCGGGCCGTCCGGCCCACCGGGAACCGCGTCCCGATCGGGACCGGTCGCCCCGATGCCCTCGGGCAGCGGATCGATCCCGTTGCGCACGACCGCGATCCGCTCGGCGTCCACCCCGAGTGCGACGAGTTCGGATTTCGACGGCGCCGAGACCGTCACGTATCGGTTGCGACGATGGACCCGAGGCGAGACCCGCGACTCGAGAAACCATCCCACGTGACCGAGGAGACGACCGGCGACCGGCCACTGTTCGCGGTGACAGTGGTGGACGAGGACCACCGTCGGGGCCGGCGAGACCAGCGCCGAGAAGAACGGGACACCGTTCTGGGTGTCGACGACGACATCGGGCCGGCACCCGGCCAGCGGCCCGAGACCGAGCCGGCCGCCGAGGATCGTCGCGAGCATGCGCGGATACACACTGATGCGTCCGCCGGCGCGGATGAACCGCATGCCGTCCCGCGTCTCCTCGCGGACGGACCCGGGGTAGGCGGAGGTGAGGAAGGTGACCCGCGCGCCGCGGCGGGCCAGTTCGGCCCCCACGCGTTCCAGGTAGGTCTCACTGCCGCCGCCCTGGGGGTGGCGGGTGTCCCGCCAGCACAGGAGCAGGACGTCAGACGGTGCGCGCATCGTCCGTCAGCCTACCCACCGCGGCCGGAGCGCCGGTACCCACCGCACGGGCGCGCCACTAGAGTGACCCGACGATGACGACTCCACTCCCCGGCGGTGCGCGGATGGCCCGGCTCGCCACCCTGCGCCGTGCCGCCGGACTGCTGAACGACTTCCGCTACGAGCAGTCCGACCCCGCACGCTTCTACGGCGCGCTCGCCGCCGACACCGCGAACATGGTCGAGGCGTTCGTACCGGACCTCGCCGGGACCGGTCCCGACGGGGCGGTGATCCTCGACGTGGGCGGCGGCCCCGGGTACTTCGCCGACGCCTTCCGTGCCCGGGGCGCCCACTACGTGTCCGTCGAACCCGATCCCGAGGAGATGCACGCCGGCGGGCTCGAGCATCGTGGCTCGGTCCGCGGCTCCGGCCAGGCCCTCCCCTTCGCCGACGGCTGCGTCGACGTCTGTCTGTCGTCGAACGTCGTCGAGCACACCCCGACGCCGTGGCAGATGGCCGACGAGATGCTGCGGGTGACGCGTCCCGGCGGCATCGTCATCATCAGCTACACACTCTGGTGGGGACCGTTCGGCGGCCACGAGATGGGCCTGACCCATTACCTCGGCGGCCACCGCGCGGCCCGGATGTACACCAGACGCAACGGTCACCCACCCAAGAACCTCTACGGGACGTCGCTGTTCGCGGTCTCCGCCGCCGACGGGCTGCGCTGGGCCCGGTCGGCGACCGGCAGCGGGCATGCCGAACTCGTCGCGGCGTTTCCCCGCTACATCCCGCGCTGGATGTGGTGGGTGATGCGCCTACCGGTGCTCCGCGACGTTCTCGGCACCAACCTCGTGCTCGTCCTGCGTCGACTGTGAGTATCCGGTTGCGGTTTGTCCCGGTTCCCGGGACAAACCGCAACCGGAACTTCGGGGCGTCTTGCTTTCTCCTTCGGCGACGTGCCTCCGGTGAATGGGTGGCAGTCGCCCGAGCGGTTTAGCTCGTGGCCGGCCACCATCGGTCGGCGCGCGCACAAGCCCGCATCGCGGTGCTCTCCGTCGCCTCCGACGCTGCACTCGGCGGAGTCGCCGCCGCGTGGTGGCTGGGTCTGCATCCCGCAGAACCTCGAAAACATCTCGTGCTCACCGGCGCTCGCGGAGCGCATGCGCGGTCGTCGGCGACTGCCGTGGTCCGGCACCGACGCCTCGCGGACGTCGACGTCACCACGCACGCAGACCTCCGGGTCACCGCAACGGCACTCACCGTCCTCGACGCAGCCACCGAGCTCGGGATCGCCGTCCTCGATTCGACTCTCCTGGCCGGCACGGTGAAACTCACCGACCTACAGGCCGCACACTCGCGGTACCCCAGACGGCACGGCTCCCCGGCCATTGCCCAGTACCTGCGACTCCTCGACGACGGCGCCCGATCGGAGGCCGAGCGAATCGTCGCCACCCTGTTCCACCGCTCGGGCCAGAAGGGCTGGACACCGAACCTGCCCGCCGAAGGGTATTTCATCGACGTGGCCTTCACCCACGGGAAGCTGGCCGTCCAAATCGACGGCTTCGCGCATCACCGCGATGTCCCGACGTTTCAGAGGGACCGGACCAAACGCAACGCCCTGACCGCCGCCGGCTGGACCGTCCTCAACTTCACCTGGGCCGATGTCGTCGAACGTGGCTATCACGTGGTCACTGCGGTGCACAACGCTCTGAGCCGTTCGCTCGCCGGATCCCGTTGCGTTTTGTCCCGGTTCCCGGGACAAAACGCAACGGGAAGGCCGGGGTTTGCCCGGACTACTCCGCGGCGAGGTCCGCGGTGCAGTTGAGCGTGCCGCCCTGGCTGGTCGCGGCAGCCAGTTGCTCGCCGTCGGCGAGGATCGCGCACGACACCGGGCCGCGGACCACGATGGCCGACAGGCTCGCCCGGGTCCCCTCGAGCTGCACCCGCTGGGACCACGGCGACCCCGTCGCCGGGATCACGGTCGGCGACCCCGGGCCACGACGGAACGTGAGCGCGACGACGTCGCCGTTGCCCGTCAGCTGGTAGGTGACGGTTCCGGAGCGCTGCGTCGTCGTGGTGGTCGACGTCGTCTCCTCGGTGGTCGTGGTGCTCGACGATGTCGTCTCGCTGGTCGTCGCCGGGCCGGTCGACTCGGTGGTCGACGAGGAGGCCGCACTGGTGGAATCGCCGTCGCCCGACCGGGTGACCAGGACGACGACCAGGCCGAGCACCACGAGCGCGATCAGCGCAGCCAGCGCCAGCCCGATCGTCCGCCCCTTCGATCCGGAGCCGCGAGGCGGTTCACCACCGGCCGGTGCGTCGTAGGGCGAGGACGCGTACGGCGAGCCGCCTGTGTAGTGGGGATCGGCGTACTGGGGCTCGGTGTACGGACCCGGATACGGCTGCCCGCCCTGGTGCGGCTCGGTGTACGGACCCGGGTACGGCTGTCCGGGCTGCTGTTCGGTGTAGGCCTGCGACGACGGCGCCGACGGGTCGAAGTCGGGATCGAACTGCCGGGTCTCCGGCGGATCGTTCCGCGGATCGTTGGGATCGCCCTCTGGTGGTCGGGTCATGCGCTCGATTCTGTCATCTGAGGATCGGGCTCGACCCGACCACCGTGAACTGCGTCAGATGTCGGCGATCGCTTCCAGCGGCCCGGTTCGCGCCGCGCGGACCGCGGGCCACAACGCGGCCAGCACTCCGACAACCGCCGACGCGACGAGAGTGATCACGATCAGCGACCACGGGACCACCGGGGCGCCCAGGCCCCATTCGGCGAGCGTCCGTACCAGCGCGACGCCGATGACGGTCCCGAGGAGCACACCCAGCACGGCACCGAAGATCGAGATCAGCACCGACTCGAGGTAGATCGAACGCCGGACCTGGGCCCGGACCATGCCGATCGCGCGCAGCATCCCGATCTCACGTTTACGTTCGACCACCGACAGCGCGAGCGTGTTGATGATGCCGAGTACCGCGATCAGCAGCGCCAGCCCGAGCATCGCGTACAGCGTGCCGAGCATCTGGTCGATCTGCGACGAGATCTGCCCCTTGAACTGATCCCGATCCTGGATCTGGACCGTGAGATACGCGGCCGTCGCGTCCTCGAGATCGGTGCGCAGGGTCTCGAGGTCGGTACCCGGGGCAGCGTTCACGAAGAGCGTGACGTTGACCCGTGCGAAAGGCGGGACGAGTTTCTCGTAGACGTCCGGACCGACCACCCACGGTTGCAGCGCCTCGTTGTCGGCATACACGCCGGCGATCGGGACCTGGACCTGCGCGCCCGTCGCGGAGGTGAACGTGACCACGTCGCCGCGCTTCCAGCCGTTGGACTTGCCGGTGCGCTCGCTGATCAGCATCCCGTCGGCGGGCAGATCCGACGACGCGCCGTCCTGCATGTCCATCACGGTCACGCTGTTGAGCGGTCCGCCGAGCGCGGAGAACCCGGTCTCCGACTTGTCGTCGACCTTGGCCTGGACGATGCCGAACGACACCACCTCGCCGACGCCGGGCACACCGTCGATCGCGTCGGTCACCGCCGGAGGCAGCGGCGACTGATTGGTGCCCGCCACGATGTAGTCGGCGGTGATACCCGCGTCGACCGCGTCGTCGACCGTGCCCTTGAACGACTGTCCGAGGGTGCCGATGATCGCGACCAGCATCAGTCCGAGGGTGAGCGCGAACGCCGTCGCGGCAGAACGCCGCGGGTTGCGGACCGCGTTGGTCCGGGCGAGGCGTCCGATCATGCCGAACGGTGCCCCGATGACCCGACCGAGCACGCTGACGAACGGGCGGGCGAGCGCCGGGCCGACGAGGACGGCCGACAGGACCGCACCCGCGGCGCCGGCACCCACCGTGACCGCGGGGCCGGTCCCTTCACCCATCGCACCGATGACGATCGCCGCGATCGAGGCGACGCCGATGATCGCGCCGAGGATGGTGCGGTTGCGCAACGAGGCCGACCCCTCGGCGGCCGATGCGCGCATCGCCTCGACCGGCGGCACACGTGCTGCTCTCGCCGCGGGTACCCACGCACTGATCATCGTCACCACGACGCCGACCAGGACGCCGGCCAGGATCGCATCCGGGCCGACGGCCAACTCACCGTCCGGTAGGCCCGACGTCGCGCTGGTGATCGCCTTCAGGCCGGCGGCCAGTGCGATGCCGATGGCCAGACCGAGGGCGCCGCCGAGGACGCCGACCACGAAGGCCTCGAACAGCACCGACCTCGACACCTGGCGTTGGCTCGCGCCGACCGCCCGGAGGAGCGCGAATTCGCGGTTCCGTTGCGCGACGATCATCGAGAACGTGTTGTAGATGATGAACGTGCCGACGACGAGACCGATCGCGGCGAACGCCAGCAGGATGTACTGGAAGATCTGCAGGAACTCGTTGACCTGGGCCTTCTGGTCCTCGCGGACCTGATCGCCGGTGCGGACGTCGTAGAGGTCGGCGTCGGCGCCGAGCCCGGCGACGATCCGGTCCTGCAGCTCCTCGGGGGTGACCCCGGCGGCGGCCGACATGTCGACGACACCGACATGCTCGCCGTCGGTGAACAACCGGGACGACGTCGCGGCGTCGAACTGGACGTTCACATACCCACCCGTCGAGCTCGGCGCGTCGACGAGACCCACGACGGTCACATCGAGCGGCGTGGCATTGCCCTGGCCCACGACGACCTTGGTCTTCGACCCCACCTTCAGGCCGGCGGCCTCGGCGGCCGAGGTGTTCAGCGCGATCTCACCGGCGTTCTCGGGCCCGCGGCCGCCCGGCAGGATCGTCGACTCCTCCGGCGAGAGCGCCTCGTCGGGCGGGATGTAGGTGCTGCCCACGCTCGGGGCACCACCGGTCTGGATGGCCTTGCCGTCGGAGTCGGCGACCGTGACCAGTCCGTTGTTGTTGACGACGAGCTTGTCGATGCCGAACTGCGCGCGCTGATCCCGGAGCTGGTCGACGATCGAGTTCGGCACCCCCGGCGACTGCCGGTCGGCCGGGGTCACCTCGACCGCGACGCCCGGCGCGGCGCTGTCGAAGATGTCGTTGAACGCCTTCGAGATGGATCCGGTGAACACCATCGAACCGGCCACGAACGAGGTGCCCAGGATGATCGAGAAGAGGGTCAGGAAGAGACGGAGCTTGTGCGCGCGGAGGTTTCGCAGCGAAACCCTGCGCATCACCGAGGAGGAGGCCACGACTCAGTGCGCTTTGGCGGCGTCGGGCGCAGGGACGTTGTCCAGGTTCTTCATGACCTCGAAGACATCGTCGGCGGAGGGCCGGGAGAGCTCCTGCACGATCTGGCCGTCGGCGAGGAACACCACGCGATCGGCATACGACGCGGCCCTCGGATCGTGCGTCACGATGACGACGGTCTGTTTGAACTCGTCGGTCGCGGCCCGCAGGATCGACAGCACCTCGCCGGAGGAACGGGAATCCAGGTTGCCCGTCGGCTCGTCGCCGAAGATGATCGACGGCTTCCCGATCAGCGCGCGGGCACACGCGACGCGCTGCTGCTGACCACCCGACAACTCACTCGGGAGATGTCCGAGCCGGTCGGTGATACCCAGCCGGGCCACCACGGCGTCGAACCATTCGGTGTCCACGGTGCGGCCGGCGATGTCGACCGGCAAGGTGATGTTCTCCTTGGCCGTCAGCGTCGGCACGAGGTTGAACGCCTGGAAGACGAAGCCGATACGGTCGCGGCGCAGCATCGTCATCGCCTTGTCCGACAACGCCGTCAGATCGGTGTCGCCGATGAAGACCTTGCCGTCGCTCGCGACGTCGAGACCGGCCAGACAGTGCATCAGGGTCGATTTGCCCGACCCCGACGGACCCATGATGGCGGTGAACTCGCCCTCCCGGAACGAGATCGAGACGCTCTTCAGGGCTTCGACGGCGGTGTCGCCGACGCCGTACCGCTTGGAAAGGTTGTCGGCTCCGGCAGCCACCGCATGCTTGGGCGCCCCGAAATCATCGCCACCGTCGTCTCGAGCGGCCACATCAGTCGTCGTCATGCCCTCAACCGTGCCAAATCCTGCGCCGGTTGGCCATCAGGTATCACCCTGACCCCACCCTGACAGGGGTGACGTTCGGCACTCTACTTCGGGATCTGGACCTCGAACGAGTGCAACCGGTTGGGCGATCCGACGTTGTCCGAGACCACGAGGAGGGTGCGGGTGCGGGTCTTGGCGAACGGGTTGTCCGGGTGCCAGTTACCCCAGGCGAGACCCGACATGTTGCCGGTGAGCAGATGCGGCGTCGCGGTGGTGGAGAAGATCCGCCGCTTGGCCATCGCCTTCTCGCGTCCGCTCAGCTTCTTCTTGTTCGTCACCGACGTGGCACCGCGGGTGGTCGTCCAGAAGATGTTCGCGAGCCGGCCCGGCCCACGCTCGAGGACCAGGAAGTCGGTCGAGTTGACGGCGAGAACGTCGGCGGCCACCTTGTTCGCGTCGGTGCGGTAGACGAACTCGCGATTGCTCTTGCCGAAGGTCAGCAGGCGGGCCGAACGCGCGGCGTCCTGCCGGAGTCCACCGGCCGTCAAAACGCTGACCTGACCCTGCGGTCCGACCGCCGCACCCGTGAGTCCGCGCTGACCCGCCAGACCCGACTTCGGCGACGGCCGCCACGCCGAGGGGATCGGCAGGTCGCGGATGACCTGTCCGATGGGCCCGATCTGACGGACGAACTGGTTGTTGCCACCGCTGACGACGGTGTAGCCGCCCGCGGACCGGCGGATGCCCTCGAACTGCGCCTGGCCGGGCAGCAACGGGAGGAACCACGGACCGAGGACCGTGCCGCCCCCGTTGATCCGCGGCTGCCCGGCGAATGCCGCGGTCACCGAGGTGTATCCGATCGAGGCGGTGAAGAAGCGTGCCGGCAGCACGTCTTCGGCGATCAGCACGTAGCTGCCGTTGCCGGTCCGGTCGATTCCGGAGATCCGGTTGACCGTCGGGAGTCCGTCCCCGATCGTCGTCGAATCGGTGAAGAACGCCGACACGCCCGCCCCGGAAGGCGGTGTCGCGGAGGCCGGTTGACCCGCGATCGGAGAGGCCAGACCGAGTACGCAGGCACCGACGATCGAGGCGCCCCACACACGTAGTTTCATGAGGGGCACGATACCTCAACCGTCACTTCTGACCCATCCGTACATTCAGCCCCGACGCCCCGCAGCACCCCGCGTCAGGCCAGGCGCTGCTTCAGGCCGTCCAGCTCGTCACGCAGCGAACTCGGCAGCTTCTCGCCCACGAAGTCGAAGAGCTCCTCGATCGACGGGATCTCCTCGCGCCATTCCTCGGGCTTGAAGGCAAGCGCCTCCGCGACGTCCTCGGCGGGCACGTCGAGGCCGCTGACATCGATCGACTCCGGCTTGGCGACGATGCCGATGGGCGTCTCGATGCCCTCGGCCTCACCCTCGATGCGCTCGATGATCCACTTCAGCACGCGGCTGTTCTCGCCGAATCCGGGCCACAGGAAGCGCTTGTCGTCGCCACGACGGAACCAGTTGACGTAGAAGACCTTCGGCAGCTTCGACTCGTCGGCGTTCTTGCCGATGTTCACCCAGTGCTGCAGGTAGTCACCGACGTGGTAGCCCATGAACGGCAGCATCGCCATCGGGTCGCGACGCACGGTGCCGACCTTGCCCTCGGCGGCGGCCGTCTGCTCGGAGCCGACGGTGGCGCCCATGAAGACACCGGTCTGCCAGTCGCGGGCCTCGGTCACCAGCGGAACCGTGGTCTTGCGACGGCCGCCGAAGAGGATCGCCGAGATCGGCACGCCCTGCGGGTCATCCCACTCGTCGGCCAGCGACGGGCACTGCGAGATGGGGGTGCAGTAGCGCGAATTCGGATGTGCGGCCTTGTGATCGGACTCCGGAGTCCAGTCGTTGCCGAGCCAGTCGGTGAGGTGCGCGGGCGCCGGGCCGTCGATGTCCTCCCACCAGATGTCGCCGTCATCGGTGCGAGCGACGTTGGTGTAGAGGGTGTTTCCGGCCTCGATGGTCTTCATCGCGTTCGGATTCGAGTCGTAGCTGGTGCCGGGGGCGACACCGAAGAAGCCGAACTCCGGGTTGATCGCGTAGAGACGACCGTCCGCGCCGAAACGCATCCAGGCGATGTCGTCGCCCACGGTCTCGGCCTTCCACCCGGGGATGGTCGGCTGGAGCATCGCGAGATTGGTCTTGCCGCAGGCACTCGGGAAGGCCGCGGCGATGTAGTAGACCTTGTTCGCCGGGCTGGTCAGTTTCAGGATCAGCATGTGCTCGGCCATCCAGCCCTCGTCACGGGCGATGACCGAGGCGATGCGCAGGGCGTAGCACTTCTTGCCGAGCAGGGCGTTGCCGCCGTAACCCGAGCCGAACGACCAGATCTCGCGGGTCTCCGGGAAGTGGGTGATGTACTTCTCGGTGTTGCACGGCCACGGCACGTCGGCCTGGCCGGGCTCGAGCGGCGCGCCGACGGAGTGCAGCGCCTTCACGAAGAAGCCGTCCTCGCCCAGGATCTCCAGAACGCGGGGACCGACGCGGGTCATGATCTTCATGGACAGCACGACGTACTCGGAGTCGGTCAGCTCGACACCGAGCTTGGGATCGTCGGAGTCCAGGGGGCCCATGCAGAACGGGATGACGAACATGGTGCGACCGCGCATGCTGCCGCGGTAGAGCTCGGTCATCGTCGAACGCATCTCGGCGGGGTCGACCCAGTTGTTGGTCGGGCCGGCGTCGTCCTCGGACTCCGAGCAGATGTAGGTCCGCGACTCCACGCGTGCGACGTCGGCCGGATCGGAGTTCGCCAGGAAGGAGTTCGGCTTCTTCTCCTCGTTCAGCTTGACCAAGGTGCCGGCCTTCACGAGGTCGGCGGTGAGGCGCTCCCACTCCTCGTCGCTGCCGTCCGACCACACCACCCGGTCGGGTTGGGTCAGCTCGGCGACCTCGGCCACCCAGGCCAGCAGTCCCGCGTGCTTTGTCGGAGCGCTGCTCGGGTCCAGTCCGGGAATGGTGGCTGCGGTCATCGTTGGGGCCTCCTCCGAGGTGGTGGCCGCTTGGAATGGCCACCTGTCAGGTCGTCTCGTCGTCCAGGATACGTACACCGAACGGGCGCTAGGTCACGGGGTTCACCAGGTGCGGTCTATCCCACACCCAGCGGACAGATGACCAAAGTCCCTGGTAGTCGCGCGCGGCCTGGTCTCCGCGCGAAGCGTACCGGTTCGGACGTCCGGTCACATGTCAGCCGATGCGTCCCGAACCGCCGGAGATCCACTCGCCGGTGTCCGGGTCGAGCACCGCCGAACGGAACTCGCCGTCCGCGCCGATCTCGGTGATCTTGTCGACCTGTCCGTCCCGATCGCTGTCCGTGTACACGGTAAACCCGTCGGGGCCGTTCCGGGTGAGGGAGTCGTTGATCCCGTCGTTGTCGGTGTCGACCTCGGCGGGTCCCAGATCCCAGATCCGGCCGTCCTCGTGCATCCACAGGTGATCGTCGAGCTCGTCGGACGCCGGCGTCTCGTGCAGCGCGGCCACCGACTCGAACGACCGCGGGTCGTCGGAGCCCCCCACCTCACCGAACAGCGAGGACTCGTCCGCGCGGTCCGGGTCCGGGGTGTCGTCGGAGAACATCGGGTCCATCGGAATCACTGCTTCCCGTCGTCGTGGCCGGCGCGGGTGCCCGCGGCCGGTTCGTCATGCCGTCGATCGTCTCGACGCCCGGCGGGGTCGTCGGATTCTCGTCCCGGATCGTCGCCTCGGGCGGGATGCGCCCACAGCCGTTCCGACCGCGCGGTGAGATCGCGGCGGACGGCCTCGGCCCGCTCGCGCCGGACCCGGGCGTCACGGACATCGATCCCGCTGCGCACGCGTCGGATCTCCTCGTCGAGCCGCGCGATCTCCGTCGACACCTCCCGGTTGCGGCGTTCGTGAGCGCGGGCGATCTGCCCGGCGATCCGGGTCTCGGCAGCCGAGACGCGCAGCGCGAGCTGATGATCGAGTGTGGTCCGCGCCTCGGCGAGCAGCTCGGCCGTACGCGCCGCCCGCTCGGAACGATCCACCGCACTCCGCCGGACGCGGATCACCCACGCCGCGACCGCCACGCCCAGGAGCAGGGCGAGCGGCATGCTGATCCACTGGAGCGTCTGGACCGAGGCCATCGGCGCGACGACCAGCCGTCCGACACCCAGACCGGTCGAGGCGCCGATGACCACGAGCAGCGCGTCTTCGGCGCCCGCGCGCCGCGCCCGGCTGCTCGGTCGTTCGGTGTGGAGATCCACCGCGGGCCAGGGCTCGTCCGTCGTCGGCTCGGCGTCCAGGCCGACCAGGGCGGTCGCCCGCACGGCGTCGACGCGCTCGTCGACACGGTGACGAATGCGGTCGGCGAGTTCGGACCACCCGGTCCGGACCCAGGCGCCGTACTCCTTGTCGGCGACCGGGGCACGGTCGGCGGCGGCCGCCGCCAGATCGCGCACCCCGGCATGCACTTCCGCCGACGACTGGGACCGGACACGGGACAGCCCGGCGCGGACGGCCGCCAGACGGTCCGAGCGCCCACGTTCGCGGGTGGCGAGCAGACGGCGGCGAACGGTCAGGAGCTCGTCGGCGTCGGCACGCGCGGACACCTCGTCGTCGGCGCCGGTCCCCGCGGAGGCGAGTAGATGCTCGACCGCGCCGATGCCCGCCCCCAGGCGGGCGCGCTCGTCGCGGAGTGCAGCCGGCGCGCCGGTCGCCTCGCGAAGCCATTCCGCGAGGGCCTCGACCCCCGACTCGTCCACGGCACCCCCCAGGGCCGCGACCGCGGACACCCCGAACAGGGGCAGCGACCCGAACGGGTCGAGGCCGGATCGGTGCGCACGCACGGTCCGCGGCCACTCCCAGAACGCATCGATCTTGGTGCACACGATCGCCACGGTCCCGACCTGCGCGCGCATCTGCTCGACGAGGAGTCGTTCCTCGTCCCCGACCGACGACGACGGATCCACGACCACGAGCGCCGCAGCAGCCGGTGCTCCGCCTCCCCGGGTGCGGGCGGCGATGTCGAGATCCGGGGCGAGCGCACGGCAGGCCTCGACCAGGGTGCGTACGCCCACCCCGTCGGTGCCGACGACCAGCACGCCGCTGCCGGTGCCGACGCGATCGGCGTCGAACCCGGTCAGCTCCCGTGCGTCGTCGAGTGCCGTGTCGGTCATCCGGCAACCCCCGCCCCGGCCAGCAGTCGTTCGGCCCCGGGACGGTCGAGGCCGGCCGCGGCCGCCTCCTCCAGCCGGCTGCGGAGCTCGACCTCCCGCCAGTACCGGATGTGGCCGACGCGAGCCCCGAGGGGTCCCGCGAGATCGGGCACCCCGGACGCGTCCCGGAGTGCCCTGCTCAGCTCCCGTGCGGTGGCGGCGACGGGTGACCGGGACTCGATGAGGGCGAGCGCGGTGTCGATGCCATAGGCGTCGATCCGGCGCAGCAGCCCCTGGCGCAGGAGACGTTCGTCGGAACCCGGGCGTCCGACGAGGAACCGGCCCGCCATGGACGGCATCCCGACACCCGCGGCCGCCATCGTCGTCAGTGCCGCGAACTCGGCGGCGTCGAGGTCGGCGCACGCCAGCAACTGCGACACCGGATACACCGGTGTGCCCAGACGGGTGGCACACGTCGACGCGACCGCGACCGCGGAGTCCCAGTCGCCGTGGGTGTCGGCCTTGCCGAGCACCACGAGGACACGATCGGACGGCAGGGACGCGAGGAGTTCGCGGTCCGCGCGGCGGGGCAACCCGGCCAGGACGAGGAGCCACAGATCGGCGTCGGCAGCACCCTGCTCGCCCTCGCCGGGTCCGATCACGGTGAGCGACAGACGTTCTCGGAGAGCGCGGGCCATCGTGTCCCGGCCGGTCCCGGGCCGGCCGACGACCTGGACGTGCAACGGACGGAGAAACCGCCGGCCCGCGGCGGTCAGGACGGGCACCAGCGGCGACCCCGGGTCGACGAGATCGGCGAGACGGCCCTGCTCGGCAGCGACCGACAACTCGCTCCCGGCGGGCCCACCGCGCCGGCCGCCGTTCACCGGTGCCCCCACCGCAGCCTCCTCGTCATCCGACCCCCCGCGCATCTCGCGACCCGGCCCCGGCACGCCGACGACCCCCCGGACATCAGCGCACGTGAACCGCGGCAGGGCCGAGACTAATCGGGATCGGCGCGAACGGCGGAGCTACCTCCACATGCCGCCCGGAGGCCGGTTCGGCGCACATCCGGGCCGCCGCGACCACCCACGACTGCGGCAGCCGACTCGCCCGCGACTTCGTCGAGACGGCTCGATGCGCAACGATGGACGCGTGAACAACAGCCCCGACAGGTCCCGGTTGTACCCCCGCGTGACGAGCTTCCGCTTCCGCCGCGGCACCTTGACGACCGGCCAGCAGCGCAACTGGGAGACGCTGTGGCCGGTTCTCGGCCGCGACCTCGAGATCGGCCCGGAGCGGGTGCCCGAGCCGCAACTCGACCTCACCGAGCTGTTCGGGCGCGACGCCCCGAAGGTCCTCGAGATCGGCAGCGGAACCGGCATCTCGACCGCGGCGATGGCCGAGGCCGAGCCCGACGTCGACGTCGTCGCCGTCGAGGTCTACAAGCCGGGCCTGGCCCAGCTCCTCGGTCTCATCGACCGCAACGGGCTCACCAATGTGCGTCTGATCCGCGGCGACGCGGCCATCGTCCTCACCGAGCTCATCCCGTCGTCGAGCCTCACCGGGATCCGACTGTTCTTTCCCGATCCGTGGCCCAAATCGCGGCACCACAAGCGGCGCTTCGTGCAGACCGGCACACTGGAGCTGATCGCCGACCGTCTGATCCCCGGGGGAGTGCTCCACATCGCGACCGATCACGCGGGGTACGCCGAATGGATCGCGGAGGCGCTCGCCACCCAGGACGCCGATCGCCCGCATGTCGTCCAGCTGACCCGCGAGTCGCCGATCCTGCTGGAGCGGCCGACGACGAAGTTCGAGGGACGAGCCGAGCGCGACGGCCGCTACGTCAGCGAGTTCGTGTACACGCGGCCCATCCCGCCGGTCACCGCGACCGGCGACACCCCGACGGGAGCCCGCCATGACTGATCACAGCCCCACCGGCTTCGCCGACACCATCGCCGGTCAGACGGGTACGCGCCGCATGCTGCTGGTGTGGGACGCACCCAACATGGACATGGGTCTCGGCGCCCTGCTCGGCGGGCGACCGACCGCGGCGCACCGCCCCCGATTCGACGCTCTCGGCCGCTGGTTGCTGCAGCGGACCGCAGATGTGTCCGCTCTCACCGACGGGGGCGGCGCGGTCGAGCCGGAGGCCACCGTCTTCACCAACATCGCCCCTGGTAGCGCCGACGTCGTCCGGCCGTGGGTCGACGCCCTCCGAAACGTCGGTTTCGCCGTGTTCGCCAAGCCGAAACTGTCCGACGACAGCGACGTCGACTCCGACATGCTCGACCACATCGAGCTTCGCAGGCACACTGTTGGACTAGCGGGCGTGATCGTGGCATCCGCCGACGGCCAGGCATTCCGCGAACCGCTGCTCGAGGTGGTCGGGGACGGCGTGCCCGTCACCGTCATCGGATTCCGGGAACACGCCAGCTGGGCACTGAGCACCGAAGAAATCGAGTTCATCGATCTCGAGGACATCGCCGGCGTGTTCCGCGAGCCGCTTCCGCGCATCGGGCTGGACTCCCTGCCCGACGAGGGTGCGTGGCTCACGCCCTTCCGTCCGCTCAGCGCATTGCTACGCTGACCTGCGGCGTCGTGGCCGCCCGGGGGTCGTCGGCCGGTTGTCGGCGACCCGCCGTCGGCGTCGGCCCAGGTGTGCTCGCGGGTGATCCGAGGCCGACGCCTCAGGGATCACTCAGGCAACACTGTCAGGATCTTTCGGGAAACTGACAGAATCGCCCCCGGCGCTCCGCGAAGGCGGGCGACCGGAGTGCCCGTCTCGTCGTCGTACACGAAAGGACATCAGCGTGTTCCGGTTCATCGGCACATTCGTCTACCGAATGCGCTTCCTCGTCATCGCGGTGCTGATCGCGATGATGGCCGGACTCGGACTGTACGGTCTCGATCTCGGCAAGCACCTCAGCCAGAGCGGCTGGTTCGATCCGACATCGGAGTCCGACACCGGTGCGCGGTACGCCGACCAGGCGCTGGGGCGCGACCACACCTCCGACGTCATCCTGATGATCACCCCGCCCGAGGGCACCCGCGTCGACGACAAGGCCTTCGGGGCCAAGGTGGAGACGTTCGTCGAGGATCTGATCGCGACCCATCCCGACATCGTCGGACGCGCCGATCCCGGCCTGTACGACCCGTTCCTCGTCCAGCCCGCACAGAGCACGCTGCAGGACCGGTTGTTCACCGAGGACGGCAGACACGCCTTCATCAGCATCGGTGTCGCCGGAGACGACGACACGACGGTCCTCGCCAACTACAAGACCATCGAACCGTTCTTCGACGACATCCCCGAACGGTTCGATCTACCCGGTACGACCTTCGAACTGGCAGGCCTGCAGCCGGTGGCCGGTTCCATGGCCGAGGGCATGGACAAGGACATCCACCGGGCCGAGGTGCTTGCACTGCCGCTCGTGGCGATCATGCTGTTCTTCGTGTTCGGCGGCGTCGTCGCCGCCTGTCTGCCCGTCCTGATAGGCGGTCTGACCATCGCCGGGTCGCTGGGCATCATGAAGATCCTGGCGCTCACCACCGAGCTGAACATCTTCGCGCAGTCGGTGGTCACGCTGATCGGTCTCGGCATCGCGATCGACTACGGCCTGTTCATCGTGTCGCGGTTCCGCGAGGAACTCGGTGAGGGTTATTCGACAAAGGCCGCGGTCCGAAGAACCGTGATGACCGCCGGCCAGACGGTGGTCTTCTCCGCGACGATCATCGTCGCCGCGCTGGCGTGTCTGCTGATCATGCCGCAGGGATTCCTCAAGTCCGTCGCCTACGGCGCGATCGCATCGGTGTCCCTGGCCGCGATCCTGTCGATCACGGTCCTGCCGGCGATCCTGGGCATCCTCGGCCCCCGCGTGAACATGCTGTCGATCAGCACGATCATGAAGTACACCGCGGTGCCGCTGGCCCGCCGCTTCTCCGGCGAGGAACGCGCCGTGGCGATCGAGAACCGGTTCAGCGGTCGCATGAAGACCAGCCAGGAGGTCGAGAACGGCTTCTGGGGCCGGCTCGCGACCTGGGTGATGAAGCACCCGGTCCGGACCGCGGTCCCGACCGTGCTCCTGCTGCTCGCGCTGATCATCCCGTTCGGCAGCATCCAGTTCGGCGGTATCAGCGAGAAGTTCCTGCCCCCGGACAATCCCAACCGTGTCGCGCAGGAGAAGTTCGACGAGTACTTCCCGAGCGAGCGGACCGAGGCCATCAAGCTCGTCATCATCTACGACGAGTCCAGTCAGACCGACCAGAACAAGCTCGACGCGATCGCCAAGCGCGCCGACGAGGTCCCCGGCTTCACGAACAAGTTCAGCGACCCCGACAAGTCCGACTTCGGCTCCTTCGACGCCGAGCGGTACCCGAACGTGGGCGTCTATCAGGTGTCGGCGGGCCTCCAGGACCGGAACACCGCCGCCCAGGCGATCGAGCAGTTGCGCGCGATCGACACCGAGGGCCTCACGATGTACGTGGCCGGCACCCCGGCACTGACGCAGGATTCGATCGACGCGCTGATGCAGCGGCTCCCGCTGATGGCGGTCATGCTCGTGCTCATCACCGGCCTGCTGATGTTCCTGCAGTTCGGCTCGCTCGTCCTGCCCATCAAGGCCGCGCTCATGACGGCCCTCGGTCTCGGTGCCACGCTCGGCATCCTCACCTGGATCTTCGTCGACGGCCACGGCGCCGAGCTGGCCAACTTCACCCCGGGCCCGCTGTTCGCGGCCGTGCTGGTGCTCATCATCGCGATCGTGTTCGGCCTCTCGACCGACTACGAGGTGTTCCTGCTCTCCCGCATGGTCGAGGCCAGACAGAAGGGTGCGAGCACGACCGAGGCGATCCGCAGCGGCACCGCGCACACCGGCGGCATCATCACCGCGGCCGCCGCCATCCTCGTCGTGGTCACCGGCGCGTTCAGTCTGTCCGAGATCGTGATGATGAAGTACATCGCGTTCGGCATGATCGCCGCGCTGATCCTCGACGCCACGGTCATCCGCATGCTGCTCGTCCCGTCGGTGATGAAGCTGCTCGGCGACGACTGCTGGTGGGCGCCGCGGTGGATGCGAGTGGTCCAGCGCAAGATCGGGCTCGGCGAGACCGTGCTCGACGACGAGCCCGACGAGCAGCGCGATGCCGGTGCCGGCGCCCGTCCGGTGAGCGCGGGCACCGTGGTGGCCGAGGCCCCGACGTCGGTGATGGCCGCGGCACGCAGGCAACCGGTCCCGGCGGGCTCAGTCCCCGGCCGGGGTCGGGTACCGGTCGGCACCGCGCGGTCCGCCGCACCGGGCCGGCCGGCTCCGGACCGCCCGCACGGCACCGCCCGCCCGGGCGCACCGGCCGGCCAGACACCCGACCAGCGCACCGGTGCCGGACCGACACCGGCTCCGGCGGGTCCGCCGGCAGGTCCCCCGACGACCACGGGACGTCCGAACACCGGGCCGACCCCGCCGCGCACCCCGCCGGCGCGCGTCGGACCGTCACCCGCACCCGGTGCTCCGAACCCCGAGCCGGCCGAACGCCGCCCGGTGGCGCCGTACCGTCGCTCCGCACTGTCGAAGAGTGATCGTCCCGACACCGGTGGCTGGAGCCTCGGCGAAGGCGGCATCCGGCTCGGCGACGCCGCACCTCGGTCGGCGAACGGCGACCGTCCGACGGTCACTCCCCGTCCGGCCCGCCCCGCGTGCCGGAGTCCGGCGGGCGCCCGAATCCGACGCCGGGCCCAGTTCGGCCGACTCCGGAGCCGACCGGCCAGCGTTCACCGCTCGGGCGACGGCCCGCCCTCGACGAGACCGGCCGCCGACCCCTCGCGGCCTCGGTCAGCCCGGAGGCGTCGACCCCGTCGTCTCGTGGACGGCGCAGCGCCGGTCCCTCACCGATGGAGCGCGGCCTGAGCGCCGACGCGACACCGGCAGCCGCCTCACGACCCGACGGCGGGCCCGCCTCGGGTGAGCAGGATCGTCCGGCGGACGACTCGACTCGTCGCCGTCGCCCGCGCACGGACCGGCACGCCCGGTCCGACGACACCGGTGACGACGGCCAGATCAGCGTCCAGGAACTGCTGAAGCGGAGTCGCTCGCAGAAGTAGCCGGCCGGACCCCCGTTCGCGGCCATGGTTTCCGTGCGCCGATTGATCGCGGGTCACGCTCAATCCGGGATGGGTCGGCACTGGGCAATGCCCTGATGTGACCGACCGCACATCCCGCGCAGGATGTCTGCCAGCACACCAACGCTGGAGGGACAGCCCGCATGACTTCATCCACCACCTGGACGTCCCCGGAGCATCGCAGAAGCGTGCTCTGGGTCGTCGCCCTTGCCACCATCGCGATCGTCTTCGACGGGTACGACCTCGTGGTCTACGGCACGGTCCTGCCCACCCTGCTCGACGACCCGTCCCAACTCGGTCAGCTCACCCCCGCCACCGCCGGGGCGCTTGGTTCCTACGCGCTCATCGGTGTGATGATCGGCGCCTTGCTGGCCGGCGCGGTCGGCGACCGTGTCGGTCGACGCCGGATGATGCTGGCCAACATAGTCTGGTTCTCCATCGGCATGGGTGCCACCGCCCTCGCCGCCGACCTCGCCACCTTCGGCATCTTGCGGTTCCTGACCGGTATCGGGATCGGAGGCCTGGTCGCGACCGCGGGTGCGATGGTCGCCGAGTTCGCACCGTCGTCGAAGCGAAACCTCTTCAATGCGATCGTCTACAGCGGCGTCCCCGCGGGCGGTGTGGTCGCCGCGATCCTCGCGATGCTGCTCGCCGACCATATCGGCTGGCGCGGCCTGTTCTGGGTCGGCGCGCTCCCCCTCGTCACGCTGTTCCCGGTCGCGTGGCTGCGCATGCCCGAGTCACCGCAGTGGCTGGCCGCACGCGGTCGGATCGATGCGGCGCGGGAGATCTCCGGTCGCACCGGCATTCCCGTCGGGACAACCGCGGTTCCCACCGGAACCGAGCAGGCGGGCAAGGTCGGGTTCGCGGTAGTGGCCTCCCGACGCTTCGCGGTGCCGACGCTGCTGCTGGGCAGCATGAGTTTCGTGGGTCTGCTGCTCACCTACGGCCTCAACACCTGGCTTCCGCAGATCATGAAGGCGAGTGGTTTCGACGCCAAGGGCTCGCTGTCGTTTCTGTTGGTGCTCAACGGCGGTGCCATCGTCGGCGGCCTCATCGCCGCACGGTTCGCCGACCGTCGGGGTCCGCAACAGGTCGTGGCGACGTCGTTCTGCCTGGCCACCTTCGCGCTGATCGGGCTGACCTTCGCACTGCCGCTGCCGGTTCTGCTCGCCGCCGTCGCCGTCGCCGGTACGGGCACCATCGGCACCCAGGTCCTTATCTACGGCTTCGTGTCGAACTTCTACCCCACCGAGGCTCGCGCGGCAGGTGTCGCCTGGTGCGCAGGGTTCGGACGGCTCGGCGGCATCATCGGACCGGTGATCGGGGGCCTGCTGATCGGTGCCGGGATCTCCTCGGTCACCGCCTTCTATCTGTTCGCCGGGATCGCGCTCATCGGCGCGGCCGCCACCATGCTGGTCGTCACCCCGAAACCGGCGGCCGGACCCAACGTCCCGCTGTCCGCGCCGGGGTTCGCGACCTCCGAATAGCGTTGGTACGGTAAGGAACAGATCGACCACGGCCTCGAGGAGCTCACTCCTCCTCGAGGCCGTGTTCGATGACGTAACGGGTCAGCTCCACCCGGTTGCCGAGCTGGAGCTTGCGGAGAGTGGCCTGGACATGGTTCTCGACGGTCCGGTGACTCAGGTCGAGGCGCCGCGCGATCTGCTTGGCGCTCAGTCCTTTTGCCACCAGGCGCAACACCTCGGTCTCACGTTCGGTGAGTACGGGTGCAGCAGGCGCGGCGTCGGGTTGCCGGGACATGCGCCGGTACTCGCCCAGCACCAGGCCGGCGAGTCCCGGCGTGAAGACCGCCTGCCCGTCGGCGGTCGCCCGCACCGCCTCGACCAGCTCTTCGCGCGACGACGACTTCACGAGATAGCCACTGGCCCCGGCCTTCACCGCTTCCAGCACGTCGTCGCGCTCGCCCGACGCCGACAGCACGAGGATGCGTGTTCGCGGGGAGACCTCGAGGACCGCGGCCGTCGCCTCGGTGCCGGTACCGTCGGGCAACTGCATGTCCATCAGGACGACGTCCGGCGTGACGGCGGCCGCGCGCCGGCCCGCGCTGCCCACGCCGTCCGCGGTGGCGACCACGTCGAATCCCTCGTCGGCGAGATCACGGGCCACCGCCTCACGCCAGATCGGATGGTCGTCGACGACCATGATCCGCAGTGGCGCCCGTTCCTCGTCACTCCGGCCTGCACCCATACCCGTTGCTCCCCTCGACTGTCAGCTGTCGTCCCGCGGGACGGTGAACTCCCACTCCGTGCCCGCACCCGGTTCGGTGTCGAGTTGCGCGGTCCCGCCGAGGGATTCGATCCGCCCGACGATCGACTTCGACACCCCGACGCGACCCTGCGTGACCGCCTCGGCCAGCCTGCCGTCGGGGATGCCGATCCCGTCGTCCCGCACACTCACCACCAAGTCCCGCCCCAGATCCTCCACCAGGATGTACGCGCGCGCACCGGGGCCGGCGTGGTTCGCCACGTTGTCGAGCGCGTTGCCGACCGCCGCTCGGATCTCGGAACCGGTGTGCGCCGGGACCATCACCGCATCGGCGGGCGCACTGACCGAGATCCGATCGTCGGCGAAGGCGCGGAGGACCGCGGCGAGGTCGACGCTGCGTTGCAGAGCGGAGGAGAGCGCATCGGGGGAAGCGGGGACCGGTTCGTCGGTGTCGGAGATCAGTCGGCGCAAAGTGCGCTCCTGCTCTGCGGCCAGGGTGGCGAGTTCGTCTGTCGGGCCGCCGATCTCGCGTCCGCGTCGAGCGATCAGCGCCAAGACCTGCAGCACGCCGTCGTGGACCTCCCGGGAGAGCCGCTCGCGTTCCTCGGCGGCTGCGGCGATACGCGCCGCCAGGGACAGTTGCTCCTGCACGCGCCTCGCGTTCGCGGCCGCGAGGCCGACCGCCATGCCGGTCGCCACGATCACGATGATCGTCGCGTTCCGGCCGAAGTCGAGGTTGAGTTCGCCTTTGACGAAAGTACTGGTGCCGCCGACGATCAGGCCCGCCACGATCCCGCCGACCGGCCCGGTGAGGATCGCGACCGAGATGACCGCGTTGGTGGCCCACAACGTGGTGGGCCAGGTCTGGTTGTTCCACGCCCACTCCGCGTCGGCGACATACGACGTCGACAGCATCAGCGCGCACACGACGACCACCTCGACGCCGACCCAGACGAGGTTGCGTGCGAATCCGACGAAGTAGCCGATCCCGCTCACCAGGGTCCACGCCGAGAGCAGCCCGAACAGCACCCAGGCGACGCCGCCACGGTCGAGGTCGGGGTTCACGGCGATCTGGAAGCCGAGCGCGTAGAGGTACGACAGCAGCCGAAAGATCTGCGCACCTCGCCACAAAGGACCGACCGGGTCGTTGTCGACGACCCGGGCCAGACGGTCCGGGACGGGCTCCCGATCCGGCGGGTTGCCGACGACCGGCGGCCGCTGGCGCGTCATGTCGTGCCGCGCCCGTCCCGATCGCTTCCGGCCGGGTCCGGGTCCGAGATCTCCTGGCCCTGTCCCTCCGGTGCCACGTCCCCGGCGCGAGAGTCCGCGCCCGGCGCCTGTCGCGAGAGCGTCTCGGCCGCGGCGTCGGGATCGTCGGTGTCCCAGACCGGCGGGTCCGGCTCGGCGACGACTCCCGGGCGCCGGCCGTCGTCAGCGGCGTCGTGACCGTCGGCAACGGTCCCTTTCAGGCGGCGAACCGCGGTGTTGAAGAACGCGATCAGGGGCACGGCGAGCAGACCGCCGATGATGCCGGCCGACACCAGGCCGGCCGCGATCCCGAGGACCACCGCGACCGGGTGCAGACGAACCGACCGGCCGAGCAGGAACGGCTGCAGCACATGGCTTTCGAGCTGCATGACGCCGACGACGATGGCGAGTGCGACGACCGCCGCGATCCAGCCCTGGGTCACCAGGGCGACGAGCACCGCCAGCGTGCCGGTGACCAGGGCGCCGACGATCGGGATGAACGCGCCCAGGAAGACCAGCGACGCCAGCGGAAGAGCCAGGGGCACTTGCAGGATGGCGAGACCGATGCCGATCCCACACGCGTCGACGAAGGCCACCGCGACGGTCGCCCGGACGTACCCGACGAGCGTGCCGAAACCGGCGATGCCCGCCTCCCACACCCGATTCCGGTTGGCTTGCGGGATCACGTTGACCGAGAACCGCCAGATCTGGCCCCCGCCGTAGAGAAAGAAGATCAGCAGGAAGAGAGTCAGCAGAGCGCCGGTGATGATCTCCGTGGCCGTGGTGGCCGTGGCCAGTGCACCGCTGGTGACCCGGTCCTGGTTGTGCTGGATGAAGTCGAGGGTGTCGGTGCCGAAGTTCCGCACCTGATCACGATCGAGGCCCAGGGGCCCGTTGATGAGCCACTCCCTGGTCTTCTCGACGGTCACCCGGACCTGTTCGGCGAGTTCGGGGACGCCGTCGATGAACTCGCGGACGACGAACGTCATGACGGCCGAGAGCAGTCCGATCGCGACGACGAGGTTGACGATGACCGCCAGCGACCGCGGTAGTCCGCGCCGGTCGAGGGCGTCGACGCCGGGGACCAGCATCGCCGAGATCAGAATGGCGAGGGCGATCGGCACGAGGACTTCCTCGAACTCCCGGAACAACTGGGTGGCGACGTAGCCGGCGGCGACGAGGAGCAGCAGCCGCCACGCCCATTCCGCCGCAGCCCGCACCTGCGGGTGTACCTTGGCCCGATCGATGGACGCGAGGTCGCGGGCATCGCGCGGCCGCTGGGCGCGTTCGGCTTCGGTCACGCAAGCAACACTAGTGGTGCGGGTGGCCCACGGGGGTCGTCACCGACACCGGGCCCCTACCTTATGGTGGCACGTATGTCGTCGGAGGATGTTGGCTCGCCGGGGGGCGCGGCATCCCCGGCGATCCGTCCTCGGTTCTGGTGGGTGCGCTGGGTCCTGCTCACCGTCGTCCTGATCATCCTCGCCGTCGAAGTCGTCCTCATCTGGCCCGAGCTCAAGGGTGCCTGGCTCCGTATCGGTGAGATCGAGTGGCACTGGGTCGCGGCCTGTCTGGTCGCCGCGATGCTGTCGATGGACAGCTTCGCCCAGGTCCAGCGTGCACTGTTGCGTTCAGCGGGCCTGCGAGTCACGCAGTGGAAGTCCCTGTCGGTCATCCTGGCGGCCAACTCCCTGAGCCAGACGATGCCGGGTGGGCAGGTCCTCGCCCCGGCGTTCACCTATCGGGAGACCCGGAAGTGGGGCGCGACGCCGGTCATCGCGTCCTGGCAGGTGGTGATGTCGGGTCTGCTCGCCGGCATCGGTCTCGCCGTACTGGGATTCGGCGGCGCCCTCCTGGCCGGCGCGAAGACCAGTCCGTTCTCGGTGGTCTTCTCGGTCGCCGGGTTCCTCGCGGTCGCGGTGGTGCTGCAGTACCTGGCCAGTCACCCGGAATCCTTGAAGAGCACCGGGATTCGTGTCCTCGGCTGGTGGAACCAACTCCGCAACAAGCCGGAGGACCAGGGCACCGAACGGCTCTTCGAGACGCTCGAACAACTCCGGGCGGTCCAGCTCGGCAAGCGCGACACCTCGGTCGCATTCGGCTGGAGCCTGTTCAACTGGGTCGCCGACGTGGGATGCCTGATGTTCGCCTGCTGGGCGGTCGACGCGCACCCGAGCATCTCCGGCCTGATGGTGGCCTACGCGGCGGGCAAGGCCGTCGGCTCGGCCATCCCCTTGCTGCCGGGCGGTATCGGCGTCGTCGACGCGGTGCTGGTGCCGGCGCTCACCAGCGCCGGGATGCCCGCGGCCGACGCGATCACCGCGGTCCTGATCTACCGCCTGATCAGTTACGTGATCGTCTCGGCCATCGGCTGGGTGGTCATCGGCCTCATGTTCCGCAACCGGATCAAGCGCGACGACACATTCATCGACGAGGTGGAGCGAGACGCCGAGGTCCTCGAACGCGCGGCCGACGAGACCCCGGCGACGGCCGACTCCGGGCCCGCCGACCCCGCGGGCGGCGACGTGACGTCCGGTGACCGGAGCCCACCGGAGGGCCGGCCCACCGGTCCGTCGGTCGACGGACCGGCCTCGGGCGGGCCGCCCGGAGACGGTTTCCGCTCGGACTCCGGCCGAACGTCCGACACCGATCCGCCCTCGGACCCGGTACGGTAGTCCACCATGCTGAGCTCGAAGACGGACCGGGGCTCCGACACGGCGGAGACGGGGACCTCGCCGGCGCGCGGGACCGCGACTGCTCCCGTCGCAGCCCTGTTCGACGCCGTGGCGATCACGGTCTTCGTGCTCATCGGCCGGGCCAGCCACGAAGAGGGATATGCGCTGGCGTCGGTGCTGCACACGCTGTGGCCCTTCCTGGCCGGCTGCGCCGCCGGTTGGTCGATCACCTACGTCTACGCCCACGTGCGGTCGAGCGACTTCTTCGGCCACGACTATCGTCCGGACCGGGTCGTCCCGGTCGGCCTCGTCGTCTGGTTCTGCACGGTGACCGTCGCGATGATCCTGCGGTTCATCCTCAGCCAGGGAGTGGCGGTGAGTTTCGTGATCGTCGCGGCCCTCGTGCTCGCCGCCTTCATGCTGGGCTGGCGAGCCGTCTTCGCCGTGCTCGGCCGTCGCGCCTCCGCCTGAAAGACCCCGCCTGACCGACCCCGCTACCGCGACCTGTCGGCGGACCTACTTGATCGTGAAGTACTTCTGCGCGACCTGGAGGGCAGCGGTTCCCGACTTCGGTCCCTCGGTGTAGACCACGATGACCTGACCGCCCTGCAGACCCACGAACCACCCCGGTCCCTCGGGACCGTTGGTGCCCACGAGGGCCCGCAGTCCCGGCGCCCGGGTGAGGTCGCTGGCGTCGCCGGTGGCCGCAGTCGCGGTCATCGCCTGCAGAACCGGCCGGACGACAGCAGGGTCGAGACCGCCGAGGTCTCCGCCCGAGATCTTCGTGGGCACGTTCTTGATCACGAACGGCGGCACCGACGACGTCTGGCCGGACGCGCTGCGGGCCATCGCGACACCGAAGGCAGCCATGTTCGTCATCGACATCATGCTCTGACCGGGACGGAAATCGATGGTCGCGATACCGGGACGATCCGGGGCGGCGACACTCGCGCCCGGCACCGTGAACTGGACGCCGAGCCCGAACCGGTCGAGGAGTTCGTCACCGCGCTCGTGCTGCGGCCCGGCAGCTCGTCCGATCGCGTCGAAGACGGGGTTGAGCGTCGTGCCGACCGGGTAGGGCCGGTCGATGTCGACGCCGCTCTCGACCGCGTACGAATTCTGGGCCATCCCGAAAATCGCCCCGGTCTGCGCATCCAGGGTCATGATGGTCGCGGGTTGGCCCACCTCGACAGCCGCGTCACCCAGGCTCAGCTGGACACCCTGGTCGACGGTCGTCGGCACGTCCGGTCCGGGAGGACCCTGTTCGCCCGCCAGTTTGCGGGGCGCCGCGCCCGGCCCGAGCATCTCGACCTGCCAGCCGGCGGTGGCGTCGCGGATGGCCTGCCAGTAGTTGGTGAGTCCGTCTTCGAGGGGTGAGGAGAGCCGCCGGTCGGCCATCACGAGCTGGTCGGACCGGTTGACCGTGACACCGGGTACCCGCCGCGGGTCGCCCGCGAGGACTTCCATGTCGGAGTCACGCAGACCGACCGCGGTGACGGCCTTGCCCGGGGTCGCGTCGAGCTTCTCGCGGATCACCGGGCCGGTGATCATGGGTGCGATGGGCGCGATCACGCCGGCCAGGGCCCGCACGGAGGCGTTCAGGTCGGCGGTGCGGGTGGGGTCGAGCACGATCTCGTTGACCGGCTGGGCGTACATGAAGACCCGGCCGGTGCGGCTGCGGACGGTCGGTGCCGGCTTCGCGTCGGTGCGGATCTCACGGAGAGTGCCACCGGCGGTGAGGCCGGCGTGCAGGATCGCGGGGTCCCAGGTCACCCTCCAGCCCGACGACAGCTTGCGGGCAGTGCCGCCGCTCGTCGACTCGTACTCGCGACCCTTGTCCCAGTTCCAGGTGGTGGTGACCGAGAACGTCGCCGTCCCGTCGCTGTATTCGACGGGGTTCTCGACGTCGACATCGACACGTTGCGCGGACATCTGTTTCAGAGTGGTGGTGAGACTGTCACCGGCCTGTCCCGGCGCGGTGGTGAACGCCGCGGCCCCGCCGGCGTCCTGGCGGCTCAGTGCGGCGGCGAATGCGTCGATGGCGGCTGCGGCACCCGTGTCCGACGAACCGGCGAACCCGCAGGAGCTCACCATGACCGCGCACGTGACCGCGGCGCAAGCGGCTGTCGTCGCGCGCTTGACCCAGATCTTCATGACATCAATTTTCACTCGTGTAACACCCGAATTCGACGTCGTGAGCTTCCATTCGGGGATCAAGCCGGTCACGAACTCATCTCGCCATAGGGACCTATGACACACCGCGACATACGAGATCGCCGTCCGGCAACCACATCCACGCCGCCGGACCCGCCCATCCCCGACCGCCCTCAGCTTGCCGGACTGCGAGAATGAATACATGGTTTTCACCGTCTTCCGGAGTGACGATCGCGCGGTCACCACCACCGACTGGCTGACCTCTCGGCACTGCTTCTCCTTCGGCGACAACTACGACCCGTCGAACACCCACTTCGGCGCGCTGCTGGCCGTCAACGACGAGGTCGTCGCGCCCGGCGCGGGCTTCGATCTGCACACCCATCAGGAGAGCGAGATCGTGACGTGGGTGGTCTCGGGAACGCTGGTCCACCGTGATTCGGCCGGGCACTCCGGTGTCCTCTACCCCGGCCTGGTTCAGCGGATGAGCGCGGGCACCGGGGTGGAGCACTCCGAGCGCAACGACGCCTGGCCCGGTCTCGCCGGCTCCGGCACCGAGCCCGTCCGGTACATCCAGATGTGGCTGATGCCCGACCGCCATGGCCTCGCGCCCTCCTACGCGCAGGCCGACGTCCGCGAGCGTCTCGCAGCCGGGGGACTCGTCCCGATCGCGTCGGGTGACGCGGACGGCGACGCCGCGATCTCCGTCGCCAACTCGGCCGCGACCCTGTACGCGGCGCGCCTGCGGCCCGGCGAGGGCGTCGAGGTGCCCGGCTCCCGGTTCACTCACCTTTTCGTCGTCGACGGACAGATCGGGGTCGGGGAGATCGGTGTTCTCGGTCCGGGCGATGCCGTGCGCGCGGTCGATTCGGCGCCGTTGTCGATCCGCGCGAGCACCGACGGCGACGCCGAGGTGCTGGTGTGGTCCATGGCCGCCGGGCTGGGCGGCGGTCAGGCCGGGTGAGCCCCACCATCTCGGCCTATCCTGAGTCGCGTGAGGCCCGAAGCAGACACGACCGACCCCACCCCCGTCCTGACGATCGACGAGCCGACGATCGCCGACGGTGGACCGGCGCGACCGGCGACGAGGGATGCGATCGCCACCGCCATCCGCGACGACGTGCTCGACGGCCGGCTCTCGCCGGGCGATCGGCTTCCCGAGCCGATGCTCGCGGAACGGTTCGGGGTGTCGCGCGTGCCCGTGCGCGAGGCGTTGTCGCAGTTGCAGAGTGAGGGGTTCGTCCACCTCGAGCGGTACAAGGGGGCGACGGTGTCCGGGGCGTCACGGACCGACGCACTCGAGGTGATGCAGGTCCGTCGTGGCCTCGAGGTCTTCGGCGCCCAACTCGCGGCCGAACGCCGGGGAGGCGAGTTCGCCGAGCAGCTGCGGATGGTCACCGAGTCGGGCACCGCCGCGAAACAGATGCAGCAGCACGACGCGGTGCCGCCGCTGGTGATGCAGTTCCACGCGCTCGTCGCCGAGGCATCGGGCAATCGCGAGCTGGCCAGAACACTGGACCGGACCCTGCGCCGCATCGCGTGGGTCTTCGATCGCGAGGTCGCCACTCGTGCCGACGGGTGCTGGCGCGATCACACCGCGATCGCCGGGGCCATCCTCGACGGCTCGCCGGTCCAGGCCGGATACCTGATGGACGAGCATGTCCGGAAAGACGAAGACTTGGTCCGGACACTGCTCCACTGACCAGTTTCGTATACGAAATCGGTCCATTTTACCGCCTGGTAACGCTGGCTAACGTCCAAGACATGAGGAACGTATACGAATCTTCGTATGCACAAACTCCTCACATCACCGGCCGGGTCCGGCCTCGCGGGATGGTGGCGTACGGGTGTGTTCGGCGCCCAGCACGTCATCGTCATGTACACGGGCTGCGTGACCGTCCCCCTGGTCTTCGGCGCCGCCCTCGGCCTCGACAAACAGACCATCGGACTGCTCGTCAACGCCGATCTCCTGATCGCCGGCATCGTCACCATCATCCAGGCCGCGGGCGTCGGCAAGTTCCTCGGCGCACGGATGCCGGTGGTGGCCGGCGCCTCGTTCACCGCCGTCACCCCGATGATCCTCATCGGGCAGGAGTACGGCCTCAATGCCGTCTACGGTTCGATGATCGGGGCCGGCGTCTTCGCCATCCTGATGGCGGTGCCGTTCTCGAAACTGTTGCGGTTCTTCCCGCCCGCGGTACGCGGCGCCGCCGTCACGATGATCGGCCTCTCGCTCATCGGCAAGGCCGTGTCCATGATCTTCGACGACGAGCCGGCGGACGGCGCCCGCCTCTCGCTCGCCCTCGGCATCGTCGTCGTCGTGGTGGCGCTGATGCGCTACGGCAACGGATTCCTGCGCCAGGCAGCAGTTCTCATCGCTCTGGTCCTGGGCACCGTCGCGGCCGCGTTCATGTCGCTGACCGATTTCACCGGAGTCGGCGACGCCGCCTGGTTCGGCATCGCCGAGCCGTTCTTCTTCGGCGCTCCCACGTTCCCCCTCGCCGGCATCATCTCGATGAGCATCGTGATGATCGTGATCTTCATCGAGTCGACCGCATACATGATGGCGATCTCGGAGACCACCGGCATCGACGCCGACCCGCCGCGCATCGCCCGCGGGCTCGCCGCGGACGGTGTCTCGGCGGTCCTGGCCGGCGCGTGGACATCGTTCCCGGACACCATCTTCGCGCAGAACGTGAGCCTCGTCCGGCTCACCAGGGTGACCAGCCGGACCGTGGTCGTGGTCGCCGGTGCCATCCTCATCGTGCTCGCCGTGATCCCGAAGCTCGGTGAGACCATCGCGAGTCTCCCCGGCGCAGTGATCGGCTCGGTGAGCCTGGTGATGTTCGCAACCGTCGCCGGAACCGGCATCAGCACGCTGTCGAAGGTCGACTACCGCAACAACGACAACCTCCTGATCGTGTCCCTCGCCCTGGGCGCCGGAATGATCCCGATCGTGTCGAAGGACATCTACAGCAACTTCCCGGCGGAAGTGCAGATCATCTTCGGCAATGCGATCAGCAGCGCGGTGATCACCGCCTTCGTGCTGAACCTCTTCTTCCATCACCTCCCCCGCCGGCGCCGCACCGACCCACCCACCACCGACCCCATCGCAGACAAGGAGGCCGTGGCATGACCGGCGTACGACTGCTCACCGTCCCGACCACCGGGCCCGACGACACCGATGCACTGGGCACACTCTCCGGCAACGGATTCTCGACCGACGACGTGCTGGCCGTGGTCGGCAAGACCGAGGGCAACGGCTGCGTCAACGACTTCAGCCGGACACTGGCCGCCGCCGCCTGGGAACCGCGGATCGGGCCCGATGCGGTCACCGTCTTCTCCGGCGGCACCGAAGGTGTTCTCGCGCCCCACGTCAACCTCCTGATAGCCGACGACACGCACGACCCTCGGCACGATCGCGGGCTGGTGGCCGCGGTCGGTGAGACACCTGTCATCCCACCGGAGGACCTGGGACGAGTGGGGCAGATGGAGGCGGTGCGCGACACCGTCGCCAAGCTCGTCGTGGACCTCGGAATCAGCGCGGACGATGTGCATCTGGTGCTGGTCAAGTGCCCGCTCCTCACGTCGACCGACATCACCGGATTGCGTGACCGCGGAATCGAGCCGGCCAGCGGCGACACCTACGAGTCGATGGCTCGCTCCCGTGCGGCCAGCTCGTTGGGCATCGCCCTGTCCCTCGGGGAGATCGACGAGGACACCGCCCGGGCCGCACTCGCGGGGCAGCGGACCGCGTGGTCCAACCGCGCGTCGGCGAGCTCCGGAGCCGAGCTGAACACCTGCCACGTGCTGGTGCTCGGGGTGAGCACCGAGGCGTCGAACCCGTTGCGGGCCCTGCACACCGAGATGACCGACGCCTACGACCTCGCAGCCTTGCAGAAGGCCGCGGCCGTCGTCGCGCAGGACGGGGGCCGAATCCGCCAGCTGTTCGTGAAGGCCGAGTCCGATCCCTCCGGCACCATCCGCGGGCTGCGACACACGATGCTGACCGACTCCGACATCAACGCCACTCGTCACGCCCGCGCCGCGGTCGGCGCACTGACCGCCGCGGTCAAGGGCGACGGAGCGGTGTACGTGTCCGGCGGCGCCGAGCACCAGGGCCGGCCGGGCGGGGGCAGCGTCGCCGTCGTCTACGAGGTCGATCCCGGACCCACCGCCCCGTCGAACCGAGGAGCAGACCAGTGACGTCGACCGTCGACGCGACCCCGTACCCGTGGCCTTACGACGGCACGCTCGATGTCTCGCGGACAGCCCTGCTGCTGATCGACTGGCAGGTCGACTTCTGTGGTCCCGGAGGCTACGTCGACTCGATGGGATACGACCTGTCCCTGACCCGGGCCGGCCTGGCTCCCACGGCGTCGGTCCTCGAATCCTGCCGTGCGGCAGGGATGCTGGTGATCCACACCCGAGAAGGCCATCGGCCCGACCTCAGCGACCTGCCCGCGAACAAACGGTGGCGGTCGGCGCGGGCGGGCGCCGAGATCGGCTCGTCGGGCCCGTGCGGCCGGATCCTCGTCCGCGGGGAACCGGGGTGGGAGATCGTGCCCGAAGTCGCGCCCCGGCCCGGGGAACCGATCATCGACAAGCCCGGCAAGGGCGCGTTCTACGCCACCGATCTCGATCTCGTCCTGCGGTCCGCGGGCATCACCCACCTGATCCTCACCGGGATCACCACCGACGTCTGCGTCCACACCACGATGCGCGAGGCCAACGACCGCGGTTTCGAATGTCTGGTGCTGTCGGACTGCACCGGCGCGACCGACCACGGTCACCACCTCGCCGCGCTGAGCATGATCGCCATGCAGGGCGGCGTCTTCGGGGCCACGGCGACGTCGGAACAACTGTTGACGACGCTCGGTTCGGTCACCTCGGCCGGCGGATCGTGACGTCCCGCCACCGCGCGGTCCTGGTGTGCGGCGTCGCCGTCGATCCTCCGGTGTGGGCCTCGACGGCCGACGCGCTCACCGCGCTCGGCTATGACGTCATCGTTCCACTGCGTCCCCGATCCGGCTGCCTGGACACCGAAGTCGAGTTCCTCGCACCGCTGTGCGACGGCGCGGTGGTGTTCGGGGTGAGCGGCGGCGCCACCCTCGGCGTGGAACTCGCCGCGCGCGGCGTCGAGATGGCCGCGGCGTTCCTGCACGAACCGGCCGCGGGGTCCCTGGCCCCGGGGTTGCTCGACCCCGTGGTGGAGGCCTTCCGGGAACGAGGTGTGCAGGGTTTCGGCCAGACACTCTACGGACCGGGCTGGCGCGCGGCGATGACGAGGGCCGACGAGGCCTCTGTCGCACGCGAACTGGCGATGTTCCGGTCGTTCGAACCGCGACCGCCGGTCGCCGAGGTGTCGCCGGTGACACTGACCGTGGGCGAGCGATCCCCGGCTGCCCGGTACGCGTCGGTCGACGCCGTCGCCGCGCTCTGCGGCTTCGATCGGCGCGTCCTGCCCGGGACCGCACACGCGGCCCACCTCGACAACGCGTTCGGTTCGCTGATCAGCGACCTGCGGCACAGATCTGACCAGCACCACCCGGCACAGGGATGAGGACGACCACCATGACCCCACGAGTCACCGCATTCTTCGACGGTGTCGACGCCGTCGGACGCCCCGAGGTGTGGATCGACATCCGCGACCGCACGAGCGTGACGCGGGAGGCGTCGGCGGCCGACGGCCCGCTGGCAGGCCTGATGCTGGCCGTCAAGAACAACGTCGACGTCGCGGGCCTGCCGACCACCGCCGCCTGCCCGGGGTTCGCGGGTGGGCCTGCCGACGCCGATGCCGAGGCGGTCGCGCGTCTACGAGCGGCTGGGGCGACCGTGGTCGGCTCGACCAATCTCGACCAGTTCGCGACCGGCCTCGTCGGGCAGCGCAGCCCATACGGCGGTGTGCGCGACGCGCGACGCCCGGACCACATCTCGGGTGGGTCGAGCTCGGGCTCGGCGGTCGCCGTCGCCCTCGGCCTCGCCGACATCGCGATCGGCACCGACACGGCAGGTTCCGGCCGTGTGCCCGCGGCGTTCCAGGGCATCGTGGGGATCAAGCCCACGCTCGGCCTGGTGTCCACCCGCGGGCTGGTGCCGGCGTGCCGCTCGTGGGACGCCGTGACGATCATGGCTCGTGATCTCGACACCGCGAACAGCGCCATGGCCCAGATGGCCGGCGGAGCGAATGCACGTCCGGTGCCGCATGACGCGCCGCTCGCCGCGCCCCCGGCACCACGGGTCGCGGTACCCGCGGAGCTGCCCGGGATGTCCGCGTCGTGGACGGCGGCGTTCTCCGCCGTCATCGACCGGCTCCGCGCCGATGGCGTTGCGGTAGAGACGGTTCCGTTCACCCCGTTCCTCGACGCCGCCCGGTTGCTGTACGACGGCGGTCTCGTCGCCGAGCGACATGCCGCGGTCGGCGAGTTCGTCGATGCGCATCGCGACGCCTCGTCCGGCCCGGCGCGCATCGACCCGACCGTCGGCGACATCATCTCCGCGGCCGGCCGCGTCCCCGGGTCGCGGATGGTCCGGGACCTCGCCCGGCTCGACACCTTGCGCGCGCACGCCCTGGCGTCGCTCGAGGGGTTCGACGCACTGCTGGTCCCCACGGCCCCCGGCCATCCGACGATCGAGGCCGTTCGATCCGATCCGATCGGCGTCAACTCGTGGCTCGGCACCTACACGAACTTCGCCAATCTCTTCGACCTGTGCGGCGTCGCGACACCTGCCGGGATGGCGGGCGACGCCCAGTTCGGGGTCACGGTGCTGTGCCGGGCATTCGGTGATGCCGTGGCGCTCGACCTGGCCCGGCGCGTGTTCATCGCACCCGACGCCGTTGCCGTACCGGGAGCTGCCGGCCCGCTGAATCCCGCCGGTCCCTGGATCGAGGCGGCCGGCGCGTCCTTCGTCGATCTCTTCGTCGTCGGGGCGCATCTTCCCGGCCAGCCCCTCGAACACGAGATGTACTCGCGCGGTGCGATATCTGGGTCCGGCCCGTACCGCCCCGTCGTATCGGCTGTACGCGCTGGACACCACCCCGCCCAAACCGGGTCTCGTCCATGCGCATGCCGGCGGCGTCGAGATCGCCGGCGGCATCTGGCGCGTCCCGGCCGCGGGGTTCGCGTCGTTCGCTCGTAGCCTCCCGTCGCCGATGGCGCTGGAACCGGTCGCGTTGTCCGACGGCCGGACGATGACCGGATTCGGTTGCGCTGCATCCGCTCTCGAGTCCGCGGCGGACATCACGGAGTACCGTGGCTGGTTACGCTACCTCGGACGCGACACACCGGCCCGCACCGGCGCCGTCGAACCCAACAGGCCTGCCGCCGCCATCACCGGGTGATCAGGCGGGCCGACGCACCATGTGCGCGTAGCCCTCCCACACCGAGGCGTAGTGCGGCCGCCAGCCGGCGGCCGACCGAAACCGCTTGTTGGACACCCGGAGCGAGCGCGTCAGCGACGTGGTGCGTTCGCCGAGCAGGAGCGCGGCACGACCCGGGCCGGTCACGACCGGATGCCTGCCGACCGCACCGGCCAGGGCCGCGGTGTGATCCCGCTTGGTGACCGGCAGATCGTCGACGATGTTGTATGTGCCGGAATCGGTCCGGAGTGCGGACACCACGGCGTCGGCGGCGTCGGCGAGATGGATCGAGGAGACGTAGGCGCCGGGCCGGCCCGCCCGGAACCCGATCCGACGCCGCGCGAGCGCCACGAGTTGCTCGCTGTGGGCGGCGCCGATGCCGTAGAACAGCCCGAACCGCAGCACCACACCGACACCGCCGGAACCGGTGAACCGACGGGCCGACGCCTCCGCGGCGTGATTGCCCACCGCGATCGGGTAGTTGTCGACCGGGGACTCCTCGTCGATCCACCGATCACCGGCATCGGCGTAGATCATGGCGACCGACTCCTGCAGTACCCGCGGTACGCCGGCGGCGATGGCCGCATCGACCACCGCCGCGGAACCGTGCCGCCGGATCCGGTGACACTCCGCCCACGCCGACTTCCGGATGGACGACGTCGTTCCCGGCAAGGCCGACGCGAGATTGACGACCGCAGCGCAACCGTCGAAGTTCTCGGCGAGGCCGTCCCGATCGAACAACGAGACGTGGACCGGTGTGGCGCCGTGAGTACGCAGCGCGGAAGCGGCCGCATCCGATCGTGCCAGGGCGCTGACTTCGTGTCCCGCGGCGACCAGTGCGGGCACCGCGTATCCCCCGATGGCCCCCGTGCCGCCGGTCACGAATACCCGCATGCGTCGAGAGTATCCCGGATCAGGGTGCGCTTTGTCCCGGTTACCGGGACAAAGCGCAACGTGATGGACTTCTCCGGTCAGTCCGCTGTCCGCGAGAGCGCGTGCAGATCCTTTGCCGTGGGCGACTTCTCGACCGTCTCTGGGTCGGGGTAGGTGTGCAACAACCGGTCGGCGGTCCCGGCCGTCGTGACCGCGAACCAGTAGTGCTCGTTGCGATAGTGGTGAAAGCGGTGATTCCGCCACAACCGGCGATAGTATGCGTGGCGCGGCCGGTAGTCGGAGTGGATCAGATAGTGCGTCCACTCGTAGACCAGGCCGATCGCGGCGAGCGTCGCCATGAACGTGAGACCGCGTTCGGCAGAAGTGAATACGACGAGACCCACCGCGACAGCTGCCAGGACGACCGGGACCAGGACCTGCCACGGGATGAACACCAGCGGGATGTTCCTGGGATCCGAATGGTGTTCCCGATGCTTGCGCGCCACCAGCGGGTCGATGGTGATCGGACCAACCCGCTTCGGCCGCCAATGCAGGACGAAGACGTGAATCAGCCATTCCGCCAGCGGGAAGCTCGCGATCATCACCACGGGAATCAGCAGATCGGCAATCCCCCATCCGCCCAACCATGTTCGCGCCGTGAGCGAGGTCGCGAGGAAGGCGGCGATCATCCACGGTGACGGATGCCGGAGGAACTCGACGAATGCGTCGCGCAGACTCGTCGTCCGCCGTGACCGCATCCGCCGTTCCTCGGCCGCCACCTGCTTGCGTGCCCTGGCGTCGATGTCATCGCCGGGTGGGTCGCCGCGGTGTGGGTCGTCGTTGCGCATCTCGTGGGCAGACATCAGCTCTCCTGTCCGGCGTCGGACTCGGCGTCCTCGAGTGCTCGACAGAGGTCGAGCAGGGCCGCGGTCGCGGGCGTGAGGAGTTCACGGGCCGCGGCCTCGGCGCGTTCGGGATCATGGGTCGCGACCGCGTCGACGACCGCGCGATAACCGTCGATGTTCCCGACCTCGGGCTCCAACATCGACGCGAGCGCGGGAACCGCCGGCTCATAGGCGGCGCGGAGCGAGTTGTACATGAGCCGGAAGGCGATGGAGTCGGCCGCGTCGACGACCGTGCTCCAGAACTCGAGAGCCGCGACCTGCTGTCCGACCGGGTCCGGCTCGGCGGCCAGATCGGCGAGGACCGCCGTCAGTCGTGCGATGTGATCGTCGGTCGCCCGCCTCGCCGCGAGGCCCGCGACGTCCGGGCCGATCGCGGCGCGCGCCTCGACGATCGAGCGCGCGACGCTCGGCACCAGTGCACCGCCCCGGATCAGCAATCGCGGCAGCAGATCGAGGCCACCGGTCCGGGCTATGTCCTGGACCCGTGCACAGTCGCCCTGGCGGATCGAGACCAGTCCCGCCGCCGCCACCCGTTTGAGGGCCTCCCGCACGGTGGGTCGCGAGACGCCGAGGATGCGCGCGAGCTCACGTTCGCTGGGCAGGGCCTCCCCGGCCGGCAGATCACCGGACAACACGCCTTCGACGATCTGACCGAAGACGATCTCGGGTGCGCTCTGCTGCGTCACCGGTTCGAAAGGCATGCTCGAACCGTAGATGCGGGCGGCCTGGTGGTCAAGTGGTCTTACCAATATTCCCGGCGGAATCAACCGCGACATTCGTCGTTGTACTCAGCATGAGCGACGCCACCGCAACCTCTGCCGCCCCGCTGACCGCCGACGACCTCGAATTCCTGGCCCGCCCCCTCCTCGGCTTCTTCTCGACCGCGAGCGGCCCGACGCCCCCGCAACCGCGGCCGGTCTGGTTCGAAGCGACCCCGGACGGTGAGATCCAGATCTTCACCGGCCCCGATTCGATCAAGGTCCGCCGCCTCGCCGACGACCCGCGCGCGTCGATCGTGGTCGCGTCCCCGGTCGAGGAACGCGAGCGCTGGATCTCCCTGTCCGGTCCCGCCCGCGTCGAGACCGACGGTACGGCCGCACGTGAACTCGCGGCCCGACTCGCCGACCGCTACTGGGACCTCGACGACCCCACCCGCGCACAGGATCTCGCCGAGATCCTCGCCGACGACTGGGTGCGGATCGTCATCCGGCCGGAGAAGATCCGGCGACTCAGCTTCTGACGGCGGTAGGGCCCGACTCCCAGGCCGACGAGCCGCTGCTCATCGCAGCTGATCGAGCAGCCGCAGCCACACCTCGCTGATGGTCGGATACGACGGAACCGCGTGCCACAGCCGCGGCAGCGGGACCTCACCGACGATCGCGACCGTCGCCGAATGCACGAGTTCCGCGGTCTGCGACCCCACGAACGTGGCACCGACGAGGACATCGCGGCTCGCGTCGACGACGAGACAGGCGTGGCCCGAGTACTCGGGATCGGTCAGATACGACCCCGCCACCGAGATGTCCCCGTCGGCGATCCGCACGTCGATGCCGGCGTCTTTCGCCTGCTTCTCGGTCAGCCCGACCGATGCGACCTCCGGCCGGATGAACACCACCTGCGGTACGGCACCGTGATCCGACGTGGCGAGGTATCGCGGGCCGTCGAGGTCGCGGCCCTGTGCGCGCGCGGCGATCACGTCCCCGGCCACCCGCGCCTGATACTTACCCATGTGTGTCAACGCATTCCGGCCGTTGACGTCGCCCACCGCGTACAGCCACGGACGACCTGTCACCGTCAGGTGGTCGTCGACTCGCAGCGGGCCGCCAGCCTCGAGGCCCACCGATTCCAGACCGAGATCCCGCGTCGCGGGCGATCGTCCCGCGGCGACCAGGATCTCGTCGACGACCAATCGGCCGGCGCCGTCCCCGGCGAGCTCGACGGTCGCGGGTCCGCCGTGGACGCGTCCGTAGCCGGTGTCGGCGACGCCGGGCCGGTCGACGGACTCGATCGTCGTACCGAACCGGATGTCGACGCCGCGATCGGTGGACGAGTCCGCGGCCCGACGCGCGACGAACGGCTCCATCTTGGGCAGCAACCGGTCACCCCGGATGGCCATCACGACCTGACGCACCCCCAGGTCGAGCAACCAGGTCACCGCCTCGCAGGCCACCACTCCGCCGCCCAGGACGAGGACACGATCCGGTACCTCGACGAGGTTGGTCGCGTCGCGGGAGGTCCACGGGAGTGCGTCGGCCAGACCAGGTGTCGGCGGGATCGATGCCGTGCTCCCGGTCGCGACGACCACCGCCTCGCGCGCCGTCAGCACCGTGTCGCCCACGGTCACCTGCCGCTCACCCGTGATGCGGCCGTGTCCGCGGATCACCTCGATCCCCGCACCCTCGGCCCACCTGACCTGCCCCGCATCGTCATGGGTGGCACCGGGCCCGTCGCGGCGCCCGGTCACGGTGTCGCGCCAGCCGAGGACTCCGGGGGCGTCGGGCAGGTCCCCGCTCACGCGTTCACGCGCGCCCGCCAGCGCACGTGCTTCCGCCAGCGCGGACCCGGGACCCAGCAACGCCTTGCTCGGCATACACGCCCAGTACGAGCATTCACCGCCCATGAGCTCGTGCTCGATGACGACAGCGGTTCGATCACTGCCCCGGATCGCGTAATCGGCGACGTTCTCGCCCACCGGACCGCCGCCGATCACGACGACGTCGAAGGTTGACTCCATCGGTTCAGGGTAGGTGGGATTCGTGCCCGCGGTCGGCGAGTATGCGGACACCACGTCTCGAGTTTCGCCCACGGCAGATGCGGCTGACGAATATCTGATCCGATGACAGGATGGAGCGCGTGACCGCATCGAATACTGACCTCAACTCCGGACTCGACCTCGAGTGGGTCGACGATTCTGTCCGCATCCAGGACGATCTGTTCGCCCACGTGAACGGTAAGTGGCTCGAGTCGCATGCCATCCCGGAAGACCGCTCGGTCGACGGCGCGTTCCACGTGCTCCGCGACAATTCCGAGGAGAACGTGCGCGACATCATCACCGAATGCGCGGCGTCGAACCCGGAGAGCGGCTCCGACGAGCAGAAGATCGGCGACCTGTACGCCTCGTTCATGGACACCGACCACATCGAGGCCCTCGGGATCGGCCCGATCACCGGCGAACTGGAGAAGATCGCCGCCATCGACTCGGTCGAGGCGCTCGCCCGGCGGATCGGCCGGCTCCAGCGGCACGGCACGGGTGGCCTGTTCGGCTACTACGTGGACACCGACGCCAAGCAGTCCGACCGTTACCTCGTGCACCTGACGCAGTCTGGCCTCGGACTGCCCGACGAGTCCTACTACCGAGAGGACAAGCACGCCGACACCAGGACGGCATACGTCGCACACGTCGAGCGCATGTTCGCGCTGGCCGGGTTCGACGACGCCGCCGCTCGGGCAGCGGCGATCCTCGACCTCGAGACAGCGATCGCCGGCCGGCACTGGGACGTGGTTCGGCGACGCGATGCCGAGCTCACCTACAACCTCATGTCGTTGGACGAGTTGACCGCCACGGCAGCGGGATTCCCGTTCGCGGAGTGGTTCGGCGGCCTGGGCACCAGCGGCGACGCCACCTTCGCCGAGGTCGTCGTCGCGCAGCCGTCCTTCGTGTCGGGCGTCGGCGAACTCGTCGCCGAGCGCCCGCTGGACGAATGGAAGACCTGGCTGACCTGGCGCCTGCTGCGCTCCGCGGCACCGTATCTGTCCTCGCCGTTCGTCGACGAGAACTTCGACTTCTACGGCCGCACCCTGACCGGCGCGGAGACGAACCGTGACCGGTGGAAGCGGGGCGTCGGGTTCGTCGAGGGCGCGATGGGCTTCGCGGTCGGCAAACTCTATGTGGCCAAGCACTTCCCACCCGAGGCCAAGGCGCGGATGGACGAGCTGATCGCCAACTTGGTGGAGGCCTACCGCCGCAACATCTCCGACCTGCCGTGGATGACGCCGGAAACCCGGGAGCGGGCCCTCGTCAAACTCGGCAAGTTCAACCCGAAGATCGGCTATCCGGCCAAGTGGCGAGACTACAGTTCGTTGACCGTCGACCGTGGCGACCTCATCGGGAACGTGGCACGCGCCTCGTCGTTCGAGCAGGATCGCGAGTTCGCCAAGATCGGTGCGCCCGTCGACCGTGACGAGTGGTTCATGACCCCGCAGACGGTCAACGCCTACTACAACCCCGGCATGAACGAGATCGTGTTCCCGGCCGCGATCCTGCAGCCGCCCTTCTTCGACCCCGACGCCGACGACGCGGTCAACTACGGCGGCATCGGCGCGGTCATCGGGCACGAGATCGGGCACGGCTTCGACGACCAGGGCGCCAAGTACGACGGCGACGGCAACCTCGTCGACTGGTGGACCGACACCGACCGCACCGAGTTCTCCTCGCGGACACGCAAACTCATCGACCAGTACGGGGAGTTCACGCCGACCGGGCTCGATCCCGAGCACAAGGTCAACGGCGACTTCACCATCGGCGAGAACATCGGCGACCTCGGCGGGTTGTCGATCGCTCTCGTCGCGTACCAGATCGCGACCGAGGGCGCCGGCTCCGAGCCACCGGTCATCGACGGCCTGACCGGGACGCAGCGCGTGTTCTACAGCTGGGCGCAGATCTGGCGGACCAAGACCCGTGACGCCGAAGCCATCCGGCGCCTCTCGATCGACCCGCACTCACCGCCGGAGTTCCGCTGCAACGGCGTCGTCCGCAACATGGATGCGTTCTACGACGCCTTCGACGTCGAGCCGGGGGACGCGCTGTATCTCGACCCGGCCGAGCGCGTGCGGATCTGGTGAACGACGTTCCCGGCGGCACGGGTCCGCGAGACACGCCTGCGCCGGGCACGGCCGCATCACTGGGTCTGGTGCGGGGGCGCGATCTCACGATCGCGCTGCTGCGGCCGATCGGCGCGGCGGTCCTCCTGCTGACGGGTTACTTCCTGCTGCCCATCAACAAGGCCAGTGACGTCAACTACCTGGGTCTGATCATCGGTGCCGTGGCGTTGATCTGGTTCTGCGTCTGGGAGGTCCGCCGGTTCAGCCACTCGGACCGGCCGGTCGCGACCGCGATGGAGATGCTCGTGGCACTGGCGAGCTTCTACATCGTCGTGTTCGCCACGACCTATTTCCTGTTCTCCGAGTACGACAACGGGAGTTTCAACGAGTCACTGACACGCGTCGATGCGCTGTACTTCTGTCTGACGGTCTTCACCACGACGGGGTTCGGCGACATCGCACCGGACTCGCAGGGCGCCCGGGTCGCGGTGTCGATCCAGATGGCCAGCACGCTGGTGCTGCTCGGACTGGGACTGCGGTTCCTCAACCTGCTGGTCAACGAGCGACGCCAGATCACCGTGCGGTGATCTGGCGTCGCTTGCTCGCCCGCGGCGATTCCGTGGACCCTGGCCGGTCGGCTCAGTAGTCGTCGTCGCTGTAGACGATCATGCCGCGGATGTTGTTGCCCGCCAGCATGTCGTCGTAGGCCTCGTTGATCTGATCGAGACGGTAGGTCTGGGTCACCAGGTCGTCGAGGTTGAGCTTGCCCGCCCGGTACTCGTTGAGCAGCGCCGGGACCTGCGTCCGGGGACTCGCGCCACCGAAGATCGCGCCCTGCACGCGCTTCTGCATGAGAGTGAGATCGAAGAGGTTCATCTGGGCGTCCATAGAGGCGAAGTTGCCCATGCCCACCACGACGACCTGTCCCGCCTTGCCTGTCAGTGCGAGGGCCGGGGCGATCATCGAGCCGTCGATCTCACCGACCGTCAGGATGGTGGTGTTGGCCATCTTGCCCCAGGTGATGTCGCCGATCGCCTCGAGCGCCTCCTCCATCGACGAGAAGGTGTGTGTGGCACCGAGCTTCTCGGCCATCTGCAGCTTGAACGGCACAGGGTCGACGGCGATGACGTTACGTGCGCCGGCCGCGGCCGCTCCCTGCACCGAGTTGATGCCCACGCCACCGATGCCCACGATGACGACGGTGTCGCCGGCGTGGGTTCCGCCGATCTCGACAGCCGACCCCCATCCGGTGGCGACACCACAGCCGAGCAGCGCCGCTGCCTGGAGGGGGATGTCGTCTTCGATCTTGACCAGGGACGCCTGGTTGACGGTGATGTAGGGCGCGAACGTACCGAGCATGCACATCTGCACCAGGGGCACCCCGTCGTGCGTGTACGCGCGGTTGGTGTCGTCGGCGATGGACAAACCGGTCAGCAGGCGCGCACCCTCGTCGCAGATGTTCTGCTGGCCGCGCGAGCACGGCTCACACGTGCCGCAGGCGGGGATGAACGCGGTGACGACGTGATCGCCTTCTTTGAGGCGGGTGACGCCCGGCCCCACCTTGGTCACGACACCGGCACCCTCGTGACCTCCGAGTACCGGCATGGGCGCCGGGCTGTCGCCGGTGCGCAGATGGTGATCCGAGTGGCACAGACCCGAGCTGACGAGTTTGACCTGGACTTCACCCGCGACCGGATCGCCGAGCTCGAACTCCTCGATCTTCCACTCTTCGCCCGGATTGCGCAGAACTGCACCTTTGGTCTTCATTCGTGCTCCTTGCTCGTGCTACCCCGACTCGGGGCGTCAGATATCGCCGTCTGCTTATGCGACGTAGATCACATGGTGGTCCACTGCCGACACTCTCGCAGGCGTTTCACTCGATCCATGGCACAGGATTGGGGGTGACGTTCCAGCCTCTCGATCCGGCGGGGCGCCACAGGTCACCGGCGACCTCGGGTACGGCCGCACGGTCGACGACAAAAGGCGCACAGTCGACGATGTGGGCCGCACAGTCGACGAGAAAAGCCGCCCAGTCGACGAGAAAGGCCGCACGGTCGACGACGCGGGGTTCGGCGGCACCGGCACCGACGGTCGACCCGCGCACACCGGAAACCCCCTCAGGGGCAACAGAGTTGACCGATTTCGCGTCTCCGGATCGAGGAAGGGGTTAGCGTCGGGGTATTCCGATTCCGAAGTGTCTGGCTGGTGATCTCATGACTCTCATCGAACACAAGGCGGAGGGCCGGCAGGACTTCTCCTCGTTGCGACAGGGCGGTCTCAACTGGGACTCGTTTCCGTTGCGGCTCTTCGTGAAAGGCAACGCCCGGTTCTGGGACCCGGCCGCCATCGACTTCTCCCAGGACGCACAGGACTGGGTCGAGCTCACCGACGAACAGCGCCGGAGCGCCACCTACCTGGTGAGTCAGTTCATCGCGGGCGAGGAAGCGGTCACCCAGGACATCCAGCCGTTCATGAAGGCGATGGCGACCGAGGGCCGCTTCGGCGACGAGATGTACCTGTCGCAGTTCTGCTTCGAGGAGGCCAAACACACCCAGGTGTTCCGGCGATGGATGGACGCCGTCGGCCTCACCGGCGACCTCCAGGGCTTCGTCAGCGCGAATCCCTACTATCACCAGCTGTTCTACGAGGAGTTGCCGGCGTCGCTGCGCGTCCTCGACCACGACCCGTCGCCGCGCAACCAGATCCGCGCCAGCGTCACCTACAACCACGTGATCGAGGGCAGCCTGGCGCTCACCGGTTACCACGCCTGGCAGAAGGTGTGCACGAGGTACGGGATCTTCCCCGGGATGCAGAAGCTCATCCGATTCATCGGCGACGACGAGCGCCGGCACATGGCGTGGGGAACGTTCACGTGTCGCCGGCACGTCGCGGCCGACGACACACTGTGGGATGCCGTCGGCGAACGCATGAACGAACTGCTGCCACTCGCACTGGGCATGATCGAGTGGGTCAACCAGCAGTTCGAGGTCCAGCCCTTCGGGCTCGACAACGACGAGTTCCTCGCCTACGCCGCCGACCGCGCCCAGCGCCGCCTCTCGGCGATCGAGTCCGCCCGGGGACGTCCGGTCGCCGAGATCGACCTCGACTACTCCCCCGAGGTGCTCGAAGACGAGTTCGGCGAGGACGACGCCGTCCGCCTGCAGATGTGACGGTCCCTCACCGCGCGTCGAGGTCGATGACGTCCCGGCTTCGCGAACCCACGAACCGCCGGTCGTGGCTCACCAGGAGCAGTCCCGCGCCGTCGGCGACGAGGTCGTCGAGCAGCGAGGCCACGGCGCGCGCGGCGACCGGGTCCAGCATCGCGGTCGGTTCGTCGCACAGCACGACCCGCGGCTGCTGCACCACGAGCCTGCCGAGACATGCCCGCTGGAGTTGACCGTCGCTCACCTGTGACGGGTAGCGGTCGAGTAGAGCGGGGTCGAGCCCGACGCGGGTCGCGGCACGTTCGACGTCACAGTCGCGTCTCGCGATCGCCGCGGGTTCGGCAACGATCCGGCGCAACGTCCATCGCGGGTTGGTGACCAGCCGTGGATGCTGGGCGATCAGACCGAGGTCACCGGGGCGCCGGCCGTCCCGCCACTCGACCGTCCCCGCCGCCGGGTCCGCGAGCCCCGCGAGGATGCGCAGCAGCGTCGTCTTGCCACTCCCCGATCGCCCGACCACCCCGGTCACCGAGCCGGGCCCGACGCCGACGTCGAGGCTCTCGAAGACGACTGTGTCTCCGAACCGGGCCGTCAGGCCCGCGCCGACGAGGAGGTCGCCGGCGATCACGGCACCCGCTCGAAGAAGCCCGCAACATAGGCGTCGTCGGACGCCGCGATCTGATCGAGCCGGCGATGGTCGACGATCCGTCCCGCCCGCATGACGGCCACCGAATCGCACCCGCGCCGCATCGTCTCCACGTCATGGGTGATGACGAGGACCGCCGCGCCGGCCCGCGCCGTGTCGGTGAGGAGTTGCCAGATGTCGGCGGCGAGTTCGGCGTCCAAGGCCGAGGTGGGCTCGTCGGCGACGATCGTGTCCGGGTCACCGGCCAGTGCCGCGGCGATCGCGGCGCGCTGCGCCATGCCGCCGGACAGCTCGTGCGGATACAGCCGTAGTGCATCGGGGTCGAGGTGCACGCGCCGGCACAGCTCGACGGCATCCTGCGACCTGCCGAGGATGCCGATCACCTCGTCGAGCTGGGCGCCGACGCTGCGCACGGGCGTGAACGAGGTCGACGCCGACTGGGGAACGTGGCCGACGCGATGCCCGCGAAGACCTCGCCAGCGGTGGTCGGCGCCGGCGAGTTCGCGATCGGTGAAGACCTCGTCGCCGACCCGAAGCCGTCCGGTCGGCACCGAACCCGGCGGGAGCAGACCGGACAGTACGGCCGCGACCATCGACTTGCCGCAGCCGGACTCGCCCACGAGCGCGGTCATCGATCCGGCGGGTAGGGGCAGCGTGACGTCGTCGAGGACGCGGACCACCGACCGGTTCCACCGATTCCGCGCCACGATATCGACCGTCACCCCGTCGAGCCCGGCGCTCATCGCCACACCTCACCGACAGGTGGCGACGTGGCGCGTCGCAGCGACGACGCCGCGGCCGCACACGCGAGGGCCGTGAGCATCAGGGCGACGCCGGGCACCACCAACGTCCACCACGCACCGGTGAGGATGTCACCCCGCGCCTGCCCGAGCAGCGTTCCGAGACTCGCGGCGTCCGGGGAGAGTCCGACGCCCAGGAACGACAGCGTCGTCTCGTGCCAGACCGCATGCGGCAGCAACACGGTCATCGCCACCAGCACCTGGCCGCTCACCGCGGGCAACAGATGACGCACGGCGATGAAGGTGCGGGAGGCGCCGGCGAGCCGAGCCGATTCGACCCACCCCGACGACCTCGCCTCGAGCAGTTCGGCTCGCACCACGCGCGCCACGGACGGCCAGTGGGTCAGCGCGATCGACGCGATGATCGCGACCGGCTCACCGCGCCACATCGCGGCGATGACGACTCCGACGACCAGGTGTGGCAAGGCGTTGACGCCGTCGACGACGCGCATGACCACCGCGTCGAACCACCCGCCGACCGTCACCGCACCGAGCCCGACAAGGACGCCGAGAGCCGTCGCCAGGACGGCGCACGCGGCGGCGATCAGCAGCGATATCCGCACACCCTCGGCGGTTCTGACACCGAGGTCGTATCCCGAGTGATCGGTCCCCAGCGCGGCCTGCGCCCCTGGCGGCAGCAACGAACGAGCGAAGTCGGCGGTCTGTTCGCCTGCGACCACAGGCCACCCGACCGCGGTGACGGCCAGGACCGCCAGCACCACCCACGGTGCGACCACGGCGGCGCGGTGACCGATCGCGGCCCGACGGCGCTCGACCGGCACACCCGTCGCCCCACCGAGGGCCGTCATGCGGTCAGCCCGATCCGCGGATCGATCCACACCGCCGCCGCATCGGACAGCGCCGACCCGAGCAGGACGAGTACGGCCGATCCGACGGCGAGCGCGGCCAGCAACGAGAAGTCGAGCGCCACCGCGGAATCCACGAGCGCCTCGGCGAGACCCGGCCAACCGAAGACGGTCTCGACGATCGCGGCGCCGGCGATCAGCTCGGGCAGGCGGGTGCCCAGGAGCGCGAGCGTGGGCAACACCGACACCGGTACAACGTGCCCCCTGAGCAGCGCCCAGCCGTCGACTCCCCGAGCGCGTGCGGCCCGGACCGCGTCCGAGGCGGCGGCATCGACGACGGCCGCCCGCATGGTCAGCAGCAACCACGGAACCATCGACACGGTCAGCGCCAGGTACGGCAACACGGCGTGGGTGAGCAGTCCCTCGACCGAGTAGTCGTCGCCGGGGCGTCGGGCACCGGAGGTCGGAAACCACCCGAGCGTGACCGCGAAGGTGCTGACCAGCACCAGGGACACCACGAACGGCGGGGTCGCGGCGAGCATGGCCGCCAGCGCGGTACACGCCCGGTCGATCAGCCCGCCGCGCCGCATGCCGATGACGGCGCCGCCGACCACGGCGATCAGGGCCGCGGAGACCAGTGCGGCCGTCGAGATCCCGACGGTGAACGGAAGCCGTTGCACGAGCACGTCTCCCACCGCCCGGCCCTGGGTCGCGGACCAGCCCAGGTCACCGTGCAGCAGTGCACCCCACCAGTTCCACCACGCGCTCAGCCAGTGCTGGTCCAGGTCGTAGGCGGCCGCGATCGCCTCCCGCTGCGCGGGGGTCGCCGACTGGTAGTTGTCGCCGAGATGGGCGGTGAGCGGATCGAACGGCGACGCCGCGGCGACGGCGAAGATCCCCAGCGACACCAGGATCGTCGTGGGGATCATCACGAGGATGCGCCGGATCAGAAGCCGTCCGGCTCGCCGTGCGCGCGAGTTCCCCCGCCGCGACCGTTCGTGCCGCGGCCGCTGCTGGCGTGACCGGTTCGCTGGGTCGACGCCGGGTGCCGACCGGACTTCCGGGGCGAGTGAGGTCATGAGACCGGTTGCCATGACGGCACGTTCCACCAGGGGCCCCAGGTGACGCCGTGTGAGTGCGGCTCCAGGATGGGTGCGTCGTGCCGCCAGCCGTCGCCGCGGGAGGCGTAGGTGTGGTGCAGGAAGGCCAGGAAGACGTAGGACGGCGCGGCCGCGTAGACCTGCTGGATGCGTTGGTACCGCTGGTCGTTCTCCGGTCCGGGTGCGCTCGCACGCGCCTCGTCGAGCAGCGCGTCGAGTCCCGGAGCGGTGAGGTCGCCGGGGTTCGCGTACCGCGACGAGTTCGCGACTCGCGTGTGCAGGGTGTCGTGGACCTGGGAGTCGATGGCATAGGGCGTCGCTCCCCCGCCCAGAAGAACTGCGGCCGTGCTCAATTCGGAGTCGATGTCGTCCCAGCTCGTGCCGCGGGTCAGCACCTCGACGCCGATCCGTTTCATCGACGCGGCGAAGGCCACCGCGAGGTCGCGGCGCAGGGTGTCCTGGGCGTTGTACAGGAGGGGGAACGATGCCCGGTCGGCACCGCGGACCCGGATCCCGTCGGCACCCGGTCGCCACCCGGCCGCGTCGAGTGCGTCCTCCGCACCCTCGGGGTCGAAGTCGAACTGCGCTTCCTCGTCGTAGACGTCCGGCCCGTACACCGAGGCGATCGGCGTGCTGGCGGGTTCGCCGTCGCCGGTGAGCACGTCGTCGACGACGGCCTGCCGGTCGACGCCCAGGTTCATGGCGAGGCGGGCGGCCGGGTCAGCGGTGAACGGGTTCGTGCTCGGCAGCGAGATACCGCGCCAGTCAGCGGATTTCACCGTGACCACGTCGATCCCGTCACGTCCCTCGAGGCTCGCGGCGAGCCTCGGCGGCAGGTTGGCACCGTCGATCTCGCCGGCCGAGATCCGTTGTGCGCGCGTGTTGTCGTCGGGAACGTGGGTGTAGACGATGCGTTGGACCGTCGGCCGCTTGCCCCAGTAGTCCTCGCGGGCAACGAGAACGGCCTGATCGGGGTCGAGCGACTCGAGCCGGTACGCCCCGGTGCCCACCGGCTCGGTGTTCAGCGCCCACTCCGCGGCCGGCGCGTCCTCCACCCGCTCCGAGGGCACGACGCCCATGAGCAGGTACGGCGACGGATCGGCGTCGGTGTTCATCCGCACCGTGACCGCCCCGGGCCCATCGGCCTCGACCGCGACGATCGGCGCGAAGTCGGTCGCGATCTCGGACGCAACCCGTGGATCGACGACCGCCCGGTAGGTCGCGACGACGTCGGCGGCGTCGAAAGCGGTGCCGTCGGAGAAGGTGACACCGGTCTTGAGGGGCACCCGCCAGGTACGCGGGGCGACGCGCTCGGGCCGCGACCGGGCAAGGGCCGGGACGAGCTCGGGAACGCGGTCGTCATCGTCCGCGGCCGGGATGAGCAGACCGTCGAAGACGGGCGAGACGCCGAGTTGCGCGTAACCCAGCATCGGGTTGAAGTCGCCGAGTCCCTGGCCCTCTGCGAGCACGATCTGGTCGGTCACGGGCGTGCGGCCCGGGGTCGAGCATCCCGCCAGTGCGACCGTCGCGATCAGCACCGCCACTCCCGCCGCGACGAGGCGACGGACGGTGGATGACGATCCACCAACACCTGTGTACACAGACACATGTTCTCCCAGACACGCATTTGCCGCCACCTGAGGCGGTGGTGAACGATGGGCACACCACTGACGCGAGCGACGAGGAGGAGCCGGTGACCGACTTCGACCCAGACTCATTCGACCCAGACTCATTCGACGCAGACTCATTCGACCCGGACTCATTCGACGCCGACTCCTGGGCTGCGCGGTTCATGCTGCTCAGCGATCCGAACCGCCTACGACTCGTCGCGGAGATGCACGCTCGGCCCGGTTCGACGGTCGCCGAACTGGCCACCCGTATCGGCATCACGGAGAACGCCGCGTCCCAGTCGATCCGCAAACTGCGCGACCAGGGATGGGTCCGCTCGGAGAAAGCCGGACGGATGGTCCACTACGAGGTCGTCGGCGACGCGATCGTGCATCGCATCCTGCACGACATCATCGGGGTCGGGCACCTCACCGCCGCAGACCGGTCGGATCACGCCCACCCGGTGACAACGGATTAGAACACGTTCTAGTCTGGTCGACGTGGATGTCACCTTCGAAGCGACCAAACGGGAACTGACGACCGATCAGGGCACGCTGCGCTATCACGAGGCCGGCGACGCCGACGCGCCGCCATTGATCCTGTTGCACGGATCCGGGCCCGGTGTGACCGGCTGGCGCAACTACCGCGGAAATCTCGGGCAGTTCGCACAGACACACCGCTGTTTCGTGATCGAGTTCCCCGGGTTCGGGGTCAGCGATGCCGTTGAGGGCCACCCGGTGCTGACCGCCGGCAGTTCGGTCATCCGGTTCATGGACGCACTCGACATCGACAAGGCCGCGATGATCGGGAACTCCATGGGCGGCGTCGTCGGCGTCAACCTGGCGATCAAGAAGCCCGAGCGTGTCGAGAAGCTCGTCACCATCGGCGGCGTCGGCCCGAATGTGTTCAGCCCCAGCCCCAGTGAAGGCCTGCGCCTGCTGCAGGAGTTCACCGACGCCCCGGACCGGGACAAGCTCGTCCGCTGGCTCACGTCGATGGTCTTCGATCGCTCGCTGGTCACCGAGGAACTCATCGCCGAGCGCTGGGAGGCCGCCATCAATCCCGACGCGCAGAAGACGGCGCAGATGATGTACGGCTCAGCGGCATTCGAGATGCAGCAGCAGTTCATGGCCGCCTCCGACACACCGCCGTACTGGGCATCGATGCACAAGGTCGCCTGTCCCACACTGCTGACCTGGGGCCGCGACGACCGCGTCAGCCCGCCGGACATGGCGATGATCCCGATGCGACTGATCCCCGACGCCGAGCTGCACATCTTCCCGAAGTGCGGGCACTGGGTGATGATCGAGGCCAAGGCCGCCTTCGAGGCGACCGTGGGGGCCTTCCTCGCACGGTGATCCACTAACCTCGCCTGCATGGATGGTGTCGACGTCATCGTGTCCCATTGGGCCGTCGCCCGGCCCGAGCTCGATGTCTCGGCGCTCAAGGTGTTCGGCCGGCTCCACCGCAGCTTTCTCGTCTACAAGGCGCGCATCGCGTCCACCTTCGACGAGCACAACATCACCGACTCCGGCTTCGACGTCCTCGCGTGCCTGCGCCGAGCCGTTCCCGACCACCGTCTGACCGCGGGCGAACTCGCCGAGCAGACCCTCGTCACCACGGGCGGTCTGTCGTTGCGCGTCAAACGACTCGAGGACGCGGGGTTCGTGACGCGCACTCGAGACCGTTCGGACGCGCGTGTGGTCTACGTCGAACTGACTCCCGAGGGCGCGGCTCTCGTCGACCAGATCGCCGACGAGCACTTCGCGAAGCTCCGCACCATGCTCGCCGAACTCTCCGAGGACGAGGCCGCCGACCTCGCCCGCCTCCTGGGCGCGCTCGAGCACTCGGCACGATTCGCGGTTCTCGGTGACGGGCTCGATCCCGGCGAAGCGGACCCGATCGCAGCCGTCTGAGCGACGCGCTCAAAACTTTTTCGGGCCGCCCGTGATGGCCGACACATGCGGTGTGACCTGCATCTCTTCCGTTTCGGACGCGTAAATCCCGTGTAACAAGCCCCTGTAGTGGGCTTCTTCGAGGTTGACCTCTTAGCGCTAAGGCTTTACAACTGTCTTAGCGCAAAGATATTTGGTTCGGCTTTCGGCCACCTCCTCTGAACGGATTCACATGCCCCTCGTGACGAGTACCTCCACCCATCCCGGGATCGACGCCCGCGATCTCGACGACCGCATCTACGTCGGCGGGCACTGGGAGGTCGGCGCCGGCGACCTGATCGAGTCCGTGGACCCCGCGACGGGCCGGGTCTTCGCGACGCTGCACGGGGCCACGCCAGCCGACGTCGACACCGCGGTCCGCGCCGGCCTCCGCGCGGCCCACGAAAGCGGTTGGGCGAGTGCACTTCCCCACGAACGCGCGGCGGTGCTGCACCGGATCGGCGACGGGATCGACGCCGCCCGGGATCGCATTGCACGCCTGCAGACCCTCGACACCGGCAAGACCCTTGCCGAGACGTCGGCTCTTGCCGCGAGTGCGGCCAACACCTTCCGGTACATGGCCGCCGCGGCGGAGACCTCCGACGGAGTGCTCACGACCCCGCGCGGCCCGTGGCTCACGATGTCGACGCACCGCCCCATGGGCGTCGTCGGCGCCATCACGCCGTGGAACTCGCCGATCGCCTCCGACGCCCAGAAGCTGGCACCCGCGCTGGCCGCGGGCAACGCGGTGGTCAGCAAGCCGCCGGTCTGGGCGCCCTGGGTGACCCTGCTGCTGGCCCGCATCTGCGAGGGGGCCGGCCTGCCGCGCGGTGTCCTGTCCGTCCTTCCCGGACCGGGCCGGACCGTCGGCGAAACACTGGTCCGCCACCCCGACGTCGCGAAGGTCAGTTTCACCGGCGGGACGAGCACCGGGCGGCACCTCGGCCGGATCGCGGCCGACAAGCTCATGCCGATCACCCTCGAGCTGGGCGGCAAGTCCCCGACCATCGTCTTCGCCGACGCCGACGTCGAGCGCGCCACGCAGGGAGTGCTGTACGGCATCTTCTCCTCCAGCGGGCAGAGTTGTATCGCCGGCTCGCGAGTGTTCGTCCAGCGCAGCATCTTCGAGGCCTTCACCGACGATCTGGTGCGTCGCACCCAGCGACTGCGCATCGGTCCGGGTACCGACCCCGCCACCGACGTCGCGCCGATGATCTCGGCTGCACACCGCGATTCGGTCGCCGCGCAGGTCAGCCAAGCCGTGGCCGACGGCGCCGAATTACGCTGCGGTGGAGTCGTTCCCGTCGACGGTCCGCTGGCGGACGGCTGGTACTACCCACCCACGATCCTGACCGGGGTGTCGAACACCGACCGGATCAGCCAGGAGGAGATCTTCGGGCCGGTCGCGGTGATCATCCCGTTCGACGACGAGGCCGACGTCGTGGCCCAGGCCAACGACACCGTCTACGGACTCGCCTGCGGCGTGTGGACCGAGGACTATCGGCGCGCCCTGCGGCTCGGCGACGCCGTCGACGCCGGAACCGTCTGGGTCAACACCTACAAGCAGTTCTCGATCTCGACGCCGTTCACCGGTCTCCGCGACAGCGGGCTCGGCACCGAGAAGGGACGCGAGGCGATCCGGCAGTACTCCGACCAGAAGAGCATCTACCTCGACCGCAGCGACGAGCCGATCGCGTGGGGTCGCCACCCGTGACCGCTCGGACCGTGCACCCCGACGAACCGCCCACCCCGATGAAAGGACCCACGCCCATGACCGCCCCTGCCTCGATCGACACCGCCCCGATCGACTCCGCCCCGATCGACACCGCCGCAACCGAACAGGCCACCGCGCACCCGTACAGTCCCGCATTCGCCGTCGCCGGTTTCGGATTCGTGTCGGGCGCACTGTCGGTGGACGAGAACGGCGTTGCCGTACCGGGTGTCGAAGCCGCCCTCGACGCGGCGATGGCCCGTCTCGGCGAACGCCTGGCCACCATCGACATGACCCTGTCCGACGTCGTCAAGACCACCTATTTCGTCACCGACGTCTCCCTGCGCGATGCCGCGAACCGCCACTACGAGAGCGTCTTCGACGCACCGCGCCCGGCCCGGTCCTTCGTCGAGGTGGCCGCGCTGCCCTACGGCGCGACCGTCGAGATCGAAGCGATCGCCCACGCGTCCTGACCACAGCCCACGACCCCACCCCAGAACCGAGAGGAACCATCCCATGACCGCACCAGAGAAGACCGTCGCCGACCTCGAGCAGCAGATCGACTCCTGCATCGCCAGCCGAGAGACCCGCCACGAGGACTGGGACACCCTCGGATTCCAGGCCGCCGCCGGCGGTGACCGCTTCAAGCGCGCCCAGATCCGCTACATCGGCTCAGGTGCCACCGGCAACCACGAGAACGACAGCCGGACACTGCCGTCGGACCACTTCACCTTCTCCAACATGCGCCTGCCCGCAGGCGCCGTCGGACCCGAGCACACCCACCACGACGTCGAAGAGGTGTTCTTCGTCCTCGAAGGCGAGCTCGAGGTCGCCGTCCACGACGTGGAGGACGGGACCAAGAAGGCCGTTCGTCGCCTCGGATACCGCGACCTGATCCGCGTCCCCGCCGGCGTCCCCCGCAGCCTCGCCAACGTCGGCGACACCGACGCGCTGTTCTGCGTGATCATCGGCGCCGAGAAGCCGCAGCTGCCCACCTACCCGCCGAGCTCGGAGATGTTCGGCGTCACGCGCTGAACGCCGGCGTTCGCCACCGAACCTGACCACGAGAGGTATCCGCGATGTCCACAGACACCACGAGAGTTCTTCGGGTGCACCAGAAGACCTGGGAGGCCGACGGCGTCACGAGCGTGACGCTCGTCGATCCGTCCGGGGCCGCGCTCCCCGCGTGGGAACCCGGAGCCCACGTTGCACTTCGTCTGTCGGACGGACTCGTTCGGGAGTACTCGCTGTGCTCGGCGCCGGAGGACACGTCACGATGGACCGTGGCCGTCCTCCGGGCCGAGAACTCCCGGGGCGGAAGCACCTACGTGCACGACCGGCTGCCCGTCGGCGCCGAGATCGAGGTCGACGGCCCGCGCAACGCCTTCTCGATCGATACCGATGCCGCACACCACATCCTGATCGCCGGCGGGGTCGGAATCACCCCGATCGTCGCGATGATGCGCCGGCTGGAGTCCGAGGGCAGGTCCTGGCAGATGCTGTACGCGGGCCGGTCACGACGGTCGATGGCCTTCGTCGACGAGGTGGCCGCGCACTCGGCGTCGACCGTTCATGCCGACGACGAGCGCGGCGGATTGCCCGACCTGAGAGCGCTGTTCGAGGACGTCCCGCCCGGATCGGTGGCGTACTGCTGCGGGCCCGGCGCACTGCTCGACGCGGTCGCCACCGTCGTGCCATCGGACATCTCCCTGCGCAGCGAACGTTTCGCCGCGCCCGTCGTCGAGGTGGACACCAGCGGGGACACCGCGTTCGACGTCGTTCTCGACCGGACCGGGCAGCGTATCCCGGTACCGGCCGACAAATCCGTGCTCGACGCACTCGCCGACGCGGGCGTCGATGTCCCCAGCTCCTGCACGGAAGGCATCTGCGGCACCTGCGAGGTCGCGGTCGTCAAGGGCGACCTCGACCACCGCGACTTCGTACTCACCGACACCGAACACGCGAGCGGTCAGCTGATGCTTCCCTGCGTCTCACGTTGCCGCTCAGCCGAACTCGTACTCGACATCTAGAGGAATCCCGTGCTCTACTCCCAGCTTCCCGTTCTCACCGACCGGCCGGTGTGCCGTCTGCGCAGCCTGCGGTCGGTCACCCTGAGCGTCCCCGATCCCCTGGCCTCGCGCGATTTCTATCACGAGGTGTGGGGACTGAGCACCGTCGAGGAGGACGGCGACCGGTTCTGGCTCCGCGCCACCGGCACCGAGCACCACGTCCTGAACCTCCGCCGGGGCGACGCGAACGCCCTGGGCGGCTTCAGCTTCGCACTCGGGACACCCCGTGAGGTCGACGACGCCGCCCGCGCACTCGACCGGATCGGTGTACCGCTGCTCCGCGAGCCCGGTCCGCTCGACGACGCCGGCGGCGGTTACGGTCTCGCACTGGTCGATCCGGAGGGACGCACCGTCGAGCTGTCGGCGGACGTCCATGCCGTGTCATCGCAGGAGCCGGCGGGTCGTCGTGCCATCCCGCGCAAGATCGCCCACGTCGTGCTGAACACCACCGACATCGAACGGATCACGGCGTTCTACACCCAGGTCCTCGGAATGCGGGTGTCGGACTGGTCGGAGCGCCAGATGTCGTTCCTCCGGTGCAATTCCGAGCATCACGTCATCGCGCTGAACCAGGCGGCCTGGCCGGCGCTCAACCACGTCGCCTACGAGATGACCTCGATCGACCACTTCATGCGCGGCATCGGCAACCTGCGCTCCCACGGGATCGCCCCGCAGTGGGGACCGGGTCGGCACGGTCCCGGCGACAACACGTTCTCCTATTTCACCGACCCGGCAGGATTGGTCTGCGAATACACGTCCGAGGTCGCGCAGATCGACGAGGACGCCTGGCTGTGCCGGACCTGGCGCCGCACACCGGAACTCTCCGATCAGTGGGGCACCGCGGGCCCGCCGACGACCGCGGTCCGCTCGGCCATGGCCGGCATCCCCGACCACGGCGCGAGCTCCCTGGTGACCCCGCGCGATCCGGACTACTTCATCCATCTGCCCGAGACGGTGGGCGTGGCATGACCACCACCGTCACCGTGCTCGACCGCGTCCACGTCGTCGCGCACCCGTCGAGCCGCGAGATCCGGAGCAGGCACAGCGTGGTGCTGCTCCACGGGATCGGCGGCAGCGCCACGTCGTGCGGCCCGCTTGCCGCGCGGCTGGCCGCCGCCGGTCTCGACTGCTGGTGCCCCGACGCACCCGGATACGGACGTTCGGCTGATCCGCGGCCGGGCATCGGCCCCGTCGAGGAGATGGCCGAACTCATCGAGGTGCTCGTCCCCGGACAGCCGGTCGTACTCCTCGGCACGTCGTGGGGTGGCGTGATCGCCATGGATCTGGCGCTGCGCCGACCCGATCTCGTCACCGCACTCGTCATCGCCGACAGCACCCGCGGTTCCGGCGTCACCACCGAGCGGGCCGCCGGAATGCTCGCGCGCATACCCGATCTCGTCGACCGCGGCGCCGCTGACGTGGCGGCCGACCGCGCCGACGCGCTCACCGCACCGGATTGCGATCCGGCGGTCACCGCCGAGGTCCGCGCCACCATGGCGGGGATACGCGAGCCCGGATTCGCCGCCGCGGCCCGGTACATGGCCGCGACCGATCTCGGACCCGACCTCGTCCGGCTCGCCCGCCCGGCCCTCGTTCTCGTCGGTGCGCACGACACCGCCACCGGCGTCGACGAATCACGCCTCCTCGCCGACGAGATCCCCGGCGCCGAGCTGCGGATCGTCCCCGATGCGGGCCACGCCGCGATCCAGGAGCAACCCGACGTCATCGCCGATCACGTCCTGAGCTTCGTCGGGACGCTGCCGTGAGCGCCGGGACCGTGGTGGTGACCGGCGGCGGACGCGGACTCGGCCGTGCCATCGCCGAACGTCTCGGCGCCGACGGGCACCGGCTTGTGATCGCCGAACGCGACCCGGGCACCGCGTTCGCGGCCGAGGCCGCCTTGCGCGACGCCGGTCATGACGCCCGCGCGGTCGTCACCGACATCGCCGACGTCGACGCCGTCCGCGCGCTCGCCGATCGCCTCGAGACCGACGGCGACCACGTGACCGGCCTCGTCAACAACGCGGCGATCGCCGACGGCGTGGGCGGCGCGACGTTCTTCGACCTCGCCGACGACGAGTTCGGCCGGTTGACCGACGTCAATGTCCGGGGCACCTGGTCGGTCACGAAGTACCTGTGGCCGTTGCTGTCCCGCTCGCGCGGCGCGGTGGTCAACATCGCCTCCGACGTCGCGATGTACGGGTCGCCTCGCCTGGTGCACTATGTGTCGTCCAAGGCGGCGGTCATCGGCATGACGCGATCGATGGCCCGCGACGCCGGACCCCACGGCGTCCGCGTCAATGCCGTTGCGCCCGGCCTGATCCGGGTCGAGGCGACCGAAGGCGTCCCCGAAGACCGCTACCGCACCTACGCCGCCGGACGCGCACTCGACCGCGAACAGACCCCGCAGGACGTCGCCGGGGTGGTCCGCTTCCTGCTGTCCGAGGACGCCGCCTTCGTCACCGGTCAGACCATCGTCGTCGACGGCGGATTCATCTTCCGCTGAGACGCGGTCCCCCGCGCCCAGCCACCCTTCGCCCCGGCCCCCAATCAACCCCGGCCCCCAATCCGCCCCAGCCCCAACCCAGCCCGAGGAGTACCCATGGACCTGCAGCTCGCCGGTCGCCGGCTGCTGATCACCGGCGCGAGCTCCGGGATCGGTCTCGCCACCGCCCGGCTGCTCGCCGAGGAAGGTGCGCGGCTGGCTCTCTGCGCCCGGGACGAGGACCGTCTCCGTTCCGCGACAGCCGATCTCGCCGCCATCACCGATGTGGTCACCGCCTCGTGCGACGTCACCAACCGCGCGTCCGTCGACGCCTTCGTCGCCACCGCCGTGGACCGCCTCGGTGGTCTCGACGGCGTGGTCTGCAACGCCGGGCGGTCGCTCATGCGCACACTCGACGAGACCACCGACGAGGAGATCCGCGACGAGTTCGACCTCAAGATCTTCGGCGCGCTGCACGTCATCCGTGCCACGCGTGCCGCGCTCGCGGCGTCGGACGGCGGCTCCGTGGTGATCGTCAACGCCATCCTGTCCCGACAGCCCGAAACCCGCCTGGCGGTCACCTCGGCAGCCCGGGCGGGCCTGCTGAACCTGTCGAGCTCGCTCGCCGAGGAGCTCGCGAGCGACGGGACGCGGGTCAACTCGGTACTGCTCGGCCTCATCGACACCGGGCAGTGGCAGCGCAGGTTCGCCGCGAGCGGCGCCGAGGACTTCGCGGCCTGGAGCGCGGAGATCGCCGACGACCGCGGAATCGCGCTGGGCCGCTTCGGTTCCGCCGACGAACTCGCCTTCCCCATCGCCACCCTGCTCTCGCCGCGGAACAGCTACACGACCGGCGCAACGCTCGAGGTCGGCGGCGGGGTCCACCGCTATGTCTGACCCAGTCGTGTCCGATCCCAGTCCCGTCCACCCCGGACCAGCCCAGCAACAGGAGACCCATCCGATGACCGAACACACCGGGAACCGCCGCCCGACCGGCGGCGACGTCCTCGTCGACGTGCTACGCCGGCACGGCGTCACCACCGTCTTCGGGGTGATCAGCATCCACAACCTCCCGCTGGTGGAGGCCGTCGACCGCGAGCTCGACTTCGTCGAGATGCGTCACGAGGCGGCCGCGGTGAACGCCGCCGACGGATTCGCCCGCGCGTCCGGCGGTCTCGGCGTCGCACTGACCAGTACCGGTACCGGAGCAGGCAATGCCGCAGGCTCGATGGTGGAGGCACTCACCGCGGGCAGCCGCGTCCTGCACATCACCGGACAGATCGAGAGCGAATTCCTCGCACCCGACCGGCCGGCCGCCAGTCGCGGTGTCATCCACGAGTTCCCGGGCCAGCCGCAGATGCTCGACGCGATCTCGGCGTACGCCACCACCATCACCGAGGCCAAGGACGTCGAGGCCGAACTCGAGACCGCGATCGCGCGGATACTCACCGCACCGTCGGGTCCGGCGAGCGTCGAATGGCCCACGGATCTGCAGTATCTCGCCGCCCCGGATGCCCAGCGGCCGGCGCCGTCGGTCACGGTGTCGACGCCTTCCGCCGACCCCGACGCCATCGCCCGCGCCGCCGACCTTCTGCGCACCGCCGAACGGCCACTGCTCTGGCTGGGTGGCGGCGCGGCCGGAGCGGGTGACCAGGTGGCCGAGCTCGCGCGGAGTCTCGGTGCGGGCATCCTCACCAGCAACTCCGGACGCGGGATCGTCTCCGAGGACGTCCCTCTGGTCATCGGCAACTTCGCCACCACCCCAGCGGTGCGGGCACTGCTCGACGACGCCGACGTACTGCTCGCCGTGGGCACCCATTTCCGGTCGAACGAGACAGCGTCCTATTCACTGTCGTTGCCGGAGAATCTGATCCAGATCGACGTCGAACCGACGACGATCGGACGCGTCTACCCCGCCGCGGTCGGACTCGTCGGCGACGCCGCACAGACGATCACGGCCATCCTCGAGCAGCTCGACGCGGTCGCGACCACCGACGAGTGGCCGGCGCGCGTGACCTCCGTCCGTGAGGAGGTCCGGACAGATCTCGCGACCTACATCGGTGGCTACGCCGAGATCTGCGCCGCGATCCGTGATGCGCTGCCGCGCCGTTCGGTGATCGCCCGCGACGTGACGATCCCATCGAGCCAGTGGGGCAACCGGCTGCTCCCGATCTACGAGCGCGGGACCAACATCTTCCCGCTCGGCGGCGGAATCGGTCAAGGACTCGCCATGGGGATCGGTGCTGCCCATGCCCGACCCGACGTCCCCACCCTCGTGCTGGCCGGTGACGGCGGACTCGCCGTACACCTGGGCGAACTCGCCTCCCTGGCCGGGTCCGGCGCCCCGGTCATCGTGCTCGTCGTCAACGACGGCGGGTACGGAGTGTTGCGGAACATGCAGCAGAAGAACGGCTTCCGACGTTCCGGTGTCGACCTGCACACTCCGCGGTTCGACCTGCTCGCCGCATCGATGGACATCCCCTACCGGCTCGTGCGGGGTCCGGGCGTCATCGCCGAGGCCCTGGCGGACGCGGTGAACCGAGGCGGACCGTCGTTCATCGAGGTGGATGTCGAAGCCATCGAGCCCACTCCCGGCCCGTTCGTCCCGCCCGTGCACGTTCCGTCTGAGCCCGAGCCCTCCGGGACCCAGTCATGACCGCTCCGACCCTCTGGTGGGACGACGAGCTCGCAACGCGGGTGCGTTCCGGTGACCAGGCCCACGTCTTCGCCTCCGGGACCGATGTCGCCGATGCGGTCGCGCTGGCCGTCGAGAACCCGGATCTGGTGCTGAGCCTGATCCTGGCCGAGCCCGCACCCCTCACCGAGGAGACGACGAAGATGCTTCCCTCCGTCCGGGTTCCGACCCTGGTCCTCGCATCCGCGCCGGATGCCGACACCGATCTCGGTGCGGCACAGACGCTTGCGGGTGACATCGACAACGGCGTCTTCGTCGTCCTCGACGGCGCGCCCGTCCCCGCGCACACCGAATGCCGGGAGTCCTTCGAGGAGTGGACCGTCTCGTTCGTCGCGATCGCCGAGGGCCTCGCCGCCCGCGACGGCCGTCTCCTCGCCCAGCCCACACCACTCATCGACGAAGGAGTTCTCCGATGATGACCCGCCCGGCCCGCGAGCCGTACCTCGAGACACACCAAACCCATCCGGAGCCGCTGACACCTTACGAGCTCAAGCTCGCCGGTTCGGTCACCGAGATCTTCACCGCGGGGGCCACGACTCTCGACGAGGTCACCGACGGCCTGAACGCCCTCGGCCTCCACGGACCCGACGGTGGCCCGTGGACCGCCGAGACCTTCCGCGCCGAGATGCGCAGATTGGGGAAATGACATGACCACCACACAGCCCACGTCCGACCAGCGGTCCGCGGGCCGCAGTCGGCCCTCCGCCCGCCGTACTCATACCTACGCCGTGGGCACCCGCCGTCACCTCGACGCCGACGAGATCGCGGCGACCGGCCTCCGGGACCGCTGGTACCCGATCCTCCCCTCACGGATGCTCGAACCCGGGGCCATGGTCCCGGTCCGCCGGCTCGAGGTCGATTGGGTCCTGTTCCGCGACGCGCAGGGACGGGTCCGCATGCTCGAGGACCGCTGCCCGCACCGCAGCGCGCCGCTGTCGGTGGGTCAGCATCTCGGCGACCGCATCGCCTGCGCCTATCACGGCGTACAGGTGGACGGCGAGGGCACCGTCGTGTCGGTTCCGGGGATGCCGGGCTGCGCACTCGAGGGCCGGCGGGCGACGGTGTCGCTGGAGGTGGTCGAGGCGGCCGACACGATCTTCGCCTTCCTGCCGCTGACCGCGGATTCGGTGCCGACCCCGTTCGTCTTGCCGGACCGTCTGTCCGATCCCGAGGTGTCCTGGTTCGGCAACTTCGCCGAGTGGGCGGGCCCGTGGCGGTTCTACATGGACAACGTCCTCGACCCCATGCACGGCGCGTTCTTGCACCGCAACTCGCATTCGATGTTCGGCGGCGACACCTCCGCGCGGTTCCGCATCCGGGAGACCGACCGCGGTTTCTTCTTCGAGAAGACCGACCAGCGCGGCGTCAACTTCGACTGGGTGGAATTCGTCCGCGGATCGATGGACTACGTCGACCTCGAGATCCCGTACGGTCCCGGCGCCGGTCCGGGCGGAGTGTTCGGGATCGTCGGGATGAGCACGCCGATCGACCGGTCGACGTCGGCGATCTTCCATTGGCGCACGCGCCGCGTGAGCGGATGGGAGCGCGAGACCTGGCGGTTCCTGTACCGCACGACGCTGGAGGCCAAGCACTGGGAGGTCCTCGAACAGGACCGGCTCGTCCTGGAGGCGCTCGCCGGTGACGCCGACCGGGAGGAGCACCTCTACCAGCACGATCTCGGGGTCTCCCGGATTCGCCGCATCTATCGCGCCGACGCCGTCGCCCAGGCCGAACGACTCGCGAGCGCGAACGCATGAGCGCCGACGAGACGATGCTGCTGACCGTGGTGTTACGCCACGATCAGAGTCAGGACCTCGAGCAGCTGCAGGGGCGGCTCGACGACCACGACTGGTGGCATGGCTTTCCGCCTGCCGGCTGCGAGATCGTCTCCTGGGTCGTCGCCATGGGGCTCGGACAGGTCGTCACCCTCCGACTCCCGGCCGACCGCCTTCCCGCGGTGAACGTCGAACTCGAACGCCGGGCTTGGGGTGCGTTCGCCACCGACTTCTACCCGACGTACGACTTCGTGCCGGTGCGCGAACGACTGACCCGCGAATCCGACGCCCGACGAGCGGTGACGCCATGAGCCGGGTCGGACATCCCGACGTCGCGGAACCGCCGCGTCGGGACATGTTCAGCAACGCCCGTGTCGTCGGCGACCAGTTCTTCCTGTCGGGGATGCACGCCGGCGGCCCAGACGGCCCGGTCGGGGGCGACGACACCCATGCCCAGGCCGTCGAGACCTTTCGGCGTGTTCGCGCACTGACCGAGGCGTGCGGCGCCACGGTCGACGACATCGTCGCGTTGCGCATCTACGTCACCGACATCGCCGACAAGGCGGCCGTCGGACGCGCCCGGAGCGCGATGTTCTCCGGAGACTTCCCGTGTTCGACCCTCGTCGAGGTGTCGGCACTGGTCGAGCCGGGCCTCAGCGTCGAGGTCGAGGCACAGGGATTCCTCCCGAAGGCCGCACCCGCGGCCGACTAGAATCACTCGAACCGGCGTCAGCCACGCCGACTACACACCGAGGACGCCATCGTGAGCGGACCAACTCTTTCCAACAGCCCCAACAATCCCGCAGCACCCAATCCCTCAGCGGCCATCACCACACCCAACTGGCCGGTGCTGATCCTCGCCTTCGTCGCGGTCGTCCTCGACGGCTACGACACCATCGCCCTGGGCCTCTCGGTGCCGGCGCTCAAGGAGGACTGGGGTGTCCCGGCATCTCACTTCACCCCGGCGCTCTCGCTGACGAGTCTCGGAGTGGCACTCGGCTACATCGCGGTCGGACGGCTCACCGCGCGCTTCGGCTGCCGCAAGGTCATCCTGGCCGCGGTCGTCGTCTTCACCATCGGCAGCATGCTCACGGCCTGGGCCGGCAACATCGTCGAACTGAGCGCGCTCCGCCTGATCACCGGATTCGGTCTCGGCGCAGTCATGCCGGCGGCCGTGGCGCAGGCGACGGCGCTCAACCCCGCCCGGCACCGGCAGTCCATCGCGGTGTTCGTCACGATGGGCATCTCGCTCGGCGCGCTGATCGCCGGTGTCCTCGGGTCACGGCTGGTGACCTCGTACGGCTGGCCGTCGGTGTTCGTCGTCGGCGCGATCGCCTCCGCGCTGCTCCTGCCCTTCCTCTGGCTGTGGCTGCCCGATGAGCGCGCCGTCACCGGCGTGGTCGACGGATCCGACGCCCGTCACCATGCCGCGGTCGCCCGGCTCTTCGACCCGGCCGTCCGCGGACGTACCCTCCTGCTCTGGGGTTTCGCCTTCATGGTGTTCTCGGTCTATTACATCTTCTCGTCGTGGTTGCCCACCCTGCTCACGAGTTACGGGTTCAGCACCGGACTCGCCCCGCTCGGCTCGGCTGCCCTGGGCATCGGGAGCATCGTCGGCGCGGGCATCCTGATCATCGGCGCGACCCGCTTCCGCATGAGCTCCGTGCTCGCGGGGACCACGGTGGCCGCCATCGTCTTCCTGATCCTGTCGGCCTTCCTCGGTGCCGACAAGGCGCTGCTGCTGCTGGTGTTCGGCGGGGTCGGGCTCGGGCTGCAGGCCGGCATGATCGGACAGGCCGCGGTGGCGGTGTCGATCTACCCGCAGGCGACCGCCGCGACCGGAGTCGGCTGGGCGTCCTCGATGGGTCGGCTCGGATCGGTGGTCGGCCCGATCGTCGGCGGCGCCCTGATCGGACTGGGACTGTCCACGAGTGCGATCGTGCTCATCGCCTGCGGCCCGGTCGCGGTCGCACTGGGACTCATCCTGCTGCTCCGTCGCGCGGAACCGACGGTGCCCGACGATACGGCCGGTAGCGAGTCGACCGGATCTGCGCCCCTTCGGGGGCAGGCGGTCGGCGGACAGGCGGTCGGCTGACCGGCCTGACGCGCATCGAGCCTCAGCCGAACGGCGTCTCGACGCCGGCCGTCACCGCCGCGACCACAACAGGTACCCGACCGCGAGCGCGAACACGCCGGGACCCAGACACACCAGATGGTCGCGGGTCACCGCCTCGTCGAGGTCGGCGTCGGAGAGCCCGGCGCGCACCGCGTGCTCGCGCAGGATGAGGCCGGAACGATTAGTGGGTATCGGGATCACGGCACTTGGACGCAGGTCGGCGCCCCTCGGTTCCATCCCCACTCCCAGAGGTGCGAGGAGCGATAGCGCCGCCCTCCGCGAGGAGCGATGGCGCCGCCCTCCGCCCCCTGAGGTGCGAGGAGCGATAGCGCCGCCCCCTGCCCCCTGAGGTGCGAGGAGCGATAGCGACGAGCCTCGAAGGGCCCGCGACCGGCAGACTTCAACTCGACCGATGGACTTCGATCGAGGTCTGGGAGTCGAGTTGAGGTCTGTCGGTCACGAGAGTGGGAGGCGCGCGCCAGGCCCCCTGCTCCCTGAGCCTGAATCCGTGGATGAGGTCTGGTCGGGTGAGGTCGCGGTGTTTGAGTGTCTGATTGTGTTGTGGGCGTGTGGTATTCGCTGACCTTGTGTCAGCTTTTTCACTGGGGTTCCTGGTCGTGGGTGGGCATGTGAGGGTTGAGGGGTCAGGTGGTGTGCACTGCGGCCCACAGGGCGGTGAAGGCGTGTTGGGTGGGCCAGTGGCGGGGTAGGTGCAGGACGGGTGTTCGTGCTGGTCGGGCTAGTCGGGCGGGTATCGCGATGAGTGTGCGGCGCAGCGTTGCGCCGCGGGCGGCGCGGAGTCTGGGGGTGGCGGTGAGTGCGGCGAGGGTGCGCATCAGGTTGTGGCTGATGGCGGTCAACGCCAGCCAGGCGGCGTTGGCGCCGAACATCCCGGAGGGTAGGTGTGCCAGCGGTCCGTCGATGAGGTCGGCGAACACGGTTTCGATGATGGCGTGGCGGCGGTGGGTGATGTCGGCGGTGACGGTGTCGTCGGTGGTGTTGGTGAAAAACGAGTGGTATCGCCAGGCGGGCATCAGGGTGTCGGTGTTGGCGGGGTGGTGGGCTTTGACCCGGCGCACGATGAGTCGGGCGGTGACCGGCTGTGATGACTGGGGTTGCACGGTGTGCAGGGTTTCGGCGACTTCGGCCTCGGAGATCAGTTCGCCGGTGTCGGGGTCGGTGACCGCGCCGGGGTAGTGCACCGGGGTCCAGGCGTCGTCTCCGATCGCGGTGATGGCGCGGGTGATCGCGGTGTTGGTGCGCAGGACCAGCGAGAACGTCGCTGCGAGGCGTTGGCAGGTGCGCATCACCGCGGCGGTGCCATAAGCGGAGTCGCCGCGTACGGTGATCTCCTCGCTTGCCCCACACTGCCGTGCAGTAGTGAGGGTTTCAGCGATCATCTTCGCGGCCCCGCTACCGGAGGCGCAGCGGCCGGCGCGCAGCCAGGCGTTGGCGATCACCGGTGGATGATCGGGTGCGGACAGAGTGGTGATCAGCGGGGACAGACCTTTGCGCAGGAGTTCACGTCCAGCGATCTTGGCGTGCCCGTAGGAGGCTCCGGCCTTGTGGTAGCCGTAGACCGGGCGCAGCAGCGAGTCGATGTCGACAAACACCCGGGACCCGTCGGTGGGTAGCAGGTCAGCGGTGGCGCACATCGCTGGTAGTGCCCGGGTCATCACCGCGTTGAGTTGTCGGGCATGGCCGGGGGTGAACTCGCGCAGCGTTTGTCCGATCGTGGCTGGGGCGTACACGTGGTCGAACAGGCGGGTGTGCCCACCACTGCGAACCATCCCGAGGTCGTCGATACTGTCAGCACCGCAACAGAATCCGGCGATCACGGTCAACAGTTTCGCCTTGAGGTTGGCCCCGGCCGAGGCGACCTGGGTGGTGCCGAGATCGACCCGGTCGTCCAGCAGAGACGCCAACCCGGTCGACTCGGCCACCGCCATGACCGGTACCAGCCCGGCGTGCGACACCAGGTTGTCGTCGTCGAAGACAGCGGATGTGGCGGTGAACTTGTGCGATACTTTCACTGAAAGTGCCTTCTGAGCTGGAATGTTTTGTGTCTCAACACCACCAATCATTCCAGCTCAGAGGGCATTTTCACGTTATCGACACCCCGCACCCATCCACGGATCCAGGCTGAGGCGCGAGGAGCGATAGCGCCGAGCCCTCTGCACCCTGAGGTGCGAGGAGCGATAGCGCCGAACCCCCTGCCCCCTGAGGTGCGAGGAGCGCAAGCGACGAGCCTCGAAGGGTCCGCCCACCCGCAACCGATAATCCGTTGCGCCGCAGCGCTCGACGCTGGCATAGTTCCCGATCGGCACGAGGACCAGCAGGCCGGAGCGGGGTACCGCGATGTGTTTCTGCGCGTCGGAATCCTCGTCCGCCTTCAGATGGCAAGGGATACCACCCGAGCAGGTTCGAGTCCTGACGCGGCACCGCTCCCGGGAGCACGGGCCCGGTTGGTTCTGCGGGCGTCGTCCGGGTCGTTCGCGGCTCCGCGTCGTTCCCCACCGACCGGCCCGCCCGCGAGCGGTGTCGCCATCCGAACTCACCCGCCCCGACAAGCATTGCGACGCAACGGAAAGGAGGATCGCCATGCTGTTCCACAATCGAATGACCGTCCCACCGGGCCACACCGTGCTGGCCTACCGGGGCGCCGAGGTCCAGACGCTCCCCACCGGTCGTCATCGTGTGCGCAAGCCCGACGCGACGCTGAGCGTCGACATGCGCGAGCGCCTGGTCCAGGTCGCACCGCAGGAGGTGCTCACCGCCGACTCCATGGCGGTCCGGATCTCGATGACGTTGCGCGCCCGCGTGATCGACGCCGTCGCCTTCGTCGAGCGGTCCTCCGACCCGATCGGCACGGTGTACCTGACCGCTCAGATCGCGTTGCGTGAGTTCTGTGCCGGCGTGGCCGCGGACGACCTCATCCGCCGCGGCGACACCGTCGACGTCGCACCGATCCGCGCCTCGGCGGCCGAGGCCGCAGGCGCCGTGGGCATGGAAGTGCTCGAGGTCGTCATCCGCGACGTCATCATCCCGGCCGAGGTACGCAGCGCGGCCCTCGATGTGATCACCGCCAAGACCCGCGGTCTGGCAAAGCTGGAGGCGGCTCGGGCGGAGACCGCCGCCCTGCGCGCGCTGGCAAACGCCGGCCGGTTGCTCGACGCCCACCCGGCGCTGGCGCAGCTGCGCCTCGTCGAGGCGGTGCCCTACGGCGCGCGCGTCGTCCTCAGCGTCGGCGGTGCCGAGGTCCCGTCGGACGACTGAGTTCCCGCGGTCGCATTTCCGTCCCGCTTTTCGGATCCGATAAGCGGGACGGAAACCGCGACGCGAGAACGGAATCGGTGAGCGCAGACAGGAGCCCCGGCCGGAACGAATCCGGCCGGGGCCCTTGTTGTCTGCCGGTCACCCGGCGAAAACCCTACTTCGCAGCGAGGTTCTCGTCGGTCAGCTTGGTGACACCCTGCTCGGCCTTCTCGACCAGCGAGGCGGGCGGCTCGAAGTGCTTGCCGTACTTGCCGGCGAGGTCCTTGGCACGCGCGACGAAGCCGGGCACGCCACCCTCGTAACCGTTGATGTACTGGATGACACCACCGGTCCACGCGGGGAAGCCGATACCGAAGATCGAACCGATGTTGGCGTCCGGCACGGAGGTCAGGACACCTTCGTCGAAGCACTTGACGGTCTCGAGGGCCTCGGCGAAGAGCATGCGCTCCTTCATGTCCTCGAGCGGGATCTCCGTGGTGCCCGACTTGAAGTGGTCGCGCAGGCCCGGCCAGAGCTGAGTGCGCTTGCCGTTCTCGTCGTAGTCGTAGAAGCCCTTGCCGTCCTTGCGGGCGGTGCGGCCGTTCTCGACCATCCAGTCGACGACGGCGTTCGAGCCGTGCTGCGGAACTTCCTTGCCCTCGGCCTTGAGCGCTGCCTCGGTCTCCTTGCGGATCTTCTGCGGCAGGGTCAGGGTCAGCTCGTCCATGAGCTGCAGCGGCGCGGCCGGGTAACCGGCCTGGGTGCCCGCATGCTCGATGAACGCCGGTTCGACGCCCTCGCCGACGGCGGCGACGGCCTCGTTGATGAAGGTGCCGATGACACGGCTGGTGAAGAAGCCGCGGCTGTCGTTGACCACGATCGGCGTCTTGCGGATCTGCAGCGTGTAGTCGATGACCTTGGCCAGCACCGCATCCGAGGTCTTCTCACCCTTGATGATCTCCACCAGCGGCATCTTGTCGACCGGCGAGAAGAAGTGGATTCCGATGAAGTCCTCGGACCGCTTCACGCCCTCGGCGAGGATGGTGATCGGCAGGGTCGAGGTGTTGGAGCCCAGGACGGCGTCGGGCTCGACGATGTCCTCGATCTCCTGGAACACCTTGTGCTTGACCTCGACCGACTCGAAGGCGGCCTCGATGACGAGGTCGACGCCCTTGAAGTCGGCGGCGTCGACGGTCGGGTGGATGCGGGCGAGCAGAGCGTCGCTCTTCTCCTGCGTGGTCTTGCCCTTGGCGAGAGCCTTCTCCTCGAGCTTCTCCGAGTAGCCCTTACCGCGCTTGGCAGCATCGAGGTCGATGTCCTTGAGGACCACCTCGATGCCGGCCTTCGCCGACACGTAAGCGATTGCCGCGCCCATCATTCCGGCGCCGATGACGCCGACCTTCTTGGCGGTGAACTTGTCGTAACCCTCGGGGCGCGAGCCGCCGCCGTTGATGTGCTGCAGGTCGAAGAAGAACGCCTTGATCATGTTCTGCGCGACCTGGCCGGTGACCAGCGAGACGAAGTAGCGGGTCTCGATGATGTCGGCGGTGTCGACGTCGACGTACGCGCCCTCGACGGCAGCGGCCAGGATGGCACGCGGAGCCGGCATGTTGGCGCCCTTGATCTGCTTGCGCAGCAGCGCCGGCAGGGCCGGGAGGTTGGCGGCGAACGCCGGGTTGGTGGGGGCACCGCCCGGGATCTTGTAGCCCTTGACGTCGAACGGCTGCTGGGCCTCGGGGTTCTCCTTGATCCATGCCTTGGCGGCGGGGATCAGTTCCTCGATGGAGCCGACGACCTCGTTGACCAGGCCGGTCTCCTTGGCCTTGGTCGGGTTGAAGCGCTGACCCTGGAGCAGGACACCCATGAGGGCGTTCTGGATACCGAGCAAACGGACGGTACGGACGACGCCACCGCCACCGGGCAGCAGGCCGAGGGTGGCCTCGGGCAGACCGATCTGGACACCCTTGACGTCCGCGGCGATGCGGTAGTGGGTGTGCAGCGCGATCTCCAGGCCACCGCCGAGGGCGGCACCGTTGATGGCGGCGACGACCGGCTTGCCCAGGGTCTCGAGACGACGCAGCACCTTCTTCATGCCGTTGGTCGACTCGGTGATCTGCGTGGCGAGCTCCTCCTTGGAGACACCGCTGCGATCGCTGGTCATGTCCTTGAGGTCGCCGCCGGCGAAGAAGGTCTTCTTCGCCGAGGTGAGCACGACACCGGTGATGTCGTCCTTCTCGGCCTCCAGGCGATCGACCGTCGCCGCCATCGACTCCTGATAGAGCGCGTTCATCGTGTTGGCGCCCTGGTTGGGGTCGTCCATGGTCAGGATGACGACGCCGTCGGCGTCTTTCTCCCAGTTGATCATGTTGTCACTCATGGTGATTCGCAGAGTTCTTTCTCGTGAAGTGGCAGGGCCGGGAGAGTCAGAGACGCTCGATGATGGTCGCGACGCCCATGCCGCCACCGATACAGAGGGTGATCAGGCCGTAGCGGCCGCCGGTGCGCTCGAGCTCGTCGAGGCAGGTGCCGTAGATCATGGCGCCGGTGGCACCGAGCGGGTGACCCATGGCGATCGCGCCGCCGTTCACGTTGACCTTCTCGTGCGGGATCTTCAGATCCTTCATCCACTTCATGACGACCGAGGCGAAGGCCTCGTTCAGCTCGAACACGTCGATGTCGTCGACGGTCAGGCCGGCCTTCTTCAGGGCCAGCTCGGTGGCCGGGGTGGGGCCGGTGAGCATGATGGTGGGCTCGCTGCCGATCTCGGCGAAGGAGACGACGCGGGCACGCGGGGTGAGGCCGTTGCGCTTGCCTGCCTCTTCGCTGCCGATGAGCACGAGGCCCGAACCGTCGACGATGCCGGAGCTGTTGCCACCGGTGTGGACGTGGTTGATCTTCTCGACGCTCGGGTACTTCTGCAGGGCGACGTCGTCGAAGCCGGCCATGTCGGCGAGGGCGGCGAAGGCGGCCTTCAGCTTGCCGAGGCTCTCGACGGTCGAACCCGGGCGACGGTGCTCGTCGTGATCGAGGATCGTGACGCCGTTGATGTCCTTGACCGGAACCACGGACTTGGTGAAGTAGCCGCTGTTCCATGCCTTTTCGGCGCGAGCCTGCGACTCGGCGGCGTAGGCGTCGACGTCCTCGCGCGAGAAGCCCTCGATGGTGGCGATCAGGTCGGCACCGATGCCCTGCGGGACGATGTAGTGGTCGTATGCGGTGGCCGGGTCGGTGAAGAGTGCACCGCCGTCGCTGCCCATCGGGACGCGCGACATCGACTCGACGCCACCGGCGAGAACCAGGTCGTCGAAGCCGGACGCGACCTTGGCCGCGGCGAGGTTGGTGGCTTCCAGGCCGGAGGCGCAGAAGCGGTTGATCTGGGTGCCGGGGACGGTCTCCGGGAGGCCGCTGTTGAGGGCGGCGGTGCGCGAGATGACCGCACCCTGCTCGCCGACCGGGGAGACGACACCGAGGATGACGTCGTTGACGTCTGCCGGATCGAGGCCGCCGTGACGCGACAGGACCTCGTTGATGAGACCGGAGACCAGGTCGACCGGCTTCACGCTGTGCAGCGAGCCGCCGCGCTGCTTGCCACGAGGCGTACGGATCGCCTCGTAGATGAATGCTTGATCAGGCACGAAAGTGTTCCTTTCACACGAACCACTGGTTGGTTACCCACCGAGGCTAACGCGGAATAACTTATTTGGCTATACCCGGTGGTCAAGAGGTCTGGTGTTCTGTCGAATGTGCGCTATGGTCTGTTCACCATGCCTGACCGCAAACCCACCTCTCGCACCCGGGGCGCCGACCGCAAGCGACAACTCGTCGACTCCGCGGCCGCGCTCTTCCTGCAGCGTGGGTACGCGCAGGTGTCGCTCGCCGACATCGCGCGCTCGGCAGGCGTCACCGCGCCGTCGGTGTATCGGCACTTCGATGACAAGCAGTCCCTGCTCGCCGCCGCGGTCCTGGCCGGCGTCGACGACCTCGAGTCCTGTACGGATCGGGCCCTCACCGGCAGCGGGGACACGAGCTCGCTGATCTCGACGGTCTGCGACCTGGCCGTGCAGCGCCCGCAGGCGGCGTCGCTGTGGCGGTGGACCAGCAACTACCTGACCACCGAGCAGAACAAGCAGGTGGCGATCCGCACCCGCGAGGTGATCGGTCACTGGGCGACCGCGCTCGCCGCCCGGCGCACGGATCTTTCCGAGCGCGAGGCCGTGCAGCTGGCGTGGGCGATCCTGAGCGTCAGCGGCAGCCTCACCGTGCACCACACGCGCATGTCCGGGGCGCGTGCGCGTGACGAGATCGAGAAGCTCATCCGTCGGATCCTCGCCCTGAGCCCCGCTGCGGCTCCACCGTTCGCGACCTCGCCGACGGTCACCTCGGTGCCGGGCTCGCGTCGCGACGAGATCCTCGACGCGGCGGCCGAGCTCTTCGCCGACCGCGGGTACACCGACGTCGGCGTCGACGAGATCGGCGGCGCCGTCGGCATCGCCGGCCCCAGTGTCTACAAACACTTCCCGTCGAAGCTCGCCATCCTCGTCGCCATCGGTCAGCGCAGCGGGGCACGACTGGAGGCCGGGGTGATGGCCGTGTACGGCGCGACCTCTGATCCCGCGAAACTCCTTGCCGGTCTGGTCGATTCCTACGTCGAGACCATCACCAGCACTCCGGATCTGTCGGTGAGCTTCAACAACTCCCCCGCACTCGCCGGCCAGGCCAGCGCCACCGACCTCGTCGATGTCCAGCGACGCTACGTGGCGCGCTGGGTGGATCTGCTCATGCAGGTCGACCCGGAGATCAAGCGCGATCAGGGCGCGGTCGCCGTGCACGCCGCGCTCTCGATCGTCAACGACGCCGTGCGCATGCGGCGCGGCTCGGACAGTCCGCAGTTCGCCGCCCGAATGGCCTATCTCATGAAAGGCGTACTCGCGCTCTGATCCGCGCAGACCGGGGACTGTGCAGCGAAGGGGCACTCGAACTCAGCTCGGTCGACGTATATCCTCCGTCGAAACGAGGGGAGACGTGCCGGTGGTTGCAGAAGTACACGAGGACGGCCCCCGTTCCAAGCGCACGCGAATCCTCACCGTCGCGATCGAACGATTCGGACGCGACGGCTACGAGACCACCAAGTGGGCTTCTGTCGCAAGCGAGGTCGGCATAGGCCAGACGGCGCTGTACCACTACTTCGAGTCCAAGGCACACTGTCTGCTGACGATCATGCGCCTCGAGCTCACCGACTCGCTCGAGCGTTTCCACACGGGTGTCACCGGGATACCGAATCCCGCCGAGGCCGCCCGCTCGGCGATCGATGCCCACCTCCGCGGTGGACCGACTGACGCTTTACAACGTCGAATTCTGCAGAGTCACATGCACATCCTGAGCGCGCCGCGCCAGTCGGACAAGGAGGAGGCCGAGCGCCTCCGATCGCGAGAACTGGTCGCCGAGATCGAGAACGAGTGGACCGAACTGCTCCGACGCGGAATGGACGAGGGGTACTTCGTGCAAGGAGACCCAGGTGTCCATTCCCGTCTCCTACTCGGTGCCCTCGCGAGCGTGTGGCGTTGGTATCGCCCCGGCGGCGCGCTGACACTCGACGACCTCATCCGCCCCGTGTCCGACACGGCACTCCGGATGGTGACCGCGCCGTCACCCTGACATGTCGCCGCCCGTTGCGCTTCTCTGAGTGGCACCGACCACGTCCGGATGCCGGTATGCTGAGCCGACGCCGGTGAGGGGACGCAAGTCGAATGCACGAAGAGTCGGTTGATCGGGATCAACCTCGTCACACACGCGACGAATTGGTCGCCGAACTCGGATTGTCACCGGAGTTCGCCGAGAAAGCCTGGAATGCCTTCGGATTCGTCCGACGCCCCTCGTCGGACAAGGTCTTCTCCGACCGCGACGTCACAGCTCTGAAGGTCTTCGCCAGCTCGTCGTCGGCGATGCCGGAGACCACGCAGATCGCGATGGCACGGGCCATCGGCCAGACCATGGCGCGGTTGGCCGAGTGGCAGGCCGACCTTCTCCGCGACATCGCCGACGATCCGGCTGTCCCGTGGGACATGGAGCAGATGAGCGTCGCCCTCGGTCAGATCCAGCAGCTCATCTGGCGTCGGCACATGGCCCAGGCCATCGAGCGGCACGCCGACCACTCCGCCGACGAGGAGATCGACCTCATCGTCGGTTTCGCCGACATCGTCGGTTACACAAGCCTTTCCCGTCGTATCGACCTGAACGACCTGGAAACCCTCCTCGGCTCGTTCGAGGACGACACCTTCGATGTGGTCGTCGATCACGGTGGCCGCGTGGTGAAAACGCTCGGTGATGCCGTGATGTTCACCTTCGACGATGCGGGGGCGGCAGCAAGCGCCGCCCTCGTGATCCATCAGTTGTCCGACCACGACAACCTCCCTCCGCTACGTCTGGGCATGGCACGCGGCGCGGTGCTCACCCGACTCGGCGACGTCTTCGGGGAACCGGTCAACATCGCCTCCCGTCTCACCAGTTCGGCAAGGCCGGGAACCACCCTCGTCGACGACACGATCGCCGATGCACTGCGAGACGACGACCGATTCTTCCTCAAATCGATTCCGACGCTCCGTGTTCGCGGATACAAGCACCTCAAGGCACGCGTTCTCGAGCCGCACCGCGACGGCCCGCTCAACGACTGACCCACCGCCATCAACTCGAGCCCGGACCGACCGCGCTGATCCGCACCTCGCTCGCCTTGATGACGAGGTGCACGGCGAGACCGGCGGCGAGACCGAGGTCCGCTATCGCCGCCCAGGTGACCTCGGCGGCGACGATCTGGCCGCCGACGTCGGTACTGATGACGGCGTGATCCCCGCGGGGCACGACGTCTCGGACCGTCGCGGGCAGGACGGTGCGTGGACTGCCGTGCGGGGCGTCGAGGTAGACCGCGACAGCCCGCGGCGAGAACGTGGCCGCGACGGGTGCGCCGGGAGCGGGCACATCCGCAGGACCGTCCCCCACCGAGCCGACCACTCGGTGGCCGTCGGCGTCGACGACGGTGTCGGGACCGGCCATGCTGCCGACGAAGAGATTGAGGCCTGACAGCGACGCCGCGAACCGACTGGACGGACGGGTGAGAACGTCACGTGTGGCGCCGGTTTCGACGATGCGACCGGAGTCGAGGACGATGATCTCGTCGGCGAGCCCGAGAGCGTCCACCGGATCGTGGGTCACCATCACGGTGATCCGACCCCGGTCGGCCAGCAGGTTCCGCAACAAGGTCCGCAACCGGCTCGCGACGTCGACGTCCAAGGCGCGGAAGGGTTCGTCCAACAACAGGATTCGCGGCTCTGCGGCGAGCGCACGGGCGATCGCGACCCGCTGGGCCTGTCCGCCGGAGAGCTGGTGTGGTTCACGGTCGGCCAGATCGGCGACCTCGGCGGCACCGAGCCATCGATCCACACGCGCACCGACCTCCTCCCTCGACAACCGCTGCGCCGACGGCGCGAAGGCGACGTTCTCCGCAACGGTCAGGTGCGGGAACAGACGCGCGTCCTGCGAGAGCAGTGCGACCCCGCGACGATGCGGCGGCACCGATCGTCGACGATCACGGAACACTGTCTCGCCGAGCATGATCCGACTGGGCTCGTCCGGACGCAGCAATCCGGAGATCGTTCGCAGCATCGTCGATTTGCCGGCACCGTTGGGCCCGACGACGGCAGTCGTGCCACCGGCGGCGAACCGATGCGCGATCTGCAGGAACGGCACCGCGTTGTCGATGGACACCAGCAGATCGTCGTTCACACCGCACCCGCCCAACCACGACGCCGGCGACTGTGCACTCCCACGACGACGACCAGCGACACGGCGACGAGGATGAGCGACAACGGGATCGCCGCCTGCGGGTCGTCGATGGCCGACACGTAGATCGCCAGCGGCGCGGTCTGGGTCACCCCGGGCGCGTTCCCGGCGAACGTGATCGTCGCACCGAACTCCCCCAGCGCCCGCGCGAAAGAGAGCACCAGGCCCGCGACGAGCGAGGGCATGACCAACGGCAGCGTCACCCGCCACAGCGTGCGGGTCGGGCCGGCACCCAGGGTCGCGGCGACCTCCTCATATCGCGTGCCGACGACACGCACCGCACCTTCCACGCTGATCACGAGGAACGGCAGCGCCACGAAGCTCTGCGCGAGCACGACCGCCGTTGTCGTGAAGGCGATGTCGACACCGGCCGCGTGCAGATGGCCGCCGACGATCCCGAGCCGGCCGAAGGTGTACAGCAGTGCGAGCCCGCCGACCACCGGCGGTAACACCAAGGGCAGCAGCACGAGCGCGCGGAGCACCCGGATGAGCGGACCGTCGTGTCGCGCGAAGATCAGCGCCATCGGCACCCCGACCACCAGGCAGATGACGGTGCTGCACGTGGCGGTGATCAGCGACAGTCGCAACGCATCGAGCGACGAGGACGACGAGATCTGCTCGACGAAGGTGCCCCACGGCGCCCGGAGGACCAGCGCCACAGGAGGCAGGACGATCAGCCCGACGCCGATCAGTGCCGGACCGTACATCCAACCGGGCAGACCCGCGGGGTCTCGTCGTGACCGGAGCGACGAACGGACGGTCACGGCGCGCCGAAACCGTCATCGCGCAGAATGCGCTGACCGTCCACGCCCAGGACGAGCTCGACGAACCGCGTGCCGAGTTCGACGTCCCCGGCGCCGGTGAGAGTCGCGATCGGATACGAGTTGACCACTGCCGCGAAGGCGGGGTCGGTCACGGTGGCCACCTTGTCACCGGCGCCGCGCGCATCGGTCACGTACACCACGCCCGCGTCCGCCTGCCCGGTCGTCACCTTCGTCAGCACGGCACTCACCGACTGTTCCTCCGAGGCGGCGTCGACGGTGATCCCGGTGTTGCGTTCGACGGTCTCGGTTGCCGCCCCGCACGGCTGGGCCGACTGGCAGACGACGGTCGTCACGTCGGGTTTGTTCAGATCGGCGAAGGATCTGATGCCGCGGGGATTGCCGGGCGCCGTGACGATCACGAGTGTGTTCGTGGCGAAGACCTCGGGGGCGATGGCGAGGTCACCGAGTTTGTCCATGTTCTTCTCGTCGGCACTGGCGAACACGTCGGCGGGCGCACCTTGCCGGATCTGGTTGGCCAGGGTCGACGAGCCGTCGAACGACAGCCGCACCGTGACACCGTCGTGCTGCTCCTCGAACTCGTCGGCGATCGCGGTGAACGTCTTCTTCAGCGACGCCGCGGCCGAGACGTCGAGAGTCGTTGCAGCGGAGTCGCCGGAGCCGGCACCCACCCCGCCGGAGGCGGAACAACCAGCCGTGAGCAGCAACCCGGCGGCAGCGACCGCGACGGCACACCTCCTCATCCGTTCTCCCGGTTGGTCTCGACGATCACGGTCGTCGCCTTGACGACGGCAGTGGCCACGACGCCCGGTCGCAGGTCGAGTTCACGGACCGCGTCCGCACTCATCAGCGACGTCACCTCGAAGGGCCCGCACTGCAGGGTCACCTGAGCCATGACCGCATCCGTGCGGACGTCGGTGACGAGACCGGTGAACCGATTGCGCGCCGAACGCCCCACCGACGCGCCGTCGTCCGGTGCCACCGCACGCTCGCGGGCGAGGGCGGCGAGTCGTGCCCCGTCGACGGAGGCGACCGGTCCGTCATCGGAGGGTTCGAGGACGCCGGTGGCGACCCACCGCCGAACCGTGTCGTCACTGACGCCGAGCAGCACGGCGGCGTCTTTGATTCGAATAGCAGTCACCGCGACACCCTACCCGCATACGCGGCGATAAACGCTCAGTATCTCCGCATCATCGGACTCTGGAAGTGCTGACCTCAAGTGAACTTGAGGTTCTACGCTCGAATGCGATCCGGCCGTCGGATTCGTCGTCGAAGAACCGATGAATTCGCTGCGGGCGGACGGTCTGACCTCTCGAAGAAGATCACCACACCCCGAAGGTGCCCTGAATTGTTCCCCGACGTCACCCGGACGCCACGAAATTCAGTCGCGGCTGTCACACCCCATAGATACCGTGGAGAATCATGAGCTCAATCACAGTTCCCGCCACCGCGCCGGGAGAAGTCGCGACGTCCGACGTCGCCATCGAGGCCATCGACCTCGTGAAACGCTTCGGCGATTTCACCGCGGTCGACGGCGTCAGTTTCACCGTGCCGCGGGGCTCGGTACTCGGACTGCTCGGCCCCAACGGCGCGGGCAAGACCACCACCGTCCGCATGATGACCACCCTCTCACCACCCACGAGCGGAACCGCGCGCATCGCCGGCTACGACGTCCGCGAGCAACCCGGGATGGTCCGCCAGAACATGGGCCTCACCGGACAGGCGGCCACGGTCGACGAGATCCTGACCGGCCGCGAGAACCTGCGAATGATCGGTGGCCTCTACGGCATCGGACGCAAGACCCTGACTCGCCGATCGGAAGAACTCCTCGAACAGTTCTCCCTCGCCGAGGCCGGTGACAAACAGGTCAAGTCGTACTCCGGCGGCATGCGTCGCCGACTCGACCTCGCGGTCAGTCTGCTGGCCACGCCCCCGGTGCTGTTCCTCGATGAGCCGACCACCGGCCTCGACCCGCGCAGCCGTTCCGAACTCTGGGAGGTCCTGCGCGAGCTCGTCGCCGACGGGACCACGTTGCTGCTCACCACGCAGTATCTCGAGGAGGCCGACCAGCTCGCCGACGACATCGTCGTCATCGACAAGGGCAGGATCATCGCGCACGGCACCTCACTGCAGCTCAAGGAACAGGCCGGTTCGGCCAGCCTGGTGCTGACCGTCTCGCACGCAGCCGACCTGCCCGCCGCGGAGGCCCTGCTCCGCAAGAACGGTGCGGAGGTGTTCGTCGACGTGGCGGCCCGCCGGCTGACGACCGCCGCCGGCGGCCTGGGCGACCTTCCGCGGGTCGCCGCCTGGTTCGACGAGAGCGGCATCGCCGTCGACGACTTCGGGCTCTCCCGTCCGAGCCTCGACGACGTCTTCCTCTCCCTCACCGGCCACCGCGCCGAGGAGTCCAGCAATGCCGAGGACACCGACAACACCACCGACGAGGAGCGTTCCTGATGACCACCACGGCACACACCCACGCGGTGGTCGCGGACAAGCCGCGGGTCCACCCGACCACGATCTGGCAACAGGCCTGGATCATGGTCAAGCGGAACATGATCCACACCAAGCGGATGCCGGAGATGCTCTCCGACGTCACCATTCAGCCGATCATGTTCGTGCTGCTGTTCGCGTACGTGTTCGGCGCGTCGATCCAGACCGACTCGGCCTCCTACAAGGAGTTCCTGCTCCCGGGCATCATGGGCCAGACGATCGTGTTCACCGCGTTCATCGTCTCCACCGGCATCACGGCCGATCTCGAGAAAGGCATCATCGACCGATTCCGGTCGCTGCCCATCCAGCGGTCGTCGGTGTTGATCGGACGCAGTATCGCCAGTCTGCTCCACAGTTCGATCGGCATCGTCGTGATGGCGGTGACCGGCCTGGCCATCGGCTGGCGGATCCGGGGTTCGTTCGGTGAGGCGGTCCTCGCCTTCGCGCTGCTCCTGCTCTTCGGCTTCGCGATGATCTGGTTCGGCATCCTGATCGGTTCGTGGCTGCGGACGGTCGAGGCCGTCAACGGCTTCATGTTCTCGGTCCTGTTCCCGATCACGTTCCTGTCCAACGCGTTCGTCCCGACCGAACCGATGCCCACCTGGCTGCAGACGATCGCCGAATGGAATCCGATGTCGTCTCTGGTGCAGGCGTTGCGTGTGCTGTGGGGCAACGGACCGGCTTTCGGATCGGATGCGGCTCTGCCCATGCAGTATCCGGTCCTCGCCACCTTGATCTGGACGGTCGCGCTGACGCTCGTCTTCGCCCCGTTCGCGCTGCGCGCCTACAACAAGCGAACCTCGGACTAGACCACCACCCGACCGAGGTTCGTCGACGCGACCCGCTCAGGCAGTCAATGTGATCGCCTGCAGCGGGTCGCTGTATATGGCGTCGAGTGAGACGGCGCCCGCTGCCTGCTGCTGCACGGTTGCACCCGAATGGGAGACGCGCACATCGCGTTTGGGCACGATCGAGGTGTCCCGCACGGCGCGAGCCACCGTGGGCAGGCCGGCCGCATAGTCGGTGAAGGCCTGACCGCCCAGGATGATGTGGTCCGGATTGAAGATGTCGGCGATGAGCCCGACCGTGCGTCCGAGCACCTCCGCCCGCTCTTCGAGCAGACGGCGGGCCGTCACGTCACCGCTGCGGGCGAGAGCATGGACATCCTCGACATCGGTCACCGAGAGGCCAAGCGCCCGAGCCGCTTCCACGACGCCGGTGTCGCTCACCGCGGGTTCGAGGCGACCGGTCCGGTTCGGGTCCAGAAGAGTGGTCGAACCCGTCGGGAAGTGCCCGATCACCGGCGGGCCCGCGGTCGGCGTGTGCACCGTCCCGCCGACACTGAACGCGATGCCGAGCATCTCGCGCGCGTAGAAGTAGAGGAAGCTCGACTGCTGGTCGTCGGGGTTGAGCACGAGTTCGGCGGCCGCCATGGCCTCGACGTGGGATGCCACCGACACCGGCAGTCCGACGGCCTCGGCGATCGTCCGGCCGACCGACGCACCCTCCCAGCCGAGCCGGGGATGGTCGACGACACCGCCGTCGGTCACGCGCCCACCGAGCGCGACGCCCACCCACAGCACCCGCCGGCCCGTCCACCGCTCGGCGAAACGCCGTGCGCTGACACCGATCGCGGTGAGCGCTTCTTCCGGTGTGTCCGCGTGCGGAGTCGGGATCTGGATGGCGCCCACGACGCGATGCAGCAGGTCGTGCGTGGTGATCGCGGTGACCTTGTAACCGATGTGGATGCCGAGGGTCAGGAACTCGGAGATGTTGACCTCGAACGGCAGCCGCGGACGTCCGATGGCGCCCGAGGGCGCGAGGTCGGCCCGCTCACGGATCAGTCCCGCCTTCAGCAGCGCGCTGACCTGGCGGTTGACCGTGGAGATGCTGAGCCCGGTGCGCTCGGCCGCGTCGTCGCGGAACAGCGGTCCTGACAGTCGAGCAGCCCTCAGGACGAGTGCCGCGGGTTTGGTCGACAACTCCAGGCGCGGCGTTGCGACGTGCACCCGCTGGTCCCCCTTCACTGGTCCGCGACGGTCGACGACCGGACCCGGGGTCCGAGTCGACGGTACGGAAGTCAACGGTACGGGCTGGCGAGTGCCCTGCGGAGCACGACGCACCGTGCGGGTGACCGGTTGACGCCGGACAGGAGAGGCGGGGGCGTTGCGCAGGGTACGGGTGGAGAGTTCGGGCAGTGTGGTGGTCATGATCGTCCTCGTCGAAAGACCCCGCGGATCGCGGGGCGGAAGCCGGAAGCTGGTGCTCTGAGAAGAGACTCGAGAAACGACGCCCCGGGGAGGAGATTGACTCGGCGGGGGTCGGTCAGCGCATTCGACGACAACAACAGAGAACGCGTGCAAGCGGCAGACGACAGCCCAGTGCGGTGGTCACATAGGTGACCTCCGTGAGCTTGTGGTCGGCACTTGTCATGCGGATCAAGCTAGCAACGCGACCCCGCACCGGCAAGCCCGTGTGGCCCCCGTTCGACGGCGTCGGGGACCGGCGGCACACGCGTCCACCGGCGAGAATAGGCTCGCGGCCACCCGCAGACAGGGGTTGCACTCACCCTGATCCGAACTCGCCCGGCGGCCGGCGTCCCGACCTGCGGACCGAGGGCGAAGCGGACCGTGGTCGGCTTGGCCACTCGAGTCGAGGCTGTCGGTGCACCCCGGTAGATTGTGAGCATGACCACAACGAGCCCAGCGGCTGAGTCCAGCGCCGTGACCGACGCCGAGTTCCTCGACGTCAGCGAGCCTTTCCGCCGTGAGATCATCGCGCACTGCTACCGGATGACGGGGTCCCATCACGACGCCGAGGATCTCGCCCAGGAGACCTTCCTGCGGGCATGGCGTGGCTACGCGAAGTTCGACCACCGGGCATCCGTGCGTACCTGGCTGCACAAGATCGCGACCAACACCTGTCTGACGGCGCTGCAGAGTTCCCAGCGCAGACCCCTCCCCTCCGGTCTCGGTGGCGACGCCTTCGACCCGACCGACGACCTGTTGCAGAACCACGAGGTGCCCTGGCTCGAGCCGTATTCCGGCACCGCCGACGAGATCGCGCCCGGCGACGATGCGGACCCCGCATACGTGGTCGGCGCCCGCGAATCGGTTCGGTTGGCGTTCATCGCCGCTCTGCAGCATCTGCCCGAGAGGCAGCGCGCGGTCCTCATCCTGCGCGACGTGCTGCAGTGGCGCGCCGCCGAGGTCGCCGACACCATCGGCGTCACCACCGCCACCGTGAACAGTCTCCTGCAGCGGGCCCGCGAGCAGGTCAAGACCGCTCGGCCGCAACAGGACTCGGTCGGCGAGGCAGCCGCGACGACGCTCGACGACAACGCGAAACGTGAGCTGCTGGCCCGCTACGTGTCGGCCTTCGAACGCTACGACGTCGACGCCATGGTCGAGTTGTTCACCGACAAAGCCATCTGGGAGATGCCGCCGTTCACCGGTTGGTACCAGGGCGCCGAGAACATCGGAACCCTCATCCGCCACAATTGCCCGGCCGAGAAGCCAGGCGATCAGATCATGCTGCCCACCACCGCAAACGGACAGCCTGCATACGGGCTGTACATGCGCGAACCCGACGGTGTCCACCGACCGTTCCAGCTACAGGTGCTCGAGATCGACGCAACGGCCGGGAAGGTCAGCCATGTCGTCGCCTTCTTCAGCGACGACCTGGAGGCGGAGTTCGCACGCTTCGGGCTTCCGGCGACCCCGTACGACGCACCGGCGCGCTCCGCGGCGAGTCCCTGGCACTGATCCCCCGCTCCTCCCCGGTCCCCCGGTCAGTCGTCGGGGGTCTGCGGGATCTGCGACGGGTCCATCCAGACGATCTCCCAGGCATGACCATCCGGGTCGCAGAAGCTGCGGCAGTACATGAACCCGAGATCCTCCGCCGCGCGGAGTTCACTGCCGCCGCACCCGAGCGCGGCGTCGGCGAGTCGGTCCGCATGTGCGCGGCTGTTCGCGGAGATCGCGAGCAATGATTCGCGACCGCGCGACGGATCGGCGACCGTTCCGGCCGCGTATCCCGCGAATCGTCGGTGCTGCATGAGCACGACCATCGCGGAGTCGTTGATCATCATGCAGGCACTGCCGGCGTCGCAGAAGATCTCATCGAAACGGAACCCGAGTGTGCCGAAGAACCGACGCGACCGCGCGACGTCCACGACGGGCAGGTTGACGAACAGCATCGGCGTCACGGGCGCACTCCAGACATGTCGGGGGTCAGTGGTACTGACCGGCCCGGCGCCCCGAACTCATCGAAGCCGACATAGGGTGCAGGCATGGGTGTGATCTATCTGGTTCGTCATGGTCAGGCGAACGCATTGGCCTACGGCATCGCCGACGCCACTGACGACCTGAGCAACGGGCCCGGCGGTCTCACCACCGCCGGGGCGACGCAGGCCGCCCTGTCCGGGGGCTTCCTCGCCGGGCAGATCGACACCTTCACCGCCGCGGCCAGTGGCGACCTGCCCCGTCAGCAGCAGACGCTGGACGGAGTGCTCGGAGCGTTCGCCACCGACCGGCCCCGCCCCCACGTCGACCCGGGCTGGAACGAGTACTCGTTGCCCGCGCTCGTCGGCGAGGCGACGCCGGAGATGTACCGCGACGGCCGCAGCTATCAGGAACAACTCGACAAGGGACTCGCGGCCTGGATCGCGGCCGGCGAGCATGACGCGGCCCCCGGCCTCGACGGCGGCCCGGCCGAGAGCTACCCCCAGTTCAAGGCACGCGTCTCCGACGCGGCCGCCCGCGCGACCGAACTCGCCGGCTCGGGTCAGACCGTGCTCGTCGTCTCCTCGGCCGGCACCATCACCCAGTGGATCGCCCAGTTGTGGGGCATCCCGGACGACACCTGGCCCGCGATGGCTCGCACCATGGTCAACGCTTCGATCAGCAAGCTCATCGTCGGCCGGAGCGGCGTCTCGGTGGTCTCGTTCAACGAGCACGGTCACCTGTCGGACCGCGAAGGCGGAATCGCCACCTTCCGCTGAGGCAGGTACGAGAGCAGAGCCAGAACCCTACGCCCGGTGCAGGTTCTCCCCCGGCCGGGTGATGACGACGTTCGGGAGCACCGCGAACCGCGACAGTTGCGTGATCGAGTGAGCGACCACCGCGATGTCGTCGGCCGTGATCATCTCGTCGGCGGGAATGCGATCCTTCAGCCAGTCGGTCATGTCGGTGTTGACATACCCGGGTGCGATCGTCGTGGCGCTGACCCCGCTGCGTGATTCCTCGAGGTTGAAGGTCTCGCACAGCGAGATGAGTGCGGCCTTGGTGGCACCGTAGGCGGACAGCTCCGGCTCCGGGTACACACCCGTGATCGACGCCACGGCAATCACTTTCGCTGATCCATGCGCCTCTGCGGTCGCCCGCAGTGCCGGCAACGCCGACTGCAGCAGAACATAGGGGGCACGAACGTTGACCTGGTAGAGGCGGTCGAAGCGCTTGACCGGGAGGTCGGCGATCATGCCCTTCGAGCCCATGCCGGCGTTGATGATCAACGCGTCGAACCGTCCGAACGCCTCCGCATGCGCGGTACCGAGCGCGCTGATCGCATCGGCATCGGTCATGTCCGCGGGCACGACCTCCACCCGCCCGGCACCCCGCTCGAGAAGCTCGGCGGCCTTCTTCTCCAGCGCCTCTCGCCCGCGGGCACTGATGGTGAGGTCCCAGCCGTCGGCGGCGAACCGGTCGGCGATGGCCGCACCGATCCCCCGTGACGCGCCGGTCACCAACGCGGAACGGTTCTTGCTCGTCTCACTCATGCAATTACTCCCTCGACTGCGCGCGAACCCGCGCGGTGTGTTCTGACATCACGGCTTCGATCAGCCGATGTGGCGCAATCCCTCGGCGATGAACGTCGCCGTGGCCTCGGCCGCCTTCTCGGCACCGTCGCCCGACGACGCGCCCGAGAGCGCGCGGTAGGTGATCCCCTCGGCGATCACGCCCAGTTTCAGGTTGGCCAGCCCGAGATAGAAGTCCCAGTCGCCGAGATCGGACCCCGTTGCGGTGGAGTACTTCTGCGCGATCTCGTCGACCGATGCGTACCGATCGCTGGTCCAGGCCGCGGAGAACCCGAGGACCTGATCGAAGGCGCCGGTGCGGTACACACACATCAGTGCGACGTCGGTCAGCGGGTCACCGAGGGTGGACATCTCCCAGTCGACGACCGCCGCGATCCGCGCCGGATCGTCGGCGTCGATGATGGTGTTGTCGACGCGGAAGTCACCGTGCACCACCGACTCTCGCGCCTGCGCCGGGACGCGTGCGGCCAGCGCGTCGACGAGCCGCTCGACATCGGGTAGCTCGCGCGTCTTCACGTGCCCCCACTGTCGCGCCCACAGTTTCACCTGACGCGCGGCGAAGCCGGCTGGGCGACCGAATTCGCCGAGTCCGACCTCGCGATAATCCACGGCGTGCAGGTCGGCGAGGGTCTGCACGAGGGCGTCGAGATTGCGTGCGACCTCGTCATCGGAGTACGCGTCCAGATCGGCGGCGGTCCGGACGACTCGGCCGTCCACGAATTCCACGACGGTGCACGGTGCGCCGATGGTCGAACCGTCGGCATCGAAGGCGACGGTTCGCGCGACCGGGACCGACGTCGACTGCAGCGCGCTGGTGACCGCCCACTCGCGGCCCATGTCGTGAGCGGACGGGGTGAGTCCACCGGTCGGCGGCCGGCGCGCCACCCAGGTGGTGACCCCGTCGGTGACGGTGTAGGTGAGATTGGACTTGCCGCCGCTGATGAGATCGATCGCGAGTTCACCGGCGGGTTCGACACCGTTGTCGATCAGCAACCGGCGCAGGCGGTCCCGGTCCAGCGCGGCATCCACGGCGGTCATCGGGCACCCGCCGATGCCTTGGCCTCGAGCGCCTGCTGGGCCTTCTTCGCGCGCCCCACGGCGCGACGGGCGATCGCCCACCGGTGGACCTCGGACGGGCCGTCGTAGATACGGAACGGCCGGAGTTCCTGCGACAGGCGGGCCAGCGGCAGATCGGCGGATACGCCGAGGCCTCCGCACATCTGGATGCTCCGGTCGGCGATACGCGAATACGCCTCGGCCGCAAAGGTCTTGGCGATGGACGTCTCGTCGGAGGCGTGGTTGCCCAGATCGAGCTCGTGACAGGCCTTCAGCAGCAACGCACGGGTGGCCGCCAGATCGATCTCGTTGTCGGCGACGAGCTGCTGGATCATGCCCAGGTCTCCGAGGCGTCCGCCGAATCCCTCACGGCGCGAGACATAGTCGACGGCGACGTCCTGGCAGCGCTTTGCCGAACCGAGCCATCGCATCACATGGGTCATGCGGGCGGGTCCGAGCCGGACCTGCGCGTAGCGGTAGCCCTCGTTCACCTCGCCGAGGATGTCCTCGTCGGGAACGAAGACATCGGTGAAGGCCACCTCACAGTGACCACCGATCATCGCCTTGTCGATGGTGTTGATGTGACGACCGACGGACAACCCGGGGGTGTCGGCGGGCGCGAGGAACATCGTGGCCCCGCCGCGGTCACCGGGCGCCCCCGAGGTCCGCGCCATGATGATGAAGAACCCGGCACCATCGGCTCCGGTGATGAAGTGCTTGTCGCCGTTGATCTTCCAGCCACCGTCGACCCGAACAGCCTCCGTGCGCAGTGCGCTGGGATCCGAGCCGGCACCGGGTGCGGGTTCGGTCATCGCGAAGGCCGAACGGACGTCACCCGCCGCGAGCGGAGCGAGGTACTTCTGCCGCTGCTCCTCGCTCGCGATGTGGGCGAGCATGTGCACGTTGCCCTCGTCGGGAGCGCCGATGTGCAGCGCGATCGGACCGAACGTCGAGTAGCCCGCCGCCTCGAACACCGGAGCGCGGTCGCACATGTTGAGACCCAGTCCGCCGAACTCGACCGGTGCGTGGGGTCCGAAGATCCCGGCCTCCTTGGCCTTCGCATTCATCTCGCGGCGGATGTCGTCACCACCAGCGGCCGTGATGTCGCCCACCGCCTCGTCCTCGATCGGCAGGACGTAGTCGCGGACAAAGGTCTCGGTCTTCGCGACCACATCGAGCACATCGTCGTCGTGACGAAGATCTATGGGCATGGTGACTCCTTAACGCATGGGCCGGTATCGGTTCAGCCCGCTCGCTTCGCTCCCGGCGCTGGTGAGTTCCCCGATCGCCGACCGATCGCTCGCTCGGCGTCCCATACCTTGCCAGGCCACACCCGCCTGGTCAAGCTCAACCGACGATGGAGTCGGCCCAGGCCCTCAGTCCACCCGGTAGCCGACCAGCGCGCGGGCCAGCTGCAGATTGCGCGCGATGAGCTCATCCGGGCCCAGCAGGCCGTCGAGCTTGAACCAGGTGGACACCCCGACGCACATGGTGGCCACGGCCCGCGCCGCGTCTTTCGGGTACTCGGTGGTGAATTCGCCCGCCTCGACGCCGGCGAACACGATCTCGTCGACCATCCGCTGCTGCCGGTCCCGATGCCCGATGTAGGTGGGCCGGTAGGTGTCGTCGAGGCTGCGGATCTCGGTGGAACCGACGAACGCCTGTTCCCGTCGATACATGTGGAATCGGAGGAGCGACTCGACGACGGCGTCGAACTGCCGGATCGGTTCGGGTCCGGCCTCGAGGATCGCGGCTTCCGAGCGCGCCAGCAGATCGGTCATGGTCCGCTCGAGCAGGCCCTGCAGCAACGACTGCTTCGACGGGTAGTGGTGGTAGAGGCCCGGCACCGACAGATTGGCGCGCGCGGCGATCTCCCGAACCGAGGTGCCGTGGTAGCCCTGCTCGGCGAAAGCGGCCAGCGCCGCCGCCAACGGAACCGGGAGTTCGGGCTCGCCGTAGTCGCGCCAGCCGTCCAGTTGTTGCGTTGCCGGACGGATGTCTGCTTCGCCGGGTCCGCCACTCATGGCATCAAACATATCCCGCCGCGCAGAACTACTCCGCATCGCCGGTGCGGCGCGACAGACTCTTCTCCAGCATCTCGGCGGGTGAGACCAGCAACGAGATGCTCAGATCCACCACCTCGGCCTTGTCCAGGTCGACGTCACCCTCGAGCCACGCCGCGAGCAGCCGGCTGAGTCCGCCGACCTGATAGTGCGCGACGCCGACCGCCGCCGCGGGTCCCACGTGGACGTCGAGGATGGCCGATGTGCTCTGCAGGGTGAGGCCCGCGAACAGCGCGGTCGACTCCATCCGCTTGGCGGCGATGACGGGGCTCAGCAATGCCTGCGAGAAGAGTAGCCGGCCCTTGCGGCGGTCCGCGTCGATGACGTCGACGATCGCCGTCACCGCGCCGGCGACCTTCGCTCGCATGCTCGCACCCTCGGAGAACGCGGCGAGACTGGCCTGCGCGATCTCCTCGATGACCTCGTCGTACATGACGCCGACGAGCTGATCGACCGACTCGAAGCTCTCGTAGAAATAGCGGGCGGTGAGTCCGGCACGCCGGCATACGCCGCGCACCGTCACCGCCCCGACGTCATCGGCTCCGAGCAGGTCGAGACCGGCGTCGATCAGCGCCGACCGACGCCGCGCGACCCGGGTGTCGCCGCCTTCACCGCCGTAGGCCCGCAGCGTTCCGGTCGAGTCCGACGCCGCAGCGGATCGGCTGTCCGGAGTCGATGGTGCTCGTCCCATGATTCCTATCTTGACACCCCGGTAAGTTAGGTGTGTCATAAAACGGGAAACAGACGTTTCCAGATTTGGGAGGGGTGCTCGATGGCAACGGAGCCTATCACCAGTGGAAGTTCGGCCCTGTCACCACAGGCGTCAACGGACGTGACCGTCGAGGTCGAAGAGTTCCTCGCCGCGGAGCGACCGGACACCGAGTTCCTCCCCTCCACCGCCCGGACGTCCCGAGCGGAGCTCGACGCTCTCCCCACCAGCCATCTCGACCCGCTCGGCATCGGCGTGCTCGCCGGCGCCGCGAACGTGATCATGCAGCTCAGTCTCCCCGCGGTCGGCTATGGCGTGTACGAGAGCCGCGTGGACTCGGGGAACTTGTTCAAACACCCGATGAAGCGCGGCCGCACCACGCTGAGCTACCTCGCCGTCGCCGGGCTCGGAAGCGCCAACGACCGCAAGGCCTATCGCAAGGCGGTCGGCAAGGCTCACGCGCAGGTCCGTTCGACCGCCGACAGCCCGGTGAAGTACAACGCCTTCGACCCGAAGCTGCAGCTGTGGGTCGCGGCCTGTCTCTATCGCGGCACCGAGGACGTCCATCGCATCTTCGGCGGGATCACCGAGGTGACCGACGAGCGCTACCAGGCCGGCGCGGTCCTCGGCACGACACTCCAGGTCCCCCGCGAGATGTGGCCCGCCACGCGCGAGGACTTCGAGACCTACTGGAACGACACGGTCGAGACCCTCGAGATCGACGACACCATCCGCGAGTACCTGATGTCGATCGCCCGCGCCGAATTCCTCGGTCCCGTGATCTCGCGACTGTTCGGCTGGCATTTCCAGATCATGGCCATCGGTTTCCTGCCCGAGAACTTCCGCCGCAAGATGCGCGTCCAGCTCTCGCCGTGGCAGGAGTTCTACTTCGACAAGCACAACGCGGTCCTGCGGGCGATCGTCACGCGGGCCCCGCGGCCGGTACGCGCCTTCCCGTTCAACGTCCTGCTCGCCGACGTGCGGTGGCGCATGCGTACCGGTCGCCCGCTGGTCTGACCCTTCGAGGCTCGTCGCTTGCGCTCCTCGCACCTCAGGGAGCGGCAGGAGGCTCGTCGCTTGCGCTCCTCGCACGTCAGGGAGCAGGGGGACTACAACCGCCGCAGGGCCTCGCGATCGAGGTCGGCGACGTCGGTGTGTCCGGAGAGGCCGAGGGTGAGGTCGAGTTCGGCGATGATGTCGGCGACCGCGTCTCGGGCCCCGTCGGCGCCGGCGAGCGCCAGACCATACATGTGCGGCCGGCCGATACACGCGGCGTCGGCACCCAGGGCGAGCGCCTTGAACACGTCGGAACCGGTGTAGATCCCCGAATCGATCAGAACCTTGATGCGGCCGCCGACGACCGGCGCGATGGCGTCGAGGGCGTCGATCGAACTGATCGCGCCGTCGACCTGCCGACCGCCGTGATTGGAGACGACGATGCCGTCCACCCCGGCGTCGACGGCACGACGCGCGTCGTCGGGATGCAGGACACCCTTCAGCACGATCGGGAGTGAGGTGCGTGCGCGCAGACCGGCGAGGTCGTCCCAGTTCAGCGATGGTCGCGAGTAGATGTCGAGGAACGTCTGCACCGCGGCACGCGGCTGCGGCGACCTCACGTTCTGCAAGAACCTGCCCGGTGCGTTGCGGGTGATGGAGATGAGGGTCGCGATCGCGCCGAGTGAGATCTCCGGCCGTTCGTCGGTCGCGGCGCGCAACCGTTGGGCGACGATGTCGACGAACCTGCGGTCGGACGTGTACTGGGCGATGCCCTCACCACGCGCGAACGGGAGCGAGCCGAGGTTCAGGTCCTGGGGCCGCCACCCCAGCATCGTCGTGTCCAGGGTGACGACCACCGCCTCGGCGCGGATCGCCGCCGCGCGCTCCAGAAGACTGTCGACGAGGTCGTCGTCGGTGGACCAGTACAGCTGGAACCAGCGCGGCGCACCGCTGTCCACCTCGTCCATCGCCGCGGCGACGTCCTCCATGGAGACGCTGGCCTGATTCGAGAAGATGTAGGGGACACCGAGTTCGGCGGCGGCGCGCCCGATGAGCGCGTCGGCTCCGGGTGCGGCGAGCGAACCGGCCCCGATCGGCGCGAACAGCACCGGCGCAGGCAGCCTCCTGCCGAACAGGTCGGTGCTCAGGTTCCGCTGGGAGACATCCCGCAGGATCCGCGGCACGATCGCCCAGCGGTCGAGTGCCGCTCGGTTGGCCGCCATCGTGCGGCCCTCCCCGGCGCCGCCCGCGATGTACGCCCAGGCGCGGGCGGACATCGCGCGCTTGGCGCGGCGCTCCAGTTCGGCGAAATCCGTTGGTACGCGCGGCTTTCGCCGATGAACCCCGGCGGTGTAGATGTCGTTCTGCCGTGCACGCCCGTATCCCGCGGTCATGGGTGGTGATGGTAACGCCGGCGTCGGGTGTCCGGCCGGTATTGCCGGAGCGCGCCGCTCAGCGGGTGGCGACGGCGGTGGCGCCCGCCACGGCGACGGTCACGACCGCCACCGACGGCCACGCACCGATCTTCTTCGCCAGGGGATGCGAACCGCCGAACGCCGCCAGGTAACCGGCGAGCAGACCGCCCGCGACCGCAGGGCCCTGCGTCAGCGCCCACCGGCGGGTGCACCAGGCGCCGGCCGAGCCGAGCACCACACCTCCGAGTTCGCGGCGACCGCTGTACCGGGCGACAGCGAAACCACCGACGAGACCGACCGCCACCACGGGCACCGTTGCATCCACAGCCATGCGACCCACGCTACCGCGACCGCGCCGACACCCATCCGTCGACGGTTACTGCTCCGAAGACGGGGTAACCGAGCCTCACCCCCGGACTCCGAAGGGCCCCGTCATGACACCGACCGCCGAGATGACCGACTCGTCAGCACCGCCTGCACAGTCGGTCTCCCCGGCCTGCGACCTGCACACCATCGACTCCTCGACGACCGATCTCGAGCTCGTCGAGGAAGTGCTGGCCGCTCACTTCCGCAGCCACGCCTCGACCCTGCGGCAGGTCGGTACGGAACTGACGCCCGCGATCGACGTCGTGTCGGCCCGGATCGGCGGTGGCAAGCGCCTGCGCGCGTCGTTCTGCCTGTGGGGCGCGCGTGGCGCGGCCGAGGGTCGGACCGTTCCCGGCATCGTCGAGATGGCCGCCGCGATCGAGTTGTTCCATCTCGCCGCTCTGGTGCACGACGACGTGATGGACGACAGCGACGTCCGTCGTGGCCTGCCCACGGTGCACCGGCACTTCGCCGACGATCATCGCCGCGCGCGGCGTCGGGGGGACGCCGAGCGACACGGCACCGCCGTCGCGATCCTCGTCGGTGACATGTGCCTGTCCTGGTCCGACGACCTCGCCGCCGCTGCGGCCGACGACGCGACCGCCGACGTCCGCCGGGCCGTTCGAGACACGTGGTCGGCGATGCGCGACGAGGCGTACGCCGGCCAGTACCTGGACATGCTGAGTCAGACCGAGGACACCACCGACGCAGACCGCACGGCGCGCATCCTGCGCTACAAGAGCGCGCGCTACACGATCGGCCAACCGTTGCGACTCGGCGGCACGCTCGCCGGCGCTCCCGCGGCGCTCCTCGACGCCTACGATCGAATCGGCCTCACCGCAGGCGAGGCCTTCCAGCTCCGCGACGACATCCTGGGTGTCTTCGGCGATGAGAAGATCACCGGTAAGCCCGCCATCGACGATCTACGGGAGGGCAAGCGCACGATGCTCATCGCGGTGGCCGAGGCATCGGCGGGCCGGATGGAGCGCCGCGTGATGGCCGATTGCCTCGGCAACCCGGATCTCGATGCGGAGGGCGCCGCACGGATGCGCGAGGTCCTGCACTCCACCGGCGCCGTCGAACACGTGGAACAACGCATCGTCGATCTCGCGGAGGACGCGCTCGGCATCGTCGAAGATGCCCCGATGGATTCGCAGAGCCGACGGGCCCTGACCTCCCTGATCGAACGCTGCGTGTGGCGGCGCGCATGACCGCTCCTTCCGGACCGACGGTCGAACTCCGCGTCTGGGGTGTCGATCGGGTCCTACCAGCGCTCGGACGGATGTCGTCGAGTCGCCGGGCGTTTCGCCGCGCACCCGGTCTGCGTTTCGTCAAACTCCTCGGCACCGGCACCGCCCGCACATTCACCCTGGAGAGCGCCGACCTGAAGCACTGGGCCGCCCTCACGGTCTGGCGCGACGACGAAGCCGCCTCGGCGGCACGAGATTCCCCGATCTTCGACCGCTGGCAGGATTCCAGCACCGAGGAGCTCCGGGTCACGATGCGACCGCTCCGGTCGAAAGGACGATGGTCGCGCGTCGACCCCTTCGAGACGGCACAGTCGTCCGACGCCCACCGTGCACCCGGGCAGGGGTGGACAGGCCCCGTCGCCGCGTTGACGCGGGCGCGGTTGAGGCCGACCAAAATGGCATCGTTCTGGCGCGCCGTCCCGCCGGTGGCAGCCGAACTCGCTGGGGCACAGGGCAATCGGCTGGCACTCGGCGTCGGCGAGCTCCCGGTCGGGGTGCAGGGCACCTTCTCGATCTGGGACTCCGCACAGGACCTGACCGACTTCGCCTATCACTCCCCCGCACATCTGTCGGCGGTCCGGCGGACCGCACCGTCACGCTGGTACGCCGAGGAACTGTTCGCCCGTCTCGCCGTCACCGAGGTGGTCGGCACATATGAGGGGAGGTCGGCGTGAGTCTGCTGCACGGCACCGCTTCCCACCGAACCCCGCCGTCGCGATCGCGGCGGATGGGCGGCACCGTGTCCTGGAATCGGGGTCTTATCACCCTGGCATGGATCTTGCTGGCCGCGACGATCGGCGTCCAGATCGCGTTTCCGCTGACCGGTGGCGGAACCCTTCCGCTGACCGTCGCAAGCGTGCTGCTGCTGGCGTCGGCGTCACTCGTCCATGTCGCCGCGACCCGGGGCGCCGCCGCCGCGGTCGCCCTCGCGGTGGTCGCAGGTGGCGGCGGGCTGATCGCCGAATCCGTCGGCGTGAGCACCGGATTCCCGTTCGGGACCTACGAGTACACCGACGGACTGGGACTGAAGGCCCTCGGCGTGCCGGTCCTGGTCCCGCTGGCCTGGATCATGATGTCGTGGCCCGCGCTGGTCGTGACCCGACGTCTGGTCCGGGCGTCGGGTGTGGCCCGGCGATGGGCACGGCCGGCCACCGCCGTGGTCGGTGCATACGCACTCACGGCCTGGGACGTGTTCCTCGACCCGCAGATGGTCGATCAGGGAAACTGGGTGTGGCGGTACCCGACACCCTCCCTACCCGGGGTCGCCGACATCCCCTTGACGAACTTCGCCGGCTGGCTGCTGGTCTCGTTCCTCATCGTCGCGACGCTGGATCTGCTGATCCGTCGCGACGAGAATGCCGAGACCGACGGCGCCGGAATGGATGCCGTGCCCGTCACGGCGTACCTGTGGACCTACTTCTCGTCGGTGATGGCCCACGCGGTCTTCTTCGGGCGCCCGACGGTCGCCCTCACCGGTGGCCTCCTCATGGGTGTCGTCGCCATCCCGCTGCTGGTCGTCGAGATCAGGGGGCGCCATGCGGGCGTGTGACCTGGCGCGGCCGCTGGTCGCGGCGGGCACCGCGCTGTCGCTGACGTCGTTGGCTCTGACCCTCGACAACGCGCGCCGGGTACGCCGGCCCGGTCCGGCCGACGTTCCTGCGTCGGAACCGCTCTCGGTGCTCGTCCCGATGCGCGACGAGGTGGAGTCCGCCGAAAGGTGCCTGCTGGCCGTCGTCGAGGCGGCGGACCGATGGCCCGGACCGGTCCGGATTCTCGTGCTCGACGACGGATCGGTGGACGGGACCGATGCCGTGCTCGCCCGCCTCGCCACATCGGACGACCGGATTCACGTCCACCGCGGCACTGCCCCACCTCCCGGCTGGCTCGGGAAGAACTGGGCCTGCGCCCAACTGGCGGACAAGGCGTTTCCCGACGGGATCCACGTGTTCCTCGATGCGGACGTCGTTGTCGAGCACCATGCCTTCACCTCGTCGTCGGCCCTTCTCCGCGACGCAGGCCTCGACCTGGTGAGCCCATATCCACGACAGCTCGCCGTCGGGGCGGGCGAACGACTGGTGCAACCACTCCTGCAATGGTCGTGGCTGAGCACCCTCCCACTCGGGCTCGCCGAGCGGTCGCCGCGCGAATCCCTCTCGGCCGCAAACGGACAGTTCCTGGTGGTCGATGCCGCGACGTATCGGCGCGCCGGCGGTCACGCGGCGGTGCACGACGTCGTCCTCGAGGACATCGCACTGCTGCGGGCGATCAAGGCGGCCGGCGGCCGCGGCGTGGTCGCGGAGGGAAGCGACGTCGCCACGTGCCGGATGTACCACGGCTGGCGAGAGATCCGCGCCGGCTATCGGAAATCGCTGTGGTCCGCGTTCGGGTCACCGGGCGGGACACTGGGCGTCACCGGTTTGCTGTGCCTGATGTACGTGTTGCCCGCGGCCGCAGCGCTGTTCGGCTCACGGGTGGGGTTGGTCGGGTACGCGGCCGGCGTGGCGTCTCGGGCGGTGTCGGCCCAGCGCACCGGCGGCCGTGTGTGGCCCGACGCCTTCGTCCACCCGCTGTCGATACTCGTGTTCACCGGCCTGGCAGTCGATTCGACGCTGGCCCGACAACGCGGAGTCCTGGAATGGAAGGGACGCCCCATCGAGGTCCGTCGATGACCCGGGTTCTCGTGATCGGCGCGGGCGTCGGCGGGCTCTCCGTCGCCATGCGTCTCGCCGCGACCGGTCACGACGTCACCGTCCTCGAACAGTTCGACGACATAGGCGGCAAGCTCGGGGTCATCGAGCGCGACGGTTTCGTCTTCGACACCGGACCCTCACTCGTCACCATGCCGCACGTGTTCGAAGAACTCTTCGCGGCGACGGGCTCGTCGATCCATGACCACCTGACCCTCGAGCGACTCCCGGTCGCCGCCCGCTACCGATTCCCCGACGGCACCTGCCTGGACATGCCGGGACACCTCGACGACATCCCGGCCGCCCTCGACGCCGCGCTCGGACCCGGGCGGGGCACCGAATGGTCGACGTTTCTCCAACGCGCTGAACGCGTCTGGGACGTCACACATGAGCCCTTCCTCGAATCGCCGATGAGCATCCGCACGATGATCGGCGGAATAGCCACCCCGTCGGACGTGCGCGCCGTCGCGCCATGGCAATCGTTGCGCGGTCTCGGCGAGCGTTATCTCGACGACCCGCGCCTGCGTATGCTGCTGGACCGCTACGCGACCTACACCGGCTCCGACCCGCGTCGCGCACCAGCGGCACTGGCCTCCGTGCCCTGGTCCGAGCAGGCATTCGGATCCTGGTACGTCCGAGGCGGATTGGGCCGCATCGCGAGCGCCATGCGCGACCGGCTCGGCGAACTCGGCGGGCGGGTCGAACTGGGTGTCGAGGTCGACCGGATCTCGCTGGGCCCCAACGGCCGAGCCGATGGTGTGGTGCTGACCGACGGAAGCCGACGCTCGGCCGATCTGGTCGTCGCGAACGCCGATGCGCGGCAGGTCTACAACCGCCTCGTGCCGCGTCGCGCCGCCCGCCGGCCTGCTGCACTGTTGCGACGGACCACGCCGTCGCTGTCCGGGTTCGTGCTGCTCCTCGCCCTGGACGACCCTCCCCCTCAGCCACACCACCAGGTGCTGTTCGCCGAGGACTACGACGAGGAGTTCGACGCGGTCTTCGGCTTCCGCGGCCCACCACGTCCCGTCGCGCGACCTACCGTGTACATCTCGGCGCCAGCCGATCCCGCGATCGTCCCCGGCCCGCGAACCGGTGCGTGGTTCGTGCTGGTGAACGCACCCCGACACGATCCCGACCACGGCGTCGACTGGGACACACAGGGTTTGGCCGACTCCTATGCCGACCAGATCCTCGAGGTGATGGCCGACCGCGGACTCGACCTGGCCGGCCACGTGCGGCACCGTCTGATCGTCTCGCCCGCCGACCTCGAGCGCCGGACCAGGACACCGGGCGGCTCGATCTACGGTTCGTCGTCGAACGCACCCCGCTCGGCATTCCTGCGGCCGTCGAACACCTCACCGGTACCGGGTCTCTACCTCGTCGGCGGATCGTCGCATCCCGGTGGCGGTCTGCCGCTGGTGGTCATGTCGGCGAAGATCGTCGCCGACCTGATCGGACCCGCGCCCGAGCGTCATTGACCGACGGTGCCGGACAGCCATTTCGGGAACGTGATCGCCCGGCGCCGCCGGTTCAGTCGCCACCACCGGCGAGCTCTGGCTTTGCTTCTGCGCACACGGCGATGAAGGTGAGTCCGTGGGGTCCGGCGCGTAGATGCCGGCGGTGGTGCATGTCGACCGAGATGTATTGCCCTGGCGCGACGGGTTCCGCGGTTCCGTCGATGACAATCCATCCGGTGCCGGAGAGGATTGCGTAGACGTCGTCGGTGTGGTCGTCGAGGTGGTCATGCGGAACCGTCTCGGCATCGGCCGGCAGCTCGACCTGATAGATCTCGAAAGCCGTGACGTTGAGTGCTTCGCTGATGCGGCGGTCGTAGGGGCTTGTGGCTGGATGTGGGCCGTGGCCGGGCTAAATCGACTCGGCGGTGACGATGACATGTGGCATGTCTTCGACCGTAGTCGTCGTGTCGGGCGACGATCGGACATGAGATCGTCTGGTGGACATCGGCGATGACAACTGATGGCAACTGATCTGAGAGCCGGTGCGGCTCTTGCAGCTATCTCTCACGGCCATTGCCGGCCTGGTGTCCCGTTTGACGTCGTCGGCGCACAATCACCTTTACGTTGGAGTGCGTCCGGGGCGGTCGCCTCGGATGCTCGTCCGCGGTTCGGGGCGTGGCTCGACAATCACCTGTTGCCCTCGGTGGCTCGGCGTGGAAGGCCACCCCGGGCCGTGACGGGTCGTTTCGGCCGCTGATTGAGATGTGTTCGCGAACTTGTCGCTGTGTAAAGGTGCGCCGGCGAAAACAAACCTGACGAGGTGAACAGGTCCGAGCAGAGAGGTTTATATGGACGAAACGGTTTGGGTAGGAATCGATGTCGGTCGTCATGCACACCATGCCGCCGCGGTCGACGACGCGGGGACGGTGCTGTGGGTCACGACGGTTACACAACGATCAGGGGGCCATTGAGGCGATCATCGAAGGAGTGTCCGGGATCGAATCGGTGGTGTGGGCGATCGACATGACCGCACCGGAATCGGCCCTGCTCCGAGGGGTGTTGTCCCGCCGCGGCCAGCACGTTCGCTATGTGCCAGGTCGCGTTGTGCACAGCATGGCCGGCGCTTTCGCCGGCGAAGGCGAAACCGATGCTCGCGACGCGGTGGTGATCGCCCAGACCGCTCGTCTCCGGGGCGATCTCGCAACAGTTGCGGTCCCTGATGATGTCGCGGTCGAACTCGACTTGTTGACCGGTCACCGCTGCGACTTGGTCACCGAACGAACGTGAGGTATCAATCGTCTGCGCGGCCTGCTGACCCGCATCTTCCCCGGTCTGGAGCGGTGATTCGACTACTCGACGCTGACCGGTCTGGCATTCGTCACCCGCTTTGCCACGCCGTCGGCGATCGCTGCGGTCTCCGACGAGCAGATTTACGACCACCTCCGCGGTCATGGTGTCCGCCGACCGACCATTCCGGAGATGATCAGCAAGGCGCGTGCGGCCGCGCAGGCGCAGACCGTGACGCTTCCTGGCGAGCCGACTAAAGCGCTGCTGGGTGCAGCAGTCGACGGCCTCCCTGATGGCACTCACTCGCCAAATCGCTGAGCTGGATAACAGATCACCGAGGTATTCCGCCGACACCGGCACGCACGGATTCTTGAATCCGTGCCCGGCATCGGCGCCCGAAGTGGAGCTGAGCTCGTCGCGATCACCGCTGGTGACCTCACCTCGTTCGGCTCGGCCGTCAAGCTCGCCGCTTACGCCGGTCTTGCTCCGGTGCCACACGATTCAGGCAACCGCCACGGCAGCTTGCGCAGACCCCAGCGCTACCACCGCGGATTACGCAAGGTGTTCTATATGGCAGCACTCAACAGCTCGCAACGCGCCGGGCCATCCCGGGAGTTCTATCAGCGCAAGCGAAACGAGAAACGCTCGCACGTCCACGCACTTATCGCGCTGGCGAGGCGTCTGTAGACGTCGTGTGGGCACTCGTTCGCGACGGCCTCGAGTGGGTACCTGCAAGTCCCCCTCCGGGTACGGCAGCGCCTAGGTCGGTGGCTGCGTGAAGTCGGCCGGGCGACTAGTTCGCCGAGCCCGGTGATGAACTGGTCAACAGCTCCGTCTGTGTCCGCCGCAGTCGCCTATTCCACCAGGCAGGTCGGTGTCGCGCTTGACGCTCAAGTCGATGGAACTCAATGTCTTGGACGACGAGTAATACAGGGACGACCAGGAATGGAACCGTCGTACCCCACCGTCGGCCTCGGCCGTTTTCGACCAGACCGGCAATCGCGGCCACGCCCGAGGTGTACAGGATGGCGTTGTACGGCACCATCACCGGCCCTCGTAGGCCCTCGCATTCGGTGAGCCACGGGACACCGACGGTTCTGCGTGTGGGCCAGTAGATGAAGTGCGCCACCACTGCTGAGAGGAACAGGCCGTTCATCATGCCCATCGCGGGATCGTATGTCCGAGGAGCTCGAGATGCCACGGTGTAACTCGCCGTCGTTCCGGCCAGCCAGCCGGCAGCGGCGACAGCCGGCCCGCGGATCGACGAGAACGGCATAGCCACCCCGCACGCCAGCTCGTAGAACACATGGGCACCGATGGAGGCCGCTCCGACGCGGGTCCACGGGCGCGAGCGAGAGGCCCCGCCCTGGGACGCGTGCGCCATCATCGCTGCCCGTTCTCGTTCGCCGCACCGGATGTCCACGCCGGCGAGGGTGGAGTGAGGGGTTCAGGTCCCGGTGCGCGGAAGGCCTGCAGCATGTAGCCGGCCAGGCGTCGCCACGGCTGCGATGAGGACCGGTCGGTGGTGCGCAGCAGACCACTGTTGGCGCGGGTCAGCAGGTAGAGGTCGCTGTGGTCGAAGTCCGGCCGGACCGCGCCGGCGGCCCGGGCGCGGTCGACGAGTGCCACCGAGGCGTGAAACGCGCGGTCCATCTCCGTGCGGAACAGTTCGGTTCCCGAATCCGGTGCCATCAGAACATCATTGAACCCCAGGTCTTCGGCTTGTTGTTCCAGGATGTACAGCACGTAGTCGCGAAACGCCTCCCACGGATGGGTCAACGCCTGGTCGGCCGCGACCTCACTGCGGTCGGCGTAGCGACTCATCTTCGCCTCGAGGACCACCCCGACGAGGTCCTGCACCGACGAGAACCGACGGTAGATCGTGCCCACACCCACACCGGCTTCCTCGGCGATGCGCTCGAGTGTGACGCCGGTCCCGTGCTCGGCGAACACCCTCCCGGCGGTGCAGATGATCGCCTGCCGATTGCGTTCGGCGTCGGCGCGCAGAGGTCTGTTCTCGCTGCTCATAGACACCACAGTAGCAAGTGGAATAGTTCTTCCGCATGTGTGGTTCAATGATGTGGAGAAACTGCTCCACTTACTTCGATGGCAAAGGACACCACGATGAAGGCATTTGTACTGACCGCATTCGACGCAGCACCGACGGTGGCCGAGGTCGATGAGCCGACGCCGGGACCCGGTGAGGTTCGTGTGCGTGTGGCCGCGGCGTCGGTCAACGGGTTCGATCTGTCGGTGGCCAAGGGCATGCTCAACGGCGCGATGGAGCACCGCTTCCCGGTAGTGCTCGGCAAAGACTTCGCCGGCACCGTCGACGCGGTCGGCGATGGTGTCGACGACTACGCAGTCGGCGATCGGGTCTTCGGTGTGGTCACCAAGGACTTCCTCGGTGACGGCTCGCTGGCCGAGTTCGTCACGGTGCCGACATCGGTCGGCATCGCGAAGCTGCCGTCCTCGGTGGACTTCACCGAGGCCGCCGGCCTCGGACTTGCCGGGACCGCGGCACTGATGGCCGTGGATGCCGCGAACATCAGCGACGGCGCCACGGTGCTGGTCGTCGGCGCGACGGGCGGAGTCGGACAGCAGGCAGTGCAGCTGGCCGCGCGGGCCGGAGCCCGGGTGATCGCGACCGCGGCATCCGACGCCGAGATCGCCAAGGTCACCGCGCTGGGATCGTCGGAGACCGTCGATTACACCGCCGATGTCGTCGATCAGGTTCGGGCACTGGCCCCGGGCGGTGTCGAGGTGGTGCTGCACTTCGCCGGTGACCCGCAGGCGGCGATCGACGCCGCCGCAGTCGGTGGGGTGTTCGTCTCGACGATGCTGCGTGGTCCCGATGATGTTGCCGCAGAGGATGTTCGAGTCGAATCGATCTACGCTCACCCGTCGCCGGAAACGCTGCAGCGGTTGGCGCGCAACCAGGCCGAACAGCACACCACCGTCAGTGTGCAGAGCGTGCATCCTCTCGATGACGCTGCCGCCGCTTTCGCCGAGTTCGGCCAGGGAACCCTCGGCAAGATCGTCATCTCCCTCAGCTGACCCACCCACTTGCGCCACCGGTCGACAGGCACGCACGCCGCGTCCTCGACCGGTGGCCACCACAAGGAGTGATCCCATCATGGAGCTCGGAGTCTTCTCCCTGAGTGACATCTACCCCGGCGGTGCCGACACCGCAGCCAGTCGGACCCGCGACATCATCGAGTTCGGGCTCCTCACCGAGCACCACGGCCTCGACGTCTTCGGCATCGGGGAGCATCACACCCGAGGCTTCGCCGTCTCCTCGCCCGCAGTCGTGCACGCGGCGATCGCCCAGGCGACTGAACGTATCACCCTGACCACTACCGCCACCGTGCTCAGCGTCCTCGACCCCGTGCGGGTCTACCAGGACTTCGCCACTCTCGACCTCGTCAGCGGGGGCCGCGCTGAGATCATCGCCGGCCGTAGCGCATTCGCCGAACCGTTCGCTCTGTTCGGCGAGAACATCGCCGACCTCGACGAGCTGTTCGCCGAGAAACTCGACCTGCTGCTACGTCTGCGCGATGAGGAGACGGTCACCTGGCGCGGACGGCATCGGCATCCCTTGCGCGATGCAGCACCCAACCCGCAACCGCAAGGGCCGCTGCCGGTGTGGGTGGCAGTAGGCGGCACCCCGACCAGCGCCCACCGGGCCGGCACCCTCGGACTCCCGATGGCGCTCGGACTGATCGGCGGCACCATCGACCACGCACGGCGACTCGTCGAGATCTATCGGGCCGCCGGCCGCGCCGCCGGACACCCCGACGATCAGCTCACCGTCGGCGTCACCAGCCACTTCTACATCGGCGACACCGACCAGCAAGCCCTCGACGACTTCTACCCCTACTACGCGAGGTACCTGTCACCGGAGACCAACGGCGGGCGTGGCTGGCACGTCGATCGGCCCACCATGGCCGCACTCGCCGGCCGCGGTGGCGCGCTGATGGTCGGCGGCCCCGACCATGTCGCCGCCAAGATCGCCGAGTTGCGCGACGAACTCGGTGTCGATCGCTTCCTGGGGCAAGTCGACCTCGGCGGCATGCCCGCACAGATGGTCCGCGATTCGATCCGACGCTTCGGTGACCTCGTCGCACCCGCACTCACCAATCACAACGCAACCACCACGAAAGGCCAGATCTCATGAATGTCACCGTCTTCGGCGCCACCGGAGCCATCGGCTCCCTCACCATCGATGAGCTCCTCGACCGCGGTCACAGCGTGACCGCTTACGCGCGTAACCCCGCAAAAGTCCCCGAACGGTGGGGCGATCGGGTCCGCGTGGTGATCGGAGAGATGTCCGATACCGCCGCCATCGACACCGCCGTGGCCGGGACCGACGCGGTCATCAGCGCCCTGGGCCCAAGCATGGACCGCAAGGCCACCGGCCTTCCCCTGGTCGAGGGCACCGAACACATCCTCGCCGCGATGAAACACCACGGGGTCAACCGCTACATCGGCCACGGCACACCCAGCATTCTCGACCCGCGCGAAAAGCCCACCCTGCAGACCCGAGTCATCAGCTTCATGGGCCGCACGTTTCTCTCCCGCGCCTACCAGGAACTACTCGGAATGACCGACCGTGTCCTCACATCAGGTGTCGCCTGGACCATCGTCCGGTTCTCCGCACCCAAGGACACCCCCAAGACCGGGAAACTGCGCGTCGGGTTCTACGGCACCGACCGCATCGGCTTTGCTGTCAGCCGCGCCGACATCGCCGCGTTCACCGCCGCCCAAGTCGACGACACCACCTATATCAACGCAGCACCCGCGATCAGCAACTAACCCACACACACACGAAAGGCCCTCTCTTCCATGACCATCGCCATCATCGGTGCCACCGGCCAACTCGGCGGCCACGCCATCAACGCCCTCCTCGCTCGTGACGTCGCACCCGCCGACATCCTCGCTCTGGGCCGCAACTCCGACCGTCTGGCCGAACTCGCCGGCCGAGGCCTGCGCACCGCGACCGTCGACCTCGACGACATCGCCGCCACCGCGGCCACACTCACCGGGATCGAATCACTGTTGCTGATCTCCGTCGGCGGCCCGGGACAAGGTCTCGAACCCCGCCGCAACACCGTGACCGCCGCCCAGACAGCCGGCGTGCAGCATCTCGTCTACACCTCTGCTCTGCGCGCATCGACCACCACCTTGGTTCTCGCCGCCGAGCACAAAGCAACCGAAGAAGTCATCACCGCCTCAGGGATCCCGGCCACCTTCCTACGCAACGGGTGGTACACCGAGAACCACGAAGCCGACTTCCGCGCCGCCCAACAACGCGGGGTCATCGCCAACAGCATCGGCGCCGGACGCATCGCCACCGCGACCCGCGCCGACTACGCCGAGGCCGCCGCGGTCGTGCTCACCACGCCCGGCCACCAGGGCAAGGCCTACGAACTGTCCGGCGACACCGCCTGGAACTTCACCGAGTTCGCCGCCACTGCCTCCGACATCCTCGGCAGCCCCGTGCGCTACGACGCCCTCAGCTCCGCCGACGAGCAAGAACAACTGCGCGCCGCCGGACTCGACGACGCCACCATCGGGTTCATGAGCCTCCTCAACGCCAACATCGCCGACGGCACCCTCGCCGACACCACCGGCGACCTCGCCACCCTCATCGGCCACCCCACCCAGCCACTCGCAGACACCATGCGCACCTGGCTCTGACCCGTACTGCCATCTCGCGAGACGTCGGAACTGCACGCCGACCCCAACCACCCCGCACAAACTGATAGGACTCTCACACATCATGTTCATCGCAACGCTGATCGTCTCGATCCTCCTGGCCCTGGCCTTGCTGTCCTCCGCCTCAGGAAAACTGACGAGGAAGCCCGCGGTCATCGAGCAGATCACCGCCGTGGGCGTACCCGCCGACAAGATTCCCCTCCTTGGCTACCTCGAGATCGCGGGAGCGCTCGGCCTGGTCGCCGGTCTGTTCTGGTGGCCCATCGGAGTCGCGGCAGCCATCGGCGTGATCTTGTACTTCCTGGGCGCGGTCATCTCCCACCTACGCGTCAAGGATGTCAAAGGCAGTGCACCGGCGGCCGCCCTTGCGCTCGTCGCCGTCGCAGCCCTTGTGCTCCTCCTCCTCACCATCTGAGCCGTGCAATCGAAAATCGGGTTCGCCAGTGTCCGAGAATGAACACCTCAGCGGCCAAGTAGACAGGTCGCGAGCGCCAGCCACTCGCCCGTTGTGGGCCTCGGTCGTCGCCTGCTGCGGCGACCGAGGCCCGCGAGTCGTTTTTTGAACAATCCAATGGCAGATAGGTGGCCTAGTGCTGGACTACAGCGTCCGCTATCTGATCGGCAATCTCGTTCGTACTGAACTCGCCAGTGCTTAACGCCCGTTTGTCGGCCAGCGAGGGACTGTACTGGCGCACCTCGTCTGCGGTCACGTCGTGCCAGATCAGTAACATGGTCTGCTCGCCAGCAACGGTGCGAGTGACAAGGCCGTCCAGCTCGTGATTTGTCCACCCCTTGGCAAAGAATGCCGGTGACAGGACAACGACGCCGAAGCGGCTCGATCGGATGCCTTCGTCGATCTTGCGGCGCAGGCTATCTCCGATCTTAATCTCAGTCTTGTCCAGCCATACCGCAACACCGCGTTGGGTCAGTGCGTCGCGCAACGGAACCGCCACATCGGCTTTGTCTTCGGTTGCGTGCGAAAGGAAGACGTCCCATGTTTGCCCGCCGAGGGCGTCTCCCTTTGGTTCCAGCGGTTCTCGGACCTGAACGTTGCTGACCGGACTGTCTGGTTGTCGTAGGGTGGGCAGATTTCCCCGTGGCGGAGGCTCGACGTGAACGCCCGCGCGGACTTTCCCAGGGTTACCGCCCAAGTCCACGACAACGACCCATCTCCCGCTGCGCGGGATGCTGATTCGCGCCGGAGACTTCTTTGCCAGGCCACCAATGTACCGGTAGCGACGGTTGGCCTTGTACGAGCGGTAGTCCGAGGACGTCATCAGTTGAACGTTCGCTTGCTTGTCCAACGTGACGACGGCAGTCGCGCCCTTGTCCTGTTGACCTAAGTCGTAGTACAGGTGCTGCACGCCTGAACCTACTTCTTGTCCCGCGGGGGAACGGGATCGTTGCCCGGCGCTACGGTATCTGAGTTGCGTATTCGACCGTCACGTCCATGGATTCGGACCTCGGCGCCACCTGCGTTGCCCACGATCTCCTTGGCCCGCGTGATGGCGGCCTTCTGCGTATCTGCGTGCACGCTGGAGCGTTCGCTGCCCGGCTTCTTTACGTCCCAGCCGCCTTTGTCGTTCGGAACGACGGGGCGACAGTTATCGTTGCCCATTCTGATGCCACCCCTATGGTCGAAGGTCTAGCCAGGAACTGAGGGTCCAACCAAAACTGTAGGCGAGGCACCCGACAAACGACGCAAGTCATCCGCTCCAGTTGCAGGTATCGGCGTCAACTCTGAGACGACTTGCGTCCCCGCATTGAGATCCACGCCCGCCATAGAACCATGGTGAGGACGACGCCCGCGATGGCCATCAGCGGCAACGGCACGACAGCCGTGGTCCTGGTCCACCAACTGATCTCGCTGGCCGGTCCGGCGCTGCGCGGAGGATGCGGCGGCCCGTACTTTCGCTCGAGTGCCGACCGTACATCAACCGCCGAGGGGGTGGACGGTCCGTGGCACAAGCTGCTTTTCCATGAGTGGCCGGCCCCACCGCCTTCGGATGCGAAAAGTAAATACTCAACGCCCGCGGCGTAGCTGATGCCGCAGGACGGCCCCTGCGAAGGTGTTTCGACGGTGGTGACGGTTCCGACGTTCCCTTTGAAGACCTCGAGCACTTCGAACTCGTAGATGTCATGCGAACCGGCCGACACCTTGTCGGTGACTCGCGCGACGAAGACACCGTCAGCCCGTGAAGCAGCTTCCTCGGTTGTGTAGCCAACACAACTGCACGCACACGCAGTGCCGGCGGCGCCCATCGACGCTGCTGCGGCGACCACAAGCCCGCACACTGCGAGACCAACGACTCGCGGAAAGAGCCGGCGGAGGAGGCCGTTCGAAGACGGGCGGCTTGGTCGCGCCGTTGATGTGTTGATCACGGTGTCCCGCCGAGCCGGCCCCGGCGACGCATCAGTCAGCATCGGAGTTCACGATCCGAGGCTCTCGTCCCGAGAGAACACCGATGTCGCGGTGTCGTCGAAGATCCGCATGGTGGCGGTGACAAACTCTCGGCGCGAGACCCCGCACACGCGTAGGGCCCGACCGTGGTCGAGCGCGACGACAACGATCACCACCGCCGCGATGGCCCGCCAGGTCTGCTTGATCGCGATCCGAGCCGCCGCGGGGGTGTCACGGAAGCCGAGCCGCAGACGTCGGATCTGGAACGGGACGTGATGATCTTCGTCGGCGAGGATGCGTTCGGACACCTCGACCAGAAGCCGATCGCTCCCGCCTTCGGCCAGCGCACGGTAGTAGCGCAACGCGACGACCTCGGCGATGGTCAGGATCATCAATTCCAGCCGCAGCCCCAGCAGTCGCCGAAGATGGACGAAGACGCTGTCGGACCAGTGCCAGCGTTTGGTCTGTGCCCCACCCGCGTGTAGCAACAGCGCCAGCATTCGCGCGTGGTTTTGTTCCTCGGCGACGAAGAGCCGCACGGCGGCCTCGTAGTCGCGGTCGCCCGTAGCGGCGGCATTGGCGATCAGATGAGCCCCGTCGCCGCTCTCGCCCACCTGGAACTTCTGCAGACTCCGAACGATCGCCGGCTCGAGCCGACTCCGGACTGCCCAAGGCGGATCGGCACCCTCGGACCGTTGCACAGCCCGCACGCGGAACCCCTCGGACCAACTGCCTGATTCCACCTGTGAACTCATCTGCGCTGCTCCTTGTGTCACCTCGACTGACCCGGGTCCTGACTCACAGTGTCCACGTGAGTCAGCGTGTTCGGGGCGGGAGAGGAATGTCAGAGAGGACGAGCCGAATTCGCGGATGCTCTGCCCTGCACGATTGATCCGGGGACGTGCGTCACCACGATCACCGTGCTTCTGTGGGCACCTGATCACCGTTCACACGCTTATGCGCCAACCATGTAGACAGTGTCCGTCCCAACGTCCCTACCAACTCTGTACCGAAGACGCACAGAGTCTGCTCCCATGGGTGCCCGAACGTACCGGTGCTGAAGTCAGGGCGGGCGAAGATGTAGTAGTCGCCGTTCGGGTAGACCGTGACCGGCCATTCGGTGTCAAATGTTTCAGCGTGCACCGCTGCATTGAACCGATATCCGGGATGCTGCCAATCGAGCACGATCCAGTCGGGATCGTCGAACGAGCTCACGAAACACCGTTGGGCCTCAGCGTTGATTGCGTCAAACTGGGCGCTCCACATTCCGGGCGAGCCCTTAGGGACAGATAGATCGAAGGTCACCGATGGAGTCGGATCGACAACGGCGGGCCAGGCTGTGGGGTGGGTGCTCGGCCGGAATGACTCGAACCTCTCGATGAACAGCTCCCACGCCCTATCCTCCTCGTCTCGCGGCAGATAGCTCCATCCTGGCGGCAACGAGTTCCCGTGGTCGAGGGTCCAACGCATCATAGGACCATCCTCGCAAGGCAGGACGGGACGATCGACATGTGTAGGAGTGGTCGACTCTGACCGTGCAGCAATGTAATTCGTGAAGTCTGACGCGAATGTCCAGGGGCCATGGACACAATCGCTACTACCTGCTCCTCGTGAGACGCCACCCTGTCGAGGTCCTACTCAAACTTCAGCGCAGCGTTGCGCTCGCCGGATCAACCGGTACCGCGGCCCCCACGACGGCGGCGACCACGTGCTGCGGGTCCCCGCAGGCGTCGGACGACCGCCACGCGACGACATGATCGGGACGGACGAGAGCGATTCTGGTGTTCGGGTCGAGCCGGTCCACACGCACGGCGGTTGTCGGGATGCCCCGGTCGCGCGCGGCGGTCAGCAGGGTCGCCACGGCCCCGGCTGCGTCGTCGACGTAGACGCTGGTGAAACCCGGTCCGAGCACGTCGAACAGACACCGGCCGTCCGCGAGCCAGCTGTGCGGCAGGCGGCTCCGTCCGCCGGAACATCGCATTCCCCGCGCGAGTGTCGCGTCGGCGAAAGGCCGGCCTCGCCACCACCCTGGGTGTTAGTTCCTGGCCACCCGGCTCGGTGTACCCGTCTCGGCACCGCGGCCCTAGGTGCGCCGGACCATTCCCGCCGTCTCGACCGGTCAGACCCGGTCGCGGTAGTTGTACGCGTGCCCGCCCAGGGACGCGGTCACAACCGCCACCGGGACGCGCGAGGCCTGCAGGTTCCGGCGCTCCTCGGGGGTGAGGTCCCGGTCCCGGCGGGTCCGCATCCATCGCGGGGCGCGCAATCGTGAGCTCCAACTGGTTCCCTGCATGTCACCCGCACCTCTCACTGTGAGCACTGTCACGCGCCCGTACCCGGGTGACACGGATTCCAAACCTCGACCGGCGATTCCTTGTGCGCAGGTCAGCGGTTCGCGACTGGCATCGGGCCCACCGATCGGTCACCGCGGAGCTTCTTGCGGATGAGTTCGGCACTGATCAGACACATAGGGAGCCCGATGCCGGGACGTGTGCTCGACCCCGAGTAGTAGAGCCCGTCGACCTTGCGTGACCGGTTCGTCGAGCGCAGAAACGCGCTCTGACGCAGGGTGTGCGCCGGGCCGAGGGCTCCGCCGCACCAGGAGTTGACCGAGTCGACGAAGTCGGCGGGGCCGATGGTGCGCCGGACGACCACGCGATCGGCGAGGTCGGGTACACCCGCCCACTGTCCGATCATCGAAATGGCGCGGTCGGTCACCTTCTCGATGTCGGGGTCACCGCTGCCGTCCACACCGCCGTGACCGAGACCCGGATCGGGCGGAACCGGCACCAGGATGAAGAGGTTCTCCGAGTCCGACGGCGCCACCGAGGCGTCGGTGGCCGACGGTTTGCACACGTAGAGGGAGGCCGGGTCCGGCACCCGCGTGGGGCTTTCGAAGATGGCGTCGAAGTTGGTCTTCCAGTCCTCGGTGAAGAACAGCGAGTGGTGCGCCAGTTCGGGCACCTCACCGCGCACTCCGAGGAGGGCGAGCACCGCGCCGGGACCGGAAGTGGCGCGGTCCCAGTAGCGCTCAGGGAAAGTCTGGAGTTCCCGGGGCAGCAGACGCGTCTCGAGGTGATGGAGATCGGTGGCACCGATCACGATGTCCGCCAGCAGGTCTCGCGAGGTGCCGTCGGGCCCTTCGACGCGTACCCCGGCCACCTCGGCACGACGGCGCCACGGTACCCGCGTCGTTCCCGCACGCTCCCGCGTGAGGACGGTGGTCGCTGCGGTCCCCGTGTGGATCCGCACACCCCGCTCGCGGGCCACCCGTTCCAGCGCGTCGACGAAGGTGGTGAAGCCGCCGTTGGGATATCGCACCCCGTCGGCGAGGTCGAGCCAGCTCATCAGGTGATACATCGCGGGGGTGCGCTCGGGCGATGAACCCAGGAACACCGCCGGATACCCGAGGACCTGCCGGAGTCTGCGGTCGGTGAAGCGGGCCGCCACATAGGACTGCAACGACGTCGTCAGCAGGGTGACGAGGGTCTTCGCGTGCCGCAACACGGGCAGACCCAGGAAAGCGCGCGGCGAGTCGAAACTGGTGTACAGAAAGCGTTCCACGGCAAGGTCGTAGGCCTGCCGGCCGGTGCGCAGGTAGTCGTCGAGCGCAGCTCCGGCGCCCGGTTCGATCTGCTCGAAGAGGGCGCGATTGCGCTCGCGGTCGCCGAAGACGTCGATCGGTTTCTCATCGGCGTCCTCGCTGTCGCCGAAGAACACCCGATACCCGGGATCGAGTCGGACGAGATCGAGCTGTTCGGCGGTCGACGTCCCGAGCATCTCGAAGAAGTGGTCGAAGACCTCGGGCATCAACCACCACGACGGGCCGGTGTCGAAGCGGAAACCGTCGCGGTCCCAGGAACCGGCACGACCGCCGAGATCATCGTTCTTCTCGACGAGTTCGACGTCATGCCCGTCGTGGGCGAGGAGGGCGGCGGTGGCCAGTCCGGCGACACCGCCACCGATGACGACAACACGTCTGGGGTCGCTCATGCGTTGATCTTCCTTCTGCGGACGTCGACGGCCTCGGCGCGGGAAGCGGTTCGCGGCATGCCGCGCCGGGCGACGGCGGCCGCCGCGATCCGGGCCTTCCCGGGGTTCGGGATGCGGACGCGGCTGCGGCGGGCCTCCGCGGCCGACGACTCGCGCAGACGAGCGGTCAGTTCGGCGAACAGATCGTGCGCGGTGCACACCGCGACCCGGCTTCCGACCGGGAGGTGCGGGATGGCGGCCGCGGCGGCGCTGAGGTCGAGATCGATGTCGTCCAGCCAGAGCGCCCAGGCGGACTCCGCCGGATCGTCGGGATCGAGGCCGACCAGATAGCGTCGCCCCAGCCCGTCGCTGTCCTCGCCGAAGTCGCGCAGGAAGTTGATCTTCTGGAACGCTGCGCCCAGCCGCTGGGCACCCGGTGCGAGGTGGTCGTACCGGGCCGCCGATTTGGCTTCGTCGGCGACAAACGCGCGCAGGCACATCAGACCGATCACCTCGGCCGAGCCGTAGATGTAGGTGGCCAGTGAGTCGAAGTCGTGCTGGACCTGGGTCAGGTCGCTGCGCATCGAATCGAAGAACGGCCCCACCAGATCGAGGTCGATGCCGACCCGGCGGGCGGTCTGGGCAAAAGCGTGCACGACGAGGTTGCTGCTCGAGCCGGTGACCAGCGCGACGCTGGTCTGCTCTTCGAGCTGGTCGAGCTCGTTGCTGCGGTCGACGAGTCCCTGTTCGGGGCGCGGGGCGTCGACGATCTCGTCGGCGACCCGGACGAGTGCGTAGATGTTCTGGATGTCGCGACGGATCCGCGGGGGCAGCAGCCGCGAGGCGAGCCCGAACGAACTCGAATACGACTTGATGACGAGCGCCGCGCTGGCCTCGGCGACCTCGTCGTACCGCCGGTGAGGTGGGACCACCTCAGTGTGACCGGGAATGTGCATCATCCGACCGCTCCTCGACCTGGTGACTTCGCGGGTTGCCTGACGTCATGCATTCGATGCCCGGGACATCGCCGGATGGGTCTCGTGGACCGAACCGTCGTGACCATTCGGCAGCTGGCGCACCTGTTCGACGAACCACGGGCTGACCGACCACGGGGTGCGTTCGACGAGCGACCACACGTCGGCGACATCGGCCCAGACGTGTTCGGCGACCTCGTCGGGCGCGGGTCGGGGCGTTGCCAGCGGGCGCGCGACGAACACCGGGCAGATCTCGTTCTCCACGATCCCGCTCGCGTCGACCGCCCGGTACCGGAAGTCGGGCAGGACGCAGCGGACGTCGGCGACCTCGATACCGAGCTCGCGCACGGCGTACCGGTGCACGGCGTCGACAACGTCCTCACCCGGACGCGGGTGCCCGCAGAACGAGTTGGTCCACACACCGGGCCAGCTCCGCTTGGACAACGCCCGACGCGTCATGAGGATGCGGCCGTCGGCGACGAGGTGGCACGAGAAGGCGAAGTGCAGCGGGGTGTCGAACCCGTGCACCGCCTCGCGGTCGGCGGTGCCGCATGGGCGGCCGTCGGCGTCGGCGAGAACCACCGAGTCGTTGGTCATCGAAGATTTCCTCATCGCGTCGAGATCGTGGAAGCGGGCACCCGCCGTTCCCCATTGTTCGTCACGGGGCATTGTCGTTCAGGGGGCACTTCGTCGCCGACGCCCGATCCGGATGGGGAGCTGTCCGTCACCCGGGGTCATCCGAGCCGTCGGGTCTGCTTCCGCACCGCGACCCCGAGCTGGACCGTGCCCACCACCGCGAGTACGGCTCCGATCACGGCGATCGCGGCGGCCAGAACCGTGACGGTGCCGGAGGCCAGGCCGGTAGCCCACCACCAGGTCGAACACAGCGCCGCGATGATCGCCAGTATCACCCGCGACGGTCGTTCCCACACGGTGACCGCGCCCGGCCCGGTCATCCCGACCGCCTGCGCCGTGGCACGGGTCGTCTCGAGGATGAGGGTCAGCACCACGATCGAGACGCCCAGCCACGACGGCGCTCCCACGACCACGACGATGCCGATCAGCATGACGTCGGAGCACCGGTCGGCGACGGCGTCGTTGAGCCGGCCCCACCGCGACGCCGTTCGCGTCTGGGCCGCGATCGCGCCGTCGACGCCGTCGAGCAGCGCCGCCACCAGGATGACCAGTGCGGCGAGCAACGGCCACCAGCCCCCGAGGATCGTCAGACACAGTGCCGTCGCGGTGGCGACCACGCCGAGCACCGTGACGGTGTTGGCGGACACACCGAGCCGTGCGAGCGGGCGCGCGCACCAATGACTGATCAGCACCCAGCCGCGCACCCACGGGTTCTGCCGCGGATCGATACCGCCGTGGAGTTCCGACCAGGCGTCGAGTGCCTCGTCCCGGGCGGGCTTCATCCGGCCGGCCGCGACGTCTCGGCCCGCTCGCTTCGCTCCCGGCGCCGTGTTTTCTCGGCCCGCTCGCTTCGCTCCCGGCGCCGTGTTTTCTCGGCCCGCTCGCTTCGCTCCCGGCGCCAGGTGCTCAGGTTCCGCGGACACGGTCCCTCCTCTGCTTCGAGATCGCCTGCCCAACCGCCCATCCGACGATCACGATGACATGCGCGACGTAGAGCCACAGCCCGACCGCCACCACGCCGCCGATCACCCGGAGCCCCCCGTACGGGATACCGACGTCGATCGGCAGGGACAGGAACAGCAGGAAGCCCTGGAAGAACCCGGCGATGAACGACGCGGTCCCGAGAGCCGTGACCGCCGCGACTCCCAGCGTCGGCTCGCCGGGCGTCACCCGCCAGTACACCCACGTCAGCGCGATGGCCACCGTCAGCCAGACGACGATGAACTCGACCACGATCCGCACCACGAGATCCCCGAGACCGCCCGTCCCGCCGCCGTCGGGCGCGAGCGTGGTGAGTGTGCCCGCGACGCCGACGACGACGAAGGCCAGCGGCGGCACGACGACGACCAGCCCCAGCACCCAGATCCGCGACCGCCAGCCGGTGAACCGGTCGTCCCGCGGATACAGCGTCATGCACGCACGGCGAAGTCCCTCGCCGTAGAACGACGCCGGGAACAGCAGCACGACAGCGCTCATCAGCGACAGCCCGGTGCCGATCACGACTGCCTCGTCGAAGACACCGCGGCCGCCCATCGCCGGCGGGATGAGCACGCGAAGCTCCGACAGGGACTCGGCGGCCGACGGGCCGCGCAGCCACGTCGTCGACCAGATCCCGAGGAGCGCCCACGGGACGACGGCGATCGCGGCGAAGTAGGTCAGCGTGGCGGCGGCAGCCGCGAGGTCCCCGCGGCCGAGGGTGGTGCGGACATCCGCCACCAGCGCACGGACGTCGAGCGTCTTCGCGTGCTCGCGGAACGAGGTCTCGCGAGTCACCGTGGGGGCCGATCGGCGCGGTGTCACCCCTCCGGGATACCCGAAAACTCCACGCCTACGCCGCAGTGGCTTGCCGCCGGTCGTGTCGGGCGATCTCCGGACGACTCCGATCCGGCGTCAGATCGAGGCGAACAGAGCCACCGCCACACCCAGCATGATGAGGGCGACGACCGCGTCGAGCACCTTCCACGCACGCGGACTGGCGAAGAACCCGGACAGCCTGCGCGCCCCGCCACCGAGGGCGGTGAACCACAGAACGCTCGCGATGCACGCACCGAAAGCGAACGCCCACTTGCCGTTTCCGTGTCCGTTCGCGATGGCGCCCATGGTGATGACGGTGTCGAGGTAGACGTGGGGGTTCAGCCAGGTCAGGGCCAGCGCCGTGCCCACCGCGATCCAGCGTCCGGTGGACTCGGCTCCCCTGTCGTCGACCCCGGTGGCCTCGGCCTCGATCACCTCGTTGCTGCGCAGGCAGCGTCTGACGGCCAGCACCCCCAGCGCCCCCACGTAGAGTCCGCCGGCCACCTTGGCGAACGTCACCACCTCCGGATGCGCGCCGACGAGGGCGCCGAGTCCGGCGACACCCGCCACGATGAGGACGATGTCGGAGACCGCACAGACCGCCACGATCGACGCGGTGTGTCGGCGCGCGACACCCTGGCGCAGCACGAAGACGTTCTGGGGTCCGATGGCGATGATCAGGCCGGCTCCGGTCAGGAGTCCGGCGAGCGCGGGAACGAGATAGACGGTCACCGGGACGACGTTAGGAGCGCCCACCTGCCTCAGTACAGCGAAAGTTTCTCACGAATCATCAGCTGAGCTTCAGATTAGGCCGCGTCGTCGCCCAGTCCCGCGACGCGCAGGACCGCGCAGAACGCGTCGATGTAGTCGTCGATCTCCACGTCGCCGACCAGTCCCTGCTGCACGACCGCTCCCTGCATGACCGACACCATCACCTGGGCGAGGATCGTGGGTTCCGCGGGCAATTCGTGACCCGCCGCCCGCCAGTCCGTCAGGACGCGCTCGAAGACCCCGCGCAATCCACGGACGATGTCGCCCACGGTCTCCCGAAGGGCGGGATTGTTCGAGGCCTCACCCCACACCGTCAGAACCATCCGGAAACCGTCGGTCAACGGGGCGATCTCGAGCAGGATCCGTTCCGCGAGCGAACGCACCGCGGCCTCGGGTGAGGCGGGTCGGGCCCCCGGGTCGTCGAAGCCATTGATGCCCGTCTCGTATGCGACGAAGATCGACCGCGCGACCGCGGCGATCAGCTCCTCCTTCGAGGAGTAGTACGAGTAGACGGCTCCCGCACTGAGCCCGGATTCCCGGATCACGTCGGACATCGACGCGCGGTGGAACCCCTTGTCGATGAAGCAGCGGCGAGCGGCGTCGAGAATCTGCTGACTTCGTTCGAGCTTGCGTTCGTCGCTGATCTTCGGCATGCGGACAGTCTAAAACGAATATTCGTTCTTGATTCCAGCCTACGGTCGGCGCATACTCTCCAAAACGAAGGCTCGTTCTTTTTAGGAGATGCCATGACCACCGAGCTGCACCCGACGGATACCCGACCAGATGGCCCCGGCGCGACCGCGGGACCCGCGTCAGGCCATGCACCGAGCTGGCGGCAGGTGGCGGCGATGATCGTCGGAATCCCGACGCTCGTGGTCGCGATCGCCGCGATGTTCGTGTCGCTGGCCGTCGATCCCGAACCACACGAGGCCCCACTGGGTCTCGTCGCACCTCCGGCCGCTGCGCAGACGATCGAGTCGGCCCTCGCCGAGCGGGCGGGCCCCGACGCCTTCGTCGTCGAACGATTCACCGACGTCGACGACGCCCGCGCCGCGATCGAACGGCGCGATCTGGTGGGCGCGATCGCGGTCGGACCCGGCGGGGTCACGGTCCTGACCGCCGAGGCGGGATCCCCCGTGCTGGCGCAGGTCGTCTCCGGGGTGGGCAGTGGCATCGCCACCGCTCAACGCGTACCCGTCGCCATCGAAGCAGTCGTCCCCACCCCCGAAACCGACGCCCGCGGAACCGGTTTCGCCGCCGGATTGTTGCCGTTGCTGATCGCCGGCATGGCACTGGGCGGAGCAGCGGCGGTCGCGCTGCGCGGGCGCGTCGCGATGCAGGTGACGTTGGCGGTCCTGGGTCCGCTGATGGCCGGCTTCGGCTTCGCGGCGACATGGTCATGGCTGGGCGTCATCGACGGTGGAGTCGGCGCCGTCGGTCTCGCCTCGGCCCTGATGATCGGTGCGATCACCTGGTTCACGGTCGGCGCGGGAAGTCTGCTTGGTACCGCGGGTGTCGGGGTGTCCGCGCTGGTGATGGTGCTGATCTCCAACCCGTTGTCGGGTCTGGCGTCGTCCCCGTACCTGCTCCCCGCCCCGTGGGGAGCGATCGGACAGTGGCTGGCACCCGGCGCAGGCGGCACGCTGCTCCGCTCGGTCGCGTACTTCCCGGCCGCGAGCATCACCGGAGAAGCAGCCGTGCTCGTCGGCTGGGTGGCGATCGGCGCCGGACTGCTCGCACTCGGGGTGATGCGCGGGCGCCGGGCCGCCCAGCCGAGTTCCGTCCCGGCCTGATCCGGGTCGTCTAGCCTCGGCTCGTGGACATCAGCCAGGAAGGCCTGCGCACGCTGGCCGCGGTGCTGCGCGAGGGAACGTTCGACGCCGCGGCCACCGCCCTGCACATCACCCCGTCGGCGGTGAGCCAGCGGATCAAGGCGCTCGAGTCCGCTGCCGGCCGGGTCCTGTTGCGGCGGACCAAGCCCGCGACCGCCACCCCTGACGGCGAGGTGCTGGTCCGCCTGGCCAAACAATGGGAACTCTTGCTCGCCGAGACACGAGCCGAGTTCGTCGGCGCCCCCGACGACGACGGGCTGCCACTGGTCGAGCGTCCACGCATCCACCTCCCGATCGCCACCAACGCCGATTCCCTCGCGACCTGGTTGCTGCCGGTACTGGCACAGTTCCACCGGGAACACGCGGTGGCCGTCGAGATCTTCCGCGACGACGAGACACGCAGCAGCACCCTGCTCCGCACCGGCGACGTGCTCGCCGCGGTGACCTCGGAGCCTCTGGCGATTCGCGGGTGTACACTCCAGTCGCTCGGCACGATGCGCTATCTGCCCGTTGCCACAACGGAATTCATCGAGACCTGGCTGCCCGACGGACCCGACGCCGATTCCCTGACCCGCGCCCCGATGGTGCAGTTCGACCGCAACGATCACATCCAGCGGAACATCTCGGCGGCCCTCGCGGGCCGGCCCGTCGACCCGCCGGCGGTCTACATCCCGGCGTCGACCGAATACCACCGCGCCGTCACGCTCGGGATCGGCTGGGGCGCGGTTCCCGTCGTCCAGATCGCCGAGGCTCTCGACGCGGGTCGCGTCCGCCTCATCGCCGACCACCACATCGACGTCCCGCTGTACTGGCAGTACTGGAAGCTGAGTTCACCTCTGCTACAAGCACTCACGGCAAGTGTCGTCGAAGGCGCCGCCCGTGTTCTCTAGAGCCGATTCCATAGCCCGAAGCCGCGGTTCGCGCGATTTCGGACTATAGGACGGCGGGATCGACCAGCTTCGGGTGCGCGTCGTCGACGAGGGGGTTCTCGATCTCGTCGCGCCACATGCGCGCGGCGACGTAGAAGGCCCACGCGATCGGCACCGGTAACAACCCGCCCAGCACGAACGTGGCGGTCAGTCCGATGGCCGAGGAGACGGGGGCGGCGATCGCCATCGACACCGGCATCAGCGCGACCGACACGAAGAAGTCGAGGCTGGCGATGCGACCCAGCAGCGCGGGCGGGACCCGACGCTGTAACAGCGTCCCCCACAGGACCATCGGGCCGTCGAACAAGATGCCCATGGTCACCCCGGCGGCGATGAACATCCAGGTCGAATCGGCGAGACCCATCAACACCAGCGGCAGGCTCGAGAACGCCCACAGCGAGAACATGACGGTCAGGTACCGGCGCGGCATCGGGATCGAGGCGAAGACCAGCGACGCCGCGGCCGCACCGAGCCCGAATCCGGCCAGAACCCAGGCGTGCTGGGTCGCACCTCCGTCGATGCGCTCGCGCAGCGCGAACGGGACGAGGACCTCGATCGGACCGAGCGTCGCCAGCACCAGCACGCACGCGAAGAGCAGCGTCCCCCACAGCCACGGAGTCCACGCCATGTAGACGAATCCCTCGGCCAGGTCGGTCACGATCCGGCGGACGCCGGCGCCCTCGACCGCCACTTCCGGCTGGTCCTGCGCCGCCTCTCCGAAGCGCCGTGCGGTGACCGGCGACATCGCGAGATAACAAGCACCGGAGGCGATCGCCGCGATCGCCGCCATCAGCACCGCGGGTCCCGGCGCCCAGGCACCGATGACGGCACCGGCGACCATCGGGCCGACCGCCTGGAAGACGACGGGACGGAAGAATCCCTCGATCCCGTTGGCCGCCTGCAGTTCCGAAGGCGCGACGATGCCGGGCAGGAGCGCCGAGTAGGCGGGGTAGTACATCCCGGTGGTGATACCGCCCAGCAGCGACGCCAGCACCACATGCCAGAGTTGCAGCACACCCGTGATCGACGCCAGACCGATCGCACCGAACGCGACCATCTTCGCGGCCTCGAGCCCGATCATGATGTGGCGCTGCGAGATACGGTCGGCAAGCACACCGCCGGCCAGTGTGGAGAACAGCATCCCCACCGCGGCCACGCCGGTGGCCAGCGACACCTGGCCCGGGCCGCCACCGAGCGCGATGACCTGCCAGATCACCGCGATCGTCCACACACCGTCGGCGAACATCGCGAGGATCAGTCCGGACGCGAGCAGCCGGTACTGCCGGCGCGCGAACGGCAACAGCGCGCGGGGCAGACGGGAGTCGACGGCGGATTTCACCCTTCGAGCTTGCCCGAACCGCCGGGCGGAGTGCCAGCCGATTTTCGCAAACGCCGGTTCTCCGGTGGAGCGGTCAGCTCGCCTTCCGCGAGGACTTCTTGGCCGGGGACTTCTTGGCCGTCGTCTTGCCTGCCGAACCGCCCGAGGACGTCTTCTTCGCGGTCGACTTGGCGGCCGCCTTCTTGGCCGGGGCCTTCTTCGCGGCGGTCTTCGCCGCAGCCTTCTTGGCCGGCGCCTTCTCGGCCCCGGTGCCCTCCGTGCCGGTGTCCTTCGAGTCGGTGTCCTTCGAGTCGGCGTCCGAACCCCCGCGGTCCTTCACCGAGGCACGCAGTGCGGCGAGGAGATCGGCGACGTCGGAGTCGTCGGTGTCCTTGTCCTCGTCGTCGGATTCGGGGAACGCCTCGCCCCCCTCGGACTTCGCCTCGATGAGCTTGGTCAACTCGTTCTGATAGGTGTCCTCGAACTCCGAGGGGTCGTAGTCCGACGCCATCGACTCGATCAGGGACGCCGCCATCTGTAGTTCCTGATCGCGGATCTCGGTGTCGTCGTCGAGGAAGCCGAAGTCGGGTTTACGGACCTCGTCGGGCCACAACAGGGTTTGGAGCGTCATCACGCCGTCGACGACACGCAGCGCGGCCACGCGGGTGCGGTTGCGCAGGGTGAACGAGGCGATCGCCAGCCGGTCCGTCTCCTCCAGCGCTTTCGCCAGCAGGACGTAGGCCTTCGGCGACTTCGACGACGGCTCGAGATAGTAGGGCTTGTCGAAGTAGATCGGGTCCACCTGCTCGGCGGGCACGAACTCCAGGATCGAGATCTCGGGGCTCTTCTGCACCGGCAGCGACGCGAGGTCTTCCTTGGTGAGGATCACCGTCTCGCCGGACTCGGCTTCGTAGGCGTTGGCGATGTCGCCGTAGTCGACCTCGGTGTCGGTGCCCTCGCGCACGCGGCGATAGCGGATGCGGGTGCCGTCCGACGAGTCGACCTGGTAGGACTTGCGGTCGTGGCTCTCGGTCGCCGAATAGACCTTGACCGGCACATTGACCAGACCAAAGCTGAGGTCGCCCTTCCAGATCGAGCGCATGGATGCCATTCTGCCAGGACTTGGGCTCCGATGGCGGTAGGGAACGGCAATCCGGTGGGTGAGCACCGCTTCGGAGTGGATTTCCGGGTGTAGGCTTGGCGATACACCGGATCTCATATCTGGCGGCATTCTGCCAGCGCCCCGGTGCCGTACGGCCGCTCGACGTTGGCGGTCAGGCAGGGCGGTCGCCCAATGATCACCACCTCGCGAATTCTCGACACCGCCCCACGCAGCCGTCTGTACGGACACACAGGGGACTATCACCGGGCGCGTCCCGGGCATTCTCACCATCCGGACATCGTCGTCTCCGGTATCCAGGAGGAGGATTCTCGGCGCGTACCCGGTGACACGCTGGCCGAATGGGACGTCTGGTTCGCCCCCGCCACCGCCGCGACCCCGGGACGACCCGTCGGTGATGTGCTCGCCCGGCGCAACGTGAGACGCTCCCGCCATTCACGCACAGCGACTGTCGACGACGACTCCCACCCGGTCATCCTCTTGGCGACCGACGTCCACCGGTCGTTCGCCGAAGAGATCTGGCAGCACGTGATCCTGGCGGCAGAACGCGGCGGGACTCTCTCGGATGTGCTGATCGAAGCGGACTCGGCACGCCGATGACGACACGAACCGATCTCCCGCCCATCACCCGCAAGCTCAACTCCCAGCTCCTCGGCCTCGCCGCCGGCAGCTCGCTCGACCCCGAGACTGCGGCTGTGATCAAGGACCTCGGCGCCCACATACTCAGCGCCGTGGCGGAATTGGAGAACGACCTCATCATCGCCAAGGCCGCAACTTCCTCCCCCTCCCCCGCCGCCCCCTCCGCCTCCGCGATCCCGGCGAATGGCCGGAACGGACATCAACCCCAGGAAAGCACCTCATGACTCCAGATGCCTCACCCTCGTCACGGATACAGTTCAAACCCGCCGGATCAGACCGCGGCTCGGTCGACGGAGCGTGGTGGCCCCACACCCGAGACCTCGCCGACGAGACGCGCGCAATCGCACCCGCGATCGAAGAACACCTGAAGCGACTCGAACGCGTCGGCTACGCCGTCCGCGATTGGGAATCCTCCGACACCACCAAGATCGCGATCGACGGAAAACGGATCAGTCTGGAAGGGTTCACGGTCTGGACACCGGCAACCGTCAGATTCACGGGCGCCGCGAATACGCTCACACTCGCGGTGATCCCCCCGGACACCGATGCACGGACCGCGCGCGAGATCATGACGCGAGCCACCGACAAGCACAGCACCGGAAGCGCTTCGACGCTCCTCAACCCGCCGACATAATCGGCGGGTCCGCCGGCGCCGCTTGTGGCGAGACAGCTGAATCCGCCGGCCGGTGACCCATCCAGCCGACATTGTGGACAATGGGGGACATGGCAGGCGGCGAGATTCTGGAGGTCGACGGCCGCCGGATCTCGATCACCAACCTCTCGAAGGTGCTCTATCCGGCGACCGGGACCCGCAAGTTCGAGGTCATCGACTACTACTCGCGCATCGCCGACGTCCTCCTCCCCCATGTACGCAATCGCCTGATCACCCGCAAGCGGTGGCCCAACGGCGTCGAATCGACCCCGTTCTTCGAGAAGAACGTCCCCGAGAGCGCGCCCGAATGGATTCGACGCCACGGCATCCAGCACAGTGAACGGGTCATCTCCTATGCGATGGCCGACGACCGTGCCACGCTGGTCTGGCTCGCCCAGATGGCCGTGCTCGAGATCCACACACCGCAGTGGCGGCTCCCCATGGGGCCCGACGGAGCGCCCATGGCCAACCGCATCGTCTTCGACCTCGATCCCGGTCCACGGGTGCCGCTGCACCGGACCGCGGAGGTCGCGTGCGAGATACGCAACTGGCTCGGCGGGGCGACCACCTACCCGGTGACCAGCGGCGGCAAGGGCATCCACCTATACGCACGGCTTCCCAAACCCGTGACGTCCGACGCGGCGCGCAAGGTGGCACAAGAGGTCGCCAACGAGTTCGCGCGCCAGCACAGCGATTTCATCACCGCCAAGATGTCCAAGTCGCTGCGCGACGACAAGGTCTTCATCGACTGGAGCCAGAACAACGCCGCCAAGACCACCCTCGCCCCCTACTCGCTGCGTGGTCGCGAGCAACCGTGGGTGGCGGCGCCTCGCACCTGGGAGGAGATGGAGGACCCGAAGCTCTCCCAGCTGCTCTACACCGAGGTGCTCGACCGGGTCGACGAGTTCGGCGATCTCCTCGACGGTCTCGACGACCCCTACCGCGACGCCGATGACGGCGGGCCGGAACCCGTTGTCGAGCCCGCGGCGGGCCAGGTCATCAATCTGAAAGAGTACCGGCGCAAGCGCGACCAGTCGAAGACGCCCGAGCCTTTCGGCGACGAGGCGTACCGGCAGCGCGTGGAGTCCGAGAGTCCCTCCGATGAGCCCGATTCCACGGACTCCCCGACGGACCGGGCACCGATCTTCGTGATCCAGGAACACCACGCCCGACGCCTGCACTACGACTTCCGCCTCGAGCACGACGGCGTCCTGGTGTCGTGGGCGGTGCCGAAGAACCTGCCCACCGATCCCGATCAGAACCGGCTCGCGGTGCAGACCGAGGACCACCCCATGGACTACGCCGACTTCGAAGGCGACATCCCGGCGGGCGAATACGGCGGCGGGCACGTGTCCATCTGGGACAAGGGCACATTCGAGCTCGAGAAGTGGCGGGACAAGGAGGTCATCGTCCGCCTGCACGGCGAACGCGTCCAGGGGCGGTACGCGCTGATCCGAACCGGGGAGAAGAACTGGCTCGCCCACCTCATGAGCGACGAGCCGCGGCCGATCGTCCCCGACAGCCTCACCGATCCACGCCCGATGCTCGCGACCGATGAGTCGATCGACGGTCTCAACGGCCGCGACTGGGCGTTCGAGGGGAAGTGGGACGGGTACCGGTTGCTCATCCGCTCGGTCGGCGGCGACTTCCGGCTCACCTCCCGATCAGGCATCGACATGACCGCCGACTTCCCCGAACTCGCCGGTCTCGCAGACGATCTCGGGCTCATGGACGTGGTACTCGACGGCGAGGTCGTCGCCATCGACTCCTCCGGACGCACCAACTTCACCCTCCTGACCTCGCGCCGGCACACCGACGAGCCGTACTCGCTGCGGTTACACCTGTTCGACATCCTGTTCCTCAACGGCTCGTCGCTGCTGCGCAAGCCGTGGTCGGTCCGGCGCGAGCTCCTCGAGGAACTCGCACCTGCGTTCCGCAACTCCGCCTTCGTCGAAGTTCCGCCGCTGCTCCCCGGCCCGGGATCGGCCGCTGTCGAGTACAGCCGCGAACACAATCTCGAAGGCGTTGTCGCCAAACGCCGCAACTCGGTGTACCAGCAGGGGCGCCGGTCGACGACCTGGCTGAAGCACAAGAACTGGAGCGACATCGAGGTCGTCGTCGGCGGATATCGACCGGGGCGCGGCAACCGCGCGCACACCATCGGCTCCCTGCTGATCGGTCTGCCCGAGGAGACGGGACTGCGCTACGTCGGTCGGGTCGGCACCGGTTTCACCGACGCCCAGCTGCGTTCGCTCGCCGAGGAACTCGGCCCGTTGGAGATCTCGCGGTCGCCGTTCCTGGACAAACTCGACCGCCCGGTCGAGTCGAGTGCGGTGTGGGTGCTCCCCAAGATCGTCGGCGAGGTCCGTTTCATGGACTGGACGACGGCCGGACACCTGCGTCACCCCAGCTGGCGGGGAATCCGCCGGGACAAACTGCCCGGCGACCTCTGAGCTGCGACGGCACTGCGACCGGACGAGAACAGGAGCGTGGACATGACCGGCGAGACGATCACCATCGCCGCGGCCGACGATGACACCGATGCCTATGTGGCCCGGCCTGACTCGTCGTCACCCGGCGCCCTTCTACCCGGCGTGCTGTTCCTCACCGACGTGATCGGACTACGACCTCGGATCGAGGCCATGGCCGACCGCATCGCGTCGTGGGGTCATGTCGTGCTGGTACCGCACCTGTTCCACCGGTTCGGGTCCCCCGCCGACTGGGCACCCACCGAGGATCTCCTGCTGCCCGAGGCTCGGGCCGCGTTCTTCGGATCCGCGATGCCTCGGGCGCGGACCCTCACCCCCGACGCGGTGCGCCCCGACCTCGTCGCCTACCTCGACGCGCTGCGCTCCCTGCCGGGCGTCGCGCCCGGCCCGATCGGTGTCACCGGCTACTGCATGGGCGGTCGGCTCGCGCTGAACATCGCAGCCGCCCGGCCCGACGATGTGGCCGCGGTCGGCATGTTCCACACCGGCGAACTCGTCACCGACGACCACGACAGTCCGCACCTGCATCTGGTCGGCATCAACGCATTCGTCCTCGCGATCCACGCCGACAGGGACCGGTCGCTACCCGCCATGGCAGTGGCCCAGTTCGAACACGCCCTGATCGGCGGGGGCGTGGCGCATTCGGCGACCGTCTACCCCGGTGCACCGCATGGCTATACGATGTCCGACCTGGAGGCCTACCACCACGAGGCCTGCGAACATCACTTCACCGAACTCGAGGCCCTGTTCGGCAGGACCTTGTCCGAGTGAGTCGGTCGCGGCACGTGGCCGGACAACCGACAATGAGATGCGCTGTCGCTGCGACGTTCACAGCCAATCCACAGAGGATTCCGAACCCGACCCCACACTACGAGTCCACTCTCGACACATGAGAAGAAGCAAGAACACCGTCTCCGTCCCGCTCGTGGTCCTCGAAGATCCCGCCGCCATCGATTACGCCCACGCCCTGTTCCGCCTCGACATCCCGGTGGCCGTCGTCAGCAGCGAGTACTCCGCCGTCTTGCCGTTCATGGTGGGAAACAACGGGTACACGGCGGCACTCGTCGCCGATGTCGACGATCCCGAGCAGCTCGCCGAGGCGATCGTGATCATCGAACGGCGCTTCGGCCGAGTCGATTCCGTGATCCGCTACGCCACCGATCTCCCCACCGCCCGCGCCTCCTGAGGATCACGGACCCACCTCTGGGAGCAGGCCTCCTCACGAGGCGGGCGTCGACTCCGGTGCACCGATCGGGCGCCCTTGGCGCAGCGGGAGTTCCTTCCACGTGATCGTGCCGATGATGGCCAGCAGCGAGATGATCGACACCGCCAGGAACACGCGGTCCATCGAGTCGGCGAAGCCCTCCTTGATCGGCTGTGCCACCTCGGTGGGCAGCTTCTCGATGACGGAGGTGTCACTCATGACGCTGTCCGACGATCCGGCCGCGGCGCCGGGGTTCTGCGCGGCCGCGATGAGCGACTGTCCGAACGCGCTGACTTGCGGGTCGCTGCTCTGGGAGGCCTCCACGACCGCGGCCCGGTACTCGGGCTCGGCTGCCGCGGCGACCATCTCGTCCTGGATGCTCGGCCCCATGAACGAGAACAGCATCGAGAAGAAGACCGCGACGCCGAGTGTCCCGCCGATCTGGCGGAAGAAGGTGGCGGTACCGGTGGACAGGCCCATGTCCGTGGGCGGCAGGATGTTCTGCATGGCAAGGGTGATCGGCTGCATCAGGTTGCCGAGACCGAAACCGAGCAGCGCCGCCATCAGCATGACCAGGTAGACCGGGGTGTCGGTGCCGACCAGGTGCAGCAGAAAGGTGGCGGCGGTGATCAGCACCGCACCGACGATCGTGAAGATCTTGTAGCGGCCGGTACGGGAGATCAGCTGGCCCGACAGGATCGAGCCGGTCATGAGACCGAGCACCATCGGTAGCATCTGCAGCCCGGCGACCATCGGGCTCGATCCGCGGAGGACCTGAAAGTACTGCGGCAGCATCGAGATTCCGCCGAACATGACGGCACCGATGACGACCGAGATGATGATGCCCTGGCTGAACACCCGGTTCTGGAAGACGCGCAACGGAATAAGCGCGTCGTCGCCCATCTTGTGCTCGATCCAGATGAACGCGGCGATACCGAGCACGCCGATCACGTAGCAGAGAATCGAGAGCCCGGAGCTCCAACCCCATTGGCGCCCTTGTTCGGCGACGATGAGCAGCGGCGCCACCGCGACGGCGAGCGCTGTCGCGCCCCAGTAGTCGGTTCGCCCGCCGACACCCTTCTGCTGGTCGTAGTTGAGCACCTTGTAGACCACGAAGAGTGCGACGAGGCCGATCGGCACGTTCACGAGGAACACCCAGCGCCAGCCGGCCACCCACAGAATCGTCGTCTGGCCGGCGAACAGGCCACCGAGGACCGGGCCGAGAACACTGGAGGTACCGAACACGGCGAGGAAGTAGCCCTGGTACTTGGCACGTTCGCGCGGCGGCACGATGTCGCCGATGGTGGTCAAGGCGAGGGTCATCAGCCCGCCCGCGCCGAGTCCCTGGAAAGCGCGGAACGCGGCCAGCTCGTACATCGACGTGGCGATCGTGCACAGCAACGAACCGACGATGAAGATCGAGATCGCCAGCAGGAAGAACGGTTTGCGGCCGTAGAGGTCGGACAGTTTGCCGTACAGGGGTGTCACGATCGTCGCGGTGACGAGGTAGGCCGTGGTCACCCAGGCCTGCATGTCGTAGCCCTGCAGGTCGTCGGCGATGGTCCGGATCGCAGTCGACACGATGGTCTGGTCGAGCGCGGCGAGGAACATGCCCATCATGAGTCCGGCCAGGATGGTCAGGATCTGGCGATGGGTCAGTCCGGCACCGGCGACCTCATCGTCGTGGGCCACTGTGTCGGCGCCCGACGGGGAGTCTGTCATTGTCGTCCTTTCACGGGTTTCGTGCATCCGCGTCCGGCGTGCGGGCTGGGCACGCCGGGTTGAGGGCCGCATCGGCAGCGTCGACGAATCGTCCGAGAAGCCTGACCAGGGTGTGCAGTTCGTCGTCCGACCAATCCGCCATCACGCCGGCCATCGCTGATCGCCGGATCTCGCGCATACCCAGGACGCGGTCCCGGCCCGCGTCGGTGATGACGAGCAGGGTGGCGCGGCCGTCGTCGGGGTCCGCCTCACGGCGGATCAGTCCGTGGTCCACGAGCTGTGCCACGTGACGACTCACCGTCGACGGATCGGCACTCATCGCCTCGGCGAGCTCACGGGATCGCATCGATCGTCGGGACAGCGGGAACAGTGCCTTGAACGCTGCCGCCTCGAACTCACCCTCGCGCGTCCGGAACGTGGTGTGGACCGCCCGCTCGCGGATCCGCACGAACCGCTGCAGCGTCTCGAACAGGTCGTCGAACGCCTGGTGATCGAGAGCCGGCACAGCACTCACCTCCGGGCGACGTCTTTACTTTCACTTTGCAATTAGTTGCGGTGTGCAACTAGTTGCCGAACGCAAGTGTGCACGCACACGGGAGAGAATGCAAACAGTTCGATGCCGGGGGTCGGGTGGTCGCCCGGGGACGCACCCGAAGACAGCCGCCGACCTGCCAGGTCGGGGGTTGGCAGGTCGGCGACTCACCCACATGTCGCTCGCGGGCCGTCCGACGTTACCGGCGTCGATCGGAGAAGCGGGCTGAGCCACATCGGCGGCGCGGAAGTGCGTTGCGCCTCGTGGCGCAGTGGGCGATGCATCGCCGGACCCTGCCTGCGGTTAGCCTCGTGGGAGTCAGGAACCGTGACAGGAGCTCTTCGTGTTCGTTGTCGCCCACATCAGCGACCTGCATTTCAACGGGACGCGGTTCAATCGGGCCCGCATCCAGGCCGCACTGAGCTACATCAATGCTCGTGCCGCGGGCATCGACGTCCTGCTGGTGACCGGCGACATCGCCGACGAGGGTGCGGCCAGCGAGTACCGCGAGGCCCACGGGGTGCTCGACAGTCCGCTGCCGATGCTGATCACGGCCGGCAACCACGACGTCCGCGAACCGTTCAGCGCCGCCCTCATCGGCACCGAGACCTCCGGTCCGATCAATCACGCCCGGACGGTGCGCGGACGCGACGGTTCCGATGTTCTCTTCTTGATGTGTGACAGCTCCATACCCGGCCGCAACGACGGCCGCCTCGATGATGCGACGATCGCCTGGCTGTCGGACCGGCTCAGCGCGACACCCTCGGACACCCCGGTGTTCATCGCTTTTCACCATCCGCCGGTCGAGTTGCACATGCCGTTCATGGACTCGATCCGCCAGTACGACGAGGACCGCCTCGCCGCCCTGGTCGGACAACATCCGAACATCGTCGCGTTCCTCTGCGGACACGCGCACACCCCGGCGGTGACCACCTTCGCCGAACGCCCGCTGTGCGTCGCGCCGGGTGTGTCGTCGACGCTCAACCTCCCATTCGAGGGCCGGGAGGTCGTCAATCGCGGTCAGCCGCCGGGGATCGCGTTCCACCTCTACGAGGACGAGCGGTTCGTCACCCACTTCCGATCGGTGATGTTCTGACGCGTGTCCGCAGCAGCATCGTCAACGCGCAGATGTCGTTTCGGGATCGCGGCGCCGGGAGCGGAGCGAATCGTCACCGGTGACCGGCGCGATGCTCTGCGGGGTGACCTCGTAGACACGTGCGGTCGCGATGTCGAAGTACAGTCCGACGATGCGCAGTCGCGCGTCTGCCGCGGCGCGTCCGACGAGCGGGTGCCGCGCGAGCGTCTCGATCTGCTTCGCGACGTTCACCACGGCCAACTGGTCGACCTCGGCCATTCCCAACTCGGCCGCGGCGCGTCCGGCCGGGTGCCCGTGGCGGAAGGCCACTAGGCTCGGGACCGCGTGCTTGAGCCACCGCTGGATCGGCGTCTGCTCCGACGGCGTCGCCGATCCGGCGTGATTGTCTGACCGTTCGCTGTCGAGCAGCGCGTGCATCGCCCGCCACGACGAGTGACCGCAGACGACGATGGACGACACCCCCAGCTCCCCGATCGCGAACTCCAGTGCGGCCTCGACTGATACGTCGTCACTGTCGGTCGGTATCAGATTACCCACGTTGCGCACCGTGAACAGGTCGCCCGGACCGCTGGCGGTGATGATGTTGGGCAGCAGCCGCGAGTCGGCACAGGTCACGAAGAACGAATCGGGGTCCTGCGCCTCGGTGACATCGGCCAGCATCGCGCGCAGGGCGTCGGCATGCTCGTTCTCGTACTCGTCGACGCCGCCGAGGACCGACCGGAGCGCGGCCGGACGGTCCGGGTCCACCGACGTCTCCGACTCGGTTCGATTGCGCCACGGTGTCAGTCCGGCGAAACCGGAGGTGTGGCGCCGCGGTGGACGTCGAGGGGCGTCGACGAGCCGGGCACGCCCCTTCTCGACGACCAGCACCGTGCCGCCGCCGGCCTCGTGCGCCCAGCGGAAGTCCTCGAGCATCTCCGACGCCGCGTTGTCGAGGAAGTCGGTGTCGAGTTCGAGCGTCAGGTGCGCCCCGTCCGGCACCTGCGACAACGCCTTGTTCAGCTTCGGCAATGACAGGAAGCTCAGCGAGCCGCGCACGCGTACTGTCCATTGCTGCGCACCATCGTCGGTACCGCTTGCCTCCGAGGTGATCTCGGCGCGGACCACCCGCCACACAACGAGTCCGATCGCCACTGCCAGGCCGATGCCCACGCCCTCGAGCAGATTGAGGAAGACCACCGCGACCACCGTGATGACATAGACCCACAGATCTCCGGTGCGCAGCGCGATCCGCATGTGTGCCAGCTTCACCAGCTGGATGCCGATGACCACCAGCAGGCCAGCCAGAGCGGCCATCGGGATCTGCTCGACCAGCCCGGTGAGCAGCGCGGCGAAGACCAGCACCCACACGCCGTGCATGACCGCCGACGCCGAGGTCCGCGCGCCGGAGTTGACGTTGGTGGTGCTGCGCACGATCACGCCGGTGACCGGCAGTCCGCCGAGCATCCCCGAGGTGATGTTCGCACTGCCCTGTCCGAGCAGTTCGCGATTGAGGTCGCTGCGCGGACCGGTGTGCATCTTGTCCACCGCGACCGCGGACAGCAGCGACTCGACGCTGGCGATCAGCGCGACCGTCAGCACCCCGAGAAGTACTGCAGCCCAACTGCTGTCGGGGAGTTCGGGAAGAGTGATGGCTTCGAAGAAGTTGCCGTCGATGCTGATCCGTTCGACGTCGAGGCCGAAGACGATCGTCAACGCCGTCGCACCGACGATCGCCACGAGCGGGCCGGGCACCTTGCGCACCGCGGCCGGCATCAGCGGCCAGATGAGCAGGACGGCGATCACCGTGCCACCCACGAGCGCGTCCGAAGTCTCGATGTCCGCCAGCCCCGCGGGCAGCGAGGTCACGTTCTCCCACGCACTGCTCGCCGAACTCCCGCCGAGCAGCACATGGATCTGCTGCAACGCGATGGTGATGCCGATACCGGCGAGCATCGCGTGGACGACCACCGGCGCGATGGCCAGCGCGGCGCCCGCGATCCGGCTCAGACCGAAGAGGATCTGCAAGACGCCCGCACCGACCGTGATGAAACATGTGACGCGCCAACCGAAGTTGGCGACCATGTCGGCGACGACCACGGTCAGACCAGCGGCCGGTCCCGAAACCTGTAGTGCGCTCCCACCTATCAGCCCGGCAACGATCCCACCGACGACCGCGGCGATGAGCCCGGCCAGTACAGGGGCATCCGACGCGATCGCGATACCCAATGACAACGGAAGGGCCACAAGGAAAACAACGAGAGATGCGGGTAGGTCGTACCGCACCACCTCGCGAACTCCGGGGCCCCGACTCCCCATTTTTCGCATATGTCCGACGCTACCGACGGTTTGTTGACATCAGATGAACTCCCGCGGCGTATTGCTGTGAAACCGGAGCGCAGCAGGGCGGCACTGTGATTCACTTCACGCCGATCGGCCACGGGGCCGGTCGGATCCGGGTGTCAGGCCGACGATCCCGCCTTCAGGAGTTCCTGGAGGATCTTCCCGCCGATCTCCGGGATGAGACCGGGGCCGGTCTCAGGGAGATTCTGCGGAAGCAGACCGGGTTCATGGGTGGCCGGGATGCGTGCTGTCCGGGTGGCTTCCAGCCTGATACCGGTCTGCTGGGCCTTGGTGAGCGGGGTTCGGTACTTCTCGAGGTCCGTTGCGGTGGTGAGGGACCCGACGACCCGCAGACCCATGGCTCCGAAGTCCGCGGCACCGCGTCGGATGTGATTGGGCGACGTGACGAGCACGATGTCCCGGATACCCTGCGCCCGCAGGATCTCGGCGGTGTTCTGCGCGTTGCCCACCGTCGACCCGGACTTGTCCTCGACGAGGATGCGGCTCGCGCTGACACCGTTGTCCAGGAGCCACGTCCGCATCGCGGCCGCCTCGGTGATGCCCTTCTTCGGCACGCCTCCGGTCACCACGAGGGGAGCCCCGGGCGTCACCTCCGACTGCGCCTTGCCGGCCGACACCCGGTTGACGAGTTCCGGCGCCATCTTCCCGTTCGCATTCAGTCCGTACCCGAGCACGACGATGGCCACTCGCCCGGACACCGGTTGAGGTGTGGTCGCCGGCACGATCTGCGCGGCGGTCGCGACACCCGAGATGATGTTGCGCGCCGTCGTCGCCAACGCCGGGTTGATCATCGACAGTCGGTTGAGTGCGGACCGGCCGACCACGACGTCATCGAGCTGGTCCGACCAGATCGCCTGGAGTGCAAGTGCATCAGAATCGGCAGGCGCCACCGCGAGGACCTGCTGCAGGAATTCGAGGCCGCCCGCGACGTCGCCCCCGGCGAACTTCGACTGCGCGTTGTTGTAGAGACCGGCCGGGTCGATCGCGGACGCAGTCGTCACCACCGAGGCGTCCTGCGCCGGCAATGTCCCGACCGCCACGCCGCCGAGCGCGGCAACCGCGATCGTCGCTGCGGCCGCGATCTTCCTACGCTTCACTCTGGTCACACCAGTCACTCGCGTTACAGTACGAGAGTTGCACAACGGCCCCGCACCCGTCCGATCCCAGATCGGTAACGGGTGCGGGGTGGATGCGGCGGGCGAAGCTCAGCGCTTCAGGCCGGCCACCTTCAGCAGCTCCGGACGGCGCAGGACGAGCCCGATCCACATCAGTACACCGAGGTAGACCGCGAACAGGACCGTGTCGAACAGCGGGGCCTCGATCCGCATGTTCGCCGTGACCGCGCCGCCGAGGTAGGCCGTGATCCCCACCGCGCCGAGCACGGCGGTGCGCGGGATGGCATAGACGACCAGGCACACGAGCAACACGACCCCCATCACGACGGCCTGGTCGGCCGGGAAGCCCAGCTCCTGCATGCCGTCGACCACCGCTTGCGGACGCGCCAGCTTGCCCGCGACGTCGAACGCGAGGAAGGCGCCGACGAGCACGCTGATGACGACTCCCGTTGTACGACGCCAGTTCCGACGCACCGGGCGCGCCTCATCGGAGGCGGTTGTGGTGGTCGTGACCGCCGGGCTGGCGGTGTCTCCGGCGGTGCTGTTGCGAGTCATGATGGCCTCCTGGCGAATGGTGCGAGTGGGTTGTGCAGGGATAGACACGCCTGCTCGCCAGAACTCATCGCCGGATCGGCCTGCACCCTCGGGGACGGACTGGCGTCGTTGTCCGGGCACCGCGGTGATCACTGGCCTTCGACGATCGACGACTACGCTGCCGACCTTGCGAAATTTGCGCGAGACGAGTTGCGTTCCTTCCATTCCCACACGGCGTAGAGCACCTCGGTGGTGTACCCCAGGTCCATCCGACCCCCACCGATCGGGACCGTCGCCTCCACACCCACCCGCGGATCAGGCCGCCACCCAGCAGGTCTCACCGTCGGCGGAGCCACCTCGATCTCGGCACCGTCAGGCCGGTGAAACGTAAACCGCTGCTGACCGTGCGCGGCAATCGAGAACTCACCCCGATGCAACGACCGATGACACGACCCGCACAACAAGATCAAATTGTCCGGATCCGTCCGCCCACCCACCGACCACCACCGCACATGATGAGCATGCAGATGACGCGTCCGACCACACCCCGGCATCTGACAACACCGATCCCGCACAAACAACGCCCGCACCAACGCCTTGTTCGGCGCCCGCCGACGACGCCCCACACCCAACAACGCCAGCTTCCCCGGCTGCCCCGGAACCCTGCGACTCACCACATCTCGAATCGACGCACCGCACCGAGCCTCGGCCACCTCGACCTCAGACAACGCCGGACCATCATCGAGATGAGCGGACTCCACACCCTCACCGGCATGAATGAGGATCTCCGCACCCGGCGCGACATCAGGCATCGCGATCCCGTCATGCACCATGCCGGCCATCACCACCACCGCCGGCGCCACATCCGACGGCACCTGCCGCCACAGATCCCGACGCCGCGACGCAACCACCTCCACACCATTCACAACCGAGTCCGATTCGGTGTTCCGCGGAACACTCGCAGCGGCAGGCAGATCCGCATCCTCGCAGGTCCGGGCGCGTTCATACTCCGCGCGCACCGCACCCGCTAGAAACCGCGCCCCATCCAACGGACTCAACCTCAACGACACCGACAACGACCCGTCAGCATTCCATTTCCACCGTCCCGACGACTCCACCGGCGGAGCACCGCCCTCGGCCCTCGGCGACCCCGCGGGTGCGGTCGATCTGGCCCATCGCCCGCACCGCCCGATCCAACTGACTCGCCGTGCACGACAGCGCCACATTCACCAACTCCTGCTCGCGCTCCGGCGTGGCCACCCGCGTCAACGCGCGCACCTTCGAATACGTCAGGCGACCTTCGCCAAACGCCTTGCGGATCACCGGCAATTCTCGTATCGCCTTTGCGACTCTCAGGTGCTCGTGCGCCGTTCGCGGTGCAATGCCGGCCTTCCACGACAACCAGTGCGCCAGTGAATGAATCCCCGGCCCCCGCCACGACTCCCGCTCGTCCAGTTCCCCCACCAGGTCAAGGAAACCCGCTGTCAGCGCCGTGATCTGCGCGGCATACCCGAGCACCCTCGCCTCGAGAACCTCATCAGACAACGACCCGGGATCCGCACCGTCGAACATCGACGCAACGTCCCCGACCGAACGAAAAGCACTGACCCCCACCGCAACCCCCTGAACCGAACGAAAGGTACGAGAACAAGATATCGGGCACCACCGACAATTCTCCGGGCCACAAACCCGAGGTCACGAGTGTTCCGCGGAACACGAACTGTGGATCATCGCTATTCACCCTCGTCATATTCTCGATGCTCCGGGCGGCCTCGATCCCGGCCCGGAGATCACTACTGAGAGGCAACCAGCTTGACGAGCGGATACTCTCGCGATGACTTCTTCTGGTACTTGGCGTATCTCGGTTGCGCCTCGACCACCCGATTCCACGCCGTCGCGCGCTCATCCGCGTCGAGTACGACCGGCCGCACGGCCACCGGCACCTCCCCGTGGCGCTCGACTGACACGCCTCCGGGATTCGCTGTCAGATTGGCGAACCAGTCCGGGTTCCTGTCGCCACCACCCGATGCGACGACCAGCCAGTGGTCGCCGTCGGCGAACCAGCTCAGCGGCGTCTCGCGCACCAGGCCGGACCGCCGACCGGTCGTGCGCAGGATGAGCATCTCCATACCCCACATCGATCCGGACTTGTTCCGGATGCGGGTGACGGTGCGCTCGTTCATCTTTCGCTGATACCAGAGCGACAGGGATCGTGGTGACAGGGACATCTCTTCTTCCTCCGTGGCCGATCGGGCGATTGGCGTCGACACTACGGCCCGACGCGCGGGGGTCGCTTCTCGATTCCTGCTCGATCACGACTGGACACCGCGACCACTGGTCCTTGATCCGAAAGAACCCGCAGAACCCACTGGCCCGCCCTGCTCCCTGATCCGAAAGATGCGACCCCCATGCTCCCTGAGGAGCGTCCGGAGCTTGCGAGGGCGCGTCACGAAGGGTCTGGCAGGCCCACTCGCCAAACCCTTCGTGGCTCGTCGCTATCGCTCCTCGCACCTCAGGGAGCATGGGTGGCCCGCCTCGCTCACACCCGAAGAGAGCAGGGGTGGCCCGCCTCGCTCACACCCGAAGAGAGCAGGGGTGGCTCGCCTCGCTCACACCTGAAGGGAGCAATGAACTGCGAGACCCCGGCAACCAGAACGGTAGCCGGGGTCCCGAGAGGTACGCGAAAACGCTAGAGCGCCTTGAGTTCCTCGATGACGCTGTCGACGCTCTTCTTGGCGTCGCCGAAGAGCATGCTGGTTCCGTCGGCGAAGAACAGCGGGTTCTCGATGCCGGCGTAACCGGAACTCATCGACCGCTTCAGCACGATGGTGGACCGCGCCTCGTCGACGTTGAGGATCGGCATGCCGTGGATCGGCGAACTCGGATCGTTGCGCGCCGCGGGGTTGGTGACGTCGTTGGCGCCGATGACGATGGCGACGTCGGTCCGGCTGAACTCACCGTTGATGTCGTCCATCTCTTTCATCGAGTCGTACTCGACGTCGGCTTCGGCGAGCAGCACGTTCATGTGACCGGGCATGCGGCCGGCGACCGGGTGGATCGCGTACTTGACCTCGACACCCTTGGCCTCGAGCAGCTTTGCCATCTCCTTGACCGCGTGCTGGGCCTGCGCCACGGCGAGACCGTAACCGGGAACGACGATGACCTGGTTGGCGTAGGCCATCTGGATCGCGGCGTCGGCGGCCGAGGTCGCCTTGACGGTGCCGCCCTCGGCGCCGGGGCCGCCTGCGGCAGCGGCATCGCCGCCACCGAAGGAGCCGAACACGATGGCCGGGATCGACCGGTTCATGGCCTTGGCCATGAGGTTGGTCAGGATCGAACCCGAGGCGCCGACGATCATGCCGGCCACGATCAACGCCGTGTTGTCCAGAGCGATACCCGCGGCCGCAGCCGACAGACCCGTCATCGCGTTCAGCAACGAGATCACCACCGGCATGTCCGCGCCGCCGATGGGAAACACCACGAACAGACCCATCACGCCCGCGGCGACCAGTAGACCCACCATCCACCAGATGCTCGCGCCCCCACCGTTCGAGGCGTCGACTCCGAGGTAGATCGCCACACCGAGTGCGACGATGAGCAGCACTATGTTGGCGGCCTGGAACAGCTTGGCGTTGGAGACGAACGTCTTCTCCAGCCCCTTGGGCATGATCTCCTGCAGCTTGGCGAAGGCCACCAACGATCCCCAGAACGAGATCGAACCGATGATCGCGGCGATCAGCGAACCGATCACCAGCGGCGACGCCGGTTCGATGTTGTGGAACGTCGAGAACCCGGAGGTCTCGATGAACTCGGCCCACGCGATGAGCGCGACGGTGCCACCGCCGACGCCGTTGAACAGTGCGACCAGCTGCGGCATGGCCGTCATCTTGGTCTTCAGTGCCGGCGGGATACCCAGTGCGACACCGAGGATCAGACCCACCGCGATCAGCACCCAGTTGATCGTCGGTACGCCCTCGGTCGAGTGCCCGTCGGAACCGACCGCACCCTCATTCCAGACGTAGAGCAGCGTCGCGGCGACGGCCAGACCCATCCCCACCGCGGCGATCCAGTTGCCGCGCACCGCGGTCTTGGGCCCGGTCAGACCCATCAGACCGTAGATGAACAGGGAGAACGACACGATGTAGAGCGCCGTCACCAGATAGGCGATGCCTTCGCTCGGGGTGTGCGCGCCTGCCGCGAGCACCAGCTGTGACATAGATGTTTCTGGGGAGCCGTTCACTTGGCCGCCTCCTTCTTACCCTTGAACATGCCCAGCATCCGGTCGGTGACCGCGAAGCCACCGATCACGTTGAGCGTGCCGAAAACCAGCGCGACGAAGGCGATGATGCGCACACCCCACCCGGCGTCGGCGGGCAACTTGCCCAGGACGACCAGCGCGCCGAGCACGACGATGCCGTGAATGGCGTTGGTGCCCGACATGAGCGGTGTGTGCAGGGTGTTGGGGACCTTGGAGATGACGGCGAAGCCGACGAACCCGGCGAGCACCAGGATCGCGAGATTCGCGAGAAGTCCGGCATACATCAGGCAGACACCTCCTGTGCCTCGCGTGTGACACACGCGGCCGCAACGACCTCGTCGTCGAAATCCGGTGTGATGGAGCCGTTGTCGTCGAGCATCAGCTCGATCAACGCCAGCAGGTTCTTCGAGTACAGCTCACTGGCGTGCTCGGGCATGGTCGCCGGCAGGTTCAGCGGTGCCGCGATCGTCACGTCGTGCTTCACGACGGTCTGCCCCGGTTCGGTCAGCTCGCAGTTGCCGCCGGTCTCGCCCGCGAGGTCGACGACCACGCTGCCCGGCTTCATGCCCTCGACCGCGGCCGCGGTCACCAGGCGCGGGGCCGGACGACCCGGCACCAGCGCGGTGGTGATCACCACGTCGAACCCCTTGATGGCGTCTTCGAGCGCTTGCTGCTGCTGTGCGCGCTCGTCCTCGGTGAGCTCACGGGCGTACCCGCCCTCACCGGCCGCGTCGATTCCCAGGTCGAGCCACTGGGCGCCGACCGAACGGACCTGCTCGGCGACCTCGGGACGCACGTCGTACCCGGTGGTCCGCGCACCCAGGCGCTTGGCCGTCGCCAATGCCTGCAGACCCGCCACGCCGACGCCGAGTACCAGCACCGTCGCCGGCTTCACCGTTCCGGCGGCGGTTGTCAGCATCGGGAAGAACCGCGTCGACACATCCGCCGCCACCACGACCGACTTGTAGCCCGCGACGTTGGCCTGCGAGCTCAGCGCATCCATCACCTGCGCCCGGGAGATACGCGGGATGGCCTCCACCGCATACGCCTCCACACCGGCCGCGCGTAGCGTGCCGATCTGATTGTCGGCGTTACGCGGCGCGAGGAAACCGATCAGCTTCTGCCCACTGCGCAGTTTCGCGATCTCGGAATCCGACGGCGGCGACACCCGCAGAACCACATCGGCGCCGTACGGATCGCCGATCGTCGCTCCGGCTTCGGTGTACGCCTCGTCGGGGATCAGAGCGCCGAGACCGGCCCCCGACTCCACCACGACGGGCACACCCTTGCCCACCAGCGCGGCAACGACCTTCGGGACCAGCGCCACCCGGCGCTCCCCCTCGGCCGTCTCGCGCACGACACCCACTGTCATCTGTCTCACCTGTCTGATCCGGCGCCGCTCACCGCGGCGCCGCTGGTTGGCGCCTGTGCTCGGCGCGTCTTGTCAACGAGGTGACCTGCTCCCAGATCGTGCAGGTCCGCCATGTGTGTCGGCGAAACGGACGACCTGACGCAGGTCACGAGTGCACGGGTGGGACTAGGGATGACTGTCACCCGGCTCACATAAATGTGCGTTGAACATAACATGCGTTCTCAGCGGGAACTCAGGTGAGTCAGATACCTCACTCAACCCTTGACGCTGCGGTTTCGCTCATTTCTGGACACATGTCTGGACAGATGTCGTCCTGATGCCGATGCCCAGTTGCACCAACCTCGGTGTTCCGTAGTCTCCGGCCCGCTCGCGGCGCATCATTGAAGTACTACAAGCACCGCATGACCGGCAGACACAACGGGGCCCGTCCACAGCGCGAAAACCTGGCAGAGTCGTCTCGACGCCGCGGGTATCCCACATAGCGAGATCCGTCACGCGCACTACGGTTCCGGTCTGTCGTTCCGCGATCCCGACAACATCGCCCTCGAATTCTTCGCTCCGCCCGCGTGACACGCTCGCGATCTCCCGGGCCGAGATCGGTCACCGGTCGTGCATGTCGCCCGTCAGACGATGGTGTACGTGCGGTCGTCCAGCCCGCTTGCACCGTCGGGCGCCGGCGCCTGGTAGCGCTCGATCTGCGGTTTCCCCTGCTGATCGATCGCCCGGCATTCAAGGGTGTGGTTGCCCTTCGTCGCCTGCCAGACGAACTTCCATTGCCGCCAGGTGTCGATGCTGTATTCCGTGGTCAGCTCGGCGGGCTGCCATGGCCCCTGGTCGACGCGCACCTCGACGCGCTCGACACCGGTGTGCTGGGCCCATGCGGTGCCGGCGACGACTACCTCGCCTGCCGGGTGCTCGGTTCCGTCGGCCGGACGGTCGAACCGCGAGGCCATCTTGATCGGTCCGAGCGCCGACCACCCCCGGGTGGTCCAGTAGGCGTTGGCCTCGGAGAAGCGAGTGATCTCCCAGTCGACGACCCACTTCGTCGCCGAGACATATCCGTACAGCCCAGGCACCACCTGCCGGACCGGATATCCGTGCTCGAGCGGAAGCGGCGAGTCGTTCATCCCCACGGCGAGAAGGGCGTCACGTCCGTCGGTGACCGCCGAAATCGGTGTGCCGCAAGTCCAACCGTCGACGCTGGTGGACAGCAGCATGTCGGCGCCGGGCCGCACACCCGCGAGGTCGAGGACCTCGCGCATCGGCACCCCCAGCCACTTGGCGTTGCCGACGAGATCGCCGCCGACCTCGTTCGACACGCAGGCGAGGGTCACGATCCGCTCGGTCATCGGCATGGCGAGCAGGTCATCCCAGGACAGTGTCACCTCGCGGTCCACGTCTCCGTGAATCCGCAGTCGCCACTCACCGGTGGTCAGCGTGGGGACCTGCAGCGCCGTGTCGATTCGATAGAAATCGGCGTTGTCGGTCATGAAAGGTGTTGCGCCCGAGACCTCGAGCTGCGCACCTGCCGGGATGGGCGGCGCCTTCTGGGCCGCGCGCGGCAACAGAACCCGGGCGCGGTCGGCGACGACGCCCGCCGTGTCGGCGAGTACCCGTCGGGCCACGACACCGACCACGACCGCGGCAGCCGCCACGCCACCCGCGGTGAGCACGAAGCGGCGCGTGAATGCCGACCGCGCAGCCGGTTTCGGCGTGTCATCCGCGGAGTCGGTATCAGTCTCGGCGGCCGGTGGCTCGTCGGAACCCAATTGGGCGATCAGGACCCTCAGCACGACCACCCCGACCACGCCGGCGACGATCGACGGCAGCGCGTGGGTCCAGGTCGCATCCGGCCGGTTCATCGCGGCGAGCACCCCGACCAGCCCGAAGGCCGCGATCACCAGGGAGCCGAGCGGGGGTCGTCGCCGTTCGAGGTATCCGCACGCCGCCGCGAGCACTGCGATGAGGATGCCCATGCCGATGAAGAGCGCCAGCTTGTCGGCGACCCCGAACGTCTCGATCGCCCACTTGCGGACCGCCTCGGGCGATTGGTCGACGACCGTGGATCCCACGGCAAAGTAGGGGGACGCGTCCGGCGACACGGGAACGGCGGCCAGTTCGCCCGCGGCCAGCGCCGCACCGACGGCGACCACACCCGCCAGCGCGGGAGCCGGCGAGGTTGCATGACGCGTCGTGATCGAGGGCATATTTCTTGATAGCGGAGGAACCTGTGAATACGCCGTGTGCGATCGGTTCCGAGACCGGGCGGTGACCATCCGGGCACACCGCAGCACCAATCGTTACCAGAGACTAGAACAGGTTCTAGTTTGTCGGCTAATCTGATCCGCATGGCTACCAGCACCGAGATCCCGGAGACCGTCGCACTCGATTCGGTGAGCGAGTTCTCCGACGAGGTCGACGTCGTCGTGATCGGATTCGGCATCGCCGGCGGATGTGCGGCAGCCGAGGCCGCCGCCAACGGCGCGCGCGTACTGCTGCTCGAACGCGCCGCGGCACCCGGCGGCACCACGTCGCTGTCCGGCGGGTTCTTCTACCTCGGCGGTGGCACCGCCGTTCAGAAGGCCACCGGCCAGGACGACTCAGTCGAGGAGATGGAGAAGTACCTCACCGCGGTGTCGCTGGATCCCGAGGCAGACAAGATCCATGCCTACTGCGCCGACAGTGTCGACCACTTCAACTGGCTCGAAGGCCTGGGCTTCACCTTCGAGCGCAGCTTCTACCCCGAGAAGGCCGTCATCCAGCCCGGCACCGAAGGACTGATGTTCACCGGCAACGAGAAGGTCTGGCCGTTCAAGGACCAGGCCGTTCCCGCACCCCGCGGACACAAGGTGCCGGTGCCCGGCGAGACCGGCGGCGCGAAGCTGGTGATCGACCTGCTCGTCTCCCGGCTCGACGAGCTGGGTGCGGAGGTCCGGTATGAGACCGGCGCCCGGCAACTGGTCGTCGACGAAAACGGAGCGGTTGTCGGCGTGACGTGGAAGACCCCCGATGCGGAGGGCGTCATCCGCGCCGACTCGGTGATCATCGCCGCCGGCGGCTTCGTCATGAACCCCGACATGGTCGCCGAACACACCCCGCATCTCGCCGAGAAACCGTTCGTGCTCGGCAACACCTACGACGACGGTCTCGGCCTGCGCATGGGCCGATCCGTCGGCGCCGCACTGAAATACATGGACAAGGCATTCATCACCGCCCCCATCTACCCGCCCGCGAGCATGGTCATGGGTGTCATCGTGAACAAGTTCGGTGACCGGTTCGTCACCGAGGACTCCTACCACGCGAGGACATCGGGATTCGTTCTCGAGCAGCCGGATTCGGTCGCCTACCTCATCGTCAACGAGTCGCACATGAACGAGAAGCAGAACTACCTCGTCCCGCTGATCGACGGCTGGGAGACCATCGAGGAGATGGAGCGGGACCTCGGCATCCCCGAAGGCAGGTTGCAGGCGACCATGGCCCGCTACAACGAGAACGCCGCGAAGAAAGAGGACCCCGACTTCCACAAGGCCGCCGAGTTCCTCGAGCCGCAGGGCACCGGGCCGTGGGCGGCCTACGACCTGTCACTCGGCAAGGCCATGTATGCGGGATTCACGATGGGCGGCATGGCGACCTCGATCGACGGCGAGGTGCTCGACGAATCGGGGGCCGTGATCACCGGCCTGTACGCGGCCGGTGCCAGCGCCACCAACATCGCACAGGACTGCAAGGGATACTGCAGCGGAACGCAATTGGGCGAGGGCTCCTACTTCGGACGCCGTGCCGGGCGGCACGCCGCCGCACGGGTCACCGCCAGCGCGTGAGGGTCGGCGACCCCGGTCGAAAACCGCCCTCCAGCGGACCACAGACGGCGGAGCGGGCTGTTGCAAAATTCCGGTGTCAGCCGACGGCTTGTCGGGAGCGGTGTGTGGTGGGTATCGGCGATGATGTGTTGGTGGCCAAGGGTTATCGTCCGGTGCAGCGTGATCAGCAGTTTCTGATGCCGCCGAGTATGCGGGAATGGCTTCCGGCCGATGATCCGGTGTGGCTGGTCATCGAATCGGTCGCCTCGCTGGATACCGCGGCGATACGGGCGGTACGCAAGACCGGTGGAGCCGGTCGCGCCGCCTATCACCCGGATATGTTGTTGACCTTGTTGATCTGGGGGTGGGCCCAAGGCCAACGGTCCTCGCGGCAGCTGGAACGGTTGTGTCACCGCGACGTCGCCTACCGCATCATTTGCGGTGGTGAGGTCCCTGATCACGTCACGATCGCCCGGTTCCGCGCGGACTGCGCACCCGCGATCGAGGACCTGTTCACCCAGGTGTTGATGCTGTGCTCGCGGGTCGGGATGGGCCGACTGGGGGTGGTGGCCCTCGACGGAGTGAAGATCGCCTCGAACGCCTCGCTCAGCGCCAATCGCACCGAGCAAGGCTTGCGGGAAGCGTTGGCCAGTGAGGCTGCGCGCGCCGCGGCCGAACACGCAGCCGCTGACACCGCCGACGATGATGTTCATGGTGATGACCGCGGTGACCTGTTACCCCGCGGGTTGCACGATCCGGGGTCGCGGCAGGCCCGGATCGCCGCGGCGCTGGCTGATCTGGCTGCCCACACTGAACTACTCACCAACGCCGAAGCGGTGGCCGCGCAGCGTAGGAACGAACGTGACCAGGCCGCCGAGAAGTCCCAGCAGGCCCGCGAGGAGAAGATCGAGCGGGCGCGGGAACGCCGCGCTGCGGGCGGGCCCGCCACAGGCAAGGGATCGTTGCCGATCGAGATCGAGGTCGAGGTGCTGACCGAATCGTTGGCGCGGGCCATCGCGACCCACCAAGCAAAGATCGACCACTATCGACCTGGTCAGCGAGGCCGCAAACCCGGGCCGGTCGAGACGAACTACTACGTCAGGCGCGCCCAACGAGCACTCGAGCGGGCACAGCAGCGGCAGCAGCAACGTGACGCCGCGGCAGCGGCTCGGCCCGCTGCGGTCTGCACCCCGCCGACCACCGCGACCGCGGCTGCACCGTCACGGGAACCCTGCCGTAACATCACCGACCCGCAATCACGGATGATGGGATTGCGCGGCGGCGGCTGGCTCCAAGGCTTCAACTGCCAGGCTGTGACCAGCGATGACGGGCTGATCATCGCGACCGGCGTGGGCAACAACCCTGCCGATGTCACCACCTTCACCACCATGCTCGACAAAGCCGTCACCGCCGCCGCACTCATCGACACCCACCGCCCCGAACCGCCGGTCTCACCAGGAATTGGGGTCGTGTTGGCTGATGCCGGCTACCTCTCCGAACACAACCTCACCGCACCCGGACCAGACCGGCTCATCGCGACCGGCAAGCACCGGGCCGTGGCCCACGCCGCGCAGCACGCACCCACACACGGGCCGCCACCATCAGAAGCCTCCCCGATCCAGGCCATGACCCACCGGCTGGCCACACCCGAGGGACATGCGCTCTACCGTCAACGCGCCCACATCGCTGAAACCCCGTTCGCCCACGCTAAACACAACCTCGGCTTCCGTCGCTTCACCAGCCGCGGACTCGACAGAGCCACAGCAGAATTCAGCTTCCACGCCCTCGTCCACAACCTGTTCAAAGCCATCGGAACCGCCGCTTTGACCCCCACCACCGCCTGAGACCGGACGCTCCGCGACCGGCCATCACGCCCAACCCGCCCGCCGACCCGTTTACGCAACAGCCCGGGAGCGTCGTCGGCGCTGCCGGCGAGGGCGGTTTTCGGTCACCGCCCCGGCGTGAACCCGCGGAGTCGCAGGCTGTTGCCGACGACGAAGACCGACGAGAGGGCCATCGCCGCGCCGGCGATCATCGGGTTCAGCATGCCCGCGGCGGCGAGTGGAATGGCCGCGACGTTGTATCCGAAGGCCCAGAACAGGTTTCCCTTGATGGTGCCAAGGGTGCGACGCGCGAGCCGGATCGCGTCGGCGACCGCACGCAGGTCGCCACTCACGACGGTCAGATCGCTGGCAGCCATCGCGACGTCGGTGCCCGTCCCCATCGCGAGCCCCAGATCGGCCTGGGCGAGCGCGGCGGCGTCGTTGATCCCGTCGCCGACCATCGCCACCACATGACCCTGCTCCTGTAGTTCGGCGATCACCTCGAGCTTGCGGCGTGGACTGACGCCTGCGGTGACGTCGTCGATGCCGACGCTCGACGCCACCGCCCGGGCGGCACCCTCGTTGTCGCCGGTGAGCAGCTTCGGCGTCAGTCCCAGCCGCCGGAACTCCGCGACGGCCGCGGCGGACGACGGTTTGACCCGGTCGGCCACCGCGAGCACGGCAACGGGAACCGGTTGCGCAGCTGCGGTTTCGGATGCACCGTCGGAGGCCAGCACCACGACCGCGGTCGCGCCGGCGGATTCGGCGGCGGCGACCGCGTCGTCGAGTGTGCGTGGCAGGGGGACATCGACCTTGCTCGGTGACACGACCTCGACCAGCCGGTCGCCGACCATCCCGGCCACACCGGCGCCCTGCGTCGAAACGAAATCGCGTACGTGCGAGTCGATGTGGTCGCGCCCGGCGTCGACGACGGCCGCCGCGATCGGATGTTCCGACCCCGATTCCACCGACGCCGCCCATCCCAGGACCTGCTCGGTCTCGTAGCCGTCGACGACGGTGATCCCGGACAGCGACATCTCTCCTGTCGTCACCGTGCCCGTCTTGTCCAGCACGATGGTGTCCACCCGCCGCGTCGACTCGAGCACCTCCGGACCCTTCAGCAGGATGCCCAGTTGCGCACCCCGTCCGGTACCGACCATCAGCGCGGTCGGCGTGGCGAGCCCGAGCGCGCACGGGCACGCGATGATGAGGACTGCGACGGCGGCGGTGAACGCGAAGGTGACATCGCCACCGGCGAAGTCGGTCGTGGACGCCACCCCGAGCCAGAAGCCGAGCGTGGCAAGCGCGATCGCGATCACGATCGGGACGAACACCGAGGAGATCCGATCGGCCAGCCGCTGGACGTCGGCCTTGCCCTCCTGTGCCGCCGTCACCATGCGGGCCATCTGGGCGAGCGCGGTGTCCGAACCCACGGCGGTCGCGCGGACGACGAGCAGACCGCTGGTGTTGACGGTCGCGCCGACCACCGAGTCACCGGCGGTGACCTCGACCGGCACCGATTCTCCGGAGACCATCGACGCGTCGACGGCCGACGCACCGTCGACGACAACGCCGTCGGTGGCGATCTTCTCACCGGGTCGTACGACGAACTCGTCGCCGACTGCCAACTGCGCGATGGGGATTCGGTTCTCGTCGCCGCCGGGCCGCCGAACGACCACGTCCTTGGCCCCGAGATCCATCAGCGCGGCGAGCGCGTCACCGGCGCGCCGTTTGGCGCGCTTCTCGAAGTAGCGTCCGGCCAGCAGGAAGGTCGTGACGCCGGCCGCGGCCTCGAGGTAGATGTGCGACGACCCGTCGGTCCGCTGTGGCAGGAGATCGAAGCCGTGGGTGAGTCCGGGAGTGCCCGCGGTCCCGAGGAACAGTGCGTACAACGACCATCCGAACGCCGCGACGGTACCGACCGACACGACGGTGTCCATCGTCGTCGCGCCGTGGCGCAGGTTGATCCACGCCGCCCGGTGGAACGGGTAGGCACCCCACACGACGACCGGCGCGGCGAGGGTCAGGGACAGCCACTGCCAGTAGGTGAACTGCAACGCCGGGACCATCGCGAGCGCGATCACCGGCACCGACAGGATCGCCGACACGATCAGGCGCTGCCGGAGGCCGTCCAGCTCGGTATCGCCGGACCCCGCCGGGGCGTGTTCCGTGGCGTCTGCCGGCGGGCCGGGCAGGATCGGCGAGGCATCGTAACCGGCGGCCCGGACCACCTCGACGAGGTCCCCGGCCGCCAGGCCGGCGGGCACTTCGACGTGGGCGCGCTCGGTCGCGTAGTTCACCGATGCGGTCACGCCGTCGAGCTTGTTGAGCTTGCGCTCGATGCGGTTGGCGCAGGACGCGCAGGTCATCCCGGAGATGTCCAGGTCGACCAGTTGCCCGGTGCTCGCGGTCATGGGTGATCACCTCCGTGCGGGTCGGATGACGGGTCGTCGGTGACCACGACGCCATGCGAGGGCGCATCATGCGGCGCGGGCTCGACGTCGGGTCCCCAGGCGCGCCCGACACCGAAGGCGATCGCGAAGACCGCGATCAGCGCGACGACATACGTCAGGGGCCCGGTGACAGCGGATCTCATCGTCAGACCAGCGCGTAACCGGCTTCGGTGACGGCTGCCGCGACCTCGTCTCGTCCGAGTTCACGGTCGGCCGCGACCCGCACCGAGCCGTCGTCGACGGTGACCTCGACGCTCGTCACGCCGGGCAGCGCCTCGATCTCCTCGCGGACCGACGCGGCGCAATGGCCGCAGGTCATGCCGGTGACGGTGTAGGTGCTGGTGGTGCTCATGTCGGTACTCCTCGAATCGTCGTGTTGCGGGGATGGATAAGGCGGGAACGATCAGGACTTGACCAGGCGCGTGATCGCGGCCATGGCCTCGTCGACCTTCGCCTTGCCGGCTTCGTCGCTCTCCTGCGCGGCATGCACCACGCAATGCGCCATGTGCTCTTCGAGCAGACCGAGGCTGACCGCCTGCAACGCCTTCGTCATCGCCGACACCTGGGTCAGGATGTCGATGCAGTAGGTGTCCTCCTCGACCATGCGCTGCAGTCCGCGCGCCTGGCCCTCGATGCGCTTCAGTCGGCGGAGGTAGTCGTCCTTCCGGCCGATGTAGCCGTGCTGATGCTCGTCCATGATTCTCCCGTCCGAATACCCCTCAAGGGTATGCTCGACCAGGTATACCACCAGCGGGCCGATAACGGTACCCCCCTACCGTATCGGAGAATCCGGGCACGTCACCGCCTGCGCGCGGGCGTCGGCCCCTGCGGAGGAGGTCGTCTGCTCACGGACAAGCGCGCCGGCCCATAACCCGGGCCGAGGGCCCCGGGGGGTGGTCAGGCCGTGCCCTCCCCTACGACCGCAGCGCGGCAGCCAGCTTTGCCAGGGCGGTGGCCACCTCGTCGAGCGCGGCTCCGATGGCGGCGACCCGGGCGGCGTCGAAACCCGGAGCGCCTGGGTCCGGCCCCGGGACGGCCGGAAGGTTCCCCGGCGCAATCCCCGTCGGCCCCGAACCCGGACGGACGGCGGTCGGGCCGCTGATACCCGGACCGCCGACGACCGGGCCGCTGGCACCCGGACTGCCGGCACCCGGGCCGTCGAGTGGATCGGCGGGGTCCGTCGACGGCGAGTAGGCGACGTCGTAGCCATCGGTGCGATGGCGTCGGCCGTGGTAATCGTCGGCGGTCAGTGGCTCCACGTTGGTCGAGCGCCGTCCACCGCGATACGACGTGTGCGGCTCGGGATCGGCAGGCACCGGTGGCTGCGAGGAGAGCGACGCGGCCGGGTGCGAGTCGGGCAGGCGGTGCGAGCCCATCCGCGGGGGTGACTGCCGATGCGGATCGACGGCGCGATCGGGCGTGCCGGACTGCGGATTGGGCGCGCCCGCACCGGTCATCACCGATGGGGCGTGCCCGTTGCTGCGCGCGTAGAAGTGCGGACCGCCGTGTCCGGCGAAGAACACACATCCCGCGCCTTCGGGCGACGGGACCGGGCAGGGGTTGCGTTCGATGAGCGACTGGGCGCGATCGTCGAAGTCGTTCCACTCGAGCCAGAGACGCCGATCGTGCCGCGGGTGCGTGCTCGCGTCGGTGGCGTGGTTGCCCCGGTGGCCGATCGCCAGCCGGCACTGGAGCAACCAATCGGAGTCACCCGACAGTCCCAGCGCCGCGCGTTCGGCCGGCCGGCACACCACCGTCGACCAACAGCCCTCGCCGTTCATACGGACTCCCCTTCATGCCTTGCATCGCCGCAGATCTTCGCGCGACCACACCGCTGTGATGCGCATTGTGGTCTTCTCGTGCCCGTCGGGCGTCTGGCCGCCCCGATCGCAAGCCCCCCGGCGTGCACGTCTACAGGCCGCCCCCGGTGGCCACGGTTGGTGAAGATCCCGCGGGTCAGTCTACGAAGCGGGCCGGTCCGGTGCCACCCTCTCGGCCCCGCGCGTTTGAAGTGACGAACGCGAGGATCCTCTCGTTCACCTCGTCCGGCCGGTCGAGGTGCAGGAAATGACCCGCCCCGGCGACGACCGCGGCCGCGCTGTCGGCGGGTAACACCTCGCGGACGTGGTCGGTGAGGCGCGACTGCATGCACCCGTCATCGGCTCCGTGCAGATACAGCGTGGGACAACGCGGTTCGCCCAGCCAGTCGTCTCGCAGCGAGGCGTAGCGGGGATGCGTCCGCGGGCGGCGCAGCGCGCGGTAGTACCCGAGGGCGGCCGTCCGGTGTGCGCGCGTGGGCAACGCCGCCAGGGCGTGGTCGACGTCGAGCCGGTGGTCGGGTCGCGTGGCCGCCGTGCCCGTGTCCAGTCGCCAGCGGCGCCACAGCAGCGGGATCAGTCGGTCGAGCGCCCGTTCGGGCAGCCACGGCAACTGGTTGAACGCGATGTACCAGCTCATCAGCGCCTGCCGCGCGAGGATCCTGGCACCGTCGATCCCGCCGGCGACCGAGCGCCGTACCGCCGGGACCGGTGGCACCGACATCGAGACCACCCGTGCGTACGGATTGTCGTCGCGGTGCGCCACCGCGTTCGCCGTCATCGCACCCCAGTCGTGCCCGATCAGCACCGCGTCGTCGCCCGCGCCGACGGCGCCGTGGATCGCTCGCGCGTCGTAGGCGAGTGCTGCAACGTGAAAGTCGTTGTCCGCCGGTATTTCCGACGGTGCGTAGCCGCGTGTGAAGGGAGCGATCACGCGATGCCCGGCGGCGGCGAGTTCGGGTCCGAGGTGCCGCCACGTCCACGCCGAGTCGGGGAATCCGTGCAGACACACGACGACGGGCCCCGCCACGGGACCCCACGCCAGCGCGTGCAGGGTGATGTGTCCGAGCTCGAGGGTGATCCGTTCCGGCGTCGCGGCGACCGGGCCATCGTGATCGGGGGTGCGCTCGTGCCCCGAGTCGTCTGCTGAGATCTGGGTCATCGGGGCCAATCTAACGCCGACGGCCCACCGGGCGCATCGAGTTGGCCGGTCGCGTCAGCCGGGTACGCCCGCGTGGCGCGCTTCCCGCAGTTCGCCGTCGACGATCCGGAACACGCGCGACTCCGCCACGTCGGCGGTCAACGGGAAATCCGTGCGGACATGCGCGCCCCGCGACTCGGTGCGCGCGGCTGCTGCGGCGACGACCGCCGTCGCGGTGAGCGTGAGCGCCGCGTCTTCGACGTCACGCACCGTTTCCGCCACCCGCTGGGGTGCGGCGGCGAGCGTGTCGGCCGCCGCGGCGAGCCCCGAAGCCGACCGTCGCAGGGCCACTCGGCGCGTCATCGTGTCCTGCAGCTGATCGCGGTCCAGGATCGGGACGGGTGACTCACACCGCCGGCAACCGCTCTCCGGAACCGGGAGGCCGCGCCGCGCGGTCGCCACCGCTGCCGCGCGACGGCCCATCACCAGACCTTCGAGGAGACTGTTCGACGCCAGTCGGTTGGCGCCGTGCAACCCGGTGCGCGCGACCTCGCCCGCCGCTAGCAACCCGTCCACCGCGGTGCGCGACGACTCGTCGGTGACGACGCCGCCGCACAGATAGTGGGCTCCCGGCACGACCGGGATGCGGCCGGACGCGGGGTCGAGCCCGGCGGCCCGGACCCCCGCGGCCACCGTCGGAAAGCGGATCTCGAAGCCGACGACGCCGCTCACGTCGAGGTAGACGCACGGGTGTCCGGTGAGCTCGATCGCGGTCTGCACGGCGTCGGCCACCACATCGCGGGGCGCGAGATCACCCATCGGGTGGACGCCCGCGGTGACCGACCGGCCGTCGACGTCGACGAGTCGGCCGCCCTCCCCGCGCACGGCCTCGCTGATGAGCGTCCGTCGTCCCCGCGCGCCCTCGGTGTACAGCATCGTCGGGTGGAACTGGATGAACTCGAGATCTGCCACCTCCGCCCCGGCTCGCAACGCGAGCGCGATGCCGTCGCCGGTCGACCCGGCCGGATTGGTGGTCGCGGCGTAGAGGTGCCCGGTTCCGCCGGTGGCGAGCAGCACGGTCGGCGCCAGGACGGACTCGGTACGTCCGGCCCGCAGGCAGTCGACGCCGACGGCTCGACCGTCCTCGAGGCGGACCGAGGTCGCGATCGTGTCGTCGAGGAATCGGATCGGCGGCACGTCCCCGCCGGCGCGTCGGACGGCCTCGTGGAGCGCCCGCTGGATGGCCGCCCCGGTCGCGTCACCGCCGGCGTGGATGATGCGCCGCCGGGTGTGACCACCCTCGCGGGTCCGCAGCAGCGAACCGTCGGCGTCGCGGTCGAATTCGGCGCCCCAGCAGATGAGGGCCGACACCGAGGCCCAGCCATCGGCGAGGATGAGACCCGAGGCCGTCGGTTCGGTGAGTCCGCCGCCGGCGGCGACCGTGTCGGCGAGGTGGCGGTCCACCGAGTCGTCGCTGCTCCGACCCCCCGGCTCCGTTCCCGGTATCACCACCGCGACACCGCCCTGGGCGTAGAACGTCGAGGTGGGCTGATCCCCGCTCTCGGCGTCCCAGTGCGGGCCCTTGTTGAGGACGACGACCCGGAGTCCGTCCTGGGCGGCCCACAGCGCCGCGGTCAGGCCGGCGATGCCGGCACCCACCACCACCAGGTCGGCGCGGACCGTCTGATCCGTCCCGGCTCCCATGCGTATGGACCCGCTCATGTCACTCGCCTCTCGCCGCGGCATCCGAAGTCCCGCCACACCCGGTGGCCGGCATCCGGGAGAACAGCCCCGAACTGTTTTCGATTCCCAGTCGAAAACCCTACCCTGCAGCTGCGCGGGACGACATGCTCGACGGCGGCCGCCGTGGTGATGTTTCACCACGTCCACTCGGGGCAACCCCGGGCAGCATGAAAACCCTCTGGTTCGACCCCGCGGGCGAGGCAGCCCCCGACGCCCTGCCCGATGTCCGTCCGGAGACGATGCCCATCGACGTCGTCGACACCTTCGACCAGGTCGTCGTCGGCGGCGGGATCACCGGCCTGACCACCGGCCTGCTCCTGGCCCGCGCCGGTCAGTCGGTCGCGGTCCTCGAGGCGCGCCACATGGGCGCCGCCGCGACCGGCCACACCACCGGCAAACTCTCACTGCTGCAGGGCACCCGACTGTCGTCGATAGCGGGCCGCCACGGGCACGCGGCCGTCCAGGACTATGTCGACGCCAATCGGGAGGGCCAGGCCTGGTTGCGGCACTACCTCGATCATCGCGGGCTGCCCGTCGACGAGCGGGCCGCCCTCACCTTCGCGGCCACCTCGTCCGGCGCGAAGTCGGTCGAGAAGGAGTTCGAGGCCTGCCGCGCCCACGACCTCCCGGTCGAACACGTCGACTGTCCCGAGTTGCCCTTCGACGTCCGCACCGCGATCCGCCTCGACGGACAGGCGCAGATCGACCCGATGGTCGTGCTGCGTGCCCTCGCCGACGACCTGCGCGCGCACGGCGGCCACTTCTACGAGGGCGTCCGCGTGCAGGGCCTGCGCCACGGCTCACCGAACGTCCTCTCGACCGACGCGGGCGACGTGCGCGCCGACTCGGTGGTCATCGCGACCGGACAGCCCTTCCTCGACCGCGGCGGATTCTTCGCCCGGGTCCATCCCCAGCGGTCCTACGCGGCCGCGTTCATCGTCGACGGGGACATCCCGCGCGAGATGTACCTCGGCTCCGACAACCCGTCGGTCTCGCTACGGACGGTCAGGCGACCCGGTTACGACCGGGAACTGCTGATGGTCGGCGGATTCGGGCACGAGGTGGGCCGGACGAAGTCCGAGCGACAGCACGTCCTGGACATGCTCAGCTGGACCGAGAAACACTTCCCCAGTGCCCGGATGGTGGCCCGCTGGTCGGCCCAGGACTACACGACCATCGACGAATTGCCCTATGTGGGACCGATTCTCCCCGGCGTCGAGTCCGTGCAGGTGGCGACCGGCTTCGCCAAGTGGGGTCTCACCAACGGCGTCGCGGCGGCGCTGGCGATGACCGGTCGCATCCTCGGGTCCGAGCCGCCGTGGTCGGCGACCCTGCGCCCGTGGCGCACCACGGAGATCAGTCGTCCGGGGTCACTGGCCTCGGCGGTGTCGGCGAATGCCCAGGTCGCCGGATACATGGCGGCGGGCTATCTCTCGCTGCTGAAGCCGACCGACGGCGCACCGAAAGAGGGCGACGGCAATGTCGGACGTTCCGGCGTCAAGCCCGAGGGCGTGTGCACGGTGCAGGGTCAGACGCGGTCGGTCGCGCCGCTGTGCACGCACCTTTACGGGGTGTTGCGGTGGAACGACGCCGAGCAGTCCTGGGATTGCCCGTTGCACGGCTCGCGGTTCAGCCACACCGGCGAGGTCCTCGAAGGGCCGGCGACACGAAACCTGGCTTCGCACAACGACTGAGGCTCGCACATACCGGTCACAGCGACCGGGACAACCCCGGATCGGGATGGCGGAGGGTCCCCGCGAACGTGGCCTGCCCCAGGATCCGCCGGAACACAGGGCTGGTCAGCGTCGCCACCGGGCGCTGCAGCGCGCCGGCGAACAGCCGGACGCCGACATCGAGTGCGCGCGCATCGAGTCCGACGGGGATGCGGTCCCGGCCCGCCAGCACTCCGTCGAGGATGGCCGCGGCCGCCGCGGCGGGTCTGGTCCCGGGCAGTCGATGATCGAATCCGCGGGTCACGAAGTCCCGCACCCCCGGAGTCACATAGCGGGCACGGGCGGCGATCTCGGTGTGCACGACGCCGGGGTGCACGACGTGTACCCGGACACCGGAACCGGCGGCGCGCAGCTGGTGCTGGATGGTCTCGGAATACCCTCGCGTGGCGAACTTCGACGCCGAATACGCGGACTGCGCAGGCGAACCGAGGAAACCGAACGCGCTCGAGGTGTTCACGATGGAACCGCTCCCTGCCGCCTCCAGATGCGGAAGGAAGGCCACCGTGCCGTTCACCACCCCGCCCAGGTTCACGGACATGATCCGCCGCGCGTAATCGTCGTCCTCCTCGAGGACCCCGGCCACCATCGTGATCCCGGCGTTGTTGAACACCATTGCCGGCGGCCCGGATTCGTCGACGACAGCGTCCGCATAGGCGGTCATCGCGTCCGCGTCGGACACATCTGTCTGGTCGACGTGGACGCGGGCCCCCGCGTCGCACAGCCGTACCGTCTCCCGGACCGCCGCGACGTCGACGTCGACCAGATACAGCTCGACACCCACGCCATCGAATCGTCGCGCCAGCGCCCGGCCCATGCCTGCCCCGGCGCCGGTGATCACCACCGGCCGTCCGGCACATCGTCGACGTAGCCGACGGTCGGAGACCCGCGGGTGCCACAGGCGTTCGAGAGGAAATGGCAGGCCCGGCCGTCGCGACCGGGGTTCAGACGAGTTCGTCACCCGAGCGGACTACCCCCTTGCCGGGCCACTACACATCGCCCATGATCACCTGACGCGGTCACGGCGTCGCCCGCACGCGTTTACCGTGTGGGGCCGCGGGTACCCCGCGCACCGGACGGACGTGGCCACGGCGGAGAGGAGTCGATCGGTGAGTGTGTCGGACGCAGTCGTCATCGGAGCCGGTCACAACGGCCTCATCGCCGCGATACGCCTCGCCGATGCCGGGTGGGATGTGACGCTCCTCGAATCGCAGCCCGAGGTCGGTGGCGCGGTCCGCAGCGCAGAACTCACCCCCGGGTATGTGACCGACCTGTTCAGCGCCTTCTATCCGCTCGCGGTGGCGTCACCGGTGTTCGCCGACCTCGACCTCGCCGGCCACGGCCTGCAGTGGAGCCGCGCACCTCTGGCTTTCGGCCATCCCGCCGGTCCCGACGACGTCGACGCGCCCGTCGTGTTCCCCGATGCCGCCGACACCGCGGCGCACCTGGCCGGCTTCGACGAGCGTGACCGGCGCGCCTGGCTCGACCTGGTCGAGCAGTGGCAGCAGCTGCGCCCGGCGATCCTCAACACCCTGTTCGGCCCGTTTCCACCCGTCCGCGCGCTGCTGTCGGTGTTGCGTTCGCTCGGCACGGCCGACGCCCTGCGCCTCGCCCGATTCCTGATCCTGCCCGCCGATCAGATGGTGCGGGAGCTCTTTCACAGCGAGAAGGCCGGTCTGCTGATCCTCGGCAACGCCTTGCACGCCGACATCCCCCTGCACGCGCCCGGCAGCGGCCTCATGGGGTACCTGCTGACCATGCTCGGCCAGGACACCGGGTATCCGGTACCCGTCGGCGGTGCGGGGGAACTGTCGGCGGCGCTGCGGCGCCGCGCCGAGAGCGCCGGGGTGACCGTCGTGTGCGACACACGGGTAACCCGCATCGACGTCCAGGGCGGACGCGCCACCGGGGTCGTGGACAGCACGGGTCGGCGGTGGCCGGCGAGACGGGCCGTTCTCGCCGACGTCTCGGCGCCCGCGTTGTACACCGAACTGCTCTCCGCCGACGACGTGCCGGCGCGCGTCCTCGACGATCTCCGAACCTTCACCTGGGACACCCCCGTGGTCAAGGTGAACTATGCGTTCGGCGAGAAGATCCCATGGCGCAGTGCGAATCTCGGCGGGGCAGGCACGGTACATCTCGGCGCGGACGCACGCAACATCGCCTACTCGACCGCCGACATCGAAACCGGCCGTGTCCCCGAACACCCGTTCCTGCTCTTCGGCCAGATGACCACCGCCGACCCCGGGCGATCTCCCGCCGGCACGGAGAGCGCCTGGTCCTACAGCCATCTCCCGCGCGGGGTGACCGACGACGAAGCGGCCCAGCTGCTGGCTCGGCGGATGGACGCGGTACTCGAGGCGCATGCACCCGGCGTCTCCGACCTCATCGTCGGACGGCACGTCCAGACACCCCGCGACCTCCAGACCTCCGACGCCAACCTCGTCCACGGCACGGTCAACGGCGGCACCGCACAGCTGTTCCAGCAGTTGATCTTCCGCCCTACGCCCAACCTCGGTGGTGCGTCGACGCCGGTGGACCGGCTCTACCTCGCCGGATCGGGCGCCCACCCGGGTGGCGGTGTACACGGCGCGTGCGGCAACAACGCCGCCCGCGCCGCCCTCGCGTCGGACGGCGTCCGCGGTTTACCCCGAAGACTGTTCGACCGCAACGTCATCCGGCGTCCGACGACAACCGACAACGAGCACTGAACGGAGACCCGAGCATGAACCGAGTCGAACGTCACACGAGCGCAACACCGGCGCAGGTCTGGTCGGTGCTGTCCAACGGCTGGCTCTACGCCTCCTGGGTCGTCGGGGCCTCCCGCATCCGCGACGTCGATCAGTCGTGGCCGCAGGCAGGATCGAAGATCCATCATTCGGCGGGCGTGTGGCCCGCCCTGCTCGACGACGAGACGGAATCCGTGGAGTCGAAGGCCGGCCTCCTCGAATTGTCGGCTGCCGGCTGGCCCTTCGGCCGCGCGCGCATCCGCATGACCGTCGAGAAGGACGGAAACGGTTCCCTGATCGGCATGGAGGAGTTCGTCGAGACCGCGCCGCTGAAGTGGATTCCGCCGGTCGTCCAGGAGGCGGTCATGTCTCCGCGTCTGAACGAATGCCTGAGACGACTGGCGATGCTCGCCGAGAACCACGCCGGCTGACGCCTGGTTGCAATCGGGTCGGTTCGGGTACGCGATCCGACATGACCACAGCACTCGCGATCACCTGCACCCTCAAACCGTCGCCCGCTGAATCGAGCAGCGACCTCATGGCCCGGCACATCCTCGACGCACTCGCCCAACACGGCGTGTCCGGCGACATCATCCGGGCGGTGGACCACGACATCCGGCCCGGAGTCGAACGGGACATGGGTGACGGAGACGAGTGGCCTGCCATCTTCGAGCGGGTGGCCGCGGCCGACATCCTGGTGATCACGACCCCGACGTGGCTGGGCCACATGTCGAGCGTGGCCCAGCGTGTCCTCGAGCGACTCGACGCCGAGATCTCCGAGACCGACGACGCCGGCCGCCCGACCATGCTCGGGAAGGTCGCCCTGTGCGGTGTCGTCGGCAACGAGGACGGTGCGCACAAGATCATCGCCGACGTCTTCGGGGCGCTCGACGACATCGGGTTCACGATCCCCGGGCAGGGCAACACCTACTGGAACGACGAGGCGATGGGCGGCCGCGACTACAAGGATCTCGACGCGGTGCCCGACCCCGTCGCCTCGGCCACCAGCGCCGCCGCCCGTAACGCGGTACATCTCGCGCGATTGCTGTCGCAGAACAGCTTTCCGCCGTACGAATAGTCTCTGCGACAGTGGGTTCCACTCCCGCGGTCCTGTCTACGTCACGCTGATGGGATCCGATGAGCGGGACGTAAACGTGGCCGCGCGATGAAAACTGCACCACGGCAGGAGGTCGGCTTTCACCGATCAGTGCATCTCGCTCTCGGAACGATCAGCGGCGGCTTCTGATGCCTGTCGACGCAGGCGCTCTCGGTATCCGTAGGTGGCGCGCAGGACATCGTCGTAGCTGTCGGCACTCGACCCGAGGGCTCCGGCGAAGATCCCCATCGAGGTCGCGAGCCACGACAGGTACACGTAATTGCGTAGTCCCACCGCATGTCCGAGCTGTGAGGCGAGAAAGCTCTCGTCGATGACGATGAGCGCGGCGGCCAGGGTGGCCGCGAACAGTCCGGCGTAGAGCACCACCGCGCTGAACACGACCGTACAGACGGTGGCCATGTTGTAGAGGCGGGCGCGCGGTCTCGCGGTGACCGTCGCGCGTTCCCACAACCTGTTGTTGGTGATGAGCCATACCGAGGCCAGTACCAGTGACAGCAGCGTGATCGCGGCCAGACGCCAGGCGCTCAGCGCGTTCGCCATGGACCAGATCGTGGAGAAGAAGATGCCGAACGACGCCGCCGCCGCAGCTGCGGCCGTCATACCCGTCAGGGTCGGGATCAACCGCCACGGCCGATTCCCCCGGACCATTCCGGCCATCAGCTTGAGCCGGCGCGAATAGCCTTCGGCGCACACGTATTCGGTGTCGCCGTCGGATATGACGAGGATGCCGCGTTGCTGCTCGAACCCGCGTATCGAATCCTCACCGGTCATCGTCCCGGCGATGGTCGCGATCAGAGTGCGCAGTGCCCGCCGGGGCACCGGGCCGAGCGCGGGGAGCGAGACGACGGCGGCGTGGCGCTCGCGGTCGAGTTCGGCCAGCACCACCAGATTCCGGGGACTGCGGTCGTTTTCGTCACTGTCCCGCGGCTTGTACAGCCGCGGCATCTCGGTGACGAACACGATCACCTCGTCGGCCGAATCATCTGTGCCCCACACCGTCTCGAGGTCACCACGCGGAGTCATCTGCAGCGTGGTGTCCCTCGTGACGGTGTGGCCGCGGTACTCCAGTGACAGGTCCTCGGCAATCCGCGCGAAACGGTCCTCGCCACCCTCGATCAGGGTGGCGGGGAGTCCGTGTTCGGCAACGATGCGCAAGGCGCCGGCGCGTCGGTCGTCACTTTCCTGGCTGTTCATGAGCCGTGCCGTCGTGTCGCCCAAGCGGTCTCAGTCCGGCGGTTCGGACTCCCCGGCGGCCGGGGAGGCCGGGTTGTCCTCGTCGTCGCGGGCGGTGGCGGCGGAGGGGTCCACCTGCTCATCGGTGTCGGGTTCGTGGACTGTCCGCTCCTCGAGTTCGTCGACCTTGCGGCGGGCATCATCCGGCGTCGCGTCGGGGGTCCCGGTCTCGGCGGGCTCCATGGGAAGTTCTTCGGTCATCGTGTGCGTCGACCTTCCGTCGGTGTGTCTCGATGGTGCCTCTGTCAGATGGGTGGGTGAACCAGGCCGAGCGGTACCTCAGTCGTCGGCCGACGTTCTCGGTGCATACCGCAGGACGGCGCCGATGCCGTCGCGCGGTGAGATGCGCTCGTCGATCCGCACCAGGTCTGCACCGGTCAGGACCGCTGCCATCGGCAGCGCTTCGTCGGCGCGCAGCGTGCGCTCCGGCGGGACGCCCAACTCGGACAGGTTCTCCGGTGTCGGTGCGACCGAGGCGAGGCCTCCCGCGGCGTCTCCGCCGTCGAACACGACCGCGTCCTCGACGTCGCCGATGACGAGCGTCTCGACCTCGCCGTTGCGCAGGGCTCCACACACCGCCGTCAGCCCCTCGACGGCGAGCGCCGGGTCGTGTCCGAGCCCCGCCTGCAGGCTCTCCGCCGCGTCGGCCATCGTGCGGTTCTGGCGGAGTTCGAGTTCGGAGGTCACCGCCTTGCGGATGTCCTCGTCGGCGATGCCGCTGTCCCGGGCTCCCAGTTGGAGATCGACCAACCGTTCGGCGAGCCGCTCGGGAGCCGCCGCCCGCAGGTCCGACAACGACGAGAGCTCGCCGATGACGAAGACGATCTCGGGTGTGTCCGCGTCGACGATCGCGGTGAGGCGATCGGCGATCTGCCGGATGTTCTTGCGGTTCTGTTCGTCGCTGCGCTGCTGCGGATCACCGTACCCCGACGACTCGGCGCCAGCCGCGTGATGGATCGGATAGCCCTCTCCCTCAACGGTTTCGCGCCTCATCGTCGACCCGCCGGCCTCGAAGAGCTCGATGTCGGCGCCGGCGTGGTCGACCGCGGCGATCACATGCCGCGGGGCGCTCGTACCGTGTTCGATCAGCGGAACCAGGTACGGCACCGGCGAATACCGTGCCACGGGTGTGACCGGCGGACGGCTGAGGTGTTCGTCGAGCAGCACGCCGCCGGGACCCGCGATCAGAGCACGACCGCTGGGCCCGACCGCCGGAGTCCCGTCCAGCAGGGTGGTGCCGATCGACTCCACCACGGCGGGATCGGCACCCGCCGACTCCAGTTCCGCACGGAGAGCCCGCCAGCGGAGTTCCACCGTGTGGGCGGCGTCTTCGGTGTTGTGGGAGTCGTCGATGTAGATGGTCGCGAACGGACCGGTGGCGGTCGCCAGCTCGCGGAATCGGGTCGAATTCATGCGCGGCCTCCTTGCCTGATGTCGGAGCAGTCGACTCTCACGAGGGTGCCCACCGAATTCAGGCGGCAAACATGCCGACCCACCACTAGAGGGTCGACGTGTCGATCACGAAGCGGTAGCGCACATCCGAGGCCACGACGCGGTCGTAGGCCTCGTTGATCCGATCTGCGGAGATCACCTCGATCTCGGCGCCGATGCCGTGCTCCGCGCAGAAGTCGAGCATCTCCTGGGTCTGCGCGATACCGCCGATCATCGAACCGGCGAAGCTGCGACGTTTTCCGACCAGCGCGCCCGCGGGGACGTCGATCGGATGTTCGGGGAGCCCGAGTTCCACCATCGTGCCGTCGAGGGCGAGCATGCCGAGGTACTTGGCGATCGGGAGATTGGCCGACACGGTGTTCAGGATGAGGTCGAAGGTGTTGCGCAGCTCCCGGAACGTCTGCGGGTCGCTGGTCGCGTGGTAGTGGTCGGCTCCGAGGCGCAGACCGTCCTCCATCTTCTTCAGCGACTGCGACAGCACCGTCACCTCCGCACCGAGCGCGTGCGCGATCTTCACCCCGACGTGCCCGAGACCGCCGAGGCCGACGATCGCGACCTTCTTCCCGGGCCCGGCACCCCAGTGCCGCAGCGGTGAATAGAGCGTGATCCCGGCGCACAGCAGCGGGGCCGCCTCGTCGAGTGCGATGCCGTCGGGAATCCGGAGTACGTAGTTCTCGTCGACGACGATCGACGTGCTGTATCCGCCCTGTGTGGGTGTCCCATCGCGTCCGACGGCGTTGTAGGTGCCCACGTTGCCCCGCTCGCAGTACTGCTCCTCGCCGAGTCGGCACGGCTCGCACTCACGGCACGAGTCGACGAAGCAGCCCACGCCCACCCGATCTCCCACGGCGTATCGGGTGACCTCGTCGCCGACGGCGGCGACCGTCCCGGCGATCTCGTGGCCGGGCACCACCGGGAACCTCGTCCCACCCCATTCGTCGCGTGCGGTGTGGATGTCGGAATGACAGATCCCGGCGAACGCGATGTCGATCGACACGTCGTTCGGGCCGAGGTCACGTCGTTCGATGGTGGTGGGTTCGAGCGGACGATCGGCTGCCGGGGCGGTGTAGGCGTTGACCGTGGTGGGCATGCGGACTCCTCGGTGCACATTTCGGAGGGTGGCAGATGTGGTGGTGCGCGACGCACCGACGACGCGAACAGATGCGAGCTGGTGCATGTGTCCGACGCTGCCAGTGTGCCCCGAGGTCGGCTTCGTTGCCATAACGGCACGTCGCGGCGTCGCAGTCACCTTCCGTCGATGCGCTCCGACACTGGATTCGCCGTCGATGATCGTTACAATGACCGACGGTGACGATCAACAGCTCAGTCGACGACGGTCAGCGCACGCAGTTGCACCCGGTGTCCCCCATCGCCGAGCTCAGCCGATTCGGGACGACCACCGCCCATGCGGCCGCGGGCGTCGGACGCTTCGTCCTCCACACGGCAGGCGACGCCCTCCGGGGCCGCGCGCCGGGTTCGGCGAGGGTCGCCCACGAGATCCGCACGACCTTCGAACACCTCGGACCGACTTATGTGAAACTCGGTCAGCTCATCGCCTCGAGTCCCGGCGTGTTCTCCGAGTCCATGTCCGCCGAGTTCGAATCGCTGCTCGACCGGGTGAAGCCGGCCGACCCGGCACTCATGCGCGAACAGTTCATCGCCGAACTGGGTCGGGCTCCCGAAGAGGTGTTCGCGACCTTTGATCCGGTGCCGATCGCGTCGGCGTCGATCGCCCAGGTGCACACCGCCACCCTCCCCGGTGGCGAGGAGGTGGTGGTCAAGATCCAGCGCCCGGGCATCGCCGACCGCCTGGCCCCCGATGTCGCCATCCTCGAACGCCTCGCCGGCCTCGCCGAGATCTCCGAGTACGGGCGGATGCTCAGCGCACGACACGTGGTCGAGGACTTCGCGGCCGGCCTCGACGCCGAACTGGACTTCCGCATCGAAGCCGACACCATGCGCGAATGGTTCGCCTGTCTCCAGCCCGGGCCGTTCGGCGACCGCGTCCGCGTCCCGCACGTCTACGACGACTACACGACCCAGCGCGTGCTGACGATGGAGCGAATCCACGCGACCCGCATCGACGACGCCGCGGCCGTACGTGCCGCAGGCCACGACGGTGTCGCGCTCTGCCGCAACCTGCTGCTGTCCCTTCTCGAATCGGCGTTCCACGGCGGGTTGTTCCACGGCGACCTGCACGCCGGGAACGTCCTCGTCGACGACGCGGGCAAGCTGGTCCTCCTCGACTTCGGCATCGTCGGACGGTTCACCCCCCGCACCCGGCGCATCCTCCGCCAGCTCGTCGTCGATCTCGTGGTGCGCGGGGACTACGAGTCCGCGGGCCGTGCCATCTTCCTTCTCGGTGCCGTGCACAAGCCGGGGTCGACGTCCCAGGGTGCCGAGGACATCAAGAAGGTGACGACTCCGCTGTCGACCACCGATCTCGGTTCGATGTCCTACACCGACCTCGGGCGGCAACTCGCCGCGGTCGCCAAGGCCCACGATGCGCGACTGCCCCGGGAACTCGTCCTCGTCGGAAAGCAGCTGCTGTACGTCGAGAAGTACACCAAGCTTCTCGCACCCCGATGGAAGGCCATGTCCGACAAGGAGATCTACGGCTACATGGCCGGCATCCTGAAGGAGGCCGAACGCGACCGGCGAGCCGACCGGCGCTGACCGGGCGCCGCGTATCCCGGCATGTCGGACCCACTGTGCCCTTCTGTGGCAAACGCGACAGTTAGGGTGGGAGCGATCAGCTGATTCCAGGAGTCACACATGAGACGTTTTGTGCCGGCAGTGCTGGCCTTCTTCGGCGCTGCGTGCATCGCGGCGGCCATCGCCATACCGCTTTATCTCGTGCCGCAGTTGAAGGTGGTTCCGCTCGATCTGGACATCACGTCCGACGCCACCACTGTCGCCGCGGACGGTTCGACCGGAGAACGCTTTCCAGCGGTGATCTTCGATCGTTGCTCGGTGTCGGAGAATCGTGCCCGCACTCTGGAGGCACATCTCACGCAGCAGCGACGTTCGATCATCATCGAACCGTCGGACAGCCGCCAGGCCAGCCTGCAGTCGGCGCAGACCGTGCGCATCGACCGCCTGCGCGATGCCGAGGGAACCGAGACCGAACCCACCGTCGCCGCCGAGGGTGAGACCCGTACGTGCGAGGACGGTCTGCTGACGGCGACCATCGACCGGGTGTCGGTGAATCGCAAGACCTCGGCACCCAACGGCGCGGTCAGCTCGCTGCAACTCGAGGCGGTTCCCGAGGGCGGCAACGTCAACGACGTGTCGGTCGCCATCGACAACCGCACCGGCTACCAGTACAAGTTCGGTTTCGACGTGCAGCAGCGCGACTACCCGTACTACGACCTCAACACCCGCCAGGACTGCGCGGCGAAGTTCGAGGGCGAGGAGACCATCGACGGGGTGAACACGTACCACTTCGTGTGTGACGTCCCGGAGACCGACCTCTCCAACCTCCCGAACGCGCAGGGCGAGGCGGCACTCGGCACGATGCTGACGATGCCCGCCCGCTGGTGGGGCATCACCGGGCGCGGGGTGCGGGCGAACGATCCCATCACCATGCACCGGTACGCCGCCGCGACCCGCCACGTCTGGGTGGAGCCGGAGACCGGGACCATCGTCGACGGTCGTGAGGACCAGCACCAGTACTTCAAGTCCCCCGACCAGAGCGACGCCACGCCGGAAGCGGTGCGCGAGTTCCGCATGGACGCCCTGAAGGGCACGTTCAAGTGGACCGACGACACCGTCTCCAACCAGGCGGGCAAGGCCAGCGGTTACGTCGACCAGCTGAAGGTCGGCGGAGTGTGGGTGCCGATCATCCTCGGCATCGTGGGAGCGATCCTGTTGATCGCCGCCCTGCTCCTGTTCTTCCGCGGACGCCGTGACGACACCCGGGTCGACGACACCCCGCCGCCCACGACTCCCCCCGCCGACGAGCGCGACACCACGCTGATCAAGCGCGACGCCCCGCCGGCCGGAGCAGCTCCGGCGGGCGCGAATCCGTGGGAGCGACCGACCGAGCAGATCCCCAAGGTCGGCGACACACCGCCGGCCGACGACTCGGCCACGCGCACCTTCCGCAAGCAGCCCCCGCCCGAGTAGCGAGCGGCAGAGCACACACCGCGGGCGCATCCGGTATCCACCGGATGCGCCCGCGGTGTTTTTCGGTCCGGCACTTCTGCGGGTTGAGCCGCACCCCGCGGGTTGAGCCGCACCCCGCGCGCTGAGCCGCACCCCCGCGCGCTGAGCCGGGCCACACCCCCGCGGGTTGAGCCGGCCCCGAGCGGAGCGAGGCGCCGAGTCGAAGCCCCCTCCGCAACCAGCCCCCACAAGTGACCTCGACGGACGCGCGGGCACGCTACGCGTGCTCGAGCTGCTCGGCCAGCAGGGGCGCGCGGGCACGCTACGCGTGTACGAGCTGCTCACCCAGCAGTCGTGCACGAGCTGCTCACCCAGCAGATACAACAAGGGCCGGTGACCCGAAGGTCACCGGCCCTTGCCGACTGTCTTACGTGCGCGAGACCACCGCGGCCCTCAGAAGAAGGCGGGGCGGAAGGTCTTGGCCCACGACTCCTTGAAGGTGCTCTGCCAGTAGTCCCACCAGTGCGCACCGTCCGGGGTGATCCGGGTGGTGAGCTTGACGCCCGGCACGAGCGCGAGGCGACCGATGTAGAGCTGGCTGCTGGTCGACGCGGCGACCTCGAGCGGGATCATCTGCGCGAACTTGACGGGGTCGAAGTTGCTGCTGGCCGGGTTGACCGACGAGTCGTACTTGCTACCGACACCGCTACCGGACGAGACGTAGACGTTCTTGCCGGCGAGGTTGCCCGCGCTCAGGAACGGGTCGTTCTGGAACCAGGTCCCGGCGGGGAAGAAGCCCCACATGTTGAACGGGTTGCCACCGACCTCCGCGACCGAGGCCATGATGCCCTGGGTGAAGCCCGGCAGGGTGACCGTCGGGTAGCCGCTGTACGAGGCGACGGCCTTGTAGAAGGTCGGGTGACGCGACGCGAGGTTCAGCGCCGAGGTGCCCGACATGGACAGTCCGGCGATCCCGTTGCGACGGTTGTCGCTGCCGTGACGCGCTGCCATGTAGCCCGGCAGTTCGCGGGTCAGGAACGTCTCCCACTTGTTGACGCCCAGCTTGGGATCGCGGGTCTGCCAGTCGGTGTAGAAACTGCCTGCACCGCCGAACGGGATGGCGACGTTGGTGCCCTTGCCGGCCATGTAGCGCGCGACGTCGGTGTTGATCAGCCAACCGCTGTTGTTGTTGGGGGCACGGAGGCCGTCGAGCAGGTACAGCGTCGGCTTCGGTCCGCCACCGCCGGCCGAGACGATGCACACGGGCACGGTCCGGTTCATGGCGTTCGAGCGGACGTACTCGACATTGCAGCCGTTGGCCGCGGAGGCCTCCGGCGGAGCTGCGACCAGCGTCGCACCCGACACGGCCACGAGAGCCACGAGTCCGGCGACGAGGCGCTTACGGGCGCGTGTCAGCATTCGTCAGTTTTCCTTTGGATCACCACGGCCGGAACCGGCCGCTTGCGGGTCTTGCCTACCGGGTACTGCTGCGGGCTTGTGTACGAAGTCGTACGAGGAGGGATTGTATTGGTCCCCCCGGGCAGTGGTACCCGTCCCGCTGAAGTGTAACGGCACGATAACGCCACGGCAAAGGTGAGAGCGGGTCTTGTGATGCCCATCGGTGGTGGTTCATGTCACACCCTCCGCGGCTGAACAGCCCATTTGGTACATAGACGACGCGTCGGCCGATATCTTCGTCTGTTCGGTCCACATGCCCGCGATGCGGCCGTTACCGGTTTGGGTGGGCAACGGTGACCGTGGTTTTCTGGACAGCGGGCCCGGCCGCCCGCCTGTCCGACGATCACCGCCAAGTCCGCTCGACCCGCCACCGGAACCACTAGTGTCGGGACGTGCACATGGGCGAATACCTGTCCTGCGACGCGACCACCCTGGCGGGTCTCGTCGCCTCCGGCGAGGTGACGGCAGCCGAACTCTTCGACCTCGCGCGAACACGTGCGGACGCCGTCGATCCCTCCCTCAACGCCATCGTGATCCGCATGGACGCCGAAGCCGATGCCCGCGTCCGGGGAGACCTCACCGGGCCGTTCGCCGGCGTCCCGTTCCTCATCAAAGACCTCGCGCAGGACTACCGCGGGTACCCGACGACGCGCGGCTCTCGCGCCCTCGCCTCGCACATCGCCCGCGAACACTCCTTCGGCGTCAGGCGTTTTCTCGACGCCGGCCTGGTGATCTTCGGCAAGACGAACACTCCGGAATTCGGCGCGAAGGGGATCACCGAGCCCACGTTCTGGGGTCCGACGCGCAATCCCTGGGACCTGGAGGTGACCCCGGGCGGGTCGTCGGGCGGCAGCGCCGCCGCGGTGGCTGCCGGGATCGTGCCGGCGGCCGGGGCCAGCGACGGCGGCGGTTCCATCCGCATCCCCGCCGCATGCACCGGATTGTTCGGGCTCAAGAGTTCTCGTGGCCTGATGCCGTTCGGTCCGCAGACCGGCGAGCCGCTCTTCGGGATGGGCGTCGAGGGCGTGGTGACCCGGACCGTCCGCGACGCCGCGGCTCTCTACGACGTGCTCATCGGGCCGACGCCGTCGTCGACCTACCCGACGCCCCTGCACACCGAGAGCTACACCGCCCGGATCGCCACCCCGCCCCGGCTGCTGCGGATCGGCTACACCACGACGTCGGCGATCAACGCGAACCCGCACCCGGAAGCCGTGGCCGCGGTCGAACACGCCGCGTCGGTGCTGACCGACCTCGGCCACGCCGTCGAGGAGGTGGACCCGCCGCACGACGACGCCGCCCTCGCACGCGACTTCCTCGACATCTGGTTCGCCAAGTGCGCCGCGCAGGTCGACGAGGTCCGACGCCTCACCGGAGCTCCCGACTCGCATTTCGAAGCCGACACCCTGACCCTCGCCGAGCTTGGCCGAGCAGCCGGGGTCGTCCCGTTGTTCAGCGCGCTCGACCGGATCAACGACCACGTCCTGGCCCTCGACCGGTTCCATCAGACCCACGACCTGCTGCTCACGCCCACGCTCGCCGTGCCACCACCGCGGGTCGGTTCGATGACCACGCCGCCTGCCCTCCAGCGGGCGGCGCGGCTCGCCTCGCGCGCACGGTCAGGCCGCGCGATCTCCCGTCTCGGGATCATCGACAAACTCGTCTACGAGAGCCTCGGCTGGGTGCCGTACACCCAGCTCGCCAACCTCACCGGGCGGCCGGCCATGAGCGTGCCGCTGCACTGGACTGCGGCCGGCCTCCCCCTCGGCGTGCAGTTCGTCGGCCGTCTCGGTGCCGACGGCGATCTCCTCGCGCTCGCGGCCGGCCTCGAGGCGGCCGCACCGTGGTTCCACCGGTACGCCGACATCGTGCTCTAGTGCGGGGCTAGTCTCTTCTGCGAGTGCACATGCTCCGGAGCAACCCGGCATGGCTGCGGCGGGAGGAGATGCGGTGGCGGAGAACGAGGCCGACGCGGTGGTCGTCGGTGCGGGCCTGGCGGGACTCGTCGCGACATACGAGCTCACCAAGGCCGGGCGTCGCGTCGTCGTGGTCGATCAGGAGAACCGCAACAACCTTGGTGCGCAGGCATTCTGGTCCCTGGGCGGGTTGTTCATGGTGGACACACCCGAGCAGCGCCGCCTCGGCATCTCCGACTCCGCCGACCTCGCGCTGCAGGACTGGATGGGCTCGGCGGGTTTCGATCGTGAGGACGAGGACTACTGGCCACGCCAGTGGGCTCGCGCCTATGTGGACTTCGCCGCCACCGAGAAGCGGCAGTATCTGCACGACCTCGGTCTGCGTATCACCCCGATCGTCGGCTGGGCCGAACGCGGCGGCGGATTCGCCGACGGCCACGGCAACTCCGTGCCCCGCTTCCACCTCACGTGGGGAACCGGACCGGAGGTGGTCCGGGTCTTCGCCGAGCCGGTCCTGGATGCGGAGAAGCGCGGGCTCGTCGAGTTCCGGTTCCGGCATCGCGTCGACGAACTCGTCGTCGACGACGGCACCGCCGTGGGCGTGCGGGGTGTGACACTCGCCCCGACCGACGCCGAACGCGGCCGGGCGTCGAACCGGGATGTCGTGGGCGACTTCGAGATCCGTGCCGGATCGGTCATCGTCACCTCCGGTGGCATCGGGCACAACCACGATCTGATTCGCAAGAACTGGCCGGTCGATCGTCTCGGCCCCGCTCCGCAGACGATGATCTCCGGCGTCCCCGCGCACGTCGACGGCCGGATGCTGGAGATCACCGAGAGCGCCGGCGCCAACATCGTCAACCGCGACCGGATGTGGCACTACACCGAGGGCATCCACAACTGGGACCCGATCTGGCCCGATCACGCGATCCGGATCATCCCCGGCCCGTCGTCACTCTGGCTCGACGCCAACGGCAATCGTCTCGCACCGCCGAACTTCCCCGGCTTCGACACCAATTCGACGATGAAGGCGATCCTGTCGGCGGGCCACGACTACTCGTGGTTCATCCTCACGCAGACGATCGTGGAGAAGGAGTTCATGCTGTCGGGGTCGGAGCAGAACCCCGACATCACCGAGAAGGACCTCAAGCTCACCGCGAAGAGCCGGCTGGCGAAGGGTGCCTCGGGACCGGTGGACGCCTTCGTGCGCAACGGCGTCGACTTCGTGGTCGCCGACAACCTGCCCGAGCTGGTGGCCGGGATGAACAAGATCGCTCGCGGCCCCGAACTCGACCTCGCGGAGATCGAGCGCATCATCTCCGCGCGCGACGCCGAGATCGGCAACAAGTTCTCCAAGGACGCCCAGCTGATGGCGATCACCAATGCGCGACAGTATCTCGGCGACAAGATCGTTCGCGTCGCCAAGCCCCACCGGCTGCTCGACCCGGAGCACGGCCCGCTGATCGCGGTCCGGCTCAACGTCCTCACCCGCAAGACCCTGGGCGGTCTCGAGACCAACCTCGACTCCCAGGTGCTGCGGCCGGACGGCAGCGCCTTCGACGGCCTGTTCGCCGCCGGTGAGGTCGCGGGCTTCGGCGGTGGCGGCGTACACGGGTACAACGCCCTGGAGGGGACGTTCCTCGGCGGATGCATCTTCTCCGGGCGCGCCGCCGGCCGGGCGGTGGCGCGGGCCACACCGCGCAGCTGACGCGGACTCGTCCGCACCTCGTCGTCGAAAAGGGTTGCCTGCCCTATACATTCGCAGCATGATCTGCCACCCCACGCCGGGTGACGATCGGCTAGGGTGTTGGGCGTGCCGGTGCCCCAGACGATCCTGACCCGGAAGACGAAGTCGGCGATCTTCCTCGTCTTCACCATCGACGACGGCGGTGAAGACGCGGTTCGCGATGCGCTGGAGGAAATTCCCGGGCTGAACAACGCGGTGTCCTCGCGGGCACCGGAGGCCGCACTGGCCGGCATCGTGTCGATCGGGTCTGCGGCGTGGGACCGCCTGTTCGCCGGCCCGCGGCCCCGTTCGTTGCGTCCGTTCGTTCCCTACGAGGGCGAGGTCCACACCGCCCCGGCGACGCCCGGGGACCTGCTCGTGCACATCAAGTCCGACGACATGGGCCTGTGCTACGAACTCGGCGCCAAGATCACCGAGTCCTTCGGGGACGCGGTCACCGTGGTCGACGAGGTGCACGGCTTCCGCTACTTCGACCTACGCGACCTCATCGGGTTCGTCGACGGCACCGAGAACCCGACCGGACAGGCCGCGATCGACGCCATCACGGTCGGTGCGGAGGACCCGGACTTCGCGGGCGGCAGCTACGTCGCGATCCAGCGGTACGTGCACGACCTGTCGTCGTGGAACGGCCTGAGCACCGAGGAGCAAGAAGCCGCGATCGGACGCACCAAGCTCGACAACGTGGAGATGTCCGACGAGGTGAAGCCACCGAACTCCCACATCGCGCTGAACGTCGTCGAGGACGAGAACGGCGAGGAGATCGACGTGGTCCGCGACAACATGCCCTACGGCGACGTCTCCGGCACGGGCGTGAACGGCACCTTCTACATCGCCTACTCGGCAGCGCCCGACGTCACCGAGGAGATGCTGCGCAAGATGTTCATCGGCGACCCGCCCGGCACCTACGACCGCCTCCTCGACTTCACCACCGCGGTGACCGGGTCGCAGTTCTTCACCCCGACCCTCGACTTCCTCGAAGAGCTGCCGCCCGCGCCCGACGCCGCACCCGCCGCTCCCCCGTCCCCGACGACCCGTTCCGACGGTTCGCTGGGCATCGGGTCACTGCACTGACGACACGACACCCGACCACCGCACCCGGAAACCCCATCCCGGCCGCACCAGGAGGACACCATGAACAACCTGCATCGCGAACTCGCGCCGATCTCCGACGCGGCGTGGGCGGAGATCGAGGAGGAGGCCACCCGCTCGTTCAAGCGCAACGTCGCGGGCCGGCGCCTCGTCGACGTCACCGGGCCGCTCGGCTCCGACACCGCGTCGGTGACCCTGGGACATCGCACCAAGATCGACTCGCCCGCCCAGGGCATCACCGCGTTCCAGCGTCGCACCCAGTCGCTGGTCGAACTCAAAGTCCCGTTCACCGTGTCCCGGGAGGCCATCGACGACGTCGATCGCGGCGCGAAGGACTCCGACTGGGATCCGGTCGTGGACGCCGCGCGCGAACTCGCGCTCGCCGAGGACCGGGCCATCTTCGAGGGCTACACCGCGGCGTCGATCAGCGGGATCCGCGCCGAGGCCTCCGCCTCCCCGATCCCGCTGCCCACCGACGTCCGCGACTACCCGGAGGCGGTCAGTCAGGCGCTGAGCACACTACGACTCGCGTCGGTCGACGGTCCGTACGCGGTGGCCCTGTCGGCCGAGGCCTACACCCAGGTCAACGAGACGTCGAACCACGGCTACCCGATCCTCGAACACATCCAGCGGCTGTTCACCGGCGACATCGTGTGGGCGCCGGCGATCAGCGGCGCGTTCGTCATGAGCACCCGCGGCGGCGACTTCGAGCTGACCATCGGCCAGGACGTGTCGATCGGTTACGACTCACACGACGGCGATGTGGTGAACCTCTACTTCCAGGAGTCGTTCACCTTCCTCACCCACACCGCGGAGGCGGCCGTCGCGCTGACCGAACCGCCGACCGTCTGAGCGGCAGACCGTCGCCCTCGCCGGCCCCGCACACCGCCCGGGCGATACTCAGAGGCGTCCGTTGCGAGCGGCAACTAGTCTTGCGCAGGTGATCGCAGTAGAACACGGCCCGCTCTCGCTCCCGGCGGTCAGATGCTGACCCGCCTCATCCGCACGTACCTGGCGCGGTACCGGATCAACGTCGTACTCGTCATCGTGCTGCAGCTGCTCGCGACCACCGCGATGCTGTTCCTGCCGAGCCTGAACGCCGACATCATCGACAACGGCGTGGCCCGCGGTGACACCGGCTACATCCTGCGCATCGGCGGATGGATGCTGCTGGTGAGCGTCGCGCAGATCATCGTCACGGTCGCCGCCCAGTTCTTCGGGTCCCGCGCCGCGCTGGGGGTCGGGCGCGACATCCGCGGCGACCTGCTGCACCGGGTGAACTCCTTCTCCGCACGCGAGGTCGGCACCTTCGGTGCTCCGTCGCTGATCACCCGCACCACCAACGACGTCCAGCAGGTGCAGATGCTCATCGTCATGAGCAGCGCGATCCTGGTGATGGCTCCGATCATGTGCATCGGCGGCATCATCATGGGAGTCCGCGAGGCGCCCGCGTTGTCGTGGGTCATCGCCATCGCGGTACCCGTACTCGGGGTCTCGATGGGGGCCATCATCGCGAAGATGATCCCCGGCTTCCGCGCCATGCAGGAACGGATCGACAACGTCAACCGCGTCCTGCGCGAGCAGATCACCGGCATCCGGGTCGTCCGGGCGTTCGTGCGGGAGGACTACGAGCGCAAGCGGTTCGCCGTCGCCAACGACGATCTCGCCGATGCGACCCTGCACGTCGGACGGCTGATGGCCTTGATGTTCCCGGTCGTCATGGTGATCACCAATGTCACCATCGTCGCGGTCATCTGGTTCGGCGGTCACGCGGTCTCCGACGGTTCGCTCGAGATCGGCGCGCTGACCGCCGTGATGAGCTACGTCATGCAGATCCTGATGTCGGTGATGATGGCGTCGTTCCTGGCGATGATGGCACCGCGCGCGGCGGTCTGCGCCGAGCGCATCTCCGAGGTCCTGGCCACCGACACCTCGGTCCATCCGCCCAGTGAGCCGATCGGATTCGCCACCCATCCGGGCATGGTGGAGTTCGACGCCGCCGAGTTCCGCTACCCCGGCGCCGACGACCCGGTGTTGAGCGGCATCGACTTCCGCGTCGAGCCGGGCACGACGACCGCGATCGTCGGATCGACCGGCTCGGGCAAGACGACACTCGTCGGGCTGGTCCCGCGACTGATCGACACGACGTCCGGCGCGGTCCGGGTCGGCGGTACGGACGTGAAGCGGCTCGACCCCGATGAACTGCGATCGGTCGTCGGTCTGGTTCCGCAGCGGCCGTACCTCTTCTCGGGAACCGTCCGCTCGAACCTGCTGCACGGCAAGGCCGACGCGACCGACGACGAGATCTGGGAGGCCCTGCGGATCGCGCAGGCCGAGGACTTCGTGTCGGCGATGCCCGACGGGCTCGACACCAAGGTGTCCCAGGGCGGCACGACCGTCTCCGGCGGACAGCGCCAGCGCCTGGCGATCGCTCGGGCACTCATCCGCCGACCGGCCATCTACCTGTTCGACGACTCGTTCTCCGCGCTCGACCTCACCACGGATGCACGGTTGCGCGCCGCACTGCGTCCGGCCACACGCGAAGCGGCAGTGATCGTGGTGGCCCAACGTATCTCGACCATCATCGACGCCGAGCAGATCGTCGTCCTAGATCGCGGACGGATCGTCGGTCTCGGTACGCACGACGACCTGCGCCAGTCGTGTCCCACCTATGCCGAGATCGTCGAATCACAGATGGCGATGGAGGAGCGCGCATGACCCGGCCCGCAGGTTCGCCGATGGCGGCCGGACCCGAATCCAAACCCCGCTCGTTCTGGCCTTCGGTCAAACGCGTTGTCGCACAACTGGCCTCTTATCGCATGCTGATGACCGTGACGCTGGCCTCGCTGGTGGGCTCGGTCGTGCTGATCGCGATCGCGCCCCGCGTGCTCGGTTACGCCACCGACCTCGTCTTCGACGGCGTCATCGGACGCACCCTGCCCGAGGGGCTCACCAAGGAACAGGCGGTCGCCGGTCTCCGCGAGAGCGGGGACGACACCTTCGCCGACATGGTCTCCTCGATGGACGTGACACCCGGCGTCGGAGTGGATTTCGGCGAAGTCGGCCGCGTGCTGCTCATCACCCTGGCGCTCTACGTCGTCTCGTCACTGCTCGCGTGGCTGGCCGGCTACCTGCTGAACATCGTCGTCGTCGGCACCATCCGTCGGCTGCGCGACGACGTCGAGGCCAAAGTGCATCGCCTGCCGCTGCGCTACTACGACACCATGCCTCGTGGTGAGCTGCTGAGTCGGGTGACCAACGACCTCGACAATCTGTCACAGAGCATGCAGCAGACCATCTCCCAGTTCGCCAACTCGGTGCTGACGGTGATCGCGCTGCTGATCATGATGATCTGGATCTCGCCGCTGCTTGCCCTGATCGCCGTGGCCACGGTTCCGCTGGCGATCATCGCGACCGGCGTGATCGCCAAACGGTCGAAGCCGCACTTCTCGGCGCAGTGGTCCTCGACCGGCGCCCTCAACGCTCAGGTCGAGGAGGCCTTCACCGGCCACGAGCTGGTGACCGCCTTCGGCCGCCAGCGCGAGATCCAGTCGACCTTCGACGAACGCAACCAGAAGCTGTACGAGTCCAGTTGGCGGGCGCAGTTCATCTCGGGCGTCATCATGCCGACGATCATGTTCCTGGGGAACCTGAACTACGTCGCGGTCGCGGTTGTCGGCGGTCTGCGCGTGGCCTCGGGATCGCTGAGTCTCGGTGAGGTGCAGGCGTTCATCCAGTACTCGCGCCAGTTCACCCAACCGCTGACGCAGATCGGTTCGATGATCAACCTCATGCAGAGCGGCGTCGCATCCGCCGAGCGGATCTTCGACATCCTCGACGCCGACGAACAGTCGCCGGACGCCGCGAGCCCGAAGACCCCCACCGACGACAAGGGACTCATCGAGTTCGACGACGTGTCCTTCCGCTATGTCGAGGACAAACCGCTCATCGAGAACCTCAGCCTGGTGGCCCGCCCCGGACACATGGTCGCGATCGTCGGTCCGACCGGCGCGGGCAAGACCACCCTGGTCAACCTGATCATGCGGTTCTACGACGTCGATTCGGGCGTCATCTGCGTGGACGGAGTCGACTCGACCCAGATGACCCGCGACGACCTGCGCGAACGCACCGGCATGGTGTTGCAGGACTCGTGGCTCTTCGGCGGCACCATCTACGACAACATCGCCTACGGCGACCCCACCGCCTCGCGGGAAGAAGTGCTCGACGCGGCCCGGATGAGTCACGTCCACCACTTCGTGCGGACCCTTCCCGACGGTTACGACACCGTCCTCGACGACGAGGGCGGCGGGGTGAGTGCCGGTGAGCGGCAGCTCATCACGATCGCGCGGGCGTTCCTCGCCCGTCCCACGATCTTGATCCTCGACGAGGCGACCAGCTCCGTCGACACCCGCACCGAGCTGCTCATCCAGAAGGCGATGGCGAATCTGCGGTCGGACCGTACGAGTTTCGTCATCGCGCACCGGTTGTCCACGGTGCGCGACGCCGACGTCATCGTCGTCATGGAGGACGGTCACATCGTCGAGCAGGGCAGCCACGACGAACTGCTCGCCGCCCGCGGCGCTTACTGCCGGCTCTACGAGAGTCAGTTCACCGGAGCCATCGAGGCGACCTGAGCGACCCCCTCTGCTCCCTGAGGCGCGAGGAGCGCTAGCGACGAGCCACGATGGGCCTGGTGACGCGGGTTTCGGAGCCCGTCGTGGCTCGCTTCGCTCGCACCTCAGGGAGCAGTAAAGGCGTCCCCTCCGCTCCCTGAGGTGCGAGGAGCGTAAGCGACGAGCCCACCCCCGATCCCTGAGGTGCGAGGAGCGTAAGCGACGAGCCTCGAAGGGTCACGAAGGTCGCTCGTTGCGCGCCGCGCGTTCGACGAGGCCGGCGATGCGTTTGGTCTTGGTCTCGGGTCGTTTCGCCAGGGCGATCTGCGACAGTCCGAACTTGCGCGCGCTCGGCGGGAACGCATCCCAGTTGGCCCGGGCGGCGGGGTCGGCGTCGAGCGCGGCGGCCAGTTCGGGGGACTCGATCAGTGCCTCGGCATCGTCGAACAGGGTCCAGAGGCCGCGGGCCTGGGCGTCGTCGATGACGGCCTGACCGGCGGGCTGGATGCGGCCGGCGGCCGCGAGGTCGGCGACGCGCGCCTTGTTGGACGCCGACCACCCGCTGTTGCGCCCGCGCCGGGTGAACCACATGCCGCGGCGTTGTTCGTCGATGACACGGGTGTGACCGTCGATCCACCCCCAGCACAGCGCCTCGCGAACACACTCGTCGTAGTCGATCGGCTCCCGGCCCGAGCCCTTGCGCCAGAACACAAGCCACACTCCGGGCGACGTCTCGTGATTGTCGCGCAACCACTCTCGCCACGCATCGACGGTCTCGACGGTGAGCTTCGGGGCATCGGGATCGGCCATTCGTCAACCCTAATGACCTACGTCCAGGTCTCGGTACAGTTGAGCCGTGAACGAGATCGTCAACTTTGCCACGGACAACTGGTGGCTGATCTTCCCGATCGGCGCGGTCGTCGGCGGGTGGGCGGGTTCGATCGGCAAGTACAACGAGAAGCGGCGCAGGGACAAGATCGAGCTCGCTCGGATCAAGGCCACAGCACAGTCCGAGCAACTCAAGCTCACGACGACCTCGGCCGATCAGCTGCGCAGGGTGCACCGACAGCACGACGCACTCAACGAGAAGTGGTTCGCCTACGAACTCGATCTCGCGACCCTGATCGAGTACCCGCTGATGACCGACATGCGCGAGCCGCTGACCCTCGCCTTCCACCGGGCCCGGGTGCGCGCGGACGACCTACGACCAGATCCCGCCGCCGCGGACCTCTCCACAGCCGCGACATCGATGTCGCCGGCGGATTTCGCCGAGTACCGCGACGCGGTCGGCGACTACGCCGCCGCCTTCGACGCAGCCGAGCGAGAAGCCCGGCGTCGCAAGCAGTCCGGCTTCTCCCCGGTCGAGCGCGAGGCACTCGACCGGGCGCGCAAACTGATCAACGTCGCCGCCGACGCCGGGGCCACGCCGGCCGAGCGGCAGGCCGCCTACAAGAAGGTCCGCGCCGAGCTCGACGGCATCATCGACGTCCCGCAGGTGGCGGCCGCACATCTCGAACAGCAGATAGCCGGGGCGCTCGAGCGCGGCTCGGACTGATCAGAGATCCGGGATCGGAAGGTCGAGGTTGGGCGCGATGATGCCGCCGTCGACCTCCAGGATCTTGCCGGTGACGTAGGCGCCCGCCGGTGACGCCAGGTAGAGCGCGGCCGCGGCGATGTCCTCCGGATCGCCCAGACGGTGCAGCGGCGTCGAAGTCTCGACGGCGCTGCGCATCCCCTCGTCACCCGCGACGATCTCCAGCGCCGACGTCAGGATGGCGCCCGGCGCGATCCCGTTCACCCGGATCTTCGGATTCAGATCCATCGCCGCGATGCGGGTGTAGTGCGCGAGAGCGGCTTTCGCGGTGCCGTAGGCCGCGTAGGCACGCCCGGGCAGGCGGCCGACCGCGGAGGTGATGTTGATGATCGAACCCTGACCGCTGGTCGCGAGGATCTGCTTGGCACCGGCGACGACGAGCGCGTGTGCATTACCGACGTTGAAGTCGAAGGCATCCCGCAGGTGCTTGGGACTCGTGTCGAACAGCGGCCGGGGCATCGCACCGCCGACATTGTTGACCACGGTGTCGAGTCGCCCGAACTCATCGACCGCGGTCTGCGCGAGCGCGGCCGCCGCATCGGGGTCGGCGAGGTCCACTGCGACGGTGTGGGCGCGCCGGCCCGCGGCACGGACCCGTTCGGCGACCTGTTCGAGGTCGGACTCGCTGCGGGCCGCGATCACCACATCGCCGCCGGCCTCGGCGAAGGCGACCGCGATCGCCGCCCCGAGCCCCGGCTCGCGCCGGTCACGATGGCCACCTGGTCGTCTATCCGGAATCTGTCGAGAATCACCCGTCGACCATGCCACGTCGAACCCAAAAACGAGAACGTGTTCTAGAAATCGGTCGCAACCGGCCGGACGAGACCTCAGTAATCCCGTCCGACGGTGACCACGGACAGGAGATCCTCGTCCGCGGCGAACCTGCGCAGATTCTCGGCGACCCACGGCGCGAGTTCACGTGTCAGTCCCGACGCCGGGTTGGCGACGTGCGGGGTGATGATCACGTTCGGCAGGGACCAGAGCGGATGGTCCTCGGCGGGCGGTTCCGGATCGGTCACATCGAGAGCAGCCCCGGCGATCTGACCGTCGGCCAACGCGCGGTACAGCGCTTCTTCGTCGACCAGGGGGCCGCGCGCGATGTTCACCACCCATGCGTGCGCGGGCAGCGCGGCCAGGCTGTCGGCGTTGATCATGTGCCGTGTCTCGGGCGTCGCCGGCGCGGCCAGCACGACGTGGTCGATCGTCGCCCACAGGTCGTCCAACTCGTCCGATCGGCGGACCTCGTGCGCGCCGGGGACCGCTCGGCCCGACCGGTTCACCGCGACGACGCGGGCACCGCATGCCCGGAGGCGCGGAGCGAGAGATGCGCCGATCCCGCCGGCTCCGACGATGGCCACGGTGGAACCGTGCAGTGACCGGACCGCGGTGTCGATCCGCTCCTTGTCCCAGTGCCGGAGGACGGCGGTGTTGATCTGCCGAAGTCCCGCGAGGAGAAGCGCCAGCGCGTGCTCGGCGACGTTCTCGGCATAGAAGCCCGACGCGTTGGTCCAGGTGCGGCGGTCGTCGAGGATGTCGGCGGCCACGAAGTCCTCGATCCCCGCGGTCTTGAGGGCCACCCACTCGACAGTGTCGGGCAGCTCCGGAAAGTCAGACGGCGGTCCGATCCACACCAGCACCCGCGCGTCGTCGAGGCCGACGATCCGTCCGCCCGCACCCTCGATCGCCTCGACCAGGTGCTCGTCGCGCACGGGTTCGAGGGCCACCGCCACCGGGGTCATCGGGCGACCGACCGGGCCGCGGTCGTCGCCAGTTCGTCGGCGATCTCGTTGAAGTGATCGCCGGCGTGCCCCTTCACCCAGCGCCACTCCACCTGATGCCGCTTCTCCTCCTCGACCAGACGGCGCCACAGATCCGCGTTCTTGACCGGCTTGCGGTCCTTGGTCTTCCAGCCGTTCGCCTGCCAGCCGTTGACCCACTTCATGATCCCGTTGCGGACGTACGTCGAGTCGGTGTAGATGATGACGTTCGACGGTCTGGTCAGTGCCGCGAGACCCTCGATGGCGGCCGTGAGTTCCATCTTGTTGTTCGTCGTATCGGGCTCGGAACCGGAGATCCGCTTCTCGGTGCCCTTGTAGCGGAGCACCGCACCCCATCCGCCCGGGCCCGGGTTGCCCAGGCAGGCACCGTCGGTCGAGATCTCGACGACGTCCGACCCCGCTCCCGGGTCTGCGGAGGAGCCGTCGGCTGTCGGGTTCGCAGAAGCTGTCACGCACGGAAGCCTACGGCAGGCGCGACGGCCGGCAGCACCCTCGTCGAGGGGGCAAACCGACGGCGTTCCCGACATCTCGGGCGCCGGGCACCAGTGGTGTCTAGGGTGGACCCATGGCTGTGTGGGACCCGACACGCTATCTGCAATTCGCCGACGATCGCGCGCGGCCGTTTCTCGACCTCATCGCGCAGATCCCGACCAACCCGCTGTCGGTGGTCGACCTGGGTTGCGGACCGGGCCATCTGACCAAGCACCTGCGTGCACTCTGGCCGGCGGCCGAGATCCTGGGCATCGACGACTCGGCGGAGATGGTCGACCGGGCCATCCGCGACAACACCGACCCGCGCGCCAACTACGACGCCGTCGACGTCTCGCAGTGGGCGCCGCACCGGCCGGTCGACCTGATGATCTCCAACGCGATGTTCCAGTGGGTCCCCGATCACCTCGAGGTGATCGACCGGCTGCTCGGTTATCTCACCGACGGCGGCGCGTTCGCGTTACAGGTCCCGAACAACACCGACTCGCCGACCCACGCGGCTCTCGCCGAGCTCGCCGTGACCGAACCGTATGTCGGGGCGTTCGGCGACCTACGCGGGCTGCCGCGTCTCGACGCCGAGGTGTACCTGGACTTCTTCGCCGAGCGCGGCTACCACGTCAACGCGTGGGAGACGACCTACTTCCACGTGCTCGACGGCCAGGATCCGGTGTTCGACTGGATGTCCGGAACGGGCGCGCGTCCCTACCTGCAGGCGCTCACCGACGACCTCCGGAAGCGCTTCATCGCCGACCTGAAGGAACGCTTCGCCGAGGCCTATCCGCGACGGGAATGGGGTACCGTTCTGCCCTTCCGCCGCACGTTCGCCGTGGCCACTCGCCGCTGATCCTCGCGTCCTCGTCCCCCCTCCGGAGAACAGCGCTCGCGTCGTTCATCGGAATCGGGGAACGACAATTCAGAGCGAGCCTCGAAGGGTCACGCACCGGCATCGGTTTGGCATCGGCGACGCTGCCCGGTGCCACTTCTGCAACACTGACGCCACTGTCGTTTCCTCAGGGGGGTACGTCCATGCCTCGACGCAGCCGGACTCGTCTGCGCCCTGCCCACCATGTCCGACGCCGCGTCATTGCAACCGTTGCCGCCGTCGGCCTGGCCGGCGGCGTGCTCGCTGCTGTGCCGGCACCGGCGCGAGCCGCGGTCTGCAACGTCACCGGCATCACCGGAGGAGACGTCGGGAGCACCGGAAGTTCGGGGTCCAGCGAGCTCGGGTGGGGCAGTCTCGACTTCGGCAGCTATCGGGCGGGCGGCAAGAAGCCACAGGGGCCGCTCCCGAAACTCACCGGTGCCAGCAGGGCCGTCTCGTGGGTGACCGGTCCGCGAAGTCCCGCTCGCACCGACACCCGTTTCGGTATCACCGCCACCGACGTCGGCGTGCCGTGGGACAACGGCTCCGGCCAGATACTGATGGCCTTCGGCGACACATGGGGCAAGTGCGCGGGCCAGATGGCCTGGAAGCACAACACGATGCTGCGTAGTGACGCGAACTCCGATCTGGCCAAGGGAATCCGATTCCCGAACGCCGTCCCGGGATCGGTCCGGTCAGGTGCCTCGGTGTCATCGGCACATCCGAGATGGGCACAACCCATGTTCAACGCGGTCGGGGTGCGCAACATCGAGGTCGGTCGAATCCCCACCGGCGGGATCTCGGTCAACGGCACCCAGTTCGTCAGCTTCATGTCGATCCATCGTTGGCTCGGCCCCGGCCGGTGGAGCACGAATTACTCGGGAATCGCCGTGTCGCACAACAATGGTCAGACCTGGACCGTCGACAACAACACCCTCCGCTGGAACACCGACCTGACGATTCCCGGCGTTCCCCAGGTCGCGAGTGGCCACAACCGGTTTCAGATGGGCGCCTTCCTCCGAAGCGGTGAGTACATCTACCAATACGGCACGCCGAATGGGCGTTTCGGCTCGGCCCACGTGGCCCGGTTCCGTCCCGCCGACATCCTGAACCTCAACCGGTATCAGTACTTCCGGGGCGGCACGTCGTGGTCGCCGAATCCGGCCGAGGCCGCGCCGATCGTCGCCGGTCCGATGGGCGAGCTCTCGGTGGCCTACAACGCCTTTCTCGGCCGGTTCGTCATGCTGACCGAGCGCGCGGGGACGATCATGATGCGCACGTCGCCGTCACCCGTGGGACCGTGGAGCGGCGAGCGAGTGCTCATCTCCCAGAAGCAGTCCAGCGGCCTGTACACGCCCTACATCCACCCTCGGTCGTCGGGAGAGGACCTCTACTTCGTCGTCTCGCGATGGGACGACTACAACGTCATGCTGGTGCGGACCGACCTGTCGAAGGTGCGTCCGTGAGCCGGCGCATCGTACTGATCCGCGCCGTCAACGTCGGCGGGGCGAAACTCCCGATGGCCGAATTGCGCCAGATCGCAACCGACCTCGGTGCCGATGAGGTCACGACCTACATCGCGTCGGGCAATCTGATCTGTTCGCCACCTCCCGACCCGGACGAGTTCGACCGCGCTCTCGAGACCGCGCTGGAGGAGCGCTACGGTTGGTTCCGCGAGGTCATCAGCCGCACGACCGACCAGGTCCGTGCCGCGCTGGACGCGCATCCGTTCGACATCGTCGACGACAAGTACTCCTACGTCTACTTCCTGACCGGCGAACCGGTGCCCGACAAGGTGACCGCCTTCGAGCGCAAGGACTTCGGCGAGGACGTCGTCCGGGTCATCGGGTCCGATCTGCACATCCGCTACGCCGACGGGGCGGGCCGCTCGACGTTGACCGCGCCGGTCATCGCTCGCGGTCTGGGTGTGCAGGGAACCGGACGTAATCTGCGGACCGTCCGGAAGCTGCTGGAGCTGGCCGGCTCCTAGCACCGATCAGGTGGCCCGTGCCCCGGCACGGGCGTAGCGTCGGTGGAGGCATCACGAGACAAACCAGACGAACCAGACGTTCGCGTCGAGAGGAGTCCGGACATGAGTCAACCGGTCCCGCCGCCACCGCCACCGCCCGAGCCCATACCCGCGCCGGAGCCCATCCCGGAGCCGCCACCGGAACCGCCGATCCCCGTACCCACTCCGCCGCCGGCTCCCGACCCGCAGCCCGCACCCCCGCAGCCGGACCCGCCGCCACGGCCCACGGTGATCTGAGCGGTCAGCCGCGCGTCAGAACGCGCGCGACGCGGTCCAGATCGGCGAGCTGCTCCTCCCGCGGAGCCTCCCACAGCTTCTTCGGCAGCTTCTCGAGATCCTTGACAGCCGCCTCGGCGTGATCGAGCGCTTCGGTCGCCTCGTCCTCGCCGAGGTCCACCGACGCGATGAGCCGGTCGTCGAGTTCAAAGACCGCGTCGTCGAGCCGGTTGCGCGCCGCGACGAGTTCGTCGTCGTGCGGGATCGCCGGGTTCGCGTGCACGTCCGCGATGGCATACCGAATCCGCCGATGCAGCAGCGCTTCTCGGGTGTTGTCGGTGGCCCAGCTATCGGGCGCGCGGCCCGGTCGGCCGGGAATCAGGTCGGTGGATCGCGCGAAGGTGCGCACTCGTTTGTCCGAGTCGTACGCGAACCAGGCGGCGCCGCCGAGAATGAACAGTGCGACCACCACGGTGGCCACGATGATGATGACCGCGATCATGTGGTCAGCCTACTCAGGACGACTGCACTCCTTTGGGCGCCTTTCCCGACATGAAACCGAACAGGTATCCGGCGACGCGTCTCATCTGGATCTCGTCGGCACCCTCGGTGATCCGGTAGCGCCGATGGTGCCGGTAGATGTGCTCGAACGGTTCGTGCCGCGAGTAGCCGCGTCCGCCGAACACCTGCATCGCCTGGTCGGCAGCGTCGCAGCACAGCCGATTCGCCTGGTAGTTGCACATCGAGACCTCCGCAGACGCGGCGAACGGCCCGTGGGTGTCCATCTTCCAGGCGGTTTCGCGGATCAGGGCCCGGATCATCGCGCACCGGGTGTGCAGGTCGACGAGCGGGAACTGGATCGCCTGATTCGTCGACAGCTTCTTTCCGAAGGGGGCACGCTCGTTGGCGTATGCCACCGCACGGTCGACGCAGTACTGTGCGGCACCCAGACTGGACGCCGCCTGGCGGATGCGGTTCTCGTTGAAGAAGTGCTGCACGACCTGCAGGCCGGCGCCCTCGGCGCCGAACACCGCGGAGTCCGGCACCCGGACATCCCGCAGCGAGATGTGTGCATGGTCGGTCGGCATGTTGAACGTCCACAGGTACTCCTCGACAGCGAACCCGGGGTCCTGCGGGTCGACGAGGAAAGCGGTGATCCCGCGGGCATCGCCGGGTTCTCCGCTGGTGCGGGCGAACACGATGTCGCGGTGCGCGGCATGGATACCGGTGTTCCACGTCTTCTCACCGTTGATGATCCAGTCGTCGCCGTCGCGGACGGCGGTCGTCTCCATGTAGGTGGCGTCGGAGCCGTGGTCGGGTTCGGTGATGCCGAAGGCGAAGAACTTCGTCCCCGCGGCCAGTCCTTCGACCCATTCCTCCTGCTGCGCGGGCGTGCCGTATTCGAGCATGAGGAGCAGACCGATGTTGTTGCCGACGATGGCGTGCTCGTTCTGCAGATCGCAATGCAGCCCGAGCCCCTTCGACGCCAAGTGCTCGCGGATGATCGCCATCGCCAGGTTCGATCCGTCCCGGCCGCCGAACTCGGCCGGGAAGGGGTAGCGGAAATGACCGGCGGCATCGGCCCGCCGCCTTGCCTCACCGAGGAGCGCTTCCCACTCCTTGTTCGGCAGACCGCCTCGCTCCCAGTCTGTTCGGGAGTCCTCACGCCGGTGGTCGAAGAACCGGATGTTGTCGTCGGCCTGCTCGAGGGGGACGATCTCGGCTTCGATGAAGGCGTCGAGTTCGGCCAGGTAGTCTTTCAGCGACTCGGGCAGTGCGAAGTCCACGATGAACCCTTCTCGGTTGGGATCGGATGTCCGGCGGTCACGGATGAGGGACCGCGAAGTACTTGGGGTTGGCGACGAGGAGTCGGGCCCGCACGTCGGCGACGACGGCGGCGCGGACCTTCTCGTCGGTCCCGTCGAGTTCACCGGACCACAGCGCGTCACAGAGTGCGCGCTGGTCGGCGATTCCGAGGGCGCTCAGGCGTTGCGCACTCGCGGTCGCGTCCTCTGCCGCTCGGAGTGTCTGCCGACGCACGACGTCGACGACGTTCCCCGCCACCCTCGTGTGGAAGCGGACCTGCGGTGACAACTCCGCCTGCACCGCATCGGACCGCAGGAACTCGGCGACCGCTTCGAGCAGTTCGACCGCGCTCGGCGAGCCGTAGACACCGTCGTTCGGGTCGGGCGTCGACGACCCGATCAGCGGATCGGGCACCACCTCGGGTGTCACGAGGCCCAGGTCGAGCAGGGCGTCGAATTCCTGTTCCGCACTTCGACGTCCGATGGCGGCCAGTTCCACCGACCGTTCGACCCCGTCGAGATGTCGCGCGGCCTGCACCGCGCAGATCAGTCCCCACTTCACGGTCGCGTAGAGCTCCCACCAGCGCAGCGCGGCTTCGGTGGGACGCCAGCCCGCCTCTCGCGCATACGCGTCGAGCAGCGCGTCGCGGCTTCCCATCCCGGCCACCGGCGACGATCCTCCGAAGCGCCACGCTTTCGCGCACAGCCAGCCGAGGTCCTCGACCGGGTCGCCGAGGTGGACGAGTTCCCAATCGAGCACTGCCGCAATACCTTCGGCGCCGACGAGGAGATTGCCCAGCCGAAAGTCACCGTGCACGAGGCATTGCCGCGGTGACGGTTCGGGGCGGTTGTCGGTGAGCCACTGGGTCGCCAGCACCAATCCCGCGGGCATGGACTCGAATTCGCGTGGGAACAGTTCCCGCAACCCGTCTATGGGATCGGCGAGTTCGGCGAGACCGGGCGTCTGGGCCACGTCGACCCGGTGGATCCGGGCGAGGATCCCGCCGCACTGATCCACGAAGCGGGCACGCGCACCGGCGTGAGCGTCGTCCCGCAGTATCCGACGGGGGATGGACTCTCCCTCGATGAAATTCATTGCCAGATAGGGAAACCCCAGGACATTGCCGTCTTCGTCGAAACCCGCGTCGAGGATCTCCGGCACCGGGACGCCGGCATCGGCTGCAGCGCGCAGGACCTGCGCCTCGGCGTGCAGTCCGCCGTCGTCGGTCGCTGCCGGGACGGCGCGGATGATGATCGGCTCGGACCGTCCCGAACTCTCGACGAGGGTGGCGGCGTATGTGGCGCGACTCGCGCCCGCGGGCAGCAGCCTCGCGGACTCGACCGAGATCGGGGTACCGCGCTTGCCGGCGAGTCGGGATGCGATCTTCGCGGCGACACCGCCTGCTTCCGGTACTGCCACGCCGATCCGTCCCTTCTTCGCCGTCGCCTGGGCGGGTGTAACCGCCACCACAGCGAAGCTAGCACGAGATCTGAATCCGGCCTCAGAAATTCGGTGCCGAAGTCTCAGAGGTCGGGCGTCTGGAACTCCGGCTGGTCGATGATCCGTACCCACGATCCGTCGGATCGCCGCGCCACCACCTGTGCGCGAGCACCGGCGCCGTCACGCGGCGGCGTCGAGGTGAGTGCGAGATCGTCCCGGAACATCAACGTCGGCAACGGTGGCTCCGGCACGAACGTGGGCCGGTGCGCGAGAACCGAAGCCCAGAGGTCGCGGATAGCGGCCCGCCCGCGCGTGACCTCTCCGGGCGGATACGCCATCACTGCATCGTCGTCGTAGAGCGAGGCCACGGCGTCCGCGTCCCCCGCATTGGAGTACTCGACGAACAGCCTGGTCAGATCCTCGGGCGTGCGTGCGATCTCGTAGTCGGTCATGACAGCTCCTCTCGGTGTGTTCCCACCCAGCGTCTCCCCAACGCCCGAATAAGTCCAAGTGATGCTGCGGATGCCGACTATCATTGACAGTTATGGAACTCCGGCAGCTCGAGTACTTCGCGGCCATCGCCGCGGAAGGCAGTTTCACCGCGGCTGCGGCGCGCGTGCACACCACCCAGCCGAACATCAGCGCGCAGATCCGCACCCTCGAACGGGAACTCGGTTCGGCCCTCTTCGACCGGTCCGCTCGTACGGTCCGCCTGACCGACGCCGGGCGGGCAGCACTCCCCGCAGCGCGGCGCGCGCTCGCCGCTGCCGACGACGTCGCCCGAACCGTCAGCGAGGTCGCCGGACTGGTCCGCGGGAGCCTGGCGGTCGGGATGGTCGAGGGGTGCACGATCGCCCCCCTGTTCGCAGCCCTGGGCACCTTCCGGACGACTCACCCGCAGATCGAGCTGAGCCTCCGCGAGTCGCCGTCGACCGAGTTGATCGCATCGATAGAGGACGGTCGCCTCGACGTCGCACTGGCCGGATACGGCGGCGAACTCCCGCCGGGAGTCGCCTCCATGACCATCATCGCCGAGCGCGTCGTTGCCGTGATGCCCGCGGACGGTCGCTCCCCTCGCCGGCCGGTGGATCTCGCACTGCTTCGCGACCGGTCGCTCATCTGCTTGCCCCGCGGCGCGGGCATCCGAAGTGTCTTCGACGCGGCGGCGGCTTCAGCGGGCGGACCCATCCGGCCGGCCATTGAAGCTTCCTCACCGGAAGCGATCATCGGGTTGGTCTGCAGCGGAATGGGAGTCGGCATTCTCAGTGAGTCAATCGTCGCGGATGACGAACGTGTGGCCGGGGTTCCGATCCGCGACGTCGACGGCACCGCGCATCTCGGCTTGCTGTGGGGTTCGAAACCGTCCGCTGCTGCGGCGCGTTTCGTCGAGGTGGCCACGGATGTGTTCGGAGGAGCCGAATGAGGATGGGGGCGGAACAATGCCACCCCCGGCGTGGGCGACCGGCAGACAACAGGATCGCCGCTTTCCGGCGGAGAAGTGATACGGATGTGACTGCAGTGCACTGCTGTTGCCAAGAAGCGAATCGTCGCCGAAAATAGCTACACAGCACTGGTTTCCGCGCGGATAGGTTGTGGAGAAACCTCGTAACCGAACACATGTGGATCTCCTGATCTGAAAGTGGGCGGTTTTCGGTCAGTTTCGATGTGGGAGTTCTGGGCATGCGCCGCCCCTGGTGAGGTTCGCCATCGCGATCAAAGCGTCGGGAGTGTGAAATCCGTACGACCGCTTTGTCAATGACCGCAGATGGCAGTTCGTTGCTTCGACTCGCGCATTGCTCATCTGACACTCGACCGCGTTAAAGATCTGGACCTCACGTTTACGGATACTCGGCGCCAGGGTGCGAATCTCTGGTATGTCACAAGCCTCCGCCTTCTTCAACCACCGCCGCAACGGCGCCCAACATGACAAGTAGGCACCTGAAAGTATGTGCCGTATCTCTTCTTTCATCTGATACGCACGGGCCAGCACACTGTTGGCATCGCTGACCACGATGGACTGCAACCGCTCCTGGTTCTCGGTGAGGCTGTCAGGATTCTTCAACAACGCCCACCTCAACCGGCCACGTTCCACCTTCGACAAGCCGGCTATCCGACTCATCACCCGAGACCGGCACCGGTCCAACGCCTGATTGACCCACTGCAGCACATGAAATGGGTCCATACACCAGTACGCCCCCGGCGCCTGCTCGGCGAGGACCGCACCGATGTACTCGGCGCCATCAGCACTGATATGGGTGATCCTGCGTGCGCGCACATCACCCAGTTCATCAAAGAACCGCTCGATCGTCTCCTTTTTGGCGCCCTCACCCGCCCATACCAACTGACCTGTGTCATGATTGACCACGACAACCAGGTACCGGCGGCCCTTGCGATAGGCGATCTCATCGATACCGATGCGCCGCAACCCGTTCAAGCGTTTAGTGAGTCCGACATGGTCGTCGACCACGCGCTCGACGATACGAGATACCGTCCGCCAGGAGACCCGCAGATAGGCACTGACCGCGGTCATCGGGGCGTGCGCGCACAGCCATGCGACGGTGTCGTCGAACGCCCTGGTCATCTTCGCTTCCGGACGTGCCCACGGAACCAACTCAGTCTTCACATCATGGCGAGGACACTGCACACGCTTGGCGGGCAACTCGAGGAAGCACCGCCAACCGCCCATGTCGAGATGTCGCCACCGTCGCGGCGCCGCAGGTTGATCGTAACCAGGGCAGCGCTTCTTACATTGCGGGCACCGTGATCGTGCGTTCTTGTGCAGTTCCAGCGACACGACCACCATCTGCCCGCGGTCATCCTCATCGAACCTGACACCCACAACACGGGCACGCTCGATTCCGAGCAACTTCTGCAGTACTCTGACAGTGCGCAACGCCCACTCCTTTGGTCTTGTTCTTCGCAAATCAAAACCTAAGCGAGACTGGGCGTTGCGTGCGTTAGGCTCGCGAAAAGGAACCCACTTCGACGTCAGAAGAGCCACACATGTTCCCGTACAGTGGAGTCATGCCAGAGCTCGCCACCCTGCTCGACCAGCTCATCGAGACCACCACGCCCACCGACGATCCCACGGGCAGAGCGACTTTCGACGCGCTCGACACCCTCCGGCTGATCCGCAACATCGTTGACCACCAGATCCTCACGCATGCAGCAGAACTCGATGAACTCGGAGTCGCACAAAAGGCCTGTGGGACCACCAAGAAGGTATTGATCGAGATGGGCTACGCACCCGCCGCGGCTCTACGCGCCATGCGAAGCGTCGACGCTCTCCCGACGCTGCCCACCCTCGCCCGTCACGCCGCCGACGGACGACTCTCCTCCGAAGTCGTCGATGCCATCGTCCGCGGCATCAGCCAGATCGAGAAACGTTGTCGTGAAGCGCTTTCAGACGATGAGCGCTCCCAGTACGAGATCGAACTCATCGCCCAAGCACTATCCGGTGCGACGCCGACGCAAGTGCTTCAACACGCCCGCGCGATCGGTAACACGATTGCCGACGCGACCGACACCGGTATCCCGGCCGCCGACGATCCATCGCTGAACACGGTCAATGCCCACACCACCGACGACGGCCGTGTCGACATCCGAGCCGACCTCACCCAGGTGGTCGGCGAGAAGTTCCTGTCCATGATCGACGAACGATCCTGCCCGCGACCCGAACCCGACGGCGCCGACGATCGGCGCACTGCCGAGCAGCGCCGCGCCGACGCGTTCGAGTTGATCCTCGACCAAGCCGCACTCGGCGCCACACTCGACAGTGTCGGATCTCCCCGCACCCAACTCATGCTGACCATCCCCGCCACCGGCGCTGATCCCGCCACCATGCCGTGGACCGGACCGGTCAGTCAGGCCGTCGCCAAACAGGTGTCCTGTGACGGGTCGCTGACAGAGATCATCCTCGACGGCGAAGGCGTACCGCTACAGATGGGGCACACCCACCGCCTGTTCCCAGCACATCTGCGCAGGGCGGTCATCGTGCGAGATACCTGCTGCATCAAATGCGGTGCCCCACCGTCACATACCCAGGTTCACCATGTCGCGCACTGGGCAGACGGCGGTCCCACCGATCTCGACAACGGTTGCCTGCTCTGCCAACGCTGCCACACCCAGGTCCATCACCACGGCTGGGACGTAATCCTCGGCTTCGACCGACATCCCTGGCTCGTTCCTCCCGCCAGCATCGACCCACGACGCCGACCGCTACCCGCCTACAACCGACGAACCATGCGACTCAACGACGCCGCCTGACCCAGACCCGCCCAGCCACACTCGGCCCACCCACACATTCGTGTAGCACCTTCCGCACCCGAGCCCAGCTCGGGACCGCGTCCGTCCCTTGACAACTCCAGAGTGAGGGCCCAAGTCTCCGTTCCTACTGCCCCGCTACAACGGCTGTGCCCGACGCACCTGGTCGGCGGCGCGCGCGGCGTCGAGTTCGACATCGCTGATCAAGACCGCACGACCGAGACTCAAGGTTCCCGACGTCAGCGGCTGCGCCCGCAATCCACCCCGGCCGATCAGGGCCTTGCGCACGCCGTCGCCGGCGACGGTGTCCATCCACGAACACGGATGCGCAGGACGCCCACCGCGGAATCGAATCGGGCCCGCCCCCGAGTCCAGCTCGAACTCCCGGCCACGCAGCGGATCGAGTTCGACCCCGCGCACCACGACGTTGCGCCGAGCCAGAACCGGGTCGGCGTCCCCGGCGGCAGCGGACCAGGCTTCGAGCGCGAGAAACGTCACCGCAGCCTCGGTATGCGCGCGGACCCCGAAGAAGCGGTCTCCGCGAATCCCCTTGTCGGCGACGACCTCCACGATCTCTGGTGTGCGGGTCTCGACCTCGCCGGCCGGGCCGTCCTTGGGCCGGCCGAAGTAGGCATGCTTCGACGAGACGACGAACATCACTATCTCGCAAGAGTACTCGTAGGTCACCGCACCTCCCGTCGGATCACGAGGCCGGGGGTGAGGGACGAGCATCGGCGGCCGTCGCATCGTCCGGCGTCTTCACCACCACGCTCACGGGATCGGTGGGCTTCCCGGCGATGAGGTCGCCGATACTCAGTCCCCAACGGCCCCAGCGGTCGTCGAAGCGCTTCGCGCGGGCCCGGGCCTTGTCCGTCTTGGCCGGTGAGTATCGACGGCGGGCCCAGGCCGAGTGCGGCCGTGCGAGCCGGATCGCACCGGCCCAGGCGAACACCGGGATGAAGACACCGACGATGGCCGTGGAGAACTTGCCCTTCAACACGCACAGGAACGCGCACGCGACGTTGATCGGGACAGTGGCCACCAGAGCGACGGGACCGAGCTCCACATCCGCGTCGTCGAGGGGGTTGAATCCGAGTACCGCCATCCCCAGCGCGGCGACCGTCAAGGCGACCACCTGAACCGAGAGTTGGCCCTCCGGTGACCAATACACGTCCTGCAGACGGAGGATCAGCGCGAACTCGTCGAGGACCAGAGAGGCGCCGACGCCGATCAGCACCGCACTGATCTCCGCGCCCGGTGACGCCCCGTTGACACCCACCGAGACGAAGGCGCCGACGATCGTCAGGATCAGGCCCGGCACCATGTGGTGCACGTGGACACCGTCCGACACGTTGTTGCGGAAGGGGCCTTTGCCCGCCCGGATGAGTCGCGTGATCACCCGCGTGACGATGAACGTGACGACGAACGACGCGAACAGCAGGAACAGCGGAAGTCGTTGGTGCGTGAGCTCGTCCAGGAAGTTCACCGGGCCACCGCTGCCGTCAGCCGGGGACGATGCCGGTGCGGCGCTGCTCGATGATCAGGCAGCGGTCCTCTACGTACAGGAGGCCGGCCTCCTCGGCGATCGCCCGCGCCTCCGCCGAACGGATCCCGAGTTGCAGCCACAGGGCGGTCGCACCCGACGCGACGGCCGCCCGTGCGACATCGGCGCACTCGGGACCCGGGCGGAAGACGTCGACGAGGCCGACCTGTTCGGGGACGTCGGCAAGAGTTCGGTACACCTTCTCGCCGACGATCTCGTCGGCCGCAGGGTTCACCGGGATGATCCGCCAGCCCCGGCTCTTCATGTAGGCCGGGACCTCGTTGGCGGCTTTCGACGGATTCGCGCTGGCGCCGACCACGGTGATCGCGTCGTAGGTGGACAGGATCTGCTCGACGACATCGTCGGTGTTGATGCTCGGTGTGGTCATCCCACGAGTGTAGGTGGGTTCGGAGTTCTCATCGGAGAACTCCGTGCACGACCAGTGCACTGAGCTGATCGGCCCACGCGGTGTCGAATTCGCGGTCGTCGAGCAACAGTGCGTGCAACATCGCCGCCCCGCCGACGGCCTCGATGAGCCGGTCCGGATCCACATCCGGGTGCACCTCGCCGCGCTCCACCGCGACCACCAGCCGGCCACGCAACGCGCCGAACACGTCCGCGAAGCCGGCGTGCACGCGCGCCGCGAGCTCGGGTTCGGCAGCCATGTCCGAGATGAGCCCGGGCAGTGCGGCGCGGGTCACCGGGCTGGCGAACAGATCGCGCGCCGCCGCCACCATGATCCGGAGATCGGCCTCGACCGCACCCCTGGACGGCGGTAGCCGCGCCATCCGGGAGAACGCCACATCGTGCACCAGCTCCGCCTTGCCCGACCAGCGGCGGTAGAGCGCGGTCTTCGTCGTCCCCGCGCGATCAGCGATCGCGGCCATCGTCAGCTTCCGGTATCCGACGTCGACGAGTAGCTCCGCCGCGGCGTCGAGCACCGCCGAGTCGATACGGAGGTCACGCGGACGCCCCGAGGCAGCTCCTGTCGTCTCAGCGCTCATCGCCCACCTTCCCGTCGGAGATTTCCCGAAGTCGCTGCGAACCGCGCGACCGTTCTGATGTCATAACGCTACTCACCGTAGCGAATCTGTCGTTAATGATCTCTGGGGGTGCCCATGGCCACCGAACCCGCCGTCGAGCAGGTCGACCACCTGCAACGCTCCAGCCGGGACAACACCTCGGTCCCGGACACGCTCGCACGCTGGCTGGCCGAGCAGGACGACACTCCCGACGCCGCGCCCGAGGTCACGGTGGCCGCCGGCGTCGACAGCAACGGCATGTCGTCGGAGACCATCCCCGTGTCGGTGTCCTGGCCCGGGGAGCCCACCCGGCACTGGGTGATGCGGATGGCCCCGTCGAGCGCCGACGTCCCCGTCTTCCGCTCCTACCGGATGGATCACCAGTACGAGACGATGCGGTTGATCGCACGGTTCAGCGACGTCCCGGTCCCCGCGGTCCACCACCTCGAGCCCAGCGGCTCACTGCTGGGTGCGCCGTTCTTCCTGATGGACCGATGTGAGGGCGAGGTCCCGCCCGACGTGATGCCGTACACGTTCGGCGACAACTGGTTCGGGAACGCCGCCGAGTCCGACCGCCGCCGCGCCCAGGAGTCGGTCGTCGGGGTGATCGCCGACCTCCACTCCATCCCCGACGCGGCGCGGCACTTCGGCTTCCTCGCCGACGACCTCCCCGCCGGCGACACCCTCCTCGCCCGTCTGCTCGCCTGGCTTCGGGATTGGTACGACTTCTCGGTGGACGGAATCGGTCGGTCGCCTCTGGTCGAACGGGCACTCGCCTGGCTGGCCGACAACTTCCCCGACGATGTCTCGAGGACCGAACCTGTTCTGTCCTGGGGTGATTCACGTATCGGGAACGTGATGTTCGTCGATTTCACCCCCACGGCGGTCCTCGACTGGGAGATGGCGCGTACCGGTCCGCGCGAACTCGACATCGCCTGGGTGGTGTTCGCGCATCGCGTCTTTCAGGAACTGGCGACGATGGCGGGCCTCCCGGGTCTGCCGGACCTGCTGCGTGAGAACGACGTCCGCGACACCTACCGGCAGCGGACCGGCGTCGAACTGGGCGACCTGCGCTGGTTCTACGTGCACGCGCGGTGCAGTGGTGCTGCGTCTTCATGCGCACCGGCGCCCGCCGCGTGCACTTCGGCGAACTCGAACGCCCCGACGACGTCGACGGCACCCTGTTCTACCACCGACCATTGCTCGAACGACTCCTCGAGGAGGACTGACCGCATGAGCCGATCCGGCCTGGGACCGATGGACGAATATCCCATTCATCAACTACCGCAGCCGATCGCGTGGCCGGGCAACAGCGACCGGAACTTCTACGACCGCGCCTATCTGAACGCGCACGACCGCAGCGGCACCATCTTCCTCATCACCGGCATCGGGTACTACCCCAACCTCGGCGTCAAGGACGCCTTCGTCCTGATCCGGCGGCGGAGGCCCGACGGCACCGACACCCAGACCGCTGTGCACTTCGGTGACGCCATCGACGACAACCGGCTCGAACAGCGCGTCGGCAACTATCGATTGGCCGTCGACGATCCGCTGCGCACCCTCCACCTGACGGTCGCCGAGACCGAGGGCATCGCCCTGGATCTGCACTGGGAGGGCCTGTTCGACGCCCTGCTCGAGCAGCCGCACGTGATGCGGCAGGGCTCGAAGGTCACCCTCGACGCGCAACGGTTCGCGCAGGTCGGCAGCTGGCGCGGATCGATCACCGTCGACGGTGAACACATCGACGTGGACCCGTCGACCTGGGTCGGGACCCGCGACCGCTCGTGGGGAATCCGGCCGGTCGGTGAGCCCGAACCGGCCGGACGGCCGTCGGACCCGCCGTTCGAAGGCATGTGGTGGCTGTACGTCCCGATGGCCTTCGACGACTTCCAGCTCGTCGTCATCATCCAGGAAGACCCCGACGGTTACCGCACGCTCAACGACTGTTCGCGCGTCTGGAAGGACGGGCGCGTGGAGCAACTCGGGTGGCCCCGGGTCTCGGTCGACTACGCACCCGGCACCCGGGTCCCCACCGGCGCCACGATCTCCACAACCGGCGCGGGCGGCTCAGAAGTGACGCTGACGGTCCACTCGCTGCTCCCCGTCCCGATCCACGTGGGCGGCGGATACGGCGGCGACCCCGACTGGGCCCACGGCGTCTGGCGTGGAGCGGACTTCACCGAACGCCACACCTACGACATGACCAGCGCCGAGATCGTCGGGCGCATGGCGTTCGGGGTGATCGACCACGTCGGACGCGCCGAATGCCGTGAGGCCGACGGCACCACCCGCACCGGATGGGGACTCTTCGAACACGGGGCACTGGGCCGGCACGACCCGTCGGGATTCGCCGACTGGCTCAGCGTCGCGCCGGGACCCTGAATTAGGGTATCCTAACTCGCATGGCGATGAACCTGCTGCACCGTTGGGGCTGTCGTTCTCGTCCATGGGCCCTCGTCAGCCGACGCTTTCTCCTGCCCTTCGCACTCGACGACGCGCTCCTCGGGGACTCGGTGCTCGAAATGGGTCCCGGTTTCGGCGCCAACACCTCGTATCTCGGTTCACACGCGAAGACGGTGACCGCGGTGGAGATCGATCATGCGTTGGTCGAGCATCTGCGCCGGCGCTATGCCGCCCACGAGCGAGTCCTGATCGTCGAGGGTGACGCTACGGGTACCGACCTGGATGCCGGCGACTACTCGTCGGTCGTCTCCATGGCCATGCTCCACCATGTTCCGACGGCGGACTTGCAGGACGCCTTGTTCGTCGAGGCCCGCCGCCTCCTAGCTCCGGGCGGGGTGTTCGTGGGCGGAGACGGAAGCCCGACAACGCCGTTCGCCCTGATGCACATCAACGACACCTACAACCCCATTCCGCCGGCGTCCCTTCACGATCGACTGGTGCACGCCGGCTTCGTCGACGTGCGGGTCGACACGTCACCCGTTGCGTTCAGGTTCCGCGCACGAACGCCACGCTGAAGTCCGCACACCGAGAACGCAGACCTCCCGGCAACTACCGGCTTTGATCGGTGGTGGCGCGAAGTCGATATCCCATGCCACGAACCGTCTCCAGTCGATGCGAGCCGATCTTGTTCCGGAGCGCCCGCACATAGACGTCGACGACGTTCGAGGCCGGGTCGAAGTCGTAACCCCAGACGTGGCCGAGGATCTGCTCGCGGGACAGCACCTGATCGGGGTGCCGGAGAAACACCTCCAGCAGTGCGAATTCGCGCGCGGTGAGATCGATCGTGTCCGTGCCCACCCGCGCCCGCCGCGACTTCAGATCCAACCGCAGATCACCGGCGGCCAACAGGTTCTCCGACGCGACGGCCGAGTCGTCGACGAGCCGGAGCCGGATGCGGGCGAGCAGTTCGGCGAACTGGAAGGGCTTGGTCATGTAGTCGTTGGCCCCGCCTTCGAGCCCACTCACCGTGTCGCTCACGCTGTCTCGGGCGGTGAGCACGACCACCGGCGTCGTGATCCCCTCGCCTCGCATGCAGTACAGCACGTCGAACCCGTCCATCGACGGCAGACCGATGTCGAGGACGACCATGTCGAAACCGCCGCCGCGCACGGCTTCGAGCGCCGACAGTCCGTCGGACACGTGCTCGGTGCTGTACCCCGCCGCACGCAAGCCGTTGCCGATGAACGAGGCGATCCTCGCGTCGTCCTCGGCGATCAGAACACGGCTCATCGCCGTTCTCCTTCTCCTGGCGCCGACTGCGCGGCGCCGGCGTACGAGTTGTCGGGGGCCGGGACGTCGATGCCGAACGTCGCACCGTGACCCGGGATGCTTCGCACCCAGGCAACGCCATGATGGGCGTCGGCGATGGCACGCACGATCGCCAGACCCAGGCCGGCGCCGGCCGAGTGCTCCGGTGCCGACGCGCTCCGGCCGCGCTGGAAACGTTCGAAGATCCGCGCCGCGTCCTCCTGCTCGATGCCCGGACCGTCATCGGTGATCCAGATCGACAGGTGGCGTTGCGTGCCCGCACCGGCGAACCGTGACCCCAGCTGGATCACGGAGCCGTCGTGCGTGTGGCGGACCGCGTTCGACGCGTACTGCAGCATCGCCTGGGTGATCCGCTCGTGATCGACGGTGCACGTCCCCTCGGCAACCTCCATGAGCAACCACTGCCGATCACCGAGCGGCTGCACCTTCGACTCGATGTCGAGCATCAGCTGAGCCGCATCAGCCGTCCTGGCCACCACGAAGTCGGGTTGCTCGGATTTCGCCAACAGCAGCAGGTCCCCGACGATGCGCCCCATGCGACCCAGCTCGCTGTCGACGAGGTCGAGCGTCTTGCGTCGTTCCTCCGGATCATCGGGCAACAGCTCGAGATGACCGCGCACGACCGTGATGGGTGTGCGCAGTTCGTGGCCGGCGTCGTCGACGAACTGACGCTGCGTCGTGTAGGCGTCCTCGATGCGGTCGAGCATCGCGTTGAACGTCTGCGCCAGCGCGGCCACGTCATCACGTCCGATGACCGGCACGCGTGCGGTGAGGTCGTTCTCACTGATCTCCGCGGCGACCACCCGCACGCTGCGCACCGGCGCCAGAATCCGGCCGGCGACCAGGTAGGCGACACCCGTGGTGACAATCATGCCGGCCAGGCCGACGATCGCGAGGACCCGCATCGTGCGGTCCACCAACTCCCTCCCGGGATCGGTGTAGATGCCGACGATGAACGTCCCCGGCTGCGCCGCCGCCGGGTCGGCCGGGGACGCACCGACCGGCTCCAGATCGACCTTCCCCCAGCGGATCTCACCGTGGTCGGTCATCAGCACACCGGCCGGACCGGTCTGAGCTCGCAGCTCGTCGAGCACCCGGGGTCCCTCGCCCGCAGCGGGCCATGCATTACCCGGCAGTTCCAGGATCTCGGTGTCACCGACGACACCGGCCATGACCTCGCCCTGCCCGGCAGACTGCCGGGACAGGAACACCTCGAGCAGCCGTGACACCGAGGTGAACGGTTCGGTGGTCGTCGGGTCGACCCCCTCGGCCGCGAACGTCCGGAACTCGCTGGCCTCCTGCGCGACGTCATGATTGGCCCGGCTGTCGACGTCGCGGAGCAGCAGGTTGCGGGTCACCACGAACACCACCGCCAGCAGCAGGAACGTGGTGAGCATGATCCAGGCCGTGATACGCCAGCGCGCCGAGAGCGCGGGGCGCTGTCGCACACCCACGCTCTCGGCTGATCTCGGCCCGTCGGCGTCGTCAGTCGTCCTGGTCGTCATCGATGCCATCGTCCCAGTCGTCGCCCTGGTCATCCCGGTTGTCGTCCTGATCGTCCCAGCCGCCGCGATCGTCGTCGCAGTCGTCGTCGCGGTCGACCGCCCGGACGTCGCACCAGTCATCGTCGTCGGAGTTCAGATTCGGCGGGACTGCCCGCTGGACCGGCGCACCGGCCGGGATCTGCGGAACCGGCGCCGGGGCCGGCGGGGTCTGGGCCTTGGGCGCCGCGGTCTGGGCCGTCTGCGACGCGACATCGACCGGCACCGCGTCGGACGCCAGGTCGGGCTCGGGCGAACGGATGAGGAAGAAGCTGGCGGTCACGACAGCGATCGCAAGTGCACCGAGAGCGAGGGTGGCGAGTACTCGTGAGATCTTCATGCCGACGACTCTGTCGGACTCCGGTGAGCCGCCCATGAGTCGTAGATGAAGGTTTTTTCATCTACGGGTCGCGGCGGTCCAGTCCGTTCAGGAACTCGTCGATCCGCGGCCAGGTGTACTCGACCGCGGCGGACCCGGCGATCAGCCCGAGATGACTGGTCTCGACGGTGGTGAAGTCCACGTGCGGCGACCCCGCCAGAAGTTCGACCCCGTGATGGGCCGCCGCCCAGCTGACGATCGCGTCCCGGTGACTGCCGAACAGCGCGACCGGTACCGCGACCTCGGCGAGATCGACGACGCGGCCGTCGAAGTCGAGCACGCCCTCGGCCAGCTCGCCGCGCATGATGAAGTTCTCCCACATCTGCTCGGACACCTTGCCCGGGTAGCCGGGCATCGTCTCCTGGAACCGGTCGATGGCCTTCATCCGCGCGAGGGCGTCGGGGTCGTCGGCGTTGCGCAGGATGTACCCGGGCTTCTTCAGTTCGCGCTGCCACGCCGTGCCTCGGTAGGCGAGGCGCACCAGCGGCGCGGGAATCCCGCCGAGTGCGCGCAGGACCAGCTTCACCGGTGTCGCGCCGACGGGCCGCATCACGTTCTTCACCAGCGAATAGGGCGGGACCTTGGCGTAATCGAGCGGAGTCCCGACCGCGACCACCGAGGCCAGCGGCAGATCCGGGTTCGCGGCCGCGGTCAGCAGGGCGATGGTCCCGCCGATGCTCCAGGCCAGCACGTCGACGTCGGCGGTACCCGACTTCGAGCCGGACTCACGCCGGTCGTCGGTGCCGTAGAAGTCCGCGACCGTCGCGGCGACGGCCCCGGGGACGATGTCGTCGAAGAAGTCGGCGAACCCCAGGTGACGGTCGGCGCGGGTCATGTCGCCGAAGTCGAGCACGTAGGGGACCCGGCCGGTCGACAGCAGGAACTGCACCACGGACAGTCCCTCGGCGAGGTCGTAGCACGCCGTCGACACCGCGAGCGGCGGGATCAGCAGCACCGGCCGGCGTCCGGTGCCGACGGCCGCGACCACCTCGTCGTCGCTGCCGTACCGCCGCAGTGTGCGATGCGGTCCGTCGGCGATGAGCGTGTGCGGGGTCTCGTGCGACTCACCGATCTGTCCGCCGCGCGCCAGATGAACCAGCGTCGCGACGCCGTCGAAGCCTCCCACCACTACCTCCCAGTCGTCACCCGGGGACATTCAACACACCCCGGTCGGGCCGGGTCCGGGCGGGGTACGACCGTTTGGTGCGGCACACCTGCGGGTATCGCACCTGACGAGGCACCGCTGCCCTAGGCGGTGCGCATAGGAGGTACACGAGCATGGCCGAAGAACTCAACGGCACCACGATCGCCTTCCTGGTCGCCTCGGAGGGCGCCGAGCAGGTCGAACTCACCGAGCCCTGGAAATCGGTCGAGGCGTGCGGCGGAAAGCCCGTCCTGGTGTCCACCGACTCGGGGACCGTCCAGGCGTTCAACCACCTCGACAAGGCCGACACCTTTCCGGTCGACCTCACCCTCGAGGACGCTCGGGTGATGGATTTCGACGCGCTGGTCCTGCCCGGCGGTGTCGCGAACCCCGACTTCCTGCGTACTTCGGAACCCGCCGTGCGATTCGTGCGCAGCTTCTTCGACGCGGGCAAGCCGGTCGCGGCCATCTGCCATGCGCCCTGGACCCTCATCGAGGCCGACGTGGTCCGCGGGCGGACGCTCACGTCCTTCCCGAGCGTGCGGACCGACGTGATCAATGCCGGCGGCACCTGGGTCGACGAGGAGGTCGTGACGTGTCGAGACGGTGACAACGTTCTGATCACCAGTCGCAAACCCGACGACCTGGCAGCGTTCAACGCCGCGATCGTCGCCGAAGTCGCCCACAGCAACGTGGCGAGCTGACTTCCCGCGCGGAGGAGCCTCAGACCACGGACACCGGCGCCGACTCCCGGCCGGTCAGGGTGAGCAGCACCTGCTCCCCCTGGCCGGTGAGTGCTGCCGTCGCCACTGCGGTCGACAGGGCCGAGGCGAGCACCGACGCCGGTAGCGGGATATCCGCTCCGATCGCGCGGGAGATGTCGAGGCCGTGCACCGCGAGTTCGAAGGTCCGGGTCGGTAGATAGTCCGACAGCATGATCCCGCCGAACGGTGTCGTCAGCGGACGATCATCCGCTCCCGCAAGGACTTCGACGGCCTGCGCCCGACGTTCCCGCACCCTGGTTCGCGGATCGCCTCCCAGTGCCAGGCCGGCGTCGACTCCGCGCCGGCGGACCTCGGCGGGGTCGCCGTAGCCGCGGATGGAAGCGAAATACTCTGCGGTGGAATGCAACTCGACATCCGAGCTCGGCTCGGCAAGGTAGCTGACGACGGTGGTCAGCGATCGACTCGCGTGCCCCACCAGCGATCGCAGCGACCACTCGCCGAGTCCGGGACCGTCCCACATGTCGTCGCCGATCAGGTCGACCACTTGCGTCAGATGCTCGGCGCCGGCCGTGAAGTCGTCGATCGCGCGCGGCAGTGCCCCCTCGCTCATCCCTCAGTCCTTCGTGCCGGTGGTCGTCGGCGACTCTGCTGCGCTCGCGATCGCGATCTTGCGGACCCGGTCGTACAGGAAGGCGATCGTCGCGGCGAAGACGATGACGCCGAGGATCTGTGCCCATCGCTCGAACCCGTCTCCGACGATCGCCAGTGCCGAGTCGTCGCCGGTCGCCGCGACGATCCCGGCGAAGACCACGCCGAAGAGCGCCTCGCCGACGATCAGACCGGTGGCCAGCAGAACGCCCATTCGCTTCTTGTGTTCGACTGCGCCACCGCTGCGTTCGGCCCACCGGTTGTAGAAGTGGCCGATGAACGCACCGATCGGGATGACCAGGACCACCGACATCGGCAGGTACATGCCCATGCCGACGGCCAGCGGCGGCAAGCGGAATCGCCCTGCGCGGCCGAGAAATTCGTCGATCACGATCACCACGGCGCCGATCAGCGCCCCGATACCGATGAGTCCCCAGTTCAGGTCCGCCCCCAGCACGCCCTGCGCGAGGGTCGTCAGCAGGCCGGCCTGCGGTGCCGCGAGCGCGTCCTCGGTCGCTCCCGGCGCACCGACGAACCCGAAGGCCTCGTACATCAGCTGCAGGATCGGCGGGATCACGGCGGACCCGAACAGCACACCGATGATCAGGGCCACCTGCTGTTTCCACGGGGTCGCCCCGACGAGCTGACCGGTCTTGAGGTCCTGCAGGTTGTCGTTGGAGATGGTCGCGACACCGAAGACGACCGCGGCGGTGAACAGCGTGTAGGCGATGAGCGCGTCGGTCTGCGAGGCGTCCGCGGGCCCGAAGGTCAGCTTGACGAGCAGCGCGGCGATGAGGACCACCAGGATGCCGACACCGGAGATCGGGCTGTTCGACGACCCGATGAGGCCCGCCATGTAACCGCACACCGAGGCGACGGCAAGTCCGATGACGAACACGAACACGATGCTGACCGCGATGATCCCGGTCGCATTGCCCTCCAGGACGGTGTCGTGGACGAAGTCCCACAGCAGGAACCCGATCGGGACGAGCAGCACGAGGATGCTGCCGCCGACGATGTTGATCGGCATGTCCCGCTCGGTGATGTCCACCGTCACCCCCTCACGGCGCGATCGGGAGGAGACCATGGCCGCCCTGATCCCACGCACGATCGGACCGATGACCTTGATCAGGGTCCAGATGGCCGCGATGGCGATCGCCCCGGCACCGATGAGCCGCACGTCATTGGCGAAGATCTCGCCGACCGCATCGCCGAGATCCTCTCCCGCCGTGCGCCCCTGGGTCTCGATTGGCAGCAGCACGACGTAGGAGATCACCACCCCGACGAGCATGGCGATGCCCACGGTCACCCCGACGAGGTGGCCGATGCCGATCAGCGACATCGACAGACCGGCACTGAACAGCGTTCCGCCCGTGCCGATCTTGATCGTCGTCGAGATCGAGTCGGAGAGCAGCTTCAGTTTGGTGAGCAACGCGAAGGCGGCCGACGCGACCGAGCCGAGAACGATCGTGCGCAGGCCCGCCTTGTTCTCGGTGGCACCGCCCGCGGAGTCGCCGACCTTCAGGACCTCGGCCGCCGCAACACCTTCGGGATAGGGCAGGTCGGATCCGGTGACCAGCGCGCGACGCAGCGGGATGGAGTACATGACGCCCAGGATTCCGCCGATCGCGCAGACCGCCATCGTGATCCAGTACGGGAAGCCCGTCCACCACCCGATGATGACCAGACCGGGGATGACGAAGATGATCGCCGACAGCGTCCCCGCCGCGGACGCGATGGTCTGGACGATGTTGTTCTCCACCACCGAGTGGTTCGCGAAGTACCGGAGGATGCTCATCGAGATGACGGCCGCCGGGATCGCGGTGGCGAAGGTGAGGCCGACCTTGAGTCCGAGATAGACGTTGGCTGCGGTGAAGACCAGCGTGATGATCCCGCCGAGGACGGCTCCTCGAAGCGTCAGTTCCCTCAGGTTCGCCGTGGCCGGAGGCGCAGTGGCCATCGTGTCCCTCCCAACAGTCGGGTCCTGCGACCGATGGTCGTTCGGACGGTGGATCATCATCCGGGCGTTCGTCGATTCACCTTAGGTCCGGGTGTCCACTCGCGCAGGGGCTTCCCATGTAGGCGGAGGTCGGTTCGCGCGTCGAGCCGAGGCACGATCCGGCCGGCCTGTCCGCAATGCCTGTTTCCCGCGCTCGACCGGACGGCCGGGCCTCCCGCCGTTTCATCGTGCTCCGGTAGGGCATCATCTAGTCATGGGCGAAGGCAAGACCGAGCAGTCTGCCCGCACTCGTGCGCTGCTGATCGGCTCGGCCGAGAAGCTGATCGCCCTCAACGGCGTGGCAGCCGTCTCGAACCGCCAGATCAGCAAGGCGGCCGGTCAGGGCAACAACTATGCCGTCGGCCACCACTTCGGTTCCAAGGACGATCTTCTCCGCGCCACGCTCACCTCGCACAACGTCCCGATCGAACGCCACCGCCGCAAGTGTCTGGCGGAGGTCGGACCCGACCCGGGGGTCCGCGACTGGCTCGGCTGCCTCGTCGGGCCGGAGGTCGAGTATCTGGCGCAACTCGGTGCACCCAGTTACTTCGCGCGGTTCTTCGCCCAGGTGTCGAGTGACCCGTCCGCGACAGTCCTGCTCTACGAGGAGACGGCGAGATCGGAAGCCCTCTTGACGATTCTCGACCGCTTCTACGGCAGCTTGCCGACCTTCCCCGACGACGTGCTCGCGGTACGCAACAACCTGACGCGCCACATGATCGTCAACGCGCTGGCCGACATCGAGCGGGCAGCTGAGATACCGGCGCCGGGAGCGGAGCGAGCGGGCCGAACAGACCCGGCGGCGGGAGCGGCACCCCAGACCTGGCAACATCAGCGCGATCTCGTCGTCGACGCGCTCACCGGCATGTGGCTCGCGCCGGTCACCCCACCGTGATCGACGGGTTCGTCCGCCCTCCCGTCGTCACGGCTCAGATCACCGTGCCGACGTCCTCGGCGACGATCCGGTCGAGTGCACGCTCGGCCACCGCGGCGATGGTCATCGAGGGATTGCACGCCGCGGTGTTGCCGGGCATCAGTGCGCCGTCGATCACGTAGAGCCCGCGCTGGCCCTCGACCCGTCCCTCGAGGTCGCAGACCGTGCCCATGTTGGCCCCGCCCAGTGCGTGCCAGGTCGACGGGAACACCGCGTTGGTGTCGGTGAGGATGGCGTCCGGCCCGGCGATCCGCCGAACCATTCGGTCGATGTGCTTGGTCTGGATCTCCGAGTCACCCTCGTGCGGCCAGCGGATCAACGCATCCCCGATCGTCGAGTCGTAGGAGATGACACCGCGACCCGAGCTCACTCCGAAGCCGACCATCATCGTCGTGCCGGTGTAGACGGGCAGCGGCGGAAGGGATGCCTGGATGACGGTGAACGCACTTTTCGGGTCACTCCAGTTGGGACTGCCGAAGACGACCGGACCGCCCTGCACCGTCCCGAAGTCGATGCTGGGGCTGGTCCAGGTGTAGATCCGGTCGGCGTTGGTGCCCCACCCGTGCCCCAGACCATCCGGCAGGTCCGGCACGGTGCCCGTCGCGCGTGCCTTCACCAGCAACTTGGTGGTGTTCACACTTCCCGCGGACATGATGAGGGTCCGTGTGATCAATTCCTTGTGTTCCACCACTTTTCCGGACTCGTCGGTGCGTTCGACCTCGAGGGACCACCGGCCGTCGGGTCGGCGGGAGACCTGCCGAACCGTGTGCAGGGTGCGGACCTGCACGCGCCCGGTCGCCTCGGCCTGACGGATGTAGGTGACGTCGACGCTGTGCTTGCCACCGTTGTTCACGCCGATGGCGCCGTCGCCGTTGGTGTACGCGGGCTTCATCTCGCCGCGCAGTTCGGCTGCGGCATAACCCCAGTCGATCGGCATCGGGATCTTCTGCAGCGGAAGGCCCTCGGCCCTGACCCTCTTGGCGAACTGTCGCGGTGCCAGATATTGGGGAGAACGGACCACCGAGTCGGGCGCCACCGCGACCTTCAGCATCCGCGCGACCCTCGGGTAATGCACCCGGTTCAGCAGTTGCCAGTCGAGCGCGTCGGGAAAGTGCTCGTTGAACACCGCTTCGCTCGGTTGCAGGGTCATGCCCTGGTAGACAAGCGAACCGCCGCCGAGTCCGGCCGGGCACAGTGCGGTCATGTTGGCGCCGGCGACCGACTCGAACAGTCCCACATAGGGTTCGACGCTCAGCGGCTTGCCGAAGAGATTCGGGGTCGACTCGTGCCACAACATCCGCTTGTCCGGACTGGACGCACGCGGGAACGTCTCCGAGTTCGGACCCGTCGACCACCGTCGGCCCCGCTCGAGCAGCAGGACCGGCACACCGGCCTGCGCGAGGCGAAGCGCCGCGACGCCACCGCCGAAACCCGAGCCGACGATCACCACCCGATGCTCCTCGCCTGTCCGCCGAATTCGCCGCGACGGATCAGCCGACGCCGGACCGGCGCCGGCGACGACGGTTGTCGCCGCTCCCGCCGCGGTCATCGCCGCCGCTCGAAGGAAGGTACGTCTCGTCGGTGACACCCCGGTCATGGTTCTCCTGTCGTCGGTGCGCGAGAAAGCCCTCGCCGCATGGCATTTCGTTGATCTCGAGAGACGGGGAGACCGGTTGCGGGTCGGGGACTCCACGGAGGACGTGCCGGGGCGTGGCCGTCGGGACACAGGATTTGCCATGACCGTCCGCTGTGTCAAGCGCAACTTCGGTGAGCAGCAGTGATCTGGGCCATGGCCGGCGTAACCCTTGACAACCCCATCAGTCATGTGACTGAATCGTCCCCGGGCGTGGATGGAGCGGCGATCGGATGTCGCAGATGATTCGCGGGCATGGTTGCGGCGGAGTACTTCTCGCGTGGACCGGGGTCAGGACCGCTTGCACGGTACCGACGAGCAAGGGAGAGGAACAGGGTATTCGCCGAGCGGGCGGCGAGGACCAGCGTTGTTAGGATGGCGCGACCATTTGTCGCGGCCGGGGAGCTCCATGTCTGATCATCTGCAGGGCAAGACCATCATCATCACCGGCGCCGGAGGCGGTTTCGGCAAGGTCATCGCGGAGATGTGCGCGGCGCAGGGCGCCAACATCGTCGGTGTCGACATCGACGATGCCGGACTCACCGGAGCCGTCGAGGGCATCGTTGCCGCGGGCGGATCGGCTGTCGCACACCTCGCCGATGTCACCGACATGGACCAGATGAAGGGCGCCGCGGCGGTGGCGGTGGATCGCTTCGGCGCGATCGACGTGCTCGTCAACAATGCCGGCGTCATGCCGCTGGCGTTCTTCGCCGACCACGCACGGGCCTGGGAGAAGTGGCACAAGGCCATCGACATCAACATCAAGGGCGTCGTGAACGGCATCTCCGCCGTGTACGACCAGATGATCGCGCAGGGTCGCGGTCAGGTGGTGAACATCGCGTCGATCTACGGCAACGGCGGCTTCGAGGGCTCGGGGGTCTACAGCGCGACCAAGGCGGCGGTGACGATGCTGTCGGACTCGTTGCGCATCGAGGCGAAGGGCAAGATCAAGGTCACGACGGTCAAACCCACCGGCGTCGCCGGCACCAACCTGGCGAGCTGGATCGTCAACGACCGCGCGATCCGCGGAATCGTCGGACAGCGCGCCGCGTCGTATCGCGAGCACATCACCGAGTTGATGCAGGGCACGCTGCCCGCGGAACTCACCGACGTCGACTCGGTGAAGTACTGGCTCATCACCCCCGAGGATCTCGCACGGGCGGTCGTGCACGTCATCGACCAGCCGTGGGGGATCAGCCTGTCGGACGTGACGGTGCGGGCCAGTGGCGAGGACTACCTGTACTGAGTCCGGAACCGGGCGGGACGGTCAGCCTGTCGGGCCGGGTCGCCGGCGCTCGCCCCGGTACTTGCGGTGGTACTCGTCGTAGAGGTCGGAGTTCTTCTCCCGCTCGAGCTTGTTGACCAGATCGGGATCGAGGCCGTGCTGGACCAGCCGGTGACGGCGGTACACCCGGTTCAGCGCGATCGAGAAGAACAGGTAGGCCAGCAGGATCGGCATGGTCATCGTGATCCGGACACCCCAGTCGGCGGGGACGAAGAGCATCGGGATCAGCACGACGATGCAGGGCACCGCCCAGCGGACCACCATCCGGACCGAGGCACCGGGACCGGCCAGATCGTGGGCCACCCAGTCGAGCATCGACTTCGGCAGACGCGCCCAATAGGCGTACTTCACGTACTCCCAGGGGTTCGGCTTGGTGCGCTGTGAGGTGGCCACCTCTCGATCGTGCACCACGTGCGGTCGTCGTCCGACGTCGCCTCCCCCACATCCGCTGGGTAATCTGACCCGCATGGGTTCGGAGATGACCGCGTCGGCCGACGACCCCGCCGGTCCGGATCCCGTCAGTCCGGGTCCCATCAGCCCGGATCCGATCAGCGGTCTCGAGGCCGAACTCGCCGACTTCTGGCGGCGAGGCCGGGTCCGCACCCGCCTGCGCGCCCGCGCCATCGATCCGCGGCTCGACCCGTCGTGCTACCCCCTCATCACCGTGCTGGCCCGGCACAATTCCATGCCGATGTCGGAGCTGGTCACTGCCGTCGGCATGGAGAAGTCGACGGTCACGCGTCAGATCGACGCGATCGTGCGGCTCGGACTGGCCGAGCGGCACCCGGACCCGCGCGACGCGCGCGCCCGCGTGGTCACCCTCACCGACCACGGTCGCGAGCGCATCGACGCGGTACTCGCCTCCGCGGTCACCGACTGGCGCGCGCGACTCGCCCAGTGGGACCCCGACGACATCCGGACGCTCACCCACCTGCTGCACCGTCTCACCGAGGCCACCAACGACCTCGAGGACCGCGAGGGTTCTCGTTGACGCGCGTCACACCGTCGGCGATCCTTGGCCGGTGACCCCGGACGAAGGACCGCTGCCCCTCGAGGGCATCACCGTGGTGGCGCTCGAACAGGCCGTCGCCGCACCGCTGGCCACCCGGCATCTCGCCGACCTCGGCGCCCGGGTCATCAAGGTGGAACGGGTCGGCGACGGCGACTTCGCCAGGCATTACGACGCGGCGGTGCGCGGCGGAGTCGGTTCGCACTTCGTATGGCTCAACCGCGGCAAGGAGTCGGTCGCACTCGACCTCAAGACCGAGGCCGGACGCGACGCCATCCGAACCCTGATCGCTGGCGCAGACGTCTTCGTCCAGAATCTCGCCCCCGGCGCGGCCGGCCGGCTCGGTCTGAGCGCCGACGATCTGCGCGCGGACCATCCCGAACTCGTCGTCGTCGACATGTCCGGGTACGGCGACGCGGGACCGTATCGCGACCGCAAGGCCTACGACATGCTGGTCCAGGCCGAGGCCGGGCTCATCTCGGTGACCGGGACACCGGAGGAGATGGCGAAGACCGGCATCCCGTCCTCGGACATCGCCGCCGGAATGTACGCCCTCACCTCCGTGCTGTCGGCGCTGCTGCGACGGGCCACCACCGGACTCGGCGCCCGGGTCTCGGTGGCGATGTTCGACGCCACGGTCGAATGGATGGGCCACCCGATGTACCTGCGTCTCTACGGCGGCAGGCAGATCGCCCGCGCCGGTCTCGGACACGCGGCGATCGTGCCCTACGACAAGTACCCGACCCAGGACGGCGACATCCTGATCGGCGTGCAGAACGACCGTGGCTGGGACGCATTGACCCGCGTCGCCCTCGACCGCCCGGATCTCGCCGACGACCCCCGCTACCGCACCAACATCGACCGGGTCTCGCGACGAGCCGAGGTGGACGCGGTGATCAGCGCGGAGACCAAACGGTTCACCACCGACGAACTCGACCGACGTCTCGCCGAGGCGGGCATACCCGCCGCCGAGATCCGCGACCTCGAGGGTGTCGTCGACCATCCGCAGCTGAGCGAGCGCGGCCGCTGGCGCGAGGTGGACACCGAGGTCGGCCCGGTACGGGCGCTCCTGCCGCCGCTGACCTTCGACGACGTGGAACTGGCGATGGGCCCTGTCCCGGCACTCGGGCAGCACACCGAGGAGGTCTTGCGGGAATTCGGGATCGACGTCCCGCACTCCCCGTCAGCGTAGGATCGGCGGAACGGACCTGCAGCCCTCGGGTCCCGTTGTTCATGCACGGATACGACGACCTCTCGGAGGCGATATGTCCGACGATTCACTGTTCACCACCCGGGATTCGGGAGCACCGGCGGGGAGCGACGAACACTCCTTGACCGTCGGCGCCGGCGGCCCGATCGTCCTGCACGATCACTATCTGATCGAGCAGATGGCGCAGTTCAACCGCGAGCGGATCCCCGAGCGCCAGCCACATGCCAAGGGCAGCGGCGCCTTCGGCACATTCGAGACCACGCAGGACATTTCGGCATACACGTGTGCCGCCTTGTTCCAGCCGGGCGTGAAAACCGAGATGGTGGCGCGATTCTCGACGGTCGCAGGCGAGCGCGGAAGTCCGGACACCTGGCGTGACCCGCGCGGTTTCGCGCTGAAGTTCTACACGTCCGAAGGTATCTACGACATGGTCGGCAACAACACGCCGGTCTTCTTCGTCAAGGATCCGATGAAGTTCCAGCACTTCATCCGGTCGCAGAAACGCCGACAGGACAACAACCTTCGCGACCACGACATGCAGTGGGACTTCTGGACGCTCTCACCGGAGTCCGCACATCAGGTCACCTGGCTGATGGGTGACCGGGGAATCCCCAAGACCTGGCGCCACATGAACGGCTACACCTCCCACACCTACCTGTGGGTGAACGCCGAAGGCGTGAAGCACTGGGTGAAGTACCATTTCAAGTCCGATCAGGGCGTCGAGCATCTCACGCAGCACGAAGCCGACCAGATGGCCGCGGCCGACACCGATTTCCACACTCGGGACCTCTTCGAGAACATCGCCGCCGGCAACCATCCGAGCTGGACCCTCAAGGTGCAGCTCATGCCGTTCGACGACGCGGTGAGTTACCGGTTCAACCCGTTCGACCTGACCAAGGTCTGGCCCCACGGCGACTACCCGCTCGTCGAGGTCGGCAAGATGACCCTCCACACGAATCCGGTGGATCACCACACACAGATCGAGCAGGCGGCGTTCGAGCCCAACAACGTCGTGCCGGGTATCGGCTTCAGCCCCGACCGCATGCTGCTGGCGCGCGTGTTCTCCTACGCCGATGCCCACCGCCACCGGATCGGCGGCAACTACAAGCAGATCCCGGTGAACGCGCCGACCAACGAGGTCCACTCGTACTCCAAGGACGGCGCCATGCGGATCCACAACGTCACGGACCCGGTGTACGCCCCGAACTCGAAGGGCGGGCCGTCCGCGCTCTATCCCGGACAGGGCGAGCCGCAGTGGGCGGCCAACGGTGAGATCCTCCGCAGCGCCTACGTCGACCACCCCGAGGACGACGACTGGGGTCAGGCGGGCACGCTGGTCCGCGAGGTCTTCGACGACGAGCAGCGTGAACGCTTCGTGGACAACGTTGTCGGACACCTCCTCAACGGCGTCTCCGAACCGATCCTCCAGCGGGCCTTCGAGTACTGGCATCGCGTCGACCCCGACATCGGCGCGCGCATCAAGTCCGGGGTGACCGAGAAGCAGGACGAATCCGACCCCAAGAAGGACGACCAGGCCAACCCGGCCCGCTCGTCGATGCAGGAGAAGGCGAAGGCCGAGAAGGCCTGATCGTCACATCCTGTCCTCTCCGAACGCCGTGGAACGCGCCCTCTCGCCGAGGGCGCGTTCTGCGTCGGCGGCCGACACACCACTAGGCTCGAATCCGTGAGTGTGCGCGCAGGCATCGTGGTGACCGGAACCGAGGTCCTGACCGGCCGGATCGCCGACCAGAACGGACCCTGGCTGTCCGCGGAACTCCTCGAACTCGGGGTCGACGTCGCCCACATCACGATCTGCGGCGACCGACCCGACGACCTTACCGCTCAGTTGCGCTTTCTCGCCGAGCAACAAGTTGACCTCATCGTCACCAGCGGCGGGCTCGGTCCCACCGCCGACGACCTGACCGTCGCCACCGTCGCCGCGTTCTGCGGTCGCGAACTGCTCCTCGATCCCGGACTCGAGGAACACATCGCCGCGATCATCCAGCGCTGGCGCGGGGTCGGATTCGACGTCGATTCCGGTCCGACGCGCGCCGGTATCCGCAAACAGGCCCTGGTACCGGTCGGGGCTGCTCCGGTACCACCCACCGGCACCGCGCCGGGTGTCGTCATCCCCGCTGCCGCCGGTGTGCCGACGATCGTCGTCCTGCCCGGTCCTCCCAGCGAGCTCCAGGCGATGTGGCCGACGGCGATCGCCTCCGCGGCCGTCGCCGATGTCCTGTCCCGCGCCGACGATCTCCGTCAGGCGACCATCCGCGCCTACGGACTCCTCGAAGCCGAACTCGCCGAGACGCTCCGATCGGCGGAGACCTCGATCTCCTCGTTCGATCGACTCGAGATCACCACCTGCCTACGACGAGGCGAACTCGACATGGTGACCCGATTCGCCGCCGGGGACACCCCGGTCTACGACGCCCTGCTGGGTTTCCTCACCGAACACCATGGGCGGCAGATCTTCTCGACCGACGGTTCCACGATCGACGACCAGCTGGTGGCAGCGCTGGACGGGAAGCTGATCTCGACCGCGGAGTCCTGCACCGGCGGACTCGTCGCCGCCCGGCTGACCGATCGGCCCGGCTCCTCTGCCTATGTGATGGGCGGCGTGGTCTCGTACTCCAACGACGCCAAATCCGACCTGCTCGACGTACCGACCGAGCTGATCGCCACGCATGGCGCCGTCAGCGTGGAGGTCGCGGCGGCGATGGCCGAAGGGGCTCTCACGCGATTCGGCACCGATGTCGCCGTGTCGACCACCGGCGTTGCCGGACCCGGTGGCGGCACCGAGGCCAAGCCCGTCGGGACCGTGTGTTTCGGCGTGGCCCTCCGCGGCCGGCCCACCCTCACCGTCACCCGCAGGTTTCCCGGAGACCGCGAGCGTGTCCGGTCGCTGACCACCACCGCCGCACTGCATCTCGTCGTGCGTGCGCTCAAAGACACCGCGGGCTCCGCCCCCTGAGGTGCGAGGAGCGAAAGCAACCAGCCCCCCCCTGCCCCCTGAGGTGCGAGGAGCGAAAGCAACCAGCCCCCTGCCCCCTGAGGTGCGAGGAGCGACAGCACCAGCCCCCTGCCCCCTGAGGTGCGAGGAGCGAAAGCGACGAGCCTCGAAGGGCCCGCCGAGCCGAGAAACCTGTTTCCCGGCCACTGTCGGTCAGTCAGACTGTCCGAATGCTGTTGACCATCTCCGCCGAACGTTCGTCGACCCTCGAAACACCGAGCGATCTGGGCTTCCTGCTGCACAAGCATCCGGAGAGGGTTCAGGCGTTCGATGTGTACGGAGGCACGGCGCATGTCTTCTACCCCGAGGTCGACGACGACAGGTGCACGGCAGCGATGGTGATCGAGGTCGATCCGGTTGCGTTGGTGCGGGGACGTTCTGGTGCGCGCGACGGGTACGCGCTTGGCCAGTACGTCAACGACCGTCCCTACGTCGCGTCGTCGTTGCTCGCGGTGGCGATGGGGAAGGTGTTCCGGTCGGCGCTCCAGGGCCGCTGCGCCTCTCGGGATCGACTCGCGGAGTCGGAGTTGGATCTGACCATCGCCCTCCCCGCGGTCCCGGGTGATCCTGATCTGGTGCGCCGCTTGTTCGAACCCATGGGGTGGGACGTCACAGCCGACGCGATCGACTTGGATGCCACCAGACCCGAATGGGGAGCTGCACCGCTGGTGTCACTGACCCTCGTCGGGTCGCTTCGTCTGGCCGACGCGCTGAATCACCTCTACGTCCTGCTGCCCGTGTTGGACGACGCGAAGCACTACTGGGTCGGCGACGACGAGGTCGACAAGCTGGTCCGCGCAGGATCGGGGTGGCTGGCCGCCCACCCGGAGAGGGAGCTGATCACTCATCGCTATCTGGCCCATCAGCGCGGACTGAAAGACGCTGCCACGCAGCGACTGATCGAGCTGGACGACCGGCCGCTCGACGACGCGGCGGACGACGCCGAGCCCGATGTCTCGCGCCCCCTGGTGCGGTGGAGGCACGACGCGGTCCTCGACGTCGTGCGTGAGTTCCGGCCGGCGACGATCGTCGACCTCGGGTGTGGACCGGGCGCGCTGCTCGGTTCGTTGCTCGAGCTGCACGGGGTGACACGTGTCATCGGAACGGACGTGTCCGACTCGTCCCTGTCGAAGGCAGCCAAGCGGTTGCATGTCGACCGGATGACCGAGCGCCAGTCCGGACGCCTGACGTTGCTGCTGTCGTCGCTGCAGTACGAGGACGATCGCCTCGACGGCCTGGATCTGGCGATCCTCATGGAAGTCATCGAACACATGGACCCGGAACGGCTTCCGGCGGTCGTCGACAACGTCTTCGGGACGATGCGGCCACGCCGGGTCGTCGTCACGACACCCAACAGCGAGTACAACGTGCGGTATCCGGCTCTGGCCGAGGGCGGCTTCCGACACCCCGATCACCGTTTCGAGTGGACCCGCCGGGAGTTCGGAACGTGGGCCGGCCAGGTAGGCGAACGCTACGGATACGACGTCGATCTGCGGCCCGTCGGCGAATGTGACGAGGAGGTCGGGTCGCCGACACAGATGGCCGTGTTCGCCCAATCGACCACGACAGGGGGATCAGCATGACCGAACTGAGCATCCCGGAACTGTCCCTGGTCGTCCTCGTCGGGACCAGTGGTTCCGGCAAGTCGGTGTTCGCGGGCACCCACTTCCTGCCGACGGAGGTCGTGTCCAGTGACGACTGCCGCGCGATGGTCTCGGATGACCCGAATGACCAAGGGGCGACCACAGATGCGTTCGACCTGCTCGAATACATCGTCGGCAAGCGGCTCGATCGCGGCCGGCTGACCGTCGTCGACGCCACCAACGTGCAGGCCTCCGCGCGCAAGTCGCTGGTGGCACTGGCGAAGGATCACGATGTGCTCCCGGTGGCGATCGTCCTCGATCTTCCGGTCGCACTGGCGCTGGAGCGCAATGCTTCTCGGTCGGACCGCGACTTCGGCGCGCACGTTGTCAAGCGTCAGCACGACCAGCTACGGCGGTCGTTACGCGGCCTCAAGCGCGAGGGATTCCGCACGATCCATGTCCTGGACTCCCCCGAGGCCGTCGCGTCGGCCTCGGTCGTGCGGACACGCCTGCTCAACGACCGTCGGGACGAACACGGTCCATTCGATGTCATCGGCGACGTCCATGGTTGTCGCGAAGAGCTCGAGATCCTCCTCCGACGACTGGGTTACGCGATCGTCGGCGACGAGGGCCGCTCCGTGGATGCCGCACATCCAGATGGTCGCCGAGCGGTCTTCGTCGGCGATCTGATCGATCGCGGTCCGGACTCTCCCGGCACCCTCCGTCTGGTGATGGGTATGGTCGCGAGTGGCAACGCCCTCTGTGTATCGGGCAACCACGAGGCGAAACTCGTTCGCGCACTGGGCCGGAAGGATGTCAGGGCGACCCACGGTCTGCAGGAGACCTTGGATCAGCTGGCAACCGAGGACGATGCGTTCGTCGCCGAGGTCCGTCGGTTCTGCGACAGCCTCGTCGCCCATTACGTGTTCGACGACGGCAGACTGGTCGTCGCCCATGCGGGCCTGGCCGAGAAGTATCACGGCCGGGCCTCCGGCCGGGTGCGGGCGTTCGCCCTGTACGGCGACACGAGCGGTGAGACCGACGAGTTCGGCCTACCGATCCGCTACCCGTGGGCTGATGAGTATCGCGGTGCGGCAACCGTTTTGTACGGGCACACGCCGGTACCCGAGACCGAGTGGATCAACAACACGATGTGCCTGGACACGGGATGCGTCTTCGGGGGTAGCCTCACCGCGCTGCGATATCCCGAGCGAGAGGTCGTGTCGGTACCGGCGCGGGCGACGTACTACCAGCCCGTCCGCCCCCTGGTCCCGCCGTCTCGCCGCCCGGAGGTGTTGAGGCTGACCGATGTCCTCGGGCACCGCGTCATCTCCACCGAGTACATGGGACGGATCTCCGTACGAGATGAGACAGCCGCGGGCGCACTGGAAGTGATGAGCAGGTTCGCGACTCCGCCGGCCGGGTTGTTCTACCTGCCGCCGACGATGTCGCCGGTGGACAGCTCGTCGCGCGACGAATTCCTGGAGCACCCGGATGAGGCATTCGACCACTACGCGAAGCACTCGATCGGTCGGGTCGTCTGCGAAGAGAAGCACATGGGGTCTCGCGCCGTCGTCAGTGTGGCGCGCGACGGGTCCGGTTCCGTCCATTCCCGCACCGGGCGGGCGTTCTTCTCCGACGAACGGCAGGCGGCGGTGCTGTCGCGGATTGCCGACGCCGTCACCGAGGCGGGCTTGTGGACCGAGCTCGACACCACCCGCCTACTGGTGGACGCCGAGGTGCTGCCGTGGACAGCGAAGGCGGAGCCGATGATTCGCAGTCGATACGCACGGGTCGGGGCCGCGGCGACAACCGCGATACCGGCCACGATCGACGTGCTGACGGCCGCGGCCGCGCGAGGGGCTGACGTCGGCGACCTACTCGACAGGACCCGAACGCGCGGCGTCAACGCCGGCCTCTTCGTCGATTCCTATCGCCATCACGTCCAACCGATCGCCTCCCCGTTGGGTATCCAGGTTGCACCTTTCCAGATCCTCGCCGGGGATGCCGCGACGTACGAGAACCGTGATCACCAATGGCATCTCGACATCGCCGACCGCCTGGCCGTCGCCGACCCGGAACTGTTCCGGCCCACCCGCCGCCTCGTCGTGGAGACCACCGCAGAATCCTCTCGCGCGGCGGGTGTGACCTGGTGGGAGGACCTGACCGCGAACGGCGGTGAAGGTATGGTCGTCAAGCCGCTAGCCAATCTCGTGCGCGGCCCCAAGGGCCTCGTACAGCCCGGACTCAAAGTCCGTGGGCGCGAGTACCTGCGGATCATCTACGGCCCCGACTACACCGACCCGACGACGCTCGCTCGGCTCAAGAACCGCAATCTCCGGCTGAAACGGTCGATGGCGCTTCGGGAGTACGCGCTGGGCCTCGAAGCCCTTCGTCGAGCGGTGGCCGGAGAGCCGCTGTGGCGCGTTCACCAGTGCGTGTTCGGCGTCCTCGCGATGGAATCAGAGGCCGTCGACCCGCGGTTGTAGGTCAGAGCGGCCCGGTCGGCAGGTGCCGGCGGACCAGCTTGCCGGTGGGGTTGCGTGGCAGTTCGTCGACGAAGACGACGTCGCGCGGCACCTTGTAGCGAGCCAGGTGACCCTTGACGTGCGCCTTGATGTCCTCGGGCGTCGGATTGGCGTGTTCGGCCGTGACGATGAAGGCGCGCAACCGCTTTCCGTATTCGTCGTCGTCGACGCCGATCACCGCGACGTCGTCGATGTCGGGATGTCGGCCGAGGAGGTTCTCCACCTCGAGCGGATAGACGTTCTCGCCGCCGGAGACGATCATGTCGTCGTCGCGGCCGTCGATGTGGAGGAGTCCGTGCTCGTCGAACCGGGCCATGTCGCCGGTGGACATGTACCCGTCGATGACCTCCTTGTTGCGGCCGTCGGTGTACCCCTCGAACGGGGCGCCATTCCGCACGAAGAGCCTTCCGCGCACGTTTGTTCCGGAGATCCGCTTGCCGTCGTCGTCGAAGAGCGCCAGTCGGCTGGTGACCGGCGCACGACCCACCGTGCCCGGCGCCAGGCGCAGCTCTTTCGGCTGGGCGACCGTGGCGATCGCCACCTCGGTCGAACCGTACAGGTTGTAGAGCACGTCACCGAAGGTGTCCTGCACCGCCTCCGAAAGGGTCGGCGACAGTGCGGAACCCGCAAGCACGATGATCTTCAGCGACGACACGTCGTATTTGCCGATGACCTCGGGTCCGAGAGCGACCATGCGGTGCAGCATGGTCGGGACCGCCACCAACACCTCCGCCTTGTGCTCGGAGATCGCTGCCAGCGTCTTCTCGGCGTCGAACCGGCGCATCACCACGGTCTTGTTGCCCAGCGCGGTCCCCACACCCCAGAGCGCGAAGCCGGTCGAGTGGAAGATCGGTGAGACGATCACCATGGCACTGCGTTGGGGCAACGGAATGCGGTCCAGGAGAAGGGCACTGGCGAACGGAGACATCTTGGAACGCTGGGCGCCCTTGGGCAGCCCCGTGGTACCGCTGGTGAGGATGACGAGCCCACCCCACTCCGCCGGCTCGGGCGGGGTGGACGAGTCGCCGCTGTCGACGATGTCGTCGAGGGTCCGGACGCCGTCGCCGGTCGGGCGGTTGCCGTCGACCCACGTGACGATGCGCAGGGTGTCGACGGGCAAGGTGTCGGCGAGGTCGGTGAACTCCTCGTCGTAGAGCATCGCGACGATCTTCTCGCGCTCGGCGACCTCGGCGAACTGCGTCTTGCCGAAGCCGGTGTTCATCATCGCGAGGCGGAATCCGGCCTTGCCCGCGGCACTCATGGTGGTCAGCAGACCTCGATGATCCCGCGCGATCACGCCGATGACCGACCCCGGCTTGATCCCGGACGACAGCAGGAAATTGGCGAGTGCGTTCGCGTGTGCGTTCAGTTCACCGAAGGTCAGCTCGCCGTGTTCGTCGGCGACCGCCCCGGCCTCGGGGTACTCGTCGGCTCCGTGCGCCACCGCCGCTGCGCACGGACCGATGATCTTGGCGCGCTTGATCGTGGTCAGCAGTTCCTTGGGCCGCGTCGGATCCACCAGGCCCGACCGCCGCAGGACCTTGAACGCGCCGAACGCGTCCTGCGCCGATTCGACCACCGTGCCGACTGCACCCGTCACCGAGACCATGTCCACCCCACCTTTCGCGGCTGAGCCGCGTTGTCATCCTGTTCGGGCCGGCTGCGCGCTCGACGCACCTCTGGTCACCCTCGTCACCAGTCGCGATACAGGTGCACAGGATATTGCCGACCCTGCCGGTCGATGTCCGTTTCACCCGAAACGATTGTCGCGCTGCACTGTTCACCGCATCTCGCGCACGGCCGCCGTTCGCCGGCCCCTACGGGGTCAGCCGGACGGCGAACTCGTGGCGACAGGCTACCAAGTCTGACAACCCCCGTCTTCAGATTGACGGTGGCGCCGAACCTGAGCCGCCGCGTAGGCGGCATGGACCTCGCCCTGCGTGCTGGGAAACCCGGCGAAACGGACGCGGTCGGTCACCGAACTCTCTGGCTCGCGTCCGTTTCGGCATACTGTTCGAGTACTCAGTACTTCGAAACCGGAGGTTCCCGTGGCCAGTGGTCTCGTCGCCTTGCTCGATGACATCGTGACCCTCACCCGGGCTGCCGCCGCATCTCTCGACGACATCGGCGCCGCGGCCGGCAAGGCCAGCGTCAAGGCGGCGGGCGTGGTGGTCGACGACACCGCGGTCACGCCGCGCTACGTCCACGGGTTCAGTCCGGACCGTGAACTCCCGATCGTCCGGAAGATCGCCATCGGATCGATCCGCAACAAGCTGCTCATCATCCTGCCGGTTGCGATGATCCTGAGTCAGTTCCTTCCCGGCGCGCTGCCCTACCTGCTGATCGCGGGCGGGTTGTTCCTGTGCTTCGAAGGCGCCGAAAAGGTGTGGGAGGCGATCGGCGGCGGCCACCACGAGGAGGAACAGACCGCCGGTCAGGCCGGTCCCGAGTTCGAGAAGACGATGGTCAGCGGCGCGATCCGCACCGATCTGATCCTGTCGGCGGAGATCATGGTCATCTCGCTGTCCTCGGTGGAGTCCGAACCCTTCTGGACGCGCCTGGCCGTACTCGTGGTCGTGGCCTTCTTGATCACCGCCCTCGTCTACGGCGTCGTCGCGATCATCGTGAAGATGGACGACGTCGGCCTGTCGTTGGCCCAGCGCGACTCGACAGCGCTGCAGAAGATCGGCCGCGGTCTGGTCCGCGCGATGCCCAAGATCATGTCGACGCTGACCGTCGTCGGTATCGCCGCCATGCTCTGGGTGGGCGGCCACATCCTGATCGTGAACGTGGGCGAAGCCGGTTTCCACTGGCCGGCGGACCGGCTCCACGACGTCGAGCACTGGTTCGGCGAGCTGGTTCACGGCGGCTTCGGCGCCGTGCTCTCCTGGACCGCCGGCACGGTGCTCTCCGCCGTCGTCGGCCTGGTGGTCGGTGCGATCATCGTGGCGATCCTGCACGTCATCCCGCGTCGGAAGAAGGACGCGACCGCGCACTGAGCCCCGTCGAACCCCCCCCCCCCGGTGACTCCGCCGCTGTCGCCGGAGGGCACCCTCGAACTCTGTGACCATGTGGGAACTAGTCGCCGTACTCGTCGCCGGCGTCGGGGCGGGCGCCATCAACGCCCTGGTCGGCAGCGGGACCCTCATCACGTTCCCGACGCTGGTCGCGTTCGGCGTTCCGCCCGTGACCGCGACGATGTCCAACGCGATCGGCCTGGTGGCCGGCGGGGTGTCCGGCACATGGGGATATCGGCGCGAACTCGAGGGCCAGTGGCCGCGCCTCCGCTGGCAGATACCTGCGTCGTTCGTCGGCGCGATCGTCGGCTGCTGGCTTCTGCTCCACCTCCCGGAGACCGTGTTCGAGACGGTCGTCCCGGTTCTGCTCGTCGCCGCACTGATCCTGGTCGTCGCCCAGCCCTACATCCAGAAATGGGTGGGCCGCCGCTCGTCCACCGGCGGTGACCTCACCCCACAACACCTCGGTCCCGTACGGATGACCGCGATGATCGTCGGGACCTTCGCCGTGGGCGTCTACGGTGGCTACTTCACGGCTGCTCAGGGCATCCTGCTGATGGGCATCCTCGGCGTGGTGGTGCCCGATCATCTGCAACGCATGAATGCGGCGAAGAACCTCCTCGCCCTGGTCGTGAACGTCGTCGCCGCCGTCACGTACACGCTCGTCGCGTTCGACCGGATCGACTGGTCGGCCGCCGCGGCCATCGCGGTCGGATCGCTTGTCGGCGGCTTCATCGGTGCCCGCTACGGACGCCGCCTCTCGCCGCCCGCGCTTCGCGCGGTGATCGTCCTCGTCGGGCTGATCGGCCTGTGGCGCTTGCTGGCCTGAGGCTGGGTCTGTGGAGGAGGGTCGGAGCCTGCCGCCGGGCGCGCCAGGACGGCTGGACTCGCCTGGCTGAAACGCCGAAGCCACGCGACGACTGCCGGCGCCGGGGACAATGACCGGAGGTCAGGACAACCGAGGAGCGCGCGATGGTCGATTGGGACGGCGAGCGGTACGCGGACGTGAGCGCATTGCAGCGCATGGTCGCCGAGGAATCGATCGGGGATCTGGAACTCGCCGGAACCGAACGCCTGCTGGACATCGGTTGCGGCGACGGGTTCATCACGATGCTGCTGGCCGACCGGCTCCCGTCGGGCTCGGTTGTGGGCGTCGACGCCTCGCGCCGGATGATCGAACGCGCGCTGCTTCGGGTCCCGCCGGATCTGCTGCGCGTCCAGTTCCACGTCGACGACGTGCTGGCACTGCCCTTCGACGACGACTTCGACATCGCGGTGTCGTTCAACGCACTGCATTGGGTGCACGAGCAGGGCACGGCGCTACGCGGGATCGTCCGGAGTCTCGTCGACGGCGGCCGGGCGGTACTCCAGTTGGTTTGTGCGACAGAGCGACCGAGCATCGAGGAGGTGGCCATGGAGGTCGCTGCGCAGCCGGAATGGCGGCGCTACTTCGACGGTTTCACCGCGCCGTACGTTCACGTGGAATCGATCCGATTCGGGGAACTGGCAACCGACGCCGGATTCGTCGTCGACGATCTGTCGGTGAAAGACCTGCGCTGGCAGTTCGACTCGGTTGCCGATTTCCGTGCCTGGTTCGCGGTCGGAGCATCGGACTGGACGAGCCGACTGCCGGACAGCGCGGTCGACGACTTCGTCGGTGCCGTCATCGATCGGTACGCCGATGTCGTCGGTGAGCCTGCGCTGTTCCGGTTCAGTCAGCTGCGTGCCTCGCTGACGAAACCCGCTCGGCCCGAAGCACTTCCCTGATCCTCCGTGTCCCGCGGTCCAGGCGCGCGAAAGCGACGACCCTCCCCGCCCCCTGAGGTGCGAGGAGCGAAGGCGACGAGCCTCCCCGCCCCCTGAGGTGCAAGGAGCGAAAGCGACGACCCTCCCCGCCCCCTGAGGTGCAAGGAGCGAAAGCGACGAGCCTCGAAGGGCGGCGACGTCACGCCACCGAACCCTTCGAGGCTCGCTTCGCTCGCACCTCAGGGAGCAGGGGGGCGCCGCTCGCACCTCAGGGAGCAGGGGGCGCCGCTCACACTTCAGGGAGCGGGAGTTGCCGCACGGATTCGCGCACAGTCAATGAAAAACAGTGCACAGTCGACGAAAAGCGGTGCACAGTCGACGGGGGGTCAGGTCACTCCGGTACGTAGTTGAACGTGTCCGGGTCGGGGCCGATGCGGTCGTCGCTGTTCAGACGGTCGATCTGGGCGACCTCGGCGTCGGAGAGTTCGAAGTCGAACAGGGCGAAGTTCTCCTCGACCCGTGCGCGGGTGACCGACTTCGGGAAGACGATGTCACCGCGCTGGATGTGCCACCGCAGGGTGACCTGCGCCGGGGAACGGCCCTTGGCCTGGGCGATCTCGGTGATGACCGGGTCGTCGGTCACCTTGCCCTGCGCGATCGGCGACCACGCCTCGGTGGCGATCCCGTGCTCGGAATTGAACGCGCGCAACGGGTTCTGCGACAGGTACGGATGCACCTCGATCTGGTTCACCGCGGGCACGATGTCGGCCTCGTCGAACAGACGCTGCAGGTGAGCCTGGTGGAAGTTCGACACGCCGATGGCGCGCGCCTTGCCGTCGGCGTAGGCCTTCTCCAGGGCCTTCCAGGTCTGGACGTAGTCGCCCACCTCGGGCAGTGGCCAGTGGATCAGGAAGAGGTCGATCTGCTCGATGCCCAGGTCGGCCAGGGTGCCGTCGAGTGCCTTCAGCGCATCGTCGTGGTCGTGGAAGCCGTTGTTCAGCTTGCTGGTGATGAAGATGTCGTCGCGAGGAATCCCCGAGTCCCGGACCGCTTCGCCGACACCCTTCTCGTTGCCGTACATCTCAGCGGTGTCGATGTGCCGGTACCCGACCTCGAGCGCGGTGAGAGTTGCCTCCCGCGTGTCGTCCGGCGGGATCTGGAAAACTCCGAAACCCAACTGCGGGATCGTGATTCCGTTGTTGAGAGTGATGGTGGGGACTGTCATGCGAACTTGTCCTCTCTGTTGGGGTCTGGCGACACCGGCCGCGGCGCCGTCCTCGGGACGAGCCGATCGGGACACCCGAAGTCGAGGCGCCCGGCTGTGGCCGCGTTCAGGTTCAAGTCGATCCGTCGGTCGGGGTATTCCCGACACCTCACCGTTCAACCGGCCCGCCGCCGATGACCTGATCGAGGAACTCCGGCGGCAGTGACGCCGGATTCGACCGCTCACCTGCGCGGATACCTGTCGCGACCGCCTCGACTAGCCGCCGGAATCGGTCACCACCATCCAGCGGGAATCGCACCAGCCCGGCCGCCCCGCACTGCTCCAGGACCGACACGGTGAGTTCCTGGGCCTCCTCGAACCGTCCCGCCGCCGCGAGGCACACGGCGAGGAGTCGTTGCGCCCGCAACAGCGCCCGTCGTCGCCCGGTCCCGGTCAACCTGTCGACCCACCACTGCGCTCGCCGACACGCGGCGTCGGACGCGTCGGGACCATCGTCGGAATCCATCAGCAACCGGATCGCGGTCTCGGCGTCGAGCTGCGCGACGACCGCGGCGATGCCCTCGCTCGGCGTATCCCGGTCGGTATCGACGCGGGGCACGATCGGCCGCCGAGTCGGGAGTTGCCGCGTCACCTGCTCGTTCTCGGCGAGGGCACGGAGTCGTGGGGTGCCGAGCCGGCCGGCGACATCCACGGCTTCGTCGAGATACTTCGCCGCGGTCTCACGATCGTTGTGGCACAACGCCACTCTCGCCCCGATGAGGTGGCGGGCCTCGATCATGTCGACGACCCCCTCCGCGGCCCCGATCAGGGTGCTCTGACCGAGGAGCCGCTCGGCCTCGGCCAATTTGCCACGCTCATACAGGATCTCGGCGAGGAGAGCACAGGCGAGTCGGGCACCCTGGGACAGCACCGGCGAGCCACGTTCGCGCGACAACCGCAGCCCCACACGGAAACACGCCTCGGCATGGTCGAGGTCGAGCTGCTCGAGGTAGGCCAGCCCGTCGAGGCTGTAGCCGTACATCACCGCAAACGGCCCCTTGTTGCGCTGGTGCGCCGGGATCGCGCTCTGCTGCCAGCGGTGAGCGCCCTCGAAGTCGAATCGGAACATGGCACTCAGCGTTCCGACGTTGTGCACGGTGGACACCAGGAACGGCGACAGCTCGTCGGTCTGCGTGACGAGCCTCGTGCTCAGCTCGTCGAGCCCGTCGACGCGGTCGGAGATCGCGCCCACGCAGGCGCGGGCGATCTCTGCCTCCAGACGTATCCCGGCGCCGGCCTCGGCCTGCGGCAATCGCTCGAGCGCGCAATCCACACGATCGAGTGCCGTGTCGGCATCCGCCGTGCGATGGAGCAAGAGATTCGCCCATGCCACTTGCAGCTGGAGGATCGGATCGGCCTCGACCGTCACCGGCGGGAGCTTCTCGATCAGCGCGAGCAGGGCGGTCATCCGGGAATGCTCGATCAGCGACTGACCATCGGTCTCGACCAGTTCCACCGCACGGTCGACGTCCCCGGCGGCCAGCGCGTGATCGACCGCCTCCGCCAGCATGCGGTGCGCCGCGAACCACTCCGACGCCGTGCGGTGCAAGGACGTGATCACCTGCGGCTCATCACGTTCGAGGCGTCGACGGAGGAACTCGGCGAACATCGAGTGGAATCGGAACCACTCGGCCGCCTGGTCCGTTCGGGCCAGGAACAGGTCCTGCATCTCGATCTGCTCCAACATCGCCTGCCCGCGCGGCTCACCGGTCAGGGCGGTGGCCAACCCGGCACAGATGCGTTCCGGAAGAGACGCCTTGAGAAGGAACTGCAACACCTCGGGTTCCAGGGCGCCGAGGACGTTCTCGGCGAGGAAATCCCCGATGGCATGGTGGCGTCCGGAGATGTGACCGATGAGTTCCGTAGGCGCGTCCGAGGTACGCAGGGACACGCACGCCAGCTGCAGCGCGGCGACCCACCCGTCGGTGGAGCTCCACAGCTGGTCCACATCGTCGTTGCCCAGCTCCAGCCCCGCGACGTCACGCAAGAACCGGCCGGCCTCGGCCGCGTCGAAACACAAACGGGTCATGTCGATCTCGACGATCTCGTCGTGAACTCGGAGACGACCGATCGGGAGGCCGGCCCGCGTGCGGCTCGTCACGATCATCTGCCAGTGGTGACATCCGTGTTCCAGCAGATAGTCCATCACCCCGAGGACCGCGGGATCGCTCACCCGGTGCCAGTCATCGACGATGAGTGCGAGATTTCGGCGGCGGGAATGGATGTCGTTGATGAGGGAGGTGAGCACGTACTCCTGGGCGCGTTCGCCGTGCTCCTCGACGACGGCGGCCAGGTCACCGACGAGCTCGGGTTCGGCGCGGCCGAGCGATTCGACGAGGTTCGCGAGGAACCGCACCACGTCGTTGTCGCCGTCGTCGACCGTCAGCCAGGCCACCGCCACATCAGCGTCCACGAGACGTTCCGCCCACTGCGCCGCGAGCGTCGTCTTGCCGTAACCGGTCGGGGCGTGGATGAGCATCAGACGCCGGCGTTCCCCGTCTCGGAGCGCGTCCATGAGCCGGGCACGCGAGACCTGGGCGCGCGGTCGCAGTGGCGGCCGGAACTTGGTCGACGGCGTCGGCGGGCCGGTCGTGATCCGGCGACGCGCCGACTGGGGCGCGGACGGGTAGACCGCCGGACCGGCCGGCAGAGCCATCTCGTCAGGCGGTTCGCCGAGACGCCGCTGCGCCTCGCGGAGCTCCTCCCCCAGCGCCGCCGCTGAATCAGGACGGTTCCGGGGCTCTCGGGCCATCGCGTGCTCGATGCAGCGCGACACCTCGACCGGGAACCCGGCCGCCGAGAGGTCGGGCACTCCTTCACTCGCCACCCGGAGGAAGTGGGCGACCACCTGCTCGCCGCTGCGACGCTCGAAGGCGGCGTGCCCGGTCAGCGCGCAGAACAGCGTCGCGCCGAGGCCGTAGAGGTCGGCGGCCACCGAGGGCGGATCACCGGCCAACAGTTCCGGCGCGGTGAATGCCGGCGAACCGGTCACCAGATCGGCGTCGGTCTCGAAGCCGCCGGAGATCCGCGCGATCCCGAAGTCGGTGAGCTGTGGTTCCCCGTATTCGGTCAGCAGGATGTTGCCGGGCTTGATGTCCCGATGCAGGGTGTCGGCGCGGTGCGCGGTCTCCAGTGCGCCCGCCAGTTTGACGCCGTACCGCAGGACCTCCTGCCAGGCGAGAGGTCCGCCCTTGCGGATGCGCGCATCCAGCGAGGCGTGCGGGTGATATTGCATCACGATGAACGGAAATCCCTCGGGGGTGGAACCGACTTCGAGGATGTTCACGATGTTGGGGTGGCCCGACAACCGTCCCATGGCCCGCTGTTCACGAACGAACCTTTCGAGGTTCTCGGCGTCGAGGTGATCGGTCAGGACCTTCACCGCGACGTCGCGGTCCAGGGCCGGCTGCCGACAGCGGTACACCGCTCCGTAACCACCTCGGCCGATCTCGACCGGGTCGGTGAAACCTGACGCCACCAGTTCACCGGCGACGTCGCGGACGGCATCGCGTTGTGTTGTCAGCGGATCGTTCTCGGCCATGACTTGCCTCGATCGCGTGTCGATCGCCTGGTGCTCTGTCCAGAGTACTCACGCCGGGCCGGGCCCTCTGAGGGTTCGATACGGGGGAAGATTCATCAAGTTTTTCTGCTGTGATCCCGCCCTCGGGTTTGCAACCGCCGACATCTGTGAAAGAGTTGTTAGCGCAGCCATCGGTCTTGGTGGTTGCGCTCACTGAAGAAAGAAGTACAGCAGTATGGCACAGGGAACCGTCAAGTGGTTCAACGGCGAAAAGGGCTTCGGCTTCATCGCTCCCGACGATCAGGGCGCAGACGTCTTCGTCCACTACTCCTCCATCACCGGTAGCGGCTTCCGCAACCTCGAGGAGAACCAGCGCGTCGAATTCGACGTGGAGCAGGGTGCCAAGGGCCCCCAGGCTACCAACGTCAGCGCGCTCTGAGCTCCTGACTTTCGCGAAACGCCCCTTCGGCCTCTCGGTCGGACGGGGCGTTTCGTCGTTTCCGGGGCGTCACAGCCATATCTGATAACGTTCGTGGTCAGATGCTGGTCTGACGCGGACGGGAGACGAGTGTGCCGCTCGACGAGAACTCACTTCTCTGGCGCTATGTCGGCGACCGCCGGTTCGTCATGTCGATCTGCCGAGCCGTCTCGCTGCAGATGCTGCACCCGTCGATTGCCTCGGCCACGCACCGGTTCTCGATGGTCGAGAGTCGTGTCTTCGTCCACAAACGACGGACGACTCCCTGCATCATCCGGTCGGCCTATGAGGACGACTTCGACGCTCTGCGCCGAATCCGCTACAGCCACGACCACTTTCACGGTCGACGACCCGACGGGCGGCGCTATCACGCACTCAATCCCGCGACCTTCCTCTTCGAGCACGCGACCTACGTCGACGCGCTCTTCACCTGTGTCGACGTGTTCTTCGGGGGGCTCGATCCCGAAGAACGCGAGCGGTTGTATGCCGAGACCCGCGAGTGGTACGGCCGATACGGCATCTCCGCCCGCGAGCTTCCGGCGACGCTGACCGACTTCGACGAGTATTTCGCCGACGCGCTGGTGACCGAACTCGATCCCGACCCGGGGCTCGGGTGGTACCGAGCGCAACTGCTGCGGCCCGACTACTGGTACTTCCGCGCACTCCCCTCCCCCGCCGTGCGCGCCATCCAGCACCCCGCGGCCGCCGAGCATCTCGGCGTGACGCCGTCGCGGTCCGACCAGCGCAGCCTGGCGCTCACCGCATCGATACTGCGGGCCGCCGACACGGTCGCCCCCACCCGCAACATCTGGCCGGGTGAGGTGCGCAGCAAGGTACTCGCGGCGCGTCGGCCGTCCTGACGAAAACCCGCCCTCCCCGATGTAGTCCACGTCACAATGAGGCGTGGTGCGGCCCGAGGAGACGTGAGGGTGATGCAGGTGACCGATCCGGTGGTGGTGCTGACCAAGGCCCGCACGTCGTGCGAGATGCGGGCAGTGCGTGAGTGGACATCGGCGAACTACCCGGACGCGACGATCTCCCGATCGGTGGAGCTCGACTTCGACGCGATGGCGCCGGAAACGCTCCTCGTCCCGGTCCGGGCGGTGTGGCTGCCGGCCGTCCGGCAGGGCGAGCGACGGGTCACCCTGGGCGACGTGCTGGTGCTGTCCAATCCGCGGCGTCCGCTCGGCGCGGTTCAGCCGCTGATCCGCAGACGACGGCCGGACAGTCTTCGCGTCGTCGCCGGTGCGCCCGCCACGATCGCGGAACTGCGCGCCCGCTACACCCACCACCAGGCACAGGGTGAACCGTTCGCCCAGTTCGTCCTGTTCCAGGCGTCGATGTCGGCCGAGCGAGCCGAACGTCAGATCGTCGGCGACCGCTACAAGGTCCCCCGGCTGGTCGCCGAGCAGATCAGCAGTTCATCTCGATTCCGGACGGCTGCGGCCAAACTCGCAGCCGAACTGGGCCGGCCCACCGATGCGGTGGTCGCCGAGGCCACCGACAAACTCTCGACCTTCGTCGCCACTCAGAGCCGCCTCATGGACGACGTGTTCTCGGCGACCTTCAACCGGTTGCACGAGCGGGCCTGGAACGTCACGGTCGACGTCGAGAACCTCAACACCCTGCGCACGCTCAACAAGTCCACCGGTCTGATCTTCCTGCCGTCCCACCGGTCCTACGTCGATCCGCTCGTCCTCGCCAAAGTGTTGCGCACCAACGATTTCCCACCCAATCTGGTGCTGGGCGGCAACAATCTGTCGTTCTGGCCGGTGGGTCCGGTCGCCCGCCGGGCCGGGATGATCTTCATCCGACGGAAGTTCGGCGCGGACCCGGTCTACAAGTTCGCCATGCGTTCCTACCTCGCCTACATCGTCGAGAAGCGCTTCAATCTGGAGTGGTACATCGAGGGGGGTCGCAGCCGGACCGGCAAGCTGCGGAAGCCCAAACTCGGCTTGCTCACCTATGTCGTCGACGCCGTGGGCCAGCTCGACGAGGCCGACGTCACGATCGTGCCGACGTCGATCGTGTACGACCAGCTCCAGGAGATCGGCGCGATGGCGGCCGAGGATGCCGGTGGCACGAAGAAGCCAGAGGGGGTCGGGTGGCTGTTGCGGTACGCGAAGGCGCAACGCGACTACCTCGGTGAGGCGCGGGTGCGATTCGGCACGCCCATCTCGTTGCGAACCGCTCTCGACGAGGCCGGCGAAGGACGCGCGCGCCTCGAGAAGGTCGCGTTCCGGGTGATGGACGAGATCAATTCCGCCACACCGATATCGGCCACGTCGCTGGCCGGTTTCGCCCTCCTCGGCGCGCACGACCGGGCGTACACCCTCGCCGAGATCGAGGCGATCCTGGCTCCCCTGCTCGACTACATCCGCCGGCGCGAGCTGCCCGGACCGGACCCAGCCCTGTGCCGCGGGCTCGGCCTCACCCAGACCCTGCGTGTCCTCGCCGGCAACGGCGTCGTGAGCTGTTTCGACGGCGGGTCCGAGCCGGTGTGGTCCATCGTGCCGGACAACCATGCGGTCGCCGCCTACTACCGCAACGGCGCGCTGCACCATTTCGTCGACCGGGCGATCGTCGAGGTCGCCATGCTCGCCGTGGCCGACGGCGAGGTCCGGGCCGACGACATCCCGCCCGAGGAGACCCCGATCGGATACGACGAGACGGCCGACGGTCCGATCGCCGACGAGGGGTTGCTCGCCGCGTCGCAACGCGAGGCCCTTCGGATCCGGGACCTGCTGAAGTTCGAGTTCTTCTTCCCGCCCAAGACCGAGTTCCTACACCGCCTCGGCCTCGAACTCGACCTGCTCGCCCCCGGTTGGCGTGCGGTCACCCCGACCCGGGAATGGACCTATGAGGTACTGCACGGGCACACGGGCGGCCTCCTGGCCCGACGCACCCTGCAGCCGTTCTTCGACGCCCAGCTGGTCTTCGCGGCCAAGCTCGTGGAACTCGGCACGACGTCACACGACAAAGACGACCTGATCACCGACTGTCTGGGACTCGGTCGTCAGTTGTCGCTACAGGGTGTTGTGCGCAGCAAGGATTCGGTGTCGAAGGACCTCTACGACGGCTGCTATCAGCTCGCCGACAACCGCAACCTGATCCACGGCGAGAACGTTGCGGACCTCGCTGCCGCGCGGCAGGCCTGGCTCGACGAGGTCGAGTCGATGCGCGGGCGGCTGGCGCGGATCGCGTCGATCGAGGACATCCAACCCGCCGTCTGGTCGGAGGTCACGACGTGAGCGCCTTCACCGACCGCATGCGGGCCATCCGATCTGCGCCCACCGGCAAGAAGGTCGCCGCGCTCTTCGACTACGACGGCACCTTGATCGAAGGGTTCTCCGCGGCGGCCATCATGCGGGCACGGTTGCGCAGCATGGAATTCGGGTTCGGTGAGCTCGCCGACTTCCTGCTGATCGGCTTGCGCGGCGTCGTCTCCGAACAGGACTACGCGGAGGTACTCGACGCCACGCGCCCGACCTTCGCCGGCAAGACGTACGCCGAGCTGATCGAGTTCGGCGAACACCTCTTCAAATACGAGACGGCAGCCAAGTTGCGGCCACAGATGTGGCAGATCCTGCGCGCGCACCGGGAGATGGGACACACCATCGTGATCGCGTCGTCGGCGACCCGATTCCAGATCGAACCCATCGCGCGGGAGATCGAGGCCGACTTCGCGCTCGCCACCGACGTCGAGGTCGTCGACGGGGTGGTCACCGGCAACATCCGGGGCCGACCGCTCTGGGGACCCGGAAAGGCCGCCGCGGTACGGACTCTCGCGCGCGAGCACGGTATCGATCTGACCGCCTCGTTCGCCTACAGCGACGGCAACGAGGACATCCCCTACCTCGAGTCCGTGGGCAACCCGGCAGCGGTGTCTCCTCGTCGAATCCTCCGGGCGGAGGCCGAATCCCGCGGCTGGCCGATCATCGACCTGAAGAATCCCACGTACAACCGGCTCGGGATGCTGGCCAGAACCGGCGCCTTCTACAGTTCCTTTCTCGCATCCGCCGCGGTGGGTGTCACCACCGGGCTCGTCCGACGCGATCCCCACGCACTCGTCGAGGCCCTGCCGACCGGCACCGACGTCGGGCTGTCACTGGCCGGAATCCACGTGCAGGTCCTCGAGGGCGGCGAGTACCTCACGTCGGCACGCCCGTGCGTGTTCCTGTTCAACCACCAGTCGAAGCTCGACCTGCCGGTGATGATCAACCTGGTCCGGTCCGAGGCCACCGGGGTCGCCAAGAAGGAGGTGCAGCGGGTCCCGGTGGTCGGTCCGATCCTGCAGCAGGCCGGGCTCGTGTTCATCGACCGCGCCGACCCGGGCCGCGCGATCGAACAACTGGCGCCCGCGGTGAAAGCGCTACGGGACGAGGGGATGTCGCTGGTGGTCGCACCCGAGGGCACCCGATCGCCCACCCCACGGGTGGGCCGGTTCAAGAAGGGGCCCTTCCACATCGCCATGCAGGCCGGTGTTCCCGTCGTACCGGTGGTCCTGCGCAACACCGGCGAGTTGATGTGGCGGAGCGCAACTCATCCGTCCGGGAACCGTCGAGGTGATGGTCCTGCCGCCGGTGGACACGAGCACCTGGTCACCAGAGGAGATCGGTGCCCGCGCCGAAGAGGTTCGGCAGTTGTACGTCAGCGCCCTGGCCGACTGGCCGCTGGACTTCTTCGCCGACGACGACGTCCGACCACCGGTCGAGGTCCCCGAGGAGAGGCAACTGTGAGCGACGAGACCGACCTGACCGATGGGGTGGACCGGCCGCTGGACTGGGCCAACGAGCCGCACATGAGCTCGGTGGACACCATCATGTGGCGCGGCGACACCGACCGGCGGATGCGCGGGACGATCTGCATGCTCGAGGTGTACGACTGCGCCCCGGACTGGGACCGGCTCATGGCCGCCCACGAATGGGGTAGCCGGATGGCACCGCGATTCCGGCAGCGCGTCGTCGACTCGCCGTTCGGCACCGGAACGCCGAGCTGGGCGGTCGACCCGGACTTCGACCTGCACTACCACCTGCGCCGAATCCGGTTGGGCGGCAACGGCAGCATGCGCGAGCTGCTCGTCACGTGTGAGCAGCTCGCGATGACCGCCCTCGACGCCGCCCGGCCGCCGTGGGAGGGCACGCTGATCGAAGGCCTCCCCGACGGCAAGGCGGCGTACTTCCTCAAGGCCCACCACGCCCTGACCGACGGCATGGGCGCCATCATCGGACTCGCACAGCTGCATTCGCCCACGCGCGAGCACAACCCGGGCAAACCGCAACCACCGAGTCCCGACCCGGTGAACATCACCTCCCTCGACCTGCTACGCCGTCAGGTGGGCGAGGAGATCCGGCGAATCCCGCACCGCGTGGACACCACCTTCCGCGGCGTACGCGCCCTGGCCCACCCTCGGCGAGCACTGAGTTCTGTTCTGCGATACGGGCGCTCGGTTCCGCGGGTCGCGGGTCTGGTCAGTCCACCCGGTTCCCCGCTGCTCGCGCACCGGAGCCTGTCGTGGCGTTTCAGCGCCTTCGAGGTCCCGTTCACCGACCTCAAGGCGGCCGCGACGGCGACCCATGCGTCGATCAACGACATCTACCTGGCCGGGCTCGTCGGCGGTTTCCGCCTCTATCACGAGAAGATGGGCACCCCGATCGAGACGATGCCGGTCGCGATCCCGATCTCGGTGCGCCGTCCGGAGGATCCGGCCGGCGGAAACCGCATCGCGGTGGGTCGACTGGCCGGACCGGTCGGGATCACCGACCCGTTCGAGCGCGTGCTCACCATCCGCGAACAGGTGCGCGTCGCCAGGCACGAACCGGCGGTCGACATCTTCAACACCCTCGGTTCGGTGATGGCCTGGCTCCCCGGTTCGGTCCTCATGCAGTTCAGCGGGACGACCAGCCAGAACGATCTCCAGGCGAGCAACGTGCCGGGCATCCCGTGGGACACCTACGTGGCCGGCGCCAAGGTCGAGCGGATGTTTCCCTTCGGCCCGCTCCCCGGTTGCGCGATGATGGCGACGATGATCACCCACAACGGAACAGCCTGTCTCGGAATCAATTCCGATGGTGCCGCGGTCACCGACCTCGAGCTGTTCGCGGACTGCCTCGTCGCCGGTTTCGGTGAGGTGCTCGCGCTGGCGGCCGACGACGAGGTGGTGCCGGGGGTTCTGCGGCGGGTGGTGTAGCCGACGCTCAGATCCGCCACTGCACGGGCCGGGAGATGATGTCGCGGAGCCGGCGGCGGTAGTACCGCGCGGATTCCTGGTTGAAGAAGTCCATCGCTGCCGCGGTCGCCTCGACATCGCGAGCGCGCATCGCGTCGAGGACGTCCTGCTGGAGTTCGTAGGCCGCGCGCCGCGTCGCGAGGGGATGCTCCACGGGTTCGGCGTCGCGGACGAGCAGCCACAACGTCTCCATCACCACGCGCAACGCGGGATTACCCGCCGCCTCGTACACCCCGCGCTGGAATGCGGCGTTGCTCTCCTGGAAGCTGGCGTGGTCCTCCAGATGATCCCGCATCCGGTCCAGAGCCGACTGCATCGACTCGACCTGCTCGTCGGTGACGTTCTGCGCGGCGGCCCGGGCCACCATCGGCTCGAGCATCAGACGGACATCGATGACGTCACTGATGTTCGCGCCGTTGATCTGGAGGAAGAGCTTCATGATGTTGCCGAGCGAATCGAGTTCGGGCCGTTTGGCTATCGGTCCGCCGCCGATTCCGGCCTTGATCGTCACGAGGTCGCGGCTCTCGAGGAGACGCAGCGCCTCGCGCACGGTCGTGCGGGCCACGCCGTACTCGCTGACCATCTCTTTCTCGGTCGGGAGGCGCTGGCCCTCGACGATGCCGCCGCCGAGGATCTCCTCGGCCACCATGTTGGCCACCCGCGCGGACATCTTCTGCCCGCGCGGCCGCCGGGTGGCGGGCTTGTCGGCGACGGTCATGCGGCTCCCGGGGTCGGCTGATCGGTCGGTGCCGACACCTTACCCGCCCGAACCTGCCGTCGAACTGAGATCGGGACCTGTCATCGTCGCCGAACGGGCGGTTGCGAGAGATGAACGGTCACTCTCCGAGCATCCCCGGTTCCCGGATCGCCGCGGAGCCGAAGGTCGCCGACCCGGCCGGGAGCTGACAGCTCCGACCCTATAATCGATTGACGACGACCCGTCGAACGCCCCTGGTGCTGTCGACACCGGCCCGCCGGAGGGGAACCCCCTCGCAAGCGAGTCGGGCCGCTGCGGGGCCCGACTCGTCCCGCCCACAGAAGGAGGACTCGTCATGAAAGCTGCTGTCTGGGAGGGAAGTACACCGAGACTCGCGGTCGAGGAGATCCCCCGCCCGACACCCCGTCGCGGCGAGATCCTGCTCAAGGTCACGGCATGCGGGGTCTGTCAGACCGACCTACACGTGCTGAAGTCCGAGGTCGCCTTCCCTGCGCCCGCGGTCCTCGGCCACGAGGTCTCCGGTGTGATCGAGCAGCTCGGCGAGGGTGTCGACACCCTCGCCGTGGGCGATCGGGTCGTGTGCAGTTTCATCATGCCGTGCGGCGAATGCCGCCACTGAGCACGCGGGTTGGACGATCTGTGCGAGAAGTTCTTCGCGCACAACCGACTCAAGGGCACGCTCTACGACGGCGAGACCCGTCTGGCCCGCGCGGACGGCAGCCCGCTCGCCATGTACTCGATGGGCGGACTCGCCGAATACTGTGTCGTCCCTGCCTCGGACGCGTTCGTCGTCCCCGACGGAGTGGGGCTGGGCGAGGTCTCCATCCTCGGTTGCAGTTCGTTCACCGCGCTCGGTGCGGTGAACAACGCCGAACTGCGGCTCGCCGATCGCATCGCCGTCGTCGCGGCGGGCGGCGTCGGGTCGTCGATCGTCCAGTTCGCCGCGGCAGCGGGAGTCGCCCAGATCATCGCCATCGACGTGAACGACGACAAGCTCCGGGCGGTGGCGGAACTCGGTGCGACGCATACCGTCAACTCCCGCGACACCGACGTCGTCGCCGAGGTCCGGGCACTGACCGGCGGCCACGGCGTCGACGTCGCCTTCGAGGCCCTGGGACATCCGAGCACCTTCGCCACCGCGCTCGACATCCTCGACGACGGCGGCCGCGCCGTGGTCGTCGGCATTGCACCGGCCGGCACGCCCGGCGAACTCGACCTGGCCCGCCTCGTACGCCGCAGCCTCCAGATCCGCGGCTCCTACGGCGCGAAAGCCCGACGCGACATGCCGGCGCTGCTGCGCATGGTCGCCGGGGGGATCGTGGAGCCGGAACGGGTGATCACCCGCCGCTATCGTCTCGAGGACGTCGACGACGCCTATCAGGCCCTCGCCCGCGGCGAGATCATCGGCCGGGCGATCATCGAGATGGGCTCCGAATGACGGCACCATGGTCATCATGGTCATGCTCGTCCTCGTCCTGATGGTCGGGACCGCCGCATCGGTGTGTGCGCTGACCGCTGCGTACGTCTATCTACGGCCCGGCGACGACCATCTCCGCGCCGAACGACTGGCCCGGCGCTGGCTGGTCGCCACCGCGGTCCTCGGGTTGACGGCCCTGTGCCTGCGATTCGGATGGGTGCTGCTGAGCTGAGGTCAGCGCCGGCCTCCCAGCAGAGTGCGGGATGGGTACCGGAAACCGGCACTCAGGCCGCACTCTGCGGATGCTTCGTCAGCGGTCGGCGCCCGCCGATGCTCCGACCAGGTCGGCGTCGTCGGTTGCCCGATCAGGAGCGTCGTCGGGCCGTGACCGCGCCACTCGGATCAGCAGTAGTGCCAGCAGGATCGCACCCACCGCCGAACCGGCGACGACCGCCCAACCGACGCGTTCGGCGACACTCCCGACGGACTCGTTCGACGCCTGGGGCGCGGCGTCGTCGGTCGCCACGGGCGTCAGGTTCGTCGACGCGTTGTCGAGGTCGTCGTTGATCGAGTTGAGGACACCCTGAAGTTGTTTCACCCCGGCGTTCACCTTGTCGGTGGCACTCAGCGTGTCCTCCCGCGCGGATGCGAGGCGGTTCAGACCCGTGGAGAGCTGGCCGGCCGCGGTCTGTGCTTGGGAGATCGCGGAGTCGATGCCGGCGGCGGCGGATTCGAGAGACTTCCGCATGGTCGCCAACTCGCCTTGCAGCGAGTCGAGGGAGCCGAGCTGCTCGCTGATCTCGCGACTCGAACCCTGGAGAGCGCGCAGCCGGTCGAGGGCGTCCGCCGACCCGGGGGTCCGCGCGGTCTCGAGGTAACCGATCAACGGTGTCACGAGTGAATCGAGTTGCGTGACGGAGTTCGACAGGGCGGACGCCTGCCCGAGCACGGCCGACACCGCGAGCGCACCGTCGTTGACCTGTCGTGTCGCCGACGACACGTCGGGCGCGTCGCCCAGACCGCGGACGAGCTGATCGGACGCCGAAGCGGCGGTGTCGACGGCGTCGAACATGTCGCGCGCGCTCGCCGTCGCGGTGGCGATGCCGCCGGTCGCGCTGTTCAGGCCCGCGGACATCAGCTGGAACATCATCTTGGCCGACGACACGGAGTCGCCTGCCGCGTCGATCTGCTCAGCCGGTGGTCTGGTGTCCTCGGCGTCCGCCGAGTCCGTGGGCAGCACCAGGTAGACGACCCCGCCGACCAACAGTGCAGCCAGCAGCACCGCAAGCGCACCCGCCGGCACCATCGACGCCGGGACACGCTTGCTCACAACAGTTTTCACACTCACAACGCCAGCCGATCCGAACTCCACCACGACTCTCGCGGACACGTCCCGGACGCACGCTACCGGGCCGGCGGACGACTTCTCCCATCGAGAAGCACCCGGCAGCGCGATTATCAGCGAGTTCTCACCCCACACTCAGGGATGCGACGAACTACCCGCGCGCCATGTCCACGAACCGGGACAGGTGTAGCTGGTGCGCGACGGTGATCGTGGCCGTCGGGCCGTTACGGTGCTTGCCGACGATGATGTCTGCCTCGCCGGCGCGCGGGTCGTCACGCTCGATGGAGTCCGGACGGTGCAGCAGGATGACCATGTCGGCGTCCTGCTCCAGCGAGCCGGACTCACGGAGGTCCGACACCTGCGGCTTCTTGTCGGTACGTTGCTCCGGACCACGGTTGAGCTGGCTGATCGCGATCACGGGGACCTCGAGTTCCTTCGCCAGCAGCTTCAGCTGACGGGAGAACTCCGACACCTCCTGCTGGCGCGACTCGACCTTCTTACCCGACGTCATCAGCTGCATGTAGTCCACCGCAACGACTTTCAGATCGTGGCGCTGCTTGAGACGGCGCGCTTTGGCGCGGATCTCCATCATCGTGAGATTGGGTGAGTCGTCGATGAAGAACGGCGCCTCCGAGATCTCACCCATACGGCGTGCGAGACGAGTCCAGTCGTCGTCGCTCATGGTGCCGGCACGCATGTCGGCCAGCTTGATCTTCGCCTCCGCCGACAACAGACGCATGACGATCTCGGTCTTGCTCATCTCCAGCGAGAACATGGCGGCGGTGAGGCCGTGGCCGATCGCGGCCGATCGCAGGAAGTCCATCGCCAGGGTCGAATTGTGGGTCGGGACCATCGCCTCGCCCGCCAGATACAGGTGTTCGGCGTTGTCGACCTGGACGCAACGCACCGGGACCGGGTCGACCGGACGAACGGCGACGACGCGTCGAACCCCGGCCCGCCTGCGCAGCTCCTTGTGACGGATCGCCTTGTGGTGCACGGTGAACACGTCGTCGTCGGCGTCGACGCGCAACCAACCCGTTGCCGACCGCTTGTAGTTGAACCCGAGTCCGGCCACGAGGTCGGCGACGACGGCCGTCATGTGCCGGGTGGCGGCCGGCACGGTGATCCAGCCGTCGTCGTCGACGGAGGCACGGGCATCCAGCAGACCTGCGAGGAGGGCACGGCGCTGCGCGATCGAACCCCGTAGGTACTCGTACGGGATACGCCCGCCGAGGTCGGCCATCAGCGTCATGACGTCGACAGGGCCCTCCGCGTCGATCCGCATGCTGATCTCGGGATCGTCGAAGGCCATGCCGGCCAGCGCCGCCACCGTGTACGGGCCGTAGGCGAATCGCTTGCGCGGCAACTCGAGCGGCGCGGTGTTTCGCACGACCGCGCCGCCGACATGCGTCCGCAGGCCGGCCGTGGTGACCACCCGGCGTTTGCCGTCGATCTCGGCCGCCCACTGATGCTGCTCGTCGGCGACGATCGTCGCGCCGTCGTTGAATTCTATTTCGTAGCAAGGCCGTTCGGTCATCACCTCGGTAGCGGCGACGACCCGAGTGGGCCGGCCGTGCGCATCGAGGAGGTGATCGCCGACGCCGACCTTGCCCATCGTGGTCCACCCCGTGGGCGTCGGCAGCGGGGTGTCGAGCGCCAGCGCCTTGCCGACACCCGGACGGGCCGCGACGATGATCATCTGCCCGGGGTGCAGGCCGTTGGTGAGCTTGTCGAAGTCGGCGAAGCCGGTGGGGACCCCCAGCGAGATGCCGCCCCGCGACGCGATCGAGTCGATCTCATCCATCGTCGGCTGCAGGAGATCTTCGAGGGCGACGTAGTCCTCGGCGGTGCGCTTCTCGGTGACCTCGTACACCTCGGCCTGGGCACGGTCGACCACCTCGGCGACGTCCTGGCCGTCGGCGCCGGCGTAGCCGTACTGGACGATGCGTGTGCCGGCTTCCACGAGCCGGCGCAGCAGCGCCTTCTCCGCCACGATCTCGGCGTAGTAGCCGGCGTTGGCGGCGGTGGGCACCGTCGAGATCAGGGTGTGCAGATACGGCGCCCCGCCGATCCGTTTGAGTTCGCCCGCCCGCTCGAGTTCCGCGGCGACCGTCACCGCGTCGGCGGGCTCGCCCTTCGAGTACAGGGTGAGGATCGCCTCGAACACCGCCTGATGGGCAGGACGATAGAAGTCACCGGTGCGGATCTTCTCGACGACGTCGGCAACCGCGTCCTTGGACAGCAACATGCCACCGAGCACCGACTGCTCGGCGGCCAGGTCCTGCGGGGGCTGCCTGCCGAAGTCCTCGGCGGGGATCTCGTCGTCTCCCCGTCCTCGCCCTCCGGCGGCGGGGCCGCGCCCGCGGTCATCCACAACAGCCACGCGTGTCAAACCTCTCGCAACGTTCGATCCCACCCGACATCGAATGAGTACGACCTTGAGTCTGGTGTCGGCCCCGGTAGGCCACGTCGCGAGTCCCCGGTGTCGACGTCGTGTTTCGGTCTGTCTCTTCCTATCGGGTGGCACCGACAGTCGGACTGTCGTGTGCGCCGAGACGGACGGAGACGCTGAGGCGTGACACTAGGACCTCCACGACCGCGACTCAAACCGACCTGTTGACGAATCTGGGGATCACTTGTGGAGCGTGTGTGAGTGGCCGGGGGACGCGTTGTGCACCCTTTGTGGACAACCTGAGGAATTCGGGTGTGAACAACACAGTTCTCGCAGGTCAGCGTCTTCGCTAATTTCCACAATCAACGATTTGGAAATCGTTGGGGCTTCTTCGGCGCGTCGCCTTGCGGGCGTGTTGCGGACGCCTGTTCAACTCCTGGTGGCGAATATTCGGGTGAACATCTGGTGTGGTCTGCGTTACACCTGGCCAGACGAGGTCGCGGGCGTCATCAGTCGCGCGACTTACCTTCGATCGCCGACGGCACGCCGTCGGTTGTGGTGCAATGTCGAGCGTGTCGAGGTTGGGGTTGAGGTCGGTCGTCATCCGCCGCGTGGTCACCGTGCTGGCCGCCCTGACCGCTGCCGCCGGACTGACGACGGCCCCATCGGCTCTCGCCGCGCCCGGGCCCACGATGCCCGTCGAGTTCGATCTCTCGCGCTACCAACCCGTCAACCCCACGACGTTCCGCTCGCTGGCCTACGTCGACAACGGCCGGTCGTTCTTCACCACCGGCCGGTGGGTGTGCCAGGTCGGTCCCGGCTACCGCTACGTCGGTTGTGCGGGCCGTCCCGCGACCGCACCGCCCACCGCGTCGGGCGCGGTCATCTCCGACGACCAGCAGGGTCCGTGGTGGGCGCGCACGGATCAGACCTATCGATTCGGTCCGAAGAGCGGGTTCCGACCACCGGTCCTCGGCGTCGGCAAACGGGTCACCATCGAAGGCGTCACGTGCACCGTCCCCCGCCGCGACGCCGTGGCCTGCCGTACCGGCGACCGCGCGCTGATCTTCACCCCGGCCTGGCACAAGTTCTTCTTCCCGTCGTGGGACACCCTGGGCCCCGGCAACAACGCCGTCGACCACAGCGCCAACCCGGCACCGCAATACCTTCCGCCGCGGCTGCAGTACTGGAACCAGCTGCCGGCGAATCCACCGGCCCCGAAGTAGGGCTTCGATCATTCGGTCAGGCAGCCACGACAAAGGCCGGGTGGAGGATCTCCACCCGGCCTTTGGTCGTAACGCTGAGGTCAGCTCGCGGCGACGACGGCGAGCTGTACGGTCGCCGAGACCTGCGGGTGCAGGTTGACGATGACCGGGTAGCTGCCGGTTGCCTTGATGTGTCCCTTGGGCAGCTCGACGCTGCGCTTGTCGACGGTCGGGCCGCCTGCGGTCTTGATGGCACCGGCGACGTCAGCCGCGGTGACCGAACCGAAGAGCTTGCCCGAGTCGTGGGTCTTGACGTCCAGCGAGACATCGGCGAGGCCCTCGAGGGCCTGCTTCAGCTCGTTGGCGTGCTCGAGACCGCGGACCTCGCGGGCTTCCTGCGAACGGCGGATGCCCTCGACCTGCTTCTCGGCTCCACGGGTGGCCTTGATGGCCAGGCCGCGGGGCAGCAGGTAGTTGCGGCCGTAGCCGTCCTTGACCACGACGATGTCGCCGGCTTCGCCGAGGTTCTCCACGGCGGCGGTGAGGATGAGCTTCATGTCAACTGATCCTTTCCGCTTATCGGCTGGTCGAGGTGAAGGGCAGCAGGGCCACCTCACGCGAGTTCTTCACTGCCACAGCGACGTCGCGCTGATGCTGCACGCAGTTGCCGGTCACGCGACGCGACCGGATCTTGCCCCGGTCGGACAGGAAACGACGCAGCAGCGCGGTGTCCTTGTAGTCGATGACGGCCTTCTTGTCCTTGCAGAAGCTGCACGCCTTGGTCTTGGTGACCTTCTCGACGCGAGGCTTCCGGCTCGGCTTTGCCTTTGCCATGTGTGTGTTGCTCCAGTCAATGCTTCGGGGACGGTCACTGCCGTTCCCGGGCTGTTCGGGGCGGGTCGATCATGCCCCGAGCGATATCAGAAAGGTGGTTCGTCGTCCCCGCCACCGAACGATCCCCCGCTGTTGCTGGCAGGCGCGCTGCCCCAGGGATCGTCGGCAACCTGCTGGTTCGAGTTCCCGCCGCCGCGGCTACCGCCGCCACCGCCGGACCCGAATCCGCCACCACCGCCGCCACCGCGCGAGGCGCGGTTGACCTTGGCGGTGGCGTACCGCAGTGAGGGGCCGATCTCGTCGACCTCGAGTTCCACGACCGTGCGTCGTTCGCCCTCTTTGGTTTCGTAGGACCGCTGCTTGAGCCGTCCCTGCACGATCACCCGGGAACCCTTGGTCAGGCTTTCGGTCACATTCTCCGCGGCGTCACGCCAGATGTTGCAGCGGAGGAACAGCGCTTCGCCGTCCTTCCACTCGTTGGTCTGACGATCGAAAGTGCGCGGAGTGGAAGCCACCGTGAAATTGGCAACCGCTGCCCCGGACGGCGTGAACCGCAGTTCCGGGTCGGCGGTGAGATTGCCGATGACGGTGATGACCGTGTCGCCTGCCATGTGTGTTCCCCTTGGGTCGTTGGTGGGCACTCGCTGATCGACATGCACCGGGTGTTCTGGGTCCAACCCTAGAACCCGGTACCGACGTGTTCAGACGATCAAGAAAGCCTGTGGATTACTTCCGCAGGACCTTGGTGCGCAGAACCGACTCGTTCAGCTTCAGCTGACGATCGAGCTCGGTGACCGTGGCGGGCTCGGCGTTGAGATCGATGACGGCGTAGATGCCCTCGTTGTGCTTGAGGATCTCGTAGGCAAGACGGCGCTTGCCCCAGATGTCGACGCCGTCCACCGAACCGCCATCCTTGCGGACAACATTGAGGAACGTATCGAGTGAGGGTGCGACGGTGCGCTCGTCCAGATTCGGATCGAGGATGACCATCAATTCGTAGTGACGCATAAGACCACATCACCTCCTATGGGCTAGGTCGGCCACGGACTGTCCGTGGCAGGAGGGTCGCCTGCGTCGGCAACCGGTCCAAGATACATGACCTGCCCGTTCGCAGAGAAATCCGAGGCCGCGGGTCGCTTCGGCGGCGCACTGCCCGACCACCTACGCTGTTGGCCATGTCGGAACGGCGGACAACCCCGGGTCGATGGTCCGCACGGCTGTCCGGCCGTGGTGAGACGGCCCTGATCGTTGTCGTGTCGGTGCTCGCGACCACGGTCACGATGTTCTGGAGTTTCCGGGCCAAGCTCCGGTGCGGGGGCCCACCGTTCGACGCGTTCGGGCGCAGCGGCAACTGGCCGGTCGGGGATCCGGATGCGGTGATCCCCTGCTACTCGGACCTGATGTACCTCTGGCTCGGCCGCGACATCAACACCCACGTCTTTCCCTACATCCACGGCGGAATCGCTTCCGACGGAACGTTGTTCGGCGGTGTCGTCGAGTACCCGGTGCTCTCCGGCGTCCTCATGTTCTTCGGTGCGATCGGCGCCGACACCGACACCGAGTTCTTCACCCACTCCGCGCTCCTGCTGGCGCCGTTCGGGGTCGCGATCACCGTGTTGCTCGCCCTGATGGTCCGATGGTGGGCGCTGCTCTGGGCCGCGACGCCCCCGTTGGTGCTGTACTCCTTCCACAACTGGGAGCTGCCGGTCGTCGCGACCGCCGTCGGGGCAGTCGCCGTGATGGCCTGGGGCGCGTCCGTCCAGCCCGGAACAGGCCGGCGACGACTGCCGCTTCGGACGTGCGCGGTGGTCGCGGCTGTTCTGCTCGCGGTCGGCTTCTGTCTCAAGCTCTACCCGGGGATCTTCGTGTTACCGCTGGCCGCATACGTTCTCACGCGCGGCGCCGGCGGCGCACGCGCGGTTGCGGGACGACGTGACGCCGGAGGCGGCCTCGACTGGACGGGCGCCGGCTGGGTTGCGGGCGCCGCCGTCGTGACGGTGGCCGCGATCCAATTGCCGTTCATGGTCCTCGGATTCGACGGGTGGAAGGCCGCGCTGTCCTTCCAGGGCCGTCGCCGGGCCGACGTCGACACCAATTCCATCTGGTACTGGGGTCTGCGGTATGTCACCGGGACCACCGACACGTACCACTCCATCGTCAGCGTGATGTCGCCGCTGCTGATCCTCACCTCGTTCGCGGTCGCGATGTACCTCGGGTGGCGCCGCTTCGAACGCGTCGGCACCTTCCCGTGGATCGCCGTGAGCGGCGCGATGCTGGCCGGTTTCATGCTGTTCCACAAGGTGCACTCCCCGCAGTACACGCTCTGGATACTGCCGTTCTTCGTCCTGATGAAGGTGCGCTGGCCGGTGATCCTGGCGTACCTGCTCACCGACCTCGCTCTCGATCTGACGATCTTCCGGTTGTTCCCGATCCGGGATGCCGGCGATCCGCTGCCGTGGTGGATCGTCACCGGCGTCGCGGGTTCGGTGTGGGTGCACGCCGTCCTGCTCGTCTATCTGATCGTGACCCTCGTCGGCACCCCGCTTCGTGAGCCGCTGGCCTCCCGTGTGGCCGGAAGTGCGCGAGATGGGACTGATCCCGCCGCCACCGGGGTGATCCTCGACCCGCGACGAGAAGCCGTGGCGAAAGGGTCCCCGTGACTTCGTGGCTGGCGACCGGCCCCCTGGTGGGTGACCGGGTCACGTTACGTCCGATCGGCCTCGATGATGTCGGCGCGCTCGCCGGGTTGATCGGTGACCCCACCCGTTTCCGATGGGCACCCGGGGTGCCGACCGACGAGGACAGTGCACGCCGGTACGTCGAGTCCGCTCTTCGGTCGCGAGTGGCTTTCGCGGTGGTCGACAACACCGACGGCAGCGTCGTCGGGTCGACGAGCTTCTACGACATCGACGAGGCCAACCGATCCGCGTGCATCGGCTACACCTTCTACAGCGAACGCGTCCAGGGGACCGCGGTGAACCCCACCGCCAAGTTCCTGCTGATGCGCCACGCGTTCGAGGACTGCGGCGCCGTCCGCCTCACCTGGCACACCCATGAGCTCAACGCTCAGTCGCGCGCCGCGATCACCAAGCTGGGTGCGACCTTCGAGGGTCTGCTGCGCAAGCACCGCCGATTCGGCGACGGCTGGCGCACGACCGCCCTGTACGCGATGACCGATGACGATTGGCCGTCGGCCAGAGATCGCCTGCTGCAGCGGATCACCGCCTGACCGCCGGCTCAGGGCTTCTCGGTGTGCTTCGGATGCCCGTGGGTGCGTCGATCTTCTTTCAAGCGCGCCTCGTGAACGTGCCGCTGACCATCGGTCAGATCGGCTCGCACCCGGTCGACGTACTCCCGCAGCGGACCCCAGTAGGTGTCATCGAATTCTTCGACGATCTGGAACGTCCAGCGACCTTCGAGCACGTTGCGTCCGACCAGTTCGGTGGACAGTTCATCGGCGAACCCGGCGTGGCCCGCCTCGCGCAACTCGTCGACGGCCTCGCCGAGCAGCAGGTCCCCGCGTCCGATGAGTTGATGGAATGAGTACAGGTGGCCGCGGGCGCGCTCGATGTACTCCAGCGCCTCCCCCACCTTGCCGACCGCTTCCGCGGTGTCGTCCGAGATATGAGGTGCGGTATCCGACATGACCCGTCAATACCCACCGAAACCCTCGCCCAATCGTCGGTACGGCTCCCGTGAAGCGCGACCGCTATCCGGCCGCCGGCACCGGCTCCCGCGGGTCCTCCGCCGTCCGGGTCGCTCTCGACCGTCGTCCGAGCCGGTCGGGAGCACCGTCGAGGACGCCGCCGGCCGGGTCGTCGTACCACCTGCCGTCGTTTCCGTGGCGGACCAGGTCGTCGCGCGGATGCCAGATCTGCCAGAGAACGACGGCGCAGAGAACCACCACCATCAGTCCACGGAGCACGACAGCGGCGGTGAACCACTGATCGGGGAGCCACCGGCGCTCGGCGTCGAGGAACAGACTCATCCGGGGCACCCAGATGAGCGCGTCGACGGCCATCCAGGCCAGCAGCAGGCGAGTGTGCGGAATGGCAAGCACCGCAAGCGGAACCAGCCACAACGAGTACTGGGGACTCCACACCTTGTTCACCAGCAGGAAGCCGGCCACGGCGAGGAATGCGAGCTGGGCCACCCGGGGCCGGTACGGCGCCAGGACACCGACCGCGGCCACCGCGGCGATCACGACGACCGTCAGGCCCACCGACAGCGCATTCAGATAGCCGATGTTCCATGTGAAACCAGCGGCGTCGGCAACGACCCGGTAGATCGTGTCCGGGTCCGCTGACCGGTCACCGTTGAACCGGAAGAACTCCCACCAACCGGACGGGTACGGGATCAGGATCGGCAGGTTCACCGCCAGCCACGCGCCGATCGCCGTCGCAGCCGCGACCCCGAACTCGCGGACCTTCCCGGTCCGCAGGCACAGCACACCCAGCACCACCAGCAGAAGGGCGGGATACAGCTTGGCGGCGGTACCGAGCCCGATGAGCACACCTGCCAGCCAGAACCGCTCCCTCGACCAGGCCAGCAGCGCCGCCGCCACTGCTGCGGTGGCGATCGCGTCGAAGTTGGTGAACGCGTGCACGAAGACGAGCGGGGACAACGCGACCAGCCACACCGACCACATGCGGTGTCGTGCGGTGAGGGCCGTCGCCCAGATGGTCACCAGCCAGAACGCCGTCAGTCCCAACGCGACGATGGCGAAGAACAGGACGACGTCGAGTGCGCCGGGTACACCCCAGTTGGTCTCCGCCCAGAGCCACCCCTGGGTCAGCTGGGCCGCGCCGTACATGAACATCCCGGTGAGGACCGGGTACTCCATGTACCGCTTGATGGTCTGCCCGTCGGAGTCCTCCTGGAACCAGAAGTCGCGGTAGGGCAACGCGCCCCGGTTGAGCCGCTCCGCACCGAACAAGGTGATCACGTCGGAGTAGCAGAGGTTGGTGAACTGACGCTGATCGTCCCAGTCCAGCCGCATCTCGGCGCCCGCGGCCGTACCGCCGTCGGCAGGCGCCTGTTGCAGGCACGCGGCCTTGCCGAACCACCCGAGCGCCAGTCCGCACAACGCCAGCGCGAAGAGCACGCGCAGCGGTGTCAGATGCCGGGCCCGGCCGATGACGGCGTGCGTCCCCACCGGTCCACCGACCAGCGAACTCGCCTCACGCACCAGACCGTCCGTGCGCGTGGGGAGGACGCGCGCGTCGTCGACACGCAGATCACTCGCGATGGGTGCAGGGCTGTCCCAGACGGGGTCGGAGCCGCTCGCCGCGGAGTCGGCAGCCGGGTCCGGGTCAGCCGATGGGCGGTTCAGGGACTCCTCCGCCTCCGTCACCGCCGCCGGGTACCCCGCCGCCGGAATCGCCGCCGTCGCCACCGCCTGGGTCGGCGGGGGCCAGCCCGCCGCCGTCCGGGCTGTTTCCGCCGCCGCCACCGCCGCCGTTCCGCGGAGCGCCCGGGATCGGGATCGTCACTCCCGGAGCGAGGGTGAGGTTGCCGTCACCGGCCTGGTCGGGGATGTCGAAGGTCGGCACCGAGGGTCCACGCGTCCGCGTCGGCGCCTCGGTGGTGGCCGGCGCCTCGTACGGGATTCCGGTCTCGCCGCCGATGGGCTCGTCGGCCTCGGGGAACTGCTTGATCTCCTTGCCCTCGAGCGCGGCGTCCATCGCCGACTTCCAGATCGACGCCGGCAGGCCGCTGCCGTAGATCGAGGCGCCGTTGTAGTTGGTCAGGGCCGTGCCGTCGTTGGTGCCGACCCACACCGCGGTCGACAGCTGCGGGGTGTACCCGACCATCCAGGCGTCCTTGTTCTGCCCGGTGTCGCCGAGCTGGACGGTGCCGGTCTTGGCGGCGGACGGTCGCGAACCGAGGGACGAGTCGTAGAGCGAGTTGCCGTTGGAGTACGCCGCGATCGGCTCGAGCGCCGCGGTCACGGTGTCGGCGACCTTCTCGGGGAAGACGCGCTTGCCCTCGGTCTTGCGCTCGTAGAGGACCTGCCCCTCGGAGTCGACGACCTTCTGGACGAAGTACGGCTCGTGGTAGACGCCCGACGCCGCGAGCGTCGCGTACGCCGAGGCCATGTCGATGACCCGCGACTGGTACTGGCCGAGGACCACGCCGCCCTCGGGCTGCCCGTTCGCCTCCTGCAGGGTCCGCTCGATGTTGCCGAAGGACTCGGCGACACCCGCACGGTGCGCGGCGTCGGCGACGGCTCGCGCTCCACCGTCGAGGTCCATCATCAGGCGGTAGTACACCGTGTTGAGCGACATCTTCATCGCCGTGGCGAGGTTGCAGGTGCCGCAGCTCTCGCCGTCGGAGTTCTCGACCGTCAGGCCACCGCTGGCCTGGAACGGCGCCGAGCTGTAGGTCTTCGACAGCGGGATGTCCTGTTCGAGGGCCGCGACGAGTGCGAACACCTTGAACGACGACCCGGTCTGCAGCCCGGCCTGGGCGAGGTCCCAGCCGGACGGGTTGTCGCCGCCGTAGTACCCGCGGACGCCGCCGGTCTGTGGGTCGATCGACACCACCGACGCGAGCACGTCGTCGGGCTCGCCGTTGAGCTCGCCCTCCGGGCACTTGTAGATCCGGTTCTTGCGGCACGCCGACTGCACCGCCGCGTTCTGCACCTGCGGATCGATCGTCGTGCTGATCTTCAGGCCGCCGGTGCGCAGTTGCTTGTCGGTGATGCCGATACGGTCGAGCTCGCCGAGCACCTGACGCTTGATCAGTCCGTTGGGGCCGGGCGTCTCGTCGGATTCGGTGACGCGCGCCTTGATCGTCTTCGGGAACACCGCGTTGTCGGCCTGCTGCTGGGTGATGGCGCCGGTGGCGACCATGCCTTCCAGTACATAGCGCCAGCGGGACTCGGTGACCTCGCGGTTGGAATCGGGGTCGTAATACGACGGTGCCCGGATGACCGCCGAGAGCAGGGCCGCCTCCTCGAAGGTCAGCGGGTTGCGCTCGGCGCGGCGCTTGTCGGTGATCGACTTGTTGAAGTACTTCTGCGTGGCGACGGCGATGCCGTACGCGCCGCGGCCGAAGTAGATCGTGTTGAGGTAGGCCTCGAGAACCTTCTCTTTGGACCAGCCATGACGGTCGTTCATCTTCGCGGCGATCGCGAGTTCCTTGAACTTGCGATCGAAGCTGCGCTCGTCACCGACGATCGCGTTCTTGACGTATTGCTGCGTGATGGTCGAACCGCCGCCGGCCGTCTGGTTGCCGGTGATCTGCCCTATCGCGGCACGGGAGAGGCCGCGGGGCGAGAAACCGTTGTTGGTCCAGAACTCGCGGTCCTCCGCGGCGACGATCGCCTGCTTCATCGTCTCGGGGATCTCGTCGAAGGGGACGACCGTGCGGTTGCCGTCGGGTGAGGTGATGTCGGCCAGTGTGCGACCGGACGTGTCGACGATGGTGGCCTTCTGGCTCACGTCGGGTTCCGGGATCTCGGCGGTGAAGTAGGTGAACGCGAACGCGACGATGAGCACGAGCACGATCGCCGGGACGACGGCGCCCACGATCCCGAGCGCCCACGCGAACCGCCGGTGCCGGGTTGCCGTGTCGCTTCCGTTCTGACCGCCACCGCCCGGACCGGGACGGATGCCGGTGCGTCGGGGCGTGGGCGAAGAACCGCGTGCCTCGCTCATCGTCCACCTTCCTACCGGATCGAGCGGACGTCCTCGCCCGTCGATCTCGTTCGACTTCTCTGGCCTCGTGCCGCTCCACTGTGACAGCAGGCAACCGCCCCGGGCAAAAACCCGCAGGCCGGCGCGCTACTTGGCCACGCGTCGAGAGCGACGCGTGGACTGCGGCGGCAGCCCGGCAACGTACGACTGGACCAGATGGTTCCAACTACAGGTCCGGCACACCTCGACGACATGTACCGAGAACTCTTCGGCGGTTGTCGCGAGCCGGGCGATCTCTTCGTTGCTGCGCGCCGAACCGCTGACCTGACCGAGTCGTTCGCCGAACACCCATGACACGAGGGTGACCTGCTCTTTTCGGCAGATCGGGCACATCGTGGTGCTGGGCCGACCATGGAACTTCGCCGCGCGCAGGAGGTACGGACTCGCGTCGCAGACCTCGGCAACGGCGGTCCGGCCCGCATGGACCGAGGACAGCCGAGCGCGCCGCTGCAGGGCGTAGTCGACGATCTGGCGTTGCACGGTTTTCAGGGTACGTGGTCTCTGCCGGGGCGTCGGCGCGACGGGGTCCCGCGTGACCGCCGCGGAAATCAACCGCGTCCGCCCGTCGGAGACATGCATCACGCCGTCCGGACGCCGCCCCGACACCAGTCCTTCCCCTGACCGACCACTCGTGGACACCAGTTATATCGGTGCGATACATTGGGAACTACATCGGAACGAGGTGTCGGCGCGTCAGAGCGTGCCGGTACATCAAGTCCGAGGAGAAAGTGACAGATCATCGGCAGAACCGTGAAGGGGGTGGCGAAGTGCTCGAGCTGGCCATTCTCGGACTACTTCTCGAATCCCCCATGCACGGGTACGAGCTGCGCAAGCGGCTCACCGGACTGCTCGGTGCCTTCCGTGCGTTCTCGTACGGATCGCTCTACCCGACGCTGCGCCGCATGCAGGCCGACGGCCTCATCGACGAACCCGAGACGCCCCTGGGCGCCAAGGTGCGGCGTGGCCGGCGCGTCTACCAGCTCACCGACGCAGGCCGGGAACGGTTTGCCGAGCTGGTCGCCGACACCGGTCCCCAGAACTACACCGACGACGGCTTCGGGGTGCACCTGGCGTTCTTCAGCCGCACCCCCGCGGTTGCGCGTATGCGCATCCTCGAGGGCCGTCGCCGGCAGGTCGAGGAGCGTCGGGAGGGATTGCGGGAGATCGTCGGACGGTCCAACCGGGCCGTCGACCGGTACACCCGTCAGCTACATCAGCTGAGCCTCGAGTCCAGCGAACGCGAAGTCCGCTGGCTCAACGAGCTGATCGCAGCCGAGAGCTCCCAGCAGGACGGGGCGCCGAATCCGTTCGACACGCAGTTCGACGACGACCTCGCCGACAGCGAACGGTCACAGTTCGATTCGGGGCGGCCCAATGCCTCCACCGGACGAGCCGATGACGAATATCAAGACCCGGACTCGACGCCGAGCCGGGACGAACCCGAGCAACTGAAAACACCGGTTGCGCAGCGAACGACTGCGATGCCGCGAGAAGAAGGAGAACCCGACCATGGGTGAGCCCAATAAGGTGCGCGTTGCCATTGTGGGCGTAGGAAACTGCGCTTCATCCCTGGTGCAGGGCGTGCAGTACTACAAGGACGCCGACGAGAACGCCAGCGTTCCCGGCCTCATGCACGTGAAGTTCGGCCCCTACCACGTCCGCGACGTCGAGTTCGTCGCCGCGTTCGACGTCGACGCCAAGAAGGTCGGCTTCGACCTCTCCGACGCGATCTTCGCCAGCGAGAACAACACCATCAAGATCGCCGACGTGCCGCCGACCGGCGTCACCGTTCAGCGCGGTCACACCCTCGACGGTCTTGGCAAGTACTACCTCGAGACCATCACCGAGGCGGACGGCTCCGGCGTCGACATCGTCCAGACGTTGAAGGACAACGAGGTCGACGTCCTCGTCAGCTACCTCCCGGTCGGCTCGGAGCAGGCCGACAAGTTCTACGCGCAGTGCTGCATCGACGCAGGCGTCGCGTTCGTCAACGCCCTGCCGGTGTTCATCGCCTCGGACCCCGAATGGGCCCAGAAGTTCGCCGACGCCGGTGTCCCGATCGTCGGCGACGACATCAAGAGCCAGGTCGGCGCCACCATCACCCACCGTGTGATGGCGAAGCTGTTCGAGGATCGCGGGGTCACCCTCGACCGCACCTACCAGCTCAACGTCGGCGGCAACATGGACTTCAAGAACATGCTCGAGCGTGAGCGTCTGGAGTCGAAGAAGGTCTCCAAGACCCAGGCCGTCACCTCCAACCTGAACGGCCCGCTGGCCGGCAAGATCGCCGACAAGAACGTCCACATCGGCCCGTCGGACCACGTCGAGTGGCTCGACGACCGCAAGTGGGCCTACGTCCGCCTGGAGGGTCGCGCCTTCGGCGACGTGCCGCTGAACCTGGAGTACAAGCTCGAGGTCTGGGACTCCCCCAACTCGGCCGGCATCATCATCGACGCCGTGCGCGCCGCCAAGATCGCCAAGGACCGCGGCATCGGCGGACCGGTCATCCCGGCCTCGGCCTACCTGATGAAGTCCCCGCCGAAGCAGCTCGCCGACGACGTCGCACGTCAGCAGCTCGAGGAGTTCATCATCGAGGCCTGAGCCTCGGCGAGTCCCTGTTACGACAGATCCGACGAAGACCGCCCATCGGAGGCGGCCGACGACTTCGAGTCGACGGCCATGCCGCCGGTGGGCGGTCTTCGTCGTGAACACATGGAGCATCGGGGTGAACTGCTGCCACCGCGAGCCTCACAGCGAGGCGAACGCGCAGGTCATCCATCCAAATCAGTGACCGCGCCAAACCCTTCACATAGAGTGTTGTCGATTGCTCCGAGTGGCCCGTATCGGGCACATCGGACATCACGAGACCCTGTACCAACAGAAAGGCGCAAACCATGGGCGTGAGCCTGAGCAAGGGCGGAAACGTTTCGCTGAGCAAGGAGGCTCCGGGCCTGACTGCGGTCTCCGTCGGCCTCGGCTGGGACATCCGAAGCACCACCGGTACCGACTTCGACCTCGACGCCAGCGCCATCGCGCTCGGCGCGGACAAGAAAGTCCTCTCCGACCAGCACTTCATCTTCTTCAACAACCTGCGTTCGCCCGACGGCTCGATCGAGCACACCGGCGACAACCTGACCGGTGAGGGCGAGGGCGACGACGAGGTCATCAAGGTCGACCTCGCGGGCGTTCCGCCGAACGTCGACTCCATCGTCTTCCCCGTCTCGATCTACGACGCGGACGCACGGTCGCAGTCGTTCGGCCAGGTCCGCAACGCGTTCATCCGCGTCGTCAACCAGGCCGGCGGCGCCGAGATCGCCCGCTACGACCTCAGCGAGGATGCCTCCACCGAGACCGCGATGGTTTTCGGTGAGCTGTACCGTCATGGGTCGGAGTGGAAGTTCCGCGCGGTCGGCCAGGGCTACGCCTCGGGTCTCGCGGGCATCGCCCGCGACTTCGGTGTGAACGTCTGAGTCTCTCGTAGACTCCGGCTGTCCGCCTGAACGTGCTTGTGGATGCCGCACCCGTTGTCGAACGGGTGCGGCATCCGCGCGTCACCACTCCTCTCCGACAATGCGGTCGGCTGGTTTCCACGCACCCTAGAAAGGCCACAAGCCAGTGGTAGTAAGAATTTTCGGCCTCTCGGTCGTCGTGACGATCGTGTCGCTGATCATCGCTTTCCTCTATGGCGGCGTCGAAGCGCTGATCCTGACCGCCATCCTCGGCGTCTTCGAGATCTCGCTCTCCTTCGACAACGCGGTCATCAATGCCACGATCCTCCGCCGGATGAGCGAGTTCTGGCAGAAGATCTTCCTCACCATCGGCATCCTGATTGCCGTCTTCGGTATGCGACTGGTGTTCCCGCTGGTCATCGTGTGGCTCGCGTCGGGTCTCAACCCGGTTGAGGCGCTCGACCTCGCACTGAACCCACCGCCCAACGATGCGGCGTACTTCCCCAACGGCGATCCCAGCTACGAGACGATCATCACCGACGCCCACCCGCAGATCGCGGCGTTCGGCGGCATGTTCCTGCTGATGCTCTTCCTCGGCTTCGTCTTCGAGCAGAAGGAGCTCACCTGGCTGACCTGGATCGAGCGGCCGCTCGAGAAGATCGGCAAGTTGGAGATGCTCGAGGTCGTCATCGCCATGACGCTTCTCGTCCTCACTGCGACCTACATCGCCGCGCCCGACGAGCGGTCGACGGTCATGATCGCCGGCTCACTCGGCATGATCACCTACATCCTGGTCAACGGCCTCGGCGAGTACTTCAACGTCGAGACCGCGGAAGATGACGAAGCGGCCGAGCCCGGAACTGACGCCGCGGAGAATGCGGCAGTCGAGAAGAACAGCGGGAAGTCGGGCCCGTCGGACCTGGCCAAGGCGACAGGCAAGGCCGGCTTCTTCCTGTTCCTCTACCTCGAGGTGCTCGATGCGTCGTTCTCGTTCGACGGCGTCATCGGCGCGTTCGCCATCACGGCGGATCCGATCATCATCGCCCTCGGCCTCGGCCTCATCGGTGCGATGTTCGTCCGTTCGCTCACCGTCTACCTGGTGCGCAAGGGCACGCTGTCGGAGTATGTGTACCTCGAGCACGGAGCGCACTGGGCGATCGGCGCGCTGGCGTTCATCCTGCTGTACTCCATCGGCACCCACGTCCCCGAGATCATCACCGGCCTGATCGGCGTCGCGCTGATCATCGCCGCACTGATCTCCAGCATCGTCCGACGCAACCGCCTCGCGGCGAAGGGCGAAGAGGAGAAGGTCAACATCTGACCTGCCCTCCAAGAGGTGCGAAGCGAAGCGCGCTCCTGGGACGTGCGAGCGAAACGCCTCCCTCCTTTAGGTACGAGCGAAACGCCTCCCCCTGCCCCCTGAGGTGCGAGCGAAGCGAGCCTCGAAGGGTTTGGTGACTTGAGTCGCCAGGCCCTTCGAGGCTCGTCGACCTCGACGCGCTCCTTCGTCGCTTGCTCGGCCCGGCGGCTTTCGCTCCTCGCACCTCAGGGAACAGTGGCTATGTCGCCCTTCGGATTAGGGAGCGGAGAAACAGCTGCGCCGCAGGACCCCGAAGGTCCTGCGGCGCAGTGGTTTCGAGAGCCCGACTCAGCCCTGCTGCTGCCCGAGTTGCTGGGTGATCTGCTGGTTGATCTGGTGCAGGCTCGGCACCGACATGCCCGGGAGATGGCCCTGGATGGTGCGCAGGACCGACGAGTCGTCGCGCACCTTCTCGCTCGATTGCACGAGAACCGTTCCCGCGCCGGTGAAGTCGAACTGGCGCTCCTCGCCCGAGTTCAACCCCATCCGCCGGCCCGCGGCCGCGATGAAACCGTTGACCCACGCCTCGTCGTAATGGTGACTGGGCGACGGGCAATCCGACCATCCGACTAGCGCTTCGGGATCGACGCGCACCGGCGGTTCGACGAACATCACCGGGCCGTTCGACGACGCGAGGAACTTGCCGGTGCCGATGAGCGTCAGGAACCCCGGCACGATCGACTGGTTGAGCGACAGGTTCGGCTGGAAGGCAAGAAGATTGGCCGCCCGGATGGTGAGGTTGCCGTCTTCGAGGTCGTAAGCGTTGATGTCGTATCCGCGGTCGCCGATGATCAGCTTGCCGTGGCCCTCGGCGACGACGTAGTCACCGAGGTACAGCGGGGCGGAGAACTGCTGCGCCACCATCTGCAGCATGTTTCCCTGCAGACCCTGGGTCAGCGCGGTGAACTGCATCTGACCGTAGTAGGCGATCATCGCGCCCTTGGACATGAACCACGGCTGGTTGAGGTCGATGCAGAAGGAGTAGTTGTTGTCCGGCACGTTGTCGTCCGACGGCAAATTCATCGGACTCCACACGGTGTTGAGTTGACTCATAGCTTCTCCTCCGATGCCTGCACGTACACGATGCCCTGTCCGGAGCACTCCAATTGCATTGCCTCACCGCCGGTTCGACCCACGTTCCGCCAGCTCATCGCCGACCGCAGGCTGGTGTTGACCTGACCGGCCGACCCGACGAACGCCTGCGGGTCGACCGTCACCGGCGGCTTGGCCGGGGACACCTCGAGCTCGAAGACCCCGCCGTGCCCGAGCAGCACCGCCGAACCCGGACCCGACAGCTGCGTCGTGAACATGCCCTGACCGGTGACGGCTCCGGCAGCAGCGGACCGCAATGCACCGAACAGGCCGCCACCACCGCCGCCACCGCCGCCCTGTGAGGCGACCGAGACGACGGAGGCCTGCAGATTGGCCGCGTAGGCGAGCAGCCGCGACGCCTCGACCCGGATCGTGCCGCCGACCGCCGCGAGATCCACGACGTGCACCTCGATGCCGAGGAAGCCGTAGTGCACCTCGCCGTGCCCCTGCGCGATCATCGTCGACTCGTGCTCGCCGGCGAGCATCCGGCCGGCCATCCCGCCCATGCCGCCCAGTCCCGGCATCCCGCCGCCCATACCGCCGGCTCCCGCGATCTGGTGGGGCTGGAAGTGCACGTTGCCCTTGTAGAAGAGCATCGCCCCGCGTCGTGCGACGACCGGCCCGGTACGGCCGATGTCGACGGAGACGACCTTGCTGTTGACCTTGGTGAACATTCTCGCTACCTCACCCTCACCGCTCGGCCGGCTGGATCGACACGACGCCGCTGCCATCCCAGCGCAACGAGAACGCCTCTCCGCCACCCTGTCCCAGCGCCGACCGCCAGGAGACATCGGTGACGAAGGACTGACTCAACTGGCCGCGGGCGCAGACGAACGCGTCCGGGTCGACCACGAGCGGATACTGCGGTGACACCTCGAGGTGGATGAGCGGGCCGCCGTTGGACAACAGTGCGATCTGTCCGTGGCCGCTCACCGTCGTGGTGAACAGACCCTGACCCGACGACGCTCCGCGCAGACCGGCGAAGGTGACATTGGTCTGCAGGTTGCCGTTGAGCACCATCAGCTGCTCGGACTCCACTTGCAGGGTCTCGTTGTTGAGCTCGATGACGGTCGTCTCGGCGGCGTTGTGCGCGAAGTACACGATGCCGTTGCCCGAGGCCTCCATGAGCGACAGCGCCTCCCCGGTGGCCCGCTGCTTCAGGCCCGCGAGCACGCCGTCGCCGCCGCCGAAGCCCGCCGATTTGAAGGTGACCTGTCCCTCGTAGGCGACCATCGACCCGCTGATCGCGCGGACCGCGGAGTTGTTCAGCCTGGCTTCCACCACGCGTTTCGAGCGTTGTACCAACTGCATTCGACGTGCCTCTCTCGCGCCGTGGGGAGGCCGCCGATCGACCATCCCTCGTTCGTCTCCCGACGCCATCCCCGCACCGCGGCACCTGCCGGCATCTCGGCATCCCAGCTCGCCGTGAGCCGGGGAATCCGGCCTCATACCGAGATGAAAATAGCCGATAGCATCGAGTGGTGCCCGGAAACTTCGTACGTCGTTGGTTCGGGAACGATTCACGCACGAATTCCGCGCCACCTGCATCATCGGAACAAATGACGGCAGCGTTCCTGGAGTCCGAATCCGTCCTGGCCGAGATCGATCCGGCCGTCGCGGTGACCGCCGCCCTCGACCCGCGGTCGCGCCTGCGCGCCTCGTGGTCGGACATCCGCGAGCAGCACGCCCAGGCGACGTCGGACTACCTCCGGCTGGTGTCCCCGCCGGCCGGCACACGCGTCGACCCCCGGGATCTCGACCGGTCGACGCAGGCGCTGCGGTTGATCACCGCCTCGATGCGCGACTTCGCCCGGACCAACGCCGACACCCTCGAGCGGGCGCGGGCCACGGTGCGAGCCGCCGACGCCCAGGACCACGAGGCCCGGGTGGCCGCCAACCGGGCGATGACCGCCCTGGAGAACGCCGCACCGGCGGTGGCACGACTGCAGTCGGTGTCGGATGCCACCGACGACCTCGCGCGTGCGCTCACGGCTTTCGAACAGGACGCGGGGCTGCGTGACCGGCAGTCCGCCGCGGCAGCCGTACTCAGTTCGGCGCGTCGCCTCGACCAACTTCTCGCCGAGGCCCCCGCCTTCGCCGATCGCGCACAGCAGGTCATCCGTTCGGTGGAAACGCGCCGGAGCGCGGTGTCCACCCGGAGCGCGCAACTCCCCGACACGCTCTCGGCGCTGCGCCGGGAGTTCAGTGCCGATTGCTCCCTCGATCTACAGCGCAACGGCTCGGTCGTCGACGAACGGCTCGAACACGCCGACGCCGAGCTCGCGGCCGCCCGCGCGATGGTCGATGCTGCCCCCGACCAGGCCATCGGCCGCGCCGACGCCGCCCGCGACGACCTGGCCGTCGCGGAGAAGGCCGTCGACGCCGTGCTCGACCGGTTGCGACTCCTGCGGGAGGTGCGCACCGACCCAAGGGGCGCGGAGCAGCGCGTGCGCTTCCGCCTGCGCGACGCCCAGCTCTTTGCGGTCAACCACCGTCTGGTTGACGAATGGGGCTCGGTCCTCGATGCTCAGGCCGACCGGATCGAGCGCGCCAAGGGGGTCCTGGATCGCATCCACCCCGACTACTGGAGCTACCTGACGCAGCTGCGTGCGGTGGACGACCGGATCACCGAGATCGTTTCGCGGATGAGAGGACAGGTGGCCGCAGGATGACCACCACTGCACGACACGACGACACCGGTCTCGAGCCCGGGACGATCCGGCACTTCGACCATCTGGAGCCGTCGGTCTCGAACTCCCTGTTCCATCGGCAGCCCGAGCCGATCGAGCCGACCTGGCCGGCGCAGCGGCTCGCCGTCGCGCTGGGCGCCACCCTGTACGTCCCGGCAACCCGGCCCGATCTTGCCGAGGTCATCCGCCGACGCCGCGCCGAGGGTGTGATCTCGATGGTCATCGACCTCGAGGACGCGGTCGCCGACGACGAGGAGGCCGAGGCGATCGAGCACGCCGTGGCCGCGTTGCGCGCTATCGCCGCGAACCCGTGCCGGCCGATGTTGCTGTTCGTCCGTCCGCGGTCGGCCGACCGGATAGTGCCGATCGCCACCGCGCTCGACACCCCGTCGGTGCTGACCGGGTTCGTCATCCCGAAGTTCTCGTCGGAGAATGCACCCGAGGCGTTCGACGCCGTTGCCACTGCCGGACAGATCCTCGACAAGCAACTCTGGGTCATGCCGGTTCTCGAGTCGGCCGCGGTCGTGCACCGCGAGACCCGCGACGACGAGTTGACCGCCCTCGCGTCGCTTCTGAGCGCGCACCGCGACCACGTGCTCGCCGTGCGCATCGGTGCCACCGACATCTGTAGTCACTTCGGCATCCGCCGGGATCGTGACCTGACCATCTACGACGTCCGGGTCGCGGCCGATGTGATCGCCGGCATCGTCAACCATCTCGGCCGCAGCGACGAGAGCGGCTTCGTCGTGACGGGGCCGGTGTGGGAGTACTTCGCCGACCACGAGCGCATGTTCCAGCCCATGTTGCGTCACACACCGTTCCGCGAGAACGACGCCGTCTACTTCCGGCAGCAGCTCGTCAGCCGCGACATGGACGGTCTCCTCCGCGAGATCACCCTCGACCGCGCCAACGGCCTGCACGGCAAGACCGTCATCCACCCCGCGCATGTCGCCGCGGTGCACGCGTTGTCGGCGGTCACCCACGAGGAGTATCACGATGCACTCGACATCCTGGCCGGCGAGTCCGGCGGGGTACGGGCGTCGTCGTACCGCAACAAGATGAACGAGCTGAAGCCCCACCGCAACTGGGCCTTGCGGGTCATCGATCGGGCTGCCGCCTTCGGCGTGACCCGCCAGGGGGTTTCGTTCGTCGACCTCCTCACCGCACTCGCCTCGCCCGGGTCGGCCACCTCGTGAACGATCCGGACACCGTCGGCATCGACTGGGTGACCGAACGTTTCGGCGTCGAGATTGCCGACGTCGGCGACATTCCGGGTCACACGGTCCGCGACCTCGTCTCACTCGGTCTGCGCCACAACCGACGCCGTGCTCATCTGCTGGTCTCGACCGTGCTGGGCAAGCACATCCCGACCTCGCCCGCCATTGTCCGTGGCGCCGCCGACGATCTGGGCGCCGCGATCATCGCCGAGATCGGTGCGAATGCGGCGCGCGACGCCGTCGTCTTCGGCTTCGCCGAAACCGCGACCGGTCTCGGACACTGTGTCGCCGAACGCATTTCCGCGTCCCGGTATCTGCACTCGACGCGGCGCAGACGCCCGGATGTGGTGGTGACGGGCACCTTCGAGGAAGGGCATTCACATGCGACGACGCATTTGCTGCAGCCCAGCGATTCCGCATTTCTCGACCCCGTGGCGCCGGACGAGGTGCTGATCCTGGTCGACGACGAGATCTCCACCGGCAAGACCGCGCTCGGCGCCATCGAGGCCATCGTCGCGGACCGTCCTCGTAAGCGGTTCGTCGTGGCGTCCCTGGTCGACATGCGTACCCCCGCGCAGAAGTCGGAATGCGATGATCTCGCAGCGAAACTCGGCGTCGATGTCGCTTACGTGGCGCTCGCGCACGGCTCGATCACCCTTCCCCCGGACCTCCTCGACGAGGTGTGGCAGCTCGGGTCCGACGAGCTCAACCCGGTGGCAGCCCGGCGCGGCGGCCTGGTCGCGGTGGCCCTCGACTGGCCGGCGGCAGTTCCCGACGGCGGCCGGCACGGAATTCTCCGCACCGACTCGACGGGCTTCCGGCGAGCGGCGACCGCGGCCGCCGACACCGTGGCGGCACAACTCGATCCGCGGCGCCCGGTTGTCGTGATCGGGCACGAGGAACTGATGTACGCACCCTTGTGCATCGCCGAGTCGCTGGAGCGTCGTGGCTTCGCCACCGGATACCAGACCACCACGAGGTCGCCGGCCCAGGTGCACGACGTCCCGGGTTATCCACTCCGGCGCGGATTCCGGTTCACCGCACCGGAACCCGATCCGGAGACGCCAAGGTATGTCTACAACGTGTCCTCCGTCGACCATCCGGACCCGCAGGTCGTCCTGATCGTCGACTCGCCGGCCGACACCGATGAGCTGCGTGCGCCCGGTGGACTCGTCGACGTCCTCACCGCCGCCGGGCACCCGGTGGTGCTGGCCGTCTTGCCCGCCACCGACCAGCCTGCCCTGGCACGAACCCGAGAGGCGGTGCGCTGATGGACATCGCCACCACCACACCACCGCTGTGCGGACCGGAGTTCGGTTCGTACGCGGCCGACGAGGTCACCTGGCTGCTCAAAGACCTGTCCGACGTGGCGCTGGAAGGTGAACTGCGCGAACGGGAACGTCGAATCCAGTCCGGTCAGGCCCACTACGCGGAGTCGCTGCCGATCGAGTATCAACCCGGCCGCGAGTACCAGGAACTCTTCCATGCGACGCTACGGTCTTCCGCCCAGCGGCTCGCGGAAGCCGTCGGAGTGGTGTCCGAACTCATCCTGGTCGAGCGGCATTCCACGCCGACGCTGGTGTCGCTGGCGCGGGCCGGCACCCCGGTCGGCATCCTGATCCGACGGTGGATGGCGGCCGTCCACGGCATCGAACCCCAGCACTACACGATCTCGATCGTGCGCGCCCGCGGGATCGACACCGTCGCACTCGATCACATCGTGGCGCGGCACCCGGCCGAGTCGGTCGTCTTCGTCGACGGCTGGACCGGCAAGGGCGCCATCCAGCGCGAACTCACCGCCGCTGTCGACGAGTACGCGCGCGCCGGGCGGCCGCAACTGCACGACGAACTCGCGGTGCTGGCCGACTCCGGCTCCTGCACGACCCTGTTCGGCACCAGGGACGACTTCCTCATCGCCTCCGCCTGCCTGAATTCCACTGTCTCCGGCCTGGTCTCGCGCACCGTCCTGAACGCCGACCACATCGGTCCGGGCGAGTTCCACGGAGCGAAGTTCTACCGCCATCTCGCCGACTTCGATGTCTCGGGACTGTTCCTGGACACCGTCAGCGCCGAATTCGATGCAGTCGCCGACCGAGTCCGGACGACGGTGTCGGCGATGACGCCGGAGTCACGCCGGCCCGACTGGTCCGGCTGGCGTTCCGTGGAACAGATCCAGACCGAGTACGGCCTGTCGTCGATCAATCTGGTCAAGCCCGGCGTCGGCGAGACGACGCGGGTGCTGCTGCGTCGCGTACCGTGGCGCATCCTGGTGCGCGCCGACGATCTGCCCGAACATCGCCACATCCGGTTGCTCGCCGCCGAACGAGATGTGCCCGTGGAGGTCTCGCCCGATCTCGCGTACTCGTGTGTCGGGCTCATCAAGGAGGACTCGTGAACGCGCTGGTCGCCACCGATCTCGACCGGACCATGATCTACTCACGCGCCGCCATGGGCGACGAGCAGTTCGCGACCCTGGAGACCGTGTGCGTCGAGATCTACCGCGACGCGCCGCTGTCGTACATGACCACGACCGCCGTCGAACTGATGACCCGTCTGGCACGTGAGGTCGTCGTCGTACCGACGACCACTCGCACCCCGGCTCAGTTTGCCCGGATCGAGCTGCCGGGCAGCCCATTTCGCCACGCCGTGGTCAGCAACGGTGGCCGGATCCTCGTCGACGGCGCCGACGATCCGGAATGGCGTGCGCACATCGACCGCGAGGTGACCCGCGCGGGCGCCACCCTCGACGAGGTCCGCGACGAACTCCGAACACGCATCGACGACTCCTGGGTCACCGCTCTGCGGACCGCCGACGACCTCTTCTGTTACCTGGTCGTCGACCCCGCGGTCCAACCGCCGGAGTTCCTCGAACAATGGCAGCAGTGGTGCGACGCACGGGGCTGGACGGCTTCCCAGCAGGGTCGCAAGATCTATGCGACCCCGCAGCCGGTGACGAAGTCGGCAGCTATCGCCGAAGTCCGGCGACGGCTCGTCGCTGACGGCACCCTCGACGACTCGGCAGCGCTCTGCGCGGCCGGCGACGGCTGGCTCGACACCGACCTGTTGCTCGCCGCCGATCACGCGATCCGCCCGCGGCACGGTGAGCTGGAATCGCTCGGCTGGTCGGCGCCCGGGCTCACGATCACCGCCGACACCGGGGCCCTCGCCGGTGTCGAGATCCTGCGGTGGTTCGGCGAGCGGAGCGGGATCACCGTGCCGGAATCCGCGACGCCGACACCGCGAGACCGGACCGTCGGGGTTCACGCGAACTGATCAACCGAACTGATCACGTGGGCATCGATCCGAGGACGTCGGAGTGCCCGTGGCGTCGGCACCAGCTGATCAGGTATCGCGCGTGTAGACCGCACCACCGGTAGACGGCGGCCTGGGTCACCGGCAGCGATGCGTCGTGCTCACCGCGCTCGACGATGATGGGCCCGAGGTAGTGGCTCGTCACCTTGTTCGCGGTGTTCGGCGACACCTTGGCGGCGCGGGCCAATGAGGCGTTGTCCGAGGCGCTGCCCGACGCAATCGCCCCCGCGAGACGGCCCGCGGTATGGCCGCGCCGACCATCGAACAACTCGTAGAGCGGTGGACGGCGCGCCGACGCGGCCCTGGGCAGGGCCTGGCCGAGCGCCACCGAGCGCACAACACCGACCAGCGTCGCGAAACCGTCCGATTTGGCGATGACCCCCGCGACCTCGTCGCGCAACCGCGCCTCGTCGAGATGGTCCTGTTCCAGCCCGTGTCCCTGGGTCGCCAGGACAACCGGCGCGTGCCGGTCATGGTGGTCGAGGGTGTCGATGACGTCGAGTCCGTCGAAGGTCCATTCCAGGTCAGGTCGGTTCCAAATCAGATCCGCCACCACGACGTCGAATCGCACGTTGCCGGCGATGCACTGGACGAACTCGTCGCGGCCGGTGGCAACGGTGACCGTGGCCTGGTCGAGCGCCTTGGTCAGCGGCACCGCGACCACGTGTCCCAGCGGGGAGGCGACAAGGACCCGCATGTCGGTCGGCACAGGCATGATCATGCCCGATATGTCCGCGATGTGCGCGATCACGCATCCGATCGGACGAGAGGGTGGTTATTTACCCTGCAATCACCACATCGGGTTCGAGATACCGCTGACAAATCGTCTCACGTTCGTAAGGCTGAAGAAGTTGGCGTTCGTGAAATAAGTTCTCGATGCCCGATCGCGAGCCATGTCGATCATCCGAGAGAGTCCCGCCGTTTGTTCGGCTCACAGCTCCCGGCCGAATCGAAGTCGACAGGAGATCCCGGCACGTGTCCGTACCCCTCAACGACGCCCCCCGGTCGGCGACCCCCGGCACCGGGCCCACTGCCGCGCCGAGTCCGGAGCGGCGGATCACGGCCGTCGTTGCCGAGCACGACATCTTCGACGCCGCCCTGGCCGCTCTCGTGGAGAGCGCCGGCTACGACGCGACGGTCGTCGAACCCGCCCAGCTCGCTGCCCTACGGAACCCGAGCGCGATTCTGGTGCGGTCGGCCGCGATGCTCGGGTTCGTCCGGCGGGTGGCATCGCTGCGCACCGTCAAGGTGATCTTCGTGGGCAACGGGGTCGCGGGCTTCGATCACATCCGTGTCTCACCGCGGGCCCCGGCCGCCGAGGACGAGCTGCAGCGGGCGCTCGAGACTGCGGTGGGGCCGCCGACCCCGCCGTCCGCACCCACACTTGCGAACCGGGTACGCATCACCCAGCGGGAGCTGGAGATCCTCCAGACCTACACATTGGGTGCGACGCTGCGTCAGACGTCGCGTGTCCACGAGATCGCCGAGAGCACGGTGCGCGAGCACTATCGGCGTGTCGCCCGACGCTACGAGGAAGCCGGCCGGCCGATCGGGAACAAGGCCCAGTTGCTGGTCGAGCTCATCGCCGACGGCTGGGTGCGCCCCTGACACCGCCGCCGTGGCCGACGTGCGGCTCAGTTGGTGTCCTTTGCCTCACGACAGAGGCTCTCGGACGGTGCAGACTTCCGACCATGACCGCGCCTGCCGACTCCCTCGACGAACGGGGGATCGGGAACCGACGGACCGGCACGGCGTGGACGCTCGCCGGGATGGAGCTGTTCGTGTCGTTGTCGGCACTCGCCGGCGGCTCGGCTCTCATGACCGATCAGTGGTCGATGCCGCGGGAGTGGCTCACCCACACGCCGTTCGAGACCTGGACCGCTCCCGGTGTCGCACTGATCGCCGTAGTCGCGTTACCCCACCTGGTGGCTGCCGTGGTCGCCGCCGTCCCGTCCGTGCCCGCGCGGTTGGGCATAATCGGCGGCCTGCTCGCCGGGTCGTCGCTGATGGTCTGGATCATCATCCAGATCGCGCTGCTGCAGGTGTTCTTCTTCCTACAACCCGTGCTCTTCGTCGTCGGCATCGGTGAGATCGCGCTGGCGATCCGCTGGCGGCGTGTCCGCTGCCCGTCGACGCCGGGTGACGGCGCTGAACCCTAGAAGAGCCCCACGGCGCGGCCGATCAGACCGAGCGCGACGATGAGAAAGATGATCGCCGCGATGGCGATGACGATCACGCCGCCGGCACGCCTGCGTTGCGGCGGTTCGTGCTCCTCTCCACCGACCGCGGATTCCGCCGGCGGTGTGTCACCGGGCGCCACTCCGCCGCCGGGCTCGAGTCCCGCCGTGCTGGACGGGTCGGGGTTCTGCGGGTTGAACGGTTTGCGGGCGGGGTCGTTGTCAGCCATACGGGCGGTGTACCCGGAATGGCGCGAAGTCACTCGTGGGCTGTCAGAGACCGGGTGCGAGTGCGGCGAACATCACGGGCAGATCGTCGGCCCAGTAGGGCCATGCGTGCGTTCCGATCGCACGGAAACGGACGACTGGCTGCAGCCCCTCGGACCTCATCCGGCGGGCGAACTCGTTCGAGCACGCGTTGACCGAGTTCTCGAGTACCGCTCCCGTCGCGATCTTCTCCCCACGGTGCCGGCCCGGGTCGAGCCGGGTGCGTTGATCGAGGGGGCCGGGCGCGCCGGTCCCGGACGCGATGAAGACGCGCTTCCCGACGAGGGTCGGCAGGCGGCGACCCGGGTCGTGGTCGGCCCATCCCGGCGCGTTCCACGGACCCCACATGTTGGTGGGATCCCCACCGTCCCGGATGATCGCGGCTCGGATCTGCCCTTCGTGCACCGGGCCGGTCGTGAACGGGCAACCGCTGATGGAACCGACGCCCGTGTACAAGCCCGGCCGGCGCGTCGCGAGTGTGAACGCGGCCTGGCCGCCCATGGACAGGCCCGCGATCGCGTTCCGCCCGTTGCCGTGGAACCGGCCGTCGATCAGCGACGGCAGTTCGACGGTCAGGAACGTCTCCCACTGCGGACGCCCGAACGTCGCGTCGTCGTGCTGCCAGTTCGTGTAGAACGCCCCCTGGCCGCCGGGCAGCACCGCATTGACGTCCTTGTCACGAAAATACCTGTCCGCGCGGGCTTCCCGAATCCAGTCGCTGATCGCCGTCTTGCGGCCGCCCCCGTCGAGGAGATACAGCGTCCCGCGCGACCGGGAGTGCGCCGGGTGCAACACGCTCACCGGCACGTTCCGGCCCATCGCAGCCGAACGGATCACCAGATCGTGCCGCTGCGGCCCGACCGCCACACTGCTGATCACCGACGCCGACGCGGATACCGGTGCCGCCGAGACGATTCCCTGCGTACCCGAGACGATCGGACCGGCGACGAGCGCGGCCGCGAAGACCCTGGTCAACCGGCGCCGAGCACGACTCATCCGGGTAGCACGCCCAGTTGTCCGAGGAAGTCGAGCTGATCGAAGTACAGGTGCTCGGACATCAGCTCCGAGCCGTCGATCCGGTAGGTCGCACTCCATCGGAACGAGACAGGCCGTCCGGTGGGTTCGACCGGACCCGACGGACTCTGCAACACTCCGTCGTGGACACCGTCGAACGTGCCCTCCACCGAGGCGTTGTCGCCGTCGACGACATACGAACCAACGGTGAGGCGACCGTCGGAGAAGGCGCCCTGGAAGACCGACAGGAAACCCAGTACGCCCTCCCGTCCCGTGAACACCCCACCCGGCGAGACCAATTCCGCATCGGCGGACCATGGTTCGTTCTCCGGTGCGCGGTCGTTGAAGGCGTCGATGTGCGCGTCGATGACTGCTCGTGCATCCCTCATGTCGGGCTCTCTTTCTCGGTTGTCGTCGGCAGGTGCGCCGACATTCGGGTATCCGGATGACACAGACCGCGCGGCGGGTCAGGATGAGCGGGTCGATCGACGAACCGCCCGATCGACTTCGGTCACGATCGTCTGGGTCGAGTCGTAACCGGCGATTGCATGCGCCATCTGCCGGCACCGAACGGCAACGCCGTCGTCGGCCAGGATGCGGCGTACCGTCGCGGCGAGGTCCGCAGGAGCGGGTCGCCGGGTCCCCAGATCTGCGCCGACCCCGAAGTACGCCACCCGAGCCGCGACTTCGGGCTTGTCCTCACCCCCTGGTGCGACGACGACGGGCACGCCGTGGCGCAGCGCCTGCAGCACTCCGCCGTAGCCGCCGTTGGTGATCAGCACCGATGTGCGCGGCAACAGTGCCTCGTAGTCGAGGAACCGCGCGACCCGCGTGTTGTCGTTCCGCGGCACGGGATCCGGGTCCGCACCGCCGGTTGTCACGACGACCTGGACGTCCATCTCGGCCAGCCCGGCGACGGCGGGTTCGATCAGTTGGGAGACGTCGTCGTTGTCGAGCGTGCCCTGGGTGACGTGGACGATCGGGCGGTCGTCGTCGAGCATCTCCGACCACCACGACGGCGGGGGAACAGCAACGCCGGCGAACACCGGCCCCGCGAACACCGTGTTCGGCGCGAGATCGGATCGGGGATACTCGAATTCGGCCGGGCCCAGCTGGACGAAACGGTCGAACGCCCTGGACAGGTCGAGGACGAAATGATCAAGCGTGCCTCCGGCCCGTCGGACCAGGTCCCGCGCCGAGGACTGCGTGGACGCGAACAACACCCGCCGTACTGCCATGTGAGCCAACCGGTTACGGAGCCGACCCAGCCGGCCGGTCATCGGCGGCAAACCGCTGTTGAAGGGTGCGACGTCGGGACTGGACTGAGCGAGCGGCATGGTGCCGACACCGATCACCGGAGGCCGCCGGCCCGGGGGCCGGGACAGCAGGGGGATAATCCCGGCGAAGGTGCCGTCGCACAGGATCACGTCAACGCCCCGGCGGCCGACGACCGACGCCACCGCCGTCGCCTGCTCCGGCAGCGGCGCGATGAACGTCCGCTCGACCTGATAGCGCGACAACGCCAATCCGCGATGCCGATGCCGGTCGGGGGTGAAGCTGTCGGGGTCACGTTCGTCCAGATCGGCGACTCCGGTCAGCGATTCGACGGTCAACCCTGCGTCGCCAACCCGGTCGGCGAAGCGCGAGCCGGTCAGCATGATCACCTCGTGACCCCGATCCGCCAGCACACGTCCGACAGCGGTGAGCGGACCGACGTGTCCGGCCAGCGGCGTGGCGCACACCAGAATGGTCGACATCATTCCTCCATTTGAGTAGAGCTCGACTCTAACCAAATCGGACGACGGATGAGCGCTCTCACGCGATTGGTCCCATCTTTGCACTTCAGCGAGCTAAATGAGTTCCGGGGACTGTGATCGATCTTTGGGCAAAGCCCAGCAAGGCCACTACTATCGTTGTTGTTGGAGTCCGACCCGATCGGAGGCCGGCGTGAGCAAACGCCCCTACACACCGCGTAAGCGCGCGATCAGCGCGGCGCAGACGCGGACGCGCATCCTCGACGCCGCCCAGGCGCTGTTCGTCCAGCAGGGATATTCGCGGACCACAGTGCAGCAGATCGCGCAGCAGGCCGGGGTGTCCGTCGGCACCGTGCATCAGGCGGGGTCGAAAGCGTCCCTCATGACGGCCGTCCTCGAACGCGCCTTCACCGGTGACGAGAAGTTCGTCTCGCTGCTCGAACGACCCGAGTTCATCGCGATCATGAACGACACCGACACCGATCGCGCCATCGGGCGGTACGTCGACCACGTCGTCGCCGCCAACAGTCGGATCGCCGATCTATGGCATGCCGCGACGCTGGCGGCCGACACCGACCCGGCCATCGGCGAACAGCTCGAGCGGTCTGAGCTCCGCCGGCTCGACGACGTGCACACCGGCTGCCACTGGTTCGTCCACCGGGGCCTGATCTCCGACACCCGGGTCGACGAATTCGCCGACATTCTGAGCTATCTCACCGGCCCGGCGACCCATCGCTACTTCACCGTCGAACGGAACTGGAGCACCCCGCGATTACGCAGCTGGCTGCTCACCGGCATCATGGCGGCGATGCGGTAGTCACACCTGCGGGTCACCGGTTGTGGTGAGCGGTGGTCGAAAGACCAGGACGATGACGATCGCGACGAGGAAGACGGCGGTCAAGGCGAACGGGACCGGGATGACCGGGTCGAGCAGGACCAGCACGGCACCAACCGGTACCACGGTGTTCACCACGCGATCGGCGTTGGCGCGCAGAGCAATCCACCAGATGCCCAGGATGAAGACCGCGATGGGGATCGTGACCGTGAACGACGCCTGGGTTTCCGTCAGCTCGCTGTGGTGGGTCAGGACGTCGATCTCGACCTCGATACCGGCCGAGAAGGCACCGGCAGCGGCGAAGACGAAGTAGTGGACGTATCCGTACCGGAGGGAGTCGGCGAGCGATCCGATGGCCCGGTGGTGCGGCGGCCAGAAGTAGATCCACCACAGCGCCGCGGTCGCGATGAACGTGAGGATCGCGATCGAGATCAGCGGGGCGAGCTCCTGTTCGTTGTGCAGCGCCTCGATGATGGCGTTCGACGACGCCAACAGGCTCTCGCCGAGCAGGATCAGCGTGAACAGTCCGTACCGTTCCGTGATGTGGTGTGGATGCCACGGAGTGTTTCCCTGCTTCTCGGCGATCACCGGCACCGCGAGCTCGGCACCGACGAGCACCACGAACCCGATGGTTGCGGCTGCTCCCGACGGTACGAGGAGCCATAGCAGCCACAGGATCTGGACGACGGCGATCCCGGCGGCATAGAGCCGGGTCGTCCGGCGGCGGTCTCCGGCAGAGCCGGAAGCGCGCAACCACTGGGCGACCATCGCGACGCGCATGACCACGTAGCCGAACACGACCAGGGTGAACTCGTGGTCGACGAAGGCGGGCTCGATCCCGGCGGCCAGCACCAGCACACCCGCCATCTGGACGAAGGTGAGCACCCGGTAGAGCCAGTCGTCGGTGCCGAACGATGTCGCGAACCAGGTGAAGTTCATCCACGCCCACCAGATGGCGAAGAAGATGAAGGCGTACGACACGACCCCGTCGACGATGTGGTTCTCGGTGAGTGCGTGATGGGGCTGGACGGCTGCGATGCTGACCGCGACCACGAAGACCAGATCGAAGAAGAACTCGAGCGTGCTGGCCGTCCGGCCCGGTTCGGCCGGGTCTCGTAGGCGCATGGTGCTCAGGTGAAAGCGCTCAGACATCGTTGCCCCCGATCGGTCGCTGCGTGTCACGAGATCGTGCCGTCGGCGCCGAGGGCATGCGCTCAGGAGTGCGGGTCGGGGTGTCCCACCGCCGACGGCGGTCGGCGTGCGGGGCGCACGCCGTGTGACCTCGGCGATCTGCGCAGGTGACGGGCGGGATGGACCCGTCGTGGCACAGTGAACACGTGCTGCTGCCCACCCTGACCCCCACCGCACCGGACGATCCCGCCGTGATCCGTGTCGGCGACGACAAGCTGTCGCGCGAGGACCTCGTCGGGGCCGCGACGGCAGTCGCCGAACGGATCGCCGGTGCCCGAACCGTCGCGGTACTGGCCACGCCGACGGTGGAGACGGTGCTGGCGGTGGTGGGCGCGCTGATCGCCGGGGTGCCGGTCGTCCCCGTTCCGCCCGACTCCGGGCCGCGCGAGTTCGAGCACATCCTCGCGGACTCGCGGGCACAGGCGTGGCTGGGGCAGGCCCCGGCCGCGCCGACCCTGCCCGTCGTCCCGGTCCGCCGCTACGCGAAATCGTGGCACCGCCACCCCGAACCGCACGCCGATTCGACCGCACTGATCCTCTACACATCCGGCACGACCGGCCTCCCCAAAGGTGTTCCGATCACCAGGCAGAGCATCGCCGAGGGCCTCGACGCACTCGCCGATGCGTGGTTGTGGACCGCCGACGACACTCTGGCGCATGGCCTTCCGCTGTTCCATGTCCACGGGTTGATCCTGGGGGTCCTGGGTCCCCTGCGACGGGGCGGGCGACTGATCCACACCGTCACCCCGACCGCGGACGGATACGCTTCCGCCGCGCGAGCCGGCGCCAGCATGTTCTTCGGCGTCCCGACGGTGTGGAACCGCGTCGCCGGCGATCCGGCTGCGGCACAGACGCTGTCGTCGGCGCGAGTCCTGGTGTCGGGCAGCGCCCCGCTTCCCGTGCCGGTCTTCGAGCGGATCCACGAGCTCACCGGTCACGAGATCGTCGAGCGCTACGGCATGACCGAAACACTGATCACCGTCAGCACGCGCGTCGACGGACAGCGCCGGCCCGGGTGGGTGGGTCTCCCGCTCGCCCACGTGGAGACAAGGCTGGCGGAAAACGGCGAGCCGCTGCCCCACGACGGCGAGAGCGTGGGCGATCTCCACGTCCGCGGCCCGATGATGGCGTCCGGGTATCTCAATCGTCCGGATGCCACTGCCGAATCCTGGCTTCCGGACGGCTTTTTCGCGACCGGTGACGTCGCAGTCATCGACGGAGACGGGATGCACCGCATCGTCGGCCGACGAGCCACCGACCTCATCAAGTCCGGCGGGTTCCGCATCGGGGCCGGCGAGATCGAGACCGTCCTGCTCGCCCACCCGGCGGTCCGCGAGGTGGCGGTGATCGGCGTCCCCGACGACTACCTGGGCCAACGCATCGTCGCCTACGTCGTCGGCGACCAGGTCGCCGACACCGAGCTCATCGAATTCGTCGCCGGCGAGCTGTCGAATCACAAGCGGCCGCGCGAGATCCGGTTCGTCGAGTCCCTCCCGCGCAATGCCATGGGCAAGGTGCAGAAGAAGCTGCTGGAGTGACCGTCGTCTGAAGACCGCCCGGTGGAGCGGACCCGACGACGGTCTGCCGGCTGTCCGTTTTCCACGGGCGGTTTTCACACTGCTGACGTAGTAATCCGCAGACGTCTCGGACGCCGGGTTCTGCCCGCCGCCACGATAGACACTGTCCCGCATGACCTTCGACGAGCTCACCGAGCGGTTCGGCGGCGTCGTCGCCACCCATCAACTCCTGGCCGCCGGCGAGACCGCCGCATCGATCCGGGAAGCGTGCCGTTCCGGCACGCTCTCGTCGATACGCCACGGGTGGTACCGGACCGAGGCCGCCGATCCAGAAGTGGTCGGGGCCGTCGCCGATCATGGCGTTGTCTCCTGTGCGACCGCGCTGCGTCGCCACGGACTCTGGATACCTGAACATCCCGAACAAGTGCACTCGCGCGTGACGCGCCACGAGCGACGCCGATCCCACGACAGGTGCCGACGGTACGGTCGGCCGACTCCGGCCGACGGCGCCGTCGACGATGTCGCGACAGCATTGCAGTACGCCGCCCGATGCTTCGACGTCGAGGGTTTCGTCATCCTGTGCGACTCCGCACTCAACACCGGCAAGATCACCCCCGCACGACTCCGCACCGAGTTCGATGACGCGCCGATGTTCATCAAGCGCGCCATCGAGGAGACTCACCAACTTGCCGCGTCCGGAACCGAGACAGCAGCCCGCCTGCGTCTCAGAAGCGCCGGCTTGCGAGTCACGGTCCAGCACCACGTACCCGGTGTCGGGTGGGTCGATCTGCTGGTCGGAGAACGGCTCGCGCTCGAGCTGGACAGCGTCGAACACCACACCGGGATCGAGAAGTACGAGGAGGATCGCACTCGAGACCGAAAGCTGATCTCACGCGGTTACTTTCCGTTGCGAGTCACCTATGAGCAGGTTTTCGGTGATTGGGCCAACACCTATGCGGACATTGCCGAGATCATCGCTCACGGGTACCACCGCAGCCGGTCGCCTGCCTGGAGAAAGCCCAGCTTATAACCGCCCACCAGAAATGGACACCGAACGCTACGTCCCCGAGTACCTTCCACCGGGCGGTTTTCAACGAACCCGGGCCATCAGTTGGCCCACCCCCGCTCGGCCAGCCACTCGGTGATGGTCCCGACCGCCTCCTTCAGGTGTGGGATCTGGTCTCGGCCCGAGTAGTAGTGCGTCGCACCGACGATGGTGTGCAGGGTCTTGTCGGGATGACCGACCGCGTCGAAGAGGCGGAGCGTGTGACTGGGCGTGCACGCGTTGTCGGCGGAGTTGCCGATGACCAGTGTCGGGACCGCGAGATCGGCCGCACACCGGGGACCGTCGCCGTTGGCGTCGTCGAAGCTCCACTGCGACAACCAGCTTCGGAGGGTGGTGAACCGGGCGAGCCCGACCGGGCCCATGTTCACGATCCGCGGATCACCCAGATAGCAACCGAGCTTGCGATCGCTGGGGTCGACGGTCAGGTCGAGCCAGCGCGGATCGGCCATCGTTCCGTGCACGATGAAACCGCGCTCCATCAGCGGTTCGCCACGCCCGCGCAGATCGACGAGTCGCTCTTTCACCCAGGCGGTGATCCGCCGGTTGCGGTCGATCTGCGCCGCGCGGTAACGGTCGAGGAACTCCGCCGAGTACGGCGGCTGGTTCGGGTTCGAAGGGTTGTAGAGGTCCAGCTCCGGATCGCGGTTGTCGGGATCCGACTCGTCGAGGATCGACGGGTCCATCCACTCGGTCAGGGTCCCGTGCCGCGAGACGTGCGCCGCAAGCAGCATCATGCCGTCCGCGGCGGGGAGGTCGAGGGCGGTCAGGTCCGGCGGCTCACAGGCGGGGGTCGCGGTGACCGTCGCGTGCTGTGCCTGCTGCTGGTAGTACAGCGACAGGGCGCCGCCGCCGCTCCACCCGGCCAGGATGACCTTCTCGTAACCGAGGCGTTCGCGCGCATCCTTTACGCACGCACCGAGATCCTGCACCACCTTCTCCATGATCAACGCACTGTCTACGCCGCGATACCGGCTGTTGCAGTAGATGACATGGTGGCCGGCGCGGGCGAGGGCATTGGTCATCGGCAAGTAGGCGCCGCCCCCGATCGGGTGCATGAAGACGATGACGTTCTTCGACGGCACGCCACGGGGGCGGAGCAGATAGCTTTCGAGCACCACACTCTCGGTGACCCCGCCGTAGGTGTCCTGGTATGCCGAGAGATCGTCGAAGACGACGAGATAGGGAATGCGGTCGTAGTCGTGACGGGGCACGTCCCCCCGGTCGCTCATACTCGTGACCCGGCGTCGGCCTGTGCGGAGTCCGCGACCCCGGGTTCGAGTAGTGCGGGTGCGGCGATGAGCCGTCGACGAGTGTCGATCGAGATCACCTGCCATTCCACGCGGTCGAACTCGTCGAACTTGCGCCGGGAACGCTCTCGCGCCCGCTCCGGGATGCCGTGATGCATCCCCTGGGGTGCGTGGGAGATCAGGCCCGGCGGCATGCCGACTCCGAACATGCTGCCGCCGTGGAAGAACGCGATCTCGTCGAAGTCGGTGTTCCGGTGGTACCACGGCAGCCGTTCGGCACCTCTGCGCGCCTCGGCGGGGCGCGGCAGGAAGTTCATCACGTACACCCCGGTCGCCTGCATGAACAGATGCACCGTGGGCGGCAGATGCACCGTCTCGGAGGTGATGACGTCGTAGTCCTCGATGTTGAACGTGAACGGGAAATTGTCTCCACGCCAGCCCTCTACGTCGAGCGGGTGGAACGGGTAGAACAGCGATGTCTGCCCCTCTCGCTGCCGGAACCGCACCTCGTACTCGTCTCGGCCGTCACCGTCGAACGCCTCCGCCTCGGGAACGACGACGAGCGAGGAGTCGAAGGGGAAGAACCTGCCCAGTACGCCCGGTTCGGGCACCCGGAACTCGTCGACCGCCTCGATGACGAGCAGCAACGACGCACCGTCGGGCACCTGACGATAGGTGCACCCCTTGGGGAGATATACGTAATCGCCGCGCCGGTAGGGCAATCGACCGAACTCGGTCTCGAAATACCCGGTGCCCTCGTGGACGAAGACGAGTTCGTCGCCGTCGACCGGGCGAAACCAGAACGGAGCAGCCTCTTTCCGACGACTCAAAGAAATCCGGCAGTCCTCGTTATGGAACATCAGCAGCGGCTCACCCGCGGGGTCGTTCTGGTCGGTGGGCGCGAGGTCGGTGACGATTCGATCGACGCCGGTGTGGGTGCCCGCCGCCCGGAACTGCGTCGGGTCGTTGCGTCGATACAGATGTGCCGTGCGGCCGGTGAAACCGTATCGTCCGAGCTCATCGTCTTTCAGATCGGCGACATCTCGGTGCACCTGCCGAGGCGTGTGCCCCTTGCGGTGCTGGACGAACGATTCCATGCCGAACTCCCGTCTCTGCGTTTTTCTGATGCTAGATTCAGGTTCAGAAGATGACAAGGGTCACACTTCCCGTCGATCCGAGTGCGGTCTTCGACCGTCCACATGGTTCGATGAAGAATCGGTCCGCGGAAGGAGCTCATGGTGCCGCCGACGAACAAAGGTCGCCAGACCGAGGCCGCGTTTCTCGACGCAGCGCGCCGGACGTTCGCCGAAAAAGGCTACCTGAACACCAAGATCTCGGACATCTCCGCCGCTGCCGGCCGCTCGACCGGTTCGTTCTACAACTACTACGACAGCAAGGACCGGCTGCTCGAAGCCCTGCTGGATCAATTCTCGGACGAAGTGGTGGAGCAGTCGCTCGCGACCCGGCACACCGACCCGGAGGCGAGCGTCCGCGCGGCCGTGACCGCGTATTGGACGACGTACAAGAAGTACCTGCCCGAGATCATCGGCCTGTTCCAGATGTCGATGACCGACGACGATTTCCGCAACCGCTGGCTGGCCAACCGGGTATCCGGTGTGAAGCAGGTGCTGTCGGGTCTGCACGGTGCCGAGCGCGCGGGGTACTCCATCGGCCTGCCGCTCGAACCGCTGGCGTCCGCACTGGTCGCGACCCTCGAATCCACGTGCTGGACCTGGCTTGCGGTCCGCGGCGACGCCGCCGGGCCCGTCCCCGACGACGACACGGCCATCGAGATCCTCACCGCGATCTGGTACCGGACCGTCTTCGGGGCCGGACCGGCACAGTCGGCTCCTTGACCCTTCGTGGCTCGTCGCTGGCGCTCCTCGCACCTCAGGGAGCAATGGTTATGTCGTTCTTTCGGATGAGGGAGCAGGGGCGTGAGCGACAGCCACAGGGCTGACACCGGCCCGCTTGCCGTCCCGGACCGAGCCGACGACGATGGACGCATGCCCATCGAGGTCCGGCCCGCGACGATCTTCGACGACATCGCCACGATGGTCGGTCCGAAGAAGCCGACGTCGAACGTGTGCTGGTGTCTGAGCTACCGCATCCCGAGCAAGCAGAACCAGGAGCTGGTCCGCGAGCAGCGCGGAGAGTTCGTGAAAGAGCTGTGCGACAGCGGCATTCCGCTGGGGGTCCTCGCCTACGACGACGCTGGCGAGGTCGTCGGCTGGGCGGCCGTCTCACCGCGCGCGGACACGAGCTTTGCCCGGAACCGGAAGATCCCGCACGTGGACGACCTGCCGGTGTGGTCGGTGTGGTGCATCCGTGTCCGCCCCGGTCATCGCAAGCAGGGGATCTCGCACGCACTGCTGGCCGGGGCCGTCGACTATGCGCGGTCGAACGGCGCGCCGGCGATCGAGGGTTACCCCGTCGACAATCAGGGCGCCAAGGTCGATCTGACGATGGCCTACGTCGGGACCCGCGGCCTGTTCGAGAAGGCCGGTTTCACCAAGGCGGCCGACACCTCGTCCGTCCTCGCCGGATTCCCACGCGTGCTCATGCGGTTGTCGCTGGACTGATCGAGACCACGACTCAGATCAGTTCCGCCAGTTCGGCGGTGGGTACGTGGATCCAACCCTCCCGCGCGGCGACCGGCCGGTCGGTGGCATCGGGCAAGATGGTCCGGCCGAGCTCGGCGGCACGCGCGATCAGTGCGGTGATCACGGCGTCGAACGCGTCGTCGTCACGGGCCATGGTCTCGGCATGATCGCCGAGATCCAACCATGGCGCAGCTTCTTCGAATGCCACGACGAGTCCGGCGAGCACCGAAACGTTGGCGGCCCGTTTGTATCCGCGCGAGGTCAGTCCCCATCGTTTGAGTGCCCCAGCGGGGTACGCCTCGACCGCCCACCCGTCGACGCGGTCGTCGACTCCCAGGTCCGCGAGCAGGCCGGCGCATCGGAACGCGACGTGCGCGATCTGGTCTGCCGACACGCTGAGCGGGCGACCGACACCGGCGTCGACGATCCGCAGATCGGTGCGACGTAATGCAAGTGGTCGTCGACGGGCGATGTCGTCGAGTTCTCGCCCCTTCGACAAGTCGTTGCGATGATGCGCGACGACGAAGTCGACGAACTCGTCGGGCCAGCCGAAGGGCGAATCGATCCCGATGCGGGTCGACCCCTCGACGAGGCGCCGGACGGCGGTGTCGTCCGCGCCCACGACGAGATCGGTGAGCACGGCCTTGTCGGCATCCCAATCGACGCATGCGACAGCAGTTTTCGCTGGCGATGCGGACAGGTCGATGCCGACCGTCCGCATCGCCGGGATCACGGTTCCGGGTCGAGTCAGAAGTTGCCCTCGAGGAACTCGGCATACGCGGGCAGATCGAGTTGCCCGTGGCCCGACAGTCCGATCACGACGACCTCGTCCTTGTCGCTGTCGGCGACGTGCGAGGCGCAGGCCGCGATCGCATGCGTCGACTCGGGAGCCGGGACGATGCCCTGGGTCCGGGCGAACTGCACGCCCGCGGAGAACGCGTCGTGCTGGGAGATGGCGACACCCTGCACCAGACCGAGCTCCACCGTGTGGCTCAGCGCCGGCGCCATGCCGTGATAGCGCAGACCACCGGCGTGGATCGGGTCGGGCACGAAATCCATACCGAGCGTGTGCATCTTGAGCAACGGGGTGAGTCCGGCGACGTCACCGTGGTCGTAGCGGTACTCCCCCTGCGTGATCGACGGGCACGCGGCGGGCTCGGCGGCGATGACGCGCGGGTCCGAGCGGCCGTGCAGCTTCTCCCGCAGGAACGGGAACGACAACCCCGCGAGGTTCGACCGCCTCCGGCACAGCCGAACACGACGTCGGCACCGCCCGGCTCCACCGCGTTGAGCTGATCGACGGCCTCCTGCCCGATGACACTCTGGTGCAACACCACGTGATTGAGCACACTGCCCAGCGCGTAACGGGTGTCGGGGTTGGAGGCGGCGACCTCGACGGCCTCGCTGACGGCCATGCCCAGGCTGCCCGTGGTGTTCGGGTCCTTGGCGAGCATCGCTCGACCCGACTCGGTCAGCTCGGACGGACTGGGGTGGATGGTCCCGCCGTAGGTGCGGATGAGGAACCCCCGGTAGGGCTTCGAGCTGTACGACGCACGGACCTGCCACACTTCGACGTCGATGCCGAACTGCGCACCCGCGAACGCCAGTGCACTCCCCCACTGACCGGCTCCGGTCTCCGTCGTCAGTTTGGTGACGCCGTCGAGGCTGTTGTAGTACGCCTGCGCGACAGCCGAATTCGTCTTGTGGCTGCCGACCGGGCTGACACCCTCGTACTTCACGTAGATCCGCGCCCTGGTGTTGAGCGCCTCCTCGAAACGACGCGCGCGGATCAGCGGCGACGGCCGCCACATCCGGTAGATCTCGCGCACCGGTTCGGGGATCTCGATGTAGGGCTCGGTGGACACCTCTTGCGCGATGAGGCCGCTCGGGAACAACGCGGCGAGATCGTCCGGCCCGACCGGTTCCTTGGTGCCCGGATGCAGGTGCGGCGGGATCGGCGAGTCGAGCTCGGCGGCGAGGTTGTACCAATGGGTCGGGACATCCACTGTGATCAGATCCGGATTCCCGGTCTCGACATGCATCGTCATGGATCACCACTCTAATCCTCGGGCCGGTCCCCGCGTCCCGTGCCGACCGATCCCGCTGTCACGCCCCGGGCAGCCGGTACTCCTGCCGGGGCCGGCCGGTGGCGCCGTACTGCAGCGACATCGTCAACCGTCCGGCCGCCACGAGGTTCGCGAGGTGCCGCCGCGCGGTCGGTGCCGCGATGCCGATCTCCCGCGACACATCGTCGGCGAACAGCGGAGCGCCCTCGGCGAACAACGCCAGGATGCGCTGTTCGGTCGGCGAGCCACCCTCGGCCCGGTCCGCGGCGCGGGTGCCGAACCGCAGTGCCGACAGCGCTGCGTCGACGGCGTGCTGGTCGACGTTCTCGCCCGCCAGCATCCGCCGGTACTGGGCATAGCCGGCCAACCGACGCGCGAGGTCGGCGTCGTCGAAGGGTTTGATCAGGTAGGCGAGCGCACCGGCACGCATCGCGCCTCGTACCGCCGAGGCGTCGGTCTCGGCACCGACGATGAAGCAGTCGCAGTCGAGTTCGGCGACCAGTTCGATGCCCGAACCGTCCGGCAGGTAGACGTCGAGGAGTGCGAGATCGATGTCGGGATGTTCGGCGATGGCTTGACGTGCCGCACTGATGCTGCCCGCCCGGGCTCGCACGGTGAAGCCCCGGACGGCGTCGACGATCGCGGAGTGCAACGCCGCGACCCGGAAGTCGTCGTCGACGATCAGGACGCCGTGGTCGTCGGTCATGGGGTCACTCCCGGTTCGTCGGTCTGGCTGTACGAGTCGTCTTCGGCCTCGTCCGTCGGCGCGAGCACGCCGGGCAGGCGGGCGACGAACACGGCCCCGCCCGGTTCGTCATCATCCGCGGAGCCGCGACCCCCCGCATCGGCGACCCACACGTCGCCGCCTACCCGGCGCGCGATCTGCCGGGCCAGGGCGAGTCCCATACCGCGGCCGCCGGGTACGTGCGCGCCGGATTTGGTCGTGGCGCCCTCGGCGAAGACGTCGTCGGGGTCGTCGAAAGCGATGCCGGGTCCAGAATCCCCGACGGTGACCAGGACCGTGTCGCCGTCGGCGATGACCTCGACCTCGACCTCACCGGGCTGTCCACCGTCCGGTCCGGACGCGGCGGCATCGATCCCGTTGTCGACGAGGTTGCCGAGCACGGTGGTGACGACGACGGGTTCGGTGAGTACGCCCTGAATCCAGGTCTGGTCGCCGAGTCGCAGCACCACCCGGCGCTCGCGCGCCTGAGCCGCCTTCGCGTCGAGAAACGCGTGGAGGTGTGGTTCGCGCACGTTGTCGAGTCCGGCGAGGAGCGCCCCTCCCGGTCCGGTTCCGGTGACCTCGTCCAGGTAGGCGAGCGCTTCGTCGGCGTGCCCGTGCCGGAGGAGGCCGGCGAGTACGTGCATCCGGTTGGCGGTCTCGTGGCGCTGTGCGCGTAGGGCGGTGCTCATCGACTTGATCGAATCCACCTCGCGGCTGAGTGCTTCGACGTCGGTGCGATCGATCACCGACAGGACCATGCCGAGGTCGCGACCGTCGGCCTGCACCCGATGGGAACTCACCAGGACCACCCGTTCGCCGACACCGGCGGCGAGGGGTTCGTCGGTCGGCGTCGCCAGGACGGTCGCCACCCGCGGGGTCAGGCCGAGGTCGCCGGCGGGGGTGCCGACCGGGGCGTCGATGTCGAGCAGCGCACGCGCCCTGTCGTTGACGACGCGCACGATGCCGTCGGCGTCGACGGCGAGCACCCCGTCGGCCATCGAGTGCAGCACGGCCCCCTGTTCCCGGACGAGCTCGGCCAGTTCGTCGGGCTCCAAACCCAGGGTGAGTCGGCGCCAACGACGGGCCAGCAGCACCGAACCCACCGCGCCGATACCCAGTGCCGTAAGCGCGAGGAGCGCGATCGCGACGATGTCGGTGCGGGTCTCGGAGCCCAGGCGTTCGGTGGAGACACCGACGCTCACGAACCCGACGACTGCGCCGTCGGCGTTCAGGACCGGGACCTTCGCGCGGACCGACTCGCCGAGGGTGCCCCGGTCGGTGTTCACCTCGTTCGATCCGGACAGCACCTTCGACGGGTCGGTGGAGACCGTCCTGGCGAGCTCCGTCACCTCGGGGTGTGCCAGACGGATGCCGCGGTCGTTGCCGATGACGACGAACAGGGCTCCGGTCCGGGCTCGTACTGCCGCCGCCTGCCGCTGCAGCGGGCCGTCGACCAGGTCCGCCGCGTCCACCCGGTCACCGGGATGGGCGGCGACCTCGCTGCGGACCTCGGCGTCGGCGGCGACCGACTGCGCGATGGCGAGCGCGCGCTGTGCGTACTCGTCGCGCACCCGGTCGTCGGCTCCGGCGATGACCAGACCGAACCCGACCGCGAGGCTGACCGCTATCACCGCCAGCTGCAGGAGCAGCACCTGCGTCCGCAAACGCATGACGTCAGCCTAATGCTCGCTGTGGGGCAGGCACGCCGACGCGGCGACCCGGGCCCCGCTCCCTGAGGAGGCCCGGAGCTTGCGGAGCGCCGTCACCCCCGCTCCCTGAGGAGGCCCGGAGCTTGCGGAGGGCCGTCACGAAGGGTGTCCGACACCTGCGCTCCTGGATCGCGGTCATCGATGCCGGATCAAAACGGGATGGCCCCGACCAGGACCCCGACGGCGAGCATCACCAGCGAGACGACCGTGGCGCGCCACAGGACCTTCTTGTGGTGGTCGGCCAGGGTGACCCCGGCCAGTGCGACCAGCAGCAGGATCGCCGGGACCAGCGGGCTCTGCATGTGCACGGTCTGGCCGGTGATCGATGCCCGCGCCATCTCGGTGGGGTCGATGCCGTAGCGGGTCGCGGTCTCGGACAGGACCGGCAGCACCCCGTAGTAGAAGGCGTCGTTGCTCATCAGGAAGGTGAGCGGGATCGAGAGCACGCCGATCACGATGGCCATGTGGGGGCCCATCCAGTCGGGGATGCCATCGGCCAGCCAGTGCGCGATGGCGTCGACCATCCCGGTGCCGTTGAACACGCCGGTGAGGACGGCGGCGGCGAGGACCATGGCGACCACCGACACGATGCTCGAGCTGTGCCGGGTGATGGCCTCCTGCTGCTGCTTGATGTGCGGGAAGTTGATGGCCAGGGCGATGCCGGCGAAGATCATGAACAGCACCGGGATGGCGACGATGTCGGCACCGAGGATGGCCAGCAGGGCCACGGTGAGTCCGGCATTCACCCAGAAGAGCTTGGGGCGCAGGGTTTCCCGATTGGGGTCGAGGACGCCCGAGAAGGATGCGTCGCGGTCGTCGTCATCGGCGCCCGCCACGGGGCGGCTGAGATCGTGATCGCCGGTGGGAGCGTCGTCGTAGGCGCCCGGGCCCGTTCCCCTCGAACCCGAACTGCTTGCCCGACGGCCCTTCGGCGGCAGGCCGGTTCCGCCACCGGCGCCGACCAGCACCTCTTCCTTCGGGGCGAGGATCGAATCCCGGATCTCCAGCTTGCCGATGCGCCGGCGTTCGAGCACACCGAGGTGATAGGCGAAGAGCAGCACGACGACCAGCGCCGCCACCAGCGCGGGGACCATCGGGACGAAGACGTCGTTGGTGTCGATGTTCAGCGCACTTGCGGCGCGGGCGGTGGGACCGCCCCACGGCAGGATGTTCATCGTGCCGTTGGTGAGTCCGGCGACGACCGTGAGGACGACCGGGCTGACGCCGAGCTTCAGGTACAGCGGCAGCAGTGCGGCCGTCGTGATGATGAAGGTCGTGGAACCATCGCCGTCGAGCGACACGACGCCGGCGAGCACCGCGGTTCCGACCACCAGGCGTGCCGGGTCGTCGTGCACCGCGCGGACGACCGCCCGGACCACCGGATCGAAGAGTCCGACGTCGATCATGATGCCGAAGAAGATGATCGCGAAGAACAGCATCGCCGCGGTGGGTGCGAGGTCTTTGATGCCGTCGGTGATCATGTCGCTGATGCCGAGGCCGGCACCGGCGAAGAGGCCGAAGGCGACGGGCACGAGGATCAGCGCCACCACGGGCGTGGCCCGCTTGGTGATGATCAGCACCATGAAGGTGGCGACCATCCCGAGGCCGAGGGCTACCAACATTGTCTTACTCGATTCTGCAGCGGATGTGAGGGCGACCACATCGGGTGGTCACATCAGAAGTGTTGGGGTCACCGGCATCACAGTCACGCTTGAGCGCATAAGTAGCGTTTCGCGCTTTTCGCGCTAGTCGGGCAGCATCGGTGCGTCGTCGCCGTGGTTGCGTCCGATGAGCACCGCGCGGGTGACCGAGTCGCGGCCGAACCGGTCCCGCAGCAGATCCATCGTCGCGTCGAGTTCTGCTCCAGTTGCTGTCGGCCCGCTCGCTCGGCTCCCGGCGCCGGCGTGATCGGTGTCGAACGGCAGGGTCAGCTGGATGCTGTCGTGGTCGTCGAGGTTCGTCAGCGACAACCCGACCAGGGTGCATCCCCGTTCGCGGATGATCGGCATCGCGTCGGCGAGGAGGCCGCGCGCCGACGCCATGATGAGGTCGGTGCGGTCGGTGGACTCCAGCAGGGTGCGAGACCGGGTGGCGCGGGTGAAGTCGTCGAAGCGCAACCGCAGAACGATTGTCCGACAGACCCGTTCGGCCGTTCGGAGCCGTTTGCCCAATCGTTCGACGATCGCGGTGATGGTCGCCTCGAGGTCGGCCTCGGACTTCGGACGTCGGCCGAGCGCGCGTTGTGAACCGATTGAGCTGCGTCGTTTGCCGGTCTCCACCCGACGCGGGTCCTGGGCGAGTGACAGCGCGAAGAGGTGCCGTCCGGCACCCGACCCGACGATGCCGCGCAACGACCGCTCCCCGAGGGCCGCCAGCTGGCCGACGGTCTCGATTCCTGCGTCGTGCAGCTTGGCCTCGGTGACCGGACCGACCCCCCAGAGTCGACGGACCGGGAGCGGATGCAGGAAGTCGAGTTCGGTTCCCGGCTCGACGATGAGCAGGCCGTCCGGCTTGCCGACGGCGCTGGCGACCTTGGCGAGGAACTTGCTGCGTGCTCCGCCGACCGTGATGGGGAGACCGACCTCCTCGCGGACGCGGCGTCGGATCGTCGATGCGACGTCGTGCGGCGTACCGCTGATCCGGCCGAGCCCCCCGACGTCGAGGAAGGCCTCGTCGACCGAGATCCCCTCGACCACGGGAGTGGTGTCGTGGAAGATGTCGAAGACCTCCCGACTCGCCTCCATGTAGGCCTCGAACCGCGGCCGGACGACGATCGCGTCGGGACAGAGTGCCCGCGCCTCGTGGCCCGGCATCGGCGATCGCACCCCGCGGGCCTTGGCCTCATAGCTCGCCGCGAGGACGACGCCGCCGCCGACGAGAACCGGACGGCCGCGAAGCGAGGGGTCGTCCCGCTGCTCGACCGAGGCGTAGAACGAGTCGAGATCGGCATGCAGGATCGACGGATCCCGCCGTTCCCGCCGCTCGATGCGCATAGAACACATGTGGATCTCCTGATCTGAAAGTGGGCGGTTTTCGGTCAGTTTCGATGTGGGAGTTCTGGGCATGCGCCGCCCCTGGTGAGGTTCGCCATCGCGATCAAAGCGTCGGGAGTGTGAAATCCGTACGACCGCTTTGTCAATGACCGCAGATGGCAGTTCGTTGCTTCGACTCGCGCATTGCTCATCTGACACTCGACCGCGTTAAAGATCTGGACCTCACGTTTACGGATACTCGGCGCCAGGGTGCGAATCTCTGGTATGTCACAAGCCTCCGCCTTCTTCAACCACCGCCGCAACGGCGCCCAACATGACAAGTAGGCACCTGAAAGTATGTGCCGTATCTCTTCTTTCATCTGATACGCACGGGCCAGCACACTGTTGGCATCGCTGACCACGATGGACTGCAACCGCTCCTGGTTCTCGGTGAGGCTGTCAGGATTCTTCAACAACGCCCACCTCAACCGGCCACGTTCCACCTTCGACAAGCCGGCTATCCGACTCATCACCCGAGACCGGCACCGGTCCAACGCCTGATTGACCCACTGCAGCACATGAAATGGGTCCATACACCAGTACGCCCCCGGCGCCTGCTCGGCGAGGACCGCACCGATGTACTCGGCGCCATCAGCACTGATATGGGTGATCCTGCGTGCGCGCACATCACCCAGTTCATCAAAGAACCGCTCGATCGTCTCCTTTTTGGCGCCCTCACCCGCCCATACCAACTGACCTGTGTCATGATTGACCACGACAACCAGGTACCGGCGGCCCTTGCGATAGGCGATCTCATCGATACCGATGCGCCGCAACCCGTTCAAGCGTTTAGTGAGTCCGACATGGTCGTCGACCACGCGCTCGACGATACGAGATACCGTCCGCCAGGAGACCCGCAGATAGGCACTGACCGCGGTCATCGGGGCGTGCGCGCACAGCCATGCGACGGTGTCGTCGAACGCCCTGGTCATCTTCGCTTCCGGACGTGCCCACGGAACCAACTCAGTCTTCACATCATGGCGAGGACACTGCACACGCTTGGCGGGCAACTCGAGGAAGCACCGCCAACCGCCCATGTCGAGATGTCGCCACCGTCGCGGCGCCGCAGGTTGATCGTAACCAGGGCAGCGCTTCTTACATTGCGGGCACCGTGATCGTGCGTTCTTGTGCAGTTCCAGCGACACGACCACCATCTGCCCGCGGTCATCCTCATCGAACCTGACACCCACAACACGGGCACGCTCGATTCCGAGCAACTTCTGCAGTACTCTGACAGTGCGCAACGCCCACTCCTTTGGTCTTGTTCTTCGCAAATCAAAACCTAAGCGAGACTGGGCGTTGCGTGCGTTAGGCTCGCGAAAAGGAACCCACTTCGACGTCAGAAGAGCCACACATGTTCGCATGAGGGTCGGACATGTACCAGCACGTCCGAGGCAGCCGACTCGGGCTATGGGTCCATCGGCTTTGTGGGATCGCCGATGCCGGCCAGGCGGCGCACCGCGACCAGACCGTCGTCGCTGCCGGGCCAATGGCGCCGGAGCGCATCTTGGCCGGCACGGCGGACGACCGAGCGCAGCGCCAACACCACGATGATCGCGTCGTCGGCGTAGCCGAGAACGGGGATGAAGTCGGGAATCAGGTCGATGGGAAGGACCAAGTAGATCAAGAGCAGCATTAGCCGGACGCGGTCCATCAGGGACGGCTCCGTTCTGTCGGCAGAGGATTGAGACGTCCGCCACTTTATCGGGAACCGTTGTCAACACGTCTACGCTGAACCCATGCCAGGCCCGAGCATCGCCGAGATCTTCAACTCGACCAGTCCCGATTTCGACCTGGTGACTCCCCTCGTCTGGGGTCCGGCGGGCGAGACCCTCGTTGCTCGGGCACGGGTCGCGCTGGGCGATGAGGTTCTCGACATCTGTTCCGGCACCGGTGCCAGCGCGCTGGCCGCCGCGCGGGTCGTCGGACCCGACGGGCACGTCACGGCAGTCGACTTCGCCGCCGATCTGGTGGAGCGTGGCCGAACCAGCGCCTATGCGGCCGGTCTGCGCAACATCGACTTCCGGGTCGACGACGTGACCGCGCTGCCCGGCCGGGAGCGCGGCGAATACGACGTGATCACATGCGGTTTCGGCGTGTTCTTTCTGCCGGACATGGACGACTCGGTGCGCAAACTACTGCCCCTCCTGCGCCCACGTGGTCGTCTCGCAGTCGCGGTATAACATGACGACGCACTCCACGACTTCACCGGCGCCTACTTCGCCGAGGTCGCCCGCGTGACGAACACGCCGCCGCCACCCGGTCCGCGTGCCCCGTCCGACGGACCGCCTCACCCCATCACGCGGATCGACACCGAGGAGAAGATCGTCAGGTGGCTCGAATCGCTTGGCGCAGAAGAGGTGTCCGCGTCAGTTCTCGACCTGCGCGTACCACGGACCGACGAGTTCTCCTGGTCGATGGTCCTCGGCAGCGGGTTGCGCGGCGCACTCGCCGACCTGGACGCCGACGCCGTCGAGGACGTGCGAGTCGGGTTCCTGCAGCGGCTGGCAGACGAGAGGGGATCACCGAAGTCGACTGCGACACACTGATTGCCGTGGGTGAACGACCGGCCGACTGACCTCGCGGCGCTTCCACCGCCGGGCGTCGACGGCTTCGCGCGATTCGGCTGCAGACGCCCAATCCGTGGTGAGACCGCGGGTACAGTCGCATTCGCGCTACGCGATGCCGCGGTCAACGGAAGCGGATCAGGCCCGGCACATCAGCCGGCGCGGTCCATCCGTCGCGAGCGAAGTCCGCCCAGATCCGTCGCAACGTGCGGCCGTCCTCGGCAGCCCGATCGGCGTCGTGGCCGGCCAGGATCGGGGCGCCGGCCCAGATCTCCGGGGTTCCGAACAGCAACGGGATGTCGACGGTGTGCACGGCGCGCAGCGGGTGATCTGCTGCGCCCCAGTCGATGACGTACTGCGCGGCCTTTCCTCCGGCGCGTCGGTGGCGTCGGGCGAAGCGGTCGGCCGCCGACGTGTAGATGGCACGGGTGAGTTGCTGGACAAGGCATTCGTACAGGCGGTTGCCGACCAACGGAACCGCGGGGAGCGACGACACCCCGTCGATCGCCGCGGTGAAGAACGCGGCCTCGCGGCTGCACCAGCCGATGAGGACCTCGACGTCCCGCGCTCGACTCTCCCAGACCGCGTCCACCTCGTCCTCGGGTGGCAGCGGATGGTGGCCGTACTGGGGACCGAAGGACATGAACGCCGGAAGTCCATGTTGCAGAATCGCTTTGAGTCCCATCATCGACTCCTGGACGGCCAGGACCTCGTCGACGGTCGCCGACGCCGACACCTGGTGCGACGCAGCGAACATGTCCGCATGCAACCGCTCGCGACGTCGGGTGATGCCGAGGGGCGCACTCTGGATGATGGCGCGGCGGAACAGGCCCGTCACGCCGTCGGCCGCCATCAATTGTGCAACCGCGTCGCCGCCGGCTGATTCGCCGAAGACGGTGACGGCGTTGGGATCGCCGCCGAAGGACGCGATGTTCCGCTGAACCCAGCGCAGCGCTTCGATCATGTCGAGCAGGCCCAGGTTCGCCGGCCGGTTGATGCCGTCGCCGAGGAACCCAAACAATCCCAGTCGGTAGGTCACTGACACGACGACCACCCGCTGTTCGGCGACCAGCGCCGCCGGATCGTGGCAGGGCGCGTCGGCGGCGCCGATGATGTACGACCCGCCGTGAATCCAGACCATCACCGGGAGAGCCTCGTCGGGTCGACGGTCGACCGGCACCGTGACCGACACGTACTGGGCGTGCTCGTCGCCGACCATCTCGCCCAGCGCGGCATCGCCGAAGGTGTCGTGGACGATCCCCTCGCCGTTGCGCTGAGGACAGGCGGGCGACCACGAGGTCGCATCGATCGGCTCGTCGGCCGGCGGTTGCGGGGACGGAACCTCGAAGCGCGCCGCCTGCGCGAAGCGGATCCCGGTGGCGCGCACGACCTGTCCGTCGGTGCGAGCGATGATCGTCCCGGCCGGACACTCGAAGGTCGCGGTCGTCGTGGGTACCTCGGTCATGCGCGGACTTCCTCCGCCGACGCCGACGGAGCCGGTTCGACCTGATACCGGATGAGCCGAGAACTGTTGAGCACCACGGCAACCGATGATGCGTTGTGCAGCACGGCGGCGAGGACCGGCGAGAGCGCACCGCCCGCGCCGATCACCAGCCCCAGGGCGTTGACGGCGATCGACATACCGTAGTTCTGTCGTATCACCTCGACGGTGTGCGAACCCAGATCGCGGATGTCGAGCAGCTTGCGCAGGTCGTCCCCGGCTAGCGCGACGTCCGCGGTCTCGACCGCGACATCCGTTCCGGCCAACCCCATCGCGATGCCGATGTCCGCGGCGGCCAACGCGGGGGCGTCGTTCACACCGTCACCCACCACCGCGACCACGTGGCCGAGGGCCTGCAGCTCACGAACCACCGCGAGCTTGTCGTCAGGGGTGACCTCGGCGGCCCACCGCTCGATGCCGAGTTCGGCGGCGATGGTCGCCGCGGTGACCGGGTGATCGCCGGTGAGCATGGCGATCTCGGTGACCCCGTCGGCACGCAGCGCGTCGAGCACCTCACGCGCCTCGGGACGCAGCTCGTCGGACAGACTCACCAGACCGACGAGCGTGCCGTCGACGGCCAGCAGCAGCGGTGTCTCGCTCGCCTGCCGCAAGCGGTCCACCCAGCCGATGGCGTCGTCGGAGATCGCGACGCCGTGCCGGTCGAGGAGTGACGGATTACCCAGCAGGAGCACGCGCCCGTCTTCGGCGCGGGTGCGCATGCCGAGTCCGACGATGACCTCGCATTCCGCATGCGTCGGGATCTCGATGCGACGTTCCTCCGTGGACCGGATGACCGCTTCGGCGAGCGGATGACGCGAATGGATCTCGGAGCTGGCCGCGTAGGCGAGGATCTGTTCGGGCTGCCAGTCGTCGGAGAAGGACACGACGTTGGTCACGACCGGGCGCCCGACGGTCAGCGTGCCGGTCTTGTCGAACACCACCGCCGAGATCCGTCCCGAAGCCTCGAGGTGCGATCCGCCCTTGATGAGGATTCCGCGCCGCGCGCCGTTCCCGATGGCGCCGCTGATCGCGGTCGGGGTGGACAGCCCCACCGCACACGGGCACGCGATCAGCAGCATCGTCATCGCACGACGGAGATCGCGCGTCACCAGCAGCGTCAGCGCCGACAACGCGAACGACGCGGGTACGAACCGCCGGGAGAAGTTCTCCCCGACCGTCTGGATGGGAGCGCGGTCGCGCTGAGCCTCCTCGACCCGGCCGATGATCCGACCGATCGAGGTGTCGTCGCCGACCGCGTGGGCCTCGATGACGATCCGGCCGGTGAGTACCACCGAGCCGGCCTGCACGCGGTCGCCGACGTGCTTGGTCACCGGGAGGTTCTCGCCGGTGAGCGCGGACTGGTCGACCACCGCTTCACCGTCGACGACCACACCGTCGACCGCGACGGCGACCTGTTCGTGCACGATGACCGCGTCGCCGACGTGCAGCGCGTCGATGGCGACCTGCACCTCGGTGCCGTCGGAGAGTCGAACCCAGGCGGTGTCCTGGGTGCCGCGGAGGAGCTCGGCGATGGCGCGTCGGGTGCGTCGTAGCGTGAGGTCCTGGAGGAACTCACCGATGTTGAGCAGCCACAGCACGGTCAGCGCGACCACGTTCTCGCGAAGGAGCAGGCTCGCGATCGTGGCGGCCGAGACCAGCGCATCGGTCCCGGCCCGGCCACCACGGAGCGAGCGGAGCGCGCCGCGGAGGAACGGGTACCCGGAGAAGATGGTGACACCGGTGGCGACGGTGCGCGAGGCCGGCCCGAGCAGCGGCGGGCGGCGGAACCCGTAGCGCCGGAAACCCAGCAGGACCAGGGCTCCCGCGCCTATCCCCATGCGCAGCAGGTCGGCATTGGTGACGTCGGCCGAATGCGGTGCGCGGTCAGGAAGATTCGCGGGGTCGGCGTGAGTGGCCGCCGCGATCGCATGATCGATGGCATCCCGGTCGGTGTCGGCCCGAAACCATACGACGACCGAGGCGGTCCGCGGGTAGGCGTGCACGGCGCGCACACCGGTCACCCGGGCAACGCTCTCCTCGACGGCCACGGCACGACGGTCGGCGACAGTGCGATCGGTGACCCGCAACCACGGAACCGTCATACGCACCCGGCCCGCCGCCGACGACCGGACGACGATGTCGGTCGGCTGCAGCTCCGGCGAGTACGTCGGCGCGGACGTGCTCACCATTCAGTGATCGTGGTCGTGATCGTGTGCGACGGCGGTTCCCGGCGGAGTCGACTCCTCGCCCAGCCGTTCCTTCGCCTCGGCGACGATGTCGGCGGTGTTGAGTCGCACCGACTCCGCGACCTCCTCGGCCTTGCGTGTTCCACGGATACCCCACGTGGTCGCCACGACGGCTCCCTCACGCAGCGGGGCGCGTCGGGCGACGGTGCGTACGGCGTCGTAGGCGACGGCTCCGACGAAGCCGGTGGCGACCGTCGCGCCGGCCTTGGCGAGCAGTGCATGAAGTGCCATGTGGGGTCCTCGCTATCCGATGTGCTTGCACACGTGGTGACAGGACACCACGCTACAGGCGTACCGCGACTCACATGGTGCGGCCGCGGGTGCGGTTGTCGGACATGCGGACTCGCTAATGTGAGTGGCACCGTTCGGGTGCTTTTCGAACCCCGGTCGCCGGACCCTTCGTGACGCGCCCTCCGCAAGCTCCAAGCGCTCCGCAGGGAGCAGGACTGCCGCGCCCTCCGCAAGCTCCGAGCGCTCCTCCTGCCCACCGCAGCGCGCGGTCGGCGACCTTCGGATCACCGTAGGAGGAAACCGGATCGCCGATCGTGTCGAGGCTGCACGGTTCTGTGCTGTCCGTGACGCGGACCGGTTGTGAAGGCGGTCATGGCTCGGCGCCGTGTGCCCGCGCAACGTCTCTCAGTGTGGGGCGAGCGAGCCCCGCAGACTCCGCCGGACCGCGGCCCGGACGTCGGCGTCCGGGTCGTCGGCGGCGCCCTCGAGGATCCGCCGGACCACCGGATCGTCGCTCCACTCCGCGAGGGTGAGGGCGGCAGCCCGCCGGACGTCGTTGTGGACATCCGCGATCGCCTTCTCCAGCGCCGAGACCGTCGCCTCATCACGTGCGACCGCGAGCCCCCGCGCCGCACCGACGCGCACCTGCCATGCGGTCTCACGTAACGCGCGGACGAGGACCGGGCCGTCGACAGCGCCGTCACCCACGACCGCCATCGCGGAGAACGCCGCGGCCCGGACGAGGGGATCGCGGTCGGCTCCGAGTGTCCGGACGGCCTCCACACCACCGCCCCCGACCGTCGACAGCCCGTCGGCCACCGCGATCCGGACCTCACGGTCGGGATCCGTTGCCAGGCCGGCGATCAGCTCGGACTCATCCCGTGACACCAGCGCGCGGATGGCCTCGATCCGGACGCGGTGGTCGGAATCCCCTGTGGCGGAAGCGAACAGGTCGACCCGATCGGCGCGCACGGCCCGCAGCAGGTCGACGACGGTCGCACGCACGACCGGGTCCGGGGACTCGGCGTGATTGGCGAGCGCGGACACGAACTCCGCGGTCGGATCGATGATCTCCACGAGTTCCCGCAGCCCCTGCGTCGCCGCTCCGCGGACCGGTGCCGCGGCGTCGGCCAACGCCCGGACCACGGCCATCTCGAACCCATCCGGGGTGTTCTCGGTCAGCACCGCGATCGCGGTCCGGCGGACCGTCGGATCCGGGTCTGCCAGATAGCCGGCGAGATCGGCGGCGTGGGTCACCGCGGTTCCGAGCAGTTCGACGATCCTCGGTGACGCCGTTGCCGTGGACTCGTCCTTCCTCGTGGTCTCGCGCACCGGGCTCTCGACACCGCGGTAGCCCGGGCCCGTCCACACGACAGGTTGCTCGATCGCGATCACCGTCCGGTCGGCCGGCGGGATGTGGTCCAGCCCCTCGACATCGACCAGGAAGGGTTCGACCGGCCGACCGAGGAACTCCATCGTGCCGTCGGCGGCCTTGCGGACGTTCAGGTGGTAGCCCCACTCGTCGTCCCGGCGCTCGGGCAGATCGGCACGCTCGTGATAGAGACCCCAACGACTCTCGGTGCGCGTCAACGAGCTCCGGGCCGCCAGTTCGGCGCAGTCGCGGATGAACGACACCTCCGCACACCGCATCAGTTCGTGCGGGGTCCGCCCGCCCATCTGCTCGATCTCCGAGCGCATGCGCTCGAAGGTCTCGATGGCGATGGCGAGCTTGTTCGACGTCTTTGGCGGCGCCACATAGTCGTTGACGAATCGGCGCAGCTTGTACTCCACCTGTGGCTGGGGTGGGCCGTCGGGGTGGGTCAGCGGTCGGTAGATCAGCTCGTGGGCGGCGCGCAGTTGGTCCATCGGCAGTTCGGTGGGCGCGGCCAGGTCGCGGGCGGTGTCGCTGGCATGCTGACCGGTGAGCTCGCCGTAGACGAATGCGCCGATCATGTAGTTGTGCGGCACGCACGCGAGGTCGCCGGCCGCATACAGGCCGTCGACGGTGGTGCGTCCGTGCTCGTCGACCCAGACGCCGGACGCGGAATGTCCACTGCACAGACCGATCTCGGAGATGTGCATCTCGATGTCGTGGGTACGGTAGTCGTGTCCGCGGTTGCTGTGAAACGTTCCCCGCGTGGGTCGTTCGGTGGTGTGCAGGATCGACTCGAGCGAATCCAGCGTCTCGTCGGGAAGGTGACTGACCTTGAGATAGATCGGGCCGCGCGCCGACTCGATCTCGGACTTCACCTCCGCCATCATGTCGCCCGACCAATAGTCGGAATCGACGAACCGCTCACCGTCGGCGTTCACCTGGTACCCGCCGAACGGGTTCGCCACATACGCACACGCCGGGCCGTTGTAGTCCTTGATCAGCGGGTTGATCTGGAAGCACTCGATGCCGCTGAGCTCCGCGCCCGCGTGGTAGGCCATCGAGTAACCGTCGCCGGCGTTCGTCGGGTTCTCGTAGGTGCCGTAGAGGTACCCGGAGGCGGGCAGGCCCAGGCGGCCGCAGGGCCCGGTGGCGAGAATGACCGTCTTGGCTCCGATCTCGACGAACTCGCCGGTGCGCGTGTGCAACGCGGCCGCACCCACCGCGCGCCCGCCCGCGGTCAGGACCCGGACGGGCATCAGCCGGTTCTCGATCGTGATCTTCTCGCGCATGTCCCGCTTGCGCAGGACGCGGTACAGCGCCTTCTTCACGTCTTTGCCCTCGGGCATCGGCAGGACGTACGACCCCGACCGGTGCACCCGGCGGACCGCGTACTCGCCGTACTCGTCCTTCTCGAACTTCACGCCGTAGCGTTCCAGACGACCGATCATTGCAAAGCCGCGAGTCGCTGTCTGATACACCGTCTTCTGGTTCACGATGCCGTCATTGGCTCGAGTGATCTCGGCGACGTAATCCTCGGGGGTGGCCTTGCCGGGGATGACCGCGTTGTTCACCCCGTCCATCCCCATGGCGAGGGCCCCGGAGTGGCGAACATGCGCCTTGTCGAGCAGCAAGACCGACGCGCCGTTCTCGGCGGCGGTGAGAGCGGCCATCGTCCCGGCGGTCCCGCCGCCGATGACCAGCACGTCACAGTCGAGCCGACTCCGGTCGGCGATGTCTGGGATATCCACTGCCGGTTCACTTCTCCAATGCATCGAGGATGGTGCGGCGAAGCCGCCGGGTGGCGTCGTCCCCGCGGCGATCCGGGTCGCGAGGGTGCGGGACGTCGACGGTGGCGCGGACGGTCTCGCCCGCACGGCCCAGTACGACGACCCGGTCGCCCAACAGCAGCGCCTCGTCGACGTCGTGGGTCACGAAGACCACGGTCGACGGGTGCGCCGACAGGGTCTGCAGCAGCAATCGCTGCATGGCGGTCCGTGTCTGCGCGTCGAGCGCCCCGAAGGGTTCGTCCATCAGAACCGCTCTCGGCGACCCGGCGAGGCCACGGGCGAGCTGCACGCGCTGACGCATGCCGCCGGACAACGACTTCGGCAGGTGGTCGGCGAAGCCGTCCAGACCGATCTCGGTGATCCACTGCTCGGCCTGATCCCGGCGGTGTCGCCGCGGGACGCCGCGCAATGTCAACGCCAGCAAGATGTTCCCGCGTACCGTCCGCCAGGGGTGCAGCGCATCGTCCTGGAACACCATGGCCCGATCCCGAGACGTGGTGCCAACCGGGTCGCCGTCTGCGAGGATTCGACCGCCGCGGACCGGCAGGAGACCCGCGACGGCGCGGAGGATCGTGGACTTCCCGCACCCGGACGGTCCCGTCAGGACGACGATCTCGCCGGCGCCGACGACGAGGTCGAAACCGTCGATCACCGTCGAGTCCCCGTAACCGATCCGAATGTCCTCGAGATCGAGCCGCATCGCGGCGACCGAGTCCGCCGTCAATGCCGTTGTCGTGGGGGCCATCGTCGCTCCTGCCGTCGTCGGGGTCATCGTTGCTCCTGCCCTCGCGGCAGCCAGCGGGTGACCCGCCGACCGATCACCTCGATCAGCCCCGACGTCAGTGCGCCGAGCACGCCGATGGTCAGCATGCCGACGAACACCTGCGGGTAGTCGACCACCGTGTACGCCTGCCACGTCCGGTATCCGACCCCGAGCCGGCCGGAGATCATCTCGGCGGAGATGAGGCAGATCCAGGCGACGCCGACCCCGACCGACAGCCCGCTGAACACACCCGGCGCGATGCCGGGCAGGATCACCCGGAGGACGACGTCTCGACGGGTGCCGCCCATCGTCCGCACCGAGTCCTCCCAGATCGTGGGCAGCGCCCGGACGGCATGGCGAGTCGCAACGAGGATGGGGAAGAACGCCGCGGCGAAGGTGATGAAGACCATGCCGGCCTCGTCGGTCGGCAACACCAGGATCGCGACCGGTACCAGGGCGATCGCCGGGATCGGACGGAGCACCTCGGTGAGGGTGCCGACCGTGAGTCGCGCTGTCCCGGAGCGGCCGAGGGCGATTCCCACCGGGATGCCGACGCAGACCGCCAGCGCGAATCCCGTACCGATCCGGATCAGCGACTGGCCGAGATCCAGGTAGTACTGCTCGGTGCCGAGAGCTGCCCAGAACGCATGGCCGACGTCGGTGAGCGAGGGAATGGTGTCGAACCTGGCCCACAGAACCACATCGTGCGTGGTCAGCAGCTGCCAGACGACACCGGCCACCACCAGGACCAGTATCCGGACTCCCCAGTGCCAGTATCGGTTCGACCCGTCCGGGGTCCGGGCCGGCACCGAATCGGTGGCCGTGTCGTCGACGGCGACCGATCCGATCGTCGCGGTGGTCATGACACGACTCCGGCAAGTGCCTGCTCGTACGTCACGTCGACGGCACCGGGATGCGTCGCGCGGTACTGTCGCGCGCTGTCGGTCGTGGTGAACGCGACGTACCGGTCACCCTCCCGCAGCCACACCGCCTTGTCGGCGAACCAGCGGGTCCCGAGCTGCGGGTCCGAGATGTAGGCGGCCCGGACTTCCTGCCCTTGTCGTCGAGCCTGTGCGACCCCGCGCAGCAAGCAGGTCGGATCAGCGGCGGGCTGGGTCCGCTCCTGTCCGCGCAACCAGATCTCACCGGCGGTCGCCGGGTCGACCGCGACCCCGCAGACCGGGTCGTCACCACGAGTGACGGAAGCATTGCCGCTGCGGCTCAGGGCTTCCGAGTAGTCGACGCCGGCCGCGGCGAAGGTCTCCTGCAGCGGCCCCGGATCGACGAAGGTGTCCAGGTCGATCTCGTGGGGGAAGCTGCCGATGGACTTCAGGTAGGGGACGTCGTTGCGCAGCGCCTCGACGAGGCCCGACTTGATGGCCGGATTGAAGTCCGTTCCGCCCGGGCCGTTGTAGAGGTAGACGACCTCGGCCGGGAGACCGCTGTTCTCCGCGACGAGTTCGGCGGCGGCGAGCGGGTCGCGGGTCAGGGACTCGGTCGAATCGAGCTGCGCGCGCAGGAAGGCCTGGACCACGTCCGGGTTCTCCTGCGCGTAGGCAGATCTCGCGACGACGCCGTGCAGGGTCGGAACCCCGAGCTGGGCTCCGTCATAGAGCAACCGAGCCTTGTCCTGGAAGACCAGGAGTCCGGGCCAGGCCACGAACTGGGCCAGGGCATCCGCCTTGCCCGACTCGAGCGCCGACGCGCCCACCTGCGGCTGTTGGTTCTGCACCTGCACCCCGGTGGTGGGGTCGATCCCAACGCGGTCGAGGGCCTGCACGAGCGTCCCGTGACCGGCCGATCCGACGCTGGCCGAGATTGACTTCCCGCGTAGATCGGCGATCGTCGTGGCCGGTGAATTCTGCGGGACCACAACCATGTTCAGCGAACCCCGCGGGCTGGATCCCGTGACCGACAGCATCTCGGTGCGGGTCTTCTCCTCGGCACCGGCACGGGATCCGTTGATCAGCAACGGATAGTCACCCATCGACCCGATGTCGATCTTGCCCGCGATCATCCCGGTCGTGATCGGCGCGCCGGTGTCGAAGTCCTGCCACTCGACCGTGTACTCCTGGCCGGTCCGCTCGGTGACCTCGGCGAGCCGCTTCTCGAACTGACCTTCCGCGCGTAGCAGGGTCCCGGCGGTCACCGTGTTGATCGTCTTCGACTGATAACCGACGACGACCCGGATGGCGTCGGTGTCACCGGTGTCCTCCAGCGAGCAGGCGGCACTGCCGAGGGCGACGGCGAGCGTGACGGTGATCGCCGCCAGTTGTCGGGATCGGAGACGTGTTCTCATCGGACGTCCTTTGGGCTGGGACCATGGGCATGGGTGATCGCCGCCGGTTGCGTTGCAGTACCGGCGTTGTGGGGCAGGAGATTTCAGCGGAGCAGATAGGGCATGTTGACGGTGACCGCACCCGTCGGGCATCGGACCGCGCACGGCCCGCAGTACCAACACTCGTCGACATGCATGAAGGCCTTGCCCGATTCCGGGTTGATCGCCAGCGAGTCGAGAGGACAGACCTCGACGCAGAGGGTGCAGCCCTCGATGCACAGCGATTCGTCGATGGTGACCGGCACGTCGACCCGGTTGTTGACCTGACTCATGAGCCGGCCGCCTCGCGTCGGGCGGTGCTCCGCAGACAGACTCGGTCACTGCGCATCCGGATGTACTCGAGATCGACGGGGCGGCTCTCGTGCGCGAGATGGGTCAGTCGTTCGAGCAGCAGCAGCGAGGTACCCGAACCGATCTCGAGATGCGCCGCCGAATGCGGGTCGGCGTCGACGGCCTCCACCGTCATCGTCGCGTGTCCGAGGGGTCCGCCGGCGATCTGCTCGAGAAGCGTGAACACGTCGTTGTTCTCGAGGTCGTGCTCGAGCAGCGGGATGCCGAGGTCCGGTACGAGATACGTGATGTCCAGGCTGATCGGCTCGTCGTCGAGGTAACGCAGCCGTTCGATGTAGACGGCCTGCGCGTCGGCGAGTTGCAGCCGTCTCGCGACGGCGCGGGGGGCATCGACGAGGGTGGCGATCTTGACCGTGTTGCGCACCTCGCCGTGCAAGCGGAATGTCTCTTTCAGTCCCTGCAGGGCATCGAGCCCATGATCGAGTTTGCGAGCCACCACGTGGGTGCCGATCCGTGGCGCTCGCTCGATCAGTCGTTCCTCGGTGAGGATCGCGAGTGCATCGCGGATGGTGTTGCGGGAGACGTTGAAGTCGGCGATGAGGGTGCGTTCGTCGAGCGACTCGGCGAGGTCGCCGTCGTGGATCTGTCGCCGGAGCACGTCGGCGACCATACGGGCGTTGTCCGCCCGGAGCCGTCCGGCTGCTGTGGTCCTGAGCTGCATGGATGGCACGATAACGTGATCGCGCCGGCCCCGGAATGCCTGTGCGCGGCGCTGGTCGCGACCCGGGGCGAATGCGCCACCGGCGGTACGCCGTGACCTGCGGCCCGTGCTCGGCCGCAGGTCATTGCGCCACCCTCGTGCGCCTCGGTCCGATTAGAATCACCGCGCTCACAATGCGGTGTCGGCCCCCCGGGTCAGCGCGGTTGCGTCGCGTCGACCGCTCGCAGCACCGTCCGCGAGACCGCATCGGGGCGCGACACCAACGACGCGTGCGAGGCGTTGACCTCGGCCGTGCGCCCGGGTGCGGCTCGTCCGGCCAGGAAGCGCTGCAGCGCCGGTGGGATCACGCGATCCTGCTGCGAGACGAGGTACCAGCTGGGCACCCGTGCCCACGACGGCGGTCCGGACGGTTCCAGGTTGGCGCGGAGCGCGGCGGATTTCTGGTGGGCGAACATGTCGGCGGCGACCGCGGGCGACACGTCCTGCGCGAAGATCTCCCGGAAGTACGGGCGCGCGATGTAACCGTCGACGTTGCGTCCGGCCACGCCGGTCGGTCGTTCTCGACCACCGTCAGCTGCAGGGCCGGCGGAAGGAGCCGGCTACCGGGATAGGTGATCGGGTTCAGCAGCCCCTGGACGAACTCGCCCGTGGTGCATCGGGTGTTCCGACCACTCGCCGGCGATGACCACTACTCTTGCCCTCATGACCAAGCGAACCGAACCGGACGCCGAGATCGACATCAAACCGCGTAGTCGCGACGTCACGGACGGCTTGGAGAAGACCGCGGCCCGCGGCATGCTCCGCGCGGTGGGCATGGGCGACGACGACTGGGTGAAACCGCAGATCGGCGTCGGGTCGTCGTGGAACGAGATCACGCCCTGCAACCTGTCGCTCGACCGGCTGGCCAAGGCGGTCAAAGAAGGCGTGCACGAGGGCGGCGGGTACCCGCTCGAGTTCGGCACCATCTCGGTCTCCGACGGCATCTCGATGGGTCACGAGGGCATGCACTTCTCGCTGGTGTCCCGCGAGGTGATCGCCGACAGCGTCGAAACCGTCATGAGCGCCGAGCGCCTGGACGGTTCGGTCCTGCTGGCCGGTTGCGACAAGTCCCTGCCCGGCATGCTGATGGCCGCGGCCCGACTCGACCTCGCGTCGGTGTTCCTCTACGCCGGGTCGACACTGCCCGGATACGCGACGCTGTCGGACGGCAAAGAGCGTCAGGTGACCATCATCGACGCCTTCGAGGCGGTCGGGGCGTGCTCGCGCGGACTTATGAGCCGGGAGGACGTCGACACCATCGAGCGCGCGATCTGCCCGGGTGAGGGTGCGTGCGGCGGCATGTACACCGCCAACACGATGGCCAGCGCGGCCGAGGCACTGGGGATGTCCATCCCGGGCAGTGCCGCACCCCCGGCCCCGGACAAGCGTCGCGACCAGTTCGCCCGCCAGAGCGGGGTCGCCGTCGTCGAGATGCTGCGCCGCGGGATCACCGCGCGCGACATCATGACCCGCGAGGCCTTCGAGAACGCGATCGCCGTGGTGATGGCGTTCGGCGGCTCGACCAATGCGGTGCTCCACCTCCTCGCCATCGCCAACGAGGCCGAGGTCGAACTGTCGCTCGACGACTTCATCAGCGTCGGCAGCCGGGTTCCGCACCTGGCCGACGTCAAGCCGTTCGGCCGGCACGTGATGACCGACGTCGATCGCATCGGCGGTGTGCCGGTGGTGATGAAGGCACTCCTCGACGCGGGCCTCCTGCACGGCGACTGCCTGACGGTGACCGGATCGACGGTCGCCGAGAACCTGGCGCACATCGCGCCGCCGGACCCGGACGGCCAGGTCCTGCGGGCCACGAAGTCGCCCATCCATCCCACCGGCGGCATCACCATCCTCAAGGGATCGCTGGCCCCGGAGGGCGCGGTGGTGAAGTCCGCAGGCTTCGACTCCGATGTGTTCGAGGGCACGGCACGGGTTTTCGACCGCGAACGCGCCGCGATGGACGCGCTCGAGGACGGCACGATCACCGCCGGGGACGTCGTCGTCATCCGGTACGAAGGCCCGAAGGGCGGACCGGGCATGCGGGAGATGCTCGCGATCACCGGCGCCATCAAGGGCGCGGGTCTCGGCAAGGACGTGCTCCTGATGACCGACGGCCGGTTCTCCGGCGGCACCACCGGTCTGTGCGTGGGTCACATCGCGCCGGAGGCCGTCGACGGCGGACCGATCGCTCTGGTCCGCGACGGCGACCGGATTCGGCTCGACGTCGGCCGCGGTCTCCTCGACCTCCTCGTCGACGACGACGAACTCGCTTCGCGCGCACAGGAGTTCACTCCCCTGCCCCCGCGGTACACGCGCGGCGTGCTGGCGAAGTACTCCAAGCTCGTCACCTCGGCGTCGCAAGGGGCGGTCTGCCGCTGAGCGCGGTACCGGTCCCGCTGGACCCCTTGAACCCCGGTGCCGGCGTCAGGTTGCGGTTTGTCCCGGATTGCGGGACAAATCGCAACCGGATCTCCGGTGACCGCCGTCGAATGCGCCTACAGTCTCTGGCATGGCCAAAGACCGTGGCACCCCGAAACCCACCACTGGGAAATCGTCCGCGCTGTCGAAGGTGTCTCTGCCGCAATGGATTGCGCTTGGACTGACCGTTCTCGCGGTGGTCTTCATCGTGCAGAACCGGACCACGGTGCGCATCGACCTGTTCTGGGTGAGTGTCGAGTCCCCGCTGTGGTTCATCCTGGCCGTGGTCTTTCTCGTCGGCTGGGTCGTCGGCGTACTCGCCGCGCGCGGACGTTACCGGCAGCGCCGTCCGCACTGAACCGAACGCCGCCGCGCCGACGAATCCGCGAGCCCCCTCACGACGACCGACCGGACGGCAAGGCCTTTCGCGGGGTGAGGTGACCGAGCAGCCAGTCGTAGATCGCGTCGCTGTTCAGCAGGGTGAAATGGTGCGCGTTGCCGATGTGGAACCCCTCCTGGAACTTCAGCCCGCGACGCTGCCGCGTGTGCTGCCCGCGCCCACTCGGCGCGAGCACCAGGCCGTCACCCAGCAGACGCCCGACCGGGTGGTCGGGGTCGCGGGTGATCGTCGCGGTGACGAAGAGATGGCGAGCGCCCGCCAGCAGCGGCACGTCGGCGCCGGGCGGCTGTGACCACGCGTCCGGGTCGTGACCTATCCAGTCGTCATCGGTCAGGCTGCCGTGGAACAGGTCTCGCACCCCGGCACTCCGACGACGCAACAATGAGCCGATCGGGCGGGTGACCGGCGTCCGGTTCAGCGCATTCGTGGCCAGGTGGACACCGCGAGCGAGTGGAGCCCCGAGGTGCGGCGTGCCGAGGCACACCGTCTCCGACACCAGGCCCGTCCAGTAGTCGCCGCGCTGATCGGCTGCGTGGCAAGCACTTCGGACAACCAACCCACCCATCGAATGCCCGATGAGGGTCAGTCGTGTCACCGGCGTCGGCCAGAGCAGGACGAGTGCGTCGAGAAGGTCGGCGAGGGCGCGGCCGTTCTCGCTGATGTGGCGACCGGTGTTGTAACGGACCTGGACCTCGGTGGCGCCGATGTCGTGGGTCAGCCGCTCGCCGTAGGTCGGTTGCCGGGCGCCGGGAGCGGAGCGAGCGGGCCCAGTCTGCTTCGGTCTGAGCGACCACGCGAACTCCGACTCCATCAGGCCGTGCAGGAACACGACGACGTGTCCACCCGCGTCGGGGAAGCCATCGCGGAGCGACTCGACGTCGAGGGAGACCGGCCGGCCGTCGACGCGGATCGACATGTCGGCCGTGAGGGGCGAGTCCGCGGTGTCCAGTTCATCGCCGATGAGACCGTTGAGGATGCCGAGGAGCACCGCGCCTCGAGGGGTGTGCGAGGGCGCGCGGCCCTCCGACCAGGGCACATGGTCCGCAGCCGACCGGCCGGCGTCGAGGGCAGCGGTGATCGAGTTGTACGTCCCCTCGCTGACGGCGTCATGCACCATCCGCGCGGTGTCGACGGAACTCCCCAGGACAGGCCGGAGCATCCGGAAGACGCCCCCGGCGATGACGCGGTGCATCGCTCCGACGCCGCGCGTCGCAGCGCCGGCCTCGTACAGCCCGAGATCGGTGAGGGCCCGCAGCTCGGACTCACGCGTGGTCGTGGCGGTCATGCCCCGAGTGTACAGATGTGCACTCAATTGCGGACCGTCCGATCACAATCGCCGGGCAACGCAGATCCGATTGCGTTTTGTCCCGGCTACCGGGACAAAACGCAAGGGGATCTCAGGCGGCCAGTCTCCGCGCCCGGAACACCACGTCGTGGGTGTGGTGACCTCCTCCTGCGGCCCGTCCACGTGCCCGCGTCTCGTCGGTGACGATTTCCCAACCGTCGCCGAGCAGTCCCGCGAAATCAGCGGGTTGGACGTAGGCATCAGGGTCGAAGCCATGTGCACGCACACCCTCGGGGGCGTGTGCCACGACGAGCAGGGACCCGCCGGGGCCGACGGCTTCGACCAGCCGCCGCGCGGCGTCCAAACCCTCCTTCGGGATCGGAAAGTAGTGCAGCGTCACGAGGTCGACGCCGGCCGCCGGGACGTCATCGGCGATCACGTCTGCACGCAACCACGTGATCGACGGCCGCGGATCGATCTCACGGGCCCGATCCACCGCGACCTGCGAGATGTCGAGGGCCGTGACCTGCCATCCGCGATCGGCGAGCCATCGGGCGTCGGCACCCTCACCCGACCCGACGTCGAGCGCGGTGCCCGGTTCGATGTCCGACACCTCGGCGACGAGCGCAGGGTTGACGTCGGAGGTCCACAGACGGTCCGCGCTGCGGTACCGCTCGTCCCACCCTTCGGCGGTTCCCGGATCGTTGCTCCCCCGGGACTCGGTCGCGGCCTCGGGGCGATGGCTGTTCTCGGTGGTCATGCCTCCGACTGTGGCACGCACCGTCGTGAGCGGCAAGGACGGTTGCCGATCCGGCAAGAAGTGATGGTGGAGGGAGACCCCGGGTCAGTGCACCACGCCCGCGATCCGCCGGATGGCCTCGGTGAGCACGTCGGCGGAGCAAGCGATGTTGAGTCGAACGAAACCGGCACCCGGATTCCCGAAGGCGTGTCCGTAATGCAGGGCGACGCGGGCTTTGTCGAGAATGACGAGCCCGGGGTCGTCGCCCAGCCCGGTCTCGCGGAAGTCGAGCCAGGCGAGATACGACGCCTCCGGCCGCGTGTACCGCACCGTCGGAAGATACTGCGCGAGCAGCAGTTCGAGGAGATCGAAGCTCTCCCCGATGACCTCGAGGGTGGCGTCGAGCCACTCATCACCGTGCGCCAATGCCGCTTCGGTCGCAGCGCGGCCCAGAATGCTCGTGCGATAGCGCACCTCGTCGGGTTGCCGCGCGATCAGAGCCCGGCCCCGATCCGACGCGACAACCGTGAGCGCGCACTTGGCACCGGCGAGATTGAAGGCCTTGCTCGCCGAATGTGCGGCCACGCCGACGTCACGCGCCGTGTCGCTCACCGCGAGGAACGGGACGAACTCCACGCCGGGGTGGACCAGGGGCGCATGGATCTCGTCACTGACGACGGTCGCGCCGTGTGCCGCGGCCAAGTCGGCCAGTCGTGCGAGGTCGGTGGCGTCGTGGACGAGGCCGAGCGGATTGTGCGGGTGGCACAGTAGGACCGCCCGGGCGCCGGCGGCGAGGGCGCGTTCGATGCCCGCCAGATCCATCCGCCAGGCCGTCGACGACGACCCGCGTTCCTCGAGGAGGGGCACCTCGAGCACACGACCGCCGACCTCGGGGATGAGTTCGAAGAACGGCGGATAGACCGGCGGCATCAGGACGACGCCGTCGCCGGGACTGATCGCGACGCGCAGACTCTCGACGATGACGACGCTCACGTCGGTCGTCGAGCTGACGTCAGCCGGATCCACCCGCCACCCCCACCGACGGTCGGCGAACCCGGCGAAGGCCTCCCCTGCCGAGCCCGAGGTCGCCGCGTAACCGATGTCGGACGCACGTACTCGGTCGATGATGGCGTCGGCGACCACCGGTGCGAGCGGATAGTCCATCTCCGCGATGAACAGCGGTAGTACGTCGTCGGGGTGCGTGCTCCACTTCGCGCTCGTACGACGGCGTAGTTCGTCGAGCGGCGGTGCGACCGGTCTGATGCTCACCGCTACTTCGTACCGCCGATGCCAACGTGGCACCACCAGTGCGCGGCCACCATGTCCGTCGACGATTCCGCCGTCAGCGGGCAGACTGGTCGGCATGGCCTTCCCCATTCGCATCGGTGTCCAGATCCAGCCCCAGCACGCACCCGAGTACTCGCTGATCCGTGACGCGGTCCGCCGCGCCGAGGACACGGGCGTCGACATCGCGTTCAACTGGGATCACTTCTATCCGCTCTACGGCGCTCCCGAGGGCGAGCACTTCGAGTGCTGGACGATGCTCGGCGCCTGGGCCGAGCAGACCTCTCGGGTGGAGATCGGTGCGCTCGTGACCTGCAACTCGTACCGGAATCCGGAGTTGCTCGCCGACATGGCCCGCACCGTCGACCACATCAGCAACGGCCGTCTGATCCTGGGCGTCGGAGCCGGCTGGTTCCAGAAGGACTACGACGAGTACGGCTACGACTTCGGCACAGTCGGTTCCCGGTTGAACGATTTCGGTGCCGCCCTCCCGCGGATCAAGTCGCGGCTGGCCAAGCTGAATCCGGCTCCCACCCGCGACATCCCGATCCTCATCGGCGGCAGCGGCGAGAAGAAGACGCTGCGCTACATCGCCGAGCACGGCGACGTCTGGCACGGCTTCAACGACGTCGAGCAGTACCGGCACAAGTCCAAGGTGCTGGCCGAGCACTGCGCCGCCGTGGGTCGAGATCCCGAGACCATCGAGCGGTCGTCGGGCGTGCAGTTCGACGGGGACACCGACGCGCTGCTGCGCGATGCGGATGCACTCGCCGACGAGGGCGTCACGCTGTTGACCGTCGGCGTCACCGGTCCCGACTATGACCTCACCGCTCTCGAGGCGCTGTGCCGGTGGCGCGACTCGCGGAACTGACCGCGTAGCACCCGGGCGCATCCGCGCCCGGGTGCCGACACTCCCCCGAAGGCGTCGACGACACCGCACGCCCGCACGGCTAGGTTTGTGATCATGCATCGAGTGCCGGCACTTCGGGAACTGCTGACACGCGCGGCTTCGGCGGTCGCGCTGACGGGACTGCTGGGCGTCCTCATGGCCCTGGCGTCTCCCGGCGCGGCGTCGGCGGAGCCGCCCACCCGGCTGCCGAACTACGTCGTCGACTCCGCCGACGCGATCTCCCCGGCGCAGCGCACCGAACTCGAGACGGCCATCGATTCGCTCTACAACGCCCACGCGGTCCAGATGTGGGTCGTGTACGTCCGCGATTTCGACGGTCTGACCAGCGAGGAATGGGCGGATCGGACCGCTGCCGCCAGCGAGCTGGGTGACCATGACGCCCTGCTCGCCGTCGCCACCGAGGACCGGGCGTATCGGTTCTTCGCACCGGACAGTGTGGGCGGTCTCGATCAATCGACTCTCGAAGAAGTCGCGAACGACGACGTCGTCCCGCAGTTGCGCGACGAGAACTGGGCAGGTGCGGGCCTGGCGGCGGTCAACGGACTCTCCGGCGCACTAGATCCGAACCACACCGGCCTCATCGCAGCCGGCGTCGCCGGCGGCGTGGCCATCCTCGGTGGCGGCGGCGCGTACCTCTACTCCCGACGCCGCAGGCAGCGTCGTATCGACGACAGCGTCGAGACCCTGCGCGAGCAGGAACTGACGGTCGACCAGTTGGCCGCGCAACCCGTCGAGGTGCTCGACCCGTGGTCGCGTGAGGTGCTCACCGACCTCGACAACGCCATCCGCACCAGCAAGGAAGAGCTCCAGTTGGCGGTCGGCGAGTTCGGTGAGGCCGAGACGGCTCCGTTCACCGACACCGTGCGGCACGCCGAGCAGGCGCTCGGACGGGCGTTCGCGCTGCGCCAGCGTCTCGATGACAACGTTCCCGAGACCGACGACGAACGGCGCTCGATGCTCGTCCAGATCATCACCACCTGCACCGAGATCGACAGCACTCTGGACGACCACGTCGAGAATTTCGACGCGATGCGCAACCTCCTCATCAATGCGGACTCGCGATTCGACTCCATCACCCAGCAACTCATCGGTCTACGTGCCCGTCTGGAGACGGCGTCGCAGCAGCTGACCGAGCTCATCGGCAAGCACGGCGAGGCCACGTTGACCTCCATCCTCGACAACGTCGATCTCGCCCGAGCCCAGATCGACTTCGCCGAGGCGACCGCGGATCAGGGGCGTGCCGCCATCGCCGCACCGGTGGGTCAGCAGGGACCGGCCGTCGCTGCGATCCGCTCGGCCGAGGGATCGATCGAGCAGGCGACCACGCTGCTCGACGCCATCGATCATGCAGACGCGAACATCGCCGTCGCCCGCTCGCGGATGCCGGCGCTCATCGCCGAGGTGGACGATGAACTGGCCGAGGCCAACGTCCTGGCACAGACCGGCGGGACGTCGCTGGTGACCGCGATCGAGGTCGCGAGCGCCGCGGTCGCGAATGCCCGCAGCAACTTCGACGCCGATCCGCTGGGTACCTTCACGGCGCTCGTCGACGCCGATGCCGATCTCGACGACGCACTCGCCGCGGCGCGGGACGCCGCTGCCGAGCGCATCCGTCGGGCACAGGTCCTCACCGCGGCACTCGAATCGGCGGAGGCCAAGGTGACAGCGGCCGCCGACTTCATCGGCACCCGGCGGGGGGCCGTGCAGTCCACGGCACGTACCCGACTGGCGGAGGCGCAGCGGCTTCTGCAGTCCGCGACGGACGCCGCTGCCACCGATGCACCGGTGGCGACCGCGACCGCACGTCGCGCCGGTTCCCTGGCCGACCAGGCGCTCATGGCCGCTCAGACCGACGTCGTCGACTGGCAGTCGCAACAGCGACATCCGGGCGGCTCGTCCACCGCCGGTGCGGTCCTCGGCGGAATCCTCGTCGACAGCTTTCTACGCGGCACCGTCGCGGGACGCGGGGGTGGCTTCGGTGGCGGCGGCTTCGGCGGCGGCTTCGGGAGCGGCGGACGCAGCCCCGGTTCCTTCGGTGGTTCCGGATCGTCGGGCCGGATCGGAACCGGCGGGCGGTTCTAGGCCCCGGCGCCGGGAGCGCAGCGAGGGGCCGAATCAGCACGGCGCCGGGAGCGGGCCGGATCGACATGGCCGCGTGATGTTCCACGTGGAACCAACAGGGGTGTTGGGTTGCCGTTAACGCTCGGGTGACCATCGGTTCGTTTCATCCTCCTAACGTGCTCCTCGTCGTGCGCCGGCCCCGTGGCGCGACCATGTTTTCAGAGGAGCCCGTGTGCGTATTCCGTTGCAGCTGTTCATGTCCACCGGTGAGGATGCCGGACGTTCGTCCCGCGCCTACGTGACCTGCCGCTACAAGTGCGGCGACGCGTGCCGCCACGATCCCGGGAACACCAGCGACAACAACTACTTCCGGGACGTCGTCCGCACCGCGGTCTCGCGTCGAAGCGTTCTCAAGACCTCGGCCGGTGCAGCGGTGGCCGTCGGTGCGACCTCACTTCTCGCGGCGTGCGGTGATTCCGGGTCGTCGGAGTCGGCCTCGTCGTCGAGCGGTGCGGCATCCGGAGATGCGATGCCGGGCATGAACTTCGCCGCCGTCGCGCCGAACACCGAGGACGCCGTGGTGATCCCGGACGGGTACCGCCAGGAGGTGGTGATCAGGTGGGGCGACCCGATCCTGCCCGGCGCTCCCGAGTTCGACTTCGCCAATCAGACGCCCGAGGCGCAGGCCGGGCAGTTCGGCTTCAACAACGACTTCGCCGGCCTGATCCCGGTCGACGGCGTCGCCGATCACCACTACCTGGTCGCCAACCTGGAGTATCCGACCGAGCCCTTCATGTTCGCCGGCTACAAGGAAGGCGAACCCACCGAGCAGCAGGCCCGCATCGCCATGGCGTCGGTCGGCATCGCAGTCGTCGAGGTCACCGCGCAACCCGGCAGCGGAGCTCTCAAAACCGTTGTGGGCCCTCGGAACCGACGTCTGACTGCCTCGAGCCCGTTCCGCCTCACCGGCCCGGCCGCGGGCAGCGAGTTCGTCAAGACGGCCGCGGACCCGGCCGGCACCACTGTCCTGGGCACCTTCGCCAACTGTTCCGGAGGTCTCACCCCGTGGGGCACGATGCTCTCCGGGGAGGAGAACTTCAACAACTACTTCGCGAACCCGAGCGCCGTCACCGACGCCAAGGCCAAGGAGCGGCTCGAGCGCTACTCCTTCGAGGACGACGGCGACGAGCACTACTGGGGACGGTTCGACAAGCGCTTCGACCTGGCCGTCGAGCCGAACGAGGGGAATCGCTTCGGTTACATCGTCGAGCTGGATCCGCACGACCCGAATTCCGTTCCGGTGAAGCACAGTTCGATGGGCCGGTTCAAGCACGAATCGGCGAACATCTACGTGGTCGGGAGCGGGCCGGACAAGGACACCGTCGTCGCCTACAGCGGTGACGACGAAAGGTTCGAGTACATCTACAAGTTCGTCTCCAGCCGCAAGATGAAGTCCGGCCTGTCGAAGACGGCCCGCGACCACAACATGGGCATCCTCGACGAAGGCACGCTCTACGTCGCCACCTTCACCGGGGACTCCCCCGACCCGGTGGACGGCACCGGAACCCCGCCCGCCTCAGAGAAATTCGCCGGGAAGGGGTCCTGGAAGCCGCTGCTGACGGTCAATGCCGACGGTTCGGCACGCTCGTACATCCGCGGCATGTCCCCCGCCGAGGTCGCGGTGTTCACCCGGCAGGCCGCCGACACCGTCGGCGCGACCAAGATGGACCGGCCCGAGGACATCGAACCGAATCCGAAGTCCGGCAAGGTCTACTGCGCGCTGACGAACAACGACGATCGCGGCACCGATGGTGAAGCGCCTGCCGATGCGGTGAACCCCCGCAACGAGAACAAGAACGGTCAGGTCCTCGAGATGACCGACGACCACACCGGCACCGAGTTCACCTGGGAACTCCTGCTGGTGTGCGGCGACCCGGCTGCTGCCGACACCTACTACGGCGGGTTCGACAAGACCAAGGTCAGTCCGATCTCCTGCCCCGACAACGTCGCGTTCGATCCCCATGGCAATCTGTGGATCTCCACGGACGGCAACGCACTCGACAGCAACGACGGGTTGTTCGCGGTCGCCCTGGACGGCGATCGACGCGGGGAGACCAAGCAGTTCCTGACCGTGCCCAAGGGTGGCGAGACCTGCGGTCCGATCATCGACACCAATCGTGTCTTGATCGCGGTTCAGCACCCCGGCGAACTCGACGACCACTCCGCGGACAACCCGGCGTCGCACTGGCCCGACGGCGGACAGTCGCAGCCCCGGCCCTCCGTCGTCGCCGTGTGGCGGGACAACGGAGGCGAGATCGGCGTCTGACCACACCTCGTCATCCGAGCACCCTCGAGTCCTGGCCACTGCCGCCCGGCTCGGGGGTGTTCTGCATCTCCCACCAGGACTGTCCAGCGGCACCGAGCCGTTGACCTGGATCTTTCGTGGCCCGCACCCCGATCGTGACAGTCGTCAAGGTTTTTCTTGACGAGTGTCAAGACTCGGGCTTAGTGTGGCGTGCAGCACATGTCGCCTCAACTGTGTCTTGCTTCTCCGCCTCGGCCGAGGCGGTCTCACGGAGGTGGAACGATGACGAGTTATGACCTGACCGGGCGGACGGCACTGGTCACCGGTGGCGCGCAGGGCCTCGGTGCCGGGATGGCCGAGGCGCTCGCCGCAGCCGGCGCGTCCGTCGCGATCGGCGACGTGAACTCCGACGGCGGTCGGCAGACGGTCGAAACGCTTCGGGCACAAGGCGCGAAGGCCGAATTCGTCGCGCTCGACGTGACCGACGACGCGGCCTGGGAGTCGGCCGTGGCGTCGACCGTCGAGTCGCTGGGCGGGCTCGACATCGTCGTGAACAACGCCGGCATCGAGGTGACGAACCTCCTGGTCGATCTCGACGCCGGCGAGGCGTCGAAGATGCTCGACGTCAACGTGCTCGGTACCGCCCTCGGCGTCAAGCACGCGTTCCGCGCGATGCGTCCCGGCGGCATCGCGGGCAAGGGCGGAGCCGTCGTGAACATCGCATCCGTCGCTGCGACAATCGCTTTCCCCGGCATCAGCGTCTACTCCGCGACGAAGTCGGGTATCGACCGCCTCACCCGGGTGGCGGCCGCCGAATCCGGCAAGCTCGGCTACGGAGTGCGCGTCAACTCGATCTATCCCGCCCTCACCCCGACCGCGATGGGCAACAAACTCGCCGTCGAGACCGCGGCACTGGGCCTGTTCGAATCCCCGGAGGCCGCTGCCCAGGCGGTCGCGGAGCTGACACCCCTGGGCCGGCTCGGACAGGTCGACGACATGGCCGACGCCGTGGTCTTCCTCGTCTCCGACGCCGCGAAGTTCATCACCGGTGCCGGACTGCCGGTCGACGGCGGCATGGGGATGTGATCCCGCCGACGTCCACTGCCGCAACGCTTTTCCGAACACCCGCATCGAACACCCGAACCAGACACGAGGAGTCCCACCATGCCCACTGACAAACGCGTCGTCGTCTACGGAGCTTCCGGATACACCGGCCGACTGATCTGTGAGTACCTGCGCGAGTACAACATCCCGTTCCTGGCCGCGGGCCGCGACCACGCCCGACTGAAGAGCGCCGTCGAGGCGGTGCCGGGCATCGACACGGTCGCGTACGACATCGTCGAGGTCGAGCACACGGTCGAGGCGCTCACCGAGGCCTTCCGCGGTGCCGACGTCGTACTGAACACGGTCGGCCCGTTCGCCCGCTACGGTCACGAGGTCGTCCAGGCCTGCCTCGAGATCGGGGCCCACTACACCGACACCAACGGTGAGCAGAACTGGATGATCGATGCCGAGGCGCAGTACGGAGCCGAATTCGCCTCTCGCGAACTGGTGTTGACGCCCGGCCTGGCGCAGATGTACTCGATCGGCGAGATCGCCGCGAACATCTGCCTGGAGAACCCCGGACTGGACACCCTCGACATCCAGGTGTTCTGGAAGGGCCACCCGACCGTCGCGTCGACCAACACGATCCTCACCAATGCCGCATTCGCGAAGGCGTACTACCTCGAGGAGAACGAGTACGTCGAATGGCCGGCGGACGCGGGTCTGTACACGGTCAGCGTGCCCGGTCAGCACGACCTCGGTCTCGCTCTGCCCTGGGGCGGTACATCACACCCGGTGTGGTTCAAGAACGACCCGCGCGTGGCCACCGCCAAGGCACTCGGCGGCGTCTTCAACCGGCCACTGATGCAGGGCGTACCGGTTCTGGTGGCCGCCGCGCTCGAACAGATGGAGGGCAAGTCCGAGGAGGAGAAGTACCGGATCATCGACGAGCAGTCGGCCGCCATCCGCAGCGAGATGCCCCCGCGTGAGAACCCGCGCCTGAACACCTCGCTGGACTCGGTCTACGCCTCCGGTCCGCTGGGCCGCGCGCACTGCGTGATCCACGGCAACTCCAACTACAAGCAGACCGCCCTGCTCAACGCGCACGCCGCGAACGAACTCCTCCAGGCCCGCCCCCGCCGTGTCGGCTTCGTCTCGAGCTGCCAGGCGTTCGGCCATCGCGAATTGCTCGGCACACTTCGCGCTTTCGGTCTGGTCCTGGACCCGATCGTCACCGTGCACCGCTGAGGACGACATGCGACTCTCAGAGTACCTCGACAAGGGCGCCTCGCTGGGGCGCGACGCGCCGTGCCTCACCGCCGGCGGGGTCACCTCGACCTACGGCGAGGTCCAGGATCGGTCCACTGCCATCGCGGGTGCGTTGCAGCACAACGGGATCGAGGCCGGTGACCGGGTCGCCGTCCTCTCGGCCAACGATTCGCTGGCCCTGACGTGCGTCTTCGGCATCTCGCGTGCGGGTGCCGTGTGGTGCCCGGTCAATCCGCGCAACGAGGCCGAGGAGAACCGACAGCTGTTCGATCTCTTCGGGTGCCGGCTGCTGTTCTTCCAGGCGAAGTTCGCCGGCCTGATCGAGAAGATCAAAGATCAGCTCCCGCAATTGGACCGGTTGATCTGTCTGGACGGCGACGTCGACTGGGCGACGCCGTTCGACGGCTGGCTCGACGAACATCGGGCCGAACCGGACGAACGCCGACGACCAGATGGCGGTCTGTGCATGCTCGCCGGTACCGGCGGGACGACCGGCCGACCGAAGGGGGTGCGGCTCACCGAGGACAACATGATGACCTCGACGGCACTGGCGTTGATGAGCTACCCGTTCGGTGAGCGCCCCCGGTATCTGGCGCTCGCCCCGCTGACCCACTCGGCGGGGGTGCTGACTTTCCCCATCCTCAGCCTCGGCGGTGAGGTCGTGATCATGGCGGCACCGGACATCGGGGAGTTCCTGGCGCTGATCGAGCGGCATCGCATCACGCACGCCTTCCTCCCGCCGACGGTGATCTACGGGGTGCTCGACCATCCCGACCTCGACCGTCGGGATCTGAGCTCGCTGCGATGTCTGTGGTACGGCGCGGCACCGATGTCGCCCACGCGGCTGGAAGAAGCACTGACGCGTATCGGACCGGTGCTCGGCCAGTTGTTCGGGCAGACGGAGGCGCCGAACATGATCGCCACCCTCGCGCCCGCCGAGCACTTCCATGGCGATGGGTCGATGGCCACCGAGCGGTTCGGATCGGCCGGTCGGCCGACACCGCTGACCACGGTCGCGATCATGGCCGAGGACGGGTCGCTGCTGAGTCGTGGCGAGCGCGGGGAGATCGTTGTCCGGGGACCGCTCGTGATGGACGGTTATCACGAGAACCCCACGGCCACGGCCGAAGTGAGCGCGTACGGCTGGCATCACACCGGCGACATCGGCTACCTCGACGACGACGGCTACCTCTTCGTCGTCGACCGCGCCAAGGACATGATCATCACCGGCGGGTTCAACGTGTACTCGGCCGAGGTGGAACAGGCGTTGCTGGCCCATCCGGCGGTGAAGGACTCGGCCGTCATCGGGCTGCCCGATCCCAAATGGGGCGAACGCGTGACGGCCGCCGTCGAACTGCGTGCGGGGCACGACGTCGACACCGAGGAGCTCATCGCCTTCGTCAAGGAACGGATCGGCAGCGTCAAGGCGCCGAAGGAGATCGAGATCTGGACCGAGCTGCCGCGGTCCAAGGTCGGCAAGATCCTGAAGACCGAGGTCCGGGGGGCATTCAGCTGACCGGATCGAGGCCTCACCCGGTGCCCGCCCGGCCGGCGCCGACAAGCGTCGAACTCGGCCGGGTGGGTACACTCGGGTCTCGAACTCCATCACTCCCCGAGCAAGGGAATCCTCCGGCAAGGACCGCGAGATGACACATGTCGTCGACCGACAGGCCCGCATCGAGGCCCGCGCACGAGACAAGTTCCAGGCCAAGCGCGACGAGCTGGCCATGGCGACTCTGACGACGCTGGCCGAACTGGGGTACGCGCGGACGAGCCTGCGCGAGATCGCGCAGAACTCCGAGTACTCGCACGGGGTGTTGCACTACTACTTCACCGACAAGCTCGACCTCATCGCCCACGCGGTCCGGCAGTACGAGGCCGTCTGCGTCACCCGCTACGACGAGGTGGTGGCCCAGGCGGTGACCGCGGACCAGTTGCGCGACGAGTTCGCCGACACCTTCTTCGCAGGCATGCACTCCGAGGCAGCCATTCATCGGCTCTGGTACGACCTGCGCAACCAGAGCATGTTCGACGACTCCTTTCGCGCGGACGTCATCGAGATCGAGCGCCGGCGCGAAGAGATGATCTGGCGTGTGGTGGAGAGATTCTGCGAGTTGTCGGGGACGCAGCCCGCGGTGACACCGGCGGTCGCCTACATCGCGCTCGACGGCATCTTCCAGCGCGGACTGCTCAGCGAGATCGACGGCCGGCCCGACGGCGTCGCGACCGCCCGCGAGGACCTGATCGCCTTCTTCGGAGTCGTGGGGCACCACTGACCGTCTGAACGAGTCGAGTCGCAGATGCGTGCGCAGCGTCACAGCCTCCCGCCCTAATACTTCGAATTCCTAAGTATTAGACTCTCTAAACGTGTCCCCTTCCGACCCCGCCCAGCTCGCCCAGACCCTGCGGCCGACGATCACCAGGCTCTACCTGGCCCTTCGCCGTCGCGCACCGTCGGTCGAGCTGACCGCGGCGCAGACGTCCGCCCTGAGCGTCCTCGCCGATCACGGGCCGATGCGGATGGGTGAATTCGCCACCCGCGAATCCATCCGCATGCCGACAGCGACTTCGGTGATCGACGGACTCACCAAGCACGACCTGGTCGAACGCAGACCTGATCCAGACGACCGCCGAGCCGTGCTCGTCGGCCTCACCGACCACGGGCGCACCCTCGTGCGACAGATCCGCGAGGAGCGGGACGTCATCCTGACCGGTGCGCTCGCCGCACTCGACGATCAGCAGCGCGAAGCCATTGCCGCGGCCGGGCCGGCCCTGCAGGCCCTGCGCGACCAGCTCGACAATCACCCGATATCGCACCCCGCCCGCCCGGCGAGTGCGTGAGCGGCCCGGTCGCGGTTCGACACCGCCGGCCGTCCGCCTGATCTGGCAGAGGAATTCATGACCGTCATCGAACACACCCCGGGCGACACCGCCGCGGTTGCGCGCGACACCACCGCAACCGAACCGTCGATGCTCGCCTCCCTGCGTGCCCAACCGCGCGCGGTGTGGATCACCGCCTTCGCCGCCGTCATCGCCTTCATGGGCATCGGCCTCGTCGATCCGATCCTGCACAGCATCGCCGAAGCGCTGAACGCCCCACCGGAGAAGCTCACGCTCCTGTTCGGTGTCTACGTCGGCGTCCAGTGCGTCGCGATGCTGCTGACCGGTTGGGCCGCATACCGTTTCGGGCCGCGACGCACACTCACCGTCGGGCTGGGACTCATCGTCGTCGCAGCCGGCGTCTCGGCCTTCGCCGACAACATCGACCAGCTCATCGCCTACCGGGTGATCTGGGGTCTCGGCAACGCACTGTTCCTCGCCACCGCACTGGCTTTCATCGTCCAATCGGCGGTCGGCAACCGCAACAGCGCCATCATGATGTACGAGGCCGCCCTGGGCATCGGACTGGCCGTCGGACCGCTCCTGGGTGCGACGCTCGGTGAATGGACCTGGCGCGCACCGTTTGCCGGTACCGCCCTGCTGATGCTGGCCGGAGCCATCCTGTGCGCGTTCATGCTTCCCGCCGACGGACCGCGGTCCGAACGAGTACGGGTCCGGATCGTCGACCCGATCAAGGTCCTGCGCAACCGCACCCTGTTCGTCACGTCCGTCGGTTCCGCCTTCTACACGGGCGCGCTGTTCACCGTGATCGCCTGGGCGCCGATCGCGATGGGCCTGCGACCCATCTACGCCGGACTCGTCTTCTTCGGCTGGGGTCTGCTCACGGCGGTCGCCGGAGTCTTCGTCGCGCCGCTGCTCGCTCGGGTCGTCGGTGAGAAGGCCGGTGTCATGGTTGCCATCTCGACATACGGACTTGTCATGGTGCTGGCCGGGATCGGCACGTTCACCGGACAGATCTGGCTGATCGGCCTGGCCGTCATCCTCTCCGGCTTCCCCTCGGGCGTGCTCAACACCCTCTTCACCGACGTCGCGATGTCGGCCGTCGGCGGCGACACCCCCCGGTCGGTCTCGAGTGCCGGGTTCAGCTTCCTCCGCTGGATGGGCGCCGCGATCGCGGCCGTGCTCGTCGCGTACCTCGCGAAGTGGACCGGTTCGGAGGCGACACCGTGGTGGTTCGCCACCGGATACTGCGTCGTCGCCCTCGGCGCGGTATCGCTGGCCAAGGTCGCCCACGACCACAAGGTCGCCGACGATGCCGCTCTCATCGGCGCCGAGGAGTTCTGAGGTTCGCGCACACGCGGCTTCACGCTCCCTGAGCACAGGCGCAAGGAGCACGGCCCCCTCCCGCTCCCCGAGGTGCGACGAGCGCGACGCCTCCGCTCCCTGAGGAGCGGCCGGACGGCCGTCGTGGACCACCGAGCGAACACTCCCGGGCGCCCGAATTCTATGCTCCCTGAGGTGCGAGCGAAGCGAGCCACGAAGGGCCACGCAACGTGTCTCACCAGGCCCTTCGTGGCTCGTCGCTATCGCTCCTCGCACCTCAGTATCTGCGGCCTGGCGGCCGTCGTGGGGGTCGAAGAGTTCGTGCTGGTCACCGGCGCGTGGGGGGTTGATAGTGGAGGGGTGGGATGCGGTGACCTTGAATTCCTCCCTTGTGCCGAAGAGCCAGTACCTCAGTGTGAGGCGCGGGGCCTGCCACGGGAATCGTGGATTGTTGCTACGAGCACGCGGATTAGACTCCTGCACTTTGTTCGCCCCGTCCGCAGCCCACTTTCCGAGGACTCGAAAGGAGACCGAGATGGAAGTGCTGCATCCCCGATGCGCCGGGATGGATGTCTCCAAAAAGGATGTGAAAGTCTGTGTCCGCCTGGCTAGTCCGGGCCGAAAGACCGTGCAGAACACCACGACCTGGTCGTCGATGAGCGGCGACATTCTGCGGCTGCGGGACCATCTGATCGCCGAGCAAGTGACGTGTGTGGTCATGGAAGCCACCGGCGACTACTGGAAACCGTTCTACTACCTCCTCGAAGACGCCCCGTTCGAGGTGATGCTGGTCAACGCCCACGACGCCAAGAACCTCCCGGGCCGCAAAACCGATGTGTCGGATGCGGCGTGGCTGGCGCAGCTGGCCGCCCACGGGCTGTTGCGTGCCTCATTCGTGCCGCCCGAACCGATCCGACGGTTACGCGATCTGACCCGCACCCGCACCGCGATCACCCGCGAACGCGGCCGCGAGATCCAACGGTTGGAGAAAGTCCTCGAAGACGCCGGCATCAAACTGTCGGTGGTGGTCTCCGATATCAACGGGGTCTCGTCGCGATTCATGTTGCAGTCGCTGGTCAAGGGTGAACGCGATCCCGCCGTGTTGGCGGAGTTGTCGGTGAAACAACTCCGCCGCAAAATCCCCGCGTTGACCCAGGCGTTGCAGGGCCGCTTCACCGACCACCACGCGTTCCTGGTCGAGTTGCATCTGGATTTCATCACCGAACACACCGCCCGGATCGACGCGTTGACCGAGCGCATCGAGAAGGTGATGGCGCCGTTTCAGGCCAAGCGGGACCTGATCTGCACGATCCCGGGTATCTCCACCGCCACCGCCGATGTGATCATCGCCGAGACCGGCGGCCAGATGGCCCAGTTCCCCACACCAGGCCATTTGGCCTCGTGGGCGGGGGTCTGCCCCGGCCAGCACCAATCCGCCGGACGGGTCAAGAACGTCAAAACCCGCCCCGGTAACCGTCACCTCAAAGGTGCTCTCGGGGCTACAGCGTTATCGATCGCCAGCCACAAAGGCACGTTCCTCAACGCCAAGTACCGGCGCCTGGTCCGCTCTCGCGGCAAACCCAAAGCGATCGTCGCCCTCGAGCACACCCTGCTCACCGTGGTCTGGATCATGCTCACCGACAACGTCGTCTACGACGAACCCGGCCCCGACTACCACCAGCAACGCCACCCCGAACGCACCAAGAACCGCGCCATCTACGACCTACACAAACTCGGATACGACGTCACCATCACACCCCACGGAGCGGCCTGAGCAGCCACCTCACCTAACTCTTCGGATTAGGGAGCAGGGGGCTGTCGCTTGCGCTCCTCACAGCTCAGGGAGCAGGGGGCTGTCGCTTGCGCTCCTCACAGCTCAGGGAGCAGGGGGCTGTCGCTTGTGCTCCTCACAGCTCAGGGAGCAGGGGGCTGTCGCTTGCGCTCCCCACAGCTCAGGGAGCAAAAGCGCGGATGGATCTGCGAATCGGCGACCGGCGCGCGGAACGACCGGTACCGTCCGCGGGATGACGAGTTCCAAGGTGATCGTCGCCATCCGGGGCGGCGGGCCGAGCCGCACCGACGCCGACGATCTCGTCGAGCGCTGTATGGCAGCGGGGCAACGCGCGTGCAGGTCAACCTCAGCGACGACGCGGTCTCCGGGGCCATGCGCATCGACGAACTCGACCCGCCCATCGTCGCGGTGCTGTCCTTCTGGGCGCCCGACCCCGACCCGGTCCTTGCCGTCGTCGATGACGAACTCGACGGTCCGATCGCTGCCTGGGCGGTCACCGCGCGGGCGCCGCTCAATCCGGACCTGCCCGCGGACGGGACGCGGATCGACGCCCTGTCCAACGTCGCGTTCCTGCGGCGACCCGACGAACTCGACCACGCCGAGTGGTTGCGCCGCTGGTTGGACGATCACACCCAGGTCGCCATCGACACCCAGGCCACGTTCGGTTACGTCCAGAACATCGTCGAACGACCGTTGACCGAGGACATCCCGCCGGTCGCGGCCATCGTCGAGGAACTGTTCCCGATGGCGGCGGTCAGCGACATCCACGCGTTCTACGGAAGCGGCGGTGATCAGCTGGAACTCGAGCGCCGGATGACCCTGATGCTCGAGAGCGTGTCCCGCTTCGGCGCGGACCGCCACCTCGACGTGGTGCCGACCTCGCGCTACGACTTCGACCTCAGCCGGTCGCGAACCTGAATGGGGCTGTCACACGGCCGAATCCGGGAACGCGATCACCGACAGGAAGCGCACCGGCAGCTCGACGAGTTCGACGGGTCCATGCGCGCCCTCGCCGTCGATCTGTAGCGAGTCGCCTGGATGCATCCGGTACACCGAGCGACTGTGGGCGTAGTCCATCACGCCCTCGAGGACGTACAGGAACTCGGTTCCCGCATGCTGGAACAACGGCTGGGTCACCGACTTCTCCGTCAAGGTGACGAGGAGACATTCCAGGCGTTTGTGCTCACCGCGCAGCGACCCGAGCAGCTCGTACTCGTGACCCTCCCGGGACCCCTCGCGCACGATCTCCGAGCCCTCGCCCGCCTTGACGAACACCGCCGACCGCTCCATCTCGGCGCCGCGGAACAGCGAGGTGACCGACACGTCGAAGCCGTTGGCCAGGCGGGCGAGCGTGCTGAGACTGCACGAGGTCTGGGCGTTCTCGATCTTCGACAGCATCGCCTTGGAGATGCCGACGCGAGTGGCCATGTCTCCCACCGACAGTCCCTGCTGACGTCGCAGGCGACGCACGTTGTGCGCGATCGCCGTCTCGAGCTCCAGCTCCTCGACCGACTGGTCGACAGGTCTCTCTCGCGCGGTGCCGGACTGATTCCGGATCAATGGGTCGTCCGTCACGCCGCCAGCATAGTGAGAAACAACGTTTCCTGACAGTTGACACACGATTCCACCCCTGTCGACGGCCACGGCCTCGGATCATCCGGCGTCCCGGTCAGCGCATCTCGCCGGCTCCCACATACGGGAAGCGCGTCGTCAGCAGGTCGCCTTCGGCGAACCGCGTGAACCGGAAGTCCGACTCCGGAATACGCGGGTCCGCGCTGCGTCCGTCGACGACGAGGTCGGCGATCAACCGGCCGACCGCCGGCGAGATCTTGAACCCATGGCCGCTGAACCCGGCCGCCAGGACGAGCCCGTCCAGTGGTCCGCTGGAGATGATCGGATTCCAGTCGGGTGTGACGTCGTAACACCCGGCGTAGCTCGTGGTGATCGCCGGATCGGTGAACCCGGGGAACCGGGTGCCGACCTTGTCGACGGTGAGGTCGATGAAGTCCGAGTCCGCGCGGTTCCGGTAGTCGTCGGGATTCGCTATGTCGAGCGCCGCGAGATCGCTGTTGCCGAACAGAATCTCGCCGCGGACGTCCGGTCGGACGTACTGCAGCGACACCAGGTCGGAGAAGACCGGCACCTCGCCGAGGTCCTCACCGGGGTGAATCATCACGATCTGTTCGCGGTGCACCTCGATCGGGATGTCGACCCCGTAGGGCGCGAGGAACGGTTTGGACCAGACACCGGTGGCGACGACCACGGTGTCCGCGGAGATCGTCGAACCGTCCGCGAGTCGGACTCCCGTCACCCGGTCGGCGTCGACGATCAGGCCGGTGACGTTGGTGCCCTGACGAATTCGGATTCCTGTTGCCCGCGCCGAGGCCGCGAAGGCCTGCGCGGTCTGATACGCGTCCCCGTAGCCGCCGCGCTCTTCCCAACCGAAGGCCGCGAAGGGTTCGAGGTCGGCGGTGGGCCACATCGCGGCGACATCGGCGGCGTCGATCTCCTCGGTCTGCACGCCGACCGCACGTTGCGCCGCGAGGCTCTTGCGCATGTTCTCGACATTCGGCTCGCCGACGCCGACGACATATCCGGTCTGACGGAATCCGATGTCGGAGCCGAAGATCTCCTCCGCCTTCTCGAAGACCTCGAGTCCGACCGCGGCCATCGCCGCCAGCGAACCGACGCCGTAGTGGCACCGCACGATTCCCGAAGACTTGCCCGTCATCCCGCCGCCGACGGTGTCCCGCTCGCAGACGATCACATCGGTGATGCCGCGTTGTCCCAAGGCCCAGGCGGCCGCCACGCCCTCGAGGCCGCCACCGACGATGACGACCGAGGCGGTCTCGGTGCTCACAGGCCCGCCCCCGGAATCCAACTCGTCCCGGCGAGCGGAACGCGGGCCATCGCCGACGCCTCGATCGAGATGGCGACGAGATCTTCGGGCTCCAGATGCTGCAGGTGCGCTTTGCCGCACGCACGGGCGATCGTCTGGGCCTCCATCGTCATCACGCGCAAGAAGTTCGCCAGGCGCTTTCCGCCGAGGACTGGGTCGAAACGCGCCGAGAGTTCCGGGTCCTGCGTGCTGATGCCCGCGGGATCGCGCCCGTCCTGGAAGTCGTCGTAGAAACCGGCGGCCGATCCCAGCGCCTCGTACTCCGCGGCGTATCGGGGATCGTTGTCGCCCAACGCGATCAGCGCTGCGGTGCCGATGGCGACGGCGTCGGCACCGAGGGCCATCGCCTTGGCGACATCGGCGCCGTTGCGGATTCCGCCCGACACGATGAGTTGGACCTCTCGGTGAACACCCAACTCCTGCAGGGCCTGCACCGCCTGCGGGATGGCGGCGAGGGTCGGGATGCCGACGTGCTCGATGAAGACGTCCTGGGTCGCCGCAGTTCCGCCCTGCATCCCGTCGACCACGACGACGTCGGCGCCGGAATGCACCGCGAGTTTCACGTCGTAATACGTGCGGGTGGCGCCGACCTTCACATAGATCGGCTTCTCCCAGTCGGTGATCTCGCGCAACTCGTTGATCTTGATCGCCAGGTCGTCCGGTCCGGTCCAGTCGGGGTGACGGCACGCGCTGCGCTGGTCGATTCCCTGCGGCAGGGTACGCATGCCCGCCACACGCTCGGAGATCTTCTGTCCCAGCAGCATTCCCCCGCCGCCCGGTTTGGCACCCTGGCCGAGCACGATCTCGATCGCGTCGGCCTTGCGCAGGTCGTCGGGGTTCATCCCGTATCGCGACGGGAGATATTGGTAGACGAGGTGTTTGGACTGACCCCGCTCTTCGGGCGTCATCCCGCCGTCACCGGTGGTGGTGGAGGTACCGACCTCCGAGGCGCCGCGCCCCAGCGCTTCCTTCGCCCCGGCCGACAGCGCGCCGAAGCTCATCCCGGCGATCGTCACCGGGGTGGAGAGATGCAACGGGTACTTCGCATTTCGCGAGCCGAGGACGACGTCGGTGTCGCAGCGCTCGCGATAACCCTCGAGGGGGTACCGGGACATCGATGCGCCGAGGAACAGCAGATCGTCGAAGTGCGGCAGCTTGCGCTTGGCGCCCCAGCCACGGATGTCGTAGATGCCGGTCTCGGCCGCGCGCTGGATCGCGGCGATGGTGGTGCGGTCGAACGTGGCCGACTCACGCAGGCCGCGCTGTTCGATGCTCAGGTTGTTGGTCATCGGTAGTTCTCTTTCGTCGTGTGGTCGTGCGGCGTTGCGGCCCTTCGTGGCTCGTCGCTAACGCTCCTCGCACCTCAGGGAGCAGGTGGTCGGCCGCGCTATCGCTCCTCGCACCTCAGGGAGCAGAGGTTGCGCCTCCGCAAGCTCCGGGCGCTCCTCAGGGAGCGGAGGAGGGTCAGTACGCGGAGGTGTTGTCGACCTTGAAGTGGTAGAGCTCGCGGGCGGAGCCGTAGCGGGTGTAGTCGCGGGGGTCGTCGTCGCCGAAACCGGCGGCCTTGAGCAACCCGGCCAGTTCCTCGAGGTGCTCGGCGCGCATCGGTTTGGCGATGCAATCGGCACCCAGCGAGGCGACCTCGCCGCGCACGTAGATGCGGGTCTCGTAGATCGAGTCGCCGAGACCGTCGCCGGCGTCGCCGCGGACGACCAAGCGGCCCGCCTGAGCCATGAAAGCGCTGTTGTGCCCGACGTTTCCGCCGACGACGATGTCGACGCCCTTCATCGAGATGCCGCAGCGTGCCGCGGCATCGCCCTCGACGACGAGGAGTCCACCGTGCGCGGTGGCGCCGGCCGACTGCGAGGCGTTGCCCTTCACGATCACACTGCCGCTCATCATGTTCTCGGCGACGCCGGTGCCGGCGTTGCCGTTGATCGTGACCTCGGCCTGCTGGTTCATGCCCGCGGCGTAGTAGCCGACGTGGCCGTTGATCGTGATCTTCACCGGCAGGTTGACTCCCGCGGCGACGCTGTGGGCTCCGGCCGGGTTGTCGATGACGATCTCGCCGGAGATGTCCCCGTGCAGCATCGAGTTGATCTCGCGCAACGGGGTTTCGGCGAGGTCGAAGGTGTGATTGGGGTTCATCGTCTCAGCTTTCGCCGTGTCGTTCGAGGCGGGAACGGTAGGGGTGGAGGGAAACTCGGCGGTCATCGAGTCCATGCGTAGACGACCTCCGGCTCGGGCTCCCAGATGCGGGCGTTCTCCACGCCGGGCAGTTTGGCCAGTGCGCGGTACTCACTCGCCATGGCCACCCAGTCGTCGGTCTCGGCGATCACGGCCGGTTTGCATGCGATGGCGTCGCGCACCACCGCGAACGAATCGCGATTCGACACCAGCAACGTGTAGAAACCGTCGAAGTTCGCGCAGACCTCTTTCAGTGCTGTTTCCACGTCCTTGCCCGCCGCAAGCTGGTGTGCGACGAAGCGCGCCCCGACCTCCGTGTCGTTCTCACTGTCGAATTCCACTCCGGCAGCGCGCAGTTCACGCCGGATGGTCGCGTGATTCGCAAACGAACCGTTGTGGACCAGGCACTGTTCGGGGCCGACCGCAAACGGATGTGCGCCCGAGGAGGTGACCGCCGATTCGGTCGCCATCCGGGTGTGCCCGACGCCCTGCCATCCCGACGCCGCGGCCAGGCCCCAGGATTCGGTCAGGTCACGGGGTGCGCCGACGCCCTTGAGGACGGTCAGGTCCGACCCGAAACCGGCCACCAGGGCCTGCGGGTATGCGGCCCGGGCGGCGGCCAGCAGCTCGTCGGCCGGCGCCGGGGCGGAGGCCACCAGCGTCACGTCGATCGTCTGTGCCGCGACCGGCACCCCGAGGGCCGCGCTCAGCGTCGTGGACACCTCGTCGGGAAGAACGTCGAGTTCGAGGAGGGAGATGCAGCCGTGTCCGGACGGTGCCCACGTGGGGTTGCCGTAGACGGCGATACCCGCCGAATCCGCGCCACGGTCTTGCATCTCGCCGAGCATCCCGGCGAGCATCTCGCCCAACCGGGGGTGAAGGTCAGGGTTGCGCAGGTGCAGCCCGACGATTCCGCACATGATCAGTTCCTTACGTCGATCGATGAATCTCGTTGAGAGGTCTTGTGTTCTGGGGGAAGGACGGTCAGAACGCCGTCAGGTACTTGTCGACCTCCCACGGCGTGACCGCCGCGTGCCAGTCGAAGAACTCGTCGCGTTTGAGTCCGGCGAAGTATGCCGAGACCCGCTGCTCGTCCTCGGGCCAGTCCTCGGGAAGCGCGGCGTCGAGCGTGCCGGCGACGACCCCGTCGGCCTCCAGCGCCTCCACCGCGTGCAGGAGGGTGAGCGGGAGTTCGGCGATGTGGCCGGGGCAGTTGCCGACGGCGCCCGGGTCCAGACTCCGCTTGATGCCGTCGAGTCCCGCACCGAGCAGCGCGGCGACGGCCAGGTACGGATTCGCCGACCCGTCACCGCCACGGAGCTCCACGCGCTGCTCGTCGGGCACCCGGATGTAGTGGGTCCGATCGTTGCCGCCATAGGTGGCCCGCCGCGGAGCCCAGGACGCACCCGAGCGCGTCGCCGTCGCACCGGTTCGCTTGTAGGAGTTGACCGTCGGTGCGATGACGGCTTGGAGCGCGGGTGCGTGTTCCAGAATCCCACCGATGAACCCGTACGCCGTCTCCGACAGCCCCAGTCCTCGCTCGTCGTCGGTGACCTGCGGGAAAACCGGGTCGCCTGCCTGCGTGAGGGACAGGTGGAAGTGCAGACCCGAGCCGGTGCGCTCCGCGAAGGGTTTCGGCATGAAGGTGGCGATCATGCCCTTCTCCGCAGCCAGGGCGGAGAGCAGGTACCGGAGCGTGACGACGCGGTCGGCGGTCGTGAGCGCGTCGGAGTAGGCGAAGTTCTGCTCGAACTGGCCGTTCCCGTCCTCGTGGTCGTTGGCGTAGTTGCTCCACCCGAGTTGGTTCATCGCGGTGGACACGGTGGTGAGGTGGTCGTACATCCGGGTGAGACCGCGGACGTCGTAGCACGGCTGGTCGGAGTCATCGGCGGCGTCGGCGGTCACCAGCGAGCCGTCGGCGGCCCGTTTCAGGAGGAAGTACTCGACCTCGGCGCCGACCCACGGCTCGAAACCCGCGTCCGCGGTCTGCGCGATGAGCGCCTTGAGGATGTTCCGGGGCGCGAACGGCCACGGCTTGCCCTCGACATGGGGATCGCACTGAACGACCGCGAGCCCCTCCTTGATGAACGGGATGGGCAGGAAGGAGCGGACATCGGGGATCGCGATGAGATCGGGATCCTTCGGCTCCTGGCCGATCGCGCCGACCGCATATCCGGCGAAACCGACGCCCTCGGTGGCCAATTCGTCTACCGCTTCCACCGGCACCAGTTTGGCGCAGGGTTTGCCGCGGAGGTCGACGAACATCGCGAGGATGAACTTGGTGCCGTGCGTCGCGCAGAGATCGGCGAGTTCGCCGGTCGTCGTCTCGGTGGTTGTCATCATGTGCTCCGGGGTCGACTCTAAGGGCTTTCGTTTCGCATGTCCACTCGCGTGAACCACTGTCTACTATTAGTAGACCCGGTAGATGTTTCGTCCCTGTTTCGACTCCGTGAGCGGTGGGTGTCAATCTGTCCGGCAACGTTTTCCACGTCCTCGGACGCACAGCGCTCGGGGGCCCACCGTCGAACGGTGAACCCCCGAGCAGTCGCCGAACCGATGACCGGTACGGATCAGACCCCGGCCGGCGGCGCCGAGGTCGGAGCCGATGGCGGCATCGCCTCCTCCACCTTGTCCGCGGCGCGGGCCGGCGACATGGTCGCGAGTCCGCCGGCGTGACCGACCGAGGCGGCGGGGATCTCGTACGCCGTCTCCGCGTGGACCGCGGTGTCGAGGCCGACCATCTCGGTCTCCTCGTCGACGCGCATGCCGATGAGCTTGTCGAGTCCCTTGGCGATCAGCCAGGTCATCACGAACGAGTACGTGCAGGTGATGACGATGCCGGCGAGCTCACGCCAGACGATGTCGACCGGCCCGCCGAACAAGATCCCCTGGACACCGGCCGGCGCGGCCTCGGTGGCGAAGAGCACGATGCAGATGGTTCCGACGATCCCGCCGATGCCGTGCACGGCGAAGGCATCCAGCGTCTCGTCGATCTTGAGCTTGCTCTTGAAGCTCAGCAGGAACGCCACGACCGCCGCGGCGAAGATGCCCACGAGCAGCGCACCGAGCGGTGCCATGCTGCTGGCCGCGGGGGTGATCCCGACGAGGCCCGCGACGGTGCCGGTGATCATGCCGAGCGAGGTGACGTGCCCCTCGCGCCACTTCTCGATGATCGCGAACCCGATCATGCCCGCCGAACCGGCCAGCAGTGTGTTCAGGATGACGGCCTGCGCGAGGAAGTTGGCGCCGAGCGCGCAACTGCCGTTGAACCCGAACCAGCCGAAGAACAGGATGCCGCCGCCCATGATCGTCATCGGCACGTTGTGCGGGCGCTCCATCCGCCGCTTGCGCGCACCGAGCACCACCGCGAGGGCAAGGGCCGCGACACCGGCATTCATGTGGACGGCGGTGCCGCCTGCGTAGTCGACGATCTCGAGATCGTTCAGCAGGAAACCGCCGCTGTAGTTGTCGTCGACGTCGGCCGCGAAGACCCAGTGGGCGACCGGGAAGTACACCACGATGAGCCAGATCGGCGCGAAGACCAGCCACGCCGAGAACTTCATCCGGCCCGCCGCGCCGCTGGCGACGATCGCGATCGTGATGGCCGCGAACAGGATGAACCAGGCTGCGAAGTAGAGCGTCTGGGTGGCGCCGGAAGCGTCGTCGGTGAGCCAGTTGGTCAGGCCGATGTAGTCGGTCGGGTTGCCGATGAGGCCCCACCCGCCCACCGACGGACCGGACACCAGGCCGTGCCCGATCACGACGTACAGGACCGCCGTGATCGCCAGGGTGGACATGACCATCGTCATGATGTTGAGGACGTTCTTCGATCCGACCATGCCTCCGTAGAAGAAGGCCAGGCCCGGGAACATCAGCAGGACGAAGACGAAGGCCGCCAGCATCCATGCCAGGTCGGCATTGGCGGCGAGTATGGGTTCCATGAGCGATCTTTCGGTTCTGGGACTCTACGAGAAGTCGGGTGTTACGGGACCAGGGCTCACGGGCGACTTTGACCGCGGAGGTATGCGACGACGTTGTCGCGATAGTCGAGAAAACCCTTGTAGGCGGCGATGTCCTCGCCGAGCGTCTCGATGACGGTCGCCAATTGACCGGCCCACTCGGGTATGCGCTTCACGTCCTCGAGCGAGGCCATGAATGTCCGGATATTGAACGTCACCGCACCCGACATCGGCAACCGGACGAAGTGTTCCAGCTCGATGCGCAGTCGCGCGCGACCGAAATCGCCGTCGGCGATCATGCCCGCGACGTCGGCCGCCCACTCCGGCAGCTCCTCGAGGCTGACGTCGAGTTTGTGGGAGTCCGACGCCGACAGCGTCCAGTTCACCCTGCGGTACACCTGGTCTGCGGGTAGCCTCCGCAGGAACTGTTCGGCGCGGGCGACGATGCCTTCGCGGAGCATGCGGGGAACGGGCGCGTGGATCTCGTACATGTCCATCCCGACGTCGAAGGACACCGACCACGCGGCGGCGAAGGTGACCACGCCGGCGTCGAAGTACAGGTGCCCGTCGCGTTCGGTGACGAGCAGCAGGTCGTCGGGTACCTCACGCGCCAGGAATTCCATGGGGCCGTAGGGAAGGGTGGCCGGATCACCCAGGACGAACTCCTGATCCGTACCCAGAAGCCGGTTGCACCAACGGAATCGACCGTCAGCGTGTTCGGTGAGCTCCATCGCCGCGGGGTAGGCGTGACCGAGATCGCGCAGGTAGTACAACAGCAGATCCCAGGAGGCCAGTTCCATCCCCGGGCGCACACGGACGCGTGTCGGATCGGCGTCGAGGATCCGCCGTCGCTCGGCCATGATCTCCGGATACTCGGCGCCGCCGAGATCGACGAGGTGCCTGCCCCATTCGCCGGCCCGGGTCGGACGCGGGATGCGTGCCGGTTCGACGTTCACGCTGTAGGAGAACTCCTCCATTTCGTCCGGAAACGGCCACGGCAGGTTCGCCAGGTGGTCGACCCGACGGGTCGGGAACGATTCGATGCTCACAGGTCCACCTCGATGTCCTGACCGCGCGAGACACAACACAGCATGGCGTCGCCCACGGTCTTCTCGTCGTCGGTCAGTACGAAGTCGCGGTGCTCGATTCGGCCGCTTCGCACCGGGATTCGGCATTCGCCGCACACGCCTTGGCGGCACAGACTCGGCACCGGGACGCCGTTGTCGAGCAACCGCTGCAGCAGCGACACACCCGGTGGCACGTCGATGCGGAGGCCCGAAGACGCCACCGTCACGGTGAAGGGATCGCCGGGATCCTGTTCGGGGGCGGTGAAACGTTCGAGATGTACTCGCGCGCTGGGCCATCCGGCGTCCTCCGCGAGCCGCGTGTACGCCTCCAGGAGTGACGTGGGACCACAGGCATAGGCGTGCGTTCCGAGCGGCTGCGCCCGCAATCGCTCAGCGATCACCCGCATGGTGGCCGCGGCCCCGGACACCTCCTGCAGCGTCACGGAGGGTTGCATGGCGAGCGCCCGCAGGTCCTCGGTGTGCGCACCGCATCCACGCCGATAGGAGTAGACGATGTCGGCCCGACGCCCGTCCCGAGCGAGGGCACGGGCGTGCGACAGCACCGGAGTGACCCCGATTCCGCCCGCGATCAGCAATGCGCCGCGCTGATCGAGCACCGGCGGGAACATCGAACGCGGACCCTCGATCTCGATGACGGCATCGACGACGAGGTTGTCGTGCAACCAATCCGAACCACCGCCCGCACCACGTCGCAACACCGAGATGCCGTAGCTGGTCGGGTACATCCCGTCGTCGACGAGCGAGTAGGCATTCCGCTGTCCGCCGGCCGAGATGATGAGATGGCTGCCCGGCTGGTACGCGGTCAGGACCGCGTGGGCGTCGTCGACGGGGCCGAACCGGAAATGCGTGACCTCGTCGGTGAGTTGTCGCAAGGACATGACACGCATCGGTCGCGGACCGGTGGCATAGGCCGGATGAAGGTGGGCCGGGTACTGCCCTACGGCGACCGCGGTCATTCGTCGCCGCCGACCGCAGAGGCCAGGAAGCTGCCCATCACCGGTGAATGGTGTTCGTGCACCTCGAGATCCCGAGCGCAACCGGGGCACGCGACGACGCCGCCGACAACGGCCTCGGCGCGAAAGGTCTCGCGGCAATGCGCGCAGTAGAGCGGTAGGTCGCGGGTGTGCGTGACATAGCACGACAGTTCGGCCGCCACCGCCCCCGCGTTACGCGCCATGGCGAGTACCGTCATGACGTCGTACTGCCCGCCGGTGACCAGGACTCGGGTACCGGTGCGGCACTCGTCCAGAGCAGACTGCAACGCCGATCTGTCGACCGCGTCGCCTAGTGAGTCCAGGACCACCAACCGCGTCCCTCCGGCTGCCTCGGCGGCCGCCACCCAGTTCCGTGACACGTGCGCGGCTGCCGGATCGTCGCCGATCGCCACCACGAGGAACGCCGCCCCGGTGGTGTCGACGGCCGGGGGCGAGGCGGGCCACCGCGGCATGCCGGCCCCGGTGGTCTCCTGCGTCGCCGGTGCGGCCGCGCGCAGCCACTGCGCCGCACGATCCCGGAACTTGATGATGCCCTTGTAATCGGCCATGTCACCGGGCAATTCGGCCAACACCTCCGCGGTGCGTCGGCGCCAGACCTCGACGGTGGCGAGTTGCTCGAGCGGAAGCATGTACGTCCGGATGAGGAACATCACCGCACCCGAATCCGGCAGCCGGATGAGGTGTTGCACTTCGACGCGGAGGTGTACCCGCCTGCCGAACTCGTCGTCGGGGACCTGTTGGATGACCTCCCGGTCCGGTCCCCACTTGTGATAGATCTCGGTCGAGATGTCGAGCCTGCGGTCGATCGTCAACGTCCAGTTGGTTCGTCGATACGGCTGATGAGGTTGGAGGCGCTTGAGGAACTCGTGCGCACGGGTGATGACGCCTTCGGGGTGGATGCGCGGCACCGGTCCGTGGATCTCGAGGAAGCTCATCCCGACGTCGAACCCGAAACTCCAATCGGCGGCGAAGGTGACGACCCCGGCATCGACGTGGAGTTGCCCATTGCGCTGATCCAGAAGGGCGATGTCCTCCTGGACCTGAGAGCTGATGTAGCGCAACGGTTCCTCGGGAAGTGACGCCGGGTCACCGTATCGGAAGTGTTGCTCGATCCCGAGAATTTCGTTGTGCCACAACCAGGTGTCGGGTCCGGTCGACGCGAGCCGGAACCCGGGACAGGTCGCGGCGAGCTCACCCATGACGGTCAACATCGCGTCCCACGCGGCCGGGACCATATGCGGCAACACAGCATGGCGGGTGGGATCGGCGGCCAGGATCACCGCGCGCTGATCGATCTCGGTGCGGTACTCCGAGTCGATGTCGACAACCGACGTCCCCCACTCGCCGGCCGCCGTGGTCACCGGGGTCCGGGCCGGTTCGACATTCGTGCTGTAGCGATAGCGGTCCTCGGGGAACGGGAACGGGAAGCCCGCGAGGAGATCTGGCGCGACCGTCGTCGTCGCTCCGCCCGGGTCGAGAGTGTCTGTCACAGGGGAACCTCCAGGGTGCTGGCGGCCGAAGCGCGCGAGACGCACGGCATGATGGCGTTGCCCGCGTCCTTCTCCTCGGGGCTGAGGTAGAGATCGCGGTGGACCGGGATACCGCCGGCGAGCGGAATGCGGCACTCACCGCACACGCCTTGCCGACAGAGATTCGGCACGACGATGCCCTCGTTCTCGAGAGCCTCGAGCATGCTCGTCCCCGCCGGTACATCGACCGTCCGCCCGGAAGCGGTCAGCTCCACACGGAAGGGGTCGCCGGCGTCGAGAGCGTCGATCCCGAACCGCTCGAGATGAATCCGCGATTCCGGCCAACCGGCGTCCACCGCCGCAGCGGTGACCGCGTCGATCATCGCCGACGGACCGCACACGTACAGGTGGGTACCGATCGGCTGGGTACGCAGGGCTTGTGCGAGGCGATCGGCGAAGGAGTGCCGGTCGGTGAACAGTTCGGCGCGGGGTCCGGCGAGTGCGGTGACCTCGTCGAGGTGGGCGGCCGCCGAATCACGGAAGACATACAGCAGTTGCACATCCCGGCGCCAGCGAGCCGCCGACCGAAGGTGGGACACCATTGGCGTGATCCCGATCCCCCCGGCGATCAGGAGATGTTTACGCGCCCGGACGACCGGAGCGAACGCGCTGCGCGGCAACCCCACCGACACCGTTGCACCGACCTCGAGTTCGTCATGCAGCCAACGTGATCCGCCCTTGCCGTCATCGAGTCGGAGCACCGAGATCGAGTAGTGCAACGGATGCGCGCCGTCGCCGGTCAGGCTGTAGGCGTTGGTGAAGGCACCCGCGTGCACGACGACGTGACTGCCCGGGATGTAACCGGGCAGCACGTTGCCGCCGGGGCTGGCGAAGGTGATCGTGCGGATGTCTCGGGCGGGGGCGTCGACAGCCGTGACGACGAGTTCCAGCGTCGTCGCGCCGGCTCCGGGACGCACGACGGACTCGGGGGTGCTCATCTCGGCCACTCCGGTGTTCATGAGGGGTCCTCCATGAGGGTGGGTACCTCGCCTGGTCCGGTTCCCGGACAGGCCGGCTGGGCGGTCTCGGCGTCGGCCATGAAACCCAGATACTGTCCGGTTCGACGCGAGACGTGGTGGTACACGAGCAGGTCGCGACGGCATCCGACGCACCCGACGATGTCATCGACGTCCGCAGCCGCGCGGGTGACCGATCGGCAGTGTGCGCAGAAGATCTCCACGACGCTCTGCGGCGCGGAAGTCACCGGTACGACGGCGATCTCGTCGTCCTCGAGTCCGGCACCGAGTGCGACTGCGCGCAGTGTCAGTGCCGATCCCGGCTCCGCCACTATCCAGACTCGCACGCCGACAACGGCTTCGGCGAGTGTGCTGCCGAGCTGGGCGCCGACCGAGTCGGTGTCCCCGTGGATACGCGTGGTGGCACGCGGAGGTAGTGATGACTCCCAGCGAGCCAGGGTTTCGGCGACATCCCCGACACCGACCAGCACGTACGAGTTGCCGGTCGGTGCGGGCGTCGTCGCCTCGATCGGTACGCCGGGACGTGCCCACGTCGGCACGCTGGAGAAGTCGATCTGCGACATGGCAGCGACTCAGAGGAGGGTGGCGTCGCGCAACCCGGTGTAGAAGGCGAGCGCGTAGTCGGGGGTGCTGAAGTAGATCTTGGATCCCTTCGGGAAGAAGATCGCGTCCTTGGCCTTGGCCACGGTCTTCTGCCCGGTCTCCTTGTTCTCCAGGAGGAACTCGCCTTCGAGCACGACCTTCATCTCGTCGTATTCGTATTCGTAGTACAGCGGTTCGTCGGTGTGGCGCAGCTCGAAGTACCCGCTGCACATGGGGCTTCCGTCCGGGTTCTCGTAGACGTCTCCGATGAAGCCCTCGGTGCCCGGGTACTCCGCCTCGGGCATCTTCGGCAGATCCTCGTATCCGCCGCTGGTCACGCGGAACTCCAGGGCCTTGGCACTCTCGATGGTCACGATGCTCCTTCACAGGTTCGATCTGGGCGTACTCGCGGGCGGCGGTACGTCGGCGACATCCGGGGTCCGCGCCCCATCGGCACGACTCCCCGTAGTGGACTTTGTCCCCTGTTATGAAACAAGGGTCGTGTTTCGTATTCGTGACGGCGCTGTAATGGCGTGCTACGGAACCGGCCCGTCCCGGGCAGGGTGAGCGGTCGGGCACGCAGACATCGACCCGCAGGTGCTCGCCGTTTCGGCCCCTGGTCGGTCGGGTACCGCGGTCGGCAAGCCGGTTCCGCCGCATGCGAGCGACCCGGCCCAGGCGCCCGGTTGAGAACCCAGCCGGGCGCCGTCTCATGACTCGACTCCGCGGGCCTGCTCGGCACGACCGCGACAGCGCGGCAACGTGATTCGCGATCGGTGTTGCACCTTCGACCAGACTCTGACAACATACGTCTCAGTTTGATCGGAGGGATCGATGGGCCATCGGCGTCAGTGGGTGACGGTTGCCGGCGCAACCAGCACGACGGGTCGTGCACGAGGTGCGCGCGATGTCGGCGGAGTGCCTGACATGCAACCCACGTGTACCTCGAACCCGGACGCCTGGTTCCCGGAGCAGGCCGCCGGTGCCCGGAGCCTGGCCAATCGGCACGCTGTCGACGGGTGCGTCCGCTGTCCGATCCGTTCGCGCTGCGCCCGCCTCGCCCTGGACGATCCGACTCACCTGACCGGGATCTGGGCGGGTGTCTACGTGCCGCCGCCGGGCAACCAGCACCGGGCCCGTACCCATGCACTGAATCGATTGCGATCCATCGGCTTTCCACACGCACACCCGAACGAAGAGCACCGGACGACGGCCTGACCCGACGATGCGGTGGCATTCGCACACGACATCGGCCCGGGTGCGGCGACTACCTGAGAGGTAGTGGCTGTCACGACGTCTGACGCCGACACTGGGATCACGACGATCCGCAGAGGAGGTGTCTGATGACCGACCGACCGACCGTCGGCAGAAGGCCCGCTGCTCTCCTCGCGCCCACGGGCTCGAGTCCGCGGTGGCTGACCGCGGTCATGCGGTGCGATCGCGCCCTGTCCTCGTGGTTCATCGGGGCGGGCTTCTTCTTCGCGCCGGTCTTGTTGATCCTCGACCCGTGGCCTGCCGCCGTCGTGATCGCCTGGGTGGCGATCTCGGTGTCCGGGCTATGGCTCGGTCTGCTCGGCGTCTTCATGGCCGCCGGCCTTGCGCAGGTGCTGCGCGCCGGCGACGAGATCCCCGACGAGTTCTGGTCCGGTCTGCTGGATTACCGGACCCGATGAGCCGGCCGGAGCGACGGTCGAGCGGCTAGGCCGACTCGGCGGCCCGGGCCGTCGGTGCACCCGTTCGGCCACGGACGAGCGCGGCCGCTGCGATGAGCACAAGTGACAGGCAGGCCGCGACGACGAAGGCCAGATGAATGCCATCGGCCCCCGCCTGCAGCGGGTTCACCCCGTCGTCGATGGCCGACTGTGTACCCCGGGACATCAGCGTGATGAACAGCGCGGTGCCTGCCGCTCCCGCGACCTGCTGGATGGTGCTGACGGTCGCGCTGCCGTGCGAGTACAGCTCGGGACTCAGCGATCCCAGCGCCGAGGTCATGAGCGGCGTCAGACCGAAAGCGATACCAGCACTGAGGATCACGTGAGCCGCGATCACCATGCCCAACGACGACCCGGCGTCGAGCGTGGTGAGCAGCCACGTGCCGGCACTGACGGCCACAGTGCCCGGTAGCACCAATGGTCGTGCACCGACCTTGTCGAACAATGCACCGACGAAGGGCGCCAGCAGACCCATCACCAGGCCACCGGGCAGGAGCACGAGGCCGCTGGTCAGGACGTCCTTGCCCATCACGTTCTGTAGGAAAAGGGGAAGCAGGATGAGTGCGCCGAAGAGCGTCAGCATGAACCCGGCCATCAGCACGACGGCCAAGCGGAACGGTGCGATCGCGAAGGTCCGCAGGTCGAGCAGTGCCAAGCCGCGGTCGGCGAGTTTGAGCTGTCGCACGACGAACAACGCGAGCGCGACGGCGCCGATGACGAGTGGCACCCACGGTGGGATCGGGGCGTGCCCACCCGCCGACTCCCCGATGCTGCTGAGACCGTAGACGACACCGCCGAAGCCGAGAGCCGACAACGGGACCGAGATGAGGTCGAGCTGCGCGGGCCGACGTTCGGTGACGTTGCGGACGAACACCCCGCCGAGGATCAGCGCACCGATCGCGATGGGCAGCACGATCCAGAACATGGCTCGCCAGCTGAGGGACTGCAGGATCAGGCCGGACACCGTCGGACCGACGGCCGGCGCGACGGCGATGACGATGGAGACCAGTCCCATCGTGCGGCCACGATTCTGCTCCGGGACGACGTTCAGGATCGTCGTCATCAGCAGCGGGACCATGAGCGCGGTGCCGGACGCCTGCACCACGCGGGCGACGATCAGGAGTTCGAAGCCCGGCGCGAGGGCGGCGGCGAGGGTGCCGATCGTGAACAACGTCATCGCCGCGATGTAGATCGAACGCAGGGTGAATCGCTGCATCAGGTAGCCGGTGATCGGGATGACGATCGCCATCGTCAGCAGGAACCCGCTGGTGAGCCATTGCGCGGTGGCGGCGGTGATCTCGAGGTCGGCCATCAGGGTGGGCAACGCGACGCTCAGGATCGTCTCGTTCAGGATCACCACGAAGGCCGCGACCAGCAGGACCCCGATGAGCAAGACGGCGCTGCGATCCGTGCCGGTGTCGGTTCTGTTGTCGGTGCCCGGGAGGGCGGCGTTCTCGGTCACTGTCGTTCTCTCATCGCTGTGGTGGTCCGGGTCGATCACACGGCGACGCTACCGGAAAGTGGCAGAGACTGCCAGGCTGGCACCGACTGACACCCGCGCCGGTCGACCGCTAGTCTCGACCCATGCCGGAATCCTCCGAGACCGGCGGGTTGCGGGCCCGCCGTCGAGATGCGACGCGCCTGGAGATCTACGAGGCCGCAGTGGAACTGTTCGAGCGCAACGGATTCGACGAGACGACGGTCGACGAGATCGCCGCGGCCGCCGGGGTCTCACCGCGCACGTTCTTCCGGTATTTCCCGACCAAGGAAGAGTGCGTGCTCTTCGACCGCTTCGGTTTCGACCAGGCACTCGACGACCATCTGGCCGGCATCGACCCCGATGCCCTGTCGCTCGCCGACATCGAGGGCGTCTACCGGCAGCTCCTGGAGGGGTTCGGTGATCGCAGCGACGACGTGTCCGCCCATTTCATGCGCGTGCAGAAACTCGTACTCGCGACACCCACCCTGAGCCGAGCCGCCCTCGGCCGCTACGCCGACAAGTCACGCCGACGGCCCGAGGCCCTGGGCGACCGCAGCTCGGCGCGAACTCGCGGTCAGCTACGGATGATCCTGGAGATCGCCAATCTCGAGGTGCAGTGCGCCTTCGAGGAGTGGGTAGAAATCAACGAGCGTCCCGAGTCGTCGGGGACGCCCCGGCCACTCGTGGACGTCTACGACGACGTGTGCCGTCGGATGCGGGAGCTCTAGTCGAGCCAGTCGAGCACCGACGCCGCGGTCCAGCTCTGTTGCATGCTGCCGAGTGGTTCGCCAGTGAACGGTTCGTAGTACTCGGCGAACGTCCCGTCGGTGGCCTGGCGGAGTCCTTCCTCGCGCAGGCGCGCCGACCGCTCGGTCCAGCCGCGGCGGGCGAACGCCCAACTGAAGAGCCAGGTCATCACCGGCCAGACGGGCCCGCGCCAGTACTCGCGCGGGCGGAAGTCGGCCGAGATCGGTGACGTCGACGGCGGGACCGCATACCGCAGATCCGGGTGGCCGCAGTAGCGCGGGCCGTCGAAGAGTCGCAGCAGCGCGCGTTCGCGGTCCCGGGAGAGGCCGCCGCACAGCAGCGGCGCGAACACCGCGATCGTCTCGGTGTTGATCCACGAGTTCGCGCGCAGGTCGAAATCCCGTGCGGCACCGTTCCGGTCGTTGGCGGCGGACACGACCCCCGCCCGGAACCGGTCAGCCCACGCGCGGAGATCCCGCACGTCCGACCGCGGCTTGGAGTAATCCTCGCCGATCGTCGCCAGCACGTCGCAGGCAACGGCGAAGATCGCGCTGACGAACACATCCTCGACGGCGAAGCTCATCGCCTTCGGGAGCAGCGCGTCGTCGTAATTGGCGCGCTTCATCTGTTCGACCAGCCAGATGTAGCGGTCGTACTCGAGGTCGGTGGGTCGCATCGAGAAATCGTCGACGTGATCGAGGTCGGCGCGCTGGTACGGCGGCAGGTCGACCCCGGGGATCACGTTGGCGTAGGCGGAATCCCAGCGTGGCGAGTTGTCCATCCCCGACTCCCAGCCGTGGAAGATGGTGATCCGCCCGCGCCCGTTGGGGTCTCGCGCGTGTGCCAGCCAGCGATGCCATCGCACCAGGGAACTCCAGCGCCGGTCGATGAACTCGTTGGCGACGGCGCGCGTGGTGCGACCGTGGCGTCGGGAATGGTCGAGGATGCGCTGCACCGCGATCGCATGCACCGGCGGCTGGGTGATACCGGACGTGTCGGGGAAGTCGGGCGCGCACTCGGCGAGGCGGGCGCACTCCCAGCGAGCCGGCCCCGGAAAGTAGCCGTCGCGGCCGTTCGCGAAGACGATGTGCGGAATCATCCCGTTGCGCCACTGCGCCGACAGCAGGGTGTCCATCTCGATGACGGCCCGCTCCACCGACAACGGTGCGAGACCGACCGTGACGAACGCCGCATCCCAGCTCCACATGTGCGGATACAACTTGGGCGCAGCGCTTGTCATCGTGCCCAGGTCGTTGCCTCGGAGCAGGTACGCGGCACGTGCCGACAGCTGCGTTGGGGTGAATCCGTACCTGGCCACGTCGACGATTGTGCCCCGCGACGTCGGCGTCTGCTCATCGAGCCCGACGGGGCTGCCACCCACGGATTCGCAGTAGGGTCGAGAGGTGCCCACCGCGTTGATCACCGGGGCGAGCCGCGGCCTCGGAGCCGAGATCGCCCGCCAGCTCGCGCCGACCCACGACCTCCTGCTCGGCGGACGACCCTCCCCCGAACTCGATCGGCTGGCGACCGAACTCGACGGCGCGAGCACCTTCGCCGTCGATCTCACCGGCTACGACGAGGTCGAAGCCGCGGTCGAGGCGATCACCGAGCTCGACGTCCTCGTCCACAACGCCGGGGTGGCCAGCAGTCTCGAACCGGTCGCGGAGACACCCGTCGAGGAATGGCGTCACATCCTCGAGGTGAACGTCGTCGCGGCCGCCGAGCTGACGCGATTGCTGCTCCCCGCGTTACGAGCGGCCGCCGGCCACGTCGTGTTCATCAACTCGGGCGCGGGACGCCGGGTCAACCCCGGATGGACCCCCTATGCAGCAAGCAAGTTCGCGGCGCGAGCGCTCGCCGACGGGTTGCGTGTCGAGGAACCGACCCTCCGGGTGACGTCCGTCTTCCCCGGCCGCATCGACACCGACATGCAACGCGACATCGTCGCCATCGAAGGAGACGAGTACGACGGGTCGCGGTTCCTGCGTCCCGCGACCGTCGCCCGAGCAGTCGTGCACGCCATCTCCACCCCGGCCGACGCCCACCCCGAAGAAATCGTGCTGAGGCCGACCGGGCGGGGCTGACCCTTCCTGAGCGTCCGTATTCTCTGCTCCCTGAGGTGCGAGCGAAGCGAGCCACGAAGGGCCCGCAAGACGTCTGGGGGATCGCTAGAAACCGCCGTCCACCAGGCCCTTCGTGGCTCGTCGCTTGCGCTCCTCGCACCTCAGGGATCAAGGCTGACGCGCACTCCGCAAGCTCGCTCCTCAGGGAGCTGAGGGGTCGCGGTCAGAGCTGCTTGAGATCCGACTGCTGCCAGACCGCGCGCATCGTCGACACCTTGCCCTCGGCGTCGAAGACCATGATGTCGACGGGGGTGATCTCGAAGGCGAGTCCGGCGGTCTTGGTGACCAGCGTGAACTCGAAGACCGCGGTGTCGCCGGCGATCTTCTTCCACTTGAGCGTCGCGGTGCGCTCGTCCATACCGGTGATCACCGAGTAGAACTCCACCAGCTGCTCGCGGGTGTCGCGGATGTCCGCGCCGATGGGGTCTTCGACGGTCGCGTCCGCGGCGTAGAGGTCGGCGATCTGCTCTGCGGTACCCGAGTTGAGCAGCTCGATATAAGAGTCGACGGCCGCGTCGATCTTCTCGGCGAGCCCGGCTTGTTCCACGGTCATGAATCCTCCAGAAAAGTAGAACGTGTTCTAATTCGGCACGGTAGCACGGCGTCCGTCAACCGGTGGATGATTTCGGTGCCCGGTCGGAGTTGTTTGATACGTTCGCCGCACAGTTTCCCCGCGTGCGGAAAGGCCGGTGCACCTTTCGATGACCGAGCCGCCGCGCGTATCTCCACCACCGTCCGGCGAGCCCCCGTGGCAGCCGCCCGTCGTATCCGACGAGTGGAGCCCGGTGCCGGATGCCGGACCGCCGCAGGGTCCACTCACACCGCGCCCTCCGACCGTGCCCGGACCGCAGCCCCAATGGGGCTCCGCGCAATGGGGCCCGGCGTTGTCGCCGCCGCACGAGCCGGGAGCGACCCCTCCGGGCAACGGGTGGCCGGGGTGGATGCCGCAACGACGACCGACGTCCGTCAACTCCCTGCTGCAACAGATCTTCTCCACCACGTTCGCGGCACCGCGTGTCTTCCTGGGCCTCGTCGGCGTGAGTTGGGGCGCGGCGGCGGCACCAGTCGCGCTCATCACCTGGTGGCTGGTGAGCGCCGAACCGACCCTCGACGACCCGGACGACTGGGCGAGCCTGGCACCGGTCACCGCGTTCGTCCTCATCGTCTTTGCGCAGTGGACCGTCATGACGGGCGCACTCAGCGGTCTCGCCGCCCGTCCCCTGGCCCGCCTGCGCGCCGGGTCCGTACCGACAATCGACGACGCCCTGCGCGCGGGACGCCGGTCCCTCGCCCGACTGTCGGGGTGGACCGCACTCCTGGGACTCGCCGTCGCGGCGGCGTTCGCCCCGAGCATCGCACTCCTCGGACTGGGCATCGCCTCCGACGGAATCGTGCTGATCACCGGGAGTCTCCTCCTCTTCCTCGTCGCGCTCATCCCGGTGACGTGGCTGCTGGTACGCACGGTGTTCACGGCGCCGGCGATCGTGATCGACGGCCTCTCCGTGCGAGACGCGATCGCCCGCTCGGGGTCGTTGTCGGCGGAGCGGTTCTGGCGGACCTTCGGCATCCTGGCGGTCATGGTCGTGCTGGCGTGGGTCGCGATGACGACGATGATGTACCCCTTCGATCTTCTCGGATCGATCTCCGGCATGTGGTTCGACGACGGGGACGCCCGTGGCACCGAGACCGTCGTCGCGGTGATCGGCATCGTCGTGGCGTCGATGGTCGTGCAACCAATACTGACCAACGTCCCGGCCGTCCTCTACGACGATGCACGCGCCGAGGCGGACCCGACGCCGTTCTTCTCCGGACAGGGCGACCGGTGATCGGAGTTCTCGCTGCGCCATTGGACCCCGGCAACGACGAAGCACGCCGGTGGGCCGAGGAGGAGCTGTCCGAATCCGAGTATCAACCACCCGAACCGTCGTGGTTCGACCGCTTCGGTGAGCGGCTCTGGGAGTGGATCGCCGACAACGTTTTCGGCTGGTTCGGCGGCTCCGACACCCTTCGGGGCATCGTGATCGTCGTGGCGATCGCCCTCGTCCTCGGGCTCGTCGTCGCGGTCGTCCGGCATCTCCGACGCAACCCACGACTTCCCCGCGCCACCGCTGGCCCGCCAACGGGGTCGGTGCTGACAGGTCCGGCTCGGTCCGCGACCGACGTCCGGTCCGACGCCGACGCCGCCTTCGCCGCGGGCCGGTACGACGAGTGTGTGCTCGCCGCCGTCCGCGCCATGGCACGTCGGGGTATCGAGCGCGGTCTGCTGGCCGATGAACCGTCTCTGACCGCCCACGAGGTCGCTGTCGACCTCGGACCCCGCTTCCCCACCTACGACTCCGGGTTACGAACGGCGACAGACCTGTTCGACGCCATCGCCTACGGCGACCGACACGCATCGGCCGAATCCGCGCGCGCGGTCCTCGACATCGAACGCGGGGTCTCGTCCGCACGGCCGGTCGACCAGGACACGGTCCGGTCGAGCCGACTGGCGGTGCCCCGGTGACCGGCACCGTGCAGGCGACGCCACCCGGACCCGTCACGTCGACGCCGATGCGACCGGCGCCCGCGAAGAACAAGACGCCGGCGTGGATCTGGGTGACCATCGTGCTGGTAGTGGTCGTCGTGGTCGCCGGCGTCGGGCTCCTCGGTGTCACGGCACTCACCGGGGCGCAAGGCACGCCCGGTCCCGGCGTAAGCTACGACCCCGACAACGCCCAGCCCACCGGATCGCGCGCTCTCGCTCAGATCCTCGACGACCACGGGACCGACCTCCGGCAGGTGCGCGGCCTCGCGGAGTTCACCGACGCCCCACGTCCCGGCCGCGGGACCACGGTGGTGGCGAGCTCGACCTCATCGCTCAATCCCGGTACGACACAACAGTTCCGAGAGCGCGTGCAGGACGCCGACCGCGTGATCCTGATCGCGCCGGACACCACCGTGCTCACCGCGCTCGACCTGCCCGTCACGTCCGGTTACGGCGCCGGCCCGGCAGCGGTCCCCGCGGGTTGCCGCACGCCCGGCATCGACGAGACCGACGTCGTCGACTTCAGTCCGTTCGGATACTCACCGACCTCGCCCGCGGCCACGGCCTGCTTCACGTCCGACGGGACATCGAATCTGGTCGTGGTCCCCCGCACCGCCGACCGTCCCGAATTCGTCGTCATCAGTGGCACAATGCTCACCAACGAGCACCTGGCACAGCAGGACAACGCCGGCGTCGCCGTGCGGATATTCGCGAGGTCCGACGAGATCCTCTGGTACGTGCCCTTCTTCACCGATCAAGTCGCGACCGAGGAGGAGGAGTCCGACATCCCGGCCGCGGTCGGGCCGCTGATCGTGTTGACCGTCTTCGCGGTTCTGGCCCTGATGTTGTGGCGGGGCCGGCGATTCGGCTCGCTGGTCACCGAGCCGCTCCCGGCGGTCGTCAAGGCGGTCGAGACCACCCGGGCGCGGGGCCGGATGTATCACCGCGCTGGAGCCGACGCGCGCGCCGCGGCGGCGCTGCGCATCCACACGCTGGGTTCGCTGGCGTCGTATCTGGGACTTCCGTTCGACGCCGCCCGTGCCACCGACGCACTGTCGCGACCCGACTGGGACACCGTCGTCGCGTCGACCGAGAACTCGGACCCGATGGTGTCGGCGATCGTCCTCGCCGTGGTGGGGGCTACGCACCGTGATCTGGGCGAGGTCCGGTCGCTGCTGTCCGGTCCGCTCCCCACCACCGACACCCAGCTCGTGCACTTCACCGCCGAGCTGACCAACCTCGAGAAGGAAGTCCGACACACGCCATGACCGTCGACCCGTCCCGCAACCCACGCCCCGGTCCGTTCGCCCCGGACGCATCCGTACACGCAGACCCGTTCGCCAAGGCACCTGCCGGGCCACCACCGGAGTACGCGCACCACCGACCCGGCGGAGCGCCGAACCGCGCCCGCGATGCGCTCGGGGCCGTGCGCGGCGAGGTCGGGAAAGCCGTCGTCGGCCAGGACCCGGCGGTGGCGGGCATCCTGATCGCGCTGCTCTGCCGCGGGCACATCCTGCTCGAAGGCGTTCCCGGCGTGGCCAAGACGCTGCTCGTCCGGTCGGTGGCGGCCGCGCTCGACGTCGAGACGAAGCGCGTGCAGTTCACCCCCGACCTCATGCCCGGTGATGTCACCGGCTCACTCGTGTTCGATTCCGCCAGCTCCGAATTCACCTTCCGCGAAGGACCGGTGTTCACCAATCTCCTGCTGGCCGACGAGATCAACCGCACCCCACCGAAGACCCAGGCGTCATTGCTCGAGGCGATGGAGGAACGGCAGGTCACCGTCGACGGGGATTCCCGCCCGCTGCCGAGCCCGTTCCTCGTCGCGGCGACGCAGAACCCGGTCGAGTACGAGGGCACCTACCCGTTGCCCGAAGCCCAGCTCGACCGCTTCCTGCTGAAGGTCACCCTGCCGCTCCCCCCTCGCGACGACGAGATCACCGTGCTGACGCGGCACGCCTCCGGATTCGATCCGCGGAATCTGTCCGCCGCCGGCCTCCGTCCGGTCGCCTCGGCCGCCGACATCGAGGCCGGCGCCGAGCAGGTCCGCCGGGTGACGGTCGCCCCGCAGGTCACCGCCTACATCGTCGACATCGCCCGGGCCACCCGATTCTCGCCGTCACTGGCCCTCGGCGTCAGTCCGCGCGGCGCAACCGCACTGCTCGGCACGAGCCGGGCATGGGCGTGGCTGAACGGCCGCGACTTCGTGACCCCCGACGACGTGCAGGCGCTCGCCCAATCGACGCTCGCGCACCGCCTGTCGTTGCGCCCGGAGGCCGAACTCGAAGGGGTGTCGGTGGGTTCGGTGCTCGACGCCGCGATCAACTCGGTGCCCGTCCCCCGCTGATGTTCCTCACCGGCCGCTTTCTGATCCTGGTGCTGCTCGGTGCGGTGCCCATCCTGATATGGCCGAACTACTTCGTCCCCGTGCTGTGGGCGCTGTTCTGTGTCCTGCTCACCTGCCTCGACATCGCGCTGGCAGGGTCCACGAAGTCGATCATCATGTCGCGGTCGGCACCCGCCCCGATCCGGCTCGGCCAGCGCACGACGTGTTCGATCGCCGTCACCAACCACGGCTCGCAGACGTTCCGCGGAGTCTTGCGCGACAGCTGGCAGCCGTCGGCGGGTGCGTCGTCGAACACCCACCGCGTCAGCATCCCTCGCGCGGAGACCCGCTCGGTGACAACGACTCTCACCCCCACCCGGCGCGGTGACCGACTCGCGGTCCGAGTCGCCGTCCGCCGGGTGGGTCCCCTCGGCCTCGCCGGACGCCAACGGTCGGTGCCGTTGCCGGGCCGCGTCCGCGCACTCCCGCCCTTCGATTCGCGGCGGTTGCTGCCGTCACGGTTGGCCCATCTGCGTCAGCTCGACGGCCGGTCGGCGGTGCGCGTGCGCGGTCAAGGCACCGAATTCGATTCCCTGCGTGACTATGTCGAAGGCGACGATGTCCGCAGCATCGACTGGCGGGCCACCGCCCGGCGCCGTTCGACCGTGGTGCGGACCTGGCAGCCGGAGAAGGATCGGCACATCGTCATCGTGCTGGACACCTCTCGGACGTCGGCCGGCCGCGTGGGCGACACACCTCGACTCGACGCCGCGATGGATGCCGCGTTATTGCTTGCCGCGCTCGCGTCGCATGCCGGCGACCGGGTCGATCTGATCGCCGGTGACCGGCGGGTCCACCGACGGGTGGTCGGCGTCGGTCGCACCATGCTGCTCAACAGCCTGGTCACCGCGATGGCGGATCTCGAACCCGCTCTGCTGGAGGCTGATTGGCCGCTCCTCGGTGCCGAGGTCGCCAAGATCGGGCGACAGCGCGCACTGCTGGTCCTACTCACGCCCCTCGAGCCCGCGGCCGTCGAGGAGTCGCTGCTCCCCCCGCTGTCGGTGCTCGCGCAACGCTACAAGGTCATCATCGGCTCGGTCGCCGACCCCGCCCTCGACGCCATGCTCACCGAGCGCGCCGACGCCGCGCAGATCTACGACGCCGCCGCCGCGGCACGCACACTCACCCTGCGGGACCGAACCGCCACCGCGGTGGGCCGGCTCGGCGTCGACGTGGTGGATGCCCCACCGGACAAGCTGGCCGCCAAGCTCGCCGATCACTATCTGTTACTCAAGTCGCGAGGGTTGCTCTGACCGGCGCGATTGATGGTCTTCGTCATGACAGTGACTGCTCGACAATCGTTTTCAATTTTGTGTATGCCAGCGGCGCCGACCACGCGAGGTGTCTCCGCTGGCACCGGTGTCGTTGCATTCCCACAGCTGTGTCGCGCGTCGCCCGAGACGTTGTGAAGTTGGTCTTGACAGACAGCCTTCATCCTCTGCTCTCGAGGCGAGACGACGGACACCGACAGTCGAGAGCAACCGGCACGCTCCGCTACCACTGCACAGTCACTCGTTGCTGCTTTTCGCGTCCGATGCACCACTATGTTCCCGACACTGGCCATAATCACGAACACCTTGCTGGCATGACATTCGAGGAGCCGATCGATCACAGCTTCGGCGCGACGCGGACGCTCAGAGTGCACTCAATCTGTGACAACGTATGCGACTGTGCCACTAACCAAGACAACTAGCGAGCAGCATCGACTGTCGGGCTGTTCAAAAGTGTCGGGCTCGTCATGAGACACCCGAATGAACCTGGGCCGCCCACCTCACTCGGGTCATGCCACGCCACGCTCGATGCGTGACAGCGATCACGGCAGTATCAGCGATCCGCAAAGGCCCATCAGTCGAACTGAATATGGACAAGGATGGCACTCGGCCGCCGGGGAGGACGGCGGGTGTCATCCTTGTCCATTTCTGCCTGCGATCGCCCAGAGCCCGAGACCGCCAACCCCTCCGGCTCCCGGACGCATGCGTCTTTCAGAAGCTCTCAGATCGAGGTGGGCGGGCCACGCTGCCGCCCACCTCGCCTCACCACTCGGTGTCGCGGCCGCAGGTGCGCGATGCGAGCGGCGATCCGGCTTGAACCAGGTACCCGGCGCCGAACGGTGGCGACCCCGCACGTGAGGGTAGGTAGCACCTGTTGCGGATCGCCGACCTGCGCGAAGACAGCATCGATTTCAGCGGCCAGCCAGGTGTCTTCGGCGTCGATCACGTCGAGACATCCGGCTGGCGACGCAGCCGTGACGCAGCCCATCATCATCTCAGACCTCCCGGTACTGGGGTGACAGTGACGAACCACCTCCCCGGTCAGTCAGCCCGAGGCCGCCTCGGAGCCGGCGGTGATCTCCTGACGTCCGTCGCCGGAATGCTCGATGGCCACCTTGCGAGGCTTGGCTCTCTCGGCCACCGGGATCGTCACCGTGAGCACACCGTTGTCATAGGCAGCAGAGATCTTCGCCGGATCGACACCCTCACCCAGAGTAATCTGCCGACGATAGGTGCCGGCGAAACGCTCGTTGGCCAACCACTGCACACCCTCATCCGAGAGTGCGTTGCGATGCGCCGACAAGGTCAACACCCCGTTGTCGACGTTGAGATCGATCGAACCAGGATCAGCACCAGGCAGGTCGGCAATCAACGAATAGTGGTCGTCGACCTTGTACACATCGATCGGCATGAATCGCGGTGTACGTCGGCCAGCGCCGGACTCGCCGGTGAGAAGTCCTCGAGCCCAGTCATCAACCATGGAAAACGGATCGATACCCAGCATCGCAAACACCTCCTTGATCCACGGGTGCCGCCACGCTGACGGCACCACATCAACCATCACTGCGCGCCATCAGATTAGCACTCAACGCCAGTGAGTGCCAAGCATCTTTTCGATGATCAACGCACTCAGTCCTCCACCGGCACAACAGCACTCGACCCAAGAGCAGAGCAGTAGCCCGCTTTCGGCATCGGGTGGCGATTCACCCAGACGAGTGCTATCTAGGAACACGACGTTCACCCCCGGCACGTTCCGGCGACATGACCCAGGAAGGACCCAACCGATGTCGGCCACCGCCCCTGAACTTCACCCGATCGTCTGGCCCGACCCCAGCCCGCTGCAGCACTGGTGGACCCACATCATGGGCCGGCCACGTCACCACCCGGATCAATCCGAAACACCGGTACCAGCCACGCCCGGCACCCATGACCAGCAACGACGCACGCCCGGCCCGGCATTGACCGCCAGCATGGGTGCCCGTGGCCGCCACAGCATGCCTCGACAGCAGCTGGCTTCCGCTCGACGGCCCTGACCGCGTCACACACCTCTACGGCCGGGCCCACGCCTCCCCAGGCGCAGTGATTTGGACGCCCCGACCTCAGGGTGGCGTTTTGTTCACGCACGGGACGGGCGTCGGCCCTACGACGACTCTTGTTGTCCCACACCACCAAACCACCATTTGCTTCGAACTTGCAGTCATGACATCCCGCAGCCTCACATTTCACCGTTACACCCCGCCCACACCACACCATGACCTACGGTGGGCCCTGGCCTACCTCATCACCCTGGCCGCCATCCTTGTATTCCTCACCACGTCGCAATGACACCTCGATCCCCTGGCGGGTTTGCCGGCGCCGCGACAGACCACGTCCGTCCACGCCTCGGCCAGCCCTGGCCGGGCACCCCGACAGCGGGTGACGGCAGCGGTTCCCTCGAAACCCTCGACGACCTACCTCCGAACCCGCGCCGTATCCGGTTCGAGCAGCCGCGCAGGAAAGCCCTCACCGCACACCGTTGCGACAGGGAACATTCCGCGGCGCACCACCACCCGACTCGCCGCAAAACTGGCCCCTCCGCGAGCCGAGCGTGCCCGCGATCGGAGGCTGCGCGAAGCCACGCAAGAAGCCGAACGTCATGACCTTCTGGAGGACCGCCGCCGGTCCGATCTCACACCTCCACAACGCTCACACCGCCACCGCCGGGATGTCGGCCGCATAGCGGATGACCGAGCCGACTCGGCCGAAACGAGGGTCTGTCCGATATTCGGTGTAAGCGGCGGTTTTCCGATTGCTCGGTGGGTCAGCGTTCTTCGGCTGCGGGCATACGATCGGCGAACGTGATGGCCAGGGCGTTGAGCGCTGGCTTCCAGCGTACGGCCCACTTCGTCTGACCGGTACCCTTCGGGTCCAGCGACCGGGTCACCAGGTACAGCGTTGTGAGTGCGGCCTGCTCGTTCGGGAAGTGCCCGCGAGCGCGCACCGCACGCCGGTAACGGGCGTTGAGACTTTCGATCGCGTTGGTGGAGCATAACACTCGCCGAATCTCGACGTCGTAGTCAAGGAATGGGATGAACTCTTCCCACGCGCTCTCCCACAGTGCCACGATCGCCGGGTACGGCGTCCCCCACTTCTCAGCGAATTCCTCCCACCGCAGCCGGGCCTCAGCGGCGGTCGGCGCGGTGTAGATCGGTGTGAGATCGGCGCTGATCTGGTCCCAGTACTTGCGGGAGGCGTACTTGAAGGTGTTCCGGATCAGATGAATGATGCACGTCTGTACCGTGGCCAACGGCAACGCCGCAGATACACTGTCGGGCAACCCTTTCAATCCGTCACAGACAACGAAGAAGATGTCGCGGACACCCCGATTCTCGAGGTCGGTGAGCACCGCCAACCAGAACCTGGCCGACTCGCCGCCCCCGTCACCGGCCCACATGCCGAGGATGTCTTTGTGCCCGTCGAGATCAACACCGATCGCAGCATAGATCGGCCGGTTACGTACCTGCCCGTCACGGATCTTGACCATGATCGCGTCGATGAACACCGCCGCGTACACCTTCTCCAGCAGGCGCGCCCACCAACCCACCATCTCCTCGATGACCCGATCAGTGATGCGCGAGACGGTGTCTTTCGACACCGACGCACCGTAGACATCGGCGAAATGCGCCGAGATCTCACCGGTCGTAAGGCCTTTGGCATACAGCGACAGCACCACCCGATCCACATCGGTGACGCGACGCTTGCTCTTACCGACAATCACCGGGTCGAAGGTGCCGGTGCGGTCGCGGGGGACCTCGATCGACACCTGCCCGCACGCATCGGTCAGCACCCGTTTCGTGCGCGTGCCGTTGCGCGAATTGCCGGTGTTGCGGCCGGCCACGTCATGTTTGTCGTAGCCAAGATGTTCGGTCATCTCCTCATCGAGCGCGGCTTCGAGCACGCTCTTGGTCAAGGCTTTGAGCAGCCCGTCAGGACCGGCCAGTGCCACCCCCTGAGCGCGTGAGCTACGTACAAGATCGCTCACCAAGGCCTGCTCGGCCTTCGAGAGCTCACGCACCGCATCCGCGGTGGTGACATCGTGTTCCCGACCGGTCTGAACCGGCCCTGCCACCGGGGCATCCACGCCCCCGATTGTGTCGGTCATCGTCGTGATCCTCCTGCCCCACGCCGCGGGCGATCACAACCACTTACACCGAATCAGCGCCAGTCGCGGCGGCGAGACCGGGATAGAGGGTCGGTAGAGAGCCACCCTGGCCCTCTGGGGCGTCGCGGTCGTGGTCACGACTTCTGGATGGGGATGGAAGCCTGCGAAGGTTGTTGGCCGCAATGTCTTTGGAGGACGAGGGAGGCAAGGACGGTACCGAGGTGGTGACGCGCCCCGGCGAGGTCGCCGATCGCAGCGAGGTGGCGGACGAGACCGATGTGTGCGGCGAGGTGGCGGCGTCGGTTCGAGGTGACGCTGAGGTGATGGGCGCGGTGGAAGAACTGGTGGGCAGAGTATGGCGTGGGTGCCCGGTAGACGTCTCGCATGGCATGCAGATACTGACGACGGTGGTCGTCGGGGGGCGAGTGCGTCTCCTTCGGGTTCTCGGTCACGGCGCATTCCTCGGACTGGTACGCGCAGGCCGGGTCAACCCGCGTCAACTAACTACTATAAAACCTAGTAATTGGCGGCGCGGTCGGTGCCTGAGTTGCGGCGTCACCGACGAACTTCTGGGGCATACTGGCTGGTGGTGCAGGTGGTGGGTCGCCGGGAAGGTGTGTTGAGTGTGGGTCTCAGCGAGCTGACGGCGGGGCGTCGAGGATCGAGGCGAACGATGGGTGAGCATCCATGAGTGCAGCGGTGGTGTTAGTTGTTGCCGCGGGTGTGCTGGGCTGGTTGTGGCCTCGATGGATGGTTCGGGTGCAGGGCCGTATCGATGCTCGTTGGGTGTTGGTGGCCTGGCCGGCCGCGCAGGTCGTGTTTGCGATGTTGTGGGTGGGAGCTGTTGTGACGCTGGCGGTTCCCGGCCATTTCGGCATCCATTCGTTGTCCGAGGTGGTGTCGTGTCTGCGGGTGTTGTCACACGGCGCATCCCCGCGGGTGGAGGCGATCTCCGGTGGCGTGCTGGCGGTGGTGACCGGGGCAGCGATTGTCCGAGCGGTGACGATCGCGGTGCGATCGGCGGTGCGGATGCGTGGTGCTCGTGAGGAGTATCTGCAGTCGTTGCGGTTGGTGGGCGCCCGCAGTGAGCGCTATCCCGACGTGTGGTGGCTCGCCGACGGGCGGCCGATGGCGTTTTGTCTGCCGGGTAAGGATGCCGGGATCGCCGCCACGACTGGGTTACAGGCGGCGTTGTCCGGTGAGGAACTCGATGCCGTCGTTGCCCATGAGCGCGCGCACCGGCGGCAACGTCATCACACCGTGGTGTTGGCGGCCCGCGCTCTCGGGCGTGCGTTTCCGCTGATTCCGTTGTTCAGCCGCGCGGGCCGTGAGGTCGCCGGCTTGGTCGAGCAAGCCGCCGATGCCCGCGCCGCCCAGCTGGTGGGTGCGCGGGCGGTCTGCTCGGCGTTGGGAACGTTGGCCCGTTCGGGGCCCGTGGCGGGCCCGGTGGGTGTGTTGTCGATCAGCGATTCGTCGTCCGTGGGGCCGCGGCTGAGCCGCTTGGACTCCGGTCACCGGTGCCGGTCGCGGCGTCATCATGTGGGTGCCGCCGCGGCGGTGGCTGGTGTGGTGGCGGTACCGACCACGCTGGCGGCATCCGGTGTCGTCGCGGCGATGGTGATCGCGATGTGTGTGTAGCCGAGGCAAACCCGGGCGGGTCGGGCCGCTAGGGGTTGTTGAGAAGCTGCTGCATCCTGGCGATTTCACTTTCCTGGTCAGTGACGATCTGGCGTGCCAGCGCGATCGCCTCGGGCGATTGGCCGTCTTGAATCTCGGTCTTGGCCATGGCGATGGCGCCGCGATGGTGTTCGATCATCTGCGTCAGGAACAGGCGCGACGCCTCGGCTCCTTGCGCGTCGCGTAGCTGCTGCATCTGTTCTGGCGACATCATGCCCATCATCGACGGCATCGGGGAGGAACCCGGCGCCATCGACGTACCCATGTCCATGTTGTGCCCCTGGCCCTCGAGTGGGGCTCCCCATTGCTTCAGCCACGACTGCATCTGCTCGATCTCAGGCTGCTGAGCGTCTTTGATCTGCTGGGCCAGACTGACGACCTGGGGGTTGATGTTGTCCTTCTCCAACAGGATGTCGCTCATCATGATCGCCTGGGTGTGGTGCGGGATCATCTGCTGGGCGAACGAGATGTCCGCGCTGTTGTGTTCGGCAGAGGCCGCCGCTGACGATTCGGTACTGGCCGCGCTGGTACCCATCCCCGACATCGAGGAATGATCCTCAGTCGAAGTGTCCGAACACGCGGCCACTGTCAGAACAGCCGCCGCGGCAGCAACGACGACACCGGTTCGTGCGACTCTCATCGATCTCCTCCTCAAGAGTGATACTTCGCCACCGCCCGGCGGCGCTTCGATAACAATTCTACTAACACCGATAGTAGTTACCCGCCTACCCGGCACCCACAAAACGAGCGGTGAACTGCGCAAACAAACCTGCTAATGCCTGATTAGTTCGCTTCGTAGTGCAGCCGCGTGTGACTGGTGGGGCACAAGTGACTTGTGGTGTGATCTCGCGGGTACACGCATGACACTCGTGCGTGGGTCTACGACGTCCGCGGGAAAGGTCCGACCGCATGCAGATGGTGTTGACATCGCTACGGGTCAAGGCGGGGCAGCAGTGGGGCCCCAAAGCGCTGGGAGTGGCAGCGGCGGTGTGCGTGGGCGTTGCGCCTGTGATTGCCACCGCACCGGCGGCGGCCTCGACCGATGGACATGTGGCCGGGGAGCTGATCGCGATCGTGCAGGACTCGGTGAAGGCCGCTTTGGGCGGGGCCGCGGCGGCGAATTTGGGGAAGCCGATCACGCAGACAGCGTCCTGCCTGGGCGCTCAGGCCCAGTCGGGCAGCGTCGGCGATGCGGGCAGTGCAGCCGCACTGCAGTGCTTCGGCACGTTTTCGCTCATTGATCCGATAGACGGGTTCCGAATCATCGACGCATTACCGCTGGCTCGGCTGGTAGCCACCCTGATCGCCGCAATCGTGCCGCACGATCCGAACGAGCCGCATGGCCCCCAGCCGCAGGAACCCGGAACGCCGACACCGCTGCTGCCCGGTAGTGGCGGTGCGGTGGCCCCGACTGCGGGCGAGATCACGTCCACCTTCGGTGACGGACGGGGCCATCAGGGCATTGATATCGGCAATGATCTGGGCGCGCCCATTGTCGCGGTAGCTGACGGGGAGGTCATCACCTCCGGACCTGCCGAGGGGTTCGGGTTGTGGATGCGGATCCGGCACGATGACGGCACGATCACCACCTACGGCCACAACGACGAGAATCTGCTCGAGCAGGGCGCGCGAGTACGGATGGGCCAATCGATCGCCACAGTGGGCAACCGTGGGGTCTCGACCGGCCCGCATCTGCATTTCGAGGTTCTCGACCCGACGGGAGTCAACGTCGATCCGGCACAGTGGCTGGCCGATCGCGGGGTGGTTCTGGCGATGGCCGCTGATGCAGACGCCCGCGCGCCGGGGCCGGTGGTGCCGCAGTGGGTCGGCGAACCACGCCTGTGACGAACCCGGCGTGGTGGGTGGCTCAGGAACGAACGAGGCGAGCGATGGCCGCCGAGGCTTCAGCGATCTTCTCCTGCGCCTCGTCCCCGCCGGCGTGGGCGGCATCGAGCACACAGTGGGTGAGATGGTCGTCGAGCAAACCCAGCGCGACCCCCTCCAGCGCCTTGGTCAGCGCCGAAATCTGGGTCAGGATGTCGATGCAGTACTGCTCCTCATCGACCATCCGATAGATACCTCGGGGGATTGCCCCTCGATGCGCTTGAGGCGGGCCAGGTATTTGCCCTTATCGCTGATGTAACCGTGGGAAGAGTGTTCCGAGGCAGAGGATTCTTCCGGGGTGGAGGATTGTCCCGGTGCGGACGCAGCGGTCATGAACTCACCTTCTCAATGGATCTCGGTCGGTTGTGCTGCAGTCCACGCACTGTACTCGCGCCTGGCTGCAGGTCGAGTCGGCGTAACAGTTGCGCGTTGAGTGCGACCACGACCGTCGAGGCTGACATCAGAATCGCTCCGACCGACATCGGCAGGACGAACCCGATGGGCGCGAGAATTCCGGCGGCCAGCGGTACAGAGATCAGGTTGTATCCCGCTGCCCACCACAGGTTCTGCTTCATTTTTCGGTAGCTGGCGTCTGACAGCTCGATGACCGACAGCACCGAACGGGGGTCGTCGCTGGCGAGGATGACCCCGGCCGAGGCGATCGCGACGTCGGTGCCGGCCCCGATCGCGATGCCCACATCGGCCTGGGCCAGGGCGGGGGCGTCGTTGACGCCGTCGCCCACCATCGCCACCTTGCGGCCTTCGTGCTGCAGTTCGGCCACCTTGCTGGCTTTGTCTTCCGGCCGTACACCGGCGAACACCCGATCGATACCGAGGTCGTGAGCGACGGTGTGCGCCACTGCTTCGGCGTCGCCGGTAATCATCACAACCTCGACCCCGCGGGCGTGCAGCACCTCGACGGCTTGGCGGGATTCCCCGCGCACCTCATCAGCAAGTTTGAGAGCTCCAATCAGCTCAGTGTCGCGGGTGACATGCAGGATGATTGCGCCGTCGGCGCGCCAGCGATCAGCGATGGCCAGTTCCTGATGGCCCTGTTCCTCGAGCATGCGGGGCCCGCCCACCCGCACTGTGGCGCCCTCGACGCGAGCGGTCACACCGACCGCCGGTGACGAGGTGAAGTCGGTGGCCGCCGGCACCGGCCGCGCGCGGTCGCCGGCAGCTGCGACAATCGCTCGCGCCAACGGGTGCTCACTGTCGGCTTCGGCGCTGGCGGCCAGGGCGAGCACGGTGTCCTCATCGACGCCGTCGGCGGCCGCGATCTCGATGACCGTGGGCTCACCCTTGGTCAGGGTTCCGGTCTTGTCGAACAGCACCGCATCCACAGTGCGCATGGCCTCAAGTGCCAACCGGTCTTTAACCAGCACGCCGCCGCGGGCGGCGCGTTCGGTGGCAATGGCCACCACCAGGGGGATAGCCAAGCCGAGTGCGTGCGGGCAGGCGATGACCAGCACGGTGATGGTTCGAATCACCGCCTGGTCGGGTTGGCCGATGACCGTCCACACGATGGCGGTGATGATCGCTGAGCCGAGCGCGAACCAGAACAGCAGCGCTGCAGCGGAATCGGCCAGCCGCTGGGCGCGGGAGGTGGAGTTCTGCGCGTCTGCCACCAGGCGCTGAATCCCGGCCAGCGCCGTGTCATCGCCGGTGGCGGTGATCTGGACCCGCAGCCCCGAGTCGGTGGCCACCGTGCCGGCCACCACCTGATCGCCGATGCCGCGGCGCACCGTGCGCGATTCTCCGGTGACCATGGATTCATCGAGCTCGGCCGAGCCGTCTACGACGCGACCGTCGGCCGGCACGCTGGCCCCCGGGCGCACGATCACCACATCTCCGACCTGCAGCTCACTGGGAGCAACCGTGGTGATCTGGTCGCCATCGACGCGTTCGGCCTCATCGGGCAGCAGCGCGGCCAGCGAGTCCAGGGCCGAGGTCGTCTGGGCCAGCGACCGCATCTCGATCCAATGCCCCAACAGCATGATCACGATGAGCAGCGCCAGTTCCCACCAGAAGTCCAGTTCGTGGTGCAACACACCGATGCTCGCACCCCAGGACGCCACGAAGGCCACCGTGATCGCCAAGGCGATCAACAGCATCATTCCCGGTGCACGCGACCGCAGTTCTGAATAGGCGCCTACCAGGAACGGCCGCCCACCCCAGCAGTACATCACCGTACCCAGCACCGGTGAGACCCACTTCAACACTTCACCATCGGGTAGGTCATAGCCGATGAGCATCGCGAACATGGGCGAAAAGGCCACGACCGGCACAGCCAGGGCCAGCATGATCCAGAACAGCCGCCGGAACTGCCCGACGTGATCACCATGCCCCCCATGCCCAGCGTGATCATGGTCTGCGCGGGCGCGCTCAGCATGGTGATCGTGGTGGTTGTGTGACGCTGCGGCGAGTTGGCCGTGGTGGCGTTCATCGGCGGCGTCGTGACCGACGTGCTCAGGGGAAGAGTGCTCGTTCATGCCGCTACCTTATACCCCTGGGGGGTATACGTCGAGGGGTTGGTGGATACAACTGGCGCAGGTTGAGCAACGCGGCGCGATGAAACGGCCATGCCGCCTACACGATCACTGGCGCGGCCAACGTCAACGACGCCCACTGCCAGTAGGTGGACTGCAACGGCGGGACCATTGCCAGCGCGATCACCGGTAGCGGGAGAACCACCGCACCGATCAGTCGGTGACGCAAGGCCACGAGCTCCCCGTCGTCGTCCGAAGGGTCATCGTCGAAGGCGGCGCCTTGGGTGGGAGTCGCGGGCAGCGCAGCTGGTATTCAGCCTGTTCGATGGTCTCGATCAGCAGGTGTGGGTCGACACCGGCGGGTGCGCTGACGTGAGCCTTTTCGGTGGCGTAGTTCACCGAGGCGCTCACTCCGTCGCGTTTGTTCGGTGTGCGTTCGATGCGTGCCGCGCACGATGCACACGTCATGCCCGACACGGCGAGTTCGATATCGACGGCGCCTGTCTGCCCGGCGGTGGCCGCAGGTGGGTGGATCGGAGCTGAGGTGGTCATGGGGGAGTTCCTTGTGGGTGAATGCCTCGGCGCAGTGCCCCGGGTGGCGCTAGTCAGCGAGAGTGTCCGGCGTGCGGATCGTCCGGATTCTGCGTGGCCATCGAACACCGTCCGCCTCGCGGCACTGCCGATGCGCTCCAACGGGACCGAGCTACTAGCTGAGGTAGTCCGTCGTAAGATTGACCCGCATCTAGAGATGGTGGGTGAAAATGACTGGGCTGGGTTCGCTGGAACGCGCAGTGATGGACGTGCTGTGGTCGGCCGGTGCGGCGATGTCGGTGCACGACCTGGTCGAGGAACTCCACGACCGCGAACCGGCCTACACCACAGTGCTCACCGTCGTCACCAACCTGCACAAGAAAGGGTTCGTCGGTCGAGAAAAAGTCAGCCGCGCCTACCGGTACTTCCCCATGCAGACCCGCGAGGAGGCCACCTCACGCACCTTGCGTCAGGTCCTCGACGCCAGCGGGGACTCCGCGGCAGTACTGATGCACTTCGCCCAGACCGTGACACCCGCCGAGCGTGAAGTGCTCAGCGAATACCTCACCCGCAAACCGCGCCACACCCGCGGCGGCGGCTCCAAAGCCTAAGCTACAGAAACTTTCCAAGATCGAAATCCCGCCCGACTACTCAACCGGTCGCGCGCCCCTTGACTGCGGGAAGTAGATGCGCCGCCAGCGCACCGGCCACACCCGCAGTGAAGGCCGCAGCGCTCAGAGCCGACACCCAGTCGTGCACATTCACCACGGTCAGCATCCGCAGCTCAACCTGATCACCACGCCCGACTGTTGAGGGGTTGGATGACACGAGATCCGACGTTCGGATCAGCATCACCAGCCAGAACGCGGCAACTGCCTCAAACATCACCACGGCAAGGCCCACCGCACGGGAGATCGTACGGGCAGGACCGCGGGGGCCGAACCGATCTGTAGGCCGCACCTCGACACCGTCAGTCATGCCCACCACCTCCTCCGCACACCCGCATCACATCCCACTTCTACTAACCACCTTCGTATTTTTGTGGGAATCGGGCGTGGGCGCCGGGAACGAGGGCGTCGAAGCCATCACCGCGGGAGGCCGGCCGGGCCAGGCGGAAGATTATCGCGGCCACCAGACCCAAGATCGCGATCACGCTGCCTGTACGGGACCACCTCGGGGGTCGATTGAGCTCCGCCCTCAACGCCAGCTCGGCGATCGGATCAGCAGGCACCACGCCAATCTCGATCGACGCGCCCGTGGCCGCGAACACGATGAACACCCACAGCGCCGAGGCCATCCACACAAGCGGGTCAATGATCATAGCCAACGACGCACCGTGCAGATGAGCATAAAACAGCATGAGCGCCCCAACACAGAGCAGCGCCAACACGATCGCCGACGCGAAAACACCCTGGGGACCAACCACCATCACGCCGACGGCCGCACTCACGACCACCGCACACGAAACACGCGCCCGCCACGCCTCCCCACCTCGATCCGGCTGACGGGCAGCGGCGACACCACACGCTGCGACCGCACCGAACAGTCCCAGGAGCACCCCTAGGGCCACAACGTTTTCGATCACCACGCCTCCGAAACAACCAGCTTGAAACTATCCTAGATAGTAGTTCAGGTGGACCGGAGGGCGCCGAGCAGAGGGGGAGTAGCCCTATCTTCCCGTGGATGGGGCGAGGCCTCTCGGGTCGACGCGCCTCCGGGCCTCGACATATTTGAACGGCCGCTTCCGAAGTCGGGTTGGCCGGCACTGTAGGGATTGGGACTCGCCGACCTGTTGTGCCCGCTAGAAGCGGACAACGAAAAGCGCTCTCCAGTACCCGATCTCAGACCGTAAGAGGAGTGCGGTTGGCGGGCTTTTCGCAGCCGAGATGGGCGCCGTTGGTCGCAGCGGTAACAGTGCGGCCGTCAGTTTTGCGTTTGCGTGAACGCTGGTAGCAGTATCGCGTCGATGAGCCACGGGTCGTCAGCGGCGTCCAGACGTCCGGCACGTACTTCCTCGGCAGCCGCGTTCATCACCACGTGAGTGGTGGTCAGTAGCCACGTCACGGGCAGATCAGTTCGGAACGCGTCTTCGCGTTGTCCACGCGAGCAGCAAACTGCGCATGCGGGCCTCGGCGCTCTCGTGCGTGGACCCCGGCCTAGAGCGGACTGAATCAGGCTGTGCCGCACCGCCGAACGAGTATGAGCTAGGGTCGATCAGGGCCAATCATCCCTAGGATCGTCTCTTCGAGAGCGGCATAACCACCTGCGTCGGTACGCCTGTGAGCATGGATCGATCCCGGCTCGCCACCGCGCGGCCCGACGGCTTCGATATCGGTTGACGGGGTCGTCAACCGCCGTGCCGTATTCCGGCGGCGCCGTTTGCTGGCCGAACGGATCCGCCGCCTTTAGTCCAAGCTCCCCAGCCAGAACTTCATCGCCCCGACCTGACATCGCTTTCGCGACCTACACCACCGCCGGGATGTCGGCCGCGTAGCGGATGACCGAACCGACCCGGCCGAAGCGACGTTCGATGATCACAATCGCCTCCGCGAGCTGGTCGGGGTCGTCGACGTCGGCGACGAATGCCGCGGTGTGCCCGTTGTTGCCGATCATGAACGGCAGGACTGCGGAGTACTGACTGCTGACGACAGCCAGCGGGATGTCGCGACGGAACAGGTCGTACGCGTGGTCGATGGCAGCAGGGTCGTCGAGGACGACGAGCGGGACCGAGGAGATGTGCTTGTTCTTTCTCATGTATCGAGAGTGAACCCGCAGGTTATGAGGGGGTTGACCGATCACTGTGAATTCGCTGGCAGCTACGCGTCGCCACCCCCCGGCCCGCGAGGTCACCGCACGAGTTGCTCGTCGAGAATGCTGGGGATGACTCCGCCGCGTCGGAGAAGCCGACGATCCAGATCGGTCTCGGCGGCCACCTGCGCGTCGAAACGCATCTCGGAACCGTCGATCCGCCGGACGACGACCGCCACCGTCCCGCGGTCGACGGCGTCGGCAGTCCCGACGACGTGCAGTCGGTCTCCGGGCTGCAGGTCCTGCAACCCGCCGTCGACGTCAGCGGGGATGAGCAACGGCAGGACGCCGACACCGACCAGATTGGACCGGTGAATACGTTCGAAACTGCGCGCGAGCACGGCCCGCACGCCGAGCAGACGCACCAGCTTCGCCGCCCAGTCCCGTGAGCTGCCCATGCCGTACCGTTCACCCGCCACGATCACCACCCCGTCGCCGTCCTGCGCGTACCGGCCCGCGGCCTCCGGAAGAGACACGACCTCGCCGGTGGGCGCATGCACGGTGTGCGCGGGAGCCGCATCCGGTGCGAGCGCGTTGCGGACGTTCTTGTTCTGAAAGCCGCCCCGCAGCATGGCTTCCCAATTGCCGCGCCGGGAGGCGTAGACGTTCAGGTCGCCCGGTTCCGCACCCCGCTCCACGAGGTATCGACCGGTCGGGCTGTCGGGCTTGATCGCCCCGGCCGGGGAGATGTGGTCGGTGGTGATGTCGTCGCCGAGCACGAGCAGGGGATGCGCGGTGTACTCCCCGAGCATGGTGTGCGCGTAGCCGTCATCGGCGAAAGGAGGACGCCGCAGGGCCGTCGACGACGGGTCCCAGGGGAACAGCGGCCCATCCGGTACTTCGAGTGCGTCCCATGCCGGATTGCGGGACGCGGAGACGAAGTCGTCGACGACATCACGCGGACGCCGCGCTGCATCGGTGAGCGCGTCGATCTCCTCCGGGGCGGGCCACAGATCAGCGAGCAGCACGTCATGTCCGTCGGCGTCGACGCCGATCGGTTCCGAGGTGGGATCTATCGCCGCATCACCCGCGAGCGCGAAGACGATCACCATCGGCGGCGACATCAGCAGGCCCAGTTCAAGGTCCGGGTGGACGCGGCCGGGGAAGTTGCGGTTGCCGCTCAGCACAGCCACCGGCTTTCGTGTGTGCGCCTCGGCCACCGCGGTGATCTCCGCCGGCAGCGGTCCCGAGTTGCCGATGCAGGTGGCACAACCGAATCCGACGATGTCGAAGCCGACCGCGGACAGGTCGTCGGTGAGACCGGCCCGCTCGAGCACGCCGGCGGCAGAGGGCGAACCCGGCGCGAGGGAGGTCTTCACATACTCCGGCACCCGCATCCCTCGCTCCCGTGCGCGGCGGGCGACCAAACCCGCGGCGATGAGGAGGCGCGGGTCAGAGGTGTTGGTACAGCTCGTGATCGACGCGATGGCGACGGGGAACGCCGGCATGTCGACGCCGTCGTCGCACTGCGCCGGTCCCTCGGTGTCGAAGGTCGACGGCAACTCGGTCACCGGGACCAGGTCCTGCGGGCGACGCGGACCGGCCACCGACGGGACCACCGCACCCAGGTCGATGTCGATCGTGCGGGTGAAACGCGGCTCGGCATCGGGGTCGAACCACAGCCCGAGCCGTCGTGTCACCGACTCGACGAGCTCGCAGTGTTCGGCGGTACGTCCGGTGTCGGCCAGGTATCGGACGGTCTGTGCGTCGACGGGGAAGAACCCGGTGGTGGCACCGTATTCCGGGGCCATGTTGGCGATCACCGCCCGTGCGCCCACCGTCAGTGCCGATACGCCCGGCCCGTAGAACTCGACGAACTCACCCGTGACCCCGAGCTCGCGCAGACGGTGCGTGACGACCAGCGAGAGATCCGTGGCCAGCACGCCCGCGGAGAGCGTCCCGGTGAGGCGGACTCCCACGACCTCGGGGATCCGCAGTGTGGTCGGCATGCCGAACATCACTGTCTCGGCTTCCAGACCTCCTATGCCCCAGCCCAATACACCGAGCCCGTTGATCATGGGCGTGTGGCTGTCCGTACCGAGCATCATGTCGGGCACCGCGTGGTCGACGCCACCGACCTTCTCCACCGTCACCACGGTGGCGAGCTGTTCGAGGTTGATCGTGTGCATGATCCCGGTACCCGGTGGGTTGATGTGCACGGTGTCCATCGTGGTCGACGCCCAGGCCAGGAAGCGATACCGCTCCGCGTTGCGACGCATGTCGTGGGCGAGATTGGCCGCGGCGGCATCGCGGCGCGCGAACGACTCGACCGCGAGCGAATGGTCCACCGAGACCTCCACCGGCAGGCGGGGACTCAACGCCGTCGGATCCCCACCTCGGGCGGCAACCGCGTCACGCATCGCGGCGATGTCGACGAGGGCGGGCGTGCTGGTGGTGTCGTGCATCAGCAACCGGCCCGGCACATACGGGATCTCGGCGTCGCTGGTGCCGGCGCGAAGCCAGCGGGTCATGTCGTCCAGGGCTCGATCGCGCGTCTCGGCGTCGGCATGGCGAGTCACGTTCTCGGCGAGTAGACGGACCACCGTGGGCCACTGCCGGTACACGTCGGACCCGACCCGCCGCTCGACATCGACGACCGGCAGATCGGGTTGCGCGCGGCGTTCAGCTCCACTCATGGGTCCACCATAGGTTATAACCTATAACTTGTACCACCGGTGCTATCATCGCGACGTCCGGCGCTGCCGGATCTCGACGTCCCATGACCACTGCCGGGAGGCCCGCCATGACTGCACCAGGCGGGATGTTCACCAAGAACGACTACGCATACGCCGAGCTCCAGCGGCGAATTCTGACCGGGGTCCTGCCAGCCGGCGCGGTGATCCCCCAGGCCAAACTCGCGGCCGAGATCGGCGTCAGCACGACTCCCCTCCGCGAGGCGATCCGCCGTCTGTCCGCCGAGGGCATGGTCGAACTCGAGGCCCACCGAGACGCGCGGGTGACCCCCGTATCCGCAAATGAGGCGCGCCACCTCTACCAGGTACGCGAGAACCTGGACCCGCTCGCGGCGGCGCTCGCCGCGCGGACGCGAACGGCGGCCGACATCGCCGCCATCAGCAATGCCTTCGATCGCCTCTCGCCCATCGCCAGTGCGTCCGATGTCGATGCCCTTGTCCGACACCGGGAATTCCATCGCACGGTGTACCGCGCTTCGGGCAACCCCGTTCTCATCGACATCCTCGAACGACTCTGGGACAAAGCAGATCGTTACCGAGTCATCGGCCTCTCCCACCGGGGCGATTCACCCGACGACCGGTCGCGGGTCACCGCCGAGCACCGGGCGATCATGGAGGCCGTCGCCGACGGTGACGCCGAGCGTGCCGACGCGGTGATGCGCGAGCACATCGGCAACAGTCTCGGACGTCGTGCCATCGATGCGCTCACCGAGGACCCCGTCGCCGGCTGACCTGGCCGCTGCCACTTTTCCGACCCCTGTGTCCTGCGTCACCGTCATAGGTTATAATCTATAACTGTGCGACGCCGAGCGCGCGCGAAAAGCGCAAAACGATACTTATGCGCCCAAGCGTGACTGTGACGACGGTTACGCCAACACTTCCGATGTGACCACCGACGTGGTGGTCCTCACATTCGCAGCAGAATCGAGTCAGACGATGTTGGTAGCTCTCGGCCTCGGGACCCGACCCCGAACGAAAACGAGGACCGCATGACCGCACCATCCCCCGGCACCGACGAATCGACAGAGCTGTCCCGCACGTCTCGTCCGCCGAAACGTGTTCCCACGCTCGTCAAAGCACTCGGCGCACTGGTCGCCGCGGCGATCGTCGTCGTCGGCGTCGTCGACGCGGCCGGGAGCGAGGGCGGCGCCGGCGCGCGATCGCAATTGACCCTGATCGCGCCCGCGGCCGCCGGTGGTGGTTGGGACGGTGCGGCACGCGAGATGCAGCAGGCGCTGCGAGCCCAGAACATCGTCAACAACTCGCAGGTCGTCAACATCCCCGGTGCCGGCGGCACGATCGGACTCAGCCAGTTCGCGGGGATGACCGGCGACGCCAGCACGATCATGGTCATGGGCATCACGATGCTGGGCGCGATCAACATCAACGGGTCCGACGTGGATCTCGGAGACGTCACCCCCATCGCGCGGCTCGCCGACGACTACGACGTCGTCGTCGTACCGGCTGATTCTCCGATCACGACCATCGAAGAGTTGATGGCCGAATGGAAGAAGGACCCCAAGAACTTCACGTTCGGTGGCGGTTCGCTGGGCAGCGTCGACCAGATGATCATCAGCCAGATGGCTCGGGAGAACGGCATAGACCCCGCCGCGGTCAACTACATCGCCTACTCCGGTGGTGGCGAACTGGCGACCTCACTCATGTCCGGGACGATCAAGGCCTCGGTCAGTGGTTACGAGGATTTCGTCGACCAGATCACCGCCGGAAATCTACGCGCGCTGGCGATCTCGGCTCCCGAGCCGGTCCCGGCCATCGATCTGCCGACCCTGTCCGAACTGGGTTACGACGTCACCCTCACCAACTGGCGCGGGGTGGTCGCACCGCCGGGTATCACCGATGACCAGCGCACCGAACTCGAGGCGATCGTCACCGAGGTCGTCGAATCACCCGAGTGGCGAGATGCATTGCAGCGCAACAACTGGTCCGACACGTTCACGCCGGGTACCGGATTCAACCAGGTCATCGACCAGCAATCGGAGTTCGTCCGCGGCATCTGGGCCGACCTCGGGTACTGACCGACCGCCTGTCGGCGAACCCGCACTGCACAACCCCTGCCCCACACGACATCACGGAGAACCCATGCCCATCCTTGTCGCTTTCGCCCACACCCCCGAAGGTCGAGCGGCCTTCGAACACGGCCGGCGCCTCGCGCGCAACGAGAGCTCTCAACTGATCGTCTTCGATATGGAGACCCCCGCTGTCGACGACGACGGTGGCATTCCCGAGCCCGACTTCGCCCCTGTCGAGAATGCCGGCAACAACACCGCGATTCGCTGGCTCGGCCATCGTCGCGAGGATTCCGATCCGGCCGCCGAACTCATCGACGTCTCCGAGGAGTTGTCCGCCGATCTCATCGTCGTCGGCCTGCGCCGCCGGTCGCGCGTCGGGAAACTTCTGCTCGGCTCGAACGCACAGCGCATCCTCATCGACGCCGAGGTCCCGGTACTGGCAGTGAAGGCAGCCCATCATGACGACTGACAATGCGGCGGCGCAGCCCGTCGGCACGACGCTCGACGACGGACACGGATCGGACCCCGCGCGCCGACCGCTCACCGGACGAAGCGGTCTGGTCGTCGCGGGCCTGATGCTCGCACTTGCCGTCTACCTGACCGCGGGCATCATCGGGATGGACATCCCGGGCAGCGCAGCGACTCCCGGACCCGCGTTCTTCCCGATCATCCTGACGATCTGCGCGTACGTGATCGCCGGACTGCTGACCGTGCAGACCCTGCGTCACCCCGACGAGCCCGACCCCGACATCGTGCCGCCCGCGGCCGGTCAGTGGCGAACGCAGAGTGATTGGCGTGCAATGGGTCTCGTCCTGGCCGGACTCATCGCCTTCACCGCGCTGCTGGTTCCGCTCGGTTGGATTCTGTCCGCCGCGCTGCTCTTCTGGATCGTCGCCTATGCCATGGGTTCCACCCGTCCGGTCCTCGACATCGCGGTGTCGCTCGTCGTCTCCTGTGCAGTGCAGGCGTTCTTCTCGGCAGGCCTCGGGCTGAACCTGCCCGCCGGCGTCCTGGGAGGGCTGTTCTGATGGACAACGTCTCACTCCTGTTGGAGGGCTTCTCCCAGGCACTCACCCCGATGAACCTGCTCTGGGTCTTCATCGGCGCGCTGCTCGGCACCGCGGTGGGTGTGCTCCCGGGCCTGGGTTCGGCGATGGCCGTCGCACTGTTGCTGCCGGTGACCTTCACCCTCGACCCCACCGCCGCGTTCATCATGTTCGCCGGCGTGTACTTCGGCGGCCTGTTCGGTGACTCGACCATGGGCATCCTGATGAACACGCCCGGCGGGTCCACCGCCATCGCAACATCATTCGAGGGCCATCGGATGGCCAAACGCGGGCGCGCCGCCCAGGCCCTCGCCACCGCCGCGATCGGCGCCTTCATCGGCGGCTTGATCGCGACGACCATCGTCGTGTTCTTCGCACCCAAGCTCGCCGATCTCGCCATCCAGTTCGGTCCCGCCGAATACTTCGCCCTCGCCGTCTTCGCCTTCATCGCGATTGCCTCGGTGGTCTCCGACTCCGTCATCAAGGGTCTGACCGGACTCCTCATCGGGCTGATCCTCGCGGTCATCGGGATCGACGGCATCTCGGGCACCCAGCGCTTCACGATGGGCGCGCCCGAGTTGTTCGACGGCATCAGCATCATCGTCATCACCGTCGGCACCCTGGCTCTGGGCGAGGTCCTCTACGTCGCCTCCCGCATCCATCGCACGCGTGCGCCGGACGCGGACGCCGTCATCGGGCGGCCCTTCCTCAAGCGCGCCGAGTTCCGCGAGGCGCTTCCGGCGTGGTTGCGCGGCACCGGTTTCGGCGTCCCCTTCGGCGTCATCCCGGTCGGCGGCGCAGAGGTGCCGACGTTCCTCGCCTACGGAACCGAGCGTCGTCTCGACCGCAAACGACCCGACCCCCAGTTCGGTCACGGCGCCATCCGCGGTGTCGCCGGTCCGGAGGCGGCGGGCAACGCGACGTCGGGCACCGCGATGGGTGCCCTGCTCGCGATGGGTCTGCCCACCTCCGCCACCGCGGCGATCATGCTGGCCGCATTCCAGCAGTACGGCCTGCAGCCCGGCCCCCTGCTCTTCGAGCGCAACGCCGATCTCGTCTGGACGCTCATCGCCAGCCTGTTCATCGGCCTGGTCATGCTGCTGATCCTCAACATGCCGTTCGCCGCCATCTGGGCGAAACTGCTGCTGATCCCCAGGCACTACCTCTACGCGGGGATCGCGGTGTTCTGCGTGCTCGGTGTCTACGCGACCTCGGCCGCGATCACCGACCTCATCCTGGTCATCGCCATCGCCTTCGTCGGATATCTGCTGCGGCGCTATGGTTTCCCGCTCGCCCCCGTCATGATCGGCGTCGTCCTCGGCCCCCTTGCCGAGACCAGCCTGCGCAACGCGATGATGTCGAGCGGCGGTGATCCGAGTGTGCTGGTGGGCAGCGCGATCACCTGGGTCCTCTACGGAGTCCTGGCCGTCGTCGTCCTGTTCACCGCGTTCCGCCGCCTGCGGATGCGCACGCGTCAGGACACCTGATGCGACAGCAGTTCCTTCCCCGCTCCTCGCCCGCCCTCACCGAAAGTCAGCCGCCGATGCCCATGCGCACCAGCACCGACCGCGCACTCATCCGCTCCCGCTTCCTCGCCGTCGACGTCGCGAACGTCGCCGACGTCCTCGACGACCTGGGTCACCGTGATCAGGCGCTCAGCACCGACTTCACGTGTGCGGCCGGACGCGAACGGCTGGCCGGCTGGGCGTTCACCATCTCGGGCGCGACGAGCGCCGCCCCGGGACGGGACCCGCTGAAAGCGCAGGCGTGCAGCCAGATCGGCCCGGACGAGGTCTCCGTGTGGCAGGGGAACGGCCGGGGCGTCTGTTACTTCGGTGAACTCGTCGCGATCGGCATGATGCAGCGGGGCTCCGTCGGCGCAGTGGTCGACGGCGGTGTGCGCGACAAGAGATGGCTCCACGAGATCGGTTTCACGACGTTCTCCCGCTATCCGACCTCGGTGCAGACCAGCGGCCGTTGGCGCGTCGAGACGTGGCAGCAACCCGTCACCCTGCCGGGCGCATCCGGGGAACCGGTCGTCATCGAGCCCGGCGACTTCATCCTCGGCGACGACGACGGTGTCATCGTCATCCCCGCTGGGATCGTCGACGTCGTGCTCGAGGCAGCGGAGACCATGACGGAGAAGGAGATCGACGTCCGGGCCGCGATCCGCAACGGCATGACCCTCGCCGACGCGATGGCGGAGTTCGGACGGATCTGATCCCGCACTCGGCGGCGGGCGCGAGAACAATTCCCTAGTCCGAAGGGAAGACAGAACCATTGCTCCCTGAGGTGCGAGGAGCGCAAGCGACGAGCCACGAAGGGCCTGGTGAGACACGTTGCGAAGCCCTTCGTGGCTCGCTTCGCTCGCACCTCAGGGAGCAGAGATGTGGATGCTGAGAGTGTTCTTTCGTAGTCCACGACGGCCGCGAGGCCGCAGATACTGAGGTGCGAGGAGCGCAAGCCGCCGGGCCGAGCAAGCGACGAAGGAGCGCGTCGAGGTCGACGAGCCACGAAGGGCCTGGTGAGACGCCTTGCGGGACCCTTCGTGACGCGCCCTCCGCAAGCTCCGGGCGCTCCTCAGGGAGCAGTGGTCAGGTCAATCTTTCGGATTGAGGAGCAAAGGATCACTTCTTCGCGAGAGCCGCCCGGTAACCGAGGAACCCGACGTAGCCGGCCAGCCCGGCCAGGCCCAGCCGGCGGGTCCGCGGCGACACCAGTGCGAGGCCGATGGCGGTCTCGCAGGCACCGTTGCGGTAGGTCCAGGTGGTGGTGTCGTCGGGGAACACCGGCTCGGTGATCGGGGCGAAGATCTCGGGCTTGATGAAGTGCGCAACCCCGGTGGCGGCCAGTCCCCCGCCCAGCAGCGAGACAGCGTCCAGTGATCCCTTGCGAGTGGCCATCAGAGTGTTCCCCTTCGTCGTCGTCGACCCTTTCCGGTGATCGTAGGCGTCGTTCGATTCCGGTTCGACGTCGACGGGCCGCTATCTCGCCGTCGGGACGGTGAGCCCGCGAGCTGCCTCGTCGAGATCGCCGGTGTCGCCGTACTCGTACGCGCGGCGCCCGGCGACGAAGACGTACGCCATGAACAGCGTCCACGCCGTCACGCCGATCCCGATCCGGGCCCAGGTAGGCAGCGGGGACGGCGTGACGAACGCTTCGATGACCCCGCACAGCAGCAGCACGACGACCAGACCCAGCGCGACACCGACCGCTGCTCGGCCCTCCTCCCCGAGAGCCGTTGCACGCGTTCGATTCCCCGGGGCCACCCAGGCCCAGAAGATCCGCAGGCCCACGCCCGCAGCGACGAACAAACAGGTCAGTTCGAGCATTCCGTGCGGCAGGATCAGTCCGAAGAACAGGTCACCACGACCGTGCCGGATCATGATCGACGCCACGACCACCAGATTGAGGATGTTCGTATAGAGCATCCAGATCACGGGGAACCCGAAGACCCCTAACGCGATACACAGCGCGGCCAGCCAGAAGTTGTTGGTCCACACGCGAGCGGCGAACGACGTCGCCTCGTATTCGCTGTAGTAGTTCTCGAAGTCGTTGGTGACGAGACGCTCGATCTCCGCGGGCGATGCGAACGAACTCTCGATCCGCGGGTGCGCCAGGACCCACCACGTCATGATCACGGCCGCACCGAGCGATCCGCCCATCGCCGAGAGCCACCACCAGCGCATCCGGTACAGGGCCGCGGGGAACGACCGGGTGAAGAACTCGATCACCGTCGCCGGCGTGCTGACCCGGGTTCCGGTCGCGCGACCGCGGGCGCGGGCCAGGAGGCCCGACAGGTATGCCACCAGCGAGGCATCGGGCGCCGTCGACCGGATGACCGACAGGTGGGTGGCCACCCGCTGATAGATGTCGATCATCTCGTCGGCCTCGGCACCGGTGAGTCGGCGGCGCCGGGAGAGCGCGTCAAGCCGCTCCCACGTCGCGCGGTGCGCGGACACATAGGCGTCGAGATCCACTCGGCCAGCGTATCGGGCATTCTCACCTCCGCGGCACGTGTCATTCAGCGGACGTCGGGGCTGTGAGTTCCCGATGCCCTGTCGACGAATTGCGTCGTAGGGTGAGGCGTGATGTCTCGTCCAGTGCCGCCTCGGCCCCCCGCGGGCCCGGGCGCACCCGTCGCCGGCCGACCCGGTCCGGTCGCATGGGGCGCGGGCGCCACGACGACGGTCGGCGTTGGACGCAACGACCTCGTCTCCGGCGAGGCGGTCGCTCTCGCACTCCCGCCGGCGAACCTCGGCTACCGGATTCTCTCCGGCATCATCGACGTCCTGCTGGGGTTCGGACTGTGGTTGTTCCTGTGGTGGATGTCGTTCAAGGTCGCCGGCGAGGCGAGCGAGGCGTGGCGGGGAACCATCAACACCCTGATCCCGATCGTCGCCGTCGTCGCAGTCCCGACGCTGCTGGAGACCGTGACCCCGGGGAAGACCGTGGGACACCTCGTCCTGGGCCTCCGAACAGTCCGCGATGACGCGGGCCCGACCGGGTTCCGCCACTCCCTGACCCGAGCACTCGTCGGCTTCGTCGAACTGTATGCGTGCCTGGGACTCCCAGCGCTGATCTCGGCGGCCATCTCGCGCAAGAGCAAGCGCCTGGGCGACCTGCTCGCCGGGACCTACGTCATCCGCGACCGCCACCGGCTCGTCGAGCAGGCACCCATCGAGATGCCACCCGGCCTGCACTCGTGGGCCGTGTCCGCCGACATGGCCGCCCTCCCCGACCCACTCGCGGTGATCATCCGCCAGTTCCTCAACGGCCGCCACGGCATGAAGCCCGAGCCGAGAGCCCATGCCGCCCGGAGGATCGTGTTTGACGTCGCGCCGTTCGTCGCACCCGCTCCCCCGCCCGGCGCCCCGTTCGAAGACGTGTTGTCGGCGATCATGGCCGAGCGCCGCCGCCGCGACGCCGAACGGCTCGCGCGCGAAGCCGCACTGCGCCAACGTCTCCTGCGCTGATCTGTGCTGCGACCCGCAGAGGCGGCGCGGCGCACCCGGATCCCGGTTACTCTGCTACGGGTGACGGTGCCCACCCTGCTTGCGAAGGACACGAGATCGATCGGCGGCCGACGGCTTCTCGCCGCAGTCGTCGGAGTCGCGTTGACCTTCGCCACGGTGCTGACCGTGCAGGCTCCCGCCAGGGCGGGAGGTCCAGGGCCGGATTCGGCGGCCGGTGTTCACGCTGTCCCGCGCATCGTCGACTCCGAGACCGTGACGGACCCGGTCATCGCACTCCCCCAAGCGGGTTCGACATTGCGCGTGCGATACAGCTCGACGTCCGTCCGCGGTCTCCCGACGGAGATGACCGGCACGCTGCTCACACCGTCGACGCGGCCGCCCGCCGGGGGTTGGCCGCTCGCCGTGTGGAATCACATGACGGTCGGCGCTGCAGACCGATGCGCGCCGTCGCAGGCCCATGCCGGTCATTCCGAACTTCCCCGCATGACGTCAGGTGACGGCATCGTCGGCCGGTTGCTCGACGCCGGATTCGCCGTGGCACGGCCCGACTTCGAGGGTATCGGCGGGCCCGGGCCGCACCCGTATCTCATCGGCGACTCGCTGGCGCGATCGACGGTCGACATGGCGCTGGCTGTCGCGGATCACGACCGACGGATCGGCCGCGACGTCGTCGTGGCCGGGCATTCCGAGGGCGCCGTCGCCGCCTTGGCCGCCGCGGCGCGGCCGTTATCGGAATGGGGCGACCTCCGACTCCGCGCGGTGTCGGCACTCGCACCGCCGACGCAGGTGGCCGCGCTCCTCGATGGGGCGTCCCACGTTCCGGTGTCCGGTCCCGCGATCAACGAACTGATGGGATTGGCCGCTCTCATCGGGTATGGCGCGGCCGCAGCCGATCCCGAGTTCGACGAGTTGATGTCCAACGGCGGGCTCAGCGCGGCGGCGAGCAGGCTCCGTCCGCAGGTCGAGGCCCGCTGCTACGCCGACCTGACCTCACCGGACTCGTTCGGCGGCCTCGCACCGGCCCAGCTCCTGGGACCGCGCGGCGACGAGATGAAGGCCGCATTGTTGAAAGTGTTGCGCGACAACGATGTCGACCAACTGCGTTTCGATCGGGGGCTACCGGTCCGCATCGACTCGGGCACCGTCGACACCGTGTCGCCGCAACCGCTGGTGTCCGGTCTGGTGCAGACCTATCGGCGCGCCGGGGTGCGCGTCACGTACTCCGACCGGTTCACCGGGCATGCGGGCGTGGCCACCGACCGCGCGAACGCTGCGACGATCGCGGCGTGGCTCATCGCGCAGGTCTGAGGACGTTCGACGACACCCAGACTTCATTTCGACCGCCAGACTTCGATCAAGGTCTGGCGGTCGAAATGAGTTCTTCGGGTGCGTTCTTCGGCGGTCGCGACCAGTTGACTGCGGCCGACTCCAGAGAGTCTTAGGTCAGATCGGTTGAGCTCTTCCCCAACACGCGCCGGGCGATGATCAGCTGCTGGATCTGCTGGGTTCCCTCGAAGATGTCGAGGATCTTCGAGTCACGCGCCCACTTCTCCACCAGTGACGTCTCGGAATAGCCTGCCGTGGAACCGATCTCGACGGTCTTGTTGGTGATGTCGGTGACGGTCCGACCGGCTTTCGCCTTCGACATCGATGCCTCGGTCGAGTTGGGCTGCTTGTTGTCTGCCATCCACGCCGCCCGCACCGTGTGCAACCACGAGGCCTCCCAATCGGATTCGAGGCGGATGAACTCGGCGACGGTGGCGTGCTGCGACGACGCGGGACGGTCGTAGTCGATCTCGTGACCCGCTTCCTCCAGCATCCGACGCAGCTCCTCCAGGGAGGCGCGACCGAGCCCGATGGCCATCGCGGCGACCACCGGACGAGTGTTGTCGAAGGTCTGCATGACCCCGCCGAAGGCCTTCTTGGTGTCGATCTCCGGCGAGCCGAGCAGGTTCTCGGCGGGGACCCGCGCGTTCTCGAACCGGATGACGGCCGTGTCGGAGGCCTTGATGCCCAGCTTGTGCTCGAGGCGGGCCACGGTGACGCCCTCGGTGGTCATCGGCACGACGAAGCTCTTGATGGCCGCGCGTCCGACGCTCTTGTCGATGGTCGCCCACACGACGACGTGGTCGGCGCGCGATCCCGCGGTCACGAAGATCTTCTCGCCGTTCAGGATGTACTCGTCGCCATCGAGGGTCGCGGTCGTGGAGACCGCCGCCGAATCGGAACCGAAGCTCGGTTCGGTGATGGCCATCGCCGCCCATACGTCGCCGAAGCGTTCGAGCTGCTCGGGGTTCGCCACGGCCGCGATCGCGGCATTGCCCAGGCCCTGACCGGGAATGGAGAGCAGCAGGCCCACGTCGCCCCAGCTCATCTCCAGAGCCGACAGGAGGCCGCGCATGTTCGCGCCGTTCACCGACGGAGCGTCGGAGGCGGACTTCTCGGCGTCGGCGGACTTCTCCGTGGAGCGACTCTGCTTGGCGAGCTTCGCCAGTTCGTCGAGTTCGACCGGGTACTCGTGCTCGGCCTGGTCGTACTTGCGCGAGATCGGCCGGAAGAGGTGCTCGGCAGCCATGTGGGTGCGCTCGACCGTCGAATCGAACTTCTTCGGGAGCTCCAGGTTGATCGCCATGGCAGTACCTTACTGCGCAGTAAGTTCGTTGCCAAGTCCCGGTTCGTGACCGAAGCCGAATAATGTGGACCGGTGGCGTACGACGAGGAACTGGCCTACCGCATCCGTGCTCTGCTGGCGACCGAGTGCGGCCTCGACGAGAAGCGCATGTTCGGCGGGCTGGCCTTTCTGATCAACGGCAACATGGCCGTCGCTGCCAGCGGCAAGGGCGGGATCATGGTGCGCGTCGCACCCGAGGAGACCGAGAGCCTCCTCGAGTACCCGCACACCCGGCCGATGGTGATGTCGGAACGCGAGCTCCGGGGATGGCTACGCGTCGACGACGCCGGCATCGCCACCGACCGCCAGCTCTCCCGCTGGATTGCGATCGGTTCGAACTACGCGCGGAAGTTGCCGCCGAAGTAGATACGACCGGCCTAGGATCCCTGAGGAGCGAGCGTCGATCTCTGGTCCCTGAGGTGCGAGGAGCGAAAGCGACGAGCCACGAAGGGCCTGGTGAGACACCTTGCGAGCCCTTCGTGGCTCGCTTCGCTCGCACCTCAGGGAGCATGAGTACGGCCCACTCGGATCAGAGAGGTGCCGTCAGGGAACGATGTTCACCATCCGACCGGGCACCACGATGACCTTGCGGGGTTCGGCGCCGTCGAGGAGCGCGACGATCTTCTCGTCGGCGAGCGCGGCGGCACGCAGGGTCTCCTCGTCGGCGTCGGCCGGGACGGTGATCCGACTGCGGACCTTGCCCTTGACCTGAACCGGGATCTCGACGGTGTCCTCGACCAGCCACTCCTCATCGGCGACCGGGAATGCGGTCCGCACCACCAGGGTCTCCCGACCCAGCCGGTGCCACAGCTCCTCGGCGATGTGCGGGGCCAGGGGAGCCAGCATGATCACCAGCGCCTCGACGGCCTCCCGCGGGGCGCCGGTCTTCTCGAAGTTCTTGGTGAGGTGGTTGGTCAGCACCGTGAGCTTGGCGACCGCCGTGTTGTTGCGCAACGCGTCGTAGTCCTCGCGGACGCCGGCGATCGTCTTGTGCAGCAACCGTTTCGTGTCGTCGTCGAGCTCGGTGTCGGCGACCCGGAGCGCACCGGACTCCTCGTCGACGACGAGTCGCCAGATGCGCTGCAGGAATCGCTGCGACCCCACCACGTCCTTGGTGGCCCACGGCCGTGACTGGTCGAGCGGACCCATGAACATCTCGTAGACGCGCAGCGTGTCGGCACCGTAGTCGCGGCAGATGTCGTCGGGCGCCACCGAGTTCTTCAGGGACTTGCCCATCTTGCCGTACTCCCGGCGAACCTTCTCACCGTTGTAGAAGAACTCGCCGTTCTCTTCGGTGACCTCTTCGGCGGGCACATAGATGCCGCGCGAATCGGTGTAGGCGTACGCCTGGATCATGCCCTGGTTGAACAGCTTTCGGTACGGTTCGCGACTCGTGACGTATCCGAGGTCGAAGAGGACCTTGTGCCAGAACCGCGAGTACAGCAGGTGCAGCACCGCGTGCTCGACGCCACCGATGTAGAGGTCGAGGCCACCCGGGTCGTTCTCGCCGTGCAGTGCCGGCCGGGGCCCCATCCAGTACGCCTCGTTCTCCTTGGCGCACAGGGTTTCCGAGTTGGTGGGGTCGATGTAGCGCAGCTGGTACCACGAACTGCCCGCCCACTGGGGCATGACATTGGCGTCCCGAGTGTAGGTCTGCACGCCGTCGCCCAGGTCGAGTTCCACCGTCATCCACTCGGTGGCCTTCGCCAGCGGAGGCGACGGCTCGCTGTCCGCGTCGTCGGGGTCGAAGGACACCGGCGCATAGTCGTCGACCTCCGGAAGCTCCACCGGCAGCATCGATTCCGGCAGCGCGTGGGGTTGGCCGGCGGCGTCGTAGACGATCGGGAAGGGTTCGCCCCAGTAACGCTGACGGGCGAACAGCCAGTCGCGCAGCTTGTATTGGATTCTCCCGGTGCCCATACCGTCGGCTTCGAGACGTTCGACGATCGCCGCCTTCGCGTCCTCGACATTGCGACCGTCGAGGAACCCGGAGTTCACCAGGGGTCCGTCGCCCACGTACGCCTCGGTGGCGATGTCGGTGTCGGAGCCGATCACCTCGCGGATCGGCAGTCCGAACACCGTCGCGAACTCATGGTCGCGGGCGTCGTGGGCCGGGACCGCCATGATCGCGCCGGTGCCGTAGCCCATGAGGACGTAGTCGGCGACGAAGACCGGAACCTGCTCTCCGTTCACGGGATTGACGGCGAAGCTCCCGGTGAAGACACCCGTCTTCTCCTTGTTCTCCTGGCGCTCGAGGTCGGACTTCGCGGCGATCGACGCGCGGTACTCCGCGATCGCGGCCGCGGGGTCGGCCCCGCCGCGGGTCCAGCGATCATCGGTGCCCTCGGGCCATGCTCCGGTGATGAGGTCGCCGACGAGCGGATGCTCGGGCGCGAGAACCATGTAGGTGGCGCCGAACAGGGTGTCGGGACGGGTGGTGAACACCTCGATGCCGCCGACGCCGGGCACGTCGAAGCGAACCTGGGCACCGCGCGAGCGTCCGATCCAGTTGCGCTGCATGGTCTTGACCTTGTCCGGCCAGTCCAGCAGATCCAGGTCGTCGAGCAACCGGTCGGAGTACGCGGTGATCCGCATCATCCACTGCCGCAGATGCTTCCGGAACACCGGGAAGTTGCCGCGGTCACTGCGGCCGTCGGCGGTGACCTCCTCGTTGGCCAGCACGGTGCCCAGTCCGGGGCACCAGTTCACCAGCGAATCACTCAGGTACACCAGGCGATGGTCGTCGAGGATCTCGGTGCGCTCGGCGGGGGAGAGGTCGGCCCAGCGGCGCCCCTCATGCTTTCCACCCAATGCTCGTGCACCCGAAGCGAATTCGTCGACCAGCTCGGAGATGAGCCGAGCCTTGCCCTGGTCGGTGTCGTACCAGGCGTTGTAGATCTGCAGGAAGATCCACTGGGTCCACCGGTAGAAGTCCACGTCCGTGGTGGCCACCCGACGGCGCTCGTCGTGGCCCAGCCCGAGCCGTCGGATCTGGCCCAGGTAGCGCTCGATGTTCTGCTCGGTGGTGGTGCGCGGATGGGTGCCGGTCTGCACAGCGTATTGCTCGGCGGGCAGGCCGAACGAGTCGAAGCCCATCGTGTGCAGCACGTTCTTGCCGGTCATCCGCTGGTAGCGCGCGAAGACATCGCTCGCGATGAAGCCGAGCGGGTGGCCGACATGCAGGCCTGCGCCGGACGGGTAGGGGAACATGTCCTGCACAAAGAGCTTGTCGGCGGCGTCGGCGTCCCCGCCGCCGAAGGCGGACAGGTCACCGGCGAGCGGCCCGACGGGATTCGGCGCCTCGTAGGCGTGCTCGTCGGACCAGGTCTGCTGCCAGCGCTGCTCGATCTCGCCGGCGACCGCCGCCGTGTAGCGGTGGGCGGTCGTGCCGGCGGTGTCGCCGCTCGTCTTCTCGGCTGAAGTCACGCGACCAGGGTAAATCCTGTCCGTCGCCGCCCCCAATCCGGTCGCCTCCGACGTGGGCGGCACCGGCTCGTCAGATACCGATTCACTTCGGTACGACGCACGGTCGTATGCTGTGGGTCGTGAATGCCGTGTCCGTCGCCGTTGCCGTACTGCTCTTCGTGCTGGCCGGACTCTGGGCGGTGGTAGGAATCCGCGGACTCCGCGGCACCCTCCCGCGCAATCGTTGGATCGGCGTTCGCTCCGCGGAGACCATGCGGTCCGACGAGGCTTTCCGCATCGCCAACCGCATCGCCGGACCGGGCACTCTCGGCGCGTCGGTGATCCTCACGCTGGGGGCCATCGCGACCCTTGCCGTCCCGGGCGGGTGGGCACTGGCCTTCGGACTCGTCGCGCTGGTGGCCGCGCTCGTGGTGGTCGGACTGGTCAGCGGGATCGGGGTACGCGCCGCTGCAGCCGTACCCGCCGACGACGAGGGCTGTTCCTGCTGTTCCGGCGGCGACGCCCACAGCCATGCCGCCGACGAGAACCCCTCGGCCCCGGCGGCCGACTGCGGCACCAGCAGCTGCGGTGCCTGCTCGTTGCGCGGCGTCTGCGCAGGCGACTCGGCCCAGGCCTGAGGCGGCCGGCGTCGTCTCACATCACTGATCTCGGGGCACATCCATGCGTACTCTCAAGAATCTCCTCGATCGTTCTCCGATCGACGGCTTCATCCTGGCCATCTGCATCGCCGTCGCGGTGGCCGCATTCCTGCCGGTTCGCGGCGCGGCGGCGGAGGCACTCGACTGGGTGGTGATCGTCGCGATCGCCGCACTGTTCTTCCTCTACGGCACTCGACTTCATCCACGCGAGGCGCTCGAAGGTCTCCGGCACTGGCGGCTGCACGTCACGATCCTCGCGTTCACGTTCATCGTCTTCCCGATCGTGGGACTGGCGCTGAAACCGGTTGTCGAGCCGTTGATCGGCGAGGACCTCTATGCCGGACTGCTCTTTCTATGCCTGGTCCCATCGACGGTGCAGTCCTCGATCGCTTTCACCTCGATGGCCCGAGGCAACATCGCCGGGGCGATCGTCAGCGCATCCACGTCGAACATCCTCGGCGTCTTCCTGACCCCGCTGCTGGTGGTCGCGCTGATGCAGAACGCCGGCGACATCAGCATCGACGCGACGTCGGTCCTGAAGATCGTCGCGCAGATCCTGGTGCCGTTCCTGCTCGGGCAGCTCGCCCGCCGGTGGGTCGGCCCGTTCTTCACCCGGCACGCGAAGATCACCAAGCTGGCCGACCGTGGCGCCATCGTGCTCGTCGTCTACGTGGCGTTCAGCGAGGGGGTCGTCCAGGGCATCTGGTCGTCGGTGGAGGTGGGTCAGGTGATCGCCGTGACCGTCATCTCGCTGCTGCTCGTCATCGTGATGCTCGCGATCACCGGCTGGCTCCCGAAGCGGCTCGGCTTCGACCGCGCCGACACGATCGCCATCCAGTTCTGCGGCACCAAGAAGAGCCTGGCCACCGGCCTGCCCATAGCGACCGTCCTGTTCGCCGGCACCACCGTCGGCCTCATCGTGCTGCCACTGATGATCTTCCACCAGATCCAGCTCATGATCTGCTCGTGGCTGGCCACCCGGTACGGGCGCGAGGCCGACGACGCCGAAGCGGCCGGCGCGCCGGTCTGATCAGCGTCTTCGGCGCGGTGTTGGCGTCGTCGTGGCGATGTTCGTAATCGGGGGACTGTTCTTCGCCAGCTGCAGCAGCAGTGAATCGGAGGAGGGAAACCCCGACACGCCAAGCTGGTGGTGCGAAGACGCTCGCGACAACGGTTGAGATTCCCCACCTGGGTGCTGAGAGGCTCGGAATCTCGACGAGTCGTTCGACGACCCGCTGCGCGCGTAGCACCAGCACAGCCAGGACGCACTGGGCGAGGCGCCGGCCCATCACCGGCATCGAGAAATAGAGGGCCCGCGCATCGTCGCAGGCATTGCACTGAACCGTTCCGGGCCTGGTGGAGACCCTTTTTTTCGCCAGGCAAAAGCCGGTATGGGGTGCAGGCACGTGGTCAATACGGTGACGTTTAGACCGGACGACGCCCGGGCATCGCGATGGAATGCGCAGCAGCCCGCGGGCAACCAATCGTCAAGACACTGAGACCTCACTCGCCCTGCCGGGAGTGGTCCTCGGTGTCGGTCTCGGCGGTTTCGTCGACGGCATCCTGCTCCACCAGATACTGCAGTGGCATCACATGCTGACGAGCACCGACACCGACCGTATCGGGATCGACCACTACCCGGCCGACACCGTCCATGGCCTGGAGATCAACACTCTCTGGGACGGGTTGTTCCATACCTTCACCTGGCTCGCCGTGCTGATCGGGTTGGCACTGCTGTATTCACGCGTCACGCACGCACGTCAGCGGTTGTGGACGTCACGATCACTGTGGGGTTGGGTCCTTGTCGGATGGGGGCTGTTCAACCTCGTCGAGGGCATCATCGACCACCACATCCTCGGAATTCACCACGTCCGAAGCGGTGACCACCAAACCCTTTGGGACATCGGCTTTCTGATACTCGGAGTTGCTCTCGTGCTCATCGGGTGGGCGCTACAACGAACCGCAAAGCCGTACGATGATGCGCCGCCGCGGGCCGACCGGCGCACCTCGACGCCGTGACCGTCGCTCACCAATCGCATGCGGGCACCGCTTCCGCCGGTGTCCTGGTGGCGATGACCGCACTCGTGTTCGCCGGAGTGATCTATATTGTCGCCGCTCAGCGATGCCGCCGACAGCCACGCGGGTGGAACCACTGGCACACGGCGAGTTTCATCGTCGGTTTAATCGTTCTGGGTCTGGCACTTCAGCCGAGCACGTCCGATGCATTCCCCGATCACATGCTGGGCCACCTCCTGCTGGGCATGTACGCGCCACTCGCCCTCGCACTGGGCGCGCCGATGACTCTGGTCCTGAGGACTGCGCCGGTCTCGGTCACCAAACCGCTTGTGCACCTGCTACGCTCACGTCCCGCTCGAATCACCACCCACCCCGCAGTGCTCCTCGCAGCGACCATCGGCGGCCTCGCCGCGCTGTACTTCACCCCGCTGTTCGCTCTCACCGAACGCCACGAAGCCTTCCACATGGTCGTGCACGTCCACTTCTTCGTGTCCGGTTATCTGTTCGCGTGGATGATCGCCGGCCCGGATCCGGGGCCCGAGCGTCCGTCGGTGCATACGCGACTTGCGGTCCTCGGACTCGCCATCCTCGGACACGCCGTCATCGCCCAGTTGCTGTACGCCGGATTGTTCGTCAGGGTCGGCGCACCACTCGACGAGCTACGCGCCGGCGGAACGCTCATGTACTACTGGGGCGACATCGCCGAGATCCTGTTGGCATTGGCACTTCTGCTCACATGGCGACCGGACCACCGCGGAAAGGCGACCGGACAACGACGCCGGCGTGACCGAGAGCCTGTAGTAATCAGGCCCTCTCGCTCCGAGATCGGTCTGTCGACTTCTAGCCGCAGCGACCTCCTCGATGGCACGGGCCAGTACACCGCACACCGCGTATCCCCCGATCTTGGACTTTGACCAAAGGCTGATCGCGAGAGGTTCGGCCGTCAGTGTTCCGTCGCCGCCGATCGTGAAGACCGATGGAACCGTCACCGGCGCTGCGCCTGAAGCCACGTACCAGAGTGAAACACGTCCCACCTCAGGCGCTCGCGCGCCTACTGGACCCTGACGTGGGCGGTCATGGCTGTCGTGGGCACAGCGGTGACAACGTACTCGGCCAGGCATGAAGTACGAACACCGTTCGGTCGAGCGTCTTGCTGATGACAGCACGGTACAAAGGCCGTTACAACAGCGTTTGCGGAACGGTGTCACCGAGGACGCGGCGGTGTCGGTCTCGCGATGAGCGGGGCCACTAGACTCAAGGCGTGACCGGAGCCGACGACTCGACACGTGACCGCGACCGCGACGGTCTCCCGGATCCCGGTCCGACCGACGACGATGCGACATCCGCCGCGGACGGCCCGGACGAACCCTCCGCAGCGAACGACAGGACCGGTGGGTCGACCCGTCGTCGGGGCGACCGGCTTCCCGTCAGACGCAACGATCCCGACCGTCCCGGACCCGGGCGCCGGATGGCCGACCTACTGGCCCGCACCGACTCCAGCGCCGGGGTCGTCAAGGCGGCTCGCGCCGCACGAGATCTGATCCCGCACAACGAGAACCCGATCACCGGGCCGCGTGCATCCGACCGCGTGGCACGCCTCATCAGCGAGTCCCGGCCCGAGAAACCCAGTGCCATACGAGAGCTCGGCCTCGCATCGGTCCAGGTGTGGCAGGCGTTGGTGACCACACGACGTCGTCGATCCGATCGCACCCCAGTCCCCGCCACCATCTTGTTCACCGATCTCGTCGGATTCTCGACGTGGGCCCTGCATGCCGGAGACGACCAGGTCCTCCGACTCCTGCGCGACGTCAACGACGTCACCGAGAACATCGTGCGCAGCCGCGGCGGACGCATCGTCAAACATCTCGGCGACGGGACGATGGCCGTGTTCGTCGACGGTGTCGAGGCGATCGAGGCCGGTCACGAGGTGATCGTCGCCGTGAGTGCCCTGACGTTCGGGGACTACCGGCCACAGCTGCGAGCCGGTCTCCACACCGGCGAACCGCGGGCGGTCGGTGACGATTTCCTCGGTGTCGATGTGAACGTCGCCGCTCGGATCGCGGCAGCCGCGGGAGCCGGTGAGCTGTTGGCCAGCGGAGCGACCGTCGACGCCGCCGGCGCCGATCGGTATGCCACTCGTCGCCGGCGATTCCGCGCCAAGGGGGTACCGCGCGACATCGAGGTGTTCGCCGTCGTGCCCCGCTACTCCGACTGATCGATCCCCGACCTCATGAAGGTCCGACAGCCGAATCCTTAGGTCGCGACAAGAACCCCTTACGTCAGACAACGCCGAGAACCGTTCTCGCCCAGCCTCATTGAAGTGCCGATAACATTATCGGGGAGTGTCCGATTAACGGTGGATCCGACCTTGATGTCGGTTAGTTACCGTTCGGGGTGATGCGTCCTTCGAAGGTGATCGCAAACGCATTGAGCGCGGGCTTCCACCTCATTGCCCATCGTGCCTTACCTTTCCCTGTCGGGTCCAGAGCACGCGTGGCCAAGTACAAGCATTTGAGCGCCGCCTGCTCAGTCGGGAAGTGCCCACGCGCCCGTACCGCGCGCCTGTAGCGAGCGTTGACAGACTCGATCCTCGATGAGTGTCATGTCCTGTCCCGTTGCTTCCTTAGTCGGTATACGGATAAGTGACTGTGACTCACAGTACAGACGACCCGAACCGACCGTCAACACAACAAATCTGGAGGCAGGGACCGATGCCTCAATGTCACAATAGCTGCAGTTCAAGGGTGTGACCATCTAGTAGCGAACTATACCCGACCCATCGCGCTCGTTGTGTTGACAGTCACAGCCCTGCGCTATACTTTTAGTATGTACACGGATTACTTTGACTGATTTTTGTTTCTGAACAGCTAGTCCGGTTTTGACGCCTACCAGTGAGATGTATATGAGCACCCGACGCTTCACCTCCGACGATCCCGAACTCGACCGGTTCTACAGCGATATCGCAGCGAACGACTTGCAGCCCCTGTGGGAGATGCGCGGGTTGCTGACCAAGACTCCATCGGTGGCGACGGTCCCGCATCGCTGGAGTATGAGTGAGCTGGTCAAGCTGGCGGCACAATCCGGTGACCTGGTTCCAATTGAGCGCGGTGGCGATCGCCGCGTACTAGCTTTGAGTAATCCCGGTCTTGGTGGCGCTCCATATATCTCATCAACCCTGTGGGCGGCGGTGCAGTTCCTGCTGCCTGGTGAACTCGCCCCGGCCCATCGTCATACGCCGTCAGCTCTTCGATTTGTACTCGACGGGGCGGGCGCCTACACCGTCCTCGATGGCGATCCGGTGACGATGTCGCAAGGCGATCTGATTTTGACGCCCGCGTGGGCGTTCCACGAGCACCACAATCCGAGTTCGGAGTCGATGATGTGGCTCGACGTTCTCGATCTGCCCATCGTGGCGGGTCTGGATGCGGTGTTCTTCGAGGAGGGGCCTAGCGAGGAGGCGGATCGCAGTCAGGCGCGCCGCTCGGCTTCGGAGCGTCGTTTCGGACAAGGGGCAGGGCTCGTGCCGGCAACCGCAGGTCACGGCTTCTTGCCCGAACACTCGCCGTTGACCGTGTATCGGTGGCTCGACACGGACGCCGCGCTGACGGCATTGTTGGAATTAACCGAATCCGGCGACGCCAGTGTCCGATTCAAGGACCCGACACGAAGCCGCGATGTCATGCCCACGCTTCGCTGTGAAATGCGCCGGGTGCTCTCTGGCACAACCACAGCAGCGGAGCGCCAAACCGGATCTCGGGTGTGTGCGGTGTTCTCCGGCACCGGACGAGTGGAGATCGACGACTGCGAGTTCGACCTCGGCCCCGGAGACATCTTCGTTGTCCCTTCGTGGGCGGTGTACCGATTGCACGCCCACAGTGACTTGGACATCTTCACCACCAGCGATGCACCCGTCCTCGATGCGCTGGCTCTGTACCGCGATGAGAAAGTTGAGCCCTGATGACCACCCGACACTTCTCCACCTTGATCATCGGCGGCGGTATCGGCGGCCTCGCTACTGCCTTGTCGATTGCTCGAACCGGAAGGCCCGTACACCTGGTAGAGCAGGCACCGGAGTTCACCGAAATTGGCGCAGGCCTACAGATTGGTCCGAACGCGACCAGGAGTTTTGACCGATTGGGTCTTTTGAGCGAGCTCAATGCCGTCGCCGTTCACCCGGGGTCCGCCGTCGTTCGCGACGTGCACGATGCGCTCGAGCTCACCACACTGGATTTCGGCGCTCCGTTTCTCGAACGCTATGGCTATCCGTACATCGTGGCGCATCGCAGCGACATCCTATCGATCCTGCTCGCAGCATGCGTGGCCGATCCCCTTGTCACGCTTGAGACCAACAGGTCTGTGTCATCGGTCGCTGAATCAGCTGACTACGCGACGGCCACATTCGTCGGCGGAGATTTCTACACTGCGGATGTCCTGGTAGGCGCGGATGGAATCAAGTCACGCGTGCGACAGTTGCATGACACCTCTGAACCAACGTTCAGCGGTCACGTCGCACACCGCGGGGCTATCGACATAGATCAGATGGGCGATGTCGCCGGGGACGAGGTGGTGCTCTGGATGGGCCCGGGAGTTCACCTGATGCAGTACCCCGTACGCCGCGGAGAGTTATACAACCAGGTAGCAGTGTATGAGAGTCCGCGTTTCGCCGCCGGCCGTGCCGACTGGGGTACAGCGGACGAGTTCGATGCGATGTTCGCGGACGCCTGTGAGCCTGTTCGCGCTGCCCTTGCCAAGATCGACACTTCCCGCGCATGGCCGATTTTCGATAGGGAGCCTCTCAGTACGTGGAGTACTGAACACACTGTTCTCATTGGTGATGCGGCGCACGCGATGCTCCAGTATCTGGGTCAAGGCGCGTGCCAAGCTCTCGAAGATGCGCTGGGACTTGCACATTGCCTGGAAGCGTGCCCAAATGACGCGGCGCGTGCATTTAAGATCTTCGAGGCCGAGCGCATACCGCTGACCACCAAATGCCAGGCCGTTGCGCGGCCCTGGGGACGCACCTGGCACACCGACGATCCGGCGATGCTTGCGCTGCGCAACCGCGTGTTTCGAATGCGTGCGGCCGACGATTACACCGACCTCGACTGGTTGTACGCAGAGCGCACCGGGGAGTTCTCAGCACTCCCGGGTTGATCAGCCGGACTATTCGACCGCCACTACAAGTTGACCGCCACTACAAGGAATCGACACCATGAAGCTTCTCTCGTTCCATTCAGACGCCGGGCGCAATCTGATCCCTCCCGGCGTTTCCGGAGAGCTCATGGTGTGAGCGCTTCCTCCGGATTGAGGGTGCGCATGCGATCGTAGTGGAGTTGCTCTGCCCGGTCGGGGGTGAGGTCGTGGCAGTAGCTGTGTGGTCGTTCTCGGTTGTAGAACGCCACCCATTCGGCGGTGCCCAGCGACAACTCAGTGGCTCCATGGAACAGGGGCTGGTTGTCGACCAGTTCGTTCTTGTAGTCCGAGTTCACCGATTCGGCCAGGGCATTGTCGAAACTGTCCCCGACGGTGCCGATAGAGGCCGCGATCCCTTCCTCGGCCAATCGCTGCCCGAACACGATGGCAGTATACTGCGATCCGGCGTCGCTATGATGGACGAGTTTGCTCAAATCGACTACCCCGCAACGTTTTCTGTTGTCGATCGCATTGTTGATCGCATCGGTCACCAAGTTCACCGTCATCTCCGTGGCCACCTTCCAGCCGACGATCTTGCGGGCGAACACGTCAGTCACGAAGGCTGTGTACGCCCAACCGGATTCGGTGCGGCAGTAGGTGAAATCGGCCACCCACAGGCGGTTGGGTGCCGCGGCATAAAACTGCCGGTCGACCAGATCCGTCGGCCGCTTGGCCGCCGCGTCAGGGATGGTCGTGCGCACCCGTTTCTTCTTGATCGCGCCGTGCCATCCCATCTCCCGCATGACCCGTTCAACCGTGCAACGGGCGACATCTAATCCGTTGCTGCGCAGCATTATCCATGTCTTTCGTGAGCCCAGAACGCGGGTCAGGGGTTTGTTCTTGCGGAGCATGAAGATCGCATCGATGACCTGCGCGTCAGCGAGCATACGGGCGCTCGGCCCGCGGTTGATGTGGTCGTAGTATGTGGACGGGGCGATGCGCCAGCCGTGCTCAGAGAGCACGGCGCACATCGAATCGACACCCCAGATAAGACCATCCGCACCCACCCGATGTCCCTGGTGGGTGCGGATGAAGTCCACAATTACCGGTGTGGCCGGTCGATTTCGGCCGCGAAGAAAACCGACGCCGCTTTCAGGATGCCGTTGGCCCGTTTGAGTTCGGCGACCTCCTGTTTGAGCCTGCGGATCTCCTCGTTGTCGGCCCTCGAGGCGCCTTCCGCATCAGCGGCCGGGGCCTTACGAACCCACTGACGGACAGTCTCCGCCGAGGTCACCCCCAACAGATCTGCGGTCTTGCGCATCGCCGGCCACTCCGCCGACCCGTGGGCCACCAACTGGGCCACCATGTCCACGGCGTCTCGCTTCAACTCAGCCGAGTACCGCTTCGATCCTGCTGCCATAGGTTTCATCCTCCCTTGAGAGGAGCCCTCCGGAAATCCCGGGAGGGATCAATCGCGTCGGCATCGTGTCTGCTGACACAGTCATCGACGCGACCTCGCTCACGAATGGCGCACACGGAATCAGCGCGATGCGCCAGCTGTTGCAAGCCACTGGGGGGGTCATCGACGAGGAGGCGCTCGACGGTCTACCTCGTGTGGCATTGGCCGACGTCGAGGTTGCCCCCGTCGTGCCCGATCCCGGCAAAATAATTGCGGCTCCGGTGAACTACCGTGACCATCAGGCGGAGATGAACGAGGATGCGCATATTGACGCACTAGGCGTGTTTCTTAAAGCGCCGTCCTCGGTCACTGCCGACGGTACGCACGTTGCACTGCCCTACACCGACCGCCGGTTCGATCAGGAGGGTGAACTCGCCCTGATCATCGGCCGTACGGCACGCAACGTTGCGCCGGACGAGGCCGAATCATTTATAGCCGGGTACACCTGCCTCCTCGACATGACGATGCGGGGTGGAGAAGACCGATCCACGCGCAAATCGTTCGACACCTTTACCCCTGTGGGTCCCTACCTTGTGACGAAGGACGAGGTTGGTGCTGTGTCGACATTGCGATTACGCACCCAAGTCAACGATGTAATGCGGCAGGACGCGGACATCTCCGATCTCATCTGGAACGTCCCAGCTCTCATCGGGTACATCTCGTCGGTCATGACCCTGCATCCCGGGGACATCGTGACGACCGGCACTCCTGCCGGTATCGGTCAGGTTCACGACGGTGACACGATCACCGTGGAGATCGACCGTGTCGGCCGACTCACCGTTGCGGTCACCGCCGATGGCGCCGTTGTGTGCCCCACCAAGGGCGCCAATCGCGGTCCAAAACCGCCTGCCGAGGTGACGCCCGTACGCGATCGAGCTAGCGCCGCGAACTAGACGAGGTATCGCTACGTAACCCCCTTGCTCCCAAACGAAAGGCCCTATGATGTCCTCCGACTACGCTGCAGCGGTTGAAGCTGCGCCGGGACATACTCCCGGGAGAAAATGGATAGCCCGCCGACTACAGCACCTCGACCCTGACACCGACTATGTTGAGATAGTCCGGCTGAGCACTCTTTACCACCTCAACGACATGCAGTTGGACTGGTTTTACACGGTCGGCACCCCCGCCGCTGGCATCAAGCCGGCCGTCAACGACGCCGTCATCCGCAATCAGAACGGCAAGTACGTCACGCAGGCGACCAAGCGCAGGGACGATTCAGTCGACCACATGCTCACCTGGCTCGAGCACGGAGCGCAGGCGATGGCCACCCACCGCTCAATCGAGATGGTGAACAAATATCATGCGCATTATGCTGCGGAGTATCCGTCGGGTTTTGATGACGTCGAAGACTACATCTATATTCTCTGTCTCAACGCAACCTTGGTGAATACGGCCCAGAAACGGTTGGGGCTCAGCGGTTTCGACGCGAAGCAGCGGCACGCGATGCACCGACTATGGGCAGGCGTGGCCGACAACTTCACACTCCCGGATGGGCGCTCTGTGACCGACATCGCCCCATTCCCGGAAAGCTACGAAGCCATGGAGCAATTGGTCAGCGACTACATCGATCGACCCTGGCCCGTGCACCAGCCCAGTCACATTTCTACAGCGGGAGGCATTGAACGATTCGCTTCCACATGGTTTCCACGGCCGCTGCGGCCGTTGGGAAGGGCTGTAGTGACCGCGTTCATGCCTGACGGGCTACTGCGCGCCCATGACGTCCCCCGCCCGTCACCCATCGCAGCCTGGTTCGCACGCACAGTGATGAGGACGATGATCGTACTGAGCACCAAGGTCCTCGCTGATCCGCGCGAAGATATCCAGGAGCGCCGCCGTCGCCTCGCGGATGAAGGAACGACCAAACGCAGCGTGGTGGACGTCGCTGTTCATCGCCGGCCCAAAAAACAGACTGCGTCGGCGACGACCGTTGGAATGTGCCCGCACATGGCGACCCACCCATCGCCAACCCTGGCAACAAGCGAATAAGCGAATAAGCGAGGGCGCCCTCCACGCAAGTTCACTTGTAAGCACCCCCACCTATCCACGCAATTTGAGAGAGCGCACATGTCCGAGAACAGCGGAGTCGTTTACGCAGGTAACGGTAGCGTGCAGGTCGTTGACCTGCCCGACCCATCATTGACCCTCCAGGACGGCCCTGGCGTGAACCCGGCCAGCGTCGGTCGACAGTGCCCACACGGGGTGATCTTGAAGGTGATCTCGTCGAACATCTGCGGTAGCGACCAGCACATGGTCCGCGGCCGGACCACTGCGCCCGTCGGTCTGGTACTGGGCCACGAGATCACTGGCGAGGTGATCGACACCGGGCGTGACGTAGAGTTCATCAAGGTCGGCGATGTGTGCTCTGTACCATTCAACATTGCGTGCGGCCGATGCCGGAACTGCAAAGTCGGCAGGACAGGTATCTGCCTTAACGTCAATCCCGATCGGCCCGGCGCCGCATACGGATACGTCGACATGGGCGGTTGGGTAGGAGGACAGGCGAAGTACGTCATGGTGCCCTACGCCGACTGGAACTTGCTCCCCTTCCCTGACCCGCAACAGGCCATAGAAAAAATTCTCGACCTGACAATGTTGTCCGACATACTGCCTACCGGATTCCACGGCTGTGTGACTGCGGGCGTGGGTGTTGGCGCGTCGGTGTACATTGCAGGCGCAGGCCCGGTTGGCCTTGCTGCGGCAGCAAGTGCGCATCTGCTCGGCGCCGCGGTCGTCATCGTTGGCGATCTCAACACCGAACGACTCGCGCAGGCCCGCAGCTTTGGTTGTGAAACGGTGGACGTCTCTTTGGGGCATCCGCAAGAGCAGATTGAGCAGATCCTTGGTGTGCCGGAGGTCGACTGTGGAGTGGACGCAGTTGGGTTTGAAGCACGAGGGCACGGTCACCGGACTGCGACCGAAGCTCCTGCGACAGTGCTTAATTCGCTTATGAACGTCACCGCTGCTGGTGGGTCCATCGGCATTCCGGGCTTATACGTCACTGGAGATCCCGGCGGCGTCGATGAGGCCGCCCAAAGCGGCTCCCTGTCGTTGAGCCTGGGGACCGGGTGGGCGAAATCGTTATCGTTGGCAACGGGTCAGTGCCCCGTCATGAAGTATCACCGGCCGCTGATGATGGCAATCTTGCACGACCGGATCAAAATTGCCGAGGCGGTCAATGCGCAGATGATCGCACTCGAAGACGCCCCTCGCGGCTATCGCGAGTTCGATTCCGGAAAAGCAACGAAGTTCGTGTTGGACCCGAACGGCTCTGTTGCTGCTGCTTGATCTGCGGTACCGCCCCGCGCGGGGCCGCAAGAGGACACAGGAAAACCGATGAAATACGTCAGCTTTTCAATCGACAACTACCACTCGATCGGTGCACTTGTGGACGACGTAGTGATGGACGTCGGGGTGATAGCCGCCAGCAAGCCTGGCCCCCGATGGAGCCCGCTGCGAAGGCTTCTCGCCGACCGCGGCGGCGACCTGCGGCTCAGCGATGACGACCTGTTGGGTCTGCCCGGCTTCGCTCGCCGCACAGTGACCATCGAGCCCGTCGTGCCCGATCCTTTCAGGATCATTACGGCAAGGGTAAGGGCCCGCGATCGCCACACTGGGAGGATGCTCGGCAATTACATCGACGAGCTCACCGTCTCCCCTCAAGTGCCTGCCACCCAGACCGGCAGCGGCACTACCGTCCGGCTTACCCACGGCGATCGACGCTTCGACGACGGAGGCAGGCTGGCAGTGATCATCGGCCGGACCGCCACCAACGTATCTATTGACGCTGCGTTGAGCTACGTGGCCGGTTATTGTGAGTTCTTTGCCAATCTTGCTTCCGTCGGTCCCGTCCTGGTGACCCCCGACGAGGTCGGTGACCTGCCGGCGGTGCGGCTGCCGACCCACGCCACCGGGACACATCACCAGGACGCTGATCTCCCCGATTTCGTTTGGGGCATTCCACAATTGGTCTCATACACATCGTCGGTCATGACGCTGCATCCCGCAGACATCATCACTGTGAGTTCTTCGTCGGGAACACCGCATATGCGCGGTATCGACAACGTCAGTGTTGAGCTCAGCAAGATTGGCACGTTGGAGTTAGATGTCGACAACCTCGGCAAGGTGGTTTCCCCGATCACGCAGGAGTCTGGCGGGCCCGCATCTTCTGCTTAGGACGCTTCGTTACGTGGCCGGAACCGTTGACGGATGACGCAGAACGACGAGATCTCGACCGCACCCGGTGACTACGGGGCCGCGAGACTGTTGACCGTGTCGCTGGGAATCCGAGACACTCGGACCATGAAGTCGATGAACTCGACTCTTTGGTGCGCGGTCAAGTGCTTCAGTAGATCTGACTGCACTAGCTCCACTGACTGGGTCAGATGACGCATCGCCGTCACAGCCGGCGATGTGAGTTCGACTATCGCCTTACGCTTATCACGCGGGTCACTGGTGCGTCGTAGCCAACCGCGCGTCACCAGACGCGCGACAATGTCGGTCACGTTCGATGAATCCAGTGACGCGCGGTTACCAATCTGCGACTGATCGGAAGGTTGAGCGGCCACGACGGCGAGCACCGCGTACTGCGGGCTGGTCAACTCGCCGCCGAAATGCTTGTTCCAAATCGCGTAGTGCATTTGCTGCGCGCGTCGAATGAGATACCCGGGGGTGGAGTGGATCTCGAGACCCGTGATCTCTTGAAGAGGTGCGCCTTTGCTGACCTCAGCCGGCTCGGGAAAAGCGACCCGCTGCAACAGTGAAACCAAAAGGTCGCGTTCGTCAGGTCTGAGCGGCTCAAGAAGCAAGTCCTGAACGCGCGCTGCCGCCGCCGTCACGTGCTCTAGGCGCGTCCGCGCTTCCGCGGTCAACACCAGCAGACGACGCCGTCCGTCCTCCGGATGACGGATCCGGAGAATCCATCCCTTCTTTTCCAGACGCGCCACAACCCCGCCAACAGTGGACTTATCTAGGGAGGCCAAAGTGCCCGCCAGACTTTGGTCCACGTCCGGCCACCCAGCCACTACGAGCAGGGTGGTGTACTGCGGTCCGGTCAGATCGTCGTCGACCTCTCTACTCCACAACGCGGTGTGGACCTGCTGAGCCCGTCGCAACAAATGGCCTGGAGCATCACGAAAACCCAGGGCGAGTGGGCCTGAGCCTGTCACGATCTACCCCCACCTCGCGGTTGATTACATCCTGCACAACTGTAGACAGATCGACCGCACGCGTAGCACCGGGGCGCGTCGACTCGTGAGCTCGGCAAGTTCATTAGCGTCAATTCGCCGAGCTACAAGCGCCAGGCCCCACGTTGAAGCCACTTCGGTTGACACTAGTACGTACACGTAGTAGAAAGGTGACATAGGGCACAATTGCGAACCATCGCCTTATCTACCAGGAACAAAAACAAGTTATGAAACGTATTGGAATTGTATGCATGCGTCTCATTTTAGCCGCAATGGGGCTGATCGCGCCTCGTCCATCTAGCGCCCATGTCGCAGGCTGTGTGTGTCTGTTGTGGGTCACGAGCGGATCGCAGCACGCGACTCGGTGAACGAAAGCTGTCGTTGGCCCACCAACAAAGGAAATCCCCCATGCACCATCGTACGAAGCCTCGCAAGTGGATCAGTCGCGAATTGGACACCCTTGATCCACATCGTGATTACGAGAGAATATGGGACCTGAGCAGCTCTTATTACGTGTCCGACTTCTTGATGGACTATGTGTACGCCATCACATTCCCTCGCTTTCTGGTGACCACACGCGGTGCACGAGCAGTTTTGCGCGAGGGACACGGCAAGATTCATGAGCGTCCCAACAAACGAATGGACGATACGTCGCGTCACATGCTCACCTGGTGGGCGAACGGCCCGAGCCACCCCAGCACGAGGCGTTCGGTGGAGTCGCTCAACAATCTGCACCACCACTACGCAAAGCAGTATCCGGGCCACTTCTCGTTCAACGAGGACTACATCTACACCCTGTGCTACGAGGGAGCGATGATGCACAGACTCAAAATCAGTCTGGGCATGAAAGGGTTTGACGAGAAGCTGCAGACCGCGACGTGGGAGTTCTGGTCACGCATGGCGAAATTGTTTGTCAACGGTGACGATGGTTCACCACTGTGCGACTTCCCCAACGATTTCGCGGGAATGAACGAGTACATGGACCGTTATGAAGCGGCTCAATGGCCCACGAACCCTTGGGGTGACCAGGTCGCCGACGTGGTCCTGCGCCCATTCGCTGAACGCCACTTCCCTAGAGCGCTGCACCCGGTAGCAAAGGTCATGGTGACGTCGCTATATCCCGACTGGGTTCTTCGCACTCATGGTATTGCGCGCCCGCATCCGCTAGTGCGGTGGATCGTTCGACGAGGATTTCGGCTCGGCCTCACCTTTGCTGAAAAGGTCGCGCCAGATCCGGAGGAGTCGCTCCATGAGATCCATCAGCGCCGCAAGGCCGAGCTCGGCGTTGCACGACCACAAACAAAAAGAGAAGCGGCCCAAGTGAGCCGCTGTCCCATACATCCGACGCCAACCGCTCAACATGCGACGTCCGCCACCCCAGCATCCCACGCTGACCTTTGAGCCTGTCGAAACATAAGGAGAAACATGACTATCGACCACTCATCATTGTTCATTGGGAGCCAGTGGACAACCCCGTCCAGCTCCGAGCGTATTACCGTGCGGTCAGCCACAACAGAGCAGATCATCGGCTCTGTCCCCGAAGCAGCGCCCGCTGATGTCGATGCCGCCGTCGCGACCGCGCGCCGGGCGTTTGACGACCCGCGTGGCTGGTCGAATTGGGATCCGAGCCGGCGAGCCGAAATCCTCGACCGATTCGCCGACGAGTACACGAGCCGCTCCGAGGAGATTTTCACCGCCGTCTCGCAGCAAAACGGGATGCCCATCTCGATTGCTCGCCAGCTCGAAGCCTTCCCACCAGTACTGATGAGGTACTACGCAGACCTCATCAGAAAACAGCCAGCCGAAGAGGTCCGTGATGGCGTCTTCGTCACTACGGCCACAGTGCAGCGCCGTCCCGTCGGGGTGGTAGCGGCAATCGTGCCCTGGAACGTGCCCCAGACGCTGACGGCGACCAAACTCGCGCCAGCCCTGGCTGCGGGATGCACGATAGTCATCAAGCCCTCCCCCGAGACCGTTGTCGACGCGTTCCTCCTCGCAGAGGCTGCGCAAGCCGCCGGCGTCCCTGACGGAGTTCTCAGCATCGTCCCCGGCGGACGTGATCTCGGTGCGTACCTTGTGTCGCACAAAGACGTTGACAAAGTCGCATTCACCGGCAGTACGGGCGGCGGGCGTGCCGTCGCCCAGGCGTGTGCGACGCTACTTCGGCCGGTCTCACTCGAACTCGGCGGAAAGTCAGCCGCAATCGTGCTCGACGACGCCGACCTTGATCTCCAGAAGGTCGGCCAATCCATGTTCGCTGCGACATTGGCAAACAACGGCCAAGTCTGTTTCTTGGGCACGCGAGTCCTGGCACCCCGGACGCGCTACGACGAAGTCGTCGACACGTTCGCGAACATCATCACATCCGCCCCGGTGGGAGACAGTCTAGACGCCGACACCCTAATCGGGCCCATGGCCAGCGCCACCCAACGCGAACGCGTGTCGGGCTACATCGAACGCGGCATCCACGATGGTGCCCGAGTCGTCGTGGGCGGCAGCGGCACACCTGAGGGCATTGATCGTGGATGGTTCGTCAAGCCCACACTATTCGCCGACCTCGACAACAACGCCGTCGTCGCCCGCGAAGAAATCTTCGGGCCAGTCTTAAGCGTGATCGCCTACGACAACGACGACGACGCGATTCGAATTGCCAACGACTCGGACTACGGACTCGGTGGCACCGTGTGGTCCAGCGATCCCAGTCGCGCCATGGCCGTTGCCGGCGCGGTAGAATCCGGCACAGTAGGAATCAACGGTTATATCCCCGACCCGGCCGCACCATTTGGCGGCGTCAAAGCCAGTGGCATTGGTCGGGAATTTGGGCCAGAAGGACTCGCCGCCTATCAACAGCTGAAATCTATTTACCAGTTCGGCTGATTACCACCCTGAGTGAAGGGGCTGCGTCGCACACAAGTTGGCGGCGCAGCCCTCAGGGTCAGGCCCCGTACGGTCAATGGGCGAGGCAAAAGCCTCGGTACACGGGCCAGTGAGGTTGCCGATGGTGTGGCTGGAGAACTGGCGAGAAACAAACTCTCCAGTCGCCGTGGAACTCGTCTGACCCGTCGTAACACCCCACTTCGAAAACGCTCCAACGCGTGCCAAGAATAACAAGGTAGCCAGATGCCTGGTGTGCCCCCGATCGTTTGATGTGATTGTGAACCCAAGCGTGCTTACTGGAGGAATTTATGAGCGCACCGACCACCGACAACCTCGGCCACGTCGAATCTGTTCTGTCCAACGCCGTGATCGATGATCACGATGCCGGGATCTTCCGTGCCAACCGCCGGATCTTCACCGATGAGGACGTCTTCGAACTGGAGATGAAGCACATATTCGAGGGCAACTGGATCTACCTTGCCCACGAGAGTCAGCTGCCCAACCCAGGCGACTACTTCACGACCTACATCGGTCGGCAACCCGTGGTCATCACCCGCGCCAAGGACGGCGAGATCCATTGCCTCATCAATGCCTGCGCACACCGCGGCGCGATGCTGTGCCGGCGCAAGACCGACAACCGAATGACTCTGACCTGCCCGTTCCACGGATGGACGTTTCGTAACGACGGAACCCTGCTCAAGGTGAAGGACCCCGACGGCGCCGGTTACCCCGACACCTTTGACGTGGACGGTTCACACAACCTGACCAAGGTCGCCCGTTTCGACAGCTACCGCGGCTTTCTCTTCGGCAGCCTCAATCCCGATGTGCTGACGCTCGACGAGCACCTCGGCGACACCACCAAGGTCATCGACATGCTCGTCGACCAGTCCCCCGAAGGACTGGAGGTGCTGCGCGGATCGTCCACGTACACCTTCGACGGCAACTGGAAAGTGCAGGCGGAGAACGGCGCCGACGGATATCACGTCAGTGCGGTGCACTGGAACTACGCTGCGACGACTTCTCGGCGCAGCACCGGCGAATCCAAGAACGACACCAAGGCACTCGACGCCGGTAGCTGGGGCAAGTCGGGCGGCGGCTATTGGTCGTACCCGAATGGGCACCTGTGTCTGTGGACCTGGGCCGGCAATCCTCAGGACCGACCGTTGTGGGACTCGATGGACGAACTCAAGAAAGTGCACGGAGACGCCAAGGGCGAGTTCATGGTCAAGGGTTCCAGAAACCTTTGCCTGTACCCGAACGTGTACCTGATGGACCAATTCTCGACGCAGATCCGGCATTTCCGGCCCATTGCACCGGACAAGACCGAGGTCACGATCTACTGCATCGCTCCCAAGGGCGAAAGCGATGCGGCCCGGTCGCATCGGATCCGGCAGTACGAGGACTTTTTCAACGCCTCCGGGATGGCCACCCCCGACGACCTCGAGGAGTTCCGCTCCTGCCAGCTCACCTTCCGCGCCCAGGCCTCGCCCTGGAACGACATGAGTCGCGGCGCCGAGCACTGGAAGAACGGACCGGACCCGGTTGCGGAGTCTCTGGGGATGGAGGGCGTGATCTCGTCCGGTCTGAAGAACGAGGACGAGGGTCTGTACCCGGTGCAACACGGCTACTGGTTGTCGGCCATGCAAACCGCCCTCGACAACGAACGCCTTGCGGAATCGGGCGGTGTCGCGGCCCGCAACCCCGCCGCCACGAAGGAGGCATAATCATGACCACCACCGAAACCTCCACCACACTGATCACTCAGAATGCGATCGAACAGTTCCTGTACCGCGAGGCCCGGTATCTCGACGATCGTGAGTTCGAGAAGTGGCTTGAGTGCTACGCCGACGACGTTGTCTACTGGATGCCCTCCTGGGACGACGCTGACCTGCTGGTGGAGAATCCGCAGCGCGACATCTCCCTGATCTACTACGGCAACAAGGGTGGTCTGGAAGATCGTGTCTTCCGGATCCGAACGGAGCGTTCCTCGGCGACATCGCTTCCCGAGCCGCGCACCAGTCACAACATCAGCAACGTCGAGGTGATCGAACGTCGCGGCGATCTGGTCGACGTCCGATTCAATTGGCACACCATGTATTTCCGTTACAAGACGGTCGATCCCTACTACGGGACGTCTTTCTACACGATCGATTTCTCCGGGGAGCAGCCCCTCATCCGGCGCAAGACGATCGTGCTGAAGAACGACTACATCCACCACGTGGTGGACATCTACCACTTCTGAAGGGCTCTTCGATGACAACCACCCAGGAGGCACCCGCCGACACGGGCGGTCACCAGGTCGCCCTCTCGTTCGAAGACGGCGTCACCCGTTTCATCAACTGCCGCACCGATCAAACGGTCGCCGACGCGGCCTACCGGCAGCGGATCAACATCCCGCTCGACTGCCGCGACGGCGCGTGCGGCACGTGCAAGGCGCTCTGTGAATCCGGTGATTTCGACGGCGGCACGTACCTGTCCGATGCGCTGTCCGACGACGAGGCCGCAGCCGGATACAGCCTGCCCTGCAGTATGAAGCCGCGCTCCGATCTGGTGTTACAGATCGCCGCCACCTCAGCGATCGCGAAAACCGAGGCCGCGACATTCTCGGGAACACTGACGGAACTGGAACGAATCTCGCCCACGACCGTCCGGTTCGGCATCGAGATTGCCAACCGGTCCGATCTGGTGTTCCTGCCGGGGCAGTACGTGAACATCTCAATACCGGGCACCGACGTCAAACGCTCGTACTCGTTCAGCAACGGCCCGCACGAAGAACGTCTGACTTTCCTGGTGAAGCTCAACGCTGGCGGCGCCATGTCGGATTACCTCACCGAGCGGGCGGCAGTCGGTGACGCCCTGACATTCACCGGACCGCACGGCTCGTTCTTCCTCCGCGAGGCCGACCGCCCAGTCCTGATGCTGGCCGGCGGAACCGGCCTGGCCCCCATCCTGTCGATGCTGCGCACGCTGCGCCGGGACGGCAGCAACCGCAAAGTACACCTCATCTACGGCGTCAGTACCGACGACGACCTGGTCGAGACGGCAGAACTCCTCGACCTAGCGGACGCGCTCGACTCCTTCACGTGGGATCACTGCGTCTCCGATCCGGCGTCCACAGCGGACAACAAGGGCTACGTGATGAGCCTGATGACACCAGATCACCTGCACGGCGGCGACGTCGCTATGTATCTCTGTGGCCCGCCGCCGATGGTCGAGGCGGTCCGCGCGCACGTCAAAGACGCTGGCATCGACCCAACGGGGTTCTACTACGAGAAGTTCGCCCTCGCTGTGCCGCTCGGGTCGCCCGACGCCGACTCCGCGACGCCGGCCGGTTCCGAACCAGAAGTAATCGAGCAGCTACTCATCTCGCCCGACGCACGGGCCGTCGCCGGCCAGCAGATACTGCCGGGCGCGACGATCAAGGCCTGGTCCGGCCAATCGATCATTACCGACCACGGAGACGTGGTTCGGCGTATCGCCGGCCAACTGGTTGCACCCCCGATCCAAGATGGTGTTGCCGTCAGCACGATCTCCATAGCCGCAGATACGGACCCGATCTACCACGCCGACGCCGATATCCGCGCTATCGCCGGGCAGCCGGTGTTTCTTGGCGACCAGACACCCCCGCCGGCGGCTTCAATCGCCCCGAATGCCACGTCTACCCCACTGACACCGGCTACCGACCCCGCACCAGTGACTGTCGGTGCAGGGGGATATGAGATCGGTGAAGATCATCCTGCGCTCCACGAATCCGACGCCATCTTCGAAGCACGCAGAGCCCTCGAGCTCGGCGCCCTCGAGGTCACCATGGGCCGACTGAACAGCAGGCAACTAGCCGGATACCGGCTGCTCGCCGAATCGACATTGCCACACGTGCAAGGCGACCACTTCGTGGACGCCGCCGAGTACACCGAGACCAACGCCGCGTTCCACGACTACCTGTTCACCCTGACCGGCAATCAGCACCTCCTGCAGGCGTACACAGCGCTGGGCGTCAAGGGCCGGATGAGTGAAGTCCTACGCAACGCGACATGGTGCCACCCACTGTGCGCTCAAGACCACATGGACATCGTCACGGCGTTCGAAGCCGACAATCGCGACGACGCGCGAGCACTGATCGTCGCCCACGCCGAACGATCCAAACAGACAATGCGGCGGGCTATGGCCGACAACGTGGTGGCTCAGACCCCGCAATACGTGACTCCCGGCAGATTCGCCGGCAAAGTCGTCGTCGTCACCGGCGCAGCACAAGGCATTGGGGAGCGGGTCGCCCGCCGTATCAGCGCCGAAGGCGGCAAAATTGTCGTCGCCGACCGGTCAGAAATCGTCAAAGAACTGGCCGATGAACTATCCATATCGGGTCCAGCTGCATTCGCTGTCACTGCGGATCTCGAACACTGGGAAGGTGCCGATACCCTTGTTCAGCAAGCGCTATCGACCTTCGGTCAAGTCGACGTGCTGATCAACAACGTCGGCGGCGCCATCAACTTCAAACCCTTCACCGAGTTCACCGACACCGAAATCCGAGCCGAGATCGACCGGTCGCTGTTCACCACGCTGTACGCCTGCCGGGCAGTACTTCCACCGATGGTGGCGCGGGGCGACGGCGTGATCGTTAACGTGTCCTCCGCCGCCACACGTGGCATCCACCGAATCCCGTATTCGGCGGCCAAGGGCGGCATCAACGCCATCACCGCTTCCCTGGCCATGGAATACGCTGACGCCGGAATCCGAGTGGTCGCCACAGCCCCGGGCGGGACACAGGCACCTCCGCGCCGCATCTCCCGCGGGACACCCGAACCGAGAGACCGCACCGAGCAAGCCTGGTTCCAGGCGCACATCGACCAGACGATCTCATCGTCGCTGCTGCACCGCTACGGCACCCTCGACGAGCAGGCAGCCCCAATCTGCTTCCTCGCCTCACCGGAGGCGTCATACCTGACCGGGACGGTCCTGCCGGTCGCCGGCGGGGACCTCGGCTGACCCGCTCAGCGCACACCCAACACCTCTCGGCCCCGTCCTCGAACACAGCCACCAACGCCGCCTCGTGGAAGTGTGTGTTGCTCTCGTGCATTCAACCCATGCAGATAGGGTAGACCCGTCATGTCAGGATAACCAGACATCTGTGTTACTCGACGTCAGGGTTACCTGACATAAGGTACATCCTACGTTATGTCAGGTAGTCCTGACGGGGATGTCGACTCATGTCTGGTTATCTTGACGGCATGGGTCTACCCTATCCGCATGGGGTGGATGCACGAGAGCGACACGCACCTCCACGAGGCTGCATTGGTGGCGGTATTTGAGGACGGGACCGAGAGTCACGGGTCGACCATGGTCGACGGCGTCGACTACGAGATCGTAGAGCGGGGCCACCACTCGGGCGATGATCGTCTGCGACCGTCGGCCGAGATCGTCGGTTGGCTGTTGCGATGCGATTGCGCCCCGCGAGACAGTTCCGATGTGTCGACCTGGACTGATTCCGTCCAGTGGACGCGGGTGCCCTCAGCGTCCCTTGAGGACCTCACCAGCCATCGCATGTTCGCCCCCGACACCGACCTCGACGTCAACGTGCGGCATGAGGTCGCGAAGGCCGCACGAGCGGTGTGGCAGCGCGAACATCTCGACCCGATCGACGTCGCCGACGAGATCCAGGCCGCAGCGCAGGCCCGCAGGGACGCCGACGCGCGACTCGACGCTGCGGTGGCCAAGGCCCGCCGGCTGGGTCGCTCGTGGGCCGACATCGGCGCGGCCGCCGGCATGACCCGGCAATCAGCAAACGAGCGGTGGAAAGACCTGAAACGCCCCGGGTTTGTCGGAGGCTCTCGAATCTGTGAAGGATGGAGAGCATGGCAGCACCACGGAAGTACAGCGTTGAGCTGAAGGAGCGGGCGACGCGGATGGCGGTGGAGGCCCGCAAGGACCCAGCCACGCGACCAGGGGCGCTCAAACGGATCGCCGATCAACTCGGTGTGCACCCGGAGGCGCTTCGCACCTGGGTCAAGCAGGCCGAGATCGATGGCGGGGACCGCCCGGGGACCACGACCAGCGAGGCTGAGCGGATCGCGCAGCTGGAACGGGAGAACCGGGAGTTGCGGCGGGCGAACACCATCTTGAAGCAGGCATCAGCTTTCTTTGCGGCGGAGATCGACCGCCCACAGCGTTGATCGTGGAGTTCGTCGCCGCTTTCCGCGACGAACACGGAGTCGATCCGATCTGCGCGGCCCTGCGCGACACGGCCGCCCAGATCGCTCCGTCCACAGTCCGAGCCCATCTGAGCTCTCGACGAGTCGAGGCGCCACGGGTGGTCCGTGACCGCGAGATCCTCGGTGAGATCCGCACCGTGCATGCCGACAATCTCGGCGTCTACGGTGCCCGCAAAGTCCACGCCGAACTACGCAGAAAGGGTATCGGCGTGGCCCGGTGCACCGTCGAGCGGTTGATGAAAGCTGATGGGCTGCAGGGGATAACGAGATCCAAGACGCGGAAGACCACGCACAGCGAGGGGGCCGAAACTCCGCAGCCGGCCGATCGTGTCGAACGGCAGTTCACCGCGGCGGCGCCCAACGCGCTGTGGGTGGCGGACCTGACCTACATCCGCACACACTCGGGGTGGGTGTATGCCGCGTTCATCCTCGACGTCTTCTCAAGGATGGTCGTGGGCTGGCAGGTCTCGACCACCATGCACACCGACCTCGCGCTCGACGCCTTGGATATGGGGTTGTGGGCGCGGTCGCGTGCCGGCCAGGGCGTGGCCGGGCTGATTCACCACTCCGACCGCGGAGTGCAGTATCGAGCCATCCGCTACACCGAACGTCTCGCCGAAGCAGACGCAGTGACTTCTGTTGGCTCCAAGGGTGATTCGTACGACAATGCGATGGCCGAGGCGTTCAACTCGTTGTTCAAGGCCGAGTGTATCCGTAACCCAGTCATGCGCCCTCGCGGTGGCTGGGGCGGTGTCGGCGAGGTCGAGATCGCCGTCGCCGAGTACATCGACTGGTTCAACCACCGCCGCCTGCACGGCGAGATCGGGCACGTCCCACCCGTCGAGTACGAGACCACCTACTGGTCGACCCACACAGTCACCAGCTACCGTGAGAACCCGGTCCCGGCAGTCGCTGGAACCAAGTAAACGAGCCCCCAGCAAACCCGGGGCGATTCAACCGCATGTGAGCAGGTAGGCCGCAAACGCGGGCCCACAACGTATCAACTGCGCTGCCAGCCGACGCACGACATGAGACTCGAAGTCTGGCTGATAAGCCCACTGCGCCAACATGTCAAGACCTATCTGAGGGAAGAAGCACCTCTTCGATCGCCCCAGCGCTTGCGGACGCTCGTACCCGCAGGGTGGGCACGTATCGTGCGCGATAGTCTCCACCGTCGATGGGATCGGAGTCGTCCCATTCATGGACTACCACGCGCAGGGTGTTGGTCAGGCGCCCAATGAGAAGCGCCAGTGGGAACGGGCACCGCAGTAGGAGCTGCACCTCGGCGTTGGAGTTGTCGTTCGACAGGGCACGGAGGTGCGCGGCGACGTCGGCGGCAATTTGGCCTGCATCAGAGGGGTCGAGGAGCGTGCCGCTCGCACTTGTGAGATGGCGCCAGGCCGCGAGAGACGGTTCATTGTCTTCGATGTAGCGGGTGAAGGCGGTGTCGCTGCGATCGGGCAGGAGGTCAACATAGATGGCCACAGAGGGGCGGCTTGCCGTTATTGCAGATAGACGGTTTCCTTGGTCTGCGATTTGCACTCGCGCTTGCGTGAGGAACCGAGCTTCGCCGTCGCTCGCCCAGGTGACGCCCCTTTGGTCTATTACGTCCATCAGTCCGATTCGAGACGAAGGCAACCCTGCCCCGACTGCGAAGGCCACGGAGAGGTGAGCCCCGCCGGCGACACGTAGGCGGTGCGCTCCAGAACGGGTCACGGCATCGGGGAGGAGACCGATTGTGTCCTTGAGGTCTCGGAGCCCGTCGACGCTCGGAAGCCGTTCGTGATTGGAGGGCCTGAGGCGGATGTCCAGTTCGTCACCGGTTCGGTCGTAGACCTGCGGCGTGTTCCTGGTCTGGAGGCTCAGGCGGAACGTCTTGTCGTTTGTGTCGATTCGATTGCGAAGAGACGCAATTCGGTGCCAGACCAAACCGCGAATCATTGCCAGCAGACCATCGCGCTCGGCGGATTTCTGATCTACACCGCTCAAGGTGCCGGGGCGAATCTCTAGGAGCCGGTCGGGAGCGTCGTAATCTGTTCCGCCGCCGTCTGTCCTCACCGAGTTGATGATGCCGAGAACAAACACTTCGTGGTTGCGGTGTAGCGCAAGGAGTTGAGGTGCTTCCAGTATCTTCACGACTCTGCTGTTCACCACATCCGGTGTGGTCACGAGAACGCCGCCAGAGATGCCGGCCGCTATTGCTTGCTTCAGTCGAGCCTCGGTGTCGCCTGGGGGAAGATCGTCTCGATCTCGCCACACAGGTATTCCGGCTGCTCGGAGAAGCCAGGCGATCTCCCCAGCAACACCAGTACCGTCCTTCTGACGGTACGAGATGAAGACAGGGTCTGCTGGGTCAGGGGAGGTGGGATTGGATGTCATGGCTCTTCCTTAAGGTTCTCGGCTTCGAAGGCGGCATGTCTCACCGCATTACTGGCGTCGGGGTTGTTTCGAGCATGCTCCGTAGGAAGAAGCGTCTCGGGTACCACTGCCAAAACGCGGGTCCGATCGACGAGCTGTCCATGGCCATGAGAAAGTCCCCATTGGTGGCCAGGTCGAGGTCCCCGCTGGTGGCCAGATAAAAGTCCCCACCCTGTGTTCGTCGTGTCGACCCGGAACTGAGGGCCCAGGCGATGACGGTGAAGGTGCCAACCGATCACCATCACCGCCTGGGAGTTCCATTGAAGTCTGCGAAGGACCGTATGGACATCATTTCTGCTTACCGAGAACTCGGAAGCTATCGCGCCGCAGCCGAGGTGTGCGGCACCACCCACAAGACCGTCAAGCGTGTGGTCGACCGGTTCGAGGCCGACGATCAACCACCCGACCGCAAGGAACGGGCCCGCAACTACGATGCGGTCGCCGAGTTGGTCGCTGAGCGAGTCGAGCGGTCACACGGCCGGATCACCGCCAAGCGACTGCTGCCGGTAGCACGTGCCGCGGGCTATGAGGGCTCGGCCCGCAACTTCCGTCGTCTCGTCGCCCAGGAGAAAACACAGTGGCGCCGTGATCATCATCGTGGCCGCCGCCCGGCGGTGTGGGCTCCGGGTGACTACCTGGTCATCGATTGGGCCGTAATCGGCGGGCTGCACATGTTCTGCACGGTGTTGGCGTTCTCGCGGTGGCGGTTCGTTCGGTTCGCCACCAACGAAACATCCATCACCACACTCGGATTCATCGCCGAAGCGTTAGAAGAGATCGGTGGAGTGCCCAACAAGGTACTCGCTGATCGGATGGGTTGCCTCAAAGGTGGAGTCGTCGCCAACGTCGTCGTACCCACCCCCACGTATGTGCGGTTTGCCACCCACTACGGGTTTTCCCCGGACTTCTGTCACGGCGCCGATCCGGAATCGAAAGGGATCGTGGAGAACCTCTGCGGGTACGCGCAGTCGGATCTGGCGCAGCCGTTGTGGACCGAAGCCAAGATCGCTGCTGGTCGTGACGACGTGCAGCTGGATGTGCACGCAGCGAACCGGGCCGCGCGGGACTGGTGTGTCGAGGTCAACACCCGCCGTCACAGCGACACACTGTGCGTGCCTGCTGACCAACTCACGATCGAACGAGACACATTGAGCCCGTTGCCGTCTCTGCGGGCCCAGGTCGGTCCACCGCCGGTCACCCGTAAGGTCGATCGCCTCTCCTGTATCCGGTACGCCTCGGCCCGCTACTCGGTACCCAACCGGCTCATCGGCACCACCGTGACCCTCATCCAGGACGGTGAACGGCTCCTGATCGCCGAACCTGCCTCCGGTGAGGTGGTCGCCGATCATCTGTTGGCCGCACCCGGAGAGGTCGTCCTCAACGATGCCCACTACGGGGGGCCACGCACCCCGCCCAGTCGTGCACCACGACCCAAAACCGCAGCAGAGAAGCAGTTCTGCGATCTCGGTGAGGTTGCTGAGCAGTTCCTGGTCGGTGCCGCGGCCATCGGGAACACCCGCCTGGGCGGTGAACTCGACGACATCCTCGGGCTCGTCACCTCCCACGGCCACGAACAGGTGCTCACCGCCCTGACCAGGGCGGTGGCATTCCGACGGTTCAAGGCCGCCGATGTGCGCTCGATCCTCGATGCCGGAGCCGGCACCCCCAACCCGCGACCGGCCGGCACAGCACTGCTCGGGCACCTGCCTACCGCGCCCACCCGCTCGCTGGATGCCTACAAGCTCGGCGCCGGCGACAAGGAGGTGTCATGACCACCACAACATCGACACCCGTTGCACCTCAGACAGTGCCGCCACTACCGGCCGACCTCGACCAAGCGCTACGCCGATTGAAGCTCGCCTCGATCCGCCGCACCGCACCCGAGGTCCTGCTCACCGCGAAAACCCAGCGATGGACACCCGAAGAAGTACTGCGAACCCTGGTCGAAGCCGAGATCGCCGCTCGTGATGCCTCCAACATCCGCAACCGACTAAAAGCTGCCGGGTTCCCGGTCACCAAAACCTTGGAATCGTTCGACGTGGCCGCATCCTCCATCCCGGCCAATACCTTCGAATACCTATCCTCACTGGAATGGGTTCGAGCCCAACACAATCTGGCCTTGATCGGCCCAGCCGGGACGGGTAAGAGTCACACCCTGATCGGGCTGGGGATCGCCGCAGTACACGCCGGACACAAAGTGCGGTACTTCACCGCCGCCGACCTCGTGGAGACCCTGTATCGCGGACTGGCCGACAACACCGTCGGCAGAACCATCGACACCCTGCTACGCCAAGATCTGCTCATCCTCGACGAGATCGGATTCGCACCACTCGACGACACCGGCACCCAACTACTGTTCCGGCTCGTCGCCGGCGCCTACGAACGCCGATCTCTCGCGATCGCCAGCCACTGGCCCTTCGAACAATGGGGACGATTCCTGCCCGAACACACCACCGCCGCCAGCATCCTCGACCGGCTCCTACACCACGCCACCATCGTCATCACCGACGGCGACTCCTACCGCATGACACACCGAACGGAGGTGCCACCCACCTAGAACATCCCGCACAGGGTGGGGACTTTTACCTGGCCACCAGCGGGGACATCAAACTGGCCGTTGACACGAGCCAAGTTGCAACGACCACACGTGCCGATGAATCGAATCCAGCGATGATCGCGACGAACTTGTTGAACCCCAGTTCGGGGTCGTGCAGATGGCGCATGTAGGAGTTGAGATCAACCTCGCTCGGGGAGAGAACTCCGGTCGGGTGGGTGTGCCATTCGCCTATCCACTGGCTGCGGTCCTCCAACCAGACGCAGTCCGCGAGACGCCGGGCATGGTTGAGGTCTCGCATGAAGGCGCGTTCGCCGCGGGTGGCGTTGGGTCCAGGTCCACCGGCGTGTCGGATATCGATCCGATCAGTCGCGTCGTGCCCGAGCAAAATGCCGCCAGTTTCGAGTCCATCGACGGACCGCAACGCCTCGCGCGCGATTGCGCTGAGTGCGTCGTCAGTGATCGTCACCGCAGGCACCTCTATCCGCACTGTCATCCTGGCGTGCAGGTGGGGCACGATGCGCGAGGTCTGGGGATGGACGACCACCGAACGTCGCCGGTTTGGCTGAGGTCGAAAGGGGCTGCGAGGTCACCTGCTGGTCGGAGACCGATGATGGCGTGTTCGCCGGGAACCTGTTGGGTGTGGTCACCGTGCAGCGATTCCAGCAGTGTTGCGACGGCTACTTTCGCGGCGAACGTGCCGACGTATCGGAGATCGGGCGGGACAGCCGTCATGGGCTGATGGGCGCGCCCGGTGCCGTAATCCAACTCCTGATCGGCCTCAGCGTCCAGCGCTCCCTGATCTGCAAGCTGCTGCCGTAAACAGAGGAGACATCCGAATCGGGCTGTGGGTCGCAGCCTGATGACTTCTCCGATCGAGCCATTGTCGAGCACGCACGCCAAGATCGCCGCCTTCCGTGCGCGCCGGGAGAGGTGGCTGACGACACGCCTGGGAGCGATACCGTCTGCGGCACAGAGCACCAGATCGACGCGGTCGATGATGGGCCGGATGTAGTGGGCCTCGGCAACCACGTCGCGTTGGTGGGCGACCACATTCTGCCGCGGCCAGTGCTGGTCAAGGCGGTCTTTCATGGCCGCCACCTTGAATCGACCGACACTTTCGGCGCCGAGAGTGTGGCGGAGCATGTTGTGCCAGAGGAATCGATCCGGGTCGACAAGTTCCACACGCCCGACTCCGTAGCCTGCGAGCGACTCTGCTGCGGCGCTTCCGATGCTGCCGCAACCCACGACCATGACGCTGTTGGTGGCGAGCTGCTCGATCGGCCACTTGCCAGCCAACTGTGCCAGGCCAACAACTTCTGGCTCGATCGCGATCGCGAGCGGTTCCACACCTTCGCGTCGGACAGCCCAGCCCGCAAACTCCGAAGCACCGGCCTCCAGTAGCTCCGGCTGAAGATCGGGGTCGTGAGTAACGACCACGCCAAGGTTGGTACCGGGATCGGCAACGCCCGGCACCAGCTCCCTGAAATCCCTAAACCCCATCGCGCTATCGGGCCGCCTGGACAGAAAGAGATGGTGAAGATGGGCGCCGTTCGGCGCCACCCTGATCCATTGAGCTGCATGATGGGGGTCGCCTGAACGAAGTGCGGCGTACTCGCGTGGGACTTCCGCGGGAAGACGGATGTCTTTGCCGGTTTCCACGGTCTGGACGACGTACATATCGTCCGCGGGAACGCGGCGGAGCACCAGCGAGCCACCCAACAGCTCGGAGTCTGCGATCTTGGTGACGGCGTCTCTGGGCATGACGGCGAAGGGGTTACGAGGAGACATCTGCGTCTCCCGTCTCCGTTGGGTCCGTCGTTGGATCTGTTCGCTGAATCGCTCGGTCAATCAGGTGGTCGTTCGAGGGGTCAGAGACGATCCCACTGACCGACATTTCATTGATGACTCCAGCCTTCATGAGGGCGTATTCGATCCGCCACCCCGATGCCTTGGCCAGGAGCTCGGTGAGACTGGCCTCGGGCTGCCAGCCGCCATCGCTCTGGAGCAGACAGAGCGATCCTCCTGGGGCTACGTGCCATGCTGACTGTGTCTGTTCCCAGATCGACGGCTTGGGATCGACGGAGTAAATAGTCGGCGGAACCATCGGGTGTGCTGCGGAGCAGATGACGAGCACTCGCAGTTCTTTGTCCCCGAGCAGCTCATTAAGAGATTCAGGCTGCGGCCGGTCGAAAGGCCAGCGGGGGAGGACGCCAATCCATCCACCGTGCGGCAAGCCGTCGGCTGAGGGGCTCTGGTACTCGAGCAATGGCGCGAACGCCTGGACCTCATTCCGATCGCGCGCAAGTCGCACAGGTTCGCGCTCAGTCCAGAGAACGGGGTTGAGCGCCATGGCGCCTGCGCCGCGATCTGGATCCGTTGCGCGACTCATCCCTGTGGAGTGTCCTTCACCGGACGGGGTGCAGCGGGCACGACCGCGGGCGCCGGGTTGCTAGTGGAGGCAGGAGGCTTCGGGAAGTCGTCCCCAAAGACCTCACCCCAGTGCTTGATCCCAGCCGGAGTGTCATTGTTCGCCTGCGCCTGGAACGCCTTGATGGCGTTGTCGCGAGCTGACCGCAGAGCGTCGGCGAACGCGTCGTCGTCGATGTCGGGCTGAATCGGTCCACAGAGGTCAGCAGGATCGGTGACGTCGTTCCCGCCCTCGACGTGGTAGCAGGCGCTCACGAAGAACTGTTTGATCGCAGCCGGCTGGTTGACGTCCGTCGGCAGGAAGTCGAGCGCCAGGACCTCCATGACGAGAGACTTGATCTTAGTGTCCTGCTCGGCAGCCCACCACTTGAGCATCCGAACAGTGCCGGCGAACTTGTTCCACTGTGCGTGTCGATCCGCGACCTCGGCGATTAGAAACTCGGGGTCGCATGTGACCCAGTCTTCTGAGAGTGCTTCAGGAATGAGGAGTTGCCCATCGCGGCGAAGTGCTGGCATGGCGTCGACTGTGAACGCGTCGGGATCGTCGGGGTCATCCAGGAAGCACTTGACGGCATGGTTGCGCCACCTGGCCAGTCGGACCACCTGGTCGTATGTGCCGTTCGTTGCCCCGAGCAGCGTGTTGACACGCTCGCGGGTGTAGTCGAGAGCGTCCGCGGCGGAGCTTCCCGGCGTTCCCCACCCAGGATGGTCATCTTGATCGAAGACGATGATTACATCCACGTCATGGATCGGATCCTTGTGTGTTCCTCGCGCAAGCGACCCGGACGGGATAACTTCCTCCACGTCGTCCTCGGCACCGAAGGCGCCTTTGAAGAGGTCGCGGCGAGTTCGCGCCTCGCGGACGTGCGTGATATCAGCGTTCACGACGTCCTGGAAAGTCTTGAAGGCGTCAGTCACGCTCATAGTTCGTTCTCCTGGGTAGGTTCTCTGTTGAATCACAGTAGTTGCTACCACCGACATTGCCGTTGGACGCGAAGATGCAGGACGCGATCCCATCGTCGGCGTCGTCGGCGTCTTCCTTGTGTCCGTTCAGCGTCCCCCGAAATAGAAGTGCACGCAGCAACTGTCAACTCGGTGGACCGCTCTCACGGGCTCTGCCCACGAACCCGGGCTCAGAGCCAGTCGATGTCGTTCTGCCTCGAAGCGCGCGTACCAGGCCAGTGACCCAGGGACGGTTACCGTTCGCGCAGCGACACACAAAAAAATGACCCCCCCACGGCGGAACCGGTGTACGGGTGGCCTGATGTGGGGGGGAGTGCGTCTTCTAGCCGATCAGTTGTGTCCGATGAGTCAGCCAGCGGCCTCCGCATCCGGCCTGCAGACCAAGCACGTATCTAGTCAGCGCCTCGCTACCTACCTCAGAGCGACATTCGATGATGAACAGAAGGCCCTTGATCTGTACGTCTGGGGGCGGAAACTGTCCGCTGCCTACTTCCACGACATCTCTGTACTCGAGGTCGCGCTTCGCAACAGTTTGGATGCGGCCCTCGCCAAGAAGTACGGGGACAATTGGTTCCGACTCAGTTCTTCGTTGTTTGACGCTCGAAGCTATCGACAGATCACAGACGGCTGGGATCGACTTCCCGCAAAGTTTCGCGGGACTCAAGCGACTGACGGCAAAATCCGAGGACGACTCATAGCAAGCTGCATGTTTGGCACGTGGGTGGCCATGCTCGACGTTGGAGGCGCGACCGGCGTCGACGGCCCCTGCAATCGCGCGGAGCACGACGCGGTGTGGACACGCGAAGTGCTCCTCGACGCATTGCCGGGCGCAAACAAGGAGGCTGGGGAGGAGCGTCAAAGACTCGACAGAGCCTGGGTCCACGAACAAATGCGCGAGGTACACATCCTGAGGAACCGTATTGCTCATCACGAGTCGCTAGTCAATGGCTATCCGATCCCTGGCACCAACGATGCCTCGTCGACACCCGTGCGGCGAACTGCGACCGCAGGATACTCCTTCTGTATGCGTCTGGCCCGAATGCTCGACAGAGATCTCGCTCAGTTTCTCCAAACCACTTCACAAGTTCCTGCGGTCCTAAGCCAAGACCCCCGAATCAGTTGGGGTCTCGTCTAACGTCTGACTGTCTCATCAAGTGAATGTCTCTCGGGATAGTTCTGTCGAGTGTCGAGCAGGCATTCGGATCGGGACAACTCGCGAAGCCCGTCGAGGTCCCGCATTTACGTCATGTCAATCCGTCACTGAAATTGGCTGTACCCCTGCATCTTCCAAGTGCCGATAACGTATCTTGTGTCAACCGAAGTGCTGCATATTTCATCGATGAACAGCGTCGCCGGCCGCCGATCCTTCGACATCAGAGAACCTTTCGAGCTGAAGGTCAGCGGTCAGCGCGTCGACCGGATCGCGTCCTCTCTCCCGCTGTGAAGTCTCTGCCGAGAAACGACCTGGGCCGGGTTAGGCTACGCGCGTGACCATGCCGCCACCTGGTCCTGGCTATCCCGGCTACGGGTACCAGGGCCCGCCCGCACAGCCCGGGCAACATCCGCCGAACACAGGTTTTCCAGGGCAGGGAGTCCCGTACGGGGCGCCGCCCGCACCATATCCGGGAGGTGTGTACCCGCATCCCGGTGGTCGGCCACCGAAGAAGAGCCGCAAGGGACTATGGCTACTCGCCGGGTTCCTTGGGTTCGCGACGGTGCTGGCCTTGATGATTGCGGTGAGCGTGGCCCTCGAGGACCCCCGCGACTTCGAGAACAACGTCGCCGACACCACCGAGCTGAGTGTCGGTGAATGTCTCACCATGGGCGAACTCGCCGGGGAACTTGAGGTCGAGACGGTCGACTGCGGTTATCAAGGGTTTCATTACGCAGTCGCGGCTCGGATGCAGACCCAAAACGAGTGTGGCTCTGAGTATGTCGTGTTCTGGTACGAGGAACGCCTGTACGCCGGCGGCCGCCCACGCATCGAGGAAGTACTGTGTCTTGCCTCGGTGTACGAGCAGGGGTTTTGCTACTCCGAGCCGCCAACGGATGCGCCGAACGCGCTCGCCAAGGTGAGCGAGATCGACTGTTCGAGGGTGCCTCCGCAGGTCCCTGGCGGTTACACCTACTTCAAGGTCGAGACCAAAGTGGCCGCACTTCCCCGATGCGCAGAGGGACAGATCGATTACTTCGCCCCGAAGCCAACACCCGCTGGTTATTGCTTGACGTACTTCGAGCCTTAGACCAGCCGCGGATCCACAACTGGCCCGCGCCCTGACGCTCCTCGGACTCGAGTGGACCTCCGCATAGACCGGTATGAAGAATGCTGTCCCCCTTGACAGTCGGGTCGACAAACCGGCGCACCGAGTTCCGGCGGGGTCGGTTGTCTGCTGAGCGGATCGCGCGCCTCGAGTTCGCCGACTGGCTGCGCAGTGTGCGCGAAGCAGTGTTCGATGCCGGACCGGCATATCTGCGCCGCGACGTTGCTATCTACGGCACCGGCAACGCCGGAGAGGGCAAGGTGGATCGACGGTTTCGTAACCCTTCGAGACGCTCGCAAGCTCGCTCCTCAGTACCTGCGGCCTGGCGGCAGCCGTGGATCACGAAAGAGCCGTGCTGCGAGTGCGAGTGGCCGAATCTTCTGGTCTCTGAGGTGCGAGCGAAGCGAGCCACGATGGGTTCCCGACGCGTCTCACCAGGACCCTTCGTGGCTCGTCGCTGATATGTAGTGCTGCTTTGTCAAGTTCCATGGCGAGTTGGCCTCCTTGCTAGGGGGCTGTAGTGGGGGTTGGCCACCCGCCGCGGTGTGTGGTGGTCGTTACTCGCGACGGTGTTGTCGGACTGATATACGCGGGTTGGTTACCGCTCAACGGTGTTCGACAGGAGATGAAAACGCTGACCGACGGGTCTATGTAAGCGTGCGTACCGTGCACCCAGAGGTGCTGGCGCACATAGCGACGCCGTGGATTCGTTCCCTGTTCACCACAGCGCAGTCGCGGCGGGTGGCCAAGATTGTGTGTCAGTGCTGGTTAGTCGTCGAGCACCGCCAGCGACCAGCACCAGCCGGCGAGCTCACGAGCGATCGCGGTGTTGGCCACGCAGGGATGTTTGCTGCGGCGGTCGAATTGTTGCCAACGCTTGTGTAGCCGTCGGTTGCCGGCATGGCCACGGGCGCGGGCCGAGGGTGAGGCGGCCTCCCACCGACGGCGCATGGTCTGTCCGGGCGTGCCGTAGGGCCGCCGGTGTTGCCAGGCCGCCTCGACCAGCAACCGCCGCACGTGGGCGTTCCCGGCCTTGGTGATCGATCCCTGACTGCGGGTACCGCCGGTCGAGTATTCCGAGGGCACCAACCCGGCGTAGGGGCCGATCGTGGCGCCACTGAACCTCGACCAGTCGCCGATCTCGACGGCCAGAGCGAACGCGGTCAGCGTCGACACACCCCGCAGACATGACAATCGGGTGACCACAGCCCGCCACGGATCGGTGGCCGCGGTCTGTTCGATCAGCTCATCGAGGCGGTCTCGGCGTGCGGTCACGCTCAACACCGCGTCCAGGTCGTTGTCGAAGGCGGCTTGCAACAGCGGCAGCTCGAAACGTTGACGCTGCAGCCACTGTTGATGAACACCGGTCCAGGGTTTCCCGCCGGAGTAGACGATCCCCTGGCGCAGAAGCAGTTTGGACAATCGATGCCGCGCCCGCATCAGGTCGCTGCGAGCGTCCTCGCGGGCGCGGACCAGATCACGGGCCGCTTCGGTACCCTCCTCGGGCACACCGACCGCGACTACCTCGCCCAGGCGCAGCAACTTCGCCAGGTGCGCAGCGTCTCGGGCATCGGTCTTGACGCGGTCCCCGGCTGGCCGTTGCAGCTTCGAGGGCGCGGCAACCACACACTCCATCCCGGCCGCAGTGATCGCCCGAGCCAATCCGAAACCCGTCGGACCGGCCTCGTAGGCAACCCGCACAGGCGGAGCCAAGCTGTGAAGCCAGCTCACGATGGTCGCCGCATCGGGAACCAACGTCTCCCGAATCACGTTGCCGCTGTCCTCATCGATGGCGTGAGCGACCACCGAACGTGCGTGAACATCCAATCCGACACTTGTACCCTGAACAATCACCGGAGGCCTCCTGATCTGCAATGTGGTGCTACCGCCGAGTGTGAACTCAGCAGCAGCAACCCACGATGTGTTTGCAGCTTGAGGCCTTCGGCCCCAAGGCCCTCATACCGTCTATCGCTCCTCGCACCTCAGGGAGCAGAGAGGGTCGCGACGCTGGCACCTCAGGGAGCAGAGAGGGTCGCGACGCTGGCACCTCAGGGAGCAATGGGGGCCGCTCCTTTCGGAACAGGGAGCTTGCGAGCGTCAAGAATGATTTCGCAACCTCGGTCGCCGGACCCTTCGTGACGCACCCTCCGCAAGCTCCGGGCGCTCCTCAGGGAGCAAAGGGGGTGGCCCTCCGCAAGCTCCGGGCGCTCCTCAGGGAGCAGAGGGGACGGGCCGGCCCACCGGTGTCGACAGCGGCAGGTTCACGAAGCTCGGCCGGTTCGGGTCGAGCTGGATGTGCTGCGGCCGCAGGCCCGACTCGTTCAGCAGCGGACGCAGCGGCAGTCCTCGCGGGAAGTTCATCGCGAACACGTCGACCCGCAGACGGTGCCCCGGCTTGATGAGAGCCTCCGTCGGCAGCAGACCGATGTCGACACTGACCGGACGGCCCGGCACGACGGGCTGGCGCGACGCCAGCGTCAGCTCGTAGAACGGGTCGATCACGTCACCGTTGGGCGCGAACTGCGATGCCGCCTCGTCGTACCCGCGCAGCGAGGCCATCACCTGACCGGAGGTGAGCACCTTCGACGTCCCGTCGGGGGCGACGTCGTTCAGGGTGGCGGTCCAGTAGCCGTCGGTGGCGTCGAGGACGGTGTTCAACCGCACGTTGGCGTACCCGGACACGCTGCGCGTCGTGGTCAGCGGGGGAGTGGTGAACGACAAGGCGGCGCGCTCGGAGATGCGTGCGTCGTCGGCGCAGAAGGGGAAGATCGCGAGTGCACCGGCCAGTTGCTGTGCGGCGTCGCGTGAACACATCGGTGCCAGGCCGGGCGCGATGGTCATCCGGGCCCGCGATGGGGAGGGCGCGGGCGTCAAGCTGCCGCCACGCACCGCATGCGCCGCGGTGCCGCTGCGCCGGTCGCCGAGATAGAGCCGCTGACGTTCCATACCGGCACGCGGGAACTGCTGCGCGGTGATCCACGAGTCGCCGACCTGCTTGAGGTTGACGGGCCCGTAGGAGTCGACCCCGTTGTCGATTCCCTTGAGCCACTTGTCGAACCACGCCTTCTGCAAGACGTCCAGCCGGGGCGGGGTGTTCCGCCGTCCCTCCTGGCCGCCGCCGATCGTGAGGTGATAGCCGTCGCCCATGATCAGTTGCTTCTTGCCGGGCGGCAGCGGGATGTTGTTGTACATCCGGACTTCGCTGTTCGTGAAGAGGTCGAACCACCCGCCGTAGATGAGCGTCGGCGTGGTGATGCGGTCGGCGTGGTCGAGCCACGACGACCGGGGTTCGGAGTTGTTGTCCAGCAACGCCTTCAGGTTCGGCGGCACCGACGGGATGTCGGGGGTCAGGAGCGCGGCGAACAGCTGCGGGTAGAAGGTGAAGGGGTCGGAGATCCGGTCCGCCAGCCACTTCCAGTCGAACGTGCCGTTCAGCATCGACGCGACGTTCGGGATCATCTTGGTGGTGTTGACCAATGTCAGCCACAGCGGCAGGAAGCCGACGCCGAGTGCGCCGCCCGGGGCGACGATGTCGCGGATGAGGTCGCCGCCCGGCTCGACCGGGAAGATCGCCTTGAGTGCTTCCGGGTTCTTGTTGGCGGCCTGGATCTGGTTGATCGCCGAGTACGACACCCCCGACATGCCGACCTTGCCGTTCGACCACCGCTGCTTCGACGCCCAGTCGATCACCTCGATGGTGTCGCGCTGTTCCCGCGACTGGAACACATCCCAGACCCCCTGCGAGAAACCGGTGCCCCGCACGTCCACGACGACCTGCGTGTACCCGCTGCGCACGAGGTCGAAGTCGACGAGGAAGGTCTTCGCGCCGCCGTCGCGGATCGTGTGTGCGATGTCGTTGATGCCGTCGATCGGCGTTCCGGACAGGTTGATCGACCGCGCGATCTGGAGGAGGTAGGGCTCGAGGACCGGGTTCTGCAGCACCGCCGATCCGACAGTGGTGATCAGCTTGGTGTACGGCGTCATGTTGACGATGACCGGCGTCTTCGTCGACGTGGGGCGCTCGCGGACGTCGGCCGGGCGGTACACGTTGGCCCGGAGCACCGTGCCGTCGCTCATCCGGATCGGCACGTCCCAGGTGACGTTGACGCCGGCGTACGGTTGCGGGCCGTCATGGCTCGCCGCCCATCGCGCCGCATCGGCACCGCCGCTCGGTCCGGCCGGCGCGGCGCCGGCCACCGCGATCGGCGCAACCAGCGCGACCACCGCGAGGACCACCCAGACCAGAACCCGAGCACTCTTCGACCCGCTCATGCACACCCCCGCATGTCATGCGCTGGAGAAACAAACGGTTCATCCAGCGAGCTTGTGACCAAGCCGACAACAACCTAACACCTCGTTCGTGACCTGGATCACGGGGTGTCTCAGGGAATGCTCAGCATCACCGACACGGCCGTGCGGGGCTCAGTTCAGGCTGAGATCGATCGGGTGGGTCGCGAGGAGGGGTTTGGGCCAGGCCTGCCTGCGCAGGACGTCGAACCACACGTCCGACGCCGGCGGCGCGAGCAGATCGCGGGGGAGTGCCGACGCGATCATCCAGCTGAACTGGTCGAGTTCGTCGTCGAGCTGCCCGATTCCCCAGCCGCTGTACCCCGCGAAGATCCGGACGCCCTCCAGGACGTCGGCGAGAGGTTCGGGGTCGGCGTCGAGGTCCACGAGGACGACCCGGCCGTCCACCGGGCGCAGAGCAGGCACGTCGTCGATGTCGGTGCCGGGTTTGACCACACCCAGGCACAGGGCGGCCTCTTGATTCACGGGTCCGCCGACGTAGAGGGCGCGCGGCGACGCCGCGATGTCGGTCCATTGCGGCAGCAGATTGTGCACGGCGGTCTGGCTCATCCGGTTGAGGATGACGCCCAGGCTGCCCGACTCGTTGTGCTCGATGACGTAGATGACAGTCCGCGCGAAGGTGGGCTCGACGAGGTCGGTCGACGCGATCAGCGCGGTACCGGGACGCACCCGCGGCGTGGGGTCGGCGTCCCAGGGGACTCCGGGCATACGTGCACCACCACCGCTGCCCGCCGAGTGCTCTCCGGGGCGGAATTCCGGTGTGGGGTCGTCTGCGTCTTCACCTCCGGCCACCCGACCATCATCGCACGTCCGTGCCCGGCGAGGTCCATCGTCGGCTCGGTACCCTGGATCAGTGAGCAGCGCCCAGGTGACCCGCGACCAACGCGGGTGGTCGGTGTTCATCCATTCCCTCCGATCCTCACCGGGATTGGGCCGCTTGTTGTCGGTCCGTCTGTCGAGTCAGATCACCGACGGCATCTTCCAGGCCGCGCTGGTCGGCAGCATTCTCTTCAACCCCGAGCGTCACGCCGACCCACTCGCGGTGGCCGGCGGTCTTGCGGTTCTCCTGCTGCCGTATTCGCTGATCGGCCCGTTCGCGGGGGCGTTGCTCGACCACTGGGATCGACGCAACGTGCTGCTGTATGCGAACCTCCTGCGCGGGCTGATCATCGGGCTCGTCGCACTGGCGGTCGCCTCCGGCGCACCCGACGTCGTGGTGCTGATCTCCGCGCTCGCCGCGACGGGCGCGAGCCGGTTCGTGGCCGCCGGTCTGTCCGCCGGGTTGCCGCACGTCGCGCGGCGCGAGGTGCTCGTGGCCACCAACGCGCTGTTCACGACACTGGGCGGCGCGATGCTCACCGTCGGGCTCGGCGTCACACTGGGACTGCGCGCGATCTTCGGCGACGACAACGTCGGCAGTGCACTCACCATGCTCGCCGGGATCGTGCTGGCCGTCGTCTCCGGCGGGCTGGCACACGGGTTCCGTCCGCTGCAGCTCGGACCCGACGAGCCCGACGATCCGGGCCGATCGGCGCTGCACGCGGTCTCCGTCGGGCTGTGGCACGGCGCTCGAGCCGTCCGGCACCACAAGACCGTGGCCGCCGCACTGTCGGCGATCGGAGCCCATCGGCTCGTGTTCGGGATGAACACACTCATGATCCTGGTGCTGACGCGCCAGATGGGTCCCGGCGACGGTGTCGACCGGGTCAGCGTGGTCATCGGGTTCACCGGCGCCGGGGCGCTTCTCGCCGCCGTCATCACGCCGATCGCGGTGGCACGGGTGGGTCGGTACGTGACGCTCCTCGTCGCCCTGGGCGTCGGGGCCGTCGCGGAGCTGTCGGTGCTGAGCTTCGAGTTCGCGGTGATCTGCGGTTCGGCGTTCGTGCTCGGGCTCATCGGCCAGGTCGCGAAGCTGTGTGGTGACGTGGCCATGCAGGTCGACGTCGGCGACGCGGTGCGCGGCCAGGTCTTCTCGGTCCAGGACGCGGTGTTCAACATCGCCTACGTGGGCGCGGTGACCGTCGCGGCCCTCGCGATCCCCGACGACGGCCAGGCGGTCGGGCTGGTGGTGCTCGGGGTGGTGTTGTACCTGGTCGGGATGCTCGTGGTGCGCCTCCTGCATCCACGCGGGCACTGGTCCGCCGATCCCACGACGGTGCGGACGACCGTCACCGACCCCGCCGCGTGAACCGCGGATCCCGTCGGTCGTAGGCAGCGTCGGCGACCCCATCTCCGTTCACGTCCACCAGCGCCACATCGTGACCGCCGTCGGCGTCGGCATCCACGTACAGGCGTTCGCCGACGATCCGGCCACCCCGATCGGCTCCCACGATCTCCGCGTCGGGGTCACCATCGTCGTCGAGGTCGACCCGGGTGACGTGCGCCGCCGGCGACTCCGTGGTCCGCTCGGGCGCGTCGTGTCGCGGTACCGGCTCATCGAGTTCGAGCCGCGCGACAGGCCGGTCCCAGAGACCGGCCCCGGAGTCGCGGTAGAAGGCCTCGGGTCCGGCATCGTCATCGACGTCGAGCGCGGCGACATCGGCGACACCGTCCGCGTCGGTGTCCCACATCGCGTCGTCACGACGTCCGTCGCCGTCGAAGTCGAGCGCGACGGCATTCTCGGTGCCCCCGCCCGGTGTCTCCCCGAGGATGAGGTCGGCCGGCGAGAACCAGCGCGTCATCGAACCGTCGCCGGGCCCGAAGAAGTACTCGATCACCGGCTCCATGGGTTCTTGGACGCAGGGGGACCCTGTCCGGTTCCCCCGGGACGGAACACACCCCGGACAATGCGTCACCCACACCACCCGCGTGGTGACCCAGCACACGACCACCCGGTAGGTTGTGGCCCATGTATGTCAGCGATCTCGGCGAGCAGTGGCACGCGGCCCGGCTCGAACCAGCCCTGGCACATCTCGACTCTGCTTCGGCGGGCCGCTCGTCGTATGCGCTGATCGGCGCGATGACCGCGCACCTGTGGCGGGAGACCGAACGCGGCTCCTATGTCGCCGCTGACGACCGCGCCGACGAGATCGCGCGCGACACAAGGAATCTCGCTGCTCTGATCGGCCACACAGGCGACGAAATCGTCTTCCGCGAGAGCGCCCGCGCCGCGCTGCGTGCGCTTCTCACCCATTGGAGCCTCCCCGTCACCTCGACGGTGTGGGTGGCCAAGAACGAATTCGGGCCCAACCTCGAGGAGTTCGAGCGCCGCGGCTACGCGGTACGGACGATGCCCGACGGCGACGTCTACGGTCACGTCGACACCGACGCACTCGAGAACATGCTGCAATTCGATCAGCCGGACTTCATCCACGTCTGCCACATCGGCTCGATGTCCGGTGTGGTGCAGCCGGTCACGCGGATCGTCGAACTCGCACACCGGGCCGGCGTGCCCGTCGTGGTGGACATGGCGCAGTCGGTGGGTCACGTCCCCACCGTCACCGGCGCCGACGTGGTCTACGGCACCAGCCGTAAATGGCTCACCGGCCCGCGTGGCGTCGGGTTCGTCGCGGTACGCCGAGACTCGTTGCGGCCGGTCCACATCGACGGTTCCGATGCGTTCATCGCCGGACGACTCGGACTCGGTGTCGCCGTGCGCGAGCTGCTCGAGATCGGTCAGCAGCGCGTCTTCCGCGAACTCGCGAAGATCGGTCAGGCCACCCGGGAACGGCTCCACGGCATCGCGAGCTGGGAGGTGCTCGAACCACTCGACGAGCCGTCCGCGATCGTCACCCTCGCACCACCGCCCGGGTGGCAGTTCGACGACATCGCCGCCGCCCGCGACAAGTTGCTCTCACTCGGCGTCCTGGTCACCGCCGCCGACACCTGGCGCGCGCCGCTCGCGACCGAACACCCGGTCCTCCGGATCAGCCCGCATCTCGACGTGCGCAGAGCCGACCTCGACCGCGTCGCCGACGCCTTGCGCACGATGGGTTACTGACACACCCGGGAACGCCTCGACACCGGACTCCTCACCCGAGGACCTCGCCGACGATCCGCTCGATCTCCGGGCGGGCCGCGTCGGCGTCGCGGCGGACGAGTCCGATCCGCGTGCGCCGGTGCAGGATGTCGTCGGCGTCGAGAGCCCCTTCGTGGGTCATCGCGAACTCGATCTCGGCGCGGGTCACATCGATGCCGGTGACGATCGGGTCCAGGGGACGGTCGAGTGTGGCGGCGTCCACGACCGCGGGGGCCTCACCGCCGAAGCGCTGCACCAACGACGACGGCAGACCGTGCTCGCGCGGGCTCCGCAGCGCCCCGACCAGCGGCGTCGTGGTCGTGACGCAGTCTCCGGCGGACAGATCGGTGGTCGCCAGCGCGGCGTCGACGGCGTCCTGTGCCATGCGCCGGTAGGTGGTGAGCTTGCCGCCGAGGACGCTGACGAGGCCATCGCCGCGGACACCGACGTGGTGCTGCCGCGAGACATCGGCCAGGGCGTCGGCGTCACGGCCGCCGCGGGTGTCGACGAGCGGTCGCAGACCGGCGAACGTGCCGACGATGTCCGAGCGGTCGAGTGGTCGCGCGAGCGCGGGATTGATCGCATCGAGAAGGAAGTCGATCTCCGCCTCGTCCGGCGTCGGGACGTCCGGGATGGGCCCCGGCGCGGCGACGTCGGTGATACCGACGTATACACGTCCCAGCTGGGCCGGTATCGCGAAGACGAACCGCGACACCGAGGTGCCCAGCGGGCACATCAGGGCGGCGTCGGGAAACCCCAGCCTGGCCGCGTCGATGACGAGATGCGTTCCGCGACTGGGATGTACGGCGATGGCATCGTCGACACCACCGGACCAGACGCCGGTGGCGTTCACGACCATCCGGGCGCCGACGTCGAAACTCTCACCCGTCTCTCGGTCGGTCAGGGTGGCCCCGCGGCCGTCCACGCGGTCGGCCCGGACGCGGGTGCAGATCGACGCGCCGTAACCCGCGGCCGTCCGCGCGAGGGCGACGACCAGCCGCGCGTCGTCGATGAGCTGACCGTCGGCGGCGGAGATCCCGCCGCGCAAGCCGTCGGGCGACACGGCCGGGCAACGGCCGAGCGTCTCCAGCGCCGACAGCCGTGAGGGTGGGGGCAACAACGAGTCCGGGGTACCCGCGTTGCGTCGGAGGATGTCCCCCGTTCGGAGTCCCAAACGGATGATCGAGCTGTGCCGGCCGCCGCGATCGGGGATGATCTGCCGAAGGGGGGCGATCAGATGCGGGGCTATGGCGGTCATCAGGTGGTGACGTTCGATGGCGCTCTCGCGCGCGATCCGGAGCTCGCCCCTCGCCAGGTACCGCAGGCCGCCGTGGACGAGCTTGCTGCTCCATCGCGAGGTGCCCGCTGCCAGATCGTCCTTCTCGACGAGAGCCACGCGCAGCCCCCGGGTGGCGGCGTCGAGCGCCACACCGACGCCGGTGACGCCACCTCCGATGACCAGCAGGTCGAGGGGCTCACCGGACGCGAGACGGTCCAGCGCACGGCGGCGCGTGCCGGCGGACAGGGTCGCCATCAGGAACTCACCACCGTGACATCGGCACTCACGCCGTCATCCGTTGGCGCCCGGACCGACCGGCCGCAGGTAACCGGCCAGCATCTCGTGCAGTTCGACGCTCCACCCCTCCGCGAGGATGTCGGACACCAGCGCTCCGGACTGCAGGAACGACTGCGCGATCAGCAGCACCATCGCCGCCATGCGCTTGGCGTCGCCCGCACGCACCTGACGCCGTTCCTGACCCGCCGACAGCATGTCCGCGAGAATCGCGAGAATCCCCTGCTGGCTCGTACCGAGACGCTCGAAGACGTACGGCGACATGAAGTCTCGCTGCTCGCGCCACAGCGAGGCGATCAGTTCGTCGTCCCGGAGCGCGCCGACCACCGACACCACCCGGGCGACGAGCGCCTCCAGGTCGGCGGGTTCGCCGGCCCCGCCGATGGCCTCCTCGACCACCCCGAGGACCTCGCGGGTCAACAGAGCGCGGATGATCTCGGTGATGTCGGGCCAGCGGCGGTACACGGTGGGTCGACTGACGCCTGCTTGTCGGGCCACCTCGGAGACAGTCACCTTGCGTCCGCCGCTTCGCAGCAGACAGCTCCGTGCTGCATCCAGAACGAGATCGCCGATCTCCTCGTTACGGATTGCCATGATGTGTAACACTGTAACGGATCACTTGAACGGCGGGGGGGCCGACTCATATGACTATCGAACACGCCACACTCGTGGCCAGTCCGTACGCGCGTCACGGAGCAGGACTCCGTGTAGCCCATGATGCCGCAGAACTTCTGCGCGCCCGGGACGTGGAGGTGGAGATCATCGTCGGCGAGGACGTCGCCGACGCCGCCGACCTCGCGGGCAAGGCAGCCCGGGGAGACACCGACGTCATCGTCGTCGTGGGGGGCGACGGCACGGTGCGTCTGGCGGTCGAGGCCACCATCGGCTCCGGCAAACCACTGGCCGTCATCCCGGCCGGCAGCGGGAACGACTTCGCCCGCAACCTCGGCATCCCGCTCGATCCGGCGGACGCCGTCGAGGTCATCCTCGCCGGTCACCGGCGAGCGATCGACCTCGGACGCGTCAGCTTCCCGGACGGCCAGACCGCGCTGTTCAGCACGGTCGCCGCCACCGGATTCGACGCAGCCGTCACCGCGCGGGCCATCGACATGCGCCGCCCGCGCGGACAATCCCGGTATACGATCGCGGCGCTGCTCGAACTACTCGCGCTGCGGTCGCGCCACTACCAGGTCCGCGTCGACGACCACGCCGTCGAATCCGACCTCATCTTCGCCGCGATCGGCAACACCACGTCATACGGCGGCGGTATGAAGATCACACCTGCGGCTTCCATCACCGACGGCCAGCTCGACGTGACACTCGCGCTGACCCCGCCGCGGATGGCCCGCTGGACGATCGCTCGCGTCTTCCCGAAGGTGTTCTCGGGCAAGCACATCGGCAGCCCGAACGTACGGACGATGCGCGGCGCGGAGGTCGAACTCTACTGCGACCCGCCGGCCCTCGTGTCGGTCGACGGTGACCTCGTCGGACAGCTGCCCGCCGTCTTCGAGGCGGTACCCCACGCGATCGAGGTGTTCGCACCCGCGAGCTGAACGCGGCGGGTCCACCGTCGGCACAGACTGGTCAGTTCCCGCCGCGGGCCGCCCACCATTCCCGCAGGGCGTCCTCCGCCTCGTCGCGGCTCAGGGGGCCGCGGTCGAGTCGAAGTTCCTTGAGGTGACGCCACGCCTGGCCGACGATCGGGCCGGGCGGCACGCCGAGGAGTTCCATGATGGCGTTGCCGTCGAGGTCGGGTCGAACCTTCTCGAGGTTCTCGGCCGCCTGCAGGGCGGCGATCCGCTGCTCGAGATCGTCGTAGTTCTGCTGCAGTCGCCGGGCGCGCCGCTTGTTGCGAGTGGTGCAGTCGGCGCGCACGAGTTTGTTCAGTCTGTCCAGCAGGGGACCGGCGTCGGTGACGTACCGACGGACAGCCGAATCGGTCCACGCGCCGTCGCCGTACCCGTGAAACCGCAGGTGCAGGAAGACCAGTTGCGCGACGTCGGCCACCACCGCCTTCGGGTACTTCAGAGTCCGCATCCGTTTGCGCACCATCTTCGCGCCCACCACCTCGTGATGGTGGAAGCTGACGCCGCCCCCCGGTTCGTGGCGGCGCGTCGCGGGTTTGCCGATGTCGTGCAGCAGGGCTGCCCAGCGCAACACCAGGTCCGGATCGCCGTCCTCGAGGTCGATGGCCTGGCGGAGCACGGTCAGCGAATGCTGGTAGACGTCCTTGTGCTGATGGTGCTCGTCGATGGTGAGCTTCATCCCCGGCACCTCGGGCAGCACCCGCTCGGCCAGACCGGTCTCGACCATGGCGTCGATCGCCTCGATCGGGAACTCGCCGCAGATCAGTTTGTCCAGCTCGGTGCGGATGCGTTCGACGGTGATGCGATCGATCTCACCGTTCATCTCGGTGATGGCCTGCCACACCCGCGGAGCGAGCCGGAATCCGAGCTGGGAGACGAACCGAACCGCACGCAGCATCCGGAGCGGGTCGTCGCCGAAGGACTGCTCGGGGGTCGCCGGGGTGTCGATGATCCCCGACAGCAGTGCGTTCAGACCGTCCAGCGGGTCCCGGAAATCCTGGGCCCCCGACGAACCGATCTGCACCGCCATCGCGTTCACGGTGAAGTCGCGTCGGATCAGATCGTCCTCGAGCGAGGTGCCGAAGGTGACTTCGGGATTACGACTGACCTGGTCATACGTGTCCGCCCGAAACGTCGTGATCTCGATCAGGTGATCGCCCTTGCGGACCCCGACCGTGCCGAACTCGATGCCGACGTCCCAGAACGCGTCGGCCCAGCCCCGGAGCAGCTGGGAGACCGCTTCCGGACGCGCGTCGGTCGTGAAGTCGAGGTCGTTGCCGAGACGGCCGAGGACGGCGTCGCGCACCGAGCCGCCCACCAGGTACAGCTCGTGGCCCGCGGTCTCGAACAGTTCGCCGAGGGGCACGAGGACATCGTCGAGTCCGCGCAGCGCGATCGCGGCGGAGGCGAGCAGGCGCGTGCGCCGTTCCGGGTCGCTCGCACCGGTCCGCCCGTCCGAGCGCGCCGTGTCCGATGGGACCGCCCCATTCGGTGAGGGCCCAGACGCCGCCGCCCCGGACGAGGATGTGTCGTTCACGGCTTGTCACCCTACCGTCGTGACCCGCGCCGACGACGCCGCACAGTTCGTCGCCGACCGCTCATACACCTCCGGCGCACCCCCGAGGCGGGATTCCACAACCTACGCGTCCTGGGAGGCGTCCGGACAAACTGCAGGTGACCAGCCGCTAGCATCGTGGAGTGTCCACCGATTCCTCGACCAACCCTTCAGACGTCAGCGGCGTCTCGTCGGGTGCGCACGGCGAGGGCGGCGGACAGGGCGACCAGAACCCCGCCGGCCAGGGCCGCCGTGCCCGGCGCGGCCGTCGACGCCGGGGCCGTCGCAAATCCGAGGCGCGAGGTACCTCGGCGGCGCACACCCCGGCTTCGCACAAGCAGAGCGGTCATCCGCAGTCCTCGAATACACAGCCGAAGAACAAACAGCCGAATCCCGCTCAGGCGGGTTCCCGGCCGGGCCACAAACCGGGTTCGCCCAATCCGGCCTCCGAACCGGCGCCCTCGACGCACCACCCGACACCCAACGACCTCGCACGCGCCCGCGCCTCCGATCCCGCATGCCCGGACCCGGTCGAGGCCGAACCCGTCGACAAACTCCCCGTCGATCCCGACCGCGCGCGGCCCCGTGTCACGCCACCCAAGCCCTCGGACATGGTCGCCGTCAGCGCCAAGCTGACCAAGACCGGCGTGGCCCAGGCGGGGTCGGCTCAGGCCGGCGGCAAGGCGTCGAAGGGACGACGACGCGCGTCGCGAACCGACCGCGGATCCGAGCGTCCCGCCGCCGAGCGCGCGCATTCCGACCGCGCGGGCAACGAGAAGCTCCGGACGGTGCGCGAGACCTCTGCGGGTGGTCTGGTCATCTCCGACCTCGACCTCCCCGTCGATCAGTTGTCGGCTGCGCTCATCGGCCGGGTCGACCGGCGGGGTCGCACCATGTGGTCGTTGCCCAAGGGCCACATCGAGACCGGCGAGACCGCCGAGCAGACCGCGATCCGCGAAGTCGAGGAAGAGACCGGTATCCAGGGCACGGTGGTGGCCCCGCTCGGCAAGATCGACTACTGGTTCGTCAGCGAGGGGCGACGAATCCACAAGACGGTGCACCACTACCTTCTGCGGTGCATCGGCGGCGAACTCTCCGACGCCGACTACGAGGTGTCCGAGGTGGCCTGGGTGCCGTTGCACGAGCTCCCGCGTCGCCTCACGTACTCTGACGAGCGACGACTCGCCCGGATGGCCCGCGGCGTGATCGCCGAACTCGCCGCCGACCCGACCCGGCTGGCCCAGTCCGAGGCCGAGAGCATTCGCACCGAACCCAACGCCTATGAGAAAGCCGCCGCCGCGCGCAACCAGCGCCGTAACGAGCCGCCGCCCCCGGCTCGTCCTCGTCGGCGCCGACGCCGTCCTCGACGGCCAGCGGCAGGCGATGGCTGACCCGCGCCCGTCCTCCGCCGCACCCCGTTCGTCCCGACCTTTCGCGCTGTCGCGTGCGACGCGGTCCGGCGCGGCCGCGGCACTGGCCGTTGTCCTGGCGGTCCTCGGTCTGACGGTCCTGTCCGGTGCGGCGGGTTCGGCGTCGGCGGCGCCGGAGACGAGCACCAGCGGGTCCGACACCGGTTCCGACACGCCGGATCAGGAGTCTCCGAGCAGGTTCGCCCGCATCGTGATCGACTCGATGACGCCGAGCATCGTGACCACGACGAGCCGGCCGGTCGTCACCGTCAGCGGCCGCGTCGACAACGTCGGCGACCGGTCCATCACCGACCTCACCATCCGGCTCGAGCGCGGGGACCCGGTCGCGTCCGCCGCCGGACTGCGCACCGATCTGGCCGACGACGATCCGGCGGTCGCGGTGGCCGGTCCGTTCGAGAATCTCTCCGACTCGCTCGCACCTGGCGAGAGCGTCGGGTTCCGCATGTCGATGGCGCTCTCGTCGAGCAACGGTCCCGACGGCCAGGGCCTGGCCATCTCCCGGACCGGTGTGTACCCGATGCAGGTCAACGTCAACGGCACCCCCGAGTACGGCGACACCGCGCAGGTCGCGGGATCACGAATGCTGTTACCGGTACTGTCCCTGCCGCCCGACGACACCCGGGCCGCCGGGTACGTCGACCCGTCCACGGAGTACTCCGACACCGACCCGGTCACCGGTCTGGGACCGGACGGCTCGGTGTCGGCGAACCTGTCGAGTCCGGCGCGCATGACCATGCTGTGGCCGTTGGCCGCGCCGCCGCAGCTCGCACCCGGTGTGCTCGGCGGCAACACCGAACCGGTCCGGCTGATCAACGAGAACCTGGCGCGATCCGTCGCCGACGGTGGGCGGCTCGACGAGCTGCTGACCTCCCTGCAGAAGGTCGTCGGCGAACCCCCGCCCGCGAAGTCGGATTCGGCCACGTCGGACGCTCCCCCGTCCGAGACATCGGAGAGCCCGGAACCCGGCGCCCTACCGGGGTCGGAGAAACTTTCCGACAGCATGTGCCTCGCCATCGATCCCGACCTCCTCGTCACGGTGCGCGCGATGTCACTGGGATATGAGGTGTCCGACAATCCCGCCGACCCCAGGTCGTCGACCCGCCCGGGCAGCGGCGCCGAGGCGGCCGGCCGCTGGCTCGACACCCTGCGCTGGACCGCACAGCGGATGTGCGTGGTGGCGCTGCCGTATGCGCAGGCGGATCTGAACTCGTTGTCCCGGATCGGCAACGCCGGACTCACCGAGGCCGCGCTGCGCTCGCCGGCCGACATCGTCGACACCGTGCTCGGCGTCCGGAGCGTCCGCGGTCTGTCGATACCGGCCCTCGGCGCCATCGACTCCGACGGCGCGGCGACGCTGACCGCCGCACAGCTCGCCGCGACCGCGGTGTCGTCGAACTCCGTCGCACCGACCGGTCGCCGCGACGACACCGGCCGCTACCGGATCGGCGAACTCGCGGCGCAGACCTACGACGCACCCGTCACGGCGTCCTTCGCGGCCATCGGTACCGCACCGTCCACCCCCGCGCTGACGCCACCCGATCAGCGAGTCGACCTGTCCGACGAGTCCGAGGGGAGCCGGCGTCAGAGTGCGATCGGCGCGCTGGCGTATCCGGCGATCGCCGCTCCGGAGTCCGATCCGGCGGGGTCAGACGCCCGGCCGTCGCCCCGCGACCCGGTCGTCGGCAGATCGGCGTTTCTCGTGCCGCCGACGTACTGGTCACCGACCGGCGCGGACGCCGAAGCCCTGTTCACCACCGCGCGCCTGCTGCTCGAGTCCGGTGCGGCGACCCCGACGCCGCTGGCGACGCTCGTCTCCGAACTCGGGTCCGCGCCCGAGCAGGCACGACTGATCGACCCGCCCGGGGTGGGACCGATCAGTCGCATCGGGTCGGTGCTGACGACCGACGCGACCGCATCGATCCGGCGCAATGTCGAGGACAGCTGGCAGTTCGAGGGCGCCCTGGTGCGCTCGGCGGACGTCGCCGCGACCCCCGAGCGCTACATGTCCCCGCTGCGCGAGGACCAGTTGCGCGCGATCCGCTCGCCGGACGCGTGGGGTTCGGCCGTCTACACGCACTTGCGACGGACGCAGACCGAACGCATCGACGCGGTGTCGTCGACCCTGCACCGGATGGCCCAGTCGGTCACGATCCTCGATCCCGGCGGTCGCTACACGCTGGCCTCCGAACGCAGTCCGCTGCTGCTGGTCGTGAAGAACGACCTCGCCCTGCCGGTGCGTGCCCGGATCACCACGTCCGAGCCGGCCGACATCGAGATCGGCGACCTCGGCGTCATCGAGATCCCGGCCCGCGGCACCCGACAGATCCAGCTGCCCACACAGGGGGAGACGTCCGAGGCGATCAGTGTCGAGATCCGGCTGTCGACGGTCACCGGTGTGCCGCTCGGTGAGTCGATCAGTCTGTCCGTGCACACCAATGCGTACGGCAAACCGCTCTTCTACATCACGATTCTCGCCGCGGCGGCGCTCGTCCTGCTCACCGCACGCCGACTGTGGCATCGTTTCCGCGGCCAGCCCGATCCCGCCGATGCCGATCGTCCCGAACCCGACGAACTCGAGCGGATGCTCGCCGGAAGCGGGTATCAGGAACGACGCCGTACCCTGCAGAGCGAGGGTCGGATGCCTGGCGAGGAACCGGGCGATGACCCCTCATGACCGACATCAGACGACCCGAGGACGGCGGCAGAAGCGACGTGACCTGGAACGATGAGCCGCGCGCGCCGCGGTCGGGGAAACCCGGCCCGGCGCCGCACCAACGTCCCGAGCGCGCCGCACCCCGACGGATCCCGCCGGACCGGACACCGGGTGACCGGGTTCCCCCGACGAGGATCCCGCCGGGGTCCCCGAACCCGCGATCGACCCCGCCGCGAGCTCCCGACCCGAGGACCGACACGCCGAGAGCCGCCGACCCGCGGTCGGCGAATGCACGACCCGGTCGGCCTGCTCCCTCGGCCGGCCGTCCGCCGACGCCCCGCCCGCCCGCGCCGGCAGCGCCCCCACCGGCGCCGCCCCCACCCACGCCGGCCCGACCCATCGCGTCACCCGCTCAGGGCCACACGCGGGTCATGAACGCGCCCGCGCCCGACCGGCCGTCGGGCGGCCCGGTGACCAACGTCGCGGCGTCGGACGGGAAGGCGCCGGACGAGAAGGCGTCGTCGACCGGGCTGGCGCGCGACTCCGACTCGAGCATCCTGCGCACCAGCGGGTCGATCGCCATCGCCACCCTGTTCAGTCGGATCACCGGCTTCCTGCGCACGGTGCTCATCCTCGCGATGCTCGGACCCGCGATCGCGTCGGCGTTCCAGGCCGCCGACGTGCTGCCGAACATGATCGCCGAGGTCGTCCTCGGTGCCGTCCTGACCGCGATCGTCATCCCGCTGCTCGCCCGGGCCGAAGCCGAGGACCCCGACGGCGGGGAGGGGTTCATCAACCGGATCTTCACCATCACCGTCGTCGTCCTCGGGACCGCGACGGTGGTGGCGGTGATCGCTGCGCCGTTGCTGACCTACCTCAATCTGGGAGACGGGCAGGTCAATCGCGAGCTCTCCACCGCGCTGGCCTACCTGCTGCTGCCGGAGATCCTGTTCTACGGACTGTCCGCGCTGTTCATCGCGATCCTCAACCTGCGCGGGCACTTCAAGCCGGGTGCGTGGGCGCCCGTCCTGAACAACGTCGTGCAGATCAGCACGCTCGTGCTCTACGCGGTGGTGCCCGGCGAGATCACACTCAATCCCGTTCGGATGTCGGATCCGCAGCTCCTGGTGCTGGGCATCGGCTGCACGACCGGTGTTGTCCTGCAGGCGCTCATCCTGGTGCCGTTCCTGCGCAAGTCAGGGGTGCGTCTCCGCCTCCAATGGGGCATCGATGCCCGGCTTCGCCAGTTCGGGAACATGGCGGTCGCCATCGTCGCGTACGTCGCGCTTCTCCAGGTCGGCCTGATCGTGACCTACCGGATCGCGTCGTCGGCCGACGCGTCGGGCGTCAGCATCTACTTCACCCATTGGCAGTTGCTGCAGCTCCCGTACGGCGTGCTGGGCGTCACCATCCTGACCGCGATCATGCCGAGGCTGTCCCGCAACGCCACCGCGGACGACACCAAGGCCGTCGTCGACGACCTGTCGCTGGCCACCAGGCTCACGATGGTCGCGCTGGTCCCGGTCGTCTCCTTCATGACGTTCTTCGGACCGACCATCGCCATCGCGGTGTTCAACTTCGGCAAGTTCGACGCGGCGTCCGCGTCGCAGCTGGGCTCGGTGCTGTCCTGGGGCGCGTTCACGCTCATCCCGTACTCGATGACACTCGTCCAGCTCCGCGTGTTCTATGCGCGTGAGGACGCGTGGACCCCGACGTTCATCGCGTTGGGCATCACGGTGGTGAAAGTCGCGTCGTCCTACCTCGGGCCGGTGCTCTTCGACGATCCGGAACTCGTCGTGCGATGGCTCGCGCTGTCCAACGGCCTGGGTTATCTCGTCGGTGCCGTCGTCGGTCATTTCCTGCTCCGCAGCCGGCTCCACGGGGCACGGCTCTCCGATGTGGCACGCACGTCCGTCGTCACCCTCGCCGTCTCGATCGGAGTGTCCGCGACGGTCTGGGCCGTCGCGAAACTGACCGGCCTCGACCAGATGATCGGCTGGCTGGGCAAGGTGGGATCCGTTCTCTACCTCGGGCTGACCGCGGCAGTGGTGCTCGCGGTGACCTACGCGGGCCTCGCTGCCGCCCGCGTGCCCGACGTCGTCGCGATCGGCCTCGCGGTACGACGACTCCTCGGCCGGTTCATCCCGTCCCTCGCACCGCCGCCGCAGCCCGAACGTGAACAGTCACCGGCGATCACAGTTCAGTTTCCGCGGGTCACCGGCGACGAATCGCTCCCGTACTCTGGTCAGGTACAGGTGCTGCGCCGCTTCGACAGAGGTACCGCGACGTGGCAGTCGTACTCCGTACACTCCGGTGGCGCCATCGGCGCGACGCGGGATGTGCGTCCCATCCCGGAGCGCGCGCCGGTACCGCGCGACATCAGATACCGCAGGAGAGGAGTCCGTCGCGTGAGTGACAGTGAGATCGACACCACTGCTGCCACCGGGCCGCCCGCCGAGCCCGGAGCAGGCGACGCACCCACTCCGCCGACCCCGACTCCCGCCGTTGCCGATACCGGCACGACCGGTACCACCGACGACTCGTCGAGCCCACGCCGCCGCGGACCCCGCCTCGTCCCCGGCGCGGCGGTCGCCGGCGGTCGATACCGATTGCTGGAGCAACACGGCGGCACCCGCGGACTCCAGTTCTGGCGGGCGCAGGACATCAATCTCGACCGCGAGGTCGCGCTCACCTTCGTCGACGCCGAGCAACTGGCTCCGCCACCCGAACGCGGCCAGGGCGCGAGGATCTCCGACCAGGGACCCCAGGCAGTGCTGTCGCGCACCCTGCGTCTCGGCCAGATCAACTCCGACGGGGTGGCACGCGTCCTCGACGTCGTCCGCGGATCGTCGGGCGGGATCGTCGTCGCCGAGTGGGTGCCGGGGTCGTCGCTGGCCGATGTGGCGAGGTCCGAACCGTCGCCGATCGGGGCCGCTCGTGCGGTGCGTTCGCTCGCGGCGGCCGCCGAGATCGCCCACCGCTCCGGTGGTGCGCTGTCGATCGACCATCCCGATCGCATCCGCATCAGCCACGACGGCAATGCTGTTCTCGCCTTCCCGGGCACCCTCGCCGGTGACGACAAGGCGTCCGACGTACGCGGACTCGGAGCCGTGCTGTACGCGCTGCTGCTGAACCGCTGGGCCCTCGACCCGGCGAACGGTTCCCGGCTGATCACCACCGCCGACAGCACCGAACCCGTGGGCGGGATTCCGGTCGCGACCCCCGGCGAGGACGGACAACCCGTCGAGCCGCGCGTCGCCAAGCCCGACATCCCGTTCGAGATCTCGGCGGTCGCCGCGCGCGCACTCGACGGATCCCGCGGCATCCGCACCGCTGCCACCGTGCAGCACGTCCTCGATCAGGCCACCGTGGTCGACCTGAACACCGACATGCTGCCGGCGATCACCGACGCCGACGCCCCGCCGCCGGTGGCGGTGACACCGCGTCTGGGTGGCGGCGGCGAGAAGCCGCCGCGCCGCAACCTGGCATTGCTGATCGGCGCCGGACTCCTGGCGCTGTTCATCGTCATCGCGCTGATCGTGGGTGCCACCAACGTCTTCGGGGGCAGCAGCGGGCCGAGCGACATCGACTCGATCCTGACCACCAGCGAACCCGCGCCCACGCCCGGCGCCAACCCGCCACCGACCCCCGCGACACCGGCCGCACCGCAGCCCATCGCGCTGCAATCGGTGTCGGTGGTCGACTTCTCCGCGCAGACACCGGACAACTCGGCGAACGTGCGCAATGTGATCACCGGCGCCGCGCCGCCGTGGCAGACCGACAACTACCGCGGCCGACCGGATTTCGGCGGGCTCAAGCCGGGGCTGGGACTCATGTTCGACCTCGGCACGGAGCGCGCGGTCCGGTCGGTCACCATCGAGAGTCCGACGCCCGGCATCGGTGTCGAGATCCGTACCGCGCCGTCGGCCCGCCCGGCTTTCGCCCGGACCACGACGGTGGCGTCGGGCCAGGTGGATCAGGCGTCGACCACGATTCCGATCGCGCAGGCGCCGACCACCCGATACGTGATGGTCTGGCTCACGAGTCTGCCGAGTTCGGGAAGCGGCTACCAGGCGGAGATCTCTCGCATCACGATGGCGGGCTGACGCGCCGATCGTGGTGCCGCGCGGCCGAACTCAGGCGGCCGGTTCCGCCGTCGTCGAGCTGGTGACGGCCGTCGGGGTCGACGCCGTGGCAGGTGCGTCCGGTCCGACATCGCGGGGCGTCCACCCCGGTGGTCCGAAGACGTAGCCGAGGCGGGCACGCCACGACGCCGCGGCGCGGACATCCCGCGCGATCGCCGCGTACTCATGCGTCTGCAGTCGGACGATGTTGTAGGTGTCGACGGGTTTGGTCAATCCGTAGCGGGGGCGCCGGACTTCCGGGGCGAACGTGCCGAACATGCGGTCCCACACGATGAAGACGCCGCCGTAGTTGCGGTCGAGGTACTCGGGGTCGCAGCCGTGGTGCACGCGATGGCGCGACGGTGTGTTGAACACGAATTCGAAGGGCGCCCACATGGTTCCGATCCGCTCGGTGTGAATCCAGAACTGGTAGATCAGGTTCAGCGAATAGGCGGCGAACACCAGCGCCGGCGGGACCCCGAGCAGCGGGAGCGGAATCCACATCAGGACCGCAGCACTGATGTTCCATTTCTGCCGGAGGGCCGTCGCGAAGTTGAAGTACTCGCTGGAGTGATGGGCCTGGTGGGTCGCCCACACCAGGCGGACCCGGTGGGAGACGCGATGGCTCCAGTAGAAGAGGAGGTCGACGCCCACGAACGCGATCACCCACGTGTACCACTCGTCCGCCGGGAGTTGCCACGGGGCGACATAGGCGAACAGTGCGGTGTACAGCAGTAGACCGAGGAACTTCCAGAAGGCGCTGGTCGCGATCGACACCAGTCCCATCGACACACTCGACCGAGCGTCCCGGGAGTCGTAGGCGCCCGGCGGCGCCTGCCCGGGTCGTCCGGCGATGTCCGACTCGGCGGCACCGTCCGCGGTCAGCGCGTGCTCGTCGTGCTCCAGTTTGGCCGCGGCGAACCATTCGATGGCGAGCAGAGTGACGAAGAACGGGATCGCGAGCACCGTCGGCTCACGCATCGGCTCCGGCAAGAACTCCAGCACGGTGTACCCCTCACGACATCATCTGACACGACTCCATGTCAGTTCGTTCTGACAAGGTATCGTGTCAGAAGCAGCGCTGTAAAGAGTCGGAGGGAGATCGCGTGGCGTCCGTGCCGGAGCCGTCCCCGTCGACGTCGACGCCGCCATTGCCATCGCCGTCGGAGAATTCGCCCGGGCGTCGGTATGGCGGGGCCGACCCGACGCAGCGCCGGGAACGTCGTCGCGCCGCTCTGATCGCGGCCGGACTCGACACCTTCGGCACCGACGGGTACGCCAAGGTCTCGGTCAAGGGCATCTGCGACCACGCCGGTCTGACGCAGCGATATTTCTATGAGTCGTTCACCGACCGCGCCGATCTGCTCGTCGCCGTGTACGACGACTGTGTGGCCTTCGTCCGGGCGGCAACCGTACGGTCCGCCGCCGAGATCGCCGACGCCGACCCCGAACTCCTGGGTTCTTCGGAAGGCGTTGCTGCCGAACGTGTTCCGGAGGTAGCTCGTGCCGCCCTGGGCGCCTTCATGTCCTGCCTCGCCGACGATCCCCGACGCGCACGGGTGATGCTCGTCGAAGTGGTGGGTGTGTCCCCGGAGATCGAACGTGTCCGTATGCGCGCCATCCACGACTGGGCGGCACTCATCCTGGCGCTGGCCCGTGGCGCGCGACCGCAGTCCGACCGCGAGCGCCTGGCGTCGGTGGGCCTCGTCGGAGCGGTCACCCAGCTGCTCGTCGACTGGTACGTCGCGGGCGCGGGGGAGTCCGACACGCCGCGCTTCGCGCTCGACGAGATCCTCGACGTGTGCGTGGAGCTCTTCGTCGCGGCCTACGGCCGGCTCCTCACCTGACCCTTCGAGGCTCGCTTCGCTCACACCTCAGGGGGCACGGGGCGCTCGCTTCGCTCACACCTCAGGGGCCACGGGGCGCTCGCTTCGCTCACACCTCAGGGGGCACGGGGGCCAGTGGGTCTGTTGTTCTTTCGGATCAGGGAGCGCGGGGGCTCGCCGGGTGCCGCCGGGGTCGGACGAAAACGCCTCGGGATCCCGCTGACGGCGTGTAAATTCTCCCGCAACTGCGCTCCACAATATCGGACATGGCGTCCGGGAGGTGTCCGGTGAGCACTGCCGAAGAACGTGCGAGGCAACTCGATCTCGTTGCGCGACTGAAGTCCTCGTATCCCGAGCTGCCGGATGCGCCGACGCCCGACCTCCTCGATCACAACCGATTCGTCGCCTACATGAAGCCTGTGCACGACGTCGGCGGTGAGCCCGACGCCCCGATCACCTACGAGGGCAAGGCCTACGAGGAATGGGAGCACATGACCTACGTCATGTGTGAGGTGCTCGCCTGGCGCGGGATCTGGTTGTCCGAGGAGCGGCGTCGAATCGGCAACGTCGACGTCGGTCGCGCCGTCTACCTCGGAATCCCTTACTACGGACGCTGGTTGCTGGCCGTCGCGAGGATTCTCGTCGAGAAACACCACATCGCGCTCGGTGAGCTCAGTGAGCGCATGCTCGACGTCGGACAGCGATACGCCGGGGGGCTCGAGGGCCGGCGCCTCGAAGCCCGGCCCCGCAGCGTGGGCGACGGATCCGACGTTCCCCGGAACACCCATCACCGCCACGCGATCGGGGTCGGCGACCCGCAGATCTATGCCGGACGGGCAGGTGACGCCGCGTTCGCGATCGGCGACCGGGTCCGAGTGCGCGAGCTTCCCGTCCTGCTGTACACGCGCACACCGGAATACGTCCGGGGGGCCATCGGCGAGGTCGCCGCCGTCGCCTACGAGAGCCCCGCGCCCGAGGACGAGACCTGGGGTCTCTCCGATGCCCAACCGGAGTGGTTCTACGTGATCCGGTTCGTCATGGGCGACCTCTGGCACGGCTACACCGGGCCCGCCGACGACACCCTGCAGACCGAGATCCCCGAACGCTGGCTCGAATCGGCCGATGGAGAGGACGAAGACCGATGAGCGACGACCACGGCTCTCATGACCACGACCACGACCACGACCGTACGGTCAAGCCGATGGTCGACGAGATCACCGACTTCGAGGTGCTCGAGATCGCGCTGCGTGAGCTCTGCATCGAGAAGGGGCTCTTCACCGCCGAGGAACATCGACGCTTCACCGAGTTCGCCGAGCAGATCGGACCGACGCCCGCCGCGCAACTCGTCGCCCGGGCCTGGCTCGATCCCGAGTTCGAGAAGCTGGCACTCGACGACCCGATGGCGGCCAGCAAGGAGGTCGGAGTCGACTGGCTGGAACCGACCGGATTCGGAACACCCAGTGACTTCACGGCTTTCGAGATCCTGGCCGACACCCCCACCGTGCACCACGTGATCGTGTGCGCGTTGTGCTCGTGCTACCCGCGTCCCATCCTGGGGAACTCACCCGAGTGGTACCGAACCCCGAACTACCGTCGCCGAATGGTGCGATGGCCCCGACAAGTACTGTCGGAGTTCGGACTTCAACTCCCGGATGGAGTCTCGGTGCGCGTGCAGGACTCCAATCAGAAGCATCGGTTCATGGTGATGCCGCAGCGCCCCGAGGGTACCGAAGGATGGACCGAGCAGCAGTTGTCGGAGATCATCACCCGCGACTGCCTCATCGGCGTCGCCCTGCCGAAACCGGGCGTCACCACCAACGTCGTCTCCACCATCCGGCCGGCCGTCCACCCGGCGGGGGAGTAGCCACATGACCGACGACGGACACGCCGCTTCCCATCGCCCGCTCGACGAGATCGTCGAGCGCAATCAGGTGTGGCACCGCATGGCGGCGAAATACGGTGTGGAGAACCCGGTTCCGCCGTGGAAGACGAGCCTCGACGGACTCTGCGATGCACTCGACCGGGTCGCCGACTCCGCGACGGCGTGCGCGGACACCCCCGGTGCGGTCGAACGACGCGACGACGAGGACCGGTTGTCGTCGACGATCTACGCCGACCTGCCCTACCCGGAGAACCAGCTCGTCGCGCTGGCACACACCCTGCTCGACCGGGGAGTCATCGACGAGGGCGAGTTGCGGTCACAGATGGACGCGGTACGCGCACGCCTGCAGGCCTGACCGGCCGGCCTGAGGAAGAATCCGCATTTCACGGGCATCTGTGCACAGGCGTCGCTCCATCGGATGACCCGGTGTCGGCTCCACTACTCTCAGCCCATGCCCGGGGGGAACGACGCGACCGACACGCGTACCGACGAGCAACTCCTGCATGCCCACCTCGCCGGTGACCCACACGCCTTCTCCGATCTGATCAACCGACACCTCGAGTACCTGTGGTCCGTGGCGTTGCGGACGAGCCAGAATCCCGAGGATGCCGCCGACGCCCTACAGGACGCCCTGTTCGCCGCCCACCGGACCGCGCACGACTTCCGGTCCGATGCAAAGGTGACGAGCTGGCTTCATCGAATCGTCGTGAATGCCGGGCTCGATCGCATCCGGCGCAACCGGGTTCGCAGGACCGTGCCGCTCCCGGAGTGGGATGTGGCGTCGATCGCGGCCACCACCGACGACATCGCCGCGGTCGACCTGTCGGTGTCGATCGGGCGTGCCCTGCACGTCCTCCCGGAAGGCCAGCGAGCGGCCATCGTCGCCGTCGACATCGAGGGCTACACGGTCGCGGAGGCGGCGACGATCCTGGGGGTCGCCGAGGGCACGATCAAGAGTCGATGCGCGCGTGGCCGTCTCAAGCTCGCGCAGGTCCTCGGCCATCTGCGTGACGGTTGACCGGTCCCACCGGACGGCGTCGACGCGATCCGGCCGATCGCGATCACGGGGGAACCGAATCGGGGCGGCACGCGTCCAAGTATCCGACGCCGACCCGACGGGAACACCACGAACGCCCGCGACCCCAGGAATGGAAGACTGACACCATGACCCCTCGGGGACCCGATGACCACGAGACGAGTGATCTGCCCGATCCGCCGTACTCGGCGGACATCCTCGCCGACCTCCACGCCGGTGCGCTGCCCGACCACGTGGCGGCCCACATTCGTTCCCAGATCGCGGATGACCCTGCTGCGCAATCGATCCTGGCCGCCCTGGACCGCACCGCCCTCGACCTGCGCGCCGCCGGACCGGCGCCGGCTCCCGTTCCCGACAACGTGCGTGACGACGTCGCGGCCGCTCTCGCCGCGCTGGGACGAGAGGCACCCGCACCGGTCGACCTGGCCGCCGCACGCCGCGGGAGCCGGAGCGTCGATCCGTCCGCACGCACCCACCGCCGAACGGCCACCCGCATGCTCGTGGCCGCCGCCGCGGTCGTCGTCGTGGCGGCCGGGTGCCTCGGAGTCCTGCGGCTGGTCTCGGATTCCGACGCGACTCCCGACCGGACACCTCGAGCACAGTCGTCGTCGGCCCCGGCCGGGAGCGGGCCCGCCGACGTCGCGGTCGCACTCGCGGTTCTCGGCCGGACCGATGGCGCACCATTCGGGTCCGTCGAGGCGCTCCGCCGCTGTACCGCCGCCCATCGTGTCCCGGCCGATGTCGTGATCGTGGGTTCCGGCCGCATCCTCGTCGACGGTTCCGGGGCCGCGGCGATCCTCCTCTCGACCGGCATCGCGGGACGGTTCGACGCACTGATCGTCGGCCTCGACTGTGACCTCGGAAACCCGGCGCTGATCTCGCGCGGCATCGTCGGCGGGTGACCGATGCGTCCACACGCTGGGGGCGGACCGGCCGGGGTACGTAGCGCGTCCCTGGGAACATCTCCGCTTACCCTGGTGTTGAAGCAGCCGTGACCCGCCTCGACTGGGCGGGTCTCGCTCAACCCACAGCACGGAGGACAAGTGAGCCAGCCAGAGACCCAGCAGATCCACGAGTTGATCATCATCGGATCTGGTCCTGCCGGGTACACCGCAGCGATCTACGCCGCGCGCGCCGAGCTATCTCCCATCGTCTTCGAGGGCACCCAGTTCGGCGGCGCCCTGATGACGACCACCGAGGTGGAGAATTTCCCCGGGTTCCAGACCGGTATCCAGGGTCCCGCATTGATGGACGAGATGCGCGAACAGGCGATCCGTTTCGGCGCCGACCTGCGCATGGAGGACGTGGACACCGTTCGGCTGTCCGGCCGGATCAAGGAGGTCGAGGTCGGCGGCGAGGTCTACCGGGCCCGCGCGATCATCCTCGCCATGGGTGCCGCGGCACGCTACCTCGGCGTCGAGGGGGAGCAGCAGCTCCTCGGGCGCGGAGTGTCGGCGTGTGCGACCTGTGACGGATTCTTCTTCAAGGACCAGGACATCGCCGTCATCGGCGGTGGCGACTCGGCGATGGAAGAGGCCACCTTCCTCACCAAGTTCGCGCGAAGCGTCACCCTGGTCCACCGCCGCGACGAGTTCCGGGCATCGAAGATCATGCTCGAGCGCGCACGCGCCAACGACAAGATCCGCTTCGTCACCAACGCCGCCGTCCACTCCGTCGTCGGCGACGGGTCGGTGTCCGGCCTGAAGGTCGAGGACACGCGGACCGGTGAGGTCAGCACTCTCGACGTGACCGGCATGTTCGTCGCGATCGGCCACGATCCGCGCAGCGAGCTGGTCCGCGGGCAGGTCGATCTGGATCCCGAGGGCTACGTCCTGGTTCAGGGACGTACGACGCTCACCTCCCTGCCCGGCGTGTTCGCCGCGGGCGACCTCGTCGACCACACGTACCGCCAGGCCATCACCGCCGCGGGCAGTGGATGTTCGGCCGCCATCGACGCCGAGCGCTGGCTGGCCGAGCAGGGTGAAGCGGCCGACCTCACCGTCGACGATGCCGAAGCGGCCGCCGTTTCCGAGATCGACGCAGTTCAGGCACACGCCTGAGCCGTCACACCACATTCCACCCGGGCATCACAGCCCGGTTCGACCAAGGAGGTCACATCATGGGTGCAAACACCGTTGCAGTCACCGACACCACGTTCAAGGACGCCGTTCTGGGCGCCGACAAGCCGGTCCTGGTGGACTTCTGGGCCACCTGGTGCGGACCCTGCCGCATGGTCGCTCCGGTCCTCGAGGAGATCGCGCGTGACCACGCCGACAAACTGACCGTCGCCAAGCTCGATGTCGACGAGAGCCCGTCGACCGCGCGTGATTTCCAGATCATGTCGATACCGACCATGATCCTGTTCGACAAGGGTCAGCCGGTGAAGACGATCGTCGGCGCCAAGGGCAAGGCCGCCCTGCTCCGAGAGCTGGATTCGATCGTCGGCCAGTCGGCCTGACGACCTGCCGTTATCTCCATATCGTCGCGACAGTCCGACGGGTGAACGACGCTGCCGTTCCACCCGCGGACTGTTCGCGTTGGTAGTGTCGGCCGTGGTCTCGACGGGAGACCCCTGTGCTCTGAGCCGGGACGATCCGACCACGGGCAGTTTGGTGTAGTGAAGTCCAGCTGCGAGAATGCAGGCTGACGTTTGACCGGTGTACCGCTTCGCGTACATCGCACATCGCGCAGAACCGCACCTGCCGCGATTCGTACGAGGGGTGACGAGATGCCAGTGTTCCGACTTGGTGATCACGGCTCGGCGGTAGCCGAGATCCGCGCCATCTTGGTCGGACGCGGACTGTTGCCCGCCGACGGAACCTCGAGCGCCACAAACGGCAGTACGACGAACGGGTGGAATCCGCCCGACGCCGTCTTCGACGAAGCCTGTGACCGGGCTGTCCGTGCATTTCAGCAGGAACGCGGCCTGATCGTCGACGGCATCGTCGGGCCGGCGACCTATCGGGTTCTGCGTGAGGCGTCCTACCGTCTCGGAGCCCGTGTGCTGTCGTATCAGCTGTCGGCGCCCATGGTCGGCGACGACGTCGCCACCCTGCAGAGCCGGCTGCAGAATCTCGGCTACTTCACCTCTCTCGTCGACGGCATCTTCGGGCTGACGACGCACAACGCCGTGTGCCTGTACCAGAGCGAGTACGGTCTCGCCTCCGACGGGATCTGCGGCCCGGCCACGCTGCGCTCGCTCGAGCGTCTCGGTACGCGAGTGACCGGTGGTTCTCCCTACGCCATCCGCGAGGAAGAGCATGTCCGACGATCCGGTCCCCAGTTGTCCGGCAAGCGGATTCTCATCGACCCCGGATCCGGCGGACTTCACGCGCTGTCGACCGATGAGGTCGCCGACCGCGAGTCCGAACTGCTCTGGGACCTGGGTGCTCGCCTCGAAGGCCGCATGGCCGCCACGGGGATGCAGACGTTCCTCTCCCACGACGGGCGTGGACGTCCCGGAGACGACGAGCGTGCTCGTGTCGCCAACCTGATGGACGCCGACCTGATGATCTCGCTGCGGTGTGGGCACTACCGGAATACGCGCGCCAACGGCGTCGCGTCGTTCTACTTCGGCAACAACAACTCTTATTCGACGATCGGCCGTAACCTCGCCGGCTTCATCCAGCGCGAGATCGCGGCGCGGACACCGTTGACGGACTGTCGAAGCCACGAGCGCACCTGGGACCTCCTGCGACTCACGAAGATGCCCGTCGCCCTCATCGACATCGGATACATCACCAACCCCGACGACGCTGCGGTGCTTGGGGATTCAAACTGGCGCAACGTGATCGCCGACGCCATCGTCGTCGCCGTGAAACGTCTGTACCTGCTCGACCAGGACGATCGTCCTACGGGCACCTACACTTTCGCAGATCTGCTGGCAGCGGAGAACGGCGCTCGCTGATCGGACGCGGCCCGGTTCCCACCGGGACCGCCGTCTGCTGCCGGCCGGCCAGATCGATCTGGGCCATGACCACCAGCTTCTGCAGCGCACTCTCGACCTCGAACTTCCAGCCGAGACCCTCGTCGAGCTCGAGCCGGAAACGCGGGAACCGCTGGTGCGACGACACGACGTCGAATCCGGAGTCCTTCAGGAACGACGCATCGTTCATACAGGACGTGCAGAGATCGGATTGCGGGTCGTCGAGGATCTCGCGCGTGACTTCGGCGATGGCCTCATCCGACCAGAACTCGACCTCATCCGCCAGTCCTGCCGCACCGCCGACTGATTCGAACAGGTCGGTGCCCGTGCCGTTCCGCACCAGTCCGAATGATTCGACCGCACGGACACCGCGTCGGATGAGATCGCCCAGTACCGCGTCCAGCAGGATCGTCGCCACCTCGTCGTAACCGGGCTCGGTACGGATGCTGGTGAGCAGCACTGCGTCGTGACTGACCGGCGAGGTGGGGAAGTGCTGTGATCGAGGAACTCGATTCGGGGGTGCGTAGAACGCTGTGCCGACGACACTGTTCGTACCGGACTCGATCGCGACCTGACCGCAGGCACCCCAGTCGAGGAGCAGACCCGAGATCCACGCTTCCTTGTCGAACTCGCTCTCGTATGGCTCGAAGTCGCTGAAGCCCGCCGCCGTCATTCCTGCGGCACGATTGGTCTCGGTCGCCGGCTCGACTTCCCAGAAGACACATTTGCGAGTGTGCTGGGGGAGTGAGGCGAAAGATTCCAGATCCAAGCGGGTGACGGACACACTCATGTCAGCGCACTCCGGGTGAACGCGCCCGAGACCACCAAAGTGTCTGAGCAACAACACCTTTCGATGGGAATGTGCCCGTCGGGTTCGTCTATCGTCACAGTGACATTACTTCCGCGTCTAGGTGGTACCGAAAATCTCGCGCCTGAGTTCACTTCTTCGGATCGATGAACTGGACGATGCGTTCCAGGTCGTCGACCGAGCCGAACTCCACCACGATCTTGCCTTTTCTCTTCCCTAGACTGACTGTAACCCTGGTGTCCAGACTGTCGGACAGTCTCTCCGCGAGATCCTGCAGTCCCGGCATCTGCATCGGACGGCGTTTCGGTGCAGTCGGTGACTTGGCGTCGGGCCCATCTCCACGGTTGGCTAGCGTCACGGCTTCTTCCGTCGCCCGTACCGACAGACCTTCGGCGACGATTCGCGCGGCGAGTGCCTCCTGCGCGTCGCTCCCGGTCTCGAGGGAGAGGAGTGCACGGGCGTGGCCGGCCGACAACACCCCCGCGGCAACACGTCGTTGGACCGGGATCGGCAGTTTGAGCAAACGGATCATGTTGCTGATGAGTGGCCGGGAGCGGCCAAGGCGAGTAGCCAGCTCCTCGTGCGTGACGCCGAACTCCTCGAGCAGCTGTTGATAGGCCGCCGCTTCTTCGAGGGGGTTGAGCTGTGCTCGATGAATGTTCTCGAGCAATGCGTCCCGCAGCATGTCGCCGTCAGGTGTCTCGCGGACGATCGCGGGAATCGCCTCGAGCCCGGCCTCCTGGCTTGCCCGCCAACGGCGCTCACCCATAACGATCTGATAGCCGATTCCGTCGGCGGTGGGCTTCTTGAGGCGTCGCACGACGATGGGCTGCATGAGCCCGAACTCCCGAATCGAGTGCACCAGCTCGGCCATGGCTTCGTCGTCGAAGACCGTTCTGGGCTGGCTCGGGTTCGGCTGAATCTCCTTCGGGGGGAGTTCGCGGTACACCGCGCCCGCCTCTTCAGGGCTGAGGGGTTGCGTTCCCGCAGCTGTCGGGGGGGTGGTCGACGAGTCCTTCGCGTCGCCGGTCGGCGCCGCCGGACCCCTGCCGATCACGACATCGGCCGCAGCGTTGCCGAGGCGAGGGGCGTCCGACTGGTCTTCGGCCGGTCCGGTCGGAATCAGTGCGGCCAGTCCACGACCGAGTCCGCCCCGACGCTGAGCGGTGTCCCGTTGGCTCATTGGTACTCCCTTTCGCGGTGGTGGTGCTCGGTCAGCGTTTCACGTGAACCGTCGACGAACCGGGTCACGCCGACGCTTCCCGGGACGCGCGCAATGCCAGCTCGCGCGCCGCATCGAGGTAACTCATCGCACCACGGGAGCCTGGGTCGTATTCGATGATCGTCATCCCGTATCCCGGTGCTTCCGAAACCTTGACGCTACGGGGGATGATCGTGCTCAGGACCTTGTCGCCGAAGTGGCGACGCACTTCCTCGGCGACCTGATCGGCCAGCTTCGTCCTGCCGTCGTACATCGTCAGCACGATCGTGGAGACGTGGAGTTCGCGGTTGAGATGTGCCTGCACGAGCTCGATGTTGCGCAGCAACTGTCCCACCCCTTCAAGTGCGTAGTACTCGCACTGGATCGGGATGAGGACCTCACGAGCGGCCACCATCGCGTTCACGGTCAGCAACCCGAGCGATGGGGGACAGTCGATGAATACGTAGTCGATCTGAAACTCAGCGAGAATGTCATCGGCGAGCGCATTACGTAGACGGTTCTCGCGGGCGACGAGCGAGACCAGCTCGATCTCGGCTCCGGCCAGATCCAACGTCGCCGGTACACAGAACAGACCTTGCTGACTCGGCGACTCCTGAATCGCTTCCTTCAGCGTCACCTCACCGAGCAGCAGTTCATACACCGAAGCGATGTCCTGCGCGCGATGATCGATGCCGAGTGCGGTACTGGCGTTGCCCTGCGGGTCGAGGTCGATGACGAGAACCCGGAGTCCGCGAAGTGCGAGACCCGCTGCCAGGTTCACCGTGGTGGTGGTCTTTCCGACCCCGCCCTTCTGGTTGGCAACGGTCATGATTCGGGTATGGGGAGGTTTCGGGAGCTGCCCGGCGCCCCCCGGAGTCAGGACCTGGCTCGCGCGTTCCGCAGCCATGGCGATAGGGGTGTCGGCGAACGGCTGTCCGTCCGTACCGGGGCGGCCCCCTGCCGAGGTTTCACGTGAAACATTCGGGTCTTGATCGACCACGCGTGGACTCCTTTGACCGACCTCGTAAGGACTCGCGCCAGTACCGCCGGCGGCTGGAGCCGCCGATCCCACTGCCGCGGAAGCGTCGATTGCAGCACCTTCAGAGGTGCCGACAGAACGCCTCCTATTCTGCGCCCTCCGCGGACTCCACACCAATCCGATCGCCTCCTCAGCGTCGTCCGGAGCGGCCGCTCCGCGACCGTTCGTTCTTCGTCCCCACGATCACGGTCGTCGGCGTCTCGAGGAACCGATCACCGCACGTGCGCACCGTCAGGTCAGTGATTCCAGAGCGGCCCACGATCGCGCGGTCACGCTCGATCTCCTCGGCCGCTGACGAACCTTTGATCGCGATCATCTGCCCGCCCGGGCGAACCAGGGGACCGGACCACTTCGACAGTCGCTCCAGGGGAGCGACCGCCCGAGACGTGACCACGTCTGCCAGGCCGACTGCGGCGCGAACGGATTTCTCTTCAGCGCGCCCCCGGACCACGGCCACATTGTCGAGCGAGAGCGCCGCGATTGTGCGCTCCAGGAACGTGCTGCGTCGGAGTAGCGGTTCGATCAGCGTGACCGACAGATCCGGGCGCGCGATGGCGAGGGGGATTCCAGGCAGTCCCGCACCGCTGCCTATGTCGATCACCCGCGCGCCGTCCGAGATGTGCTCGCCGAGCACTCCACAGTTGAGGATGTGCCGGTCCCACAAACGGGGTACCTCCCGCGGACCCATCAGGCCGTGATCGATTCCATCGGTCGCGAGGATTCGCCAGTAGTCGACCGCCAGGCTCAACCGCTCGCCAAAGATGTCAGCGGCCGCAGTCGGCGGAACCGCCAACGCGTCCAGATCGTGCTCGTGCTCGGGTTGTGCGTCAGACGGCACTTCGCCTCCGTTCGGGTGGGACTCGGTACCTAGTGTTTCACGTGAAACCTATGCGCCCGTCGGGTCGGTACACATCGGACGTCCGGGCGCTGTTTCACGTGAAACAACATCGTTGTTATTCGGTGGAGCCAGCCGGGCAGGCGATCCATCGCACGGCGTAATGGACGCCACCTCGCCAGAAGCGGTCTCAGTCTCAGTCCCGGTCCGAACAGCTCTGTCGCTCACATCCACGCCGCCCTGATCTAGTGACGCATGTATCAGCGGCGCGAACCGAGACGGTCACCCTCAGCGCCCTCGCCGCGCGGCGCTAAGCGTGGGGCTCGGGTTCTCGAGAGCGGACGCAGCTCTCCGACGGTCGAGGGATCGGCGATGCGGCCCGGATCATCGCGACGCTGTCCGCGTGGCCCACCAGCGTCACCGACCGTACCGCTCGCCTCCGCGCCGACCGCAGTCACGCGCGTTCGACCTCTACGAGCGCGCCCGCGAGCCGACGAGAAGCCCTTGCTCCGCGACCGCTCCCAGGACCTGGGCCGGCCCCGCCGAGGACACCTATCCACAGCGCAGGTTCCGGCTCGTGCATTCGGCCGCCGCCCTGAGGTGGTTCGGCGGCATAGGTTCGTGCGAACGAACGCTGGCCAGGTGGGGACGGGGCAGCGGCGACTACAGCGGTCGGAACACATCCTCACCTGACCCGGCGCGCCGAAGTCTCGGCTCCCGCGACACCCACGGCCCACGAACCCGTGCCGGGGAATTCGATGGTCCCTGCCGCCGTCCGCAGAAGCCCAGGCGTGGCTACCTCACCGCATCGTGTCAGGACAACGCCCGCAACAGCCCGCCGGCAGCGCGCTCGGGCAGCGCGCTCGGGCGGCGGGCAGCGCTCGCCCAGCAGAACCTCGACAGTCCGCGGTCCCTTGCGACGCCGGATCACAACGACGAACGAGAGCTCGGCGTCCTTCCGAAGCACCCCTGTTTCACGTGAAACAACAACGATGTAACACTCCAGGACAGCCTGCCAACCCCCGCGAGTCCGGTCCCGGAAACACATCAGGCCCCGACCATCGGTCGGGGCCTGATCGCCTCCGCGGGGGAGGGGAGTGCGGACTAGGAGGGAAGGACCACCACGCGACGCTTGGGCTCCGCGCCCTCGCTCTCGCTGACGACGCCGTCGACGACGGCAACCGCGTCGTGCACGATCTTCCGCTCGAACGGAGTCATCGGATCCAGCGCCTCGCGCTCACCGGACGCCAGCACCCGCTCGGCGACCTCGCGACCGAGGCGTGCGAGCCGATCGCGGCGATCCGAGCGCCAGCGCGCGATGTCGAGCATCAGGCGGCTGCGCTCGCCGGTCGCCTGCTGCACCGCGAGGCGGGTCAGCTCCTGGAGCGCGTCGAGGACCTCGCCCTTGCGGCCGACGAGCTTGGTCAGATCGTCGCCACCGTCGATGCTGACGACCGCCCGGTCGCCATCGACGTCGAGGTCGATGTCGCCGTCGAAGTCGAGGACGTCAAGTAGCTGCTCGAGGTAGTCACCGGCGATCTCGCCTTCTTCGACGAGACGGTCCTCGTCGTCCTCGTCCTCGTCATCGTCTTCATCGGAGTCGTCATCCGAGTCTTCGTCATCGATGTCCGCGGCGTCGTCGGTCTCACCCGACGTGGCCTCGACGGTGTCGTCCGCGCCGTTGTCCGCTTCGGTGGCGTCGTTCTCCACCACAGCCCCGTCACCGGCGACGGTCTGTGCGGCGTCGTCGGACTGATCCTCCGTCTGGGCCACGGCCGATGCCTCGGCATCTGTACCGGCTTGAGTTGCAGTCTCTGCTGTCATCTCATTCACCTAACTTCTGTGCTTCATCGAACAAGTCTGGGGCGGTCAACGCTTGCCACCGCGTTTGTTGCCGCGCTTGGCGGTCGAACGGCTTCCGCGGTTGTGGTTCTGCTTCTTACCCGGTGCGGCGCCGGGGCCGGGGCGCGCGGGTTTCTGGCCCGGCTTGGGTTTGGCACCCACGCCGGTGTCCGCTGCTGCCGCGGTTGCGTCGTCGGGCGCAGACACCTCTGGCTCGACTCCATCGGTGCCGGACTTGTCCGCGGACCCGTCCTTCGAGAGGGACACACCCGTCGGCTCGGCGCCGTTGCCGCTCGTGGCCGTGGGGCGCTTCTTGCGGTCGGGTCGCACGCCCGGCTTCGGCGCATTCGCCTTGAGCTTCTCCTGCTTGAGAAGCTTGGCCTCTTCTTCTTCCTTGGCGATGTGCCCGAAGACGATGTGCTGCTGACCGTAGGTCCAGATGTTGTTGCTCATCCAGTACAGGAGGATGGCGACCGGGAAGAACGGACCGGTGACGAGGATGCCGATCGGGAAGATGTACAGCGCAAGGTTGTTCATCATCCGGGTCTGCGGGTTCTCGAGCGCGGCCTCCGGCTGGCGGGCCACCGAGGCCCGCGAGTTGAGGTGCGTCGCGATCGAGGCGACGATCATCATCGGCACGACGACGAACGCGATCTGCGGACGCGTGAAGTCGATGGGGGACCCGGGCTCGACGAACGCCTGGAACTCGGTCGCCGGCTCGACGAGGTAGGACGACAGCGGAACACCGAAGAGACGGGCGTCGAGGAAGTTCTGCACCTGCTCGGCGCTGAAGACGTAGTTGCCCTGCGAACGAGTCTCCGCGGCGCTCATACCGAGCTGGCCCATGCCGGTGCCCATACGGTTGAACGACCGCAGCACGTGGAACAGACCGATGAAGACGGGGATCTGCAGCAGCATCGGAAGGCAGCCGAGCAGCGGGTTGAACCCGTGCTCCTTCTGGAGCTTCTGCATCTCCTCGGTCATCTTGACCCGATCCTTGGCGTACTTCTTGCGGATCGCCTGGAGCTGCGGGTTGATCTCCTGCATCTTCTTCGTGGTGCGGATCTGCTTCACGAAGGGCTTGTAGAGAATCGCGCGCAGGGTGAACACGAGGAACACCACCGACAGTGCCCAGGCGATCCCGTCGCCACCGGGGGAGTCGGGCGTGACATGGCTGAAGAGCCAATGCCAGACCCACATGATCCCGGAGACCGGGTAATAGATGAAGTCGAGCACGGGTCAGTTACCCCTCACTTGTTGTACTCACAGGGCACGCGTCTCGCCGGACGCGTGCTGATGGTTTCGAGGTCGGTGTGTGCCGGTGACCGCACTCCACAGGTCGCGGCACAGGTCTCCGAAGCCGCGCTCGGGGACCGGGTCGTAGCCGGGTTTGTGCCACGGCCCGCACTTGGCGAGCCGGATGATCGACAGCACCGAGCCGTAGAGGAGGCCGTGCCGGTCGAGTGCTTCGACCGCGTATCCCGAGCAGGTGGGCTCGAAGCGGCAGGACGGCAGGCGCATCGGGGACACCCAGGTGCGATACAGCTCGATGAGGAAGATGACGGTGCGGCGGGGGAGCAGACGCAATCCGCGCACCAGGCGAGCACCGCGTCCGATCGACGGGTCGGGGTGGATCGCCGCCGACTCGACGTGGGGCTGAGGCGACGACGTGGTGCCGGAGGTGCCGCTCATCGCTGCGACCTCGCCCCGTCGGCCGGAGCCGAGACGGCGTCGGCCAGACCGGCTACCCGCCTGCTCGTGAACGCGTCACGTAGCTGGTCGGCGAGCTCGTCGCTGGATCGATCTGCCGCGCTGCGACGAGCGCGGACGACCACGTAGGTCTCGTCGGGAAGCAGATGTGACGCGCCCGCGAACGCCGCGCGCAGACGACGAGCGACGAGATGACGCGTCACCGCGTTGCCGACGGACTTGCTGACGACCAGGCCGAGCCAGGGGCCGCCGGACATCGCCACGTCGCGACGCAGACCTCGAGGGTCCGGCCAGTGACGACCGACCATCGCGAGATGGACGACGAAGTCACGACTGTTCACCCGCGCACCGGACTTGAGGGTGCGAGAGAAGTCGGATCCCCGTGAGATCCGATGAAGGGGCGCAGTCATCGAACAGCTGACCGGATCCGCAACCGGGATCCGGTGAGAGCCGACGATCAGGCGGTGAGCTTCGCGCGGCCCTTGGAACGGCGGCCGCTGACGATGGCACGCCCGGCGCGGGTCCGCATGCGCAGACGGAAACCGTGCACGCGTGCGCGACGACGGTTGTTCGGCTGGAAAGTACGCTTGCCCTTGGCCACGGTGACTCCTTGTGCTCCCTGTGGGCACACACCGGTTACCCGGGCATGACCCACATGTTGTCGTTGGTCTGTTGATCCAGGACGGTGCCGAACTGGTGTCGGTGATGACTCGGCGAACATGAAAGATCGCCGCGCAAATCCGCAACCTGGATGACCAGTCGAGACTACTGACACCGAGCGTTCAAATCAAACGACGGCGTCACCCCGCCGACACCGCTCCCGACCAGTGTGTTCTGAGCCACGAAAGCAAGATTCTCAGCAGATTCGAGTCAAACGTCCCGATCGCTTTGTGACCCTCTGCGACCTCTGTTACGTTCACTCACAGCGTCGGCCACCCGTCCCGTCGAGGAAGTTCCTCGGGACCTGGCTTCAGACCGAAGTCCCCAGCTCGTCGTCACCTTTGTACACAGGTGTGGATAACCCTGTGGAAAGAGACGGTCTCCCGGCGCCGATGTCACCAGTCTCGTCAACGCTGGTAGTTTTCCGGACCAGGAGGCCAGCCCCGTGACTTCAGACCGCGACTCATTCGGCGAGGTGTGGCAGCAGGTCGTCGCCGAACTCAACGACGACGAAGCCGCACGCGACCACGAACCACTGACACGCCAGCAGAAGGCATGGCTGTCGCTGGTTCGACCCCTCACCCTCACCGAGGGTTTCGCCCTGCTGACCGTGCCGACGGCGCTGGTCCAGGAGCAGATCGAACGCAATCTCCGCGAGACCATCCGCTCGGTTCTGAGTCGTCACCTCGACGAACCCGTCGACCTCGGCGTCCGTATCGCGACCCCGCGCAACGACGAGCCGGCACCCGAGGCGCCGGCTGCCGAAGGTCGGTCCCTCGGTGGACCGGCCGCCGCCGACCACTCCGCGGCCCCGGTGGGCGCCGGGTTGGCCTCGGCCCCGGTGGCGGAGTCCACGCGCCCGTCCGGCGACTGGGCGTCGTATTTCGCCGAGCGGCCCACGTCGACGCCACCGGCAACGGGTGCGAACCTCAACCCCAAGTACACCTTCGACACCTTCGTCATCGGCGCGTCGAACCGCTTCGCACATGCCTCGGCAGTGGCAGTGTCAGAGGCCCCGGCCCGGGCCTACAACCCGCTGTTCATCTGGGGTGAGTCCGGTCTCGGCAAGACGCACCTGTTGCACGCCGCCGGGCACTACGCGCAGCGTCTGTTCCCCGGTATGCGGGTCAAGTACGTCTCCACCGAGGAATTCACCAACGACTTCATCAACTCACTTCGTGACGACCGGCGGGTCGCGTTCAAGCGTCGCTATCGCGACGTCGACGTCCTACTCGTCGACGACATCCAGTTCCTCGTGGGCAAAGAAGGTATCCAGGAAGAGTTCTTCCACACCTTCAACACGCTGCACAACGCGAGCAAGCAGATCGTCATCTCGTCCGATCGTCCACCGAAACAGCTTGCGACACTGGAAGATCGGCTCCGCACTCGGTTCGAGTGGGGCTTGATCACCGACGTGCAGCCGCCCGATCTGGAGACCAGGATCGCCATCCTGCGCAAGAAGGCGCAGATGGACAACATCGCGGTGCCCGACGACGTCCTCGAGCTCATCGCGTCGAAGATCGAACGCAACATCCGCGAGCTCGAAGGTGCGCTGATCCGGGTCACGGCTTTCGCCTCGCTCAACGACGCCGCACTCGACAAGTCCCTCGCCGACGTCGTTCTCCAGGCGCTGCTGCCCAACTCGGGGACGCTCGAGGTCAGTGCGGCGAGCATCCTCGCGATCACCGCCGAGTACTTCGACATCTCCCTCGAAGAACTGCGCGGTCCCGGTAAGACACGGTCGATCGCTCAGGCGCGCCAGATCTCGATGTATCTGTGCCGGGAGCTCACCGATCTCTCGCTGCCGAAGATCGGTGAGACCTTCGATCGCGACCACACGACAGTGATGTACGCCGAACGCAAGATCCGCAAGGAGATGGCCGAGCGGCGACGGGTGTACGACCACGTCCAGGAACTCACCGCGCGCATCAAGCAGCGTGCCGTCGGCTGAGGCGTCCTTCTCTCTGTCTGTGGCCCGGCGTACCTGTGGCCCTGGCGCACATCTCTGGCCCCCGCACCCCCGAGCCGGCAACGGCCCGGGGGTGCGGTCGTCTCACGGGTTCCCTCGGTGTCTCGTCCCGCTCCCGTGGACCCGAATGGCAACCCTCGTCGGCAACCCCGACAGCAACCCCCGACAGCGCCCCGCGAATGCCAAGTCTGCTCCTCGGGTCGAGGGTCTCCGGCTCCGAAACAGCGGGTCTCGCGGTCGGATCCGGTCGACGTCTGCCCTGCTCACGAATGATCACCAGCTGTGGATGATCCTTGGGATAACCCGTGTCCGGATGTGCACCGACGGTGGACGCCGCGCGAACAACATCGAAACTCCACACCGGCGGCCGGATCCGCTCGACGTTGCTCCACCGGTCATACACACGCGTGCACCCGCCCGGACTGGCCCGATGTCATGGTTGTCCACAGATTCCACAGCTCCTATTACTGAGATGGATCCCTCTATAAAGAGAATCTTTTGTAAGAAGGTCTGTGCACAGACCGGTGCCGACCGGGCCGGTCGGACATCGCCCCGACGAGGGCCTGACTTGCCCCCAACCACCCCGGTCCGGGCAGCGGCGTTCTACAGTGGGACTCCCGGATGCGGGATCCCACTCCAGGCCGGCCGACCCACTGCGGCGCCGACCCGGCGATCCAGGCGGGAACGAGAACGAGAGAAGGGCAACCTCCCAGCATGAAGTTTCGTGTCGCGCGTGACGAGTTCGCTGATTCCGTCGCCTGGGTCGCCCGCAGTCTCCCGTCTCGTCCGCCCGTCCCGGTTCTCGGCTGTGTCGTGCTCAACGTCGGTGAGACCGGCCTGACCGTCTCGGGCTTCGACTACGAGGTCTCGGCGCAGGAGAACCTCGGCGCCGAGGTCGCCGACCCCGGACAGGTCCTGGTCTCCGGCCGGCTCCTCGCCGACATCACCAAAGCCCTCCCGAACAAGCCGGTCGACGTGACTCTCGACGGTTCTCGCGTCGCCATCACCTGTGGCAGCGCGAAGTTCTCGCTCCCGACGATGCCGGTCGAGGACTACCCGCAGCTGCCCGACGTCCCCGCCATCACCGGCACGATCCCGTCGCAACTGTTCGCCGAGGCGATCTCCCAGGTGGCCGTGGCGGCGGGCAAGGACGACACGCTGCCCATGCTGACCGGCGTGCGCGTCGAGATCGAGGGCAACTCCGTCGTCCTCGCCGCAACCGACCGCTTCCGCCTTGCAGTGCGCGAATTGCAGTGGGAGCCTTCTGATCCCGACACCAAGGGCGCCGTCCTGGTCCCGGCGAAGACGCTCTCGGAGAGCGCCAAGACCGCTGGTGCCGAGGGCACCGGAGTCGTCTCGCTGGCCTTTGGTGGCGGCGCGGCCATCGGTTCCGACGGCATCCTCGGCATCCTCGGTGAGACGAAGAAGACCACCACCCGTCTGCTCGACGCGGAGTTCCCGAAGTTCCGTCAGCTGCTGCCGGCCAGCCACACCGCCGTCGCCACCATCGACAGCGGCCCGCTGATCGAGGCGATCCGTCGTGTGGCCCTCGTCGCCGAGCGCGGCGCACAGGTCCGGATGGAGTTCTCCGAGGGATCCGTGCTCCTCACCGCTGGCGGTGACGAGGCGGGTAAGGCCGAGGAAGAGCTGCCCGTGTCGTTCCAGGGTGAGCCCCTCACGATCGCGTTCAATCCCGGGTACCTGCAGGACGGCTTGTCGGCGATCAACGCCGACGCGGTGGACTTCGGGTTCACCACCCCCAGCCGGCCCGCGGTGCTCCGCCCGGCCAGCGGCGAGGATCCGGTGGCGGACGAGTCCGGCGCCTTCGTCGCTCCCGAGAGCGCCTTCAGCTACCTGTTGATGCCCGTCCGCCTCCCCGGCTGACGGCCGCCGCCGGCCTCGCCGTCACCAGGATCGACGCCGACTAGTGTTCGTCCGTGAGCTGCATCTGAGGGATTTCCGATCGTGGCGGGCCGTGGACCTCGATCTGGCGCCCGGCCCGACCGTCTTCACCGGCCGTAACGGCTTCGGCAAGACGAACCTGCTCGAGGCGCTGTTCTACCTGTCGACCCTCCGGTCGCATCGGGTGAGTTCCGATGCGCCTCTCGTCCACGCGGGATCCGCGTCGGCGTCGGTGATCGCGACGGTCGAGAACGACGGTCGCGAGCTGACCGCCGATCTGCGGATCAACGCCGAGGGGGCCAACAAGGCGGCCATCAACGGGAGCCCGGCACGACGACCCCGCGACCTGCTCGGCATCCTCCGCACGGTGCTGTTCGCACCGGAGGACCTTTCCCTGGTGCGTGGGGATCCGAGCGACCGACGACGTTTCGTCGACGAGCTCGTCGCACAGCGTGGACCCCGCTTCGCCGCGGCCCGCGCCGACTACGACCGGGTCCTCCGCCAGCGTTCGGCTTTGCTCAAGACTGCCGCGGCGGCACTGAGACGTGGTGGGCAACAAGCAGATTCGGTCATCAGCACGCTCGACGTCTGGGACGGTCAGCTCGCGGATCTCGGCGGTCAGGTGATCGCCGCACGGTTGTCGGTGCTCGCCGAGCTCGAGCCCCACTTCACGGGTTCGTACGCCTCGATCGCGCCGCATTCGCGGCCGGCCGTGCTCTGCTATCGTCCCGCGGGTGGTGCGGAGATCGAGGAGCGCACCCCAGAGGCCATCGCCGATGTGCTGGCGGTGCGCCTGACGGAGTTGCGCGACAAGGAGATCGAGCGCGGCCTGTGCCTGGTCGGGCCGCACCGCGACGACATCGACATCGTGCTCGGCAACGATGTCGCGAAAGGCTTTGCCTCGCACGGGGAATCGTGGTCGCTGGCGTTGGCCCTGCGGCTGGGATCGGTCGAGCTGACCCGTGCCGAGGGCGTCGAGCCGGTCATCATGCTCGACGATGTGTTCGCCGAATTGGACGCCAAGCGGCGCGCGCAACTCGTCGAGTTCACCGCCGACGCCGAGCAGCTGCTCATCACCGCTGCCGTGGCCGAGGACATTCCCGGGCAGATCGGTGGCCGGCGGATCGGCGTCGACGTGGTCGACGACGGCGAGGGACGACGGTCACACATCGTCGACGACGATGATGATGGAGACGACGCAGACGCAGACGCCGATGTCATGGCCGCGGGGGAGGAGACCCATGAGTGACGATCTCCCGGCCGGATCCTCCGATCCCGTCGAGCCCGCGCCGCGCCCGACCCCGCCCGGTGAACTGGGCGGGTACGAGCGCGCTCGCAAGGCGCTGGAGGAGGCGCGCGCGCAGGCCCGAGCCGCGGGGAAGTCCGTCGGCCGGGGCCGGGCCTCGCCCGTCCGTCGTGTGCCGCGCGGATCCCAGGGGCGCCGGCGCTGGTCCGGTTCCGGACCGGATGCACGGGATCCGCAGCCGTTCGGCCGCCTCGTCGGTGGTCTGGCGAAAGAACGCGGCTGGCAGGAGAAGATCGGCGAGGGCACCCTGTTCGGGATGTGGGAGCAGATCGTCGGTTCCGACATCGCCGCGCACGCGCAGCCGATTGCACTGCGCGACAACGTACTTCATGTCCAGGCCGAGTCCACGGCGTGGGCGACACAACTCCGCTACGTCCAGTCGCAGATCCTCGCCAAGATCGCCGCGGCCATCGGCCACGGCCAGGTCACGTCGTTGCGGATCAGTGGACCGAAGGGTCCGTCGTGGCGCAAGGGTGAGCGGCATGTCCGCGGCCGGGGCCCGCGCGACACCTACGGCTGACGCATCGCTAGCAGAGTCGCTGACACATTACTAGTTGCTGAGCCTCGTGGGCCGTTTTCCATCCCCAAGCCACGATCGAACCGGGGACGAGGCCAAAAAATCGTTCTGAGGGCCTGTTAGCGGCCCCGGATGCACGTTCCAGGGCGAGTCAGGCAGTACACTATGGAGAGTTGTCCCGACAGGGGTGCACAACGACAGACAGACAGCGCCGCCAGGCTACCCGGATGTACCCGCCGGGTACTCCTGTGCGCGCAACCGCCGTGTGCCCCGTCGACAAGGATCGACGACGGATCCGGAGACCACCTGATCCGTCGATGAGCAGAACAGGAGCGGACGCACCTCGTGGCCGACACCAGCGACACCGGACCGAAGAAGAACAAGAAGAAGCCGTCAGAGTATGGCGCCGATTCGATCAACATCCTCGAGGGTCTGGAGGCCGTTCGCAAACGGCCCGGTATGTACATCGGATCCACCGGTGAACGAGGCCTCCACCACCTGATCTGGGAGGTCGTCGACAACTCCGTCGACGAGGCGATGGCCGGCTTCGCCTCCCGCGTCGACGTGACCCTGCTCGCCGACGGCGGCGTCCAGGTCGTCGACGACGGTCGTGGCATCCCGACCGGCATGCACCGGACCGGCGTCCCGACCGTCGAGGTCGTCATGACCCAGCTGCACGCCGGCGGCAAGTTCGACTCCGACGCCTATGCGGTGTCGGGCGGTCTGCACGGCGTCGGCATCTCGGTGGTCAACGCCTTGTCGACCAAGGTGGAGCTGGAGATCCAGAACGACGGTTTCCACTGGGAGCAGACCTACAACTACGCCAAGCCCGGTGCCCTCGAGAAGGGGAGCCCGACCCGTAAGACCGGTACCACCGTCCGGTTCTGGCCGGACCCCGAGATCTTCACCGAGACCACGCGATTCAACGCCGAGACGGTGGCGCGTCGTCTGCAGGAGATGGCCTTCCTGAACAAGGGCCTCACCATCACGCTGACCGATCAGCGCCCGCAGGCCATCGAAGCGCCGGGGGACGCCGACGGCGACGAGGAGAGCACCCTCACCGAGGCCGCGGAGGAGATCAAGTCCGCGGAGGAGAAGGCGGCGGCCGCGGCGAAGCCGAAGACCCGCACCTACCACTACCCCGACGGACTCGTCGACTACATCAAGCACCTCAACCGCACGAAGCAGTCGATCCACACCACGGTCATCGGCTACACCGGGCAGGGCACGGGTCACGAGGTCGAGGTCGCGATGCAGTGGAACGCTACCTATTCCGAATCGGTGCACACCTTCGCCAACACCATCAACACCCACGAGGGTGGTACGCACGAGGAGGGTTTCCGTGCTGCGCTGACCCTCACGGTGAACAAGTACGCGGTGGAGAAGAAGTTCATCAAGGACAAAAAGGAAGACCGCCTCTCGGGTGACGACATCCGTGAGGGACTCGCGGCGGTCATCTCGGTGAAGGTCGGCGATCCGCAGTTCGAGGGCCAGACCAAGACCAAACTGGGCAACACCGAGGTCAAGGGTTTCGTCCAGCGGGTCTGCAGCGAGCACCTCGGTCACTGGCTGGAGGCCAACCCGGCCGAGGCGAAGACCATCATCAAGAAGATCGTCGAATCCCAGCGGGCCCGGATGGCCGCGCGCAACGCTCGTGATCTGGTGCGTCGCAAGACCGCCACCGACATCGGTGGTCTCCCGGGCAAGCTGGCCGACTGCCGCAGCAACGACCCGGGCAAGTGCGAGGTCTACATCGTGGAGGGCGACTCCGCAGGCGGCAGCGCGAAGTCGGGTCGCGACTCGATGTACCAGGCGATCCTCCCGCTGCGCGGCAAGATCATCAACGTCGAGAAGGCACGGATCGACCGTGTTCTCAAGAACACCGAGGTCCAGTCGATCATCACCGCCTTCGGCACGGGCATCCACGACGAGTTCGACATCAGCAAGCTGCGCTATCACAAGATCGTGCTGATGGCCGACGCCGACGTCGACGGCCAGCACATCTCGACCCTGCTGCTCACGCTGCTGTTCCGCTTCATGCGACCGCTCATCGAGCACGGTCACGTCTATCTGGCCATGCCGCCGCTGTACAAGCTCAAGTGGCAGAAGTCGGCGCCGGAGTTCGCCTACTCCGACCGTGAACGTGACGGACTGCTCGAGGCCGGCCGCGCCGCGGGCAAGAAGATCAACACCGAGGACGGCATCCAGCGCTACAAGGGTCTCGGCGAGATGAACGCCAAGGAACTGTGGGAGACCACGATGGATCCGGCCGTGCGTGTGCTCCGCCAGGTGACGCTCGACGACGCCGCGGCCGCCGACGAACTGTTCTCCATCCTCATGGGTGAGGACGTCGCCGCCCGCCGCAGCTTCATCGCCCGCAACGCGAAAGACGTTCGCTTCCTCGATGTCTGATCACGGATCGTCTCGATTCGTAGTGATCGCAGAAAGAACACACAATGACTGACACCACTCTGCCGCCCGCCGGAGGCGAAGGCGATCGCATCGAGCCCGTCGATCTCGGGCAGGAGATGCAGAAGAGCTACATCGATTACGCCATGAGCGTGATCGTGGGGCGAGCGCTCCCCGAGGTGCGCGACGGCCTGAAGCCGGTGCATCGCCGTCTCCTCTACGCGTCCTTCGACGCGGGTTTCCGTCCGGACCGCAGCTATGTGAAGTCCGCGAAACCCGTTGCGGAGACGATGGGTAACTATCACCCGCACGGCGACACCGCGATCTACGACGCCCTCGTCCGGCTTGCCCAGCCGTGGTCGATGCGCTACCCGCTCATCGACGGGCAGGGCAACTTCGGCTCGCGCGGCAACGACGGTGCGGCCGCGATGCGGTACACCGAGGCGCGTCTCACGCCGCTCGCCATGGAGATGTTGCGTGACATCACCGAGGAGACAGTCGATTTCGTCCCCAACTACGACGGCAAGACGAATGAGCCGACGGTACTGCCGTCGCGCATCCCGAACCTGCTGATCAATGGTTCCGGCGGTATCGCCGTCGGCATGGCCACCAACATGCCTCCGCACAACCTCAACGAGGTTGCCGAGGCGGTGTTCTGGGCGCTGGAGAATCACGACGCCGACGACGAGACCACCCTCGCCGCCTGCATGGAGTGCATCAAGGGACCCGACTTCCCCACGGCCGGACTGATCGTCGGCAGCCAGGGCATCAAGGACGCCTACACGACCGGTCGCGGCAGCATCCGGATGCGTAGCGTCGTCGACATCGAGGAGAACAAGGGAGCCACCACGCTGGTGGTCACCGAGTTGCCGTACCAGGTCAACCCGGACAACCTGATCCAGTCGATCGCCGAGCAGGTCAACGAGGGAAAGCTCAAGGGCATCAGCCGGATCGAGGATCAGTCCTCGGACCGCGTCGGCATGCGCATCGTGGTGACGCTGCGTCGTGACGCCGTCGCCAAGGTCGTGCTGAACAACCTGTACAAGCACAGCCAGCTCCAGACCAGCTTCGGCGCCAACATGCTGTCGATCGTCGACGGTGTGCCGCGCACGCTGCGACTCGACCAGATGATCCGCTACTACGTGGCGCATCAGATCGACGTCATCGTGCGTCGGACCCGGTACCGGTTGCGCAAGGCCGAGGAGCGCGCGCACATCCTGCGCGGTCTGGTGAAAGCTCTTGACGCCCTTGACGAAGTGATCGCGCTGATCCGTCGCTCGGCGAACACCGAGACCGCACGCACCGGCCTGATCGACCTCCTCGACATCGATGAGATCCAGGCCGACGCCATCCTCGCGATGCAGCTGCGCCGACTGTCGGCATTGGAGCGGCAGAAGATCGTCGACGAGCTCGCCGAGATCGAACTCGAGATCGCCGACTACAAGGACATCCTCGACCGGCCGGAGCGTCAGCGCGCGATCGTGCGCGACGAGCTCAAGGAGGTCGTCGACAAGTACGGCGACGAGCGTCGTACGAAGATCATCGCTGCCGACGGCGACGTCAGCGACGAGGATCTGATCGCGCGTGAGGACGTTGTCGTCACGATCACCGAGACCGGGTACGCCAAGCGCACCAAGACCGACCTGTACCGCAGCCAGCGTCGCGGCGGCAAGGGCGTGCAGGGAGCCGGCCTCAAGCAGGACGACATCGTCAAGCACTTCTTCGTGTGCTCGACCCACGACTGGATTCTGTTCTTCACGACCAAGGGACGGGTCTACCGCGCCAAGGCCTACGAGCTGCCCGAGGCCAACCGCACCGCGCGCGGCCAGCACGTCGCCAACCTCCTCGCCTTCCAGCCGGAGGAGCGCATCGCCCAGGTCATCCAGCTCAAGACCTACGAGGATGCCCCGTACCTGGTGCTCGCGACCCGCAACGGCCTGGTCAAGAAGTCGCGCCTGGTCGACTTCGACTCGAACCGTTCCGGCGGCATCGCGGCGATCAACCTGCGCGGTGAGGACGAACTGGTCGGCGCCCAGTTGTGCAGCGCCGACGACGATCTGCTCCTGGTGTCGCAGAAGGGACAGTCGATCCGCTTCCACGCCGACGACGAGGCCCTGCGGCCCATGGGCCGGCAGACCTCGGGCGTCCAGGGCATGCGGTTCAACACCGACGACACGCTCCTGTCGCTCAACGTCGTCCGCGACGGCACCTACCTCCTGGTCGCGACCTCCGGTGGGTACGCCAAGCGGACCGGCATGGACGACTACCCGGTGCAGGGCCGCGGCGGCAAGGGTGTGCTGACGATCGCCCACGATCGACGGCGCGGCGAACTGATCGGCGCCCTCATCGTCGACGACGACTCCGAGCTCTACGCCATCACCTCGGGCGGCGGCGTCATCCGCACGACGGCGAAGTCGGTCCGCAAGGCCGGTCGCCAGACCAAGGGTGTGCGCCTGATGAACATCGACGAGGGAACGACGGTCATCGCGATCGCCCGCAACGCCGACGAGCCGGACGAGACAGAGGTCTCTTCCTAAGCGTTAGGGTGAAGACCACTGTTTCTCGGCCCGTCGTCAGCCGGCGGGTCGGGGAGCGGTGGGTTCGGACCCGGCGCCGAGCGAGCAACGTCAGCAACGCCTGAGTGAGGGAATGTCTGTGAGCACACCGAACGAGCCGCATCAGGACCAGAACGGGCGCCCCGCCGGGGGGCCGGCGGGCCCCGGGACGGGTACCCCGAACGGGGGACTGGTGCCTCCGTGGCAGCGAGGACCGGCCGAGGATTCGGCCGGCGCGCCGACCGAGACGTTCACTCGTGACGACACCCGCCGGCCCGGATCGGACGGCAATCCGGGCGGTCCGTCGCAGAACGGTCCGAGTGGCCCGCCGCAGAACAACCCGGGCGGCCCGCCGCAGAACAATCCGGGCGGCCCGCCGCCGCGCGGCGTCGTGACGAACAGCGGTACCGCTGCCGCCAGCATGAGCGGCCAGCAGGCGCCGGTCACCAAACTCGAGAGTCCTCGACGCTCGGGTGCCGCGACGGCGACCGAGGAGTCCGGCTTCGTCGAGTCACCCACGAGCACGATCGATCGGGGACACCTCCCGGCGAACGATCTGCCCGATCTCGATCAGATCCACCACACCGCGGATCTGAAGCGGCCTGAGGCCTCGCAGCCGCCGGGCGGCAAGTCGGTGCCGCGGTCGGCACCGCGCCAGGTGCTCGCCGCAGGCACCGCGCTGCGCGCGGCGGTGCAGGTGCGTCGGATCGACCCGTGGGCGACGTTCAAGATCGCGGCCGTGCTGTCGGTCGTCGGCTTCTTCATCTGGATGATCTCCGTCGCGGTGCTGTATCTGATCCTCGACGGCATGGGCGTGTGGGATCAGGTGAACAACAGCTTCGGAACGCTCATGGCCGAGGAATCGAGCACGAGTGGCGACGTCGTGGGGGCGGGCACCGTCTTCGGCGCTGCGGCCCTCTTGGGGGCCATCAACGCCATCCTGCTGACGGCCCTGGCGACGATCGGCAGCTACATCTACAACATCTGCGCCGACCTCGTCGGCGGCGCCGAGGTGACGCTCGCCGACCTCGACTGACCGAGCTCCTGACCAGCCGTTTTGTTTGTTGGGGCATCGGTCGGGTAATCTCACTCCTCGGTTCAAGGGCCTATAGCTCAGGCGGTTAGAGCGCTTCGCTGATAACGAAGAGGTCGGAGGTTCAAGTCCTCCTAGGCCCACTGCGACGGATGTTTTCGGACATCGGAATTCGCATCCCGCCGAACCGATCCGGTACGGCACGGGGCCTTAGCTCAGTTGGTAGAGCGCTGCCTTTGCAAGGCAGATGTCAGGAGTTCGAATCTCCTAGGCTCCACCACGTTCATCTCGAAGCCGGCATCGGTCGGCGATGTACTGCGACGGCGACGACGCGGCTCCACGAGCCCGCTCGTCGCCTTTCGTGTTTCCGGCGCACTCCGTGGTCACCGCGGTGGAAGTGCATCCAGGCGCGACACCGGGCGGTCGCCGTGCGGCCCGAAGAGATGCAGGATCTCGACCGGGCTGTCGTCGGCCGGTCCGAACCAATGCGGTGTCGTCGGGTCGAACTGGGCGGTCTCGCCGGGTTCGAGGATGTGCTCGTCGTCGTTCAGGAGCACGCGCAGTCTGCCGGCGAGCACGTAGAGCCACGCGTGCCCGTCATGGGTGACCAGTCGCGGCGCGCGCGGGCCCAGGACGTGCTTGAACGCCCGCACGCGTCCCGGGTAGCCGGTGAGCGGGACGATGATGCCTCCCGACGCGATGGACCTCGGTTCGAGGTGCACGCGGGGATCACCGGTTGGCGGTGCGTCGACGAGTTGATCCAGGGACACGCGGTAGAGCTTCGCGAGGGGGAGCAGGACGTCGAGTGTCGGTTGCCGTTTACCGGTCTCCACACGCGAGAGTGTGCTGATCGACAATCCCGACTCCTCGGCCACCGCCGTCAGCGTGAGGTCCCGCCCAAGCCGGAGGGTGCGCAGCCGCGGGCCGATCGCATCGATCAGGTCGGTGAGCTCCGCGGTCATGGCGTCATCTTTGCAGATCCCGCAAAAGTCCTCACCGGTCGCGATCGCTGTCGCCGAGCATGGTCTCCAGGCAATCGGGAAACAGCGAAAGTGGTGTCGGATGGACGAATCGAACGAGCGCGCGCACCTGCGGGTCCTGCTCCTCGGCGGGCGCGGTGCGGTGGGCGCCGTTGTCCGGCGCGAACTCGAGGGGGACGGCCACATCGTGACCGGGACGAGTCGCACCGCACCCGGGGATGTCCGGATCGATCTACGCGACGACCTTGCGGCTCTGCGCACCCTCGCGGCCGAACATGACGTCGTCGTCAACGCCTCCGGCATCGAACGTCCAGACCTCGGTGCCGCGACGGCTCGGACGCCGCTGGTCGACATCGCGGCGTCCGGTGCCTACCTCGACGAGTTGCGCGCCGCCTCGGTCGGACCGGTCGTCCTGGGCGCCGGTCTGGCGCCGGGCCTCAGCACCATCCTGACCGCCGCACTCGACTCCCACGCCGGCGACGACCTTGACGTCCTCGTCCTCCTCGGCGCCGGTGAGAAGCACGGCCCGGCGGCAGTGGCCTGGACGGTCGGTCTGGTCGGCACCGATGTCCACTGCCCACCCGAAGGCCGGCCGGTGCGCAATCTGGGTGAGAGCCGCCGCGCGACCGGTCCGGACGGGCGCACGAGGCGCTACCTCCGCGCGGACTTCCCCGACCATGTCCTCCTCGACGACAAGCCCGGCGTGATCCGCTCGTATCTCACCCTCAGCTCGGCACCGATGACGGCGGCACTCGGCCTGGTCGGACGGATACCCGAATTGCGCAGCACGCTGACGTGGGCACCTCCGCTCGGGTCGGAGGCCTGGCACGTTGTCGCCGAGAATCGACGCACCGGCGAGCGACGGCAGGCCTCGGGCACCGGACAGTCCGAGGCCACCGGCAGGCTGACCGCACTCGCCGCCACGCGTGCAGCGAGAGACCTCCGAGGCACCACGAGGAGTGTGACGATGGCCGACCTCGTCTCACTCGACGACGCGCTCGCGGTCCTGACGTAGGTCCACTTCTACGACGCGGCGTATTCGACGATCGACACCCCGGTCTCGAAGTCGCGACCACTGACCCGACGGAACCTTCTGGGGGCGTAGCGGCCGGGAGCCATCAGGGGAATCCCACTGCCGAACAGCACCGGCTGGCGTTTGAGGACGAACCGGTCGATCTCATCCGACAGCTGCGTCGCGAGGTTGCCACCCCCGCAGAGCCAGATGTCCTTGCCATCAGCCTGTTTGAGCTCGTGGACCACCTCGACCGGGTCACGATCGGTGAACGTCACGCCGTCCACGGGATCGTGTCGGCGGTGGGTGAAGACGTACTGGTCGAGGTGGCGGTACGGACTCGTCGTCTCGGGCAAGCCGGCGGCGTAGGTACTCGCTCCCATGAGCACGGTGTCGAAGATGCCTGCGCTCTGGTCGATACCGAGCGCGGCGGCGTAGTCGGTCGGCATCGTGTCGGCGAACCGATCGTTGATGCCGTCCATGTGATCGCCCTCCATCAGGAAGGCGTCGAACTGGCCGTCCGGTCCCGCGATGTACCCATCGAGACTGACGGCCACGTAGTACACGAGTTCACGCATGTTGTCCCCAATCACTTCAGATGTAGTGGTTGAGAACCTACAGCACTTGTAGTGGTTGGGCTATCGTTTTCCCATGGTCCGAAATGATGACCGGCGGCGAGCCCTCGCCGACGCGGGTCTCGAAGTCCTCGCCGACACCGGAGCGCGAGGACTCACCCACCGCGCGGTCGACCGTGCCGCCGGCGTCCCCGTCGGCACGACGACGAACTATTTCCGTTCTCGCTCAGCACTTCTGACCGGTCTGGTGGAGCGCATCTACGAGCGGCTCGCACCGAGCGACGACTTCATCGCCGAACGGGCCGGACGCACCCCGACCCGCGATCTGTTCGCCGAATACCTTCGCAACATCGTCGAACGCCTGTTGGCCGACCGGGAGGTCACCATCGCGCTCATCGAACTGAGACTCGAGGGGATCCGACGCCCCGAGGTCGCCGAGATCATCGTCGAATGGCGTCGAACCGGGTTCGCCGGGGACGTCGCTTTCAACGAGCAGGCGGGCCTGCCGGGGTCGGCGCGGGAGATCGCCCTGTTCCACTTCGCGGTCGACGGCCTCCTGCTCGACCAGCTGACCGGCCCGTTGCTCCCCGATGTGCCGCTCGACGACATCGTCGACGCACTGGTCGACGGATTGCTGCCCGGTTGAGTACGCGCGGTCCGCACCGGGGTCGGGCCGATGATCGACCGGCGGGGCACCCGCTACCGTGGACAAGTGGACCGCGATCTGCTCGACGGACGCTATGAGATCCGGGGAGTTCTCGGACGTGGCGGCATGGCGGTGGTGCACGACGGGTGGGACCGGCGGCTCCACCGGTCGGTCGCCATCAAGCTGCTGCGGTCAGCGCCAGAGACCCCGGTAGTCGCTCGTGAACGGTTCGCCGCAGAGGCGCGGGCGGCCGCGGCACTCAACCATCCCAACATCGTTGCCGTTCACGATTTCGGCGAGCACGACGGGACTCCGTACATCGTGATGGAGCGGCTGAGTGGCACGACGGTCGGAGACCTCATGGTCGACGGACCGATGCCACCCGACCGTGTTGCCGCGATTCTCGCCGACGTCCTCGCGGCCCTGCACGCCGCCCACGCAGCCGGCGTGTTTCATCGCGACATCAAACCCGCGAATCTGCTGATGTCCGGTGACCGGGTGAAGGTGGCCGATCTCGGCATCGCCAAGACCGCCGGCACGGCGCACACAGCGACCGGTGAAGTCGTCGGCACCATCTGCTATCTCAGCCCAGGACGCGTGCTGGGTCAGGCGGCGACACCTGCCGACGATCTCTATGCGGCCGCCGTCGTCGCGTACGAAGCGCTGACGGGCCGTCGCGCGTACGACCAGGACAATCCCGCCGCTGTCGCGCATGCGATCCTGCACTCGCCCCCGCCGCCATTGACCGTTGTGCGTCCAGACGTTCCACCGGCCCTGCGCGACACGATCGATCGGGCCATGCGCCCCGGTGACGCGGCATCGTTCGCCGACGCCGCGGCGATGCTTGCGGCGCTGTCCGGCCAGGGTGCCGAACCGCTGTCACATCCGGCGACGAGCCGGCTCACGTCCCCGCTGTCGATGACACCGTTGTCGGCGACCCCGTTGACTGCGACACCGGGGCCCGTACCCCCGGTCGGGGGCGGGTCGCCGACGGCACCTCTCTCCACGGGGCGGCCGCGACCACGGAGACGAACCTGGGTCGCGCTGGTCGGCGGATCCGCCGCACTGCTGGCGGCGCTCCTGGTCGCCATCACCGTGGCGGCGACGAGCTCGGACGAGGACGCGCCGTCGCCGACGAACCCCGCCCCTGCCTCACTGCCCGCCGCAGAGCCCTCGATCCCGGCGAGCACCATCGAGACGCCGCAACCGACCCAGACAGAACTGCCGCAGACCGGTGTGCCCCAGACGGGGCCGACTCCGACCGAGAACGATCGGAACGGTAGGGGAAACTCCGGAGGAAATGGCGGCAACGGGAACAGTGGCAACGGGAAACCGAAGGACGACAAGAACTGATTGCCACAGCGAGGCAATCGAACCCGGATGGCCGCCGACTCGGGTCAGTGTTCGAGGTGCGCGTAGCGGCGGCGGAACTTCTCGACCCGGCCGGCGATGTCGGGAATCGTGTTGACCCCGGTGTAGAACGGGTGCGAATCGCTGGTGACGTCGACGGTGATGAGCGGGTACTCGTTGCCGTCGGACCAGGTGACGGTGGTCGGCGACGTCGCGGTGGAGCGGGTCAGGAACTCCTTGCCCGTTGAACCGTCGCGGATGACGACGGGGTGGTAATCGGGGTGGATGCCCTTCTTCATGATGAGTGCCTTCCGGTGAGATGGGTGTCGGCGAGGGGTCAGTTGTCCCGCGGGTCCGAGGTGTCGAGCCCCGGCACCGCGTCCACGGTCGACTCGGCGACGTCGAGGTCGTCGCAGGGGTCGGCGTGGAACTCGCCGAAGGGATCGTCGAAGGTCGACCAGAACTGTTGACCCGCAGCGAGTTCGACCTCGTTGAGACAGGCGTTGCGGAGCGCGTCCTCGATCTCGGCGGGGTCGGCCTGATGGACGAGCGCGACCAGCGACGTGTGCCGGTCGCCGAAGGTCTCGTCCCAGCGCAGTGCGCCGAGAGCACGACGTTCGGCGGGTACCTGCGCGAGTTCGTCGTCGGACATCGAGGCCAACCAGGGACCGCCGTGGGCCACGCGCAGCCCACCGCCTGCCGACTCGAGCCAGAGTGCCTCGTCGGGTTGGGTGGCGATCCAGACTCGCCCGCGCGCACAGACGACCCCGTCGAGCAGTGCGTCGATCGCCTCGTGGAATCGGCCCGGATGCAGCGGTCGATCGCTGTGGAACTCGACCCACGTGACGCCGCAGTCGGACTCCAACGGGGGTTCGCCGGCGAGGAGGGGGTCGTGAGGTCCGTCGATGCGACCTCGTCGTGAGCGCGGCGGCACCGCGGCCAGCAACTGTTCGGCGAGGGTGGGGGTGATCGGGCGCTGGGGCAGCTCGAACATCATGGGGACGTTGGGTGCGAGCCGTTTGAGGACGGCCACGAGTCGCGCCGACGCCCAGGCGTCGCGGACGGTCGGGTCGCACGCCGCGACCACCAGGGCGTCGGCGAAGGCGACCTGCCCGACCGCCACCTGCGCGAGCGTGCGGTCGTCGTCCAGTGCGACGTGCCCACCCTCGGCGAGAGAGAGGTCGCCGGTCGCCGACGTCAGCCAATCATCCTCGGCCACACAGGCAACCGTGAGGTCGATGCGGACGTCGACCGCTGCCGGGGCGTCGTCGAACCCCGGCATGTCGGCGACGATGACGTTCTCGATCGACCACGCGACCTGCTCGGGTTCGAGGACCGGGTCCAGGGTGAGGACGATCCGGTTCACCGACGGTCGACGATGAAGTCGGCGGAGCAGCGGGAGCAGGTCTTCTCTCAGCGTGCACGAGATGCATCCGTGGGCCAACTCGACGATGCAGACGTCATGTCGGCTGCGTCCGTCGGGTCCCCGCCAGCTCACGGTCCGGACGACGCGGCCGTCCTCGACCTGGGTCAGGTCGTGGTGCACCTGGACGCTGCCGGCGCCCCCGCCCTCCAGCGCGTCGCCGACCCGGTGGATCGACGACGCGTCGAGCCCGGTGACCACGACGATCGGGGTTCGACGGTCGGTCGGTCCGGCACCATCCGGGCGGTTCGCGAGTCCATCGTCGAGCACGGCTCCACTCCGATCTATTGAGAATGATTTCCATTTGCGCTCCGGCGACGGTACCGTGGCCGAACAGTTAATGCCAATCATTGTCGATAAGAAGGGGGCAACATGTCCAAGAGGTGCCAGGTCACCGGTCGGGTACCGGGCTTCGGCAAGCAGGTGTCGCATTCGCACAAGCGGACCTCGCGCCGTTGGGACCCGAACATCCAGCGACGCCGCTACTTCGTGCCCGGTGAGGGTCGGTACGTGACGCTGCGCGTGAGCGCCAAGGGGATCTCGACGATCGACAAGCACGGCATCGAGTCGGTGCTGCGCAGGATCCGTGCGCGCGGAGAGAAAGTCTGATGGCGCGCAACGAGATCCGGCCGATCGTCAAACTGCGTTCCACCGCCGGGACCGGATACACGTACGTGACGCGGAAGAACCGCCGAAACGATCCCGACCGCATGGTGCTCCGCAAGTACGACCCGATCGCCCGTGCCCACGTCGATTTCAAGGAGGACCGCTGATGGCCAAGAAGTCCAAGATCGTCCGGAACGAGCAGCGCCGGGAGGTCGTCGCGCGGTATGCCGACCTCCGCGCCGAACTGAAGCGCGCAAGTGTGGCGCCCGATTCGACGCCCGAGGAGCGGATGACGGCCTTACATCGCCTACAGCGGTTGCCGCGCAATGCAAGTCCGACGCGTCTGCGCAACCGGGACGCGGTCGACGGCCGCCCCCGCGGGTACATCGGCAAGGCGGGTCTGTCCCGCGTGCGGTTCCGCGAACTCGCGCACAGGGGTGAGCTGCCCGGAATCCAGAAGTCCAGCTGGTGAGACGGATCCACGAGAACAAGGAATGGTGATGGCCAACAAGAGAACCCGTCGGCGCGACGACGAACCGGTCAAACGCAAACGGAACCTGCTCGTCGCACAGGGCGTGCGCGTCGACGGGCGTACTCCCGTCGACTACAAGGATGTCGCGCTGCTGCGACAGTTCCTGTCCGACAAAGGCCGTATCCGCAGCCGGCGGCTCACCGGATTGAGCCCGCAGGAGCAGCGTCAGGTCGCCACGGCGATCCGCAACGCGCGCGAAATGGCCTTGCTGCCGTACGACTCACGACACTGACGTCCGGTACTCGTGTTCGCGAACGAGCGCGACGAGCCCCCCGCCGCTCCCTGAGGTGTGAGTAGACGCGACCTCCATTGCTCCCTGAGGTGTGAGTAGACGCGACCCCCATTGCTCCCTGAGGTGCGAGCGAAGCGAGCCACGAAGGGCATGGTGACGTGCCTCGCCAGCCCTTCGTGGCTCGTCGCTAACGCTCCTCGCACCTCAGGGAGCGGGAGGGAGCGTAGCTAACGCTCCTCGCACCTCAGGGGGCGGGAGGGGCGCCGCTTGCGCTCCCCGTTCCTCGGGTCGAAAAAGTCCTACTTGGAGCCCTGCGGCACGTTCTCGAGCCGATCGAGCAGAGTGCGTGCCAGCGATTCCGACGACGCGGGATTCTGACCGGTCAGCAGGTTGCCGTCGGCTTCGGTGTGGACCGCCCACGGCTCACCCAGGGTGATCTTGAACCCCGCCTGGGTGAGCCGGTCCTGCAGGAGCCAGGGTGCCTTGTCGGCGAGCCCGGCCTGTTCCTCCTCGGCGTTGCTGAAGCCGGTCACCGTGCGACCGGCGAAGGCGTTGACACCGTCGGAGTTGGTGGCGGCGAGCAGGATCGCCGGTCCGTGGCACACGATCCCGAGCGGCAGTTTCGCCTCGTCGGCCGCTATCAGGAGGCCACCTGCGTTCGAGTCCACGGCCAGGTCCTCCATGGGACCGTGTCCGCCCGGGACGAACACCGCGTCGTAGTCGGCGATGCGAACGTCGGTGAGGGCGATCGGCTTCTTCAGTTCGGGTGCGGTCTCGACGACGTGACGGATCTCGGCCGCACGCTCGGGGGTGCCGATGCTCTCGACCGCGAGACTGGTCTCGTCGACCGGCGGCTGGACACCGTTGGGGGTGGCCACGGTCACCTTGTAGCCGGCCGCACGGAACACCTCCAGCGGCGCGACGGCCTCTTCGGCCCAGAATCCGGTCTTGTGAGTCGAGCCGTCGTTCAGCGTCCAGCTTCCGGCGCCGGTCATGATGAAGAGGATGTTTCGTGTCATCTGAACCTCCTGTGCCCAGGTAGTCGGTGTGGTCGTCGTCCGCCAACGTAGAGACAAACCGCGGTGTCGGCCACGACGCAGGTCAGGTCAGGCGAGACCGGTGAGCTCGGCGGAGCGCTGCCACAGGCCGTCGATCAGTTTCTGGTCGTGGGCCTGACGGTTCTCCCGGCCGTTGGCCTTGTGGCGGTTGAAGTACACCCCGTTGACGCTCGGGTCGGCGCCGCGTTCGGCGAGGGCGATGAGCGGGGCGGCTCCCTGCTCGGGGGTGATGGTCACCAGGCGCGTCAGCGGAGACCGGTAGGCGAGTCCGACGAACCGCGAGTCGCGGCCGAAACTCGTAGCCGCGGGTCCGGGATGGACTGCGGCGGAGTAGATCTTGTCAGCGGTCCAGCGCTGGGCGATCCCGCGTGTGAACAGGATGTTCATCAGCTTGGCGGTGCCGTAGGGCCGCATCCCCAGCGTGCGACGTTTCTCGAAGTCGAGGTCGTCGAGGTCGACCTGGCCGAAGAGGTTGCCCACGCTGGAGGTGTTCAGGACGAGGGACTGCGGGGCCGCGGCCAACCGATCCCGGAGGAGGTGGGTCAGGAGGAACGGGGCCAGGTGGTTGATCTGGAAGTTGAGCTCGTGCCCGTCCGCGGAGCGTTGCGACGAGTCGAACGTCCCGCCCGCGTTGTTCATCAGGACGTCGATCGTCCCCACGGCGGAATTGATCTCCGCGGCCAGGTCCCGCACCTGCGACAGATCCGAGAAATCCGCGGTGAACGGGGTCGCACCGGTCTCCGCCGCGATCGGCGCGAGCTTCTTCGGTGAGCGTCCGACGAGGATGAGCTCGGTCTCGGGTCCGGCCAGGGATCGCGCCGCGATCGCGCCGATCCCGTCGCTGGCGCCGGTGAGGACGATCGTGCGTTTCTGTCCGGACGGGGTTTCACTGGCCATCGGTCGTGCCCTCCGATCCGCCGACCGCGTGACCCTCATCGGTGTGGTCGGCCGGTGGCTGCGCGCCGTCGTAGGACGCTTTGTCTTCCCGGATTCGGTCGGTCTCGCCGATCTCCGTGTCACCGGCGGCCGGCAGAACCGACTCGGGGCCGTCCTCCTCGTCGGGATCGTCGCGCAGATCGGGATCGGTCTTCAGTTCGTCTTCGTTCGTCGTCCAGGTGGGCTTCTCGTTGTCCGGCATCTCTCCACCTTGCCCGAAGACGCACGTTTTCACACCGGCCTTGACTTCAAGCTGACTTGAGGTTGTCTGCTCGTCGTCGTGACCACACTCGACCCGGCCAGCCGGCGCATCGGCCTCATCCTCGTCGTCCCGACCCTCATGGTGATGCTCGACGTGACGGTGGTGACCGTCGCGCTCCCACAACTGACCACCGAGTTCGACGCACCGCTGTCGAGCGTGCAGTGGGTGACCACCGCGTACGCACTGGCTCTCGTCGCGGTCATGCCGCTGTCCGCGTACGCCAGCAACCGATTCGGTGGCCGGCGGGTCTATTGCGCGGCCCTCCTGGTCTTCGTTCTCGGATCGCTTCTCACCGCGTTGTCCTGGAACATCGGCAGTCTCATCGTCTTTCGGGCCCTACAGGGCCTCGGCGGCGGCATGCTGCAACCCGTGGGCATGGCCATCGCGCTGCAGGCGGTACCGGAAGCACTGCGAGGACGGATGATGGCCATCCTGGGACTGCCCACGCTCGTGGGCCCCGTGCTCGGTCCGGTCTTGGGCGGTGTTCTCGTCGACCACGGCAGCTGGCGCGTCATCTTCGCGGTCAACGTTCCCCTCGGTCTGATCGCGGCGGCACTGGCGTGGCGGTTCTTCCCCCGGACCGCTTCTCGCCGCATGCCGCGTATCGACCTGCGAGCGGTGGCCGCACTGTCACCGGGCGGTGCGTTCCTGGTCCTCGGCCTGTCCCGCGCCGGGGACACCGGCTCGCTGCTGGAGGCGTCGATTCTGGTCCCGGTGGGCGTCGGCCTGATGTTGTTGGGCTACTTCGTCCGACGGTCGCTGCGCAGCCGAACACCCGTCCTGGATCTGCGACTGCTGGCACATGCGCGCCTGCGCGGTGGCGTGGTGGTGATGATCTTCTTCGCCGGGGCGTACTTCGGCTCGATGACGATCCTGCCCATCTATGTCCAGTCGGTCCGGTCCGATTCGGCCACCACCGCCGGCATGCTGTTCGTCCTTCCCGCGCTGCTGAGCGGCATCACTCTCCAGATCGCCACGCGGGTGGCCGATTCCGTGGACCCGCGCCGGGTCGCGATCTGCGGGATCGTGATGTCCACGGCGGCGATGACGTCGATGGCCGCGGTGCTCGACGACGCGACCCCGTACCCTGTCATCGTCGCGATCCTCGCTCTCATGGGGATCGGGGTCGGCGCGACGATGCTGCCCACGATGACCGCCGCCACCCGCGACCTCGAAGGTGCGGACACCCCCGGGGGCACGACCATCCTGACGACCTCGAACCAGTTCGCCGTCGCGCTGGCGTCGGCCGCGGTCACGGCCACGATTGCGGCGCTGATGAATTCGCGCAGTGCGGTCGTCGAGGGCCGGGGAGTGGCGGGTGCGATGTCGCTGAGCTCGGCCGAACGCGTCGAGGCCATGCCCGAACTCGCGTCCGCGGTCGCCGACACGTACTACCTCACCGCCGGGCTCCTCGGGTGTGCCCTCCTCGCGGCGGTGTTCGTCATGCCCGCGCGGCGTCAGGCCACCTGGATCCGCGGCACGGCGGCGAGGAGCTCGCGGGTGTAGGGGTGTTGCGGATCGTCGAAGACGGCATCGGCCGCACCGTACTCGACGACCTCGCCCGAACGCATCACCGCGATGTCATCGCTGACGTGGTGGATGACGCCCAGGTCATGGGAGATGAACACCAGGGCGACACCGGTTTCCGCCTGCAGGCGGGCCAGCAGGTCGAGGATCCGTGCCTGGATGGACACGTCGAGGGCCGATACCGGTTCGTCGCACACGATGACGGCGGGCCGTGGTGCGAGCGCACGGGCGATCGCGACGCGCTGTCGTTGTCCGCCCGACAGTCGCGAGGGGTGCCGGTGCCGGTGCTCCTCGTGCAGACCGACCTGGTCGAGGAGTTCGGTGATCCGGTGGTCGAGATCCGCGCTGCGGACGCCGGTCACGCGCAGGGCGTCGGCGAGGATGCGGTCGACGGTCCATCGTGGGTCGAACGAACTGAGCGGATCCTGGTAGATGACCGAGATCAGCCGACGCGACTCCCGGCGCCGGGCTTCGGTGAGTCCAGACCACGGCTCGCCATTCAGTTCGACAGTGCCGGAGTCGGGTTCGGTGAGACCGAGGATGATCCGCGCGGTCGTCGTCTTGCCCGAGCCCGACTCGCCGACGATGCCGAGGGTGCGTCCGGCGGCGAGGTCGAAGCTCACCCCGGCCACGGCTGGTCTGGCGGTGATCGCCTTGCCGCTGAACGACTTGTGCAGGTCGCGAACGCGCAGCGCGAGCGGCTGTTCGGGCGCCGAAGTCGCCGGAGTGCCGAGTTGCTCACCGCTGACGAGCAGGGTGCCCTTGGATGCGCGGGACGGGATCGCGTCGATGAGACCCCGGGTGTACTCGTGCTGCGGGGCCGTCAGCACCTCGCGCGCGTTGCCGTATTCGACGATCTCGCCGTCGCGCATCACCGCCACGCGGTCGGCGAGCCGTGAGACGACGGCCAGATCGTGCGAGATGAGGATGATGCCGTTGCCTCGCGTCTTCGCTTCGGCCAGCACCTCGAGGATCTGTGCCTGGACGGTGGCGTCCAGTGCCGTCGTCGGCTCGTCGGCGATGAGTAGCTTCGGGTCCTGGGCGAGGGCCGACGCGATGAGGGCACGCTGGCGGAGTCCGCCGGAGAGTTCGTGCGGGCGTTGACGCGCCCGTACCCGCGGTTCGGGAACGCCCACGAGGTCGAGCAGTTCGATGACACGCTCCTCGCGGAGCGCACGTCCGAGCCGTGTCGGGGTCCGGCGACCGATGCCACCATGAGCGGTCAGCGATTCGGCGATCTCGCTGCCCACCGTGCGCAGTTGATCCAGGGACACCAGGGCGTCCTGGAGCACGAATCCGATCTCGCGGCCTCGGATGGCGCGCCATTCGCGGTCGACGAGGCCGCGCAGGTCACGTCCGTCGAATGACAATGCGGCGGCGTCGATCTCGGCTCCCGGACCGGTGAGCCCGATGAGGGTGCGCGCGGTGACGGACTTGCCGGAGCCGGATTCGCCGACGATCGCCAGGCACTGGCCGGCATCGACCTTGAACGACACCCCCTTCACGACCTCGCGGCCGGCGAACGAGACGCGGAGGTCGCGCACCTCGGCCAGCGGCGCGTCGGTCCGGACTTCGGTGCCGGAGGTCACTGCCTCTCGGGTGACGACGGTCATCGGCGTTCTCCTTCCAGGCGTGTGCCGAGATACCGGCCCACGGTCGTGAATGCCAGTGCCACCGTGACGATCACGAGGCCGGGGAAGATCTCCAGCCACCAGGCCACGGTGATGTAGGTGCGTCCGGCGTCGAGCAGCGCGCCCCACTCGGGTGCGGGTGGTGGCACGCCGAGTCCGAGGTAGGCCAGTCCCGACGCCCAGATGATGGCCTGTCCCACTCCGAGCGTCACGGTCACGATCATCGGGCGGAGCGCGTTGGGCGCGATGTGCTGCAGGAGGATTCGGCGGCGAGGGTGGCCCAGGGCGGTCGCGGCCTCGATGTAGGGCGCGTTGCGGACGGCGAGCACCTGTCCGCGGACGATGCGGGCGTACCCCGGCGCGATACCGATACCGATCGCGAGGATCAGGGTCACCTGTCCGGGGCCGAAGACCGAGGTCAGGAGGAGGCCGAGAAGCACGATGGGGAAGGCGAACATCACCTCGATCCAGCGATTGGCCAGTGCCTGGGAGACCCGACCCGACAGTCCCGCGGCGATGCCGAGCAACACCGCCAGGACCGAGGCTAGTGCGACCGCGCCGAGCCCGATGATCAGCGATTGCCGTGTACCGGCGATGACGCGGCTCAGCAGGTCTCGTCCCGAGAGGTCGGTGCCGAACGGGTGTGCCCAGCTCGGCGGTTGCAGGGTGGCGTCCAGGTCGACGGCGAGCGGGTCGTAAGGAGCGAGCAGGTTGGGTGCGACCGCGGCCACGAGCAACAGGCCGAGAACCACGAGCGCGGCGATCACCGCCGCCGGCGGCCACGAGCGACGCGGGTGGTGGTCCTGGCCGAGACGCGTGCCGGTGGTGGACCTGCGTACCGCGGAGAGCGCGTTCGTCAATGCGGGCCGGACCGGATTGGTGAGGGTCATGGGACCTCGATCCTGGGGTCGATGACGGTGTAGAGGAAGTCCACGGCGAGGTTGGCGATCGTGTAGACGAGCGCGACGAAGAGAACGATGCCGCTCACCAGCGGGACGTCACGCGAACTGGCCGCCGCGACCAGTGTCTGACCGATACCCGCACGCGCGAAGACGGTTTCGGCGATCACCGCACCGGACAGCAGCGCACCCATGGCCCAGCCCGAGACCGTGACCGCGGGAAGGACGGAGTGCCGCAACACATGTCGAAACCGGACCGACAGGTCACCGAGTCCGCGACTGCGCGCGGTGAGCACGAAGGGCTGGTCCAGTGCGCGGGCGAACTCGTCGCGGGCGATCTGGCCGAGGAAACCGGACAGGGGAATGGCCAGGGTGAGCACCGGCAGGACGAGTCCCCACAGGCCGGTTCCGCTCTCGACGGGAAACCAGCCGAGGTTGATCGCGAACACCACCAGGAGGATCGATCCCACCCAGTACTGCGGCAGGCCCGCGCTGACGGTCTCGATCAGGGACCCGGCCGCGCCCCAGGGCCCGCGGCGGCCCGCCGTGAGCGTGGTGAGGACGAGCACGAAGAGCCACGCGACGACCAGGGCGGTGAGGGTGAGGACGAGCGTGGGCCCGATCTGGTCGGCGATGATCTCGGTGACCGGCTGCTGCAGCTGGAACGAGATGCCGAGATCGCCGTGCAGCAGACCGCCGAGATAGTCCACATACTGCGACCACACCGAATCGTCGAAGCCGTACTCGGCGTTGACCGGAGCGAGTTCGTCCGGCGTGCGTTCGCGGCTCTCACCCGACGAGAGGTTGAGGAGCAGCGTGGCGCGGTCACCGGGTGCGAGGACCTGGAGCAGGAAGGTTATGGACGCGGCGGCCCACAGCACGAAGACAGCGGAACCGATCTTGCCCGCCCAACGGGTCAGGCCCCGCGGTGGGAGTACCTGGCGCCGGGCCGCGGTCACGGCCGGGTCGTCGACCAGGGTCATCGCACAAACCTCGCATCCGCGAACACCGGTTCGCCTTGTGATTTCTCGACCCACACCCCGTGCAGGCGCGGTGACACCGCCAACGACGTCGTCTGCGTGTACAACCCGATCGACAGCGCGTTGTCGCCGATGAGGCGCTGGGCGTCCCGGTAGAACGCCCGGGCCTGCACCGGATCCGGGGAGGCGTTGCCTTGCTCGATGAGACTCTGCAGGCGCGGGTCGTTGTAGTACGCCGTGTTGTGCGGGTTGGGACTGTCCGGAAGTCGCTGACGCCAGTTGATGTAGAGCAGGCCCGGGGTCGGGCTGGTCCAGTAGCCGACGTAGGCGTCGTAGGTCGGGGCCTTCGCGTACTGCCCGCCGAAATACGCGCTCTGGGTGGCGGGGACGAGCTGGATGTCGAAGCCCACGTCACGCGCCTGTCGAGCCACCGCCTGAAGGATCGCGGCACCCTCGGGTCCGACGATCGCGTCGGCGGCGTACACGACCCGAGCGGTCAGGCGCCGTCCGTCCTTCGTGCGGATGCCGTCGTCGTCGCGGCCCGTCCAGCCCGCCTCGTCGAGCAGGGCAGCGGCCGCCTCCGGGTCATGCGGGTAGTTCCCGGCCTCCGGGTCGTAGTCCGGGGTGCTCTGACTGAGGGCGCCGTTGGCGTTGTAGGGGACCACGCCGAGAAACGCCGTCTCGACGGCTTTCCGACGGTCCGCCGAGTACGCGAACGCCTGGCGGACCCGGACGTCGTCGAACGGTGCATGGTCGACGTTGAGGGTGATGGCGTTCGGTCGTCCCGGCGTCACGTACCGACTCACCTGATAGCGGCTGGTCGCGTCCGCCCAGTTGATGGCCGGCACGTTGTAGATGACGTCGGAGGATTCACTGCGCAGCGATCCGTAGCGGAGCACCGGATCCTTGAGGAACTTCCAGATCAGCTTGTCCACGTGGGCCGGACCCTGGTTCTTCGCGTTCGCCGGGGGCGAGGTGTAGTTCGGGTTGCGGACGAAGGTGATGCTGCGATTGCGATCCCAGCGTTCGATGATGAACGGGCCGGACCCGACCGGGCTGGTGCAATTGGCCTTCGGACCACGCGCCAGCGCGGTCGGCGACTGGATTCCGAAGTAACCCTGCGTCAGTACGGTGAGGAGCGGGGTGTACGGGGACCTGAGGTTCATCCGGTAGGTCAGCGGCCCGACGACCTCGTCGGACTCGAAGTACTTGCCGATATAGGACACCACCGTGCCGTTGGGCTTGTCTGGATTCAGATACGACGCGAAGGTGGCACGGACGGCTTCGGCGTCGAGCGGCGTGCCGTCGCTGAATTCGACGCCGGGCTTGAGATGGAAGGTGTACGAGCGTCCGTCGGGGGAGACGTCCCAGCGGGTGGCCAGCCACGGCACCACTCGACCCGAGTCGTCCAGCGATACCAGGTTGTCGAGGTATTGCCGTGCCAGATAGGCGTTCTGGACCCACCCTCCGTGCACGCAGGGCGGCTCCTGCTCATGGCCGTAGGAGATGGTCCCGCCCGAGACGTACTGGCCCGGCGTGGCGGAGACCCCCGTCGACTCGCCGTCGCCGGTGCGCGGCTGGGCACATCCCGCGAGCAATGCCGCACAGGTCAGAGCGATGCCGACCGCGGGTAGCAGGCGGGATGGCCGCGGTCGTCGCAGCACAGGACTTCGTGGCAGCACAGAACTCTCCTCGGGCAGCACAGATGGCGGCGAACGCGGCTCGAGGTCCTGGTACACGACAGCGCGAGCCCGGCGTCGGGATGGGAATCACCACAAAGTAGGGGCTTCGGACGGTGTCGGGCACCCCTTGAGGCCACCGTGATCCGAAGTCGCCGCACGCGCGTCCTCGTCCGTAACGTCGCGCTGAGTCCGCCGCCTCGTGATCAGGAGCAGCCATGTCCGCGCCACCCTTGAACTTCGCCGCCTTCGTCATGAACACGACATCGCACATCCTGCACGGCGCGTGGCGGGCACCCGAGGCGCAGCAGCACCGCTTCAACGACCTCGATCACTGGATCGGACTCGCGAAACTGTTGGAAGAGGCCCGGTTCGACTTCATCTTCTTCGCCGACGTGGTCGGGTTGTACGACGACTACCAGGGGGACTGGAAGAAGTTCGTCGACTCCGGCCTGCAGATCCCGAGCAACGACCCGCTCGTCTTGGCTTCCGCGATCGCCTCGCACACAGAGCATCTGGGCATCGCGATCACGAGTTCGATTCTGCAGGAACACCCGTTCGACTTCGCGCGGAAGATATCCACCCTCGATCACCTGAGCAAGGGACGGATCGCGTGGAACATCGTCACGAGCCTGTCCGGCAACGCCTGGCGCAACTTCGGATATGACGGCATCACCAAACACGACGACCGCTACGCATGGGCCGACGAGTACGTCGACGTCGCCTACAAGTTGTGGGAGGGGTCCTGGGACGAGGGCGCGCTCATCCAGGACAAGTCGGGCGGCCTCCACGGGGACTACGACCGCGTTCACAAGATCAACCATGTCGGCGAGCACTACCGCGTCGAGGGTCCTCATCTCGTGTCACCGTCACCGCAGCGGACCCCGGTGCTCTTCCAGGCCGGATCCTCGCCTGCCGGACGGCGCTTCGCGGCCCGCAATGCCGAGGCCCAGTTCATCCTCTCGCCGTCGCCGGACGCCGCGCGCACGCTGATCGCCGACACCCGGCGCCTCGCGGTCGAGTCCGGCCGGAATCCGTCGGATCTCCAGTTCTTCCAGGGACTCTCGTTCGTGGTCGGGAGCACCGAGGACGAAGCGGCGCGCAAGTCCCGTGATCTCGACGAGCTCATCGATCCGAGCACGATCATCGCCCACTCGGCGGGTGGCATCGGGGTGGATCTCGGACACTATGACCTCGACACCCCGATCGGGCAGATCCACACCGAGGGTTCCCAGAGCCACCTGCTGTGGCTGCGCGAGGCCGTGCCCGACCGCGAACCGACCGTGCGCGATCTCGCTCAGCTGCGCAGCCGTACCGGGCGGGTCGTCGGGACCCCGGACCAGATCGCCGACCGTCTCGAGCAGTGGCGCGACGCCGGCGTGGGTGGCATCAACGTCATCAACGCGACCATCCCCGGCAGCTATGTCGAGTTCGCCGAGCACGTGCTGCCCGTCCTGCGCGAGCGGGGCCTGGCGAAGCGGGAGTACGCCGAGGGGACCTCACGCGCCAAACTCACCGGCCGCGACCGGCTTCCGGAGTCGCACCCCGCGGCACGCTATCGCGGCGCGTTCGCCGGGGTTCCGGCATGACCGCACCCGCGCGGGTCGTGACCGACCGGAACGAGATCCTCGCGGAGATCGCGGCCGGTTCGGCCGAACGCGAACGCCTGGGCCAGGACCCGCGAGAAGCCGTGGCGCTCCTACGACGGTCGAGGTTGACTGCGCTGTCCCTCGACACACAGTCGGGAGGCGGCGGGGCCGGGAGCGTCGAACTCTTCGAGTTCATCATCGACCTCGCCCGCGCCGACCCGATCGCGGCGCACATCCTGCGCGCCCACTACTGGTTCGTCGAGCAGATCGAACGACTGCCCATCGGACCGGTGCGCAGCCGCTGGAGCGAGCGAATCGCCGCGGGAGCCATCGTCGGCAACGCGTCGAGCGAACGCGGCGTCGCCGCCGGGTCACGCCAGTACGCGACACAACTGGTCACCGACGGTGATGGCTGGCGGCTCCGCGGTGAGAAGTTCTACAGCACCGGAACGGCTTTCGCGGATTTCGTCACGGTACTCGCCATCGTCCCGGACGCCCTGCGCTCACGGCTGGTCAAAGTGGTCGTCCCGGTGGACCGCGACGGGGTGAGCGTCGTCGACGACTGGGACGGGATCGGGCAGCATCGCACGGGCACCGGCTCGACCCTGTTCGACGATGTCCGGGTGACCTCCGAGGACGTCCTCGAGTTCGTCGAACTGGACGAGTCCACGCCGCCCGCCGCCAACGACGGCCCCTTCCTGCAGCTGTTCTTCCAGGCACTGATCGCCGGCATCCTCCTGTCCGCGGCGGATGACGCGGTGACACTGCTGCATTCGCGGGCACGGACCTTCGAGCACGCACCCACGCCGGAGCCCAGGCAGGATCCGCTGCTGCTGGAACGGATCGGCGAGATCGATGCCGCCGCACACGTGGCGCGCGACGCGGTCCTGAGCGCGGCCCGGCAGGTCGAGACGGCGAATGCGTTGGCACGGCGCGGGGTCATCGACGTCGCGCAGTTCGCGCAGGCATCGCTCGCCGCCGCGCGCGTCAAGGTGCACGTCGACCGCATCGCGCTCCCGGCGGCCGCGGCCGTCTTCGACGTGGGCGGCGCGTCGGCGGCCAGTCGCAGCCGCAACCTGGACCGGCACTGGCGCAACATCCGGACCATCACCCTGCACAACCCGACCGCGTACAAGGCCGTCGCCATCGGAGATCTGCGCGTCAACGACACCCCGCTGCCGGGTAACGGCTACTTCTGACCGGAGTTGACCGGATCTGCGTCCAGGCGGGTGGCGTGGACCACGACGGAACTCTGCTGCCTGATCCGAAAGAACCACAGACCCACTGGCCCGCCTGCTCCCTGAGGAGCGCTCGGAGCTTGCGGAGGGCGCGTCACGAAGGGTTTCGCAATCTCGGTCGCCGGACCCTTCGTGGCTCGTCGCTTGCGCTCCTCGCACCTCAGGGAGCGGGGTGACTGTCGTGCGCTCCTCGCACCTCAGGGAGCGGGGTGACTGTCGTGCGCTCCTGGCACCTCAGGGAGCGGGGTGACTGTCGTGCGCTCCTCGCACCTCAGGGAGCGGGGGTGGCTGTCGTGCGCTCCTCGCACCTCAGGGAGCGGGGTGACTGTTGCGCGATTCTCGCACCTCAGGGAGCGGGGGTGTCTGTTGCGCGCTCCTCGCACCTCAGGGAGCGGGGGTGACTGTCGCCACCTGGATCAGGCGATGAACAAGATCCATCCGTAGACCAGCAACCCGAAGACGAAGACGCCGAGGTAGGCCCAGCCGACCCAGATCGCGGCCGTGGCGAAGGGCAGACCGAGCTCGCGCCGCTGCCGGATCTGCGTGCGCGCACGGTATCCGAGGACGAGCCCCACGATGAAGGTGATCCCGAGGATGGACAACGCCAAGGCCCACAACGCCATCCGATTGACACGCGGACCGGCACCGGACTGGGGAGCCACGCTGTCCTCCGAACTTCTGGTGGGATCGACTGCTGAATAGGCCTGGGTGGCGGGGGAGACCGGCCCCGGACCGTCGGTGTCCGGGCGGTCGGCGACACGAGGTTCGCTCGCCGCGCCGGGACTGTTCACGACGCGGGTGTCCGACGCCCGATCATCGGACTGACCGACGAGCACGCCCGCGCCGACCACCTTCGCCGTGCGGTTGTCGCGGTCCGAATCCGAAGTGGGAGAGTCGGGCCGCCCACCCGGCGCGGCGCCGGGACGGGGTCCGGCGAGCGGAGGACGCCCACCCTCCGGGGGACGATTGTTCTGTGGCGGAACACCTTTGCCGAGCGGTGGCCCACCGGGACCCGGACGCTGACCGGGTGGGGGTCGATGCCCCGGAGGACCGGGAGGCGACATCGGCGGGCGTTGACCCGGCGCGGTGGTGTTTCCGCCCGCTCGCGGCGCGGGCACGGGACCATTCGGCCCCGGTCGCTGCGCTCCCGGCGCGCTGGTATTGCCACCCGCTCGCTGCGCTCCCGGCGCGGGCGGGCGCGGTCCGGGCGGACCCGCCGTCGGCCCGGACGTGTCGCCGCGCGGTGGGGCCGGTCGGTGGCCAGGAGGCGGACCGGGTCTGGCCGCAGGCCTGCCGCCCGGAGGGGAGTGAATCCCCGCGCGGTGCTTGCCGGCCGGCGTCGGGACGCTCGGGGGTGTCTGCTGACCGCGACGGCGCGCCGACCGGCCTCGCGGGAGCCCGTTCCCATGGCGCCGGAGTGCTCGTCGGCGCAGAGCTCTCGGGCGTCGACCAGGACTCGTGGGTCCGGTCGTCAGCGCCGCCGGACCCCGGCGGCGGGTTCGGGGAGCGCTCGTCGTCTGAGGTCACGAGTCCAAATTACCCGTGCGCGACGTGCGGCCCGGTGCCGAGGCCGACGTGGCGGGTCACGAAGCCTGCGTCTCGGTGCTCTCGGCGAGCGCCTCGCGAACCTCCTCGATCCGCGGGACGGTCGGAGACACCGGGGCCACCACGCGTCGTGCGCGACGCAGAGAGCCGACGACGATGACGGCGGTGACGGACGCGGCGACCACACCGAGCGCGGCGAAAAGGTAATTCTTGGACATGGGCTCAAGACTGCCAGTCGGTGCCCGCCGCTGCCACCCCGCCCGTCGCATATCCGCACCTCGGGACCATCACCGGGTCATCGATGCAGAGGCAAGTGGTTGGATGGAGACATGACTACACAGAAAACCTCCGCAGTCATCCACACCAATCGCGGCGACATCAAGGTCGACCTGTTCCCGAACCACGCGCCGAAGACGGTCGAGAACTTCGTCGGCCTGGCCGACGGCAGCAAGGAGTACAGCAAGCCCAACGCATCCGGCGGCAACTCCGGCCCGTTCTTCGACGGCTCTGTCTTCCACCGCGTCATCTCCGGGTTCATGATCCAGGGCGGCGACCCGACCGGAACCGGCATGGGCGGCCCCGGCTATCAGTTCGGTGACGAGTTCCACCCCGAACTGCAGTTCGACCGTCCGTACCTGCTTGCGATGGCCAATGCCGGACCGGGCACCAACGGCTCGCAGTTCTTCATCACCGTCGGCCCGACCCCGCACCTCAACCGTCGCCACACCATCTTCGGTGAGGTCACCGATCCGGCGTCGCAGCAGGTCGTCGACGCGATCGCCACCACCTCGACCGACCGCAGCGACCGTCCGCTCGACGAGGTCGTCATCGAGAAGATCGAGGTCAACTGACCTCTCCGGAGCACACCGCCCCGCAGCGGGCGGTGTGCTACCGGCATCCCGACCGTCCCACCGGCCTGTCGTGCAGCCGGTGCGGACGTCCGGCATGTCCTGAGTGCCTGCGCCCGGCGTCGGTCGGCCAGCACTGCCTGGACTGCCTCCGCGACGACGGAGTGCAGCGGTCGCCGTCACTCGGCGGACCGGGACGCGGCGTCCGCAGGATGGCGCCCACCCGCGCGGCGGCGACGCAGCCGTACGCCACCTATGCGCTCATCGCCGTGAACCTGCTCGTCTTCGCACTGTGTGTTCTCCAGGCCGGGGTCGGCGATCCCGGCGGCGCGTCGATCTTCAGCGCCGGCGACCTCCTCAAGAGCGACGTCGCCTCGGGTGAGTACTGGCGGCTCCTCACCGCGGGCTTCCTGCATTTCAGCGTCATGCACGTGGCCGTCAACATGCTCTCGCTGTACATCCTCGGACGTGACCTCGAACTCGCACTCGGTATCGGGCGCTATCTGGCCGTCTACGGCATCGCGCTCCTCGGCGGCAGTGCCGCGGTCATGCTCTTCGAGGACGACCGAGCCCTCACCGCCGGCGCCTCCGGGGCGATCTACGGACTCATGGGCGCGATGCTCGTGATCGTCCTCAAGGCCCGTGTTTCCCCGGTCCCGGTTCTGCTCATCATCGGGTTCAACGTGGTGCTGTCGTTCTCGCTCCCCGGGATCTCGGTCCTGGGGCATCTCGGCGGCCTTGTCTTCGGAGCGGCCGCCACCGCGGCCATCGTCTACCTCCCCGACGCGGTGCTGCCCGCGGGTCGCAGAAATCCCCGGGCCGCGAGCCGCGTCGGCTGGATCGCGCTCGCCGCGCTGGCCGTCATCGCGGTCGGGCTGGGCATCGGCGCGGGCCTCGCCTACGACGGGCTGACCTACATCCGCTGACGCCCGGCTTGCAGGAGTCGAGCGAGCCACCTCAGGGAGCGGCGGTTCCACGGTCCGGTCTGCTCAGGGAGCGACACGTCTACCCCTCGTCGACGACGAACCCCGCCTCGCGCAGTGCGTCGACGACGGTTGGCAGGTCGGTCCCCAGGTCCCAGCGGCTGAGCACGACCAGGCGGGTGTCGTCGCGAGGACCCGCGTCGTGAGCGTCCGGCGGCGAAGCGACTGCCTCGTCGTCGAGCACGTCGATCTCCAGCTGCCCGACGCGGCGTCCGACGCGGCGGATCGACAGCACGCGGATCCGCTCGATGCGTTCCCGCGGGTAGGCCCGTGGCCCGCGAAGGGTTCGGATGACCAGCACGGGCGACGGTCCGGACGAGATGGCCAGACGGGGACGCACCAGCAGGGTGTAGGCGCCGAGGGCGAGAAGAAGGACCCCGGCGACACCCATCAGGACCGATCCGGCCGGGTCGCCGGCGACGACCACCGCCGCCACGACCAGGATGACGCCACCGACGCAGCCCGCGAGGCCGGCGCCGACGGGCGTCGCCCAGGCATGCGTGTAGTCCTCAGAGTTATCCACAAGAGTTACTCACAGTGGGGATGACTTACACACATGTGATTTCCACAGTGGGGATAACTTACAAGCGTGTGTTTCAGCAGCTCAGCGCCTTCGACACGCGAACGACCGACGGCGCCTACCGCCAACGCATCGTCATCAACAGGCCCGCCACCATCAGCGAGAAGCCGATCAGGAAGTTCCACGAGTTGAGCTCGGCCATCCAGTGCAGGACCTGTCCCTCGCCGCCGTACGCGGTGGGGGTGGCGGCCAGGTAGTAGACGACGAGCCAGGCGAGGCCGAGCACCATCAGGCCGAGCATGACGCCCACGTAGATGGTGCTCGAAGGGCCGGCCTTGACCTTGACCGGCGTCCGGCTGGCCGGGTTGATCGTGTAATCGGTCTTCTTCCGGACTTTTGACTTCGGCATGACTTCCTCTGTTGTGCGGCACCGTCAGAGCGGTCGTACGCGAGCGGGAGGCGACAACACACGTCCCCGCCAGTGGCAAACACTCGAGATCTACGGTATCTCACCAGGTCGCCGACGCCGACCACCCGCTTCGGCGGTAGCCTTTTTGCGTGAGTCGCATCCTGGTAGTCGACAACTACGACAGCTTCGTCTACAACCTGGTCCAGTACCTGGGCCAGCTCGGTGTCGAGGCCGTCGTGTGGCGCAACGACGACCCGCAACTCTCCCCGGCCGATCCCGACCGTCTGCGCGAGGCCGTCGCCGGATTCGACGGCGTGCTCCTCAGTCCCGGCCCCGGCACCCCGCAGCGGGCCGGCGCGACGATGCCGATGGTCCGCGTCGCCGCCGACGAACAACTGCCGCTACTGGGAGTGTGCCTGGGCCACCAGGCCATCGGCGCGGCCTTCGGTGGCACGGTCGACCGCGCACCCGAACTCCTGCACGGAAAGACCTCGCTGGTGTTCCACGACGACGCCGGTGTTCTCGAAGGACTTCCCGATCCGTTCACCGCCACTCGATACCACTCGCTGACGGTGCTGCCCGAGACGATCCCCGACGAACTGGTCGTCACCGGACGCACCGAGTCGGGCATCGTGATGGCGATGGCGCACCGCGAACTCCCCATCCACGGCGTGCAGTTCCACCCGGAGAGCGTTCTGACCCAGGGCGGCCACCGGATGCTCGCCAACTGGCTCAAGACCTGCGGGATCGAGATCGACGAGGCCCGGGTGGCCGCCCTCGAAGCGGAGATGGCCACCGCGATCGGCTGACCCGCGCCGCGACCGGGTTGTCGGTCCGCGACCGGAGGCGGGTTCGCTCAGTTGGGCAGCAGGCTCGCCTGGCCGACGACGATCGTGATCGAACCACTCTTGCGGGCCTGCGAACCCGGATTCGGTTCCTGTCCGACGACCCGACCGTCGTCGGGACTGCCGAGCGGCACATTCCGTGTCTGTCGAGTCAGGGTCGACCGTTCCCAGCCGGCCCGTTCGAGATCGGCCTGGGCCTCGGCGGGAGTCTTGCCCCGCAGGTTCGGCACGGTGAACAGGTTGCCTCGCGACACGCTGATCTGGACGGTGCTGCCCTGTTCGGCGGTGGACCCCGGACCCGGTGAGGTGCTGATGACCTCGCCGGCCGGACGGTCGGAATCGGCGGCGACGACCACGACCGTCATGCCGAGTTCTTCCAGCACCGAGCGTGCCCGGTCCTCGGACATGCCGACGACGTCGCGAACCGTGACCTCGCGCGGCCCGTTGCCGACGTTGACCACCACCGCACCGTTGACGGGTACCTCGCTACCGATCGCGGGCGCGGTGGAGACCACCTTGTCCTTCATCTCGGCCGTCGAATCGACGCGGTCCGTCCTGACGTTGGTGAACCCGAGCACCTTGAGCGAGTCGAGCGCTTCGGCCGGTGACTTGCCGACGAGGTCGGACGGCAACCGCACACGCTCGGGACCCGTCGAGACGTACAGCGCGATCTCGGATCCCTCGGCCGCCATCACCCCCTCGCCCGGCGTCGACCGGGTGGCGACACCCGCGGCGACGTCGAGGCTCGGTTCCTCGAGCACGCGGACCTCGAAGCCGGCGCGTTCCAGGGAGGCCCGGGCGTCGTCCGAGCTGAGTCCCGAGACCGCCGGCACCGACACCTCCGGAGCGGACCCCGAACTCCACGGCGACCACAGGAACAGCGTGCCGACCAACAGCACGACGACGGCCACCGCGCCGGCCATGAGCACCCGGGACCGGCGTCGTGGTGTCCCCGCGTCTTCGTCGTCGCGGCGGTGATTGCCCCCGTTGCCGTTCGTGGCGCGGGCGGGAACGGCCCGACGCGGACCGGTCGTCTCCGACCGTGTCGGGCGGCGCGGCCCGGTGTCGATGAACTCGGTGCGCTCCTCGTCGGTCAGGAGCATCGGCGCCGACGGTTTCCCGCCTGCGAGGACCCGGATCAGGTCGGCGCGCAGGTCGCCCGCCGACTGATAGCGGTTGTCCTTGTTCTTGCTCATCGCCTTGAGGACGACGGAGTCGAGTTCGCGCGGGATCTCGGGCCGGACGTGCGACGGCCACGGCGGATCCTCGTGCACGTGCTGATGTGCGACCGCCACCGGTGAGTCACCGGTGAACGGCGGCTCGCCGGTGAGGAGCTCGAAGAGCACGCATCCCATGGAGTAGATGTCGCTGCGCGGGTCGACCTTGATGCCCCGGGCCTGCTCGGGCGAGAGGTACTGGGCGGTGCCCATCACCGCGGATGTCTGGGTCATCGTCGACGTCGCGTCACTCATCGCGCGCGCGATGCCGAAGTCCATGACCTTGACGGCGCCGGACTTGTCGATCATCACGTTCGCCGGCTTCATGTCGCGGTGGACGATCCCGTTGCGATGCGAGAAGTCCATCGCGGCGGCGACGTCGGCCATCCAGGTCATCGCCTGACGCGGGGAGATGGGACCGTTGGCGCGCAACACATCTCGCAGGGTGTCGCCGTCGACGTACTCCATCACGATGAACGGCAGCGGACCGTCCTCGGTCTCGGCCTCGCCGGTGTCGAAGACCTGCACGATCGTCGGGTGATTCAGCTTCGCCGCGTTCTGCGCCTCACGGCGGAACCGGAGGTAGAACGACGGGTCACGAGCGAGGTCGGCACGCAGCACCTTGACCGCGACGTCGCGGTGGAGCAACAGGTCGCGCGCGTAGTGCACCTCGGACATGCCACCGAAACCCAGCGTTTCGCCGAGTTCGTAGCGGTCGGAGAGGTGGTGTGGTGTCGACATCGGCCTCGGTGGTTCGCCCCTCAGGATCTCTGGTCGGAATTATCGGTCACGGGCATTGCGGGTCCATCAGCACAGCAAACCATCAGCACAGCGGTGAGAACGGAACGCCGGGGAAACACGGGGTCCCGGTGGCGGCACCGGGGTCCGGCGGCGAGTCGGGGGGCCCCGACGGTGCGAGCGTGCCCGTCTCCTCGCTGGTCTCGGTGGTCGTCGTGGTCTCTTCGGTGGTCGTCGTGGTGGTGCGTGGCGGTCGCCGGGTCGTGGTCGGCTCGTCGGGCTCGTCGGTCGGTTCCACGGTGGTCGTGGTCTCGGTGGTCGTCGACGATGGCGGGGGTGGCGTCGCCGCCCCACCGTTCCCGCTGTTCACCAGGTAGAACCCGATGAGTGCGATGGCACCGACGAGCAGCGCGGCCGCGATGCCGGCCAGGACCTTCTGGCCCGTTGTCCAACTGTTGTCCGGCGGTGGCGGTGCCACCGCGGTGCGAGAGGTCGGTCGGGGTGTGACCGGCCGCGAGGCGGCCCCGGTCGGCGGGGTGGCACCACGCGCGACCGCGGCACCGAGCGCAGCGGCTCCGGCTGCTCCCGCCGCGGCACCGGCGATCGCCCCCGGACGCGGTGGGCGTCGCCCTGCGCGCACGGCGGCCACCGCGTCGGCGAACTCGCCGCCGTTGGCATAACGCTGCCGCGGATCCTTGGCCATCGTGATCTCGATGAGCTCACGGACGCCCGACGGCAGGTTGGACGGCAGTGGTGGCGGAGCCTCCCGGATGTGCTTCATCGCCACGGTGATCGCACCGTCGCCGAGGAACGGCCGTCGACCGGTGAGGGCCTCGTAGCCGACGACGCCGAGCGAGTAGACATCCGAGGCCGCGGTCGCCTCGTCGCCGGTGGCCTGCTCCGGGGAGATGTACTGCGCGGTCCCCATGACCATCCCGGTCTTGGTCACCGGGGCGGAGTCGACGGCCTTCGCGATACCGAAGTCGGTGATCTTCACCTGGCCGACGGGGGTGATCAGGATGTTGCCGGGCTTGACGTCCCGGTGCACGAGTCCCTGGTTGTGCGCGGCCTGCAGGGCGCGGCCGGTCTGCTCGAGCATGTCGAGGGTGTTGGTCAGCGACAGTCGCCCGAGCCGGGAGATCACCGAGTTCAACGGTTCACCGTCGACGAGTTCCATCACCAGGTACGCCAGCGGGTCGCCGCCGTTGTAGTCCGGGGTCTCGCCGTAGTCGAAGACGTTCGCGATCCCCGGGTTGTTCAGCTTGGCGGTGGTCTGTGCCTCCGCCCGGAACCGGGCGATGAACTCCGGATCGCTGGTGTACTCGGCCTTGAGGACCTTCACCGCGACGCGACGATTGAGACGCGTGTCGAGCGCCTCCCACACCTGCCCCATGCCGCCTGTGGCGATCAGGCGGATGAGCCGGTACCGATCGCCGATGGTGGTGCCGTTCTGCAGGGTCATCGACTGCCACCTCCCACCAGTGAGTTGATCACTTCTCGTCCGATCGGCGCCGCGACGGTCCCACCGACCGAGTCCGCACCGAATTGTCCATTCTCCACCACGACGGCGACCGCGATCTGCGCGTTCGACGACGGCCCGAAGGCGATGTACCAGGAGAACGGGGTGTCCGTACTGGACCCGCTCTCCGCGGTACCGGTCTTCGACGCGATCGACACCGGACCGCCGGCGCCGGCCGTCGACCGTTCCGACTCGATCATCATCGACGTCAGCTCGGCGGCCTGCTCGGGCGTGATCGGCTTGTTGGCCGTCGTCGGCGGGGTGGTCTGCAGTGTGCGCAGGTCCGCGGCCTGCAGCTTGTCCACCAGGTACGGCTGCATGCGCACACCTCCGTTCGCCACGGTCGCGGCGATCATCGCGTTCTGTAACGGGGTGAGCCGGACGTCACGCTGACCGATCGACGCCTGCGCGAGGACGTCGAGGGACGGGATCGGACCCACCGTCGAGTCGACGACGGGCATCGGGATGTCCGGGCCCGGCTGATCGAGGCCGAACAGGCTCGCGGTCTCGGTGAACTTCGGGATCGCGTCGGACATCTTCTCGGTCACCAGCTCGGCGAAGGCGGTGTTGCACGAGTACTTGAACGCCGTCTCCAGGGACACGGTTCCACCCGACGACCCGGGGCAGGTCTCGCCGCCGTAGTTCGGCAGCGAGACATCGGTGCCCGGCAACGGAAAGGTCGGCGCGGCGGTGAGGCGGATACCCGGGGTGATGTTGTCGCGCAGGGCTGCGGCCGAGGTCACGACCTTGAAGGTCGATCCGGGCGGGTACAGCTGGCTGATCGCGCGGTTCAGCATCGGCTGCGCGGTGTCACCGGGACGATTCCACGCCTCCCAGCTGCCCTCGCGGACCTCCTGGTCGTGGCTCGCCAGCTTGTTGGGGTCGTAGCTCGGGGTCGAGACCATCGCGAGGATTTTGCCGGTGTTCGGCTGCAGGGCCACGACGGCGCCGCGGCACGGCCCGTCGCACGGCCCGTTGAGCATGGCCTGGTACGCGGCCTGCTGCACCTTCGGGTTGATCGTCGTGACGACGTTGCCGCCACGCGGGTCGCGGCCGGAGAACATGTCCATGAACCGCTGGCCGAAGAGCCGGTCGTCGGATCCGTTGAGGATGCTGTTCTCGTAGTGCTCGATCTGGCTGGCGAGGTACTGGAACGAGTAGTAACCGGTGACCGGGGCGAACGCCTCGGCGCCCTCCCTCGGGTACTGCCGGAGGAACTTCAGGCGACTGTCGATCGGTACCGACAGGGCGATGACCGTGCCGTCGGCCGTGGTGATCAGACCGCGCTGGCGGGAGTACTCGTCGAGTAGCACCCGGTTGTTGCGGGTGTCGGTCTTCAGCGCGTCGGCCTTGAACACCTGCACATAGGTGGCGTTGGCGAGCAGCGCGATGATCATCACGACCACCGCCATCGACACATTGCGGATCGGCTTGTTCATCGGCGCTTCACCACCTGCGTCGGCAGTGCCTCGACGGGCTTCGCCGGAGGGCGCTTCTTCCCGGGATCGGGTTCGCGCGCGGCGTTCGAGATCCGGATGAGCAACGCGACCAGGATGTAGTTGGCCAGCAGTGACGACCCGCCGTAGGACAGGAAGGGCGTCGTGAGACCGGTCAACGGGATCAGCTTGGTGACGCCGCCGACGACGACGAAGATCTGCATCGCGATGGTGAACGCGAGTCCGGTCGCGAGCAGTTTGCCGAAGCTGTCGCGCACGGCGATGCCGGTCCGCAGTCCGCGGTGGATGAAGATCATGTACAGCAGCAGGATCGCGGTGAGCCCGGCCAGGCCGAGTTCCTCACCGATGGTCGAGATGATGAAGTCGGTGTTGGCGAACGGCACGATGTTGGGTCGGCCCGAACCGAGTCCGGTGCCGAACAATCCGCCGGTGGCCAGGCCGAACAGGCTCTGCCCGATCTGGTAGCCCGAGCCGTCGAAGTCCTCGAAGGGGTTCAGCCACACCGAGACCCGTGTCTGCAGGTGCGAGAAGATCGACCACGCGAACACCGCGCCGATCGCGAACAACCCGATACCCAGCACCAGCCACTCGACGCGTGAGGTCGCCACGTAGAGCATCGTCAGGATGGTCGCGAAGATCAGCAGGGACGTACCCAGGTCCTTCTGGACCACCATCACCGCGATGGCGATCGCCCAGGCGGCCAGGAGCGGACCGAGGTCCCGGGCGCGCGGGAGGTCGACGCCGAGCACGTGCGGACCCGCGGTGATGAACAGATCGCGCTTCGACACCAGCACAGCTGCGGCGAAGATGATGATCAGGATCTTGGAGAACTCGCTGGGCTGGATCGAGAAGAACGGCGTGATGATCCAGTTCTTCGAGCCGTTGATCTCCGAGAACGCGCTGGGCAGGATCGCCGGGATGATCAGGAACACCAGACCGCCGAGGCCGAGGGTGTAGGCGTAGCGCGAGAGCGTGCGGTGATCGCGGATCAGGATGAGGACCGCGGAGAACGCCACGATGCCCAGCACCGCCCACAGCAACTGCTGGTCGGCGTTGCGGGTCGCCTCGGTGGCGTTCACCGACTCCCCGGTGTTCCCCGTGCCGAGGTCGAGCCGGTGGATCAGCACCAGCCCCAGCCCGTTCAGGACCGCGACGACGGGCAGCATGATCGGATCGGCATGAGGTGCGTAGCGGCGGACGACGAGATGGGCGACGCCGAACAGCGCCGTGTAGGCGGCCACGTACTTGAGGATGTCCCAGGTCAGGTTCTGACCCTGGGCGGCCTGGACGATGAGCAACGCCACCGTCACCAGACCGATGGCGAATCCCAGGAGCAACAGTTCGGTGTTGCGGCCGGTGCTCGTGGCGGGTGGGCGTGGCGGGGCGTGCGGTGCGGGCGCGGCGGCTTGAGTCATCTCACCTGCTGCCGGCAGCTCGTGCCGGCGTCCTGGTCAGGTGCGGGCGTGTCGGAAGGTCCGGCGTTGCCGGTGGGCGGTGCGACCGACTCGGTCGCACCCTGCTGCGGGATGCCCGGTGCGGGCGCGGCGGTGGCGCGGGGCGCGGGTGCGGACGGGTCGGTACTCGGTGTCGACTCCGACGGCGCCGGTGGCGGGGGAGTCGGTGTGGGTGACGTCGACGAGGGGGCGTTGTCGCAGCGGAACGTGAGCTCGTCGGTCACGACGCCCTGGATCTGCTGCTCGCTCTTGTCCCGGATCATCACGTTCTTGACCGACTGCGCGGGCCCCGATACGAGATCGTCGACGTTGAGCGGGAACTCGCAGGCGCCGCCGTCGTAGGTGATGAACGTGTACGTCGGTTCGGCCTGGTCGAGGTCCTCGACACAGACGCGCTGGACGGGATTGCTCATCGACAGGAAGAACACCTTCTCCGGCGAACCCTGATAGACGAGGACATCGCCGTTGTCGTCGGCGGCCACGTAGTAGTTGCTGCGCACGACCGCGCGGACGACGAAGATGCCGACGACGAGCGCGGCCACCACGGCCAGCGCGACACCGGCGACGATCCAGCGGCGGTACTTGCTCTTGGGTTTGGTCGCGGGCTCTGCCTCGGTCAGTACCGTCGGGCGCTGCGGCTCGGAGGGCGGCGGACGCAGCGCCGCGGCCCGTCCGGCGGCCGTCGCCGGATCGGGCGTGTAGATCTCCTCGTTGCCGCCGGCGGCGCCGCCGACGATCGGGCGCGAGTCGCCGTACTCGGTGTCGACGACATCGGCGAGGACGACGGTCACGTTGTCGGGGCCGCCGCCGCGCAATGCGAGTTCGATGAGACGGTCGGCGCATTCCTTGGGGTCGGCGATGGAACCCAGGGTCTCGGCGAGGGTCTCCTCGGTCACGACGTCGGACAGGCCGTCGCTGCAGAGCATGTACCGGTCGCCGGCGCGCGCCTCGCGCATCGTCAAGGTCGGTTCGACCTCGGTACCGGTCAGCGCGCGCATGATCAGCGAACGCTGCGGGTGGGTGTGCGCCTGTTCGGCGGTGATGCGACCTTCGTCGACGAGGGTCTGGACGAAGGTGTCGTCGCGGGTGATCTGGGTCAGGACGCCGTCGCGGAACATGTACCCGCGGGAGTCGCCGATGTGACACAGACCGATTCGGCTGCCGGCGAAGAGGATCGCGGTCAGCGTGGTGCCCATGCCGTCGAGTTCGGGTGATTCCTGCACCTGCGCGGCGATGGCCTCGTTGCCGACGCGGGTCGCGCCGTCGAGCTGGGCGAGCAGGTCGCCGCCCGGCTCGTCGTCGTCGAGTGAGCTGAGTGCGCGGATGACCAGCTGACTGGCGACCTCACCCGCCGCGTGGCCGCCCATGCCGTCGGCAAGCGCGAGCAGGCGGGGACCCGCGTAGAACGAATCCTCGTTGTTGGACCGAACGAGACCGCGGTCGCTGCGCGCGATGTAGCGCAACACAAGGGTCACGGGCGCAACTCGATCACGGTCTTGCCGATGCGGATCGGCGTGTTCAGCGGGACCTTGACCGCGGTCGTCACCTTGGAACGGTCCAGGTAGGTGCCGTTGGTGGAGCCGAGGTCTTCGACGTACCAGTCGTCGCCGCGCCGGGAGAGTCGCGCATGTCGTTCCGAGGCGTAGTCGTCGGTCAGCACGAGTGTCGAATCGTCGGCGCGGCCGAGCAGGACCGGCTGCTGGCCGAGGCTGATCCTCGTGTTCGCCAGCGCGCCGTGGGTGACGACGAGATAGCGGGCCGAGCCGCGCACGCCGCCGCTGCGGCGTCGCTTCTCCGAACCGCCCGAGTACCGGGGAATGCGCAGGCCACCGGCAGTCGCGATGTCGGCGCGCAGCGTGCGGATCACGGCGAAGACGAACAACCAGAGCAACAACAGGAAACCGATGCGGGTCAGCTGCAGCACCAAGCCCTGCATGTCGTGTTCACCTCCAGCGCGTTCCGTCTCGGTCGGTCGTATCCATCGCGGCAACGATCGTCGGACCGCCGATCGAAACTCTGCGCGGACCCGACTGCATCTTATGGGCACTTCCGCCGAACTCGGTCATTCGGATATGACAGTTCAGTATCAACCGGCCGGAATGGTCTCGCGCCAGTGTCGATCGCCGCCCGCGTTCGGTGGGCGTGTACTCGGCGTATGCGGGTCTACTGGAACCGGACGGTGATGTCGGAATGTCCCACGCGGATCCGATCGCCGTCGGCGAGTTCCCAGGTGTTCACCTGGAGATCGTTGACCGTGGTGCCGTTGGTCGAGTTGAGATCGGTGAGCATGGCGGTGGCGCCGTCCCACCGGATCTCCACATGACGACGCGAGACGCCGGTGTCGGGCAGCCGGAACTGCGCATCCTGTCCGCGGCCGATCACGTTGGAGCCCTCGTGCAGTTGGAACGTGCGGTTGCTGCCGTCTTCGAGGAGCAGCGTGATCGACGACGGGGCGTACCCGGCTGCCGGACGACCCGCGCCGTAGCCCTGGTCGTAGCCGCCCTGGTAGTCGTAACCCGCGGGTTGCTGGCTGTAACCCTGCTGGCCGTAGCCCTGGTCGTAACCGGGTTGTTGACCGTAGCCCTGCTGGCCGTATCCCTGGTCGTACCCGGGTTGCTGGTTGTAGCCCTGCTGCTCGTAGCCGGGCTGTTGGCCGTAGCCCTGGTCGTAGCCGGGCTGTTGGCCGTAGCCCTGCTGCTCGTAGCCGGGTTGTTGGCTGTAACCCTGCTGGCCGTAGCCCTGGTCGTAGCCGGGCTGCTGGCCGTAGCCCTGCTGGCCGTAGCCGGGTTGCTGGTTGTAACCCTGCTGGTCGTAGGCCTGCTGGTCGTAACCCTGTTGGCCATAGGCCTGCTGGTCGTACGCCTGGTCGTAGCCGGGCTGCTGACCGTACTGGTCGTAGCCCTGCTGTCCGTAGCCCTGATCTCCCGGCTGTCCCGATCCCTGTCCGTACTGGTCGTACGCGGGATCGGCGCCCCTGCGCTGGTCGTATCCGGGATTCTGAGTCATCTTGGGGGCTCCTTGGTCGGGGGCGTTGGGAAGTGGAGGAACAGGGGCCGGGCGACCGGCCGGCGGGCCGGGGACCGGTGCAGGGTGCGGCTGCTCCGAACGCGCCCCCACCGGGCGGGGCCGCGCGTCCGGGTTGACCGTGCCTCGTGCGCGGAACATCCCCGTGTGCAAGGACGGCGATTGCTCGAACTCTACGACGACGTTGCCGTAGGTCTGCCACCCGTTGTCTTTGATGAAGTTTTCCAAATGCTTCGAGAAAGTCTTGCGGTTCAGCTCGTATTCCGCAGCGATGTGCTGATGATCGGTGGGACTGAACAGCAACGTGTAGCTGTTGGCCGCAAGGACCGTACCGTCACCGAGGTTCTCGAGCGACTCCTCGGCTTCTCGCTGCAGCCCGTTCTCGATCTCCTGCGGGGCCACCTGACCACCGAAGACGCGGGCAAAACCGTCGTCAACTGCACCTTCGAGCTTGCGTTCCAGTCGTTGCAGGATCCCCACCGAGACCTCCTTTCGCGGCAATAGAGCGTGTCGCCGTGCATCTGGCCTTGTTTGATGATAGCGACATCAGCGGCCAACTGTGCCACCAAGGCAACTGGTGCACCGTCTGCAACACCCGCCTCATTGGTGTGTATTCGGCCTCTGACGTAACCCGACGTACTGCACAGATGCAACGTACGAGATCGAGTTTTGTTTCGGTGGCGGCGTGCTGCTATCGTCGTCCAGTCGCCGGACACACCCAGTCCGACGGCACGCCCACCGGAACTCCGGTGGCCACGGGCGAGTGGCGGAATGGCAGACGCGCTGGCTTCAGGTGCCAGTGTCCTTCGGGACGTGGGGGTTCAAGTCCCCCTTCGCCCACCAGAGTGGAGACGAGACCAGGTTGCACACGGCAACCTGGTCTTTGCGTCGCATCCGCCTGTCGAATCAGTTCTTGATACTTGGTTTTTGGGACCCGTCAACGCTCGCTTCCGAGAAGTAGCTCGTCATCCATCTAGCAATCAGAAGTTGCGACGTACAGCGACTCGACCACGAGTATCCCGTCTCCGCCTATCGCTGCGCAGCTATACGATCTACTGCGTTGAGACGCTTCAGGTGCGTGGGCTTAGCTGAAGTTTACAACTGATGAGACGCCAGCGTGGCGCCCGCGTGGTGAGCTGGGCGATCCACGTCGTTGTGGCGTCTCCCACAGAGAAACGGAACATGGTTGAAGACGACTGACCTAGCCAAAGTGCGCAGTACTCTTTGGTCCGCCGCCGACGAGCTGCGGGCCAACTCGAAGCTGACGCCGGTCCAGTATCGCAATCCGGTACTCGGCCTGGTGTTCCTTGCTTACGCGGAGAACCGCTTCGAGGCTGTCCGCAGCGAGGTCGAGGCGAAGGCGTCTGCTCGCAACCCTGCAACGATCGCCGATTACAAGGCGAAGTCCGTGCTGTACGTGCCGGAGGAGTCGCGGCTGTCGTTCCTCAACGACCTGCCCGAGGTTGACGACATCGGCAAGGCAGTCGATGAGGCCATTAAGGGGATCGAGTCTGCCAATCCCGAACTCAAGGACATTCTGCCGCGCGGTTATCAGAAGCTCGAACGCTCAACTCTTATCGAGCTGCTGCGCTTGTTTGCGCCGCTACCCACCCAGCTTGAAGGCGACGCCTTCGGATTCATCTACGAGGACTTCCTCTCCAACTTCGCCGCCCAAGAGGGAAAGGGTGGCGGCGAGTACTTCACCCCGTATTCGATAGTCCGCTTGATCGTCGATATTCTGGAGCCATTCGCCGGCCGTGTCTTTGACCCTGCCTGCGGCTCGGGCGGCATGTTCGTGCAGTGTGCGAAATTTGTTGAGCGGCACCATGGATCGGCGACTCGAAAGCTGTCAGTTTTCGGTACCGAGAAGACCGAGGACACTGTCCCCCTGGCGAAAATGAATCTCGCACTCCACGGCATCTCCGGTGATATCCGCCAGGCCAATAGTTATTACGAGGACCCGCATAACGCGGTCGGAGCCTTCGACTACGTTATGGCCAATCCGCCGTTCAACGTCGACAAGGTGAAGAAGGATCAGCTTGCAGGCGACAGGCGATTCCCCTTCGGAATTCCCAAGCCCGACAACGCGAACTACCTTTGGATCCAGGAGTTTTATGCGGCGCTCGGGCCGAAAGGGCGTGCCGGATTCGTCATGGCCAACTCTGCCGGAGATGCAGGGCACTCCGAGAGAGAGATCCGAAAACTAATCGTCGAATCAGGTGCGGTCGACGTGATGGTCGCGATCAGCTCCAACTTCTTCTACACGGTGACCCTTCCTGTAACCCTGTGGTTCTTGGACAAGTCCAAGGTAGGAACGCAACGCGAAGACACTGTGCTTTTCCTCGACGCGCGTAATACTTACCGGCAGATCGACCGTGCTCACCGTGATTTCATGCCTGAGCAGATCGAGTTCCTAGCTAATGTCGTGCGGCTATACCGCGGCGAGGAGGTTGAGACGATCGCGGGCAGCGATGTTCTCCTCAAAGAGAACTTCCCCGACGGGAAGTACGTTGATGTTGCTGGCCTCTGCAAGGTCGCGGCCCGTTCCGAGATCGAGGACCAGGGGTGGAGCCTTAATCCGGGGCGGTACACAGGCTCAGCAACTGTGGCTGAGAACGACGAGGACTTCACAGCTGGACTCGAAGAGCTGTGGCTCTTCTGACGCCAAAGTGGGTGCCTTCTCGCGAGCCTAACGCACGCAACGCCCAGTCTCACTTAGGTTTTGAGTTGCGAAAACAAAGACCAAAGGGAGTGGGCGTTGCGCACTGTCAGAGTACTGCAGAAGTTGCTGGGAATCGAGCGTGCCCGTGTCGTGGGTGTCAGGTTCGATGAGGATGATCGTGGGCAGGTCATCGTGGTGACACTGGAACTGCACGCGAACGCACGATCACGGTGCCCGCAGTGTAAGAAGCGGTGCCCTGGTTACGATCAGCCACCGGCACCGCGACGGTGGCGACATCTCGACATGGGTGGCTGGCGATGCTTCCTCGAGTTGCCCGCCAACCGCGTGAAGTGCCCTCGCCATGGTACGAAGACTGAGTTGGTTCCGTGGGCACGTCCGGAAGCGAAGATGACCAGGGCGTTCGACGACACCGTCGCATGGCTGTGCGCGCACGCCCCGATGACCGCGGTGAGTGCCTATCTACGGGTTTCCTGGCGGACGGTGTCTCGTATCGTCGAGCGCGTGGTCGACGACCATGTCGGACTTACTAAACGCTTGAACGGGTTGCGGCGTATCGGCATCGATGAAATCGCTTATCGCAAGGGCCGCAAGTACTTGGTCGTCGTGGTCAACCATGACACAGGTCAGTTGGTGTGGGCGGGTGAGGGCGCCAAGAAGGAGACCATCGAGCGATTCTTCGACGAACTGGGTGACGTGCGAGCACGCAAGATCACTCACATCAGTGCTGATGGCGCCGAATACATCGGTGCGGTCCTCGCTGAGCAGGCGCCGGGGGCGTACTGGTGTATGGACCCATTCCATGTGCTGCAGTGGGTTAATCAGGCGTTGGACCGGTGCCGGTCTCGGGTGATGAGCCGGATAGCCGGCTTGTCAAAGGTGGAACGCGGCCGATTGAGGTGGGCGTTGTTGAAGAATCCTGACGACCTCACCGAGAGTCAGGAGCGGCTGCAGTCCATCGTGGTCACCGATGCCAACAGTGTGCTGGCCCGTGCGTATCAGATGAAAGAAGAGATAAGGCACATACTTTCAGGTGCTTATTCCTCGTGTTGGGCGCCGTTGCGGCGCTGGTTGAAGAAGGCGGAGACCTGCGATATACCCGAGATTCGCACCCTGGCGCCGAGTATCCGTAAACGTGAGGTCCAGATCTTTAACGCGGTCGAGTGTCAGATGAGCAACGCGCGAGTCGAAGCAACGAACTGCCATCTGCGGTCATTGACGAAGCGGTCATACGGATTTCACACACCTGACGCTTTGATCGCGATGGCGAACCTCACCAGGGGTGGCGCATGCCCGGAACTTCCACATCGAATCTGACCGAAAACCGCCCACTTTCAGGTCAGGAGATCCAGAGCTGTACGAAGAGTTCACTCGTCTGAGTGACGAGGCCGAGGCTTTGCGCATCAAAGTTGATGCGGTTCTTCAAGAGATTCTCGGCGCATGAACGAGTGGCCGACGGCGACGCTCGGTGAACTGTGCCGTGAGGGTGGTGGTTTCATCCGGACCGGACCGTTCGGGTCGCAACTTCATCGCAGTGACTACACCGACGATCCGCAAGGCATTCCTGTCGTCATGCCAAAAGACATGGCTCGCGGCCGCATCGACAGATCGACAATCGCACGGATCGACCAGAGCACTGCAAGTCGCCTCAAGCAGCACTTACTGACAGCGAACGACGTTGTACTATCCCGCCGAGGTGATGTTGGCAGGACGGCGTGGGTCTTCGCGGACGATCTGCCCGCCCTCTGTGGCACCGGTTCGATGCGCGTTCACCCCGGCAGATCCTCGTTCGTGAGGCCAGCGTATCTTCGCTTCTTCTTTCATACTCGGCTGGCCGCCGACTACTTGGAAGGGCATGCGGTGGGTGCAACGATGCCCAATCTCAATGCGGGAATTGTAGAGCGGATGCCGGTACCGATTCCACCACTTCTGATCCAGGACTCGCTAATCGCTCTACTGGAGGCTCTGGACGAGCTAATCGAAAGCAACCGGCGTCGTGTGGACGTGCTGGCGGAGATGGCGCGGAGAATCTACCGAGAGTGGTTCGTTAAGTTCCGCTACCCCGGCCACCAAGACCTCCCCTTCATCGATTCTGACCTTGGTCCACTTCCCGAGGGGTGGAGGGCGAGTACCTGCGGGGTTGAGCTGAACTTCATCGGCGGGGGAACCCCGTCCAAGAAGGAGCCTGCCTACTGGGACGGCGGAACAGTTCCTTGGTACACACCGACCGACCTCACGCGGACTGGATGGCGGTATGCGGCGCCACCAACACTCAGGATCACAGAGCAGGGCGTTGCAAAGAGTTCTGCACGCGTGTTCCCCGCTGGATCGGTGCTGATGACGAGCCGCGCCACGTTGGGAGTTCTCGCTGTTGCGGCGACGCACGCAGCGACCAACCAGGGGTTTATCGTCATCTTGCCGGACGATCGCTGGGATGCAGGGTTCATTTACGAGTGGCTTGACTCTAAAGCAACTGAACTCGCCGCTCTCGGTACCGGGGCTACATTCAAGGAGATCACGAAGGGCGCCTTTAAGCGCTTTCCATTCGTTGTGCCAGCGCAGCAGGTACTTGACGCCTACCGCGCGACAACTGCCCCCATCGAACAACAAGTTCGGGTTCTCGAGGAGCAGATTCGGAAACTCTCTGAACTCCGTGACCTTCTCCTGCCGAAGCTGGTCACGGGACAGATCGACGTTTCCTCACTTGACCTAGGCGCTCTAGTGGGAGATCGGGTGGCTTAACGATGCCAAGGGGTCCAGAGTTCAGCTATGTCGAGAAGCCAAGCATCGAATTGATGAGCGAGCTCGGTTGGACTTCCGTCGATGCCTTTCACGAAACCCTGGGTGCTGAAGGCGCTTTGGGCCGGGATTCACAGCATGATGTGATCCTCACTCACCGTCTGCGCTTTGCGCTGCGGAAGCTCAACTCCGATGACGTACCGGATCTCTCCATCACCGAAGCGATCGAGGCGCTGACTAGGGACCGTTCGGTGATGGATCGAGTGCGTGCCAACCGTGAGGTCTACGACCTGCTACGTGACGGCTACCAGGCTGAATGGGTCGATGACAATGGTGACAAGCGGATAGAGATGATCCGCTACGTTGATCTGCGCGAGCCACTGAACAACGACCTTTTGGCTGTTCAACAAATGTGGGTAAGGGGGCCGCTGCACAGCCGCCGGTTAGACGTTGCACTGTTCGTCAACGGTGTGCCGCTGGTGGTGCTTGAGTTTAAAGAGCCCAATGCGCCGGTTAAGTCCGCCTACGACGACAACCTGACCGACTACCGCGACACGATTCCACAGCTATTCATGCCGAATTGCTTTGTCCTGTTGTCCAACGGCAGCGAGGCGAAAGTCGGTTCGACGTATGCGCCCTGGGACTTCTTCTCCGACTGGAAGGTGATCGATGCCTTCGGGGCACGCAGCGAGATCGCGTTGCAGACTGCTCTACGGGGTACTTGCGATCCCACTAACCTGCTGGACCTATTCGAGAACTTCGTTGCCTACATGGAACGTCCCGGCGGGTTGATCAAGATCACGGCGCGCTCGCACCAGTACCTGGGCGTCAACGCTGCGATCGAGAATCTCCACCGGGCCCGCGCCGAACAAGACAAGCGCCTCGGGGTCTTCTGGCATACCCAAGGATCGGGCAAGAGCCTTTCGATGCTGTGGTTCACGCAGAAGGTGTTGCGCCATGTGCGTGGCACATGGACCTTCGTTATGGTTACCGACCGAGGCGAACTCGACACGCAACTCCACGGCGAGTTCGCCGATGCCGGTGCGATCACGCCCGAAGCGAGGGTCCACGCAGACTCAATCGCGCATTTGCGTGAACTGCTTGCAGCCGACCACCGTTACGTATTCACACTGATTCAGAAGTTCCAGCCGTCTAAGGGTGAACAGCAGATGCCGGTGCTATCTGACCGCTCGGACGTTATCGTCATCACCGATGAGGCACACCGCAGCCAGTACGACACCCTCGCACTGAACATGCGAACAGCGCTCCCTAACGCCTCGATGATGGGCTTCACTGGAACACCACTGATCGCAGGCGAAGAGCAAGCGACCCGCCAGCAGTTCGGCGACTACGTCAGCATCTACAACTTCGGGGACGCCATCGAAGACGGCGCCACTGTCCCCCTCTACTACGAAAACCGCATCCCCGAGCTACAACTCACGAACGCAGAATTTGCTGAAGAACTTGATGCGCTCCTGGAGGAGGCGGAACTCGACGAAGACGCCGAGGGAGCACTGGCACGCCGATTCGGTAAGCAGTACACGCTTCTCACCCGCCCGGAACGCTTGAAGACCCTCGCCAAGGACCTCGTTTCTCATTTCGCCGGTCGCGGGTTCTCGGGTAAGGCAATGTACGTCGGCCTCGACAAGGCCGCCGCCGTGAGGATGTACAACCTCGTGCAGGCGGCGTGGGCTGAACACCTCGCCGATCTGAAACGCCAGCATGATGCGCTTCCGGAGTTGGAACGACCGTGGCTAGCCTCGCGGATCGAGCTGATGGAGACCACCGACATGGCCGTAGTGGTCTCCCAAAGCCAGAACGAGCTGAAGATGCTCGACGATCTCGGCCTCGACATTCGGCCCCATCGCGAGCGCATGAACCGCGAGGATCTCGCCGAGAAATTCAAGGAACCGAGTGATCCGCTGCGCCTGGTATTCGTGTGCGCGATGTGGATGACCGGCTTCGATGCCCCGAGTGTGTCCACCATCTATCTCGACCGGCCGATGAAGAACCATACCCTCATGCAGACCATCGCCCGCGCGAACAGGGTCTTCCCCGAGAAAGACAACGGTCTCATCGTCGACTACGTAGGCGTCTTCCGCAACCTGGAGAAGGCGCTCGCAGTCTATGGAGCGGCCAAAGAGGGCGAATCGCCGGTCGAGATCATCGACGCTCTCGCGGCTGCACTGGACGCGGCTATTGCCGAACTGATCAACTTTTGCGCGGCCGTGGGCGTCGATCTGATTGCGTTGCGCGACGCTGAGGGTTTCGACCACGTGGCCAAGCGGGATGCAGCTGTCGAGGCACTCCTACTCGATGAGCAGACCCGCAACGACTTCACCGTCAAGGCTCGGCAGGTGCGGAGACTCTTCAAGGCACTCCTTCCGAACACGAAAGCCGCTTTACAGCAGCGCACTGTTGCAGCGATTCGGGTTCTCGCGGAGCGCATCCACGAAGTGACTAAACCTCCGACGCCGGACATCGGAGGTGTTGCCGACGCTGTCGACGCATTGTTGGACCGCTCCGTCGGTGCCGAGGAGTACGTCATCCGCGCGGCAGCCGAAGGAAGCGAGCCCGACCCGTTAATCGACCTGTCGCGGATCGATTTTGACGGACTTGCCGCGAAGCTAGCCGGCCGCAAGCGCGCCGAGACCGACCGCATGGCTCAGCTTCTTCGCCAGCAAGCCGTCGGCGCAGCTTTGCGCAACCCGACACGCTACGAGCTGGTGGAGCGGATCGAGCAGTTGATCGCGGACTACAACGCGGGCAGTGTGAACATCGACGAGTACCTGCGTCGTCTCATCGAGCTGTCGAAAACGCTGACCGCCGAGGAGGAGCGAGCGGTCCGCGAGGGCATGACCGAGGAGGAGCTTGCGATCTTCGACCTCCTCACCAAACCTGATCCCGTGCTGACAACCGAGGAACGGGAGAGGGTTCAGGCAAGCGCGAAGACCCTGTTAGAGCACTTGCACGAGAAGCTGGTGCAGGACTGGCGACGCAAGGTGGACGTGATGAACGACGTCAACAGCACCATCCGACGCGTCCTCGACTCAGGTCTGCCCGCGACGCCCTACACCGTCGACATCTTCCGCGAGAAGGTACAGCTCGTCTTCGACCACGTTCTGAGCGCCTACGGCGACGACGGCGAGAGTGTCTACAGCCGACGGGTCGACTTCGGCTTTCCAGACCAAAGGGCAGTGATCGAACCTTCGGGACCGATCGACGTGAACAAGGTCGCTGACGACGTCGTCGCGCGCATACACGCCGATCCGATATTTGCGGCACGTGTTGCTGAGCAGCTTCATGAGCACCGATCTCGCGGCTGACAGACGGTTGGTCTGATTCCGACGACATGGGAGAGTGTCGACTCTGTCTGTCGGGCGATGCGCAAGGGCGTGCGTCTCGTGCCATCCGGCAGCCAACAACGCAACAAGGCGATCGACCGCATTGGGTCCACCCAGAAGTACCGTCCGGATACGTGCCCCCGTGTCCCTGCGACTACCCTACACAGAGCAACCGTCGGCCGGCCGATGGCGCATGCATTTGCTGTATGGACAGGAAACGCGCGGCTCGACCGTACAGCCAGACGGACGGTAGTTGAGCGCCGCTAGTCCTTCTGTCCTGCCGCGGCAGCGATTCGCGACAGGGCACTACGTCTACTGACGGGAAATCTCCGAGTCTCGCCAGACTCCGATTTCACCGTCACGATTGCCCAGTCGCTGCCCTTCAGTTCCACCGCGGTGATCGGGCTATCCTCGTCCGTCGCTTCCAGGGTCTGATTCGGGGTGCGAGGCATCGTCACTCTCTCTGGCGGTCAAGTTCAGGCAGAAGGTACCGCAGGACAGGGTACACGGCGTGAGCGTAGCACCATCCAAGCGGAACGTCTGACACGTGCTTGAAAGCGCCAACCCGCTTCGTGTCGACACAGAGGAAAGCTAAAGGCGGTTGGAGTTCACTCGGTCCAGCAAGTTGAGCGGCCGACTGACTGATTGGCCAGACGATCGTCGACCGGTATGGGTAGTCTCGGGTCTTCAGTAGATTCCTATCCCACTTCGAGTTTTCGTACTCCATCTTCCTGAAATCCATGGGCAGATCGTTATTGAAGAACGGCTTTCCGGTCTGGAGGATGTGGAGAAAGTCGGTGTTCTTTGCCACAGGCTGGGGTTTCTCAGGCCCCCATCGTTGCTCTCCACTGCGTAGAATGATATTAATCACGAAAATGTCGGCTGGAGAAAGCGGCGACCCTCGATTCGGTCGAATTTCGGTATCGACATTGACCTCGGCAATGCACGCCCTACATTGAGATCCAGTGATCAGTGTGAACGACTGTGCAAAAGAATCTAGCGAGAGCCTCAAACGTTCAATGAATAGGTCAGGGTTCTCGATTCCATGGAGTGAGCACTCGGAAGCTTCCTGTAAGTGTCGATAAGCCCGCTGGAGGATGCTTGCACTCTCGGAATAGCGAGCCCACCGCTCCTGACGCATGTAGCGAATTAATAGGAACAAAGACAAAAGGCACAAATAGACGATAGGTATAATCGTTGCCTGCCACGTAAATAACGCACCGAGGGATACAAGTAACCCCAAGATCGACGCGGTATTCGCTATTTGGTTAAACGGACGTGAGACCGATGTGGCCAGATAGTTCCATGGTGACCGAAGGACGTTCCAGAGTGGTCGAAAGAAGCGCCGTGTCACGGTTCCTCGCGATCATGTAGGCATCGTAGTATGCAGCGTGCGGTATCTAATCGTACTGGAGGCCGCGATCTGAGCTGCTCGTGATGGAGGCGGTGTGCCTAGCTATTGGTGGTGTTCCGGCCCATATTGCGAGCCTCGACGGAGTTGAACCACCGCCCAGCACCTTCACGATCGACGGGTTCGAGCGCGAGCCTATCGGTGCCGCCAACGCACTGCACAGCACGCCCACGTATTTACAGGCGTCGCCGTCCACCGGTCCTCGTCGGGTTCGTTTGAGGGTCAGGTTGCGCGGAGACCTGACCTTTCTCGTTTCCGGTCCCGGGTGATGGGTACCGTCTTCCTGTCCGATGGTGTCGCCCAGGTCTCTCAGCCGACGGTGCTGCCTGACCCGAGACATTCGACCACTGTCAGGGAGGTGCATCGGTGCCCGACGACCGCGATCGCGACCCCGACGGTCGAGCCCGCCAGGCCCGGCCGCGCGATGAGTTGGGACGGCCGCTGCCGTATGGAGAGCGGGGCGTCGAGCCCGTGTCCGAGGAGCCGTTGCCGCCCGACGAGACGATCGCGCTCGCGTGGCAACTGCTCGAGGAGGGGCGGCCGTTCTCCGCGCACGAGGTGTTCGAGACCCGGTGGAAGTCGTGTCCGCCGGCCGAGCGGCCGCTGTGGCAGGGACTCGCGCAGCTCTGCGTCGGTCTCACCCACCATCGTCGTGGCAACGCCGTCGGTGCCCGGCGTCTCTACGACCGTGCCGCCGCGCGCCTGGAGGAGTACGAACAGTCCCGCGGGCTGACGTACGGGATGGACCTCTCGGCTATCCGCGCCCGGGCGCTCGCCGAGATCGACTCCGATCCGACCTGAAAGCCCGTCACACCGTCCGATAGCGCAGCAGCGAGACGCCGAGCTCGAAGCTCTTCGTGTCCACCAGGCGCAGCGTCGGGATCTCCAGGCCGTCCGGGAACAGGCGACGCCCCGACCCCTGGACGGCCGGGTAGACGAACAGCCGGTACTCGTCGACCAGCCCGGCGCCGATCAGGGTGTGGCACAGGCTGATGCTGCCGGTCACGACGATGTCCTTGCCCGCGGCGTTCTTCAACGCGGTCACCTGCTCGATGACGTCCCCGTTCAGCACCGTCGAGTTCTGCCACTCCGGGTCGATCATCGTGCTCGACACCACGTACTTGTCGACGGTGTTGAGATAGTCGGTGATCCCGGTGGCGTCGTCGGTCTGGTGTGGCCAGTAGCCGCGGAAGTCCTCGAAGGTCTGCCGACCGACGAGCAGGGCGTCGGCCTCGGCGTCCTGCCGGTGCGACTCGGCCATGAGATCCGGCGCCTTGACGGTCGGGTCGAACCAGTCGGTCAACATCTCGATCGAACCGTCGAGCGTCATGTTCTGGGTGATCGCCAGCGTTCGCATGCTTCTCCTCAGGAGTCGTTGCGGTGTGCTCCCAGATACCGACCGCCGAGCCGGGTGAATGTCATCGGCGGATCAGGGGGACGGACGGAGGCTGCTCGCGACGATCCGTTCGGCGAGCTCGTCGGCGTCGACCCCTGGCACGGCCAGACCAAGCGACCCCGTCGAGGACAACATCGCGATCCCGTGGACTCCGACCCACAGCTCGGCTGCGCGCAGCTCGGGATCGACGACGGCCCCGCTCTGCTCGATCAGCGAGACCAACCATGTGAACAAAGGCCGCGACGTGGTGCGGAGGTCGGCACCTGCGCCCTCGAGCAGGTCGTGACGGAAGATCAAAGCGAACATCGCAGGTCGACGACGGGCGAACGCGACGTAGGCGAGTGCGACCTGCAGGACGCTCTGGGAGCCTCCGCCTGCCGTACGCATCAATTCCGACGACAGGTCGTCCAGTCCTTCGCGAGCGATGGCCGCCAGGAGCGAGCGATGCGTCGGAAACCATCTGCGGGGAGCGCCATGGGAGACGCCCGCACGGCGCGCGATCTCGCGTAAACCGACATCTGGTGAGCCGGTCTCCTCCAACAACTCGACGCCGGCGCGAACCAACGCGGTTCTGGTCTTCGCTGATTCCACGTAGACAGTGTCACCCATCGTCCAGTAGACACTGTCTATGCGCGTGAGCACCAAACTGGCGTACGTCCTGTGTCGGTATGTCCTGATCGGACCGGCTCTCTGCCTGTGGGCGCGACCCCGGATCGTGGGCCGCGAGCATCTGCCCACGTGCGGGCCGGTCATCTTCGCGGCCAATCACCTGTCGGTGCTCGATTCCTTCTACCTGGCTCTGGCGGTGCGTCGACCGGTGACGTTCCTCGCCAAGCGCGAGTACTTCGAACGTCACGGTCCCGTCGGTCGCCTACAACGCTGGTTCTTTCTCACCTTGGGACAGATCCCGGTCGACCGTCGTGGCGGCGCGGGAGCGTCGTCGGCGCTCCGGCAAGCAGTTGAGATCTTGGATGGCGGGGGAGCCTGGGGGATTCATCCCGAAGGCACTCGGTCCCCGGACGGGCGGATGTATCGCGGACGGACCGGGGCCGTACGCGTCGCGCTGAAAACCCGTGCGCCCCTGATACCGATTGCGATCACCGGGACTCGTAGAACGGATGGCCGCCAACGACGACGCAGCGTCACAATCGAGATCCTCCCGGCGCTGGACCTCGGGTCGGGCGAAGTCACCGAGCACCGAACCCGCGCCCTGACCGACGAACTGATGGCCATCATCTGCGAGCGAACCGGGCAAAGCTACACCGACGAATATGCGCGACGGTGGACTCGCGACACGGCGGGTCCAGACGCGGCGTGAATCTTCCCGCGCCCGGCGGGACCGCTTCGGAGGCGGTGCGGCGCGAGCCCCCCTACCGCGGCATCAGCTCGACGATCGCGAGTGGGCGTGTCGTCTTCTTCTGGTAACCGGCGTAGCGGCCGCGGTTGACCTCGTCGAGGAGCACGAAGCGCCGGGCGTAGTCAGGGTCGTCGGGGTAGGTCGCCCGCGCGGTGACCTGAATCCGCCGTCGGCCGACCTGGACCTCGACATTCGGATGGGCCTTCAGGTTGGCGAGCCACCCCGGTGGTCGCGGCGATCCGCCGTTCGACGCGACCACCAGGTAGGCCTCACTGTCGCGCGCGTAGGTGAGCGCGTTGCACCTCGCCTCACCGGTGCGGCGTCCGATCGTCCGGAGCAGCAGCGTGGGATTGCCCATGAGCAGTCGGTGGCCGACGAGGCCGCCCGAATGTTCGTAGAGCCATTGATGTGTCTGGAGTGCTCGGATGAACAGCGACGTCATGGGTCCACTATTGCTGCTCTGACCGCCGGCCGAAAGGCTCGCCGAACCCTTCGTGACGCTCGATCCTCAGGGAGCTCAGGCCTTTCGTGATCCACGATGGCCGCCGGGCCGCAGAACTGCGACTCCCAGACTTCAACTCGACTCCCAGACCTCGATCGAAGTCTGCGAGTCGAGTTGAAGTCTGTCGGTCACGAGGCGGGCCAGATGCAGGCGGGACAAGCGGTCACCTCCCTGCTCCCTGAGGCGCGAGGAACGCAAGCGACGAGTCACGAAGGTCCCGCTACCCGTGTCACCAGGACCCTTCGTGACGCGCCCTTCGCAAGCTCCGGCCGCTCCTCAGGGAGCGGAGGAGCTGTCTCCGCTCGCCACTCGCTGGGCGAATCCGGCGAGGTGGGTCCGCAACGCCCGGATGCGCTGTTGCCGCACGGTCTCGGGGTCGTCGGTGGAGAAGATGGCCGACGGCTTGGCGCGGACGTTCGCCGAACATTCGAAGTTCGAGCAGATCAACGTCCCGACCGTGTTGCCCTTGCGCCCCGCGGCGCCGGCGAACTTCGCGCTGAAGAAGGCGACCTCGTTGGGGAGGTGGACGTCCTCGCAGAACGAGCACAGCGGACGGTTGCGGGGCTGGCGGCCACCGAGTCGCAGCATGATCCCGATGACGTCGTCGTCGGTCGGGATGACCACGTAACCGACCATCGGGAGCTTCGGGTCGCGCCAGCCGGCGAAATCGAGCTGCTCCCAGTCGAAGTCGTCGAAGTCGGGTGGGAGTGTCACGCTCTTGCGTTCGCGCAGCGAGGCGTTGACGAACGACGAACGGATCTGGGCTTCGGTCAATGAATGCATGGGTGTGTACACCTCAGGTGTCGGAGGAGGAAAAGAGAGCACAGATCGACCGGCGCGGTCCTCGACTGAGATGGACGCGCGCCGATCGGGGCGGGGTGCTCAACCGTCGGCGCGCACGACGCCGACGACCTCCTCACGCCCGGAGGGCGACACACTGACAGACACGAGGACCGATGGTGAACCCCCGGGCCGTCGCTGTCAACTCCGATTCCGGCCCCCTCACGCTCACAGGTCCCGTTCCCGCTCACACAGATCGGCTGGGCGAGAACGGAACCGGTGAGCGACATCGTCAGGCTGTGAGGAGTCCAGCGATTCGCACCACACGCTCGGCCATGTGCGCGAGCGCTGCCTTCGTCGCGTCGTCGAGCGGGTTCTTGTTCTCCGGACCGGTGACGTGGGAGACACCGTAGGGATTGCCGTCGGCGAACTTCAGCCCGTCGGTGTAACCGGGCGGGACGAGGATGCCGCCGAAGTGCATCAGCGAGGTGTACAACCCGATGAGCGTGGTCTCCTGCCCGCCGTGGGCGGTGTTGCTGGAGGTGTATCCGGTGTAGACCTTGTCGGCCAACCTGCCGTCGGCCCACAGGCCGCCGAGCGAGTCGATGAACGTCTGGAACGGCGAGGCCGTGCTGCCGAACCGCGTCGGGCTGCCGAAGATCACCGCGTCGGCCCAGACGATGTCGTCTCCGCTCGCGGCGGGCAGGTCCTTGGTGGCCTCGTAGTTGGCCGACCACGCCGGATTGTCGGCGAACGTCTGGGGATCCCGGGTCTCGGCGATGTGGCGGACCCGGACCTCGGCACCCGCGGATTCGCCGGCATCCGACAGCGCCTGCGCCATCGCCGTGCCGTGTCCGGTGGCCGAGTAGTAGATGATCGCCAGCTTGGTCATATGTCACTCCCGTCTCGGTGATTGGCATGTGCCACGTACGGGTACCCGAAGCGCGTGAGCCGACACCCACACGCCTGCCGAGTACTCGTCGTGGACGGGATTCGTAGCCCCGTCGCGAGTGGATAGTTGCGACGATGTTGTTCATCGGCACCTCCGGCTGGCAGTACCGGGATTGGCGCGGCGCGTTCTACCCCGAGAAGCTCCCCCAGCGACTGTGGCTGGACCATTACGCCCAACGGTTCCCGACCGCCGAGGTCAACAACACCTTCTACCGGCTGCCGGAGAAGAAGGCGTTCGAGAACTGGGCCGAGACCGTCCCCGCCGACTTCCGGATGGCGGCGAAGATGAGTCGCTACCTGACGCACATCAAGCGCCTCAAGGAGCCCGCCGAACCGGTCCAGCGCTTTCTCGATCGATCGGCGGGGCTCGACGGTCGTTTGGGGCCGGTGCTCCTCCAGTTGCCTCCCAACCTCCGCGCGACACCCGACGCCCTGGACGAGACGCTCGCGCTGTTCCCGAAGACGGTCCAGGTCGCCGTCGAACCCCGGCACGAGTCCTGGTGGACCGACGAGACCAGGTCGGTCCTCGAACGGCACAACGCGGCGCTGTGTTGGGCCGACCGGAAGAACCGCATTCTCAATCCACTGTGGCGCACAGCCGATTTCGGGTACCTGCGACTTCATGACGGGACGTCGCGGCGACCGATGAGCTATGGGACTCGTGCGATCGACAGCTGGTTGCGCCGCCTGACGGAGGCCTACGACGACTCGTGCGATGTCTATGTCTACTTCAACAACGACCCGGGATGCGCGGCGATCGACAACGCGGTCACCATGATTCGCCGCGCCCAGCGGATGGGGATACCTGTCAAGACCGTCGGGGACTGATCCCGCGCACGACGGGCGGGTCCGTCATTCGGCGGAACCGGAGCGAAGCCGCGGCCGACGACATGGCATCGCGAGCGGTGCTCGGTACGGTGCGTGCATGTCGATCATCCTGCTGCTCGTCGTCCTGCTCGTGCTGATGGCCGTTCTGGGTGCCGGGATCGCGGGCATCGTCGTGCTCGTGTCCCGTAAGTCGAAGAGCTCGGCTGTCGACGGCGCACGGAACGTCGTGGTTGGCTGGTACCCGGACCCACAGGACCCGAACGCCGACCGGTACCACGACGGCGGGACCTGGACCGCTCACACCCGACCCCGCACCACCGCCGGCGGATGAGCCGCCCGACGCTCGCCGGTTCGCGGTCCGCGGTTCCGCGGTTCGAACGGGCGGGCGTTGCCGGTGCCCCATCGTCGGGTGCCTTGCGGAGCACTTCCGGAGCAGGTGGTCACGGGTCCACACGCGGCTGGACGAGGTTGTCGTACCCCCGGCATAGCGTGTGACCGGACCATGCCGAGGAGGGGACTTCCATGCCGAGCAGGATCGCCGCATTGCGGAACCACGACGCCGCGACACTCACCGGCTACCTACGGGTGTGCGAGGACCAGTGGGAGCACTGGCAGAGTCGTGCCAACGGTGCCCGCCTGGCGGCCGCCGATCCCCGGACCGTCCGGTTCTACGATGACGAGGCAGCGTTCTGGAGCCGTTTCGCGGAGATGCTCCGTGTCGCGATCGCGGAGGTCGATGCATCGAATAGGCGAACCGCCGGACGCCGGACGGCGTGACACGGGTCGCGCCCATCACCCGGTGACCCTCCCCGGCCGTCGACGTAGGATCGGGAGCGCCGGGTCGGGGTGACTCCACGATTTCCGGCTCGGTATCCGGGCCAACCCCTCACGCGAACATCGAAACGGAGACGAACATGGTGGACACCATCTTGTGGCAGGCGATCCAGGACAACGAATTGGCCCTGGCCGTGCTGCAGTACGTGTTCTCGGGCGTCAAGTAACCGCCTGCGAACATTCGTGATCGACGTTGCGGCAGTTTGGTCCCTGAATTGGAACAAACTGCCGCAACAAACAATTTGAGACGTATTTCCGAAATGAATCCGGCGAATTCTCCGGCAGATCTGGCAGTGTCTGAAATGTCCGCTAGTGTTTAGCGATGCTCACAGGCACGCGCGGTTCCCGACTGTTGAACCGTCTCTCGGTGGCGGTACTGGTGCTGGCAGTGGCCGCCGGCCTGTCGATCGTCTCCTCCGGTCCGTCCCAGGCGGCGCCGGTGGTGAATCCTCAGGCCGGAAAGCTGGTCGCGCAGGCCGACTTCCAGGTCAAGCGAGACGGCTTCTCGTTCGAGAACTGGGGACCGAACGACGCTCTGCACACTCGCGGATTGACCATCGATGGCATGCGTGCGGTATTCGGCGACGAGGTCTGCGCGCGCCTCGTATTGGGTGTGTGCTCGCCGACGACGGTCGCCGAGGTTGTGCAACAGGAATTCAACGAGTCGATGGCGGGCGGGCACTGCTTCGGGATGGCCGCGCTGGCCGGACTCTATGCCACCAAGCGCCTGAACCCGTTCCCGCTGGCACTGCCCTGGCAGCCCGTCTACAGCATCCGGCCGTCGGCGCCCCTCGATGAACTCATCGCGCGGATGTTCATCACGCAGGGCTTTCCGCCCACCGACCTCGTCCAATCGGAGGTCACGGTCACACAGGCGCTGTCCCGACTGCGGTCGGTGTGGGCCCGCAACGACAATTACGTCCTGGCGATCTACACCGACGAGGAGCAGAGCGCCGGACACGCGATCAACCCGATCGCCATTCGCGACCTGGGACAGGGCAAACGCGGCATCGTCGTCTACGACAACAACTTCCCCGGTGTCGAGAAGATGATCGTCGCCGACCCCGCGGCCGACAGCTGGTACTACTCGACGGCCACCAACCCGTCCGAGCCGACGCTGCTGTTCCAGGGGTCGCCGGCCAACAAGATGATGCTCGTGCCGCTGGCACCCATCCTGGCGCGTCACCAGGACCCCGACCTGCGCGACGACGAGACCGTGGTCATCGTGTCGGACACCAACGGCGGCGCCCGCGGTGCCGGCGACGTCGACTGGGATGTGCGGGTCACGGATCCGGCCGGCCGCGCGATCCCGGGCGTCGACCGAAAGATCCTGTTCAACAACGACAACACCGCCACCTTCACGGTGCCCGCGAACCGCGCCTTCCGGATCATCGTCGACGGGGTGGAAGCCGGTCGTTCCGCGGACATCGATGCGACGGTGCTCAGCGCGGGCGGCGTGGTGGCGATGGGTGATCTGGAGGTGCCCGCGGGTGCCGTCGCGGTCGTCGACGCCGACCCGGCGCGACATGGGATGCGGGTGACCTCGTCAGCAGCGTCGACCGCGGAATTCGAGGTCGCGACCGAGAACTCACTGCGTTCGCTGTCGACCGAGACCACACAGCTCGCAATCGGCCCGAACTCGGCGGTCTCGGTGGGTGCCACGTCCCCGGCCGGTGTCACCATCCGCTCCGAGGGGCGCGCGCAGCGGCTCCGACTGGAGGTCGAGCGAAGCGACACCTTCACCGATCGGATCGCGGTCAGCCCCGGGCCGATCTCGCTGCCCGCCGGCGCGACGATCACGGTGCCGGTGAATCTCTGGACGGGATTCGGACCGCTCCCCGCGACCGTTCGTAGCGGCCCGGCGATCACCGCAGTTCCCCTCAGCGCGCGGTGAGGGTCTCGGTCGGCGGACGCATCGCACTGGGAGTCCTCGTCGCGAGCATGGTCGGGCTGTCCGCGTGTTCCAGCGGAACGACGCCCACGACGACGACCAGCAGTGCCACGGCCGCGCCGGTCGAGTACCTGGACGAGGTGACCATCCAACGGTTCGACTATCCGACACCGGATGACGGTGACTCGGAACAGAATTGGGCCGAGCTGTACCTGCCCGAGGGAGAACAGCGGGTCGATTCGATCCCGCTCGTGGTCCTCATCCACGGCGGCGCGTGGCAGAGCGCCCTCGGCGCCGACATCTTCGAACCGCTCGCGCGAGACCTCGCCGGCCGGGGCATGGCCGTCTACAACATCGAGTACCGCCGCGTCGGTTCGGGCGGCGGGTGGCCGACGACGTTCCGCGATGTCGCGAGCGCGCTGGACCACGTCGTCGTCGTCGACCGGCAGTTCCCGCAGATCGACACCGACGACGAACTGATCGTCGGGCACAGTGCGGGTGCCCAGCTCGCGGTGTGGGGCGGGACGAGGCACAAGCTGGAGGACGACGAGGTCGGTGCGCGGCCGCTGTTCCGCCCGACACGCGTCGTCTCACTCGCCGGTCCACTCGACATGACCTACGCGGCAACGCATGGCGACGACCGCATCGTCACCGCCCTCGGTGGCACACCGGCGCAGGTCCCGCAGCGGTACACGATGGTCGACCCCATCCAGAACATCGATCCCGACACCCCCGTGGTCGCCGTCCACGGAACCGCCGACCGCATGGTCGCGCCGGCGAACTCCCAGCGCTACGTCGCCGCCGTCGTCCGCGAAGGCGGCGAGGCCGAGGCCGTTCTCATCCGCGGCGGAAACCACGGTTCGGTGGTCACCTCGGACGCGCCCGAGTACCCACGAGTCCTCGACATCATCACGGGCGCGTCGGCGGCCGATGTGCAGGACGTGGCCTGAGCGGTTCGGATCCCGTTGCGATCTCGCCCGGTTCCCGGGACAAATCGCAACCTGATCTTTCCCGCGCGCGCTCCCTGCCGAGAAGTCCGGCCCGACATCCTGTCTGTCGCCGACCGAGTGAATGCGGACGTTCTGTAGGTATCGCAGCCGCGGCGACCGGACCACGATGGATGCACTGCGCATCGTCGCGCGCCACGCCCGACCGCACCCCGACCCCTCGGGCCGATCTCTCTGGGACGGACACAATGACCGCACTCGACGCCGCGACCCCGTCGGCACCCGGACCGAAGCACTCGGTCCCGGAGGCCGAGGCCGAGCTCGAACTCATCCCCGAATCCGCCAAGACCCACGATGTGCGCGGACAGTTCTGGATCTGGGCCGGTGCGAACATCGCGCCGATCAACTGGGTGCTGGGTGCACTCGGCGTCACCATGGGCCTCGGGTTGTGGGAGACGGTGGCCGTCCTCGTCGTCGGCAACGCCATCGGCATGACGATCTTCGGCGTCTTCGTGGTCATCGGTCAGCGCACCGGGGTCACCGGGATGGTGCTCTCGCGGGCCGTCTTCGGACGCCGCGGCGCCTATGTTCCCGCGGCCGTTCAGGCACTGGTCTGTATGGGCTGGTGCGCGGTCAACACCTGGATCGTCCTCGACCTGGTGATGGCGCTGCTCGGTGAGATGGGACTCGTCGACCCGGACCTCGACAACAACGCCGCGCGGATCGTCGTGGCGGCGATCATCATGGGGATGCAGGTGACGATCGCCTGGTTCGGGTACCGGGTGATCTCGGCCTTCGAACGGTGGACGGTGCCGCCGACGGTCGCGATCCTGCTCGTCATGACCGTCGTCGCGTGGGTCGGTCTGGACGTGAACTGGGGACAGACGACCTCGCCAGAGCTCACGGGATCGGCGCACATCGGTGCGATCACCGCGGTGATGACCGCGATCGGCATCGGGTGGGGCCTGACGTGGATCGGTTACGCCGGCGACTACTCGCGCTTCGTGTCCCGGGACGTGCCGTCGCGCAAGCTGTTCCTCGCGAGCGCACTCGGGCAGTTCATTCCGGTCGTCTGGCTCGGCGTGCTGGGTGCGTCGCTGGCCACCCTGAGCGACTCCGCCGATCCGGGCGAGATCATCGTCGATGCCTATGGCGTTCTCGCACTGCCGGTTCTGTTGCTGGTGATCCACGGACCGCTCGCGACCAACATCCTCAACATCTACACGTGCACGGTGTCGACGCAGGCGCTCGACATCCGCGTCGACCGCCGCGTGCTGAACATGGTCATCGGCGTCGTGGCGATGGCGATCGTCGTCTACTTCGTGCTCAACAGCGACTTCGCCACCACGATCGACTTCTGGCTGGTGTCGATCGTCGGCTGGCTGAGCCCATGGGGCAGCGTCGTTCTCGTGCACTGGTTCCTGATCGCACGCCAACAGATCGACGCCGAGAGTCTGTTCGGCACACCGGCGGACAGCGTCCTGCCGATAGTGCGGCCGACCGCGCTCGTCGCACTCGCTCTCGGTGTCACGGCGACCTGGATGTTCATGTACGGCATGCTGCCGGCGCTGCAGGGTCCGGTTGCGGTCGCACTGGGCGGCATCGACCTGTCCTGGCTTGCCGGGGCGGTGGTCGCCGGCTCGTCGTACTGGGTCATGGAGAAGCTCACCGCGCCCCGCGCCGCGTGACGCGCCACAACGAACCCTGCGGGAGCGGCCGACGAGAACGACGGACGAAAGTCGCCTGTCACGCCGGGGGAATCGACTAGGGTTCGCCGCAGTGGGAGGCAACGCCGCCTCCTGATGAGGAGGCTCCATGGCCACCGTCCACACCGCGACCGGCCCGATCGATTCCGCAGACCTCGGAAACGTGTTGGTACACGAGCACGTCTTCATCGTCGGCGAAGAATTCCGGCAGAACTACCAGGATGATTGGGACGAGGACGAGAAGGTCGCCGAAGCGGTCCGTGATCTGACGGAACTGAAGGAGCTCGGGATCGACACGATCCTCGACCCGACGGTTCTCGGCCTCGGCCGGTACATCCCGCGTATCCAACGGATCGCCGAACAGATCGACCTGAACATCGTCGTCGCGACCGGTCTCTACACCTACAACGACATCCCGTTCCAATTTCACTATGCGGGCCCGGGAATGCTGTTCGACGTGCCGGAGCCACTGGTCACGCTCTTCACCAAGGACCTCACCGAGGGCATCGCGGACACCGGTGTGCGAGCGGCCTTCCTGAAGTGCGCCATCGAATCCCAGGGCCTCACACCGGGTGTCGAGCGCGTGATGCGCGCGGTGGGACAGACCAGCGCCCAGACCGGCGCGCCCATCACCGTCCACACCGATCCGCACAGCCAGTCGGGACTGGTCGCCCAGAAGGTGTTCGCCGAGGAGGGGGCAGACCTGACGAAGGTGGTCATCGGCCACTCCGGCGACAGCGTCGACCTCGACTACCTGATGAAACTCGCCGACGCCGGTTCGATCCTCGGCATGGACCGCTTCGGTCTCGACCTCCTCCTGCCGTTCGAGGAGCGCGTGAACACGGTCGCCGAACTGTGCAGGCGCGGATACGCCGACCGCATGGCCCTCGCGCACGATGCCGCCTGCTTCATCGACTGGTTCGACCACGAGGCCAAGAAACAGGCACTCCCCAAATGGAACTACCGACACATCAGCGAAGAGGTGCTGCCGGCGCTGCGAGAGCGCGGAGTCAGCGAGGCCGACATCACGACGATGCTCGTCGACGTGCCGCGACGCTACTTCGAGTAGCAACCGCGACACGTCGGCGCGGGATCATCGCAGGCTGGTCTGGTACCGGCGCATCCCGCGCAGCCACCGGTCGTAGTCGGCGCCCTTCTGGCGGTACATGTCGAGGACCTCGGGGTGGGGGAGGATGAGGAAGCGTTCGTCGGCGACGGCTTCCAGCACGATCGCGGCCACCGCCCCGGGAGTGAGCACCGCGCCCGCGCTCTCCACGGCGCGCTGCATCAGCCGCTGTTCTTCGCTCGCGGAATCACCGTCCGGCCGAAGCAGTTTGGTGTCGACGCCCATGGGGCAGAGGCAACTGACCCGGACGCCGTCGTCGAAGTGGGTGATGTTGAGCCACTCCGCGAAACCGACCGCGGCGTGTTTGGTGACCGAGTACGGTGCGTTGCCGATCTGGGTGAGCAGGCCCGCGGCCGACGCGGTGCTGACGAAGTATCCCGTTCGGCGCTCCACCCAGTCCGGGACGAGGCGTCGGGCCGCTCGGATGTGGGCGCGGAGGTTGACGTCGACAGCGAGATCCCACACCGCCTCGTCGGTGTCGACCCCGCCGCCCAGGCCGACGCCGGCGTTGGCGAAGTACAGGTCGACCGGACCGAAGGTGCTCTCCGCCAGCCGAACCGCGGCATCGATGTGGTCGTCGGACGAGGCATCACCGCCGAGCGCGGTCGCCACATCTCCGAGCGACCCGGCGACGTCCCGGGCACCGGACTCGTCGAGGTCGGTGACGACGACCCTGGCGCCCGCATCGACCAGCGCATGCGCGATCGCCGCGCCGATACCCCCACCGCCACCCGTGACGATGGCCACCTTGCCTGCGACGTCCATGGATCTCCTTCGATCGCCGATGTGTGGGTCCAGAGTTACCAGACGAGGGGGCTTCGACAGGCTCAGCCGGCGGGAACGGGGCTCAGCCCCCTGCTCCCTAATCCGAAAGAACCACAGACCCGCTGGCCGGCCTGCTCCCTGAGGTCCGAGGAGCGCAAGCGACGTCTCCCTGCTCCCTGAGGTGCGAGGAGCGCTAGCGACGTCTCCCTGCTCCCTGAGGTGCGAGGAGCGCTAGCGACGTCTCCCTGCTCCCTGAGGTGCGAGGAGCGCTAGCGACGAGCCACGAAGGGCCACTCGCCACAGTTCGCCGAACTCTTCGACGCCGATGAGTTTCCCGGCGACGCCCGGTCTGACATCGTGACGTTCACCGCGAAGAGACGAGAGGCACACCATGGGAAAGATCCACGTCCACGAGTTCATCACCCTCGACGGCAGCTACGAGGACCCGAGCTTCACGATGCCGTACGGATTCGCCGACGGGATGGGCGAGCTCCTGGGGTCCTTCATGTCCGACTGCACTGGAATCCTGCTCGGGCGCAACACATTCGAGATGTTCGCCCCGGCCTGGTCGACCCGGACCGTCGACGACGACCCCGGCGCCCCGTTCTTCAACGACACCACCAAGTACGTGGTGTCGTCGACTCTCGACGACACGAGCGCGTGGCAGAACTCGACGGTCATCGGTGCCTATGACGCCGACCGGATTCGCGAACTCAAGCACGAGCGCGATCTCTACATCAGCGGCAGCGGCACGCTCGTGCGAGCGTTGCTGCGCGACAAGCTGATCGACGAGCTGCACCTGCTGGTCTATCCGGTGGTCCTGGGAAGCGGTGCCCGCCTCTTCGACGGTCTGGCCGATCTGCCGCTCACGCTCGTCGGCACGGACGTCTTCGACAACGGAGTCGTGCACCTCTCGTACAGCTCCACCGACTGAGCGGCTCCGGCCGGCCTCGGCCCCAGAGATGCGAGCGTCTCCGCTCTCTGAGGAGCGAGCGATGCGACACCCTTGCTCCCTGAGGAGCGAGCGGAGCGACACCCCTGCTCCCTGAGGAGCGAGCGGAGCGACACCCTTGCTCCCTGAGGAGCGAGCGGAGCGACACCCCTGCTCACTGAGGAGCGAGCTTGCGAGCGTCACGAAGGGTCTTGGCGAGTCGGGTTGCGAAGACCCTTCGTGACGCGCCCTCCGCAAGCTCCGGGCGCTCCTCAGGGAGCAGGGCGGGCCAGCGGGTATGTGGTTCTTTCGGATCAGGGAGCGGAAGGCGCCCCGCCGGCGAGGTCCATGGCGGTGAGGAGCAGCCGGGCGACCCGGGCGTAGGCCTGGTGCTCGGCCTCGCACAGTGCGATCTCCTCCTCACCGAGTTCGGCTTTGCGGGCGGCCGTGAGGTTGTCCATCCACTCGCGCATCTCGGCGGCGCAGATGTCGAAGAACTCGTGCACGCGCTCCCGGTCCTGGTGACAGGCCGCGAGAACGGTCGTGGGGGACAGCGTGTTGTCGAGTTTCTGGTTGACCCGAAGAAGCCCCAGCAATGCGCCGGGGAGCCGGTCGCCGCGTCGTCGGCGTTCCAGTTTCGGGCTGCTGTCGAGCCGTCTGATCATCTCGCCGCGGGCCGACCGGGCGAAGTCGTCCCAGCGTCGGAGCGCGGCATCGAGATTCGCGGGGTTGAAGACCGCGACATCGATGCGGCGCTGGGCGTAGACGAGCCCGTTGCGCACGACCACCGCGACTTCGGGCCACCGCGGGGAGAATTCGGCGACGACCATACCGAGCAGTGAGGGTGCGGGCACCGAGGAGCTGAGGATGGTCACGATCTCCAGTGAGCGGGCGTCGCGGGTGGGTCGCAACAGCGAGGTGCCGGTCGATCGCAGGAAGATGGCCTTGCGCGGGCTGACCACCGCGGGACGTCCGGCCGCGGTCATCGCGGCGCGGACCAGTTCGACGAGATGGTCCTTCGACTGCGGGACCACACCGCCCTCGACCGGGGCGTCGACGAACCGGGCCGGTGCGGTGAAGCGGAGGGTGTCGGCGTCGGTGATGCGGACGGTGTCGTCGAGATCCTCTTCGACCGCTCGACCCGATTCCGACGGCCGGAGCCGGTCCCGATCGGTGTCGAGATCGTCCGCGGGCACCGGTGAGTGGTGGCGGGCGAACGACGGGTCGCCGATGCTGACGAACGACGGATGGATGACGCCCCACACCTCGCGCAACGCTCGCACGGCGGCATCGGCGAGGTCGCTGGACCGGAGGGGATCGACCTCGAAGCAGAAGGCGCTGCGGCCCTCGAGCCGACACCAGCCGCGGTCGACGATGTAGGTGGCCTGACGCATCCACCGGTCCTTGTCGGTCCAGGTGAGGTCGCCCGCGGAGATGGTGCAGCGCAGTCGGTCGGTCGACCCGGGCGTCCCGGTCATCGCAAAGGTCATCCGCCGGCGCCAGCCCCCGGCCGCCGCCTCGACGATGGCCAGGCTCTGACCCGGCAGGAGGCGCGGCACCCGGACCGCGAGGGTGTCGGCGAAGTCCCGCCAGGCCGCCTCGAGGACGGCGTCGAAATCGGGGGACATGCGGCTCCTCCTGGGCGGGACGTACGCGGACCGGATCCGAATAGTACGACGCGGAGCGGACACCCGGGGCGACACCCGCGACAGATCTACAGGGGGGCCGAGTGCTCGACCGTCTCGTCGTAGACGGGGTACCAGGGGAGGTCGTGCGCGGCGTAGTCGGCGCTCGTCAGCGCGGCGCGCGGCACCGGTTCTCCGGTCAGGGACTTCCACGCGACCGAGTTGACGATCCGGACCGCGGCGGTGTCGAACGTCGTCGGATGCCAGGTGTCCGCGGACTCGAGTGGACCTGTCACGCGAGGCGCGGTGAGGCGGGGACGGGCACGGGATTGTTCGGCTCGTGAGATGTCGCAGAGCACGCACGTTCCCGGAGCCGAGGGCAGGTGGCGGCGTCGCCGGGCCCACGCGTCGGCGCGCATCGGGATGACCGTCAGCTGCACGAGCGTCCCGGTGCGACCGCCGTCCGCGACGGTGTGGGTCGAGGGAGCGATGAACTGGCGGTCGTCGAACCCGTCGCCGGCCGGGCCCCGGTGGGAGGCGAGTGACGGTTGTGTGGGGACCTCGAGGTAGTCGTCGGCGTCGAAGTCGGGCATACCGGTGAAGACGTCACCGCTGATCGCGTTCACGCCGTCGACGCCGACCATCACGAGGAAGGGATGCATGTGCGGCGAGGAGAAGTCCAGCCAGGTGGCCTCGGACTGCCACATGGGGATGGTTGCGTGCGCATCGCCGTCGGGTGAGCCCTGGGCGAGGCGAAGCGCGCCGTCGTCACCGACCGGGCCGTACCGTCCGACCGGGTCGGGGGTGCGCAGAGTCCGCTGGAAGGTGACGTGCAACCGCGCGTCGCGACCCAGTTCGGGAAAGGTGAACGTGAGCGCGCCGCGATCCGTGGTGATGGCCATGCGAGGGCTCCGATCGACGACGCGAACCGCTGAGGGTTACCTAACAATTGAACGCCTCGGCTGGCGCCGGCGCGATGCCCGGCGCCGAAAATCGTCCGCGCGGACTACGTGCACCGGTGATTCGGAGCCCGATTTGCCCGGATCACTTGGCCGGCGAGTTCCGGTCTGCGGTGTCGTCGTCGGACAGCACGACGACGCGCAGCGCGGCACGCAGGTTGTGCGTGGTCGCCTTCCAGGCGTCGGCCTCGTGGCGGCAGGCGTCGGCCTCCACCGAGTCCGACGCCGCGGCCGCGTCGACCGCCGACCGCCGCCACGTGAGGTGCTGCTCCTCGCTGGTGTTGATGAAGGAGAGGATGTCGGCCTGGTTGTAGCGGCAGATCTTCGCGACCTCGCGGGCACTGAGCGACCGCCCGTCGGGGTCGAGTTCGAGCAGGGTCTGCAGCGCGTCCGGGAGCCGGCCGCCGTTCCGCGCGGTCATCGGTGCGTCCTCACCGACCTTGGCGATGACGGACGGGGCGCAGTCGGCCAGGAACGAGAACCACTCGGCCAGGGCGGAACTGAGGTTGTGCGGGTGGAAGACGGCGCATTCCACGGTCAGCGTCGCGAAGACCTCGTCCTCGAGGAGGTGCACCCGCACCGCCGAACCCATGGTCGGCTGGGCGGCGACGATGTCGGCGGCGCGGCGACGGTCGGTGATGTCGCCGGCCAGGCGCGCGAAGAACTCGAGACGCGGTGCGTCGCTGCGCGGACTCAGCCAGGACGAGACGGGCTTGGTGGGCAGGGCGATGTCGCCGTCGGCGTCGGTCTGGATGCGGCAGCCGGTGAGGTCCTCGAGCGAGCCGACGAGCAACGCACGCAGATGGTCGGCGTCGAAGGGCTGGACCGCGACCTCGATCTGGGGTTCGGGGCGCGCGGCGGGGGAATGGTCGAGGAACGCGGGGTGCACGACCTCCCAGACCTGACGAAGCGTCTGCACCGTCACGTGCGCGAGCTGGTCCACGCGGCGGCGGCCGACCTCGAAGATGTGGGTGCCGTTGCGCAGGCGGCGCCATCCGAGGGAGGCGAGCAGTGCCAGGTGCTCGGCGAAGTACTCGGCGGTCGGATGCAGGTCGGTGTCGTCGATGGTGCAGCGCAACCGACGTGACCCGGTGATCGTGAACCGCAGCGTCCCGTGCGGACCCTCCGGGATCATCGGGTCCTGCTGGATCGTGAGGGTTTGGCCCGGCTCGAGATGCGACAGCCGATCACCGACGTGCAAGGCGAACGTGCGCCAGGCGTCGTCGATGTTCGAGTCCACGGTGAAGTCGGTCATGTCGACTCCCTTCCTCGTGCGCTGACGTGCATGCGCATTGTGCAGCGATGTCAGGATCGGGAGTACGCTCCACCGAGCTTCTTCGACGGCCGGCCCCGAACCCGCCTTCGGAGATCAGGTTAGGTGACTCGGCCGACAGACTTGGTCGGTTGAACAGACCCACGACGAACTCCTGTCCGAACCGTACCCCTCGGTCGGTGACCTGGCTGTGTCAGGCAGGGGTTGTGAACCGACAACGAGCGCCTGTGTCCCCAGCGCTGGGGACATGCTCGCGGAGGTGGGCCTCAGACGCCGAGCCGCTCGTGCCAGCGCAGTGTCACCGAGGTCCCGTCCGGCCCGCTGGTGACGTCCGACGCGTCGCTGAGCGCCGAGATCAGGGCGAGTCCGCGCCCGCGGTACGGCGACGACGAGGCATCGGATTTCCAGCGCCCTCCGTCCGTGACGGTGACCTCCAGCGACTCCTCACGCGTCAGGCGTGCCCGTACCTCGATGGCACCGGGTCGTGTGCCCGACGGCTGCGTGCTCGAAGACTGCGTGCCGGCGGCGTACGCGTGCTCGGCCGCATTGGCCACCGCCTCGTAGACCGCGAGGACGATGTCGCTGCGACGTTCTGCGTCCACGCTGACCGTCGCGTCCAGCCACTGCGCGAAGTGCTGCCGGAAGCGGAAGGCGGCCTCGGGGGTGGCCGTGACCGAGAGCGCGAGGCCACCGTCCGGGTCTGCGGGGCGGTGGGCCGACGAAATCCACACCATCGGGGTCTATCCAGCCGGACGGTCGGCCAGCCCCTCTGTGGTGGTCATGGCCGTGACCGCGTCGTCCAGTGTCGGGTAGAGCACCATCGTCTGATCGAGCCCCATCACGGTGAGGGGACGGGTGGTCGCCGGTCCGGCGGCCACGACCCCGAACATGCCCCTGGGCGCGATGGCCTCGTGTGCGGCGACGAGCGCCGCCATCCCGGCCGAGGCCAGGAACTCGGTGGTGGTCAGGTCGATGATGAGACCGTCCGGTTGACCGCTCAGCGCCTCGGACACCGCCTCGGACAACTGCGGAGCGGTGAGGACGTCGATGCTGCCCTCGACGGTCAGGATCACCAGTTGCTCGTGTGCTGCCGACACCACCGTCATCAGGGCGCGGCCGGCGCTCAGGCCGGAGTCGTCGACGATCACAGCGTCAGGATGTTCTGCCTGCATCGGTTGATGGCCCTCTCCACGGGGGACGCGGCAGGCCGACACGCGGCCGCCCGTCCCGGCAAATGTGTGACGGCAGCTGCTCAACCGGTGCTGTCCATCGTGCCACGAGACGACGCCGCGTCGGAACCGGGGTGCGCGAGAATTTCGGCGGAGTCGATGAGCGGCTACTTGCCGAACAGCCGGTTGAGGAACGGGATTGTGTCGGCCTGCGAACGGACCAGGGTGCCACTGTGGTCACTCGGATACATCCGGAAGGTCACCGGCTGGCCGTTGGCCGTCAGCGTCGCCGCGTACGCAGCGGTGGTGGCATACGGCACGTCCGTGTCCAGCAGGCCGTGGCCCATGAAAAACGGCTTGTCGAAACCCTTTTCGGGCATCGCAAGGTAATCGGCGAGGGTTGCGGAGAACCTCGGGAGGCTGTTCAGCGGGGCGGTGAAGTAGTCGCCGACGGAGACTCCCCGGAGTTGTTCCTCGAAGTCGCCGACGCACCGGGTCTCGGCGAGCGCCACGTACTTGCGGCCCGTCGGGGTGAGGATGCGGTCGATGCCGAGTTCGGGATGTGCGTACCGGAGGCCGGCGGTGATGTAGCTGAGGTAGGCGGTCAGTGCCGGCGTGATCGCCACCGGGGGTACGCCCGGGCCGGCGATCTGGACGAGCCGTTCGATGTAGGCCGGCGTGCCGGTGCCCACGGCGCCCCGGTAGGCGAGTTCGGGACCGCCGAACTCGGTGGCGTGGCGCGCGGTGTAGATCGCCGCCCCGCCACCCTGGGACTGTCCAACCGCCGCCCATGAGCGCGACAACCGTTGTGTGACAGGGAGAGTCGCGGAGAACTCCCGACCCGCGCGCACCATGTCGACGACGTTGTGGGCCGTCGTCCGGCCGTCGAGGTAGGCGTGCAGACCGGGGGTGCCCAGCCCGGCGTAGTCGCTCGCGACGATGGCGTAGCCCTGCTGCATCCACTTCGCCAGGTACGGCAGGTCGCGCTCGGGTAGGCCCGGTCCCCGGACCGAGGGTGCGCAGTCGTCGCCGAGCCCGGAGGTCCCGTGGGCCCACGAGATCACCGGCCAGCCGCCGGCCGGGGCGGTGCCCCGAGGGATGAAGACGGTCCCGGTGCTCAGCGCCCTGTTGCCGAACGTGTCGGTGGTGACGTAGGTCAGGACGGAGGCGTCGGCGGAACCGGGCACCCAGTACTGCGGCGGCAGCGGTCTCGACGAGACGACGGAACCCGCTTCGCCGGCGGGCGACGGTGAGCCGGTCGCCGGACCGGTGGCGAGGGTGCCGGCCGCACCGGAACTCCCGAGCACGACCGCCGCACATGCGGCGAGTGTCAGAACCTTGCGATGCCATCGGGTCACGGTCCACACCGTACTGCGAACGCGTCCTGGTCTTCGATCCGCTCACATATCCCGTTCCCGCTCAGACGCATTCGGTGTTCGGAAACGGATCCGGTGAGCGCGGCGGGTGGCCCCGGCAATACGCTGGCGGCGTGCGGGTCCGGACAATCCGGACAGAGAGGTGTCAGGCCATGGCGTTGCAGACGGTCGAGCTGCCGGCTCCCGCGGAGATGAGACCGAGGTGGGCTGCCTACGCGGCCCTACTGGCGGTGCGAGGCGAGCGCTGGGCGCAGGGCGCGCGTGCGACCCCTGACGGGTGGCACTACGACGACGGCGGCGGCAACTGGGCCGACATGGTGCTGGTCGGTGACGACCGGGCGGTGCTCGTCGGGCATGACCACGAGTACTCCGAGACCTACTTCCGGGAGGGCGCGGCGTACTTCGGCGAGCCGGAGACCGACCTGCTCGACGGCGCGCCACCGTGGTGGGAGCCGGCCATCGCGCCCCACCTCGAGAGGCAGCGCACCGAGGGGATGTGGATCGGGTTCGTCTACGGCTTCGGCGGCCGGTGGACCCGGTCCGGCTACGACCTCGAGGACGGCTTCACCGGTGTCGGTCTGCCGTTCGTCGACAGCCAGAAGACCGTCGACGCGCTGGTAGATCTGCTGGGGAACTGGTTCGGCGAGCTGCGACTCCCGCCTCCTGCCGATCTGGCTACCCAGGTACGGGCGATGATCGAACCCGCAGGTGAGGTGACCGAGGCCGGTTTGCGGCGGATACTCGGCCCGGCGGCCGCCCATGCCGACATCGCCGGAGCGGTGACCGCCGCGCAACGGTTCGAGCACGAAGGGCGTCAGTGACCGGACCCGGACGAGTCGGGCCCGGGACACACCAACGCCACCCGCGGCGGTTCGTCGCGTCAGGGCCAGAAGATGGTGCCGTTCAAGAAGTCCTGTGCGAACCGGCCCCCGGTGCGGTACTCCCCGCCGAGCGGAACCCCGAAGTACCCGCCGGCACCGCCGGTATTCTCCCACTTCTGCCGGATCTGACCCCAGACGATCTGTGCCCCACCGGTTTTGGACCACGTGACCACGCCGCCCTGGAAGTCGTTGCTCCGGCCGCTGCCCGATTTGTACTCGTTGCTGACCGGGTATCCCAGCGCGCCGCGCTCGGCCCCGGCCTTCTGCCAGCGGCTCCGGATGGCGCCGCCGACCTGATGCGCGGTGCCACCGTCGGCGGCGGGATGCCAGTAGAACGACGTGTCGCGTGAGAACGACTGGAAGCGGCCGCGCTTGGCGGCCGCGCGTTCGGGACCGGTCGGAACGCCCCACTTGAAGAAGCCACCCGTCGCGGAGTAGGCCTCTCCGATCTTCCCGCCCACCAGATGCCCGTTGATGATGCGGTCGGCCTGCGCGCTCGGCGCGAGCATCACCAGCGACGTCAGCGCAGCCACGACCGCGACGCTCGCCAGACGCACCCGGACACGTCTGCGGACGGATTCCGGACGGAGGTCACCAGAGGGGCGTCGCGTCGACGTCGTCAGAACAGACATGCGCGCGATGGTACGGACGTGCCAGGGTGCTTGCTGTTGGACAGCTCACAATCGCGGACGTGTCACGGCGTTCCCGCAGGTGCCTCCGGTTCGGCGGGCGCTTCCGGGGCAGGTGGGTTCTCCGTGGTCGTCGTCGTGGTCGTGTCGACGGCGGCTTCCTCGGTGGGCGGCGCGGCATCTGTGGAGACGTCGGGTGCCGGCGGCTCGGACGCCGGGGCCGCGGGCGGCACGACGATCCAGTTGGCCGATCGGACGGTCACCGTCTGCGACGCACCGACCGCCGTCAGCGTCAGCGTCCACACACCGGTGCCGGTGGTGGAACCCGACACCGAGCTGCGTTGCAGGGCCGAGCCGGCGACCGACCTCGTCACGCCGTCGGTGCACGACAGCGCGACGGTGCCGAGTTCCGGGGTGTGGGGAACCGTGCAGCCCACCGACAACCCGGCGTCGTCGAAGCTGAAACTGCCGACGACCTCGCCCGAGCCGCTGAACGATGTCGGCGTCGCGGGGGCCTCGGCCGGGGTCTCCGGTCCGGGCACACCGGGTGCACCGGGTTCAGACGCCGGTCCGGGGACCTCGGAACCGGGTGCCTCGTAACCGGGCTCCTCCGGCGCGGGGGCGTCGGAAGCCGGCACCGATGCGTCCGGGGCGGGCGCGTCCGAGCCCGGATCGGGGGTATCGGGTCCGGCTGAGTCCGGTGCTGATGAGTCCGGAGCCGGGGAGTCCGTGGACGGCGCGCCTTCCGGCAGACCGTCGTGTTCCTCGGCGCGCTTCTCCAATGCGGGCGCGGCCGCGGGATCGCCCGGGGCGAGGAGGCCGTTGCGCTCGGCGTCTTCGTCGGTGCCCGCCTCGAACGGGGTGTTCAACGCGGCCGGAGTGGGCAGGGGACCGGACGGCGGCGGGAATCCGCTCAGATCGAGCAGTCCGCCCGCGGGTTGGGAAAAGAGCTGTCCGGTAAGGAAATTCAGCAACTCGAGGATGTCTCCGGCGGGTGTGCCCGGTTGCGGCGCAGGCGGCGCGGGAACGATGGTCGTCGACTTGCCGACCGCGGTGACGTGCTGGTTGCTGTACGCGATCCGGGCAACCGATCGACTCTTGTACCCCTCCCAGGGCCGACCCTCGAGTCGATATCCACCAAGGGGTGCGGCGGTCGGCGGGGCGAGCGGATTGCCGCACGAGCACATCGCGCGCGGGACACCGGCGGAATCGACGTAGACCGCGGTCCCGCGTTGCAGGACCGACTGGAACGGCACGGCCCGGCCGGACGTGTACGAGTGATTGGTGACCCAGGTGTCGGTCGTCAGCACCACCGGGGTGAGGGTGTTCAGATAGTGCGGGATGTCGGCGGTGCTGATGCCGTAGACACTCGCCCAGGCGCGGGCCGCCGGGGGATCGGCGAGCAGCCGGTTGCTGAGTGCGGCGGTGTCGCAGGCCGCGGCGTCGCCCGAGCCGTACAACCCGGCGTCGGTGCCGTTCACCGCGCGGCCGCCGAGGTCGGCGGCCCCCGCAGTGCCGGTGAGGGCCACGTTCTCCGGCAGGTCGCCCGATCCGGCCACGAGGACGGGATCGGTGAACGGGTCGATTCCCGGGTCGTTGGCCGCGGTGAGGGTGAGCCCGGGAACGTAGATGTCCCCGTCGCGCGCCTTGGCCACGAAGACGATGCCCGCGGCGAGGATCAGCGCGAGGACGACGACGATCGCGCCCAGCACGAGGGTGAGCGCGCGCCGGCTGTCGGACTGCGGCGGAATCGGGCCGTACGGGGTTGGCGGGTGAGTCGGGGGACCGGGCGGATAGGTCATCTCGCAGCTCCTACTGGTCCACTCCCGCTGGGTCACATGGTGGGGAGCGGCGCCCCGCGGGGGCGGGGCGGATTCAGCGAGACGGCTGGCTCGCCGAGCCCAGTATCGGCGCGGCGGAGAGCGAGGAGCAAGGCTTGACCAGCAATTTTACGATGGTGTGGCGAAATCTCGACCGTTTGGACCACACCGGCGTAACGCCATGGGCGGGGAGGCCGACACCTACCTCGGCCCGGTTCCGCGAAAGTCAGACCCTGCCGAACACCATCGAGTCCTCGACCTTGTTGATCCGGTGATCGATGGCGTCGCGGTAGTAGTTGTGCCGCACCTGCCAGTGACCTCGGGTGCCCGACTTCGGCAACGCCTCCGGGGACCGCTCGACGTAGCCCGCCTTGAGGTCCCACACGGGTCGCGAACCCATGACCTCCGAACCGAGATGCGGATAGGCATGGGTGTAGCCGTGCGTGCGCATGTACTTCACCAGCTCGGCGACGGCACGGGCGGTCATGTCCGCGCGGAGGGTCCACGAGGCGTTCGTGTACCCGACCGACCAGGCGAGGTTCGGGACGTCCTCGATGAGGTAGCTCTTGAAGACGAAGCGGTCGTGTGGTTTCACCTCCGCACCGTCGACGCGCAGCCGGGTGCCGCCGAAGCCGAGCAGCTGTAGCCCGGTCGCGGTCACGATGATGTCGGCGTCGAGGTGCCGACCCGAGGTGAGGGTGACCCCCGACGCGTCGAATCGATCGATGTGGTCGGTGACCATCTCGACCGTGCCCTCGGCGATGTCGGTGAACAGATCGGCATCGGGGACCATGCACATGCGCTGGTCCCACGGGTTGTACGTCGGGTTGAAGTGGAGGTCGACGGGATAGTCCGCCGGCAGGTTCGCCACGACGTTGTTCCGGATCATCTTGCGTCCGAGTTTCGGAAAACGATGGGTGAGATGGACGATCGCGGCGGTCTGCGCCGCATATCGCGTGCGGATGACCTTGTGCGCGGCCGGTGGCGGGAGCAGCTTCTGCACCAGCGGCGCGAGGTACTGCTTCTGTTTGGACGAGAAGATGTACGACGGCGAGCGCTGCAGCATCGTGACGTGTTCGGCCTTCTCGGCCAGACTCGGGATGAGGCTCACCGCGGTTGCGCCACTTCCGATCACCACGATCCGCTTGCCCCGGTAGTCGAGGTCCTCCGGCCAGTGCTGAGGGTGCACGATCTGGCCGGTGAAGTCGTCGGCGCCGGTGAACCGTGGCGTGTACGGATTGTCGTAGTCGTAGTAGCCGGTCGCGAAGATGACGAACCTGGCGCGGTGGGTCTCGTGGCGCCGGTTCTCGCCGACCTCGACCCCGAGCGTCCAGGTGTCGGTCGCCGAATCCCAGTCGGCGGTCAGGACGTGCCGGCCGAACCGGATGTGTTCGGCGATGGCGAACTTGTGGGCGGTGTCCTCGATGTACTCCCGGATGTCGTCCCCGTGGGCCAGCGCACGTGGCTTGCGCCATGGCTCGAACGGGTAGCTCAGCGAGTAGATGTCGCTGTCGGAGCGCACGCCGGGATACCGGAACAGGTCCCACGTCCCGCCCATGCGCTCACGGCGCTCGAGGATCAGGTAGTCGGCGTCGGGGTTCTGCTCCTTCAGTCGGTAGGCGCAGTCGATGCCGGACAGACCGGCGCCGATGATGATCACGTCGCGCACGGATGACTGCGTGGCGCCGGTGTCGCTGTCGGTCACAGGGACCTCCTCGCTGGGGATGCCTCAGGTGCTGTCATCATGCAACACTTGTCCTCAGATGTGAACGGAATCACACCGAACCGCAGGCCGGCCCGTCTGCGGAACATCATTGCGCGAGGTCGAGGGGACGCACCGATGCCGATGGACAAGCACACCTATTGCCGTATCTGCGAGCCGCTGTGCGGCATGATCGCGACCGTCGAGGACGATCGGCTGGTCTCGCTGCGGCCCGACAAGGAGCATCCGCTGTCGCGGGGTTTCGCGTGTCCGAAGGGGATCGCGTTCACCGAGATCGTCAACGACCCCGACCGTCTCCGGCACCCGCTCCGCCGGCGCCCCGACGGTGAGTTCGAACAGGTGTCGTGGGACACCGCGCTCGACGAGATCGGGCGGCGGCTGGTCGAGGTGTACAAGTCGTCCGGCAGCGACTCGATCGGCTGGTACTTCGGGAACCCGGCGACGTTCTCGACCGGGCACGTGCTCTGGACCGCGATCTTCATGAACCTGCTCGGGACGCCGCACGTGTACTCGGCGGGGTCGCAGGACGTGAACAACAGGTTCGTCGCCAGTCACTTCCTGTACGGCAACCCGCTGACCGCGCCGATCCCCGACATCAACCGGGTCGACTACCTGGTGATCATCGGCGCGAACCCGGTCGTGTCGCACGGCAGTGTGATGAGCTCGCCGCGTATCCGCGAGGGCCTGAACGCGATCACGGCACGCGGTGGGTCCGTCGTCGTCGTCGACCCTCGCCACACCGAGACCGCCCGGGAGTTCGACTGGCTGCCGATCACGCCCGACACCGACGCCTTGTTCCTGTTGTCGCTGCTTCACGTGCTCTTCGACGAGAACCTCGCCGACCGTGATCGGCTCCGGCGGCAGGCGCGCGGGGTGGCCGAGCTCGAGACGCTCGTCGCGGCATATGCACCGGAGGTGACCGCGGCCCGCACGGACATAGACCCCGAGCGGGTGCGCGAGGTCGCGCGGTCACTCGCGCGGACGGATCGGGCCGCGGTGTACGGCCGGGTGGGTACGTCGTTGGGGCGCACGGGCACGTTGACGACCGCCCTCCTGGACATGGTCAACCTCGTCGCAGGGAACCTGGACGTGCCCGGTGGCTCGATGTTCGGCGATCTGGGAATTCCCGGACAGCGCCTGGGTGTGACTGCCCTGCAACGGGTGTCGAGCTTCCGCTGGGCCGGACGCCGGAGTCGTGTCGGCAATCTGCCGCAGGTCCTCGGGACGGCGCCGGCGTCGTTGATGGCCAAGGAGATCACCACACCCGGACGTGGCCGGCTCCGCGCGCTGTTCGTCAGTGCCGGCAATCCGGTGCTGTCGGTCCCGAACGGTGACGAACTGCGCTCGGCGCTCGACGAACTCGATCTCATGGTGTCCCTGGACATCTACCGCAACGAGACCAACGCCCGGGCCGACTACATCTTGCCGGCCACCACGATGTACGAGCGCGAAGACTTCCTGCTCCCGTTCCAGGCGCTGTTCACGACCCCGTTCAAACAGGCCACCGAGGCCGTGATCCCACCGCAGGGCGAGGCCCGCGAGGAGTGGACGGTGATCAACGAGCTCATCGGCTTCCTGGCGCCGGAGAATCTGCTGATCCGGTCACTGCACGCCGGCAACCGGTTGGCACGACGCCTCGGGCGTCCGGTCACCCCGCGCGGCATCTCCGACCTGGTGATCCGAATGGGGTTGGGCGGAGACCGATTCGGTCTGCGCCGCGGCGGATTGACCTACCGGCGCCTGGTCGAGGACCATCCGCACGGGGTCGTGGTCGCCGACGATCTCGCACCCGGGCAGCTCGGGAAGAACATCACCTACCTCGACAGCAAGATCCGGTTGGCGGCACCGGAACTGATGTCCGAGATAGAACGACTGGCGGTCGAGGACGACACGGGTTACCCGTTGCGGCTCATCGGCATGCGCGAGATCCGTTCGGAGAACAGCTGGCAGCACAACGCACCGATGTTGTTGCGCGGAGGACGATCTCACGCAGCCAGAATGCATCCCGACGATGCCACGGCGCGCGGGCTGGCCGAGGGCGATCTCGCGACGGTGGCGTCCCGACACGGACGGATCTCGTTGCCCGTCACCATCACCGAGGACATCAAGCCCGGTGTGGTCGCGATCCCGCATGGGTGGGGGCACAACGGATCCGGCGGGTGGACGCAGGCGAACGCGGCCGCGGAGAACGACCTCGGCGCCGGTGGCGTGAACGTCAATGCCCTCATCTCGTCGGATCCGGCCGACCTCGAGCGGCTCGCCGGGATGGCCAACATGACCGGGGTTCCGATCCAGGTGGCGGCTCTGACCGACACCCACGTGCGGCCCGGCGAGGCAGTGCCGTCGGCGCGGATCTGACGAGGATCACACGCCCGGCCCCGCACAGCACGATTCCCACCGGCGGATTTCGCCGGTGGGGATCGCGGAAAAGCGTTGTCACACTGTGCTACCGGGCAATCACTCGCCGGCCGGGGGCATCAGCACCGTGTCGATCAGGTAGACCTGGGCGTTCGACGTGGTGACGCCGCCGCAGACGACGCCGGACTCGTTGACCTTGAGGTCGTCGCCGGATCCGGTCACGGTGACCTGCTGGCCCTCGAGCGTGGTGTGCTCACCGACGATCTGGTCGGGGGCGGTCTGACCCTCGACCACGTGGTAGGTCAGGATCTTGTTCAGGAGGGGGGCGTCGGTCTTGAGCTGCTCGATGGTCTCCGGCGGCAGCTTCGCGAACGCATCGTCTGTCGGTGCGAACACGGTGAATTCACCTTCGTTCAGCGTCTTCACGAGGTTGACCTCGGGATTCAGCTGGCCCGAGAGGGCCTGGGTCAGCGTGGTGAGTTCGGGATTGGTGGCAGCCGCGGTGGCGACCGGGACGGTGGACATCCCGTTGACCGACGCCGGGCCCGAGGGGTTGGCCTCGGCATATGCGGCACAGCCGGGTCCGACGAGGTTCGCGGCCGGGTCCGCCATCGCGCTCTCGCTCATCATGGCGCTGGATTCGGTTGCAGCGCCGGTCGTTTCGCTCGAGGTGTCGGAGTCGTCACTGGAACAGCCGGCCATCACGCCGACAGCGAGGACCAGTCCTGTCAACGCACCTGCTACACGGGGAACTCGCTTGATCATCGTCGATCCAATCTGTGGGGTCGGTGTCGACTGCGTCTGATCGGCAGCCTCACAACGTCTTCGGTGCCGGGGGGCCCGCGGATTGGTCGAAGGCGAGACTGATCGTCGAATGCCGGCCGTTCCCTACCGCGACCTGGGCATCACTGGGCCCACTCGGCGTCGGCCCAGTCCTGCCCTTCGGACACCGCGCCCATGGTGGTCTGGCCGTCGAGTGCTTCGCGGATGATGTCGGCGTGGCCGGAGTGATGGGCGGTCTCGCGGAGCAGATGGGCGATCATCGTGCGGATAGAAACCCACTCCCGCTCGGGTGCCCAGGGCGCGGTGGGCTGGGGGATGAGTTCGTCGAGACTCGCCGCGCCGGCGATCACGCGATCGAGTTCTGCCGCCGCGCGATCGTAGGCGTCCAGCCAGCCGGCCAGGGTCTCGTCGTTGCCCATCTCGTACTCGGTCATGGCCTGACTCATGTCGAACTCGGCGTTCTCGTCCCGTTCGGTGATGACGCGCGCAGCGTTCTCCTCGCCGTGTGCGAGGTGCTTGATGAGAGCGCCGATCGTGAGGGTGCTGACCGTCGACTGCTTTCGGGCGTCGTCGTCGGAGAGGTTGCGCGCCGTGATCCTCAGCATGTTGCGCTGGTCCTGCAGGACGGTCAGCAGTTCCTTCTTCTCGCCGGTGACCTCGACGCTGAGTTCTGCGGGGGTGTAGGTGCTCATGGTGTGTCCTCTCGATGTGTGTGAGGACCACGCTATGAGCGATAGAGGACAGTTTTGGTCCTCGTTGGTCAGGCCTGGTGAAAACCACCCCACAGAAGAGGGCCGGCGACGATATCGGGCTGTTGCGTAAACGGGTCGGCGGGCGGGTTGGGCGTGATGGCCGGTCGCGGAGCGTCCGGTCTCAGGCGGTGGTGGGGGTCAAAGCGGCGGTTCCGATGGCTTTGAACAGGTTGTGGACGAGGGCGTGGAAGCTGAATTCTGCTGTGGCTCTGTCGAGTCCGCGGCTGGTGAAGCGACGGAAGCCGAGGTTGTGTTTAGCGTGGGCGAACGGGGTTTCAGCGATGTGGGCGCGTTGACGGTAGAGCGCATGTCCCTCGGGTGTGGCCAGCCGGTGGGTCATGGCCTGGATCGGGGAGGCTTCTGATGGTGGCGGCCCGTGTGTGGGTGCGTGCTGCGCGGCGTGGGCCACGGCCCGGTGTTTGCCGGTCGCGATGAGCCGGTCTGGTCCGGGTGCGGTGAGGTTGTGTTCGGAGAGGTAGCCGGCATCAGCCAACACGACCCCTATTCCTGGTGAGACCGGCGGTTCGGGGCGGTGGGTGTCGATGAGTGCGGCGGCGGTGACGGCTTTGTCGAGCATGGTGGTGAAGGTGGTGACATCGGCAGGGTTGTTGCCCACGCCGGTCGCGATGATCAGCCCGTCATCGCTGGTCACGGCCTGGCAGTTGAAGCCTTGGAGCCAGCCGCCGCCGCGCAATCCCATCATCCGTGATTGCGGGTCGGTGATGTTACGGCGGGGTTCCCGTGACGGTGCAGCCGCGGTCGCGGTGGTCGGCGGGGTGCAGACCGCAGCGGGCCGAGCCGCTGCCGCGGCGTCACGTTGCTGCTGCCGCTGCTGTGCCCGCTCGAGTGCTCGTTGGGCGCGCCTGACGTAGTAGTTCGTCTCGACCGGCCCGGGTTTGCGGCCTCGCTGACCAGGTCGATAGTGGTCGATCTTTGCTTGGTGGGTCGCGATGGCCCGCGCCAACGATTCGGTCAGCACCTCGACCTCGATCTCGATCGGCAACGATCCCTTGCCTGTGGCGGGCCCGCCCGCAGCGCGGCGTTCCCGCGCCCGCTCGATCTTCTCCTCGCGGGCCTGCTGGGACTTCTCGGCGGCCTGGTCACGTTCGTTCCTACGCTGCGCGGCCACCGCTTCGGCGTTGGTGAGTTGTTCAGTGTGGGCAGCCAGATCAGCCAGCGCCGCGGCGATCCGGGCCTGCCGCGACCCCGGATCGTGCAGCCCGCGGGGTAACAGGTCACCGCGGTCATCACCATGAACATCATCGTCGGCGGTGTCAGCGGCTGCGTGTTCGGCCGCGGCGCGCGCAGCCTCACTGGCCAACGCTTCCCGCAAGCCTTGCTCGGTGCGATTGGCGCTGAGCGAGGCGTTCGAGGCGATCTTCACTCCGTCGAGGGCCACCACCCCAAGTCGGCCCATCCCGACCCGCGAGCACAGCATCAACACCTGGGTGAACAGGTCCTCGATCGCGGGTGCGCAGTCCGCGCGGAACCGGGCGATCGTGACGTGATCAGGGACCTCACCACCGCAAATGATGCGGTAGGCGACGTCGCGGTGACACAACCGTTCCAGCTGCCGCGAGGACCGTTGGCCTTGGGCCCACCCCCAGATCAACAAGGTCAACAACATATCCGGGTGATAGGCGGCGCGACCGGCTCCACCGGTCTTGCGTACCGCCCGTATCGCCGCGGTATCCAGCGAGGCGACCGATTCGATGACCAGCCACACCGGATCATCGGCCGGAAGCCATTCCCGCATACTCGGCGGCATCAGAAACTGCTGATCACGCTGCACCGGACGATAACCCTTGGCCACCAACACATCATCGCCGATACCCACCACACACCGCTCCCGACAAGCCGTCGGCTGACACCGGAATTTTGCAACAGCCCGATATGTCGCTCGGCGCGCTGTGGCGGGTGGTTCCAGCAGGGGTGCCCCAGCAAACCTGTTGAGCCGACAGCCGTCGGGGGCGACCATGTCCGCATGACTTCGAACGGCGGTACTCCGGTGGACGCGGCATCGCCGCTCTCGTCCTTGACGCGCAAACCCGAGCGGGCAGCCGACCGTGCGTTGCTCGACGCCCTGCTCGACGAGGCGAAGGTCGGGACCCTGGGCACCGTCGTCGACGGCCTCCCCTGGTCGGTGCCGATGCTCTTCGCGCGGGACGGCGACTCGATCGTCCTGCACGGATCGACCGGGGCGGGTGCCCTGCGGCACGTGGCGGCGGGCGCGCCGGTGACCTTCACGGTGTTCGTGTTGGACGGGCTGGTCGTGGCCGACACCCTCTTCGACCATTCGGCGAACTACCGGTCGGCCGTCGTACGCGGTGTGCCCGAAGTCGCCGACGATGCCCAGGCGGCATTGGAGATGTTGTCGGACAAACTCATTCCCGGTCGGGTCGCCGAAGTCCGGTCGACGACGCGCAAAGAGCTGGCGGCGACCGTCGCACTGCGTCTGCCGATCGTCGACGGACAGTGGATCGCGAAGGCGCGGACCGGTGGACCTGGTGGGGAGTCGGCGGAGTGGACCGGCGTCGTCCCCGTACGGACGGTCTACGACGCCCCGGTGACCCACAGCGGGCAGACGCCGCCCGATTCGGTGCGGGCGCTCGTGGACCCGTCGCGGGATGTTGGCTGAAGTGACCGGGAGGGACCGGAGAAGCGCAACCAGCGGATAGGGGTGTGACCCGCTGGTTGCGCGTCCGGTGACCGCGTCGTGGGCTGGGCGAGGTCGTCGAAGCCCGGCCGGCGCAGTCGGTCTTCGCGCGGCGGCGTCAGTGGCCGCGCAGTCGGTTCATCGCTCACACACGGTGAGGCCGTTACGCGCGAACGCGACTCATTTCTGGCGCAGCAGGAACCGTTGGATCTTGCCGCTCGGGGTCTTGGGCAGGGCGTCGACGAAGTGCACGGTGCGCGGATAGGCGTGCGCGGCGAACCGCGTCTTGACCAACTGCTGCAGCTCGGTTTCGAGAGCATCGGTGCCCTCGCCCCCGTCCGCGAGGACGACGAACGCCTCCAGGACCTCGCCACGGAGCTCGTCGGGACGGCCCACGACGGCGACGTCGACGATCGACGGGTGGGTGATCAGGACGCTCTCGACGTCGAACGGGCCGATCCGGTACCCGGCCATGATGATCACGTCGTCGTCGCGTGCGGTGAAGAAGTAGCGGCCCTCGTCGTCCACCCGTCCGGTGTCGCCGGTCAGGTACCAGCGGCCGTCGGGGGAGAACCGCTGCTTGGTCTTCTCCGGGGCGTCGAGGTAGCCCGAGAACCACATCAGCGGGCTGGCCGGGACGTCGATGGCGATCTGGCCGTCGACGACGCCCGCGGCGAAGCCGGGCATCGGCCGGCCCATCGAACCCGGGACCAGGGTCTCGTGGACCGACTCGTGCCAGTGGTTGTTGATGAACATGCCGTGCTCGGTCTGGCCGTAGTGGTCGCGGACCTCGGTGCCGATGGCGCCCAGCGCCCAGTCGATGACGTCAGGGGTCAGGGGTTCACCGGCCGAGGATGCCCGGCGCAGCGAGAACCCGGAGATGCGCGAGTCCTTGCTGAGCGAGCGGTAGACGGTCGGTGCCGCCGCGAAGTTGGTGACGCCGAGGTCGCCGAGGATCTTGGCGGTGAGTTCGGGGGTGAATCCGGCGTGCAGCAGCAGATTGCGCCGCCCGGCCGCGAGCGGGCCGAGCACACCGTAGTACAGCCCGTAGGCCCAGCCGGGGTCGGCGGCGTTCCAGAACACGTCGTCGGCCTGGACGTCGAGACCGAAGTGCATGTAGGCGACGAACGAGGCGAGCGCCTTGACCGGCACGGGAACGCCCTTCGGCGCACCGGTGGTACCGCTGGTGAAGAGCAGGATCAACGTCCCGTCGCCGCCGACCGCGACCGACTCGGTGACCGCGTCGTGCGAGGCGATGAGTTCCTCGAACTGCTCGCCGGCGACCACCGTGGTGATGCCGTCGATCCCGGAGAGCTTGTCCGCCTGGCTCGGCTCGGTGATGACGACCTTCGCGGCACCGGCCTGCAGGCGCATCTCGATCGCGGGGGTCGCGAAGGCGGTGAACAGCGGGATGTACACCGCGCCGAGGCGAGCGATCGCCAGCAGCGAGACGACGAGCTCCTCGCGCTTGCCCATGAGGACGCCCACCGTGTCGCCGCGACCGACGCCCAGCTCCGCGAGAGCCGCCGCGAGTCGCTTGGACCGCTCGGCCAGCTCGCCGTAGGTGACGTCGGTGGTGACCGGCCGGACGTCGCCGGACTGGTGATCGCCGGTCTGCTCGACCTCGATCACGGTGAAGGCGACCGCGTCGGGATCGTGTCCGTCGACGAGAAGCGACGCGGCGTCGGCGTCGGGCGCCCCGTAGATCGCCAACCAGCGGTCGACCAGGTCGGTGGGGGTCGTGGTGGCCTGTGTCATCGTGAACCTCGCTCTTGACTGAGTAAGCTGAGTCACAGTGTCCTCCGCGGACGACTTCCTGGAACACCCTCCGAAGAGGGGGAGAGTGAGGTGAGATGCCCGAGCCGCTGAGCGGGATCGTCACCGACGCGCTGCGCCGGGTTCGCAGGTCCAGCGGGGTGCCGCTGGCCTTCGCGGGTGTCCTGAACGGGCCGTCGAACCTGCGTCTGCAGCATTTCGCCGGCTCGACGGTCGGAGCTTTGAGGGGGGTGTCGGTCGACGTCGGGCACGGGCTGGGCGGCAAGGTCGTGTCGCTGAACCGTCCGATGGTCGTCGACGACTATCTCCGCACCCCGCGCATCACCCATCGCTACAACACGATCATCGAGCGCGAGGGGTTGCGCGCCATGATGGCCGCGCCGGTGATCGTCGATCGGACGCCCGTGGCGGTGCTCTACGGCGCGCTGCACACCCCGGACCCGATCGGCGGACGGATGCTCGACGTCCTCGCCATGGGAGCCCGCACCGTCGAACACGAGATCGTCGCGTCGCGCGCGCGGCTCGAACACGCCGCCCGGGACGAGGCGGAGATGCGTGACCGGATGACCGCGGCCTACACACGACTTCGATCGCTGGTGGACACCGTCGACGACGACCGGCTTGCCGACGAGCTCGCCGCGATCACCGAGGTCCTGGTCGCGGCGAACCCGACAGCGCGGACGCAGGTGGATCTGACGGGGCGCGAGCAGGACGTGATCTCCCTTGCCGCACTGGGATATTCGAATGCGCGGATCGCCGAGACGCTCGGGGTGACCGTCTACACGGTGAAGGGCTACATGAAAGATGCGATGCGCAAGCTCGGGGCGTCGTCGCGGCTGGAGGCCGTGGTGACCGCCCGCAGCGCGGGTCTCCTGCCCTGACGACCTCCGCTCCCTGAGGAGCGAGCTTGCGAGCGTCACGAAGGGTCCCGCAACCCCGTCGGAGGGTTGATCCGCGCGCGGAGGGGTAACACCGGGTTCCATGCGAACACTCTCGGTGGCACTGCTGACCGCCGCTCTGCTCGGAACACTCCTCGTCGCCGCGCCGGCAACGTCGACGGCGGCACCCGCCGAGACATGTGGCACCGAGCTCCGCCCCGCCGACCGGGAGCGGCTCGTCGAGCTCAGTACCTACGAGCGTGATTCGCGAGACCTGCCCCTGGTACAGCTACGACGCAACGTCACGAAGCTGTACGGGATCGTGGACATCCTCACCGACCGCCGCGACCGCCGCGGGCTCTTCGCCCTGGGACTGGCCGCGGTGGAACGCGACGCGGTGATGCCCTTGCAGAACAACCCGCGCGTCTTCCAGACCCCGCGATGGGCCCCGGTCATCAGCCTCGAACTCCTCAACCGGTTCCTCGACGCCGTGCGCGGCGAGTTCGGGGGCGGTCCGGTCGCATCCCAGTGGCGGCACTACTTCGATATGGCGGCCGACTGCGCTGTCCCGGGCCAGCGGGTGGCGATGGCCGGGTACAACTCGCACATCACGGTCGACCTCGCCTACGCGACGGCCGCCTCCCGCGCGACGACAGGAAACGCGCGTGACTTCTTCTTCATCGTCGATGCCATTGCAGCGCATGGGAACTCGATTGTGACATCTACACTTCGGGAGTACGGCGTCGACCTCGGACCGATCTTCCGGTTCTACACCGTCGGGGAGGGCCTCGACCGTGTGGTCGGCGCCGGCCGGGCCACCGGGCCGATGCTGCGGGCCGCCGACGTCGGCTACAACGTGCTCACCTTCCGCAACGGCCTCGCGCTCCAAGACGGGCGCGCGGCCGCCGGTGCGCGTAACGATGTCCGCGCGCTCTGGAACACCGGGGAGACCGCACTCACGGCCTTCCAGCGTCTCGGCCTGGTCCGGTGACCGGCGGGTCACTGTGCCCGGACGCCCTCGACACGTGGTGGTGACCCGGCGGAATAACTTTCCGATCGCCGCAGTTGTACCCCGCGACGGTGACGGACTCAATGCCCCGGGTCCCACCCTTTTGCCGCTTCGAGCGGCCTGTTTGCCGAGAGGCGCACTGACCGGCACCGTCCCACAACACGCCGAAGCCGCCGATCCCTCAGGGTCGGCGGCTTCGGCGTTGTCGGACCGGTTCGTCCCGGTTCAGTGATCCCGCAACTTCTCGATGAGCTCGTCCTTCTTCAGATCCGAGTAGCCGGACAGGTCGAGTTCCTTGGCGCGCTTCTTGAGTTCGTCGACGGTCCAGTCCTCGTAGGAGCCGGACTTTCCGCCGCTCTTGCCGACGTCCGAGCGCGAGCTGTTGGCGGCGGCGTTGGCGATGCGCGCGGACTTCTCCTTCGAGTTCCCCTCGTCGCGCAGCTTCTCGTAGAGTTCGTCGTCCTTGACCGAGGGTCCGGGGTCCTTCTTGTTCTGTGCCATGGTCGACCTCCTCGTGATCGAACGTGAGTGGTGGTTCCTCTTCTGTGTGCCCGCGCGCCCGCGGCGCGAAACAAACCTGGGCCGTGCGACACGACTGAATATCAATAGTGGACGACGTCCACTCCCAGTGGACCGACGATCGACCTACGGATAAGGTTGTGACGATGTGTTCCGGCGATGCCGCGGTGCGTCGCTTCGCCCGCGCACACACGTCGCACACGTACCCCGAACAACGCAGTTGCGGAAGGAAGAGCGCATGTCGCAGACAGTCAAGGGAGTCATCTCGCGCAGCAAGAAGGCGCCGACGGAGGTCGTGGACGTGATGATCCCGGACCCGGGCGCACGCGATGTGGTCGTGGCGATCAAGGCATGCGGTGTCTGCCACACGGACCTGGCCTACCGCGAGGGCGGCATCAACGACGAGTATCCGTTCCTGCTCGGGCACGAGGCCGCGGGTGTGGTCGAGTCGGTCGGTTCCGACGTCACCCATGTGGAGGTCGGGGACTTCGTCGTCCTGAACTGGCGTGCGGTGTGCGGGCAGTGTCGCGCCTGTAAGCGCGGACGCCCGTGGTACTGCTTCGACACCTTCAACGCCAGCGTCCCGATGACCCTGACCGACGGCACCGAACTGACCCCGGCGCTGGGTATCGGCGCGTTCGCCGAGAAGACCCTCATTCACGAATTGCAGTGCACCAAGGTCAATCCCGACACCGACCCGGCCGTGGCCGGGCTGCTCGGCTGCGGTGTGATGGCCGGTATCGGCGCGGCGATGAACACCGGCAACGTCGGTCGTGGCGACTCGGTCGCGGTCATCGGCTGCGGCGGTGTCGGTGACGCCGCGATCGCGGGTGCCCGCCTGGCCGGTGCGACGACCATCATCGCGATCGACCGCGACGCGTCGAAGCTCGAATGGGCGAAAGACCTCGGTGCCACCCACACCATCGACGGCTCGAAGGTCGACGACGTGATCGCGGCGGTGCAGGAACTCACCGACGGCAACGGCGCCGACGTCGTCATCGACGCGGTCGGCCGCCCGGAGACCTACAAGCAGGCCTTCTACGCCCGCGACCTCGCCGGCGTCGTCGTGCTCGTCGGTGTGCCGACCCCGGAGATGACGCTGGAGATGCCGCTGGTGGACTTCTTCTCCCGCGGCGGTGCGCTCAAGTCGTCGTGGTACGGCGACTGCTTGCCCGAGCGTGACTTCCCGATGCTCATCGACCTCTACGAACAGGGCCGTCTGCCGCTGGACAAGTTCGTCACCGAACGCATCGGCATCGACGACGTCGAAGCGGCGTTCTCGGCGATGGAGGCCGGCAAGGTGCTGCGTTCGGTGGTGGAACTCTGATGTCGGATCTGCGCATCGACAACGTCGTCACGTCGGGCACCTTCAGTCTCGACGGCGGAACCTGGGACGTCGACAACAACGTCTGGCTCGTCGGCGATGACGACGAGGTGATCATCATCGACGCCGCGCACTCCGCGAAGCCGATCCTCGACGGCGTCGGCAACCGCACGGTGAAGGCAATCGTGCTCACGCATGGCCACAACGACCACGTGACCGTCGCCCCGGAACTGTCGCAGGCCACCGGCGCGCCGATCCTGCTGCATCCCGGCGACGACATGCTCTGGAACGACACCCACCCCGAGGTCGCGCACCAGGACCTCGAGGACGGCCAGAAGATCGGTGTCGCCGGTACCGAGCTGACGATCATCAACACCCCGGGCCATTCGCCGGGCTCGTCGGTGATCCATCTGCCCGAGGCGAAGGTGCTGTTCTCCGGCGACACCCTGTTCCAGGGCGGGCCGGGCGCGACGGGTCGCTCGTACTCGAGCTTCCCCACGATCATCGCCTCGATCACCGAGAAGATTTTCACCCTCGACCCCGAGACCAAGGTCTACACCGGTCACGGCGACGGCACGACCGTCGGCACCGAGGCCCCTCACCTGGAGGAGTGGATCAAGCGGGGTAGCTGACCGGCGACTGCGTGAAGGCGGCACCGGGATCTGTGAGTCGTCGTGTGCGGGTAGCGTGCGGCCATGAAGTGGGTGCGGGCGGCATGGGTGGTCTTGGGAGTGCTCGGCGTCGCCTTCGCGGTGTGGAACGCGTTCGAACCTGCTGGCTGGTCGTCGATGTCGTGCGGCAAGATCGGCGAACTGGACGAGCCTGGTGTTCGCGCAGACGCGACGTGTGATGACCCGGTGTGGTTCGTGTACGGCGCATGGCCGCCGGTGACTGTCGGTGTCTTGCTGAGTGCCGCACCTGTTGTCGCCGCGCTGGTGATGCGCTGGTGGGTGTCGTGGCTCGCGGTAGCGGCGCTGGCGGGTGTGACCGTCTATGGGTTGGCGCACTGGACCGGCTTCTGGGGGCTGCTGATGGTCGGCGGCGCCCCCATGACGGTGGCCGCCATCGTGATCGCGGCATCCCACCTCGGCGTGACGGCGTACCGCGACTCGCGGCACGCGACAACTGCTGAGTTCGCACACCACGACGCCTGGTAAGTGCATCTGTGAGGCAACGGGTTTCGTCGTCAGTGACGAAGTGTTGCGGGTTCTTGATCGGACTGTTCCCGTTGATGCGCACGCCGGACGCGGGCTTGTCGGGAGGCGAGTGTTAGTCTCAATAACAACATCAGTAACTTGAGCACCATGATCCGGAGTTCGGAATGCCCTTGCCGTACCGCCGCGGACCGCGCCGACGCCTCGGCATCCGAACCGCGCTGACCGCGGCGGCCACTGCCGTCGCGCTCGTCGGCGGACTCGTCCAGGCCGGTGGGGCCCAGGCAGCGGACGGGTATCCGTACGTGAACCTCGGCGACAGCTACAGCGCGGGCGCGTCGGTGTTCCCCCAGGCGACGAGTGCGGCAACCTTCTGCTCGAACTCGCTGGTCAACTACTCCAGCCTCGTCGCCAAGCGACGCGGGACCCCGGTCGCCGACGTCAGTTGCGCGGGCGCGACAACCGAGAATCTGACCAAGTCGCAGTACCGGTGGCAGGGACCGCAGATCAGCGCGTTGGGGCCGGCCACCCGCTTGGTCACCATGACGATCGGCGCGAACAACAACGGGCTGTTCAACGACTCGACCTCGGCCTGCCAGCAGGCCTGGCTGTCCGCGCCGTTGTCGGCCACCCCGTGCCGCGAGGAGTTCGGCACCTCGTTGGTCGACAAGATCAACACCTCGACCTACCCCGACCTCGTGAACGCGTTGCGCCGCATCGACCGCGCCGCGCCGCGCGCCCGCGTCCTCCTCGTCGGGTATCCGCAGATCTTCCCGGCCAGGGGCACTGCGCTCTGCTCGGCGTCGTTGCTCACCGCGCCCGGAGACATCGGATACCTGCACCGGGTCTTCGCCGCCCTCGACGACGCCATGCGCCGCGCCGCTGCGGCCACGGATGCGACCTACGTCGACATGACCAAGGTCTCCGCCGGCCACCACGCCTGCGCGGGCGATCATCGATGGGTGGAACCGACGTTGGGTGCGGTCAGCTTCCCGGCGATGCACGCCAACACACGTGGCCAGCAGGCGATGGCAGACCAGGTCGCGGCCGCACTGCGCTGAAGGACCGCGTCGAGAACTTGCTAGCCGTGTGGGGGCACCACGCACGGCGGGGGCAAAAGTAGTGAATCTGGAGACCCGACAGCTCCCCGGATTGTCCAGGGCCGACGCTCAGGATTTTCTCAGGGGTCGGAGCTCGGGCGCCGATCCGCAGGCGTAACGTCGCGCGAATGAGCGATTCCGCGGTCCGCAACATCGACCACCCCGATCAGGCGCCGGTACCCCGTAGCCGCATCGTGGTCGCGTCCATGATCGGGACGAGCATCGAGTTCTTCGACTTCTACATCTATGCGACGGCCGCGGTCCTGGTCTTTCCAGTCCTGTTCTTCCCCAAGGGCGACGACACCGCGGCGCTGCTGTCGTCGTTCGCGACCTTCGGTCTCGCGTTCGTGGCGCGGCCCATCGGCTCGATCCTGTTCGGCCACTTCGGAGATCGGGTCGGGCGCAAGGCGACGCTCGTCGGCTCGCTGCTCACGATGGGAATCGCGACCTTCGTGATCGGACTTCTGCCCACCTACGACTCCGTTGGCTACCTCGCGCCCGCGCTGCTGGCGCTCATGCGCTTCTGCCAGGGTCTCGGCCTCGGCGGAGAATGGTCTGGCGCAGCGCTTCTCGCGACAGAGACCGCGGAGAAGGGTAAACGTGCGTGGGCGGCCATGTGGCCGCAGCTCGGCGCACCGATCGGCTTCTTCTTCGCCAATGGCATCTTCCTGCTGTTGATACTCGCACTCGACTTCGACGCCAAGACCGCCGCGTCGAATCACGCCTTCATGACCTGGGGCTGGCGAATCCCGTTCCTGGCCAGCGCCATCATGGTGGCGGTCGGGCTGTACGTCCGACTGAAGCTCACCGAGACGCCGGTCTTCGCAAAGGCTGTCGCCGACGGCAAGAAGGTCAAGGCTCCGCTGGCCGAGGTCGTGAAGACCAGCTGGCGCCCGCTCATCGCCGGCACGTTCATCATGGTCGCGACCTACACGCTGTTCTACATCGTGACCACCTGGGTGATCTCCTACGGCACTGGCAAGGTGACCGATGAGTCAGGCGTGAAGCTCTCGATCAGCTACGTCGACTTCCTCCAGCTGCAGCTCGTCGCGGTCCTCTTCTTCGCCGCCTGCGTGCCGATCTCGGGGCGTCTCGCCGACCGGTACGGCCGTCGCGCCTTCCTCATCGTGATCACTGCGGCGATCATCGTGTTCGGCCTGTGCTTCCAGTGGCTGCTCGACCCGTCGTCGATGACCGACGGCATGATGCTGTTCTTCCTGATCCTCGGAATGACGTTGATGGGTCTCACCTTCGGGCCGATGAGCGCCATCCTGCCCGAGCTGTTCCCGACGAACGTGCGCTATACCGGTTCGGGGATCGCCTACAACGTCGCATCGATCCTCGGCGCCGCCGTGGCCCCGTTCATCGCCACGTGGATCGTCGCGGACTACGGCGTCGGCTGGGTGGGTGTCTACCTCGCCATCGCCGCCTGCGCCACCATGATCGCGTTGCTCAGCGTCAAGGAGACCAAGACCGTCGACCTCACGGAGGTCTGAGCCGCGCCCGCGGCGGCCTTGGAAGGCGTATCGCTGTCGGATGCGCCGCGTTGCGGCACACTGACCGTGGATGCCGTGCGCATCCGGGGCAGCTGGATGATCCGGGCACGATCGGTGGCGGAGGTTGGTCTGTGAGTGGTTCGGCTCGGAGGTCGGCGCCGTCGTCGCGGACTGACCCCGGACGATGACAGCGCGGCGTCCGACGGGAGCAGTGTTCAGTTCCCTGCGCAATTATCGGATGGCCTACCTGCGCCCCGACGTGGTTGCCGGGCTGACGGTGTGGGCGGTCCTGGTACCCGAGGCCCTCGCGTACGCGACCATTGCCGGTGTTCCGGCGGTGGTGGGTCTGTATGCCGCTGTCCCGGCGCTGGTGCTCTACGCCGCCGCCGGCAGCTCACGTCATCTGGTGGTCGGGCCGATGTCGGCGACCGCTGCGTTGTCCGCGGCGACCGTGGGCCCGATCGCCGGAGACGATCCGCAACTCTTTCTCGCCACCACGGTCGCACTGTCGATCACCGCCGGGCTGGTCGCACTTCTCGCCGGCGTCCTGCGGATGGGGTTCATCGCCTCGTTCATCTCCGAGCCGGTCCTCAAGGGATTCATCGTCGGGCTCGCGCTGACCATCATCATCGGTCAGGTCCCGAAGCTGTTCGGCGTCCCGAAGGGCGCGGGAAACTTCTTCGAACAGGCCGGTTCCTTCCTCACCCATCTGTCGGAATGGAATTGGCGCACCACGATCATCGGCGTGACCAGCCTGGTCCTGGTGTTGACGATCCGGCGGTGGCTACCGCTGGTTCCCGGATCACTGGTGGCGGTCTTGGGCGGTATCGGGGCCGTGTGGCTGTTGGGTCTCGATGACTCCGGTGTCGACATCGTCGGTCAGATCGATCCCGGCCTGCCCGAGCTGGGTCTGCCGTCCGGGATGTCGATGGACCAGTACCTCGAACTGGTGGGACCCGCGGCCGGGATCGTGCTGATCGGTTTCGCCGAAGGCCTCGGCGCAGCCAAGACATACGCCGCCAGAGCCGGATACACCGTCGATGCCAACCGTGAGCTCATCGGTCTCGGGGCCGCGAACGTCGGCTCCGGTTTGTGCTCGGGGATGGTCGTCAACGGCAGCTTGTCGAAGACAGCTGTCAACGGGGGTGCCGGCGCGAAGACACAAGCGAGCGGGCTCGTCGTCGCCGTACTGACCGTCCTGACGCTGATGTTCCTGACCGGTCTGTTCGAGAAACTCCCCGAGGCGACCTTGGCCGCGGTGGTCATCGCGGCGGTGGTCGAGCTCGTCGACCTCGCTGCGTTGCGGCGCCTGTACCGGGTGTGGACGGGCCGATTGGGCACGATCTACGGCCGCGCCGCTCGCGCCGACTTCATCGCCGCCCTCGTCGCGTTGTTCGGTGTTCTGGTCTTCGACACCTTGCCCGGCCTGATCATCGGCATCGCCGCGTCCATGCTGCTGCTCCTCTACCGGGTCTCGCGGCCGCACGTGGCGACCGTGGTCAAGGACGGAACCCGCTGGGTGGAGACCACCGACGAGGCGGACCCCCGGCACGTCGAGGGCGTGACGGTCATCCGCGTCGAAGCGGGATTGTTCTTCGCCAACGCCGACACCGTGCGCGATCGGATCTCCGACCTCGCCACCGGAGACGCCCGCGCCATCGTCCTGGACGCCGAGACGTCACCCTTCATCGACGTCAGTGCCGTGTCCATGCTCGTCGAACTCCATGACGCGCTGTCCGGCAGAGGTATTCAATTCGCGATTGCCCGTGAGGTCGGACAGTTCCGGGACGTCATCGGCACTGCCGCGCCGGACAGTGCGCTGCAGGTCTTTCCGACCGTTGCCGAGGCGCTGACCGCTCAGGCGCGGGGGCGACCCGGTCCAGCGACACCGCCAGACCCGAACGATCCCTAGATACGTGTCGCGGGACGGGGCACGCACTGTCGATCGAGACCCTGCGCACGGAGCTGGTTTTCCAGCGCGCGGTCCAGAGCTACCTGTGGTCGCTTCCGGCCATCAACATCTGGGCGAACTCCAGAGGGTGAATTCGGGTCCGAGATCTCGCCGGCAAGAACGGTACTCGCAGTTATTCGCCCAACAGGCCTGGTCTTCGCGGGCTGGTGTCGGGAATGGGAGCGCGTCGAAACCCGTTGTGTTGCGCGTGTACGACTCCCTCGCTCCCGCCTGCTATATCGCTGACTGCCGCCGCAGTGCCACCCATTGGGGCCGTGTGACCCCGAGCGGGACCTCTCCGGAGATGTCGGTACCGCTGTGCGGCGAACACAACGTCTCCGACCTGATCAGCACGTGCGCGTCCTGATCTGACGAACCGCGCGCTCCCTGGTCCAGACGAGCGCGGTGTCGCGTGCGAACGCACGTTGTGTGCGACCTCGAGTTCGCTCCGCGATACTCGGGCCGGTTTGGTGACTGGTCACCAGATGCGACGACCCGGTGATCGAGTACGCCCGAAGTGCTCGCGAGGTGATCGGTACGACTCGTCACGCACCGAGCCGGATTGTCGGACGCCCGGCGTACCGTCGAATGGGTGAATGCTCGTCCGACAGGTGGTGAGGCGGCGTGAGACTGATCGATGTCGTCGAGACCTCCGCCGACGTCGCTCGCGATCGGTCGCGAACCCGTAAGACGGCGGTGCTGGCCGATGCGCTGACCGCGGCGACAGATGTGGAACTCCCGATCGTCGTCGCCTGGCTGTCGGGCGAGATACCGCAGGGCAGGCTCGGCGTAGGTTGGCGGTCGCTGTCGAAACTGATGGCGCCACCGGCCGATTCGCCGACGCTGGAGGTCGCTGCGGTCGACGCGGCGCTCGGTGAACTCGCGTCGGCGTCGGGCCCCGGTTCGACGAAACGCCGAGGCGAGATCATCGCGTCCTTGTTCGCGGCGTCGACCGAAGCCGAACAGAAATTCTTGGTCGCACTGCTCACCGGCGAGTTGAGGCAGGGGGCTCTCGCGGGTGTCATGACCGACGCGATCGCGAAGGTCACTGGGCAGGATCTGACGCTGGTGCGCCGGGCGAACATGCTGACCGGTTCGCTGCCGGAGACCGCGGCGCTGGCCCGGTTCGGCGCCGACGCGCTGGCCGGGGTCGGCCTGCAGGTCGGGCGCGCCGTCGAACCCATGCTCGCGACACCCGCCGAGGACCTCGACTCCGCGCTGGCTCTTCTCGGACCCGACCTCGTCGTCGACTACAAACTCGACGGAGCGCGCATCCAGGTGCACCGCAAGGGAACCGAGATCTCGGTGTTCACCCGCACGCTGCGCGATGTGACGGCCAACGTGCCCGACCTCGTCTCGGTGATAGCCGCCCTGCCGTGCGACTCGGTGATCCTCGACGGGGAGACGCTGATGCTGTCCGACGACGGTCGTCCGAGGTCCTTCCAGGACACGATGAGCCGCTTCGGTTCCGGTCCGACCGCCGCCGGCGAACCCGAACGTCTGCTCAAGCCGTTCTTCTTCGACTGCCTGCACCTCGACGGTACCGACCTCATCGACCGCCCCCTCTCCGAGCGGCTCGCGGCGATCGACTCGATCGCCCCGCACCTGCGGATCCCCGCGGTGACGCGGCCGGACCTCGAGGAGGCGCGCCGACACTTCGACGCCGCGATGGCCGACGGTCACGAGGGCGTGATGGTGAAATCGCTCGACGGCCTGTATGTGGCCGGCCGCCGCGGAAAGGCGTGGCAGAAGGTCAAACCGACGCACACGTTCGATCTGGTGGTGCTCGGCGCCGAGTGGGGCTCGGGGCGGCGGTCGGGATGGCTGTCGAACCTGCACCTCGGCGCCCGTGATCCCGAGACGGGTGAACTCGTGATGGTCGGGAAGACGTTCAAGGGTCTGACCGACGAGCTGCTTCGCTGGCAGACCGAGGAGTTCCCGAAGCACGAGACGCACCGGGACTCGTACACCGTGTACCTGCGTCCCGAGATCGTGGTGGAGATCGAACTCGACGGTGCTCAGCGCAGTTCGCGGTATCCCGGAGGCGTCGCGCTGCGCTTCGCCCGCGTGGTGCGCTACCGGCCGGACAAGACGCCCGGGCAAGCCGACAGCATCGAGGCGATCCGCGCGCTGCTGAAGTGACCGGCCTGACCGGCTGGAAACCACCCGTGGGAAACGGACAGCCGACGTTATGTCGCCGGCTCGCGTCCACGGGGTGGATTTCGGCGGAGGTCCGGGGTCAGATCAGCGACAACTGTGCGACCGGGGTGGTGGTGGGTCGGTCCGAACCACCGGGCGGTTCCACGGTGAACGCGAGGGTCGAGGCGGAGTTGATCCCGGACAGGACGGCGGTGGTGACCGGTTCGACGTCCTTGTCGGTCATCGTGCCCGCCGAGCGCGGACCGTCCGGCCCGATGAGCCACATCTGATAGACGGTCCCCGGCTGGGGCGGCGGGACCGAATCCATCACCAGCACACCGGTGTCCGCCGACTTCGCGAGATAGACGGTGACCTTCCCGGTCGCGACCGGACCTCCCGTCGACCGTAGGTCTTCCGCGGAGAAGACCTGCTCGGCGGGTGAGGCCAGCGGCCGCACCTCCGGTTCCGGCGAACTCGACTGTCCGATGACCCACCCGGCGGCGCCGATGGCGACGGCGAGTACCGCCGCGGCGGCGAGATACGTCCAGCGGCGTCGTGGTCGTCGGTCATCCTGTTCGGACTCGGCGGCGATCGACGTGGAATCCTGCTGTGGGACAGCAGATTCCCGGGCAGCGGGCCCGGGTGTGGGCGGCTGGTCGGACGTCTCGGGGGTCCCCGCGCCGGCGGACGGGTCGGCGTGCGGTTCCGTGGTGTCCGGCCCATCGAGACCGGCATCGGCACGCGCGGCGGAGAGGATGCGGTCGCGCAGTGTCGGCGGGGGCGGGGTCGCGGTGGTCTTGCTGATCGCGGCCATCGCCTCGCGCGTCGCGCGGACCTGCTTGTCGAACAGGGTGCGGAGATCCTGCGGCGCCGCCGCGACCCGAGTCTGGACGTCTCGCAGTTCGTCGTCGGACAGTGCATCGAGCGCGACGAGCGGGGCCATCTCCAACAACTCGGCAGCGTCGGGATCGAGATGGTCGGTCATCACGTACCTCCTGCCGTCGTCGTCGACCTGAATGGGTGGTCCACCGGGCTCGCCCGCCGGTGGGCGGGTGTCACGTGCCCGCGCGCGTCCGGGGACGAGGGGGCCGCGGCAAGAAGTATGACGTGCGCTCCTGGTACTCGCGGTATCCGGGCCGTCGGCTCATCGACTTCTCGAGCAGGCGGGCACCGGTGGCGTAGACCAGGAAATAGGTCATCGCGAGCGGCGACAGCACCGTGAGCACGCCCGGCCACGCGCTCGCGACGATGAGCCAGAGCCCCCACCAGACGCACGAGTCGCCGAAGTAGTTGGGGTGCCGCGTCCACGCCCACAGACCCCGGTCCATGATCGTGCCCCGGTTCGACGGGTCGGCCTTGAACGCGCGCAACTGCGCGTCGCCGACCGCCTCGAAGGACACGCCGAGCACCCACACCAGCGTGCCCAGGATCATCACCGGCAGGAGGCCGGCGGACTCGGTCACCGCCGACACCTGCAGCGGTAGCGAGACGAACCATTGCGACGCCCCCTGGACTCCGAAGATCTTGCGCGCGACGGTACCGAGGCCGGTACCACCGGATCGTTCCAGCAGGTCCACGTATCGCGGATCCTCGCCCTTGCCCGCGGACTTGGCGTGCATGTGCCACGACAACCGCACGCCCCACACCGTGACGAGGACGGCGAGCAGCCAGTTGCGCAGCGGGTCACCGCCGCCGAGCAGCAGACCCAGCCAGGCCACGCCGACGAATCCGAGCCCCCAGGCGACATCGACGACGTTGTAGCGGCCGATGCGGTGACCGACGGCGAAGGTGGCGGCCTGCAGTACCGCGAGGAACACCAGGCTCGCCACCGTGATCGTGAGGAAGCCGGACCCTCCGGTCATCGCGGTGACCGGCCCGTCGGACCGTCACCAGTGCCGGCGACTTCGCGGGTGAAGAGGAGCTGGTGGACGTCGAGGTACCCGGACCGGAAGCCCGCCTCGGAGTACGCGAGATAGAACTGCCACATCCGCAGGAAGGTCTGGTCGAAGCCGAGGCGCAGCACCTCGTCGGCGTTGCCGCGGAAGCGTTCGCGCCACAGTCGGAGCGTCTCCGCGTAGTGCCGGCCCATGGCACCGGTCTCGGTGAGGCGTAGGGAGGTGGAGCGGGCGGCGACCGCTCGCAGACCGGGAATCGACGTCAGTTGTCCGCCCGGGAAGATGTACTTGTGCACCCAGGTGTAGGTGTTGCGAGAGGCCATGAGCCGGTCGTGGGGCATCGTGATCGCCTGGATGGCGACGCGTCCTCCCGGTGCGAGGACCCGATCGATGGTCTGGAAATAGGCCGGCCAGTACCTCTGGCCGACGGCCTCGATCATCTCGACCGACACCACCGCGTCGTAGGTACCGTCGACCTGGCGATAGTCGAGCAGGTCGATCTGCACGCGGTCGGCGTGGCCGGCTGCCTCGACCCTCGTTCGTGCGAGGTCGCGTTGCTCGGAGGACAGGGTCACCGATCGGACGGTGGCGCCGCGCGCCGCGGCGCGCAGGCACAGTTCTCCCCATCCGGTGCCGATCTCGAGCAGCCGGGTGCCGGGCCCGACTCCGGCGAGGTCGAGGAGCCGGTCGATCTTCCGATGCTGTGCGGTGGCGAGGTCGGACCATGCGGGCCGGTCCGAACCCCGCAGCGGCTGGTCGAACAGAGCGCTCGAGTAGCTCATCGTGTCGTCGAGGAAGGACGCGAACAGATCGTTCGACAGGTCGTAGTGCCGGGCGATGTTGCGGCGCGTGTTCGCAGCCGTGTTGTGCTCGGACAGTGGATGTTTCGGGAGCGTGGCGGCCCGCAACCACTGCAGCGGCCGCGGGACGAGATCGCCGGGGCGTTCGGCGAAGGCGGTCAGGACGCCGACGAGGTCGTCGGTGGTCCAGTCGCCGGCCATGAACGCCTCGCCGAATCCGATGAGTCCCCCGGACCCGATCCGGCGCCAGAGTGCGTCGGGGCGGCGGACGATCATCCGCGGCTGCACGACGGAGTGACGGAGTCCTCCGAGAGTGCCATCCGGATATTCGATCCGGATGTCGAGACGGTCGGTGGCCCGGCGGAACAGATGCTCGGCGGCCCGGGCGCGCGTGGACACCGTTCGTCCCACGGGCGGGGCGGCGACGTCGGGCCAGCGCGTGCTGTCGACGGACGCGTGGTCGGGTAGGCCGGGGTGGCGGATGGGGATGCTCATCGAACCTTCTCCTCAAGTGCGATGGTGGTGGAAACGGGGTGGTCGGGTCGGGGGACAAGGGGCAGACGGCGCGCCCAGAGGGCGATTCCGTGACGGCGGATCCGCGCGGCGACGACGATGGGTGCCAAGGGCGTTCGCAGCTGCGCGGACAGGACGGCCCGGGGTGTCGCGGGGGTCGTCGTACCCGACAGGGACGCGACGAACGGGCGGTGGCCGGGACGTTCGAGGGTGACCGACAGCGCGACGCGCCGCCCGGCCGGCTCGGGCAGCCAGAGGCGGTACCGGCCGTCCACCGGGTTGAACGGCGAGACGTAGAACTCCTTGTCCACGTCGGCCCGGCCGGCGGCGTCGGTGTGCACGACGTAGCAGTGCCGCTGCCCATAGGTGTTGTGGACCTCGGCGACGACGTAGACGAGCCGGCCGTCGGCGTCGTGGCACCAGAAGACGCTCAGCGGATTGAACACATAACCGGCCACTCGCGGTGACAGCAACGCGGTCACCCGTCCGGCCGGTGGCTCGACGCCCGCCCCACGCAGGTGCGCGTCCAGCCGATCCCGAAGTGTCGCACCGGGAGTGGCGGGCTCGGGAAAGTGGTCGTCGGGGCGGAAGCGGGCGAACGGACGCAGCGCGCGCGGCAGCGTGGGGAGGGCATCGAGGTCGATGAGCCACGACGTGGTCCGGTAGGTGAACGCGTGTCGCAGCGGCGTGATCCGCGAGTGCCCGATCTCGGCGTCGACGAGTGCCGGCAGGACCGGCGCGGTCGATGTCGTGGAAAGGGGTCTTTCCGTCGGCGCGGTGCTCATGCCGGCACCGGCGGGGTGGTCTGCTCCCAGCTCACCCCGAGCCGCGCGGCCGCACGGGCGCCCGACGCCGCGCCGTCCTCGTGGAAGCCCCACCCGTGGTAGGCGCCGGCGAAAGCCAGCCGATCGGTCCCGATGTCGGCCAAGCGGGACTGCGCGGCAACGGATTCGGTGGTGTAGATCGGGTGCTCGTACTGCATCTCGGCGTGCACCGTCGACGGGTCCACGAGGTCGGTCCGACCAAGGGTGACGAGCATCCGCGGCGCGGTGTCCGGTAGACGCATCAGCCGGGTCAGGTCGTAGGTGACCGCGACCTCGGACGCCGACGAGTCGTCGCGGATCTGGTAGTTCCACGACGCCCATGCCCGACGGGCCCGTGGCATCAGCGAGGTGTCCGAGTGCAGCACAGCAGGTTTCGGCAGGTACTGGATCGCGCTCAGGACTTCGCGCTGCTGGGGCGTCGGAGCGGCCAGCATCGACAACGCCTGGTGCGGATGGGTGGCGACGACCGCGGCGTCGAACATCTCGACCGGAAGCTCGCCGACGCCGACCTCGACGCCCGCATCGGTGGCCGCAAGATGCCGGACGGGCGAACCACGACGAATCCGCCCACCACGTGCGACGATTCCGTCGGCGACCGCCTCGACGTAGCGGATCGACCCCCCGGCCACCGTTCGCCAGGTGGGCGAACCGAAAACGGTGAGCATGCCGTGATGCTCGAGGAACGCGAACAGGTAGCGCGCGGGATAGTCCGCCGCGGTCTGCTCATCGCACGACCACACCGCGGCCACCAGTGGCAGCAGGAAGTTGTCGCGGAAGTACTCGGAGAAGCCCTCGCGCTCGACGAAGTGCGCGAGAGGCACGTCGGCTCCCGGGTCGTCGAGCACGCGACGTGCCGCGCGGTGGAACCGCACGACCTCGCCGAGCATCACCAGGTAGCGCCCGCGGGTGAGATTGCGCGGAGTCGGGAACAGTCCCGACGCCCCGAGCGCGCCCGCGTACTCGAGGCCGGTGACCGTCGACGACACCGACATCGACATGTCGGTGTCGAGGGTGGCCACACCCAGCTCGTCGAACAACCGGATCAGCGTCGGATAGGTGCGGTCGTTGTGGACGATGAAGCCCGAGTCGACGGCCAGCGGACCGGACGGCAGGTCGAGCAGATGCGTGTGCGCATGACCACCGAGTCGCGAATCCGCCTCGAACAGGGTCACCGTCGCCTGCGTGGACAGGACGTGGGCGGCGGTCAGGCCCGCAACTCCACTGCCGATCACGGCGATGGATCTCGGCCCCTCGTCGGGGCCGGTCGTGAGTGTCATGCCCGCTGTTCGGATCCGACGGCGCGTCGGATGGGTCCGGGGAGGTCAGCGCGGCGTTCGGTCGGTCACATCCGCACCGGCGTACCACCTGGCATCTGCTGATCGGTCGGGACGATCTCGGCGCCCAGCGGCAGCAGCGACACCGGCACCATCTTGAAACTCGCGATGCCGAGCGGGATGCCGATGATGGTCAGGCACATGGCCAGGCCGGTCGTGATGTGACCGATCGCGAGCCACAGGCCGGCCACGATGATCCAGATGATGTTGCCGATCGTCGACGCCACGCCCGCGGTCGGCTTGCGGACGACGGTTCGGCCGAAGGGCCAGAGCGCGTAGCTCGCCATCCGGAACGACGCGATGCCGAACGGGATGGTGATGATCAGGATGCAGCAGATGATGCCCGCGACGACGTAGCCGATCGCCATCCACAGTCCGCACAGCACGAGCCAGATGACATTGAGGATGGTCTTCATTCCTCCATTGTCCATGCGGTGCGGGTCGATGGGCACAAATGCGAGACGCAGGAGCACTGCCTGCGGGTCGGCGCGACACTACGATGACCTGGTGGGTGGACGGGCGGGGCGTGCGCGCGAGGCGTTGTGGGCGGTGCTGGCCACCGTCGTGCTCGTCATCCGCATCCTGGCGACCATCGCGCTCGTGCTGCTCGTGATCGGCTGGGCCGTCGCGGCGGTCCGTGGGTCGCTCGACAACGAGTTCCTCTGGCCGTCGATCGCGACCGGTGCCGCGCTCCTCGTCAGCACCTACGTCTACGGCCACCTGCGCGCACGCTACCCGCGGCACAACGGCTGGATTCCCTGAGTTCCGCTGCCCCGCTTGCTCCCTGAGGTGCGATCTTGCGAGCGTCACTCCGCTCCCTGAGGAGCGAGCGAAGCGGCTCACCCCCTGCTCCCTGAGGAGCGAGCGAAGCGGCTCACCCCCTGCTCCCTGAGCCTGGATCTTTCATGGGTTTGTGGGGTTGTCGGCGTGTGAATACGCGAAAGTGCCTGTCTGCCAGTGGATTATTGAATCACCACAAGACAATGATCCTGGCGCAGAGAGGCACTTCGCAAGTGAAGCATAACCGCTACCCACATCTGGTTGTCGATACCGACCGCAGTGAGTCACTGACCAGCACCAGCGGCGCGGTCCTGTTACGCAAGACCATGCAGATCGCCGGTCTCGATACCGCCCTGAGCGCGGCGTTGATGCCGTGGGCGACCTCGCGCACCGTGCACCACCCCGCCAAAGTGCTGCTCGACCTCGCGACCGCGGTCGCCGTGGGCGGTGACTGTGTGTCTGATCTGGCGATCGTGCGCGCCCAACCCGCCCTGTTCGGCACCGTCGCCTCAGATCCGACAGTCTCTCGCCTGATCAACGCACTCGCCGAGGACTGCACCGCAGCCGTGGCCGCCATCCGCCAGGCCCGCGCTCACTGCCGAGAACGCGTGTGGGCGCGGCGACGGCCGCTGGAAGGACGACCGGGCAGCTTCCACGGCGGGCAGGTCATCATCGATCTCGACGCCACCACCGTGACCGCGCACTCAGACAAAGAACACGCCGAAATCAACTACAAACGCCAGTACGGCCACGCCCCGATGTGCGCACTGCTCGATCACGGCCAGTACGGCACCGGTGAACCACTCATCTGCGACCTCCGCCGCGGCGGCGCCTCACCCCAAGGCGCTGACCTGCACATCACCACCCTGAGCGCCGCGTTGGACCAGCTACCGGCCGGTGAACGCGGCCAGGTACTCGTCCGCACCGACGCCGCGGGATGTTCCAAAGAGTTCCTGGCCCACATCACCGACGCCGGGTTGCAGTACTCGATCGGCTACATCGTCTCCGACACCATCAAAACCGCACTCGCTCACCTACCCGAACAGGCCTGGCAACCAGCCATCGACACCCACGGTGAACCCCGACTCGACGCCCACGTCGCCGAGCTGACCAGCACGATTCCCGCCCTGGCCAACGCTGATGCCCCCTCATGGCCGGCAGGGATGCGCGTCATCGTCCGCCGCGAGTACCCCCACTCCGGGGCCCAACTACGGCTGACCGATATCGATGGCCGCCGCTACACCGTGTTCGCCACCAACACCCGCGGCACCGGCTGGACGCTACCCACGCTCGAACTACGCCACCGCCAACGCGCCCGCGCCGAGGACCGCATCCGCAACCTCAAAGACACCGGACTGGCCAACCTGCCGTTCCAGGCGTTCACCAAAAACCAGATCTGGCTGGAAATAGTCTGTCTGGCAACAGAACTACTGGTATGGACCCAAACCCTATGCTGGGACCCTCACGCCACAATCCGCCGATGGGAACCCAAACAACTACGCCTACGCATCCTCGCCGTGGCCGGGCGCATCATCCACTCCGGACGACGCCAACTCCTGCGACTACCGACCAACTGGCCCCACCTGGAGACCATCACCACCGGCTGGACCGCACTACACACCACCTGAGCACCCCAACGACCACGCACTCAGTCTCTGCAGCCCCACACCCGACAAACCCAGGACCCGAAGAACCGGCCACACGCCGGAACCCCCGCACGCCCACACCACAACCAAACCCACCCAACCTCACGTGAAAGATCCAGGCTGAGGAGCGAGCTTGCGAGCGTCACGAAGGGTCTTGGTGAGTTGGGTTGCGATGACCCTTCGTGACGCGCCCTCCGCAAGCTCCGGGCGCTCCTCAGGGAGCAGGGCGGGCCAGCGGGTCTGTGGTCCTTTCGGATTAGGGAGCAAGGGTTACGCGCTCCTTTCGGATCGGGAGAGCCGGTTGTCAGGTCGCGACGCGACCCAGGCGCGCGAGGAGGGTGGTCTGACGGTCGGCGTCGGCGGGGATCTCGACCTTGCGACACACTCCTTCGGAATAGAGCGCGTCACCGAAACCCTCGACGGCCGTCTCCATCTCGGACAGTTCGTCGTCGGTGAAACGATGCTCTGTCCCGGCGGCACGGGCGATGTCCCAGCGATGGGCAATCATGTCGAAACCGTAGAAGCGGATGAGGGTCTCGCCGATGGTGGTCGGTCCGAAGTGGCCGTCGAAGGCGCGGTCGCCGACGGCCGGGTCGGCGAGCAGACCCGCGACGGTGTCGCGATGGGTGTGCCAGGCTGCGGCGGGGTCGTCGAGCGAGGGTGCGGGCCCGAGATCGACGTCGTGGCGCCCGAAGAACTCGCGCTGGGTGTCGATGACGTGGCTGACGACGTCGCGGCCGGTCCATCCCTCGCACGGGGAGTTCTCGGTCCAGGTGTCCGCGGGTGCGGCGTCGAGGACGGCGGCGAATCCGTCGGCGAGGCGGGCGTAGTGGTCGAGCAATGGTGAGGTGTCGTTGATTGCGGTCATGATGAGAGTCAACCGCGAGACCACGGGACGGTGATTGATGAAACCCGACAATCCGGGGCGGGCGCGGCTCGACGACGTCGAGCGCGCACACCTCGTCGACCCATCGGACGCGAGTTATCGCATCGGACGGTGGACGCCGAGCCCCGATCTCGCCGACCTGGTGCGTCGTTTCTGGGTTCCGGTGTGGTGGGTGCCGCCCGGGGCGGAGGCGCCGCAGCGCGTGCTGCAGTACCCCGTGTGCCTCATCGTCGTGAGCAACACCTACGCCCGCTTCTACGGCGTGGTGACCGGCTTGTCGGAGACGGTGCTGACGGGTGGCGGCTGGGCGGTCGGTGTCATGCTGACGCCGGGTGCCGGGGGGTTGTTGACCGGCGACGTCGGCGAGTGGACGGATCGGCACGCGGAACTGTCCGAGGTCTTCGGCCGGCGCGGCAGCGATCTCGAGCGGTCGGTGCGGTCGGCGATGGCCGTCGATCCCGGGCTCGAGGAGACCCAGCGCGCCGCGACCGACCGGGTCGAGGACTGGCTGCGGTCCTATCTCCCGCTCGACGACGACGGCCGGCTGATCAACGCGATCGTGGAGTACGTCGAGACCGACTCGACCGTCACGGCGGTCGCGCAGATCTGCGAGCGTTTCCACCTCACCGAACGCAGCCTGCAGCGGCTGACGCGGCGGCGCCTCGGCCTGACCCCCAAATGGCTGATCCAGCGTCGTCGTCTGCACGAGGCGGCCGAGCGACTGCGCGAACGGTCGGGAACCCTCGCCTCGCTCGCGGCGGATCTGTCCTACGCCGACGAGGCGCACTTCGTGCGTGACTTCAAGACCGTCACCGGCATGACCCCGCGGACGTTCTCGGCCCGGTTCTCCCAGGCCGGGCCCGGAAGCTGACCGTAGGGTCGTGCACCGATCGACGGCGACAAGCTGGTCGAATGTTGCCGAGATCACATCGGTGCAGGCAGAATCGACGACATATCGGGCAATCGACGGAGGGTGCATGACTGACGCGGCTACGGTGGCCACGCGCATCCGCCGGGCGTACGAGGACTTCCTCTCCGGTGTCAACCCACCGGCGGATGCGGTCCGTTCGATCGTCCGCGAGTCGTGGGCGAGGTCGCTGACCAGGGGCGTCGACCCGAGCGAGGCAGCGCCGGACGGCGATCGTGCGTCCGCGATGTCACCCGACGAGTTCGCTGCCTATCGAGCCGCCCACCCCATCACCGCGGTCCGGCCGCTGGTGCAATCGCTGATGGTCGACGCGATCGCCGACACCGGGGTCGTCGTCGCGCTGACCGACCAGGCCGGACGGCTGCTGTGGATCGAGGGCGACACCGCCGCCCGTGACCGTGCCGGGCACATCAACTTCGTCGAGGGCTCGGTGTGGAGCGAGGAGGTGGTCGGCACCAACGCCCCCGGCCTCGCGCTGGCCGTCGATCGGGGCGTGCAGGTCGTCGGACCCGAACACTTCGCCGGACCGGTGCAGGAGTGGAGTTGCGCGGCAGCCCCCGTGCACGATCCGCTGACCGGGCACGTGATCGGTGTCGTCGACGTGACCGGCGGGCGTGAGGTCGCGGCGCCGTTCGCGCTGGCAGCCGTCCGGTCGGTGGTCGCGGCCGTCGAGCGTGAACTGCGGGCAGGCGCCGTCGACCTCGCCGACCCGTCCACTTTCGAACCGGCTCTCGGGTCCCGGGCCGCAGCGCATCTCACCGTTCTCGGCGACGGTTCGGGACGCTGGCACCGCACCGCCGACGGATCGGGCGCCCGCACCTTGTCGCGTCGGCATGCGGAGATACTCGTTCTGCTGCAAGCCTTTCCCGAGGGACTGAACACCGAGCAATTTGCACTGAAGCTGGCCGAGGACGGAGTCGACCCGGTGACCGTGCGGGCCGAGATCTCCCGGCTCCGCCGCGATCTCGGCGCCGACGTCGTCGCCAGCCGGCCCTACCGGCTCACCCTCGACATCACGTCCGACGTCGATGACCTCCGGTCGCGTATCGCGTCGGGGTCGGACCTCGTGTCGGTCGTCGACGACCTCGGCCGCGGCGGGCTGCTCGCCGAATCGAGTGCACCGGGGATCGTCGAGATCTTCGAGGAACTGCGAGAGGACCTGCGGTCGCGTCTCTTCGCGACCGGCGACGTCGCAGCACTGCGCCGGTGGACCTCGTCGACGCACGGACGCGACGACCTGGCGGCGTGGCGTCGCCTCGAACACCGCCTGCCCGTCGGCGATCCCGACCGCGCCGTCGTGGGTGGACGCATCCGGCTCCTCGACAAGCGGTACGGGGCCTGAAGGCTGCAACCCGCCGGCCGAGCCCGATCGCCGGGCGGGGTGCACGGTTCCGTCGGCGAGCCCCTGGCGGCCTGGCAGGGGAATCAACGTTGCAACGCTCGTGCAACCACCGCGCTCCTAAGGTGTGGAACAGATCACAACGGACGCCCTCGGTGTCCTGTGTGACATCCGCAGAGCGTCCTCACGCTGAGGCCCACACGCAAGGAGCAACCATGACCGTCTTCGCAAAGCCGGGTGCCGACGGATCGGTGATGAGCTACGAGTCTCGTTACGACAACTGGATCGGCGGACAGTGGACCCCGCCGGTGAAGGGGCAGTACTTCGAGAACCCGTCGCCGGTCGACGGCAAGGTGTTCTGCGAGGTCGCGCGTTCGACGGCCGAGGACATCGACCTCGCGCTCGACGCCGCGCACAAGGCCGCACCCGGGTGGGGCAAGACCCCCGTCGCCGAGCGCTCGCTGGCCCTGCTCCGCATCGCCGACCGCATGGAGGAGAACCTCGAGAAGCTGGCTGTCGCCGAGACCTGGGACAACGGCAAGGCCGTCCGCGAGACCCTCGCCGCCGACCTCCCGCTGGCCGTCGACCACTTCCGCTACTTCGCCGGCGCGCTGCGCGCCCAGGAGGGCTCGATCTCCGAGGTCGACGAGGACACCGTCGCCTACCACTTCCACGAGCCGCTCGGCGTCGTCGGCCAGATCATCCCCTGGAACTTCCCGATCCTGATGGCCGTGTGGAAACTTGCCCCCGCCCTCGCCGCGGGCAACGCGGTCGTGCTCAAGCCCGCCGAGCAGACACCCGCGTCGATCCTGTACCTGGTCAGCCTGATCAGCGACCTGCTCCCCGCCGGAGTCCTGAACGTGGTCAACGGATTCGGTGTCGAGGCGGGCAAGCCGCTCGCGTCGAGCAACCGCATCCGCAAGATCGCGTTCACCGGTGAGACCACGACCGGCCGGCTCATCATGCAGTACGCGTCGGAGAACCTGATCCCGGTCACCCTCGAACTCGGTGGCAAGAGCCCCAACATCTTCTTCAACGACGTGATGTCCGCCGACGACGGGTTCCTCGACCGTGCGCTGGAGGGCTTCTCGATGTTCGCGCTCAACCAGGGTGAGGTGTGCACCTGCCCCAGTCGCGCGCTGATCCAGCAGGACATCTACGACGAGTTCATCGCCAAGGCCGTCGACCGCGTCGGAAAGATCAAGCAGGGCAACCCCCTCGACACCGACACGATGATGGGCGCGCAGGCCTCCAACGATCAGTTCGAGAAGATCTCCTCCTACCTCGCCATCGGCAGGGACGAGGGCGCCGAGGTGCTGATCGGCGGCGAGGCGGCCGAGCTCGACGGCGACCTGGCCGGCGGCTTCTACATCAAACCGACTGTCTTCCAGGGCAACAACAAGATGCGCATCTTCCAGGAAGAGATCTTCGGTCCGGTCCTTGCGGTCACCACCTTCAAGGACTTCGCCGACGCCATGCACATCGCCAACGACACGCTCTACGGACTCGGCGCCGGTGTCTGGAGCCGCGATGGTGCGACCGCATACCGCGCGGGCCGCGAGATCCAGGCCGGCCGCGTCTGGACGAACACCTATCACGACTACCCGGCACACGCCGCCTTCGGTGGTTACAAGCAGTCCGGTATCGGCCGCGAGAACCACCTGATGATGCTCGAGCACTACCAGCAGACCAAGAACCTCCTGGTCGGATACGCTCAGAGTGCCAAGGGTTTCTTCTGACCCTTCGAGGCTCGTCGCTAACGCTCCTCGCACCTCAGGGAGCGGAGAGAAGACGCCCGCAGACCCGCTCCTCGCACCCCAGGGAGCGGAGAGAAGACGCCCGCAGGCCCGCTCCCCGGGGAGCTGGGGGTAGCGCTTCGGCTTCATCCCGCTCCCTGAGGAGCGAGCTTGCGAGCGTCACGAAGGGTCCACGCACGACGACAGAGAGTGAAGCGAGATGACCGCCGAGCAGAGTGTTCCTGATCGCGTGGTCGCCACAGACTCCGCCGTGCAGCTCCTGACCAAGTTGTCGGAGCTGCACGGCGGCCTCATGATCCACCAGTCCGGTGGGTGCTGTGACGGCTCGGCCCCGATGTGTTACCCGGTCGGGGAGTACCGCGTGGGCCAACGGGATGTGCTGGTCGGCGAGATCGAACTCCCCGAACCCATTCCGGCCGTCAGGGTCTGGATCAACGGCGACCAGTTCGAGCTGTGGAAGCATACCCAGCTGATCCTCGACGTCGTGAAGGGTCGTGGCGCCGGATTCAGCCTCGAAGCACCGGAAGGGGTCCGTTTCCTCTCGCGTGCAAGGACTTTCACCGACGAGGAGAACGAGGTCCTGGCGGCGTCCCCGCCGCTGACGGGGGCCACCGCCGGCCCCTAGCCGGCCCACACAGAATGCGTCATACGTATCGGAAGCCGATACGTATGACGCATTCTGCGTTCCGGAGCGTCTCACCACTGGTCGAAGCCGACGTTGACCTGGGGGTAGCCGGTGTCGATGTGTGGGTTGATCCAGTGGTTCTGGGCGTGGGGTCCCCAGATGGTGGTCATGTCGGTGTTGACGTTGTGGGGGTGGTTGGTGAGTTGGTAGTTGGCGGTGGGGCCGAACAGTCCGATGCGGTAGATGGCGTTGACGTCGAGGTGGTTGTTGTAGGGGGCTGTGGCGGTGATGGTTTCGGTGGCGCCGGGGTAGAGGATGTGTTGGGGTGCGTTGACCCATTGGCCGCCGTCGGCGTTGGCGCCTTGGAGGTATTCGGGCTTGTCGGTGTGGTTGGTGATGGTCATGGCGACGGTGGGTTCGCCGGGGCGGGTGATGGGCAGGGTGCCGGCGTGGGCTGCTCCGGCGGCGCCGAGGGCGATGCCGGTGGCGGCGGCGAGTCCGAGGGTGGCGGTGGCGATGCGGGTGGTGGTCTTCATGGTGTGCTCCCGGTGTGGTGGTGGGGTTGTTTCGGTGACACCAATGACTGTGCTCGCCGGGGGCGGTGTGTGGTTTCCGCTGACCGGGTGATGGAGGGGTTGAACCGCACCTCCACCGATCGGGGGACACCGGCCGATGTGGACGAGAAACGATAGGGACGAGACACGAGGTGCGTCGAGTTCGGGGAGTGGCAACCCACATGGGCACTACCATCGAGGAATGTCGAACGCCGACGCCTCCCCACCGCCCCGCCCGCGCGTCGCCGTCACACCGATGCGCCCGCAACGGCCGGTCGGACGCGCCTCCGCCATCCGGTACGTGATTCTCGGCTGGCTGATCTCGCTGGCCCTGGTGGTGGTGACTGTCGGACTGACACTGCTGTCCCTCAACGACATTCGGGCCACCCTGGCCGCAGACCTGGTTCGGGCCAATCCGGACAGCGGAACCGACGCCGCACGCGCTGTCGACATCTCGCTGATGGTCGGCGCGGTCATCGCCGGGATCGTGGTGGTCCTGGGCCTGTACGGATCTGCCCGGCTCTGGGACAGCCGCCGGTCCGGTCGGACCATCCTCACCGTCGGGGCAGTCGTCGCCGTGGCCGGCGCGGGGGCGTTTCACCTCACGGTGAGTCCGTCCGCGACCGCTCTCGCCGATGTAGGATTTCCGGTTCTCGCACAATGGATTCCGGCGGCCGCGGCACTCGTCGCGGTGATCGCCACCGGGTTCTCCTACAGCCGGTCGGTCACGGCATCCCTGCGCTGAACCCGCCGTTGCCGCCGGCCTGGACGGCCGCGCCCAGTTGCGCGACGATGCCCTCCGCGCTGCGCACCGCTACCTGACACGCCGACGCCGAGGACGGCGGTAGGAGCGGGTGGCCGGCACGTGCCCGCCAGACACGCGCGGAGTCGATGGCGGCGTCTCGCAGCGTGTACACATCGGCGGTCGGTGGCAGCCCGAGCCGGGCCGCGGGGTCGATACCCGAACCGCCGATGAGTCGGGTGACCTCGGCGGTCTGGTCGGGGGGCAGGTCGACGCCACCGGCCCGGATGGTGCTGAGCAGGCGCAATTCGCGGAACCCGTGCACGTCGGCGAGTTCCCGACGGACCGAGGCGCGGACGTCGCGGGCTCCCGCCGACGGTGACGCGGCCAGCAGATGATCCATCGTCACCAGAGCGGAATGGGATTTGAGCTGGTCCGCGCGCTGTCCGAACTGGGTGTCGATGATGGCACCCAACTCGGAGAGTCCGCTGCGCTCGACGAGCTCGGCGGCCAGCGCTGACGACGAGGTGGCGCCGAAGCGGATGAGCGTGACCGCCATCCGGATCCCGAAGGCGCCGAAGCGTTCGGCCAGCGAACGACGCAGGTCCGCCGGGATGTCGGGCAGGATGTCGGGCCGGGAGAACCTGTCCATGGTCAGCAATGCCGCCTCGAGGTCGGGTCCCGGGGTCGACGCCAGCTGTGCCAGCGCGCGGAACTCGACCTCCCGCATCGTGCGGGCGGCGAGGGCCAGGAGTCCCGCGACCGGGACGACCGCCTGGCAGAGCCCGGTGCGTTCGAGCTCACCGGCGAACCGCCCGGCGATCTGATGCGCCGAGATCATCGCGTCCATCCGGCCGGCGCCGAGTTCGTCGGCTCGGGAGACGACGCCGATCACGCCGAGCGGGCCCGACGATCCGCCGATGGCGGACCCGATACGACGCAGCATCGTCGTGTCGGTGGCGGTCAGTGAACGCAGGAGGTAGACGACGGCGTCGACGCCGGACAGGCCGTCGTCGGGGGTGAGGAGCCGAAGCGTGGACGCGGACAGCTCGGTCGAGAGCGACGCCGTGCCCGGGGTGTCGACGATGGTCGTCGACTGCAGCGCCCGTGCCGGCCATTCGACGTCCAGGTGGTCGACGCGTTCGGCGGTGAGGCGCCCGAAATCGAAGCCGAGCCGGCCGTCGATGCGGGTGACCGGGATGCCGACCGCGCGGCCGTCGTCGACGTGGGCGGTGACCGACGGCGACCGGCCGTTGCGGTACCAGGTGACGACCCGCGTGCACTCGGTGGCATCGGTGGGGGCGATGTCCTGTCCGACAAGGGCATTCAGCAGAGTCGACTTCCCCGCCTTGAGCGAGCCGGCCAGCGCGACCCGCACCGGCTGGTACAGCCGGTGTGCGCACACGTCGAGTTCGGCCTGTGCACGCGGGTCGTCGGCGAGGGCGGTGCGGGTGGCCTCGAGAAGTGCTCGGACGCGGGCGATGTCGGTCATCGGCGGGGGAGCTCCGTGGCGGGGTCGTCGGGGTCGAGGTGATCGGCGGCCTTGCGCAGGGCGGCCACCGCGGTGAGCCGGGACTCGAGTTCGGCCACCCGTCCGGATCGCTCCGAATCGGCGAGGGACGCGGCTGACTGTGCGGCACTGAGGGATTCCGAGATCGACCGGGCGGTCTGTTCGGCCACCGAGCTGAAGTGGTCGCGGAGGACCCGCTGGATGACCCGCAACCGGTCGCGGGACTCCTTGCCGACCTGGAAACTGACGTCGTCGGTGAACGAGCGGACGGCGACCTTCGCCTTGGCGCGGCGCTCGAGGACCTTGGCCTCCTTGTCATCCCGGTAGGCCTTGGTGCCGAGCAGCAACCCGGCGCCGACGGACACCGGGTTGATCAGCGCCATGCCGACCATCGTCGAGATGAGCCCGAACATCAGCACACCGCCGTACGAGCCGCGCATCCCGATCAGCAGCTTCTGGGCGACACCGACTCTGCCGCTGTCGAGTTCGGCGAGCTCGGCGACGGAGTCGAGAACGCCGGTGAGGTCCGCGACGTCGATGTCGGGGAGCGAGTTCTGACCGGCGGCCGCGAAGTGGTCGGCGACTCTCTCGGCGAGCCACACCGACCGCTCGTGCGCCCAGACGAAGTTGTCGCCGACGACCGCCGCGGTCTGGTCGGCCAGCCAGTCGCTCAACTGTTCCCAGTCGACCCCCGGATCACCCTCGTCGATCGCCCGTTCGGCTTCCCGGGTCACCGCGCGGAGACGGTCCCGCAGGTCGTGGTCGATGTCGGCGGCGAGGTCGGCGATCCCGTCGGCCAGCGTCTGTTGCCACTGGGCGGACTGCCGGCGCATGGCCTCGGCGTCGGACTTGGCCTCCCGGAGGGCTCCGACGGCGCGGCCGGCGGTCTCCGGATCACGCAGCGCGGCGAGCTCGCTGCTCAGCGTGAGGGCGAGATGTTCACTGACGACGCGCAGGTCGGTGGCGACGGTGGTGCGGGTCGCCTGCCGGGCGGTCGCCACCACGCGCTCGCGCAGGTAGCGGTACAGCTCGAGGAATCCGGCCTCCGCATTGAGTTTCTCGTCGCCGAGGCGCAGCGCGTGCGTACGGAGCACAGACGACACCGGGAGCAGCGGGATGTCGAGGCCCGCGGTCTGCAGATGCGTCCGGTCGGCGTCGACGATGGCCCGCCAGTGCGGATACAGGTCGGTTTTCGTGATCAGACACGCGATCGTCGGGCACAGCCCGGCCACCTGCTGGAGGAACGACATCTCCGGTGCGGTGAACTCCTGACTGGCATCGGACACCACGAGCACTGCGTCGGCCGCCGCGACCATGCCCAATGTTGCTGCGGCATACGGGTGCCCGTGGCCTCCGACGCCGGGGGTGTCCACGAGGACCAGGCCGTCGGCGAGCAGCGGGCCGGGTGCCTCGATCTCGAGGCGGAGGACCTCGCGGCCACCGGCGAGCGGGGAGTCGGGGGTGATGCCGGCGATGGCGTTCATCGGCACCGGGATGCGGTTGTCTGTCGACGGGCCGTCGACGATCAGATGAGCCGCCGGCTGCGGGGCGTGTGAGATGACGGTCGGGACCGCGGTCGTCTCGTCGTCGCCGACCGAGCACACGTCGAGGTTGAGCAGGGCGTTGACGAAGGAACTCTTGCCCTGTTTGAGCTGACCCACCACGACGATCCGCAGCCGGGGGTCGGTGATCCGGGTGCGCGCGCCGTCGAGCCGGCTGACGAGATCGTTGCGACCGGCCTCCCGGGCCACCTCGGACATCGTGGCCAGCAGGTCGCCGATGGTGCTGGGCGACTGCGTCGTTCCCGCCGGACGTGAGTGGGCCGGTGGCGTCGTCGCGGGCGGAGACGTCCGGGACGGGACGGCGGCATGTGTTGATCGAGCCGGTGTGGCCGGGGTCGGCGGTGTCCGGGCCGGGGCGGGGCCCTGGGCGTCCCGACCGGCGGCGTGCCGGCCGACCCGAGGCGGTTCGGCGGGTGGAGTCGTCATGGTGTCCTCACGGTAGCGGTGAGTCGGCGCGTCCGGTCGGCATCGGCCGGGCTTTCGCATGTGGCCGGTCGGTGCGACCGCGGTCGGGCCGGTTGAAGGGACGCGGACGAGGACCGCCCCGGGGCCGGCCCACGTCCAGGGTTGCTGGAGCGATGGGCGGTCCCGGGGCGGGTTGCCGACCTGAAGGGGTCAGTCGGCCTCGGGTCCGGCGTCCGGGGTGTCGACGCCGATCCCGGTGTCTGTGTCGCCACCGAGGCCACCGGTCAGGCCTCCGGTGAGGCCCCCGGTCAATCCGCCGGTGAGACCGGCGGTCGTGTCGGCCACGCCGCCGACGGTCGTGTCGAGTGCGCCGCCGAGTCCGGCGTCGGTGTCGGTCGCGCCGCCGAGGTCGAGGCCGCCCTCCGCACCGGCACCGCCACCCGCGTCGACTCCGCCACCGGCGACCGCGCCACCGGTGAGTCCACCGGCCACCCCGCCGACGATGTCCGTCGTCGTGTCGAGGGTGCCGCCGACGGTCGTGTCGAGTGCGCCGCCGATCCCGGTCTCGAGCGAACCCGCGGTCTCGCCGACCGCGTCGACCGCCCCGCCGGCGGTGCCGGAGATCGCGTTGGTCAGCTCCGCGGTGACGTCTGCCGGCAGCTCGGTGTCGAGCGCGCCGCCCAGGCCCAGGTCGCCACCCAGGCCGAGGTCCCCACCCAGTCCGCCGCCGAGGCCGGCGCCGGTGTCGAGACCCAGGGCTCCGTCGAGCACCGGACCGGCGGTGGCTCCCAGCGCGGCGTCGCCGATACCGAGACCGGTCTCCAGGGTGCCGGCGAGTCCGCCCTCCAGGGTGGTGTCCAGTCCGGCGACCAGGTCCGTGCCGGTCTCGGCCACGGTGCCCAGGCCGGCCAGGGTCCCGGCGCCCAGGTTGCCGGTGAGGCTGTCGACGACCGTGCCGCCGAGTGATTCGGTGACCAGGATCGGGCCGCCGACGGTGATGGTGCCCTCGGGGGAGAGGATGAGGCTCGGGTTGATGATCGCCTCGAGTTCACCGGTCAGCGCGCCGCCGAGGCCACCGGTGGCCTCCAGGGTCGAGTCCAGGGTGGCGACGAGGCCGTCGGTGGCCGACAGATCCACGTCGAGCGCGGTGCTGAGAACGGTGCTGAGCGCCGCGGGGAGGTCCGCTCCGGCCGTCAGCTGGCCGGCGAGCGAACCACCGAGTTCCCCGCTCAACGCGGTCCCGAGGACGGCACCGAGTGACGCGCCGAGGTCGGCGCCGACATCGCCGCCGGCTGCCAGCACGGCCTCGAGGGTCCCGCTGAGGTCGGCTGCGGTCTCGGTCACCAGGCCGAGTCCTGCGCCGGCGTCGAGCGCGGCGTCCAGCGCCCCACCGAGCTGCGCGATCAGTGCGCCGTCGACGCCGAGAGCACCACCCAGATCCGCGGCCAGCAGTTCGCCGAGGTTCAGGCCGGCACCGGCCGCGGCGTCGAGGATGCCCTCGATGCCGGTGGTCGCGCCCAGCACGCCGCCCAGGGTGGCCCCGAGTCCGGCTGCGAGGTCGCCGCCACCGCCGACGATCGCGCCCAGTTGCGCGGCCAGGTCGGTGGCCAGTCCGCCCTCGAGCAGACCCGTGAGGTCGGCACCGAGAACGCCGCCCAGCTCGAGCGCACCGCCCAGGGCTGCCCCCAGGTCGGCACCCGCGGCAGCACCCAGGACGCCGGAGAGCACCGTGCTCAGCGCGGTGTCGAGGCCTGCGGCGGCCGACAGCAGACCGTTGAGTGCGGCACCGAGTTCGGTGCCGAGACCGCCCACGACCCCGAGGCCGCCGCCGAGTGCGCCCTCGACCGCGCCACCGAGGCCGGCGCCCAGTCCGGCACCGAGCCCCAGGCCTGCGTCCAGTGCGCCACCGACCCCGGCTCCGAGTGCACCACCGAGACCGAGTCCGGTCTCGAGGGCGCCGCCGAGGCCTGCGGTCAGGTCGGCTGCCAGGCCACCTTCGAGGGCCGCGGCCAGGGTGCCGCCCAGTGCCGCTCCGAGATCGGCAGCAGCCTCGCCACCGACCTCGAGGCCGGCGGCCAGGGCGCCCGCGAGCGTCGTGCCGAGGTCGCCGCCCGCTTCGAGCAGTGCCTCGACGTCGACGATCCCGCCTGCTTCGAGAACGGATTCGAGCGCCGCGGCGAGACCGGCCTGAGCGCCGCCGCCGACACCGAGTGCGGCGGTCAAGGCGCCACCGAGCACCGCGTTCGCACCGGCCGCGCCGGTCAGGACCAGGCCGCCGGTCGCTGCTGCCGTCGAGGTCAGGGCGACACCCAGTGCGGTGCCGAGGGACGCGGCGGCCGTACCGCCCGCGGCCAGGGTCGAGCTGAGGGCGCCGCTGAGCGTGGCGCCGAGTTCGCCGGACAGATCGGCGATGGCCTGCGCGTCGAGCAGACCCGACAGCGTCGCGGAGAGGTCGCCGGCGACGTCGAGAGTGGAGGTGAGAGCCGCGGTCAGATCTCCGGACAGCTCGGCACCGAGGCCGAGTGCGCCGGTGAGGACCGCCGAGAGTGCGCCGCCGGCCCCGAGGCCGGCACCGAGCGCGGCCGCGAGGTCGGCACCGAGTGCGCCGCCCGCGCCGATCGTGGCACCGAGCAGACCGCCCAGCGTCGCACCGAAGGAGCCGGCGAGTTCGCCACCCACGCCGAGTGCCGCGGACAGCTGTGCGGCGAGGCCGCCGCCGAGTCCCAGGCCGAGGTCGGCACCTGCGGCGAGGAGCGCGTCGAGCGACGCACCGAGCTGCGCGACCAGAGCGCCTTCGGCGCCGATCGCACCGGCCAGCGATCCGGCGATGACCGGGCCGATGCCCGCGCCGAGCTCGAGTCCGCCGTCGACGATCGTCTCGAGAGCGGCTCCGAGTGCCGCACCGAACTGTGCTGCGATCGCGCCGCCGGCGCCGACACCGGCCGCCAGCGCCGCACCCAGTGCGACGGCCAGCTGGCCGGCGAGGTCGAGGTCACCGAATGCGATACCGCCGAGGTCGAGATCGGCCAGGGACAGACCGGAGAGGTCGATGTCTCCCAGCCCGATGCCTCCGAGGAGGCCGCCGAAGTCGATGTCGCCCAGAGCGATTCCGCCCAGGTCGAGTCCACCCACGCCGAGGCCGCCGAGATCGAGCCCGCCGATGTTCACATCACCGAAGTCGACGTCGCCACCGCCGAGGTTGATGTCGCCGAGGTTCAGGCCGCCCAGACCGATACCGCCGCCGACCACGCCTCCGCCGACCACGCCTCCGCCGACCACGCCTCCGCCGACCACGCCTCCGCCGACCACGCCGCCGCCGACTGCGCCGCCGACTGCTCCACCGCCGGCACCGATGATCGCGCCGAGTCCACCGGCGGCTCCGCCGGCCAGACCGGCATCCGCCACCAGCGGGGCCGCCGCGGAGACGTCGGCCGGGGTGATGCCGGTGAGTCCGGCACGGTCGATGGCGGCCTGGGGGTTGCCGCAGTAGGCGTTGAAGGATTCCTCGTCGCGAAGCAGACCGAGGATGAAGTCGAGTACCGCGTTGGTCGGCATGGCGTCGTTCCTTGCGTCGGGGAGATCGGAGTTCGATCCCGTGTCGAGTTCGACCGTATGGACTTCGGCGCGCGACGACATCGGGGTAAATCCCCAGTCCTGTGGCGGAGGGGGTCTGGTCGGCGGCATAGGGGATCCGACCGGGGGATCGGTGCTCGTCCCGCCGCACGGGTGGGGTGTCGGGACTTTCCCCCTAATCTCCGGCCAGGGCTAACACCCGGGGACCGGTACGCGACACACTGGGTGAAGTGCACCGCCGGGGCCGGGGCACGTGACATCGACGGTGAGCTCACGAGATGAGCGACCGTCACCGACCACCGTCTGCAGGTGCGAACAGGAGTGACCGTCATGGCCATCGGGATCGGTGTGAAGATCGGAACCGCGAACAGCGTCGCGGTAGCTGCTTCGGAACAGTCCTGGGAGGGTGCGGTCTCGGTCGAGACCTCCGCTCTGGTCGATGCCGACGACTTCCTCGGACGGGTCGGCGACCCGGTACCGATGCTCGACGAGCACGGACGCACGATCGCGGCCGCCGACATCTACGCCGACGCGGTCGCGGCGCTGATCACCCGGCTCGACCTCGGCGCGGACTCGACGTCTTTCGACGATCTGCACATGAGTGTCGTGTATCCGGACAACTGGACCGATCAAGCCGTCGACGAGGCCCGGGCGGCGCTCGCGGCCCACCCCGACACGGTGCCGGCGGAGTCGACCACCTGGGTGCCCGAATCGCGGGCGATCCTGGCCGCCGCCGAACACGCCGAGGGCCCCTTCGGTGAGGGCACCGTCGTCGTCTGCGATCTCGGCGCCGCCGGCCTCACCGTCTCCGTCCTGGCCACCGGCTCCGACCCGGTCCGCCTCGGCCGGCCAGTGTACCTGGACACCGTGAGCGGCAACGAGTTCGATCGCCTGGTGCTCGCGCACACGCTGCGGGTGACCGGTGCCGACGCCGAGGTCGACTCGGGTCTGGCCGATCCGCAGCGCAGTGATGCGATCCTCGACGACGTCAATCGGTTGCGCGCCGACTGCCGACGGGCCAAGGAGTCGTTGTCGGTCGACACCGACACCGTCGTCGGAGTGCGGATCGGAGCCGTCCACACCGAGGCGCGATTGGTCCGCGACGACATCGAGGATCTGCTTCGCGCGCCCGTCATGGAATCGGTTGCCCTCGTCCGCGAAGCTCTTGCCGCCTCCGCGAGCGGTGTCGACTCCGGAACGGCTGCCGCAGGACTGAAGCCGGCGGGGGTGACCGCGGTTGTCCTCGGTGGCGGCGGTGCCGCGATCCCACTCGTGACCGAGATGCTGTCCTCGACCCTGCGCCTGCCGGTCGTCCTCGACTCCGATCCGGCCTCCGCATCGGCAGCCGGTGGCGCGCTCCTGGCGGGCGCGGCGCTCGCCGCGCAGCGGTCGGCGATCACTCCCGCGGCCGTCGCGACGACCGCATCGATCGTCCCGGCCTCACCCGAAGACCGGCCGCTCCGCGAGATCGTCCCGGCTCCGAGCACTCCGCTGACCGAGCCCGCCCCGCGGTTGTCGCGGCGCAAGCGCGGGACGCTGATCACGCTCGGGGCCGCCGCATTGGCCCTGGTCACGGCCACCGGACTCTCCGTCGGTACCGGACTCGTAGGCTCCGTCGGCGAGGCCACGCCCCCGCCGGCGGGTGCGGCGACCACGACGGCCACCTCGACGCAGAACCCCGCTGGCGGCCCTGGCACCACCGTGACCGGTGCGCGTCCCGGGACCACCGCGGCACCGGTGACCGGAACCGGCACGCGAGCGCCGGGTACGGCAACCAACGCCCCGCGTCGGACCGCCGCCGGGGCCTCGTCAGCCGGTGGCCCGTCGGGCGGCGCCCCGTCTGCCGGTGCTCCCGCGCCCGGAAACACCCCGGGCGCCCGGCACCAGCGCCGGCACCCGCGCCCGCTCCGGCACCTGCGCCCGCTCCGGCACCTGCGCCCGCTCCGGCCCCGGCACCTGCGCCGGAACCGGACACCAGCGGTGGCGGCATCACCCCGGGCGGCGTTCTCGACGGCACCGGCCGGGTCCTCGACGGCACCGGTCGGATCGTGTGCGGCGTGACCGGCGTCGTCGGCGTCGACTGCTGAGCCCGTTGACTCCCGGTCTGGTGTGGACTGTTCGATGACGCCGACGACATCGGTCTCGACGATCGGCGACCGACCGGACCCCTCGCCCCCCGTGTCGCGCACCACGTCGTGGGTGACGAGCATCGTCGACCGTGCGCACCGGGGCCATCCGCTGTGTGCCGTCGCCGTCGGCACCCCGGGCAGCGGCCGGTCGGCGCTGCTGGGCGCCGTGCACGAGCAGCTTCGGCGGCGGGGCCTGCCGGTGAGTGTCGGCCTGCCGGCGGGCGGCGAGACCGGCCCCGTGTTCGTCCTCGCCGACGACATGCACTTGTGGCCCGCTCCCGTGATCGCGACCACGTTGGGCATGCTCGACGCCGGGACGATCGGGCTGATCGCCACGACCGAACCGCGGGAACTGGACCCGAACGTCCGCCTACTCCGCGACCGCGCCCGGCCCTACGGCGCCGTGCTCGAACTGGAGGCGTTGGGCACCGCTGATGTCCTGACCCGCTCGGCCCGCGCGGGAATCACGCTCGAGCCGACCATGGCGTCGCAGATCCGTCGACGCTGTGGTGGTGCGCAAGTACTCGTCGACACCGCGCTCGCGGCGATCCGGAACGCGGCGGGCGGCGTCCCGCAGATCGTCGGCGAGCCTGCGGCCGACGTGATCGCGATCGTCGATCAGGTTGCCCGCGAATGGCATCACCGGCTGCTGCGCGGGCTCGATCCGCTGACGCTGGCGGTGCTGGCCCTCGCCTCGGTCCGGGCACCACTCGACCCCGACAGCGTCGCCGATGCGACCGGCGTCGACCGGGCCGACGCGGCCGGGGCCATCGATCGGGCACGAGGGTGTGGCCTGCTGCGCGGATCGGACGTCTTCGTCTCGGCGGCCGCCGGGCCGCTGCGGGATGTGCTGGGCGACCGGCGGATCGACGAGCTCCGGCACAACTCCGTGGCAGCCGGTCTACGCGCGGCCGAACTCACCCCCGACACCGCCCTGCTCGCGGCCGAGGCGGGCGTCGACGACCCACGCATCGTCGACGCGTTGCTGGCCGGTGCTGCCGACGCGACCGCTGCGCGGGCGGTGGTCCTCCTCCGGGCTGCCGATCGGGTGGAGCCGGGACGCGATGACGTCCGGCTGCTGATGGCGCAGCGTGCCCTGTCGTCGGGTGACCTCGACGGTGCGGGCGCCGTCGCCGATCAGCGGCTGGAGGCGGCCGGCCCGACCGACCCCGGGGTGCAGGAGTGGGTGGAACTCGCCGCCACTGTCGCCGCGCATCGCGGTCTCGCCTCACACGCCGCCGACCTGTATCGCTGGCTCGGATCGAATCCGACGAGTACGCAGTCCCTTTCGGCCGCGGTCTCGCTGCTCGCAGTCGGCGACCGTGCGGCGGTCACCGCCATCGCCGAGGCGGACCGCGGCCGCGCGCCGGTGGCGAGTCGGGCCGCTCGGTCGATGGTGGTCCGCGGCTTGCTGGCCACCGTCGGAGAAGCGGGTGACACGATCGCCGGCGATGCGGTGGACTCCGTGATCCGTGGCCTCTCCGCCGGGGGCTCCGCGTCACGGGGGCCGTACGCGATCCGGATCCTGCAGGCGGCCGTCGCGATGATGCTCAACCACGGTGACATCGCTGCCGCGCAGACGATCCGGACGGCAGCACCGGAGTCGGGGCGAGCTCTCATCGACGCCGAGATCGCGCTGACGGCCGGTGATCTCGAGGCAACCGCACGTCTGTTGCCGTCGGACGATCCGGTGGCGATGTCCGATCGGCTTCGGTGGCAGGCGATCCGGCTGGGACTGGCCCGACGCCAGGGTGACATCCCGGCGCTGACCGCGGCGTGGCAGCACGGATTGCCGCTGCTCGCCGCCACGGAGGTGGACCTCTACCTGCTGCATTCGCTCGGCGAGTTCTGGATCGGTGCAGCGTGTCTCGAGCAGGTGCCGGCGATCACCCGATATGTCGACGCGGCCGACAGGTTGCTCGCGGCTCTCGACAACCCCCCGGCGTGGTCGGCGTCCTGGGACTTCGCGGGCGTACAGGCCGCGGCCATCGCACGTGATGACTCCGCCGCGGCGCATCGGTTGGCGCGTCTCGACCGCGCGGCTGCGCAGGACCGGACGGCCCGACTGCTGGCGAGGAGTGCCCACGCCTGGGTGTCTCCGACCCTCGATGGCACCGACGCCGGTGCCGAGACCGCCGCGGACGAGGTCCCCGGGTCCGTCGACGCGCTGCGCAGCGTCGGATTGCACTGGGAGGCAGCCCGGTTGGCGGGTATGGCCGCTCTGCGTGCCGACGATCCGTCGACCGCCGCCGGCCTCCTTGACACCGCGCGATCAGCCGGCGAGGACCGGCACCGCACTCCGCCGGCCGGCGGGCCGCTCACCGAGCGTGAGGCAGAGGTCGCGCACGAACTGCTGCAAGGATTCACCCACCGGGAAATCGGTGAGCGACTGTACATCTCGGCGAAGACCGTCGAGCATCACGTCGCCCGGATCCGGCGCCGGCTCGACGCCGGATCCCGGTCGGAACTGCTCGCCGCCCTGCGTGCGGCCGGATATCGGTGACCTCGGCCATGACCCGTCACTGTAAACCGCCCTGTGGTGGGACGCCGCGACCGTATTGTCTTCTGTCCGTTTCTATGGGGTGGTTTCCAGCCCGACCGGCCGCCGTCAAGGGCTAGTCGTAGAGGACCGCGTCGCCGCGCTGCCGAAGCGCCTCCAACCCCGCGCGGAATTGCCGGAGGTAATCCGGCGAATGGCCTACCCAGTCGGTCATCTCGCCGACGATCCGCACCGGTTGTGCACTCCGGTACGAGTGGGTCGGGTTGCCGGGGAACTTTTTGTCGGTGACGTTCGGATCGTCATGTACGTCGTCCTGTGGTTCGACGACGTAGACCCGGGGGCGACCGTCGCCCACCGCCATCTCGGCTGCGAGGACCGCGCCGTCCAGCACCTTGGTCATGTAAACGTAGTTCGAGACGTGTTCCGGACGGTAGTTCGACCGGTGGCCCGGTGTCAGGAAGTCGCCGACGCAGAGGTCGGCCTTCGTGCCGTGAAAGTACGCCCCGGACTCGTGGACCCGGAAACGTTCCGGTGTGTCCGCCATATCTGCCATCGATCGCCTCCCGGTGTCGGTCGTCGAGCGATTGTGCACGGTCGCGGGGGCCTTGCCGCAAGCCCCTACTCCTCGCTTATGGTGAAAGGGGCGGGGTTCGGGGGCGGAGCACCACCCCCGAACCGTTCCCTCATCCTCCTTTCGAGAATCCTCACCACTGGTCGTAGCCGACGTTGACCTGGGGGTAGCCGGTGTCGATGTGTGGGTTGATCCAGTAGTTCTGGGCGTGTGGTCCCCAGATGGTGGTCATGTCGGTGTTGACGTTGTGGGGGTGGTTGGTGAGTTGGTAGTTGGCGGTGGGGCCGAACAGTCCGATGCGGTAGATGGCGTTGACGTCGAGGTGGTTGTTGTAGGGGGCTGTGGCGGTGATGGTTTCGGTGGCGCCGGGGTAGAGGATGTGTTGGGGTGCGTTGACCCATTGGCCGCCGTCGGCGTTGGCGCCTTGGAGGTATTCGGGCTTGTCGGTGTGGTTGGTGATGGTCATGGCGACGGTGGGTTCGCCGGGGCGGGTGATGGGCAGGGTGCCGGCGTGGGCTGCTCCGGCGGCGCCGAGGGCGATGCCGGTGGCGGCGGCGAGTCCGAGGGTGGCGGTGGCGATGCGGGTGGTGGTCTTCATGGTGTGCTCCCGGTGTGGTGGTGGGGTTGTTTCGGTGACACCAATGACTGTGCTCGCCGGGGGCGGTGTGTGGTTTCCGCTGATCGGGTGATGGAGGGGTTGAATCGCACCTCCACCGATCGGGGGACACGCCCTCACTGTTCGCGGGCGGGTACCTCCACGATGGCGACCGTGCCGCCGCGGGGGTGGTCGGCGAGCGACATCGTGCCGCCGGCCCCCTCGATCCGCACTCGTCGCGAGGCAAGTCCGATGTGGCCCTTGGCCTGTCGCTGCCGCATCAGCTCCTCGACGTCGACGTCGGCGGGCAGGCCGACACCGTCGTCGACCACGACGAGTCGCGCTCGCCCGTCGTCGAACTCGGCGGTGACCTCGACGGTTGTGGCGGAGGCGTGTTTGGCGACGTTGGCCAGCAGTTCGCGAGCGGTGGCGAATATCAGCGGATCGACCGAGGTACGAAGCCCCGGTGGCCATCCGGCGGTGTCGACGGAGACCGTGGGTGCTCCGGCGCGGCTGCCGAACGACGACGCGAGATCGGTCAGGGCGACCGCCAGCCCGGCTTGCTCGAGCACCGCCGGGTGCAACTCGCTCAGCGTCGAACGCAGGAGTTGGGCCGCGTCGCGCAGCGCACCGTCGACGCGGTCGAGGGTCACGGGATCAGCAGAATCACGGAGCGTGGCGAGTTCCTGACGCGCCGCCAGCACGTACTGCAGGGCGCCGTCGTGGAGATTGTCGGCGAGATCGCGCCGTTCGCGCTCCTCGATCTCCATCGTCGCATCGAGCAGTCGGGCGCGTTCGGCGGCGAGCGCCCCGATCGTCCTCACCCGGGATCGCTGCAAGCGGGACAGCAGGATCGCGCCGACGGCCAGCGCCGCGACGACGAGGATGCGCAGCACGATCACCGACCACGGTTCGCCGTTCGACGTGCGGGCCAACGCGGAGGAGACGGCGTACACCGCGGTCGTGACGACCACCACCGCGGCACATGTCCTGGGCTGCAGGGCGATCGCCGCGATCATCGGCACGAGGACGAAACCACTGAGGAGAACGTCGGTGGTCCAACTCAATTCGTTGGACCGGCTCGCCGCGATGGCGAGTGCGGTGAGCAGGAGAAGGTCGATGGGCAACGCGATCCACGAGTAACGGATCATCGCCGACTCGTGGCGGACCACGACGACCGCTCCACCGATACACCACGCCGCGTACAGGATTGCGGTCACGACGCTGAACGTCTCCGCGTGCGCGGGTGGATCGAGACTGACGGTCAGCAACACGAACACCGACAGGAACAGCCGCAGGACCACCTGAATCCGAATACCGCGGATCGCGTGATCGATCAGGATGTCGTGGATCCTCGGCTCGTCGGCGAACTCGTCGAGGCCGAGATACCGGGTGGCCCCGGCGATCTCGTCGTCACCGCCGACGTCGACCCCTCGACTCGAGGAGGCCGCGCTACTCGAGGAGGCCACGGCGCATCGCTTCGGCCACCGCCGCCGCACGGTCGGACACCCCGAGCTTCTCGTACAGACGCTGCGTGTGCGTCTTGACCGTCGACGCACCGATGTAGAGCTCGGCGGCCACCTGCGGAATCGATTGCCCCCGTGCGAACCCGGTGAGGACCTGTCGTTCCCGTTCACTCAGGGCGGGCGCATCGCGCTGGGTCTGCGCCCGGATCTCGCCGGCCAGTCCGGCGGCGAGCTCCGGTGGCACCACCGTCTCGCCCTTGGCCACCCGGGTCACCGCGCCGACGATGTCGTCGCGGTCGGCATCCTTCGACAGATAACCGGCCGCACCCTCCTGGAGCGCCCGGAAGACGATCGGCCCGTCGGTGACCGCGGAGAGCAGCAACACCCGCGTCGGCAGCCCGTCGCGCGAGACGGCATGCGCGACCTCGACGCCGGTCATGAGCGGCATCTGATGGTCGACGACCGCGACGTCGGGTTTCTCCTGCCGGATCAGCTCGAGCCCCGCCATGCCGTCGGCGGCCTCGCCGACGACCCGCACCCGCCCACTTGCCGTCAGGCCGCGGGACACCCCGTCGCGGAAGAACGGGTGGTCGTCGACGACGACGACGGTGACGAGGCTGTCCATCGGCCCAGGATATGTGGAGGAACGGCTGGAACCGAGTCGAACGGCGCTTCGAGTGAGGGGTGCCCCGACCACACTGTCCGCCGCCGGTCGCGCATCGCGGCGCGGTTTGGCAACCTCGGACCGGGGACGGGGGACCGATACCGAGGATCGGAGTGGGGGATGTACCGACCGGACTTGCACCTGGGAGCGCTGCGGGGCCCGCTCCCGCGATCGCCGCTGCACGTGCTGCGAACCTATCTCGCGGTGACATCGCTGCTGTACGCGATCGGGGTGGCCCTCACGCTGTTCCCGGTCGACGACTCGGCGACGCTGTCCGACCCGACCGGGGGATTCGTCGCCGTGGCGCTGGGCATCGCGGCGCTCGGCTGGCTGTCCGTGCGTCCGCAGCGCCCGCTCCCGGCCGTGATCGCGGCCTGTGCGGCGACCCCCGCGGTGATGGCGTTCCACGAGCTGATCAGTGCCGAGTTCCTGTGCATGGTCGCGGCGATGTTCCTGGCGATGTACCTGCGCGCCACCTTTCCGCGCCGGCAGGCGTGGGCGCTCATCGGTCTGCTGACCGTCGCGTGCGTCGTCGCATTGGCAGTGGCACCTGCGCCCAAGTACCTCAGCACGTACATCGTCGTCGCCGTCGCCATCCCGGCGGCCGCCGAGTCGTTCGGACTGCTGACGCGGACGCTGCTCACCGCGGTCTGTACGGATCCGGTCACCGGTGTGTTCAACCGGGCGGGTTGGGAACTCGCCACCAGCGGGCTTGTCGACGGGCGTCGGTCGGCCGCGGCGATCACGGTGATCTCACTATCGATCGACCACGACGCGACGGCCACCGACACGCTCGGTCGCGAGGCGGCGGATCAACAGCTCGTGCACCTGGCCCAGACCTGCGTCGATCTGCTTCCCACCGAGACCGCCATGGCACGCCTGGGTGATTCCGACTTCGCCATCTGCCTCGTTCACGATGACGACGGCCCGCCCGGACAGGCCGCGGACCTGATCGCCGAGCTACGCCGCCGACTACCGGCCTCGTCGCTGGGCGCCGCGACGGCGCCCGCGCCGGCGGCGAACATCACCGCCCTCCATGCGCAGGCGTCGTCGCGGCTGGCATCGGTCCGACGCAACAGGGCCCGACGGTCCGATCAGCCGGACCCGCAATGACATCGTCGACGGCGACATGACCGCATGAGATCGACTCGACCTCCCGACGTCGATCGAACCCCGTAGGTTTCCGGGACATACCGCTAGGGTCGGGGGATGGCCGGATGGTTCGATGAGCGGATCGTCGAGACCGGTCGTCTGCCGTTGTTCTTCCTTCTGCTCGCCTTCGTTCTGACCTTCCTGTTCATCCGGTTCAGCGTGCGGATGATCCGCGCGGAGGTCAGCTGGTGGCCCGGGAACGTGACACCCGGCGGGGTGCACGTCCATCACGCCTTCTTCGGCATGATGGCGATGCTCCTGTCCGGCTTCGGTTTCGTCGCGGTCGACCCGCTGCGCACGCCGGTCATCGACTGTGTGCTGGCGGTCGCGTTCGGCATCGGCGCGGCCCTGGTGCTCGACGAGTTCGCGCTCATCCTCCACCTCCGCGACGTCTACTGGGCGGAGGAGGGCCGGACGTCGATCGACGCGGTGTTCGTCGCGATCGCCATCGGCCTGCTCTTCCTCCTGGGCTTGCAGCCGTTCGGGGCGTTCGAGGTCGTCGGGGACATCCGGAAGGAGGACGGGCTGGTGGCGCGGCTCGTGGCGGCGGGTGTCGTCGTGCTCAACGTGGTCCTGGCAGTCGTCACCCTCCTCAAGGGCAAGGTGTGGACGGGCCTCGTGGGCATGTTCGTCCCGGTTCTGTTGTGGTTCGGTGCCGCCCGGCTGGCACGCCCGCGATCACCGTGGGCCCGGTGGCGGTACAAGAACCGTCCCCGCAAGATCGCTCGGGCGATCGGGCGAGAGCAGCGGTATCGAGAACCGCTGATGCGATGGAAGATCGTCGTGCAGGAGGCGGTGGCAGGCCGATTCGGGGTGCCCGACACCCTCGCGCCCGTCCCCGACCCGACGCCGGCCCCGACCGCGGTCGGCGTGGTGACGGAAGCGGTACCGAGCGCGCTGGCGACTGCGATCCGGTGGCGGCGTACGCGCCGGGCGTTGCGCACCGTCCCGATCTGGCGGCTGCCGGTCGTGCTCGTGACGTTCGCGATCGTCGCGGCGTGGACGACGGTGGGTTTCGACGAACTGCTCGAACTCGAGGTCGACCCCGGAACACTGGCCACGCTGCTCAGCGTGATCGCCGGTTCGATGGCGACGCTGACGGGCCTCGTGTTCACCGCTGTCACCCTCGCGATGCAGTTCGGGGCGTCGTCGATCTCGGTGCGGGTGATCCCGATGCTGCAGCAGGAACCCGTCATGCGGTGGTCCACGGGCTTCTTCCTCGCGACCTTCGTCTACAGCGTGATCATCGCGATCGACCTGTCGGTGGGTGGCCCGGACGAGCCGACTCCCGGTCTGTCCACGGCGATCGCGTTCATGCTCACGACGATCAGCGCGTACCTCTTCATCGCGCTCGTCGGCAAGGTCGGGACGATCCTGAACACCGCGCGCCTGCTGCAGTGGATCGCCGACGACGGCCGGTCGGCGATCGTCCGGCAGCTACCGCCGCCGACAGCGCACGACGAGACCACGGCCCCAATGGCTTTCGACGACCAGGTCGTCGTCGAGACCACACCCGACCGGGGCGATGGGGGAACAGACGCGGGTGCGGACATCGAGGCGGAGCACATGCAGATCAGGCTGGGGGAGGTGACCGCGCGCGGTCGGGTGCTCCTGGCGGTCAACGGTGACCGCCTGCGACGATATGCGGCTTCCTGGGACGTGCGGATCAACCTGCTGGTCGCCGTCGGCGACCATGTCCCCCACGATCTCCCGGTCGTCGAGATCGTCGGCGACCCGGCACGGGTGGAGACGCGTCGGGTGCTGGCCTGCCTGCTGTTCGGTGACACCCACCAGCCGTCGGTGAGTCCCGCCGCGGCGCTGCAGGCGATCTCGGACATCGCGCTCAAGGCGATGTCCGCGGGCAGCAACGACCCGAGCGTCGTGGTGCAGGCACTCGATCACACCGAGGATCTACTGCTGCTGCTGGCACCGCGGCTGTGCGGCGAACCGACTGCACCGGGCACCTCGGTGCGCGGCATCCGCCGCAGTTGGGCGGACTACGTCGCGATCGGGACCGACGAGATCCGCCGGCACAGCACCGGCCAGGTGCAAGTGCAACGCCGGTTGCGCGCGCTGTTCGAGTCCCTCCTCGACGGATGCGGCCCGGCGCAGCGCGTCCCGGTGACCGAGCGGCTGGCCGTGCTCGACGCTCAGGTCGCGCGCGACTGGTCCGACGACCTCGACCGGCGACTCGCCGCGGCGGCGGACCGGCAGGGTTACGGTTCCGAATTCGGCCGGTGAGGGTGCGCGGATAGATCACGCGAATCGGACACAGCCGATACCCTGGGTTTCGTGCTCGCGTCCCGGTCCGCCGATCGTCGCGCGGTGGTCGACGAGATGCGCGAGTTCGGCGCCCAGCGCACCGCCACTGCCCGGCCCGCCGGTTGACGGCCCGCCGCCCGACCAGCCCGTCGCCGATCAGCCCGAAGGTGGTCCGATGACCCTCACCACGCCCCCCACCCCCGCCCCCGTCGACATGGCGCACCACGCCCACCTCACCGGCGTGTTCGCCCCGCAGCGGGAAGAGGTCGATGTCGCCGACCTGCCCGTCTCCGGAGAGATCCCCGCGGATCTGCGGGGCAGCTATCTCCGCAACGGCCCCAATCCGCGCTTCGACCCCATCGGATCCTTCGTCTACCCCCTCGACGGCGACGGCATGGTGCACCGGATCAGCATCGACGACGGTCGGGTCGGGTACACCAACCGTTTTGTCCGGACCCCGATGGTCCTCGCGGAAGAGGCTGCCGGACATGCCCTCTGGTCAGGACTCACCGACGGATACACGCCGCCGGCGAGTGTGGTGGGCGACGAACTCGCCGGCACGTATCGCGAACTGCCCGACATCAACATCGTCCGGCACGGCGGACGCCTGATGGCGATGGCCGAATCCGACCGGCCCTATCTGCTCGAACCGTCGTCGCTGGCGACCCTGGCCAAGACCGACTGCGACGGTGCGATGCGGGTGGGTAGCACCGCCCACCCGAAGATCGACCCGGCCACCGGCGAGATGGTCTTGTTCAACTACGGGCTCGAGGCGCCGTATCTGACGTGGTCGGTGGTCGCCGCGGACGGGACGACGACCACCGGCCCCACTCCGGTCGACGGACTCGACAAGCCGGTGATGATCCACGACATGGCGCTGACGTCTCGATACCTCGTTCTCTTCGTGTGCCCGTTGATATTCGACCTCGAAGGCGTGATGACCGGTGGGTCGCTGCTGTCGTGGCAGCCCGACGACGGCACGCGCATCGCGCTCATCCCGCGCGACGGTGGCCCGGTGCGCTGGGTGCACACCGACCCGTTCTGGGTGTGGCACTTCGCCAACGCCTTCGACGGCCCGGGACCCGAGGACGGCGTGACCGTCGACTACGTCGAATGGAGCTACCCGGGCGGTTTCGCCGACGAGCCGCGGCCGGCGACCTCGGCGCTCACCCGCGCGATCATCCGCCCGGATGGGACGATCACCCGGAATACGGTCAGCGACAACGCCTTCAACATGGAATTCCCGCGGGTCGACGACCGCCTGCTCACCCGGGACCACCACCGGATCGCCTCGGTGGCCAAGGGGCCGCGCGACAGTGGTGCCAGCGACAGCCTCTGGTTCCACGACCTCTCCGCCGGCACCGAGACGTTCTGGAGTCCCGGAACCGCCATCGGCGAGCCGATCTACATCCCGGGTACCGAACGCGACCATTGGGGCGCGATCGGCACCGATCCCGCCGACATGCGTTCGTACTTCTACCTTCTCGCCGCCGACGACCCCGCGGCCGGGCCGGTGGCCACCGTCGAACTGCCGATCCGCGTCCCCGCCGGGCTCCACGGCGCCTGGCTCGCGGACCCGGCCTGACGACAAACCCACCCTATTTCCGCAAACCCACCCCGTCCGAGCGTGGTGGGTTTGCGGAAAAGGGGTGGATTCGCGGGCCGGAGGAAGCCGGCGCCGTCACCGCGATGAACCGGGCCGCGGTGTCGATCGCCGACCGCGCTTCGGCCGACAGACGTGGGATCAGCTGAAACACGTGCCCCTGATCCGGCCACGCCTGGATCACCGAAACCCCGCCGGCGCCGACGATCTCATCGTGGGTGGCCCGGGCGTCGGCGCCCATCACCTCGCGTGCCCCGTACTGGATGAGAGTCTTGGGCAGACCCATGTCCCGGGTCAACCGGACGCGCATCCGAGGGTGATCGGGGTCCGCGGCCCTGGTGTAGAGCCGCAGGATCTTCCGCGCGGACATCGCGTCGATGATCGGGTCGCGCACCCCGGTGCGCTGGTTGCGTACGGCCAGGTCGAAAGTGGGGTCGTAGAGCGGCGAGAACAGCACCATCGACCCCGGCTGCGGGGTTCCGGTCGCGTGGTTGACGGCGAGCAGGTCGAGCGCGAGGTGACCGCCGGCGGAGTCGCCCGCGACCACGATGTCCTCGGCGCGGTACCCCTGTGACAGGAGCCAGCGATAGCCGCGGATGGTGTCGTTGCCCGCGCACGGCCACGCGTGTTCGGGGGCGAGCCGGTAGTCGAGGCTGAACGCGGGCAGACCGGTCTTGTTGCCGAGCCGGCCGACCAGGCCGCGGTGCGTTCGCGGCGAGCACACGACGTACCCGCTCCCGTGCAGGTAGTAGACGATCCGCGTGCCGGGGGCCGGGGCGGCGGCGTGCCGGCCGATCACCCATTCGCCGCGGACCTGTCCGCCGCGAAACGTCTCGCGCACGAGATCCACCCGGGTGTTGGCCGGTGGCGGGTTCATCCGCTCGATCGTCCGGTTGAGGGCCGGACGGGTCCGCTGGATCATCTGTGCCGTCACCCGGGGATGGCTGACCCCGGCCGCGGCCATCATCGGCCAGGCGACGCGGGCCAGGTAGGCGTTGACCGCCCGGGAGCGGCGCGAACCATGGGGTGCGACGCCGAGGTGACCGAACGGATGCTCGACCGCTGGGTCGAAGGCGGGTTCATCCGCCGGCACAGTGACACTCATCACCTGACGGTAGATGTTCGGCGTTTCCCGCGGGGTGAGATTCCGCGGGCGAGATCCGGCCGCAATCCGATCGCGACCGACGAAGCCCGCAACCCCTCGCCGCGAGCGCTGCCGAGACCGTGGCCGGGGTGGCCCCGAAACGCCAGATCCCCGTCTGACGTGCACCTGAGGTGCTGTTGTGGTATCCGGATTTCTTGACTCGGCCCTCCGCGTGGAAAAATGGCTCACAATGCTCATACGGCTGCCCGGGGGCGCTCTGGCGTGCTGCGCGCGGTAGTTGCGATGAGCAGGGTGGTTCGGGCCCCGACGACGCGGCTCGAAGGGACCGTCAGCAACGGCGCTGACCGGGACTCACCGCCGCTGTGATCGTCGGCTCCGCCCAGGTCAGCCCCGATGCGGGCGGATGACGACGACGCCGGGGACATCGTGGTCCGCGGCCCGACACGGCCGGGTGTGGCCCCAGACATTGACGACGGGTAGTGCGTGCACCCCTCGCGCGCAAAGTGAGGCGAACTATGAAGCAGGCTCCGGGACCGGTGGGTCTCTACGACCCACGCAACGAGCACGACTCGTGTGGCGTGGCGTTTGTCGTGGACATGCACGGACGGCGCAGTCGCAGCATCGTCGACAAGGCGATCATGGCGCTGGTGAATCTCGAGCACCGCGGCGCCGCGGGCGCCGAGCCGAACACCGGCGACGGTGCCGGCATCATGATCCAGGTCCCGGACCGTTTCCTGCGGGAGACCGTCGACTTCGAGCTGCCCGCGGAAGGCAGCTACGCGACCGGTATCGCATTCCTGCCCCAGGGGTCGGAGGACGCTCGCCTTGCCTGCGAGGGTGTGGAGAAGGTCATCGAGGCCGAGGGTCTGACCCTGCTCGGGTGGCGCGAGGTGCCCACCAACGAGAGTTCGCTCGGTGCGCTCGCCCGCGACGCCATGCCGACCTTCCGTCAGGTGTTCGTCGGCGGCGCCGAGGGCATGGAACTCGAGCGTCGTGCCTACGTCGTGCGCAAGCGCGTGCAGTACGAGCTGGGCAACAAGGGCGCCGGCGCCGACGGCCCGGGCCGCGAGACCGTCTATTTCCCCAGCCTGTCCGGACGAACCTTCGTCTACAAGGGCATGCTGACGACCCCGCAGCTGCGGGAGTTCTACGTCGACCTGCAGGACTCGCGTGTCGAGAGCTCGCTCGGTCTGGTGCACTCGCGCTTCTCCACCAACACCTTCCCGTCGTGGCCGCTGGCACATCCGTTCCGCCGCGTCGCCCACAACGGCGAGATCAACACCGTCACCGGTAACGAGAACTGGATGCGGGCCCGCGAGGCGCTCATCGACACCGAGGCCTTCGGGGCCGACGCGGCGTCGAAGATCTTCCCGATCTGCACCCCCGGCGCGTCGGACACCGCGCGCTTCGACGAGGTTCTCGAGCTGCTCCACCTCGGTGGACGCTCGCTCCCGCACGCCGTGCTCATGATGATCCCGGAAGCCTGGGAGCGTCACGAGTCGATGAAGCCCGAGCACCGGGACTTCTACCGCTACCACTCCGCTCTGATGGAGCCCTGGGACGGCCCGGCGTCGGTGTGTTTCACCGACGGCACCGTCGTGGGCGCCGTGCTCGACCGAAACGGACTGCGCCCCAGCCGGGTCTGGGTCACCAAGGACGGCCTCGTGGTGATGGCCTCCGAGGTCGGCGTACTCGACATCGACCACTCCGACGTCGTGCAGAAGATGCGTCTGCAGCCGGGCCGGATGTTCCTCGTGGACACCGCGGCCGGCCGCATCGTCGACGACGAGGAGATCAAGGACGAGCTCGCCGGTGAGCACCCCTACGGGGAGTGGCTCGAGCAGGGACTCGTGCCGGTCGACGACATCGAGGCGCCGCCGCACCAGCACATGCCGCACGACCGTGTCGCCTTGCGCCAGCAGGTCTTCGGCTACACCCGCGAGGAACTCGACCTCCTGGTCGCGCCGATGGCGAAGACCGGCGCCGAGGCCCTCGGCTCGATGGGCACCGACACCCCGATCGCGGTGCTCTCCAAGCGTCCGCGCATGCTGTTCGACTATTTCCAGCAGCTGTTCGCGCAGGTGACCAACCCGCCGCTCGACGCGATCCGCGAGGAGATCGTGACCAGCGTCGGCGGCACCATCGGCACCGAGGCCGACCTGCTGAACCCCGGTCCGGAGTCGTGCCGGCAGATCGAGCTGACGTCGCCGGTCCTGGACAACGACACTCTCGCCAAGCTGGTGGAGATCAACGCCAACGACGCGCTGCCCGGCTTCCGCAGCGTGCACATCCACGGCCTCTACCCGGTCGCCGACGGCGGTGCCGGACTCCGCAAGGCGCTCGACGAGGTGCGCGCCAAGGTCAGCGCCGCGATCGACGACGGCGCGAACCTGGTCATCCTGTCCGACCGCGAGTCCGACGAGACCTACGCACCGATCCCGTCGCTGCTCCTCACGGCTGCGGTGCACCACCACCTGGTGCGTGAGCGCAAGCGCACCCAGGCCGGCCTGATCGTCGAGTCCGGCGATTGCCGTGAGGTCCACCACGTCGCCGCGCTCGTCGGTTTCGGTGCGGCAGCGGTGAACCCGTACATGGCCTTCGAATCGATCGAGGACATGATCGAGCGCGGTGTGCTCGGCGACCTCGACCTGGCCACGGCGCAGAAGAACTACATCAAGGCCGCCGGCAAGGGTGTGCTCAAGGTGATGAGCAAGATGGGCATCTCGACCATCGCCTCCTACACCGGCGCGCAGCTCTTCCAGGTGATCGGTCTGTCGCAGGAGACGGTCGACGAGTTCTTCACCGGACTCAACAGCCAGCTCGACGGCATCGGCCTCGACGAGATCGCCGACGACGTCGCGGTGCGGCACGCCCTGGCGTTCTCCGACCGTCCCTCGGAGCGCGCGCACCGCGAGCTCGAGGTGGGCGGCGAGTACCAGTGGCGTCGTGAGGGCGAGTACCACCTGTTCAACCCGGACACGGTGTTCAAGCTCCAGCACTCCACGCGCACCGGCCAGTACAAGGTGTTCAAGGAGTACACCAAGCTGGTCGACGACCAGTCCCGGCAGATGGCCTCGCTGCGTGGCCTGTTCGACTTCAACTTCGGCGATCGCGACCCGATCCCGATCGAGAAGGTCGAGCCGGCGAGCGAGATCGTCAAGCGGTTCTCGACCGGTGCGATGAGCTTCGGCTCCATCTCCGCCGAGGCCCACGAGACCCTGGCGATCGCCATGAACCGTCTGGGCGGCCGGTCGAATTCCGGTGAGGGCGGCGAGGATCCGCGTCGCTTCCATCACGACGAGAACGGCGACTGGCGGCGCAGCGCGATCAAGCAGGTCGCCTCGGGACGCTTCGGTGTCACCTCGCACTACCTGTCGAACTGCACCGACATCCAGATCAAGATGGCGCAGGGCGCCAAGCCCGGTGAGGGCGGCCAGCTCCCGCCGCACAAGGTGTACCCCTGGGTCGCCGAAGTCCGTGGTTCGACGCCGGGTGTCGGTCTGATCTCCCCGCCCCCGCACCACGACATCTACTCGATCGAGGATCTCGCTCAGCTGATCCACGACCTGAAGAACGCAAACCCCAAGGCGCGCATCCACGTCAAGCTCGTCAGCGAGGTCGGCGTGGGCACCGTCGCGGCCGGTGTGTCGAAGGCGCACGCCGACGTGGTCCTCATCTCCGGTCACGACGGCGGCACCGGCGCCACCCCGCTGACCTCGATGAAGCACGCGGGAGCGCCCTGGGAGATCGGCCTCGCCGAGACCCAGCAGACCCTGCTGCTCAACGGTTTGCGCGACCGCATCGTGGTGCAGGTCGACGGCCAGCTCAAGACCGGCCGGGACGTCGTCGTCGCCGCCCTGCTCGGTGGTGAGGAATTCGGTTTCGCAACCGCGCCGCTGGTGGTCTCCGGCTGCATCATGATGCGCGTGTGCCACCTGGACACCTGCCCCGTCGGCGTGGCGACCCAGAACCCGCTCCTGCGTGAGCGTTTCGCGGGCAAGCCGGAGTTCGTCGAGAACTTCTTCATGTTCATCGCCGAAGAGGTCCGGGAACTGCTGGCGCGCCTCGGCTTCCGCACCCTGCAGGAAGCCGTCGGTCACGTCGAGGCACTCGACACCACCAAGGCGCTGGCGCACTGGAAGTCGGAGAAGGCCGGCAAGCTCGACCTGTCGTCGATCCTGACGATGCCGGAATCGCCGTTCATGAACCAGGATCTGTACTGCTCGGGCGTGCAGGATCACGGGCTGGAGAAGGCGCTCGATCAGCAGCTGATCGCGCAGAGCCGCGAGGCGATCGACCACGGTACCCGGGTGTCCTTCACCTCGAAGATCACCAACGTCAACCGCACCGTCGGCACGATGCTGGGCCACGAGGTGACCAAGGCCTATGGCGCACAGGGTCTTCCCGACGGGACGATCATCGTCGACTTCACCGGCTCGGCGGGCAACAGCTTCGGCGCCTTCGTGCCGAAGGGTGTGACGCTGCGCCTGGAGGGTGATGCCAACGACTTCGTCGGCAAGGGACTGTCGGGTGGCCGTCTGGTGGTCCGCCCGGCGCGTAACGCGCCGGACGACTTCGTCGCCGAGCGGAACATCATCGCAGGCAACGTGATCGGGTTCGGTGCCACCGCGGGCAAGATCTTCCTGCGCGGCATCGTGGGCGAGCGCTTCTGCGTCCGCAACTCGGGTGTCACAGCGGTCGTCGAGGGCGTGGGCGACCACGGCTGCGAGTACATGACCGGCGGGCGCGTCGTCGTCCTCGGAGAGACCGGCCGCAACTTCGCGGCGGGCATGTCCGGCGGTATGGCCTTCGTCTACGACCCCGAGGGCAAGCTGGCCGACAATCTCAACACCGAGCTCGTCGACCTCGAGCCGCTCGTCGACGAGGACGTCGAGTTCCTCTCGGCGATCATCGACGAGCACCGTGCCGAGACCGATTCCCCGGTCGCCGCGGCACTTCTCGACGACTGGGACACCGCCCAGACCAAGTTCGCCAAGGTCATGCCACGCGACTTCAAGCGCGTGTTGCTGGCCATCTCCGAGGCGGAGAAGACCGGGCGAGACGTGAACGAAGCGATCATGGAGGCCGCACGTGGCTGACCCCAGAGGATTCCTCAAGCACCCCGAGCGGGAGCTGCCCGACCGCCGCCCGGTGGATCTGCGTCTGCTGGACTGGAAAGAGGTCTACACCGACTTCGACAAGGGCCACCTGAAGACGCAGGCGAGCCGCTGCATGGACTGCGGTATCCCGTTCTGCCACAACGGTTGCCCGCTCGGGAACCTCATTCCCGAGTGGAACGACCTGGTCTACAAGGACCAGTGGCGCGACGGCATCGAGCGTCTGCACGCGACGAACAACTTCCCGGAGTTCACCGGCCGCCTGTGCCCGGCTCCGTGCGAGGCGTCCTGTGTGCTGGGGATCAACCAGCCGCCGGTCACCATCAAGCAGGTCGAGGTCGAGATCATCGACAACGCCTTCGACAACGGATGGGTCACCCCCGTCCTGCCGTCGGCGAAGACCGGCAAGGCGGTTGCCGTCGTCGGCTCCGGACCTGCGGGACTGGCTGCGGCGCAGCAGCTCACGCGTGCCGGACACGACGTGACGCTGTTCGAGCGGGCCGATCGCATCGGTGGTCTGCTCCGCTACGGCATCCCCGAGTTCAAGATGGAGAAGCGCCACATCGACCGGCGTCTGGCGCAGATGGAGGCCGAGGGCACCGTCTTCCGCACCGGCGTCAACGTGGGCGTCGACATCACCGTCGAGCAGCTCCGCGCCGATTTCGACGCGGTGATCCTCGCCAACGGATCGACCATCGGCCGCGATCTGCCGATCCCCGGCCGCGAACTCGACGGCATCCACCAGGCCATGGAGTTCCTGCCGCAGGCCAACCGGGTGCAGCTCGGCGACACCGTCGAAGGCCAGATCTCGGCGAAGGGCAAGAAGGTCATCATCATCGGCGGTGGCGACACCGGCGCCGACTGCCTGGGCACCTCGCTGCGCCAGGGGGCCGAGATCGTCCACCAGTTCGAGATCATGCCGAAGCCGCCGATCGAGCGTGCCGAGTCGACCCCGTGGCCGACCTACCCGCTGATGTACCGCGTGTCGTCGGCTCACGAAGAGGGCGGCGAGCGCGTCTTCTCGGTCAACACCGAACAGTTCCTCGGTGAGGACGGCAAGGTCACCGGTCTCAGGGCCCACGAGGTCGTCATGCGCGACGGACGCTTCGAGAAGGTCGAGGGTTCGGACTTCGAGCTCGAGGCCGACCTCGTGCTGCTCGCCATGGGCTTCGTCGGTCCCGAACGCGAGGATCTCCTCGACAAGATGGGCGTCGACTACGATCCCCGTGGGAACGTGAAGCGCGACAACAACTTCGCCGCCGTCGGGCAGCCGGGCGTCTTCGTCGCCGGTGACGCCGGTCGCGGACAGTCGCTCATCGTGTGGGCCATCGCCGAGGGCCGGTCAGCCGCTGCGGCCGCCGACAAGTTCCTCACCGGGGCGTCGGAGCTGCCCGCGCCGATCGTGCCGACGCAGGTCGCGCAGCGCTGACCGCGCGCCTCGCACAGAGCAGAACACAGAACTCCCGCTCGCCCGTTTCGGGGTGGGCGGGAGTTCTGCGTGTGAACGGTGACCGTGCTGGGTAGGTATCTCCCGCCCTACACTCGCCTCATCGCTGTCGGCCCTCACCGGCCAGTACGAAGGGAACGGACCATGCGTCGGATCGTCGCGACCATGTGCGCGCTGTTGTGTGCCGTCCTGGCCGGAGGAGGCCTCGCCGTCCCGAAAGCCGACGCCGCGCCGCGAGGATGCCCCGAGATCTACGTGCTCGCCGTGCCCGGAACGTGGTCCAACGGCGCCAGCCCGGGCCTGCTCGGTGAGGTCACCGCAGGGCTCGGACCGGAGACCCGCGTGCAGTACGTCGGATACGACGCCACCGCGTTCCCCTGGGAGAAGGCGATCTACGGCAAGTCGAAGGGGCAGGCCGTGGCCAACACCACGGGACTGGCCCTGCAGATGCTGCGTCGATGCCCGGGTACCCGGATCGCACTGGTCGGCTACAGCCAGGGCGCCGACGCCGCCGGGGACCTGGCCTCCGAGATCGGCACCGGACGTGCCGCCATCAGGCCGGGTCAGGTGGCGGGCGTCGTCCTGATCGCCGATCCGCGACGGTCCGAGCGCGACAATCTCGTCGGTCCGCCGCTGCGCGGAGAGGGAAGCGGCGGCCCTCGCCTCGACGGCATGGGCTGGGTCCTGCCGAGAGCGTTCACGATCTGCGAACCCGGGGATGTCTACTGCAACGTGCCTCGCGACTACTACGTGACGCGGATCGTCGGCTACCTCGCCGAGACCAGTGATCCGACGCCGAGCCAGATCGTCCAGTATCAGGCGGAGGCGGGCGCGATCCTCGCCGAACTGCTCACCCTCGGCGGACCCGGGGAGATCGTGCAGGAACTCGGCGACGACCGGGCCCGCGAACAGATCAGATCGTTCAACCGGTTCCTGCAGTCCGGGTCCCACGGCACCTACCGGGACTTCGAGGTTCGTCCAGGGGTGACCGCGGTGCAGTGGGCCAACAGGTTCCTCGCCGGACTCGCCTGAGCCGATGCCGGTCGGTCGACCTGCGCGGAAACCGGATGAATCGGACTTCCGACTAGAGTGGCTGCCGAGGCGGTCACCGTTGCCGGGGACCAGCCGACCGCCCCTCGGACAAACGGACTGATTCTTTGCCAACGCAGCTCGCCGCCGTACTCGCCCAGACCGACCCGTCTCAGGGTCACAGCGGCTTCATCGGCTGGATCCTCGACCTGATGGACACACTCGGCGAGTTGGGTGTGGGGGTCGCGATCCTCCTCGAGACCTTCCTGCCGCCCATCCCGTCTGAAGCCGTCCTCCCCGGCGCCGGGTTCCTCGCCTACGAGGGCCGCATGAACGTCTGGCTCGCCTGGGTGGCCGCGACCGTCGGGTCGCTCGTCGGCGCCTGGCTCTGGTACTGGATCGGTGCCGCCCTGGGTCGCGACCGCACCCGGCGGCTCGTCGGTCGGCTGCCGTTGCTCGACTACGACGACTTCGACAAGGCGGAGGAGTATTTCGTCCGCTGGGGCGGCATGGCGGTTCTCCTCGGCCGGTGCGTGCCGCTCGTGCGATCGTTCGTCTCGATCCCTGCGGGCATCGAGAAGATGCCGTTCTGGCGCTTCACCGCCTACACCGCGCTGGGTTCGGGGGTGTGGAACGCCTTGTGGATCGGGATCGGCTTCGGTTTCGGTCCGGCGATCGCCCCGGCGCTCGAACGCTGGAGCGGGGCGCTGTCCAACATCGTGATCGCGCTTCTCGTCCTCATGGTCGCCTGGTTCGTCGTGAAGCGGGTGCGTCGCCGGCGAGCGAGCACTGCCGGATAGGCGCGGCCGGCTTCGGTCGTTCAGAGTCTGTTGAGCACCCTGGTGATCTGATCCTCCACCGAACCCGCGAGCCGGTTGAAGGCGAGCTGCGCGAGCGGGTCGGCGAGCCGGGCACGGCCGTTGAAGGTGATGTGGGACCGGTACGTGAACGAGGTGCGCGTGGGTCCGTCCGGCGCGAACGACAGGTCGTCGACGCTGGTCGCGGTCTTGTTGCGACCGGTGAACACGACGTGGTCCGGGTCGTCGCGGGTGAGCTCGTAGGTCAGCGTTGTCGAGATCCCGTACAGCTTCGTCTCGTTGTGCCAGCGGGTGCCCAGCGCGATGGGGTCGGTGCCGATCTGCTCGCACTTCTGCGTTCCCGGATCCCACTCGACGGCGTTGGCGAAGTCGCGCATGTATGCGACCACTGTCTCGATGGGCTGTCTCACCGGGAAGGTCCGTGACACCTCGACCATGCGATCTCCTCCACTCCACGCTGTGCCCGCCCGCGCGCCGCGGGCTGACAGGGATTCGTCGAGCCTCACCCGACGGATTGCCCCGGGCGCTCGCCGAGACGCGTGTCGAGTCATTCATGCAGGTGAGGGGCGCGTCGCTGACCGCGACGTAACGCTTCGCGTGGAATGATCGATCTAGCCGTCGTGTGCGGCACTCGCCACTTCGGGATCCGGAGGTGCGGGATTCACACGTGTCGGCAGTCGCGGGGGACGTGGCGTAGGCCACGCAATAGTCCGGCGACACGATCCGGAACAGCCGCTACAGTAGAACAAAGTTCGAGTCCGTTGTAACGAATGTGAAGTATCAGGAAGTGATTGGTCATGAAGTTGGCTGACCCATTTCACCCACCCCGCCGGGGTTCCCTGCTGAACTCGCTGACCGGCGGGCGACTCGGGGGCCGTCGCGGTTCCACGACGATGTTCCCCGCTGAAGCGGAACGTCTGATCACCCCTGCCGAACTCCGACGATTCGGCGTCCGCACGTAGCGCCCTTCGAGGCTCGTCGACCTCGACGCGCTCCTTCGTCGCTTGCTCGGCCCGGCGGCTTTCGCTCCTCGCACCTCAGTACCTGCGGCCTGGCGGCCGTCGTGGATCACGAAAGAACCGCGTGCGAGTGCCGAATTTTCTGCTCCCTGAGGTGCGAGCGAAGCGAGCCACGAAGGGTTGGCGACGTGTCTCACCGGGCCCTTCGTGGCTCGTCGCTATCGCTCCTCGCACCTCAGGGAGCAGTGGTTTTGCGGTTCTTTCGGATTAGGGAGCAGGAGGCTCGCTCCTCAGGGAGCAGGAGGCTCGCTCATCACGGAGCGGGTGTGCCAGTGGTTTGCGCTCTGTCGGATCAAGGAGCGGGTAGGTCGTCGGTCCCGGAGACCACTCGTACGCTCATCCCGCCGACGGACACCACGTCGCCGATCGCCAGCTGCCGGCCCCGCCTGGTCTCCACCTCGTCGTTGACGCTGACCAGACCGTCGGCGATCACCTCTTTGGCCTCCGCGCCGGACTCGATCAGGTTGGCGAGTTTGAGGAATTGGCCGAGGCGGATGGACTCGTCTCGGATCGTCACGTCGTACACGGCTTCGATCATGCCGGTACCGGGCGGGCGGGGCCACCTCGGCCGGGCGCGCACCGGAGAACGGTCCGTGGAGACGATCTGAGCCGGACATGGCCGATCCGCGTGGACTGCCCGGACATACTCATGTTCCCGACTACCGTTTACGCATGGCCACCGACACCCCCCTCGCGCCGGTCGACCCCGAGAACCCCGATGAGCGTCACATCGGCACGTCGCGCGCACCCACCGCCGCCGATCGTCGATCCCTGGCGCTCCTCGACAAGATCAGGCGACCGACCGGGTTCGGTACCCGCGCTCCGCACATCGCCGGCACCGTGGTCGGTGTCCTCGCCGCCATCGCGTTGCTGTCCAGTCTCTTTCCGGCGATCCGGCATCTGATCCACGACCCGCGACGCTACGTCGACGACTACATCATCACCCTCCCCGACACCAGCTTCGCCTGGGCGTTCGTGCTGGCGCTCATCGCCGTCGCGCTCTCCGCACGCAAGCGGATCGCCTGGTGGATCAGTGTGGTCTACCTCGTGCTGTTCATGACGGCCAACGTTCTCTATCTGGTGCCGTCGCTCGAGGACGACCTCGGCGTCACGGCGTGGGACCGCACCAACATCTACCTCGGCCTGTTCATTGACGCTCTCGCGCTGATGTTCCTGCTGTCCACGTACCGGCAGTTCTACACGCGGGTCCGCAGGGGAGCGATCCCCGCGGCGTTCGGCACCCTCGTCGCCGGCCTGGTCATCGCGACGCTGCTGGGCTGGGCGCTCGTGTGGGCGTTCCCGCACACGCTCACGCGGGGCGACCGGTTGCCCTATGCGTTCAACCGGGTGGTCGCCTTCGGCGCCATCGACCAAGACGCGTCGTTCGACGGCCGGCACACGCATCTCTTCGTCAACGGGTTGCTGGGATTGTTCGGGGCGCTGGCGCTGATCGCCGCGGCGATCGTGTTGTTCCGTTCACAGCGGCTGCGCTGGCTCATCACCGCCGAGGACGAGGCACTCATCCGCGCTCTGATCGCGCGGTTCAACGACGACGATTCGCTCGCCTACTTCTCGACCCGTCGCGACAAGGCCGTCGTGTTCTCGCCCGACGGCCGCGCGGCCATCACCTACCGGGTGGAGGTCGGCGTCGGACTGGCAGGCGGTGACCCGATCGGCGACCCCGAGTCGTGGCCCGACGCCATCGCCGAATTCCTCACGCTCTGCGAGAAATACGGATGGCATCCGGCGTCGATGGGGTCGAGCCCACGTGGCGCGGCGGCATTCGACGCCGCCGGTTTCGTCTCCCTCAACATCGGCGACGAGGCCATCCTCCACACGCGTGAGTTCAGCCTCAGCGGGCCCGCGATGAAGGCGGTGCGCCAGGCCGTGACACGCACCCGGCGTGCCGGGGTCGATGTCCGCATCAGGCGGCACTCCGAGATCGGTGACACCGAGATGGCGCAGATCGTCGCGCGGGCCGATGACTGGCGCGACACCGACGAGGAACGCGGCTTCGCTATGGCGCTCTCGCGCATCGGCGATCCCGCGGACGGCGACTGCCTGCTGGTCGAGGCGGTGATGGACGAAGGCGCTCCCCACGAGAGGGTCGTCGGGATGCTGTCCTTCGTGCCGTGGGGGCGCCGTGGGGTCTCGCTCGACCTGATGCGTCGCGACCGGCACGGGCCCAACGGCGTCGTGGAGACGATGGTCGCCGAATTGTGCCGCGACTCCGAACAGTTGGGCATCACCGAGGTATCGCTGAACTTCGCCGCATTCCGGGCGTTCTTCGAGCAGGGGCCCCAGATCGGTGCCGGGCCCGTGATGCGGATGGGTTACTCGGTGCTGATGTTCGGCTCGCGGTTCTTCCAGATGGAGTCGCTGTACAAGTCGAATGCGAAGTATCTGCCGGACTGGCAGTCGCGCTATCTGTGCTTCGAGGACAGCCGAATCCTGCCCCGGGTGGGCCTGGCCGCGATCGTGACCGAGGGCTTCATCACGCTGCCGCGTTTCGGCCGGGCCAAGCACTACACGCAAGGCCAGCCGTCGATCCCGCCCGGTGTCGACGCCCCCGCCCTCATCGCCGAACTCGAAGCCGAGGCGGCCACCCCGGAGGGTGCGGTCGTCCACCGTCCGGAGCAGGTCCGCGTCCGGCTCGAGAAGATGGACCGGCTCGTCGAACGGGGCTTCGATCCGTACCCGCCGGCGGACCGGCCCACGCACACGATCGCGCAGGCCAAGGCCGAACCCGAAGGGACCGTCGTCACCGTCGCCGGCCGCGTCACGCGGCTTCGGGACTTCGGCAAGGTGGTGTTCGCCGACGTGCACGACTGGTCCGGCGAGGTCCAGGTCCTCGTCGAGGATTCCCGCGTGATCCCGGGAACTCCCGACTTCGGCACCGACGTCGACCTCGGTGACCTGATCCAGGCGCGCGGCGTCGTGGGCACCAGCCGCAAGGGCGAGCTGTCGATCCTGATCGACGCCTGGCGGATCAACGGCAAGTGCCTGCGTCCGCTGCCCGACAAGTGGGCCGGCCTCACCGATCCGGAAGCGCGTGTCCGCCAGCGCTATGTCGACCTGGCCATCAACGAGCAGACCCGGGCATCACTCGCGACGCGCAGCCTCGTCGTGAAGTCGTTGCGCGACTTCCTCTCCGCGCGTGGGTATCTGGAGGTCGAGACACCGATCCTCCAGCAGATCCACGGCGGTGCCAACGCAACCCCGTTCCAGACGCACATCAACGCCTACAACCTCGACCTGTACCTGCGCATCGCGCCGGAGCTCTACCTCAAACGGCTCTGCGTCGGCGGTGTGGAGAAGGTCTTCGAGATCGGCCGCAACTTCCGCAACGAGGGCGTGGACTTCAGTCACAACCCGGAGTTCACCAGCCTCGAAGCCTATGAGGCGCACAGTGATTACCTCAAGATGCTCGACCTCACCCGCGAGATGATCCAGCAGGCGGCGACCGCCGCCTACGGGGAGCCGGTCATCGTGCGGACCGACGCCGACGGAAACGAAGAGCGCGTGGACATCTCGGGAGAGTGGCCGGTCAAGACCGTCCACCAGGTGGTTTCGGAAGGGGCGGGGGAGGAGATCACCCCCGAGACCCCCGTCGAGGTGTTGCGCGCCGTGTGCGATCGCCTCGAGATCAACCACCGCCCGGACTGGGACGCCGGGCAGATCGTGCTGGAACTCTACGAACACCTCGGCGAGGACCGCACGACGTTCCCGACCTTCTACATCGACTTCCCGACGTCGACATCTCCCCTCACGCGCGCGCACCGGAGCAAGCCGGGCGTCGCCGAGCGGTGGGATCTCGTGGCCTGGGGCGTCGAACTGGGCACTGCCTACACCGAGCTCACCGATCCGGTGGAGCAGCGCAAGCGCCTCACCGAGCAGTCGATCCTGGCGGCCGACGGCGACCCCGAGGCCATGGAACTCGACGAGGACTTCCTGCAGGCGCTCGAGTACGCGATGCCCCCGACAGGCGGTCTCGGAGTCGGCGTCGACCGGGTCGTCATGCTCATCACCGGACAGTCGATCCGTGAGTCGCTGGCGTTCCCGCTCGCGAAACCACAGGACGCCTGACCGGAGGAAAACCCGGCTGTCCCGCCGCCGTACATCGGCAAGACATCGTGTGCATACGCACTGTACAGTCACGCCGTGTGCACTTGCCGGACACAACCCGTCCGGGGGACCGCCTGTCATCCGCTTGAGCTACACGTGGTCACGATCTGTAACGGTGGGATCGGGTCGAACGACCTAGTAATCAACCCCCTACGTCTGACGAGAGGTGCCCGGAATGGTCGTCGAAGAGCTGCGCAGCACCTGAACCCGTGGCGCCGAGGGAGAGCGACGCAACCGCGAGAGCGGGCCACGGGGGCGGGGGTGAATCGCAGCTCTTGCGCGATCTTCTGGTGTCCGTCGCCGGAGGAGACCGCGCATCGTTCACGCGTCTCTATGATCTGACCAGTTCCCGGATCTACGGGCTCGCCGTCCGGGTGGTCCGTGACCGGCACTACGCCGAAGAGGTGGTCCAGGAGGCCTACCTGCAGTACTGGCAGCGGGCCGCCGACTACGAACCCGCTCGCGGGTCGGTCATCACCTGGATGATGACGATCGCGCACCGCCGCGCCGTCGACCGGGTCCGCTCCGAGAACATGCAGACCGAGCGGATGTCGGAGTACGGCGCTCGGAACGCGGAACCCGAAGGTGCGCAGAACATTCCGCTCGAAGAAGTCGTCCGGGCGGCAGAGGTGAGCGCGGTGCGCACCTGCCTCGGACACCTCACCGACCTGCAGCGCGGGAGCCTCGAGATGTCGTACTTCGGCGGGCTCACCTATCCCGAGGTGGCGGCGCGCACCGACACACCGCTCCCCACCACGAAGTCCCGGATCCGGGACGGGTTGCGCCGGCTGCGGATCTGCCTGGACTCACACGACGATCGCTGACCAGGCTCGTCGGTGGCGTCCGGTCGCATCGTCCGCCGACGCTGCCGGGTCCCTCCGGGCACACTGGACGAGTGCGCGAGAGGATGCCCGACGAGGGCCCGGACACACCCGGCACGTTCGTGACGGTCGGGGAGCATCGTCTCCACGTGCTCGACGAGGGTTCGGGGCCGCCTCTGCTCCTGATGGCGGCGCTCGGGAGCAACTGGTTCGACCTCGATCCGCTGGTCGCGCGGCTGTCCTCGTCGTGGCGGGTCCTTCGCTACGACCGCCCGGGCTACGGGCTGTCCGATCCCATCGGCCGGGGCCACCATCCCTCGCTGCTGGGCGAGGTGGAACGGATGGCCGCCGTCCTCGATGCGCGTGGCGTCGACGAACCGGTTGTGGTCGTGGGTCATTCGCTGGCGTCGCTGTACGTGGAGGCGTTCGCGCGGCGATATCCCGAACGGACGGCGGGTGTGGTCGTGCTCGACGGGTCGTTCGTGCTGCTCCCGTGGCGGCTCGTCCCGCTCTCGTTCCGGGTCGGCAACGCCCATCGGGTGGTTGGTGCGGCGCGTGCGGTGACGAGTCGCGTCGGTATCCGTCGCTGGCCGAGTTTCCAGGTGTGGAGCCGCGTGGTGCCGGCGCCCCCGGAGGGCCGCGGGGAGCAGCAGCGCCGGTGGAGCACCCACGTGTTCGGGCAGCCGCCGTATCTGCTCGCGCTCCTCGTCGAGAACGCCGCCTTCGGGTCGATGAACCAGACACTGCGGAGTCTGCGACGGTCCGCGCCGATGCCCGACGCCCCGGTGATCGTCGTCGTGGCGTCGTCGAGGCTTCCGGGGTGGCGCGAGTTGTGGGAATGGAAGCAACGGCGATACGCCGAGGTGCTCGGCGCGCGCGAGATCGCCGTTCTCCCGCGGGCGAGGCATTTCCTGGTCTCCGAGCGCCCGGATGACGTCGCCGAGATCATCCGTGGGGTCCGATCGATCCCTACCCGCGAGTAACCAGCTACTTGCGGTTACACCTAAACTGTTCGGCATGAGCGAGCTGACCTTCACCCCGACGGCCGACCTCGTCGACGAGATCGGTGCCGATGTCCGTAGCTGCGACACCCAGTTCACGCAGTACGGCGGCAACCGGGAATTCGTCGGACGGGTGTCGACGGTCAGATGCTTCCAGGACAACGCCCTGCTGAAGTCGGTTCTCGGTGAGTCCAACCCCGGCGGGGTGCTCGTCGTCGACGGCGACGCGTCGGTACACACCGCGCTGGTGGGCGACCTGATCGCCGAACTCGGCCGGTCCAACGGCTGGGTGGGGATCATCGTCAACGGCGCCATCCGCGACGCCAAGACCATCGGTGGGATGGAGATCGGGGTCAAGGCCCTGGGCACCAACCCGCGCAAATCGACCAAGACCGGCGCCGGTGAGCGCGACGTCCCGCTGAGCATCGGCGGTGAGACGTTCACCCCCGGCGACATCGTCTACTCCGACGACGACGGCATCGTGCTCGTCGCGCCGGAACCACAGTAGGCCGACACCGGGCAGAACCCCGATCGCCGGAAACGGCGATCGCCATCGAAGAGAACACCGGACACCCGACAGCGCTAGGGAGCACCGCCATGCCGAAGCCCACCGCAGACTATTTCGCCCGACTGGGTGCGCTCGTCGCCATCGACGACGCCGCGAGTCGTCCCACGCGCCCCGTCCTCGAGGCGTTCAGCGGGACGGAGATGGCGACCATTCCCGTCGCCACCGCCGAGGATCTCGAGGTGGCGGTCGCCCGTGCCCGCCAGGCACAGCAGGGGTGGGCGGCCCGCACGCCGGCCGACCGCGCCGCGATCATCGATCGGTTCTCCGAGCTGGTCCACCGCAACGCGGCGTCGCTGATGGACATCGCGCAGGCCGAGACCGGCAAGGCGCGCATCTACGCGCAAGAAGAGGTCATCGACGTCGCGATCACCGCGCGGCACTACGCGACGAACGGACCCAAGCTGCTCGCCGACCGCAAGGTCAAGGGCATGCTGCCGGGTGCGACCAGCGTCCGTGTGCGCTACCTGCCCAAGGGCGTGGTCGGCATCATCAGCCCGTGGAACTACCCGCTGACACTGGCCGTGTCCGATGCGGTGGCGGCGCTCATCGCCGGCAACGGCGTGGTCATCAAGCCGGACAGCCAGACCCCGTACTGCGCACTGGCCCTGGCCGAGTTGCTGTACGAGGCGGGCCTGCCGCGCGAGCTGTACGCCGTGGTGCCCGGCCCGGGCGGGGTTGTCGGACAGGCGATCATGGCCACCACCGACTATGTGATGTTCACCGGCTCCTCGGAGACCGGGGCGACCCTCGCCGAGCAGGCGGGGCGTCGGCTCATCGGTTTCTCGGCGGAGCTCGGCGGCAAGAACCCGATGGTCGTCACCGCGAGTGCGGACATCGCCAACGCCGTCCGGGGTGCGGCGCGCGCGTCGTTCTCCAACTCCGGGCAGCTGTGCATCTCGATCGAACGGATCTACGTCGACAAGAAGATCGCCGACGACTTCGCCGAGCGGTTCGCCGCCCATGTGTCGACGATGAAGCTGTCGGCCTCCTACGATTTCAGCGCCGACATGGGCTCGCTGGCCTCGGCCGCCCAGGTCGACACCGCCGAGGCGCACGTCGAGGATGCGGTCGCCAAGGGCGCGAAGGTGCTGGCCGGCGGGAAACGACGAGCCGACCTGGGCCCCTTCTTCTTCGAGCCGACGGTCCTCACCGACGTCACCGACGACATGGTGTGTTTCGGGAACGAGACCTTCGGACCCGTCGTCTCCGTCTACCCCGTCGACTCCACCGACGAGGCGATCAAACTCGCCAACGACACCGACTACGGCCTCAACGCGAGCGTCTTCGCCGGTAGCAGCGCTGAGGCGCAGGAGGTCGCCGAGCAACTCCGGGCCGGGACGGTGAACATCAACGAGGGCTATGCGGCGGCGTGGGCGTCGACGGCGGCCCCGATGGGTGGCATGGGCATCTCCGGGGTGGGACGCCGCCACGGCGACGAGGGCCTGCTGAAGTACACCGAGCCGCAGACCATCGCCGAACAGCGCTTCATCGGCATCGACCGCATGCCGGTGGTCCCGACGAACATCTACCGCGCCATCACCCCGGCCGCTGTCCGCGCGCTGAAGTACCTGCCCGGCCGTTAGCGCCCGGCGGCGCCTCCCGCCCCCCGAGTGAGCCGATTGTCCTGCCCGATCGGTGTGAGCGTGGTTACGGTAGCCCCGTGACCCGGAGCCCCCGCATGCGCAGAGACCCCGTGACCCGATCCCGCCGGACGCGTCTGGGGGTGCTGACCGCGGCAGTGTCGGCAGCCCTCGTCGGGACGCTGGTGTCCGCGCCCGCCGCCGATGCGGCACCGGCCCTCCAGGTGACGACCGTCGCCGACGGGCTGAGCATCCCGTGGGGCGTCGTGGTCGCTCCCGACGGGACCGTGTTGACCGGCGAGCGGTCGGGACGGTTCGTCGCGGTGCGCCCGGGAGGACAACGCGTGAACGTCCGCGCCGACCTGTCGCGCATCTTCGCCGAAGGCGAGTCGGGGCTGATGGGACTCGCCATCGATCCGCGTTTCGCACAGACCCGCCGCGTGTACTCCTGCCAGGCGGAGGCGACCGTGCCCGGTGCTCCGGGTGCGCCAGGGTCGTTGTCGAACATCCCGATCGAGTTCCCGCAGACCGGGCAGACCATCAAGGTCGTGTCCTGGCGGGTCGGCTCCGACTGGACCCAGATGGCCCGCGAACGCACGGTGCTGAGCGGGATTCCGGTCAACTCGTCGGGACGCCACGGCGGTTGCGGGCTGGCGGCGACCGCCGACGGTCTGTGGATCGGAACCGGCGACAACGCCACTCCGTGGATTCCGCAGTCTCGTACCTCGCTGGGCGGCAAGGTGTTGCACATCAGGCTCGACGGCACCCCGGCTCCGGGCAATCCGAACCCGCGGAGTCCGATCTACAGCCTCGGGCACCGCAACGTCCAGGGCGTTGCCGTCCAGCCCGGCACGGGCCGCGTGTACGCCATCGAGCAGGGGACGACCCGCGACGACGAGCTCAACCGCATCGTCGCCGGGGGCAACTACGGGTACAAACCCGATCGTCTGCCGGTGATCTACGACGAATCGGTGCCGATGACCGATCCGGTCCGGGTCCCGGGTGCGATCGGCCCGGTGTGGAGCTCGGGCGACACGACGATAGCCCTGCCGGGCATCGCCTTCCTGCCCGAGACCGGCTGGGGCGCGTACAGCGGCGGTCTCGTGCTCACGGCACTCAAGGGCAAGCGACTGGTGTTCATGAAGCTCTCCGACGACGGGCGACGCGTGGTCTCGGAGACCGAGGCCTTGAAGGACGCGCACGGCCGCCTGCGCGGGGTGGCCGTCGCGCCCGACGGCTCACTCGTCCTGACGACCAGCGACGGCGAAGGTTCGGATCGCATCCTGCGTGTGCGCTGGAACGGCTGAGGCATGTGCGACGACGCGATCGTCGAGCACGTACACGAGGAAGCGCGCCGGATGTCTCGTCGTACGGCACTGCGGGTGGCTGCCGGGGTGGCGACGGGGATCTCGGCCTCGGTGGCCGCGGGAGCCGGACTGGCAGCTCCCTCTCGCGGAGCGCCGGGTGACGCATCCGCCGGGCGGATCGTCGACCTCACCCACACACTCTCACCGACGTTCCCGGTGTGGCCGGGCAACCCGCCGATGGTCACCGTGCCGACATCCCGTGTGCGGGCGGGGAATTCGGGCTTCGCGACCAACTGGGTCTCGTTCGCCGAGCACACCGGCACCCATGTCGATGCGCCCGCCCACAAGATCGGGGGCGGGATCACCGTCGACCGCATCGATCCGGCCGACCTCGTAGCGCCTCTCGCGGTGATCAGTATCGAGTCCAGGGCACGCCGAGACCGGCGGGCCGAGTTGACCGAACGCGATGTCGAGGACTGGGAGTCGAGACACGGGCGGATTCCCCGCGGCGCGCTGGTCGCGCTGCACACCGGGTGGCAGCCGCGAACCGGTGGCGCGGACGCCGCTGGTTACTCATCCGCCGCGGTCGGCATGCTCGTGACCGAGCGGGGAGTGGTGGCCATCGGGACCGACACGCTCAGCGTCGACGTCCGCGGCGCCACCGGTGCCCACACCGCGATCCTCGGCAGCGGGCGGTACGCCGTCGAGGCGATGGCGAACCTGGAAGCGGTTCCGCCGCAGGGCTCGACCGTGATCGTCGGCGCCCCGAGGTTCGCCGGCGGAACCGGCGGTCCGGCGCGCGTACTCGCAATGGTGTGAACGGTCCACGTGTGAACGGATACGAAAGGTCATCGATGACGACACGCCTCACCCGGTTCGATCGCGGGCCCTTCACCTTCGATGTCACCGATGCGGGGCCGGCCGACGGTGAACCGATCGTACTGCTGCACGGGTTCCCCCAGCGGGCCTCGTGCTGGGAGCTGGTCGCGCCGACGTTGCACCACAACGGGTTCCGGACGCTGGCACCGGACCAGCGCGGCTATTCGCCCGGCGCCCGGCCCACACGGAGACGTGACTACGTCCAGGGGGAGCTCGCGGCCGACGTGGTCGCCCTGCTCGACGCCGCCGGCATCGGACGAGCTCACATCGTCGGCCATGACTGGGGTGCGATCGTCGGGTGGACGGTCGCGGCGAACCATCCCGACCGGGTCGCAACGCTCACCGCGTTGTCCGTGCCCCACCCCGGGGCGTTCCTGCGCGCCATGCCCCACGGCCAGATCTTCCGCTCCTGGTACATGGCCGCATTCCAGGTCCCGGTGCTGCCCGAGAAACTCCTCGGCGCGGCGATGCGGACGCAGCCGGATTTCGGTGAGCGGATGGGACTCCCGCAACCGTTCGCGTCGCGGGTCGCGACCGAGATCGGCGACTCCGGCGCACTGCCCGGCGCGCTGGGGTGGTACCGCGCGATGTTCCTGCCGGACAAGCGAAGCACGCCACGACCGGTGCGGGTCCCGACCACGTTCGTGTGGGGCGACGCCGACATCGCGATCGGCCCGGCCGCGGCCCGGTTGTGCTCGGGCTGGGTCGAGGCGAACTACGAGTTCATCGTGCTGCCCGGCGCCGACCACTGGTTACCGGAGGCCCACCCCGACGACGTCGCGGCGGCGATCCTCGCCCGCGTCACCGACCATCGGACGCGAACCGGCTCGGATGCAACGGATTCGACCCCGGCCCACGGTACGGACACCGCGTCACCGGCCGGCGGTCCGTCAGCGCAGGATTCGGCGTAACACGACGAAGACGATCAGGGCGACCGCGGCCGCCAGCCCCGCGAATGCGGGCGTCAGATTGGTGGTCGGGGGTTCGGTCGGGGAGCCCGAGCGCAACTGAGCGAAAGTCGCACGGGCGGCGTCGGATTCGGCGACCACGTCGACCGGCGGGTGTGCGGGCTCAGACGTCGGTGCGGGCGGCGTGGCGGCCGGAGCCGTGGAGGCCGGCTCCGGGGAGCGGGTCACCGGCAGACTCGACGATGACACCGGGGCCGACACCTGCGGCGCCTCGGGTTCGGGAGTCGGCGCCTGCGTTTCCGGCACGGGCGGGGCCGACTTCGGTGGTGCCTTCTTCGCCGGCGCCTTCTTGGCCGTCGACTTCTTCGCCGGTGCGACGCCGGCTGCCTTCTTCGCCGGGCTCTTCTTGGCCGGCGCCTTGGTCGGGGATGTCTTCTTCGCGGCCTTCTTCGGCGGGAGCTTGTCGCCGCCCGACTCCGCGGCCGCTGTCTCCGGCGTGGCTTTCTTCGCCGGCGTCTTCTCGGCCGCCTTCTTCGCTACCGGCTTCTCGGGTGAGGGTGCCGAGGCCGGCGCGTCGGCGTTCGGATCGCCAGGTGTGGCGATCGGGAACAGTGCCTGCTCGTCGCGGTTCGGGTCACCGCCGGACGGCGTGACATTCGGATCCGGCTCGGTCATACGGTGCTCCCTCGCAAGTGTCCGGCATGCGCTCGGCGACTGCTCCGCCGCGCGGCCCGTTCGGGCCCATCCTAGTGGGTCGGCACCCTCACCCGACGAGGGTCGTGGCCCCTGGGCGGTGCCTGCAGAGCCCGCAGGGGACTCGCGTCAGGAACGGACGCCGAGCCGGGCGAGGATGTCGGCGTCGACCGCTTCGAGCTCGTCGGCGATGGACTTGTGGGCGGTGCGGCGCTGACCGGCCGACATCGTCTCGGCGGTCTGCACCGCGATGTCGAGGTTGTCGAGGCGCTTGGTCATCGCCGCGACGAAGTCCTTGGCATCGGCACTGGTGTCCTGCGCGACGACCTTCTCCAGGGCAGTGCGGGTGGTGGCGATCCGTGCGGACAGGCTGGCGCCGTGACCGCTGAACTGGCGCAACACTTCCGGTGAGACCCCCGCGCGGTTGGCCTGCAGCGTCGAGAGCTGCTCACGTCCGGCGACTGCGGCCCGGTAGACGACCGGTGCGGCGATCGGTGCCACGAGCCGCGCGACGGTGAGGTAGCGCTTCACGCTGGCCGGGCTGAGCGCCTTCGCGTCGGCAGCTGCTTGCGCCTCGACGGCGAACTTCTTCGCCTCGGCCTTGCTCACCTTCGTCTGGGACTTGGCGAGCTGCTTGGCGGTCTTGCGCTCGGCCTTCATCTCCTTCTTGAAGTACTTGTGCTCGTTCTTGCGACGAGCCTTCTGCTCCTTGCGCCGCGACTTGGCATCGAACTTCGCCTCCAGCTTGGCTTTCGCCTTGAGAGCCTTGGCCTCTGCCTTGCGCTGCGCACGAGTCGTACCGTCGGAGGAGAACAATCCCATCGAATGCCCTTTCGCTGCTGCCGAGTAGACCGCAGTCGACCCCCGGCCCGCTCCCGTTCCGCTCCCGGCGCCGGTCGACCGGCTGGCTCGCCCGCCCACGGCGCCGCACTTCTGTGGCCCCGCTCGCTTCGCTCCCGGCGTCAGGTGCGCGTGATAACAAGTACAAGCATGACATGTGGTTGTATCCGACCACGTGTCTCCTCCGCTCGAGCCCAGAAAGGGATGGCGTGGCCCCTGTCGTGTTGTCGCCGCGCGACCTCGCTGGTTGCGAGCACCGAGTGGCTCTCGACTTCGCCCACAGCAGACGTCCTGCCGAGGAGCCCGACCCGCCGGGTGTGCAGCGTCGTAAGGAGGCCGCCGCCGATCACCGCGCCGCGGTCCGCGAACTGCTTCGCGGCGTGCACAGCGACCAGCCCGGCGTGTTCGTGGTCGTCGACCCCGACGCGAGCGCATCGGACCGCGTCGCGGCGACGCTTCGAGCCTGCGACGACGGTGCCGAGTGGATCTGGAACGCGACGCTCCCCGTCGACGAGGTGCACGGGCGGCGCGGCCACTCCGAGCTGCTGGTCCGGGTCGGCGAGGGATACGTCCCGGTCATCGTCGTCAACCACCGCGTCAGCCAGCCGGCGAAGTCGGCTCCGGACCCGGACGGACGTCCGGCCACCCTGGTGACCAGTCCGTTCTGGACGTGGGCGCCGAGTCCCGATCCCTATCGGACCGGCCGGCCGAATCGTCGGGACAACCTCCGGCTGGCACAGTTGACCGCCATGCTCGTCGAGCTCGGCAGGGCGTCGTCGACCGACTCGGCGGATCTGCGCGGCGGCGTGATCGGCGTGGACGCCGACTGCATCGTCGTCCTGGACACCGGAGCCATGCTCGAGGACTACTCGGCGATCCTCGAGCGCCGGCTCGCGGTCGCGGCGGGGGAGATCCCGACCGAGCCCCGCCGGATCAGCGAATGCCGCTCGTGTCCGTGGTGGGTTCGCTGCGGACCCGAGTTGGAGGAGAAGCGCGACGTCAGTCTCGTGGCGACCGGCAACCAGGGAGCGGTGCTGATCGACGCGGGGATCACGACGATCGATCAGCTCGCCGCGCAGCGCGGGGCACCGCCGGAGGGATGGCCGGGCGGAGTCCGGTTCGGGGACGCGATCATCAATGCGATCGCCTGGCTCACAGGCACCGAGCTCGTGCGTCGCGTCGACTCGCCCCGGGTCCACCGCGCGGATGTCGAGATCGACGTCGACATGGAGAGCTACGGCGAGCACGGCGCGTATCTGTGGGGAACACTGCTCACGGACACCACCGATGAGTCGGTGCCCGTCGAGTATCGCCCGTTCGTCACCTGGGATCCGCTGCCCACCCGCGACGAGGCACGGTCCTTCGCCGAGTTCTGGGGTTGGCTGATGGCGCAACGGGATGCTGCGCGAGACGCCGGCAAGACGTTCGCGGCCTACTGCTACTCCCAACAGGCGGAGAACCGGTGGCTTCTGGGGTCGGCCGACCGCTTCGCGGGTGAACCGGGCATCCCCGCTCGTGCCGAGGTCCAGGCCTTCATCGGATCGTCGGAATGGGTGGACATCTACGAGGCCGTCGGCGAGAACTTCATCTGTCCCCGCGGCAAAGGACTGAAACGGGTGGCGCCGGTGGCAGGATTCTCCTGGCGCGACGACGACGCGAGCGGGGAGGCGTCGATGGAGTGGTACCGGGCGGCCGTTGCGCTCGGCGGTGGACGTCCCGACGATGGCCAGCGTCAGCGCCTTCTCGAGTACAACGAAGACGATGTGCGCGCCACCAAGGTCCTGCGCGAGTGGATGTCCGACGGCGCGGCCGCGCAGGTGCCCCACGAGCGGGATCTACTCGAATGGTCACCCGTTGCGCCGGCTCCGGCCCGGGCTGCCGTCGACACCGGCGGACACCACCGGGGCTGAACCGAGAACGAACCGGCCGGGAACGAACCAGCAGGGAACGAACCAGCAGGGAACGACTCAGGGACGCATCGACCGTAACGAGTCGAGGAACGACCCGCTGCCGAACAGGGCGACGGCACCCAGCAGGAGCAGCGCGCCCGGCGCCACCCCGAGGACGAACTTCCGCACCGACGTCAACGTCGAACCATCCGAAGTACCGGTCGACGCCTGAGGTGGACCCGCCGGCGGTTCCTGCGCACCGGCGACCGTCTGCGAATCGTCGGTGTCGTCGGAAGAAGGGCGGTCGGCCCTCGACTCGCCCGCCGGACCCGAGGACGGAGGCGTTCCGGACGACCCCGCGGACCCGCCGCCGCTCGGTGGCGCAACCGACGGCACGTCGCCGCTCGCGGGCCCGGATTCCGCGGGTGCCCCTGCTGGATCGGACCCGCCTGCGTCGTCGTCGGAGGTCGGCGTGGCGGCCTCCGGCTCGCGGGTGCGGCTGACGGTGACGCCGCCCTCGCCGTCGCTCCCGGACGAGGTCTGCGGCTCGGTGCTCGTGGGCTCGGTGCTCGTCGGGTCCGGATCGTCGGTCGTCGTTGTTGTCGTCGTGTCGCTGGTCTCGGTCGTTTCGCTGGTCTCGCTGGTCTCGGTCGTCTCGGTGGTCTCCGTCGTCGGGTCCGATGTGCCGGTCGTCGGCGTCGGTCCGCACTCGCATCCCGAGGGGAACGACGGCAACGAGGGCTCGTCGGTGTCTTCGGGATCGGTGGTCTCGGGATCATCCGTGGTCGCCGAGCCGCCGGGTTCGTCGGTGTCGGTGGAGTCCTCGTCGTCGGTGGCGTCGACGTCGGTGTCCGCATCGGTGTCCGTGTCGGTGTCGGCATCCGTGTCGGCGGAACCGGCCGAGTCGGACCCGGACGCGCCGGGGTCCGACGGCGCGGGCGACGCGACACCGGGCGCCAGAGCGATGAAAGCGATCGCGGCGATGACGACCAAGAGGACGGCGAGGCCGCGTGGCCTGCTGCCGGCATTGGGGCCGGAAGGGAGACGGTGGGTCATGGCGTCAGGCGTACAGTCGATGGGGACAGAGAGCGCCGCCGACACTGCGGGGCAGACCGCCGCCCGCTCCGGGTCGGAGCCAGATGTTCACCCGCCGGATCCGTGTCTGCAACCCATGACCCCCAAGAATGTGAAGAACGCCACACTATCGATCGTTACACCATCTTCACAGGTGATACGCGCCGAGTGCGGCGGTCCGGTACTTTCTGATCGTACCGATCGTTGCAATGGCCGTGTACAGCGGGCTTTAATGCTTGCAAATTCAAATTTTGCATTTCGGAGAAGAGTGTCATGACTTCAGGAGGGGCGGAGAAGCCTATGGGCGACACCGGACGCACTGACACCGATCGTTCGAAGACCACGGACACGGATGCTCTCGACCCCGGGCTCTTCGCCCGGCGGCTCGAAGAGCTGTTCCGCACTGTTCCGGGGCCGAACGGCCGGGCGTACAGCGCGAAAGCGATCGCGGCACGATCGACCGAACGGGGATTCCGGCTGGGCGAGTCGTATCTGAGCCAGTTGCGATCGGGGAAGGCCAAGTCCCCGTCGTTCCGCACGGTCGAGGGCATCGCGGCCGCTTTCGGGGTCGACGTGCACTATTTCCTCGAGGATCGGGCGGCGCAGCGCACCCGCGACGAGATCGACCTGATGCGGTTGCAGGCCGACACGAACGTCCAACTGGCGGCATTCCGTCTGGCCGGGCTGTCGAGTGACTCGGTCACGGTGGTCAACGAGCTGATCAAGGTGCTGCGTGAGCAGCAGGGCCTGCCCAAGGACCCGCCGGACGTCATCGCGGCCGGCCTGAGTGACAGCAAGCCGTCGGCCGATTCGCGCCTGCGCGTCGTCGGGGACAACAGCGACGACTGACCGCGACCGAGGCGTTCGCGGAGCCTGATCAGTCCGGACCGAGGGGTGTCGGCCCGGACGGGCCCGAGAGGTCGATCGCCGTGGGTGGGTCGCGGCGCCGACGGCGCTCGTGCTTCGATGAGGCCATGCGTCGATCAGAGCGCGCATTGCGTGCATTGTGCCGCACCACGTTGAAGGGGCTGGATCTCGATCTGCCCCTCGACGTCACTCAACTGTGCGACCGATACGGCGAGCGTCGCGGCCGGCCGATCCGGCTGATCGCGCATCCCTTGCCCGCCGGTGTGCCCAACGGCATCTGGTTGGCTGCCTCCGACGCGGACTACTTCTTCCACCAGGCCGAGACGTCCCGGCTGCACCGCGACCAGATCGTCATCCACGAGTTCGGACATCTGGTCGCCGGCCACCAGGTCCTGGGGGAGGCCTCGGCCCAGGGCATCGCCGCTCTGAGCCAGGACGAGTCCTCGGCCGCGCTACGGCGCACGTGCTATTCCGACGACGCGGAGTGGGAAGCCGAGATGCTGGCGTCGTTGATCCTCGGCTGGGCCGAGGACGCCAGCACCGGCGTCGGGAGCACCGCCGCGCACGACGAACTGCGCGGCCTGCAGCGCCTGCTCGGCGGCCACCGGGGATGGTTGTGACATGCCGGCCGGTTGCGACCGCGGTGAGAATGTGAGTCCCTGTTGGGCGTGATCACTGTCGCGGGCGGGGGCCCGACGGTCCATCCGGTGTCGTGGGGCGTCCCTGCATCCGAGGTCCAGACGTCGTCGGTCGATCTGGCGTCGGGTGTGGACGTCGGGATCGGCGCGGTCAATGCGGTCGCCGCGGTCGTCTTCGCCTTCGCGTTCTGCTGGCGTCTCGATCAGATCCGGCGCGCCGGGTGGGGGCTGCAGCCGTTGGCGATGATGGTTGCCGTCGCGGCGCTGACCCTTGCGTTCGTCGTCGTCGACGACTCGGTTGCCGACGTGCTGAACGAGGTCGGGTTCGCCGGCCTGTCCAGGGTGGCGTTCTACGCACTCCTCGCGATCGGGGTCGCGGCGCTCGTGGTGGTGTTCTTCTTCCCCGGACAGGTCACGCGCGAACGTCGGGCCGGGTGGGAGGCGTTGCCGCTCGTGATGGCCCTCGTCGGTCTGCAGGTGACCATGCTGGTCATCCCGGTGGAGATCCGCACCGCGACGATCGACGAATGGACCGTTCAGAACTGGGGTTTCGCGCTCTTCATGCTGATCGCCAGCGGCTACCTGACCTACGGTTTCATCGCGTGCGTCAACAGTGTCCGCAAGTTCTACGTCACGGCGGACGGCTATCTCCGTGTGTCTCTTGGTCTTTTGATGACCGGCCTGACGTGTCTTGCGATCGGCGCCGTGTGCCAGGTCGTGTTCGTGGTCGTGTCCGCGACGAATGTCGTTCGGTCCCCGTGGCTTCTGACGACGAACCGGGTCGTCGCCGTCGTCGGTGTCGTCGCGTTCCTGATGGGGATCAGCTACCCGATGGTCTACGCGCGGATACAGACGGTCGCCGCCAACCGGCGCCGTCGACGGCTCGACACCGAACTGCTGCCCCTGTGGCGACTGGTGACCGACGCGGTCCCGGAAGTGGTGCTACCCGACGCCGGGCGACTGGCGCCGACCACACGTCTGCATCGGCGCGTCGTCGAGACCCGGGACGCGTTGACCCAGTTGAGTCCTCGGATTCCGGCGGTGTTCTCCTATGCCGAACCGGAGGTGCAGGCGCGGCTGTTGCGCGCTGCCGTCGCCGAGCACGATCCGCGGGACGGCACCGGCGGCGCCGTCCGAGACCTGGCCCCGGCAGAGGGCGACGGACTCGAGGCCGACGCCGCTCCACTGGTCAGGCTGGCCCGCGCAGTGGTGGCGCAGCGGGATGTCGAGGAACCGGCCGACCGGTGATCGGCCGGCCGGCTCCTGCGCGACGGGGTCGCCAGGTCACCTCGGGGCCATGCGGATGGCACCGTCCATGCGGATGGTCTCGCCGTTGAGGTAGTTGTGCGTGACGATGAACTCGGCGAGCTGTGCGTACTCGTCGGGCTCCCCGAGACGCTGCGGGAATGGGATGGCCTCGGCCAGGGTCTTCTGGAACTCGGGGGTCACGCCCGCCAGCATGGGGGTGCTGATGGTCCCGGGGGCGATGGTGCAGACGCGCACACCGATGCGCGCGAGGTCGCGTGCTGCCGAGATGGTCATCGCATGCACGCCGCCCTTCGACGCCGCGTAGGCGATCTGGCCGATCTGACCCTCGAACGCCGCCACCGATGCGGTGTTGATGATGACGCCGCGCTGGCCGTCGCCATCGATGGTGGATTCCTCCTGCATGCGGTTGGCGGCCAGCCGCATGACGTTGAAGGTGCCGATCAGGTTGATGTCGATGACCTTGCGGAAGAGGCCGAGTTCGTGGGGGCCGTTCTTGCCGAGAATCCGTGCGGCCCAGCCGACGCCCGCACAGTTCACCGCGACGCGCAACGGCGCCCCGGATTCGGCGATGGTGTCGATCGCGGCCTGGACCTGAGCCTCGTCGGTGACGTCGGCGGCGATCAGCGTGACACCGTCGGTGGGCGCGGCCTTGTCGATAGAGGCCTGCAGGTCGAGACCGAAGACCTGGGCGCCGGCTGCGGCGAAACGCCGTGCGGTGGCGGCGCCGAGGCCCGAAGCCCCGCCGGTGACCAGTACGGAAGCGCCTGAAACGTCCATTTGTGAGTGATCCTTTCGCGGTACCCGACCCGTTCTCCTGCCGGCCGCGTCACCGTCGTCGGCGACGCCGCTCCGGCTCATGCTGCAGTTTCACGATAGTCAGGTGTCGTGAAGGACCCTCGATCAGCCCTCGGTTCTACCGAACGAGCGCTCGGGCGCGTTCCTGGACGCGGAGGCGGTTCTCGCGGCGGATCAACACCACGCCCCACTCCGGTGATGACCACGACAGCGCTGAGGGTGCCGGCGATCACGGGTACCGACGCACCGATCAGCCCGTCCGCGATCAGCCATGTCGCGAAGGCGAAGAACAGTACGGCCGCTCCGATGGCGATGACGCGCTCGGGGAGGTGGCGACCCAGCAGGACGCCCACCCCGATGGCGAGGGCGTCGGCGGCGACCATGCCGAGCGTGGACCCGATCCAGACCCCCAGCCAGTCGTTGTCGGTGGCGAGTGTGATGGTCGCGAGCATGGTCTTGTCGCCGAGTTCGGCGAGGAAGAACGCCGACATGACCGCGAAGAACACCGAGGCGCCGACGCGGGTCGCCCGGTTGGACTCCTCGTCGTCGAGCCGGTCGCCCCGCAGGGTCCACAGGCCGAAGATCAGCATGGCGAGTCCGGCGAGGATCGTCAGGAGTGCGGTGGGGATGGACAGTCCGAGGAAATGGCCGAAGAAGACCGAGACCGCGTGCACCGCGGTGGTGGCCACGGTGATCGCGAGGAGGACGACCCACCAGCGGTAGCGCAGGGCATAGGTCATCGCCATCAGCTGTGACTTGTCCCCGAGTTCGGCGACGAAGATCACGCCGAAGCTCAGGAGCAGGGCAGCAATCACGGACGCCAGGTTAGTCAGCCCGAACTCGCCGGTGCAACTCGTCGAATGCCCGTATTTCCGCAGGTAGGGGCATCAAAATCAAATGTTCGGGTGCCCGTGATCGAACGCTCTGGCGGCCCGTCGAAACGCCTTCGGGGAGCCTCGGCGCCCTACGCTGCGAGAAGCATCGCGAGCACCGCGGTGTCGGGGTCGGCGTTGGGGTCGATCCCCACCTGATTGCGGAGGTTCACCACGGTCCCGTCGGCTTCCGCCTCGGCCCAGCCCGCCCGGTGCTCGAGCCCGAGTTCGGGGAGACCGGGCAGCAGCACGCACCCGGAGGCGACCTGTGAGCACTCGGGCAGCGACGGGCGCGTCTGCGATGGCGGATGCAGCATGACCAGAGCCGGCGGATTGTTCAGGAACCGGCCCGCCTCGACGAAGCTGTCGTCGACGACGTTGCCGATCGCGACCATCATGCCGACGGCGTCCGCCTCACCCTGTTCGGGACGCTGCTCGACCACGCCGAAGATCGTCGTCGTCGACAGGAAACCCGGCCGGCAGGCGATGCGGACCGAGGCCACGAGTGTCTGCGTCCACTCGAGCGTCGACTCCGGCCAGCGGCCGGAGATGAGAATCCCGTTCAGGGTGCCCTCCTGCTGGAACGGGGTGAGACCGATCGGAATCGACTGCATCATGTCCTCCTCCGGCCCGGGCGAGACCTCGCCGATGATCCACGGACTGGGGACCGATGGCCGACCCGGGTGAAAAGACCATCCGCCCGCAGCGAGACGCCGACAACTCGAATCACCGTGTTGTGATGGATCTTTAACATGCGAACGACCGACAGCCCCGGCTCGGGGGCGCTGTCCCCGCCGGTCGGGACGACGACACCAGGCACACTGGACCGGTGAAGAACTCGCCCCCGCTGCGTCCGATGGAGTTCGCGTCCGTCGCGATCTTCGGCGGACTGACCGTCGCGGCGGTTGTCATCGCGTCGGTCATCCCGCTGGCCCAGGCGGCCGGACTGCTCGCCCCGGTGCCGCTCGCACTCATCGCGGCGCGCACCCGGCCGCGGGCCCTCGTCACCGCCACCGTGGCCACCACCGCGGTCGCGTTCGCGATGGCGGGGACCGGCGCGATGGCGACCGTCCTGGGTTCCGCGCTGGTCGGAGGGCTCGTCGGAGACATCAAGCGCCGGGGCCGGGGTATCGGCGTCCTGGGTGTCGCGACACTCGTGGCGTCGCCGTTGCTCGGCGGGATCTCCGTGCTGATCCTGCTCGTGCTGGTGCCCCTGCGCGAGTTGACGATCGAGGCCATGACCAACTCCATCCACGGTGTCGCGAAGTGGCTGCACGGATGGGGACCGACCGGGGGCGTCGCCGACGGGCTCGACACCATGAGCCGGAGCATCGCCGACCACTGGTGGGTGTGGGTCTGGGTGTCGGGGACCGTGGGCACCGCGATCTCGCTCGTCGTCGCGTGGTGGATTCTCGGTTCCGTCATCGGGCGGTTGCGAGATGTGCCGAGTGAGGACACTCTCGACGCCGTCCCGTCGGGGTCTGCTCCGGCCGCGTCCGCCGGTGCGCCCCACGATTCGGGCATCGCGCCGCTCCCCGTGGTCTTCGACCACGTCGGATTCGCGTACTCGCCCGAGGCCCGCCCGGTGCTGCACGGTATCGACCTGCGGATCGATCCCGGTGAGTTCGTCGCCGTCGTCGGCGCCAATGGGTCCGGGAAGTCGACGCTGGCCAAGATCATCGCCGGCCGGCCCGCGACGACGGGTACGGTCCACCGGCCGGGCCTGCCGGGTCTGGGTGCGCAGGGCGGGACCGCTCTCGTCCTGCAGCGTCCCGAGATCCAGATGCTGGGTTCTCGCGTCGCCGACGACGTCGTGTGGGGTCTGCCGCCCGGCGTCGACGTCGATGTCGAGGCGCTGCTCGCCGAGGTCGGACTCGCCGGCCTCGGTGACCGGGAGACCACAGACCTGTCCGGCGGCCAGCAGCAGCGGCTGGCGATCGCCGGCGCGCTCGCGCGGGACCCGCAACTCCTCATCGCCGACGAGGTGACCTCGATGGTCGACCCGGAGGGTCGCGGACAACTGCTGGCGTTGCTCGCCGGTCTGCCGGCGCGCCGTGGGATCGCCGTCGTCCTGGTCACCCATCGCGGCAGCGAGGCCGCGGCGGCCGATCGGGTGATCCATCTGGACTCCGGGCGCCTGGTGCCGCACGCGCCGGACTGGATGCCGAGTCCCGACGCCGACCTGGCTGCGCCGGCGCAGGCGATGCGCCCGTCGCTGCCGCCCGCGCCGACCTCGCGGATCGGTGGGCCGCTACTCGTTCTCGACCAGGTGGGGTACGCCCATCTGCCGGGCTCGCCGTGGGAGGTCGTCGCGCTGCAGGACATCTCGCTGACCGTCTACCGCGGCGAGGGGTTGCTGATCGTCGGCGGCAACGGGTCGGGCAAGACGACCCTCGCGTGGATCATGGCCGGACTGCTCCCACCGGGGACCGGAACGTGCCGTCTGCTGGATACCCACGAAAAGATCAATCCCGGAACAGGTTTCGACGCAGGCACGCCGATGACCGAGCGTGTCGGCGCGGTCGGGCTAGGTTTCCAGCACGCACGGCTGCAGCTGCAGAAGGTCACCGTCGCCGACGAGATCATGGCGGCCGGCGGCGAGAAGGTGGGCACCGCCGAGGTCGCCCGCGTGCTCGAACTCGTGGGGCTGCCACGTCAGATGGCGATCACCAAGGTCGACGCGCTGTCGGGCGGGCAGATGCGACGTGTCGTGCTCGCGGGCCTCATCGCGCGTCACCCCGATCTCCTCGTCCTCGACGAGCCGCTGGCCGGTCTCGATCCGCCGGCCCGCGAGGAGATCGTCGCCCTGCTGGCCCGATTGCGGGCCGAGGGCATGACGATCGTGATCATCTCCCACGACTTCGAATCCCTGGAGTCGGTGTGTACGCGACGGGTCCGGCTCGTCGACGGCCGGCTGCTACCCGATTCGCAGCACATGATCGACCAGGCGACCGGCTGGGACGGAGGAATCCGATGACGATGCGTACCGTCCCCCTGCGGCAGGTGCCGGGCAACTCGTTCGTGCACCGGCTGTGGGCGGGGACCAAGCTCGTGATCGTGCTGATCCTCGGGATCATGACGTGGGTGCTGCCGTCGTGGCCGGCGCTCGGGATGGTTGCCGCGATGGTCGTGATCACCGCGCTCGTGGCGGGAATCCCGTTGGGCGCCATACCGCGTCCGCCGTGGTGGTTCTGGGGACTGATCGGGATCGGCGTCGCGTTCAATGTGTCGTTCGCCGGCATTCCCGGTGCCCTGGTGTTCCTGCGTGCGATCACGCTTGCCCTCGTCCTCGTCGCCAGTTCGATCCTCGTCATCTGGACCACCCCGATGGCAGACGTGGCGCCCGCCCTGGCGCGGCTGATGCGCCCGCTGCGGTGGCTCCGGCTGCCCGTCGACGAGTGGGCGGTGGCGATCGCGTTGTGCCTCAGGGGTCTTCCGCTGCTGATCGAGGAGTTGCGCATGTTGCGCGCCGCGCATCGGCTGCGTCCCACCACCAGGGGACGCAGCGATCATCCGTCGGCGGAGATGGGGATCATGGACCTGATCACGGCGGCGATGTCCTCGGCTCTCCGACGCAGCGCCGAGATGTCCGAGGCGATCACCGCCCGCGGCGGCACCGGCCGTCTGACCGCCCATCACGCCGGTCCCGGGCGCGCAGATGTGCTGGCGCTCAGCATCATCGTGCTGGCGTGCGCCGTGGCGATAGTGGTGACGCTCATCCTGTGATCGGTACCGGCCCCTCCGCTCCCTGATCCGACAGAATCACACACCCCCTGGTCCCTGAGGTGCGAGGAGCGCTAGCGACGAGCCACGAAGACATCCCAGGGGTGCTAGGTGTCAAGCGGCGAGGTTGGTGCGGTGGTTCCAGGCGGTGTGTTCGTTGTAGGGGGTGCGGTGTTTGAGGCAGCCGTGGAGGATGCCGATGAGTCGGTTGGCGACCGCACGCGATGCTTGGCTGTGGGACTTCTTCTGGTCTCGGAGGCTGTCGTAGTAGGCGCGGGCGCCGGGACTGCCGGTCAGGGCGCTTTGCGCCATCCGTAGGGCGGCGTCGTTGAGTCGGGTGTTGCGGATGTGGCGGGCCAACACGACGTGTCCTTTGCCCGAGGCGATGGTCCGTGGTGAGGTACCGGCGTAGTTTCTGCGAGACTTGGCGGTGGCATAGCGTTCGGGGTCATCCCCGAACTCGCCGAGCATCCGGGCGCCGGTGATGTCACCGACTCCGGGCATGGACAGGTAGATCGCGGCGTCCGGATGCGCTTTAAAAGACTGAGCCATAGTGGTTTCGAGTTGAGTGATCTGGGTGTTGAGAGCGGCCAGCATTTCCACGGTCGCGGTGACTGTCGCCGCATAGGCTGCGGTGAGTGTCTCCGGTGCGCTCAGGTGGCCGCCACCGCGTAGAGCCTGCTGGATGTCGCGGGCGCGTTGGTCGGTATTGCGTTGCCGGCCACCCTTTTTCAGGGCTGATCGGATTGCCGCGACCGTCAGTGCCGCCCCCTGTCGTGGGGTTGGAGCGCGTCGTAACACGCTCAGGCAGTCGGTGTGGGCGAGGTCGCCGCCGAAGGCATCGACCGCGGCCGGATAGTAGGCGCCGAGTTGGGAGCGCAACACATTCTGTTGTGCCGAGCGCGCCCACACCAGGTTCTGATGGGTGCGGGCCATCACCGTGATCGCCTCGGCAGCGACAGTATCGGCGGCGACGAGCCGATGGTTGTGCCGGTCGGTACGCACCAGATCAGCGAGGGTTTTGGCATCGGCCTTATCGGATTTGGTGCCCCCGACATGGTGGCGGTCACGGTAGCGCGACACCGACAACGGGTTGATCGCGAACACCAGATAGCCCGCACCGACCAGGGCGGTGACCCACATGCCGTGATCGGTTTCGATACCCACCGCCACCTCGGTGGGATCCTGGGCATACCGGGCGATCAGTTCATGCATTGTGGTGACACCTGCAGCGGTTTCGGGTAGGCGGCGGGTGGCCAGGATGGTGCCGTGCTCATCCATCACGCACACGTCGTGATGATCTGACGCCCAGTCGTTGCCCATAAAGATCATGACACTCGTTCACCTCGTCTTCAGTCGTCTCGACGATCTCGATGTGAACCTGCGGGAGTCACCCTGGACGCGGCCTAATGGATCAGTGCTCACCCACATGTTTCGGGGGCACGACATCCCAGAAGCGTTCTAGCGGGTGATCCTCGCCCGGCCGGGCCACGGTCTTCGTGTAGAAATCCGACCACCGTTTCAGGGCCTGGCAGTGGTCACCGACCGGGGAGGCTCACACGACCAGCATCCCCTCCAAGAGGAAGCCGATCCACCCCCATTAGGGTCTGGTGAGTTGCCTTGCGAGACCCTTCGTGACGCGCCCTCCGCAAGCTCCGGACGCTCCTCAGGGAGCAGGGCGGGCCAGTGGGTCTGCGGTGGTTCAGACGAACAACGGCGCCGGTCACCCGAAGGTGACCGGCGCCGTTGATGTTCGGCGAACCGGGGATCAGGCCGGGACGACCAGGCCGCTGCCCTGGCTCTTCGCCCGAGCGAGACGCTCGTTGGCGTCGGCCCAGTTCACGACGTTCCACCACGCCTTGACGTAGTCCGGCTTGACGTTCTGGTAGTCGAGGTAGAAGGCGTGCTCCCACATGTCGAGCATGACGACCGGGATGATGGCGGCGGGGATGTTGCCGCTCTGGTCGGTCAGCTGCAGGATGACGAGCTTGCCACCGATGGTGTCGTAGCCCAGGATCGCCCAGCCCGACCCCTGCAGGGTGGTGGCCGCGGCGGTGAAGTGGGCCTTGAACTTGTCGAAGCCACCGAACTGCTCGGTGAGGGCGGCCGCGAGGTCGCCGTCGGGCTCGCCGCCGCCGTTGGGCGACAGGTTCTTCCAGAAGATGGAGTGGTTGGTGTGACCGCCCAGGTGGAACGACAGCGTGGCGGACAGTCCGTAGACCTTGCCGGCGATGCTGTCGTCGTCGCGGGCCGCGGCCAGCTTCTCCAGGGTGTCGTTGGCGCCCTTGACGTAGGTGGCGTGGTGCTTGCTGTGGTGGAGCTCCATGATCCTGCCGGAGATGTGCGGTTCCAGTGCCGCGTAGTCGTAATCGAGATCCGGCAAGGTGTAATCAGCCACGATGTTCCTCTCTGAGGTGCTACTCGTTTTCCCTGTCCACGCATGGGTCCGACGACTCGGCCGGGCGCCACGCGGATGGTTCCACCCTTCCGCAGAGCATGGGTGATTGCAACAAGCGCGACCCAAGAAACATCAAGTGCGGTTGAGATTTCAACGCGAATCGGTGACGACGAGCGAAGGGAGCAGCGGCGTCTGGGCCGCGTCGAGTCTGCTGCGCTCAGATCAGGATGAGCAGAACGAAGACCGCTACGAGCGCGAGGATGGTCAGGGCGCTTGTGCGGCAACTCCTCGCCACGTCGTAGTTGGCGCGCGGAGCGGTACGCCCGACCCCTGGGGCGCGTCGGAGATCTCCGGTCGCGTGCGTCGCCATCGTCGCCTTTCGTTCCGTGATCGGCTGCACATCCTCCCGTCGAGAAACCGGGATGACGTGGACGTGATCGGTATCACAATGTCACGGATGTGATCGCCATCATAGGCAGACTCGGACGATCAGCTCAACTCGTCGTCTCGTTGATGCGGCCTCTCCCGCGCGTAGACTTGGCGCATGTCTTGGCTCGACCAGCTCTTCGCCGCCGGCTCACGCAAACAGGATCTCGTCGCCGCAGACGCCGCCCTGCCCGGCCGCAGCTCCGAGATCACGGTCCCCGGCGAGCACCTGATCCTCGGCACCCCGATGCGTGGCCGGCCCGAGTCCGACGGCACGTACGTGCACGGCATCGGGGGATTCGACGACGGTCTTGCCGCGATCGTGCTGGCCGGTGGCTGTTTCTGGGGCATCGAGGAGATCTTCTGGCAGGTCCCCGGCGTCCACACCACCGCGGTCGGCTACGCGGGCGGGTACACGCCCAACCCGACCTACGAGGAGACGTGCACCGCCCGGACCGGACACACCGAGTCCACGCTGGTGGTGTTCGATCCGGCCGTCACCGATCTCGAGGGCCTGCTGAAGATCTTCTGGGAGTCGCACGACCCGACGCAGGAGATGCGTCAGGGCAACGACATCGGAACGCAGTACCGGTCGGCGGTGTACGCCCTGACCGACGAGGACCTGGCCACCGTCCGGAAGACCGCCGCGACGTTCCAGACCGCACTCGATGCCGCCGGCGAGGGCGCGATCGCCACCGAGATCAAACCGCTCGCGGAGGCAGGCGACGGGCGGTTCTACTACGCCGAGGATCACCACCAGCAGTACCTCGCCAAGAATCCCCACGGGTACCGCTGCCACGCCGCGACCGGCGTCGTCTACCCGGGCTGACACCGCGGTGCCCGGCCGAGTCGTCCGACTCCATGCTCGACGAGACGTGCGGTGACCGAAGAGATCTCGTTGCGCCAGTGGAATCGCACCCTGCTGCAACGCCAGCACCTGCTCGACCGGGTCGCCGAGGACGCGATCGAGGTACTGGACCGCTGCGTCGGCCTGCAGTCACAGGACCCGCGTGCGGCGTTCTTCGGATTGTGGTCGCGCATCGAGGATTTCGATCCCCTAGAGCTGGACGAGCTGCTCACCGACCGTGAGGTCGTGCGGATGGCGTTGCTGCGGTCGACGATCTTCCTCATCGACGCCGAGGACGCACGCTGGATTCGGCCGCTCGCCGATCCGACGCTGCGACGCGAGCTGACCGACATCCACGCGCCGAAACTGGTGGATGCCGATCCGGCGGGAGTTCTCGCGTCCGCCGAGGAGCTCCTCGCCGGCCGGGAACTCACCGGCGCCGAACTCGGGAGAGAACTGGCCACCCGCCATCCCGCCGAGAACCCGTCGACACTCACCGCCATCGCCCGCTGCGGCCTGCCGCTGGTCCAGGTTCCCCCGCGCGGGCTGTGGCGGGGTCGGGGCGGACCGACCTACCGGATCTTCGCCGAGTGGGCCGGGCCCGGCGAGCCGGCCGTCGTCGACGACGATGCCCGGGCCGACCTGATCCGGCTGTATCTGCGCGGGTTCGGACCGGCGACCGTGAAGTCCATCCAGACCTGGTCCGGGCTCACCCGGCTGCGCCCCCTCGTCGAAAAGCTGGAAGCCGATTGGGAACTCGTCCGGCTCGCCGGGCCGAACGGTGAGGTGCTCTACGACCTCGACGGTCTGGCACTCGCCGACCCGGACACGCCGGCACCTGTCCGGCTCATCGCCCCGTTCGATCACGTGATCGGCGTTCAGGCCGACCGGGCCCGGGTCGCCGAGCCGGAGATGTTCCGGCGCACGGTGACCGCCAACGGCCGGTCGCCCGGTTTCCTCTTCGTCGACGGATTCCTCGCCGGCACATGGTCTCTCGACGCAGAAGAGATTCCGGTCGTGGAGTTCTTGCGTCCGGTGACCGCCGCTGAACGCGGCGAGGTCGACGTCGAGGTCGACCGGCTTCGCGAGTTCACGGCCGGCACCCGGTGACCGGGACGCCGGGTCACCTGCGGATGCCGACTGCGAACCGAAGCGGGTCCGCGACTCAGTCGCCGGTGCGCGGGTTCCGTGAGGTGATGCAGTAGGGGCGACCGACCGGATCCGCCATCGTCGTCCAGTGCGGATAGTGCTCGATCACGCGGGCGCCCCAGTCCTCGTGCCGGGCGACCTCGTCGGCGACGGAGTTGGTGGCGATGTCGAGGTGGGCGGTCGCCGGCCCGTCGTCCTGCGGCTCATCCTGCCTGCGCTGCAACAGGATTCCGAGGGTCACCGCCGGGTCGCGCCGCAGCGCGATCAGTTCGGGTCGATTCCGCGATCTGGTCGGCCAGCCGGTCAATCGGGTCCAGAACCCGACCTCGGCGTCGAACATGTCGGCGGGGATGTCGATGCACAGCTGGTCGATGATGCTGATCGCATCACCGGGCCATCGGATGGGGCGCGACCGCTTCGTCTCGCCTTCCCACGGGACGAGGCAGAACACGAACCCAGCGGGCGATCGAAGTGTGAGGTGGGTGCCGGCGTCGTTGACGAGCGTGGCGCCGAGTGCGAGGGCCTCCGCGGTGGCGGTGTGCGGGTCGTCGGTGTGGATGTCGAGATGGACTCCGCCCGGGCCGTCGTCGATCCGCTGGACCCGCAGGTGCGGGTCGCCGTAGAACGGTTCCAGCGACGCGAACTCTCGATGCTCACCCCGTGGCGGGGAGACGGTACTGCCCGAGATCGCGCGCCAGAAGGTCACCTCGCTGCCGAACACCCCGGCGGGGAAATCGAGGAATGCGCTGAGCCACCGCACCTGCACCCGGCAGATTGTACGGTGCGCCGGACGCCGCAGAGTGTCGCGGCGCGTGCGAACGGGTACGGACGCTCGACCGCCCGGATCGTTAGACTCGGGCAGATGACTGTCGGACCGCTGGGAGCGGTGGGGAAGAAATTCTCGAAAGCGCGGACCGAACAGGTCGCGGTCGTCCGTCTCGACGGCCCGATCGGGATCACCGGCATGGGCAAGCACGGCGTCAACACCGAATCGGTCGAGCCGGTCCTGAAGAAGGCCTTCGCCACCGAGCGTCTGCGGGCCGTCGTGGTCGTCGTCAATTCACCGGGCGGCTCGCCGGCGCAGTCGGAGTACATCGCCGAGCGCATCCGTCAGCTCTCCGCGGAGAAGGGCGTGCCGGTGCTCGCATTCTGCGAGGACGTCGCGGCCTCCGGCGGGTACTGGATCGCGTGTGCCGCCGACGAGATCTTCGCCGCGCACACCTCCCTCGTGGGATCGATCGGCGTCGTGTCGTCGGGTTTCGGTTTCTCGGCGGTGCTCGACCGGTTCGGTGTCCAGCGCAGGCTCTACACGACGGGTGAGAACAAGGCCCGGCTCGACACCTTCTCGCCCGAGCAGGCCGAGGACGTCGAATGGCTCAAGGGGCTCCAGGGGCAGTTGCACGAGGCGTTCATCGCGTGGGTGAGGCAGCGTCGCGGCAAGAAGCTGATCGCGTCCGACGAGGAACTCTTCAACGGCGACGTGTGGATCGGCAGCCGTGCCGCCGAACTCGGCGTCGTCGACGGCATCGGCGTGATGCGCTCGGTCGTGGCCGAGCGGTATCCCGATGCCGAGATCACCGTCGTGGAGACCCCCAAGCCGCTCCTGATGCGGTTGGTGGGAAGCCAGACGTCGGTCGCCGGATTCGCGGAGAGTGTGACGACCGGAGTTCTGGCGGCGTTCGATCGCGCACCGTCGCTGCGTATGTCGCTCCTGCACCGGGACTGAAACCTGCCGGCGAGGGTTTTCACACGGTTTTACTTGTGTATTGTCCCCAAGTTATCCACAGGGCTGTTCAGTGAAGTGGAACTTCAGGTCGTCTCGACCGCTGCACTGACGTGAATTTCCTACGCGCACATTCGATCAATCAAGTGACCGCTGTCACAAGTAGATAACCGTTGGCCTGCGTTTTTCCACAATTCCACAGTCTCATCCCCAACTAGACGGTCAGTCTGCGACCTGGGGACAAACGTCCAGAACGTGCATGTGGATAAGTTTATGTAGGTCAACATAGTGACCGTGCGACGCCGAACCGAGGGGTGGTGGCGGCGGCGCGCGGGCCGCCCTGGTGGACAGCTGGCGTCGCACCTGGCCGTCTCTGTGCCACCATGGAAAAGTGACCATGGGCGACATCACTCAGGTTCCGGTGACCGATCTTCCGGACGACTTCACCGGGCGGACCGACGCGGTCATGCTCGACGTCCGCGAGGACGACGAATGGGCGTCCGGCCATATCCGGGGCGCCGTGCACATCCCGCTGGCCGAGGTCCCGGGGCGCCTCGACGAGCTGGACCCCGATCACGACCTCTACGTGGTCTGTCATTCCAGCGGCCGGTCGATGCGCGTCCTGCAGTACCTCGCCCAGGTGGGTTACGACGGCATCTGCGTCCGCGGTGGCATGCTCGCCTGGCAGGAGCACGGCAAGCCCGTCGAGTTCGGCGATACGCGATCCGAGGGCGACGCCGGCCGATGATCGACCTGTGCCCGCGGTGTCGAATCCAGGCGCCGCATCGTCCCGGACGTGAACACTGTCCACGTTGTGGTGGACCGTTGAGCGTCGTCGACGATGCCGCTCGCGCGATGGCCGTCCGCCAGGGGTCGTCGGCGCGATCCTCGGCCCCCGGTGTCGCGATGCGCCCCTCCCCGATCCCGCCTCGTGCCGGCTCGGCCCCGACGCCCGCCGGGCGGCTCTACCGCAGCCGCAACGTGCGATGGGTGGCCCGCCGCCCACCCGAGGCCATACCCGCCCGCCGCGGCGCCTCGGGCCGCCGCGGTCCCCGACTGATCCCTCGCTACGTCTACATACCCACCTGGGGTCTGCACGACGAACCGGCCGAGACCGACACCGCGCACCGCAAGCTCGAGAGTTCCCGGGCCCGGCTGGGACTCGCGCTGGTGCTCACCGGTTCCGCGCTGACCGCGTCGGCGCTGGTCCATCTCGTCCGCTACATCCTGCTGGTGGTCAACCGCGACCGTCCGCTTCCCGAGTTCCTCATCGTGGCGTCGGACTGGCTCACCGTCTTCGTCGGGGTCGTGGCATTTCTCGGATTCGTGCTCGCCACGCTGGCTTTCATGCGGTGGGTCCTGGAACTGCGCGCCGACACCTATGCGTCGGCGGGTCTTGCGGACCCGCGCCGCCCCGGCTGGGTCGCGGCGCTGTCCGGACTGCCGTTGATCAACCTGATCGGCGCCCCACTGGTGTTGCAGGAAGTCGCCACGCACCGCGTCGGCCAGGATCCCTCGCTCGACGCCGATCTCGTGGGTCGACGACTGCGCAAGCTGTGGGTCGCCTGGGTGCTGGTCAACGTGGCGGCCGCGGCGGCGATCGTCGCCAGGCTCGTCGCGTGGCGTTCGGACTCGCTGCAGACCGGGGCGAACGCGCTGGCGATGGTGATCGTCAGCGCGGCGATCTCCGCGGCCTTCGCCTTCTGGATGGCACGCCGGGTGCGGACACTGTTCGAAGCCGCCGAGGCGGCCCCGGTCCCGACGAGACGGTGGGTGGCGGTCGGATGAACTCAGGGGTGAATGTGGGCGCGGCCGAGAAGGTCTCGCGCTCGGGCAAGCCGGCGGTGGTGGCGCACCGCGGAGCGTCGGGTGACTGCCCGGAGCACACCCTGGCCGCGTACGAACTCGCCCTTGCGCAGGGAGCGGACGGACTCGAATGCGACGTCCGGCTGACCGCCGATCACGAGCTCGTGTGCGTACACGACCGGACCGTCGACCGCACGTCGAACGGCACGGGCATCGTCAGCGAGATGACGCTCGCCGAGCTGCGCGAACTCGACTTCGGCAGCTGGCACGCGTCGGGCGGGCCGGCGTCGATCCTGACGCTGCGCGAGTTGCTGACCCTGACCCTGGACTGGCGTCGTCCCGTCCGGCTGTTCATCGAGACCAAGCATCCGGTGCGTTTCGGCAGTCTCGTCGAGCAGAAGCTCCTCGAGATGCTGCACGAGTTCGGGGTGGCGACCCCACCCTCGGCCGATCACAGCCGAGCCGTGGTCATCTCGTTCTCCTCCGCGGGGGTCTGGCGTATCCGACGCCACGCCCCCATGCTGCCGACGATCCTGCTCGGCGACACCGCCCGGGTTCTCGGCGGCGGTGCCGCGACCGCGGTCGGAGCGACGGGCATCGGGCCGTCGGTGATGACCCTGCGGCAGTACCCCGATCTCGTCGACCGCGCCGCCGCAGCCGGTCGGGTCACCTACTGCTGGACGGTCGACGAACAGGTCGACGTCCAGCTCTGCGCCGATCTGGGTGTGCGGTGGCTGGCCACCAATCATCCGGCGAAGGTGCGCGACTGGCTGGTCACGGTCGACTGAGCTGCGGCGTGCACGACCGTGTCGGGCGCCGCGGGCCGCGTGAGAGAGTGGACCGATGGGCAAGAAGAGCAAACGGGGCAGTGGACCACGTCCGGGAAGCAATCGTGCGGAGCGCGTAGCGGCACGTAAGGCGCGGCAGGCGGCAGCTCTGGCGCCGCCGCCCCGGCCGTTCGCCGGGTTCGCGTCCGAGTGCGACTTCGTCGCGCTGCGGACCTTCGTCGCCTCGGCGACCGCGCGACTGGAACTCGTCGAACCGGCCGGTTCGCGCAACGACGTCTCGATCGTGACGATCCTGCCCGGGGCGGTGCCCGCCCTCGCGCGCGACGTCGACGGCGCCACAGAAGGTTTCGTCGGTCTGCAGACCGACCCGGATCGAACGGCGCTGACGGTCGAACTGGCCGCCGCCATCGCGTGGGCGGCGCACGCCGACGCGGGCAGCGAGTTCGATCTGGAGTCCGCCGACGAGGCCCCGACCCTCGACGAGGTCGTGAAACCCGATGCCACCCTGGACATCACGGTCCACCAGGATTTCGGCTGGTGGTTCGTGGAGGGCACCGATGTCCCCGCCGAGATCACCGCGATGTTCGAGCGCGCCAACGAGTCGGTGCTGCCGACCGCGCGGCTCGTGGTCGACAGCGGCGCGGGTGCACCCTGGTGGGTCGACGCCGGCGAGCGGGCCCACCTGCGCTGGATTCGGCCCGAGCCGGAGGACGACCTGATGTCGGCGATGGCACGGCTGCACGCCGCCGGACGGCTGACGGTCGGCGAGGGGTCGCGGTTCGCCGGGTCGTTCCGCACCCACGGACTGCTCGTACCGGTCTTCGACCTCGACAACGAGATGCACCACGAGGAGTGGTACGCCGGTCTGAACCAGTTCGACCAGTGGCTCGGCGAGGCACTCGCCGACACCTCACCGCTGACGATCGAGCAGCGCAGCTCGCGCGACGGCATCCGCGGTCGTCAGGTCACCTTGCGCTGACACCCCTCCGCTCCCTGAGCTACGAGGAGTGTCGACGTCGTCCCCTCTGCTCCCTGAGGTGCGAGGAGGGTTGACGTTGCCCCCTCTGTCCTCTGAGGTGTGAGGAGTGTCGACGTTGCCCCCTCTGCTCCCTGAGGTGTGAGGAGCGAAAGCGACGAGCCTCGAAGGGCTGGTGAGTTCTGGTCACCAGCCCTTCGAGGCTCGCTGCGCTCGCACCTCAGGGAGCAGGACGGTCGCTGCGCTCGCACCTCTGCGCGAAAGTTCTTCTGCGTCAGATGTTCCCGCCGGCCGCGAGGGGTGCGGTTGCGTCGGATGTCTTCTCGCCGTTGAACTCTCGCTCGACGAAGTTCTCGAGGTCGAAGAGGTTCCCGTTGCAGCGTTCGGCGATGGTCTGCAGGGTCGTCATGGTCGCGACCTCCTCGACCTGCTCCTTGAGGAACCACTGCACGAACTGCTCCCCCAGGTAGTCGCCGGTGTCGCGGGCCGACTTGGCGAGGTCGACGACCTGTTGCGTGACCGTCTTCTCCTGTGCGAGAGCGAGATCGATGGGTGCGCGGTAGTCGTCGAAGCGGTTGTTCGGTGCCGGGATGCCGGGGATCTCGATCTCCATGTCCCGGTCGAGGAAGTACTGCACGATCATCATCGCGTGATTGCGCTCCTCGACTGCCTGACGGTAGAAGAGCTTCGCGAGCTGCGGCATGTCGTGGTTGTCGAAGTAGGTGGCGACCGCGATGTACTGCTGGGAGGCGTAGAACTCGTTGCTGATCTGGTCGTGCAGCAGTTGGTGGAATTTGGTGTGTTCGGTCATGCGGCCCATCGTAGAGCCGAAAAATGGCTCTCACCAGCAAGTTCAGGCTAAGTAAGGCTAGTCTCGCCTGCGTTTGGGGACCCTTTCCACGACGGTCAGCCGGCGTCGACGAGGAGCTCGTCGGGGATGGGTTGACCTGCGCGGAGGAGGCCGAAGAACTCCTCGGTCTGCTCGTTGACCGGTAGCGCCAGCCCCTCGTCGGTGAAGGTGCTCTCGCCGGCGGGTGTCGTGGTCGTGATGGGGTCGCGAAGTGCGAACATGAGCGACGCGAGGTTCCAGATGTGATCTCGCTCATCGACCGTCAGTGCGTCGATGGCGCCGCCGACGAAACCGAAGAGCCGGAACGGATTGAGCAGCACCGTCGGACTGGTGGCGCGAGAGACCAGTGCCGCGAGGAATTTTCGCTGGTTGACCACACGCTCGAGGTCGGCTCGCGGGAAGGCGCGCGTTCGGACCAGACCCAGCGCCTGGCGCCCGTCGAGCCGATGGCAGCCCTTCGCAAGGCGCAGGCCCGCTTTCGGATCGTTCAGCGGCTGGTCGATACACATGTCGACGCCGCCGACCGAGTCGACGAGGGTGTCGAATCCGCCGAAACCGATTTCGGCGTAGTGGTCGATGTGGATTCCGGTGAGGTTCTCGACGGTCTGCACGAGCAGTGCCGGACCGCCGATGCCGAACGAGGCATTGAGCTTCAGGCTGCCGTGACCCGGAACCTCCACGTACAGGTCGCGCGGAATGCTCACCACGATCGCCTTGCCGCCGCCCGGGGGGTTGTGGACGAGCATGATCGTGTCGGTGCGGGAACCGGCGGCATCACCCGTGGCCAGCGCCCGGCGCTGTTCTTCGGTGAGATCGGCTCGGGAGTCGGTGCCGACGATGAGCCAGTTGGTGCCGGGTGTGTCCGACGGGCGTCCCGCGTAGGCGCGCAGCGCGTCGATGCGGTCGAGTCTCGAGTCGTAGTAGAACAGCAGTCCGACGGAACCGAGGACGACGACGAGCAGCAGGATCAGCAGGATCCTGCCGACGCGGACCGCGCGGCGGCCGGTGCGTCGGGGACGAGGCGGAGTGACCGGTCGTGGCGGCGCGGGTGGCCGGCCTGCGGACCGGTCACGGACGCGACGGTCCGCGTGCGGCGGACGGGGGCCGCGGGACCGATGGTCCGGAATCGGTTCGGGCTTCTGGGTGGGGGCATACCCGGCGGGACCGGGCCGCGCCGACGGGGACGGCCGGTCGGCAGGGGAGGGATGCGGTGGTCGGCCGCTGGGACCGGGGCCCGGAGCACGGCGCGGGTCGGGGCCGTGCGCGGGGATTCGCGGCATGGCCTGCGGATGAGCGGACGGAACACCGGCGCCGGGAGGTGGGCGGTGGCCTTGGCCGGGAGGCGGCCCCGGGCGCGGGGGCGGGCCCGCTGGCCGCCCGGACGGCATCGGCGGTCCGGGGCGACCTCGCCGGAGGATCGGCGGGTCCTGCTCGTTCATCCCATCAAATGTACGCATGGGCCGCCGTATCCGATGTCGGTCGGTTGGTGTGCCGATGTGGGCGTCGACTCCCCGGAGAGATCTGCCGCGGAGGTCTTGTTCCGGCCCGAACGGGGTACAGGACCGGCCATGACCGAGAAACACGTCGCCGAGGCCGGCGGCACCTCCGATGACACCGGGAGCGGCGATACCGGAACCGACGGTGGCCACACCCCGCTGCGTCGCGCCATCACCGGCAAGTTGTTGTTCCTGTTCATCCTGGGCGACGTCCTCGGCGCGGGGATATATGCGCTGGTGGGCGAGGTCGCCGGGGAGGTCGGCGGAGCGATCTGGGTTCCGCTCGCGCTGGCCCTCGCGCTGGCGATGCTGACCGCGGCGTCGTATGCAGAGCTCGTCACCAAGTACCCGCGGGCCGGTGGCGCCGCGGTCTTCGCGCGACACGCCTACCGCCATCCGCTGGTCTCCTTCCTCGTCGGATTCTGCATGCTGGCCGCCGGTGTGACGAGCGCGGCCGGACTCGCGCTCGCTTTCGCCGGCGACTACCTGCAGGTCTTTCTCGATGTGCCCACCACGGTCGCGGCGCTGGTGTTTCTCGTCGCGGTCGCGGCACTGAACGCCCGCGGGATCACCGAGTCCCTGCGAGCCAACGTGGTGATGACCGTCGTGGAGGTCTCCGGACTCGTCCTCGTCGTCGTGCTGGCCGGCATCGTGCTGGGTCGTGGTGACGGCGAGCCGCGGCGGGTGCTGGAATTCACCGACGAGACCACACCGGCGCTCGCCGTACTCGGCGCCGCGTTGCTCGCCTACTACTCGTTCGTCGGTTTCGAGACCTCGGCGAACATGGCCGAGGAGGTCCGCGACGTGCGCCGGGTGTACCCGAAGGCGCTGTTCGGCGCGCTCCTCGCCGCCGGCGTGGTGTACGTGCTCGTCGGTCTGGCGGTGTCGGTGGTCGCACCACCCGAGCGGCTCGTGGAGTCGTCGGGTCCGTTGCTGGAGGTCGTCTCCATCGCTGATGTCGGGATACCTGACCGGGTGTTCTCCCTGATAACGCTGATCGCTGTCGCGAACGGCGCGTTGCTCACGATGATCATGGCGTCGCGCCTGACCTTCGGCATGGCTCGTGACGGATTGCTCCCCGGCGCGCTCGCGAAGGTCTTGCCCCGTCGTCGCACGCCCTGGACGGCGATCGTGGCCACCACCGCCGTCGCTATGGTCCTCGCGGCGACGGGCACGGTCGCGGCACTCGCCGAAACCGTGGTGCTCCTGCTGCTGTTCGTGTTCGTCAGCACCAACGTCGCGGTTCTGGTACTGCGCCGCGACCGGACGGACACCGACCACTTCCGGGCGCCGACGATCCTGCCGGTACTCGCGGTGATCTCCTGCGTCGTTCTCGTGACGCAGCAGAGCGCATCGACCTGGTTGCGTGCAGGCATCCTGATCGTCGTCGGGCTCGGGCTCTACCTCCTCGCGCGGGTCACCGGGTCGGGTGGACGACCGGACGTCGACGATGATCGTGTCGACGACGACGCCGCCGAGCGACTCACGTGACGCGAATGTTGTTCGCGCGGTAGGCGTAACCCTCCTGACCGGGGTGCTCGTACTGAAACTCGACGCTCTGTCCCGGCGACAGGTTCCGGAAGCCGGTGCCGGTGATCTCGCTGTAGAACGCCCATGCCCCGCCCGGGGTGGCGTCCGAGTCGAGAACGCCCCAGCCCTCCTCGTCGTTCCAGAAACGCACGGTTCCAGAGGTGTTCGGCATGAGGGAGGTTGGAGGTGGCGGCGCCGGTGTCCCGGTGAGCGCCGTCTCTTCGATGGTCGTGAGACCGTCCGGGCCGGCGACACCCACGCTGTGCCACAGCGCTGTTCGGAACGCGCCGCTGCGAGTGCGGTCCGGCTGGGCGACATCGGACGGCCAGACCGACAGCGCCACATATCGACATCCGCGTTCCGGCGGAACAGCTATCGCATGGTCGAAGTCGACGACGGTCCCCGGACGCAAGCCGGGCAGGGACAGCTGGTCGAGATTCTGAACGGCCCGAACACGAACGACGAAAGTGGTTACATGAATGGCGCCGGACAGCGCCGGTGACGTGATGACACCCCAGCCCTCGTCGCGGTGCCATTCTCGGATCGTCCCGGTCATCGACATCGGTTCACCGTAGGCGCCGGGCCGGTGCCGCGACAGTCGATTTCCGTTGCGGGAGCGTCTTTCGACCGAGCAGCTCCGAATCGTGCTGCCATGATCGGTCCCCGCACGCTGCAAAACGCCTGCCCGCGAACCCGATTGGGCTCCCGGTCGATGTCGCGTGCGACAACGATGGGGACGAACCGATTTCGACGACCGGACCGGACCGGGCCGTCAGCGCTCCGCGAGCGAACCGATGTCGGGAGTGTCGGGGCCGAAGTGGCGGAAGAGGGCTCGGCGTCGGGCGCGGGCACCGGTCCATTCCAGATAGCGCGGGTCGGCCGGCGTTCGCGCGATGACCTGGTAGGTGAGGGTGTTGCGTATCCACGCGAGACCGAAGGCCCAGGGCAGGGCGGGCCGCAATCCGAGGTCGCGCATGCCGCGGACACCGAGGAAACCCTGCAGCATGCTGACCAGGCGGGCCCGGGTGTAGCGCGCGGCCAGCCGGGGGAACAGCCGGTAGTGCAGGCGATCCTGTGCGTCGACGATCGCCGTGGTGAGCGCCGCGCCGGCGTCGGTCACGTCGTGCTGTGCCAGCAGGACCGCGTAGCTCAGCTGGTGCTGCTCACGTTCGGAGTCGAAGAGCCAGTCGTCGTCGACCCCGATCAGCCAGCCGACGTACTTCCAGAGATGCATCAGCGCGCGGGAGTCGTCGCGGCTCACCGGGACGCCGAGGGCGCGGACCCCCATCATCAGTGCGCCGCTGAAGAGGTTCAGCGTTGCGGCGAGATCGGACTGGTTGATCGGCAGACCCCACTGGTCGATGTCCCAGCGGCCGTTGTGCTCGTACCTCTCGTTCACGAGCGCGTGCATGAGGCGCACGTGGACGGTGAGCCGCCAGCCCGCGCCGTCGCGTGCCATGCCGCCCGGTTCGCCGACCGCGATGGCCCAGGTCTGTGTCTCGCCGAGCCGTCGGATGACGGTGTTCCCGGTGAGTCCGCCGGTTGCGACCAGCAGATCGGCGGGCCCGCCGAAGCGGTAGCCGCCGATCAGCGAGAGCTGCAAGAGGACGTCGTTGGCGTTCTGGCCGAACCGTCGGTAGACCGCGGCGCCGCGGTCGCAGAGATCGGGATCGACCCAGTCCGGGGTGTCTTCGACGAGGGCGAAGAAGTCGCGGAGGGCGGCCGGGGCGTCGGACGGCATGTCGCCGGCGAGCGCCTGCTGGAACTGGCGCGTCGACACCCGGCCGTCGGCATCCCTCGGGAGACGCATGGCCCGGACCAGCGCCGCAGCGGGTTCGTCCCGTGCGCGCAGCCGGCGCCCGAGCCGAGCGAGCTCGTCGTCGGTGGGTTCGCGGAGATGGTTGTAGACCTTCAGGAGTTTGCCGATGCGTCGGCCGCGGGACTCGGCGGCTCGATGGCGTCGCGGAAACGGGAGGTCGGCCGGCGCGGCGGTCGAGACGGGCGGCACATCGACGGTCATGAGACGAATCTATAGAATCATCTCACCGTGTTCAACATCGGTCGGGTAGATGCGCACAGTCGACGGACACCAGCGCACAGTCGACGAAAAAAGGCGCACGGTCGACGGGGTTCGGGGTCGTCATCCAACCCAGGACAGATGATCGCGCAGCAGCCCGTATCCGACGAAGGCCACCACGTCGATGACCGCATGGGCGATGACGAGCGGCCAGACGCGACCGCTGACCTGGTAGAAGCGGCCGTAGACAACTCCCATGACCAGGTTGCCGACGCCGGCACCGAAGCCTTGATACAGGTGATACCCGCCGCGGACGAGCGCGCTGGCCACGAGCGACGCGCCGTCGGACGCGCCGAGCTGACGCAACCGGGTGATGAAGTAGGCGACCACGACGATCTCCTCGGCGGCGGCGTTGCCGATGGCGATCAGCACGAGAACCGGCCACTCCCACCAGGTGTCGGCCTGGCTGGGCACGAGGCTCGCGTTGAGGCCGAGGGCGCGGGCCACGGCGACGAGGGCCAGCCCGGGAAGGCCGATGACGGCGGCGAGAACCAGCCCGGCGGGGACGTCGCGGCGTGGAGTCCACCGGCCCAGTCCGACTCGCGAGAGTCCGATCCCACTGCGCCACAACAGATACACGCCCAGGGCGGCGATGGCGAACAGACGGAGCCCGCTCATGATCTGCCGGACGGCGTCGATGGGTCCGAGGTCGGAGCGACTGGGATTGAGGGCGACCGTCGTCTCGCCGATCCCACCGGCGAGCTGGGCCTCGAGCAGTGCCAGCGCCGCGGAGAGTGCCGAGAACGCGAACGTCAGGACGCCGACGATGACCAGCTCGACGATGATGCCGCGTCGTTCGATCCGGTCGGTGACCACCGGGATGCCGTGCGGGGACGGCTTCAGGTACTCGCGCAGGGCCATGCCGGTCAGCCTAAAACCCCGCGGTGGGCGGCGACATCGGCAGACGGCGCGCGTTGTCGCCGCGAGACGAGAGTCAGTCGGGCATCGAGTTCAGGAAGGGGCAACCCGCGAGGTTGCGCAGGGCGCGCGAGAGTTCGAACACGTCGGAGACCGGGCGGGCGAAGGGGAGCCGGACGTCGGAGTCGCCGTCGAGTCCCTCGATGCGGAACCGGATGCCGAATCGATCGAGCCCGAGTGGCCGCACCCGTCCGGTGCGCAGGTCGGCGGGGAGTTTGCGGACCAGCTGGCCGACGATGTCGGCGTGGTCGGAGTCGAGGTGCTCGAGCCAGCTGCCCTCGTGCTCCCAGAACGGGTCGGGGTCGGCGTCGGCGAGTTCGGTGGCAGGCACCGAGGCCGCGCCGTCCGACGAGGCGATCACCGCGGTGTCGACCTGCAGTCGCAACATCGATGCGCCGTGCCCGATGTCGAGCAGCCCGTCGTCGGGGTGTTCGGCGGCGATCTCGATCGCCAGGTCACGTTCCAGGTCGCGCGGCACCTCGTGCAGGGTGCCGTTCAGCCAGATCACCGACCGCACGCGTTCGCGCAGGTCGATGGGCGCCCAGTCGGTCACCTCGAGCATCGCGGGCACGCCCTCGGCCTCGTCGACTGCCCGCATGGCATCACCGGTGGTCGGGACGAGGACGAACGCCTGGGACTCGAAGAGGTGGACGACCTCGATCGGGGTGGCGTCGGCACCCTCGATGGCCAGGATGGCGGAACCGACCCGACGACAGGCCGTCTGGATCATCTCGGCATCCGTCGGGCGGTCGGTCGTCGTTCTCGTCATGACTGTCTCTCCGGTCGGCGTCGCGGGGGCGGCGGGCTTGAAAGGTAACCCTAACCTAAATTCCCAGAGCGCACGCGTCAATGGTTTCGGTGCGGATGCGTCGATGTCGGTCGAGCGCGAACGGTCCCGCCGGACCGGCTTCCACTAGGCTCGTGTGGTGCCTGTGATCGCCTACTTCGGCCCGCCCGGAACCTTCACCGAGATGGCACTCGACGCGGTCCTCGCCGCGCATCAGTCCAGTGCCGGCCTCGACCTGTCGGGCGGGATCGACCGGGTGGCCGCGTCGAGTCCCGCCGCCACGATTGCGATGGTCCGCAGCGGTGAGGCCGACTACGGCTGTGTGCCGATCGAGAGCTCGATGGAGGGTTCGGTGCCCGCGACGATGGATGCGCTGGTGCCCTCGACCTCCGATGACGCCGATGGGCGCGTGCAGGCGTTCGCGGAGACCGTGCTCGACATCTCCTTCACGATCGCCGCGGTCTCGCCGTTGCCCGCGGCTGAGGTCCGTACCATCGCCGCCTACCCGGTTGCGTCCGCGCAGGTGCGTCGTCGGGTGGGTGAGCTGTTCCCGAATGCGCAGTTCGTCATCTCGAGTTCGAATGCCGCTGCCGCGCAGGATGTTGCGGCCGGGAAGGCGGACGCCGCGGTCACCACCGGGCTCGCGGCGCGACTGTCCGGGCTCGTCGTGCTGGCCGACGGTGTCGCCGATGCGCGGGAGGCGACCACCCGATTCCTCTTCCTGGGGCGTCCGGGGATCCCGTTGCCCCGCACCGGCACCGACCGGACCTCGGTCATACTCGACCTGTCGAACGAACCGGGCAGCCTGATGGCGGCGATGAACGAATTCGCCTCGCGCGGAATCGACCTCACACGTATCGAGTCGCGCCCGCAGCGCGACGAGGCCCAGGGCCGCAGCATCGCCGGACGGTACCGGTTCTTCCTCGACGCCGTCGGGCACATCGACGACGCGGCTGTCGCCGAAGCGCTTGCCGCCCTCCAGCGCCGGTGCGAGCGCGTGGTGTTCCTCGGGTCGTGGCCCGCGGTGCGCACCACCGGCTCGGCACCACCCGATCACACGGAGTCGCTCGCCTGGGTCGAATCGATGCGACGAGGGGGCAAGTGATGGCACGCCTGCATCTGGTCCGACACGGCGAGACCACGTCGAACGTCATGCGCCGACTGGACACCGCCCTGCCTGGTGCCGCACTCACCGATTTCGGTGCGCGCCAAGGTGTTCGATTCGGCCTGGAGAACACTCCGGAACACCACGCGGTGCTGCTCAGCTCGCGCGCACTCCGTGCACGTCAGACCGCCGAGCTGATCGGATCGGTGTGGGATGTGGAGACCGCGGCCGTCGACGGAGTGCACGAGGTGCAGGCCGGTGACCTCGAGGACCGCACCGACCGCGAGTCGTACGAGGTCTTCCAGGACATCATGCATCGCTGGCACGACGGCGACCTCGACGCACGCATCCCGGGCGGCGAGTCGCTCGCGATGGTCTACGACCGGTACCTGCCGACGGTCGAGGACCTCGCCGACATGTACCTCTCCGGACCGGACCAGCGCGATGTGTTCCTGGTGAGTCACGGTGCGGCCATTCGCCTGGTCGCCGCACGTCTGGCCGGCATCGACTCCCGGTTCGCCGCCGCGACCCACCTGGGCAACACCGGTTCCATCGAACTGGAGTACTCCGACGGGGTGTGGGTGTGCCGGCGATGGGGTGCCGCGACGGCTCCGTTCGAGATCGTCGACGAGCCGCTCGTCGACGAACCGATGGGCTGAGGGCACGCCTCAAATGCCCAGTTAGCGAAGCGTTGCCGTTCTCGGTGGAGCTCTACCCGGCCCGTGACGATGACGGCGAGCGACGACGGTGGCTCGCGGTGCGGGTGTTCGAACGACCCGCCTCGCAGGTGGGGGCCAGCACGGTCGTGGTGGGAATCGCACCGTCGGATTGAGGACTGCCTCGAATCTCGCGTGCCCGGCACTGGTGACGGCGGTGGCTTCGTTAGTCTTCTGGGATGGCACGGCAGGCTGAGGGCGCGCTACGTGGAATCACCCTGCAGCAATTGCGCTACTTCGTGGAGGTGGCAGCGGAGGGCTCGATCAGTGCCGCTGCGGACACGCTCTACGTGGCTCAGCCGACCATGTCCGCGGCGCTCAAGGACCTCGAAAGTCGGCTTGGACGTTCATTGTTCGTCCGTTCGAACCGGGGAGTCACCCTCACCGACGACGGGGCGGAGTTTCTCGGCTACGCGCGCCAGGTCGTCGAGCAAGCGGAGCTGCTGGAACAGCGCTATCTCGGGCGCGGTCCCTCGCGCCGGCTCCTTGCCGTATCCACTCAGCATTATTCGTTCGTCGTTGACGCCTTTGCTCGCATGGTGAAAGCCTCTGACGCCGCCGAGTACGCGTTCAGTCTTCGGGAGACCCGGACGTGGGACATCATTGAAGATGTCCGCACTCTGCGGAGTGAGGTCGGCGTGCTCTATCGCAACAGTTTCAACGCGAACGTGATCAATAAGCTGCTCCGCGAAGCGGGTCTGACCTTTACGCCGCTGTTCTTCACGACACCGCACATCTTCATCGCCCGCACGAACCCCCTAGCCGGGAAAGAGAGTGTCACGCTGGAGGATCTCGAAGACCTGCCGCGGCTCACGTTCGACCAGGGCGTGAACAACTCGTTCTATCTCGCCGAAGAGATCCTCTCCACGCGTTCATCGAAGCAAGACATCCGCGTGAGCGACCGAGCGACCATCTTCAACCTGATGATCGGTCTCGGCGGTTACACCATCTCGACCGGCATCATCTCCGACGATCTGGATCCGTCGATTGTCGCTGTCCCACTCGACGTGGACGAACGCATCGAGATCGGTTGGATCAGGCATGGGTCGGTCTCATTGACCGCCCAGGCGGAGCGGTTCGTGGCGGAGATGCGCGACGTGGTCTCGAGCTTCGGAGTCGATCTACTGACATAGCTGATTCCTATATCCAGCTATCGCACAGCCTAATTAGGCTATGGGCACGCCTCTATATAGACTGCTGTCAACGCCGCTTCGGTCCGCCGACTCTGGTTGTCGGCCTTGCCGACTGGCGCTCGGCCGTCGGGACCGACATCGAAGTGCCGCGAAACTCGGACAGTGAATCGTGCGGTCGCGCCCGTCGTCGAGCGCGGCGAAAGTGGATGGGGAATCTGATCAACATGACGGACGAATGTGTCTTCAGCATCGGTACGACGCGCTTCGACGAGGATTACACCCCGTCGAGCCGCTCTCGCGGGACGACGAACTTCGCGAATCTCGCACGCGGCGACGACCGTCAGCAGAACCTGCGCAATGCGGTGACGATGATGAACACCCGGGTCAACGAGCTGCTCCACTGGGACAATCCGCGCGGCGACCGTTACGAACTCGAACTCGACATCGTCTCGGTGGACCTGCATCTGACATCGGCCGGGGACGACGCCGCGTTTCCGGTGATCGAGGTGCTCGACGTGGACGTCGTCGATACCGCCACGGGCACCCGCACCGAGGGCGTCGTCGGAAACAACCTCTCTTCCTACATTCGCGACTACGATTTCAGCGTTAGGCTCCCTGAGCACCAGACGACAGGTGTTCCCAGCGACTTCGGCGATCTGCACGGACAGGTCTTTCAGCGTTTCCTCGAATCGGACGAGTACCGCAAACGGTTCCCCCAGCCGCCGGTCATCTGCATCAGCGTCTCGACGTCGCGAACCTACACCCGGCTCACGAACCACCACCCGATTCTCGGGGTGGAGTATGTGGCGGACGCGCTGTCGCTCACCGATGAGTACTTCGGCAAGATGGGGCTCACGGTCCGCTACTTCATGCCTCCGGGTTCCGTTGCCCCGCTCGCCTTCTACCACCGCGGCGATCTGCTCAACGACTATTCGTTCATAGCGCTCGCGGGAACGGTCGCGACGATGGAGACGTTCCAGAAGATCTACCGTCCGGAGATCTACAACGCGAACGCGGCGGCGGGAGAGGTGTACCGGCCGAGTCTCGACTACAGCAACTACTCGCTTCCGCAGGTGACCTACGACCGTGTCGAGCGCACTCAGCTCGCGTCCATCCAGGGAAAGCTCACCGAGGTGAGTCTCATGAAACCGTACGGCGATGTCCTACAGCGCTGGGCGACAGAGCAATCGGCCTGATCACGCGAGAAATGAGGTACCCGAGATGAACACGCTCCTGCCTGCCACGATCGTCGGCAGCCTGCCCAAGCCCTCGTGGCTCTCCGAGCCAGAGAAGCTCTGGTCCCCGTGGAAGTTGGCCGACGACGAACTGCGGCAAGGGAAGCTCGACGCCCAGACGCTCGCGGCACACGATCAGAGTCGCGCCGGGCTCGACATCATCAGCGATGGTGAACAGACGCGCCAGCACTTCGTGACGACGTTCATCGAGCACCTCAGTGGCGTCGATTTCGACCGTCGCGAAACCGTGCGCATCCGCGACCGCTACGACGCGAGCGTCCCGACGGTTGTCGGTGCGGTAACTCGCGAGAAGTCCGTCTTCGCAGGTGACGCGAAGCGGCTTCGCGCCGAGACCGATCAGCCGATCAAGTGGGCTCTGCCCGGTCCGATGACGATGGTCGACACTCTCTTCGACGACCACTACCGGAGTCGCGAGCAGCTCGCGTGGGAGTTCGCGACCATCCTGAACCAGGAAGCGAAGGACCTGCAGGCGGCCGGCGTCGACATCATCCAGATCGACGAGCCCGCGTTCAACGTGTTCTTCGACGAACTGAAGGACTGGGGTGTCGCAGCGCTCGAGCGTGCGACCGAAGGGCTGAGCTGCACGACCGCCGTTCACGTCTGTTATGGCTACGGCATCAAGGCCAACACCGACTGGAAGGCGACGCTGGGGGCTGAGTGGCGCCAATACGAGGAGTCGTTCCCGCTGTTGCAGCAGTCATCGATCGACATTGTGTCGCTGGAGAGTCACAACTCGCGGGTTCCTGTCGAGGTGATCGAACTGCTTCGCGGAAAGACGGTCATGCTGGGCGCCATTGACGTGGCCAGCGACGCCATCGAGACGCCGGAGGACGTCGCAGCGACGTTGCGCAGCGCACTCCCGTTCGTCGACAAGAACAAGCTTTACGCGAGCGGGAACTGCGGTATGGCGCCGCTCGCTCGTGGCGTCGCACGGCAGAAGATGGTCGCGCTCGCCCAGGGCGCTGCCCTGCTTCGCAAAGAGCTCTCCTAAACTTCAAGCGGCACGGTAGCGCCCCATAGAGTGGTGTAACTCGGTGGCCGAGTTCGTTATCGACGTCGTGTCGTTAACGGATGCAGAGCGGCCACCGCGTGATCCTTCGAGTCAACCTTCCACAGAATCCTCGAGGAGTCATCGCGATGACCGCACCCCACATTGTCGACCCTGCAGGCCTTCTTGGCCAAGCCCTGGCCGAGGCATCACCAGATCTGATGCGTGAGCTGCTGCAAACCATGATCAACGCGCTGCTGTCGGCCGATGCCGACGCGGTCTGCGGAGCCGAATGGAACCAACGCACACCAGAGCGCACCAACCACCGCAACGGCTACCGCCACCGGCCACTGGATACCCGCGTCGGGACCGTCGATATCGCGGTACCCAAACTACGTTCGGGCAGCTACTTCCCCGAATGGCTCCTCGAACGCCGCAAGCGGGCCGAGTCAGCACTGATCACCGTCGTGGCCGACTGCTACCTCGCTGGAGTCTCGACCCGCCGGATGGACAAGCTGGTCAAAACTCTCGGCATCGACTCGCTGTCGAAGTCACAGGTCTCACGCATGGCCACCGACCTCGACGAGCAGGTCACAGCGTTCCGCCATCGTCGCCTCGACGAGGTCGGGCCGTTCACCTTCGTCACCGCAGATGCCCTGACGATCAAAGTCCGCGAGAACAAGCAGGTCGTCAAAGCCGTTGTCCTGCTGGCCACCGGCGTCAACGGCGATGGCCACCGTGAAGTGTTGGGCATGCAAGTAGCGACCAGCGAAACCAAAGCCTCCTGGAACACCTTCTTCGCCGATCTGGTCGCCCGCGGGCTGGGCGGGGTGCGTCTGGTGACCTCTGATGCCCACGCCGGACTGGTCGAGGCGATCGCGGCGAACCTGCCCGGCGCCGTGTGGCAACGGTGCCGTACCCACTACGCGGCCAACCTCATGGCGGTGTGCCCCAAGTCCATGTGGCCGGCGGTCAAAGCGATGCTGCACAGCGTTTATGACCAGCCCACCGCCACCGCCGTGCACGAGCAGTTCGACCGACTCCTGGAATACACCGAAGGCAGACTCCCCAAGGTTGCTGACCATCTCGGTGACGCTCGAGAGGACCTGTTGGCCTTCACAGGCTTCCCCGATGACGTGTGGCGACAGATCTGGTCCAACAACCCCACCGAACGACTCAACCGCGAAATCCGCCGCCGCACTGACGTTGTGGGTATCTTCCCCAACCGTGACGCCATCATCCGACTCATCGGCGCGGTCCTGGCCGAGCAGACCGACGAGTGGGCCGAAGGCCGCCGATACCTCGGCCTCGAGGTCCTCAACCGATGCCGACTGACCCTGACCACCGACACCACCACAACAACGGAGGCCACTACCGACCCGCTGATCGAACTGCCTGCCTGAAAGCCCGACGAAGGATCAGAAACGAGTTACACCACTACTTGGGACTTGACCAGCGGCACACGCCATGGCCGTTGAGCATTCCGCCCAGGAACGAGTCGGGCGTGACACCATCAGTGCCTTGCTGGTATCACCGCATATTCGTTCACTGCGTGTTCCTAGGCAGAGCGTCGTCGAGAGATCGAGGTCGATGAGGACACTGGCAAGATCGGGTGCGCTGAGCGGCCGAACACCGCCCTGCGTGATGGTCCTTCCGTCGGCGACATCAGATCACATCGGCGCTGTTAGCTGCCTCGACAAACTTGGTCCAGTAAGGAACGTCGACTCTTCTAGGGGAGAGGTGCCGAATTCCGTACCCGGCCATCTCGTTCTCGAGGTACTCGAGGAGATCGGCCCCGTAGAAGATGACGTCGGTCTGCCAGACAGAGAACACCGGCGACCCAGACGGTGAGGGAGCTGCAGGTGTCATGCGATGGCCGAAGACCGGTATGAGCCGTGGCCACTTTGCCAACTCACGCCGCGTGACCGCCTCGACGTCACTTTCTGCTGCCGGCCGGTGGCCCCATGAGGCGCCCCAGAATGGCGGGTCCTGGCGAAGTGCGTCGAAGACCATTCCGCGGGCCGGCCAGTCGAGCATCTGACGCAGATACGTCTCATCGCCATTGCGCCAGTCGGGCCAACGGTCTCCGACGGGCAAAGCGGTCGCAAGCAGACTGTGATGGTCGGGGTTGAACCTGAACCCATGCTGCTCTGTGACTGCATCGAACTCGGCGTCGGTGAGCCCAGGGGCGAGTTCGACTCCCGCAGTTCGAAGGATGACCGCCGCTTTCTCACCAACGTCGCTGATCTCGTCCACGTGACCGAGTGTCCCAGGTCGCCGGTGCGCGCTACAGACGACGTGAGACGAGCCTAGAGAGTCTCATCTGATGCATCATTGACACCAACCCGCAGGTTATCGAGTTGTAACCGAAGTAGCTGCACCAGGCCATCGAGCCTGAGCCCCACGTCTTCGCTGATGGCAAGCCTTGAACCCGCTGTGGCGCAGCTGTATTCGAGGTTTGTTCTGGGCGTCGTGTTCGGGCCAGATCACCTCAGCCGCGGCTTGTCGGTACGGAACCCTTTTGACGAGGGATGTCGCAAACGGCGGGTGCCTATGGCGATCGTGGCGGTTGCAACCCCGACTAAGAAGCCGACCACGGGAAACGTTAGGTACGTCGGACTGAGATCCCATAGTGGCGGCGCGCCGTGCACCAGCGGGTGGCCGTCGAGGTTGTTGTAGTCAATCGAGGTCGGTCCATCGGTGTTGATAAACCCGATCCTGGGCTGCTCCCGATGAGCAAACACTGCACCGGCCAAACCTGTGAGCGCACCGACGACGCCGCACCCCAGCACCGCTGCGGCGGCCTGAAGGCGGGCACTGAGACCTCGTACACAACGCGCGACCAGAATCCCGACGATGAGTCCGGTAGCGAAGCCAATAGCGGGTAAGAGGGCGAAAGCCGGCCACCATGTCGGCCCGGTCACCCACTCCAGTGAGTTGACCACGAGCATGTACCCAGTTTTGCCTGCTGGCAGCTGCGGCGGGGCGGTATCGAAGAGCAGTCGCGGAACGGTGTAGCGCCATCCAACGGCCGCTAGAACGCCCAGCGCGAAGCCAAGCGTTGCGAACGGAAGCGAGAACCGCAATGCGGTCGGCACTGACGATCCACCTGCGTCTTGATTCACTAACGGAACGTAGCGCGTCTGGGGTGGGTTGTTCCGGCGGGCGTCACACCCAGGGCTCCGCTGAGAGCGTCGTAGGCCGACGGAGTGCTCCGCTGGCGGAGGTGCCCGCCCGACACCGCTACAGTTTCCCTGCTAACGCAGCTGATGGGCAACAATAGGCCGCGACTGGCGGCCTATGCCGTCGGGGGGTAGAGCTTGTATTTCGGTGATCTCGGGTCCGAGGGAAGGACAGCAGCGGGGCGGCGCCGCGCCTTATGTCAAGGTTGCTGGTAACCCTGCATATTTGGTCGCTGCATATAACGGTTGCAGCGACCGGTGAGTCGTTGCAAGTCCTACCCGTCCGGCGACTACGCGTTGGAACGCGACAGATACGGCAAAATCCAGGTCATGAGCCAGACATGGAGCGAGTACCAAACGGTCCCGGCCGGATGTGGGGAGCCACCAGCCGGCATCGAACCGGGCAAGTACGTGATCGCGATCGAGAACGGCCACGGGGCATTGACGGCATGGGCTGCGGGACCGTCGCGATGTTTTCGGTCCGAGTTCCCAGTAGATGCACGCCCGCCAGTAAAGACGGTGTATACCGGTCGTTCGACGGGCGAAGAGACCGTGCGCTGGGACCCATTCAGCGAGGACGACGCCAACGCGATTGTGCAGCGATCAATGCCTACATCGGAGACGCTGGCGTGCCACCAATGCCGCAGGGTTTCCTCTGGCACATCCTGGTCCCGGACTCCATTAAGGACGGCAGCGCGCTGGACCGCTCGCTGGTAGGCAAGAATATGCAGCTACGGCCAGCCGACGTGCTGGCCACTATCAGAGACGTCTACGGCCAGCTGCTTTCGGATCGCTGACCCCAGGCCTGGCATGGTGCCGGTGGTCACTGCTTTGATGTCTCATCAGATGCATTGGATCCAATATGCAGGATTCTACTTGACATAAGGTAGATTATCGGCGAAACGCATTGCGCTACTGTATATTTCGTCACCAGTGACGTCATGCAACCCAAACTCGCAGTTCGAGGAGGCCGATCATGGCAACGCGGACCACGGTGCGCACCGAGTTCTTGGCCGACGTTTACACCTGCGCACTTGAAGCGGCATCGGCTACTGGTCAACCTGCACCGACTATCGCTGGAGCAGTGATCCGCGAGCGACCGTCGAGAAAATCTCCGGCAATCCGCATGTGATCACCCTCGACACGATCGCCCGGGGCGTGAACTCCATCGTCAGTGGCGCAGCGATGATCCCGGATGGACAGCGTCGTAGGATCGCCGCCGCTGACCGCACCCACGATGCCGAGACCATCGACGCGACAGATACAGACGCCATCGTTCAAGCAGCACTCTTCGGCTCCCTCGTCTACGGATAAAGACCGGCCCAGCCTGCGGACGCGCTCCGGACCGTGAAGAAAGGACGCCGCATTGAATCAAGCGGTCGCGGTAGCGGTACCGGTCGAGGCGTAGCTCGGCAAGACGATTACCGATCTCACTCTTTGACCACCCCGACTCGCCTGACCCGACGACCGGGGCGCCACTGGACAGTGAGTCGAGCTGGAGGTGCTGTAGGAGAGGGCATATCCGGGCGACAGCCGATCCGCGGCTCGGCTACTGCTTCGGCGAGAGGTCAACGCCAGTGAGGCAGCCGCTACCGGCCTCGATGGTGAAGATGAAGTGGGTGTTGTCGCGGGTCGTGCCGTACTCGTTGACTTCCTTTGGCGAGTGGCCGGAGGCCAGTCGTTCGAGGGTGATGTCGGGGTACTGTGCTTTGAGTCCGTCGAGGGTGATGCACGTGTCGGGCGTGAACTTCAGGTAGGTGCGTTCCCACTGCTGGTCGTCGGTGTAGAAGATCGTCGAGGCAACGTTTTTCAGGTGTGTGCCTAGAGTGATCGGCTCGGTTTCCCAACGTCGGGGCAGGATCTGCTCGGCCGGGGTATCCAGGAGTGTCGACGTCGATTCCTGGGTCAGGGGCATATGGGCGCTGGCGGTGTCGATGAACTGCCACACCGTGGGATCAGCAGGCATGCCGGGTGTGCTGGCGTTGCTCACTGTGTCTCCTCCTCCACACGCGCTGGTCGCCACCATCACTGCCGCCGCGAGCGTGGCCGCGGCCGTGGTCATCATCGTCGATCGTGGTCGAGTGAGTGCCATCAGTTGCAGCCCTTCTCGTAGTACTGGCGGTAGTTGAGTTCTGGTGCGGTCGAGGGGTTTAGGTTTTCGCCGTAGAAGGCGCCCATCTTGCGAATGGCCTTCTGATACTCGGCGTCACTGCGTTGGCTGCCAAGGTACTCATCGTAGATGGCGTTGAATCCGGCTTCGTTTCCGCCGGCGATGCCGATGTCAGGGCCGCCGTTGGCGATGATCTCGCGCTGGATCTTGATGTTGTTGAAGGTCGCCGCACCCTCGTTGTCGAGCTGAGAGTTGATGCAGGACTCTGTGGAAGAGTGGTCGATCGTGAGCGGGTACACCGCATGCCCGAACTCGTGCGCAATCAGTTGCGCCTCCGCTGTCGGCGAGCCTTTCTGGATGACGACCAACCTGTCTCGGTAACTGGTGTAGGAACCCTCCCCATCGCGGTACTCAACCCTCCAGTCGTCTTTGATCTGCTTCCACTGGGCCTGCAGCGTGGGCGATTTCGACACGATGTCGTAGGTGGCTTGATCGCCAGGGATCTCGGCGGGGCGCGCCTGTCCGTCAATGCTGCGTGTTGGGGCAGCAGGTTCACCAGCTCGATCGACCTCGACGCGACCGGGAATCTCTGGCAGTGGTTGTGGCCGTTCAGCGGCCGCGGGGGTGGGTGGGTCGACCCGCGGTGTGCCCGGCGGCGGCTGTTGGCCCGGGATCGGGACGATGGGGGTTTGGCCGGCGGTGGGGATGTCGGTGGGTGCGTGAGCGCCGATGTTCGGTCCGCCGGTGTCTGGGGTGTTGGTCTCGGTCGGGATGGTTGGTGCGGTCACCGACGGTGGTGGGGTGGTTGACGAGGTCGGCGGGCCGGGATCAACACACACGTACGGCACCGGTGGTGGTGGGGCTTGGTTGGCGGGTTTGCCGTTGGACGCCGCCCAGGTTTGGGCCCAGGCGCTGTTGTAGGCGGCGGTCTCGCGTGCGCACCGCTCGGCGGGGGTTTCCGCGTTCGCGGCCGGGGTGCTGATCAACACCAGCGTCGTGATCGTGGCCAGAGCGACTGCCAGCAGTACGGCCAGGACCGGCAGCCACCCCCGCCACGCTGACGGCACGTGCGTGTCTGCCTGGTCGCCCAGGTTCACCGGGTTCGGGTGCATTACAGCCACATCCGCGCCGAGTAGAGGTTGAGGGTGTCATCGGCGGTCGGTGTGGACACTGATAGCCGTACGATCACCCGGACGGTGACCGGGCCGGCGCACCCGTCCACGCGGACGTGGACGCGTTTGGCGCGGATCGAGGCCCGATTGGTCTGCAACGTCTTCTTACCGAGCGATATCTCGTTGATGGTTCCGGGTTTGAGCTTGGAGGAGATCGACGGCGACACCGACGCTGATCCGCCGATCGACGCGCCTGGTTGCCCGGAGATGGTGACGTTGGCGTTCGGGCCGAAGGATGATCCGAACCCGAACGTCGCGCCGTCGGAGATGTCGATCTGGCATCCGATGACCAGGAATTGTTCGAGCACACCCGAACTCACTGGTTGTGAGGGGGTACGGCCCGCGGCTGGGGTGATCAGCGCTCCGACGCGCGCGGAGACCCATCCTTCGCGGGAGGCGAAGCTGTTGGCGATGTTCGACATCGGGTTGACCACCAACTCCGAGGCGCGCAGCTCGATCTTCCACCCGTCGTCGGTGACGAGCCGGTCATAGGTCGACGCCAGCGGGGCGGGAGCTGCGGCTGCTGGGCCCGGTCCGCATACGAGAGCTGACAGCGCGGCGCTGGTAGCTAGCGCTACCACCACGGCGTGGCGCATCGGGTTTCTTCGAGGGCTGCCGAACATGGCTACTCTCCTGCCGGTCGATGGGGGCTGCACAGTGGGTGAAGGACGGGGCTAGCTATTCCAGAGCCAGGTCCCCAGTAGCTCGATGAACCACAGGTTCATAGGTTTTTCCTCAGATGTGGGAGTGGGGTGCAGACAGGCCACGGTCACCGCAGGGCGAGGCTTGATCGCACGACGTCAGTTGGCCGTGCGCCGCGGCCCACGATGGATGAACAATTCCGGTTGGCGCTGCTGGTCGTGCTGCTGCGCTCAGCGGTGGGTGCTGATCCTGATCAGTGTCCCGCCGGGAAGGTTTCGGTAGTCCACGTGCATGGTTCGGTTCAGGGAAGCGGCTGCGCCGGAATAGAATTGCACTCCCTGCCCAAGCGTGCGGCCGCTCTGGCTACGTCCGTACTGCGGCAGCAGCGCATCCACCGCGCCACCGACACGAGCGTCGTGGACCGTGCGGGCTTCCCCGGGATTTAGATGAACAACTCCGCCGCCCGGTACCGGGGTGTAACTCACCGCCGAGGCGATCGGGGCAGCAGCGATAGTCGCAGCTGCGGTCATCAACACACCGGCACCGATAGTGACCAACCGACGCTTCACGCCCATGTCTCTGCACTCCCCGAGGTGATGGCCGGACAGAGTCTCCCGGACGACACGATGCACGAAAGTTAACATATGATCCGCTAGCAGCAACTAGCGAACTTCGTGTGGGATGCCACACACAGCGATGAGGCGGGGTCGTCGGGGTTCAGGCGCTGCCTGCGAATCGACCGGGGTCGCCTGATCCGGGGAAAGAGGGGGTGTGCTGGTGACAGAGTCGCCGAACGGCAACCCAACCGTCGCCGACGCGGTCATGAGCAAGTGCTTGCCGTGGGTGGAGCTGGTCAACGCGCTGTTCGAGCACGCACCCGGCCCGGCGCCCGGCGTGCGGCCGACCGGGCGGGAAGTGTGTCGGCGCGCCAACCAGACCAGCCCAGGGCGGTTGAAAGAACCGATGCTCAGCTCATTGCGGACAGGCCGGGCGACCGAACCGGGCTTCACCATCATCGCGGCAATCGCCGACAGATTCGGTGTGGACATCGCGTTCTTCACCCGAGAGTTCCACCACCAACATCGCGATCAGTCGATGGCGCAGCGAGTACGGGCGGCCAACGCCGCATGGCCCCACCTGTATCGGCTGGCCGCCGACATCCACCGACTTCCCGAGCATCACCGTCACAGCATCCTGACCCTCATCAACATCCTCGCCACCCGAGACGCAGGAGAAGGCCGATAGCCAGATAAGTAATCGGCACCTGAAAACAACTGCGGCAGATACGATTCCGAGAGAAATCGACATCGTTGTTCGTCACGTGACGTAACCGGTACCGCTCGGCTGGCTGTCGTAGGCGCGCCGCGCGCACCGGAACATCCGCCCGCCGGACCGCGGACGAGGATGGCGCCCGAGTCGTCCTCCCCGGCGGTCGGGCGCCATCCTCACCCACCCATATCGCATCTGGCACGCGCACTATTACGAATCGCTAAGCATCGCGTGCCGTCGCCACTCTTCTCAATCCAGCGTGGCCCCGCGAGACACGGCCGTTAAGAGCCCTGGCCGCGCTCGCCGACCAGCTCGATGCAGACCTCGGAGCGGCTGACGCCGCACAGAACAACCTCTCTGACCACGATGCATTGACAATAGTTCTGTCACAAGTCTTTTCAGCGTGACACGCCGGGGGCCCGACCCCTCAACCCACGCTGCGCTCTACGGGGTTGACCGCCCACCCTCACCGTGTCCCCAAGGGTGGACGCGACACCGGGTCACGCAATCGGAAGGAGTCACCATGACCACTCGCACCAACGCCCGCACCCAGTTCCTCACCGACATCTACGTCTGCGCCCTCGAAGGTGGCATCGGCTACTGGTCGAGGTGCATCGAATACCGGTGGAGCACCACCCAGCGCGCCGTCATCGAAGACCTCGAAGACGTAGTACACGAGATCACCCTCGACACGATCGCCCGCGGGATCAACGCCGTCGCCGACGGCTCGGTAGCGGTCTCCGACTCCGACTACCTGCGGAACCTCATCCGAGCGGCCAGCCGCAGCAACGACGCCGGCGACGTCGACGCCATCACCGCCGACGTCATCGCCCAAGCCGGCATCTACGGCGAGGTGATCTACGGATAACCCCCGAGAGGGCCGGGCACCCACGTTCGGGACGCCCGGCCCTCGACCGCTTGGGTATCGCTCAAACGCATGGACACAGCCTCCGCTCGGTGACGTGGGCAAAAGCTGCACGTAGCAGTGCGATTGATGCCCGATGCGGGAGCCCAACCGGGCCGTGACGCCGATGTCCGAGGCGCCAGCGACACCTACAGTAGCGTTGCGACACATGACAATGAAGACGATCACCACTCGGGCTCTGGTCACCGTCGCCGCACTGTCGGCGCTGCTACTCGCAGTCCCAGCGACAGCATCAGCAGCGCCAGCACCACGACTCGGCATCCTCGGAGACGACATCTGGGTCATGGGCAACAACGCCTTCTGCCAGGGAGCCATCCACGTCGGAATCGACACCAACCCCGCCAAGCGGGGCCAGGCCACCATCCACCTGACCTCACGCGGATTCACCGGCACCCAACCCGCCTGGGGCCGCAACCCCTCCTGCAAGGTCAACGTCGCGATCGGCTACTGGTCCGGCATCCAGTACCGCGAACGAGTGGTGCCGATGGACCTCGGACCACGACCAGAGGCGCCGGTCCGCGTGAAGCTCCGCGGAGTCGGACAAGGCATCAACCTCATGTCCTTCACCACCCACCCGAACCTCAACAAGGGCGTGTCCTACTACGTTCAAATCCCATAGGCCAGAGCCAGGCTCGCACCTCAGGGGGCAGGGGCTATTTGATGATGGCGTCGACCGTCTTCTTCAGGGCGGAGGGTTGCGACGGCCGGCGGGGGGCCTTCTCCCGGCGACGCATCATCTCCTCACCGATCTCCCGGAGCTCCTTGCGGCTCAGGGCTTCTCGGACCTTCGGGAACCACTCGTCCTCTTCCTCTTCGATGTGGTGCTCGACGTTCTCGATGAGGACGGTGGTCTTGGCGTCGAATCGCTCGGCGTCCGGCGAGAGTGCCGCGAGTTCGACGACGAGGACGTCCGCGACATGGTGCTCCTCGTACGATTCCAGGATGTCGTCCTCCAGATCGGGGACCCGCTTGCGGATCTCCGGGTACATCACCTCGTTCTCGATGTAGGTGTGCACGGTGAGGGCCTCGATGATCTTGTCGACGATCTTGCCCTTGGTCTTGACGGCGTTGTCGCCCTGCGACTTGAAGTCGCGGAACAGTTTGCGGATCTCTTTGTGGTCGTCCCGGAGGATGACGATGGCGTCTGAGGACATGGGCTGACTCCTGCGATAGAGGGCTGCTCGATCTGCTACCCCTCGTACCGCGTTCCGCCGCAGGTCAAACATCGAGAACGATCCGGGGCGGACCCGGCCGGGTCCGCTTACCTCTATCCCCAGCCGTTGGCGTGCAGCCACTCGTCGTCGATGCCGAAGTGGTGGGCGATCTCGTGGACGACGGTGACCGCGACCTCGTGGACGACCTCCTCCCGCGAGTGGCACATCGCGAGGATGGGGTCGCGGTAGATGGTGATCGTGTCCGGCAGGAAGCCGCCGTAGTCGCTGGTCCGCATCGTGAGCGCGACACCGTGGTAGAGCCCGAGGATGCCCGGCTCCTCGGGATTGAACGGCTCGACGAGGATGACCACGTTGTTCATCGCGTCGGTCAGATCGGTCGGGATGGTGTCCAGCGCGTCGGAGACCAGTCCGTCGAACTCGTCGTCGGACATCATGACGGACATCGCGTCAGCCCGCCGGGGCCGGTGCTTCGTCGGGGTTGGGCGCGATCCCCGGAGGCAGCGGTACCGGTGTCGGCAGGGCACGTCCCGGGGGTGCTTCGGGCGGCGCGACCGGCGCGCGGCCGTTGATCAGCAAGGCCCCGCCCTTGGCGTCGCCCACCAGCGTCGCGAACCCGCCGCGCTTGTCCGGGAGGCCCAGGTAGCAGACGACTTTGCGGCTCCCGGCGAGCCAGCTCGGCTCGCTGAGCACCGACCACTGGACGTTGAGCGTGGTCGCGTCGAGCGGCTTTCGCCCGCCCACGAACCGCTCGGCCTGGACCGGGCAGATCGAACCGAGGTAGCTGTTCTGCGCACCCGTCGGCGGCCACGGCTTGTTCGACATCCGGTCACCGAAGCGGACCGACAGATCGACGATCCCGGTGGTCTGGAAGGCATGCGGCTCAGCGCAGCTCACCGCGAACCCGGTCGGGGCACGGGTTTCGGTGTTGATCCCGACGCAGGTTCCCTCGGGCCAGACGTACGACTGGTTCTGGTCGGCGACCCGACCGGAGAACTGGACCGGCGCACCGTCGGCGCCGTTCTCCTGGACCCCGCAGCGCAGCTGACGCGCGCCCTTGTCCCACTGCGCCTGCGAGGGGTACATCATGCCCACCGCGAAGCGGCCCTGCGGGTCGAGACGTCCGTCGAGATACTGGTCCACCATCACCGGACACTGTTCGTCGCGGATCGTGGCGAAGCGCTCGGCGCCCGGCCAGAGTGCGTCCTCGCCGAACTCGGCACCCGGGATCAGTGCGGTGTCGATGGCGCCCGCGACCTCGAAGCGGTGCTTCTGCTCGCACGGCACGTCGACCGGCTGCCCCGGGTTTCCGGCCGGCCAGTCGAGGCAGTCGCCCGCGACCGACTTCGTGAAGGCGTTCTCGGTGAGCCGTTCGCCTTCGCCGATGTTACTGCCGCCGACGCTGCCGCTGTCGTCGAAGACGCCCATGGTGAAGGCGATCCCGCCCGCCACGATCGCGCCGACGACGATCGCGCCGAGGATCACGAAGACCGGATTGCGGGCGATGTTGCCTGGTCGGCGGGCTCCGCCGGCCGGTCGGCCGGATGCCGACGCGTGCGGTGCGTCGGCGTCGGCGGGGCGGCTGCGGTCGGGGTCGGGCGCGTTCATCGGGTTCCATCATGCCTAACGGACCCGACCGGGCACACCCTCGTGCGTGGATGCCCGACCCGGCCGATGCCCCTCGATCGAGGTCGACGGTCGGTGGGGCGCCGGTTGTTCACGCGTCGTCGGGCGTGAGGTGCCGTGCGGCGAGTCCGGTGAGCTCGTTCCGAAAGCGCTCGTAGCCGTCGCGGAGACGGTCTCCCGGCCACGGCTCGGGGAGCAGTTCGACGGGCAGGAGCGGGTCGCGCAGGATGTGGCGCACGCACGCGGCGGCGACCTCGAACCGCTCCGCGACGGTGGGTGCGGTTGCCAGGGCGTCGAGCAAGTCGACCGCGGATTCCGCCCAGGTCGACGGCGCGAACAGTCGCGCTGCCAGGTCTGCCGATGCCTCTTCGGGAACGGCTCGGAAGAGGTTCAGCCGACGGCGCAGGTCCGATGACGGGAACTCGATGTCGAGGTTGGCGGGACGCGCCCAGACTCCCTCCCGGATCTCGCCGAGCCGCGCCTTCTGCAGCGCGTCACGGAGGAGGGCGCGGTCGGTCGAACTCTCGGAACCGACGGTCACGACGGCGAGATCCCACATGCCGTCCCAGTCGCGGCGCGCCGGATGCAGCGCGCGGTCCTGTCGTCGCTGCCGTTCGACGAGTCGTGGCGAGAGCCGGCACCGGCCGTTCGTGCGTTCCAGATCTCCTGCGGCGACCAGCCGTGTGAGGGCCACCCGGACCGTCGATTCGCGGAGCCCGAGATCAGTCGTCATCGCCAGGATTCCGTTGATCGAGGCGTCGGGCGAGTCGAGGCCGAGAAGGGCGCTGAGGATGACCGAACGCGCCGTGAGCTTGGGAATGTTCACGCGTTCGGGCACGCCGTCGATGCTAGTCCGCGAGGTCCGGGACAGCGGCACGCAGGGATATTACAGATCTCTGGCGGTCGTGTGAAAAGTGTAATAGCGTGGGTCGCGACTCCGATCAGGAAGGCGGGCCCGCCATCTCCACCCATGCCGTCACCAATCAGGTCCCCGAGCTCGTCGACTTCGACGCCGCGGACAATCCGGCCATCTCCGAGGCGGTCCACCGCGCGGGCGCCGACCACATGCTCGAGGAACTGCACCGGATCGGCCGCCTGGCCGGCGGCGCCGAGGCGCTCGGGTGGGGCGATCTCGCCGAATCCCATCCGCCGGAGCTGCGGACCCATGACCGGTACGGCAATCGGGTGGACGAGGTCGTCTACGACCCCGCGTACCACCACCTCATGCAGACGGGCATCGGCCTGGGCCTGGGCGGAACCGCATGGTCGGACCCGAGCCCGACGGCCCATTTCGAGCGCGCCGTGAAGTCGAGCGTGTGGGGGCAGGTGGATGCCGGGCACGGTTGTCCGATGTCGATGACCTACGGGGTCGTCCCGGCATTGCGGGCCAACCCCGAACTCGCGGCTCTGTACGAGCCGCTGCTCGTCTCCACGACCTACGACCCGGGGCTGCGCACCCCGCTGTCGAAAGCGGGATTGACGGCGGGGATGTCGATGACCGAGAAGCAGGGCGGCTCCGATGTCCGGGCGAACACGACGACCGCCGTCGCGCAACCGGACGGGACGTACCGCATCACCGGTCACAAGTGGTTTACTTCGGCGCCCATGTGCGACGTGTTCCTGGTGCTCGCCCGAGCGCCGGGCGGGTTGTCGTGTTTCTTCGTCCCGCGGGTCCTTCCCGACGGGACGCGCAACACCTTTCTGCTCCAGCGGTTGAAAGCCAAGCTGGGCAACCACTCCAACGCGAGCAGCGAAGTGGAGTACGACGGCACGGTCGGGTGGCTCGTCGGCGAGGAGGGCCGCGGGGTGGCGACGATCATCGAGATGGTGAACATGACCCGCCTGGACTGCACTCTCGGCTCGGCGACCGGTATGCGGGTCGGCGTCGCGCAGGCCGCGCATCACGCCACCCATCGCAGGGCATTCGGCGCCGCGCTCGTCGATCAGCCGTTGATGCGCAACGTTCTCGCCGATCTGGCGGTCGAGTCGGAGGGCGCGACGATGACGGCGCTCTGGCTCGCCGAGCTGACCGACAAGGCCGGCGCCGGGGACGAACGGGCCGACGCCCTCCGACGGATCTCCCTCGCGGTCAGCAAGTACTACGTCTGCAAACGCGCCCCGATCCATGCAGCCGAATCGCTGGAGTGCCTCGGCGGCAACGGGTATGTGGAGGAGTCGCGGATGCCCCGGCTCTATCGGGAGGCGCCCCTCATGTCCATCTGGGAGGGCTCGGGCAACGTCGCCGCCCTGGACGTACTGCGCGCGATGGCCAAGCAACCGGCCACGGTGACCGCGTTCCTCGACGAGATCGATTGCGCGACAGGGGCGGACCGGAGACTCGACGCCGCAGCGGCCGAACTCCGGCGAGAGTTCGGTGACCTCGATGCGATGCAGTACCGGGCTCGCCGGGTCGTCGGCCGGATGGCCCAGCTCTTGCAGGCGTCCTTGCTGGTGCGGTACGGGCACCCGGCGGTCGCCGACGCGTTCGTCGCGAGCCGACTCGGCAACGACCGGGGCGACGTGTTCGGCACGTTGCCGTCGGGGGTCGACACGGCGTCGATCATCGAGCGGGTGGTCCCGAAGACGGTGCAGGGCAACACTCATGGCTGAGTCGAACGGGTCGCGGCCGGCCGGGTGGCGCGACGGCCTCCGCGACGGCGAGGATTCGTTGTTCGCCGGCCGGGCGGCGAGCGGACCGGACATCGAATACCGCACTCTCACCTACGATGTCACCGGCCGGATCGCCCGCATCACCTTCAACCGGCCCGATCAGGGCAACGCGATCACAATCGACACCCCCGTCGAACTGTCGCACGCGGTGGAACGCGCCGATCTCGACCCGGGTGTCCACGTGATCGTCGTGTCTGGACGGGGCAAGGGTTTCTGCGGCGGATACGACCTGTCGATCTTCGCGGAGAACGGGGGCGACCCGTCGCACTCTGTCGATCCCCGGACCGGCACCGTCCTCGATCCCGTTGTGCAGGCGCGCAATCACGACCCGAATCGCACCTGGGATCCCATGATCGACTACGCGATGATGAGCAGGTTCAACCGCGGGTTCGCCAGCCTGCTGCACGCGAACAAGCCGACGGTCGCCAAGCTGCACGGATTCGCGGTCGCGGGCGGCACGGACATCGCCCTCTACGCCGACCAGATCATCTGCGCCGACGACACGAAGATCGGGTACCCACCGACCCGGGTGTGGGGCATCCCCGCCGCCGGGATGTGGGCGCACCGGCTCGGCGATCAGCGCGCCAAACGGTTGCTGTTCACCGGCGACTGCCTGTCGGGCCGGCAGGCGCACGAGTGGGGGCTGGCCGTCGAGGCGCCGCCGGCGGACGAGCTCGACGCCCGCACCGAGGAACTCCTCGAGCGGATCGCGCGAATGCCGGTCAACCAGCTGGTGATGGCCAAACTCGCACTCAACAGTGCGCTCCTGGCGCAGGGAGTGGCCAACTCGGGGATGATCAGCACGGTGTTCGACGGGATCTCCCGTCACACCCGGGAGGGATACGCCTTCCAGCAGCGCGCCGCGACCGCCGGTTTCCGCGAGGCCGTCCGCGAGCGCGACGAGATCAACGGCGACTGGAAGCGGGACCAGTTCCGTTCGCCGCCGGAGTGATCCCGCGCCCTGAGCTTGGAGGGTGCGGACCCCCTGCTCCCTCCAGATGCGAGCGCAAGCCCCCCTGCTCCCTCTCCAGATGCGAGCGAAGCAGCCACCCCCTGCTCCCTGGGTGCGAGGAGCGCAAGCGACGAGCCTCGAAGGGTCCGGCGAGATCAGGGCGCGTCGGGCACGAGGTCGACATCCCCCGGCGCGGAAAGGGTCAGCACCGCTTCGGCTATCCGCGGGTCGCGCTCCAGCTCGTTCTCCAGTTGCCGTAGGGCGACGGCGACCGAGGACTCCACGTCATCGCCCGCGAAATCGACTGCGGCGACCAGGAACAGCTGAACGGGTCCGGTGTACTCGACATGCAGGTAGGTCACGCGATCGATGTTGCTGTGCGCGAGCAGGTCCCGGAGAACCCGTTGCTGGACCGCGTCGTCGACCGCCTGCCCGAGCAGGAACCGTCGGTTCTGGTTGATCAGGACGATCGCGACGACGCCGAGGAGCAGGCCCACCAGGATGGACCCGATCGCGTCGTACGTGGCCGACCCGGTGACCTGGTGCAGGAGCACGCCGACGAAGGCGATCGCCAGGCCGATGAGCGCCGCCGCGTCCTCGGCGAAGACGGCGCGCAGGGTCGGGTCGGATGTGGCGAACACCTGACGGAGCAGGCTGATCCGGCGCTTAACCGCGCCGCGCTTCGCCTGCTGGTAGGACCGGACGAAGGAGATGCCCTCGAGCACCGCGGCGATCGCCAGAACCGCGTAGGCGATGCCATAGTCCGTGGCCGGTTCCGGCGACAGCAGTTCGGAGATACCGTGCTGGACCGACACCGCCGCGCCGACGGCGAACAGTCCGAACGCGGCGAACATCGACCAGATGTAGGCCTCGCGTCCGTATCCCTGCGGATGGCGGGAGTCCCGAGGCCGATGGGCGCGACGTTCCGCGATCAGCAGCAGGATCTCGTTCCCGGTGTCGGCCCATGAGTGCGCCGCCTCGGCGACGAGCGACGCCGACCCGGTGATCATCGCCGCGCCGGTCTTGGCAACGGCGATCAGCAGGTTCGAGACGAACGCGATGACGACCGTCAGGAAACTCTCGCTGGGGCCTGCGGATTCGTGCTGTGTTTCGGGACGGGGAGACACCGCGCCCAGTCTCCCACACGAGGGGTCCCCGGCGGTCCCATCCGGGCGGAGGCGTGCGGGAGCGGGCCTACACTCCGTGGGGTGGCAGACCATCCCGACGATCGACCCGCCGACGGCGCCCCGAGTCCTGAGGTCATGGAGCTCGCAACGCGGCTCTTCGACTTGGCCCGCGACGGGGACACCGAGACGCTGAGCGGTTATCTGGACGCCGGCGTCCCGGCGGATCTGCGGAACCAATCCGGTGACTCGCTGCTCATGCTCGCGGCCTATCACGGGCACGCGTCGACGGTGTCGGCTCTCCTCGACCGCGGGGCCGACTCCGACCTCCCGAACGACAAGGGTCAGACGCCGCTCGCCGGCGCGGTGTTCAAGGGTTTCGACGACGTGGTGCGCGTCCTCGTCGCCGCCGGGGCCGACCCGCACGGCGGAACCCCGACCGCCGACACCGCGGCGTCGATGTTCGGCCGTGAGGATCTGCGCCGTCTGTGGACCTGAGTCCGCCGGCCGGACCGAGGCGGCGTGATCGGGTTCGCACCGCGCTCTCAAGTAGGGTTTGAAGTCGTGATCGACCTGAAGACTGTTCGCGACAACCCCGACCTCGTCCGCACCTCACAGCGCTCCCGCGGTGAGGACCCGGGCCTGGTGGACGCGCTGCTCGCCGCCGATGCGGAGCGGCGGGCGGCCATCGTCGAAGCGGATGCGTTGCGGTCCGAACAGAAATCCCTCGGCAAGCAGGTCGGCAAGGCGCAGGGCGAGGAGAAGCAGGCGCTGCTCGCCAAGGGCAAGGAACTCGCCGAGCAGGTCAAAGCGGCGGTGTCGCGCCAGTCCGAGGCCGATGCGGCGGCGACGAAGGCCCACCGGGCGATCTCCAACATCGTCGCCGAGGGCGCACCGGCGGGCGGCGAGGACGACTATGTGGTCCTCGAGCACGTCGGCGAGCCGCGCGACATCGAGAACCCGAAGGATCACCTCGAGATCGGGGAGTCGCTCGGACTCCTCGACATGGAGCGCGGTGCCAAGGTGTCGGGGTCGCGGTTCTACTTCCTCACCGGCCAGGGGGCGCACCTGCAGCTCGCGCTGCTGAACATGGCCGCGCAGAAGGCCACCGCGAACGGGTTCACCCTGATGATCCCGCCGGTGCTGGTCCGGCCGGAGGTCATGGAGGGGACGGGGTTCCTCGGCGCTCACGCCGACGAGGTCTACCACCTGGACAAGGACGACGACCTCTACCTGGTGGGTACGTCGGAGGTGCCGCTCGCGGGGTATCACATGGACGAGATCCTCGACCTGTCCGACGGTCCGAAGCGCTACGCCGGATGGTCCACCTGCTTCCGCCGGGAGGCGGGCAGCTACGGCAAGGACACCCGCGGCATCATCCGGGTCCACCAGTTCGACAAGGTCGAGGGCTTCGTCTACTGCCGGCCCGAGGACGCCGCGGCCGAGCACCAGCGTCTGCTGGGCTGGGAGAAGGACATGCTCGCCGCCATCGACGTGCCCTATCGGGTGATCGACGTCGCCGGCGGTGACCTCGGCTCGTCGGCCTCGCGGAAGTACGACTGCGAGGCCTGGATTCCGACGCAGGGCACCTATCGCGAGCTGACCTCGACGTCGAACTGCACGACGTTCCAGGCGCGACGCCTCTCCATCCGCTACCGCGACGAGAACGGCAAACCGCAGACCGCCGCCACACTCAACGGCACGTTGGCGACGACCCGCTGGCTGGTCGCCATCCTCGAGAACCACCAGCAGCCCGACGGTTCGGTCCGGCTTCCCGCCGAACTCGCGAAGTTCGTCGGTACCGACGTGCTCGCACCGCGCTGAGCTGAGCTCGTGTCGTGACCGCCGGCATCGTCATCGCGGTGATCGGCTCGCTGGCGTTCGCCGCCGCAGCCGTTCTGCAGGCGCTGGGCGCCGAGCAGGTCGCGCAGCGGGCGGCGATCCGTGAGGAGCGCCGGCGATCCGCGGCCGCGCATCCGTCGTTGCGCTCGACGGCGGCCACGATGCTCACGGTGCCGTTCCTGATCGGATTCGTCTTCGACATCATCGGTTTCGTCGCGACGATCGCCTCGGCGCGGCTGATCCCGTTGTTCCTGTCGCAGACGATCATCTCGGCCAGGCTCCTGGCCACCGCGCTGCTCGCGATGGTGTTCCTCAAAGTCGGACTGACGCTGCGGGATTGGATCTCCGGGTCGGTGATCGTGGTGTCGCTGGTGCTGCTCGCGGTCTCGGCGGGTCGCGAAGGTGTGGAGCACACCGCGTGGATGCACTGGGCGGTGCTCGTCGCCGGGCCGGCACTGATCGCGTTGGGCGTGATCATGATGCGCCGGCTGCGCACGCACATCGCGGCGGTGACCGGTCTCATCGCCGGGGCCGTCTTCGGCGTGATGGCGGTCGCTTCGCGCATCCTCGACGGACTCGACCCACTCGATCTGTCGGTGCTGTTCACCGATCCCGCGCTGTATGCCCTGCTGCTCAGCGGAATCGGCGGCTTCTACCTGTTCACGGTGGCGCTGCAGACCGGTTCGGTCAACGCGGCGGCCGCTGCACTCGTCGTCGGTCAGACGGTCCTGCCCGGCGCGGTGGGCATCGCGTTCCTCGGCGACGTCACCCGTGCCGGATGGGGTCCGGTCGCGATCGTGGCATTCGTCGCAGCCGTTCTCGGCGGGGTGGTCCTGGCGTCGTCGGGTGCGGTCACCGCGGTCGAGACCGCCGATGCCGCGAATGCGCCCGGCGGATACGGACATCCGCCTCGCGAGCTCGATCATCGATGAGGGGCCGACAGGGTCCGCGGGATCCGGTTGCGTCATGTCCCGGATCCCGGGACAGATCGCAACGTGATCTCCGGCCCGCGCGTCACATGACGGCGCCGAGAATCCGATCCAACGCGCGATGCGTGCGGTCGCGGGCGGTGTCGTCGTCGGGGTGCCGGGCCAGCCAGAGTGCGGCCTCGTTCATCGCGCCCGACAACAGCATCGTGAGGACGTCGATCAACTCGTCGTCGACTCCGATGGCGCCGAGCGCTTCACGTAGATGGGCTGCCGAGCCGGCCTCGTCGAGTCGGCGCCACTCCTCCCAACCGACGACGGCCGGGCCGTCGATCAGCAGGATTCGCACGGCGGTCCCGCTGGTGATGGCATCGACGAAGGCGTGCGAGCCGGCGCTCAGCTGGTGAGCCGGGTCGGGGCCGGCGGCTTCGGCCGCCGCGACAACGGCGTCGGCGACCTGTTGGTGGCAGGCCGCCGCCACCGCCGCGAACAGCGCTGCCTTGTTGCGGAAGTGGTGATAGACCGCGCCGCGGGTGACGCCCGCGGCCTCGGCGACGTCGTCGAGGGACACGTCGGCGAATCCACGCTCGGCGAACTGGTCGGTGGCGGCGGCGAGGACGGTGCGGGCCGTCTCGGCTGCTGCCTCGGCAGAGGCTCTCGGCACGAAGCATTCCTTTACGTACGTAGCGTATGTATAGTCGTCTATACATACTCATCGTACGTAAAGGGGATCCATCATGACCGTCACCAGCGTGTACCCGGTCCTCATGTCCGCGGACGTAGGGTCGGCGTCGGCCTTCTACCAGCAGGTTCTCGGCTTCGACGTCACTTTCTCGGCCGACTGGTACGTCAGCATGCGCACCGGCGTGTTCGAGTTGGCGCTCGTGGACGCGAACCATCCGACGATCCCCGACGGCTATCGCCGGCCCGCTGCCGGACTGCTGGTCAACATCGAGGTCGACGATGTCGACGGTCTGTACCGACGGTTGACGGACGAACACGGGTTGCGCCCGGTGCTCGATCTGCGCGACGAGGACTTCGGTCAGCGGCACTTCATCGTCGAAGGTCCCGACGGGGTGCTCCTCGACTGCATCCAGCCGATTCCCGCGGTTGGCGAGTTAGCCGATGCATACGTCACCGTGGCGTCGGACTGACCTCACCCCGCTCGCCGCATCCGGCTGCCCCGACGCGCGCACGCGGCGACATCGGCATCGGCCCGCATGACCGCCCGGTGGTGGCTACTGTTCGACCATGCTGATCGGGATCCTCGCGGCGGTGTTCGCGGCGCTGGCGTACGGCACCGCTTCGGTGTTGCAGGCGCGCGGCGCGCAGAGTGTCGAGGACGCCGGCGGGCCGGGCGAGGCGCCGTCGCTGCGGTCGACGATCACCGCGATGCTGACGGTGTCGTTCCTCGCGGGGATGGCGCTCGACGGGATCGGATTCCTGGGCAACATGGTCGCCGCCCGCATGATCCCGCTGTTCCTGGCGCAACCGATCGTCAGCGCGAACCTCGTGGTGACCGTCGTGCTCGCCACCCTGTTCCTGAACGCGCGGTTGTCGGTTCGCGACTGGACGGCGATCGCGGTCGTGGTGGTCTCGCTGGTCCTGCTCGGCTTTTCGGCCGGCGACGAGGGGCACGAGCACGAGTGGTGGCTGCACTGGGCGGTACTCGTCGTGGGAGCGGCGATCCTGGGTCTCGGCGCCGCGATCCTGCCGCGGATGCACCGTCGTGTGGCGGTACTCGCGGGCCTCTCCGGCGGCGTGCTGTTCGGTATCCTCGCCGTCGCCGTGCGCATCCTCGACGGCCTCGATCCCTTCGATCTCGGCGAATTGCTCACCGATCCGGCGCTGTACGCGATCGTCCTGTGTGGACCGGGTGGCTTCTACATGTTCACCGTCGCGCTGCAGAAGGGGGCGGTCAGCGCGGCGTCGGCCGCCCTGGTCGTCGGCGAGACGGTCGTGCCCGGTGTCATCGGCATCGTGGTGCTCGGTGACACCACGCGCGCCGGCTGGGGCGTCGTCGCGGTGATCGCCTTCGTCGCCGCGGTGGTCGGTGCGGTGGTGGTCGCGATGTCGCCGGTGGTCGAGGCGGTCGAGCGAGCCGGAGAGAGTCCGGTGCCGGACGCCACCACCGGGTGACGCGGCGAGCCCGGCCTGCCGCGGAGTCGGAACGAAAGGCGTTGTAGACGGCGCATATCGGGCATGATTACCACCCATGCGGCTTCTCTCCCGCAGCCTCGGAGCGCTGACCGCGATCCTCGGGCTGACGACGACCCTGTCCGTCCTCGCACCCACGGTGTCGGCCGCGCCCGTCCCCGCACCTGTGGGAGCGCCGGCGCAGTTGCCGTCCCAGGACCCGTTCTACGACCCGCCTGAGGGCTACGAATCGCGTTCACCGGGTGCTGCCCTGCGCACGCGTCAGGTTGAATTGGGTTGGCGCGGAACCAGTGTCCCGATCACGGCGACCCAGATCCTGTACCGGACGACGAGCCAGTTCGGCCGACCGACGGCGACGGTCACCACGGTCATCTCGCCCCCGGGCGCCGGTGCGGGAACCCCGCGGCGCGTCGTCTCCTACCACTCGTTCTACGACGCACTCGGCTCGCAGTGCGACCCGTCCTACACGCTGCGTGGTGGGAACGCGAAGCAGGCACCGATCGACATCACCCTCATCTCCGGACTGCTCGCCGCCGGTTACACCGTCGCCGCTCCCGACTACGAGGGCCGCGGGCTGCGCTGGACGATGGCGCGTGAGTCGGGGTACGCGGCACTGGATGGCGTCCGCACTGCGCTGGCCCACCTGCGTGCACGGGCCCGGACACCCGTCGGACTGTTCGGCTACTCCGGCGGTTCGGTCCCCACCGGCTTCGGCGCGGAGCTGGCTCCGCGGTACGCGCCGGACCTGAACATCGTCGGCGCCGCGGCGGGTGGCGTGGTGGTGAACCCGGCCAACAACCTGGGGTATGACAACGGCAGCGAGGACTGGGCCGGGGTGATCCCGGCACTGATGGCGGTGTACGGCGAGACGTACGGCATCGACCTGCAGCCCTACCTGTCCCCGAAAGGCAAGCGGGTACTCGGACAGGTGGCGGGGGAGTGCATCGAGGCATTCGCCGACAAGTACCCGGGTCTGACCGATCATCAGCTCCTCGTACCGACGGTCGGCGGCCTGCTGGACGTTCCCGGTGTGCGACAGGCCGTCGCGCAGAACGTGATGGGCACGCTCGGCACCCCGCGCAGTCCGATGATGCTCGGGGTCGGCAATGTCGACGGCACCGGCGACGGTGTGATGATCGCTGCCGACGTCGCCCGGCTCGCCGGCACGTTCTGCAGCCGAGGGGTGCCGACGACGTTCACCGAGTACCGCGGATCGAATCACACCCGCGCCTTCATCCCGTGGAGCGCCGAAGCGCTCGGTTTCCTCGACCGTCGATTCTCCGGCCAGCCTGCCGGCGGGTGCGGCCGGTGACGGCATCTCTCGCGGACCTGCGCCGGAGTCGGGCCACGCGGTGAGCCGGTGGACGACCCGCGCCGAGCGCGCCGGGGACGCCGACGCGATCCGGGAAGTGGTGATCGCGGCCTTCCCGACCGCTGACGAGGCGCGGATCGTCGACGAGTTGCGCGCCGACCCGGACGCCTGGATCGAGGGTCTGTCGATCGTCGCGACCGACGCCGTGGACGTCGTCGTCGGGCATTCACTGTTCTCCAGGTGCCACATCGACGGCGCGCCCGCACTCACGCTCGGACCGTGTTCGGTCCTGCCGTCGCGGCAGCGGACCGGGGCGGGGTCGGCCACCATCGTCGCCGGTCTCGCCACCGCCCGCGACCTCGGCGAGCACCTGGTCCTGGTCCTCGGTCATGCCGGGTACTACCCGCGATTCGGCTTCGTTCCCGCCTCGCGCTTCGGGATTCGTGCCCCGTTCGACGTCCCGGACGAGGCGATGATGGCACTGCCGATCGACGACGGCCCCGTCCCGCGCGGGACCATCGCCTATCCGGCGGCGTTCAGGGTCTGAAGACGCATCGCGCGCCCCAGGGAACGATCCCTGGGGCGCGAAACCGATGTCGACGGAACCCCCGCCGAAGGGGCGGTTCAGTCCGCGTCGGCCGACGGACTGGCGTTGGTGCCGCCGTCGGACACCTCGAAGTTCTTCCACTCACCGGCATCGTGTACCTGCATGACGGTGCCCAGGCTGTCGTCCGGGGCGGCGACGGTCTTGAACCAGTCGTAGGCGCTGGTGGCGTCGTCGAACTCTTTCTCCTCGACGACGTTCTCGCTGGCGTCCACTACGCGGTATTGGGCCATGATGTTCTCCTCACGGTCGAAGTTCGACGTCCGGACCTAACGTCCTCGCGGGCCGAAAGCCCTGACGCCATCGTATGAATCGACTTGCCTCCGTCGTCTCGATGCGCGTTCGTCGACGTCGGATCGTGTCTGCATGCAACGGGTCGGTAACGATCGACTCGGCGGCTCTCTGCCGTGCTGGAGGTCTACCCACATCCGTGGTCGGCAAACACGCCGCCCACTCTGTGTCCGGCCGGGGGAGGGTCACGGCACCCGCGGCGGATTGCCCAACTGCTGGTTGATCGCCAGGGCGAGGCTGTTGCCCACGAGGTTGACGAACGCGCGCCAGGTGGCCGGGTCGAGAGCCATCGATCCCTGACGCTTGTGGTGCAGCCGCTCTGCGCCGGCTTGCCGTCGAGACGGTCCCGTAGCCAGACGATGGCGGGGGCGAAACCCTCGACGGCGAGCGTGATGTGCTCGCTGAAATGGTCGCGCACATACCGCACACTCGCGCCATCGCCACAGTAGGTGCGGACCAGCTCGTTGACCGGCCCCACGGGGGCGATCCAATCGGGGTTCGACTGATAGATGAACATCGGGAAGTCGGGCGTCGTTTCTCCCATTCTGAGCTTTCCCAGCACCTTTCGCGGAACCGGATGATCGAGTGGATCGCCGGGCAGGTTCACCAGGCCCTTGATGTTCACGAAGGGTGCAAGCGCCGCCTGGTAGGTGAGGCACAGCGGGTTCTTGCTCGCCAGCAACGCTGTGCCCAGCGGGTTCATGTGGCGTCGGAGAAAGCGTTCCAGCTCCGGATACTCACGGCTGACCCCGATGATCCCGGCCATGATCAGCCCGGACGCCGCGTTTCTGTCGGCGAGGTCGACCAGCGCGCGGATGTCCGCGGGCACACCGCCTTCGGCGGCTCCCACGATCGGCAGCTCTGGGGCGTATGCCTCATGCAGCTCGGCCGCCCAGCCCGTGGCGATCGCCCCGCCCGAGTAACCCATCAGACCCACACGCAGGTCGTTCTTGAGTCCCAGCGGGGCGAAGTCCCGCGCGCCCCGGATGCCGTCGAGGGTGATGCGACCCGCGAGAGGCCCTGCCGCGAAAGCGGATTCGGGACCCTGGTGATCGGGGATGACGACCGACCAGCCGGCACCGACCAGCGAGGTGATCTGCAGGACCTCGTAGCTCGAGTCCACCGACCCGGTGAGCTGGCCCGGGATCGACCCCTGCTGGAGTGCGTAGGAAGGCGCGCAGTACATCGCGGTGGAGTCCTCCGCGGACTGCCAGGACACGAGTTTCGATGGTCCGGGTTTGGCCGGTCCCTTGGGTTTGAGCAGCGTTGCCACGGCCGGAATCGGCTCACCTCGCGTGTTCGTCGAACGGTACGAGATCTGCCAGGCGTCGACGTTGACCGGGATCACCGACAGGGCCGCCACATGCACTCGACGCGCCGCGATGAGCTCACCGGGCTTCTTGGCCGCGACCACCGACCGGTCGGGTAGGTAGAAGGCCTTGTCGAACTCCGGAATCGCGGGCGGAACCGGGAACGGCAGCGGCGGGGCGACCGGTACGGCACTCGCGGCGCCGGCGCTGATCGTGCCCCCCACCACCGCGACGGCCGTGATCGCGACCGTCATCATCGCGATCAGCAGTCGCGCGAGCCCGCGCTGTAACCATCCCCGCATGGATTCCTCCTCAATAAGTGAGACGACCGTGTCTCACACTGCGGCAGAACATACACCCGATGTGTCGCAGAACACAATGGACGACCCGGGTGTCAGAGACGCGCGAAGGCGAGCAGGATGTCGGCCAGCACGGTGACGATGTCATCGAGGGCGGCGGGATCTGCGGTCTCGCTCCACCGGTGGACGAGTCCGGTCAGTGCGCCGACGAAGGCGATGGCCAGATGGCGCTGTCTCTCGGTTGCCGGACGGCCGGCGAAATCGGCCATGGCGGCGACGAAGAAGTCCGCCCACTCCTCGCGGCCGTCGAGGCGGTGCTGCTCGACGCGTGAGCTCACCCCGACGATCTGCACAAACGAGACCGCCGCGCGCCGGGGATCGGTGCCCACCGATTCCATGTAGGCGCGCATCGCCGCGGTGCTCAGGTCTCGGAGGTCGCGAGAAGCGCACGCGGCCAGTGCTTCTGCCACTGCGACGCGCGCGGCGCCCTGAACGGTGTCGTACAGGGCGACCAGCAGTTCCTCGCGGTCGGTGAATTCCGCATAGAACTGCCGGCGGGACAGTCCCGCCACCCGGCAGATCGATGTGACCGACGATTTCGCATAACCGGTGTCGGTGAATTCGACCAGCGCGGCATCGAGGAAGCGCTGCCGGCGTTCGGCGGCGCGGTCGCTCACCGCGCGGCCGCCGTACGTGCGCTCGGATGTCATCTCTGGTCGTGATCCGCCCGCGACTAGGAGTCGAGCCTGGAGGCGCGGAGGTCGTGGCCCTTCGACGTCAGGCAGCGTCCCGTGGGCAGATCCCACTGCCATCCGTGCAGATTGCAGGTCAGCTTCTCGCCTTCGATGACCCCGAACTTGCCGAGGTCGGCCTTGAGGTGCGGGCACCGCCGCTGGATCTCCCAGCCGTCCTTGGTGATCGACGCCGAGTCGTCGTGAGCCTCGGCGAACCAGCCGTCGGCATAGGCGATCCGCTCATCGGTCAGGCATTTGAAGAACGTGTAGAGGAACTCGTTGTAGCCACCGATCCGCCAGGTGGTGAACCGGGTCGACAGGAAGATGGTGTTGACCCAGTCGGGTTCGTTGTCGCGCAGGACGGTCCGCACGAGCTCGGTGGCGATCCGGAATCCGTAGCGGTACTTGCCCTCTCCCTCTTTGGGCTCGCGCACGATGCGGTTGGGGAAGTCGAGGACGACGGTCTCGGTGGCCTCGTTGGCCGCGCCACCGCCCGGCGTCATCACCAGTCCGACCGGGTATCCGATGCCGTCGCAGATCAGATCAGACTGCGCCATGATCGGCTCGAACAATTCGCGGAGCGCGCCGATCAGCGGCTCGCCGTCGGCCGGCGCCCACGTGGCCTTGTCCGCGGCGATGACCGGAGCGAACTTCTCCTTCATCCGCTCGAGGTAGGCGCGCTTGTTCACGCCGAAGACGTCGGCGGGAGCGTATGGATGCGTGACCTCGTTCAGCACCGGACCCGAGAACTCGGCGACCGAACCGGACACCATCATCAGGCCGCGGTGCTTCTCGCCGTCGTCGGTTCCGTGGATGCGCATCTGCTCCAGGAACGTCTCCTGGTCGGGGAAGATCGAGGTGACGTCCGCGGTCTCACCCGACCCGAAGTCGTTGAGGTAGAAGAGGTCCTCGTCGAGGAACATGGGCGGTCCGGCCGACGGGACCACCCAGGTCGCCCCGACCTGTTCGATGTACGAACGCGCGCGGTCCATTCCGCGCTGGCGTTTCTGTGAGGCGAAGTTGGCCTTGGACTTCCGCGGGATGTCGTAGACCATCGGGTACCAGATCGCGCCCGAGTACTGCAGCAGATGGACGTCGACGGGCCCGAACGCCTCGCCGACGACGTCGAGGTCGATCGGTCGTGCGTCGTTCATGTTGAAGCACACCGTCTCACCGTCGGAGACGATGAGCCCGCTGTCGCCGATCGGGCCGTCGGCGGGCGCGCGCAGCGCGATGATCATGACGTCGAGCGAACCCTTGTCGTTCGTGACCGTGGTCTTGACCGAGTCGGTGGTCTCGACGAACTTGGTGAACCCGAGCTTCTCCAGTTCGCGGCGCAGATCCGGCACCGGGTAGTCGGGCAGCAGAACCGTGGCGTCCTTGTTGACGTTCTCCCGCAGGTTGCGCTCGTCGAAGTGATCCCGGTGCAGATGCGAGACGTACAGGTAGTCGCAGTCGCCGAGGGTCTTCCAGTCGAGTTCGGAGTTGTCCGGGAAGGGCACCCAGGAGGCGAAGTACGTCGGGTTGACCCAGGGGTCGCAGAGGATCGATCCGGCGGTGGTCTGGATGTGGAAACCGGCATGACCGATGCTGGTGATCTGCACGAAGGGGCCTTTCATGGTGTGCGCGGGGCTGCGCGGCAGGGCACTACAAACGTCCAGGATATCGAGCCGTGCCGGGCGGGTGCGTGGGCCATGAGTCCTCACGGTGGCAGGGAGGGAACGCGTGCGGCGGCGGCAGGCCGCCGTCCTCTGCAGGGTGTGACGTCGCATCCCGTCCGACGGGCGTCGGAATCGTGTTCTGCAACTCCCTACGGGTGGCTGGTGACGCAGTACACACCACGAAGCATGCTGAGTGAATGACGACGTTCCCTCAGCTCGACCCCGAACTTGCCCCCGCACTCACCGTGCTTCCGAACATCGACTTCGCCGACGTGGAGTCCGCTCGCCGGACATTCGACACCCTCATCGAGTCTCAACTGGCGGACTTGTCCTTGGACGGAGTCCGTGTGCGCGAGTTGTCCGCGCCCGGTCTCGGAGGGGATCCCGACGTCGGTATCCGGTTCTTCACCCCGGAGAGTCCCAGGGGTCCACTTCCGGTTCTGCTGTGGATCCACGGCGGTGGCTTCGCCATCGGAACGGCGGCGAGCACTGACCCCTTCTGCGTACAGGTCGTGCGCGAACTCGGATTCGCCGTCGCCAGTGTCGAGTACCGGCTGGCTCCGGAGACGCCGTTCCCAGGCCCGTTGAACGACTGCTATTCGGCCCTGACCTACGTCCACGCCCACGCGACGGATCTGGGTGTCGACACCTCCCGCATCGCGGTCGGTGGACAGAGCGCAGGCGGTGGACTTGCCGCCGGAACCGTTCTACGCGCCCGAGACGAGGGCGTGATACCTGTCGCGTTCCAGCTTCTCGAGATCCCTGAGTTGGACGATCGGCTGACCAGCGTGTCGATGACCGACTTCGTGGACACCCCGCTGTGGCATCGGCCGAATGCGATTCTGTCGTGGAAGTTCTACCTCGGCGAGTCCTACACCGGACCGGAGGATCCGGATGTGTCGATCTACGCCGCGCCGGCTCGCGCAACAGACCTCTCCGGCCTTCCGCCCACCTATCTCTGCACGATGGAATTGGATCCCCTGCGCGACGAGGGAATCGAGTATGCCCTGAACCTGCTTCGCGCAGGTGTCAGCGTGGAACTGCACTCGTTCCCCGGCACCTTCCACGGTTCCGGTCTGGTGGCGGCCGCCGAGGTCAGTAAGCGGGCGACAGCGGAGGCGTTCGGCGCCCTGCGTAGGGGCTTGCGCGCGCCGTCACCTGCCTCCTAGCGTTGTCGGATGCAGGGACTGATGTACCGCCGAACTCGATGCGGATTCGGCGGGTCTGGTACGGGTGATCGACTACTTCGACGCGCTCGTCAGACACGGTGCGGATACGACGTCGATGTTGCAGGCGAGCGCTGCGCTGGCCAACTGCATTGTCGGCATCGAGATCTCCAGCGGGCCGAACAGTTTCGATGCGCGTCGATGCGATCCTCAGGGGCGGTGGTCTCCGCCGAGCGAGAGTGTGCCCAGTTCGTCGAAAGAAGTCGTGATCGACGACGTGACGGTCGGCTCCGTCTGGATTGAGCGGCCAGGGCCGGCGCTGCCGCTCGACGACATGCTCGTGGACCGGATGGCTCTCACGGCCGCGGTCATCCTTCAGCATCGCCGCGTGCTCACCGATGAGGAGCACACCCTCGATCTCCTGTTCCCGTCAGACGAGTTGGCCGTGCTGACCGCATGCGCTGCTCTGAAAGTCGCGCCGTCGACTCCGGTGCGGGTGGTCGCCTACACAGGAGGCGGCGGCGCGCGTCTGCCGGTGTCCGGTGACCTGTCGCCCGGTCGCTCGACGGAGGTCGAGGCGGACGGTGATCGCCTCAGGCTCGTTCCGGCGTCCTTCGTACCCCCGGCCGAATTCGTCGACACGGTACTTTCCCGATCGGTGAAGGTGGGTATCTCACTGGCAGCCGAGGCCGCGGATGCTCACCTGGTCGTCGGCACAGCGCGGTTTGCCCGCGGTCACGCTTACGGACCCCAGCCGCTGGGCAGCGCGGACGACCTCGGTGCGCTCAACCTGTTGGCACCGGAGAACCACCTGCCGCACAGGCTCATTCCCGACATAGTGCGTGCGAATGAGCTCCGCGACTCACCACAGGGGGTGGAGTTGCTCTCGACTCTGCGGCTCTATCTCCGCGCATCGACTCTGCGAGCGGCAGCGCAGCAGATGCACCTGCACCACAGCACGGTCGCCTACCGGCTGGCCAAGTTGTCGGATCACGTGGGTTTCACCGTGGACGCGCTCGAGAACAGAGCACGTGCGACCGCGATGGTGATGATCGCCGGCGGCGACGTCGGCGAGGGTTCCGGGGCGAGTGGCTAAGCTCTCTCGCATGGAACCCGTCTACGACTCCGTGATCACCGCCGCCCGGCTGCTGTGGCTGGCCGAGGGTCTGAAGTTCACGGTGTCGGGTGTCGAGCACGTGCCGGCCGAGGGCCCCGGCGTCGTCGCCATCAATCACACCGGCTACCTCGACTTCACCTATGCCGGTATCCCGGCCTTCCTGCAGGGGCGCCGCAAGGTCCGCTTCATGGCGAAGAAGGAGGTCTTCGACAACAAGATCTCCGGTCCGATCATGCGTTCGCTCAAGCACATTCCCGTCGATCGCGCCCAGGGGGCGGACAGCTATCGCAATGCGGTGGACTACCTCAGGCGCGGCGAACTCGTCGGGGTCTACCCCGAGGCGACGATCAGTCGGAGCTTCGAGCTGAAGGCCTTCAAGTCGGGCGCCGCTCGGATGGCCCTCGAATCCGGCGCGCCGATCGTCCCCACCGTCATCTGGGGTGCCCAGCGCGTCTGGACCAAGGGCCATCCCAAGCAACTGGGTCGAACCGGGTACAAGATCGCGATTGGTGTTTGCGAGCCCCTCGAGGCCACGGGCAGCGCCGACGCCCTCACCGCCGAGCTACACAAGGTGATGAGCGCAAAACTCCTGGAACTCCAGGACGCCTACGGCGAGCACCCGAAGGGCGAGTTCTGGGTTCCCGCCCGGCTCGGCGGTTCCGCGCCGACGCTCGAGGAAGCCAACCGCATGGATGCCCAGGAGCAGGCCGAACGCGCCGCCAAGCGCGAGCCGCGAAAAGACGATCCCGGAGTGGTCTGACCGGCCGTCTGGCCGTCTGGCCGTCGACCGGCGGGGGTGCCGGTGTCCGTCGTCGCCGGGGGTGTCGCGGCGCCCCGTTAACCTGGACGCATGAGCGCAGGGACGCACGGACACCGCGAGCCGGTGTATCGCACCCTGGAACTCATCGCCAACGGACTCGTCCGGGCGCAGGACCTCGACCTGCACTTCGCCGGCATCGAGAACATCCCTGACTCGGGCGGCGCCGTCCTGTGTGTCAACCACACCGGTTACGTCGACTTCCTCCCGCTCGCGCTCGGCGTCCAGCGCGCCGGCCGCCGCACCCGCTTCATGATCAAGTCCGAGGTGATGGACATCGGGATCATGCGGTTCCTGGTCAACCACACCAGGACCGTCCCCGTCGACAGGTCGCGCGGCGCCGAGGCCTATCGCGCCGCGCTCGGTCGCCTGCGGGACGGCTACATCGTCGCCGTCTACCCGGAAGCGACGATCAGCCGCAGCTTCGAGCTCAAGGAGTTCAAGAGCGGGGCCGTCCGGATGGCCACCGAGGCCGGCGTCCCGATCATCCCGGCGATCGTGTGGGGCGCCCATCGCCAGTGGACCAAGGGGGGAGTGCGGAACATCGGGCGCAGCCGTCTCCCGGTACACGTTCGGTACGGCCTGCCGTTCACCCCACGACTCGACGAGACACCGGAGCGTGAGACGCTGAGGCTCCGCGAAACCATGATCTCGATGCTCCACGAGGTCCAGGACTCCTACGGACCGCATCCACGGGGTGAGTTCTGGGTCCCGTCGCGACTGGGCGGTTCGGCACCGACACCCCAGGAGGCCGCCGTGATCGAAGCCGACGAGGCGCTGCGCAAAGCCGAGGCGCGGGCGAAACGAGCCGCCGAGAGAGCTCGGTCGAGAGGAAGCAGACGCTGATGACATTCGGTCCACCCACACTCATCGCCAGCGACGTGGACGGAACCCTCATCGACGACGAGAACCGGGTCTCCCCGCGCACGGTGTCCGTGCTGGCGGCCGCCCGCGCCGCCGGAGTGGAGTTCGTGCTGGCCACCGGACGGCCCCCGCGGTGGATCGCCGAGATCACCGATCAGTTCGCCGGCACCGAGGCATTCGTCCGGTACGCGGTGTGCGCCAACGGCGCCATCATCTACGACGCCGAGAACGACCGTGTGCTGTGGTCGGCCAACCTCGAACCCGACGCGCTCGTCAAGCTCGGAGAGATTGCCTACCAACAGATCCCGGGATGCGGGATCGCGGCAGAGCGGGCGGGCCGGTCCGCGCACGACGCGGCGACCGCGCCGTTCGTGGCCAGTTCGGGTTACGAACACGCCTGGCTCAACCCCGACCACGTCGAGGTCGGTGACGACGAGGTGTTCGGTGATCCGGCGGTGAAACTCCTTGTCCGCAAACCGGATATGGCCTCTGATGAGATGGCCCGTCGTCTGCGGCCCGTGGTCGGCGACCTCGCCCAGGTCACGTTCTCCACCGACAACGGACTCATCGAACTGTCGGTGCCGGGAACCCACAAGGCATCGGGGCTCGCGCGCCTCGCCGACCTCACCGGACTGCCGGTCGACGCCGTGATCGCGTTCGGCGACATGCCCAACGACGCCGAGATGCTCACCTGGGCAGGGCACGGCGTCGCGATGGGCCACGGCCACCCGGCAGCGCTCGATGCCGCCGACGAGGTCACCGTCGGCAACAACGACGACGGCGTCGCCAAGGTGCTCGAGCGCTGGTTCGCCGAGCGCTGAACCCGGCTCAGGCCGCCGGCGGTACCGGCGCGGGCGCACCCGGATCAGCCGGCGGCGCGGGCGCACCGGGTTCGCCGGGCGGGGGCGCAGGGGCGGCGGGATCCGCGGGCGGCGCCGGTTCCGGTGCCGGTGCGGCACCCCCGGCGAGCGCCCGGATCGCGGTCAGTGCGGCGTAGCCGTGCACGCCCGGGCAGCTTGTGCTGTTGTAGTCCCGGTGCCCGGAGATCACGGGCAGGTTCGACTGCGTCCCCGCCGCGAACTTGGTGCCGGAGAAGCCTTCTGAGGTCAAGGTCGCCGTACCGGCGGGATTGAGGCTGGCCTTGCCGAGGCGCCAGCGCAGGAACTTGCCGGTCGCCGACACCATCGCCGCGGTCGGCGGCACCTCTTCGAGGTTGCCGATCATCGACACCCCGACGGTCTCCTTGTTGAATCCGCCGGTGTGGGTGCCCTCGACGTTGCGGTCGAGCCCGCCGAACGCGCCCTCGAAGATCTGGCCGTACTTGTCGATGAGCACGTTGTAGCCGATGTCGCACCAGTTCAGGCTGCGTGCGTGGTAGGCGTAGATGCCCCGAACGATCTCGGCGGACTGTTGCGGGGTGTAGTCATTGCTGCCGGCCGTGTGGTGCACGATCGCGCCGCGCATCTGCGGCGAGTACACCGGCTGTGAACAGCGGATGGACTCGTCGGCGCCCCAGGCCTGGCGGGCCACGACCTGCGGTCCGCCGGTCAGTGGTGTCAGCAGCGACGAGCCCAGGCCCAGCAGGCTCTCCGGGCTGATGAGCGTCGCCTTCAGCGTGTTCAGGGCGGTCGTGGCCAGCTTCGTCACCACCGTGCTCGCGGTGCCGACGGCCAGCTGGGCGAGATCGCCGCCCTGGGTCTCGGCGGCCGGGATCGCGAGTCCGTCTTTGCTCGCGGCCACCTGGACCTCACGCGCGTCGCCGACCCAGACCGGCTCGGTACCGACCGGATTCTTCGCGCTGGGCGCCTGTCCGCGCGAGATCTGTTCCAGGACGGTCCACGGTCCCCACTTGCCGTCGGGGTTCTTGGCTCGCAGTTTCAGATCGACGTCGACCGGGCGGTCCCAGGTGAAAGCCACCATCTTGATCGGCGAGTCGCGCACGATGTGCGTCACCGCCGCCCCGACCTCGCGCCCGTCGGCCATCGTGGGTGTCGCCGGCGTCGTACTCGCCGAGGGCGAACCGGGTCGGTTGCCGGGCGTCCGCTCACCGCGCGGAACCGGGGCCGTCGGGTCGTCGGGGGCCTCCCGCGTCGTCGACGGTGCCCGACGCTCGCCGGTGGGCGCATCGGTGGTGGGGGTTGCCGAGGATTCGGGCGTCTCCGACGAGGATGTCTCCGGCACCGACGATTCCGACGTTGATGATTCCGGCGTCGACGACTCCGGCGACGCGGACGGATCGGCACTCGTCGACGCCCCTCCTGCGCCCGGGACGAGCCCCTTCGGCAACGGGACGGTCAGATCCGGCAGCGGGAACGCGTCCGGATCGATCGGCGGCAGTTCGACACCCGCCGCGGCGAGTCCGGATGTCGCGACGTCGACGATGGCGGCAGGCAGTTCCCGCAGCGGGACCTGCTCGATCTCGGTGTTGGAGACCGTCTGCTTGTTGTCCACGAGCCGGGGCTCGGACTCGCTCGCGATAACCACGAACGGAGTCGCGACGACCGCGGCGGCGATCGCGGCGAGCGCGATCGAGGGTTTCGGTCTGGGGTAACGCACTCAGGTCTCCTCGCAGGTTGGTCGGACCGCGGCACGCCCGTGGTCTGGGTGTGTGGTCGGGTCCGGTCAGCCGTCGACATCAGCGCAGCCGAAGTCGCCGAAGCGTCATCGACTGTGCTCGGTACGGCGGTCATCGTCGCTGTCGGCCACCGATCGCGACGGCGACACACGCCGCGACCCGGTAACTCGTGATGCTCTTGTTATCTGTGTGACAGAAGTGATCAATGTGTCGACGCGCGTTCACCCGTATGGCATCGAGCCCGGAATCCGAGCACAACGACATACGAATCCGAGCCGCCTCTCCGGTCCCGGCCGGAGGTCCCTGCCAGAGGTCACGGCGGACCGGACAACTCGTGATCCGGTTGTGATCCCCTCGGGTTGGTGATCCGCATCTTCGTTCACTAGGGTCACTTAAGTCCCAATCGTCACATCAGTCACAGACGTTACGGGGGTCGCGACGTTGCGGCGCCCGCGGCTGGTGTCGTCGCGACCGAAGGATGTGTTCAGCAGTGACCAAAGCCCGACCTACACGGCTTCTGCCGAGATGGACGGCGAGCGGTGCGCGGCCCGGACGGGCCCGTAACCGAGCGTTGACCTGGGCCGCGGCGGGGCTGGCGCCCGCACTGCTCGCCGGTGGCCTCGCTGTCGGGAGTTCATCGGAATCGGCCGATCAGGTCGAGCTTTCGGTCGGGTCGACGGTGACGCTGATCGGGCACGGTCATGGCCACGGCCGCGGAATGGGGCAATGGGGAGCGTACGGCTACGCCCGTAAGGGCTGGACCGCACAGCAGATCCTGCGCCACTACTACGGTGGCACCACCGCGGGGAAGGTGGACAGGCCCGAGATCCTGGTGGCCCTCACGGGTCAGGGCTCGGTGAATGTGCACGCGGACGCCGGCATGCGAGTCGGTGGTCAGACGGTGGCTCCCGGGCAGGCGGTCAGCCTGTCCGGGGGCACGGCCACCATCCTCAGCGGATGCGGCGGTGGACCGGTGCGGTCGGTACCGGCCACATTCGTCGAACCTCTCAGCATGGCCCCCAACCGGCCCGCCGGTGAGTTCCTCAAGTTCTGCGGATCAAACAAGGCCTATCGCGGGGCCATGGGTCTCGAAGGTGGGCGCGTGGTCAACCGCATCCACGTCGACGACTACGTCAAGGGCGTCATCCCACGCGAGAGCCTGCCCGCATGGGGCGACTCCGGTGGCGCGGCGGCGCTGCAGGCGCAAGCCGTGGCCGCCCGTACCTACGCGCTCGCGGCGATCGCGGGCGGCAAGAAGATCGACGACACCCAGAATTCGCAGGTCTACGGCGGCGTCGCGGGCGAGGATCGGCGGACCAACGCGGCCGCCGACGCCACCGCGGGCCAGATCCTGTTGCAGAACGGGCAGCCGGCCTTCACCGAGTTCTCCGCGTCGACCGGCGGATACACCGCGGGTGGCCGTTTCCCGGCGGTCGTCGACGAGGGGGACACGGTGTCGCCCAACCACAATTGGACCGCCACCGTCAGTGCGGGCAGCATCGGATCGGCCTTCGGTGTCGGTGCCCTGCGGAGCTTCGAGGTCATCGAGGCCAACGGTCTGGGCGCCGAGCACGGTCGTGCGATCAAGGTGCGCGCGGTCGGTTCCGGCGGAACCGCCGAGGTGAGCGGTGAGGAAGCGCGTACCAAGCTGCAGCTGAAGTCGTCGTGGTTCGCCGTACAGGGTCAGCCCGCACCGCCCCGGATCGTCAAACCGCCCACCGGTCCGGCGTCGCCCGGTGGCGGTGGTATCGACTTCGGCAGCCTCAATCAGCTCGCCGAGCAGTTCCTGCCCGGCTCGTCGAAGTTCCTCGACATGGCGACATCGGCGATGAACGGACGTTTCGCGGACCTCGGCGGGATCACCGGACCGCTGGGTCAGGCGCTGGGCGTGCCAACCCTGACGCCGGACGCCGCGGGCGTCACCCAGCTCTTCGAGAAGGGGATGATGTTCTTCACCCCGGCCACCGGACCGCGGGTACTCGTCGGCAAGGGGCTCGAGCGCTACCAGGATCGCGGTGGCATCCCCGCGCTGGGCTTCCCGAAGCGCGACGCGTTTCGCTGATCGGGGCACCTCGGGGAGCCCTGCTTCACCTCAGCTCTCCGGTCCGGCCTCCACGATCTGGACGGCGACGTCGACGAGCTTGGTGTTGGTGTCCTGGGAGAGCCGTGCGAGCAGCGCGAACGCCTCGTTCGCGTCGAGCCGGTACCGTTCCATGATCATGCCCTTGGCCTGACCGATGATGTCTCGTGAGCTCAGGGCTGTCCTGAGCTGCTCCTTCTCCTGCACCGCCCCCAACGCCGTCGCGGCGTGGGCCGCGAACAGCTCACCCAGCTGCAGCGATTCCATGGTGAACGCGTTCGCGACGGTGCTGTGCAGGTTCAGGGCGCCCGAGTTGTCACCGTCTATGTACAGATAGAAACAGGCCATCGACCGGATACCGAGTTCGGCTGCGGCCGAGGCGAAGGCGGGCCATCTCGGCTCGGTGCGCATGTCGTGGATGCAGACGGTGAGGACGCCGACCGCCGCGCGCAGACACGGTCCTTCGCCGAGCTCACGCTGCAGCCTGTCCGCCTCGCCACCGAGATCACCCACCATGACCGGTGTCTCGACCTTGTCCTCGGAGACCAGGGTCACGGTTGCATACTCTGCTCCGGGGATCGCGTCGACCGCGAACTTGGTCATGGAACGCAACGCCGCCTCGGTGTCGTCGCTCTCTTTGCGCATCTCACCGGCGATGCGCGTCATCTGCGCGCCGAAGTCCGCCAACTCAGTCACCCTGCCTCCTCTGAGACATCATCCGCGCGCCTCAGCTGGGGCCGACAGCTAAGCGCGGCTTCGAACACACCCGATGTCGAAAAAACCATTATGCCGTACCCCGCGCGGGTCAGACGCCGACTATCCCTTCTCGTTGCGCAACTGAAGCGCCAGGTGACGGAGTCATCACACAAAGCCGGAAGTCCGCGTCCTCGTACTCCGCCGACGTGGTCAACGACGACCTCCGCAGCGCGTCGTGGACCTCGTCCCCGGTCCGCGGATATTCCTCGACCGGCCACCGCCAATGGACGGCCAGAACTTCGCCGGTCGGTGTCAGCGCGTCGGGGAGACGTGCGATGAGGTCGTCGAGGTCCGTGTCGTCGAGGTAATAGAGGACTTCGCTGAGGACGATCAGGTCGAAACGGCCGGGCGGCCAATCGGAGACGATGTCGCCGACGCGCACCTCGACCGAGGCGTGACCGTCGAGCCGGCGACGGGCGAGTTCCACCGCGCGCGGGCTGACGTCGGTGCACAGCAGACGGTCGGCGCGCCTGGCCAACTCGGCGCTCAGCACACCGATCGAACAACCGGGCTCGAACACCGTCCCGTATCGGGGGGAACTCAGCGCCGCGAGGGTCAGGGCGTACTTGCGCTGCTCGTACCACCGCGACGAGAAGCCCCACGGATCATCGCTGTCCTGATACATCTCGTGGAAATAGCTGTCGGGCAATCCGTTTCGGTCGCCCTCGGTGATGTCGTCGGTCATGCCCTCGCCGTCCTGTTTCTCGCCCGTTCTGTTTTCGCCCGGTCGCGCTGCCGGGCCCGCGCCTGTTCGGCGATGTCCCGGTCACCCGAAGACGAACTCCCGGTCGCGGAGCAGCCGGTCCAGGATGTGCGGTCCGAGTACGGCGGCGTCCTCGGGCGCCGGTGACAGCGGATGGATCTGGGTCTCGAAGGCCTGCACGGCCGCGCGTTTGGCGGCCGCGACGTCGTCGTCGAGGACAAGGGTCCGCATCTGCTCCCACGGGATCTCCGGGTCGTCGGGTTTCGCCCAGTGCCACATCCAGATCGGGTACATCCAGACCGGGACACCGAGCCGAGCGCCGACGCGTCGGACGCATCGCCCGACGGCCTCGTGGTCGGGATGACCGTCGTGCGCCCACACCGACAGCAGTGCTGCCGGGATGTCGGGAGTCTCCGTGAGCGTCGCGTCGACGATCGACTCGATCTCGTCCTCACGACTCACGAGGGTGCCGTCGCCGAGCCCGCACCATCGCGTCGGACCGAGTCCCAGGATCGCGGTCGCGGCGTCCACCTCGGCGTGACGACGTACTGCCAGCTCGGCGGGGGACAGGGTGGGCGAACCCGGGTGCGACGCAGAGCCGTCGGAGAGACAGACCGCGACGACCTCGACACCCCGCCGGTGGGCGGACGCCATCACGCCGCCGACGCCGAGGATCTCGTCGTCGGGGTGGGCCGCCAGGACGACGAGCCGACGGACGTCCGGCTCGAAGTCGGGCCACGGTCCACGGGCGGCGAACCACTCCTGCCACTCCGATTCCGGGGTGCCGTCCGCCGACGTCGGGGTGGATCCGAAGCGTCGGGTCGACATGGGATCGTCGGTCGTCACGACGGCTCCGGTCCCGGACCGGGGATGCGTCCCCCGGTCAGTCCGCCGAGTACCGCGAGGTCACGGTCCGCGTGGGACTGCCTGATGTAGACGACGAGATCGGCGACCGCCTGCGCGTGGTCGGGGTCGGCGGCGAGCGGGCCGGGGCCCAGCGCGCGACCCACCCGGTCGATCACCGCGGTCGCGATCTGTTCGACGGACCAGCGCACGGCGAAGGCGAGTCGCTTCGACGGCCCGGTCGGGTCGGCGTCGATCTCGCGAGCCGCGGTCTGGAGATGCGCCCACCCGGATGCGAGAAGGGCGTCGACGGCGCCGACGTGCATGCGGAGCAGTGGGTCGTCGGTGCGGGAACCGGCGCGGTAGAGCGGTGCCGCGACCTTGCGGGCCCCGCCGAACCAGCATGCGGCGACCCCGATCCCGCCGTGCCAGAATCCGGGCCGGTCGAGATAGTCGCCGGGTTCGCCGATGGCGTCGGCGGGCACTGCGTCGAAGGTCACGGTCCCGGTGTCGGTGTCGCGCATACCCGTGTTGGCCCACCCCGAGCTGTCCGCGGACACCCCCGGGCGGCCGAGGTCGACGGCGAACAGCCGATTGCCGGCCTCGGTGTGTGCGGTGACCAGCGCGTGGGTGCACGAGGTGGCTCCGGAGCACCACTCCTTGACCCCGCTCAGTTCCCAGCCCTGTGCGCCGGGCCGGGCGTCGACGCGGGTGCCGCGCGGCTCGGCGGCCCACACACCCCAGAACTCTCCCGGAGCGGTTCCACCGCCGCAGATCTCCGCGAGGATGGCGTCGGCGTCGGCGTGCGCCTCCAGGAGCCGGCCCGTGCTGATGTCGTCGGAGCAGGCACGGACCAGGGTGGCGAACCGGTCGAGGGTGCGTCCCTCACCGGGGCGGGGGAGCGCGACGGACGGATCGCCGAGGAGTGCCCGTGCCCGTGCGGGCGTCACCCGGCCACCTCGTCGGCCTGGTCCCCGGCGAGGTGCCGCAGGTAGCCGGCGAATCCGTGGCGTGCCCGACCGTCGCACCGCGTCGACGTGCGGACCGGGGCGTCAGCACCCCGTTCGATGACCGCCCCCGCGGCGTGCAACCGGTCGACGAGATCGACGTCCTCGTCGGCGTCGAGCGCCGAGAACCCGCCGACTTCGTCGTACACCGAGGCCCGGACGCCGAGATTGGCGCCGTGGACGTGGCCGTGTCCGCGATTGGCGTCGTACTCCCGCAGGTACCTCGCGCCGGTTCCCGCCGGCCACCCGTCGAAACCGTCGGGGACCACGGTGCCCACATATGCGTCCGCACCGGCATCCGCGGCGGCGAGGTGTTCGACGAGCCAATCACGTGGCACCGTCGAATCGGCATCGGTGGTGGCGAACCAGGTGGTGTGCGACCGGGTCGCCGGGGAGTCCGCCGCCGCGAAGCCGGCTCGACGAGCCGCCCCGACACTCCGCACGTCGACGATGACGATCGACACACCTGCCGTGAGCAGCGTCGCGGAGTCGTCGTCGCAGGCGTCGAGCACCACGACCACCTCCACCGGGATCTCCACCGCCGTCGCCGCGGCCTCGAGAGCGTCGAGGCACGCGGGAAGACGTTCGGCCTCGTTGTGGACGGGCACCACGACGACGATGCGCTCGACCGCGTGCGGAGGGGCGTCGGTCTGTTCCCCGGGGGGCCGCGAGAGGGCGGCGGGCGCCCCGTCGTCGGGCGGTCGAACGAACAGCGGCGTCACTCAAACCCCGAACTACTCACAGGAGAAGGTACGGCCCGGGGGCTACAGGCCGATGATCGAAACATTACCCGGCTTCCGTGCCAGGCCACGTGGCTCGGAGATTCCTCAGGAAGGGTCCGTTACCCTGAGGACCCGTGGCAACCAGTAGCACTTATGACCTGATCGTCGTCGGCTCCGGATTCTTCGGCCTCACCGTCGCCGAACGGGCCGCGACGCAGCTGGGCAAACGGGTCCTCGTGCTGGACCGACGCGAGCATCTCGGCGGCAACGCGTACTCCGAACCCGAACCGACGACCGGCATCGAGATCCACAAGTACGGGGCGCACCTGTTCCACACGTCCAACGAGCGCGTGTGGGAGTACGTCAACCAGTTCACCGACTTCACGAACTACCAGCACCGCGTGTTCGCACTGCACAACGGACAGGCCTATCAGTTCCCGATGGGTCTGGGACTGGTCAGCCAGTTCTTCGGCCGGTACTTCAGCCCCGACGAGGCGCGGAAGCTGATCGCCGAGCAGGCCAGCGAGATCGACACCGCTGAGGCGCGCAACCTCGAGGAGAAGGCGATCAGCCTGATCGGCCGTCCGCTGTACGAGGCCTTCATCAAGCACTACACCGCCAAGCAGTGGCAGACCGATCCCAAGGAGTTGCCCGCGGGCAACATCACTCGACTGCCGGTCCGCTACACCTTCGACAACCGGTACTTCAACGACACGTACGAAGGTCTCCCGGTCGACGGTTACACCGCATGGCTCGAGAACATGGCGTCCGACGACCGCATCGAGGTGCGCCTGTCCACCGATTGGTTCGATGTGCGTGATCAGTTGCGCGCCGACAGTCCCGACGCCCCGATCGTCTACACCGGCCCCGTGGACCGCTACTTCGAGTACTCGGCGGGCCGACTCGGCTGGCGCACACTCGATTTCGAGACCGAGGTGCTCGACACCGGCGACTTCCAGGGCACCCCGGTGATGAACTACAACGACGCCGATGTCCCGTTCACCCGTATCCACGAGTTCCGGCATTTCCACCCCGAACGGGATTCCTACCCCGATGACAAGACGGTCATCATGCGGGAATTCAGTAGATTCGCCGAGAACGACGACGAGCCGTACTACCCGATCAACACCCCGGAGGACCGGGCGATGCTGACCGCCTACCGGGAACTTGCGCGCACCGAGACCGCCAGCGCCGGCGTGCTGTTCGGCGGCCGCCTCGGAACCTATCAGTACCTCGACATGCACATGGCGATCGCGAGCGCGCTCACCATGTTCGACAACACCCTGGCACCGCATCTGCGTGATGGTGCGCCGCTGGTGGCCGATCCCGCAGGAGCCGAATAGATGACGGTGACTCCCGTGAACCAGTCCGACATCCCCGACGCGGGCGTCGGACCGTCGAAAGCGAAATCCCTTCTGCAGCGGGTGATCTTCCCGCGTGCCGGGGAGCCGCTCGACGTCCGTTCGCTCTATGTCGTCGAGTCCGACAGCAACAACCGCCGGGCGCACGCGCCGAGCCGGACCTCGGTGCTCCTCGGCGCCGAGTCCGAGGTGAGCTTCGAAACCTACTTCAACGCGTTCGCCGCGGCCTACTGGCGTCGCTGGAGCATCCTCGACTCGGTGGTGTTGCGGGTCGAGGTGATCGGCACCTGCCGTGTCGACCTGTACCGGTCGAAGATCGACGGGTCGCGGATCGGGATCGGCGGTGACCTCGTCGACACCGACGAAACCGGCCGCGGCGTGGTCGAATTCGAGCTCGATCTCGGTCCCTTCGAGGACGGCGGCTGGATCTGGTTCGACGTCACCACCGACACCGAGACCGAGATCGTCTCCGCCGGTTGGTATGCGTCCGTCGAGGCGCCGACCCCGGACGCGGAGACCAAGCGCGTCACGGTCGGGATCCCGACGTTCAATCGCCCCACCGACGCGGTGAACGCGTTGGCCGCGTTGACTTCCGACCCGATGGTCGACGAGGTGATCGACGCGGTGATGATGCCCGACCAGGGCACGAAGAAGGTGGTCGACGAACCCGGTTACACCGAGGCCGCCGCGGCTCTCGGCGACCGCCTGCACATCTTCGACCAGGGCAACCTCGGCGGTTCGGGCGGGTACGCGCGCATCATGTACGAGGCGCTGCGGCTCACCGACTCGCCCTACGTGCTCTACATGGACGACGACATCGCGATCGAGCCCGACTCGATCCTGCGCGCGCTGGCCATGTCGCGATTCGCCAAGGCGCCCATGCTCGTCGGCGGCCAGATGCTCAACCTGCAGGACCGCAGTCACCTGCACTGCATGGGTGAGGTGATCCGTCGCGACACCTTCATGTGGACCGCGGCGCCCTTCGTCGAATACGACCACAACTTCTCCAAGTACCCGCTGCGTGACCGTGAGAACTCGAAGAACCTGCACCGGCGCATCGACGTCGAGGGCAACGGCTGGTGGATGTGCATGATCCCGCGCGAGTGTGCGGAGCAGATCGGTCTGCCGATGCCGCTGTTCATCAAGTGGGACGACTGGGAGTACGCGCTGCGCGCGGCCAAGGCCGGTTACCCCACCGCCACCGTGCCGGGAATCGCCATCTGGCACATGGCCTGGAGCGACAAGGACGACGCCATCGACTGGCAGGCGTACTTCCACCTGCGCAACCGGCTCGTCGTCGCGTCGATCCACCATGACGGCCCGATCAAGGGCATCGTCCGGTCGATGACCAAGGCGACCGCCAAACATCTTCTGTGCCTGGAGTACTCGACCGTCGCGATCCAGAACGAGGCGATCCGGGACTTTTTGGCCGGGCCGGATCACATCCGCAGCCTGCTGCCGACCGCGCTGCCGAAGGTCGCGCAGATGCGCAAGCAGTATCCGGATGCGGTGGTCCTGCCGTCGGCGACCGAGTTGCCCCGGACCTCGGGCGAGGCAACACATCTGGGCACTTCGATCCCGCTGAACCCCATCAGCAAGATCAAGGCGCTGGCCGGCGCCGTGGTCAACAACGTTCGTCCGGCCGACCCCCGGCATCACGAGGTGCCGCAGGCCAACTTCCCGCCGATCGAGGCGCGGTGGTTCTCGCTCGGGCGTGTCGACGGCGTCACCGTCACGACCGCCGACGGCCGCGGCGTCGTCTATCGGCAGCGCGATCGCGACAAGATGATCGAGCTCGCGCGCGAACACTTCGCCCTCGTGAAGGAACTGCAAGAGAAGTTCCCGGAGATGAAGCAGCAGTACAGGTCTGCGCACCGCGATCTGACATCGAAGGAGAGCTGGGCGGGTGTCTTCGGAATTGAGTGATCCGTTGGACGATGTCGCGGAGACGGGCCGGGTCCCGGCCGACGACATCCCGCGTCCCCTGAGCGGGGAGGAAAAGGCACTCGTCGCCATCCAGGCCGGGATCGGCGCCCGCCCCGGCGTCCGTCCGGCGGCGCGCGGCCTGTCGCACGTCGGCGAGCACGCGCTGGGCTGGCTCGCGATCTCGGGTACCGGCTGGGCGCTGGCCCGCCGACGCGGTGACGTCCGTGCGCAACAGCTCTGGCTCGAGGCGGGGGTGGGTGCCTTCGGCGCGCACGCCGCGTCGGTGATCATCAAGCGGATCGTGCGGCGTCCGCGGCCCGCCCATCCGGCCATCGCGATCGGGGTGTCGACGCCGAGCAAGCTGAGTTTCCCGTCCTCGCACGCCACCTCGACGACCGCGGCGGCGATCCTCATCGGCCGTGCCGCCGGCTGGGACCCGAAGGTGCTGCCCGCCGTCCTGGTGCCGCCGATGCTCGTGTCCCGACTGGTGCTGGGTGTCCACTACCCGAGTGATGTGACCGCGGGTGCCGCGATCGGTGCCGCGAGCGCAGCGGCGGTCATCGCGGGCGATAAGGTGCTGCTCGAACCCACCCGGAACGACCCGGACCACGGGCGTGCCCGCCGCGCGGCGCGCCTTCTGGCCCGCCTCGGCCTCACGGCCGCGGTACCCGGCGGGCCGCTGCGTCTTGCCGCGTCCCCCGTCATCGCGCGGGTGACACGACACAGGGAGAGTGCATGAGCGAGGAGCCGATCGAGCACGGGAAGGTTCTCGGACCGCCGAAGAACCTGACGTCCGGGCTGATCAAGGCCGTCCGGCCGCGGCAGTGGGTCAAGAACGTCCTGGTGCTCGCCGCTCCGCTCGCCGCGGGCAACATCACCGACGCCTCGGTGCTGGCCTCCGCCGGTATCGCCTTCGTCGCGTTCTGCCTCGCGGCGTCGAGCATCTACCTGGTCAACGACGCGATGGACGTCGAGTCCGACCGTAACCACCCGACCAAGCGGTTCCGGCCGATCGCCGCCGGCGTCGTCCCGGTGCGGCTCGCCTACGTCCTGGCCGTCGTCCTGCTCGCCGGCTCGATCGGCATCGCCTTCCTGGCGAACTGGCAGACGGCCGTGGTCATCGCGATCTACCTGGTCATCCAGCTCGGCTACTGCTTCGGCCTGAAGAACCAGGCCGTCATCGACATCTGCATCGTGTCGTCGGGCTTCCTGCTGCGCGCGATCGCCGGCGGCGTCGCGGCCGAGATCGTGCTGTCGCAGTGGTTCCTGCTCGTCATGGCCTTCGGTTCGCTGTTCATGGCGGCGGGCAAGCGCTACGCCGAACTACAGCTCGCCGAACGCACCGGCGCCAAGATCCGCAAGGCGCTCGAGTACTACACGACCACCTACCTGCGGTTCGTCTGGACGCTGTCGGCGACCGCGGTCGTGATCTTCTACGGCCTCTGGGCTTTCGACAAGGGTTCCGACCACGACACCAACGTCGCGTACGCCATCTCGATGGTGCCGTTCACAGTGGCGATCCTGCGCTACGCCGTCGATGTCGACGGCGGCGCCGCGGGTGAGCCCGAGGAGATCGCACTGGGCGATCGTGTCCTGCAGCTGCTCGCCCTGGCGTGGCTGGTGTGTGTGGGTGTCGCGGTCTATGCAGTCAATTGATGGATCGCCAACCGGTTTCCGGGCGCTGAGCACCGGCCGCAACAAGGTTGCGGCCGTCAGTTTCGCCGTGGGGGCAGTTGTCGTCACCACCTTCTTCGCGATCGGCGCGTGGCAGCGCCGATGGATCGCCGACGACGGGCTCATCGTCCTGCGCACGCTGCGCAACCTCTTCGCCGGCAACGGCCCGGTGTTCAACGCCGGGGAGCGTGTCGAGGCGAACACCTCGACCGCCTGGACCTATCTGCTGTGGTTCTGGGCGTGGATCACCGACGGTCAGCTCGAGTATGTGGCGCTGTGGGTGGCGCTGGTGTGTTCGGTCGCCGCGATCCCGATCGCGATGTACGGCAGCGCGCGTCTATTCGGGACTCGCGTCGGCGGGCTCACCGGCGACGGCTGGACCCTGCTGCTGCCGTTCGGAGCGGTCATCTACATCACCATCCCGCCCGCCCGCGACTTCGCGACCAGCGGACTGGAGAACGGCCTCTGCATCTTCTGGGCGGCGCTGCTGTGGTGTCAGCTCGTCGCGTGGGCCCGGCGCGGCCCGCACACCAGCCGTGGTGGCGGTGCGGTGCAGACGAGCCGTAGGAGCGCGGCGGCCACTCTCGCGCTGGCCTTCACCGCGGGACTGGCCCCCCTGATCCGTCCCGAACTGGCGGTACTCGGCGGCCTGGTCCTGTTGCTGGTGTTCTTCGCGCCGCTCGGCTGGAAGATGCGACTGGGTGTCGTCGTGGTCGCGGGCGCGCTGCCCGTCGGTTACCAGATCTTCCGCATGGGCTACTACGCACTGCTGGTTCCCAATCCCGCGGTCGCGAAAGACGCCAGCGGCGCCAAGTGGGATCAGGGCTTCGCGTATCTGACCAACCTCTTCGGCCCCTACGTGCTGGTGCTGCCTGCCGTGCTCGTGGCGCTGGCGGGCGTGGTGCTGGTCGTCAGCGGCCGGATGCGGACCACGAGCTCCGACGCCCCGGTCGCCGAGGCGACCACGGACAGGGCCGACGCCGCTGATGCCGACGCGACGCCGTCGTGGTCGTCGCGTCTCGCCGGATGGTCGCGGCGGCTGCAGTCCTCGACCGCGGTGGTGACCGTCGTGGTGCTCGCCGGCATCGTGCTGATCGTCTACTGGACGCGTCAGGGCGGCGACTTCATGCACGGGCGGGTGCTGCTGGTTCCGGTCTTCGTCACCCTGCTTCCGCTGATGGTCGTGCCGGTGACGATTCCCGCGCACGTCGGCGCGGCGTTCCGTCGTCGGTCGTCGAAGGACTCCGACTCGGTGATCTCCGATCCCGTCGGCGACGATCCGGACCTCGGCCCCGTCCCTGAGCCGGCCGCACCCGGGCCGGCGGATCGTCGTCGCGCACGGGCCCAGCTCGTCGGCGCGGTGGCGATGAGCGGCATGTGGATCACCGTCGTCGTGTGGGCGGTCGCCACGCACGCCAACGTCCTGCCGAACGCCGGCATCGACATCGGCCGCAGCGGCATCGTCGACGAGCGTCGCTTCTACGTCACCAACATGGGCAACGAGAATCCGGTGACCGCCGAGGACTACCTCGACTATCCGCGGATGAGCGCGATGGTCGAGAAGATCGACGAGTACCGCGAGGACGGCGGCGTCATCCTGCCGTCGTTCAACTACGACGAGTGGTACGTGGCGCAGCTGCCTCCGGTCATGCCGAAGGGCGCCGAGCGGCAGGTGACCGTCTATTTCCTCAATCTGGGAATGACGAGCATGAACGCACCGCTGGATGTGCGCGTCATCGATCAGATGGGTCTGGCGTACCCGCTCGCCGCGCACACCGAGCGCCTCGAGGACGGCCGCATCGGGCACGACAAGATCCTGCCGAGCGAATGGGTCGTCGCCGAGGCCGGCGCGTTCCCGCGGCGTCCCGTGCTGCCCGGGTATCTCGACGAGGACCTGGTCCGCCAGGCCCAGGTCGCCCTGCAGTGCCCGGAGACGAAGGACCGGTTCGCCTCGTTCGAGGCCCCGTGGTCCTTCGATCGCTTCAAGCACAACCTGCGTCAGGCGTTCACCTTCAACAGTTATCGAATCCAGCGCGAGCCGGAGTACGAGATCCAGCGCTGCGGCCTGGAGATGCCCCCGCCGGTGAACCCGCGCTGAGCGTCGCCCACCTCAGCACACGACACCAAGAGAACGCATAGAAAACGCGGGGTCGAACCTGTGGAGTTGCCGCGGAACATCTCGGATCGGTAACGTCCCCGTGGGCGCGGCCGATAGAAGGGTCGTGACGGAGGCGTTCTGAACTGCTGGGACGCCGAAGTGACGGGGGTTGTGATCGCTATCACATGGTTTGTCACGTTCGGGGGCATCGAATAGGCTCGCCGACGGTGAATCGCATGCGAGAACGACTCGTGAACGACGTCGCGCCGCGCAATGAGCCGGGGGACGACAAATGTGTGACGCACAAGGATCGGTCGGCCGCTAGGGACTACGAGTTCCGGTCGATCGGCTGAAGAGGGAGATTCTGTACATGCGTGAAGCTGCCACCGAGGCGCCGAGGCCTGCGCGCAACCGGATGAGCAACCGGTTGATCGCCGCATTCGTCGCCATCCTGACAGTCGTGGGACTGACCGGTGTCGTCGCCGGCCAGGCCAACGCCCGGATCGGCGGAACGCAGGTCGGCAAGCAGGAGTTCTGGGTCAACGGCTGCGGGATGCCGAACGTCAAGGTCCGCGCCTGGAAGAAGCCCGGCAACTACAAGACCGTCATCCTTCTCGACGGCATGCGCGCCCAGTACGACTACAGCGGCTGGGAGATCAACACCAACGTCCAGGAGATGGTGAAGTCCGGCGTCAACGTCGTCGAGCCCATCGGTGGACCCGCGAGCTTCTACACGGACTGGGATGCGCCCAGCAACTTCAACCGGCAGCCCTACCGATACCGCTGGAACTGCGTCATCAGCCGGACCCTGATCAGCGCGCTCGACGCCCGCGGTTTCCGCGTCGGACCGTCGAAGCGCTACGCCATCATGGGCCTGTCGATGGGCGGTAACGCCGCGCTCGTCCTCGGCGCCCAGAACCGCCAGCACTTCGACCGCGCCGGCTCGCTCTCGGGCTACAACTTCCTGAGTGCACCCGGCATGCGTACGGCGCTGCGTCTGGCGATGCTCGACGTCGACCCGAAGCCGTGGAACATCGACGCGATGTGGGGCCCGCCGTGGAGTATCCGCTGGTTCCAGAACGATCCCTTCTGGAACATCGGCCTGATGCGCGGCATGAAGGTCTTCGTCGGTTCCGGTAACGGTCTCTTCGGCCGCTACAACGCACTGCCCAACGTGTTCGACGATCTGTTCAAGGGTTCGACCCTCGAATTGCTCGCGTTCACGCAGTCCAAGGCCTTCGAGGCCGCGGCCTTCGTGCAGGGCGTCCCGCTGATGACCTACTACGCCAACGGCACCCACGCCTGGGGCTACTGGCAGGACATGATCTGGAACGCCAAGAACCGCGGATTCTTCCGCTGATCTGACATCGCCGGTCCTCCGGCTGTACGACGCCCCGCCCGGGTTTCCGGGCGGGGCGTCGTCGTGTTGTGGGGTCCTGCCTGAACCCGCCCCTGATAACGACCCTCCAGGGGAGTCCCGCCCATCACACGGGCTGTTGCGTAAACGGGTCGGCGGGCGGGTTGGGCGTGATGGCCGGTCGCGGAGCGTCCGGTCTCAGGCGGTGGTGGGGGTCAAAGCGGCGGTTCCGATGGCTTTGAACAGGTTGTGGACGAGGGCGTGGAAGCTGAATTCTGCTGTGGCTCTGTCGAGTCCGCGGCTGGTGAAGCGACGGAAGCCGAGGTTGTGTTTAGCGTGGGCGAACGGGGTTTCAGCGATGTGGGCGCGTTGACGGTAGAGCGCATGTCCCTCGGGTGTGGCCAGCCGGTGGGTCATGGCCTGGATCGGGGAGGCTTCTGATGGTGGCGGCCCGTGTGTGGGTGCGTGCTGCGCGGCGTGGGCCACGGCCCGGTGTTTGCCGGTCGCGATGAGCCGGTCTGGTCCGGGTGCGGTGAGGTTGTGTTCGGAGAGGTAGCCGGCATCAGCCAACACGACCCCTATTCCTGGTGAGACCGGCGGTTCGGGGCGGTGGGTGTCGATGAGTGCGGCGGCGGTGACGGCTTTGTCGAGCATGGTGGTGAAGGTGGTGACATCGGCAGGGTTGTTGCCCACGCCGGTCGCGATGATCAGCCCGTCATCGCTGGTCACGGCCTGGCAGTTGAAGCCTTGGAGCCAGCCGCCGCCGCGCAATCCCATCATCCGTGATTGCGGGTCGGTGATGTTACGGCGGGGTTCCCGTGACGGTGCAGCCGCGGTCGCGGTGGTCGGCGGGGTGCAGACCGCAGCGGGCCGAGCCGCTGCCGCGGCGTCACGTTGCTGCTGCCGCTGCTGTGCCCGCTCGAGTGCTCGTTGGGCGCGCCTGACGTAGTAGTTCGTCTCGACCGGCCCGGGTTTGCGGCCTCGCTGACCAGGTCGATAGTGGTCGATCTTTGCTTGGTGGGTCGCGATGGCCCGCGCCAACGATTCGGTCAGCACCTCGACCTCGATCTCGATCGGCAACGATCCCTTGCCTGTGGCGGGCCCGCCCGCAGCGCGGCGTTCCCGCGCCCGCTCGATCTTCTCCTCGCGGGCCTGCTGGGACTTCTCGGCGGCCTGGTCACGTTCGTTCCTACGCTGCGCGGCCACCGCTTCGGCGTTGGTGAGTAGTTCAGTGTGGGCAGCCAGATCAGCCAGCGCCGCGGCGATCCGGGCCTGCCGCGACCCCGGATCGTGCAACCCGCGGGGTAACAGGTCACCGCGGTCATCACCATGAACATCATCGTCGGCGGTGTCAGCGGCTGCGTGTTCGGCCGCGGCGCGCGCAGCCTCACTGGCCAACGCTTCCCGCAAGCCTTGCTCGGTGCGATTGGCGCTGAGCGAGGCGTTCGAGGCGATCTTCACTCCGTCGAGGGCCACCACCCCCAGTCGGCCCATCCCGACCCGCGAGCACAGCATCAACACCTGGGTGAACAGGTCCTCGATCGCGGGTGCGCAGTCCGCGCGGAACCGGGCGATCGTGACGTGATCAGGGACCTCACCACCGCAAATGATGCGGTAGGCGACGTCGCGGTGACACAACCGTTCCAGCTGCCGCGAGGACCGTTGGCCTTGGGCCCACCCCCAGATCAACAAGGTCAACAACATATCCGGGTGATAGGCGGCGCGACCGGCTCCACCGGTCTTGCGTACCGCCCGTATCGCCGCGGTATCCAGCGAGGCGACCGATTCGATGACCAGCCACACCGGATCATCGGCCGGAAGCCATTCCCGCATACTCGGCGGCATCAGAAACTGCTGATCACGCTGCACCGGACGATAACCCTTGGCCACCAACACATCATCGCCGATACCCACCACACACCGCTCCCGACAAGCCGTCGGCTGACACCGGAATTTTGCAACAGCCCGCACACGGTCGCTGCTCCCCCGCTGGAGGGTGGTTTCCAGGGCAGGTTTGCGGGCAGCGGCGGCTGCGCGGCGCCGGACCCTTCGTGACGCGCCCTCCGCAAGCTCCGGGCGCTCCTCAGGGAGCAGGGGCGAGATATCAACTGTCACACAAATCCCACGTGTCACAGCGTGGCGTGCGGACAGGGGTGCGTTCGGACGTGTAAGAAACTCCTGAGGCGTTTGATTCTGGAGAGGCGCGTGTGACTGAGGGGAATCAGTTGCGACGCTGCCGGCGCACAGGGGCGAAGGAGTTCTGGAGAGTGATGCGGCGAAACAGTGGTACAGACAAGGTCGACGCGCGACCGGCCGAGGCGGGGCAGGCCGACGCGCGCGCGGCCCGTCGTCGGTCGACCCTTCGTCCGGTGAAGGCCGCCGTGGTCGCGCTGGTGACGGTGGCCGTGCTCGTGGTCGGAAACGGTCTCGCCGGTGCCGAACCCGCGCCGGCCCCGCCGGCCCCCGCAGCACCGCCGGCCGCGCCCGCGCCCGCGCCACCCGCCTCGCCGAGCGCGCCGTCGCCCGCACCGGCCTCGGTGCCGGCCGCCCAGCCGGCGAAGGTGACCAACACCTACTGGTACACCGACCGGCGTGTGGCCCTGTGGGTCTACTCCCCGGCGATGAACACGAACATCCAGGTGCAGATCCTGCTGGCACGCGACTGGCACGCGAAGCCGAAGGAGAAGTTCCCGCAGCTGACGATGCTCGACGGACTGCGCGCGCAGGACGATCAGAGCGGCTGGATCATCAACACCAAGATCGTCGACTTCTACAAGGACAAGAACGTCAACGTCATCCTGCCCATCGGTGGCGAGTCGAGTTTCTACACCGACTGGAAGGAACCCGACCGCGGCAAGAACTACAAGTGGGAGACGTTCCTCATGCGGGAACTGCCGCCCATCCTGGAGAACGACTGGCGCTCCACCGACGTCCGCGGCATCGAGGGGCTGTCGATGGGCGGCTCCGCGGCGATGATGCTGGCCGCACGCAATCCCGGCTTCTACAAGTTCGCGGCGTCGTTCTCGGGAATCCTGCAGCTGAGTTCGTTCGGCATGCCGCAGGCGATCCAGTTCGCGGTGCGCGACGGCGGCGGCTACGACTCGATGAAGATGTTCGGGCCGCCCTCGGATCCGGCCTGGAAGGAACACGATCCGTACCTGCTGGTCGACAAGCTGCAGGGAACGAGTCTCTATGTCTCGTCGGGCAACGGCATGGTGGGTCCCCACGACAAGCCGTCGGACATCCCGATGCTCGCGACCAACTACTCCGGTGTCGGACTCGAGATGCTGAGCCGCGTCACCTCACAGCAGTTCGCGATCCAGCTGAACCGCAAGGGAATTCCCGGTCAGGCGAACTACCGACCGTCGGGCACCCATACCTGGCCGTACTGGGAGTTCGAGATGATCCAGGCCTGGCCGCAGGCCGCCGCCGCACTCGGACTCTCGCGAGATCAGGTCGCGTGCCGGGTCGACGGTGCCTTCCGCAAGGTCTGGGACGCCAGGAAGGCGGACCTCGGTGGCTGCCTCACCCCGTCGTACCCGGTGGCCGGTGGCAAGGCCCAGGACTTCGCCGGGGGACGCATGTTCACCGGCCCGAAGGGACCCAAGATCGTCACCGGTGCGATCGGCGGCGCCTACGTCGCCGCGGGCGGTCCGGCCGGACGCCTCGGCAAGCCGACGACCGACGAACTCCCCACCCGCGACGGCAAGGGTCGCGTGAGCTACTTCGAGCACGGCCGGATCACCTGGACCGCGAAGGACGGCACCAAGGTCCTGAAGTGAGGAGGCGGCGGAGCGAACCGGGATCCACGGAGCGTGCCGACGGGGGTACCCGTCGGTGCCCCAACCTCGACCCCACGTGTGTACGGCCTGAAACTTCGCTGAGGAATCGGACCGTTTGTGCAGGTGGTGCGAGTGCGGCGGACGGAAGGCCCTCGTACGGGCGGTAGCCTGACGTGGTGTGCGATGCAGGGTGCCCCCTGTGTCGCGATCGGCCTCAGGCCGGACGCGTGAGGTGTCGCCGGACAGTACTGCCCGGCGGTGCGCAATCAAGACCCGAAAGGTTCGGCAGGAAGTGGCGATGACAACGAAGTGTGTGCGGCTGGTGCTGGCCGTGACGGGCCTCGCTCTCGCGCTCGGGTCCGTGTCGGCCTGCGCCGACGACTCGACGGCCAGTGCGCCGATCACCAACAATCCGGTCACGACGACCTCGCTCTACTCGGCGGCGGAGTCCTCGACCAGTACGCCGGGTTCCACATCCGAGGAGACCGCTCCCTCCACGCCCGGTGGCACCTCGGAGCTGCCGGCGACCGCGCCGAACCCCAGCACGAAGGTCCCGGCCAGTTTCCCCGGACCCAGCGGCCAGCCGCTCGACGACAAGGCCCGGGCCTACCTCGCCGCACTGAAGCAGCAGGACGTCACGTTCATGGGGGACAACGACAACTCGGTCGCCCTGACCATGGCGAAGTATGTCTGCGGCGCCAAGCAGAAGGGCACCGACCCGAGCATGGTGAAGGCCTTCGTCACCGCGTCCGTGGGGCCCGGAGCGGACAACGTAGAAGAAGCGAACGTGAAGGCCGACAAGGTCATTCGCGCAGCAGAACAGCACTACTGCTGACGTGGCCGCCCGTCGCAACGCCGCGGGCCGCACCCGGAAGGGTCCGGTCCGCAGGCTGGGGAAGTTCGCCCTGCTGCTCCTCGCGCTCGCGGTCATCGCGATCGTTCTCATCGTCGTGCTCGTCTTGGTGTGGCTCGCTCCCGGACCCGCGCCGATCGGGCCCGGCGGGCCGTCGACCGCCCCGCCCTCCAGCGAACGACCCGACGCCCAGCCCGCGGACTGCCCCGACGTCCTGACGGTCGTCATCCCCGGGACCTGGGAGTCCAGCGCCGACGACGATCCCTACAAGCCGTCGGCGAATCCGAACTCGCTGATGCTGCGCGTGTCCCGAGCGCTGGCGAACGACTTCGACTCCTCGCGCAGCGAGATCTACACCGTCCCCTACACGGCGCAGTTCCGGAATCCGACGAATCTGGCCGACCGTCAGGTCGACTACAACGTGTCACGCACCCAGGGTTACAAGCGCGCGGCGGGCAAGATCATCTCCACCAACGAGCGCTGCCCCCTGACGGGTTACGTGATCATGGGCTTCAGCCAGGGCGCGGTCATCGCGGGTGATCTCGCGAGCAACATCGGCAACGGCCGGGGTGTGCTCGACGAGGGTGAACAAGATCTGGTGCTCGGTGTCGGACTCATCGCCGACGGCCGTCGCCAGCCGGGTGAACAGAACGACATCGCGCCGAGTCCGAACGGCGTGGGTGCCGAGATCGCGCTCGGCGGGATGGGCAACCTCGTCCCCGGCATCTCGATGACCGGTCCGCGCACCGGCGGATTCGGCGACCTTCGTGACCGGGTCCAATCCATCTGCGCGCCCGGCGATCTCATCTGTGATTCGCCGACGATCGTCAATCCGCTGGCCGCGGTGTCGAAGCTGGCGAACGCGGCGTCGAACCCCATCCACGCGATGTATGCGACGACGCGCTACTGGGAGAACGACGGCCAGACCGCGACCCAGTGGATGTACGACTGGTCCAAGGGCCTCATCCAGGACGCGCCCGCACCCGAGCACAACTGACCTCCTCACGCGAGGCCGGCCGCGCCGATCGGACATGTCCGGCCGGGTGCCGCCGGGCGAGTCCGGTCCGGCCGTCGAACTGACCGGCCGGTAGCCTCGTCTGACGGCGGCGACCGATTCGTTTGGCGGTGCCGTCACGCTGCATTAACGTGTTGGGCTGGCCGAGGAACATCGCGGAACCGGCGGACGCCGCACGCGACCTCACGCAGCCGGCGATCACGATGAGAGGACAGCGATGACGCAACCCCCGAGCGATGCCGGTGGTGCCTCGTCCGGCCTGCGGAAGTTCCGCTTCGGCGCGGGTGGTGAGGGCAACAAGGACGAGGGCGGTGCCCGTAAGTTCGTCAAGCTCGCGCAGACCGCCGAGGAGTACGGCTACGACACCTTCGCGGTGCCCGACCATCTGGGCAACCAGGTCGGTCCGCTCGCGGCGCTGGGCGCCCTGACGCAGGCGACGAGCACTATCCGCCTGGCGACCTCGGTGCTCGCCAACGGCTGGCGCCACCCGGCCCTGCTCGCCAAGGAGGCCAACACGATCGACGTCCTGAGCAAGGGGCGGCTCGAGTTGGGCATCGGCGCGGGCTGGATGAAAGAGGAGTTCGACAAGGCCGGCATCGAGTTCGAATCACCCGGCGTGCGTATCCGGCGTCTCGACGAGGCGCTGACGGTCCTCGACGGTCTGATGCGCGGCGAGACGGTGAACTTCGACGGCGAGTTCTACCAGATCAACGGCCTCGAGGGCAGTCCGCGACCGCGGCAGGGGCCGCGTCCACCGATCGCCGTCGGCGGCGGTGGCCCCAAGATGCTGGCCCTGGCCGCCAAGCACGCCGACATCATCTCCGTCGCTCCGGGTACCACCGCCGACGGCAAGATGAAGCTGTCGGACATGACGATCGAGAAGACCGCCGAGCGCGTCGACCGGATCCGTGATGCCGCCGGCGACCGGTTCGACGATCTGGAGCTGAACTGGACGATCGCTGTAATCGTCATCACCGACGATCGGGTCGCCACCGCCGAGATGGCGCTCAAGGCTCTGGAACAGGGCTATCCGCCCAACATCGCGCACGACACCGAGTTCACCGTCGAGGACGTGCTGACCTCGCCGTACATCGCGATCGGCAGCTTCGAGGAGATCGCGGACCAGATCCGGGAGGTGCGACGCCGCACCACCATGTCCTACGTCGGGGTGTTCCCGACGCAGATGGATGCTTTTGCGCCTGTGCTCGCGCAATTGAAGGGGGAGTAGGATGGCCGACGGTCTCGCGAGTCAACAGCGAGGTGACGGGTCGGTGAACCCGGGGGTGTGCGTCGAGGGGCGACGCGCACCCATGCGAAACCGAGCATGACGAACGCGAGTTTTTCGTTGGGTAACTGGACGTGCGCTACCGTATCCCGCGGTCGGCACAGGGCGTGGACGGCAGGACTGCGTGGTGGCGTCGCCAACACCTCGCCGGAGATCTGCGCCCGCGTGGGGGAGTCCACGAGGGGGCACAGGAGTAATGAATGCTGAGTACTGAACTCGAAGACTTCATCGACGAGACCGGGAACATCTCTTTCACCGAGGAAGCGACGCTGGTCGACTACGTCGAGCAGAACGTCCGTGAGCAGGCCGACACGCTGGCCTACCGGTTCATCGATTACAGCCGCGAGCGCGACGGCGAGCCCCAGGACCTGACGTGGGCGCAGTTCGGTAAGCGGTTGCGTGCGGTTGCGGCACGTCTGCAGCAGGTCACGAAGCCGGGCGACCGTGTGGCGATCCTCGCGCCCCAGTCGCTGGAGTACGTGATCGGGTTCTTCGCGGCGCTCTACGCCAGCAACGTCGCCGTGCCGCTCTTCTCCCCCGACGAGCCCGGCCACACCGATCGGCTGCACGCGGTCCTCGAGGACTGCAAGCCCACGGCCATCCTGACGTCGACGAAGTCCGCCGAGGCGGTGCGCGATTTCTTCGCGCCGCTGCCGGCCAAGGAGCGTCCGCGCGTCATCGCCGTCGACGCCGTCCCGGATTCGGTGGGGTCCAGCTGGGTCGCGCCGGTCGCCGGTCGGGACCACAACAAGGACACCGTGGCCTACCTGCAGTACACCTCGGGTTCGACGCGGGTCCCCGCCGGTGTGGAGATCACCTACCAGGCCGTGGCCGCGAACGTGCTGCAGATCTCCGACACCATCGGCATCGACAAGAAGGCCCGCGGCGTCACCTGGCTGCCGATGTTCCACGACATGGGTCTGCTCACCGTGATCCTGCCCGCCCTCGGTGGCCGCTACATCACGATCATGAGCCCGCAGGCGTTCGTGCGCCGTCCGGGCCGCTGGATCAAGGAGCTCGCCGCGGCCGCCGACGGCGCCGAGACCTTTGCCGCCGCTCCCAACTTCGCCTTCGAACACGCCGCCGCGCGCGGTCTGCCGAAGGAGGGCGAAGAGCTGGATCTCTCGAATGTCATCGGGCTCATCAACGGTTCCGAGCCGGTGACCGTCAGTTCGATGAAGAAGTTCAACGAGGCGTTCGCGCCGTACGGGCTGCCGAAGACGGCGATCAAGCCGTGCTACGGCATGGCCGAGGCGACGCTGTTCGTGTCCGCGACCCAGCGCGAGAACGAGGCGAAGATCGTCTACGTCGACCGCGACGACCTCAACGCCGGCAGCTTCACCCTCGTCGACGCCGACGCCCCCAACGCGGTCGCGCAGGTCTCCTGCGGACAGGTCGCGGTGAGCCAGTGGGCGACCATCGTCGACTCCGAGACCGCGACCGAACAGCCCGACGGTCACGTCGGGGAGATCTGGCTCCACGGCCTCAACATCGGCGCCGGCTACTGGAACAAGCCGGAGGAGACCGAGGAGACCTTCCACAACAAGCTGGTCACCCCGCTCCCGGAGAACAGCCACGCCGAGGGTGCGCCCGCGGACGCGATCTGGATGCGGACCGGCGACTTCGGGGTCTGGCTCGACGGCGAGCTGTACATCACCGGGCGTGTCAAGGACCTGGTGATCGTCGACGGCCGTAACCATTACCCGCAGGACCTCGAGTACAGCGCGCAGGAAGCCAGCGACGCGCTGCGCCCCGGCTTCGTCGCCGCGTTCTCGGTACCGGCCAACCAGTTGCCCGGCGAGGTCTTCGAGTTCGCGGGCAGCGGCTTGAAGCCCGACGCCGACGACGCGTCCGAGCAGCTGGTCATCGTCGCCGAGCGCGGACCCGGCCGCAAGGCCGACCCGCAGGAGGTCGCCGACACCGTGCGCGCCGCGGTCGCACAGCGCCATGGCGTGATGGTTCGCGACGTCCTGTTGGTGCCGGCCGGCTCGATCCCGCGCACGTCGTCGGGCAAGATCGCGCGCCGTGCGACACGTGCGGCCTACATCGATGGCAGCCTCCGTGGCGGCTACAAGCAGACGGCGTTCCCGGACGCCGAGTAGCGATCCTGCGGACCCGGGCGGGGTGAGTGCGTCGAGATGCCGCGCCCGGACACCCTGCGGGCTCATAATGCACCCGGCACCAGTTCAGGTGCCCCGAGATCAGTAGTCTGGAAGCGATGTCTGAACTGAATACCGACGAGGTCCGCACCATCGATCCGGCCGTGGCCGGCACCGACGGTGAGACCGCCGGTGACCTCACTGTCGACCAGCTTCGTGATTGGCTGCGCGAGTGGGTGTCCCAGGCCACCGGGCTCCCGGTCGAACAGATCGCCGTCGACCGCCCCATGGAAGAACTCGGTCTCTCGTCCCGTGACGCGGTGGCACTCGCCGCCGACGTCGAGGACAAGACCGGGGTGATCCTCACCGCGACGGTGGTCTACAACCACCCGACGATCGCGACGCTCGCGCAGCGGATCATCGAGGGCGATCCCGACGAGGGTCTCGACGACGACTCGGACACCTTCTGGCAGCGTGAACGGAGCGCCGACGACGACATCGCGATCGTCGGCCTGTCGACTCGTTTCCCGAAGTCCGGCACGACGCCGGAGTCCACGTGGCAGGCGCTCATCGCCGGTGTCGACGGGATCTCGGATCTGCCCGAGGACCGGTGGACGGAGTTCAAGTCGGATCCACGTCTCCTCGAGGTCCTGGAGTCGGCGAACACCCGCGGCGGCTATCTCGACGATGTCCGTTCGTTCGACGCCGACTTCTTCCAGATGAGTCCGCGCGAGGTCGAGATGGTCGACCCGCAGCAGCGACTCGCGCTCGAGCTGACCTGGGAGGCGCTGGAGCACGCGCACATCCCGCCGAGTGATCTCAAGGGCGCGCCCGTCGGCGTGTTCATCGGCACCTCCACCAACGACTACCAGCTGCTGGCGACCCTCGGGCTGAGCGAGGGCGCCGAGGACACGGCCGCCTACGCGTTGACCGGCACCTCGACCGCGATCGTGGCGAACCGGGTGTCTTACTTCTACGACTTCCGCGGCCCGTCGATCGCGATGGACACCGCGTGCTCGTCGTCGCTGGTGGCCGTCCACCAGGCGGTGCGCAGTCTGCGCACCGGCGAGTCCGACCTCGCTCTGGCCGGCGGCGTCAACATGCTCATCACGCCTGCGGCGACCCTCGGCTTCGACCGGATCGGCGCGCAGGCCAAGGACGGGCACATCAAGGCCTTCTCCGCCGACGCCGACGGCATGATCCGCGCCGAGGGCGGCGGGTTGTTCGTCCTCAAACGGATGTCGGACGCCAGGCGCGACGGCGACCAGGTCCTCGCGGTGATCGCCGGTTCGGCGATCAACTCCGACGGTCGGTCCAACGGTCTGCCCGCCCCGAATCCAGAGGCCCAGGTCGACGTGCTCCGCGACGCGTACACCGACGCTGCCGTCGACCCGCGCACCGTCGACTATGTGGAGGCGCACGGCACCGGCACCATCCTCGGCGACCCGATCGAGGCCGACGCGCTGGGACGTGTCGTCGGGCGCGGCCGCTCCGCCGACGCACCGATGCTGCTGGGTTCGGTCAAGACCAACTACGGACACATGGAGTCCGCGGCCGGTGCCGGTGCGCTGGCGAAGGTCGTGCTGTCGATGCAGCACGGCACGATCCCGGCGTCGCTGAACTACAACGGCCCCAACCCCTACATCCAGTTCGACACCAACGGGCTGAAGGTGATCCCGGAGGCCACCGCCTGGCCGCGGTATTCGGGCCACGCTATCGCCGGTGTCTCCGGCTTCGGCTTCGGCGGCACCAATGCGCACGTCGTGGTGCGCGAGGTGCTGCCCGGGGATCTCGCACCGGAGTCGTCGGCGGCAGGAGATGCCGCCGCGGCCGAACTCCCGGCGTCGGCGTCGCTGGCCGACGAACCTTCCCAGCCGGTTGAGCCTGTCGAAATCGATGACGAGGACGTGTACCTGACCGAGGCCGAGCGTGCCGTGCTCGCCGCGCAGGCGAAGAACGTGGAAACCGCCGTGGTGGAGACCGCGCCGGATCCGGCGGCCGGTTTCGCCCCCTGTGCGGTCGAGGGTTCGGTTGTGCCGCTGGTCATCTCGGGCTTCCTGCCGTCTCGCCGCCGCAAGACCGCAGCGGATCTGCTCGAGTGGCTCGACTCCGACGAGGGGCGGGCGACGCCGTTGGCCGACATCGGCCGGGCACTGGCGCACCGCAATCACGGCCGGTCGCGTGCGGTCGTGATGGCCCGGACTCTGGACGACGCGATCACCGGTATCCGGGCGGTGGCCGAGGGCAAGAGCAATCCGCTCGTCTACTCGTCGGATTCGCCCGATGCGGCGTCCGCCGTGTGGTTGCTGTCGGGCTTCGGGTCGCAGCACCGCAAGATGGCCAAGCAGCTCTACACCGAGAACCCGATCTTCGCGAAGTACGTCGACCGTGTCGACGAGCTGGTGCAGAACGAACTCGGATACTCGATCGCCGAGATGTTCGTCGACGACGAACAGACCTACGGAACCGAGCAGAGCCAGGTCGGCATCTACACGATCCAGGTCGCGCTCGCCGACACGCTCCGCCACCACGGTGCGGAACCCGGTGTGCTCGTGCCTCATTCGATGGGTGAGGCCTCGGCCGCCTACATCAGCGGCGGTCTGTCCCTGGAGGATGCGACGCGCGTCATCTGCCAGCGTTCGCGGCTGATGGGTGAGGGCGAGGCGATGCTGGAGGGCGACGACATCCGCCGGATGGCACTCGTGGAGTACAGCGCCGACGACATCAACGACGTCCTCGTCGATTTTCCGGACCTGGAGATCTGCGTGTACGCCGCGCCGACCCATACGGTCATCGGCGGACCGGAGGGGCAGGTCGATGCCATCGTCGAACGTGCCGAGAAAGAGGGCAAACTCGGTCGTAAGCTCGCGACCAAGGGCGCAAGCCACACCTCTCAGACCGACCCGCTGCTGGGCGAACTCGCCTACGAGCTGACCGGGATCGAACCGCTGCGTCCGACCATCGGCTTCTACAGCTCGGTCGACCGTGAGGCGTTCTACCGGGCCGGCCACGAGCCGGTGCACACCATCGACTACTTCACCAAGGGGCTTCGCCACAGTGTGTGGTTCAGCCAGGCGATCTCGAAGTCGGTGGAGAACGGCCACCGCACCTTCCTCGAACTCTCGCCCAATCCGGCCGTCCTGATCTCCGTTGCGGCCGTGACGTTCTCGGCTGGTCTGCACGATGCGGAGCTCATCGAGACGCTGCGCCGCAAGGAGGACGAGAGCTACGGTCTCGTCAACGCCCTGATGAAACTGTACGTGCACGGGCACCGGGTTGACGTCGCATCTCTGTTCGGCGGCGGCGGCTTCGCGGCCATCCCGCGAACCCGCTTCGAACGCAAGGACTTCTGGCTCACCGCCAGCATCAGCTCGGGCGGATCGGCGGGGACCGTCCCCGGTTCGCACGTCGCGCTGCCCGACGGCCGGCATGCCTGGGAGGTCAATGCCTCGGCCGTGACCGATCCTCGCGAACTGGTGCGGGCCGCGGCGGCGCAGGTGCTGACGAATGCCGGCGTCGGGGCGTCGGTCGCCCATGGCGACATCCCCACCTCGGGAACCCTGACGACGACGCTCAGTCCGCACCCCGGTGGTGCTGCGGTGAGTGTGCATGCGAAGGCGGACAAGAACTTCCAGTTACTGTTCGAGGCCGCGGTCACGGGTGATCTCGACGACGCAGCGGGTGCGGTCACCCAGGCACCCGCGGCGGAGAAGCCGTCGGGCGCCGAGGTGTTCGCCGATGACACCGTGATCGTCGAGGACGAGGTCGTCGACGACATCGGCAACCGGTGGAGTCCCGAATCGGGTGAGTCGGTCGGAGATCGGCTGGCGGTCATCGTCGGTGAGTCCATGGGATACGACCCCGAGGACCTGCCGCGCGAGATCCCGCTGATCGAGCTCGGTCTGGATTCGTTGATGGCGGTCCGCATCAAGAACCGGGTGGAGTACGAGTTCGACATCCCCCAGCTGCAGCTGCAGGCGATGCGGCAGGCCAATCTGGCCGACGTGCAGAAGTTCGTCGAGTTCGCGGTCGAGCATCGCGACCAGCTCGACGATCTCGCCCAGAACGCCGCCGGCGGAGGCGAACTCGACACTGCCGCGCTCAACGCCTACATCGACGAGCAGAACGCCAAGGGTGCGGACGCACCGGCTCCCGCCACCGCGGCCGAGTCCGTGGAACCGACCGAGGAGTCGCCGGAGCCGAAGCGGCATGTCGCCGAAGACGTCGCCGACGTCGAGGAGGCGGTGGCGAACTCGCCGGCGCCCGAGGTGCCGAGCCGGCCGGTACAGGCCGACTCGCCCGCACCGGCCACCGACATCACCTCGCAGCGCGCGGTCGCCGAGGCCGCGGGTTCGGATGTGCCACCACGCGATGCGGCCGAACGCCTGACGTTCGGCACCTACGCGGTCGTGACCAAGGCCTCGGCCGGTGGCATCTTCAACAAGCTGCCGGTCCTGTCGGAGGACGTCGCACAGCAGCTCACCGACCGGCTAAACGAGCGCACCGGCGGGGACATCGACGTCGAGGACATCCTGGACTCGGAGACGATCGAGGAGATGGCGAACTACGTTCGCGACCACCTCGACGCCGGTGCGTCGACCGATGGGTTCCTGCGGTATCTGCGCCTGGTCCCGGACGGCAAGAAGGTCTACGACCCGTCTGCGGGCGACCCGACACCGATCCTGCTGTTCCATCCCGCGGGCGGCAACACGTCGGCATACGAGGCCCTCCTCAAGCGTCTTCCTGAGGACCGGCCCGTCATCGGCTTCGACCGCGGGATCGAAGGGACGATCGAAGAGCGTGTGCGCGAGTACCTTCCGCGGCTCCGCGAACTGCAGCCCCATGGGCCGTACGTGCTGGTCGGCTGGTCCTTCGGCGGAGCCCTGGCCTACGGCGTCGCGCAACTGCTGCGCGAGGCCGGAGAAGAGGTCGCCTTCGTCGGGCTCATCGACGTGGTGCGTCCGCGCGCGGACATGACCGAGACCCCCGACAGCAAGCGGGCCCGACTCGAGCGCTGGAAGGATTTCGCGATCCGCAACTACGATCTCGACCCCGAGGTGCCGATCCCGATGGATCGACTCGTCGAGGCCGACGACGAGGGCCAGTTCGCGATCATCATGGAGATGATGTCGATGTCGGGCACCAAGATCCCCGGCGGCATCATCGAGCACCAGCGGACCTCGTTCATCGAGAACCGCGTGCTGAGCAGCATCGCGCCGCAACCGTATGACGGCAAGGTCGTCCTGTACCGGGCCGACAAGATGCACGCAGGCGCAATCGAACTCGAGCCGCAGTGGGCCGAGATCGACGAGGACGGACGCTGGGGCGAGGTGGTCGACGACCTGGAGATCATCCACGTCGGCGGTGACCACCTGTCGATCGTCGACGAGCCGTACATCGGCAAGATCGGTGCTGATCTCGCCGATCGGGTCGCCCGGCTTGGTAAGTAGGAAGAAGGACCGTGACTGACACCACCGCAGGCAAGCTCGCCGACCTCCGTCAGAAACTGGAGGCCGCCCGCGAACCGGGAGGCGAGAAGGCGCTCGCGAAACGCGCCGCGAAGGGGATCTGTTCTCCGCGTGAGCGTCTGAGCATGCTCTTCGATCCGGGGACCTTCGTCGAGATCGGCGCGCTGGCCAAGATGCCGGGTGCGGCCGAGAGCGGTTACGGCGACGGCGTGGTCACCGGACACGGACTGGTGCACGGTCGTCCGGTCGCGGCGTTCTCCCACGACCAGTCGGTCTTCGGCGGGACCGTCGGCGAGATGTTCGGCCGCAAGGTCGCCTCGCTGATGGAATGGGCCGGCAAGATCGGTTGTCCGATGGTGGGTATCAACGACTCCGCCGGTGCGCGCATCCAGGACGCGGTCACCTCGCTCGCGTGGTACGCCGAGATGGGTCGTCGCAACGACCTGCTGTCGGGTCTCGCGCCGCAGGTGTCGGTGATCCTCGGCAAGTGCGCCGGCGGCGCGGTGTACACCCCGGCGAACACCGACATCCTGGTGGCCGTGGAGGACAAGTCGTACATGTTCGTCACCGGCCCCGATGTGCTGAAACAGGTGAACGGCGAGGAGATCTCGGCCGAAGACCTCGGCAGCGCACACAATCAGGCGCGGTGGGGCAACATCCATCACGTCGCCACCGACGAGAAGGCCGCGTTCGACTGGGTCCGTGAGTACCTGCAGTACATGCCGTCGAGTGCCTACGAGCGGCCGCCGGTGATCAACCCGGGTCTGGAACCGGAGATCACCGAGTCCGACCTGTCGCTCAACGACTTCATGCCCGACAACGACAACGCCGGGTACGACATGCACGACATCATCATCAAGCTGTTCGACGACGGCGCTTTCCACGAGGTCGGAGAGTTGTTCGCGCCCAACATCATCACCGGGTACGCCCGCGTGGACGGCCGGTCGGTGGGTGTTGTCGCCAATCAGCCGAGCGTGATGTCGGGTGTACTCGACACCGACTCGTCGGAGAAGGCGACCCGCTTCGTCCGCATCTGCAACGCCTTCAGCATCCCGCTCGTCTTCCTGGTGGACACGCCGGGCATCCTGCCGGGTCTTGCCGAGGAACAGAAGGGCACCATCCGGCGCTCGGGGCGATTCCTGTACGCCTACGTCGAGGCCGACGTGCCCAAGGTGACGGTGGTGCTGCGCAAGGCCTACGGCGGCGCCTACGCGGTGATGGGCAGCAAGCACCTCGGTGCCGACGTCAACTTCGCTTGGCCCACAGCGAAGATCGCGGTCATGGGCGCGGAATCGGCTGCTGCCGTGCTGACCCGACGCCAGACCGAGGGGCTGTCGGCCGCCGAGGCGGACAAGATCCGTCGTGAGTTCATCGATTTCTACAACACGATGATGGCCACGCCGTATCTCGCCGCCGAGCGCGGCTACGTCGACGCGGTCATCGAACCCGCCGAGACCCGTCTGCAGCTCCGGAAGGCGTTGGCGCAGTTGCGCGACAAGGAGGTCCTCAAGACCCCGCGCAAGCACTTCCTGATGCCGATCTAGCCACGAGCTCCCACCGCTCCCTGATCCGAAAGAACCGCAGAACCCACACCCCCGCCTGTTCCCTGAGGTGTGAGGAGCGCAAGCGACGAGCCTTCTACCGCTCCCTAATCCGAAAGAACCGGATAACCCCTGGTCCCTGAGGTGCGAGGAGCGATAGACGGTATGAGGGCCTTGGGGCCGAAGGCCTCAAGCTGCAAACACATCGTGGGTTGCTGCTGCTGAGTTCACACTCGGCGGTAGCACCACATTGCAGATCAGGAGGCCTCCGGTGATTGTTCAGGGTACAAGTGTCGGATTGGATGTTCACGCACGTTCGGTGGTCGCTCACGCCATCGATGAGGACAGCGGCAACGTGATTCGGGAGACGTTGGTTCCCGATGCGGCGACCATCGTGAGCTGGCTTCACAGCTTGGCTCCGCCTGTGCGGGTTGCCTACGAGGCCGGTCCGACGGGTTTCGGATTGGCTCGGGCGATCACTGCGGCCGGGATGGAGTGTGTGGTTGCCGCGCCCTCGAAGCTGCAACGGCCAGCCGGGGACCGCGTCAAGACCGATGCCCGAGACGCTGCGCACCTGGCGAAGTTGCTGCGCCTGGGCGAGGTAGTCGCGGTCGGTGTGCCCGAGGAGGGTACCGAAGCGGCCCGTGATCTGGTCCGCGCCCGCGAGGACGCTCGCAGCGACCTGATGCGGGCGCGGCATCGATTGTCCAAACTGCTTCTGCGCCAGGGGATCGTCTACTCCGGCGGGAAACCCTGGACCGGTGTTCATCAACAGTGGCTGCAGCGTCAACGTTTCGAGCTGCCGCTGTTGCAAGCCGCCTTCGACAACGACCTGGACGCGGTGTTGAGCGTGACCGCACGCCGAGACCGCCTCGATGAGCTGATCGAACAGACCGCGGCCACCGATCCGTGGCGGGCTGTGGTCACCCGATTGTCATGTCTGCGGGGTGTGTCGACGCTGACCGCGTTCGCTCTGGCCGTCGAGATCGGCGACTGGTCGAGGTTCAGTGGCGCCACGATCGGCCCCTACGCCGGGTTGGTGCCCTCGGAATACTCGACCGGCGGTACCCGCAGTCAGGGATCGATCACCAAGGCCGGGAACGCCCACGTGCGGCGGTTGCTGGTCGAGGCGGCCTGGCAACACCGGCGGCCCTACGGCACGCCCGGACAGACCATGCGCCGTCGGTGGGAGGCCGCCTCACCCTCGGCCCGCGCCCGTGGCCATGCCGGCAACCGACGGCTACACAAGCGTTGGCAACAATTCGACCGCCGCAGCAAACATCCCTGCGTGGCCAACACCGCGATCGCTCGTGAGCTCGCCGGCTGGTGCTGGTCGCTGGCGGTGCTCGACGACTAACCAGCACTGACACACAATCTTGGCCACCCGCCGCGACTGCGCTGTGGTGAACAGGGAACGAATCCACGGCGTCGCTATGTGCGCCAGCACCTCTGGGTGCACGGTACGCACGCTTACATAGACCCGTCGGTCAGCGTTTTCATCTCCTGTCGAACACCGTTGAGCGGTAACCAACCCGCGTATATCAGTCCGACAACACCGTCGCGAGTAACGACCACCACACACCGCGGCGGGTGGTGTCCATGGCCATGAGAAAGTCCCCATTGGTGGCCAGGTCGAGGTCCCCGCTGGTGGCCAGATAAAAGTCCCCACCCTGTGTTCGTCGTGTCGACCCGGAACTGAGGGCCCAGGCGATGACGGTGAAGGTGCCAACCGATCACCATCACCGCCTGGGAGTTCCATTGAAGTCTGCGAAGGACCGTATGGACATCATTTCTGCTTACCGAGAACTCGGAAGCTATCGCGCCGCAGCCGAGGTGTGCGGCACCACCCACAAGACCGTCAAGCGTGTGGTCGACCGGTTCGAGGCCGACGATCAACCACCCGACCGCAAGGAACGGGCCCGCAACTACGATGCGGTCGCCGAGTTGGTCGCTGAGCGAGTCGAGCGGTCACACGGCCGGATCACCGCCAAGCGACTGCTGCCGGTAGCACGTGCCGCGGGCTATGAGGGCTCGGCCCGCAACTTCCGTCGTCTCGTCGCCCAGGAGAAAACACAGTGGCGCCGTGATCATCATCGTGGCCGCCGCCCGGCGGTGTGGGCTCCGGGTGACTACCTGGTCATCGATTGGGCCGTAATCGGCGGGCTGCACATGTTCTGCGCGGTGTTGGCGTTCTCGCGGTGGCGGTTCGTTCGGTTCGCCACCAACGAAACATCCATCACCACACTCGGATTCATCGCCGAAGCGTTAGAAGAGATCGGTGGAGTGCCCAACAAGGTACTCGCTGATCGGATGGGTTGCCTCAAAGGTGGAGTCGTCGCCAACGTCGTCGTACCCACCCCCACGTATGTGCGGTTTGCCACCCACTACGGGTTTTCCCCGGACTTCTGTCACGGCGCCGATCCGGAATCGAAAGGGATCGTGGAGAACCTCTGCGGGTACGCGCAGTCGGATCTGGCGCAGCCGTTGTGGACCGAAGCCAAGATCGCTGCTGGTCGTGACGACGTGCAGCTGGATGTGCACGCAGCGAACCGGGCCGCGCGGGACTGGTGTGTCGAGGTCAACACCCGCCGTCACAGCGACACACTGTGCGTGCCTGCTGACCAACTCACGATCGAACGAGACACATTGAGCCCGTTGCCGTCTCTGCGGGCCCAGGTCGGTCCACCGCCGGTCACCCGTAAGGTCGATCGCCTCTCCTGTATCCGGTACGCCTCGGCCCGCTACTCGGTACCCAACCGGCTCATCGGCACCACCGTGACCCTCATCCAGGACGGTGAACGGCTCCTGATCGCCGAACCTGCCTCCGGTGAGGTGGTCGCCGATCATCTGTTGGCCGCACCCGGAGAGGTCGTCCTCAACGATGCCCACTACGGGGGGCCACGCACCCCGCCCAGTCGTGCACCACGACCCAAAACCGCAGCAGAGAAGCAGTTCTGCGATCTCGGTGAGGTTGCTGAGCAGTTCCTGGTCGGTGCCGCGGCCATCGGGAACACCCGCCTGGGCGGTGAACTCGACGACATCCTCGGGCTCGTCACCTCCCACGGCCACGAACAGGTGCTCACCGCCCTGACCAGGGCGGTGGCATTCCGACGGTTCAAGGCCGCCGATGTGCGCTCGATCCTCGATGCCGGAGCCGGCACCCCCAACCCGCGACCGGCCGGCACAGCACTGCTCGGGCACCTGCCTACCGCGCCCACCCGCTCGCTGGATGCCTACAAGCTCGGCGCCGGCGACAAGGAGGTGTCATGACCACCACAACATCGACACCCGTTGCACCTCAGACAGTGCCGCCACTACCGGCCGACCTCGACCAAGCGCTACGCCGATTGAAGCTCGCCTCGATCCGCCGCACCGCACCCGAGGTCCTGCTCACCGCGAAAACCCAGCGATGGACACCCGAAGAAGTACTGCGAACCCTGGTCGAAGCCGAGATCGCCGCTCGTGATGCCTCCAACATCCGCAACCGACTAAAAGCTGCCGGGTTCCCGGTCACCAAAACCTTGGAATCGTTCGACGTGGCCGCATCCTCCATCCCGGCCAATACCTTCGAATACCTATCCTCACTGGAATGGGTTCGAGCCCAACACAATCTGGCCTTGATCGGCCCAGCCGGGACGGGTAAGAGTCACACCCTGATCGGGCTGGGGATCGCCGCAGTACACGCCGGACACAAAGTGCGGTACTTCACCGCCGCCGACCTCGTGGAGACCCTGTATCGCGGACTGGCCGGGTAGCGCCCCATAGAGTGGTGTAACTCGGTGGCCGAGTTCGTTATCGACGTCGTGTCGTTAACGGATGCAGAGCGGCCACCGCGTGATCCTTCGAGTCAACCTTCCACAGAATCCTCGAGGAGTCATCGCGATGACCGCACCCCACATTGTCGACCCTGCAGGCCTTCTTGGCCAAGCCCTGGCCGAGGCATCACCAGATCTGATGCGTGAGCTGCTGCAAACCATGATCAACGCGCTGCTGTCGGCCGATGCCGACGCGGTCTGCGGAGCCGAATGGAACCAACGCACACCAGAGCGCACCAACCACCGCAACGGCTACCGCCACCGGCCACTGGATACCCGCGTCGGGACCGTCGATATCGCGGTACCCAAACTACGTTCGGGCAGCTACTTCCCCGAATGGCTCCTCGAACGCCGCAAGCGGGCCGAGTCAGCACTGATCACCGTCGTGGCCGACTGCTACCTCGCTGGAGTCTCGACCCGCCGGATGGACAAGCTGGTCAAAACTCTCGGCATCGACTCGCTGTCGAAGTCACAGGTCTCACGCATGGCCACCGACCTCGACGAGCAGGTCACAGCGTTCCGCCATCGTCGCCTCGACGAGGTCGGGCCGTTCACCTTCGTCACCGCAGATGCCCTGACGATCAAAGTCCGCGAGAACAAGCAGGTCGTCAAAGCCGTTGTCCTGCTGGCCACCGGCGTCAACGGCGATGGCCACCGTGAAGTGTTGGGCATGCAAGTAGCGACCAGCGAAACCAAAGCCTCCTGGAACACCTTCTTCGCCGATCTGGTCGCCCGCGGGCTGGGCGGGGTGCGTCTGGTGACCTCTGATGCCCACGCCGGACTGGTCGAGGCGATCGCGGCGAACCTGCCCGGCGCCGTGTGGCAACGGTGCCGTACCCACTACGCGGCCAACCTCATGGCGGTGTGCCCCAAGTCCATGTGGCCGGCGGTCAAAGCGATGCTGCACAGCGTTTATGACCAGCCCACCGCCACCGCCGTGCACGAGCAGTTCGACCGACTCCTGGAATACACCGAAGGCAGACTCCCCAAGGTTGCTGACCATCTCGGTGACGCTCGAGAGGACCTGTTGGCCTTCACAGGCTTCCCCGATGACGTGTGGCGACAGATCTGGTCCAACAACCCCACCGAACGACTCAACCGCGAAATCCGCCGCCGCACTGACGTTGTGGGTATCTTCCCCAACCGTGACGCCATCATCCGACTCATCGGCGCGGTCCTGGCCGAGCAGACCGACGAGTGGGCCGAAGGCCGCCGATACCTCGGCCTCGAGGTCCTCAACCGATGCCGACTGACCCTGACCACCGACACCACCACAACAACGGAGGCCACTACCGACCCGCTGATCGAACTGCCTGCCTGAAAGCCCGACGAAGGATCAGAAACGAGTTACACCACTACTTGGGACTTGACCACTGGCCGACAACACCGTCGGCAGAACCATCGACACCCTGCTACGCCAAGATCTGCTCATCCTCGACGAGATCGGATTCGCACCACTCGACGACACCGGCACCCAACTACTGTTCCGGCTCGTCGCCGGCGCCTACGAACGCCGATCTCTCGCGATCGCCAGCCACTGGCCCTTCGAACAATGGGGACGATTCCTGCCCGAACACACCACCGCCGCCAGCATCCTCGACCGGCTCCTACACCACGCCACCATCGTCATCACCGACGGCGACTCCTACCGCATGACACACCGAACGGAGGTGCCACCCACCTAGAACATCCCGCACAGGGTGGGGACTTTTACCTGGCCACCAGCGGGGACATCAAACTGGCCGTTGACAGGTGGCCAACCCCCACTACAGCCCCCTAGCAAGGAGGCCAACTCGCCATGGAACTTGACAAAGCAGCACTACATATCAGCGACGAGCCTCGAAGTGCCTGGTGAGGCACGTTGCGATGCCCTTCGTGGCTCGCTTCGCTCGCACCTCAGGGAGCAGAGAATTCGGACGCTCACTAAGGTTCTTTCGGAGTCCACGACGGCCGCCAGGCCGCAGATACTGAGGTGCGAGGAGCGCAAGCGACGAGCCTTCTACCGCTCCCTGAGGTGCGAGGAGCGCAAACGACGAGCCTCGAAGGGTCGGCGAGACAGGTTGCGAAACCCTTCGTGACGCTCGCAGGCTCGCTCCTCAGGGAGCGGGGGTGACGCTCGCAGGCTCGCTCCTCAGGGAGCGGGGGTGACGCTCGCAGGCTCGCTCCTCAGGGAGGCCGGGGTGACGCTCGCAGGCTCGCTCCTCAGGGAGCGGGACGCACAGCAGCTCAGTTCTTCACCGCCCGCATGGGTCCCGGTGTCCAGAGCCCGTTGTGGGTGTCGGTGGTGATGGTGAGCTCGGCGTCGGTCTGCGGGAGGATCGGGGTCAGGCTCTGGAGCATGCCCCAGTCCTTCGCCCAGTCGTTGCGCAGGTACGACGGGTAGACGCGGGGGCGCAGTTCGTTCTCGACGATGCCCAGCGGACCGCCGGAGTCGCCGGCCATCCAACGCTGCGAGTTGACCCGTTCGCCTTCCCGGTCCGGCGAGATACGCCACTGCGGTGTCTCCAGGACCCCGTACTTGACCTGGGCGGGCCGTTGGCAGGGAAACGCCAGCGCGGTCTCCCAGTCGATGAGCACCGGATCCTCGCTGCCCACCAGCGAATCGAGCGTCACCATCGACGACACGCGCGGGGGTGTGACGGCCAGCCACTGGTCGCGCAGGGTCGAGGTGTCCTCGGCGAGGACACGGACCACGGTCGCTCCGCGGGGTGCCTGGTCCATCGGGAAGCGCAGGTTGCGCCATTCGGGTGCACCACCGATGTCGAGTGGCACCATCTGTCCGGCGGGCGCCACCGTGCCGTCGGGCGCCACCCGCCCGAACTGCAACCGCACGCGCTGTCCGGGCCGGGTGACCGCGAGATCGTCGATGTACTCGACCTGCCCGGCCACCGACATGGTGACGAGCGGGCGCTCGTCGGACCTGTTCTGCGGCAGCTGATACCAGTCGGACGTGAGTCGTCCGGTGCCATTGGGGGAGTTGTACGTACCGAGGACCGGTGTCTCACTCGGCGACAGACCGAACGGCAACTTCACCGTCGACCCGTTGACCCCTGCCTGCGCGGTCCGCCCGCCGCTGGTGTCGCTGGAACCGGTCGTCGTCTCGGCCTCGGCGCTGCTGCCGTCGTCGGTCGGATCGGTCTGCGTGCGATCGACCTCGGCCGTCGAGGTCCCCGAGGAGGAACCCTCGGCTTCCTCCTCGGTCTCCTCGGACAGGTCCGACGCCACCCCGTCGGGGTCGAAACCCTCCATTCCGGTGCCGGCGAGAGCCGCGCCCGGGGAGGGATTGTTCTGCCCGGCGACCCGGGCGGGCGCCAGCAGGCCGGCGTTCGGATCGTCCTCGACCAGCACGGCGTCGGCCAGAGCGCAGGGTCGTCCCTGCAGAGCACTGACATTGGAACTCAGCCACGACCACGAATTGCGTTGCGTCCAGTCCGCCTTGGCGAACGAGACGAGGGTGAACAGCATCATGATGGTCGACACGACGATGATCGACGGGCTGCGCAACCGCGTGAACACCGACCGCGGCCGTCCGGCCCTGGCCACCTCGTCGACGTAGTCGTCGCGGAAGTGCTGCCACAGGCCGAGGACGGTGAGGGCCACCGCGACCGCCAGGATGCCGGTCCACAGCGGGATCCCACGGACATCGGGAACCGCGTCGCGCCAAGGAATTCCGTAGCTGCCGACGTACCACCACTGGTTGCGTCCGGAGAACGCGAGCGCGAGGACATACGCGCAGGCCGCGGCGAACAGTGTGCGATTGCGCCGACGGCGCATGATGGTGCGATCCGCGCACGCGGTCGCCACCGCGGCGAGCACGCCGCCGATCGCGGCATAGACGCCCAGCTGGTGGGTCCATTTCGTCGGCAGGAACGCCATGAGTACCGCCGAACCGGCGACCATGGCGACCAGACGCCACGTGGGGCCGGTTGCGATTCCGGGCAGCCGGCGCCGGTTGAGCAGCATCACCACGACCAGGATGAAGCTGGTGAACACGATCAGAATCCCGAAGCGACGGGCGATCCCGCCGTCGGCGGTGGGGTTCATCAGCATGTAGTAGCGCATCGGCTCCTCCCACCATTTGTTGGTGGGGCCGACCTGCCCGTTGACCGAGACCGCTTCCAGGATCGCCGCGAGCGGCTGGTCGGCGAAGATCTCGAACATCACCGCGAGACCGGCGGCGAGGATCGGCACGGCCAGCGGCCAGAATCCATCCCGCTTGCGGCGCAGCGAGAAACGCTTGAGCAACGGCCGAATCCCGGCGATCAGCGCCACCGATGCGATCACGCCGGTCGGATGGATGGTGAGGGTGAACGCCGCCGCGATGATCCCGATCGTGAGCGGGAAGAAGCGCCCGGTCGCGATCGCGCGCTCGACACACACCCAGGTGAAGAGCGTGCCCAGCGCGATCAGCGGCTCCACGCGCAGACCGTTGTTGTACGGCATCCACACCGCCAGGAAGACCAGTGCCGCAGCCCAGATCGCCGGGGTCGACTCACGGACCGCACGTCCGAGTCGGGGAATCGCGGCGCGGCTGATCAGCCACCACGACGCCATCGCGAACAGGAACGGCAGCAGGCGCAGCCACGGTGTCGCGGTGCTGACCTCCATCCACGCCGACAGGTAGTGGTAATGCCAGCCGAACGGGTCCTGCGGGACACCGAAGTAGCGATAGTAGTTGTCGAGATAACCGGCCTCGCTCGCGATCCGGCCGACGGTCACCTGGTAACCGTCGTCAGCCGTGTTGCCGCCTACGAACAACCAGATCAGCAGTACGAGGGCGACGACACCGTCGACCGGGCGCACCCGCCACCAGCCTGCCGGGAAGAGCTTGTGATGTCCGCGCGCGTCCCGGGCGTCGAGGACGGCCAGTGCGGCGAGGGAGAGGATCGTCGACGCGATCCCGATCACCAGCAGCCAGAACTTCAGCGTCGTGGGCGTGGAGACGAATCGGGTGTCGATGGTGGACCGGAACGACAGGCCCTCGGTGCTGACATCGGCCGGCAGGCCCGAGTACACGCCGATGATCTGCGGGCGGGCGTTGGGATCCCGCAGATCGAAGGAGCGGACCGCACCCGTCTCCGAAGCAGCATCCGGCAGTCCTTCGATCGAACCCCGGGTACCGTTCGTGTCGGCTGCGACGACGATGCGACAGTCGGGTGCGCTCTGCGCGGCTATACGAGAGGTGTTGAGCAGAACGACATTTCGCTGCACCACCTGGAGCGAGTCGGCGGTGGCCCGGACGAAGAGGCCGACCTTGCCCGCCTCGGCGCCGCCTTCGGGCACCGTCGACAGCAACACTCCGCCCGACGCGGGCAACGATGCGCCGAGTGCGCACGGTACCGCGACGTCCATGGAGACCGGGACGAACGACACGTTCGGGGCCGCCACGTTGCCCACCGAACCCTGCTGCGGCCAGGTCAGTTCGGCCTTGGTGTAGTCGACCGGAAGGAACGGGCTGAGCAGCGCGAGGAGGATGCCGACGACTCCCGCGGCCATCGCGACGACACGCGCGGTGCCGGCGTGGCGTTCCGCGAAGCCGTCCCGGTGGTCATCCCCGGAGGATGCGGTCGCGGAGGGATTCTCGGCGGAGGAAGTCTCGGTGGTCGCCACGTCTGCTCGTTCTTCTCCGGTGTCGGGGTTCGCCGGGCCGGCGTGCGGGTCGCTGCGGTCAGTCATCTTCGGGCACCACCCTGATCGGCCCCGGTCGGGACCATCCCCACGTGGTCGCCGTTCCCGTCTGCACGTCCGCGGGTCGTGCCTGCGGTGCCAGCGGAGTCAGGCGCTGCAGGTTGCCCCACTCGCGATACCAGTCGTTGTCGAGGTAGGTGGCGAGGGTCGCCGGTCGCGTCAGTGCCTCGACCGGTGCGAGCAACCCGCCGTCCTCGGCGGCCATCCAGGTCTTGGACTGTGAGTTGGCAATCCACGACTCGGGCAGGATCCGCCACTGCGGGAGGTCGAAGACGCCGTGGCGGGCGGTCATCGGTCGCTGGCACGGGAACACCGCGCCGGCGGCGAAGTCGATGAGCACGGGATCGGTGGAGCCGACGACGTCCTGCAGGGTCCGCAGGACGGGCGCACGAGGAGGTGTGACGGCGAGCCACTGATCTGGATCGAGGTTGTTGTCCCGGGCGACGATCCGCATCACGGACGCATCAGCGGGCACGCGGTCCATCGGGACACGCAGGTTCCGCCACGGACGGTTCGTCCGCTCGGGGTCGATCGGGATCGCGGGAGCACCGACCTCCTCGAACCTCCCATCGGCGACATTCGGCCTGCCGAACTGCACCTCCAGCGACTGCCCGAAGTTCGGGACACCGTCCCGGTCGAGTGTGAAGACCGCGCCGGCGGCGGTGATGACGATCAGCGGTGAGGAGTCGCGCGCGGGCAACCGGTACCAGCCGGTGGTCAGAGTGGCCTGGCCGCTGGTGGTTTCGTGGCTTCCCAGCACCGGGGTGGTTGCCGGATCGAGGCCGAAGGGGAGTGCGGCGGTACTGCCGTTGACCCCACGAGGACCCACTCCGCCGGTGGTGCCCGGATTGCTGCCGTAGACGATGAAGGTCTTCGACAGGTCCGCCGAGGTGTTCATCGCGCCGGGCTTCTGGGCCCCGGCCTGCGGCGTAAGATCCGGCTTCACCCCGTCGGGACGGAAGCCCTCGGACTGCCCCTGCAGGGTCGACGACGCCGTGCCACCGCCCGCGGGTGCCAGCATGCCCTGATTCGGATCGGGTTCGACGAGGACGGAATCAGCCATCGCACAAGTGTTTCCGCGTGCCGAGTCCAGGTTCGCGGACAGCATGGTGAAGGTGTCCGCGCGGGTCGCCGCGGCCTTGGCGAACACCGCGAGCTCACTCACGACGATGAGGACGGCGATCACCGCGATCGGCGCGGATGCGACACCGATGCGCCAACCGGCCGGTGCCGCCCCGCGATCATGGGCGAGCCCGGTCTCGTCGACGAAGTCCATCCGGAGGTGCTGCCAGGTCGCGAACAACAGCGCCAGCACCGCCAGGGCGAGCAGCACGGTCGAGACCTGGATGCCCGCGACGACCGGTGCCTTGTCGAACCAGGCGATCCCGAAGTCGGCGGGCCACGGCCACGCGTTCTTTCCCGCCGCGGCCGCCGCGCAGGCCACCAGGAGCCCGGCGACCAGGACGGACAGGTTGCGCAGCGTGCGGCGTGCCGCCTGACCGATCGCCACGCAGGCGACAGCGGCGAGCGCCGCACCGAGTCCGGCGAGGACGCCGAACTGGATGGTCCATTTGGTCGGGGTGAACGACAAGAACAGGATCGTGAGCAGGGAGGCACCCAGCGCCCGCCACACCGCGCCCGGATCGATCCCGTCGATCCGCTTGCGCCGCAGCATGATCGCCAGAACCACGAACATGGAGACGGCGAACAGCAGGACCGGGACGCGCCGGGCCAGTGCGCCGTCGGTCGTGTTCACCGCGAGGAAGTAGTAGCGGAGCAGTTCCTGGTACCAGGCCAGCGTCGGACCGACCGAGTAGCGAATCCGCAGTGCTTCGAAGACGGTCGCGAGGGTCTGGTCCCGGAAGACGAGGATGACGACCACTGCGACCCCGGCCAGTAGTGGGGCCAGCAGGGGCAGGAGACCGTCTTCGGCGCGGCGTCGGACCAGGATGCGGAGCATGGGCCGGGCACTCGCGATGAGAAGTGCGAGCGCGACGAGACCGTGCGGGGCCAGGGCGAGGGTCATCGCGGCGGTGAACGCCGCGATGACTGCCGGCAGCATCCGCCGGGTGGAGACCGTGACCTCTACCGCCCACCACGTCGCGAGGGTGCCGAGCACGATGATGCCCTCGGTGCGCAGGCCCGAACACATCGGCAGCCAGAACGCGAGGAACACCGCGGCCCCGGTGAGCATCGCCCACCGGGACCGGCGGACGGCGCCGCCCAGGCGGGGCAGCAGGACCCGGCTCAGGATGAACCAGGCGGCCAAGCCCGCCAACAGCGACGGCAACCGCATCCACAGGCCGGTCGTCGAGATGGTCGACCAGTAGGCGAGGAAGCTGTAATACCAGTCGAACGGCGCTTCGGGAATGCCGTAGAAGCGGTAGTAGTTCGCGAGGTATCCGGCGTCGGCGGCGTTGCGACCCATGTTGAGGATGTAGCCGTCATCGGGTGATCCCGCGCCGAGGAAGTGCCAGATCACGAGCGTCAGCGTCACACCGATGTCGGTGGGCCCGGGCCGGAGCACGGCGCGCCACCGGAGACGGCGACCGACGCGGCGGTGGAAACCGTGGATGCGGTCGAGACGTCCCACGGCCACGAGTGCGACGACCGCCGCTCCGACGCCGACGACCATCACCACCCACTTCAGGATCGACGGCGACGAGTCGAACCGGTCGTCGATCTCGATGCGGACGTCGAATCCCGGGGCGGACCGGACCTGTTCGGCGGTGAGGTCGGTGAAAACGCCGGCGATCTGCGGATTCGCCGACGGCCCGGCGAGGCCGACATCGCCGCCGCCCGCGGTGGCCGGCCCCGGGGGAGGCCGACGAACTGCGCGCCGGTCGTCGTGGCGTCGGCGAGGATGCGGAGCTCGGCGCAGCCGGCGAGGGCGTCTCGCGGTGCCGACGCAAGTGTCTTGTTGCGGTTGGACACGGTGACGCCGTCGGCGCCGGCGACGACGAACAATCCGTCGTCGCGTGCTGTGGTCGCGGCCGCGGGCATCGTCGACAACACGACGGTGGACGCGTCATCGGGGGTCGTCGCCAGCACGCGGCAGGGGATCGAGATCGCGAGGTCGCGAGCGGTCTGCGCGACCAGCGGAGCGGTGACCGACGCCGACTCGCCCGTCTGCTGCGGCCACGTGATCGACGCCGTGGACGTGCTGACCGGGAGGAAGGGCGTCAGGACCCCGGCGACGACGGCGACGACACCGGCGACCGCGGCCACGAGGGCGACGGTGCGGGATCGGGGTTCGCCGGACGTGCGCTGCGCAGCGGTTTCGGCGGTGGTGTCGGCGCTGCCAGCGGACACTTCAGGCGACTTCGGCACAGGCGCATCGTAGTCAGCCATGCTGTGACAAACCCAAATCCCCTGACCGGATCTCGTAGCGTCAATGCGCGCTATGTGCGCATTGACGCTACGAGTCGCTGCGCGCGATCCGGATCAGGAGAACCGCATGAGGATCGAGTGCACTGCCTGGGTGACGGTCATGCGGTCGTAGGTCTGCACGAATTCGAAGGTGCGCTCGAGATCGGGACCGGCGTCGTGCTGGTCGCGCGCCGACAGCAGGGCGGCGAAATGCGGTCCGAGGACGGCGACGTTCCACTCGTTGATGAGGTCGTCGTCGGCGTCGAGGGGCGCGCGGTGCACGTTCCCGTCCCGGATGTCGGGAAGTCCGACACCGTAGACCCCGGCCAGGCCGGTCTTCTCCGACATCTCCCGCCACCGCTTCGCGGTACGCGAGGTGAAGTGTTCGGCGAACTGGAACGTGCCGAGGACGATCGCGGCACCGCCGATGGCCGCCTGTTCCTCCAGCGCCTTGCTCATCTCGATGAGCAGGCGCTTGTTGCCCATGCGCGGCGAGATGGAGGTCGACGCGATGCGATACGGAGTCGACTTCTCCGGGCCGGGCGTGGTCCAGACCGGCATGTCGGGCAGCGGCACGACGGTACGGCTGGCGAGCACGGCAGGATCGGTCACGGCCGGATAGAGGTCGCCGATTCCGAAAACGGCGCCCATGGTCTGCGCCGTGATCCGGCTGGCCTCGTCGTCGACGCCCTCGGCGATGACGACGGCATGGCTGCGTTCGGTGTGCGCGGCGAGCGCGTGCGCGAGGTGGGCGGCGTCGGAGCTGGTCCGCGACGTGAGCAACTCGGCGCCGGTGACGATGATGTCGGGTTCGACGAGGGAGAGCAGCGTGGCCGCGTGCTCGCTGCGGACGAGACCGTCGACGCAGATGATCTTGCCGGCCGCCCGGGCGCGGGCGACGCGGGCGAGTGTGCGTTGCGGGCTGCGCTCGACGGCGTCGGGCAGGATGACCATGACGTGGCGTTCGAGGCTGCGCGCGGTGTCGTCGTCGAGATTGTCGATGAGGTCGAGATCGAGGGACACCAGCAGAGGCAGGATCTTGGCCAGCGACTGCGCGCGCTGGGAGGCGGCCATCTTGCGCTTGCGCTCGTCGAGGACGGGATGTTCTTCGACCAGGCGGGCGGCGCGTTTGAGGGCGGCGGCTGTGGCGAGGCGGGTCCCGGCCGGACCCCGGAGCTGCAGTTCGACGGCGGCGAGGGCGCCGTCGGACAGCCGGCAGACCGGCGCGAACTGCATGTGGAGCTCCAGATCATCGAACAGGGTGAATGATCGCGTTTCGGACACACGTGCCTCCCCGTCAGAGCGAGAAGCGCCCCGATCGATCTGGTGGACGCGGATTGCTTCACATCCTGTTCGCGGCAAAAGCCTGTGGCCAGCGTAACAAACCGTCGGTCCACGAACATGATGAAGCGGCCCTTGGTACCCGTGGTTCCAAGCGGCGCAACGTATTCGGCTGTGAGTCCTCGTGCTGTGTCAGTGCCTGTTCGTGCTTGTCGGTACAGAAAAGGGTGTTACCGCGGTCGCGACTAACGGGGCGGGAGGTCGCGACCGCGGCTCCGGGGGCGGGTCCGGGGGTGTGGTGACCCGCTACTCGGTCTTGTGGGCGAGCTCAGCGGGCGGCGTCGGCCGCTTCCTTCTCGCCGCTGGCGCCGGCGTGCGTGAGCTCGCCGGTGTAGCTCTCCAGGTGTGCGCGGACGAACCACTGGAACTTCTCGAGTTCGGCCGTCTGTCCGATGAGGATGTCCTCGGTGATCGGGTCGATGTCACCGATCTTGGCGATGCCGTCGCGATGCGAGGTGATGAACCCGTCATAGACGAGGTCGAGGGCGCCGAGGTGGGCCTGCGCGGTGTCGCGGCCGATGGAGTAGTCGCTCCATGACCGGTCGGCTTCGATGGCCTTGGCGGTGCCCTTGGGCGACGCGCCGAGGGTCGCGATCCGCTCGGCGATGGTGTCGGCGTATCCGCGGACGAGTTCGACCTGCGGGTCGATCATCTCGTGCACGCCGATGAAGTTCGCGCCGACCACGTTCCAGTGGATGTGCTTGAGGGTGAGGTGCAGGTCGTTCAACGCGCTGAGGCGCTCCTGCAGGATGCCCACGACCTCGTTGGCGGCTTCGTTGCTGAGTCCAGGTGCGGTGAATGAAGGCATGACTCGAAATTAGGCTGGGATCGGACATGTGACGAGGGCTCACGGCCATGAGTGACGGAACCGAGACGGCACATCACAGTGAGATAACGAAGCGTGTCCACGTGTTTGCCGCGTCGACCTGGGGGAAGCAGAAACCCCAGGTCGACGCGGTGCTCGACGATCGGTCAGTAGCCGCTGGAACGCATCGGCGCGGGGTCGTACAGCCCGGAGCGCCGAGCGGTGCCGAGGTCGAGTTCCGCGGCCGGCGCCGGGATGATCTCGGCGAACTTCTGCAGACCGCCCCAGTCGCGACCCCAGTTGTTGCGCAGGTACGTCGGTAGCAGGGTCGGTCGCAGCATCGCCTCGGTGATCCCGAGCGGGCCGCCCGCGGTTCCCGACATCCAGGTCTGGCTGTTCTTCCGGGTGGCCTCGGCGTCGGGCATGATCCGCCACTGAGGTACCTCGAGGACGCCGTTGCGCACCTTCATCGGCTGCTGACATGGGAAGACCATGCCGGGCAGCCAGTCGATGAAGACCGGGTCGGTCTGACCCACGACGTCGTTGAGCGTCGCCAGCGCGCTGACCCGCGGCGGTGTCACCGCCACCCACTCCGACGGTGCGGCCGCGGTGTCGGCGACCTCGACCCGGACGACGGTCGCCCGGGGTGGCGAGTCGGCGAGCGGGAACCGCAGGTTGCGCCACGTCGGGGTCTCGCCGATGTCGATCGGGAACATCCGGCCCAGGGTGCTCACCCGGCCGTCGGCCTCCACGCGGCCGAACTGCATCGTGACCTTCTGCCCGGCGTGGATCACCCCGATCCCGTCGACCGCTTCGACCGAGCCGGCGACCGCCATCGTCAGCAGCGGGGCGTCGTCGGAGCGTTCGGGCAACTGGTACCAGTCCGAGGTCAACGATCCGGTGCCCGACGGCGAGCCGTAGCTGCCGAGTACCGGCGTCTCGGCAGGGTTCAGTCCGAACGGCAGACGCACGGTCGACCCGTTGACGCCCCGGACGCCCTGGCCGCCTTCGGTACCGCCCTGTGCGGACGAGCTGTCGCCGGATTCGTCCGAGCCCGCACCGGTTTGGGCGCTGTTCTGCGAACCGGAGGTACTCGACGACTCGGTGCTCTCGGTCGCATCGACCGACAACCGGTCGGGTACGCCGTTGGGGGTGAAGCCGGAGGCGTCCGGACCTGCCAGTGCGGCAGCGATGTCAGGGGCCGGACGGCCGTCCACGGCCGCGGGCCGCAGGAGCCCGGCGGTGGGGTCGGCCTCCACGAGGACGTCGTTCGCCAGGCCGCACGGGTCGCCGGTGAGCGCACGAGCGTTGGACTTCATCCACGACCACGAATCACGTTGCTCGTAGGCGCCTTTCGCGAAGGAGGCGACCATGAACAGCACCATCAGCCCGGCGATGACCGGTAGCGGTGAGAACTTGAGTTTCGAATACCACTTGTCGCTACCCCGCGTACGGGTCGTCTCGTCGACGAAGTCGTCGCGGAAGTGGAACCACAGGCCCGCCAGTGCGGTGGCGACCGCGGCGACCAGGATGAACCAGGCTATGTTGAGGCCGCCCACCGTCGGTGGGCGATCCCACCACGGGACCCCGTAACTGCCGACGAACCACCAGCCGTTGGTGCCGGCGAAAGAGATGCCCGTGATCGCGAGCACCGCGGCCGCGAAGAAGCTGCGATTGCGTCGTGATCGCAGCACCGCCGGCGCCATCATCGCGCCCGCTGCGGCGGCGAGACCCGCGGCGATGCCCGCGTACACACCGAAGTGGTGGGTCCACTTGGTCGGCGTGAAGGCGATGAAGAACATGGTGCCGAGGGTCACCGCGACCAGACGCCAGATCGGCGCGCGCGCGACACCGTTCGGATGCTCACGCCGAAGGAGGCGGAGCAGTACGACGAAGAGGCACAGGATCATCGCCAGCACGCCGAAACGTCGTGCGAGCGTGCCGTCGGCGGTCGGCAGGATCAGGTAGTAGTAACGGATCGGTTCCTGCCACCACTCCAGCGTCGGACCCACGTCGGAGGCGACCTTGTTGCCCGCGATCAGCGGTGCGAGCGGCTGATCGGCGAAGATCTGGAACAGCACGGCCGTGCCGGCCGCCAGGATGGGCGCGAGCATCGGCAGCAGCCCGTCGCGGGAGCGACGTGACACCAGTGTCTTGACGATCGGTCGGATTCCGGCGAGCAGCGCGGCGACCGCCATGAGCCCGCCGGGGGCGAGGGCGAGCGTGAAGGCGGCGGTGACCACCGCCACGGCGTAGGGGAGCAGTCGACGGGTCGCGATCGCGCGTTCCACACAGCACCAGGTGAGCAGTGCGCCGACGGCCTCGGCCGGCTCGGGCCGCAAGCCGTTGTTGAACGGCAACCAGATCGCGAGGAAGACGAACGCCGCCGACCAGACGGCGGGGGTGCTGTGCCGGACCGCGCGGCCCAGACGAGGGATCACCTCTCGGCTGATCAACCACCAGCCGAGCAGACCGAGAAGGAACGCGGGCAGGCGCATGAACGGTGCCGCGACACTCACATCCGTCATGGCCGAGATCACCTGGAAATGCCAGCCGAACGGATCCTGCGGCACACCGAAGTAGCGGAAGTAGTTGTCGGCGTAGCCGGCGTCTCCGGCGATCCGGCCGACGATGAAGTTGTAACCGTCGTCGGAGGTGTTGGCGCCCGCGAACCACCAGAAGGCGAGAATCGCGAACACCGCGACATCGGGTGGCCGGATGGTGAACCATCCCGACGGCAGGAAACGCTTGTGGCTGCGGCCATCCCGCCGATCCAGAACCCCGAGGGCGATCAGCGAGACGATCGTCATGAGGATGCCGAGCACGATCGCGGTGAGCTTCAGCGGGGTGGGGGTGCTGACGTAGCGCGTGTCGATGGTGGCGCGCAGCGACAACCCGTCGCGCGGTGCGTCGGCGGGCAGATCGCTGTAGATGCCGACGATCTGGGGACGCATCTCGTGGTCGGCCAGTGTGAAGCCATGTGAGGCGCCCGAGTCCGCGGCCGGTTCCGGCAGTCCCTCGAATCGCCCGCTCACGCCTTCGCCGTCGGCGCGCATGACGATGCGGCAGTTCGGATTCGACTGTGCGGCGGCGCGATCGGTGTTCAGCAGCGCGACGTTGCGATCGGTGAGCGTCAGCGCATCGGCGCTCGCGCGGACGAACAATCCGCGGGCGCCGGCGTCCTGGCCGCCCTCGGGGATCGTCGACAGCAGAACTCCGCCCTGCTCGGGCAGCCGGGTGGCAAGTGAGCACGGCACCGACATGTCCATGTCGATCGGCACGAAGGACACCAGCGGCGCCGCGACGTTCGAGACCTCGCCGCCCTGCGGCCACTTCAGTTCCGCGGTCGACTGATTGACCGGCAACAGGGGAGTGAGCACCGCGAGCAGGAAGCCGAGCAGACCGGTGACGGTCGCGACGATCTTCGGGTTGACCGTGATCTTCGGGTTGACCGTCGCCAGACGGGAGAAACGGGACTCACTCATCGGATTGGGGCTCCACCCTGATCGAGCCGGTGCGCGACCAGCCCCATTGCGTCGTCTGTGCCGTGTCGATCCGCGCGTCGGATGCGTCGGACACGAGCGGTGTCAGCTTCTCCAGTGCGCCCCAGTCGCGCACCCAGTCGTCCTGCAGGTACGTCGAGACCGCTGCCGCGGAGGTGGTGGCCTCGGAGATGCCCAGCAGCCCGCCGTCGACGCCGGCCTGCCAGGTCTTGGACTGGGAGTTGGTCAGCGGATAGTCGCCCAGGATGCGCCACTGCGGCACCTGGGCGACGCCGTGGGAGACGCCCATCGGCCGCTGGCACGGGAAGTGCGAGGCCACCCCGAAGTCGATGAGCGTGGGTGCCGTCGATCCGACGACCTCCTGCAGCGTCTGCAACCGTGGTGCGCGCGGCGGGGTGATCCCGATGAACTGCTTCTCGCCGAGGTTGTTGTCCTGCAGGGACAATCGCATCACGGTGGCTCGCGGTGGGGCCGCCGACATCGGCACGCGCATGTTGCGCCAGGGCATGTTGAGGATCACGGGTCCGGGATCGATGGGCAGGATGTCGGGGCCGACCTGTTCGAAGGTCCCGTCCGCGCCCGGGCGGCCGAACTGCACCACCATCTTCTGCCCGAAGTTCCGGACGCCGAAGGTGTCGACGGTCGAGACGGCGCCCGCGGTGCTGAACACCAGCAGCGGCGACGCCGCGCGGTCGGCGGGCAGGTCGTACCACCCGGTCGTGAGGCGGGCCTCGCCCGGATATCCGTAGCTGCCCAGGACCGGTGTGGTGGCGGGGTCGAGCCCGTAGGGCAGTTTGGCGGTGGAACCGTTCACGGTTTCCGGTCCGCGTCCGCCGGTCGTCCCGGCGCCCAGGCCGCCGGTGATCGCGAACGGGCGGGCCATGCTCGCCGACACGTTCATCTGCCCGGGGCGCTGGCTCCCCGGCTCGGGCTGGAGGTCGTCGGGGATCCCGTTGGGCGAGAAGCCCACCGGGTTCTCGCCGCGAAGTGCCTGCGTCGCGTTCGCGCCCGCCGCCGGGGTCAGCATGCCGACGTTGGGATCGAGTTCGACGAGGACGTCGTCGGCGAGCCCACAGCTGTCGCCGCGCAGGGTGTTCAGGTTCTCGGCCAGGGCGGTCGACGCCGGATACCGGGTCACCGCGGCCTTGGCGAACAGCAGCAACTCGACGATCACGAGCAGGCCGGCGATCACCGCCAGTGGTGAGGAGGCGAGGAAGAGTCGCCGACGATCCGCCCGGGTCTCGCCGGGGCCGGTGTCGGCGTGGGCGAGACCGCGATTGGTGACGTAGTCCAACCGCAGGTGCTGCCACACCGCGACCCCGGCCGCGATCACGGCGAGGATCAGGAACAGGGTCGACGCCTGGAAACCGGCGATGACCGGCGCCCGGTCGAACCAGGAGATGCCGTATTCGTAGAGGAACGGCCACGAGTTGTAACCCGCCATCGCCGCCGCCATCGCAAACAGCAACCCGGAGACGAACACAGTCAGGTTCCGTGCGGACCGGGCTGCCGACTGGGCCACGGCCACGGTGGCCACCGCCGCGACCGCCGACGCCAGCCCGGCGAGCACGCCGAACTGGATGGTCCATTTGGTGGGCGTGAACGCGAACAGCAGCAGGGTGACGCCGACGGCACCGATGAGGCGCCATGCCGGTCCCGGATCGACTCCGCGAATTCTCGTGCGGCGCAGCATGACCGCGACCGTCACGAACAGGCCGGCGAGCAGGAGCAGCAGCGGCACCCGACGGGTGAGCGCGCCGTCGTCGGTCACGACGGAGATGAAGTAGTACCTCAGGAACTCCTGGTGCCAGGAGATGACCGGCCCGACCGAGTAGCGCAATTTGATCGCCTCGAGGACGGTCGCCAGGGTCTGATCCCGGAACACCACGATCAGGACGAGCATCCCGGCCGCCGCGATCGGCGCGACGAGGGTCAGCGTCGTCGTCCAGACGGAGCCGTCGAGTCGCTTTCGCCGATCGATGAGGATGTGCAGCAGCGAGCGGGCCGCCACCAGCAGGATGGCCACACCGACGACGCCGTGCGGGGCCAGAGCGAGGGTGAAACCCGCGACGAGCGCGGCGAGTGCTGCCGGAAGGAGTCGTCGGGTCGCGATGGCGTGTTCGGCGGCCCACCAGGTGAGCAGCGAACCCAGGACGATGATCCCCTCACTGCGCAACCCGCTGCAGAACGGCAACCAGAACGCGGTGAACGTCATGGCGGCCGCCCAGATCGCCCATGAACTCCGCCGTACCGCCGGACCCAGGCGCGGCAGGAGCACGCGGCTGAGGACGAACCACGACACGAGCCCGGCGACGAGTTGCGGGATGTGCATCCACAGCACCGACGGCGAGACCGACGACCACACCGCGAGGAAGCTGTAGTACCAGTCGAAGGGCGCCTCGGGGATGCCGTAGAAGCGGTAGTAGTTGGCGAGGTAGCCGAAGCCGTCGGCGGTCCGGCCCATGTTGAGGATGTAACCGTCGTCGGGCGAGCCGGCCCCGAGGACGCTCCAGACCAGGAGGATCGCGGTCACGATCAGGTCGGTGGCCCGGGGTTTCAGCGAATGCCACCAGGACCGGGTCCGTGCGCCGATCCGCCGGTGGTACCCGCCGATGCGGTCGAGCAGTCCCAGTGCGACGACGGCGACGAGAACCGACAGCACAGCGAGCACCGTCACCACGATCTTGAGGATCGACGGGGACGACTCGTATCGATTGTCGATGTCCACCTGCACGCGCAGGCCGTCGGCAGCGGCGGCGCGTGCCTGCTCGGGGCTCAGGTTGCTGAAGATGCCGTCGACCTGCGGACGGCGGTCGGGCGGCAGTGTCGTCGACTCGCCGAGCCCGACGAACTGGGCGCCCGGACCGGTGGGTGCGGAGAAGATGCGCAATTCCCGGCATCGGTCCAGGTCGGCGCGTGCGGCGGTGGCGGCGAGGCTGTTCCGGAAGGTCACGGTGATCGCGGCGTCGGTGGCGGTGACCCACAACGACGACGACTTCGACTTCGGCGCGTTGGTCGGCATCGTCGCGAGGACCACGCCGTCGTCCGCGGACGCCAGCGTCGCGCACGGGATGCGGGCCTCGAGGGTCTGCGGGGTCTGCGCGATGAGTGGCGCCATCACCGACGAACTCTCGGCGCCCAGGTCCTGTCCGGCCGGCCACGCGAAACCGGCGTCGACGGCCTTGACCGGGAGTAGTGGGGTGAGGGCGCACAACACGATGCCCGCGATCCCGGCCACTGTCGCGATCCACCGGGCGGTGCCCGCGGAGATCCTGGTCGATGGCCCCGACGACGACGTTTCTGCGGGATCCTCTGGCGAGGTCGGGGCTGTCACAGGCACGGTGCCTCATCGTAAGCGACGTGCCCCGGGCCACCTAGGGCCCACCCCGCAGCCCTGCTCGACAAGGTGCGTGACCGTCGGTACCACTGCTCCCTGAGCTGAGGAGCGCAGGCGGTGCTCCTGCTCCCTGAGGTGCGAGGAGCGCAGGCGGTGGCCCCCTCTGCTCCCTGAGGTGCGAGGAGCGCAGGCGGTGGCCCTCTGCTCCCTGGGCTGAGGAACGCAGGCGGTGGCCCTCTGCTCCCTTGAGGTGAGGAGCGCAGGCGGTGGCCCTCTGCTCCCTGAGCCTGGATCCGTGGATAGGTGCGGGGTGTCGATAACGCGAAAATGCCCTCTGAGCTGGAATGATTGGTGGTGTTGAGACACAAAACATTCCAGCTCAGAAGGCACTTTCAGTGAAAGTATCGCACAAGTTCACCGCCACATCCGCTGTCTTCGACGACGACAACCTGGTGTCGCACGCCGGGCTGGTACCGGTCATGGCGGTGGCCGAGTCGACCGGGTTGGCGTCTCTGCTGGACGACCGGGTCGATCTCGGCACCACCCAGGTCGCCTCGGCCGGGGCCAACCTCGAGGCGAAACTGTTGACCGTGATCGCCGGATTCTGTTGCGGTGCTGACAGCATCGACGACCTCGGGATGGTTCGCAGTGGTGGGCACACCCGCCTGTTCGACCACGTGTACGCCCCAGCCACGATCGGACAAACCCTGCGTGAGTTCACCCCCGGCCATGCCCGACAACTCAACGCGGTGATGACCCGGGCACTACCAGCGATGTGCGCGCGGGCAGGGTTGTTACCCACCGACGGGTCCCGGGTGTTTGTCGACATCGACTCGCTACTGCGCCCGGTCTACGGCTACCACAAGGCCGGAGCCTCCTACGGGCACGCCAAGATCGCTGGACGTGAACTCCTGCGCAAAGGTCTGTCCCCGCTGATCACCACTCTGTCCGCACCCGATCATCCACCGGTGATTGCCAACACCTGGCTGCGCGCCGGCCGCTGCGCCTCCGGTAGCGGGGCCGCGAAGATGATCGCTGAAACCCTCACTACTGCACGGCAGTGTGGGGCAAGCGGGGAGATCACCGTACGCGGCGACTCCGCTTATGGCACCGCCGCGGTGATGCGCACCTGCCAACGCCTCGCAGCGACGTTCTCGCTGGTCCTGCGCACCAACACCGCGATCACCCGCGCCATCACCGCGATCGGAGACGACGCCTGGACCCCGGTGCACTACCCCGGCGCGGTCACCGACCCCGACACCGGCGAACTGATCTCCGAGGCCGAAGTCGCCGAAACCCTGCACACCGTGCAACCCCAGTCATCACAGCCGGTCACCGCCCGACTCATCGTGCGCCGGGTCAAAGCCCACCACCCCGCCAACACCGACACCCTGATGCCCGCCTGGCGATACCACGCATTTTTCACCAACACCACCGACGACACCGTCACCGCCGACATCAACCACCGCCGCCACGCCATCATCGAAACCGTGTTCGCCGACCTCATCGACGGACCACTGGCACACCTACCCTCCGGGATGTTCGGCGCCAACGCCGCCTGGCTGGCGTTGACCGCCATCAGCCACAACCTGATGCGCACCCTCGCCGCACTCACCGCCACCCCCAGACTGCGCGCCGCGCGCGGGGCGACGCTGCGCCGCACCCTGATCGCGATACCCGCCCGACTAGCCCGACCAGCACGAACACCCGTCCTGCACCTACCCCGCCACTGGCCAACCCAACACGCCTTCACCGCCCTGTGGGCCGCGGTGAACACCACCTGACCCCTCAACCCTCACATGCCCACCCACGACCAGGAACCCCAGTGAAAAAGCTGACACAAGATCAGCGAATCCCACACGCCCACAACACAATCAGACACTCAAACACCGCGACCTCACCCGACCAGAACCTCATCCACGGATTCAGGCTGAGGTGCGAGGAGCGATAGCGACGAGCCACGAAGGGTCCCGCACCGCAGGACCGCTCAGATCCTTGGCCGCAGGCGGAGGGTACCAGCAACCACCGACAATCGAGAGTGGTCGCTCTAGGGAGGAAAAGAGTTGTTGGACAGCATATTTCGAGCTGCCGACTGCCCGTCTTTCGTGTACAGTCGAACGTACATTCGCAGCTACGGTTCTCGGGGGGTGACCGTCATGGCCGACACCACGCACATCGACGGTTCGCTGCCCACGTCGCGGGCGCCCGAACTCCTCGCCGAACTGCACCGGCTGATCGGTGAACTACAGACCGTCGACCTGAGCGCGTGTTCGGATACCGAACTCGTCGACGTCGCCGCCGACACCGAGAAAGCGATCGCCCGCCTCACCTACGCCGGTGACCGGCAGATGGTCACCATCGCCGACCGCGACCTACCCCATCGCACCGGATACCGCTCCATCACTGCGTTCATCACCCACCGACTGAGGGTGTCCGACCCGATGCGCCGCAACAACCAGCGTGAGGCGACCGCCACCCACCTCACCCACACCGGCGAAGCGCTGCCACCCGAACACCCCACCCTCGCCGAGGCGTTGGCCGACGGCCGGGTCGGCACCGCCCACGTCCGAGCCGTCATCGACGTCCTCGACCAGATCCCACATGGCACCGACCACGATGTGAAAGTCGCTGCTGAACGACAGATGGCCGAGATCGCCGAAGCCCACACCCCCGCCGACATCACCCAACTCGGCGCGCGCCTGCTCGCCCACCTCGACCCCGACGGCACCCTGGCCGACGACACCGACCACAAACAGCGCCGCAACCTGTGGGTCAACCGCCAACGCGCCGACGGCACCGCCAAACTCACCGGCACCCTCACCCCCGAACTTGCCGCCCGCGTCACCATGCTCTTGGCCGTCTGGGCCAAGCCCGGCATGAATAACCCAGGTGATCCAGATTCGCCGACCGGTTCGGTCGAAGAGGCCGACCCCGAACAACTGGCCGCCGCAGCCGAACGCGACGACCGCACCCCCGCTCAGATCAGCCACGACGCGCTCAACGCGCTACTGAAGGCTGTCCTCGAGGACGGACTGCTCGGGAGATCGCACCGCGGCCTGCCCGTGCAACTGATCATCAAAGCCGACCTCGGCGACCTCGTCCGCGAAGCCGGCCTCGCCACCACCGCCACCGGAACCCTGCTACCCATCCCCGACCTCATCGCCATGGCCGCCGACGTTCAACCGTGGTTGGCGATCTTCAAGAACTCCACCGCCGTACCGCTGTACTTCGGTAGGGGCAAACGTCTGGCCACCCGCGAACAACGCCTCGTCTCCTTCGCCCGCCCCGACGGCGAAGTGTGCTCGGCACCCGGGTGCGATCAACCCGCCACCCACGTCGAACTCCATCACGCCCACAAGGACTGGGCCAAAGGCGGTCTCACCGACATCGACGACCTCGCCCCCGCCTGCCCACGACACAACCGCATGGTCGGTGACCAGCCCGGCCAGTACACCACCCGCATCGCACGGTCCGGACCCGACGAAGGCCGATGCGTCTGGACACTCAACGCCGAACCCGGCGCACCACCCAACCCCGACCGCCTCAACCGCCGGCCCGACATACCCCGGCGGTTCACAGAACATTTGAACACCGTGCGCGACGAGATTCACGGACCGACCACCCGGCCCGGCGACCAGGCGCGCCCAGACCAGGCGCGCCCCGACGCCATCGGCCACGGCGACCGCGGCCGACGCCTCGAACTCGCCTACCGACAACTCGTCCACCCACCGGCACCGCCGGAGCACCTCACCACCCAACCCCTGACCCCAGTCGAAGCAGCCCTCACACGCATACTCGCCGACCACTGGTGACTGGAGAGCAGCTCGCCTGGCCGACCACCACCACGGCGACCGGTCGTCGGCGCCGCCGAATCGTCAGTGCCGAAGCGGCGCGGGACTCCACAGCCCGCTGCGGGTGGCCGTTCCCGTCTCGATCTCGGCGAGCGTGTCGACGTCGCCGTAGGGCTCGTAGCGTTCGAGGGCGCCCCAGTCCCGTCCGATGTCGGCCATCAGATAGGTGGGCAGCGCCGTCGCCTGCTGCGAGACCTCGATCCAGCCGAGCGGGCCGCCGCCGAAGCTGTTCTGCCACGCGGACACCGCGGCTGCCAGGTCGGATCCGGGCTTGATGCGCCACTTCGGGATCTCCGCGACGCCGACGTCGTGGGTGAACGGACGCTGGCACGGGAATGCCAGACCAGACGTCCAGTCGATGTGGACCGGGTCGGTGTCGCCGACGACGTCCTGGAGGGTGTCCATCTGCGGGATCCGCGGCGGGGTCAGCACGATGAACCGGTCTTCGGCGAGGTTGTCGTCGGTCGCGACGATCCGCACCGCGGTGGTGTCCGACGGGAGCTCGTCGGTGTTGTACCGGAGGTTGCGCCACGACGGGCGCGGGCCGGGATCGATGAGCTCGGTGTCGCCGGCGGCCTCGAGGTCGGCGTCGCGGGTGTCGGGGCCGATGGGCTCGGCGGTGTACTCGAGCATCACGTTCGGGTTGTCGTACTCGCCTGCCACGGACATCGTGAGCAGCGGGCGGTCCCGCCAGTCCGGCGGCAGTGCGTACCAGCCGGAGGTGAGGCGGGCCGGGACCTGGTCGAGTTTGGAGTAGCTACCCATGACCGGGGTCTCGGCCGGGTCGAGGAAGAAGGGGAGCGCCGCGGTGCTGCCGTTGATCCCGGGTTCGGCGATCTCGCCGCCGCCGGTGCCGCCGGGATTGGAGTTGACGATGTCGGGGGACTGCCAGACGTCTCCCGACAGCACGCCGAGCGAACCCTCGCTGGCCGTCGACTCCAGCGCCGTCGGCACGCCGTTGGGGAAGAACCCCGACGTGGTCGGTGAGGTGCCGGGTGCCGGTGGCGGTCCGCCGAGCGGATTCGGCAGGGTGGGATCGACCGGGCGCAGCATGTCGCGGTTGGGATCGGATTCCACCCAGACCTTGTCGGCCATGCCGCAGGGGTTGCCCGCGACCGCGGCGAAGTTGGAGCGGGGCACCGAGTACGACGAGCTCTGGTGAATGCCGGCGAAGATCGCGGTGACGATCTGGAAGACGACGACCGCCAACGCGAGGTAGGCCAGCGGAGCGGCCGCCATCGAGGCACCCAGCCGCCGGTACCAGCGCTGGTGCGAGGTGTCGTCGGCAGTGGACTCCTCGACGTGTGGATCGGTCCCGGTGAACGGCTCACGGAAGTGGAACCACAGGGCGACGAGCAGCAGCGCGAGCGCGGCGTAGAGCAGCACGCTGCCGAGCATGACGCCGCCGATCGTGACCTGTTCGACGCCCCACGGCATGCCCCATGCGGAGTAGTAGTAATAGGAGTTCGGGGCGGTGAACGCGAGTCCGCCGATGAAGAGGACGAGTGCGCAGAACAGGGTGCGGTTGCGTCGCGAGTGCATCGACTGCTGACTGGCGGCGATCGCCGCGATCGCGGCGAGTGCGGCGGCGATACCGGCGAAGACACCGAAATGATGGGTCCACTTGGTGGGCGTGAACATGAGGAAGACCAGCGACGCGAACGTGATCGCGACGATGCGGCGCGTCGGGCCGATGGCGGTGCCGGGAATACGGTTCTTGCGGATCAGCACCGCGGCCGAGACGACCAGGCCCAGGATCATCGCCAGCACCGCGAAACGCCTCGCGATCGAACCGTCGGCGGAGAAGGCGAACAGCGCCGAGTAGCGGCCGATCTCGTTGTACCAGCTCATCGACGGCCCCAGCGCCGACTTCATGCTCGACGCCTCGGCGAACGACCGCAGGGTCAGGTTGGAGAACACGACGAAGACGACGAAGGTGCCGGCGGCCAGGATCGGCGCGATCAGCGCGACGAACGACCAGCGGAGCGAGCGCCGGCCGTCGCGGGCGCCGGCGGCCGGCTCCTCGGATGGCGATGCGGCGGAGTTCGACTCGGCGGACGACAGCTCGGCGACGACGCGGGCGCGCTTGATCAGCGCCATGATCATCGGGCGGGCGCCGGCGATCAGCGCGGCCACGGCGAGCAGGCCGGTCGGCCCGGCGGCGAGGCTGAACGCGCCGATGAGACAGGCGACGGCGGCCGGCAGCATGCGACCGGTGGCGATGGCACGTTCGACCGAGCACCAGGTCAGCAGCGCGCCGAGGCAGATGATCGGTTCGGGACGAAGTCCGTTGTTGAAGGGGAACCAGCACGCGAGGAAGGCGAAGGCCGCCGTCCAGGCGACCATCGGCCGGGTCAGCGCAGCGCGGCCGAGGCGTGGAAGCACTTCGTGACTGACGATGAGCCACACCAGGATTCCGCACAGGAGCGCAGGCAGCCGCATCCACGGACTGGCGACCGAGACGTGGCTGAGCAGACCGAAGACCTGGTAGTACCAGCCGAAGGGTGCCTCGGGTGCGCCGTACCACCGGAAGTAGTTGGCGGTGTAGTCGCTGTCCTGCGCCACCCTCGACATGGTCAGTAGGTAGCCGTCGTCGGAGGTGTTGGGCCCGATCATGTGCCACACGATCAGTGCGCCGATGACCACGTAGTCGCGCGCGTTCAGCCGCCACCACCGGGCCGGGAAGATCCTGCGATGGCGGCGGCCGTCGGTGGAGTCGAGCGCTGCCAGTGCCGAAAGCGAGAGCAGCGTCGAGGCCACTCCGACGATGACGACCAGCCACTTCGAGATGGTCGGGGCGGTGTTGTAGCGAGAGTCGATCGTGACGTGGGCGTCGAGCCCCGCGATGTCGGCGGCGGGTCCGGACAGGTCGGTGAAGAGGCCGGTCACCTGGGGGCGCTGGTCGGGCCAGTACTTGAAGGCTTCTTTGTCCTCGGTCGTGCCCGCGAGCGGTTCGTCCTCGCCGTCCTCGTTCTGGGTGCCGCTGGTCATGCCGACGAATTCGGCGGTGACCGCATCGGAGTCGGCGTGCACGACGATCTCGCGGCAACCCTGCTCGCGCATGTCCTGCAGCGTCGCCGACACCAGCGAGACGTTGCGGACCACCACCTCGACGCCTTGCCGGTCCGCGGGAGCGTCAGAGGCGCCGGTCTTGCGGATGAACAGGCCGCGCTCACCGGACTTGGATGCCTGCTTGGGCGTGGTGGAGAGCAGCACCGAGCCGCCGGGGGGCAGGTCGTCGACCGCGCTGCAGGGGATCGACACGTCGAGGTCGACGGGCGTGTAGCCGATCAGCGGGGCGGAGACCGAACCGATCTGCCCGTTCTGGGGCCAGTCGATCTCGGCCGTTCGCTGCGACACCGGCATGAGCGGTGTCGCGAGCGCGAGCAAGAACCCGAGCAGTCCGGTGACGATGGCGACGATCCTCGCTCGTCGAACGGTCTGCGCTGGCACAAAGAGAGATGGTAGACCTTGGGCCGTCTCGCCCCGGCCGGTGGCGGTGCGGGCGCGACCGCGTCTCCACCGGCTCGCCGGGGGGCGCCGACCGGCAGGTCAGGGCCAGTAAGGTGAACGCCATGTCCGACGCCGAGAAGCCAGACCGTTTGCCGATCCTGCTGCTCAACGGTCCCAATCTGAACACCCTCGGCACCCGGGAGCCCGCCGTCTACGGCTCGGACACCCTCGCCGACGTGGTCGATCTGGCCGAGCGCACCGCCGCCGAGCTCGGCTTCGGGGTGCGCGCCGCGCAGACCAACCACGAGGGCCAGATGCTCGACTGGATCCACGAATCGGTCGGCAAGATCAGCGGCATCGTCATCAACCCCGGCGGCTGGACACACACCTCGGTGGCGCTCGCCGACGCACTCGTCATTCCCGATGTTCCCGTGCTGGAGGTGCACATCAGCAATGTGCACCGACGTGAAGCGTTCCGGCATCACTCCTATGTGTCGCCGATCGCGGCCGGGGTGATCGTCGGTTACGGCATCCGCGGCTACGAGTTCGCGATTCGCCGGCTCGCCGAGCTCGTGGACTGACCAATGACCCCGGCGCCCACTCGACTGGACGCCTCTTTCCATCGACCGTGCGCCGTTCTCCGTTGACCGGGCTCCGTTCTTCGTCGACTGTGCGTTGTTTTCCGTCGACTGTGCGCGAATTGATCGCGGGCGGGGGTTAGCGGTGGCCGGCCGTTACGGGTCAGCGGCCACACACCCACCATCGATGGACAGACTCTCCCCCGAATAGCGGGTGGGTGGTCATGTCAGCTCCGAACCATTGCGCCGTGACGTGTTTAGTGCAACCATGGGGTTGCACTAAACAAATCCGCATCGAGGGAGCACTGATGAGTGAGAACACGGATACACACGACGTGACCGGTTCGGCGGCAGTCGAATTCGACCGAATCGAGCGCGAGATCGCGATCGACGCACCCGCCGAGCGGGTCTGGTCTCTGGTCAGCGAGCCGGGGTGGTTCATCAACGACAAGGCGATCACCGATCACCGGATCGATCGCGACGGCGACCTGTCGACCATCCACGACCCGGTCCATGGCGCCTTCACATTCCGCACCGTCGAACTCGACGAGCCGCGGTACGCGGCATTCCGATGGCTGGCCGATGCCGGTGATCCGCAATCGGATTCGACGCTCGTCGAGTTCTGGATCACGCCATCGGATTCCGGTGTTCTCCTCAAGGTCGTGGAGTCCGGCTTCGCGTCGCTGCCGGGAACCGATGCCGAGCGACGCGCTCGATTCGACGGCAACAACGAGGGTTGGACCATCGAACTCGAGCTGGCCCGAACGCATCTCGGCGGCGTGCATGCCTGACGTCGTCCCGGTGGAGGTCTTCGCCGCGCTCTCGGACGAGAGCCGGTGGCAGATCCTCACCAGGCTGGGTTCGGAACCCGGGTCCGCCTCTCGTCTCGCGGCCGAGCTGCCGATCAGCAGGCAGGCGATCGCGAAACACCTTCGCGTCCTCACCGAGGCGGGGCTGGTGACGTCGTCACGCGTCGGCCGCGAGATCCGCTACGAGGCCGTGGGGGCGCAGCTGTCCCGGGTGGCGCATCGGCTCGACACGATCGGCCGTGGCTGGGATCGCCGACTCGCCGACATCAAACTCCGCGCCGAACAGGATTGAGTCAGTGGCCTGAGGTGTGCGGAGCGCACCTCAGGGAGCGGAGGAGTTGAGCACGTCGTCGATCGCCCGCGCGGTATCGGCGGCGTGTGGCGCGCGGATCATCGAGATGTGGTCGCCCGTGACGTCGTGGAAGGTCACCTCCCCCGACGACATCCGCTGCCACAGGTCCGGGTCGTCGGGGTTGGTGCGGGCGCGGATCACGCCGACGGGGCCGTCGTAATCCCGGGGCCGGTAGCGGCGGATCATCCTGGTGCCCAACCGGAAGAACACGACCCATTGCACGGGCGTCGGAAGCTGCACCATCCCCGCGGTGCGGACCAGGACCGCCAGGACGACCTCCTTCACCACCCGCTGGGGGAGTGGTTCTCGCGCGGGAGCGGGATCGTCCCCGGTGCGGTCGGGCAGCGTTGTGTCCTGGGTGTCACCACGCCGGGCACGCAGGCGCTCGAGGATTCCGACCTTCTCGCCACGGACCCGGCGGGCCAGTGCCGGGTCGAACAGCGAGTCCAGGACGACGACGGGATCGCATCTCTCGCCCGCGTCGGTCAACCGTGCCGCGACCTCCATCGCGACGAATCCGCCCAGCGAGTAACCGCCGACCTGGTACGGCCCGTGCGGTTGTACCGATCGGATGTCGGCGATCGCCCGGCGTGCCGCGGCGCGAACGGAATGGTCGGCGCGGCCACGCTTTTCGACGCCACGCGACTGGATGGCGTAGACCGGCCGGTCGGTGTGCAGCGCGCGGACGACAGGGGTGAGGCTCGTCGCGAGGCTGCCGGCTCCGGCAACCAGGAAGATCGGTCGGCCGGTGCCCTTGCGCAACGGGATGAGGGTGGCACCCGACGCGTTCGCCGACCGTTCTCTCGCGGCGGACTCGATGCGCTGGGCGAACTGAGCGATCGTCGGCGCCTCGGCGAGCATCGCGGTGTTCACGTCCAGCTGGAGGTGATGCTGGACCTCGGCCAGCATCTTCGCCGCGGCCAGCGAGTCACCCCCGAGTTCGACGAAATCCTCGTTCCGGCCGATGGATTCGAGACCGAGGATCTGACACCAGAATCGGTGCAGCGCCATCTCGGTCATTCCGCGGGGCGGTTCGTGGTCGGGACGGGCGGGCGGAGGTGGCAGTGCCGCCCGATCCACCTTGCCGCGTTCGTTGCGCGGAAGTTCGGTGAGGACGACGATGTCACGCGGGATCATCCACGGGGTCAACGTCTTCCCGAGTTCCTGCCGGATCTCGGCCGGCGATGGTGACCATTTTTCCGGGTCCACCGCGACGTGGGCGGTGAGTCGCGCCTCGTCCCGGTTGGCGGTCACGACCGCGTCGGTGGTCCACGCCAGGGCGCGGAGTGCGGCTTCGACCTCGAGCGGTTCGACGAGGTAGCCGCGGATCTTGATCGCGTCGTCACTGCGCCCGAGGAGCGCGAGCTCACCGGACTCGTCGAGTCGTCCCAGATCCCCGGTGCGGTAGCGTGTTCGGCCGTCGGGAAGCCCGCTGAAACGCGCTGCCGTCATCTCCGGATTCCGGTGGTAGCCGGACGAGATGTGGGCGGACTCGACGATGACCTCACCGGTGGTGCCGACGGGCAGGTCATTGCCGTCCGCGTCGACGATGCGGATGTGCTTGTCCGAGGCCGGAACACCCACCGGGATGGCTCCCGGCTCGACCTCGCGGGTGGGCGGGAACAGGTTGAAGGCCAAGTTGCCGACCTCGGATGCGCCTGCCCAGCAACAGAACACCCCGGTCGCGAGGATCGTGTCGCGGGCCTGCTGTACATCGGCACGGTGGGCAGGCTCGCCACACGTGGACAGCAGACGCAGGGAGTCGACGGCGTCGGCGGCCGACAACTCGCCCAGCCACGATCGCAGCAACGACGGGGTGCAGTGCGCGGTGGTCGCGTGCTCTGCGACGAGCCAGTCACGCAGGCCGGTCGTGGTCCGGCGACGAACATCCCAGAGCAGCATCGTCGAACCGTTGAGCAGGCTCATCGCGAGCGCATCCAGGCCGCCGCCGAAACTCAGGGGCAGCAGGACGACAGCACGGTCCTCGGGTCGCATGCCGAGGAAGCGACGACCGTCGCGGGCATGGTTGACCGGCATCTTCTGGGAGAGCACAACCCCTTTGGGGGTGCCGGTCGATCCTGAGGTGAACAACAGGACCGCCGGATCGTCCGGGCGGGGTGCAACGACGGCGTCCTGCGGACCAGGGTCGCCGGCATCGGCGGCGTTCAGGAGCTGCGCCCCGGAACGTTCCAGCACGACGTCGAGCCGGTCCGCCGGCAGAAACGGGTCGAGCAGCACGAGGGGGCGCCCCGACGACAGGACGGCGAGCATCGCGAGGACCGACTCGATGTCGGATTCGATCTCCACCGCGACGGGTCGGTCGGGATCGGTGGTGGCCACGATCCGGCGGGCGAACTCGTCGACGCGGGTCGCCGCGTCCGCGAAGGTGATGGACCTCTCCGGGGTCTGAATGGCGATCGCATCGCCCCGCACCGCGGCGACGGCTCGCCAGCGTGCTGCGGCGGTCTGCGCTGCGTCGACACCGGGAAGGTCGGACACACCCGCTCCATCGGTGGGGGTCTCACGGGCTGCGAGAGCGTCTTGGCTGTTCATGTCCTCAAACTTCCGCGGAGGCGGGAGACGTCGACGGTCATGGACGGGCCACGGGAACTCGAGCCCGGGCAACGGTGCCACGCCGCGCGGGACTCGGCCCCTCCTCCGGCCCCGTCAGCTTGCCAGGTAAAGCTACCCTTCGCGACGCTGCGGTGCGCGCTCGGAGCCGCCCGAGCGCGGTCGCAGGTGACCGGAAAGCTCGGATGTAACGTGTTCACTGATCGCCGGAGGGTCTGCAGGACGGACCCGTACGACGGCGATCGGGTTGTCGGATGCGCGCAAGGAGAGATCGACGATGCAGTATGACGAAGTGATTCTGGGGCGTCGCAGCATCCGCGGATTCACGCCCGATCCCGTCCCTCGAGAGCTGATCGAGGAGATCCTCACGCTCGCGATGCGGGCACCGTCGTCGATGAACACACAGCCCTGGAACTTCCATGTGATCACCGGGGAACCCCTGGATCGCATCCGTGCGGCAAACACCGAACGCAATCTCGCCGGCGTGCCTCACTCACGAGAGTTCCGGACCGGCGCGGAGAAGTTCACGGGGACACATCGTGACCGCCAGGTCCAGGTTGCCAAGCAGCTGTTCGGCGCGATGGGCATCGCCCGCGAGGACACGGAGATGCGGCAGGACTGGGTGCTGCGGGGATTCCGTCAGTTCGATGCCCCGGTCTGCGTGATCGTGACCTACGACCGCATCCTGGACGGCAGCGACGACACGCCGTTCGACTGCGGTGCGGTCTCGACCGCCCTGGTCAACGCCGCCTGGTCCCGCGGTCTGGGCGCGGTGATCAACAGTCAGGGCATCATGCAGTCGCCGGTGGTCCGGGAACATGCCGGGATCCCGGACGATCAGGTGATCATGAAGAGCATCGCGCTGGGTTGGCCGGATGACACCTTCCCGGCGAACTCGGTGATCTCCGAGCGGAAGTCGGTCGAGGAGGCCGCCACCTTCGTGGGGTTCGGGCACTGACCTTTCCGGTCCCTCGAGTCGGCCCGTCGGCCGGCGGCAGTACTCAGCGCGGCAACCGGGTCATTCCGTAGACCCGCTCGACCCGCACTCGCAGGAGCCGCCTCTGTTCGCGCACCATCGCGGCCCGATAGTCGTCCCAGTCCGGGTGGTCCTCATTCCGAAACGCCCGGTACCAGTCGACCAAGAGGTCGACGGTCGGGTCGTCCGGTGCGGCCGCGACCGGGCTCAGCGTGCCCGTCCCCTCGGCCACGGCGTATGCCGAGAAGAATCCGTCGCCGAGGACGTGGAGGCTGACCCGGAGATCGCGTTCGACGTTGCGCGATTTGGCCCGGGGCGCGGTGACCGAGATCAAGGCCGATGCCGTCTCCGGTTCCCACAGATGAATGACGTTGGATGACTGCGGTCGGCCGTCGCGCCGGAGCGTGATGAGGATGGACTCCTGGTGGTCGGCGACGATGCGCAGGAGATCGGGGTCGAGGTCATCTCGGGGAGAGTTCATGCGCATCGCAACGCCGTGCGCGCGGAAGTTCATACCCCCGAGCTCCGCGACGGCTCATATCGGCGCTGCCGGAATCAGCGCGACAGTGCCTCACGCGCGGCCGCGGCGACACCGCCGCGATGGATCGGGCCGTGGCCCGGGAGCAGGATGTCGGCGTCGAGCTCCGTGAACCGTTCGACGCTGCGTCGCGCGGTCGGTTCGTCGTGCTGGAAGAGCGACGGGATGCACTGCGGACCGGTGATCGACGAGATCTCGTGGCCGCTCACCAGAGCATCACCGGACACCAGGGCACGGCCGTCGGCGACGAGGTAGGCGCTGTGTCCGTCGGTGTGACCGGGACTCGCGACAGGGACAGGCGCACCCGGGAGCTCGAGCGGTCGCCGCTCATCGGTGGCGCCGCCGACGGGGAACCCCGACGCCTGCGCGAGGCCCGCACGACTGAGGGCACCGAGCGGTGTGGTCTTGGCCAGCCACGCCCACAGTCGCGGATTCGCGACCTGCGGGGCGAGATCGAGTGCATTGGCCTGCTGGAGGTGATGGCGCAGTGCGTGATCCACCTCGACGGGGTCCATGTAGACGTCGAACCCGTACCGCGCCTGCAGCTTCACGAGGCCACCGAGGTGGTCGACGTGGGCGTGGGTGAGCAACGCACCGCGCACATCCTCGGGCTTGCGGCCGATCCGTTCGATCGATTCGACGACCTGACCGGCCTGGCCCGGGTAGCCACCGTCGATGAGCGTCAGTTCGCCGTCCTCTTCCAGGAGGATCCAGTTCACGACATCGGTGGAGACGAAATGCGTTGTCGACGAGTCGCCGTCGACCTGGGTGATCGTCATCGGACGCGAGGTGCGGAACGGTGGTCGCATCGCGGTCACTTCCGGACGACGAGGACGAACGGGCCGCGCTCGGTGACCTCGAAGCGCGGGTCGTCGAAGACCGCCGGATCGAAGGTGACCGTGTAGCGCTTCACGTTCGGGTCGTTGGGATAGACGTCCTCGGCGAGGCGGAGCGTGTAACCGTCTGCGCTGTACCGGAACAGGAAGACATTCGGCGGGGTCCACGGCGAGCGGTCGAGAGCATCGACGAGTTGGTCGGCGTTCTCGCTCTCCGCCCACCGCGCGATGGCGGTTGCGCGCTTGTCGAATTCGGCCAGTGGGTTCGCGTAGTGCGAGGTGAGTCCCTGGAAACCCCAGTAGGGGTAGATCGACAAGAAGCCGAAGTCGGCGGTGAGCACCACGTTGTCGGTGCGCGGCCTGCCGGTCTGCTCACCGATCAGCTTGTCCAGCTCCGCGAAATACGATTCGGCTCCCGCCGGGCGAGCATCCGCGCGTTCGCCGTACCCGTCGGTGTCGGTGTAGGCGGTGGTGATCTCGGTGGCCAGATGGCCCGGGATGCTCTGTGCCATCGCGATGGCCGAGAGGACGGCGAGCGCACCCACGACCACGCGAACGTCGCCGAATCGGCGCACCGCCCAGTGCGCGAGATCGACGACGCCGAAGACGCCGGCCGCGCTCAACGTGGCCACCAGGATGGGTTCGAGACGGAACGAGAGCAGGGTGGTTCCCAACGCGGTCATCAGCATCGACAGCAGGCAGAACACGTAGACCGTCAGCACGATGACGCCCATCGCCAGGGCGACGGTGCGGGTGCGGAAGCGCAGCAGGATCCACAGGAGACCGATCATCGTGATGGCGCCGACGAGGTTCAGGCCGAACATCGGCAGCGGCAACACCGAACCGCGTTCGGGCAGATAGTGTTCAGCGGTCCCGCCGCTGGCCGGGGTGTTGGTCAGGCGTGCCCACAGGTAGGGCGCCCAGACCAGCAGGGCGATGAGGCCGGAGATGACCGCGACGGCGACGAGGCGCCCGGTCACCGCGACCACGACACCACGCCGTCGGCTCCGGATGGCTGCCGACGACGTGGCCTTGTTCGACGCGCCCAGCCACCCCTGCACCGCGAAGTAGCCGGCCAGGAGGACGGCGGTCAGGGCGAACAGTCCGGTGTAGAGGGTGTAGGTCGCGGCCGAGATCCCCAGGAACACCCCGGACGCCGCCACCGCAGGCCAACTCGTCGTGCCGAAGAGCGGGCCCACCGGACCGTCGGCGGCTCGGGTTCGTCCGCGCAGGGCGTAGGTCAGTGTGATCAGCATCGGTACGCCGATCAGCACCAGGATCGCCGCGTAGGGCTCCGGCGAGGCGTACAGCAGTGTGACGGTCGTGACCGCGAGTCCAAGGGCGACACCGCGATCCGCGCCGAACATCCGGATGAACAGGATGACGCCGACGGCCGCCGCGACCGCCATCGACACGATCGCCCACGTCTTGTAGGCCTCCCACCCGGGCTGACCGAGCAGGTTGGCGAAGCGTCCACCCCACCAGAACCAACCGGCCGGGTAGTACGGCGGCAGTTCGGTATAGGTCATGTCCGCCAGGTGGGGGCTCGACGTCATCCGCGTCAGGTACTCGGTGCGGAATTCCTGATCGACCGACAACCCGAAGAGGTAGAGACGTGTTGCGCCCAGCGGCATCCCGATGGTCACGGTGACGAACCCCGACATCGCGGCCGCGGACAGCACCGGCACCAGCAGGCGCCCCTTGCCGTACCGGTAGAGGAGCGCGGCCACGACCAGGATGGCGATGGCCAGCACCTGTCCGGCCGTCGTCAGGGACCGGGTGACGTTCGACGAGTTGAACGCCGGCCACTCGACGGTTCCGATGGCCGTCAGCCCCGCCATCGACACCGCGCCGCCGACCACCACGGCGATCACCAGGGACAGTGCTGCCCGCCCGTAGCCGGACGCGCCTCCCCCTGTTCCCTTGGGCGCGGTGGGCGTGACTCCTTCCGCTCCCTGAGTTGCGGTGGACGTGCCGGTCGCTTCTTGCGGTGCGGTGGACGTGCCCCCGTCCGCTTCTTGCGGTGCGGTGGACGTGCCCCCGTCCGCTCCCTGAGGAGTCCCGGAGCTTGCGGAGGGACGTCTCGAAGGGTCAGGTCGGTTCATCACGTCCCACTCAGACTCGGCGATTCAGCGATCAGATCGGCAGCTTGCGAAAGATTGGCCGCGGGATGTGGCGGAGCACCATCATGATGTAGCGGAACGGTCCCGGCACCCAGACGATCTCCTTGCCCTTGGTGGCCGCGGCCACCGCCAGGCGACCCACGTCCTCCTTGTCGACCGTGAGTGGCGCTTCCTTGACGTGCGCCGACAACCGGGTGCGCACCTGACCCGGACGGATGACGAGGACTCGAGCGCCGAAGGGGCGCAGTGCTTCTCCGAGTCCGAGGTAGAACCCGTCGAGTCCGGCCTTGGTGGACCCGTAGACGAAGTTGCTGCGACGGACACGCTCACCGGCGACCGAACTCATCGCGATGATCTGACCGTGACCCTGGGCCTTCATCTTCTCGCCGAGCAGCACACCTACGGAAACCGCGGCGGTGTAGTTGATCTCGGCTTCCGCGACGGCGAGGCCGTGGTCCTGCCAGGCCTGTTCGTCGTCGCCCTGGATGCCGAAGGCGACGATCGCGACGTCGACGTCACCGTCGGCGAACGCCTTGTCGATGACCGCCCGGTGGGTGTCGGTGGCACGGGCGTCGAAGTCGATCTGGGTGACCTCGGTGGCGCCGGCGTCCTTGGCCTTCTGGACGGCGGCAGCGGCGGTGGGGTCACCCGGAAGGGTGGCGAGGATGACCCGCGCCGGGCCCTTGCTGAGGTATTCGGCGGTGATGGCGAGCCCGATCTCGGAGCTGCCTCCCAGGACCAGGATGGACTGTGGGACGCCCACGGCGTTGATCATGTGTGTACTCGCTTTCGGTGACGTACAGGTCGGTTGCGCATGAGCGCGTCGGAAACTGGGTGCGTCGAGAATGTCCGCCGCTCAGGCGAGTTCGAGTCGCCGGCCCATGTCCGACATGAACACCCGGTTGGGGTCGACACGGCGACGGGTCGCGATCCAGTCGTCGATCTCCGGGTACATGGCGTGGAAGCTCTCGGCCGACGTACGCGAGTCCTTGGCGGTGTAGAGGCGGCCGCCCATCGCCATGACGCGGCGGTCGAGGTCGTTGAGGAACTCGGCGAGACCGGCCTTGACGGGGAAGTCGAGGCAGACGTTCCAGCCTTTGAACGGGAAGCTCAGCGGTGCCCGGTTGCCCTCGCCGAAGAGTTTGATGACGTTGAGGAAGCTGACGTGGCCGGACGCCTGGATGTGCTCGATGAGTGCGGTGAATTCGCCCTCGTTACCGGTGGGCACGATGAACTGGTACTGGCAGAAGCCGCCCCCGCGTCCATAGGCGTTGTTCCAGTCACCGAACACGTCGAGCATGTGGTAGAACTGCGCGAGATTCTTGACCTTGCCCTCGCTGGGCGGTCCGATCCGGTAGTAGGCCTCGCCGACCGCGGAGAACGAGAGCTTGTTCGCGAGCCCGCGCGGGAAGATGTCCGGGAACCGGACCAGCGGCTTGTTGTTGAACGAGAGCGGGTTGTCCCGGTACTTCTCCGGCAGTTCGTCGACACGGGCGAGGTTGCCTCGCGAAAAGGTGCCGCGGCCGAGCTTCGGCGGTCCGCTGATCGTGTCGAACCAGCCCGAGGCGTACTCGTACCCGTCCTCGAAGCCGTCCTGGAGGTGCAGGTCGAGGGTTTCCTGCAGCGAGCCGGTGCGGGCGGTGTCGGCGATGAAGTACGCGCTCTCGGTGCGCTTCATCTGGATCTTCGCGCGCAGCACGATGCCGGTCAGTCCGATGCCGCCGATGGTCGCCCAGAAGAGTTCGCCGGCCGGGTCGTCAGCCGACCCGCCCGGGGTGAGGGTGAGGATCTGGCCGTCCGCGACGAGGAGCTGCATCTCGAGGACGTGATTGCCGAAGCTGCCCTGGCTGTGGTGGTTCTTGCCGTGGATGTCGTGCGCGATCGCGCCGCCCACCGTCACCTGCCGGGTGCCCGGGAGCACCGGGACCCACAGGCCGTGCGGGAGTGCCGCCTGCATGAGCGTGTCCAGCGATACGCCGGCGTCGACGTCGACCGTGGCCGACTCGTCGTCGATCGCATAGATCCTGGTCAGCGGGGTCATGTCGACCGTGAGTCCGCCGCTGTTCTGGCCCGATTCGTTGTAGGAGCGTCCGAGCCCGCGGGCGATGACGCCGCGTTTGAGGTAATCCGGCTTATCCGCGTTGTCGTCGGCCACCCGGGCGACCGCCTCGGCGATGACCTCGGGGTACGGCGTGGACAGGACGTGACCCTCGATCGGGGTGGTGCGAGACCAGCCCACCAGCTTGCGGGTCGTGATCGGCAGCAACTCTTCAGTAGACATCGCTAAAGAGGGTACCTGGGTGACCGACCTGCACGGACCGTCCGTCCCGAGCCGAGCTGCCGCTCCGTGACCGCAGCGGCCCGGTGAATCCGTTCGACCGGTGGTCCCCTGACGAGGGTGACGTCGCTGTCTTGCGTCATGCCCACGTCGTCAGGGCCACGACGATCGCGGCCATCGCGATGACGTAGGTCACGGCCCACCAGAGGTCGCGGCCGGGTGTTGGTTGCGGCGGATGAGGGACGGTGGAGTGCTGGGTCATGTCTCGGGCGTGGACGATTTCGTGTCGGGCGGGGTGCGTGGTGCTGGGTGTGATCTCACGAGGCCGGAGCGGCTCGGTGAACTTGAGCTCGGCCGGCGAGGGGCCTGGTCGGTTGCCCGGCCGGGGGGCGTGCGCGCGCGATGTCGGATGCCGTCATCACCTGTGTCCACCACTTTTGGAGCGGGCTCGGGTCGGGCCAGATGATCGTCTCGTCTGCAGTGGGCACGGGGAGCTCCTTTCGGTGAGAGGTGTGTCTGCGTGTGCACAATGCGACTGATTCATGGATAGCACCGCCGGCGGGCGGTTCGCCACCTGTTGCCGGCTGATTGTTCGGCCGAGACATGGTGCGCCAGTCCAGCACTCGGAGATCGGGTGCGGAGGACGGTCGCAGAGGTCGGTGCGGGGTTGCTCGCGGTGTCCGGGTGTCAGAGCGGTCGTCGGTTCGGCCGCCGGGGTCCGTGCCATCGTCGAACGAACCATTGACTGATGGCACTATCCGTGGTGGCATGCATCACAGGGTTGAATCCCGGCGTACGACGAGGAGTCCGAATGGAAGCAGCACTCAACGATGTGACCCGCCCCGACGACGGGGTCGATGAGGTCGCTGCGCGCCTCCTGGCGTCCGCGGCGCGGCTGTCGCGTAACGCGATGACCGAGATCGACTGGGACGAGCCGCTCGATCCGGAGAAGTACGGCTGCAGTCCGGAATGGTCGACGCTCTATGGAACCGCGTACTGGGAAGAGATGACCGAGCAGCAGCGGATCCGCCTCACCCGCCACGAGACCGCGTCGATCATGAGCATCGGTATCTGGTTCGAGATGATGCTGCAGGAAATGGTGATCCGCGACCAGTACCTCGGTGACTATCACCGCCCGGAGTTCCAGTTCGCCCTGACCGAGGTCGCCGATGAATGCCGGCACTCGATCATGTTCGCGAAGACCTCACACAAGCTGACGGGTACCAGTTACACGCCGCACCCACGTCTGGGTCGTTTCGGCAAGCTGTTCATGCGGGTGGCCGGCGGTGAGATCGCCTACGCCGGAATCCTTGCCGCCGAGGAGGTCCTGGACGTGTTGCAACGCGGGTGCATGCGCGACGACCGGGTGCTGCCGCTCGTGCGCACCGTCAACGAGATCCATGTTCTCGAAGAGTCGCGGCACATGCGGTTCGCCCGCGAGGAGGTCCGGCACTCCATGCGTGAGGCGAGTTGGATTCGGCGGCAGCTCAGTTCGGTGATCACCGCGATGGCGGTGTCGTACATCCTCGTGAGTCTCGTCCGCCCGCAGGCCTATGCCGACGCCGGATTGGACCATCGTCGCGCCGTCGGCGAGATGCGCCGCAACCACCATTTCCAGTCGATGGTGCGTTCTGGTTGTGCACATCTGATGGGCTTTCTCGACGACGTCGGTCTGCTCACCCGGCCCGCTGCGCGGATCTATCGCAAGGTCCACATGCTCTGACGGCTCGGCGTCGGTGGGCCCGTCGCTCAGGAATCCTGTTGCGGGGGAGTGATGATCGCGGCATTGACCAGTGAGAGCAGGTCCTCGATTCCGGTGCCGTCGGGCAGCTGGTCGGCGAAGTCGGTCTCCAGCGAGGCCAGGCCGTGCGCCATGGCGAAGGTCGCGATGGCGATGAGGTTCCCTGGCACTCCGCCGCCCCATCCGTCGTCTGCGGCGTCGGAAACCGTGCTCGTGTGCAGTTCCCACGCCCGCGCCCGGGCCGCGACCAGCTCAGCGGCCTTGTTGTCCACCAGGCGGGACCCCATCATCAGCGCGGCCGTGGCGCGGTTGTCACGCGCGAACCGGACATAGACCTGCCCGAGCGTGGCAACAGCCTCGCCCAGTGGCGCATCGTCGGACAGTTCCCCGAGAGCGCGGGTGTGTTCCGCATGGAGGCTGTCGAATCCGCGTACCGCGACCGCGGTGAACAGTGCCCGACGATCGGCGAAGTGGTGAGCAACCGACTGATGGGTGATCCCCACCCGGCGGGCGATGGCGCGCAGGCTGGCCTTCTCCGGACCCGCCTCGTCGAGTTCGGCGACGGCCGCGACGAGCAGCGCCTCCCGGACCTCGGGTGTGGTCCGGCGTCGGATCGGGCAAGCCGGCTTCTGCATGCCCGCGATTATGGCTCATCTGCGCGCGATGCTCGGCGTGGTCGAAGTCGACCGCTGGTTTCACAGCTCGCGCGGACGGGCACGCGGGTGGGGCACAGATCTCTACGACAGGAGCGCCGCAGATGAGCCACCAGCCACCGAAGGATGTCCAGGAAGCAGCCCAGCGCGCGGTCCGGTGGATCGAGGACGGCAAGGCGGGCAAGGGGTTCACCGACACCGGCCGCCATCGGGCTCACCAGCTGGCCGAGGGCAGGGATGTCGACGACGACCAGATCCGCAAGATGCGCAACTACTTTTCCCGCCATGAGGTGGACCGGGACACCACCGGGTTCAAGAACGGCGAGGACGGCTTCCCGACGGCCGGACGCGTCGCCTGGGATGCCTGGGGTGGCGACCCCGGACGTCGGTGGGCGAATTCGCAGAAGATCGAGGGGGATTGAGCGATTCGGCAGTGCACCCTGGTCTGGTCAGCCGAACAAACCGTCTAGATGGCTGAGCACGTTCCCGAGGTGTGCATCCAAACGTGTCAGGAGGTCGATCCGCTCGCTGTCCCGGTTTCGCCAGTGACGGAGCTCCGCAACGAACACGGCATGGCATGCGGCGGCAACCACCATCGGAACGTAGTGGTCCACATGGTCGCCGGCCCGGTTCGCCACAAACGACTCGATCGGCAACCTCCATTGCTCCCAACGTGCCTGCGCGCCCGCGTGGAGATCCGGAGTGGTGTCCAACAGCTGAAAGCGCTCCAACCACACGTCGCTGCTGAAAACGGCAAGGCGCGTCGATTCGAGGACAGCGGTACGGACGGAGCCGAGCACGTCGTCCGCGTCTGCCGACGCTTCCAGGACATCGGCCAGTCGCTCGATCGTCGAGTCGAACTCGAGCCAGATCACCCCCGATTTCGACCCGAAGTAGCGGAAGAATGTCGTACGCCCGATGCCTGCAGCAGCGGCGATGTCCTCGACGCTGACGTTCTCGTAGCCACGGTCGATCATCAATGCGACCGCTGCTTGCTCCACATCTTCTTTCGACGCCGCCGGTGGGCGTCCCGGTGGGCGTCTTCGGGTCTCCATTGCTCCAACTTATGCGGTCACCGCTCGATTCTTCGCTCCGGCGCTGGACTCCGGCGTATTGTGGTACTCGGTACCACTACTTGCGTCGACCGACCACTCGAGATGTCACCCAGGTCGTTGCAACGCGGGACCCGGCATCGCGTCCGCGATGCATCCGAGCGATGAAGGAGTGTTGGAAATGGGAAAGTTGGATGGCAAGGTCGCCATCATCACCGGGGCTGCACAGGGCATGGGGGCCGCTCATGTACGGCGGTTCGTTGCCGAGGGTGCCAAGGTCGTTTTCACCGACATCAACGATGACGGTGGCCGCAAGCTCGCGGCTGAACTCGGTGACGGCGCGCACTTCATCAAGCATGACGTCACCTCGCTCGACGAGTGGCGCGCGGTCGTCGCCGAGGCGGAGGACACGTTCGGTCCGGTGGACATCCTGGTGAACAATGCGGGCATCTTGGGGCCCATCGAGGACGTCGTCGAGATCGACCCGGATGAGTATCTGAAAGTCATTGCTGTGAATCAGCATTCGCAGGTGTGGGGCATGAAGACCGTGATCCCGTCGATGCGCAAGGCGGGCGGCGGTGCCATCGTCAACATCTCTTCCACTGCCGGCATGGTCTCGATCGTCGGCGCGCCCAACATCGGCTACGTGGGCAGCAAGTTCGCCTCCCGTGGCATGACGAAGCAGGTTGCCGTCCAGTTCGGGCCGGAACAGATCCGCGTCAACTCGGTGCATCCGGGGTACATCAAGACGCCGATGATGGAGGCTGCCACCGACGCCGAAGGCGGCGGTATCGCTGCTACCGTTCCCATTCGTCGAATGGCCGAACCCGACGAGGTCTCCAGCCTCGTGTTGTTTCTCGCTTCTGACGACTCCTCGTACATCAGCGGCATGGAGCATGTCATCGACGGCGGATTGACTGCCTCCTGACCTGTTCGATCTGTGACGCGGCGCCGGCTCTCTCGAGAGGGTTCGGCGCCGCCGCTGGTTTCGAGGCCCCTGCATGGGCGCCCGATCTCGCCAGACCTTGCCAACGGACGATGTCACATATAGAGTCCCTGCCACTGGCAGGCTGAGCGGTGGGTCGACCTGGAAACCACCAGGTCGACCCACTCGACGCCTGATGTCGATGGGGGTCCGATGATGAAGTCCGGTGGGCGCGGTGTCGCGTGGTGGATTGTTCTGGTGGTCGTCGCGGTGATGGCGGTGTCGGCGTTCTACGTGGGCAAACTGCGGTTGAGCGTGATCCCCGACCGGGCGATCGGGCATTCGCCGCCCGCGCCACAGGCCGGCGTCGTCCGGGACAAGTCGATCGAGTACGTGGTGACCGGGCCGGAGGGATCGTCCGCGCGGGTGTCCTACATCGAGCCCGGGGGCCGCGTCGTCGAGGACAAGGTGACGGTTCCGTGGCGTGTGGTGCTCCGGACACGGGAGTTGACGACGTCTGCCGGCGTCCTGACCCAGTCCTCCGGTCGCGGCGAGGTGTCATGTGCGGTGCGGGTCAACGGATTCGAGCGCGTACGTCAGAACGGTTCGGGCACCGATGGCAGCACGGTCGCCAACTGTCTGGTCCCGGTGGCCTAGGTGCGCGGGACGACGGGGGAGCGACAGATGGCCACGACGCGCGAGCGGATCACCGAACTGCGGAAGGGGCTCGCCGCAGAGGTGAGGCGTCCCGCTCGGTTCGACGTGATGCGTGACCACGGTCCGGGACGTCCGCGCCTCGCCCGCTTCCTGTACGCCTGTTCCCTACCGGTCATCGTCGTCTGGCTCCTCGTCGCGGGCGGTCTCAACATCGTTGTGCCTCAACTGGAGTCAACGGTCACCGAACACGCGCAGTCGTTCCTGCCGGACGAGGCGTCGTCGGTGCAGGCGCTGGTCAAGATGGGGGAGTACTTCGGCGGCGGGGGCAGCAACAACTTCGTCTACGTCCTGATGGAGGGCGACGACCCCTTGGGGCCGGAAGCTCGCACGTACTACAACGAGTTGCTGACGACGCTCACCGCTGACACCGAACACGTCAACTCCGCGATGGACCTCTGGTCGAACCCGGACCTCGCTCCGGCGGCCCAGAGTGCTGACGGCCACGTCGCCTACGTCCTGGTGAACCTCGCCGGAAACATGGGCACCGCGCTGGCCATGGAGTCGACCCAGTCCGCACGCGACACCATCGCCGCGACAACGCCTCCAGCTGGAATCGACGTACACATCACCGGGCCGTCCGCGGTGGTCAACGACGAGATGGTCGCGATCAACGACTCCATCATCCTGCTGGTCTCGGTGTGCGCGTTGCTGGTCGGCGCCGTGTTGCTGCTGGTCTACCGATCCGTCGTCACCGCCTTGGTCCCGCTGCTCGGGGTGGGACTGGCGCTGGCCGTGGCCCGCGCCACCATTTCGTTCTTGGCCGAGAACGAGGTCATCAAGGTCTCGATCTTCGCCGCGGCGCTGTCGGCGGTGATCGTCCTCGGCGCCGGCACCAACTACGGGATCTTCCTCGTCGGCCGGTATCAGGAAGCGAGACGCAAGGGACGCGACCGTGAAGACGCGTACTACGACGCGCTGGCAGGGGTCCAGCACATCGTCGTGGCGTCGGCGCTGACGGTCGCCGGTGCGATGGCCTGCCTGGCCGCGACGCGCCTCGCCATGTTCAGCACGTCGGGATTGCCGTGCACCATAGCCATTCTCATCACGCTCGCAGCCGCGCTGACCCTGGGACCCGCGGTTCTGGCAGTGGCCACGCGACTGGGCTTCGTGGAGCCACGGGAGTCGGCGTCACCGCGACGGTGGCGTCGGATCGGCACCACCGTTGCGCGCTGGCCGGGCCCGGTCCTCGCGGCCGCACTCGCCGTTCTCGCGGTGATGATCATCCCGCTCTCGATCTACGCGCCGAGCTACAACGAACGCCGCGCCCAGCCGGCGGATTCGCCCGCGAACGTGGGATTCGCTGCCGCAGATCGGCATCTGCCGCCGAACATCATGGCGCCGAGCGTCCTGATCGTCGAATCCGACCACGACATGCGCAATTCGGCGGATCTGATCGCCCTCGCGCAGCTGACCGATGCCGTCGCCTCGATCGACGGTGTGAGCGCGGTCCAGGGGATCACCCGCCCGCTCGGCCAGACCCTCGATCAAGGCACCCTCACCTCCCAGGCGGGGTACGTCGGCAACAGGTTCGGCCAGATGACGTCGCTTCTGCGGGATCGCATCACCGACCTCGACGCGATCGGTGCGACGATCGACGATCTCGACACCGCCATCGACGGAGTCGACGCGGCGCTGCGGCAAGGGGCGGCCGGTGCGGGGGCGTTGTCCGACGCCACCACGCAATTGCAGCGGACGAGCGAGTCGACGCTGGCGAAGGTCGACGACCTGACGGCCGGGATCGCCCCGGTGCGCGGGATCGTGAACTCGATCCCGCAGTGCCAGGATGTCGCCGCCTGCCGCACCGCGCTGACCGGTCTCTCGGTCCTCGATGACCTTCCCGCGCTGAGAGATTCCGTCCGCGACCTCGCCGGCGGCACCCGGTCGCTGAGCGCAGCGCTGCCCACCGCCGCGCGGCAGATCCCCGTTCTTCGCGCCACGGTCACGCAGCTCCGTGAACTCATCGGCCCGTTGCGGACCACCCTGGGTGCACTGCTCCCGCAGGTCGGCGAGATCACCGACTTCCTCGACGAGGTGAGCGGGGCGTACTCGGCGGGCAGTCCCGCTGCCGGTGGATTCTTCCTGCCCAGCCAGGCGTTGGAGAGCCCGCTCTTCCAGAGCGGCATGCCGTATTACTTCTCCGACGACGGCAAGGCGACGCGGATGATCGTCACCCCGCAGCGCGAGGGCTTCAGCCGTGACGCGATGGACGTCAGCGCGGAGGTGATACCCGCCTCGTTGGCGGCGATCAAGAACACGTCGCTGGCCGGATCCACGGTCAGCATCGGCGGACCGGGCGGCACGCTCCTCAACATCGAGTCGTTCGCCCACGAGGACTTCATCGCGATCGTCGTCGCCGCCTTCGCATTCGTGTTCTGCGTGGTCCTGGTCCTGCTGCGCAGCCTCGTGGCCGCACTCGCGGTGATCGGAACCGTCGGACTCTCCTATCTGTCCGCGATGGGGGTGTCGGTGTTCCTGTGGCAGGGCCTCATCGGTAATCCGCTGCACTGGTCGGTCGCGCCGATCGCGTTCACCTTCCTGGTGGCCGTGGGTGCCGACTACAACATGTTGCTGGTCAGCCGTTTTCGAGAAGAGTACGGCGCCGGCGGTGGCACCGGGCTGATTCGCGCCATGGTCGGAACGGGAAGTGTTGTCACGCAAGCAGGTCTGACGTTCGGGATCACGATGTTGGCGATGCTCGCCAGCTACGCGCACAACGTCGCGCAGATCGGCACGACCGTTGCCATCGGACTCCTCATCGACACGCTGATCGTCCGAACCCTGGTCATGCCGGCGATCGCGCGGCTGTCCGGCCGGTGGTTCTGGTGGCCGACGCCGTTCGTGTCGCTGGCCCCGCGACGCTCGATCGGGAACGAAAGCGTCGCGGAAGGGATTCCTCCAGTCGCGCAACGGGTCTGACGAAGTGCGCCTTCGCAGAGATGACGGTCTACGTCAGCGAACACGGGATCGGTCGACAGGCCCGGTGACGGAAACGTCGTTGGACGCGTGACTCGGCGTGCAGCGACGGGTTTCACTGTCCCCGTCGACGGGCACGCGGTGGGCGCAGGCCTGACGACAGGAGCGAGGAGGGTCAGTGAAGATCACGGTGTTGGGCGCGCCGAGCAGTGCTGGTGCCTACTGTGTGGGCGTAGAGCGAGCGCCCGCTGCGTTGCGAGATGCTGGTCTCGTCGAGCAGTTGGCGGCCACCGGCGCGGAGGTCGTCGATGCTGGGGATCTGACAACCCGGTTGTGGTTTCCCGACCGCGAGAGTCCGTTCGCGCAGAACCTGAGCGACGAGACGGATGCACTGATCGAGCTCTCCGCAGCTGCGGCCGACCTGCTCGCAGCCGGGCAGCGTCTGCTCGTGCTCGGCGGAAGCTGCACGGTTGCGGTCGGGATGTGCGCCGCGATGGCATTGTGCGGGGAGCGCCCCCGCATCGTCTACGTGGACCGGCATCTTGATCTCAACACGCCACGCTCGACAGCGGAGGGTTCGCTGAGCTGGATGGGCATGGCGCACGCGTTGGCCCTCGAGGGGGCTGCGCCCGAATTGGTCGGCCTCACGAACCGCACGCCGATACTGCACCCGTCGGACCTGGCCTATCTCGGGGTGGATGTGACCCGGGAGACAACCGGGTGGGAACGCGAACAGGCCACTGCGCTGGGACTTGCGATCGTCGATCAGACGAGGCTCTGCGACGACCCTGAAGACGCGGCCCGCGGCGCGCGAAGCATGCTCGCCCCCGGACCGTTCGTGGTGCACCTCGACGTCGACGTGCTCGATTTCCTGGACGCGCCGATCGCCGAGAACGTGAACGGACGGAACAGTGGACCGACGATTGCGGTCCTCGAACAGGCCCTGGTCACGCTCCTGCGCGACCCTGATTGTCTGGGGATGTCGATCGGGCAGCTGGACCCCGCGCACGCGTCAGCGGATCACACCGCGGTACCCCGGCTCGTTGCGGCGCTCGTGTCGGCACTGACCTTCACCTAGGCAGCCCCGACGCACGAGAACGTCAACCGGTCAGACCGAGACCACCTCGGTCCTGACCTCAGGGACGAGGGGAAACACCTGCTGCGCAATGCGTTCGAGCTCGTCGTGGGCGGGTGAACATTGGATCAGCAGGAGTGTGAGGCCGGCGTCCTGGTAGGCGCGGATCTTCTCGGCCACCACCTCGGGGGTGCCCACCAGTTCCGGGCGGAGGCCGCGGGTTCCGACCGAGTACTCGCGCTTGGTGAGCTCGACGTCGAGCTCGGAGTTGCGCGCGAACTCTTCGAATGACGCGTATCCCGGTGACCGAGGATCGATGGTGGTGATGCGGTCGAGTTCGGCCCGTGCCTCCGCCTCGGTGTCGCGAACGATCACATAGGCCGACATCCCGAACTCGGCCATGTCGCGCTGGTGGATTCGCTGCGATCGGTCGTTCATGTCGGCGATCTTGGCGCGGACCTCGTCGACGGTACCGCCGTGTAGCACATAGGAATCCGCGAACGTCGCAATCGACTCGCGGCCGCCCTCGCTCTCCCCGCCGGCGAAGATCGGCGGCTGAGCGACGGGTTTCGGCGACAGGATCGAATCGTGGACCGAGAAGTGTTCACCCGCATAGGAGAACGGAGTGTGATTCCACAGTCCACGCAGGATGTCGACGAACTCTTGTGCCTGCCGGTAACGCTCGTCATGCCGGGTGAAAGCGCCACCATACTGCTTGGCCTCCTCCTCCCACCACGCCGCGACGACGTTGAGGGCGAAGCGTGCCGGATCCGACGATGCACCACCTGCGATGTCGGTGATGGTCGCGGACTCTTTCGCGGTGACGGCCGGGAGGTGGAAGCCGGCCCGCACCGCCGTCATCACCCGAAGGCGCTCGGTGACGGCGAGGATCGCCGACGACAACGACCACGCTTCGAGGCTGGGCGCGTGAATACCCTTCCGGTCGTTGAGATACAGCTCGGGGACGAGCGTCGTGTGATAGCCGAGACGATCCGCGAGCTGTGACAGTCGCTTCACGTAGTCCCACGTGGCGGGCATGGCCTCGTCGCCGACGTTGCGCAGGAAGCCGCCATAGATCGGAGTCCAGTAACCGAAATGCATGTCAGTCCTTCGTGATCGTGTCGAGAGATGAGCGCAGATCGTCGACCAGGTCGTCGGGACTCTCCAGCCCTATCGACAGTCGAATCGTGCTTCTGCTGAACCCGGCCGACGCCAGGCGCTCGTCGTCGAAGTGGCTGTGGGTGGTGGTGGCCGGGTGCACCACCAGCGAGCGGACGTCGCCGATGTTCGCGACGATCGAGAACACCTGCAGCGAATTGATGAACTTCTCCACTTCGCGCTCGTCGCCGACGAGGTCGAAGGAGAACACCGACCCGGCGCCTCGGGGCAGATAACGTTGCGCAGCAGCGTGCCACGGGTTGCCGGCAAGGCCCGGGTGGTGGACCTGAGTGACCGCGGGGTGTGAATCGAGGAACCGCGCGACGGTCAGTGCCGTCGACACCTGCCTCTCGAGGCGGAGGTCCAGCGTCTCTACGCCCTGCAGGAGCTGGAAGGAGTTGAACGGCGAGAGGGCGGGTCCGAGGTCGTGGACGAGTTTCGTCTTCGCGTAGACGAGGAATGCGCTGCGGTCGCGTCCGAACGTGTCCCACAGAACGAGGTCACCGATCCGCGGATAGGGTTCGGTGAACTGCGGCCACCGCTGCGGTTCCGCCCCGAAGTCGAAAGTCCCGAGGTCGACCACCACGCCCCCGAGTGAGGTCCCGTGGCCCCCGATGAACTTGGTCGCCGAATATACGGCGATGTCGGCGCCGAACTCTTTGGGGCGAAGAAGATATGGAGTAGCGATGGTGTTGTCGACCACGAACGGCACCCCGACTTCATGGGCGATCCGCGCCACGGCGTCGACGTCCAGCACCGAAGCCACCGGGTTGCCGATGGTCTCGGCGAAGAACGCTCGGGTCTCCGGCCGGGCGGCGTCGCGCCACCCGTTGAGGTCGTCCTGGTCGACGAGGGTCACCTCGATGCCGAAGTCCGCGAAGGTGTCGGTGAGGAGATCGACGGTGCCGCCGTACAACTGACGCGCGGCGACGATATGCTCACCCGTCTTGGCGAGCGTGAGCAGGGCCACCGCCACCGCCGACTGCCCGGACGCGGTCGCCAGCGCCGCAACCCCTCCGTCGAGATCGGCGATGCGCTGTTCGAAGACCGTTTGGGTCGGGTTGCCGGTGCGGCTGTACAGGTTTCCCGTCCGACGTAGCGAGAAGATGTCGCGTGCCTGGGCGAAGTCACCGAAGTCGTAGGCGACCGACTGGTAGATCGGTGGGATCACCGTGTTCTGTGCGGTACCCGGCGTGTATCCCGAGCGAACCTGGCGGGTCGCGAACCCTGGGGACTGGGGCATGAGTGTTCTCGATCCTTCTTTACGTCGCTGTGGGGATTGTTCGAAACAAAACACTGAATGTTCGACGAACACACCAGTTCTGCTCGGCGTGATCCATATTGTTGTTCGCTCGCCCCCGCATCGGTCAGGGTTGCGTCATCAGCAGTCCGAGATCGACCGGAACGAGGGACACACCGTGAGCACCGAGTGGCTGGAACCCGACGCCAACGCACGAGGTTCGGTGGTGGTCATCGCCGGACGTGGTGAGCACGCCGACGTGTATGGGCGGTTCGCGCGGCGGATCGCTTTCGATGGATACCGCGTCACGGTCGTGGAGAATGCCCGTGAGTCCGTGGCCCGCGCGCTGTCGTCTTCGCAGATCCCGGGCCCCCTGGTCGTCGTCGGATCAGACAGTGGCGCGGTGACTGCGCTCGACATCGCGCCCGAGTATCCGGCTCTCACGGGGATCGTCCTGGCAGGGCTACTCGTCGACGGTCCGCCGGCCCTCCCGAGCGAGTGGGACGCGGAGCTCGACGCGCGGTCCGCGTGTCCGGTCCATCGTGGCGTACTGGGGAAACCCGATGCGATAGACCGAGGGGCGCTGCAGGAGGCGACGTCCGTCGCGACCTCCGAGTCGCTCGCGCGCGTGACGTCCCCGGTGCTGCTCGTGCACGGCGACGCCGACACGGTGAGCCCGGTCGACCCGGTGCTCGCGGCCTCGACCGCGCTGCCCGACGTACGTCTCACCCTGGTCCGCGGTGGTCGCCACGACATCCTCAACGACGTGACCCACCGCAGCGTCGCCGCGGAGATCGTCCAGTTCCTCGAGCGATTGCGCGAACCCGGAGGCCAGGACCTGCTCCGTCGGGAGCCCGTCCGGACCCTCGCCTCGTAGTCGCGAAGTCAGGACCGAGTCCGCGGACAGCGGTGAGGGGAGAAGTGGAGTGACGGTAGTCACGGACCCGGAGATCGTCGACCCGTCATGGCTGTTGGCGCGGGTGGCCGACCGCCGTGGTGAATTGGCGGATGCGGTCGCTGATCTCGTTCACTCGGGCGAACTCCCCCCGGGGTCCAGACTGCCGACCGTCCGTACGTTGGCGAAGGTCAGTGACCTCAGCGTCGGTTCGATCTTGCAGGCGTGGGGAAAACTCCAGGAACAGGGGATCGTTCAGACCCGGCGTCGTGGTGGCACCGTGGTACTCCCTCCGGAGGACAGCGTTCCCGAGCGGGGATTTCGCGAGTGGCGCGGTGTCGACCTCGCTCAGAATGCCCCGGACCTGGCACTGCAGCCGTCCTTGTCCGACGCGCTGGTCGCGAGTCTCGGCGCCGAGACCCTGAATGTATTCGGCCGCGAGATCATGACCGAACGTCTGCGAGCCGCGGCGTCGCCGACCTGGCCCTTCGAACCGCAGGCCTGGGCCACCGCCGGCGGCGGCACCGAGGCGCTGTTACTCGCGATCGAGGCTGCGGCGCCCGCCGGATCCACCATCGCCGTGGACGAGCCACTCGGACCAGGAGTGCTGGACACGATCCGTGACCTGGGCCTGAACGCAATCGGCATCGGTACCGACGCGCACGGGCCTCGCGCGGACGAACTCGACGCCGCACTTCGGGCGGGAGCATCCGCCTTCGTGTTCCAGCCAGGTGCCCCGTTCGGCGTCGACCACGTCGTCACAGATGAGCGGGCCGGCGAGCTCGCGCGGGTCCTGGAGCGTCATCCTGCTGTCTGGATCATCGAGGACGATTCGATCGGGCCGCTGGAATCAGAACCGCTCCCGTCTCTCGGTGGCGTGTTCCCGGACCGGGTCGTCCGAATTCGGAGCTACTGCAAGGCTTATGGCATCGACGTCCGAACCTCGGTGCTCGGAGGTTCGCGGCACCTGATCGACGCCGCGATGAAGAAGCGCAGTCACGGCGTCGGGTCCAACAGCAGGATCTTGCAGAACACGCTGGCCTATCTGATCGCGAGTGACGACGCCGAGCGAGCCGTCGCCCGAGCGCGCGAGCGATACGCGTCCCGGCGTGCACAACTGCTGGCCGCGCTGCGCGAGCGGGGCATCGAGGCTTTCGCGGGACCGCGGAGTCTGGTGGTGTGGGTGCCTGTGGAGGACGAGACGGCGGGGCTCGTTGCTCTTGCCCGGCAGGGGATCTCGGTCGGTTCCGGATCCCGGTCGTTCGTGAATGTTCGCGACCGCCACATGTTGCGCATCTCGGCGACCCAGCTACCCGACGACGCCGAGAGCATCCGGCAACTCGCGGACCTCGTGGCGGTGGCCATCACAGAGTCATCGCGGGAGTTCTTCGATTGACACTGTTTTGTTCGGTCATCTGATCAACATTCGAAATGTGTTCGGAGCAAGCGGAATTTAATACTCGGCGTCCGTCGGTTCTCTGAATATCCTGTGAAACAGACCTTGTGGGTGCACGCGCCCGTAGCCATATGAAGGAGCACGATCATGTCGAGACGGCAGCTGAAGCTGGGCGCAGTCCTCACTCCGACCGGCGGTCCCGGCCACCCGTACACCTGGCTCGACCCGGAGATCCCGGGCGACGCGAGCGTCGACATCGATTGGTACATCGAATACGCGCGCCTCGCCGAAGAGGCGAAGTTCGATCTGGTGTTCATCGTCGACAGCCAGTTCATTACCGCCGATTCCCCACCGCACTACCTGAACCGGCTCGAGCCCCTCACCCTTCTCTCCGCTCTCGCGGTGTCCACCAACAACATCGGGCTCGTCGGCACTCTGACCACTTCGTACAATCAGCCCTTCAACGTGGCTCGCCGGTTCGCATCACTCGACCTGATCAGCCGGGGACGCGCCGGCTGGAATGTGGTGACGAGTGGTGACGGTGGCACGGCAGGAAACTACGGGCTGGACGAGCACTACGACTACGCCACGCGCTACGGGCGCGCCGCCGAACACCTCGAGGTCGTCCAGGCTCTCTGGGATTCGTACGAGGACGACGCGTTCGTCCGCGACCGGGCCACGAAGCGTTTCCTCGATCCGTCGAAGCAGCACACGCTCAACCATCGCGGTGAGTACTTCTCGGTGACGGGTCCGCTCAACATCTCCCGATCCGCCCAGGGACAGCCGGTGATCTTCCAGGCTGGTGACTCCGATCAGGGACGTGACCTGGGTGCTCGGTTCGGCGAAGGGATCTTCACGCACGCACCGAATTTCGAAGCGGGCGTCGCGTTCTACTCCAACATCAAGTCGCGCGCAGCGGCGTACGGGCGGTCGCCGGAGGAGCTTGTCGTCCTCCCCGGGGCGTTCATCACCGTAGGTGACACCGATGATGAAGCCCGAGAGATAGGGCGCGAGACTCAGCTGGCAGACAACGATTTCCAGCGCTCACTCCGAGAGCTGGGCCGACCCTTCGGGTGGCACGACTTCAGCCGGTACGACCTCGACGCTCCCTTCCCGCAAGAAGCCCTCGCCGACGCCGAACGAAGCTTCTACACACAGGCGAAGAAGATCACCGAGCTCGCGTCGGCGAACGGCTTCACCCTGCGGCAGACGGTGGAGACGCTGAACGCGCCCACGAAGTCTCCGTTCACCGGTAGCGCCGAGACCGTGGCGAACGAACTGCAGCGTTGGCTCGACGGCCGTGCTCTGGACGGCATCAACATCCACATCGGTCATCCAGCTCAGTTCCGTCGCTTCGTCGGCGAGGTCCTGCCGATACTCCGCGAGCGGGGTGTGGTCCGGAGCGATTACGAGCACGACACCCTGCGTGGCAACTTGGGGCTACCGTTCATCGAGAACCGTTACACCCGTGCGCGTTCCGAGAACGCGGCGGAGCCCACGCCGATTGATGCCGCCGTTCCCGCGCCCGTCTGAACGCCGAACTCCCCGAACATCCCACTCCACGAACACCTCTCCCAACGAAAGCCATCCGATGAAGCTCTCCCGTCGCCGCAAGGCGCTCGTAGCACTCCTTGCCGTCTCCTTACTGGCGCTCGCGGCTTGCGGGTCGCCGACCGGCGCCTCCGCCGGCAACGTCGTCAAGTGGGGACAATCCGGCCCGCCGCCGGGCGACTGGGACCCGATCGTCACCGGTGCGACCGGCGCCACCGTGAATCTGACGCCCATCTACGAACCCTTGCTGACCCAGGACGAGAACGGGAATCCCGCTCCGGCTCTCGCCGAGAGCTGGAAGTACAACGCGGACGGGACCGCGGTGACCTTCACCCTCCGCCCGGGACTGACCTTCCACGACGGCAGTCCGGTGAACGCGGAAGCGGTCAAGTACTACATCGACCGTGCGATCAACCAGGAGAACAGCGCGCTCGCCGGGTCGTACCGCAACATCGAGAACGTCGTGGTGGACGACGATCTGAACTTCACCGTCAACCTGAAAAGCGTTGATTACCAGATTCCCTACCTGTTCAGCATCCGCGCCGGACTTATCACGAGCAAGGTCGCCAGTGAGAAGGACGCCGAGGCCCTCAACACCAGCAATCCCGTCGGTGCTGGCCCGTTCCGGGTCGTCGAACTCGTCCCCGAGTCGCACATCATCCTCGAGAAGTTCCAGGACTACTGGGATGCCGACAACATCAAGATCGACCGCATGGAGATCCGATTCGGAAACGACGCCACGAGCCTGGTCTCCTCGTCGCAGACCGGCGTCTACAACTTCGTCACCCTCGACCCGACCCAGATCCAACGAGCACGAGACGCCGGTCTCGACATCGTTCGGGACATCTCCAAGAACTGGGTGGTCCAGTTCCTGAGCGTCAATCGCAGTCTCGAGCCGTTCGATGACCCGCGTGTGGTGGAAGCGTTCCGGTCGGCGATCAACTCCCAGGAGTTCGTCGACAAGGTGAACGTGGGAGAAGGTCAGGTCGCGCATCAGCTGCTTCCCAAGGGGCATCCGCTGTATGCCGAAGAGATCGAGGGCAAATTCCAGTACGACCCCGCGAAAGCGAAGAGCCTGCTCGCCGAGGCGGGTTACCCCAGTGGTCTGGACATCACGCTGGATGCATATCCGGGTTCCACCGACGCGCAGCTCGAACTGATCCAGGCTCAACTCGCAGCGATCGGTGTACGGGTCACCATCAACAAGAATCCCAACTGGTCGAAAGGCTACTTCGGCAAGACTCAGGCGTTGGCCTCCTACGGGTACGTCGGTCGCAACTCACAGGCGCAGACGCTGACCGAACATTACGACGTCGACGGGGTTCTCAACCTCAGTTCGCCGTACTCTCCCGCTTCATTCCAGTCGGCCCTCACCGCGATGCGTGCAACGCCGATCGATGCTCCTGACTACCTAGACAAGGCGCGTGCGGCGTCGGTCGCCGGGTTCCTCGAAGGTTCCACGATCCCGCTGTATGCATCGGCCACCACCTGGGCGACGTCGTCGGGCCTGTCGTCCGATTTCGACAACCGCGAGGGGTTCCTGAACTGGCGCGGAATCACCGTCGGCGCCAACAGCTGATCGAGACCCTCACCACCGCTCGGCACGATCATCACCGACAAGGACATGCCATGTCTCTCCTTCCTGTTCGCCCCGGACTCGCCCTGTTCGAGGTGCCGCTCACCGAGACGGACGCCGCCGCGGGTTATGACGTGCTGCTCACGAACGCGGTGAGAGCGGAATCGCTCGGTTACCAGACGTACTGGGTCGCCGAGGGCCGGTTCTCCAACATCGGTCTTCCCTCTTCGCTGGTCCTGCTCAGTGCTCTGTCGCAGCGCACACAGCGGCTGCGCCTCGGTACCGCGGTCATCCCGTTGGCATTCGATCATCCACTGCGACTTGCCGAGTCGGCTGCGGTCGTCAACACACTGAGTGGGGATCGGCTCGAACTCGGTGTCGGTAAGGGCAATGGAGGCGGGTTCTCCACCGCCGCGTACAACGTGTACGACCTGGACGAGGCGCAGCGCGAGAGTCTGTATCACGACGCGCTCACGCGGCTGAGGGACGCTTTCCACCTCGAACACGTCTCGGAGGGGCAGGCTTTCGGCTTCTATCCGCCCGCAGGGAAGCTACCGCAACGACTGTGGCAGGCGACGTCGAAGCCGGACACCGCGCGTGACATCGGGCGATCCGGAGATGGCCTGCAACTCCACCGGTTTGCGCAGGGCGGACCCACCGGCGAGGTGCAAGCGCTCCTCGTCGAGGCGTATGTGAATGAGCTTCCGTCCGACCGCGCACCCCGGATCGGGGTGTCCCGTTCGGTTCTTCCTGCGGAGAGCAAGGAGGACGCGAGACGCCTGTTCGCCGACTACCTCGAGCGCTACCCGACGGCACTGCCGTGGGCCACCCCCGGCTCGTCGCCCGCAGACCTCATGCGCGACTTCTACATCCTGCACGGCACCCCGGACGAGATCGTCGCCGAACTCGCCGCGGACTCGGCGGCGAACGCGGCGACCGACTACCTCTTCAGCGTGCCGCTGGGCCTGTCCGATCACCACTATCGCGAGAGTCTGGCGGTGATCGCCGAGGCGATTCATCCCCAGCTGCCGGCGGCGCCGTACCCCGAGGCCGGCCTGGCGCACGCTGACGCGCCGGTCGCGGTCGGCTGAACCCGGTCACCGAGGAGAAGCCATGGTCATCGCACAGGTGAGCGAGCCTCGCAACCGAGAACCCGTAGCCCCGACTACGAGCAGTGTCCGGCCACGGCGTCGGAGTTCGCGAACGGCGACCGCACGACGTATCGGGGCCACTGTCCTGCGTTCGATCGGGATCTTCATTCCGGTCTTCGTCATCGCCACCTTCATCACGTTCTCGCTGCAGGCGATCAGCGGCCTCAGTCCGGCCTATCTCCAGGCGGGTGACAATGCCACGCCCGAACTCGTCGCCCAGATCGAACGCGAGTGGGGACTCGACCGTCCCTTCCTGATCCAGTACTTCGACTGGTTCGGGTCGGTCCTGCGCGGAGATCTCGGCAACAGTTGGCACAACGGGTTCCCGGTGTCGGAGATCCTCTTCGACCGCGCGCTCATCAGCCTGTCCATCGCGGGCTTGGCACTTGTCATCGGAGTGGTGGTGGGGCTGCTGCTCGGCGGTTTGGCGGCCTCTCGACCGACCTCGCTCCTCGACCGGTCGATCACCGCCTTCTCCACCCTGATCTCCACCATGCCGCCGTTCATCGTGGGCATCCTTCTCGTGTCCATCTTCGCCGTCGGTCTCGGATGGTTCCCCGCAGCCGGATACACGCCGATGTCCGAGGGCTTCGGGTCCTGGCTCTGGTTCGCCACCCTGCCCGCGATCGCCCTCAGCGTCGACACCGTGGCCGAGGTCGCGCGCCAGACACGAGTCGGCCTCGTCGACGCCTATGACCAGAACTACATCATCGGCGCACAGGTTCGTGGGCTCGGATCCCGACGCATCTTCTTCGTTCACGCCCTCCGGAACGGTATCGGCCCGACTCTGGCGCTCCTCGGACTCAAGTTCCCCGCGCTGCTCGGTGGTGCGGTCGTCACCGAGGCCATCTTCGGTATCGCGGGGTACGGCAGGTTCGCGGCCGACGCGGCACAACGGGGCGACGTGCCCGCGGTCCAAGGCGTCCTGGTCATCTCGATCGTGTTGGTGGTCGGGTTCAACCTGATCGTCAACATCCTCCTGAACCGACTGGTGCCCGCGTCGACGAGAGGTCTCTGACATGATTCGCGACATCTGGGCGGTCCGCAGCGGCCGCGTTGCCCTGATCGTCATCGGCATCGCCTTCTTCCTCGTCGTCTTCGGCCCGCTGCTGGCGCCGTACGACCCGTTGGAGGGCTCGCCGGACATTCTCGCCGGTCCCTCGGCCCAGCATTGGTTCGGAACCGACTACCTCGGTCGCGACACCCTCAGCCGACTGCTGGCCGGAACCCCGTTGAGTCTGCTCAGCGCTGTCCAGGTCGCGGTGATCGGACTCGTGATCGGCGCCGTGCCCGGCGTGTTGTCGGTCTACTCGGGCCGGGTGTTCGAATGGTCGACGCTCCGCCTCGTCGACACCCTGGTCGCACTACCGTTCCTCGTCTTCGCCGTTGCGGTGACCGCATTGCTCGGTAACGCTGTCACGCAGGCGATGATCGTCGTCGGTGTGCTCACCGCGCCCGCCTTCTACCGTGTCGCCCGCGCCGCGACGCTCGCGGTGGCACATTCTCAGTACGTCGAAGCAGCCCGGATCGCCGGCGCCGACGTGTCCTGGATCGTGCGGAAACATGTGGCCAAGAAGGTTCTCCCGGCCGTCGCGGTCGTGTTCGCGAGCACCCTCGGCATCGGACTCATCACCGTCGCGGCGCTGAGCTTCCTCGGCATCGGTGTCCAGCCGCCCGCCCCGACCTGGGGCGGAATGCTCGCTTCGGACCTGGGGTACCTCACCTTCCGTCCCTACGCCCCGTTGATCCCGGCGATTCCCATCATCATCGTCGTCTGGGCGTTCAACGTTCTGGCCGACGTCATCCGCGATGTCCGAGGCGTCTCCGGCCGTCAGCTACTCACTCGTCCGCGTCGCCGGGACGCGACCACGGCGCCATCCGCCACGACACAGGGAGCCTGACCGCGATGTCGACCCAGACAACCTTGCCCCAGACAACCGCAGCCCAGACAAGCGCGGCCCAGGCGACTTCGGTCCGGAAGCCCGAGACAGATTCCGAGACAACCGATTCCACCACTCCGGAGACCATCCTGCGTGTGAACGGGCTCCGCATTGCCGACGAGCTGAGTGGCTCCGTGCTCGTCGGCGGAGTCGATTTCGAACTCCGACGGGGTGAGACTCTCGGCATCGTCGGCGAGTCCGGCAGTGGAAAGTCGATCAGCCTACGAGCGGTACTCGGTCTGTTGCCGAATGGCCTGTCGATCACCGGAGGAACGATCGAACTGTTCGGTGAGGACATCTCCGGTCACAGCGTGACGGACTGGAACCGTCTGCGCGGCGCCGGGATCACCGCCGTCTTCCAGGACCCGGGGTCGTATCTGAACCCGTCCATCTCGATCGGGAAGCAGATCGCGGAAGTCCTGCGGGTCAAACGTGGACTCGGACGTCGGGCCGCCGGCCGTCGAGCGCTCGAATTGCTCGACGAGGTGCGAATCCGGGAGCCCGAGTGGGTTTCTCGCCAATACCCGCATGAGCTCTCGGGCGGGATGCTGCAACGGGTCGCCCTCGCCATCGCGGTCTCGCTCGAGCCTCGCATCCTGATCGCCGACGAAGCGACGACAGCCCTCGATGTGACCGTTCAGGCCGAGGTCCTCGACCTCATCGCCGATCTCGTGGAACGACACAACCTCTCGCTCATCGTCGTATCGCACGACCTGGCGGTGGTGTCCCAGGTCGCAGACCAGGTGATCGTCTTCCGTGACGGTCTCGTCGTCGATCGTGGTCGCACGTCTGACGTCCTCCATCGCCCGAGCCACGACTACACCCGGATGCTCGTCGACGAGCACGAACGCTACGGCATCGGCAAGTACACGACGGAGATCGCACAGACGGGGGCCGCACATGTCGTCTGACCGGACACCGCTTCTCGACGTCAGGGACCTGGGGGTGAGCTACGGTCGCGGACATCGTCGCCAGCAGGTGCTCCGCGACGTCAGCTTCACGATCGCCCCGGGCGAGGCTCTCGGTCTGGTCGGCGAGACCGGTTCGGGCAAGTCCACCATCGCCCGAGCCGTCCTCGGCCTCGTCGACGTCGACGCCGGAGAGATACACATCGACGGAAACGAGGTGACATCCTTCGACCGGGCGCGCTGGCGGATGTTTCGCCGAGACGGCATCGTGCAGTACGTGTTCCAGGACCCGCTCCGCAGCCTCGATCCGGAGCGGACGATAGCCCAGTCGCTCGCCGAACCCCTCGAGATCAGTGGCCGATACCGCCGTGACGAGATCGAGGCCAAGGTCGCGGCAAGACTCGCGAGCGTCTCGCTCGACTCCGATGTCCTCGGCCGGTTCCCCGCCGAGATCTCCGGCGGCCAGCGACAACGGGTCGCGGTCGCACGTGCGCTCATCACCGATCCGCGGTTGATCATCCTCGACGAGCCGGTCAGCGCTCTCGATTCGGCAAATCGGGTCAATGTGATCGAGATCCTCGCCTCGCTGCGTGACAGCGGCACCACGCTGCTGTTCATCTCTCACGATCTCGGGTCGGTGGCCGGCGTGACCGACCGTCTCCTCGTTCTCTATCGCGGTTCGATCGTGGAAGACGGAGCCACCGACGAGGTGCTCCGTCGGCCCGATCACCCGTACAGCCGACTCCTCGTCAAGTCCGCACCGACCCTGCGAGGCGGGGCCACCGATCGGCTGGAACGCGAGCGGCTTCGGCAGCTGGTCGCCGAGCACGACGGCGCCGTCTGACCCCGATCGAAGAGAAGCTCGTGCCGGGGCTGCCTACCTGGGCAATTCGAGTGCGTCCGCACCCAGCACCGCGGCAGCGGCATTGCGTCCCGGGATGCCGCTGACCCCGCCGCCGCGACGAGCGCCCGCGCCGCACAACAGCACTCGCGGATGAGGTGTCTCCACGCCCCAGCGGCCGACCTCCGACGCCGTCTCGGCCCACGGCCACTGCAACGGCCGGTGGAAGATGTGCCCGCCGGGTAGTCCGACGGCCTCCTCCAGGTCCTGCGGCGTCTTCGCCTCGATGCACGGCCGGCCGTTCAGATCGTGGGCGATGACAGATTGAATCGGTTCGCCCAGTAAAGAATTGAGAGAAGCGAAGGTCGCGCCGACGGCGTGCTCGACGGCTCCGGGTTCGTCGAACACCTCGGGCGGCATGTGCAGGCCGAACAGTGTGAGCGTGTGTTTGCCCGCGAGCTCCGGGCCGAGGATCGACGGGTCGGTGAGTGTGTGGCAGTAGATCTCGCACGGTGGGAGAGCGGGCACTTCACCGCGATCGGCCTGCCGCCACGCATCGTGTAGTTGTGAGGCGGTCTGGTTGATGTGGAAGGTCCCGGCGAACGCCGCCGCCGGCGGGACCGACCCGTCGCGGAGTCGTGGTAACCGGTCGAGCAGGAGGTTGATCTTGAGCTGCGATCCTCGCACCTCGGGCTCGCAGGGGATCGGCGTCCCGTCGAGGAAGGTGTTGAACACCTGTGGCGCGCACGCCGCGTAGAGCATCGAGCCGCGGAAGGTGCCGCCGGTCGTCTCGACGGTGCCGTCTCCGGGATCGACGCCCGTGATCTCGACTCCCGTCACGATGTCGGCGCCTGCCGAGGTCGCGGCCTGATAGAGAGCGCCGGACACCGCGCCCATCCCGCCGACCGGGACGTCCCAGTCCCCGGATCCGCCGCCGATGACGTGGTACAGGAAGCAGATGTTCTGCCGCAGCATCGGATCGTCGAGGTCGGCGAAGGTGCCGATGAGTCCGTCGGTGGCGGCGATCCCGCGGACCAGGTCGTCGTCGAAGTACTGGCGCAGGAGCGTGCCGAGCGGCAGCGTGGTGAGCGCCTCCCACAGTTCGGCGGTCGAGGTGTCGGTGGCGAACCCGTCTGGGCCGACGACGAGGTCGTGCATCTCGGCGGCGGTGCGCAGCGGCTGGATCATGGTCGGGAACACGCGGTCGGCGATCACGCCGAGCCTGCGGTAGAACGACTGCCATGCGGTGAAGCCGATGTCGGAGCCGGTCACCTGCCGGAACGACGCGGCCGTCGCGGCGTCGTCGAGGTTGTTTACCAGGATCGCGCGCGCCGGGTCGGACGGCAGCGGGGTGTAGGACGAGTAGCGCCGGCGGATGAGCGAGATGTCGAGGTCGAGGTCGGCGATGATCTCGCGCGGCATCAGCGAGACCAGGTACGAATACCGCGACAACCGCGCGGGAAGACCGGCGAACGGCGTCGCGGACACGGTGGCGCCGCCGACGTGGTCGGCCTTCTCCACGACCAGCACGCGGCGTCCGGCCCGGGCGAGATACGCCGCCGCGGTCAGCCCGTTGTGACCGGCGCCGACCACGATGTCGTCGTACGACGAGTCTTCGGTGCCCATCCGACCAGGGTTCCAGATCGACAGACGACGCAGGACGTGGTTGTCGACATATCCTGATTCGGTGGACATCCCCTCGGTCGAGCTCAGCAACGGAACCTCGATCCCCCTGGTGGGGCTCGGCACCTACAACATGCTCGGCCGCCCGGGTGTCACTGCCGTCGGGTCGGCGATCAAGTCCGGGTACCGGCTCGTCGACACCGCGCCCAGGTACAGCAATGAGCTGAGCGTGGGGATGGGCCTGCACGGAACCGGTGTACCCCGCGAGGAGATCGTGGTGCAGACCAAGCTCGGGGGCGGCGATCAGGGTTTCGACGAGGCGATCAACGCCGCGAAGGAGAGCGCACGGCGTCTGGGTGTCGCGCACATCGACGTCTACCTCATCCACTGGCCCTGCCCGAGTCTCGGGCGCACCGTCGATTCGTGGAAGGCGCTGCTGACGCTCGCCGACGAGGGCTATGTCCGCACCCCGGGGGTGTCGAACTTCAAGGAGCACCACCTGCAGATGCTCTTCGACGAGACGGGACGGTGGCCGGTCCTCAACCAGATCCAGTGCTCACCCGCCCTGGCACGAACCGAGCTTCGGGAGTTCATGGCCGACAAGGGCATTCACGCCCAGGCCTGGCATCCGACCGGCCGCAAGGAAGGGCTGCTCGCCGATCCGGTCATCCTCCGGATCGCCCGCAAGTACGGCAAGTCGCCTACCCAGATCGCGCTTCGATGGTCGGTGCAGAACGGCATCAGTGTCGTCCCCAAGTCTTCGCACACCGGCCGGCAGGTCGAGAACGCCGACCTCTTCGATTTCGCTCTCGACCCCGCCGACCTGGCCGAACTCGCCACCCTCGATCGCGGCGAGCATGCCGCGCGCGACTCCGACGTCGACGAGGAGTTCTGACCCGCTCGTCGACCGTGCGTCGTTTTCCGTCGACTGTGCGTCGTTTTTCGTCGACTGGGCGCTCCCGGGTCAGCGAATCTTGAAGATGACCATCCGCTGGACGACGAAGTTGATGACCGTCGCGGTGCCTTGTGCGATGACGTAGGCCGCGAAGCTGTAGAGCAGCGTCTCCTGCCACGCATGCGACAGGGCGGTGTAGATGCCGACGTTGACGAAGTAGGTCACCAGATAGAGCGCGATGACCGACACGAACCTCGCCATGCTCGGTTCGGCCCTGAACGTCCATCGACGGTTCAGCAGGTACGCGACGGTGGTGCCGAGGATGAAACCCGCGGACTTGGCCGGCCAGAACGGCATGTCCAGGCCGTATTGCAAGAGGATCGTCAGTCCGAAGTCCAGGAGCCCGGAGAACCCGCCGGTGATGACGAAGCGCACGAGCTGGGTCTTCAGGCCGACGTTCGTCGACGCCTCTTCGTCGTCGAAGGGCAGCTCGATCGGCATCGGCGCATGCCGCGTGGCGAAGTCGTCGTGGCTCGGTTCGTCGTCATCGCGGACGTGGTCACCAGGGTCGGGTCGAGACACGCTGACACCCTAGCCGACGACGTTCGCGGAGCGCCGACGGGCGCGAGGGGAGCCGGACGCGAGCTCGAGACGCACAGTCGACGGAATCCGACGCACAGTCGACGAAAAACGACGCCCAGTCGACGGGATCGGACGCACGGTCGACGGGTCACGCCCGTTGCGGGACCTCCGGCGGGATGGCCGCGAGCAGCTTGCGTGTGTAGTCGGTCGCCGGGTCGTGCAGGATCTCCGATGCCGGTCCGGTTTCGACGACCTTCCCGTCCTGCATCACTGCGACGGTGTCGCTGATCTGCTCCACGACGGCGAGATCGTGGGCGATGAACAGGTAGGTCAGCCCCTTCTGACGCTGGAGCTCGGCGAGCAGGTCGAGCACGCTGGCCTGCACCGACACGTCGAGCGACGCCGTCGACTCGTCGAGGATCAGCACCTCGGGGTCGGAGGCCAACGCACGGGCGATACTCACACGCTGCCGCTGGCCCCCGGACATCTCGTGGGGATAGCGGTCGAGGAACGACGCGTCGAGGCTGACGTCGGCGAGCAACTCCTCGGCACGACTCCGCGTTCCGTCCCGGCCGTCGGCGAGGCCGTGCGTCCGGAGCGGCTCCGCGATCGACGCGGCGACCGTCATCCGCGGATCGAGTGAGGCGGCCGGGTCCTGGAAGACCATCGCGACCCGGCGTCGGAGCAGGGCTTCGTCGCCGCCGCCGACTCCGACGGCCTCCACGTCGCGGCCGTCGACAGCGACCGTCACGCTGCCCCGCACCGTCGTGCCCTGGCCGGAGGTGATGAGTCCGGTGATGACTCCCGCGATCGTCGACTTGCCCGAACCCGATTCGCCGACGATGCCGAGCGTGCGGCCCCGGGAGACTTGCAGGTCCACTCCGTCGACGGCGTGTACCACGTGGCGTCCCGAGGGGCCGCGGACCACATAGTCGACGCCGAGCCCGGTGACACGGAGCAGCGGGTCGTCGTCGATGCGCTTGGCGAGGGCCGGGGCTCCGCGGCGCTCGGACACCTTGCTCAACAGGGGGCGGGAGTCCAGCAGCGTGCGGCTGTAGTCGTCCTGCGGGTCGTCGAAGAGTGTGGTGACGTCGCTGCTCTCGACGATCCGCCCCGAACGCAGGACCATCACACGGTCGGCGATCCGCCCGATCACGCCGAGATCGTGACTGATCCACACGACCGCCATCCCGCGCTCGCGCTGCAGCTTCGCGACGAGGTCGATGATCTGTGCCTGCGTGGTCACGTCGAGTGCGGTGGTGGCCTCATCGGCGATGAGCAGTTCGGGATCGCAGGCCAGTGCGATCGCGATCATGACGCGCTGTCGCTGGCCGCCGGACAACTGATGGGGGTAAGCGCGCAACCGGCTTTCGGGGTCGGGCAGGTTCACATCGCGCAGCAGCGTCAGGGCGCGTTCGCGTGCCTCGCCCCGTGTGAGCCCGAGATGCCGACGCGGCCCCTCGGTCAGCTGCTGCTCGACGGTGAGCAGGGGATTGAGGCTCGACGACGGGTCCTGGAAGACGAAACCGACGCGCGAACCGTGCAGAGCCCGAAGTTTCGCTGGCGTGGCGCCGACGATCTCGGTGTCTCCGAGGACCGCCGATCCGCGGACGTAGGCGCTCGGCGCGTCGAACAGTCCGGTGGCCGACAGCACGCTGAGCGACTTGCCCGACCCGCTCTCCCCGACGATCCCGAGCGTCTCGCCCGGTGCGACGGAAAAGCTGATGCCGTGCACGATCTCTCGCGGACCGACTCCGACGACGAGGTCCTCCACCCGCAGTACCGAGCCGTCGGAGTCGACGCGTTTCCCGGCCGACGGTGTTGTCGCCGTGGGCGACCTGCGCTCGTACCCCCGGTTGCGCAGCAGCGTGCGCTGGCGCGGGTCGAGCACATCGCGGACGCCGTCGCCGATGAGGTTGAACGCGAAGACCGTCACCAGGATCGCGAGACCGGGGAAGACGCCCATCCACCACGCCGTGGTGATGAATCCCTGTGCGTCGAAGAGCATCCGGCCCCACGACGGATCCGGTGGTTGCACGCCCAGACCGAGGAACGACAGCGCCGCCTCCGACAGGATCGCGAACGCGAGCGAGATCGACGTCTGGACGATCACCGGACCCGAGATGTTCGGCAGCACATGGCGCGTCAGGATGGCCGGCGTCCGCACGCCCATGGTTCGTGACGCCTGGACGTATTGGGTCTGCCGGACCCGCAGGGTGTCGGCACGCGCCACCCTCGCGAAGATCGGGATGTACACGACGCCGATCGCGATCATGGCCGAGGTCACCCCCGGCCCCAGGATCGCCACGATCGCGAGCGCGAGCAGCAGCACCGGGAACGAGAACACCACGTCGACGATCCGCATCAGCGCGGTGTCGAGCACCCCGCCGGCGAATCCCGCGACCATACCCATGATCACGCCCACGGTGAGCGAGATCGCCACCGCGATGACGGCGACGCGCATGCTCACGGATGCGGCGAGCACCACTCGCGAGAAGACGTCGCGACCCAGGTCGTCGGTGCCGAAGAGATGCGACCAGCTGGGTGCCTGCAGCGCGTTCGGGACGTCGATCTCGTTGGCGCCGTATGGCGCGATGAGCGGACCGAACACCGCGCACACGAGGACGACCGCGATGATGATCAACCCGATCACCGACGTGCGGTTGCGCAGCAGCAATCGCCACGCCGAATCGGTCGACGCGCCACCGCTCGGCTCGGCGGTGGTGCCGGCGCCGGGCTCGGGAGGGTCGGGTGCGGTGAGGGTCATGACAGTCGAATCCTGGGATCGATGACGGCATAGAGGATGTCGACGACGAGGTTGACGATCAGGAAGATCACCGCGATGAGCAGGATCGCGCCCTGCAGCACCGGGTAGTCGCGGGCGGCGACCGAGTCGTAGACCAGCAGACCCAGTCCGGGCCAGGCGAACACGACCTCGACGACGATGACACCGCCGAGTAGACCCGCGAACTGGATACCGGAGATCGTCAGCACCGGCACGAGCGCGTTGCGGCCGACGTGATCGAGCAGAACCCGCTTGGTGCTCAACCCTTTCGACTTCGCGGTTGTCACGAACGGTGCGTTCACCACGTCGAGCACCGACGACCGCACGTACCGGGTCATGATCGCCCCGGTGACCACCCCGACCGTGATCGCCGGCAGCACCAGGTGTTCCAGCCAGCCGAGCGGGTCATCGGCGAAGGGTTGGTATCCGGCCGACGGCAACCAGCCGAGCGCGGTGGAGAAGAGGCCGATCAGCAGGATGCCCATCCAGAAGTCCGGGACGGAGATGCCGAACTGGCTCACGACCCGAATCACGTTGTCGGCGAGGCGTCCCTCGCGCAACGCGGCCACGAAACCGAGTGGCAGTGCGATGAGCAGCGCGACGGCGATGGCGGCGGACGCCAGCGTGATGGTGGCCGGCAGCCGGTCGAACAACATGGTGGTCACCGGCTCGCTGTTGCGGAAACTGACTCCCAGGTCGCCGGTGAAGGCGCTTCCGACGTAGTCGACGAGCTGGGTCGCGAGCGGTTGGTCCAGACCCGAGGCGCTGCGAAGGGCCTCATAGGATTCCGGCGTGTAGCGGGTGCCCAGCGCGATCCGCACGGGATCGCCCGGGACGATCTGCATCAGGAAGAACACCGCGACGATCACGCCGAGCAGCACGGCGACCGTGTAGAGCAACCGCACGAGGATGAAGCGCAGCAGCGGCGAGTGCAGTGCGGTCATCTCAGCTCCTCTCCAGCCGGGCGTCGCGGAACCGGATGGCCTTGTCGGAGCGGACGACGTATCCCTGGAGCTGTTTCACGAAGGCCTGCGTCGACGAGGGGTTGTAGAGGTACAGGTAGCTCACGTCGTCGGCGATGATGCTCGCGGCGTCGGCATAGATCCTCTTGCGGGCCTCGATGTCGAGTTCGGTGCGGCCGCTGTCCAAGAGCGCGTCGACCCTGGGGTTCGAGTACTTCTGCGCGTTCGAGGTGCCCTCGGAATGGTGCTGGGCGTAATAGAAGTCCTCCGGGTCGATGTTGCCGAGCCAGCCGAGCAGCAAGGCGTCGAAGTCGCCGGCCGCCTGGCGGTCGAGCCACGCCCCGAAGTCCAGTTGTTCGATCGCCACGTCGATCCCGACGTCACCGAGGTTCGACGCGATCACCTGCGCCGCCGTCACCGTCTCGGGGTACTCGGTGGTCACCATCAGTCGCATGTCGAGCCCACGGATGCCGGCCTGCCTGAGCAGTTCCTTGGATTTCGCGACAGCCGCGTCGCGGTCGAGTCCTGCGGTGTAGCGGTCGTAGGGGGCGAACCAGGGACTCGTCGACGGGATCGCCAGCTCGTTGGGCGTCGCGGTGCCGTATCCGACGACCTGGGCGATCGACTTCCGGTCGATGGCGTACGCAACCGCTTGGCGCACCCGGGTGTCCGCGAACGGCGTGGCGTCGAAGTTCATCGTGACGTACCAGTAGTCGTTGGCGACCACGGTGCCGACGTCGAGTGTGTCGTCGCGGCGCAGGATGCTCAGCTGCTGTGCGGGAATGGCGTCGGTCCAGTCGATCTCGCCGGATCTCAGTGCCGACACCGCGGTGGTGCCCTGCGAGATGAAGCTGAAGTGGACTCCGTCGACGGCGGGCGCGCCACCCCAGTAATCGGGATTGGACGCGAGCACGATGGACGCACCGGGCGACCGCGAGACGAAGGAGAACGGACCTGTCCCCACGGGTTTGGTGGCTATCTCACCCGATTCGACGTTGCGCCGGTTGACGATGGCCAACCCCTTGAACCCGCCGATGCTGGTGAGGAGGTTGGGCGTCGGTGCGTTGACGGTGAATCTGACCCGGCGTTCGTCGAGTGCGGTGATCGACTCGATGGCCTCGAGTTTGTATGCGTTGGAGAGCTCTTCGTCGATGATCCGGCGGAAGGAGTATTCGACGTCGGCCGCGGTGAACGGGTCGCCGTTGTGGAACGTGACCCCGTTGCGCAGCGTGAAATCCCATTGCCGGCCGTCGGTGCTGATCTCCCAGCTCTCCGCCAGGGCTGGGCGCATCTGCAGCTGATCGTCGGGTTCGACGAGCGTGTCGAACACGTTCTCGAGTACCTCGAAGGTGAAGTAGGAGCTCGACTTCTGCGGATCGAGCTGGTCGGGTTCCCCGGCGATGGCCGCCTTGATGGTGTTGGCGTTGTCCGACGATCCACCACCGCACGCCGCCAGTGCCGACGCGCCGAGGAAGGCGGTTCCGGCGACGCGGAAGAACCCTCGCCTGCTCAGCGACGACGACATCGACCCGTCGGCCGAATCGGTCATCGCTGTCCTCCCGCCCGAGGTGTTCACTCACCGGGGTTTGCACACTTGTCCGTCCGTGCAGTCTGCCGCAGGGCGAGGGGTGGTGCAACAGCGGACGCGGTGTCGCGTCGGGCCGGTGCGTTGCTCCGGGGGCGGTGGGCGGATCCCTATCTCAGCCGTTGACCTTGGCGATCACGTTCTCCGCGTACCAGTTCAGATGGTCGATCTTGGTCTGCAGCGGCTCGGTGTCCTCGCCCATGACGTACGGTAACCGGAAGCCGACGATCACGTCGGTGATCCCCTTGTCTTCCAGGCGCTTACAACCATCGACGGTATAGGCGTCCATCGAGATCACGTGAATCTCGAATGGATCGTTCGTCTTTCCCTCGGCCTTGCGGATCTCCTCGATCCGGTCCAGCAGCGTCTCGAGTTCCTCGGGCGGGCCGCCGCCGTGCATCCACCCGTCGCCGCGGATGACCGCACGACGCAGCGCGGCGTCGGCGTGCCCGCCCACCAGCAGCGGGATGGGTTCGGTGGGTGCGGGGGTCATCTTGATCTTCGGGATGTCGTAGAACTCGCCGTGGAACTCGAAGTACTCGCCGGTGGTGAGTCCGCGAATGATGTCCATGCACTCGTCCATCCGCTTACCGCGACGCTTGAAGTCCACGCCCATGAAGTCGTAGTCCTCGGGCCAGGGGCTCGTGCCGACACCCATCGCGAACCGGTTGTTCGTCAGATAGGCCACTGAGCTAGCCTGCTTGGCGACCAGCGCCGGCGGGCGGACCGGGAGTTTCACCACGAAGGGGGTGAAGCGGATGGTCGAGGTGACCGCGCCGAGCGCCGCCGCCTGGATGAACGTCTCGATGAACGCCTTCCCGTCCAGGAACTCGCGATTGCCGTCCGGGGTGTACGGGTACTTCGCGTCCGACTCCTCCGGATACGCCAGCGAATCGGGAATGGTGAAGCCGGCGTACCCGGCCGCCTCGGCGGCCTGCGCGAGCGGCGCGTAGTACGACGGGTCGGTCATGGCCTCGGCGAAGGTGAACCGCATCATGCTCCTCGGGACGGCAGTGGAACTCCCATCACAGTAGAACACGTTCTAATTGCGGAACGGAAGGTTCCGCGTTGTCGCAGGCAGGAGACTCGGGAGCGCCTTACCGGAGTGCTGCCACCGGATTCGTGGCAGTTGCGCCGGGGCCGGGGTGAACGCGCAGTTCGCCGGCCGCGATCAGCTCCCCACACCCCGAGCACGTGGGCTCGACGGTCATCGTGTGTCCGCACGAGTGGGTCGAGACCACCGGGGCGCCGTCCGTCGCGGTCCACTTGTCGCCCCACTGACGCAGCGCGGCCAGAACCGTCCACAGGTCCCGTCCCTTGTCGGTGAGGCGGTAGTCGTGGCGCACCGGATTGTCCTGGTACGGCACCTTCTTCAGGACGCCGTGCTCCACGAGCGTGTCGAGCCGCTGGGCCAGCACGTTGCGTGCGATGCCGAGCCGTGACGAGAACTCATCGAACCGCGTCACGCCGAACATCGCGTCCCGGACGATGAGCAACGTCCACCATTCACCGACGATCTCCAGCGTCTGGGCGATCGAGCAGTTCATGTCGGCGAACGAGGCGCGGCGCATGAGTCGAGCGTAGTGGGTTGCGTGATGCAACTCAACCTGCTTGCATGAGTTGCGTGAAGCAACTCAGCAGGCAGGACGCGGCCGACGACGGTCTGTCGGACAGCTTCGGCGCGAGCCCGACCGGGGACGGCCGATGGTCGGCGACCATCGATCCGACCTGGTGGGGATGGTCGGGTCCGCACGGCGGCGCCATCGCCGCCCTGGCCGTGAGGGTCGCCGCCGAGGCGGCACCGGAGGGGTCGGTGCGCGCGCTGGATCTGCGATTCGTGGGCAAGCCCGGCGGCGGGGAGCTGATCCTGACCCCGTCGGTTCGGGAGGTGGGTCGACACACGCGGGTCGTCGACGTCGAGGTCACGCAGGCCGGTGTCGAGATCGCGACGGCGGCGATCACCGCGGGGCGTGTCGGAGAATCAGGGTCCGCGGACGTCATCGACCGGATCTCGGGCGTCCCCGGTCCGGAAGGATTGGACGCCTTCATGATTCCGCCGGAGATAGTCCCGATGGGTGCGCAACTGGACCTGCGGCCGGTCGACGGTCCGCTGCCTCTCACCGGCGCGAGCGAAGCGTGGATGCGCGCCTGGATCACCACGCGGACGCCGATGGCCGTCGATGCGGCATACCTCGCGCTCTTGGCCGACTGCCTGCCGCCCGCGGTGTTCCCGACTCTCACCGCACCACTGGCACTTCCGACGGTCGCCTTCTCCATGCACGTGACCGCACCGTTGGACGATCCCACGCCGGCGCCGGTGCTCGTCCACACGCGAAACACCTCGACCTCCGGCGGGTGGTCGGTCGACGACACCACCCTGCGCGACCGCGGCGGCCGGCTCCTGGCGTCCGCACGCCAGAGCCGACGCGTCATCGGATGGCCGGCCTGATGACCGCCACACCCGAAGCGTCGAATACGCAGGCTCCGGGCGCCGGTCTCGCTCGTCCCGGCGTCGTCCTGCTCATCCTGTCCGGGGCCGCATTCATGGCCAGCCTCGACGTCTTCATCGTGAACGTCGCCTTCGACGACATCGGTGCGGATTTCCCCGACGCGACCCTGTCGCAGATGTCGTGGATTCTCAACGCCTACGCCATTCTGTATGCGGCGCTGCTGGTTCCGGCCGGGCGGATCGTCGATCGCTATGGCCGCAAGGGCGGCTTCCTCCTCGGACTCGCGATCTTCACCGCGGCCAGTGCCGCATGCGCTGCGGCGCAGGGGGTCTGGTGGCTCGTCGGGTTTCGTGCGGTCCAGGCCCTCGGGGCGGCGATACTCACCCCGGCCAGCCTGGGCCTGGTGGTCTCCACGATACCGCCGGAGCGTCGTGCCCGGTCCGTTCGGATCTGGGCGGCGACGGGGGCGCTCGCCGCTGCCTTCGGTCCGGCAGTGGGTGGCTTGCTCGTCGAGGCGTCGTGGCGCTGGGTCTTCCTGGTGAACATCCCGGTGGGCGTCGCTGCGCTGATCGCAGGCGCACTGGTCCTGTCGCGCTCACGGAACGAATCCGCGCGTGGCTTCCCCGACGCGCTCGGCGCGGCGCTGTTGGTGATCGCCGTGGGCGCCCTCACCCTGGGACTGGTGCAGGGCAGCGAATGGGGATGGACGGACATCCGCATCACGGGGGCCTGGGTGGTCTCAGCGGTCTCGTTGGCCGGTTTCGTCGTCAGTTCGGCACACCATTCCGAACCCGTGATCTCACCCGCCCTGCTGCGCGTCCGCGCGTTCTCGATGGCGAACGTGACGATGGTGCTGTTCTCGATCCCGTTCGCCGGTGCCCTTCTCGCCAACATCCTCTGGTTGCAACAGGTCTGGGACTTCTCGCCGATCGAGACAGGTCTGGCGGTCTCGACCGGACCGCTCATGGTGCCGATCTTCGCGGCGGTGTCCCACCGGCTCAGCGCGCGGATCTCGGTGGGGGTCCTGGTCGCGATCGGGTGCGCGCTGTTCGCGATCGGGATCGCACTCGTGGCGTTGTCGGTCGACGCCACACCGGATTTCGTGACCGAGTTCCTGCCGGGCTGGCTGATCGGCGGCATCGGCGTTGGATTCGCGCTGCCGTCCATCTTGTCGTCGGCCACGGCCGACCTGCCTGCCGATCAGGCGGCAACCGGCAGCGCAGTGGTCAACATGAGCCGCCAGATCGGCATGTCACTGGGCGTCAGCCTCCTCGTCGCGATCATCGGTACCTCGGTCGTCTACGACGATGTGCACGACGCCTTCGTGACTGCGTGGTGGGTCCTGACCGGAACCGCTGTGGTGGGCGCGATCTCGGCGCTGGGCATGACCCCGCGACATCAACCCACCGCCCCATGATCCGAAAGAACCGACCCCACTGCTCCGTGATCCGAAAGAAGGGTCCCATCTCTGCTCCCTGAGCCTGGATCCGTGGATGGTTATCCGGGGGTGTGGTTGGTGATGGCTGAGTGTCTGATTGTGGTGTGGGCGTCGGGTATTCGCTGACCTTGTGTCAGCTTTTTCACTGGGGTTCCTGGTCGTGGTTGGGCAGTGTGGAGTTTGGGTGTCAGGTGGTGTTCACTGCGGTCCACAACGCGGTGAAGGCGTGTTGTGCTGGCCAGTGGCGGGGTAGGTGCAGGACGGGTGTTCGTGCTGGTCGGGCCAGTCGGGCGGGCACGGCGATGAGTGTTCGGCGCAGCGTCGCCCCGCGTGCGGCGCGCAGTGCCGGTGCCGCGCTGAGCGCGGCGAGGGCGCGCAGGAGGTTGTGGCTGATGGCGGCCAGGGCCAGCCAGGCTGCGTTGGCACCGAACACTCCGGAGGGCAGATGTGCCAGTGGTCCGTCGATGAGGTCGGCGAACACGGTTTCGATGATGGCGTGGCCGCGGTGGTTGATGTCGGCGGTGACGGTGTCGTCGGTGGTGTTGGTGAAAAATGCGTGGTACCGCCAGGCGGGCATCAGGGTGTCGGTGTTGGCGGGGTGGTGGGCTTTGACGCGGCGCACGATGAGTCGGGCGGTGATCGGGTGAGGCGACTGGGGTTTCACGGTGTAGGTGGTTTCGGCGACTTCGGCATCAGAGATCAGTTCGCCGGTGTCGGGGTCGGTGACCGCGCCGGGATAGTGCACCGGTGTCCAGGCATCGTCTTTGATGGCCGTGATCGCGCGGGCGATCGCGGTGTTGGTCCGCAGGACCAGCGAGAACGTGGCTCCCGCACGCTCGCAGGTCGCCATCACCTCGGCCGAGCCGTAGGCCGAATCCCCGCGCACCGTGATCTCGCCGGCGGCTCCGGCGCGGCGTGCGGTGGTGATGGTTTCGGCGATCATTTTTGCTGCCCCGGCACCGGAGGCGGCGCGCCCGGCGCGCAGCCACGCGTTGGCGATCACAGGTGGATGCCCGGGCGCGCAGACGGTGGCGATCAATGGCGACAGGCCCCGGCGCAGGAGTTCACGTCCGGCGATCTTGGCGTGGCCGTAGGAGCCGCCCTGTTTCTGATAGCCGTAGACCGGGCGCAGCAGCGAGTCGATATCGACAAACACTCGGGCGCCGTCGGTGGGTAACAACCCTGCCCGCGCGCACATCGCCGGTAAGGTCCGGGTCATCACGGCGTTGAGTTGTCGCACATGACCGGTGGTGAACTCGCGCAGGGTCTGTCCGATCGTGGCCGGGGCGTACACGCGGTCGAACAGGCGGGTGTGCCCACCGGCGCGGACGAGGTTGAGGTCGTCGATACTGTCGGCGCCGCAACAGAATCCGGCGATGACGGTCAACAGCTTCGCGTCCAGGTTGGCCCCGGCAGAGGCGACTTGGGTGGTGCCCAAATCGACTCGCTCAGCCAGCTGGGAGGCCAACCCCGTCGAGTGGGCCAGTCGCATCACCGGTACTAGCCCGGCATGCGACACCAGATTGTCGTCATCGAAGACAGCGGACTCGGTAGTGAACTTATGCGATACTTTCACTGAAAGTGCCTTTTGACTGGATTGTTTTGTTGTCTCAACACCACCAATCATCCCAGCTCAAAGGGCATTTTCTTGTCATCGACACCCCAAACTCATCCACGGATCCAGGCTGAGGTGCGAGGAGCGATAGACGGTATGAGGGCCTTGGGGCCGAAGGCCTCAAGCTGCAAACACATCGTGGGTTGCTGCTGCTGAGTTCACACTCGGCGGTAGCACCACATTGCAGATCAGGAGGCCTCCGGTGATTGTTCAGGGTACAAGTGTCGGATTGGATGTTCACGCACGTTCGGTGGTCGCTCACGCCATCGATGAGGACAGCGGCAACGTGATTCGGGAGACGTTGGTTCCCGATGCGGCGACCATCGTGAGCTGGCTTCACAGCTTGGCTCCGCCTGTGCGGGTTGCCTACGAGGCCGGTCCGACGGGTTTCGGATTGGCTCGGGCGATCACTGCGGCCGGGATGGAGTGTGTGGTTGCCGCGCCCTCGAAGCTGCAACGGCCAGCCGGGGACCGCGTCAAGACCGATGCCCGAGACGCTGCGCACCTGGCGAAGTTGCTGCGCCTGGGCGAGGTAGTCGCGGTCGGTGTGCCCGAGGAGGGTACCGAAGCGGCCCGTGATCTGGTCCGCGCCCGCGAGGACGCTCGCAGCGACCTGATGCGGGCGCGGCATCGATTGTCCAAACTGCTTCTGCGCCAGGGGATCGTCTACTCCGGCGGGAAACCCTGGACCGGTGTTCATCAACAGTGGCTGCAGCGTCAACGTTTCGAGCTGCCGCTGTTGCAAGCCGCCTTCGACAACGACCTGGACGCGGTGTTGAGCGTGACCGCACGCCGAGACCGCCTCGATGAGCTGATCGAACAGACCGCGGCCACCGATCCGTGGCGGGCTGTGGTCACCCGATTGTCATGTCTGCGGGGTGTGTCGACGCTGACCGCGTTCGCTCTGGCCGTCGAGATCGGCGACTGGTCGAGGTTCAGTGGCGCCACGATCGGCCCCTACGCCGGGTTGGTGCCCTCGGAATACTCGACCGGCGGTACCCGCAGTCAGGGATCGATCACCAAGGCCGGGAACGCCCACGTGCGGCGGTTGCTGGTCGAGGCGGCCTGGCAACACCGGCGGCCCTACGGCACGCCCGGACAGACCATGCGCCGTCGGTGGGAGGCCGCCTCACCCTCGGCCCGCGCCCGTGGCCATGCCGGCAACCGACGGCTACACAAGCGTTGGCAACAATTCGACCGCCGCAGCAAACATCCCTGCGTGGCCAACACCGCGATCGCTCGTGAGCTCGCCGGCTGGTGCTGGTCGCTGGCGGTGCTCGACGACTAACCAGCACTGACACACAATCTTGGCCACCCGCCGCGACTGCGCTGTGGTGAACAGGGAACGAATCCACGGCGTCGCTATGTGCGCCAGCACCTCTGGGTGCACGGTACGCACGCTTACATAGACCCGTCGGTCAGCGTTTTCATCTCCTGTCGAACACCGTTGAGCGGTAACCAACCCGCGTATATCAGTCCGACAACACCGTCGCGAGTAACGACCACCACACACCGCGGCGGGTGGCCAACCCCCACTACAGCCCCCTAGCAAGGAGGCCAACTCGCCATGGAACTTGACAAAGCAGCACTACATATCAGCGACGAGCCTCGAAGGGCCTGGTGACGCACGTTCCGAGCCCTTCGAGGCTCGCTTCGCTCGCACCTCAGGGGGCAGGGGAGGTCTGCTCGCATCGCACCTCAGGGGGCAGGAGGGGTCTGCTCGCATCGCACCTCTCAGGGGGGCAGGGGAGGTCTGCTCAGGGGCGGGTGAACCGCTCCCGGCGTCCGAGGCCGCGGAGGCGTACCCACTCGGCGAAGCCCTTCGGATCACGTTGCTGCACAAGGAAGAACCAGCCGAACCGGGCGTACTCCTGGGGCAGCAGCCTACGGAGTCCGGGCTGACTCATCAGGTAGCCGCGGTTGCGGTAGGTGAAGAAGCGTTTGGTCGCGTTGTCGGGGTACTGCGTGTGCATGCGCCCGCCCAGGATCGGCCGGAACTCCGCCGATCCGTCCGGGTGGAGGTAGCCGGCGCGCAGGCACGTACCGAACTTGACGCCCGAGCGCACCAGGCGGCGGTGCACCTCGACCTCGTCGCCGCGGAAGAACAGTCGCAGGTCCGGAACCCCCACCTGTTCAAGGCAATGCGCCGAGAACAGCGCACCGTTGAACAGTGAGGCGATACCCGGCAGCAAGTCATCGTCTTGGGTCTCGCCGTCGGTGACATGTGACCCGCTCGCTTCGCTCCCGGCGTCGGAAAACAGCTCCGACCGCTTCCGCCTCCACACGAGTCCACGTCGTAGCGGGAAGGCGAGGGTGTCCGGATCGTCAAGATTGGCGACGACCGGAGACACCTCGTCGAGCTGATGCCGTTCGGCGCAGTCGAGCAGCGTCGAGAGCACCGTCGGACCGTCGGGGCGTCCGTCGTCGTCGGCGCACCAGACCCAGTCGGCACCGAGGGCGAGTGCGTGCAGCATGCCCAGGGCGAAACCGCCGGCGCCGCCGAGGTTGCGCTGTGAGCCGAGGTAGGTCGTCGGAACAGGTTGTGCGGCAACGAGTGCGGCGACCTCGGGTTCGTTCGCGTTGTCGACGACGACCAGGTGATCGACGGGCCGGTCCTGGCCGGCGACGACGGCCAGCGACTCGGCCAGCAGCTCGACGCGACGGTGGGTGACCACCACCGCGATCACCGTGGGAGCACCGATGCCGTCGCTCACTCGGCCGGTCCAGCGGTGTTCGTGTCTCGACGATCGGACTTCTCGAGGTCGGCGATCACCCTGCGGACGTGCGCGGCGGCATCGGGACCCTCATATGCGCCGACGACCTCTTCGATCCCGCCTTCCATGCGGATCTGGCCGTGGTCGATCCACAGGGCACGGTCGCACAGCTGAGCCAGGAACTCGTTGGAATGGCTGGCGAAGACCAGGATTCCGGACCGTTCGACGAGTGCCTGGAGACGGCCGCGTGCCTTGCGCATGAAGTCGGCGTCGACGGCGCCGATACCCTCGTCGAGGATGAGGATTTCCGGATCGATGGAGGTCACCACACCGAGTGCGATGCGCACGCGCATGCCGGTGGAATAGGTGCGCAACGGCATCTGCAGATAGTCGCCGAGCTCCGTGAACTCCGCGATGTCGTCGATCTTCTTGAGCATCTCCTTGCGGGTCATGCCCAGGAACATGCCGCGGATGATGATGTTCTCGTAGCCGGAGATCTCCGGATCCATGCCGATGCCGAGGTCGAAGACCGGCGCGACGCGGCCGTGCACACGACAGGCGCCGCGGGTGGGCTCGTAGATGCCCGACAGCAGGCGCAGCAGCGTCGACTTGCCGGCGCCATTGTGGCCGACCAGGCCGACACGGTCGCCGTGTTTGAGGTGCAGGTTGATGTCCTTGAGGGCCTCGACGACCACGACGTTCGACTCCGTGGAGCCGATCACGCCGCCCGCCGCGCCGATCACCGACTTCTTGAGCGAACGCGTCTTGGCGTCGAAGATAGGGAAGTCCACGCACGCGTCCCACGTGTCCACACGGACCCGCTCGTCGCCGAGATCGTTGTTTCTGGCCATCGAATCCGTCCCTACACCCAGTAGGCCACGCGGGCCCGGTAGTTGCGCAACACCAGCATGGCCAGCACCCAGCCCACGGCGGTGCAGCCCAAGACGACGGCCCAGTGGTAGAACTCCACCGGCTCGCCCAGCAGCGGCCCGCGCGCGATCTCGAGATAGTGGAACATCGGATTCAGCTCGACGAGCTTCAGCCTCGACGACGCCTCGCCGGTCGCGTTGCCGAGGCTCTGCGTCGTCCAGATGATCGGTGTCATGAAGAACACCAGCTGCACCGCGGTGGTGAGGAGCTGGCCGATGTCGCGGAAACGGGTCGACAGGATCCCGAAGACGATCGTCACCCAGACCGAGTTGAGCACGTACAGCGCGAGGGCCGGGATGATCAGCGACACCGTCCAGTTGAGCGGCGGCGGGAAGATCAGGAACAGGATGACGATGATGACGACGTTGTGCGCGAAGATGATCAGCGCTCGCCACACCACCCGGTAGACGTGCACGCTCACCGGGGCAGGGAGCTGTTTGATCAGGCCCTCGTTCTTCGAGAAGACCTCCGAGCCCTCGAGGATCGAACTCTGGATGAAGTTCCAGAAGATGAAACCGAGTGCCACGTACGGCAGGAACACGGTGATGTCCATGCCGAACAGTTCGCCGTACAGCAGGCCCATCGCGATGGCGGTCACACCGGTCGCGATGACGATCCACAGCGGTCCCAGCACCGAACGGCGGTAACGCTGCTTGATGTCCTGCCAGCCGAGATGGAACCACAGCTCACGGCTTGCGAACCCGTCGCGGAGGTCCTTGACCGCGCGCGCGAAGCTGCGCGAATCGGAACCCTGTGGACGCGCGGGGATCGCGTCGTCGTCTACTACCGCTGACACGAGGAGTCAGCGTACCCGTCCGCACATCCGTTGCTCCCCGCTGGTTGAGCAGGTGCCCCGCTGCTGGCAGGTGACGAGCGAAGCGAGGAGCCGTGTCGAAGCCACCGCCCCCGCCCGCCGATCTCAGAGGTACTGCCCGGGTCCCGGGGAGTGGCCCGGTCCGCCGCCCGCGGCCGGCATCCCGGGCGGGAGCGCACCCTGGCGCATCTGCTCGAGCTGAGCGCGCGCGGCCATCTGCTGGGCGAACAGCGCGGTCTGGATGCCGTGGAACAGGCCCTCCAGCCAGCCGACGAGCTGCGCCTGGGCGATCCTCAGTTCCGCGTCCGACGGGGTCGCGTCGTCGGAGAAGGGCAGTGCCAACCGTTCGAGTTCTTCGCGTAGTTCCGGGGCGAGACCTTCTTCGAGCTCCCGGATCGACGATTCGTGGATCTCCCGGAGCCGGTTGCGTGACGCGTCGTCGAGCGGAGCGGCGCGCACCTCCTCGAGCAGCTGCTTGATCATCGTGCCGATGCGCATGACCTTTGCCGGCTGCTCGACCATGTCGGCGAGGCTGGTCGATTCCGACGCGTCGTCGTCACCGCCCTGCGGGTGGGAGCCGGCCCCGACGACGATCACGTTGTCGGAGTCCCCGGCCGAGCCGAATGGTCCTGAGGTCGGGCCAGGTCCTGGAGTGCCTTCGATAGCCATGCGCTCCATTGTGCCCGGACACCGCAAAACCGCCGATGGCCGACGTCTATCCTCGTGGCCATGCCTTTCGACGTCGCCTATGTGCGTGGATTGATTCCATCGCTCGGCGACGGGTGGATCCACCTCGACCCGCAGGCCGGGATGCAGATTCCCGACTCGGTCGCGACCGCGGTGACCACCAGTTTTCGTTCTCTGTCCGCTGCCCCGGGCGGCGTCTATCCGTCGGCTCGGGCGAGTGCCGAGGTGGTCGACGGTGCACGTCGGGCGATCGCCGACCTCGTCGGCGGTGACGCCGCGGGAGTGGTCCTGGGGCCGTCGCGATACGCGCTGCTGTCCGGCCTCGCGGAGGCGCTGGCGCCGCACGCGTGGTTGCGGGGCGACGTCGTCGTCACACGACAGGACGACGAACCGAACATCGTGCCGTGGCTCCGCGCCGCGGATCGTTATGGCGGCCGCGTCCGCTGGGCCGAGGTCGACGTCGAGACCGGAGGGCTCCCGGCGTGGCAGTTCGGGGATCTCGTCACGCCCGACACCGAGGTCGTCGCGGTGACCCTCGCGTCGTCGACGACGGGCGCGATCACCGACATCAGCGAGATCGCGCCCCTGGTCCGCGAAGCGGGAGCCCTGCTGGTGGTCGACGCCACGAACGCGGCGCCCTATCTCAGCCTGGACATCCACGACCTGGGTGCCGACGTGCTGGTCGTCTCGGCCGAGCGCTGGGGTGGTCCGCGGATGGCGGCCATGGCTTTTCGTGAACCGCACCTGATCGAGCGGTTGAAGCTGATGGCGATGGACCCGGCCGCGCGCGGACCCGCCCGGCTCGAACCCGAACCCCACCAGGGCGCGATGCTCGCGGGGCTCGTCGCATCGGTGGAACATCTCGCCGGGCTGGACGAGGCCGGGATCGGCAAGCGCCGCCGCCGCCTCGTCACGTCGATGGACGGCGTCTACGAATACCTCCAGCGTCTCACCTACTACCTGGTGACGACGCTGTCCCAGCTCAACCATGTGAACCTGGTCGGCAGCGAGGAGAATCGGATTCCGCTGGCGAGCTTCACCGTCGAGTCGGTGGGTGCCGACAAAGTGGTCCGACGCCTGGCCGACAACGGTGTCTGCGCCCTCGCCGACCTCCCCAACCGCGCGCTGGTACGCATGGGCGCACCCGACTTCGGCGGTGCCGTGACAGTGGGGCTCGCCCCGTACTCGACGCCGTATGAGGTGGATCACCTGGTGCGCACGCTGGGATCACTGGCCTGAGAGTTCACCGCCACCGTGGCGATATTCACTATGGTGTTGTTTGAGTTAACGACAATGTATGTTGTCATGCTGTGTCGGCAAAAACGATTGATGGTCCAGAAAAGGGCCCGCCCCGGTCACTCACCACTGCGGAGGCCGAGACCTGGATGAATCTCGTCAACGGCGGTTGGGCCCTATTCGCCCGCGTCAACGACGAGTTCGCGAAACGGGGACTCTCGGTATCCGACCTACGCGTCCTCGAGGCCGTATGGACCAACCGGCAGTTGGGCGTCAGCGAGGTCGCCGACGCCGTGCACATGCGCATCAGCACGGTGTCCCGCATGATCGGCCGCCTCAGCGACGACGGACACATCGACCGTTTCGAGTCGAAGGCCGACGGTCGGCATCGACTGGTACGGCTGACCGATCAGGGCCGGCGCGCACTCGCCGACCACGTGAGCGTCCGCGACCAGGTGATCCGGCGCTTCGTCGTCGACGCGCTGACGCCGGAGGAGTTCACGGCGCTCGGTGTCGCGTTCGGCAAGATCGGGGAGGCCGTCCGCGTCGCGGAACCACCCGCGTCCGACTGAGGCGCACCCGATCAGTCCCCGACGCTGAGCAGAACCTTTCCGATCATGTCACCGCTGTTGAGATGGTCGTGCGCGGCGGCGGCGTCGGCGAGTGGGAACACGCGGTCGACGACGGGGACGACGGTCCCGGCTTCGATCAGCGGCCAGGTCCGGGTCAGCGTCGACGCCACGACCTCGGCCTTGCCGCCGGGGCCGTGCACGGGCCGGGCGCGCAGCGTCGTGCCCATCACGGACAGGCGCTTGGCCAGCAGATGCCCGAGGTTGATCTCGGTCGTCGTGCCGCCCTGCATGCCGATGATCACCAGGCGCCCGTCGGTGCGGAGCGCCTTCAGATTCGACTTCAAGTACTTGGCGCCGATGATGTCGAGGATGACGTCGGCTCCTCCGGCGTCTTTGAGAACCTCGGCGAAGTCCTGGCTCGAGTAATCGATGAGGATGTCGGCGCCGAACTCGCGGCAGCGCTCGAGCTTGTCCTGGGTGCGGGCGGTCACCGCGACCCGTGCGCCCATCGCATGGGCGATCTGGGTGGCGTGGGTGCCGATGCCGCTGGAGCCGCCATGGATGAGCAGGAGTTCGCCGGTGGTCAGGTGGGCGGTGTCGAAGATGTTCGACGACACGGTGCAGGCCACCTCCGGCAGTGCCGCGGCCGACACCAGGTCGACGCCCTTGGGCACCGCCAGCAGCTGCTCGGCCGGAACCGCCACCTTCTCCGCGTAACCGCCGCCCGCGAGCAGCGCGCACACCTCGTCGCCCTCCGACCAGCCGCTCACCCCGTCGCCGAGCGCCGAGATCCGTCCCGAGACCTCCAGGCCGAGGGTGTCCGACGCCCCGGGCGGTGGGGGATAGTTGCCCGCTCGCTGCAGGATGTCGGCGCGGTTCACGCCGGCCGCGACCACATCGATCACGACCTCGCCGCTTGCGGGAGTCGGGTCGGGCACATCGGAGAGGGACAGGTTCTCGGATTCGACGACGATGGCTTTCACCTCTTCGATGGTGTCACAGCGCACGCGAGTGCCAGGTGAGGTCCGGTTCGACGCCCGGTGTGTAACCTTGCTCGTCAGGGAAGCGTGGCAGAGCGGCCGAATGCACTCGCCTTGAAAGCGAGCGTGGGTAAAACCACCGGGGGTTCAAATCCCTCCGCTTCCGCCAGAGACCCCCACCTGTCACGCCGGGTGGGGGCTTTTTCGTGAACCGCCGAGACCACGGAAGGCAGGGGACATGGGCACCGGTGGTTTCACCGTTGCGTCGTTCAACGTCAACGGGATCCGGGCTGCGCGTCGTCGGGGCTTCGACGCCTGGCTTGCCGGACGGCAGCCCGACGTGGTCGGACTGCAGGAACTCCGGTGTGGCATCGACGACGTCGGCGACTTCGACGGTTATCACGCCTCGATCGACGTCGGCACCATCGCGGGACGAAACGGCGTCGCAGTGCTCACCCGACGCGAGCCGGCCGCGGTGCGCACCTGGCCGACCCATCCGCCGAAGGCCCGCGGACTGCCCGCCTTCGCTCACGAAGGCCGCTACATCGAGGTCGACCTGGCCGATCGTCCGCTGACCGTCGCCAACATCTATCTGCCCAAGGGCGGGCTCCCGGCCGAGTTGCAGCGCCCCGGTTCGCTGCGTGAAGCACCCGACGGGGGCGCCAAACACGCACGCAAGCAACGGTTCCTGGCCGGGTCCACCCGTGAGCTGGCGCGCAACCGGCTCGCCGCTCGCCGTGCCGGCCGGGAGTTCCTCCTCCTCGGTGACCTCAATGTTGCGCACCTCGAGCACGACGTCACCAACTGGCGCGCGGCCCGCAAGATGGAGGGCTTCCTGCCCGAGGAACGCGCCTGGTTCGGCGAGATCACCGGTCCACGCCGGCTGGTGGACGTCGTCCGCGCGCTGCACGTCGACCGCCCCGGGCCGCTCACCTGGTGGAGCTGGGCGGGGGAGTCGTTCGTCAAGGACGTCGGGTGGCGCATCGACCACCAACTCGCCACGCCCGCACTTGCCCGGCGGGCGCGGGCGGTGGCCGTCGACAAGGAGGCGTCGCCAAACCTTCGGCTGTCCGATCACGCCCCGCTGGTTGTCGAGTACGCCGAGCTCTGAGTCCGGGCGCTCCCGGCGGATAACACGCCGGGCGGTTGGGGCTAGTGGCTTCGACTCGGCGCCTCGCTAGCGCTCGGTGCCGGCTCAACCAGCAGTGGGTGCGGCGCTGGCTCAACCAGCGGTGGGGTGGCTCGGCGAGTGGCTTCGACTCGGCGCCTCGACCTCGACGCGCTCCTTCGTCGCTTGCTCGGCCCGGCGGCTGCGCTCGGTGCCGGCTCAACCAGCAGTGGGTGCGGCGCTGGCTCAACCAGCGGTGGGGGGGCGCCTTACGTGACCGTCAGCACCGCTCGGAGGTACTCCCACTCCATCCGTCCGTCGGTGAGATAGCGGTCGGCGTGGGTGGCGATCGCGGCGTCGAGTTCGCCGGCGCGCGCGGGATCGTCGCCGATGTTGCGGTACGCCATGATGGTCGGTCCGTAGTGGGCCTTGAAGAACTCGCGGAACGCCGCGCCGTCGTCGAACTCGCTGATCTCGACGGTCTCGGTGACGAACTCGTGTCCGGTGACACCGGAACCGAACAGCGACCGCACGTGGTCGGCGTCGCCCCAGAGCGGGCCCGGCTGCGCACCGGGCGGTGGTGGCGGGGCGTAGGGCTTCATGACCGCGAACAGTTCGCCGATGAATCCCGTTGGCGTCCAGTTGATCAGGCCGATCCGTCCGCCGGGGCGCACGACGCGGACGAGCTCGTCGGCACACCTCTGGTGATTCGGGGCGAACATGACGCCCACACAGGACGTCGCGATGTCGAAGTCGTTGTCGTCGAACGGGAGATCTTCGGCGTCGGCGGTACGCCACGTGATCGGCAGATCGCGGTGTCGGGCTTCGCCCACGGCCAGGAGTTCGGGTGTGAGGTCGCTGGCGACGACGTGCCCGCCGGCTTCGGCCGCGGGTACGGCCACATTCCCCGCGCCGGCGGCGACGTCGAGGACCTTGTCCCCGGCAGTGATGTGCAGAGCGTCGACGAGGCGACGCCCCAGCGGGGCGATCAGGTCGGCGACGGCCGGATAGTCGCCGGAGGCCCACAGTTTGCGGTGGCGGGCCTTGATCTCGGCGTCGAACGGGGCGGGTTGCGTCGTGGTCATGATGAGAATCCCTCGAGTCGTCGGGTGGATGTCCGCGATCGGACACAACGAGCATCCGACGAAGTCCGGTTCGCCCTCCAGACCAAGATCTGTACCGGCGGCAGTTCACTTTCTGTACTGGTCATCGGCCGACGTCGGGTGTGTACTGGATCGAGGAGGTTTCGACACCGCGCCTCGCTTCGCTCGGGGCCGGCTCAACCAGCATTGAGACGGCGCCTCGCTTCGCTCGGGGCCGGCTCGACCAGCAGTGGGGAGGCTGCGATGACATCGTATGGACAGTTCTGCCCGGTGGCCAAGGCGATGGAGTTGCTCGACGAGCGGTGGACGATCCTCATCGTCCGCGAACTCCTCTTGGGCAGTAGACATTTCAACGAGTTGCGGCGCGGTGTGCCGAAGATGTCACCGGCGCTGCTCACCAAGAGGTTGCGCACGCTGGAACGCGCCGGGGTGATCAACCGCAGTGAAGTCGACGGTCGTTCGGTGTACACACTGACGCCGATGGGGGAGGAGCTCACGACCGTCGTGGAGGCGTTGAGCGTGTGGGGTGTCCGCTGGATCGGTGAACTCGGCGATGCCGACCTCGACCCGCATCTACTCATGTGGGACATGCACCGCACCGTCCCGATCGATCGGTGGCCGCGCCGACGCACCATGGTGCAGTTCGTCTTTCGTGATGTCATCGGCAAGGCGGGTACCTGGTGGCTGGTCGTCGCCGGTGGTGAGGCGCAGGTGTGCGACTTCGACCCCGGTTATGAACTCGATGCCACCGTGGCGACCGATCTGCGCACTCTCACCGAGATCTGGCGCGGTGACATCGACTGGCGGCTCGCGCTTGCCGCCGACCGGGTCGAGATCCACGGCCCGGCGGATGTGGCCCGCGACGTGCCGTCGTGGATCGGGCAGAGCATCTCGTCGGCGGTTCCGCGGCCGGCGTGAGAGCGCTGACCCGGCTCAGGCGATGTCCCGGCGGAATGTCGTGTAGCGACCGATCACCGCGAACGCCGCGATGTAGGCGAGCATGACCAGCGCGCCGGCCCATTGCGGGAGCAGGTCGTCGCTGCCGCCGCCCATCGTCGCGAAGAAGCTCGATCCGACGAGGGCGTCGGCCGCGGACCCGGGCAGGAACTTCGACACCGACGAGGTGGCGTCGAACGTCGCCAGGGCGATGCGTGCGATGGGTTCGACGAGTTGGGTGAAAGCCAGCAGGATGACGATGGCGGCGACCTGATTGGACACCACCGCGCCGAACGCCACGCCCATCGCTGTCCACAGCACCATCACCAGCATCGACAGGCCGATCACCTCGAGGGTGGAGCTGTCGTCGAGGAATGCGCCGTCCCCGACCGTCGCGAGGATCGGCGCGGCAGTCGCGACGACCGCCAGCGTGCCGAGGACGCCGTAGAGCAGGCCCATCGGAATTCCGGCGATCAGCTTGGCCACCAACAGGATTCCGCGTCGTGGTTCGACGAGCAGGCTCGCGGTGATGGTCTTGTGCCGGAATTCCCCGGTCACGGCGAGGCTGCCGATCACCAGCGCAAACACGTAGCCGATCGGACTCGTGAGCGCGTAGATCGAGCGTGCCAGGTCGGCGCCGACCAGAGTCGTCGGTTGTTGCACGGCGTTCTCGGTGGTCATCGAGAAGGCCAGTGCCGCACCGATGAAACCCAGGTAGACGACCATGGCGATGAGCAGTACCCACCACATCCTGGTGGAGGTGAACTTGCGGTACTCGGCGATCAGCGCGGCCCTCATCGGATCACCTCCGGCGAAGTCGGGCCGGCGGTCGGGGGACCGGGTGGACCGCTCGGGAAATGACTGGTGGGTGCGTCCGACGACTTCGTGAGGTGCAGGAAGACCGCCTCGAGATCGGCGCCGACATCGGCGAGCTGGTGGAGTTCGATGCCCGCGCCGAAGGCCGCGCTGCCGACCGTGGCAGCGCTCACCCCGGGAATCCGGAAACCATCGTGTGTGTCCTCTAGGTGCCACCCGCGTTCGCCCGCGAGCGCGACGAACGACGCACGTGACGGGGTTCGCACCACGACCGCGTGTTCGGCCAGGGCCTCGAAGTCGGACAGCGTCGACGCCCGAACCAGTTTGCCGTTGCCGATCACCACGACGTCGTCGACGGTGCTCCGCACCTCGGCGAGGACATGGCTGGAGACAAGCACCGTCCGTCCCTCGTGGGCGAGGGAACGGAGCAGGCCGCGTAGCCACACGATGCCCTGCGGGTCGAGGCCATTGGCCGGTTCGTCGAGCAGGATGATCTGCGGGTCGCCGAGCAGTGCGGTGGCCAGACCGAGCCGCTGTCGCATACCCATCGAGTAGCCGCCCACCCGGCGGTCCGCGGCCTGGGACAGTCCGACGAAGTCGAGCACCTCCCGGCACCGCGACGTCGGGACCCCGACCTGCGGGGCGAGTGCCTTCAGATGCCCGAGGCCGGTGCGTCCGGGATGGAAGCTCGACGCCTCCAGGGCGGCGCCGACGTGCTGGGCCGGCTGGGGGATCTGCCGGAACGGGCGGTCGCCGATGAGTGCGCGGCCTGCCGTCGGCTCGACCAGTCCCAGGAGCATGCGCAGCGTGGTGGTCTTGCCCGAGCCGTTCGGTCCGAGGAATCCGGTGACACGGCCGGGGGCGACGGTGAACGACAGATCGTCGACCGCGGTCAGGCTGCCGAACCGCTTGGTGAGACCGTCGATCGTGATCGCGGGTGACTCCATCGGTGCCTTCCGTAGGTGATGTGCGTACTCACGCTATCAATGTCAGCAGGTGCCTTCCGGGGATCGCCGCCGTAGCCTCGAACACGTTGCGGCGCAATATATTCCGGATGCCCCGCGTGTCGTCAGAGCCAATCGCGCCGGCGGAACGAAACGTACAGTCCCACAACCAGGATGAGGATCAGGGTGACGCTGGTGATGAAGCCGGCCGCCTTCTCGAAACCGGGGAACGGCACGTTCTGTCCGTAGAAGCCGGTGATGGCGGTCGGCACGGCGATGATCGCGGCCCACGCGGTCAGCTTCTTCATGACCGTGTTCAACCGGGCGTCGGCGAGGGTCAGGTTGGTCTCGAAGACGGTGGTGATCATGTCCCGCAACGACTCCGTCCACTCCGACGCACGCAGTGCGTGGTCGTAGAGATCGGAGAAATGCGGGTCGAGCTCGGGTGGCGCCTGGTTGTCGAACCGCCGTCGCTGGATACCGGCGATCACCTCACGCATCGGCAGGACGACCCGTCGTAGGACGACGAGGTCCTTGCGCAGGTCGTAGGTTCGGCGCTGCAATTCGCGACCGGGGATCCGCTCGTCGAAGAGCAGGGCCTCGAGATCTTCGATCTCGTCGTCCAGGCGCTGCACGGCGTCGAAATGCCCGTCGACGACGACGTCGAGCAAGCCGTGTACGAGCGCGCCGATCCCGTACTGCATGGCCCCGCTGTCCGACCATCTGCGAACGACCTCATCGATGTCGAGTGCCGGGGTCGGTCGCACGGTGATGAGCGCGTTGTGTTTGACGAAGACCGAGATGCGGTGCAGGTCGAACATCCGCGCCCGACCGTTCGCGGAGGAGCGGAATTCGGTCGCCGTGGAACCGCGGTCCTGGTCGTCCTGGTCGTCCTGGTCGTCGGACGGTGTGTCGCCGTCGTGCAGTGAGACCGCGTAGACCATCACGAAGGTGTGCCCGGTGTAGGTGACGGTCTTCACGCGTTCGGCCGCCGCGACGGTGTCCTCGATCGCGAACGGATCGAGATCGAGTTCGGCGGCGAGCCGGGACAGCGTCTCGTGCGTCGGACATTCGATATCCGCCCAGATCAGCTTGTCCGAATCCTCGAGACAGGTGGATATCTCCCCGAGGTCGAAGCCGTCCACCGGCTCCCCGTTCCGCCAGATCTGACCGCGGATGCGTTCGACGCCGCGAGGTTCCGACGCGTCAGAGGGCACAGTCATGTGGCCATCGTGACACCGCCGGGCGTGTTCCGGCGGTGCGACAGGCAGTCGCGATGTCGGCCACACCGGATGGTCGTCGTCCGCGGGTAGCATCGAAATCGGTGTCTGTGGACGGGCGCGGGCACCGATTCTCCAGGTAAGGCGGCGACGACATGGTCGACAGCAATCCCCGCGGACATCGGTTGATGCCCGCGCGCACGAGCGAACAGATCCGCGAGTGGTGCGATCGTTCGGCGGTGCCGGGTGAACGTCGTGAGCTGTCGGACACCGCGGCGCTGCTCATCGCGTCCGGATATCTCACCCCGGGTGGTCGGGCGATCGTGGTGCGCCGGATCTCCACCGGCCGGCCGATGCCGCCGATGTCCGCGGGTTTCGGCGACCTCCGCCGCCTGCAGCGCGCGATCGTCCAGATCGAACACCAGCTGTCGAGTCCGGTCGTGCCCGGCGTGGTCGGCGCCGTGATGCGCAACCGGCTCAACGGCCTGCAGCGGCGCCGCGAGGACGCCCGGAAACAGATCGTCGCCGCCAAGGGCGTGTTCGCCTCCGGAACCAGGGCCATCCGGCGCGAGCGTCGGGAGAACGTCTATCTCGAGATCGAGGAACGAGACCGCCTGTTCGCCGGTCTGCTGTGCACCCCGACCCCCAACGTCAACACGTCGAGCTACGTCCGTCGCGCCGGAACCGCCGCCTTCGACCGGATCGCCGGTGTGGTCGGCCAGGTGGCCGCGAAGTCGGGCAACTCGCAGGCGGGGCAGTGGGCTGACCAGTTCCTGTCCGGCGTGCGCGAGGCGCCGGGCGGTGCCTCCCCGGCCGGAGCGCCGCGCGCCGCGGCCTTCGTCGACGGCTACGAGACGCTGTTGTTCATCACCGGTCATTACTACGACCGCATCCTCGGCAACCCCGCGTGGCGCTCCGATCATTTCGAGGTCCAGCGCACCCAGGTGAACCTGCACGCCGAGGTCGCCGAGATCGCCGCCGACGTCATCGCGCTGCGAGCCGTGCGCATCGATCTCGACCGGGCCAAGCGAAACGGCGGCTTCGACCGCACCTTCGCCGCGCAGATCGATCAGCGGGAGACGACGCTGCGGCCGGTGTGGACCGAGCTCATCGACCGCGTCCAGGCGCTCGGCGAGGTGGCGCACGTCGTCGAGTCCGCGGCCGTCGAACTCCAGGTTCTCGCCGAGTACAACAAGGCGGCCACCCTGGACGATCGCATCGACGCGCTGATCGCGAGGTCGGGAGACCGGGAGATCTCCGTCGACAACGCCAAACGTCTCACCGAGCAGGTCCGCAGCGGCGAGGAGCAGTTGCGGATCTATCGAGATGTGTTGCAGGGCAACATTGCCCGAATCTCGCCGGCGGTGCCGCGGGAGCTACCCGCCCGCTACGAGCCGTCGTGAGGCGGCGCTGAGGTAGCTCTTCTCGGAGGGCGTCAGCCGCCGCAAGGTGTGCTTCTCGATGTCGACGACGGCCATCTGGGTGCTCGCCACGCACGCCGGCCGGCCGGCGGGTTCGGCTCCGGCGCCGCGGATCTCGTATCCGATGGTGAAGTCCACGGAGCGAAAACCTTTGATCCACATCCCGATTCGCAACGGAGAATCGTCGTGGCGCAGCTGGGCCTGATACCGGATGTCGACGTGCACGATCATCGCGCTCGTGATCAGGGGGGCGTAGTCCTCGCCGGCGCTCAACAGCCACGCGATGCGCGCCTCTTCCATCAGCGTGACCATCCGTGCGTGGTTGATGTGGCCGAAGGCGTCCATGTCCGACCACCGCACCCCGACTTCGGCGACGAAGGCGAAGTCCTTCGGGCCGAGTCCCTCGGCCGGCGCTGTCTCGTCCGGTCCGGGGAGTTGATGGTGAACAGAACGTGAACTGGGCATCGTCGACTTTCCTCGGCGGTCCCGGTGTCCGTGAGATGCCGTGGTCACGACCTTCCACTCCGCTGTACGCCGGGTAGTCTGTGAGTCTAGATGTCCGCGCCGCTCGGATTCCGACCGGCGCGGACGCGCACGTGGTGACACGACGGGTCCGGGTGCGCTCGGGGGGACTGTCGGCGAGGGAGTTGGCGAGATGTCGAGGCGGTTGATCGCGGGCCTGGTGTGCCTGATGGTGGGGATTCTGTCGACCCCGGCCATCGCCGACGCTGCTCCCAGACAGGTCGCGCGGATCGCCAAGTCCGAGAAGCTGAGTGCACTGCGTACCGACATCTGGGTGTTCTCGCCGGCGATGAACGAGCGGATCAAGCTGTCGGTGCTCACCCCGGTCGGCGGCTCGACGCCGCGCTCGACGGTCTACATGCTCGACGGCGCGGGTGCCGAGGGCGAGGTCAGCGACTGGATCACCAAGGGCCGGGCCGGTCGCTTCTTCGCCGACAAGAACGTCAACGTCGTGCTCCCCACCGGCGGCAAGGGCACGTTCTACACCGACTGGCAGAAGAAAGACGCGGCGCTCGGCAAGCCGATGTGGGAGACCTTCCTCACCAAAGAGCTGCCCCCGCTGATCGACGACAGATTCGACGGCAACGGACGCAATGCGGTCATCGGCTTGTCGATGGGCGGGCAGGCCGCCTTCTCGCTGGCCATCCGCCATCCCGAGATGTACACCGGGGTCGCCTCGCTCAGCGGCTGCCCGCCGGTGTCCGGACCGGTCAACGAGGCGTATGTCCGGACCACCGTCGGCCGTGACGGCGGTGACGCCACCAACATGTGGGGCCCGTTCGGTTCGGCGGGCTGGCGCGCGCACGATCCGAGCCTCCATCTGGACCGGCTGCGGGGCAAGAACATCTTCATCTCGGCCGGGTCGGGTGCCATCGGACCTCTCGACCTGCAGCGGCAGATCGAGCCGGACGAAGGTCCGCGCGAGGTCGTGACCGCGTCGTCGTCGGCGCTCGAACTGGGCGCCTACCGGTGCTCGCTCGAGTTCGCCATCACGCTGCGCGCCGCGGGGGTGCCCTACACCGACGGATTCCGCCTCATCGGAACCCACACCTGGGCGTACTGGGAGCGCGACCTCGCGGTCCTCTGGCCGACCATCGGTCGCGGGCTCTAGTTCGGCCGCGGCCGCGGGCCGACCCCGAGGGTCAGCTCCGGGGCCCGTCCCAGCTCTCGGCGAACCGCAGGAACACATCGACCTCGTCGGCGTTGGTGACGGTCACCCGCACGCCGTCACCGGCGAAGGGGCGGACCACCACCCCGGCGTCGACGCAGGCGCGTGCGAACTCCGACGACGCCGCGCCCAGGTCGAGCCACACGAAGTTGGCCTGCGAGTCGGGCACCCGGTATCCGGCCTCGCGCAGTCGGGTGGTGACGCGGGCGCGTTCGGCGACGACCGCGTCCGTGCGGACCAGTAGCTGGTCGCCGGCATCGAGGCTGGCCAGTGCCGCGGCCTGCGCGACGCTGCTGACCGAGAACGGGACGTGGACCTTTCCCAGAGCCGTGATGACCTCCGGGTCGGCGATCGCATAGCCCACGCGCAGGCCGGCCAGTCCGTACGCCTTGGAGAAGGTGCGCAGCACCACCAGGTTGGGGAACTCGCGCCGGAGTTCGAGCGCGTCGTACGCCTGGTTCGACGGCAGGCGCAGGTACTCGAAGTACGCCTCGTCGAGTGCGACGACGACATCCGACGGCACGCGCTGCAGGAAGTCACGGAGGTCGGCCGCCTCGACCACGGTCCCGGTCGGGTTGTTCGGGTTGCACACGAAGATCAGCCGCGTACGGTCGGTGACCGCGTCGGCCATCGCGCGCAGATCGTAGGTCAGCTCGCCGGTGAGCGGGACCTGGACCGGTGTCGCGCCCGCGACGCGGGTCGCGAGGGGGTAGGTCTCGAAGGACCGCCACCCGAAGACCACCTCGTCGCCCGGTCCGCTGGTGACGAGGATGAGGTTCTGGCAGAGGATGACCGACCCGCACCCGACCTGGATCTCGTCTTCGGTGACGCCGAGGCTCTTGGCCAGCGCCGCGGTCAGCTCGACCATCCCGTTGTCGGGGTAGCGGTTCACGGCTGCAGCGGCGGCGGCGATGGCGTCGATGACGCTCGGCAGCGGACCCTCGGTGACCTCGTTGCTCGCGAGCTTCACCGCTCCGGGAAACGTCTTGCCCGGCACGTACACGGGAAGGTCGTCCAGATCGGGGCGGATTCGCAGGCTCACCCGACCAATGTAGGCCGCGGTCGCGTAGGGGCGGAAACCGGCTCTGACCAACCGGTTTGCTTGTGGCCGCGAAGGGTGTGTAACCTTTCGACTCGGCAGTTCGAAAGGACTCCGCCGAGGAGGCGTGCCAGAGCGGCCGAATGGGACTCACTGCTAATGAGTTGTCTCGCTAAAACGGGACCGGAGGTTCAAATCCTCTCGCCTCCGCCAACCGCAGTCGGCCGACCGCGGTACAACTGAAGAGCACGACAACTGAATATCACGCGCCCGTAGCTCAACGGATAGAGCATCTGACTACGGATCAGAAGGTTTGGGGTTCGAATCCCTACGGGCGCACCACAGAGGCCCGTCACCGATCCCGGTGGCGGGCCTCTTCTGTGCACGCCGGAACCCTGGGTGGGTGGACGAGGTGCCGGTGCACACGTTCTGGGTCACGACGACCATCGGGCGGCGATCGGAGTGGCCCCGTCGGTTCCGATGATCTGCCGTGATGCCATCCATCCTCGCCGGCGTCCGTGGCGTCGACACGAGTACGGCACTACCCCAATCGGTGCGGGGGCGACTACGCGCGGAGGATGACCAGCTGCTGTGTCGCCCGTGTCATCGACACGTAGCGGTCGACGGCACCTTCGGTCCCGGGGCCGAACGAGTCCGGATCGACGAGCACCACGAGATCGAATTCGAGTCCCTTGGCGAGCGTGGGGGTCAGCGACCGCACGCGCTCGGTCCCCGCGAAGTCCCGTTCGCCGATCACGCATGCGATCCCGTCCCGATGTGCCGACGTCCAATCGGCGATCACCGTGTCGAGGTCGGCGCGAACGCCGAAGGTCACCGGAATGCCCGACCGCCGAACCGAAGTCGGGACATTCGCATCGGGAAGCGCCGCGCGGATGACGGGTGCGGCCGCATCCATGATCTCCTCCGGGGTCCGGTAGTTGATCGTGAGTCCCGCCTCGGTGACGTCACCCAACCCGACGCGACGAAGCCGCTCTTCCCACGATTCGGTGAACCCGCGCCGGGCCTGCGCGCGGTCTCCGACGACGGTGAAACTCTTCGACGGACAGCGATCGATCAGCATCTGCCACTGGGCGTCGGTCAGTTCCTGGGCCTCGTCGACGACGATGTGCGCGAACGGCCCGGCCAGCGGCCCGGCGGTCTCACCGACGATCTCGTCCCCGAGGTTGTCACGCAGGTTCTCGTGCCGCAGCATCGCCATCAGTCCCTCGCCGTCGTCGTGGACCTCCGCGGCGATCAGGTCGTCGACCACCTGGTCGATCTTCTCGCGCTCGGCCGTCATGGCCGTGCGCTGCCTGCGACGTCGGGCCGCCGCCGCCGGATCCCCGATCCGCCGATGTGCGCGGTCGAGGACCGGCAGGTCTGCATCGGTCCAGGCGTGCGGGGTGGCGCGCTGGAGCACGCGTACCTCGGCGGGGGACAGCCACGGCGCGCACATGCGGAGGAAGGCCGGCACCGACCACAGGTCACCGACGATCTCGGCGGCGTCGAGCACCGGCCACGCGCGCGAGAATGCCGTCACGAGTTCGGCGTTCGCCGCCAACGCACGACGCAGCGCGTGGTGGGGCACGTCGTCGTCGTGTCGCGAGGCGATGATGGACACCAGTTCCTCCCACACCTCGTCGCGGGCATCGTTGTGCGCTGTACCGTGTTCCGGCACGTCGAAGGCGTCCGCCCAATCGGTCGGTGTCAGAGTCGTCTCCGCCCACGGAGTCTCGACCACCAAGGGCGTCGTGGGCGGTTGCTCGTAGAATCTCACCGCCGGTTCGACCGCCTCGACCATCCGAACCGATGACTTCAATCGCGCCACGTCGACGTCGGTTTCGGTTGTCGCCGAACCACCTTCGACGACGAAATCGGTGAGAGTGCATGTCTGGACACTCTCCTCGCCGAGACTCGGCAGCACATCGGCGACATAGGAGAGGTAGGGCCGGTGGGGTCCGACGACGAGCAGCCCGCCGCGATTGCCCGCAAGGCGCGGATCGGCGTAGACGAGGTAGGCGGCACGATGCAGCGCGACGACGGTCTTGCCGGTCCCGGGACCACCGTCGACGACGAGGGCGCCGTGCGAGCCGGCTCGGATGATCGCGTCCTGATCGGTGGCGATGGTGCCGAGGACATCTCGCATCCGCGGGGAACGACTGGCGCCGAGGTCGGCGAGGAAGGCCGACTGCTCGTCGAGCGCGGCGTGCGAGGCGAGCACCGCGGGGTCGTCGACGAAGACCTCGTCCCAGTAGTCGGTGATCCGGCCGTGCGTCCAGCGGTAGCGGCGTCGGCTCACCAGTCCCATCGGGTCTCGACGGGTGGCGGCGAAGAACGGCGCGGCCAGCGGGGTGCGCCAGTCGACGAGCAGGGTCTCGCCGGCAGAGTCCGTCAGTCCGAGCCGCCCGACGTACAGGATGTCCCCGTCGTCGCGGACCAGCCGTCCCAGGCACAGGTCGAGGCCGAAGCGCCGTAGGGGTCGTATGCGAGAGCCGAGCTGATGGATCTCCATGTCGCGGTCGACGGCCCGCCGCCCCTTGCCGCCGGCTTCGCGCAGCAGTCCCTGCAGGCGTTCCTCGGCGTCCGTCAGAGTGCGCCGCAGACTCGTGGTGATCGAGGTGAGATGTCGGGTGTCGTCGGCGATGAGGGCGGGATCGTTCTTCGGGGACAGTTGGTCGGGGAGGGCGAACACAACGGTGGTCGTCGAACTCACGTCGGCAGGGGCTTCGGGTACTGAGGGCACAGATAGGACTCCGAATCGGCAGGCGGCGGGGTTGTCTCGGCAGGTGAGAGAGCGATTCTGCACCGCGAGGGGGGCCTTGCGGCAAGCCCCTGTCCAGGGCTTATGGTGAAAGGGGAAAAGAGATCGCCGCCCGCCCGGGTGAAACGGACTCCAGTCCCACTTGACCCGATCAGCCCATCACCTGTTGCAGCCTGGTGTGCTGTATGTGAAAGTACTGTCAGTTCACTACGGTGAACTCCTATCGGTGGGGCCTGTCAGGGGGCTGCCGCCCCCGAAGATCTGGGGGTGGGGCGGCAGCGCGGCCACGGTTCTCCATTCCCGGTCATCTCTCCCGTTCCGGGACTCATTCGACCAACTGGTCCTTTGTCAGCGTGGCGTCGCCGTGGCCTGCGGCTTTCCGATCGCCGAGATGAGCATCCGAACCCGCGTCGTAAGGTCGGAGATGGAATGACACGCGGCGTCGCGCCGGTCCGCCCGGTTGCAGCCGGTGCCTCGACGCGTCGTCGACGACGACGCTCACGATCTCGACCGGAGGCCGACGATGGGACAGCCGTACGGGGGCCGTGACCCCGGCGCCCGCGATCCGCGGCACCGCGACGATGCCGGCGGTCAGACCGGCGGGTCCCCACGTGATCTGTACGGACAGCCCGTCGCACCGCAGCTCTATCCGCCGCTCGGGTACGCCTCCGACGGCACCCCGCTGTTCCGTCCCGGCCAGCCGACGAACACCGAGCTGACCAGGGCCGAGCGCGCCGAGCGTGCCGAGGGCGAGCGGATTGCGACCGCCGAGCGGGAGGCCGACGACGCGGACGGCCGGGCGGGTTCCCGCGTTCTCGGAGTACCCACCGCGACTCTGGTCCTGACCTCGGGGATGGTGGTGCTGCTCGTGGTGGCCTTCGTCGGATTCCTCGGACTCCGTCAGGGGGCCGAAGAACCCCTCGCGGATTCGCCGCTCACCACCGACACGATGCCGATCCCGCGTACCTTCGAACCGCCCAGCCTCACCCCGCCCGAGCCGGGACAACAGCTCCCGGGGCAACCCGGTGAGCGGATCGACCCGCAGAACAAACCGGTGACCTACGAGGCGACCATCGACGGGCAGGCCACCATCCTGTACGTCGACGATGCCGGGTTGCGCTCCGAGTTCGCCCCGACGAATCCGTGGACCGTCCAGTTCACCGGTGGGATCAATCCGCTGCGTCTGCTGGTGATCGCGGGGACGGGTAGTGCGGTGACCTGCTCGATCACCGTCGACGGCGAGGTGGTGGTGGAGGACACGGTGACGCCGTCGTCCACGCGTCGCACCGCGTCCTGCATCGCCTGAGCCGTCACGTTCCCGTCATCGCGAATCCCGCGTGTCGGTGGGGTGACCTGCTCGTCCGATGTGTGATCGGGGCCGTGGCTCGCTACCTTGGTCACGTGAGTTCCCCGCAGACAGCCCCAGACAGTGGTCAGTCTTCCGCCCCCAACGACGAGTTCAAGACGATGCTCACGTGGCGAGGCGAAGACACCGATCGACTCGAACAGGTCCGCCTGGTCGTGTCCGGCGCGCGCCTCAAGGCATACGGACGGATCATCGCCGCGGCGACCGCCGACCACGAGGCGTTCTCCGCGTCCTATGAGCTGCAGACCACCGACGCCGGTGTGGTCAAGCGGCTGACCGTGCACCTGGTGCGCGCGGACGGGGAGACGCAGTTCGGCATCACCCGCGACGACGAGGGCACGTGGCTGATCCGACGCCCCGACGGCGAGACCACCCGTTCTGATTTCGACGGCGCCGAAGACGTGGACCTCGCGTTGTCGCCCATGTTCAACTCTCTGCCGATCCGACGCCGCGGCCTGTCGGCGTCGACGCCCACAACGGTCGAGGTCCCGGTCGCCTACATGTATCTGCCCAGCGGCGACGTGAAGCCGGCGACGATGTCGTACACCCCGGGCAAAGACGGCTTCCGCGTGGTGTCGCCGCTCGCGACGACGACGATCACGGTCGACGAGAACAACTTCGTCGTCGACTATCCGGGTCTCGCGCGGCGCGTCTGAGCCCTGCCCGGGTTCAGCCCACCCACACCCGGCCCTGGTGGGCCTGACGGCGGAGTTCCTGCTGCCAGCCGTCGTCGCCGACGGTCACCCCGGAGATGACCTCCGCGGTCCCGGAGTGCAGCTGCTCGTACGCAGCCCGGGCGCGGTGTCCGTCGTCGACGAGCACTTCGACGGTTCCGTGGTCGCGCAGTTCGTCGCGCACGGCGATGAGGCGGTCGATGGTCTCGCTGAGGACGTTGAGCACGGCGATGCCGTTGGCCTCGATCATCGCTCGCTGCAGGGCGGGTGCCGTGCCGGCGACCCGGGTGCCGTCGCGGAAGCTACCGGCCGCCAGGCGCAGCGCGAGGTCGCTCTCACCGGCCCCGACGGCGGCCGTTGCCGCGGCGGTCAGGTGCGGTAGATGGGAGATCGCGGCGACCGCCCGATCATGCGCATCGGGGGCGACCGGCACCACCCGTGAGCCGACGGCCACGGCGAGCGCGGCCACCGTGAGCCAGTCGTCGGACGGGGTGTCGTCTGTTGTGGTGACGGCCCACATGGCTCCGTCGAAGAGGGCCGCGTCGGTTGCTGCCCAGCCCGACGAGCTGGTCCCCGCCATCGGATGACCGCCCACATACCGCCCACCGGGATGCAGGTGGGCGAGGACGCGCGCGACTTCCTGCTTGACGCTGATGACGTCGGTGACAAGGGCGTCGGGGGCGTGCTCGGCGATGGCGCTCACCAGCGGCTCGATCGTCGTCACGGGTGTCGCCAGCACGACCAGTGCGTCCGACGACGCCGCGCGGCCAAGTGTCGCAACGAGATCCGAGGACGCGTCGTATCCGTCGCGCGTGGCGGCATCGACGGTCGCCGTCGACCGGTTGTAGCCGAACGCCTCGTGTCCGGCGTCGTGCAGGGCCCGCACGAGCGAGCCGCCGATGAGGCCCAGGCCCAGCACGCATACCGGTCGGGGGAGGGTGAGAGCGGGGGACGACGGCGCGGCAGTCACCCTGACACGTTCCCATACCGGTCACGCACGGTGAACCGGGACTTGGGAGTACCGGTGATAGGGGCTACGGTTTCCTGCATGGCCGGTGCCGGATTTGGGAAGTCGGGGTCGAACGCGCAGGACGTGGACGACGACATCGACGGTTTTGCCGTGGCGGTCGTACGCGACGAGAGTGGCTGGAAGGTCACCGCGATGAAGCCGTCTGCGCTCTCCGACCTCGAGGACGCCGAAACCCAATTGCGTGAGCTGCGTTCCGCGGGCGCGGTGTTCGGGCTCCTCGATGTCGACGACGAGTTCTTCATCATCGTGCGGCCGTCCCCGACGGGAGCGCGTCTCCTGATCTCCGACGCGACCGCCTCCGTCGACTACGACATCGCGGTCGACGCGCTGGACGCCCTGAACGTCGAGGTGCCCGACATCGATCCGGACGAACTCGACCAGATCGATCCGTGGGAAGAAGGGGACCTCGGGTTGCTCGCCGACCTGGGACTGCCCGACGCGGTCATGAGCGTCATCGTCGGCGACACCGATCTCTACGCCGACGAGCAACTCGGCATGATCGCCGCACGGCTCGGCTTCGCCGACGAGCTGGGCAAGGTCCTCGATTCGCTCGGCCACTGAGCCTGTCGGCATCCGCGCGATGAGTGCGCCCCCCTGGGAATCCATGGTTCGTGCCGCACTCGACGCGGCGACGCTGTCGGGGACCGACGACGTACCCATCGGTGCGGTCGTGTTCGACCCGGAGGGCGTCGAATTGGCCCGCGCGGCGAACCGCCGGGAGGCCGATGGCGATCCGACGGCACACGCCGAGGTCCTCGCGCTGCGTGCGGCGGCGCGGGCGTTCGGTGACGGCTGGCGGCTCCCGGGGTGCACGATCGCGGTGACCGTCGAACCCTGCACCATGTGTGCGGGCGCGATCACGCTGTCCCGGGTCGACGCCGTCGTGTTCGGAGCGTGGGAGCCCAAGACGGGTGCAGTCGGCTCGTTGTGGGACGTCGTGCGCGATCCACGGCTGTCGCATCGCCCCCAGGTGAAGGGCGGCGTCCTCGAAGACGAGTGCCGCGCGCTCATGGTCGACTTCTTCGCCACCCGCCGACACCCGTGATCGCGCGCGGTCTCGGGGTCGCGCAAGGACAAGATCGGTGAGATCTCAGGGTGCGGACCGGTGGTCGTCGCTGCGCGGTCCTGGCAGATTGGAATGCAGCACCCCGACCCGCGAGGAGTAGTCATGACCGATCCGTCCGACAAGGTGACCGCGGCCTTCGACACCGCCAAGGCCAAGATCAACGAGTTCGCCGAGAGCGGCAAGGTGCAGGAGGCGCTGGGAACCGCCCGCGACAAGATCGACGAGCTCGTCGAGAGCAAGCAGGTCCAGGATGTCCTGGCCACCGCGAAGGACAAGCTCAACGACTTCGCGGAGAACGAGAAGGTCCAGGAGGTGTTCAGCACCGCCAAGGACAAGCTCAACGAGGTGTCGGAGAAGTTCACCAGCCGCTGACAGGCCGCTGACCTGCGTTCCTGCAGCTCAGTGTGCACCTGTGGCACGGTGGGAGGCAGGAGTCCGCTCCTCAGGCGGCGCCAGTGTCGAGCAGCCGGCGCGACGGTCGTCGCCGAGTTCTTCCACATCGGACGGCACCCGGCCGCGCCGAACCTCAACCCAGGAGGCTTCATGGGAACCACGGACGACGCCAAGAACAAGGCCGAAGAGCTCAAGGGTCGCGGCAAGGAAGCCGCGGGCAGCCTCACCGACGATCAGGACCTCAAGAACGAGGGCAAGGGCGACCAGGCGCAGGCCCAGGGCAAGCAGAAGATCACGGACGCCGCCGATGCCGTCAAGGGCAAGATCGACGACGTCAAGGACAAGCTGACCGGCCACTAGTACACCCGCCGCTCGGCGCCTGTACGCCTGACCAGCCGATTTAAGTCTGACCGCAGGTCTGCGGTACAGTCTTCGGCGGTGGCGTGTCCGAGCGGCCGAAGGTGCAGCACTCGAAATGCTGTGTGCGGTAACCCCGTACCGAGGGTTCAAATCCCTCCGCCACCGCCGGAAATGGCCCCCCATCCTCACGGGTGGGGGGCCATTTCGCTGTCCGGGTCTGCGCCGTCGAATCAGCCGAGGCTGAACGGTTTCCCGTATACGGCGATCGACTGCGACACGTTGTCGGTCGTGACGCTCACCTTGGCGTACGACCGGGCCTGTGCGTAGCCGGCGCAGCCGTTCACCATCATGGTCTCGTTGGTGTAGGCGAGAGTTCCCTTGCCGCCGGCGAAGCTGATCGACGACGAGTGGCCGGCCGCGCCGAACGCGTCCTTGTACTCGCGGTCGTTGATCACGTAGTTGGCCGCCTGGCCGGGGCCGATGGTCACGCCGGCGCCGGTCTCGGCAGTCGCGGTCGCGCTCTGGAGGTCGTAGTTGGGCGCGGAAGCGCCGGCTCGGCTGTTCGAGTTACCGCCGAGCGTGAGCTGGCAGCCGACGATGTAGCCTGCCCCGACGCCGATCTTCGCCGCCTTGTCGGACGTCGACACCACGTACTTGCCGGACACCCATGCATTGCGGTGCAGGGGCGTGCTGCCCATCGACGGGGTGATTCGCGCGGATTCGTTGCTGCGCGTGATGGTCACTGTCGTACCGTCTTTCAACGTCTTCGTGACGGATTGACCGGGGAGTTGGACGACGGTGTCGGCCTGTGCGGGTGCCGCGGTCAACGCGGGTACCAGTGCCGCGCAGGCGAGTGTGGTTGTGGCCGCGAGGATACGGGTGCGCGCGGTGTGGCGCTGGGGGGCGGTCATGGGAGCTCCGATTCGGCGAGTCATGGTCATGGTCAACGGTTTCGCGGTCAGCCGATGGAGAACGGCTTGCCGTAGAGGTTCACCTTCTGGTGCACCTCGCCGGTCGTCTCGATCGTGGTGAACGCACGCGCCTGGGCGTATCCGCCGCAGTTCTGCACATCGATCTGCGCGTCGTCGTAGCCGAGGTGGTAGGTGCCGGCCTTCTCGATGTTCTTGGTGTTCAACACCACGAACGTCACGTCGCCTGCAGCCAGCGGGACGGTCAGGGTCCCCGACAGGGACGGTGCGGTCGGGGTCAGCGATCCGGACAGACCGCCTTGGAGGCCCTTGATGTTCACCTGGCATCCGATGATGTAACCGGTGGATAGGGTGGCGGCGGCGCCGTTCGTCGCGGTGCCGTTGCTCCCGGGAAGCGTCGTCTCGCCGGCGGCGCCGACGCTCGGTCCTGCCTTGGCGGGCTTGAGATTCGGTGCATACAGCGTGATCTGACCGCTGACCCAGGTGGTCCTGGACACGCCGTTGGCGGCCATCGAGGCAGACACCCGTGCGCTCTCCTCGGACCGTACGATCCGGATGCCGTCACCGGTCGCGGTGCCGTCCGGAAGGCGGACGAATGCGTCCGCACCCGCCGACGCGGCGCCGGCGAGCAGCGCGGCGGTCACCGATCCGCCGATTAGTGCGGACAGTCCGACGGCCCGCAAGGTTCGTTGTGTCATCTCGTGCTCTCCTCGTTTCATCTACCCGCCCGAGGACGGGATGTCGCATGCGTCGAGAACTCATCGCAGGGGGATGGGCCCGTCAGCTGCGGCAGGGTGGCGATCGTTGGTGAACGTACCCTAAATACGAGATGAGTGAAAAACTATGTAGGGGGTTGACACCCTCCCGACTGGTAAAGGTAGCCTAACCTTTGCAAGGCGTGAGGATCTTGCCGGCGCGCGCTGGTGGTCTCGCACGCGAAGGTCTCGAGTTCGGTTGCTTAACAGTCGAACTCGCTGTACATGCGGGGACGTGTGATTCGGACACCGGTATCGTGTTCGCTGCTGAGTGCAGCCCACGACTCCCACGGTGCGCTGCCCGCGGTGCACACCGGCGATGCCGTCATAGATTTCGAACGGTTCTACGAGTCCGTGGAGTGGATGGCCGAGCAGCTGGCCTCCTGCGGGGTCACCCCGGGGAGTCGGGTTGGTCTCGCGATCCACACGGGCTGGGAGTTCATCCTCGCCTGGCATTCACTTCTCGAGGTCGACGCCGTGACCGTGCCGATCGTCCTCGACCCACGCCGCGCACCGGCCGGATCGGACGACATCGGCTTCGTGTTCGCCCACATCGACCAGTGCGTCGAGGTCGAGGATCTCGTCGAAGCCGTTGTGCACCAGAGTCGCTCCCGCGCGATGTACCGGGTTGCCAACGACTTCGTACTCGCCGCTCTCGGCGGACCCGATCCGGTGCGTGGGGAGGGTGGCCTGCTCGCCGACCTCGACGCGGGGTCTCTCGACACTGCACGCCAACTCGTCGCCGAGGCGGAATGGGTGGCCGAGCACGACGGGTTGCATCGTGGTGCACGTGTCGGACTCGAAGGGGATCTCGGCACCCGCGAGACCATGGTCCGCATCCTCGCCTGTGCGTCGGCCGGCGCGTGCGTTGCGGTCGATGCCCCGTTCGGGGTGCCCGACTGGGGAGCCCCGGCCGCTCGGTGACCGGGCGTCCGAAGCCTCAGCGCATCGCGGCGACCCGGTCGGCGAGGTCGGCCTCACGGCGTCGGACGAGGAGGTCGACAACGTCGTCGGTTGTTGAATCCGGTGGGAGCCAGAGCGATTCCGCGAGCACTCGGATGAGGCGAGGTCTGGTGAGCCGTGCCGGGCGACGGCCTATTCGAGTCAGGATGGCGGCGGTCGGCGACGCGGTGGAGAGCTCGGCCCGTCGCAGGGCGAACGTGCGCGGCCCGAAGTCGAAGAACACCGGTGTACCCGGTGCGAGTTCGAGTGCGTCGATGAACCGTCGGATCGAACCGGACCGCGCCTGGACCGACGCCCACGTGAAAGTCTGCGTACCCAGCGAGGTCTCGAGGGTGACCGGGGAACCAGGTGCGATGCCGAGGAGGCCGGCGACGGCGCTGGGGATGTTGAATCCCGTTCCGCGACATTGTGCGGGCGTGATCGTCGTGGCCCAGTGCACGAGGTCGTCCTCGCGATACAGACCGCGCGTCCGTCCCGGGGTTCGCCGGGGGCGGCGCGCCCGCTCGCGCCGGGTGACGACGCCGCCACGTATCTGGAACTCACCGGCGCCGGCGTATGCGCGGATGGTGGCCTCGCTGACGTCGTGTCGGCCGCGGATCGTCGCGATGACCTCGTCGATGGGTGCGGCCCCGTCACCGTCCGCCAGGATCGCACCGATCTGCAGGTGCACCGGCTCGTATCGCGGAAGGCCCCACTCGGCGAGACCGTAGCGGGTGCGGTCGGTCTTGACGATACGCGAATCCGACGCCAGTGCGTTGCGAATACTGTTGTGGGCGCGCGGAATCGCGGAAGTCGCATCGACGATCTCGGCGAAGGTCATTGCCGCGCCGCGTATCGAGAGCACCGCGGCGACGATCTCGCCCGTGGTCGACCGCGTGGCGATCGCATGACCGTCGATCAGTTCGTACCCCACCCGCCGCAGCCATCGCGCGGCCGAATCGTCGGACAAACCCAGATGATCGGCGATCGTGGTGATCGGAGCCACCCCACCGGGAAGCGCCGCCTCCGAGACGGCCGACTTCGTGAACTCGGCGACCGAGCGCAAGGTGCCCCGGATGATCCAGTCCTCGCTGGTACGCAAACCCGACGCCGCGGCCACCACCCGCCAGCAGGGGGCTTCGGCGTCGCCCACCGGCGATCCCGCGAGAGTCGAGTCCGCGGTGAGCTGGACGGCGTCCGCGAGTGGAGCGGCCCGCAGGTTGATCGTCGCCGACAGCTGGGCGAGAGCACGATCCGCGTCGATCAGCGAGGCCAGGCGGTGTCGGATGGACCGGTCGATCTTGGTGACGCGCTCGCGCGACAGTCCGAGGAGGTCGGCGACCTCGGCCTGCGTACGAGGTCTGCCGGCGTAGATGCGCTCGGTGAGTACCCGCCGCTCCTGGTCGGTGAGTGCGGCGTCGAACTCGGCTACCGCGGCGAGCGCGCGCAGGTCGCCCGGGGAACGTCTCGACGACGAGGGTCCGTCGGCGTGCGCGGTCATCGGTGAGGCTTCCTCAACGGGTCTGGGTGACGTCGGTGGAACGATGGCCCGGCTCGAGTTCGGGGGAGCGCTCGCGGGGCCCGCGCTGAGCACATCACAGGCTACCGGGACATGGCGGATGGACCGCTCGAACGGACGACGGTGCCCTCGGTCCGGATTGTCCCCCGAGCACAAAGGTCGGGACGAAGTCTGGCCTCAGCGACCGTTTCCGTTCCGCTCGCATTTTCATAGTGTTCTGGATCACATCGACGACGAGGATCTTGGAGGCACCCCGGTGACCAGCACGTACTTCGCATGGGATCTGACCCACCGCGACGACGCCCCGTGTGTTCGCGATGACGTTCTCGCGCTGGACTACGCCGGCTTCGCCCGGCGTGTCGAGGGTCTCGCCGAACAGCTCACCAGCCTTGGCGTTCGACGGGGGGACGTGGTGGCGACCTTCCTGCCCAACAGGGTCGAACTCCTCGTGACGTTGATGGCGGCATGGCGGATCGGCGCGGTCGCCACACCGGTCAACCCGGCCTTCACCTCCGAGGAGGCCGAGTATCAGCTGGCGGACTCCGGGACACGAGTCGTGATCGGCACCAGCGCCGGAGGAAGTGGGCCCGGCCGTGTCCATCTCGTGGCCGATGAGCTGGCGACCGCGCCGAGTCCGGGCTGGCGGGGGTCGGATCCGCCGGCAGCTGATGATGACGCACTGCTGGTCTACACCTCCGGTTCCACCGGCAGGCCCAAGGGCGTCCGGTTGTCGCACGGCAACCTGCACTACATGGCGTCGACGATGGTGACGCACTTCGGTCTCACCGAGGCCGACCATGCGCTCCTGGTGTTGCCGCTGTTCCATGTGAACGCCATCTGCGTCAGCTTTCTGGCCCCGATGCTCGCGGGCGGACAGCTGAGCATCACCGGACGATTCTCGCCGTCCCGGTTCTTCGATGACGTCGCACGACTCACCCCGACGTATTTCTCGGCCGTACCAACGATTTACGCGCTTCTCGTATCGCAGGACGGGCTCACCGCCGAGGCCACCGGTCCCCTCCGGTTCGCGGTGTGTGGGGCCGCCCCGATCTCCAGGGAACTGCTCGACCGGGTCGAGGGCGCCTTCGGAATACCAGTCGTCGAGGGCTACGGCCTGACGGAGGGCACCTGTGCGTCGGCCTGCAATCCGGTCGACGGGGTCCGCAAACTCGGGACCGTGGGCCCTGCGCTTCCGGGTCAGCAGATCGTCATCGTCGACGAACAGGGCGCGGAGGTGCCCGTCGGCGAAATCGGTGAAGTCGTCATCAGTGGACCGAATGTCATGCGCGGCTACCTGAACCGGTCTGAGGAGACCGCGGCGACCATCGTCGACGGCCGGTTGCACACCGGTGACGTGGGCCGCCTCGACGGGGACGGCTACCTCACGCTGGTGGACCGGATCAAGGACATGATCATCCGGGGCGGGGAGAACATCTACCCCAAGGAGATCGAGAACGCCCTCGCCACCCATCCCGACGTACTCGAGTGCGCGGTCGTGGGGGCGCCGGACGAACTCTACGGCGAGCTGCCCGTCGCGTTCGTCGTCGCATACCCACACCGCGGAGTGGACGCGGAGGTCCTGGGTGATCACCTCGCCGACCGGCTGGCAAAGATCAAGCGACCGAGCATCATCCACATCGTCGACGAACTCCCGCGCAATCCTGTCGGGAAGATCGACAAGCCCGCGCTGCGGTCGGGTCTCCGAAGTCCGCAGACCGTCTGATCCCTCACTCACCCGCCCGACCCCCGCGCCCGTCCGCGGCGCCGAGGGCGGTGAACCGCGCGCCGACACCGGCGATGGCGCACCACCCGACAACAGACAAACGACAAGGAGTGCACAGCAATGGGATTCACCCAACCAGACTTCCCCCAGGTAAAACCGGAGACATTCCTCCAGCGGCCGTTCTTCGACCGGATCCGCGTCCTCGGGGCACACTGGGCCGATCATGGCTTCGGCACGCCGAAGATGGTGCATCTGATCTATCTGATGAAGGTCTTCGTCTTCTACGGCGGCGTCGGGATCGCGCTCGCGACCCTGACATCCGGACTCGATCCGCTGCACGTGGCCGAGTGGTGGAACCAGCCGGTCGTCTATCAGAAGTTGGTCTTGTGGACCGTTCTGGTGGAGGTCCTGGGTATCGGGGGGTCGTGGGGACCACTGGCCGGTCATTTCAAACCCATGACCGGTGGGTTTCTGTACTGGCTTCGTCCCCAGACCATCCGGCTCCCACCGTGGCCGGGGAAGGTGCCCTTCACCAAGGGGGACTCCCGCACCGCGTTCGACATCGCGGTCTACGCCCTGATCCTCGCGAATCTCGCTGTGGCGATCGCGCTTCCGGGAGTCGCATCGAGTTCACTGGACTCAGCGATGAGTGACAACCAGGGCCTGGTGAACCCCGTCCTGATGTACCCGCTCATCGCGCTGCTCGTGGTGATCGGCCTGCGCGACAAGGTCATCTTCATCGCCGCGCGCTCCGAGCAGTATCTCCCGGCGATGATCTTCTTCGGCTTCCTGCCGTTCCTCGACATGATCCTGGCGCTCAAACTGCTCATCGTGTCGGTGTGGGTCGGCGCCGGTGTCTCCAAGCTGGGACATCACTTCTCGATGGTGATCCCACCGATGCTGTCGAACACCCCGTGGGTGCCGAGCACGAAGATCAAGCGGGCGCACTATCGCAACTTCCCCGAGGACATGCGGCCGTCGAAGCTGGCCGGGGGCGTCGGGCACGTCCTGGGCACCATCGTCGAGGTCGTCACGCCGCTGGTCCTCCTGTTCTCGACCAGCAAGACGCTCACCGTGGCCGCGGTCGTCCTCATGGTGTGCTTCCACTTGTTCATCCTGTCGACCTTTCCCCTGGCCGTTCCGCTCGAATGGAACCTGCTCTTCGCGTATGCCTCGGTGTTCCTGTTCCTCGGCTTCCCGGCCTGGGACGGTTACGCGCTATCCGACACATCGATGCCGTGGGCGATGGTGCTGATCGGTGTTGCGCTCTGCTTCTTCCCCGTACTCGGCAACCTGCGTCCAGACCTGGTCTCGTTCCTTCCGTCGATGCGGCAGTACGCGGGTAACTGGGCATCGGCCACCTGGGCGTTCGCACCCGGTGCCGAAGAGAAGCTCGACCAGCACATCGTGCGTCCCGCGAAGAACACCCGCACCCAGCTGCTCGGGTCGTATCCGGCAGACGTGGCCGACGTCGTGATGCACCAGCTGCTGGCGTGGCGTTCTCTGCACAGTCAGGGCCGAGCGCTGTATTCGCTGATGATCCGTCACCTCGGCTCGGACATCGACACCTACACACTGCGCGAGGCGGAGTTCTCGTGTAACTCCCTGGTGGCCTTCAACTTCGGTGACGGTCACCTCCACGACGAACGGCTCATCGCGGCTCTGCAGAGGCGGTGTGACTTCGCGCCGGGCGAGTTCACGGTGGCCTGGATCGAGTCCCAACCGATCCACCGGGGAACACAGCGATTCAAGGTGATCGACGCGGCGCTGGGCGTGATCGAGACCGGGACCTACCGGGTGACCGATGCGGTGAACGAGCAACCGTGGCTGCCGAACGGCCCCATTCCGTTCCAGGTCGACTGGACCCTCGACGTTGACGCTCACCGCGCCGTCACCGATCCTGAGGTGGTGCATGAACCGCAGATGCGCTCCGATGATCGCAGCGCGACGCCGGTCCGGCTGACCGATCAGGCGCCGCAGTGACCACAGCTGTCGTGGTCGGCGGCGGGCCCAACGGGCTCGCCGCCGCTCTGCACCTGGCGCGCAACGGTGTCGACGTGCAGGTCCTGGAGGCGGCCGACACCGTCGGCGGTGGGGCACGGTCGGGGGAACTGACGGTGCCGGGCGTCATCCACGACCACTGTTCGGCTTTTCATCCGCTGGGCGTGGGCTCGCCGTTCTGGGCCGAGGTGGGTCTCGAACGATACGGGCTGGCGTGGAAGTGGCCCGAAGCCGACTGTGCACATCCTCTCGATTCCGGCGACGCCGGCCTGCTGTTCCGGTCGATCGACGCCACGGCGGCGGGATTGGGCGCCGACGGACCGCGCTGGAAGGCGATGTTCGGTGATCTCGCCGAGCATTTCGATGACCTCGGCGACGATCTGCTCCGCCCGATCGTCCGCGTACCCGGTCACCCGATCCGGCTCGCGTCGTTCGGGCCCCGGGCCATCCTGCCGGCCACCGCGCTCGCCCGCTGGTTCCGCACCGAGCGGGCCCGTGCGCTCTACGGCGGGATCGCGGCACACCTGTTCTCCCGCTTGGACCGGCCCCTCACCGCTTCCCTCGGGCTGATGATCGCGGCGAGCGGACACCGCTACGGCTGGCCGGTGGCCGAAGGCGGATCGGGAGCGATCACCGCGGCGATCGTCGGGGCGCTGCGGGATTCGGGCGGCAAGATCGAGACCGGGGTCCGGGTGAGCTCGCGTGCCGACCTGCCGCCGGCGGACATCACGCTGCTGGACTTGTCCCCGGCCCAGGTTCTCTCGATCTTCGGCGACGAGATGCCGACCCGAATTCGCCGCTCGTACCGGCGTTATCGAATCGGGTCGTCGGCATACAAGGTCGACTTCGCGATCGACGGTGACATCCCGTGGTCGAATCCGGAGTGCCTGCGCGCCGGGACAGTGCACCTCGGCGGAAGTTTCGACGAGATCGCGCACGCGGAGCGACAGCGAGCGGCAGGGGTGATGGTTCCGCGGCCGTTCGTCCTGCTCGGCCAGCAATACATCGCCGACCCCGGTCGCAGCGCGGGCGGGCTCAATCCGATCTATGCCTACGCGCACGTCCCTCGTGGCTTCGACGGTGATGCCACCGAACAGGTCGTCGCCCAGATCGAGAGGTTCGCGCCCGGGTTCCGCGACCGGATCGTGGCGACGGCGAGCGCGGGTACCGAACAGCTTCACGCATCCAACGCCAACTTCGCGGGTGGGGACATCATCGGCGGAGCGAACGACGGCCTGCAGATGGTCCTGCGGCCCCGGGCAGCGCTCGATCCGTACGCGATCGGCGTTCCGGGCGTGTACATCTGCTCACAGGCCAGTCCGCCGGGTGCCGGTATCCACGGGTTGTGCGGCTACCACGCCGCGGAGTCGGCGCTGCGGTACGCGCGGTCGTCACGATGACCGCCTCGCGACCGTCGCGGGCGCTGCGGACTCCGGCGGGGGACGCCGCGCGCGACCGGCTTGCAGGGGTTCCCGCGTCCGCCGGGTCCGAACTGCTCGAGCAAGCAGCTGTGATCGCGAAGGCACTGCAGGACAACGTGTCCGACATCGTCTCCGAATTGAGTGCCATGATGGCCCGCGAGATCGATCAGCTCGACACAGACCCCAAGCTCGTGGAACTGCTCGAGGCGAGTGTGCACGGCAACGTCTCCACGATCATCCACGTCCTCGCGAACGACATCCCGATCGAGCACCTGCAACCGACCACAGCCGCGGTGGAATACGCACTGCGACTGGCACAACGGGACGTGCCCTCGAACTCGCTCGTCCGGGCCTACCATCTGGGGCAGAACAGCGTGATGCGCCAATGTTATCGACTGGTCGAAGATCTCGACCTCGATGCCGGGGAATCGATGGCGCTGACACGGCACATCTCCGACGTGTTGTTCGGTTACATCGACTGGATCTCCCTGTACGTGTTCGAGGCGTACGAGGACGAGCGTCGGCGATGGCTGGGGGTCGAAGGGAACGTCCAGTCAGCGGCCATCCTCTCGTTCCTCGACAGTGCCGAACCCGACGAGCGCGCATTCGAGTCCGAGACCGGGTACCAGCTCGACCGGCGTCATCTTGCGCTGATCCTCTGGTCGTCCGAGGACGAACCGCGCGAACTCATCGGGCTCACCCATGCGGCCCGCGAACTCGGCGCCCGACTCGGCGGGGGCGTCACGCCGATCGTCACCGCCATCGACCGTTCGACCGTGTGGGCGTGGATTCCGCTGACCGGTAGGGACGTCACCGACGACTCGTCGGTGATCACGGTTCGCTCAACCGTTCCGGCGGGTGTCCGCGTCGCGGTGGGGATGCCCGCATCCGGGGCACGGGGCTTTCGGCGAACGCACGAGCAGGCGCGCGCCGCCTACTCCGTGGCGTCCATGCCGGGTGGTGCGGCGGACCGGGTGATCGGATTCGGTGACCGGGGCGTGGCCGTGGTGTCTCTTCTGGCGCAGGATCTCGAGTCGACGCGTGCCTGGGTCCACGAGGTCCTCGGTGGGCTCGCCGAGGACACCGCCAACGCCTCCATGTTGCGGGAGACGCTCTCGGTGTACCTCGCCACCAAGGAGAGCCATCTCCACACCGCCGAACGACTCAACCTTCATCGCAACACGGTGAAGTACCGCATCGGCAAGGCACTCGCCGAGGTCCCGGGAGACCGTGACCGCCTGGATCTCGCTCTGGCGCTGACGGTCTGCGAGTTCCTCGGCCCGGTGATGTTCGCGCGCTGAGTGTCGGTGGCCGGTCGTGGCGTCAGGCCTGGTCGTCCGATCGCTCGATGTCCCGCCGGGGTTGCCCGGTGATCTCGTCGATCTTCGCACCGGTCGTGGGCGCGAAGTGCGAGTCGTCGAACCGGGGTTCGCCGTCGACACGGAGGTCATAGCGTCGGAGTATGTCTCGCACCGGGTCTTTCATCTCCGCGAAGACGAGTGTGATGTCGTGGGTGCGGAGATAGTCGTCGAGCTCGACGAGTTCGTCGACCGCGGTGGCGTCGATGTCGACGATGGGTTCGGCCGCGATGATCACGGTGTGCAGTTCTCGCCCGGCCTTTCTCGCCTCGCGGACCTTGCCGCGGACGTAGTCGTCGAACATGCCGCCGTTGGCGAAGAACAGTGGTGCGTCGAACCGGATGATCAGCACGCCGTCGATGCGTTCGGCCTCGGGATGGCGGGTCACGTCGTGGTAGCCGCGCACTCCCGGAACCCGGCCGAGTTCCGTCCGGTACGGACGCCACGCGAGGTTCACGAACGCGATGAACGACAGGCCGATCGCGACCAGAATGCCCTGCAGGACACCGATCAGCGCGACACCCAGGAACGCGGCGATCGACAGCGCGCCCTCGACCCAGTTGGCGCGGAACAGCGCGACCACGCCGGAGATGTCGATGAGAGAGATCGCTGCGGCGATCACCACGGCGGCCAGCGCGGCCGACGGGAGGTAGGCGGTGACCCCCGGTGCGATGAAGATGAACACCACGATCAGGAGCGCCCCGACGACCGAGGCGAGTTGCGTTTTGGCCCCGGCCTGTTCGGCCACCGGGGTCCGGGATGACGACGCCGAGATCGCGAATCCGCTCAGGAACCCGGTGGCGATGTTCGCGGTGCCGATGGCCGCCATCTCCTGGCTGCCGTCGACCTGGTCGCCGGCGCGAGCCGCGAAGGTCCGCGACAGCACGCTGGTGTCCGCGAAGGCGATCAGCGCGATACCGACTGCCGGGCCGATGAGGCTGATGACGTCGTCTAGTGTCACGCCTTCCAGAGACGGCGACGGGAAGCCGCGAGGCATGGCGCCGACGACCGGGAGGTCGTCGGACCAGCCGAACACCGCCACCGCGACGATCGAGGCAACGACCGCGACGAGTACACCCGGGATGGCCTTGCGCCAATACCTGAGCCCGAAGATCAGGATGAGACAGGCGATGCCGATGACCGACGGAAGCAATTCGGCGTCACCGGACGCGACGCCCTTGACGATGTTGATCGCCTCTTGGATGACCGAATCGCCGTCGACGCCGAAGCCCAACAGTTTCGGCAACTGGCTGAGCACGACGACCAGCGCGATCCCGTTGAGATAGCCGATCCGGATCGGCTTGGACAGGAGATCGGTGACGAAACCGAGCCGGAGCAGTCCGCCGATCAGTAGGACCACGCCGACCTCGATGGCGAGGACTCCGGCGAGCGCGATCCGCTCCGCGTCGAAGGCCGCGAGCGGGATGATCGACGCCGCGATGATCGGGGCCAGCGACGAGTCGGGGCCGAGGACGAGGATGCGCGACGGTCCGACGACGGCGTAGACGAGCAGCGGGATCACCGTCGCGTAGAGGCCGGTCACCGGTGGAAGGCCGGCGACCTCCGCGTATCCCATGCCCGCAGGGATCAGCAAGGCGGTCAGCACGATGCCGGCGACGATGTCGCCCTTCAACCACGACCTCTCGTAGCCGCGGAGTACTCCCAGCCCGGGCAGGAACCGTGACACCGTTTCCGGTTGCATCAAGCGATTATGGGCCTTTGCGGCGGTTTCGGCTTCTCTTTGCCGAGTCGATATCGTGCCCGGTTCGAACGGGTCAGGCGGTGACGGACCGAGAGACGTTCCGCTGGGTCGGTGTCCGCGGCGGGATCACGGGCGACAGCGCCAGCGCGATGGTGCCGGTGACCGTGAGGTGGGCGGGGACCTCGGCGTGCATGGTGCGACGATGCCGGGAGAGATCGACCACGGTGATGTCGGCCATGGTGGCGCCCGCGAGGTGCGACCCGGGGAACGCGACGTCGAGCAGCGCGGAGTGGAGCGGGAGAGTGGCGTCGACGTGGACGACGACGCGACCGCGTGCGACGACCGCAGAGGTGATCCGGGTGACCAGCGTGGGGAACCACACCGAGGTAGGGCACAAGGACTGGCAGACCGGTTCACCATCGGCATCGAGGTAGAACGCGATCTTGCGATGCAGCGATTCCGCGCGGAGCGAGAGGTCGCCGGCGACGACGTCCGCGCCGCAGGAGCGCAGCTCGGTTCCCCACGTTGCGGTTTCGAACGTTCTGGTCACGGTGACGCCTTTCAGTGAGGGCAGTAGGTCGAACAAGGTCACCGGATCAGATCTACTCCGCACGGCGTTGTTGCGGAACACATCTCGCCGCTAAGAGTTCGTCAATTCGCCTGCGGCCCGCCGATCATCTCGAGCGCGACGTCCCGAGCGGCGTCGAGGGCATCGGGTTCGACTCCCATCCCGGCGGTCACCAGCGCGCCCTCGTGCAGGATGAACAACCGTCGTGCCAGTGCGCTCGCATCGGGGCTCCCGGCATCGGTGGCGATCGAGGTGAGAAGGTCACGCAGATCGTGCTTCTGCCCCACGATGATCGGATACGCCGGGTGGTCGGGATCGCTGATCTCGGCGTGCGCGTTGATCATCGCGCACCCCTTGTGGCCTCGGGCGGCCGACCAGTCCCGCGTCGCGTCGAAGACCGCCGCGAGTCGGGCGCTCGGCGTCGGGTCGGCTGCGTCGAGTCGGGACCGGAGGAACTCCTGCCAGGCGGCGTTGCGGGCGCGTAGATACTCGACGACCACCTGCTCCTTGGAACCGAAGCGGTCGTAGAGCGTGCGTTTCGTGACTCCCGCGGCCTCCGCGATGGAGTCCACGCCGACCGCATGTATTCCGCGCTCGTAGAACAGCTCGGAGGCCGCCTCGAGGATGAGTCGGGCCTTGGGTGTCCAGTCCACGGTCGGGGGTGCGGTCTCAGCGGTCACATGACAAACACTACACCGATCGGTAAAGTCGCATCCATGCAGACTTCACAGATCGGTATACCGGCGCGGTGGGTGACCTTCGCGATGTCGGCGGCGTTCGTCGTCTGTTGGTCGTCGGGCTTCATCGGGGCGAAGCTGGGAGCCGCCGAGGCGTCGGTGCTCACCATCCTCATGTGGCGATTCCTGGTGGTGGCGGCCGTGCTCGGCGGCGCCGTGTACTTCCTGTGGCGTCGGCGGGGTCTGGCGCCGATGTCACTGAGGTGGTTCGGTTCTCAGCTCGTGGTCGGGGGTCTTTCCCAAGCGGGTTACACGGTCACGGTGTACTGGGCGATCGCGCTGGGTGTCAGTACCGGGACGACCGCACTGATCGACGGCGTCCAACCGCTCGTCGTCGCCGCACTGGCGGGTCCGCTGCTCGGTGCGGTCACCCATCGACGCCAGTGGTGGGGTCTGCTCGTCGGTGCGGCGGGTGTCGTTCTCGTGACCTGGTCGGACGCGGCATCCTCGGCAGCTGCGCCCTGGTGGGCCTACCTCATACCCCTGCTCGGAATGGCTGCACTCGTCGCGGCCACCTTTCTCGAACGACGCGTCGACGACTCGCCCTCACCCACGGTCGTCCTGGCGATCCACTGCGGGGCGTCCGCGGTGATCTTCACCGCGGCAGGACTTCTCGCGGGAGTGGCGGTACCGCCCGCGGATGGCACCTTCTGGTTGGCGATCGCCTGGCTGACTGTTCTGTCCACACTCGGTGGCTACGGGTTGTACTGGGTGCTCCTACGACGATCCGGCGTCACCTCGGTCAACACGCTGATGTTCCTCATGCCGCCCGTCACGGCATTGTGGGGGACGGCGATGTACGGCGAACCCTTTGGATGGGCAACGGGTCTCGGTCTGGCGATGGCCTGCAGCGCCACCTGGGTGGTGAATCGTCCGCCGTCATCAAAAGCCCGCGATCGGCGCGAGGCGGAAGCGCGTACGGCAACCGCTGCTCCCTGAGGCGTGAGGGGCGGTGAGGAAGGCCTCTGCCGCTCTCACCCGGCGTGTTCGTCCGCCTGGCCTTCGTCGGCGCGCCAGGTGACCGTGACCGGAACCTGGTCGTCCCACGGTTGCCGGGTGACGAGGTCGGCCACACGCACGTATCCCCGTTCGAATTCACCGACCGCCGGATCGACGAGTCGATACTCCTGGGTCTGGCGGTGGATCGGTTGCGCGTCGAGCAGTACGATCCGAACCTCGCCTGGCTCGAAATGGCAACGCCGTTGCAAGGATTCGATGAGTTGTTCGTTCGAGAGGTGCCCGTCGCCGAAGTTCCACCCCATCGCGGTGCTGCAGATGCGTTCGCCGTCGGTCAACACATACTGCTCTTCGCGCATCGGTTGCATCGCGCGGTGCGCCAGCGTGAACAATGCGCGGCCGTGACTGTTGAACGAGCGGAACGCATATCCCATGTACAGCGGGATCTGGGCCGCTTCGGGGCTGCCGTAGAAGCGTTCGAGTTGCGCGGCCGGCATGGACGCGATGGCGACGATGCCCTTCTCGATCTTGGCCGACGCCGACGGCTTGATGCACCACAGGCCCGTGTCCCAGTTGCCGGCGTAGTACCGCATACCCGGTAGGAACGAGACCTTGCGCGGCAGCAGATTTCCGACGATGACGGTACCTGTGGAGGCTGCGAAGAGCACTATCGGCCAGGGTGACTGGAGATCGGTGAGTCCGATGCCGGGATGACCGATGAAGATCGCCACGATGCCGAACATCATGAAGACGTTCCACTCCAGAGGCACGCCCATCGGGATCGACGACAGGATGCCGAAGTGGAAGATCAGCATGATCGATGCCGCGACGGCGGTCACCCACCCGCCGTGCGAGAAGAACAGGACGAGCGGGACGAGTCCCTCGACGGCCGTGGAGAAGTGGGCGATCCATCGCGAGCGGCGCCCCGGACGCAGGTCGTCGGGAAAGTGCTCGAAGAACTTGCGCTTGATCTTCGGGGACCGCCAGATCGGATTGTTGGACATCATCGTCGCGATGACGAACGGGAAGTGTTTGTTCAGCTTCGACGTCGCGGCCCCGAGCCAGATGCAGAGGAACACCAACTTGGCGGCGATGATCATGTCGACACCGCTGAACAGGAACGCCACCGCGAACGCGCCGTACACCTCGCCGCGCGCCGCGAGGAAGACGGTCTTGTCGCGTAACCCGACTGCCGCGAGCAGACCCACGACGGCCCAGATCTGCCAGCTGGGAAGGACGCCGACCGTCGTGCCCAGTTCGGGGATCGCGCCGGACCCCGGGCTGAACAACGCGATGACGAGTACGACGAGGAGCGCGCCATAGAGAACGACATCACCGGGACCGCGGCAGTCGCCGGCTGTCAGCGGGATTCGCGGCCACGGCGGCTGCCGGATGGTCTTCGGCCGCAACCAGTACAGGATCGATCCCAACGGCGGGAAGAATCGGTTGTTCAGCGGACCGAATCCGCATCCGAGGCCCACGACCTCGAACAGCATCGTGTACAACACGACCTTCTGGAAGACGATCGGCTCGTCGTACCAGGTGGTGACGTCGAAGAAGCCGTCGATGCCGGGGGTGCTGATCACGATGACCCAGCCGACGAGGACGTAGGCGAGGATCTTGCCCACATAGAACAGATGCAGTGCCACCGGCGTCCCGAACCCGACTTCGGCCCAGTGCCGGGCCATCGGCTTGATCTTCTCCGCGCGCGTTCCGCGACTCCACGTCGGGAAGTCGATCTCCGGGGTGGTCTGTTTCAGGAATCCCATCGACGGAGAACCTAGCAAACCAAGTGCTTGCTTGGTGTCGCTTCGCGATGATCTTCGTTCGTGGTCGCGGCTCTCGGTCGCGCGCTGAACAGGGCTCGGACCTCGCTGTCAATCCGACCACCGAGCCCGAGGGTCGTGGTTCACTGGATCCATGACCTACGTCGTGGTCGCCGTCTTCGTGGTGGTGCTCGCGGCTGCTCTCGTGGTCTTGCTGGGCATGGCGATCGGCGCGTTCTCGGCGATGTTCAGCGGTATGCGTGACGACATCCGCAACCGGAGGTCGGCCGCACGGGTGACCTCCGACAACCCACTCCCGGCGCGGGGGCCCGAGAAGTCCCCGGTCGACCCGTTGGGCGACCTCGACGCCACCCTTCGATCGGCGCAGGCCCGGCGCCAGGGGGCGTGCCGGGCGATTCGGGATCGACTGGACAGTGCTGACCCTGGCGCTGACGAAGGGGCGAGGGATGCCGGCGGGTTCGTCGTCCTGGCGCTGGACATCTGGTGTGGTCGATCGGTGGGACGCGGCGACGACGGACCCGACGATGCCGATGGCCGAGGCGGACATGGGGCGGACGAACTCGGACGCCTGTCATCTGACCCGGTAGGACAGATCGCGTGGATGACGGCTGCGGTTGCCGAGCGCATCAGTGACATCCCCGCGTGGCGGCTGGACTTCTTCGATCGCCACTCCGTGCGCGTCGACCTGACCGGCGAGGTCACCGCGATCGCGAACGCTGCCGTCGGCCTCCGAGACCAGTTCGCGATACTCGGCGAGGCCCCGTCGGGGCACCTGGCTTCGGACCCGGAAGTGGTTTCCACCTTTGCCGAGAAGTCGCTCCTGCTGTCAGGCCGACTGGACGAACTCGTACGGCGTCTGGAGGCGTTCGCCGGCTACTGGCACATCGTCGCGCAGATCCAGCAGCGTCAGGAGAAGCAGGAGTGGCTCGACCGTGTCGGTGGGATCGACGATTTCGAGCACGTCGTCGCCACCGAATGGGATCGAGCGGAGGCCGATCGGGTGCGGCACATGGCCGACGAATCGGACGTGCTGGCTTCCATCTACCTCGATGAGATCGCCCCGCTGGCGAAGTCGTTGAAGCGGAACTGATCGAGATCGGTCGGTGCGGTCACTGTGGTGCAGTGAAGACCTGGAACAGAACCTCTCGGCGAACGACGAACCCCAGTTGCTGGTACAACCGGATCGCGCCGACGTTTCGGGCGTCGGCGTGGAGGATCGGGGTGTCGCCGCGATTCCGAATGCGGTGTGCCAGATCGAGTACGAGTCGTGAGGCGAGCCCGAGACCGCGAAATTCCGGGGCGGTGCAGACGGCGCTGATCTCGGTGTAACCCGGAAGGCTCAACCGTTCGCCGCCCATCGCGATGAGCCGGTCGTTGCGTCGGATGCCGAGGTAGGTGCCCATCTCGATGGTGCGCGGGCGGAAAGGTCCAGGGCGGGTGCGTTGGACCAGGTCGGTCATCTCCGGCACGTCCGCGGCCGTGAGTATGACGGCTTCGTCGTCTGGTCTCGCGTCGGCGCCGACGTCGATCATCTGGACGCCGGGCAGGTCCATTGTCGTATCCCAGTCGGCGGGTGGGCGATTCGTGACCACCGGCAGGAACAGAGAACCGCTCGGGCCGACGAGTTCGGCGGCATCTGACCAGTCCTGCTCGGTGGGAGAGTCGGGGAGTGCCGCCATGGGGCAGACGTCTGGGTGATACCGCAGGGCCCCGCCGTGCCGCTGGGCGAAGCGGGCGTGCGGTCCGGTGAGGGCCGCGAGGGCCGGGTTGTCGAGCAGCGGGTGACCTGCAGCCCCGTGTTCGGGGGCTTGTTCGTCGGTGATGCGGTCGGTCACACGGCGACGATACGCCTGCAACGTGGGGACATCCGAGGTGGCACATCGGATGCGGGGTTGCACGTGGGTGCTGAAGTCTGTGGATGGATTCGGGAACGTGCTCGGCGCGCGCTGCTACTGTCCGCCGTGTGAATTCGCCTTATCCACCGGGATACTCTCACCGACCAAATCCCGGAACTCCCTGGCCTACCCAATATCCCGGCCCGCATCCCGGTTTCGGCGCCCCGGTGAACCGTACTCCGCCGCCGAGGAAGCAGGGGAGCGGATGCATGGTCGCACTGCTGATCGGTGGTGGAATCGTCCTCGGCGTGGTCGTTCTTGCCGTCGGACTCATGACGGCATTCCGCGACGGGCAGAGCGGGGCGGACAGGGAACGAACGTTCGCTGTGGGTGACTGTGTGGTGTGGAACGCGACGGGGACAGTGTTCGACCGCGTCCCGTGCTCGTCGCCGCGTGCGGTGAACAAGGTCTACGCGGTGGTCGAGCTGACGGAGTTCGCTCGATGTGTCGAGGTGGACGGGGTCGAGCGCACGGTGACCCTGACGTCGCCGGAGCGCGTAGCCCTGTGCGTGGGACCGAAAGACATCGATCCCTCGAAATCCATCAACAATGTGCAACGGGGCGAGTGCATCTCGTCTGAGTTGCCACCGCAGCGGCCACAGCGGGTGACGTGCACCGAACCCGGCGCGAGGAAGGTGGACGCGCGAGTCGACCACCCGTTGCCGCAGAACCATCCCGACGCCAAACAGGATTGCATCAACGCGGGAGCCGCTGATTCGACGCTGATGTTCTACTACGGGGCCGAGGGAGCGGTGGACGGGGAGCACGAGGCGCATTACCGGTTGCTTTGTCTCTCGGATGCGCGTGGTTGACCATTCGTGTCGAAGTTCATGTCGGTGAGGTGTCGTACAGGGTCAGGGGATCGCTGATGCGTGGACGTTTGGTGAGTGCGCTGGTGATGGTCGGTGTGCTCGTATCGGGGTGTTCGACGGTCAACCAGGCGACGTTCGGCCCGACAGAGGAGGTGTCGGCCGAACGGCTTGCGGAGTTGAACGGGCAGTTTCGTGAGCTGCCAAGCCTGGAAGCGACGCTTGATGACTACCGCGCGGTGCGGGCCTCGCTGGTTGAGCAGATCGAGGCGGTCGCACCGGGGGTGCGGTTTGAGTCGACCATGGACCCGCAAGACCATTACCCAGACCACCGTAGGCCGTGTTCCGGCGAGTGGTTGGACACTGACGGTGTGACCGTCCAGCTGGATGCGCGAGTCTCGGATGTGCCTATCGGTGAGGAAGTCTGGCCTCAGGCGGTTGCTTTGGTACGTATCGCGGCCAGGGATCGTGGGATTAAGTACGAGTCGTCGTTCAAGAACACGCCGGGTAACCGGGAGATTCGGTTCGCCAACTCAGAGAACGCCTCACTGAAGCTCATGTCGAACAAGGCGGCGGTGTTGTCGATCCGCACGCCGTGCCGGCTCCCCATAGGTCCGGCGGTGCCGACCCCACCAGCCTCTCAGCCTCGTCCTCCTGTCCCGGGCGAGGGCTGACGGCGATGGTCTCGATATAGGACGAATGGCTCGCGGGTCAGAGATCCAGCAGTCGTGGGGAACCGGTCGACTCGGCGATCCGCCGGCCGGACTTGCTGTCGCTGCGTTCGTAGTGGGCGGCGGCCGCCCGAGTGGCCTGCTCGATGTCCGCCAGCTTGAGTGACAAGTCCCTGGTGAAGCGTTCGGAACGGTCCATGAACTCGTCGAAACCGTGAGACGCACGCGTCGCCCAACCGGCGCGGCACCCAGCCATCGCGGTGTCGCTGCTCTGCAGTTGTGTGTTGGCCACATCGCCGGTGGCCGAGATTGTACGAGCCGCCGACCACAGAGCTTCTGGATCGACCTCGACCCGGTTAGTAGACATCCGACACCCCCGTCGCCAGCATGTACCTTCTCGGCAGTGCGGTGAACTCTACCCGAGGTGCTGCGTGTGATGAGGTCGGCGGGCAGCGGGTAGTCCCCGCCTACAGGGTCAGGGGGCTCGATGATGCGTGGGCGTTTGGTGAGTGCGTCCGTACGCCTGCCGACTGCCTGATGGCCCGGCGGTTCCGACACCGCCTGCTTCACAGCCTCGTTCCCCTGTCGCCGGCCAGGGCTAACCGCGAAGGATCCGGCTCTATCGACGTATGGCGCGCGGAAATATCAGCGGGTTAAGCGAAACCTTGGGATGCACTTGTTGCCCAGCCGGCGCGGCACCCAGCCATCGCGGTAACGCTGCTCTCCAGTTGCGTGAGGGCAACGTCGCCGGTGGTCGAGACTGTGTGAACTGCCGACCACAGAGCTTCTGGATCGACCTCAACCCGGTTAGTAGACATCCGACCCCCCGTCGCCAGCATGTACATTCTCTGCAGTGCGGTGAACTCTCTCCGAGTCTGCTGCGTTGAACGGTGTCGGAGGCGGAGGTGAGCCTCGTCGGACAGGGTCAGGGGGCCTGTTGATGCGTAGGCGATGTTTGAGTGCGCTGTTGGTGGTCGGTGTGCTCGTCTCGGGGTGTTCGGCGGTCAATCAGGCGACGTTCGGTCCGACCGAGGAGGTGTCGGCTGAACGGCTTGCTGAGTTGAATGGTCAGCTTCGTGAGTTGCCGAGTTTGGAGGCGACTCTTGAGGAGTACCGCGGGGTGCGGGCGTCGCTGGTCGAGCAAATCGAGGCGATCGCGCCGGGGGTGCGGTTCGAGTCGACGACGGAGCCTGGCGATCACTACCCGGACGACCGTCGCTCGTGTTCCGGGGAGTGGCTGGATACCGACGGGATGAGCGTGGACCTCGCTATGTGGGTGTCCGACGTGCCAATCGGCGAGGAGGCGTGGCTGCAAGCTGTCGCGATTGTCCGGAAGGCTGCCAGCGACCGCGGGATTGTTTATGAGTCGGCAATAAATAGCGTGCCAGGTGACCGAGAGATCCGCTTCTCCAACTCGGAGAACGCCACGATAAATCTTTCGTCGTTCAAGGCAGCGGTGCTGTCGATCCGAACGTCGTGCCGGCTCCCGAAAGGTCCGGCGGTGCCGACCCCACCCAGATTGCAGACGAACGTGACACCCGCAGGTGAAGGCTGAAGCCGATGGATCTGGCCACCATCGATGCCTGGAACACCGGGGCGCTGGACACGATGGCCGACTCGCTCGGGAAGAGGGTGACCACGGTTTCTGAGGTCGACGACGCTCTCCGAACAGCGAGTCGATTGCCAGGGTGGTACAGCGAGGGAGCAGACTCCGCTCGCCAGCTCTACACCCTCACCGCCGACGACCTCCGAGACGAGGCCGCCGTCCTTGGCGCAGCGCGGCACCTCGCGGTCGAGACATCCTCAGCGGTCAATCACCTGAAAGGTCGGCTGGCCGGCCTTCGCGCTCAAGCCTCGGGTGCTCGGATGACCATCCACAACGACGGGTCCGTCACCGCGGCGCCGACGTCAGAGCAGGACGATGACGAGGCCCGCGAGGATCTGCGCAAGTCCTTGGAGACAGCGGCAAAAGCACTGATCACGCAGGCGGCCGACATCGATGGTGACGCCGCCAGGGTGTTCGATGCGATCCGGAACGGCACGATCTCGACGCACGGAGCCGCCTCAGTAGACGAAGCCATGAAGGCCGGCGCTGAACAGGGCGGACTGACCGCCCTCGAACCGCCCAAGGACAAGACTCCATACGAGGTGAAGGCGTACTGGGACGCGCTGTCTCCCGAACAGCAGCACGATCTGTTACGCGATCGCCCCGAACTGCTGGGAAATGTTGATGGCATCCCCTCCCCAGTCCGGCACGAGGCGAATGTCGCCCGACTGGGCTCGGTGCTGAAGCAACTCGAGGATCGTCGAGATCAACTGAAGGAACAGATCAAGTTGTGGGGTCTGTTTAGCAATGAAGATGCGGAGCTCGAGCAGGTCGAGAAGAAGATCGACGACGTCAGGAAGTTGCAAGAACTGATCGGCCAGGGCGAATGGGATTCCGTGAGCAACCCAGACGGGCGAATGCTCTTGGTGCTGGACATGTTCTCCGGCGAACAGGGTAAGGCTGCAATAGCATTGGGCAATCCGGATGATGCCGACCACGTGTCGGTAACGACGCCCGGCCTGGATACCAACATTCGGAACAGTTTCGGTTCCATGCTTGACGAGTCTGCAGCACTCCGTCGACAGACGCTTGAGGGGCTGGGAGACGCAGGTCGCGGCAACGAAAAGGTCTCGACAATTTCGTGGCTCGATTTCGAGCCGCCAGACAACGACAGCAGCCGCTTTTCTGGGATCCCCTATCTCGAGGTTGCACAACAGGACCGTGCCAGCGATGGTGCGATTGACCTCGCGAACTTCTACCGGGCGATCGACGCCACATCGACCAAAGATGATCCGCATATCGTCGCGCTGGGTCATTCCTACGGGTCGCTGACACAGGGACTTGCACTACAGGACCCCGGTGGCCACCCAGTTGATGAGGCCGTCTTCTACGGATCTCCTGGTTTCGAGGCCAACGACGAACCCGAACTCGGGCTGAACGACGGTCACGGATACGTGATGATGGGCACGAGCGACTTCATCGAGCATGTCGGCGGCGGGCCGAACGGCCCGGCGCCGATAGAGACAAAACTCGAGCACCTTGATGTGAACAGCAGGACCACCGCCGACGGCGTCGAACGCGAGGGTGCGTACATCCACTCTGACTATCCCCGGAACGGGCAGAACGGTGAGTTGCGGGTGTCCGGCTACCTGATGGCTCGAATTCTGGCCGGTTTGTCCCCGGACTGAGCGCGGCCCCGGGGCGCCGGCAATCGGGTTCATCGGCGTGACAGTGGATTCAGCTCGTCTCCGGTCGACGCCAGTCGATGTCAGTGCGTGAGAGTGTCGTGATGTTGTTGCGGCTCAGCCAGACCGGGGTGTTGACTGGTTGTGTCGCGTAGAGCCCGTGACCTGCGGCGACGACGCGGTCGTAGTGGCTCGGCCAGTTGATCTCGGCGGCGATCTCGTCGAGTACCTTGCGTCCACGGTCGAGCGCTCTCTCCACATGGACAGGAGCCGGCAGGCGGTCGGATTTGTTGATGTTGCAACTCTGACAGGCGGTCACGAGATTGGTCAGGCCGTCGATGCCGACGCGCGACCACGGCAAGACGTGATCGATGTGCCGAACACGCGTTGTCGTTGTCCCGCAGTAGAAGCACGACGGACCGAACTTGTCCGCCAACGCGTCACCCGCTCGTTGTAGGGACACTCGGTCGGCGCCGAAAAGGTGACCGGCGAGGTCCGGACCGTCGTCGAGGACGGCCTTGTTCATGCGTCGGACATCGTCGACCCAGGCGAGTTGGAAGGCTGGTTTCAACAGCGGTGCGAGGCGGGCGAGGGTGAGGCAGACACCAGGGAACAGTGTGAGCCGATTGCCGTGACTGGCAACCGCTGTGCGCGAGTCGGTCCCCATCCAGGAGTCGTCGTAGAGGAAGCGTTCGTTCTCGTCGCCGAATGTCAGGTTCTGCAACAGTTTCAGCGGGTACCGGATGAGAGTGCGCTTCACCCTGGAGTGGGCCGCCATGTACGCTCCTGAATCGCGCGACGCGATGAGTCCGACACCGAGCTCGCGTGGCCCGGTCGTCTGGGACCTCAGGCCGGCGACGGCGTCGAGGATGACGCCTCGACCGTCGCTGGACTGCCGCAATTGGTTGCCGTCGAGGGGCCGCATCTGACGCCAATACAGTTCGATCACGCGGCTTGTGAGTTCGTCGAGATCGATGTCCACCGGCGCCTCGGGATTCTCGGGAACCGATTCGACGGCGAGGTCGAGCAGCGCCACCAGGACAGCGAGCTTGTACGTGGCTGTGCGCCTTCCGCTCTCGAGGATCGCAACGAGCTTCTGACCGAGAGCCAGGGGATCGGCGGGGGCGGGCACGAGCGAAGTCTACGACTCCGCGAACGGTCGGAGGTGCGCGACAACCTTTTCCCAGTTCTCGAAGTCTGGCTGCCCGAAGTGGATATGAGTTCCCTGGAATTGATCCACGCCACGTGCGGTCCGGTCGTCGATGATGAACTCGCCCCGGTTGAGGTTCTTGTGGTGCGAGAGGATCAGGCGCTTGTGAGCGGGCGAATTCTCGTCTCGTCCGAGGTGCATCTTCACCCACAGCAGTTTCTCGGTCCAGGCGAGGGGATTGTCCCAGGGCGCCGTCGACAGGATGTAGGTGTCGAAAAGTCTCGACAGATCATGGAACGCCTCGACGGCGCCGGGCATCGGGTCCATGAGAGAGAAGATGCCGGAGACATCGTCGAGGCTGCCTTCGAACTTCCGGCGCTCGACCGTGCTGAGTCTGTCGATGCCGGATTGAAAGTCGACGAGCGTGTTGTCCATGTCGATGTAAAGGATTTTCCTTGCGGCACCCGCGGGAGCATCTGTCATGAATGTGCGGTTCCTTCTCTGTTGGATTACTTGTGGCAGTAGTTCGTTCCTTCACACAACGTTTCGCGTCGGACTCGCGTTCGGGAAGAAACTTCGATCACTCGACAGCCACAGGATAAGTCGAGGGTCCGACAGCCTGACTGTTGGCGATTGCCCGGCCGCGGGCTGCACCCCGTCCGCACAAACAAGACTGGGCGAGCGCACGTTGACGTACACTCGCCCAACCTCTTTCGGATCTCGACCAGACGGTCGCCGAGTCCGAGAACTCCGAAACTCAGTTCAACACGATCTCCACCGGCACCGCGTTGCCGAGAGTGTGTCCGACAGGTGAGCTGGCTTGGACCTTGGCGTGCAGCTCGTCGAGCTTCTCGCGCGGGGCGTCGGAGTCGATTGTCACCTTCGCGGTGATGGATTGGAAGCCGGCATGTCCTTCCGCCAGTCCGAGGAAGACGTGGAGGTCGACGTCGCCCTTCACATCAATCCGCAGGTCCTTGAGTTCGATGCCCGCCACCGTGGCATTCGCTGCATAGCCGACGGCGAGGCAGTTGCCCAGGGCGCCGAGCAGTTGCTCGACCGGGTTGGGTGCCGTGTCGCTGCCGCCGAGCGCGGCGGGCTCGTCGGACGCGACCGGCGAAAAGTTGCGAATCCGCGCCTCGGATGCGAACGAGCCGTTCCACTGGACGTGCGCGGCCCACGTCGTCTGCGCCTTGGTGGCGTCGCCCTGGATCGCCTCGACCAGTTCGCCGACAGCGGCGATGTCCACGTCATTGAGGCGGGTGGCGGTCTCGGTCATGGTGCTCCTTCGACAGTGCGGTTTGCCGACGAAGCTATCTGCCACCGCCCAGTACGACGACGTTCTGCGTCAGTGTGAGCGGAACACTTGGATGTTGCTACCGGGAGGAGCATCCTGCGCGGACGGATGGGCCGTCCAACGTCCGATTGGGATTCGTTCAATTCCCGTGGATCTCGCGACATCGCTCGACACTGTTGGTTTCGAGACACTCTGTCCACTTCCGCTGCTCGTCCGCCCACGGATGACTGGGTTCCTGGCCGGTGTCGAGTTGCCACTGGTAGTTGTCACAAACGATCGAGTTCCCAGCGGCGTCTGTCGCGGTGCGTCCGATATCTGCGCCGATACACCGATCCCCAAGGGACGGTCCGACAGGGGTCGTCGGCACGCCAGGATTCGGAGCAACGCCGGGCGAGCGAGACCACGCGGCACCGTCGGTGCCGGCGAGTCGTGAGCAGTAGGCCATGGCGCCGTCCGAGAACTGAGCCGTCGCCCCTCGTGGACCGCACTCGGCGCCTTCCACGACAACGGGTACTACCTGGGGAGGGACAGTTGGTGAGGCGACGGATGTCGAACTCGATGAGGTGGCGGGTGATTGGGCAACGCGGACACTCGACACAGTCGCGGATGTGACTGGGCTAGGTGCACTGGATTCGGTTACCGCTGGTCGATCGGCGGAACACCCGGACACCACCAGGAGTGCCAGTCCGGCCGCCGCTACGACGCGAAGCCCCCAGGCGACATGGTTCAGCACTGGTTTGATTCACCGATCTTGACCGCGGACAGCACGGCCTCACCCTCGGTGAATGTTGCTCCAGCGGCTGGCGTTTGCCCGACGACGATCCAGTTGCTATCGATCATCTGCGACCTACCACGGCCACTGGCGTCCTCGCTGCGGGAGAAAAAGACTCCAGCGGCCTGGATCGCGTTCTGTGCATCTTGAAGATTCATGCAGACGACGTTCGGCATGATCGACACCTCATCGACGGGCGGCGGGGTTCCGGTAGTGCGCTGAGAAGCGGGCGCAGGTGGCGATGGGTCCGTCACCTCAGTCGTTGTCGTCGGTGCCTCCTCGGTGGCCGACCGAGTCGATGTCGGCAACTCCGCCTCCGGTTCCGCTGTGCTGCATGCGGCGCTGACCGCGAAAATCGCGACGAGGGCAACCGTCAGAGGAAAGTGTCGAGCGCGCATGGGTCCTCGATTCGGCAAACTCACGAAACTGCGAACCCGAACTGTAGGACGACAAGGGATGACTGCACAGACGGTCAGCGCGATTTGGTTTGTTCGGAGGACCAGGTTCACCGGTGGCTTGATCGTCCGACGTCGCACAACTCCGGCACGCATCGCGTGCCGTTGTCGTCTGTCTACCAGGTGATCTCGATCTCGAGTTCGGACTCGTCCTCACCGCGTTCGATCTCGATCTTCAGTTGCACCGTGGCCGGGATGTCGACGCGCACGGTCTTGTTGTTCTCCACGAAGGACACTTCGTTGTGACGGGCGATCGCGTCCGCGAGTTCGTGGATCTTCTTCGCGGCCTCTTCACGGGACAGCTCGGTCTTGGTCTTGTGCTCGAACAGTTCGTCGCTCATCAGTCCATCTGAGCCGACCGGGTATGTCCGGTCAAGCGGCAGGCGTGCCGGAAACGCCGGATCGCTGTGCGGACACCTTCTCGTCACCCGCGCTTCACGGTGCATTGGAAGTGTTTCGCGACCCTGACGACCATGACCCAATCTCAACGAGTCGGGACTCCGTCACGTCGCGCGATCCTCCGGACCGCCGCTGCGGGCGCGCTCCTCGTCCCGGTCGGATCGGCACTCGCGGCCTGCGGATCGTCGAACCCGAGCGCGGCGGCGCCGAGCCTGGTCAGGAACCGGCCCGTTCTCACCCACGGCGTGGCCACCGGGGAAGTGACCAGTGGTGGAGCGTTGGTGTGGGCGCGGTCGGATCGGCCGGCGACGATGATCGTCGAGACTGCTTCGACCGAATCCTTCAGCGGTGCACGCACGCTGCGAGGTCCGATGTTGACTCCAGCAACCGACGGGACCGGCCGGCTACGTCTCGCCGGCCTCGAACCGGGACAGGTCGTGCACTATCGCGTGACCCTCGAGGGTGAGAACGGAGCGCGCTCCGAACCGGTGAGTGGCACCTTCACGACCGCGCCGGTGCGCGAAGGCGACATCAGGTTCCAGTGGTCCGGCGATGTGGTCGGCCAGGGCTGAGGTATCAATCCCGACATGGGCGGCCTGACGATCTTCTCCACCATGGCCGACCGCGAACCGCAGTTCTTCATCCACTCCGGCGACGCCATCTACGCCGACAACCCCGTCGAGCCGACGCAAGAGCAGAACGACGGCACGCTCTACCGGAACATCACCAGCCCGGCGAAGGAACAGGTGGCACAGACCGTGGATCAGTTCCGCGGCAACTATGCCTACAACCTCACCGACCAGCATTTCCGACGCTTCGTCGGATCCGTCCCGCAGCTCGTGCAGTGGGACGACCATGAGGTCGTCAACAACTGGTTCCCCGGCGAGAGCCTGTCCGGACAAGGCCGCGAGGGTTACACCGAGATGAGCGTCGACGTACTTGCGCGCAACGGACGCCAGGCATGGCAGGAGTGGCAACCCGTCGAGGTCGGCGCGTCGGATCGGTTGTATCGCACCATCTCCTACGGCCCGCTGCTCGATGTCTTCCTTCTCGACATGCGCAGTTACAAGGACCCTAATCCGGAAGCCTGGTCGAGAGGCAACGTCAACGGTCTCCTCGGCGCCGAGCAGACGCAGTGGCTCATCGACGGACTGAGGGGTTCGCGCGCGACATGGAAGGTCGTCGCCAACGACCTGCCGCTGAGTATTGTTGTCGGGGACAAGAACACGACACCGGCGAACGGCCCCAAGGCCATGGAGGCCGTCGCCCAGGGCGACGACGGTGACCCGCTGGGTCGGGAGATCGCGTTCGCGCGAATCCTCTCGGAGACGAAGAACGTGCCGAACGTCGTGTTCCTGACCGCCGACGTCCACTACACCGCAGCGATCTCGTACGAGCCGGATCGCGGGTCGTTCAAGGACTTCTCGCCCTTCTGGGAATTCGTCGCCGGACCGCTGCATGCCGGGGCGTTCCCCGAGAGTCCGCTGGATGGCACGTTCGGCGCCGAGTACGAGTTCGTGCACGCGCCGACCGAGTCGAATGTGTCACCGGCCGAGGGATTCCAGCACTTCGGAGAGGTGACGATCGACGGTAGGACCAAGGTGCTGAGCGTGGATCTGGTCGACGCGTCGGGCAGGACGCTGTACCGCAAGGCGCTGGAACCGGAGCGCTGAGACCGGGGCCCCGCGGAGTGCGGGATCAGTGCCGGAAACCGTTACGAATCACGCACTGTCGAGGACACCTCTAATTTCGCAAGGGGCGCAGGAACTCACCCGTGACCTCGACCGCAGGACCCGACGACCCGCCGCCCACGACGAGTGTTGCGAACGCCAGGTCCCCGACGATCCCGGCGAACCAGCCATGCGGGTTCTTGTTGTCACCGTATTCCGCGGTGCCGGTCTTGCCACCGAGCCCGGGGATGTCACGGAGTGCGGTCGCCGTGCCACGAGTGACCGTGTCCCGCATCATACTTCGGAGCGCTCGGACAACACGATCGGAGATCTGTTGGGGTTCGACGTCTCCCGTCGTTCGTTGCCCTTGAACCAGGGTGGGAACCGCGGTCTCGCCGCGAGCGAGGCTCGCCTCGGCGAGGGCGAGGCCGAAGGGGCTCACGGTCACGGTGCCCTGACCGATACCGTTCTCGACCCGCAACGCGGGGGAGTCGGCCCTGGGCACCGAACCGGTCACGGTTGTCAGGCCGGGGACCGTGAAGTCCGCGCCGACGCCGAATCGCCGCGCCATCGTGGTCATTGCATCGTCGGAGAGCTTGTTCGCGAGGGCGCCCATCGTCGTGTTGCACGACCGCGCGAACGCGGTGGGCAGTGGCACGGTCCCGAGGTCGAAGTCGTCCTCGTTCGGGATGGTCCGGCCTTCGATGGTGGCGCGTCCCGGACAGCGCACCTGCGAACCGATCTGAACCGCATCGGCATCCAGAGCGGCGGCGGTCGTGATGGTCTTGAATGTCGACCCGGGCGGGTACAGGCCGGACAGCGACACCGATCCCGACCTGTCCGCTGCGTCGTTCTGCGCGACGGCGAGAATTCCGCCGGTCGACGGTTCGAGGGCGACGATCATGGCCGGGCGTCGTTCACCGTCGACGGCGAGCTGCGCGCGGGTCTGGATGTCCCGATCGAGGGTGGTACGCACCGGGGGCGTCGCACCAGGCTGCGCCGAGTCCACGAGGTGGGTGGGTGTGCCCTCGGCGTCGACGATCTGGACGGACCAGCCGGCCGTGGCGTCGATGGTCGTACGCCAGATGTCCTCGAGTCCCGACATCGCCGGTGAGTGAAGAGCTTTCGTCGCGCTGAGCAGTGCGCCCTGCTCACTGAGCGTGACGCCGGGAATGGTTTTGACGTCGCGCTCGACCCGGACGAGATCGGAGCTGCGAAGTCGGATGACGGTCTGTTGCGGAGCAGTGTTGCCGTCGAAGGACGCGCGGATCCCCGCAGCGGTCATGCCCGGTTCGATGGGCCGGAGTACACGTGCGAGCGCATCTGCCGAACCGAGCTGCGCGCGTTCCAGATTCACCAGTGTGACAGGCTGCCACGTCATGAGCGGTCGACCACGGGCGTCGAGAACCGGGGTTCGATACGCGCGGTCGTCGCTGTACGACAACGACTCTCCGGCACGGAGCTGCCGATGGAGCACGGACGGTTGCCACCGGACCCGCCATCCAGAATCTGTCTCGGCGAGAACGACGGAGGTCTGATACGCGACGCTGCGGTCGCGGATCTGCCACCGGTGATCGAGGGTGCCACTGACCTCCTTGTCGTCGACGAGGCTGCCGGTGACCGAGAGTTTCGGCGTCTGACCCATGCCGTCGAACATCGCTGCGATCGCCGCGTTCGCCGCGACCGGATCGTCGGTGAGTACAGCGGCGCCGGAGGGATCGCCCTCCTGGAGGGCGGCGGCGAAGGACCGCAGCGCGTCCTCCGGCGACTCCGACGACAGGAAGCAGCCCGACACCGTACCCACGATCACCGCACATGCACTCAGGAGTGCCCACCATCGACGCATGCCCCGAGCCAACCCATCCAAGCTCCGCGATGCCAAGTTTCGGCACGCAATGGGTCGATAGCGGTTCGCTATGGTCGCTGCTGAAACGGTGGTTTGTGGTCAGTCGTTCGGCGTACGTAGTTCCGTGACCACCGCGCGGGCGACTTCCCCGATGGCGCGATCGACCTCGGGCAACGCCATCTCGGACCTCGCGCTCATCGTGAACACCGCAACGGCGACCGGCAGTTCGCCCGGGAACTCGATGACGCCGACTTCGTTGCGGACGGCGACGAGTGTGCCTGTCTTGCCCGCGACGCTGACCCGGCGGAACGGAAAGCCCGATGCCAGTCGCGAGGTGAAGACCTGCTTTCTCATCGTCTGCCGAATGAACTCGCACGACGCGGCGGACGCTGCGCGGTCGGTCCAGATCGCGTCGAGCAGCGTCGTACAGTCTCGGGGCGTCGCGGAGCTGGAGTACGCGGCGTCGTAGGCGCTGACCGACGGGTCGATGTCGGGATCAGCCAGTGCTGCGAAAGCCTCGGCGACGGTGCTCGTGCCCGTCTCCCGCTGCAGGCGCTCGTGCAGTTCGGCGACGCCGCCGACGATGCGGGTGTGCGCCAGGCCGAGTTGGTTCAGGTCTGCGTGGATCCGCGGCAACCCGATGTGGGTGAGGATGACGTCGGCGGCGACATTGTCGGAGACGGTCATCATCGACGTGGCCAGGTCGCGCCAGGTCATGGTCACGGGGTCGGTGAAGAGCGCGAGCCCGGTCGGTCCCGGAGCCCACCGCGTGGGCTCGACGGTGATCGATGCGGCGAGGTCGATGTCACCGCGATCTGCCAGGCGGCACAACGAGATCAACACCGCCAGTTTGTACACCGATGCCAGCACGACCGGCGCATCGGCATCGTGGCTGAACTCGACCGGTGTCGGCCCGATCGTCCGTGCATGCACGCAGCCCGAACACCCTGCATCGGTGAAGGTTTCGCGGATGACGCGATCGAGTTCGGCGCGGACCGGCGCGGGTAGGGACGTCGATGCGCTCACGAGGCCTTGCCCATTCGGTAGAGGGCGGCGGTGACGATTCCTGCCACCTCGCTGAGACCGGGTTCGCGATACACGACGCGTAGGCGTAGCGCCGTGGCGTCCCGGCCGATGGAAAGACAGCGGACGGCGTCGACCGCGGCGAGGACGTCGCGATCGACCGTCAGCGCGAAGGCGTTCCCGGCAGCGACCGCGGCCAGCACCTGGTCGGCTGAGGTCACCGGATACAACCGCGGGTCGAGTCCTGACTCGCGGAACCGGTCGATCAGCTGGTCGTGTGCGGGCGGGTTGAACGACCGTGGCGTGTGGCAGAAGTGCAGACCCGCCAGTTGACGTAGGCGGGGCCGGTCGGCGGATGCCGCCGGGTGCGTCGCAGGCACCACCACCGAGCGTTTGACGACGACAACCGGCCCGCTGGTCAAGGATCCGGTGACACAGGGGGCTTCGACGACGGCGAAGTCGAGTGAGCCGGCCGACACCTGTTCGACGAGATTCACTGTCGATGCGCTGACGGCGTCCTGCCCGGACGCCACGCCGGCGATGCGATGTGCGAGGGTGGCCGTGATCGTCGGTCCGATCAGTGACGCAGCGCCCCAACGTAATACCTCGGTGTGCTCGTGTAACCGGCGGGCCTCGCCGATGAATCGTGAAGCGTCGTCGACGAGCAGGCGAGCGCGGGGGAGGAGTTCGCGACCGGCGTCGGTGAGTTCGGCGCCGCGCGTGGTGCGTCGGATGAGCTGGAGCCCCAGCTGTTTCTCCAGGCGACGCAGACCCTGCGACACGGGCGGCTGCGTCATCTCCAGACGGGCAGCGGCCTCACCGAAGTGACCCTCCTCGGCCACGGCGACGAAGAACCGCAAGTGCCTGATCAGATCCACGGGTTCCAGGATGGCATGGTTGGTACGACTGGATCATCCGAGGAGGAAATGCCACGTGGACACGTTCTCAGCCGACGGGCTCACCTTCGAAGTGACCGATCTCGGAGCTGCCGACGACCCGGCGATAGTACTTCTACACGGATTCCCGCAGGACCGTACGGCGTGGAACGAAGTGGGGCAGTCGCTGGCCGCATGTGGTTTTCGGGTTCTCATCCCGAACCTGCGTGGCTACTCGCCCGAGGCGTGCCCGCGGTCGGTGTCGCGGTACGGGTCGCCGCGGCTCGTTGCCGACGTCATCGCGTTGCTCGACGCCGCGGGCGTGGACTGTGCTCATGTCGTCGGACACGACTGGGGCGGTGCTCTGACGTGGACGATGCGCAGAACTCACCCGCACCGACTGCGTACCGCCACGATCGTGTCGACCCCGCACCCGCAGGCCCTGGCATGGGGAATGCTACGAACAGGACAGGCGGTGCGGAGCTGGTACATGCTCGCGTTGGTGCTGCCTGCGGTACCGGAACATGTGCTGACGCGGCACCTGGCCCGGTTTCTGGAACGGTCCGGCCTCTCCGCGGAACGTGCGAATCACTATCAGCAACGCATGAGGTCGGACGGCGTCGCGCGAGGCGCGGTCAACTGGTATCGACGGATGCTGTTCGAGCGACTGCGGCCGCCGAAGCATCCCCGGCCACCTGCATCACAACAGCCTGTGCCCACGACGTACATCTACGGTCGGGACGATCCGTTCTTCAGTGTGGACGTGATGTGCAAGACTGCCGATGTCGTTCGCGGGCTGGACGTCCGCGAGATAGCCGGTGGGCACTGGCTACCGGAGTCCGAGCCGGATGTGCTGACGCAGAACATCATTCGGCACGTCGCGAGTGTCAGCACCGACTGAGCTGTCGGGCCGCGGCCGGCTGACGTCGGGGGCAGTTTTCGCCGCATACCGGACACAACTGCCCCAACCCCGATCGCGGCCCGAGAGCCGGGACCGTGCACGCCTTTGACAATTCCATAGTGACCGCCGGTTGCCGCCAGATCCGATCCCGCCGGGTGATGTTCGGTGAGCCGGGACAGGAACAGTGAGCGGAAACGCGAACTGTCGCTCACGCAATCTGTTGGGAGCCATTGTCAAGTATGAAACTCGCCCTTGGGTAGACGTTCGCGAGCCGTCGATGGCCACCCGTCGGCCGGCGTAGTTATCGTCCAGTAGTCGGGAACTCGGCTGAAGTCCATCCACCGACCATGTCCTAGGTAAAGCGAGTAGGCCTCTTCGTCCGGAAAGTTGCCCATTCGCACGTAAATGGAGATGCCGTCAACCGTCCCGACGTACCACGAGCTGTCGGACGGGTCAGCGACGAAGTCGATTCGCGTGGCGAGTGCCCGGTCGAGGTCTGGGACGCAGGACGCGCGTGTTACCACTCTTGCTCCTGAGGTCAATCGTCGAAGCGCGCGGAACTGACCGTATCGATCAGGGTTGACCGCGTCGCGAGGTTGGTCGAAATGGTGGTACCTGTGCACTGCAGGAGGTAGGCCACATTGCCCCGTTGGTATGCCTCGAGTTTGGTGACCGTGTAGAGCCAGCTGCCGTTTTCTCTACGATGACTGCCTGCTTGTAGCGTTGTTCCCTCGGTGCGCGTGCTGGTCGGATACCGGTCCGCGCGTTGCTCGGTCCAATCTGGAAGCTCGCGAGCCTCGGCGAATGCGTGATCGAACAGGTCGTTGACTGCCACCGTCGCGTCCACCACAAAGCGTGTCAGGATTACGGCCACGTTGTCCGTGAAATCTTCTTCGGGAGCTTGCTGTGCTACGTACAGGCCTATGAACCCGGATCGGGTGCCCGAGGGGTCGGCTCGGTAGTCGTCAGCGTCTACCTCTATTCGCACGTCGCCTGGGAGTGTTCGAGGATCGGTGACGCGGGATCGCACTACAGCCATCCGCTCGAGTCTGTCGTGAAGAGTCCAATTCTCGCCCAATCGAAACAAGCCGCCAATCTGCTTCCGAACGTTCTTCCGATTGGTCCGGTGGCGACTACCCCGATGCCGACCAATAGGAACACGCTGCGCCTGCCAACGCACCGTACTCGGCGCCCTCCCACCCCCGCCGAAGGACCCCCGCCACTTCACGCTGCTATCAGAGCGATCCCCCGACGGACGCTTGTCGCCAGATCAGCGCAAGAACACCGACGCCGAATCGGCGAGATCGAGCAGCGGTTGGGGGAAGACGCCGAGGGCCACCGTGGCGAGAGTGCACAGGGCGATGCCGGACGTCGTCAGCACACTGGGTTTCACCACGTGCGGGGCGCCGGTGGCGGGTACGTCGTCGAAGAACATGGCGACGATGATGCGGATGTAAACGTATGCGGCGATCGCGCTGCTGATGACGCCGATGACCACGAGTACGCCGCCGCCGGAACCGGCTGCTGCGGCGAAGACGTCGAACTTGGCGATGAAGCCACTGGTCAGTGGGATGCCCGCGAACGAGAGCAGATAGACCGCGAACATGGCACCCACAAGCGGATATCGGCGGCCCAGCCCCGACCACTGGGTGAGGTCGGTGGCCTCGCGGCCGGACAGGTGGGGGTTGCGCGGTGTCGGTGTCGCGCCGTGGATGACGGCATTGCGAGCGGAGGTCCGGGTGTCTGTGTCGGGCTCGCGGATCACGGCGACCGTGGCGAACGCGCCGAGAGTGGTGAAGGCGTAGGCGGCGAGGTAGAACAGCGTGGCGCCGAGTCCGGCGTCGTCGAAGGCGATCAGGCCGAGCAGGATGAACCCGGCGTGCGCGATCGACGAGTACGCCAGCATGCGCTTCACGTCCGTTTGGGTCACCGCCATCACCGAGGCGATCACCATCGAGGCGATCGCCACCGCCCACAGTGCGGGTTCCCACTGCTCGCGGAGTGCGGGGAAGCCGACGTAGAACACACGTAGCAGCGCGCCGAAGGCGGCGACCTTGGTTGCTGCGGCCATGAACGCCGTGACCGGCGTCGGGGCGCCCTGATAGACATCCGGTATCCACGAATGGAACGGCACCGCACCCACTTTGAAGAGCAGGCCGACGGCGAGGAGGGCCAGTCCGATGAGTGCCAGCGTGGTGTCTCCGCCACCGTCGGCGGCCGCCGAGATCGACGCACCGATCGTCGAGAGGTTGAGCGAACCCGTGGCGCCGTACACGAACGCCGAGCCGAACAGGAAGAACGCCGACGAGAACGCACCCAGCAGGAAGTACTTGAGCGAGGCCTCCTGCGAGATGAGGCGCCGCCGCCGCGCGAGTCCGCACAGCAGATACAGCGGGAGCGAGAACACCTCCAGCGCGATGAACATCGTGAGGAGATCACCGCACGCCGGGAACAACATCATCCCGCCCACCGCGAGCAGGGCCAGCGGGAACACCTCGGTGGTCACCGCACCGGCGCGGGTGGCCTCGAACTCGGCGTCGGTGTTGGGCACCGAGGCTCCCGAGGGGGTGAACATGTCCGCGTCGACCCCACCACCGTTCGGACCGACGCCGGCGGTGCCTGCGCCGGCCGCCGACTCGGCCCCGCCGACCCCGGCGAGTCTGCGCATCGTCACGGGCGCCACGACGCGCTCGAGCCGACGTTCGGCCATGAACCCGACCGCAACGATCGCGATGATCAGCAGCAGTCCTTGCAGATACAGTGCCGGCCGGTCGACGACGACCGCGCCGGACATCGCGAACTCACCGTTCGCGCCATCGTGTGTCTGCGCGACCGCCAGCGTGATCAGCGCAGCGAATGCGACGACCAGTCCGCCGAGCGAGAGAGACAGTTGCATGGGATAGCGCAGGCGGCCCGGCGCGAACGCCTCGACCAACACCCCGACGACCCCGGCGCCGAACACGATGAGCATCGGTGACAGTGATGCGTACTCGACGCTGGGGGTGTCGATGGCAGCGAGCGTCATCGAGTCTCCGACGAGGGTGTTCGGATTCATCAGTTGCCCTCCGCATCAGGCTCGGCCACAGCCGGTTCGGGCGATTCGACGCCGACGGTGGTGAGCGTTGCCTGCACCGCGGGATCGATCAGATCGATCATCGGTTTCGGGTACACCCCCAGCCCGATGAGCAGGGCGAGGAGCGGTGCGACGACCACCAGCTCGCGTCCCGCCAGGTCCCGCATCGGCGACGAGCGGGCGTCGGGCGTCTTAGGCGGCCCGCCCATCATGCGCTGATAGGTCCAGAGGATGTAGATCGCCGAGAGGACGAGCGCCGAGCAGGCGACCACCGCGGCCACCGGGTATCGGGTGAATGTGCCGATGAGAACCAGGAATTCGCTGATGAAGGGGGCGAGCCCGGGGAGCGAGAGGGTGGCGAGCCCGGCGACCAGGAAGGTGCCCGCGAGGACCGGTGCGACCTTCTGCACCCCTCCGTAGTCGGCGATCAGGGTGCTCCCACGGCGCGACACCAGGAACCCGGCGATGAGGAACAGTGCCGCGGTGGAGATCCCGTGGTTGACCATGTAGAGGGCCGAGCCGGTCTGGCCCTGGTCGGTCATCACGAAGATCCCGAGGATGATGAAGCCGAAGTGGGAGATGGATGTGTAGGCGATCAGCCGCATCACGTCGGTCTGGCCGATCGCCAGGATCGCGCCGTAGACGATGCCGACCACGGCGAGTCCGCAGACGAGCGGCGCGAAATACTGTGACGCATCCGGGAACAGCTGCATGCAGAACCGCAGCATCGCGAAGGTCCCGACCTTGTCCATGACGGCCATCATCAGTACCGCCGAGGCGGGAGTGGCTGCGACCGCGGCGTCGGGCAACCACGAGTGCAGCGGCCACAGGGGCGCCTTCACCGCGAATGCGAACAGGAAGCCGAGGAACAGCAGCTTGGCCAGCCCGGTCGAATCGTCGATCTGTCCGCCGGCGACCGCGGCGGCGATGTCCTGCAGCGCGAAGGTCCCGCCACCGTCCGCGCCCACCCCGTCCTGCGCGGTCACCACGTAGAGCCCGATCACCGCGGCCAGCAGGAGGAGGCCGCCGAAGAGGTTGTACAGCAGGAACTTCACCGCCGCGGCCGATCGGTTCGGCCCGGTGCCGAACCCGCCGATCAGGAAGTACATCGGGATGAGCATCGCCTCGAAGAAGATGTAGAACAGCAGTACGTCGAGGGCGACGAAGCTCATCAGCACCATCGCCTCGGTCGCGAGGAACAGTGCCAGATAGATGTGCGGGCCCTTCTGCGCGCGACCGCCCGAGCTGTCCAGCGAGCCGACGGATTCCGCATCGCGCCAGCCGGCGACGAGCAGCAGCGGCAGTAGCGCCGCGGTCAGCAGCACCAACACCAGTCCGATGCCGTCGAGACCGAGCGCGTACCGCGTGCCCAGCGCCGGTATCCAGCTGACATCCTCGACGAACTGGTAGCGCTCGCCACCGGGATCGAAACCGATCGCGAGGCCGATCGCCAGGACGAGAACCGCCACGGACATCACGAGAGCGAACCACTTCGCGGCGGTCGCCCGGTGCGCCGGCACCGCCAGGACAAGCGCCGCGCCGACCGCGGGCGCGACCCAGAGGACGGTCAGCCAGGGGATGCTCACAGGACGTTCACCGCCATCACCAGGGCCACGATCACCGTGGTGCCCGCGAACATCGACAGGGCGTAGGACCGGACATATCCGTTCTGCCAGCCCCGTATTCGACCCGACGCACCGGTCACCGCATCGCCGACGCCGCTGGTGAGTGCGTCGACCCCGTCGGACTCGACCGCGACCAACCCGGAGGTGAGGCGCCGGCCCGGCCGCATCAGCAGCTCTTCGTTGACGGCATCGCCGTAGAGATCGCGGCGGGCGGCGACGGTCAGCACGGACACGTCCTCGGGTGCGGTCACCGGCACCGCACGGGTCGCGTACTGACGGTAGGCGACGGCAACGCCGGCGGCGACCACGACGAGGATGATCGCGGTCATCGCCCACACCGGGATGAGGTGGTGCGCGGTGTGTTCTCCGACAACGGGTTCGAGCCACGTCTCCAGCGATCCGCCGATGGCCAGGAGGCCGCCTGATGCGACGGAGCCGAGCGCGATCAGGATCATCGGACCGGTCATCACCCGCGGCGACTCGTGCGGATGCGGTACCGGCGCGTCGGTGCCGTCGTGCCAGCGCCTGTCGCCGAAGAAGGTCAGCAGCATGACCCGGGTCATGTAGAACGCGGTGATCCCGGCGCCGAGAAGTGCGGCGCCACCGAGGATCAACCCCTTGGCGCCACCGGCTCCGAACGCCGCCTCGATGATGTGATCCTTCGAGTAGAAGCCGGCGAACGGCGGTACGCCGATGATGGCGAGATAGCCGACACCGAAGGTGGCGAACGTGATCGGCATCAGGGTGCGCAGGCCACCGTAGCGGCGCATGTCGGTCTCGTCGTTCATCCCGTGCATCACCGAACCTGCGCCCAGGAACAGCCCCGCCTTGAAGAAGCCGTGGGTCAGCAGGTGCATGATGGCGAACGCGTAACCGGCCGGCCCGAGCCCGGCGGCCAGGACCATGTACCCGATCTGGCTCATCGTCGACGCGGCCAGCGCCTTCTTGATGTCGTCTTCCGCGCAACCGATGACCGCACCGAACAGCAGGGTGACCGCGCCGACGACCACGACTCCGACCTGGGCGGCGGGGGCGAGGTCGAAGATCGGGCCCGAGCGGACGATGAGATAGACGCCCGCGGTCACCATGGTCGCGGCGTGGATCAGGGCCGACACCGGTGTCGGACCCTCCATCGCGTCGCCCAGCCAGGACTGCAGCGGTACCTGCGCCGATTTGCCGCACGCGGCGAGGAGCAGCACGAAACCCAGTGCGGTGAGCGTGGTCTCGCCCGCCTGCGAGGCGCCGTCGAAGACGGCGGTGAAGGACACCGACCCGAACGTGGCGAACATGATCATCAGGCCGACGGCCAGCCCGATGTCGCCGACCCTGTTCACGACGAACGCCTTCTTGGCGGCGGTGGCCGCCGACGGCTTGTACTGCCAGAAGCCGATCAGCAGGTAGGACGCGAGCCCGACGCCTTCCCAGCCGAGATACAGACCCAGGTAGTTGTCGGCGAGGACGAGCACCAGCATGGCCGCGAGGAACAGATTGAGGTAGGCGAAGAATCGACGACGATCGGGATCGTGCTGCATGTAGCCGATCGAATAGACATGGATGAGTGAACCGACGCCGGTGATCAGCAGGACGAAGCACATCGACAACTGGTCGAGGCGCAACCCGAAGTCGACCTGCAGCTCGCCCACCGGTACCCAACTGAAGAGGACGTCCGACACGGCGCGGTCGTCGGCGGAACGGGACACCATGCCGGTGAACATGATCAGCGCGACCGCGAACGACGCGATCGCCAGACCCGTACCGAGCAGGTGCCCCCACCGGTCGGTCGCGCGTCCGCCGAGGAGCAGGATCGCGGCACCCACGAGCGGCAGTGCGGGGATCGACCACAGCAGTGACGCAGTGAGTTCGGCGTTCACCAATCCTCCTCTACCGCTTCAGCAGATCCGCGTCGTCGACCGACGCCGACCGGCGCGATCGGAAGATGGTCATGATGATCGCCAGTCCGACCACCACTTCCGCCGCGGCGACGACCATCGTGAAGAAGGCGATCACCTGGCCGTCGAACGACTGGTTCATCCGAGCGAAGGTGACGAAGGCGAGGTTGGCCGCGTTGAGCATCAGCTCGATGCACATGAAGACGATGATCGCGTTGCGTCGCAGCAGTACTCCGGCGGCGCCGATGGTGAACAACAGCGCCGCGAGGTAGAGGTAGTTCTCCGGGTTCACCGGCCACCCCCCGGCTCCTCGGGTGTGTGGGCGCGAAGTGTCCGCGCGGCCAGGATGGCGTTCACCGACAAGTCCGACGGGGAGCCGTCGGGCAGGCGTGCCGGCACGTCGACCGCATTGTGTCGCGCATAGACGCCAGGTGTCGGCAGCGGGGTCAGGTTCACCCCACTGCGGAACCGCGCCTGCGACAGTTCCTTCTGGGTGAGCCGCGGTCCGAAGCGTTCCCGGTGCGCCAGCACCATGGCGCCCAGCGTGGCGGCGATGAGGAGCGCGCCGGTGAGCTCGAAGGCCCACAGGTAGCGGACGAAGATCAGCTCGGCGATGGCCTCGACGGCGTCGTCGCTCCCCGCGGCCATCGCGTCGGGGGCGGTGGCTCCGGTGACGACTCCGACGGTGGCGCTGCCGATCCCGGCGATCAGCAGAACCCCGAAGCCGAGTCCGATCAACGCGGCGGACACCCGCTGACCGCGCAACGTCTCGCGCAACGAGTCCGACGAGTCGACGCCGATCAGCATGATGACGAACAGGAACAGCATCATCACCGCGCCGGTGTAGACCACCACCTGCACCACACCCAGGAACAGTGCCCCCTGCGCGACGTAGAAGACCGCGAGCACGATCATCGTGGTGGCCAGGGAGATCGCCGAATAGACGGCTTTGGTGGCGAAGACGACGCCCAGAGCGCCTGCGACGGCGACGGTTCCGAGAACCCAGAACTGGATCGCCTCACCGGTTGAGGTGCGAACCGCCTCGTCGGCGAGCCACAGGGTGTCCGTGGCGGTCATGGCTGCGTCTCCCGGTGACCCCGGACCGTCGGAACCGGCAGGTCCACGCGGCCGTCGGCACTCACCTCACCCCGGTAGTAGTTCTCCTCGGTGGAGCCCGGTGCCATCGCATGCGGCGGCGCCTCGACGCCGGGTTCCAGCGGAGCGAGCAGACGGTCCTTCTCGTAGATGAGGTCGGCGCGATTGTCGTCGGCGAGCTCGTAGTCGTTGGTCATCGTCAGCGCTCGCGTGGGGCACGCCTCGATGCACAGCCCGCAACCGATGCACCGCAAGTAGTTGATCTGGTAGACGCGGCCGTACCGTTCGCCAGGTGAGTAGCGCTCCTCGGAGGTGTTGTCGGCGCCCTCGACATAGATCGCATCCGCCGGACAGGCCCAGGCGCACAGCTCGCACCCGATGCACTTCTCCAGGCCGTCGGGATGCCGGTTCAACTGGTGGCGGCCGTGGTATCGCGCGGCGGTGGGTCGCTTCTCCTCTGGATACTGCTCGGTGATCGTCGGCTGGAACATGCCGCCGAAGGTGACACGCAAACCGCTCACGGGTTTCAGGAAGTCAGGCATCGGTGGTCTCCCGGTTCGCTGTCGGATCGGTGACGGGTGTGCCCGGCTCGGATGTGGTCCCCGGTCGTAGCACCTGACCGGGCATCGGCGGAACGGGGAATCCGCCTGCCATCGGGTCGAACTCGTCGGGTGCGGCCGGGTCTCCGGACTCATCCGCCGCATCAGGGGTGTCGGGAATCCTCATCAGCCGCAAGACCGCGTAGGCGATCAGGCCGGTGACCACGAGCCCGGCTCCCGCGGACACGAGTGCCCGGGTGAGGTCGGCGTCCTCACCGGCGAACGCGGCCCGGATGATCGCGACGACCATCACCCAGGTGAGCGAGATGGGGATCAGGACCTTCCAGCCCAGGTTCATGAACTGGTCGTACCGCAAGCGCGGCAGGCTGGTTCGCAGCCAGATGAACACGAACAGGAACACCCACACCTTCAACGTGAACCAGAGCACGGGCCACCAACCGGAGTTGGCCCAGTCGAAGGCGCTCACCGGCCACGGCGCCTGCCAACCGCCCAGGAACAGCGTGGTGGCGAGCGCGGAGACGGTGACCATGTTGATGTACTCGGCGAGCATGAACATCGCGAACTTCAACGACGAGTACTCGGTGTGGAACCCGCCGACCAGCTCGCCCTCGGCCTCGGGCAGATCGAAGGGTGCCCGGTTGGTCTCACCGACCATCGAGATGGCGTAGATGACGAACGAGGGCAGGAGCAGCAGTACATACCAGTGGTGCTCCTGCGCGGCAACGATTCCCGATGTCGACATGGTCGCGGCGTCGAGGAACACCGCGGCGAAGGTGAGTCCCATGGCGATCTCGTAGGAGATGACCTGGGCCGTCGACCGGAGGCCACCGAGCAGTGGATACGTGGAGCCCGACGACCAGCCGGCCAGCACGATCCCGTAGACGCCCACCGATGTCACGGCCAGGACATACAGGACCCCGACCGGGAGGTCGGTGAGCTGCAACGGTGTCTGGTGACCGAACACCGACACCATCGGCCCGAACGGGATGACCGCGAAGGCCATCACCGCCGGAACGACCGCGATGATCGGCGCCAGCAGGTAGATCACCTTGTCGACGCCGGTGGGGATGATCCCTTCCTTGAGCGCGAGCTTGACCCCGTCGGCAAGGCTCTGCAAGATTCCCCTGGGGCCGACCCGGTTCGGACCGATCCGGGTCTGCATGCGGGCCATGATCTTTCGTTCCAGCAGTATCGCGACGAGCGGATTGACGACGAGGAACGCGAACACCGCCACCGCCTTGGCGACGACGAGCCAGATCGGATCGAGCCCGAAGTCGTCGAGGGTGGGGTAGTCGACGGCGAGTGTCACGGGGCACCCCCTGCGGTGTCATCTGTGATGTCGACCGGTGCTGGAGCGGGCGCGAGGGCGACGAGATCCCCCTCCTGCGCGCGGAGCGCCGCGTGGACGTGCGAGCCGGGTGAGAACAGCGGGAGCCAGACCACCCGGTCAGGCATGTCGGTGATCTCCACCGGAAGGGTGATGGCGCCGTCGGCGGTGCTGACGCGGAGACGGTCACCCGCCGCGACACCGGCTTCGGCGGCGGTGGAGCGCGCCAGCCGAGCCACCGGCGGGCGGGCGGTACCGGCGAGGTACGGCTCCCCGTCTTGCATCCGTCCCTCGTCGAGCAGCATGTGCCATCCGGCCAGGACCGCCTGGCCGGCGGCCGGAGTGCGCTGCGGCATGTCGACGGCGTCGACGGCGGGCCGCCGGCCCGACCACCCACCGATCCGTCGCAGGTCGATGTGGATGGTCGCCACATCGCCACATCGGAGGTCGACACCCATCTGCCGGGCGATCTCGTCGAGGATGCGGTGGTCGGACAGATGGCCGGAATCCTTCAGGGCGGTGGTGAAGCTCCGCGGGCGGCCCTCCCAGTCGACGAACGTGCCCTCTTTCTCGGCGACGACGGCGGTCGGGAACACCACGTCCGCGGACCGCGTGACAGCGCTGTGGCGTTGCTCGAGGCCGACGACGAACGGGGCGGCGGCGAGCGCCTCGGTCGCCGCGGTGGGGTCGGGGAGGTCGTCGATGTCCACACCGGCGATCAGCAGCGAGAGTCCGTGGTAGCGCGCGGCATCGATCATCCCGGCGGTGTCTCGGCCGGGCCGTGGGTCGAGGTCGGTGCCCCAGATGTCGGCCACCGGCGTACGGGCGGCGTCGTCGTCGAGCGGGCGCCCTCCGGGCAGGAGTCCCGGCAGGGCTCCCGCCTCGAGTGCGCCCCGTTCGCCCGCGCGTCGCGGGATCCACGCCAGTCGGCCGCCGGTGCGCTCGGCCAGCTGCGTGGCCGCGAGCAGCGCACCGGGCCGGGTGGCGAGCCGTTCGCCGACGACGATGACCGAACCGGGTGGCTCGAGGTGGGCGAGCACCGCCTCCGACCGCAGCGCCCCGGCCTCGTCACCCGGCACGGTCGGGAAGAGCGTGGCGTCGAGTTTGGTTGCGCCTCGGCTCGCGAACGGGGCGAGCGTCGCGACGCGCTGACCCGAGGTGCGGACCGCGCGCCGGAGACGCAGGAAGACGATCGGGGACTCCTCCTCGGGTTCGAACCCGACGAGCAGCACCGCGGGCGCGCTCGACAGGTCCTCGTAGGTGGTCTCGAGCCCGCGCCCGGCGACGCGGGCGGCGAGGAAGGCGGCCTCCTCGGCGCTGTGGCTGCGGGCGCGGAAGTCGATGTCGTTCGTGCGCAACACGGTCCGCGCGAATCGTGAGTACGCGTAGGCGTCCTCGACGGTCAGCCGGCCGCCGGTGAGAACACCGGTGTTGCCCAGCGATCGGGACAACCCCTCGCTCGCGACGCGCACCGCGTGCGCCCAGGACACCTCACGCAGTTCGCCGTGCCGGTCCCGGACGAGTGGAGCGGTGATCCGCTCCGCCGACGACGCGTACGCGAACGCCCAGCGTCCCTTGTCGCAGTTCCACTCCGAGTTGACCTCGGGGTCGTCGCCGGCGAGCCGTCGCAGGACCTTGCCGCGGCGGTGATCGGTGCGCTGGGCGCAGCCACTGGCGCAGTGCTCGCACACGCTCGGCGTCGACACCAGGTCGAAAGGACGCGCGCGGAACCGGTACTGCGCGCCCGTCAGCGCACCGACCGGGCAGATCTGGACGGTGTTCCCGGAGAAGTAGGAGTCGAACGGCTCGTCGGCGTAGACGCTGACCTGTTGCAGCGCACCGCGATCCGCGAGCTCGATGAGCGGATCACCCGCGACCTGCGTGGAGAATCGGGTGCAGCGGGCACACAGCACGCACCGCTCCCGGTCGAGCAGGACCTCCGACGACAGCGGGACCGGCTTGGTGAAGGTCCGCTTGACGCCGTCGAACCGGGACTCCGCGCGCCCGGCCGACATCGCCTGGTTCTGCAGGGGGCACTCGCCGCCCTTGTCGCACACCGGACAGTCCAGGGGGTGATTGATCAGGAGGAGCTCCATCACCCCGCGCTGGGCTCCCGCCGCGATCTCGGAACTGAGCTGTGTCCGCACGACCATTCCCTCGGTGGCCACGGTCGTGCACGACGCGAGCGGCTTCCGCTGTCCCTCGACCTCGACGAGGCATTGCCGGCAGGCGCCGACCGGTTCCAGGAGCGGGTGGTCGCAGAACCGCGGGATCGTGATCCCGATCTGCTCGGCCGCACGGATGACCAAGGTGCCCTTGGGAACCCGGACAACACGGTCGTCGATCGTGATGCCCACCAGGTTGTCTGTCTCGGTCGCCGGACCGCTGCCGTGAACCAGTGTCATCGGACGCCTCCCGACCAGACGGTCGACCGTGAGTGATCGAACGGGCACCCGTGGTCGAGGTGAGCCAGATACTCGTCGCGGAAGTACTCCAACGAGGACACGATCGGGCTGCCCGCGCCGTCCCCGAGAGCGCAGAACGACTTGCCGACGACGCTGTTGGTGACGTCGGCGAGGGTGTCGAGGTCCGCGGCGGTTCCGCCCTCGTGCTCGAGACGACGGAGCAGTTGCACCAGCCAGTACGTACCTTCGCGGCACGGGGTGCATTTCCCGCAGGACTCGTGTTCGTAGAACTCTGTCCACCGCAGGACGGCGCCGACCACACACGTCGTCTCGTCGAAGATCTGCAGGGCCTTGGTGCCGAGCATCGACCCGGCCGCGGCGACGCCCTCGTAGTCGAGCGGGACGTCGAGGTGCTCCGGCGTCAGCATCGGCGTCGACGACCCGCCCGGCGTCCAGAACTTCAGCTCGTGACCGGCGCGCACCCCGCCGGCACGATCGAGCAGTTCCCGTAGCGAGATCCCCAGCGGCGCTTCGTACTGTCCGGGACGCGTCACATGACCCGACAGCGAGTAGAGGGTGAACCCGGGCGACTTCTCGGTGCCCATGGACCGGAACCAGTCGACGCCGTTACGGACGATCGACGGGACACTCGCGATCGACTCCACGTTGTTCACGACCGTCGGACTCGCATACAGCCCGGCGACCGCCGGGAAGGGCGGGCGCAGGCGGGGCTGTCCCCGTCGGCCCTCGAGCGAATCGAGCAGTGCGGTTTCCTCGCCGCAGATGTAGGCACCCGCGCCGGCGTGGACGACCAGTTCGAGGTCGAAGCCCGAACCCAGGATGTCGGCGCCGAGATAACCAGCGGCGTAGGCCTCGTCGACGGCGGTGCGCAATCGCCGGAGAACCGAGGCGACCTCGCCGCGTACGTAGATGAACGCGTGGTGAGCGCGGATGGCATGGGCCGCGATGATCACGCCCTCGACGAGGGTGTGCGGCGAGGCGAGCATCAGCGGCATGTCCTTGCAGGTGCCGGGCTCGGACTCGTCGGCGTTGACCACGAGATAGTGCGGGATGGTCTCGTCGCCCTGGGGGATGAACGACCACTTCATGCCCACCGGGAAGCCGGCGCCGCCGCGGCCCCGGAGTCCGGCGGCCTTGACCATCTCGATGATGTCGTCGGGCGGAGTCCGCAACGCGGTCGACAACGCGCGATAGCCGTTGTGGCGTCGGTAATTGTCGAGGGTCCAGGATTCCGGCTCGCTCCAGTGGCGGGACAGGACCGGGGCCTCCGGAGGTTCGGGCTCGGGGTCGGGTGCTGCACTCGTCGGCTGGGAGGTGGTTTCGACTCGGCTCCTCGCTTCGCTCGGGGCCGGCTCAACCAGCGGGGAGGGGGCCGGCGCGACCACCCCGGCAAGGTCCCGTTCGGTTCCTCGGAACGATCGCACCGGACCGGTTCCGCGAGCCGGCGTCACCTCGACGCCGGCACGGAGGTCCTCGATCAGCTCGATGGTCGACTCCGGGGTCTGGTCGTCGAAGAACTCCCAGTTGACCATCACCACCGGCGCGAAATCGCAGGCCGCGTTGCACTCGACGTGTTCGACGGTGATGCGGTGGTCGGCTGTGGTGTCCCCGGGTTCGACGCCGAGGTGGTCGCAGACCGAGCGCAGGATCTCGTCGCCGCCGAGGGTCGCGCAGAGGGTGTTGGTGCAGACGCCGACCAGGTACTCGCCGGTGGGTGTGCGCCGGTACATCGAGTAGAAGGTGGCGACCGAGGCCACCTGTGCGGGCGTCAGATCCAGTAGCGCGGCGCAGAACTCGATGCCGGCGCGCGTGAGGCGGCCGTCCTGGGACTGGACCAGGTGCAGCAGCGGCAGCAGCGCCGATCGAGCCTGCGGGTAGCGGGCCACGATCGGCCGGGCCTGTGTTTCGAGGTGCTCGGCGACCTCGACCGGGTAGTCCGTCGGTCCGTCGAAGACGATGGGTGGGACCGGGGTGGCGTGCGCCGGCGCCGATCCCTCCGGCGGCGGTGCGGTGCTCAGGTCCACGAACACGGGATCGGTCATCGGTCCACGCCTCCCATCACGGGGTCGATGCTGGCCACCGCCGTGATGACGTCGGCGACCATCCCGCCTTCGCACATCGCGGCGACCGCTTGCAGATTCGTGAACGACGGGTCGCGGAAGTGGACGCGGTACGGACGGGTGCCGCCGTCGCTGACCATGTGGGCGCCGAGTTCGCCCCGCGGTGATTCGACGGCGATGTAACACTGGCCGGCCGGGACGCGCATGCCCTCGGTGACCAGTTTGAAGTGGTGGATGAGAGCCTCCATGGAGGTCCCCATGATCCGCGCGATGTGCTCGGGCGAATTGCCCAGTCCATCCGGCCCGAGCGCGAGGTCGGCAGGCCAGGCGAGTTTGCGGTCGGCGACCATCACCGGCCCCGGACGCAGGCGTTCCAGGCACTGTTCGACGATGCGGATCGATTCGCGCATCTCCCGGACGCGGATCAGGTAGCGGCCGTACGAATCGCACGTGTCCTCGGTGATGACGTCGAACTCGTAGTCCTCGTAACCGCAGTATGGTTCGGCCCGACGCAGGTCGTGCGGATAACCGGCCGACCGCAACACCGGGCCGGTGATCCCGAGTGCCATGCAGCCGGTGAGATCCAGGTAACCGACGCCCTGGGTCCTCGCCTTCCAGATGTAGTTGTCGGTCAGCAGATCTCCGAGTTCGTCCAGGCGGCCGGGGAGCTGGCGGATCACCTCGGCGACACGTTCGACACCATCCGCCGGGAGGTCCTGTGCGACACCCCCGGGCCGGATGTAGGCGTGGTTCATCCGGAGGCCGGTGATGAGTTCGAACAGGTCGAGGATCATCTCCCGTTCGCGGAATCCGAGGAACATCGCCGTGACGGCACCGAGTTCCATTCCGCCGGTGGCCAATGCGACGAGGTGGCTGGAGATGCGGTTGAGTTCCATCAGCATCACCCGGATGACGGTGGCACGCTCCGGGATGTCGTCGGTGATGCCGAGGAGTTTCTCGACACCGAGGCAGTAGGCGGTCTCGTTGAAGAACGGCGACAGGTAGTCCATCCGCGTGACGAACGTGACGCCCTGAGTCCAGTTGCGGTACTCCAGGTTCTTCTCGATCCCGGTGTGCAGGTACCCGATTCCGCAGCGGGCCTCGGTGACGGTCTCGCCCTCGATCTCGAGGATCAGACGCAGGACCCCGTGTGTCGACGGGTGTTGCGGACCCATGTTGACGACGATGCGTTCGTCACCGGGTTGTTGTTCGGCGCGGGTGCGGACGTCGGACACGATCGAGTCCCAGTCCTGCCCGGACACGGTGTAGGTGCGTGTGTGGGTGTCGGTCATCAGTTGTACGACCTCCTCCGGTCGGGCGGGTCGATGCGGGTTCCCTTGTATTCCACGGGGACTCCGCCGAGCGGGTAGTCCTTCCGCTGGGGATGCCCTTCCCAGTCGTCGGGCATCTCGATCCTGGTCAGAGATCGATGGCCGTCGAAGACGATGCCGAAGAAGTCGTAGGTCTCGCGTTCGTGCCAGTCGTTGGTCGGGTAGATGTCACAGATGCTCGGGATGTGCGGATCGGCGTCCGGAGCCGCGACCTCGAGCCGCACTCGTCGACCGTGCGTGAGCGATGCGAGGGGATAGACGGCGTGGAGTTCCCGGTCCGCATCGCCGGGGTAGTGGACCCCGCTGACCCCCAGGCAGAGTTCGAAGCGCAGGGCGGGCGCATTGCGAAGAGCCAATGCAACGGCCGGGAGATGCCGGCGCACAACGTGGATGGTCATCTCGTCGCGAAAGACCACGACCTTCTCGATCGCGTCGTCGTGACGATCGCCCAGTTCGTCTCGCAGGCGATCGGAGATCTCGTCGAAGTAGCCGCCGTACGGACGGGACGAGCTGGGCGGCAGCGTGACCGGCCGGACCAGCCCGCCGTATCCCGACGTGTCGCCGGTTCCGGGCGGGCCGAACAGGCCGTGCCGGACGCCGATCTGTTCGGAATCGGGGGGCGGAGGCGCCGGATTCTCGGGATCCTGGTGGCCTGCGGGCGTCGTCATCGGAGCAACCCCTTGAGCTCGATCGTCGGGGTGGCCTGGAGGGCTGCGCGTTCGGCCGCCCAGATGGCCTCCTCGCGGTTGACCCCGAGCGGCATCTCCTGGATCTTCTCGTGCAGTTTCAGAATCGCGTGCAGCAGCATCTCCGGACGCGGCGGGCAGCCCGGCAGATAGATGTCGACGGGGACCACGTGGTCGACGCCCTGGACGATCGCGTAGTTGTTGAACATCCCGCCCGACGACGCGCAGACCCCCATGGCGAGAACCCATTTGGGTTCCGGCATCTGGTCGTAGATCTGCCGCAGGACGGGTGCCATCTTCTGGCTGACCCGGCCGGCGACGATCATGAGGTCGGCCTGACGTGGCGATGCCCGGAACGCCTCCATGCCGAAGCGTGCGAGGTCATAGCGCCCCGACGTGGTGGCCATCATCTCGATGGCGCAGCAGGCGAGCCCGAATGTCGCCGGCCACAGCGAGCCCTTGCGCATGAAGCCCGCCAGATCCTCGACGGTGCTCAGCAGGAATCCGCTGGGGAGTTTCTCCTCGAGTCCCATGGGTGACCTCCTTGCCGGTGTCGGATCGTGCGAAATGCTCTCAGTCCCAACTCAGTCCGCCGCGGCGCCATTCGTAGGCGTACGCGACGGACACGTTGACGATGAACAAGAGCATGGCCATGAGTCCGAACCACCCGAGTGAGTCGAAGGCAACGGCCCACGGGTAGAGGAACACGATCTCGATGTCGAAGATGATGAAGAGCATCGCGGTGAGGTAGTACTTGACCGGCACGCGCTGGACCGAACCGGTCGCCACGGCGCCGCCCGCGGTGCGTCGCGTCGGGTAGAGCAGGCTCTGTTCGACCGGCTCGATGCCGCATTCGTAGGGCTCGAGTTTGGCGCGGTTGTACCGTTTCGGACCGATCGCGATGCCGATGAAGACGCTGAAAACGGCAAACGCCGCGCCGATTGCCCCGAGGATCATGATCGGGACGTAGGCGTTCAAAGCGCGGACCCCTCCTCGCTTGTGGCGACCGGAGTGCACCTGTTCGGTGCGGCCGGCCCGGGTGTTCGTCCTATCCGCGCCGGCTGCCGATCTGGTCCGCCAGTACGAATGTGAGCTGCAACACAAGCCTAGGTGAGTGTGTGGCGCGAGTCACTGTTTTCTAGAGTTCGGCGTTTCCGACCATCTCGACGAACGCACGGGGCAGGGCGATCGGATCGACCGGCAGCACGGACACGGCGTCGGCGCGCGACCAGTCAGCGAGCCACCGGTCGTCGGCGCGTCCGAGGAGGACGAGCACCGGCGGGCTGGGATCGAGTTCGTCCTTCATCTGCTTGGCCAGGCCCATGCCGCCGGCCGGGGTGGCCTCGCCGTCGGCGATCACGGCGTCGATGACACCGGCGTCGAGCTGCGCGAACACCATCGGCGCCGTGGCGACCTCGACGAAGGTGAGATCAGGCAGGTCGGGATCGGGGCGGGTTCCGAGGGCGCCGATGACCTGCCGTCTGGTATCGGAATCGTCGGAATAGACCAGCACACGCAGCGTTCGCGGAGCCAGGGGGTGGGTCACGCCGTTGATGCTACGACATGCACCGGTCGGCTACGGCAGCTCGGCGGAGTGATTCGCGGCAGACCGTGATCTACAAGCCATCATGGCCCGTCGATCGCGGGATAGATCGAGTGCTGCAGCCCGTAGAACCTCGCCCAGATCTGGTCGCCGTAAGACCAGTGCCACCACTCCTGTTGATAAGGGGCGAAGCCGGCCTTAAGCATCGCGTTTCCGAACATTCGACGCAGATCGCGGATGAGCACGGCATCGGCTCCCTTCACAGCGTGTGTTTCATACCAGTCCGTCGCAGCGGCAGGAGTGAACTCGTCGAAGTCGGTGCCGAGTGCGAGAGGAATGCCGTTATAAGAGATGGTGAGATCGACTGCGCCGCCAGTTACGTGCGGTGGCGCGAAGTCCGGGTCGTCGGCCGACGACACGAATCCTGCACCGACTGGGTCGTGGTCGGTCGAATAGTAATTGACCAGTTCACGCTGGAACTTTCGTGTCCGCCAGCCATCGAGGATGACCAGTCCGAATGCGCCCGGCAACGCCGCCGATGCCACGGAGAGGCGTCCGCAGACGCCGGTGCGGAGCAAGGTCAGTGCCGGCGGGTGACCAACGGCAAGCATTCGGTAGTACGGCATGGTCGCGACGGTCGCTGGAGGCTCGGTGAGCTCTTCTGTGCTGAAACCGATTTCGATTCCACCGGGATCCGACGGCCAGCCACGGAAATTGATCGGGGGAACCGAGATCGCGGCGCTAGACAATGCCCGAGGATCAGGTGGCACCAGGAACGGTGATACCATCGGCGCTACCCGTGCCAGCTAAACAGGGCGCCACTTCCGGGCCACAGGAGAGAATCTCGACCGGTGGAGATCGATCGCTGACTGGCCAGCAGTCCTTGCACATACTCTTCCTCGTTGCGTGCCTCGGCACGTTTGGCCCGTCCGAAGAAGGCGTCGCAACGTAGCTCGGCCGTGGGACTCAAGTTGAAGACTTTCATCGACACCGACGTGGCCCCGGCGCAGTAGTAGTTGAAGTAGACGAGGAACCGATCCTCGCGTACCACGGGGAAGTCGAAAGCGATCTGCACTGGAACGCGTTCGCGCAGGTCCTCCTCGGCGGGCCGGAAGCGCCATCGCAAGATGTCCTCATTGTAGTCCTCGCCAGCCTCGACGACCGGCAGCGTGGCCGAACCCGCGCGCGAATCGGGTGTCGAATCTGCGGTGCCGGATGGCTCGTCACGGCGGGGGCTGCGCACCTCCCGCATGATTCGCTGGGTTTCGCCGTTGACGTTGACCCCGACGGTGCACAGCCGCACCACGGCCTCCCGCCAGAGCTGAGCACTCAACTCGTGGCCGTCACTGTCGAAGAGAGTCACCACCTCCCGAGCAATACAGTTCGGGTTCCGGAACTCTTGGTGCAGCGCGGACACCGTGCGAGCCGCGCTGATCCAGTAGTCCTGGTCCTCACCGATCGGGGGTAGGACCCGCTCGCTGCGGGAGAGCGTCTGGACCGCGTGATACTGCACCGTGGTCGTCGATTCAGCGAACTGGTCAAACTCTTCGTTGAGATGAGCCTGGACCGAGTAGCTCATGTTGCGGATCATCTGAGCGGGTTCATGGCTGGCGGCGATCAGGGGTACCAGGGCCTGCTCATAGATCAGCTTATTCCACTCGGATTGGTCGCCAGCGGATTCCGCCTCGATCAGTGACCGTGCCAGCGCAGCACGTTTCTCGGTCGGAATAAGCCGACGAATGTCGACGGCCTTGAGGTTCCACAGGTCCGAGCTCAGCTCGGGCAGGAACACGGCGCTGGCCGCGGTGCCGGCCAGGATCAGTAGGATCTGCTGGATCGGGTCGCGAACGTTGGCGTTGGCGGGCCACTGAGCGACGGTCAGCACCGCGTAGAGGGCAATCGCCGATCCGGCGACCAGCAACGCGATACGGGCGCGCTGCCTTGTCAGATGCAGGAAATACCGGCGAATCCTGCCCATGGGCAGATGCGTCCCGCGGTTGCCCACGCTAGTGCCGTTCAACGTTCAGTCCGGCCAGCTTGCCCGCGATCCCGCCTGCGGCTTGCAGCGCCGAACTCCGGTTGTGGGTGGTCGTCGCAGAGGACCGAGGCGGGTTCTTGCGCACCTCCTCAATCGCGTCGAGCAAGAGCCGGTCGACTGGCACTTTGGTCCACAGGTAAAGCGCCATCGCGCCGGGGATGGTGTTTGCCTCGTTGACGAAGACCTCGTCGTCGTTGGAGAGAAAGTCCACGCGGACGATCCCGGTGATGCCGGTGACATCGGCGACCTCGCGTGCATACGAGTGAATCGCATCGCGGGTCTTCTGGGAGATCACCGCGGGCATTTCCCGGGGTGCTCCCTGCAAACCGGATTCGTTTAGGTACTTCTCCTCGTAGGAGTAGATGGTGGAACCGACCTCGGGCCGCAGTGGCCGCTCGATCTCCGACAACTCGAACGCCGGGTAGGTGCGGAAGGAGACGTTGTAGTCACGCAGGTCGCTGCGATAGGGCTCCACCACTGCACCGTTGCGCAAATGGATACTGCTCCGAAGCAGCGTCCTGGCTGTTTCGATGTCGTCGGCGACCTCGATACCGATCGACGATCCACCGAAACGCGGCTTCACGATTAGCGGGCCCTCGATGGCGTGGGTCGACGTCTCGGTGAGCAGTTCCCTTGGCAAAGTCGGAATCCCGGCCGCGCGCAGCGCGGTCCCGAACGCGTACTTGTCCATCGACAACGCACCCGCCCACGCCGAACCTCCGGTCGCAGGCACCCCCATCAGTTCGAAGATCGACGCGAACCCGCCCCCTTCGCCGAGACTGCCGTGCGTGGCATTCATCACGACACCGAGGTCGACCCGCTGGGAGCGTAGCCCCTTTTTGGTCCAGACGCCCGGCTCGGGTGAGAGTTGTACAGCCAGCTCACGACTCCCCGCCGGCGCGCCCGCGGTGAAATCGCGAGCCTCAGTGTTTGCCGGCACGAGGTGCCACCGTCCGCCCTGGTCGACGTAGATCGGGTTGATCTGCTCAGCACCTGCGCCGCGGAGAACCCGCTCACATTGCAGGCCTGTGAGGATGCTGATCTCGTGTTCGGGCGAGGGCCCGCCGAAGACAATGGAAACGTGATTGGTCACCAAGGAGGTCCTTCTACTCAGTCATCTGGAACGCTGCTCACCCTACGGGTAGTGACTGGGCAAGTCGTTTTCGTAGAGAATGACATCGCCGGGCTGTGCACGTTTGGTCACGAACGAGGTGGCGGCACGCCGAGACTCTACGAACTCGACGCGTCCGGGATCGGCGCCGGCCCGCAGCGCGGCACGGTTGGTGTATCCGACCACGACAAGGTGGTCATTGTCGGTCGCCGTGGCCGCTCGCGCGAACTCTTCATTCCGAACCCGCTGGTCGGGGCCTAACTCGATCATGCCGGGTGAAATCGTCCACACTTGATTGCCGGCCGCGAGGGTGGACGCTGATCGCAGCGCCGCAGCCGCCCCGACCGGGTTCGCGTTATATGTGTCGTCGATCACGACTCGCCCGGTGGCGTCGGTGATAGCCTCGGCCCGATGCGGCGCCTTGGGTAGGTGGGTCAGGGTCGGGCCAATTCGTTCGGCGGGCACCCCGGCAGCAAGGGCAAGGCCGACGGCGACCGCGAGGTTGATCGGATGTCCCGCCGGGGGCGCCTCTACCGATGCGATCTCGGCGGACCGATGATGCACGATCCACCGGCCGTTACGTTCGTCGACGTAGACTTCGGCTTCGGGAGATTCGACGCTGACCCCGATGACCCGCGCTGTGCTGACCTGCGCGAGATCGGCCAGCTCTGGAACGTCGATGTTGAGAACCGCGGTCTCGACGTTCTCGACGATCTCGCTCTTGGCGCGCACGATGGTATCCCGGTTCTTCATCCGCTCGAGGTGCGCGTCGCCGATAGTGATGATCGCCGCGATTCGCGGGCGGAATATTTCGCACAGACGCCGAATCTCGCCCGGTCCGTAGGTGCCCATCTCGGCGACGAACACCTCGGTACCGCGATGAAGGTGATTGTTCACCGTCGATGAGAGCCCGAGAAGATTGTTGAAGCTAGCGGGACTCGCGACGGTAGGCCGCGTGGTGGAGATAATCTGTGCGGCGTAGTTCTTGGTGGATGTCTTTCCGTACGAGCCGGTGATGGCTACAACCTCGGCGCCAATGTCGTCGAGTTTCCGCTTAGCCTGCACCACGTACTTGTTGGCCGCCGCGCGTTCGATCGGACCGGTGATGAGCAGGGCGAGGTCGATGATCAGGAAGGTGAACGGCACGAGGATGGCCGCGACGACCGGCTTGAAGCACAACGCACACGCGACGACGAGCAGTACGGTCGCAACCACAACAAGTCGTTTCACTCGGCCGGTGACGACAAGACGGTTTTCCTTGGGGTGTATCGCGAGATTCCAAGGGAATGCGACAGCGACGACCAATCCGGCGATCGTCGCGGGCCACGCGAATAGGCCGGCGATCAGGAGGGTCAGCGCAGCGATCCCGAGGGCAACGTTGAGCGGCCGGGCGCGAAACCAGATCAGCATAATCGCCGACATGCGACCTGTCGCGTAGTGCTCCCTCTGGGCCACCCGAAGCCACCGGTAACTGCAGGTGGCGAGCGCGGCAGCAACCAGAACCCACAGGCCCATGGTGATGATCGTCGCCATCAGGAGTCCGCTACGCCTTTCTTCACCGCGGTGATGAGTGCGCCGCGCATGGGGTTATCGAGCAGATGGCCGGAGCCGTTGATCACTTCAAGCTGCGCGCTCGGCACCTGATCGGCTACGACGGCGTTGACCGACAAAGGTGCCGCGGTATCTTCCGATCCCCACACAAGGTCCATTGGGATCCGCGCGTCTGCGACGGCCGCGATCTCAGCATCGTAGTTCTCGTTGACGACCTTGACGAAGATCTCACGCATGATTCCGTGGGCCTCCCGGTAGTCGGCGGAGCCGTATCGCTGGCGGTATTCGTTCATGAGCGAATCGGGCAGCAGTCCGAGGCGATGGAGTCGTTTTGCGATGCGGAACGGCGCTGGCGACTTTCCCGAACCGGTTGGTCGAATGAAGGGAACCCCGGTGAAGACGAGCCGGGAAAACAGGTCGGGCCTGCGGGCGGCCATGTGAATGCCGACACGACCACCGAATGAGTGGGCGAGCAGGACGAGCTTGCGGTCCTCGTCGTCGAGCTCTCGAGCGAGCGCCGCCAGGATGTGTTCGGCGTACTCCGGGCTGCCCCACGCGGTGATTGGAGCCGGTGTCGCGCCGTGCCCAGGCAGATCGATGGCAATCGCGTCGAGTCCGTTGAGTACCGGGTTCCAGTCTGCTCTCGTTCGGCCCCAACCGTGTAATGCAACCACAGAGAATGATGGGTCACCGTGGCGTTCAGCCAGGAGTTCGCCATCGAGGAGGGTCGTGAGCACGATGCATAGGGTAACACCGAGGGCTGGTGAGACGACCCGAGGTGTGCCCGTCGTGATGGGCACTGACGGTCTGCAATCACCCGGTGACAGCCCCGCCGCGCGTCGCTGCTCGCGACGATGACCTCGCGCAGGCTCGTCGCCAGGGCTCGGCACGATCCGGTCGGCGGAACCGCCATCCGCGTCGCCGACACCGCACTCGCGCTCGCCGACCTCGGGCGGGCCGTCCGCACCCGGATCCCCGATCGCGTGGTGGGCATCACCGGCTCGGTCGGCAAGACCTCGACCAAGGATCTGCTCGCCGGAGTTCTCGGCACCACCTACCGGACCGCAGCCAGCGAGAAGTCGTTCAACAACGAGCTCGGACTCCCGATCACCCTCGCCGCGGCCGCCGACGATGTGGAGGCGGTGGTCCTCGAGATGGGCGCACGCGGAATCGGGCACATCGACCTGCTGTGTTCCATCGCGCATCCGACGGTCGGCGTGATCACCCGCGTCGAGGGCGTCCACCTGGAGCTGTTCGGCGACATCGAGTCCGTTGCGCGCGCGAAAGGTGAACTGGTCGAGTCGCTACCGGCCGACGGGATCGCGGTGCTCAACGCCGACCACCGGTACGTCGCGGCGATGGCGGACCGCACCTCGGCTCGCGTCCTGCGTTACGGACTCTCACCGGACGCCGATGTGTACGCCTCCGACATCGTGATGGACGACGAACTACGCGCGTCGTTCCGGTTGCACACCCCGTGGGGATCGACCGATGTCCGGTTGGGCGCACGCGGCGAACATCAGGTCCCCAACGCGCTGGCCGCCGCGGCTGCCGGCGGCGGTCTGGGGGTCGCTGTCGAGGACATCGCGACCGGCCTGCTCGGTGCGCAGTTGTCCGGCCTGCGAATGGAACTGACGACCTCGTCGCGTGGCGTGGTGGTGCTGAACGACGCCTACAACGCGAACCCGACGTCGATGTCGGCGGCACTACGATCGCTGGCCGCCCTGCCCGCGACGCGACGGGTGGCAGTCCTCGGCACCATGGCCGAACTCGGCGCCGACTCACCCGCCCAGCATCACGCGATCGCGCTCGAGGCCCGTGACCTCGGGATCGAGGTCATCGCGGTCGCCGAGGCCGGTTACGGCGACTCCGCCCGGCACGTCTCCGACGTCGACGGCGTGGCGGCCGAACTCGGCACCCTCGAGGAGGGCGCCGCGGTGCTGGTCAAGGGCAGTCGGGTCGCCGCGCTCGAGCGCGTGGCGCAGGCACTGCTGGACTAGCTCAGTGGTGGAAGTGTGACCCGTCGCCCTCGCGCGGCATCGGGCTCTCGAGGCGGTCGAGGAACTTCACCTCGGTCTCGATGTCGGCGATGAGTGCACGCGCGAGATCGTGACTGAGCCCGGCGCGCACGACGATTCGTTGCACGGTCAGGTCGGCGAGGTCGTCGGCCATCGGGTAGGCGGGAACCAGCCAGCCCTTCATGCGCAGCCGGTCGGACAGGTCGTAGAGATTCCAGTTCTCGGTGTGCCCGGCCTTCAGTTTCCATGCGAAGACCGGGATGGTGTCGCCCTTGCTGACCAACTCGAGCCCGTCGATCTGGGCGATCTGCGAGGAAAGCCATTGCGCCACATCGAGGGAGCCCTGCTGGACCTGGGTGAAGCCGTCCCGGCCCAGCCGCAGGAACATGTAGTACTGCAGCAGGACCTGGGCGCCGGGTCGGGAGAAGTTGAGCGCCAGCGTCGGCATGTCACCGCCGAGGTAGGAGCAGTGGAACACCATGCTCTCCGGTAGTGCTTCGGTGTCGCGCCACACGATCCACCCGACGCCCGGGTACACGAGACCATACTTGTGGCCGGAGGTGTTGATCGAGACGACACGGTCGACGCGGAAGTCCCATTCGAGGTCGGGCTGGCAGAAGGGGGCGATCATCGCACCTGACGCACCGTCGATGTGGATCTTGACGTCGAGGCCGGTGTCGGCCTGGATCTCGTCGAGCTTGGCCGCGATCGCGGTCACCGGCTCGTACATGCCAGTGTAGGTCTGCCCCATGATGGCGACGACCCCGATGGTGTTCTCGTCCACGTACTTCTCGAGTTCGTGACCGTCGAGGACGAGGTGGTCGGGACTGATCGGCACCCACTTCGGCTCGACCTCGAAGTAGTTGCAGAACTTCTCCCAGCAGACCTGCACCGCCGTCGACAGCACGATGTTGGGCTTCTCGGTCGACTTGCCCTCGGCGCGGCGCCGCGTCTGCCAGTGCCGCTTGAGGGCGAGTCCGCCGAGCATGCACGCCTCCGACGACCCGATCGTCGAGGTGCCGATGGCATTCTCGACGTCGGGGTTGTGCCACAGGTCGGCGAGGATGCGCCAGCAGCGGTCCTCGATCGCGGCGGTCTGCGGATACTCGTCCTTGTCGATCATGTTCTTGTCGACGGTCTCGGCGTACAGCTTCTGCGCTTCGCCGTCCATCCACGTCGAGACGAAGGTCGCGAGGTTCAGTCGCGCATTGCCGTCGAGCATCGCCTCGTCGTGGACGATCTGATATGCCGTCTCCGGCAACAACATCGAGTCACTGAGGGAGAACTTGGGGAGCTCGGTGGCCTCGCCCGTCCGGGTGAAGACGGTCCGCAACGACATCGCATCGCCGATGTTGGTCGTCGCGCGTGCTCCGCCGGATTGGTTGTGGACGCCCTCGTCAGTGGTCATGAACAGGTAACTTAATCGACCACGACGCCCGGCGGGCGGCGATCTTCACGCTTGGCCCGCGTTTGCGCGGATCACCTCCCGCAGATACACAGCCAGGCCCGGAGCCTGGGCGTCGTAGTGTTCGGTGAAGCGCGGATCGGCGACGTACATGTCGGCCAGGCAGACCTGCATGTCGTGGTCGCAGTCGTAGAAGCGGCCGATCTGTGCACGGTGCTCCTCGGCGAGTGAATTCGCCTCGGCGGTGCCGGGTGTCACCCCACGACGCATCGCCTCGGCGAGACGGCGCTCGAGATCGTCGGTCTCGTCCTTGATCCGCTGCCAATCGTCCTTGGAGTACTGGGCGGACCGCTTCTGGCTCTGCGTCCACGCCTCGGTGTTCCCCCAGCGCTCCTCGGCTTCGGCGGCGTACTCGTCCCCGAGCCAGTCGTCCCCGAAGATCTCGGCCTGTTCGCTCGCCGACAGCGAGATGCCCTCGTTCTTGGCGTTCATCATCTCCTCCAGTGCTGCGACCATCCGGAGCAAGCGGTCGATCCGGTCGGTGAGGAGCGCACGCTGGGTCTGCAGATGACTCAGCGGGTCCGCATCGGGGTCGTCGAGCAGGGTCGCGATCTGCTCGAGGGAAAAGCCCAGCTCTCGATAGGTGAGTACCTGGTGGAGTCGTTCGACGTCGGTGTCGTCGTACACCCGGTATCCGGCCGGGGTCCGGCCGGATGGCACCACCAGACCGATCTGGTCGTAGTGGTGCAGCGTGCGGATGCTGACGCCGACCATGCCGGCGACGACACCCACGGTCAGCTCCCGGGCATCCATCTTCGAAGTGTGCTTTTCCTCGCTCACACCGACAACCCTGCTGCCTGACGTCACGTGAGGGTCAAGCCCATTGCGAGGATCAGGGTGCGAAACCGATGACCGCGGTGCCCTTCTGGCAGGCGGCGAGGACGCCTTCGAGCTGGGATGGTGCGCAGGTCCATCCGGCCACCGACTGCTGCTGGCCGCTCGCGATCTTCGGGCCGTACTGGGCGGCGATGCTCGTCGCCGAGTCGCAGGCGACGTCGCCGGCGAGGATCAGCACGCGCAGCGCGCCGTCGGGGCCGGGGATGGTGCCGCAGGTGGTGTCGGAGTCGTCGGACTGCGTCGCGCTGGAGGTCGGCGTCGACGACACGGGTTTGCGACCGGGGACCACCGGAGGCGAGGTGGCGGGTTGTTCTGCGGACTGTGGTCCCGACTCCGCGGCGCCGGCCTGAGTTGTCGACGACGCGGTGGTCATGTCCTGTTCCGCGCCGCATGCGAGGAGCGTCGACATCGCCGCGGCGAGTCCGACGGTCGCCGCGGCAACCCTGATCGATCGGCGAGAGTGGCTCGTGGTGGCACCGGTGGGACGAGTTCTGCGCGACATGGTTCACCACCGTAGCGAATGGGATGTCACCGGCCGAACGGGTCGCCGGTGTCTCGCGCCGGTTTGGGGTGGGCCCCCTCGACCTGCGAAGATGCTGGACGTGAGCAGTACCGGAACCGATATCGCCGACCCGACCTACGTCGTCGGCACCACCCTGGCCGGCACCCGCGGGCGCACGGGGACGATCACCACACCGCACGGACCGATCCGCACCCCCGCGTTCGTTCCCGTCGGTACCAAGGCGACGGTCAAGACGGTCCTGCCGGAATCTGTCTCCGCCCTCGGCGCCCAGGCGGTGCTTGCCAATGCCTACCACCTGTATCTGCAGCCGGGTCCCGAGATCATCGACGCTGCCGGCGGGCTCGGGGCGTTCATGAACTGGCGGGGTCCCACCTACACCGACAGCGGCGGCTTCCAGGTCATGTCGCTGGGTGCGGGGTTCAAGAAGGTCATCTCGATGGAGGCCACCGGCACCCCCGACGACGACCTCACCGCCAACGGCAAGGAACGGCTCTCGCGGGTCGACGACGACGGGGTGACCTTCAAGTCGCACCTCGACGGGTCGGCCCACCGGTTCACGCCGGAGGTGTCGATGCAGATCCAGCACCAGCTCGGGGCAGACATCATCTTCGCCTTCGACGAGCTGACCACGCTGATGAACACCCGCGAGTACCAGGTCAATTCGCTGGAGCGGACCCGCCTGTGGGCGATCCGGTGCCTCGACGAACACAACCGGTTGAGTGTCGAGCGCGCTCATCGTCCCCAGCAGTCGCTGTGGGGTGTCATCCAGGGCGCCCAGTACGAGGACCTTCGTCGCAAGGCGGCCCGCGATCTCGTCGCGTTGAGCGAGGCGGACCGCGCGGTCGGCGGAAAGGGTTTCGGTGGCTACGGCATCGGCGGGGCGCTCGAGAAGGACAACCTCGGTACGATCGTCGGCTGGGTGAACGACGAGCTCCCCGAGGACTCGCCGAAACACCTGCTCGGGATCAGTGAACCCGACGACATCTTCACCGCCATCGAGAACGGCGTGGACACCTTCGACTGCGTGTCGCCGACCCGGGTCGCCCGCAACGGTGCGATCTATTCACTCGACGGTCGATACAACGTCACCAATGCCAAGTACCGCAGCGACTTCCGGCCGCTCGACCCCGAGATCGAGAACTACACGTCGCAATACAGCCGGGCCTACCTGCACCATCTGTTCAAGGCCAAGGAGGGGTTGGGCGCAACCCTGGCGACATTGCACAACGTGTCCTTCATCGTCACCCTCGTCGACCGTGCCCGCGAAGCCATCGAGAACGGCACCTACACCGAGTACCGCGACGAGTTCCTGCGCCGCTACTACGGAGCTTCCCGGAATTCATGACCTCGCCCACCGCGTCGGTGTTGTCGTGACCGGCGGTGTCTAGAAGGGTGGCGGGTTGGCGTCGTTCCAGCGCTTCTCGGCGCGCTGTTGGCGTCGGAAGTCGTTGGTGCGCAACTGGTTCAGTGTGTCGCGTGCCGGGTGGTCGGGAGGCCGGCCGGGAGCGAGCCGGTTGAACAGGTCGCGTCCGTTGTAGGCGTTGCCGACGAACATGTGGCCGGTGGGTGTGGTGAACCAGGCCGTCAGGAACTCGTCCTGGTGGTCCTGCCAGCTGGTGAAGGTCTTGATCCGGTGGTGAAACCGGCACAGCGGTTTGAGGTTGCGCGCTTCGGTGCGGCCACCGCGACGTGGGTCGGTGTGGTCGAACGGATCGGTGTGGTCGAGGTCGATCTGCCACACCGGCGCATTGCAGCCCGGGAAGGTGCAGCACAACTCGCCCGCCCGCACCAAAGCCTGGAGCTTTCTCGACGGGGTGTACCGGGTCACTGAACTGTTTGCGGCGGGTCCCGGTGGCGCGTCGGGGTCGGCGGGGGTGGGCTGGATGTAGGTGCGTCGGGCTTCGGCGAGCAGCCGGCGGGCGGTGTCGGCGTCGATGATGCCGTGCCGGTCGAGGAACGCGGGGTCGTCGTCGAGGCCGATCAGCGTCGACAGGTTCACCACGATGTGGAAGGTCGCGCGCGGAGCGTGCGGCGGGGACGACGAAGCGGCCGGCTCGTGCGGCTCGGCGACGATCGCGTCGACGGCTGGTGCGTCGGCGAGAGTGTCGGTGTCGCCCCTGGTTTCGTCGAGCTCCTGTCCCGCAGTGGTGTCGGGTTCGGCTGCGGCAGCGTCGCAGTCGGCGCAGCGGCATGTCAGGGCGACTTCGCCGCGGGCGAGTGCTTTGAGGGCGTCGGCGCGTCGCATGGGCAGGGTGCGCGGGTCCCCGGGGTGCACCGCTGCGGCCATCGCTGAGAGGCGGGCGTTGAATTCGGCGGCGTCGGCGTCGGGCAAGGTACCCGAGATCCGGGATTGGCCGGGGGTGAACCGATCCGGGGTGATCGACACGTTGCGGTCGGCGTTCACCCGCTCTTTGCGTCGCCGGAGCGCATCAGGTGCCCACGCGGCGACGATGGCGTCGACCATGGCGGTGAAGCGTGCTGTGGACATGGGTGCGCGGGCGAAGATCGCCTCGGCGAGGTGGGCGTCCACTGTTTGCATCTCGTCGGCGTCGGTGATCAGGTCGGTGCGTTTGAGTGCGATGAGGAAGCGGCGCTTGTCGATTCGTCCGCAGGCCAAGGCATGTCCGGTGAAGGACAGTCGGTAGCGCAGGGCGTCACCGGCCATGATGAGGTCTTTCGCCTCGGCCGGGGTCACTGCGAGGGTGGCGCCGACTTCGGCGATGGCCTGCTCGAGCCCGTCCGGCCCGAACTGTTCGTAGGGGTCCTCACCGGCGGCCACCTGCGCCGACAACGCGTCGAACGCTTCGAGGGAGTCGAGTTCACCGCTGTGCACCTCGGCGCGCCGCTGGGCGTAGTCCATCGCACGTTCGTCGTGAATGAGGCTGGCCACGGTCATCATCCGATGCGCCGCCGACGCAGCCAGTCCCGCACAGTGATTCAGAACCTCGACGAGTTCGGCGGCAGAAAGCTCATTGTCGGCGCGCAGGCGCGGTTCGACGGAATCGCGTGATGCATCCACCGATGTGGTGGATTCCGCCCCCGCCCCCGATGACATAAATCCACTTTACTCGAATATACGTTCGAGTCAAGCGGTTTCTACCCCGAATCTCGCCCGGGGCCCATCGGGCGTGGATTTAGGCCAACCAGGTTGGCCATCCTGAGGGTAGCCCGGTTGGCCATAGCGTGCTCTCCATGCTGTCTACTCCGAACCACAGCATCCCTACACCGCAATTTGTTGCGATCAGCAGGGCGACCCACAGGTTGATGCGCCGCGAGAGATAAGCCACTGCGGCAATCCCGGGAATGGTGCAGGAGATCACGATCGAAAGCTCGAATGGAGGATGAAGTCGGCGCCGTACGCGAAACCACTGGAGTTACCGTCTGCACACTTGTCCCGGACAGCCTCATTGATCTCAAAGTTAATGATCCCGAGAGGGATTCCAATTGCGAAGGCCATCATCCACAGGGGAAGCCAGTGGGTCCTCGGCGTGCGCTGGATGCCGGGAGTCATCGGTGCCGGGCCTGGCCTGTGCTGTCGCCGTTTAGTTGTGCTCGTTCGATGTGCGGTCGATCACTCGGGTGATCTTATTGTTGACGTCGGCTTGGGTCAGGTCGGTGCCGTATTGCTGGGAGAGTTCGATTCCGGCTCTCATTTAGATGTCGTCTCCGCCGTCATGGGCCCCTGTGTAGGTGGGCACGCTGATACACGGCCAGCCGGCACCGTATTGGGCGCGCATCTGATCACATGGCGGGTCGGCGTGTGCCGTCGAAGAAGATCCGGTGAGTCCGGCTGCAGCGGGCATGGTCGCGCCGATGAGTGTGCCTGCCAGGGCGAGAAGTGCTGCCGCGGTGCGGACGCGGCATGTTGAGGTGTGGCTGGTGGGGGTGTGGGTCACTGGTTGCCGACGACTCTCGCGAGTATGGCGTCGGCGCCGGTCCAGAACCAGCGGCCGGCGATCGACATGAGGAAGAAGAAGCCGAGGTACACCGGGATCTGTCCCCATCGGTCGGCCCACTCGCCCAGGCGGTGGAGGTTGGCCGCGGCGGTGATCAGCAGCACGCAATTGGCGACGAACAACACGCCCCTGATCACCACAGAGCGCCGAGTTGACCTGTCAGCGGGCTGGTCCGGCGGAGGGGTGGTGGCATGTCGTGGTGTTCGGGTGCGGGTTTCGGAAGCGGTGAGGGACATGGCTACACGCCTCCCTTAGACGTAGTGGGTTTGCCGTAGACGTTGACGGTGTTGTCGTTGAGTGGGGTGGAGATCGCGACGGTGACGTAGGAGCGCACGGCGACTGGTCCGAGGCAGCCGTCGACCTTGACGTGCACACCGTCAACGGTCAGTCCGGCAGAAGGGCCGGCGAGTCTTTGTTGCCGAACGGGATGGCGGTCGTAGCTGCCAGTCCCGCTACCGGTGTCCGGTGCGACCCACACCGATGCCACCCCATCAGACGCCCCATCCAACGACTCGTAGTAGTGATTCACTATAGCGAACTTGCTGAGTTCACCACAGGCGGCTTGTCTGCGCAACTGCGAAGTGTCAAGGGCTGCAACTCTTTGCAACCGCAACAAGTGGGGGTTTCGTCACATCGTCGAGTCATCTTCGACGACTCCGGCGACATGTCCGAGGTGGCGGTCGCCGTAACCTGCTAATCTCATTTAATGGTTACTCAGCGTGCGGCCGACTGGGACCCTTCAGCCGAGGCGCCCGACGGATTGGAGCGCGTCCGCCGCTTCATGAACTCTCTGGATCTGTACCGCGACCGCGATCAGTTGTCCGACGTTGAACAGGCGCAACAACTACTTCACGGTCTACCCGACGTCGGCGGTGAGGTCAGGGCCGACAAGTCCGTGCTGCCCGAGGTTCGTCTGGCCCGCGCGGCAATGCGGCAACTCGTCGGGTGCACCACGCTGTGGAGCCTGCCTGAACACGACTCGACCCCGGAAGCGACGCCGGATTGGAGCACGAGCCCGCGACTCCTTGTCGGCGCGAACGGTTTTGCGTTGGATGGGCACGATCTGCACAGTCTCTTGGCGGAGATGACACTCGACTTGTACGTCGCTCAACGCGCGGGGTCGATTGGTCGCCTCAAGCCATGCGCCAATCCTTCCTGCCAATGGGTCTTCTGGGACACTTCGCGACCCGGCACGGGGCGCTGGTGCTCCATGCGTCTGTGCGGCGGTCAACACAAGTCGCGGCAGTTCCGCGCACGACGCGTTGCGGCGAGTCGCGAGTGAGTGACCCGTCAGTGGCGTCCGCCGGCACTCGCGGTTCCGAACCACCACCTGCCGCACAACGAACGCGTGCCCGGGTCTTCGGTGCGATCGCAGTATTCGGCTCCTGCTTCGCCATCCAAGGCTCGGCGGCAATGGCCTCGCCGCTCTTCGCCGAGATAGGTCCGACCGGCGTCGCCGCGTGGCGTCAAGTCATCGGCGGCCTGGCCCTGCTCGTTCTGCTACGGCCCACCCTGTCACGCCGCCCCCCGAGAACCTGGCTACTCATCGCCGGCCTCGGAACCGCAATGGCCAGCATGAACGTGCTCTACTACTTGGCCGTGGACCGCCTTCCACTGGGCGTGGCGGCCTCCCTGCTCTACCTCGGGCCATTCGTCCTGGCAACGGTGGCAATCCGAGACCGCCGCCAGCTCGTCTGGCCGATCCTCGCCCTGGCCGGGGTACTGGCGGTCACACGACCAGACCAAGCGATCGCGGGAACATTCTGGGGCGTCCTCGCCGGCGCTCTTGCGGCAGTCGCGCTGGCGCTCTACACACTGCTCTCGCACCGCCTCGGGTCTCGCGCCGGCTACGGAGAACTGGCGCTGGCCGTAGGGTTTTCCGGCTTACTGCTCACCCCCGTCGCAATAACCCACACGCCACCGAGTTCGAGCGGCATATGGGTGACGCTGACCGTCATCGGAGTCATCGGTGTCGGAGTCGCCTTCCTCCTCGACTACATCGGCCTACGGCTCGCCGGCCCGGTCGTCGTCGCCACCTTGTTCGCCTTCGATCCAGCGATCGGTGCGATGCTCGGCGGCCTACTACTGGGAGATCACCTCACAGCGATAACCCTCGCCGGTATAGGACTGATCATCGCGGCGGGCGTCGGGCTGACCCGGCCCACGCCATCACGCCTTGGACCAAGACCAAGACCGCCGTCACCGAAATCCTGACACGCACAGTGTCACCGATGTGCTGACACAGAACCGTCACCGACGTCCGAGGCGATGACAATTGCCCACACCGTCGAATCGCGTCAGCGGGAGTCCTCGGCGACCATCCGTTCGCGGATGCCGCCGGAGACACCCGTGCTGTCCGGGTCGGACCCACCACGGGGTGTCCACCGCCCACGGCATGATGGTGCCCACCTTGATGTCGTCGTCGCCGGCCATACGTAGCTCTTCGCTCAACGAGTGTCCGAGGCTGCGGACCGCCGCTTTGGTTGCCGCATAGGTGTTCTGGAGCGCGATGGGCACCGCGCTGTCGACCGAACCGACGTTCACCAGCGTGCCGCGACCACCCTGTGACCGGAAGACGCGCAGCGCCGCGTGTGCGCCGTAGATCAACCCCTTGAGGTTCACGTCGACGAGGCGGGCGTGGTCCTCGATCGGGATGTCCCAGAAGTATCCGACCGCTCCGACACCGACGTTGTTCACCCATACGTCGATGGAGCCGAAGCGGTCGAGCACCTCTCCCGTCCTGTCGGCAACCGTGGTGATCGCCTACCCGAGGGGGAGTCGGCGAAACCGGCGGTCGGTCGGGCGAGTGTTCAGTCGGCGGCGTGGGCCCGCCGAAATGTCTCGATCGCGTCGAGGTCGTAGGAGTTGGCGGCGGTCCCGATGCCCTGGGTGACGTGCGCGGCGACCGCGCAACCGAGTTCGGCGGAGTCGGCGAGGCCGAGCCCGCGGAGCCGGCCGGTGATGAAACCGGCGGAGAACGCGTCGCCGCAGCCGGTGGTGTCGACCACGTCCACCGAGTACGCCGGTAGTGCGATCGTGTCGTCGCCGGTCACGACCAGTGCGCCGTCGGCGCCGCGGGTGAGCGCGACGCATCCGACGCCACGGTCCACGAGCCCGCGTGCACCGTCCGTGAGGTCCTTCGAACCGGTCAGCCCACGGGTCTGTTCGTCGTTGGGCATCAGGTAGTCGATGTGGGGAAGCGCGTCGCCGATCCATTCGAGAAGCCCGGGGTCGCCACCCGACAGCAGGTCCGCCGACGTCGTGATCCCGCGGTCGCGGGCTCGGCTCAGGAGCTCGGCGGCCACCGGACCGCCGAGGAACTCGGGGCCGCCGAGGTGCAGGTGATCGAGCCCGTCGAACGCGCCGGGATCGAGGTCGGCGAGTACGAACTGCGCGTTGGCGCCGATGCAGTGCCAGGCGGGACGGTCCCCGTTGGGCCGCACGGGAATGACCGACGACGACGTCTGGACCCCCGCCTTCGGAACGAGCCCGCGTGTGTCGACGCCTTCGGCGTCGAGCAAGGCGGTCAGCGAACGCCCGATCGAGTCGGCGCCGATCGCACCGTGGGTTCGGACCGTGGCGCCGAGCCGGGCGAAGACGAGCGCGGTGCCGCCCGCGGTACCGGCTGCGGAGAAGCCGATGGACTCGACGAGCGCGCCGTCGGAGCCCTGGGGAATGGCCTCGATCCCGACGACGTGGATGTCGAGCACGTGGACGCCCACGGTCGCGATCGTGAGCGGGACGGTCGATGGCGAGGTGGGTGTCACGTGCGTTTCTCCTGGGGCGTCCCGTAGTCCAGTCGGATCGCCTGGGCGACGGTGGACTGTTGCTCGTCGGCGGTCAGCTCACGGGGCCGGCCCATGCTGCAGGTCCGGTGGAAGAGAGTGGCCAGCCACTCCAGCAGCAGCGCATTCTCCACGGCGTCGGCCAGGCTCGAGCCCCGTGCCACCGAACCATGATTCGCCATCAGCGCGACCTGGGTGTCGACCAGTGCGTCGGCGACGATGTCGGCCAGTTCCGGGCTGCCGAATGTCGCATACGGCGCGATCGGGATCGCGCCGCCGAGGCCGAGCTGCTGATAGTGCAGCACCGGCAGCGACGTCAGCCCGCTGACGCAGGCGACCGCGGTGCCGAAGGGTGCGTGAGTGTGCGCGATCGCCTGGGCACTCGTCCGCTCGTAGACGCGAAGGTGCAGGTCGAGCTCCGTGGACGGCGCGACCGACCCGTCCACGACGTCGCCGGAGAGGGACACGACTGTGACGTCGGCCGCTGAACAATCCGCGAGGACGACCCCGGTCCCGGTGATCGCGACGTGGTCGTCTACGCGGGTCGAGACGTTTCCGGCGGTGCCGATCAGCAGGCCTTCGGCGGCCAGACGTCGAGCGGCTTCGGCGACCTGCTCACGCAGCGACGAGGCGCTCATCGGCATCGCGTGTCGACCCCCCGGCCGACCCCGACGATCGCCGGCCGTCTCGCGGAACAAGCGGCGAGTTGGGTACGTTGGGACCTCATACCGGACATTTACCCACATGCCTCAGCGCTCGGCACCCGGTATGGAACACCCGAGCACCAGCGAGAGAGACGATGAGACGCGGAAAGCGCCGAAAACGTCGACGACACCCGTCGGCCCCCAGTTGTGAACTGAATGATCCGGGAGTTCCGCCCGGCACCGACACCGGGACGGTCACATGCTGACCGTCCTCGGAATCGGACTCGGAATCCTGGTGGTCTTCCTGATCACCGCCCTCACCGGTTACTTCGTGGCCCAGGAATTCGGCTACATGGCGGTCGACCGGTCCCGCCTCAAAGCCCGTGCCGAAGCAGGCGACGCCGCCGCGAAACGCGCGCTCGCCGTCACCCGCCGCACGTCCTTCATGCTCTCCGGCGCGCAGCTGGGCATCACCGTCACCGGCCTTCTCGTCGGCTACGTCGCCGAACCCCTGATCGGTTCCGGCGTCGGCGAGTTGCTCGGCGGCGTGGGCATCCCGGTGGGCGTGGGTGTCGCGATCGGCACGATCATCGCGATCATCTTCTCCACCGTCGTGCAGATGGTCTTCGGCGAGCTGTTCCCCAAGAACCTCGCCATCGCACGGCCCGAGCCGGTCGCACGGTCGCTCGCGCGATCGACCACGATCTACCTCGCCGTGTTCGGCTGGCTCATCGCCTTGTTCGACAAGTCGTCGAACGTGTTGCTCCGCGCGTTGCGCATCGAACCCGTCCACGACGTCGAGCATTCGGCGTCGGTGCGCGACCTCGAGCACATCGTCGCCGAGTCCCGGGACGCGGGCGACCTGCCCGACGATCTGTCCGTCCTGCTCGACCGTGTGCTCGAGTTCCCGACGCGCACAGCAGAACACGCAATGATCCCGCGCCCCAACACCGATCACGTCGACGCGGATCTGCCTGCCGGTGACGTGCTGACGCTGATGAGTACCGGCCACACGCGTTACCCCGTCCTCGCAGGTGGTGACGGCGAGGTGCGGGGCGTGATCCACCTGCAGGACCTCCTCGAGTGGAGCTACGCGCTGAAAAAACAACCCCCGCAGGCTGATCCGAAGGCCACCGCAGTCGACCTCAGTCGTCCCGCCGTCGTGGTGCCCTCGACGCTCCCGCTGCCCGAGGTGTTGGAGAACCTCGCGGCCGCACACGACGAGATGGCCGTGGTCATCGACGAATACGGCGGCTTCGCCGGCGTCGTGACCGCCGAGGACATCGCCGAAGAACTCGTCGGCGAGATCGACGACGAACACGACTCCGAGGCGACCGTCGCGATCGAGGAGAGCCCCGAGGGCTGGCGCGTGCGAGGTGACGCACACGTCGACGAGGTCTCCCGGACCGTCGGCTGGGATCTCCCCGAAGGCGACTACGAGACGATGGCCGGACTCGTGATCGCCGAGTTCGTCGGGCTCCCCGAGGTCGGCGACACGGTGACCATCACGATCGACCCCGACCCGTCGACCCTGCTCGACGACGACGAGGCGGAACCCCGCACCGTCCGGGCCACGGTGCTCGAGGTGGACAAGCGAGTGCCCGCACTGTTGTCGATGAGCGTTGCGCCGACAGAGAAGGTCACAGACGGGAAGACCACCGGCGCCGAGCACCCGGCCGAGAACGGACAGGAGGGCGACAATGGATAACCCGTGGGTCGTCGCGGCCGTCACCGCGGCCCTGATCGTGTCCAGCGCCTTCTTCGTCGCGGTCGAATTCGCCCTGATCGCCGCTCGTCGGCATCGGCTCGAGGATGCGGCCGCGACCAGCGGCAGCGCCCGTGCGGCGCTCCGCAGCGCGTCGGAACTGTCCGTACTGCTCGCCGGGTCGCAGCTCGGCATCACGGTGTGCACGCTCGCACTGGGCTCGATCACGAAACCCGCCGTGCACCACTGGCTCACGCCGCTGTTCGCCGGCTGGGGCCTGCCGTACTGGTCGGCCGACGTGATCGGCTTCGTCCTGGCCCTCATCCTCGTCACGTTCCTGCACCTCGTCGTCGGCGAGATGGCGCCGAAGTCGTGGGCCATCGCGCACCCCGAGAAGTCGGCGATCATGCTCGCCCTGCCGATGCGCGCCTTCATGTGGGTCACGCGCCCGCTCATCGTGCAGCTCAACCACCTCGCCAACTGGTGCCTCAAGCGCGTCGGTGTCGAACCGGTGGATCAGGTCGCGACCGGACAGGACAGCGACGCCCTGCGACACCTGGTGGAGCACTCGGCCACCGTGGGCACGCTCGACGAGCGGTATCACGCTCACCTGACGAGCGCGCTGGAACTGGAGTCGCTGACCGTCGGCGATGTCGTGACACCCAACGACCATCTGGCCGTCGTCGATCCGACCGCTGACGCCGATCGGATCCAGACGGCCGGCCGGACGTCCGGGCACCTACGACTGCTCGTGCGTGACGATGCGGCCGGTGCGCCCGTCCGCGGCGTCGTGCACGTGCGCGACAGTCTGAGTGCCTCGCCGGGCGCCACCGCTGCTGACCTCATGCGCCCGGTCCTGAGCGTCGAGTCGGCCCAGCCGGTGTACGAGACGCTCACCGCCATGCGGGAACAGCGCGCCCACCTCGCGCTGGTCACCGATGGCGGCCGTGCGGTCGGGCTCATCACCCTCAACGACGTGCTGCAGCGGTTGCTGGCCACCACGGCGTAGGAGGGTTGACGAGCGTGCGTCACTGGCCCTTCGTGGCTCGTCGCTTGCGCTCCTCGCACCTCAGGGACCAATGGGTGTGTGATCCTTTCGGATAAGGGAGCAGGGGTCATGCGTTCTTTCGGATTAGGGAGCGGGGAAGTGGGCCGCTAAGTCCACTCGTCGGAGGTGAGGAACCACGGTTCCCGCGGAAGGGCGGCCGGGTCGAAACGATCGGTAAGCAGGGGGAGGGTCACGGGCTCGTCGCGATCCGCGATGCCGAGCGAATGGGCGATGCGGGACAGCACCGTCGACGTCGGGACGCCGTCGGCGGCGAGGTCGGCCAGCGTCACCGCCCCGTCCCGCTTGCTGAGTCGTATCCCGTTGGCGTTGAGCACCATCGGGACGTGCGCGTACGTCGGCGGGATCGCCCCGAGCAGTGTCGCCAGGTAGGCCTGCCGGGGCGCCGACGACAAGAGGTCGTCACCGCGGACGACCTGGTCGACTCCCTGCGCGGCGTCGTCGACGACGACCGCGAGGTTGTAGGCCGGGGTGCCGTCGTTGCGCTGCAGTACGAAGTCGTCGACCGTGCCTGAGTAAGGGCCGTGCAGAAGGTCGTCGACGCCGAACACCTCGACGTCGGCGCGGAGCCGGATGGCCGGCGGCCGGACGGCACGGCGTTCGTCGCGCTCGGCCGCGGTGAGATCGCGGCACGTGCCGGGGTAGGCGCCCTGTGGTGCGTGCGGCGCGGACGGCGCCTCGAGGATCTCGCGGCGGGTACAGAAGCACTCGAAGGTGCGACCGTCCTCGCGCAGGCCGTCGATGACCGAGCGGTACGTGCCGATCCGGTCGGTCTGGTGGACGACAGGCGGATCCCAGTCGATGCCCAGGGCCGCGAGGTCGGCGAGCTGCCGGGAGTCGGCGCCCGGAGCCGCCCGGTCGAGATCCTCCATGCGGATCAGGAACCGCCGGCCGGTGGTGCGCGCGAAGAGCCAGGCGAGCAGGGCGGTCCGCAGGTTGCCGACGTGGAGGTCCCCGGAGGGGGAGGGCGCATACCGGCCCGCTCGCTGCGTCGACATCGCGTCGAGGTTACCGCCGGCGATGAGAATCGGCGCCGGGACCGGTCTGCCTGTGCGGCCCGGACGACGACCGCCGGGTACGCGGCGGCGCGTTGGCGTTGCGGTCGCGTCGACGAGTGAGGAACGATGAGTTTCATGGATCTCCCGGTCATGCCGCCTGTTGCGCCGATGCTGGCCAAGGCGGTGACCAGCGTGCCGCCACAGCCGGACGGCTCGGTGGCGTGGTCGTATGAACCGAAGTGGGATGGATTTCGCGCGTTGATCTTCCGCGACGGCGACGAGGTCTCGATCGGATCGCGTGGCGGGAAGGACCTCGCACGGTACTTCCCCGAGATCGTCGCGGCGGTGAAGGAGGAACTGCCCGAGAAGGTGGTCCTCGACGGCGAGATCGGGGTTCCCGCGCTCATCGGCGACACCCATCGGCTCGACTGGGACTCGCTCGCGCAGCGGATTCATCCGGCGGAATCGCGCGTCACCATGCTCGCGGAGAAGACCCCGGCGATCTTCATCGGATTCGACGCGCTGGCGCTGGAGTCGACGAACGTGATGGCCGAGCCCTTCGAGGTGCGCCGGGAGGCCCTGCTGCGGGCCGTCGGTCCGGGCGGGCGGGATCGTCGGGTGCATGTCAGCCGGGTGACGAGGGACCCGGCGGTCGCCGAGGACTGGTTCTCCGCCTTCGAAGGGGCCGGACTCGACGGTGTCGTCGCCAAACGACTCGACGGCGTGTACGTCGAGAACAAGCGCGAGATGCTGAAGATCAAACACAAGCGGACCGCGGACTGTGTGATCTTCGGGTATCGAATCCACAAGTCGGGAACCGGGATCGGCTCGATGCTGCTCGGATTGTACGGCGACGACGGCGAATTGCGGATGGTCGGCGGGGCGGGTGCCTTCTCCGACGCCAAGCGGATCGAGCTGCAGCAGATGTTCGAGCCGATGCGGCTGGACCCGGAGAATGCATCACCGGGTGAACCGACGCGGTGGCGGTCGGAGAAGTCGGGGGAGTGGATCCCGATCCGACCCGAACTGGTCGCGGAGTTCGCCTACGACCAGATGGAGAACCACCGGTTCCGGCATACGGTGAAGTTCCTTCGATGGCGACCCGATCGGGAGCCACGCAGCTGCGGCTACGACCAGCTCGACGTCCCGCTGACCTACGACCTCCACGACGTCCTCGAAGGGGAATGACCATGGCATCTCGTTCTCCCGCCGAAGAACTCGACGTCGACGGCATCGCCGTCCGGATGAGCAACCCGGACAAGATCTATTTCCCCGAACTCGGGGAAAACGGTGGCCGCAAGCGCGATCTCGTCGGGTACTACCGCACCGTGGCCCTGGGCGTCGACGACCGAAGCGAGGGTCCGCTGATGCGCGCCACCCGCGACCGGCCGACCTTCCTCCAGCGGTTCCCCGACGGCGTCGAGGGGGACGAGATCTACCAGAAGCACATCGCGAAGAAGCGGCCCGAGCACGTGCAGTCCACCCCGATCGTGTTCCCCTCGAAGCGAACCGGCGATGCGATCCGGCCCACGGTGCCCGCGGATCTCGTGTGGGGCGCGAACCTGGGCACCGTCACCTTCCACACCTGGCCGACCCTGCACCCCGACAACGACCATCCCGATCAGCTCCGCATCGACCTCGACCCGCAGCCCGGCACGACCTTCGAGGACGTCCGGCGGGTGGCGCTCGAGGGATTGAAGCCCCTGCTCGACGAACTGGGCTTCGCCGGTTTCGTGAAGACCTCCGGCGGGCGCGGAGTGCATGTGTACGTGCCCATCGAACCGCTGTGGGATTTCATCGCCACCCGACGCTGCGTCATCGCGATCGCCCGCGAACTCGAACGCCGCGACCCGGACGCCGTCACCCCGTCGTGGTGGAAAGAGGAACGGGGAGAACGGATCTTCATCGACTTCAACCAGAATGCCCGTGACCGCACGATGGCGTCACCGTATTCGGTGCGACGCAGCGCCCGTGCGCGGGTCTCGACGCCGGTCACCTGGGACGAACTCGCCGACGTCGACCCGGACGACTGCACCATCGCGACCGTCCCGAAGCTCCTGGCGGATCGCGGCGACCCGTGGGCCGACATCGCCGACCATCGGCGCGGCATCGAGAAGCTGCTCGAGATGGTGCAGGCCGATGACGCAAACGGGTTGGGCGACATGCCCTATCCGCCCAGCTACCCCAAGATGCCGGGAGAGCCGCCGCGCGTGCAGCCGAGCAAGAAGGTCGCCGAGCACTGGGACGAGAAAGGCAACCGGCGCAGCGACGGATGACTGACGAGTGCGGTCAGCTCAGCGGAGCGCCTCCGCGGCCCAGGTGGCGAAGCTCTGCCAGCCCACATCTGGGAAGCGGCGGTGGAGCGTGGGGATGTCGACCTCGTACCCGCGGCCGCCCAGGAAGGTGAACATCGCCCGCATGTCCTCGGACTCGATGCGCTCGGGGTCGTAGGACTCCGCTGTGACCGCGGTGCCGAGGACCTCGCCGATGATGCGCGCCATCTCGGCCGGCGTCGGCTGATCGGAGGCGAGGTCGATGCGCTGTCCGACGTAGACGTCGGGGGCAGCGAACAGCTCGGCGACCAACCGGCCGAGGTCGCGCCGGGAGAGCTGCTGCAGCGGTTTGTCCGCGGGCATCGCGATCGGCATGACGCCCGCCGCCAGTGCGTCCGCACCGCCGAGGAGGTTGTCGAAGAAGTACGCCGGACCGACGATGGTGTGCGGGATGTCGGTGTCCGCGAGCATCTTCTCGACCTCGAACTTGGAATCGAAGTGGGGAACCCCACTGTGCCGATCGGCCGAGGCGACCGAGGAGAACACCAGGTACGGGATCGACGCGGACGTGGCCGCCTGGATCAGCGCCGTGCCCTGAGCGATCTCTGCCTCCACGCCGGACTCGAACGGCGTGGTCAGGGCGAAGACTCCGGCCGAACCGGCGAAGGCCTCGGCGAGACCGGCGCCGCTCACGATGTCGCCGACCGCGAGTTCGACGCCCCGGTCGGCGAGGCGGGCGGCCTTCGACGAGACCGCATCGCGGACCACCGCCCGGACCGGGAAACCGGCCTCGAGCAGCGCGTCGAGCACGGCGCCGCCCTGCCCTCCGGTGGCTCCGACGACAACGACAGGAGAGGAATCCGCCATGTCGTCGACCCTAGCGGTCGCCTACGCCCGCCGGACGGTTTGGGTGTGCGCACGCTCGGCGGCTATCATCTCGACGTTGGAGGATTCGCCTAGTGGCCTATGGCGCTCGCCTGGAACGCGGGTTGGGTTAACAGCCCTCAGGGGTTCGAATCCCCTATCCTCCGCCACCGAAGGTCCGCAGTGACGCCCGCACGCCGGGTGCACCGCGGACCTTCGTCGTTTCCCTGACCCGACCGGCCTCCGGAACGGCTTCGAGGACCCCTGCTCATGCCGCCGGAACCCCTCGCTACACTGGACGACGGATCCCGCGCGGCGTGCATCCTGTGAACTCCCCCAGGGCCGGAAGGCAGCAAGGGTCAACGGGCTCTCTCGGGTGCGCGGGGTCCCCTATATCCGATTCACTTTTTCTAGGTCTGCGGCGTCGGCCACCCGCACCGGCGTCGAGCCGCGAGAGGGCCAACGTTGAACTTCCACTCGATGAGTGCCGACCAGCTCCGCGACACCCAGGCGGATCTGACCAAGCAGTACGAGTCGCTGCGTGCTCTGGGCCTCAAGCTCGACCTCACCCGCGGCAAGCCGGCCCCCGAGCAGCTCGACCTCTCCAACGGACTGCTGTCCCTGCCCGGCGACGAGTACCGCGACGGCGCGGGCACCGACACCCGCAACTACGGCGGGCTCAACGGACTCCCCGAGCTGCGCGGGATCTTCGGCGAACTCCTCGCCGTCGACCCTGACAACCTCATCGCGCTCGGCAACTCGAGCCTCGAGATCATGCACGACCTCACCGTGTTCGGGATGCTCCACGGCACCGCCGACTCCGACGAGCCGTGGGGACGTCAGCCGATCAAGTTCCTGTGTCCCTCGCCCGGTTACGACCGCCACTTCGCGATCACCGAGAGCCTCGGCGTCGAGATGATCCCGGTGCCGATGCTGCCCGACGGTCCCGACGTCCGGGTGTGCGCCGAACTCGTGGCCGCCGATCCGAGCATCAAGGGCATGTGGGCCGTGCCGACCTACTCCAACCCGACCGGTGTCACCTTCTCCGAGGAGGTCACACGGGGATTGCTCGAGATGTCCGCGGCGCCGGACTTCCGGATCTACTGGGACAATGCCTACGTCGTCCACACCCTGGTGGAGACCCCGCCGACGGCCCTGCCGATCCTCGACATGGCGGCGGAGGCCGGGCACCCGAACCGCGTGTACGTCCTCGGCTCGACGTCGAAGATCACCTTCGCCGGCGCGGGCGTCTCCTTCTTCGGATCGTCGCCGGAGAACCTGGCCTGGTTCAGCAAGTACCTGTCGCTGAAGACCATCGGGCCCGACAAGGTCAATCAGCTGCGTCACCTCAAATTCTTCGGCGACGCCGATGGCGTGCGGGCGCACATGGCCCGCCACCGGGAGATCCTGGCCCCGAAGTTCCAGCTCGTCCTCGACATCCTCGAAGATCGGCTCTCGGAGTCGAAGGTCGCGTCCTGGTCGGAGCCGGAGGGCGGTTACTTCATCAGCCTCGACGTCGTCGACGGCGCTGCACGACGCACCATCGAGCTGGCGAAAGAGGCGGGTATCGCGCTCACCGGTGCCGGCTCGGCATTCCCGTACAAGACCGATCCGCGCGATCAGAACATCCGCCTCGCGCCGACGTTCCCGAACACCGACGACCTGCGTGCCGCCATGGACGGGGTGTCCACCTGCGTCCTGCTGGCCGCCGCGGAGACCCTGCTCGCCCGGTCCAGCTGACCTCTCGCCCGCGCCGCGGCCGCCGACATCGCGGCCGCGGGTGGCGCGGACGACGCCGACACACCGGCAACGCGCCGACTGCGGCGTTAGATTGCTCTCATTCTCCGGCGAGTGCGCTGGCGTGCACGCCACTTTGTGACAGGCTTTCAAATCGTGAATCTGCCCAGGCCGGTTCTTCTCGCAACCGGTTTCGCCGTCGTGGGGGTCATCGCACTGGCACTCCAGGATGTCGTCGTACCCTTGGGCGCCCAATTCTGGGGTTTGCTGAACAATCAGATCGACCTCGCCGTGTACCAGGCGGGTGCGCGGTCGGTGACCAACGGCGTCAGCCTGTACGACGTCAAGATGGTCGGCGACCTGGACTACACCTACTCGCCGTTCTCGGCGTTGCTCTTCACCCCGCTGGCCTGGATGTCCTTCGACCTCGCGCGGCCGCTGTGGACCGCGGGCGTCGTCGTGGCGCTCTACCTCGTGATCATGCTGAGCTTTCGCAGCCTGGGCCGGCCGGTGACCTGGCCGCTGCGGGTGATCGCGGCGTCGCTGGTGGCGGTGGCGATGCTCTTCGAGCCGGTGCGCACGACCATCTGGTACGGCCAGATCAACGTCTTCCTGATGCTCGTGATCCTGGCCGACCTGACGCGTCCGGACGGTGGACGCCTCAAGGGGTTCTGGACCGGCGTCGCGGCCGGTATCAAGCTCACCCCGCTGATCTTCGCCGGGTACTTCCTCGTGCAGCGGAACTGGCGTGCTCTTGCCGGTGTCGTCGGCGGTTTCGCGACCACCGTGCTCGTCGGGTTCGTGGTGTTGCCGGGGGACTCGTGGTCGTACTGGACGGGCAAACTGTTCGAGTCCGACCGGGTGGGGTCGGCGCAGTTGCGCGGCAACCAGTCCCTCCGGGGCATGCTCGCCAACCATCTCGACACCGACAATCCGCCGACGCTGCTGTGGTTCGTGGTGGTGCTGGCGGTGCTCGCGGTCGGCTTCGCGGTGGCGACGTACGCACATCGACATGGCCACGAACTCCTGGCCGTCAGCATCGTCGGCATGACCGCGTGCGTGGTGTCGCCGATGTCGTGGGGCCATCACTGGGTCTGGTTCATCCCGGTCCTGGTCATCGGGGTCCACCTGGTCCTCGACGTCCGGCGCCCGCGCGCGCCGAGGCTGTGGGCAGGCGCGGGTGTGGCGGCGCTGGTGCTCCTCGCGTTCCCGTGGCCGACGCATGTGCCCGCCCTGATCCCCGACGGTTACTACACGGGGTTGTACGTCAAGACGCACATCACGTGGCTCAACTGGTTCACCGTCAGCCCGTATCTCTGGGCGTATCTCGGGGTGCTGGTCGCCACGATCGTCGGCCTGCGGATGGTCGGCAGCCGCGAGACGTCGTCGACGTCCTCCGACCCGATCATCCCGGCCGGCGTGGCGGCCGCTGTCATCGCCGACGGCGGCCTGCCGACCGGCGACGCGGGCAGCTCCGGGGGCGAGGACCGGCGACAGGCAGAGACAGACGCGGACGGGTCCGGACCACGCGAGGCCGAGGGTGCGTCCGATCGAACCGACCACGCCCACGGCATGGCCGATGACCTGGTCGGAACCGATGGCGAACCCGTCAACGAGACACCGGATCAGGGGCCCCCTCCGCCAGTGTGAGGCACACTCATCGAGTGTCACGGGTCGCCGGTAGTCTCGACGCGTGGCTCTGTATCGCACCTATCGCCCGGCTACCTTCGCCGACGTCGTGGGGCAGGAGCATGTCACCGATCCGTTGAGCCGCGCGCTGGATTCCGGACGCATCAATCACGCATATCTCTTCTCCGGTCCCCGGGGGTGTGGCAAGACGTCGTCGGCGCGAATCCTGGCTCGTTCGCTGAACTGTGTGGAGGGGCCCACCTCCACGCCGTGCGGAACCTGCATCTCGTGCGTGGCCCTCGCGCCGGGCGGCCCGGGCAACCTCGACGTCATCGAACTCGACGCCGCGAGTCACGGCGGTGTCGACGACACCCGCGAACTCCGCGACCGCGCGTTCTATGCACCCGCCGAGTCGCGCTACCGCGTGTTCATCGTCGACGAGGCGCACATGGTGACGAACGCGGGCTTCAACGCGCTCCTCAAGATCGTCGAGGAGCCGCCCGAGCATCTGATCTTCGTCTTCGCGACCACCGAACCCGAGAAGGTGCTCCCGACCATCCGGTCGCGAACCCACCACTACCCGTTCCGGCTGCTCGCGCCGCCGGTCATGCGTGGCCTGCTGGAGAAGATCTGCGAGCGCGAGGGCGTGACGGTGGCCCCCGAGGTGTACCCGCTCGTCATCCGGGCGGGCGGCGGGTCCCCGCGCGACTCGCTGTCGATCCTCGATCAACTGCTGGCCGGGGCCGACGATCAGGGGGTCGCCTACGAGCGTGCTCTGGCCCTGCTCGGCGTCACCGACGTCGCGCTGATCGACACCGCCGTCGACGCACTCGCCGACGCCGACGGGTCGGCGTTGTTCGGCACCGTGGAGAAGGTGGTCGACGCCGGACACGACCCGCGGCGGTTCGCCGTCGACCTGCTCGAGCGGCTCCGCGATCTGATTCTGCTGCAAGCGGTTCCGGATGCCGCGGACCGCGGGCTCGTCGAAGCGCCAGGTGACCAGCTCGCCCGGATGCGCACCCAGATCGAGACCCTCGGCCCGGCGTCGTTGACCAGATTCGCCGAGATCGTGCACAACGCGCTCGGGGAGATGCGGGGCACCACGTCGCCACGACTGCTGCTCGAGGTGATGTGCGCGCGGATGTTGCTACCCGCGGTCTCCGCCGACGACGCGGCGCTGCTGCAGCGGCTCGAACGGCTCGAGTCGGGAATCGGTACGACGTCGATCCCTATACCCGCGAAACCGGCTGAGCCGGAACCGGAGCCGAAGTTCGTGCGGCCGTCGCAACGCAAGGCGATCGAAGACGCCAAGGCCGCAGAGGACTCCGACCGCGCGGCTGCCGAGGCAGTGGAGGCCGACACCGCTCAACCCGCGCCTCGTCGGGAGGAGGACGCGCCGGCTGCGGTGGCCGCTCCTGTCGTCGAGGAGCCCGAGGTCCCGGAACCGGTTGTCCCGGAACCGGTTGCCGCAGAAGCGGTTGTCCCGGAGCCGGTTACAGCGGAGCCTGTTGCATCGGAACCTGAACCATCCGAACCGGTGGCGGACGAGGGAACATCCCTCGACGGTGCGGTCGTCGACTCCACGGTTCCCACCGAGGACCTGGCGGTCGGTGAATCGGCCGAAGGCCCTGCCGACGACGAATCGATGTTCGACGAGCTGATCGCGGAACCGCCGTCTGACGAGGCGGTCGAGGTCGATCCGGCGGCGGCCGACGGCACGACGTCGGACGAGGAGGCGCCGACCCTGGTCGAGGTCCCGGCCCAGGAGACGCCCGCGCAGCCCCGTTCGCGGGCCGAGCGGACTCCATCCGCCCCCGAGCCACCGTCGCGCCCTCGGGAGGCGCCCTCGCCGGAACCGGCCGCCGAACCCGCGTCGACGTCCCCGTACGACGACATCCCGCTGCCCGACGAGCCCGTCGACGAGTACGAGGTCCCGCCGCCGGACGTGACGCCGGTCCGCGCCCGCCCGGCCGAACCCACGCCGGAACCGGAGCCCGAACCCGAACCCGAGGCGCCCGCGGGACTCGACGCCGACTCCGTTCGCAAGCGGTATCAGGAATTCCGGGCCGCGGTGCGGGAACGTTCCAAGAGCCTGGAGCCGATGCTGTCGGCGGCGGTCATCGCCGACGTCGACGGAACGACCGTGGTGCTCTCGCATCCGGTGGAGGTGCTGGTCGGGCGGTTGTCCGCGCCGCACGCGGTCACGATCATCCGAGAGGCGCTGACCGAGGTCTTCGGTACCGAACTCGACGTACGGACGGTGCATCAGGCGCCGGGTGCCGCCGCTCCCACGGGTACGGCCACCGCACCGCCGTCGAAGCAGCCGGCCAAGGCGCGGCAGTCGTACTCACGTCCGAGTCGCGCACGAGACCAGTCGGCGACACCGGCGCCCGCGCCGGAACCGGTTGCCGAACCGGAGGAGCCCGAGCCGCCACGTGCCGACGAGGACATCCCGCCCGACGAGCGCGCGGAGATGGTGGCCGATGCGCGTACCGGTAACCCCGAGCAGCGGCTCGACCCGGACCAGGTGGCGCTGGAACTGCTCAAGTCGGAGCTGGGGGCCCGGCCGCTCGAGTGAGCGGACGCTCCGCGCACGACGCTCGTGCACTGCTCATCGTGGTAGAACGCACAGATGCGACGAGTAGCGGTACGCATCGGATTGTCACTGATGTCGGTGACGGCAGCACTCACGATGTCGATGGCGTGCGCTGCGGCGACCCCGACCGGGGCACCGGTGGATGGTGCGTCGCCCGGCGGCGGCACATCGGGATCGATGGTGGATGCACCCGCGCCCGGGCCCGCCCCGTCGGTACGGATGCCCGTCGACCGGCGGGTCAGCGCGGTCGGCTTCGTCGATGTGCGGACCGCGGTTCCCGATGCCGTTCTCGACCTGCGGTATGCGACGACCGACAACTTCGTCGGTGAGCGGCTGTACCCGCCGAACGCACGCTGCCTCGTCCACGAATCGATGATCCCGGGTCTACGGACCGCCGCGCGGATGCTGCGGGCCGGCGGCGAAGTCTTGGTGTTCTGGGACTGCTATCGACCGCACTCGGTGCAGGAGAGGATGTTCGAGAAGGTGCCCGATCCGGCGTGGGTGGCCCGGCCGGGGCCGTATTCGACCAGTCACGAGGCAGGGCGTTCGGTCGACGTGACCCTTGCCGCGCGCCGCCCGAATTGCCCGCCGCAGCGCGTCGTCGGCGATCATTGTCGACTCGACATGGGGACCGACTTCGACTCGTTCACCCCGCGGGCCACCGCGTATGCGACGGACGGGGTGGCGGCGCCGGCGCGGGCCGCGCGAGCCCGCCTGCGCGACGCGATGGCTGCCGGTGGGCTGACGGTCTACGCGGGGGAGTGGTGGCACTTCGACGGCCCCGGCGCCGACGTGCGCCGCCCGGTCATCGACGTGCCGGTCGCCTGAGCGTCGGGCCCCTTCGAGGCTCGTCGCTTGCGCTCCTCGCACCTCAGGGAGCGGGGGCTGTCGCTTGCGGTCGTCGCAGTTCGGGGAGTGGGGCCGTCGCTTGCGGTCGTCGCAGTTCGGGGAGCGGGGGCTGTCGCTTGCGCTCCTCGCACCTCAGGGAGCGTGGGCGGGCCAACGGGTCTGTGGTTCCTGCGGACTGGGGCGGGCAAACGCGTGCCACCGGCCCGCTTCGTGACCGGCAGACTTCAACTCGACTCCCAGACTTCGATCGAAGTCCATCGGTCGAGTTGAGGTCTGGGAGTCGCGGGGGCAAACCCTTCGTGACGCGCCCTCCGCAAGCTCCGGGCGCTCCTCAGGGAGCAGGGGGGCTGTCGCTTGCGCTCCTTCAGGTAGCAGAGGGAGGGCGGTTGTCAGGGTCGGGCTCGCCGTCAGGCGTCCCACCACGGGCGCAGCGGGACCTGATGACTGCCGTCCTCGTCGAGCTTGGTGGCGAGGACGTGGTGGAGCTGGATGATGTTGCGGTCGAAGCCGATTCGGCAACCGGCCATGTAGAGGCCCCAGAGCAGTGCGGTGCCCTCGCCGACCTCGGCGACTGCTTCGTCCCAGTGCTCGACCAGGTTGACGTTCCAGTCGCGCAGCGTCATCGCGTAGTGCTCGCGGAAGTTCTCCTCGTGGATGACCTCCATGCCGCCGATGTCCTGCAGCTTGGAGATGATCTTGCCCGAGCCGGTGAGCTCGCCGTCGGGGAATACATAGCGGTCGATGAACGATCCCGCCTTGGTGCGGCTCGCGTTGTCGGGCCGGGTGATGCAGTGGTTCAGCAGCATGCCGCCGGGGCGGAGCTTGTCGCGCATGAAACCGAAATACGCCGGGTAGTTGTGGACGCCGATGTGTTCGGTGAGGCCGATGGACGACACTGCGTCGAATCCGCTCTCGGTGACGTCGCGGTAGTCGCTGTGGCGGACCTCGGCGAACTCACCGAGCCCCTCGTCGGCGATGGCCTTCTGTGCCCATTGCGCCTGCTCGGCGGACAGCGTCGCCCCGATCGCGTGGACGCCACGCCGTGCGGCATAACGGACCATTCCACCCCAACCGCAACCGATGTCGAGGAGACGGTCGCCGGGTTTGAGGCGGAGCTTCTCGAAGATGAGGCGGTACTTGTTCTCCTGCGCGGTCTCCAGCGATGCCTCGCGCTCCGGGTACACCGCGCACGTGTAGGTCATCGACGGCCCGAGGACCCACTCGTAGAACGTGTTCGAGACGTCGTAGTGGTGGTGGATGACCTCGGCATCGCGAGACTTGCTGTGCCGCAGTCCCTCCGCGAATCGACGCCAGCGCGGCACGGCCTCCTGCGGAGGTGGCGCGATCGGCTTGAAGTGGTCGATGCCGAGTGAGCGGGCGATATGCGCGAGTGCCAGCGGGGACGGGCGGTGGAACTGCAGATTGCTGGCGATGGCCTTCAGCGCGGGATACGGGTCGCCCGGGTGCGCGCCGATGAGTTCGAGATCGCCTGCGATGTAGGCGCGCGCGAGCCCGAGGTCGCCGGGCGCGGTGACGAGGTAGGTCGTCCCGCGGGGGGTCTTCAGGTTGAGGCCGTACTGTGCGTCGGCAGGTCCGGCGGTGCTGCCGTCATAAGCGGTGACCCGGATCGAGAGATTTCCGCCGAGGAGTGTCTCGAAGATCTCCGCCAGGGTCATCCTGCCGGCGTGTGAGTCCACACTCGACGGCGTGCTGTCCTTGAACGTGGTCATTGGCGTTTCACCGCTTTCGCATAGAGGTCCAGCAGACGGCCGCGCGGGTCGTACCGCTTCTTGAGGAGCCGATAACTCTCTCCGCCGTAGAGTTCGTCGAACTCCTCCGGCGTGTAGAAACTCTCTGAGTACAGCGACTTGTGGCCGTCGAGTTCGGCGACCTTGCGTTCGATGATCTTGTTGGTGTGCCCGGGATCGCCCGGGGTGGCCGGCACGGCCGACCAGAAGCCGACGTTGACGTAGGTGCGTTGCGGGGCAAGCGGATACAGCGGCCAGGGGCGTACCGGATCGGCACCCGGAAGCGCCGGCTCCCGAAGTCGCAGTGGGCACAGCCAGATCGGCTCGATGGGGATGTCGGTGAGGAACCACTCCACGTACTCGGCGGTGCGTTCGATGGGCACCTCGATGTCCTGTACGACCCGCTCGCCCGGAGGCAGACCCTTGCGGGCGTTGAGCCGGTCGCCGATGTCGAACCGCTGGTCGAGGCCGATCAGCTTCCAGTAGAAACTGCTGCGCAGGTACCGCTTCGGCCACCAGCGCCGGATCTTGGGATTCTGCGCGCCGAATGCGCGTGAGCACCAGAACCAGTCGGTGTCCCAGCGCCAGAGATAGTCGTGGATCGTGAGCCGGTCGGTCGTCTTCTGTTGGATGGATCGGTAGAAGACGTCCATCCCGGTGTAGTCGCTGACCGGGCCCTCGTCGTCGGTCTGGCGACCGAGCGTGAGGTAGGACTCGTTGGCGGAGAACACGACTCCGTCGAGATAGTCGACCGGCTCGCCGTCGTGGTTTCTCGTGGTGACGATCGCGTCCATCGTCGATTGCAGCTCGGCGATCGACGAGAACCGGATGTGACGCAACGCCACGTAGGGCTTCACCGGCTCCAGCTTGATGCGGAGGCGGACCGAATATCCGAGCGTGCCATAGGAATTCGGGAAACCGAAGAAGAGATCGGCGTGTTCGTTGGTCGGCGTCGCGGTCAGGATCTCGCCGTCGCCGGTGAGGATGTCGATCTCGAGTACCGACTCGTGGGGCAGGCCCGAGCGGAACGACGTGCTCTCGATGCCGAGCCCGGTGACCGCGCCGCCGAGGGTGATCGTCTTGAGCTGCGGGACGACCAGGGGTGCGAGACCGTACGGCAGGGTGGCCGCGACGAGGTTCTCGTAGGTGCACATCCCGGCGACATCGGCGGTCCGCGCATCCGGGTTCACCGAGATGACCCGGTCGAGTCCGGAGACGTCCAGTCCGGGATGTGGATTGGCGGCGCGCTTGCGGAAGAGGTTGGACGTCTTCTTCGCAAGGCGCACGGTTGCCTGCGGTGGAATGGCACGATAGCTGGCCAGAAGGTCGGACACCCCCTGGTCGAATGCCGCTCCCCCCATCTCCAGCCGGTTGCTCACCCGGTTAGCCTAGGACTTGATCAGTTCGCCCGCCAATCGTTTCGTACTGAGGAGTGTCCAATCGTGGGTCAGGTTTCCGCATCGCAGTCGCTCGACATCGCCGCCGCCCCGGACGCCGTGGTCGGAGCTCTCGCCGACTACAACGAGGTGCGCCCGGCCATTCTCCCGGAGCAGTACCGCGACTACCGGGTGATCAGCGGCGGCAACGGTGACGGCACCGTCGTGCACTGGATTCTGCAGGCCACGTCGAAGCGGCAACGCGACGTGCAGGCAACCGTCAGTGTCACCCCGGACACCGTCACCGAGCGCGACGCCAACTCGACGATGGTGACCACGTACACCGTCGCCGCGTCGGGAAGCGGTTCGCGCGTCACGACCACCACCACGTGGCAGGGTGCCGGGGGCATCGGCGGCTTCTTCGAAAAGACGTTTGCGCCGAAGGGTCTCAATCGAATTCAGGCCGAGGTGCTCGGCAACCTGAAGAAGCGCCTCGAGAGCTGACGCGTCCCGGCCGGACCGATGAACGATGCGGGGCGCCCGGATCTGGCCCGACGCCGCCGTGGCCGGGCGCGGCCGTCGCCCTTGCCCATCCGCGACGGAGTCGACGCAACGCGCGTGGTCCTGCGGTCGGGGCCGGAGGTGACGGTGGGCCAGGCGCTGCTGGCAGCGCCCAGTCTGGCCGGACTGACCACCGAGGACCTGCGTCGACGGTCCGCCGCCGGTGAGATCGTCGACGCCGACGGCCGCCCCGCGGATCTCGATTCGCCGTCGCGGCCCAACATCTCGCTGTACCTCTACCGTGACCTCGACGACGAGGTGCCGGTTCCGTTCGACCTGCCGGTGCTCTACCGCGACGAGAACATCGTCGTCGTCGACAAACCGCATTTTCTCGCCACGATGCCCCGGGGTCGGCACGTGACCGAGACCGCGCTCGTCCGGTTGCGCCGGGAGCTGGGCTCCGACACCGTGTCGCCGGCCCACCGGCTGGACCGGCTCACGGCCGGAGTGCTGCTGTTCACCCTCCGGCCCGAAGTGCGGGCGGCCTATCAGCACCTGTTCGCAGCCCGGACCGCTCGCAAGGAATACCTCGCGCTCGCACCGGCCGACGAGGCGCTCGCCACGAGCGTGACCGTCCGGGACCGGATCGAGAAGACCGCGGGCGACCTGCGTGCTCTCGTCGTCGACGGGCCCGTCAACGCCATCAGTGACATCACGCTCGTCGATGCTGCAGGCCGCCACGGCGTCTACCGTCTGGTGCCGCACACCGGCCGCACGCATCAGCTCCGGCTGCACATGGCGTCGCTCGGAGTACCCATCGTCGACGACCCGCTGTACCCCGACGTGCGTTCGGATCTCGCGGCGCGCCCCGATCACGGGGATTTCTCGCGGCCGTTGCGGCTTCTGGCACGGGTCCTGGAGTTCACCGACCCGCTGACCGGTGAGCACCGCAGGTTCGAGAGCATGCGGACGGTGTCGGCGGGGTAGGAAGCCCCGCGATCTACCCTGGCCGCATGACCATCCGAGCGTCCTACGAGCGGCACCCCGACCTGGGTTGCGAGGCCGTGGTCTTCATCGACGACGAGTCGCTGGCGTGTTTCCAGATCCAGCGCGACCTCGTCGGGGGACCGCGCGCCGACGAGTACTGCGTCACGACGGGGGCGAGTGCGCCGGTCTACGGTGCGATCACGCAGTGGCGCCGCGTCGACGACCGGTTCGAGTTCGCGCTGACGGCGCGAGCGGGTCGGCTGTTCGGCGACGATGTCCTGTCCTTCGAGGTCGCGGCCGCCGACGAGTCGACCGTCGACGACATCGCCGCGCATGTCGATCGGTTGCTGCGCTGACGCGGCGACTACCCTGGGCCGGGTGACGCAACCATTCGATCCCAGCGCGTTGTTCGGCGGCGGTCAGGGCGGGGAGAACCCGATGGCCGGACTGCTTGCTCAGGCGCAGCAGATGCAGGAGAAGCTCCTGTCCGCGCAGAACGAGATCGCGGCGACGGAGGTGGTCGGCAGCGCGGGCAACGGACTCGTCACCGTGACCGGAAACGGCACGGGCGAGGTGACCGCGGTGACGATCGATCCGAAGGTCGTCGATCCCGACGACGTGGAAACCCTGCAGGACCTGCTGCTCGGGGCGCTCGCCGACCTGTCGGAGAAACGGGAGCAGCTGGCCAGCGAGAAGATGGGCCCGCTCGCCGGTGGTCTCGGCGGTGGCCTCCCCGGACTCGGCGGCTGAGCACAGCGCACTCGCACGACGCCGACCGACTAGTAGAAACCCCGGACACCGTGGACGCAGATCACCATGTATGAGGGACCGATCCAGGACCTGATCGACCAACTGGCCAAACAGCCGGGGCTCGGTCCGAAGGGCGCGCAGCGGATCGCCTTCCACCTGCTGGCCGGGGAGAAGTCCGACATCGATCGCCTCATCGCCGCGCTCGGCCGGGTCCGCGACGATGTCGTGTTCTGTGCCGAGTGCGGGAACGTGTCGGCGAACCGCCTCTGCCGGATCTGTTCGGATTCGCGTCGCGACGCCAGCAAGATCTGCGTCGTCGAGGAGCCGAAGGACGTGCACGCGATCGAACGGACCAAGGAGTTCACCGGGCGGTATCACGTGCTCGGGGGTGCGCTCGACCCGTTGTCGGGAATCGGACCCGACCAGTTGCGCATCCGCGAACTGCTGCGCCGGCTGGCCAACCAGGAGGACGGGGTCGACGTCTCCGAGGTGATCGTCGCCACCGATCCGAACACCGAGGGCGAAGCGACCGCGACCTACCTCCAGCGCATGCTCAGGGACTTCCCGGGTCTGTCGGTCACCCGGCTCGCGTCGGGACTGCCGATGGGCGGCGACCTCGAGTTCGCCGACGAACTCACCCTCGGCCGTGCATTGTCGGGTCGTCGCATCCTGGCGTGAGGTCCGGCCGTCGGACCCGGCAAACCGGACGGCTACTGTCAGGTGGTGAACTCGCGTAGTCGGTGGCGTCGTCGGATTCGGGGTGTGGCAGCGGGCCTGACGGCGGTGGTCGTGGCCGGGACGGTGACCGCGGGTCACGTCGCGTCGACGCCGGCGGCGTCTGCGGCGCCCGCACTCGAGTGGGGGGCCTGTCCCGCGGTCCACGGCGTCCCCGCGACGGTCCGGTGCGCGACGGTCGAGGTCCCGCTCGACCACCGCAAGCCGGATGGAGAGACTATCGAGATCGGCGTCAGCCGTATCCAGGCGCGAGACCAGTCCCGCCGGCGCGGTGTCGTGATGGGCAACCCGGGAGGGCCGGGTGGCGACGGCATCGCGATGTTCAGCCAGGTGCCCCCGCCCGCGGCGATGCTCGACGAATGGGACCTGGTGGCTGTGCAGCCGCGCGGTCTGGTGTCGGGCACCCCGCTGCGCTGCGAACCGATCACCGGCGACGAACCCGAACTGATGACGGCGCTCGGCAACGTGAACCGCGATCGCTGCGAGGCCCGCACACCGGGCCTGGGCGCGACGCTCACCACCGAGAACACCGCCCGCGACATGGAAGTCGTCCGCGGGCTTCTCGGCGAATCGAAGGTCAGTCTCTACGGCATCTCCTACGGCACACTGTTGATGTCGACCTACGCGACGCTGTTCCCGCAGCGGGTCGACCGCATGGTCCTCGATTCCGGCTTCGACCCCGGGCTGGTGTGGAACAGCCTCCTCTCCGCTCAGACACCCGGCTACAAGGCCCGAGTTCACGCGATGATGGCGTGGATCGCGCGCCATGACCGGATCTACCATCTCGGGAAGACACCGCTCGCGGTGTACCGGAAGTGGAGCGACCGGGTCAGCGCCGAGGCGGGCGTGCCGCCCTCGCTCCTGGCGCCGCCCGCCCAGGTGGGGGACGTGCCCCCGGGGCTGCGGGCGTTCGCCGATCTGTACATCGCCGGCACGGACCTCACCGCCGACGCACGGGCGAGGTTCGAGAACTTCGTCGCCACCCTGCTCACTCCCGGGTCACTGCAACTGACTTCGCCGTTGCTGGCACTGACCCGCGCCTTCGCCCCCGACCGGAACTCCTGGCCCACGGTCGCGTTGATGACCGCGAAGCCCCGCCTGGCGCTGCCCAAGCCCGCGCCCGCCGTACTCGAAGCCGCGCAGGTCTCACAGGACATGCAGGCCACGATCCTGTGCAACGAGAATCGGGTGCCCGCGCAGCCGTCGCTCGGTTTCCAGGCGTTCATCGCGAACTATGTCACCGGGGATCCGTTCGAGGCGCCCGGTCTCGCCTACGAGTCCGGACTCGCCTGCGCAGGTGCACCGGCCCTGGCCCGTCCGGTCGAGATCCGCAATCGCGGACTGGCGGTGACCCCGTTGCAGATCCAGAGCGTCGGCGACCCGCAGACCCCCTACCGCGGTGCTCTGACGATGCGGTCACTCATGCGCAGTCACCTCATCACGGTCGGCGGCGGCGATCACGCGCAGCTCGGCCGGGGCAACAAACCTCTCGACGACGCGATCGTCGAGTACCTCCGCACCGGCCGGACCAGCGTGCAGCGCGTCGCCGAGGCACCGATCACGGCCCCGCTGACACAGTTGCCGCCGGCGTTGGCGTCTGGTGTGGCCGGTCGGTGACCCATCCTGATGGGGTGAACCCGCAGACCCGCGCCCGAATCACCGAACTGGCCGATCGACTCGACACGGGGATCGTCGCCGTCGACGGACCGTCCGGCGCGGGGAAGTCGACGGTCGCCGACCTCCTGGTCGCGGACCTGCGGGCCCGGGGAGTCGGTGTGACCCTGGTCCGCACCGACGACTTCGCGACGTGGGACGACCCCGTCGCGTGGTGGCCGGAGCTGGAAGCAGATGTGCTGCATCCCTTCACACGACGCCGCGACTACCGGTACCGGCCACGTGTCTGGCAGGACGGCATCCCGACACCCGGGCCCCGCGTGTGGATCGAGTGGCAGCCGCTGCTCATCATCGAAGGGGTGTCCTCGGCACGACGACGCATCGCCGACCGCCTCTCCCACGCGCTTTGGCTCGACGGCGGAACCCCCGGCGAACGGCTCGAACGGACGGTCGCCCGCGACGGGGAGGACGCGCGGGCACATCTGGAGGCGTGGCAGGAGTTCGAGCGCGGCTGGTTCGGCGTGGATCGCACGCGGGAACGGTGTGTGGTCCTCGACTGATTAGTGTCGAGGTATGGCCACCCGACGACGCTTCCGCGATCTGGCGGAGCTCGACGCGCAGCTGATCGAGTGTCGCGCATGCCCGCGCCTCGTCGAATGGCGCGAACTCGTCGCCCGCGAGAAGCGTCGCGCGTACGCCGACGAGGAGTACTGGGGTCGGCCGGTGGCCGGCATAGGCCCGCCCGACGCGCGACTGCTGATCGTCGGGCTCGCGCCCGCGGCGCATGGCGGGAACCGCACCGGACGCATGTTCACCGGTGACCGCAGCGGCGACGTCCTGTTCTCCGCGCTGTATCTCGCCGGCCTTGCGAGCCAACCTCATTCGGTGGCCATCGGTGACGGCCTGGAGCTCTTCGACACGCGGATCACCGCGCCGGTGCACTGTGCGCCGCCCCAGAACAAACCGACGGTCGCCGAACGCGACACCTGTTCGTACTGGCTGCACGCCGAACTGGAACTCCTCGCACCGACGGTCCGCGCGGTGGTCACACTCGGTGGGTTCGGTTGGCAGTCAACGCTTCGCACGTTCGCGAAGCTCGGCTGGACGGTGCCCAGGCCACTGCCGAAGTTCGGGCACGGCGTCTCCACGACGCTCGTCCGCGACGGTGCCGAACTCGAGGTGTTCGGGTGCTACCACGTGAGCCAGCAGAACACCTTCACCGGGCGGCTCACGGTGGACATGGTCGTGGACGTGCTCACGGCGGCGGCGGGCTCGGCGGGGATCGAGAGTGGGTGAGACCCTTCGAGGCTCGTCGCTAGCGCTCCTCGCACCTCAGGGAGCGGAGGCGGCCGTTGCTCCTCGCGCCTCAGTATCTGCGGCCTGGCGGCCGTCGTGGACTACGAAAGCCCCCGGTCCCTGAGGAGCGAGCTTGCGAGCGTCACGAAGGGTCTTGGCGAGTCGGGTTGCGAAGACCCTTCGTGACGCGCCCTCCGCAAGCTCCGGGCGCTCCTCAGGGAGCGGGAAGCAGGTCGTTCTTTCGGATTAGGGAGCGGAGGGACTACCGCCGGCGACCGGCGGCGAGGCGCTCCCGACGGAGCCGGTCGACCTCGGGAAGATCCAGCGGAGCAAGGGATTCCACGCCCATCGCGGTGGCCAGGAGGTGGTCGGCGAGTTCGGGATTGCGGGCCAGGGCCGGACCGTGCATATAGGTGCCGAGAACGCTTCCCTGCACGACACCCTCGGTGCCGTCGCCGACTCCGTTGCCCACGCCGTGCCGCACCCGCCCCAGTGGCGCCGCGTCGGAGCCGAGAGTCGTTCCGCCACGGTGGTTCTCGAAGCCGGTGAGGGGTTGTGACAATCCCGGGAGGGACGGGTCGACGAGCAGTTCGCCGATGCTCCGCGTCGCCTGGGGCGCCGTGGTGAGGTCGAACAGGGAGATGCCGTCGACGCGTTCACCCGCCGACGTCTCGTACCAGTGGCCGAGCACCTGGATGGCGGCGCAGATGGCCAGCACCGGACGTCCGGCGGCCGCCGCCTGCTGCAGGCCGGGATAGCGCGTGAGGTGCCGGGTCGCGAGGCGCTGTGCGTAATCCTCGGCGCCGCCGAGGGTGTAGACGTCGAGCGAGTCGGGGACGGGGTCGTCGAGAGTGATGTGGACGACCTCGGCGTCGATGCCGCGCATCAGTGCACGACGTTTCAGGACGAGGGCGTTCCCGCCGTCCCCGTAGGTGCCCATCACGTCGGGCAGGACGAGGCCGATCCGCAGGGTCGATTCGCTCACTGCTCAGCCTTCCGCGATCGTGCTGCGCGTTCCAGGGCGGTGCCGAGGTCGCGGAACGCCGTGTAGTTGGCCAGGACCTCCACGCGTCCCGGCGGGCAGGACGCGATGGCGGCCATGGGGTCGGGGACGGTGGTGTGCTCGGCGCCCGCGTAGAGCAGGCGCACGGACAGGTCGGCGGCACGCTCACCGGCGGCGACGACCTGCATGGTCTCGAAGGCCTCGAATCGCACGTCCCACAACCAGGACAGGTCCTCGCCGTCGGGAACCTGACCGTTGACCGCGATGACCAGCCCGTCGGCGTCCTGGTCGATCATGGACATCGCCTCTTGCCATCCGGCCGGGTTTTTCGCGAGAAGCGTTCGGACCGAGTGATTGCCGACCTGGTGGATGCCGTAGCGGCCGGCGACCTCGCCCACCGTGCCGACGGCCGCCACCGCGTTGCGCGGGTCGGCACCCATCGCGACGGCCGCGGCCACCGCCTGGGTCGCGTTGCCGCGGTTGGCCCTGCCCGGCACCGCGAGCTCCAATGCAGCGCTGAATCCGTCTGGGCCGTAGATGTTCTCGTCGTCGAACCACCAATCCGGCGCGGGACGGCGGAAGTTGTCGTCACCGGTCGAACGCCACCCGTCCGCGGAACGGACGATGGGCTCGCCGGTCCGCGGACAGCTGACGGAGTCGCCGACCCAACTCGCGCCGGCCGCGACCCAGACCACGTCGGGGGCGTCGAAGGCGGCGGAGGTCACCAGGACGTCGTCGCAGTTGGCGACGACCGTGGTCTCGGGGTGCCGCGCGATGCCCTCGCGGAGCCGGCGTTCGATCATGTTGATCTCGCCGACCCGGTCGAGCTGATCCCGAGAGAGGTTCAGCAGCACGAGGACCTCGGGGTCGACGGCGTCGCTGACGTGCGGGACATGGAGTTCGTCGACCTCGAGCGCACAGAACGGCGCCGTCCGGCTGAGGGTGAGGGTCGCGATGATCCCGGCGTCCATGTTGGCGCCGTCGGCCTGCGTCGCGACCTCGCCGAGTTCGGCCATCGCGGCCGCGGTCATCCGGGTGGTCGTGGACTTGCCGTTGGTTCCGGTGACGATGGCGGTGCGCTTGCCCGCCGCGAGCCGGCCCATGATCTGGGGGTCGATCTTCGCGGCCACCAGACCGCCGATCATCGACCCCTTGCCTCGTCCCGCGGTTCGTGACGCCCACCGGGCGGCCGCGGCAGCGCCCAGGGCGACGGCGGTGCGGGCGGGAACGCGGGTGTTCGTGCGGGTTGCGGAACCGGCGGAAGAGAGTCGGTCGGGCATGCGCACGAGTGTGTCACAGGCCGATCCGGCGGGAGTGGTCGTGCCATCCGCCGGTGCCGCGTAGGCTCTGCGCCTGTGAGCCGCGACACCCAACTGCGTCTGTCCCTGCCCGCTCGAGTGCAACGCGGAGTGTTGCTCGCCGCCGCGCGAATCCCAGCGGGCGCGCTGGCCGTTCTGGGGCGTCGGGCACCGGTCAACTCCGACGGCGAGCGGGTTGCCCCCGAACTCGCGGCGATCGGCTGGGCGAACGACCACGTGCCGGGCCTGAATCCCTTCCAGGGCGAGGTGGCGCAGTCGCGGGCGCAGACCGACGAGAGCGGCGCCTCCATGGCGGAGGTGTTGCCGCCGATGGCGGTGGAGGAGGACCTCGTGATCGACGGGCCCGCCGGCCCGATCCCGGCCACCCGGTACCGCTCCTCGACCGAGTCGGAGGGGCTGCTCGTCTACTACCACGGCGGCGGCTTCGTCACCGGCAGCCGGATCAGCCACGACGCGTTCGTCCGTCGCCTCGCGCACGGCACCGGACTCGACGTCCTGTCCGTCGAGTACCGCCTCGCCCCGGAGGCGCCGTTTCCGGCGGCTGTCGAGGACGCGCTGGCGGCCTGGCGCTTCGCCGTCGAGGTCGCGCCGCGGTGGGGTCTCGATCCCCACCGGATCGTCGTCGCCGGGGACAGCGCGGGCGGGAACCTCGCGACCGTCGTCGCCCGGGAGGTCCGAGACGACTCCGTGACCCCTGTCTTCCAGCTGCTCATCTATCCGGTGACCGACCAGTCCGCCGACACCCCCTCCCGGCGAGAGTTCGCGTCCGGGTACTTCCTCACCGCCGACGGCATCGCCTGGTTCACCGACCGCTACCTGCCCGACGTGGCGCAGCGGAGCGATCCGCGGTGCTCGCCGCTGCTCGCCGACGATCTCTCCGGTCTCCCGCCTGCTCATGTCATGGTCGCCGGCTTCGACCCGCTGCGCGATGAGGGCCTCGCGTACGCGCGCAGGCTCGAGGAGGCCGGCGTTCCGGTCACGGTCCGGCGCGAGGGCGCGATGATCCACGGGTTCGTCAACATGACCCTCATCAGTCCAGGGGCCCGCGCCGCTGTCGATCGCCTGTGCGCGGTGGTGCGCGATGCGCTGGCCGCGACGCCGCCGCCGGGGACGACGTCACCGGCCTGAACGCACCGGGGTCTTCCCGCCGCTGAGTTCAGACACGTCGCCCGGCTCGGAATCGGGTGAGACCGTCGTCGATTGGGCGTCGGCCGCCGAATGTCGGGGACCCCGCGGCCGCGCCATCACCCCGGCGGCGCATCCGGCGACGACGATGATCGCGCCGACGATCTCTCCGACGGTCGGGACCTCGCCGAGGACGAAATAGGCCGCGGTGATCCCGACCACCGGCACGAGCAGCGACATCGGCGACACCCGGCTGGCGTCGTTGCGCCCGAGCAGCGTGGTCCACAGTCCCGCGCCGATGACGGTCCCGAAGATCGCGAGGTAGACCAGACCACCGAGGGCCCGGAGGCCGCTGTCGGTACCGAGTGTGGAGAGCGCCGCGAACCCGGCGGCCGGACCCTCGACGATGAGACTGACCACGTACAGCGGCGGTGTGGCGACGACGGCCATCCACAACGTCATCCGAAGAGAATCGTCGGGACGGGCGAGTCTGCCGCCGATGTTGCCGGCGGCCCAGCTCAGACCGCCGAGGACGGTGAGACCGATCGGGAGCAGCGCGGCCGCACCGAGGTCGCTCCCGCGGACCCGGTCCAGCGCGATCACCGCCATGCCGGCAACCGCGATCGCGAGTCCGAGGACCTGACCGAGGGTCATCCGTTCCCGGAGGAACAGCACGCCGAGCACGACGGTGAAGGGCGCCGACGTCTGCAGCACCAGGGACGCGAGGCCGGTGGGCATACCCAGATCCATCGCCAGGAACAGCAGAATGAACTGCATGCTGCCGAAGCCGGCCACGTACAGCAGGAACCACCTGAGACGCACCTTCGGGAACCTGACGAAGAGCATCACCGGTATCGCGAGCACCGCGAAACGCAACGCGGCGAGGAAGAACGGCGGGAAGTGGTCCAGTCCGAGACGGATCGCGATGAAGTTCAGTCCCCAGAGGACGACGACGAACAACGCGAGGAGGCGATCACGAGTGGACATGGCCCCATCGTCGGTCGTGGAGAATTGAAGAACAATCGAATTTAGACGGACGGATTATTCAGTTTTACTGAATGTTCGCCGCGTCACTCCTGCGCGGCGGCGACCTTCGCGCGTACGTCGTCCATGTCGAGACCTTCGACGGCGCCGATCAATTCCTCGAGTTGGGCCGCGGGGAGTGCGCCGGGCTGGTTGAAGACCAGGATGCCGTCGCGGAACGCCATGAGGGTCGGGATGGACCGGATGCCCAGACTGCCGGACAGCTGCTGCTCGGCCTCGGTGTCGATCTTGCCGAACACGATGTCGGAATGCGCTTCGGACGCCTTCTCGAAGACGGGCGCGAACTGCCGGCACGGACCGCACCAGCCGGCCCAGAAGTCGAGCAGGACGATGCCGTCCGAGGCGATGGTGTCCTCGAAGGTTTCCAGGGTGATTTCTTGCGATGCCATGCACTCCACAACGGTGGCGGGGTCCCAGACATTCCGGACAGGCTCGAGGTCGGGATGAGTACCGTTGTCCCATGGAGGTCCGGCGTCTACGGCTGCTGCGCGAGTTCGCCGACCGCGAATCGATCGGCGCGGTGGCCGAGGCGATGCACATGACCCCGTCGGCAGTGTCGCAGCAACTCAAGGTGCTGGCCGAGGAGGCGGGGGTCGCGCTGTTCGAACCCGACGGCAGGCGAATCCGCCTGACCGAGGCCGGGCGTGCACTCGTGCTGCGCGCCGACGACGTGATCGCGGCGGTGGATCGGGCGCAGGAGGAGATGGCGTCGTACCGGTCCGGCAAGGCGCGTGTCCGGCTGGCGATGTTCCCGTCCGGTGCGACCCTGCTGCTGCCGTCGGTCCTGGAGCGGGCCGCGGCGTCGGGCATCGACGTGCACGCGGTGCATCTCGACGTCGGATATCACGATGCCGCACCGGCTCTCGCGGATCACGACATCGTGGTCACGCACCGTGACGAACGCACCCCGGCGATCGACGAGCCCCGGGTCCGGGTCACCGAGTTGATGCGCGAACCGGTCGACGTGATCGTCGCCGCCGACAACGAGCTGGCCTTGCGAGACCAGGTCGCGGTCACCGAACTCGCCGACCACGACTGGATCAGTGTCGAAGGCGGGTTCCCGGTCGACGATGTGCTGCTGTCGATCTCGGCGGCGACCGGAGTGGCGCCACGGGTGACCCAGCGGATGCTGGACTTCACCACGATCGAGGCGCTCGTGGCCCACGGGCACGGCATCGCGCTGATGCCGCGCTTCGCGGTACGCCACCCCGACGTGAAACGGTTGGTGCTCAAAGGGGTTCGCGCCGCCCGGGTGTACGAGGCACTCGCCCGGCCGCGTTCGCGTGGGGCCGTGCAGCAGGTCGTCGACCACCTGCACGCGGTGGGAGTGGACCAGGGCTGACGGCCGCCGGCCCGCAGACGCCGACAGCCCGAAGCGTGGGCCCCGGGCTGTCGACGGTTGTCGGAGAACGTCGTCGGAGAACTCAGACGCCCAGGCTCTTGCCGACGATGTCCTTCATGATCTCGGTGGTGCCGCCGAAGATCGTCTGGATACGAGAGTCGGTGTAGGCCCGGGCAACCCGGTACTCGTTCATGTAGCCGTAGCCGCCGTGCAGCTGCAGGCAGCTGTCGATGACCCGCTTGGCGAGCTCGGTACACCACCACTTGTTCTTGGAGGCGTCGACGGCGTTCAGTTCGCCGTCGAGGACGCCCTGCAGGCAGCGATCGATGTACACCTCGGCGATGTCGAGTTCGGTCGCCATCTCGGCGAGGGTGAAGCGATTCGCCTGGAAGGTGCCGATGGGACGACCGAAGGCCTTGCGGTCCTTGGTGTACTGCAGCGTCTCGTCGAAGATCGCGCGTGCGCCGGCGATGGCGCCGATGCCGATCGACAGCCGCTCCGACGGCAGGTTCTGCATGAGGTGGTAGAAGCCCATGCCCTCCTGTCCGAGCAGGTTCTCGACGGGTACGCGCACGTCGTTGAAGTGCAACTCGGCGGTGTCCTGCGCCTTGAGGCCCATCTTGTCGAGCTTGCGACCACGCTCGAAGCCCTCCATGCCGCGCTCGACGACCAGCAGGGAGAACGCCTTGTGGCCGGCCTCGGGATCCGGATTGGTCCGGCACACCACGACGACGAGGTCGGAGTTGATGCCCGACGAGATGAACGTCTTGTTGCCGTTGAGGACGTAATGATCGCCCTCCAGCTTCGCCGAGGCCTTGATCCCCGCGAGGTCGGAGCCGGCACCCGGCTCGGTCATCGCGACCGCGAGAATCGTCTCCCCGGTGGCGATCCCGGGCATCCAGCGCTTCTTCTGCTCGTCGTTGGCGAGGTGCACGAAGTACGGTGCGACGACGTCGTTCTGGAGGCTTAGGCCGGGCGCCGCGCCATCGAACTTCGCGAACTCCTCGACCACCACGGCGTTGAACCGGAAGTCGTCCATCGCGCCGCCGCCGCCGTACTCCTCGGGGATGTTGAAGCCGAGAAGGCCTGCGTCGCCGGCCTTCTTGAACGCGATGCGATCGACCTGACCGGCCCGCGTCCACTCCTCGGTGTACGGAGCGCACTCGCGCTGCAGGAACTGGCGTGCGGTCTCCCGCAGGGCCTCGTGCTCGTCTTCGAAGATGGTGCGTTTCATGGCTTCTCCCTTTCGTGAGTGAGTCTGTACTCGATGTCGGTCGATGATCAGTCGTCGTCGGTGTGCCCGTGCGCGCCCACGACGCGCAGCGAGATCAGGGCATACGACGCCGCGACCTCGGCAGGTGTCCGGGCACCCGAGGGTCGATACCAGGTGGTGACCGCCTGGCACGCGCCGAAGAGGTAGCGCAGGACGTCTTTCACGTCCTCCTCGAATGAGAACTCGCCCGATTCGACGCCGCGTGCGATGACGTCGGCGAGCAGGTCCTCGGTCTCCGTCCGCATCGCGACGTAGGTCTCGCGTCGGGGGTCGTCGGAATCGAGATGGCGGAACTCGCTTGCCACACTGGCCAGCTCGACGTCGCTGGTCATGTGCAGGACGATCGATTCGATGGCATTGGACAACTGCTCGCTCGGAGTCCTGCCCTCCTCGATCGCCGCGCCGACCCAGGCGAGCACCGAGGTCATCGCCGCCTCGAGCAACTCGACGAGGATGCCGAGCTTGTTGTCGTGGTGGTAGTACAGCGTCGGCAGCGACACCCCGGCCCGTGAGGCGATGTCACGGATCGATGTGCCGTGATAGCCCCGCTCATAGAAGGCGTGCTTCGCCGCGACGAGGGTGGTCGGCAGCGGCACCGGTTCGCGCCGCCGCCAGTCCAGGCCCTCGGTCTCGATCGTCAGCTTCCTGGTGGGAGCCGTCCGGGCCGGCTCAGACACGTTCGATGATGGTGGCGTTGGCCATGCCCGCGCCCTCGCACATGGTCTGGAGGCCGTAACGACCGCCGGTCGCCTCGAGATGGTTGACGAGGGTGCCCAGCAGGCGGGTACCCGACGACCCGAGCGCGTGGCCGAGAGCGATCGCGCCGCCGCGTGGGTTCAACTTGGCCGGATCGGCGCCGAACTCGTGGGCCCAGGCCATCGGCACGGAGGCGAAGGCCTCGTTGACCTCGTAGGCGTCGATGTCGTCGATGGACAGGCCCGAACGCGCGAGGATCTTGTGCGTGGCCGGGATCGGTGCGGTCAGCATGAAGATCGGGTCGTCACCGGCGACCGAGAACGAGTGGAACCGTGCGCGCGGGGTCAGTCCGAGCTTCGACGCCATGACATCGCTCATGATGAGGGCGCCCGATGCGCCGTCGGTCAGCGGCGACGAGTTGCCGGGGGTGATGTGCCAGTTGATCTCGGGGAAGCGGTTCGCGAAGTCCTCGCTGTAGAACGAGGACTTCAACCCGGACAGGCCCTCCGGGGTGGTGGTGGCACGCACGGTCTCGTCGGTGTTGTGGGTGAACGTCTTGCCGTCGGCGTCGGCGACGTCGATGGGCAGGATCTCGCGGTCGAAGAAGCCCTCGGCGGCCGCTGCGGCAGCGCGCTGGTGGGACCGGGCGGCGAAGGCGTCGAGCGCCTCGCGGTCGAACTTCCACTTCGCGGCGACGAGCTCGGCCGAGATGCCCTGTCCGACAAGACCGTCCGGGTAACGCTCGGCGATGCTCGGACCGTAGGGGCTGCGTCCGGCGGTGGTGAAGCCCATCGGGACGCGGCTCATCGATTCGACGCCGGCGGCGATGACCACGTCGTAGGCGCCGGCGATGATGCCCTGCGCGGCGAAGTGGGCGGCCTGCTGGCTCGATCCGCACTGGCGGTCGACGGTGGTGGCGGGCACCGATTCGGGGAAGCCTGCGGACAGCAGGGCGGTCCGCGAGATGTTCAGCGCCTGCTCGCCGGCCTGGCCGACGCAGCCGCCGATCACGTCGTCGACGAGGGCCGGGTCGATGTCGTTACGCTCGACCAGTGAGCGCAGCACATGCGCGAGCAACTCGACGGGCTTGGTCTCCGACAGCGCGCCGCCGGGCTTGCCCTTTCCGGACGCGAGACGGACGACGTCGACGATGACGGCTTCGGGCATGGGGTTTCCTCTCGGGTGCGCGACGCGGCGTGTGCATGGCTCGCGTCACTTATCTAACGATCGTTATACCCGGTGTAGCACGCGATCGGCTGCGGAATCAACAGGACGGACGGGCGAAAATGCACGAAGCCCCCACCCGGGGTCCGGGTGAGGGCGTCGCCATCGTGTGTCAGATCGCGCCTTTGTCGTCCTGACCTGCGGGAACGGCGGTGAACGTACGGACGTCGAGGGGTCCGGCCAGCAGGCCGCCGATCGCCTTGCCGAGCTCGGTGAGCGCTGGTGCGGAGCCGTGGGTCGCCAGGGCCTCCGTGGATTCCCAGCGCTCGATCATCACCAGATCGGTCGAGTCGCCGGTGGCCTCGTGCAGCGCGTACTTCCCGCATCCGGGCTCGTCGTGCACCTGGGGGATGGCCTTGAGGACGGCATCGCGGACGGCTTGCTCCTCGCCGGGCTTGGGGGAGATGGTGGCGACGACGATGACTTCGGACATTCGGGTGACTCCATTTCGGGTGGCAACGGGGTGTGCACTTCGACCGTACGTCGGTGGCGGACGGCGGAATCGGGCACTCCGGTGACGCTAGGTCAGCGAGTCGCCCGATGTGGCGGTTTCGTCAGGCCGAATACAGAGCCGCCGACTCAGCGCCAGCCGAGTGCCGGCGCGACGTGAGTCAGGATCGACTCGAGGACGTGCGCGTTGTAGTCCACGCCGAGCTGATTCGGCACGGTCAGCAGGAGGGTGTCGGCCGCGGCGATCGCCTCGTCCTCGCGCAGCTGCTCGATGAGCTTGTCCGGCTCGTCGGCGTAGCTCCGTCCGAATCGGGCGACGGTGTTGTCGATGACGCCGACCTGATCGGATTCGGAGCCACCGCGTCCGAAGTAGGCGCGGTCGCGGTCGTCGACGATGGCGAAGATGCTGCGGCTCACCGACACTCGCGGCTCCCGCGGATGTCCGGCGTCGGCCCAGGCCTTGCGGAACCGCTGGATCTGTTCGGCCTGCAACTGATGGAAGGGCACCCCGGTGTCTTCGGTCAGGAGCGTCGAGCTCATCAGGTTCATGCCCTGCTGTGCCGTCCACTCGGCGGTCGCCCGACTACCGGCGCCCCACCAGATGCGATCCCGGAGACCGGGTGACTGCGGCTCGATGGGCAGCAGGCCCGGGGGATTGGGGAACATCGGTCGCGGATTCGGGGTGGCGAAACCGCCGCCCTCGATGACCCGCAGGAACACCTCGGTGTGCTGGCGCGCCATGTCGGCGTCGGTCGAACCCTCCGGCGGGACGTACCCGAAGTATTTGTAGCCGTCGATGACCTGCTCGGGCGATCCTCGGCTGATGCCGAGCTGGAGCCTGCCCTCCGAGATCAGATCGGCGGACCCGGCGTCCTCGGCCATGTACAGCGGGTTCTCGTAGCGCATGTCGATGACCCCGGTGCCGATCTCGATCCGGCTGGTCTTGGCTCCCACTGCTGCCAGGAGCGGGAACGGCGAGGCGAGTTGCCGTGCGAAGTGGTGGACGCGGAAGTACGCGCCGTCGGCGCCGAGCTCTTCGGCGGCGACCGCCAGGTCGATCGACTGGAGCAGGGTGTCAGCGCCGGACCGCACCTGGGACCCGTGGGCGTCCGACCAGTGGCCGAACGACAGGAAACCGATGTTCTTCATGATCGGTAAATGATACTCGGGTCCGTTTTGTTCCGGCGGCGCTGTTTCCTTCCCGCCGATGATCCGATCAGCGGGAAGGAAACGGCGTGGCGGGAGTGTGAGCTCAGGGAGCCCAGGTGCCGGGGGCGGTCTCGTCCTCGGCAACCGGTGTCGAGGTGACCCGGTATGCGCGGTTGACCGCCGACACGACCGCGCGCAGGCTGGCGGTGGTGATCGACGACGCGACGCCGACGCCCCACACGGTCTCGCCGTTGACCTCGGTCTCCACGTACGCCGCGGCGCTGGCGTCGCCGCCCGCGGTCAGTGCGTGCTCGCTGTAGTCGAGGACCCGGACCTCGTAACCCACGTTGCTCAACGCGTCGACGAACGCCGCCAGCGGACCGTTGCCCGAACCGGAGATCTCACGCTCGGTGCCCTCGACCTTCACCACCGCGGTGATGTGGTCGTCGCCGCCGTCGATCTCGGCGGCGTCGACCTTCTGGCGAATCCGCTCCAGCGGCCAGATCGGATGGAGGTAGTTCTCCGCGAAGACATCCCACATCTCCTTCGGATTGACCTCGCCGCCCTCGCCGTCGGTGATCTTCTGGATCTCGCGACTGAACTCGATCTGCAGGCGACGCGGCAGGTTCATGCCGTGGTCGGCCTTCATGATGTAGGCCACGCCGCCCTTGCCGGACTGGCTGTTCACCCGGATGACCGCTTCGTAGCTGCGGCCCACGTCCTTGGGATCGATCGGCAGATACGGTACGGCCCAAGTGATGTCGTCGACGTCGGCATCGGCGTTGTCCGCGTCGACCTTCATCTGGTCGAGGCCCTTGTTGATGGCGTCCTGATGGCTGCCCGAGAATGCCGTGTAGACCAGGTCGCCGCCGTAGGGGTGACGCTCGGGCACGTTGAGCTGGTTGCAGTACTCGACCGTGCGCCGGATCTCGTCGATGTCGGAGAAGCTGATCTGGGGGTCGACGCCGCGGCTGAACATGTTCATGCCCAGGGTCACCAGACAGACGTTGCCGGTGCGCTCGCCGTTGCCGAACAGGCATCCCTCGATCCGGTCGGCGCCCGCCTGATAGCCGAGTTCGGCTGCCGCGACGGCGGTTCCGCGGTCGTTGTGGGGATGCAGGCTCAGGATGACCGAATCGCGGCGGGCCAGGTTGCGGTGCATCCACTCGATCGAGTCGGCGTAGACGTTGGGGGTGGCCATCTCGACGGTGGCCGGCAGGTTGAGGATCATCGGCCGTTCGGGTGTGGGAGCGATGATCTCGGTGACCGCGTCGCACACCTCCTTGGCGAAGCTCAGCTCGGTGCCCGTGTAGGACTCCGGGGAGTACTCGTAGCGCCAGTTGGTGTCGGGGTAGTTCTGCTGTACCTCGAGGACCTTGCGCGCGGCGTCGGTGGCGATCTTGGTGATGGCCGCCTTGTCCGCGCGGAACACGACCCGACGCTGCAGGACCGATGTCGAGTTGTAGAAGTGCACGATGACGTTGGCCGCGCCGCGGCAGGCGTCGAAGGTGCGCTCGATCAGCTCGTCGCGGCACTGGGTCAGCACCTGGATCGTCACGTCGTCGGGGATGGCGCCGTCCTCGATGATCTCGCGGACGAAGTCGTAGTCGGTCTGACTGGCCGACGGGAAGCCGACCTCGATCTCCTTGTAGCCCATCCGGACCAGGAGGTCGAACATGCGGCGCTTGCGAGCCGGGCTCATCGGGTCGATCAGTGCCTGGTTACCGTCTCGCAGGTCGACCGCGCACCACATCGGGGCGGTGGTGATCACCTTGTCGGGCCAGGTGCGGTCGGGAACCGAGATCGTCTCGACCTCGTCGGCGAACTGGCGGTAACGGTGAACCGGCATCGCCGAACTGCGCTGCGGGTTCCATACGGGCTGTCCGGCGGGAATCGGGCCCGCGGGCTCGACGATTCGGCTCGCGCCGGATGTGAAGGTGTCTGCTGGTGCCATCGGTGGTCATTCTCCGTGTGTGGAAGGAAAGTGACCGGCGCGTGATCGGGCCCCGCGACGGAGGGCCGGTCGGTTCAGACCCCGCCGCGGCAACCGAGGAGGAGTGCGCGCTGCATGCGCTTGACTGTACTCCCCGGCGACGAAGCGGCCAAAGCTGCAGGTGAAGACGGAAAACGGCTCCCCCTCTTCGGAGGGTGCCGCCTCGTCCGGCCACGTCCCAGACTATGACATGCCTCTCAGTCAGAAGCCGGAGTGACCCAATTCATCCAGGCGGTCGACAGGGGCGACCCGGAGGTCTCGCCGTCCGGGATACGTGCCGCCCACCCCGACGCGGCCGTCAGCAGAAAGGGACGAACGCCAGTGACGACCATCCCCGCCGAGCCCCCGGTGACCGATCCGCCGGAGGGCAAGCGTACGAGCCTTCGACGAGTGGCCGCCGCGAGTTCCATCGGTACGACCATCGAGTTCTACGACTTCTTCATCTACGGCACCGCCGCCGCCCTGGTCTTCCCGACGGTGTTCTTCCCATCCGCCGACGAGGTCACCGGGACGATCGCCTCCTTCGCGACCTTCGCCGTGGCCTTCTTCGCACGGCCGGTCGGCGCGATGCTCTTCGGGCATTTCGGCGACCGGATCGGCCGCAAGCGCACCCTGGTCTGGACCCTGTTGATCATGGGGCTGGCGACGGTCGCGATCGGGCTCCTGCCCGGGTACGAGACCGGCGTCTTCGGCTTCGCCGAGTCCGGTATCGGCATCGCCGCGCCGATCGCGCTGGTGTTCCTGCGGTTCCTACAGGGCTTCGCCGTCGGCGGCGAGTGGGCGGGCGCGACACTCCTCACCGCCGAGTACGCCCCGGCCGGCAAGCGCGGGCTCTACGCGATGTTCCCGCAACTCGGCCCCGCCTTCGCCTTTTTCTTGTCGAGCCTCACGTTCCTCATCGCGAGCCTGACCCTCGGCGAGACCAGTTCGGCCTTCCTCGACTACGGCTGGCGCATCCCGTTCATCCTGTCCTTCGCGCTGGTCGCGGTCGGGCTGTGGGTCCGACTCGCGGTCGCGGAGACCCCGGTGTTCCGGGAGGCTCAGCAGCGCAAGGCGACCGGCGACGCCGCGGCCGACGGCCCCGCCCTGCCGTTCCTCGATGCCTTCCGCCACCAGTGGCGCGAGATCCTCATCGCCGGCGGCGCGCTGGCGAGCCTGTTCTCGCTGTTCTACATGGGCACGGCGTTCCTCACGAACTACGGCACGAAGTCGCTGGAGCTGTCCCGGACCTTCGTGCTGACCGCGGGCATGGGTGCGGCCGTGGTGTTCGGACTGTCGACCGCGGCGTCGGCGGTGTGGTCGGACCGGGTCGGTCGTCGACGCGTCATCCTCACCTCGTGCGCCGTCGCGATCCCGTGGTCGCTGGTGCTGTTCCCGATCCTCGAGATCGGCGGCGGTCTCGCGTTCGTCATCGGGCTCCTCGGCACGCTGCTCATCTTCGGCATCGCCTACGGACCCGCCGGTGCGCTCCTGCCCGAGCTGTTCGAGGCGCGGTACCGCTACACCGGTGCGGGGATGGGCTACAACCTGGCCGGCATCCTCGGCGGGGCGATCCCGCCGCTGATCGCCGCCCCGCTGATCGCCGGTCCCGGTGCGATCTGGGTCGGTGTCCTGCTCGCCGGTCTGTCGGCACTCAGCGTGGTGTGCACGATCATGATCGTCGAGACCAAGGACAAGACGATGCGGGCGTCGGTTCTCGACGACGAGCAGGTGTTGGTGTCGTAAACGACTGTCCCACAACCCCACACAAAACTCCGCCCCGAGCCGGTTGGCTCGGGGCGGAGTGGTGATGGGGCAGCGGCCGGACCCTTCGTGACGCGCCCTCCGCAAGCTCCGGGCGCTCCTCAGGGAGCGGTGGGTCTGCGGCCGGAGTCGGCGTCACATCAGCGGCGCCGACGGCTCACGGGGTGTAACGCAACCAGTCGACGGTCATCGTCGCCGGGCTCGGGGTCGTCGACGACGGCGGGCCGGGCCAGAGGCCACCGACGGCGACGTTGAGCAGTGCGTACATCGGCTTGTCGAAGACCCATCGTTCATCGCCGGTGAGCGAGGACCGGTTGATCGTGTAGACGGCGTTGCCGTCGATGGTGAAGCGGATCTGCGACGACGTCTTGGTCACCGCGTACTCGTGGAAGTCGCCGGGGTCGACGCCGGTGAGATCGTGGCCCCGCTCCCAGCGACCGGCGAGGGGGCCCGGCAGCGGGAGCCCGGGGAGGAGATCGGTCAGCGAGATGTCGAGGGACCCGGTGGCGGTTCCGAGGGCCGTCGGCCCGTGTACGCCCACGTGCACCCAGTCGGAGGTGTTGATCGTCTCCGCGATGTCGACTTCACCGGCCGCCGGATAACCGACGGAGTCGATGTCGCTCCCCAGCAACCAGAACGCCGGGTGCAGCCCGCGGCCTTGCGGCAGCGAGATGCGCGCGGAGATCGTCCCGTAGGTGAATTCGAAGCTGTCCTTCGTGGTCAGCCGGGCCGATGTCCAGCCGCCCGTCGCGGCGCGTCGAGCCTCGATGAGCAGGTTGCCGTTGCCGTCCAGGCGCGAGTTGAGACGGTCGGCGGTGTAGTTCTGCACCTCGTTGTTGCCCCAGCCGCCTGCGCCGGTCTCGTGTTGCAGTGCCGACGGCAACGTGCCGGCCGCGCCGTTGAACTCGAGGCTGAACGGCTCGTCGGCGTGGGCGGTGGCCGGCAGGGACAGTGCTGCCGCGGCCGACAGCGCCGTGACGGCGGCGACGGGAGCGACGTGCGATCCCAGCCGACGGAAGAATCCTCGTCGTGGAGGTGAGACAGTCATGGAGAAGAAGTACCACAAGTAACTTCTGCCTCATATGCCTCGTTCGTCACATTCCCCGGTCAAGCCTTCGGGGGTTCGGAAAACGCTGCACGTCCCCAGTGGCCGGCGAAGGCCACCTCGCCGAGCGGCAGCCGTGACCTGGGCTTCTCGTCGCGGGCACGGATCTCCTCGGGAAGCGACGTCGGGTCGGCGGCGAGTACGCCGATGCCGAGCAACACCAGCGGCCGCTTGTCCGCCGGGATGCCGAAGCTGTCGCGGGCGGCCACGGGGTCGAAACCGGCCATCGGGTGCGCGTTGAATCCGAGGGCCTCGGCCTGCAGGATCATCTGCGCCACCGCGAGCCCGCAGTCGACCGCCCCGTAGGTGTGGGCCTTCGCGTCGTCGGGATCATCGGTGGTGCAGACCAGGACGAGCGCCGCCGAGCGCGGCGCCCACCCCGAGTTCCCCCGGGTCAGGACGCCGCAGAGGGCTGCGAAGGTCGGGTCGTCGCGCAGGCCCACGATGAATCGCACCGGTTGTACCCGGCCCCAGGTGGGCGCCCAGCGTCCGGCGTCGACGATCGTGGTGATGTCCTCGACGGAGACGGTCGCGGACGGGTCGTAGCCGCGGGCACTCCAGCGCCCCGAGATCAGTTCGTGCATCCGCCCGAGGGTAGCGGTGTCGCGTGGTCCTACTCGGCGCGTGCCGACGTCGAGAGCTCGGAGTCGGGGAGCCGGACGTCGGCGACCTCGGCCTGCGGATCGGCGGGCTCGTCGCGCATGACGATGAGCAGGATGACGCCCAGGACGAGGAGTGCGAGACCGCTCGCGAGCGACGCGGCGTGCATACCGTCGACGAACGACTGTTTCGCGGCGGCGGCAAGAGCCTCACCGGCGGGGCCCATGTCGGTCGAGCGGTGCAGCGTCTCGCCGAGGGTGTCGCCGAACGCCCAGCCCTGGTCGCCGTCCCGGAAGACGAGGGTGGCCAGCGATCCGAGCAGGGCCAGCCCCATCGCGGTACCGAGCTCGAAGCTCGTCTCCGAGATGCCGGACGCGGCACCCGACCGTTCCGGTGGCACCGAGCCGACGACCACGACCGACACGAGGCTGAACTGGATGCCGTAGCCGACGCCCGCGATCGTCGTGCACAGCACGTACACCCAGACCGGCGACGAGGTGCCGAGGGTCAGCATGCCGAGGTTGCCGGCGGCGGCGAGGCCGACGGAACCGACGAAGGCCAGCCGGGTGCCCAGGAACGAGGCGACCTTGGTCGCGCCGATGGAGAACACCGCCACCGCGACGGCCATCGGGAGGCCGGCGATCGCCGCGGCCAGGACGTCGTGGCCCATGACCGACTGGAGGTACACGCCGGTCAGGTACGACATGCCGCCGAGTGCCATCATCCCGATGAGTGCGACGGCGACCGCGCTGCTGAACTGCGCGTTCCGGAACAAGGTGAGATCGAGCAGCGGTGACGCGATTCGCCGCTGGTGGAGCAGGAACGTGATGAGCAGCGCGGCGCCCACCACCCCGGCGAGGATCACGGCTGTCGTGGCACCGTCGCTCGCCACCGTCTTGATCGCGTAGACGAGCGGGAGGATTCCGGCCATCGAGAGCACGACGCCGACGACGTCGAAGGGATCGTTGGTCGCGGCCCGGTACTCGGGGATCAGGCGCGGCCCGAAGACGAACAGCAGGACGAGCACCGGCACGTTGATGAGGAAGACGACGCCCCACCAGAAGTCGTGCAGCAGAACGCCTCCGATGACCGGGCCGACCGCGCTGCCGCCGGCGAACGCCGAGGTCCACACGCCGATCGCGCGACCGCGCTGACGGGCGTCGGAGAACATGTTGGCGATGAGCGACAGGCTCGACGGCAGCAGGGTCGCCCCGCCGATGCCCATCAGGGCACGCGCCGCGATCAGGATCCCGGCCGTGGGTGCGAAGGCGGCGATGACCGAGGCGACGCCGAACAGGCCGGCGCCGGCGAGCAGGATGCGACGACGACCGATCCGGTCACCGACATTGCCCATAGTGATGAGCAGTCCGGCGATGAGGAACCCGTAGATGTCGAGAATCCACAACTGCTGGGCCGCGGACGGCGCGAGCGCGTCGGTGATCGACGGGATCGCGAGGTACAGCACCGAGACGTCCATCGAGACCAGGAACACCGGGAGGGTCAGCACGGCCAGTCCCAGCCACGTTCGTCGGTCGGCGGCACCCGGGGTGGTCGGGTGGAGCCGGGTCGACGGGTCGAGCTGGGCGGACATCATTGCCTCCTTCGCGGTAGACGACTGCTACCTACGCGTACGGTGTACGCGGATCAGCGTACGGGGATGGGTACGCTGTACGCAATCGCTTTATTCCCGCTCTGAGCAGGAGGAACCGCGCAGTGACGTCCGACACCTCGAAACTGTCGACCGCGACGATCGTGGACGCCGCGATCGCCGTCGCCGACGACGACGGAATCGGCTCGCTGTCGATGCGGCGGGTCGCCGAGAAACTGGGGGTCGGGGCGATGTCGCTGTATCGCCACGTCGCGGACAAGGACGCCCTGTTGCAGGCGATGTCGACCGAGGTGGGACGCCGGTTCCCGTATCCCGTGGACACCCAGCCCGGATGGCGCGCACGGGTGCAGGTCGCCGTCGACGTCGACTGGGAGCTCTACACCCGGCACCCATGGGTCGTCCTGGCCTACTCGTCGCCACGGCACAGCTACGGCGAGGATTCACTGGCGTGCCTCGACTGGCTCGCGGCCGGGTTCCTGGAACTCGGTGTCGGCATCGAACGAGCCACCGACATGGCGCTGTCCGTCTGGAGTTTCGTCCACGGTGTCGCACTCGTCGCGGTGAGCGATCAACTGCTCCAAGACGATTCGCTGCTGCCGTCCGCCGGGCTCGCGGAGGTGATCTCGGGCGAGTCCGAGGTCGAGGTCCCGTCGCACCTCGCTCGTCTGGCCGGCCGGCGCGACGCCGGCCGGCTCCTCGATCCCCGCGCGCGGCTCGACGCCGGAATCGATTATCTCTGTCTGGGATTCGCGGCGTCGGCGGTGTGAATCAACCGCCCCTGGGGTGCGCGCGAAGCGAGGCATCTCACCAGGCCCTTCGAGGCTCGTCGCTATCGCTCCTCGCACCTCAGGGAGCAGGGGGGCGCGCTTCGCACCTCAGGGAGCTGGGGGCGCGCTCCTCGCACCTCAGGGATCAGAGGGGTCACATGGCATGCGGGAAGACCGTCAGCATGTGCGCGCCGAACCACGAGCTACCCCCCACGATGGGCACGACGACGAGGCCCGCGGCAACCGGTCGCATCCGGGCGAGCGCCATCGCCAGTGGGATCAGCAAGACGAACGCGGGTAGGAGCAGTCGCGGCCGGCTCATCATCAGCCCGCTCGACAGCACGATCTGCGCGACGAGCAGCGAACCGTACAGCAGGACCGGCCACGGCATCCGAGACCACACCGCGACGCCCAGCATCACCAGCGTGCTCAGGACGATCCACGATGTGGCCACCGGTGCGATCTCCGCCGAATGCACGAGCATCTCGTTGACGAAGCGGAACGCGGCCGCGCCCCAGTCGAATTGGGTGTCCCAACCGTCGGTCTGGATCCGGAACCACCCGGTCGGTGATCCGGTGTGCGCCCACACCACACTCAGGTAGGCGAGGTAGCCGAGTGGGCTGATCACGATGGCGACGATCGCGCGGACCCGCACCCCTCTCGGCACGGCGGTCCCGCGTGCCTGCCAGAGGAACACCACGGCCGCGAGCATCACGACCCCGATCAGGACCGCTGCCGTCGGCCGGCACAGCCCGCAGATCGCCGCCACGGTGCCGGCGAGGAGCCAGCGTTTCTCCAGCACCCCGACCAGCGCCCACACTGCGAGCGCACAGAACAGGGCCTCGGTGTAGGCCATGTTCAGCACGATCGACATCGGCGTCGCCGCGAAGAGCGCCACCAGGAACAAACCGGTTCCGCGCTCGGGCGCCGGGCCGATCGGTGACCGGCGCGCCATGAGCCGCGCGCACACCATGCCCAGGCGTGCCGCGCCGACCGCGGCCACGCACCCGAGGATCAGGTTCACCGTGACCGCGGCACCGAAGGGGCTCAGGCCCGGCAACTTCGCGATCAGACCGACCAGATACGGGTAGCCCGGAAAGAACGCGTACGCGGTGTCGGCCGTGTGCAGACCCCGTGCGTCCGTCAGGGCGTAGGGCACGCCGTCGTAGCCGTGGGTCGCGATCGCGATCATCCACTGTCCGTCCCACACCGCCAGGGAATCGCCCAGCGTGGTGCCCCGGAGGTCGGCGAACCGGGCCAGGACCAGGATGCCGACGGCCCGGATGACGAGGAAGACGACCAGTGCGTCGAGCCACCAGCGATACCTACGGAGTCCGGCGGGCGACGAGCTCAGCGGACCGAAGAACGCGGTGGTCGCCGCCCTCAGCCGACGACCCGTCCCGGCGGACACGCCTCCGGCCGTCGCCACGTCGTCGTCGGTGCGGCGTCCGGTCCGACCATCGGCGCCGCCTCCGGTATCGCCGACGTCGGTAGGGGAGGCCACGCGAGAGATCCTAGAGCGGATCGGATCGCCGCGGCCCGGACGGGGCAGACAGAGACCAGGTCAGGGCATCCTCAGACTCCCCGGTAAGGTTGTCCCGGCAAGTTGACGTCTATCGACCGGCACTCTGGCCGGCGGGAGGTAACTCGACGTGGCCCTCGTGGTGCAGAAGTACGGCGGATCCTCGGTCGCAACGGCCGAACGCATCCGTCGCGTCGCCGAGCGCATCGTCGAGACCAAGAAGCAGGGCAACGACGTCGTCGTGGTCGTGTCGGCGATGGGCGACACCACCGACGAACTGCTCGACCTCGCCCAGCAGGTCAATCCGGCGCCACCGGCCCGCGAGATGGACATGCTGCTGACCTCCGGTGAGCGCATCTCGAACTCACTGGTGGCCATGGCGATCAGTTCGATGGGCGCGCAGGCGCAGTCGTTCACCGGTTCCCAGGCCGGTGTGATCACGACGAGCAGCCATGGCAAGGCCAAGATCATCGACGTCACGCCCGGACGTGTCCGCAGCGCCCTCGACGAGGGCAAGATCGTGCTGGTCGCCGGCTTCCAGGGCGTCTCGCAGGACACCAAGGACGTCACGACGCTGGGCCGTGGTGGCTCCGACACCACCGCGGTCGCGCTCGCGGCGGCGCTCGAGGCCGACGTCTGCGAGATCTACACCGACGTCGACGGCGTCTACTCGGCGGACCCGCGCATCGTGCCCGACGCCCGGCGCCTCGACACCGTCAGTTTCGAGGAGATGCTCGAACTGGCCGCCTGTGGTGCCAAGGTGCTGATGCTGCGCTGCGTCGAATACGCCCGCCGCTACAACGTTCCCGTTCATGTGCGCTCGTCGTACTCGACCAAACCCGGCACCGTGGTGACCGGATCGATGGAGGACATCCCCGTGGAAGAAGCCATTCTCACCGGCGTCGCACATGACCGCAGCGAGGCCAAGATCACCGTCGTCGGACTCGACGACAAGCCCGGTTACGCGGCGCGGGTGTTCCGCGCCGTCGCCGACGCCGAGATCAACATCGACATGGTGCTCCAGAACGTCTCGAAGGTCGACACCGGCAAGACCGACATCACCTTCACCCTCCCGCGCGAGCTCGGACCGCTCGGGGTGGAGAAGCTCACCAAGCTCCAGGAGGAGATCGGCTTCACCGACCTGCTCTACGACGATCACATCGGCAAGGTGTCGCTCGTCGGCGCGGGTATGAAGTCGCACCCCGGCGTCACGGCCACGTTCTGTGAGGCCCTGAGCGAGGCCGGCGTCAACATCGAGCTGATCTCCACCTCGGAGATCCGCATCTCGGTGCTGTGCCGCGACACCGAACTCGACGACGCGGTGCGCGCGCTGCACGCCGCCTTCGATCTCGGCGGCGAAGAAGAAGCCGTCGTCTACGCCGGAACGGGGCGATGAGGATGGGTGTACGTATCGGAGTCGTGGGTGCGACCGGTCAGGTCGGCGCCGTCATGCGAACCCTGTTGGCGGAGCGCAACTTCCCCGCCGACGAGGTGCGGTTCTTCGCATCGTCGCGCTCGGCGGGCAAGAAGCTGCCCTGGGGCGACGGCGAGATCGTCGTCGAGGACGCCTCGACGGCGGACCCGTCAGGGCTCGACATCGCCCTCTTCTCGGCGGGCGCCACGATGTCGCGCGAGCAGGCACCCCGGTTCGCCGAGGCGGGCGTGACCGTCATCGACAACTCCTCGGCGTGGCGTAAGGACCCCGATGTGCCACTGGTGGTCTCGGAGGTCAACGGCGAGCTCGCGAAGAACCCGCCGAAGGGCATCATCGCCAACCCGAACTGCACCACCATGGCCGCCATGCCGGTGCTCAAGCCGCTGCACGACGAGGCCGGCCTGCAGCGCCTCATCGTCTCCAGCTACCAGGCGGTCTCGGGCAGCGGGCTCGCGGGCGTGGAGGAACTCGCCGGCCAGGTGCGGGCGGTCGCCGACGATGCCGAGAAGCTCGTCCACGACGGTTCGGCAGTGGACTTCCCCGCTCCGAACAAGTACGTCGCCCCGATCGCGTTCAACGTCATCGCGCTCGCCGGGTCGCTCGTCGACGACGGGTCGGGCGAGACCGACGAGGATCAGAAGCTGCGCAACGAGTCGCGCAAGATCCTCGGTCTCCCCGAGTTGCTCGTCAGCGGAACCTGCGTGCGCGTGCCGGTCTTCACGGGTCACTCCCTGTCGATCAACGCCGAGTTCGCGAACCCGCTGTCCGTGGCCCGGGCACAGGAGATCCTCTCTGCGGCAGCCGGTGTGGAGCTCACCGACGTGCCGACGCCGCTCGCCGCCGCGGGCCGGGATGCCTCGCTGGTCGGCCGGATCCGGCAGGACCCGGGCGTTCCCGAGGGGCGCGGCCTCGCGCTGTTCGTCTCAGGGGACAACCTCCGAAAGGGTGCCGCCCTCAACACGATCCAGATCGCCGAACTGCTCGTCTAGAGGAGCTCAGCCGGGTGGCCTTCGTGGCTCGCTACGCTCGCACCTCAGGCAGCACAGGGGTGGCTCGCTACGCTCGCACCTCAGGCGGCCAGGGGGGCTCCTCGGAGACGGCCGCCGCCGCCTCGGTGATGATCGCTCGCATCGACGCCTCCGCGACCTCCGGGTCGCGGAGGCGTATTGCTCTGGCCACGTCGTCGTGCAGCGCGATGGCGGCCGGGTTGGGGGTCGCCGGCATCATCCCGTGATGGGTGCGTCCGGCCAGGATCTCGTTCACCACACCGGTGAGTGAGCGGAACATCTCGTTGCCGCTCGCCTCGAGCAGTGTTCGGTGGAAGACCTTGTCGGCCAACAGGTACGACTCCAGGTCACCATCGCGTCCGTGTACCGACATGTCCGACACCGCCGCCGCGAGAATGCGGCAATGATGTTCGTCGGCCCGCTCGGCCGCCAGTGCCGCCGCCACCGGTTCGAAGCCTCGCCGCAACTCTGACAGAGTCGCCAGGAACTCGGCGCGGTCGGCGCCGTCGAGGCGCCACCGGATCAGCCGGGGGTCGAACACGCTCCAGCGGGCCCGCGGCTGGATGGTGATGCCGACGCGACGTCTGGACTCGACGAGCCCCATCGACTCGAGAACCCGGATCACCTCGCGTGACACCGTCCGGGAGACGCCGTGTTCGGCGCTGATGGACTCGAGGGTCAGTACGCTCCCGGCCGGCTGTGCTCCCGAGACGATGCGTCTACCGATGGCGGCGAGGATCCCATCGTGCCGCTCGCCCGCGTTCCGTGTGCCCTGACTCACTGTTTCATCTTCTCATTCGTCGAGGTCTTGCTGAATCTGCGTACTTAATGACGACCGGGCTTGCAAAAGTATGATCATTGAGGCAGCCTACGTGATCAGCAGCACAGTGTCGTGAGGAGTGAACATGCGATCGCCCGTAGTCGTCATGGGGGTGTCGGGGTCCGGGAAGTCGACGGTCGGAGCCGCGCTGGCACAGCGCCTGAGAGTGCCGTTCGCCGACGCCGACGACTTCCACCCCGCAGCGAACATCGCCAAGATGTCGGCGGGACAGCCGCTCGACGACGACGATCGTCGACCCTGGCTCGAATCGATCGGCGAGTGGCTTGCCGAGCACGGCGACGGCGGGGTCATGAGCTGTTCAGCCCTCAAACGGCACTACCGTGACCGTCTTCGTGAGCACGCGCCGACGACACTGTTCGCGCATCTGGCCGGCTCGGTCGACGTCATCGCTCGACGCCAGGCATCGCGGCCGGGGCACTTCATGCCGCCGGCGCTCCTCGCGTCGCAGTTCGAGACCCTGGAACAGCTGACCGGAGACGAACGCGGCCTGACCGTCGACGTGGACCAGAGCGTCGACGCCATCGTCGACGAGCTGGTCGCGTCCCTCCCGGACGATCCCAACTCGAACGACCCGCACCCTGACGGCGAGGAGAACTGACGATGTTGCCGACCACCACGATCCTGGCCGCCGGCGCGGATCTACCCGAACCCGTTGCCCCCGGCTGGCAACTCATCGTCGCGGCGCTGGCCGGTATCGCCGTCATCGTCGTCGCGATCACGATCGCGAAGGTCCACCCCTTCCTCGCGCTGGTTGGCGGCGGCGCGACCGTCGGCATCGTCGCGGGTGAGTCCATCCCGACCGTCCTCGAGTCGTTCACCGCCGGATTCGGCACCACCGCAGCAGGTGTCGGCATCCTGATCGCACTCGGCGCCATGTTCGCCAAACTCCTCGCGGATTCGGGCGGTGCCGACGAGATCGTCGACACGATCGTCGGTCATGCGTCACCCCGGATGCTGCCGTGGGCGATGGCCCTCGTCGGCGCCATCATCGGGCTGCCGATGTTCTTCGAGATCGGTCTCGTGCTGTTGATGCCGGTGATCTACCTGGTGGCCCGGCGCTCGGGTCTCGGTCTGATCCCGATCGGCATACCCGCGCTGGCCGGTCTCTCGGCGATGCACGGCTTCGTCCCGCCGCACCCGGGCCCGCTCGTGGCGATCGACGCCCTCGGTGCGGACCTGGGCACGACACTCGGACTCGGTGTGCTGGTGGCCATTCCGACCATCATCGTCTCCGGGCCCCTGTTCGGGGTGCTCGCGGGCCGGTGGGTGACGGTCGAGGCACCGACGACCTTCGACGTCGATCCGGCCGACGGTCCGACGACGAAGCGCCCCTCGTTCGCGATCACCATGTTCAGCGTCCTGCTGCCCGTCGTGCTGATGCTGGGCAAAGCATTGGCCGAGATATTCATCGCCGACGAGGATCAGCCCGTGCGCAAGGTCCTCGACATCCTCGGCACGCCGCTCATCGCGCTTCTGATCGCCGTCATCGTCGCGATGTTCACTCTCGGACGGGGTTCCGGCATGGACCGCGAGACGATCTCGAAGTGCACGGGCGCGGCCCTGCCCGCCATCGCGGGAATCCTGCTCATCGTCTCCGCGGGCGGCGGCTTCAAAGAGGTTCTCGTCGACACGGGGATCGGCACACTGCTGGCGGACTGGGCGACCGGCGCGAACGTCTCGGTGCTCCTGCTCGCGTGGACCCTCGCGGCACTGATCCGCCTGGCAACCGGGTCGGCGACCGTTGCGACCATCACCGCGTCGTCGTTGATCCTGGGGCTGGTCGATGGGATGGGTTCGGGAGAGCTCTCACTGGTCGTACTGGCGATCGGCGCCGGTTCGGTGTTCCTGTCCCACGTCAACGACGCCGGTTTCTGGCTGGTGAAGGAGTACTTCGGGATGACCGTCGGACAGACCTTCAAGACCTGGTCGATGATGGAGACGGTCCTCTCGGTGTCCGGACTGATCGTGGTGCTCGCCCTCGGCCTGGTCATCTGAGCGTGCGCGGCAGCGCCTGAAATCCGCCCCTGACAACCGCCCTCAGGACCCAGGCCGTCGACATATATCGGGCTGTTGCAAAATTCCGGTGTCAGCCGACGGCTTGTCGGGAGCGGTGTGTGGTGGGTATCGGCGATGATGTGTTGGTGGCCAAGGGTTATCGTCCGGTGCAGCGTGATCAGCAGTTTCTGATGCCGCCGAGTATGCGGGAATGGCTTCCGGCCGATGATCCGGTGTGGCTGGTCATCGAATCGGTCGCCTCGCTGGATACCGCGGCGATACGGGCGGTACGCAAGACCGGTGGAGCCGGTCGCGCCGCCTATCACCCGGATATGTTGTTGACCTTGTTGATCTGGGGGTGGGCCCAAGGCCAACGGTCCTCGCGGCAGCTGGAACGGTTGTGTCACCGCGACGTCGCCTACCGCATCATTTGCGGTGGTGAGGTCCCTGATCACGTCACGATCGCCCGGTTCCGCGCGGACTGCGCACCCGCGATCGAGGACCTGTTCACCCAGGTGTTGATGCTGTGCTCGCGGGTCGGGATGGGCCGACTTGGGGTGGTGGCCCTCGACGGAGTGAAGATCGCCTCGAACGCCTCGCTCAGCGCCAATCGCACCGAGCAAGGCTTGCGGGAAGCGTTGGCCAGTGAGGCTGCGCGCGCCGCGGCCGAACACGCAGCCGCTGACACCGCCGACGATGATGTTCATGGTGATGACCGCGGTGACCTGTTACCCCGCGGGTTGCACGATCCGGGGTCGCGGCAGGCCCGGATCGCCGCGGCGCTGGCTGATCTGGCTGCCCACACTGAACTACTCACCAACGCCGAAGCGGTGGCCGCGCAGCGTAGGAACGAACGTGACCAGGCCGCCGAGAAGTCCCAGCAGGCCCGCGAGGAGAAGATCGAGCGGGCGCGGGAACGCCGCGCTGCGGGCGGGCCCGCCACAGGCAAGGGATCGTTGCCGATCGAGATCGAGGTCGAGGTGCTGACCGAATCGTTGGCGCGGGCCATCGCGACCCACCAAGCAAAGATCGACCACTATCGACCTGGTCAGCGAGGCCGCAAACCCGGGCCGGTCGAGACGAACTACTACGTCAGGCGCGCCCAACGAGCACTCGAGCGGGCACAGCAGCGGCAGCAGCAACGTGACGCCGCGGCAGCGGCTCGGCCCGCTGCGGTCTGCACCCCGCCGACCACCGCGACCGCGGCTGCACCGTCACGGGAACCCTGCCGTAACATCACCGACCCGCAATCACGGATGATGGGATTGCGCGGCGGCGGCTGGCTCCAAGGCTTCAACTGCCAGGCTGTGACCAGCGATGACGGGCTGATCATCGCGACCGGCGTGGGCAACAACCCTGCCGATGTCACCACCTTCACCACCATGCTCGACAAAGCCGTCACCGCCGCCGCACTCATCGACACCCACCGCCCCGAACCGCCGGTCTCACCAGGAATTGGGGTCGTGTTGGCTGATGCCGGCTACCTCTCCGAACACAACCTCACCGCACCCGGACCAGACCGGCTCATCGCGACCGGCAAGCACCGGGCCGTGGCCCACGCCGCGCAGCACGCACCCACACACGGGCCGCCACCATCAGAAGCCTCCCCGATCCAGGCCATGACCCACCGGCTGGCCACACCCGAGGGACATGCGCTCTACCGTCAACGCGCCCACATCGCTGAAACCCCGTTCGCCCACGCTAAACACAACCTCGGCTTCCGTCGCTTCACCAGCCGCGGACTCGACAGAGCCACAGCAGAATTCAGCTTCCACGCCCTCGTCCACAACCTGTTCAAAGCCATCGGAACCGCCGCTTTGACCCCCACCACCGCCTGAGACCGGACGCTCCGCGACCGGCCATCACGCCCAACCCGCCCGCCGACCCGTTTACGCAACAGCCCGATATCGTCGTCGAGCAGGTTGTGGAGGGTGGCTTTCAGGGGCGGATTTCTGCGCGGGCTCGGGCGGATGTTGAAGATCGCGCCAGGTCGCTGACCGACTCAGCGGTATCCCGCGGCCGTCGACGGCGCGGACGAACTCGTGGTGTCCGGGTCGGCTTGTCCCACATCGGGATCGCGGTCCGGTGGGGCTGAGGTCGAGGGCGTGGAGGGAGCCGAGGACGTGGCGGCCGACGGGACGGCGGCACGGGCCTGTCGTGCCGCGGTTGCCGCACCTCCCGGAGACGTCACCGTACCCGGGGTGGCGCATGAGGAGGCGAGCACGCTCTTGATGATCCGGTGCGTGAGGGTCGGGGTCGGCGACGTCCAGTTGGTGCCCACGCGGGTGACCACCGACACCGTCGTCGAACTGGGCAGCAAGACGAGCACACCCCCGGGGCGACACCAGTCACCTGACTCAAGTTACTGTGCGGTAGGTTACAGTTCCATGAACGGGAGGTCGGGGAGAATCGTGACTCATCGCAGCACTTCGAGACGGATCGTCGGTATCGCCGGGGCGCTGGTGGCGGCCTGCGCGGCCTCATTGATCCCGGCAGCGGTCGGTGCCGCGGCGGCGGGGAACTTCTACACCCCGCCGGCCCGGTTCGCGGCCGAGCCGGGTTCGGTCATCCGCAGCCAGCCGAGTCCGCTGCTGCTCCAGATCCCCGGAATGACCGGCCAATGGCCGGGGACGGCCCGCACGGTGATGTACACCTCGCGTCTCCAGGACGGGACGCCCACCCCGGTCACCGGCACCGTCGTCGAGCCGACGGCGCCGTGGCGCGGCAAGGGTCCGCGACCGACGCTGGTCGTCGGGTCGGGGACGATCGGTCAGGGCGACCAGTGCGCTCCGTCGAAGCTGATGGGTCTGCCGCTGGCGGTCGACCTCACGAAGCCCAGCATCGGCGTGAACTACACCGCGCCGGAGATGTACTACATGCTCGTCCACGGTGTCCGTGTCTTCATCACCGACTATGTCGGCATGGGTACGCCCGGCGTCCACACCTACGTCAATCGGGCCGAATCCGGACAGGCGATGCTCGACGGTGCGCGGGCCGCGCTCGACGTCTCGGGTGCGCCCGCCGATGCGCCGGTCGGCTTCGCCGGGTACTCGCAGGGTGGGGGAGCCGCGGCGTCGGCCGCCGAACTCGCCGAGACGTATGCGCCCGAACTGAACGTCCGGGCCACCTACGCCGGCGCGCCCCCCGCCGACCTCGAGAAGGTCATCCCGGCCATCGACGGCACCACGATCGCCGGGGCGATCGGTTTCGCCATCAACGGATTGACCGAGCGATACCCGGACGTCGCCGACGTGGTGCGACGCGAGACCAACCCGACCGGCAAGGCCGCTCTGAAGCAGATCTCGACCAGCTGCATCGGCGACATCATCCCGGCGTTCGGTTTCCGCCGCGTCGAGACGTGGACCCGTACCGGGGAGACGCTGTCGGCCCTCATCGCACGGTCCCCGGGTCTGCAGGATGTGGTCCGGGACCAGCGGATCGGGCGCCTCAAGCCGAACGCGCCCGTCTTCGTCGAAGGCGGACTGCACGACGACGTGATCCCGTACGGCCAGGTCGCGCAACTCGCCGCGGACTGGCGGGCACAGGGTGCCGACGTCACCTTCGTCACCGATCCCACCCCGCCCATCGTGACGAAGTCGATCGTCAACCATGTCGTGCCCATGCTCGGCACGTTCGTTCCCGGCATGGAATTCGTCCTGACCGAGTTCCGGAAATAGGCCGGACGGTGCCGCACGCTCGTCGACGCTGGAGGCCCGCCGGGGCGAGTGGCAGGATCGGGGCATGACGGATCCGCAGGACCCGACCGGCGATGCGTCCGGCGACCCAGCCGGCCGTGACCCAGCCGGGCCTGACCCCGACCGTGTCCCGACCCAGGCCGAGCTGGACGCCGAGGACCTGGCCGCCCTCGAACGATCCTCGCGCGATCGGGACCTGGCTGCGCTCTACCCGGCACGGCCGGGTGATCCGGGACCGCCGCCGGACGCGCTCGCGGTGCATGCGCGCCTCGCGTGGTGGGGCGCTGCCGTGATCGGGCTCGTGCTGACGATCTACGGCTTCTTCAACCTGGGGACCATCACCGACGATCTGCGTGGCCGGCTGCTCGAGGGTGTGGTCGCAGATCCGGCGAACTCCGCTCCGGAGAGCGAGGTCGACACACTCGCCGGATTCTTCCCGCCGTTCATGCTGGCGATGATCGTCGTCGTGCTGGCCATCGAGTACGCATGTCTGGTGGCCGCCGCGACCCAGCACAGCCGCCATCTCCGCAACTTCTTCCTGGCAGCCGTCGTCGTGCATCTGCTGTGCATCCCCGTCGGCGTCGACCTTCTGTTCCGGTACCCCGACGTGTCGTCGAGCATGGTCGTCCTCAGCTACGTCCAGTTCGGCCTCCTGGTCGTCGCTGCCCTCTGCACCCTCCGGCGCCCGGTCAACCAGTGGTTGCCGGAGTCGACCCGGATGAAACCCACACGGGCGATGCGCGGACGCTAGTGGCGTGCCGACGTCGCACGCCGGTGTCGTGATCATCACCCCGCGGGCGACGGTGTCGCCGGAATGTTCCGCGGACGGGGTCGGTTGGAACAGGCGATCAGGGGCTACACCGGTTCCGCGGTCACCGCTCACGTGTGATCGCACCGCAGCCCTTGCCGCACAGCGGCAGTCGGATCACGACTGCACGCAGCTATGACAAGAAGGGAGTTCTTGATCATGACCACCACCACCCCGATCACGAGCACACTCACCGACGAGCAGCAGTCCGTCGCCGGAAAGGCGCTGCAGGACACTCTCGTCGACCTCATCGACCTGTCGCTCATCGCGAAGCAGGCGCACTGGAACGTGGTCGGCAAGCAGTTCCGCTCCGTGCATCTCGACCTGGATGAACTGGTCACCGTGTCCAGGGAGTTCACCGACGCGGCCGCCGAACGGGCCACCGCGATCGGCGTGAGCCCCGACGGTCGCGCCGAGACCGTCGCGAAGACCGCCCACACCAAGGGATTCGGTGAGGGATGGACCAAGGACAGCGACGTCGTCGAGGCGATCGTCGCCAATCTGAAGGCAGTGGTCGTCGGTCTCCGCGAACGAATCGGGGTCACCGAGCAGGCCGATCCGGTCACCCAGGATCTGCTGATCTCGTTCGCCTCGAAACTCGAACAACTGCACTGGATGTGGCAGGCGCAGATCGCCTAGCGAGAACGCCTGACCCTCTCACAGCAACGAACCCCCGCCGAGCTCCGGCCCGGCGGGGGTTCGTTGTGTCTCGGATGGCTCGGTCAGTCGACGGACCGCGCGGAGACCCCTGCGTCGGGGTCCGGCACCTCCGACGCCGGACCGTCCGGGTCCGGATCGGTGTCCTCGGTGGCGTAGGAGTCGCTGAAGGACACCCTCGGGGTGGTCGCCGAGTGGTACAGCGCGATTCCCGTGTACACCAGGGTCGCCACGGCGAACATCCCGGTGGCCACGATGGCCGCGACATGCACGACGGTCGCGAAGGCGCCGTCGAGCGGACCCACCGCCAACGCCCCGGCTCCGGCGAGCACCGCGCCGAGCAGCGCCCACGCGGCACTGCGAATCCACGGTGCGACCACCGAGGCGTAGAAGAGCCGTTGGTAGATGGTCAGCGAGAACTCGTCGACCGCGGCCAGCCGTACCTCGTCGTCGCCCGCGAGGTCGCGCAGTTCCCGGGCCAGCTGGGTCTGGCGTTGCAGGGTCGTCGATTCCCGTTCCCGGTATCGCACGAACCCGACGACGCCGAACGCCGTAGCCAAGAGTCCCAACCCGACCATCACACCCCAGTAGTCCACGGCGTTCACGCTACAACTAGAACCTGTTGCAGTCGTGAAGCGGGTCACAGGGTGCCCTCGTCGTGGCCGGTCACGGCCTTGCCCCCGCCGACGGTCGGGCCCGGGGTGCGGGCGCTGCTAGGTTGGGCGACCGTCTGTGCCGGAACGGAGCCGACCGGGAAGAGCCCGGCGCCGCCGGCGCGAGAGGTTCGATGACGAACGGGAGGGATGTGCGGGTGAGGGCTCGGATGATCTGGACGTCGATCCTGTGCGCGGTCGTGGGCCTCGTCGTGAGTGCCTCGGCAACGGGTGTCGGTGCCCATGGGATCGGGCCCTCGGGGAGCGGCGCGTACACGAGCCCGGCTCCGGGTGTCGACGTGCTGTCCGGTCATGCACCGGAGGCGGTCCTGCTCAGTCGCGAGCTGTATGCCCGCTCCGACGAGGCGATCCTGCTGGGTCGCGATGCCCTCGACGACGCCGCCATCCGGACCGCTGCGGCGCGCGTCGCGCAGGACAGGCACGTGCCGGTGCTGGCCGTGACGTCGCAGACGGCGTCGAGCGTCGGTGACGAGCTCCGACGGCTCGGGGTGAACACCCAGGTCCGTCTCGGCCGGGTCGAGGGCGTGTCGGACTCGCGCTCCGCCGCGGATCTCGACGACCTACGCGGAAACGCTCCGAGGTCGGGGCCCGCCCCGCTGGTGATGCTGACCCGCGACGCCCCAGCCGACGCGATCATGACGGCACGGTCGGCGGCCCGGGTCGTCGAGGTGCCCGTACCGGATCCGCGGGCGACCGCCGAATCGGTGGCCACGATCGAGGCGGCGGCGACCGAACGGACCGCCGTGCGGGCGGTCGGACCCGGGTTCGGCTCGGCCGACGAGTTCGCCCGGCGCGCCGAACAAGCCCGCGGCACACCGCAACTGCCCGGCGGCGGGCAGATCGTCTTCCCGGGCAGGCGGATGGTCGCGCTGTACGGATCGCCGGGCGCGCCCGCGCTCGGTCCGCTCGGACGACAGGGCATCGCGGCGTCGATCGACCGGGTGCGCCGCCTCGCCGCCGACTACCAGCGGGTGAGTGCCGAACCGGTGATCCCGGCATTCGAGATCATCGCCTCCGTCGCATCGGCCGAGCCGGGCCCGGGGTCGACGTACACGAACATGATCGATCCGGAGACCCTCCGGCCGTGGGTCGAGGCCGCCGGCCGCGCCGGGGTCTACGTCACCCTCGATCTGCAGCCCGGGCGGATGGATTTCCTGACGCAGGCGCGTCGCTACGCCGACCTGCTGGCGCAACCCCACGTCGGGCTGGCGCTGGACCCCGAGTGGCGACTCGAACCCGATCAGGTCCACCTCACGCAGATCGGTTCGGTCGGCGCCGAGGAGGTCAACCGGACCTCGGAATGGCTCGCCGGACTCGTCCGAAGCCGGCACCTGCCGCAGAAACTGTTCGTCCTGCACCAGTTCGACGCCGGGATGCTCGACGACCGGCCGGCGATCGTCACCGGTCGCGAAGAACTGCAGGTGGTCCTGCACGCCGATGGACACGGCACACCGGACGTGAAGATGGAAACGTGGCGCAGATTGGTCACCGATCTCCCGGCGGGGATGTGGATGGGCTGGAAGAATTTCTACACGGAGGACAAGCCGACGTTCTCGCCCGCGACCACGCTGGCGGTGCGCCCGTCACCGTGGTTCGTGTCGTACCAGTGACTCTGTGACGTCACCGGGCGGCCCGGACCGGACGGACGTCGTTCGCGGCAGTTCTCCCGCGGGCCCCGGTCGGGACCCGGAGAACTGCTACTCCGCCGGTGGCGGGGCCGCACCGATATGAAGGAGCACCCCGTGGCGACACCCTTGTCCACGCTGCCCGCCGCTGCCGAACTCGCCGCGTGCCCCACGCCGACCGAGCGGGCCGACCCGTTGAAGATCCTCGCGGCACAGGCGCAGAACCGTGTCGCCGACCTCATCCCGGTGCGGCACGCGCGGATGTCGGCCACCCCGTTCACCTTCTATCGCGGTGCGGCAGCCGTGATGTCCGACGATCTGTCGCGAACCCCGAACACCGGGATCATCACGCAACTGTGCGGCGACGCGCACCTCAGCAATCTCGGTCTGTTCTTCAGCCCCGAACGTCGGATGGTGTTCGATCTCAACGACTTCGACGAGACCCATGTCGGTCCGTTCGAGTGGGACGTGAAACGTCTCGCGGCGAGCTTCACGATCGCCGGACGCAACAACGGTTTCGACGACGCGACCAACCGCAAGGTCGCCAAGACCGTCGCCAAGGCGTATCGGCGGGCCATCGCTCGCAGCGCCACCCAGACGACGCTCGAGAACTGGTACGCCGGGATCGACGCCGACGCCTTTCTGACGGACTTCGGACCGAAGCTGGACACGTCGATGAGCGAGCGCACGCAGAAGGCGCTCAAGAAGGCCCGGCATCGTGACAGTGCTCAGGCCCTCGCGAAGCTCTGCGTGGTCGATGCCGACGGGTCCGCGCACATCCGCAGCGAACCGCCGCTGCTGGTGCCGCTTCACGAACGGTTTCCGGCCGAGACCGCCGACATCGTCGCCGAGAGGGTCCGGGAGCGGATCGACGCCTACCGCGACACCGTGCCGCTGCACGTGCAGGCCCTCCTCGACCAGTTCGAGATCGTCGACATCGCGTTCAAGGTGGTGGGCGTCGGCAGCGTCGGGACGCGGGCGTGGATCATCCTGCTCACCGGCAAGGAGATGGGTGACCCGCTGTTCCTCCAGGTGAAGGAGGCGCAGCGGTCGGTTCTCGCCGACCATGTGCCCGCGTCGGGGTTCGACAATCAGGGGCAGCGGGTGGTCGAGGGTCAGCGGCTGCTCCAGGCGACCAGCGACCTGTTCCTCGGCTGGTCGACAGGGACCGACGAGAACGGCGAGCGACGCGACTTCTACGTGCGCCAGCTTCGTGACGGCAAGGGCTCGGTCGTCGTCGAGGCCCTGAGCCCGGACGGGATGAAGTTGTACGCGCAGTTGTGCGGACTGGTCCTCGGTCAGGCCCATGCGCGCACCGCGAGTCGCTCGCAGATCGCCCAGTACCTGGAGACGGCGAGGGGTTTCAGCGACGCCATCGCGGAGTTCTCGATCGGTTACGCGGATCTCAACGACTCCGATCATTCGAGGATGATGGAAGCCATCGGCCGGGGTGAGCTCGAGGTGTACGACCTGGCGGCAGAGGGAAAGAGCTGAGCCGGCCGCAACCGCCGGATTCGACGACAGAGGGGAGATCGCCGGTGGAATCGACTGCGCGAGAGACCGAGACAGCACTGCGGGAGCGGGTGGCCGAGCTGATGCCGCAGGCGAGATCGGATCTCGCGGAGATGGTCGGGTTCCGTTCGGTACACGATCCCGACCAGTTCCCGGTCGAGGAGTGCGACGGGATGGTCGACTGGCTGCTGGAAGCGTTCCATGCCGTCGGTGTCGAGGACGTCACCGCACACGTGACCAGCGACGGCAGCAAGGCGATCACCGGGTCCATTCCCGGCCCGGAGGGTGCGCCGACCGTCCTGCTGTACTTTCACCACGACGTGCAGCCACCCCTCGGTGATGACGAATGGGACTCTCCCGTCTGGGAATTGACCGACCGTGACGGGCGCTGGTACGGCCGCGGAGCGGCGGACTGCAAGGGCAACATCGTCGTACACCTCACCGCGCTGCGGGCACTCGCCGGCCGCGCCGGGGTGACCGTGAAGATCATCGGCGAGGGGTCGGAGGAGCAGGGGACCGGTGGCCTCGAGGACTTTGCGGTCCGGAACCCGGAACTGCTTCGCGCCGACGCGATCCTGATCGCGGACTCCGGCAACTTCGCCGTCGGGAAGCCGAGCCTGACGACCACGCTGCGCGGCATCGCGAACATCGTGGTGTCGGTGGAGACCCTCGAGTCGGCCATGCACTCCGGGATGTTCGGCGGTGCCGCCCCGGACGCACTCGCGGCCCTCATCTCGATGCTCGCCACCCTGCGTGACGAGCACGGCAACACCACCGTCAGCGGACTCGACGCCGACGCCCGATGGCGCGGCGTGTCCTATCCGCCCGATCGGTTCCGCAGCGATGCAACGGTTCTCGACGGGGTCGGACTGGTCGGTTCGGGATCGGTCTCGGACATGGTGTGGGCCCGCCCGGCCGCCACGGTGCTCGGCATCGACTGCCCGCCGGTGGTCGGCTCATCGGCGGCGGTGCAGCCGCGGGCGCGGGCGCGGATCAACCTCCGGGTGCCGCCGGGGATGGACCCCGTGCATGCGCAGGACGCGCTCATCGCACACCTTCGCGGCGTCACGCCCTGGAACGCGCGAGTGTCCTTCGAGCGTGAGGCCGTGGGGTCGCCCTTCGTCGGTTCCACCGACGGCCCCGCGTACGACACCTTGACCGACGCGCTGTCGACCGCCTACGGCAGTGAGGTCCTCATCCAGGGACAGGGCGGGTCGATCCCGTTGTGCAACGTCCTAAAGTCGCTGTTCCCCGAGGCCGAGATCATGCTGTTCGGTGTCGAGGAACCGCGGTGTCTGATCCACGCGCCCAACGAGAGCGTCGATCCGTCGGAGATCGAACGGATCGCGCTGGCCGAGGCCATCTTCCTACGCGACTTCGGCGCCCGCGGGGCGGCGGCCCGCAGGTAACACTCAGCGTACGCCTCAGAGGCCGCTGAATCGCTGCGCCAGAGCAGTTTTCAGCTCCGGCCGGCTGGCGGCGACCAGGACGAACGCGGCTTCGCGGAAGAGGCGTTCGGGGTCGGACCCGCGCACGAGTGCGCGCCCCCGGTGGCTGCCACGAGCGCGGCGGCCGCGTCGAGTGCCAGGCGGGCGGCGTCGGCCCGGGCTGCCAGCAGCGCGGTGGCATCCGCCATCCCCGCGTCGAGTGCGGTCCGGACGATGTCGGCACGCTCACGGAGGGCCCGCGCCTCCCGACTGTGGCCGCCGACATCGAGCAGCGCGGTGCAGCGGCGCACGAGGCCGAACGGGAGCGTGCCGTTGAGCCGGACGCCGACGTTCTGGGTCGCGGAGAACTCCTCGAGACCCAGGCGGGTGACGACGCGATCGGAGGGGACGGTCAGGCCGTCGACGCGCAGCGACACCGTCTGGGTCGCGGCGGCCGCGGACAGGTCGACGGGCGTGGCCCGGACCGCACCGGCCGACGCGCCGTCGAGGAGGTCGGGCATGCGCAGGATCGCGGACACGACGTCATCGGTGGCGGCGTCGCGCGCCGAGATCTGCAGGAGGTCGACCACGCCCCAGCCGCTGACGAACGGTGCATGGCCGGTGAGGATCCAGCCGCCGTCGGTGGCGGTTGCGGTCATTCGCGGCGGCGTGGGCACGACCCCGGCATAGGCGACTCCCGCGCGCAGCCGCCCGGTCACTGTCGCATCGAGCAGTTCCGCGCGCAGGTCGGTGTTCGGGGTCCGGGACAGCGAGAGCACGACGCCGTGATGCTGAATCCAGGTGAAGGCGGTGGCGAGGCAACCGCTGGTCAGCACCTCCAGGATCTCGGTGACCTCGCCGAACTCGAGTCCCTGCCCGCCGGCCTCGACCGGTGCGGCGATGCCGTACAGACCGGCGTCGGCCAGTACCTGCCAATGGGAGTCGGGCACCGAGCCGGTGCGGTCGGTCTCACCGGCCGCCGGGAACAAGACCTCGTCGGCGACCCTGATCGCGGCCGTGCGGAGCTCGGTCCGTCGAGCGGCTGCGGCGTCGTCGGTGGTCACAGATAACACCCTACGACGAGTGTTCCGGCCGGGCCCTGATGTTGGACGCCCGACCAGGTCTCTCGTCGTCGCGTGGCACGGAAATCGTCGTCGCGCAGCACGATCCCGGGACCAGAATCCTTGAAAGTGGGACCAAAGGCCCAAGACCAGGAGGGTGCGCGTCGATAAACTCGGTATCGGGTGGGAGCAGGCTCTCGTGTGGAAGGAACCCAGTGACCGCAATCCTCAATGGTCGGGACATGCAGTCGATACGTGTTGTGCCGGAATCGAATTCGGGTGCTCAACGGTCGGACATGCGGACGAGTGAGCGGTACTTGCGTGCCGCGGTCACCGACCTCATCGAGCGCAATTTCCGTGATCCTGACTTCAGTGTCGAGATCGTCGCCCGGCACCTGCACGTGAGTCGCCGTCACCTCTACCGGGTACTCGCCGGCGGCACCACCTCGCTCGCCGAGATGATCGCCGACCGCCGCCTGGAATGGGCGCAGGGGTTGCTCCTGGGTCCGGGCAACCTGAAACTCGAGGCCATCGCGCACGCATCGGGATTCGCCTCGACGGCCACGATGCGCAATCGCTTCCGGTCGAAGTTCGGGTGCACCCCCGACGAATTCCGCCGCATGGCACCGGTCTCGGGACCGGACGCCGAGGCGAGCTGAAACGACTCCGGCGCAAGCATTTTCATGCCTGCGCCGGAACCTGGTCATCGTCTGACGGTGGCCGTCACACCGTGCACAAGGGCGAGTAGTCGCTGCGCCCGCCGGTGGTCGGGGACACGAGGAAGGTGCACGGGTTGTACCCGACCTTCTCGATCTCTGTGGTCAGGCGACGCAATTCCGAGTTGGGCACCACCTTGTCGCGCGAGAGCAGGAATCCCGATCCGCGGCTGGGGTCACCGACGATCGCGTACTGATAGGGCCCGGTGGGGTCCGCACCGTCTTCGAGGTAGGCGACGATGTAGTTGGGTGCGCTGCCGGGGTTGATGCTCCCCGGGGTCTGCGGGAAACGAACGCTCAGTTGGGCATTCGTCTGGGGGTCGACGACGGTCGCGCGTCCGACGACGCCACCTCGCATGCCGGTCGGGCCGGTGCACTTGTTGTCGACGCCGATGGTCTTGGCGTCGATGTAGGTGTAGGTGGCGCTGGTGTCCCGGGCGCAGGTGACGCCGAAGAACGACGGCACGGTCGCCAGTTGCCACCATGTTCCGAGGTAGCGGTCCACCTCGACCTTCGCCACCGGGGCCAGCGGCGCGGCCTGGGCCGGCCCCGTCCCAGCGGCGAAGCCGACGCTGAGGAGTACGCCGGCGACAAGGGCTGCAAGGGACCGGGTGATGCGCATGGTGTTCCTTTCGTGCGATACGTCGTTCGCGCCGCTCCCTCGGTGGAGCAGCGTCATCAGACGATTCGGACCCGATGCGCGTCGTGGATTGGTCGGTCCCCCGCAGGCCTCGTCTCAGCGACTTTTTGTCACCGACTCAGAGCCGGTCGGTCACAGGTTGTACTCGTTGGTGGGGTTCCACGTGGAGATGGCCCAGATCACGATCAGATCCAGGACGATGATCAGGATCGCCCACGCCGGGTAGTAGGGCAGCCACAGGAACTGCGCGATGATCGACAACGACGCGATGATGATCGCGGAGATGCGCGCCCAGTCAGCGCCCACGGCGAGACCACCGGCGACGAGAATGCCGACGATGCCCAGGATCAGGTGAATCCAGCCCCACGTGGTGAGGTCGAACTCGAAGATGTAGTTGGGACTGGCCACGAACAGATCGTCGTTCGCGATCGCGGAGATGCCCTGGAAGATCGAGACCAGACCGGCTACGAACAGCAGCGCGGCGGCCACGATCGCGATCCCGAAAGCGAAGCCTTGTTTGGCAGACGAGCTGGCCTGCTGGTCAGGGGAAGCGCTCATGGTTTGGCGTGTCCTTTCAGTGGTGGTACGCCGACTCCTGGTCCCGACCGACGGCGCGGCGGCTCTGGTACGGATGGACCACAACAAGAATGAGGTGTGCGACACACTTACGCACAGTGTTTGAGCCACACCGGGCACATCTTTGACCAGGCGATTTAGTACTCGCCCGAAGTGGGGTATAAGCTATCGCAGGCTACACACGGGGTGTGGCGCAGCTTGGTAGCGCGCTTCGTTCGGGACGAAGAGGTCGTGGGTTCGAATCCCGCCACCCCGACGCTTTGGTTGGGAAGCAGTAGAGGCCCTGGCCTGGAGAAATCCGGTCAGGGCTTCCTCGTTTCTGCAGGTCAGTCGAGGTCCTCGTCCGACGAGAGCCGACCGCCGATGTGGGCCAGGATGATCGGGTCGTCGGTGAGGATGCGGTCGACCTCCTCGCCGCCGTCGCATCGCAGCAGACCCACCGTGACCCCGTCCGGTCCGTGGTGGACCACCCGCCACGACGCCCCGGAGTCCTCCCAGCGCAGCAGGTCGTCGAGTGTCATCCGAGAGGTGCGCTCTCGGAGCCGCTCAGCTGCCGCGCGAGATCGAGCAGATCCGTCGCGTGGAAGTCGTTGTCCGGCGAACCGGAATCGTCTTTCTCGTCCCCGCCCCACTCGTCCGGTCGCTCGATGAACGCCGTCCGCAGCCCGAAGGACCGCGCGGCGTCGAGATCGCTCTGGTGGGTCGCCACCATCATCACCTCGGCGGGCTCGGCCTCGAGCAGATCGGCCAGCCCGCAATAGGTCTCGCGCGCCGGTTTGTAGTGCCGCCAGAGGTCGGAGCCGCCGATGACGTCCCAGGGGAATCCGTTGTGGCGGGCCATGTCGGTGAGCAGCGCGACGGTGCCGTTGCTCAGTGCGCAGATGATGTGGTCGCGTTTCAGGTGCCGGAGGCCCTCGGCGGCGTCGGGCCAGCCGGGGATCGTCCGCCAGGCGCGGACGAGAGAGCGTGCCTGCGCGTCGTCGAGCGAGACCCCGTACAGCGCGGCGACGTCGTGCAGCGTCTCGGTCTGCAGATCATCGAGGCGCCGCCACGGTAGTTCGCCGGCCTCGACCCGGGCCAGGATCGGCGAATACCGGCGTCGCCACTCCTTGGCGAATGCCGCGGAGTCGACACCCGGGACGATCGCCCGGACGGCACCGGAGATGCCGGTGAACCAGTCGGTGACCGTCCCGAACGTGTCGAAAGCGAGGACCTTCACACGGGGATGAAGGTCAGCGCTCACATGGTCTCCCGGGCCAGCTGCGGAAGCGACTGGTCGGCGTCGTAGTCGGCGTCACCGTGCGACACCGGGGTGAGGGTGAGCAGGCTGGCCTCCGGGCGGCAACAGAAACGCGCGGGGGCATACGGCGACGTGCCCAGGCCTGCACTCACGTGCAGCTTCATCGACGACCCCCAGTTCGACGGGCCCTTGACCCGGGACCGATCGAGCTGACAGTTCGTCACCAGCGCGCCGAAGAACGGCAGACAGAGCTGCCCGCCGTGCGTGTGGCCCGCCATGACCAGGTCGTAGCCGTCGGCGGCGAACCGGTCGAGGACACGCGGTTCGGGTGAATGGGTGAGCCCGAGCCGCAGGTGAGCCAGCGGATTCGGCCGGCCGGCGACCGTCTCGTACCGGTCCCGTTCGATGTGGGGATCGTCGACGCCGGCCGCGACGACCCGCACCCCGCTGACCTCCAGCTCGCGGACCGTGTGTGTCGCGTCGAGCCACCCGCGCTCGGTGAACGCCGCCCGCAGGTCCTGCCACGGCAGGGGTTCGCCCTGGGTGCGCTGATGGTTCTTCTTGAAGTACTTGAGCGGATTCTTGGGTTTGGGACCGAAGTAGTCGTTGGACCCGAACACGAAGAAACCGGGCCGCGACAGCAGCCCGCCGAGCGCCTGGATCACCGACGGCACGGCCTGCGGGTGTGCGAGGTTGTCGCCGGTGTTGACGACGAGGTCGGGTTCGAGCGCCTCGAGCTCGGCGATCCATGCCTGCTTGAGACGCTGGCCGGGCATCATGTGCAGGTCGCTTATGTGCAGGACCCGCAGCGGCGTGGCGCCGGGTTCGAGTACCGACAGCGTCGTGTGACGCAGCGCGAATGCGTTGCGCTCGATCACCGTCGAGTAGAACAGCCCGGCCGCGGCGAGCCCCGCCACGCCGGCCAGAGCGCGGGCGGGTACCCCGGAACCGGACGTACCGAGGCGGGGGATGCCGAGGCGTGCGAAGTCGAGTTCGGAGTGCTGCATCACCCCAGAATACGCATCCCGTGCGACGGTTCCGTCCCGGTTTCTCCAGCGGCGCGGACGGGTGCGTCGATTCACCGATCGCGGTCAGCCGGGTAGCTGGATCACCACCGGTCCGACGCCGGGCACCACGACCGTGGTCTCGGTGGGACCGCCCTCGTCACCACCGGCGCGGCGGCCGTTGCTGACATAGATGGTCACGGTGCTGCCGGGCATGGCCGAGTCGGACGGAGCGGTGAAGACCACGGTGCCCTGCGGACGCCCGCTGTCGACCTCGAGTTCGCTGACCTTGAATCCGGCGCCCTGCAGACGGGACGTCGCCTCGCTCGCAGGCAGGCCGCTGACCTGCGGGATGCGACCGCGGTCGCTGCCGTTCCAGTACTCACGGTCGATCGGGGGCAGGTTGACGGGACCGAACTTCGTCGCCACCGGTCTGACGGCCTGGAACCAGGTGCGGGCCGGTTCCATGCCGCCGTAGAGGTCGCCGTCGTAGCAGGAGCGCAGCGGGCTGCTGCACACGCCCTGCGGGTTCGGGCCGTCGCTGTAGACGTATGCGGCGCCGGCGATCTGGTTGGTGAAGCCCACGAACGCCGAGGAGCGGTGCGCTTCGGTGGTGCCGGTCTTGCCCGCCATCGGCAGCGTCCAGCCCGCGGATCCGGCCGCACCGGCAGCGGTGCCGGCGCCCACGTCGTCCTTGCTCATCGCGTTGGCGAGGGTGTGCGCCAGACCCTCGTCCACGACCTGCTCGCACGGCGGCGGCGTGAACGGGACGGCCGTCAGGGCGCGCTGCCCGTCGGGCCCCATCACCGGGTTGCCGTACTGGTCTCGATTGATCCGGCTGATGGACTTGATCGGGTTGGGCGGGCACCATGTACCGCCCGACGCGAGGGTGGCTGCGACATTCGCGAGCTCGAGGCCGTTGAGCGGCAGGGGGCCGAGGGTGAAGGAGCCGAAGTTCCCGTCCTTGACGTACTGCGCCATGCTCTTCTCGCCATACCCCGACGAACCGGGGATGGTGTACGAACGCAGGCCTAGGCGGACCGCCATGTCGACCGCCGGCTTGACGCCGACCTGTTGCAGCAGCTTCACGAACGCGGTGTTCGGTGACTGTGCCAGGGCGTTCGTCACCGACATCGAGGCCGGATAGCGGCCGTCGTTCTTGACGCAGTAGGCGTTGGCGGGGCACCCGTTGGTTCCGCCGCTGTTACCCATGCCCTCGACGGCGATGGACCCGGGGACGGGGATGTTGGACCCCGCGCCGAGGCCCTTTTCCATCGCGGCGGCGACGGTGAAGATCTTGAACACCGAGCCGGCGCCGTCACCGACCATGGAGAACGGCTGTGGTTGCATCGTCTCGCCGCGATTGAGGTCGAGCCCGTAGTCGCGGCTCGACGCCATCGACAGCACGTCGTGCGACTTCTTGCCGGGCCGGAGGGTGCTCATCACGTCGGCGACACCGTCGGCGGTCGGGCTCGCCTGAGCCTTCACCGCCCGCACGGTGGAGCGCTGGACCTCGGGGTCGAGCGTGGTCTGGATGATGTAGCCGCCGCGCAGGACCGAGTTGCGGGACATGCCGTTCTCGGCCAGGAACTGCAGCGCGTAGTCACAGAAGAAGCCGTTGTTGTCCGCCGCGATGCATCCCTGCGTCGGGGTCTGCGGGCGCGGGAGCACGCCGAGCGGCTTCTCCTTGGCCGCGACGAGTTCGTCGCGGCGTTCCGGGAAGTTCTCGATCATCGTGTCCAGCACGACGTTCCGGCGGGCGAGGGAGGCCTCCGGGTTGGAGTACGGGTTCAGTGCGGAGCTGGACTGGACCATGCCGGCGAGCAGGGCGGCCTGCTCGACGCGCAGATCTTTGGCGGGGATGCCGAAGTAGGTCTGCGCGGCGGCCTCGATGCCGTAGGCGTTGTTGCCGAAGGGCACGACGTTGAGGTAGCGGGTGACGATCTGCTTCTTCGCCTCCTGCTTGGCGGCGGCGTCGTCGAGTCCCTTGTCGCGCTTGGCCTGATCGATCAGGGTCTGTTCCAGGGTGAGCGCCATGCGCACCTCGCGGAGCTTGCGCGCGGGGGTGGTCTCCACCGCGGCCTGGCGATCGGCCTCGGTCCGGGCGAGCACGAGGAGCTGGTAGTTCTTGATGTACTGCTGGTCGAGCGTCGACGCACCCTGCTGGACCTCGCCCGACGACGAGTTCTTCAGAGCGGCACGGATGGTGCCCTTCCAGTCGACGCCGTCGTGTTCCAGGAACCGCCGGTCCTCGACCGAGATGATCGCCCGGATCATGTCGGGAGAGATGTCGTTGTAGCCCACCTGGTAGCGGTACTGGTCGAACAGCACCGCGATCGGCTTTCCGTCGACGTCGGTCATCGTGGTGACCTCTGGCAACGTGCCGTTGAGTAGTTCAGAGGACACGTTCTCGACTGCGGCCGCCGCTCGGTTGGAGACGACGCCGATTCCGCTGGCCACCGGGTAGAGCAGACCTGCGACGAGAACTCCGGCCAGCAGGCTCGCCCACGCCAGCGACCACAGTTTCTTCGACATCACCCCGACAGGATACGTGCGTTCCCTCTGAACATCGCCCTGCCTCGCCCGCGGCGTCGGTGGAGGGCGGCGGTGGACCGGCCGCCGGGGACTCGGCGCGACCGGCCGCTTCCGCTGGGGGAGGGCCGAGTGCGGACCGTCCGAACGGATGAGTTTGCACGGTTGTCCCACTTTGTTGCTTCCAGGGGTTGCGCCCCCCAGCACAGATCCCTAGATTGAGTGCAGAATGTGACTCACTTAACAGTTCGCTGCAAATGTGGCTTGAGCAGCGAGGGAGAGACGTTCTCGCAGCTACGCAGATACGACAGGTAGGGGTGGCGGATGGCGACAGCGGCAGTTTCCAACGAAGAGGATCGCTTGGCGTGGGTTGCTCAGGCGCGTTGTAGAGGGGGAGACCCCGACGATCTGTTCGTGCGAGGCGCTGCCCAGCGCAAGGCCGCCACGATCTGCCGCCACTGCCCCGTGCAGCTCGAATGCGGTGCCGACGCCCTCGACAACCGTGTCGAGTTCGGCGTCTGGGGCGGACTGACCGAACGTCAGCGCCGCGCCCTCCTCCGCCAGCATCCGGAGGTCACGTCCTGGTCGGCGTTCTTCGCCGCGCAGCGCCGGCGCCACCGCGACGCGGTCTGAAACCCTTTATCCATCGAGCAGCTGAGCGCGAGGTCAGCCCCGGCCGGTGATCTGCTCGGCCACCGCGCGCAGTGCGGTCACGTCCGCCACCTCGAACGGCAACGCCGGCACCCCGACGATCGGTACCCGCGGATGCGAGGCCGTGAACCGTTGCAGCAGATGGAGTTCGCGCTTGCCGGTGGCCGCCCGATCGGCGTGGATCTCGAGGACGCCCCGGGCGAGGTCGTCGGTGACCGACTCGAGGGCGACCAGCGCGGCCTCTTCGTGGATCGACGTCAGGTTCGGATGGGTCCGGTTGAGGATCAGCCCGGCCAGCGGCATCGACTCCTCCGACAGCCGGTCGACGAAGAACGCGGCCTCACGCAGCGCGTCGGCCTCGGCCGCCGCGACCACGGCGAACTGGGTGCCCGGCTGTTTGAGCAGGGCATAGGTCTTCGCGGCACGGTCCTGGAACCCGCCGAACATCGAGTCCAGTGACTGCACGAACATCGCGACGTCGCGGAGCATGTCGCCGCCGATGATCGTCGCCACGCCGCGCATGGCCAGGCTCATCGCGCCGGTGACCATGCGGCCCACCCCGCGGCCGCCGCCGACCAGCACCTTCATGAGGCGGCCGGAGAGGAACGAACCCAGCCGCTGCGGGGCATCGAGGAAGTCGAGCGCATTTCGCGACGGCGGGGTGTCGACGACGATCAGGTCCCAGTGGTCCTGCTCGAGCAGTTTGCCGAGCTTCTCCATCGCCATGTACTCCTGCGTGCCGGAGAACGACGAGGCCACGGTCTGGTAGAAGGCGTTCTCCATGATCGCCTCGGCCCGCTCGGGCGAGGAGTACTCGAGCACCATCTCGTCGAAGGTGCGTCGCATGTCGAGCATCATGGCGTCGAGCGTGCCCGTGCCGTCGATCGCGACCGGCTGCGGATCGTTGGTGAGTTCGGACATCCCCAGGGACTGGGCCAGGCGTTTGGCCGGATCGATGGTCAGCACGGCCACGGTCCGGCCCTGCTCCGCGGCGTACATCGCCATCGCCGCCGCGGTGGTCGTCTTACCGACTCCACCGGCGCCGCAACAGATCACGACGCGGGTCGACGGGTCGGTGAGCACCGAGCCCATCTTGAGGTCGAGTGGCATCATGCACCCGCTTTCTGGAGGAGGTTGGCCAGCTCGTAGATGGAACCCAGGTCGACACCGTCCCCGAGGGACGGCAGTTCGAGCGTCGGTAGTTCCACCTCGTCGAGCTGGGCCTTCGCGATCTGCTGTGCCTGCAGCCGGGTCGCGTGCTCGATGGTCTCGGTGAGCAGGCCGGCCAGATCCCCGTCCGTGAGCTTGAGCCCGGCAGCGGTCAGGCTGTCCTCGACTCGCCCCGCGTCGATCCGGCCCTCGGCGATCTCGTCGATCACCTCGGCGGGTAGGTGCGGGGCGCTCACGCGGTTGATGACGAGGCTGCCCAGATTGAGGTTCTTGCCCCGCAGCTCGTCGATGGCCTCGATGGTCTCCTGGATGGGCATCGCCTCGAGGAGCGTCACGAGGTGGATGATCGTCTCCTCCGAGTGCAGGAGCCGGACGACGCCCTCGCTCTGGTTGCGGATCGGGCCGGTCTTGGCCAGGTCGGCCATCGCCTGCGTGACGTCGAGGAAGTTCCCGATCCGGCCGGTCGGCGGTGCGTCCACGACCACCGCGTCGTACACGCGGTTGCCCTGCTTGTCGGTGTGGATGATCCGCTCTTTGATCTTGCCGGTGAGCAGCACGTCACGAAGCCCGGGAGCGACGGTCGTGACGAAGTCGATGGCGCCGATCCGCTTCATCGCACGGCCCGCGAAGCCGAGGTTGTAGAACATGTCGAGGTACTCGAGCAGGGCGTGCTCGATGTCGATGGCCAGCGCGGACACCTCGCCGCCGCCTTCGGCGGTCGCGATGCGGGTGTCGGTCGGCGGCAACGGGGCGATGTCGAAGACCTGCGCGATGCCTTGTCGCCCCTCGGTCTCGACGAGGAGCACCTTCTTGCCGTCGGCGGCGAGCGCGAGCGCCAGCGCCGCGGCCACGGTGGTCTTGCCCGTACCGCCCTTGCCCGACACGAAATGCAGGCGGGCGCGGGCAGCGGCCTGCGGCCACTCGTTCTCTCCCGCGACGGAAGAGCGGTCTGTCACGCCGTTGCCGGAGGCGTCGTCTGTCACGCCGGATTCGAGCGACTCACCCGACCCGGATCGCGAGCCCTGTTCATTGGCCACCGCAACACCTTATCCATTGACCGTCGCCAGATAGGGTGAGTCCATGAGTGAAGTGACCGCGTGGGAATACGTGACGGTGCCGCTGCTGACGCACGCCACGAAGCAGATCCTCGATCAGTGGGGTGCCGATGGCTGGGAACTGGTTTCGGTTCTGCCCGGTCCGACGGGCGAGCAGCACGTCGCGTACCTGAAGCGACCGAAGGGCTGAACATGGCGACCACGTGGACCGATCGTCTCGCCGAGCTGGGCATCGAGCTCCCGTCCGTGGTGCCGCCGGTGGCCAGCTACACACCGGCCGTGCGCACCGGCGACCTCGTCTACACCTCGGGTCAGTTGCCCATGGTCGCCGGCGAGCTGTCGGCGCGCGGCAAGGTGCACGAGGGTGCCGAGGGTGTCGTTCGTCCGGACGAGGCGACCGCGGCCGCCCGGGTCTGTGCGCTCAACGCCCTCGCCGCGATCGACGCGCTGGTCGGGATCGATGCGATCGTGCGCGTGGTCAAGGTCGTCGGCTTCGTCGCGTCCGCGCCGGGGTTCACCGGCCAGCCGAAGGTGATCAACGGGGCGTCGGACGTCCTCGGTGAGATCTTCGGCGACGCCGGTGTGCATGCCCGCTCCGCTGTCGGCGTCGCCGAGCTCCCGCTGGGCGCGCCGGTCGAGGTGGAACTGATCGTCGAAGTGGCCTGACGTCTCGTTGGACGTCGCGCTGCTGATCGTCGCTGCCGCCGCGGCCGGGTGGGTCGACGCCGTGGTCGGCGGCGGTGGTCTCGTCCTGATCCCGGCGATGCTGATCGTCCAACCGGGGCTGCCCACCGCGACGGCCCTGGGGACCAACAAGCTCGCCGCGGTGTTCGGCACCGCGTCGGCCGCGTGGCGCTACACGCGGCATGTCCGGATCGATCTGCGTCGCCTGATCCCGGTGTTCGTTGCGGCCCTGGTTTTCTCGGCGCTCGGCGCGACGGTGGCCGTCGTTCTGCCCACCGAGATCTTCACGCCGATCGTGCTGGTGATGCTGGTCTGCGTCGGGCTGTTCGTCGCACTCAATCCCGGCTTCGGTGGTGACGCGTCGACGGGACCGCGGTCGCGCGTCTCGACGATTGCCGGCCTCGTGCTGGCCGGTGTCGTCGTCGCCTTCTACGACGGGGTGATGGGACCCGGGACCGGGACGTTCCTGATCATCAGCCTGACCGCCCTGGTCGGGACGAGCTTCCTGGAGAGTTCGGCGATGGCCAAGGTCATCAACACCGGCACGAATCTCGGCGCTCTGGCGGTGTTCGGCTTGCAGGGAAATGTGCTGTGGCTGTTGGGACTGGGGTTGGCCGTCGCCAACGTCGTCGGCGCCCAGATCGGATCCCACATGGCGATCGGGCGGGGGAGCTCGTTCGTGCGCTGGGTCCTGCTCGCGGTGGTGGTGGTCATGGTCGGGAAGCTCGGATACGACCTGATCGCCGGGTGAGCACGCGCCGTCACCCGCCAGGGGTTGGCGGAGGCAGGGGGCAGCGTCGATGCTGATCGGGTGAAGATCGACGTAGCCTCCGACCGCCTCGCCCCGCAGCGGCGAACCATCGTCTTGCTCTGCGTGGCCCAGGTCCTCGCCGGCTTGTCGATGGGCGGGGCATTGGCGCTCGGCGCGATCCTCGGTGAGGAGCTGTCGGGGACGGATTCGCTGGCCGGTCTGCCGACCACCGTGGTCACGCTCGGTGCGGCCGCCGCGGGCCTGCCGCTGGCGTCACTGGCGGCCGGGCGCGGCCGTCGTCCCGCGTTGACCACGGGTCTGCTGATCGCCGGATTCGGGACGCTGATCGTGGCCGTCGCCGTCGACCGCGGTTGGTTCGCGTTGATGCTCGTCGGTATGGCCGCGGTGGGGTCGGGCAGTGCGGTGAGTCTGCAGGCGCGGTTCGCCGCGACCGACCTGTCGTCGGCGGCCACACGCGGACGCGATCTCTCGCTCGTGGTGTGGACGACGATGGTCGGCGCGGTGATCGGACCCGCGGTGGTCCCGCTGGGTGCGACCGTCGCAGGCTGGTTCGCGATGGCCGATCTCTCGGGTCCGTTCCTCGTCGGTGCCGCGGGGTGTTTCGGAGCGGCGGCAGTGCTCTTCGTCGGCCTGCGCCCCGATCCGCTCGTCGTGGCGCTCGGCGAAGCCGGCGGATCGCGCACCAAGGTCTCTCTGGCCGAAGGCTTCTCGGCGATCGTGCACTCACCGCCGGCGAGAGCGGCGATGGCTGCGGTGGTGTCGGCGCACGCGGTCATGGTCGGGGTGATGGCGCTGACGCCGGTCCACATGCATCACGGGGGCGCCTCGGTGACGCTGGTCGGACTGTCGATCAGCGCGCACATCGCCGGGATGTACGCGCTCGCACCGGTGATGGGCCTGCTCGCCGATCGGGCCGGCCGGATCCCGGTGATCCTCGGTGGGCAGGCGGTGCTTGTCGTCAGTTGCGTCATCGGATTCGTCTTCGCGGAATCGCAGACGGGCCTCGTCGTGGCGCTGGTCCTCCTCGGTGTCGGATGGTCGGCATCGACGGTCGCGGCGTCGACGCTCCTGACCGACAGTGTGGACACCGCACGACGTGCACCGGCACAGGGTGTCTCGGACACCTCGATGAGTCTGGCCGGCGCGGCCGCGGGTGCGGTCGCCGGGATAGTCGTCGGGACCTTCGGTTACGCGGCGCTGGTCCTCGGGGCCGCAGTGGTCGCCGTGGTGACCGCGGCCTACGTCGTTCTCGACGGAGTCCGCGACCGGCGTCGGACCGCGATGGCCTAGGGTTCTGTCCACTGTCGGGCGATTCGAGGAGGCGTCGGATGTCAGTACCGCAACTCGTCGGACGCACCGGGACCGTGACGATGGCCATCCCGGGAGGCGAGCCCCTCGGCGAGGTCGAACTGCCGTTTGCGGGCGGAACCGAGCGGTTCCTCGCGCGGGCCGCCGGGCCGATCGGACTCGACGAGGCAGTCCTGGTGATCGCGGAGTGGCCCGGCCGCATCGTCGACGTCGAACCGTGGGCGCGGACCCCAGGACCCGAGCCCCGGTGAGCCGGCCCCACGCCATGTGAACAACCGATCGTGGCGAGCCGTTCGATGCGGCAGGATCTGAGTCCGACACACCCGATCGGTCACCTTGTCGCGAAGCAGGCGACACTCTGCCCGCTTCGCTTCCGCACTGCCAGACACGGCGCGCTCGACTCCGCCGACCACGAGGAGAAACCAATGCTCGGCTACTACGTTCCCGAACCCGACGAGGCGATGTTGATCTCGGGCGCCAAGTCCGACGCCGACAACGCGCCGTTCGTCGTGGTGGTGGGACACGGCAAATGGGTCATGCCCTTCTTCCGGAAGGTCCGATTCCTGTCGATGGCACTGCACGAAGCGACGATTCGTGAGGTCTGTGTGACCACGCAGGGAATACAACTGAACGTGCGGGCGGTCATCGCGCACAAGGTCGGCAACGACGTGGCGTCGATCGTGAATGCCGGGCAACGGTTCATCTCCGAGCAGGAGAGCGAGATGAACCAACTGACCGGACAGGTCTTCTCGGGCCATCTGCGCTCCATCGTGGGCTCGATGACCGTCGAACAGATCATCCGCGAACGCGACACCCTGGCCCGTCAGGTGCTCGACGCGTCCAAACGTGAGATGGGATCGATAGGCCTCGTCGTCGACTCGTTCCAGATCCAGTCGATCGACGACATGGACTCCGGTTACATCAACGCGCTGGCCGCTCCCAACATCGCCAAAGTGCAGCGCGAGGCCGCCGTCGAACGTGCTCGCGCAGACCAGGAGTCGGCCAAGGCGCAGCAGGAATCGCTCCGCAATCAGGCCGATTACGAACGGGAGACAGCGATCAAGCGGGCTGCGATCAAGGCCGAGACCGACAAGGCCAACGCCGAAGCCGCCCAGGCCGGGCCCCTCGCTCAGGCCCGGGTGAACCAGGAGGTCATCCGCGAACAGTCCGTGCTCGCGCAGGCGCAGGCCGAACTCCGTGAGCAGGAACTGATCTCGGAGGTCGTGAAGCCGGCCGAGGCAGAGGCGCTACGCCGTCAGATCATCGCCGAGGCAGAGGCCAAGGCGGTCGAGATCCAATCGGCGGCGGCAGCTCAACACAACCGGATCGCCCTCGACCAGCAGCTCATCGAAGCCCTGCCGACTCTCGTCGGCGAGGTCGCGAAGGGACTGAGCACCGCGAACCTCACGGTGTACAACGGCGCCGAGGGGGTCAACGAGATCATGACCGGCGTGATCACCCAGGGCGCCGCGCTGCTGCGAAGTCTGCAGGACCAAGTGGCGCCGACGATGGTCGACGGATCGGCCGATGAGCACCACGTGAACGGCACCCCGGTCCGCGAAAACTGACCAGGCGGTTCGGCCCGGCACGATCGGATCGTCGGGGTCCACCCGGGCGACCACGCCGAGTGGATAGGCTCGGAGACCATGAGCTCACCGAATGACGCCGCACCGACACACCCGGCCTACGGGGTGCTCCGGGAGGTGACCCCGTTCGCATCGGTCCTGTTGTGCGACAACTCCGGGATGATGGAACTCGACGGCACGAACACCTATGTGCTGCGCGCGCCCGACAGCGATGAATGCGTGGTCGTCGACCCGGGGCCGCCGAAGTACAAGCATCATGCCCGGCGCCTGGCCGAACTACCCGGGGTCGCACTGGTGTTGGTGACGCACCGGCACCACGACCACACCGGCGGAGTCTCGCGCCTGCACCGGCGCACCGGCGCTCCGGTGCGTGCTCGCCTCGAGAAGTACTGCCGCAGAGGCGCTCCGCTCCGGGATCGTGAGGTGATCGAGGCCGCGGGCCTACGGATCACGGTGCTGTTGACGCCCGGGCACACGGGAGACTCCGTCAGCTTCCTCGTCGAACACGACGGGCAGCGCGCGGTCCTGACCGGAGACACGATCCTCGGGAGTGGTACGACCGTGCTCGATCCCGCCGACGGTGGGTTGCGCGACTACCTGAACTCGCTGAACCGCCTCATCGTCGAAGGTGAAGGGGCGTCGCTGCTCCCGGCGCACGGCCCGGACCATCCCGACCTGGGACCGGTCGCGCGGTACTACAAAGCTCACCGTGAGGAACGGATCGACCAGATCGTCGCGGCCCTCGACTCGATGGGGGTGTCGGCCCGCGAAGCGAAGCCGATGAAGGTGGTGCGCATGGTGTACTCCGACGTCGACAAGAAGCTGTGGCCCGCCGCGCGGATGTCGGTGAAGGCGCAATTGGAGTATCTGCGAGAGGCCTGACACGACGAAGGCCGCCGGCTCATCGGAGCGGGCGGCCTTCGTGTGGTGCCTGTGTGCCTGGTCCCTCAGGAGCGCGCTGTCTACCTGTCCCCTGAGGAGCGGGCGCAGCTGTCAGCGTGCGCGGCGCGCCAGACGCTCGGAGTCGGCGATGAGGACGCTCTTGCCCTCGAGTCGCAGCCATCCGCGCTGGGCGAAGTCGGCGAGGGCCTTGTTGACGGTCTCGCGCGACGCCCCGACCAGCTGTGCGATCTCTTCCTGGGTCAGGTCGTGGGTGACGCGCAGGGCGCCGCCCTCCTGGGTTCCGAAGCGCTGTGCGAGCTGCAGGAGCTGCTTGGCGACACGACCGGGGACGTCGGTGAAGATGAGGTCCGCGAGGTTGTTGTTGGTGCGGCGCAGGCGACGTGCCAGCACGCGCAGCAGCTGCTCGGCGATCTCCGGGCGGTCCTTGATCCAGGCCTTCAGCGCGTCGCGGTCCATCGACACCGCGCGCACCTCGGTGACGGTCGTCGCGGACGATGTACGCGGACCGGGATCGAAGATGGAGAGCTCGCCGAACATGTCGGACGGTCCCATGATCGTCAGCAGGTTCTCGCGTCCATCGGGGGAGCGGCGGCCGACCTTCACCTTGCCGGACATGATGATGTAGAGCCGATCGCCCGGTTCGCCTTCGTGGAAGATCACATGTCCGCGAGGGAAGTCGACGGGCTGAAGCTGCTTGGTCAGCGCCGCCACGGCGGAAGGCTCGACGCCTTGAAATATGCCCGCCCGCGCCAGTACTTCTTCCACCTAGGGAACCTTTCTCGAAATCTTTGCTACAGCCACGCGTCAGATCGCGCCCTTGGACACGCTACCCCGCGCACAAGCATATGTGTTGGATGGGTCACTGGAAGCTCATTGCGCGTGTGTCCGATCGTCGAGCTGCCGACGCGATGTCCGGGGGCGAGACGACGGCTGACCCGCAATGACCGATCAGCTGGCCCGTTGCGGCGACTCGGTGTGGCCGGCGACGGCCGACTCGTGACGGGTGACGCGACGGTCGCGGAGTTCGTCGAGAGCCGCGGGCATCCCCTCGCGGGCGAGGGTCTGGACGTTCTGGGCGTCGGCCGAGTCGAGGAAGTCCTCGACCTCGTCGCGAGAGACCGCCGAGCGGTCGATCCGGGACTGGACCTTGTCCATGCCCATGGCGAAAAGCATGAGTACAGCCGGGAACAGCAGCGCCGCGAGACCGTGCATGGGGACCAGTAAACACAATGGACCCGCCGGGATCCTCATCCGGAGGGCCGCCGTCACTGACTTGTTACCTGACCGTAGGTTGTGGGTCGGCTGTGCGGTGTGGCCGTTCCCTGGGCCTCCCGGAGGGTATGGATGCCGTTCTGAACTGCGGAAACGCGGAGTCTGACCGCGCTGTCACGGTCGGGCCGCGGGGTCGGGCGCCTGTGGAATCGGGATTGGCGGAGTACATCGCTAACCTGAATCAGGTGAGCGCACGCAAGACTGCGACCGCGGGACCGGCCGTGGCACGCAAGCAGGAGACCCATCTCGGATTGGTCCGGCGTGCGCGGCGGATGAATCGCACCCTCAAGGTCGCCTTCCCGCACGTGTACTGCGAACTCGACTTCACCGATCCGCTCGAGCTCTCGGTCGCGACGATCCTGTCGGCCCAGTGCACCGATGTGCGCGTCAACCTGACCACCCCGGCGCTGTTCGCCCGGTACCGGACGGCCGCGGACTACGCCGGTGCCGACCGCACCGAACTCGAGGAGATGATCCGTCCGACCGGCTTCTACCGGAACAAGGCGAACTCGATCATCGGGCTCGGCCAGGCCCTCGTCGAGAGGTTCGACGGGGAGGTCCCGAACAACCTCAAGGACCTGGTGTCGCTGCCCGGTTTCGGACGGAAGACCGCGAACGTGGTGCTGGGCAACGCCTTCGGTGTTCCCGGCATCACCGTCGACACCCACTTCGGCCGCCTGGTCCGGCGCTGGCAGTGGACCGAGGAGACCGATCCGGTGAAGGTCGAACACGCCATCGGCGAGCTGATCGAGCGACGCGAGTGGACGGACCTGTCGCACCGGGTGATCTTCCACGGCCGCCGCGTGTGTCACGCACGCAAGCCCGCCTGCGGTGTGTGCGTCCTCGCCAAGGACTGCCCGTCGGTGGGGACCGGCCCGATGGACAAGGCCGAGGCCGCCGCCCTGGTGAAGGGTCCGGAGACCGAGCATCTTCTCGCGTTGGCAGGGGTCGTCGCGCCGTGAACGACACCACAGACACCGAGACCGCCGGGAGCGAGGCGAGTCCGTCGTCGCGGAAGGATTCTCGTTTCCCGCCTGCCGCGCGGTGGACCGCCGTCTTCGTGATCGTGATGATCGCGCTGATCGTGGCGATCTGGCCGCGCGGCGGCGAGCCGGCGCCGATGTCGAGCGCGCCGCCGTCGGCGAGTGGGACCCGCCCGATCGACGCCCCGGTCGACGAGGCGCGCGTGGCGGAGGCGCGGAAGGCCGCCGCTCTACCGGATTGCCCGGTCACGGGTCTGCCGGAGTCACCCGATTCCGTCCTCGCGGGCGTCGTCGAGCCCTGTCTGGGCACCGGTGCGCCGTACGACCTCGGTGCGGCGACGGCGGGTCGCCCGCTGGTGATCAATGTGTGGGCGCAGTGGTGTGGTCCGTGCAAGACCGAGTTGCCCTACTTCGAAGAATTCGCCGCTCGTGCCGGCGACCGGGTCACCGTGCTGGCCCTGCACGCCAAGGAAGGCGGCAGCAATCCGTTCTTCCCGTTGACGCTGCTCACCGAGATCGGAGTCCGTTTGCCGTCCGTGCTCGACCTCGACGGGAAGGTCGCCGCGGCCATCAGCGCGCCGCGGGTGTTCCCGTCGACCGTGTTCCTGAGACCCGACGGCTCGGTGGCCGAGGTCTATCCCGGGGTCTTCGACAGTCCGGAGGAGATCGCGGACTCGGTGGCCGAGCACCTGGGCGTGCGGATATGAGCGGGCGTCGCTCTGCCGACGCCGGGCCGCTGGTCTCGCGCGCGGAGATCCCGCCCTGGCTACGAGCCCTCACCGACGACGTCAGCGCCGTCACGAGGAGTGTCGACGGTCGCGGCGGCGACCGGTCGCGCTGGGCGTCGATGCTGCCGACGAAGTCGCGGGCGGCGGCGGTACTCATCCTGTTCTCCGGCTCCTGGGAGGCGGCCGACGACCATCCGGGTGGTCTGCCCGCGGACGCCGAGGTGCTGCTGACCGAGCGTGCTCCGACGTTGCGCCAGCACAGTGGTCAGGTGGCCTTCCCCGGCGGTGCGGCCGATCCCGGCGACGACTTCCCGGTGGGCACAGCGCTTCGCGAGGCGGCCGAGGAGACCGGTCTCGACGCATCCGGGGTGAGCATCCTCGCGACCCTCCCCAGCTTTCCGGTCGGGGTGTCGGGGTTCGACGTCGTCCCGGTGATCGGCTACTGGCACCGTCCGAGCGAGGTGCGCGTCGTCGACGAGGGAGAGACCGCCCGAGTGGACCGGATCAACCTGCGCGAGATGCTCGACCCGGGCAACCGGTTCCAGGTCCGGCGAAAGGCGGTGGGCATCGTCTACAAGGGCCCGGCGTTCTTCGTCGACCGTCTGCTCGTGTGGGGATTCACCGGTGGGCTCGTCGCCGCCATCAGTGAGGTGTCCGGCTGGGACCGTCCGTGGGACTCCGACGACGTGCGTTCGCTGGAGAAGATGATCGAACTCGCCGGCAGCCGTCAGGAGTCCGGGTTCGCCGAACTCCACCACGACGACCGGGAGGTCGTCGACGCCACCGATGTCGAGTCCGGAGGCTCGCGATGACCGGCTCGACCTGGGTCGACGTCATCGTGATCGCCATCGCGCTGCTCGCCGCGGCCAGCGGTTACCGATCGGGTGCGGTCGCCTCGGCGCTGGCGTTCATCGGCGTCGCACTGGGTGCCGTCGCCGGCCTGTTGCTCGCGCCTCGCCTGATCGAACAGTTCGACGACCTGCAGGTGCGGGTGCTCGCCGGGATTCTGGTTCTGGTCGTGCTCGTCGTCGTGGGCGAGGTGGCGGGCATGGTCCTGGGACGTGCGGCACGCGGTGGTATCCGGTCGCCCGGCCTGCGTGCTGTCGACAGCGGCGTCGGTTCGCTTCTGCAGGTGGTCGCGGTGTTGCTGGCCGCCGGTCTGCTGGCGATCCCGCTGCGGGAGTCGGCCGATCCGGCGATCGCCGGGGCGGTGCGTGACTCCAAGGTGCTCACCGGCGTCGACACGGTGTCGCCGCAGTGGGTCGACGACCTGCCGGACGACTTCAAGGCGCTCCTGGACAGTTCGGGGCTCCCGAAGTTCCCGTTCGTCAGCACTCCGTCGACGAACGTCGATCCTCCCGATCAGGCGCTGGCCGAACTGCCGGTGGTGACCCAGGCCCGGCCCAGCGTCGTGAAGATCGAGGGTGTGGCGCCGAGCTGCCGGCAGGCGCTGGAGGGCAGCGGGTTCGTCGTGTCTCCCGAGCGTGTCATGACCAACGCGCACGTGGTCGCGGGTACCGAGCGGCTGGAGGTGCAGACCTCGACCGGGGCACAGCTCCCCGCGCGGGTGGTGCTCTTCGACAGCGAGAACGACATCGCGGTGCTCGACGTCCCGGGCCTGCGTGCCCCGGCCCTGCGGTTCGCCTCGCGACCCGCATCCACCGGGGACGACGCGATCGCCCTCGGCTTCCCCGAGGCCGGACCCTTCTACGTGAGCCCCCTGCGGGTGCGTGCGACGTTCTCGCACACCGGCGACGACATCTACCGCACCGGGCAGGTGACCCGCGAGGTGTATGCCGTCCGCGGACTCATCCGGCAGGGAAATTCGGGTGGGCCGCTGCTCAACTCGGACGGCGAGGTGCTCGGAGTGGTCTTCGGTGCGGCCGAGAACGCCGCCGACGAAACCGGTTTCGTGCTCACCGCCCGTCAGGTGCGCTCCGACTTCGACGAATCCGAGCGGCGAAGCGAACGGGTGAGTACACAGCGCTGCGTCCTCGCCTGACTTTCCGGGCCGGTCGGCGAGGGCCGTCCGCGGTCGGTTCGGGCTCGTGGCGTAGGAACTCGAGGACGTACTCGGTCACCGCGGCCGGTTGTTCCTGATGGACGAAGTGACCGCTGTCCTCGACCTGCCGGTACATCTGGTGCGCCGCCCAGCGGTGGCTGTCGGCCATCGCGTGGTCGAGGATGTACGGGTCGTCGCGGCCGCGGAGGGCGAGCACGGGGAGGTGCAGCCGCTGATCCATGAGCTCCATGAAGCGGGCGCCGTCGGGTCGGAACTGTGAACGGAACGCCCAGCGCCGGTACTCCAGGCTGCAGTGGGCGACGTTGGGGATCAGCATGGCCGACCGGTTGAGTTCCACGGTGTGCGCGTAATCGGGCTGGGCTCGCCAGGAAGCCGACGACCGTTCCGCGAAGTAGTCGGACACGAAGGCCGCGTCGTCGCGGGTGATCTGTCGTTCGCCGAACCGGGGGATCTGGTTGCGCAGGAACAACGGCAGGAACCGTGCCCGCTGGGTCTTGTCGCGCAGTACGCGTCGGCGGAGGGCACGGGGGTGCGGGGACGCGATGACGATGATCCGGTCGACGACTCGTGGGTGCAGTGTGGCGGTCGCCCAGCAGACCAGTCCGCCGTCGGAATGCCCGATGAGGGTGGCGCGGGTGTGCCCGAGCGCGCGGATGAGTCCGTTGGTGTCGCCGGCCAGGGTCCAGCCGTCGTAGCCGCGTGGGGGCTTGTCGGTGTCGCCGTAGCCGCGCAGGTCGACCGCGACGGCGCGGAAGCCGGCCTCGGTGAGCGCGGTCAGCTGATGTCGCCAGCTCCACCAGAATTCGCCGAAGCCGTGGAGCAGCAGCACAAGCGGGCGGTCGCCGGCGGGGACGCCTGCGGGCGCAACGGCGTGGAACCGGACTCCGTTGGCGCGGACGTCGAAATGCTCCCAGTCGCCCGGGAGTCGAACGCTCGAGGGGTCAGGCTCCTCGCTCACGGATCACCCTTCGCGGGCGGGCGGGATTCTCGGGTGCGAGGTCTCGTGCTCTGCGTGACGGTTCGGCAGGACGGTCGGCAGTTCGTTGACCGATTCGATCGTCTTCTTCGGTCCCCGAACCCGTTTGAAGAACAGATAGCCCACAAAGGCCGCGATCAGGGTGACCGTCACCAGGATGAGGAACACGATGAGGAATGCCAGCCAGCGCCAGACCCACTCGTCGAGCAACTCGGCGAGGAAGAAAAAGAAGAAGAAGCTGGAGTACAGCGCCATCACACCGGCGACGATCAGCAGCCCCGTGCCCGCGCCGGCCTTCTTCGCCTCGGTGACGAGTTCGGCCTTGGCGAGCGCGACCTCGGATCGGAACAGGGTGGAGACACTGGTGGTCGCGTCCTTGACCAGGCTTCCGATCGTCGGCTCACCGTTACGGCCGGCATTGGCGTCGGAGAGCGGGATCGACGGGACGGAGTCCCGGCCCGCGTCGGGCAGGCCGTGCTCGTTGGGGCTCACAGAATCCTCCGTTGTTCGGCTGATGGCCATATGTTGCCATGCGAGCGCCGCTGACGTGGCGGCCCACCCATGGGTGCGTCGGGGAGTGCCCGAACGTGCGATGCGCCACCGGCGGGAGTTCGCTGGTGGCGCATCGGGTCAGGACAGCCCCGCAGGGGACGGTCGTCCGGGCGCGATCAGGCCTTCTTCGCGCGGATGGCTTCGAAGACCGACGGGTCGACGAGGGTGGAGGTGTCGCCGAGTTCGCGACCCTCGGCGACGTCCTTGAGCAGGCGGCGCATGATCTTGCCCGACCTCGTCTTGGGCAGTTCGGGCACGACGTTGATCTCGCGGGGCTTGGCGATCGGCGAGATCTCCACCGACACCTGCTGACGCAGTTCGGCGATCAGCTGGTCTCCGGTGTTCTCCACGCCTTCACGCAGGATGACGAAGGCGACGATGCCCTGGCCGGTGGTCTCGTCGGCGGCGCCGATGACCGCGGCTTCGGCGACACCGGAGTGGCCGACGAGGGCCGACTCGACTTCGGCGGTGGAGATGCGGTGACCGGAGACGTTCATGACGTCGTCGACGCGTCCGAGGACCCAGAGCGCGTGGTCCTCGTCGTAGCGGGCGCCGTCGCCGGCGAAGTACCAGCCCTGCTCGGCGAAGCGCGACCAGTAGGTTTCGCGGAAGCGCTCCTCGTCGCCCCAGATGCCGCGCAGCATCGACGGCCACGGCTGGTCGAGCACGAGGTAGCCCTGCTCGCCGGCGCCGACGGGGTTGCCCTGGTCGTCGACGATGTTGGCGCTGATGCCGGGCAGCGGTTTCATCGCCGAGCCCGGTTTGGTCGCGGTCACCCCGGGCAGCGGCGAGATCATGATGGCGCCGGTCTCGGTCTGCCACCAGGTGTCGACGATCGGCGCGGAGTTGCCGCCGATGACCTCGCGGTACCACTTCCAGGCTTCGGGGTTGATCGGTTCGCCGACGCTGCCGAGCAGCCGGATGGTGGAGAGGTCGTGGGCGTCGGGGATCTCGCGTCCCCACTTCATGAAGGTGCGGATCAGCGTCGGGGCGATGTAGTAGATGCTGACGCCGTACTTCTCGATGATCTCGAAGTGGCGGTGTTCGTTGGGGGAGTTGGGGGTTCCCTCGTAGACGACTTCGGTGGCGCCGTTGGAGAGCGGGCCGTAGACGAGGTAGGAGTGGCCGGTCACCCAGCCGATGTCGGCGCCGCACCAGAAGACGTCCCGGCCTTCTTTGTGGTCGAACACGTAGTGGAACGAGTAGCTGACCTGGGTCAGGTAGCCGCCCGAGGAGTGGACGATGCCCTTGGGCTTACCGGTGGTGCCCGAGGTGTAGAGCAGGAACAGCGGGTGCTCGGCGTCGAACGCCTCGGCCTCGTGGGTGTCGGACTGCTCGTCGACGGTGTCCTCCCACCACACGTCGCGGCCTTCGACCCAGTTGAGGTCGGGGTCGTGGTTGGTCCGACGGACCACGAGAACCTTCTCGACCGACTTCGCGGCGTCGTCGCCGGTGCCGAGTGCCTCGTCGACCTGGGTCTTCAGCGGTGCCGGCTGGCCGCGGCGGTACTGCCCGTCGGTGGTGATCACGAGCTTGGCCTCGGCGTCGTCGACGCGCGAGCGCAACGCTCCCGAGGAGAAGCCGGCGAACACCACGGAGTGGGTGAGTCCGAGGCGGGCGCAGGCGAGCATCGAGATCAGGGCCTCGGGGACCATCGGCATGTAGATGGCGACGCGGTCGCCCGCGACGAGTCCGATGGACGAGAAGTAGTTGGCCGCCTTGCTGACCTCGGCGAGCAGCTGGCTGTAGGTGAGGTCCCGGGTGTCGCCGGGTTCCCCGACCCAGTGGATGGCGACTCGGTCGCCCTTACCTGCGGCGACGTGGCGGTCCACGCAGTTGACGGCGACGTTGAGGGTGCCGCCGACGAACCATTTGGCGAACGGGGCGTCGGACCAGTCGAGGGTCGTGGTGAAGTCGGTGGCCCAGTCCAGCCTCCGGGCCTGTTCGGCCCAGAACTCGAGGCGATCGGCATCAGCATGGTCGTACATCTCGGCGGTGCCGTTGGCCTGGGCGGCGAACTCGTCGGAAGGTGGGAATGCCTGGACGGTGGAGGACATCGGTGAGAAGGGCCTTTCGCTGTCGACGGCGGTCACTCAACAGTAAGGTGACCCGACGTCAGTACGGGGAAACAGTGTGAGCGTAGTCACGTCGACGTCGACCCAGGAACCGTCCCGTATGCGAACGCAACCGATTCGCGACGAACGGCCGGTGGGTGACGACGAACGGTAGGACGCCTGTCGGCGGCGACCGGAGCCGGCGACGCTTCGTTTCAGCCGGGCGACTGACTCGGCGGTACGAACAATAGGCCGCACGGAATTTCGAAACGGCGACTAACAATGAGGGTTCATTAATTCCGGATTCGAGGGAACGGGGAAGCGCCGCCGGACTCTGTCGCCGCCGTACCGCGCGAGACCGAGGGTGTCCCGGAAGGGACGGCCGTCGACGCAACTATCGTCGGTTCGTGACCACCGACCCATTGTTGCCCCTGCTGGAGCTACCCGGCGTCTCCTCGGCTGCCGATCGCGCACGTGACGCCCTCTCCGCGGTCCACCGGCACCCCGCCAACCTGCGAGGATGGGACAAGACCGCCACCGAGGCCTCGTGGCGGGCCGGTCGCTCCTCGGCCGCCATCGACGGCGGAAGCGTCGAGCTCCGGCGTGACGGCGACTTCGACGACCCGATCCTCGCGGGCGCGATGCGGGTGTCGCAGGCACTCGACGGCGACTCCCTGGTCACGATGACCTCGGTGATCCGGCGGGCGCCGGCCCAGGCTCTGGCGCGGCTGCACACTCTCGCCGCCGCCGACCTCGTCGACGACCCCGATGAGCTCGGGCGGCCACGGAGTGGGACGGATGTCGGCGAACGTCTCAATTTGTTGGGGCAGTTGACAACCGGGGCGACGTCGGTTCCGGCGCCCGTGCTCGTCGCGGTGGTCCACGGCGAGCTGCTGGCCATGAATGCCTTTCCGACCGCCAACGGCGTCGTCGCCCGCGCCGCGTCTCGGCTCGTCGCCGCCGCCACCGGGTTGGACCCGCACTGTCTCGGCGTGCCGGAGGTGACCTGGTTCAAGCGGGTCGGCGAGTATCGCACGTTGGCGACGAGCTTCGGGACAGGTACCGAAGCCGGCCTGCGGGACTGGATCGTGTTCTGCTGCGAGGCTCTGGAAGCCGGTGCGGCGGAGGCGAAGTCGATCGCCGACGCGGCACGGGCGGGATAGCGGTCGGGTTGCGCTTCTGTCCCGGACAGCGCTGCGGGCGGCCGCCGGCGTCGTAAACGACGCGGTTGCCGCCCGCGTAGCACGGACTCAAGTTACCAAGCGTGCTTGGTGGGTTGTGGTTACCGCCTCGGCGATTGACCGCGAGTCGGGATTGCGGACCGTCCACGTGCTGCCAGCTGTGTGCCGTTCCTCCCGGGCCTGGCGCCTCAGGGGAGGAAGGCGATGGCGCAACGAGTGTGGCGGTCGGTCGTCCTGACTGCGATGTCGCAGGCGCACAACACTTTTGCCATATGCGGCGTGCTCCGCGTGGGTGCTTGCCGCCCGTGCTGGGAAGTGCTCGGCGTGGGGGTTCGTTCCTTCTCTTCCGGATCGAACTTGGCCTTCCGAGTTTCCGTAACCACTGTTCTACACCGTGATGCCGGTCACATCAAGCGTTCGGTGTCGGAATGTCGGACAACTTGCGTGCTTCAGCGAAAAATGTTGTTGCCCAGCGGGTTCGGAGAAGGAATGGGTGCATGGGGGTCTGATCGCGCACGATCCCGGCCCGCGGGGTGGTCAAAGGGAACGTTGCAAAGACGTTGCGTACTTTCCGCGCCGGAATCGCGTTTCTCGGATAACGCCCAACTCGGATTGCCCATTCGCGCATCTTGTTACCCTGGAGTAGAACGGACATTCGCGAAAGCGATTGTTGTGCTTGCAAAGAATCCGAATCCGTGTGTATAGTCATCCTTACCCGGTTCTCATACCGGTGCGTTTCAGCCCGACCCCCCGGGGCTGAAACGTGACGACCCCGGCCTCCTCCCCCCCTGGCCGGGGTTGTCCTCTGTCTGGGGTCTTTTCTACCCGTGGAACGCGCTGAGCGCGGCACGTTGTCCACAGGCTTCGGCCCCATCCCCAGACCGCCGGAATCCCACCGGTCGACGGGCTCCTCCGGCCGCATGATCGTCCGCATGCCCGACGAACTCCTGGTTCTCGTAGATCCCGACCTCCACGACGATGTCGCGCGGTGCGCCGCGGCGGCCGGCTACCTCGTACAGACGGCACCCGCCGATTACTGCCGGCGGGAATGGCTGACGGCCCGCGCCGTGGTCGTCGACCCGCCCGCCATCGCTGTCCTGAGCCGCGTCCGCCCGCCCCGCCGGCCCGGTCTGGTGCTGGTGAGCGCAACCGAACCGAGTGCGCACACGTGGCGGATGGCGATGGACCTGGGCGCCGAGGACGCGTCGACGCTGCCGGCCGAGGAGGGACGCCTCGTCCGGGTACTGACCGAGTGCCGGGTACCGCGCCGCCGCCCGGCCGGCGTCATCGCGGTCATCGGAGCCCATGGCGGTGCGGGGGCCTCGACACTGGCCGCCGCGGTCGCGCTGGCATCAGCCGACGCCGGCTCGCCCACGTTGCTGCTCGACCTCGACGACATGGGCGCGGGTGCCGACCTCCTGCTCGGCCTCGAACGTCGTCGAGGGCTGCGATGGCAGGATCTCTCGCTCGACGGTGGGGTCGTCGGCGGTACGGCCCTGCACCAGGCGCTGCCGAGTGCGGGCGACGGTCTCGCGGTGCTGACCTCTCAGCGCCTGCCGGCTGCCGGGTTGAGTGTCGAGGCGGTCACCGCGGTCATCGATGCCGGGCACACACACGGTGATCTCGTCGTGCTCGACCTGCCCAGATGCGACAGCCCGGTGGTGCGCGCGGCGATCGCGTCCACCGACGTCGTGGTCGTGGTGACCACTCCCACCGTCGGCGGATGCGCCGCGGCCCGGCGCATCGTCGATCGTGTCGTCGGCGACGAGGTGGCCGTCGAGCTCGCGGTGCGGGGTCCCTCGCCCGGCGGTCTGCGCCCACAGCAGGTCGCCGACGCGATCGGACTGCCGCTGCTCGCCGCGTATCGACCGGAGCCCCGCCTGGCCGTGCGGCTGGAGGGCGGCCCGCTGCGGCTGCGACCTCGCGGTCCGCTCGGTCGTGCGGCACGAACGGTGTACGCGAGGGTCGCCGAGCGCGGACGGCTCGCGTCATGACGCGCTCCCGAACGGACGGCCAGGCCGACGAGGCGTTGCTGGACCGGGTCCGCTCGCGCCTGGCCGCCGACGCGGCCGACCCGAGTCCGGCGGTCATCGCCGACGCGATCCGCGCGGAGGCCGGGGGAGTGCTCGGTGACACCGACCTGCTCGCCGCGCTTCGATTCCTGCAGACCGAGCTGACCGGGGCGGGCAAGCTCGAGCAACTCCTCGCCGAACCCGACATCGCCGACATCCTGGTGTCCGGACCCGACGAGGTGTGGGTCGACCGCGGTTCCGGACTCGAGTCGACGACCATCCGATTTCCGGACGAGGCATCGGTACGACGCCTCGCGGGTCGGCTGGCACTCGGCGCCGGGCGCCGTCTCGACGACGCACAGCCCTGGGTGGACGGGCAGTTGTCGAACGTGGGGCGCCGCGGGTACACCGTGCGGCTGCACGCGATCATCCCGCCACTTGCCGCGGATGGGACCTGTATCTCGTTGCGGGTCCTGCGGTCGGCGTCCAAGGACCTGCCGAGCCTCGTCGACAGCGGCGCGATCCCGACCGAGGTCGTGCCGGTCATCGCCGACATCCTCCGGAAGCGCCTGGCCTTCCTGGTGATCGGCGGCACCGGAACGGGGAAGACGACGCTGCTCAACGCGCTGATCGGTGCCATGGATCCGCGCGAGCGGGTCGTCTGCGTCGAGGATGCGCTCGAACTCGCCCCGCGGCATCCGCAGGTGGTGCGACTCGTCGCGCGGGCGTCGAATGTCGAGGGTGTGGGCGAGGTCCCGGTACGGACCCTGGTCCGGCAGGCACTTCGGATGAGACCCGACCGGATCATCGTCGGGGAGGTGCGCGGTGGTGAGGTCATCGACCTCCTGACGGCGCTGAACACCGGGCACGACGGAAGCGCCGGGACGGTTCACGCGAACTCGACGTCGGAGGTGCCGGCCCGTATGGAAGCGCTTGCCGCACTGGGAGGTATGGCTCGCGACGCGCTCCACAGTCAGCTGGGTGCCGCGTTGCAGGTGGTACTCGGGGTGGCACGGAACGCAGGCGGCACGAGAGGTCTCGTCGAGATCGGGGTCGTTCGCCGGAACGACGCAGGGCGCGTGACGATCGTGCCGATCTGGTTGCGTGACAGGGGTTTCACCGCTGATCGTCGACACTTCGACGCGCTGGTCGCCGCCGGTGGGCCGGTGTCGGGGGCTGGTCGATGATGTCGACGCCGGCCGCGGTCGCACTGGTGCTGGGCACCGCGGGTGTCGCGGTGCTGATGTCCGCACCGCCTCGGGCGACCCCCCGGCTCCTCGCGGTGTGCGGACACACCGCACCTGCGTGGTCGTCGACACCGGCCGTGCTGCTCCCGATGACGGCGCCGTTCGGTGCCCTCCTGGTGGGCGGGTTACCGGCCGCCGTCGCGGCGGGGATCGTCGTGACGATCGTGCTGTGGGTCCGCCGACGGCGACTGGCCGAGAAGCGACGTGATCGCCGGATGGACGAACTGCTTCTCGCGTTGTCGTTGATGATCGCCGAACTGTCGGTCGGCGCACCGCCGGTGCGGGCCTGTGAGGTCGCGGTCGCCGAACTCCGTCGTCGTGATCCGGGTGATGCGGGCTCCGGGACCGGGATCGCGGACGGGCTGGAGGCGATGGCTTGTCGTGCCGCACTGGGCGGTTCGGTGATCGACCCGGCGTCCGGGGCCGGCGTCCGCGTGGGCGGGGAAACGGACGGGGAGTCGTGGCGTCGCATCGGAGTGGCCTGGCAGATCGCCGACGATCGCGGTCTGCCGATGGTCGACCTCCTCGGTGCGGTGCGTTCGGATCTGCAGGCCCGGCGGGGTTTCGCCGATCGAACCCGGGCCGGACTGTCGGGGCCACGGGCGACCGCAGCGGTCCTGGCCGGTCTGCCGCTCCTGGGGATAGCGCTGGGACAGGCAACGGGTGCGGGACCGATCCAGGTCCTCCTCGGCGGAGGGCTGGGTGGCATTCTGCTGATGGCCGGGTGCGGCCTGGTGGCTGCGGGCATCGGCTGGTCGGAGCGCATCACCGGAAAGGTGCTGGCGCATTGACCCCCGGTGGGATGACGGGTGCGGCGTGTTCGGCGGTCCTGCTCGCCGCGGCGCTGTGGATCTGGCCCGCGCCCCGGTGGCTGTTGTATCGCGTGACCGAGCCGCCGACACCCCCTGCTCGCACGCCGCGGTGGCTGGGTGCCGGGCCCGCCCCCGACGACCCGTTCGCGATCGCGTCGTCGTTCGACCTGTTCGCGGTGTGCCTGCGCGCCGGGTTGCCGGTGGGGACCGCGGCGTCGGTGGTCGCCGAACGCGCGCCGGCCTCGATGGCCGGCCCACTCGCGCACGTCGCGGACCTGCTGCAACTCGGGGCCGATCCGGACGCGGCATGGTCGGTCCTCACCGACGGGGGCGAGTCGTCCGACGACCATCTCGATGCGCTCGCCGCGATGGCCCGCCGTTCGGCGCGGGCCGGCTCGTCACTTGCGGGCGGACTCGCCGAACTCGCCGAGGACGTGCGGCGCCGGGCGCACGACGACGCCCTCGCGGCCGCGGAGCGGGCAGGTGTCGCCATCAGCGGCCCGCTCGGACTGTGCTTCCTCCCGGCGTTCATCTGCCTCGGCATCGTCCCGGTCGTCGTCGGGCTCGCCTCGACGGTTCTGGGTTCGGTCTGACGCACTGTCGGTACACCGACGCACAATGGCCTCCATGAGCGACTCGGGATCTCGACACCACGCGATCGACTACATCGAACTCACCGTCACCGACGCCGCCGAGGCGAAGGCCTTCTACGCCGCGGCGTTCGGCTGGGAGTTCAACGACTACGGGCCCGCGTACGCCGGGATCGTGAATCCGGGCGGCCCGGATCTGCCCGAGGTCGGTGGCCTCGCGACGAGCGACACCGCCGCCGTTCGCGGTGGCCCGCTCGTGTTGCTCTACTCCGACGACCTGGACGCCACCGCGGAGCAGGTGCGTGCCGCGGGCGGTGAGATCGTCAACGGGCCCTACGCGTTTCCCGGCGGCCGCCGGTTCCATTTCACGGACCCGAGCGGCAACGAACTCGGGGTGTGGTCGACCTCGTAGCCGACCTCCGGCCGGGTCTGCGCGCAGGCCCGGCATGGTCTCGAAATCCGAGGGATCCGAACCGGGACGCGGTGCGTCCAAGTAGCTGTAACACCGCACGTACTTGCCACACCGTTTCCCGCGGTTCCATCGACTCCCAGGAGAGACCATGTCACGCATCATGTTCCGGACTCACGACGACACCCCTGCCGCTGCGGGGCACGATCGCGGCGCCACGATCGGACGTCTCGGCGCACACATGACCAGACTCATGACCGACGAGGAAGGAATGTCGACCGCGGAGTACGCGATCGGGACGATCGCCGCGGCCGCCTTCGGTGCGATCCTCTATACCGTCGTCACCGGAGACAACATCGTGAGTGCGTTGACCGGCATCATCGGAAAGGCTCTCAACACCTCGGTCGGCTGATGAGTCGTCGGAATCGGTTGAGACGCTTCGTCGCCGACGAATCGGGGATGGTGACCGTCGAGGCCGCGTACGCCGTCGCGGCGATCGTCGTCATGGTACTGATCGCCGTCGGCGCCATCGCCGCGGTGACCACGCAGATCCGATGCACCGACGCGGCGCGCGAGGTGGCGCGATTGTCCGCCGCGGGAGATGCCGCGGCGCGAGAGGCTGCGCAACAGCTCGCCGGAGACGATGCCCGGGTGTCGATCTCGGCCTCGGACGAGCATGTCGTCGTCGAGGTCCGGTCAGATGTGGCGATGCTGCCGGGGTTGACGATCTCGGCGCGGGCAGTGGCGGCGAAGGAGCCGACAGGTGCCGACGAGGTGGTGTTCGCACCCGGGGTCGGACCGTGAGGGCCGGTCGGGGACTCATCGCCGACGACGATGGTCACGCGACGGTGCTGGGTGCGTTCGTGATCGCGGCGTTGGCCGGTGTCCTCGTGATGGTGATCTACGTCGGGGGTGCTGTGCTGGCGCGTCATCGGGCCCAGTCGGCTGCCGATCTGTCGGCGCTGGCCGCGGCAATCGATCATGTCGCCGGTGAGGTGGATCCGTGTGCGTCCGCGCGAGACCTGGCCGGGCGGCAATCCTCCGGCGCCGAACTCGTCGGGTGCCGCATCGTCGGGGAGGACGTGGTGGTGACCGTACGGGTGCCGGTCGAACTCGGGACCTTCGGTACGAACGACGCGACGGCACAGGCCCGGGCGGGACCCGTCGGCTGAGTCGATGTCGGGTCGGAGACTGCTTACGCCGGACCTAGCCGCGCCCGTCCGCGTCCACCGAGATCCGTTTGGGATACACCCGGATGGATTGCATGGGAGCAAACCACAATTGGTGGAAGTGCACGTCGGTGTCACCGCGGTAGGCGAGTTCGAAGGCATCGGTGCCGGTGTTCATCGGGATCCACGTCCGGGCGGCCCGAACGAACGACGACCAGTGGATGAGCTCTCCTTCGGTGAGGAAACCTCCTGCCGCTGCCCACGTCTCGCCGGACTGCGCATCGGACGACGCCAGGTAGACCTCGCCGAGTGACGCGGTGACCCGCGGGCCGACCATCGCCGTCTGGAGGTACCACTGCGCTGTCGTCACGACGTCGGTGAATCCTCCGGAACGGGCGGCGCACCACGCGTAGTGGAGGTCCAGGGCGTCGAGTGCCTCCTCCTCGGAGAAGAACACATCGCGTTCGCCGATGGAGGACGGCAACTGGTCGGTGTTCTGCGTCGGTCGGGCGAGCAGGAAGAAGGCCCGGGAGGGTCGAGTGACCTGACGATAGGTATGTGTCCCCCGGTCGGATGCCTCGTCATGCATGGGCCAAGTATCCCCGACGGAGAAGATCCAGGACGGCTACTGCGCCATTCTTGTCCAGCGGATCGTTACCGTTGCCGCATTTGGGACTCTGGACGCACGATGGGCAGCCGCTCTCGCAACCACAGCTGGCGACGGCGTCGCGGGTGGCGTCGATCCAGGTCAGGAAAGCCGAGTGCCCTCGCTCGGCGAAACCGGCGCCACCCATGTAGCCGTCGTAGACGAAGACCGTCGGCAGCCCGGTGTCGGGGTGGAGGTCGGTGGAGAGACCACCGATGTCCCATCTGTCGCAGGTCGCCACCAGTGGAAGGAGGCCGATCGCCGCGTGCTCGGCGGCATGGAGCGAGCCCGGCAACCGGGTCTCGTCGATTCCGGCGTCGGCCAGCGACTCCGGTGTGAGGGTGTACATCACGGCGCGGGTGTTCAGTGTCTGTTCGGGCATGTCGAGTTCGACGGCGTCGAGTACTTCGCCGGTCCGCAACGTGCGCAGATACCCGACGACCTGGTGCGTGACGTCGACCTCGACGAACGCAACCGTCAGCGGACCGAATCGTCGGCTCGCGAGCGTGGCGGTGATGGTGATGTCGGTCGTCTCCCGCGCCGACGTCGTCCAGTCCGGATCCTCCGGGTGGGCCAGCGCGAGACCGTCGTCGAGGTCGAGTTCGTCGACGAGATAGGTTTCGCCCTGGTGGATGTGGACGGCGCCGGGGTGCACGGTCGACATGGCACGACCGGTGTCGACCGTACCGAGCAGTTGCGATGTCGTGGTGTCGACGATGAGGACCTGTCCGCCGATCCCGCCGCGGATGTCGACGTCGGCGTGGGGCTCGGTCCCGGCGGTGACATACCACCCGGACTTGCGTTTGCGGAGCAGACCTTCGCTCGCCAGGTCGTGCGCCACGTCACGGGCGTTCCAGGCGTCGATCTCCTTGTCCGACAGCGGTTTCTCCATGGCGGCGCACAGCAGATGCGGACCCAGGATGTACGGGTTGGCGGGGTCGGTGACCGTGGCCTCGACGGGTTTGCCGAGCAGCGACTCGGGATGGTGGACGAGGTAGGTGTCGAGCGGATCGTCGCGCGCGACGAGTACGACGAGCGAGTCGCCGGACTCGCGCTGGCGTCCCGCCCGCCCCGCCTGCTGCCAGAACGAGGCGACCGTCCCGGGATAACCGCTGACGATCACGGCGTCGAGCCCGCTGATGTCGACGCCGAGTTCGAGCGCATTGGTGGTGGCCACGCCCAGCAGCTCCCCGTCGGAGATGGCCTTCTCGAGACGCCGTCGATCGTCGGCGAGATAGCCCGCCCGGTAGGCGCCGATCCGGGACTCGAGCTCGGGGGCGCTCTGCGACAACAGGTGCCGCGCGCTGAGCGCCGTCAGCTCCACACCCCGCCGGCTACGGGCGAAGCACAGCGTGCGAGCCCCTTCGACCACGAAATCGGCCAGCAGACGGGCGGATTCGGCGCCGGCCGAACGGCGGACCGGTGCGCCGTTCTCGCCGGTGACCACGGGCAGGAAGTCGGGCTCCCAGAGGGCGACGGTCCGCTCGCCGCGGGGAGACCCGTCTTCGGTCACCGCGACGGCCGGCTCGCCGATCAGCCTGCCCAGCGCCTCCGCCGGCTCGGCGACCGTCGCGCTCGCCCCGATGACGATGGGATCGGCGCCGGCCGCCCGCGCGATGCGCAGCAATCGCCGCATCACCAACGCGGTATGGGACCCGAACACCCCACGATAGTGGTGGCATTCGTCGACGACGATGAATCGGAGATGCCGGAAGAACTGACGCCAGCGGTGGTGATGGGACAGAATCCCGATGTGCAACATGTCGGGGTTGGTGAAGATCCAGCGTGAATGGGCGCGCGCCCACTGACGGATCTCGGGGTCGGTGTCGCCGTCGTATGCGCACGGCTGCAGATGCCCGAACTCCGGCCGTCCGGCGATGATCGACGACACCGCCCGGATCTGGTCGGCGCCGAGTGCTTTTGTCGGTGCGAGGTATAGCGCCGTCGCATTCTTTTCGTTCAGCAAAGCGGTGAGAATGGGCATTTGATACGACAACGATTTGCCTGAGGCGGTACCCGTGCAAATAGCGACATGATTTCCGTGGAATGCGGCGTCGGCCGCGCGCGCCTGGTGAGTCCACACCTTCTCGATGCCGTTGTCGGCATAGGCGTCGATCAGGGCTTGCGGCACCCACTCCGGCCAGTCGTCGAAAGATGCTGAGCGCGACGGGATTACCGACAGGTGAGTGAGAGGGGAGGGGTCGGCGTCGGAACCCGCGAGGGTCCGGGCCAGCAGCCCTGTCCCGAATGTGGAGTACTGCATCTTCTGGTGACAACTCTTCGAAATAGTGTCGCTGCGTGGTCCCTGACCTGCGGCGATGTTACCGGCTGATGTCGTTGATCTGAAGTTTGACGAGGTTTTCACTCACTTTGGTTCGTGTGACTATCGCTGGGGGGCCGAACATGATTGACTGGTTCCGGCCGCAGCTTTCGCGACCCACCGCACGGTGGGCGACAAGCATGTTGCAGCCGTGGTACTGAGGTTAGTTTGGCGGATCGATGCAGATCTTCGCGGGGCTCTTTGAGGTATGGCGGTCGACCGGCCACGACACGATGACCCATCGTGTCGCGACAGTTGATATGTAAAGGATTGCAAGAATGGCACAGGGAACTGTGAAGTGGTTCAACGCGGAAAAGGGCTTCGGCTTCATCGCGCCTGATGAGGGTTCCGACGACGTGTTCGTCCACTATTCCGAGATCCAGGGATCCGGTTTCCGCACCCTCGAGGAGAACCAGCGGGTGGAGTTCGAGGTCGGTCAGGGCACCAAGGGTCCGCAGGCCACTGGCGTCCGCGCCGTCTGAGAACACCCGCGTGTGACTGCACCACGCAGTCGGGGCAAACCACCGCTCCCGTTTCGATTCGTCGAGGCGGGAGCGGTTTGTTGTCTGTGCCCGGCGTGCGCGGGCGGCACGTGCTCCGCGGCGTCGTGAACCCGCCGACCCCAAACCCCGGCTCCGGCCCCGGGGACGACCTAGTCTCGACTCGTGGGCCAGTTGTCGTTTTTCTCCGCGGAGACCGAACAGCCCGCGTACACCGACCTCGCGGGGCTGCTCGCGGCGCACGGACAGACCGTCCGCTCCGAAACCGGTACGCGGGTCTCGATCGTGGTCGCCGATCGCTGGCGAGCCGAGCAGATCGTCGTCGAGATGCGTGCCGCCGGCCTCGACGCCGAGTCGACGACGTCGGATGAGGGCACGCCCCTGGCACGTACCGCCTCCTGTCATGAGCTGGACCCGTTGCACAGGGCATGGTCGTCCGGCGCGGTGAAGGCGATGCCGTCCGGCTGGGTCCCGAGCTATCGGGCGCTGCGTCTGTGGGTGATCGCCGCAGGTCACAGCGATGCCGGCCGCTATCAGCTCGGATTGGATCCTCACGCCCCGGAGTCGCACGCCGCCCTCGCGACCGCGTTGATGCGAGTCGGGATCGCGCCGACCCTCGTCGGTACGCGCGGGCAATCGCCGGCACTGCGGATCGCCGGCCATCGACGCTTGTCGCGCCTGCACGAGTACGTCGGGGTGCCGCCCTGCGCCGAGGCCGTCGCGGACTGGCCGCCGGTGGACGAGCATTAGCCATCCCACACTCGGGCTTCTGAGCTGGTAGAACGTGTCAATGTGGCGGCGGATCCGTCGCCCGGGCAGTAGTGCCCCATAGGGTGGTGTAACTCGGTGGCCGAGATCGCCTGCAGCTACGTGTTGTACACGGATGTAGAGCGGCCACCGTGTGATCCTTCGAGTCAACCGTCTAAAGAATCCTCGAGGAGTCATCACGATGACCGCACCCCATATTGTCGACCCTGCAGGCCTACTTGGCCAAGCCCTATCCGACGCATCACCGGATCTGATGCGCGAGCTGCTGCAGACCATGATCAACGCCCTGCTGTCCGCCGACGCCGACAGCGTGTGCGGCGCCGAGTGGAACGCCCGCACCGCCGAGCGCACCAACCGGCGCAACGGCTACCGGCACCGGCCCCTGGACACCCGCGTCGGCACCGTCGACGTCGCGGTGCCGAAGCTGCGCTCGGGCAGCTACTTCCCCGAATGGCTGCTCGAGCGCCGCAAGCGGGCCGAGTCCGCGCTGATCACCGTCGTGGCGGACTGCTACCTGGCCGGGGTATCCACCCGCCGGATGGACAAGCTGGTCAAGACCCTGGGCATCGACTCACTGTCAAAGTCGCAGGTTTCACGCATGGCCGCCGACCTGGACGAGCAGGTGGCCGCGTTCCGGCACCGCCGCCTGGACGATGCCGGCCCGTTCACGTTCGTCACCGCCGATGCGTTGACGATCAAGGTCCGCGAGAACAACCAGGTCGTCAAGGCGTCCGTCCTGCTGGCCACCGGGGTCAATGGCGACGGGCACCGCGAGGTCCTCGGGATGCAGGTCGCCACCAGTGAGACCAAGGCCTCGTGGAACACTTTCTTCGCCGACCTGGTGGCCCGCGGACTGGGCGGGGTGCGGCTGGTGACCTCCGATGCCCACGCCGGGCTCGTGGACGCGATCGCGGCGAACCTGCCCGGTGCAGCGTGGCAGCGGTGCCGCACCCACTACGCGGCGAACCTCATGGGCGTGTGCCCCAAGTCCATGTGGCCGGCCGTGAAAGCGATGCTGCACAGCGTGTATGACCAACCCACGGCCACCGCGGTGAACGAGCAGTTCGATCGGCTGTTGGAGTACACCGAAGGCAGGCTGCCCGACGTTGCTGACCACCTTGGCGATGCCCGCGAAGACCTGCTGGCCTTCACCGTGTTCCCCGACGACGTATGGCGCCAGATCTGGTCCAACAACCCCACCGAACGGCTCAACAGGGAGATCCGCCGCCGCACCGACGTCGTGGGCATCTTCCCCAACCGGGACGCCATCGTCCGCCTCATCGGGGCGGTCCTGGCCGAGCAGACCGACGAATGGGCCGAAGGACGCCGCTACCTCGGACTCGAAGTCCTGAGCCGCTGCCGCCTCACACTGACCACCGACACCGGCACCAGCTCGACCACGGAGGTGAGCACCGATGAACTGATGCAACTACCCGCCTGATCACCAACGAAGGATCAAAAACCAGTTACACCACTACCAGGGGCTTGACCGCCCGGGCCGATCCGTCGCGGAATTCAAATGTGCAAACGGCGCTATACATAAGGTACAAACCCAACGAACACACCTGAACTGACACGCAGGAACGTTCTCCACCCAGTCAACCAAAGGACGCCCCGGTGGCAGAGACCAGCACCGCATCCCGCTCGAGTGGGGGCACCCGACGCCTCGTGATCGTCGAGTCCCCGACCAAGGCCCGCAAGATCGCCGGCTACCTCGGGTCGAACTATGTGGTGGAGTCCTCCCGCGGGCACATCCGCGATCTTCCGCGTGGCGCGGCCGACGTCCCGGCCAAGTACAAGGGCCAGCCCTGGGCACGCCTCGGCGTGAACGTCGACGACAACTTCGAACCGCTGTACGTGGTGTCCCCGGACAAGAAGTCGACCGTCAGCGAACTGAAGGCGCTGATGAAGGACGTCGACGAGCTCTACCTCGCCACCGACGGTGACCGCGAGGGGGAGGCGATCGCCTGGCATCTCCTCGAGACGCTCAAGCCGAAGATCCCGGTGAAGCGGATGGTCTTCCACGAGATCACCGAACCGGCGATCCGGGCAGCCGCCGAGAATCCCCGGGACCTCGACATCGACCTCGTCGACGCCCAGGAGACCCGCCGTATCCTCGACCGCCTCTACGGCTACGAGGTCTCGCCGGTGCTGTGGAAGAAGGTCATGCCGAAGCTGTCGGCCGGCCGCGTGCAGTCGGTGGCCACGCGCATCATCGTCGAGCGCGAACGCGAGCGCATGGCGTTCGTGTCGGCCGAATACTGGGACATCTCCGCGACGATGGACGCGGAGAGCGCCGACGACTCGAACCCGCAGACCTTCAAGGCGCGACTGGTCAACGTCGACGACGCACGTGTGGCCACCGGACGCGACTTCGAGGCCACGGGTGCCCTGAAGAAGTCGGACGGCGTGATCGTGCTCGACGCCGATCGTGCCGAGAGCCTCGCCGCCGGCCTGCGGGGCGCGGCGATGACCGTCACGTCGGTCGAGGAGAAGCCGTACACGCGCCGTCCGTACGCGCCCTTCATGACATCGACGCTGCAGCAGGAGGCGGGTCGCAAGCTGCGATTCACCTCCGATCGCACGATGCGCATCGCCCAGCGGCTGTACGAGAACGGTTTCATCACCTACATGCGTACGGACTCGACGAGCCTGAGCGAGTCGGCGATCAACGCCGCACGCAACCAGGCCCGCGAGCTCTACGGCGACAGTTTCGTCCACCCGACGCCGCGGCAGTACACGCGCAAGGTCAAGAACGCGCAGGAGGCGCACGAGGCGATCCGTCCCGCCGGCGAGACCTTCCGCACCCCGGGGCAGGTCGCCGGACAGCTCGAGGCCGACGAGTTCCGCCTCTACGAGCTGATCTGGCAGCGCACCGTCGCCTCGCAGATGGCCGACGCCAAGGGCACCACGCTGAGCCTGCGGATCGCCGGCACGGCTTCCTCCGGGGAGCGCGCGACGTTCGCCGCGTCGGGACGCACGATCACCTTCCCCGGCTTCCTGTCGGCCTACGTCGAGACCGTCGACGAGCAGACCGGCGGTCAGGCCGACGACGCCGAGAACCGCCTCCCGCAGCTGACGGAGGGGCAGGCGCTCACCGCGACCGACCTCACCGCCGACGGCCACTCCACCAACCCGCCCGCGCGTTTCACCGAGGCGTCGCTGGTCAAGGTCCTCGAGGAACTCGGCATCGGCCGGCCGTCGACGTACGCCTCGATCATCGGCACCATCCAGGACCGCGGCTACGTGGTGAAGAAGGGCAACGCCCTGGTGCCGTCGTGGATCGCCTTCGCGGTGGTCGGGTTGCTCGAGGCGTACTTCGAGAACCTCGTCGACTACGACTTCACCGCAACCCTCGAAGACGATCTCGACCAGATCGCCACCGGCAACGAGAACCGGACGCGGTGGCTGTCGGGGTTCTACTTCGGTGAGGATCGCAGCGCCGCCGACGGCGAGAGCCGTTCCGCCCAGTCGGCGATCGCGCAGCACGGCGGTCTGAAGAAGCTCGTGGGTGTCAATCTCGAGGAGATCGACGCCCGGCAGGTGAACTCGATCCGTCTGTTCGACGACGAGGAAGGACGCCCGATCTACGTGCGGGTCGGCCGATTCGGTCCGTACCTGGAACGCAACGTCGCCACGTCGCCCGACGCGGAGCCCGACCTGCAGCGTGCCAACCTGCCCGCCGACATCACCCCGGACGAGTTGACCCTCGCAGTGGCCGAAAAGCTCTTTGCCACACCGCAAGAGGGCCGTTCGCTGGGGACGGACCCGGCGACCGGTCACGAGATCGTCGCCAAGGAGGGCCGATTCGGCCCGTATGTGACCGAGGTCCTGCCGTCGGACGACGATGACGACGACGGAGACACCCCGGCGACCATTCCCGCGGGCCCGACACCGCGTGACGGTGGGGCCGGCGGTGGCGCCGGAGGTTCCGACCCCGCCGACGCCGATGTCGTCCCACTCGACGCGCCCGGTGGCGGCACGGCCACGAAGACGAAGCCCGCGGCGAAGAAAACCGCGAAGAAGACTGCGAAGAAGGCCGGTCCCAAGCCACGCACGGGCTCGCTGTTCAAGACGATGGACATCTCGACGGTCACCCTCGACGATGCCCTGAAGCTGCTGTCGTTGCCGCGCGTCGTCGGCGTCGACCCGGAGTCCGGCGACGAGATCACCGCGCAGAACGGCCGGTACGGTCCGTACCTCAAGAAGGGATCGGACTCGCGATCGCTCGGTTCCGAGGAGCAGCTCTTCGAGATCACCCTCGACGAGGCGCTCAAGATCTACTCCGAGCCCAAGCGTCGCGGTCGGCAGGCGGCCGCACCGCCGCTGCGTGAGCTCGGCAAGGACGACGAGGTCAGCGGCAAGCCGATGGTCATCAAGGACGGCCGGTTCGGACCCTATGTGACCGACGGCGAGACCAACGCCAGCCTGCGCAAGGGTGACGAGGTCGCCTCGATCACGCCGGAACGCGCGATGGAGCTGCTCGCCGATCGCCGGGCGCGCGGGCCGGCCAAGAAGGCCACCAAGAAGGCGGCGAAGAAGGCTCCGGCCAAGAAGACGGCGGCGAAGAAGACGACCGCGAAGAAGGCCGCAGCCAAGAAGACGACCGCCAAGAAGACCGCGACGAAGAAGGCGACCGCCAAGAAGACCGCGGCCAAGAAGGCGACCCCGGACGCCGAGTAGGGGTACCGCGCAGTAGCAGAGGTGATCCGCAGCCCGCAGCCCCGGGGCGATTCGCTCAGCCCTGCCGGTCCGGCTCGAGGTGCGGGCGTGCGAGAAGTGTCTCGATCCCGCGCCCGCGGAGTTCGACGCCCTCGCCGATCTCCCAGTGCTCGGCTTCTTCGTGGGATGCCAGGAACACGGCGCGCGCCGACCCGAGAACGCGTGTGGGTTCGTCTTTCGCGAGTTCGGTCAGGCGGGCCGCCTCGTTGACCGGGTCGCCGATGACCGTGTACTCGAGTCGCTGTTCGGCGCCGATGTGTCCGGCGATTGCCTTGCCGGCCGACACGCCGATGCCGATGTCGGTGTCACCGAGGGACTCGTAGAGCTCGGCGCGCAGCTCGCGCGCGGACGCGAGGGCGCGGCCGGCGAAGTCGTCGAGGTCGAGCGGAGCCCCGAAGATCGCGAGCGCGGCGTCGCCCTGGAACTTGTTGACGAACCCGCCATGACGTCCGACGACACCGACGACGACTCGGAAGAACTCGTTGAGCAGCTCGACGATCTCGCGTGGCGGCCGGTTGACCGCCAGTCGCGTCGAGCCGACGATGTCGACGAACAGGACGCCGACGTACCGTTCCTCGCCACCGAGTTCGGTGCCGGTCTCGATCGCACGGCGCGCGACGTCTTCGCCGACGTAGCGGCCGAACAGGTTGCGCAGCTCCTGGCGTTCGCGCAGGTCGGCGACCATGTCGTTGAATCCGGCCTGCAGCAGGCCGAGATCGCTGCCGTCGTAGATCTTCACCGCGACGTTGAGGTCGCCCTCGCTGACCTTGGACTGCGCGCGGCGCAGCTGCTTGATCGGGTCGTTGATGGCGGCCACGACACGCACGATCGCGATGACGCTGAACGCGAGTGCGGAGATGGCCATCCACAGGATGGGGCGTTCCAGGCCGGTGGAGTCGGCCTCGATGATCCCGAGTCGATGCAGCACGATCATCCCGATGATCACCAGCATCGGAGCCACGACGCTGATCACCCAGAACGCGGTGATGCGGGTGGTGACGCTGGGCGCGATCGCGTTGTCGGGGTTGTTGGCCATGGCCGCGACGGTGATGGGCCGCATGACCTTCTCCGCCTGCATGTAGCTCAGGGCACACGTGACCATCGCGCCGATCGCGCTGGCGATCGCGACGATGAAGGCGTTCTTCGACGACACGGTCAGGTTGACCAGTGTGAACAGCGTGCCTCCGACCACCCACAGCGCGGCGTTGACCGCGGTGAGCAGCATCGGCAGGGCCAGGGCGCGGCGTCGTGCGGCCTCGTTGTCGAGTCGGGTGCGGCGACGATGCCAGATGAGCACCGGCAGCGACAGCTGGATGCTGGCGAAGCCCCCGATGACCATGGCGATCAGCAGGTAGGCCGCGAAGATGACCTGGTTCAGCGCGGTGATCTCGTCGAGGCTGATCGAGTCCTGGATCGGCATGCCGAAGCGCAGGAACGCGAAGGTGAACAGTGCGCCGACGAGGTTCGCCCGGAGCATGTCGAGTGCGAGAATCGGCCACGGCGTATGAATCAGCCATCGGGCCAGATGCAGGCCCTTTGACCACCGCGACCGTTGTTGAACCACGGAGACTACGGTAGCTGGCTGCTTGCAATCGTTAAACACGGTTCCGTGTCTCAGGCGTGTCCGAACTGCGGATTAGGGTGTTGCTGTGACAAATGTCTTCGATCGGCTGACCGGGCAAGAGGCCATCGCCGACGATCTGCGGGCGGCCGCGCGTGCCGCTCGTGTGCTCGCGGTGAGGCTCGACGCGGGGACCTCGAACGACCTGTTCCTGCCCGACGACGAGATCCCGGCCGTCGACGCGGGGTGGTCGCGGGCGTCGATGACCCATTCGTGGTTGTTCACCGGACCGCCCGGCAGCGGTCGCTCGGTCGCCGCGCAGTGCTTCGCCGCGGCACTCCAGTGCCAGTCGCCCGACGCCGCGAACGTCGGCTGCGGCGAATGCCGCGCGTGCGTCACCGTGATGGCCAAGACCCACGCCGACGTCCGCCATGTGGTGCCGGAAGGGCTCAGTCTCGCCGTGGGGGCCATGCGCGACATCGTCCAGGCCGCCGCTCGCCGACCGGGGACGGGCCGGTGGCAGATCGTGATCGTGGAAGATGCCGACCGGCTCACCGAGCAGGCCGCGAACGCCCTGCTGAAGGTCGTCGAGGAGCCGCCGTCGCGAACGGTGTTCCTGCTGTGCGCGCCGTCGGTCGACCCGGAGGACATCTCGGTGACGCTGCGGTCCCGCTGCCGGCACGTCGCACTCGTCACGCCGACGACCGCCGACATCGAGCGCGTCCTCGTCGAGCGTGACGGCCTCGACCCGGAGCAGGCGCACTGGGCCGCGTCGGTGTGCGGCGGCCACATCGGTCGTGCGCGTCGGCTGGCGACCGATCCCGAGGCGCGCACGCAACGCGAGAAGGCGCTCGGGCTGGCACGTGCCGCGGCCCGGGATTCGACGGCCTACGCCGCCGCCGAGGACCTGGTCCGGTCGGCCGACGAGGCCGCCAAGGCGATCAGTGCCGAGCTCGACGTGGTCGAGACCGAGGAGATGAAGACCGCGCTGGGTGCGGGCGGCACCGGCAAGGGCACCGCACGGATGCCGCGCGGTTCTGCCGGCGCGCTCAAGGAGCTGGAGAGGCGACAGAAGTCGCGGGCCACCCGGGTCGGGCGCGACGTCCTCGACCGCGCCCTGGTCGACCTCGCCGCGCTCTTCCGCGACGCGCTCGTCGTCGGTGTGGGCGCTCAGGTCACCGCGATGCATCCGGACAAGGCCGAGGACATCGCGAACCCGCTCGCCGGCTACGCCAAGCCGGAGCAGCTGCTCCAGTGTGTCGAGGCCGTACTCGCGTGCCGGGAGGCCCTCGACATGAACGTGAAGCCTAAGTTCGCCGTCGACGACATGGTCGCGCGGATCGGACTCGCGCTCGCGCGACGGCTCGACGTGTAGTCGAAGCCCGCTGAATCTCGGTCTCAGTCCCGGGAAGCAGACCCTTGGAAATTGGTAACCGATATGTTACCAATGGGTATGGACGGATTCGAGGCGATCGCAGACCCGGTGCGTCGCTCGCTCATCGCGCGCCTGGCTCGGGGGTCCGCGCGTGTCGTCGACCTGGCCGCCGACCATCCGATCAGCCGCCCAGCCATCTCGCGGCATCTGCGGGTGCTGGGCCAGGCAGGCGTCGTGTCCGCGGTTGACCAGGGGCGCGAGCGTCATTACGAACTCGTGCCCGGGGCCCTTGCCGAGGTGCGCGAGTTCCTCGACGCGGTGGACGCCGGCACCGCCACGCCCAGGTTCGGTGAGCACCATCTCGACGCCCTCGATCTCGAGGTGCGGCGCACGGTGCGTGAGCAGGCGAGCGCCGACGACGCCACGCCGACAGCAGGTTCGAGCAGCAGACAGAAGGAGACAGGGTGAGTACTGACATCGCGGCGACGGGCCGCCGGGAGATTCGTGCGGGGGTGCCCTATGTGATCCTCGAGCGCACGTTCGCCGCACCGATCGACGCCGTGTGGGCGGCCATCACCGACCCGTCGCGGATGGAACGATGGATCGGCACGTGGACTGGTGATCCGGCGACCGGGTCCGTCGACTTCCGCATGACCGCCGAAGGCGACGACGTCGAGTCCGAACGGTTCTCGATCCTGGAATGCGTACCGCCGCAGAGACTCGCGATGACGTCGACGACCACCGGTGACCAAGGCGACGAGGTGTGGCTGCTCGAGCTCGATCTGAGCGAGACCGACGGCACGACCACCCTCGTCTTCGCGCAAGGGCTGCCGCGACCCGAGTCCGCCGAGAACGTCGGTCCCGGTTGGGAGTACTACCTGGATCGTCTGGTGGCCGCGGAGTCCGGCCGCGATGTCGCGACGATTGACTGGGATGTGTACTACCCGGCGCTGTCCGAGCCCTACGCGGCCATGTTCCGGGACTGATCGGATCGCGCTCGGACGTGATCGCCAGAGCCGGCCCGGACGGCGACCTATCATGAAGCGACGGTCGCGAGCCGCGAGCGCGACGATGAGCGAGGAGTAGGCGATGTCGGACTTCATCCGCAAGATCAAGGAAGATGCCAAGGCCGTCTCGGCCGCCATCGACCAGGAACTGACGGTGCTCGAGGGTGTCCCGGGCTACGACCCGCTCGCCGACAACAAGGATGCGGACGCGTCTGACGAGGCCGCTGACCCGGAACAGGCCGAGGACGAGGTCAAGTAGGGCGCACGCGACAAACGGCCGCCGGATGGAAACCATCCGGCGGCCGTCCTGTTCCACGCGGGTGTGCTCGCGGCTGAACTCACCCCGGGGCGCTCACTTCTGAACGAACCCCAACAGCGCCTCGTTCACCTCGGCGGCGTGAGTCCAGAGCAGGCCATGGGGGGCGTCGGGGATCTCGACGTACTCGGCGTCCGGAACGGCCTGATGGAAGCGGCGTCCGCTGGCGTCGATCGGCAGGATGTTGTCGGCCGTGCCGTGCAGGATCAACGTCGGCTTGCCCGAGTCACGAACGGCAGCAACGTCTTCCCGGAAGTCCTCGATCCAGGTCGGGACGACTGCGTAGGCGGCGACCGGAGCGCTGCTGACCGCGGTGTTCCAGTTCGCGTCGACGACCTCCTGGGTGATGCGGCTGCCGAGGTTGTCGTCGAGGTTGTAGAAGTCCTTGTAGAACTGCGTGTACCAGGCGTAACGATTCTCCTTCGCGGCCGCGGCGATGCCGTCGAAGACGGAACGGTCGACGCCCTCGGGATTGTCGTCGGTCTTGACCAGGAACGGCTCGAGCGACGCCAGGAACGCGAACTTCGCGATGCGGTCCGTGCCGTGGTTCTTGGCGTAGCGGGCCAATTCGCCGGTGCCCATCGAGAATCCGACGAGGATGACGTCGCGGAGGTCGAGCGTCTCCAGCACGGTGTCGAGGTCCGCGGCGAAGGTGTCGTAGTGGTAGCCGGTGCCGACCTTGCTGGACTTTCCGAAGCCGCGGCGGTCATAGGTGATCACGCGGTAGCCGGCGTCGATCAGCTCGCGGGCCTGTAGCTCCCAGCTGTTGCCGTCGAGCGGGTAGCCGTGGATCAGCACGACGGCCTGACCGGTTCCGTGGTCTTCGTAGTACAGCTCGATGTCGGTGGAGTTCTCGGTGCCGACGGTGATGTAACCCATTGCGATCACTTCTCTCTGATGAGGCGATCCGATCGGGATCGGTATCGGATACGGCGTGTGGAGAACGGTCGTTCTCGCCGGTGATTGCTACACTAGAGAACGATCGTTCCCCGCGCAACCTCAAGCCGGGAATCGGCAGAAGAGGAGTGTGTGGTGACCGATGCCGTGGACCCGCGTGAACGAGTGGTCCGTGCCGCTGACCAGCTGTTCAACGCCCACGGTGTCCACGCCGTCGGGATGGACAAGGTCCGGGACGCCGCGGGGGTGTCGCTGAAGAAGATCTACGCGATGTTCCCGTCGAAGGAAGCACTGATCCTCGCGGTTCTCGACGACCGGACCCGGCAGTGGAACGCGGGGATCGCCGCGTGCGCCGACGGACTGTCCTCGCCGCGGGACAAGCTGCTCGCCGTGTTCGACTTCCTGCTCGAATGGTTCGGCACCGACGAGTTCCGCGGATGTGCCTTCATCAACGCCTATGGCGAACTCGGCGCCGAGATGCCGTCCGTGGCTTCGGCGGTCCGTGCCCAGAAAGCCGACTTCCAGCAGTACGTCGCCGGCCTGGTCGCCGAGTTGGGCGCCCCCGGCGGACTCGGCGCACAGCTCTCCATCCTCGCCGAAGGTGCTCAGACCACGGCGGCGATCGCCGGCTCGGTCCGTCCCGCCGATGATGCGCGTGCCGCCGCCGAAGTCCTGATCGATCAGGCGCTCCGCTGACATGGATCCACGGGAGGCGTTGCGCGCCGCGAGCCCTCGTCGATCGTGCATCGTTTGCCGGTGCGGAATCGACAGCGGTCGTTCATCGCGGCCCAGCCGGGTGGGTGTGAAAACCGCTGGCGATGGATCGTGATCGGTGCGATCCTGCGACGGTGATCGACCCAGACACCGACTCTTCCACCGCCGAGACCTTCGTCGAGAACGGCTTCGTCAAGATCGAGCGTCCGTCGTTGCGAAGCGCAGCGGACCGCGCGCGAGCGGGTCTGTGGGCCCAACTCGGACTGTCCGAGGACGATCCCGCGGGCTGGACCGAACCCGTGCGCTGGGCATCGGACATGGTGGGAGCCGGCCCGTTCGGAGCGCTGACCAACAGTCCGGAGCTGACCGAGGCGCTCGACGCGATCTGCGGCGTCGGGGGTTGGACACCGCGTGGAGCGCTGGGCAACATCCCTGTTCGCTTCCCGGTGCCGCCGACCGTCGATGACCGAGGCTGGCACATCGACGCCAACACCCCGTGCGACGACGGATCGTGGGTGGTGAGCCGGCGGCCCCACACCGTGCTGGTCCTGACCCTGTTGTCCGAGGTCGGACCGTCCGACGCGCCGACCCGTATCCGGGTGGGATCGCATCTCGACGCCGTCGACGTCCTCGAAGACGAGGGGCAGAGTGCCTTCGAGGTCGGCCCGCTCCTCGATGCGGCGAGTCGTGACCGTCGGGTCGCCTACGCGACCGGAAGTCCCGGCGACGTCTATGTCGTCCACCCGTTCACGGTGCATGCAGCCGACGAACACCGCGGTGCGACACCGCGATTCATGGCTCAGGGGCCGGTGATGCTCGCCTCGCCGTTGTCACCGGACTCGGCCGGTCCGCTCGCGTGCGTGTTCGGCTGAACCGCTGACCGCCGATGTCGGATCAGGCTGTGGAGTCCGTGGACTCGCCGCCGGAACCGGAGCTCCCGGAGCGGTCGCTCGATGCGGAGCCGTCGTCGCCCGATTCGGAACCGGTATGGCCTGCTGAGTCACCGGACTCCGAGTCGCGGGATTCCTCCGGCTGCCTGTCGTCGCCCTCATCGTCCGACTGCGAATCGGTGTCGGTGGTCGCACTGTCCTCGCGCTCGTCCGGCGTGCCCTCGACGCTGTCGACATCGATGTCCGGCAGCGTCTCTCGATCCACTTGCCGCGGTTCCACGGGGTCGCGGGACGCCTCGACATCGGTTCCGGCGTCGGAAGTGGTGTCGCGGGTGTCGGGGTTCGGCTCGATGGGCCGCCCCCGAGGTGGTTCGGCGGTGTCCGGCTCGCCGCGCGTGTCGACGTCGGTCCGTGGTGTCTCGTGAGGCCGTTCGGTTCTCGGGGGGACGCCGTCTCGTCCGAGCGACCTCAGGAGTGCCGAGACGAACGGGATGGTTTCGAGCCACGCCCGGATACTCCACGGTCCCCGCGGATCTGACACCAGGACGATGACCGGCCCGCCGGTACTCGGCGGAGGGGTCAGGCTCGTGTTGCCGTCGGTCCCGCCCGGGCCGCCGGATGCCTGGGGATCGCCGGTGTAGACGACGAACGGGCTGTCCGCGTCCAGTCCGGCGATGACGGTCATGACCGCCAGGTTCTGTTGCACGGCGCGTTCTTTGGTCTCGTCGTCGAACTCCGTCGAGAGTACGGCGCGGGTGCTGGGGCCACTGACGATGATGGGGCCGATCGACTGCGGGTGGTCGATGACCACAGTCCGAGGTGCGCCCGTGACGGGCACGTCTCGTGCGATGAGCGAGCCGGAGTCGGTCGACGGCGGCGCCGCGAGTGACGTGCCCGTCGAGGCGGTCCCGACCTCCGACGTCGGGGCGCGGCTCGGACCGAATGATGCGGCGGGTGATTGGGTGGACACCTGGACGGTGGCCGGCACGGCGAAGGCGTGTACCAGGGTGGTGGTGTTGATCGACGCGACTGCCGTCGGGATCACCGTGCAGAGCGAGAGCGCGGCGAGGGTGAGGGACGTGCCGGCGAAACCCGAGGGTCGCCGAAGAGGACCGACGCCGTCGTTGTCGACGGCGCGGTGCGTGCCGCGCCGATGTGATGCCACCCCTGGGTCCCCTCTTTGTCGCTCAGATAGTAGACGATGCGCGGGGGGCATGGTGTCGTCTGAATGACGCAAATCGGGACATCTACGCGACGCGCCGGGGTTGTAACTACTCGAACGTCGCTCGGCGGTCGTCGAAGGCGCGGAGCCGGGGCCGAAATGGAGCCGCCCAGGGGAATCGAACCCCTGACCTATTCATTACGAGTTCTTCGGTGAGCGCTGACCAGCGGAAACGCCGACGGTCGCTACGTGTCGCCTCGTGTCGAGTAGTTGCAGTTAAGGGTACGTATCAGACCGTCGGATCGGTCGCTGACTGTCCATCGGTGTCGTCCAAGGTCGAGCCGTTGTGTGTGCTCTGTGTGTGCTCGTGTGTGCTGGCTTCAATCTTCGCGACGGCCGCGAACAGTTCGTCGTCACCGCCAGCGTGCGCGTAGACACGGTTCACGAGCGTGGAGTCGGCGTGTCCGAGCAATCTAGCAACACGGGTCGCATCGACCCCGCTGGCGATGGCGTGGGACGCCCACGCATGGCGCATCTTGTGCGTCGTGACCTTGTCGATGCCCGCGGCCTCGCACGCGGATTTCAGTGCGCGGTTGACGTTGGATCCCCGGAACTGCTTCCCCCGGGAGGTGCGGAAGATCAGCACATCGTCGAGCAGGCTGCCCAGGAGCGCATTGATGTCGTCGACGTCGGATTGTCTGCCCTTCCGCGCCGCTCGCAGCTTGGGTAGGCGCGCCTGCTCGACGGCCAGCGCCTCACGCAGGACGGCTGCGGCCTCCGGTGACAGAGGCACCCGACGAGAGCGACCGGACTTGGTAGCGCCGATCACAAGTCCGCCTTTGGTCTCGACGGCAGACCGCCGGACGTTGAGCACGGCGCCACGGGGGTCGGAGTTGTCGACGTCCCTCCGGCGCAGTTCGCACACCTCACCGATGCGGAGCCCGGTCAGCGATTGGAACCGCACAAGTCGGCGGGTGTGCTCGTCGGCGACGTGAGTCAGCAGAACGTCTAGGTCAGCCGGAGTCAGGTAGTCGTCCGCGGCGTCTTCGTCTGCGACGACCGTTCGCCGGTCGGTGGCAGGCACCGTGGCTCCTCGCGCAGGGTTGGTGCGGATGAGCCGATCGTCGACCGCGACGTCGAGCATCTTCCGCACGACGTTGACGTATTTGCGGACGGTGGTCAGTGACTTCGCCGGGGCCTTCGGTCGCTCGGTGAGCAGGTCGGCAATCCACCGGTTGATGTCGGACACCAGCAGGGACCCGACGCCCTGGTCCCCGAACCGCTCGCAGAAGACGTCCACGATCGACCCGTAGGACTGTCGGGTCGACGCCGGTTTGGTCGCTAGCGTGCGCACGTAGATGTCGGCGACGGTGCGCACGACCGTCCGTGACCGCTCGCTCTCGATGTAGCTGCCCGACCGGAACTGATCGGCCAGCTCGTCCCGGCGCGCATGCGCGTCATCGCGGTCCTCGAACCGCTCGTAACGCTGTTTTCCAGCGGTGTCGATGTACCGAACTTCCCAGCGCAGCGGCGACTTGGCGACGGCCCGACCGGCGGCATTCGTCGTCCACGCGTACTCGCGGCGCACCTTCCGGCGTGCGTCGGAGTAGTGCCGATCGAACACTGACACCGTGCCGACCTTCCGCCGACCGGGGGAACGGGGAGCGGGGCTGTCGTCGAGGTAGACGACGTCGGGGGTCTCTCGTTGACTCACAGCGACAGACTAGCAGATGACCTATTCACTGAGGCGAACTGTTATTCGTCTCTAAATGGGCGTTTAGCAGGCATTAAGTCCCGTATTTGGACACACCTGAATCGGTTGGTGATCACTCGTCGATTGCGCGCGCTGGCGACGGTGATGGACCTTTGTTGGCAGCTCGCCGACACCGGACGACGAAACAGCCGGAGTCACAACGACACTCAACTGAGGAGATAAAATGTCAACTGCGGCAATCAATCTCACTGACCGGGCACGGGAAGTGCTGGCGTCTGCTGACGCTCTCGACCGTCTGCTCGACACCGACGAGACCGGGGCTGTTTGCGGACTCTCACCGCGCACGTTGCGCACCTGGCGGACCGACGGCAGTGGCAAAGGCCCCGCGTTCGTCCGGGTCGGTGGCGCGATCCGGTACCGCGCATCAGACGTCCAGACGTGGATTTCGCGGCTGACCTGACCTCTCACGCACACCAGTGACCGGGGAGCGTATCTGGCGCAAGACGCACTCGCACGCAATCGAATTGAGGAAAATTGCCCAGGAATGAGAAACGGCGCCCGACCCGGAAGTCGGGCGCCGCCGCCACGGTTGCCAACCGCGGACTCAGAGAGCAGGAGAACGCTCACCACGACGATACGTCGAGCATCGGACACTTCGCACCCGTGACGCCCACGGACCCTGAACAACTCGACATCGAGACCGACGTCGAGCTGGCCGCGCACACGCTCGCGGAGTCCGGGGGGTTGGTGCTACCGATCATCGCTGACGGTAAGACTCCGCTCATCCGAAGCGGCTTCCACGCGGCGACCACCGACCACGGGATGATCTCCGCGTGGTGGCGGCGCTGGCCCGATGCGAACCTCGCGGTGGCGGTGCCGTCCGGCGTCCTGGTCATCGACATCGACCTCGACAAGCCGATGGCCGCACAGACGATCACCGACCTCGAATCGAGGTACGGCCCGCTGCCCGCCACGCGTACCGTCCGGACTCCCAAAGGTGGCTTGCACTACTACTACGCCGTTGACCCGGCGATCCGCTTCCGAGGGATTGCAGGGCCCGGTGTCGACCTGCGCGCGGGTGGTCGTCACTACGTACTCGTGCCCCCGAGCCGGATCGGGACCGCGCGCTACGAGTACCTGGACAGCGACGAGTGGACCCCCGCTGCCGAGCTCCCGCTGTCGTGGATCGCAGGTCTCGAACATCGGCGCCCGGTGCTGCACACGACCCGGCATCGTGTCCTACCCGCGGCGCTGAGCGGGATCGGTGACGTGTCGCTGGAGACGGTCACGGTCGACGACCTCGGCGACTTCCTCGACGCGCTGCCACCCGGAAAGATGGACCGGCTCATGGCCCGCGCCGTCGAGCCGACCGCGCTGGCGGTGTCGATGCGCAAGGCCGCGCACGACACCCTGACGCGCGTCTCCTACCGTGTCGTCGCGCTCGCGGCCGAGGGGCACCCCGGGGGCCGCGTTGCGGTGCGCGACGTCATCGCGGCGTTCGTGCGGGAGATGGAACGGCGGATGAGCGCCGGTGAGCCTGCACGCGACCCCGACGACATCGGAAGCGAGATCGTGCGCGCCGTTGCCGGTGCGGTGATCCGGGTGAGTGCCGAATGAGCCGGTTCGATGGTCTCGCCGGTGCCGCCGACATGCCCGCGTGCGGTGGACACTTCGACGAGCAGAAGGGCAAGCCGGTGGTCGCTGTCGACCCGGCGCCAGAGGTCGACGAGCCGCAGGACCACGACGCCAACGAAGACGCTCCGCTGGCCGCGGTACGTGCTATCGGCGAGCGGGTCGCCGCGCTGGTCCCTGATGACGCCGAGGACGAGGACGAGACCGGCGCTGACGACCACCTTATCGACGGCGCGGTATGGCTGTTCGATGAGCCCGACGCCGCACCCGCGTTGTGGGGCAGCGGGTCCCGTGTCCTGTGGTCGGCGGGGGAAGCGCTCACGATCAGCGGCCCGCCCGGTGTCGGTAAGACTTCGGTTGCCGCGCAGGTGGTTTCGGGGTCTCTGGGACTGCGTGACCGGGTGCTGGGGTTTCCGGTCACCGAGTGTCGCCGCGTGCTGTATCTGGCGATGGACCGCCCGGCGCAGGCGCGTCGCAACATCCGGCGATTCTTCGAGCCCGAGGACCGCGAGCGGTTGGCCGGTCGCCTCGTGATCAAGCAGGGTCCGCCGTGGGTCGACTTCGCGGTCGACTCCGACGCGTTCGTCGAGTTGTGTGCGCGGGCCGGACTTCAACCGGGAGACCGAGTGGTCGTCGATTCGATCAAGGATGCGGCCGTGGGCCTGTCAGAGGACCGCGTTGGCGCTGAGTACAACCGCGCGCGGCAGAAGGTCCTGACGGCGGGGGTTGACGTCCTGGAGCTGCATCACATGGTCAAGCGGTCCGGCGACGGCCCGCCCAAGACGTTGGCCGATGTCTACGGGTCGCAGCACATCACCGCCGGTGCCGGGTCGGTGGTCCTCTTGCACGGCGTGGCCGGTGATCAGGTGGTGACGCTGTTGCACCTGAAGCAGCCCATGGACGACGTCGGGCCGCTGTTCGTCACGCACGACCCGACCGGCCGCAGCACCGTTGACGGTTCCGCAACCGACGTGGTGACCCTCGTGCGGAGCCAAGGCGCCAAGGGTGCGACCGCGACCGACGTCGCGGTGATGTTGTGCGACACCTCGCGGCCGTCGCGCTCGCAGATCGAGAAGGCGCGCAGGCGGCTCACCGAGGCCGTCGGACGCGGCGCGTTGGTCAAGCGCGACGGCGAACGCGGAGGCAGCGGCGACGACGGACGATCGCCCACCCGGTGGTTTCTGCGTGCCCACGGCGACGAGAACGGTTGAGCGTCAAGTGATCCAACTAGTCAATCACGCGTCAATCACGCCGAAAACCATAACCGCAGGTCAGCCAATCACGGCCTCAATCACGCGCGGGTCAATCACGGGCCAATCACGCTCAATCACGGTGGCGCTGTTTGCCCAGGTCAGCCAATCACGCACTCGTGTGATTGAGGGTCAATCACGGATTCCGCCCCCCTGGAAGGGGGGCGAAGCCACCGTGACGGCCAGATTTGAGAGAGGAGAAACGACGAAATGACCCGCGGAGACGGACCCCGCCGACAGCGTGACGTCGAGCGGCAGGAGGCCCGCCGAGCACAGTTCGCCGACTACTGCGATCGGCAGATGCGGGACCCGACCCCGGGCACCACGTGGCACCCTCTCTACCGCTGGCCGAGCGACACCGATGCCGAGCACGCCGCGCGAGTGGCCGAGCACGAGCGGACCCAACAGACCACACACACCGAGCACGACACGACCACCGGCCGCACGGCCGGATGAGAGGAGATCACATGACGACCGACTTCGACCCGAGCGCGCCGCCGCCGCCCGAGGCGTTCCGCGAGAGCCGCCGCCGCGACCCGGACCCCTACGGCCTCGACCGCCCGCCGATGAGCCGAGCCGAGATCGCCGCGGCCAACAGGGACACCGAGGCCCGAAACTCCGACGCCCGCATGGAGCGGGAAGTCGCACGAGCGAACGCGTTGGTGCCGCAGAGGCCGCCGCGCAGCGTCGCGCAACACCCCATGACGCCGAAGCTCTCGGACGCCGGGGAGATCGGCGCAACGGTGCTCGACCTCGTGCGCTACAGGCACGCCGAAGGTGCGCTGTCCCGCGCGCTGTCCCGGATCGACGAGGAATCGCGAGAGCTGTCCGCGCGGATCAAGACCGACAACCTGCGAGCCCGCACCGCGGACGCGGCCAGCGCGGCCCTGGACGCGGCCGAGAAGCGGGAGAAGGTGCCGCCGACCCTGACGCCGTTGATCGAGTGGCAGCGAGACCGAATCGACCACGTACCGCTCGCGACCGAGCAGGGGGTGCGCACGGCAATCGAGCGGGGAGCCGCAGAACGGGCCGAGGCCGCGGTGGTGGCCGCTCTCGCCGAGGTCGACGCCGCTGTGATCGAGGAGGCGAGGAAGGTGCTGCGCGATGCGGCGCAGGCTCACGAGCGGCTCAATTTGGCCGGCCTCACCGTGGACGTGTCTCTCGACGACATCGTGGACGGGGACGCCGACGACGGCGCGGTGTCGTCGATCCGGTTGTGGCGCTCGGCGGTGTCGCGGTGGGACGAAGTGCAGCGGGTCCGTCAGTGGGTTGCGGCCGTCCTCGACCGCGGTTTCGAGGTCCACCGGGGAGTGCTGCGCGTAGTTCCGCCGCCGCGGGTCAAGGTCGGCGACTTCGTGACCGACGAGCAGGCGCGAGAGCACAACTCGCCGCAGGCTGAGGCCCGCACCCAGGGGTCGCAGTGGGAGGGGTCCACTGCGCCGCGTGCTGTTGGGGAGGGGTCCTCGCATACGGCGTTGCGGTGGTGGTGCGGCCTGGACGAGGGGTCTCGTCCTGCTCCTCGTGGTGTGGCTGATCTCGTGGAGACGGGGGACATCTGATGGATGACCGAGGATTCGGCCGCTACCTCGACGAGTCGATGGCCGCGCGACCGCACACGGCGCAGGAGGCCGAGGCCGAGCACAACACGAGGGGTCGCACCACGGCTGACGGGACCGACACCACCACCACCACCGACAACGGGACCGAGCACCGTCCGCCGCCGACGACCCGACGCGGACCCGGACGCGCTGGCGCCACTGACCGAGGCTTCGGCCGGTACTTGCCTGACTGACGAGTGATCGGCCGTCAGCCCGATCTGGGACCCCGATACTGCTGCGTGCGGTGTCGGGGTCTCGTCGTATCCGAGGGTCGTTGGTTCGACACGTCGGCCAGAGAGGGGGGGTGTCCACCCCTCCCCACCGTCTCGCGCAGGGCACCGCCGCGTACTGCCCGCTCGTGGGTGTGCGGGTCTGGGCCAAAACCGCCTATACGACCCTGACCAGGGCAAACGGACCCCTGAGAGGCCCGTCAGCGGCCTAGGATCGACTAGTCCAGGTTCGCCCGACCCTGAACTACGTTGCCGCGCAACGCAACGCGAATCGGTTCATACGGTGGCTAGTGCGTACTTGCCTTCGGCATGCATTTGTCGAGCGTTGTCGATGACACGCTTGAAGACGTCCACCATCGGGCTGTCGGGGGTCAGTCCGAGATCGGCCAGGTTCACGGTAGATCCGCTGTCGTCGTCGGACAGTGCCTCACTGCCGCCGAGGGCCAGCCAGACAAGCATCTCGCTACCGTCAGGGTCCTTGCCCTGCGCGACGGCCCAAACCGAATCGAAAGGTGTCATCTGCGAGGTGATCGTTTGCAGCGTGTCCTCGAACTCGACCGGGATCAGGATCGCGTCGCCGCTAGCGGCGGTTTGCTCGAAGAACCATTCGATCTCGCTGGCTGGCTGGCTCTCGACATATCCGGTCAGGAACGTCAGTGCATTCTCGTAACTGGGCGCGTCAATCCCACCTCGCACCCAGACTCCGGACCCCTTGCTGGCCTCGTGTTCGACTAGCTCACGAACAGGGGGCAAGTTATCGACCGCTGTCTCCAGGGAGAACGCTAGTGCCTCCCGGTACTGCTCGCGCGCGTCTTCGAGGTCGTGGGCGCCCCCGACGATGCTCTCGGGCATGGAGTAGAAGTGCCACTGGGGCCCGCCGGACATGCTAGAGCGGTAGACGACAGTCTGTGCGTCGTTGGCCATCACCTCACACCTCTCTTCGTGCGTTCTGCGGGGTCAATCCGACGTCATTAACCAAGACACGCCGGACCATGTTCCCGGTAATCTCCACACCGTCATGGTATGCGAACGTGAACTCGTCGTCTTTACCCTTGTATCTGCGGTGTGAACCGCGTTGGCGGATTGGGGGCCCGCAATGTCGTTCGATGACGCGAATCAGGTCGGACGCGCGCACCGACGGCCAACTATCGCCCATCTGACGTCCTGTCGGTCACTCGGCGATGCTACTTCACGTTTGTCACGGTTGATCGCCAATCGAGACGGTGTGCCCAAGCGAGCATCGCGCAAACGGGGCCAGGTTTGCGGGTTAGCTTTCGGCGGTGTGTGTGCTCTGTGTGTGCTGCCGAAGCGTCGCTGCTCGTGCAGCGAACCGCCAGAGGCGAACAGAATCGCGTCTGATCTGCGTTGATCCATGGAGCCGCCCAGGGGAATCGAACCCCTGACCTATTCATTACGAGTGAATTGCTCTACCGACTGAGCTAGGGCGGCGTGCTACGCGAGGCAGCGCTGACGAGTCTAGCGAGGGTCGGAGAACGAACAAAACCCGGGTCGTCGACGGCAGGTGATGGTTCCGCCGGAGCGTCGGTCGGGTCAACCCGGGAAGTCGGTACCGCAGACCACCGGCACCGGACGCTCCAGATCGAGCGCATTGCGGACCAGCGTCCCGACGGTCGGCGAGTAGGCCATCCCGACATGACCGATCCTCGACGCCGGGCACACATCCTGCACCACGGTGTTGGTGATGTTGGGCCCCGGCGGCATCAAGGTCAGTACGTACGGGGTCGAGATCTCGTCGTACCGCGTCGCGAGATTGACGTACCGGATCGAGGGGTGTCGCGGACCCCAGTAGCTCTGACCGGGAGCGCGGGCCGGCAGCCGGTCGGTGATCGAACCGACACGTGAGTATCCGCGGTTGGACGCGGACAGTCCGACGATCGTGCCCACCTGTGCCGCGCGTCCAGGTATCTGGGTGACGAGCTGAGCGATCGCGCCACCCTGGCTGTGGCCGACGAGGTCGACCTTCTCGGCACCGGTCGCGGTCAGGACTCGGTCGACGAAGGAGGAGACCGCACGGGCGGACTCCTCCTTGTTCCCCAGGCCTCCGGTGTTGCCGCTCCAACTGGTCTGACCGTAGGTCAGGCTGAACACGCAGTAACCCGCGTTGGCCAGCATGGGCGCGAGGTACGCCCAGTTGGCGCCCTGGTTCATGGCCGTCGCGTGCAGCAGCACCACGGGGTTGCGGTCTTCGCGGTCCCGGCAGTCGAAACGATTCGAGCCGGCAGGCGACTCCGACGCCGGGCTGAGGTACCGAGAGGCGATGGCGGTCGCCGCGTCGGTCGTGACGGGGAACGGCGCGGCGTGCGCGGTGCCCGCGACGAGGCACAGGCTCATCGCCGCCACCGCGGTCATGGCCGACGCGACCCCGGCTCGGATGCGGTTCATGAAGAAAATTGTCGTCGACCGGACGGTCCGGCACGGCGTTTCGGCGACTGCTACCCGGAGTCGCGACGACGGAATTCGACGCCGCGCGGCGACAGTTCGTAACCGACGACGAGGCTGTCGGTCAGTCCGAGCTTCTTGAGCTTGGTGATGTCCTGCTTCAATCCTGCTCTCTCCCGGCCGAGTTCGGCCGCGAGATCGGTCGACACCACACCGGGGCGGCGGGCGATGACGTCGAGGACTTCGCGCGTCCACGGTCCGCGCGTGGACCGCGCGTCCATGCGATCGAGGCGGGTGCGGATCTCGTCCACATCGTCGTCGGACAGATGGTCATCGGCGCGCAGAGCGATCCGCGGGTCCTCGCCGATGCACTGCAGTCCGATCCGGTAGGTCGGGTTGTGGACGTTGACGCACAAGGTGGCCCGCACGGCGTCCGCGTCCTCGAAGCCTGCGCGACGCGCTTCGTCCTGCGTGATCCGTTCGGGGTCGACGCGTTCCAGGGACGTCACCTCGATCACGTGCGTCAGCGCTATGAAGCTCGAGCCCGGATGGATGCGCGGATGGCCCCATCGCCGGAAGGCGAGGTCGACGGTTCCGTCGGCGACCCCGCGAACGACTGCGGCCGTGAGAAGCACAGTCTTCGACCTTAGCGAGCGGGTCGATGTCGTGCATGACCTGCGGTCCGACGTGCGTGTCACCTCTGTGGATGACAGCTGAGAGGCCGCTGAGAGCTGTTGTAGGGTGACCCGAGGTCAGCGACGGCAATGCCGACGTATTCGGGGGACCCCCTGCGTCGTGCCGTCGTCGGGCGCAACTTCACGACGACATGATCACCGGCCGGGGGGAGGGATCTTTGGTGCCGCCAAGTGTTCCCGCATTGTGGTTTCCCGACGTCCCGCCGTGGCCCGTCGTCGAGGCGACACCCGCCGCCGATCTGGCCGCTCACCTGGCCCGACACCATTCCGTACGCCCAGCTCACACCACTTCGCAGCCAGCGGCAGTGGCCGTCCTCGAGCGTCCGGTGCCGGTGGTCGAGGAGCCGACCCGGGCCCCGGCCCGCGCGGTGGACCCAGCTGCTCCCCGTCCCTCGTCCGAGCTCGACGCGTTCTTGGCCGAAGCCGAGAAGTCGGTGCGTGCGAAGCGGAAGAACGGGCCAGTCGCGCGCGGAGAACGCCGCTCGGGTTTCGGTTCACCACTACGAATCGCGGGTGCGGCAGCGGCGATCGTTGTGATTGTGGCCACAGTTCTGGGCGTGGTTCTCACTCGCAGCAGCGAGCCTGCTCCGACGACGGCTTCAGCATCGAGCAGCGATGCCGCTGACTCTTCGATGCCGTCCACGTCGGCTGTCGCGAGTGAGCCTGCCTGTACGCAGCGTCCGGTGGGGTCGGGGACCACGGTGTCCGACGGTGACGACGCCGGCAACCAGGAGTCGGGCGCCGGAGCGATCCGTGCGTTCAACCACGCCTACTACGTGTTGCGTTCGGCGAGGGCGGCCCGCGCTGTCGCGGCCCCTGGCGCGGTGGCCTCCGAGTACGTGATGCAGCAGTACATCAACCAGCGACCGCTCGGGACCCGGCACTGCCTGATCGTCTCCGACCGCGGGCCCGGCGAGTACTCGGTCGTGCTCACCGAACTGCAGCCCGACGCTGCGCCCATCACCTATCGCCAGGTCATCCGCACGACGACCACCGGCGGTAAGTCCTACATCCAGTCCATCAGGTCCGTCGAATGAGTTCCCGCCCAGCCTGTTCCGGGCACCGAGAGAGGTAGAAGCGCCATGAGTCATAGTCGGGGTCGGCATCGGAAGCGTCGTGTGCCGAGTGGTCCGTTGCTGACGGTGACGTCGGCGGTTGTCGCGGTGTCGATCACCGCGGGTGCGGGAGCGGCGTTGGCGGCGCCGGAGCAGGGCGGGACCAGCCCGGGTGACACGGCGCCTGGTCAGGGCGGTACGAGTCCGGGGGATGTGTCCCCCGACGGTGGTGCCGGTGCCGAGGCGACGGTCGAGCCGATCGTGGTTCCTGGTCCGGGCAGTATCCCGGGTCCGCCGGTGGAGGCGCCGTATCAGGCGTACACCGCGCCGGGGTCGCAGTCCTATGATGAGCCCTACACTCCGCTGATCAACAATCGGGTGGCTCCTCGTGTTGCGCCGCCGGTTCGGCCGATCGCGCCGCCGCCGGAGAAGATCCGTGTGGGCAACTTCGTGACCGACATCCCGGAGGGTATGTCGAAGCGGGATGTGAACTCGATCAACGCGTGGTCGGCGTACGGCGAGGCGAAGATCGCGCAGGGTTTGATTTCTGCCGGTGTTCCCGAGGATGAGGCCACCCGCCGTGCTGCCGCCACGATCATCGGTGTGATGGCCGGTGGTACCGCTGGTGCTGTCGCACTTGGTATTCCGTCGGCGGTTGTGGGCGCGGCGGTGGGGGCTCCAGTCGGTGCCGTAACGGGTGCGATAGTCGGCGCCGTCACGACAGGTGGCGCTACCTCAGGCATTAACGCACTCGGTGGAGCTGGTATCGGCGCAGCCGTTGGTGGAATCGGAGCAGGAGCTGCGGGAGCTGCGGTCGGTGCCGCGATCGGGGGTACCGCGGGTGGTCTCCTGGCGTACTCGCTAGGCGCCGGCGATCCGGGCGCCAACCCTGATGAACCGTGGCGCCAGAGCGGACCGCGTCACGCGCTGCCGGAGTCAGGCCCGAATCAATTCGAGTTCCATCTGCCAAGTGAACATGCGCGTCGCTCCGGATTGCCGGCAGTCGACTACGTGGTGAATCATCGCGGCGACGTCGATGCGCATGTCGGCGCCTCAACCTTCAAATGGTCTGGCATGCAGGCACGCTCGCCCTACGTGATGTTGGGACCACACGTCGAGAGATCCGTCCGTGACTGGACTCGGGCGCAGTCCGAGACTCTCAAGAACGCGGTCCCCGGTAGTGACGTGCAGTGGCCCGAAGAGCCGACGAAACCAGCGCCCGCTAGGAATTGACTTGAAGTGCGCAAAAACAATTACGTCAATCTCGACCGATCAATAAAAGAGAGTATGAAGTGAAAAAGGCTATCGTGTCCATGTTCGTTGTCGTAGTCGCCACTTTGAGTGTGCTGGTCGGCGTCGGGCAGGCGTCTGCTGCGCCGTTGCAGAACTTCAGTACAAACGGCACGACATTCGGAACGTTTGGTGACCACTCCTTCTGTCGCGGTGCCATTACATACAGAGTCGACGCCGTGGCTAAGAAACGTGGCGTTGTCAAGGTCACCGCGACTTCACATGGATTCGCGGGACAGGGTCCGTCATGGAATCGGAATCCGAACTGTCGCTTCCTGTTTCGCTCCGCTACAACGAGCGTGCGAGGGATCGACTTGGAGAAGTGGACGGTTGGTTCCTTTGGGCCGAGGCCAGGGCAGAAGAAGACGTGGCACGTTGTGACCGGCTCCGGCCCCGCTTGGATGGGCATCACGACCTATGCCGTCAACAGTGCCGTTCGCATCCTGCAATCCCCTGCGGGACCCTCCTTCTTCATGACGGTGCCCTAGGGCGTCGTCGATCCCTTTGCATCCGAGGATCTGAAATTGAAACTCTTGGTGTTGTTTGCCGCGCTTCTCTGGCGGTAGTCGTCATCGGAGGAGGCCAGGCCGCAGTCGGTCTTTGCAACAGACAGAGGTAGAAGCGCCATGAGTCATAGTCGGGGTCGGCATCGGAAGCGTCGTGTGCCGAGTGGTCCGTTGTTGTCGGTGACGTCGGCGGTTGTCGCGGTGTCGATCACTGCGGGTGCGGGAGCGGCGTTCGCGGTGCCGGAGCAGGGCGGGACCAGCCCGGGTGACGCGGCGCCTGGTCAGGGTGGCACGAGTCCGGGGGATGTGTCCCCCGACGGTGGTGCGGGTGCTGAGGCGACGGTCGAGCCGATTGTGGTTCCTGGTCCGGGCAGTATCCCGGGTCCGCCGGTGGAGGCGCCGTATCAGGCGTACACCGCGCCGGGGTCGCAGTCCTATGATGAGCCCTACACTCCGCTGATCAACAATCGGGTGGCTCCTCGTGTTGCGCCGCCGGTTCGGCCGATCGCGCCGCCGCCGGAGAAGATCCGTGTGGGCAACTTCGTGACCGACATCCCGGAGGGTATGTCGAAGCGGGATGTGAACTCGATCAACGCGTGGTCGGCGTACGGCGAGGCGAAGATCGCGCAGGGTTTGATTTCTGCCGGTGTTCCCGAGGATGAGGCCACCCGCCGTGCTGCCGCCACGATCATCGGTGTGATGGCCGGTGGTACCGCTGGTGCTGTCGCACTTGGTATTCCGTCGGCGGTTGTGGGCGCGGCGGTGGGGGCTCCAGTCGGTGCCGTAACGGGTGCGATCATCGGTTCGTCTCCTCCGTGGGTCGTCATGGGCCCCACCGGTGCAGCAATCGGGGCGGGTGCAGGTGCCGCCATCGGTGGTGTGGGCGTAGGAGTGGCCGGCGCAGCCCTCGGATTCGCTATCGGTGGGACCGCTGGCGGCGCCCTCGCCTATGCGCTGGGCGCGGGCGACCCAGGTGTCAGCCCGACCGAACCTTGGCGCAAGCCACGCCCGCGTCACGCTTTACCTGAGTCTGGTCCAAACCAGTTCGAGTTTCACCTGACATCGGATCAGGCTCGTCGTTCGGGATTGCCTGCCGTGGACTACGGGGTGAATCACCGTGGGGACGTTGACGCGAAATTTGGGACCTCCGCCTTGAAATGGTCTGGAGCGCAAGCACGTGCGCCCTACGCCGTCTTCGGTCCTCACGCTGAGCGATCGGTCCGTGACTGGACCCGGGCACAATCCGAAACCCTGAAGAACGCCGTCCCTGGAAGTGAAGTTCTATGGCCGACCGAAGTCGCAGGCTCATCACCCGAGTGCTCCTAGCGAAGGAGATCACACCCCGTTCGGATCGTCGTTTTGATTAGTCTAAAAGAGGTCATTGTGAAAAAAACAGTAGTTGTCGTTGTCGCGATCGTCGTCTGTGCTCTCAGTTGTTTGACTGGCGTCGGACAGGCGCACGCTGCTCCAATCCCCCAGGTGACTTTCACCGGTTACAACTTCGGGACATTCGGCGACCATTCGTACTGCCGCGGTGCCATTAACGTCACCGCCGACACTTCGCCGAAGAAGCGCGGCGTTGTCCGTGTCACCGCACGGTCGCACGGATTCACGGGCCAAGGCGCGAGTTGGAAACGCAATCCCAGGTGCCGTGTGCTCCTGTGGAACGTCTACAACAGCGTTCGCGGAATCAATCTCGAGAAGTTCGTGACGGTTGCGTTTGGTCCCCGGGCTGGCGAGACAAAAATATGGGAAGTTCCTTCAGGTTCGGGCCCGGTGAGTCTCGGTGTCACCGCGGTGGCTGCCAATAGTCCAGTCCGGGTTCCGTCTGGTTACGGATCTACGATCTACATGCTCGTTCCGTAGGCAGGTGCACTTCTCGTGTTCACATGCTCGTTCCCTGACCCGATATGACCAACCCGACCACCCCACGCGACGGCGACCCGCAGGCCTGGGCCGAGCGGGCCGTCATCGTGTGCGGAACAGCCGGCGGCGTTGGCACGTCGGTTGTTTCGGCGCTGCTCGCCGAGCACCGGGCGTCGTCGACGCTCGGGCTGCTGTCGTGGTGGGTCGACGCGTCGGGCAACGACTGTGACATCGAGCTGCGATTGCGTGGCTCGGGAAATCAAGAACTGCTGCGTACGGCGTCGGGGACGGGGTTGTGGCTCCCGCCCGACGATGCGACGGTCACCGACGCCGTCGTCGAGACCTGGCGGCAGGGCGCCGTTCCCGTCGTCGACGCCGGCGCACATCCGCTCACGTTGCTGCCTGAGCTCGCCGAAGACGATCTCCCGAACCTCACGCCGGTGCTCGTCATCGCGGCGAGACCAGACCTGCTCAACCGCGCGCGCGTCGTCTTCACCGAATGGGACCGGGCAGGCGTACTGGAAAAGACGATCGTCGTCATCTCCTCGCAGTTGCCGACCACGCACAACGACGGACTCGCCGACATGCTGGTCAGTGTGGTGTCGGGCGCGGTCGGTGGCGTGATCGGCCTCGACTACGACCCCGTCATCGGCGCGGGTACCGCCCTCGACCACGATGCCCGACGCGGGTTCCTCCCGGCGACACACCAATCGATCGCGACACTCGCCGCCACGACCACCAATCGGAGCTGAACCGCGGCCACCCTTTCGCGAAACCGGTGAAGGGGGCAGCATGGGGCAGTATGACCGGCTCCACTCGCTCACCGCTCACTCCCGCACAGGCCTCCGAGATGGTGGCCGATCCGTGGCGCGTCATCGCCGACAGACTCGCGGCCGCCTACAAAACCGGGTCGATGGTGCGCGGTGGTGAGTTCGTCGCCAAGATCATCGACGCCGCCGAGGACGCGAATCACCACCCCGACATCGACCTCCGTTACGGCACGGTGCATCTCGTGCTGACGACACACAGTGCGCACCAATTGACGGAAGCCGATGTCGCGCTGGCCAACAAGATCACCGGCATCGCCACCGACCTCGGTCTCGAACCGGCCGCCGAACCCGTCACCCAGTTCAACCTGGCCATCGACGCCCTTGACATCCCGGCCATCAGGCCCTTCTGGAAAGCCGTGCTCGGCTACGGCGAGGCCACCGAACGCGAGCCCGTCGACCTCGTCGACCCCGCCGGCCGGCTACCCAGCGTCTGGTTCCAGCAGATGGACGAACCGCGCCCGCAGCGCAGCCGGATGCACGTCGACCTGTGGGTCCCCACCGACGAGTTGCACGAGAGGTTGCAGTCGGCGATCACCGCCGGCGGACAACTGCTCACCGACGAGTACGCCCCCGCGTTCTGGGTGCTCGCCGATGCCGAGGGCAACGAGGTGTGCCTGTGCACCTGGCAGGACCAGAACTACTGATCAGTCCGCGTACATCGTCTGCGTGAACGCCATCCGGTCGCCTCGGTACAGCGAACGCCGGTACTCGATCGGGGTGTTGTCCTTGTCGTAGGACAACCGGTTCAGCAAGAACATCGGCGTCCGTGCGTCGACGTGGAGCAGCGCGGCCTCGCGGGCGTCGGGCAGCGTCGTCTCGATCGTGTCCTCGGTCCGTCCGAAACGCACCCCGCGCCTGCGGAATTCGGCATACAGCGACGACGTCACCTCGAAGTCGGCCTCGAGATCGGGATACCGGTACGCGGGCAGTCGGGTGCGTTCCAGGGCCACGCGCACCTTGTCGGTGGTGAACACACGCTCGAGCTGGATGACCGGATCGCCGATGGCGATGGCGAGCCGATCCGCGAGCACCGCGTCGGCCGTGATCCGTGTCCAGCCCACCAGGATGCGGCTGGTCTCCATGCCCCGTTCGCGGGCTGCCTCGGTGTACGAGCCGATCGACAGCGGCTGCCGGATCTTGGGTCCGGCGACCACCGTCATCCGGCCGCGGCGCTCGATCCTGCCGTCCAGCAGCAACTCCCGCAACGCCTGCCGGACGGTCTCGCGTGACACCGAAAAGCTCTCGGCGAGATCGCGTTCCGCGGGGAACGGATCCCCCTCGACGAGGTCCGCCAGGAGTTCCTCCAGCTGTGACCTGACCACCTGATGCTTGAGAACGCGAGGTTGTTCCGACAGGGTCATGCGTCCAACATAGCAAATATTGGTCTAGACCAAATGGCTACCGAGTGTTCACCTTGTGTTCGGCCAACGCACCCGAATTGGTCTATACCAAACGGGACAGTTGGCCCATGCGCACAACTGATGACGCCACCACACCTGCACGCAAAGGTGCAGACACCACCACGTCCACCAGCGGTGTTTCACCGGTCCAACTCGTCGTCTTCGACATGGCCGGCACCACCATCGTCGACGACGGGCTGGTCACCCAGGCTTTCGAGGTCGCCGCGACCGCGGTCGGCATCCCCGAGCACGGCGAGGAACGCGACCGTGCCCGCATCTACGTCCTCGACACGATGGGCCAGTCCAAGATCGCCGTCTTCCGCGCTCTGCTGGGCTCCGACGACGCCGCCCGGCGAGCCAACGAGGCGTTCGAACAGGCCTACGGCGAGCTGATCGACGACGGTGTCGACGCGATCCCGGGGGCGGTGGAGACCTTTGCCGACCTCCGATCGCGCGGCATCGCAACGGTATTCACCACCGGGTTCAGCCCTGCCACGCAGCAACGGATCCTGGACTCGCTCGGATGGGCCGACGTCGTCGATCAGGTTCTCGCCCCCACCGCCGGCCTGCGCGGCCGCCCCTACCCGGACCTGGTCCTCGCGGCTGCCCTCACCGCCCAGGTCGACGACCTGGCCAACGTGGTGGTCGTCGGCGACACCGCGAGCGACATGGAGACCGCCCGACGTGCTCGTGCCGGTCTGTCGGTCGGCGTGCTCACCGGGGCGCACGACGAGCAGACCCTTCTCGACGCGGGTGCAGACCGTGTCCTGGCGTCCGTCGCCGACCTGACCGCCCTGATCACCACGCCCTGATCCGCTCCTCACCCCGACCCCCGTGACGTCCCGAAAGGTTGACCCCCGATGACAATTCGTAAGTCCTCGCTGGCGATCACCGCCGCTCTCGCCACCACCGCCCTCGTGCTCGCCGGATGTTCCGGTGGCGACTCCGAGGCCGTCAACGACAACGGCTTCCCCGAAACCCTCACTCTCGCCGCGATCCCCGCGGAGAACTCCACCGATCTCAAAGCCAGTTACGACCCGGTCATCAAGGTGATCGAGCAGGAAACCGGTTCGAAGGTCGAGTTCGTCCAGGCCTCCGATTACGCGGGCGTCGTCGAGGGCATGATCGCCGACAACGTCGACCTCGCCTTCTTCGGCCCGTTCGCCTACGTGGTCGCCGGCCTCAACGGCGCCGAGATCACCCCGCTCGGTGCGGTGGTGTCGGAGAAGGGCGCCGAACCGGGATACCAGTCATACGGAATCGCGAAGGCGGACAACGCGTCTGTGAACGGCATCAAGGACTTCGCGGGCAAGACGGTGTGCTTCGTCGATCCCGGTTCCACCTCGGGCTTCCTGTACCCGAGCGCCGGTCTCATCGAGGCGGGCGTCATCAAGTCCGGCACCGAGACCGACCTCGCCGCGGGTGTCACGCCGATCTACGCGGGCGGGCACGACGCGTCGGCGCTGTCGGTCGCGTCCGGTGACTGCGAAGCCGGCTTCGCCTTCGACTCGATGGTCGACGAGACCCTCGTCGAGAAGGGCGATCTCCAGCAGGGACAGCTGAAGACGGTCTGGAAGTCGGAGATGATCGCGGGATCAGTCTTCGCGGCCAACAATTCGCTCGGACCCGAGGCCATCGACACCCTCACCAAGGTCTTCACCGAGAAAGTCAACAAGGAGTCCATGGAGGCGGCGGGATTCTGCTCGGGCGATGAGTGCCTGATCACCGACGAGCGCGCGTGGGGCGTCGTGCCTGCCTCCGACGACGATTACGCCGGTGTCCGGCATGTCTGTGAGGTCACCAAGTCCGAGAAGTGTGCGAGCTGACGTGGCCGCGCAGCCACCGGTCGCCGGCGACGATCTCGTCGTCCATGTCGACGGACTCACCAAGAGATTCGGCAACACGCTCGCGGTCGACGGCGTGTCGCTCGATGTCCGTCGCAGCGAACTCGTCGTGCTCCTGGGCCTGTCCGGCTCCGGCAAGTCCACATTCCTCCGCTGCCTGAACGGCTTGCATCCGGCGAGCAGCGGGGTCGTCGACGTCGTGGGGCGCCGGGTGGATCTCGCCGGTCGCGCCGAGATGCGAGCACTGCGGCGCGACGTCGGTTTCGTCTTCCAGCATTTCAACCTCGTCGGCCGGATCAGTTGCCTGGAGAACGTGCTGCTGGGCGGGCTCGGGCGGTTGCGGTGTCCTCGCTACGGTGCGCTGACGTACCCGAAGCGCATGCGGCAGGAAGCGTTGGAGCATCTCGATCGCGTGGGTCTCGCCGACCTTGCCGATCGCCGGGCCGACACCCTCTCCGGCGGACAGCAGCAGCGCGTGGCCATCGCGCGCACGCTGATGCAGAAGCCGGTGCTGCTGCTCGCCGACGAACCCGTGGCCTCCCTGGACCCGGAGAATGCCGGCGTCGTCATGGATCTGCTTTTCCAGGTGTGCGTCGAGGAGAAGCTGACCATCCTCTGCACCCTGCACCAGGTGGATCTGGCGCTCGGTTGGGCGCACCGCATCGTCGGGTTGCGGGGTGGCCAGAAGGTTCTCGACCGCTCCACGGTCGGCCTCGATCGCGACGAGGTGATGGACGTCTACCAGCGGGTCGACCCGGTGGCGGCGTCGTCGAACGCGGTACGACGCCGATGAACACCCCGCTCCTGGACCGTCCGCAGGCGGGATCGCCATCCCGGATGCGACCCGGGTGGGACCGTGCGGTCCTGCCCGGGATCGCGGTGGGCGGTCTCGTCGCCACGCTGGTCTGCGCCTGGTGGATCGACTTCGCGCCTGCGACGCTGATCTACGGCATCGAGGACATCGTCGCGCTCATCGAGCGGATGCTGCCACCACGGCTCGGAGATCCCGGGCGGATCAGCGTGTTGGCGCTCGAGACACTGCTGATGGCTGTGCTGGGAACCGTTCTCGCCGCGGTCGCTTCGGTGCCGTTGGCGTTCCTGGCCGCTCGCAACACCAGCCCCCACCCCGCGGTCCAGGCCGTGGCGCGCGGCGTCATCACCTTCTGTCGTGCCATGCCCGACCTGTTGTTCGCGGTACTGTTCGTCCGCGCCCTGGGTATCGGTGTGCTGCCCGGCATCCTGGCCCTGGCGCTGCATTCGATCGGCATGCTGGGCAAGCTGTTCGCCGACGCGATCGAGCAGGTCGACGACGGGCCACGCGAAGCGGTACGCAGCACCGGCGTCGGATATGTGCGTGAGATGATCAATGCCGTCGTCCCGCAGTGCGTTCCGGCGTGGATCGGTGCGTTCGTCTATCGCATCGACATCAACCTGCGGATGTCGGTCGTCCTCGGTTTCGTCGGGGCGGGTGGCATCGGGTTCGCGCTCCAGGACGCCCTGCGCGGGCTGATCTACCCACGTGCGCTGGGGATCGTCCTGGTCATCCTCGTGATCATCACGGCAATGGAACTGCTGGCCATCGGCATACGGCGTGTGCTGCTGACACCGTCGCCGATGCGGCCGGGTCTCGAACGCGCGGTCCGTACGGGTTTCGGGCTGCTCGTGGCCGTGGCGACCGTCGCGGCAATGGCCGTACTGGAGATCACGCCCTGGGCGCTGGTCGTGTGGATACCACCTGCCGTCGAGGTGTTCGGACGCATGATCCCGCCCGATTTCACCGCTCTCGGAACAGAACTGTTCGACGCCGCGGTCCAGACGGTCGCGATCGGCGTGGTCTCGACCGCCATCGGTGCCGTCTTGTCGATCCCGGTGGGAATCCTCGCTGCTCGCAACGTCACCCCGCACCCGGGTGTGTACTGGGTGGCGCGGACCTGGATTCTCGTCGTCCGGGCGGTGCCGGAACTCATCCTCGCCGTGGTGTTCGTCGCGGCGCTGGGGTTGGGCCCGGTGGCGGGAACCTGTGCGCTGGCAATCGGTTCCGTCGGCTTCCTGGCCAAGCTCGTCGCCGACTCCGTGGAGGAAACGGATCCGGGTCCCGTCGAGGCCGCCCGCTCGGTCGGTTGTGGTTGGTGGAAAACGCTGTTCGCAGCGGTGATCCCGCAGGCCATGCCGTCCATCGTCGGATCGGGGCTGTATCTGCTCGACGTCAACATCCGCACGTCCACGGTCCTGGGGATCGTGGGGGCCGGCGGAATCGGCTTCCTGCTGTTCGAGTCGATCCGCACGCTGGACTTCGAGGTCGCCGGGGCCATCGTGCTCGTCATCTTCGTCATCGTCTTCGCCATCGAAAGGTTGTCCGGTTGGATACGCTCACGACTGGTCTGACCCGCGCCGCCGTCTGGCGCGGCGATCGGGTCGACATCATCGAAACACCGCTTCCCGCACTCGGTCCCGGTGAACTCCTGGTCCGGGTTCGGCTGGCGACGGTGTGCGGCAGCGACCTGCACACGGTGAGCGGACGCCGGGATTCGCCGTGTCCGTCCGTTCTCGGGCACGAGGCGGTGGGTGAGGTCGTCGGCATCGGCGACGGCGCGTCGGCACAGCAGGGCGACCGCGTCGTCTGGTCGGTCACGGTGTCGTGCGGTGACTGCGATCGGTGCCGGCGGGGAGTCACCGCCAAATGCCGTCGGGTCCGAAAAATCGGACACGAACCGTTCGACGGCGACTGGCCGCTGTCCGGTGGTTATGCGAGCCACATCGTGTTACCCAGGGGCACAACCGTGGTCGTTGTTCCGGACGCTCTGGGCGATGCCGTCGCCGCGCCCGCTGCATGTGCGACGGCCACGGTGATGGCCGTCGTCGAACGGGCCGGTCACCTGTCCGGCCGCCGGGTGCTCATCGGGGGAGCGGGGATGCTCGGGACGACGGCGGCGGCGGTCTGCGCCGACCGCGGCGCCGAGGTCCGGGTCGCCGACCGCGACGTCGCGCGCGTCACCCAGGCGATCCGTTTCGGTGCATGTGCTGACGACGGCGAGAACGTCGACGTCGTGCTGGACTTCACCGGATCCTCGGACTTCCTCCGGGATGCGCTGTCGCGGCTGGAGATCGCCGGAACCCTCGTCCTGGCCGGTTCGGTCACCCCGGGGCCGTCCCTGAACGTCGATCCAGAGCAGGTGGTCCGGCGCTGGTGGACCCTCACCGGGGTCCACAACTACGAACCACGTCACCTGCACGAGGCGGTCGACTTCCTCGGGCGAACCGCCGATCGACACCCGTGGTCGGAGTTGGTGACCTCACCGCTTCCGCTCGAACAGATCGAGCACGCCCTGCAACCAGCGCCGGGCACCGCGCTACGCGTCGCGGTTGCGCCGTGACGCGGCAGAACATCAGTCGAAGAGGAGATCAGAACACATGCGCGTGATCATCGTCGGTGCCGGGATCATCGGAACCGCACACGCCTGGATGGCCGTCGAACGCGGGCACGATGTGATCCACCTCGACCGCGAACTCGACGCGCGGGGCGCCACCGTCCGCAACTTCGGGCTCGTCTGGGTCTCCGGGCGGTCGGCTCCCGAACTGGACATCGCACTGCGCTCCCGCGTCCTGTGGGAGCAGATCGGTGCGCAGGTCCCGGAGGTCGGATTCCGGGCGAACGGTTCGATCACCCTGTTGCGCACCGAAGCCGAGGTCGCCGTCGCCGAAGAGGTCGTCGCTCGCGACGATGCACAGCGCCGCGGGTTCACCTTGCTCCGACGGTTCGAGGTCGCGGAGAAGAACCCCGCGCTACAGGGGAATTACCTCGCCGGACTGCACTGTGCATCCGACGCCGCCGTCGAATCCCGGCAAGCGATGCCCGCCATGCGATCTCGACTCGAGAAGTCCGGACGATACACATTCGTCCCGGGAGTCGAGGTACGCGGGATCACCGGCACCTCGGTCCGTGATGACACCGGGATCGTTCATGCCGGGGACTGTGTCGTGTTGTGCCCGGGCGCAACTCACCGAGGACTGCTCCGTGAGGTGTTCGGCGAGTTGCCGGTGCGCCGGGTCCGACTGCAGATGATGCAGACGGCCCCACTCGGACCGAGCCTCACGACGTCGATCGCCGACGGCGACAGCCTGCGGTACTACCCGGGGTTCGCGGGGCCCGCGCTCGAGGAGCTGCGTCGAACCGAACCCCAACGTCCGACGGCCGCGGCGAACGGCATGCAGTTGCTCTGCGTCCAACGCCTTCACGGTGGACTGACGATCGGCGACACCCACGAGTACGTAGAACCGTTCACCTTCGACGTCGACGAGGATCCGTATGGTCACCTCGTCGAGGTGACCGAGGGCCTGCTGGGCCGTCCACTACCCCGAATCCAGCGTCGCTGGGCGGGTGTCTACAGCCAGTGCACCGAACCCGATCGGATCGTGTGCCGGGAATCGATCGGTGACGGGGTGTGGGCGGTCACCGGCCCCGGTGGCCGCGGGATGACCCTCGGCCCGGCCATCGCCGAAGAGTCGGCGGGGCTGATGGGCTGGTGACCGGCCCGCACCGAAAGCGCCTGGAAACCACCCGTCAGCGGGCGACCGGCGGCTATATCGGGCTGTTGCAAAATTCCGGTGTCAGCCGACGGCTTGTCGGGAGCGGTGTGTGGTGGGTATCGGCGATGATGTGTTGGTGGCCAAGGGTTATCGTCCGGTGCAGCGTGATCAGCAGTTTCTGATGCCGCCGAGTATGCGGGAATGGCTTCCGGCCGATGATCCGGTGTGGCTGGTCATCGAATCGGTCGCCTCGCTGGATACCGCGGCGATACGGGCGGTACGCAAGACCGGTGGAGCCGGTCGCGCCGCCTATCACCCGGATATGTTGTTGACCTTGTTGATCTGGGGGTGGGCCCAAGGCCAACGGTCCTCGCGGCAGCTGGAACGGTTGTGTCACCGCGACGTCGCCTACCGCATCATTTGCGGTGGTGAGGTCCCTGATCACGTCACGATCGCCCGGTTCCGCGCGGACTGCGCACCCGCGATCGAGGACCTGTTCACCCAGGTGTTGATGCTGTGCTCGCGGGTCGGGATGGGCCGACTGGGGGTGGTGGCCCTCGACGGAGTGAAGATCGCCTCGAACGCCTCGCTCAGCGCCAATCGCACCGAGCAAGGCTTGCGGGAAGCGTTGGCCAGTGAGGCTGCGCGCGCCGCGGCCGAACACGCAGCCGCTGACACCGCCGACGATGATGTTCATGGTGATGACCGCGGTGACCTGTTACCCCGCGGGTTGCACGATCCGGGGTCGCGGCAGGCCCGGATCGCCGCGGCGCTGGCTGATCTGGCTGCCCACACTGAACTACTCACCAACGCCGAAGCGGTGGCCGCGCAGCGTAGGAACGAACGTGACCAGGCCGCCGAGAAGTCCCAGCAGGCCCGCGAGGAGAAGATCGAGCGGGCGCGGGAACGCCGCGCTGCGGGCGGGCCCGCCACAGGCAAGGGATCGTTGCCGATCGAGATCGAGGTCGAGGTGCTGACCGAATCGTTGGCGCGGGCCATCGCGACCCACCAAGCAAAGATCGACCACTATCGACCTGGTCAGCGAGGCCGCAAACCCGGGCCGGTCGAGACGAACTACTACGTCAGGCGCGCCCAACGAGCACTCGAGCGGGCACAGCAGCGGCAGCAGCAACGTGACGCCGCGGCAGCGGCTCGGCCCGCTGCGGTCTGCACCCCGCCGACCACCGCGACCGCGGCTGCACCGTCACGGGAACCCCGCCGTAACATCACCGACCCGCAATCACGGATGATGGGATTGCGCGGCGGCGGCTGGCTCCAAGGCTTCAACTGCCAGGCCGTGACCAGCGATGACGGGCTGATCATCGCGACCGGCGTGGGCAACAACCCTGCCGATGTCACCACCTTCACCACCATGCTCGACAAAGCCGTCACCGCCGCCGCACTCATCGACACCCACCGCCCCGAACCGCCGGTCTCACCAGGAATAGGGGTCGTGTTGGCTGATGCCGGCTACCTCTCCGAACACAACCTCACCGCACCCGGACCAGACCGGCTCATCGCGACCGGCAAACACCGGGCCGTGGCCCACGCCGCGCAGCACGCACCCACACACGGGCCGCCACCATCAGAAGCCTCCCCGATCCAGGCCATGACCCACCGGCTGGCCACACCCGAGGGACATGCGCTCTACCGTCAACGCGCCCACATCGCTGAAACCCCGTTCGCCCACGCTAAACACAACCTCGGCTTCCGTCGCTTCACCAGCCGCGGACTCGACAGAGCCACAGCAGAATTCAGCTTCCACGCCCTCGTCCACAACCTGTTCAAAGCCATCGGAACCGCCGCTTTGACCCCCACCACCGCCTGAGACCGGACGCTCCGCGACCGGCCATCACGCCCAACCCGCCCGCCGACCCGTTTACGCAACAGCCCGATATGTCGTCGGGTCGTTTGTGAAGGGCGGCTTTCAGGGGCGGTCTCGGGTGGGTGAGGCCTCGCCTAGGAGCAGTGCCCCTCGGCGCGGGCGACGTCGGCGACGGCTGCTGCGACGGCCGGGGCGACCCGGTCGTCGAGCGGGCTGGGCACGATCCGGTCGGCGCGCAGGTCGTCGGCGACGACCGAGAAGATGGCCTCGGCCGCAGCGATCTTCATGCCCTCGCTGATGCGGCGTGCGCCGGCGTCCAGCGCGCCCTTGAAGACGCCGGGGAAGGCGAGCACGTTGTTGATCTGGTTCGGGAAGTCGCTGCGACCGGTCGCGACGATCGCGGCGTACTTGGCCGCGGCCTCCGGGTGGATCTCCGGGTCGGGGTTCGACAGCGCGAAGACGATCGAGTCGTCGTTCATCGAGGCGATGAGCGGTTCGGGGATCAGGCCCGCGGAGACGCCGATGAAGACGTCGGCGCCGGCGAGGGCCTCGACCGCGCCGCCGGTCAGCCCGCGCGGGTTGGTACGGGAGGCCAGCTCGGACTTCGACTCGTTGAGTCCGTCACGTCCCTGGGACACGATGCCCTTGGAATCGAGCACGACGACATCGGAGATGCCCACTGCCAGAAGGATGTTCGCGCAGGCGACGCCGGCGGCTCCGGCTCCGGAGATCACGACCTTCAGGCCGGCGAGGTCGCGGCCGAGGTGGGTCGTCGCGCCCTTGAGGGCGGCGAGGACCACGATCGCGGTGCCGTGCTGGTCGTCGTGCATGACCGGACAGTCGAGCGCCTCGATGACGCGACGCTCGATCTCGAAGCAGCGCGGCGCGGAGATGTCCTCGAGGTTCACGGCCCCGAAGCTCGGGCGCAGCCGGATGAGGGTTTCGACGATCTCGTCGGGATCCTGGGTGTCGAGGACGATGGGGATCGAGTTGAGTCCGGCGAAGCTGCGGAACAGCGCGGACTTGCCCTCCATGACGGGCAGCGAGGCGCGGGGGCCGATGTCGCCGAGTCCCAGAACCGCCGAACCGTCGCTGACCACGGCCACCAGACGGTCGGTCCAGGTGTACTTGTTCACCAGAGTGGCGTCGGTGTCGATCGCGCGCGACACCTGGGCCACACCCGGGGTGTAGGCGATCGACAGGTCGCGCTGCGTGTCGATGGGTGCGCGCAGCTCCACCGAGAGCTTGCCGCCGACGTGGGCCAAGAAGATCTCTTCGTCGGTGATGGGGTGATCGGCGATTGTGGGTTCGGTGTAGGGGGTCTCACCCATACGTGTGTCCTCCGTGCTCGTCACGGGTCCTCCTGGAATGCCGCGAAATGTGCGGGTTGCATCGTCTCGCCGGCCACGCTGCCCGCGAGCTAGAAGTGATCCGCATCGACGCGAGCGAGGTGTGCTCAGCGGAGGCGGGCCGGGCGCGTGTGAGCGGGGTGACGCTCGTTACGGCCGGATTAAGTGTCTCACCGTCTGGGATCGGGACGGAAGGTGGGTCGGGCCAGGTGAGGCACACAATGTTCATTGGTAAGGTACAACTTGTGTCTATGTTGCATGCGACTTCCGAATCCGCTGCTGAGCGGGTATATGCCGAGGTCAAAGAGCAAATTCTCACAAACGAGATCGCCGGCGGTGAGCTGATCAGCGAGGGTGAGATTGCCGCGAGGTGCGCGGTGAGCCGTACTCCGGTGCGGGAGGCATTCTTGCGCCTGGAGACGGAAGGCTGGATGCGTCTCTACCCGAAGCGCGGTGCGCTCGTGGTGCCGATCGGCGACCGCGAGATCCGGGACGTCGTCGACGCGCGTCTGCTCCTCGAACGGCACGCGGTGCGGTCCGTCGTCGCGCGGCCGGCAGCGGTCATCGGACTGGCGGCCCGGCTGCGCGACAACCTGGCCGCACATCGCCGGGCCGACGCCGCCGACATCCAGGAGTTCTCGCGCATCGACGCCGAGTTCCATCAGTTGATCGCCGCAGCCGGCGACAATCCGTTGCTCTCGGCCTTCTACGTGACCTTGGGGGAGCGGCACCGTCGGATGACGACGGCCTCGGTTCACCGGGACGCGGGGGTCGCCGAGCGAATCCTCGACGACCACAGCGCGCTCCTCGGCGCCATCGAGGCGGCCGACGCCGACCGATTCGACGAGCTGCTCGCCGGGCATCTCGTCGCGGTTCACGATCTCCCCGGGCACGACCTTCCCGGGGCGCCGGCGTGAGCGCCGATCGCGCGCGCTTCGGGTGGCCGGCCGTCGCGCTCGCCGTGTTCGCCACCGCGTGGGGCGGCAACGAGTTCACCCCGCTGCTGGTGATGTACCGACAGATCACCGATCTGTCACCAGTGGTGGTCGACGCACTGCTCTTCGCCTATGTCCTCGGCATCGTGCCCGCGCTGCTTATCGGCGGTCCGTTGTCGGACCGGCTGGGCCGCCGCCCGCTGATGCTGCCCGCCCCGCTGTTCGCGGCAGTGGGGTCGGGGCTGCTCGCTGCAGGGTCGGAGTCGGTGGCACTGCTCACTGCCGGACGGGTGTGCAGTGGCATCGCACTGGGGCTCTCGATGGCCGTGGGCGGGAGCTGGATCAAGGAACTCTCCGACCGCGACGGCGCGCGAACGGGTGCCGGCGCGAGTCGCGCGGCCATGAGCCTCACCGCCGGGTTCGGTGTCGGCGCGGGGGTGGCCGGCGTGCTGGCGCAGTGGGGGCCATGGCCGCATGTGCTCCCGTACCTGGTGAACATCGCGGTCGCGGTGATCGCCGCGAATCTCGTTGCACTGGTGCCGGAGACGCGGCCACGGCAGGCCTCGCCGGGACGGTTGCGCGACGACCTGCGCATCCCGGCCGCCGGCCACCGACGCTTCCTGTTCGTCGTGGTGCCGCTCGCGCCGTGGGTCTTCGGAGCCGCCGCCTCGGCGTACGCCGTGATCCCGGCACTGATGTCGGCGCGGACCGCGGGCGCGCCCATCGCCTTCGCGGGGCTGTGCTGTGTGCTCGGTCTCAGCGCGGGATTCGCCATCCAGTCCCTCGGCCGCCGAATCGACGTGCCGGGCAGTCCGCGGGGCGTGATCGTCGCGCTCGTCGTGCTCGTCGCCGGCATGATCCTCGCCGCGGTCGCGGCCCACGTGCTGACGGTCTGGGTGTCGCTGGCCGCGGCGACGCTGCTGGGGTGCGGCTACGGCATGGCGATGATCGTCGGCCTGCTGGAGGTGCAGCGAATCGCCGGACCCGACGATCTGGCCGGGCTCACCGCCGTCTTCTACGGCGTGACCTACCTCGGCTTCGGGGTTCCGGCCGTGCTGGCCTGGATCTCGGAGAGCTGGGTCACGATCACCTACCCGATCATGTTCGGTTTCGGTGCCGTGGCCGCGGCCGGAAGCCTGATCGTCGCCCTCCTCGGACATCGACGCTGGGGTTCGGTCGACGACCCCGCACATGGTGCGGCGGTTGCGGCGACCGAGAACACCGGAGCCGTCCGGGCACGGTGACACGACGGCCCGGCGCGGCCACCCGGTAACCTGCTGGGAGTTTGGTCAGGCACACCCGGGCAGTGCGGCCGCGGGTGCGATGGGGAGTGCAGCGGGTGAGTGTGGAAAGGCGCGGGCGATGATGCTTGGTGCATGGGTCGTCGTCGTGTCCGCGCTCGTGCTGATCCTTCCCGGCGCGTTCGTCGGCCGGCGGATGAATCTCCCGTGGCCCGTGGCACTGGCCGCGGGCCCGCCCATCACGTTCGCCCTGGTCTCCATCCTGACGGTGCTGTATTCGATCGTCGGCTTCGAATGGAACGCCGTGTCGGCGCTCGTGGGCCTGGTGTTCGCGGTCGGGGCCGGCTGGATCTACTCGGCGCTGCTGGTCACCCGCTGGGGTGAGCGGCTGGCGCCGGAGCCCGACACCGCCGGACCCCGTGTGGGACGGACCGCGACGGTGCGGGTCGCCGCGGGTCTCGGGCTCGGCGGACTCGTCATCGCCGTCACCTGCATCCGACCGGTCGCGACGACCGCCTTCGCCGGTCTCGGCAACATCTCGCAGGTGTGGGATTCGTTGTGGCACGCCAGCTCTCTGCGCTGGATTCACGAGACCGGCATCGGTTCGGCCATGCGCATGGGCGAGCTGATGAACTACGACACCCAGGGCTTCAACTACTACCCCAACACCTGGCATGCGCTGGGGGCGTTGCTCTTTCCGCTGACCGGCGCCGACCCGGTGGAGCTCTACAACACGTATTCGCCTGCGGTGCTGGCGGTCACCGTGCCGCTCGGCGTCGCGTCCCTGGCGTACTGGTTCGCGCGGCACCGGTACGACGTCGACTCGGCCGCCCTCATCGCGGGCACCGCGGGAGCGCTGAGTGCGCTGTTCCCGTCACTGCCGTATGTCGAGGTGCAGCTGACCTCCGTGCCCAATGCCGTGGGCGTGAGCCTGGCGCCGGTCGCTGCCGTACTCGTGATGAGCGTGGTGTCGGACCGATCACGCGTGCTGCCGGCAGCGCTGGCCGTCGCCGGTGTGACCGCCACCCACCCGTCCGCCCTGATCGTCGTCGGCGTGATCGTCGGCCTCTGGTGGCTGTGTGAAGGTCTCTGGCGTCCGGTCGCCGGGCGTCTGCGCGATCTCGCGACTCTGGCCGTCACGGCGGTGGCGACGCTGGTCCTGATCGCACCGGTGGTGCTGGGCACCATCCGGGTCGCCGACACCAACGAACTGCCGTTCTTCGATTTCCGCGAGGACACGATCGGGGTCCTCGACGGGCTGGTCAAGGGGGCGTTCAACGGGACAATCCCGCTCGAGCTCGAGCACTTCCCGGTCTGGCCGCTCATCGCGGTCACCCTGCTCGGTCTGATCGCGCTCGCCTGGTTGCGGTGCTGGGCCGGCTTGGTCGCCTGGTTCGTGTTCGCGCTGGTCACGGCCAACGCAATGGTGTCCCTCGGTCCGCTGTCATATCCGCTCGGGGTGATCGGCGGCTACTTCTACAACTCGCCGCATCGCCTCACGTTCGTCGTAGCGATCATCTCGGCCGCGGCCGCGGGTGTCGCGCTCGGCGCCTTGGCGCTCGGCGTCGCCGGGCTCGTCCGACGCCGTGTGGCATCTGATGACATCGGCGATCCGGAACCGGGCAGGGCAACGTCGGCGAAGGCGCGCTGGCTGGTGGCCGCGACGTACGTGGTGTTGCTGGCGCTGATCGCCGGTGCCGCCGTTGTCCGGTATCCGCCGAACGCGCAGATCGCGTCGAAGGAGCGGGGCGGCAAGTACGTCGGCCCCGACGACCTCGCCGCCTATGAGTGGCTGGCCGCACAGCCCGACGCCCAGGACGTACTCGTCCTCAACAACCTCGACCAGGGCACCGGCTGGTTGTACCCCGTCACCGGTGTCACGCCGATGTTCCCCTTCTACCGGGCCAACGAGTTCTCCGAGCGGCAGCGCGACGTGTTCTGGGGCGTGTCGGAGATCGGCGCCGACCCGGCGATCGATCAGATCGTGCGAGACATGAACGTGCACTACGTGATCGACTCGCCGCCGAGCTACTGGGAGTTCCAGCGCGGTGTGCCCGACCCGGCTCGCGGACACCAGGGAGACCCCTTCCTGGCGCTGCGGCAGCACGGCGCACCCGGATTGACCGAGGTGTTCCGTCGCGGCGACGCGGTGATCTACCGCGTGAACGACCTGGTCTACCCGCCGCCCGCCCCCTGATCGGCTGCTGCTGCCCCCCGAAAGAACGACGGACCCATCGGCCCCCCGCCCCCTGAGGTGCGAGGAGCGTAAGCGACGAGACCCCCGCCCCCTGAGGTGCGAGGAGCGCAAGCGACGAGACCCCCGCCCCCTGAGGTGCGAGGAGCGCAAGCGACGAGCCTCGAAGACATCCCAGGGGTGCTAGGTGTCAAGCGGCGAGGTTGGTGCGGTGGTTCCAGGCGGTGTGTTCGTTGTAGGGGGTGCGGTGTTTGAGGCAGCCGTGGAGGATGCCGATGAGTCGGTTGGCGACCGCACGCGATGCTTGGCTGTGGGACTTCTTCTGGTCTCGGAGGCTGTCGTAGTAGGCGCGGGCGCCGGGACTGCCGGTCAGGGCGCTTTGCGCCATCCGTAGGGCGGCGTCGTTGAGTCGGGTGTTGCGGATGTGGCGGGCCAACACGACGTGTCCTTTGCCCGAGGCGATGGTCCGTGGTGAGGTACCGGCGTAGTTTCTGCGAGACTTGGCGGTGGCATAGCGTTCGGGGTCATCCCCGAACTCGCCGAGCATCCGGGCGCCGGTGATGTCACCGACTCCGGGCATGGACAGGTAGATCGCGGCGTCCGGATGCGCTTTAAAAGACTGAGCCATAGTGGTTTCGAGTTGAGTGATCTGGGTGTTGAGAGCGGCCAGCATTTCCACGGTCGCGGTGACTGTCGCCGCATAGGCTGCGGTGAGTGTCTCCGGTGCGCTCAGGTGGCCGCCACCGCGTAGAGCCTGCTGGATGTCGCGGGCGCGTTGGTCGGTATTGCGTTGCCGGCCACCCTTTTTCAGGGCTGATCGGATTGCCGCGACCGTCAGTGCCGCCCCCTGTCGTGGGGTTGGAGCGCGTCGTAACACGCTCAGGCAGTCGGTGTGGGCGAGGTCGCCGCCGAAGGCATCGACCGCGGCCGGATAGTAGGCGCCGAGTTGGGAGCGCAACACATTCTGTTGTGCCGAGCGCGCCCACACCAGGTTCTGATGGGTGCGGGCCATCACCGTGATCGCCTCGGCAGCGACAGTATCGGCGGCGACGAGCCGATGGTTGTGCCGGTCGGTACGCACCAGATCAGCGAGGGTTTTGGCATCGGCCTTATCGGATTTGGTGCCCCCGACATGGTGGCGGTCACGGTAGCGCGACACCGACAACGGGTTGATCGCGAACACCAGATAGCCCGCACCGACCAGGGCGGTGACCCACATGCCGTGATCGGTTTCGATACCCACCGCCACCTCGGTGGGATCCTGGGCATACCGGGCGATCAGTTCATGCATTGTGGTGACACCTGCAGCGGTTTCGGGTAGGCGGCGGGTGGCCAGGATGGTGCCGTGCTCATCCATCACGCACACGTCGTGATGATCTGACGCCCAGTCGTTGCCCATAAAGATCATGACACTCGTTCACCTCGTCTTCAGTCGTCTCGACGATCTCGATGTGAACCTGCGGGAGTCACCCTGGACGCGGCCTAATGGATCAGTGCTCACCCACATGTTTCGGGGGCACGACATCCCAGAAGCGTTCTAGCGGGTGATCCTCGCCCGGCCGGGCCACGGTCTTCGTGTAGAAATCCGACCACCGTTTCAGGGCCTGGCAGTGGTCACCGACCGGGGAGGCTCACACGACCAGCATCCCCTCCAAGAGGAAGCCGATCCACCCCCATTAGGGCCTGGTGAGGCGAGTCACCGGACCCTTCGAGGCTCGCTTCGCTCGCACCTCAGGGAGCAGGAGGACGTCGCTCGCACCTCAGGGAGCAGGAGGCCGTCGCTCGCACCTCAGGGAGCAGGAGGCCGTCGCTCGCACCTCAGGGAGCAGGAGGCCGTCACCCCCCTCAGCGCCGGAGGAGAGACGCGGCCATTCACCCGTTCGCCCCACGAGCAGGGGCTAGCGTCGGGGGCATGCGGCCCTGGATGTGTGTCTTCTGCGCCAACGAGTTCCCTCCGGGCGAGACGCCGCCCGCGATATGTCCGATCTGCGACGACGACCGGCAATGGCTCCCCGTCAGCGGGCCGAGCTGGACCCCACTCGACGAGACCGCCGACAACGCTCTGACCGCCGACGATGTGGAACCCGGACTCACCGCGCTGTCGGTGCGGCCGTCCGTCGGGATCGGTCAGCGCGCCCTGCTCGTCACCGCCTCCGAGGGCAACATCCTCTGGGAGCCACCGGGATTCCTCGGGCCCTCGCTGGTGGACTGGCTCGACGCCCACGGCGGCGTCGCCGCCATCGCCGCGAGCCACCCCCACCTCGTCGGCGCGAGCGTCTCCCTCAGTCACCGATTCGGTCGGGTCCCGGTGTACTACAACGACTTCGACCGGAGGTGGGTGACCCGGCCCGACCCCGTCGTGCGCTTCTGGTCCGACTCTGTCGAGGTCCTCGGCGGGGTCCGGCTCGTCCGGTGCGGCGGCCACTTCCCCGGGAGCGCGGTGTTGCATGTGCCCGACGCCGCAGGCGGCCGGGGAGCGCTGCTGACCGGCGACACCATCAAGGGCGTGATGCAACCGGGCATGGTGACCTTCATGCGCAGCTACCCGAACATGATCCCGCTGTCACCGCGACTCGTGCGCGGGATCGCCGACCGCGTCGGCGAACTCCGGTTCGACCGCCTCTACGACGCGTTCGGTGTCGTCGTGGAGAAAGGTGCACGGGAGGTGGTCGAGACATCCGCCGCGCGCTACATCGGCTGGGTCACCGATGGCATCGTCGACCCCGACGATCCGCACGCGCCGGCCTGAGGCTCAACGGCCGGTTCAGGCGTCGGGGTACCCCGACGGATTGCCCGACTGCCACCGCCAGGTGTCTGCGCACATGTCGTCGATGGTCTTGGTGGCATGCCAGTTCAGGTCGGCGTTCGCACGGCTCGGATCGGCGTAGGAGGCGGCGATGTCGCCGGCGCGTCGCGGAGCCACCTCGTAGGGGATCGGCCGTCCGCTGGCCTCCTCGAAGGCGTGCACGACCTGCAAGACCGAAACGCCCTGGCCGGTACCGAGATTCCAGGTCGACATGCCGGTCTGGCCGTTGCTGATACGGTCGAGCGCCGCGACGTGCCCGGCGGCCAGGTCGTCGACATGGATGTAGTCGCGTACGCCCGTGCCGTCCGGGGTGTCGTAATCGTCGCCGAACACCGCCAGCTTCTCGCGCCGGCCGACCGCGACCTGCGCGACGAAGGGCATGAGGTTGTTGGGGATGCCCGACGGGTCCTCACCGATCTGTCCGCTCGGGTGTGCACCGACGGGATTGAAGTAGCGCAGCGCCGCGATGCGCCACACCTCCGAACTCGCGGCGACGTCGCGCAGGATCTGCTCGATCATCACCTTGGTCCAGCCGTACGGACTGGTCGCCGACGTGGGCAGATCCTCGGTCATCGGCAGCTCGGGCTCGGCGCCGTAGACCGTCGCCGACGACGAGAACACGAGTGTGTGCACGTCGTGGCGCTCCATCGCGCGGAGCAGCGCGAACGTCGTGCCGAGATTGTTCTGGTAGTAGTCGAGCGGCTTCGCCACGGATTCGCCGACCGCCTTGTAACCGGCGAAATGGATCACCGCGTCGATGTCCTCGTGGGCGAAGAAGTGTTCGGTCTTGTCGACGTCGGCGAGGTCGAAGGCGTGCACCGGGATGGAACGCCCGGTCAACGCCTCGAGCCGGCCGACGACAGTCGGCTTGGCATTGCTGAAATCGTCGACGATGACCACGTCGTGTCCGGCCGAGATCAATTGGATGACGGTGTGCGAGCCTATGTAGCCCGCGCCTCCGCTCACGAGTACGCGCATGACGACCACCGTAAGCGGCGACCCTGAGAACGGGCCAGGCGTGTCGTGTCAGCCGGTGACGCGTTCGGTGGTGGCGTACTTCTGTTCGACTGCTTCTTTGGCGGGTTGCCACCAGGCGGGGTGGTCGCGGTACCAGTCGATGGTGGCGGCCAGGCCGGCGCGGAAGTCGAGGTAGGCGGGGGTCCAGCCGAGTTCGGTGCGCAGGCGGGTGGAGTCGATGGCGTAGCGGCGGTCGTGGCCGGGGCGGTCGGTGACGAAGTCGAAGGCGTCGGTGGGTTGGTCGAGCAGTTCGAGGATGGTTTCCACGACGGTGCGGTTGTCGACTTCGCCGTCGGCGCCGATGAGGTAGGTCTCGCCGATGCGGCCGCGGTCGATGATGGTCCACACGGCGTCGTTGTGGTCGTCGACGTGGATCCAGTCGCGGATGTTACGGCCGTCGCCGTAGAGCTTGGGGCGTACCCCGGAGAGCACGTTGGTGATCTGGCGGGGGATGAACTTCTCGATGTGCTGGTAGGGGCCGTAGTTGTTGGAGCAGTTGGAGATGGTCGCGGCCACGCCGAAGGACCGCACCCAGGCGCGTACAAGCAGGTCGGAGCCGGCTTTGGTCGAGGAGTACGGGCTCGAGGGGTTGTAGGCGGTGGTCTCGGTGAAGCGGGCGGGGTCGTCGAGGTCGAGGTCGCCGTAGACCTCGTCGGTGCTGATGTGGTGGTAGCGCACCCGGTGGGCGCGGACGGCTTCGAGCAGGGTGTAGGTGCCCACGAGGTTGGTGGAGACGAAGGCCGAGGGGTCGGCCAGGGAGTTGTCGTTGTGGGATTCGGCGGCGAAGTGCACGACGAGGTCGGTCTCGGCGACGAGGCGGTCGACCAGGGCGGCGTCGGTGATGTCGCCTTCGACGAGTTCGACGCGGTCGGCGACCGGCGCGAGGGTGTCGGGGTTGGCGGCGTAGGTGAGTTTGTCCAGGACCCGGATCGAGGTGTCGGGGCGGGTGTCCAGGGTGCGCAGCACGAAGTTGGCGCCGATGAACCCGGCACCCCCGGTCACGAGAACACGCACGTGCGACGCCTTTCGTCGAGGTCGATGGTCGCAATCACTCTACCGAGCAGCCGGCGCCCCGCCTCGGGTCAGCGCGCGGCGGCTCGACTCGCATGCCGTCGCCGAGGGCGTCGGGCATTACCCTGATCGCCATGAGAGGGATCATCCTGGCCGGCGGTACGGGCACGCGGCTGCACCCCATCACACAGGGGGTGAGCAAGCAGCTCGTCCCGGTCTATGACAAGCCGATGATCTACTACCCGCTCTCGACGCTCATGCTGGCCGGGATCCGCGACATCCTGATCATCACCACCCCGCACGACGCCCCGGCGTTCGAGAACCTGCTCGGCAACGGCGACCAGTTCGGCATCGACCTCACCTACAAGACCCAGCCCTCGCCGGACGGCCTCGCCCAGGCCTTCGTTCTCGGCGCCGATCACATCGGCACCGAGTCGGTCGCACTCGTCCTCGGCGACAACATCTTCTACGGACCCGGGCTCGGCAGCCGGTTGCAGGGTTTCGAGAACGTCGACGGCGGTGCGGTGTTCGCGTACTGGGTCGCCAACCCGGAGGCCTACGGCGTGGTCGACTTCGACGCCGACGGCACCGCGATCTCGCTGGAAGAGAAGCCGGCACAACCGAAGTCGAACTTCGCGGTTCCAGGTCTGTACTTCTACGACAACGACGTGGTCGACATCGCCCGCGATCTGAAGCCCAGCGCCCGCGGCGAATACGAGATCACCGACGTCAACGCGCACTACCTGGAACGCGGCAAGTTGTCGGTGACCGTCCTGCCGCGGGGTACGGCCTGGCTCGACACCGGGACGTTCGACAGCCTCCTCGACGCCGGCAACTTCGTGCGCACCGTCGAGCAGCGGCAAGGCCTGAAAATCGCTGTCCCGGAGGAGATAGCGTGGCGGCAGGGCTACCTCGACGACGACGAGCTGCGGGCTCGGGCCGACAAACTGCGCAAGTCCGGTTACGGTGACTATCTGCTGGAACTCCTTGCGCGAGGCAAGGGTTTTTGACGTGAAAGGCTTCTCATGAAGGTCCGCCCACTCGCCGTCGAGGGCGCCTGGGAGTTCACCCCGGTCCAGCACGGTGATGCCCGTGGGTTGTTCGCCGAGGCGTTCAAAGCCGATGTCCTCGCCGAGGCCATCGGTCACCGCTTCGATCTCGCGCAGGTGAACCTCTCGGTCTCCGCTGCCGGTGTGCTCCGCGGTGTCCACTTCGCCGACGTCCCACCGGGGCAGGCGAAATACGTCACCTGCCCCGCCGGCGCGATCCTCGATGTCATCGTCGACATCCGCGTCGGCTCACCCACCTTCGGCGCCTACGACACCGTCCTGCTCGACGATGTCGACCGTCGGGCGGTCTACCTCTCCGAAGGCCTCGGACACGCGTTCTGCTCACTCGCCGACAACTCGACCGTGACCTACCTCTGCTCCACCGGATACAACCCGACCGGCGAACACGGCATCAACCCGCTCGACCCCGAACTCGACATCGAGTGGCCGACGCAGGCGCGCGACGGTTCACCGCTGGAATTCGAACTCTCCCCGAAGGACACCGCCGCGCCGGGTCTCTCGGAGGCCCGTGAGTCGGGTCTGCTCCCACGTTACGACGAGGTGGCCGACTACCTCCGCTCGCGACGCGTCTGAGGCATTCACACGCCGTCACGCGTACGGCTGAGCCGTACACGTGACGGGGTCGGTGGCACTCAGCCGGTCGTCGACCGCCGGAACGCGGTGACGGCCCAGACGTAGCCGACGACCAGGAACAGCAGGCACCACCCCAGTGCCCACGGCCAGCGATCGCTGATGTCGAGACCCATGAGAAGTCCGCGCAGGGTGTCGGCGATGGGGCTGAACGGCTGGTATTCGGCGAACTGACGGACTCCGTTCGGCATGCTGTCCGTCGGGACCAGCCCACTGCCCAGGTAGGGCAGGAAGAGCAGCGGCAGTGGCATGTTGCTGGCGCTCTCCGGATTCGGCGCCACCACCCCCGTCGCGACCGCGATCCACACGAGTCCCGCCGTCAGCAGCAGGAGCAGACCGCCGGCGGCGAACCAGTCGAGAAGGCTTGCGTCGGCACGGAAGCCCAGCGCGAAGGCGACGGCGAGCAGGAAGACGACTGCGACGATGCCCTGGATGAGCGCGCCGACGAAGTGCCCCGCCAGGATCGCCGTCGGCGGTGTGGCCAGCGATCGCAACCGGTTGATGATCCCCTCGGTGACGTCCTGGTTGACGGAGACGGCCACCGCCACCGTCAGGAACGACGGCACGAAGAGCAGGAGGCCGGGCAGCAGATAGTTGATGTACTTTCCGTCGAGCGGTCCGTCTGCGGCAAGCGCGCTCTCGATGGCGCCGCCGAAGAAGTAGGTCATCATCAACAGGATCACGACCGGCATGGCGATCGTCGAGAACATCATGGTGGGGTAGCGCCGCAACCGGATCAGGTTGCGGCGCACCATCACCGCGGAGTCGGACAAGGTGTGGTCGAGGGTGGTGGTCATGACTTCTCCTAGTTGGCGGTGGCGGTGGCGGTCGCGGCGGTGCGGCCGGTGATGGTGAGGAACACGTCGTCGAGATCAGGTGTGTGAACGGAGATCCCGGCGGCGTCGATGCGAGCCTGGTCGAGGGTGGCCAGGACGTCCCGGACGGCGCCGATGCCCGCGCCACCGGGTACCGCGAGGGTGTTCTCGCCCGGCGTGTCGATCGCCGACGGGAACTGCGCCCGTGCCCGCCCGAGGTCGTCGGCGTCGGTGAAGTCGATCCGGATGTACCCGCCCGGGACGAGTCGCTTCAGTTCCGCCGCCGTGCCCTCGGCCACGATTCGGCCTCGGTCGAGCACGGCGATCCGGTCGGCGAGATGGTCTGCCTCCTCGAGGTACTGCGTGGTGAGGAAGATGGTGGTGCCACCGGCGACGAGGCCGCGGACGGTGTCCCAGACCGCCCGGCGGGACCGTGGATCGAGGCCGGTCGTCGGCTCGTCGAGAAAGATGATCGACGGTTCGCCCACCAGTGTCATGGCCAGGTCGAGGCGTCTGGTCATGCCGCCGGAATAGTCGGCGACCCGGCGGTCCGCGGCCTCGGTGAGGTCGAAGTCGTCGAGTAACCGGTCGACGCGTTCGCGGGTTGCGGTCTTCGAGAGGTGTCGCAACCGGGCGACCATGGTGAGGTTCTCGCGTCCGGTCAGCAACGTGTCGACCGCGGCGAACTGCCCGGTCAGGCCGATCTGTGCGCAGATCTCCGCGCGGTCGGTACGCGGATCGAGGCCGGCGATCTCCACGTCCCCGGCGTCCTGCTGCGACAACGCGGACAGGATCTTGACCGTGGTCGTCTTTCCCGAACCGTTGGGACCGAGTAGTGCGAACACGCTGCCGGCGGGTACCCGGAGATCGATGCCGTCGAGGACGGTGTGGTCGCCGAAGGACTTGGTGAGTCCCACCGCGCTGATGGCCGTTGGTGTCATGGTCGAGGCTCCTTGTATCGGTGGTGGTGGTGACTGCGGAACAAATAAAGACATGCGCATATATGCATGTTTGGGTAGACGAACGTCCCTGGTGGACGTCGCCGGAGGTTCTCGGTTGTTCTGGAAAGGGCTCTAGAAGGGCTGTCGGGAGGGGGTCACACGTCCAGGTCTTCGACCTCGGGTCGTAGGGCTGCCGCGGTTCGTGCGTAGAAACGTTCGGGCACAAGTGGTTTGAGTTGCTCGGCGGTGTCGACGATGTCGACGCGGTAGTCTCCCCAGTCGGGCAGGTCGGCGGTGAACAGACTGCGGACGCTGGGCAGTCCGGTCAGGTCCTTGAGCCAGTTACCGGTCTTCTGTCGATGTGTCACCCCGTAATTCGCCCAGTCGACGTGGTGGACCGCGAGGACGATCTTTCCGGTCCGGCCCTCGTAGGAGCTCAATTTGGTTGCGTTGCCGGTGGTCTCGTCGTACTCGGTCTCTTCGGCGAGGAGTCTGCCGAAGAACCGTTTGCGGCGGACGCCGTCGGGGCCGTCCCGGAGAACCACTTCCTCGTACCCGGCGTCGCGGTAGTCCGCTGCTCGTACGTAGGCGCGCAATGCCTCCACGACCGCGCCGGAGAGATTGCCTCCCGACACCTGCTGGGCACGTTCGAGGACCTTGATGTCCTCGTCGGAGACGTAGATGGTCTTGTTCGGCATGCGCTAACTATAAGTAGATGTATACGTAGATGCAAGGGTGGTCTCGAAATATGTACGGCCGATGGTGGAGGGGCCAGCGGATGGCGGTCGGAGGCTAGTCGCCCGTTCCGCCGCGGTTCTCGCGCTCGGCGTCCTGCAGCGCGATCGCGCGGGCCAGCCGTGCGTACTTGACCTCGAGATCGCGGAATCGTAGGTAGGTCGACACCGTCGTGAACGCGAATGCGATGACCAACAGAAACAGCACCAGGTCGAGGCCGCGCTGGATGCCGATCTTGTTGGCGACCCACGTGACATCGTCCTGACGCAGCATCGCGTAGACGCCGAAGCCGATGAACGCGACGAACAGCAGCTTCACACCCGCCGAAGCGCGGGCGGTGCCGCGGTTCACGACGAAGAAGCCGACGAGCGCGATCAGGCCGAGGATCGCGAGGACCTGGAACCAGATCATCGTGACATCACTTCCTCATCCGCGTGTGGAACAGGCCGTCGGCGACGATGTTGACCCCGTTGATCAGCGACTGCCCCTTCGCCCGCGAATAGTCGGTGTAGAGGATCGTGACCGGTTGCTCGGCCACCCGCCACCGGTGATGATCGATGAGCGCGATGAACTCCGACGCGTGGCTCATCCCGCTCATCAAGAGATCGAGCTGATCGGCCACGGTCTTGTTGAAGGCCCGAAGTCCGTTGTGCGCGTCGGACAGTCCGAGGCGGCGTGTGCGCGGACTCAGGAACACGATGGTGCGCAACGCCATTCGACGAAGCAGCGGAACCGACTCACTACGACCGTCGGCGAACCGCGTGCCCACGATGATGTCGACGGGCTCGCGTCGCAGCCGCTCGATCATCGCCGACACGTCGTCGACCTGATGCTGCCCATCGGCATCGAAGGTCACGAAGAACCGGGCCCCCGGCCGGCGGCGCGCGTACTCGACGCCGGTCTGGATGGCGGCGCCCTGGCCGAGGTTCACGGGGTGCCTCACCAGGTGTACGCCCGCGGCGCGGATCTCGTCGGCCGAATTGTCCGAACTGCCGTCGTCGACGCAGACGATGTTGGGGAACGTCTCGCGGGCCTTGGTCGCCACCTCGCGGATCACCTGGCCCTCGTTGAAAACGGGTACCACCAGCCACACGTCGGCGTTGGTGGTGGGGTCGGCCATGGTCAACAACCCTAACCCGCATGCGCGTGGCGCCTGTCGTCCGGCACGCCTCGTGCGCGGCGGGGGCTTCGGACCCGGTTAGTCTTGTCCGGTGACGATCGACGTGATGATGCCGTTCTACGGCGACGTCGCCCAGTTTCAACAGGCCGTGACCAGTGTTCTCGAGCAGGACGACCCGGAGTTGCGCCTCGTGGTCGTCGACGATTGTCATCCCGATCCGACGCCGCGACGGTGGCTGGATTCGCTCGGGGATGCCCGGGTCCACTACCTGCGCAACGAGACCAACCTCGGCGTGAACGGGAACTTCCGGCGGTGCGTCGACCTGGTGACCGCCGACTGGTTCGTCGTCATGGGCTGCGACGACCTCATGCACCGGGACTACCTGTCCACCGTCCGCACGCTGGCTCGTCACCACCCCGACGCCGCGGTCATCGCGCCCGGCGTCGACGTCATCGATGAGAACGGGCATCCCGTCACACCTCTGGGCGATCGGATCAAGTCGGTTCTCGCGCCGCCGCGGGCGACCGTTCTGGCAGGGGAACGGCTCGCGACGACGCTGTACCACGGCAACTGGACCTATTTCCCGTCCCTGCTGTGGCGGACCGCCGCGGTACGAGAGGTCGGGTTCCGTCCGGGACTCGAGATCGTCCTCGACCTTGCGCTGCTCGTGGACCTGGCCGGCGCCGGCGGATCGCTCGTCTACGACCCCGAGGTGGTCTTCTCCTACCGCAGGCACAGCGCCTCGGTGAGTTCGGTGCAGGCCGTCGACGGTCGGCGGTTCGCCGAGGAGAACCGGTTCTTCGCCGAGGAAGCCGAGCGCTGCGCCGCGCGCGGCTGGCCGAAGGCGGCGCGCGCCGCGCGATGGCACGCCACTTCGCGGCTCAACCACCTCTCGGCCCGCGTCGGCGCGGGGATCGGCCGCTTGCGGGGTTCGTCCGGGAGCTAGGGGTGGGAGCTGCCGGGACCCTTCGTGACGCGCCCTCCGCAAGCTCCGGGCGCTCCTCAGGGAGCAGGGGGTGGGTCGCTCTTTCGGATGAGGGAGCAGGGGGTGGGTCGGTCAGGCCCGCAGTACCCCGGCCAGATGCACTCCGAGGCCGACCAGAGGCCCGACGACGAGGGCGAGGCAGGTCCGGGTCGCGACGTCGAACGGCAGCAGCAACACGGCCACGGCCACGAGGGTCGACACCCACCATCCGGCCGCGTACCAACGGTGGGCGCCGGCGGCGATCGCGGCGGCGCCGGTCACCGTCAGCAGTGCCAGGCAGGTCGCCCCCAGTGTCAGCAGCGCCACGACCAGCCCGTCGAGATCGAAATCGGCGCCGAACACCGACCTCAGCAACCACGGACCCACCAGCCACGCGCCGAGGACCCCCACGCCGCCGACGACCGCGACTATCCCGAGTGGCGTACCGAGGGAGGCGAGGCGACGATCCCGGCGGTCGACGAATCGGGAGATCAGAACGCCCTGAAAGCTGTTGAGCGGCACCAGCAGTGGTGCGCGCGTGAGGGTGACGGCGAGGACCAGCGCGCCGATCGTCCGGGTCTCGTCGGCGTCGGGCCCGCCGTGCAGATCGGTGGTCAGGTTGATGAGGACCGGAAAACCCATGACGAGTACGGCGCTCGCGGCGGCCGCGGCCATCGCGGTCAGGGTGTTGACCGCCAGACGCCGCGGCGGGACGTCGCCGGCGACGCCGATCGCGCGGCGGGCCGACGCCGACGTCGCAAGCAACACGCACCACGACACCGATCCGATGACGGTGACGACGAGGAACGCGGTGGTGCCCCAGCCGGCCGCCACCGCGATCCCGGCACCGGCGAGCCGGATCAGCGCATCGACCGACAGCAACGCCGCGAACGACGACCAGTTCAGCCGTCCCGACAACGCGCCGCACAAGTGCGCGTACACCGCGAAGCTCGCCACGCCGACGGCGAGCAGCAGCACCGACAATCCGCGATCGTCGGTGAACACGCGCGCGCTCCACAGCGGTGACGTCGCGATGACGAGAACGGCCAGGCCCAGTCCGATGCCCGTGTTCACCAGCAGCGGCCGCGACCGGGCGCGCCCCTCCGACTCGGCGGTCCGGACCGCGCGCGTCGTCTCCTGCAGCTGCCCGTTCTGCGCGCCGGTCACCAGACCATAGGCGGCCCAGAACACCGCGAACACGCCATAACCGACGGCGCCCAGGTGGCGGGCCGCCAGCAGCAGGACGATGTACCCCGACGCGGCCGCGACGACGGTCGCGATCGTGACCCGTCCCAGCGACGCCGCATCGGTGTCACCGGGCGGGCTCGCGGGCCCCGCCTGAGGACCCGGCGTCGTCGGATCGGTTGTCATCGAACGAGTCAGGAAGGACCGGGGAACGGCGGCAGTTCGGGAGTGAACAGCCACTCGTCCCAGAGTCCCTTGAGCGGCTTCGACGAATGGGTCGCGGCGAGCGCCATGAAGTCCTCGGTGGTCACCGACCCGTAGCGGTACTTGTCGGTCCACCGTTGCAGCAGTGCGAAGAAGTCCCCGTCACCGATGGTCAGCCGCAAGGCGTGCAGGGTGAGTGCGCCGCGTTTGTAGATCCAGTCGTCGAACATCTTGCGCGGACCGGGATCGGCGAGTGGCACACGCACCGGCGACGATTCGAGTTTCTGGTAGTAGTGGCGCGCCCACTCGTCGGCGCTTCGGCCGCCGGAGTGTTGGCTCCACAGCCACTCCGCGTAACAGGCGAAACCCTCGTGGAGCCAGATGTCTCGCCATCGGGCCGCGGTCACCGAGTTGCCGAACCACTGATGTGCCAGTTCGTGAGCGATCAGCCGCTCCGCGTGCCGGCTGCCGTCACAGTGGTTGGCGCCGAAGGTGGAGAAACTCTGTGCCTCGATGGGGATCTCGAGGTCGTCGTCGGTCACCACGACGGTGTACCGGGGGAATGGGTACGGTCCGAACATCTCGACGAACGCCGAGACCATCTCGGTCTGTCGGCCGAAGTCGACGCCGAAGTTCTCCTCGAGCCGCGCGGGAACGAGACCCGCGACCGGAATCGGCTTGGACGCCAACGAAATCTGTTTGTACTGACCGATCTGGATCGACGCCAGGTAGGTGGGCATCGGCTCCACCTGCTCGTAGACCCAGGTGGTGTGTGCGGCGCGGACACGCTTGGACTCCAGGACGCCGTTCGCCAGAGCGTGGTAGGGGCTGTCGGTGGTGATCGAGATCCGGTATGGCGCCTTGGCGCTCGGGTGGTCGTCGCACGGGAACCACGACGCCGCCCCATTGGGCTGGTTCGCGCAGAGCGCGCCGTCGGTGAGTTCCTCCCAGCCCACCTCGCCCCAAGGACCGCGGATCGGGTGGGGACTGCCGTGGTAGCGGACCGTGACGGTCATGGCACCACCCGGGGGAAGGGGACTGTCCGGGGTGATGGTCAGCTTGTGGCGGCGGTGGGAATAGCGGGCGCGCTTGTCGTTGACCGACACCCGCTGCACCGAGAGCGAGCCGGCCAGATCGAGGGTGAATCTCTTGAGCTCGGCGTACGACGTCGCGGTCAGGACCGCGGTGCCCTCGAGCCGATTGCTCGCCACCTTGTACTCGAGTTCCAGGTCGTATCGGGAGATCCGATAACCGAGATTGCCGTTGTCGGGCAGGTACGGGTCGAGGACGTCGGCGGGTGCTCCCAGCACGGGTTGCCCGGAGTTGCCTCGCGAACCCAGCCCAAACTTTCCCGGCACTCTCGACTCCTACTCCGTTCTGCCCCGGCGGGCCGACGTGCGGTGGTGCGCCTCGACGGGTCGCGTCGACGACGCGCTGCGACCGGTCACGAAGCGGTTGCGGTTGGGTGGTGATGTCTCGATTCGGCAGTTCACCCGCGACGGGGCGATGCTGTCCCGGACACTGAGAGAGTACCTGGCGGCGGCACAGCCGGCCCGCCCGATCGATTCGAGGAGTGCGGAATGAGCGGATTCGGTAGTGTGGCGCAGTTTCTCGCGCGCCTGATACTCGGCATCATCTTCATCGCCCACGGCTGGCAGAAGCTGTTCACGCAAGGCATGGACGCCACCAAGACGGCTTTCGGCCCCGGCGGGATGGACGTGCCGTACCCGGAGCTGGCGGCGTACTACGCCACCTGGGTCGAGCTGATCGGCGGCATCCTGCTGATCCTCGGGCTGCTGTTGCCGATCGTCGCGACCCTGCTGATCGCGGACATGATCGGCGCGATCGTGTTCGTGCACTGGGACGCCGGGTTCTGGAACATGGACGGCGGTTACGAGTGGCCGCTCGCACTGATCGCGGGGCTGCTGGCGGTCGGCTACACCTCGGCCGGCCGGATGGGTGCCGACAGCTACATCATGCGACGACGACGCCGCGACGTCGTCTGAGGCGAAGGCTTCGACTCGGCTCCTCGCTGCGCTCGTCGCCGGCTCAGCCGGCAGGAGAACGACGACGCCGCGACGTCGTCTGATGCCTCAGGCGAAGGCCAGGCCGTCGATGGTGGCCGTACTCGTCGACACCGCACCGGTGTCGGCGAGGGCGGCCACCAGGCGTGCGATCGTCTCGCGTTCCTCGTCGGCGTGCCGGAGACCGACGCCGTCGATGAGCCCGGGTGAGAGCAGGGCGAGGGGATCGGTGTCGTGCCGGTGGATCACCGCCGCGCCGAGGAGACGCTGCGCCTGTCCGGGGTCGGAATCCCAGAGCGCGTCGGCGGTGAGCAGATACAGCCGCACGGCCGGTGGATAGTCGTGGAGGTGCACGAGCGCCCAGGCCCAGTGTTTCGCGACATCGACCGTGTCGGACCCGGCCCGGCCGTGTGTGCGCACGTACTTGCCGTGCAACTCGCGACACAGGTGGCTCGCGTCGGACCACAGCATGAGATGCGACATACACCGGACGCAGTCGTGCAGGTTGGACAGGTACATCACCGAATACGGTCCCTCGCGGCGCGACCTGATCTCGCGGAGCACGGAGAACTCGGCCAGCGCGTGGTCGTATTCACCGGCCGAGAGCAGCGCCTGGGCCTCGGCCTGCATTTCCTCGATCACCCTCGACATTGTCGCCGATCCCGCACCCCGGCATCGGCGATTCGGCCGAAAGGGGTCGACCCCGGCCCGGTGACGACCCACCGCGTCTCACCGCCCGGGGTCGTCCTGGCACGACTTCCGGCGGACTGGCATCGTGGCAAGGATGAAGGACGACATCGGTAGTACCCCGGAGGGCTCGGACGGCGAGTACAGCCTGGACGAGGACGATCAGCTCCAGCCGGAGGACACTCTGGTCGACCGCGGCGTCGACGACGTCCTCGACGAGGGGTACTCGCCTCCCGACCGTGTGCCCAAGGGTGCCGTCCACGGGCTGACGTCCCGCGAGCAGGCCGAGGGCGAGACGCTCGACGAGCGGCTGGCCGAGGAGGAGCCCGACGTCGGGGCGGTCGACCCGCTCGATGAGATCACCGCCGAGGAGCGTTCCCGGACCGATTGGCGCGCACACGATTCCGACCGGGACGACGAGTTCGAGGAGGATGACGAGGTCGGGGACCGGCGTGCCGGTCGACTGATCGCGCCGGATGCCGGGTCGGGAATCGACACCGAGTCCGAGGCGTTCGCCGAGGACGCCGGGATCGACGGCGCCGGCGCCTCTGCCGAAGAGGCTGCCGTGCACTACATCTCCGACACCCCGGACTGATCGGCCGGATCAGGCCTCGTCGGCCCGGTCGGTCGACGGCAACCCTTCCAGCACCTGAGCCAGCGCGTCGACGATCGTCGCGCGGATGGCGTCGGCCGTGAGTCCCAGCCCGGTCATCACGTCGGCCAGTGCCGGGTCGGCGAAGAATCCGAGCAGGAGATGCTCGGTGCCGATGTAGTTGTGCCCGAGGTCGAGGGCTACACCGACGGTGGCCTCCAGAACGGCCTTGGCCGCATCGTCGTAAGGCACCACGCTGGTCGCCTCGTCGTCGGCGATCTCGCGCGTCGCGGGGATCAGCGGGGCGACGGCGGTGCGCCATGCGTCGATGCCGACGCCCAGCTCCTGCAGGACGACGAACACGAGGGACTTCGGTTCGGCGGTCAGGGACTGTGCGATGTGTGCCGGGGTCACGTGCTCGGCCCGGTCGGCGGCAGCGGCCGCGTTCGCGGTCATCAGCACGTTCGCCGCGCGCGGGGTGAAGCGCGAGAACGGGTTGTCCGCCGCTGCCGCCTCGTTCCCGCTCACCGGCGACACGCGATCGACGAAGCGTTTCTGGGCGGCTTGCTTGCTCACGCCCATGCTGGCGCCGATCGCGGTCCACGACGCCCCGGAACGACGGGCCTGGTCGACGAAGTGCCCGATGAGACTGTCTGCGACGTCTCCCAGGTGCTGCGCCGCGACCACGGCGTCGGACAACTGGCCCAGGGGGTCGGGATGGACCTTGCGGATCGCACTGATGAGGTCGTCGAGGCGGAGTGGGATCGGGCTCTGTGTCATGCGTCAACCGTAGGTTGACGAACACGCGTCGTCAACCCCGTGTTGACGACTTGTCCGGGTGATTAGGGCCGCGTTCGTTGACAGAGACGGCGCGCGTCATGACGATGGATGCGGAGATCGGTGAAGTCGTCGTCGGTCACTCCAGTCCTTGCCACGGGAGGTCATATCCAGTGAGCATCACCGAACCGTCGGTTCGTCCCCAGTCCGCAGCCGCCCAGTCCGCGGCCACCCCGTCCGCGACGTCCCGGTCCGGAGAAGTCGCCGAGGTCCCGTCGCCCAGCGGCGTCGTCACCGACGTCGCGCGACGCTTCCTCGATGTCCGGACCCTGACAGACACGCTGGCCGAACGGCTTTCGCCGGAGGACCAGACGCCCCAGTCGATGACCGAGGCCAGCCCGGCGAAATGGCATCGCGCACACGTCACCTGGTTCTTCGAGGAGTTCATCCTGCGGCAGGACCCCGCCTACACCGTGTACGACGAGACCTTCCGGTACCTGTTCAACAGTTACTACGAGGCAGTGGGAGAACGGCATCCACGACCGGATCGCGGCCTGGTCACCCGGCCGGGTGTCCGCGACGTGACCCGCTATCGCGAGCACGTCGACGCCGCGATGGTGGACCGCCTCGAACGCGGCACTCTCGACGACGCCGCTCTCGAACTGGTCGAACTGGGCTGCAATCACGAGCAGCAGCACCAGGAACTGCTGCTCATGGACATCAAGCACCTGTTCTCCACGCATGCGTTCGGCCCGGTATACGTCGACCGCGAACCCGACGAACCGGGCATCGCAAAGCCGTTGGGCTGGCGGCAGTTCGACGGCGGCGTCGTCGAGGTCGGCGCGCTGGGCAGCGGGTTCTCCTATGACAACGAGGGGCCCCGGCACCGGGTTTACCTCGAGGACTTCGAGATCGCCGACCGGGTGGTGACCAACGCCGACTGGCTGGAGTTCATGGCCGACGACGGCTACCGCCGCGCCGAGTTCTGGCTGTCCGACGGGTGGGCGACGATCCGTGAGACCGGTTGGGAGGCGCCCGGATACTGGCGCGACGAGACCGGTGCCCGGTCGGTGGACCCCGCGGACTGGACGACGTACACCCTGTCGGGTCGCCGGCGCATCGTGCCGGACGAGCCCGTCCTGCATGTCTCCTTCTACGAGGCCGATGCCTTTGCGCGCTGGGCCGGTGCCCGTCTGCCCACCGAATTCGAGTGGGAGATCGCCGCGGGCTCACTGGGTGCCGAACGCGGTGCACTGCTCGATCCCCGCCGATGTCATCCCGGACGCGCCGGATCGGCGATGATCGGTGATGTGTGGGAATGGACGGCGAGCGCGTACCTGCCCTATCCCGGCTTCGTTCCCGCCAACGGTGCGGTGGGCGAGTACAACGGGAAGTTCATGTCCGATCAGCACGTGCTCCGCGGGGCGAGCGCGGTGACCCCCGCTGGACACGAACGGCTGACGTATCGCAACTTCTTCCCGGCGGAGTCGCGCTGGGTCTTCTCGGGACTACGGCTGGCCCGATGAGCCTCGACAGCGACACCCCGGTGGAGACCGCCACCGAGGGCCTTGCCGCAGACGCACTCTCGGGGCTGTGGCAGCAGCCGCCGGTCCTGCCGACCAAATGGCTCTACGACGAACGCGGCAGCAAGCTGTTCGACGAGATCACGCGGTTGCCCGAGTACTACCCGACGCGCCGCGAAACCGCGATCCTGCGGGCACGGTCGGCCGAGATCGCCTCGACCACCCGAGCCGAGGTGATCGTCGAACTCGGGTCGGGCACGTCGACCAAGACGCGTCTGCTGCTCGACGCGTTCGTGGACGCGGCGGCCGACGGCGAGCGTCCGACGTACGTGCCCGTCGACGTCAGCACCGAGATGCTCACGGCGACAGCCGATGTCCTCGCGGTCGATTACCCCGGGATCGACGTGGTGCCCGTGGTCGCCGATTTCACCGAACCCGACCTGGATCTGCCGCCCGCCGACGGGCCCCGCCTGGCGGTGTTCCTCGGCGGCACCATCGGCAACTTCGATCCAGCCGCGCGGGCGGAGTTCTATCGCGCCATGGTCGGCTCGCTCTCGCCGGGCGACTACTTTCTCCTGGGCACCGATCTCGTCAAGGACACCGGCCGACTCGTCGCCGCCTACGACGACAGCGCCGGTGTCACCGCGGATTTCAACCGGAACATGATCGAGGTACTTCGCGCCGGCCTCGACGCGCGCGGACTGTACACCGACGATTTCGAGCACATCGCCCGCTGGAATCCGGGCGAGCACCGTATCGAGATGTGGTTACGCGCCCGACGCGACGTCGACGCGTACTTCGGCGTACTGGGCCGGTCGTGGCGGGTGCCCGCGGGAACCGAGATCCACACCGAGATCAGCACCAAGTTCGAACCCGAGGCGCTCGCATCCGAACTCGAGTCGGCCGGACTGACTGTCGTGTCCGCGTGGACCGATCCCGCAGGCGACTTCCAACTCACCCTGACCCGACGCTGAGCAGCAGTTCGCGCACGCGCGGGATGACCTGGGTGCCGTAGAGCTCGATGCTGCGCATGAGTTCGGCGTGGCCGAGCGTGCCGTGGGAGTACTTCAAGTCGAACCGGCTGAGGCCGAGTGCCCGCACGGTGGAGGCGATCTTGGCCGCCACCGTCTCGGGGGACCCGACGTAGAGCGAGCCACCCGGTCCGGTCGACCGCTCGAACTCGATGCGAGTCGGCGGGGGCCATCCGCGTTCGCGGCCGATCCGCCCGACGTACTCGCGGTAGTGCGGCCACAACTCCTCGCGTGCCTGGGCGTCGGTGTCGGCGACATGGCCCGGCGAGTGCACGCCGACGGGCAGGGGAGACTTGTCCATCTCCCGCAGGGCGCGGTGGTAGAGATCGACGTATGGCTGGAACCGCAGCGGGTCGCCGCCGATGATCGCCAGCATGAGCGGTAGGCCGTACGACGCGGCGCGGACCACCGACTCGGGGCTGCCGCCGACCGCGATCCAGGTCGGCAGGGGCGGGTTCTCGAGTTCGGGGTAGACGGTCTGGGCCTGCAGGGGGCCGCGCGTGGAACCCGACCAGGACACCGGCCGGCCGGTGCGGAGTTCGGCGAACAGGGCGAGCTTGTCGCTGAACAACTCCTCGTAGTCGGCGAGGTCGTATCCGAACAGTGGGAAGGACTCGGTGAACGACCCACGGCCGAGTATCACCTCCGCTCGTCCGGAGGACAGCGCGTCGACGGTCGAGAATCGCTGGAACACCCGGATCGGATCGTCGGAACTGAGCACGGTGACCGCCGAACCGAGCCGCATCCGTGTGGTGCGTGCCGCGATGGCGCCCAGCACGACCTCGGGAGCCGACACCGCGTAGTCGTCGCGATGATGCTCACCGACACCGAGGAAGTCAACGCCCACCTCGTCGGCGAGAACACCCTGCTCGAGAAGGTCCCGCAGTGTCCGGGCGCCCGAGCGGAGCGCGCCGTCGGGTTCGGCGGTGATGTCGCCGAACGTGTCGAGCCCGAGCTCGACGTCGGTGACTGCAGCGTGAGATTCCATGTCGCCCTTCGTGAGTATGTGGTTCTGCGGGTGAGACCGGGGATTCGGCGCCCGCGAGGGTCCGTTCACACCATTTCACGGACATCTTTCATGTTCGTCGAGGTGGCGGGCATCACGCTGTGCGATGCTCTTATCGGCAACCTGCTCAGCGGAAACAAGATTCTTCTAGACAAGGGAGACACCCCGATGTGGGATTCATTCTGGGACTTCATCTGGTACACGATCGTCATCTTCGCGTTCGTCGCGTACCTGATCGTCCTGTGGCACATCATCAGCGACCTGTTCCGGGACAAGGCGGCGTCGGGTTGGCAGAAGGCGGCATGGGTGGTCTTGTTGATCATCTTCCCGTACATCACCGCGATCGTGTACCTGCTGGCCAAGGGCAAGGGAATGGCCGAGCGTCAGCGTGAGGCCTACAGCGAGGCGAAGCAGGCCTCCGACGAGTACATCAGGTCCGTTGCCGGCGCCACGCCGACCCAGCAGATCGCCGACGCGAAGAACCTGCTCGACTCCGGTGCGATCACACCCCAGGAGTTCGAGCACTTGAAGAGCAAGGCTCTCGGCACAGCGGTCTGAGTCCTTCCGAGATGACGTGACGGGCGGCGGCGTTGCAGACGCCGTCGCCCGTTCTCTTCCCTTTTCGGTGTTCGCTTTCCGGGCGGCGTCGGCCACCGATGTCGCAGCGTCGTCGAGGTTCACCGGACATCTGCCGATCCGTCGATCGAGGAGCGCCCATGGGTTCGGTCATCAGAGAACTGTTGCCGCGGGCGGTGGTGAACCGACGATGCTGGACCTGATCCCGGAGAATCAGCGACGCACCGTCGACGAACTCGACGACCGGCTCGATCTGTCCAGCGGAGACGTACGGGCCAAACAGTCTGCCTTCTGGCTCATGCTGTTCCTGTCGAGTGTCATCGCGGCCGCCGGAGTCGCCTCGGACTCGACCGCGACGGTGATCGGCGCGATGATCGTCGCTCCGCTGGCCACCCCGATCCTGGGCGTCGGCCTCGGACTGGTCACGGGTCGTGGGCGGCTCGCGCTGACAAGCCTTCTGTATGTGGGCGCGGGGATGGTGATGGTGATCGTCATCGGCATCGCTGTCGCTCAAATCTTGCCGAATCCATCCACGGTGCTGGCGAACTCGCAGGTGGTCGGGCGGACGTCGCCGACCCTGATGGATCTTCTCGCTGCTCTGGCCACCGGCTTGGTCGGTTCGATCGCGGTGACCCGCCGTGATCTGGGCGATGTGCTACCCGGTGTGGCCATCGCGATCTCACTCGTGCCGCCGCTGGCGGTCACCGGGGTGTGCTTCGGCTCGGGTGCCCCGTCACTCGCGATCGGCGCGTTCATCCTGTTCGCCTCCAACATGATCGCGATGATCATCACCTGCACGGTCGTGCTGGTGTTCGCCAGGTATCACGACGTGGCGGACGTGGGGCGTCGTCGACGACGGCGAGCGTATGTGGTGCTCTCGGCCGCGTTCGTCCTCGTCACCGTGCCGATGGTCCTCAACTCCCTGTCGGCGGTGTGGGTCCGGCAGGTCCACGACGCCACGGAGCAGTGGCTCGCGGACACCCCGGGCGCCGAGGTGTCCGGGGTGACTTGGCACGGAGGCACGGCGACCATCTCCGTACTCGGTCCCGAGAAGCTGCCGCCTCTTACCGATCTCGAAGAATCCGTGCACGATCTGCTGCCCTGGGAGTCCGACATCGTGGTCATCCACGACGTCGGTGAGCGACTGGACGGCTAGGACGGCCTCTGATCCTCCGACCGGACGCCCAGTCGCCACAACGGATTGACCGGGCCGTGGCCGGCGCCCAGCGGATAGGCGGCCGCCAGGCAGCGGGTCACCCAACTCTTGGCGAAGGCGACCGACTCGGGGACCGGAAGACCGTGTGCGAGTGCGCACGCGATCGCCGCGGCCAGGGTGTCGCCGGCGCCGTGGTCGTGTGGGGTGTCGATGCGCTCATGGCTGAGCTCGATGAACTCCCCGCCGTCGTAGAGCAGATCCGGCGACTGATCCGACGCGCGCAGGTGCCCGCCCTTCACCAGCGCCCAGCGCGGCCCGAGATCGAGCAGCGCCCGGGCCGCATCGCGCTGGGAAGCCGCGTCGGTGACCTCGATCCCGGTGATCAACCGGACCTCGTCCAGATTCGGTGTCACCACGGTGGCGAGAGGGAACAGGTTGTGACGCAACGTGTCGAGTGCCGAGTCGGCGAGCAACTGGTTGCCGTGCATGGATGCGCACACCGGGTCGACCACCAGCGGGACGGATGAGTCCCGACCGATGCCGCTCCGGCCGCACTGCTCGACGATGGCCTCGATGATCGGCGCCGACGCGAGCATCCCGGTCTTCGCCGCGGCGACTCCGATGTCACCGACCACGGAGTCGATCTGCGCCGCCACGGTCTGTGGGGTGATCTCCTCGAATCCGGTGACGCCCAGCGAGTTCTGAACCGTCACCGCGGTCACCGCGACGCACCCGTGCACCCCGAGCAGGGCGAAGGTGCGCATGTCGGCCTGAATCCCCGCACCCCCACCCGAATCCGAACCGGCGATGGTCAGGACCCGAGTCGGAACAGACCCGGGCGGGCCGATCGGGAGCCCGACGAAGGCCTGCTCGTCGACTGTGCGCTGATTTCCGTCGACCGTGCGTTGATTCTCGTCGACTGTGCGTCGTCCTGCGTTGACTGTGCCCATCAGGCACCCCCTGCGGTCTCGAGCGGTAGATACACGCGGCTCCCGGCGTCGGCGAACTCCGCCGACTTCGCCGCCATGCCCTCCGCGATCGTTCGGTCGATGTCCTCGGTGGTCACGAGACCGTGCTCCTCGGCGTAGGCGCGGACATCCGCCGAGATCCGCATCGAGCAGAACTTGGGGCCGCACATGGAACAGAAGTGGGCCGTCTTGGCCGGCTCGGCGGGCAGTGTCTCGTCGTGGAAGGCGCGGGCGGTGTCGGGATCGAGGGCGAGGTTGAACTGGTCGTTCCAGCGGAATTCGAAGCGCGCCTTGCTGAGTGCGTCGTCGCGTTCCTGCGCCCGCGGGTGCCCCTTGGCGAGGTCGGCGGAGTGCGCGGCGATCTTGTATGTGATCACGCCGACCTTGACGTCGTCGCGGTCCGGGAGGCCGAGATGCTCTTTCGGTGTCACGTAGCAGAGCATCGCGGTGCCGGCCTGGGCGATCATCGCCGCACCGATCGCCGAGGTGATGTGGTCGTATGCGGGTGCGATGTCGGTGGCGAGGGGCCCCAGAGTGTAGAACGGCGCCTCCTCGCACAGCTCTTCCTCGAGGCGTACGTTCTCCGCGATCTTGTGCATGGGGACGTGCCCTGGTCCCTCGATCATGACCTGCACGCCATGGGATTTGGCGATCGTGGTCAGCTCGCCGAGGGTGCGGAGCTCGGCGAACTGCGCCTCGTCGTTGGCGTCGGCGATCGATCCCGGGCGTAGGCCGTCGCCGAGCGAGAACGTGATGTCGTAGCGGCGGAAGATCTCGCACAGCTCGTCGAAGTGGGTGTACAGGAACGACTCCCGGTGATGCGCCAGGCACCAGGCGGCCATGATCGAACCACCGCGGGAGACGATTCCGGTCACCCGCTCAGCGGTGAGCGGGACGTGGCGCAGCAGGACTCCGGCATGGACCGTCATGTAGTCGACGCCCTGCTCGGCCTGCTCGATCACGGTGTCGCGGTACAGCTCCCACGTGAGCGAGGCGGGATCGCCGTTGACCTTCTCGAGCGCCTGATAGATGGGTACCGTCCCGACGGGGACGGGCGAGTTGCGAATGATCCACTCGCGGGTGGTGTGGATGTCGGCGCCGGTCGAGAGGTCCATGATCGTGTCGGCGCCCCAGCGGGTCGCCCACACCATCTTCTCGACCTCGTCGGAAATCGAGCTGCGGACCGCCGAATTGCCGATGTTCGCATTGACTTTCACCGCGAAGCGCTTCCCGATGATCATCGGCTCGGACTCGGGATGACGATGGTTCGCCGGGATCACCGCACGTCCGATCGCCACCTCGGACCGGACCAGTTCGGCGTCGACGCCCTCCCGGGCGGCGATGAACCGCATCTCGTCGGTGACGATCCCGGCGCGCGCCCAGGCCAGCTGGGTGCTCGCGCCGTCGATCGGCTCGGGCCGGTGCCAGCTGTCGCGGGTGGGTGCGAGGCCCTGCTCGACGTCGATGCGCGCCGACCGGTCGGTGTACGGGCCCGAGGTGTCGTAGACGTCCAGATGCTCGCCGTTGGTGAGGTGGATGCGACGCTGCGGTACACGCAGGTCGTCGACCGAGAGATAGTGCTTGGTGCTGCCCTCGATGGGACCGAGGGTCAGGAACCCGGAATCGGCAGGTGCGCTGTCGGTGCGCGTGGCGGATACACGTGTGCCCATGGCGGTTCTCCCTACGCCGGCATTACCCGGACAGGTTCGAGCGGTCGGCGACCGCCCGTCGCCATCTCAGCCCTCGGTCATCGTGAGAGCCCCCGCGGTGTGTAGTTGTCGTGCGCCCGTCACCATACCTCGACTCGTCCGGAGCCAGGCCCGGGGCGGGAGTGAACCGTCTCGATCTGCGACGGCAGCGCCATCGGGGTCGGCAGTTACGGTTCCGTAAGGTAGCGTGTGACCCTGATCACAGACGGTGCCGGTGTCGAGCCGCGGCAGTCGCCCGTCGGCGATCAGATGTCCGCGATCAAGAGGTGAGGAGGGTCGGGTGCTACGTAAGCATCGTCAGCGACCACCACAGTCGGCGAAGTCGATCCTGCAACAGATCTCGCAGGTGGTGCACAACCCGGACCGCGACCGATTCGAACTCTGGGTCGCCGGTGACCTGGTCGGTGTGCTCGGCTATTCGACCGAGACGGTCGACGGTCAGACCACGATCACCGTGCTGCACACCGTGCTCTACGACGAGTACAGCGGACACGGCCTCGCCACCCGGCTCACCCGCACCGTCGTGCACCATGCCCGCGAGCAGGGCGCCCGCCTGCGGCCGGTGTGCACGTTCACCAAGCGCTACCTCGACAGCCATCCCGGGATAGTGACGCTCGCCCCGGTGTGATCGAGCGTCGGAGGGCACGTCGACGCCCTTCGTGGCTCGTCGCTATCGCTCCTCGCACCTCAGGGAGCAGGAGTCGTTCGTCGCTATCGCTCCTCGCACCTCAGGGAGCGGGCGGGCCGGCGAGCAGTGTCTCGCGAAGTACCTTTTTGTCGATCTTGCCGACCGCGGTGACCGGGAGTGTGGTCACGACGCGGATCACGTCCGGCAGCTTGAACGATGCGAGTCCGCGCCCGGTGAGGAACGTCCGGATCGTGGCGAGTTCGAGCGGCTGGGCCGGCGGGTGCTCGTGTGAGAGCACCACGGCGGCGCAGATCTTCTCGCCGAGCGCGTCGTCGGGAAGTCCGACCACGGCGACCTGCCGGACCGAGTCGTGCGCGAGGAGGTTCTCCTCGACGTCGTCCGCGGCGACGTTCTCGCCGGCGCGCACGATGGTGTCCTTGATGCGCCCGGTCACGGAGACGTGGCCCGACGGCAGTCTCGTGACCTTGTCGCCGGAACGATAGAACCCGTCCGGCGTGAACGACTTCTCGTTGTGCGCCGCGGCGCGGTAGTACCCGCGGATCGTGTACGGCCCCCGCACGAGCAGTTCCCCTTCGACGCCGTCGGGGACGTCGGCGCCGTCTTCGTCGACCACCCGCACCTCGTCGAGTTCCGACATCGGGGAACCCTGCACCTGATGGACCAGGTCGCGCGGTTCGCCGGGACGGGTGTAGCAGATCAGCCCTTCGGCCATGCCGAACACCTGCTGGACGACGTCGCCGAGGGCCTCGTCGAGGGCGACCGCATCGGGCTGGGCCAGTTTGGCGCCACCCACCTGCAGCAGGCGTAGCGAACTGACGTCCGCCGGCTCCCACTCGGTTGCCGCGCACCAGAGTTGCGCCAGGGCGGGAACGAGTGCCGTCACGGTGACTCGGTGCCGTTCGATGAGGTCGAACGTGTTGTCCGGACTGGGGTTGTCGGCGAAGACGACATGGCCCCCGACGCCGAACACGCCGAGGATCCCGGGGCAGCACAAGGGGAAGTTGTGTGCGGCGGGCAGCGCGACGAGGTAGGTGTCGTCGGCGGTGAGACCGGCGACGTCCGCCGACAGGCGCGCGTTGAGGTCGTAATCGTCGTGCGTGCGCGCGATGAGCTTCGGCAGGCCGGTGGTACCCCCCGACACCAGGAACAGCGCCGGCAATCCGGGGTCCGGGTCGGCCGGCAGCCCGACGGTGGCGGGGTCGGCGTCGGGAAGCGCCGCGAAGCGGCCCGGATCGCCCGAGATGAAGACCTGTGCGACCTCGGGTACCCGCGACTGCAGATCGGCCGCGAGGTCGCGGAAGTCGAATCCACGACGACCGTCCTCGCCGATGTAGGCGACCGCTCCCGCGCCCGCCGCGAGGTGCGCGATCTCGGTGATCCGATGCGCGGGCAGTGTCATCACCGGCACGACGCCTGCGCGCAGCAGGCCGAACAGCGTCACGGCGAAGTCGAGGGAGTTGTTGAGCTGCAGGACGACCCGTTGGGCCGGCTGCAGACCGGCGTCGACGAAACCCGCGGCGCGGCGGAGGGTGGCGGCGCGGAACTCGGCGTAGGTGAGCGTGCGCGGACCGTCGGTGGAGGCATCGGTCACCGCGGGAACATCGGGGGAGCGCTCGGCGGCGAGATCGAGGGCCGCGAACAGCGGGCGGTCGAGGAAGACACCCGCATCCCGGTACTTCTGTGCCTGGGCGTCGGCGTAGGGGGTGAAACCGTCGAGCAGATCGGGCACGTGGTCGAGGTGCGTCGGCATGAGTTCATTCAAACACAGCCAGGATAGGGTAACCTTACCGGTCGATACGGGACGGCGAACCGGCTCTCGACCCGCGGGGGGTTGTTTGATTAGGCTGCCCTAAGATTCCCTATGATCATCGGTGCTCGAGTGCATCACGACCGGAGGAACGAAGGACATGTCGCTGACAACCGAATCGCACGCCGCGCAGTTCGTCGACCTGCTCGCGCCTGCCTCGCCGCTGAGCGAGTCCGATGCCGCACGGATCACGGCGGCCTGGGCGGGCTCCGGGGAGTTCGGCGACCATGTCGTCTACGAGCGTGACCGGCGCTGGACGTTCGCGGCCGGTGTCCGTGCTCGGGTGGTAGTCACGCGGAGCGAGGTCGTCGTCGACGACCGGGGTGATCGGACGACGACGTCCTGGCACGGCGACCCGGCCGACGCGCTCGCCGCCGCCACCGCGTCGCTGTCGATTCCGGACTGGCGCGTCTACGGCTGGGTCGGTTTCGACTTCTGCGCGCCCTACCACGGCATCCTCGACCGTGTCCCCGAGGACACCGTCCTCGCGCACCTCATCGTCCCCGAGTTCGAGGCGACCGTCGATGCCGGCGGAGTCGACACCGGGTCCGTCGAAGCCGACCGCGCTCAGCGTCTTCTCGAGATCGCCTCGCAGGCAACCGTTTCGGCGCAGTCGCGACCGGTCGACGTCCAGTCCGACCCCGACGACTACCGCGGCCGGGTGGCGACCGCTGTCGCCGAGATCGAAGCCGGCCGGTACCAGAAGGTGATCCTCTCGCGCGCGGTCGACATCCCGTTCGACGTGGACATCCCCGCGACCTACGCCCGCGGCCGTGCCGACAACAACCCCGCCCGCAGCTACCTGCTCTCGCTCGGCGACCTGCAGGCCGCCGGGTTCAGCCCCGAACTCGTCGTCGCGGTGCACGACGACCGGACCGTGGTCACCGAACCACTGGCCGGCACAAGGGCTTTCGGAATCTCGCCCGAGCAGGACGCCGCGGCCCGCGCCGACCTGCTGTCCGATGCCAAGGAGATCGCCGAGCATGCCATGTCGGTGCGGGCCTGCTTCGACGAGATCTCCTCGATCGCCGTTGCCGGCACGACGGTGGTGAGCGAGTTCATGGAAGTCCGCGAACGCGGCAGCGTCCAGCACCTGGCCTCGACCGTGCGCGGAACCCTCCTCGACCACGAAACACCCTGGCGCGCACTCGAGGTCGTGTTCCCGTCGATCACCGCTTCGGGAATTCCCAAGACCCCGGCCGTGGAGGCGATCGACCGTCTGGAGCCCCGTCGTCGTGGTCTGTACTCCGGCGCGATCCTCACCGCGGCGTCGACCGGCGAGCTCGAGGCGACCCTCGCGCTGCGCACCATCTTCGCCTCCGGAGACGGTGCGTGGCTGCGTGCAGGTGCCGGGATCGTCGCGCAGTCCACGCCGGAGCGCGAGTTCACCGAGACCTGCGAGAAGCTCGGCAGCGTCGCCCCGTACGTGGTCCCGCGCTGATCACCCGATACTTTCGACCGAACACCCCCATCTCAGGAGTCACCACATGTCCGACCACATCACCGAAGCCCTGCGCGGCATCCTCGAAGAAGACCTCGACCTCGCGCTCGGCGACGTCAGCCGCGACTCCAAGCTGATCGACGACCTGGGGCTGGACTCGGTGGCGTTCGCCATCGGCGTGGTGGCGATCGAGGAACGTCTCGGGGTGAAGCTCTCGGAGCGGGAGCTCTTCGAGTCCAAGACCGTCGGCGATCTCGAGGACCTCATCCGGTCGAAGGCCGGCACCCCGGCCTGAGAGGACGCAGAGCCGACATGAGTGTGGACACGCCAGTGCAGACGTACGCCGAACTGCTCGACGCCGCGTTCGACGACCGGGTGACGTCGTGGACGGCGCAGGCCGAACGGGATCACCGGTTTCCCCGGCCCCTTCTCGAGCATCTCGGTGCCGAAGGTGTCTTCGTCCGGAAGTGGGAGGACCGCAAGTTCACCGACCTGCACGACCACTTCGCGCTCGGTGCCCACCTCGGTGCTCTCGGTTCCGCGGCGATCGGGGTGGGGGTCAGCCTGCACGACTCCGCCATCGCCATCCTCCGCCGCTTCGGCCGCAACGACTACCTCAGAGACCTGGCCCAGCGTGCGCTGACCGCCGAGACCGTGCTGTGTATCGGCGCCTCCGAGGAGCAGGGCGGTTCGGATCTGCAGAACTCCGAGACCCGGATCCATCCGGAGAACGGCGGCTTCCGCGTCGTCGGACACAAGAAGTTCGTGTCGCTCTCACCGATCGCGGACCACGTCTTCGTGGTCTGCCGTGGCGCCGACGACGGTCCTGATGTCGGCGGCAACGTGGCCCTGGCCGCGGTGCCCATCGAGTCGGTGACGGTCGGCGAGCCGTACCAGAAGCTCGGCGCCGGACCCCTCGACACCGCTCCGGTCACGATCGACGCCTGGATTCCGGAAGAGGCGCTGATCGCCCGACCGGGAACCGGCCTGGCGATCATCAGCTGGGGACTGGCGCACGAGCGGTACTCGGTGGCCGCCCAGATCGCCGCCGCGTGCGAGGTGATGATCGGCGTGACGCTCGCGCGGATGATGGATCGCACCCAGTTCGGCAAGAAACTCTACGACCACCAGGCGCTGCGCCTGCGCGTCGCCGATCTGCAGGCCAGGGTCGACGTCCTGCGGTACTCGCTCGCCGGTGTCGCGGCCGAGGGCAAGATCAACCTGCGCACCGCCGCGGCGCTGAAGGCGACGGCCGCCAATCTCGGTGAGGAGGTCGCGTCGGAGTGCCTGCACATCTTCGGCGGGATCGGCTACCTCGAGACCGAGACCCCGATCGGTCGGTGGTGGCGGGACATGAAACTGGCCCGCGTCGGCGGCGGCACCGACGAGGTGCTGTGGGAACTCGTCGCCGCGGCGATGAAACCCGACACCGAGCGATACCAGGCCATGTTCGTCGACTCGGAACTCCTCGGCGCCCGCTCGCCCGCGTCCTGAAGCACTTCGAGACATCCCTCCCACCCAGGCGGTCCCCACATGAACAGCCCAGCCAGTCAGGCACCGGTCGACGCGCGCGTGACCGAACTCGCGCCTCCCGATCACACCTACCTGCACATGGACAAGGCCAGTGCGCCGATGCACTGGTCGATGATCCTGCAGCTCGAGGGGGACGGCGACCTGCTCGGCCTCGACGAGGTGCGGGCGCGCGTGCGAGAGCGGGCCGGGCTGTTCGAGATCTTCCGGCTGGGAATCCGCAACGGCCGCTGGCGCAAGCCCGAGGTGGTCCTCGCGGACGACAGCTGGGACGCAGGCGAACACGTGACCGAGTTCGGGTTCACCGATCGAGCGCACCTGCGACGACGTGTGACGAAGCTCCTGGAGTCGCCCCTGCCGCGCCCGCGCCCGTTCTGGGACATCACGCTGTTCACCCCGTCGGCCGGTGCCGAGGGCGTCGGACAGTGGGTGCTGCTGCGAGTGCACCACAGCGTCTCCGACGGGATAGCGGGAGCGGCGTTCGCCGCGCTTCTCGCCGACGGTGAGCCCGAGGACCTGGCGGAGTTCGAGCGATTCGCCACCAGCCCTCGTTTCCGGATCAGCGGCATCGACCCCGACGAACTCGCCGAGGCGAAGGCCGCCTACGGCGATCAGCATGCAGCGGGTGGCGGCAAGAAGCGGGCGTGGCCGGCGCTGACCAAGTCGGGCACGCGTGAGTACGCCCTGCACACCGCGTCGACCCGGACCCTGCGCAAGGCGGCCAAGCGCAACAACGCGACGGTCCACGAGTTCCTGCTCGCCGCCATCGGCCGAGCACTCAGCCTCAACCCGCCGGCGGACTCGCAGGCCGACGTCATCCGCGTGACACTGCCCGTGACCCTCGACGACGAGTTCCGGCACACCGGCAACGCGGTGTCCGTCGCGCTGCTGAACCTCCACGGCAACGAGCCCGACCTCGCGCGCCAGATCGAGCGTGCGCGAAGCGAACTCGAGACGATCGCGAAACGCAAGCCGCAGTTGTATCTGGCCGCCGCCGACGATCTGCCGCGCGCTCCGCTGTGGGGTCTGCAGCGCGCGATCGTGAACGCGTCGATGGCACACATGCACCCCGACATCCACATCGGCATCAACCCCGGATTCTCACGGGTCAGGTCGGTGCTGGGGAAGTCGATCGTCACCCTGACGCCGCTGTCGCCGCTGGCGGGCTACTCGTTGTCGGTGACCACATTGATCCTCGGACACACCACCACGTTCGGCATCGTCGCCGACGCGCAGGCGCTACCCGGCTACACCGATCGGTTCGTGGCAGCGCTCGACGACGTGCTTCGGGAGGCCCACCCGTCGACCTGACGGGAGGGCGAGCTTAGGCTTGCCTTGTAATCCGGTGTCCGGGGCCTGCAATATACAGGGTGGCCGTCGGCTCGGCGGGGGCGAAGACATACACGGAGAAAGATCAACATGAGCAACGACGTCAACTACCAGGACCCGTCCGGGGTCGATTACCAGTCGGGGGTCGACTACAGCGAGCCGGCCGCGGAGTCCTCGCGCCGATCGGGCGGGGTCAGCATCCCGACCGTGCTGGCGTCGGCAGGCGTCGCCGCCATCATCTCCGCGATCGTGGTCACGATCGGCGTGGTGGGCATCGTCGTGAGTGAGCGTGGCGACTCCACGAGCGCCGCGCAGCCGACCGTCGTCAACCTCGGTGCCGCGCAGACCGCGCTCCCGCAGCAGGGCATCGCGGGTCAGCAACCGGGTGCCGTTCCCGGCCAGCCCGCGCCCGCCGGGGCGCCGGCCGGAGCGCCGGCGGCGGCCCCGACCGAGAACGTGCCCGAGGGCGGCGGCGCGATCGGCGGACCGATCGGTCCGCCCGGCGAGGGCGCCGCACCCGCACCGGCACCGGGTCAGGCCCCGGCACCGGCGCCGGGCACCACTGTGGCGCCACAGCAGCCCGTCGCCGCCGCGCCGACTGCGCTCACCCCGGGCCAGCTCAACACCAAGGTCCGGATCGTCATGAACGCCAACGGCAGCCGCGCCGCGCGTGCCGCCGAACTCGAAGGCGGCGAGCGTGCGCTTCGCCAGATCGACCTCGTCTCCCGCGCGATCACGACCTACGGCAACGTCGGGCTCAGCTACCAGATGGTCGGACCCGTCCAGGTCAGTGGCACGACCCTGACCGCACCGCTCCAGATCAGCGTGGTCGGCCGCGGTAGCCAGAACCGCTCGATGACCTTCGTGTGGAGCGGCAACAAGTGGAAGCTGTCCAACCGAAGCGTCTGCGCCATCGCGGGATTCGTCCTGCTGCCCTGCTCGCTCTGACAGCACCGTCGAACGACGGTCCGGTCCGACGGACGACACCGACAACCCAATGGGGGGATCTTCACGTGACTTCACGACTTCGCCTGGGTGCACTCGTCGCGAGTGCGCTCCTGTTCGCGGGCCTGCTGGCCGGTTGCTCGAGCTCGGATGACGAATCCGCCGGCGGCACCGTCCAACTCAACCTGCCGGACGGCCGTCAGGTCACGATCCCGGACACCCCGGAGCGGATCGTCACGCTGGGCGACCAGTGGACCGACGTCGTGCTGTCGTTCGGCGAGACCCCGGTCGGCTACTACGACTACTCGAAGTCGGCGACCGGCGAGATGCAGCCCTGGTACGGCGAGAAACTGGCCGACGCCACGTTCATCGACCCCACCAAGGGCGACGACGCGACCACCATCGCCAAGCTCGATCCGGATCTCATCTTCGCGCCGGGCTTCGCGTCGGACAGCCCGGAGTTCCAGCAGATCTCCAAGCTGGCGCCGACGGTGAACGCCATCAGCGACCAGGAGATCGATCCCTGGCAGGACATGGTCACCGTGATGGGCACGGTGCTGCACGATCCGGACAAGGCGAAGTCGATCATCGACGACACCAACGCCAAGATCGCCGCGGTGACCGAGGAGTACCCGGGCCTGAAGGGCAAGACCTACGCCTTCGCCTTCATGTACGGCCCCGATCAGCTGTCCGTCCTCGGTGACGAGAACGACGGCGCCGCAAAACTGTTCACCTCGCTCGGCATGAAGATGGCACCCAAGCTGGTCGCCGAGTACCGGCGGACCGGCCAGCCGCGTTTCGGACTGAGCACCGAGAACATCCCGATGCTCGACGCCGATGTGCTCGTCGTGGCCACCGCCACGCCCGAGCAGGCGGAGACCCTGAAGTCGCTGCCCGGGTACAAGAACCTGAAGGCGGTCAAGGACAACGCCGTCACCTTCATGACCCAGTCGCAGATCACCGGTCTGAACGCACCGACGCCGAACTCGATCCCGTACGTGCTCGACCTGCTCAAGCCGTCCTTCGCCGCGGCGTCCAGCTGATCCGAGCGGTGTCATCCGAACTCGCCCTCCGCGATATGCGGAGGGCGAGTTCGTTTTCTGGGTCACCGGACCCTTCGTGGCTCGTCGCTATCGCTCCTCGCACCTCAGGGAGCGGAGGGGTGTTCGCGGCTATCGCTCCTCGCACCTCAGGGAGCAGAGGGGTGCTCGCGGTTATCGCTCCTCGCACCTCAGGGAGCAGAGGGGTGCTCGCGGCTATCGCTCCTCGCACCTCGGGGAGCGGAGGGGTGTTCGCGGCTATCGCTCCTCGCACCTCAGGGCGAAGCCACTGCGCGGCAACACCGACGACAACGGCCCGACCCGCAGGAGCGGATCGGGCCGTGGGGCAGGATTCGGGCTAGGGCGCGACGATGTCGTCGTCGTCAGAGGCGCCGAAGCTGGTGAACGCGGTGTGCTTGGGCAGGCGGTAGGCCTCGCGGCCCAGCACGGTGTTGAGGATGCGTGCGTTGCGGACCGCGCCGATGTCGAGGTTCGGGGCCGAGACGCCGTGTGCGTGCTCCTCGGCGTTGGCGACGAAGATCCGGTTGGTCAAGGGATCGTCGGTCTCGATCTCGTGGTTGGCGCCGATCACGAGGCGCCCCCGCGAATCGCGGTGCAACGCAGACTCGATCGGGGCGAGGAAGTCTGCCTTGCGCGCCTGATAGCCCGTGCTGGCGATGACCATGTCGGTGGTGTGGGCCAGCTCGGAACCGGTGTCGAGGTGCCGGCCGCGAACACGCAACCTGCCGTCGGCGAGCGTGTCGAGACCCTCGACCTCGACCGAGATCCGCAGCTGCACCGGATTGAGCTTGTCCTGCAGCTGGCGTCGGTACAGCAGGTCGTGCAGCCGCTCGAGGGAATCGGTGGAGATGCCCTTGTGGAACTGCCAGTGCTGCGGGCGAACGCGGTCACGCGCGGCCTCGGGAAGGCTGTGGAAGTAGTCCATGTAGGCCGGCGTGGTCATCTCCAGCGACAGCTTCGTGAAGTCCAGCGGAGCGAACCACGGTGTGCGCGTCCACCATCGGACGGCGGGACCCCCGCGCAGGTTGGCCTCGAGGAGATCGATGACGATCTCGGCGCCCGACTGACCCGAACCGATCACCGTCACGGTGTCGGCGGCGAGGGCCTTCTCCTGGTTGAACAGGTAGTCGGAGCTGTGGACCACCGCCGGCGAATCCGACGAGAGTGCCTGCGGGACGAAGGGTTCGGTCCCGATGCCGACCACCACGTGGCGTGCGATGACCGTCGAGGAGCCCGTCGGAGTGTGCATGGTCACCCGGAACGCATCGGCCTCGGCGTCCCATGTCACCTCGTCGACCGTGGTGCTCCATCTCAGCGAGTCGAGCCGGGACACACACCAGAGGAGGTACGCCTCGTACTCGATGCGGGTCGGGAAGAAGTCCTCGCGCACCAGGAACCGGTACATCCGGTCGATGTCGGCCATGTAGTTCAGGAACGACAGCGGATGGGTCGGGTCGACGAGCGTCACCAGGTCGGACAGAAAGCTCACCTGCAGGGTGGCGTCGTCGAACATCAGGCCCGGGTGCCAGCGGAACTCGTCACGCGAGTCGACGACGAGGAGATCCACGTCGTCGAGCGTCGAGGCCAGCGCGGCGAGGCCCAGATTGAAAGGGCCGCAGCCGATCGCCAGTACGTCTACGTTCTCAACAGGGGTCATTCGGACACTCTCACCATTTCTTCACTGTGCGTTTCCGCGCCGGGCGCGGCGGTGCCTTCGGACTCCACCTCGAGGGCGACGCGCAGGAGCTCGTCGAACAGCTCGTCGATGTCGCTCTCCGAGGTCTCCGGGTTGAGGAGGGTCAGCTTCAGGCAGGTCTGCGGCTCGTCCTCGCCCGGCACCCGCACCTGGGTACGGCCGATGAGGGCCTTGCCGTCGGCGATCAGCCGACGCCGCAGTTCCCCGTTGACCGTATCGAGATCGGTGCAGCGGTAGCGGAACACGACGGTGGTCAGCGTGACCGGCGCGATGAGTTCGAGCTGCAGCTCGGTGGCGACTCGCTGCTCGGCGTACACCGCGAGATCGTTGCACCGGTCGAGCATCTCTCCCAGGGTGCGGCGCCCGTAGGCGAGCAGGGTCGTCGCGACCTTCAGAACATCGGGACGTCGGGTCGTCTGCAAGGTCTGACCGAGGAGGCCGCTGTATCCGGCCTCCACGTCGTCGTCGGGGTTGAGGTAGGCCACCGACCGGTTCAGGGACACGAAGCGATCCGCGTCGGACAGGAGCATGAGGCTCGCGGCGGCCGGCTGCCAGCCGACCTTGTGCAGGTCCAGGGTGACCGAGTCGGCGCGCTCGACGCCGGTGAGCAGACCAGCGAGGCGATCGGAGAACAGCGAACCGAATCCGTAGGCGGCGTCGACGTGCAACCAGATCTCGTGACGCTCGGCGATGTCGGCGATCTCGCCGAGCGGGTCGACGGTGCCGAAGTCGGTGGTGCCCGCGGTGGCGACGATCGCCAGCGGGGTGGCCGCGCCGGACTCCCGGATCGCCGCCTCGAGGGCCTCCGGGATCATCCGGTGCTGCGAGTCGACCTCGACCGGGATCACCGCGGTCTCGCCCAGTCCCAGTGCCGCACAAGCACGGTGGACCGAGAAGTGAGCCACACGCGAGCAGAAGACGACCGGACGCTGCAACGCCCCGACTCCGTCGTGACGCACGTCGACACCTCGGCGTGCGGCAGTGTGATCGCGCGCGATCATCAGCGCCAGCAGGTTCGAGATCGACCCGCCGGGGCTGAAGACACCGCCGGCGTGTTCGCCGAAACCGGCCAAACGCGCCAGGGACTGCACGGTCCACGTCTCGAGCGCGAGCGTGGCCGGACCCGAATCATAGGTGTCGAGTGAGGCATTGGTCGCCGATGCCAGCGCGTCGGCGGCGACCGCCACCGACAGGGGAGCGGGTTGCAGGTGCGCGGCGGCCATCGGGTGTGTGAGGTCGAGGCCGAACTCGGCCACCAGGCGAGCGAGTCGGGTCAGCGCCTCCGATTCGCCGATCCCGTTCTCCGGGATTCCGTGCGGACCGAGCAGTGCTGTCACCCCGCCCAGCACCGCGACGGGATCACCGCTGGGCAGCGGGGCGCCGTGGTGGTGGTCGCTGACCGCGGCGGCGATCTCGGCCAGGCCGCGTCCGACGTCGGCCCACCCGTCGCCGGGACGGGCGAATCGCGAGACACCCCAACTGGATCGGCGATCTTCGGACACTGGGTTCCCCCTTGTTGACTCTGGCGCTCGGTGGCGCGGCGGCACGCCGGTCATCCGGCGCTGCCCTTCTGCGGAGCGCGCTCGTCGAGGACCTCGAGGAGCGCGGAGACGGAGTGGTGCAACGACGTCGGGATCAGGTCGACGAGTGCGGTGAGTACCGCGGTGGCCCGGTCGGCCACCGCGTCGGGAACGATCCCCGGCTGATGATCCACCTCGACGTGGGTGCTGTCGTCGTCGGCCTCGAAGGCGATGGAGAGCGGGTAGTTGGCGATCCCGTTGAAGACCGAGTGGCAGGTGACCGGTGCGTCGGCGGGTTGCGGGATCCCGCGCAGGGGCGCGGGCCGGACCGAGGCCATGATCTCGATGACGGGGAATCGACCACCCTGCTGCCGCAACGCGGTGAGGATCGGCCCGAAATCGGTGCCGGAGTGTTCCATTGCCCGGTAGATCACCGAACCCGCATCGCGGAGGGCCTGTTCGACGGTGTCGTCGGGGTCGATGCGGAATCGCATCGGGATGATGTTGCCGCAGTAGCCGACATCCTGCGGTGACTGTGCCCGTCGCCGGTTGTCGGCCGGTACCACGAGGACGTGGTCGGCCGCGCCGGTCAGCGCGAACGCCGCGAGTGAGCAGACCCCGATCAGCAATGCATTGGGTGTCGCCCCGACGATCTGGGCGACCCGCCCGAAAGCGGTCAGCGAGTCGGCCGCGACCGGGGCGGCGACCTTGATGCCGTCGCGGTCGTCCATCGGCGACAGCCAGCTGTCGGCGGCGCTCTCCGTGGGCAGCTCACCCGTGAGCGGGTAGCGGACGTCCGCAGCGGCCCAGGTCGCGAGTGCGTGTCGGACCGCGTTGTCCGTCGCATCCGCCGCGGCAGTGGGATCGGTTGTCTCCGGGCGGGTTTCGGCGGTGATGTCTCCGGGCCAGGAACCCGACACCAGGGTGCCGAGGAGCAGTGGCCACGAGGTGTCGTCGACCGCCAGGTGGTGGACCACCAGGATCATCGTGACGTCTCCGTCCGACCCCGAGACGCGCAGCCGGAGTGGCACTTCCGAGCGAAGATCGAACGGGGTCCGCGTCAGGGCGGTCGCCGCGGGATCGGCATCGACGCCGGTGCCGATGCCGCTCGCAGCCGTCTCCGAGAGTCCCCAGGTCCACACCGTTCCCGATGCGTCCCACGATCCCGAGCTCGACACGGCGCGTCGACTCGGTGTGCCCGCGTCGTCGGTCTCGACCACGGAGCTCAGCACCCGGAATCGCTCGACGAGCAGTTCGGCGGAGGCGACGACCGAACTCAGCGTCCGGCTCCCGCCGAACCCCAGCACGAGTCCGATGTTGTGCGACACCGAGTCCGGGTCCAGCTCGTAGATCCGCCACATCCGACGCTCGGCGGTCCCGAACTCGCCGAACGGTACGGCTGTGTCCGGTGCGTCGGCGGAGCGAGCGGGACTGATGTCACCCGCCTGCGCGATCCGACGGCGCAGCAGTGTGAGTCGCTCTTCGGTCAACGCGGGCATGGTTCCCTCTCGGTCGACGGGGCGGCGGACGGCGTCGACGCCGCTGCGGACATGGCGTGCAATGCGTCCCAGTCGCGGACGACCTCGACCAGCTGGCCCGCCGCCCACCGCGGCGCCTGGTCCTGGAAATGATCGGAACGGGGGTCGCCGCTCACGCCCAGCGGGACGATCCAGCGGCTCGCGTTCCGGTCGGAGAGGTCCCACACATAGCGGGCCGCGGCACCGGTGATGCACAGGTGCGTACCGACCGCCGCGGCGTTGGCGAAGACGCTCTCGGCGTCGCCGGCCAGCGGGAGCGGCGTCGGACGCAGGGTCGCGAACAGGTCCGGATACTGCGGCGATGCGCCGACCAGGTCGAATCCGTGGATCGGTGCCAGCCGGTGGACGCTGCCCCAGGTGGGTGTGGCACCGAAGGTGGCGACCCGGGCCACCACGGCGTCGAGGGCGGCGACCGCCACGGCCTCGATGTCGATGCCGATCCCCGCCGTGTTGGCGACGACCGAGGTCAGTGCGGTGGCGAGGCGCGGTTCGGGAACGAACCACGGCTGGAACACCGCCGGGAAGCCGTGCGGCCCGCGCAGCGGGGCGAGGATGTCGGTGTTCGCCACACCGAGGACCAACTGGGTGCGGAACTCGGCATACAGGTAGGCGTCGGTGCTCTCGGCCTCCATGGAGCGGTCCCAGGCGACCAGTCGCTGCCGGACCTTCTCGGCCTCGTCGCTGTCGGCTCGCACGCGAGACAGCAACTCCTGGACCACCTTCGCCTGCTCGAGCCGCACGTCGGAGTGGATGTCGGCACAGTCCGCCGGACTCACGGACGTGAGCTCGTCGAGCAGTACCGCGATGCGGTCGGCGCGGAACGGTTCCACACACTCGCTCGTGAGCGGTTGCAGCGCAGGCACATCCGACATGCGCTGGTTGGCGGTGACGGTGATCGGGTTCCGAAGTGTCGCGTCGAAGTCGGGATCGCCGAGCGAACCCCGCTCGTATCCTCGCCACTGGTAGCGCTCGTCCCAGCCGGGTACCGGCAGCCAGTAGTTCTCGGGTGCACGGACCGGCACCCGGCCGGCCACGTGGGTGGCGACGGTGCCGTCGGCATGGCCGATGACTGCCCGGTTGACCGGTTCGACCCAGTTGGCCAGCGCCGCTTCGACATCGGCGACGGTCCGCACGAAGAGCAGATCGAGCGGCGCGTCGAAGGTGACCTCCTCGGAGAGCAGCGGAGACCGCATGCTCATCGCGAACGCGTCCTCGGGACCGCCGAAGACGACGGCACCGTTCGGAGTGGTGATCACCTGCACCGCCACGGGTTCGGCGTCCCGGACCAGGATCGTCTCGGTGCTGACCCCGGCCGGCACCCGGGTCCCGCCCGGCACCTCGACCAGGAGCGTGCCGGCATCGTCGCGCGTCAACCGCTCGAGGTACAGATCCTGGTAGTCACCCATCGCGTTCGTGATGCCCCAGGCGATGTCGTCGCCCTGGCAGAAGTGGGGGACCCCAGGAACGCCGGCAAAGGCGAACCCGGCCATGTCGAATGCGTCCGAAGGACCGGTCGAGGCGAGATGGAACTGCTGGTAGATGCCCGGAAGTTCGAGAAAGCGATGCGGGTCGCCGGCGACGATCGGCGCACCGGTCGAGCTGCGTTCCGCGGAGACTCCCCACGCGTTGCTGCCCGACATCGGGTCACCGAGGTCGACCGCGGGGGATGGCTCCTCCGGGGACGCCGGCCGGGTGATCGCCAGGATCTCGTCCAGGAATGCCTCGTCGGGCATCGCGGGCATCGTGGGATCGGTCTCCCGTGTCTCGAAGTCCCAGAATCGCAGGGCATCCAGACCGAGCGTGCGGCAGGCGTGCAGGCGGAACAGCTTGGTGGTGAACCGTCCGAACAGTACGTGGTGCATGATGAACACCGAGATCGGTGTCCACGGCCGCCACGGTTGTGGCCGATGCGCTAGTGCCTCGAGTTCCGGTGCGGCAGCGGAGGTCTCGGGGTCGTCGAGCGTGCTGTTCACCCCGGCGGCATAGGCGGTGACGAGATCGCGGGTGCGGGTCGACGATGCCTCGAAGATCCGTTTGGCCGCGGCGTCGAGCTGGGCTCGGCGGGCGAAGGTGTCCCACTCGATGCACGAGGCTCCGAAGACCTCGGCGGTGCGTCCCTCGGCGCGCAGCCGCATGAACTCGATCTGCCAGCGTCGGTCCTCGCCACATGCCCGGCCCTGACCGTACAGCGCGCCCGCCGGCGTCGTCGCGCGGACGTGCGGGATGCCGTGCCCGTCTCGCAGGATCTCCACGTCCGGGTGTCCGCTGGTGTGGGTTGCGGTCATGTCGGTCACCGGTCCCTGTGCGATGCAACCGGATTGGCGAGCCGGTGACCGGCGTCGATCAGTGAGGCATAGGAGTCCTCGATGTCGACCATGCGCTTGTTGTTGCGCAACTGCAGACCGTTCATGTGCACCGCTCCGAACTCCGGTGCGAACAGGTCCCAACGGGTGAGACGGTCCTCCAGTTCGGGATGGGCGGCCACGAACTCGCGCAGGCTCTCGCCGACAAGTGACCAGAACTCGTCGTCGTCGACGAGGCCGTGTGTGTGCAGGACCTCGGCGAGCGGGCGCAGGAAGTCGTCGAAGACATCCGACAGGACACCCAGGTTGCGGATCTCGTCCGGCTCGGTGGTCCGGACACGGGCGCAGCTCTCGGGGAGTCCCTCCGCCTTCCCGAACACCGACACCTCCTCGCCGATGTCCTTCAGGATGGCGCGCACCGGAATGCCGTCGGCGAGAACCAGGATGAGGTTCTCACCGTGGGGGGAGAACTTCAGCTCGTACCGGTAGAGCAGGTAGGCGATGGGATGCAGATAGGTCCGCAGGTAGCGGCGGACCCACTCGGTCGCCGGGACTCCCGAACGTTCGATGAACGCGCCCACCAACGGCTCGCCCAGGTGATCGACGTGCAGCAGCGCGGCCATGGTCGACAGTTGCTCGTCGGCGGCGGTCAACGGCACCGGACTCTGGCGCCACAGCGCCGACAGGATCTTGCGGTACTCCGATCCCGGCTGGGTGATCGGCGTGAAGGTCGGGCTGCGGTAACCGATCGCGGCGACCTCGAAGATCATCTCGAAACCGATCGCCGCGAGGTACTGGTCGTCGGCGACGAGTCTGCGGACCCAGTTGTTGATGAGCGGTGTCGTACGCATGTAGTCGGCCGACATCCCGCGTGTGAACCCCATGTTCACGATGGACAGCGCGACCTTGACGTAATTGCGGGTCGGCGTGGTGGCGTTGAACACCGTACGGATCGACTGCTGGGCCTGGTAGAGGTCAGGACTCGTCCCCACCTCGACGATGCGCCGGCCGGCGATGTCGGCGGAGTACAGCTTCTGTACCTTCTCGACCCACTGCCAGGGGTGGACCGGCAAGTACCGGTAATCCGCAGGGTCGCAACCGGCTTCGACGAGCGCGGCGTCGAAACCCGCCAGGGTCTCCGCGCCCAGCTCGTCGAGGAGCAACGCGTCGTAGTCGACATCGTCGACGGTGGCGACGTCACAGTCCTCGCGACGGGCGGCCAGCCAGACGAGGCGGAAGTGGTTGCCGACCTCGGGCGCATACCGCTCGATGTCCTCGGCACTGAATCCGAGACGGCCGGCGTTGGCGACGATGCACGGATGCCCCTCGGTCATCGTCGCCTCGATGGTCTGGAAGTCGGCGTGCGCGAGATCTGCTGCCGCGATGCGGCGTACGTCCGGACGCTCGGCACTGATGGCCAGGGTGTTGATGAACTCCTCGAGGTACTCCGGCAGCGCCTGGGGTCCGATGCCCACCAACGGTGCGAGGTCGACGATCATGGCGACCGCGTCGATCGGGAGTTCGGCGCCGTCCTGTACACGACGCAACGACGACTCGTCGATCGCCCAGCTGTCCAGGGCGAGACGATCGGCGCGGAAGTGGTACTCGGTGTGGCCGTCGGCGGAGGAGACGAGATAGCCGCCGTCTCCGGTCGCCACCGGATCGAGCGCCCGCTCGTGGGAGAATTCGGCGAGGATCTTCTTCGCGATCCTGGTGTGATACGTCTGGCGATGGCTTCGCGCACCCGACCCCCCGGCCGTGCGCACCGCGAACCCCTGCGTGGTCTCGATGTCCTGGAGAGTCAACGATCTACGCCCCCAGGTCCGTGACCTCGACCGGTCCGACAGACCTGCCGTTGTCGGTCACCGCGAGGAAATCGGCTCGGGTGCAGTAGCTCAGGTGCGCGGTCTTGTTCCCGACGGGGTAGTCCCCGTCGACCCGGAATCCCACGCTCGCGTTCAGGCGGTGCACGGCCTTGTTGCGGACGTCCGGCTCGACGACGACGCGGGCGGCGCCGACCTCGAGGATCGCGGTGCGCATGATGTGCAGCATCACCGCGCCGGTGAAGCCGGGAAGTGACTGTTCGGCGTGGGCGACCAGCAGATGCATGCCGATGTCGCCGTCGGCGGGCACGTAACCGCTGGCGGGGTCGGCGAGTTCACTGGTGGCCGGGTCGTAGAGCTCGAACAGGAACTGCGGGTGCCCGTCGTGGTAGCCCAGGCGCATTCCATAAGGCGTACCGGCCGTGGCCTCCGCCGAATCGCGAATCATCTTCTCCACGTCGGCGACTGAGCTGTCGAGCATGTCCCAGTACTTGGCCTTGGGATGGGTGAGCCAGCCGTGGACGGTCGCGGCGTGCGACACGTCGTCGAGATCGACCGAGTTCAGGTCGTAGGTCGGTGCGGAGGAAATGGTCATGATGCCTTTGCTCTGGGAGATGGTCTGGCGTTGTGGGCGTCAGGTGTGCCGGATGCGGTCAACTGCTCGCGATCTCGGCCTCCACCTGTTCGTCGGTGAGGTGCATGACGTCGAGGAAGGTCTGCGCCACGAAGGCCGCCCGTTCCCCGTCGAGTTCGGTCAGACGCCTCGCGAGACCGGCGATGGTTCGCTCGGTGAAGATGTCGGCGACCGAGAGCCCGGGCGCGTCGAGCCACTGGCGCGAGAGCGCTACCACCCGGGTGGCCTGGACCGAATCGCCGCCCAGGGAGATGAAGTCCTCGGTGACACTCACCGGCGGGGTGGGCAGGACTTCGCCGAAGATCAGCGTGAGTGCCTCCTCGACGGGGCCGCGCGGCGCGACCGCCTCGATCGGGTCGTCGTCGGTACGGGTGCCCGCGGCGATGGCCTTGCGATCGTGTTTGCCGTTCGGCGTCAGCGGGAACCGGTCCAGAACCGTGATGGATCGCGGGACCATGTGCGGCGGAAGGGTTTCCGACAACCGGGCGCCGAGGTCGGCGTCGTCGTCGGTCGATCCGGCGGTGAGCACGACCGCGGCGCGGAGGTCGCGGCCGTCGGACCAGGCGACCGCCGAGCCCACACCGGACAGACCCAGGAGGCCGGCCTCGACCTCGCCGAGCTCGACACGGTAGCCACGGATCTTGACCATGTGGTCGGCGCGACCCAGGAAATCGAGGAAGCCACCGGGCAGGTAGCGCGCGAGATCGCCGGTGCGGTACCAGCGTTGGCCCTCATGTTCGACGAATCGGTCGGCCGTGCGGTCCGGATCGCCCCGGTACCCGTCGGCCACTCCGGCTCCGCCGATCCACAGTTCGCCGGGGACGAGGTCGGGACGATCGCGGCCGGCGTCGTCGACGACTCGGCAGCGCACGCCGCGCAACGGTATCCCGTACGGCACGAACGCCATTCCCGCCGGGACGGCGTCCGCTTCGCAGATCGTGGAGTGGATGGCCGTCTCGGTGGTGCCGCCGAGGCCCGCGACCCGGCAGTCGGGCAGTTGCGCGGCGACGCGCTCGAGCAGTGACACGTCGACCTTGTCGCCGCCCATGATGACCATCCGCAGTGATGCGGGCAGGGGCGCGAGGTCCAGGAGCATGCCGAGGATGGACGGCACGCAGTTGAGGACACTCACCGAGTGCTGGGTGAGCAGTCGCGCCCAGTCGTCGACCTTGGTCTGCTCGTCGTCTCCCGGTACGACGACGGCACCGCCGACGGCGAGCAGACCGAAGATGTCGAAGACGGAGAGGTCGAATTCCAGCGACGACACCTGCAGGCTGCGATCGTCGGCTCCGATGGCGAACCGGTCGACGAGGTCGGTGATGGTCGCGACCGCGGCGCGATGCGGAACCTGCACCCCCTTGGGCAGTCCGGTCGAGCCGGAGGTGAACAGGACGTAGGCGAGGTCGTCGGCAGTCACCGCGACCGGCTCGATCGGCTCAGCGAGCCGGGCGTCGTCGAGCGCGAGTACGACGCTGTCGGTGGATGCCCAGCCGGCGGGGTCGGCGGTGAGAACCGCGGCCGGAGTGGCCACGTCGACGATCCGCTCGCGTCGCGCCCGGGGCTGCGTGGGGGCGATCGGGACGTAGGCTGCGCCGGCGGCGAGAACTCCGAGTGCCGCGACGACCTGATCCCCGCCCTTGGGCAGATGGACGACGACCGTGTCGCCGGGCCCGACGCCGGCCGCGACGAGTGTTGCCGCGACGCGTCGTGCCTCGTCGGCCAGTTCGGCGTGGGTCCACGAACGTGCGTCGGACACGACAGCCGGTGCGTCGCCCCGTTCGGCGGCCCGGGTGAAGAAGGTGCTGTGCAGGGTGCCGTCGAAGGTGTCGGTGACTGGCAGCGGGTTCTCCACCGAAAGTCGCTGGGCGCGAACCTCGGCGGTGATCGGATCCGGTGCGGGCACATCCCATTCGCCGTCGACGAGCAGCCCGAGGAGGCGGACGTAGTGGTCGAACATCGAACGTGCGGTGGTGAGTTCGAGGTCGGAGGCGCGGACGTCCCAGTTGAGGAGGAGACCGCCGGCCACCTCGGTCACCTGGGCGTCGAGGAGGACCTGCGGACCCTGCGAGACGATCCAGGACGGATCGCCCAGCACGTCGGTCGCCTGCTGGGAGAACAGGTCGCCCAGTCCCAATGCGCTGGTGAACACGATCGGGGAGACGACCGGCTCGCCGCGGTGGCGGCTCAACTCGCGCAGCACGTCCAGTCCGCTCATCGAACCGTGGGCGGCGGCCTCGTGCATCGACGACCGCATCGACCGCGCTCGCTCGGCGAGCGTGGCCGGCTCGCTCAGGTCGACGCCCACGAGGATCGACGAGGTGAAGTCGCCGACCACCTGCTCGACGTCCGGATGGATCTGGGGGCGGTCGAACAAGGGCACGGTGAGCAGGAATCGCGATGTGGCCGAATGCGTTCCGACGGCCTCGGCGAACACCGCGGCGACGGCGGCCGCGGGGGTGACCCCGCGACGGTGCGCGTGCTCCTCGAGCCGCTTCCAGTCCGAGGCGGACACGGAGTGATGGAGGCGGACACTGTGCGGCTCGACCTCGCCCCGCGCCGCGCGTTCGTCGAGCGGGAGCTCGGGCGGCCCGGGCAGCGTGGGAATGCGTTCGCGCCACCACGTCACGTCGTCGTCGAGGGTCTCGCGGGAGGTGCGGTCCGCGGTGATCGTCGCGAAGGTGACCCCGAGCTCGGGCAGCGTCTCGCCGCGGTACAGGCGAGCGAGGTCGTCCACGAGGACGCGGTAGCTCATCGCGTCCGCGGCGATCATGTCCACGTCGAGGTGGACACGGGTCGCATTGCCCGGCAGGAGACTCAGTTCGGCGCGGATGACCGCCCCTTCGTCGACCGGTAGCGTGCGGTGTGTTCCGTCGGTGCGCTTCGCCGCCAGGATCTGTTCGACCATCTCCGTCGAGTGGCTTCGGAGGTCGTGCACGGCAATGGCTTCGGGGTGCGCCGGCCCGATCTCCTGGGTGCCGTCGGGGTGCACGCGGACACGCAGCATCGGGTGGCGTTCCATCAGCGCGGACATGGCCGAGGCAAAGCGTTCGGGGTCGACGTCGGAACCGTCGAATTCGATGTACAGGTGGGCGGCGACGTTGCCGAAGGCGTGGCTGTCCGATCGCCCGATCCAGTAGGCGTGCTGCATCGGAGCGAGCGGGAAGGGGCCCGCGGTCGCTTCGGGCAGCGGCGGCGCCGTGTCGTCGGCGGCCGGCGTCGGGGCGCCGCCCAGAAGTTCTGTCCAGGCGGTGATGGTGGGTTGTGCGGCCAGGCGGGCGAAGTCGATGTCGATGCCGCGTTTGCGCCAGGTGCCGGCCAGTCGCATCATCCGCAGTGAATCGAGTCCCTGGGCGATGAGATCCTGCTCCGGGTCGATCGACTCGGGGGACACACCGAGCGCGGCGCCCACCTCGCCGCGGATGTCGGGTGCCGTGGCCGCGTCGGACGCGGACGGGCGGTCACCGGATGTGGTCGTGTCGCCGGTGCGATCAGCCGATGCGCGCAGAAGTTCTGTCCAGGCGGTGATGGTCGGTTGTGCGGCCAGGCGGGCGAAGTCGATGTCGATGCCGCGTTTGCGCCAGGTGCCGGCCAGTCGCATCATCCGCAGTGAATCGAGTCCCTGGGCGATGAGATCCTGCTCCGGGTCGATCGACTCGGGCGTCAGGCCGAGGGCCTGGGCCACCTCGGCGACGACGTCGGCCGCGGTGGTGAGGTCCGTGGTCTGGGAATTCGTGGCCATCAGCCGGCGTGCCTCTCGCAGTTCGGTGACATGGTTACTCAGGCTGGGGAAACCCGCATTTAGGGTAGGTTATACTAACTAACCGCTCTGCCCAATCCCTGGGCATGCCGGCGAGATCCCCCTGAGCCGACGCAAATTAGGTTAGCCTAAGTTCGGCTCGATCGTCCCATCGGATGATGCGGATCACGCTGTGACATCGACGGGATCTGGGTCTTGTGTCCGACAAAGATTAGGCTACCCTACCCAAATGGCGCGAACGTTCGTGTTCGCCATGACCAGCGGTCGGGGACGACACGCGGTATGACCACTCGGTCGCTCACCCGACCGGAAGACGATCACAAGGACCGACGCCACGTGCTGGCGAGAACGGGAAACGAGAATGTCGCAGAACAGCGTGATCCTGGAAGAATCGGGCTCGACCAATGCGTTGGCCGCCACCGTTCGTGAGGCGATGCTGGCGGGAGACACGAGTCTGTCCGTCCTCGACTCCGACACCGGTGAATGGGTGACGACCCCGTGGCGTGAGGTCCATGCCCGCGCCGAGCAGATCTCCGTGCAACTGCTCGCCGACAGCGAACTGCACGAGCCGCAGGCCCTCGGTCTGATCGGAGACCCCACAGTGGATCTGATCGCCGCCATCCAGGGTGCATGGCTCGCCGGCGTGCCGGTCAGCATCTTGCCGGGGCCGATCCGAGGGGCCGACGAGGAGCGCTGGGCGCAGAACACCTACCAGCGTTTCGTGTCGATCGGCGTCGGCACCGTCCTCGGCAGCGGCGCGCAGCTCGACCTCCTGTCGAAGGTCGAAGGCAGGCTGCACATCGCGCGAGTGGGCGAGTACGGCCTCGGGGCCGACACCACGGGCTTCGTCGCGCGCAACGTCAACGGCAACACGATCGCCGTCCTGCAGGGCACCGCCGGCTCGACCGGTGACCCGAAGACCGCGGTCCTGCCCGCCTCGGCGGTCTACTCCAACGCGATCGAACTCGTCAGCCGGCTCGGCCTTCACCGCACGCGCGACACCGGCTTCAGCTGGCTTCCGCTCTACCACGACATGGGCCTGATGTTCCTGCTCGCGGGGATGACGACAGGGATCTCGGCCTACATCGTGCCGAACACGGCCTTCGCCGCGGCTCCCTTCAAGTGGATGCAGTGGCTCACCGAGACCAAGACGACGGTCACCGCGGCGCCGAACTTCGCCTACGACATCCTCGGCCGGTACGGCAAACTGCTGCGCGACGTCGATCTCTCGCACCTGCGCGTCGCGATCAGCGGCGGCGAGCCGATCGACGCCGACGCCTTCGACAAGTTCCTCGAGGCGACCGCCCCGTTCGGCTTCGATCCGTCCGCTGCCGCGCCCGCCTACGGCATGGCCGAGTCCGCGTGCGCGGTCACGATGCCCGCTGTCGGCGAGGGTGCGCACTACGACGAGGTCACCGTGACCCCGCCTGGCGGGGGCGAGCCGATTCGTCGTCGCTACGCGATCCTGGGTAAACCGCTGGGCGGCATGCAGGTTCGCATCGTGGAGCCGAACGTCGACGTCCCGATGATCGACGGGCGCAACGTCGGGCACGTGGAGATCCGCGGCGCATCGATGATGCGCGGGTACCTCGGGGACGCCGATCTCGGTGCCGGTGAATGGTTCTCGACCGGAGACCTCGGCTACCTCGTCGACGACCGGTTGGTGATCTGCGGCCGGGCCAAAGAAGTCATCATCGTCGCCGGCCGCAATCTGTTCCCGATCGAGATCGAGCGGGCCGCCGCCGAGGTGGCCGGGGTCCGTCGCGGCGGTGTCGTGGCGATGGCGCGGGGCGAGGGGTCGGCCCGCCCGGGCCTGGTGATCCTCGCCGAGTACAAGGGTTCCGACCCCGACAAGGCGCGCGCCGAGGTCAACTCCGAAGTCGCGTCGGCGTGCGGGATCATGCCCGCCGAGGTGATCTTCGTCGCGCCGGACTCGGTGCCCCGCACCACGTCCGGCAAGATCCGCCGCCTCGAGACCCGCCAGATGGTCGAAGACGGCACGTTCGAGTAGGTCCGATTTTCCGTGATGCGTCGTGTCATGCCGACGGTCACGAGAATGACAGTGTCTCTCCGGCTCGATCACCGGGCCGGAGAGACACTGTAGAGAGGTTCTCCACATGAGCGAGGTATCGACCAAGGGGCGCGGCTGGCAGGGCGCGGTCATGAAGATCCTGGGCGGTGACGACTACACCTTCACCGTCACCGCGAAGGAATCGGTGACCGATCACTACCTGCGTCTGCGCTTTCATGGGGGTGGGCTCCTCGCCGACGCCACGATCCACCCGACCATGTGGGTACGGCTGTGGTTCGCCGACGGCGGCAAGCTGCATCAGCGTGGCTACACGCTCGTCGATCCCGACCCGGCCACGGACACCTTCGACATCGAGTTCGCCATCCACGACGGCACCGCCGCACGGTGGGCCCAGGAAGCGGAGGTGGGAGAGACCATCGGCGCCACCCTGATGGGCTCCAAGTTCGCCATCCCCGATCCGGCGCCGACGGGCTGGCTCATCGCCGGCGACACCGCCTCACTCCCCGCGATCAACTCGTTGCTCGACACGCTCGGCGAGTCCGGGGCGGGCGCGACGATCTGGTTCGAATACCAGCACGAGAGCGACAGGTCGCTGCCGCTGCGGGTCCGTGACCAGGACACGGTCCACTGGATCCCGCGCGGACGCGACGGTTCGGACCTCGTCGACGCGGTTCGGTCCGCCGCCTTCGACGCCTCCGACCATTTCGGCTGGGTCGCACTCGATTCCACGAGCACTCGCGCAGTCGCGGGACTGTTCCGGGCCGAGTACGGGCTGACCAAGAAATCGGTGAAATCCCAGGCCTACTGGATCGTCGGCAAGTCGTTCGCCTGACCGGCCTGACCGGCCGGGCGCGCTGACGCTCCGTCGTCGACGGACTGCTTCGAGGCCGCGCGCCCGGGTGGGCTCAGTCGTCGGTGACCGTGATGGTGACGTCGATGTTGCCGCGTGTGGCGTTGGAGTAGGGGCACACCTCGTGCGCCTTGTCCGCGAGTTCCTGGGCCTGGTCGTGGTCGAGATGGGGCAGTGTCACCTCGAGGTTCACGGCGAGTCCGAAAGCTCCTCCGTCGAGGGCCCCGATGCTCACCTGCGCGCCCACCGACGAGTCTTCGACGTTGGCGCCGGCCTGCTTGGACACCAGGCGCAGGGCCGAGTGGAAACAGGCGGCATACCCGATTGCGAAGAGCTGCTCGGGGTTCGTCCCCTGGCCGGACCCGCCGAGGGCCGGCGGGGTGGCGAGGGCGACGTCGACCTGGCCGTCGCTGGTGCGGCCGTGTCCGTTACGGCCGTCGCCGGTGGCGATTGCTTCAGCGGTGTAGATCGCTTTCATGGTGTTCTCCTTGTGTGACGTGGTTCAGGTCCACTGATTGAGTTGCGCGGTGAGGGCGTCGAGACTCGAACGCAAGTCGTCGATCGCCTCCGGGGACAGATCCGTGCACGAGGTGAGACGCCGGGGAATCGGAAGCGCGCGTGCGCGCAGCGCCTTGCCGGCCGGTGTGAGGTGGATGGCGACCCGACGTTCGTCTCCGCGCGAACGGCGACGCTCGATCAGATCTTGCGCCTCGAGCCGTTTGAGGAGAGGAGACAGTGTGCCGCTGTCCAGTTCGAGCAGGTCGCTCAACTCGCTCACGTATCGGCCGTCGTGGTCCCACAGTGCCAGCATCACCAGATATTGCGGATAGGTGATCCCCAGTTCGGTGAGGAGTGGCCGATAGACCGCGGTCGCTGCGCGAGACGCCTTGTACAGGGCGAAGCACAGCTGCTGATCCAGGGACAACTCGTTCACATCTGAAAAGTATCACGCAATTGAATTGTGCACAACCTAAAGCTCGATGTTCAGCGGTGCGGGTACGTGGGAGTCCGGGTGCTCAGTCGAGGATGTCGAAGACCACCGGCGCGTGGTCGCTGGCGCCCTTGGCCTTCCGGGCGTCGCGGTCCACCCGCGCGCCCACGATCCGGGTGTCCAGGGCCGGGGAGCAGAAGGCATAGTCGATGCGCATGCCCTCGTTGCGCGGGAAACGTAGTTGGGTGTAGTCCCAGAAGGTGTAACCGGGTGCGTACGGCAGCGCGGAGTCGACGAGGCCGTCATCCAGGAATCCTTGCACCGCAGCACGTTCGGGTGGCGTGACATGGGTCCGGCCGTCGAAATACGCCCGGTCCCAGACGTCGTCGTCGGTTTGTGCGACGTTCCAGTCGCCCGCGAGCATCATCTCCGTGGCCGGATCATGCGCCAACCGCAGCGCGATGTGCGCACGGAGGGACTCGAGCCACGCGAGCTTGTAGTCGTAGTGCGGGTCCTCGGGGGTGCGGCCGTTGGGTACGTACAGGCTCCACACGCGAATTCCCTTGCAGCGCGCCGAGATCGCCCGTGCTTCGCGGATCGGCTGGCCGTCGACGGGGTGTGTCGGGACTCCGTCGAAGGCGATCTCCACCTCGTCGAGCCCGACGCGGGAGGCGATCGCCACGCCGTTGTAGGCGCCCTGACCGATGTGGGCGACGTCGTACCCGGCGGCGAGGAAACTCATCAGGGGGAACGCGTCGTCGTGGCATTTGGTCTCCTGCAGGGCCAGGATGTCGATGTCGGCGCTCTCCGCCCACGCCACGACGGACTCCGACCGGGCGCGGATCGAGTTCACGTTCCAGGTGGCGATCCTCATCGGATGCTCCCCGGTGACCCGGGCATGTCCGGGGCGAGGTAGCGGTAGGTGTGGTGCAGCCCGAAACCCAGGCGGCGGTACCACGATCCGGCCAGCCGGTTTCCGGACTCGACCTGCAGGTAGACCGAGTCGGCGCCGTGGCCGATGCCCCAGGCCGTCAGGGCGACGACGACGGACGCGGCCAGTCCGCCTCCGCGCCGGCCCGGGTCGGTCCACAGTGCGGTCAATCCCAGCCACCGGCGTCCGTCCGGCGACTCGGTCACCGAGCCCCGTCCGATCGCCGCCGCGTCACCGATGGACGCGAAGGCCAGCGGGCCGTCCCCGGCGGTCACCACACCGGCGGCGGCCTCGGGCCGACCAGACGCGCGCCCACCGGTATATGCGCCCAGCCACCGGGTGTCCGGGACGGTCTCGAGTCGTACTGTGTGCGAGGGAGTTCCGCCGATGCGCGCGTGCAGCTCCGATAGGTCGGCGGTCAGCATCTGTACCTCGACCCCGGGTTCCCCGGCGACGGCGGTCGGCGGGATGAGTCGTTCCGGAAGGGCGAGCAGAACGGGGAGGTCGCGATCGGCGTACCACTCGCCGACGCGTCGTAGTGTCGATGCGTCCGGACGCGCGTGCCGCTCGAGGGGCACCGCCGAGTTCGCGCGCCTGGTGAATCCGTGGCCGGCGCGCAGGAGCCAACCGTCGATCCACTCGGAGTCGACGCCGGGCCAGGCGGCGGCGGCAGCGTGTTCGAGGGTGCGGATCTCACTGTTGCGCACGGGTTTCGCGGACAACAGGCGGACCGAGGTGATTGCGTCGAACGGGATGGACAACTCCTCGTCGTCGCGTCGGATCCGCAGGGGGCCGGTGTCGTCGAGCAGGACGCCGGTCACATCCGACTGGGCGGCCGCGGGGTCGCCCCGCCAGTCGGCGGGGGTGGAATCGCCCAGCAGATACCGAACGACCACCCGGTCGCCGACTACCGCACCCGACCTCGAGACCTCCACGCGCGGAAGCGAGATCAGTCGTCGTCGTGGCCGAATGGGTCGGCGACCTCGCCGGGCGTCCACGTCAACCCGGGCACGCCCCACTGGTTCCGCTTGATCGCCTTCTTCGCGGCTCGGGCGTTGCGCCCCATGAGGACATCGACGTAGAGGAAGCCGTCGAGGTGACCGACCTCGTGCTGGAGCATCCGCGCGAAGAACCCGGTGCCCTCGATGGCCACCTCCGCGCCGGTCCGGTCGACGCCGGTGACGCGCGCCCAGTCGGCGCGACCGGTGGGGAACTGCTCGCCCGGCACCGACAGGCAGCCTTCGTCGTTGTCGTCGGGATCCGGCATGGTCTCGGGGATCTCGGAGGTCTCCAGCACGGGGTTGATGACCTCGCCGCGGCGTCGTTGCGCGGTGCGGTCGCCGTCGGGACAGTCGTAGACGAACATCCGGGACCCGACCCCGACCTGGTTGGCGGCCAGCCCCACGCCGTGCGCGGCGTCCATCGTCTCGTACATGTCGTCGAGGAGCGCGATGACCTCATCCGACGGACGGCCGTCGGCGTCGAGAGGGACCGGTGTGGTCGGCTGGTGCAGGACCGGCTCGCCCACGATGCAGATCGGGAGAATCGCCATGGCGCTCACCTTAGCGCTGCTCAGGGCGCAGGAACGACGCCGGGTACGGCGTCGCGGATGGCGTCACCGGCGGGACCGGGAATGCCCGGGAACAGCGTCGACTGCCAGTCGAAACTGTCGACCGGCTCGGTCACCACCGTGCCGGCGCACGACCCCCGCAGCGAGGTCGTCACGTTGGCGATGATCGTCGGGTCACGCATCTCGATCGTGTGGTCGAAACCGGTGTTCGCGAGCGGGACCGGTGAGTAGGCACGGCACTGCGCGGTTCCGTCGAGGCGTCCGTCGGTCCATTCGCCGTCGCTCTGCACGACCGAGTAGCGGGTGGGTCCGGGGGCGTCGGGGCCGCGGTTGAGGGCGGTGATCGCGTCGGCGTACATGCAGGTGTCGTAGCCGGCGTCGCGCGGCTGCGCGCAGCCGCCGGGCGAGCCGTACTGCGCTGTCCCGATGGCGACGTACTCGTCGACCACGGCGGACCCGCCGAGGAACTTGAGGTAGTGCCGGGCGCCGAGCCCGCCCGCGCTGTGGGTGACGAGGCCGATCGACGACGCCGTGCCGGCGAAGGGGGCGACGGTCCGCTGGATGAGCCGGGCGTCGGACGCGACGTCGCGTCCACCGGCGTGCGCGTACACCACGGTGTTCCCGTCGGCGCGGATCGCGTCGGCGAGCGGACGGAACGTCTCCTCGTTCTGTGCGTCACCCGCATAGAGCTGCTGACCGGGCACGATGACCACGACGCGGTCGGCGGGCGCCGCGAGGGCGGGCGCCGGGAGCGCCGTCACCGCCGACGAGATCGCGGCCGTCGACGCCAGCGCGGCGATGGCTCCCACCAGTGCTCGACGGGACCGTGTGGCCCCGGATTCCGATGTCGTCATCTGTGTGCCCCCGATACGATGGCATCCCCGGGACGGAGATGTAAGGGGAGCCTAACAGTGGGCGCCGTCACCCGGAACGGGCGGACTGCGCACCGTGGCGAGTCACAGCGCGATCGGACCGGCCTGCCGTGGTTAGATTGTCTGCGAACCACACCGCTGTCATTCGTCGCCGTGAGGAGACGTCTGCACCCGCGTCGCGCAGCGAATCGGTGCACGTCAGCGGTGGTGTGAGGTCGTTGACTGTATCTGAGGGAGTGAGATGGACGGCGCAGCTGCGCGTAGCCAGAAACAGGGCGATCAACCCACCCCCGACAAGAACGCCGGGACCGGGGCAGAAAGTGCACCGCTCGACCCACACGAGGTCGGCGCGGACGGCCTGAGCCGCCGCGAGCACGACATCCTCGCGTTCGAGCGGCAGTGGTGGAAGTACGCCGGCGCCAAGGAAGAAGCGATCAAGGAGCTGTTCGGGTTGTCGGCGACGCGCTACTACCAGGTGCTCAACGCGCTGGTGGACCGCCCCGAGGCGCTCGCGGCCGATCCGATGCTCGTCAAACGCCTCCGGCGGCTGCGCGCGACCCGTCAGAAGGCCCGTGCGGCTCGTCGTCTCGGCTTCGAGATCACCTGACACGCTGAACCCGGTCGCCCTCGCACGGTGCGTTAAGGTCGTCGGTGATGAATGCAGACCGTGAGCCCAATCGCCTGCCGCTGCGCGCGGGGGCGATGATGCTCTTCGCAGTCGCCGTCGTCTTCATCGGCCTCGGCTGGCATTCCGCGGCGACCGCGGGAAACGACTCGCCGACGACCGAGGCCGCGACGACCGTGACGCCGTCGCCCACCTCGACGTCGCCGTCCACGAGTGCGGCATCGACCGGCAAGCGGTTGTGCGTGATCAACGCCGGCCAGGTCGCGGGCCTGGCCTCCGACGTGACCGAACTGCTCCAGGCCAAGGGCTATCAGATGGCCGAACCCGGCAACTACACCGCGGGCGGGTTCAGCGAGAACACGATCTTCCATGAGGACGACACGGACAAGTCCCAGGCCGACGAGGTCGCCGCAGCGCTGGGCGGGGAGGTCGCCGTCGAGGAGCGTCCGACCACGTTCACGCGCTGCCGGGGCGGTATCCCGGTGATCGTGGTGACCGCGGTCAGCGGCGCGTGACCGGTCGTGACCCGAGACCGTCGCCCGCGACAACGATGACGACACCCTGATCCCGAAATTGCAGCCCGATCCCGATAACGATGGTCCGCCAACCAAGGAGTGACATGTCCGGACGTTCCAAACTCGCCGCGCCCCGCGCCCTCGCCGCGTTGGTCTCCGCGGGACTGATCGGCGTGGCACTGGCCGGGTGTAGTCCCGACCAGGAACCCACGGATGTCCCCGGCACCACGCCGCCCGTCGTCTCCGACGAACCCCTGCCGCCCGGCGCCGAAGACGACGTCGACGGCGAGCCGAGCGGCCAGATCGCCGTCGCCGAGATCAAGGACACCTCCGGCAAGGTCGTCGGCCAGGCCACCATCACCGCGGCCACCGACACCGCCGAGCCGGTCACCGTCACCGTGCGTGTCACCGCCGGTGACCTGCCCGCCGGATTCCACGGGATGCACATCCACGAGAACGGCACCTGCGACGCGGGCGCCGGCGGTTCGCAGGCGTTCACCTCGGCGGGTGGGCACCTGCAGGTGGACGGCAACACCGATCACCCCTCGAGCGGGGACCTGGTCTCGATCAACATCCTCGAAGACCACACCGGCCGGACGGTCACCACGACCGACGCCGTGACCATCCAGCAGCTGATCGGCAAGACGATCATGATCCACGAGAAGCCGGACAACTTCGGCAACATCCCGGCCGATAAGTACCCCGGCGGCGCGAACCCCGACACCCTGAAGACAGGCGACGCCGGCGCCCGTATCGCGTGCGGCGTCATCGAAGAGCAGAGCTAGGCGTCCTGGCCGCGTCCGACGCCACCGCGCACATGACACCGATCGAGTTCGACGGGTCACCGACCCCCACCCTCGGGGTCGAATGGGAGTTCGCCCTGACCGACAAGGTGACCGGCGACCTGTCGAACTCGGCGGCGGCGCTCTTCGCCGCCGTCGGTGAGCGCCATCCCGACTTCGCCGGCAAGATCCACAAGGAGTTGCTGCGCAATACCGTCGAGCTGGTGACCGGCATCTGCCGGACCGCGGGCGAGGCGATCGCCGACCTCACCGACACGCTCGGTGTGGTGCGTGTGCTGACCGAGGAACTCGGCGTCGATCTGTACGGCGCGGGTACTCATCCGTTCGCGGAGTATTCGACGCAGCTGCTCACCGAGGGACACCGGTACGCCGAGCTGATCGAGCGCACCCAGTGGTGGGGGCGGCAGATGCTGATCTGGGGCGTGCACGTCCATGTCGGGATCAGCCACCGCGACAAGGTGTTACCGATCCTCGACGCGCTTCTGAACTACTATCCGCACCTGCTCGCGCTCTCGTCGTCGTCGCCGATGTGGGCCGGCCAGGACACCGGCTACGCGAGCAACCGCGCCATGATGTTCCAGCAACTCCCGACCGCCGGATTACCGTTCCAGTTTCAGACATGGGCGCAGTTCGAGGCTTTCGTCGCCGATCAGAAGACGACCGGGATCATCGACCATCTCAACGAGATCCGTTGGGACATCCGACCTTCCCCGCATCTGGGCACCATCGAGGTCCGGGTCTGCGACGGCATGACCAACCTCGGCGAGTTGTCGGCGATCGTCGCGCTCATCCACTGCCTCGTCGTCGACCTGGATAGGCGGTTCTCGGCGGGGGAGACGCTGCCGACGATGGCCCCCTGGCTCGTTCAGGAGAACAAGTGGCGGGCGGCACGATACGGACTCGATGCCATCGTCATCCTCGACTCGGACTGCACCGAGAAACTCGTGACCGACGACCTCAGCGCTCTACTCGAGCGCCTCGAACCCATTGCGCGCGAGCTCGATTGCGTCGACGAACTCGCGGGCGTCGACCGCATCGTCTCGCAGGGTGCCAGCTATCAGCGGCAGCGTGCGGTGCACCACCGGACGCAGTCGATGCGCGAGGTGGTCGCGTCGGTGGTGGCCGAACTCGACGCGCCCTGACCATCGTTCGGCAGCTTTCCGGCCGGTTCGGGCCTAGAGGGCAAGGCCGGCGGCGAGTACGACGAGGCCGAGCGCGGGGACCACTCCCTGCTTGAGCGCGGCCGCGATCTTGTCGGGGCTCGACACGGCCAGCACGAGTGCGGCGGCCGCCATCGAGGCGGTGCCGGTGATCACGAGCGTCGCGCCGATCGCGGTCGATCCGCCGATGACGAAGGCAATCCCGACGAACACGGTGATCGCGAGGAACAGGTTGTAGAAACCCTGGTTGAACGCGAGCTCTCGCTGCGCGCCCGCCTGTTCCACTGTTCCGGTGCCGAACGTCGCGCGTGCGCGCTTGCTCGTCCAGGCGATCGACTCCAGATAGAAGATGAAGACGTGGACGAGTGCCGCGACCGCGGCGAGCACGAGACCTGCGATGACCATGCCCGTACCCTACGAGAAAACGCCGCCACCCGATCCGGAGGGTGCGGCGGGGGTCGGGCGCTCAGTCGCGGTCCGGTGACTCCATGTCCCGCTGATCGATGAGACCGTCGCGGGCCCGCTGCTCCTGATACGCCAGCCGGCCGATCCGGTGCGCCACGACGGGCGCGGTGATCAGCGCGAAAAGCCCGGCGAGCACGAGCATCCCGCTGTCCACGTTGTCGCCGAGCCGCAGCACCGCACCCAGCAGTATCAGGAGCAGGCCGAAGGTCTGCGGTTTGGTGGCTGCGTGCATGCGGCTCAGGGTGTCCGGGAACCGGACGAGTCCGATCGCGGCGGTGACCGCCATCAGACAGCCGATGAGGAGCAGCGTCGCGCTGATGATGTCGACGATCATGTCTGGTCGTCCCGCACCCGGAAGCGCGCGATCGCGACCGACCCGACGAAGCTCAGCAGCGCCAGGGCCACGATCGCGGGCACCACCGTCGAATCACGGCTGAAGGCCGCCCACGTCCCCAGACCGCACATGCACAGCGCGATCAGCACATCGAGCGCGACGAGGCGATCCAGCGTGGTCGGGCCGCACAGGATGCGGACCATCGTCAGCACCGTGGCGACGAGCAGCATCGCGGCCGCGATCGGCCACACGTAGCTCATGAGTCCCCCCGTTCCCGATCGGTCTCGGCCGGCTGCGCGTCCGGCTCGGCCTCCTCGGATGCCGGCGCGGTGTCCACCGAGCGGTCGACGGCGCGGACGTGGTGGAAGTCCTCGTCGATGCCGTGGAACGGGCTCGGATGCCATTCGCTGTCGCGCTCGAAGGCCTTGATGAACATGCGCTCGACGTAGGCGACCTGATCGTAGAAGCCGCGGACCTTCTTCTCCGACCGCACGTCGAAGACGTGCACGTAGAGCATCCGGCGACGGTGATCGATCTCCAGGACCATCGTGCCCGGCACCAGGTTGAGGTAGTCGACCGCCAGCGTCAGCACCATGTCGGACTTGATCGCGACGCGTACGCGGACGACGGCGCCGAGCGGTGGCCGGCCGGGACGGATCGCCATCCAGCCGATCTGCACACTCGACACGAAGAAGTCGACGACCAGACGGAACACCAGCTGCAGGACCGACAGCGGATGGATGCGACCTTCGACCGGGACCCGCGGCAACGGCAGCGCCGTCAGCACCAGGGTCGCCAGCACCACGCCGCCGATCACGTTGGCCCAGGAGATCGTGCCCCACAACAAGACCCAGACGAACGTCAGCCACGCGATGGTCCACAGCCGAACCGCGACCTCACGGCCGTCGCTCCCCAGCCACTTCGGCAGGCGGGTGTGCGACCGCAACCACACCAGGGCGCCGATGAGGTGCCAGAAGAAGAACAGCAGCGACACGCGCCACAGGTTGATCACGACGGACAGGACCGGGCCCTTGGTCGACACCACCGGTGCGCGGCGTCTCGTCGCGCCCGTTCCCTGTCCGCGATCCTCGGCGTTCATCGGGTACCACCTTCGCCGAGGACCGCGTCGACGTAGACCGCGCGGTCGACGACATCGGTGGCCGCGTGGTCGGTGAAGTCGAAGATCGGTCCGGCCCACAGGGTCAGCACGAGTCCCGCGGCGACCATCGCCATCGTGGGCAGCACCATCATCACGGGCATGCGGCCGACGTCCTCACGATCGGAGAAGGCGGCGTCGTCGGTGCTCTCGTCGATGAGTGCGGAGGGACCCTTGTCGGCGAGCTCGCCCTCGGGGGCGTCGGCGCGTGGCCGCCAGAAACCCTTGGTCCAGATGCGGGCCATGACGTAGAGGGTGAGCAGGCTGGTGATCACCGATCCGGCGACGAGGGTGAAGGCCAGCACGGAGCCGTCCTGGGTGCCCGCCTCGAGGAGGGCGACCTTGCCGATGAAACCGGAGAACGGGGGAATGCCGCCGAGGTTGAGTGCGGGCACCAGGAACAGGATGGCCAGCAGGGGACTGGCGATCAGGCCGCCGAGACGGCGCAGCGAGGCCGAGCCGGCTTGTCGTTCGACCAGTCCGACGACCAGGAAGAGCGTCGTCTGCACGAGGATGTGGTGGGCGACGTAGTAGATCGCCGCCGACATCCCGAGGTCGGAGGAGAGTGCGATGCCGAAGATCATGTAGCCGATGTGGCTGACGAGGGTGAACGACAGCAGACGTTTGATGTCGGCCTGGGCGATCGCACCGAAGATGCCCACGAGCATCGTCAGCAGTCCGGCGACCATCAGCACCGTGTCCATCGAACCGCCGGGGAACAGCAGCGTGTGCGCGCGGACGATCGCATAGACGCCGACCTTGGTCAGCAGGCCGGCGAACACGGCGGTGACCGGGGCGGGGGCCGTGGGATAGGAGTCGGGCAGCCAGGTCGACAGCGGGAACACCGCCGCCTTGATGCCGAACGCGACGAGCAGCACCGCGAACAGTGCGTTGCGGGTTCCGTCGGGGACGTCGTCGAGGCGCACGGCCATCTCGGCGAGGTTCAGGGTGCCGGTCGTCGCGTAGGCGAACGCGATGCCCGCGAGGAAGATCAGCGACGACACCATCGAGACCATCACGTACGAGGCGCCGGCACGAACGCGCTCGGCGCTGGCGCCCAACGTGAGCAGCACGTAACTCGCGGTCAGGAGGATCTCGAACGAGACGTAGAGGTTGAACAGGTCGCCGGCGAGGAACGCGTTGCACACGCCCGCGGTCAGGATGAGGTAGGTCGGCAGGAAGATCGATGTCGGCTGCTGGGCGGTGCCGTCCCGGATGCCCTGGCCGATCGCGTAGACGACGACGCACAGCAGCACGATCGTGGACACGACCAGCATGAGCGCCGCGAGCTGATCGACGACCAGCGTGATGCCGAGCGGTCCGTTCGGGTAACCCTTGTCGCCCCAGCCGCCGATCGCGACCGCGAAGGTGCCGTGGCGATCGGTGAGGTAGAGCATGATGCACGACGCGACGAAGGCGACCGTGATGGCGACGATCGACACGAACCGCTGGAACTTCGGACTGCGACCCAGCAGCAGCGAGACGGCGGCGGCTCCGAGCGGTACGAGTGTCGGCAGGGTGATCAGGACGGGAATCCACGACTCTTGCGGGATCATCGGTCACCCCCGTCCTCGTCGGCCTGCTTCTTCTCGTGGTCCGGTCGGTTCTTCTTGTCCGGCCCCACCACGTCGCGGTCGGGCATCTCGTGCTGGTCGATGACGTCGGGATCCTCGTCGTCCTCGCCGGACCCGTCGGGAGCCGGGACGGCGGCCTTGGCGCCCACCTCGTCCGGACCGAGTTCTCCTGGGCCGTACACATCCGGCCCCGCCTCACGGGAGGCGCTCTGCTGAGTGGTCTCGGGGTCCGGTTCCTCCTCGGCGCCGCCGATCTCGTCGATGACGTCGGAGTCGGTCGGCATGATGTCGGTCTCGTAGAGCGCGGCATGGCGGGCGGCGGCCTGCTCCGGCGTGAGGGGATTGCCCTCGTCGTCGAAGTAGTCGCCGGTGGGTGTGTCCGAGTGGGTCAGGGGATCGTCGCTGCGATCGCGGTCGGGTGCCGTGCCCAGTGACCCGCTGAGGATCTTGACGTCCTCCTCGTCGTCCTCGACATCGTCGTCGTCGCGGTTGATCACGAACAACCGGTAGACCAGGGCGAGCACGAAAGCGGCGACGCCCATCATGATGACGATCGCGGTCAGGACCATGCCCTGGGCGAGTGGGTCCGCGTCGCCCGGCCGGTTCTCCGACGTCCGGCCCATGATCGGTGGGTTCCCCATGCCGCCGGACACGACGATGATCATCAGGTTGAGCGCGTTGCCGACCAGCAGGAGCCCGAACAGCATCCGGACCAGACTGCGTTCCATCAGCAGGTACACGCCGCACGCCGCCATCGCGCCGACGACGAGCATCAGCGGGAGATTGGTGGTCATCGACTCACCTGCCCGGTGGTCGCATCCGCGTCGTCGCGGGTCGTGTCGCCGTTTCCGGAGCTGTCGGTGCCGGAGTTGCCGTTGCGGTTGTTCTCGATACGCGCCGCGGTGCGCGCGATGGTGGTCTCGACGTCGAGACGCGCGCCGAGACTGCGCAGCACGTCGAGGACGAGACCGACCACGATCAGGTAGATGCCGAGATCGAAGAACAGGGCGGTCACGAACTTGATGTCGCCGAGGACCGGGACGGTGACCTCGAAGACCGCCGACGAGAGCGCGGGCGCACCGAGGAACATCGAGACGATCGCCGTCGTCGCCGAGACGGCCAGTCCGGCGCCGAGGATGCGACCGGGCTCGATCGGCAGGGCCTCGCCGAGCTCGTAGCGTCCGCCCGCCAGGTACCGCAGCACGAGCGCGAGGCCCATGGTCAGGCCGCCCGCGAAGCCGCCGCCCGGCGCGTTGTGACCGGCGTAGAAGAAGTAGATCGACAGCACGACCATCGTCGGGAACAGCAGGCGGGTGGTCGCCTCCAGCACCATCGACCGGTGGCGCGGGTCGCGCAATCCGGAACCGAGCAGCCACGTGGTGCGGTCCGGTGGGACCTGATCGTCGTCGTCCCCGTTGTCACCGGACTGCAGGCGCGCGGCGTCGGCCACTCGCGGCGCCGCTCCGAAGCGGCGGTTGCGGAAGACCATCGACGCCACGCCGGTCGCGGCCGCGATGAGCACCGACACCTCGCCGAGGGTGTCCCAGGCGCGGATGTCGACGAGCAGGACGTTGACCGCGTTGGCGCCGTGGCCGTATTCGTAGGCGGCCTCGGGCAGGTCGACGTGGAGGGGTTCGGTCGAACGCGCGGACGCCGCGAAGAGGCCGATGAGGACGAGCATCGCGCCGAAGGCGAGTCCGATGAGGGCGCGCAGCGGCTTGAACCCGGTGGCGTGACGCTTCTCGGGTTCGGCGGGCAGCTTGCGCAGGACCAGCACGAAGATGACCAGGGTCAGCGTCTCCACCAGGAACTGGGTGAGAGCAAGGTCGGGGGCACCGTACAGCGCGAACAGCATCGCGCAGCCGTAGCCGGTGATGCCGACGACGAGGGTCGCCGCCAGGCGGTTGCGCAGCAGGACGGCCGCCAGCGACGCGGCGACGATGCAGCCGCCGATCACCACCTGTACCGGGGTGGCCGTGTAGTCGATGTTCAGCCGGTCGCGCGCACCGAGGAACAGCACGATCGTCGGCAGCAGGATCGCGGTGCACAGGATGACGCCCTGCGTGACCGGGAGCGAACCGCGCTGGGTGTTGCGGGTCAGCAGCAGCGACACCGTGTCCGCGCCGCGCAGCGTCGCGTCGTAGATGCGGTCGGCGTTCACCAACGGGCGGAACCCGAAGACCCGGTCACGAACACGCCGGACCCCGAAGAACAGCAGTGCTCCGCCGACGATGACGATGATCGAGAAGACGACGGGCAGTCCGAATCCGTGCCATAGCGCGAGATGCTCGAGTTCGTGGCCGTAGCCGTCGAGGGTCTCGGCGTACGGCTCGAAGAGGTCGCCGAGCTGCGGACTGAACACGCCCGCCGCCACGCCGGCCACGGCGAGTGCCACCGGTGAGAAGTAGAACGGCCACGTCGGCGGATGCATCTTGGCGACCGCCGGACTGGGCTTGTTGCGCAGCTTGCGACCGAAGGCGCCCCACAGGAACCGGAGCGTGTACGCGCAGGTGATGATCGAGCCGACCAGCAGGACGATGTCGACGGCGTGGGCCTGCCACGAGACGAACGCCCCGGTCTCCCACACCGACGCGAAGGCGGTCTCCTTGCCGACGAAGCCGAGCGTGACCGGGATGCCGGCCATGCTGGCGCCGGCGACGGCGGCGGTGATGGCCAGTCCCGGGAGTCGATGACCGAGCCGGGCGAGTTTGCGGACGTCGCGGGTACCGGTCGAGTGGTCGATGATGCCGACGACCATGAACAGCGACGCCTTGAACAGTGCGTGGGCGACGAGCATCGCGATGCCGGCCATGGCGACGTTCGCGTCGCCGATGCCGACCAGCACCGCCATGAACCCGAGCTGGGACACGGTGCCGAACGCGAGGATGAGTTTGAGGTCGAGTTCGCGCAGTGAGCGCCAGCCGCCGAGCACCATCGTCACCATGCCCAGTCCCACCACGGCGACCTGCCAGCTGATCGTCACCGAGAATGCCGGTGCCAGCCGGGCGATGAGGTAGATACCGGCTTTGACCATCGCGGCCGCGTGCAGGTAGGCGCTGACCGGGGTGGGTGCGGCCATCGCGCCGGGCAGCCAGAAGTGGAACGGGACGATGGCCGACTTGGTGAGGGCGCCGATGAGCAACAGGACGACCGCGATGTCGACGTAGACACCCGTCGGCGGGGCCGAGATGATCTCCGAGAGCAGGTAGGTACCCGAACGCTCGCCGAGCATGATGATGCCCACGAGCATCGCCAGACCGCCGAAGGTGGTGACCAGCAGTGCCTGCGTGGCGGACCGTCGAGCCGTCGCGCGCACCCCGTAGAAGCCGACGAGCATGAACGAGAGCACGGTGGTGAGCTCCCAGAACACGTAGAGCACGAGCATGTTGTCGGAGATGACGAGGCCGTACATGGCCGCGGCGAAGCCGACCATCTCGCCGCCGAACACCGCGACCCGAGGGCGGGCGTCGTCGAAGTAGTGCGCGCAGTAGCACAGCACCAGCGCGCCGACCCCGAGGATCAGCACCGACAGGATCGCGGTCAGGGTGTCGAAGCGGGTGACGATGTCCATCTGCAGCGACGGGACCCAGCTGACCGTCTCGACTCGGGCGGCGGCCGCGTCGGCCGGGGGCCAGTTGAGGACGACCCAGATCAGCGCGCCGAGCGGTGCGAGCGCGAGGACGTAGAAACCGCGGGTGCCCATCCAGTGGATGACTGCGGGCGCGACGAGTGCGCACACTGCCAACGCAGCCAACACGGTGATCAAAAGGGCACTCCGTCTTCCTCCCGGCGGGGTGTCACGGGCGAACACCCGCGGTCGCTACTTTACCGTTGCCCGTATGTTCCGGTTCGACTGGCTCCGGCGTACCGCCGTCATCACCGCCGCTGCCCTGCTGGTATTCGGCCTCGTCGCGGGTTGTGCGGACGAGGAACAGGCCGGTCCGGACGGCGTCCAGCTGCCGTCGGATTTCCCGGTCACGCAGGTGCCTCTGATCGACGGTCACGTGCTCTCCGCCGGTGGCCGTCGCTCCGACGGCTGGGAGGTCACGGTGCAGGGTCCGGTCAATGCCGGCAATCAACTCGAGGCCGCGACCGAGACGCTGACCGAGGCCGGCTTCGCCGAGTCGCATCGGTCGACCGAGGGCGGCCAGTCCGTCGTCGTCATGTCCGCGACCAAGGAGGGCGCGACCTACTGGGTCCAGATCGGCGCGTCCCCGCAGGCCGCGGGCGGCGGGTCGTCGGTCTTCTATCTCGTCAACGTGGAGTAGCCCGCGCCGCTCCCTCGTCGTCGATCGGTCACGACCGCCCGATCCACCCCGGCTGTGCCCCCACGGGAAGCTGCGATACATCGGACACAAGATGTCAGCTGTTGACCTAACACCTTTCGGTTATTAAGCTGCGTTGTGACCCGCTTCACAGGCGGCGCAACGGTGTGGTCCGCGCTGGTCGCCGCGTATTCCTCGAGGGAGAACTGCCTTTCATGACAATCACAGAACAAGTGACCGATCCGCTCGCCACCGTGTCCGATCGCGAGAAGGTGTTCATCGGCGGCCGCTGGGTCGAATCGACCGGCGACGAGTGGATCGAGGTCGTCGACTCGTACTTCGAACGCACCGCCGCCCGGGTCCGGGCCGCGACGGCCGAGGACATGGGGCGTGCGGTCGAGGCGGCCCGCACCTCCTTCGACAAGGGTGAGTGGGCGCGCAAGCCCATTGCCGAGCGTGCCGCGGTCATCGACACGATCGCCGACCGGCTCGAAGCCCGGACCGCCGAGCTGACGACGCTGGGCATCGTCGAGGTCGGCGTGCCCGTCCCGGTGAGCGCGATGACGCAGCAGATGACGGTCGGACTGTTCCGCGCGGTGGCCGAGGAGGCTCGCAAGGTGACACTCCGCGAGGATCGGACGCGGGCCGACGGCGGGATCTCCCGCATCCTCAAGGAGCCGAGCGGCGTGGTCGCGGCCATCATCCCGTGGAACGGCCCGATCGGGACGATCGCCTTCAAGGTGATCCCGGCCCTCGCCGCCGGGTGCTCGGTGGTACTCAAGACCTCGCCCGAGGCGCCCCTGTCGCCGTCGGTTTTCGCCGACGTGGTCGGTGAACTCGTCGACGAGGGTGTGATCCCCGAAGGCGTTCTCAGCGTGGTCGTCGCCGATCGCGAGGTGTCCGAGGCGCTCGTGACCGATCCACGGGTCGACCACATCACGTTCACCGGGAGCACCGCGACCGGCCGCCGGATCATGAACCTCGCCGGCGATCGGGTCGCGAAGGTCTCGCTGGAGCTCGGCGGCAAGTCGGCGGCCATCATCCTCGACGACGCCGACCTGAACACGGTGATGCAGAACCTGCCGATGGCGGGTTGCCTGCAATCCGGACAGGCCTGCATCGCCCTGACGCGCGTGCTGGTCTCGCGGTCGCGCCACGATGAGATCGTGGAGGCGTACAAAGCCGCCCTGGGCCTGATTCCCATCGGAAACCCTTGGGAGGAAACGAATTTCCTGGGACCGCTGACCTCCGCGCGGCAGCGGGACCGGGTGGAGGGTTACATCGAGGCGGCCAAGAAGGACGGCGCCGAGATCGTCTACGGCGGTGAGCGCGTCGGCGATCAGGGGTTCTTCGTCCAGCCGACGATCGTCGACAACGTGCGCAACGACATGACCATCGCGCAGGAAGAGGTCTTCGGTCCGGTCATCTCGATCATCACCTACGAGGACGAGGACGACGCCGTGGCCATCGCCAACGATTCCGAGTACGGCCTGTCGGGTGCGGTGTTCACCTCGGACGTGGAGCACGGATTCGAAGTGGCGCAACGTATCCGGACCGGAACCGTGAACGTGAACACCTCGGTCATCGACTTCACGCTCCCGTTCGGCGGGTACAAGCAGTCGGGTGTGGGTCGCGAGGGTGGCCCCGAAGGGCTCGAGGAGTTCTTCGAGCTGAAGACCGTTCATCTCCCGGCACCACAGCCGTCCGCCTGACCTCCATAACCGAATAAACCTGCGGGCGTGGCGATCCCACCGGGATCGCCACGCCGGCAGGTCCGCGTACGCGACGGCGTGGCCTTCTGTCACGCCGTTTCGCCATGCCCTCATCCCGTGTCGTGCGGTCGTCGTCCGCTCGGCTCGGTGGACGTAACACAGTGCGGCAACGTGCTTCTCGACTTCCCAAGCTGCTGACAAATATCGCTTGACGTCTCATGTCTTTCGGCTTACCGTGGTGATACGGGGGTGGCGGGCGTCACAGTACGGACAGCCTCCAGCATCACCCACCACTCCGTGATCCGCGCGGTGTCGAGTTGTCCGAGAAGGCATCTCGGGCGGCATCCGCTCTCTCCATCGAAGCAAGGAATCGAACTCATGAAACTCGAAGGCAAAGTTGCGCTCATCACCGGCGCGGGTTCCGGCCTCGGCAGGCAGTCGTCGCAGCTGTTCGCCGCCGAGGGTGCCAAGATCGCCATCGTCGACATCGACGGAGATCGTGCCGAGCAGAGCGCGAAGCTCGTCGAGCAGCAGGGTGGCGAAGCCATCGCCATCACCGCGGACGTCGCCAGCAAGCCCGACATCACGGCCGCGGTCGATCAGACCGTCGCGCACTTCGGCAAGCTCGACATCGCCTGGGCCAACGCCGGAGTGGTGTCTCGCGGCGGCGTCCCCAGCGTCGCCGGCGGCGAGCAGGTGAACTTCGAGGACCTCACCGAAGAAGACTGGAACAACGTCCTCGGTGTGAATCTCAGCGGCGTGATCTTCACCGCCCAGGCGGCGGTGCCCGCGCTCAAGCGCAACGGCGGTGGCACCATCATCGCCACCTCGTCGGCCGCATCGTTCCTCGCATACCACCAGATCGCGCTCTACTCGGCGACCAAGGCCGGGGTCAACGGCCTCGTCCGCGGCCTGAGCCTCGACCTGGGCCCCTACGGTATCCGGGTGAACGGCATCGCGCCGGTGCACGGTATGTCGCCCAACTTCCTGATGCCCGCGGGTTCGCCGGTCGTCGGGCAGTCCTACGAAGAGGTTGCGGGACCGTGGGATCCGTACGTGTCCCCGATTCCGCTGAAGCTCAACCGTCCGCCGTCACTGGTCGACAACGCCAAGATCGCCCTGTTCCTCGCCTCGGACGATGCGGCCTACATGTCCGGTCAGGTCATCAGCTCGGCGGATGGCGGAACGCTTTCCCGCGTGGGTATGTGGTTCCCCGAGGACCTCGACCAGAAGAACCCGAACGCCTGACCATGTCCCCTCAGCCCAGCACTCTCACCGTGGATCGCGTGGCGTGCGCCGGGCACGGCCTCTGCTACGGGGTCGCCCCTGATCTGATCGATGCCGATGATCAGGGCGACCCCGTGGTGCCCGAACGCCCTCTCGCGCCGGGCGAAGCGGCTCTGGCCCAAGAAGCCGTCGCCATGTGTCCAGAACGCGCACTGGCGCTGCAGACCACCGAAGCCCCCACTCCCAAGGACCAGTGATGACAACTACGGAACGGTCCCGCGAGGACGTCACCGTCGACTTCGACGTGTACGACCAGTCCATCGCAGCCCCGATCGATCGATTCCAGGAACTCGCAGCAGACCTCGCGGCCAAGGGCCCGGTGGTCTATTCCACCGCCCACGGCGGCCACTGGATCGTGACCCGCTACAGCGAGATCCACGAGGTTCTGCGCGACGCAGAGACCTTCTCCAGCTACCCCAACAACCTCGTGACCAACGAGGCGTTCGGCAAGTTCATCCCGATCGAGCTGGACCCGCCGGAGCACACCGGCTACCGCAAAGCACTGCAGCCGCTGTTCGGTCCCGCACGCATGAAGACGTTGTCGGACAGCATCCGGGTCGTCGTCAACGATCTGCTCGACGGTTTCGCGCCCAAGGGTGAGGCCGAGTACATCTCGGAGTTCGCCCATGAACTGCCGGCGCGAATCTTTCTGGCCCTGATGGACTGGCCGATCGAGGACGCACCGCTGTTCACCGAGGCCACCGACGTCGTCCTCTTCGGCAAGCCGGGTGGCACCGAGGAGGAGTCGCTCGAGGCGCGCGGCATCGCCGGCATGCAGATGCTCGGCTACTTCCAGAAGATGGTCGACGAGCGCCGCGCGAACCCGGGTGACGACGTCACCTCGCAGCTCATCCACACCGAGGTGGAGATGGAGGACGGACTGCGCCTCCTCACCGACGAAGAGCTGAACCGGATGTTCTTCCTGCTGCTCATCGCGGGACTGCACACCGTCCAGGGCTCGCTGGCGTGGGCCATCGTCCACCTGGTGAACAACCCCGAGCAGCGACAGAGCATCGTCGACGACCCGGACATGATCCCGACGGCCGTGGAGGAGATCCTGCGCATCGAGGCCGCCGTCGTTCCCGGGCGGCGTGCCACGCGGGACGTCGAACTGGGCGGGGTGACGATCGCCGAGGGTGAGCAACTCATCCTCATGCTGTGCTCGGCCAATCGGGACGGTGAGGAGTTCGACGAACCGGACGAGCTCGATCTGACCCGGAAACCGAACCGTCACCTCGCTTTCGGCGGCGGTGCGCACCGTTGCCTGGGCTCGCATCTGGCCCGTATCGAGCTGACCATCGCCCTCGAGGAGATCCACCGTCGCATCCCGGATTACCAGCTGGTCGCGTCCGACCCGCCGGTCTTCCACGCAAGCCAGGTCCGGGGTTGTGTGCGGATGCCGATCCGTTTCACGCCGGAATCCTGACCGCCGGTCTCCTCGACGAGCGGTCGTCGACCACCGGTGCGGCGGGTTGCCGTCCTCGCCCGCCGCACCGGTTTCACGTCCGCGCACGATGCGGCACCGCCCGACGGCCGATTGCTCGTTAAAACTTATTACTGTAGGTTTAAGGAGTGTCGTCCCGGCCCGGGCGAGCACGCTCCCACTCGCAACAACCGCTCCATCACGGAGGGAATCATGACCACTTCGCTTCCCCGTCAGGATCGAATCCGACGTGCGCTCGAACTCTTGCGCAACGAGACGACGGACAAGTTCGACGAGCTCGTGCAGTTCGAGCCCGACGAGTTCACCGATCCGGTGCTCGCCAAGGACGAGCGCGACCACATCTTCGGTCGCGTGCCGTCGATCGTCGCGCATGGAAGCGAGATCTCGCGTCCGAATGACTTCGTCACCGTGCAGATGCCGCGCAACAACATCATCGTGGTGCGTCAGAAGGACGGAAGTGTCAAGTCTTTCGTGAATCTGTGCCGGCACCGCGGAGCGATGCTGGAGCAGAGCGAGAAGGGCCGCTGCCGGATCTTCTCGTGCGGTTACCACCGGTGGTCCTACGATCCGGACGGTTCGCTGCGGACGATCACACGCGACGCGACGTTCGGCGAGGTGGACCGAAAAGAGCACGGACTCATCGAGATCCCCACCGAAGAGCGCCACGGCTTCATCTGGGTGGTGGACAACGCACACGCCGAGATCGACGTCGCGGCGTGGCTCGGACCCGACATCGATCCGATGCTCGCCGAGTACGAGATGGACAAACTCGTGTGTTTCCGGGCGGGTGGATTCGACGAACCCACCAACTGGAAGATCATGCAGGACGCGTTCCTGGATGGCTACCACATCCAGTACGCCCACCCGAACACCGCCGGCAAGATCATCCACACCAACGTGATGGCGTTCGAGGACTTCGGCCGGCACTGCCGGTTCATCGCGCCGCGTAAATCGATCGACCGGTTCCTCGAAGAGGACCCCGGTGACATCCCGCTCGACAAGTACGTCACCGAGACCCACTTCCTGTTGCCCAACAGCACCCTGCTGCGCCAGCCGGACCACTTCCAGCTCTTGACCTTCCGGCCGCATCCCACCGACCCGACGAAGTCGCGGATGGAGCAGCGGCTCCTGGTGCCGAAGGTCGAGGACAGCGGGATGACGCCGGAGAAGTGGGACCGGATCTGGAACAAGAACTGGGAGATCCTGATCGCGGTGCTGCATCAGGAGGATTTCCCCCTGCTGCGCGACTCGCAGCGAGGCATGGGCAGCGCGGATGCCGGCGACATGCTGCTCGGTCGCAACGAGATCGCCAACCAGGTCTTCCGCCGGGAGACCAAGAAACTCGTCGCGCAAGGCCGCGCCGAACGCAACGCCTGACGATCGCGGTCGGGTCGCCGAAAAGCGTCCCGACCGCCGAACGTCGGATTTATCCTGTCCACGTCAGACGCCTCGCAGCGAATGACGATCCACCGCAGATCCCTTGGTACACAGAGGAAAGAACGAACATGACCGCAACAATCGGCAAAGCACTCGATTGGTGGGCCCGCACCAAAGGCGACACCACCGCGGTGGTGTTCTCCGGCGCGGAGCTCTCGTACCGCGCACTGCGGGACTGGAGCAGTCGCATCGCGCGCCTCCTCGTGGAGACCAAGGGGGTCGCACCCGGCGATCGCGTCGGCCTGCTCGGTCCGAACTCGCTGGAGTGGCCGGCCGCGGCCCTCGGCGTACTCAAGTCCGGTGGCGTGCTGGTGCCGCTCAACAGCCGGTACCGTCCCGCTGAGCTGCGCAAGATCGTCGACGATGCCGGGATCGGCGTCGTGATCGTGGCACCCGGGTTCGAGCAGCTCGCCGAGGACACCTCGGCGGTCGGCGCGCCGTTCTCGGTCGTCCCGTTCGCCGAGTTCGACGCGATGCGAACCGGTGGCGCAGATGACTTCCGGGTCGATCTCGAACCCGACGAGCCGACCACGGTCTTGTTCACCAGTGGATCGACCGGACTGTCCAAAGGCGTCATCCTCACCAACCGCACCCTGATGTCGATCGTCCTCGAGAACACGCTGACCGAGGAGGGTTTCCGGCCGGGGACGACCACGCTGCTGGTACTCCCGCTGGCCTTCACCCCGGGGCTCGTGTACGGACTGCTGATCACCACCGTTCTGGGTGGCACGCTGATCGTCGAACCCGAGCTCAATCCGTCCAACGCCGTCACACTTCTCGAAAAGCATTCCGTGCAGGCGATTTTCGGCGTCCCGCTGATCTTCGAGGCCATCTCGCGGGCTCCGGAGTTCGCCGACGCGGATCTGAGTTCGGTCAAGACCGCCATCGTGGGCGGGGCGGCGGTGCCCGGACAACTGCTGAAGCGGTGGTCGGACAAGGGCGTACTGCTCCGCCAGATCTACGGCATGACCGAGGCCGGGGGAGTGGCCACGGCGACCGTACGCGAGGAGGCCCTGGAGTTCCCGGACCGGTGTGGCACCGGGTCGATCTTCACCGAGGTCAAGGTGTTCAACTCCGCGGGCGAGCCGGCCGCGCCGGGCGAGGAGGGTGAGCTCGTCGTACGCGGCCCGGGTGTGACGCCCGGTTACTGGAACGATCCCGAGACCACCGCGGAGGCCATCCGGGACGGATGGTTGCACAGCGGAGATCTCGGTGTGGCGGATGAAGACGGGCGGGTCCAGTTCGTCGATCGGCTCAAGGACCTGATCATCTCCGGCGGCATCAACATCTCGCCGGTGGAACTCGAGATCGCGATCGGTGCCATCGACGGGGTCGAGGAAGTCGCCGTCATCGCCGCGCACGACGACAGATTCGGCGAGACCCCCGCAGCGATCGTGACCGTCTCCGAGGACATGGAGGCGACGACCATCGTGGAGCACTGCAAGCAGGTGCTGGCCGACTTCAAGGTTCCGCGCTACGTGGTCATCCGGCAGGATCCGCTGCCCCGTCTGCCCAGCGGGAAGATCGCCAAGACCGTGATCCGGGACGAGTACAAGGACGTCGACACGAGGTTCGATCGCGTCCGTTGAGCCAGTCCGCAGCGGCCGGCGTCGTGGTGCACAAGCGCCACGACCCGGTCGTTTGTCGTCTCCGGCGTCGAGGCCGGCGGGTAGCATGGCACGACCGTCCCCGATTTGCGCGATACGCGGACACAGAACGCGATCTGTATCTTGTATCATTGTCCCCGGGAGGTAGACGTGGCGCGAAGGAAGACGGGCAACGTCCTCAGCGAGGACGTCGACGAAGCCCGTAAACAGATCATGGTGGCCGCCGAGCGCGTGTTCCAGCGGTACGGCGTCGCGAAGACGACGATGGACGACATCGGTCGAGAGGCCGGCGTCTCACGCCCGACCGTCTACCGGTATTTCAAGGACCGCGACGCCCTCATGTCGGCCTTGATCGAGCGGCGCTCACGAACCCTGTTCGAGAAGGCGCGCAAGTATCTCCTCGAGCACGAGACGTTCTCCGAGCAGCTCGTCGAGGGTCTGATCTTTCTGGTCGAGCGAGGCCGTCGCGACCCGCTCATCCGGATCCTGGTGAGTCCGGAGCACATGCAGTTGGCCGAATCCCTGGTCGGGAGTTCGGGCCTTGCGGCTCGGTTGACCGCCGAGATGTGGGACCCGATCATCGAGCGTGCGATGGACCGTGGCGAAATACGGCGGGATCTCGACAAGGAGAAGATCGCCGAGTGGATCGCGCTGGTCCAGTTCATCCTCGTCGGCCGACTGGATTTCGATCGGCCCGACGACCCCCAGCATCGGGAGATGTTGCGCGATTTCGTGCTTCCGGCGTTCATGCCGAGCGCGGTGCCCGCGGCCGAGCTGAAACGCTGACCGCGGAAGGCATGTCGCCGGACCCGGTGGTGTCGAGTCCGGCGACCGGCGCCTAACCCCGGATCAGATCCCGGTGGATGATCTCTTTCATGATCTCGTTGGTCCCGCCGTAGATCCGCTGGATACGTGCGTCGATGTACGCCTTCGCCACCGGGTACTCCATCATGTAGCCGTATCCGCCGTGGAGCTGCACGCCCGCGTCGATGACCTTGTCCTGCAGTTCGGTGGCCCACAGCTTGGCCTTGGCGGCGTCGACCGCGGTGAGGGTTCCCCGGTTGTACTCCCGCACGCACCGGTCGATGTACGCCCGGGAGACCTCGATCGCCGTGCGGAGTTCGGCGAGGGTGAACCCGAGTCCCTGGAACTCGCCGACCCGCTTGCCGAAGGCCTTGCGCTCCTTGATATACGAGAGGGTCCACTCGAAGACGGCCTCGGCCGACACCTGCGCGGCGATGCCGATTCCGAGCCGCTCCAGCGGCAGGCTCTGCATCAGGTAGGCGAACCCCGATCCTTCCTCACCGAGGAGGCTCGTGGCGGGTACGCGTACCTCGTCGAACGACAGTTCGGCGGTGTCCTGGGCATGGAGGCCGACCTTGTCGAGTTTGCGGCCCCGCGTGAAACCCGGTGTCCCGTCCTCGACGACGAACAGGCTGAATCCGCGTGAGCCGGCATCCGCATCGGTCCTGGCGAATACGATCACGAGATCGGCGAGGATGCCGCTGGTGATGAAGGTCTTCGAACCGTTGATGACCCAGTCGGTGCCGTCGCGTCGCGCCGTGGTGGTGATCGCGCGCAGGTCGCTGCCGGCCGCGGGCTCGGTCATCGCGATCGCGCCGATGGTGTCGCCGGTGACGAAACCCGGCACCCAGCGCTTCTTCTGCTCGTCATCGGCATGGCGGAGTAGGTAATTCAGCACGATGTCGTCATTGGTGGAGAAACCGGACTGCAGTGCCGAGGCGCCCACTCTCGCGATCTCGGTCTGGATGGCGACGCGGAAGCAGTAGTCCGTCTCGCCGGGGCCGCCGTATTCGAGCGGCACCGCGAGACCGAGGATGCCCTGCGCTCCCGCCGCACGCCATGTCTCGCGATCGATCAGGCGGTCGGCATCCCATTTCTCCATCTTGGGGACGACATGTCTGGTCACGAAAGCGCGTACCGAATCCCGGAACAGCTCGTGGTCGGCGTCGAAGAGGTCTGTCTGCATTGGTTCTCCTGTGGTGCTGGTGCTGGTGCTGGTGCGGTTGATGCCGGGAAGTGCCCGGCGCCGCGGTGAAGCCGGGGAAACGGTCAGTGTCCAGAGGTCCCGCCGTCGACGGCCAGGATCGATCCGGTGATGTACGACGCGGCCGGACTGGCGAGAAAGAGTACGGCGGCGTCGATTTCGCGCTGTGTGCCCATCCGTCCGAGGGGGCAGCCGTGGAGGAAGTCGGCGCGAGCGCCGTCCGACATCTCGGCGATCATGTCGGTCTCGACGAAACCGGGTGCGATCGCATTGACCCGGATTCCCTTACGACCCGACCACTGGTTGGACAGGTCTCGGGTCAGGCCGACGACACCGGCCTTGCTCGAGGAATACGCCGCCTGCGGCAGCGCGGACTTGATGAGACCGAGCATGCTGCCGACGTTGACGATGCTCGATCCGGGCTCCATCACCCGGGCGCATGAGCGCGCCATCCAGTAGGTGCCCAAAAGATTGACATCGAGCACCGCCCGGAAGTCCTCGGGCAGTTCGCGGGTGGCCGGGGCGGAGTGGGTGAGTCCGGCGTTGTTCACCAGGATGTCGACGCGCCCGAAATGCTCCATCGCGGCCCGGACCACCTCGTCGCATCGGTCCGGATCGGTGACATCGGACGGGATCTCGAGCGCGCGCCGGCCGAGCGCACGTACATCGTCGGCCGACTCGCGCAGCGGTTCGGGCCGGCGACCGGTCATGACCACGTCGGCTCCCGCTTCGGCGAGTGCACGGGCGAACCCCGCGCCGAGTCCGGAGCCCGCGCCGGTCACGATCGCCACGCGTCCGTCCAGTCGGAACAGGTCCAGCAACGGGGTTGTCGGGGCGGACGGGTGCGTGTCCATGGGTCTCCTCTCGTCTGAACGACCCCGCGGGCAAATGCACCGAGGTTGTCGGATTTAATCTAACAGAATAAGGTTTAACGAGATGCCGGGCCGTGCGACCCTCCTGTCCACGAGTGCGGATCACGAATCCAGGAGGATGCTCATGACAGCAGGCGAGACCGATTCCGGGCACGGTTCATCCGTGGTCGACTACGAAGTGCGCGAACACATCGCGGTCATCACCCTCAACCGGCCCGAGGCGATGAACGCCGTGAACTCGGCACTCTCCGTCGGCGCCGGCGCGGCCCTCGAGAAGGCGGCGCTCGACCCGGAGGTGCGCGTCGTCGTCCTGACCGGTGCGGGACGGGCGTTCTGTGCCGGCGCCGACCTGAAAGAGATCGCGGCGGGTAACCGTATCGACGACCCGGAACACCGTGAATGGGATTTCGCCGGCATCGTGCGACATCACATCGCGAAACCGGTGATCGCGGCGGTCAACGGTTTCGCGCTCGGCGGTGGAACCGAGATCGTGCTCGCGGCCGACCTCGCGGTGATCGACGAGGAGGCATCGGTCGGTCTGCCCGAGGTGCGGCGGGGTCTCATCGCCGCCGCCGGCGGACTGCTGAGAATCCACCGGCAGGTCCCGCAGAAGGTCGCCGCCGAGATCGCACTCACCGGGGCGCCGATCTCCGCCCGGCGGGCGTACGAACTGGGGCTGGTCAATCGGGTCGCGCCTGCGGGTACCGCCCTTGCCGTCGCACTCGAACTCGCGGCCCTGATCGCGGCCAACGCGCCCGTCGCCGTCTCGGAGAGCAAGCGGGTGATGCACGAGACGTCGAAGTCCCAGCGCGGGTGGGACGACGATTCGTGGCAGGTCAACGCCTCGGCCATCCGGACGGTGTTCTCCAGCGCCGACGCGCGGGAAGGGCCCCGCGCCTTCGCCGAGAAGCGTGCACCGAAGTGGAGCGGCCGATGACCGGGGTGGCGCAGGTGACCGAGTCCGGTGTCGTGATCGTCGAGCGAGTGGGCGCCGTTGCGGTCGTTCGCCTGAACCGGCCGGAACGACTGAATGCCTTCACCGAGGACATCCGCGCACAACTCATCGCGGCCTTCGACACCTGCGACGCAGACGACGACGTGCGAGCGGTCGTCCTCACCGGAACCGGCCGGGCCTTCTGTGCCGGAGCGGATCTCGCAAGCGGTGGCGACACGTTCCTGCCCGAGGACAAGGGTGCCGACGGCTCATTCCCGGCCGACGCGGGCGGGCAGGTGGCTCTGCGCATCTACCGGTCGAAGAAGCCGGTCATCGCCGCGATCAACGGTCCCGCCGCGGGTGTGGGAGTCACCATGACCCTTCCGGCCGACGTCCGGATCGCCTCGGACACGGCGAAATTCGGATTCGTGTTCACCCGTCGCGGGCTCGTACCCGAAGCATGCTCCACCTGGTTCCTTCCTCGGGTCGTCGGTATCTCGACTGCTGCGGAATGGACCCTGGGTGGGCGCATGGTGCCGGTCGGCGAGGCCCTCGACCGCGGCCTGGTGCGCGAGGTCGTGCCCGCGGATCAGGTGCTCGCGCGAGCCCTCGAGATCGCGGAGGAGATGACCGCAGGGACGGCGCCGGTCTCGGTTGCACTGACGCGATCGCTGCTGTGGCGCGCGCTCGGCGCCTCCGGTCCGGAAGAGGCGCACCAGGCCGAGTCCGAGGTCCTGTATCGGCGCGGCTTGTCGGCGGACGTGCAGGAGGGTGTGGAGTCCTTCCTCGGCAAACGGCCCCCGCGGTTCCCGGATCGCGTGTCCGGGATCGAAGCCGATGCCTGACGCCGGGCGGAGAGTGATCGTGGACTGGGCGGCACGCTCCGTGCGGCCCTGAGTGTGGCCGGTTACCCACGCCACTCAGACCCCGCAGTGTGATTGACACCATATATAGACACTGCGTATGGTCGCGTTCATGACGCAAGCCACGACACATTCGACCCAGCTCCCGTACTCGGTCGACGAACTGACCCCTGGGTGGTTCAGCCACGCGCTGACCACTAGTGACGCCGCGGTGAGCGTCCTCGGTGTGGACATCTCCCGGATCATCTGGGGTTCGGCCACCAAGGTCTTCGCGACGCTCGAATTCTCGATCAATGAACGGGCCATCCCCTCTCACGTATGCGTGAAGGGTGGCTTCGACGAACGGAGCCGCGCGTACGGACTGGGACCGGCCTACGAGTTGGAGGGTCATTTCTACCGGGATCTCGCTCCGGACTTCGCCGCCGAGGTCCCGGCGAGTTTCTATTCGGCGACCGAGCACGATCAGGGCGTCATCATCATGGAGGACCTGACCGCACGTGGTGCCGAGTTCGGTCAGGCGACCGATCTGTGGCCGATCGACGACATCGCGACGACGCTGGAGGTCCAGGCGAAGTGGCATGCGGCGCTCTGGGGAAGCACCAAGGGTGAGCGAGCATGGCTTCCGGTGGGCGCCAAGGCGGCGCGCGATGCGTTCGACGTGATGTTGAGTCCCGAGGTGTTCCACCCGCTCATCGAGCGTCCTGAAGTTCCTGATCTGTCGGCAGGCCTTCGTGACGATGCGCGTGTACGACGAGGATTCGCGAGATTGTGGGAACTCGACGACGCCGCCGTGCACACCATCAACCACGGCGATGCACACTTCGCCCAGCTCTATCGCGTGCCGAACAGTGCCCCGGCGTTCTTGGACTGGCAGACCGCCTGCCTGGCGCCGTGGGCACACGACGTCTCCTACTTCATGGGTTCGGCACTCTCCATCGACGACCGCCGCACTCGCGAGCGGGAACTACTGCGGCACTACATCGATGCGCTCGCCGGTCACGGCGGGCCGCGGCTGGACGACGAAAGTGCCTGGTACGACTACCGACTCCATACCTTGCACGGCTTCGCGTGGATGTGTGTCCCGACGGTGATGCAGCCATCCGAAGTGGTCGAGGCGATGGCCCACCGTTACGGCGCCGCGCTCGAGGACCACGACCCCATCGGCATGCTGCTCGCCTGATCACGAGAAAAGGACTGATAAATGACAACTTTCGACAACAAATCGGTGGTCGTGACGGGTGCCGGTGGTGGGATCGGCGCGGCGATCGCCCGCAGATTCGCCGCACAGGGCGCACGGGTGCTGGTGGCCGACATCGACGGGGACGCGGCGGCCCGGGTCGCGGGAGACATCGGTGACACCGCTGTCGGCGCCGAGGTCGACGTCACCGATGCGGCGCAGGTCGAAGCGGTGATCGGAAGGGCCGTCGACGAATTCGGTGGCCTCGACGTCATGGTGAACAACGCGGGCATCGCGATCCTCGCGCCGGTCACCGAACTGACCGCTGAGGACTTCGATCGGATGATCGCGGTGAATCTCAAGGGAGTCTTCCACGGGATCAAGGCGGCGGTGCCGCATCTGGCCGCCCGCGGCGGCGGAGCCATCGTGAACACCGCGTCGTCGGCCGGCACCAACGGGATGCCCATGATCGGCGGCTACGCCGCCACGAAGGCAGCGGTCATCAATCTGACACGGACCACGGCAGTGGAACTGCGCCCGGCGAACATCCGGGTCAACTGTGTCGCACCGGCTTTCGTCGAGACCGCGTTGTCGGACAATCTGATGGAGGCGTTTCAGGCGGCGTCCGGGGGCGTCGACGCACACGAGTTCTTCACCCAGCACCAGGGCCGCCTCGGCAGGCCGGACGACGTCGCCCGTGCGGTCACCCATCTCGCCGAGGATGCGGGCGACTGGGTGACCGGTCTGACCTACGTCCTCGACGGCGGGTTCACGTCGTCGCCGATGTGACGGGCCAACGAGCTCGGGGGCGTCCGCCGGTCAGAAGATGATGAGCGGGCGCCCCCGTACTCCGCCTGCTTCGATCATCCGATGGGCATCGGCTGCCTCGTCCGGTGTGAATCGCCCGGCAACGTCGAGGAAACCGAAGACCCCCTGGTCTGCGAGGGCGGCCAGCTGCTCGAGTCCCGCAGTGTCCGAGAGGCGTTCACGCACCCACACCTCGCGGACCCGGATGCCGCGTTCCGGTGGCGCGCCGGTGAAGGTGCGTACGCACGCCAGAACGCCGCCGTCGGCGATGCACGGGTACAGCGACGAGCCGATCAGCGCGGTGTCGAGCACCCCGTCGACGCCGCCCCCCGCGGCCGCCCGGATGCGCTGCTCGACACCGGGTCCCCGTGCTACGACCTCGTCTGCACCGTGACTCCTGATGGTGTCCGCCTCCTCGGGACGGCCGTCGGCGATGACGCGGACACCGGCCCGTCGGGCGAGTGTCATCACGAATGCGGCGAGATGGCCCGCCCCGCCCGTGATCGCCAGTGTGGCACCGGGTTGCAGGTCCAGGATGCTGAGTGCTTCGAGTGCGGTCAGTCCGTTCATCGGCAGCATCGCCGCTTCTTCCACCGTGAGCGCCGACGGCTTGTGTACCACTGCGGCCGCGGGCGTCACGATCAGCTCGGAGTGCGCCCCGCCCTCTTGCCGGCGGGGCATCACGATTCCCATGACCTCATCGCCCACCGCGAACCGGTTCGACGACGAGCCCGGGCCGGCCGACTCGATCACCCCGGCGGCATCCATACCCGCGATATAGGGGGGATCGAACTGTTCGTATGCGGCGGCCACGAGACCGCTGCGCGTTGCGATGTCGGTGGGGTTGACGGCCGCGGCCCGCACTGCGATCCGCACTTCGCCCTCGCGCGGAGGACGTACGTCGACCTCGCGGACCTCGAGGACATCCGGAGGGCCGAACCGGGGTATGACAACTGCGCGCATGAGTGAGCCTTTCTCTGGGATTCAGGGTCGTCCGTATACAGCTGTGGTCAGCAACTCTCCGAGAAAGTCGGTGACCTGGTCCAGGTCGGTGAGGTTGTCGTCACCGGCCAGTGCGCCCGCGATCGATCTCTCGATGGTCCACAGGATCACGGCGGCGAGTTCGTCGGCCGGCGGGCCGGCGACGGCGATCCCGGATCGCCGATCAGTGGTGATCGTGTGCGCCAGATAGTCGGCCATCTGTGAGATCCCCTCCCGGTAGACCTCGCGGAGTTCGGGCCGCCTGGGCCACTCGAGCAGCGCGCTCGTCATCACCGACGTGGTCTGGGCATCTATCCGTAGCCACTCCCGCAGCACCGTACGAACAGCGGATCTGTCGGCACGGTCGATGGTGTCGAGTGCCTTGAGTCGTTCGACCGTCGAGGCGGCCACCTCTCGGTAGAGTTCGGCGAACACCGCGTTCTTGTTGTCGAAATAGAAGTAGAACGTCGACCGGGACAGACCCGCCCGCTGCACGATTCGCGCGACGCTGAGCTTGTCGAGAGGAAGTTCCAGCAACAATTCGCGGAGCGAGTCCAGGATCGCGGTCGACCTCGTGTCGGCCTCCGCGGCGGCGGGCTGCTCGGCCTCTGGCCGGGCCCACCCGGGTCGCTCCACCGTGGGCGTTGTGATGCGATCCGCGGTCGCGCCGTCTGTCGGGTCCGGGGGTCGCAGGACCGAGCGGGTGAGCCAGTGCACCGCGTCGACCGCGGACGAGAGGGCCGGGAGATGCGGATCGAGTCGGCGTGTGCAGACGTACATGACGCGTTCGATGCCACAGACGAGCACGGTGGCGATCATCTCCGCCGGTGCGCCATCGGGCGCGCGACCGCAATCGCGTTCGTGTCGGATCTGCTCTGCGACCCCCGTGACGAACCGGTCGAACGTGGGGCGCCACACCGTCTCGACGTCCGGGTTGGAGTGCATGTGCTCGACGACCGCACCGATGACCCCGCCGTGTGTCGCCCACATGTTCAGCGTGGGCGCGATGCTCGCCCGCATTCCGTGTGACCGGGCGCGACCCGGCGCGGTATCCCACAGTTGCGGGCCGTCGTAGGACTCGGCGAGCACGAGCTCGGCGAGGGCGACCAGGACGTCGTACTTCCCGGCGAAGTGGTGATAGAAGGCCGACCGGGAATGCGGTGTCCCGGAGATGATGTCGGCTATCGTCACGTCCTCGAACGACTTGTGCGCCAACAAGTCCTCCGTCGCGGAGAAGAACGAGGCCACGGTTGCGTCCGATGGCCTCGGCTCTCTACGACCTCGCGCCGACCCGCGAGCGACCCGCACCGCTCAACTCAGCTTCGCCGAACTGCCGCATCCGACTATCCCGCCGTCTAGGGGGATCACCGAACCCGTCATGTACTTCCCGGCGGCGCTGGCGAGGAAGATGCTGAGAGCCGCGATGTCGTCGGGTTCGCCGAGGCGGCCCAAGGGGATTCCTTCGACCACCCTGTCGAGCGCCTCGGGATTCTCGGTGACGAACCGCATCATCCGGCTCTCGAACGGACCCGGTGCAATCGCGTTGACGGTGATCGATTCGGTGGCAAGCTTTTTCGCCAGATGCCTGGTGAGGTGATGGAGGCCCGCCTTGCTCGCCCCATAGCTGAAGCTGTCCATCTCCGGCACGTTGATCCCATCGGTCGAGCCGATGTTGATGATCGTGGCGCGACCGGATTCACGTGCGGCACTGCGTAGTCCGGGGAGCAGTGCGACGGTGAGGTGGAAGACGCCTTCGAGGTTGGTGTGCATCACCTTGTCCCATCCCGCGTCGGGGAACTCCTCAAGAGGAGCACCCCAGGTCACGCCCGCGTTGTTCACGACGATGTCGAGTCGTTCGTCCTCGGCCAGCACCTGCGTGGCCAGTGCGCGCGCAGATCCGGGATCGGAGACGTCGCCGACGATCCCCGTGGCCGAACCCGACTCCGACAACCGCGCCACCGCGGCATCGACGCCGGCCTGCTTGCGTGATGACACGATGACGCGTGCGCCGGCTGCGGCGAAGCCCTCGGCGATCATCAGCCCGATTCCGCTCGTTCCGCCGGTCACGAGCGCTCGGGCGCCGGTGATGTCGAACAGTGGGTATGGCGAATTCCGGGTCATGGGTGCTCCTCGAACGGTCGGTGTACGGCCGACCATACACCGTGTTCGGACACGTTGACTGTGTTTTGGAGCACAACTAGCGTCGCAACCAGTGCGAGGTCATAGTCCAGACCAGGCCGCGCAAACCCGGCTCCCGGGCCTCAGCCGCAAGAACCGCAAGGAGGAATATCGTGACCGCTCAACTCATTCCGCAGATACGCGAGGGTTCGCTCGATGTGCCCGAGGGATTGCCCCGCGGCATCGACCTCGGACGCATCAACAATCGACAGGAAGCCGTGATGAAGTACGGCCGTGACTACGTGGAGCGCATGACCGATCATGCCCTCCTCGGCGACGATCACGCCTACCGCGCATTCCTGGATTTCAAGGACAAGTCGAAGAACGCGTCCTGGAAGATGTTCGAGCAGGCCCTCGACCACGGCATCGATTCGCTCGACGATCCCTCGGACGGCCTGGTCGGATTGTTCGAACAGCTCGACCACATCCCGGACTGGGTGGACTTCGACCAGCTGTATCGGGGTGCCGTCGCATACTGGCGAGTCGGCTCGGTGGCCGGCATGGTCCTGACGTATTCGTCCATCGGAGCCGGCTTTTCGATGTACAGCTCGACGCGGCCGGTTCTGTTCAGCGGCCGTCTGAAGGATGAGTCGGCCGTCGGTGGCAGACTGACCGAGAGCTTCCGCTACGTCGTCGCCGCGCACACCCCCGGCGGCATGCGCCGTGATCAGGACGGTTTTCGCCTGACCGCCAAGGTGCGCATGATCCACGCGGCGGTGCGGCACACGCTGAGCCATTCTCCGCATTGGGATTGGCCCAGTTGGGGACTGCCGATCAGCAACCTCGATTCGATGAACACCCAGGCGGGACAGTTCGGCACGCAGTTCGTCGACGGTGTCCGCGCCTCGGGGATCAGCATCAGCGATCGGGAAGAAGAGGACATCTTCGCGTTGTGCCGGTATGTGGGTTGGGTGATCGGGGTGCCCGAGGCCGTGCTGCACACAAACCCCGACGACGCCCGGATGAAGGTGAACTTCCACAAGCTCATCGAGCTGCCGGCCGACGACCTCTGCCGAGACGTGGTCAAGACGATCATCGAGTACAGCACCGAGAAGCCGCCGGGTGACGTGGAGATCCTGCCCGGACCGGTGGCCGCGTTCATGACCACCGAGCGGCGGCGGCATCTGGCGTGGGCGCTGATCCGGAACTGGCAGCCCGACTACGTCAGCGAGATGCTCGACGTGGAACGCACCCCGTGGCGTTTCGCGCTGCCGACAGTTCGCCCGCTGGTCAAGGCCTTTGACCGGGTGGCGCGAAAGCTGCCTCACGACGACGAGGCGAAGGCCTTCAAGACCCTCAGGCAGTTCACCACGGCGATCGCCACGCCGGAGGGCGGGAAGTCTGCCGAAGTCGCCGACCCGGACACGCTGACGAAAGACATCGCAGCCAACAAGGGCAAGGTCCCGAAGGCATCGATGCGATCGGCGGGCTGACGAGCCTGGTGGTGCGGGGAGTCCCAGGACCCCGCACCACCTGCTCGGGGTTCGTCCGTAACCGTCCCGTCCCGAAGTACCGAGGTATCCGACATGAAGGTGACCATCGACCTACCGGCCTGTTTCGGGCTGGGTGCGTGTGAAGCCGCCGCGTCCGAGGTGTTCGAGGTGGGTGACGACGGCAAGGTGCATCTGCTCGACCCACCCGGACCTCTCGAGGCCTACCGCCAACAGATCGAGGAGGCGGTCGACGACTGCCCGATGCGAGCGCTCCGAGTCGAGGGTTGAGGTCGCGCCCACCCTGGAACTCAGTGAAGAGGACAACATCTCCTCGACCGCGGGCATGGTATCCATCGTCGGGTCCCCGAATGTCGCCTACGTGGGCAGCAAGTTCGCCTCGCGCGGGATGACCAAACATGTTGCCGTGCAATACGGTCCCGACAACATCCGGGTGAACTCGGTCCATCCCGGCTATATCAAGACCCCGATGATGGCGGCCGCGAGCGGTGCCGATGGCGGCGGAATCGTTCCGTCGATTCCCCTCCGGCGGATGGCCGAACCCTAAGAGGTGTCCAAACTGGTCCTCTTCCTGGCCTCCGATGACTCGTCATACATCAGCGGTATGGAGCACGTCATCGACGCGGGTCTGACAGCGCAGTAGATTCCGCTCTTCCCGGTGACCCGGCGACGAGTCCGTTCGTCGGGTCACCGAGACGCGTCGGCGCGCGACCGCGGCCTGAACCGAGGTACCGGCCTGACGTCCGGAACCGGCGTGGTCTCCAGCCGTGCCCGGAGGTAGACACCGTCGAACCACCCATGGCATTCCGCGAACGAGAACAGTTCGCGGAGGTCGTCGTGCCATCGTCGGTCCTCGCCCAGGGACTGCAGCCACATCGAGTTGATGTGTGCGGAGTCGCCGTCGACATAGCCGATCCCTCGTCGACGCAACTGCTCCGAGGTCTCTGTGCCGTCCAGCGTGGTGCTGACCGACAGCGTCCGCAGGTCTGCTCGCTCGTGGACGCGGACGGTATTGGGTTCGACGCGAATTCTCATGGGGCTGTTCCAGATCATCGAGTGCCGCGAGATCAGCGGGCCGAGGATGAATAGATGTCGTCGATGATGTCTGCGTACTTCGTGGCGACGCCGCGTCGCTTGAGTTTCATCGTAGGGGTGAGTTCTTCCGAATCGGGCAGCCACTCGTCGGCGAGCAGGCGATACTGCTTGATCTGCTCGACGCGCGAGAGCTGCGCGTTGGCCCGTGCGACCGCCTCGTCGATCTCGGTGCGCAGGGACGCGTTCTCGACGAGGTCTGCCGACGATGTGTCGGCAAGTCCGTGCGAAGCGGCGAAAGTGCGTGCCGCATCGGGGTCGAGCACGAGGAGGGCCACGTTGTACGGACGACGGTCACCGACCACGCACGCTTGACCGATGAGCGGCGAGGCGCTCTTCAGTTTGCTCTCGATGTTGACCGGTGACATGTTCTTGCCGGCCGCGTTGATGATGAGTTCCTTCTTGCGGTCGACGATGGTGACCCAGCCCTCGTCGTCGATCTGGGCGATGTCACCGGTGTGGAGCCAGCCGAACTCGTCGATCGCTTCTGCGGTCTTCTCGGGGGCCTTGCGGTAGCCGCGCATGACGTGCGGGCCGCGCAGCAGGAGTTCGCCGTCGTCGGCGAGCTTGGCTTCCGTTCCCGGTTGTGCCAGGCCGACTTTGCCCACACGGATGTCGGTGGGGATGTTGGTGAACCCGAGCGCGCCGGTCTCCGACATCCCGAAACCCTCTTGCAGCGGCAGTCCGAGTGCGAGAAAGAACTCGTGTACCGCAGGTGCGATCGGCGCTGCGCCCGTCATGAGCAGCTCGACACGGTCCAGGCCGAGCTGGGCCCGCAGGCCGGCGAAGACGCGTTCGTCCGCGGCACCCACCGCATCTTCGAGGTCTGCGGGGACCGGCTCCCGGCGCTGCTGGATCTGGACGAGACGGGTCGCAGCGTCCACCGCGTCCGACGTCGCTTCACGTTGTCCGTCCGGCAGCGCCGCGAACCGCGCCATGAGACCCGCGCGGAGTTTCTCCCAGATCCGTGGAACACCCAGGAACCAGGTGGGACGCGCCTGCGCCACTGCGGCGAACACGGTCGTCGCGTCGCGGACGGTCGTGATGGGCCAGCCCGTGACCGTCGCCAGATAGTGGGAGAAGACCCGGTCGGCGGCATGCGCGGTGGGCAGGTAGCTGATGGCGGCTCCCTCTGCGACGAACGGGAACCGGAGGTTGCACGTGTACATCACGAACATCAGGTTGGCGTGGGTGAGTTCGACGCCCTTGGGATCTCCGGTGGTGCCGGAGGTGTAGATCAGCGTGGCCAGGTCGCTCGCACCGACCGAACGCCAGGTCTTCTCGAAATCGAAGTCCGCCGTACGCCGGTCACGAAGATCGTCGAGTGAGGTGATGGTGGCGGGACCGTTGTCGTGCACCGTGGATTCGTCGGCGGGACCCGTGATCACGATGTGCTTGACGGCGGGCGCCGCAGTGCGCTGGAGGACTCCGAGGAAGGCGGGATCGGCGACGACGACGGAGTTGCCGGCGTTGTCGAACAGGTAGCTGATCTGGTCCGGCGCGGAGGTGAGGTAGATCGAGAACGGGGTCGCGCCGAGGTGCAGCACCGCCATGTCGACGATGTGGAATTCGGGACTGTTCGGCAGCATGATCGCCACCGTGTCACCGCGCCCGACGCCGATGGCGGCGAGTCCGCTCGCGACGTCCTCTACCGCCGTGCGGTATTCCGACCAGGTGAGGCACCGGTCCTCGCCGAAGGCGATCAGGGCAGGCAGGTCGCGCCGGCTTGCGGCCGTCGCCTGAAACGCCTCGACCAGAGTGGTCGCCGAGATCCCCGGGGCGGCAACGGGTGCGGATGGGGCTTGGGGTGCTTGGGTCATCGTGTTCTGCCTCGATTGCGATGGGGAAACGGAAGAGTGACTGGACTCAGTGGGTGAGCTGTTCGGCACCGTCGGAGGACGGCTGGTGCGCCGTGGCCTCGGCGCGGGTCGTGACGTACTCGGACAGATCGGGCTCGTGGACCCGGCGCCAGTAATCGACGTACCGCCACGGGCTGTTGGTGACGATGCGGCCCCGCGCGTTGCGGTAGTACGTCGTGGTGCCACCGAAGTGCCACACCGTGTCCTCGAGTGCGTCGTCGAGCTCGCGGTTGTAGGCGTCGAACGCCTCGGGCCGGACCTCGACGGTCTCCAATCCCTCGTCGACCATCGCGCTGAGCAGCGCCGTCACGTATTGGATCTGCATCTCGGTTCCGGCGATGACGGTTCCGCCGTGGCCGGTGTTGGTGTTGGGTCCGTACAGGCAGAAGAAGTTGGGGAAGCCCGGCACGGTGATGCCGAGGTGCGCCCGCCCGTCGTCGGCGCCCCAGGCCTCCCGGAGGGTCTGCCCGTTCCGGCCCCGGACCGTGATCGATCCGAGGACGTCCACCGATTTGAATCCCGTTGCGAGGACCAGTACATCGGCGTCGAAATCAGCCCCGTCCTCGGTGCGGACCCCGCTCGCGGTGACGGTGTCGATCCCGGTGGTGACCAGATCGACGTTGTCGCGGCGGATCGTCCGGAACCAGCCGGCGTCGATGAGCAGGCGCTTCCCGTACGGCGGGTAGTCAGGCAGGCTCTTCTCGAGAAGATCTGGGCGACCGGCCAATTCGCTCTCGATGTACGCGGTCAGCATGGCGCGGAGCCGGTCATTTCCCTTGTTGATCGCGCGCCCGAGATGCGGGTAGTCGCGATCCACCTGCAGAAGCCGCCAGACCTTGTCGCCCATGCGCCAGAACAACCGCGCCCGGTACCAGGCCAAATAGAACGGTACGTGCTTGTTGAGCCAGTGGGCGGTCTCGCCGACTGCCCGACCCTTGAGTGGGTGCGGCATCGCCCATTGCGGCGTCCGCTGGAAGACCCGTACTTCCGCTGCCTCCTCCGCGGCGGCCGGAACGAACTGCATGGCGCTCGCACCCGTGCCGACGACGGCGACGCGCTTGCCCCGGAGGTCGACGGCCGGGTCCCACTGCGCGGTGTGCAGTACCGGCCCGTGGAAGTCCGACAGGCCCGGCAGGTCGGGGATGCTCGGCTGGTTCAGGAGCCCGACCGCGCTGACGACGGCTGTGGCGCTGAGGGTCTCGACGTCACCGGTGACCGTCGAGCGCAGGTCGAGCGTCCAGCGGGACGCGGTGGAGTCGAACTCGGCGTGATCGACGACCGTTGCGAACCTCGTGCGGGAGAGGACGCCGTGGCGCTCGGCCAGTGCCCGCCAGTATGCGGCGAGTTCGTTCTGTGGTGCGAAGTAGCTGGACCAGTCCGGATTCTGGTCGAAGGACAGTGCGTAGAGATAGCTCGGCGTGTCGACTCCGCAACCCGGGTAAACGTTTTCGTGCCAGGTACCGCCCACGTCGTCGTTCTTGTCGATGAGGACGTAGTCGATTCCCGCCTGCTGCAGACGGATCGCCATCGCGAGTCCGGAGATCCCCGCCCCGACGATGGCGACCCGGAAGTCCTGGGGCGGCGTATTCGCGGGTTCGGAATGGCGTGGGTAGAGGCCCATCTCCTCGCCCAGCAGCTGTCCGTAGTCGTCCGGCAAGCTCTCGGCGAGCATCACCGACAGGATGCGCGACAGGCGTTCGGGCGCCGGCGGGGCGGCGACCTCGAGATCACCGTCGCGCCACGAGCGGAGAACCGCCGCCGCCTCGCGCCGGATGCGGGACGCGAGTTCGGCCTCGAATCCGCCGGTGTCATGGTCGCCGAGATCGGGCGGGGCGGTCGGCAGGAACGGGTCCTCGATCCAGCGGTCGTCACCGGTCAGCAGTGCCAGCGACCCCAGCAGGATGGGCAGGTTCGCCCCCTCGAGTGCTTCGGCGACCTGGTCGTCGGTGAAGTCGGCGTCCGGACGGAACGCACCCTCGGGAGCGTCGCTCCAGTCGGGGACGAGACGGGGGGAACTGGACTCAGGCATACGCTAGACCATACAATCTGTTCAGACGTGGTGTCAATCACAATTCCGGGCCGACTCCGTCGCACCCGGGACTGATTCCACCGCGCACTATCGGGGACCGGAAGACTCAGCTGCGCAGCATTTTTCGCGGCTTCTCTGCGGACAACCCATCGTCTCGCCAGATCGACAGACAGGATCACTCACCAATGACTTCCACTGTGAATCGTCCCGCCGCGCGTTCGGTGTACGAACCCGAGCACGAAGCATTCCGCGACAGCTTTCGTCGGTTCCTCGACGCGGAGGTCGTACCCGGCTACGAGGGATGGGAACGAGAGGGACTCATCCCGCGCGAGCTCTTCACGCGAGCCGGCTCGCACGGCTTCCTCGGCATGTCGGTCGACGAGGAGTTCGGGGGTGGCGGCACCGACGACTTCAGGTTCAACGCGATCATCGCCGAAGAGGTCGCCGACGCCGGCGTGATGTCGTTCGGGATCAATCTGCACAACGACATCTGCGTGCCCTACTTCGAGCGTTACGCCGAGTCGGAGCAGAAGAAGCGGTGGCTGCCGGGTCTGGTTTCCGGGGAACTCATCGCGGCCATCGCGATGACCGAGCCGGGGACCGGGTCGGACCTCGCCGGCATCTCCACCACGGCAACCCTCGACGGCGACCACTACGTGCTGAACGGATCGAAGACCTTCATCTCCAACGGCATCAACGCCGACCTGATCATCGTCGCCGCACGGACCGAGAACGACGGTGACCGTCACGGCGGTCTGTCGCTTCTGGTCGTCGAGCGCGATACGCCCGGTTTCCGGCGGGGTCGCAACCTGGACAAGATCGGCATGCACGCACAGGACACCGCGGAGCTGTTCTTCGACGACGCACGGATCCCGAAGGAGAACCTGCTCGGTGAACGAGGAGCCGGATTCCGTGCCCTGGTCACGAACCTGCCCCAGGAACGGCTGACGATCGCGGTCGCCAGTACGGCTGCGGCAGGCCGGGCGATCGAGCTCGCGCGGGAATACGTGTCCACGCGGACCGCCTTCGGGAAACCGCTGTCGGCCAACCAGAACACCCGGTTCACTCTGGCCGACGCGTATGTGCAGACCGAGGTCGTCCGTGCCTTCGTCGACGACTGCCTGTCACAGCACACGACCGGCGATCTGACCGCGGACCGAGCGGCGATGGCCAAACTCGCGGCGACCGAGGTCCAGGGACGGGTCGCCGACCGGTGCCTGCAGATGTTCGGCGGCTACGGCTTCATGGCCGAGTACCCCATCGCGAAAGCCTATGTGGACGCCCGCGTTCAGCGGATCTACGGCGGCGCCAACGAGATCATGAAGGAGATCATCGGCAAGTCCCTCTTCCGCTGAGGACTCCGAGGAGAACATCACCATGAAACGAACCATTTTCGACACCGAACACGAGCAGTTCCGCGACACGGTCCGGGCGTTCCTGCTCAAGGAGGCCGTACCGCACACGGCAAAGTGGGAAGCGGCCGGCGAGGTCGGGCGCGACTTCTGGACCGCGGCAGCGAATCAGGGCCTGGTCGGCTTCGCGGCACCCGAGGAGTACGGCGGCGCCGGCTTGCGGGACTTCCGGTTCAACGCCGTCCTGAACGAGGAGGTGGTCCGCACCGGAACCGTCGGCGACGGCTTCTCGCTGACCAACGACATCGTGTTGCCCTACTTCCTCGACATCGCCTCTCCGGAGCAGCAGGAGCGGTGGCTGCCGGGCATCGTGAGCGGCGACACGGCGATCGCGATCGCCATGTCGGAGCCGGGTACGGGCTCGGACCTGCGTGCCATCAAGTCGACCGCCGTTCGCAGAGAGGGCGGTTGGAGCCTGAGCGGGTCCAAGACCTTCATCACCCGCGGCATCCAGGCCGACCTGATCATCGTGGCGGCACGGATACCGGAGGACGACGGTGGAGGTTTCGGTCTCTTCGTGGTCTCCGCCGACCAAGACGGATTCGAACGCGGCCGGAAGCTGGAGAAGATCGGGCGCAAAGCCCAGGACACAGCCGAACTCTTCTTCGAGGACGTACTGGTCTCCGACGCAGACGTTCTCGGCGAACCGGGCAAGGGGCTGCACTACATGATGCGCAACCTCGCCCAGGAGCGGTTGTCCATGGCGGTGGTGGCCGTCGCACAGGCCGAGCACGCCGTCGAGACCGCGGTCGCCTATGCGAAGGAGCGCAAGGCTTTCGGACAACCCATCGGCAGCTTCCAGGCAAATCGGTTCACCCTCGCGGAACTCACCACTCAGGTGTCGATCGCGCGCGTGTTCGTCGACCGGTGTATCGAGGCACAGAATGCCGGCGAACTGACCGCGGCAGAAGCGGCGGGCGCGAAGTTCTGGACCACCGAACTCGAATTCTCCGCTCTCGACACCTGCCTGCAGATGCACGGCGGGTACGGGTACATGGAGGAGTACGACGTCGCGCGACGCTGGCGCGACGCACGTGTGCAGCGAATCTACGGCGGCACCAACGAGATCATGCGCGAGATCGTCGGTCGATCGCTGGGCCTGTAGAGGAAGTGAATCGGTGGTTGCCCGGGAAGGGGGGTCGACCGGGCAACCACCGAGATCATGGGGTGGAGTCGACCACGCCGTCGGCGAGCAAGGACTCGATCCGGGTCTCGGAATACCCGGCAGCGAGCAGCACGTCGCGCGTGTCGGCCCCCGGCGCGCGTCGCGGACGGGGAACCGTGGGCGGTTGACCGTCGAAGCGCGGAGCGGGTGCGGGCTGGACGACGTCGTCCACGGTCACAAAGGTGTTGCGCGCCTGATGATGCGGATGTTCGATGGCCTCGGACATCGTCAGGACCGGCGCGTAGCAGGTGTTCCGCCCGGCGAACGCGGAGTCCAGTTCCGCGCGGTCGTATTCCGCGACCCGCTTCTGCAGCACGATGCGGTAGTCGTCCCACCGTTCCGGGTCGAGGTGGTCGTGTCGCATCACCTCCGGCAGTCCGAGGACATCGCACAGCTCCAGCCAGAACTGGTTCTCGATCGCACCGATACTGACCCACTTGTCATCTCGGGTTCGGTAGACGTCGTAGAAGAAGGCGCCGGTGTCGAGGAGGTTCGCACCCCTGTCCTCGACGAAGGAGTCCTCGGCGCGATAGGAGTGGAACATGGCCATCAGCGCCGAGGCGCCGTCGATCATCGCCGCATCGACGACCCGTCCTCCGTGACCGGCTCGCGCGGAGAGTATTCCGGCGAGCATGCCGAATGCGAGGAAGGTCCCGCCGCCGCCGAAATCACCCACCAGATTCAGCGGGGGAACCGGGGGTTCCCCCTTCCGGCCGATCTGATGCAGTGCCCCGGTGAGGGCGATGTAGTTGATGTCGTGTCCGGGGAGCTGGGCCATCGGGCCGGACTGTCCCCACCCGGTCATACGCCCGTACACGAGGTCTGGATTGACCCGTTGGCAGTCTTGCGGTCCCACGCCGAGACGCTCGGCGACACCGGGCCGGAACGTCTCGATGAGTCCGTCGGCGTCGGCGCACAGGCGGCGGACGACATCGGTACCCGCTTCGGTCTTGAGGTCGACCGCGATGTGCCTACGACTGCGGAACAGGATGCCGTGCCCGCCGACCGCCCACGGGTTTCCCCCGGGACGGTCGACGGTGATGACCTCGGCACCCATGTCCGCCAGCATCATCGCCGCGAACGGACCCGGTCCGATGCCCGCGAGCTCGATGATGCGCGTGCCGGCCAGGGGCGGGGTCGGTGACTCGCTCACTGCTTCACGACCACCGGCATGCCGCCCTTGTTCGCGGCGATGTCGGCGTGGACCTCGTCCGGGTTGGCCACCGCCATCTCCTTGCTCGCGCCATCGGGCAGCTTGATGGCGTCGTTGAACTGACGCAGCATCGTGAAGGCGGCCTTCTCGTCGTCGTGCGGCAGAATCCGGCCGACTCGATCGGCAAGGGACACCAGCGGACTGATGGTGGGCAGGATGTGCCTCCACCCGGTCTTCTCCACGCCGAGTGCGTCCATCACATGCGGGGGAATCCACGAGTGCAACAGTCCGTAGGCGAGCTTGAGCCTGCGCTCGTTGGTCATGAACTTCGCCACGGGGCCGGGTAGCACCTCGACGTCCCCGGGGGGATTCTCCACGCTGTATTCGATGATCGAATGCACGACATCGTGGCAGAGCTCGTCGGGCGGCAACTCGATGAGGGTGTGCAGGTCGGTCTTGCGGCGGGCGTCCTCGTAGTCCGTGTGCAGGATGTCCTCGGGGACACCGATGACATAGCCGACATAGCGGCTGAGGGCGAAGATGTCCTCGAGTTCGCGGTCGCTGTAACGGATCCCCGACGACTGGACCGCGTCGGTGAACTTGACGCCGAACTGTCCGGCCTGGGTGACCATGCTGTCGAGGTTGTTGATCGGGATGCCCCATCCGGCCCAGTCCCAGTGGTCGGATCGTCCCAGACTGTGCCGGACCGCGGCATGGATCATCCGGACCTTCGCGGTGAGCCGGAACCCCTCCTCGAATCGCTGCATCCCGCCCGGGGTGTACGCGGCCACCACGTACCGGAAACTCTCGATGAGTCGAGTGCCGACCTTGTCCTGCTCGCGGAGGCGTCCGCTGAACAGCACGGGACGCGTGGCGCTGTACATCGAGAACCCGCCGGCGATCGCACCCCAGGCGAGGACGGGCGGGACGATGGGCCCGGCCCGCCAGAACGCGACCGCGCCCCGGTAGAGCTGATCGAAATCCACCCATTCGGGGATGTGGTCGAGTTGATCGAAGAGCGCGACGAGACCCGGACTGGGGTCGTCGATGGCGTCGATCCCGTGGTCGAGCGCCTGGTCGAACGTGCGCCAGGTCGAATTGTTCGACTTGTCCTTGAAATCGAGCATCGCCGCGTAGGCATAGTCGTCGGCGAGGAGGGCGTGATCGGTCAGCTTCTCGACCAGATCACGCCCGTACATCGCGATTGCTCTGTCCTTGTTGGCAATTCGTCCCAGATCGATGCCGCGGGGCAACCCGGGCGGCACGTCGAGGTCGCCACGAAATGACATCTTCTCCGTATGTGGCTCGGTGATGGTCATCGCGCCTCCTATGAATTCGACTCGGAACGTCGACCGCATGTGATCGCCGTTACAGCACAGGGTAGACCGTACTGAACACTATGTCTACACTCCCTGTATGGTCGCCCGTCGGCCTCGCCGCCGTCGATGCGGCGGCCCCAACGGATCGAGGAGTTCAGATGTCACAGTTGTCCGCGCAGGCCGGCGAAGGGTCGGTGTCGTCCGTGGATTCGTCGTCGTATGAGACGTTGCGTCAGCTGTTGTCGTCGCGGTGGAGCTGTCGCGCTTTCCGGTCGGAGGACGTGCCCCGGGAAGAGATCGACCGGGTGCTCGACGTGGCCCGGATGACGCCGTCCTGGTGCAACACCCAGCCCTGGCACGTCGACATCGTGAGTGGCGCGGCGACCGTCCGTCTCCGGGAGGCCCTCCGGGCCGCCATTTCCGAAGGGCCGACACAGAATCCCGACATCGAGTTCCCGGTGTCCTATCAGGGTGTGTATCAGGAGCGCCGTCGCGAGAGTGGACTCCAGCTGTATGCGAGCCTCGGGATCGACAAGTCCGACCGGGCTGGGTCGGCGCGACAGATGTTGCGCAACTTCGACTTCTTCGATGCGCCGCACGTCGCGATCGTCACGACCGAGGCCGCGCTGGGTCCCTACGGCGCCGTCGACTGTGGACTGTTCGTGAGCAATTTCGTCCTGGCGGCCCACTCCGCGGGGATCGCGACAATTCCGCAGGCGGCGCTGGCGGCGCAGGCGCCGGTCATCCGTGAGCAACTCGGGCTCGACCCCGGACGGCATGTGGTCATCGGGATCTCGTTCGGCTATCCCGACGACGACGCGCCGGTCAACTCCTACCGGACCGGTCGTCAGTCGACGTCCGAGGTCGCGACCTTTCATCGATGACCCACACTGCCACTGCGACAGTGCTTTACGGAGACAGCCCAGTGCTGATCACTTGCCGGGCGCGACCGCGCCCGTTCACGACCAGGAGATGACTTCATGTTGACAACCCGAACGAGCCTCGTCGAGTCGATGGGCGCGGTCTCATGACACTGCGACACGTGCGAGTGCGTGACGGTGTCGAGATCGGTGTGCGCGAACTCGGTGACGGGCCAGGCGTCCTGCTCATCCACGGCTGGTCTCTCAGCGGCGAGGTGTGGGACCGGCAGATACGAGTGCTCGCCGAGAGCGGCCATCGGGCCGTCGCCATGGATCTGCGTGGCCACGGACACTCGGACGCTCCGCTGGACGGTTACGACATCGACTCTCTCGCCCACGACGCCGCCGAGGTCATCGAGCAGTGCGGGCTCGGCCCCGCTGCTTTGGTGGGCTGGTCGCTCGGCGGAATGGTCGCCCTTCGCCTGGCGTGCGAACGTCCCGATCTGGCGCGTTCCCTGGTTCTGGTGGCCACCAACGGAGTCGCGGCGGCCCGGTTCGAGGACTTCCCCTTCGGCGTACCCCCGGAAGGCCCCCTCGAGAGCCTGCTCGCGGCGGAGCACGCCGATCGGGTCACGTTGCGGCGCCGTGCCGTCGGCGACCCGTTCAAGGGCTCGCCGGACCGGCATGTCCTCGACTGGTTGCACCGCATCTCGCTGCAGACACCGAGCTGGGCCGGCCGCGCGGCGCTTCGAACGCTCATGTGCACCGAGCAGACGCGTCTGCTGGACGATCTCACGGTGCCGGTCACGCAGATCATCGGTACGGCGGACCCCGCGTTGTCGGTTCGCGGTGCGCGATGGGTGCGTGAGCGGCTCGGCAGCACTCTCGTCGAGTTCGATGTCGGGCACTATCCGATGCTGGAGTGTCCGGACGAATTCGACGCGGCGCTGCTGAGCGGGGTCCGATCTGTCCAGGCCCCGGTCGGATGACGCCGAGTGGCGACAGACGTCATGTCCGGACATCGAGTATGATGGCGAGATGACTTCGAGTTCCTTCGTGCGACGGCGCCCCCGTGACTACGACGGAAGCTCCCCGGCGGAACTCGCGGTGTTCAAGGCCACGGAGGAGCTTCTGACCTCCACGTCTCTCCAGGATCTGACCGTCGCGCAGATCCTGGAGACGGCCGGACTCTCCCGGGCCAACTTCTATCACTACTTTGCCAACAAGTACGACGTGCTGGTGGCGCTTCTGGGACAGGTGTTCGACGAGTCGTACGGGAACGACGCGCCATGGTCCACCGATCCCGGACGAGACCGGGCTCGCAGCATGGGTTCGAGTCTCGAGCACACGCTCGAGATGTGGTCGCGGCACGGCGCGGTCATCTGTGCGGTCATCGAGCACATGCACAGCAAGCCCGCGGTCGCCGCTGCCTGGCAGCGGATGTTCGAGCAGTTCGTCTCGGCGGTCGCCGAACAGATCAAGTTCCTCCGAGCGGAGGGTCGTGCGCCGGATGGCGCCCCCGCCGACATGCTCGCCGCGATGCTGGTCGGCGGTTCCGAACGGGCCTTCTACGTCAGCACGCGTGGGCTGGACGACCGGCTCCCCGCCGCGGCGAGCGTCACCACGTCTCTGAGTGCGATCAACGAAGCGGCCATCTACGGCGGCCGAACGGCACACCGGGCGAAGCGGAAGAAGGCGGGACGTCCGGTCGACACCGCGCGAGAGCTGTTGCCTGCCGCCCAGGATGCGCCGGCCGAGACCGAGACGGCGCAGAACATCCTCCAGGCCATGCGGGAACTGCTGCTGACCGAGACGCTCGCGCAATTGTCTGTCGCCAAGATCCTGAAGCACTCCAACACCTCTCGGGCGTCGTTCTACTTCTACTTCCGCAGCAAGGAAGACGCCTTCGTCGTGCTGTTCCGGGAGGCGGCCAAGGACATCGTCTCGGCGTTGACCGCGGTCGCCGACGTCGACCGTCAGGACCCGTCTGCCCTCCTCGAGCAGGTCGGGCAGTGGCTGCACCTCGACGGTTACGCGGGCGCCGTCATCAAGAACGCCGTCCACGAATGGCCGCGCCTGCCCGAACTGCGCGCCGAGTACCTCGCGGCGATGAATGCCATGGAGACGACTCTGGAGTCGATCATTCTCACCGATCGCGAACGAGGACTGGCGCCGGACGGCCCTCCCGCACGCGAGTACACCGCCACACTCCTGTGGACCATCGAGCGCACGATCGCGGGATCACTGGCCGGCGAGGCGCATCTCACCGACATCGACGCGGTCACCGACATGGTGGCCAGGTTCATGTACGCGGCCATCTACGGAACCCGTTGAGATACAGCCGAACCCGCTGACATCGTCCGAAGCCGCCGAACCTCGGCAGAGTCTGATGCGCGGGCGCGCTCAGGATCTCGGACGCGATGCGAATCGCGTGATCGCGGAGCGGAAATGGTCTCCGTCCACCAGTGCGGTCTGTCCTGCGATCTCCGACTCGAACGAATCCTCGAGGCGGTGGAGGAATGCGACGTTCAGGCTGGCCTTGGTCGCGGCGTAGGCGTCGGTGGGCCCGGATGCGAGTTCTCGGGCGAGGGCCTCGGTGTGGCCGGACAGATCGTCGTCATCGACCACCGCGTCGATCAAACCCCATGCCAGCGCGGTGTCGGCGTCGATTCGCTCTGCGAGCAGGGCCATCCGGGATGCGCGGCCGAACCCGACTCGAGCCCCGACGAGGAGTGATGCCCCGCCGTCGAGGGTCAGTCCCACTTTCGAGAACGCCAGGGCGAAGGACGACGACCGTGCGCCGACGACGTGGTCGCACGCGACCGCCACGGCGCAACCGACCCCCGCGGCCGCGCCGTTCACGGCTGCTATGACGGGTTTCGGCATCTCGCGCAGCCGGCGGACGATCGGGTTATAGAACCGGGTGAGCTCGCGCTCGGTGCGCGGCGCCAACCGGACGTGCGGACCGATCTCATCGAGCGCGAGATCGGCGCCCGCGGAGAATGCGCGACCTCGCCCGGTGATCAGGACACACCGCACCGCGTCGTCCTCCGCGGCCGCGACGACGGCGTCGAGGAAGTCCCGCTGGAGCGCGTCGTCGAATGCGTTGAGCGAGGCGGGCCGCGACATCGTCAGGCGAGCGACCCCGTCGCCCGTCGCGGTCTCGAGGGTCTCGGTGTGCGAGGTGACGGTCCAGTCGATCATGCGTGTCACCATAATCCAGACGTTGCATCCAGACAATTTGTATGCTGGACGGGACAATCGTCCCACTCGGGCCCGCCCGAGTGATTGACATCACGTCTGAACACTATGTACGCTCACCGCACATCCAGCTGAGGGCCAGGTCCTCGAAGCACGTAGAAAGCGACGATCACCGATGAGCGTTACCGAGATATCGACGAGCGAGGCGCGCAGTGAGCCGGGTGCGGCTCTGGCGCTGGCGCGCAGGGCATTCGACAGCGGTCGGACGAGGCCGCTGTCGTGGCGGGTCGCGCAGCTCGAGGGACTGCTGCGGTTCATCGACGAGTGCGAACCGGCGATCGCGGCCGCGATCGAAGCCGATCTCGGGCGCGGGCACATGGCGACCTTCATGGCCGACGTCGCGCCGGTCCGCCACGAGATCCGGCACACCCTCGCGCATCTGGGTCGTTGGATGAAGCCCGAGAAGGTCCGGATGAGTGCGGCGACCGCGCCGGGCAAGGCATGGGTGGTCTCGGAGCCGAAGGGTGTCGCGCTCATCCTCGGCGCCTGGAACTTCCCCCTTCTGCTGACCCTGCACCCGTTGGTGAGTGCGCTCGCCGCCGGTAACGCTGCGGTGGTCAAGCCGTCCGAACTCTCGGCCGCCACCGCACGGCTGCTGTCCGAGCAGCTGCCGCGGTACCTGGACACCGAGGCCGTTTCGGTCGTGCTCGGTGACGCGGAGGTCAGTGCCTCGCTCGCCGCTCAGCCCTTCGATCACACGTTCTTCACCGGCTCGACCTCGGTCGGCCGGGCTGTCATGGAGGCGAGTGCCCGCCATCTGACCCCGGTCACGCTGGAGCTGGGCGGGAAGAGCCCCGTGATCGTCGCGGCGGATGCGGACCTCGACGTCGCCGCGCGTCGAATCGCCTGGGCGAAGTCGGTGAACGCCGGCCAGACGTGCACCGCCCCGGACTATGTCCTCGTCGAGGAGTCGGTGCGGCCGGCGCTGGTCGGGCGGTTGCTCGAGGAGCTGCCGCTGCGCGCCGCCTACGACACCACCCGCATCGTCAATCAGCGTCACGTCGACCGACTGCGGCGCGTTCTCGGCACGCACGGTGGTGAGCAGTACGGCGGCGAGATCGACGATGCCAAGCGAACCATCAAGCCGGCGCTGGTCACCGACCCCGATCTCGGCTCGGAGCTGATGCAGGAAGAGATCTTCGGTCCGATCCTGCCGCTCGTCTCGGTCCCCGACGTCGCCGCCGCGGCCGCGTTCGTCAACGCGCGACCCAAACCCCTTGCGCTCTATCTCTTCACCGAGTCGAAGGCGGTCGAGGAGTTCGTGGTCGAGCAGACGTCGTCCGGTTCGGTCGTGGTCAACCACCTGCTGTATCAGCTGCTGGTGCCGGAATTGCCGTTCGGCGGAGTCGGCGCATCGGGTATGGGGAACTACCACGGCAGGAACGGGTTCGACACATTCAGTCACCGGAAGTCGGTCCTGAGCAAACCCGCCCGCCCGGACCTCGCCGCCACCTATCCGCCGTACGGACGCTCCATGGAGAAGGTCCTCCGGCGATTGATGGGCTGATGAACTACAAGGATTAGGTATCGCGTGATCGACCGCGGGCGAACGCGAGGATTTGTCCGTGTGTCCGCACAGGTGCCGTGCCCGGCACGGCTCCTGTGCGGATTCCGGGGGGTCTGGGTTGCGCATGGGGTCTGAACTGGTCGTATGTCCGACGCCGAAGCCGGGTCGTGGGCGTCGGCGGGGTTGGTCGGAATGGCAGAGCTGCTGACACTTGACGAGATACGTCTTATGTCTGCTAGCCTCTTAACGATCGCAAGTGGCGGGGATCACAGTAGTTGAGCTAAAGGCTTTAGGCCACATGTCACGCGCGCCTCAGCCCGGTGGCGCGCACCGCGAGCGTCGCGCGGCCCGGCAGGTGGCGGCCGGTCGTGGCGCAGAAAACCGAGGCGGACGCGGTATCCGCGAGAATTCGAGAGGATCCAAATGACTGTCAGTGCTCTGGGGGAGCGCAGTCCGGGAATCAGATCGGCCGAGGCCCTCCGCAAGGTGGGCGGCGGCGCGATCGACCGGATCACCCGCAGTCTGGCGACCATCGGTCGCTCGGCGCGACTGGCGATGGAGATGATCCGCTTCGCGATCACCGACGCGATCTCGATGCGTCTGGCCGGCGCCGAGGTGATCGATCAGATGTGGAAGCTGTTCAAGGTCACCGCACTCCCGGCCCTGCTCATGGCGGTCCCGATCGGCGCGGAGGTCTCGGTCCAGGTCGGTGGCGTCATGGACCAGGTCGGCGCGAACTCGCTCGCCGGAGCAGCCTCCGGCCTGGGTGTCGTGAACCAGGGCGCGCCCATGGCGGCCGGCCTCCTGATGAGCGGCGCCGCGGCATCGGCGATCGCCTCGGACCTCGGCGCGCGGTCCATCCGGGAGGAGATCGAGGCGATGCGGGTCATCGGCGTCAATCCGGTCCAGCGGCTCATCGTGCCCCGATTCCTGGCGATGCTCGCCATCGCCCCGGCCTTGTGCGTCATGATCATCGCGTCGGGTGTCGCTGCCGGACTGGCGATCTCGGCCAATGTGAACGACGTGGTCCCGGCCAGCTTCTGGCAGTCCTTCGGAACCTTCGCGACTCCGACGGACTTGATGTTCTCCGTGCTCAAGTCGGTCCTGTTCGCGTTCATCGTCGTGGTGATCGCCAGCTTGCGGGGACTGGAGGCGAAGGGTGGCCCGAAGGGTGTCGCCAACGCGGTCAACGCCTCGGTTGTCCTCAGTGTCCTGTGCATCTTCATGACGAACATGGCGGTCAGTCAGCTGCAGGCCATGTTCTTCCCGGCCCGATTGGCGTGACGCGATGACGACAGAAGCCCTCTCACGACCGAGCATCGTGGCCCGTGTCGGCAGATCGGTGAGCGATCGATTCACCGCCGCGTTCGCGACCTTCGGCCAGATCGTCCTGTTCGTGGGCAAGACATTCGCCTTGCTGCCCACGACGATCCGGCACTACCGCAAGCAGACGATGAAGACCATGAACGACATGGCATGGGGTAGCGGTTCGATCATCGTCGACGGTGGCGTGGTCAGCCTGATGTTCTTCCTCGGGATCGCCGTCGGGTCGGTCGTGGCGATCATGGCCTTCATGGCGTTCGACCTGCTCGGCTTCGGCGCCCTCACCGGGATCATCAACTCGTTCGGCAACATCCGTGTCGTCGCGCCGATCATCACCGGTATCGGGTTCGCGGCTCAGGCGGGCTGCCGCATGACCGCCGAGATCGGCGCCATGCGGATCTCCGAGGAGATCGACGCCACCGAGACCATGGGTCTGCGCGCCATCCCGTTCGTCGTCGGGACCCGGCTGATCGGCGGGATGCTCGTGGTCTTGCCCAGCTATCTCATGGCCCTGGTCGTCAGCTTCCTGACAGGTGGGCTGATCGTGAAGCTCTTCCACGAACAACCCGAGGGGACCTACGACCACTACTTCGCCCAGTTCGTGTCGATACCCGACTTGTTGGCGTCGGTCGCCAAGGCACTCATCTTCTGCGCGGTCATCACCATCATCCACTGCTACTACGGGTATTTCGCCTCCGGTGGACCGGCGGGTGTCGGGGCTGCGTCCGGACGGGCGATCCGCGCGAGTCTCGTTGCCATCGTTGTTCTCAATTTCCTCATGACCGTGGCCATCTGGGGCCTCAATCCGGTCCTTCCGTTCAGGGGTTGATGTGTCGTCTTACAGCAGTCAGGACTTCATCCGCGGGGATGCTCGAGGCCAGACCCGGACTCTCGTGTACGCCGGCATCGCCGCGGTCGCGGTGCTCGTGGTCATCGTCACGGTGTTCGCTGTGGTGTACCCCCGGGCCACCGCGCCCAAGGGCACCGACCTGCACCTCGTGTTGCCCGCCCTCGGACCCGGCGTGGACACCGGAAGCCGAATTCTGTTGCGCGGCGCGGAGGTCGGTGAAGTCACGGCCATCGACTCCACCGATCCCGACGTCGTACACGTCGATGTGGTGCTCGATGCCCAGGCCGCGGAGAGCCTCACCGATTCGTTCGAGGTCGACTACCGGCCGCAGAACTACTTCGGCGTCACCGCGGTGAACCTGATCGCGATGCCGGGCGGGGCGCAACTCTCCGACGGGCAGACCGTCCGCCGTTCCGCGGCGCCAGACTTCACGATGTCGACCATGATCGAGCGGAGTTCGATCGTCGTGGACGGGACCCTGACGCGGGACATGATCGACAGCCTCGACGAGGTGATGCGGTACGCCGACGGTCTCTCGCCGCTGATCGAGACCGCGATCATCTTCACGGACAAGGTGGCCCGAACCCAGCGGCACATGCCCAGCACGCTGCTGCGCGAGATGAACGACCTCGCCGAGGCGTTCCCGGGATTCAACCGGGAGGCCATGAAGAGTCTCTACGCGATCACCGAGAGCGTCTTCAACAAGATGCCGGACGGGTCGCGCGGCGTCGACGAGGCCTATCACGACCTGATGAACCGATCACTGAACGTGGCCTCCGGTGGGTTGTTCGGCGCGGCCGGAACGCTCCTCGCGTCGCATGCGACGGATCTGACGCCCCTGGTCACGTCCTTCAAGTACCTGATCGACCCGGTGCCGCAGATGATCGGCGGCGGCGCGTCGATGGCGAAGACACGAAAGGCAATCGAACAGTTGCGCAACAGTTTCAGAGGCGACGACGCGAGCAAGACGCTGCAACTGCGCCTCCTGCTCGACAGTGTCCCCGCAGTCTCGGGTCCGCTGGAGAAGATGCGTGCAGCCGGCCCACGTGCAGGAGGTAACTGAGATGGCATCTCGCAGCACAGTTGTCGCCGGTGCCAAGGTCGCGGTGGTCGCAGCGGTGACGGTCATGCTGTTCGTGCTCGTCGTGAACGCCATGCGCAATCCGGTGGATGCCAGTGTGGTCACCTACCGTGCCGACTTCACCGACGCATCGGGTCTCCACGACAACGGCGACGTCCGATTCCGCGGGAAGCGGATCGGCAAGATCATCTCGGTGGACCTCGAACGCGATGACGACGGAAAGCCCTACGCAAGCGTCGAGTTCACCATGGATGACAGTCAGAAACTGACGTCGACCTCGACCCTGGCGATCAAGTACCAGAATCTCACCGGCGTGCGGTATCTGGACCTGCAGCCCGGTGAGACGACGGGGCGCATGGTGAGCCATGCGACAACAGCGCAGACCGTCCCGTCCTTCGACATCACATCGCTGTTCAACGGTCTCCAGCCGGTGCTGACGACGATGAACGCCGACGAGGTCAACCAGTTCAGTGAGAACGCCATCGCTCTGCTCCAGGGTGACGGCAGTGGACTCGGGCCGATGCTGGAGAGCACGCAGAAGCTGGCGAGGTTCGCCGAGAACCGTCAGCAGCTCATCTCGACGCTGACGTCGAATCTGGCCCGTATCGCCGACACGATGGGCGGCCGGTCACCGCAGGTCATGGGCTTCCTGGAGGCTGTCGATCTACCCATCAGCAATGCCATGACCGTGCTGGACGAATTCGCGGTGACCGCGAGCGCCGGCCCCGCACTGTTCGAACCGATCGAGAGGCTCCTGGTGGCGCTCGGTGTCAACGAGGAATTCGACGTCGACGTGTTCCTGAAGACCACCTTCTCGTCCGTGCAAGAAGCGTTGAAGTCCTTCCAGCTGATGCCGAACGCACTCGCCGGACTGCGCGGCATCGACACCCATGCATCGTTCAGCAAGCAGTGCGCCAACGGACGCGCACACATCCCGTCCGACGTCCGAATCCTGATGACCGGCAGCGAGGTGGTCCTGTGCAATCGATGAACCAGACAGGGATTCGCAGGTTCACGTCGAACGACGGCGTACTCGGCGTGGTCGTGCTCGTGGTGGTGGTGGCCCTCCTCGGCACCCTTGCGATCATCTACCTGCGCCCACCGGGCCAGAAGACGATCACCTTCGAGGTCACCGATGCGTCGGCGATCGAGACCGGTCAGGACATTCGCGTCGCGGGCATCAGCATCGGCAAGGTCTCCGAGGTGGCCCTCCAACCCGACCGGGTGAAGGTCACCGCACGGATAGACGAAGAGACCTTCGTGGGTGACCAGACAAAGATGGAGGTCCGGATGCTCACGCCGGTGGGCGGATACGCGATCACCATGATCCCGCTCGGTCGCGACGAACTGAAGTCCCCGATCCCGGCCGGCCGGGTGACGGTGCCGTACTCGATCGGTGACGTGATCCAAGCCGTGCCCAGCACGACCGACACGGTCGACACCACCGAGGTCAATGCGAACCTGGATCAGGTCGCCGGCGCCCTGGACGGAAACGACACCTCGCTGCGTTCGATCGTGAACGGGCTCGAGTCGGTGACCTCAGTGTTCGACCGACAGCGCGGCCAGGTTCACCAGATCGCCGCTCTCGCCTCCGAATACCTGCAGACGTTCAACGGCAACCGGGAGTTCGTCTTCGAGCTGATCCGCAAGATCGACATGGTCGTGAGCACCTACCACGTGAACTCCGCGGGCTTCAACTACGCCTACAAACTGTTCGCGAACGTCCTCATGAAGCTGGCCCCGTTCATGCGGTTCTACCTCAACCACAGCGAACTGGTCTCCACTCACGTGAACCAGATGAAAGACACGATCATCCGCCTGCAACAACAACTCGGGCCGGCCATCGACGGTCTGGTGGCGACGCGGAAGAAGCTGGCGCAGTGGATAACACCCGAAGGCATGCGGCAGGTCGGGGGCGGCACCCTGTGGACCGAGAACGTGTGCATCCCCATCCCCGGAAGGAACTGCTGATGAGAGCCCCTTCGAGACGCTCGCGAGCTCGCTCCTCAGGGGGCGGGGGACAACGCCGTCGGCTCGCCATTTCGCTGGGGACCGTGGTGGTGTTGCTCGGCGTGATCACCACGATCGGATTGACGTCGGCAGGCGCCACCGGCGTCGACGACAGCGCGCCCGGCGGTGACGGGTTCTGCGTCGACATCGCGGACACGATCGGTCTGTACGAGGGAAACCCGGTGACACAGATGGGCATCCGGGTCGGAACCATCGATCGGATAGAGAGCCGAGGTGACCATGTACGGGTCACCTTCGCCCTCGATCCCGGTCGCACGTACCCAGCAGACGTCAAGGCGGTGACCAGATCCAAGTCGCTGCTGGCCGACCGGAGTCTGGAGCTGGTGGGCAACTACACCGGTGGACCGGCCCTCGAGGAGGGTACGTGCGTGGGCGTGGAGAACTCGTTCACCCCCAAGAGCATCTCCGAGGTCGCCGCGTCGGCATCGGACTTCCTGAAATCGCTGTCCGACAACGGTGGCGACGACCTCGAGACGGCTCTCGACGGCGCCGACCGAGCTTTTGCCGGGACCGGCCCGCAGGCGGCACGGATGTTCGAGAACGCGGCCCGCGCGGCGCAGAATCCCGACGCATTCGTCGCTGACATCGGTTCGTCCATCAGGGACATGGCACCGCTGACCGACGACGCCGTGAAGAACTGGGATCAGATCATGTCGATCATGAACCAGATGCCCTCGGTCACCCAGCTCGGTACGACCCTGTTCTACGACGTCGCGAGGTTCTGCCGAGGGATCGGTTGGACGATCGCGCTGATGTACGACATCCAGCGCAATTACGGCGAGGACATCCTGTGGCCGCTGCTCCACGGACCGGTGGAGGACATCATCGCCTACGGCGCACAGCGGGCTCCCGAACTCGGGCAACTCGTGGCCATGACACCGTCGGTCGCCGCCGCCATGCGCGAACAGGAGTCGGTCTCGGGCGCGCTCTCGGTGCCTTATGTGGCGCCGAAGATCGACGTCGGGGGCGGCAAGTCGGCACCTGTCAACGCACTGTCCATCCTGTTGCAGAAGGCAGGTCTCCAGAAATGATCGGTAGACGAACCGTGCTCGGTCTGGCCGCGATGCTCGCACTCGTGGTCGGGCTCACCGGCTGTTCGGCGCTGAGTCCCAACCGGCTGCCGTCGGTGAAGAGCAGTGTGCCGCTGGACTATCAGGTGACACTCCAGTTCGCGAGTGTGCTCAATTTGCCGGACGGGGCCGACGTCATGATGAACGGCATCCAGGTCGGCCGGGTGCAATCCACCGAGACCACCGACGATGGCGTCGACGTGGTGGTCGGACTGACCGACGACCGCCCGGTCCCCGCGGATTCCTCGGCGATCATCCGGCAGAACACGCCGCTCGGCGACACCTACCTGGCATTGCAACCGCCGGCGGGAGGCGGTGGTGAGCTGCTGCGCGACGGCAGCGTCATCCCGAGCGACCGTACGATATCGCCGCCGCCTCTCGAGGACACCATCGCTGTCCTCGCGTACTTCATCAACGGCGGCAGCATCCAGAAGGTCCAGGACACCATGGCGACGCTGAACCGCACGATGCCGCCGGTCAAGGACGTGCGCAAGATCGCGAGCACGGTGTCGAAGGACCTCGACGATCTCTCGCGCAACACCGGGCAACTGGACCGCACACTGAACAGCCTGAACGCCGTCGCCGGGTCCTTCTCCGACAGCCGGAACGAGATCGAGAACGTGTTCTCCGAGCAGGCCGAGCACTATTGGAAGACGGTGTCCTACTCGCTGGTTCGCCACATCAGCACCCTCCTGCCCTCGGTGGGGTCGGTGTTCACCGGCGGCCTGTTCCTCGTACCGCTGCTGAACTCGACGGCCGATGCCGCCGAGGCCGGTCGTGGGATGTGGGACCAGGCGCCCGCGACCGGGACGGCGATGGCGAAGTTCCTGGAGGACACGCTCATCCCGTTCGCGAAGAGGCCGTCGGTCGACATCGCCTCGGTGCAGGCCCCCTCGGTGCAGGCGGCCGGCAAGAAGGAACTGCTGGGCGACGCGAAGATGCTGCTGCGCATGTTGGGAGCGATCCGATGATCACCAAGACCAGGGTCTCGGTGGTGGCCATGCTGGCCATCGCGGGGCTGTCGATCGCCTACATACTCAGTGTCGGACTGCACGTGAACTCGCCATCGGCCCGACACGCGACCATCACGGTGCCGGATACGAACGGGATCCTGGTGGGTTCCCGAGTTCTGTTGCGCGGCATCGAGGTCGGGCATGTCACCGAGATCTCGCAGTCCTCGCGCGGCGCCGAGATCACCTGGAACTACGACGAGACCGAGAACATCCCCGTCGAGAGCAACTTCCGCGTCGACAATCTCTCGGCGCTCGGGGAGGCCTATGTCGCGGTGATGCCGACGACGTCCGGCGGCCCCTACCTGGCCGACAACGCCTACATCGAGGGCGAGAACGTCTCCAACGCGGCCACTTTCAAGGACCTCTCCGAACAGGTCACCGAAGTACTCGGACAAACCGATCCGGACAAGGTCCAGCGGGTGTTCGCCGAACTCGACATGGGACTGCCGGACGGGATCGAGGTCATCGAGGACCTCAACAAGGTGGGACGTCTGCTGACAGCCGAGTTCACGGCTCGTGCTGACGAACTGACCACGTTGCTGGCCACGATGCAGCCGCTGCTCATGCGCTCGGAGGCGATCCCGGGACTGATGCGCGCGACAACGCCGCACCTGGCCGGCTTCGGAATCGGCTTCGCCGAACTGGAATCGGGCGTCAAGGACGCCATCGACTGGAGTGGGCCGATGTACACGGGTATCACCCAGGGGGCGACGCCACTCGTCGCGGCCTTGCAGAAGTTCCTCGACGACAGCGGTGCGGACCTCAAGATCATCGGTGACAACCTGTTACCCGCCACCCGGTCGGGTGCGGCAGCGCTGCGGACCGTCGACGTCGGCAGGGTACTGGACAACGTGATCAACGCGACCGATTCCGGGGCAGTGGAGATCCGCATCCCGGCAGGGGGGTGACGGTGACCGACCCCGCAAGAGCGAGCGGGATTCTCCCAGCGGGCGTGACAAACGTTCCGGCACAAGCCAACCAGCAGAGATCGACAGGAGATCGGCGATGACGAAGACCATCACTTCCGACACGGACACCGAGGCCGACAAGACCGAGGCCGACAAGAACGAGAGCACGACGCCGGCAGACTCGGGGACTACCGAGAAGGCCGTCGGCGAGGACACCGGCTCGACCGCGGCGGAGCGCAGCGAGCGCACGCCGGACAAGAAGCCTGCCGGCCGGTCGGTGTCGTTGAGATCCATCGTGATCGGTGCCGTCGCGGTGCTCGTCATCGCTGCAGTGGCGCTGTTGGGTTGGCAGTGGAAGAGCGCGTCGGACGAGGTCGGTCGATTGGAGGCGACCGCGGCCGACAACGCTGCGGCCGAGAAGGTCGCCTTGGACTACGCCACCGGCGCCGCCGACATGAGCTTCGAGAACCCCGACGAGTGGCGGACACTGCTCACCAAGGGCACGTCCCCCGAACTCTCGGAACGACTTCGGCGTGCGTCGACCCAGATGGAACAGCTGCTGCGCCCGCTGCAGTGGTCCTCGACGGCGCAGCCGATCGCGGCCAAGGTCGAATCGGTCGACGGCAACACGTACCAGGTCGTCGCTTTCGTCAACGTGCAGACGAAGAACGTCCAGGCCCCGTCGGGAATCGAGTCCACCGCGACCTACCGGGTGACTCTCGACAAGAGCCAGAACTGGCTGATCACCGCGATCAGCAGCACGGGATCGAATCTGGATGCCGAGACCCCGGGAAATGAAGCTCCCGGCGGCGAACCGTCGATCCCCGGGAATCCGCCCGCCGGGCAACCCGCACCCGCCGACCCGCCGGTCCCGGGCAACTGACGACGAGATCTGGAGGAAGACAATGGGTGTTGAGGTCAGTGTCGAGGGGCTCACGAAGTCGTTCGGTTCGCAGAACATTTGGCGTGATGTGTCGCTGACCCTGCCGGAGGGGGAGGTTTCGGCGCTGCTGGGTCCTTCGGGTACCGGTAAGTCGGTGTTTTTGAAGACGTTGATCGGTTTGCTGCATCCCGAGCAGGGGTCGGTGATCATCGATGGCACCGACATCACGCAGTGTTCGGCCAAGGAGCTCTATGAGATCCGCAAGCTGTTCGGTGTGTTGTTCCAGGATGGTGCGCTGTTCGGGTCGATGAGTTTGTTCGACAACATCGCGTTCCCGCTTCGTGAGCACACGAAGAAGAAGGAGAACGAGGTCCGCGACATCGTGATGGAGAAGATCGACTTGGTCGGTCTGACCGGTGCCGAGGACAAGCTTCCCGGTGAGATCTCCGGCGGTATGCGTAAGCGTGCCGGTCTGGCGCGGGCGTTGGTGCTGGATCCGCAGATCATTTTGTGTGATGAGCCGGACTCGGGTCTGGATCCGGTGCGTACGGCCTATATCAGCCAGTTGTTGATCGACATCAATGCGCAGATCGATGCGACGATTTTGATCGTGACGCACAACATCAACATCGCGCGGACGATTCCGGACAACATCGGCATGTTGTTCCGTAAGGAGTTGGTGATGTTCGGTCCGCGTGAGCAGTTGCTGACCTCGGAGCAGCCGGTGGTCAAGCAGTTCCTCTCCGGTGATCGGTTCGGTCCGATCGGTATGTCCGAGGAGAAGGACGAGGCGGTCCAGAAGCAGGAAGAGGCGATGCAGGCCGCGGGTATCTCCGGTGGTGGTACCAAGGAGGACTTCACCGAGATCATCCCGCAGGTGCAGCCCAATCCCGGTATGCCCGAACGCAAGGCGATCGCCCGTCACCGCGAACGCGTACACGCGATGCTGCCCGACCTGCCGCCGAGTGCCCAGGAGGCGATCCGGCGCAGCCAGGAACAAGAAGACCAGATCCGCGGTGAGAACCGTGCGCACGCCGCCGACGTCGCGAGCCGCCGACGAGACGATCGGGTCTGGCAGGACGCACCCACCGAGGTGCTCCCGCGCGTCTGACGCCATCCGGCCGCAATCCACGAGGGGTGGATTGCGGCCGGTAATCTATTGAAGTTAGATTTGACGTGACGGTCGCCCGCCGTCTCGTCGAACTGGAGGCAGGCCCCTGATGACCATCGATCCCCGCACGCCCGTCCTCGTCGGTGGTGGACAGATCACCGCTCGCGACGGCGGCGTCGAGCCGGTCGACCTGATCGCACGTGCGGCGCGCGAGGCGGCTGCCGAAGCGGGGGCGATGCGCCTCCTGGAACTGATCGACTCCGTCCGCGTGGTCGGCCTGCTCTCGTGGCGCTATCGCGACCCCGGTGCCCTGGTGGCCGAACGGATCGGCGCACATCCACGGCACACCGGATACACCGGGAACGGTGGGAGTACGCCACAGGTGCTGGTCAACGGCGCTGCCGAAGACATCGCCGCGGGCCGCGCCGATGTGGTCCTCATCGGCGGTGGCGAGGCCTGGCGTACGCGGATGAAACTCCGCGCCAGAGGGGAACGGCCGGAATGGACGCGACAGGACGACTCGACCCCGTCCGCGCCGATCATCGTCCCGGATGTACCCATGGAGGCCGAGAGCGAGCGGCGGATCGGGCTGGACCGGCCGTCCTTTGTCTACCCGCTGTTCGAGCAGGCTCTGCGCATCGGGGCCGGCAGGAGCATCGCGGACCACGAGAAGGTGCTCGGCGAGCTGTGGTCGTCGTTCAGCGAGGTGGCCGCCGGCAATCCGCACGCGTGGACACAGCGGAACTACGCGGCGGAGGAGATCGTGACCCCGACCGACGCCAACCGTCTGATCGCTTCTCCTTACCCGAAGTTGCTGAACTCCAACAACATGGTCGATCAGGGTGCGGCGTTGCTGATGTGCTCCGTCGAGACCGCGCAGCGCCTGGGGGTGCCGACCTCGTCCTGGGTCTTCCCGCACAGCGGGACGGAGTCCAAGGACACCGACGCGGTCGCGGCGCGTCCCGCGCTCGACGGTTCGGCGCCGATCCGGATCGGCGCCGCCCGGGCGCTCGAACTCGCGGAGGTCGAAATCGGCGACATCGAGCACCTCGACATCTACTCGTGCTTCCCCTCGGCCGTCCAGGTCGCCGCTGCCGAGATCGGGGTTCCGACAGATGATCCCGGTCGTCCGCTGACGTGCACCGGTGGGCTCACCTTCGCAGGCGGTCCGTGGAACAACTACAGCACGCACGCGATCGCGACGGTGGCCACTCGGCTGCGCCGATCGCCCGGCACCTTCGGCATGGTGACCGCGAACAGCGGGTACCTGACCAAACACGCCTTCGGCGTGTACTCGACCGAGCCGCCCGCCGCCGGCTTCCGTCGGCACGACGTCACCGAAGCGGTGCATCGGGTATGGGCAGGCGCCGAGCGGCCGGTCGAGGTGGTCGATTCCCACGAGGGTGTCGCCGAACTCGAGACCTGGACCGTCGCTTATGACCGCACCGGAGTCCCCGAGCGGGCGTTCGTCGCCGGTCGCGTTCCCGGTGGCGGTCGCACCCTGGCGGTGGTCACCGACACCGGTGACCTGGATGAACTCGCGAGCACCGAGGCGCAGGGGCGACGCGTGCGCATCGCCGCCGACGGCTCCCCGCATCTCGATTGACGACATATAACTAAAGCCGTAAGGTTTATGGCGATGACGACGGACAGTGATCCGGCGGGGAGGAGAGACACGATGAGCGAACTGGATGACTTCCGGGCGCGCTACGAGCGGCACGTCGGCCATGTGGTCGACGGGGACATGAAAGCCGCGGTGGCCGAGATGATCCAGGAGAACATCCCGGCGGTCTTCGACGGCGTCGACGTCCCGCGCGGCGCGGTGGACGGGCACCGGATCGTCGGCGTCCGGGCCGACGGCGACCGCATGATCGGGGAGACCGTCTACACCACGGAGGGGCGCGAGATCGGCCTGCGCTCGATCTGGGAGCGTCGGGACGGCGAATGGCTCGCCGGAGCCCTGGAGAACTTCGCACCCGAGTCGGTGCGATGACCGTCGTCGACGTTCCCTGGGGGCCCGCCGCGGACGGGTTGGACCAGCCGTACTGGGACGGGCTGACCGAGCGCGAGTTGCGCCTCCAGCGCTGCCGCAGCTGCTCGACCTGGATCTGGAGCCCCCAGTCGGTGTGCGGCAACTGCCACTCGCTCGACATAGGCTGGGAGGCAGTCGAACCCGTCGGCACGATCTACAGTTGGAGCCGAAGCTGGTATCCCTACATCCAGGAACTGTCCGACCGGCTGCCGTATGTCAGCGTGCTCGTCGAACTGGACAACGCGGGTGCTCGGCGCGTCCTCGGCCTGCTGACCGACGATCCCGAACGCACCCCACACATCGGCGATCGCGTCGTCGGGGTCTTCGAGGAACGCGACGGTGAACCGTGGCCGCTTCTCCGGTGGCAACGGGCCGAGTCGAGCGACGGAGGGCGTAGATGAGCAACGGAATCCGTGGTGGCGCCGCAGTCGTCGGTGTCTCCGAGGCGCACTACAAGCGCGGTCAGTCGCCGTTCACCGAACAGCAGATGACGATCCGGGCGATCCTCGACGCCTGCACCGACGCGGGAGTCTCACCCCGGGAGATCGACGGATTCGTTTCGTACGCAGGCGGTTCCAATGACGGGCCGATCCTCGGCGCGGCGCTGATGATCGACGAGCTGCGCTGGTCGAACATGATGTGGGGTGGCGGCGGCGGAAGTGTGGCGGCCGCGATCACCAACGCGGCCGTCGCCATCGCGTCGGGTCAGGCGCAGTGCGTCGTCGTGTACCGCGCGATGTCGCAGGCCGACACCGGGCGCCTCGGATACGCCAAGTACCACTACGGATCTCACTTCCTCGCACACGGTGTGGGGTCGCCGGCCCAGATCTGCGCCATGCGCACCCAGCGCATGCTGGAGCACGACGGTGTGCCCCGCTCGGCGATGCGTTCGCTGGTGCTGGCCGCGTATCAGCACGCGCAGCAGAACCCGACTGCGCAGGGCCACGGCAAGCCGCTGGACGAGGAGACCTACGAGTCCTCGCGGCTCATCGCCGAGCCCTTCCATCTCTACGACTGCTCGCGGGAGAGCGACGGTGCCGTCGCGCTGGTCCTCGTCGGCGCCGACCGTGCACGGGATCTCCGTCGTGACCCGGCGTTCGTGCTGGCCGGTGCGCAAGGAGCGCCGGGCGGCTTCTGCGAACGGGTCGACAACGACGCACAGTATTCGACGGCCGGTTTCGGTCCGGCGAACAACGGGAAACCCGGTGTCGCCGAACGTCTCTGGGCGGCGGCGGGCCTCGGACCCGACGACGTCGACGTGGTCCAGGTGTACGAGAACTTCAGTGGTCCGGCGGTCGCCGCGCTGATCGATCACCGGTTGTGCCCACCCGGCGAGGCGGCCGGCACCGTGATGACGGTCGACAATCTGACCGCCCCACACGGGAAGTTGCCGGTGAACACCAGCGGGGGCAATCTCGCGGACTCGTTCATCAACGGACTGAATCTGGCGGTCGAGGCCGTCCGGCAGATCCGGGGCACGTCCACCAACCAGGTCGCCGAGGCGCGGACGTCGTTGTTCATCGGAGGGCCGATGGCGCCGCTCGTGAGCTCGGTGCTGTTCGGCCACGCCGACACCGTCTAGCGGCGATAGGCACCACCTCCGTCACCACATCTGATCGGGAGAAGTCATGTTGGAGCGAGACGCTCTGTTCATCGGTGGACAGTGGACACCGACAGAGTCGGGCAGGGGGTACGACGTCATCGAGGCGGCCACCGAGAAGCCGCTGGGCAGAAGCACGCTGGCCGGCCCGGCCGACATCGATCGCGCGGTCGCCGCGGCGCGGTCGGCGCTGTCGGGACCATGGCGTTCGATGGGTCCGGGGGAGCGGGCCGATGTCCTCGACCGATTCGCCGCCGCTCTGACCGCACGCGGGCGCGACACCGCCCAGCTGGTCAGCCGGGAGAACGGCATGCCCATCGCGTTGTCGAAGTCGGTCAACGGATACGGCCCGGCGGCGATGCTCACGTATTACGCGAACCTGATCCGCGCCACCGACACCGATGACGTGCGCCCGAGCGCCTTCGGTGGACGCACCGTTGTCCGGCGTGAACCGGTCGGTGTCGTCGCGGCCATCACCCCCTGGAACTACCCTCAGCCGCTGGCGGCGATGAAGATCGCGCCGGCCCTCGCGGCGGGTTGCACGATCGTGCTCAAACCCGCACCGGAGACCGCACTGGATGCCTTCGTCTTCGCCGACGCGGCACTGGAAGCGGGTGTCCCTGACGGGGTGCTGAATGTCGTTCCGGCCGAACGCGAAGCGGGTGCCTACCTGGTCCGGCATCCCGGCGTCGACAAGGTGGCGTTCACGGGTTCGACGGCCGCGGGGCGGGCCATCGGCGAGGTCTGCGGTGCTCTGCTGCGCCCGGTGACGCTCGAGCTCGGCGGCAAATCCGCGGCCATCGTGGCCGAGGACGCCGATCTCGACGAGTTCAGCCGGCACCTGCTCGACGTCTCGCTGGTCAACAACGGCCAGACCTGCCACGCGAGCACCCGGATTCTCGCACCGCGCTCGCGGTATGCCGAGGTCGTTGACGCCGTCACCGAGACGGTCCGGGCCCTGCCGGTGGGGGACCCGCTCGACAAGTCGACCGCCATCGGACCGCTCGTCAGCGCCGCGCAGCGCGACCGGGTGCTCGGTCATGTGGAGGCGGGGCGCGCAGCCGGATACCGCATCACCACCGGCGGCGGCGTCCCCGGCGGTCAGCCACAGGGTTGGTTCGTCGAGCCGACGGTCTTCGCCGACGTGGACAACTCCGCGTCGATCGCACAGGAGGAGATCTTCGGTCCGGTCCTCACCGTCACCGAGTACACCGACGAGGACGATGCCGTCCGCATCGCCAACGACTCCGTGTACGGGCTCGGCGGGACGGTCTGGACGACGGATGAATCCCGCGGGCTGGCGATCGCGGACCGGATCAGCACCGGGACGGTCGGAGTCAACTACTACGCACTCGATCTCGCGGCGCCCTTCGGCGGCGTCAAGGCGTCGGGACTCGGCAGGGAACTCGGCCCCGAGGGCCTGACGCCGTATGTGTCCACCAAATCGGTGTACTTCGGTACGCGCTGAACTCGGCCGCAGAAGACACAGCCCTCTGCTGCGGCACAAATACTTTCGACAGGAGTGACATGAACGGTCTGCCTCTCACAGGTGTGCGGGTCGTCGACGTGACCGACGGCCTCGGTGAATCGTGCGGCCGTTTTCTCGCCGACCTCGGTGCCGAGGTGGTCCGCGTCGAACGGCCGGGCGGTTCGCGTTCGCGTCACGCGGAACCGGTCGAGGCGGGGATCAGCATCCCGTTCGCGCTCAACAACGCGAACAAGAACCTCGTGATCCTCGACCTCGACTCCGAGGCCGGGCGATCCCGATTCCGCGAGTTGGTCGGCGGCGCCGACATACTCGTCGAGACCATGTCCGCCGGGAGCGGGATCGAGCCCGCGGATCTCCGCGAGGAGAATCCCGCGCTCGTCGTGGTCACGGTGAGCGGGTTCGGACTGACCGGACCCTACCGCGACTGGGCGGCCACTGAGTCGGTGATCTACGCGATGAGCGGTGTGCTGTCGCGGTCGGGCGAACCCGGTCGCGATCCGCTCCTGCCGCCGGCCGGTCTCGTCGAGCAGTCGGTGGGCGTGCACGCCGCGTGGTCGGCACTTCTGGCGTTCTACGATCGCATCCGCACCGGCGGCGGACAACTCGTCGACATCTCCGCCTTCGAGGCGGTGGTGCACGGATTCGATCCCGGGTTCGGCGTCCAGGGTTCGGCGGCGGCCGGACGGCGCGACGACTTCCCGCGGGACCGGCCCGACGCGGCCAACTTCTACCCCGTCCTGCGCTGCGCGGACGGGCAGGTGCGAATCTGTCTGCTCGCCAAACGCCAGTGGCGCGCCATGTTCGCCTGGCTGGGTGAACCCGAGGAGTTCGCCGACCCCGTGTACGACACGATCCCCGCGCGATTCGCCGCCGCCGACCGGCTGCACCCGCTGATCGAGGAGATGTTCGCCGCCCACACCCGCGACGAGCTCGTCGCCGAAGGCGCCGCGCGCGGTATCCCGATCGGCGGGGTCCTGCGCATCGGCGAAGTCCTCGACAACGAACACTTCAGCGCCGCAGGGACTCTCATCGACGCCGAGATCGCACCCGGTGTCGATGCGCGGATCCCCTCCGGCTATGCGTCGATCGGCGGACACCGGGCGGGATTCCGGCATCGGGCTCCGGTCGCGGACGCGGGTGCCGACGAGTACACCTGGTCGACGAACGCCGAGGCCTGGCGTCGCGCGGACGACCTGGGAGAGCCGGGGTCACACCCGTTCGCCGGGCTGCGCGTGCTCGACCTCGGCGTCGTGGTGTTCGGGGCCGAACTCGGCAGGCAGTTCGCCGACCACGGTGCGGACGTGATCAAGGTCGAGAACCGCGAGTTCCCCGACGGTCTGCGCCAGTCGAAGCGACCGAACTCCCTGTCCCCGTCGGTGGCATGGGGTCATCGCAACCGTCGATCGCTCGGACTGAATCTGCGGACGGATGCGGGCAAGGATCTGTTCCGGAAGCTGGCGTCCGACGCCGATGTGGTGCTCGCGAACTTCAAACCCGGGACCCTCGACGCGATGGGAATCGGTTACGACGAACTCCGACAGGTCAATCCGCGGATCATCGTCTCCGAGGGAAGCGCTTTCGGGAGTGTCGGACCGTGGAACACCAGGCTCGGTTACGGACCTCTTGTCCGTGCCGCCTGCGGGGTCTCGGCCCTCTGGCGCTACTCCGATGACGACACCGGCCTGAGTGACGGTTCCACCGTGTACCCCGACCACATCGGTGGGCAGGTGAGCGCGGTGACCGTTCTCGCCGCGCTGATCGCGAGAACCTCGCGCGGCCAGGGCGCCGACATCGAGATCGCGCAGGCCGACACGGCCCTCGTCGCCCTCGGCAGCCAGCTCGCACGCGAGTCCCTGGCCGCGGGATCGGTGTCGGCCGTCGGCAACAGCGATCCATTCGCCTCGCCGGCCGGCGTCTATCCCTGTGCCGGAGACGACGAATGGATTGCTGTCACGGTCCGCGATGACAGCGAATGGCGGAGCCTGGCACGCGTGATCGGCAGTGAGGATCTGGCCGACGACCCGCGGTTCCGGACCGTCGACGCGCGGATCGACAACCGCACCGAGGCCGACAAGGCGCTGACCGGCTGGCTCGCCGACCGGACACCCACCGAGGCGATGACCGCCCTTCAGGAAGCCGGCGTGCCCGCAGGCGCGATGCTCCGCTTGCCCGAGTTGCTCACCGACCCACATCTTCTCGAACGGAACGCCTACTCGCAGCTCGAGCATCCGCTGCTCTCCGGGCCGCTGCCCACGGCGGTGCGGGTCGCCAGATTCACCTCGATCCCGGACGCGCCACTGCGTCCGGCGCCGGCCCCGGGTGCCGACACACGCGAGATCGCCATCGAGGTACTCGGACTCGACGAGGCCGAACTCGGCGCGCTCGTCGCCGATGGTGTCCTCCAGCCCACGGACGGGAATGCACAGCGATGATCACCTACGACTGGCGTCCCGAACTGACCGGCGCGGAGCTCGACGAGGTCCTCCAACTCGTCTCCGACGCCGCGGAATACGACGAGGAAGCGGGGTTCTCGTCGATCGACGCCGACACCGTGCGCGGGACCGGTGGAAACGCTGGAACCGTCGCGCACCTGCCGATCAAGGCCCGCCGCGACCTCAGCCCGCTCGAGGATGTCCCGATGGTCATCGTGGCCTACCTTCATCTGTCGGTCGACGCCGACGGAGTGGGCACGGTGTCCTACGTCGTCCACCCGGACTACCGTTCACGCGGGATCACGACACTGCTGGTGGAGGAGATCGGCCTGGACGTGACCCGGGCTGACGGGTGGGAACACACCGGCGCCAACGCGCTTCGGTGTTGGGCCTATGCCACCCATCCGGCATCGGGCAGGCTGACAAGGCGATTCGGGATTCCCGCGGTGAGCAGGCAGTGGACCCTTGCTCGACACCTGGCCGGTCCGTTCGCACTCCCTCTCGACGAGACCGGGGTACCGGACCGGGTCGCTCTCGCCGAGCCGCGCGACCTCGCGGCCGACGATCCCGAGATCGGCCGGGTCGTGTCGGCCGCGCAGCTGCCCGAACGGCACCACGACCGTGTGTCCGCCGACCTCCGTCGTGGTGGCGGGACCGTCATCGAAGCGCGGGATGAGAGCGGTGACGTCCTCGGATTCGTCTGGTACACCACCGAACACCGTATGCATCTCGAACTGCGGACCGCGCCCGTCCACGCGCTCGTCCTGTCGGAGAAGGCACGCGGTCTCGGACTCGGGACGACGCTGCTGACCGCAGCGCTGGTCCGGCAGCGTGATTCGGGAATCCAGGTCTCCCAGTTGCGGATCGATCCCGACGATGCCGGTGCGGTGCGGATGTGCCGTCTGCTCGCCTTCGAGCAAGAGGACGTCCACTCCTGCTATCAGGTCGGAACCAGTACGAGCCCGCCGCCGGCGTTCCGATGAGCGCCGTCCGCGCCGGGCGACAGCCGTTGTGAGGATGGGAAATCCGAATGAGTGAGGGCCTGACAGCCACCGAGTTCCCCGGCGATGCCAAGCTACGGGTCGCCGCGAAACAGGTGGAGGCCGAGGGGGTCGTGTCGCTCACGCTGGTCGATCCCGACGGGAACCCGCTGCCCTCCTGGGAACCCGGTGCGCACCTCGACCTCATTCTGGGCGACGATCTGATCCGTCAGTATTCGCTGTGCGGCGACGTGACCGACCGGGACCGACTGCGGGTCGCCGTTCTGCGTGAGCCCGCCGGCCGGGGTGGATCGGCGCGCGTGCACGACGAACTGACGGTGGGGGATCTGGTCGCGGTCAAGGGGCCGCGCAACAACTTCCCACTCGTGGAGGCGGATTCGTATCTCTTCGTCGCCGGCGGGATCGGGATCACCCCACTCGCACCGATGATCGCCGAGGTCGACGCCCGGGGTGTGGAATGGACTCTGCTGTTCGGCGGCCGGACAGCATCCGGGATGGCCTTCGCCGAGACGCTCGCGCAACAGCATCCGGATCATGTCCGTCTCCGGCCCCAGGATGAGTACGGCTTGCTCGACCTCGGATCCGCGATCGCCGAGGTGCCGCCGGGAACGGCGGTGTACTGCTGTGGTCCCGAACCTCTTCTCGCGGCCATCGAGGCGGCGTGCGCCACCCGGTCGGACATCGAACTCCACGTGGAGCGATTCGCGCCCAAGACCGTTGTGGCCGGTAGTGATTCGACAGATGAGGCGTTCGAGGTCGTGTTGGGGCGCAGTGGGCGGACGGTGACCGTGTCCGCCGGCGAGTCGGTGCTCGACGCGTTGCTCGAGGATGGCGTGGACGTCGACTTCTCGTGCCGCGAGGGCACTTGCGGCACCTGCGAGCAGGGCGTTCTCGAGGGCGTGCCGGACCATCGCGACTCGGTGCTGTCCGAGGACGAGCAGGCCGCGAACGACTGCATGATGGTGTGTGTATCCCGTAGTCGCACACCGAGACTGGTGCTCGACCTGTGACCGTCGATCTATGACTGTCGGCCGGTGACTGTGGAGCGGGGGCCGTCGAGGGGCGGGGTTTCGTGGCGCCCCCCGTTGTGGTCATCCCGCGGCGGCGGCCTCCACATCCGGTGCCGGCAGGTCGTGGTCACGGATGATCCCGTGCAGGAAGCTGCGAACGATCGCCTCGAAGAGCTGACGCTGGGTGAGGTCGTTGCTCGACAACGCCTGCGCCAGAAGGGGTTGCGACTCCGCGGAGACATTCGGGAAGATCGCCGACTTGGGGCGCGGTGGCCGCATCGCTTCCATCAGGACCGCGCCGATCGAGAGGGTCTCCATGCCGTCGAGGATACGGACGTGCAGGTCCACTGGGACGCCGGAGTCGAGCAGGAACTGGGCGGTGTCCTCGTAGGTCGAGGTGAACAGATCACGCGGGAGATGTTGCAGCAGGACCGGGGCCGCGTTGCGGTGGCGCAGGATCGACTGTCGGAAGTTCAGCGCCAGGGCGACGAAGAACTCCGGCCAGTCGGGTCCGGGGTTCATCCGCGGTCGTCGGACCGCGGTGCCGGCGATGTAGCGCGCGACCTCGGTGAGGATCTCGTTCTTGTCGTCGAAGTGATGATAGAGCGACGGTGCCCGGACCCCGAGATGCTTCGCGAGCCGCGGCAGGCTGAACGCGTCGAGTCCCTCGGAGTCGATGATGTCGATGGACGCCATCACGGCTGCCTTGCGACTGATCAACGGCTTGGACGGCCGTGCCATGTCCCACCTCTCGACGCTGCCTGAACGGACCTAACAAGAGTAGTTTCAGGCGCGGTGGATGTCCATGTGGGCGAGCCGTTTCGATGGTCTCCTCGCACCGAGGCCGGCCATCAAGATGTCCGGCTGTGATCCACGATCGCTATCGGGCATCGCGTGTGATGTTGCGCGGCGCGGGCCACCGAACCCGCCCAGGCCGCGAAGGTGCTTCCCGCGCGCGGGCGGGTGACGACGAGCAACGAGGCCTGCGGAACCGCCTCGCTGACCGCGCGGGACGGGTTGCCGTTGACCAGCTGCAGTGTCGTGTCACAGTCGGGGAAGCGTCGGCGCCACGGTGCGAGCAGCGCGTCGGCGCGTGCGTACACGGATTCGATCTGGGCGGGCGGCGCCGCGTCCGATATCGCGCACACGACCGCCACCGGGCACCCCGTGACATCGGCGTACTCGAACGCGGCCGACAGCGCGAGATCGGAGGGGGCATCGACGTCGATCGCCGCGACGACCGGACCACCGGTGGCGAGGTTGCCGTACGGGACGGTCACGACCGGGCAGTGCGACCGCGCCGAGAGCGCGGAACTGATGCTCCCGGTGGTGAGACGTTCGATCAGTCCGGGCCGATGGTGTCCCAGGACCATCAGGTCGACCCGGTCCGACACCCGCGTGAGGAGCGGGATCGCGAAGTCGTGCTCGACGATGGTGTCGATGCGCAGACCGGCATGCTGGGCGGCCAGGCGGGTGGCCATCGAGGACACGTGGGCGACGGCTGCCCGGCGCGTCGCGGCGACGTCGAAGTCGAGGTCGAACTCACCGAGAGGTTGCAGCGCTGCGGTGGCCGCGAATCCGTGGATCAGCACCAGACGGTCCCCGACGCGGGCCGAGGCGGCCGCCCAACGGGCGGCCGCCTCGGATTCGGGACTCAGGTCCACCCCGACGGCGATGGTGTTCATCGCGCGCGGGTGGCGTCGCCCGTCCGCGTCCCGACGGCGGAGGCGTCGTCCGCGACGAGACCGACCGCGGACGGTGCCACGGTTGCGGGTACGGCCACGTCGGCGGCGGCAGCCTCCTGCGCGCGGCGTTCCTCATCGCTGCTCATCGTCTTGAGGGCGACTTCCTTGATGAGCGTGATGGCGATGAAGCTCAGGGCCGCCATGGCCGCTGCGACCAAGAAGATCCGGGCCGTGCCGTCGCCGTACGCGCCGCGGACGATGGCTGCGATCGGAGCCGGCAGTTCGTTCAGAGTGGCCAGGCCGGCAGCCCCGCCACCGGTCTGTCCGGACCCGATGCCCATGGCCCCGAGGCCCTTCGCGATGAGGTCGGTGACGTGGTTGGACAGGATCGCGCCGAGCACCGAGACACCCGCGGCTCCGCCGAGCGAGCGGAAGAAGGTGACCGTCGAGGTCGCCGCGCCGAGGTTGTCGGGGCTGACGTTGTTCTGCACCGCGAGAACGAGGTTCTGCATGGTCATGCCCATGCCGCAGCCCAGGATGAACAGGAATGCACCGACCAGGACCATGTTCGTGTGCGCATCGATCGTCGCGAGCAGGCCGAAGCCGATCGTCATCATCGCGGCACCCGCCACGAGGAATCGCTTCCACCGGCCGTACCGGGTGATCAGGTTGCCCGACACGGTCGCCGAGAGCATCGAACCGATGACCATCGGCAGAGTCAGCAGGCCGGCCGCGGTGGGTGAGTAACCGCGCGCGATCTGGAAGTACTGCCCGAGGAACACCGCGCCGCCGAACAAAGCGACACCGACGCCAACGCTGGCGAGAGTCGCCAGGGTCGTCGTGCGGTCGCGGAAGATGTGCAGCGGGATGATGGGGCTCGACACCCTCGACTCGACGAAGACGGCCGCGGCGAGCAGGGCGACTCCGAGTGCCACCAGTCCGTACGAGGTCAGCGATGCCCAGTCGAAATTCTTACCTGCCAGCGTCACCCAGACGAGCAGGGTGCTGACGCCCGAGGCGATGAGCACCGCGCCGAGGTAGTCGATGCTGACCTTCTTGCGGACAACCGGGACGTTCAGTGTGCGCTGGATGACGAGGAGAGCGATGACGGCAAGGGGGACACAGACGTAGAACGTCCAGCGCCAGCCGAGCCAGCTGGTGTCGACGATGACGCCGCCGATCAGGGGCCCGGCGACGGTTGCGACGGACATCACCGCGGCCATCGGTCCCTGGTACCGGCCGCGTTCGCGCGGGCTGAACATCGTCGCGACGACGATGACCACCAGGGCCTGCAGACCGCCGAGGCCCAAGCCCTGGACGACGCGGAAGCCGATCAGCATCTCGACCGACGTGGACAGTCCGGCGAGGACGGAACCGAGTGTGAAGAGGAACAGCGCGCCCTGGACCAGTAGCTTCTTGCTCACGAGGTCGGCGAACTTGCCCCAGATGGGCGTCGTTGCGGTCGATGCGAGCAGAGTGGCGACGACGACCCAGGTGTATTGATCCTGGCTGCCGTGCAGGTCGGTGATGATCGTGGGCAGGGCGTTGGACACCACGGTCGACGACAGGAACGCGACGAACATGCCGAGCAAGAGGCCGACGAGGGCGTTGATCTTCTGACGATGAGTCATCGGCACGTCTTCGGCCGGCGCCACCGCGGAAGCGGGTGCACTCATAAAACAAACCTCCGAGAAAGAATGCTGCCCGCGGCGACCGGAGCCGGGGCGGGCAGCGAACCGGGACGCGCGACGGCGTACCGGATTGGTTGATTGCTGCAACTATAAAGCGTGATTGTTGTAACCAGCAACTATCGAAGGTTATTCCGAGTGTGTTCCGGGACTCACCAGCGCACAGTCGACGGAATTCAGCGCCCAGTCGACGGAATCCCCTGCCCAGTCGACGGAAAAGCCCGCACGGTCGATGCTCGCGGCGGGGTCAGTCGAGACGACGCTGCGCGTAGGCCTTCAGGTCCGCCACCTGCGCGGGGTCGAGAGACGGTCGCACCCGCCGGCGGGCCTCGTCGACGTCGGCCACGGTCACCGAGGCGGCGTCGATGTCGCGGCGCATCGCCGACAGCGCGGCCTCGCGCAGCAACGCCGAGCAGTCCGCCGCCGAATACCCCTCGAGGTCGGCGGCCAGCTCGTCGAGGTCGACTCCGTCGAGCGGGACGTCTCGCCCGGTGGCGCGCAGGATGTCCCCGCGCGCGTCGGCGTCCGGCGGCGGCACGAAGACGAGTCGTTCGAGCCGACCGGGCCGGAGGAGAGCCGGATCGATGAGGTCGGGACGGTTCGTCGCGCCGAGCACGACGACATCCTGGAGCGGTTCGACGCCGTCGAGCTCGGTGAGCAATGCGGCGACCACGCGGTCGCCGACACCGGAATCGGTGGACTGGCCACGGCGCGGGGCCAGTGCGTCGACCTCGTCGAGGAAGATCAGCGAGGGTGCCGATTCGCGGGCTCGCGCGAACAGGTCCCGCACCGCCTTCTCCGACGACCCGACCCATTTGTCCATCAGTTCGGCGCCCTTGACCGTGTGCACCGACAGCTGGCCCGACGCCGCGAGCGCGCGGACGACGAAAGTCTTGCCGCAGCCCGGCGGACCGAACAGCAGAACCCCGCGCGGCGGGTCGACGCCGAGCCGGGCAAAGGTGTCGGGGTGTTGCAGCGGCCACAGGACCGCCTCGGTCAAGGCCTGTTTCGTCTCCACCATGTCGCCGACGTCGGCCAGCGTGATCGAGCCCAGTGCGACCTCGGGGGAGTCCGAGCGGGACACCGGACGGATGACGTCGAGGGCGCCGACGAGGTCCTCGGTGCGCAGGGACGGCGCGGACTTCTCGGCGCTCGCACGTGTCGCGGCGCGGAGCGCGGCCTCCCGGGCAAGGGCGGCGAGATCGCCGGCGACGAATCCCGGGGTGCGTGACGCGACCGACGTGAGATCGAGGTCGCCGTCGGTCGGGACGTTCGACAGGATCGCCGACAGCAACCGCGCACGGGTCGCGGCGTCGGGTAGCCCGATGACGAGTTCGCGATCGCAGAGCGACGGGTCGCGCAACCGGGCGTCGAGGCGTACCGGTTCGGCGGTCGTCGCGACGAGCACGATCCGACCATCGGAGATGCCCGAGCGCAATTCGTCGAGGATCAGGGCGGCGACCGGCTCGGGTTCGGCGGGCAGCAGTGCGTCGACATCGGTGATCAACAGGACCCCGCCCGCGGACCGGGCGCGGGCGACCGCCTCGGCGACGGTCCGCAGGCGTGCTTCGGCCTGGGTCGCGCCGGCCGTCGGGCCGTCGACCGTCACCAGCGTGCGCGACGCGCACACCGACCGCACGAGTGTCGCCTTGCCGCCGCCCGCCGGGCCGGTCACCAGGACGCCGAGACGCGGCGTCGCGCCCAGGGTGCGCAGCACGTCGGGCTCGTCGAGGGTGATCGTCAGCCATTCGGTCAGCTTGGTGATCTGGGAATCGACGCCGACCAGCTCCGACACCGGCCGGACCGGCACGTCGGGCTCCCGGGCGGGCTCGCGGAAAGGGGCGGGCGCGACGACCGGCCGACGCGACTCGGTCTCCGACACCATGCCGAGGGCGCCGGGGATCCGGGGCGAACCCGGCCCGGTGCGGTCGCCGAGCGGCGCCACCTCGCCCGCCCTCGTCGACCACAGCACGGCGGTGTTGGTCTGCACGCTCACGGGCGCGGAGACCTGCCCGTCCGCCGGTGGGCCGGGCTCGGTCGCGGTGACGGTCAGCAACTCGGTGGTCCAGGTGATCCCGACCGACCGCGCCAGCGCACGGGTGGCCTCGGTGGCGGCGAGTTCGGGACCGAGGTCGCGGGGGAGCAGCGAGACCGCGTCACCGACGGACAGGACCTTTCCCAGCAGTGCACGGCGCAGCGTCGACTCGGTGATCGACTGGGTGGCCAACGCCGAACCGCTCACCACCACCCGGCTCGCGCCCTGCACCGCGACCGGTGCGAGCACGACCGTCGAGTTCTCGCGGACACCGGCATTGGAGAAGGCGATCTCGTCGAGGAGGGCCACGCCGGTGGGTGCGGATGCCTCGGTCGCGGCCACCACGGCCGCCGTCACGCGGGCGCCGGTGATCGACACCGCGTCCCATTCCCGGAGCGCCAGAGCCGTGAGTACCTCGGGGTGGACGCGGATGATGCCGCGCCGGGCCTCGGCCGCCGAGGGATTGTGACGCGCCGTCAGCGTCAGGGAGGCGGGTGCGCTCATTCGGGCTCGCTTTCGGTCGTCTCGCCGGTGGCGCGGGCCGCGGGGACGCCGGGGCCGGTCGGACGGTTCAGGCCCAGCCGACCGAGCGAGTTGATGACCGGCCGGCGTCGACGGCCACCAGGAGATGCCGTGCGCAGGGCACGGCGCTGGGCGCGACGTTCGGCCGGTTTGTCCTCCCAGTGCTCGGGCCGGGAGGCGACCCAGCGACGCGCGCGCCACGCGAACGGGATGTGCAGGACATACCCGGCGATCGCGATCATCATCAGCACGTAGGGGAAGGTCACCAGCAGTGCCGCGGCCGCGGCGACCAACACCAGCAGGCCGGCCACGGCGCCGGGCGGGATCGACGCGGTCTTCAACGAGGAGGTCGGGACGCGGCTCACGGCCAAGAAGGCGACCAGGATCAGCCATCCGCCGACGGCCGGCAGCGACGTCCACCAGCCCTCGCCGAACTGTTGCTCCAGACCGATGGGCAGCAGCGCTGCGATCGCCGCGGCGGGAGCGGGGACGCCGGCGAAGAAGTCGCGCGTATAGGCAGGTGCGTCATCGTCGTCGAGCAGGGTGTTGAACCTCGCCAGCCGCAGCACGATGGCGCAGCAGTAGATCAGGGCGAGCACCCAGCCGAGGTCGTGGCCGTCGATGAAGTGGAAGTAGATGATCATCGCCGGGACCACGCCGAAGTTGATCGCGTCGGCCAGTGAGTCGATCTCGGCGCCGATCCGGCTGGTCGCTCCCATCAGGCGTGCGACCCGGCCGTCGATGCCGTCGAGGAACGCGGCTGCGACCAGGAGTGCCATCGCGGTGTCGACGTCGCCGTTGATCGCCGAACGCATCGCCGTCAGTCCCGCGCAGATCGCGAGGATCGTCAGCGACGACGGGATGACGATGCGGCTCGCCTGTGCCTGGCGTCGTAGACGCCGACGCTCCGGCGCCTTCTGCGGAGCCGGATGCGCCTGCGCGTGTCGACTGGCCGATCGCGCCGTCGGGGTGCGGGCGGTGCGTGATCCGGGGCGTCGCCGCCCGGGATTCGTGCCGGAGGAGGTCATGTCGGTCGAGTTCACCGGGCCGGAGTTCACTGATCCAGGTACGCGAACGGGGTCTCGCCGCCGACCGCACGCTGCCCGACCGAGACGCGGGGTCGGGTACCGGCCGGGAAGTAGACGTCGACACGCGACCCGAATCGGATCAGCCCATAGGTGTCGCCGATCGCCAGCGAGTCCCCGACCTTCGGTTCACACACGATGCGCCGGGCGATGAGACCGGCGATCTGCACGACCGCCAGCTCGGGGCCGGGAGCGCCGCCTGCGGCCGTGGTGCGGATGGTCATCGTGGTGCGCTCGTTGTCGCGGCTGGCTTCGGGCAGGTCGGCGGAGACGAACGCGCCCGGCGTGTGCGTCACGGTCGTCACCGTGCCCGCGATCGGCACGCGCTGCACGTGGACGTCGAAGATCGAGAGGAAGGTCGAGACCCGCGGCAGCGGCTGCGTGCCCAGGCCGGATTCGGCGGGCGGAACGGCTTCGTCGACGAGGGCGATGGTCCCGTCTGCGGGAGCGACCACCACGCCGGGCTCGGTGGGCGGGACACGCTTGGGATGCCGGAAGAAGGCCGCGCACGCCCCGGCGGTCAGCGCGGCGGGCCGCGCGATCCAGCGGTGCCGACGCCCCAGGAGGGCCACGGCGGCCGGCGCGGCGACGAACGGCGCGCCCGCCGGGTGGATCGGGGGGATGGTCTCTCGGGCCAGATCGAGAAAATGGGCGACACGGCCGGTGTCACCGGAGCCGTCCGGACGCGGACGTCGGGCCACGATCAACCTCCTCTGGCCTGTGTCCAGGCCGGGTACATGTGCGCACCGCATCGCCGGGTGCATCGGCGTCCACTCTAGAGCGCCGCCCCCGCGGACCTCGTCGTCAGCGCAGGACCAGCACGTCCACGAGCGATCCGGCCTCGACTGCCTCGACGTCGGCAGGGACGTCGATCAGCGCGTCGGCCTCGGCGAGGTAGCGCAGGTGATGGGATGCGGGCGGACCGATCGGGGCGACTCCGACAGTCCCGTCGACGTTCGCCGCGGCGAGCACGCCGCGCAGGAACTGTCGTTTGCCGCGGGGTGAGCGGATGTCGGCGGAGAGACGTGCCCTGATCCGATCTCGGTCGGCAGGCAGTCCCATCGCGGCGCGCAACGCCGGCCGGATGAAGACCTCGAAGGACACGAGCGCACTGACGGGGTTGCCCGGAAGGGTGATGATCGGTACCCGGCCCCCGCGGGACGAGGGGAAGTGGCCGCACCCCTGGGGCATACCCGGCTGCATCGCCACCTTCACGAACTCGACGGTCCCCGTCGCCGACAGTGCGTCCTTCACCACCTCGAAGGCGCCCGCGCTGACGCCCCCCGAGGTGATGATCAGATCGGCGTCGTCGGCGACCCCGTCGAGCCGCGCGGCGAAGTCCGCGGTGTTGTCGGGCACGAAGTGCAGATGACGACCGACCGCGCCGGCCTCGATGACCGCCGCGGTGAGCATGGCGCCGTTGGACTCATAGATCTGCCCGTGCCGCAACGGCTTTCCGGGCTCGACGAGTTCGGAACCGGTGGACAGCACGACCACGCGCAATCGGCGGGCGACGGCGACCTCGGCGATGCCCAATGCGGCCAGCAAGCCGATCTGCGGCGCGCCGATCACCGTGCCGGCCGGCAGCGCCCGGGTGCCGAACTCGATGTCGGAGCCCCCGCGCCGGATGTGCCTGCCGCGCTCGGGCGCCGCGGTGAAGGTGACGGTCGCCGCCGCGGCCACCGGGCCCACCACGGCGTCGGTCAGTTCGACGGGGACCACCGCGTCGGCGCCCCCGGGCATCGGGGCGCCGGTCATGATCCGGTGCGCGGTCCCCGGTTCGAGCGTGAGGTCGTCGGTGCGGCCGGCGGGGATGTCCGCGGCGACCGGCAGCGTGACCGGGTTGTCGGGGCTCGCATCCGCGAGATCGGCGGCGCGCACGGCGAATCCGTCCATCGCGGAGTTGTCGAAGCCGGGCAGCGAGAGCGGGGCGTCGACGTCGGTGAACGTGGCCAGGCCCAGGGATTCGGGCACTGCGGCCTTCGATTGTTCGGGCGCGCCGAACAACGCCGCGACGACGCGCTGATGCTCTACGACGGTACGCATGGGCTCAGCATGCCAGGTGCCGGCGCGGGCGCCACCGCGTCCCGGCAGGTGGCCGGGCCAGTCCTGCGACCCAGCTGCCCGAGGACTACATTCGTGCGCATGGCGCTGGGTCTGCTGCTCGACATCGACGGGGTGATGGTCACCTCGTGGAAGGCGCTGCCGGGTGCGGTCGAGGCGATCGCCGACCTCGCCGATCAGGGCGTTCCACGGATGTTCTTGACCAACACGACGTCCCGTTCGCGCGGCGAGATCGCCGAGGCGCTGAACTCGTCCGGTTTCGAGGTGAGGGCCGACGAGATCCTCTCGGCGGCCAAACTGACCGCCGAACACGTCGCCGCCACCTATCCGGGCAAGCGCGTGTGGGTGCTCAACGAGGGGCCGATCGCCGAGGACATGACCGGCGTGGAGCTGACCGACGACCCCTCGTCGGCCGAGGTGGTGGTGCTCGGCGGCGCCGGTTCGGTGTTCACGCACGCGACGCTGTCGAAGGTCCTGGAGATGCTCCTGGACGGCGTCCCGGTGATCGCGATGCACCGCTCGATGACCTGGTCGACGGCGAGCGGTCTGAGCATCGACACCGGGGTGTACCTGGAGGGGCTCGAAAAGGCTTCGGGCGCAAAGATCAAGGCGATCGGCAAGCCCTCGCCGGTCGGTTTCCGGGCGGCCACCGAGATCCTGGGCCTCGAGCCGACCCAGGTGGTGATGGTCGGCGACGACATGCACAACGACGTCCTCGGCGCCCAGGCCGCGGCCCTGATCGGGGTGCTGGTGCGCACCGGCAAGTTCCGCGAGGAGGCGCTGCATGCGCTGCAGCGTGACGAGTTCGGGCCCTACCCCGACCACATCATCGACTCGGTGGCCGACCTCCCCGAGCTCATCGGCAAGCTCAGCGGGACCTGACCGATGATCGCGTGAGGAGCGAGCTTGCGAGACCCTTCGAGGCTCGTCGCTTGCGCTCCTCGCACCTCAGGGAGCGGAGGGGTCAGTTGGTCTCGGCGGCGCGTTTGATCTTGCCCAGGGTCTCGGCCATCCCGAGCTTGAGTTCCTCTTCGAACGACTCGGCCCCACCGAAGAGCTTGTCCACGAGCACCGAAGACACCTTGGTGGTCGATCCGTTGACCTCGCGGCGCTCGGTGACCGTGACGCCGGCGTCCTTCGGGGTGATGGTGTAGCTCCAGATGGTGTGGTTCTCCGCGACCCGGAAGCCGAGTTCCTGGTTGGGGGTGAAGCGGACGACCTTGGCGGTCGTCGGCCACACCAGCGGCCCCCGGCGGTTGATGTTGATGGTCTTGGTCCCCAACCCGACGGTGCCGCCGCGGACGATCATCTTCTTGCACTGTGGGCTCCACTCGCCCATGCGCTTCAGATCGGAGATCACCGACCACACCTGTTCGGGCGTGGCGGCGATGTCGATGGACTCCTCGATGAGTGCTGCGGTCATGGTCGCTCACCCTATGGGCTTGTTGGCCGAGGGTCAATAAGCATGTTCCGGTGCTCGAGTCAACCCGGAAAATGCGCGGACCAGCGACGTCGCGTCGACTCAGACCAGCAGGGTCGTGCCGATGACTGCACCCACTGCCACGAACACGGCAGCGGTGATCCAGCCCGCGGGGTGCTCGTCGGCGGCCCGTCGGCCGGCGTCCGGAGCGGCGTCGTCACGCGCCGACCCGTCGAACAGCAGCGTGCCCAGCTTCCCGGGAGTGAGCCAGTCGATCAGTACGAACGACCACATCATCACCGCGATGGTGAGCACCGAGTAGGCCGCGGTGTAGAGCAGCGCGCGCCACAACTCCAGCAGTTCAGTGTCGATGACCGACGAGACCAGCACGATCGCGAGACCGATGACCATCGACGTGGTCAGCAGCACCGCGTTGCGGTTGTGCTCGATCCACACCAACTGCCGCAGCCGGCCCGGCGTCACCAGGTCGAGTGCGGCGAATCCGAGGACCAGCAAGGCGATTGCGACCAGGCTGAACGACGCGCCCGCGGCCAGGTTGTCCCGCAGCAGTTCCATCCGGTTCCTCTCGCCTCACGACGACTACCGACAACGACTTCAGCGAAAGCCTCGTACGCCACAAGCGCAGAAGGACCTTCGCTGAAGGACAGTAGCCGGGGCGCAGCCCGGCAGCACCCCTTCCGGCGCGTGTCCGGAAGGTGCGGTGTCAGCCGACGCTGAGCATGTCGTAGTTGTCGACGTTCTCCGCGAGACGGGTCACGTGGTCCGACGCGTCGCCGAGAGTGTGGCTGATCGCCGTCAGTCGGCTCACGTAGTGGGCGATCGGGTACTCGGCGGTCATGCCGATACCGCCGTGCATCTGGATCGCTTCCTGACCGATCAGGCGCGCGGACCGGCAGATCTGCAGCTTCGCCCGCGACGCGATGATGGGATCGGCGATGCCGTCGGCCAGCGCCGACGTCGCGTACAGGCTCAGGCTGCGCGCCAGTTCGAGCTGGACGTACATGTCGGCGGCGCGGTGGGTGAGGGCCTGGAAGGCCGACAGCGTGACGCCGAACTGCTTGCGCGACTTCAGGTATTCGACGGTCAGATCCAGGCTGCGCTCCATCGCGCCGACGGCCTCGGCGCACAGCGCGGTCTGGACACCCACCTCGGCGTCGGCGATGGTCTGCGACGCGTCGCCGGTGCCCAACCGCGTGGCCTTGACGTCGTTGAACTCGAACTGCGCGCCGCGTCGGCGATCGTGCGTCCGGTACGGCGTGCGGGTGACGCCCTCGGCGTCGGCGTCGACGAGGTAGAGGCCGACACCGTTGTCGTCGCGGGCCGACACGATCAGCTTGGCCGCGCAATCACCATGTCCGACAAGGCTCTTGGTGCCGTTCAGGACACCGTCGGCAGATGCGGTCGTCTCGACCCGCGCCTCCGGCCAGCGGTCACCGGGCTCGGTGTGGGCGAAGGCCATCAGGAGTTCGCCGGAGGCCAGTGCGGTGCGCAGCTCGGTGCGAGTCGCGTCGTCGGCGAGCCCGAGGAGCGAGCCGGGGACGAGGACCGAGTCGAGGTAGGGCTCGGGCGCCAGTGCGCGTCCGAGTTCGGTCATGACACTGGTGAATTCGACGGGGCCGGCATCCATGCCGCCCTCGTTCTCCGGGAAGGTCAGGCCGAGGATGCCGATCTCGGCCAGCGACTTCCACACCTTCTCGCTCCAGCCGAGATCGGTGTCGGTGACCTTGCGCAGTGTCTCGACGTCGTAGGTCTTGGTGAGGACTTCGCGAACGGTGTCGCGCAGCATCCCCTGCTCTTCGGAAAGCTCGAAATCCATGGTGTTCCTTTGGTGAAGGTCTGAAGAGAGTCGTGGCCGGGGCTCAGAGGCCCAGGACGGCCTTGTCGATGATCTGGCGCTGGACTTCCGACGAGCCGCCGTAGATCGTGACCTTGCGGTAGTTGAGGTAGGTCGGGGCCGCAAGCTGGGCCCACTCGGGGGCGCTCACCTCGGCGCTGCCGTTCGGTGCCGACGCGTCGAGCTGTGCCACCGGAAGCGAGTCGGGGCCGGCGATGTCGGCGATCAGCTCCATCGCGGCCTGCTGCAGCTGGCTACCGGTCAGCTTGAGCAGCGACGACGCGGGGTTCGGCTTGCCGTCTGCCGACGACGCGGCGACACGCAGCTGGGTGAGCTCGAGCGCGAGCAGTTCGTTCTCCACCTCGGCCAGACGTGCCGCGAACAGCGGATCGTCGAGCAGGGTGCCCTTGGCGGTACGCGTCTGCTTGGCCAGTTCCTTGGCGCGGGCGAGCTTGGCCTTGGTGTAACCGACCCGGGCGATGCCGTTGCGCTCGTTGCCGAGCAGGAACTTGGCCTGCGTCCAGCCGCTGTTCTCCTCGCCGACCATGTTCTCCGCGGGGACGCGGACGTCGTTGAAGAAGACCTCGTTGACCTCGTAGCTGCCGTCGATGAGCTGGATCGGGCGGATCTCGACGCCCGGGGTGTCCATCGGGAACAGGAACATGCTGATGCCGGCCTGCTTCTTCACGTCCGGGTTGGTGCGCGCGAGGCAGAAGATCCAGTCCGCGAACTGGCCGAGTGTGGTCCAGGTCTTCTGACCGTTGATCACGTAGTGGTCGCCGTCGCGGACCGCGCGGGTCTTGAGCGACGCCAGATCGGATCCGGCCTCGGGCTCGGAGAAGCCCTGGCACCACCAGATGTCGAGGTTGGCGGTCTTGGCGAGGAAGCGTTCCTTCAGCTCGTCGGACCCGAACTGCGCGATGACCGGGCCGATCATGCCGACGTTGAAGGGGAGCATGTCGGGGACGAACGCGAGGCTCATCTCCTCGCGGTAGATGTGGTGCTGGATCGGGGTCCAGTCCTTGCCGCCGTGCTCGACGGGCCAGCTCGGGGTGGCGACGCCGTGCTCGTTGAGGATGCGGGTGGTGGTGACGAGATCCTCGGGGTAGTTGAGCTTGCCCTCTTCGCACCGCTTGCGGACGTCTTCGGGGACCTTGGCGAAGATGCTGCGCAACTCCTCGCGGAAGGCCTCTTCTTCAGGACTGAATGTCAGCTGCATGGGTTCTTCTCTACTCCTGTCGAAGGTGTCCGTACTCGGGCGACGGCGTCCGGGCGATGGCGTTCGAACGAGGGCCTCCGTCGTGCGCGGTCCTGCTGGACGAGCCAGCCGAACCACTGGTGACTAAGCGCTTGCTCAGTGATAGGTTGCACTATGCCGCGCGGGCCGGATGCTGTCAATCACGGCCGTCGCGCAGGCGCCTGGAGACCGTTCCGAAGGGATGAATGTGGGCCCGTCCGCCGACCCGGTGCAGCAGGCGCGGCCGATGGCCGCGCGGGCCCGGCTCCTGCGTGCAGCCGTCGAGGCGTTCGCCGCGAAGGGTTTCAACGGCACCACCACGCGGGACATCGCCAACGGCGCGCAGATGAGTTCGGCGGCGGTCTATGTGCACTTCCGCTCCAAAGAGGAGCTGCTGTTCGAGATCTCCGATGCCGGTCACCGCGCCATCCTCGCGGCGATCGACGAGGCCGACGATCCTTCGGCGTCCCCCGGCGACCGGTTGCGGGCGATCGTCCACGCGTTCACCGAGCACCACGCGCGCGAACATGTGGGCGGGCGGGTGGTGAATTACGAGCTGAACTCACTCGCACCCGACCACCTGGACACCGTGATGGCCATGCGCCGCGAGATCACCCGGCGAGTGCGGGCAGTCGTCGACGCCGGAATCGACGACGGCGACTTCGCTGTCGCCGATTCACTCGCCACCACCAACGCGATGTTGTCGATGGGAATCGATGTCGCGCGTTGGTATCGCGAGGGGGGTTCACTGTCGCCCGAGGAGATGGGTGCCTTCTACGCGGAGCTGGCCGCGCGGATGGTCGGATGGCGCCCGCCGGGCCCGGGGTGACTCAGCCCTTGTGTGCCGGTTCCGGTTTCGACGGAGAGTCTTTGACGGCATCACCGGCTGCTGAGGTCGCCCGGCGGCGCACCGTCACCGCGAATGCCGCCGCGACCATCACCATCGCGAGGACGTAGCCGACGTAGCCGATGATGGTGTCGCGCAACCCGATGTGCGAGACGAGGATTCCGGCGATCACGGCCGGGACGCTGAATGCGAGGTAGCTCGCCACGAACACCGACGAGAAGACCTGACCGCGCTGGGCCGGCGGGGTCGCGGCGGTGATGTTGTCCATCGCGGAGAGGAAGGTGGCGGCCCAGCCCGAGCCTGCCACGATCGAACCGACGATGTAGAGGGGCAGGGATTCGATGAGGACCCCGGCCAGTGAGATCACCACGCCGGCGGCGAGTGCGGGAAATCCGTACGCCGCCTTGACCGTCGACGAGCGATCGGTGACGAACAGGGACGTGACGGCCGCGCAGGCGAAGAAGACGAACAGGATGGCGCCCGCCGCGCCGTGGTTGTCCACGCCGAACACGCGGGAGACCACCGACGAGCCGAGGGAGAGATACAGGCCGCCGAGGGACCAGGTGGCGACGAGCGCGGGGACCGAGGCCAGGAACACCGTGCGGACCTCGCGGGGCACGCGCACCTGCGGTGCGAGCGTGCCCGCCAGGTGGCGTCGGGAATCGAAGCCGACCCGCTCGCGGGTCTCCGGGACGACGAGCAGGGCTATCAGCAGTGCGGCGAACAGGCCGAGAATGATCTCGTAGATCAGGACGCGGGGCGCGGGTGCGTACTCGACGAGCACACCGGCCACGGCGACGCCGCTCGCCAGGCCGATCGCCGGGGCTGCGCCGACGATCGTCGATCCGGTACGGGCCGAGGGCTGCAGATCGACCGTGGTCGCGGTCAAGGTGCCCATCGCCGCCCCGGTGGCGAGGCCTTGTAGGGCACGTGCGGCCAGCAGGGTGCCGACGTCCTGGGCGACGACGAACAGCACCATGCTCGCAATGAGCAGGACGAGCGCGACGGCGAGGACTGGCCGACGGCCGACATGATCGGAAAGAGACCCGACCGTGAGGAGGCTCAGCAGCATGGTCACCACATACACCGCGAACACAAGCGTCAGCGTGAGCGCGGAGAACCCCCAGAGTTCCTGGTAGACGGGGTACAACGGCGAAGGTGCCGCAGACGCGAACAGGACCATCATGTAGGTCGCCGCGATCAGCCAGAACGCGCGATGGGGATGAAGTGGCGTCACGAGGTCTCCTTAAAGCAAACAGAGTTGCATTCAAAAAGTAGCCCGGACCTGGTTCCAAAAGCAACCAACTTTGCAATAATGGCTTCCATGACGACGGCCCGCACCCACGACAAGCCGACTCCCGGCGCCTCTGCCTCGCCGACCCGACGCCCCGGTGGCCGCAGCGCGCGCGTGCAATCGGCGGTCTACACAGCGGTCGGGCAGCTCGTCGGTGCCGGACGCCGCGAGACGATGACGATCCCTGAGGTCGCCGAACTCGCCGGGGTCAATCCGACGAGCATCTATCGACGGTGGGGAACGATCGACGCGCTGCTCGGGGAGGTTGCCGTTGCGGCCCTGACGCAGGGCGAACCGCTACCCGACACCGGCACCCTCGTCGACGATCTGTCCGAGTGGGCGCAGATCATCGCCGCCGACATCGCGCGCCCCAAGCGCCGGGCGTATCTGCGCGCCATGGTCGCGGCCCGCGAGGACATCGTCGAGGTCTGTCCGTGCTGGGAGATCCGGCGGGAGCACGCCGAACAGATGATCGCGCGGGCGCAGGAGCGCGGCGAACCCACCCCGTCGGTGCGTCAGGTGCTCGACCACGTGATCGCCCCCCTGTACCACCACGCGGTGTTCGGGCTCGAACTCGACGCCGATCACGCCCGCCGACTGGTCGGTGACGTCTTGTCGATGATCGGGGCCGCGCCGAGGCGGTAGGGTCCGGGCATGAAACACGTCCACGCGTTCACCGACGACGCACTCGGCGAGCACGACGCGGTCGGCATCGCCGACGCGATCTCCTCCGGTCAGATCTCCGCCGCGGAAGCGGTCGAGGCCGCGATCGCCCGGGTCGACGCCGTCAACCCGCACCTCAACGCGATCGCCTTCGACGACCGCGAGCGCGCCCGGAAACGCGCTGTCGACAACGACTTCCCGCTGGGATCGTTCATCGGGGTGCCGTCGATCATCAAGAACAACACCGACTTCGCGGGACTGCCGACCTGCCATGGGTCGGCTGCGGTGCCACCGCGGCCGGCCGCGGCCAACGAGGCCTTCACCAACCAGTTCCTGGCCAGCGGGGTCAACGTCGTCGGAGCGTCGACGATGCCCGCCTTCGGGCTGACCTCGACGACGGAGTTCGTCGACCGTGAGCCGACGCGCAACCCGTGGGACACCGACTACTCCTCGGGTGGTTCGTCCGGCGGTTCGGCGGCGCTGGTCGCTTCCGGTGCATTGCCGATCGCACACGCCAACGACGGTGGTGGGTCGATCCGGATTCCGGCCGCGATCTGTGGTCTGGTGGGGCTCAAGCCGAGCCGCGGGCGGGTCGAGTCGTCGAAAGAGACGCGCGACGCGCCGATCGACCTGGTGTCCAACGGGATCGTCAGCCGTTCGGTGCGCGACACCGCGCGGTTCCTGGCCGACACGCAGGGTTTCCGGCCCGCGCCCGGGATGCCGCCCGTCGGGGTCGTCGAAGGTCCGGGCACCAAGCGACTGAAGATCGCGCTGATCACCGAACCGCTGACCGGCTCCCTGCTCGACCGGGACACCCAGCGATGTGTCGCCGAGGCGGCCGAGCTCGTCGAGTCTCTCGGGCACCGCACCGAGATGGTGCCGTTGCCGGTCGACCGTGACTACGTCCGGGACTTCATCGACTACTGGTCGTTGTTGGCCCTGGCGCTGGATCGGTTCGGAAAGCGGGTGGTCGACAAGGGATTCGATCGGTCGCAGGTGGACTCGTTCACCCGCGGTCTGTCGCGCAACGCTCTGCGTCATTTCTACCGGCTACCCGGTGCGGTCCGGGGGCTGAAGAAGTCCACCGCCACGATCCGGGGTCTGCACGACACCTTCGACGTGATCCTCACCCCGACCGTCGTCCACGCGACCCCCGAGATCGGATATCTCGATCCGGCAATCGAATTCGACGAGGCCATGGACCGGCTGACCGGATTCATCGCGTTCACCCCGGCCAACAACACCGCCGGCACCCCGGCGATCAGTCTGCCTCTCGGACAGACGGAGTCGGGCATGCCCGTGGGCATCCATTTCGCCGCCGACCTCGGCCAGGAGCGCACACTCCTCGAGTTGGCCTTCGAGCTCGAGGCTGCCGCGCCGTTCGCACGGATCCAGGACGCCTGACTCGCGTAATCCGTTCCCGCGGTGACGTTTCCGTCGCGCTGATTGGATTCGATAAGCGGGACGGAAACGGCGACGCGGGAGTGCGATCGTCGGCGATCGCCACCAACAGACGCACCACCGGAAGCCGGTGGTGCGTCTGTTGGTCGGTGGATCTGGCGGGCGCGAGTTGCCTAGTGCTGCACGGCCTTCTCCGCGCCGATGCCGGTGAGGGAGCGGACCTCCATCTCGGCGTTGCGCTCCGGGGTGCCGTTGTCCGACGGGGTCGTCAGCGTGCCGACGATACCGAGGACGAAGGCCAGCGGGATCGAGATGATGCCCGGGTTGGCCAGGGGGAACCAGGCGAAGTCGGCGCCGGAGATCATGGCGGTCGACGACCCGGAGACGGCGGGGGAGAAGATGATCAGCACGATCGTGGAGATCAGGCCGCCGTACATGCTCCACAGGGCGCCGCGGGTGTTGAAGCGCTTCCAGTAGAGCGAGTAGACGATCGTCGGCAGGTTCGCGGCCGCGGCGATCGCGAAGGCCAGCGCCACCAGGAAGGCGATGTTCTGGCCGTTGGCGAGGATGCCGAGGATGATGCTCACGATGCCGAGGACGACGACGGTGTACCGCGAGACGCGGACCTGGTCGGCCTCACTTGCCTTGTTGCGCTTGATCACCGACGCGTAGATGTCGTGGGCGAACGACGCCGACGCGGTGATGGCGAGGCCGGCGACCACGGCGAGGATGGTGGCGAAGGCGACCGCCGAGATGATGCCCAGGAGGACGACGCCGCCGAGCTCGAACGCCAGCAGTGGTGCCGCGGAGTTCTGTCCGCCGGCGGCGTCGAGGATCTTGTCCGGTCCGACCAGGGCGGCCGCACCGTAGCCGAGCACCAGCGTGAACAGGTAGAAGGCACCGATCAGGGCGATGGCCCAGACCACCGACTTGCGGGCCTCCTTGGCGGTCGGCACGGTGTAGAAGCGCATCAGCACGTGCGGCAGTCCCGCGGTGCCGAGGACGAGTGCGATGGCGAGCGAGATGAAGTTGATCTGACTCGTGAGCGAACCGCCGTACTGGGCGCCGGGAGCGAGAACGTCACGCGAGGCGACCTTTTCGCTGGTCGAGTCGGTGACGGCGTCCTGTGCCGCCCCGAGGATCGACGACAGGTTCATGCCGAACTTGGCCAGGACGATGACGGTCATGATGCCGGCACCCGCGATGAGCAGGACGGCCTTGATGATCTGCACCCAGGTGGTGCCCTTCATGCCGCCGATGAGCACGTAGACGATCATCAGCGCACCGACGACGGCGATGACGATGGACTGACCGACGCGTCCCTCGATGTCGAGGAGCAGCGCGACAAGGCCGCCGGCACCGGCCATCTGGGCGAGCAGGTAGAACAGAGACACGGCGAGGGTGGAGATCGCCGCGGCCAGGCGGACGGGCCGTTGCTTGAGCCGGAAGCTGAGGACGTCGGCCATCGTGAACTTGCCGGTGTTGCGCAGCAATTCGGCCACGAGCAGCAGGGCGACGAGCCACGCGACGAGGAATCCGATGGAGTAGAGGAAGCCGTCGTAGCCGTAGACCGCGATGGCGCCCGCGATGCCGAGGAAGCTGGCCGCCGACAGGTAGTCGCCGGCGATGGCGATCCCGTTCTGTGGTCCGGAGAATCCGCGGCCGCCGGTGAAGAAGTCGGCGGCGGTGGTGTTGTTCTTGCTGGCCCTGATGACCACGAACATCGTGACCGCGACGAAGGCGGCGAAGATGGCGATGTTGGCGACAGGGCTGCCGACGGTCGCCGCGAGGACGGTCACATCGGTGGTGTGGACATTCGCGTTCACAGCGAGGGACCGCCTTCCATCTCGTTGCGGATCGCCTCGGCCTTCGGGTCGAGGTGGCGATTGGCGAAGCGTACGTACATGCCGGTGATGACGAACGTGCTGACGAACTGCAGCAGACCGAGGATGAGACCGAGGTTGATGTTGCCCCAGACCCGGGTCGCCATGAAGTCATGCGCGAACGCGCCGAGTAGCACGTAGAGGGCGTACCAGATCAGGAAGAACGCGGTGAGCGGGAAGACGAACTTCCGCAGGGTCCGCCGCAGTTCCTGGAACTCCGGACTGGCCTGCATCTCGATGAATTCTTCGCCGGTCGGCGCGTGTGGCGCCGGTGGTGGTTGGTCGACGGTCGACACGTTTCCTCCCAGGGTGACGTGGCCACATGTGTGATGGCTCTACGACAGTCAGCCTGAATGAGGTCCAGATCACAGGCAATCGGGTGGCCTGGATCACACGCCGAAGCCCGCATCCTATGCGACGGACGGTCGGTGACGTCCGACGAACGGCGAGCGGTCACCCCTCCGATCGGTCAGTCCGACGCCCGTCCGGGTGTGCGGTCCAGGCCCATCCCGACGCGTTCCGGCACGTGCATCCGAGCGAACGTGCGCGCGAGATCGGCGGGTACCCGACGTCGGGTCATCCGGCTGACCAGCACCATCGTGCCGAACGCGAGAGGGACCGTGACCGCGGCCGGGTAGCCGATCACGACCTCGAGCCACCCGCCCAGCACGTCGTCGTCGGCGACGCCCGCGATCGCCAGCATCGTCGCCGAACCCGACGACGCGCCACCGACGATGAGCCCGGCGATGGCGCCGACGGCCGTCAGCCCGCGCCACCAGATCCCCAGTACCAGCAGCGGGCACAGCGTCGACGCGGCGACCGCGAACACCAGTCCGACAGTCCGGGACAGTTCGAGGGAGGCGGCCGCCAGGGACAGGCCGATCGGGATCAGTCCGCCGATGACCGCGGCCACCCGGAAATCGCGGACGCGACCCCGCAGCAGATCGGTGGCGAGCGCGCCGGCGACCGACACCAGCAACCCCGACGAGGTGGCGAGGAAGGCGGCGATCGCCCCCGCTGCGACGAGGGCGGCCAGGATCTGGCCGGCGATACCGCCGACGGCCGCGCTGGGCAACAGCAGGACCGCGGCGTCGGCGGTACCGGTGATCAGCAGTTCGGGGACGTAGAGCCGCGCGAACACGCCCAGCAGGATCGGGAAGAGATAGAACAGCGACAGCAGGGCGATGACGGCCAGCGCCGTCCGTCGAGCCGATCGACCGTCGGGGTTGGTGTAGAAGCGCACCAGCACGTGCGGCAGACCCATCACGCCGAGGAACGTCGCGATGATCAGCGACAGCACCTGGTAGAGCGGATGATTGCCGCCGAACCCACCGCCGGGGGCGATCCAGTCGGCGTTCTGCGTCGGCGCGCCCGCGACGACGGGGGTCGCCGCTCCGGCGTCGAGAAAGATGGTTGAACCGGCGGAGATCACGTGCGGTCCGGTGGTGGCCACGGGCGCGTCGTCGACGCCGACTCCGTCCAGCGTCCCTGTGACCCGCACGCCGGTGGTCTCGGCGACGGTGACCGACACGTCGGTGGTGACGTCGACGGTGGTCGCGGTGGTGATGCGCGGCGGTGCGGGTTCCCCGACCGGGGTGGGGTCCTGGGCGAAGACACCGATCAGGACGAGGGCGGGGACCGCGATCGCGGTCAGTTTGAGCCAGTACTGGAAGGCCTGCACGAAGGTGATCGACCGCATGCCGCCGCCGACGACGTTCACGATGACGATCAGGCCGACGCCGACCACGCCGGCCCACACCGGGGCGCCGAGCAGGATGTTGAGGGTGAGGCCCGCGCCCTGGAACTGGGGGATGAGGTACAGCACGCACACGACGACCACGACGAGCATCGCCGTCTTCCGCGCGGCCGTGGAGGCGAGGCGGAACTCGGCGAAGTCGGGCACCGTGTAGGCCCCGGATCGACGCAGTGGCGCAGCGACGAACAGCAACAGGCCCAGATATCCGGCGGTGAATCCCACGGGGTACCAGAGGGCATCGGCGCCGTACTTCGCGATGAGCCCGGCGACTCCGAGGAACGATGCCGCCGAGAGGTATTCGCCGGAGACCGCGGCGGCGTTCCACCGCGAGCCGACGGTCCGGGACGCCACGAGGAAATCGGAGGTGGTGCGCGAGAACCGGCCGCCCCACGCACCCACGACGATGGTGGCGATGGCGGCGGCGAACAGACCGACCGCGGTGAGGGCGTGGACCTCGGCCGTCACGGCGGCCCCTGCTCTGGCACATCGTCCCCGACGGGGTCGGCCGGGTCGTCCCCGACGGGGTCGGTCGGGTCGTCGTCGACGAGGCCCATGAAGTCGCGTTCGGCCTGTTCGGCGAGATGTACGTACAGTCGGCCGGTCAGGTAGAGGACCGGGAACGCGAGCAGCCCCAGCACCAGCCAGATCAGGCGGATGCCGAAGACCTCGGCGTCGGCGATGCCCGGGAACAGCCAGGCGGCAACAGGTATCGCGGCCGAGACGGCGAGCAGGGCGCCACCGAGTCGGAGGGCGAGGCCGAGCTGGGCGCGCATGAGGCCCCGCACGAGCGCGTCGCCGACCTCGGTCTGTTCCTGGACCTCGACGCGGGTGCGCACCATCCGCGCCCCGCGGCGCGCGGCGAGCACCACGCGTTCGCGCTGGGGCGGGTGCTCAGCCATCGTCTCGGCCGGTGGGGGAACGGTACTGGCGCAGCGGATCCCGGATGAGACGGTCCTTGAGTTCGCGGACCTGACGGCGGCTCACGGGTAGTTCGACGGCGTCGGACGCGCCGTTCGCGCGAACGCACACCACGGTGCCGCCGCCGACGGTGCGCAGGCCGGTGACCATGGGCAGCGCGACGAGGTAGGACCGGTGTACTCGCGCGAAACCGGTCTCCTGCCAGCGGGATTCGAGGGTCGACAACGGGATGCGCACGAGGTGGGCGCCCGAGTCGGCATGCAGGCGGGCGTAATCGCCGACGGCTTCGACCCAGGAGATCGAGTCGCGTCGGACGAGCGAGGTCACGCCGCTCATCTCGACCGGGATGACATCGTCGGAGCCGGTGCGGCGGTCCGGGCGAGCGGCCGTCTGCTCGGGTTCGGGTGTGCGTCCGCGGCGCTCGAGGCTGGCGCGGACCCGCTCGACCGCCTGCGTGAGACGTTGCTCGCGAAGAGGTTTGAGCAGGTAGTCGACCGCGCCGACCTCGAACGCGTCGACGGCGCGGTCGTCGTGGGCGGTGACGAACACGATCGCCGGGGGCGAGGCGTACTTCGCCAGCACGCCGGCGAGTTCGAGTCCCGACAGGCCGGGCATGTTGATGTCGAGGAAGATCGCATCGATGCGATGGTCGTTGAGCTCGCGGAGGGCGCCGGTGGCGTCGGAGGCGGACCAGACCTCGGCGACGTCGTCCTGCCGGTTCAGCAGGTAACCGAGCTCGTCGAGAGCGGGTGGTTCGTCGTCGACCGCGAGTACCACCAATGCGGTCATGGAACACCTCCCGCCTCGACGACAGACCGCAGTTTACCGCCCTGGGGTTCGCGCACCCGCCCGAACCGGGCGTTCACGCCCGGATGCCCGCGCGGAACTTCGGAACGCGCATGCCCACTTTGGTGCCGGCGCCGACGGCCGTCTCGACGACGAGCCCGTAGTCGTTGCCGAAGGCGGCGCGGAGCCGGTGGTCGACATTGGTCAGGCCGACGTGCGCGCCCTCGCCGTGATCGAGGGCGTCGAGGGCACCGCTGCGCAGGAGTTCCGGTTCCATGCCCACGCCGTCGTCCTCGACCGTGATGACACAGTCGGTGCCCTCGTCGGCCGCGACGATGGTGATGGTGCCCCCGCCTTTCGACGCGAGGCCGTGCCGTACGGCGTTCTCGACGAGCGGTTGCAGCGCGAGGAACGGTACGACGACGTTCAGGACCTCGGGCGCGACATGCAATTTGACGTCGAGTGCGTTGCCGAAGCGGGCTCGTTCGAGCGTCAGGTAGCGGTCGATGTTGCGCAGTTCGTCCGCGAGCACGGTGTACTCGCCCGCGGCCCGGAAGGAGTACCGGGTGAAGTCGGCGAAGTCGAGGACGAGCTCGCGCGCGCGGTCGGGGTCGGTCCGCACGAACGAGGCGATGGTGTTCAGCGCGTTGTAGATGAAGTGCGGACTGATCTGCGCGCGCAGTGCGAGGACCTCGGCGCGGTTGAGTCGTGCGCGTGAGGCGTCGAGGTCGGCGAGTTCGATCTGACTCGACGCGTACCGCGCGACTTCGGCGATGGCGCCGAGCATTCCGGGGCCGGGCCGTCGGGTCGTGGCGACCACGAGGACCCCGACCCCGACGTCGTCGGCGAGGAGGGGCTGGGCCACGAGCGCGCGCACCGGGGACTCGGCGCCGCTGGGGTCGGTGAGCAGTACGCGCCGGAGGTCGCCCAGCGCGGAGGTCGCCGCACGATCGGCGTGACCGAGCATCTCGTTGTCCCAGATGTCGTCGCCGTCGGGCAGATGGGCGAGGCGGCTCGGTTCACCGTCGTAGAGGGCGACCGCCTCGGCGCCGGTGAGCGTGAGCAGGTGAGGCAGTGCCTCGCGAGCGGACTCCGCCGAGAGTCCGGTACGCAGCGAGCGGGCGGCCAGGGACGCGGTGTGCAGCGCGAGATGGACCGCCCGCTCGGCCGGGGTCCGCACGACGCGCCGGGTGCGGATCAGCACCACCGCGCCGACGCACGCGAGCACTCCGAGCAGGACGAGGGCGATCGTCACCCCGCTAGACATCGGCGTTCCGGTCATGTTTGTCGGGCCCGATGACGCTGTCTCCGTGAGGTAGCGACGAGATGGCGAGATCGATGAGGGTGTGCCGGTCGGCGCGCCACTTGTCGGGCGGTAGGTGGCCGTGGGTGTCCAGGTCGGTGAGGCCGTGCGTCGTCGCGAACAGCAGCGCCGCATGGTGTCGTGCGGCGTCGGCGCCGACGATACGGCTCACGAGGGACATCAGACCGTCCTGCGCGCGGGCGGCGGCGGGGATGGCCGGCGCGCCCGCCGGAGTCGCGAACATGAGCCGGTACAGATGTGGCCGGTCCAGCCCGAGGTCGGACAGCGCGTGCATCGCCGTCCGCACGGCGTCCTCAGGGGACAGGTCCGGGTCGGACGCGATGACCTCGAGTCCGTCGGCGACGACCGCCCACGCCTCGGCGGCGAGTGCCGCCAGCAACTCGTCCTTCCCGACGAAGTGCCGGTACGCGGCGGACCGGGAAACCCCGGCGCCACTGCCGACCTCGCGCAGGGTCACCGCTTCCGGTCCGCCCTGGTCGAGCAGTGCCGACGCCGTCGCCAGCAGTGCCTGCCGGGTGTGTGCCGCGGTCTCGGCCCTCGTGGTCATCGCTCCACCCTACAGTTGACACTGTCAACCGAATAGGGTTCTCTTGAGTTGACAACGTCAACTCAAGCGGCGGGAGCCGACATGAACCCACCCCCCACCTCCAACCCGGCCTGGACGCTGGTCATGACGGGAGCAACGCGCGGCATCGGCCTGGTCGCCGCACGGACGATCGTGTCGACAGATCTGTCCTGTCACCTCGTCGCGCTCGCCCGCGGAGGCGGACCCGCCGGGTTCGTGGACGGTTTCGGTGAGAACGCCGCGCGCGTCGTCGTGGTCGATGCCGATCTCGCCGACACCGCGGGCACGGTTGCCGCGGCGGCGGAGATCCGGCAGATGCTCGACGACGCGGCCCTTCCACCGTTGCGGGGGCTGGCGTGCAACGCGGGTATCCAATACGTCGACGACCGGCAGGTCACCGTCGACGGACTCGAGGCGACCTTCGCGGTCAACGTGCTCGCGAATCACGTGCTGATCGGTGAGCTCGGCGGACACCTGGCGCGCGGTTCCCGGATCACGTTCACGGTGAGCGACACGCACTTCGGCGACTTCCGGCACAATCTGGGCCTGGTGCCGGCGCCACGATGGGCCCCTCCGGCGCGGTTGTCCCGGCCCGGCGCGTTCGGCGGCGCCAGCCCGTCTTCCGGCCGAACCGCGTACTCGACCAGCAAGCTGGCGGCGATCCATCTCGTCCACGAGTGGGCACGTCACCTGCCCGACGGGATCGAGATCGTCTCCTACAATCCGGGTTACGTGCCCGGTACGGACCTGGTCCGGGCGGCGAGCGTACCGCAGCGGTGGGCGAACAGATGGGTTGTTCCGGGTCTGACCCTCGTCGGCCCGCTGGACCGGCCCGCCGCGGCGGGCCGGCGTCTCGCGTCGGCGATTCTCGGTGTGCCACATGCGGCCACCGGCGCCTACGTCGACCGTGGGCGGGTGTCCGACTCATCAGCGGAGAGTTATGACGCCGAACGCGAACGCGACCTCTGGGATCACCTCGAGCATCTGCGTTCGCAGACGTGCCGACGTCAGTAGGTCGCCCACTCGCCTTGCGCGTACCGCAGGATCCTCGGGTCCATCAGGGTGGAGGGCGGCACGTTCAATTGTTGCCTGTCGAGTGGGAAAACCGTTGCGGCAGAGATCTGTTCGGGGCTGAGGAATCGGAGCGGGCCGGGTGCCCGCACGGTCGGCGTGACGCGGCCGCCGGCGCCGGCCAGGTGGAATCCCCAGTCGCCGAAGGCCGGCACGTCGACGTGGTACGGGGTCGGGTCCAGCCCGGCCGCGCGCATGGTCGACGCCACGCACCAGAACGATTTCGGTGCGAAGTACGGCGACCCGGCCTGCACGACGGTCCGGCCCGTCGGGGTGAGATGTGCACGGACCATCGCGTAGAACTCGGTGGAATACAGCTTCGCGGTGGCCGAGTCGTCGGGATCGGGCATGTCGACGATGATCACGTCGAACCGGCGGTCGGTGCCGCGTAGCCAGGAGAAGGCGTCGGCGGCGATCACCTCGGCTCGGGGGTCGCTCATCGCCCCCCGGTTCAATGTCGTGAGACGCTCGTCGGTCCGGGCCAGGCGGATCATCTCCGGGTCGAGTTCGACGAGCGTGACGTCGCGGGCGTCGGGATAGGTGAGCACTTCGCGGAGCGCGAGTCCGTCACCGCCGCCGAGGATCAGGACGGTGCCGCGCTCGCCGGACATCGCCGGATGAACCAGGGTCTCGTGATAGCGGTGCTCGTCGACGGAGGAGAACTGCAGGTCGCCGTTCAGGTACAGGCGGGTGTCGGCCGCTGCGCCGAACCGGTTCTCGGTGATGACGATGTCCTGATAGGCACTGCGTTCGGCGGCGACGATGGGATCCCGGTACAGGGCCTGGCGGGCGGTGATCTCGAAGCGACCGGACAGCATCAGTCCCGCGACCAGGACGGCGACGACCGCGATCGCCGACGCGGACAGGACCGCCATCTGGGTGCGCGACATCGACTTTCGGAAGATGACGAAGACGAGGAAGCACCCGGCCGCGGCGTTGACGAGTCCGACGACCAGAGCACCTCGCAACTGGCCGAACCACGGCAGCAGCAAGAAGGGGAAGCACAGGCCACCGATGAGGGCGCCGATGTAGTCGACGGCGAACATGTCGGCGACCGCCGAACCGGCCTCCTGGCGTCGAATCCGTTGCAGCAGAACCATCAGCAGCGGGATCTCGGCGCCGATCAGGATGCCGAGCACGAAGGCCACGAGGATGAGGGCGGGCGTGTACAGCTCCAGGTACGCGAACGCCGCGTAGAGTGCCATCACGGACAGTCCGCCGATGAGCGCGAGCAGCAGTTCGATCACCGCGAAGGCCGTGACCGACTGCGGCTGGAGGGGTTTGGCCGCGAGCGACCCGATCCCCATCGCGAAGACCATCACCGCGAGGACGATCGACGCCTGCGTCGCGGTGTTGCCGATCAGGAACGACCCGAGCGAGACCAGGGCGAGCTCGTACACCAGGCCGCACGCGGCGCAGACGAAGACGACGCCGAGCAGTCCGGCGCGGGCGAGTCGCGGCCGCGTCGCCAACGTGTCCGGAGCGGTGTCGGTCGTCGCCGGACCGGGGTCGTCGACGGTCACCAACGGACGGGGGAGTGTGGTGACCCGGTCACAGGATGGAGGCGGCGACGATGATCGACACCCCGATGTGTGCGACGCCCTGCACCCAGACCGCCGGGTGGGTCTCCGGGTGGACCAGGAGTTCGCCCAGATTCCCGGGGGTCAGCAGGTCGATGACGAGGAAGGTCACCGCCATCACGATCAGGCCGATCGCCGAGTACACCGCGGTGTAGGTGAGTCCCTCGAGGAGCCGGCCTTCGCTCGCGACGATGGCCGCGGTGACGATCACGGCGACGGCGAGCATGTTGGAGCCCACCAGGATGCCTGCGTTGCGGTTGCGCTCGGTCCACAGCTGCGAACGGAGCTTCCCGGGCGTGAGCAGGTCGAGGATGCCGAACGACACGATCATCAGGATCACGCCGACGCCGGCGTAAGCGCCTGCCGCGTAGGCATTCTCAGCGATATCAGCGAGCATGGTCTTCTCCGTTGGTTGATCGGACGAGTTCGATGGGACGGGCCGGTCGGACAACGATCATTTGCCGCCACCGCCGCTCCCGCCGCCGCGGTTTCCGCTGCCGCTACCCGCATAGCGGGGGGTCGGTACCCAGAACGCGCCGACGTAGGGGTGGTAGTGGTTGTAGCCGGACCGGTAGTCGCGGCTGAGCATCACCCGGGTGGTCCCGGCGGCCAGCGGGAACAGACCGACGAGGTAGTCGGGATACTGCAGGAACTGCGTGCCGGAGATGTTGCCCGCGTCTGTGGCGCCGGTCCGCTGGTCGCTGGGACGTTCGGCGTCGCGGATGTCGGCGGCGACCTCCGCCGGGGTCCCGTCGGCGACGTAGGCGTCGACGTCGCCCTCGTCGAGCGAGGTGTCTCGCTCGTAGTTCTGGGAGATGTAGTCGCGCGCCGACCCCCCGATTCCGCCCCCGCGGGCCACTCGCGCGGTGCACGCGCCGATCAGCGCGAAAACGGTGAGCACGACGATCACACCGATGATGATGTTGCGGATCTTGTTGAGGCGGCGGCGCGGGTCCGGCTGCCGGTCGGGCGGGAACTGCTCGGTCATCGGCGGGCCACCGGTCCGCGGTCGATTCTGCTGGAGGTGATCACGACCTCGCCGGCTTTCGGGTAGGTGTGCCAGGTGTGCCAGCTGATGTCGTCGTCGGTGGACTCGGAGACGATCGCGGTGACGGCATACGGGTCGCCGGGGAAGCGGCCCATCACGCATGGATGTCCGGTCGCCAACTGCTCGGTGACGCGCGCGGCCAGTTGTTCGACGAGTGCGGCGAGATGGTCCGAGGTCACCTGTTCGACGCGGGAACTGAAGTAGTAGCCGCTCTCCTGGAAACTCTCCGGAAGTGCCGAGGTCACATCAGGCAGGCAGGCGACGGTCTCACAGATTCGTTGCACCCCGTCCTCGACGAGCACCTGATGGCTCGCGCCGAGCAATCGCACCGACACGGTGATGCCGTCGATGTCGCGGTCCTCCTGTGCCAGGGGCTCCTGCAACGGTGCGCTCAGTGAGAAGCCGAGCTGTGCCGCGCTGGTGTCGGCGAAGGCGACCGCCAGTTGTGCTGCGGGGTCGCCGGGATGTCCGGGGTTCTCTGTCATGCGGGTGCGATCTCCCTGCTCAGGGCGTCTCGGTCGGGTGGACGGCGGTCGGGCCGTCAGGGCGTCTCCGGAGCCGGGTTGCTGGGATAGATTCGATAGTCCGCCCGGGACAGCAGTTCACCGCGGGCGCACTCCCAGCCGCTGCCGTAGTCCTCGAACGAGAGGCGGTCGTCGCCGGCCTGGTAGTCGTGGTAGGCCATCCGGCCGGAGGTCGCGAGCCCGGTCGTGCCCGCGGAGGTGAAGCGCGCCGAACCCGCCTCCTCCGACTGGTAGCGACGACCTTCGAGCTCCACGGTGTCGGGGCCGGGACTGACGGCTGCACCGGGCAACTCGTGCCACAGCACGACCTCGAGGTCGGGATCGTCCTCGACCGAGATCCAGGCCTTGGACCCGACACCGGTGTCCAGGAAGTTCTCGGTCCAGGTGTAGCCGTCCTGGGTCAGGCGCAGCGTGCCGCGGACTGCATAGGTCTGACCGCGCAGTTCGACGAGATCGCCCGGCTTGAGATCGCGGGGATCGCCGTAGACGGAATCGTCGTCGGCCGAGGAGAAGGGATCGCCGGGCCGGTAGGTCCGCTCGCGCAGGGCGTCCTGTTCGGCCTGCCGGGCCCTGCGGTTGCCGAGGAAATTGAAGATGACGACCACCGCGATGATCGCAAGCAGCGCCACGATGATGATCAACAGGAATTCCACGGTTCAGACCCTAGCCGACCTGGCCGCCCGGGATGGCAGTCGTCGAAGGTGCGAATGACCGCGATCGCTCCTGACGCTCAGGCGTCGGCGGCGCGCAGCAGCGGGATGATCGGTGCGAATTCCTCCAGGGCCGGCTCGTGGACGGAGATGTAGGAGATGCCGGTCCGCGCGCGCAACCCCACGAGCCGCTCGGCGATCTCTGCCGTGGAGCCGACCAGGACCGTCGGCAGCTCCGCGAACGCCTCGGCGGAGCCTGCGGCCTCGGTGGCCCCGGGAGTCCGCTCGAACACGGACTCGGGGTCGTCGGTGACGGCGACGACCTGTACCAGCAGGTTCCATTCGATGTCGGGAACGCGTTCGCCCGCGGCCCGGCGGGCGAAGGCGACGCGGGATTCGAAGTCGTCGGCGGTGAGCAGCCGGAGTTCGCCGTCACGACTCGTCCGGGCCGCCGTGAACGCGACGATGTCGGCGTGGTCGGCGGCGACCCGGAGAACGCGGTCGCCGTTCCCGGCGACCATCAGCGGTACCCGCGCCTGCACCGGCCGCGGCTCGACGCCGGGGTCGTCGAGCGCGGACGCCACCTTCCTGACCGTGGACGACAGGTGATCGACACGACGGCCCGGGGTCCCGAAGTCGATGCCGGCCGCCTCGAACTCGTTCTTCGCATATCCGGTGCCGAGTCCGAGTTCGACCCGTCCGCCGGACAGCCGGTCGACGGTGGCGACGTCGCGCGCGAGGAGCGCGGGGTTCGTGAATGCCGCGTTGAGGACGAAAGTGCCGAGCCGGAGGCGTTGCGTCGCCGTCGCCGCCACGGACAGCGCGGGCCACGGGCTCGGCGCACCGAGGTGGTCGGGGAAGAGCAGCACGTCGTAGCCGAGGTCTTCGACGTGGCGGGCGCGACTCGTCCAGGAGGCCGCGTCGTCGACGGTGAACATGTTGACCCCGAAGCGGAAAGGTCTGGGCGCGCCGGACATACGGATCACGCTAATCAAGGCCGTGCCCCCGGGTGTGGCGATCCCGTCGGTCTGCCGCCGATCCGACCTTGCACTCGCGGTGGGCGAGTGCTAAAAACGAGGTTGGCACTCGCGAGCTGTGAGTGCCAGGTCGGGACGGTGAGGCCGGTACCGAATGACACACCGGTCGTCCGTCGCGGGCACCGAGTTCCGGCCATACGAACCTAGTGTCACCCCCTTCGGAGGATCACTTACCCATGGCCAAGCAAATCGCGTTCGACGAAGAGGCCCGTCGCGGCCTCGAGCGGGGCCTCAACAGCCTCGCCGACGCCGTCAAGGTGACGTTGGGACCCAAGGGTCGCAACGTCGTGCTGGAAAAGAAGTGGGGCGCCCCCACGATCACCAACGATGGTGTGTCCATCGCCAAGGAGATCGAGCTGGAGGACCCGTACGAGAAGATCGGCGCCGAGCTGGTCAAGGAAGTCGCCAAGAAGACCGACGACGTCGCGGGCGACGGCACCACCACCGCCACCGTTCTGGCCCAGGCTCTCGTCCGTGAGGGTCTGCGCAACGTCGCTGCCGGCGCCAACCCGCTGGGTCTGAAGCGCGGCATCGAGAAGGCCGTCGAGGCCGTCACCGAGTCGCTGCTGAAGAGCGCCAAGGAGGTCGAGACCAAGGAGCAGATCGCTCAGACCGCAGGCATCTCGGCCGGCGACCCCTCGATCGGCGAGCTCATCGCCGAGGCGATGGACAAGGTCGGCAAGGAAGGCGTCATCACGGTCGAGGAGTCCAACACCTTCGGCCTGCAGCTCGAGCTCACCGAGGGCATGCGCTTCGACAAGGGCTACATCTCGGGCTACTTCGTCACCGACGCCGACCGCCAGGAAGCCGTCCTCGACGACCCGTACATCCTGCTGGTCTCGGGCAAGGTCTCGACCATCAAGGACCTGCTGCCGCTGCTGGAGAAGGTCATCCAGGCCGGTAAGCCGCTGCTGATCATCGCCGAGGACGTCGAGGGCGAAGCTCTCTCCACCCTCGTCGTCAACAAGCTCAAGGGCACCTTCAAGTCCGTCGCCGTCAAGGCTCCGGGCTTCGGTGACCGCCGCAAGGCCATGCTGGCCGACATCGCCATCCTCACCGGCGGCGAGGTCATCAGCGAAGAGGTCGGCCTCTCGCTCGAGGGTGCAGGCGTCGAGCTGCTCGGTACCGCACGCAAGGTCGTCGTGACCAAGGACGAGACCACCATCGTCGAGGGCTCGGGCGATCCCGACGCCATCGCCGGCCGGGTGGCCCAGATCCGCGGCGAGATCGAGAACAGCGACTCCGACTACGACCGTGAGAAGCTGCAGGAGCGTCTGGCCAAGCTGGCCGGCGGTGTTGCGGTCATCAAGGCGGGCGCGGCCACCGAGGTCGAGCTCAAGGAGCGCAAGCACCGCATCGAGGACGCCGTCCGCAACGCGAAGGCTGCCGTCGAAGAGGGCATCGTCGCCGGCGGTGGCGTGGCCCTGCTGCAGTCGGAGCCGGCCATCGACGCACTCTCGCTCGAGGGTGACGAGGCCACCGGCGCCAACATCGTCAAGGTCGCGCTCTCGGCTCCGGCCAAGCAGATCGCGATCAACGCCGGGCTCGAGCCGGGCGTCGTCGCCGACAAGGTCCTCAACTCGCCCACCGGCACCGGCCTCAACGCCGCCACCGGTGTGTACGAGGACCTGCTCAAGGCCGGCATCAACGACCCGGTGAAGGTCACCCGCTCGGCGCTGCAGAACGCAGCCTCGATCGCGGCTCTGTTCCTCACCACCGAGGCCGTCGTCGCCGACAAGCCCGAGAAGAACGCCGCACCGGCCATGCCGGGTGGCGACGAGATGGGCGGAATGGGCTTCTGATCTCCTGATCAGATCCCTGCGTTCACTCAACGCAGCTCCAACCGAAGGCCGGTCACCCGAGAGGGTGGCCGGCCTTCGGCGTTGCGAACACGGTCGCGACGATCTCCGGCGACCACTCGACGTATTCGAGGACCGCGCCGTCGGGGTGGCGAAGGTAGGCGAATCGTCCTGTCGCACTGTGTGATTCTCCGATGACGACGGCTGCGGACGTGCCGGTGATCAGCGCGATGAGTGCGTCGAGATCATCGACTATGACGGGTCCGACGGTGGACCGGTAGGTTTCGACATCGTCGTCGGCCCCCGCGATGAGGAGGAAGTCGCCGACGGCGGCGAGTTCGGCCCTCTCGAAGGCGAAACGGAGATCGGCGGATGCACCGACGAGGGTCTCGTACAGCGGTAGCGACTCGTCGAGGTCGGCGACGAATACTCTGGCGTAGGTCTTCAGCACTCGCATCGACCCCACGCTAGGAGCGCAGGCGGATGAGCGGCAGTACGAACTTCGAGGTGAGTGGGTCCGCCGGGCCGTCGTCCGAGGCCGAGGAGCGGGCCCGGGGACTCGCGCGGTCGGTCTTCGCCGTGGTGTCGACGAAGTGGGGTCTGACCGTCCTCGAGGAGATTCGGCAGCGACCCCGCCGATTCCGCGAGCTGAAACGGTCGATCGGGACGATCAGCGACAAGGTGCTCACCCAGACGCTGCGCGACCTCGAAGCGCACGGACTGATCCATCGTCACGACCATCGCAGCGCGAACCCGCGGGTGGACTACACGGTGACGGACGCCGGTCGAGACCTGGTCACGACGGTCCACGGTCTCTGCGACTGGTCGCGAGCGCATCTCGACGACCTGCTCGGGGTGCCCGGATCGCTCGACCGAGCGTGAGTGCACTCCCGGGAACGTTCTCGATCCGGGAGGTGTTGAGACGGCCATGAGTGCTCCCATCACCGTCGACATCTGGTCCGACATCGCCTGCCCCTGGTGCTACATCGGCAAACGCAAGTTCGAGGCCGGACTGGCGGAGTTCGCCGGGCGTGACGACGTCGAGGTGACCTACCACAGCTTCGAGCTCGCCCCCGACACACCGGTCGACTTCGACGGCTCGGAGATCGACTTCCTCGTCCGGCACAAGGGCATGCCCGCCGAGCAGGTCCGGGGGATGCTCGACCAGGTCCGTGAGATCGCCGCCGGCGTCGGTCTCGACTACGACTTCGACCGGTTGCAGCACACCAAGACACTGAAGGCGCACGAAACCCTGCATTTCGCGAAAGCGCATGGCCGACAGACGGATCTGGCCGAGCGCCTGTTCAAAGCGTACTTCGAGCAGGGGCGGCACGTCGGCCGCGCCGAGGAACTGGCCGATCTGGCGGCTGATGTCGGCCTCGAGCGCGACGCCGTCCTCGCCGCGCTGGAGTCGGGGGAGTACTCCGCTGCCGTCGCCGCCGACATCGATCAGGCGCGGGCGTACGGGATCAGCGGTGTGCCGTTCTTCGTCATCAACGGCAAATACGGCGTCTCTGGTGCACAGGCGCCGGAGACGTTCACCCAGGCCCTCGACAAGGTCCGCGCCGAGGCGGTCGATCGTGTCTGAACCGCCGGTGCGCTTCGAGATGATCGGCGACGACGACGCGGCAGTCTGCGTCGACGGCGTGTGTGTACTGCCGGAGGCGGGGACCGACACGTCGGAGCCTGTGCTGGAGTGAGTTTCGGAACCGTCTGACGCGGTCGGCGATTCTTGTCGGTGGTCGGTCATATATTGGTTTCATGCAATTCGGGGGCGAGGGCGCAGGAATCTCGGGCGATGAGTCCGAGTCCGAGTTGTCCTTGCCTGCAGTGCTTTCCGATGTCGAACTGTCGGCCACCGAGCTGGTGGATGTCATCACCCACTGCGCGTCGATCACCTCCGCCGCTTCCTACCGACTCCTGACTGCGGCGAGTCTGCTGCACGAGGAACGCGAACTCGACTACCAGCTGCGCCGCACCGAACACCACGACGGCCAGGCCTCGTCCGAAGACGAACTGCACCGGCGCGCGGCCGACGCAGCCGCCGGGATCGATCCGTACGCCGAGTACGGGCCCGATGGATTCGACCAGGCCACCGCCGAACTCGGCGCCGCGCTGATGATCCCCGCCGCCGAGGCCCGCGATCTCATCCGCACAGGTGATGTCCTGCGTTACCGGCTCATGCTGACCGGCAACACCCTGGCCTACGGGCGGATCGACCAGCGACGCTTCACCATCGCCATGAAACGTACCGACTTCGTGCCCGACGCCGACGTGCCGACCGTCGATGCTCATCTGGCCGAGGCGATCCTGGCCCGCCCACCGATGTCGACCACCCAGTTCACCATCCTGGTCGACTCGATCGTCGCCAAGCATGCCCCCGATGCGGTTCGTCGCCGCCGCGAACGCGCCGGCGACGACCGCAAGATCATCATCGCACCCGACCGATTCACACCCGGCCAGTCTCGTATCACCGGCACCCTGCCCGTCACCGACGCCGCCGAACTCAACACCCAGCTCGACGCGATGGCCGCCGCAGTGCATCACGACGACCCTCGCACCACACAGCAACGACGCGTCGATGCCCTGATCGCGCTCGCCGCCCACCTCGATGTGCTTCCGTGCCGCTGCCCACACTGTGCGCCCGCACCGGTCGACCTCGACGACCCGCAAGCCGAAACAGGCCTGGAGACAGACGGTCTCGATGCAGGCCCGACATCCGACGCCGGCTATGCGCCTGTGCCTGTTCCGGTGCCGATGTTCCACATCGTGGTGAACTTGTCTACGCTGCTCGGCCGCGACGACGACCCCGGGTTCCTCGACGGACACGGACTGATCGACGCCGACACCATGCGATCACTGCTCGCCGACGCGCAACGCTCTTTCGTCAACGCCGACGCCGGCGCCGATGCCGCAGCCGGCTCCCGATACGCCCCGAGCCGCAAGCTGCAGACCCTGGTGCGCTGCGGTGAGCTGTGCTGCACCTTCCCCGGCTGCAACTCACCGGTGTGGACGGCTGATCTCGACCACACCATCCCGTTCGACCACGAATCACCACGGGCCGGTGGTCCGACGTCGCAGCGCAACCTCAAGCCGCTGTGCCGTTTTCACCACCGGATCAAGACCTTCGGCATGTGGCGCGACTACCAGGACGAGTACCTGACCGCCTGGTTCCAGTCCCCGACCGGACACACCTTCGTCGGCAACGCGTTCAACGGCCGCGACCTGTTCGGCTACCTCGTTCCCGGACGCCCGCCCGATCATCCGGCACGCAGCAAGCTCGCCGAGCAGCGAGCCACCCGCACCACCGCCCACCGTCGCGAGATCGACGCGTGGAACGCCGCCAACCCACCACCGTTCTGAACGGTTTGTCGGCTGCGCGTCGCGGCCGACGTGTGAGTGCACGGTCGTAGTGGGTATGCGAGGACGATGCAGACGTTCCTGCCCTACCCGGATTTCCGGCGCTCCGCCGAGGTCCTCGACCCCGCCAGGCTCGGCAAACAGCGGGTCGAGACGTTGCAGATCCTGCGGGCGCTCGAACTCTTCGACTACGGCTGGACCAATCATCCCGCGGTGATGATGTGGCGCGGGCACACCCCGGCACTGGTCGCCTACGGGCTCGCCGTCGTCGATGTGTGGACCCGCGAAGGGCGTGCGGACAGCACCGCGGCGATGATCGCCGAGTTCGCGCCCGATGTGGTGGGGCGACCCCAGTCCGAGTTGGCCGCGCAGGGTCGGATGCCCGAGTGGCTGGGCGATGACAGGCTGCATCGCAGTCATCGTGCCGCGCTGCTCCGCAAGGCGCCGGACTTCTACGGCGCCGTGTTCGACGACGTCGATGACGAGCAACCGTACTTCTGGCCCGATCCGCCCGTCGCCGAGGTCCGTGACCTGGATGCGCCGACCCGCACCGTGTGGATTGTGCGGGCGACCTCGGACGAGCAGTACGCCGAATTCCGACGTCGGCGGATCGTCGGGTTCGGCACCGAGTCCGGCGTCGACGTCGACGCGACGGCGGGCGCCGACGCGTCGCTCCGGACGCTGCTGAAGGAGCGCAGTCCGGGGCGTCGGCCGGGAAAGGACCTCCGCGTGCTGGCGTCGTTCGTCTCCGACCTGGCGGCCGGGGACGAGGTCGCCATCCTTCCACCGCAGAACACCGGTGCGGCGGACGTCGACACGCTCGTGCTCGGCGTGGTGGACGGCGACTACGAGTTCTCGACTCGCGGGAAGACGCTCACGCCGCATCGCCGCCGCGTCCGGTGGACCGGCACGCTCGAGCGGACGGCCGTCACCCCGCCGGCGTTGCTGCAGAACCCGCGCACACTGTTCCCCGCGTCCGTGACACCCTGAGCGATCCAGGGCAGTGTTGTCGTCCGCTCTGGTTTCGCCCGATCGTCGTCCTCCGGTCTGCGTTGTCGTCCGATCGGCCGAATCTTCGTCGGCCGGTCGCAGCGAAGCCCCCCGTGCCGAGCGATGTACAGGCACCGTTTCCGGCCAGAGCTCACCAGTCGATTCGGCGTACCGGGAGGCCAGAATTGCTGCTCAGGCGCGCTGTGCTCGCGGTACGCGATATTTGTCATCGTGAAAACGCTTCGAATCTTGGTTTTATCGCGCTGACCCGCGACATGAACGGAAATCGTCGCCGGCGGAGTAATGCGGACGGGATTCGCCCCGGTGCGTATGGTGAAACGTATTCGGATCGAAATCTCCACGTGTGAATTCCGTTGTCGAGACGACGGCGCGGTTGCTGTGATGTGAGCGGTAGGGATGTGAAGGGACTGTGATGTCCGCAGCGGATGGTGCTCTCTGCCGACGCCTGGTCGCCACCATGATCTCGATCGCGGCACTCGTTGTCACGCTGGCCATTCCGTCGATTACCGGCGCGGAACCGGGAAACGGATCGACCCGGGCCGAGGCGTTGGCCCGCGCGGTCGCCGACGGCCGGGTCCTCGACCTGTCGGTCTACTCGCCGTCGATGAAACGCAGTGTGCCGGTGCGGGTGCTCATGCCGGCGGACCGATCGGTGCCCCGGCCGACGCTCTACCTGCTGAACGGCGCCGGTGGCGGAGAGGGGACCGGGCACTGGTTCGAGCAGACCGACATCGTCGATTTCGTCTCCGACAAGAATGTGAACGTGGTCGTGCCGATGCGGGGCGCATACAGCTATTACACCGACTGGGTGAAAGTCGACCCGGTTCTCGGGCGCAATAAATGGACGACCTTTCTGACCAGCGAATTGCCGCCGCTCATCGACCAGAAATTGAATACGACCGGGGTGAATGCGATCGCGGGGATCTCGATGGCGGGGACGTCGTCGCTGAGCCTCGCCGAGTCCGCGCCCGAGCTCTACCGGGCCGTCGCGTCCTACAGCGGATGTGCGGAGACGAGTACGAATCTGGGCCGGCTGGCGATCCGGGCGGTGGTCGAGGGCCGCGGAGGGGGTGACATCGCCAACATCTGGGGTCCGGTCGGGTCCCCGGGGTGGCGTGCCCACGATCCGGTCGTCAACGCCTACAAGTTGCGCGGCAAGGCGATCTACATCAGCACCGGCACGGGGGTTCCCGGGCCGCATGACCAGTTGCAGAGCCAGGGAATCGACGGGAAGACGACGATCTACATCGACCAGATCGCGGTGGGTGGCGCGATCGAGGCCGCGACGCACCAATGCACCTTGAATCTCGACCGCCGGCTCAAGCAACTCGCCATCCCCGCGACCGTCGACTACACACCCGGTACGCACGCCTGGCCGTACTGGCAGGACCAGCTCGTGAAGTCGTGGCCGATGCTCGAACGCGCGCTCACCGACTGACCGCCGGAGATCTGTCACGATGTGACCGTGACTGCGACCCCCGGTGCGCCGAGCCCCATCCCGAGCCTGCCGAACCTGCGCGACCTCGGCGGCTGGCGCACCGTCGACGGCCGCACCGTCCGATCCGGGCTCCTGTTCCGCTCGACGGACTTCTCCGCCCTCGACGTCTCCGACGTACCCGCGCTGGAGGCGCTGGGGCTGACGGCCGTGTACGACCTCAGGTCGGAGCACGAGAGCGAAGCCATCCCGGATCCCGTCCTGCCCGGTGCGTCGAACATCGCTCTCGACGTCCTCGCCGATGCGCAGATGTCGATTCCGGCCAACATCGGTGCGGTTCTCGCCGATCCCGCCGTCGTCGCGGAGGCAGGCGAGATGTTGTCGGGCGGCAAGGCGCGCGCGATGATCTCCGGGACCTATCGCGAGATGATCACGTTGCCCAGTGCGACCGCCGCCTACACTCGGTTCTTTCGAGGGCTGCTCGACGATGGGACGACGCCGGCCCTGGTGCACTGCACCACCGGCAAGGACCGAACCGGGTGGGCAGCCGCGGCGTTCCTGACCTTGCTCGGAGTGCCCGCGGACGACGTGTACCGCGACTACCTCCTCACCAACGAACGTCTCATCCCGTCGCTCGGGCACATCTTCGACGGGTTCGCCGCGGCCGGGGGTGATCCCGAACTGCTCGTCGGCGTACTGGGGGTCGACGCCGGTTACCTCGACGCGGCCTTCGACGAGGTGCGCACTCGTTTCGGCGGGATCGAGGGCTACTTCAGCGAGGCGCTGGGCCTGGATGCCGAAGACCGGCGAGCCCTCCGGGACCGCTACCTCGAGGGGTGAGTTCGCCGTGAATTGCGCAGTGGGACCAGGAGATCCGGTCCGGTGGCCACCAGGACGTACTGCCCGCGACCGAGCTGAGAGTCGACTCTGGTCGGTAGTGTCGTGGGATGAGTGAACTCAGCTTGTCCGAGAAGGCCGCGCTGGGCAGCGGCGCCGATTTCTGGACCACGAAGGCGGTCGGCCCGGTTCCCGCGCTGACGTTGACCGACGGCCCGCACGGAGTCCGCAAGCAGACCGGCGCGACCGATCATCTCGGTCTCGCCGACAGCGAACCCGCCACCTGTTTTCCGCCAGCGGTGGGTCTCGGCCAGAGTTGGGACGTCGGACTGATCCGTCGTGTCGGCGAAGCGCTGGGACGAGAGGCCCGCGGCCTCGACGTCGACGTTCTCCTCGGTCCCGGTGTGAACATCAAACGAGATCCCCGGAGCGGGCGGAACTTCGAGTACTTCGCCGAGGACCCGTTCGTCACCGGCCGGCTCGGCGCGGCCTGGGTCGACGGCGTCCAGAGCATGGGGGTCGGGGCATCGCTCAAACACTTCGCGCTGAACAACGCCGAGGACGACCGGATGCGGTCGAGCTCCGACGTCGATCCCCGGCCGATGCGGGAGATCTACCTCCGCGCCTTCGCGCACATCATCCGCTCGGCCGCTCCGTGGACGGTGATGTGCTCCTACAACCGCATCAACGGCACCTCCGCCGCGGAGAACCGCTGGCTCCTCACCGACCTGTTGCGCGGCGAGTGGGGTTACGACGGTGTGGTGGTCTCCGACTGGGGTGCCGTCGCCGATCGCGTTCGCGCGGTCGCGGCCGGACTGGATCTCGAGATGCCCGGTTCCGGGGGCAGGACCGACGCGCAGGTCGTCGATGCCGTCGAGAACGGGAACCTCGACGAGGCGGCCGTGGACCGCTCGGCCCGAGCGGTGCGGAAACTCGCCGAGCGGGCCGTCGCCGGCCGCGCGGACCGGGCCGTCGCCGATCTCGATCTGCACCACCGTCTCGCGCGGGAGGCGGCCGGCCGGTCCATCGTCCTCCTGAAGAACGACGGCGGCGTTCTCCCACTGGCCGCCGAGCAATCCGTCGCGGTCATCGGAGCGTTCGCGAGCGAACCCCGGTATCAGGGCGGCGGCAGTTCGCACGTGAATCCGACACGCCTCGATGTACCGGTGGACGAGATCCGGGCGGCCGGCCACACGGTGACCTACGCCCAGGGATTCTCCACCGACGGTTCCCCGGTGGATTCGGCCGACGCGATCACCGCCGCGACCGAGGCCGACGTCGCAGTCGTGTTCCTGGGATTGGCGGCGTCGCAGGAGTCGGAGGGCTTCGACCGTGACGACATCGAACTGCCCGCGGAGCAGATCGAGCTGCTGACCGAGATCCTGGCGGTGCAACCCCGCACGGTGGTGGTGCTCGCCCACGGCGGAGTCCTCCGCCTCGGACCGATCGCAGCGGCTCCCGCAGTCCTCGACGGCGCGCTTCTCGGGCAGGCCGGGGGCGGAGCGATCGCCGACGTGCTCGTCGGCGTGGTGAACCCGTCGGGGCGGCTCACCGAGACCGTGCCGGTCAGGTTGCAGGACACCCCGGCGTACCTCAACTTCCCGAACGAGAACTCGCACATCCGGTACGGCGAGGGCATCTACGTGGGTTACCGCTGGTACGACGCGCGGGACATGGAGGTCTCGTATCCGTTCGGGCACGGGTTGTCCTACACGACGTTCGAGTACTCGGATCTCTCGGTCGCGTCGAACGGACCGGGTGAGGGCGTGGACGTCGAGGTGACGGTCACGAACACCGGAACCCGCGCCGGGCGCGACGTGGTCCAGATCTACACGTCGAAGCCGGACTCGCGCGTCGGGCGACCGCCGCGTGAGCTGAAGGGTTTCGCGGTCACCCGCGACCTCGAACCGGGTGAGAACGAGAGCGTCTCGGTGACGATCGACCGGGACGACCTCGCGTACTGGGACACACGGGTCGACCGCTGGATCGTCGAACCGGGTGAATACGCGATCCATGCCGGGGCGTCGAGCCGCGACGTCCGGCTGAGCGCGACGGTCGAACTCGCGGGGGACGAGGTCGACCTGCCCATCGACGAGAACTCGACCCTGGGCGAGGTCCTGGCGAATCCGGCTGCGGCGCAAGCGCTCGCCTCCCTGGCGGAGAACAACCCCCTGATGGGTGCGGGCGACGACGCGCTGGGGATCGACATGATGCGGATGCTCGCGTCGATCCCCCTCGGACGCCTCGCCGGTTTCGGGATGAGGGGCGAGGACATCGCCCGCATCATCACGGCCGCGCGCGCGGACTGACCCGTGGTCCGGGCCGGGTCAGCGGAACACGATGCACGTGGTGGTTCCGTGGGCGACGAGCTTGCCGTCGTGGGAGAACACCTTGCCCTCGGCTGTCGCGGTGGTGCGCCCGGCGTGGATGACGGTGCCCACGCCGGTGAGTTCCCCGGCGTCGACGGCGACCGAGCGGATGTAGTTCACCTTGAGCTCCAGCGTCGTGTACCCGACACCGGCGGGCAGGGTGGTGTGCACGGCGCACCCCATCACCGAGTCCAGCAGGGTGGCGCAGATGCCGCCGTGAACGGTGCCGAGGGGGTTGGCGAAATCGGGCTGCGGGGTCACGGCGAAGGTGACCTCGCCTTCATCGATCTGCTTGGGCACCATGCCCAGCAGTCTGCCGATACTCGGGCGATCCGAACCCGCGCCGCCGGCCTGCCAGGCACGCAGTAGTTCGAGTCCGGACATGGCGGAGGGGTCGGTCGGTGCGTCGGTCGTCGTCATGACTATGCATGGTTGCATACTCGAGCGAAATTATGAAGGTGTGCATATGCAGCCCGGTTCCTCTCAGGCGGAATGACCTCGGCCGATGCTATGTATGCTTGCCCAGGACATCGGTTGTATGAAGGTCTGCATAGGAGTTGCCGCATGACGTCACATCCCGCCGAGTCCGTGATCACCGGCGCGGACGACCGTGGCCCGCGTGAACGTATGGTCGTGCATGCGGCCGATCTGATCGGCCGCGACGGCGTCGCCGCCACCTCGATCGGCGATGTCATCTCCGCGAGTTCCGCCCCTCGCGGGTCCATCTACCACCATTTTCCCGGCGGCAAGACCCAACTGATGACCGAGGCGGTCCGCTACGCCGGTGAGTTCATCGCCGAGCGAATCGGGCGCCCGACCGCGATGACCCCGGCCGACACCATGCGCGAGATCGGCGGGGTGTGGCGGCGTCTACTGGTCAACACCGATTTCCAGTTCGGTTGTCCGGTGCTCGCCGGCGGACTCGCCCGACGCAGCGAGCCCGCGGTGGCGGACGCATCCGCCGAGATCTTGCGGCGGTGGGCCGACCTGGTCACCGCCCGGCTGGTGGTCGACGGCGTCGACAGCGACCGCGCCGACTCGCTGGCCAACCTCACCATCGCGGCAGTCGAGGGAGCGGTCGGGCTGTGTCAGACACAGCGCAGCGTCGAACCCCTCGATCGCGTCATCGCCGAACTGGCGAGCCTGTGCGACGCCGCGGTCGAGCGGCTCTGAACGGGAGCGAGACGTTGGACACGCGTGTGCTCCGTCAGTAGGTTCACCATGTCGTCACCGCCGCGGTGACGCCTGGCCTGCGCCCGTTCATCGTCGGCGCCGGCCCGAATGGTGGGTGAGCTCGGGGAGGGTGACGCCATGACGCCGGTCTTCCGGCATGCGCTGGGTTCGGACTTCGACCGTCTCCATCCCAACGTCGCGTGGCGCTACGGCATCGATTCGACTTCCAATGTCGCCCAGATCTGTAGCGGGATCTACGAGTCGGTGTACATCTCCTCGGCGCTGCCGCCGCCCGCGCTGTGGCACTACGCGAAGCGCAATGCGCTGCCCTCGAAGACGAGTCGCATGGTGCCCTTCACCCAGGGCTACTACTGCTACTCCGACGAGCTCGAGCGGGAATCGCTCGCGGTGCTGCGAACCTTCCAGTACACGACCGGCCCGCGCAAGCTGAACTCGTTGCTGGTGGCCGGGCGCACGGGCCTGGTCGACTATTTCGGCGACGGTCCCGAGTTCCTGTATCCCATCGAGCCGTCGGTGACGCGGTCCGGCGAACTGCTGCTCGAGAGCGGGCCGATGCGCTGGCTCGGACGCGGACCGAAGGTCGGGATGCGGGGACTCTTCACCGCCCAGATGAAGTACATCGAGGGGTGGGACGAGAAACGGGACCGCTTCCGGTGCGATGCGACCGTCCGCAATCCGGTCATCGGCGAGATCATGCATTTCCGCGGCTGGTTCACCGCGGTCGACCAGGCGTGCTCGCTGCGCGACATCCCGGACGAGGCGTGGCCGGTCAACCTCGTGGACCGTGAGAGCTGACCCGCACTGCGGCGGGCGACCTCACCACGGGTTCGACACGTCGTCGACAGTTCTTCGCATCGGCTTCGCAGGCGCGCGGTAGGTTCAGCGCATGGCTGTCTCAGCGAACATCGAATTCGACGTCGCCGCCCCGGTCGCGGTGGTGATGGAAGTGCTCATGGACATCGAGTCCCTGCCGGACTGGTCGGGCCCGCACAAGGAAGCCGAGATCCTGACCAGTTACGACGACGGCACGCCGGAGAAGGTGCGGATGGTCGTCACCGCCGCGGGGATCTCCGACGAACAGACGTGCACCTACGAGTGGACCGGCAACTCGTGCGAATGGCACCTCATCGAGTCGAATCAACTGAGCGAGCAGCACGGCAAGTACACGGTCACCGAGACCGACAAGGGTGCGCGGGTCCGGTTCGACCTCGACGTCGAGCTGAAGATCAAGCTGCCCGGCCTCATCGTGAGACGCGCGCAGAAGATGGCGGTGGACACCGCTCGCAAGGGACTCACGACCGAAGTGGAGAAGCGCGCGGCGGCCTGAGGACAATCGTTACCCGACGTGGCGGGTCGATCGTTGCCTCCGCGGTGCGGAGCGCGGGTACGCTGAGGGCGTTCCGTACCGGGGCGCCCGAGCAATGGAGGCCAAAGCAGTTGAGAATCAAGAAGTTTGCCGTTCGCGGTCTGGTCCTGGCGGCGGGGGTCGCCGGATGTGTCGGTTTCGCCGGGCTGTCGGGCGAGGGGGTGTCCTCGGCCTCGACGCATTGCTCGGTGTCGAACGGACATCAGGTCGAGCGGGTCGAGGGACGGAGCGGATGCGGTGCGAAGGCCGGACTCGGCAGTCGTGCGACCGCCGATGAGAACAGTGGCTACGGCACCGCGGTCTCGGTGTCGGACAACGGCGGCAACGCCGCGGCCTACAACCTGCAGCCGGGCTCGTCGGCCCTCGCCGGGGCCAACACCCGGGGCAACGCCTATTCGGTCACGACCGGACCGAGCGCGCTGTCGATCGCCCAGGCCCGCCGGGGCGGCACCACGGTGGCGGTGGGTGGCTGGGGCGGCGAGGCCTACGCCGGTCCCGAAGGTGCCCGGTGCAGCGGTGGTTTCGCGGCCGCGTTCGACACCAGCACCGGCAAGGCCTGCCTGCATTCCGGTTCGATCGACCTGAGGAACTGACCTCGGGTTCATCGCACGAGGTCTGAGAGACAGAACACGCCCGGCGCGACGGCCGTTCACCGGAGCGTCGGGCGTCGTTCGTCGCTTCGTCCTATCGTTGTGGAGTGACCGACCTCCACGATCCCGCGACCCAGATCGGCCCCGACTTCAGCGTGCTGAACGGCCGCGAAGCGCTGCAGCAACTCGTCGACCTCCACGACACGACCCACTTCACGGTCAACGACGATGACGACGACGACCCGGTTCTGCTCACCCTGCCCGAACGGAACGTCGTCGACACCTGGCGCGAGGACTATCCGTACGAGGAGCGGATGAGCCGCCGCGAGTACGAGGTCACCAAACGACGGCTGCAGATCGAGCTGCTGAAACTGCAGAAGTGGTCGAAGCAGACCGGCCAGCGGCACCTACTGGTCTTCGAAGGTCGAGATGCCGCGGGCAAGGGCGGCACCATCAAACGCTTCAACGAGCATCTCAATCCGCGCGGCGCGCGCACCATCGCACTGGAGAAGCCCAGTGAACGCGAGGCCACCGAGTGGTACTTCCAGCGCTACGTCCAGCACCTGCCCGCAGGCGGTGAGATGGTGTTCTTCGACCGCTCCTGGTACAACCGGGCCGGCGTCGAGCGGGTCATGGGATTCTGCAGCCCGAAGCAGTACACGCAGTTCGTCGCCCAGGTCCCGGCGTTCGAGAAGATGCTCGTCGACGACGGGATCAACCTGGTCAAGTTCTGGTTCTCGGTCACCCCGCTCGAGCAGCGGACCCGGTTCGCCATCCGTCAGATCGATCCGGTGCGACAGTGGAAGCTGTCCCCCATGGACCTGGCCTCGCTCGACAAGTGGGATGCCTACACCGAGGCGAAAGAGGCGATGTTCGCCGCCACCGACACCGATCACGCGCCGTGGACGGTGGTGAAGTCCAACGACAAGAAACGTGCCCGGATCAACGCGATGCGCCACGTGCTGAGTCTCTTCGACTACGACGGCAAGAACGAGTCGTTCGTGGGTACGCCCGATCCGCTGATCGTCGGTCGTGCCGCAGACGTGATCGGGGAGTAGGCACCGGGCAGATTCGGACGACGGAGCATCATGGCGACGTCGTCCCGGTCACGCCCGCTTGTCAGCGCCGCCCGGAGATCAACCGCCCAAGGACACCTACGGCGAACATCGCGACGCCCACCCCGCCGACGATCAGGGCGAGCCGGGTGACATCGTCGTAGGCGCCGTCGATGATGAGCTCGGCCACCCGCCGCCCGGAACTCTCGGCGCCGGCCACCTCCTGCTTGGCGCGGTCGGCGAAGAACAGGCCCGTGGCCCAGGTCGAGACGCCGGCCGCGACCACGCCGAGTCCGAGCCACGCGAACACGGTTCCGCGCCGGCGGGCGACCAGCAGTGCGAGCACCGCGGCGATCACGGCCACGGCGGCCGAACCCCACGCGAGCAACGTGATCTGGCCACCGACCTCGGCGTACCGGCCCGCCTCGAGGCCCGAGGCGCCGTTGGTGAGTTCCACCACGACCGGACCCTGGATCGCGTTGCCCCCCGACAGGTTCAGGGCACGGTTGATCATGGCGGTGATGTCGAGTTGCATCACGGAGGTGTCCGAGCCCGGCGCGGGCTCTTCGAAGAGGAACGCGTGTTGTTGCCCGACGACGTCGGCGAAGTCCTGCTGGAACTGTTCGCTCTCGGTGTAGCGACCGGCCAGTGGGCGCACCAGGACGCCGGCGATCGGCAGATCGGTCCGGGCGGTCGCCTGCGCGGCGATCTCGTCGGCCAGATACTCCTTGACCTCCTGGTTCTCCGCCATCGGCGCGACCGTCGAGACGAATCCCGCTTGATCGACGATTCGCTGATCCAGCCAGAAGGACGGAACGGCGAGGACGGTCGCCGCAATCGCGACAAGTGTCAGCAAGGCACTGAGGAAGCTACGCACAGCCACGAGGCTACCGAGACATGCGCGTGGATCACCGGACCGGCGCGGTGTGGCCAGGCGGCCGCGTCGGCGGATGGTCTGGCTCGAGTGGGCACAGGCGGCACCGCCGAGTTCGGCGACGGGGGCGGTGCGAATGTGCTGAGGTCGAGTTGTGCCCGATCGTGACCCTGACGCGCCGGTCTCGGGTGTGACTGGTGGGGTTTGTGTTCACCACAGTCCACCATGGTTCGTTCACCGTTGGGGTGCAAGTGATATGCGCTGCAACACAACAACTCTCAACGCCTGCAGGTTGTGGAGAAACTTCGTCGTCGAACGTTTTGGCGAGTACCTTGGTGTCATGGCTTGCGACTCGACGACGCCACACGCCCACCGGGGTTCTGTAGCGAAAGTTGGCAAATAGCACGCATTTTCGCTACAAAATCCCGGTGGGTCAGTGACCCGCGAACGCCTCGGCGAGCCACCACGAACCGCCGTCGTCGGTGATCTTGGCGTCGATGATCAGTGGCCCGGACGGTTCGGGTGAGGACAGCGAGCCGACCCACTCCCGGACCTCGTCGAGGTCGTCGAGTCCGGTGACCGTGACGCCCGTCGCGCCGTGACCGCGGGCGATCGCGGCGATGTCGACCTCCGGGAACGTCACCGTCGTCATGTCGGCGTCGCCGAAGTGGTGTACCTCCGCGCCGTAGGCGGAGTCGTTGTAGACGATGACGACCAGCGGCAGTGCCAGCCGCACCGCGGTCTCCAATTCGGCGATGGCCATGAGGAATCCGCCGTCACCGGTGCCGAGGACCGGGAGCCGGCCCGGCTGTGCGAACGCCGCGCCGATCGCCGTGCCGAGACCGAGACCGATCGACTGGAAGGCCTGGGTGAAGCAGAAGCCGTTCTCGTCGGGAACCGACAGATGCGTCGACGGGTAGCCCATGAAGTTCCCGGAGTCGATCGACACGACGCGCTCCGCCGGGAGTATCTCGTCGAGCGCGATCGTCAGTGCCCGCGGGTCGACGCGACCGGGTGTCACCTCACCGGCGACGGGGACGTCCTGCCACCTCGACGACGCCGAGATCCGTTGCCTGACCTCCGTTGTGCGGTAGCCAGATTGAACTGGCCCGCTCGCTCCGCTCCCGGCACCGGTCAGAAGGTCGAGCACGTCTGCCGCGGTCGCGGCACAGTCGCCGACGACACCGAGATCGACGTGACGATGCGCACCGATGGCGTCGATGTCGTCGTCGACCTGGACCACGGTCGCATCCGCCCCGATGAGTCGGCCGTGCCGCATCGTCCACATGTTCAGGGCGCAACCCCACCCGACGATGAGGTCGGCACCGGCGATCAGGTCCGCGGTGGTGGGTGAGGAGAAGCCACCGGAGATGCCGAGAGAGAACGGGTTTCCGGCGAACAGACCGTTCGCGACCGCCGACGTCGCGACCAGCGCACCGGCGGTCTCGGCCAGTGCCGCGACCTCCGGTCCGGCGGCGCGCGCCCTCGGCCCGCGACGAAGACCGGCCGCCGGGCGGCGCGGATGGCATCGGCCAGACGGGCCGCCGACCGGGCATCGGGCCGCACCCGTGGCGGCTCGACCGAAAGCTCGACCGGATCATCGAATTCCGATGCGGCCGAGGCGATGTCGATCGCGACATGAAGCACCACCGTCCGGCGCCGGGTCACCGCGGTGCGGAAGGCGCGGGTGACATCGGAGACCACGGTGCTCGGGCCGTGGACACGGTCGTTCACGGCGCCCACGCTCGCGGACAGGGCCTCCTGGTCGATGCGGAAGTTCGACCGCAATGCCGACGCGGGCGAGTCCGCGGTGAGCACGATCATCGGCGTCCGGCTCTTGGCCGCCTCGGCGATGCCCGTCATCGCATTGGTGAGCCCGCACCCCTGGTGGACCGACAGCACGCCCACCCGTCCCGACATCCGTGAGTAGGCGTCGGCCATGCTGGCCGCGCCGCCCTCGTGACGGGCGGCCGTGAACGGCACCCCGCCGGCGCGCAGGGCGTTGGTGAAGACGAAGTTCCCGCTGCCGACCACACCGAAAACATGGCCGACGCCGAGATCCGCCAGCACCCGGCCAGCCACGTCGGCGACCGTCGGGCCGTAGCGGCCGGGTGCGCCCATCAACCTTCGACGATCGCCAGCACGCGCGACGGACTGCCGGTGCCGCCGACGATCGGCAGCGGACTCACGACGATCACCGCCCCGGTGGGCGGGAGCGAGCCCAGGTTGCGTAGCGAGGTGAGCCCGTATTTGTCGTTGCCCAGGAAGTGGTAGTGCACGGGGAACGCGGGATCGAACCCTCCGGCGAGACCGGCGTCGACGCCGACGGTCTCGACGCCGAGGCCGGTGATCTCGCGTTCGGTGGCCAGCCATTGTGCGCATTCCACCGACACGCCGGGCGTGTGCGACCCGGTCTCGTCGGTGTTCAGGAACTCCGCCTCAGACCCGCCACGCGACTCCCAGCCGGTCCGGAGCAACAACCAGGTTCCGGCGCCGAGCCGTCCGTGTTCACCCTCCCAGGACTCGACCTCGGCGACGTTCAACAGATGATCCGGGTCGTCGGCGACCTCCCGGGTCAGGTCGAGGACCGCAGCCGGACCGATCAGCCGCTGCACGGGGATCTGTGACACATCGTCCCCGTCGCGTCCGCTGATCCAGTGGATCGGGGCGTCGAGGTGGGTGCCGATGTGCTCCCCGGTGTGGATGTTGTTGTGCCGCCAGTACGGTCCCGGCTCGTTGTAGGCACTGACCTCTTCGAGACTGAAGTCGATCAGGTTCGCGAACGGTGCGGGCAGCCGCAGCGCCGGCGTCGACGCACTCAACGGGGTGGTCAGGTCGATGACGCGGAGCGATCCGTCGGCGAGACCGGCGGCGAAACCGGCCAGCGTGGTTGCGGTCATGGGCGGAATTCTCTGCTACTTGCGCGCACCGCGCCAGTTCATGCCCCAGCCGTACGCCTCGTCGACCTTGTCCTGCGCCCCGCGGATGTAGCGCACCTCGCGGTTGAGAACCAGCTCGCCGCCGCGGTTCTCGAAGAGGGCGATCGCGCAGGAGAGCGCGGACTGATCGGCCTCGTCGAGCCGGACCTCGATCTCCGGGCCGTTGGCCGGGAACAGGGTGACGACACCGTTCGCGCCCGCCCAGTTCGGGGTGCCCTCGTAGATGTAGGCGAAGATCAGGATCCGCCGGATGCGGTTGGTCGCGGCGAGGTCGATGTACATGTTCTCGCCACCGGAGCCGGATCGATCGTCACCGTCGAGGTAGATGATCGGCTGTCCGTCACGCGGTGCCCGGAACGAGTTGCCCAGTGCCTGGACGATGCCCTTGCTGCCGTCGGTGAACTCCCACAGGCAGGCGAGATCGAGATCGATCCCCTGTGCCTTGCGAAAGAGGCCACCGCCCTTCGAATTCGAGGTCCAGCTCAGGTTGACGCGCACCTGGCCGGTGGTCGCGCCCTGCTTGCTCAGCGAGATGCTCGGCGCGGACTTGGTGAGCGTGATCTTCGACATCGAGATCGGCTGTGCGGGCGGCTGCTGTCCGTAGTCCGCGGGGGCCGGCGGCTGCTGACCGTAGCCGGCGGGTGCGGATGGGGGCTGTGCGGGCGGCTGCGGCGGCTGGGCCTTCGGACGCTTGGTGTAATCGATCCCCATCTCGGTTCCTCATCTCGTCGTCGGTGACATTCTCGGGTCGGACATTCTCGCGGTGATCGCGCGGCGAAGATGCTCGTCGCAGGTGCTGGCGCCCAGCGTAGTGGACCACCCTCATCCGGCGGCGCCCGTCGCCGGCGCATGAGCTCGCGCGGACGGACCGAACGCGGACGCGACAACGAGCTTTCCCTGCGGGCTCCGACGGCAGCTGGCCACCGCGACATGGCAGGGACGTGGGATGTCCGGCGGGAGCGGGAAACCGTCGTCGATCTGATACCGGGTGTTGGTCACCTTCGACGCGATGGCCGCCGGGTCCGCGGGGTGATCCGGAGCGGCATCCGGCCGAATGACGACCATCGCCTCGGTGACTCCGACCGGCCAGTCGAAGCGCACGGTGTCGCCTTCGACGCAGACGGCGGTGACCGGCGGCGGGTCGTCGGGGCGCGGGGCGGAGGGTCGCTCGGGGGCCGCGGCCGCCGGACCGGCGGACGGGGCGGACACGGCGTCGGTACGGGCGGGGGCGGACCGGTGCCCGGCGTACACGGCGGTGACCTCGTAGACCGGCGGGACCGGGTCGGGTGCACTGCCGTCGGACAGCTCGGTCGCCGTGGTCCGACCCAGCGTCCGGGTCGAGCCGTCGAATCCGATCCGCACGACCCGGTACGTCACCGACCCCGTCGCCGACGGCTCCCAGGTGACGGTGATCGCGCCCCCGTCGGCGACCGACCGGACGTTGCGCGGCGGCTCCACGATGACCTCGGCCGCCGCCGAGTTGAGCTCGTCGTGATCCACGATCTGACGCCGCAGCTCGGCGACGGCGGCCAGGCCGGCCGGGTCTCCCGCCGACGCCGTTCGGGCAGCCGCGGCGGCCCGGGTGACGACGTCGCGTGACTGCTCCAGCCGTTCGTCGAGTCGGCCGTCCACGTCGGGAAGCAGGTCGATGTCCCGGGCCACCCGCAACACGCTCTCGAGCAGTTCGAGTGCCGCGACATGTCGCTTCTCGTCTGCGAGGTCTCCCGCTCGTTGCGAGTCCGTCACCGCCCGGGTGATGACCCGCTCGACCTCGTCGGCGACCGCCGCGATCTGCCGCAAGGCCTCGTCGTCGTCGCCGGCCGAGGCCCGGGCGTCCGCGATCGCCGAACGCGCCCGCACGGGCAGGCCGTCGCGCAACGCGGCTCGGGCGGCTCGAAGATCGTTCTCCCACAGCCTCTTGCGCGGGGCGGGGACCTCGACCTCGACAGGCTCGGCCGGCGGAGGAAGGGGCTCGGCCGGCGGAGGAAGGGGCTCGGCCGGCGGAGGAAGGGGCTCGGCCGGCGGAGGAAGGGGCTCGGCCGGCGGCGGGAGGGGCTCGGCCGGCGGTGGAAGGGGCTCGCCCGGGGGAGGGGCGCGCCGAATTCGGCGGCGAGTCCGGCGATCACCGTGCGCGCGTCCCGTGCGCCCAGCCCGCGGGTGCGCGCCTCGTCGAGCAGGTACTCGTGGTCCTGTGTCCCGAGTTCGTCCTCGACCAGGACCGCGGCCCGGACCCGTGGCCGGAGATGGTCGGTCACCTCGTCGATCACCGACTGCCGATACTCCTGTGCCAGGGCGGGATCGGCGAGCAGGACGTCGTGCACGTGAACCAGGAGCTCGTCGAGGACCGCGCGGAACCGGCCGGCCGCGAGTTCGCGGGCGCGCTCGTTGAGTGCGACGGCCCGCGACTCGATGACACCGCGGTCGGCGACGGCGTCGGTGTCGAGGTGCAACAGGGTCAGCAGGGTCGGGGTGGGGTCGCCGTCGTGCAGCCGGTCGAACTCGGCGAGCAGGTCGCCGATCTGGGCGCGTTGCTGTGCCGACAACGTCACCCGCGGCGGCACCGGCGCGGCGGCTGGGGCGGGCACATCGTCGACGATGCGGTGACGCCGCAGGCGGGTGGCCGTCTCCGCCGGCTCGAGGCCACCCATCGCGCCGATCTCCTCGAGCCCGGCGCGCTTGGATCTCGGTATGCCGCCGTAGCGTTCGTTGAGTCGCGCGATCGCGTTGTCGAGGAGTTCGAACCTCTGCTGATCGCGTAGTTCGCGCCGGGTGGTCACCGCGCGCGCCTCGGCGATCCGGCCGGTCTTGTGCCGCAACGGCGCCGACCGCTCGTCGTGTTCGGCGACCAGTCGTGCCACCAGGATGCGGTACTTCGGGTGGTCGCGTTGCTTCTGCCAGAACGCCCAGACCTCGTCGAGGCGCGCGGCCACGGCATCGTCGTCGAGTCGCTCGGCCTCCCCGACCGGGATGTCATACAGTTCGAACGAATCGGATTCGCCTGGGCCGCCGCGTCGCTCGACCGCGGCGAGCACGCGTTTGCGGTAGTCGTTGCCGACGAACGGCTCCATCAGACCCCTTACCTCACCCGGACATGATCACTGGTCGCGGCGTCGAGATCGGTGCACCTGTTCGAGTTCCCGTTCGACCTCCGACTTCGACAGCGACGCACCCGTTTTGGCCGACAGCGTCAGTGGTATCCGGGCGTCGACATGGAATGCGGTGACGTGCAAGACGCCGTCGAACGCCATCTCGAAGGTGACCGACACCTCACTGCCCTCGTCGTAACCGGGCGGGATGTCGGTGATCGCGCCCTCGATGAGGACCTTGGCGTCCTCGGGTCGTGGGGACGCCGCCTGCCCCTGCTGTTCCAGAACGACCAGCTCGATGCGGGACTGATCGCGTCGCATGGTCCCGAACGACCGGCGCACCTTGATCGGCAGCGTCTGGTTGCGGTGGACCAGCCAGCTGGCCTCCAGCTCGCCGTTGTGGCCGTTGACTGCCAGCACCCCGAACCCGCGGGACACCACCGTGTCCACGCTGACCTCGAGCATCCGGCGGACACCGCTGACCGGCAGTGCGAACGCGTGCGCGACCCGCGTGCAGGACTCGTCGAGATCTGCCGGGGCGACGCTGTCGAGTCCGCGGTCCTCGCGGAGACGGCCGCGGGTGGCGAGGTCGGCGCGGACGAGTCGTTCGATCTCGAGCTTCTCGCCGTAGATCGCGGCTCCGCGGGCGACGGCGAGATCGGGATCGTTGAGCTCCGGGGTCTTCCCCAATGCGGCGGCGAGCTCCCGTGCGACCATCGGCATCCGCGACGAACCGCCGACCAACAGGACCCGGTCGACGGCGGACACCCCTCGACGTTCGGCGGCGGCCAGGCACGACCGGGTGAGTTCGACGGTGCGGGCCAGCAGCGGGCGGGTGAGTTCCTCGAGCTCGGACCGCGTGAGTGGGATGACCGACCGGGCGCCGTCGTGAGCGACGATCACCGACGTCGAATCCAATTCGGTCAGTTCGTGTTTCGCCCGCTCCGCGGCAAGGATGAGGGCCTGTGACCCGGCGGAGTCGTCGAGCGGGTCCTCGGCATCGGGATTCTGGGCGCAGAATGTGCGCGAGAGGTGCAGCGCCACCCGCTCGTCCCAGTCGGCACCGCCGAGCTGATGATCACCGTCGACGGCGAGCACGGTGATCCGGCGATCCGCGAGTTCGATGACCGTCGCGTCGAAGGTGCCGCCGCCGAGGTCGTAGACCAGGACGGTCTCGTCGGGCGTGCTCTTGGCGAGGGGATCGGTGATCCGGCTGAACCCGTAGGAGAGTGCCGCGGCGATCGGTTCGGACAAGACCCCCGCGACTTCGAGGCCCGCATAGGTGCCGGCCTGGATCGTCGCGCGCCGCTCTTCGTCACCGAAATACGCCGGCACGGTGATCACGGCGCGGTCGACCCGCTCACCGGCGAACGCGGCGTCGGAGATCAGCGATTTGAGGATGAGTGCCGAGATCGCCGGGGCCGACCAGGTCTGCCCGTGCGCGACGAACCGCCACTGGGCGTCGCCCATCCGCCGCTTCACCAGGCTGCAGACGTTCTCGGGGTCGAGCCGGGCCTGCCGGCGCGCACCTTCGCCGACGACGTGGTCGGTGGGCGAGGTGAGCAAGACCGTCGACGGGGTGGTCGGTGCCCCGGTCAGGCCGACGATCACCTCGGGGCGACCGTCGGCATCGATCTTCGCCATCGCCGAGTTGGTGGTTCCCAGGTCGATCCCGATTACGCCCACGATCGGGGATGCTAGCAGCGCAGAGGGTTCCGCCGGTGTCGGACGATCGATGGGTGGCCATTCATTACGCTGGCGGAATGACGTCTCCGGAGGGCCCTGCACCCGACCGAACCGCTGGGCTCGAGCAGTTGCGCGAGCAGCTGTCCGACCTCGCGCTGGTGGTCGCGCGGCAGACCAGGACGATCGAACGACTCGTCGACGCCGCCAAATCGCCGCCGGCGACGGCCGTGGCAGACGTTCCGCTCCTGGTCGATCTGTTCGCGCTGTACACCGACGCCGCGACGTGCGCGGTCTCGGCGTCGGAGGCGGACCGGCCCGCGTTCGAGCTGCTGCGCGCCGGCCTGGAACGGCTCATCGTCGGCCGCGGCGGTGCCGTCGTCGCACCGCCACCCGGCGCCGACTTCGATGCCCGCACCATGGAGGCGGTCGACGTCCGCCCGGTGACCGACACCGCCGTGGACCGCACGGTTGCCGAGGTGCTCCGTCCGGGACTGGTCGCGGGCGAGCGGTCGGTGCGCCCCGCGGCGGTCGTGGTCTCGCGGATCTCGTAGTAGACGATGGCCGATGGCGCGCCTTGTCGCTACGAGATCCCGAGGGTCCGCCAGAGGAATTCGTAGGCGAGCGCGGACTTGAACGCGGCCTGCTTGTTGTCCGCCGCGCCGCCGTGACCGCCCTCGATGTTCTCGTAGTACTGCACGTCGTGGCCCGTTTCCTCCAGGCGGGCAACGAGTTTGCGCGCATGACCGGGGTGGACCCGGTCGTCGCGGGTCGAGGTGGTCACCAGGATCGGTGGGTATGTCGTCTCGGCGTCGATGTTCTGATACGGCGAGAACGGCTTCATGAACTCCCACTGTTCGGGATCGTCGGGGTCGCCGTACTCGGCCATCCACGATGCCCCGGCCAACAGGAGGTGGTAACGCTTCATGTCGATGAGCGGCACCTGGCAGACCAGGGCGCCGAACAACTCGGGATACCGGGTCAGCATCACGCCCATGAGCAGCCCGCCGTTGGAACCGCCCTGGGCGCCGAGCTGGGCCGGGGTGGTGAGGCCGGAGTCCACGAGGGCGCGTGCCACCGCCGCGAAATCCTCATAGACCTTGTGCCGGCCCGCCTTCTGGGCCTGGGTGTGCCACGACGGTCCGTACTCGCCGCCGCCACGGATGTTGGCGATCACGTAGATGCCGCCGCGTTCGACCCAGCTCTGTCCGGCGATGGCGAGGTAGCTCGGGGTGAGCGCGTTCTCGAATCCGCCGTAGCCGTACAGGAGCGTCGGGCCATGGGACACGTCGCGGCGCCGCACCACGAAGTACGGGATCTGCGTGCCGTCGTCGGACGTCGCGAAGTGCTGCTCTGCGGTCACCGACTCGGAGTCGAAGAACGCGGGGCTGTGTTTGATCACCTCCGGGGCGTGCCCGCTGTAACCGTGCAGCAGACTCGGCGGTTCGGTGAACGACGTCGCCGACCAGAACACCTCGTCGCTCTCATCGGGATCGGTGTCGAGCACAGAGACCGTGGCGAGGTCGGGCAGTCCCGGCATGTCGATGACCTGCCACGTCCCGAGTTCGCGCACCTCGACCCTGGTGTGCACGTCGTGGAGTTTCACGATGATCAGATGTGAACGCGTGTAGGCGTAGTCGACGAGACTCGTGTGCGCGTCGGGTGCGAACAGCACGGTCGCGTCGCGGTCGCCCGACCGGTAGGACTCGTAGTCGAAGGCCAGCAGCGTGCCCGGTGGGTGAGTGGTGCCGCCGACCTCCCAGTCCGACCGCGACAGCACCAGCAGCCAGTTCATCCGGACCCCGGCGTGGGCATCGGTGGGGACGTCGAGCAACTCGGGCTCGCCGTCGCGCAGTTCGTAGTCCAGCGAGTTGAAGAAGTCCGTGGCGCGCCCGATGAAGTGGCGCTCGAATCCCGGTGTGCTGTCGTAGACCGCGCGCACCGACACGTCGGAGGTCTCACCGGTGAAGACCGTGACGGCCTCCGACAGCGGGGTCCCCCGCGTCCACCGCTTGACCACGCGGGGATAGCCGGAGTCGGTCAGCGAGCCGTGCCCGTCGGGTTGCTCGCCGAAATCCGTTCCCACGTAGACGGAGTCGCGGTCGATCCAGCCCACGTCGGACTTGTTCTCCGGCAGCACGAAGCCGTCGGCCACCCAGGTGCGCGACGGGATGTCGAACTCGCGGACCACGGAGGCGTCGGCGCCACCGCGCGACAGGGAGATCAGCGCACGCTCGTACTCGGGCCGCAGCACGGTGGCACCGGCCCACACCCAGTTCTCGTCCTCGTCCCGTGCCAGTTCGTCGACGTCGATGAGGACATCCCAGTCAGGGGCGTCGGTGACGTAGGAGTCGTACGTCGTGCGACGCCAGAGTCCGCGCGGGTTGGTCGCGTCGCGCCAGAAGTTGTAGAGATACTCACCGCGACGTCGTGCGTAGGGGATGCGGTCGTCGGTGTCGAGCGCGGCCAGCGTCGCGGCCTCCAGCTCGCGGAAGCGCTCCGATGACGTCAACGCCGCCACCGTGGGTTCGTTGTGGGCGCGTACCCACGACAACGCATCGTCGCCGGTGACCTCTTCCAGCCACAGGTACGGATCGGTGTCGGTGGTCGCGGTGCCGTCGTCGCCGTGCTCGGTCATGGCGTCCAACCTACGCGGGCGCCCGCGGGCGTCGGACCGCGCGCGCGTGCGAGCGGTGCCGACCCCGACAAAACGCCTACTCGGAGCCGGTTTCGGGGGTATCGTGACGCAGCGACGTCGAGGAGACCCCCATGGCCACTGCTCATTCCGTTCCTGTCCGCCGCTCCGGCGATGAGCCGCCGCGAGGCACGAGATGGGGCCGTCTCTCGATGGCCACGTGCTCCGCCGTCGCGATCATCGCACTCGTCGCCGCCTGTGACAGCGGGTCGTCGGGGACCGGGTCGTCACCGTCCGGGTCGTCCCTGGCCAATCCGAATTCCGTCGCCGCCGAACCGCTGCCGGCCGACGCGGTCGACAAGGCGGTCGGCCAGCTCGACGACCTGGTCGCGTCGATCATGGAGTCGACGAAGATCCCCGGCGTGGCCGTGGCCGTCGTGTCGGGAGGGGAGACCAAGTACGCCAAGGGGTTCGGCGTCAAGGACATCACCACCGGTGACGCGGTCGACCCGAACACCGTCTTCCAGCTCGCGTCGGTGTCCAAGTCGGTCGGGTCGACGGTGGTCGCGGCCGCCGTCACCGACAAGACGGTGTCCTGGGAGATGCCGATCGTGGAATCATTGCCGTGGTTCGCTCTCTCCGAGCCGTATGTCACGCGCACGGTGACCGTCGGGGACATGTACTCCCACCGGTCGGGTCTTCCCGACCACGCCGGCGACAAACTCGAGGACATGGGCTACTCGCGCGAGGAGATCCTGCAGCGGATGCGCTTCATGCCCCTCGATCCGTTCCGGATCAGTTACGCCTACACCAACTTCGGGGTGACGACAGGTGGCGAGGCCGTGGCGGTGAAAGCCGGGACGGACTGGGCGACACTGTCTCAGGACCTCATCTACGGACCGCTGGGCATGACCAGCACCAGCTCGCGGTTCGTGGACTTCGAACGCCGGGCGGACCGCGCGGTCGGGCACATCAAGGAAGACGAGAAGTGGGTCAAGACCCCGATCCCGCGCGAACCCGACGCGCAGTCACCGGCGGGCGGCGTGAGTTCGTCGGTCAACGACATGGCGATCTGGTTGAAGATGGTGCTGGCCCAGGGCAAGCACAACGGCCAGGAGGTCGTGGCGCCCGACGCCCTGCTCCCCGCGGTCTCGCCGCAGGTGGTGTCCAATCCACCGCAGACGCCCGACTCCCGCGCCGGGTCGTATGGCTACGGCTTCAACGTCGGGGTCACCGAGGACGCGCGGACGCAGTTCAACCACGCCGGCGCCTTCGCCTCGGGCGCCGGAACGGTGTTCTCGGTCCTGCCCTCGGCCGACACCGCGATCGTCGTGCTCTCCAACGCCGCGCCCGTCGGTGCGGTGGATGCGATCGCCGCCGAATTCATGGATCTCGTCCAGTTCGGTGAGATCCGCAACGACTGGCGGGATCTCTACGCCAAGGCGTATGCACCGCTGAGCGTCCCGGAGGGTGAACTGGTCGGCAAAGAACCGCCGTCGAATCCCGCACCGCCGCAACCGCTGCCGTCGTACGTGGGTGCCTACGCCAACCCGGTGTACGGACCGGCGGAGGTCGTCGAACGCGACGGGAAGCTCGTCCTGGAGATGGGTCCGGGCGGGGTCCGCAAACACGAGCTCTCCCACTGGGACGGCAACACCTTCACCTTCACCCTGCTCAACGAGAACGCCGAGCCGGGCTCGATCTCGCAGGTGAGGTTCGACGGGCCACGGATGACGATCGAGTACTACGACGACGAGGAGAGCAACGGCGAGTTCATCCGCCGGTGACGCTCAGCGGCGGGGCGACACGCCCTGGCTGCCGGCAGTCACCGGGTCGGGGACCTCACCCGTTCGGATCGGGCATCGGGTGTGTGAGTAGATCGTCGGCATGCAGAGGTTGCAGTGGACACACTTCGACGTCGTCGACGGGTCGCCGGCCAGTCGTAGCGGAAGGTCGGGCTCACGCAACAGCGCGCGGCCCATGGCCATGAAGTCGAAGCCCTCGGCGAGGGCGAGATCCATCGAGGCCCGGTCGGTGACGCCGCCCAGGAGGATGAGCGGCAGGTCGACGGCCTTGCGGAGTTCGCGTGCCAGGGGCAGCAGATAGGCGTCGTGATAGCGGTAGTGCTTCAGGAAGACCGGGGCGAAGACCTTGAGTCCGTACTTCATCGCACCGGAGAACGCATCGGCGAACTCCTTGCGCGGAGCCTCGCCGTGGAACAGGTACATCGGGTTGAGAAGTGAACTCCCCGCGGTGGGTTCGATGGCGTCGAGGTGACCGTCGGACTCCAGCAGCTGCGCCACCTGGCACGCCTCGTCGACGTTGAAGCCACTGCGCTTGGCCCGGCTGCGTGCCCGAGCCGCGGGTGAGCGTTCGAGGTCGACGCGGCCGACGCCGTCGAAGGTGTTCAGTTTCACCCAGATCGCGGCCTCGTCCCCGACCTCGTCGCGCACGCTCTCGACCACCTCGCGCGCGATACGCGCACGGTTGACGAGGCTCCCGCCGTAGGAGTCGCGACGCCGGTTCAGCAGCGGAGACAGAAAGCTGGAGATGAGATAGTTGTGGCCGCAGTGGATCTCGAGCCCGTCAAAACCGGAGTCCACCGCGAGTCGCGCGGCGCGACGGAACTTCTCCCGCAGATCGGCGATGTCGTCGACACTGACCGCGCGGGTCACCGACATCCCCATCGGCGCGGGTATCCGTGACGGTCCGAGGGCTGGGGCCCGGTTCGACGCCGAGTTCGCGACCGCGCCTGCATGCCCCAGTTGTGCGGCGGCGAGAGCCCCCTCGGCGTGGATGGCGTCGGTGAGCCGCCGCAATCCGGGAACCGCCTCCGGCCGCATCCAGATCTGGTGGCGGTCGGTGCGGCCCTCGGGTGAGACCGCGCAATACGCGACGGTGCTCATGGCGACGCCGCCGGCCGCGACCTCGCGGTGGAACTCGATCAGCTCGTCGGTGACCAGGGCGTCGGGCGTCATCCCCTCGAAGGTCGCGCATTTGATCAGCCGGTTGCGCAGGTGCAGCGGCCCGAGCCGGGCGGGGCTGAACGGTCCGGTGATGGGGCTGTCCACAACGGGTCCTCTCATTCGTGTCTCACGGGGCGGGCGCGGTCAGTCCGGCGGTGACGAAGCCGGTCAGGGCTGTCACCGCGGCCGTGCTCAACGTCTCGGTGCCCCCGAACCTCAGGAGGATGAGCTGGAAGGCGAGGGCCCAGCGCCGGCGCGCCTGCCCCGCGGTCAGGCCGGGGACGGCGTCGGCGAGCATGTCGGCGAACGGGTCGAGATCGAACCAGCGCGACGTCCAGCCGGCGGTGGGGTGGGCGAACACGAACCGGGCGAGCAGCCGCAGGTGGAGATGTCCCGCCGGGTCGGCCTGTAGGTCGACGAATGGGTCGACGACCACGTCGACGACCTGCGCGATCGATGTGACGGCCGGGTCGAGCGAAGCGAGCGGGTCGGCCCACAGCGGGCCGAGCCGGGACTGCAGCAGTGCGATGGTGAGGTCTTCCTTGGTGCCGAAGTGGTAGTGCACCGCGGCCGGGTTGGCCTCGGCGGCCGCGCAGATCGCCCGGACGGACACCTTGTCGTATCCGTCGGCGAGGAAGAGCCGTTCGGCGACGGTCAGCAGGGCCTCGCGAGTCGGTATCGAGGCCGAACCGCGGCGTCCGGCACCGCGTCCCTCGCGGGTGGTCTGGGTCACACGAGCAGCAAAGCACAGTTCAGTCGGCGTTTCAATCAGTGATTGAAACCGAAGTGGTGCTACCGGCGAGTAGTGGGACACTCTGCGGCGGTGGTCGGACGCGACGTAGGCTGGCTGTCGTGGCTGAACACTTTCAAACAGTTGTATTGGGTGCAGGTCCAGGTGGGTACGTAGCCGCGATCCGGTCGGCTCAACTGGGCAAGAAAACCGCCGTGATCGAGGAGAAGTACTGGGGCGGTGTGTGTCTGAACGTCGGATGTATCCCGTCGAAGGCACTTCTGCGCAATGCCGAACTCGCGCACATCTTCAATCACCAGGCCAAGACGTTCGGCATCAGTGGCGATGTCTCCTTCGACTTCGGCGCGGCATTCGACCGCAGCCGCAAGGTGTCCGACGGCATCGTCAAGGGCGTCCACTACCTGATGAAGAAGAACAAGATCACCGAGATCGACGGGTACGGGGTGTTCACCGACGCGAAGACCATCAAGGTCGGCGATCGGGAGATCACCTTCGACGACGTCATCATCGACACCGGGTCGACGGTCAAGCTGCTCCCCGGCGTCGAACTGTCGGAGAACGTGGTCACCTACGAGACCCAGATCCTCACCCGTGAGCTACCGGGCTCGATCGTCATCGTCGGCGCCGGCGCCATCGGCATGGAGTTCGGCTATGTGCTCGCCAACTACGGCGTCGACGTCACCATCGTCGAGTTCCTCGACCGCGTGCTGCCCAACGAGGACGCCGACTCGTCCAAGGCTCTCGCCAAGGAATACAAGAAACTCGGCATCAAGCTGCTCACCTCCACCAGGGTTCAGTCGGTCACCGACAACGGCGACGACGTCACCGTCACCTACACCGACGCCAAGGACAAGGAGGGCGAGCTGACCGTCGACAAGGTCCTCATGTCGGTCGGCTTCGCCCCGCGCGTCGAGGGCTTCGGTCTGGAGAAGGCCGGGGTCGAGCTCACCGATCGCGGCGCCATCGCGATCGACGATTACATGCGCACCAACGTCGACGGCATCTACGCCATCGGCGATGTCACCGCCAAGCTGCAACTCGCGCATGTGGCCGAGGCCCAGGGCGTCGTGGCCGCCGAGACCATCGCCGGCGTCGAGACCATGACCCTCGGCGACTACCGCTTCATGCCGCGCGCGACGTTCTGCCAGCCCCAGGTGGCGTCCTTCGGACTCACCGAGGCGCAGGCCAAGGACGAGGGCTACAACGTGAAGGCGACAACGTTCCCGTTCTCGGCCAACGGCAAGGCGCAGGGACTCGGCGAGACCGCGGGTTTCGCCAAGCTCATCACGAACGCCGACACCGACGAACTCCTCGGCGGACACCTCGTGGGCGACAACGTCTCCGAGATGCTGCCGGAGATGACGCTGGCCCACAAGTGGGACCTCACCGCCAAGGAACTCGCCCGCAACGTGCACACCCACCCGACCCTGTCGGAGGCGCTGCAGGAGACGTTCCACGGCGCGCTGGGACACATGATCAACCTGTAGTCGCCAGACCCTTCGTGACGGGGCCTCCGCAAGCTCCGGCCCCTCCTCAGGGAGCGGGGATGTCTGCTCTCCTCGGGGAGCGGGGTTTCATCTCTGCTCCCTGAGGTGCGAGGAGCGATAGCCGCCGGGCCGAGCGAGCGAAGCGAGTCGAGGTCGACGAGCCACGAAGGGTCTGCGCACTACCCTCGGAACGGTGAGTGCCGTCGAACGTGTCCGCGAGTGGACACCCCCGTGGCCGCTCGACATCGGGGCGACGGTCGGCCTGCACCGGCGCGGTGCGGGCGACCCGGCGTTCGTCTACGGACAGGACAGGTCGGTGTGGCGGGCGGCCCACACGCCCGATGGGCCGGGTACGCTGACCGTTCGCTCCGACGGCACGACCGTCACCGGACGCGCCTGGGGGCCGGGTGCGGACTGGCTACTGGAGCAGATGCCCGACTTCCTCGGGGCGAGTGACGATCCGGATGCGTTGGTCCCACGTCACCCGGTGGTACACGAACTCGTCCGCCGTACCGAGGGACTGCGCCTCGGTCGCACCGATCGCGTGTGGGAAGCGCTGGTGCCGGCGATCCTCGAACAGAAGGTCGTGGGCGCCGAGGCGTTCCGCGCGTGGCGGTATCTGTTGCGCCGCTTCGGTACTCCCGCACCCGGTCCGGTTCCGGAGACGATGAGGGTGCCACCGCCCCGAGCGGAGTGGGCCCGCATCCCGAGCTGGGAGTGGCACCGCAGCGGCATCGAACCGGTCCGGATGCGGACGATTCGCGGGGCGACCGCTCTCGACGTCGAACGTCACGCGGCCAAGCTCACCGTGTTACGCGGCGTCGGGCGGTGGACCGAGGCGGAGGCCCTGTCGCGTGCGCTCGGCGATCCCGACGTCGTCAACGTCGGCGACTATCACATCCCGAAGCTGGTGGGGCTCACCCTGATCGGCGAGGCCGTCGACGATGCGGGGATGCTCGAGTTGCTCGAACCCTATGCGGGACAACGACAGCGCATCATCCGGATGGTCACGCGGGGCGGCGTCCGTCCCGAGCGCCGTGGACCGCGGATGACCATCCGCGACTACCGGTCCTTCTGATCGACCGCTCAGCCCTGCGTCGCCTCCGGGCCGGGTCTCCGCGCCAGCACGAACTGTCCCTGTCCGGTGATCGTCTGCTCGACGTCGTCCACGCCGGCACGACGGAGGCGCTCGAGGATCTCGTGGTCGTCGAAGATGCGGTATCCGCTCACCCCGGCGAGCGGCCGGACGCCCGGCAGCGAGGTGAGAGGTGTCGTCACCGAGGTGAAGACCACGATCTCGCCGCCGGGCGCGGTCACCCGAACCAGCTCGTCGACCACAGGGAGGGGATCGGGGATCAGATAGAGCGCCGCCAGGCAGGTGACGACGTCGAAGGTGTTGTCGGCGAACGGCAATGCGTGGGCGTCACCGCGCACGAACGCGGCCCGTCCGACGGCGTTGGTCTGCGCCGCGCGCGCCAGCATGGGTGTGGAGAAGTCGATGCCGATGCACCGGCCGTCGCCGGTGAGGCCGTCGGCGATCTCACGCGTGTAATTGCCCGGACCGCAGGCGACATCGAGGACGAGGCGATCGCCGGGGCGGGCGAGGTAGGCGCGCAGCGCGCGGTCGAAGTCGGCGGTGGAACGGCCGCCGAGACTGAAGAGCCGGGTGAAGGTCGGACGCCACCGGTGCTCGTAGATTTCGGCGAAGTGCTGGTTGCGCATCAGCCGCTGCGCGATCGACTCCATGTCAGGAGCGGGTGTCGCGCTCGATGCGCAGTGTGTGGATGGTGGTCGCGAGACTGTCGTACTGCCCGACGAGCAGGGTGAAGGCGATGAGCTTCCGGTCGTCGAGGTGCAGCGACAACGCCTGCCAGGCGATGTCGGAGACGTCCTTGCTCTCGACGAGCTCGTCGACGGCTCGCAGGATCGCGCGCTCGCGATCGCCCCATCCGGCGTCGGGTCCCTCCAGGATGTGGTCGAACTCGTCCGCGGTGATCCCGGCCCGCCGGCCGAGTCGTCGGTGATGATCGAGTTCGTAGTCGCACTCCCGGAGATGGGCCACCCGGATGATGACCATCTCGGAGTCCTTGCGCGACAACGCACCGAACGGCATCAACCGGCTGCTGAAGTGGAGCCAGCCGCGGAAGAGCCCCTTCGTGCGTCCGAGAGTGGAGAAGATGTGTGCGTCGTCGACACCGATGGCCCGTGCGGCCCCCCGCGCGAAGACGAAATTGATCGGCCCGAGCTCCCGGAGACCGCCCGGAGCGACGCGAGGTGTGCCCATGGGCCCACGGTAGACTACGCGGACTATGACGCACACCACACGGACGTTCACCAGTGTCGACGAACTGAAGGCCGCGATCGGCGAGGATCTCGGGTCGGGCGAATGGCTGGAGATCACCCAGGAACGGGTCAACGCCTTCGCCGACGCGACCGGTGATCACCAGTGGATCCACGTCGACCCCGAACGTGCGAAGTCGGGTCCGTTCGGCTGGACCATCGCGCACGGATACCTGACGGTCTCGTTGCTGCCGATGATCGCCGGGAAGATCTTCACCGTCGAAGGTCCCAAGCTGGTCCTCAACTACGGGATGAACAAACTGCGTTTCCCGAATCCGGTGAAGGTCGGCGCCCGGATTCGATCCAATGCGGTGATCACCTCGGTCGAGGAGACGCCGAAGGGCGTGAACGTGGTCGTCACCAACACCGTCGAGATCGAGGGAGAGGCCAAGCCCGCATGCGTCGCGGAGAATCTCCGCGTTCTCGTCTTCTGACCGGGCGACGTCCCGCCGGTCAGCGGCGACACTCGTCGACGGCCGGTTCGCCGCGTAGCCGGCGGTCGAGCCAGTCGAGGGCCACCGGGAAGCCGAGCAGCGCTGCGGTGACGTGTTCGCCGAAGATTTCACGGTAGGCCGCGTTGGTGCCGAGAGCGCACTGTTCGCGATAGAGGGCGCGGGCGCCGGCCGCGGGTATCCACCATTCGTGGGTGCCGTGATAGATCAGCAGGGGAGTCGCGGACGCGCGGTCGGCCATTCCGGTCAGGCGGTAGATCCGCTCGGCGGTCGGCGACCGGAACGGGTCGGGGTCGTTCGACAGCACCTGCATCGGCAGGAAGGTCCCGCCGGCGATGGCCTCGGGGAGCACGCACACGTTCTTCATCGGCGACGAGGCCAGCCATCGAGCGGGCCGGTTCGCCAGCGCCAGGATCTCCGGACGCTCGCGCGCGATGCCGAAGGTCGCAGCATGGAACAGGCCGGTCGCCAGGTTCGCGTTCATGCTCCCGACGAGCATCCGGAAGTCGGCCGGGACGCCGCCGAGTGCCGCGCCGACGACGCGATCGGTGAGCTCGGGAGCGTACTCGCCCAGCAGTTTCGACGCCCCGTGCGTGGCGATGGCACCCCCGGAATACCCGGTCATCGCCACCCGGCTGTCGCGCAACATCATCGGGTCCAGACGCCGGGCCGCGCGAATGGCGTCGAGCGTCACGTGCCCGGCGAGTACCGGTTCCGCGTAGGCCATCCGGGGTCCCTGGTGGTCGGGTATCAGAGCCGCATGGCCCGCGTTCAGTGCGAGCTGGGTCGTCGGCGGGATCAGGTCCGTGATCCCGGTTGCGATGGAGAGTCCATGCGCGAGTGTGTATCCGGGTGTGCAGGCGGCTCCGAGGGAGTCGATCGGCAGATTGTTCACGAGCATCGGCGTCGACGCGCCGACCGCGCGGCGCGGGATCAGCAGGGTCGCGGTGCCGTAGATCGGCGCTCCGACGGCGTCGGTGCTCCGGAACTTGATCAGCGTCGCCGAGCGAAGCGGCACGGTCACAACCGGTCCGGCAGCCGCGATGACGTCGCGCGTGGCGATCACTTCGCCCGGCGCGCGGGAAGCCAGATCGGCCGGCCAGCGGTCGAACATCGGGTCACCGGTGGGCGAGGGCAGGATCGACTCGCGCAATTCGAGTGTGCGGTGGTCGAATCCGGCGGCTCGTGCGCGCGGTGGGATCGTGCGCAGCGGGGCAACCGGGGGTGGCGGCACCGCGTCGTCGATCGCGTCGACGACAGGCGGCGGCAGCGGCATCATGTTCGGTGGATCCGCGGCCGCGCGTCCGGCGGGCAGTAGGCCGACGACGACGATCAGCAGGACGCCGACCGTCCACGTCGCCCGGTGCCGCAGCGCAGTCCGGTACCGGAGCGGTGTCCGGCGGCGGAGCGAGGTTCTCGTCATGACGGTGCCTTCGCGTGACGGACGCCCCGATGCGCCCGCTTCCCCGTGACCCTAGGACCATCGACCGGACCGGAGCGCCGGTTGCGCATCGATGGTCGCCGCACCGAGACGGAACCGTGATGTGTGATGCCCGGTGGGGAAAGCACATTCGCGCGTCACCCGACCGGACTACACCCGCGACTCACCTCGCCGTCGGCACGGCACGCTTGATCCCCGCCGTCTAGCATTGGCCGCAGGTGATCGCGGTTCGAGTCGTCAGATGTGCTGCCGGGGGGGCAGGTGATTCGACGATCACCGAGGTGAGACGGGAGGTTGGCGATGCCGGCCAGGGGAGTTCTTCGACTATCGGTTCGACGGGCAGCGATCGCGACCACGGTGGCGGTGGCCGCACTGGGACTCGTCGCGGGCCCGACGTGGATGAGCGGTACGGCCGACGCCGAACCGCCCAATCTCACCTCGGTCCCGTCGCAGCTGCCGGCGGACATCGACGCCGTGATCCCGGCGCCGCCGGTCGAGAGACTGTCGCGCATTCCGGAACGGTCCCGCATTCCGGGCGCCTCCCACGAGCTGCAAGAGCTGCGCGAGGCGATCATGCCGTCGCCGAGCGGCGACCGGTTCTTCGACGACTGGCCGGCCGGACTCGCCGCGCGGACACCCGGAGAGGTCCTGACGACGCGGTCGGTGACCCGCGTGGCGCAGTCGCTCGTCTTCGTCCCGCTGCGGTCGGCGCGGCAGGTCAAGTTCCGGACCACCGACGCGAACGGCGCCCCGATGTTCGGCACGGCCACCCTCCTGGTGCCGGCCAAGGCGTGGACCGGACGGGGAGCCCGGCCGGTCCTGGTCAACAATTCGCCGATAGTCGCGCTGGGCACGAAATGCACCACGGGGTTCACCTACGCACACGGATTCACCAACAACACGAACGAGACCGATCTGATCCCGCCGTTCACCCAACTCGCACTGGACCGGGGTTACGCGGTGCTCGTGCCCGACCACACGGGACCCCGGATGGCCTACGCCGAGCCGTTTGTCGCGGGACACGTGATCCTCGACTCGGTGCGCGCGGCGGCCGGCGTCGACCCGGCGAACTTCGGGCGCGGACCCATCGCGATGGTCGGCTACTCCGGTGGGGCGATCGCCACCCACGGGGCGGCCAAGCTCGCCGCCGGGTATGCGCCCGACATCGCCGGACGATTCGTGGGCGCGGCCATCGGCGGGGTACCCGCGGACTACCGGTCACTCGCCGGCGCCATGAACGCGAACCTGGCCTCGGGTGTCTTCCATTCGGCGATTCTCGGTGTCGCGCGGGAACGGCCCGAGGTCCTGCAGATGTCGAACCATCTGGCGAGATGGCTTGCGACGTCGGAGATCCGCAACATCTGCACCGACGACATGGGCAACCTCGGGATCTCGCACCTCCCGACCCAGCTGCTGTCGACCGACCCGGACCCCTTCAACTCCGCGGTCGCCGAGAAGCTCTTCGAGGTCACGTCCATGGCGGATCTCGAGGCGTCGATGCCGTTGCTGATCTACCACGGGCGCTACGAGTGGTGGGTTCCGGCCAGCCAGGCACGCGCGCTCTTCGCCCAGCAGTGCGCTCTCGGTGCCACCGCGGTCTACCGCGAGTACGGTGCCGAGCACGTGTCGGCGGCTGCTCTCGGCTTCCCGGACACCGCGACCTGGCTCGACGACCGGCTACGCGGCCTACCCGCGCCGAACGGGTGTCGCGGCTGATTCGCTTGCGGCCCTTCGAGGCTCGTCGACCTCGACGCGCTCCTTCGTCGCTTGCTCGGCCCGGCGGCTATCGCTCCTCGCACCTCAGGGAGCGGAAGGGAGGCTCGTCGCTCACCGGGTCTCGGTGAGACTCATGTACGGCGAGACGCTGCTGGTGTGTTCGTCGATGCGCAGTGAGGCGCCGAGAGCGGGGAAAGCGCGCTGCGCGCAGTTGGTCCGCTCGCACACCCGGCACCCGGCACCGATCGGCGTGACGTGCGCCTGCGGTCCGATCTCCAGACCGTCGGAGTAGATGACCCGCGCGGCATGGCGCAGTTCGCATCCCATGCCGATCGCGAAGGTCTTCCCGGGTTGCCCATATCGAGTCGCGCGGCGTTCGACCGTCCGCGCGACCCAGAAGTAGTTGCGGCCGTCGGGCATCTCGGCGATCTGCGTGATGATCTTGCCGGGGTAGGCGAACGTCTCGTAGACGTTCCACAGCGGACAGGTTCCGCCGCTCGAGGAGAAGTGGAACCCGGTGGCAGACTGTCGCTTCGACATGTTGCCCGCGCGGTCGACGCGCACGAACGACCAGGGGATGCCCCTCAGGTTGGGTCGTTGCAGCGTCGAGAGACGGTGGCAGATCGTCTCGTAGGACACGGCGTAGAAGGCGGACAGGCGTTCGATGTCGTACCGGAAATCCTCCGCCGCACCGTGAAACTGGCTGTAGGGCAGGACGACCGCGGCGGCGAAGTAGTTCGCGAGGCCGAGGAGTCCGAGCGCCCGCGCGTCCTCGCTGCTGAAGTTGGCCTCGTCCACCAACTTGTCGAGGAGGTCCTGATACTCGAGGTAGCAGAGTTCGCTGGCGAGCTTGAACGTCCGCTGCCCGGCCGAGAGCGACGCGGAGAATTCGAGGCGTCGCGCCTCGCGATCGAACCGGTGCAGTGTGTAGTCCCCGAGGTCCACCCGGCGCACGATGCTGATGCCGTGGACGCTCTCGATGCGGTTCATGATCTCGCGGCGGATGTCGGCGGAGTGCATCCGCATCCGCGTGGTCATCTCCTCGGCGGCGATGTCGAGTTCGTGAATGTAGTTGCGGCGCTGGTAGAAGTAGTCGCGCACCTCCTCGTGCGGCGCGCTGATGGTGCCGCGCATGCTGCGGTCGCCGCGCTCGTCGGTGGCCGCCGCGAGCTGATCGGTGGCGATCCGGTAGCGGCGGTGCAGGTTCACCATCGCCTGTGCCATCTCGGGATGCGACGTGACCATCGCGCTGATCCCCTGGGCGTCGAGCGCGCCGGGGGAGGCCTCGAGGTCGTCGTCGAGCAGGGCCTCGCGCAACTCGGCGACCAACCGCACGTCGTCCTGCGAGTCGAAGAACCCGGCGTCGACGCCGAAGGCCTCGGTGATCTTGGCGAGCACCGACGCGGTGAGCGGCCGGGCGTCGTGTTCGATCTGATTGAGATATGACGCCGAGATCGACAACGTCTGCGCGAGGGCGACCTGCGACAGGCCGCGCTCGGAACGCAACTGGCGCAACCGCGACCCCACATAGGTCCTGCTCATCGTCCACCTCCAGGACAGGTGCCGCCGCCTCGAGCGTCGTCCCCAGGGTACGGTGACCGCGTGCTCTCCCTCCCCGGCCGACGCCGCTCGCCGGCAGCGACGGCCGCGACGGCCGCGTCCGTCGTGGCAGCGGCGCTCCTCGTCGCGGGGTGTGCGGGCGACCCGGCGGCAGTACCGGCTCCGCGCGGGCCTGCCGACCTCGTGCTGACCGCGTCGCAGTTGCCGCCCGGGTACACCTCCGCGCCACTGGCGGTCGCGGATCTCGTCACGGGGAACCAGGCCGCCATCGACGCCTCCCGCTCGGCGCGCGTCACCCCCGAGTACTGCGACCCCACGTCCGACGCGGCGCTCAACAAGCAGCTGACCTCGGACAACTCCGCTGTCCTTGCCGCCCGTGACGGTGCCACGGGCGCGCTGGTCGAGCTGGTCACCACCGCACCTCGCGACATCGACGCCGACCGTCTGACCACAACCGGCCGTTGCGCGCGCACCACGACGGACATCACCACGGGACACCTGGCGGGGAGCCGGGTGGTCACCGAGTTCACCGAACTTCCCCCGCCGGACGTCGACGGCGGCCTGCTGCCCGGTGAGCAGATGTTGCTCACGCGGTCCGACGTCACGACGACACTCACCGACGGCGGCGTCCGCCGGCAGATCGGGTTCGCCGGGTACGCCGTACTCGACCGTCCGGCATCGGGGCCGGTGACGGTGCAGCTGACGGTGTCGGGCGCGCCCACCCGCGCGACGAACCCGCCGACCGCCCCCGTGGAGCCGATCGATCCGGCCGCGTTCTCGGCCCTCTTCGACACCGCCGTCGAGCAAGTCACCACACCCTGAGCCACGCCGGCCGTCGCCGACGCGGCGCCCGAGAGTGTGAAGGGTGTCACTCCCGGGTACACGACCGTGCCGGCTCGGGTGCGTGTCGACCGCGATCCATCGGCCAGACGCTTACCTACCCTCGGGTAGGAAAATCCCAGTACGGACGTACTTTTTGGCGGGGGCGGCGCGGGTTTCACAGATCAATATTTGCAAACTTTGCACCGCGATGCCGAAAAATAACCCATATTTGCATTCGTCAAGGGTTGGACCTGCGGGTTTGTCTTGTGGCACCCTTGCTGCAGGCACCACCGACACCGAGTCGGAAGGTTCGCAAGTTTCGGCCGAGACTGACGCCGACCGCGAGTCCACACCTTCGGGCAGGAAGTCGGCTGTCTGTCAGCAGAGAGGTTCCGGCGGCGCGCCGGGCCGTCGTCCCGATCCGGCCCCCGGTCGGGACGAGCAGGACAACGAAAGCGAAGTAGCCAATGAGCAACGTCGGAAAGCCCCGTACCGCCGCGGAGATCCAGCAGGACTGGGACACCAACCCGCGCTGGAAGGGCATCAAGCGTGACTACACCGCCGAGCAGGTCGCCGAGCTCCAGGGCTCGGTCGTCGAGGAGCACACCCTCGCCCGTCGTGGCGCGGAGATCCTGTGGGACGGCGTGACCCAGGGTGACGGCAGCTACATCAACGCACTGGGCGCCCTCACCGGCAACCAGGCCGTGCAGCAGGTCCGCGCCGGCCTGAAGGCCGTGTACCTCTCGGGCTGGCAGGTCGCAGGCGACGCCAACCTCTCCGGTCACACCTACCCCGACCAGTCGCTCTACCCGGCCAACTCGGTGCCGAGCGTCGTGCGTCGTATCAACAACGCGCTGCTGCGCGCCGACGAGATCGCCCGCGTCGAGGGTGACAACTCGGTCGACAACTGGGTCGTCCCGATCGTCGCCGACGGCGAGGCCGGCTTCGGTGGCGCGCTCAACGTCTACGAGCTGCAGAAGGCCATGATCGCCGCGGGTGCCGCCGGCACCCACTGGGAGGATCAGCTCGCCTCGGAGAAGAAGTGCGGCCACCTCGGTGGCAAGGTGCTCATCCCGACCCAGCAGCACATCCGCACGCTGAACTCGGCTCGTCTCGCCGCCGATGTCGCCGGTGTTCCCACCGTCGTCATCGCCCGCACCGACGCCGAGGCCGCCACGCTGATCACCTCCGACGTCGACGACCGCGACAAGCAGTTCGTCACCGGTGAGCGCACCGCCGAGGGCTACTACCACGTGAAGAACGGCATCGAGCCGTGCATCGAGCGTGCGAAGTCCTACGCTCCCTACGCCGACATGATCTGGATGGAGACCGGTACCCCCGATCTCGAGCTGGCTCGCAAGTTCGCCGAGGCCGTCAAGAGCGAGTACCCCGACCAGCTGCTGTCCTACAACTGCAGCCCGTCGTTCAACTGGAGCAAGCACCTCGACGACAGCACCATCGCCAAGTTCCAGAACGAGCTGGGCGCCATGGGCTTCACCTTCCAGTTCATCACCCTGGCCGGGTTCCACTCGCTGAACTACGGCATGTTCGACCTGGCCTACGGCTACGCGCGCGAGCAGATGTCGGCGTTCGTCGACCTGCAGAACCGCGAGTTCAAGGCTGCCGAGGAGCGCGGCTTCACCGCCGTCAAGCACCAGCGTGAGGTCGGCGCCGGGTACTTCGACAACATCGCCACCACCGTCGATCCGAACAGCTCGACCACCGCGCTGAAGGGCTCGACCGAGGAAGGACAGTTCCACTAGGAACTCTCCCGCCACCGGCGGAACATTTGGCGTACCAGTCAGGCGGTCCGCGGCTTTCGCTGCGGGCCGCCTGTTGGTGTATCCCGGGGATGGTTCGTGCCCCGAGGAGCTACCCGTGTTCTCGCGAAATCAGTTGTTGCGTAGATGTTTTCCTCCGGAGGAGCCGACATGACAGGCCAGAAGATCTCCCGCGTCGGTGTGGTGGGTGCCGGGCAGATGGGCGCCGGAATCGCCGAGGTGTGCGCGCGGGCCCAGTCCGACGTGCTCGTCTACGAATTCACCCGCGAACTCGCAGCCGCCGGTCGCGATCGGGTTCTCCGATCGCTGGATCGTGGCGTGTCCAGCGGCAAACTGACCGAGCGGGAGCGCGAACAGGCGTCCCTGCGACTCCGGTTCACCTCGGATCTGGGCGACTTCGCCGACCGGCAACTCGTGTGCGAGGCCGTCGTCGAGGACGAATCCGTCAAGACCGAGATCTACACCCAGCTCGACAAGGTGGTCGCCGACCCGGCGGCCGTCCTCGCGTCGAACACCTCGTCCATCCCGATCATGAAGCTGGGCATGGCGACTCAGAACGCCGCCCGCGTGATCGGCATGCACTTCTTCAACCCCGTCCCGGTTCTCCCGCTGGTCGAGGTCGTGACCACCCTGGTGACCGCACCGGAGATCGTCGAACGCGCCGAGACCTTCGCTCATGACGTGCTGGGCAAGCAGGTGGTCCGTTCGGCCGACCGATCCGGGTTCGTCGTGAACGCACTGCTGGTGCCGTATCTGCTTTCGTCCATCCGGATGGTGGAGACCGGTTTCGCGACGGTCGACGACATCGACAAGGCCATGGTCCTGGGCTGCGCGCATCCGATGGGCCCGCTCAAGCTGGCCGATCTCGTCGGGCTCGACACGGTCAAGGCGATCGCCGACAGGATGTACGAGGAGTTCAAAGAGCCCCTCTATTCGCCGCCTCCACTGCTGTTGCGCATGGTCGAGGCCGGGAGACTGGGCAAGAAATCGGGCCACGGTTTCCACCGTTACGGGTGATCAGACCGCTGTGTGCGGGCACTTCGGGTGACCTCCGTCACGTGCGTTAGCAAGATGCTTGCATTTGCTAGCACAGCGTGGATACTGGATAGCGGAAACACCAATACCGATGGCGCCGCGGTTCCCCTTTTCTCGCGCGGTGTGAGTCGAATCGATCGGCTTGCGACACCGTACGTTTCGAGGCGACAGGCGACGGAATTCTCCGACATGCGCCCGGCGAAGATGCCGAGATGAGCGAGACCGCATGTGCTGCAGCGCAATTGGTGACCCGACCCTAAGGAGTCCATTGTGACCACCACCGAACGCAACTACGCTCCCCTCTACGCCGCAGTCGGCGCAGGCGACTACGCCTTCGCGCAGGTCACCGAGAAGCTGACCGAACTGCGGGAGCGCACCGAGGCCGCCGCCGAGACCGCCCAGTCCCGCTTCGACGAGGCCAAGACCCGCATCTCGGATCTGCCGGAGACCGCCCAGACGCGTTTCGACGAGGCCAAGACCCGTATCGGCTCGCTGTCCGAAGAGGTTCCCAGCGACCTCGACGAGCTGCGCGGCAAGCTGACCGCCGACGAGCTCAAGCGTCTCGCCGACCCGTACGTCGAGAAGGCCTACGGCTTCTACACCTCGCTCGCCGAGCGTGGCGAGGCCACCCTGGAGCGCCTGCGCACCAAGCCGCTCGTCCAGGAGAACCTCTCGCGCGCTGAGAAGGTGTACAACGACGCCGTCGATCTCACCGAGGACGCCCTCGGGGTCGTCTCGACCCAGACCCGCCTCGTCGGTGACCGCGCGGCGAAGCTCGCCGGACGCGTCAGCGAAGAGGTCGAGGACGTCGCCGTCGCGATCGAAGAGGCCGGCAGCAACGTCAAGGACCAGGCTGCCGACGCGGCCAAGGAAATCGACGGCGCCGCAGGCACTGTCGAGGCCAAGGGACGCGCCGCCAAGTCCTCGCCGGCCAACAAGGTCGCCGAGGCCAAGGACACCCCGGTGCCGGCCGTGAAGAAGACCGCTGCCAAGAAGGCGCCGGCCAAGAAGGCCCCGGTCAAGAAGCCGACCACCGCGAAGTAGGTTCACCCACAATCGCATCCGACAACGCCCCCGCTCCGGCGGGGGCGTTGTCGTGTGTGGGGTGCTCTTTGTATCGGACGAGGTCCCTGTCCCGCGGTGGTGTTTCCGTCCCGCTGATCGGATCTCATTAGCGGGAGGGAAATGGGACCGCTGGACTCAGCTCATCAATTCGAACTTCTCCAGCCATGGCCGAAGCAGGCCGATGAAGGACCCGTCCTCGAGCATCGACCAGGTCCAGCGCACGACGACGGGGCCCAGCGCGCGGATCTCGTCCTCGCGCAGCTTCTCCTGCAGCACCACGTCGGTCACGGTCTTGCCCGCTTTGCGCAGGCGGCCGTACTTCACCATGCCGTCGAACTCCCCGACGAGCTTCGCCTGCCAGTCGAAGTCGACACGGTAGACGCCGCTCCGCCCGCAGAACTCGTGTTGCAGCCCCGGAGCAGGCAGGCCGGCCTCGATCATCTGCGCACGACTCCACGATTCGCCGACGCTCTCGGCCGCCCCATCTGCCAGTGCCAGCGCACGCCGAGCCACTCTGCCGCCCTGCCTACGACGAGAGGTGAGGATGCGCCACATGAGCTCACGATCGGCCCCTGCACGAAGTGCCTGGTCGAAGGCGGTGAGCGCTTGTGCGAAGTCGCCCCCGGCTGCCACATCTACGGCGGTTCGCTCGATTCTGGTGACTAGTATTCCGTCGACGACGGCGAGCTCGTCCTCTGTCAGGGCGGCGGCGTGAACGTGACGATGCGTCGCGATGAATCCGCCGGCCCTCTTGCCGTTGGTGACGTGAACGCGTTCGGTGTCGGGCTTCAGCAGTGGAATGCCGAGCACCGCGGCGGCCGAGACGTGACTCAGCGGCAGCTGCGGTGCGCTCGCGGGATGTGACGTGGCGATCGCAACAGACTTGAGGCGTTGCAACTCCTGATCGCCTTCGTGCCCGGCGAAGTCGTCGGATGCCGGGACGAAGACGCCGGGGATGAGGCGGATCAGGTCGCCGGCGGACACCGCTGCAGCAAGCAGATTGTCGGAGAAAGCCGCATCGAGTGCGGCGCCGCGACGGATCAGACCGTAGCGGTCCAGTGGGTAGCTGGTCATCTCTATTCGACGCAGCGGAGGGGGCTTCGGCTCCATCGGGTTTTCCCCAACCTTCCCGCGGTCCCGCTTCCGTCCCGCTGATCGGATCTCATCAGCGGGACGGAAGCAGCACCGCGGGAGCGGGATTCGACGGCGCGGGTCAGGGTGTCAGGGTGACCGGATGGTCAGGACCGCGAGCGCGCCGTCGTCGCTGCGGTAGGTGTGGGTGGCGTCGGAGAGCCACTGGAGGGATTCGCCCGGTCCGGCCGTGTGTTCCTCGCCGGCGCGCCCGGCACGAAGGTGGCCGCTGACCACATGCACGTGCTCGACGACGCCGGGGCCGTGTGCGGGCGACTGCCTGGTTCCGCCCGGGGTCACGCGGAGCCAGAACACCTCGGTGACCGATCCGTCGTCATGGTGCTCGACATGGAGCATCCGCGCCGCGAGGTGCGGACTCGCGCCCTCCACGCCCGTGTCCTCGCCGAGCAGGGCGGTCAGCGGGACGCCGAGCGGACCGGCCACCGCGTAGAGAGTGTCCAGAGTCGGATTTCGCTGTCCTGCTTCGAGTTCGGACAGCGAGCCCTTGCCGATACCGGCTTCGCGGGCCAGTGCGGACAGGGACAGGCCGCGGCGGTTGCGCAGGGTGGTGATCCGGGTGCCGACCGAGCGTCGTCGGTCCTCGCCGTCCGACATCGTCGCAGTCCCTGTCCTCTCGGGTCGTCGGAGTGTTCTGTTTACGGAACGATACCGCTATGCTCGCGACATGACCAGTGCCGTGCCGTCTACTCGCAGCGAGCCGATCATCGCCGGAGTCGTCACCTCGCTGGTGGGGTTCACCTCCTCCTTCGTCGTGGTGGTCACCGGGTTGCGATCGGTGGGTGCCAGTCCGGCACAGGCCGCGTCGGGTCTGCTCGTCCTGACAGTTTTGTTCGGCCTCGGGTCGATCCTGCTCTCGCTGCGCACGCGCCGGCCGGTGACGCTGGCGTGGTCCACCCCGGGAGCGGCACTTCTCGTGTCGGCGGGTGCGTCCTACGACGCCGGGTGGCCGGCAGCGGTCGGGGCGTTCCTGGTCGTCGGGCTGCTGATCCTGGCGACCGGCCTGGTGCCGGCCCTCGGCGAACTGATCGGCCGGATCCCCACGCCGATCGCCCAGGCGATGCTCGCCGGGGTGCTGCTCACCCTCTGCCTCGCGCCGATGACCTCACTGTCGGCGCAACCGTGGTCGACCATTCCGATCCTCGTCGTCTGGTTGCTGGCGATGCGGTGGCTTCCGCGATGGGCACTGCCGCTGGCACTGGTCACCGCGCTGATCGTGATCGGCGTGAACCTCGTCCTCGACGGTTACGGCGGCTGGGCCGGGGAGTCGTGGTGGCCGCAGCTGACCTGGACCACACCCGCTTTCGACGCCACCGCGATCGTCGGGCTCGCGGTCCCGCTCTACATCGTGACCATGGCCTCACAGAACGTTCCGGGTGTGGCCGTCCTCAAGTCCTTCGGATACGAGACGCCGTGGCGCCCGGCGATGTTCGTGACCGGGGCGGGAACCGTGCTCGGCGCGCCGTTCGGTGGGCACGCGATCAATCTCGCCGCTCTGTCCGCGGCGCTGGCTGCCGGACCCGAGGCGGGCGCCGACAAGACGCGGCGGTGGATCGCCGGCGTGGCCACGGGTTCGACGAGCCTCGTACTCGCGGTGCTGTCGGGTGCGCTGGTGGTCATCACGGCGATCGCGCCGGATGGACTGCTCGAAGCGGTTGCGGGACTTGCGCTGTTGACCACGTTCGTGGCGTCGGTCCTGGGGGCGTTCGAGAAGGCGGAGTTCCGCATGCCGGCGGCGCTGACCTTCGTGACCGCTGCCGCGGGCGTCACTTTCGCCGGGATCGGCGGAGCCTTCTGGGCACTCGTCGTCGGACTGGTGGCGCACGGGGTGCTCGGGCGGCGCGTTGGGCCCCGTCGCTGAAGGGTGTCGAGACCCTTCGAGGCTCGTCGCTGATATGTAGTGCTGCTTTGTCAAGTTCCATGGCGAGTTGGCCTCCTTGCTAGGGGGCTGTAGTGGGGGTTGGCCACCCGCCGCGGTGTGTGGTGGTCGTTACTCCGCCGCGGTGTGTGGTGGTCGTTACTCGCGACGGTGTTGTCGGACTGATATACGCGGGTTGGTTACCGCTCAACGGTGTTCGACAGGAGATGAAAACGCTGACCGACGGGTCTATGTAAGCGTGCGTACCGTGCACCCAGAGGTGCTGGCGCACATAGCGACGCCGTGGATTCGTTCCCTGTTCACCACAGCGCAGTCGCGGCGGGTGGCCAAGATTGTGTGTCAGTGCTGGTTAGTCGTCGAGCACCGCCAGCGACCAGCACCAGCCGGCGAGCTCACGAGCGATCGCGGTGTTGGCCACGCAGGGATGTTTGCTGCGGCGGTCGAATTGTTGCCAACGCTTGTGTAGCCGTCGGTTGCCGGCATGGCCACGGGCGCGGGCCGAGGGTGAGGCGGCCTCCCACCGACGGCGCATGGTCTGTCCGGGCGTGCCGTAGGGCCGCCGGTGTTGCCAGGCCGCCTCGACCAGCAACCGCCGCACGTGGGCGTTCCCGGCCTTGGTGATCGATCCCTGACTGCGGGTACCGCCGGTCGAGTATTCCGAGGGCACCAACCCGGCGTAGGGGCCGATCGTGGCGCCACTGAACCTCGACCAGTCGCCGATCTCGACGGCCAGAGCGAACGCGGTCAGCGTCGACACACCCCGCAGACATGACAATCGGGTGACCACAGCCCGCCACGGATCGGTGGCCGCGGTCTGTTCGATCAGCTCATCGAGGCGGTCTCGGCGTGCGGTCACGCTCAACACCGCGTCCAGGTCGTTGTCGAAGGCGGCTTGCAACAGCGGCAGCTCGAAACGTTGACGCTGCAGCCACTGTTGATGAACACCGGTCCAGGGTTTCCCGCCGGAGTAGACGATCCCCTGGCGCAGAAGCAGTTTGGACAATCGATGCCGCGCCCGCATCAGGTCGCTGCGAGCGTCCTCGCGGGCGCGGACCAGATCACGGGCCGCTTCGGTACCCTCCTCGGGCACACCGACCGCGACTACCTCGCCCAGGCGCAGCAACTTCGCCAGGTGCGCAGCGTCTCGGGCATCGGTCTTGACGCGGTCCCCGGCTGGCCGTTGCAGCTTCGAGGGCGCGGCAACCACACACTCCATCCCGGCCGCAGTGATCGCCCGAGCCAATCCGAAACCCGTCGGACCGGCCTCGTAGGCAACCCGCACAGGCGGAGCCAAGCTGTGAAGCCAGCTCACGATGGTCGCCGCATCGGGAACCAACGTCTCCCGAATCACGTTGCCGCTGTCCTCATCGATGGCGTGAGCGACCACCGAACGTGCGTGAACATCCAATCCGACACTTGTACCCTGAACAATCACCGGAGGCCTCCTGATCTGCAATGTGGTGCTACCGCCGAGTGTGAACTCAGCAGCAGCAACCCACGATGTGTTTGCAGCTTGAGGCCTTCGGCCCCAAGGCCCTCATACCGTCTATCGCTCCTCGCACCTCAGGGAGCAGAGATTCAGTCGGCGGCAGCGAGTCGCTTCTTCTCGGCCTCGACGTCGAAATCGGCCGGTGGCCAATCGAGATCGAGACGTGTGAGCGCATCGATGAGCAGTTCGCACACCGCGAGACGCGCGAACCATTTGCGGTTCGACGGGATGACGAACCACGGTGCGGAGTCGCGGTCGGTGAGGTCGAAAACCGCCTGATACGCATCGAGGTAGGCATCCCAGTGACCGCGTTCGTCGACGTCGCCGGGGTTGTACTTCCAGTATTTGTCGGGTCGGTCGAGGCGTTGGGCGAGACGGCGCTTCTGCTCGTCCTTGGACACCACGAGACAGCACTTGAGAACGGTGGTCCCGCCGGCGACGAGCTCGGACTCGAACTGGTTGATCAGGTCGTAGCGCTTCTCCCACTCCGACTGCGGAACCAGGTTGTGCACGCGGACCGGGAGGACGTCCTCGTAGTGGGACCGGTCGAAGATCCCGATCCGGCCCGCGGGCGGGAGGGCGCGATGGATACGCCACAAGAAGTCGTGCTGGAGTTCCTCTTTCGTTGGCTTGCCGAACCCCCTGATCGACAGGCCCTGCGGGTCCATCATGCCGCCGACGTGACGCACGATGCCGCCCTTGCCGGCCGTGTCCATCCCCTGCAGCACGAGCAGCACCGAGCGATGATCGCCGGCGCGTCCGTTGGCGTACAGCAACTCCTGCAGATCGGCGAGTACCTCTCCGCGCTGCGCGAGGAGCTCTGTGCCGGCCGCCTTGTCGCCGTCGAAGCCGGGCGTCGTCTCGGGGTCGAAGGACGCTATCGGGCCGATCGTCCTGGCGCGCAGGGCCTCGACGGCGGGCGTGGACCAACCGGTGCTCATGACGGCGTCCTCTCGGATTCGGGTTCGGATTCGGGCTCGGACACGGCTTCGACCGGCGGCGGGAACAGCGGTCCACCGCCGAAGGCGGCGCGATGGGAATCCGGCGGCGTGCCGTCGTTGTTCACGATCCCGTATGCCGCACCGAGTTCGGCGGTGACGAGGCTGTGTCCGCTGAGCTCGGGGAGTTCGGGATCGGCGGCGAGCCGGGCGACGACCCGGCCGACGAACTCGGGATCCTCGGCGCGCGCGAGCGAGAAGCCGGCGAACTCGTCGAGGCCGAGCGACAGCAGAAGGTCGGTGCGGATCAGGCCGAGCCACAACGAGATCGCGCTGACGCCGGTTCCCCGTAGTTCGACCGCCATGTCGGCGGCCATCTTGTCCAGACCGGTCTTGCTCATCCCGTACAGGACCGAATGCAGATGACCGCGCGAGCCGAACGACGAGATGTTCACGATGAGCCCGCCGCCGGCCTCGGTCATGATCCTCCCCGCATGCACCGAGGCGACGTAGTGTGCTCGCAGTCCGACGCCGATCAGGGTGTCCCAGTCGTCGACCGGTCTCTTCCAGAACGGTTCGGAGAATCCCCCGAAGCCATTCGGTGCCGCCCACGCGTTGTTGACGAGGAGATCGAGTCGGCCTGCGTCGGTGGTGATCTCGTCGAACACGGCGGCGACCGCGGCGTCGTCGGTGTGATCGCAGGGCAGCGCGCGGGCTCCGTCGGGCCCGGTTCCCTTCCGCGAGGTGACGTACGTCGTCCACCCCTCGTCGACGAGTGCGCGAGCGATTCCGTAGCCGACGCCGCGACTGCCGCCGGTCACGAGAGCGACGCGTGTCATCAGACGGTCGGGGTCCCGGCGGCGGGATCGATGGGCGGGGGATCGAACAGTGCGGGCGGCGCCGCGAGGAACTTCTCCCGCGATCCGTTGACCTGCCACACACCAACGACTGCGCTCCAGACCATCATGGTCAGATAATCCACCACTTCGTCGGCACTGAGGGTCCGATTGGTCATCCACCAGTCGACGACGTGCTGGATGCCGCCGACGAGGGCATGGGACCACAGCTCGGCGCCGGTGGTGTCGGCCCCGCGTTCGGCCATTCGCATCTGGATGCTGCCCATGACCAACTGGGTGACCAGGCGCACCGAGTCGGCGGGCGCGGGCGACGACGTGGGCGAACTGGCCAGCGCGAATCGGTAGAGGTTGGGTTCGTCGTCGACGGCGTGCACGTACACCCCGATGATGGTGTGGGTGAGCGTGTACTCGTCGAGATCGTCGGCGATCGCCTCGGTCAGCCGTGGGTAGATGGTGGTCTCGAAGAAGCGCACCGTCGTCGCGACGCCGAGGTCGCTCTTGTCCGCGAAGTAGCGGTACAGCACGGTCTTGGAGACGCCGATGTGCGCGGCGATCTCGTCCATGCCGACGTCGGCGCCCAGCTCACGCACCGCGGCGATGACGCCGTCGGTGAGTTCGGTGCGTCGCGCGAGCTTGTGTTTCTCCCAGCGCTGTTTGCGGCCGTCCGGTTTGGCGCCGGTCTCGGCGACCGACTCGGTGACAGTGGTCAGGACCTGTTCCAGCCCGCGCGTCACGTTGGCCGCGGCCGCCACTGCTGCGCGCGCGGCTGCGGCGGGATTCGGGCGGTTGGCCATCACGCAGCCAGCGTAGTCGCTCGATGGGTGACACTGGTTCCATGGCATCGACAGTCATCCCGGGAGTAGCCGGTCAGCACGAGGGTCCGCCGGCCAAGGCGTCCTCTCCCGGATTCGGCGAGAACAGCGCCGGGGACGAGAGCAGGCGCAAGGACCTACGCAAGATGAAAGCGGTGGCCACGGGCTTCCTGGTCTTCGCGGCGATCGTGTATCTGTTCACCCGATACCTCGAGCATCGCGACGGCGCCGACGTCGCGGCATGGGTCGGATACGTTCGCGCGGCCTCGGAAGCCGGGATGGTGGGTGCGCTGGCCGACTGGTTCGCGGTGACCGCGCTGTTCCGCCACCCGCTGGGCATCCCGATCCCGCACACCGCGCTGATCCGCAAGAAGAAGGACGACATCGGCGATCAGCTGGGCGGCTTCATCGAAGAGAACTTCATGACGCCCGACGTCGTGGTCTACCGCGCCGAACAACTCGACCTGCCGCGCCGACTGTCGACGTGGGTGGCGGACCCGCGCAACGCTCCGCGGGTGAGCGGCGAAGCCGCGCGCGCGATCAAGCTCGCCGCCGAGATGCTGCGCGACGAGGACGTCGAACAGCTCATCCAGGCCGCGCTGAAGTGGGCGGCCGAACCGCAGTGGGCGCCGCCCACCGGACGCATCCTCGAACAGCTCATCGCCGAGGACCGTCTGGAGCCGGTGTTCCAGCTTCTGTGTGACCGTGCCCACGAGTGGGCGGTCGGCAGTCAGGACCTCGTCGACCGGGTGGTGGACCGGGACGGGCCGCAGTGGACGCCGAAGTTCGTCAACAACCTGGTGGGCGACCGGATCTATCGCGAACTCGTCGATTTCACCTACAAGGTCCGGGTGGACCCCGATCACGAATTGCGGCGCGCCATGCACGAATTCGTGGAGAAGTTCGCCGACGACCTGCAGAACGATCCCGACATGATCGCCAAGTTCGAGGCTCTCAAGCTCGAACTGGTGGGACGCGACGAGGTGACCGGCGCGGCGTCGACGGCGTGGCAGACCGGCAAGGCCGTGATCGAGGAGATGCTGTCGGACCCGAACAGCACCCTGCGGAACACGTTGTCGGACTCGATCATCCAACTCGCGGAGCGAATCCGCGACGACCGTCCGCTGCAGGAGAAGATGAACGGCTGGGTCGCGAGGGTCGCACATCACGTCGCCGCGAACTACTCGCAGGAGATCATCTCGGTCATCACCGAGACCGTGCGTGGCTGGGATGCCGACGACACCAGTCGCAAGATCGAGCTCCAGGTCGGCCGGGACCTGCAGTTCATCCGCATCAACGGCACCGTCGTCGGTGCACTGGCCGGGCTCGTCATCTACTCCACATCGGTGCTGATCTTCTCGTGACGTCTGGCTCGGCGGAACCGCCCCCGGTGGCGGTGCCGGACAGTTTGCTGTGTGCTTGCACGGGTTAGCAGTCGTGTTGATACTGGGGAACGGGCCGAAAGTCGGACACTTCGCCGAACGCCCCGACCGACGACACCGGAGCAGGTCCAGGAGAACGGAGCGTTGATGCAGCCCGAGAAGGACGAAGCGTCTCTCGACGCGGACGACGCCTCGGTCGCAGACGCGGGCACGAGCTCCGGCGGCGCGGTCGAATCACCCACCACCGCAGACGGTCCCGGGTCGGGAGCCGAGGAGGACGACACCGATGGGACGACCCCCATCGCGGTCGAGGCGGTGGAGGCCGTGGCCAACGCGGCCCAGGACATCGGTGCCTTCATCCGGTCCCAGCGGGTCGCCGGCAAGGTCTCGCTACGCCAGCTCGCCGAGCGGGCGGGAGTGAGCAATCCGTACCTCAGTCAGATCGAGCGCGGATTGCGGAAACCGTCGGCGGATGTGCTCGCTCAGATCGCCAAGGGTCTGCGGGTCTCCGCGGAGGTCCTGTATGTCCGGGCGGGGATTCTCGAAGAACGCCCCGCGAGCCCGGTCCGCGATGCTCTGATCGCAGATGACTCCATCAACGAACGCCAGAAGCAGATGTTGCTGGAGATCTATGAGTCATTCCGTAAAGAGAACACGATCGAGTCGACCGGCAAGGAGTAGTTGATGAGCGAGAACCCGTTGACCACAGCCGTGGGGCAGGTGGCTGCTCTGCTCGCAGACGTGCGCGAGCGCGGCGAGGCCGCGAGCGAGCAGGCGCAATCGAAGCTCGTCGAGACGGTCGGTTCCACTCAGGCGAAGGTCGCCGACGCTCAGTCGAGGCTTGCCGAGACCGTCGGTTCGACGCAGTCGAAGCTCGTCGAGACCGTGGGCTCCACCCAGTCGAAGCTCGAGGCGCGGCTGACCGGGTCGAAGGACGACGCGCAGGCACGGATCGACGAGGCGCTCGCGACGGCGCTTGCCCTGTTCGAGGAGGCGCGGACCAAGCTGTCGGCGTTACCGGTCGAGTTGCCGGCGGAGATCGAGGACTTGCGGGCGCGGTTCTCGCCGGAGGAACTGCGCAAGGTGGCCGAGGCGTACCTGGCGGTGGCCGCGGGACTGTTGACCGCCCTGTCGGAACGACGCGACGAGGCCGTGGAGAAGCTCAAGGCGCAACCCCTCGTCGGTGAGAATCTCCCGAAGCTCGAGAAGGTGTACAACGACGCCGTCGGTCTCACCGAAGACGCGCTGGGGACCATCTCCGGGCAGACACGGGCGGTCGGCGAACGCGCTCTGAAGCTCGCCAACCGCACCGACGGCGGCGACGCCGAGTCCCCGGCGAGCATCGCGCGGTCCGGCAAGTCGGGGCCGGGTGTACCCGACGTCCTCTCGCCGGAGGCCGCGGCGAAGGTCGAGCAGAACAAGGCGGCCGTCGACACGGCGGCGGTGGACTCGGCTCCCGAGCCGCCGGCCACGACCCAGCCGGCATCGAAGTCAGCGCCCCGGAAGACGGCACCCCAGAAGGCGGCACCCGAGAAGGCCGCACCCGAGAAGGCCGCCGCGAAGAAGGCACCCGCGAAGAAGGCTGCTGCGAAGAAGGCACCCGCGAAGAAGGCGCCTGCGAAGGCCGCCACCAAGAAGGCCGCTGCCGTCAGAGGTGCGGCCGAACGGGCCGCCACCAAGAAGACGGCGGGAGCCAAGAAGGCCGCGGGAGCCACCAAGACCCCGGCAAAGAAGGCAACGGCGGCCGAGAAAGCCCCGGCCGAGAAGGCCGCGGCCAAGAGGGCCCCGGCGAAGAAGACCCCGGCAACGAAGACCGCGGCGAAGAAGACTGCGGCAAAGAAGACTGCGACGAAGACCGCGGCGAAGAAGGCCCCGGCCAAGAAGGCCCCCGCGAAGAAGGCCTCGCCCGGCGCCGACTGACCCGCTCCGTGTGACGGTCGACGGGCCGGGTGCCGCTCCGCGTCGTAGGGTGTCGCAGCAAACCGGACTCGCGCGACTACAGTGTTCGACGTGGACTTCTTCAGCGTATTGGCATACGGCCAGAGTCTGATCATGTTGACCCTGACGCTGGTCGCGGGAATCGCCTCGACCGTCGCGCTGATCCATGCGGCCATCCAACGGCCCGACGCCTTCCCGGCGGTGGACCGGCAGACCAAGGTCATCTGGGTGTCGATCCTCGCCGCCGCGACCCTGTTCATCTGGTTCTTCGGGGCGGTGAACTTCCTGGGCATCATCGGCGTGGTCGCGATGCTCGTCTACCTCGTCGACGTGCGCAAACGAGTCGACGACGTCCAGGGCAAGTCCTGGTTCAGCAAAAGGGCCTGACTCACGTGGCGGAATATCGGATCAACGACCTGGCGGAGGCGTCCGGGGTCAGCGTTCGCAACATCCGGGTCTATCAGGACCGCGGACTGCTTCCGCCTCCCACCATCCGCGGTCGCGCCGGTTGGTACTCCGACCAGCACCTCGTCCGGCTGAACCTCATCTCGCGCATGCTCGAGCGCGGCTACACCTTCGCCACCATCAGTGAGCTCCTGCACGCGGCGCATCACGGCATGCGGGTCGAGCAGATCCTCCGCGGCACGCCGAAGGGCGGGCGGTTCCGCAACTTCAAACGCGCCGCGACGATCACCATCACCGAGCTGCGCAAGACGCTGAACGCCAGCGACCGGTCGATCGCCCTCAGCCAGAAGCTCGGGCTGCTGGCGAAGGACGGTGCGCACTACGCCATCCGCAACCCGGAGCTGCTCGAGGGTGCCGAGATCCTGGTCAAGAGCGGAGTCGACATCGACGTCCTGCTCGACCGGTGGGTACGCGTCCAGGAAGATCTGGAGGACGTCGCCACCAGCTTCGTCTCGATCATCACCGACAAGTACTTCGACGAGAACCTCCCCGACCTGGGGGAGGCCGGGGTCAGCGAGATGGCCGACCTGATCCAGACCGTCCGGCCCATCGCCCACGAGATCGTGGAGACCACCTTCCGCAAGGCGCTCGACGAGCAGATCTCCAAGGCCATCGGTGAGGCGGCGACCTACTTCGACGCCGAGGTGCCCGCGCCGATCGTGTCCGACACGAGTGAATCCGACGCGGGTGAGTTCGATACGGGTGAGTCCGACGACGAGCACTCGGAGCCGGCACAGCCGGACTATGAGACAACGGACATTGGTACATTGAATCCCGAGACGGGGCGCTGACCGAATTCGGTGCCTCGCAGAGGACCGATGAGGGTCCTTCCCAGGTGAGGAGTGCCGCGTGAACACGAAGTCATTGGCCAGTGCCGGCGGTGTCGCCACCGCGATCGGAGCGGGCGCGGTCGCGGTGGGGATCGGGACCATCTTCACGCGGCTCGCGCGAGAAGCCCTACACGCCGACGTCGCCGTCGACGACGGCCCGGACGACCTCCTGACCCGGCCCGACAACCCGCCGAAGCGCCTCGAGGTCCGGACCGCCGACGGGACGCGGCTCAATGTCGAGGTCTACGGGGACTCCGACGACCCGGCCGCGAACGACACCGGTGACGTCATCGTGATGGTCCACGGCTGGACCTGCAACACCGCCTACTGGTACCCGCAGATCAATCACCTCGCCGCGTCGGAAGGCGGCTCCCGGCGGGTCGTCACCTACGACCAGCGCGGTCACGGCCGCAGCGAGCGTGGTCGTCGCCGACCGACCGTCGCGATGCTCGGTGAGGATCTCGACGCGGTGCTCGAGGCCGCGGTGCCCGACGACCGTCGCGCGATTCTGGTGGGCCACAGCATGGGCGGGATGACCATCATGTCGTGGGCCGCCCAGAATCCCGAGAAGGTCGGATCACGGGTGTCGTCGGTGGTGCTGGTGTCGACCGCGGCCAAGGCGGTCATGGACAACCACCTGCTGATCCCGGTCGACCTGCCGGTCTACGCCAAGCCGTTCGCGCCGGCGGCCGCGAAGATGATCACCTCGGTCCCGGTGCCCATTCCGAAGACGTCATACGGCGTGCGCTTCTCGCACTACATCGCGCTGGGGCCGAACGCCCGCCGTGCGCACGTCGAGTTCGTGGACGAGATGATCGGGGCGTGCCCACCGCGCGCCCGCGCCGGCTGGGGATCGGCGATGGGAAAGCTCGACGTCACCGCCGGACTGGCAGCACTGTCGGTGCCCACCACCGTCGTTGTCGGCACGGAGGATCGCCTCACCCCACGACTGCACGCCGAGCAGATGGCAGAGGTGCTGCGGCGCAACGGATCTCTGCGCGAGCTCGTGGTGTACGAGGGTGTCGGGCACATGTCGAGCATCGAAGCCGCCGAACGGTTCAACGACCTCCTCGACGACGTCGTCGCCGAGAGCAGCCGGGACACCGAGGAGCGCAAGGACGTTCAGTCGGTCTGACGAATTGCCGGGTCAGAGACTGCAGTTGACCAGGACCGGCTCCGGTCGCAGCGTCACCCCGAACGCCTCGGCGACCCCGTCGCGCACCTCGCGCGCCAGGTCGAGGAGCTGCGTGGTGGTCGCCGCGCCCCGATTGGTCAGTGCCAGAGTGTGTTTGGTCGACAATCGGACCGCGGCGTCCGGGCCCGGGTATCCGCGGTGGAACCCGGCGCGTTCGATCAGCCACCCCGCCGACAGTTTGACCGCCGAATCGGTGTCGTCGAAACCCGCGGGATAGGTCGGGATCGCGACATCGTCGCCGACGCGCGCCGCGATCCGTTCGAGTACCGCCGGGGTGTCCTCGCCGGGCACGATCGGGTTCGTGAAAAACGAACCGGCACTCCAGGTGTCGAAGTCGGCCGGGTTTAGCACCATACCTTTGCCCGCGCGCAGTTCGAGGACGGCCGAGCGGACCGCGGCCGCATCGACGCGGTCGTCCGGTTCGACGCCCACGCGGGTGGCGAGTTCGCGGTAGCGGATCGGCTGGCTCGCGCGATTCGCGTTGAGCCAGAACGACACCGCGACCACCACGAAGTCGTGGCGGTGCTTGAGATTGCTGGTTCGATAGCCCAGGCCCAGCTCGGCGGGGGAGACCCACCGCAGGTTGCCTGAGCGTCGATCGAGGACCTGAACCGATCGGAGGATGTCGGCCACCTCGACGCCGTATGCCCCGACGTTCTGCACCGGGGTCGCCCCGGCCGCGCCGGGGATCCCGGAGAGGCACTCGAGCCCGCCGTAACCGGCGTCGACCGTCGCGGCGACCAGCTGGTCCCAGCCCACGCCGGCGTCGGCGACCACGTGCGGCCGTCCCGACTCACGGCCAGAACCGAACTCGACGCGGCCGCTGGCGAGTACGACCGCCGTCCCGTCGAACCCGGCGTCGCCGATGACGAGGTTGGAACCGCCGCCGACGACGAGGACCGGCTCGGACCGTGCATCGAGGTCGAGGATGGTCTCCACGATGGTGCGGGTGTCTTCGCAGCGGATGATCTCGCGGGCGGGCCCACCCAGACGCAGGGTGGTCAGCTCGGCGAGGGGCGCGCTCAGCGGCGCCTGCGTGTCGGTCACGTCCTCAACGTTAACCGGCGGGCGGTAGCGTTCTCATCATGGCGAGCAAGCTGCAGCACACGGTGTCCTATCCCTTCTCCACCGCGCGTCTGTGGGCGATCTACACCACCGAGAAGTACTGGCACGACCTGGTGGAGCGTATGAACTCCGGGCACGGGCATGTCGAGAAGGTGACCATCGGCGAGGACACGGTCACCGTCGAGATCCAGCAGGGCATTCCCGCCGACAAGCTGCCCTCCGCGGTCACCAAGGTCATGCCGGGCGACCTCCGAATCCCGCGCAAGAACACATACCGCCTGGTCGGCGACCGGATCGAGGGGGAGACGCATGCCACGGTCGACGGGGCGCCGGTGCCGGTCGACATCACCGGCACCACCGTGACGTCGGGTGACCCGGCGACCACCGACAACCGCGCCGAGGTGTCGGTGAATCTCCCGCTGTTCGGCGGGAAGATCGAGAAGGCGGTGGTCAGCGAGCTGTCGGCGCTGCTCGACGCCGAGCGCGGACATACCGTCGAGTGGGAGACCGAGAATCCGCTGACGTAGCCTGGTCTGCATGGCACGACGGCTCAGCTACTCCGCTCGGTACACGCAGTCCGCGGAGAAGCTCTACCAGGCCCAGAGCATCAAGCAGTACTGGGACGACATGATGGCGGGCTTCCAGATGATCTCCCCGCATTGCGAGGTCGATTCCTTCGTCTCCGACGAGACGGGTATCCGGGTGGTCCTCAAGCAGACGATCGGGCGCGACCAGCTGCCCGCGCTCGCGCAGACGGTGATGAAGAAGGACATGGTCATCACCCGCGAGGAGACCCTGGGCCCGTTCGACCCGGACAACACGAAGGGCACCTACAACGCCTCGATCCCGGCGGGACCGGGCAGCCTCAACGGTTGGCAGGAACTCTTCCCCACCGAGAACGGTGGCTGCACGATCCGCCGGACCAGTGAGGCGAAGGTCTTCGTCCCGTTCGTCAACGGCAAGCTCGAGCAGATGATCCTGATCAACCTCGTCGACCTGTTCCGCGCCGAGGCGGAGTACGCCAAGGACTGGGTCGACAAGAACTTGTGATCCGAGCCGGCCGCCCGTCCGTCAGGTCCGAGCGCATCGAGCACAGACCGCAGGGCCGGGTCACCCGGGGCACGACGAACATCAACCGGCTCCGGCGGGTGGACAGGTGGATGGTCCACTCCCCGCGGGTGCGTGCCGCCCTGGACGTGCCCCGGCCGCTGGTCGTCGACCTCGGCTACGGTGCGCGTCCGGACACGACCGTCGAGATGGCCGAACGGCTCCGCGCGGTCGCCCCGGATCTGGAGATGGTCGGTCTCGAGATCGACCCTGCCCGCGTGGTCGAGCCCCGTGCCGGCGTGCGGTTCGGTCTCGGCGGCTTCGAGCTGGGCGGCCTGCGACCCCGGGTGGTGCGCGCGTTCAACGTGCTGCGTCAGTACGACGAGGACGAGGTCGACGACGCGTGGGCCCGGATTCGCGGTGCACTCTCGCCGGGCGGAGTGATCGTCGAGGGGACGTGCGACGAGATCGGCCGACGGTGCAGCTGGGTGCTGCTAGACGTCGACGGGCCGGTGAGCCTGACCCTCAGCTGGGCGCCGGAGCATTCGGACCGTCCGTCGGAACTGGCCGAGCGACTGCCCAAGGCGCTGATCCATCGCAACGTGCCGGGCGAGCGGATCCACACGCTGCTGGCCCTGGCCGATCAGTGTTGGGACATCGCCGCGCCGCTGGCGCCGTACGGCCCGCGCGCCCGGTGGGTGCATGCACTGGGTCTGCTGCGCGACCGTGGGGTCGACTGCGAGGTGCCGCGGCGCCGCCTGTCCGACAACGTGCTCACGGTTCCCTGGGAGACGGTCGCACCGGCTGGATAGTGTGGCCGTCATGCGTGTCGCGATGGCCCAGATCAGTTCGACCGACGACCCCACCGCCAACCTCGAGACGGTGCGTGCGGCCACCGCGGACGCGGCGTCGCGCGGCGCCGAGCTCGTCGTCTTCCCGGAGGCGACGATGTGCCGGTTCGGGGTGCCGCTGAAGCCGGTCGCCGAGGATCTCGACGGTCCGTGGGCGCGCGGGGTGTCCGAAGTCGCCGCGGCGTCGGACGTCACGGTGGTGGCCGGGATGTTCACACCCGCCGGCGACGGCCGGGTCCGCAACACCGTCGTCGTCGCACACCCGGACGGGACACGCCGCGGGTACCACAAGATCCATCTCTACGACGCCTTCGGATTCACCGAGTCGAAGAACGTGGCCGCCGGAGCGGAGCCGCTGACCTTCGCGGTCGGCGACGTCACCGTCGGCGTGGCCACCTGCTACGACATCCGATTCCCCGCATTGTTCACCCACCTCGCGCGGAGGGGCGCCCAGGTGATCGTGGTACCCACGTCCTGGGGTTCCGGACCGGGCAAACTCCGTCAGTGGGAGGTGCTCGCCTCGGCCCGAGCGCTGGACTCGACGACCTTCGTCGTGGCCGTCGACCAGGCTTTTCCCACCGACGACGCGGCCGCGTCGTCGAGCGCGCCGACCGGAATCGGACACAGCCAAATCACAGACCCATTCGGTACGTTGGTCGCCGCGTATCCGGATAGCATCCGGGTGGACGTGCACGACCTCGACCTAGCACTGGTCGACCAAGCCCGTACGCAACTGGCAGTCCTCGCCAACGAGCGCACACTGCCGGTCGGCGGCGAGACGGACAACGACGTGACGCCGGCCCACACGCGGCTCCGCGAGTCAGACGACCCAGGACGGAACCCATGAGCGACAGCAACACGCCCCGCCCCGATTCCTCATCCGGGGACCCCGCCGACGCAACCGGCAAGCACGATCCGAACACGAACAACCCCGGCGATCCCGATCCCGCGACCGGTGAGCCGACCTCGACGGGCCAGGGCGGCGAATGGCGTGCGGTGTCCGGCGCCGAACAGGGCGATCCGCCCGCGACCGAGCAGTTCGCGACCGAACCGATCGTCCCGGGAGCGCAGGCCTACTCGGCCATCCCGCCGTCCGATGCCGACACCGGTGCCATCGGCGGTGCCAAGCCCCCCACCTCGCAGTTCGCGCCCGGCGAGGACCCGTACGGGCCCGGGACGACCGCCTCGGGACCGATTCCGCCGGGATCTCCCGACGGCACCGGCAGCGGACCGGTCCTCACCTCCCCGCGCAAGAAGCGGAGCACCCGCAAGATCGTCGCCTTCAGCGTCGTCGGTGTGCTGCTCCTCGCGGTCATCGCCGCGGTCGGCAGCGAGCTGTACCTGCGCAACAAGGTCACCAACTGCCTCGAGGAGTCCTTCAGCGGGCTGACCGGCGTGCCGACCGAGGTGTCGCTCAGCCGTAAGCCGATCCTCCTGCAGGGCAGCGGCGACATCCCGTTCGTACAGGTCGACACCGATGACAGCGCCGGGGGCGTCCGTCTGCACATGCGTGCCGACGGCATCTCGGGCACCGAGAACTCCACCGACATCCAGAGTCTCGACGGCACGGGTTTCATTCCCTACGAGCGGATCGTCGAACTCAGCAAGGAGCAGGCCGGGGCGTCCGGTCAGAGCACCGGCAGTCCGACCGGTGGCGTCGGCGCGGTCGAGCAGATCACCGGCAATGCGGCCGACGGCACCTTCGAGGTGCAGGCCGCCTTCCCGGTCATGGTCTTCCAGGTGCCGGTGTCGGCGACCATCAAACCGGTGCTGAACGACGGTCGGGTCGACTTCGAGGTCGTGAAGGCCAGCGCTCTGGTCTTCGGCATCCCGCCGGACTTCGCGCAGCAGATCGTCGACCAGATCACGACGTCGTCGCTCGGCCCGTTCTTCGACGAGGTGCAGGTCGACTCGCTCGAGGTGACCGACAGCGGGCTCGAGTTCGCCATCAGCGGTTCGGACGTGCAGCTGACCAGTGAGATGACCGGCACGTCGTCGCAGAGCCAGTCGGGCGGTTGCTCGGTCTGACCGGGACTCAGACCGCCGCCGGCGGATCGACGGTCAGGAACCAGACCGTCGGTCCGTCGGTCAGCGTGAACTCTCCGTAGACCCGGCCGCCCCACTTCCGTGCGTACACGTCGACCATGTGGGCGTCGGCCGTGCTGGCGGTGACCGGCGACCCCGCGCCGAGGGCCTCTTCCAGGACGGGTTCGAGCATTGCCGCGAGAGTGCCGTTCCTTCGATGGGCCGGGTGGACGAGCGCGAAGACGATGCTGTGTGCGCCGTCGACAGAGCGGGCGCGGGATTTCTGCTGGAGTTCTCGAAATCGTGTGATGAATCCGTCGAGGGCGATGACGAAATGCCGTGAACGGGCCGCCAGTTCGTCATCGACCGGTTGCGTCCGGTGATCGGGGCCGGCGACCGCGAGGAGAGCGGTCATTTCTCCGGCCGGCGTGAACATTCCCCGGGCGCCCGGCAGATGGTCGGTGAAGAGAATGTCGCCGTACCACCGGAATGCCTCGGCCGGGGCATCGTCGCCCAATAGCCATCGATAGACCGGGACCTCCTGCATTCCCGCCGCGAGAAGGTTGAGTGCGAGCGGGCGGTCGGCGGCCGTCAATGACCGTGATCTGATCCCGGCCGCGTGAATGCTGACCATTGGTCCATGCCACCATGAAATTCCCGCGAATGTATCCAGTCGGGACAACTCTGAGGTCGGTGGCGCGAGATTCACGTTTTGTTTAGATCCTCATTCGAGAATTCAAACCAAGAATTATTCATATCGCAGGACGATTCCGTGATGGGTCTGTAACGTCGCACCCGAGTCGTGTGACCAGGTGAGACGCGCGACCGACACCGGACATCTCACCATCATCGAGGAGGCGGATATGGCAGGCATAGTCGAGGGCGGTCTAGCGGGTGCGATCGGAGGTGCGGTCGAGGCGATCATCGGCGGGCTCGGCGACGCGGGTTCGATCGGCGGCGGTTCGCTCGGTGGCAGCGATTCGGAGACCTGAGCAGACGAATTCCGGTTCAGCGGTTGGTGACGCGCGGCGGCACCAGCCGCTGAACTCTTTTTGGGTCCATTCAAGTCGGACGACACGTCGTTCGACGTTGCATTATCGCTGCATTGTCTGAATTCGATGTTTCGATTTATTCTGATTCCAAATCCGCTGCCGTACCCTCTCAGCTGGTAATTCGAGATATTCCCCGCCCGATTCATCCGTTTACGAGTGATGAGATCACGATGAGGGGCAGACATTCCCGAAATGAATATGTAACGTCGGATTCGAGCCGACGCACGGGTGAGAGCGGACGGTGATCAACGAACAATCTCACCGATGACGAAGGGAGTAGACATGGCTGACGTAATCGAGGGTGGCATCTCCGGCGCTATCGAGGAGATCCTCGGCAACGTGCTCACCGGTTCGCTCGGCGGCGAGGAAGAGCCCACTACCTGAGTGCCCGGAACATACTTGGAACCGCCCCGCGACTCGAGTCGCGGGGCGTTTCGCTGTGTCGGGGACCTCAGGTGAAGACGACGGTCTTGCGTCCGTGGACCAGAACACGATCCTCGAGGTGCCACCGCAGGCCGCGGCTGAGCACCAGGGTCTCGATGTCGCGGCCCTGGCGGACCATGTCGGCGACCGAGTCGCTGTGGTCGACGCGGATGACGTCCTGTTCGATGATGGGGCCGGCGTCGAGGTCGGCGGTGACGTAATGGCAGGTGGCGCCGATCAGCTTCACCCCGCGCGCGAAGGCCTGATGGTAGGGCCGGGCGCCGATGAAGCTGGGCAGGAAGCTGTGGTGGATGTTGAGGGCGCGGCCGGCCCAGGCATCACACAACTGCGGCGGCAGGATCTGCATGAAGCGCGCCAGCACGACTGCGTCGGGTTCGTAGCCCTCGACGATCCGGCCCACCTCGGCAAAGGCCTCGGCCTTGCGTTCGCCCCCGAACGGCACGTGGTGGAACGGGACGCCGAAACGGGTGGCCAGGTCCTCCAATTCGCGATGGTTGCCGACGACGGCCCGGATCGCTGCCGGGAGTTCGCCTCGGTGAGCGCGGCCGAGAAGGTCGATGAGGCAATGGCTCTCCTTGCTCACCAGCAGGACCACGGACTTGGTCTCCCGCGAATCGGTGAGGTGCCAATCGGTCTCGGGCCCGAGTTCGGCGGCGACCTCCGAGGCGAAGCGCGCGCGCAGTTCCTCCGCGGTCGACGACACCGAATCCGCGCGAATCGCCTGACGGGTGAAGAACCAGCCGGTCTCCTCGTCGGAGTGGTAGGCCGCCTCGGTGATCCAGCCGCCGACGTCGGTGAGGAAGGTCGAGATCCGGGCCACGATGCCGGTGCGGTCGGGGCAGCCGAGCGTCAGCACATAGCGGTGCTCGGTCTGATCTGCCTGGGTCTGGGTCGTCTGTCCGGGGGCCACGACAGTCAGTGTGCCAAGCTCGTCGGTGTGACGAACAAGGACCTGCGCCGCGGCGACGTCGCCGCCATCATCGACCACACGTTGCTGAAGCCGGAGGCGACCCGCGCCGACGCGGAGGCCACGGTTGCCGACGCCGCGCGGCTCGGGGTGTTCGCCGTCTGCCTGTCGCCGTCGATGCTCCCGATCGACACCGGGGAACTGCGGACCTGCGTCGTGGCCGGGTTCCCGTCGGGAAAGCACCATTCGCTGGTCAAGGCGGCCGAGGCGCGTCTGGCCGTCGACTCCGGTGCGGACGAGGTCGACATGGTGATCGATGTCGGGGCGGCCGTCGACGGTCGGTTCGACGAGGTGTTCGCCGACGTCCTCACCGTCCGTGAGGCCGTCGGGGACGACACCCTCCTGAAGGTGATCATCGAATCGGCTGCGCTGTTGGAACTCGCCGGACCGGAGACCGTCACCGAGGTGTGCCGCCGCGCCGAACGGGCCGGTGCGTCGATGGTGAAGACGTCGACCGGGTTCCATCCGGCGGGCGGTGCGAGCGTCGAGGCGGTGCAACTGATGCGGGCCGCGGTGAGCGATCGCATGGGGGTGAAGGCGAGTGGCGGAATCCGGACCGCCGCATTCGCCGCCGAGCTCATCGCGGCCGGTGCGACCCGGCTCGGTCTGTCCGCGTCGGCCGCCGTACTCGACGGTTTCCCCGAATAGGCGGCCGACGACGCCCGGCACGGTGGTCGTCCGTCACGCCGGGGCGGAGGCCTTGGCGTGGAGGTCGGCCATCACCAGTCCGGCGTTGACCGCGGCACCGGCGGAGACGCCCTCACCCATGGCCACGGTCACCATCGCATTCATCGTGGTGGTGTTGCCGACCGCCCACACGCCCGGCAGCTCGGTCTCACCCATCGGGCCGGTCCCGACCACGCCGCCCATGCCCATCGGGCCGTCGACGAGGCTGCCACCGAGGCGCTCGTACAGTTCACCGCGGACCACGAACCTCGGTGAGACGACCACCGCGTCGGCCTCGACCACGGTGCCATCGGTCAGGCGGACGCCGTCGAGGCGGGTCGCCCCGTCCCGCTCCCGCGTCCGGACGCGTTCGACGCGGGCGTCCACGACGTCGATGCCGGTGGCCGCGAGATGCTCACGATCGTCCGCCGACAAGGCGGCAGGGTCATGCGCGATCACCGTGACATGCTCGCTGAGCTGGCGGAACATGAGCGCCTGATGCGCCGACATCGGGCTCGTCGCGATCTGGACGATCCGGGTCCCGCGCACCTCGTAGCCGTGGCAGTACGGACAGTGCAGCACGTCGTGACCCCACAGTTCGGCGACCCCGGGGAGGTCGGGGAGTTCGTCGACCAGCCCGGTCGCCAGGATGAGGCGGCGCGCCGCGACGACCTCGCCCGAGGAGAGACGCAGCGTGAAGTCGTCGATGGCGCCGGCGGCGTCGACGACGGTGTCCGACCGGATCTCGGCCCCGTACCCGGTCGCCTCCGCGCGCCCGCGGGCGAGCAGGTCGAGGGGCGAGGTCCCGTCTTGCCCCAGCACGTTGTGGGCTCCGGCGGCGGGTGCATTGCGCGGTTGGCCCGCGTCGATGACCACGACCTTGCGCAAGGACCGCGCCAGGATCGTCGCGGCACTGAGGCCGGCAGCTCCGCCGCCGACGATGGCGACGTCGTATCTGCTTGTGGTGGAGTACTTCCCGGTTGTGACGGGGGTGGTCATCGTTGCTCGCTCTCGGGAGTGGGGATTGCGGTGGTGCGCGGGCGGGCGATCCAGAGGAGCCGCCCGGCGGACAGGGTCAGGTCGTCGAGACGACGCTGTGCGTCGGAGTCGGAATCGTCGGTCAGGTCATCGAGGCGGGTCAGGTCGGCGGGGTCGAGGGTCTCGGCCAAGCGCAGCCGGAACTGGGTGAACCAGTGCCGTGCGTACCGCGCCACCGACTGGCCGGGATCGCTGCGCTCGACCCGGAGGGTCTCGACACGGAGCACGTCGTACCCGGCGGCGTCGAACGCGTCGGTCCAGTCCACGAGCGCCTCCCATCCGGCTTCGGTCGCCGCGGTCTCGCAGCGCTCCTGCAGGGCACGCAGCTCGGTGTCCTCGTGGGCGGGAAGGAAGCGCGGGACGCCTGCCATCTCGGTGATCACGACGATCCCGTCCGGGGCGAGCGTGGTCGCGGCCTCCCGCAACAGGCGTTGCGGATCGGCGACGTGGTGCAGCGACATGGCCGCCCAGACGACGTCCGGTGACCCCAGGGGCGGTAGCCCGTCGTCCAGATCGGCGACGACGGCGGTCACCCGACCGGCGAAACCGCCCGCTCGCGCACGACGTTCGACGAGCGCGACCATGTCGGGCGAACCGTCGACGGCGATGATCTGCGCCTGCGGGAAATGGCGCGCGAGCGCCTCGGTGCCGGTCCCGGTGCCGGCTCCCAGATCGGCGATGCGCGCGGGCGCGTGTGTCGACGACTCCTCGATCAGCCGCGCTGCGTCCTCCAGATAATCGGCCATGAGTTCGGCGTCGAGGTCGAGGACAGCGGCGAGCCGGGCGTGGTCGGCGTGGTCGTGGATGTGATCGCCGGCGTGGCCCGCGTGCGCGTGACGGTCGCCGACCGGGTGGTGATGGTGGGTGCTGGTCATGTCTTCACGGTAGCGGCGTCATGCCCCGATGGCATACTATCTTGCCAATGACGCAAGAACTCGATGCTGTCGTCCGCCAGCGCATTCGCGGACTCCGGATCGCGAGGGGCTGGACACTCGATGCCCTCGCCGCCCGGTGCTACCTGTCGCCGTCCACCCTCAGCCGGATCGAGACCGGGCACCGGCGGGTGGCGCTCGACCAGCTCGTGCCGATCGCCCGCGCGCTGGGCACGACCCTGGATCAGCTGGTCGAACCCGCCGATGACACCGATGTAGTGATCCGGCCCCAGCCGCACACGGTGGAGGGGATGACGATGTGGCTGCTCTCGCGGGAGAACGCGCCGCAGGGCGTGACCGTCGCCAAGATGCGCTTCGACCGTGAGCAACCCGTCGGTGAGCTGCGTGTTCACCCCGGCTACGAGTGGTTCACGGTGTTGTCGGGAACGGTGAAGCTGTGGCTGGGTGACCGCACCGTCCTCGTACCCGAGGGCGACGCCGCGGAGTTCTCGACGATGATCCCGCACGCGATCTGCTCGTACGAGGGTCCGGTGGAGGTGCTGTCGATGATGGACCATGCCGGCGAGCGGGCCCACCTGCCGTCCGTGCGGACCGGTACCGCGGCGCGCGACGACGACGCCGCGGGCGCCCCGGACGCCTGACCCCGCGGCCCGCACACCACCGATGCGAGGCGCCGCATCGGTACTGTTGTTGCAGTGATGACTCCTCAGACCTCGGTGAACCGACGCTCCGTGCTCGCCGCGGCCGGGGTCGGCGCGCTCGGGGTCGCGGTGGCGGCCTGCTCGGGCTCCGGCCTCGGCCCCGGTGAGGACACGCCGGCCGATCCCCCGGTCCGCCTGACCTTCACCCCCGCCCTCGACGCCGAACCGGCCGGCCCGACGACCGAGTTCTCGGTGAAGGCCACCGACGGGTTCCTCAATCCCGACGTGAAACTGACCAACCCACGCGGAGTCGTGGTGAAGGGGCAGCTGTCGGCGGACCGGACGAGCTACACGATCGGCGAGCCGCTCGGCTACGGCACCGAATACACCTGGAGCGGAACGGCGGTGGGTCTCGATCGCAAGGTCGTGCCGGTCGCCGGGACGTTCACCACCCTGACACCGTCGAGTCAGGTGAACGTCGTCGTCAACATCGGCGACGGGCAGGAGGTCGGCATCGCGGCGCCGATCATCCTGAAGTTCGACGGCACGGTCGAGGACAAGGAGGCCGTCGAACGTGCGCTGACGGTCACCACCACTCCGCCGACCGAGGGGTCGTGGGCGTGGCTCGGCGAGGACAACGGCTCCCGCGTGCACTGGCGGCCGCGCGAGTACTTCGCCCCCGGCACCAAGGTCAGCATGGTCGCCAAGCTCTACGGGCTCGACCACGGCGGCGGGGCCTACGGGGCGGCCGATGTGACCAGTGATTTCTCCATCGGGCGCGCGCAGGTGGTGAAGGCCGAGGAGTCCTCGCACCGGATCGTCGTGCTCCGCGACGGCGTCGAGCTGATGGCCCTGCCGTGCAGTTACGGCGGCGGCGATCTCGACCGCAACGTCACCCGCTCCGGCATCCACGTGGTGACCGAGAAGTACGAAGAGTTCTTCATGAGCAACCCGGCCGCGGGCTACTTCAACATCAGGGAACGCTGGGCCGTGCGGATCTCCAACAACGGCGAGTTCATCCACGCCAACCCCGCGACCGTGAACGTCCAGGGTTCGGCCAACGTCACCAACGGGTGCATCAACCTGTCCGAGTCCGACGCCGAACGCTACTTCGGGGTCGCGGTGTACGGCGACCCGGTGGAGGTCACCGGGACACGGATCGCGTTGTCGGAGGCCGACGGCGACATCTACGACTGGATCTACGACTGGGAGACGTGGCAGGGGATGTCCGCCGTCAAGGGTGAGGTCCGGGAGACCTCGGTCCCTGCGACGCCGAGCGGGGCGCCCACCTCGAATGCGCCGGCGCCGCGCTGACCGCAACTACCCCGTCTTGATGTTCCTCCGGGCGGAGGCCTGGTCGCGCGGCTTGAGGATGATCTGATCCAGATTGACGTGGGGCGGGCGGGACGCGACGAACCCGATGACCTCGGCCACGTCCTCGGCGACCAGCGGCGTGAGCCCCGCGTAGACCGCGTCGGCGCGTTCCCGATCGCCCTCGAAACGGACGAGTGAGAAGTCGGTCTCGACCATGCCCGGGGCGATCTCGGTGAGCCGTACCGGCTTCCCGAGGAGTTCATAGCGCAGCGTCCGGTGGGCGACGCCCTGGGCGTGTTTCGCCGACGTGTACCCGGCGCCGTTGTCGTAGGCCTCGAACGCCGCGATCGACGTGACCGAGACGATCAGTCCGTCACCCGAGGCGACGAGTGAGGGGAGCAGGGCCTTGGTGACCCGCAGGCTGCCCAGGACGTTGGTCTCCCACATCCAGCGCCAGTCGTCGAGGTCGGCGGTCGCGACCGGGTCCAGGCCCTTCGCGCCGCCGGCGTTGTTCACGAGCACGTTCACCGTGTCGAGCCCGGCGACGAACGCCGCGACGGACTCGTCGTCGGTGACGTCGAGTTGTCTTCCCGTGCCACCGATCTCGTCGGCGAGTGCCGTCACCCGATCGAGCCGGCGGGCGCCGAGCACCACGTGGTAACCCTGCGTGGCGAGCTGCCGCGCGGTGGCCGCGCCGATACCCGAACTCGCGCCGGTGACCACGGCGATCGGTCGGCTGTCCGTCGACTGAGAGGCAGTGTCGGTGCTCATGGGCTCAACCTTACGGATGCCCGCAAGGCCGCCGCGCAGCCCGTCGGCACGCCTCGGCGCCCCCGCCGCACTGCTACATTCATCGCATGCGTGGGGGAGTCATCCCGGCGGCGCTGCAACTGACCTCCACCCCGGCGGCGGCGGTCCTGCACGCGATCCGGGTCGGTGGTCCGGTGACCCGGGATCAGCTCGCGTCGACGACGGGTCTGTCGCCGGCCACCATCAACCGTCAGGTGCACGCACTCGCCGCCCATGGCCTCATCGTCGAACGACCCGACCTGGCGGGGCCGAAATCGATTGGCAGACCGAAGAATCCGCTGACCCTCGACCGTGACTCGCTGTGTGTCGCGGGGATGCACATCGGCGCCCGGCGAACCGTGCTCGCCATCGCCGACCTCGGCGGACGAACGTTGCACAGCCATGCGGTGCTCACGCCGACCGGTGACCAGGAGGACGCCCTGCGGCACCTCTGCGCACTGCTCGCCGAACTCGCCGCACGCTTCAGCGGGCGTCGGGTGCTGTGGGGTGGCGTCGCCGTCGGCGGTGCGGTCGACGCCGAGACCGGTGTGGTGAACCATCGGGTCCTGGGCTGGCATCAACTCAGCGTGGGCGCAACACTTGCCGAACACCTCGACACCCCGGTGTCGGTGTGCGAGCACGTCGAGGCGATGGCCGCCGCCGAGCTGCTGCTGACCCACCCGCGCGACGACGGGGGCTCCGGGTTGTTCTTCTACGCACGTGAAACAGCCGGGATGGCAATGACTCTCGACGGCCGGGTGCATGTGCCGGAACGCGGGGCGGGCACCATCGCCCACCTGCCGGTCACGGCGCCCGTGCTCGCGCCGGGACTCACTCGGGTCCGATTGCAGAACGTCATCGGCGACGACGCCGCGGAGGCGGCGGCCCGTCGTCTCGGGATCAGTCCCACGTCGTCCCGGATCGTCGACGAACGGGCCCGCGTCCTCGGTGAGTCGGTCGCGCTCATCCGGGACGTGATCAATCCCGACGCCATCGTCGTCGCCGGCGACGCGTTCGCCGCGCACCCGCACGGGCTCGCGCCGGTGCAGGCGGCCTTCGACGAAGCCACGACGCTCACGTGGCCGCTGGAGATCGCGCCCTCGAGGTTCGGTGTGCGGGTGCAGGAGAGCGCGGCGATCGTGGTGGCGCTCAGTGTCATCTACGCGGATCCGGTCGCGGCGATGGCGACGTTGTGACCGGTCACCCGACCGCCTGCCGCTGCCGTTGTCGCGCGCATCCCCTACGGTGAGTCCATGACGCTGCCCCGCGATGTGTCCGCACGGCTCGAGGTGCGGGTCGACGACCCCACCGAACTGGAGATGCAGATCACCGTCGCCCGACTGCCCGGACTCCAACTGGAGGAGGAACTCAAGGTCGAATTCGACGGCCGGTCGGTCACCCCGGAGGAGATGATCGGGCAGCACGGCTCCCGCATCCACCGGTTGCAGCTCGAGCGGGGTGTCCTGACCATCGACTACTGGGCGTCGGTGCTCACCCCCGCCGACCCGCTGCCCGTCGACGTCACCGACCGTTCGACCTATCTCCGTCCGAGCCGATATGCCGAGTGCGACAAGTTCTTCGGGTTCGCGGCCGGTCAGTTCGACTCGTCGCTGCCCGACGGCGAGATCCTGCGGCAGGTCGCCGCCTACGTGTCGGACCGGCTCAGCTACATCCCCGGCGCGAGTGACCCCATCGACGGTGCCGCCGACACCCTGCTCGCCGGTGCGGGCGTGTGCCGCGACTATGCGCATCTCGTCGTCGCGCTCCTGCGGGCCCTCAACATCCCGGCGCGGCTCGTCGCGGTCTACGCGCCCGGATGTTCGCCGATGGATTTCCATGCCGTCGCCGAGGCGATCGTGGACGGCGAATGGGTGTCGGTCGACGCGACCGGACTCGCTCCACGGCAGAGCCTCGTGCGGATCTCGACCGGCCGCGACGCCGCCGACACCGCATTCCTCGACAACCATCGCGGTTCGATCAACCTCAACTCCTACGAGGTGACGGCGACGGTACGAGGGGACCTTCCGATCGACGACGGGAATGCGCGCATCCGGATAGGCTGAGCCGCGTGCATGCGCTCACCTGTCCGGTTTGTAATGCGTTGTCCGGCTTCGACCGTCAGACCTGTCCGAACTGCGGGACGACCGTCGGCGTGCACCTCCCGTCGCGGTCGTTGTACGCGGTCTCGGCGGACGGGGTCGAGATCGATGGCATCCGGTGGGTCCGATGCTCGTTGTGGGACCGGACCCATTGCAACTGGCTGACCCCGGCCGAGGTCGCCGACGACAGCATCGGACTGCGCGGACGCTGTTTTCCGGAGTCCCTGATCCGGCGTCAGCCCGACGCCGAGGACACCATCGCGCTCGAGAAGCTCGCCCCGGCGTCCTTCGACCTGCGGCTGCTGATCTATCAACTCGTCGATCTCGGCTTGCCGGTGGAGCCGTTCTGGCGCACCGACGGCGGCCTGGCGTTCGATCTGCTGTCGAGTCAGACCCTCGGCAGGCCGGTCATGATCGGTCACGCGGGTGGTGTGGTGACCATCGACCTCGCCGAGACCCAGGATGCGTATCGTGAGCGGCTACGGGTCGACCTCGGCGAGCAGTACCGCACGATGCTCGGTCACTTCCGGCACGAGACGGGTCACTACTTCGAACACGTCCTCGTCGAAACCGGTCCGGGCGCCGACCGGTACCTCGAGCGCTGCCGGGACCTGTTCGGGGACGAACGCGCGAGCTACGCCGACGCGATCACGCGGCACTACCGGTTCGGGGCACCAGAGAACTGGCACGATTCGTACATCTCCGAGTACGCCACGATGCACCCGTGGGAGGACTTCGCCGAGTGCTTCGCGCACTACCTGCACATCACCGGAACCATCGACACCGCCCGGGAATCCGGGCTCAATCTCGATGCCCAGCAGGTCCGGTTCACCATGGAGCGCGACATCGTGCCGCTCCGGTCGTACGCCGACGAGCCGATCGAGCGTCTGCTTTACGACTGGAAGTGGTTGTCGCTCATGCTGAACAGGGTGAACGTGGCGATGGGGCGTCGGCCGCTGTACCCGTTCACGATCCCCGAACCGGTCGTACGCAAACTCGGTTTCGTACACGAGGTGATCCGCGAGAGTGCCCGCCGGGCGGTGGCCACGGACCCGCTCGTCGCGATGCCGGCCTAGTCGGCCGCGCGTGCCCGCTGTTCGGCGACGAACGCGAGAACCGTTGCCACGTCGTCGGTGTCGGCGATGCGGTATTCGGCGGCGGTGTCGCCCTCGCCGACCTTGATGCCGACGTCGCCGGACCCCGGGCGTAGGTGGGCGAAGGCCTTCTCGTCGGTGACGTCGTCGCCGAGGTAGATGACCGCGTCGGCGCCGATGGCCTCGCGCAGGGTGTCGAGCGCGTGACCCTTGCTGGTCTCGATCACCGCGAGTTCGAGAACGGCCTTGCCTTCGGTCACGTGCACGCCCGGCCAGGCGGCCGGGCCGGTGCGCGCACGGTCGAGCGCGGAGACGGCGTCCGTCTCGGACGCGTTGCGCACGTGCAGCACGGTGCTGGCCGGTTTGACCTCGACTGTGCTGCCCGGGAATTCGGCTACGATGGAGGACAACTCGTCGATCAGCCGGTTGAGCAACGCGCGGGCCTCGTCGGTGACCTCGACCGCGAAGCCGGACTCGAACTCGCTGCCGTGACTGCCGACCAGCACCACCGGAGCGGTGAGGCCGGACAGTGCCGCGAGCACGGCGCGCTCGCGACCGGACACGACTGCGACGACGGTGTCCGGCAGCGCGGCGGCGGCGGTGAGAGCGTCGATCGACGCGGGGAGGGGAACGGCGTCCTCGGGCCGCGACACGATCGGCGAGACACATCCGTCGTAGTCGCTCGCCACGAGCAGCACCCCGACGCCGGCGGCCCGCGTCAGCGCCTCGGTGAGCTCGGCGGGAATCCCGTTGTCGCTCACTCCGGTTCGTCCACCAGGTGGACACCCCGATTGGCCGACAGCTCGGTGTCGGAGTCGGCGCCGAGCGTGCCGAGGAAGCTCTCGGCCCATTTCGTGACATCGTGGGCGAGGACCTGCCTCCGCAGCGCGCGCATGCGTCGCCTGCCCTCGTGTTCGCTCTGTCCGACGGCGGCCTCGATCGCATCCTTCACGCCGTCGAGGTCGTACGGATTGGCCTGGTAGGCCGAACGCAATTCGGCTGCCGCGCCGGTGAACTCGCTGAGCACCAGCGCGCCGCCCAGATCGCCCCGGCATGCCACGTACTCCTTGGCGACGAGATTCATGCCGTCACGCAGCGGCGTGACCAGCATGACGTCGGCTGCCACGAAGAAGGCGAGCAGTTCTTCGCGGGGCACCGGACGATGCAGGTACTGCACCACGGGCTGTCCCACGCTCGCGTACGTGCCGTTGATGTTCCCGACGAGTTGCTCGATGCCGGCGCGCATCTGCTTGTAGCTCTCGACGCGTTCCCGGCTCGGCGTCGCCAGCTGCAGCATCACCGTGTCGGCGGGCTCGAGCCGCTTCTCGGCCAGCAGCTCCGAGATGGCCTTGAGCCGGACGTCGATGCCCTTGGTGTAGTCGAGCCGGTCGACGCCGAGCATGATCGTCTTCGGATTGCCCAGTTCGCGGCGGATCTCGGCGGCCCGCTCCCGGATCTTGCGGGTCTTGGACTGGGCGTCGAGCTCGCCGGATTCGATCGAGATGGGGAACGCGCCGACGCGCACGGTCCGGAACCCGACCTGCACCACGCCGAAACGCGAGCGAACGCCGACCGTGCCCTTGCTCGTCGCCTGACCGGCGAGGCGCCGGGCCAGGAAGAGGAAGTTCTGTGCCCCGCCCGGCAGATGGAAGCCGATGAGGTCGGCGCCGAGGAGGCCCTCGACGATCTCGGTCCGCCACGGCATCTGCATGAACAGTTCGACCGGCGGGAACGGGATGTGCAGGAAGAAGCCGATCTTCACATCGGGTCGGAGCATCCGCAGCATCTTGGGCACCAGCTGGAGCTGGTAGTCCTGCACCCAGACGACCGCACCCTCGCCCGCGGCCTTCGACGCCGCCTCGGCGAACCGCCGGTTGACCTCGACGTAGGCGTTCCACCATTCGCGGTGGTACTCGGGTTTGACGATGACGTCGTGGTAGAGCGGCCACAGCGTGGCGTTGGAGAAGCCCTCGTAGTACTCGGCGATCTCCTGCGTCGAGAGCGGGACCGCGTGGATGTCGATGCCCTCGATGTCGGGGTTGTCGTCGGAGTCGGGAATCCCCGACCATCCGACCCATGCCCCGGTGTTGGCGCGCAGGATCGGCTCGAGCGCGGTCACGAGTCCCCCCGGACTCCGCTTCCAATTGACGGTGCCGTCGGGAAGGACCTCTTTGTCGACGGGCAGACGGTTCGCGACGACGACGAACTCCGCCCCGTCGTGGATGTTCCGGTCGGTCCCGGTCACGCCGTCGGCGTCGGGGTGGGTTTCTCCTGCTCGCGGAGCCACCTGGTCAGGCGTTCTCGCCCGGCGCGATCCCCAGCATGGCGAACAGCATCCGGCATTCGTCGGCGTCGGTCGCGTACGCGGCGACGACGCGGCGCGCCGAGTTGGCGGTCTCGTCGGCCACGGGTTCCAGTTCTTCGTCGGCGATGTCGGTCGTCTTCGCGGGCATGTGAGTCCCCTCGTTGTGCGGCATGGTGTGCGTTCGGCGCGCGATGTCAGCCGGCGCGGCGGTGCGGCGTCCCCGGACTCCTGGTGATGCCACGCTGCCGTCCGAGGACACGCCCGACTACGTATTCTACCCGGGCATCGCGGGGGTTCACGGTCACCCGCCTCGCGTCAGAGTCGCGGCGTCGGTGGTCGCCGGCGGTTCGGTCGGCCCCGGCGGGCGTTGGCGTGCGCCTGACGGGCCTCGCGATCCTCGCGTAGCGCGATCCGGCGGCGGAGTCGCCAGTCCGGCCGGGGAGGCAGCTGGGGACGACGCAGCGACCGGGCGACGAACTCGCCCAGCGTGACTCCCGCGGCGAGAGCGCAGCCGATGGCCAGCGCGTTCGCGATCCAGGTGAAGCCGTCGAGCGTCTGATCGCCGAGGATGCCGTAGAGACCGCGATACACCGCGAGACCCGGTAGCAGCGGGGTGATGCCGGCCACCGCCACGACGAGCGGCGGCGTCAGTGCACGGCGCGCCAGCAGGCCGCCGATCAGGCCGACGAACGCCGCCGCGAGGCCGTTGGCGATGACGTCGCCGATGTCGGTGAAGGTCGATGCGGCCGCCACGGCGGTGCCGATGAAGCCGCCGAGGAACGCCACCCCGAGCGCGCGCGTCTCGGCGTAGCTGGCCAGCGCATAGGCACAGGCGGCCACCGCGCCGGCGACCACCCGGATGGGGAGTTCGACGACCTCGAAGCTGGTCGTCGTGGTGATTGTCGGGAGGTAGATGCCCCCCGCCTCCAGGATTCGGATCGCGACGCCGACGCCGGCGATGATGCCGCCGGTCATCAGCAGCAACTCGAAGAAGCGGGCCACCCCGGTGATGGGCGCGCCGGTGATCGCGTCCTGTACCGAGCCGACCAGCGACAGCCCGGACAGCAGGACGACGATGCCGGCCGCGATGACCTGCGAGGGCGCGATCTGGACACCGAGCCGTTCGGCCGCGGCGAAGACGAGGGCGGCGGGGACGACGGCCACGAACCCGCCGAGGACCTGCTGGAAGAAGACGGGGGTCCCGATGCGGTTGAGGCGGCGGTTGATGCTGACCGTCACCACGGTGGTCGCGAAGGCCAGCGCGGCGACGAGATACTGGCCACCGAGCAGCACCGCGATGCCCGACGCCATGATCCCCCAGGCGGTCGTGGCCAGCCAGTGCGGATACGGGTGCGGCGCGGTGATGATCTCGTCGACCATCTGATGCGCGGTCGACGGGCTGATGAACGAATCACGGATACGGCGGACCAGCCGGTCGACCTGCGCGAGCCGCGTGAAGTCCATCGAGCGGTAGTAGACCTGCTCCATGGTCGTGATGGGCGGCAGGGTCGCGCCGCGCCGCGCGCTGACCACGATCGTGTTGTAGGTGACGTCGACGTCGACGTCCTCGAGGCCGTACACGCCGGCGACGAACTTGATCTGCGTCTGGGTGTCGATGGCCCCGGTGCCGGAGTCGAGCAGGACCGCACCGATCTTCGTGGCGAGATCGAGCACCTCGGTGATCGCCGCGACGTCGAACGGTTCGATCGGCTTGCGCGGCGACACCATGATGCTGCCGGGTTCGATGGTGTCGATCGTCGCCTGCCGGCTGCCGCTGAGCCGGCGCAGGACACGGCCGATCTGTTCGCGCACGCAGGCCTCCTGGGGTCGGTGGGGGAGTGCTCGCGGGGTAACCGGCTCCCGACCGGTTCAACCCTGACAGGAGACTGGATACACCTCCTCCGTCCGGGCGGTTCGGGCAGGGTGCCGCGTTCCGATCAAACACTCACGACGGCAGCTGTCCGGTGGTGGTACACAGTATTTCGGACATGCCCGGCGCCTTCTTCGTCGACGCAGGCGGGATGATCCCGCACGGAGCCCAGGGAGAGATCATGACGGGATCGACCGCGGACGAATTCGACCACCTCGCCGAGAATCGCGCGGAGATCGGGCGCGATGACTTCCCGCTGCCGGTCGTCGAACGCGACACCGTCGACGTCGAGGGGCGCGCGCTGAGTGCTCTGCGCTGGGGGCGAGCAGATCCCGAGGTGGTGTTTCTCCACGGTGGCGCGCAGAACGCGCACACGTGGGACAGCGTGATCCTCGAACTGATCTGCCGGCGACCCGATCTGTCCGCGGTGGCCATCGATCTGCCCGGTCACGGACATTCGGATCGGCGGGCGGACCGCGACTACATGCCGTGGACGGCGGCGGAGGCCGTGCTGCCGGTCATCGGCGAGGTCGCGCCTCGTGCACGCATGCTCGTCGGCATGTCGCTGGGCGGGTTGACCGCCATCCGCGCGGTCGGTCTGCGTCCGGCGCTGGTGGCCCACACCGTGGTCGTCGATGTGACACCGTCGGTCTCGACGCGCCTGCAGGGGATGTCGGCGGACCAGCGCGGGACGACCGAGTTGGCCAGCGGCCCAGCTCTTTTCGATGACATCGAGACCATGACGGACAGTATCGCGGCGATGGCCCCACACCGGCCGCGGTCGGCGATACGACGTGGGGTCATACACAACAGCAAGCCGGTCGGCACCCGGTACGAGTGGCGTTACGACCGGCTCTCGGGTGCGGACGACTTCCGCCCGCTGTGGGAGCACGTCGAGACCGCGGACACCCACTTCACCCTGGTGCGGGGAGGTGACTCGACCTTCGTCGACGACGCCGACGCCCGCGAGTTCGCCGAGCGGGCGGCGCGATTCTCCGAAGTCGTGATCGCCGGTGCCGGCCACTCGGTCCAGAGCGACCGTCCGGTGGAACTGGCCGCCGTGATCGACTCCGCGCTGGAGGGCTGAGTTCCGCGGCTGGTCTACGATCGCGGGCATGTCTTCCGTGCACATCAACGGTCCTCGAGACGGCCACACCCGCAGCGCAACGGTGAGTCCCGGGAGTCTCGTCTTCACCGCAGGCGCGGCGCCCATCGACGACGACGGCGCGACCGTCGCTCCCGGGAACGTCCGCGAACAGGCCGTGCAGTGCATGAAGAACCTGGAGGCCGCGCTGATCGAGTCCGGCGCGACGCTGCGCGACGTCGCCAAGGTCACCGTGTTCGTCGCCGAGCACCTGCAGGCCGATCTGGTGGTCGCCTGGGACGCGGTGACCGAGGCCTTCGGCGATCACAAGCCCGCGGGCAGCCTGCTGGGTGTCTCGGTCCTCGCCTACGACGAGCAGCTGGTGGAGATCGAGGCGGTGGCCGCGATCCGGGGCTGATCGGGGAGCGTCCGATCGGCCCGGGTGGGATGAACCGGGAAGCGGTCCGGCCGATATACTCGGCCGCGCGTGCCTCCTTAGCTCAGTGGTAGAGCACTCGCCTTGTAAGCGAGCGGTCGTCGGTTCAATCCCGACAGGGGGCTCCACGAACAAGCGCCGCGCACCGATCCGGTGCGCGGCGTTGTCGTTTCGCGGGTCCGGCCCGGTGGGCGCGGTCGTTCACCAGATGACCGCGAGACCCGCGGCGAGCAGCGACAGCGCGCCGACGGCCCAGAAGAGGGGCCGGGGTACGGGTTCGCCGGTGCGCTTCTGGCGTGCGCTGCCCATGCCGAGGATCGCGCCCAGAACGAGCAGGATCACGAGCTTGATCCCGATCTTGGGGTAGTTCAGGTCGATTCCGGCCGGCCACGGCGCCGCGAGTGCGAGCCCGGTCAGCAGGGACAGCAGTATCCCGTAGTCCATGACGCGGGTGACGCGGAACTCGCGCGCCACGAGCTGGGTCACCCAGGCGCCGAAGGTGACGGCGAAGCCGATGATGTGCAGGAAGATTACGACGTTGCGTAGTAGCTCCATGGGGTCACATTACCCAGGAGGCGCGGTGAAATTCCGGACAACCGGAACAGGTTCACGGTGCACGATGGACTGATGAAGCACGACGAACCGGGCACCTCCGCCATCCCACCCTCATCCGTGGGAGAAGCTGCGAGTGGCCCGCGACCGCTCGCCCACACCCGCGTCGGCACCTACCGCGGTGTCGTCGGCGAGCGGGCGGACGTGTGGCGGGGCATCCGGTACGCCCGTCCGCCGGTGGGGGAGCTGCGCTGGCACCGGGCGGTGCCCCTCGCCGAGAGCGACGCGCCAGAGGACGTCGTCGATGCCTCGAGATTCGGCGCGGTCTGCCCGCAACAACTGAACCCCGCGGTGCGGCTGGGCCCGGACGTGGTGATGGACGAGGACTGTCTGTTCCTCAACGTGTGGACCCCGCCGGGTGCCTCGGAGCATGCCGACGATGCCGTCGGACTGCCGGTCATGGTGTGGCTGCACGGCGGCGCCTACGTCCTGGGATCAGGGGCCCAGCCGTTCTACGAGGGTTCGAACCTCGCCGCCACGGGGGACGTGGTCGTCGTGACGCTCAACTACCGGCTCGGGGTCCTCGGGTTCGCCGACCTCTCGTCGATCGACGGGCGATTCGAATCGAACGCCGGACTCAGCGACGTGCTGACGGCGCTGCACTGGGTCCACGACCACATCGCCGCGTTCGGCGGCGATCCCGGCAAAGTGACGGTGTTCGGCGAATCGGCGGGTGCGGGACTGGTCACCGCACTGCTCACGATGCCGGCCGCGGCCGGGCTCTTCGGCCGGGCGATCGCGCAGAGCTCGCCCGTGACCTCGATGTACGGGTCCGAGCGGGCGGCGCGGGTTGCCGCGCAACTGCTCGAGGTCGCCGGCATCGACGCCGGTGAACTCGACACCGGCGACGTCGTCGGACGGCTCGAGGCGCTCGACGGCATGACGTGTTCGGCGCTCACCACCACTCTCTTCGAGAAGATCCCCGCCGAGACCCCGGGCACCATCGCGTTCGCGCCGGTCATCGATGGCGATCTGCTGCCCGAGCATCCCCTCGACGTGTATCGGGCAGGCCGTGCGCATCCGGTGCCGCTGATCATCGGGACCAATCGCGACGAGGCGAATCTCTTCAAGTACATGAAGTCCCCGCTCATGCCGATCACCACGGCCGACATCGAGCGGATGTTCGCCGGCATGACGAAGGAGTACCCGGACGTCGTCCTCCCGCAGCGTGCCCAGGTGCTCTCGGCCTATTCGGGTCTGCGTCCCAAGGTCACCGGGCTCGGCGTGGCCCGCGACGTGGCGTTCCGCATGCCCACGCTGTGGCTGGCCGAGGCGCACGCACGCTCGGCGCCCGTCTACGTCTACCGCTACGACTGGACAACGAGGATGTTCCGCCTCCTCGGCCTCGGCGCCGCCCACGCCACCGAGGTCCCGTACGTGTGGGGCAATCTCGGCGCGGGGCCCCGTGACGTCACGTTCCTGCTCGGCGGCCGCAAGCAGGGAGAAGCGGTGTCCGAGAGGATGGTCCGACGATGGACCGCGTTCGCGCACGGACAGGAGCCGGACGCCGGGTCACTCGGTGATCCCTGGCCCACCTACGACACCGGCCACCGTCCGGTGCTGCGCATAGATGCCGAGGATCGGGTGGTGCAGAACCTCGACGGCGACATCTGGGAGGCATGGGGCGACGAGGTGCTCGGCTTCCGGTGAGGCCTGCTGCGACCCCTCTGCTGGCCGAGCAGCGTCGACCGAGCGCAGCGAGGACGCCGCGTCCGTCGAGGTCACCTGCCGGCCAACAACATTCAGTCCCGACCGCAATTCGCGCGGACGTCGACGTGCGGGAGATAGGCGTCGCGCTGCGCGTCGGTGAGGGGTGCGGTGCTCGCGCAGATCCAGTCGCGGGCCACATCGAGGTCGAGCGTGTGCAGGTAGACGTTCCCGGTCGTGTCCCCGCCGGAGATGATCTCCTCGTCGGACGGGAGCTGGACCGGTAGCTGCCAGGTGGTGGTGGTGTCGGTGGTGGCGAGCAATGTCCCGACCGGTTGCCGATCGGTGAGCTGACCGTCGTCGTCGAGCGCGAAGCTGATCAGCTCGTGCGTCGCGGTGCCCACCGCGAGGCGGTTGGGCGCCATCGAGACCGTCGAGGCGAACATGTCCTCCTGCCGGTCGAGCAGTTCCGGTTCGGCGTCGGAGCCGACCGGCGGCAGGCGCCAGGTGGACAGGTCGCGGGAGGCGACCACCAGCACACCGCCGTCGTCGAAGGCGGCTTGGGCGATGGGCGCCTCGTCGGTGATGACGTCGACCGGGTCCGGACTCGACGACGTGAGGTCGTACAGGTAGACGCGCTTGTCGTCGGAGGTCAGCGCGAGCCGCGTGCCGTCGGGGCTGAACGCGACGTTGCGGATGAGGTCGGTCGGTCCGCGCAGCGGTGCACCCACCCGTCGCGGGGAGCGGGGGTCCGAGGTGTCCCACAGGGCCACGGTGGTATCCGTGTCGCCGGTCGCGAGCAGGTTCCCCGACGGCGCGAAGACGACCGGGAAGGAGTAGCGGGTGGCGACGCCGAGGGCCGCGGCGCGTCGAGGGGCCGCGGTGTCGGCGATGTCCCAGAGCTCGACGAGCCCACCGTTGTTGTTGGCGGTCGCGGCCAGCGTGCCCGGGCCGTTGAGGCTGACACGCGGATGGTCGTTGACCCGGCGCTGGATCGGCGTTCGCGATCGCAGCGTGAGGCCGCCGGACGTCGTCCACAGGTTCAGAGTCGTGTCGGAGCCGACCGTCGCGAGGACTCGTTGCGCGGCGTCGGTGTCCAGCCCCGTGATCGTCCCGCCCCGATCGGGTTCGGTCCGGCCGGGCAGGCTCCAGACGTCGATGGTGCCGTCGGAACGACCGGACACGAGCTGGTCGCCGCTGGGGTCGAAGCGGGCGGAGAAGGTCCGCACCGACCCCTGCTCGGAGGTGGTCTGCAGCGCCCACTGCAGGGTCGGCGAGGTGGGATTGGCGGTGTTCCACACCCGGACGAGACCGTCGGCGCGGGCGGAGGCCAGCTGCGAACCCGAGCTGTCGAAGGCGATGGACCACGACCCCGCCGTGCTGTTGGGCAGGGAGGTGCTCAACGGGCGGGGCGCGAGCGGGTCGGCGACATCCCACAGTTGGGCGTTGGGGCTGTCGCCGGTGACCGCGAGGGATCGACTGTCGGGGCTGAAGGCGACGGCGTGGGTGATGCTGGGGAAGCCGGTGAGCGGGGGACCCAGGGGTTGCGGTGATTCGCCGGTGGTCCACAGGCGCACGGTCCGGTCGTCGCCGCCGCTGGCCAGGGTGCGACCGTCGGGGCTGAAGGACAGGGTCCGCGCCGCGGCGGTGTGACCGCGCAGCACGGCCGTCTCCCGGATCGAACCGGTCGGGGAGACCGCGTACACGGTGATGGTGCCGTCGTCCGACGACGCGGCCAGGGTGCGGCCGTCGGCGGCGAACCGCACCATGTAGACCGTGCCGTGGCCGGGTGAGACCGTCGTCGCCGCGCGCGGGTTCGACGCGTCGGTCAGGTCCCACATGCGAACGGAGCCGTCGCCGCTGCTGCTCGCCAGCAGCTGCCGCGTCGGGTGGAAGTCGGTGCTCGTGACGTAGTTGCCGAAGCCGCGCAGAACCGCGGACTCCCGGTAGTCCGACGAACCGGACCGCGTCCAGACGCGGACGGTCCGGTCGCCGCTCGCCGACGCGAGCCGGGTGCCCGTCCGGTCGAAGGACAGGTCGTAGACCGGGCCGGTGTGACCGGTCAGGGGTGTCACGAGCGGAGTCGTCGCGGCCCCGCGCAGGCGGCTCTCCACCGTCGGGTCGTCGGGATAGATCCGGTGCGCGACGAGCAGCAGCCGCGCCGCCAGCGACGGGTTCGAGAACTGCATGCTGTCGATGTGGGACAGCAGTGCCGACCGCTCGGCGGCGTTTCGCTGTTGCCGCAGGTCGTGGGCCTGCCGGAACCCGATCGCCGCGGTGATCGTCGCCGCGATCGCCAGCACGACAATGACCGACACCGCACCGATGCGGGTGAGGCGTCGCCGCTGCTGCATCGCGACCGCGGCGTCGAGGAATGCGTCGTTCTCCTTGCTGAGCAGGTGCAGATAGTCACTGCGGAGGGCCCGCCGCCGGCGCTTGGCGTCATCGAGACGCGACCCGGTGTAGAGGAACGACCGGCCCCGGCCGTTGGCCAGCCACGCCGCGCTGTCGGCGTCGACCTGCTGACGCCACAGGTGGTTGTCGGTGTCGTCGGCGATCCACTCGGCCAGACGTGGCCACGCGGTCAGCACCACGTCGTGCACGAGCATCACCGAGTCGGTGGAGACCGTGAGCAGCCTGGCCTGGGCGAACTCGTCGATGACCGTGGCGACCTCGGGCGGGAACCGGTTCGCGAGGGTCGCCGTGGACAGCGGCACGCGCAGCGCGATCCCGGCCGGACCGACGTGCACGAGGGCGAGCAGGACGGCGCGCGCGAGGTCCCGATGCCGCGGGTCGATCGCCGCCCAGGCGGCCTCCGCGGTGTCGGCGACGGCGCGCGCGATACCGCCGGTTGCCCGGTAGCCGGACAGGGTCATCCGGTTGCCGCTGCGGCGCGCCCAGGTCGCCTGCAGGACGTGCGCGAGCAATGGCAGCCGGCCGGCCCGGTCGCCGCCCGTCGACGCCTCGTACAGCTCGGTGATCATCACGTCGGCGAGTCCGGTCTCGATCCGGCCGCCGGCGAGACGGACGGGTGCGGTGATGACCTCGCGCAACTGCGTGCGCGTCATCTCCGAGACGATCATGCAGCGGTGTTGCCATGCGTCGGCGAGGAACGGGTGCTCGACGCACTGACTGAAGAAATCGGCTCGCACTCCGACCACGACGACGGTGTCGTGCGCGAGTTCCTCGACCTCGCGCAGCGTCTCGGCCCGCAGCGAGTCCTCGAGGGAGAAGACGTTCTCGAACTGGTCGATGACGATGACCGCCTGCTCGGTCGTCGTCGGCCGCGTCGGAGCCGGCGCGTCGGTGACCTCCGCTTCCGCCGGGTCCGCGATGGCGAGGCCTCCCGGGGTGATCTCGCCGAGTCGGGGCGGGGCCAACCGGGCGTCCCGCGCGAGGCCGGCACGCAGCAGCGACGACTTGCCCGATCCCGACACCCCGGTAACCACGACGAGCCGGGACGCGGGAGCCAGGGGCGGCGGTCCCTTGCGTGCCGCCAGGATCGCGTCGACGAGGGTGCCGACGACGTCGTCGCGGCCGAAGTACATCTGGCTGTCGGCTGCGGTCAAGGTGGCGAGACCGGCGAACGGTCGTGCCTGCTGCGGCGCGGACGGCTCCTCCGTGCGGGCCTCGTCGGGCGTCCGGTGGTCCCACATCTCTCGCCATTGCCGGATCGTGAGGACGTCGTCGGCGCCGGCGGCGACAGCCCGGGCGGTCAGCCAGACGAGCAGCGGTTCGACGGTCGCGAAGTCCCGCGGGAAATGCCGCCCGTTGCGCCAGTCGCTGATCCGCTGTGCCGAGACCCGCGCCCGCGTCGCCGACGCCCGCAGTGTGGGACGGCCTGCCTGCACGAACAGTCGCGCGAGAGCCTCACCGAAATCCACTCAGCTGTCCCCATGCTCGCCCCGACTGTTCGACCGCACCATCATGCGGTAGCCGAACCCACCGCGCCAGCATCGGCGACCCGATGTGGCGACGGCCACATCTCGGACGTGCGTACCAGGCTCCGCAGGCGGTTCGGAAGCCGGATCCGGAACTGGTTCTGTCCGGTCCGGATAGTCCGTTAGCCGCTTGACCAGTGGCTTCGCTGCGGTTTCCGGCGTGAGGGTGGAGTGGGCGGCATTCGTGGGGTCTGCTTGTGGGGCGCGACTCGACGGGGGTCGGGAAGCGCACAGGTTGCGTCGGTCGAAGGACACACGGAGGTGTTCGGCGAACACTGCCCGTCGGGGGCTGTGTGTCGTTCGGCCCACACGACCGCGCGGGTGCCGGACACCGGGTCGACGGGGGTCGGCGGTCTCCGGCACCCGCGTCCCCTCCTCTGGGCGACTCTCTTCTTGTCGGCTCTCCTCACTACGATCTCTCCATGCGAATGCTTGCGGTGCCCGAGCGATGATTCTCGAGCGATGAGCGCTCGACCGGTGATCACCGACGCACAGCGCCGCGCACGCCTCATGCGCCGGGCGCACCTCGACGCGTCGTCGCGGGCAGTCGACGCGGTCGAGGCGGCCGCCACCATGGTCGGTCTGCACGCCACCACTCCCTCGACGGTCCATCTGGCCGCCTGGGCTCGTGTCGGCCCGGGCTTCGCGCGCCACTCCGTCGACGCCGCCCTCTACGAAGCGCGGACGCTCGTCAAGCACCTCGCGATGCGACGGACCCTGTTCGTGTTCCCGAGGGACGTCCTGGCCGAGTCCGTCGGGGCGTTGGGGCCACGGATCTCGGCCTCCGAGCGCACCAACATGCTGCGCGATCTCCGGCGCAGTCCCGACTTCGACGACCCGGAGGGCTGGATCGAGACCGCCCGGCAGGCGGTCCTGGCCGAACTGGCCGGCGGGGAATCGTTGACCTCCACCGAACTGCGCGAGCGCCTACCGGCTCTCGACGGTTACATCAGCCACGGCGCGGGCACCTCCTGGGCGGGACGCGCACCGATGGGTCCGCGGGTGCTGAACATGCTCGACGCCGAAGGCGCGATCGTCCGCGGCCCCAATCGCATGGGCTGGCATCTGTCGCGGCCGGCCTGGACGTCGATGCCCCTCTGGCTCGGCGAGGCGCTGCCGTCGATCAGCGTTCACGACGGGCACTGCGCGCTGATCGGACGCTGGCTGCGCACGTACGGACCCGGCACCGAGACCGACCTGGCCTGGTGGCTGGGGTCGACCAAGACCGCGGTCCGCGCGGCCCTCGCCGAACTCGACACGACCCAGGTCGACCTGGAAGGCGGCGGCGTCGGCCACGTCCTGCCCGACGATGTACCCGATGCCTCGGCCGACGAGGTCGAACCGCAAGCTGTTCTGCTGCCCGAACTGGACCCGACCACCATGGGCTACAAGGAGCGCGGCTTCTACCTCGGCGGCCACGCCGCGGAGGTCTTCGACTCCGCGGGCAACGGCGGTCAGACCGCCTGGTGGGACGGCCGCATCGTCGGCGGCTGGTATCGCCGCGCGGACTCGTCGATCGACATCATCCCGCTGGAGCCGCTGCCCCGCGATGCGCGTCGCGCGCTCGACGCCCGGGCCGAGGAGCTCGCCGCGTGGCTGGGGGACGAACCGCTGAAGACCGGATACGCCGCTCCCTACGCACGCCGGTTGTGAGGGGTCGCGGTTGCCCACTGATTCGACATCGGTCAATATTGACGCATGTCGAATCAGAACCTGCTGTCGCCGGTCGGGCGCGGCTTGAGCACCGACCAGGCGGAGACGGCCACGCCGGTGCTGAAAGCACTCGCGGATCCGGTTCGGTTGCGGTTGCTGTCAGAGATCGCCGCGCATCCGGGAGCCGAAGCGTGCGTGTGCGACATCTCCGGACCGTTCGACGTCTCACAACCGACGATCTCGCACCACCTCAAGGTGCTGCGGGAGGCGGGTCTCATCACCGGTGAGCGTCGGGCGACCTGGGTGTACTACCGCGTGAACACCGATGCGCTACAACAGCTTTCCGATCTGCTGGGCGGTCTCGCGTCGGTGGTGGGGGAGGCCCGGTCGTGCGAGGTCCGGCCATGACCGCCACCGACACCGCGGTCGCGGCGAAGCTGTCGATGCTGGACCGGTTCCTGCCGGTGTGGATCGGCGCGGCGATGGTCGCGGGCCTGCTGCTGGGCCGCACCGTTCCCGGCCTGGGAGACGCGCTGGCGGCCGTGGAGATCGACGGCATCTCGCTGCCGATCGCTCTCGGACTGCTGATCATGATGTATCCGGTGCTGGCCAAGGTGCGCTACGACCGACTCGACTCGGTCACCGGCGATCGTCGCCTGCTGCTGGGATCGCTGCTGCTGAACTGGATCGTCGGACCCGCGTTGATGTTCGCGCTGGCCTGGCTTCTGCTCCCCGATCTGCCGGAGTACCGGACCGGACTGATCATCGTCGGTCTGGCGCGCTGTATCGCGATGGTCATCATCTGGAACGACCTGGCGTGCGGCGACCGCGAGGCGGCTGCCGTCCTCGTCGCACTGAACTCGGTGTTCCAGGTGATCATGTTCGCCGTGCTGGGCTGGTTCTACCTCTCGGTGCTACCCGGATGGCTCGGCCTGGAACAGACGACCATCGACACCTCGCCGTGGCAGATCGCGAAGTCGGTGCTGATCTTCCTCGGAATCCCGCTGGTCGCCGGCTATCTCACCCGCCGCATCGGCGAACGGGCCAGAGGCCGCGAATGGTACGAGTCCTCGTTCCTCCCGCGATTGGGGCCGTGGGCCCTCTACGGCCTGCTGTTCACCATCGTCATCCTGTTCGCCTTGCAGGGGGAGCAGATTACCTCTCACCCGTGGGACGTCGTGCGGATCGCGCTGCCGCTGCTGATCTACTTCGCGGTGATGTGGGGTGGCGGATTCGTCCTCGGCGCCGCGATGGGGCTGGGTTACGCACGGACCACCACGCTGGCGTTCACCGCCGCCGGCAACAACTTCGAGCTCGCCATCGCCGTTGCGATCGCGACCTATGGTGCGACCTCCGGTCAGGCTCTTGCCGGAGTCATCGGCCCACTCATCGAGGTGCCCGTCCTCGTCGCGCTCGTGTACGTCTCCCTCGCGCTGCGCAAGAGGTTCACCGGAGTCATCGATCCGACCAAGGAGCCGGTACGTGATGCCTGACCAATACGACGTGCTGTTCGTCTGCGTGAGCAACCGCGGCAAATCCGTGATGGCCGAACACCTCACGTCAACGGTCACCGGGCGGATCGCCGCCTCGTCGGCCGGCACCGGCGCGAAGATCGGCGGCCAGGTCAACGAATTGTCCGCCCAGGTGCTCGCCGAGGTCGGCGCCGACGTCACCGGACATCAACCGCGGCAACTCACCGACGAACTGATGCGCGCGGCGGATCTGGTCGTGGTGGTCGGGACCGCCGAGGTCACTCCGCCGGAGGGGGTCGACGTCGAGGTGTGGAACACCGTCGAACCCTCCGCTCGAGGCGTCGACGGCATCGAGCGGATGCGGCTGATCCGCGACGACATCACCGCACGCATCCGCGACCTCGCCGGCCGTCTGGAGCGATAGTCGTCCGGACCGGCGGCGGGGTTTGGCGCCTGAGTCATTCAGAACGGTGGTGGGTTGGCAGCGTTCCACGCGTCGACCTCGCGACGGTGGGCGGTGGTGCGGGTGGCTCGCTGCTCGGCGAGCTTGCTGCGCGCCGGATGATCAGGCGGGCGTCCGGGAACGAGGTAGCCGAACAGGTCGCGGCCGCAGTGGGTGATGACGTCGACGAGTTCCCCGGGAGACAGCTCGAAGTCGGAAAGCGCTGCGGGCAGCGAGGACTCGGCTTCGGACCTCTCGCCCGAAGTGTCTGTGCCGTCACCCCCGAACTGCATGACTCAAACATACGGGCACCCTCCGACAAGAATGAGCTGCGCTCGTTCAGCAGCAGGCCGTGCGGGCACCGGGTGAATCGGAGGCGCCACCGCAACACGCCGCGCCCTGCTGATCTCCGTCGACTTCGTTCGCTTCCAACAACTTCGGGCTGACGCCGAAGGTTTCGGAGTCGGCGAGCACGGTGTAGACCTCCCACTTCTCGTCGCTCGGGCCGGTCACCCACACCTTGTCCTGGGTCGCGAAGCAACAGGTCGAGTTGATCTCCTCCTGTGTGAACAGGCCCTCGCCGGAGAGTCGGGCGATCTCGGAGTGCACCTTCTCGCTCGACTCGACTTCGACGCCGAGGTGGTTGATGGTGCCGCCGTGGCCCGGATTCTCCAGAAGCACCAGCTTCAACGGTGGTTCGGCGATCGCGAAGTTCGCGTAACCGGGCTTCCGTTTCGCCGGGGCGGTGTCGAACAGCTTGGCGTAGAACTTGACGGCGGCACCGAGATCATCGACATTGAGTGCGAGCTGGATACGGGACATGACGAGCCACCTTTACCTGTGAGATATATGTCTAATCGGGGTCGCCCTTGCAGGATGCCACCTTTTCGACATATGTCAATAGGAGGGGTAGGGTCGGATCATGCCGAAGACCTTGCCGATGGTCGACATCAGTGCCCCCATCTGTTGTGCGCCGGTGTCGGCGGCGCCACTCGACGACGCCACTGCTCTCGAGATCGCGTTGCGGCTCAAGGCTCTTGCCGACCCTGCGCGGATCAAGCTCGTCTCGATCCTCCTCGCCGACGACGGCGACGGGATCTGCACGTGCGACCTCGCGACAGCCGTCGGACTCACCGAGGCGACGACGAGCCACCATCTGGGTCAGCTGCGAAAAGCCGGGATGGTCTCGCCGGAGCGTCGCGGGATGAACGTCTATTACCGGTCGAGACCCGAATCGCTGGAAGCCCTCCGCAACGTCCTCAGCGCCACCACCGGCTGCTGCTGACCACGTGACCGGGCGTCACGGTGTCATCCCCGTTTCGGTCACTCCCCGACGTGCGGCGGGACCGAGGCGGGATCGGCCATGACGTCGGTGCCGCCGAGAGCCTTGTTCGCGCGTCGTTCGACGAGGAGTGGCACGAAGTCGCGGACCTCGGTGCCGTCGAAGTGTTGGTATGCCTTCTCGACCGCGGCGGCGACGTCGTTGGGCGAACGGTGCGAGTAGAGGCCGATGAGCCGGTCCTGGACTTCGCTGATCTGACGACGTTCGTCATGGGCATCCATGGACACAATTTAGTCCGAACGCGACAATGTGGACCGTCACGATGAAGAGGTTCATCGACCGTTCATCTCGCCGCCATCGACGTTCAACCCCGGTCGGTGGACGGCGGTTCCGCGAGCGGTTAACGATCGAAGAACCTACGATGACCCCATGGTTCGCTCGCGACGATCTGTCGATCCCGTCGCACAGGCGCAGGCCCGGGTGCTGGTTGACGAGCTGGAACGCGTCGCCGACTCACTCGTGGAGAGCCTGCAGGCCGGTCGAGGCGGCGAGAAGGCTCTGCGAACCGCGCGCCGGGAACTGTACGAGGTCCGCGAGCACGTGCGCCGGCTCCAGGCGGCCTACGAACTCACCGCCTAGGCAGGTGCCGTTCCCGCGGTGCGATGAATTCCGGAGCAAGGGCGGGTCTTACCCGGTGAACTGTTCTCATCACCGAGCGAAAGGCACTGTCATGCGAGAGGCATCGTCGTGAGTACGGCACTCCCACCCGTGGCCGACCGCGAGACCTGGGCGACGGCGCTGGCCGACCTGCGCCGCCGCGAGAAGGCGGCGACCCGCGAACTCGACGCCGTCGCCGCGCAGCGTCGCCGACTCCCCATGGTCGAGATGGACGACTATGTCCTGACCGGGCCCGACGGACCGGTTCGGCTGGTCGATGTCTTCGACGGACGCTCACAGCTGATCGTCTACAACCACATGTGGACCGACGGCGCCGAGTTCCAGTGCCCGGGTTGCACCGGCTTCACCACCCAGTTCAGCCGGCTCGACTACCTCGCCGACTACGACGCGCGCTTCGTCATCATCACGCACGGGCCGATCGAGGAGGCGCTGGCCTACAAGCAGCGCGTCGGCAATCGGATGGACTGGTATTCCTCGGCGGGTACGACCTTCTCGGCGGATGTCGATGCCGCGCCGGGGGAGGGGTTCGCGGTCAACGTCTTCCTCCGCGACGGCGATACGGTGTACCGCACCTGGCATTCCACCGGACGGGGCACCGAACAACTCGGCTTCGTGTTCGGACTCCTCGACGTGCTGCCCTACGGGCGTCAGGAGGAGTGGCAGGACTCTCCGGACGGATGGCCACAGAGCCCGACCTACTCCCGCTGGCGCGGTTCGGAAGAGATCGCCGCGGCGTACGGTCACCCCGACGCGTGAGGCTGCGGCCTCGGTGAAACCGCTGGTCAACGCTCACAGGAATCTCCCAGCGTGCCTACAGTGAGATACCAGGGCGTCCTGGGAGTCTGATCGTGTGAGTGAAGCGGCGAATCAGAACGGCACGCGCGGCGCGAAGGTCCTCGTCGTCGACGACGAGGAGAACATCCGTCAGCTGTTGTCGGTGTCGCTGAAATTCCAGGGGTACGAGGTCGAGACCGCCGCCGACGGTCCGGCGGCTCTCGACAGGTGCCGCGCCGCCAAACCCGACGTCCTCGTCCTCGACGTGATGATGCCGGGCATGGACGGGTTCGGGCTCCTGCGCCGCCTGCGTGCCGACGGGGTGGAGGCACCCGCGCTGTTCCTGTCGGCGCGGGACACGGTGGAGGACAAGATCAACGGCCTGACCATCGGCGGCGACGACTACGTGACCAAACCGTTCAGCCTCGAAGAGGTCGTGGCCCGCCTGCAGGTGCTGTTGCGGCGCAGCGGTTTCGACGATCAGCAGCGCGCGTCGTCGAAGATCACCTTCGCCGACATCGAACTCGACGACGAGACCCACGAGGTGTTCAAGGCGGGCGAGTTGGTTCCGCTCTCGCCGACGGAGTTCACCCTGCTGCGCTACTTCATGGTCAATGCGGGCACGGTGCTGTCCAAACCGCGCATCCTCGACCATGTCTGGAACTACGACTTCGGGGGAGAGGTGAACGTCGTCGAATCCTATGTGTCGTACCTGCGACGCAAACTGGACACCGGCGACAAGCGACTCATCCACACCCTCCGCGGAGTGGGTTACGTGATGCGAGAGCCCCGTGACTGATCGGGCGGTGGCCGGCACCGGTCGCGGGACGCGCAAGCGCGGTGTTCCGCTGCGGATCTCGCTGGTGGCCCTGACCGTGTTGCTCGTCGCCGTCGGGCTGCTCGCCTCCGGGATCGCGGTGACCTCGTCGATGCGTCAGGACCTCATCGCGCGCGCCGACGAGGGACTGACGAACGCGATACGCACGTGGGCCGAACCCCGTGGATTCCTCGGCGACGGACCCGGCCCGCCCGGACCGCGCCGGCCGCCGTCGCCCTATTACGTCGAGTCCATCGTCTACGGTCCCGGTGGGGTCTCGACCGACAATGTCTACAACCAGTTCGACGACGCCCCCGACCTCGACGGACTGGCCCGCGACAACGCCGGACCCGTGACCGTCCCGTCCGTCGACGGAGACGGCCCACAATGGCGGGTTATCAAGCGTAGCAACAGCTTCGGCAGATCCATCGTGGCCACGCCGATGTCCGACATCGACGACACGGTGAGCAGGCTGATCTGGCTGCAGATCGGGATCGGTGTGCTGGTCGTCCTGCTGATCGGGGTGCTGAGCTATGTCCTGGTGCGCACCGGTCTGCGTCCGCTCCGGCGGGTCGAGGAGACCGCGCACGAGATCGCGGAGGGGAACCTGACCCGGCGCGTCCCGCCGGCGCCGGCCAACACCGAGGTCGGCAGCCTGTCGGACTCGCTGAACCGGATGCTCGGGCAGATCCAGCACGCCTTCGCCTCGACCGCCGCATCCGAACAGCAGGCGCGCGCCTCCGAGGAGCGGATGCGACGCTTCGTCGCCGACGCCAGCCACGAATTGCGGACACCGCTCACGTCCATCAAGGGCTTCGCCGAACTCTATTCACAGCACGGCGTTGCCGATGTCCCCGATCTTCCCGATGTCACCGATGCGATGCGACGCATCGACGACGAGGCCGGCCGGATGAACCTGCTGGTGGAGGACCTGCTGATGCTCGCGCGACTCGATGCCGCGCGTCCTGTCGATTCCGCGCCCGTGGACCTGCTCGGCCTGGCCGCCGACGCCGTGCAGAGCGCACGGGCCGCCGCGCCCGATCGTGAGATCCGACTCGACGTCGTCGCGGGCGATCGTCCGCCGGTGGTCCTCGGCGACGGGCCGCGTCTGGTGCAGGTGCTGCGCAACCTCATCGGCAACGCCGTGAACCACACGCCGACCGACGCCTCGATCACGGTCGGGGTGACCGTCGACGACCGTCCGGACACCGGCGAGGCGGTGCTGACCGTCACCGACACCGGCCCGGGACTCACGGCGGAGGATGCCGAGCACGTCTTCGAGCGGTTCTACCGCGGTGACTCCTCGCGGCACCGCGGCGACGGCGGTGGTAGCGGTCTGGGTCTGTCGATCGTCGCCGCCCTGGTGGCCGCGCACGGCGGGCGCGTGGGCGTCGACACGAGTCCTGGTGCGGGAGCGTCGTTCTGGGTGAGGCTGCCGCTCGCCGACGTCGACTAGATCAACCGCCGGAGCTTCGCGAAGTCGGTGACGTCGTCGCGGAACCGGTCGAGTCCGACGAGTGTGTACATCCCGTCGATCTGGCGTGTCACCCACAGCTGATGGATGCGGCGCAGGTCCGACTGCCGTGACTTCCAGCCGATCCCGTCGATCACCGCGAGAACCAGCTGGGTCGGCAACCGCACCTCGGCCATCTCCTCGATCTCGCGAACCGCGTCGGTGAGTTTGGAGCCGGTCGAGTCGAAACCCTTGGCCGCCACCACGATGTCGGCCGACGACGGGTCGCCGACGATCAGGTCGGCGGGCGCGGTCCGCCCGTTGCGTCCCGCGAACCGCGACCGGGTGACGTAGTCGAGTCCGATGTCGCGGGCGATGTCCTCGATCTCGTCCTCGATACGCCGACCCGACGCTCCCGCGCGCGTGGCGGTGGCGCGGGTGCCGGCGCGCGCCACGAGGATGTCGGCGAAGGTGAACGTGCGCGACAACTGGGTGCGCAGCATGCGGACGAGGTCGAACTCGGTGTCGAGCCAGGTCACCAGCTCGACCGGCTGTGCCCGTGCCAGCGCGTGCCAGCCGCTGGTGTCGAACCGGTCGCGCAGCGCGTTCTTCAGCTTCTCCTGGGACAGCCCGACCGCGAGGCCGAGGACGGGGACGTCTGTGGGGTTGTCCCTCACCCAGGCCGCGAGACCCGCGATGTCGGTGTCGAGGAGTTCGCCGAGGCGCGCGGTGGCCTGGGTGATCCGCTCTGCCTCCGGCGTCGACGCGGTCGGGTCCACGTGAGACGTCAACCGTCCCAACGATGTCAGGTAGTCGTCGAAGTCGCCCGCGGTGCTCATGTGTGTCGCCGTGTCGTCAGTGGGTATCCGCCGGTCAGTCCCGGCCGATGAATAGGTACTCGCTGACGTCGCGGCGCGTCGCGGCCGCGTGGGTGCCGAAACTGTACTTGTGGTCGATCGCGATGACCTCCACCGACGGCTTGACCTTCCCGAGCAGGTCGACGATCCGATCCTTGCCGGGCAACGCATTCGACGAGTACGACAGCACGATCGCGCCGGCGCCCTCGAAATGCTCGAAGGTGCGCAAGAGGGCGTCCTCGATGGTCCGCTTGTAGGCGAACGGGGTGAAGCGTTTCGGCAGCTTCTTGGTCTTGGTGTTCTCCATGATGCTCATGCCGCGCCAGTAGGCCGACAATCCCTCGAGGAAGTGATAGCGCTTGATGTAGTCGTTGTCGTCGGTCGGGGGCGCGTACGGAGGGTCGAGGTAGACCAGATCCGGCGGTTCGGACCACGGCAGTTCGAGGTCGAAGATGTCGCCCTGGACGCTGCGGCTGCTGCGTGCGTTGCTGAACACCGTGGCGTTGTAGTCCCCGGCGGCCCGGAGACGGAAGTGGTCGCGCAAGGACATGGTCAGATCGCGCCGGCCGTCGGCGTACCGCGTCGAGTCGGTGAAGGTGAACACGCCCCGCGGTTGCTTGCGTGCGGCCGAGAGCACCAGGGCGGCGATCGCGAGGTCGCGGCGGTACCCGCGCAAGGCGTCGACGTGCGACCACGCCGAGTCGAGGAAGGCCCGGTCCTCGGGGGTGAAGTACAGCCCGTCGAAGGTCCGTGAGATGTAGTCGCGGTCGTCGGCGGCGGGACCGCAGATCGCCTCGATCAGCTCCGGTTCGAGCCGGACACTCGAATTGGCCACCGACGCGCGGGTGATGACGTGCGCGAAGTTGAGGAAGTCGTTGCTGACGACCTCGAAGCCCTGCGCCTTCAGCAGGTAGGACACGACTCCGGAACCGGAGAACGCATCGACCGCGGTGGACCCGCCGATCTCGGCGAAGGTGCGTTCGAGATGGGGCAGCAGACGGTACTTCGACCCCATGTACCGAAGACGCGGGAACCGTTGGGCGCGGGCCAGGACGTCGCTGGATCCGACGACGGATCGGGGGGTTCGTCCCGCCCCGGATGACTCTGGCCCACTCACACCGAAAGGATGTCATGGAACCCCGACACTTTCGCCGACGACACCCGCCGTGGCCGTGGGGGTCATCTGTCTCCGAGGCACACCACTAGACTCGCGCCCATGGCATCGGTCTTCAGCATGATCATCAACGGCGATCTCCCCGGCCGGTTCGTCTGGAAGGACGGCGAGGCGGTCGCGTTCCTCACCATCGAACCGGTCACGCCCGGTCACGTCCTGGTGGTTCCCCGTGCCGAGGTCGATCACTGGGAGCAGATGGACACCGCCGCGTTCGCCCATCTCAGTGCGGTCGCGCAGAACGTGGGACGCGCGGTCAAGGACGCCTTCGACGCTCCCCGGATGGGTCTGCTGATCGCCGGCCTCGAAGTGCCGCACGTGCACGTCCACGTGTTCCCCGGGGTGTCGCTCGAGACCTTCGACCTCGCCAACGCGAACAAGAACCCCCGTCCCGAGGACCTCGACGCCGCGGCCGAGAAGATCCGCGCGAGCCTGCGTTCCCTCGGCTACGGCGAGTACGTCGCCGACTGACCCCACCGTCTGCAAACCCACCACTTTTCGGCAAACCCACACCCCTGCGAGGGGGTGGGTTTGCCGAAAAAGGGTGGGTTTGCGGAGAGCTCACACCGTCCGGTGGATCAGCAGGGGTAACACCGCGGTCGCGCCCGCTTCGCGGAGGGCGGCGGCGGCCAGGGTGATCGGCCAGCCCGAGCTGTTGGCGTCGACCACGAGCATCACGTTGCGGCCCGCGACGTCGGGCGGGTCGCCGAGATGGTCCCGCCAGTAGGCGGCTTCGACGGCGCCGGTCGCGTCGGCGGGTGGGTCACCCATGCGCACGGGGAAACTGCCGCCATCGCGTTTTCCGACCTTCCGCAGGTGTTCGGCCAGGGTCTCGGCGAGTGCGGTGCCGGTCAGGCGTAGTGACACGATGACGTCGGCGCGGATGCCGGTGTCGCGCACCCACGCGGACAGTGTCGCGACCGCGGCGTCGCCCAACTCGGCCACCGCTCGCTCGTTACCGTTGCGGGCGGCGGCGAGCACCTCGACCCATTCCGGGGCGTCGGCGTGGGCCAGGACGCGCCCCGGCGCGGCGAGCAGGTCCGCGGGAATCCGTCCGCGACGGCCGAATTCGCCGCCCGGCCACATCTTGCGCGGATCCAGGGTCTGCGCCTTGCGGCGGAGCGTCGACGTGACGGTGCGGACGGTCTCGTCGTCGACGGTGTCGGTGAGTCCGTCGCTGAGCGCGCCGCGGCAGACCGAGCATCGCCCGCAGTCCGCGGCCTGGGGATCGTCGAGCGATTCGGTCAGGAGCCGCATCAAGCAGGTGCGCCCCGCGATGTAGGCGCGCATGATGTCGGCCTCCCGGCGGCGTACGGCGAGAATGCCGTCGTAGTGCGCGGCGTCGTAGGTCCAGGGCTTGCCGGTGACGACCCAGCCGTCGGGGGTCCGGTCGGTGACGCCGTCCACGGCCAGTTGCTTGAGCATCAATTCGATCCGGGTACGACGGAACCGGGTTGCGGCCTCGAGCTGCACCACCGACTGCGGCTCGTCCGCGGCGTCCAGGGCGCTGAGGAGGTCACGCATCTTGTCCGGGTCGGGGATCGTCGCGGTCGCGAAGTGATCCCAGATCCGGTCGTCGGTCTGCGACGCCAGGAGCATGACGACGGCATCGTCGAGGGCGCGCCCGGCACGACCGACCTGCTGGTAGTAGGAGACCGGCGACGGTGGTGACCCGACATGCACGACGAAACCGAGATCGGGTTTGTCATAACCCATTCCGAGTGCCGACGTCGCGACCAGCGCCTTGACCTCGTTGCGCAGCAGTGCGTCCTCTAGTTCGTGGCGACGGTCGGCGTCGAGCTGGCCGGTGTAGGCGGCCACCGCGACCGCGTCGCCGTGGACGGCTCGGATGGCCTCGACCAGACGGTCGGCGTCGGCGACGGTCAGCACGTACACGATGCCCGAGCCCGGGAGGGCGGGCAGCGACTGCGCCACCCAGCCGTACCGCTGGACCGGCGAGAGTCCGTCGATGACGTTGAGGTGCAGCGACTTCCGTGCGAGCGGCCCGCGGAGGACCAGGGTCGGCTCGCCGGCGGTGCCGGCATCGAGCTGGGCGGCGACGTCGGCGGTGACACGCGCGTTGGCGGTGGCGGTGGTGGCCAGCACCGGCGTGGTCGGGTTGACGGTGCGCAGCACGTCCGCCACGCGGCGGTAGTCCGGACGGAAATCGTGACCCCAGTCGGAGACCGCGTGCGCCTCGTCGATGACGAGCAGACCCAGGTTGCCGGCGAGGGCGTCGAGGACTCGGCGGCCGAAGCCCGGGTTGGCGAGCCGTTCGGGTGACACGAGCAGGACGTCGAGGTCGCCGGCCCGCAGCTGCGCCTCGATCGTCGACCACTCGTCGACGTTCGACGAGTTGAGCGTGGCCGCCGACAACCCGCCGCGGGCGGCTGCCGAGACCTGGTCGCGCATGAGGGACAGCAGCGGCGACACGATGAGGGTCGGTCCACCGCCACCGGCCCGGATGATCGCGGTCGCCGACCAGTAGACCGCCGACTTGCCCCATCCCGTCGCCTGGACCACCAGGACCCGCGCGCCGCGCTCGGCGGGGTCGACGGGGCGGCCGGCCAGCGCGGTCACGGCCCGGAGCTGATCCTCACGCAGCGCGGCGCCCTCACCGGCCAGGCTGGTGATGACGCGGTTGGCGGCGGTCAGCTGATCCGGGGCGAGGGTTGCGGGCATGTGCCCAATGTAGTTGCGGCCTCGGACACGCCCCCGGTGTCCGTCCACACGCCCCGGTCAGGCGTTCACAGGAACCCGGCAGCTCGCACGCAGGGTGACGCGAGGCTGGGAGCCCACTGTGGTCCGCATGATCCCAGAAGCACCGCCGGGCACCACCGCGCAGATGTACACACTCACCGACACCTCCACGCCGAATCCGGTACTCGACATCGTCGTACCCGTTCACAATGAACAGGCCGACATCGCGTCGTCGGTGCGTCGCCTCGCCGATCACCTGCGTCTGCACGTGCCCTACGCCTCGCGCATCACCATCGCCGACAACGCCAGCACCGACGACACCCTCGCCATCGCCGTCGCACTGGCGGGTGAGCTCGACGGCATGCGCGTCGTCCATCTGGAGCAGAAGGGACGCGGTCGCGCGCTGAGCGCGGTGTGGCAGCACAGCGACGCCGAGATCGTCGCCTACTGCGACGTCGACCTGTCGACCGATCTCAACGCCCTCATGCCGCTCATCGCCCCTCTCGTCTCGCGGCATTCCGACATCGCGATCGGCACGCGCCTCAGCCGTTCCGCGCGCGTCGTCCGGGGGCCCAAGCGCGAGTTCATCTCCCGCTCGTACAACCTGATGCTGCGAACAGCGATGGGGGCCAGGTTCTCCGACGCCCAGTGCGGGTTCAAGGCCATGCGGACCGACATCGCGCGCGAGCTGCTGCCGTTCGTCGCCGACACCGGCTGGTTCTTCGACACCGAACTCCTGGTCCTCGCCGAGCAGATCGGTCTGCGTATCGCGGAGGTGCCGGTGGACTGGGTCGACGACCCCGACAGCACCGTCGACATCGTGCCGACGGCGATCGCCGACCTCAAAGGTTGTGCGCGCGTGGGTCTCGCGCTGGCGATGGGTCGGTTGCCGATCGCTGAACTGCGCGAGTCCATCGGCCGGGACCGGGCCGCGGGACCGCAGCTCGACGGAGTGCCGACGGGCTTGGTCGGGCAGCTGGCGCGTTTCTGCGTGGTGGGCGTCGCCTCGACGCTGGCCTACGCGGTACTGTTCCTGGCCCTCCACTCCTTCCTCGGCGCCCAGATCTCGAATGTGGTGGCCCTCGCGATCACCGCCGTCCTCAACACCGCCGCCAACCGGCGGTTCAGCTTCGGCATCCGCGGCCGTGACAACGCATTGCGCCATCAGCTCTTCGGTCTGGGCGTCTTCCTCTTCGGCTGGCTGGTCACCTCGGGTGCACTGCTCGTGCTCCACACCGTCGCTCCCGACGCGACCAAACACATCGAACTCATGATCCTGGTGACCGCGAACCTGGTGGCCACACTCACCCGGTTCATCGGTCTCCGCTGGGTGTTCCGCAAGGCGGTCACTCACCACACGGAGGTCGTCGCATGAGCACCACCCTCGTTCCGCCGTCGAATTCCGTTGCACCCGAGAATCCCTCTGGAGTCACAGGTCCGGCCTCCGAAAACACTCGCTGGGAACGTCTCTCGCTGGCGCTGCTGCTGATCGGCACCACGGTCGGCTACCTGTGGAACCTGTCGATCAACGGGTGGGCCAACTCCTTCTACTCGGCGGCCATTCAAGCCGGCTCGAAGTCGTGGAAGGCCTGGTTGTTCGGTTCCTCGGACATGGCGAACTCCATCACGGTCGACAAACCACCTGCCTCGCTGTGGATTCCGGGTCTCAGCGCGCGGATCTTCGGGGTGAACTCGTGGTCCATCCTGGTGCCCGAGGCGCTGATGGGCGTCGCCTCGGTGGCGCTGCTCTACCTGATCACCCGGAAGTACCTCGGCCACTGGGCCGGCATCCTCGCGGGAGCGATCCTCGCGGTGACACCGGTCGCGGCGATGATGTTCCGCTTCGACAATCCCGAGGCGCTGCTCATCCTGCTGATGATCGCGGCCGTCTGGTCGATGATGAAGGGGCTCGAGGACGGTCGCTGGCGGTGGCTGATCCTGACCGGGGTGTTCGTCGGATTCGGCTTCCTCACCAAACAGCTCCAGGTCATGCTGATCGTGCCGCCGCTGGCGGTCACCTACCTCGCCTTCGGCCCACGCGGGTGGTTGCGCCGGGTCGGGCAGCTGTTCGCCGCGCTGGGCGCGATGATCGTCAGTGCGGGCTGGTGGATTCTGGCGGTAGAGCTGTGGCCCGCGTCGTCGCGCCCGTACATCGGTGGCTCGCAGAACAACTCGATCCTCGAACTGACCCTCGGCTACAACGGGCTCGGCCGGCTCAACGGCAACGAGACCGGTGCCGTCGTCCCCGGTGGTGGCGGAAACGCGATGGAGGGCATGGGCGGTGGCATGGGTGGTCCCGGCGGTGGCGGTGGCGGTGGCGCATGGGGTGAGACCGGCTGGCTGCGGATGTTCGAACCCGCGCAGGGCGGTCAGATCGCCTGGCTCATCCCGACGGGACTGCTTCTCGCCGTCGTGGCGCTCGTGCTCATCGGGAGGGCCCGACGTACCGACCCGCGGCGTGCGTATCTGGTCGTCTGGGCGCTCTGGCTGCTTGTCACGATGGGTGTTTTCAGCTTCATGGCCGGGATATTCCACCAGTACTACACCGCGGCACTGGCTCCCGCGGTCGCCGCGGTCGTCGCCGGTGGCGCCGCGGCGTGCTGGTCGCGCCGGGACCGGTTGTGGGTGCGGATCGCGCTGGGGATTTCAGTTGCGATCGCCGCGATCTGGGGCCATGTCCTGCTGGGCCGCACTCCCGACTTCGTGCCGTGGCTCCGGTTCGCCGTCCTCGTCGTCGGGCTCGCCGCGGCGGTGGCCATGGTCTTCGTCCGGCGTCGGAGCATCGCGGCCGCAGCCCTCGTCGGGGCCGTCATTGCCGGTCTGGCCGGCCCGGTGGCCTACACCGTGGACACCATCGCGACCGAGAAGAGCGGATCCATCATCACCGCCGGACCCCGGGTCGACAGCGAGTTCGGCCCCGGTGGACAGGGAGGCCCGGGTGGACCTGCAGGTCGGGGCATGCCCGCGATGCCTCCGCAGGGCATGGGTGGTCCCGGCGGCCAGGGGATGCCCGGCATGACCCAGCAGGGCGCGGACGGTCGTGGCGGTGGGGGACTGCTGCGCGGGTCGACCCCCTCGGCGGCCGTCGTCGACACACTGAGTGCCGACGCCGGCGACTACACCTGGGTCGCCGCTGCCGTCGGATCGATGTCGGCCTCCGGGTACCAGCTCGAGACCGGCCACTCGGTGATGCCGATCGGCGGGTTCAACGGAAGTGACCCGTCGCCGACGCTGGCGGAATTCCAAGAGCTCGTCGCCGCGAAGGAGATCCACTACTTCGTCGGCGGCTCGGGTCCCGGCATGGGTGGTGGCATGGGAGGGAACTCGACCCAACCGTCGTCGCAGATCAGCACCTGGGTGCAGGAGAACTTCACCGCCGTCACCGTCGACGGCGTGACCATGTACGACCTCACCATGCCCACGAGCTGACCGGCTCGCTCACCGGCGAACGGCAGCAGGCGTCGTGCCCCGACGCCTGCTGCCCGTCGGCGTCCCGCTGTTCGACGTCGACGACCGTTCGGCCGGCCCCGGGGAGCGACCGTTAGAGTCGTGGACGTGCGCGTACTCGTGATCGGCTCGGGCGGCCGCGAACATGCCCTCCTCATCGGTCTCCGGAACGATCCGGCGGTCACCGACCTGCACGTCGCCCCCGGTAACGCCGGCACCTCGTCGATCGCCACGAACCATCCCGTCGACGCCGTCTCCGGCGACGCCGTCGTCGCCCTGGCGCGTGAGATCGACGCCGACCTCGTGGTCATCGGTCCCGAGGTGCCCCTGGTCCTCGGCGTCGCCGACGCACTAAGGGCCGACGGGATCGCCACCTTCGGCCCGAGTGCGCAGGCCGCACAGATCGAGGGGTCCAAGGCGTTCGCCAAAGACGTGATGGCGGCTGCGGGGGTCAAAACCGCCCACGCGGAGATCGTCGACAACCCCGCTCGGCTCGACGCCGCTCTCGATCGTTTCGGACCCACCTGGGTCGTCAAGGACGACGGCCTCGCGGCCGGCAAGGGCGTCGTCGTCACCCAGGACCGCGTCATCGCCCGCGACCACGCCGCCGAGTGCCTCGAGAGCGGGCACCCGGTCCTCCTGGAGAGCTTCCTCGACGGGCCGGAGGTGTCGCTGTTCTGCCTCGTCGACGGCGAGACCGTGGTGCCGTTGCTCCCCGCGCAGGACCACAAGCGGGTCGGCGACAACGACGCCGGACCGAACACCGGCGGCATGGGCGCCTACACGCCGCTGCCCTGGTTGCCCGCCGAGGTGACTGCGCGCATCGTCGACGAGGTCGTGAAACCCGTTGCCGCGGAGATGGTTCGACGCGGTATCCCGTTCTCCGGTCTGCTGTACGCGGGTCTGGCGATCGGGTCGGACGGACCCGCCGTCGTCGAATTCAACTGCCGCTTCGGCGATCCGGAGACCCAGGCCGTGCTGGCTCTGCTCGAATCCCCACTCGGGCAGGCGTTGCACGCGACCGCGACCGGTACCCTCGCCGATCTGCCGCCCCTGCAGTGGCGCGACGGCGCCGCGGTCACCGTGGTGGTCGCGGCGGAGAACTACCCCGGCAAGCCGCGGACCGGGGACATCATCACCGGTGCCGACGCCGACGGGGTGCTGCACGCCGGCACCGCGCTCAACGACGATGGCGCCGTCGTCTCCTCCGGCGGACGGGTTCTCGCCGTGGTGGGCACCGGCGCCGACCTCGCCGAGGCCCGCGAGCAGGCCTACGCGCGCATCGCGAACATCAAGCTCCCCGGTTCCCACTTCCGCAGCGACATCGGCCGCAACGCCCTCGAGGGCCGGATCAGCATCTGAGCGAAACCCGGGTCAGACAGCCAGGTTGCGCCCGAGGAACTCGACCTGCTCGGGCAGGACGCTGCGCCAGTAGCGGTTGGTGTGACCCCCGGCCGCGGTCCCGAAGGCGGCGGGAGGGCGGAGACCGGCGGCCCACTGGCGCGTGTAGGTGTAGAACTGGTCGCTCGAGCCGATGTTGATCAGCAGCGGGATCTTCGCGAACTTCGGCTGGGCGCCGAACAGCGAATTGGCCTGATAGTCGGCGATGCCGTCGAAGGCGCGAGGCGGGAAGTTGCGCGGGTCGGCCCACATCGCGGGCGAGCTGACCGCCACCGCGGCGACGCGCGGCGACCCCAGCATCGCGGCCAGGCGCAGCGCGCCGTAGCCGCCCATCGACCAGCCGAAGAGCCCGATCCGCTCGGTCGACAGATCCAGGTCGGGGTTGCCGGCCAGCATCGGCAGGAATTCGTCGAGGATCATGGCGCCGCCGTCGGTGCCGTCGGTGCGCCGGTGGTAGTAATTGCGCCCGACGTCGGCGGCCGCCAGAGCGAACGGAGCGTTTCCGGCGTCGACGTACTGCTGCATCACCGTCTGCATCTCGAGCTTCGGTCCGAAGATCGATTTCTCGTTGGTGTTCAGCGCGTGCAGGACGACGACGACGGGGAGCCTGCCCGTGACCCCGTTCGGCCGGGCGACGGCCCACCGCGTGTCGCGGCCGCCCATCCGAGCGGACCGGAAGCTGCCCGTGATCAGCGGCGGACCCCCGGTGACCGGCGGCGGCGAGGCCTCGACCGGCAGTTCGTCGTCGGCCCGGCCCTCCAGGTTGCGTGGCTGCACGGACGTCGGCGGGGTCGAGCTCGAGCACGCGGCGACCCCGAGCGCGGCGGCGCCGAGTCCGGCCGCCAGGACAGCACGACGACCGACGACGGCGCGGCGGGTCTCGTCGGGACTGCTGCGGTCGTCGGGATCGCTGGTGGGTGGCGGCACTCGGGTCATCGAGTCAACAGGGTAATGGCCGACCCCCGTCTCGCGGCAACGGATCGGCGCCCGCCGCGCGCCGATGTGAGGAATCTGGCTCATCCGCGGCGCGTACGACGGTCGTTCGCAGGACAGCGATCGCCGCAGATCTCAACCGTGTTGCCAGAATCCGGCATGGACCTCGCGTGCCGCGTCGAGGGCGACCGGACCACGGACGACGATCGGTCGGCTGCCTGCGTCGAAGATCCGGCGGCACGGCATCGCCAGCGTCGGATTCGCGGGGTCGTCGCCGGCCATCTCCCGCAGGTCGTCCTCGCCGAGTGCATAGACGACGGTGCCGATCCCGGCCCAGTAGATCGCTCCCGAGCACATGGCGCACGGTTCGGTGCTGGTGTACAGCGTCAGCTCGGCCCGGGTCGCGAGGTCGAGGTGCCCCACCGCGCGCACGACGTTGGTCTCGGCGTGCCCGGTCGGGTCACCCGCGGTATCGACGGAGTTCATACCTTCGGCCACGACGCCGCCGTCCGGCGCCACCAGAAGAGAGCCGAACGGATGATCGCCACGGGCGCGGGCCTGGGCGGCGAGCTCGATCGCACGCCGGAGATGGATGTCGTCACGGTCGTCGGGGGACATGTCCCCGATGGTCGCACGGTTCGCCACCGGCGACGCGGTCGGAGGACAGGGGCGGAGAAAGCCGCGGGGGTCAGGCCTGCCCGACGAGTTCACAGCTGAAGTCGACGGGCCGCGCGCGTCGGTCGAACTCGACGTGTGCCACCGACTCGCCATCGGTGACGTCGCAGATCGGCGACCGCCCGCCGTCGGAACCGGTCCGCCAGCTGATGTGCCAGCCGCGCCGCGCGGCCATCCCGTGGATCGCCACCCGATGATCGTTGACCGCAAGAGATCTCATCACCGTCGGCATCGTCGTGGCGAAGTCGGCGAAGCTCGGTTCGGGGAGTGCGACGTCGTCGAGGAGGTACACCGCGAGTTCCCCGTCGTCGAGTCGTGCCGTCCAGTACGGACTGATCCCGGTGCTCTCGACCGCGGCCGCGGCCACGATGTCGATCGCCTGCGTCCGGTAGCCGGTGATCTGATCGCGGGACAGGTTGGGCGGCAACGGCACCCGGGGAACGGCGAAGTCGTCGACGCCGAATCGGGCACCGACGTCCCGTAGCGCGGATGCGGGACCGGACGGTTCGCCGCGGGGATGAGCCCAGCCCCACACGATCGCGTCCGTTTCGATCACCGCGATCAGGATGGCCCGCGAACGGAACGGGTCGTGCTGCCCATCCTGGCCGGGAGGGGATGTCGAGGTGAAGACGACGGCCCGCTCCGCCGGGTCGCAGCGCGCCTCGAAGTTCCCCAGCCGCTCGCGGAGGAAACCGGCGAACGCGACCTGTCGCAGACAGGTGTAGAGCGCCGCGTAATCGGCGACAGCGTGGAGGCCGTCGAACTGCATGCGCTCACGGTAACCGCGGGCATGGGCGTCGTACCCCGGTGTCCGATGTCCGACTGACGAGGCCGCCGGGCCGCAGCCGGGAGCGTAGCGAGCGGGCGACATCGGCCCGCAGCCGGGAGCACAGCGAGCGGGCGACATCCAAACGGACGTTCCTGGAGGTCAGCGGACTTATACGGGAATCCTCCTGCGCGTGCGCCGCTTTCGTGAAAGCGATACGACGGTACCGACCCTTTGGCAGCATGAACATCCATGATGACCTCGGCAGCGACACCGAAGGGTGCGCGGCGGCGGTCTCGATTGATCGAGGCTGCCGGTGAGCTGTTGCTCGAAGGCGGCTTCGACGCCGTGCGTCATCGTGCGGTGGCCGAGCGCGCGCAGCTCCCGTTGGCGTCGACGACCTACTACTTCGGCTCGCTCGACGACCTGATGGCCGAGGCCGCCGCCAACCTGTGCGCGCACGACGAGGCCGCAGTCTCCGCGCGCTGCAACGCTCTTCCGCGACGGCACCGGGGGAGCGCGGCGACGGCGGGCGTGCTCGCCGACGTCTTCGTCGGCTCCGACACCACCCTCCAGCAACTGTCCGCGCGATACGAGATGATCGCGCTCGCGGCGCGCCACCCCCTCCTGCGCGACGTCGTCGCCGCGCGGGGACAGTCGCTGGCCCTCCATCACTGCGAGGTGCTGGTCAAATCCCACCGTGTCGCCGACCCCGTGCACATCGCGCAACTGATCGGCATCGAAGACGGTGCCATCGTCGGCGCGCTCAGCCAGACCGCGGTGCGGCCCGTCGACGCCGTGCGCGACGCACTGCTCGACATCGTCGACGTCCTCGCCCCCCGGGAGTGACCCGCCAGGCGAACCTAGTGAATCGGCCGCGTGCTCCGCGTGACGATGACACGATGGAGCGTCAGGTCACCAAACGGGGAAGGGGATCGTGTGTCGGGACGACGGTGGATTCTGGGGATCGGAGCCGCGCTCGGCGCGGCGGTGATGAGCACGACCGCACTTCTGGCCCCGTCGGCGCAGGCGGCGCCGGCCGGCCGGGTCGATGCGTCGGTCCCGCTCTCCTCGGCGGTGTACGGCACCGGCTGCACGTATCCGCTGACGGTGGCGGTCAACTCGTCCGGCTGGGTCGAGTTCTTCGAGGTCAAGGCGGGCCTGCCGCCGCGCTTCGTGGGACGCGACCTGCCCCAGGGCGCGCTCGCCTCGACCACCTGGGTCCCGCACCGCATCGGCGACAAGTACCTGTATGCCGTGCAGAACGGGAAGGTCTCGCAGCCGACGTTCGTCCGCGTGCGGCAGGGCTACGGCTCCAACGGAGCGTGCTTCGCCTTCTGAGGCCGACGGTGGTCCCACCGCAGGTGGACCGCAAGTAGATGGCAGGTGGACCGAACAGGGGTTTCGGTTTGTCTCCGGCGGCAACCTACACTGGGCGGGTGTCGAAGCCCGCCATCGCCAACGTCCTGGCCAGCCGCTATGCCTCCGCCGACCTCGCCGAGCTGTGGTCGGCGACCACCAAGATCGAACTCGAACGGCGACTGTGGATCGCGGTGCTCAAGGCTCAGCGCGACCTCGGCATCGACGTACCGGCGGATGCCATCGCGGATTACGAGCGCGTCGTCGACCAGGTCGACCTCGCGTCGATCGCCGACCGTGAACGCGTCACCCGCCACGACGTGAAGGCCCGGATCGAGGAGTTCAACGCCCTGGCCGGTCACGAGCAGATCCACAAGGGCATGACCAGCCGGGATCTCACCGAGAACGTCGAGCAGCTGCAGATCCTGCGGTCACTCGAGCACGTCCACGCGCACGGGGTCGCGGTGCTGGCCCGCATCGTCGCACTGGCGGCCGACTACTCCTCGACGGTCATGGCCGGGCGCAGTCACAACGTCGCCGCCCAGGCGACCACCCTCGGCAAGCGGTTCGCCTCGGCGGCCGACGAACTCATGATCGCGCTGACCCGGCTGCGTGAGCTCATCGATCGCTATCCACTGCGCGGTATCAAGGGTCCGATGGGCACCTCGCAGGACATGCTCGACCTGCTCGGCGGCGACGCCACCAAACTCGCCGACCTCGAGGACCGCGTCGCCGCCCATCTCGGGTTCGCGCGCTCGTTCACCTCGGTCGGCCAGATCTACCCTCGTTCGCTCGACCACGATGTGGTCTCGGCTCTCGTGCAGATGGCCGCGGCGCCGTCGTCGCTGGCCCACACCATCCGACTGATGGCCGGCCACGAGCTCGTGACCGAGGGCTTCCAGCCCGGCCAGGTCGGCAGCTCGGCGATGCCGCACAAGATGAACACCCGCAGCTGTGAGCGCGTCAACGGGCTCGCCGTCGTGCTCCGGGGTTACGGCTCGATGGCCGCGGAACTGGCCGGCGCGCAATGGAACGAGGGCGACGTCTTCTGCTCGGTGGTGCGCCGCGTGGCCCTGCCCGACGCCTTCTTCGCGATCGACGGACTGATGGAGACCTTCCTGACCGTTCTCGCCGAGTTCGGCGCCTACCCGGCGGTGATCGCCAACGAACTCGACCGGTACCTGCCGTTCCTGGCGACCACGAAGGTCCTGATGGCCGCGGTCCGCGCCGGTGTCGGCCGGGAGACCGCGCACGAGGCGATCAAGGAGAACGCCGTCGCCGTCGCACTGGCCATGCGAGAGGAAGGGCGGGAACCCGACCTGCTCGACCGGCTCGCCGCCGACGATCGTCTTCCGCTCGACCGGGCCCAGCTCGACGAGCTGCTGGCCGACAAGACCGCCTTCGTGGGTGCCGCCGAGCAGCAGGTCGCCGATGTGATCGCGGCCGCGGAGAAGATCATCGGGCAGTACCCGGACGCCGCGGGTTACACGCCGGCGCCGATTCTCTAGTACGTCTGTAGACCCTTCGTGACGCCCCTCCGCAAGCTCCGGGGCTCCTCAGGGATCGGGGTCATTCCGGCGCGGTGGCGTCGCCGTGCCCGAGCTGCCAGTCCGGCAGGGCGGTGTCGCGGACCCGCCGCTTGAGTTCGGGAGCGCCGGGGAAGCCGCCGTCACTCTTGCGTTCCCAGATCTGGGTGCCGTCGACGTCGATGACGAACACGCCACCGGTGCCGGGGACGAGTGTCACCGAGCCGATCTCGGTGCCGAAGGTGTTGAGCAGTTCCGAGGCCATCCACGACGCTCGCAGCAGCCAGTTGCACTGCGTGCAGTAGGTGATGGTGATATGCGGCTCGCTCATCGGTCCAGGATCGCAGACCCCGCGGCCCGGGGCCGGACGGGAGGTCCCTGCCGCCCCGCGTGGACACCTCACCCTCTAGGGTCGAGTCCATGCGTCCTGAACTGCAGTCCTACCGGCATCTGGCGTCGGGGAAGGTCCGCGAGATCTACGAGATCGACGCCGACACCCTGCTGCTGGTGGCGTCCGACCGGATCTCGGCCTACGACCACGTCCTCAGTCCCGCGATCCCCGACAAGGGACGCATATTGACGGCGATGAGCTTCTACTGGTTCGACGAGCTCGGGGTGCCCAACCACCTGGCCGGCGGGCCGACCGACGACCGAATCCCGGCGCGAGTGCTGGGTCGGTCGATGGTGGTCCGCCGACTGCCCATGGTGCAGGTCGAATGCGTCGCCCGCGGCTACCTGACCGGCTCGGGCCTGCTCGACTACCAGGCGACCGGAGCGGTGTGCGGCGTCGAACTGCCGGCAGGTCTGGCGGAGGCGACCAAGCTCCCCGAACCGATCTTCACCCCGGCCACGAAGGCGGAGCAGGGTGAGCACGACGAGAACATCAGTTTCGAGCGGGTCGTCGAGCAGGAGGGGCAGGAGCTGGCGCAGGCGTTGCGGTCGGCCACACTCGACATCTACGCACGCGGCGCGGCGGTCGCCGCCGAGCGCGGAATCATCCTCGCCGACACCAAGTTCGAGTTCGGCCGCGGGGCCGACGGGGAACTCGTCCTGGCCGACGAGGTGCTCACCCCCGACTCGTCGCGGTACTGGGAGGCCGCCACCTACGAGCCGGGCAAGGTGCAGCCGAGCTTCGACAAGCAGATCGTGCGGAATTGGCTCACGAGTGCGGAATCCGGCTGGGACAGAGCGTCCGACGAGGCGCCGCCGGAGCTGCCCGACGACGTCGTCGACCGCACGCGCCAGCGTTACATCGATGCCTACGAGTGGATCTCGCAGAAGTCCTTTGCCGATTGGCCCGACGCGGAGGTGGTCTCGTGACCGAGGAGAAGACCGTGGCCGTCCACGACGCGACCCCGCCGGTCGCCAAGAAGGTGCCGACCGAGCGCACCCACCACGGCGACACCTTCGTCGACGATTACGAATGGTTGCGCGACAAGGACGATCCAGAGGTGATCGCCTACCTCGAGGCGCAGAACGCCTTCACCGAATCGCACACGGCCCAGCTGGCGGACCTGCGCGCGCAGATCTTCGACGAGATCAAGAGTCGTACCAAGGAAACCGACATGTCGGTGCCCAACCGGCGCGGCCGGTACTGGTACTACGGGCGCACCCATGAGGGCAAGCAGTATTCGACGTCCTGCCGCTGTCCGATCCGGTCCGACGACGACTGGACCCCGCCGGAGGTCGGCGACGACCCGCTGCCCGGCGAGGAGATCCTGCTCGACGCCAATGTCGAGGCCGAGGGCCATGACTTCTTCAGCCTCGGGGCGCTGACCGTCAGCGACGACGGGAACTGGCTGGCCTACAGCATCGACGTCGTCGGGGACGAGCGATACACCCTGCGCGTCAAGGACCTTCGCAGTGGCGAGCTGCTCCCCGACGAGGTGCGCGACACGTCGGGGGGTGCGGTCTGGTCGGCGGACGCCCGGCACGTCTTCTACTCGACGGTCGATGCCGCGTGGCGTCCGGACACGGTGTGGCGCCACGACATCGGCGCCGGCTCGGCCGATGTGAAGGTCTTCCACGAGCCCGACGAGCGGTTCTGGGTCGGGATGGGCACCACGCGAAGTGACAAGTACCTGGTCATCGGTGTCGGTTCCAAGATCACCTCGGAGAGCTATCTGCTCGCCGCCGACGACCCGACGGGTGAGTTCCGCAGTGTCGCACCGCGAGTCGACGGAGTCGAGTACAGCGTCGAACATGCGGTCATCGACGGCGAGGACTACCTCGTCATCGTGCACAACGATGTCCGGGACGGGCAGAAGGCGGAGAACTTCGCCATCGACCTCGCACCTGTCGACGATCCGTCGGCACGCCGGGAACTCATCGCGCACGACCCGCAGCGCCGTATCGAGGATCTCGACGCCTTCGCCGACTACCTGGTCCTGTCCTACCGCCGGGATGCACTGCCGCGGCTCGCGATCGCCGATCTCCGCCAGATCGACGGCATCCCGTCCGAGTCGGACTTCGCCGAGGTCACCTTCGATCAGGAGCTCAGTTCGGCGGGCCTCGGGGCCAACCCGGAATGGAGTGCCCCCAAGCTCCGCATCGGGTACGGCAGCTTCATCGAGCCGGCCGAACTGTTCGAGCTCGACGTCGCCTCCGGCGAGCGGACCCTGCTCAAGCGGCAGCCGGTCCTGGGCGGCTACGACCCGGCCGACTACGTGCAGTCCCGCGAGTGGGCCGTCGCCGAGGACGGCACCCGCATCCCGCTGTCGGTGGTGCGCCGCAAGGAGACCGACGCCGCCAAGCCCGCGCCGCTACTGCTGTACGGTTACGGCTCCTACGAGGCGAGCATCGATCCGTACTTCTCGGTGGCGCGACTGTCGATGCTCGACCGCGGCATGGTGTTCGTCCTGGCCCACATCCGCGGCGGTGGCGAGATGGGTCGCCACTGGTACGAGAACGGCAAGGAACTCAGCAAGCGCAACACCTTCACCGACTTCGTCGCGGCGGCCCGTCATCTCGTCGACACAGGTTGGACGACACCGCAGCAGATGGTCGCCGAAGGCGGGTCCGCGGGTGGACTGCTGATGGGTGCGGTCGCGAACCTGGCGCCCGAGTTGTTCAACGGGATTCTGGCGTCGGTGCCGTTCGTCGACGCCCTGAACTCGATCCTCGATCCGTCCCTGCCCCTCACGGTGATCGAGTGGGACGAGTGGGGTGACCCGTTGCACGACCCGAAGGTCTACGAGTACATGAAGACCTACACGCCCTATGAGAACGTCGAGGCGAAGCCGTACCCGCCCATTCTCGCGCAGACGTCGCTGAACGACACCCGGGTGCTGTTCACCGAGGCGGCGAAATGGGTTGCGCGGCTTCAGGAGAAGTCCACATCCGACAACCCGGTCCTGCTCAAGACCGAGATGTCGGCCGGTCACGGCGGCGTCAGTGGGCGCTACAAGCAGTGGGAAGAAGTGGCGTTCGAGCTGGCGTGGATCCTCCAGCAGTCCGGCGCACTCGACCGCGCCGCTGGTTGAGTCTCCCTCCCGCTGGTTGAGTCCCCCTCCCGCTGGTTGAGCTCGTCGAAACCACGAAGCCCCGTTCGACCGAGTCGAACGGGGCTTCGTCGTGTGGTCTCGACAAGCTCAACCAGCAAGGGAGAGCTCGACCAGCAGGGCCGTCAGTGCATCATGATCGGACCGCGGTCCATGTCCTCTTCGGTGAGCGACGAGGCGATCTTCTTGCGCGGCAGGAAGAACGCCGGGATCAGCGTGAGCACGATCAGGACCACCGAGATGGTGAACGTGTTGGAGAACACGTCCGCCGCGGTCTCGAAGAACGACTCCGGCAGCGGATCCGGCACTCCCGGGGGCAACGGCGCGTCGGAGGTGTTGGCCATGATCGCCAATCCTGCCTCCGGCTTGCTTGCGAGACTGCTCGCCAGGATCACCGAGATCACCGCGGTGCCGATCGAGGTCGCCGACTGCTGGATCACGTTGAGCAGCGTCGAGCCGTCGGGGACTTGCGGGTTGCTCAGCGTCGCGAGCGCCGCGGACATGATCGGCATCATCGTCATACCCATGCCGAGGCCCTGGACGAACAACGAGCCGCAGATCAACCAGTAGGAGGTCTCCGCGCCCAGGAACATGAACGTGCTCAGGCCGATCACGATGAGGACGATGCCGCCGAGCACGAACTTGCCCGGACCCATCTTGTCGGTGAGGCGACCGGCGATCGGCATGGTGAGCATGGCACCGATGCCCTGCGGGGCGAGCAGTAGGCCGGCGGTCAGCGTGGACTCGCCGCGCACGCCGATGAAGTACTGCGGGAACAGCAGGGCCGCACCGAAGAACGCGACCATGAACAGCACCATCGTGATGACCGAGATGCTCAGCGTGCGATTGGCGAACAGACGCAGGTCGAGCAACGGGTTCTTCTTGCGCAGGGCGTGGAAGATGAAGGCGACGATCAGGATGGCACCGATGATGGTCGGCACCAGGACCGACGCGGACACAAAGGTCCGGTGCTCGGCGCTCGAGGATATGCCGAAGAGGAAGAGCGCGAGGCCCGGCGACAGCAGGAGCAGGCCGACGACGTCGATCGAGGAGCGCTTGGTCTCGGCATCGTCACGCAGGACGATCCACGAGAAGACCAGTGCGCCGATGCCGATCGGCACGTTGATCAGGAAGATCCAGTGCCAGCTGAGCTGCTCGATGAGGACGCCGCCCAGGATCGGACCCGAGATCGGGCCGAGGAGCATCGGGATACCGAGAACGGCCATGACCGAGCCGACACGCTCGGGTCCGGCGGCCTTGGTCAGCATCATCATGCCGATGGGCATCAGCATGCCGCCGCCCAGTCCCTGGATCACGCGGAACGCGACGAGCATCCCGATGTTCGGCGCCAGCGCGCAGAGCACCGAGCCCAGCGTGAAGAGGACCAGCGAGACGAGGTAGACGCGCTTGGTGCCGAAACGTGAAGCCGCCCAACTCGACAGCGGGATCACCGCGGCCAGCGCCAGGGTGTAACCGGTCGCCGTCCAGGCGGCACCGGCCGCGTCGGTGCCGAACTCCTGCTGGAAGGTGTTCTGCGCGACGGCGACCACGGTGACGTCGAGGATCGACATGATCGCGCCGAGCACGACCACGCCGGCGACCAACAGGACGTGTCGGTCCAGCTTGGTGTCCGGTGGGCCTTCGTGCAGGTGACCACCTGTGGATGAAGTCATTCGGGTGTTCCTATCGGTCGGACGAGATCTGTGCAGGCCGCACCGACTCGCGCTCGAGGTGGCGGGCGGGAGTCTGGTGCGAACCCCGGTATCGGAGGGTGTTCGGGTTCAGAGGGTGGTGCCGAGGGCCGGCGGGTCGACTTCTGAGGTCATGAGGCCCGGTGTCGGGTCTCGGCCGGCAGCCGGAAGTGGTCGACCTCGTCGTCGACGATGGGACGTAGCGCCGTACACAGGTTGTCCCGGAGTTCGGCGGGCAGACGGGCCACGAAGTCCTGGATGGTTCCGTGCTTCATAGCCAGGTGGGTCTCCAGGAAGCGCATTCCCGCGTCGGTGAGGGAGATGCGCTTGACCCGCCGGTCGGACGGATCCTCGCGACGATCGACGAGGCCCCCGCCGACCAGTTTGTCCACTGTCCGGCCGGCGGCCGCGAGTGACAGCTGTACCTGATCGGCGATCGCGTTCACCGACATCGGACCTGCCTGGCATCCGAGTGCCGAGAGGATGCGCAGCTGGGAGAACGTGATGTCGGTGGAGGCCAGACTTTCCAGTGCTTCCGGCCGGCTCAGGCTGGTGAGTCGGTCCAGGAATGCATTGAGCGCCGACGATGCGGCAGACACCGACTCATCGGCACCGCGGAAACCCATGCATTCTTCGGCCACCGGAAGATGCTAACGCAAATGCAACTATTGCAGAAACGCAAACAACGGTGACCTTGTGCATACGCGCCACGGTGCTGTGACCTACGTCTCGAAAGCTCCGCGGCCGGCGACGTCTAACCTGGCGTCCATGGCCAACATCAAGGACATCCCGGTTTCTGCCCTCGACGGTTCCGACGTCTCGCTGAACGACTTCGGCGGACCGCTTCTCGTGGTGAACGTCGCCAGCAAGTGCGGTCTCACGCCCCAGTACGCCGGCCTGGAGGAGCTCGCCAAGACATACGGGGACAAAGGGCTCACCGTCGTCGGAGTGCCGTGCAACCAGTTCATGGGGCAGGAGCCGGGTACCGCCGAGGAGATCGCGACCTTCTGTTCGGCGACCTACGGTGTGACCTTCCCGCTGCTCGAGAAGACCGACGTCAATGGCGACTTTCGCCACCCGCTGTACGCCGAACTCACCCAACACGCCGACGCCGACGGCGAAGCGGGCGACATCCAGTGGAACTTCGAGAAGTTTCTCGTCAACGCCGACGGCGAAGTCGTCAACCGCTTCCGTCCGCGCACCGAGCCGACCGACCCGACGGTCATCGCCGCCATCGAATCCGTGCTCTGAGGCGATTTGGCGCACCCGGTAAGCTGACCGGCGTGAACTGATCGGGACACACACCGATCAGGCGACAACCGACCAGCAGACATTGAGGAGCGGTCCATGGCGCGAGTGGTGGTCGACGTGATGCCCAAAGCCGAGATTCTCGACCCCCAGGGCCAGGCCATCGTCGGCGCCCTGGGTCGGCTCGGGTTCAGCGGAATCGGCGACGTCCGGCAGGGCAAGCGTTTCGAGCTCGAGGTCGACGACACGGTCGACGACACGACCCTCGAGCGCATCGCCGAAGAACTCCTGACCAACACCGTCATCGAGAACTTCAACGTCTCGCGCGTCGCGGAGTAGAGAGCAGCACATGACAGCACGTATCGGGGTCATCACCTTCCCCGGCACCCTCGACGACGTCGACGCCGCCCGCGCGGTCCGGCTCGCGGGCGCCGAGCCGGTCGCTCTGTGGCACGGCGACGCCGACCTCAGGGGTGTCGACGCCATCATCGTGCCCGGCGGGTTCTCCTATGGCGACTACCTGCGGGCCGGTGCCATCGCCCGTTTCGCGCCGGTCATGGGATCGGTCGTCGAGGCCGCGGGCAAGGGGATGCCGATCCTCGGCATCTGCAACGGTTTTCAGGTCCTCTGTGAGGCCGGACTGCTCCCGGGCGCACTGACCCGCAACGAGGGCCTGCACTTCATCTGCCGGGACGAGTGGCTGCGCGTCGAGTCGAACACCACGGCGTGGACGACCCGGTTCGAGCAGGGCGCGGAGATCCTGATCCCCCTCAAGTCCGGTGAAGGGCGTTACGTGGCGTCGGAGCGCAAGCTCGAGGAACTCGAGGGTGAGGGGCTCGTGGTGTTCCGGTTCCCCGAGCGGAACCCCAACGGTTCGTCGCTCGACATCGCCGGGATCTCCAGCCCCGACGGGCGGATCGTCGGCCTGATGCCGCACCCCGAGCACGCCACGGAGCCGCTCACCGGCCCCAGTGACGACGGCCTCGGACTGTTCTACTCGGCGATCGACTCGGTTCTCGCCTCCGCGTGAGAGCAGGCACGCCGATGAGTGCGTCCGCCAGAATCCCGACCAGTGCGACCGCGAGCGGGCTCGGCGAGTTCATCGACGCGTCGCCGTCGCCGTTCCACGTCTGTGCGACGGTGGCACGCGAACTCGAAAATGCCGGGTACACGCGACTTTTCGAGGACCAGGAGTGGCCTGGAGGTGACCTCGACGCGCCGTCGGCGCGGCACTACGTGATCCGCGGCGGCTCGATCATCGCCTGGGAGACAGGGCCGTCGGGTGCCTTCCGAATCGTCGGCGGGCACACCGACAGTCCCAACCTGCGGCTCAAGCAGCATCCGGACCGCTCGTCGGCCGGAGTCGCGATGGTCGCGCTCGAACCCTACGGCGGTGCGTGGCTCAACTCCTGGCTCGATCGCGACCTCGGCCTCTCCGGCCGTCTCGCGTACCGGTCGGGAAATTCGGTGGCGCACACGCTGGTCCATGTCACCGAGCCGGTGGTGCGGGTGCCCCAGCTCGCGATCCATCTGTCCGAGGACCGGAAGGGCGTCTCGCTCGATCCGCAACGGCACGTCAACGCCGTGTGGGGGATCGGTGACGAGGTTCCCGCTGTCCTGGGCTGGGTGTCGGAGTATGCGGGGATCGATCCGGACGCGGTCCTCGGCTGGGAGCTCATGACCCACGACGTCGCACCGTCGGCGGTCATCGGCGCCGACGGAAATCTGCTCAGCGCACCCCGTTTGGACAACCAGGGCACCTGTTACACGGGTTTGCGCGCATTGCTCGACGCCGGGTCGTCGAATCACACGAAGATGCTGGTCCTGTTCGACCACGAGGAGGTCGGCAGCGGTTCCGAACGCGGTGCCGCCTCGGACTTCCTGGGCTCGGTCTGCGAACGAATCGTGTTGGCGCGGGGCGGATCACGCGCAGACTTCCTGCGGGCGATGGCCGCGAGTGTGTGCCTGTCGGGCGACATGGCCCATGCGACCCACCCGAACTATCCCGAACGGCACGAACCCGGCCACCGCATCTCGATCGGCGGCGGCCCGGTGCTCAAGGTGAACCAGAACCTGCGCTACGCGTCGGATGCGGTGGGAGAGGCCGTCTTCGCGCTCGCATGCGACGCCGCGGGCGTCCCGATGCAGCGGTACGTCCACCGGGCGGACCTGCCGTGCGGGTCGACGATCGGACCGATCACGGCATCACGCACGGGTCTCACGACGATCGACGTCGGCGCGCCACAGCTGGCAATGCACTCCGCACGCGAGCTCATGGGTGCCGACGACGTGCCGATGTATTCGGCTGCGCTGCAGGCGTTCCTGACGCAAGGCTGAGGTCCTGGCGCCCAAGCTCGTGCCTGTTCCCTGAGGAGCGAGCTTGCGAGCTGGTGCCTGCTCCCTGAGGAGCGAGCTTGCGAGCTGGTGCCTGCTCCCTGAGGAGCGAGCTTGCGAGCGCCACGAAGGGTTTCGCAGCCTCGGTCGCCGACCCTTCGTGGCTCGTCGCTTGCGCTCCTCGCACCTCAGGGGGCAGAGGTGGGAGGTCGTCGCTTGCGCTCCTCGCACCTCAGGGGGCAGAGGTGGGAGGTTGTCGCTATCGCTTCTCGCACCGCAGATGGTGAGGCGGCACATAGCTGCGTTTCGTAACCGACAGACTTCAACTCGACTCCCAGACTTCGATCGAAGTCCATCGGTCGAGTTGACGTCTGTCGGTCACGAGCACGAGCGCCGAGCCCTGCTCGTCGCCCCTGTGTCGTTGCTGTGCGTGACTCCGCGGGCCGCTCTGTCCCAACTCCGGAACGGCCGATCTTCCAGTTCTTCCGGACCAGGTGCGAGGAGAGCGCGATCAGTACTCGCGGGCGAAACCGAGGACTTTGTCCACGTAGTCCATCGAGTTGTTGTACCGCAGCACCGCGGTCACCAGCGAGGACGAGTCCCGCAGGTCGAGGTCTTCGTCGCACAGGTAGTTCGCGGTGGTCAGCGCGGCGTCGAAGATGTTCTGCGGGTCGGACTTTCCGTCGCGATTGCCGTCGGCGGCGTACATCTTCCACGTCGACGGCAGGAACTGCATCGGGCCGACCGCGCGGTCGTAGACCGGGTCGCCGTCGAGTTGGCCGCCGTCGGTGTCACCGATGACCTGGTTGCCGGCGAGGGACCCGTCGAGGCGCGGACCGAAGATCGCACTGCGCAGCACGCCGTCGGGGTTCACGTTGCCCTGATCGGCGTGATGGGACTCGACGCGACCGATCCCGGCGATGACCTTCCAGTCGATGCCGCAGCGCGGGTGGGTGCTCGTGACGGCCTTGGCGGCCGAGGAGTACGCGTCGTAGTTGGTCACCGGGACCGCGCCGGTCGTGACGCTCGCCGGGCGGACCGGGGGCGGTGGGGGCGTCGGCGCGATCGGGTGGGCCCGGACGGCAGGCGTCACGGCGGGTGGTGTGGTGGTGGCCTCGGTCGCGGACTGGGGCGACTGGGGCGCCGACACAGGCGTCGGGGCCAGTGTCTGACCGGAGAGCTCGGCTCCGGCGGTGGCCGCGCCGGCCAGTACGCCGACCGGCAGGAGGGCGGTGGCCCACAGCGGTGTGCGGGACCTCTTCCGTGGCTTGGAGTGCTTACCCAAAACTGATCGACCTCGCGTGTACATCTCGTGGTTCGTGCTTGCGGAACCGAGCCGACCGTACACGCGGCCGTGAGCAAAGCGTTATCTTGTCGTAACCGAATCAGGTCTGTACGGGACGACGTTTTCGTGTTTGTGCAGGTGAGGCCGGAAGCTCGAGTGCGCCTGTGAAACGGCCCACACGATGGTTGATGGCGGGACGATCGGGGCAGCGGCCGGGGTCAGTTCGGGCGCAGCATCGACAGGGTGCTGCCCTCGCTGACGACGATGTATCCGTCGACCACCCGGACGAGACCGGGGGAGGACAGACCGCGTTCCCACGCCGCGGTGTTGCCCGGGGTGAGTCCGGTCAGCAGCCCCTGATTGACGAGGACCATGGTGGTGCCGCTGGACCCGACGCACCGCGGATTGGCGAGGATCGGTTGCTGCGGACCGGGCGGGGGCCCGCTGCCGACGTGTGCGCCGTTGGCGAGCGCGTACGTCGTCCGTGAACCGTCGAGGCGGCCGAAGTTGACGAGGGAGCCACAGGCGACGGCATTGGCCTTGGACAGTTCGCCGTCGCGGATCTGCCACAGCGCCCCCGCTTGCGCGGGATCGCGGACCTCGTACTGTCCCTCGGCGGCGAACACCCGGTTCGCCGCGTTCAGGACGGGCAGGGTCGACGGTCCCGGCAGCACGCGCAGGCCGTCGGCCTCCGCGACCGGATCGGCGTCGACCCGCCCGTTGACGGTGGCGTAGGTGACCACCTTCTCCTCGCCGTAGGCCTGGTGGTCGACGGTCACTCCGGTCGGGTGGAGCTTGATCGCGCACTGGTCGCAACCGATGCGGTCCTCCCCGGTCGCCGGGTTGACCAGATGCTGGCTGGCATCGGCGGTCTTGATGACGACGATGTCGCCGGATACCTCGATGCCGACGACCGGTGCCGCGAAGGTCCGTGCCCAGATGTTGTTGCCGGCCGGGGTGTTCAGCGTGACCTGGTGCCCGACCCGGTTGACGCGCAGGAAGTCGGTGCCGAGACCCTCGACCGCCTTGGTGTCCAGATACTCCGCGGTGCGGGTCGGGACCCCGTCGTCGTCGACGAGGTAGAAACCGTCGTCGAGCGGGGTGCCCAGCTGTACCGCGCAACCGACCTGGCCCGCCTCGTTGACCGCGCAGTCGCCCTGCCCCGCGTTGATGGGGCTGTCCCACAGCAGTTTTCCGGTACGCCGGTCCACCATCACGAACGAGCGTCCCAATCCGGACGGATACGTGATGAGCCAACCCTCGTCGGAGGTGTCGGCGACCTCGATGGTGACCTCACCGACGTAGTCGGGCAGGTCCTCCTGGCCGACGATCGTCCAGGCGGTCCCCGGCTCACGTTCGTATCCGCGCAGCTCGCCGTAAACGTACTCACCGTCGTCGGTCCGGGCGTCACCGCTCGCGAGCACCACGCCACCGGTCACGACCAGCGCGGCGCACAGGACGAAGACGATGGTCCCGATGCCGAACGGCAGACGCGCGGACAGGGCCCGGACGCGAGGGCGAGAGGACATGGGTAAGAGTCAACCATGACGGCGGTGGCCGCTCCGGAGTCGGGATCCGGACGGCGGAGCAGGAAATCCGCCGGTCGGGTCACGGTTTTCGCCTCGCGAGATGCTGAACTGTTCCCATGGATCTGCTGCGCGAGGTGTTGGTGACCCTGACGATCGTGACCACCGGGCTCAGCGCCGGTGTGCTGGCGGGATTCGGCTACGCCGTGATTCCGGGTCTGACCCGGGCCGGTGCCGACGTCGCGGTCGCGGCCATGCAGCGGATGAACAGCGCCATCCTCAACCCGCTCTTCGCGGTGATCTTCGGCGGCGGTCTGCTGTTCGGCGCGCTGACCGTCTGGCTCGGTTGGGGTTCGGGTCTCCGCTGGTGGGCCTTCGCCGCAACGGTCCTCACCGCGCTCGGCATCGTGATCACGATGGTCGTCAACGTCCCCGCCAACGACCGTCTCGACGCCGCGGGTGACGTCCGCGGAGACGAGGCGGAGAGGGTCTGGTCGCGGTTCACCGCCGTCTGGGTGCCGTGGAACGTCGTGCGTTCCCTGCTGACCGCCGCAGCGATGGTGGTGCTGATCGTCGGGTTGTTGGTGGGCTGATGCCGTGTTGCTTCCTGCGCGTGCGGGTGGGTGCTCAGAACAACTGACCGAGGTAGAACTGCCCGCCCTGGTCGTCGGCGCATCGCGCGGAAACGCCGTACGGGGCGGTGCTCGGTTCCTCCAGTACCGTCCCGCCCGCGGCGCGGACGCGCTCGACTGCGGCGACGACGTCGTCGGTCGTCCACATCGGCACGGCGACCGGGCGGTCCGCGCCGCCCGCGAGACCGATCTGCGGTCGGGAGTCGTCGACCTCCCAGCCGTCGTCGACGCGACCGCCGTGGAACGTCCAGCCGAGCACCGAACCGTAGAACTCGCGGAACCGTCCGCTGTCGGGCGTCAGCACCGTCAGGTAGGTCATGGCTCCGGGTGCGCGCGGGTGCGCCTCCGGCCGGGTGTCCTCCGGGTCGGAGGCGAAGACCGCGAATCGGACGCCCTGATCATCGACGGCGTCGACGACGCGGTGTCCGTCGGGACTGGAACCGAACGTCCCCTGTCCGCCGGCCGCGACGATGCGCTCGTGGGCGGCCTCGAGGTCGTCGACGGCGTACGCGCAGAACATCGTCGGGGCGCCCGGGGTCTCGAAGATGCCGAGGCGATGACCGACGTTGATGACACGCCGTCCCTGTGAGTCGAACTCCCAGCCGAGGACGTCGCCGTAGAAGCGTCGGGCACGGGCGGCGTCGGGCGTGTTCAGGGACATGAAGCCCACGTCGCCCTGGCGGATCACCGCGGGGGTCGTGGTCTTCGACGGCCCGCTCAGCATCCAGCGGTGCCCGAACGGGTCGACGACGACCGCAGTGCGGGTGCCGTGGGCTTCGTACGGCTCGCGGGTCACCGCGGCTCCGGCGCGGGCGGCGCTCGAGACCGCATCGTCGGTGTCGTCGACGGCGACCATCAGGCTGACCGAGACCTGCCCGGGGGCGGGCGCGCGGAGTCCGAGATCGGGGAACTCGGCGGCGAGATAGACCGCGCCGCCGCCCAATTCGAGTTCGGCGTGGCCGATCACGCCGTCGGCCATGACGATCGGTTCGCCGCGCAACCGTGCGCCGAACGCGTCGACATACCAGTCGATCGCGGCCTGCGGTTCGGCCACGACGAGATACGGGAGGGCGCCGGGGCGTTCCACCACCGGTTCTCCTCGGGAGGGCGCAGCGGACGGGGCGGTCTCCGATGCATCGAGTTGTGTTGCGGTGGCCATGACGACTCCTTCGGGTAGGTTCGCGCCGCGCTCGAGGCGATCACGCAGCGCGGCGGCGAAATCGCGGTCGGGACGAACGGGATCGTCGAAGCCCGGCGTGCGCGCCGCGTTCAGGACGTGCAGCGGATCTCGCGTCGCGTCGAAGCGCGAGCTGTTCCGGGTACTCATGCGTGACCTCCTCTCCCGCTGGGCTGGGGTTGTGTTTCGGGGTAGGCGGCACGGAACGCGCGCTTGGCCCTGGTGAGAAGTGCCTCGGTCGCGCCGACCGTGCGGCCCAGGATCTCCGCGCACTCGCCGACGGGGAGATCGTCGACGTAGCGCAGCGTCAGCACCGAACGATGGACCGGCGACAGCTGGCCCAGGGTGTGATGGGCGACCATCCGGTCGAGTTCGGTGTCCCACGGATCGTTGCCGCGGTCGGGTGGATTCTCGACGGGCTCCGGGGTGCGCTGGGCGCGTCGCCAGTGATCGGCGAGCTTGTGCCGGGCGATCCCGATCAGCCACCCGGTGGTCGGTTCGGTGTCGCGTCGTCGTCGGACGGAGTCCATCGCGGCCAGGAAGGTCTCCGAGGTGACGTCCTCGGCGGTGCGACGATCCGGGCAGCGGCGCACGACGAAGCCGTACACCTCTGGCAGTGCCTGGTCATAGACTGCCAGCAATCCCTCTGGTCCCCGGGTCGAAGAAACCGGTTGGTCGCTGCTCACACCTTCATCGTCGTGGCTGGACGCGACAATCCGACGGGTGTGGAGGAAATTTCCTCCGCGGGACGGACAGTCAGGGCGACGTGAGGTCCCCGACGGTGAGCTCGACGATCTGGTCGGCCACGGCCCGCGGCTGGTCGAGCGACACGAAGGTCCGTGCGTCGGGAACCTCGACGAACGGCGCGCCGCCTGGGAAGGCAGCGGCCAGCCGGCGTCCGTGCGCCGGGGTGAAGCATCGGTCGTCGCGTCCCCAGACCAGGCGGACCGGAAGGTCGACACCGGACATCCGTGGGGTGATCGTCGCCAGTTCGGCCGGACTGATGCCTCGGAGGAAAGCTATGAAGTCGTCGCGGATGCGCGCATCGGTCTGCAGTGGCTCGAAGACCGAGCCGGTGAGTTCGGGGTCCGGGTCGTTGAGCAGCAGGCCGACCCCGAGTGCGGAATGGCGCAGTGCGCGCAGTCGCATCGCCTCGGCCAGGGGCTTCAGCAGCCAACGGTGCTTCATCAGTGTGAAGTACAGCCGGAACGGCTGGGGTGGGAACAGATCGAACGCATCGCAGTTGGTGAACACCAACCGGCTGACGAATCGCGGGTCGTCGTCGAGCGCGAACTGGGTGATGGCGCCGCCTGAGTCGTTGGCCACGAGTGTCGCGGCGGACAGGCCGAACCGGTCGACGAACTCACGCAGGAGCCGGCCCATCCCGCGCGGCGAGCGGTCCGCCCGGGGCCCGAGCGGAATGCGATGGGAGCCCAGGGGCATGAGGGGGACCAGGCACCTGAACCCGCGCTCGGCGAGCAGGAGCGCGGTCGGTTCCCACAGGCGATGATCGACGACGGCGCCGTGGACGAAGACGATCGGCGGATGCGCGGACTCCGCGGGCCCGTATGTGGCGTACTCGAAGACGCCGGAGGGCAGCTCGACGCTCGGAAGTGTGGTGGGTGGGGGTGTAGCCGCCTGCGGTGCAGTTGCCATGGCGAGACCCGCTTCTCGTAGACTCGGATAACTTACGAACACTGAGTATGAAAGTTACGTGCAAACTGTATGAAAGTCAATCGTCGTACCCAGGCCGAGCGGACCGCGGCGACCCGCGCGTCATTGATCGACGCCGGCCGGAAGCTGTTCGGCGAACGCGGCTTCGCCGACGTCGGCACCCAGGAGATCGTCGCCGAGGCCGGCGTGACGCGCGGTGCGCTCTACCACCAGTTCGACGACAAGAAAGGGCTGTTCGTCGCCGTCTACGACGACGTGGAACAGTCGATCGTCGCGCAGATCGCGGCGGCCGTGGGGGAGCGCGCCGCCGAGGACCCGCTCGCCGCGCTGAAGGCGGGTATGCGTCTGTTCCTGCGGCTGTGCACCGAGCCGGAGGTGCACCGCATCACCCTTGTCGAGGCGCCATCGGTGCTCGGATGGAGTGAATGGCGTGCTCGCGGAGAAGAATTCGGATTCGCACTCGTCGAAGGCCTGATCGCGGCCGCGATCGCCACGGGCCAGGCGGTCGAGCAGCCCACCCGCCCGCTGGCCCACGTCGCGATCGGCGCGCTCGACGAGGCGGCGCTCTACGTCGCCGCCGCCGACGATCGCGAGGCCGCCACCGAACAGGTAGCTGCGGTCCTGGAACGGATCGTCGACTCGTTCGCGACCTAGTCGCTCCTGGCGGTCAGTTGCCGCCGGCGCGCACCAGCTCGGCGCAGCGTTCGCCGACGAGCATCACGGTGAGGTTGGGGTTCACCGTCGTGTGTTCCGGGAACACCGACGCGTCGGCCACCCGAAGTCCTGCAACACCTTTGACGCGGAGTTCGGGATCGAGCGGCGACAGCTCGTCGTCGGGCGCACCCATCCGCACGGTGCCGACCGGGTGGTAGACGGTGTTGTGGGTGCGGGCGATGTAGTCCGCCAGTTCGGCGTCGCTCGTGGTATCGGGGCCCGGATACAGTTCTCGCGCAATCCACGTCGACAGCGGTTCGGCGGCGGCGATCTCGCGGGCCTTCCGTAGGCCGGCGATCATGATCCGCATGTCGTAGCCCTCGAAGTCGGTGAAGTACCGGGGATCGACGCGCGGCTTGTCACGGAAGTCGCGGGAACGCAACGCAACAGTGCCCCGTGACCGCGCGTGGGTCACGTTCGGTGTCAGGCAGAAGGTGTTGTCACTGGTCGGGTAGCCCTGGCGAAGAGTGTGCATGTCGAACGGCACACTGCCGTAGTGCATCATCAGGTCCGGCCGGGTCAGACCCGCATCGACGGTGGTGAAGATGCCCGCCTCCCACCACTGGGTCGACTCGCGGACCATCGGCTTCGCGGTCTCGAACCCGATCACCCCTTCGGGGTGGTCCTGCAGGTGTTCTCCGACCCCCGGCGCGTCGACGAGGGCCTCGATCTCGTGCTCGCGCAGATCGTCGGCCGGCCCGATTCCCGAGAGCATCAGCAACTTCGGGGAGTCGATCGCCCCCGCCGACACGATCACCTCGCCCCGGGCCTCGATCCGTGTCGTGCGACCGAACGCGTTGTCGGTGATGTCGACGCCCACGGCACGCAACTCGCCGTCGACCCGCTCAATGACCACCCGTTTTGCCCACGATCCGGTGCGGATGGTGAGGTTCGGCCGCTCGAGGTGCGGGTGCAGATAACTGACCGACGACGAGGCGCGCACACCGTCGGGTCGTCGGTTGATCTGGAAGAAGTTGGCGCCGTTGACAACCGTGCTGCCGCTGTTGAACTCGACGCGGGGGATGCCGACCGACTCGCAGGCGTCGAGCAGGGCGACCCCGCACGGGTCGTTCGGCGGCACCGTCATGAGGTGGACCGGACCGCTGCGACCGTGGTGCGCGCCCGGCGCGTCGTTGGTCTCGATCTGCGGGTAGAGGCGGTACAACTCCGCCGAACCCCATCCGGCGCATCCGAAGTCGCGCTCCCACGAGTCGAGGTCCTCGCGCGGAGCCCAGAAGGCGATGCAGCTGTTGTGCGAACTGCACCCGCCGAGGACCTTCGCCCGGGCGTGGCGCATGAAATCGTTGCCGTTCTCCTGCGGTTCGATGGGATAGTCCCAGTCGTAACCGGATTCGAGGAGTTCCATCCACCGGTCGAGCCGCAGGATCGCGTCGTCGCCGACATCGGACGGACCCGCCTCCAGCAGGCACACCGTGACCGAGGGGTCCTCGGACAGCCGCGACGCCACCACGGCACCCCCGGAGCCGCCGCCGACGACCACGTAGTCGTAGGTCTCGCTCATCGTCGCTCCTCGCCGTCTCCGGACCGGTCCGCGAACCAGCCGGTCACGCCCGGTCGGAGATTCTCGTAGACATGTTTGGCTTCGCGGTACTCCGCCAGACCGGACGGTCCGAGCTCCCGCCCGAAGCCCGACTGGCCGTAACCGCCCCACTCGGCTTCCGGCAGGTACGGCCCGAAGTCGTTGACCCACACCGTTCCGGCCCGGATTCGTCCGGCGATGCGGCGGGCGCGTGCCGCGTCGGCCGACCAGACGGCCCCCGCGAGACCGTAGACGGTGTCGTTGGCCAGGGTCACGGCCTCGTCCTCGGTGGCAAAGGTCTCCACGGTGACGGTCGGTCCGAACGCCTCGTCGTGCACGCAGGCCATCGAACGGTCGGCGCGATCGATCACGGTGGGCAGATAGAACCATCCGTCGTCCAGGCGCCCCGAACCCGCATCGCCCGTGGCGAACGCGCCACCGGTGCGGATGATCGCGCCATCCGCACGAGCCTGTTCGACGTAGGCGTGCACCTTGTCTCGGTGCGCCGCCGAGATGAGCGGTCCGGTCTCGGTGCCCTCGGAGTAGGGCAGGCCCAGCCGGATCTGCTCCGCGCGGCGGACCAGCTCATCGACGAAGCGATCGTGTGCGGACTCCTCGATGATGAGCCGGGCTCCGGCCGAACAGACCTGCCCCGAATGCAGGAACGCCGCGTTGAGTGCGTTGTCGACCGCTGCCGCGAGGAGTTCGTCGGTGGCGCAGGCGTCGGCGAAGACCACGTTCGGGTTCTTGCCCCCGAGTTCGAGCGCGACCTTCTTCACCGTCGCCGCCGCCTCGCGGGCGATGACCCGGCCGGTCACGAGCCCACCGGTGAACGAGACCAGGTCGACGTCAGGATGAGACGACAGCGGAGCGCCGGCCTCGGCGCCCGCGCCCAGGACGAGGTTGCCCACGCCCGCCGGGAGACCGACCTGCTCCAGGACCTGCATGAGCAGGATGGACGTGTGCGGGGTGAGTTCGGCGGGCTTGAGCACGAAGGTGTTGCCCGCCGCCAGTGCCGGCGCGACCTTCCACGCCGCCTGCAGCAGCGGGTAGTTCCACGGTGTGATCAATCCGCAGACGCCGACCGGTTCGTACACGATGCGCGAATCGGCGTCGGGTGACCCGGTGTCGACCACGCGCCCGGCGTCGGCCGCCGCGAGCTTGCCGAAGTACCGGAAGCAGTTCGCGATGTCGGTCATGTCGATGTCCGACTCGTAGGGCCGCTTGCCGGTGTCGAGGGTCTCGGCGCGGACGAACTCGTCTCGGCGCTCGTCGATCTGGGCGGTGACGCGGAGAAGGAGGTCCCCGCGGTCGGCGGCGGGTGTGGCGCTCCACTCGCCGGAGTCGAACGCCCGGCGGGCCGCCGCGATGGCCTGCTCGGTGTCGGCCACACCGCCCTCGGCCACCACACCGACGAGCGAGTTGTCTGCGGGACAACGGATCTCACGGGTCTCGCCGGAGGCGGCGGGCCGCCAGCGGCCGCCGATGTAGAGGGTCTCGCTCATCGAGCCGATGCTCCTTCGGAACTGCTGTCGGGGATGTCCGTGTCGCTGTCGGGCACGGTACCGTCGCCGGCGGCCGGATCGGGTTCGGGGTCGTGGTGATCACCAGCGGCATCTCGCAGATGCAGATAACCGAGATGACGTTCGTACTGGTCGAGGATGTCGCCGATGATCTGGTCGCGGGTGTAGCCGGTGAGCGAGTAGCCCTGGGACCCCTCGGTGAGATACACCTCGCACCGGAAGTAGCGATCGTCGGACCGCTGGGTCCGGACCGCGTACGTCGGGGTCGGCGCCGAGACCGGCCACACGCAGTACTCGAACCGGGGAACTTCGGCGAGTTCGACGACCAGGCGCGGTGACGGCAGCCCTTCGTTCTCGGCCGACTCGTCGACCGTCGCGGTGATCCCCTCCCGGCCGAATTGTTCGGCGACCTCGGTCATGGCCGGTACGACGTTGGCTTCGATGAACTTCCGGGTCGCAACCCGGCCGGGGAAGCGCAGGGTGCCGATGAGTCGCTGTCGCCAGCTGCCGTGTTCCGTCGGGCCGCGCCCGACGGCGATCACCTTGGGCAGCGTCGTCCGGAAGCTGTCGAGTTTCACCGACTCGTTGCGGACGGCACGAAGCAGTGAGATGCCGATGAGCCCGAGGACGAAGGAGAACGGCAGGCCCATGATCACCGTCGCGGCCTGCAGGGTGAGGATGGACCCGTCGCCGCCGCCGGCGAACAGCATCGACAGGGTCAGCAGACCGATCGCCACCGACCAGAAGATACGAAGCGACCGTGTGCAATCGGCCATCGGGTCGTCGAGGCGGCTGGTGAAATTGCCCATCACGAGCGAGCCGGAGTCGGCGCTGGTCACGTAGAACAGCAGGCCGGTGATGGTTGCGATCCCGATGAGCAGCGTCGAACCTGGGTACTGATCGAGCAGCGAATAGAACCCGGCCTCGGGTGTGGAGGCCGTCGTCTCGGCGAAATCCGCATCGCCGCGGGCCACCTGCAGGGCACTGTTCCCGAAGATCGAGATCCACACCAGGATGAAGCTGAACGGGACCACCAGCACGCCGAAGATGAACTGCCGCAACGTGCGTCCGCGCGAGATGCGGGCGAGGAAGAGCCCCACGAACGGCGCCCAGGCCACCCACCAGGCCCAGAAGAACAGGGTCCAGCCATCGACGAAGGCGCGGGCGTCGTTGCCGGGCGGCGGGTTCACCTGGTCCCACGCGAAGGTGTCGAGCGTCCGGTCGGCGAAGGTGGAGACGTAATCGCCCGCGTTCTGGACGAGGCCGTTGAGCAGGAAGTCCGCGTCTTTGGCGACCGTGATGTATACGAGCAGGCAGATGGCCAGGATGACGTTGATCTCGGAGAGGCGTCGAATGCCCCTGTCGACACCAGAGGTCGCAGACGCGGTCGCGATCACCACAGCCAGGACGATCAGGCCGATCTGAGCCGCCTTGCCCTGTTCGATCCCGAAGATCTCGTTCAGCCCGAAGTTGAGCTGAACGACGCCGATCCCCAACGAGGTCGCGATCCCGAAGATGGTGCCGAGGACGGCCGCGACGTCTATCGCGTCGCCCCAGCGACCTTCGACACGCTTGCCGAAGATCGGGTACAGCGCTGCCCGGATCGTCAGCGGCAGATTGTGCCGGAAGGCGAAATACGCGAGCGCGCCGCCCATGAGCGCGTACATCGCCCACCCGGTGACCCCGTAGTGGAAGACCGTCCACGTGACCGCCTCGCGCGCAGCCTCGTTGGTCTCCGCGGGCCCGGTCGGCGGGTTGAGGAAATGGGTCACCGGTTCGGCGACCGAGAAGAACATCAGATCTATGCCGATCCCCGCGGCGAACAGCATCGCCGTCCAGGTGAACAGGCTGTACTCGGGGCGCGATTCCTCCGGTCCGAGCCGGTAGCGCCCGTACTTGCTGAGGCCGAGGAACACCACGAGACCGACGATGGCGGTGGCGAGGATGAAGTACCACCAGCCGAACCAGCGGGTGATGAAGTCGCGTACGTCGTTGATCGTCGACTCGGCCGCTGCCGGTGCCGCCAGCGCCCAGACGGCGAAGGCGACCACGATGACGCCCGAGGCGATGAAGACCGTCAGGTTGACCCGGTGCGACCGGGGCCGGGCGTCGTGGGTCATGGGCTACGACGCTAATCCGATCACCGGCGAATCGTGCGGTTTGAGCGAAACACCGGGCCGGCTCACCGATGAGTTCGGGTCCGGCGAGCGGTCTGTATCACCATGGCCACCGCAAGCAGCAGTTCGCTACTCTTCTCCAGCGACGACCCGGGACGCCTTGCCCGGTGGTATTCGACCGCCTTCCAGGCGCAGGTCGAATCGACCGGGTCCGGGGGACCCGGATACGACTATGTGGAACTCGACGGCTTCTTCCTCCTGTTCGACAAACGCGCCGACGTGTCAGGGCCGGCCACCGACGGCCCTCGCCGGATCCTCAACGTCGACGTCGACGACCCTCAGGCGACGGCGGCGCGTCTGGACGACCTGGGTGCCGAATGGATCAGTCCCCTCGAGAACCGGGGCGGCAGCTTCCTGGGGACCGTCGCCGACCCCGACGGCAACTGGGTCCAGATCATCCGGCTGTCCGACGAGGAAGAGATCGGGGTGGGTCCACCGGCGTCGACGTGCAGCGGCTTCGCGGTCCGCGACCTCGGCTCCACCGAGCAGTTCTACCGCGACGTCCTCGGTATGCGGGTGCTGCGGTACCCGATGGGCATCCTGGGAATCCGGATCCGGCGGCAAGTGACCGTCCTGGCGTATCCGAAGGACGATCACGTCCCCGCGGATTTCACCGTCCTCAACATCGCCGTGCCCGATCTCGAGGCCACGGTGGACCAACTGGTCGGCAAGGGCGTCGAGATGCTGCGGTACGAGGGTTTCGCCCACGATGAGCGGGGGATCGTCCGCGGCGGGGACAACGGGCCCGACATCGCGTGGTTCGCCGATCCGTCGGGCAACATCCTGTCCGCGCTGCAGGTGTGAGCTCGAGGTGGGCGGCATCGGGGGCACTCGGCGGCGCCGTTCGCTCTCGGCGTAGCGGCGGGGGAACACAGCCCCGGCCAGCGCAGTTGTACTGTGCACATCCCCGCCGCATCGGTGGATCCACGCACTCTGCGCAGGCGTTAACTGCAGGTGCACCCGAGACGACCTCTAGAGTGGAAGCAGGCTGGTCGTCGTCTATCCGCACCGGTTGTCCTCCGGGACCTCCGAAGCGGCTCCGCGGCGGCCGGGGCGCTAGCAATGTGAGGGAGAACAATGTTCGAACGGTTCACCGACCGCGCGCGTCGGGTTGTGGTTCTGGCCCAAGAAGAAGCGCGCATGCTCAACCACAACTACATCGGTACCGAGCACATCCTCCTCGGCCTCATCCACGAGGGCGAGGGCGTGGCCGCCAAGGCGCTCGAGTCGCTCGGGATCTCCCTGGAAGGGGTCCGCAGCCAGGTCGAGGAAATCATCGGCCAGGGGCAGCAGGCGCCGTCGGGGCACATCCCGTTCACCCCGCGTGCCAAGAAGGTGCTGGAGCTCTCGCTGCGCGAGGCCCTGCAGCTCGGCCACAACTACATCGGTACCGAGCACATCCTGCTCGGCCTGATCCGCGAGGGCGAGGGCGTCGCCGCCCAGGTCCTGGTGAAGCTGGGCGCCGACCTCAACCGCGTCCGCCAGCAGGTCATCCAGCTCCTCAGCGGATACCAGGGCAAGGAGCCACAGGAGGCGGGTACCGGGGGTCGCAGCAGCGAATCCGGCACGCCGTCCACCTCGCTGGTCCTCGACCAGTTCGGCCGCAACCTGACCGCAGCCGCCGGCGAGGGCAAACTCGACCCGGTCATCGGCCGGGAGAAGGAAATCGAGCGGGTCATGCAGGTCCTGAGCCGCCGCACCAAGAACAATCCGGTGCTCATCGGTGAGCCCGGTGTCGGCAAGACCGCCGTCGTCGAAGGTCTTGCGCAGGCCATCGTCAACGGCCAGGTCCCCGAGACCCTCAAGGACAAGCAGCTCTACACCCTCGACCTCGGTTCGCTGGTCGCGGGCAGCCGCTACCGCGGTGACTTCGAGGAACGCCTCAAGAAGGTGCTCAAGGAGATCAACACTCGCGGCGACATCATCTTGTTCATCGACGAGCTGCACACGCTCGTCGGCGCGGGTGCCGCCGAGGGCGCGATCGACGCCGCCAGCATCCTCAAGCCGAAGCTGGCGCGTGGCGAGCTGCAGACCATCGGTGCGACGACCCTCGACGAGTACCGCAAGTACATCGAGAAGGACGCCGCCCTCGAGCGCCGGTTCCAGCCCGTGCAGGTTGGCGAGCCGTCCGTCGAGCACACCATCGAGATCCTCAAGGGTCTGCGTGACCGGTACGAGTCGCACCATCGCGTCTCCATCACCGACGGTGCGCTGGTCGCCGCCGCGACGCTGGCCGACCGCTACATCAACGACCGGTTCCTGCCGGACAAGGCGATCGACCTCATCGACGAGGCCGGTGCGCGAATGCGCATCCGCCGGATGACCGCGCCGCCAGATCTGCGCGAGTTCGACGACCGCATCGCCGACGCGCGCAAGGAGAAGGAGAGCGCGATCGACGCGCAGGACTTCGAGAAGGCCGCCAGCCTCCGCGACAAGGAGAAGCAGCTGGTCGCCGAACGCGCCGAGCGCGAGAAGCAGTGGCGCAGCGGTGACATGGACGTGGTGGCCGAGGTCGACGACGAGCAGATCGCCGAGGTCCTCGGAAACTGGACCGGTATCCCGGTGTTCAAGCTCACTGAGGAGGAGACCACCCGTCTGCTCCGCATGGAGGACGAGCTGCACAAGCGGATCATCGGCCAGGAGGACGCCGTCAAGGCGGTGTCCAAGGCCATCCGTCGCACGCGCGCCGGTCTGAAGGATCCGAAGCGTCCGTCGGGCTCGTTCATCTTCGCCGGCCCGTCCGGTGTCGGTAAGACCGAGCTCTCCAAGGCGCTCGCGAACTTCCTGTTCGGCGAGGACGACGCGCTCATCCAGATCGACATGGGCGAGTTCCACGACCGCTTCACCGCTTCGCGGCTGTTCGGTGCCCCTCCCGGGTACGTCGGCTACGAAGAGGGCGGTCAGCTCACCGAGAAGGTGCGCCGCAAGCCGTTCTCGGTGGTGCTCTTCGACGAGATCGAAAAGGCCCACTCGGAGATCTACAACACGCTGTTGCAGGTCCTCGAGGACGGTCGCCTGACCGACGGTCAGGGTCGCACGGTCGACTTCAAGAACACCGTGCTGATCTTCACGTCCAACCTCGGTACCTCGGACATCTCCAAGGCCGTGGGCATGGGCTTCTCGTCGAGCGACGGCACCAAGTCGAACTACGACCGGATGAAGCAGAAGGTCAACGACGAGCTCAAGAAGCACTTCCGCCCCGAGTTCCTCAACCGTATCGACGACATCGTCGTGTTCCACCAGCTCACGCGTGAGGAGATCATCCAGATGGTCGATCTCATGCTGACGCGCGTGGAAGGTGCGCTGAAGAACAAGGACATGGCCCTCGAGGTCACCGACCGCGCGAAGTCGCTGCTGGCCAAGCGCGGGTTCGATCCGGTGCTGGGTGCGCGCCCGCTGCGTCGCACCATCCAGCGCGAGATCGAGGACCAGCTGTCGGAGAAGATCCTGTTCGGCGACATCGCCCCCGGACAGATCGTCCTCGTCGACGTGGAGAACTGGGACGGCGAAGGCGAAGGCGACGACGCCCGATTCGTCTTCACCGGTTCGGAGAAGCCGCGCATGGTTCCCGACGCACCGGTCGAGCTCACCAAGGCCGGCGAGTCCGACGCGAGCTGACATCGTGCCCGTCTGAGCAGATCTGACACAACGGCGGCGTCACCCGGGGAGGGTGGCGCCGCCGTTGTGTTGTGTCTGAACCGGATACCTTTGACACAGCCGACGCGGAGTGTCCCAGCGCCCGATAGCATCACCTCTGTGACGAGCGATACATCAGACGTCGGGCGCAAATCCCGACAAGACCAGCCCACCATCACCGTCGAGCGCGACGGGGAGATCGCGATCTTCCGGCTCAACCGGCCCGACCGGCTCAACGCGTTCACCGTGCAGATGAGGGAGGAGCTCTGCGCCGCGTTCGACGAGACCGATGCCGACGACACCGTGCGTGCGGTGGTGCTGACGGGTAACGGCCGCGCGTTCTGTGCCGGCGCCGATCTCGAGGCGGGTGGTGCGACGTTCGATGCTTCGTCGGTGGTGGAGTCCGATGCGAGCCGGGAGCCCGAGATTCCCGCGGACGAGGGCGGCAAACTCACCCTGCGGATGTTCGCCTCGCTCAAACCGATCGTGGTGGCCGTCAACGGCCCGTCGGCCGGGGTCGGGGTGACGATGACCCTGCCCGCCGACGTCCGGATCGCCTCGGAGGACGCGAAGTTCGGGTTCGTCTTCGCCGCACGCGGTCTCGTTCCCGAAGCCGCGTCGAGTTGGTTCCTGCCCCGGTTGGTCGGGTTGCCGACGGCGTTGCAGTGGACGATCGGTGCCAAGATGGTGCAGGCCGACGAGGCACTCGACCGCGGGCTGATCCAGCAGATCGTCCCCAAGGACCAGGTGCTCGAGACCGCCATCGCCGTCGCGCGCGAGATGACCGCGAACAGTGCGCCCGTCTCGGTGGCACTGACCCGGCAACTGCTCTGGCGGATGGCCGGCGCACCCAGCCCGCTCGACGCTCATCGTGCCGACTCGAAGGCGATCTTCTACCGGGGGCAGTCCGGGGACGTCTATGAAGGCGTCATGTCCTTCCTGGAGAAGCGGCCGGCGACCTACCCCAACACGGTCTCGGCGGATCTGCCCGAGATCTTCTGATCCGCGCGCCTGCTCCCTGCTCAGTCGAGGGTCCCGGCCTGGCGTCCGATCTCGAGCACCACGAAGATCATCACGAGCTGGCTCAACGTGCCCTACGGTGAAAAATGCCTGCAAACAGCCCGTGTGAACTGGGTGAACATCCGAACACGCCGGACATAAACGGTGGCAGTGCACCCGGAGCGCGGTTATCGTGGCGACAGAGCATGCCAGACCAACGAGAGGAGGTGACGCAGATGTCGATGGGTGACAAGGCTTTCGCCGGCGAGTGGCGAACCGCCCCATCCGACCGTCCGTGCGGACTGGAATCCGACGGCAGGCCGGGACCGATCACATCACGCGTCACCAGTTCCTGAGGTCATGGACCTCGGTGGTCGGCGCACTCACTCGCCCACGCATCGAGGAGCTGTCATGACCATCTTCGTCACCAATGCCGGACTACAGATACTGGCGCGCGTCACCTGGCGCCGCGCCGCGGTCCTGTTGACCACCGAGGTCGCGCGGAACGTCGAGGGCACCCCGCTGGTTCGCGTCGTCCATTCCCCGACGCTGTCCCTGCCCATCCACAAGGTGGTGGCGATCAGACGAGACGCCTACCGCCCGTTTGCGGGTAAGACGATGGACTCCTACGCGTCGAACGCGACCATCCTGCGGCGCGATCAATGGATCTGCGCCTACTGCGACAGCCCGGCCGACACCGTCGACCACATCGTCCCGGTGTCCCAGGGCGGCCCGAGCACGTTCGGCAATCAGGTCGCGGCGTGCAAGTCCTGCAACGGGTTCAAGGCCAACCGGACGCCGCGCAAGGCGGGGATGGCCCTGCGGCACGCGCCGTTCGTCTACGACCCCTGGGCAGCGGACCAGAAAGAGGTGTGGGAGATGTTCACCCTGCATCCGAAGACCGATTGAGGCTCGACTCCGATCCGTTGCCGACCGTGTGATCACGTCGGCAACGGATCGGCGCCGCGCTCCTTGAGCAGCATGGTCATCAGGCCGATCTCGTCGCCCTGATCACCGATCATCATGAGCGCCAGATCCTTCGTCGCGGAACCGGTTCGCGCGTCGTTGTACGCCGCCTGGGCCATCGACATCCCGCCACGGTGGTGCCGGATCATCAACTGCAGGAACAAGATCTCGGCATCGGTGGGTGGCAGGGCGCTCAGGCGGCCGACCTCGTCGATGCTCGCCATCCCCGGCATCGGCGGGTGGGAGCCGAGTCCGTCGCCGTGCTGGGTGTCCCCGTGACGGGCGTCCCCACCGGCCATCCAGGACATCGGCTCCGCCGCGGTGATCGGGTGGTCGAACCACTGCAGCCAGCCTCGCATCGTCGCGCTCTCGGCGGTCTGCGTGTGGACGATCCGGTCGGCGACACCGCGGATCTGCGGCGCGACCCCGGGTACCGCGCCGATCGTCCTCGACATGAGGATGGCCTGGTCGTGGTGCGCCGACATGTCCTGAGCGAATCCGATGTCGGACACACTCATCGCGGACGAGTCGTGGTCGCGGCCCGCCCACACGGCCCCCACGACGACGCCCATCGTGAGCAGGAGTGCCGCGGTCGCGGCGACCACGACGGCGCGCACCAGCGGAACGTCGGGGCGAGAGAAGCTCATCCGATCGTGCTGTTCTGGTCCGGGGGTGGGGTGTACACGGCGGGACTCAGCCGCAACACCTGGAAACCGCCGTCGGAACAGGTGACGCGCAGCTCGTTTCCCCGGAACTCGGGCGGGGACATGCACCAGTCGGTCGACATGTCACCGCCGACGACCATTCCGCTACGGGGACCGACCATCTCGTTCAGCCTGACCTTGCCGTTCGCGATCGACATTCCGAGACTGAGGAATTCGACGGCGGGCACGCCGAGCAGCGAACCGACGACATGTGGTGAGTTGGGTGTCTGCAGCAGGGTGGTGCCCGTGCGGGCCGGCGGGTTGTAGTAACCGATCTCGCGGATACGGTCGAGGTCGCGGATGTCGAAGACCCGGATGCCCGACGACTCCCATCCGCAGGCCAGCGCGGTGGGATCGTTCGGCCGGTCGACCGCGCAGTAGTGCGGGTTGCTGCTGAACAGCGAACCGCCGGTCGACGACCGCAGATTGGTGTCGAGGTGCTCGGGGAGGTTGATCTCGAGCTTGATCTGCGCGGTGTACCGGGGTGCGTTCACCTTCGTCACGTCGAAGATCTTGACCCCGCCGGAACCGGCCTCGTCGGCGGTGACGATGTGGGGCCGACCGCGGTAGGTGATCGGGATCGAGTGCTGGTTGAGCTGGCCGTCGGGCCACAGGTACGCGGCGAGGTGGGGGACCTGGGGGTGCGGGCGTCTGCGCTGGACGTCGCTGATGTCGAGCACGGTCACCCCCGCCATGTTCGACAGGAACATCCGATTCCCGTCCGGGGAGATGCCGAAGCCGTGTCCGAGGAACGAGTGGAGACCCTGCCAGATCACGCGGGGCGACCGGGGATCGGAGATGTCGATGGCGCTGAGGTGCCCGGGGAACACCCCGGAGGCCCAGTAGGTGCGGCCGTCGGGTGAGAAACCGCCCTCGTGGGAGGTGAACGGCAGCGGCGTCGACGTGCCCGGGCCCTTGTTGAGGAGTCTGGGCCGGGTGCAGTCGGAGATGTCGTAGACGGCGAAGAACCCGCCGCCCCACAGCAGCGGCACCGATGTCGCGGCGAGGAGCTTGCGCTCCTTGTTGACCTTCAGGGTCTCCCAGGTGCCACCGCGCATGGCCGGATCCGTCAGCGACCCGACGACACGCGGCGAGCTCGGGTCCGAGGCGTCGATGACCTGAACGCCCGGCGGGTTCACCCAGTTGTTCCCGGGGAACAGGCTGCCGGTGTAGCTGCAGTGCTCGAAGTTCGCCGAGACGATGCCGCCGCCGGCGCCGCGGACACCGCCGATCCGAGTGACGTTGCAGCGGTAGCCGCGCATGCTGCGGCCGGAGAGGCGATCCTCCGCGCTGACGTCACCCTGCAGGCCCGGCTCGGGGAGTGAGCCGGGGCCGCATGCGGCCTGGGGAACCGAGACCTCGGAGATGTCGGGAAAGAGGTGAGTGGCCGCGTCCGCGGGCGCGGCCACGAGCAGAGTGGAGACGAGCGTGGCGCCGGCGGCGAGGCAGGTGACGGCGCGGACTCGTCGCCGCCACCGGCGTCCCGCATGGTCCGCACGTCGCACGTCGATTCGAGCCGGCATCATCGCATCCCCCGATCGTGATCTGAGTCACGCTAGCGGCCGGGATCGGATGACACGGCGAAATCGTCGAATCCACCCCACGGCAGTGGCCGGCCCGGGGTCGCCGGGCCGGCCGCTGCACGAGGGAGTCGCGATCAGACGGCGTCGCCGCCGTCGATGCTGCCGAAGTCGCCGACCTCGACGTTGCCTTCGTCGTCGACGGCGGTGTCGAAGGTGCCGTCGGCGTCGGTGTCGGCGACGGCGATGTCGGTGTATCCGTCGGCGTCGGTGTCGGCTTCGATGACGTCGATCTCGCCGTCGGCGTTGGTGTCGTAGGCGATGGAGTCGGCCTGGCCGTCGCCGTCGGTGTCGAGGATGGCGTCGGTGGTGCCGTCACCGTCGACGTCGGTGAGGGCGGCGTCGACGGCTCCGTCGCCGTCGGTGTCGACGAGAACGGCGTCGGCGGGGATCTCGGTGCTCATGGGGTGTGTCCTTCCAAGTGGTGGAGCGCTGGTGTGCAGTGCTTCTGGGCGGTTCATGTACTTGGAGGCGACCTCGGGCCGGAATGTTCCCGGGAGGTCGGGAGTCGTTCGGATGGCCGATCCGACGACCGACTACCGTTTGTCGTATCACTCGACTTCGGAGGTTCACTGTGCAGCAGATCGGCGTCATCGGCGGAGGCACCATGGGTGCGGGCATCGCGGAGGTGTGCGCCAAGGCGGGCAGCGATGTCGTGATCGTGGAGGTCAAGCAGGAGTTCGCCGACGCCGCGCGTGGGCGGGTGGAGAAATCGCTGGCCAAGGCGGTCAGCAGGAACAAGCTCGCCCAGGAAGACGCCGACGCCGCGCTGGCTCGGCTGCGGGTGACGACCGACTACGCCGACCTCGCCGATCGCGAGCTCGTGATCGAGGCGGCCCCCGAGATCGAGGAGCTCAAACGCGAGATCTTCGCGAACCTCGACGCTGCGACCGGCGCGAACACCATTCTCGCCACCAACACGTCGTCGATCCCGATCATCAAGGTGGCGACGGCGACGAAGACTCCCGAGCGGGTCGTCGGCGTGCACTTCTTCAACCCGGTGCCGGTGATGCCACTGGTCGAGATCATCTCCACGCTCACCACCGCACCCGAGACGGCCGACGCCGTGAGTGCGTACGTCACCGACACGCTCGGCAAGACCGCGGTCCGTGCGGGCGACCGGTCCGGGTTCATCGTCAACGCCCTGCTCATCCCGTACCTGTGCCAGGCCATCCGGATGTTCGATTCGGGGTACGCCTCGGCCGAGGACATCGACCTCGCTATGAAGGGTGGCTGCGGATACCCGATGGGCCCGCTCACCCTGGTCGACACCATCGGCCTGGACATCACGCTGTCGGCCGCGGAGTCGCTGTACGAGGAGTTCGCCGAACCCCACTACGCGCCGCCGGCGTTGTTGCGCCGCATGGTCGACGCCGGGCGGCTCGGACGAAAGACGGGCCGCGGCTTCTACACCTACTGATCTGCCCCGGGCCGATCCGATCCGCCCCCACCGATCGCCCCCTGCAGATCGCCGCCGAACCCCGGCTCACCTCGGAGTGAGCCGGGGTTCGCCGCGTTCGGGGTCGCTCGGCCAGTGCTGTCACCCAGTGCTGTCGACCGGTGCGCAAACAGGCGCTAAGCTGACAGCAAGACAATCAGACAACACGTGTTATCAGAATGGGTGGGGCCATGACGCAGGGTGATCAGCGCATGTCGCGGGCGGAGATGGACAATATCGACAGCAGTTTCTTCGCGCGTTCGCTGCTGACGATGGGGCAGACGATGAGCACGACGAACGTGATCATGCAGCTGGCGAACCCGGCGGTCGGATACGGAGTCGCACACAGCAAGGTCGAGAACGGGCGGCTCGATCGGCATCCGGTCAAACGCGCGCGGACCACCGCCTCGTATCTGGCGGTCGCGATGCTGGGCAACGCCGACGACCGGCGCCGTTACCGGCATGCCGTCAACCGGCAGCACGCGCAGGTGCGTTCGGATGCGGACAGTCCGGTGGAGTACAACGCGATGAACACCGACCTGCAGCTCTGGGTCGCGGCCTGCCTCTACTACGGGTGGGAAGACATCTACGAGCGTGTCCACGGACCGCTGCAGGGCGAGGAGCGCGAGAAGTTCTACCAGCAGGGCAAGGTCTGTGGCACGACCCTGCAGATGCCCGCGGAGGCCTGGCCTGCGTCGCGCGATGAGTTCACGACCTACTGGGACGAGCAGGTCTCGCGGATCGAGATCAGTGACGAGATCCGCGACTTCCTGCTCGACATCGCCAACTTCGGCTACGCGCCCACCCGCATCCAGGAGAAGTACGGTCCGGTCAAGCTCCGCCGGACCATCGGGTATCTGCCGCAGCCGTTCCGGGACGCCCTCCGGGTCGAGTGGACCGACGAGGACCAGGCGTGGTTCGACGCTTACGTCGGCCGGCTCGTCGCCAAGGAACGTCGCACGCCGTTGTGGCTGTCGCAGTTGGGTTTCCGGCTGCTGCTGGCCGACGTCCGGCTTCGGGTCCGGACGGGACGGCCACTGGTCTAGGTGAGGGCTGCCCCGCTCCGGCGGGTGGCGAGGAGAGCGAGTGTTCCGGCGAGCAGGCAGGCGACGGCTCCGACGGCGAGACCGACACGGGCGTCGAACGTCTCGATGATCGCGCCGACGATCGGCCCCCCGATCGGCGTGGAACCCATGAAGGCCACCGACCACAGTGCCATCACCCGACCCCGCATCCGCGGTTCGGAATTGAGCTGCAAGGTGGCGTTGCCGGTCGACATGAACGTGACGCTGAGCCAGCCGACCCCGAAGAGTGCGCAGATCGCGGTCGGCAGATTCGGCGCGAGGGCGGTCGCCGCGACGGTGACCCCGAAGCCGAAGGCGGCCAGCGTGAGTGGGCGCAGGCCGGTGCTCCCGCGGGCCGCGACCACGAGTCCGCCGACGACTGCGCCCACCCCCATCGCCGACGTCATGAAACCGAGGGCTTCCGGCCCGCCGTCGAACACGAAGTCCGCGGCGGCCGGCAGGGTGACCGGGAAGTTATAGGTCAGGGTGCCGACGAGCGCCATCGTGGCCAGCGGGATCCATAGCGCCGGGCTGCCCCGGACGTAGCGGAGACCTTCGCGCAACTGGCCTTTGGCACGCGGAATCGGTGTCTCCGTGGTGATCTTCGACGAGTCGAGCGCGAGGAGTGAGGCGACCACGGCGACGAAGCTGACGGCGTTGACCGCGAAGCACGCACCGGATCCGACGAGGCCGAGGACCACACCGGCGACCGCCGGACCCACCGCGCGGGCGGCGTTCACCATCACCGAGTTGAGTGTGACCGCGTTGCGGATCAGGTCCTTGCCGACGATCTGGTGGATGAACGCCTGTCGCGCCGGCTGTTCGAAGGCGTGCCCGAGCCCGAGCATCACCGCCAGTACGCCCACGTGCCAGACCTGCACCGCCCCGGTGAGGGTGATGGCAGCGAGCACCGCGGCCAGCAACCCCATCATCGACTGCAGGACGATGAGCAACCGGCGCCGGTCGACCCGGTCGGCGATGACCCCGGCGTACGGACCGATGAGCAGGACGGGTAGCGCCTGGAGGGCGACGATGAGACCCAGGACGGACGCCGATCCGCTCAGCGTCAGGACGAGCCACGCCTGCGCTGTGGCCTGCATCCACGAACCCGTCATCGAGACGGCCATCCCCGCGTAGAAGAGGCGATAGTTGGGGATGCGCAACGACGCGAACATGCTGGTCCGGTCGGGCTCGTCGGGGCGACGACCGCCCGGTTCACGGTCCCGCGATAGGTCTGCGATCTCGGGAACACGGTCGTCGGTCATCGACGACCATCGTAGGCGCGCCGCGAGATCCGCCCGGCGGGGCACCTCCGGGCGGGGCCGGCGGGACGACCGGGGCGGTTCGCCTCGCACCGGTGACCGCGGTGGTGAACCGAGCAGACGTCAGGTGTGCGCGCGACCCGGCCGGGCGTGCACATAGGCCTCGACGACGGTGCGCATCACCGGTTTGCCCTCGTCGTTGCGCAGCTCCGCCGACGAGGTGACCAGAGCGCGGTCGCGGTCGTCGAACTCGATCGCGTCGATGACGGTCGAGCCGGTGAGGGTGTCGCCGGGACGCACCGGACGCAGGAATTCCACGTCGCCGAGTCGCTTGCCGGCGATCACCCGCCAGTTGTTCAGCACGCCGGTGACATTGAGCTTCTGGTAGATCGACATCGTGTGCAGCCCACTGGCGATCAGTCCTCCGTAGGGGCCCCGTCCGGCGACATCGGGGTCGGTGTGGAAATCCTGCGGATCCCACGCGCGAGCGAAGTCGAGGAGTTCGTCCTCGCTGACGAAATGCGTGCCGAATTCGAAGATCTGGCCCACGGACAGGTCATCGGCCCACAAGCGGTCCGATGCGTCGCTCACCTCAGGTCTGCCGCGATCTTCGGCCAGGTGGTCTCGAGGTCGCGTTCCCAGTAACCCCAGGAATGGGTGCCGCTCGGCCGGAAGGTGACCTCGTGCGGCACCTTGAGCGCCCGCATGCGCGAGACCATCTGCTTGGTGCACTCGTTGACCGCGGCCTCGATGATGCCGCCGATGACCATCTGGTTGGCCAGCGTCAGCGGATCGCCCGCGACCAGCGGTGCCTCGAGCCGGTCGAACTGGCCGGGCATCCCGGTCCCGCTGGTCATGTAGACCTTGGTGCCGCGCAGCTTGTCCGCGTGGATGTACGGGTCGTTGTCCCGCCAGCCGGCCGAGTTGACCGGTCCCCACATGTTGGTCAGATTGCCCTGCCCGCGGTCGGCGACGACCATCCGGATGTAGGCCTGTCCCACCGGATCACTGGTGCGGGCGCATCCGCTGTAGGCGGCGGCCGACCGATAGAGCTTGGGTGCGGCGATCGCGAGGTTGAGCACCGACGTGCCGGCCATCGAGATCCCGGCGATCGCGTTGACCTTGGTGGTGTCGAATTCCTTGTCCACCAACGGCGGGAGCTCCTTGGTGAGGAACGTCGACCACTTGTTGCGGCCGAGCACCGGATCGTCCTGCTGCCAGTCGGTGTAATACGAGAATGCGCCGCCGATCGGCGTCACGACGTTGACGTCCTTGTCGGAGAAGAACTTCGCGTACTGGGTCTTGGCCGCCCAGGTCGCCGAGTCCTCGCCGCCACCGGCGCCGTTGAGCAGGTAGAGCGTGGGGCGCGACTTGGTGGTGTCCTTGGGGCGCAGGACGTTGACGGGGATGAGCTTGCGCATCGCCGCCGAGTACACGATGAGAGTCGACTGCTGGGCCGAGTCGTGGACCACGGTGTCGATGCGGGCGCGATCGGGGTCGGGGGTGGGTTCGGCCAGCGCGGCCGGGGCCCATCCGGCGGTCGCGACCGCCACGGCACAGCCGGCGACGCACAGTCGTCGCAACCAGGAGGATCGCACCTCTAGCCCCTTCTGTTAACAAAATTCTCAGACGTAACAAAGGTAGCCGAGTTGAGTGGGTGGTCCCAACCGAGGCGATCCGTCGTCACCCAGTTGTGACGTCGTCGGGCCGTGGGGAACTCCGGGTTGCTACTTGGCGCGGTCTTTGAGCAGGAGCCGGACGGTCAGCTCGAGTCGGTTGGTGACATCGGTCGCCGATGCGCGACGGGTGAGCCACTGCACCAGGTTCGACATCCACACATCGGAGAGGACGCGAGCGATCGCCAGGTCTTCTTCGGTGGGTTCGCCGTCGTCGACGATGGCGCCGGCGAGGAGCCGGTCGATGATCCCGGCCACCTGGTCGACCTCGGCGGTCGCGGACGCGTCGGCGAACATGAACGCGCGCGTCATGGCCTCGGTCAGGAGGGGATCGCGCTGCATGGCGAACGTGATCATGTCCAGGACGTGGCGGAGGCGGTCGATCGCGGTGTCGCCCCGCAACTGCGAACGATCGACCTTGGACTCGACGCGCTCGAACTCCCGGGCCAGGGCGGTGACGAGCAGGTGGACCTTCGACGGGAAGTAGCGATACAGCGTGCCGACGGCCACATCGGCCTTGTCGGCGACAGTGCGCATCTGCACGGCGTCGTACCCGCCCTTGGACGCCAGCGCGAGGGTGGCGTCGAGGATGCGGCGGCGGCGTTCGCGCTGCGCGGTGGAGCCGGCTTCGGGCGAAGCGGCGGACGCCGCAGCCCCGTTGGGAGCGTCGACCGCGGCGTTGCCGGGTGCAGAACGGGCCATGTGCTCTCGAACATCCTCACGTGTCAAAAACGTCTCTGGCGGGTGGATCGCGGGTGGCTACCCGATCCGAGTACACCCATGGCATATTAGAACAGGTTCTAATTATTCGTCACAACTCGACATACAGGGATTGCCAGTGACAATCGCCACGTCTTCCGAGCAGATCGCGGTGCGTGACAGCATCGCGTCCTGGGCGCGCTCCACCAGTGTGACCGACATCGTCCGTTCCGACATCGACAAGCCCCGCGACCAGTGGACGCAACTACTTTCCCAGATCGCCGATCTGGGCGTGTTCGCCGCCGCGGTTCCGGAGGCGTCCGACGGCCTCGGTGCGAGCTTCCTGGACGTGGCCGCCATGCTCGAACAGTGCGGGGTCGACCTCGTCCCCGGCCCGCTCGGTCCGACGGTGACGGCGGCGATCGCGCTGGCGGTTCTCCGCGGCGGTTCGCACGAGAGGGACGCCGACCGTGGCGCCGCGCTGTTGCCGGACCTGCTGACCGGATCGGTGCCGGTGGTGACGCCCGCTGCCGGCTATGCCGGGGTGGCCCTCGAACTGTCCGACGGCGAGATCGACCTCGGACTCGTCGGCGGTTACGTCGACGGGTGCGCCGTTCTGGTCGAGTTCGGCACTGCGGATCGGGAGCGGTCCTGGTGGATCGTCCCACCGGGTGCCGGTGTCGCCGACGTCGCGCCGCAGACCCCGCTCGACGGCACCGCGTCGGTCAGCCGCGTCCGCGTGTCCGAGATCGTGGTCGACGACCTGATCGAACTCCGGGACGGGACGTTCGTCGCCGGACTGCTGTCGGCGACACTCGCCGCGTATCAGAGCGGTGTCACCCGCTGGGCGCTCGACACCGCCGTCGACTACGCGAAGGTCCGCACCCAGTTCGGTGTGCCGATCGGTTCCTTCCAGGCGATCAAGCACATCTGTGCAGAGATGTTGTGCCGCAGCGAACGGGTCACCGCGGTCGCGTGGGACGTCGCCCGGGCGGTCGACGACGTACTCGCGGCCGCCTCGGGAGGGGCGGAGACGGGCGGGTCCGCAGACGAACTCGACACCGCGCGTGAGCAACTCGAGATCAGCAGGCTGGCCGCCGACGTCGTGGTGGCCCGCGACCCGGTCGCCAACACCAAGGACTGCGTGCAGGTCCTCGGCGGCATCGGCTTCACCTTCGAGCACGACGCACACCTCTATCTCCGGGCGGCGCTCGCCGCACAGGCGGCGTTGGCGAACGCCTCGGCGCACGCCGCGGCCCTCGCCGGACTCGGACTCGCGGGGACGCGACGACGTTTCCGCCTCGACCTCTCGCAGGTCGAGGACCGCCGCGACGAGGTCCGGGCGACCGTCGCGGCGATCGCCGATGCCGATCCGGGTGATCGCCGCCGGCTCCTCGCCGAGACCGGGTACCTGACCCCGCACTGGCCGGCACCGCACGGCCTGGGTGCGGATGCGGCGCTGCAGTTGCTGATCGACACCGAACTCGAGTCGGCCGGGATCGAGCGACCCGATCTGGTGATCGGCGCGTGGGCGATCCCGACGATCCTGGAGCACGGTACGGATGCGCAGCGCGAACGGTTCGTCGCGCCGACGCTCGCCGGCGACCTGGTGTGGTGCCAGCTGTTCTCCGAGCCCGAGGCGGGCTCGGACCTGGCCGCGTTGCGGACGCGAGCGGTGCGGGTGGACGGCGGCTGGCGGCTGGACGGCCAGAAGATCTGGACTTCGCAGGCCCACAACGCGCAGAGGGCGATCTGTCTCGCGCGCACCGATCCCGAGGCGCCGAAGAACAAGGGCATCACGTACTTCCTCGTCGACATGGGTTCGCCCGGCATCGACATCCGTCCGCTGCGTGAGCTCTCCGGGCGAGCCAACTTCAACGAGGTCTTCCTCGACGGCGTCGTCGTACCCGATGACTGTGTCGTCGGCGAGGTGAATGGCGGCTGGCGGCTGGCCCGGACCACGCTCGCGAACGAGCGGGTGGCGATGGGCGGGACCGGTCTCGGCAAGGAGATGGAGTCGCTGCTGTCGCAGGTGCGATCGATGGAGCGGGAGCTGACCGCCGAGGAGCTCGGTGCGCTCGGCGCCCAGCTCGCCGACGCGCATGTCGGCCGGGTTCTCGACGCTCGTGCGGCGACGAGGCAGCTGGCCGGGCTCGACCCCGGCGCGCTGTCGAGTGTGCGCAAACTGATCGGCGTCGAACACCGGCAGTCGGTGCCCGATCTGGCGTTGCGGCTCCTGGGGGCGGCCGGTCTGGCGGCGTCCGAGGCGTCCGACGCGGTCCTGCAGAACCGCTGCCTGTCCATCGCGGGTGGGACGACTCAGATCCTGCGCACGGCAGCGGCGGAACGCATTCTCGGTTTGCCCCGGGCCTGACTGCCCCCGAAAGTCCCGAAACCGCAGATAAGCGCCGATTCCGACACCCTCGCGCGCGGACTCTGATACAACTAGAACAGGTTCTAGTTCTTGACGGGTTCATGGTGAGGGAGGCACAGGGTGGACTTTGCCCTGGACGGCACGGCGATCGCGGTTCGCGACGTCGCCGAGGACGTGTTCGCACGACGACAGCCCGACTGGGAGTCGACGTTCGGTGGTCGCGATTCCGACGGCACGGGTACGACCCGAGGCGGGTTCGAGGCCGACGGCTGGCAGGCGCTCGTCGACGCCGGACTGCTCGCGCTGCCGCTGCCGGCCGCACTCGACGGTGACGACGTCGACGAATCGGGTCTGCTCCCGTTGTTCCGCCGGATGGGACGCGCTGCGGCCGTGACGCCCGCTCTCGGTTCGCTGACCGCGGCGCTCGTGTTCGCGAAGGCCGACGCCCAGACGGGCGAGGGATCGGTGTGGTCGCGGTTCGGGGGCTCGCTCACCGGTGGAAGCTGGGTCTCGGTCGCGATCGGCGAGCACGGCGACGCCCTGACCGCCACCCCGCGGACCTCCGTCCGCGACGGGCGGCTCACCGGGACGAAGGTCGGCGTGCTGCACGCCGACGGTGCCTCGCTGTTCCTCGTGGCCGCCGACGTGGGCGTCGTGGCCGTGTCGCCGGACGCCGACGGGGTCGCCGTCACGCGTACGCCGACCTCGAGCGGCTGGGGCGAGTACACGGTGACCTTCGACGACGTAGCCGTCGACGACGCCGACATCGTGGTTCGCGATCTCGCGATCCTCCGCGACCGGTATCGCCTCGCGCTGTGCGCCTACGCGGACGGCCTGGTCGCCGGCGCCACCCGCCTGACCGCCGATCACGTCTCCACCCGCGAACAGTTCGGCAAGCCGATCGCCCTGTTCCAGGCGGTGGGCCAGCAACTGGCCGACATCTACGTCGTCGGGCGGTCGATGGAACTGGCGACCACCGCCGCGGCCTGGCGACTCTCCGAAGGACTCGACGCGTCGACCGATCTCGCGATCGCCGCCTACTGGCTGGCCGAGGAGATCCCGCCGACCACCCGGACGATGACCCACCTGCACGGCGGGATCGGCGTCGACATCACCTATCCGCTCCATCGTTACTTCTCGCTCACCAAGGATCTGGCGCGGCTGGTGGGCGGTGCACACGTGCGGCTCGACGAACTCGCCGACATCACCGACGTCCCCGCCGACGACACCCGTATCGCAGAGGTGCCCGATGTTCATTGATCTCACCCCGGAACAGCGCGCGCTGCGCGCCGAACTGCGCGAGTACTTCGCCGACCTGGTCACCCCCGACGAGGCGGCGGTGATGCTCACCGAACGCCACGGACCGACCTATCGCAAGGTCATCAAGCGGATGGGTGACGACGGCTGGCTGGGAGTCGGTTGGCCGAAGGAGTTCGGCGGCAAGGGCTTCGGTGAGATCGAACAGCAGATCTTCACCAACGAGGCCGTGCGCGCCGACGTCCCACTGCCGTCGGTGACGCTGCAGACCGTCGGGCCGACGCTTCAGGTCCACGGCACCGAGGAGCAGAAGCAGAAGTTCCTGCCCGCGATCCTTGCCGGCGACGTGCATTTCGCGATCGGTTACACCGAGCCCGAGGCCGGCACCGATCTGGCCTCGCTGACCACCACCGCGGTCCGCGACGGCGACCACTACGTGGTCAACGGGCAGAAGATCTTCACCACGGGCGGTCACGACGCCGACTACATCTGGCTCGCCGTGCGGACCGACCGGGATGCACCCAAGCACAAGGGCATCTCGATCCTCATCGTAGACACCACCGACCCCGGTTTCACCTGGACGCCGATCATCACCGCCGACGGCGCCCACCACGTGAATGCCACCTACTACCAAGATGTTCGGGTGCCGGTGTCGATGCGCGTCGGTGAGGAGGGCGGCGGCTGGAAACTGATCACGACGCAGCTCAATCACGAGCGCGTCATGCTCGGTCCCGCCGGCCGCATCGACGGCCTCGCGGCGCGGGTGCGTGCCTGGGCGCAGCGACCGGGTCCCGACGGAACGGTCATCGCCAAGCATCCGGACGTCCGCCGCGCGCTCGCCACCATCGACGCCTACGGACGAATCAACGAGTTGCTCAACTGGCAGGTGGCCGCGACCGGTGAGGCCATCTCGATGGCCGACGCGGCTGCGACCAAGGTGTTCTCGACCGAGCGCATCCAGACCGTCTGCCGGATGGTCGACGAGATCGTGGGTCGCTACGGCGATTTCACCGATCCCGAGACCGCGGCGCTGGTGAACTGGCTCGACGTGCAGCAGAAGCGGCACGTGGTCATCACGTTCGGCGGCGGGGTCAACGAGGTCATGCGCGACATGATCGCGACCGCCGGTCTCGGACTACCGCGGGCCAAGCGGTGAGCGCGCCCGAACTCGCCCGCGACGGCGTCGTCGGAGACGAGGCGATCCGAGCCGCCGCGCAGGAGATCATCGACGCCGGACCGAGCTCGCCGGTCGCCGGCCGGGACCCGATCAACCAGCCCATGATCAACAACTGGGTCGAGGCGATGGGGGACACGAACCCCGTCTACACCGATGCCGACGTCGCCCGGGACGCCGGGCACCCCGGCATCGTTGCGCCGCCCGCGATGGCACAGGTGTGGACGATGCGGGGCCTGCACGGGGTGCGGACGGCCGACGACCCGCTGGGTCGCGCGAGCGAACTCTTCGATGAGGCCGGCTTCACCTCGGTGGTGGCGACCAACTGCGACACCGTCTACCACCGCTACACCCGGCCGGGCGAAGAGGTCGCGCTGTCGGCCGAACTCGTCGAGGTGGTGGGGCCGAAGAACACCGCCCTCGGCGAGGGCTGGTTCTTCACCACCCGGAACGTCTGGTCGGTCGGAGGTGAGACCGGGGAGCGCGAGGTCGTCGCCGAGATGCGTTTCCGCATCCTGAAGTTCCGACCCGCTGCACAGAAGGCCACGCCCGAGCAGGTGCCGGCGGCCGCGACACCCGACGACCTGGACCCGGCGCGGCTGCTCAGACCCAGCGCGTCCCGGGACACCGCCTTCTTCTGGGAGGGGGTGGCCGCGCACGAACTGCGCATCCAACGGGACGGCGACGGCGCACTGCGGCACCCGCCGGTGCCGGCGACATGGAAACCGCGCGAGGCCGACGGAACCGTGCCGCCGACGGATTATGTGGTCGCGGCCGGTACCGGCGTCGTCTACAGCTACGTCGTCCACCGCGCGCCGCAGGTGCCCGGCCGCCGGTTGCCGTTCGTGGTGGCGCTCGTCGAACTCGACGAGGGGGTTCGGATGCTCGGCGAACTCCGGGGCGTGGAGCCGGACGACGTGTCGATCGGCATGCGCGTGCGCGCAACCTATCTGGCCTTCCCGGCCGACGAGGCGGCCGGGACCGCTGCGTGGACCCTGCACGCGTGGGAACCGGCCACGACCACGGAAGGGGAATCCGCATGACGAGCGTTGCCGCACACCCCGCGGCCGTCGGAACGACGCTGCCGCCGTTGACGATCGAGGCAACACCCACGTTCGTGGTGGCGACCGCGCTGGCCACGCGCGATTTCCAGGACGTGCACCACGATCGCGACCTCGCGCAGGCGAAGGGGTCCAAGGACATCTTCGTCAACATCCTCACCGACACCGGGCTGGTGGAGCGGTTCGTCACCGACTGGGCCGGTCCGTCTGCCAGAATCCGTTCCATCGCACTGAAACTCGGCGTCCCCTGGTATGCCTATGACACCGTCACCTTCACCGGCGAGGTCACCGAGGTCGATGCCGGAGTGATCACGGTCGCCGTGACCGGGACCAATTCGCTCGGCAAGCACGTGATCTCGACGGTCACGCTGAGCGTCGACGATGCGGCTGCCTCCACGAGCCGAGGGGAGGACGTCTGATGGGGTCGCTGTCCGGGCAGGCCGCGATCGCCGGGATCGGTGCCACCGAGTTCTCCAAGGATTCCGGACGCAGCGAGCTGCGGCTCGCCGCGGAGGCGGTGTCGGCGGCGATCGCCGACGCCGGCCTCACACCCGCCGACGTCGACGGTCTCGTCACGTTCACGATGGACACCAACAGCGAGATCTCGGTCGCCCGGGCCGTGGGTATCGGAGACCTGACGTACTTCTCGCGGATCCACTACGGCGGAGGTGCGGCGTGTGCCACGGTCCAGCAGGCCGCGATGGCGGTTGCCACGGGCGTCGCCGATGTCGTGGTGGCCTACCGTGCCTTCAATGAGCGGTCCGGATTGCGCTTCGGACAGGTGAATTCGGCGGTGGCGAACCAGGAGAACTCCTCAGGTACCGAGAACGCCTTCACCTATCCGCACGGACTGTCCACCCCCGCCGCGTTCGTCGCGATGATCGCCCAGCGCTACATGCACGACTTCGGGGCCACCAGTGAGGATTTCGGTCGTATCGCCGTCGTGGACCGCAAGCACGCGGCGGTGAACCCGGACGCGTTCTTCTATGACAAGCCGATCACCCTGGAAGATCACCAGAACTCGCGCTACATCGCCGAGCCGTTGCATCTGCTCGACTGCTGCCAGGAATCCGACGGCGGTGTCGCACTGGTCATCGTGTCGGCCGAACGTGCAAAGGACCTTCCGCACAAGCCCGCCGTGATCGCGGCCGCCGCGGCCGGTAGTGCCGCCGACCAATACATCATGACCAGCTATTACCGGCAGGAGCTGGCGGGTCTGCCGGAGATGGGTCTCGTCGGCCGTCAGCTCTGGTCGCAGTCGGGCCTGCGTCCCGACGACATGGACATGGCGATCCTCTACGACCACTTCACGCCGTACACACTCCTGCAGCTCGAGGAACTCGGATTCTGCGGGCGGGGCGAGGCCAAGGACTTCGTCCGGGAACCGGGAGCCCTCGAGGTCGGTGGCCGGCTGCCGCTGAACACGCACGGTGGCCAGCTGGGCGAGGCCTACATCCACGGGATGAACGGGATCGCCGAAGGGGTCCGACAGATCCGCGGGACCTCGGTCAACCAGGTCGGCGGCGCCGAGAAGGTCGTCGTGACCGCGGGGACCGGTGTTCCCACAAGCGGATTGGTGCTGACCGCATGACGCCGCGACATCCGATGCTCTTCCACTCGATCCACCCACTCCGTATGACCAAGGAGCGCGCACGATGAAGTTCAACCTCGCCGATGTCTTCGAGACCGTGGCCGACTCGGTGCCCGAGCGGATCGCGCTCAGCTACCAGGGTCGCCAGATCAGCTACGCCGAACTCGACACCCTCTCCAACCAGGTGGCACATCTGTTCGCCGGCGCGGGGATCGGCGCGTTCGACAACGTCGCCCTGTTCCTGAAGAACAGCGTCGAGCACGTGACGAGCCTGCTGGGGCTGCTGAAGGTCCGTGCCGTTCCGGTCAACGTGAACTACCGCTACACCAACGCCGAACTGCAGTACATCTTCGACAACTCCGACTCCCGCGCGATCATCGTCGAACTGCCCGAGCATCAGCGCAGTGTGGCGGCACTTCTCGCCGAGACGCCCACCGTGCGTACGGTCTTCGTCATCGGTGACGTCGTCGAGGAACTGCGTGCGGCAGCTGCCGACCTGCCCGAAGGTCGCGTCGTCGAGATCGTGTCCTTCGCCGATGCGGAATCCACACCGGACGGCCGGGACTTCGAGCCGCGCAACGGCGAGGAGCTGTACCTGCTCTACACCGGCGGCACCACGGGGTACCCGAAGGGCGTCATGTGGCAGCACGACGACTTCTTCCGCAAGCCGCTCTCCGGCGGGAACCCGTACGGAGAGGCCCGCCGGGATCTGGAGGAGATCGGCACGGCGGTCAAGGATTTCCCGCCCATCGCGTTCCTGCTCGCGGCCCCGCTCATGCACGGCGCGGCGTCGTACTCGCTCTTCACGTTCTTCACCCTCGGCGGACGCCTGGTCATCCAGCGGGATTTCGATCCCGAGGCCATCGTCACCGAGATCGAGAAGGAGAAGGTGAACATCGTCCTCATCGTCGGGGACGCCATGGGCATGCCCCTCGTCGAGGAGCTCGAGAAGCGCAAGGACGCCGTCGACCTGTCGTCGATGTTCTCGATCACCTCCGGCGGTGCGATCTGGTCCCAGCACGTGCGTGACCGCATGCTCGCGGTGAAGCCGGATCTGGTGCTGCGCGACAACTTCGGGGCGTCGGAGTCGGGGAACGACGGCGAGATCATGATGGACGAGAACGGGAACCTGAAGGTCCCGCCGACCGACCGGATGATGGTGGTGGACGAGCGGCACAACAAGATCGAGCCCGGGTCGGGGGAGGTCGGCTACATCGCGCGCATCGGCAACGTCCCGCTCGGCTATTACAAGGACGAGGAGAAGACGGCGAAGACGTTCCCGACGCTGGCCGACGGAACCCGGATCTCGATCCTGGGCGACATGGGCACGGTGGAGGCCGACGGGTCGATCGTCTTTCTCGGACGTGGCTCCCAGTGCATCAACACCGGTGGTGAGAAGGTCTACGCCGAGGAGGTCGAGGCCGCGCTGCACGGGCACCCCGCGATCGCCGACGCGCTGGTGGTCCCGGTTCCCGACGAGAAGTACGGGCAGCGCGTCGCCGCGGTCATCGCCGTCGCCGAGGGGTCCGACGAGCCGTCGCTCGAGGAGATCCAGGACCACTGCCGGGAGAGCCTGGCCCGCTACAAGGTTCCGCGCACCGTCGTCTTCGTCGACGAGGTCAAGCGGACCCCGGCAGGCAAGGCCGACTATCGCTGGGCCAAGGCCGCGGCGGCGGCACACGAGACCGCCGCGGTCTGATCAGCTCTCGAGTGCGAGGCGCACTCCGAGCCCGATCAACGCGACTCCGCCGATCGCTTCGACGCGACGGCGGATTCGTGCGCTCTGGAGCCATCCCGCGATGCGGCCGGCCGCGCCCACCAGCCCGGTGAAGTACGCCGCGGTGAGGGCGATGTAGGTGGCCCCCAGCCCGAGGGTCGTCCATCCCGTCGAGTACCCGTCCGGCACGAAGCCGGGCAGGAGACTGATGAACAGGATGCCGATCTTCGGGTTGAGCATGTTGGTGAGCAATCCGGCGGTGAAGCCCGAGAACAGCAGCCCGTCCCTTCGGTCGGCCGGTGGCGCGGCGGCCTCCTGAGCGGCCGCGAGGTCGGGTGCGGCCCGCAGCAACGCGCGGACCGAGCTGATACCCATCCACACGAGGTAGCAGGCTCCGATGATCTTGAGGATCTCGTAGCCGGTCTGGCTGGCCTGCAGCAGCGCCGACAGGCCGAGCACGGCCGCGGTGACCCAGACCATCAGCCCGCACACGACCCCGGCGGCGGTGCGCATCGCCTCTCCGCGTCCTCCGCGTACCACTCCGCGCAGAACCACCAGCGTGTCCGGACCCGGCAGCAGCACGATCAGCGTCGCGGTGACGACGAAGGACACGAGCGCGGTGAGCATGTGGTCATGGTAGGAACCGGATCGAGGACCTGCCATCCGTGTGCGTCCCGGTCGCCCCGCGCGCGCATCGGCATCAGCCCGCTGTCGATAATTAGGTAAGCCTAAGTTACATTGGGTGGCGCGCCCGCGGGAAGAGGTGGTCGTCGACGTGGAGCGCCCGCGGGGCTGAGCAGCGGACACCACGGCCGCACCCGCTACCGCGGATACCAGCAGGCAAGCCAACCGTGGCGTCGACATGCGCTGTGGCAGAACGACATACGGAGGACACGAGTATGAACGCAACCCATCCGTACCCCCCTCACGTCGAGGATGCGGGCCCCGCCCACCACCGCCGGACCGCCTCCCCAGCGAAAGGCGACGCGTGACCACCGCCCCGTCAGCAGTGCACGGAACATCCCAGGCGGCGAGGCGGCGGCAGGTTCGTCTGGTGGTCGCGACGGTGTTCCTGACATACACCGCCATGATGGTCATGACCCCGTTGATCGCGCCACTGTCACGTGAGATCGGAATCGCGGAGTGGCAGGTCGGGCTCGTGGTGTCCACTGCGGCGGCATGTATCGCGGTGGCCGGTCCCATCTGGGGTCGGCTGTCTCAGCGGGTCGGCCCCAAACGCATCCTGACGGCCACGGTCGCCAGCGGGACGTGCGCGATGGTCGTGTTCGCCGCGGCCGCACAGGCAGGCGTCGAGGGCGCCCTGTCGGCCGGTGCCGTTTTCGTGGTGATGCTGCTGGTCCGGGGCGTGTGGTTCGGCCTGTCCGAGGCGGCGGTGATCCCCACCGCTCAGGCCTACATCGCCTCGGTCACGCCCACCGTCGACGAGCGCGTACGAGGCGTGGCCGCGATCGGCGCCGCCACCGGCACCTCCATGATCGTCGGCGCTGCGGCGGGCGGGCTGTTGGGAGGTGTGTCGACCCTGGTGCCGCTGTGGGCCGTGCCCGTGATGCTCGCCGCAACCCTGCTCGTGATCGTCATCGCGCTGCGTCCAGCCGAACCGGCCGAGGAGACGGTTGCTCCGCGCCGGGTGTCGTTCACCGATCAGCGGGTGTGGCCTTTCCTCTTGATTTCCTTCGGGCTGTTCACGGCGCTGGGGTTCATCCAGATCCTCGTCGGCTTCCTGGTCCAGGACCGCCTCGCGCTCGACACCGAGCAGGCCACCCTCATCACCGGGATCGCCCTGCTGATCGCCGGCGTCGGCCTCGTGATCAGTCAGGGGATCGCGGTACCGCGACTGCACTGGTCCCCGGTGCGATACATCCGTGTCGGTGCGCTCATCGCGCTCGGCGGCTTCTGTCTGCTGGTCCCGGACTGGGGAGCTCTCGGCCTGCTGGTCGCGATCTTCCTCATCGGCGTCGGCCTCGGCATGGCTGCGCCGGGGTACACCGCCGGGGCGTCGCTCGCTGTCACCGCCGACGAGCAGGGCAGTGTCGCCGGACTCGTCGCCGCCACGAACGCCCTCACCTTCATCGTGGCGCCGGCGGCGGCGACCGCTCTGTACGAGACTTCCCAACAAGCGCCGCTGGTAGCCGCGACGGTCACGACCCTGCTCATCGCCGTCTTCGCCTTCACCCACCCACGCCTGCGAGTCACGACCGGCGCGTAGAACGGGTGACTCCACGGGCCGTCGTCAGGTGAACCGCAGCACCGCCCAGAGGGCGACCACCGCGACGACGAGCGTCGCCGGGACGGTGAGTGCGCCGAGGCGGAGGTACTCGCGGGAGGTCGGGGCGCCCGTGCACCCACCGGAACCGTCGCGATGCATGATGTCGCGCCACAGCAGGTTGGCCAGCGACCCGAAGTAGGCGAGGTTGGGGCCGAGGTTGACCCCGAGGAGCATCGCGAGAACCAAGCCCGGGTCGTGCGCGACGAGCGGGATGAGGAGCAGGGTCGCCGGCAGGTTGTTGACCAGGTTGGCCAGGACCGCGGCCAGCGCGGCGACCGCCAGCAGCGCGAGGAGTGTGGACTCGCCGGGGATCAACCCGCCGATCCAGTCGCCGATCGGGCCGGTTCGGACCGGGAGGATGACGACACCGAGCACGGCGACGAACCCGAGGAAGGGGATGTTCAACGCGATCAGCGTGTCCCGCAGGGTGGGTAGCGGGGCGTCGAGCAGCCGCGGCACGGTGAACGCGACCGCGCCCACGCCGGCCACCGCGGCCAGGGGGACGCCCAGCGGTTCGGTCACGACGAAGGCGACCAGGAGCAGCCCGAGCATCGCGAGCATCAGGGTGGGGCGGGGTGGATCCTCGACCGCGGTGTTCTCGCCGGAGTCCGAACCGGAGGCGGGCGCCGTGCGCGCGAGCGAATCGGCGAAGTACAGGCGGAAGATCAGGTATTCGACGACGATCGCGGCGACCCAGGGTGCCAGCATCACGCCGGTGAAACCGAGGAAGCTCAGCCCGGTCGCGGAGAACGCCAGGAGGTTGGTCAGGTTGGACACCGGCATGAGGGTCGATGCGGTGTTGGCCAGGTGGGCGTTGGCGAACGCCACCGGTGTCACCCGCGCGCCGATCCGCCGTGCGGTGGCGACGGCCACCGGGGTCAGCAGGACGATCGTGGTGTCGAGGCTGAGGACCGCGGTGGTCGCCGCGGCCGCGAGGAAGACGATGCGCAGCAGTCGATGTGGCGAGGCCCTGCTCCATCGGGCCAGGAGCGATCCGATCCAGGTGAAGACGCCGGCGCGGGCACAGGCGTCGGCGACCACCAGCATCGCGGCCAGGAAGCCGATGGTCGGCGCCATCGTGGTGATCTCGTCGGCGGCGTCCTGGAGGTCGGCGAGACCGAGCGCGATGAGTAACGCGGCGACCGGTGCGGCCACCACCACGGCCGGAATACGCTGGGCGACAACGGTCGCGACGATCACGACGAGCAGGGCGGCGACACCGACCACGGTGCCGGCGACGCTGTCCGCGGTGAGGAGCACCGGGACAGGCTACGTCACCTGGCTGCGAGCGTGGGTGTCGTCGCGGACCCGGTCGGCGTCGGCGCGCCGGCTACTTGAGCAGGTAACCCGCATCCACCGGAAGCGTGATGCCTGTGATGTGTCGAGCGGCCGACGAGGCGAGGAACAGCACCGCTTCGGTGATGTCCGCCGGATCGACCCACGGGACCCCGAGCTGGGTGGCGGCGCGGAATCCCGAGCCCTCCGCCGTGGCGTCCTGGCGGGTGGGCTTGTCGATGTGAGGCAGAAAGAGCTTCAACACGGTGTCGTTGACCAGCATCGGCGTATCGGTGTTGGTCGGCAGCACCAGGTTCGAGCGGATGCCGTGCTCGGCGAACTCGATGGCGAAGGTCTCGGTCAGGCCGACGAGGCCGTGCTTGGCGGCGGTGTAGTGCGCGAGGCCGTTGACCGCTTTCACACTCGAGGTCGAGCCGATGACGACGATCGCGCCGTTGTCCCGGCTCTCGATGATGTGGGGAGCCGCCACCTTGACCGTGTACCAGACTCCGCTGAGATTTGTGTCGATGACGTCCCGCCACGCCTGGGGCTCCAACTGCAATGTCGGTGCGACGGAGACGACGCCCGCATTGGCGACGACGATGTCGAGGCCTCCCAGCCGCTGCACCCCGGTGGTGATGGCAGCGTCCAACTGCTCGTAATCACGGACATCGGCGACGAAGGGCTCGATCTTCCCGCCTTCCTGCTCGACGAGGCGCACGGTCTCGTCGAGGTCGTCGGGAGTCGACATCGGATAGGTCACGGTGTCGAGCTGCGCGCATGCGTCGATCGCGATGATGCGCGCTCCGCGGCGGGCGAACTCGACCGCGTGATTGCGCCCCTGGCCGCGCGCGGCACCGGTGATGAGGACGACGGCGTCGTCGAAAGAGGTCATTGCTGCTCCCTATCTGCCTCTGTGGTGGGATCCGGTCTCACCATGGCCAGGCCTTTGCGAAACGTTCCAGCTCGGTGACGATGTCGCCTGCTGGTTGGTAGGCGACCTCGGTGGCACCGGCCGCTTCGAGACTGCGTAGCTTGTTGGACCATCCCTCGGGACCGAGCGCGAGCTGGAGTTCGGTCAGCCGCCGCCCGTCGATGAACGGCCGGTCTCGGTCGTTGATCGACACCAGGTGCGACTTGTGGACGGCCAGATGCAACTGTCCTTCGGGCACATCGGCGTACGCGGCTTGCCAGGCCTCCGCGTCCCGGAAGTTCTCGTCCAAGCCGCCGAACTCGATCCCCCAGTGGGCGGTGACGGCGGCGAAATGACCGGCCGCGTCCAGGGCGCGCGGCGATCCCGGCTCCTCGTCGGGGTCGAGGACGGTGCCGAAGGCGAGACAGGGTTGCCGATCGAACTGTGCCGACACCGGTTCCATCCCACCAAAGACCCCGTCGCCGACCTCTCGGGCCGCTGCGATGCCCTTCGGACCCGAGACGGCGAGCAGGATCTCGACTTCGATGGGCAGGGTGGCGAATCCGTCATCGTGGAGCATGCGGACCGGCCGGTCCTCCCACGTGGTGACCTCACCCCGCAGCAGGGCCCGCAACGCGACGACATAGGCTGCGACATCCGACCACTTCATCGGTCGCTTCCCCATGGCCAGTCGCGCCGACATTCCGGTACCGACCGCCACGGACACGCGATCCTGTCCGACCAGGCCGACCAGCGTCGAGATCGCCGATGCGTTGGTCATCAGTCCGCGGTTGCTCGGGATGAGTCCCGAGGGGCCGATGATGATCTGTTCGGTCACGTCGGCCGCTCGCGCGAGCTGCATCCAGACATCCGGGTACAGCGGCGGTGAGTCGTAGAGATACGCGCGTTTGTAGCCGAGATGCTCGGCGACCCGGATGTGTTCCGGCGACGACATCGATGTCGCCAGCGCACAGGACATTTCGAGTGTCATGGTGATCCCTTCCGCCGCGCGGTCAGCTGTACTCGGCGATCAGGCGACCGACCACCTCGCCGCGATGGAGGCGATCGAGTCCGCTCGGGATGTCGTCGAACCCGATTCGGTCGACGGCCATCTCCAGATGGCCCTCGCCGAGGAGCCGGTAGACATCCTCGGTGTCCGCGTAGGACCCGCCCAGCGAGCCGATGAGGGTGACTTGCTTGCTGATCAGCGACGACGTGTTGATGGTCGCCTCGGTGACACCGAGACCCACCTGGACGACCGTGCCTCCGGGGTTGACGACCTCGATGGCTCCTGCAGTCGTGCTTCCGAATCCGGCCAGGTCGATGATCGTGTCCAGCTCGAACCGCGCCAGCTCGAGGACGTCGTCGACGACGTCGAGAACGCCGGACTGGCGGGCACGGTCCCAGACCGCGCGATTGGGCTCGGCGGCGTAGACCTCGGCGCCCAGGAGCACCGCGATCCGGGCAGCGGTCATGCCCAGACCGCCGAGTCCGACGATGCCCACCCGGGAGCCACCTTCGACCTTGCCCTTGCGCAGGGCGTGGCGGGTTGTCTGACCGGCGTCGGTTCCCGCGGCCGCCTGCGCGAAATCGACTCCGTCGGGAATTCGCACCAGCTGATCGACCTTGCCGATGACCCGCTCGCCGAATCCTCCATCGGCGACGATGCCGGGTGCGTCGAGACCCAGGCCGGCGATCCCCACGCGGTCGCCGACCGCGAAGTCGGTCACCCCGGGACCCACCGCGCTGATCACTCCGGCGACCTCGTGACCCAGGATGATCGGCATGTGGTCGAGCATTGACGCGATCGAGCCGTCGAGGAATCCGATGTCGCTGTGGCAGATTCCGGCGGCGCGGACCTCGACGAGGACCTGCCCTGACCGTGGTTGGGGCTCCGCCTTCTCGACGAGTTCCAGTGGCGCGCCCGGGCGGACCAGCTGCCAACCCTTCACGTCAGCTCACCGCTTCGGAGACGCGCAGGGCCACGAAATTGGGATATTTTTGCGCGGCCTCTGCATCGCACCGGTCCGCGTACTCCTTGAAGCCCGCGTAGTAGACGCTGTAAACCCGCGGCTTGCCCTCGATGTTCGCGCCCACCGCCCAAGAGTTCGCGTCCCGACCGTATGCGGTCAGACCCGCGAGAGCGACCTCCTGCACGTGGTCGTTCCAGGATTCCTGCGCCTCGAGCGTCGGGTGGAAAGCGTCGATTCCCTCGCGCCGGAAGTGGGCGATCGCATCGGCGATCCAGTCCCCGGCAGCCTGAGCGCCCGGCGGGAGGTTGGAGAAGGGGCTCTGCGGCCCGGCGACCATCAACAGGTTCGGGAATCCGTGAACCGCGAGTCCGATGAACGTCTTCGGTCCCTCCGTGTTCCATCGGTCGGCGAGGCTCTCGCCGCCGAGACCACGGATGTCCATCCGGGTGAAGGCGCCCGACACGGCGTCGAAGCCGGTCGCGAGCACGACGATGTCGAAGTCGAAGGTCTCCGCGCTGGTACGGATTCCGTTCTCTGTGTAGCTTTCGATGGGTGTCTCCCGGACGTCCACCAGACGGACGTTGTCGCGATTGAACATCTCGAGGTAACCATCTGAGGCCGGCGGCCGCTTGGCGCCATAGGGATGATCGGGGACGAGTTTCTCCGCGATCGCGGGGTCTTCGACGATCTGCCTCACCTTGCGGGCCGCGAAGTCGCAGAGGATGTCGTTGGCCTCCTTCGACACGAGGACGTCGTCGAACGTCTCGAACAACAGTGAGAAACCGCCGCGCTGCCAGCACTTCTCGAAAATCGCCTCGCGGTCCTCGACGCTCACATCGAACAGGCTGCGCCCGGTGGGTTCCCAGGGCCACGCGGCCGCGTGCTGGCGGACCTTCGACCACACGCCGTCGAAGTCGTCTTTCAGTGCGGCGCGGTCGGCGTCGGTCACCGCGCGGTGCCCGGTCGGGGGACACCAGTTCGGGGTGCGCTGGAACACGGTCAGTTCGGCGACCTCATCGACGATCGCCGGCGCGACCTGGACGCCGCTGGAGCCGGTGCCGATGACCGCGACCTTCTTGCCGGCGAAATCGACGCCCTCCTCGGGCCACCGGGAGGTGTGCACGACCTGGCCGGTGAACTGGTCGAAGCCCGGCGTGTTCGGGATCAACGGTGCCGACACGAGGCCGAGGCCGGTGACGAAATACGTTGCGGTGGCTTCTTCTCCGGTGCTGGTCGTGAAGTGCCAGCGGTTCGCCTCGGCGTCGTAGACGGCGGACTCGACCCGGGTGCCGAAGGAGAAGAGCGACCGTACCCCGTACTCGTCGGCGAACGTGTTGAGGTAGGTCAGGACCTCCGGCTGGAGCGGGTGGATGTCGGTGTAGTGCGCGCGGAGCGCAAAGTCCTTGTCGAACGAATACTGGTAGGTCTCGTGCAGCGAGTCGGTGCGGGCGCCTGGGTACCGGTTCCAGTTCCAAACGCCGCCGACGTGCTCGCCCGATTCGAATCCGTGCACCTCGTACCCCGCCGTCGTCAGTCGATGCGCTGCGTACAGGCCGGAGAAACCCGCACCGACCACGACGACGTCGTACTCGTTCGGGCTGTTCGTTGGGTTCATCGTGGTCGTTCCTTTTCCATCAAACGGTGGTTTGAATAAGGTATGTGACGCGAGCCATATCGTCAACCTCCGTGGCTCGCTGTCACATCGCCGGCGTGCGCCGGCAGGGCGGCGCCAGGAATGTGTTGATTCGGTTGTATCGCAACGATTTCGACCAGGAGGTTGTCGTCGTCAGGCGGTGAGGTCGGGCGCCTGCGCTGTCGTGAGGGAGGTTGCGGTGAGCTGGGCGGAGAGAATCCTGCGATAGGGGAAATGGAGTCCCGCTTCCCAGGTGAACCCTAGTCCGCCATGTGTCTGCACCGCGATTTCGGCGACGTCGATGCAACGGTCTGCCGCGAAGGCTGCGGTACGCAGGGCGTCCGCCGGGCGCTGTGACCCCCAGATGAGTGCCGTCTCCGCGCTTTCCACGGCTATGGCCGCGTCGGCGAGTTTGTGCTTGACGGCCTGGAACGAGCCGACCGGTCTGCCGAACTGCTCGCGTTGTTGGACGTAGGAGATGGATTCCGCGAGCAGGCGTTCGGCGCATCCGAGTGCTTCCGCAGTGAGTACCAGCGATATCTCGCGGGTAGCGTCGAGGCCGAAGTGTGTTGTCGCATCGGCGGTTCGGACACCGCGACCGACCAGGTCGAGACCGTCGGGTTCGCCGGTCGGGACGGCGACCAGGTCGCCGGCCTCGTCGCCATCGAGCGACGTCGCTATCAGGACCCCGGGCACCGTTCCACCCGGGATGAAGGACTCTCCACCCCGTGGCACCGCGAACGTGACCGGACCGGCGACCGTCCGCGCCAGCGGCGACAGGCGTTTGGCCAGGATGCTCGGGACCAGGGGCTGGGGGATGCACCCGAAACCCCACTCGCGCGCGATTTCGATCAGGTCTCGCACCGTGGCGCCGTCCTGGTCTTCGACGATGCCCACGCCGTCCCATCCGGCGTCGCTGATGGCCGACCAGGAGACCGGCGGTTCAGCGGCTTCGACGTAGACCGCCACGGGTGTCTGGGCGGTCGCTTTCCGGACCATGTCCCGGATGCCTTGCGCACCCAGTTCACCGATCTCCGAAGGTGCCGTCATCATCGTGTATGTCATCTCTGGTCCCTGACCTTGCTCATCGCGGAAGTCCGAGTACGCGCTCGGACAGAATGTTTCGTTGGATCTCACTCGAGCCGCCGTAGATCGTCACCGCGCGGGCCTCGAAATACTGATAGGTCCAGTGCTGATGCTGCCGAAGCGGGCCGTTGGTGACGCCGAGTCGGGTGACGTCCTGCCAGAGTTCGCTCCACATCAGCTTGAGCACGGCGCCTGCCCGGTTGAGCCGGTGCTCGTCACCTGCCTCCTCGAGGTCAGCGATCTTGGCCAGCTGCCACCGCACCAGTTCGGTGCGGATGTCGAGCTTCTGCAGCTGATCCGCGAAGCGCGGATCGTCGCCGAGAACCGATTGCAGCGCATCGACATCCGACCGGATCTCGACGTAGCGAGCAGCCGTCTCGATGCCGCCGCGCTCGTTGCCCAGCACGCGCATCGCGACCTGCCAGCCGTCACCGTCGGCACCGACCCGGTCAGCCTCGGAGACGAAGACGTCCTCGAAACGGGTCTCGGCGAAGTGGACTGCGCCGGACATCTGCTTGATGTCGCTGATCGACACGCCGGCCTGCTCCATATCGACCAGGAACATCGACAGGTTCCGGTAGCGGCCTGCGTCCGGCTTCGTCTGCGCCAGCACGAAGCACCGCCGGGCGTGCTGCGCGAAGGAGGTCCAGGTCTTCGTGCCGTTCAGCAGATACCCGCTGTCGACCGCCCGCGCCCGGGTTTGGATATTGGCCATGTCGGAACCGGCTTGTGGTTCGGAGAATCCCTGGCACCAGACGTCGGTGCCGTTCATTATCGACGGAATATAAGCGGCGCGTTGGGCTTCCGTACCGCTGTTGATCAGCATGGGGGTCACCAGGGACTTGCCCACCCGGGCCAATCCGTCGGGTGCGGCCGCGGTGCCCGCGAGGACGTGGAAGAGGATCTCTTCGGCGAGTCCGAGTCCCTGGCCGCCGTATTCCACGGGGATCGATAGGCCGGAATAGCCGCCTTTCCACAGGATGAAATCCCACTCGCGCCGGATCTCGTCCATCTCGTGGCTCGTGAGCGAGCCGCGGTCGTTCTTCCACCGCGCCGGTACCGCGTCGGCGAGCCATCGTTCCGCACGGACGGCGAAGGCTTCGATGTCCCGACCTACGTCGAGGGTGTCCGTTGTCATTGTATTCCACCAAACGTTTGATTTTGATAGTCGTGCTGAATCAGGGTCCGCCGGGGGTCAGAGCACCGCGAGTGCGTTGGCCGGTGAGCTCACCGCGCCCTCCACCGGCACCGGTGCCGCCGTGAACAGGAATTCCCACCGCCCCCGGGCGGCGCATGCAGCGGCGAGCTCGTCGAGGCGAAGGAGTTCCAGAAGTGACATCCCCAGCGAGGGGAGCAACCGGCGGTGCAGGGAGCCCGCCTCCCGGGAGCCCGGCGCGCATTCGACGGCCGGGTTGTCGGCGCCCACCATGGCAATTCCGCTGTCCCAGAGGAACCGCGCGGTCTGCTCACCGGCGTGCAGCCCGTTCCACGCGGTGGTGGGGAACGAGTCCGGGGCCTGGCGGTAGCACTCCAGCCAACCGGTTCGAACGAGTACGATGTCGCCGGGCTCGATGGTCACCCCCTGCTCGGCAGCGACATGGCGGAGTTCCTCGTGGGTGATGGCCGATCCCGAACCCGGCCCTTCGTCCGTCCCGCATCCTCGACGCGTCCGCTCCACATCGATCAGCACTCCTCGACCCACGATCCCCCGGGTGGCCCAGTGATGCATCCCGAGTCGGTCCCGGGCAACGCCGGTGTCGGTGTGGCCGCCGTAGAACCCGTGTTCACGAGCACGGACATGCGCCAATCCGTCGATCTGCGAGTACGCCTGCGGATTCCAACGATCGAACACGTCCTCGAGCTCGTTTCGACCTACTTCGACGATCTCGTGCCGCAGACCGTCGCGACCGAACATCGGGGTGGGGAAGGTGCTCATCGGCTCACTGAGTGCGTAGCTTTCACCGTCTACGACGGTGCGAACGGCGCGTTGCACCTGCTCGGGTCCGATCAGCGCGAGAGTGCCGAGATTCTCGGGCAGCAACCCCCACGAATGTCGGACCCCCAGGTCGCCGAGCGCGGGCAGGTCGTCGTATGCGGGAAGCGCCGGGCTGGTCATCGTGCGCGCCCCTGCCCGAACCGGGACTCGAAGTCGGAATTGAACTCTGCGATGGCGGCTTTGAGGCCGACCTCGCGAATTCGCCCCTGAACGTGCTGTACCTCGGGTGTGAGGTGGAGCAAGGCGTCGGTCTCGGCGCCCATCCGTGCGTAGGTGAGGATGCCCTCGAGTTCCATCGCCCGGTTGACCGCTTCCTTCTTCAGTCGCAGAAGGGGTCCTGGAGTGCGGGCGATCGAATGGGCGGTGCGACGGACGAACTCGTGGAGATCGGCCGCCGGAACGGCTTCGGCCGCCCAGCCCCACTCGGCTGCGGTGACCCCGGAGATCCGGCGGCCCGCGTCCATCGACATCATCTTGGCCCGCTGACCTCCGACGCGGTGTACCCACAGCGGCGACAGGTAGCCACCGCCGAGGGGGAGGGCGGGTGAGGTCATGATGTTCGCGTCGTCCGCGACGATCGTGATGTCGCACATGGAGGCGAGCTGCGCGCCACCGGCGACACAGTGTCCGTGCACCGCGGCGATGACCGGTTGCCGATGTCGCCAGATGCGGGTGAAGAGTTCGATGTTGCCGAGGAGGCGATCACGATCCTCGACCGGCGTCCGCGTCGCGGCGTAACCGACCTCCGCCGAGTCCGGCGCAACATCGTAGCCCGCGCAGAACGCACGCCCGGCACCGTTGATCACGACGACGCTGGCGTCGGTGTCCAGGGTCGCAGTGAGTTCGTCGCCGAGTCGGTGCAGCATGTCGTCGGACAATGCGTTCAAACGCTCGGGCCGATTGAGGGTCAGCCACGTGACCGGCCCGTCTCGTTCGACTGTGACAGTGGAATTCGGCTCCGTCATCGAGCACCCCGTCCCGCACTGACGCTGAACTCTGGCGTACTCACCGAAAACGAGGTACCGCCATCGGATTCGCCGAGCAGCTCGACGACCGACTCGACGATCCGGTCAGAGCTGCGCCGACGGTCGACGCGCAGCGGGCCGCGCGCCAGCATCGCGTCGACCTCTTCGTCGGACATCATGAACCGGATGAGCAGTTCCTCGTCCGAGATGCCGGTAGCGAACTTCGACCGGATCTCCTTGAGGCTCGGGTCCGGCCGCTCCCACTTCTGCAGTTGCGCCGCACGGGGATTCGACAGGATCTTGTCGAGCACGTCCGGGGCAACGGGCGCGGGAACGGGCCCGTAATGACCGAGAACGTAGTGGATCACCTCGTCGGAGACCATCGAGTAGGGCGAACCAGTGATGATGTTGAGAACCGCTTGGACCCCGACGAACTGCGAGAACGGGGTCGCCATGATCGGCGAGCCGAGCTCGACGCGCACCTGGGGGATCGCCTCGAGCACCTCGGGGAACCGATGTCCCATACCGTGCTTCGCGAGCTGGTTGATCAGCGTACCGGTCATGCCGCCGGGCAGCTGATGGTCGTACATCCGCGGGTCGTACTCGGCGGGGGTGCCGGTGGCCCGGCCCGCGTCGCGTGCGACCTGCTCGAAATGGGCGGCAACAGGCGCGAAGGTGGACGTGTCGAGGCCGTGCGTACGCCCCATGTGTTCCACGATCGTCGCCATCGACTCGGTGGACGGCAACGACGGGCCGTTGGCCATCGGCCGCGAGGCGGTGTGTAGACGGCTGAAACCGCTTTCCACGCCGACGATGTAGTTGTGCTGCGCGAGATTCGTCGTGTTGTGGCAATGCAATTCGAGCGGGATGGTCCCGGTGGCCTCGCGGATCGCCGGGAGGAGCGTCCGCGCCCGCTCCGGCTTCAGGACGCCCGCGGCGTCCTCGAGGTAGATCGACTCGACGCCTTCCCACGACGCCATCTCGCGCGCACGGTCGGCGAAGTAGGCGTCGTCATGCACGGCGGTGAGGCCGTACATGATCGCGGGGACCGGTTGTCCGCCGGCGTCGCGGACGACATCGACCATGTGTTTCATCAGTGGCATGTCGTACAGGCAGTCATACAGCCAGAAACTGGTGGCGCCGTGCTTGATCAGGGTCTGGATCCACAGATCCATGATCGCCTGCGGCGTGGGTGCGAAGCCGACGCAGCTCAGCGTGCGCAGGCCGGAACGCAATTCGTTGCCCGGCAGGCCGGCGACGAGGAAGTCCAGTGTCGCCCAGGGATCATCAGCGTACTCACGGAGTAAAACCGTGAACATCCCGGCACCGGTGAGGTCGATGGTCCGGTATCCGGCTTTCTGGAGATGGGGGAGCGCGCCGGCTGCTTCGTAGGCACGAAGGCGCATGCCCCACAGGCTCTGCTGGCCGTCACGAAGGGTCTGATCGACGAATTCGATTGTCATTTCTCTCCTTTGGACGCGCCCGACGATGTGGCCGGGGCCGGCGAAGGCGTGGCTGACGCCTCCCACCCGGACAGGAACGCATCTTCGAGCCACTTGGTGGTCACGGGGGCTGCGGCGAACTCGGGGTGGGCGAGGATGGCCTGGTGGATGTTTGCCGTGGTGCTGACACCGCCGATGCGGATCTTCGCGAGCACACGTCGCATCCGGTCGATGGCTTCCTCCCGGGTGTCGGCGTGCACGATCACCTTGGCCAGCAACGAGTCGTACCACGGCGCCACCACCGCACCCGCATGCATGAAGGTGTCGATCCGCACACCCTCGCCGCTCGGCACCGTCCACTCGGTGACCGACCCGGGGGTGGGGGCGAAGTCCCGCGCGGCGTCCTCGGCGTTGAGCCGGCATTCGATCGCATGGCCGGTCACGACGACCTCGTCCTGGGTGAACGACAACGGGAGTCCGCGGGCGATCCGCAACTGCTCGCGCACGATGTCGATGCCCGTGATCTCCTCCGAGATCGGGTGTTCGACCTGCACGCGCGCGTTCACCTCGAGGAAGATGAAACGGTTCTTCTCGGCGTCCACCAGGAACTCAACGGTGCCGGCACCGACGTAATCCAGTCCGCGACAGAGGTCGACCGCCGCCGAGCGGATGTCTTCGACCAGTGCGGCGGGCAGTCCCACCGCCGGTGCCTCTTCGATGATCTTCTGGTAGCGCCGCTGCGTCGAGCAGTCCCGCTCGCCCAGATGACACACGTTGCCGTGGGTGTCGGCGAGGATCTGGACCTCGACGTGCCGGGCCTTCTCGACGTACGGCTCGAGATAGAGCGTGCCGTCGCCGAAGGCGCGTTCGGCTTCGATGCTCGATCGGTTGAACGCCGACACCACCTCGTCGGCGGAGCGCAGGATGGTCATCCCTCGTCCACCGCCACCCGCGGAAGCCTTCATCAGCAACGGGAAGTCCAGCGAGCGGGCGACAGCGACGGCTTCCTCGGCGTCGGCGAGCCCGCTGGAGCCGGCACCCGTCGGAATGCCGACCTTCTCGGCAACCGCTCGTGCTCCGAGTTTGGAACCGGCGCGCCGCATGATCTCCGCCGGCGGTCCGACATAGACGATCCCGTTGTCCTCGCAGGCGTCGACGAGCTCGGGCCGTTCGGAGAGGAACCCGTATCCGGGATGCAGCGCATCGCAATTCGTGGACAGGGCTGCCTGCACGACCCGGGGGATGTCGAGGTAGCTCTCGGCCGCGGCGGCCGGACCGATCACGACGACGTGGTCGGCGAGTCGAGCCGCCAGCGTCTCGGTGTCGGCGGCCGAGCAGGCCAGGACGGTCTCCAGGCCCTCGTCGAAACACGCCCGGATGATCCGCGCAGCTATCTCGCCCCGGTTCGCGACCAGGACGCGTGTGAGGGGTTGTGGTTCCATGGTCAGGCCTTCGGTTCGATGCTCACCAAGGGCGTGCCGAACTCCACGGCCCCGGCGTTGTCGGCATGCACAGCGGTGACGACGCCGTCGACACCGGCCGCGACGTTGTTCATCAACTTCATGACCTCGACGATCCCGATGGTGTCGCCGGCCGAGACCTCCTGGCCGATCTCCACGAAGGGAGCCGCGCCGGGCGAGGGTGCACGCCAGAAGACGCCGACACTCGGCGATTCGACGACATGGGCATTCTCCGACGATGCGGTCGCCGAGCTGTCGACCGTCGGCGCAGCGGCCGCGGGGGCCGGCGCCGCGGCCGCCGCGGCCGGCGCGGGCGTGGCGATCGCGGCGGTGGCGACATCAGCCGGCGAAGCCTGCACAGACGGCAGCTGTCGGCCGGGGGCCGGCGAGTGGGTGGGCAACTGGTGCCCGTTTCGTGCGACGGCGATCTTCACGTCGCCGATCACGACCTCGGCGGTGTCGAAACCCGATTCCTGCAACGTCGACAGGATCAACTTGATGTCGGCGGATGAGATGTCCATCTCCTGACCTCTTTCACACGGTCGTTTTTGGCTAAGAACTGAATTGGGTGGTGCTGCGGCCGGCGGCAAGCCGCCCTGGTTCGACGAAGGCGAGCGGTCGGATCGGCGAACCGGTGCCGCCCTTGATCCGCAGCGGAGCGGCGACGAAGTGGAAGCCCGAGTGGACGCGGTCCGCCGCCAGCTCCTCCAGCTGGACCGACTCCATGATCGGGACCCCGCGCTCGACCAAGAGATGCACGTGGACATCGAGTGCGGGGACTGTCCATTCCGGCTTGTGCTCGAAGCTGGCGGTATCCGATCCCACGGCGAGGACCCCGCGGTCGGTCAGCCAGCGTGCACCCGACAGGCTGACGCCCGGGACTCCCACGCCGGTACCGAGGTAGCGCTCGGAGTCGTCCCAGTACTTCATCAGGCCGGTGCGGAAGAGCACGACCGAACCGGGGCCGGGCGTCTCGCGATCTCCGAACCAACGGTCCAGTTCGGCGGCCCCGAATCCGTCCCGGTGCGTCACCTCGCGACCGAACAACTCCTCGCCGTCCACGAGGAACCCCGGTCCGACCAGAGGCGGGATCTCCTCGACCGAGCCGGCCGACACGCCGTCGGTCCAACTCTGATGGTCGCTGACGTCGACGCCGCCGAAGACGAGACCGTCCTTGGAGATGTGCGCCGGTGCGTCGACGTGGGTGCCACCGTGACCGGGGATGCTGAGCAGCTCCATGGCCGACGAGATCCCGCCGGGGTAGTTGTGCTGCCCGTGCTTCTTGACCAGGGTGTACGAGTACGGCGGATGTGCGACGTGGTGGGTCATCCCGTGTTCGAGCCGGACCGCGAGGTCGTACACACGCTCGGTGACGGCCGGCCACGCGTGTCGGACGTCGAGCGCGCCGCCACTCCAGTTCCCGGCGGACTCGCCCGAGCTGATGCCGTCGGCATGGTTGTTGTCCGGCATCACTGAACCACCTCGGTAAGGATCTTCTGGATGTCGGCGGGCATGGTTCCTCGTGCGGCCGCGGCGAGCTCGGCGAAGCCGGCCGGGTCGGACGCGTACACCGCTGCGAGAGAACTCAATTGCACATCTGCCGGCAGGCGACTGAAGGCTTTCACCGGCCCGCCGAGATGGCGGGGGAACGCGAACCCTTCGGTCAGGGCGACATCGACGTCGGACGCACGTTGCGCGACTCCGGCGGCGACCACCGTCGCGGCGCCCGCGACCATCGCCGCCAGGATTCGAGAGGTGATCTCGTCGGCATCCACGGTTCGCGGCGTGATGCCCGCCTCCGTTCGGCACCGGTCGATGAGTTCGAGCACCGACGGGTCCTCGACGCCGCCGCCGTCCGGGTAGGCATACCACCCCGCCCCGGCCTTCTTCCCGAAGCGGCCCTGCTCGCACAGGCGGTCGGCGATCGTGACGTAACGGGCCTCGGGGTCCCGGTCGGCCGCCAGTCGGCGACGACGCGCCCAAGCGATGTCGAGGCCGGACATGTCGGCGACCGCGAACGGACCGATGGCCATGCCGAAGTCCTGCATCGCGCGGTCGACCTCGGCCGGGCCGGCGCCGTCCTCGACGAGGAACTCGGCCTGTGACCGGTAGTTCGCGTACACCCGGTTGCCGACGAAGCCGTCACCGACGCCGCTGAGCACGCCGACCTTGCCCAGACGGGCCGTGATGTCACCGAGGACCGACCGGGTCCGGTCGTCGGTCGCAGCGCCGGGGATCACCTCGACCAGTGTGTTCTTCTCCGGCGGGTTGAAGAAGTGCAGGCCGCCGAACCGCTGCGGCCGCGACAGCGACCGGGCCATCTCGTCGAGGTCGAGGTAGGAGGTGTTGGTGACCAGGACGGCGTCGTCGGCGACGACGGCCTCGAGTTTCGCGAGGAGCTCTCGTTTGACCGCCATGTCCTCGTAGACGGCTTCGATGACGAGGTCACGATCAGCGCACGCATCCACCGACTGCGAGACCGTCAGTGCTGGTACGTCCAGCCGATCGAGCGCCGTCTGGTCCGGATCAACCACGACGGTGTCGAAGCCGTTCGCGGCGAACATCCGGGCCAGACCCGCCCCCATCGTCCCCGCACCGATCACGCCCACTCTGCGTACCGAGCCGCCGACCCGGACCACGGGGCGCAGATCACGACTCGCCGCCTGCCGCGCGAAGAACAGATAGCGGAGGCTCTTCGATTCGGTCGACACCCGCAGTTCGTCGAACGCGGCGCGTTCGACGACCAGGGCTTCGGCCGCCGGCCGGGTCATCCCGTCGGTGACAAGGCGCGCAGCGACGGCCACATGCGGACGATGCCGGCGCGGCAATCGGTCCACCAGCGAGTCGACACCCGCGGCGACCGGCGCGATGTCGACGAGGCGCCGCTTGGTCACGCCGCTTGCCAGCATCGCCACGGCGCGGTCGACGAGTTCGTCCGCCTCGACGAGTTCGTCGAGCAGCCCCAGCCGGACCGCTTCCGGCGCCGCCACGCGGCGAGCACTCGTGACCAGATCGACCGCGGCGTCGGCGCCGAGCAACCGTGCCGATCGGACAGTGCCTCCCGCGCCGGGGACGAGCCCGAAGCCGACCTCGGGGAAACCGACCACAGCCGTGGGATCGCCGAGGCGCACGTCACACGCCAGGGCGACCTCAAGGCCTCCGCCCAGCGCCAGGCCACGGATGGCGGCGACGATCGGGACGTCGAGTCGGTCCAGCGCCTCGAGGACAGCCGGGAGGTGCGGCGTGCCGAGCGGGCCGTCGAACTCGCGTAGGTCCGACCCCGCGTAGAAGTGCCGGCCAGCGGTGGTCAGGACGATCCCGGTGAGGACGGGGCGTCGCGCCACGGTGTCGATCGCCTCGAGCAGTGCGGATCGCTGCGCGTTGTTACCGGCGTTGACCGGCGGATTGTCGATGGTCAGCACCGCGACATCGCCGCGGTGCTCGGTCGTGACAAGACTCATGTGAACTCCTTGCGACGCAGCATCACTGCGTGGTGTATCCGCCGTCGGCGGTGAACAGGCCGCCGGTGATGAAGCTCGCCGCCGGCGAGGCCAGGAAACAGACCACGCCACTGATCTCGGACGCAGCGGCGAGTCGGTTCATCGGGTGCTTGGCCGCCAGTGCGGCCTTGGCGTCGTCGGATCGGTGCGAGATCCCGGTGTCGACGTAACCCGGCGCGACCAGATTCGCGCGGATGCCGTCGCGGGCGTAGTCGACCGCGATGGACTTCGTCATCCCGAGCAGTCCGTGTTTGGCGGTGACGTAGTTCCCGGCTCCCGGCAATCCGACCACGGACCCGACCGAACCCATCATCACGATGGACCCGCGTCGGCCGTCCGCGCGCACGGGCGAGCCCAGCATCGCGCGCAATTCGGCTCGGGCGCAGAGGAAAGCGCCGTCGAGATTGACATCGAGCACGCGACGCCACTCGCGCTCGTCGAGCTCATGGAGGCGGCGTGGAACGGGCACTCCGACGCCGGCATTGTTGACCGCCACCGTCAACGCGCCCCAGGTGTCGAGTACCTCGTCGACAGCGGAATCGACGGAGGCCGCATCGGCGACGTCGACCTGTCGGTGACGCGCTGCCGGACCCAACTCGGTCGCGACCGACCGCGCGGCCTCGCCATCGATGTCGGTCACCATGACGCGAGCGCCACGGCGCACGAGGGTGGCTGCACACTGGGCGCCGATCCCGGCGCCCGCGCCGGTCACGAACGCGACCTCACCGGCCAATGATTCGGAGTCCGTCATGCGCTTCGTCCCCCATCCACCATGAGACCCACTCCCGCAACGAAACTCGACTCCTCGCCGAGAAGGAACAACGCCGCCTGGACGATCTCGTCGACCTGGGCACGACGACCGCCGTCCAGCACCGTCGAGGCCGCTGGCCCGGTCGGTGTCTCGGCAGCGGCGCGCCCGGCCTCGATTCGGGTCATCATCGGTCCGTCGATCGGGCCGGGCATCAGGCACGTCACCCGGATACCGCGATCGGCGACCTCGCGTGACGCGACGCGGGTGAGGCCGAGGAGTGCGTGCTTCGAGGCGACGTAGGGTGCGAGGTTCGGGGCCCCCGTCGTCGACGCGGTGCTCCCGGTCTGCACGACTCGCCCGCCCGGTTCCAGTAGCCGGAGTGCGTACTTCAGCACGATCGCCGGCCCGACGACGTTGACGGCGAGCGTTCGGGTGAGCGAACCAACGTCGAGATCCGTGAGCGGCCCCACGGGGCCTTCGACCCCGGCGTTGCTGAAGACGAAATCCATTCGCCCGCCCCCGAATTGTTGTGCTTCTTTCATGGTCTCGGCGACCCGTTCCTCGTCGAGGACGTCGAGTTCGACGACGTGGGCCCGGTCCCCGAACTCCTTCCGGAGGCGGTCGAGGGCCTCACCGGGGAGGTCCGCCAGGGTCAGGCGCGCCCCCGCGTCGACGAGCGCACGCGCGACGGAACTCCCCAGCTGACCGGCCGCGCCGGTGATCAGACCGGCCGACGAATCGAACGAGAGCGCAGCGGATGCCGACATCAGCGGTGATGGGTTCGGATGAACTCGCCGACCGCCGCGACACTCGACCGGGCCTGCTCCAGGAAGGGGAAGAACGTCCAGATGTGGGTCATGTTGTCCGGGAACTCGGTGTGCGCCGTTCCGCCCGCATTGCGCACGTCTTCGGCGAATCGCGCGGCGTCGTCGCGCATCACCTCGGAGTTGCTCGCCGTCAGGAACAGCGGCGGCAGACCCTTCTTGTCGCCGTAGATCGGCGAACAGTACGGGTGCTCATGGGGATCGATGTCGCCGATGTACACCTTGCCCATCTCGACGACCATGTTCTGGTCGATCAGCGGATCGGTGCCGGCGTTGTCCTGCATCGACGGGCTCTCGCCGGCGAGGTCGAGGAGCGGCGAGATACCCACGCCTGCAGCCGGTGTCGCGAGTCCGGCATCGCGGATCGACAACAGCAGCGCCATCGCGAGGCCGCCGCCGGCGGAGTCGCCGCTGATGACGATCTTCTCCGGGCCGTACTGTTCGAGCGCCCAGTCATAAACTGCACGTGCATCGTCCACCGCCGCCGGATAGAGGTGCTCCGGCGCCAGCCGGTAGTCCGGGACCAGGACGACAGCTCCCGATGCCGCGGACAGGCGATAGGCGAAGTCGCGGTAGGCGTGCGCCGATCCCTGCACGTATCCACCGCTGTGGAAGTGCACGACGAGCTTGTCCTCGGCAGAGCCTGGGGCCTTGATCAGCTTGCCCGGGACGCCGTTCGCGGTGACGTCCTCGACCACCGCGTCCTCGGCGAGGTCGAACTGGGCTGCCATCGACTCGAAGCCCGCTCGCCAGTCCGAGATCGGTGCCCCCACAGGCGGTGTGGCCGCGACGAACATCTCGACGACGCGATTGAGGTCTGCTGGTGTGTCAGTCATTCTTGTCTCCTGGGTGCGAATGTTCAGGCGGCTTCGGAAAGTGGTACCGAACAACGAGATCGAAGTTCGGCGAGCGTTGACGGGGCGCTGTCGCTGAGTTCGATCACGGTGAAGCCCGTGCCGTTCGGTTCGAAGATCCCGTGGTCGGTGTAGATCCGGTCGACGCAGGCCGAACCGGTCCGGGGGTACGTGCAGTCGCCGACGAGTTTGCATTCGCCGGAGCGGGTGAAGAGGTCCATGCCCACGTAGACCGTCCGTGCGCCGGCCGCGAGGTCCATCGCCCCGCCGACGCCGGGAATGACATCGGCCGAGGTGGTACGCCAGTTGGCCAGGTCCCCGCGCGAACCGACCTGATAGGCGCCGATCACGCAATAGTCGATGTGGCCACCCCGGATCATCGCGAACGACTCGGCGTGATCGAAGTACACGCATCCCTCGGTCTCGGTGACGTAGAGCTTGCCCGCGTTGATCAGGTCTTCGTCCACCTCCTCGGGCTTCGCCGCTCTCCCCATGCCGAGCATGCCGTTCTCGGTGTGGAAGATCAGTTCACGACCCGCGGGCACGTGATCGGCCACCGTCGTCGGCATGCCGATCCCGAGGTTCACATACGCGCCGTCGGGGATGTCCGAGGCGATCCGGGCAGCAACCTGGTCGCGTGTCCAGGTGATCATCGATCGCTCCTATCCGACTGGACTTCCGGGTCGAGCACCACGAGTCTGTCGACGAATATGCCCGGCGTGACGACGGTTTCCGGATCCGTGTCGGCCGGTGAGACGAGTCGGCTCACCTCGGCGATGGTGACGTCCGCGGCGGTTGCCATCGCCGGACCGAAATTGCGACCCGTCTTCCGGTAGGTGAGGTTGCCGTATCGATCACCGGTGTCGGCTCGGACCAGCGCGAAGTCGGCACGCAGGGGTAGCTCGAGCACGCACTCCACACCGTCGATGATCCTCGTCTCCTTGCCCTCGGCGAGCTGGGTACCGACGGCGGTGGGCGTGAAGAATCCCCTGATCCCGGCGCCGCCCGCGCGGATCCGTTCCGCGAGGGTGCCCTGCGGCACGAGCTCGAGTTCGATCTCGCCGGCGCGATAGATCTCGTCGAACACGGTCGAGCCGATCGCCTTGGGAAACGAACAGATCACCTTCTTCACGCGCTTGGCCTCGAACAGATCCGAGATGGCGCGCCCGCCGGCACCGGCGTTGTTGTTGATGATCGTCAAGTCCCCGACGCCACTGGCGAGCACCGCATCGATCAGTTCCGTCGGCTGGCCGGGTGGGCCGAAGCCGCTCACCATCAGCGTTGCACCGTCGGAGAGACCCGCGATCGCGGCACTGCTCGAGGTGACGACCTTGTTCACACTCACGCTGCCTCCTAATTTCCATCAACCGGTCGGTAGAATATCGCACCATGGTGACGCCCGTCTAGTTCGTGCACTGGCGTGACACAGACCGACCGCAGACACCTCCCACGATGGTCTCCGCTGGCGCAGCCGTCTCAGTCGGGCAACAATCGCGCTGCGTACTCGACGTAGAGGTCGGCCACCTCCTCGGCGGTACGCGCGCCGCCGGGATGGAACCAGTCCGGCAGCGACGAGACAGCCGAGTTGATGAAGTTGCCGATCAGCGCCGCGTCGGGGACCCCGTCGTGTCCTCTGTCCTCGCTGACCGCGACGATCAGATCCTGGAGCGCATGGTCGTAGTACCGCCGCTGATCGACCATCAGCGAACGCAGTTCACTACTCGCATGGCGCCACTCGCGCGCGTACAGACTGGCGCGGGGGATGTTGTTCATGTACCAGAGCGCGCACTCCCGGAGAAAACCGCAGAAGCGGTCGAAGGCGGGCGCATCGGAGTCGCGATACTTCTCGGCGATGGTGCGCACCTGGTCGTGCGACGTCTCGAAGATCTTCCGGAGAAGCGATTCCTTGGTATCGATGTAGTAGTACAAGCTGCCTTTGAGCAGGCCCAGTTCGTCGGCGACATCCTGCATCGACGTCGCCGCATAACCCTTTTCGTAGAACAGGCGAACCGCCGCCGCGACCACTTCGCGGTCCCGTGATCGCCTGCCGTCGAGGTCCTTCTTCTTTGCTTTGTCGCTCGACGGAGGTCGGCCGCGCCGGGGCCGCTCCGTGGGGGATGCTGATGATGACACGCTGCCTCCAGAAGTCAACCGTTTGGTCGAAAGTACCTGACTTGCCGGCCTCCACCGCCATCGGATGATCGGCGGTGGTTCGGCGGGGTCAGTCGCGGGCGTAGGTGTCGTCTCGGTTCTGATCAGGCTCGTTCAGGGTCGACGGCACTTCGACGACGCGCCGCGGCGTCAGCCACAGCAGCGCCACCGAACTCACGAGCATGATCCCGCCGAGCACGAGCGACGCCTGCTCGAAGGGGGCGTAGAAGGCCTCTCGGCTGCCCTCGGCGATCTTGTCGGCGAGTTCGGCGGCCTGACCCGACAACCGGTCGACGACGACGGTGGCCTCCGCCAGGGACCGCTCGATCAGGGTACCGGCCTGTCCGGCCTGGTCGATCATCGCCTGACCGCCCGCGGTGTCACCGGCGGCGATCCGCTGCTGACCGGCTGCGGCCAGCTGATCACGCGCCAATTGTGCGGTGTCACCGATCCTCGACTGATACCCCGCGGCGACGATGCTGCCGGCGATCGCGATGCCGATCGCCGCGCCGATCTCGCGGGCCGTGTCGTTCACCGCCGAGCCGACACCCTGGTTGTCGAGCGGGGTGTTGGACATGATGGCCGTCGTCGCCGGCGCCGAGGCCAGGCCGATACCCACGGCGATCACCGCGACCACCCCGGCCAGCGTCCAGTAGGTCTCGTACCGGAATGAACCGAGGAGGATCAGGCCGACACCGGACAGCAGCGCACCGCCGGCGATCACGAACTTGAGCGAATCGAGCCGCACGGCAAGCCAGTTCGCGAACAGCGTGGTGAGGCCGACGCCGGCCACGAACGGCATCAGCGCGAGGGCGGACTGCAGCGGCGTGTAGCCGAACACCAGCTGCAACAGTTGCAACAGCAGGTAGAACATGCCGAACGAGGCGAGGAACTGGACCGCGACCGACAGGGACCCGGATCCGAACGCGCGGTTGCCGAGTAGCCGGACGTCGAACAGCGGTGACGTCGACCGCAGCTCCACGACGACGAAAGCCGCGGCGAGCAACACGCCCCCGATGATGCAGACCAGGACGACGGGATCCGCCCAGCCCCGATGCGGAGCCTCCAGGAGACCGAGGACGACTCCGGTGATGGCGAGGACCGAACACACCGTTCCCAAGATGTCGAAGCGACCGGGGTCGCTGTCCTTCGACGTGCCGATGGTCAGACAGAGGGCGGCAGCCACGGCCGATGCCGCGGCGAAGGTGATGAAGATCGAGTGCCAGGAGAAGAACTCGAGAAGGAGGCCGGTGACCAGGAAGCCGGCGATCGCTCCGCCGCCGGCGATCGCCGACCAGATGCTGATCCCGACCGCTCGTTGACCTTCCGGCATCCCGGAGGTGATGAGGGACAGCGTAGTCGGCATGATCAGCGCCGCGGCGGCTCCGGCGAAACACCGGGCCAGGATCAACTGGGTCGGGCCGTCGACCCAGATCGCCACCAGCGAGGCGACGCCGAACAACACGAGGCCGGCGATCAGGACCTCGCGGCGACCCAGCCGATCGCCGATCGCGCCCGCCGGGAGCAGCAGCGCCGCGAGCGCCAGGGTGTACCCGTCGACGATCCACGTCATCTGTCCGGCGTCGGCGCCGGTGTCGATCGCGATGTCGGGCAGGGCGGTGTTGAGGGCCGCCATCGCGGCCACGACCATGCTGACCGACAGACAGGCGACGAGGACGAGCCACGCAGACTTCGCGTCGAGGCGGATGGCGGACGGTAATCTCATTCGGCGTCCTGCGCTTTCGGGGTCTGCATGCGGCGACACATGTTCGATCGGAGGCACGATCGCCGTCGCCGAGCCTGTGTTGCGATTTCGTTATCGCGACACGCTATGTGGGCGCCAACGCTACTCGAGTAACTTGTGACACATTTATCACTGCAGTATCGATACCGGGCGAACGCGAGACCGTGCCGGTCCCCGTTGGCCCCGGACAACCGAAAGTGGTGACAGGTCATGGCCTCACCCCGAATCGCACGAACCCCCGCCGCTGCTACCCCCACTGTCGCGACCCCGGCCGCATCGCCCGACGTCGCCCCGAACGGGACCGAGATCTCGCCCGCTCGCGTCCACGTGTGGCGTGTGCTGTCGATGCTGGCCGCGCTCATCGGCGTCGTCGTGGCTCTCGTGGCCATCGCGTCGTCGGCGGTCTGACCCGACTCCGTCGAGATGTCGGTGTGACCGCCGACGACGCGCGCGCCGACTTCTAGGCGGCGTGCCGCTCGATGGCGGCACCCAGACGCGGCAGTGCCGCGATCACGTACTTCTTCCCCTTGCCGCGCAGGGAGTTGTACGCCTTGGCGAGTGCGGGCTTGGCCGTCTCGGCCTGCTCGTCGGTGACCGACAGCAGGGCCTCGGCCGCCGCATCGCTGTGGGCCGTCAGGTGATCGCCGAAGGCGACACCGGCCGGCTTCGAATCCCAGAACGGCGCCAGCGCCTTCAGGAAGTCCTCGGCCATCTGATCGGTGGCGCTGCGCACGACACCGGGCTTCACCTTCTGGACCGCGGAGTAGGCGGTCTTCACAGCAGCGCCGCTCAGACCCGACTGGTCGGCCACCTCGGCGTCGATGACACCGACGAGGTCGGTCACCAGTGCGCTGCGGTTGTCGGCGAGTAGGGGCGTCAGCGAATCGCTCATGGGCGTCTCCTCGGGGATATGCGACATGGAACCTGCGGGCCGCCTCACGGTCCGCGTGTGTAGCGTACTGGCCCCACGCGACAGCGTCGCCGGGCTGCGTCCGAGCCGTCGCGGCCCGGGGGCTATCGACGACGTTCGCAGACCACATTGCCGAGGGCCTTCGCGCCGTCGCGTTCGGCGACGGTCGCGGTGGCCAGCAACCGGGAGCCGTCCTCCCAGACCTCGACCGCGAGGGTCTCGCCCGGGAACACCACGCCCGCGAACGATGCCGAATAGTCGGCGACCGCGGTCACGTCGCCACCGAGGACCTCGTCGACGATCGCGCGGCAGACCGTGCCGTAGGTGCACAGGCCGTGCAGGATCGGCCGGGGAAACCCGGCGCGAGAGGCGAAGTCGGGGTCGGAGTGCAGTGGGTTGCGGTCTCCGCACAGCCGGTAGAGCAGGGCCTGCTGGGGGAGCGTCGCGACGGTCAGGCGATGATCCGGCGCGCGGTCGGGATAGTCGACCCTCGCCGACGAACCGCGTTCGCCGCCGAAGCCGCCCTCGCCCTTGGCGAAGATCGACGAGCGGGAGGTCCAGAGTGTCTGGCCGTCGTCGTCGGCGGTCACCGACTCCTGCACGATCACCGCGGCCGAACCCTTGTCCTGGATCTCGGCGATCCGGGTGCGGGTGGTCGCCTTGCCGCCGGCCGGCAGTGGCCGGTAGGCCGTCACCTGCTGGCTGCCGTGGACGACCTTCGCGAGGTCGATGTCGATGCCGGGGAACGACACCTTCGGGGGTTCGGTGGTGTGGAAGCCGGCGGCCACGGTGGCGAAGGTGGGCAGCACCTTCGGTGTCGAGTCGTGGACGTACTCGAGTCCGGTGGTGTCCATCGGGTCCGATGCGGCACCCACCGCGAGGTTGTAGAGGGCGGCGTCCGACGCCGACCATTCGAAGCTCACCTCGGGCAGCTCGGCGCCGAGGGCGACGGAGAGGTCGATGGGCATCGTGTCAGGCTCCTGTGGATGCGGGGGCGGCGGCCTTGGCGGCGATGTCGGCGGCGGCGAGGTAGCCGAACACCATGGCCGGACCGATCGTCGCGCCCGGACCGGCGTAGGTGTGTCCCATGACCGGGGCGCTGGTGTTGCCCGCCGCGTACAGACCTTCGATGACCGAGCCGTCGGCCCGCAGAGCGCGACCGGACGCATCCGCATTGATCCCGCCCTTGGTGCCGAGATCGCCCGGGACCATCTTGACCGCGTAGAACGGGCCCTTGCTGACCTCGCCGAGGCTCGGGTTGGGCTTGTTGGTGATGTCGCCGTAATAGTGGTCGTAACCGCTTGTGCCACGCCCGAAGTCCTCGTCGACGCCCTTGCGGGCGAAACTGTTGAACCGCTCGGTGGTGGCGGTCAGTGCGTCGACCGGCACACCGATCTTCTCGGCCAGTGCCGCGATGCTGTCGGCCTTGACGACGACACCCGACTCGAACCACTTCTTGGGCAGCGGCTGTCGTGCGTTGATGCCGGCGAAGAGGTAGCGGTTGCGACAGCGCTGGTCGAAGATGAGCCACGACGGCACGTTCTCGCCGGGACCCTCGCCCTGACCGAACCGGCCGCCGTACATCTGGTGCACCGCTTCGACATACGGCAGGGACTCGTTCATGTAGCGCTGTCCGCGGGTGTTCACCATGAACGTTCCGGGTACCGCCCGCTCCGACAGCGCGAACCACGGACCGCGCGGCAGCGGGATCGTCGGGCCCCACCAGGCGTCGTCCATCAGGGACACCGCGGCGCCGATCTTGAGTCCGGCGTTGATGCCGTCGCCGGTGTTGCTCGGCGCGCCGGTCGTCCATTCGGAACCGATCGGGTCGCGCTGGTACTTCTTGCGCATCTCGTCGTTGTGCTCGAACCCGCCGCAGGCGAGGATCACGCCGTGGCGTGCGCGGATCTCGACGCGCTTGCCGTCGGACTCGGCGATCACCCCGACGACGCGGCCGTCTTCGGTGATGAGGTCGGCCAGGCCGGTGTTCAGCCGGACCGGGACGCCGGCCTGGCGTACGCCGATGAGGAGTTCGGCGGCCAGCGCGGCGCCCATGGCGATCAGCTTCTTGCCCCGGCTGCGCGCCCAGAAGAACCGGCTGCCGACCTTCGCCATCCGCAGCGGACCGCGCCAATGACGCAGGCCGGTGTTGAGCCAGCGGTAGTCCGACTGCAGCACCACCATGTTCAGTGGTGCCTTGGTGTACTGCGGGTGCAGGGTCTTCAGGTCGTCCCCGAGGCGGCGCGCGTCGAACGGGCGCGGCTCGATCGACCGTCCGGCGAGCCGGCCGCCGGGTGCCTCCGGGTAGTAGTCCGAGTAGTTCTTCACCCACTCGAGGTCGAGGGGGGCGTGTGCCATCAGGAAGTCGAGGGCCTCGGGCCCGCGGTCGATGTAGGCGTCGATCCGATCGGCCGGGGCATGGTCGCCGATGATCGCGTGGACGTACTCGCGGGCCTTGTCCGGTGTGTCGATGACACCGTCGCGGCGCAGCACCGAGTTGTTCGGGATCCAGACCCCGCCGCCCGACCGCGACGTCGAGCCGCCCCAGTACGGCGACTTCTCGATCAGGACCGTCGACAGGCCCTTCTGAGCTGCGGTGATCGCCGCGCTCAGGCCCGCACCGCCGGCTCCCACGACGACGACGTCGAACGTCTCGGGTGCCGGGGTCTCGGATCGGGTGCTGGTCTGTTCTGGTTCGGTCGAGCCGGCCATTGGGTCCCCTTCGTGCGCGCAGCTGGAACGTGTTCTACCTGAATTAGAACACGTTTCAGAAATGGGACGCCAGGGGTGCTTCCGATCCCGTCGACTGGGCGTCTGTTCTCGTCGACTGTGCGCCCGATTTCGTCGACTGGGCGTCTGTTTTCGTCGACTGGGCGGCTTTACGCGTTGACTGTGCGTCCGATCCCGTCGGCGCTACGTCGACCGGTGGCGACGGGGCGAAGCGACCAGAGGTCGATGCCTGCGGCAGGCGTGGACGACCTGATCAACGCACCGGTTCCTATCGGCCGCCGCAGGTCGTCTTCGTCAAGGTGGGTGTTCAGGCGACGACGCCAGGCTTTCCGACACACCGAGTAAGGAATTCAACGGCCTCAACAGGCTCAACAGTTCCGGTCCCGCCTGCGTGTCGGTATGGACTAGGGCGCACGGTCAACGGGATTGGATGCACGGTCGACGGGATCTGACGCCCAGTCGACGGGATCGGCTCTGCCGGCGAGTTCGGTGCGCAGGAAGGCGCGCACCTCGTCGCGGAGGGAGTGCAGGACGTCGTCCGAGACGGCGCCCCGGCTCATGACCGGCCGGGACCGCGGGACGACCAGTTCTGCCCCTTGCGCGCCATCGACCACATCTGGGTGCCGCGCTCGATCTCGATCGCCGAATCCCACGTCGCCGCCGGGGGTCCGAGTTCCATTCGGACACTGGCCATCACACGCCGCGTCAACTCGGGGTCGCGCGCGGCGGGCCCGGTCAGACCGTCGACGATCGCCGGAATGTCCGGAAGGGGTGCAGCCGCGTACGCCAGGCCGCGCTCGACGGCCTGCTCGCCGGACAGCGACTGGCCGCACGCCGCGAGGGCGATGGTGTTCGCCCTGCCCACCGCCCGATTCAACAGCGTGAGGTGACCGCCCCCGGGGTGTATCCCGCGAGCGAGGAATCCGCTGTCGAGGACGGCGTCGGGCGTGGTGACGAGCAGGTCGACGGCGAGTGCGAGATTGAGGCCTGCGCCGACAGCCCCGCCGACGACGACCCCCACTGTCGGTACCGGCAACGAGCCGACCCGCACGAACGCGCGGTAGACGGCCGACAGCTGCGCGACCGACGACGGCGCGGCCGGATCGGCGGACGCCGCGGCCAGGATTCTCGTGTCGGCGCCGCTGCAGAAGTAGGAGCCGACGGCGTCCACGACGACGGCGCCGACGTTGTCGTCGTCGATGACCCGATCACAGAATCGCTCGATGGCCGCGGCCATCTCGAGGGTGATGGCGTTCTTGCGGCGGGGGTTGTTGAGCGTCAGCCTTCCCACTCCGTCGTTGACGGAGGTGAGGATGGCCTCGCCGGTGTCGTCGTCGTCCGGCGAGACGGGATTCGGGGACTCGGAACTCATGACGACGACCGTAGTCCCCCGCCGCTGGTGTGATCGTCGATCCCGGCGTCGCCGCGAAAAAGTTCACCGATCGCACCGAGGAGTGCCCCGACACTGCAACGTGTTCTAAACTAGAACACGTTCACATTCGGAAGGCGAGGGCGATGGCGGTTGAGCAGGGGATTCGCGAGCAGATCGCTGCCGATCTGGCGCGGGCGGAGGCGTCGGCGACCGCCATCGACCGGCCCACCGACGCCCACCCCGGCCTCGATGTGGTCGACGCCTACGAGATCCAGCTGATCAACATCCGCAAGCGCCTCGACGCCGGGGCGAAGGTCGCCGGGCACAAGGTCGGCCTGGCCTCGGAGGCCATGCAGAAGATGATGGGCGTCGACGAGCCGGATTACGGTCATCTGCTCGACGACATGCAGTACTTCGAACACACCCCGATCGACGCGAAGAAGCTGTGCTTCCCGCGCGTCGAGGTCGAGGTCGGCTTCATCCTGGGCGAGGACCTGCCGGGCGAGGGCTGCACCAACGAGGATGTGATCGACGCGGTGGCCTGGGTGGTGCCCTCGATCGAGTTGATCGACTCCCGGATCAAGGACTGGAAGATCACGCTCTGCGACACGATCGCCGACAACGCGTCGTCCTGTGGGTGGATCCTCGGTCAGCAACGCGTCCCGATCTCCGAGATCGACACCGGCGACATCGAGGCGACGCTGACGCGCAACGGCGAGATCGTCGCCAAGGGCAATTCGTCTGCGGTACTGGGTCATCCGCTGAACGCTGTGAGTTGGCTCGCGCGCAAGGTCGAGGGCTTCGGGGTGCGCCTGCGCAAGGGCGATGTGATCCTACCGGGCACCGCGACGCGGGCGATCGACATCTCGTCCGGCGATCACTTCGTGGCCGACTTCGCCGGCCTGGGCCGCGTCACCCTCGACTTCAACTAGACACGAACGACTTTCACCGAGTATGAGGAGGAACCCGTGGTAGCCAAGCTGACCGCAGCGATCATCGGGTCGGGCAACATCGGCACCGACCTGATGTACAAGCTGGAGCGCTCCGATGTGATCGAGCCGCGCTGGATGGTCGGCATCGATGCCGCCTCCGAGGGCATGAAGCGCGCGGCCGATCATGGCCTGATCACGATGAGCGGCGGCGCCGACGAGCTGCTGGCGTCGTCGGAGCGTCCGGATCTGATCTTCGAGGCGACCTCGGCCTATGTGCACCGCGAGTACGCGCCGAAGTACGAAGAGGCGGGCATCATCGCCGTCGACCTCACCCCGGCTGCCGTCGGTCCCGCGGTGGTACCGCCGGCCAATCTCCGCGAGCATCTCGACGCGCCGAACACCAACATGATCACGTGCGGAGGGCAGGCGACCATCCCGATGGTGCATGCGGTGAGTTCGGTTGTGGCGGTTCCGTATGCCGAGATCGTGGCGTCGGTCGCCTCGGTGTCGGCCGGACCGGGAACCCGCGCGAACATCGACGAGTTCACCGCGACGACCTCGGCGGGGGTGGAGACGATCGGCGGCGCGCAGCGCGGCAAGGCGATCATCATCCTCAACCCGGCCGACCCGCCGATGATCATGCGCGACACCATCTTCTGCGCCATCCCCGAAGACGCCGACACCGATGCGATCGCCGAGTCGATCCACCGCCGGGAGAAAGAGATCCAGGCGTACGTGCCGGGCTATCGACTGTTGCAGGACCCCCAGTTCGACCCGCCGAGCGTCGTCAACGGCGGCTTCGCCCGGGTGTCGATCTTCGTCGAGGTCGAAGGTGCGGGCGACTTCCTGCCGCCCTACGCCGGGAACCTGGACATCATGACCGCCGCCGCCACGAAGGTCGGCGAAGAGATCGCGAAAACCAAGTTGGGAGTCCCGGCGTGACCGCCTGCGTGAGTGCCCACGAAACAGCAAAAACCAAGTTGGGAGTCCCCGCATGAGCACCAATGTGGTTCTGACACCGCGCGACCCGAAGCTGATGGCGAACGCGCGCAAGTACTCCGACGTCCTCGACATCCGCATCACGGACTCGTCGCTACGCGACGGCAGCCACCACAAACGTCACCAGTTCACCGAGGACGAGGTGCGCGCGATCGTCGGCGCACTCGACGAGGCCGGTGTGCCGGTGATCGAGGTGACCCACGGTGACGGTCTGGGCGGGTCGTCGTTCAACTACGGATTCTCCAAAACCCCTGAGCAGCAGCTGATCAAAGCCGCCGCCGAAACGGCGAAGCGCGCGAAGATCGCGTTCCTGATGCTGCCCGGGCTGGGCACCAAGGACGACATCCGCGCCGCGCAGGACAACGGCGGCCAGATCTGCCGCATCGCCACGCACTGCACCGAGGCCGATGTCTCCATCCAGCACTTCGGACTCGCCCGCGACCTCGGCCTGGAAACCGTCGGGTTCCTGATGATGAGCCACAGCCAGCCGCCGGAGGTCATCGCCGAGCAGGCCCGCATCATGGCCGACGCCGGGTGCCAGTGTGTCTACGTCGTCGACTCCGCGGGTGCCCTCGTCCTCGAAGACGTGACCGTGCGGGTGGAGGCCCTGGTGGCCGAACTCGGCAACGACGCGCAGGTCGGGTTCCACGGGCATGAGAACCTCGACATCGCGGTTGCCAACTCGGTCAACGCGATTCGTGCGGGTGCGCAGCAGATCGACGGCTCGATCCGGCGCTTCGGTGCGGGCGCGGGCAACACACCCACCGAGGCCTTCGTGGGTGTGTGCGACAAGCTCGGCATCACCACCGGCGTCGATTTCATGAAGATCGCCGACGCCGCACAGGATGTCGTCCGTCCGGCCATGCCGTCGGAGTGCCTCGTCGACCGCTCGGCGATGATGATGGGCTACGCCGGTTGCTACAGCTCGTTCCTCAAGCATGCCGAGGGTCACGCCGAACGCTATGGCGTCTCGGCCGCGGAGATCCTCCTCGAGGCGGGCAGCCGCAAACTCGTCGGAGGTCAGGAAGACCAGCTGATCGACATCGCGCTCGAACTCAAGAAGAAGCAGGACGCGAACGCCGGGGTGTGAGGGCGATCCGTCGCGTGCCCAGCGGCCGGGTGTCGCTCAGCTGCGGCTGATGTGCGCGAGGAAGTCTCGTGCCGCGCCGGCCCCCGGTTGGGCGCCGGACAGCCACACCGCGCGCAGGGGCCGGGCGAGGTCGAGGTCGGCGATGTCGATGTGGGCCAGCCGGTGTCCGAGATCGTCGGCGACCGAGAGGTCACTGAGCACAGCCGGCCCGGCTCCTGCGATGACCGCCGCCCGCACCGACGCCGTCGTGGACAGTTCCAGCACAGGTGGCGCGGTCTCCCGTCCCGGCCCGAGGGCCCGCGTCAGGGCGCGTTCGAAGAACTCCCGCGTCCCCGAACCCTCCTCGCGGGTGACCAACGGGGTGCGGGCGAGGTCGGCGGCCGCGACCGGACGCCGCAGCCGCGTCCACGGATGACCCGGCGGCACGACGAGGACCAGCTCGTCACGCGCGACGCTCCGGCTGCGCAGACCGGTCGGAACGCGTGACCCTTCGACGAAACCGAGTTCGACGTCGCCGGCACGGACGAGGTCGTACACGTGGTCGGAGTTGGTGGCGGTGAACGACACCTTCGGCGCGTGATCGTGCTGGGCGCCGAACGACACGAGCCAGCGGGGCAGGAGATGTTCGGCGACGGTCAGGCTGGCCGCAAGGCGTAGCTGATCACGGCGTTCGAGGCGCAATGCGGCCAGCCCGGCGTCGAACTCCCCGGCCAGGGTCAGCAACCGGTCGGCCCATTCGGCGACGAGTCGTCCGGACTGGGTGGGTACCGAACCTCGCGGTGTGCGGGTCAGCAGGGTGACGCCGAGCTGGGTCTCCATCGCGCGGATCCGCGCCGAGACCGCCTGCTGGGTGACGCCGAGCTGGGTCGCGGCGGCATTGAGACTGCCTGTCCCGACGACCGCGTGCAGGGTCTCCAGCGACGCGAGGTCGGGCATCCGCGGACTCAGCACCATCGTTCGAGGGTACAAGCATCGCTGATACCCCCGGTACAAACCCGATTTGTATCCTGTCAACGCTTTGGGTCCTACCGGCGTCGTGACATTCGCGCGAACGTGGTGAACATGACCACGACGACCCCCACCGCCGGACTCGCCGAGAAAGACCGCGCGCCCGCAACCGACACCGGGACAAAGCGTCGCCACGTCTCCTACGTTCCGCCCAACTGGTTCGCCGCGGTGATGGGCACCGGGATCGTCGCGATCGCCGCGCACAGCCTGCCCTGGCAACCTCCGGGCCTGGCAGTGGTGGCGACGGTCTTCTGGCTGTTGGCCTGCGCGGTGTTCGCGGGTGTGGTGGCCGCCACCGTCCGCCACTGGGTCCGCGACCCGGAGATCGCCCGCGGTCACCACGCCCACCGGGTGGTCGCCCACTTCTACGGCGCGGTGCCGATGGCCGTCATGACGGTCGGGACCAGCACGATGCTGGTCGGCACGACGGTCATCGGCCGCGATCTGGCACTGGGGATCGACGTCGTGTGCTGGATCATCGGCACGATCGGCGGGGTGTTCACCGCCGTGGTCATCCCGTACCGGCACCTGATCGTCGGCCGCCCGGCTGTAGGTGAGGCTTTCGGCGGCTGGCTGATGCCGGTCGTCCCCCCGATGGTGTCGGCGTCGGCGGCCGCGGTGCTCACCCCGCAGCTGCCCGCGGGCTGGGCGGAGGTCGTGATGGTGATCGGCTGCGCGATGTTCGTACTGGCCGCACTCGCCTCGCTGCCGATCCTGGCGGTGCTGGCGGCGCGGCTGCGCAGCGGTGATGTCGGTGCCGCCCACATGGTCCCCACCTGGTGGATCGTTCTCGGTCCGCTCGGCCAGTCGATCACCGCCGCATGCTTGCTCGCCCATGTCGCACCGCACGTCGTGGGCGCCCCGATCGTCGGAACGCTGCAGTCGTTCGCGATGGGCTACGGCCTCACCGTCTGGGTGGTGGCCACTCTCTGGATCGTCGTCGCTGCGCAGCTCACCGTGCGAACGCTGAGGTCGGGGATGCCGTTCGCGATGACCTGGTGGTCGTTCACCTTCCCGCTCGGCACCTACGTCACGGGTTCGAGTGCGCTGGCACTCACGTTCGGCGGCGCGATCTTCCAGGTCACGGCCGTCGCCGGGTTCGCGGTCCTCGTCCTGGCATGGGGTGTGGTGGCGGTTCGGACGGTGCGCGGCGTCGTCACCGGTGAGCTCCTGCGGGTGCCGTTGCTGCCGGTGCGGTGAGTACCCCCACCCGCAAACCCACCCCTTTTCCGTAAACCCAACGCCTTCGGACCGGGTGGGTTTACGGAAAAGGGGCGGGTTTGTCGAAAGTTGGTTTACAGCAACGTTTTGCGTTACGAGATCCCGGCAGGAGTGGGCCGGGGAGTGCTCATGCCTCCGGTCGGCGACGGCGCATCGTGCATCCGGTCCACGTCTTCGAGACTCAGTCCGGTGGTCTCGACTCGGAAGGTCCATGTGACGAATGCGCCCAGCGCCGACGTTCCGGCGAGAAGAAGCACGATGATCGCCGTTCCCCAGGCATCGAGGAGGACGGGGAACAGGAAGGCGGTGAGGACTGCCCCGACCTTGGCGACCGAGGCGGCGAGGCCCGCGCCCGTCCCACGCAGCGAGGTGGGGAAGACCTCGCCGGCCAGCAGATAGGTCATGGAGTTCGGACCCAGGTTGGTCATGAGGTTGAACAACATGAAGCCGACGAACACGAGGACGACTTGCAGGGTTCCGTCGAGGAGGGTGGAGGCGGCGGCTGTCACCAACCCGACAGCGCAACCGAGGAAACCGAAGACCTGTAGTCGGATTCGGCCGAATCTGTTGACGAGGAGGATGGCCAACGCGATGCCGATGAGGAGGAAGGCATCGATGAGGACTGCGCCTTCGGCGCCGTGCAGGTCGTCGGCGACCACGCTGCTGACGGTCGCGTCGTCTGCGGCGGCGGTTCCGATCGTCGCGGCGATGATCGTCGGGGTGAAGATGCCGATCCCGTACGTTCCGAGGTCCTGCAGAAACCAGGGGATCGAAGCCAGGATCGTCGAGCGGCGCCAGGGTCGCCGGAACAGCGACCCGATGTTGGATGGTGACCCGTCGGCGGAGTCGGGGCCGGAGGCAGACTCGTCGCGGAGTGCGAGGGAGACGGTGGACGGGTACTGCGGTCGGCGAGTCAACAAACGCTTCAGCTCTCGCTCCGCCTCGTCGACTCTGCCTGTGCCGAGGAGCCAATGCGGACTCTGCACGATGAAAAGCCGGCCGACGATCACCAGGACGGATGGGACGACAACCACGCCGAACATCCAGCGCCAGTCCGACAGTTCGTCGCGATTGCCCAGGATGATGACGCCGACGAGTGTGCCGGCCAGGGCGCCGACGGCCTGGAAGCCGAACGCCGCGAGCACCCCTCGACCCCGGATGCTGGTGGGCATGGTCTCGGAGATCATGGTGTGTGCGGTCGGGTAGTCGCAACCCAGCGCCATTCCCATGCCGACGAGACACACCACCAGCATCGGGAAGCCGGTGCTGAACGTGACGCCCACCAGGAAGGCCGTGAACAGAACCATCTCGGCCAGGAACAACTGACGGCGACCCCACCGATCGGACAGCCCGCCGAGGGCCGATGCGCCGATCATGATGCCCAACAGGGGCGCGGCCGTCACGACGCCGGATTGGGCTGAGCCGAGCCCGAAGTCGTCGATGATCAGTGGTAGGGCCACGCCCACCATGAAGACGATCATGCCCTCGAGGAACTTCCCCGCGGACGCGAGCAACCAGATCCGTCTTTGCATCGAGGTCATCGAGCCGGCGGTCGCGGGCGTGCCGTCCCGCCAGGCAGGGACCTCGTCCAGGTAGCTCTGGACGGTGTCGGGAAGAGCTCCGGACTCGGTGGCGGACATGCGATTCCTGTTCTGCGCCGACGACTTCCATTCGATACGACGGTGAATCGTGCTGTGGAAGTCGGACGCTACAGGTTGTCGCTGGCCGTCTCGTTGCGGCGTGATGAACGTTTGTGGCCGCCGCTGAGCTGCTCGGTAGGACTCATGCGCGAGCCGCGTGAGTCCTACCGAGGCCGGACCTCACATGCCGGCGGGCGGGTGCCCCAGACAGATGAGGGCGCCCATCGGGTCCTTGATCGCCGCGAGCGTGCCGTACGGGGTGTCCTCGCCGGCCATGAGGATCTCGGCGCCGAGTGACTCGGCCTGTTTCACGGTGGCGGCCACGTCGTCGACGGTGATGTAGATCTGCCAGAACGACGGCACCCCGGCGGGGAAGAGCTTGACCGAGTCCATGATGCCCGCGTACGACGTCTCGCCGTAGAAGATCTGGGCGTAGTTGTCGGGCCCGACGGCATCCGGGTCGCCACCGGTACCGATCTCCTCGATGCGCGCGCCGAGCACGGTCCGGTAGAAGTCGACAGACTTGGCGTAGTCCATGCTCTGGCATTCGAACCAGTAGGGCGTGCCGTGGTCGCCGAACTCGGAGTAACCCTTGTGCTTGTCCGGCTGCCAGAACCCGATCGCCGCGCCCGCTGTGTCGAGAGCCATCAGCATCGTGCCCTCCTCGCCGATGGCCATCGGGGGCACCATGATCGAGCCACCCGCCGCCTCGACTGCCTTCACCGTCGCGTCGGCGTCCTCGGTGTGGAGGTACACCGTCCAGATGTCGGGAGGTCCGGCGCCTTCCATCACCGGGCTCAGCCCCGCGACACGTTTGCCGTTCTTGAGGAGGTTGCGGTAGCCGCCGAACTCCTCGTCGGGAGCCTCGGCCTCCCAGCCGAAGATCGCCCCGTAGAACTCCTCGGCCTTCGCGGTGTCACTGCTCATCAGGTCGAACCAGATCGGTGCCCCCGAGGGGGCCGCATACTCTGCCATTTCTGTGTCCTCTTCCTTGTTCCGCACAATCTGCTGGGCAACTGCTCATCGACACACTTCTGACCGACAGGGTCGCGCAAACTCATCGGTCGCGGACCGCGTTGGGGGAGAGTCGACTCATATCCACCGGGATGGGTCATGGCACGCTGGTCGGATGACGACGCACTCGGCCACCGTCGAACGACTTCGCACCACGGCGTGGCCGGTGATGCTGGCCGGCGGACTGCTACTGGTCCTGCTCGCGCAGGTCCAGTGGGGTTGGACCGACGAAGGTGTGGAACCGTCGATCACCGGGTTGGGACACGTCAAGATCCTGGGGGCCAGCGACGACGACGTCGCGTTCTTCTTCGAGGACAAGACCGACCGGCCGGGTCTGAGCGTGGTCGTGGCGGGGGCGGTGATCGCCGTCGTCGCGGCCCTGGGCTGGTGGCGTGCCCGACTCCGGCCGTCCGCCATCGGAGTGATCGGTCTCGCGTCCCTCGTCGCATTGGTCGTCGGCGTCAGGGTGCTGAGTGACCCTGCCGCGCAATTGTTCGCCGACTCGGTGTCGGAGGCGCTGGGTGCAGACCTGCCCGCGATGCGGGCCGGTTACGGACTGATCGGGACCGTCGTGGTCGCGGCCCTGTTGCTGGTGGTCGTCGTGGGATGGGTGCTCACGACGTGGTGGCCGCGCCCGACGCTCAGCCGAACCGACGAATCGTCTTGATGTATCCCATGTCCTTCAGCTTTGTGAACCCGATCGGGACACCGTTGGGGCCGTAGGCGTTGAACACCCGGCCGGCGCCCGCGTAGATACCGACGTGTCCCGCGTCGCGACCGAAGATGATGATGTCGCCCGGTGCGAGCGCGCGGAACGGGATCGCGTGTCCGACCTTCGCCTGTTGCTGGCTGGTCCGGGGGAGGTGGACGCCGGTCGTGTAGAACGCCCACCGCACCAGCCCGGAGCAGTCCCAGGAATGCGGGCCGACGCCTGCCCACTTGTACGGCTTGCCGATCTGGGTGATCGCCGCCCCGAGTGCGTTGAGGCCGACGGTGGTCGGCACCGGCAGATAGATGGGAACCGAACCGGAGGAGTCCGACGATCCCGCGGCCGCGGCGCGGCCGGTGTCGAAAACCGGAGAGCCGATGAGCGGTACGCCGACCGACAATGCGGCGGTGAGTGCGATGGTGCAGGTCACGCGCCTGAAGCGCGGTGGCGATACGGACATGACGACAGCTTGGCGGAGCCGGGCCGGCGTGTCGTCGGTCGTTCTCCAGGTGTGACGAAGGTGTGACCGCTGTGATGCTTGAGGCTTGTGTTACCGAATGTTGCTGGTGTGGTAGTTAATCGATCACCAGTATCCGTCGGGATCCGAGACGGGTGACTGGGCGGGGATGATGCCCTCGGAAACCCCGTGGTCGATACTCGCCGACAACCGGGCGCACGTCGGCATCATCGCGCCGGGAAGCAGGGGGCCGTTCCCCGTGTCGTCGTTCCCACCGTCGCCGCCCGCGCGCATCTGCTCGAGGCCGAGGCAGCGCTCCCGGGCGTCGGCATTCCATTGCACGCTGGTGTGGAACGAACTCGTCTTCTTCACGAGAACGCAGGCGTGGCACGCGCGGCACTCGATCTCGCGCATGCCGCCCTGCAGATAGTGCTCACGGTCGCGGCGGGTGGCCTCGTGGACCCGGGCGAGCCGGTCGGGATCGTCGTGGAAGTCGGGCGCCTTGGCCCAGCGGTCGGAACCCACGCGAACCCCTGCTGCCCGGGTCACCGTCAGACCTCGGCCTTCTCGGTGGACTCCGAGCCGGCGGCGGAGTCGGCCTTCTCGGTGGACTCCGAGCCGGCGGCGGAGTCGGCCTTCTCGGCTTCCTGGCGACGCAGGTTCTCCTGGATCTCCTCGTTCCAGCTCTCGAGGGCCTTGGAGGTGTCGATCTCGTACTCGAATCGGCCGGTCATCTCGTCGGTGACTGCCGCCTTGTCGACGTAGAACTGGTCGTACCAGCGGCGGAGCTGATAGACCGGACCGTCCTCCTCGACGAGCAGGGGATTGTCGATGCGGGTCTTGTTCTTCCAGATCTCGACGTCCTGCAGGAAGCCCACCTCGACGCCTGCGCTGATCTTGGTGGCCATCTTCGACGCCTGTTCGGCGGTCAGTCCGTCGGGGACCTTGGCCATCACGCCGTACATGAGGACGAAGGAGTTCTCGTCGATCGGGTAGTGGCAGTTGGTGAGGATGGTCTCCACGGCGTACCCGCCGTAGTACTGGATCATCGGGTTCAGCATGTACGACGGCCCGTAATACGCCGCGATCGATTCGAGACGGCTGTCGCCGTAGTTGGTGCCGAGGGTGACGTCGGGCCGGCCATGCGAATTCATGTACTGCGCGGCGATCTCACCCTCGAAGACGTTTTTGAAGTAGTCGGGGAGTGCGAAGTGCACGTAGTAGAAGTGCGCCATGTCGACGACGTTGTCAATGATCTCGCGGCAGTTGGCGCCCTCGATGACGATGCGGTTCCAGGTCCAGGGCGTCCACTCCTCGGATCCGAATTCGTCGAGTTCGGGGATGATGCACTCGTCCGGCGGCGGGTTGCCCTCGGGATCGTTGTAGACGAAGACCTGGCCGTTGCGGACCATCGACGGCCATGAGCGCGTCTTGGCGAGCTTGGGGTTGCGCTTGGCGTACGGCACCCCGGCGCAACGTCCGTTGCCCTTCCACAGCCAGCCGTGGAACGGGCACGCGACGTTGTCCCCGGACACCTTGCCCTGGGAGAGGTCGCCGCCCATGTGCCGACAGAAGGCGTCGAGGACGTTGACCTCGCCCTTGGTGTCGACCCACGCCACCAGCTTGGTGCCGAAGATCGTGACTGAGTGGGGCTTGCCGTCGGAGAACTCCTCGAGCAGTCCGAGGCAGTGCCAGCCCCGCGCGAAACGCGTGGGTGGCGCACCCGTGTCGATCTCCCGGATGCCCACGTCCGCTCCGTCGGAGGCGGCGGCTGCGCTCGGCGTGCCGGGGCTGCTCGGGGTCATCGTCTCGGGTCCTGAAGACATGTGCCCTCTCCTGTCTGTGACTCGTGTCGCGTCGAAGAACTGTACCCAATACTAGAACACGTTTCAGATTTGTCAGCACGATCGACGCCGCGGAGGGCAATAGGGCCTGTACATGGGCATAAAGTCGGCGTGCTCGACAGAAATGAGAACGTGTTCTAATCTCGAACTCGATGGTTACAGCGGCCGGCGTGCCCGGTCGAGGGAGAGACGAGTAGGAGCAGGCGAGATGCCAGCACAACGGAGCGAAGCCGCCGAGCAGGTCCTGGAGAAGATCAACGTCCTGCTCCCGGAACTCGAGCAGCGTGCGCAATCGACCGAGGATCTGCGCCGCATCCCCGACGAGACCGTGTCGAGCCTCGAGACCGCCGGCTTCTTCAGGCTGTTGCAGCCCGAGCAGTGGGGTGGTTACGAGGCCGACCCGGTCACCTTCTACGAAGCGGTACGCCGCATCGCGTCGGCGTGCGGGTCCACGGGGTGGGTGTCGGGCATCATCGGCGTGCACAACTGGCACCTCGCGCTGTTCGATCAGCAGGCACAGGAAGACGTGTGGGGTTCGGACACCAACGTCCGCATCTCGTCGTCGTACGCCCCGATGGGCATGGGCGAGGTCGTCGACGGCGGTTACAAGGTCAACGGTTCGTGGGCGTGGTCGTCGGGTTGCGAGACTGCTGACTGGGTCTTTGTCGGGGGTCCGGTCATCAAGAACGGCAAGCCCGTCGACTTCGTCAGCTTCCTGATCCCCCGCGAGGACTACACGATCAGGGACGTGTGGAACGTCGTCGGCCTGCGCGGCACCGGGTCCAACACCATCGAGGTCAAGGACGTGTTCGTGCCCCGGCACCGCATGCTGAGCATGCGCACGATGTCGATGGGGCAGAGTCCGGGCCTGGAGCGCAACACCGCGCCGGTGTACAAGATGCCCTGGGGCACAATTCATCCCAGCACCATCGCGACACCGATCGTCGGGATGGCCTATGGCGCCTACCGCGCCCACGTCGAGCATCAGGGCAAGCGGGTCCGGGCCGCCTACGCGGGCGAGAAGGCCAAGGAGGATCCGTTCGCCAAGGTCCGGATCGCCGAGGCCGCCAGCGACATCGACGCCGCCTGGCGTCAGCTGTCGGGCAACCTGCAGGCCGAGTACGACCTCATCCTCGCCGGCGAGGAGATCCCGATGGAGTTGCGCCTGTCCGCCCGGCGCGACCAGGTGCGCGCGACCGGACGGGCGATCGCCGCGATCGACCGGCTCTTCGAGAACTCGGGCGCACACGCCCTGGAGAACGGGACGCCCATCCAGCGCTTCTGGCGCGACGCCCACGCCGGGCGCGTGCACGCCGCGAACGACCCGGAGCGCGCCTACGTCGCATTCGGCAACGGCGAGTTCGGGATTCCCATCGGCGACACGATGGTGTGAGACCTCGCCGCTGCCGACCAACACAGAGCCACAAGGAGTCTTGGAGATGAGCGACAGTCCGATCCGCTCGCTGGGGTACATGAGGATCGAGGCCACCGACATCGAGGCGTGGCGTACCTACGGCCTCAAGGTCCTCGGGATGATCGAGGGTTCCGGTCTCACCGACGGCGCCTTGTACCTCCGGATGGACGATTTCCCGGCCCGGCTGGTCATCGTGCCGTCCGAGCACGACCGGCTCGCGAGTGCGGGCTGGGAGGTCGCGAACGCCGCCGAGCTACAGAACGTTCGGGATCGCCTGGCACGCGCGGGAGTGGTCTTCCGTGAGGGCAAGGACGAGGAGATCGCCGACCGTCGAGTTGCCGAGATGATCGTCTTCGACGACCCGGCGGACAACACGCTCGAGGTCTTCCACGGGGCCGCGCTCGAACACCGGCGCGTCGTCAGCCCGTACGGGCACCGTTTCGTCACCGAGGAGCAGGGCCTCGGGCACGTCGTACTGACCTGCTCCGACGACAAGGCGGCCCTCGAGTTCTACCGGGACGTACTGGGATTCCGGCTCCGCGACTCCATGCGCCTGCCTCCGCAGGTGGTCGGGCGCGAAGAGGGTGACGAGGTCCCGTGGCTGCGCTTTCTCGGATGCAACCCGCGGCACCACTCGCTGGCCTTCCTGCCGATCCCGAACAGCACCGGCATCGTCCACCTGATGGTCGAGGTGGAGAACGCCGACGACGTGGGGTTGTGCCTGGATCGCGCGCTGCGCAAGAAGGTGCCGATGTCGGCGACACTCGGCCGCCACGTGAACGACCTGATGCTCTCCTTCTACATGAAGACACCCGGTGGCTTCGACGTCGAGTTCGGCTGTGAGGGAAGAACGGTCTCCGACGACGAGTGGATCGCCCGCGAGAGCACGGCCGTGAGTCTGTGGGGGCATGACTTCAGCGTCGGGTTCAAGGGCTGAGATGCCCCCCGACGCCACGACCCAGCAGTCCCACGCGCGGTCACCCTACGGGTCCGCCGACTTCGATTCCCGCCAGTTCCGGACCGCGATGGGCCAGTTCTGCACGGGCGTCACGGTCATCACGACGCTCGACGACGCGGGTAACCCGGTCGGCTTCGCATGCCAGTCGTTCGCGGCGCTGTCCCTCGACCCGCCGCTGGTCCTGTTCTGCCCGATGAAGACCTCTCGAAGCTGGAAGGTGATCGAGAAGACGCGCAAGTTCTGCGTGAACGTGCTCTCGAACCGACAGCAGGACGTCAGCGCGGCATTCGGCGCCCCGGGTGACGACAAGTTCGCGAACATCACCTGGGACCCGTCGCCGGCCGGCCTTCCGGTCATCCGCCACGCACTCACCTGGGTCGAGTGCGACGTGGACAGCGTCACCGACGGCGGCGACCACCACATCGTCATCGGGCGTGCGCTGACTCTCGGAGAAGTGCTGCAGGACAAGCCGTTGCTGTTCTACCGTGGCGGCTACCTGTCGACCGAACACCCGCGGGTCACCCCCGCACAGGCAGAACTCGAGAATTTCCTGACTTGGACGGGCGGGGACACCTGGCTATGACCGTCGACGACACGACGAGTACCGACACCGACACCACCGACACCACCGGAATCGACAATCCGAGCGCCACACCGCAGCTGGTCACCCAGCCTCTCATCGATGCGATCGCGGAGGCCGAGAAGCTGGTCGCGTCAGCCGATTTCGCCGAGACCGAACAGGATCTCGCCGAGGGTTATGACTACCTCGCCGGGAGCATCGCCGCGATCGTCCAGCTGGTACGCGCCCGGTCGATCTCGCACCCGAACTTCGTGACCTCGACCGGGCCGTCGACGAAGATGGGCCTGGACAACCCGGACACGCTCTACTACCACGCCGACGTCGAGCCCACCGGGACGTATCGGGTGCGCGGACGGCGCGGTACCACAGCAGATCTGAGCTTTCAGGTGCTGCGCGGGGACTACACGGCGTCGTCGGTGCCGGGTGGCGAGGACGCCTTCGACGATCGTCGACTGACGATCGCCGAGGACGGCTCTTACGAGCTGACTTTCGGCCCGCCCATCCCGGACGCGCCGGACGACTACTTTCCGCTCGGCGAGGGCGCGTCGATGCTCGCGGTACGAGAGGTGTACTCGGACTGGTCCGAACGCAAGGGGTCGATCACCATCGAGCGGGTCGACACGGTCGGGACCGCCCCGGCGGAGCCCGACCTGGCACGGGTGTCCCGCCGGTATGCGACCGCGGGCAAGATGCTGACCGCGCGCATCAACACGTGGTTCAACTTCCCGAAGTGGTTCTACCTCGACGAGCCGGTCAACACGTTCACCGCACCGCGTCAGACCCCCGGCGGGCTCAGTACGCAGTTCTCCTCGGTGGGTCACTTCCGGCTGGGTCCCGACGAGGCGATGGTCATCACCATCCCGCGGTCCGACGCCCCGTACCAGGGATTCCAGCTCGGCAGCATGTGGTACATCTCGCTGGACTACGTCAACCATCAGACCAGCCTGAACTCCGCTCAGGCGCAGGTGGATCCGGACGGCATGATCCGGATGGTGGTGTCACATCGCGATCCGGGCGTCGCGAACTGGATCGAGACGACGGGCCGGTCGAAGGGCATCCTGCAATTCCGCTGGCAACGCAGCGATTCCCCGATCGGCCCGGACCTGGGGCCGACCGCGCAGGTCGTCGCGTTCGACGACGTGCCCGCCCACCTGCCGCACCTCGACCACAACAGGATCGACGCCGACGGCTGGGCGGCGCGCATCGCGGCACGCCAGCGTGCCTTCGCCGAGAGGATGCTCGGATGAGTGTGAACAGGGGTCTGCTCGCCGACAAGGTCGTCGTGGTCTCGGGCGTCGGCCCGGGACTCGGGCGCTCCATCTGTCTGCGCGCGGCCGCGGAGGGTGCGCGGGTGGTCCTCGCCGCCCGCACCGAGTCACGTCTGAAGGAGGTCGCCGCCGAGATCGACGCCGCCGGCGGGACCAGCCTCGTCGTCCCGGCCGACATCACCGATGACGCCGCCGTCGACAACCTGGTCGCCACCACCGTCGCCGAGTTCGGCCGAGCCGACGTGCTGGTCAACAACGCCTTCGCGCTGCCGTCGATGAAACCGTTGTCTCGCACCGACTTCGATCAGATCGCGAGCAGCATCGACGTCACCGTGCTGGGTACGTTGCGGGTCATCCGATCGTTCACCGATGCGCTGGCCACGGCCGACGGTTCGATCGTCAACATCAACTCGATGGTCATCCGGCATTCCGAACCCCGGTACGGCAGTTACAAGATCGCCAAGTCGGCGCTGCTGGCGATGTCGCAGTCGTTGGCCTCCGAACTCGGCGACAAGGGAATCCGCATCAACTCGGTTGCGCCGGGATACATCTGGGACGACCAGCTGAAGTGGTACTTCGGCGAGGTCGCCAAGAAGTACGGGATCTCACCCGACGACGTCTATCAACAGACGGCGTCGAAATCCGACCTCAAGCGATTGCCGGAGCCGGACGAGATCGCCGACGCCGTCGTGTTCCTCGCCTCGCCGATGGCGCGCGCCATCACCGGGCACACCTTGGACGTGAATTGCGGTGAATACCATGACTAGTGCGGCACGCACCGACGTCGGCACGATCGAGGACCTGCATTCCTCGGCCACTCGCGCCACCGGCCTCGACGACTTCGGGGACACCGACTACCTGGAGCCCCTGGGCATCCTGCTCGAGTCATACCGCTCCGAGGCGGGGCTGACCGAGTTGGGCAGCAAGATGTTCCGCTTCTTCCTCAAGGGTGCGCTGGTCGCCCGTCTGCTCAGCGAGGCGTCGTGGAAGGCGAACCCCGGGTACGCCGACGTCGAGGTGACCCGGCCGATCTTCGTGACCGGCCTGCCGCGCACGGGAACGACTGCGCTGCACCGGTTGTTGGCCGCCGATCCCGCGCACCAGGGCGTCGAGATGTGGCTCGCGGAGTTCCCGCAACCCCGGCCGCCGCGCGGCACCTGGTCGGACAATCCGGTCTACCAGCAGATCCAGGCCGGTTTCGAGCAGCACCACGTCGAGAACCCCGAGTTCATGGGGCTGCACTACATGGACGCCGCCGAGGTCGAGGAATGCTGGCAGCTGCTCCGGCAGAGCGTCATGTCGATCTCGTACGAATCGCTGGCGCATGTCCCGACCTATTCGCAGTGGCTGAGCCGACAGGACTGGACACCGGCGTATCTTCGGCATCGCAAGAACCTACAGCTGATCGGTCTGAACGATCCCGGCAAGCGGTGGGTGCTGAAGAACCCCAGCCATCTGTTCGCCCTCGACGCGCTCATGGCCGCATACCCGGATGCCCTGGTGATCCAGACACACCGGCCGCCCAGCACGCTCATCGCGTCGATGTGCAGCCTGGCCGAGCACGCCACACCGGGCTGGTCGACGACGTTCACCGGCGCGCAGGTCGGCCGGGACCAGCTCGAGTTATGGTCGCGTGGGCTGCGGGAGTTCTCGACGGCGCGAAAGCGATACGACCCGGCCCAGTTCCTCGACATCGAGTTCACCGATCTGCGGTCGGACCCCATGGGCACCGTCGAACGCGTCTACGCCGCGCTGGACACCCCGATGACGGATGCGGCGCGGGCCGCGGTCACCGCCCTCGACGAGGAGAGCCAGTCGGGCGCCCGCAAACCCCAGCATCGTTATCAGCTCTCCGATTACGGGCTCGACGAGGCAACGGTCGAGGCGGCCTTCGCTAGCTGAGGACTACGGGCGAACCGCATGCCCGTCGCACTGGTGGATCGACTCGACCCCAGGAGCTGGTGGGTAGGTGTCGAACCGAGACCGGCTTTGTCGGACCATCCATCTAGTCTGTCTGACATGGGTGTACTTCATCGTGGACAGATGTCAACGGCCAGTTTGATGTCCCCGCTGGTGGCCAGGTAAAAGTCCCCACCCTGTGCGGGATGTTCTAGGTGGGTGGCACCTCCGTTCGGTGTGTCATGCGGTAGGAGTCGCCGTCGGTGATGACGATGGTGGCGTGGTGTAGGAGCCGGTCGAGGATGCTGGCGGCGGTGGTGTGTTCGGGCAGGAATCGTCCCCATTGTTCGAAGGGCCAGTGGCTGGCGATCGCGAGAGATCGGCGTTCGTAGGCGCCGGCGACGAGCCGGAACAGTAGTTGGGTGCCGGTGTCGTCGAGTGGTGCGAATCCGATCTCGTCGAGGATGAGCAGATCTTGGCGTAGCAGGGTGTCGATGGTTCTGCCGACGGTGTTGTCGGCCAGTCCGCGATACAGGGTCTCCACGAGGTCGGCGGCGGTGAAGTACCGCACTTTGTGTCCGGCGTGTACTGCGGCGATCCCCAGCCCGATCAGGGTGTGACTCTTACCCGTCCCGGCTGGGCCGATCAAGGCCAGATTGTGTTGGGCTCGAACCCATTCCAGTGAGGATAGGTATTCGAAGGTATTGGCCGGGATGGAGGATGCGGCCACGTCGAACGATTCCAAGGTTTTGGTGACCGGGAACCCGGCAGCTTTTAGTCGGTTGCGGATGTTGGAGGCATCACGAGCGGCGATCTCGGCTTCGACCAGGGTTCGCAGTACTTCTTCGGGTGTCCATCGCTGGGTTTTCGCGGTGAGCAGGACCTCGGGTGCGGTGCGGCGGATCGAGGCGAGCTTCAATCGGCGTAGCGCTTGGTCGAGGTCGGCCGGTAGTGGCGGCACTGTCTGAGGTGCAACGGGTGTCGATGTTGTGGTGGTCATGACACCTCCTTGTCGCCGGCGCCGAGCTTGTAGGCATCCAGCGAGCGGGTGGGCGCGGTAGGCAGGTGCCCGAGCAGTGCTGTGCCGGCCGGTCGCGGGTTGGGGGTGCCGGCTCCGGCATCGAGGATCGAGCGCACATCGGCGGCCTTGAACCGTCGGAATGCCACCGCCCTGGTCAGGGCGGTGAGCACCTGTTCGTGGCCGTGGGAGGTGACGAGCCCGAGGATGTCGTCGAGTTCACCGCCCAGGCGGGTGTTCCCGATGGCCGCGGCACCGACCAGGAACTGCTCAGCAACCTCACCGAGATCGCAGAACTGCTTCTCTGCTGCGGTTTTGGGTCGTGGTGCACGACTGGGCGGGGTGCGTGGCCCCCCGTAGTGGGCATCGTTGAGGACGACCTCTCCGGGTGCGGCCAACAGATGATCGGCGACCACCTCACCGGAGGCAGGTTCGGCGATCAGGAGCCGTTCACCGTCCTGGATGAGGGTCACGGTGGTGCCGATGAGCCGGTTGGGTACCGAGTAGCGGGCCGAGGCGTACCGGATACAGGAGAGGCGATCGACCTTACGGGTGACCGGCGGTGGACCGACCTGGGCCCGCAGAGACGGCAACGGGCTCAATGTGTCTCGTTCGATCGTGAGTTGGTCAGCAGGCACGCACAGTGTGTCGCTGTGACGGCGGGTGTTGACCTCGACACACCAGTCCCGCGCGGCCCGGTTCGCTGCGTGCACATCCAGCTGCACGTCGTCACGACCAGCAGCGATCTTGGCTTCGGTCCACAACGGCTGCGCCAGATCCGACTGCGCGTACCCGCAGAGGTTCTCCACGATCCCTTTCGATTCCGGATCGGCGCCGTGACAGAAGTCCGGGGAAAACCCGTAGTGGGTGGCAAACCGCACATACGTGGGGGTGGGTACGACGACGTTGGCGACGACTCCACCTTTGAGGCAACCCATCCGATCAGCGAGTACCTTGTTGGGCACTCCACCGATCTCTTCTAACGCTTCGGCGATGAATCCGAGTGTGGTGATGGATGTTTCGTTGGTGGCGAACCGAACGAACCGCCACCGCGAGAACGCCAACACCGCGCAGAACATGTGCAGCCCGCCGATTACGGCCCAATCGATGACCAGGTAGTCACCCGGAGCCCACACCGCCGGGCGGCGGCCACGATGATGATCACGGCGCCACTGTGTTTTCTCCTGGGCGACGAGACGACGGAAGTTGCGGGCCGAGCCCTCATAGCCCGCGGCACGTGCTACCGGCAGCAGTCGCTTGGCGGTGATCCGGCCGTGTGACCGCTCGACTCGCTCAGCGACCAACTCGGCGACCGCATCGTAGTTGCGGGCCCGTTCCTTGCGGTCGGGTGGTTGATCGTCGGCCTCGAACCGGTCGACCACACGCTTGACGGTCTTGTGGGTGGTGCCGCACACCTCGGCTGCGGCGCGATAGCTTCCGAGTTCTCGGTAAGCAGAAATGATGTCCATACGGTCCTTCGCAGACTTCAATGGAACTCCCAGGCGGTGATGGTGATCGGTTGGCACCTTCACCGTCATCGCCTGGGCCCTCAGTTCCGGGTCGACACGACGAACACAGGGTGGGGACTTTTATCTGGCCACCAGCGGGGACCTCGACCTGGCCACCAATGGGGACTTTCTCATGGCCATGGACAACAGATTAAGCAGGCACTGGAGACTACCTACTTTCCACATCTTGACTTCGCTGGAGCGGACCAATCGCACCACAAACTGTCTCGTGCTGTGGCCGCGGTGGCTATGGCTGACCGGTCGGGCCTACCGGCAGAGACGGTCTCTAAGTCGGTTACAGACAACGCCGGAGACAACGGAATCGACGGCGTCATCTACGCGGCTGACCGAGCCACTATGGTTTTCGTGCAAAGTAAGTGGTCCGAAACAGACAAAGGGCTAAGTTCGGGCGATGTTCTGAAGTTTGTCCATGGCGTCGAGCAGTTGATGAACATCGACTGGTCTGGGTTCGGTGGACCAATCGTTGCGCGCAAGTCGGAGATCGAAGACATCCTTTTTCAGCCTGGCACTCGGGTTGAACTGGTACTGGCCACCACCTCAACCGCCGACCTTGCTGTTGAACAAGTTGAGATACTCGAGAAGTTCTGCGGCAAGATGAATGATTCGTCTGATTTGGCTAGCTACCTTTACCTGAACCAAGGACGTCTACATCAAAGCGTAGTGTCTCGGGCCGGTTCGCAGATTGACTTAAGTGTGAACCTTCGAAACTGGGGTAGCTATCGTGAGGCGGGGTGCGTCGCCTACTACGGCACGGCTTCGGCTCAGGAAGTCGTTGGATGGCATCGTTCATTTGGGGATCTGCTGTTTTCTCGCAATATTAGAGGTGCGCTCGCAGGCACTGAGGTTAACTCATCGATCGCACAGACGGCTGGTTCAGACCCGGCGCGGTTCTGGTTTTTCAATAATGGGATTACAGTCATAGCTGAGTCGTTCGAACAAGCACCTTACGTGAATCAAAAGTCGGGGAACTTTACCTTTTCCCGGGCAAGTGTGGTCAACGGTGCGCAGACGGTGAGTTCGCTGACGGTGGCATCGAGTGTCAAACCCGAACTGATTGAATCGGCAGATATCTTTGTACGATTTGTAACGTTGGACGACCCTGACGGAGATTTTGCTCGGCTCGTCACTCGGCGCACCAACACGCAGAACAGGGTGGGCGGACGTGAGTTTGTTGCTCTGGACCCGGAGCAGGAACGAATTCGAATGGAGTTCGCGGCTTCCGGCTTGCGTTACGCTTACCGGTCAGGTGAGACTGTTTCGGACACAAGCAAGGGATGCGACCTGACAGAAGCAACGATCGCAATGGCCTGCGCTGCCGGCATCGACGAAGCTGTCCTGGTGAAGAGGGAGTTGAGTCGACTCTGGGAGGACACCGGTAAGCGCCCGTACACGAAACTATTCAATTCATCTATTACTGCAACTCACGTCTGGACCGCGGTTGAAGTCATGAGACGTGTGGACAGAAGAATTGAACAGCGGAAGCGTATCGTGGATGGGCGTGACCGAAGCATTCTCGTACATGGAAACAGATTTATTCTATGGTCAGTTATGGATCACTTCTCAGTTCGATCGGTGAAACCGCGGAGTGACTTCAACATTCCGTTCGCTGAAGACGCGATCGACGAGGCAGCGAAAATTGCGCTCGATGTGGTGAGTGACGTTGTGAATCGCAAGTTCCCTGATGCCTACCCTCAGCCACTGTTCAAAAACCAGACGAAATGCCGCGATCTCGGCCCTGATCTCGCTGAGGTCATCAAAGCGCGCTGTACGTGACCGGTGCCTTGGTAGAGATATACGGTATCGGTTGTTGGGGGAGTGTCCCGGTCAAGGTCGAGCGAGGAAAGTGCAGACATCCTCTTACTTTGCTTCCGTGGCGGGCGGCGGGCTCTACAGTGCATCGCATGGCAGAACCGGAGAACCGACAGTCGCCGGAGGGGTTGAGCCGACTCATCGCGTTTGCCGACGCGGTGGTCGCGATCGCATTGACCCTGCTCGTGCTCCCGCTCGTCGACATCGCCAACGATCTGCGCGAGGACTCGTCGGTCGGGGAGGTGGTGTCGGACAGGTCGATCGAACTGGTCAGCTTCTTCGTCAGCTTCGCCGTCATCTGGATCCTGTGGCGCCAGCACCATCAGACGATGGAGTACTTCCGCGCCTACGACCGGACGTTGATGAACCTCCACTTCATCTGGCTGCTGACGATAGTCGCGTTGCCATTCGCGACCGCCCTCGTCGACGGCGCACACGTCGAGCAGGCCAACATCCTCTACATCGGCGTGCTGGCTGTCTCCGTGGCCTCGCTCATCGCGATCGCCGAGTGGGGCCGCCGGCACCGGGGATTGCTCGCCGACGACGCCGCGACCGATCGCTGGGCCGCCTCGGCGAGCGGACTGGGAACGCTTCTGATCCTCGCGTTCGCACTGGTCGTCGCGATCGTGTTCCCGCGCAGCGGAAATCTCCCACTGGTACTGCTGGTGCTCACCGACCCGATGGAGCGCCTGATCGCGCGACGACGCGGCAGACAGGGCTGACCGTCGTCAGTGCAGGGAGCGGGCGAGCTCGGCCACCGCGGTGTGGGGTGCACCGAACATCTGCGAGGTGCCCTGGGCGCGCTTGAAATACAGCTGGATGTCGTGTTCCCAGGTGATGCCGATCCCGCCGTGCAACTGGATCGCCTCGCCCGCGACACGACGACAGACGTCGGAGCAGTAGACGTGGGCGGCCAGTGCCAGTTCCGCGGCGTCGGGATCGCCGGCGGCGATCGCGGCGACCGCGGCCCGGGCGATGGACCGGGCCGTCTCGACCGACACGTACATGTCGGCCATCCGGTGTTTGAGCGCCTGGAACGATCCGATGGTGCGACCGAATTGCTTGCGCGACTTGGTGTAGTCGACCGTGAGGTCGAGGGCTCGCTGGGCGCCCCCGACCTGCTCGGCGGAGAGCAGTGCCCACGCCAGCGCACGGAGGCGGGGCGCGAGGTCGTCCGGTGCCGGGATCGCCGAGGACGCCACCTCGTCGAACCGCACCGACGACAGCGCCCGGGTGGGGTCGAGCACGGGCATCGGCGACACCGAGACGCCCTCCGCATCGGCGGGCACCTCGTGCAGGGTGACGTGCGTGCCGGGGCCGGCCGCGAGCACGAGGAACAGGTCGGCCGACTCGCCGTCGACGACGAAATGTGCGGTCCCGGACAGCAGCCCGGCGTCGGCGCGCACTCCGGGGGTCTGCCAGCCGCGCTCATCGGCCCAGCACAGCGCGGCGGTCCGTTCGCCCGCGGCCAGGGCGGGCAGCAGTCGCGACGACGCGTCGTCGTCGGCCGCGATGAGGATCGTGCCGGTGGCCAGTGCGGAGCCGAACGCCGGGACGGGACTCAGTGCGGCGCCGAGTTCCTCGAGTACCGCGGCCGACTCCACCCACGACGCCCCGGCACCGCCGAACCGTTCGGGTATCGCCAGCGCGGCCACACCGATCTCGGTGCACAGCGTCTGCCACAGACCTGAGTCGATCCGCCCGGGAGCGGACATGGCGGCGCGGACCGCTGTCGAGTCCCCGCGGCGACGCAGCAGATCCCGCACAGCGTCGACGAGTGCCTCCCGTTCCTCGGCGCCGATCGCCGGGGACGGAGGCAGGGTCTCGGTGCCGCGGCTTTCGGTGCCGGTACTGACGGTCACAGCGTCTCCAGGATGCGTTGGCGGTGTACGGCGGGCGAGCCCCAGGCGTTGAGCAGTGCCCGGGTCTTGGTGATGTACAGCGAGATGTCGTGTTCGGCGGTGTAACCGATCGCGCCCATCACCTGCAGCGAGCGCCGGGCCGACAGGTCGGCGGCCTCGGCGGCCGCGACCTTGGCCGCGGACACGTCGCGGGAGACGTCGGTGCCCTCCGGGACCTGACCGTCGATGCCCAGGGCGGCCGCGTGGACGAGGGGACGCGCCATCTCGATGGCGATCGCCACGTCGGCGAGGTGATGCTTGACGGCCTGGAAGGACCCGATCGGGCGGCCGAACTGCTTGCGCGACTGGGCGTATTCCGACGCGATGGACAGCATGGCCTGACCCAGACCGAGCAGCTGCGCGGCTGTGGCCAGCGCACCCGCGTCGGCGGCGTCGGCGGCGTCGACGCCGGTCGCGAGCACCTCCCCGGCGGTGACCCGGGACAGGGTGCGCGTGCCGTCCACCGAGGCCTCGGTGCTCAGCACGGTCGCGCGTGAGAGCACCCCGTCCACGACGAGATAGACGTCGGCGGAGGCGGTATCGGCGGCCAGTGGCTGGAGCGGTCCGATCGCACACGTCGCCAGTCGCCCTTCGGCGAGGTCGCTGAGCGGACCCGACACGTCGGCGTCGTGCAGCAGGATCGGCAGCACGGCGACGCTCTCGACGATCGGGCCCGGGGCGCAATGGCGTCCGAGCTGTTCGACGGCGACGACCATCTCCACTGCCCCGGCACTGCTGCCGCCGTGTGATTCGTCGATCAGGAGTCCGCTGATGCCGGCATCGGCGAGCTGTGAGTAGACTTTGGCGACGGCCGCGCGGTCACCGGCCGCCCAGGCACGTGTGGCGGTCGGCATGTCGGCCTTGCCCAGCATCGCATCCACCGTCGAGGCGAGGTCTGTGTGAATGTCGGAGAGTCGGAAGTCCATGTGTTTCACCGATCTCCGCGGGGAAGGCCGAGCAGGCGTTCGGCGATGACATTGCGCTGGATCTCGTTGGTGCCCGCATAGATCGGCCCGGACAGTGAGAACAGGTAGCCGTCGGTCCACTGGTCGTCGAGTTCGGCTGCGGGACCCTGCAGGTCGAGCGCGGTCTCGTGGGCGGCGATGTCCCACTGGGACCAGAAGACCTTGTTGATCGACGACTCCATGCCGAGGGAGCCGCCGGCCGCGAGGCGACTCACGGTCTGATAGGTCGACAGTTCGTAGGCACGCGACCCGATCCACGCATCCGCCACGCGCGCATCGGTGTTCGCCGTCGGTGGGACGGCGTCGCGGTTCGACCGCCAGAGCTCGACCAGGCGGTCGGTGGTGGCCAGGAACCGGCCGGGTGCGCGCAGCGACAGTCCGCGTTCGTTGGCCGCGGTGCTCATCGCGACCCGCCACCCGTTGTCCACCTCGCCGATGACACCCGACTCGCCCGGATTCGACGGGTCGTCGGGGACGAAGACGTTCTCCAGGAACAGCTCGGCGAACCCGGCCTCGCCGTCGAGCTGCGCGATCGGACGGACGGTCACGCCCTCACCGCGCAGGTCGAACATGAAGTAGGTGAGACCCTTGTGACGCTGTGCCTGTTTGTCGGTGCGGAACAGGCCGAAGGCCCGATCGGCGAAACTCGACCGCGAGCTCCAGGTCTTCTGGCCGTTGAGCAGCCAGCCGCCGTCGGTGCGCACGGCGGTCGATCGCAGCGATGCGAGGTCGCTGCCGGCCTCGGGTTCGCTCCACGCCTGACCCCAGATGTCGTCGGCGTTGGCCATCCGCGGCAGGATGCGTTCCAGCTGAGCGGGACTCGCGTGCTCGAACAGGGTGGGTGCGAGCAGGAAGATGCCGTTCTGACTCACTCGCCCGGGCGCACCGGAGCGGTAGTACTCCTCCTCGAAGATGACCCAGTGCAGCAGCGGGGCGTCGCGGCCGCCGTACTCCTCGGGCCAGCTGACGACCGACATCCGGTCGGCGGCCATCGTCCGCTCCCACTCGCGGTGTGCCTCGAATCCCTCGGCGGTGTCCATCGACGGAAGTGGTTCGCGCGGAACGTTGTCGGCCAGCCAGGCGCGGACCTCGGCCCGAAAGGCGTCGGCGGCGTCGTCGAAGAGCAGGTCCATGATCAGCTCCCCGATGCCGCTGCGGTTCCGGTGGACGCCGACGCCTTCATCGACTTCGCGTCCATGCCGCCGAGCGAATCGCCACCCGCCTCGGAGTTGGCGGCATGCGCGAAGTGGTGCCACCCGAACACCGAGTCCATGGCGGTGCGCAGCCCCATCTGGTCCTCGCAGATGTTGACGGCCTTCTTACTGAGGAACAGACCCTGCATCGGCATGGCGACGGCCTTCTCGGCGATCTCTTTCACCTTGGTCTCGAGCGCGTCGCGGGGGACGACGTGGTTGACCATGCCCCAATCAGCGGCCTGCGTCGCGGTGAAACGTTCGCCGGTGAACAGGATCTCCTTCGCCCGGCGCGGGCCGAGCACGAAGGCGTGCGCGAAGTACTCGACGCCGGGAATGCCCATCCGTGCGACGGGATCGGAGAAGAACGCGTCGTCGGAGGCCACGATGAAGTCGCAGATCCAGGCGAGCATGAGACCGCCCGCGATACAGGCGCCGTGGACCTGTGCGATGAGGGGTTTGGGGATGTCGCGCCACCGGCGGCACATCCCCATGTAGACCTCCATCTCGCGCGCGAGACGCTGGTCGGCCCCGGTCTTGTCGGTGTGGTCCCAGTGCAGGACGGCCGCGTTCTCGTAGTAGGTGTCGAAGTCGCGTTCCGGGGTGCCGATGTCGTGGCCGGCGGAGAAGTGCTTGCCGTTCGCGCGCAGCACGATCACCTTCACCGCGGCGTCGTCGACCGCCTTGCGGAAGGCCGCGTCGAGCGAATAGGTCATCACCGAGTTCTGCGCGTTGCGGTACTCCGGGCGGTTCAGCGTCACATAGGCAACCGCGCCCTCGGGTCCGCCGGTCTCGTAGGCGACCGGTGAGGTGTCCGGGCCCAGATCGTCGGGTCCGAGCGGAGGTGGGATGACGACGTCACTCATGCCCCCGAGACTAACCTAGCAAGTGCTTGGTTGGTAGTCGGTGTGGGTGATCGGCGGAACTGGCTCAGGGGATGACGACGCTCCCGCTGCAACTCGTGGACGGGATGCTCCAGAGCGCGTTGCGGTTGACCGCGCCGAAGGTGACGTTGACGCGACCCCTGCCGATCTGGCTGACGGGGATCACGAAGTAGTGGACGCCCTGGTAGGGCGGGTTCACGCGGACGTTGCTCACCTTCGAGCCGCGCTTGCCGGTGGCGAGGTTGTGCCAGTCCAGGCGTGCGGAGGACTGGTATCCGCCGGGGAAGTAGCTGGTGAAGTCGGTGGCGATGTAGGCATTGCCGGCGTACGTGCTGACGATGGTGCGCCGCGCCAGGAATGGGACGTCGACGACGTTGGGGCTCAGGCCGATGCAGTTCGACAGCGGATACTCGCGCGTCACCGCGTTCGCCTCGCCGGTGGCAGCGGCGCCGAGGCCGGCGGCCGAGGTCAGTGCGATGGCGGCCGCGGCCAACCGGGTGATCGTCTTCGTGCCGGGCATGTCTCGACTCCCTTGCTGGTGGCGGTGATCGGATGGCGTGATCACCGGTCAGTTTCCCCGTGGGAAGCCCGTTTTGTGTCGTTTCGGCGCAGCGTGTTCATTCGATCGGTGGATGGGTTCTCACCTGAGGTGGCGTGAGATCCCGTCGGCGGCAGCCCGGGTGGCCTCGCCCAGCCGGTGGAGCTCGTCGACGCGGAGCTCCCGGTTCGGGCAGACGACGATCGCCGCCACCACCCGCTGCCCGGCATCGAAGACGGGTGCGCCGATGGTGACCACCGGCACCCCGGTGTCGTCGGCTGCGCACGCGTCGATCTCCTCGGGCAGGTAGTCGATGACGGACAGCTCGGTGAGCAGGTCCCCGACCCTCGCGCGCAGGGTGTCCGACATGGTGTCGAGGGAGCTGAGGGCCTCGATCATCGCCACGTGGTCGTCGGTCATGCGCTCGATCGAATAACCGCGGTCGGCGACGACGTCGAGCACCATGCGGAGTCGTGTGCGGGTGGACTCCGCGGCCTGGCCGACCCAGTCCGACCGCGCGTCGTCCGGGTCGAAGGCGATGAACTCGCGGCAGATCGGCGGACGGAGTCGAATCCGGCTGCCGTTGCGCAGCCACGGATGTGGCGCGGACTCCGGGGTGAGGTGGGCCGGGAACGCATGCGAGGCGAGGGTGACCGCATCCGTCGAGGTCCGCCGCGCGACGAAACACGGGATGTCGAATCGGTCGCAGAGTTCGCGCGCCGCCGATGCGGCCCAGCGGACGAGGTGGTCGGCGCTCTCGGCGCTGCGGACGAGGCCGACGAAGGCCGGTCCGACGGCGAAGGTGCCTGCCGACGGATCCCGGATCAGCCACCCGCACTCGACGAGTTCGGAGACGACGGCATGGGCGGTGGCGCGCGACATCGAGGTCTGGCGGACGATCTCGGCCAGGGTCATCGACGGCTGCTCCGCACCCGCGAGGAGTTCGACGATGCGGACGACCCGGGCGGTCGGCGGCGACGCGGCGCGTGCCGGTTGACGCGCGGCGGAGAAGTCACCTACGGTTTGTGTCACATTGTCAACACTTAGTGTCGAATATTCGACATGTCAAGGGGGTTGCTCCGGTGGCCATCACCATCGATGCCGACGGCGAACGTCGTCTGGATCGCACCGAGTCCACAACCGATGGACGTCCGTTCCACCGCGGCTACGAGCTCTCGCACCTCGCCGCGCTCGAGGCCGAATCGGTCCACATCTTCCGAGAGGTCGCCGCCACCTTCGAACGGCCGGTTCTGCTGTTCTCCGGCGGCAAGGACTCGGTGGTGATGTTCCACCTGGCACGCAAGGCCTTCTGGCCGGCGCCGATCCCGTTCCCGCTCATGCACGTCGACACCGGACACAACTTCGACGAGGTGATCGAGTACCGCGATCGGGTGGTCGCCGACACCGGGGTCCGCCTGATCGTCAGCTCCGTGCAGGACGACATCGACGCCGGGCGGGTCGTCGAGCAGACCGGGCCGGGCGCCAGCCGCAACCGGCTGCAGACGACGGCGCTGTTGCGCGGTATCACCGAGAACCGTTTCGACGCCGTGTTCGGCGGGGCGCGTCGGGACGAGGAGAAGGCGCGGGCGAAGGAGCGTGTGTTCAGCTTCCGCGACGAATTCGGCGCGTGGAATCCGCGCGAGCAGCGACCCGAGCTGTGGCGGCTCTACAACGGACGTCACGCCAAGGGCGAGCACATCAGGGTGTTCCCGTTGTCGAACTGGACCGAACTCGACATCTGGCAGTACATCGCGGCCGAGGACATCGATCTGCCGGAGATCTACTACGCGCACCAGCGCGAGGTCATTCCCCGCGACGGCATGCTCCTCGCGAAAACCCGCTTCCTGCAGGAGTTCCCGGGCGAGGAGGTGCGGACCGAGACCGTGCGGTTCCGGACGGTCGGGGACGCCACGTGTACCGGCTGTGTCCTGTCCGGCGCCGACGACGTGCTGAAGGTGATCGAGGAGATCGAGGTGACCCGGCTGACCGAGCGTGGCGCCACGCGCGCCGACGACCGGATCTCCGAGTCGGGGATGGAAGACCGCAAGAAGGAAGGCTACTTCTGATGGGCGACCTCAACGCCGTCGGCGGCGCGACGGAGATGCTGCGGCTGGCGACCGCCGGTTCGGTGGACGACGGCAAGTCGACGCTCATCGGGCGACTGCTCTACGACTCGAAGGCGATCTTCACCGACCAGCTCGAGTCGATCGAGCGCACCAGCGCCGAGCGCGGTGACGAGTACGCCAACCTCGCCCTGCTGACCGACGGGTTGCGTGCCGAACGCGAGCAGGGCATCACCATCGACGTCGCCTATCGCTACTTCGCCACGCCCAGGCGGAAGTTCATCATCGCCGACACGCCGGGCCATGTGCAGTACACGCGCAACATGGTGACCGGTGCGTCGACCGCCGATCTGGCGATGATCCTCATCGACGCGCGCAAGGGCGTGCTGGAACAGACGCGGCGGCACGCCTTCCTGTCGTCGCTGCTCGGCATCCCGCATCTGACGGTCTGCGTGAACAAGATGGATCTCGTCGACTGGTCGCAGGAGCGGTTCGACGAGATCTGCGCGGACTTCGTCGATTTCGCGACCAAGCTCAACGTCGTGGACCTGACCTTCATCCCGATGTCGGCCCTGCGGGGCGACAACGTCGTCGACCAGTCCGCGGCGATGCCCTGGTACGAGGGGCGGCCGCTCCTGAATCATCTCGAGCACGTCTACATCGCGTCCGACCGCAACCTGATCGACACCCGTCTGCCCGTGCAGTACGTGATCCGGCCGCAACGCAGCGATGGTGCCGACCACCGCGCCTACGCGGGTACGGTCGCGGGCGGAGTGCTCGCCAGGGGTGACGAGATCGTGGTCTTGCCAAGCGGTTTCAGCACCACCATCACCGAGATCTGGGCGCCGGGAGGGCAGCCGGTCGACGAGGCCTTCGCGTCGATGGCCGTGTCCGTCGAACTCGCCGACGAGATCGACATCGTGCGCGGCGACATGCTGGCGCGGCCCAACAACCGTCCGTACGTCGGCCGCGACCTGGACGCGATGGTGTGCTGGTTCGCCGAGGACGCCGAGCTGCGACCGGGGAACAGATATCAGCTGCTCTGCGGCACCCGGCTGACCCGGGCGCAGGTGAACGGACTCAACTACCGCCTCGACGTCAACTCGCTGCACCGCGACGAGAAGGCGGAGGGGCTGTCGCTCAACGAGATCGGGCGTGTCGCCCTGCACACCCAGGAGCCGGTGACCTTCGACTCCTACCGGCGCAACCGGGACACCGGCAGCTTCATCCTGATCGACGAGGCCACCAACCGGACCGTCGGGGCGGGGATGATCACCGCGCCGGTGAGTCACGACAGTCACGTCGTGTGGCAGGCGACGAAGGTCACCCGCGAGCACCGTCCGCACCACGGCGCCACGATCTGGCTGACGGGTCTGTCCGGATCGGGCAAGTCGTCGCTGGCGGTCGAGCTCGAGCGGCGCTTCGTCGCCGAGGGGCGTCCGGCCTACCTGATGGACGGCGACAACCTGCGGCACGGGCTGAACTCGGATCTGGGCTTCTCCGACGACGACCGGCGCGAGAACATCCGCCGGACCAGTGAGGTCGCGGCGCTGTTCGCCGACTCGGGATCGGTGGCGATCGTCTCGCTCATCAGCCCCTTCGCCGAAGAGCGGCAGCGGGCCCGCGAGATCCACGCCGAGCGCGGGTTGCCGTTCTACGAGATCTTCGTCGACACCCCGCTCGCGGAGTGCGAGCGACGAGACCCGAAGGGGCTCTACGACCGCGCGCGGCGGGGGGAGATCAGCCAGTTCACCGGTATCGACTCGCCGTACGAGCGGCCGTCGAGCCCGGATCTGGTCATCACCCCCGACGACGGTCCGCCGTCCGAGGTCGCCGACCTGGTGCTGCGTAACCTGGGTCTGTGAGTGCGTGGAGCGCTGTCTCCATGCCGTCCCGGTACCCGACCGAGAGGAATCCCCGTGACCGACGATCGTGCCCTGGCCGGTGAACTGGCCACCGCCGCAGGTGAACTCCTGCTCGACATCCGGCGCTCCAGCGGATTGACGGGCAAAGAGCTCGGTCAGGAGGGTGACCGGCGGTCCGACGAGTTCATCCTCGGGCGTCTCGCGCAGGAGCGCCCGGACGACGCGGTGCTGTCCGAGGAGTCGGCCGACGACAAGTCGCGGCTGTCGGCGTCGCGCGTGTGGATCATCGATCCGGTCGACGGCACCCGCGAGTACGGCACGTACGAACCCGGCGGCGGTCGGACGGATTGGGCCGTGCACGTCGCGCTCTGGTCGGCGGACGAGGGACTGATCGCGGGTGCGGTCGCGCTGCCGGCCCTCGGGGTGACCTATCTCGACGACGGTTCGGCCGTCGAGCCCGTGGAGGGCCTTGCGTCACGCCCCCGGACCGGTGTCCCGCGCGTCGTCGTGAGCAGTTCACGCCCACCGGCCTTCGCCGACGAGGTGGCCGCGGCCATGGCGGGCGAGGTGCTGCCGATGGGGTCCGCCGGGGCGAAGGCGATGGCGGTCGTGCGCGGTGAGGCCGACGCGTACGTCCACGCCGGCGGCCAGTACGAGTGGGATTCGGCCGCGCCCGTCGCCGTCGCGAAGGCAAAGGGCCTGTGGTGCGGTCGGATCGATGGTTCGCCGCTGGTCTACAACAACGAGGACACCTACCTGCCCGACCTCGTCATCTGCCGGCCGGAGTTCACCGAGGCGATCCTCACGGTCACCACCGAGGGCGCGGGCGGCTGACGAACCCGTCGCGCCTCAGTGCGTGACGACGACCTTGATCACGACGATCACGGTCGCCACCAGCGTGACCGCGCCGGCACTGAACACCGTTCCGCGGCTGAGCTGCTCGTGGTTGAGTCGGTCGATGACGAAGACCGTGCCGCCGATGCGCAGCAGGATCACGATCTCCGCGACGAGCTGGGCGGTACGGGGTTCGATCCAGCCGATCAGGCCGAGCAGCAGGATCGCGCAGGGCAGGAGCGCCGAGGTCAGGATCGGCACCGAGTCGCGGAGATGGCCCAGCACCTCCGATCTCGTCGGCTCGATCGGGCCGTCGGACACCCGGCGGGCGACCGCCTCGGCGAAGATGTGTGCGATGAAGGTCGACGCGGCGGTGCCGGCGAGGATCGCGATACCGACGAAGTCGTCCTCGACGTGCAGCGGGATGAGTACCGCGAGGATCAGGATGTTGCCGTAGATGTAGGCGCTGATCCGCGGCGCGGCGTGCTTGCGCTCGAGGGGGCTGTCGCGGCTGAACAGTGGTCCGTGCAGCAGGGTCCACGGACGATCGCTCATGGTTGAGAAAGCTATCAGCGCGGGACGAGTTCGGCGACGACAGCGGCGATGGTGTCGTCGGGCCGGGTGAGGCAGACCGTCGCCGCCACGGTGGCCACCTGTTGCGCGTTCGAGGTCACGTCCAGCTCGCGCAGCACCGCCGTCCGCGCCGCGTCGTCGAGTCCGCGGAACTCCGCGCACGTCATGGTCGACGCGGCCCCGGAACCCGACCCGCGCGACGGCGACGCGGTGGTGCGGGTCGGCGTTCCGGTGGTGGTCCCGCGGGTTCTCGACTCGGCGCTGGTGGTCCCGCCGGAGCTGGGCTCGGTGCTGCTGGTCTCGGTGCTGCTGGACGCGACGCTGCTCGTCGTCGACGCGGCGGTCCCGGGGGCGGGCGCGGGTTCGTCGGACGAGCACGCCCCGAGCGCGAGGGTCACCAGCGCGGTCAGGGTGATGGTCGCGGCCAGCTGCGCCGGACGGTTGCGGCGGGCGGGGACGGACATGACGGGACTCCTCGGAGAAGGTGATCCGGGTCGGGACCCGGCTGGTGATGGCGGGGCGGTCAGCGCATGAGGCCGGAGAGGACGCCGGAGATCGCGGCCCGGACGTCCGCGGTCTCGATGCGCATGAGGTCGTCCTGGCTGAGGGCGTCGAGATCGCCGGCACTGCTGAGGCGGAACTCGCGCTCCTCCTCGGCCGCTTCGATGATGTTGCGGATGAACCGGCCGTTACCCGCGAGGTCGGTGGAACGGCGCGTGGTGCCCTGATGCTCGCGGACATCGTGGTACAGGGGCGAACAGGCCTGCTCGATCTCGAACATCGCCTCGTGGGTCAACGACGAATCCCGCTTGCGCGCAATGAACTCGGCGATACGAGCGAGCTCGTCGGGGGTGTAGGAGTCGAAGCGCACGCGGCGGGCGAAGCGCGATGCCAGGCCGTCGTTGGACGCGAGGAACCGGTCGATCTCGGCGTCGTAGCCGGCGATGATGACGACGAGCCGGTCACGGTCGTCCTCCATCCGGGCGAGCAGCGTGTCGACGGCTTCGCGGCCGAACGCGTCGCCACCGGACAAGCCCTGCTGGATCAGCGTGTACGCCTCGTCGATGAACAGGACACCGTCCATCGCGGAGTCGATGAGTGCCGAGGTCTTGATCGCGGTACTGCCGAGGTGCTCGCCGACCATGTCGCGGCGGGTCGCCTCCACGACCTTGTCGGACTTGATGAATCCGAGACCGCAATAGATCTTGGCGACGATGCGCGCGACCGTCGTCTTGCCGGTGCCGGGCGGACCGGTGAAGGCGAGGTGCAGGCTGCGCGCCGATGTCGACAACCCGCGGTCGGCGCGGACCTTTGCCAGTGTCGCGGTGGACTGGAGCTTGGCCACCTGCTGCTTCACCGAGTCGAGGCCGATCTGTTCGGCCAGCTCGCGCTGCGCCTCGGTCACCAGCGAGCTCTGGGTGTCGGAGTCTGCGGATCCCGACACCAGCGTCTCGGCGCGATCGGGGACCGACTTCGGGTCCCACCGGTCGGTGCGTTGCGCGATCTGCTCCGGTGTCGTGGCGGTCACGCGCAGGGAGGGCGACCGGATCGCCTCGGCCGCGGCCGCCAGCGACGGGTCACGAGCATAGGCCTGCTCGAACATCGACTTGGCCTTCTCCTCGTGGCCCTGCTCGCGCAGCGCGAGGCCGTAGACGAACATCGCCTGGGTCGAACACGCCGCGATCGGGCCGTCGACCGCGTTCTGCAACCGTCGCATGCCCTCGCCGAGCATGCCGAGATGGACACACGACGTGCCGGCCATGAAGTCGGCGACGGCCTGCATGTACGGGTCGTTCCACCGATCGGACCTGGTGAGCGACGTCAGGACGTCGGGCCAGCGCTGGGTGGCGAAATGGAGGAAGGCACGAACGAAGTCCACGATCGGCACGCGATGGGCCGGGGGCACCTCGTCGAGAACCTCCTCGGCACCGGCGAAATCTGCGCCGCGGACCAGGCTGGCGGCGTAGGCGGCCGTCGCCTCGACGGCGCTCGACGCCGGGAAGTCGATCATCATGCCCGTGTACCAGCGCCCCGCGATGGTGCCGGGGGGAAGTCCGAGCCGGCGCTGCTCGGCGCCGATCGATCCGCGTGCGCGGTAGAGGCCCAAGAGGACCTCGTTGCTGTTGTCGCCGCAGGCGAGGCGGCCGATCCAGGCGTCGCCCAGGGACGGGTCCCATTCGGTCGCGCGGGTGAAGGCCTTGGCCGCCTGCGCGGGATTGTCGACGGGTTCCTGACCTTCGACGGGGATGTTCAGCGACAGGACACCGAGTTCGAAGAGCGCCCTCGCCTTGCGGACATCGGCCATCGCTTCCCCCTGTGTCGTCCCATCCCGTACGGAGTCCCCTGTATCGATCTCCCCGGGTGCAACGGCGACACACCGCGAGGGCGGTCGCCGGAGACAGAGTATCGCTAGACCGCGCCGGCACCGGGCGCAGATCTCCCAGGGCCCGACCGGCGGCCGGACCGCCCCGGCGGCCGGAACCGGCCGCGCCCGCCTAGACTTGTCTGCGTGAGTGCCCAGGTGGATACCGTCTCAGCCGCTGCCCAGACCCCGGATCATCCGCAACCGTTCCGCGAACTCGGTCTCAAGGACGACGAGTACGCGCGGATCCGCGAGATACTGGGTCGCCGGCCCACCGACGCGGAACTCGCCATGTACTCGGTGATGTGGTCCGAGCACTGCAGCTACAAGTCGTCGAAGGTGCACCTGCGCTACTTCGGCGAGACCACCACCGACGAGATGCGCGCGAGCATGCTCGCCGGTATCGGCGAGAACGCCGGTGTCGTCGACATCGGTGACGGCTGGGCGGTGACCTTCAAGGTCGAGTCGCACAACCACCCGAGCTATGTCGAGCCGTACCAGGGTGCCGCGACCGGCGTCGGCGGCATCGTCCGCGACATCATGGCGATGGGCGCCCGTCCGATCGCGGTGATGGATCAGTTGCGCTTCGGTCCGGCCGACGCCCCGGACACCCGGCGCGTGGTCGACGGTGTGGTGCGCGGCGTGGGCGGCTACGGCAACTCCCTCGGCCTGCCGAACGTCGGCGGCGAGACCGTCTTCGACGCCAGCTACGCGGGCAACCCGCTCGTCAACGCGCTGTGCGCGGGCGTGCTGCGCACCGAGGACCTGCACCTGGCCTTCGCCTCGGGCGCGGGCAACAAGATCATCCTGTTCGGTGCGCGAACCGGTCTCGACGGCATCGGCGGAGTGTCGGTACTGGCGTCGGAGACCTTCGACGATTCCGACGGTTCCGGCCCCAACCGGAAGAAGCTGCCGAGTGTGCAGGTCGGCGATCCGTTCACCGAGAAGGTGCTCATCGAGTGCTGTCTCGAGCTCTACCACGCCGGGTTGGTGGTGGGCATCCAGGATCTCGGTGGCGCCGGATTGTCCTGTGCGACGAGCGAACTCGCCGCGGCCGGCGATGGTGGCATGCACATCGACCTGGAGAAGGTGCCGATGCGCGCCGAGGGCATGACTCCGGCGGAGGTCCTCTCCAGTGAGTCGCAGGAACGCATGTGCGCGGTCGTGACGCCGGAGAACGTGGACCGCTTCCTCGAGGTGTGCCGCAAGTGGGACGTCCTCGCGACCGTCATCGGTGAGGTCACCGACGGCGATCAGCTGGTCATCACCTGGCACGGCGAGACCGTCGTCGACGTGCCGCCGCGCACCGTCGCCCACGACGGCCCGGTCTATGAGCGCCCGGTCGCCCGACCCGACTGGCAGGACACCGTCATCGCGTCGACCACCGAGCCCCTGCAGCGCCCGGGCACGCCCGACCAGCTGCGCGAGACGCTGCTGGCCATGCTCGCCTCGCCCGCGCTGTGCAGCCGCAAGTTCATCACCGATCAGTACGACCGGTACGTGCGCGGCAACACCGTCCTCGCCGAGCACGCGGACTCGGGGATGATCCGCATCGACGAGGAGTCCGGGCGCGGCATCGCGCTGGCGACCGACGCCTCGGGCCGGTACACCTTCCTCGATCCCTACCGCGGCGCGCAGCTCGCGCTGGCCGAGGCCTACCGCAACGTCGCCGTCTCCGGTGCGACGCCGAAGGCCGTCACCAACTGCCTCAACTTCGGCTCGCCGGAGGATCCGGCGGTGATGTGGCAGTTCCAGCAGGCGGTCCGGGGACTCGCCGACGGCTGTGCGCAGCTGGGCATCCCGGTCACCGGCGGCAACGTGAGCTTCTACAACCAGACGGGGGCGACGGCGATCCTCCCGACCCCGGTGATCGGCGTCCTCGGCGTCATCGACGACGTGCACCGCCGCATCCCGACCGGCCTCGGAACCGAGCCGGGAGAGACCCTGATCCTGCTCGGTGAGACCCGTGACGAGTTCGACGGATCGATCTGGGCGCAGGTCAGCCACGACCACCTCGGTGGCGTGCCCCCGCAGGTCGATCTCGAGCGCGAGCGGCTGCTCGCCGAGATCCTCGCCGCGTCGTCCCGGGACGGATTGATCTCCGCGGCACACGATCTCAGCGAGGGCGGTCTCATCCAGACCGTCGTCGAGGCGGCCCTGGCCGGTGAGACCGGGTGCCGGATCCTGCTGCCCGAGGACGCCGACCCGTTCGTCTGGCTGTTCTCCGAATCCGCCGGCCGGGTGCTCGTGGCGGTCCCGCGCACCGAGGAATCACGGTTCACCGCGATGCTCGACGCGCGCACGATGCCGTGGACGCGCATAGGTGTGGTCGATCAGGGCAGCGACGCCGTCGACGTCCAGGACTACTTCTCGGTGCCGCTCGCCGAACTGCGCGAGGTGCACGAGGGCACCCTCCCGAGGTTGTTCGGCGACGCCGTCTAGTCGCATGCCCTAGTTGCGCCCCGCAACGTTCGGATCGGTGACGATTCCGTTGTACGTCAATGGAATCAATATCTTTTGTGGACGTGTCGTGCCCGGTCACGGTCGGTTACGCTCCTTGAGTTCTCTGACCGAGTCGAAAGGGCGCAGATGAGCTACCCCAATGATCCGAACCAGCCGCCGAACTACGGCGCGGGTGGTTACGGACAGCAGCCGTACGGCGGGTTCCCGGGCGGCAACCCGGCCGGTCCGGAACCGGACAACAACCTCGTCTGGGCGATCCTGGCCACGGTGCTGTGTTGCCTGCCGCTCGGGATCGTGTCGATCGTGAAGTCGACCTCGGTCAGCAAGCTGTGGGCGGCCGGTGACTACGCCGGCGCGCAGAAGGCTGCCGACGAGGCCAAGAAGTGGGCGATGTGGAGTGCGATCTCGTCGGTCGTCATCTGGGTCCTGATCGTCATCGTCTATGTCATCTTCTTCGTCATCCTCCTCGGCGCCTCCGCGTCCACGTCCACGTACTGAGCGCTTCGAGAGGGCCGTCCTCGGACGGGTCTCGGCCCTCTCGAAGCATCGGTACCTCGGGCCGGCGACCGTTGTCGCCGGTACCGGGATGGTCTGTGCGGCAGTGTGGTTCGCCGATCCCACGACGCCGGGCGGTGCCCTTCCGGTGTGTCCGACCAAACTGATCTTCGGCGTGACGTGCCCGGGTTGTGGATCGTTGCGGGCCATCTACTCGCTGCTACACGGCGACGTCCCGGCCGCCCTGCACTACAACGCCGTCGGGGTGCTGGCGATGGGGCTGCTGCTCGTCGCCTTCGTCGCCTACTGCGTGCGTCTGTGGACCGGTCGCCGGGTTCGCAGCTGGCAGCACCTCAGATACTCCGGCGTCGTCGTGCTCGTGATCGTCCTGGCCTGGTCCGTGATCCGGAACATCCCGGTCGAACCGCTCTGGTCACTCCACGTCTGAACGCCCGGCGGCACCGCGAATCCAGCGGATCAGCCGCGAACCGGGATCGCGCACGGGGCCGTCGACATCGAGAGTCGCCAGCGCCTCGGGGTCGTCGGTCGTGATCTGATCGACCCGCAACTCGAGCAGCCGCCTGATCTCCGGGGCGACGCGTGGCCCGACCCGGGTCACCGTGTACCCGTCGACGAGACGACCGCGCTCGTGAAATGCGCCGATCAGGTCGTGGCCGCGGCGGTCGGCGGCCAGGATCAGCCGATTCTCCAGGTACACCATCTCGGCTTCCGGTGACGCCGCCACCGCCCGGTCGACGAACCCGTCGAAGTCCCCGGACCGTAGTGCTGCCTCGGCGGCGCCGTGATGGCAAGGGTCATAACCGATCCGGATGCCCGGCGCGGCCGAGGTCAGCGTCTCCACCGCCGCAGCGTCGCCGCACGACAGGATGTAATGCCCTGCGTGGGGTGCGACGCTGCGGGCGAACACCTCCACGGCCGCGGCGTCGAGCGCGGCGTCGTCCTCCTTGAAGTCGAGCTGGAGCGACGCGGTGGGCGCGATGTCCACCCCGTCGAAGAGGTCGGTCAGGTCCTCGAGCAGGAGGACGCGGTCGTCGATGGGGCGGCCGGAATTGTCCCGCAGGTGCAGGTCCCGCAGATACGACGCCGGGAGTGCCGACACCGCGCCGGTACCGGTGGTGGCGTGATCGACGGTGCGGTCGTGCAGGACGGCGAAACCCCGGTCGGCGTGGATCACCAGATCGACTTCGATGCTCGCGCCGAGCCGCATGCCCTCGACGATCCGGGTCGCGGTGAACGCCGGGTCGTCGACGCGGCGCCGGCCGCGATGCCACTTGAGCATCGTCCGATGACCGTCGTGGTCGATGTGGATCGGGGCGTCGGCGGGGCCCGTGGGCGACATGGCAGTCACAGCACCCGACCTTAGTGGAGCGCATCTCACCGAATCGGCACGCCGAAGTTGGAACGTGTTCTAGTTTGATTCGCATGACATTGCGAGTGGTCGAGTGGTCGACCGGAACCGTCGGACGACATGCCATCGCCGGGATCGACGCCCGGGGAGACCTGGAACTCGTGGGGGTGTGGGTGTCCGACCCCGCGAAGGTTGGCAAGGATGCCGGTGAGCTGGCCGGTCTCGATCGCGAGCTGGGTGTCGTCGCCACCGGCGACCGCGATGCGTTGATCGCCTTGCGGCCGGACTGCGTCGTGCACACCGCCATGACCGACGATCGCGTCATGGAGTCGATCGAGGACCTGATCTTCTTCCTGGAGAACGGGATCAACGTGGTCTCGAGTGGGCCGGTGGTCCTGCAGTTCCCGCAGGGCATCCTGCCCGACTCACTGCTGCAACGGATCTCCGACGCCGGGAAGGCCGGCAACGCGAGCCTCCACGTCAACGGCATCGACCCGGGCTTCGCCAACGACGTGCTGGCGCTGGCGATGACCAGCCTGTCCCAGCGCATCGACGAGGTCCGCTGTCAGGAGATCGCCGACTACTCGACCTATTATCAGCCGGTGGTCATGCGTGACCTGTTCGGCTTCGGACAGCCGCTGGACACCACGCCGCTGATCTTCGCGCCCGGCATCCTGTCGATGGGGTGGGGGAGTGTCGTGCGACAGATCGCCGCCGGACTCGACTTGGTGCTCGACGAGCCACTCGTCGAACGCGTCGAGCGGGTGGCGGCCGATCGCGACTATTCGACGGTCTCCGTCGAGATCCCGAAGGGGACGATGGCCGCGGTCCGCTTCGAGGTGGCCGGTCAGGTCGACGGCGTGGATCGTGTTGTGCTGGAGCACTATACCCGCACCCATCCCGATCAGTGCCCGGAGTGGCCGTCCCCGCACGAGGGTGACGGCTGCTACCGCATCGCCATCTCCGGCGAGCCCGAGATGGCCGTCGAGTTCGGGCATCACGGCGAGAACGGCGACCACAACGTGTCCGGAATGATCGTCACCGCGATGCGACTGGTCAATTCCGTTGCGGCGGTGGTCGATGCGAAGCCCGGTCTGGTCACCGCACTCGATCTCCCGCTCGTGACCGGCCGGGGGCTCTTCGCGCAGAAGTAGCCGCAACCCCGGCTTGACAGATCCCGTTGCGTTTTGTCCCGGTAACCGGGACAAAACGCAACCGGATCGCTGCGATCAGCCCTGGCGCGCCTTGAATCTCGGGTTGCCCTTGTTGATGACGAAGATGCGACCCTTGCGCTTGACCACCTGCGAGCCGGGCTGGTTCTTCAGTGAACGGATGGATGCACGAACCTTCAACGGAGCCTCCTTAATGGAAATTGTTTCCATTAAAGCAGGCTCGTCGCCCTGATCGACGGCTGGGTGTCAGACCTGCCAGGTGTGTACCGGCTCGCCCTCGTGCATCTGGGTGACGTAGTCGCGCAGCATGCCCTGTAACGCCTGCTCCCGGCTCTCGCCCGCGCGCTCGCGGGCCGCGACCGCCTGGCGCTGCCAGACCGACCCGGTCTGGCGCGAGATGCAGCGTCCCTCGATCACCGACAGGTAGCGCTTCAGGGCCTTGTCGGAGACACCGAACCGGCGCAGTCCGTCCTCGGCGAGCACGAGGAGCCGGCGCAGGACGAGCTCGTCGGGCCGCACCCAGCCGACGTCGGGCCAGTACAGCTGGGACTCCATTCCGGTGCGGGCGCCGGACTGCAGGTTCTCGGCGGCGGCGTTGAACGACATCCGCGACCACAGCGGCCGGTCGGATTCGACGAGACCGCGGACGACGCCGTAGTAGAACGCGGCGTTGGCCATCGTGTCGACAACCGTCGGGCCGGCGGGCAGCACGCGGTTCTCGACGCGCAGGTGTGCCTGTCCCTCGTGGATGTCGTAGACCGGACGGTTCCAGCGGTAGACGGTCCCGTTGTGAAGGCGCAGTTCGTCGAGGGTCGGGATGCGTCCGGAGTCGAGCTCGGCGAGCGGGTCGGTGTCGGTGGAGACCGGGAGAAGGGCGGGGAAGTAGCGGGTGTTCTCCTCGAAGAGGTCGAAGATGGTGTTGATCCACCGCTCCCCGAACCACACTCGGGGCCGCACGCCCTGATTCTTCAGCTCCAGCGGACGGGTGTCGGTGGCCTGCTCGAAGACGGGGATGCGGCTCTCGTGCCACAACGCGGTCCCGGCGAGGAACGGCGAGTTGCCGGCCAGGGCCACCTGCACCCCGGCGATGGCCTGGGCGGCATTCCAGTGGGAGGCAAAGTCTTCCGGTGCCACCCGGAGATGTAGTTGCAGCGAGGTGCAGGCGGCCTCGGGCAGGATCGAGTCGGTCGCGGTGCGCAGGTGCTCGGTGTGGTGGGTGTCGGTCAGTGGGACACCGGTGATGTCGATCTCGAGGTCCTCACCCCGGGCCGCGAAGATCTGCTCGTTGAGCAGGTCGTACCGGGGGTTCGCCGAGATCCAGTGATGTGCAAAGTGTTCGGACTTCAGCGTCGGCAGCATGCCGATCATCACCAGGTGGCTCGAGGTCTGGGCGGCGCGCTGTTCGGCCCGGTTGAGCGACGTGCGCAGCGCCTGTTCGAGCGAGATCGTGTCGTCGGTGGTGAACGGTCGCGGCGAGACGTTGATCTCGATGTTGAACTGCCCGAGTTCGGTCTGATAGTCGGGATCGGCGATCGCCTCGAGGACGGCGGCGTTGGCCATCGCCGGCCGCATCTGCTCGTCGACGAGGTTCAGTTCGACCTCCATGCCGAGCAGCGGCTTCGGCGGACGACCCTGATCGGTGAACAATCCGTCGGCGAGCATCCTGGCGATCGCTTCCGTCCCGCGACCCACCTGGCGCCGGAAACGGACCCGGTCCTCGCCGGTGAACTGCTGCTTGGACACCTCGGCTCCCATGCGGTCAATACTGCCCGATCCGAACCGCCCCGAACCCTCTTGGGAGAATGGCCGGGTGCCACCACGCAGGAGAGTGGACCCAGCAGAGGTCCGAGCCGCAGTGCTGGCCGTCTCGGACTGGCTCGTCGACCCCACCGCGCCGCCGCCGGGACGCGCCGCCCTCGCCGACGCAGTCCGGCAGTCGGCCCGGACGCTCGAACAGCTCGCGCCCGGCAACTCGGTCGAGGTCCGGGTACCCCCGTTCGTCGCGGTGCAGTGCATCGAAGGACCCCGCCACACCCGTGGGACGCCGCCGAACGTGGTCGAGATGTCGCCGCGGACCTGGCTGCTCCTCGTGGCCGGTGTCCTCACCTACGACGACGCCCTCGCCGCCGGCGACGTCGACGCCTCCGGACACCGGGCCGGGCTGATCGCCGATCTGCTCCCGCTCGTCCCGATCGCGTCCTCGGGTGACCGCGGAGCCGGAGTGTGATTCATCACTCGCCGGGGTGTCGCGGAATTACCCGCAGGCCGACACTGCTGGAAGATTCGCATCGGGAGCCGACCGACCCGTAAACTCCGTGATGTCTCCCAGCCCACTCGACTGACCGATTCGCAGCCCCAGGGAGCTAGTCGATGCCTGATCATTCGATCGCCAACATGAACCTGCTCGCTCCCACGACGGCGGGCGGATGTTCTGCACGCGGTGCGGGCGCGATCAACCCCGCCCCGCTGGACGAACCCGAGAACGAACCGCGTGAGGAATGCGGTGTCTTCGGCGTCTGGGCGCCCGGTGAGGACGTCGCCAAGCTGAGCTACTACGGGCTCTACGCCCTGCAGCACCGCGGCCAGGAGGCCGCGGGTATCGCGGTCGGTGACGGCAGCCAAGTCGTCGTGTTCAAGGACCTCGGGCTGGTCAGCCAGGTCTTCGACGAGCAGACGCTGGGAGCGATGAGCGGTCACGTGGCGATCGGCCACTGCCGGTACTCCACCACCGGCTCGACCACCTGGGAGAACTCGCAGCCGATCTTCCGCACCACCGACGCCGGCACCGGCGTCGCCCTGGGTCACAACGGCAACCTGGTCAACACCGCCGACCTCGCCGCTCGTGCCCGTGAGCAGGGGATCAAGAGCTCGGCGGCCACCTCGGACTCCGATGTGGTGGGAGCACTGCTCGCGCACGGCGCCGCCGACAGCTCCATCGAGCAGGCCGCCATGGAACTGCTGCCGACCCTCAAGGGCGCCTTCTGCCTGACCTTCATGGACGAGCACACGCTCTACGCCGCGCGCGACCCGCACGGCGTGCGCCCGCTGTCGCTCGGCCGCCTCGATCGCGGCTGGGTGGTCGCGTCGGAGACCGCCGCGCTCGACATCGTCGGCGCGTCGTTCGTCCGCGACATCGAGCCGGGTGAGCTGCTGGCCATCGACGCCGACGGCGTGCGCAGCTCACGGTTCGCCGAGCCGACCCCGAGCGGGTGCGTCTTCGAATACGTCTATCTCGCCCGTCCGGACTCGGTGATCCACGGCCGTTCGGTCCACTCGACCCGCGTCGAGATCGGTCGGCGCCTCGCCAAGGAGCATCCTGCCGAGGGGGACCTGGTGATCCCGGTGCCGGAGTCCGGCGTGCCGGCGGCCGTCGGTTTCGCCCAGGAATCGGGCATCCCGTACGGCCAGGGCCTGATGAAGAACGCCTACGTCGGCCGCACCTTCATCCAGCCGTCGCAGACGATCCGTCAGCTCGGTATCCGTCTCAAACTCAATCCGCTACGCGAGGTCATCCGCGGCAAGCGACTCGTGGTCGTCGACGACTCGATCGTGCGCGGCAACACGCAGCGCGCGCTCATCCGGATGCTGCGTGAGGCCGGGGCGGCCGAGGTGCACGTCCGGATCGCGTCGAGCCCGGTCCGATGGCCCTGCTTCTACGGCATCGACTTCGCCTCACCCGCGGAGCTCATCGCCAACGGCATGGAATCCGAGGAAGGCATGGTCGAGGGCGTGCGCCAGGCCATCGGTGCCGACTCGCTCGGCTACATCAGCATCGACGAGATGATCAATTCGACCGGTCAGAGCGCCTCGTCCCTGTGCGCGGCATGCTTCGACGGCAAGTACCCGATCGAGCTGCCCAAGGAGACCTCGATGGGCAAGGCCGTCCTGGAACAGATGCTGGCCAGTGCCGCCGGCGACCGGGCGGTGGACCCCCTGACCAAGCCGAACGACAACGTCAGCGCGGTCATGCGGCCCTGATTTTGCGTCAACGACCCTCCGGTACCGTATGACCCGTCGGCGAACACGCCGGAAACAACGTTCGACCGAGAATTCTGGAACGGGAGTGCTGCGGAGATGACGGAGCGGGATGCTGCTGCCGACGAGACGGCCGGGAGCGCGACACCGGCCTCGTATGCGGCGGCCGGGGTCGACATCGACGCCGGTGAGCGGGCTGTGGAACTCATCGCACCCCATGCCAAGCGTGCGTCGCGACCGGAGGTTCTCGGCGGAATCGGCGGCTTCTCCGGCCTGTTCGCGCTCAAGGGCAACTACCGGGAGCCGGTCCTCGCCGCGGCGAGCGACGGCGTCGGCACCAAACTGGCCGTGGCGCAGGCCATCGACAAACACGACACCGTCGGTCGCGATCTCGTCGCCATGTGCGTCGACGACCTGGTCGTCTGCGGCGCGGAACCCCTTTTCCTGCAGGACTACATCGCGGTGGGCAAGGTCGTCCCCGAGACGGTGGCCCAGATCGTCGCCGGCATCGCCGACGGGTGCGTCGAAGCCGGCTGCGCGCTGCTGGGCGGTGAGACCGCCGAGCACCCCGGTCTGATGCAGGACAACCACTACGACATGTCCGCCACCGCCGTGGGCGTCGTCGAGGCCGACAACGTCCTCACCCCGGATCGCGTGCGCGCCGGCGACGTCGTCATCGGCATGGGGTCGTCGGGGTTGCACTCCAACGGCTACTCGCTCGCCCGCAAGGTGTTGCTCGACTGGGGTCACATGGACCTGTTCGGCCACGTCGAGGAGTTCGGGCGCACCCTGGGCGAGGAGTTGCTCGAGCCGACCCGGATCTACGCCCGGGACTGCCTGGCGCTGATCGCCGAGGCCGATGTCCGTACGTTCGCGCACATCACCGGCGGCGGCCTCGCCGAGAACCTCGCCCGCGTGATCCCGCACGGCCTCGTCGCCGAGCTCGAGCGCAACACCTGGACGCCCGCGCCGATCTTCGCGTTGATCGGGCAGCGTGGCCGGGTCGAACAGCTCGAGATGGAGCGCACCTTCAACATGGGCGTCGGCATGGTCGCGGTCGTGGCGCCGGAGGACACCGACCGGGCGCAGGCCGTGCTGACCGCCCGGCATGTCGACAACTGGGTCCTGGGCACGGTCAAGCGTGCGAGCGACAAATCCGACACAGACGCGCGTGTCAGTCTGCTCGGGGAGCACCCGCGCTTCTAGGATCGGCCGAAACCGCACTCTCGCAACGACAATCGTTCGAGGCGCGGGCACATACAGAACACCGACGCTCGCCGGAGGGGTATCCCTCGGCGAGCGTCGGTGTCTGACGATGTTCGATCACCCTGGACCAACGCATGAGCACGCACCACCCATCCGAAAACGGGTGGTGCGTACAAAATTATGGGCCCGCGTCGCCGCGGGTCCGCTCATGCGGAGAGTGTGTGGGGTGATCCCAGGCGTCGAGAGATCAACGCCCGAAGAGTGTGCGCGTCAAGCGCGTCGCCACTCCTCTTCGTCCACCCAGTCGTCCACCGGATCCGGTCGTTCTACAACCGGATCGCCCTGCCCGGAGAGCTCACGCTGCAAGCTTTCCAAATCGGTGTTCGGAGTGGAGTACTTCAGCTGACGTGCAACCTTCGTCTGCTTTGCCTTTGCCCGGCCGCGGCCCATATGGGACCCCCTCGCACAATGACGGGGCGGCCAAACGATTGGCGGCCCCGTTCTCTTGAAGTAATTCTGTCGTGCGGACCAGTCTAGCGCGCCTCTAGGATTTGTGTTGTCCACCCTGGGTTGCCGCGCCGACGCGTCTTTCCGACTTGTTCACCATCTTGGTCGCCTCACGCCGGACCTTGGCCGGCAGATCGTCTCGCGCGAGCAGGGACCGGATCGCCTCGAGGTCGCCGCCGGCGAGCAGATCGCGTGATCGCACGCCGTGCTCGGGGCGGTGGACGACGCTGATCCGATCGCCCTGCGCCACGCTGCCGTTCCGGACAACCCGCAGGTAGGTGCCGAAATCGGCTTGGTCGAGAAAGCGCTTCATCCATCGCGGCTCACCCGCCCAGACCGCGAAGGTCTTGCAGGGGACGCGGGGGATGGTCACCTCGAGGACCAGACCGTCGGTTCCCACCTCCCACCGTTCGCCGACCACCGCGTCGGTGACCGCCATGCCGTCGATGCGGAGGTTCTCGCCGAACCATCCGTAAGGAAGCTCACGTCCGAGCTCCTCTGCCCACCGGCGCGCCTCGGCGTCTGCGTAGGCGTACACGGCCTGATCGACGCCGCCGTGGTGCCGCTTGTTGCCCACGTGGTCGTCGACGAGGCCGAGCTCGTCGACGACGAGGCGTCCGTGACGGGGGCGCTTGTCGATGGCGGAGCGGCCGATGCCCTCGAGGATCACGTCGTCGCCGGCCGCGCACACGGCCAGCACCACGCCCTCGCTCAACTCTGGTGTCCCGGAACCGCCGAACCGCCGCGGAGGCGTTCCACGGCGGCGCGTCCCGCCTGGATCCGGTCGTCCTCGAGGATCGAGTCCGGGTCGATCCGGGCGCTCACGGCGGTCTCTGCGCCCACGGTCAGCTCGACATCTGTGCCCACGTTGCGTTTGACGAGCGCGAGAGCGATCGGACCCCACTCGTGGTGGTCGACGATCGTGCCCAGGCGGCCGACGGTCCGGCCGCCGGCCGTCACCGGATCGCCGGGCACCGGGCGCTCGTCGCTGCTGCCGTCCAGGTGCAGCAGGACCAGCCGTCGCGGCGACTTGCCGAGGTTGTGGACCCGGGCGACCGTCTCCTGGCCGCGGTAGCAACCCTTGTCGAGGTGGACCGCGCCGAGCTCGTCGGGACCGCCGATCCAGTCGACCTCGTGCGGGATCGTGCGCTCGTCGGTGTCGGCGCCCAGCCGCGGGCGGCGGGCGGCCACGCGGAGCGCCTCGTACGCCCAGCTGCCGGCCATCCGTGCGCCGGCCTCGGTCAGGGCGTCCCACCATCGGGTCAGCAGGTACTCGGGCACGATCAGATCCACGACGGGCAGGTCCCGATCCTCGCCGAACGAGGGCATGCGCCGCCAGAAACCGAGCGGTTCGTCCTCGTGGTGGGTCTCGGGCAGCCCGCCGGCCTGGTAGACGTCGGTGTCCGCGCCGATCTCCAGGAGGTCGGCGACCGGTCCGTCGAGCGCCCCCGGGCCGATGAGCGTCACGACCTTCATGTCGGGTCGCGCCGCCGGCTCGGCCTTGGCCCAGAAGACCATCTTGGTGAGGAAGCCGAGCAGCGGGTCACCGCGGGAACCCTCGGTGTCGATCCAGGTGACACCGTCGATGTCGGTGAGGACGAAATGCTCCTCGACACGGCCGTTGGCGTCGAGGGAGAGGTTCTCGGCGCTCGACCGGTCGGGCAGGGCGGCGATGTGCTGGCTGGTGATCGTGTGCAGCCAGGTCAGGCGTTCGGCGCCGGCGATCTCGATCACGGCTCGGTCAGACCGGTCGACGATGATCACGCCGCTCCGGCCGGCTCGTTCCTCCCCGCCGCCGTAGGCGGCTCGTTGTTCACCGAGCGGATCACCGTAGTGCCACGCGGTGTCGGCGGATTGGAGGTCTCCGGGACCGGGCACCGCCCCGCCCTCGGAATGCCTGGTCAGGATGGGTGAACGGCTCACGTGTCGATTCTACGGGTCGATTCGGCATACGGCCGGGACGCATGGCAGCCTTCTATCCATGGCGGATTCGATCCTTGTCTCGCTCGACGGCACACAGCACGATGCCGACGCTCCCTTCCTCCATGCCGACGATCTGGCCGCGGTCCGCGGCGACGGCATCTTCGAGACCCTTCTCGTACGCGCCGGACGGCCCCGGTGCGTCGAGCTGCATCTCGAGCGCCTGACGCACAGTGCCGCGGCGATGGATCTCGGCGCACCCGATCTCGACGAGTGGCGCGGGGCGATCGAGACCGCGGCGCAGGCGTGGACGGAGAAGCACGGATCGGCCGGCGAGGCTCTCCTCCGGCTGGTCTACAGCCGCGGGCGTGAGCACGGATCGGCGCCGACCGCCTACGTCACCGTCGACGCGGTGCCCGACCGGGTGGCGGCGGCGCGCGCGGAGGGGGTGCGGGTGGTCACCCTCGCCCGCGGCTTCTCGATCGACCTCGCCGCCTCGGCGCCCTGGCAACTGCTCGGCGCCAAGACCCTCAGCTACGCGACGAACATGGCGGCCCTGCGTCACGCCGCCGACGAGGGTTACGACGACGTGATCTTCCTCAGCAGCGAGGGCGTCGTCCTCGAGGGGCCCCGGGCCACGGTCGTGGCCGTCTACGCCGACACCCTGGTGACGCCGCCCACCGAGATCGGGATTCTCGAATCGACCACCGTGCGTGCGGTTTTCGATGTCGCGTCGCGGGAGGGTTGGACGACGAAGACCGACGTGCTGCGGCCTGAGGACCTGGTGGCGGCCGATTCGGTCTGGCTGGTCAGCAGCGTGACCCTCGCGGCCCGGGTGACCCATCTCAACCGGTACGTGATGCCGGTACCGTCCGATGCCGCGAAATTCACCGATCTGGTCGATCGGGCCATCTCGGTGGACGACAATTGACCCCGGTCACTCGCACCTGATCACCCCGCCCGGAACACACACCCCGGGCAATGAGAGGGAAGACACCGCCTCGAGCTGGTCGGCGGGACCTTTGGCGCTTGTCCGGGCCCGGTGACCAGGCGTAACGTCGCGCCTACGACCTACTACTACCGCTGGTAGTAGTAAGTTCCCGGCAGGTTTCGACCTGCCCCCGCAGCCCGGGGGCCGGCAACTCGATTCGAGGCGATATGGACGCTCTGGACGTCTCCAGATGGCAATTCGGGATCACGACCGTCTACCACTTCATCCTGGTCCCGTTGACCATCGGCCTCGCGCCGATGATCGCGGTGATGCAGACGGTGTGGCATGTCACCGGCAACGAGCAGTGGCTGCGCGCCACCAAGTTCTTCGGAAAGCTCTTCCTGATCAACTTCGCGCTCGGCGTCGCGACCGGAATCGTCCAGGAGTTCCAGTTCGGCATGAACTGGAGCGAGTACAGCCGGTTCGTCGCCGATGTCTTCGGTGCGCCGCTGGCCCTGGAGGGCCTCGTCGCCTTCTTCCTCGAATCCACGTTCATCGGACTCTGGATCTTCGGTTGGGACCGGTTGCCGCGCCGCGTGCATCTCGCGTGTATCTGGTTGGCGGCGATCGGCGTCAACGCCTCGGCGTACTTCATCATCGCCGCGAACTCCTGGATGCAGCACCCCGTCGGCGTCGTGTGGGACCCCGAACGCGGGCGGCCCGCGATGAACGACTTCGTCGCCGTGCTGACCAACAACACGACTCTCGCGGCCTTCCCGCACGTGATCGCCGGTGCCTTCCTCACCGCCGGCACCTTCGTCGCGGCCATCGGGATCTGGTGGATGGCCCGGAACTCGTGGCGGGCGAAGAAGATCCGCGAGGCCGCCGAAACCGGTGACGTGGGTGAGATCCCGGACAGCACGTCGCCGAGTCACCTCGACGCGACACCCGAGGACCTCGAGAAGGACGCCCGCGTCCTCTGGCGGCCGGTCACGAGGCTCGCGTTGTGGGTGACCATCGTCTCCGGTGTCGCACTGTTCATCACCGGGGACATCCAGGCGCAGATCATGTTCAAACAGCAGCCGATGAAGATGGCGTCCGCCGAGTCGCTGTGCGAGACCGAGACGGGCCCGGGTTTCTCGGTCCTGTCGATCGGCCGTCAGAACAACTGCGAGAACATCGACCACATCATCGAGATCCCGAAGATGTTGTCGTTCCTCGCGAACCACGATTTCGACTCGACCCTGCAGGGCGTCGAAGAGCTGCAGGAGCAGTACACCGAGGCCTTCGCCGGACAGCCGAACGTGCCGGCGAATCAGAACTTCGCACCCAACCTCTTCGTGACCTACTGGGGCTTCCGGGCGATGATCACCTGGGCGCTCGGTTCGGTGGTCGTGGCCCTGGGCGGCCTGTGGTTCACGCGACGCAAGCGGGTGGTCGAATCCAGACGTTTCGGTTTCATCGCCCTGCTGATGATCCCGACCCCGTTCCTGGCCAACAGTTCCGGCTGGATCTTCACCGAGATGGGGCGCCAGCCATGGGTCGTCGCACCCAACTGGGAGGACGATCTCGATCCACTGCGGATCAGCATGCTGGTGCAGAACGGTGTCTCCAACCACTCGGCGAGCACCGTGCTGGTCACGCTGATCGGATTCACCCTGCTCTACGGCGCCCTGGGTGTCGTGTGGTTCATGTTGCAGCGGCGCTACGTCATCGAGGGTCCGGCCGCGCACGACTCGCGGCCACCAGGCCACACCGACGACGACGAATCCGAATCCGATGAGCCCAAACAGCTCTCGTTCGCGTACTAGAGGAGCGTGATCATGAGTCTCGAAGAAGTCTGGTTCCTGGTCATCGCGTTCCTGTTCGTCGGGTATTTCGTCCTGGAGGGCTTCGATTTCGGCGTGGGCATGCTGATGCCGATCCTCGGATCGAGCCACACCGGTGGCGACGACAAGGTCGCCGCCGACGATCCGGAGGCCGATCCCGACAAACGGCGCCGCGCGCTCCTCAACACCATCGGCCCGGTCTGGGACGGCAACGAGGTCTGGCTCATCACCGCGGGTGCGGCGCTGTTCGCGGCGTTCGGCGGGTGGTACGCCACCATGTTCAGCGCGTTCTACCTACCGCTGTTCCTCATCCTCATCGGTCTCATCGTGCGGGTCTGCGCGATCGAGTGGCGGGGCAAGATCAACAATCCCCGCTGGCGCATGTGGTGCGACATCGGAATCGGGCTGGGGTCGTGGATTCCGGCGATCCTGTGGGGTGTGGCGTTCGCCAACATCGTGCGCGGGCTTCCGATCGACGCCGACGCCCAGTACACCGGTGGGTTCTTCAACCTCCTCAACCCGTACGCCCTTCTCGGCGGTGCGACCACCCTGCTCGCCTTCCTCACCCACGGCGCGGTGTTCATCTCGCTGAAGACCTCCGGTGTGCTGCAGGAGGATTCGGCTCGCTACGCCGCCCGGCTGGCCTGGCCGACACTGATCGTGGCCGCCGTGTTCCTGTTGTGGACCCAGTTCGCGTACGGCAACTCGTGGACGTGGATCCCGGTGCTCATCGCCGCCGTCGCCGCGGTCGGCATGGTGGTGGCGACGCAGATCCGCCGCGAGGGTTACGCATTCATGTTCACCTGCATCGCGATCGCGGGCACGGTCGCCACGCTGTTCGCCGTGCTGTTCCCGAATGCGATTCCGTCGACCCTGAATCCGGAGTGGAACCTCACCATCGAGAACACGGCGTCGAGCGACTACACACTCACGATCATGACGTGGGCGGCGGTGCTCATCACCCCGGTGGTGATGGCCTACCAGGCCTGGACCTACTGGGTGTTCCGCAAGCGGCTGTCGGTCGCGCACATCCCGGACCCGGCCGGACTTCCGTCGCTGCGAATCCCGAGCAAGTGAGTCGCACCGCCCGGCCCCCGCTCGATCCGCGGCTGCTGCGGTATTCGCCGACGACCCGCCGCTACGTCGGGGTCACCGCGGTGTTCGCGGTGGCCGAGGTGATCGCGATCATCGTGGTGGCGGCGATGGTGGCCTCGATCGTCTCCGAGTTGATCGTGTCGCCGGGCGCGCGGTCCTTCGCCGCGCAGGGAGCGCATCTGGCGATTCTGACCGCCGCCCTCGTGGTGCGGGCGGCGATGGCCTACGGGCACGATCGGTACGCACACCGGGCCGCCGAGCGGGCGATCGCCGAGTTGCGCGCCGAGGCGCTCGACGTCCTCACCGATCCGGCCCGCACCTCGCCACGGTCGCTGACCGCGATCCGCGAACATGCGAGCACGGTTCTCCTGCGCGGTCTGGACGCACTGGGGCCGTATCTGTCGGGCTACCTGCCGGCCCTCGTCGCCGCGGTGGTCCTGACGCCGGTCGTCACGGTGGTCATCGCCCTCGCCGACTGGCCCTCGGCGCTCATCATCCTCGTCACGCTGCCGCTCATCCCGCTGTTCATGGTTCTGGTCGGACTGATGACACGCGACCGCACCACGCGCAAGCTGGCGACGATGAGCCGGCTGAGCGCCCAGCTCCTCGACCTCATCGCGGGATTGCCGACCCTGCGGGCGCTGAACCGGGCCGGTGGCCCGGCGGCGCGCGTCGGTGAGCTCGGCGAGGCGTACCGCCGTAGCACGATGAGTTCGCTGCGTGTCGCGTTCCTGTCGGGTGCCGTCCTGGAACTGCTCGCGACGCTCTGCGTGGCGCTGGTGGCAGTGAGTATCGGTCTGCGCCTGGTCTACGGCGAGATGTCGTTGTACGCCGGTGTTTTCGCACTGATCCTCGCGCCGGAGGCGTACTTGCCGCTGCGTCGGGTCGGGATGCAGTTCCACAATTCGACGGACGGCCTCACCGCTGCCGAGCAGGTCTTCGGGCTCATCGCGCCGGCGTCCGCCGGGTCGGGTCCGGCGGTGCCCGCCGCGGGGAGCCGGGGCGTCACGGTCGCCGGAGCGCCGATCACGCTGCTCGACGTCGGGGTCCACGGCCGCGACGGGTGGGCGCCGGAATCCCTTCGCGCGACGGTCGAACCGGGTTCGCTGACGGTGTTCACCGGGCCCAACGGGTCGGGAAAGTCGACGGTGCTTTCGACGATCATGGGCCTGCTCGCTCCTGACGAGGGGTCGGTGCTGATCGGGTCCACCCCGGTCGCCCAGGCCGATCCCGCGGCGCTGCACGAACAGATCGCCTGGCTGCCCCAGCAGCCGGTGATCGTGCCGGGCACGGTCGCCGAGAACCTGGCGCTCTACGGCGCCCTGGACCGCGGCGCCTTCGAATCAGCCTCCGCGGCAACCGGCTTCGCGGATGTGGTGGTCGAGTTGCCCGAACGGCTCGACACGGTGCTGGGAACGGGCGGGGTCGGGCTCTCCGCCGGACAGCGGCAGCGCCTCGCGCTGACCCGCGTCCTCGCCTCACCGGCGCCGCTGCTGCTCCTCGACGAGCCGACCGCCCATCTCGACGAGGCATCCGAACGCGAGGTGTTCGCGACCCTCCGCGATCGCGCCCGCGCCGGGGACACGGTCGTCGTGGTCGCGCATCGGGGTGTCGCCCGCGAGTACGCGGACCGGGCGATCGAGTTCCCGGCGGTCTCGGGCACGGCGGTCTCGGGCACGGCGGGCACAGGCACTGGCACGGTCGCGGAGGTGGATCATGCGCGGTGATCCGCTCTTTCGGGCCCTGGGGTTCCTGGGTCTTCGGGGGCGTCCGACCATCGCCGCGCTCGCCCTCGGCGTCGGCGGTTCGCTGTCGGCGCTCTTCCTCGCCGCGCTGTCTGCCTGGCTGATCACCCGCGCCTGGCAGATGCCGCCGGTGCTGTACCTGTCGGTCGCGATCACCGCGGTCCGGGCGCTGGGTATCTCGCGCGGTGTGTTCCGCTATCTGGAACGGCTGGCGACCCACGATCTCGCTCTGCAGGCCATGGCCACCGCGCGGCAACGGGTGTACACGGCGTTGGCGTCGGGCGCACCGGGTTATTCGGTCACGCTGCGGCGGAGTGAACTGCTGAACCGGACCGGTGACGACGTCGACGAGATCGGGAACGCCCTCATCCGCGGCCTCATCCCGATCGGCATCGGTGCCACGACATCGCTTGCGGCAGTGGTGGTGATGGCGCTGGTCTCGGTGCCCGCGGCCGTGGTGCTCGCACTCGCGCTGGCCGTCAGCGGCGGTGTGGCGCCGTGGCTGGCCGCACGCGGTGGTGCCCGGTCGATCCGCGACGGCGCGCAGGCCGCGTCCGAGGCCACGGAGGCCGCCACGACGGCGCTGTGGCACGCGCCTGAACTCGTCGTCGCACGCAGACGCCATCACGCGCTGGCAGCGGCCGCAGCGGCGGATCGCCGCCATCTCGACGCCACGGACCGGGGTATCCGGTGGCAGGCATCCGCCGCGGCGGCGACTCCGCTGGCATTGGGTGCGTCGCTGATCGCGGCATGCGTCATCGCCGTCGAATTGGCCTCGGCGACCTCGGGTTCGCTCGCCGGGGTGAGTTCGGGGGCTGGACTGACGCCGATGATCCTCGGTGTGCTCGTCCTGCTGCCGCTGTCGGCCTTCGAATCCACCGCGCCGCTCACCGAGGCCGGGCTGCAGATCGAGCGGAGCCGACAGAGTGCGGCCCGGCTCATGGCGCTGGTGGACGGGGCGCACGCCGACGGAACAGTCGATGTAACCGACGCCGAGGTGTATCGGTCTCCGGTGCGCCTGAGGACCACGGGCTTGCGCTGGGGACACCGGGATCGGGAGGTCCTCGGTCCCGCGGCGGGCGTGGATCTCGACCTGCGACCTGGTTCGCGTCTGGTGGTCACCGGCCCGAGCGGGGCGGGGAAGTCGACGCTGCTCCTCACCCTCGCCGGGTTGTTGCCGCCGATGGCCGGGGACGTCGAGGCGGTCGACGTCGGCGACGGTTCGATCGTCGGGTTACGTTCGGCGGGATGCTATTTCGCCGAGGAGGCGCACATCTTCTCGACGTCGGTCCGCGAGAACCTGCGCGTCGCCCGCGGTGACATCACCGACGAGGAGATCGACACCGCGCTGGCGGCCGCCGGGCTGCAGCGCTGGGCCGCAGCACTTCCCGACGGTCTGGACACCGTCCTCACCGGTGGGGCCGATGCGATGAGCGGCGGGCAGCGGCGGCGACTGCTGCTCGCCCGCGCACTGCTGCATCCCGCGCCGGTCGTCCTGCTCGACGAACCGACCGAGCATCTCGACGAGGCGGACTCCGACGAGCTGTTGCGGCGCCTCCTGGGGATCGAGCGGGACCTGTTCGGGCCCGACCGCATCGTCGTCGTGGTGACGCACCAGCCACCGGCCGATACCGGTGCGGTGGAGGTCCTCGAATTGGCGGGCCGGCCCCTTTCTGCTCCCTGAGGTGCGAGCGAAGCGAGCCACGAAGGGCTCCGCAGCGTGCCTCACCAGGCCCTTCGTGGCTCGTCGCTATCGCTCCTCGCACCTCAGGGAGCAATAGTCAGCGGCTCTCTGCCTGTGGGCGGGCACGAAACAAGAACCGGGGCCGGACGTACACGTCGTCCGGCCCCGGTTCCCCCCTGTGAGAGGCGGGAGGGCTAACCCGTGGACACCTCGTATCCCATCGGCAGCATCGTCGACTTGTGCTCGAGGAAGGACTCGAGACCTTCTCGGCCGTTCTCACGGCCGATGCCCGAGTTCTTGTAACCGCCGAACGGTGACTCGGGATCGATGGCGTACCAATTGATCCCGAAGGTGCCGGTGCGGATCTTGGTGGAGATCTCGATGCCGCGCTCGACGTCGTTCGTCCACACCGTGCCGGCGAGTCCGTAGCTCGAGTCGTTGGCGATGGCGATGGCCTCGTCGACGTCGTCGTAGGCGATGACCGACAGCACGGGACCGAAGATCTCCTCCTGCGCGATGGCCATGTCGTTGGTGACGCCGGTGAAGATCGTGGGGGTGAGGAAGTAGCCGGAGTCGAGTCCCTCGGGACGCTCGCTTTCGAGAACCGCGGTGGCACCGGCCTTCTTGCCGAGTTCGACGTACTCCTCGACCTTGTTCCGCTGGTTCTCGGTGATCAGCGGTCCGAGCTGGGCCTCCGGATCGGAGGGCAGCCCGACCTTCATCGCCTTCGCGGCCTCGACCATCGCGGCCACGATCTCGTCCTGTCGGCTGCGCGGCACCAGAATTCGCGTCTGCGCGACGCATGCCTGGCCCGTGTTGAACAGGCCGAGGAACGTCAGCATGAAAGCGTTCGCGGCGAGGTCGACGTCGTCGAGGACGATGGCGGCCGACTTGCCGCCCAGCTCGAGCGAACACCGCTTGAGGGTCTGGGCGCAGGCGGCGCCGATCGCCTTGCCGGCCGCGGTCGAACCGGTGAAGGTGATCTTGTCGACGTCGGGATGCGCGACGAGCGCCTGCCCGGTCTCGGTGCCACCGGTGACCACCGAGATCGCCTCGGCGGGAACGCCCGCCTCGATGAACAGCTGCGCGACGTAGTTGCCGGTCATGGGGGTCTCGGGTGCGGGTTTGAGCACCACCGAGCAGCCTGCGGCCAGCGCGGCACCCATCTTGTTGCAGGTGATGAACAGCGGGACGTTCCAGGCACAGATCGCGCCGACGACGCCCACCGGTTCGCGGGTGATCCTGGTGGTGCCGAACAGGCCGGTGCGGTATTCCTCCCACTGGTAGTCACGGGCCGCGTTGGCGTAGGCGCGCAGGACACCGGTGCCGGGGAGCTGTTGGAGGGTGCTGATCGCGCTCGGCGGCGCGCCCATCTCGGCGGATACGAGCGCGGTGATCTCGTCGCCCCGCTCGTCGATCAGATCAGCGACCTTCGCGATGATGTCGGCGCGCTGTGCGGGCGGCGTCGAACTCCAGACCCCGGAGTCGAAGGCCGCGCGCGCCGCGCGGACCGCGGCGTCGACGTCGGTGGCATCGGCGAGCGGTACCGAACCGACGCGCTCACCGGTGGCGGGGGAGTGGACCTCGAGGGTCTCGGTGGAATGGGGATCGGCCCATCGGCCGCCGATGAGCAACTGGGGTTGATCGCCCCCGCCGATGAGGGTGGCGGGTTGGGACTCCACGGTCTCGGTCATTACGCGTGTGCTCCTCAGAGGACGGGGCCCTGCCCGGGCGTGGGCGGTCGACAGCCGCCGACGGACAGGTGTGAACTACGGCACACGCAATACTAGAACACGTTCTAACTCTGATGCCAGGGGTGGTCGTCAGGAACTCCCGAAGGCCACCCGGGCCTCCATCCCCTGCATCACGTCGTGGAGGATCTCGATCTGATCGGTCGGGTCCTCGGCCTCGAGGAGTCGTTGCTGGTCATGCGGTTGTCCCGCCGTCTGCGCCGCCCACCGGTGGATGGGCGAGAGGTCCGCGGCCCGGGGATCGGAGTCGATGAGGGCGAAGGCGGCGATGATCGGCTCGGGATCCTCGCCGGCGGCGCGGAACTTCCGCCGGATGAGCTCGCGGTGTCGTTCGGCGAGGTCGCGCAGACGGGCCAGATCGGAGCGGCTCGGGGTCCGCTCGGGCAACACCGTGATGCGGGCGCGCGGATATGGATCGTCGGGCAGCCATTCCTCGACCCGGAACCGGCGTCGGCCGATCGCGGTCAGCGTCGCGCGGCCGTCCGGTAGCCGGGCGGTGATCTCGGCGTGCGCCAGCGTGCCGACGCGGCAGCGTGACTCGCCGCCGCCGACCTCCGAACCGCGCTCGATCAGCACCACGCCGAATCGGACCGTGGGTGGATCGGTCGAGGTGTCGACATGGTCGTCGAGCATCTGCCGATAGCGCGGTTCGAAGATGCGCAGCGGTAGTTCCGCGCTCGGCACCAGGGCGGTGCCGAGCGGGAACATCGGCGCGACGAGCGACGCGCCCGCCGCCGGTTCAGGGGTCAGGGCGTGCTCGTCTCAGGACTTGGGCCGCGCGTCGAGCACGACCTCGAACTCGAGCAGATCGGCACCCGAGGCGACCGGCTTGGCGCGCTCACCGGAGTGCGCCTCGCGGGCCGGACCCGCCGACCAGGCCTGGAAGTCCTCTTCGGACTCCCACTCGGTGACGACGAAGTAGCGGTCGTCGCCCTTGACCGGACGCAGCAGCTGGAATCCGAGGAACCCCTTGGACCCGTCGACCGAGTGGGCGCGATTGGCGAACCGCTTCTCCAGTTCGGGGCCCGCGCCCTCGGGGACGGAGATGGCATTGATCTTCACAACAGACATGCGTCCACCATAGGCGCTGTGCGGGGGCGGTCGTCTGGGGAACGACGACACGGTGGTCGGGCCCCGTGCCGGTCGTCGGTGGCACTGCGGTTCTGCGACTACAGTTCTGGCATGTTCGACGGTGAGGTTCCGCAGGAGACCGGACTTCGCGACCACGGTGGTCCCGAAGTCGCGGACGAAGCGAACGGATCGTCGGCCACAGTCGAGCGCGCGGCGCCGCCCATCGTGTTGCTGCACGGCCTGATGGGCCGCGGACGGACATGGCGCCGCCAGGTCCCGTGGCTGCGCCGGTACGGCCGGGTGTTCACCTACGACGCCGCGTTCCACACCGGCGCCGACGCCGAACAACCCTGCGACGACGGCGAACTCGCGACGGAGCGGTTCGTCGCCGACCTCGCCGAGGTCCTCACCTGGATCGACCGCGGGCCTGCGGTCCTCATCGGGCATTCGATGGGAGCCCTACACGCCTGGTGCGCGGCGGCGGAGTACCCCGAACTCGTCGCAGCGCTGGTCGTCGAGGACATGGCCCCCGACTTCCGCGGCCGGACCACCACGAGCTGGACCCCGTGGTTCGAGTCCTGGCCGGACCGATTCGCCTCCGAGGCCGAAGCCGTCGAGATGTTCGGGCCGGTGGCCGGCCGCTACTTCTTCGAGGCCTTCGACGACGGCCGGTTACACGGTCGGATTCCGTTGTGGGCCGCGATCGCCGAGGAATGGGGCCGACGCGATTTCTGGACGCAATGGCGTTCGGTCGGCGTGCCGGCGCTGCTGATCGAGGCCGAGCACGGGGTCACCCCGCCGGGGCAGATGCGGACGATGTGCGCGGTCAACGACCACGCCCGGCATCTCCGCGTGCCGGATGCCGGACATCTGATCCACGACGACGCGCCACATGTGTATCGCGGTGCGGTGGAGGCATTCCTGTCCGGCCTCGACCGCTGAGACCGCCGCGCAACGTAATTCGGGGCGTACACGACGAATCGTGTACGCCCCGAGGAGGAACGGGTGGCGTCAGGCGGGGTCGGCCGGCGCGATGGGCGCGCCGTTGAGCCGACGCCAGCAGTGCACGAAAAACAGCTGGGCGACGGGAGCTGCAACGATCAGGCCGATTCCGCACAGTAGGGCGCCGACCAGGGTGATTGCGTAAGTCACCAACCACGTGAGTAGAGAGTCGCCGAATCTGGACTTCACCAACTCGAACGATGCCTTCAGTGCCTCGACAGGCGATAGCCCCTTGTCGATTGTGGCAACGATCGAGAAGATCAAGAAGAACGCGGCGATGATGCCGGGGAGCACGCACAGGAACGTACCGATGGCTGTGATGATCCCGACCAGAATCGCGGTGCCGATCACTGGTCCGAATCGAATCGGGGTCAGGAAAGATGCCGCGGATACAGGTTCGCCGTTAGCGACACGGACCGCTCCGGAGATGATGCTCGCCTGCAAGTACAGAATGCCGATGTAGAAGACCACGGCGATAAGCGCCATTAGGATGTAAGTACCGATTCCAGGCCCGCCGGACTGGATATACCCGTTCTCGTCTATAACGAGGTCGTCACTGCTGGCGAATAAAACGGTGTAGAAGACCCCGAGGAACACCGCGTAAAGCAGGAACATCGCGAGGCCCGGCAGGATCATCGCGCCGACGTTGTTCTTGAATTTGCCGAAGGCCCACGAGAACGCGGTGCCCACGTCGATCTTGCCCGAATCTCCCGGCGCGCCGTAGGGATCCGGGGCTCCGGGATAGGCCCCGGCGTCACCGTACTGCGGCCCGCCCGGAGGCGGCGGAGGCGGGGCCTGGCCGTACTGCGGCTGCGGCGGCGGCTGCTGGCCGTACGGCGGTTGCTGGGGAGGCTGCTGCCCGTACTGCGGCGGCTGCTGCCCGTATTGGGGCGGCTGCTGCCCGGGGAAGCCGCCCGGTTGCTGCGGGTCCGGCGGCGGGACAGGGGGATACGGCGGCTGACTCATGGATCGGGACATTAGCAACGATCCGGGCGTGGTGGGAGACTATCTCCGAACGATCAAACGACTGGTCAATGAACCCGGCACGGATTATGAGGTCTGTCGGCACCGGCTCGAGCGGAGTTCCGGTACAGCCGTCTCGGAGCCGTTCGGCGGAGTCCCGGCGGAGCTATGCCTCGCCGGCGAGGCAGTAGCGTCCGCTTGCGGTGATCTCCACGAGCCCGTCGACGAGCAGCGAATCCAGGGCCCGGTCGCGCTGGGCGGTGTCGGAGGTCCACACGACGTCGAGTGCGGCGCGGTCGACGGCGCCGCTCGTGTTGCGCAGGACATCGAGGAGCAGCCCGCGCACCTGACGGTCGGTGCCGGCGAACTTCTGCACCCGGCGCGGCGGTCCGGAGTGCGTCGGCCGGCCGAGGCCGACCCAGGTGCAACCGTCGACGAGAGGGCACATGTCGCACTTGGGGTTTCGAGCCGTGCAGACGAGCGCGCCGAGTTCCATCAGCGCCGCCGAGAAGCGTGGTGCCGACGCGGCGTAGGTGCCGTCGACGGACCGGGGGAGCAGCGCCTGCGCGTCGGCGAGATCCCGCCGCGACGGATTCGCCGGTTGTTCGCGCCCGTGAACCGCGCGGACGATGACCCGCCGGACGTTGGTGTCGACCACCGGCACGGCCTGTCCATAGGCGAAGCACGCGACCGCCCGTGCGGTGTAGTCCCCGATACCGGGCAGTCCCAGCATGGTCTCGACATCCTCGGGAACCCGATCGCCGTGGTCGGCGGCAAGCACCTTGGCGCACTCGTGAAGGCGGAGCGCGCGTCGGGGGTAGCCGAGCTTGCCCCACGCCCGCAGGACCTCCCCGGCCGGTTCGACCGCCATCGCCGAGGGGGCCGGCCACCGCCGGACCCACTCCCGCCAGGGTTCGACCACCCGGGACACCGGCGTCTGCTGCAACATGATCTCGCTGATGAGGATCTGCCAGCCGCTACACGACGGGTCACGCCACGGAAGATCCCGTTCATGCATATCGAACCAACCGAGCAGATGGCCCGATGGCACACTATTGGGCATGACCGCAACGACACCACGGCAGGCCTGGCGCATCCTGCGCGACGGCAACAACCGATTTGTGACAGGTGAATCTCAGCATCCCAGCCAGGGTATCGAGGACCGGGCGCGACTCGCCGGGGGCCAGCATCCGCACGTCGCGCTCTTCGGTTGCGCCGACTCGCGGCTGGCGGCCGAGATCATCTTCGACCAGGGCCTCGGCGACATGTTCGTCGTCCGCACGGCCGGTCAGGTCATCGACTCGGCAGTCCTCGGTTCGCTCGAGTACGCCGTCGAGGTGTTGCAGGTGCCGCTCATCGTGATCCTCGGGCACGACAGCTGCGGCGCGGTGAAGGCCACCCTCGACGCGCTCGACGACAACCAGATCCCCGGCGGTTACATCCGGGACGTCGTGGAACGGGTCACCCCCAGCATCCTCGCCGGCCGTAGCGAGGGCCTGACACGAGTCGACGAGTTCGAGGCCCGCCATGTGGTGGAGACCGGGCAGCTGCTCATGCAGCGCAGCCGGATCATCGCCGATCGGATCAGTACCGGCCGCCTGGCGATCGTCGGCCTGACCTACCAGCTCAGCGAGGGGCAGGTGAACGTCCAGGGCGTGTACGGGGACATCGGTGAACGCCCGGCGCCCACCGCGGTGGCCGAGTCTGCCTGACGTCGTATTCGTCTCCGCATGCGGTGGACCTGAAGGCGAACTCTAGACTTTGCCTGCTCGGGACCGCTTTCCCGCTGCGACACGCCGCACGTGATGAACCAGAAGTCAAGACCCGGCCGTTAGCGTTGTGGTCGTGATCGAACCCCAGGGCCCGCTGCCACCCGAGATCTACTGGCGACGCCGCGTCGTCGCCGCGGGTGGTGCGCTGGTCGTGGTCGGTCTGGTCGTAGCACTGATCGTGTGGATGACGTCGGGAAGCGGGGATCCGCAGAACACCGCAGCCACCGCGAGCGTGTCGTCGAGCTCATCGGCGTCGTCGACGACATCCGCGCCGCCCGCGTCGGAACCGCAGGCGGGTGGCGCCTCCGGTGAACCGGATGCGGGGGCGGCGCCGGCGGCGGGGCGGGTGCTCCGGCGGGGCCGCCCGCGGGGTCCGCGACCCCGGTCGAATCGACAAGTCCAGCAGGCGTTCCCGGAGCGGCCGGCGGGCCGGCCCTGTGCCCGGATCAGGCGATCTCGGTGGTCCTCTACACCGACAAGCCCACCTACACGATCGGACAGAACCCGGTGTTCACCATCGTGACCACCAACGCGGGACTGTCCGAGTGCACCCGCGACGTCGGCAAGGCCGTGCAGAACGTCATCGTCCGCACCCTGGACGGCACCCGGACGCTGTGGTCGGCGCGCGACTGCTCGCCGCTGAACACCGTCAACAACGTGGTGCTCAAGCCTGCGCAGCAGGTCAAGGACACGATCACCTGGTCGGGCACCACCAGCAGCCCCGGTTGCGAGCGCCCGCGGACCCAGGTGCCCGCCGGCTCCTACTCCGCCATCGGCAAGATCGGCGAACGCGAATCGTTCCCGATCACGTTCAACATGGTCGCCCCGGCCCAACAGCCCTGAGCGACGGTCACGTTCGCCGGGCCAGGCGACTAGTCGTAGCGCTCGATGCTGGTCTCGGCCAGGCGGGTACCGCGAACTATTCGTTCGCTAGGTAAAGTACCGACTCGTTGAGTATCAATGATGAGATCTCCTACCTCGGTCTCGTCTGGCGGGGAGGTCTCTCATCCGAGTCGGATTCAAGGCGTTCATGCGTCGCTGTGTGGTTGCCGCGGGCGTTGCGGTGACGTGCGCATCATCAGCGCTGGTGTGGGGCAGCGGGCCCGCAGTGGCATCCGACCCGGAGATGCTCAGGGCTGACGCGGGTTGCGTCTGGAGAACGCCGGCCGAGCGCGCTCAGAACCTACAGACTTGTACCTTCGACTCGACTGCGCTCGGGCGAGAGGCCACGGTCCAGATCCGAGCCGCAGACACACGAGAGCGCCAGGCAGGGCGCGGAATCTACTTCCTGGACGGATTGGGGTCGAATCCGGAGTTCAGTACGTGGACAGCGGAGCCTGAAACCGTCGCTGCCTACGATTCCGTCAACACTCTCGTCTTTCCGGCCGGTGGTGCAGGTGAGTGGATGACAGACTGGGAGAAAGCGCCCACCGGTCAGTCGATTCCGCCGCAATGGAGCTCGTTCATCGGGGTCGAACTGCCGAAGTATCTGCAGCGGAACTTCGATGTGCCGAGATCGGGCAACGGCATCGTCGGGGTATCGATGTCCGCGGGTCCGGCGATCGTCCTTGCGCTGGACCATCCAACGGTGTTCAAAGTGGCCCGTTCCTACTCCGGCTACTATCCGACTGACAACCCGCTCGGGTGGTTGGGAATACCTGCCATCCAGCGTGAGCGTGCCGACATCGAGAACGGACGCACCGCGATGTGGGGAGACCCTGAGGCGCCGGGTAACCGCTGGGCACAGAACGACGTCCTGTCCCGTATCGGCGAAGTCGCGCGAACTCGCCAGACCGTGATTGTTTCCTCCGGGAACGGAATTCCGACCAGCAATGAACTCCGCGAAGCCAACCAGGTCCTTCAGGAACGATTGGCTGCTGATCCCGGATCGGGTCCGAAGCTCGTGCAGCAGGCGGCAACCGCGCTAGCTCTGGGAGTTGCGCTGGAGTCTGGCGCTATGTTCTCGACGGTGGCCCTCCAGGCCGTATCGACACGTCTCGGACTGCCGATCTCGTTCAACTATCGGAACGGCGGACACAACTGGTATGCGTGGTCGGCGGACGCGAACGATGACGCGCAGATGATCGAACGAGCACTGCTGTCCAACTAGCGGCCTCGCGGCCGTTGCCGTGATCGAGGTACCAGTCGCCCGAATACGCGCGATCAGTCGTAGCGCTCGATGCTGGTCTCGGCCAGGCGGGACAGTCCCTCACGGATGTGGCGGGCCCAGATGCTGCCGATACCCTCGACCGCCTGCAGATCGGCCGACGAGCTCGCGAGCAGCGCCTGTAGGGTCCCGAAGCTGCGCACGAGCCGGTCCACGTGGGCGAACTGCAGCCGCGAGATCCGGGCGAGCAGACGGTAACCGCGGGGACTCATCGCCGTGTCCTGGGCCTCGATCGTCGTCGGGTACCCGAAGGCCCCGGCGAGCAGGGTGAGGTCGAGAAGGTCTGCGTCGCTGAGGTTCTCGACGACCTCGAGCGCCTGGCGGACATCCTCGGCGGTCGCCGGCTCGGGGCTGGCGTAGTAGTCGCGGACGAGCAGTTCGCGCATGGTGTCGTTGTCGCTGATCAGCTCCTCGAGCTGCAGGCTGACCTGCCGGCCGTTCACACCGAGTTCGAGGACGTACTCCTCGATCTCGGCCGACACACGACGGACCATCTCCATGCGCTGGGCGGTCGACATCGCGTCGCGCAGCAGCACGTAGTCCTCGATCTCCGCGCGCGACAGCGCCGAGATCACCTCGTCGAGCCGGGCCTTGTACCGCTCGAGGGTGGCCAGCGCGACGTTGGCGCGGGACAGGATCGGGTCCGGGCTCTCGACGACCCGGCGGGCGCCGTCGACGTAGACGCTCACGATCGACATCGACGCGCTCACCGAGATCACCGGATGCCCGGTCTGGATGGCGGTCCGCTCCGCCGCGCGGTGACGGGTGCCCGACTCCTCGGTCGGGATGGAGGGATCGGGGACCAGCTGGACGTTGGCCCGCACGATGCGCTTGCCGTCGGTGGAGAGCACGACTGCGCCGTCCATCTTGGCGAGCTCGCGCAGTCGCGTCGGCGCGAACTCCACGTCGAGGTGGAAACCGCCGTCGCAGATCTTCTCGACGTCGGAGTCGTGCCCCAGCACGATGAGGGCGCCGGTGCCGCCTCGCAGGATGCGTTCGAGGCCGTCACGAAGCGGCGTGCCGGGCGCGACGCGCGCCACCGTGTCGCGCGTCAGCTCGGATCTGACCACCTCGGCAACCATGACTTCCCTCCAGTGACCCGTCCGTCCCCGCGGGGACGGCGCCCACCCGCGCCGGGCCGGATGCCAGCGACATCGGCCGTTCTGATGGTGACTAGGGTACCGGGGTGTGAAGAGCAGCAGTTTCGTGGTGCCCGACGACCTGGACGAGGTGGAACGCCACCCGAAGGCGGCGAAGCCGGGCGAACCCGTCCGCATGCACAACCCGACCTGCTACGGCTGCGGACCGGACTCCCCGCAGGGCCTGCATCTGGTGGTGCATGCGGGTGAGGGGTTCACCGTCGACGCGTCGATGGAGGTCGAGACCCGGATGGAGGGCGGCCCCGGCGTCATCCACGGCGGCATCCTGAGCACCGCGTTCGACGAGGTGATGGGCACGATCCCGCTCCTGATCGGGCCCTCCGGGGTGACGGTGCATCTCGAGGTGGATTACATCCGGCCCATCCCGGTGGGCTCGACGCTGCAGTTCACCGGCACCTTGCTGGGCCGACAGCGCCGCAAAATCTTCACCGAGGCGGTCGCCCACATCGGTAATCCGGACGAGCCGGTGGCCAGCGCACACGCGATCTTCGTGACGATCGATGTGCGGAAGCACTTCGCCGCCCATGTCGAGAAGAGCGCCCGGGCGGAGGAGTACAAACGCCGGATGTACCCCTAGGCGTAGCGGCCAGGGGGACGGGTCAGAAGGGCGCGTCCACCGGATCGGCGTCGCGGAGACCGACGGCGTCGCCGAGGTTCGCCACACGCAGGATCCGGATGCCCGTCGGCAGTTCCTCGTCGGTGGCCGCGGGGATGATCGCCTCCCGGAAGCCGAGTCGCTTCGCCTCGGCGAGTCGGCGCGCGACGGCCGAGACACGACGGACCTCACCGCCGAGCCCGACCTCGCCGACGACCACCGTCGACTGCGGGATCGGCTGGTTCTTCACCGTGGAGTACACAGCGAGCGCGATCGCGAGATCGGCGGCCGGCTCGGTCACGCGCATGCCGCCCACCGTGGATAGATACACCTCGCTCTTCGCGATCTGTTTCAGACCCCCGCGTGCCTGCAGGACCGCGAGCACCATCGAGACGCGGTTCATGTCCAGGCCGGAGACCGCCCGGCGCGGAATGTTCATCTCGGTGCCGTTCGCCAGCGCCTGGACCTCGCCCACCAGTGCGCGTTTGCCGTCCATGGTCACCAGGGTCGCGCTGCCGCTCACATCCGAATCACGTTGATGCAGAAAGATTCCGGAGGGATCCGGGACCTGATGGATGCCGTCGTCGCGCTGTTCGAAACACCCCACCTCGTCGGCCGCACCGAACCGGTTCTTGACACCGCGGACCATGCGTAGCGTCGAGTGCCGGTCACCCTCGAACGCGAGTACGACGTCGACGAGGTGCTCCAGCGACCGCGGCCCGGCGACCGCGCCCTCCTTGGTGACGTGGCCGACGAGGATGACCGCGACCCCGCGGTTCTTGGCGAGCGAGACCAGTGCGGTCGTGACCGCCCGGATCTGGGTCACGCCGCCGGTGACGCCGTCGGCCCCGGAGGCGACGAGGGTCTGTACCGAGTCGACGATCATGAGTGACGGCGCGACGGAGTCGACGTGGCCGAGGATCGTCGCGAGGTCGGTCTCGGCGGCCAGGTAGACGTTCGGGTGCACCGCGCCGGTGCGCTCGGCCCGCATGCGGACCTGCCCGGCAGATTCCTCGCCGGTGATGTAGAGCGCCGTGCGGTCCTGTGCCGCCCAGTGTTTGACGGCTTCGAGCAGCAGCGTCGACTTGCCGACGCCGGGCTCACCGGCCAGCAGGATGACCGAGCCCGGGACGACGCCGCGGCCCAGCACCCGGTCGAGCTCGCCGATGCCCGTGGGGATCGCGGCGGACGATTCGGCGTCGACCTCGGTGATGCGCAGAGCGGGGCTCGACGGTGCGACCGCCGCGGTCGAGCGCGCCGACGGTGCCGGCCCGGCCACCTCGCCGATGGTGCCCCATTCGCCGCACTCGGGGCAGCGGCCCACCCACTTGGGCACCTGATGGCCACACGCGGTGCAGCGGAAGGACGTCTTGGTTCTGGCCACCCGGTCAGCCTAGGTGGCGGGGCCGACAGAACGAGCGAGGCCCGGCGGGTGCCGGGCCTCGCTCGTGGAAGTGGTTCGACCGGTGGTCAGTGGCCGCCTTCGCCGTGACCCTCGCCGTCGGCGCCGTGTTCGCCGGTGCCGGCCCCGGAGCCCTCTTCGCCGTGGCCCTCGTCGCCGTGATGCTAGTTGTAGAAGGTCGGCTCGGCGTTACGTGCCACGTCCTGGCGCTCGAGCTCGGCGCCGCCGTCGACCGGGGCGTCGACGGTGGTCTGGCCGGCATCGACCCAGCGGCCGTCGGCCTCGCGCTTCTCGAACACGAACGTCAGCTCGGTCGTCAGACCCGCCGCGACCGTGTCACCGGTGTTGTCGAGCTCGACGCTGAGGCGCTTCTCGAACTCGGCGTTGGCGCCGACCGGGGTGCCGCCGCGCAGCGCCCCGTTGGGCGGGATGACGCGGTCATCGGCCTCAGCGCCCTCGATGAAGGTGACCTGCCCCTCCTCGGGGTTGATCCCCTTGAGGCGGTAGTAGACAAGCGGATCGGAGTTGGCGATGACGAACGCCAGCTCGAACGGTCCGCCGTCGCCGAAGACCGTCGATGCGTCGTTCTCGGGGTAGAGGATCTGCACGTCGCGGAGCTCGAGTTCGTCGTAGTTGACGTTCGCGCCGTTGATCGCGGGCAGCTGATTGGCGGTCTGCGAGATCTGACCCGCACCGCAGCCGGTGGTGCCGAGGGCGACGGCGATGCCGATCGCGGCAACCGCGGTCACCATGCGAGATGGCCGAACCGCCGACCGCCGCGCGGAAAGTGATAGCACTGACACCCGATCCTCCCAGGTCAAACGAAGCCGACATGCAGCGCGCGAAACCCTGCACTACGCAGCGTAGTGGGCGCGGTGCGGAAAAGTCCGGCCGGGTACCCGATTGGTCTGTCGCCGTCGCCGGCGCCACGGCCCCGCAGCGGTCGCCGGGTGGTCGTGCCCACGTCGTCCCAGGGGTCGGCGGGCGGTGCCGGGGAGCCCGGTCGACACCGTGGTGGGGCGTACCCCGCGCCAGGCCGACGGGGAGCTCCGGTGGGGTAGCGCACCCTCACCGCGCACCCCTCGCGACCTCGCAAGAGCCTGTCATGAAACCTGTTCACCGCGTTGACCTGCACCGTTGGGTGGGTGCCTCGGAACGCCCGTGCTAGACTGGCTTCACTCGAAAGGGGCAAGGAACATTGAATTTCAAAGTTGGCGACACCGTCGTTTACCCCCATCACGGTGCTGCCCGGGTCGAAGACATCGTGACCCGGACCATCAAGGGTGAGCAGATCGAATACCTTGTTCTCAAGGTTGCCGACGGTGACATGACCGTTCAGATTCCCTCGACGAAGCTCGAGTACGTGGGCGTTCGCGACGTCGTCGGGCAGGAAGGTCTCGATCAGGTCTTCCAGGTTCTGCGGGCCCCGCACACCGAGGAGCCGACCAACTGGGCGCGCCGGTTCAAGGCGAACCAGGAGAAGCTGATCTCGGGCGACATCATCAAGGTCGCCGAGATCGTCCGCGACCTCTGGCGTCGCGAACAGGATCGTGGGTTGTCGGCCGGTGAGAAGCGGATGCTGACCCGAGCCCGTCGCGTTCTGGTCGACGAGTTGTCACTCGCCCAGAACACCGACGACGAGAAGGCCACCAGCATGCTGGACGAGGTTCTCGCCGCCGCTTCCTGACCGCCGGTCGCACCTGGTTCAGGACTCTTCGTGACCCCTACGCCGGAGCTTTCCGGCGCAGAAGTCTGTGTCATCATCCCGGCCGCCGGGTCGGGAACCCGGCTCGGTGAGCCGGTGCCCAAGGCCTTCGTGGACGTGGGTGGACGGACGATCCTCGAGCGATGCGTCGACAACATCCCCGCCTCGCTGGGGGCGACCGTGGTCGTCGTGGTGCCCGCCGACCTCGTCGAGCGGGCATCGGCGTTGCTGACCGGCGTGCGCGTCGTCGCCGGTGGCGCTCACCGGTCGGATTCGGTGCGCGCCGGCATCGCCGCCGCCGGCCACGCCGGCATCCTGCTCGTGCACGACGCCGCGCGACCACTCACCCCCGCGCGGGTGTTCACCGACGTCGTCGCCGCGATCCGCGCCGGGCATCAGGCGGTCGTCCCCGCCGTTCCCGTCGTCGACACCCTCAAACAGGTCGAGCCCGGCCCGGCCGGTCTCGAACGCGTGACGCGGACCGTCGACCGCGAGGAGTTGCGCGCCGTACAGACCCCCCAGGGTTTCACCCGTGACGCCCTCCTCCGCGCGCACGCCGATGACGCCGGTATCGCGACCGACGACGCCGGCCTCGTCGAGACATGCGGAATCGATGTCCACCTCGTCCCCGGAGACCCGCTTGCCATGAAGATCACCACGCCCTGGGACCTGCGTATCGTGCGCGACATGGTCGGTGGGCGATGAGGGTCGGCATCGGTACCGATGCCCATCGCGTCGACGCGTCCGCCGAGTGCTGGATGGTCGGTCTGTATTTTCCCGACGAACCGGGGTGTGAAGGCCACTCCGACGGCGACGTCGGCGCCCACGCGCTGTGCGATGCGGTGCTGTCGGCGGCGGGTCTGGGTGACGTGGGTTCCGTGTTCGGCACCGGTCGCCCGGAGTGGGAGGGTGTCTCGGGAGTCCAGATGCTCTCGCACGTACGGACTCTCATCGAGGCCGACGGGCTCCGCGTGGTGAACGCGGCCGTACAGGTGGTGGGCAATCGGCCCAAGATCGGACCGCGCCGTGCGGAGGCGCAGCAGGTGCTGTCCGACGTGCTGGGCGGCCCGGTGTCGGTGTCGGCGACAACGACCGACGGCCTGGGCATGACCGGCCGCGGCGAGGGGATCGCCGCGGTGGCCACCGCGCTGCTGGACGCCGCGGGCTAACCCCCGAGCTCAGCAGGATGTCGCAGGCCCGGCCGGTGGCCTCGGCCGGCGGGGTGAGACGCGCGGCGAGACCGGCCGCGCCCGCCGCCACCGCGGGATCGGTGAGGGGGCCAGATCGTCCGGGCCGAACCGGGCGAGACGATTGCCCGCTCCGGCGCCGGCTCCGCGCAGGGCGGCCGCCCACATCGGCTGATCGGCGCTCAACCACGCGACCACCGACGGGATCCCGGCGCGCGCCACGGCCGCCGTGGTGCCGGCGCCACCGTGGTGAACGGCACCCCCGCACTGCGGCAACAGGAGCTCGTGGTCGACGGGCCCATCGATGTGCAGCAGCCGGTCGTGGTGTGGCAGCGGGTGTTCGGTGTGCCCGATGACGCGCAGGCCGCGGGCGAGCAGAGTGGACACGATGGCGGTGATCTGCTCGCTGCTGATCTTCATGCTGCCGAAACCGACATAGACGGGTGGTTCGCCTCCGCCGATCCAGTCCAGCGCGGCGGCCGTCGCGTCGTTCCCGGCCGCCATCGCACTCCGGGACGCTTTGTCGGGCAACAGGAATCCGACCAGCGGACGCTGCGCGCCCCACTCCTCGTCGAGACCGGGGAAGAGCGCGGCGTCGTAGGCCTGGATCTCCGGCACGCCCCGCGCGCGGAGTCGGCTTCCGAGTGGGCCTTTCGCGACCGGTAGGTCGAGTTCGTGGCGGAGTCGACGGTCCGCCCCGCGCACCGTCAGCCAATAGGTGCGGTCGGCGAGCAGCCACATCGCTCGCGAGACGGGCCGGGGGTAGCGGCGGTAGCGGACGTCGAGGCTCGCGTTGGGCCGCAGCGGACAGAAGTGCAACGGCACGAACGGGATTCCACGACTCTGTGCGATCGCCTCGCCGCGGTCCTGGGCGAGCGGACCGGTCACGAGCAGATCCGAGGAGTCGGCGAGCTCGCGCATCACGCGCTCGGAGGTCGCGCGCCCGTGTTCGGCGACCTCGCCGAGTGCACGCAGACGTACGCGCGGGTTCTTCGATTTGAGGCGTTCTTTCACCAGTGGGCTCGCGAGGAGCTCGGCGGTCGACGGTGCCAGCACCTCGGTCGGCAGACCCGTCGCGGCGGTCATGTCGACCAGATCCTCCGGTACGGCCAGACGTACCCCGTGTCCGCGCCGGGTGAGCTCGGCGCCGAGCGCGATCGCCGGCTGGATGTCACCCCGGCTGCCGTGGACCGCGAATGCGAACCTCATGCGCCCCAGGGCTTTCCCGAGATCCCCCAGGCGGCGAGCTCGTCGTCGACGAGGGACCGCAGGGACGCGGCGTCGGGGATGCGGACCGGGTCGAGGGAACTGACGCTGAACATCACGTGGCCGTCGTTGATCGCGAGCCAGCCGCTGACACCGCCTTTGCGGTCGCGCAACCGCACCGGGTCGCCGGTGGCGGTGATGGCCCGGATCGACAGTGCACCAGCGGTTCCGGTGCCGAGCGTCGCGAACTCGTCGGGGGCCTGGCCGACGTTCGACGCCAGGCACAGCGGTGTGGTCACCTTGGACGCCAGGCGCCGCGTGATCGACGGGCTCAGCGCCTGCAACACGACGGCTCGTTGCGCGACGGCGCCCGAGTTCGCGGCGAGTCTGCCGTAGGCGTCCTTGCATGCGGTGCGCACCGCGGTGAGGTCGTCGTAGCGCCCGGGGACGACCTCCACGAAAGCCGTTGCGCCCGAGCTGGCGTTGGCCCGCCGGTCGTCGAGCGTGCGGGAGGAGACCGGCAGCGAGACCGGGACGACGTCCCCCTCCGACACGCGGCCGCTGCGCTCGAGGATGCCGACCATCAGGGCGGCGAAGAGACTGTTGTCGGTGCCCCCGCGGGACTTCGCCGCCCCGGTGTAGTCCGCCTGCGGGATCAGGACCGTGACATTCGGCGCGGTCTCGGCGCCCGCGACGTCGGTGTCGGTGTCGGGTGTGGGCCGGCCGGTCACCCGCACGGGGGAGGGCGGCGGGGTGGACCGGCTCGCGCGCCAGATGCGCGCGGCGGTCGTGCCCGCGGTCCACAGCAGGTCCGCCGCATCGCGGACGTCGGAGACGAGGCCGGGTTCGGCGCCGGGCACGTAGTCGAGGCCGTGGATGGCCTCGATGACCGCGACCGCTCCGGTGCCGCCGTCGGCGATGACATGGGAGATGATCAGCGAGACCAGCACCGAGTCGTCGGCGGCCGCGCGGGCGACGACGAGCCGCCACGCCGGCCCGTTCTCGAAGTCGAGCGGGGCGTCCGCCTGTGCCCGCCCCCAGGCCTCCTCGTCGCCGGCCGGTACCGGTTCGGTCTGCACCGAGACCGCGCCTGCCTCCGGGGTGTACCGCCAGTACGCGCGGCCCGGTCCACGGTGTCGGGTGACGAGCCTGCTCAGGCGCCCATAACGCAACTTCTGGCCGAGTGCGGTGATGGTGTCGACGTCGACCGTGCCGGGGAACCGCCAGAGTGTCTGGTTCACGACGGGGAGGCCGAGGACGACGTCCATCCGGACGAACAGGTCGTCGTCGGCGGTCAGGCGGTCGACGGCCTCCGGTGCCGACGTGCGGTCGGGGCGGACCAGGGATGCAAAATTCATGCTTGCCTTGCCGTTGGTTGATCGGGTCAGGTGATTGCCGGTACGGACTCCGCACTCTTCACCGCAAGACGCGCACACTACCGGACGCCTCTCCGGGAAACACGAGAGGGAAACCGAGGTTCGGTAGGGGTTCTGACGATGAGATCTTTCACACCGAGTCAGGGACCAACGGGCGACTCCCGCGCGCCCAGCGGTCATTGCTACGGCAGAAAAGCGCTCCGGCGACCTCAAAACTAAGGGTCAGAGCCATACGAGCACGTTAGTCGGACCTACGGACGTTCGAGTTCGGGTTGTCGGCCGACTCTTGCCACCGCATAGCCTTCCATTCATTTTGCTCGCCAAACTATCAATCAAGGCGGATCCGGGTTACTGTCTTGACCGTTGATAAGGGCGTCCTAACCGCGTTGGTGCGATCGGCTGTGGTGTCTGGGTCTGCGGTGGTGTCGTTGAGGACGTCTACCGAGGTGCTCGAACGCGTGGCGAACACGGAGGAAGTTGTGGAATACACCGAGCTGACCGACTATTCGATGCCCGGCGGCACCGTCACCGCCTGGGAGCCGCAGGTCGACGCCACCGAGTGGCAGACGGACTCCCGACAGCTGTCCTACATGCACCTCGAACACGCCCGCCGGGCGGTCCGCGAGGGCTCGGAGTGGTACAGCCAGTGGATCGGCACCGCCTTCCGGATCGAGCATCCGCTCGACCGGGAAGCCCTCTCCCGCACCATCATCGCGTGGTATCGCCGGCACGAGGCATTCCGGACCTCGGTACGCGTCCACGAACCGGAGCATCCGCAGGGCGACCTGACCCGGATCACCATCTCGGCCGATTCGATCACCGTCCGCGAGCGCGACTTCGGGTCGGACCTGGCCGCCGACGAGGTCTCCGGCCTGGTCACCGACTACTTCAATCGCACGGTCACGCCGCTGAGCTGGCCGCACTGCATCGCCGTGACCGTGGAGCCGACCGGTGACGACACCGGGTTCCTGCTCGTGTTCGCGGCCGACCACACCGTGATGGACGCCTACACCCAGGTGTTCGCCATCCGCGAGCTCACCGCGCTCTACGCCGCCGAGGTGACCGGTGAACCCCACGCGCTGCACCAGTTCGGCAGCTACCTCGACTTCAGCGACGCCGAGCGTCGACTCGGTGAGCAGATCGACGCGAACAACGTCGCGGTCAGTCAGTGGCGGGACTTCTTCGACGACACCCCGACCGCCGTGCAGCCCGAACCCGTCCCGCGTTTCCCGCGGTTCGAGGTGCCGGCCGGGTCGCCGCGCACCATCGTGTCGGAACGCTTGCCGGACAACGGGTTCCAGGCGACCTTGTCGCACTGGCTGCTCGACGCCGCGGACACCAAGCGCTTCGACGCGGTGTGCAAGGGTGCCGGATCGTCGATGACGGCGGGGATCTACACCGCGCTGTCCATGACCTCGGCCGCGCTGTCGGGCAGTGCGGATCTGCGATTCATCGGCCCGGTGCACACCCGTAACGCCATCGAGTGGGGCGAAGCCGTCGGCTGGTTCGTCGGCATCATCCCCGTCGCGATCCGGCCCGGCCAGCCGGCGAAGTTCACCGACGCGCTGACGGCCGTGGCGGCGACCTCCGCGCAGTACAAGAGCGTGGGTGCGGCCCCGTTCGCGCCGGTGGCCGAACTCATCGGCGGCGACGTGACGCCGCCCGGCTTCGTGGTGTCCTACATCGACCTCCGTCATGCTGAGGGTGCGGCCGACTGGACACCTCGCCAGGCGCGCGTGCTGCGCAGCGCGACGCGCGACGCCGACGAGGTCTACTTCTGGATCAACCGGATTCCGACCGGGCTCAACGTGTCCGCGCGATTCCCCGCCGACGAGAACGCCGCCGCCGTCGAGGTCTTCCTCTCCACGTTCCGCGAGATCCTGACGACGATCGTCGCCGACGGTGACTGCGAGTACACCTACCGTGCGGTCGAATCCGTGCCGGCCGGAGCGCACACCGGAGGGTCGACGGCCGCACTCGGCAGCTGATGACCGGCGCCGTGCGGACCGTCTTCGCCACGCCCCGGTTCGGTGCGCCGGGCTCGGTGGTGGTCCCGCTGCGCGACCACCTGATCGGCGGTCGGACCGTCGAATGGGAACTGCGCGAAGCCGATCGAGTGGGCCGTGCCGCGCAGCAGTGGGGGAGCGGGGTCTCGTTCCTGCAGTCCGACCACCTGGCGACGATGGGCGACAAGCGGCGTCGCGGCGAGGTGCACACGGGATTCCTGCTCGCCGCCATGCGTTTCGACACCGTCCTCGACGAGGGTGCGATGGCCGCGGCGCTCACCGACTTCGTGCGTCGGCACGAAGAACTGCGCGCGCACTACCGCCCCGGACCGGACGGTCCCCAGCGGTGGGTGGCGCCGCCCGAGGAGTACGTGATCGAGGTCGCCGACACCGAATCCGTCATCGTGGCCGGGGCCGATCTCGGCACCTGGGTCGGGCGTCAGGCGTCGGAAAAGGCTCGCGCGGAACTGGTTCCGGGGTCCTGGTGGGCGGCGACCGTCGACGACGGCGGTTTCACCTTCTTCGTGGCCACGGATCACGCGCACGGCGACGGATATTCGTCGGTGCTCGCACTGACCGAGATCACCGCGCTCTACCGTGCACACTGCGCGGGGAGGACACCCACACCGCCGGCGCCGGGCGCGTTCGGCGAAGCCGTGCTCGCCGAACGGTCCGCGGCGGCCGCGCTCCCGCCCGACGACGAGCGGGTGGCGATGTGGCGAGAGGTGTTGCTGGCCAACGACGGTCGCGCACCGCGGTGCCCGCTCGACCTGGGCCTCACCGACGACGCCCCGGCCCCGGCGGTCGCGGTGGAGCAGTGGTTGCTCGATCCGGATGCGCTCGCGCGCTGCGACGCCCGACTGGACCGGACCGGCGAGGGATTCGCCGGTCTCCTGTACGCCACCCTGGCGGTGCGTCACCGCGAGATCACCGGGGAGTCGCGGTTCTTCGTCTCCACGGTGCTCGCCACCCGCGACGCCGGGACCGCGTGGACCCAGGGCTGGCTGTGCAACTTCGCCCCGATCGCAGTGGAGCTCCCCGCCGAGCCGACGCCCTTCGACGACGTGGTGCGCGCGGCCGGACGTAGCGTGCGCGCCGCGCGCCGCGCGAGTTCGGCGCCCGCACACGGGGTCCTGGCGTTGCTGGCCGCCGAAGGCGTCTTCCGGGGCCTGGACGGCAGCCCGTACATGGTGTCCTACACCGATCTGGCGCGACTACCGATCGGCGACGACCCGGCCCTGACGACGATGCAGACCTCGAGTGGCGTCGGCCCCACGCGCAACGCCAACCTGTGGTTCACGCGGACCCCCGCGGGCCTCGTCGTCCGGTGTCATCTCCCCGACAACGACGTGGCACGCACATCGGTCGCCGACCACCTCGCACGTGTCGGCGGCATCCTCGACGACTATGCGAGCGGGAGGCCCGAGCGGTGAAGCTCTCGAGTTCGGAGACCTGGGAGGTCGAGCCGGGGGAACTGATCCGATGGCTTCCGCTACCCGGCGGCTGCGCGGCGTCGTCGAGCGCGCCGGTGTCGGAGAACGAGCGATTCCACCTGGACTCGATCGCGCAGGGGCAACCCGGCTGGATCGCGCTCACGCTCGACTTCCCCGAGCGGCTCGAGCTCGCGCGCCTTGGCGAGGTGGTGTCCACCGTCATCGCGCGGCACGACGTCCTGCGCAGCCACTACGTGGCGACCGACACCGGATACCAGCGAGTGCTGCACGGCGGCGTCGACGTCAAGGAGGACTCGCACGAACCCGACGCCGGGCTCGGGCCCGCGGAGTTCGCGGCCGAACTGGCCGGACGGATCACCGCCACGTGCAACCCGTTCGAGCCGGTGCCGCACTTCCTGGCCGCCGTCCGCAGAGCGTCGAGCACGACCCTCGTCTGCGGGTTCGACCACTGCTACGTCGACGCGCGCTCGATGGCGCTGCTGTCCTCCGAGATCTGCGATCTGCTCGCCGGCGCGGCCCTCGCTCCCGCGGAGTCCGGGCTGGACGCGCTGCGTCGGGTCGCGGGCGACGAGGCGGCGGTGCCCCCCGACGACCCCCGACTGGGCGAGTGGGGACGATTCCTGGCCGCGACCGACTGGCAGGTCCCGGAGTTCCCCGTCGACCTCGGTGTCCCGGCGGGCGAATCCGTGGAGATGCGCACGATCGTCGAGACCCTGCTGCCGGGCGATACGGCGCGGGCGTTCAGTTCGGCGGTCCACCGACACGGCGGGCGGACGTACCCCGCGGTGCTCACCTGCGCGGCGATGGCCGTCAAGTCGCTCGGCGGGCCCGACGAGCTCGCCACCGTGGTGCCCACCGGCACCGGCGCGGGCCCCGGCTGTGTGGGCTGGTCGGTGGGCAACGCGCCCCTGCGGATCACCGGCGGCGACGATCTGTTCGGGGCGGCAGAGATCAACACGGCCCGGCTCGCCGCCGCCCTGCCGCTGGCCGAGATCGGGCTGACCCCGGTCTACCTCGCCTTCGGCAGCCGGCTCCGTCAGCGCCGGTCGGACGTCTTCATGATGTCCTACGTCGACTACACGCGACTGCCGAGTCCGCATCGGGGGGTACGGGCCGAACAGGTCTCCAGTGCCAAACCGACCGACACCGCGCAATGGTGGTTCTGGCGCGATGCGGACGGGATCCACGTCCGCGTGCGACATCCCGCCACCGAGCGGGCGGTCGCGGTCCTGTCCGCGACCATCGCGGAGATGAGGGCGACCGCCGCCGCCGTCGCCGCGGAGCCGGCCGGCCCGGTCGGCGTCCCCGGTGAGCGTGCGTGAGGTGCGCGCACCTGCGGCTCGGGCCGTCGGTGGCCAGGTCAGGGTCCGGTAGGATTGCCGGTCGTGACCCTGCGCCTGTATGACACCGACTCCCGAGAGGTGCGCGACTTCGTGCCGCTGCACCCAGGCCAGGCGTCGGTGTACCTGTGCGGCGCGACCGTCCAGGGAGTACCGCACATCGGGCACGTCCGCAGCGGCATCGCCTTCGACATCCTGCGGCGCTGGCTGACCCACCAGGGTCTCGACGTGCTGTTCGTGCGCAACGTCACCGACATCGACGACAAGATCCTGCGAAAGGCCGCGGACGCGGGACGGCCGTGGTGGGAATGGGCAGCCACCCACGAGCGTGCGTTCGACGACGCCTACCGTGCGCTGGGGGTCCTGCCGCCGTCGGCCGAGCCGCGGGCCACGGGGTTCGTCACCCAGATGGTCGAATACATGGAGCGACTGATCAGCCGCGGGCACGCCTACGTCGCCGACGGCAACGTGTACTTCGACGTCCTGAGCCTGCCGGAGTACGGGTCGCTGTCCGGACACCGGCTCGACGACGTGCACCAGGGTGAGAGCGCGGGGACCGGCAAACGCGATCCCCGCGACTTCACCCTGTGGAAGGCGGCCAAGCCCGACGAGCCGTCCTGGCCGACGCCCTGGGGCCCCGGCCGTCCCGGCTGGCACCTCGAGTGCTCGGCGATGGCCACCTCGCTGCTCGGCGCTGAGTTCGACATCCACTGCGGCGGGATGGATCTCATCTTCCCGCACCACGAGAACGAGATCGCGCAGGCACACGGTGCGGGAGATGCGTTCGCGCGCTACTGGTTACACAACGGCTGGGTCACCATGGGTGGCGAGAAGATGAGCAAGTCGCTGGGCAACGTGGTGTCGATCCCCGCGATGCTGCAACGGGTCCGGGCGGTCGAGCTCCGCTACTACCTCGGCAGCGCGCACTACCGGTCGATGCTGGAGTACTCGTCTGGCGCGCTCACTGAGGCCGCCGCCGGCTATCGGCGCGTCGAGTCGTTCGTGGCCCGGGTCGGCGCGCGCGTGGGCGAGGTGGTCGTCGGGGATGTCGACCCCGAGTTCGCCGCCGCGCTCGACGACGACCTCGGCGTCCCGGCCGCACTCGCGGTCGTGCACAACGTGGTTCGGCAGGGCAATACCGCGTTGGAGTCCGGTGACGGAGCCGCCGCGCTGGCCGCTGCGTCCACGGTCCGCGCGATGATGGGGATTCTGGGCGTCGACCCGCTGGACGACCGGTGGGCGGGTGCCGCCGACGAGTCGGCCGCCACCTCCGCACTCGACGTGCTGGTGCAGGCGGAATTGCAGCGACGCGCCGACGCGCGCGTCGCCAAGGACTGGGCGACCGCGGACGCGGTGCGGGATCGGCTGGCGCAGGCCGGTATCGAGGTCACCGACACCCCCGACGGTGCGCAATGGGCATTGAAGGGTGAGGCGTGATGGCAGGGAACTCCAAGCGCAGAGGCGCGATTCGCAAGGACGGCACCAAGAAGGGGCAGACCGTCGGCTCGGGTGGTCAGCGTCGCCGCGGCCTCGAGGCCCGTGGCGCGACACCGAAAGCAGTTGACCGGCCGTATCATCCGGCTCACAAGCGAGCCAAGGCGGCGTCGAAGTCGGCGGCCGGTCGCAGCGGGGCGCGGGCCCGGGACGAAGGTCCCGAGTATGTCCTCGGCCGCAATCCGGTTGTGGAATGCCTGCGCGCCGGCGTGCCGGCCACCGCGCTGTACATCGCCACCAACTCCGAGCCCGACGAGCGGGTCGCCGAGGCGGTGAAGATCGCCGGCGACTCGGCGATCTCCATCCTCGAGGTCGGCAAACCCGAACTCGATCGCCTGTCCACCAACGGAATGCACCAGGGCATCGCGCTGCAGGTGCCGGAGTTCGAGTACACCCACCCGGACGACCTGATGGCGGAGGCCAAGGCCAGCGGCACCCCGCCGCTGCTCGTCGCCCTCGACAACATCACCGATCCGCGCAACCTGGGCGCGGTGATCCGCTCGGTCGCGGCCTTCGGCGGGCACGGCGTGGTCATCCCCGCACGACGCAGCGCGAGCGTGACGGCCGTCGCCTGGCGGACCAGCGCCGGTGCCGCGGCGCGCCTGCCGGTCGCCCGCGCGACCAATCTGACTCGCACATTGAAGGATTGGGCCGACGCCGGGGCGCAACTGGTCGGTCTAGATGCAGACGGTGACGTCACCCTCGACGACTACGACGGCAGCGGCCCCACCGTGATCGTGGTCGGTTCGGAGGGCAAGGGGCTCTCCCGCCTCGTCCGCGAGAGCTGCGACTCGATCCTGTCCATTCCGATGGCCGGCGACGTCGAGAGCCTCAACGCCTCGGTCGCCGCGGGTGTGGTCCTCGCCGAGTTCGCCCGCCAGCGACGCGGCTAGGCAGCATCCCTCCCGGCCGGTCAGGCCGGTGGCGCGCCGATGACGATTCCGGCGGCGGTGAGTGCGTCGCGCACGGCCTGCGCGTGTCCGACCGCGCCCGGGGTGTCGCCATGGAGGCAGACCGATCCGGCGTCGACGTCGATCAGGGTTCCGTCGATCGCGCCGATCCGGCCCGTCGTGACGAGTTCGACCACCCGTCGCGCGATCTCGGCGCTGTCCGACAACACCGCGCCGTCGGTTCCGCGCGGCACGAGGGTGCCCTCCGGGGTGTAGGCGCGGTCGGCGAACGCCTCGGAGATGGTGTCGAGTCCCGCCCGTCGGGCGCGTGACAGCACCTCCGATCCCGGTAGCCCCATGACCGCCAATCCGGCGTCGACATCGCGGACCGCGGTGACCACGGCCTCGGCCTGCTGCTCGTGATGGACGATGGTGTTGTACAGCGCGCCATGCGGTTTGACGTAGGTGACGGCCCCGCCGACCGATCGGGCGAGGGCGTCGAGCGCGCCGATCTGGTACACCAGGTCGGCGACGAGGTCCGGAGTCGTCATCTCCATGAACCGGCGCCCGAAGCCGCTGCGATCGGGGTAGGACACCTGGGCGCCGATCCGGACCCCGGCGTCGACCGCGGCCCGGCAGGTGGCGAGCAACTGCGCGGGGGTGCCGGCGTGAAAGCCGCACGCCACGTTGGCGCTGGTGACGATCCCCAGCATCGCCGCGTCGTCACCGATGCCCTCACCGAGGTCGGCGTTGAGGTCGATGCGTGCCGCGCCGGAACCCATGAGCGCATCGTAGTGGTGGCCGACCAGCGGGGACCGCCCGATCGGTGTGTGCGCGGCGGCGGGTAGACGAAGTCGTCGTTTTCGTCTACGGTGGTGGGTATGGCATTTCTCGACAGTAAGGTGACCACCCGTAACGGCGTGGTCGAGGGCGCCCGGGGGAAGCGGCTGCGCAAGGGGACCATCAGCTGGCGAGGCATCCCGTTCGCGGCACCGCCGGTGGCCCATCGCCGGTTCCGTGCACCGGAGCCCGCCCACGACTGGCCCGGCGTCCGCGACTGCACCAAGGTGGCCAAAGCGGCCATCCAGGAGAAGCGGTTCACGGCCATCGCCCCGGGCAAGTTCGCGCCGATGGCCGAGGACTGCCTCACGCTGAACGTCTACTCGCCCGACGTCGCGTCGTCGACTCCGCGACCGGTGATGGTGTTCATCCACGGCGGTGCGTTCATCCTCGGCACGGCCGCCACCCCGCTCTACGACGGCGCCTTCCTCGCGCGTGCCCAGGACGTCGTCGTCGTCACCATCCAGTACCGGTTCGGTCCGTTCGGCTTCCTCGACCTCGGTCAGTTCGCCACCGAGGACCGTCCGTTCGACTCCAACGTCGGCCTGCGTGACCAGATCGCGGCCCTGCAGTGGGTCCAGGACAACATCGAGGCGTTCGGCGGGGACGCGGAGAACGTCACGATCTTCGGCGAGAGCGCCGGCGGGTCGTCGGTGCTCTCGCTGCTGTCCGCCCCGTCGACGACCGGTCTCTATCACCAGGCCATCGCGCAGAGTCCCGCCCCGGAACTGATCGTCGAGCAGGACGCGGCGAAGATCTACGCGGACGAGTTCGTCCGGCTGTTGCGCGACCCGCAGCGTCGGGCGACCTCCTTCGAACGGGACGAGCCGCCCGTCGACACGGTCCACGCCCAGCGTCTGCTCACCTCGCCCAACCCGGCGTTGCTGCTGGCGGCGGCGAACCGGCTGATGCGATTCGCCACCAAGACCGCCAGCGGTGCGATCCCGTTCGCGCCCGTCGTCGACGGCGATCTGCTGCCGCGGTCGCCGCTCGCCGCCGCCGCGGGTGGGCTCACGCAGCCGGTGCCGCTCGTGATCGGCAGCAACCGCGACGAGGGCAAGCTGTTCGCCAAACTCTGGAACGTCCTGCCCGACTGGAACGTCCTGCCCGACGCCGAACGCGCCCTGATGCGCGTCGAGGACGAAGAGGTCCGGCGCGAGATCGCCTCGCACTACGAGGACGGGGACCGGGATCGCATCCGGCTGGCCGGCGACTCGATCTTCTGGGCACCGATGAGCGCCTTCGCCGACGGGCACAGCGCCGTCGCCCCGACCTACGTGTACCGCTACGACTACCAGACGAAGGTGCTCGAGGCCACGGGCTTCGGGGCCACGCACGCCACCGAGCTGTTCAGCGTGTTCGGTGCCTACCGGGCCCCGATGGGTGCCGGTCTCGCCCTCGCCGACTGGCCCGCCACCGGCCGGGTCACCAAGAACGTCCAGACCCGCTGGGGCGGGTTCGCCCGCACCGGCGACCCCGGTTTCGGCTGGCCCGCCTACACCACCGCCGACCGCAAGGTCCTCGTCCTCGACGACCCCGACCACGTCGAGGCCGATCCGGACGCCCTGCGTCGTCAGGCGTGGTACCGGGTGCACTCGCCGGCCTGAGGACTCAGCCGAACTCCCACACCGACGGCGGGTCGGCGGCGAGGAACGACAGGACGAGCGGATTGAACAGCTCGGGCGACTCCACCGGCAGGATGTGGGTGCCCGGGATGACGGCCAGCCGTCCGCGCGGCAAGGTCCGCGCGAGTTCCAGCGCGTGTTCGAGGCGGACGAGCCCCCGGTCGGCGACCACCACGAGCGTCGGCGCCTCGACTCGTGCGAACGCGGCGACCTCGCAGTCCGGTTCGGTGGTCAGCATCCGGACCGCCTTGTCGTAGACGGTGTCGAAGTGCTCGGGTCCGTCGGGTGAGGTGGTGTCGTAGTAGATGCGCAGGTAGTCCACCGTGGCCGGGTCGCGCCGCGTCACCTGGTCGATGAACTCGTCGGCGGTTCGGCCGGCACTGTTGAGGTATCCGCCGACGAACACCAGCCGGCGGACGAGGTCCGGACGTTCGCGGGCGACGAGCAGCGCGACCGGGGCGCCGTCGGCCCAGCCCACCAGATGGGCCGGTCGGCATACGACGGTCTCGAGATAGACGATCGTGCGTGCGACGATGCGTTCGAGGCTGAAGTCGCCCGGGAGATCGGGGCTGTGTCCGTGACCGGACCGTTCGGGTACGAACAGTTGCAGGCCGGCGTCGAGAAATGCGGGGATCTGCGTTCCCCACGCGGACGCCGAGGCGAACAGCCCGTGGAGCAGCACCACCGGCGGGCCGTGCGCCTCCCCGGCGGTGAAGTGCCAGATCGTCGCGTCGGCGATGTCGACGTAGACGCCGCCGTCGACGTGTTCACCGGCGTGAACCTGTCGCATCGCGCTCCCTCGAGTTCGCCGGACTTCTCGACCCCCGCCATGGTCGCAGAGTTCGGCCCCTGTTCGGGCGAACGTGTGCGAATCGAAACGCCCGCAATGCCGGCGGAGGCAGGCGACACGACAGGGACCCGAAAAGGTGTCCCAATCGTTCACATCCGATAAGTTCTTCTGCGGGGCGGTGCACAGGTCGGGAACGGGGAGCACTCGAAGGGTGAGAAATGCACGTGTCCTGGGGATCTCGCGGTCGATCGCGCTCTCGACTACTCCGCACATCGTCCGTGCTGCTCGCCGGTCTCCTGCTCGCGGCGACCGGTTCGATGGGCACGGTCCCCGTCGCCGGCGCGGCCCCCGGTGACCCGCCGCCGCCACTGAGTCTGCGCGACCTCGGCTCGTCGACGACCATCTCGTTCCCCGGGCAACAGGGCGAGGTCAGTCTGGCCCTGGCGGTACCGCCGAATCTCACGCCGACCGAACTCCGCGGCGTCGCACAGTATCCGGCGTTCGTCACCGGTGGCAACGTCGACGTCCTGCAGGAGGGCAGGCTGATCTCGCGCACGCCCATCAGCCCGTCGGTCAACTCGCCCATCGTCCTGCCCCTGCGCGGTGTCCGGGTTGATCGCAACGCCGCCGACCTCGTCCTGCGGACCTACCTGCGTACCGCGGGCACCTGCCTCTTCGATCCGGATTCGGGGTTCCGGATCGAGAACGCGACCGCGTCCTACGGCGGACGGGAAGCGGCCCCGAACAGCGTCGCCGAGTTCCTCCCTCCGGTTCTGCGCAAGCTCACCATCTACGTCCCGGACGACGTGCGGCCCGCCGAGGGAGCCGCGGCCGTCTCGCTGGCGACCGCCGTCGTGGCGAACTACGGCTCGGCCGCCGTCGAGATCGAGACCGATTCGCTGTCCCGGCGCGCCGCGGCCCCCACCGAGGCCGTCGAGCCGCTCGAACGGCAGGTGGTCATCAACTCCGATCTGCTCCAGGGACTGAGTCTCGCTCCCGGCGCCGCGGGGTGGCCCGTGCTGCGGATCGGCGGTGGCGCCGACCAGCTGCCGTCGCAGGTCGGCTTCCTGACCTCGAACCTGTCGTCGATCGCGATCAGTTCCGCGGCCGTGGCCGGCGCGCCGTTCGACGCGCCCCAGCTCGCCCCGGTCGTCAACACGCTGGCCGACCTGGGTGTCGGCGATCAACAGGTGACCGCCACCGGCTGGCCGTCGATCTCCTTCGGCGTCGACCAGACGCGCCTGGGGCGGCCGTCGAAGAACGTCCGGGTCCAGGTGAAGGGTGCCTATACGCCGATGGGCGGGCAGATCGCGGTGGCGATCGGACCGCGGGTCATCGCGTCCTGGCCGGCCGACGGGTCCGGCAGCTACGACCACTGGGTGGACATCCCGCAGGACCTGTTGACGCGATACACCGAGCTGACGGTCACCTACAACCACGGCGACGTCCGCGAACAGTGCGGGGAGGGGGTGCGCAGCTCGTTGAGCCTCGACTCGTCCGGTGAGGTCCGCTCCGAGCCCGCCGACCCGCCCGCCCCGGCCGGCTTCGTGTCACTGCCGCAGTCGCTGATGCCGAGCACCGCGGTCGCATGGACGGCGGGCGACGTCGCCGACGTCCGGCGTGCGGTGTCGCTCATGTCGGGTCTGCAGCGCCTGTCCGCGGTGCGCCTCGGGGTGGAGGTGATGCCCGTCGACGACGCGATGGCCACCGACGGTCCGGCCGTGATCATCGCCGCCGACGGTCGCGGCGTCCCGGACGTGGACCTGCCTGTCACCGCGGACGGCGGCACGATCTCGGTCCGCGACGACGACGGCCGGCGCTCGGAGGTGGTCGTCACCCCGACACTGCAATTCGGCTCGCTGCAGGTGGCGCGCGATGCCGGCCGGACCGTGCTCGTGGCCAGCTCGACCGACGATTCCGCGGACCTCGACGCCGTGCTCACCTGGCTGGAGGCCGATCCCGACCGGTGGCCGTCGCTCAACGGTGACGCCCTGCTGCAAGTGGCCGGGGAGGAACCGGTGGAGGTGCTGGCCGACGAGGGCCGGCCGGAGACGGAGTCGTCGGACGGTTCGCTGTGGCCCGCGGTGGCGGTCACGACCGTCGCCGTCCTCATCGCCGCCGTCGCGGCGACACTGGTGCTCCGGCGCCGGCGCCGGCACACCGACGGGGACTGATCTCCGGTGCCATCGACCGTCTCCAGGGTCGTCGACTCGAGAGTCGTCGGGGTGGCGACGCGCCGGAAACCGGCGCAGCCGGTCCGGATGTTCGTCGAGCACCCCGACCGGGCCATCGCCCTGCGATGGCTGTTCCTGCTCGCCTGCACCGCACTCGGCTTCTGGAACACCATCCGGGCCGTCGCCGACGAGCTCATGGCGCAGACGCTGATCCTGTACGTGCCGGTACTCGTCGTCCTGAGCCTCGTCGCGGTCGTCGGTGTCTCGTGGCGCCGCTTCGACGAACTGCCGATCTACGACCGGCAGACCGACGTCATCGTCGGGATCGTCGTGCTCATCCTGTCGCTGGCGATGAAGTACCTGGTCAACCCGCGCTACGCCCGTGCGTATCTCACGACCCACATGGACCTGCTCGCGCTGTGGCTGTTCGTGCTCGGGGCATCGATCCTGTTGTTCGGGCTGCGTCCCGTCGCGCGATACCGGTGGGCGTGGCTGCTGTTCGCCCTGATCTTCCCGTTGCCGGTGCGCGGAGTCGTGCTGCCGCTCGGAGGCACATCCCTGGCCGCGGGTTTCACGCTGGTGCTGATGGCGGTGGCTGCGACCGCGATCGCGGTGGGCCGGACGTGGCGGCGCAAGGCGCTCGCGGCGTTGCTCGCCGGGGGCATCGGGACCGGTGCGCTGGTGATCTTCTATCTGCTCGACGCACCCCGCAACGTCCTCGTCCCGTACCCGGCGCTCATCGCCGCGCTCGCCACGTCGTCGTACATGCTGTTCGACTACCGGAGGCGCGGCGGAATGCACTGGGCGCCACCGGACGCCGGACACTTCGCGGCGCCGAAGGTGGCATTCGTGGGACGGCCGGGCCTGGTGGTACTCCTGGCCGCGGTCATCCTCGCGATGATCCCCACCCCGCCCGTCGGCAGCACGTGGCAGAGCGCGCGGTTCCCCCAGCTCGACATCGGTCCGGCGCTGGTGGTGCCGGTCGGGTGGCGACAGGAATCGGTCGGCGTCTACGGCTGGGTCAGCCGCCTGTACGGACCCGGTGCGACGCTCAACCGGCAGGTTCTCGTGCAGAGCCGCGGAACGCGGGCGTTCGACAAGTTCGCGCGACCGCGCCGGGTCGTCGTGGACAGCGTCGACAGCCGGCGGTCCCTGGCGCTCGAGGTGTATCCGGACATCTTCCGGTACGACCTCTCCCGGGATCGGTCGAGCGAGCCGTTCGACCTGGCGCTGCCGTTCGGGGTCGAGGGAAAGTTGTGGAGTGTCGTCGACGACGAGCGATACCTGACCTACACCGTGCTGTCGTGGTGGTGGACCAACGGGAACCGCACGCAGCAGGTCATGCTGTGGGCGGTCGACAACCACGAACCCGACGCGTACTTCCCCGAACCCCGGATCACCATCCTGGCGAACCTCAACTCGCTGATGATCATCTTGCTGCGCGGCAACTCGGTGCTGAGCGACAGCGACCCGCAGTACAAGGACCGCACCCTGCTCATCCAGCTGGCCGGCGCGTTGATCGGCGCACAGCTCGGCGCCGAGGCGGTGGAGGAGCGGTGATGAACGCAGCCGACGGAAGCGACGACCACGAGATGCGGGACGCGGACGCACCCGGCGTCGCGCGGAGCACCCGGCCCCGGCGTCCGGTCGCCGAACTGCTCGCCGACCCGGCGTACCGGGCGCAGGCACTCGACGACGCGGTGAACCGCCTCCGCGATGCCGACGCGGACATGTCGGCGTCGGTGGCGTTCAGCCGGATCCAGAAGATCATCGGATTCACGGTCCTCGGCCTCGTCGCCGTCGCGATGGTCTTCTATCCAGTCGGAACCTGCGCGACGCTCGTGTCGATCGCCACCATCGGGTATGTGGTCACCCTCGTCGACCGGGTGGTGATCTTCCGCCGCGGACTGGTCAACGGGGCGATCCGGGTGTCCGACGAGCAGGCCCGGTCGATCCCCGACGACGAGCTGCCCTACTACACCGTCTTCGTCCCGGCCTACGGTGAGCCCGAGGTGGTCGGGCAGCTCGTGGCGGCGATGGAGACCATCGAGTATCCGCGCGAGAAGCTGCAGGTGCTGTTGCTCCTCGAAGAGGACGATGAGCCGACGATCGAGGCGGCGCGCGGGGTCGAGGAGAACGGCATCGTCACCGTTGTCCTGACACCGCCGGCGCAACCCCGCACCAAACCGAAGGCGTGCAACTACGGAATGCACTTCGCCACCGGCGACATCGTCACGATCTTCGATGCCGAGGACAAACCCGATCCGCTGCAGTTGCGCCGCGCCGTCCATGTGCTGAACAACTCCGACGACGAGTCGGTGGTGTGCGTCCAGGGCAAGCTCAGCTTCCACAACGTGCGCGACAACCTGCTGACCGAGTGGTTCACCGCCGACTACGGGATCTGGTTCGGGTTCCTGCTGCCGGGCATGATGGTCAGCCGGGCGCCGATCCCGTTGGGCGGCACGTCGAATCACTTCAAGCGCGACGTCCTCGACACGATCGGGGCGTGGGATCCGTTCAACGTGACCGAGGACGCCGACCTCGGTGTGCGCATCGCCGACCACGGATACCGCACCCTCGTGCTCGACTCGGTCACGATGGAAGAGGCCAACGTCGACGCCATCAACTGGGTCCGCCAGCGCTCCCGTTGGTACAAGGGCTACATGCAGACGTGGCTCGTCCACATGCGTCACCCGGTCAAGTTGTGGCACATCCTCGGGCCGGTCGCATTCGTGCGGTTCACGCTGCTCATCGCCGGGACGCCGGTGATCGCCTGCCTCAACATGGTCTTCTGGCTCATCCTGGCCATGTGGATCGGCGGGCAGCCCGCGTTCGTCGCGGAGTTGTTCCCCGGGCCCATCTACTATCTGGCGCTGCTCTCGATGCTGCTGGGCAATGGCGCCGCGATCTACATGAACCTGATCGCGATCCGCGAGGACGACCGCAGCGAGTTGCTGCTGTCGGCGCTGCTGATCCCGCTGTACTGGCTGATGATGAGTGTCGCCGCCATCAAGGGCATGTGGCAGATCCTGGTCAATCCGTCGTACTGGGAGAAGACCTTTCACGGTCTGTCGACGAGCAGCCAGAGTGCGGAGAGCGATCAGGCCGGCCAGAAGGACGGCGACGAGGACGACACCGCGGAACCAGCGGGAGCCCGGACGTGATGCGCCGCGTCCCGGCCGGGGTGATCATCTTCCTGGCCGCGTGGATCCCCTACCTCGTCATCGGGATCTACCTTGCCACCGAGGTCCATCTGTTGTTCGGCGACGCGCTGTCGCGGGTGCAGTCGGCGCAGAGCGTGCTGTTCAGCCGCTCCCCGCACCTGGCGGCGATCGGCTTCGTCTTCACCCCGCTGACAGCGGTCGTCCAGCTGCCCCTCGTCGCGTTGAGTCCGTGGTTCCCGGAGATGACGACGCACGCGGTGTCGGCGGTGATCATGTCGTCGGCCTTCATGGCCGGATCGATCGTGCAGATCTCCGGCATCGCACGCGATCAGGGACTCAGCCCGCGCGTGGCGGGCACGTTCACGGTCCTCTACGCGATCAACCCGATGATCGTCCTGTACGCGGCCAACGGGATGAGTGAGGCGCCCTACCTCTTCTTCCTCGCCTGGGCGTCCCGGCGACTCATCCGATGGGTGTCCACCGACGACGTCCACGAACTCGTCGTCGCGGGGATCGCGCTGGCGCTGTCCTACCTCACCCGCTACGACGGCGGTGCCGCGGCGATCGCGGCCGCGTTCGTGGTCGCCTGGGTGACCTACTCCCGGCACGACCCCGCGAAGCGGGTGCCTCGTGTCCTGCTCGACGTGACGCTCACCCTCGCGCCCAGCGCGTTGGCCTTTCTCGCCTGGGCGGCGGCCGGGTGGCTCATCACCGGTGACGCCTTCGCCCAGTTCACCTCGGAATACGGCAATGCCGCGATCATCGCCCAGTCCGGCGGCAGCGGCTCGGCCACCACCGGAGACGCGGTGAGGTTCTCGCTCACCGAGATCACCATCCTCGCGCCGCTCCTGCCCATCCTGATCCTCGGACTGATCGCGGTGCGCGCGCGCCGGCGCCGCCTGATGCCGTTGCTGCCCGTACTGCTGATCGTCGCGGTACTCGCGTTCCAGATCTTCGGTTACTCACGCGGATCGACGTTCGGCTTCCTGCGGTTCTACATGACCGTCATCCTGCTGGCCGCGATCGTGGCCCTGATGTCGGTGCCGCTGCGGCATCAGGTTCCCGTGCGGCGCATGGGCGCACACGCCTATCTCGCCCCGGTGCGTCCGTACGCCTCCCGGTGGGGGTACAAGATCGCGGTCACGGTGGCGCTCGTCGTCGTCGCGGCGGCGCTCCCGGTCACGACCTACGGCATGACGTCACCCAAGTACGCGCCGCAGGAGTTCGCTCTCGGATCGGTGGTTCGTCCGCAACCGGATTCGGTGTCTCCCAAGTACCTCGGCGAGGAACGCATCGTGCGCTCGTTCTCCACCGAACGCGCGCTCGCGGAGTACCTCGACGACCTGCGGCTGCCCGACGGATCGGTGTTGTGCGACACCGTCTACGGGTTCGCGGTGGTGGCGCAGTCCACCCGGCCCCGACAGTTCGTCATCCCCTCCGACCGTGACTTCACCGAACTGCTCAACGATCCGCGCAACGGCGGGGTCCAGTACTTCCTCACCGTTCCCTCGGCCGGCCGGGGTCTGTCCGACGCGATCAATCAGCGGTATCCGACCATGTACGAGAACGGGGCCCAGCTCGGGGTGCTCGCGCTCGAGGCCCGTAACGACGGCGCCGATCTACCGGATTGGCGGATGTACCGAATCCTGTGATCCCCGAGGGTTTTCGTAGACCGCCGGGTCATAGGATGTTGGCGCGGACCACACTCCAGGCCGGGTCGAACGGTCCGATGTCGTAGGTGCACGACGACTCCCGGGGATCCGGGACGAAAGCCCACAGCAGCGCGCCGGCGACACCGAGCGCGCGGTGGTTCGCGATGATGTCCTCGAACGCTCGGGCGCGCGTCGTCGCGGGCAGGCAGGAGCCGGCGTCGATGCCGATCTCGTTGACCATTAACGGCTTTCCGGCGCTCCGGGCCTGACGGACGCGAGTCGCCAGGTCGCTGCCGAGCGGACCGGAGGTCTGGCCGCGTCCGGTGCGGTAGTCGTGGAAGTCGAGTACGTCGATGCCGGGAGACCGGGCGACGTCGAGATAACCGGGACCGGCCAGGCCGCACTGGTCGCCGCCGACGAGACCCGCGAAGATCGGCCGGTCGGCGTCATAGGAGCGCAGCAGCGCGCCCGCCGAGTCGAAGAACGACCGCAGGACAGCGGTGGCGTCGGCGGGACAGGTGCGCGCGTCCAACTCGCACGAGTCCGGACCGCACCGGCTCGCCTCCGGCTCGCCGACGAGCTCCCAGCCGACGACCGACGGTTCGTCGTGCCACCGTGTCACCGCGGTCTCGACCCACTGCGCGAAGGACGGCTGGTTGACCGACGGCGGTGTGCGCCAGCCCCGGGCGTAGAACTCACGGTCCTTGAACCGGCCGTCCTCGCAGTCCCCGGACCCGCCGGCGAGTACCGGCAGCACCAGCTGGCGATGCCGGGCCGCGGCGGCGAAGACCCGGTCGAGCGGCGCGAAGTCGAGGAGCCCGCTGCGCTTGTGAACGGCGAAGGACGAGAACACATTGAACCGGGTCAGTGCCCGCGGGGGCAGTTTCGCGAAGTAGGCGTCGAGGTCGACCTCGGCACCGCACCCGCTGTTCACCGCCCAGTCGGTGCCCAGTTGGTAGGCGTTGAAACCGGCGGGCCACCACGGCTTTCCGTCGAGGACGAGCCCGCCCGGGGTGGCCTGGACCCGCTGCGTCGGCGTCGGCTGGAGGGGGCCGGGGTCCGGCGTGCGGGCGCACCCGGTGAGGCACAGGAGAACTCCGGCGATCGCGGTGAGCACCACGGCGAGCGTCCGCGTCCTGCTGCGTCGGGGGACCACAGGTGCAGGTTACTCGTCACCTAAGGTGGCGGTATGACGTCGGGGCCGGACGAGCCGGGGTGCGCGGGGAGCCCGCGGGCGGTGGTGCTCGTCGCCGCCGTCGTCGCGCTGATCGCGCTCCTGTCCGCCTGCGGGCAGCCGACGCCGAACTCCCCGGCGGCGGGCAGTGCCACCTCACCCGAACCGACGACCCCGCCGGTCACCACCGCCATGCCGTACCCGGCGACGTCGTCGGCGCCCGCGCCGGTCGTCTACCGCCCGCCCTACATCGAGCGAACCGAATGGACCGACACCGCCGTCGGTCCGAGTCTCTCGGTGTTCCCCACGCGCTCCGGGCGCTACACCACCGAACCCGGCGCGATGGCGTCCGCGTGGGCCGAGGTCGTCGCGCTCGATCCCACCGCCGACACACCCGGCATGCAGGCCCAGTTCGACTGCCACTGGCGGTTCGCCCGTCTGGTCGAGCCCGAGAAGCCCAGCTGGAACCTGGAACCCGGACGTCCCGTCGTCGCCGAGGAGGACATGGTCGGCGCCGGCTGCAACCCCGGCTTCGCCGAGGAATGACCCGTCAGCGCGTGCGGTGCACGCCGTGACTCAGCGAGTGCGATGCACGCGGCGGTTCCCGATGATCCGGCACACGACGTAGATCGCGAACGAGATGATCGTGACGAAGACCGACACGGGCAGTTTCGGCGCGAGGGACATCAGCAGCCCGCCGACCGCCGCGACTTCGGCGAACACGACCGACAGCACCAGAGTGCGCGTCGGATTCGACGTGACGCGCGCGGCCGCGGCGCCGGGAGTGATCATCAGCGACATCACCAGCAGCGCGCCGATGATCTGCACGCCCTGCGCGGCCGCCAGGCCCATGATGATCGCGAACACCACGGACAGCGTCCGGATGGGTACGCCCTGTGCCTGCGCCACGCGGGGGTCGGTCGAGGCGAACAGCAGCGGCCGGTAGATCACGGCCAGCACGACGACGACGATCCCGGTGGTGATGGCGATCGCGACGAGCCCGTTGATGCCGACGCTGACGACCTGGCCGGTCAGCAGTGCGAAACCGGTGCCGATCCGGCCGTACAGGGCCAGGAAGAGCACGCCGATACCGAGGCCGAACGCCATCACGACGCCGATCACCGAATCGCGTTCCCGTGCCTTGTTGCCGAGGAAACCGAACACCGCCGCGGCGATGACCGCACCGATGACACCGCCGAGGTTCACGCTGAACCCGATCAGCAGGGCCGCCGCGGCGCCGGTCACCGACAGCTCGCTGGCACCGTGTACCGCGAACGACATCTGCCGGGCGACGATCAGCGGACCCAACAGGCCGCCGAGGAGGCCGAGCAGCACCATCGCGAGGAGCGCCTGCTGCATGAAGTCGTAACCGAGCAGGTCGATGGTCGTGGAGAAATCCCAGAGATCGCTCAGCGAGCGGTCGACGGCGGAGTAGGTGGTGCTCACGCCGGCCCGCCCGAGCGTGCGATTCCCGAATCCGTCTCCGCGGCACAGTGGTGGGCGTCCTCGCCGCCGATCACGACGAGACGGCCGTTGACGCGCAGCACCTCGACGTCACTTCCGTAGAGCTCGCTCAGCGTCTCCGTCGTCATCACCTCGTGCGGCGCACCGATGCGGAACCTGCCGTCGACGAGATAGAGCACGCGGTCGACGTAGGGGAGGATCGGGTTGATCTCGTGGGTCACGAAGACGACCGCGGTCCCCGCCTCGCGTCGGCGGCGGTCGATGAGTTCGACGACCACCTGCTGGTTGGTCGGGTCGAGGCTGGCGAGTGGTTCGTCGCAGAGCAGCAGGCCGGGATCGCTGACCACCGCCTGCGCGACCCGCAGACGTTGCTGCTCACCGCCGGAGAGGACGCCGAGCGGGGCGTCGGCGTACGGCAGCGCGTCCACCGCGCTCAGGGCGCGGTCGACCAGTTCGCGTCGCCGCGCCCGCCCGCGCAGACCGACGCCCCAGCGGCCGCCGTCGACACCGAAACCGACGAGGTCGCGCCCGCGGATGGCCATCGGGTCGGCGTCGTCCTCGGCGTGCTGCTGCGGGATGTAACCGACCGCGTCGATGGTGGCGACGCTGCCGCGGTCGAGCGCGTACTGGCGCAGCAGGACCCGCAGGAACGACGTCTTGCCCGAACCGTTCGGCCCCAGGACCGCGATGAACTCGCCGGGCTCGATGGTCAGGTTCAGGTCGTCCCAGAGAATCCGGTCGCCGAACGCGAGTCGGGCACCGGAGAACGCGACGACCGGACGCGCATCCGTTTCTGCCCCGTCGCTGCCTGTCCCGGTCAATTGGAACCGGAACCCAGCGCCGCGGACAGCGCGTCGATCTGGGCGCCCTGCCACACGAGGTAGTCGGTGACGCCGTCGGGCAGCGTCTCGGTGAACTTCACGACCGGAACGCCGGCCGAACCCGCGACATCGAGCATCGCCTGTGTCACCGGGTCCACGGCCTGGGTGTTGTAGATCAGCACCGCGGCACGACGGTCGGCGAGGATGTCCTGCAGCGCGGCGCGGTCGGCAGCGGCCGGTGACTGGCCTTCTTCGACGGCCTGGGTGAACCCGGCGGGCGCGATGTCGACGAGTCCGGCCTCGGTCAGCAGGTAGCCCGCGAGCGGTTCGGTCTGGGCGACCTCGGTGCCCTCGTGCTGCTGCCGGATGGTGGTGAGCTTCGCCCGCAGGCCGTCGATGCCGGTGGTGAAGGTCTCGGCGTTGGCGCGGTAGGTCTCCGCGTTGTCCGGGTCCTGCTCGGCCAGCGCGTCGGCGACCTTGTCGGCGACCTGGGCGACGACCGGGAGGTCGTAGAAGACGTGCTCGTTCTGATCGCCCTGCGAGTGGTCGTGGGCCCCGTCGGAATGGTCCCCGCCGGATGCGTGGTCGTCTCCGTGCGCCTCGGCGGAATGCTCGTCACCGCCCAGCAGGGAGTAGGCGTCGACGGCCGTCGCGTCGGAGTTCGCCGCGGCCTCCTCCATGTAGGAGTCGTAGTGGCCGCCGTTGAAGACCAGGACGTCGGCGTCGGCGATGGTCGCGGTGTCGGCGGCGGACGGTTCGAACTCGTGCGGGTCACCGTCGGCGTTGGTGTACAGCGCGGTGACCTGGGCCTTGTCCCCGGCGACGGCGGCCGCCACCGAACCCCACACGTTCGTGGAGGTCACCACGGTCGGGGGTCCGTCGCTCCCGCCGGAGTCGTTCGAGCAGGCGGACAGCACCAGGGCGGCGGCGGACAGCACGCCGGCCGCGGCCAACAGGGATTTCCTCATCGACAACCTTTACGCAAATGACAATCGTTACCGAAAGCAGTCTAGGCGATCGCGGCGGCGGGCGTGCAGGGTGTCCGCACGCCGGGGGACGCGTCGGCCGGTGCGGCGTTTCTCTATGGTGGAGACCATGACCTCCAGCCCGTCCCCGCGGCGTGTCGCGCTGATCTCCGTGCACACCTCGCCGCTGGCGCAACCGGGCACCGGCGACGCCGGCGGGATGAACGTCTACGTCTGGCAGACGGCGACCCGGCTGGCCCGCCGAGGAGTCGAGGTCGAGATCTTCACCCGTGCGACGTCGTCGGCCGATGCGCCGTCGGTCGCCGCCGCGCCGGGGGTCACGGTGCGCAATGTGGTCGCCGGCCCGTTCGAGGGCCTCGACAAGCGCGACCTGCCCGCCCAGCTGTGCGCGTTCACGGCCGGGGTGTTGCGTGCCGAGGCGGCCCAGGCGCCCGGTTACTACGACGTGATCCATTCCCACTACTGGCTCTCCGGCCAGGTGGGCTGGCTCGCCCGCGACCGGTGGGGTGTCCCGCTGGTGCACACCGCGCACACCCTCGCCGCGGTCAAGAACGCCTCACTCGCCGAGGGCGACACCGCCGAACCGCAACTGAGGGTGATCGGCGAACAACAGGTCGTCGGTGAGGCCGACCGGCTCGTCGCGAACACCGAAACCGAGGCGGCAGAGCTGCTCTCGATGTACGACGCCGATCCTGCCCGCATCGACGTGGTGACCCCGGGTGCCGACCTCGACTGCTACACCCCGGGTTCGGCCGCGCAGGCCCGGGCGGCACTGGGCCTCGACCCCGACGAGACGATCGTGACGTTCGTCGGCCGAATCCAACCGCTCAAGGCGCCGGACCTCCTCGTGGCCGCGGCCGCGCCGCTGATCTCCGAAGCCGCCTCGACCGGACGCAGACTGCGTCTGCTCGTGGTCGGCGGACCGTCGGGTTCCGGCCTCCAGCGACCGACCGCACTGATGGATCAGGTTGCCGAGCTGGGGATCTCGGACTCGGTGACCTTCCTCCCGCCTCAGCCGGCGCAACGCCTGGCGCAGGTGTACCGGGCGTCGGATCTGGTTGCGGTGCCCAGTCATTCGGAGAGTTTCGGCCTCGTCGCGATCGAGGCCCAGGCGTGCGGGACGCCCGTCATCGCCGCGAATGTCGGCGGTCTCGGGGTCGCGGTCGACGACGGGCGGACCGGTGTCCTGGTCAACGGCCACGCGGTCGGCGACTGGACCAACGCGCTCGAGAAACTCCTGGCGCAACCCGATCGTCTCGTCGAACTCGGCCACAACGCCCGTGCACATGCCGAGCAGTTCTCCTGGGATCACACGGTCGATCAGCTCCTGGAGAGCTACAGCCGAGCCATGCGGTCGTTCGCCGCGCGCCAGGGCCCGGAATCGCCCGACGCGACGGTGACGGCCGCGGCCTCGGCTCGCCTCCGGCGCCGCTGGCGTCGCCGGCGCAACCGGGTGACGGTCTGACGGTCTGACGCAGCCGGACACCGCCCGCTGCGCAAGGGATTCCGATTCCATCGAAGAGAGGACGCCGTGAGTCGCACCGAGGTCGTCGACCTGCTCGAGAAGACGCTGGGCGAGAACGAGATCGCCTTCACACGCAAGAGCGGCGGCGGCGCCGACGTCGACCACGTGGTCGTCGAGTTGCCCGGCGAACGCAAACTCAAGACCACGGTGCTGCTGACGGCGAGTGAGCACGGTGTGCGGGTGGAGGCCTTCGTGTGCCGCCGCCCCGACGAGAACCACGCCGGGGTGTACAAGCACCTGCTGAAACGCAATCGCCGGCTGTACGGGGTCGCCTACACCATCGACAACACCGGTGACATCTACCTGGTGGGCCGCATATCCGCCGATGCGCTGAGCTCCGGCGAGGTCGATCGCATCCTCGGACAGGTTCTCGAGGCAGCGGACGGCGACTTCAACACCTTGCTCGAGCTCGGCTTCCTCACCTCGATCCGGCGCGAGTGGGCGTGGCGGGTCTCGCGCGGCGAGTCCCTGCGCAACCTCCTCGCGTTCGAGCACCTCATCGACAAGGAGTCCCTGCCCGAGGCCGGTGCGCCGCTCGAAGGCCGCTATGTGCCGGGTGAATCGGTGGTCGACGGTGCCGATAAGGCGAGTGACGTCACCGCCGAATCGGACGAATCGTAGACTCTTCGCGAGAGGTCCACATCACATCATGTCAACATGCGTTGATACGATGCGGGCGAGAAATTCCCCAATGGAGGTGCCATGAGCTTCAAGAGTCCGTTCCCCGACGTCGAGATCCCCGATGTGAGCGTGTACGAGTTCCTGTTCGGCGCGGTGTCCGACGAGGACAAGGCACGCACCGCGCTCGTGGACCCGAAGTCGGGCGCGACGACGACGTACGCCCAGCTGATCTCGCAGATCGACGCGGCGGCGGGAGCGCTGGCGGCGCGGGGAATCGGTGTGGGCGACGTGGTCGGCATCCTGTCGCCCAACATCCCGGCGTTCGCGACGGTGTTCCACGGCATCCTGCGCGCCGGCGGTACCGCCACCACGATCAACGCGTTGTTCACCGGGCCGGAGATCGCCAAGCAGCTGCGGGATTCGGGCGCCAAGATGCTGGTGACGATCTCCCCGATGCTGGAGCAGGCCAAGGCGGCGGCCGACGAGGTCGGGCTGGCGGATGCGGATCTGATCGTCCTCGACGGGGAGGGCCAGGACAGCTCGGGTCACCCCAACGCCGCGGATCTGCTGGGCGCGGGACTGGCGGCGCCGGAGGTGTCCTTCGATCCGTCGACGCATGTCGCGGTGCTGCCGTATTCGTCGGGGACGACCGGTAATCCGAAGGGAGTGGCGCTCTCGCACCGCAACCTGGTCGCGAACGTCGCCCAGATCCGCCCGCTCCAGGGCATGGGTGCCGACGACGTGGTCATCGCGGTGCTGCCCTTCTTCCACATCTACGGCATGACCGTGCTGCTCAACGCCGCGCTCTACAACCGCGCGTCGCTCGTCGTCATGCCTCGTTTCGATCTCGTGGAGTTCCTGGAGAACATCCAGAACCACAAGGTGACGATGGCCTACATCGCGCCGCCGGTGGCCGTGGCGCTGGCCAAGCACCCGATCATCGACAACTACGACCTGTCGTCGCTGCACACGATGATGTCCGGTGCCGCGCCGCTCGACGACGAGCTGGGTCAGGCGGTGGCCAAGCGTCTGGACCTGCACATGCTGCAGGGCTACGGGATGAGTGAGCTGTCGCCGGTGAGTCACATGATCCCGGCCGACACGGCCGGTCTGCTGGGTCAGCAGGATCCGCCGCTGTCCTCGACCGGCTGGGCGGTGGCCAACTCGGAGAACAAGATCGTCGACCCGGCTTCGGGTGCGGAGATCGAGCTGCCGAGCGAGGGCCTGTCCGAGCCCGGTGAGTTGTGGGTGAAGGGCCCCAACGTGATGCTGGGCTACCTCAACAACGACCAGGCGACCGCGGACACCATCGACGCCGACGGTTACCTGCACACCGGCGACATGGCGCAGGTCGATCCGACGGGGTGCGTCTACATCGTCGACCGGCTCAAGGAACTCATCAAGTACAAGGGCTACCAGGTACCGCCCGCCGAGCTCGAGGCGTTGCTGCTGACCAACGACAAGATCGCCGATGCGGCGGTCATCGGGGTCATCGAGGCGGAGTCGGGGGAGGAGATCCCGAAGGCCTTCGTGGTACGTCAGCCGGGTTCGGAGATCACCGCGGACGAGGTCATCGAGTTCGTGGCCTCGAAGGTGGCCCCGCACAAGAAGGTTCGTGCGGTCGAGTTCATCGAGACGATCCCCAAGTCGGCCTCGGGCAAGATCCTGCGCAAGGACCTTCGCAAGTAACTTCGGCATCTCATCGACATCCGTATGACGTCGTGCCCGGAATCCGGGCACGACGTCATACGGATTCGAGTCGGACTCAGGGGATCTCGTGCGGCGGGATGTCGTCGTAGGCCGAGGTGGGTGCGGTCCCGGTGCGCTTGTTCCACCAGTAGGTGAGGGCCCAGAGGATCACGCCCAGGAGCAGCAGCCAGCCGGCGACGACATACTGTTCCGGATCACGTCCGGTGAACGGCAGTGTCAGGTATCCGCAGGTGACGGCGCCGATGACCGCGATCGGCGTGTACGTGCGGAAGTGCTTGTGGCCCACCTTGTCCTTGCGCAGCACCAGGACCGAGATGTTGACGACGGTGAACACCGCGAGCAGCAGCAGCGCGGTGGTGCCGCCGAGCAGGCCGACGATGGAACCCTTGGGGTCGGCGCTGACGTAGGTCAGCAGGCACAGCGCGACGACCGTGGTGAAGATGATCGCCGAGAACGGTGTGCGACGCCCGGGGTGGACGTAGGCGAGGAACTTCGGCAGGACGCCCTGCTTGGCCATGCCGTACAGCAACCGGCTGGCCATCATCATGTTGATGAGCGCGGTGTTGGCGACGGCGAACATCGAGATCCACGGCAGCAGATCGGACATCGGGAAATCGGGCGCGGCGGCCTGAACGACGTCGACGAGCGGCGTCTCGCTCTCCGACAGCACGCCGACGGGCACGATGGCGACCGCGCAGATCGCGATCAGGACGTACACGACGGCGGTGATCCCGAGGCCGCTCAACATCACCTTCGGGAAGATCCGCACCGGGTCCTTGCACTCTTCGGCCATGTTGACCGAGTCCTCGAAGCCGACGAGGGCGAAGAAGGCCAGTGACGTCGCGGCGGTCACCGCGATGAAGACGTTCTTGTCGTCGGGACTCTCGAAGGCCACCACCGCGTCCCAGTGTTCGGCGTTGCCGCCGATGATGAACCAGTAGCCGATGAACAGGACGAGCAACAGACCCGTCAACTCCACCAGGGTCAGCACCACATTGGTGCCGACGCCCTCCGCGACGCCGCGGAAGTTGATGAACATGACCAGCAGCAGGAAGCCGATGGCGATGGCGAACAGTGCTGGATTCGTGGCGTCGGGTGAGTCGCCGCTGAACGCGGTCAGCATGTTGACCGCGAAGGCCCGCGACGCGGTGGTCGCCGAGGTGATGCCCGAACACATCACCGTGAACAGCACGATGAACGTGATGAAGTGGACGCCGAAGGCCTTGTGCACGTAGAGCGCTGCGCCGGCGGCCTGCGGGTATTTCGTCACCAGCTCGAGATACGAGAAGGCGGTGAGGGTCGCGACCGTGAACGCGATGAGGAACGGCAGCCATGCCGCGCCGCCGACCTCGCCGGCGACCTGCCCGGTCAGCGCGTAGACGCCGGTGCCGAGGATGTCGCCGATGATGAACAACAGCAACAGCTTCCAGCCCAGTACGCGTTTGAGCTCGGGCTGCTTTTCCGCATTCTGGCCGGTGGAACCGGCATCTGTACTGGCTGTCATGCGATCACGCTAGACCTGCCCCGGTCCTTTCGCGCGGCGAATCGATGGGTTCATTACCATTTCGTCCTCCCGCGTCCTGCGCAGGGGTCGGCGCGGGATTCCGGCGGCGGTGCAGAGAAGGCGCGCACCGACTGTGGAAAACTATCCGCCATGAGCAACGGCACCTTGATCCTGATGCGTCACGGCGAGAGCGAATGGAATGCGTCCAACCAGTTCACCGGCTGGGTCGATGTGGCGCTGACCGACAAGGGCAAGGCCGAGGCCGAGCGCGGCGGCGAGCTCCTCGTCGAACACGACCTGCTGCCCGACGTCGTCTACACCTCACTGTTGCGCCGCGCCATCACGACCGCGCACATCGCACTGGACCGGGCCGACCGGCTGTGGATTCCGGTGATCCGCGACTGGCGACTCAACGAGCGTCACTACGGCGCGCTGCAGGGCCTCAACAAGGCCGAGACCAAGGAGAAGTTCGGCGACGAGCAGTTCATGCTGTGGCGCCGGAGCTATGACACCCCGCCGCCGGCGATCGAGCCCGACGCGGAGTACAGCCAGGTCGGCGACGCGCGCTACGCCGACCTCGCCGAGGTGCCGCTGACCGAGTGCCTCAAGGACGTCGTCGAGCGGTTCATCCCGTACTACCTCGAGACCATCGTCGCCGACGTCAAGGCGGGCAAGACGGTGCTGCTGGCCGCGCACGGGAACTCGCTGCGCGCGCTCGTCAAGCATCTCGACGGCATCTCCGACGAGGACATCGCGGGCCTGAACATCCCCACCGGCAACCCGCTCCGCTACGACCTCGACGACGATCTGAAGCCGCTGAACCCCGGTGGTACGTACCTGGACCCTGAGGCGGCCGCCGCCGGTGCCGCTGCGGTGGCCGCCCAGGGGCAGAAGTAGGCAGAGGGTCCGTTCGGACAACGAGACGTGACACGTTTCGCCATGGCGTCGACGGTGTGGCGCGCGCTACATTAGACGGCATGGCGGATGTGGATGCCCTGCGGATCGACCATTCACCTGCTCGGGAGCGGTACGAGGCGATCCTCGTCGCCGAGTCCACGGGCGAGGACGAGGTCGTGGGCTATCTGGACTATGTCTCCGAGCCGTACCAGGTCGTCGTGACGCACACCGTGATCCGGGAGCAGTTCAGCGGTCACGGCTATGCGGGGCACCTGGTCCGGTTCGTCCTCGAGGACATCCGCAGCAGCGGCAAGCAGGTGGTGCCGGTCTGTTCCTATGTCCAGCGTTTCATCGAACGCCACCCCGAGTTCGCCGACATGGCGGTGCCGGTTCCGCAATGACCGCCCCCGTCGCCGAGCTCTCGGCCCTCGCAGGGCCTCCGGCCAACTCCGCGTGAACAACTGCCGAACACCTTCGTCAGATGTGCGTTCGGAGTTGGTCGAGTCGTAAGCTGCCCCTGTGACCGCCGCTATCTCCGCCGCGACGATCGCGTTCGTACTCGCGCTCTGCCTCGGTGTCGTGATCGGTCGACGCACCCGGGACCGTGACCGGTCTCGCGGATTCGCGTTCTTCGATCGCTTCTCGCGTGGTTCCGCACCCGCCGACGCCACCGCGGCGCCGGTGTTCCCGGTGACCCTCGGTCCCCGTGCGGTGCCGTCCTGGGCGGAGGTCCGCGACTCGGATGTGCAGTCGACCACCGACGACGGGCGGATGACCAAGGCCGGTCTGCTGAGCATGGTCGTGCGCAACACCGAGACCGCCATCGCCGTCGTCGACGAGTTCCGCGACGTCGTCCTGTACAATCAGCGGGCCGTCGAACTCGGACTCGTGCGCGAGATGCTGCTGGCCGACCCCGTGTGGGATGCGGTGAAAGAGGTGCTCGACACCGGGGTGGAACGCCGCTTCGAGTTCAGCCCGCCGATGTCGAGCCTCGGCTTCGTCTCGACCGGCCGTACTCCGAGGCCCAGCGTCGAGCACGTGCGCTGTCACGCCAAGATCGTCGCGCAGGGCGACGAACGCTACGTCGTCGCATACGGCCTCGACGACACCGAACACAAGCGTGTGGAGGCGACCCGGCGCGACTTCGTCGCCAACGTCTCGCACGAACTCAAGACACCGGTCGGCGCGATCGGCCTGCTCGCCGAGGCGCTCCTGGAGTCGGCCGACGACACCGACTCGGTGCAACACTTCAGTCGCCGCGTGGTCGGCGAGACCAAGCGCATGGGCAACATGGTGAGCGAACTGCTGGCGCTGTCCCGGCTGCAGGACGGCGTCACCCCGGAGTTCACCTGCATCGACGTCGACTCGCTCATCGACGACGCGCTGGCCTCGGCAACCCTCGCCGCGGAGGCGGCGGCGATCGAGCTGCGCGCGGACGATCCGATCGGGGTGACCATCCGCGGCGACCGGCCACTGCTGCTCACCGCGCTGAACAACCTGATCTCCAATGCCGTCTCGTATTCGCCGTCGGACACCGTGGTCTCCATCAGTCGTCGGGTCATCAAGATCGACGGGCGGCCGATGGTCGCCATCGCGGTCACCGACCGCGGGATCGGGATCGAGCCGGAGGATCAGCAGCGCGTCTTCGAACGCTTCTTCCGGGTCGACAAGGCCCGCTCGCGGATGACCGGCGGCACCGGACTCGGACTGGCCATCGTCAAGCACGTGGCCGCCAACCACGGCGGCACCATCAACCTGTGGAGCAAGCCCGGTACCGGCTCCACGTTCACGCTGTGCATCCCGGAGGACCTGTCGGACACCGGCTGGCCGGAGGCGGCCGAACAGGCGCTGTCGAATCCGGATTCACCTCCCCGCGGACTCGGCGCCGGCCATCACGCCCCGCCGGCCCGGGTTGACGCAGCATCATCGAACGACCCGATTTCCGGTCACGACAACGAAGGAAACAAGAGTTGACCCACGTTCTGATCGTCGAGGACGAGGAATCGTTGGCGGATCCGCTGGCATTCCTGTTGCGCAAGGAGGGCTTCGAGGCCAGCGTCATCACCGATGGCGCACAGGCCCTGTCGACCTTCGATCGGGTGAGTCCCGACATCGTGCTCCTCGATCTCATGCTGCCCGGGATGTCCGGAACCGAGATCTGCAAGGCCCTGCGCACGCGGTCTAATGTCCCGGTGATCATGGTGACCGCGCGCGACAGCGAGATCGACAAGGTCGTCGGTCTCGAACTCGGCGCGGACGACTATGTGACCAAGCCGTATTCGGCTCGCGAACTGATCGCCCGTATCCGCGCGGTGCTGCGCCGCGGTGGCGACGTGCCCGACGACGGTCTCGAGATCGGGATCCTGGAGGCCGGGCCGGTCCGGATGGACGTCGAACGGCACACCGTGTCGGTCAACGGAACTCCGATCACGTTGCCGCTCAAGGAGTTCGATCTCCTCGAGTACCTGCTGCGCAACGCCGGCCGGGTGCTGACGCGCGGTCAGCTGATCGACCGGGTGTGGGGCGTCGACTACGTCGGCGACACCAAGACGCTCGACGTGCACGTCAAGCGGCTGCGTTCGAAGATCGAACCGGATCCGGCGAATCCCAAGCACCTCATCACCGTTCGCGGTCTCGGGTACAAGCTCGAGGCCTGAGCCACACCGGGCCGGCAGCCCCCGGCGGGACTACTCCGGGGGTTGCAGCTCGTACTTGACGTCGGTCTCGCGGCGCTGCGTTGCGGCCTGCGTCGCCGGGTGGATGGCGATGAGCCCCAGGCCGTTTCGGCGTTTGCAGGCGGCCGCGAGCGCCGCGTAGGCGGGTTCGCCGATCAGCGCGGTCAGCTCGGGGGCATACGATTCCCACACCTGCTTGGCGCCGACGTGGGCGTCGGGGGAGCCCGAGCAGTACCACTTCAGATCGTGGCCGCCCTCGCCCCAGCCGCGCCGGTCGAACTCGGTGATCGTCGTCTGGAGCACCTCGGTGCCGTCGGGACGTTCCACCCAGTCCTGCTCGCGGCGCACCGGGAGCTGCCAGCACACGTCCGGTTTGACCGTGAGCGGCTCGAGTCCCTTGCGCAGCGCCATCGAGTGCAGTGCGCAGCCGACGCCACCGGCGAACCCGGGGCGATTGAGGAAGATGCACGCGCCCTTGTGAAGTCGGGTCTTGAGTGCGGGCTCGTCGTCGAGGTCGCTCTCCTCGAGATAACCCTTGGGGCCGACCGGATCCTTGCCCGAGCCCTTCTTGTAGAACTGCCAGTCCGCGGGCGTCAGCATGGCGACTCCGCGGGCCAGGGTCTCACGATCGTCGTCGTCGGAGAGATAGGCGCCGTGGCTGCAGCAACCGTCGGTCTCCCGGCCGGGGAGGATGCCCTGGCAAGCCGGGGTGCCGAACACGCACGTCCAATGGGAGAGCAGCCAGGTCAGGTCGGCCTTGATGACGTGCTCGGGATCGGCGGGATCGGCGAATTCGTACCATTCGCGCGGAAAGTCGAGTTCGACCTCCGGCGCGGGGTCGATGCGGGGCGCGGACGGCGAAATGGCGGTCACCTCTATACGGTAGCCGGGATCGGGCGGGCGAGGCGGCTGCACTACCGTTGAGCCGTGCGCTTAGGAGTCCTCGACGTGGGCAGCAACACAGTCCACCTCCTGGTGGTCGATGCCCACCGCGGCGGCCATCCCACCCCGATGAGTTCGACCAAGGCGGTTCTGCGCCTGGCCGAACAGATCGACGCCGACGGGCGGATGAGTGACCGTGCCCTCGCCAAGCTCATCGAGTCGATCGACGAATTCACCCATATCGCCCGGACGTCGGGTTGCGAACAGATGATGGCCTTCGCGACGTCGGCCGTGCGTGACGCGACGAACTCCGACGATCTCCTCGACGAGATCGAGCGCCGGACCGGGGTGCGCGTGCTGGTGCTGTCGGGTCGCGACGAGGCCCGCCTCACCTCGCTGGCGGTGCGCCGCTGGCGTGGCTGGAGCGCCGGGCGCATCCTCGCGCTCGACATCGGCGGGGGTTCGCTGGAGATGTCCAACGGCGTCGACGAGGAACCCGACGTGGCCCTGTCGCTGCCGCTGGGTGCCGGCCGGCTCACCCGCGAATGGTTGCCCGACGATCCGCCGGACCGTCGGCGGGTCGGGGTGCTGCGTGACTGGCTCGACGCCGAACTGCGGGCGCCGGCGGCGAAACTGCTCGCACCGGGTGCGCCCGATCTGTGCGTCGGTACGTCGAAGACCTTCCGCAGCCTCGCCCGGCTGACCGGGGCGGCGCCGTCGAGTGCCGGACCGCGGGTCCGCCGGGAACTGACGACGAGCGGGCTGCGCCAGCTCATCTCCTTCATCTCCCGCATGACCAAGGCGGATCGCGCGGAACTCGAGGGTGTCAGTTCCGACCGGGCCGGGCAGCTCGTCGCCGGAGCGCTGGTCGCCGAGGCGGCGATGCGCGCGTTGCAAGTCGATACACTGGAAATCTGTCCGTGGGCTCTTCGTGAGGGTGTGATCCTGCGCCGACTCGACGCCGAGCAGGCCGACTCGCTGGAACCGACTCCTGCGCGCGGCGTTCACGAAGGCGTCGGCTGACCCGGAGCCCCGGACCAATGACGTTCGAGAACGAGGACGGAGAACCACTTCATGCCGAAGGATTCGGAGCCCGAATCTCGACCCATCTCGGTGTCGGAACTACTTGCCCGGTCACAGGGTTCGGAGGGCGACGCACCGGCACGATCGCGAGACGGACGGGGACGTAGGCGCGCCGGACGTAGCGGTTCGTTCTCGGTGTCGGAGCTGACCGGCGAGATCCCGAAGGTCTCCGACGCCGAGGGCGACTCGGCGGCACCGGCCGAGACCCCGGCACCGGCTGAGACCCCGGCCCGGTCCGAAACCCCGGCCCGGTCCGAGACCCCGGCCCGGTCCGAGACCCCGGCCCGGTCCGAGACCCCCGCCCGGCCCGAATCGGCGGCGCCGTCCGCAGAGACCGCGCGTCCGGAGCAGTCGACGCCTCCGGAGCGGGATACGGCTTCCCGGGGACGCCCGGACACGACCGCCGGACCGTTCCCGAGGTCGGGGAACCCGATTCCGCGGCGCCCGGCCGAGGACCAGCCCGTCGTCGACCGCCCGCGTGCCGACCGGCAACAGGGGTGGCCCGGCGGCCGCACCGCCAGCGGGATGCCCGGCTACGGCCAGGGGTCCGTCCCGCCGATGTCGACCCGCGACTTCAGCTCGGAGGCGGTGGCCCGTCGCCTCGGCCAGACCCCGCCGCGCGACACCGCCCCCGTCGACCAGGAGTCGGCGAACGCGGTCACCGGCATCATCCCGGTCGTCGGCGAGAACGGCCAGGATCTGTCCGTCGTCGACTCCGACGACGTGGTCACCTACGACCTGACCGAGGTCGATGCGGGCCCCGGCGGTCCCCGCGAGCGGGGCGACGGCGGGTTCTCGGAGGTCATGGACTTCGACGCCTATCGCAACTTCGCCGACGTGGAAGGCGCGGAACACGGAGCCGGCAGAGGCCGGTCCGGGACCGCGGCCCGTCCCGCCGGTTCGGCGAAGAAGCCCAAGGCAGCGGGCGTTGCCGGACTGGCCCGGAAACTCTTCGGCGGCAAGAAGCGCGATCGGGCCCAGGACGAGCGACCGGTCGACGAGCCCGGGTTCGACGGGCGGGACCACGACGGCCACGCCGACGACGAGACGACGTCCGGCTGGGCCGCGACCGCGGCAGCCGCCGCGACGGCGGGCGGGACGACGGCCGCGATCGCCGCCGCGCACCCCGAGATCCACCCGACCGAGGACCGCCCGGCTGACGACGACCACCAGACGTCTGACGACCTGACCGACGCCCACCGGACCCACGATCGCCAGACCCACGACCGCCAGACGGACGACGACCGGACCGACGTCTCCCGGAGCGACGATCACCCGACCGAGGCCATCGAGCCGGTCGAGTCCCACCCCGACGACGCCGACCGGGTCGACCTCACGAAGGACGACGGACCCGAGGATGCCGCCGAACCGGGGGAGCCGGGCGAGCTCGATGCCCTGCACGACACGACGGACATCGACGAGACGCCCGACGCCGAAGCCGGCCATCCGACCGGTGCGGGCGTCGAGGCCGGACGCGAGGACATCCAGTCCGCCGCCGGCCCGGCGACCGCCGGCGAGGCCGACGCCGCCGATACGGCAGAGGATGACGCCGAGCAGTCGCCGGTGAAGGCATGGCTGGTGCTGTTCGGGCAGGCGCTCGCGGGTCTCGCGGTCGGCGTCGGCCTGTTCTGGGGCTTCACCGAACTCTGGCGGTGGAATCCGTACTTCGCGCTGGTACTCGCCGTCCTCGTCATCTTCGGGATCGTGACGCTCTCCCACGTGGTCCGACGCACCAAGGATCTGCCGACGACGCTGCTCGCGCTCGGTGTGGGTCTCCTGGTCACCATCGGGCCGCTGGTGTTGTTGGCCGCGTGAGCCGGCCCGAACCGATGAACCCGTCAGAGTCGGAGACGGGCCGAACCTCACCAGCGGCCGAGATCCCGATCGGACTCTCGACGGCCTCGGTGTATCCGCAGAACACCGAGGCGGCCTTCGCCTACGCCGCCGAACTGGGTTTCGACGGCGTGGAACTCATGGTGTGGGGGGACCCCCTCAGCCAGGACATCCGGCGCGTCGAACATCTCTCGGAGCACTACCAGGTGCCGGTGCTGTCCATCCACGCGCCGTGTCTGCTCATCACCCAGCGCGTCTGGGGACGTGACCCGGTCGTGAAGCTCGCCCGTGCGGTGGAGGCGGCCGAGGACCTGGGTGCGTCGACCGTCGTCGTGCATCCGCCGTTCCGTTGGCAGCGGGGCTACGTCGCGGCCTTCGACGACCTGGTCGACGAGCTCGAAGCCGACAGCGGCATCGCGGTCGCGGTGGAGAACATGTTCCCGATGCGCGCCGACCGCTTGTTCGGGGCGGGCGAGCCCTCGGTCCGGCGTCTCGCCAAGCGCGGCGGCGGGCCCGGTCTGGCGGCGTCGGCGTTCGGCAAGTCCATCGACCCGACCGACGACGGCTACGCGAACTACACCCTCGATCTTTCGCACACCGCGACCGCCGGCGTCGACGCCCTCGCGCTTCTCGACCGGATGGGGTCGCGGCTCAACCACCTGCATCTGGCCGACGGGCACGGGGCGGCCACCGACGAGCACCTCATCCCCGGCGACGGGGCCCAGCCCTGCGCGGAGGTGTGCCGACGGATCGCGGCGAGCGACTTCGCCGGGGCGGTTGTGCTCGAGGTCACGACGGGTAGCGCGCGCACCAAACCCGAACGCAGCGCGCTGCTGGCCCGTTCGCTAGATTTTGCGCGGCGGCACCTCAAACGGGAGCTGCACCCCGAGCCCCTCGGCCAGTTCAGCAGCTGACTCCTCGGGGGACGAGCCGGGTCGACGAAGGCGGGACGATGACCAGCAAGATCACCGAGGTGCAGGAGCTGACCGAGGTGGACCGGAGCGGTCCGGACTCGCTCACCCTGCGGGCGCACATCGACGCGACGTTCACCATCGGTCCCAAGGTGCACGGCGGCACGCTTCAGATGGTCGTCGCGAAGGCGGCCCGGACCGCGCTGAGCGCGCTGACCCCGGACGGCGATCGGCTCGCCGAGTCGGCTGCCGCGATGATCCCGGTGGCGATCTCCAGTGACTACCTCACCGCCCCCGACGCCGCGGACATCGATCTGGTGGTCGGCGTGCGCAAACGCGGGCGCACGGTCACGGTCCTGTCGGTCGACGCTGTCCAGCTGGGCCGCACCGTCGTGTCCTCGTCGGTGACGATGGCCCGGCCCGACAGCGGCCGGCCGCACCACTCCGGCCCCACGGTCCTCGACACACTGCCCGTGGAGCCGTCGCCGACGGGTATCCCACTCGATGGTTCGCCGATCGCCGAGGTCAATCACCTGGGCCCCGCCATCGATCTGGTCCTCGACTCGGAGACGTTCCCCGTCGTCCGCGGCGAGACCGGCGAGCCGCTGGTCCGTGGGTGGATCCGGCCGAAGGGCGTCGAGCCCGACGAGTACTTCACGGTCCTGGTCGGCGACATCTCGCCGCCCGTCGTGATGAATCTGGCGCTGTTCGGGTGGGCACCCACCGTGCAGCTGACGACCTATGTCCGCCGGCACCCCGCGCCCGGCTGGCTGCGCTTCGCCGCGACGAGTTCGGAGGTCGGCCCCGGCATGTTCGAGGAGGACCATCTCGTGGTGGACTCGACCGGGACAGTCGTCGCACAGTCCCGCCAGCTCGCCCTCATCCCCTCAGGAAGGTAGACATCCGTGTCCGAACGCATCGCCATCATCGGCGGAGGCAAGATCGGTGAGGCACTGCTCGCCGGTTTGATCGGTGCAGGCACCCCGACCAAGGACCTCGTCGTCGCCGAGCGGCAGGAGAGCCGCGCCGCCGAGATCGCCGATGAGTACGGCGTGCTGGTCACCGACGTCAAGAGCGCGGCCGAGTCGGCGCAGTACGTGTTCCTGGCGATCAAGCCCGACGACGTCGATTCGATCCTGCGGATTCTGGCCTCGGCGGAGGACAACGCGGAATCCGAGCGGGTGACCGTCACGCTCGTGGCCGGTCTGCCCCTGTCGCGATACGAGAGCGCCCTGCAGGCCGGTTCGCCGGTCATCCGGGTCATGCCCAACACGCCGATGCTCGTGAACGAGGCGATGTCGGCGGTCTCGGCCGGTCGGTACGTCGGCGACGAGCAGCTGCAGGCCGTGGTCAAGATCCTGCAGACGGTCGGCCGCGTCACGGTCGTTCCGGAGAAGCAGATGGACGCGGTCACCGCGGTCTCCGGTTCGGGACCGGCCTATGTCTTCCTGCTCGCCGAGGCGATGATCGATGCCGGCGTCGGGCTCGGGCTCACCCGCCCCCAGGCCTCGGAGATGGCGGTGCAGACCATCCGCGGTGCGGGCATCCTGCTCAGCGATTCGGGGTTGTCCCCGGTCGATCTGCGCGCGGCCGTCACCTCGCCGGGCGGCACCACCGCCGAGGCCATCCGTGAGTTCGAGGCCAACGGCCTGCGGCACGCCGTGTACCAGGCGACTCGTGCCTGCGCGGCGGCGAGCGCCCGCGGTGGACGTCGAGTGGAAGTCGAGGGTTTGGCACAGGGACACGCCGTCACCGACACCCCATGAATTGTGGTCGACGGGCCGACAAACCCCAGCATGTTGGGGTCGAGTCACAGGAATCTCAGAAATACCGGTCTCTCACGTCGCTTTTTTCACATCTGCCACGCTAAGCTTCTTTAAGCACGTGCGTGTCTGATGTCCGCAGGAGGGGAAGCCTGCGGCCGCGACGCGTGCACCGGAGGTATGAGTGATTCATGGCACCTGCAGACACTCCTGGTGACAGGACAGGCGCAGTGAGCAATGCGGCTTCGGCGTCGCAGTTTCTCACCGTCGCCGAGGTTGCATCGTTGATGCGCGTTTCGAAGATGACCGTCTACCGTCTCGTCCACAACGGCGAACTGCCCGCGGTTCGGGTCGGACGCTCGTTCCGTGTGCACGCGAAAGCGGTCCACGACTATCTGGAGACGTCGTACTTCGACGCCGGCTGATCCGGCGCACACTGGACGCCTGAACAGCAGTTTCACCGACAGACCTCCGTGACCGGCCCGTGCCGGCCACGGAGGTCTTCTGCTTCGACGGTGGCTGTCCCGGGCGTGCGAACGGGTGTCGCCGCGGCCCCGAACGGCATCGTCGACGACCGCGATTTCCCGATCTGGTGTGCCGCCCGGTAGGCTCGGTGGTCGCGTACCTGGATGCGCCGGTGAGCCCTTTGTCACCGCCGCTCGTCGCTTCGCTCCCGGCGCCGTTCCCGGCTGAAGTGCAGACCAGGGCCGAACAAGTACATCAGTGTCAATCGTGAGGAAGCGCCCCGATGGGTTCAGTGATCAAGAAGCGCCGCAAGCGCATGTCGAAGAAGAAGCACCGCAAGCTGCTGCGCAGGACCCGGGTGCAGCGTCGCAAACTCGGCAAATAGGCCTTTCTTCGGCATCGGGACCCGCTTCGGCGGGTCCTTTTGTCGTTCCGAGGGCGGCTCGTCGGGCCGAATCGTCCGGCTGGCGATAGCCTCGGGACATGGCCGAACCCACCTCCGCCCCGCCCAGGGTGGTCCTGGTCACCGGGGCATCGACATTCCTCGGGGGCTACCTCGTGGCGCGCCTCGCGGCCAACCCCGACATCGAGAAGGTCCTCGCGGTCGATTCGCGGGTGCCGCGCAAGGACCTCCTGCGTCGGATGGGACGTGCGGAGTTCCTGCGTCTCGACATCCGGCGCCCCACCATCGCCAAGGCGCTCGCCGCCTACAACGTGGACACGGTCGTCCACGCGGCGACCTCGATCGCCGACACCGCCCCGCACTCGGCGGCGATCAAGGAGTTCAACCTCGTCGGGGCGATGCAGGTGTGCGCGGCCTGTCAGCGCACGCCGTCGGTCAAGCGACTCGTCCTGCGTTCCACCGCGATGGTCTACGGAGCCAGCAGCCGCGACCCGTCGCACTTCTCCGAGGAGACGCGCGCTCCCCGCGAGCCGAAGCGCGGATACGGTCGAGATCTACTCGACGTCGAGGGTTATGTGCGGGGGTTGGGCCGCCGGCGTCAGGACATCGACATCACCATCCTCCGCCCGCAGGCGATGCTGGGTCCGCGGATCACCACCCGGATGAGTTCCTACCTCTCGCTGCCTGTCGTGCCGACGGTGATCGGATTCCAGCCGCGGCTGCAGTTCCTGCACGAAGAGGACGCCCTGGCGGCGATGGAGCATGTCACCCTCGCCGGGAAGGTCGGCACGTTCAACATCTCCGGCGAGGGCGTGGTCACCCTGACGCAGGCGATCCGACGCGTCGGACACGTCGAACTGCCAGTTCCGAGCAGTCTCCTGGCTCCGATCGCGGGCGTGTTCCAGGACTTGCGGTCGGCGAAGCTGAGGTCGTCGCAGACGGAGTTCCTCACCTATGGCCGGGTGCTCGACACGACGCGGATGCGGACCGAACTCGGCTTCGTCCCGCGGTACACGACGCTCGAGACGCTGGACGACTTCATCGAGCGCAGCGGTGTGACGCCGGTGATCGGGTCCGATTCGTGGAAACTGTTCGAACAGCGGGTCGTCGCGGCGGCCCACCAGCTGCAGTGAAATTTCGGGTCACGATCGTGACGAAGTCGACGTGAGCATGCGCAACGTGAGTGCAACCTCTAGACTTGGACGTCAGACCCACATCGCATCCGGCGCACGCGTGCGGCGAATCGTTCTCCGCGGCGGCTCGAGCGCCGACATCGACGTAGATCCGGGCCCCGGCCCGGCCCGGATCCCGTACCCAGGAAACAACTAGGGGTGAGCATTTTGGCACGTGGCGGAGCGACAGATGCACGTACCGCGAAAGTCATTCAGCTCTACACGTCGCCGTCGGGCCCCGACGCCCGTGGTGTCCGGGATTCCGGTCGCCGACGCCACCCGAGTCAGCAGGTCGGTCACGAACTGTCGAAAACCGCAGCAGCGCAACGTGAGTCGATGCTCGGTCATCCCAACACCGATGGGTTCGGACGAGCGCCGGCGCAGGTCACCCCGATCAGCGACGAGATCACGCTGCCCGACGAGGCACTGGGTGTCGAACACCGCGGCCCGACGAGGTCGAGTCCGCTGTTCAGCCTGGGCGGACTGCGTGGCGCGGTCGCCGACACCCTCACCTCGACCGCCGGGTTCATCCGCGAACGGATGGCGGGGGAGTACGAGGTCGACGAGTTCGGCTTCGACCCCCACTTCACCGAGTCGGTGTGGTTCCCGGCCATCCGGCAGGTCTACGAGAAGTGGTTCCGCGTCGAGGTCACCGGTATCGAGAACCTGCCGCGCGAGGGCGGGGCACTCCTGGTCGCCAACCACGCGGGCACCATCCCCGTCGACGCGGTCATCACCTCGCTGGCCGTGCGCGACAACCACCCCGAGGGCCGGTATCTGCGCGTGCTGGCCGCCGACATGGCCTTCGACACGCCGGGCATCAGCGAGGTGGCCCGGCGGATCGGGGCGACGCTGGCGTGCAACTCCGACGCCGACCGGCTTCTGCGTGCCGGCGAGCTGACCGCGGTCTGGCCCGAGGGCTACAAGGGCATCGGCAAGCTGTACAAGGACCGCTACAAGCTCCAGCGGTTCGGCCGCGGCGGGTTCGTGACCACCGCGCTGCGCAACGCCGCGCCGATCATCCCGGTGTCGATCGTCGGTTCCGAGGAGATCTACCCGATGCTCGCCGACCTCAAGCCGCTCGCCAAGATCCTCGGCCTGCCGTACTTCCCGGTCACACCGCTGTTCCCATGGCTCGGCCCGTTGGGCATGGTGCCGTTGCCGTCGAAGTGGCACATCCACTTCGGCCGGCCCATCGAGACCGGGTCCTACGACGAGGCGTCCGCCGACGACCCGATGGTGGTCTTCGACCTCACCGACCACGTGCGTGAAGAGATCCAGCAGACCCTGTTCCGGATGCTCAGCCGGCGCGGGAGTGTCTACTTCGGCTGACGCCGGTCGCCCTCGGGGCACCGGACGGCACGCGTTCGGCGCCCGCACCGGCCCGTCAGCTGATACCCATGATGCATGCGTGCAGTGGTGTGCCGGAACGGCGAGCTGACGGTCCAGGAGATCCCCACCCCCGAGCCCGGTGACGGGCAGGTGTTGTTGCGGGTGCTGCGCGCCGGGATCTGCGGATCGGATCTGCATGCCCGCGTCCACTGTGACGCCTCGGCGGAGGTGTCCGCGGAGGTCGGCTACGACGCGTTCATGCGGTCCGGGCAGTCGGTGGTCATGGGACACGAGTTCGCCGGCGAGGTGGTCTCCTATGGGCCCGGATGCCGTAAGCGGTGGGTGCCCGGCACGCCCGTGGTGGCCGTGCCGATGATCCGACATGGCTCCCAGGCGCATCTGACCGGTCTGTCGGAGTCCGCACCCGGCGGGTACGCCCAGTTCGTGCTGGTGTCGGAGGACATGACCTTCGAGGTCCCGGACGGTCTGTCGGCCGAGCATGCCGCCCTCACCGAACCGATGGCTGTCGCCCACCACGCGGTCCGGCGAGGGGAGGTCGGGCGTCGCGACGTCGCGGTCGTGATCGGATGTGGGCCGATCGGGCTCGCGGTGGTCGCCATGCTGAAGGCGGACGGGGTCCGGACGGTCATCGCGAGCGACCCGTCGGCCGGCCGTCGCGCGCTCGCGCACCGGGTGGGTGCCGACATCGTCGTCGACCCGGCGGTGACCTCACCCTTCGAGCGGTGCGCCGAGGCCGGTCAGTACATCACCCGGGCCCAGGACCTGCTCGGCGCGGCCTTCGACGCGATGCGAACCCTTCGCCGGATTCCGTTGGCGCCGTGGTCATCTCTGTTCCGGATTGCCGACCGTCTGGGGGCGACGCCGAAGGGTCCGGTCGTCTTCGAGTGCGTGGGCACCCCGGGGATGATCGAGTACGTGGTGACCGAGGCGCCCTTCCGGTCACGCGTCGTCGTGGTCGGGGTGTGCATGGAACCCGACACGTTCCGGCCGGCCATGGCGCTGAACAAGGAGCACGAACTGCGCTTCGTGTTCGCCTACGATCCCGCCGAGTTCCACGACACCCTGCACATGATCGCGGACGGCAAGGTCGACGTCGCACCGCTGATCACCGCGACGGTCGGTCTCGACGGTGTCGGGGCGGCGTTCGACGCCCTCGGTGGCGCCGAACACCACGCGAAGGTCCTCATCGATCCCATGAGCGAGGTGGCGACGCTGTAGGACCGGGGCGACACGGTGCGGTGGCCGAATCCGGTTGTCGCAATAGATTGTTGACCGTGCGTCGAATCCCGTCGACTGGGCGGCCCCTGACCGCTGGTTGAGCCAGCACCCCCTCCGCTGGTTGAGCCAGCACCCCCTCCGCTGGTTGAGCCGGCCCCGAGCGGAGCGAGGCGCCGTGTCGAAACCACCTGATGACCCGAGGAACTCAGCCATCGTCGAACACGGCTGGGATACCGCAACGCCCAGAACCCGTTTCGTCTACGACGATGTCATCAGCTGAGACCGATCAGGGTTTGTCGGTGGTCGGGTTTACATTGGTCGAAACACATCACCCAACTCGGGGCGGGTGGCGAAACAGGCGTCGGGGGCGTTGTGAGGGTGTGGACCGATCTACCGGGCGAGTTCGTCGCCGGGGTCGATCCTGCCCGCGCGGCCGAGACCGACATGGTCATGTTGATGGCCGGCCTCGACGCCACCCGACGCGGAGAGTCCTATCTCGCCTGGCATCGATATCAGACGATCGCGGCGATGACCGACCGGCTCGTCACCACCAGCGCCTCAGGCTTCGTGATGGACGGCCACGCCGACTGCGCCGCCCGGATCGCCCGCCAAGCCGCGGTGTCACGACGGCAGGCCGAAATCTTGATCGACGAGGCAATCGCCCTGCGTGACCGGCTCCCCGACACCGCCGACACCTTGCGTGACGGGGTCCTGTCGCAGTGGCAGATCCGGCTGATCCTCTCCCGCACCGAGCTGATCCCCGCCGACGACCCCGTCATCCCCGCCCTCGACGCCGAGATCGCCGATACTCTGCGCCGCCGCAGCGGTGTGTGGGATCGGGCGCGGTTGCGGGACATGGTCGACCGCCTCGTGTTCCGCCACGATCCGGATGCGGTACGCCAACGCCGCAAAGACGCGATGGACCAACGTGGGGTGTGGACCCACGAACTGCCCGACGGCACCGCCGAACTCACCGCCGTCATGTCGGCAGAGAACGTGCGGATCTCAGCCAAAGCTGTCAGCGTCCTCGCTGATGCGGTATGCAAACGAGACGGGCGCAAGCGCGGGCACCGCCAGTCCGATGCGATGTTCGCGCTGTTGACCCGCACGGCATTCGAGTGCCAGTGCGCCGACGACGAGCCCTGCACTGCCGACATTCCCGACCCGCAGAGTGTCCTCGAGGCGGTGCGCGCCGAGATAGTGATCCATGTGGTCACCGACGCCGCCACCCTCGCGGGGGCGCCGGGGGTGGGGTTCCTCGACGAGCACGGCATCATCAGCGACGAGCATGTGCGTGACCTCGCCGCCCGCCCGGACGCCACGCTGTCCCCGGTCACCCCGGCCCGCACCCAACCCACCTACGTCGCCACCAACGACGACGATCACCGGCGGACCGCCCAACACCCGACACCAGCCGAAGACACACGAGCCGACGACGACAACGGTGGCGCCACAACTCGATCGGACGGTGAGCCCGGCGACACCACCGCATCGGTAGCAGTGGTTTACCCGGCAACCCATCCTGGCAACGGGTACCGGCCGACCGCGTCGTGCGCTGATTTCGTGCGGGTCCGGGACGGGTATTGCACCGAACCCGGCTGCACCCGTTCGGCATTCGCATGCGATCTCGACCACGTCACCGAATACGACCACACCGACCCCGCCCGGGGTGGGGCGACGTCGAGTGAGAACCTCAACGCCAAATGCCGCCCCAGTCACCTCCTCAAAACCCACGGTGACTGGGTCGACGTGCAATACCGCGACGAAGACGACCGCCTGGTCACCGAGTACGAGACCCCCGAAGGGGTCACCCTGCCCGGGGATGCCGAAACCCTCGAGGACACCTTCCCCAACCTTCGGCGAATCCGGTTCGAACAGGCCGCCCAAGCCCCACCCACACCACACGTCATCGCCTCCGCCGACAACCGGGAGCGCGCCCCCAGCCGACTGGACGCCAAACTGGCCCGCCGGCGACACGAACGCGCCCGCAACAAACGAGCCCGCGAAGAACTCGACCGCCTCGACCCACCGCCCTTCTGATCCGGGGAGCCGGGGCCGGCAGCGTGGAGGAAAGGTCAGCGCTGCCGGAGGAACCGGGCGGCCGCCGCGGCGCCTCCGCCCGCGGCACCGAGCACGATCGCGGTCCCGGCCCCGTACTTGGCGGCCTTTCGCGCCGTGCGGAAGTCGTACATCTCCCACCCGCGGACCTTGGCGACGTCGCGCAGGTCGGTGTCGGGGTTGATCGCCACCGCGCGGCCGACCAGTGACAGCATCGGCACGTCGTTGTGCGAGTCCGAGTACGCCGTACACCGTTTGAGGTTGAGCCCCTCCCGGATCGCGAGTGCGCGCACGGCATGGGCCTTACCGGGCCCGTGCAGGATGTCACCGACGAGCCGTCCGGTGAAGACCCCGTCGACGCTCTCGGCGACGGTGCCCAGCGCGCCGGTGAGGCCCAGTCGGTCGGCGATCGTCTGTGCGAGTTCGACCGGTGTCGCGGTCACGAGCCACACCTGCTGCCCGGCGTCGAGGTGACGCTGGGCCAGGGCCCGGGTGCCCGGCCAGATCTTGTCGGCGATGTAGTCGTCGAAGATCTCCTCGCCGAGTTCGACGAGTTCGGCGGTCGGCTTGCCCGCGATGAACGACAACGCCTTCTCCCGGCCCTCCGCGACGTCGCGCGCATTCTCCTTGCCGGTGATCCGGAACTTCGCCTGCGTCCACGCGAAATCCATGATGTCGCCGTAGGTGAAGTACTTCCGCGCGGCGAGACCGCGAGCGAAGTGCACGATCGACGCGCCCTGGACCAGGGTGTTGTCGACGTCGAAGAAGGCGGCGGCGGTGAGGTCGCGGCGGGGTTCGCCCGGGATCTCGGCCGTCGGGCGCGAACGCAGCGAGTCGACGGCGGCCTTCGCGCTCGCCTCACCGGCCAGCGTCTGGCGGAGTTCGTGCGCGGTCTGCCGGAAGCGGCCGGTCGCGGCGGTCGCTCGCTGGGAGATCCAGGTGGTGACCCGGTTGGTCTCGTCGTCGACGAGTTCGTGGAGTTCGGCGTCCTCGTCGAAGTCGTCGGTGAACTCCACGCTCGCGGCGTGGGCCTCCCAGTCGTCGCCCGTCGGGCCGTCGCCCTGCATCGGATTCGGCGGGAGAAGTGCGGCGTCGTCAGGCGTCTCGTCGTCCTGCCGGTCTTCCGGGCCCGGGGTCTCGCCCACTGCCCACCTCCCACGCGTAGCGCCAGCACTGCTTGCCGGGTACAGCCTAGTGGTGCGCCTGGGAACCGGGCGACTGGTCTCCGGCGTTCGATCCCCACGCCCGGTGACGGACCGCACACCGTCGGCGGGGGAGGGTCACCCGGCTGATCCCGCGGGCGCTGCGCTGGGAGGATGGTCGGCATGACGGTGGAACTGTTGACCCGTGCGGGGTGCGCGGCGTGCGCGGCGGCCCGCTCCGAACTGACCCGGATCTGCGCCGACATGGGCGTGGAGTTCACCGAGGTCGACGTCGACGAGGCGGCCGAAGGGGGTCGGCCGGACGTGCGCGCCGAGTTCGGCGACCGGCTCCCGGTGGTCCTCCTCGACGGTGACGAGCACAGCTACTGGGAAGTCGACGAACCGCGTCTGCGGGACGATCTCGCGGCGCGGCGGTGATCGGCGCCCACGTTCGACGAGACGCCTAACACAGCTCGGCCGACCCCGAGGGGCCGTGTGAACAGATTCACAGGGAAGTTATATCCTCCCTTGGTCGGGAAGAGTCGGGTCCCGGTGTCTGGTGACGCCGGCAGATGTGTGGGAGTGCGAGTGGGCGCGGAGAGTGCGAAGTCGGCCGACGCCGACCCTCCTGCGTCCGCCGTCCCTCCGGTCGACGGCCCCGCCACCGACATCCCCGGTCCCACGGTCGCCCGGTTGGCCACCTACCTGCACGTACTGCGCTCGTTCAGTCGTCGGGGCATCCTGCTGGCGTCGAGCGGCGAGCTCGCGACGGCAGCCGGGGTCAACCCGGCCATCCTGCGCAAGGACCTCTCCTACGTCGGCGCCAACGGCGTGCGCGGCGTCGGATACGACGTGGGCAGGCTGACCGCCCGGATCTCGATGACGCTGCACACCGACAGCATCCACACCGTCGCGCTCGCGGGCGCCGGCTCGCTCGGCCGTGCGCTGCTGTCGCACGCCGGCTTCGGACGCGGCTTCCGGGTCGCCGCGATGTTCGACGCCGATCCGGCCCTGACCGGCGCGGTTCTCGAGCCGGGCGGCCCGCGGGTCGCCCCGCTGACCGACATCGCCGCCGTCTGCGCACAGGTGGTCCCGGCCGTCGAGATCGCGGTGATCGCCACCGCCGACGACGACGCCCGACGCGTCTTCGACGCCTTCGTGGCCGCGGGTGTCCGGCAGGTGCTCAACGTCACGCCCGTGTCGCTTCCGGCGGAGTCGGATGTTGTCGTCAGACAAGTTGATCTAGCCTTGGAACTACAGGTGTTGGCTTTCCAGGCCTCTCGCGGGCCGCGCGACGACGTCAAGGAGGCGCGCGAGGCGAAGCCGACGCGGGGGCACCGGGGAAGTGCCGGACACCAGGGAAATGTGATGGGTGAAGAAACGGTGACAGCGTGAGTGTTCTGTTGTTCGGGGTATCGCACCGCAGTGCTCCCGTCGAGGTGCTCGAGCGGTTGGCGGTCTCCGACCACGACCGCCCCAAACTGATCGACGAACTGCTCTCCTCGCGGGCGATCTCCGAAGCCATGCTCGTGTCCACGTGCAACCGCGTGGAGATCTATGCCGTCGTCGACGCCTTCCACCCGGCACTCGAGGCCGTCGGCTCGGTCCTCGGCGACCACTCCGGCATGACCGTCAACGAGATGACCCGCCACGCCTACGTTCGTTACTCCGAGGCCGCCGTCGAGCATCTGTTCACCGTCGCGGCGGGCCTCGACTCGCTCGTCGTCGGCGAGCAGCAGATCCTCGGTCAGATCCGCAACGCCTACCTCAGCGCCGACGCCAACGACTCCGCCGGACGAGTGCTGCACGAGCTGGCGCAGCAGGCGCTGCGGGTCGGCAAGCGCGTGCACACCGAGACCGGGATCGACCGCGCGGGTGCCTCCGTGGTCTCCGTCGCGCTGCACCGTGCCAAGTCGCTGCTCACCGATCCCGCGACGGGCGCGCACCGCCTGCGCCGCGCGGTGGTCGTCGGTGCCGGCGCCATGGGCGGTCTGGCGACCGCTCAGCTGGCCCGTGAGGGCGTGACCGAGATGGTCGTCGTCAACCGGACCGTCGACAAGGCCGACCACCTCGCGGGCAACATCGCCGCCAACCACGGCATCAGCGTCCGCGGCGTCGGGCTCGACGACCTGCCGGCCGCGATGGCCACCGCCGACGTCGTCGTCACGTGCACGGGCGCGATCGGCGCGGTCGTCGGCGTCGGGTCGGTGCACTCGGCACTCGCGGCCCGTACCGGGGACGCAGCTCCGCTCGTCATCTGCGACCTCGGGCTCCCGCGTAACGTCGACCCCGCCGCGGCCCGCCTGCCCGGCGTGCACATCGTCGACATCGAGGGACTGCGCGGCGACTCCGAGACCCAGGCCGCCGAGAACGACACCCTCGCCGCCAGATCGATCGTCGCCGCCGAGCTCGCCGACTACCTCACGCACCAGCGTCAGGCGGAGGTCACCCCGACCGTCGCGGCCCTGCGCCAGCGCGCGGCCGACGTCGTCGAGGCCGAGATCCTGCGCCTCGAGACCCGCCTGCCCGACCTTGAGGGCGCGCAGCGCGACGAGGTCGCCAAGACCGTCCGCCGCGTCGTCGACAAGCTGCTGCACGCACCGACCGTGCGCGTCAAGCAGCTCGCCTCGACCCCCAACGGGGATCACTACGCCGAGGCGCTGCGCGAGCTGTTCGAACTCAAACCCGGTGCTGCCGAGGCGGTTTCGGCTCCCGACCATCTCGGTGGCCTGCCTTCGGGCGACGCGGCCGGCGATCTGGGTGACCGATGAGCGAACCCTCCACCGCGCCGATCCGGATCGGTACGCGGGGCTCGCTGCTGGCCCGGACCCAGTCGCAGACCATCGCCGACGCCCTGACCGCCGCCGGACATCCCGCCGAACTGGTCATCATCAAGACCGCCGGTGACGCCTCGGCGGCCCCCGTCGCCGAGATCGGCGTCGGGGTGTTCACCACGGCGATCCGCGTCGCGCTGCGGAACAACGAGGTCGACGTCGCGGTGCACTCGTACAAGGACCTCCCGACCGCCCCCGAAAGTGACCTCACGATCGCGGCCGTCCCGCCGCGGGTCGATCCCCGGGATGCGCTGGTCGCACGCGACGGAATGGTGCTCGGCGAACTGCCGCCCGGCTCGGTGATCGGTACCTCGGCCCCCCGGCGAGCCGCGCAGCTTAGAGCACTGGGTCTCGGTTTGGAAATCCGCCCCCTACGAGGCAACCTAGACTCTCGGTTGGGCAAAGTCGCCAGCGGCGAACTCGACGCAGTCGTGGTCGCCCGCGCCGGACTCGTGCGGATCGGACGGACCGACGTGGTCTCCGAGGCGCTCGAACCGGTGGTCATGCTGCCGGCGCCGGCGCAGGGTGCACTCGCTGTGGAGTGCCGCTCAGACGATGCCGAACTGGTGAGAATTCTCGCCGAGTTGGACGACCAGTCCACCCGCGCGGCCATCGAGGCCGAACGGGCGGTACTCGCGGCTCTCGAAGCCGGATGTACCGCACCGGTCGGTGCGATCGCCGAGGTGGTCGAGTCGATCGACGAGGACGGGCGCATCTTCGCCGAACTGTCGTTGCGTGCGGCGGTGGCGGCCGAGGACGGGTCGGACGTGATCCGCGCTTCGGCGGTGGGTCCGGTCGATCGTGCCGTTCAGCTGGGCAAAGACCTCGCCGCCGAACTGCTGGAGCTGGGAGCGGGCGACCTCGTCAACTCTCCCTAGCAGAGAACGAACTGCAGCCCTCGCCGAGAGGGCAGGAGAGTGCGAACCCATGAGCCGTACGAAGAAGGCAAATCCCGGACGGATCCTGTTCGTGGGGTCGGGTCCAGGGGACCCAGACCTGCTCACCGTGCGGGCACGCACCGTGATCACCAACGCGACCACCGCCTACATCGACCCCGATGTACCCGCGCCGGTGGTGTCGCTGATCGGCAGTGCGCATCGCGACGAACCCGCCGCCGACACTCGCCGATCCACCAAGAAGGCCGAGAAACCCGCTGACGACGCCGCGTCGACGCCCGCCGGATCGGCCGACGACTCGCAGGCCGTCGGTGACGAGGCCGGCGCGGCCGATGCCGGGCAGGCCGACGAGGAGTCGGTGGTCCGACCGGCGCTCGGCGACCCGGCCGAGGTCGCCAAGACCCTCGTGGCCGCGGCCCGCAACGGCGACGACGTCGTGCGCGTGGTCGCCGGCGATCCGCTGACCACCGATTCGGTCCTCGCCGAGGTCAACGCCGTCGCCCGTACGACCGTCACCTTCGAGGTGCTGCCGGGCCTGCCCGCCGCATCCGTGGTCCCGAGCTACGCCGGCATGCCGCTCGGTTCCACCCACACCGAGGCCGACGTGCGCGGCGAGGTCGACTGGGCCGCGCTGGCCGCCGCCCCCGGCCCGCTGGTGCTGCACGCGACATCGGGCCACCTGGCCGAGACCGCCAGCGCGCTCACCGAGCACGGCATGGCCCCCCAGACCCCGGCCGCCATCACCATCAACGGCACCACCTGTGCGCAGCGCACCATCGAGGCCACGCTCGCGACGCTCAACGAGCAGGGCAACGCGCTCACCGGTCCGCTGATCGTCACGGTCGGCAAGGTCGTGGGTGCGCGCGGCAAGCTGTCGTGGTGGGAGTCGCGCGCCCTGTACGGCTGGACCGTCCTGGTGCCGCGGACGAAGGACCAGGCCGGCGACATGAGCGAACGCCTCGTCAGCCACGGTGCGATGCCCAAGGAGGTGCCGACCATCGCGGTCGAGCCGCCGCGGAGCCCCGCGCAGATGGAACGCGCCGTCAAGGGTCTTGTCGACGGGCGGTACCAGTGGGTGGTGTTCACCTCCACCAACGCGGTGCGCGCGGTGTGGGAGAAGTTCGCCGAGTTCGGGCTGGACGCCCGGGCGTTCTCCGGCGTCAAGATCGCCTGCGTCGGTGAGGCCACCGCCGAGAAGGTGCGCTCCTTCGGCATCAACCCCGAACTCGTGCCGTCGGGTGAGCAGAGCTCGCTCGGTCTCCTCGAGGACTTCCCGCCCTACGACGACGTCTTCGACCCGGTGAACCGAGTCCTGTTGCCGCGCGCCGACATCGCGACCGAGACACTGTCCGAGGGACTGCGCGACCGCGGCTGGGAGATCGACGACGTCACCGCTTACCGCACCGTGCGCGCCGCACCGCCGCCCGCCGAGACCCGCGAGATGATCAAGACCGGTGGTTTCGACGCGGTCTGCTTCACCTCCAGCTCGACCGTGCGCAATCTCGTGGGCATCGCCGGAAAGCCGCACGCGCGCACCATCGTCGCGTGCATCGGGCCCAAGACCGCCGAGACCGCAACGGAATTCGGCCTCCGGGTGGATGTGCAGCCGGAGAACGCATCGGTGCTCGAACTCGTCGACGCGCTCGCCGAGCACGCCGCCCGACTTCGGGCCGAGGGCGCACTTCCGCCCCCGCGCAAGAAGTCTCGCCGCTCGCGTTCCTGAGCTGCTCCTGCTCCCTGAGGTGCGAGGAGCGATAGCCGCCGGGCCGAGCAAGCGACGAAGGAGCGCGTCGAGGTCGACGAGCCTCGAAGGGCCCGTGAGACGAAGGAGACCCATGCCACCCGTGATCCGGCCCCGACGACTGCGGACCACCCCGGCCATGCGCCGGCTGGTCGCCGAGACCTCGCTGGAGCCGCGACATCTGGTGCTGCCGATGTTCGTCGCCGACGGCATCGACGACCCGGTACCGATCTCGTCGATGCCGGGCGTCGTGCAGCACACGATGGATTCGCTGCGGACCGCCGCGGCCGAGGCCGTCGACGCCGGTGTCGGCGGGCTCATGCTGTTCGGGGTGCCGCGCGCCGAGGACAAGGACGCCACCGGGTCGGGCGCGGATGCCGACGACGGAATCCTCAACCGGGCTCTGCGCACCCTCGGTGACGATCTCGGGGATGCCACGGTCCTGATGGCCGACACGTGCCTCGACGAGTTCACCGATCACGGGCACTGTGGCGTCGTCGACGGTCGGGGTCGCGTCGACAACGACGAGACCCTCGAGCGCTACGTGTCGATGTCCCTGGCGCAGGCGCGGGCGGGTGCGCATCTCCTCGGGCCGAGCGGGATGATGGACGGCCAGGTCGCCTCGATCCGGGCCGCCCTCGACGCCGAGGGCTTCACCGACACCGGGATCCTGGCCTACGCCGCGAAGTACGCCTCGGCGTTCTACGGCCCGTTCCGCGAGGCGGTCGGCTCGTCGCTGCAGGGCGACCGGCGCACGTACCAGCAGGACGCGGCCAACCGGGTCGAGGCGCTGCGCGAGGTCCGGCTCGACCTCGAGGAGGGCGCCGACATCGTGATGGTGAAGCCGGCGATGAGTTACCTCGACATCGTGCGCGACGTCGCCGACATGAGTGACGTGCCGGTCGCGGCCTACCAGATCAGCGGCGAGTACTCGATGATCTCCGCCGCCGCCGAACGCGGGTGGATCGATCGCGATGCCGCGATCCTGGAATCGCTGACCGCCATCCGACGGGCCGGTGCGTCGATCGTCCTGACCTACTGGGCGGCCGAGGTGGCGCAGCGCCTGTCCTGACCTGAGCGTGTAGGGCTCGTCGTGCTGCCCGTTCACTAGGCTGGTCCCATGTCCGCACCGTACGACCCCGCGTCCGACCCCGGCGCGCCGTCGCGACCGAAGATCCCCGACTCCGTCTCCATCGCCGTCGAGCTGTGGGTGGTGGTGATCGTCGGGCAGATCGTGGCGATGTTCGCGCAGACCGGCACCTTCGTCGACATGATCCGCGATCAGGTGAGTTCCGCTCCGCAGGAAGGGGTCCCGCCCGAGCAGATCGACTTCATGACCTCGTCGGGGTTCGTGGTCGGTGTGCTGGTCGTGACGTCGCTGTTCCTCACCGCGATCACGGCCTTGGTCGTCTGGTTCACCCGCAAGGGCTACAACTGGGCGCGCATCGTGCTGTCGGCGATGGGTGTCTACGTCGTGGTCAGCTTGCTCTTCTCGCTGTTCGGTGGCGACACGTCGCCGGCGTGGGCGATGGTCCCGCAGGTGATCAGCGGCGTCGCGGCGCTCGGCGCGACAGTGCTGCTGATGCGCGGCGACTCCGAGACGTATTGCCGGGCCATGGCGCAGGCGCGCAAGCCACAACCGATCCACCCCCCGACGCCGCCGTATCCGTACGGCCAGAATCCGTATGGCCAGAACCCGTACGGACAGAACCCGTACAGCCAGAACCCGTACGGACAGAACCCCTACGGACAGAATCCGTATGGCCAGAACCCGTCCGGCCGCAGTCCGTATGACCCGAACCCATACGGCGAGAACACGCCGTATGGTGACAGCGAACATCGGGATGAGCGCGTCGGCCCTCATCCCGAGAAGCCCCACTCGGAGCCCGTCCATCTCGAGAAGCCGCGCCCCGAGAACCTGCGCCCCGAGAACTCGGGGTCCGAGAACCAGAACGAAGGACCGAAGAACCAGTGACAAGTCCCGATCCGGCGCTGCGTCCGAAACTCGTCGTCTGGGCCTACCGGTGCTGGCTGGCCTCGGGCGCGCTGCTGATAGCGCTCGGCGCGCTGGTGATCGTCGTGTCCGCGGTCGCCGACACCGGGACCGTCACCTCCGGAGTGCTGGGTGCGATGGTCGTCGTGGTGGGTGTCGCGTACATCCTGCTGGGCAGCAAGGCCTACACCGGCGATGTGCGGTGGCGCTCGTCGCTGGCGGCGCTGACCCTGGTCGTCGTGGCGATGCTGCTGTTCCTGAGCCTGGGAATCCAGTTCTTCGCATTTCCCCTGCTCGCTGCGATCGTCGGTCTGTTCGGGTCGTTGCTCGCCTACCGGCCGCCCGCCGAGACCTGGTACACCGGCAAGGAGCCGGACGCTCCGGCCCGCCGGTCCCGCAAGAAGAACACGTGACCTCCGATCCGCCCGCCTCCGAGCCCGAACCCCCGGAACCCGACGCCCCGGAACCCGATGTGGCGGACCCCGTGGAACCGGCGGGGGAGATCTTGTTCGCCGAATCCGGGGGCAGTTGGTGGGTCGTCGTCATCGGTCCGATCCTGGTCGGTGCTGTCCTGGCCCTGGAGATCGCCGGACCCGGTCAGGTGCACTGGCCGGTGCTGGCGATCTTCTTCGTGCTCCTCCTCGGGTTCTCGGTCGTGCAGGTGTCCGCGGCGCGTCGCCATGTCAGTGTCGAACTCACCGAGACCACCCTCCGGCAGGGCGCCGTCACGACCCCGCTCGCCGACATCGAGAAGATCTTCCCGCCCAACCACGGTCACACCCCGGAGGACTGGGAGAGTTCGTCCGCGCTCGGCGAGCTGCACGGAGTACCCAGGCGCCGCAAGGGTATCGGCGTGAAGCTGACCTCGGGGACACTCGCCCAGGCATGGGCCCGGGACGTCGAACGGTTGCGCAGCGAACTCACGCAGGCGCACGAGGCGGTCCGGCTGGGTCTGCCGCCCAGGGGCACCCCGACCACGGGCCGGGACCCCGGGGATCAGGACGTGACCGAGTGACGGCCCGCCCGGCTGTCGCGGTAGGCGCGGCGTCGTAGATCGCCCAGCCACGACGGCGCGAACTCGACGCCTTCGGGCCGGTGCAGGATCGGGTCGAAGTCGACGTCGAGTCCGGTGAGGACGTGGTCGAGTTCGATCCGGACCACGGGCACGAACCGTCGGGCACCCGCTTCCAGGACGATGACGATCGGCTGGTTCCGGCGCAGACGAGCAGCCAGGTCCTCGATCGACACCCCGGAGGAGTCCGACGGCTCGAGGATGCGGGCCCGGATCCAGTACAGCTCTCCGTCGTATCGGTAGGGCGTCAGGCTCGACACCGCGGTGGCCCAGTGCGTCGTCGGGAGCGGCAGCGGTACCCGGCCGGCCAGCGGGGCCGGGCCGGCGAGCAGGAGATCCCAGGTACCGGTGGCATCGGTCGTCGACGAGACGCCCCCGCCGCCCACCGTGCCGGGGTCGGCCGCCGGGAACCGGATGGCCACTCCGACGATGTCCGGCAGTCCGCCGGGCGTGCCGATCCCCTTCGACACCCGTACCGACACCGGACCGCTGCGGAAGGGCAGTGGGTGATCGGCGGACAGTGCGGCTCGCCCCCCGCAGAGGAGACCGTCGGGGTGGAACACCCGGGCGTGCCGCAGGGCGGCGAGCCAGCGGAACGGGGTCGTGACGAGGTCGGGCAGAGCACTCACATGAGTCCCCTTCCGGATCGGGAGGCGGGCACACGCCGCAGCGGGGCCTCGGCAGCGGCGTCGGCGGCAGTATGCCCGCTCTCCTGACGCTCAAACCCGCCCCGGAACGCAACGCGGCCACCGTCTCCTCGACGGTGGCCGCGATGGTCTGTGGAGCAGGCGTCAGCCGTTCTGCAGCATGGGTGCGCGCAGCAGCTCCTCGGGGACGCCGAACGCGTCGACCAGCGACCGTGCGTGCGGGCGCAGCTCCAGGCAGAGCTCGTTCACGCCGCGGCGGATCGCCTTGGCGCGCTCCACCGAGATGTGCCGGTGCATCAGGAACCAGGACAGGTCGTCCTCCAGCGCCGAATAGACGAACAGGTCGCACACCTTGCCCAGAAGGTCTGCCGCCGAACGGGAATCGCAGTTCTCGATCGCCTCGACGAAGGCCTCGAGCACGACACGCTCGATGTGTGCGTGTCCCACCTTCAGCAGGTGGTCCTGCGCGTTGTTGAACACCTCGAAGGCGTCGTTGTCGTCGTCGAGTGCGCGGCGCAGACGTTGCGCACACGTGCGGACGAGGTGATCCTCGCGATTGCGGAACAGCCGGATCTGCGTGCTGCGGTCGGTGAGGGCCGACTTCTCGGTGTCCTCGTCGGAGCCGTCGAGCAGGGTCTGCACGACCTGCCGGACCGCGGTCTTCTCGGCAACCACGTCACGTGCCATGCCGGCGATGAAACGCACCCAGCCGCCGGCCGAGAGTCCCTGCACGTCTTCGGAATACGCCGACAGCAGCTCCTTGGCGATCAGCTGCGTCATGATCGTGTTGTCGCCCTCGAAGGTGGTGAAGACGTCGATGTCGCCACGCATGATCGACAGCTGGTTCTCGTCGAGATAGCCTGCGCCGCCGCAGGCTTCGCGGCTGACGTTGATGGCGTGGGAGGCGTGCCAGGTGGCGTAGGCCTTCAGGCCGGCGGCCTGTCCCTCGAGCTGGCGCTGACGTCCGGCGTCGGAATCGTCGGGGGCGACCGACTGCACCTCGTGGAGTTCGGCGACGATCTCGTTCTGCGCGAACCCGATCGCATACGACTTGGCGATGAGCGGCAGCAGCTTTCGTTGATGGCCCAGGTAGTCCATCACCGTGATCTCGTCGGTGGCGTCGGGTGCCTCGAACTGCTTGCGGATCAGGCCGTAGCGGGTAGCCAGGGCCAACGCCTTGCGGCCGGCGGCACCGGCAGTCGCGGCCACACTCACGCGGCCGCGGATCAGGGTGCCGAGCATCGTGAAGAACCGGCGGTTGGTGTTCTCGATGGGGGAGCTGTAGCTGCCGTCCGCGGCGACGTCGGCGTAGCGGTTCAGCAGGTTCTCCGCGGGGACCCGGACGTTGTCGAACATGATCCGGCCGTTGTCGACGCCGGCGAGTCCGCCCTTGTATCCGCAGTCACTGGTGGTGACACCGGGCAGGTCGTTGCCGTCCTCGTCGCGGATGGGCACCACGAAGCAGTGCACCCCACGCCCTTCGGCCTCCTCGTCGGGTCCGCCGGTGACGAGCTGCGCGAACACGGCGGCGTAGCGGGCGTGTGCGGCGGCGCCGCCGATGTAGTCCTTGCGGGACGACGGGGTGGGGGAGTTGATCACGAACTCGCGGGCATCGCGGTCGTAGGTGGCCGTGGTCTCGATGGCCTGGACGTTCGAGCCGTGGCCGGTCTCGGTCATCGCGAAGCAACCGAGAACGCTCAGATCGATGATCCCGGGCACGTACTTCTCGTGATGCCTTGCGGTGCCGAGGTTCTCGACGGCGCCACCGAAGAGGCCCCACTGCACGCCCGCCTTCACCATGAGCGACAGGTCCGCGTAGCCGAGCATCTCGATGGCGGTGATCGACGCCCCGATGTCACCGCTGCCGCCGTGGTCTTCGGCGAACCCGGCGGCGGCGAAGCCCTGAGAGGCGAGCTCGCGCATCACCTCGAGGGTGTGCGCACGGGCTTCGTCGAGTGTCCGGGACGGGTCCGGCAGCAGGTCCGCGCGATTCGAGTTCTCGCGCACCGTCTCCCTCGTCGTGCGCCAGCGGCCGTCGAGGACGAACCGCAGATTGTCGACCAGCAGGGCCCGCTCGTCCGCGGACAGCTCGTCGTCGGCGGACACCGACGCCGGCGTCACCGGATCGTCGACGGTCGGCTCGGTGGCGATGGGTGTCGGACCCGTCGTCGAAGGGGTCTTCGCAGCAGGGGCCTGTTCGTCGGGACTCGCCGAAGTGGGGGTTGCCATGGCTCCACCGTACGTAGTGGATCGGCGTCGGACCTAGCTTTTGTGGCGCTCGCTACTGACGAGTAAGGAACACCATCCGGTGGACGGGTCGGCGCCGAACATCCTCCTCGGGGCCGGTCCGACGGCCACGTCGCCCGCGGTGTGGTGATACTTGACCCATGTCAGCCGCGGACTCCGATCCGGCCGCGTTCCGCACGCGGGTCGTCGCCGAGTCGATCCGTCTGTTCAGTGAGCACGGGTACGAGTCGACGACCGTCGAGCAACTTGCGGCGGCGGCCGGCATGTCCCGCCGCACGTTCTTCCGGCAGTTCGGGTCCAAGGAAGACGTGATCTTCGCCGACCACGAGTCGTTGCTCGCCCAGGTCGGCGCTCGGCTCGCCGCCGACCGCGATGACCCGTGGCTGGCCGTCTGTGCCGCCGCGGAACTGGTCTTCGGCCACTTCGTCCGCGATCGGGAACTCGCGGTGCGCCGGGCGCAGGTGGTGCAGGAGGTGCCGGCACTGCGAGACCGGGAACTGGTGACCACCTACCGCTACCAGGGGGCGTTCGAGGAGTTCCTGCGCACCCGGCTGCCCGACGAGTCGCCGGTTCACGTCGTCGCCTACGTCGCCGCGGTCACGGGTACCCACAACTTCCTGCTCCGGCAGATGATCCGCGGCGATGCCGAGGCCACGCCGGAACGCCTGCGCGTGGAGCTCGAACGGGTAGCTGTGGCACTCGGTGCCGGACCGGCCGGAGAGGCGTCGAACCGGCATGCGACTCCGGGCAGACAGGTCACCGTCGTGACCTATCCGACGGGGACCTCGCCGGCGGAAGTCGCACGTCGCGTGGCCGAGGAGCTGGGGGAGGGCTGAGTCCCGCGAACGGTCGCGGGACAACCGCCGCGGATTCGGGGACAATCGGCCGGGAGAGGTCCCGCGCGGTTGACATGGCACTCAGTGCCGTGCTGCACTGGGGATCAACATCTGCCGGTACACGCGTGCCGGGAACGAACAGGCACTCCAGGTGCCGTGAGGAGTTGTCATGGGTTACGGAAATCCCGACTTCAACGTCTTCGAGCTCCCGGAAGAGCACATCGCCCTGCGTGAGGCGATCCGGGCGCTCTCGGAGAAGGAGATCGAGCCCCACGCCGCCGACGTCGACGAGAACTCCCGGTTCCCCCAGGAGGCCCTCGACGCCCTCGTCGCATCGGGGTTCAACGCGATCCACGTACCCGAGGAGTTCGGCGGTCAGGGCGGCGACTCGATCGCGGCGTGCATCGTCATCGAAGAGGTCGCCCGTGTCGACGCGTCGTCCTCGCTCATCCCCGCCGTCAACAAGCTCGGCACCATGGGCCTGATCCTCAACGGCTCCGACGACCTCAAGCAGCAGGTGCTGCCCGGCATCGCGTCCGGCGAGGCGATGGCGTCGTATGCCCTGAGTGAACGCGAGGCCGGCTCCGACGCCGCGGGCATGAAGACCCGCGCCCGCAAGGACGGCAACAACTGGGTGCTGAACGGCACGAAGTGCTGGATCACCAACGGCGGCAAGTCGTCCTGGTACACCGTCATGGCCGTGACCGACCCGGAGAAGAAGGCCAACGGCATCTCCGCGTTCATGGTCCACAAGGACGATCCCGGCTTCACCGTCGGACCGCTGGAGAAGAAGCTCGGCATCAAGGGTTCGCCGACCGCGGAACTGTACTTCGAGGACTGCACGATCCCGCTCGACCGCATCATCGGCGACGAGGGCACCGGCTTCAAGACCGCCCTGCAGACCCTCGACCACACCCGCCCCACCATCGGCGCGCAGGCCGTCGGAATCGCGCAGGGCGCACTCGACCAGGCGATCGCATATGTCAAGGACCGCAAGCAGTTCGGCAAGCCGATCAGCTCGTTCCAGGGTGTGGAGTTCATGATCGCCGACATGGCGATGAAGGTCGAGGCCGCCCGCCTGATGGTCTACACCTCGGCCGCCCGAGCCGAGCGCGGCGAGAAGAACCTGGGGTTCATCTCCTCGGCGTCGAAGTGCTTCGCCTCCGACGTCGCGATGGAGGTCACCACCGACGCCGTCCAGCTGTTCGGCGGCGCCGGCTACACCCGCGACTTCCCGGTCGAGCGCATGATGCGCGACGCCAAGATCACCCAGATCTACGAGGGCACCAACCAGATCCAGCGCGTCGTCATGAGCCGCGCGCTGCTTCGCTGATCACCCACACCGCTGGTTGAGAATCACGATCTCGCCCCGTCGGCTTCGGCCGGCGGGGCGAACTGCGTTCCCGCGGTGCCGTTTCCGTCCCGCTGATGGGATCGAATCAGCGGCACGGAATTGGCGACGCGGGAGGGGTGTCCGTGAGGTGCTAGGCGTACGCCGACCGGAACTCGATGCGGGCGCCCTGCTGCCGGGCCGCGTCGCGGAAATTCTTCATCGCGCGTTCCATGTGGAAGCCGTTGGTCACGATGATCGCGCCGTTCGCGCCCATGTGCTTGAGCATCCGCACCGTGTTCTGGGCGTTCTGCACCGTGGAGGTCGACGCCCCTTCATTGACCATCTGCCACATCGGGATTCCGCGTCGGATGAGGCCGAGGTTCATGAACTGGGCTTCGGTGACCGGGAGCCAGTGGGTGTCGCCGCCGGAGACGATCATGCGGTTGAACGGGTGCTTCTTGCCGAGGTTGGCCGCGACGTCGAGCCTGCGCTTGAGGACATCGGGGGTCTGGCCGAGAACACCGAACTTGGCACCCAGGACGACGATGTAGCGAGTCGGCGGACTCTGCCAGAGGAAGTTGCTGTTCGGGGTGCCGAGTTCGGAGCTGCCGAGGTCCACGCTGCCGAAATCGGTACTGATCGCGGCATTCTGGACGTTCGCGACCGGCTCGGACGGTGCGACGGCGACGGCCACCGAGGCGGCCGTGGCGATCGCGGCCGCGGCAGCCGCGGTCGTGAGGGTTCTACGACGCATGGTGACCGAGTGTAGGGATCAGTACGGCCGTGCAGGTATCAAAGTGGTAACACCTGCATCTCTAGTCACATACGTAACATCCTCAAGTGAGCGCGATGTACTTCACCGAGAGGTACTCGTCGATGCCCTCGCTGCCGCCCTCGCGCCCGATTCCGGACTGTTTGATCCCGCCGAACGGTGCAGCGGCATCGGAGATCACGCCTCGATTCACCCCGACCATGCCCGAGTCCAGGCGCTCGGCGACCCGCATGCAGCGCTCGAGATCGCGGCTGTAGAAGTACGACGCCAGGCCGTATTCGGTCGAGTTCGCGGCCTCGATGCCCGCGGACTCGTCGTCGAAGGTGCTGATCACCGCGACGGGTCCGAAGATCTCTTCGCGCGTCACTGGGGCGTACGGGTCCACATTGTCGAGAACCGTTGCCGGATAGAAGAAGCCGCGTCCCTCCGGTCGTTCACCGCCCAGCCGAACCCGGGCGCCGTCGGCGACGGCCTGCTCGACCGCCTCGGCGACCTTGTCCCGCTGATCGGCGTTCACCAGCGGTCCCAGGGTCACCCCGTCGGAGTAGCCGGGCCCCATGCGGACCTCCGACATCTTCGCGACGAGCTTCTCGGTGAACTCCTCGACGACCCCCGCCTGCACCAGGAAGCGGTTGGCCGCGGTGCACGCCTCACCGCCGTTGCGCATCTTGGCGGCGAACGCGCCCTCGACCGCGGCGTCGATGTCGGCGTCGTCGAAGACGAGGAAGGGGGCGTTGCCGCCGAGTTCCATCGAGGTGCGCTGCACTCGCTCGGCGGCCTGGCCGAGCAGGCTGCGGCCCACCGGCGTCGAACCGGTGAAGCTGATCTTGCGAATCCGGTCGTCGGTGATCAACGTCGAGGACACCTCGCCGCTCGACGTGGTGGGCAGGACGGACAAAACGCCCGGGGGGAGGCCGGCTTCGGCGAAGGCCTCGGCCAGGGCGAGCATCGTCAACGGTGTCTCGCGAGCCGGCTTGACGATGATGACGTTGCCTGCCGCGAGCGCGGGACCGATCTTGCGCGTTCCCATCGCGAGCGGGAAGTTCCACGGCGTGATGGCCAGGCACGGTCCGACGGGCTGATGTGCCACCAGGATGCGTCCGTTTCCGGCCGGCGCCGGAGTGAACCGGCCCCCGATCCGGACGGCCTCCTCGGCGAACCAGCGCAGGAACTCCAGTCCGTAGGTGGTCTCGGCGCGACTGTCGGGAAGGGCCCGGCCGAGTTCGAGCGTCATCAGCATCGCGATGTCGTCCGCGCGTTCGGTGAGCAGTTCGAAGGTCCGGCGGAGGATCTCGCCGCGTTCGCGTGGTGCGGTGGCCGCCCAGTCCGCGGAAGCGGCGACGGCGGAGTCCAGCGCAGCACGGGCGTCGGCGACCCCCGCGTCGGCGACCGAGACGAGCGACTCCTCGGTGGCCGCGTCATAAACGTCGAAGGTGGTGCCGTCGGCCGCCGGTGTGGACCGGCCGTCGATCCAGAGACCGGTGGGCACCGCTTCGAGCACTCCCCGCGGGTCGAGAACGTTCTTGTCGCCACTCATCCGAAGCCACATCCTCACATGTCGGTTCTGCCGGTTCGAACCCTACTCCCGGACTCCGATCGACCCGCTGAGCTGCGATGTTGGCGAGTGGTCGGGATGGGGGCGACTATTGCGTCGTGGCGAAACGAAGGCTGTTGGGGACCCTGACCGGACTCGTTGCGGCCGGTGCCCTTCTCGCCGGATGCGCCCAGTCGACGCAAACGGATGCACAGTCGACGCAAGCGCCCGCCCAGTCGACGCAAACGGGCGCCCAGTCGACGGAAATGCCCGCCCAGTCGACGGAAAAACCCGCCCAATCGACGGAGTACGTGAACCTCGGCGACAGTTTCAGCGCCGGAACCGGCGTGAGCCCGCTCGAGGAGGACTCGCCCATCTACTGTCAGCGGTCGTCGAGGAACTACGCGCACATCGTCGCCGAGGAAGAGGACTTCGACCTGACCGACGTCAGCTGCGCGGGCGCCGACACCGGTGACTTCCGCGAGTCGCAGCACCAGGGCGTGCCGCCTCAGCTCGACGCCCTCGACGAGGACACCGATGTGGTGACGCTGATGATCGGCGGCAACGACGAACAGACCTACGGCCGCGCGATCCGGCTCTGCAGCGAACTCGCCGACGTCGACCGCGCCGGTGCGCCGTGCACCGATCGCTACGGACGATCGCTGATCGACCCGGTCGCGGCCGACATCTACCCGGCTGTCCGTCAGGCGCTGCGCGATGTGCGAAACCGGGCGCCGAACGCCCGCATCCTGCTCGCGGGCTATCCGTGGCTGCTCCCGCCGACCGTCAGCTGCTATCCCGAGATGCGGCTCGCCGAAGGTGACGTGCCGATGATCCGCGAACTGCAGACGGCGCTGAACACCTATGGCCGGCGCGCGGCCGAGGACGAAGGGGTGGAATTCGTCGACATGTCGCAGGTGTCCGAGGGGCACGATGCGTGTGCCGGCGACGAGCGCTGGATCGAGCCGATGACCACCTCGGGCCCCGGCGCGGTGCACCCCAACGAGCAGGGGCAGGCGGCGATCGCCGAACAGGTTCGCAAGGCGCTCGCGGGCTAGTCCCGCACCGCTGCGACGCCGTGCCGACCCCGCTGACCAGCGGGGATTTGGGTCACCCGGTGCCGTTTGGAACACTGTAGGCCGTGACCCCTTCCGCTGCTGCCACGCCTGCTCCCGGAACGGCTGCCTCGGCCGCGCTGTTCACCCGCGCGACGCAGGCCATTCCGGGGGGCGTCAACTCCCCGGTGCGCGCGTTCTCCGCGGTCGGCGGGACCCCGCGCTTCATCGCCTCCGCGGTTGGATGCCGGCTCACCGACGCCGATGGCAACGACTACGTCGACCTCGTCAGCTCGTGGGGTCCGATGATCCTGGGGCACGCACACCCGGCCGTCGTCGAGGCAGTTCGTGAGGCGGCCACCGGCGGGCTGTCCTTCGGTGCGCCCACCGAGGGCGAGATCGAACTCGCCGAGGAGATCATCGGCCGCGTCGACCCCGTCGAGCGCGTCCGGCTGGTGAACTCCGGCACCGAGGCGACCATGTCGGCGATCCGCCTCGCCCGCGGGTACACGGGTCGCGCCAAGATCATCAAGTTCGCCGGCTGCTACCACGGTCACGTCGACGCACTGTTGGCCGCGGCCGGTTCCGGGGTCGCCACGCTCGGCCTGCCGACGAGCCCAGGTGTGACCGGTGCGTCGGCGCACGACACCCTCGTGCTGCCCTACAACGACCTCACCGCAGTCGCCGACGCCTTCGCCGAGTTCGGCGACGACATCGCCGCCGTGATCACCGAGGCGGCGGCCGGGAACATGGGCGCGGTCGCCCCGGTGGAGGGTTTCAACGCCGGACTGCGTGACCTCACCCGGCGCCACGGCGCGCTGCTCATCATGGACGAGGTCATGACCGGCTTCCGTGTGAGCCCGAGCGGTTGGTACGGGCTCGAGGGTGTGGCCGGCGACCTCTACACCTTCGGCAAGGTGATGAGCGGGGGACTGCCCGCCGCGGCGTTCGGTGGGCGCGCGGATGTCATGGAACGACTCGCACCGACCGGGCCGGTGTACCAGGCGGGCACGCTGTCGGGGAACCCCGTCGCCGTCGCCGCCGGACTCGCGACCCTGCGGCACGCCGACGTCGAGGTCTACCGCACCCTCGACGCCAACGCCGACCGGCTCGCGACGATGCTGCACGAGGCCCTCTCCGCGGCCGGGGTGGCCCACCGCGTGCAGAAGGCCGGCAGCCTGCTGAGTGTGTTCTTCACTACCGATCCGGAGACGCCGATCGTCGATTACGCCGGTGTCTCCGCCACGGAGACCTGGCGGTTTGCGCCGTTCTTCCACGCTCTGCTCGAGCGCGGCGTCTACGCACCGCCGAGCGCCTACGAGGCCTGGTTTGTGTCCGCGGCGCTCGACGAGGATGCTTTCTCGCAGATCGCCGATGCGCTGCCCGCGGCAGCGCAGGCGGCCGCGACCGCAGCCACACCGGGGGACAACGCCTGATGCACACGATCGTCCACATGATGCGCCACGGAGAGGTCGACAACCCCGACGGCATCCTCTACGGCCGTCTGCCCGGTTTCCGGCTCTCCGCCGACGGCCAGGCGCAGGCGCGCAAGGTCGCCGACACACTCGCCGACCACGACGTCCGGGCCGTGTTCGCCTCGCCGCTGCAACGCGCGCAGGAGACGGCCACGCCGATCGCCGCCGCGCACGGCATCCCGATCCTGACCAACGACGACCTCATCGAGGCCGAGAACGTCTTCGAGGGCCTCAAGGTCTCGGTCGGCGACGGCGCGCTGAGCAAGCCGCGGCACTGGCCGAAACTGCGGGACCCGTTCACCCCCTCCTGGGGCGAGCCCTACATCCAGCTCGCGCACCGCATGCTGGCCGCGGCCAACAAGGCCCGCGACGCCGCCCGCGGTCACGAAGCCGTCTGCGTCAGCCATCAGCTGCCCGTGTACACGCTGCGCCGGTTCCTCGAAGGTCAGCGCCTCTGGCACGACCCGCGTCGTCGCCAGTGCTCGCTGGCCTCGCTGACCAGCCTCATCTACGACGACGACGCCCTCGTCGACATCATCTACTCCGAACCGGCCGGGTCCTCCGACCCGCTGGCCACCGGTGCGTGAAACCGAAGGTCTGACCCAGTGCGCAAGTTCCTCCTGCCGGCGGTGTTGTCGGCCCTGATCATGCTGATCGCCGGCTGCAGCACCGGCGACGACGCGGTCGCGCAGGGGAACACCTTCCAGTTCGTCTCGCCGGGCGGGCAGACCGTCATCACCTATGCGCCCGAGGATCGCAAGCCGATCGCCGACGTCACCGGCGAGGATCTGATGACCGGGCAGGAGCTGTCCCTGTCCGATCCTCCGTTCGCCGGCAAAGCCCTCGTCATCAACGTCTGGGGATCGTGGTGCGGGCCCTGCCGTGGCGAGGCCGATGACCTCGAGCGCGTCTACGAGCGCTACCGTGCCGACGGCGTGGAGTTCCTCGGCATCAACCTGCGCGACGACCGGGAGTCCGCGAAGGACTTCATGATCGACCGCAAGGTCGGGTATCCCTCGATCTACGACTTCCCGGGGATGTCGCTCGCCGCGCTGACGACGCCCACCTCGGTGGTGCCGACGACGATCGTGCTCGATCGGGAGCACCGCCCGGCGGCGGTGTTCCTGAAGGCGGTCTCGGACGCCGAGCTCGACGAGGTCGTCCAGCGCGTCGCGGCCGAACCGGCGGGCCCGGTGTGATGAACGGCTCGACCACGATCCTCGCCTCGTCGATCGGCGACACGTTCGCCGACACCGTGTCCAGCGGACCGATCCTGCTCGCCTTCGCGGCATGCCTGCTCGCGGGGCTCGTCTCGTTCGCGTCGCCGTGCGTCGTGCCGCTGGTCCCGGGTTACCTGTCCTATCTGGCCGGTCTCGTCGGGGCGGAGGCGCCCGCGGTGAAGGTCGGCGAACAGGCCAAGAGCGGCCGGTCGCGGGTCGCGCTCGCCGCCGGCCTGTTCGTCCTCGGCTTCACCGTCGTCTTCGTCGCCGCCACCGCGACCGTCCTCGGCGTGACCAGTACCTTCGTGCTGAATCGTGAACTGCTGCAACGCATCGGCGGGGTCGTCACCATCGCGATGGGCCTGGTGTTCATCGGTCTCATCCCCGCGTTGCAGCGTGAGGTCCGCTTCGAACCGCGTCGGGTCTCCAACATCGTCGGCGCGCCGCTGCTCGGTGCGGTCTTCGCGCTCGGGTGGACGCCGTGCCTGGGACCGACCCTCGCCGCGGTGATCGCCACCGTCAGCGGGACCGAGGGGTCGACGGCGGCCAAGGGTGTGACCCTCATCGTCGCGTACTGCCTGGGACTGGGCCTGCCCTTCGTGATCCTGGCGTTCTCCTCGGCGTGGGCCCTGCGCAGTCTCGGCTGGCTCCGCCGGAACGCCCGCACGATCCAGGTGATCGGTGGCGTCCTGCTGATCGGGGTCGGCGTGGCCCTGCTGACCGGCTGGTGGGACCAGTTCATCGTGTGGGTCCAGGTCCGCTTCGTCACCGACACCCAACTACCGATCTGAGCGCTGGACCCATGACCGATCTCACCGACCGCCCGCAGGTGCACACCCCCGAGCCGGCCCGCAAGCCCCATTGGGCGCGTCGCCGGGTGCTGTGGCCGGTCCGCAACCTGTGGCGGTCGCTGACCTCGATGCGGACCGCGCTGATCCTGCTGTTCCTGCTCGCGCTCGCCGCGATCCCCGGTGCGCTGCTCCCGCAGCGCGAGCTCAACGAGCAGAAGACCCTGGAGTACATCGCCGACCGCGGTCAGCTCGGCGTCTGGATGGACCGGCTGCAGCTGTTCGACGTCTTCTCCAGCGCCTGGTTCACCGCGATCTACGTGCTGCTGTTCATCTCCCTCGTCGGCTGTCTGACGCCGCGGATGGTCGAACACTTCCACAGCCTGCGCGCGAAACCCGTTGCCGCACCCCGCAACCTGTCCCGTCTGCCGCGGCACGTCACGCACACCGTCGACGGCGACCCGGAAACGATCGCCCGCCGGATCGAGGGGCGGTTGCGCGGCTGGCGTCGCGAGGTCGTCGTCCGCGAGCCGAGTGCGGCGTACCCGGACGGATGCGTCGAGGTCTCCGCGGAGAAGGGATACCTCCGCGAGTTCGGCAACCTGGTCTTCCACTTCGCCCTGCTGGCGCTCCTGGTGTCGATCGCGGTGGGCAAGATGTACGGCTACGAGGGCACCCGCAGTCTCGTCGCCGACGGCGAGCAGGGCGTGTGCAACACCTCGACCGCCATCTACGACTCGTTCCGCGCCGGCAACCTGGTCGACGGCACCGACCTCTCACCGTTCTGTTTCCGCGTCGACGACTTCTCGGCGACCTTCCTGCCCAGCGGCCAGCCCGACATGTACGACGCCACCATCCGGTACGCCGCGGGCAGCGACGGCGGCGTCGGCAACCTCGGCGATCCCGCCGGCTGGGAGACCGCCTCGGTCCGGGTCAACGAACCGTTGCGCGTCGCCGGCGATCGGGTCTACGTCCTCGGCAACGGCTTCGCGCCGAGGTTCACCGTGACCTTCCCCAACGGGGAGAAGCGCACGCAGACGACCCTGTTCGTGCCGGATGAGCTCCAGACGATGCTCTCGTCGGGCGCCGCGCGCTTCGACACCCCGGCCGGCCTCTACCCCGACGCCGACGACCGTCGCAAGAACCAGATCGCCCTGGAGGGCCTGTTCGCGCCGACCGCGTCGTTCCACGGCTCGCTGTTGACCTCGGCGTCGCCGGAACCCGACGACCCCTTCGTCGCCATCCGGATCTTCAAGGGCGACACCGGTCTCGACACCGGCAAGGCGCAGAACGTGTACTCGCTCGACCAGGACCTCATCGAACAGGGCCGCCTCCAGCGCCAGTCGCAGGTCAACCTCGGGGTCGGCCAGAGCCACACCCTGGCCGACGGCACGACGGTGACCTTCGACGGCTACGACCGGTGGGTGTCGGTGCAGGTCTCGCACGATCCCGCCCAGGTCTGGGTGCTGGTCAGCGCGATCGTGATGCTCGGTGGTCTGCTGGTGTCGCTGCTGATCCGCCGCCGGCGCATCTGGGCCCGGCTGGTCCCGGTGCCGGTCGCGAGCGCGCAATCCGACGGCGGTGACCGGGGCGCTGATGGTCACGAGAACGGGCAACGACGTACTGTAGTAGAGATTGCCGGCCTGGCACGCACCGATCAGGCCGGATGGGGTGAGGGCTTCGACGAGCAGGCGGCCGATCTCGTGGCCGACGACGCCGGCGCACCCGCCTCGCGGCGGACGACCCGGCGGCTCTAGCAGCCGGCGAAAGGAAGCACATGAACACCGAAGCACCGGCGATGCCGATCGACGAGACACTCGCGCGGTACTCGGACCTGCTGTATGGCACCGCCATGACGGTCTATGTCGTCGCGGTCATCCTGTTCCTGGGTGCGCTCGCGGCCGTCCGCGGCCGCCGTCTCGAGCAGAAGCAGCTGGTCAACGCCGGTGCCGGCGGGACCGAGGCGCGAGTGCCCGGTCGTGTCGACGAGTCCTCGCGTCGGACTCTCGGCGAGAAGCTCGGCAACATGGCGCTGCCGGTCGTCGTCGTCGGACTCGCCGCCCACCTCGGTTCGATCGTGCTCCGCGGGATCGCGACCGAACGCGCGCCCTGGGGCAACATGTACGAGTTCATCTCGATGACGTGCGCCGCGGGCGTGCTCGCGGGACTGATCATCCTGCGCAAGCGCGAACACCGTCCGCTGCTCTCCTTCGTGCTGCTCCCCGTCATCCTGCTGATGTTCATCGCCGGCCGCTGGCTCTACACCCAGGCCGCGCCGGTCGTCCCCGCGCTGAAGTCCTACTGGCTCGCCGTGCACGTGTCGATCATCTCGGTGTCCTCGGGCATTCTGCTGGTCTCGGGCGTCGCGAGCATCCTCTACCTGGTCAAGATGCGCTGGGCGGCGACCTCGCCCGACGGTTCCGCCGCGGCCGCGAGCCGCCCGGGCTTCGCCGGCTCGGTCCGCCGCATCGTCGAGCACCTGCCGTCGGCCGATCAGCTCGATCGCCTGGCCTACAAGTGCGTCGTGATCGGCTTCCCGCTGTTCGGTCTCGGCGTCATCTGCGGTGCCATCTGGGCCGAGGCGGCGTGGGGCCGGTTCTGGGGCTGGGATCCCAAGGAGACGGTGTCCTTCATCGCCTGGGTGATCTACGCGGCCTACCTGCACGCACGAGCGACGGCGGGCTGGCGCAGCAATGCCGCGGCCTGGATCAACGTCGCCGGATTCGTGGCGATGCTGTTCAACCTGTTCATCATCAACCTGGTCGTCTCCGGCCTGCACTCCTACGCAGGTCTGTGAGCGGCAGGCGTCAGCTGGAAGCCTCGCTCGGGGAGTTCTCCTCGGCCTTCTTGGCGAGCGCCTGCGCCTTGACCAGCTTGAGCAGGTCGATGAGCGCGTCGATCGTGTCCGGGCACAGCGAACCCATGTCGATCCCGGACAGATGGCTGCCGGTCACCTGGAGCATCTCGACGTAATTCTGTTGTTGCCGAACGCGTTCGAGATCCTCGTCGGGGTTGGACAGGAAGTAGGTCACGCTGACGTCGAAGGCGCGGGCGATGGCTTCGACCGTACGGAACGACGGCGTCCGGGCCTTGCCGGTGCGTAGCTGGGAGATGTACGCGTCAGACAGCGAGTAGCCGAGCCGGTTGGCCTTCTCGGCGATCTTCTTGCCGGTATATCGGATGCCGTTCTCGTCACGACTGTGTTCGAAGAGATAACCGATCTTCTCGGCGAAGCTCAGGTCGTCATCGGTTGACGTCCCTCGCGGAGATCGTCCCGGGTTCAACGGCGCCTTCTCTCGGATCAGCCATCGTGGAATCGATGGTGAAGTGGACGATACCCTACCCCTGGGTATGTTCCGTAGAGACGTTCTGAACCTGGTCTCAGCTTTTCTGCCGGGCCCCACGCCTCAGATCTCGTCACCGTCGGTGCCGTTGGTACCGCGGGTGCGATTGTCCAGGTCGCGGAGGAAATCGGGGTCGTCGTCGGGACCGAGCGGGCCGCGCGGCCGGGCGCGACGAGGGCCGGACGAGGGGGTGTCGCCGGACTCGTCGGCATGGGGTCCGAAGGCGCGCCACATGAGGAAACCGATGGCGAGAAGACCCAGAACGGCGAACAGATAGATCATGACAACCTCCCGCAGTCCAGCGTACGTGAGATGCCTCAGAGGCCAGGGTGAACGCGGGCCGGACCCGCACATCTCGGCCGATCGGATGAGTCCCGGCCGGCTGGTCGGGCCGCCGGCGACAGGGGAGGGCCCGACGCGGGTCAGTGCGTGCGACGGTTGAGCAGGGCGACGACGTCTTCCTCGCGGAAGCGCCGATGGCCCCCCGGGGTGCGGATCGAGCCGAGGATGCCCGAGCTCGCCCAGCGGGCGACCGTCTTCGGATTGACGTTGAACATCGCGGCGACCTGGCCGGGGGTCAGCGTGTGCTGGCTGGCGAGTCCAGGCGTGATGTAGGTCGCGGGCGGTGCTGTCTCGATGCTGGTCATGGTTCCCCCTGCGTGGTGGAGTGCTCGGTCGGCGCGCCGGAGGTGGCGAAGCGGCTCTGCACGTGGTGGACGAGTTCTTCATGAATACACGCAAATCGCCCAGGTACTCGAACCGTCAGCGGGAGGTAAAGAGCGTGCAAAGCCCTGCGACCTGCGGGAGCGTGAGGACCGCCCAGTAGGCTGGAGGGGTGAGTGAACCGCACGACCCCACCCCCGTCCCCGGCACACCGGCCCCCGGCAAACCCGCCCCCGGCGAGAAGGCCGCGCCCGGCGACGCCGCCCGCCAGACGACCGCCGCGGACACCGCGCCGCAGGCCGGTGGACGCCCGATGACCCTGGCGGTTGCCCTGTTCGCCTACACGTTCGCGCGGCTGCTGCTCGTCGCCGCGGTGGTCGTGATCATCATGGTCGGCGGACGCCTCGTCGACGTCGAGGTGCCGTTCCTCGTCGCGGCGGTGTTCGGTGTGCTGATCGCACTCCCGCTCGGCATGGTTCTGTTCAAGACGCTGCGCCTGAAGGTCAACAGCGAGATCGCGGCCCTGGAGGCCGGTCGCCGGTCCAAGCACGACGATCTGCAGGCACGGCTCCGCGGCGAGAAGTGAAGCCGACGCGGCTCGTCGACCGTCGCGCCGACCGCGCCTGGACCCAGAACGCCATCCGCCTCATCGAGGCCGACGGCCGACGCAGTGCCGACACCCACCTGCTGCGCGTCGCACTGCCCGCGTGGTCGCGCTGGACCGAACCCGCCGGCAACGGACCAGGCGGGGATCCACTCGACGGGCTCGGGGCTCGCGAGGTCGGTGTGGACCTCTACGTCAAGGACGAGTCGACCCACCCGACTGGATCGTTGAAGCACCGGCTGGCGCGTTCACTGTTCCTCTACGCCCTGTGCAACGGGTGGGTCGTCGAGGGCACACCGGTCATCGAGGCGTCGTCGGGGTCGACGGCGGTGAGCGAGGCCTACTTCGCCGAGCTGATCGGCGTCCCGTTCATCGCGGTGATGGCCAAGAGCACGTCCCCGGCCAAGACGGCGCTGATCGAACGCCACGGCGGGCGGTGTCATTTCGTCGATCACCCCGGCGAGGTCTACGCCGAGGCGCTGCGTCTCGAGGCCGAGCTCGGCGGCCATTTCATCGACCAGTTCACGATGGCCGAACGCGCGACCGACTGGCGCGGCAACAACAACATCGCCGAGTCGATCTTCGCGCAGCTGGCCGAGGAAGACCATCCGATACCCACGTGGATCGTCGTCGGGGCCGGTACGGGTGGTACGTCGGCGACCCTGGGGCGATACGTGCGATACCGGCGCCACGACACCTGGCTGGCGGTCGTCGACCCGGAGAACTCGGTGTTCTTGCCCGCGTACGAGTCGGCGGACGGGACGCTGACCGCCGAGACCGGCTCCCGTATCGAGGGGATCGGCCGCCCGCGGGTCGAGCCGTCGTTCATCTCACAGGTCATCGACCGCATGATCGGCGTGCCCGACGAGGCGTCTATCGCGACCGCGCGCCGCGTGAGCGATCTCCTCGGCCGCCGCGTGGGCGGGTCCACCGGCACCAACATGTGGGGGGCCTTCTCGCTCGTCGCCGAGATGGTCGCCGCGCGGACGCCCGGCAGCATCGTCACGTTGCTCTGTGACTCGGGGGATCGGTACGCGACCACCTATTTCGACGACGACTGGCTGGCCGCCGGCTCGTTCGACCTCGGCCCCGCCGAGACGGTGCTCGACGAGTTCCTCGCCACCGGTCGCTGGACCGCCTGAGACCCGGGCCGGATACCACCGGTGGGTTACGATCCGGGAGTGTCGATGGAACCCGGGCGGACGCCCGGCACCGGAAGTGCCCTGGTGGAGGCGGTCGATCTGGTGCGCGAGTACCAGATGGGCGACGAACGGGTCCGCGCCCTGGACGGTCTGAACCTCTCGATCGACGGCGGGCAGTTCGTGTCGGTGGTCGGTCCGTCGGGAGCAGGCAAGAGCACCCTGCTGCACGTGCTCGGGGCTCTCGACACCCCGACGTCCGGGCGGATCAGCATCGACGGGGTCGATCTCGGCGCGCTCGACGACACCGCCGCCTCCGAATTCCGGCGCAATCGCGTCGGATTCATCTTCCAATTCTTCAATCTCGTCCCGACGATGTCGGCGTGGGAGAACGTCGCACTACCGCGCCTCCTGGACAACCAGTCCCTGCGCAAGGCGAAACCCCGTGCGGTGGAACTGCTTCGGCGGGTCGGACTCGGCGACCGGGTCGATCATCGGCCGTCGGAGCTGTCCGGCGGCCAGATGCAGCGCGTCGCGATCGCCCGCTCGCTCATCATGGACCCGACGATCCTGCTCGCCGACGAACCGACCGGGAATCTGGACTCCAAGACGGGTGAGTCGGTACTCGAACTGCTCTCGGAGGTCGCCCACGACACGCCCGACCGGCTGGTGGTGATGGTGACCCACGATCCGAAGGCCGCCGCGGTCGCCGACACCACCATCACGGTCCGCGACGGGAAGATCGCCTAGTGCCGAGCCGGGGTACTCGCGCCCCCCTGTCGGCTGAGCAGGGGAGGAGCGTAGCGACGACCCGTGTCGAAGCCCTGCTCGCCGGTCTCACGCGCATCCGGCTGCTGAATCTGCGCGAGATCCGTACCCATCGGTTGCGCCTGCTCACGTCGCTGGCGGTGGTGGTCGTGTCGTCGGCGTTGCTGATCGCGGTACTCGGGACCTACGGGTCGGCGTCGGAATCGGTGCGCGAGTTCAACAACGCGGTGTCGGGTGTCGCCGACATCGAGGTCGCGGGCATCACCGACACCGGGGTCGACGAGTCCCTGGCCGGCGAGATCCGTCGCGACGTCGATGCGGCGGCGGCCGTCGTGCCGATGATCCGCGGGTCGGTCGTCGTCGAAGGTTCGGCCGTGCCGCTGCTCGGCTCCGACCAGCGCGTCACCCAGCTGTCGGGCAGTCTGCGAGCCGCCGTGCAGCAGGAGCAGGCGGGTGGTCCGCAGTCGGCGACCGTCGATCTCGATCGCCTGCGCACCGGCGTGTTCGTCGGTCCGGGTCTCGGGCTCGAGCGCGGAGACCGCCTGTCGGTCAACGGGATCGACGTAGAGGTCCTCGAAGTCCTCGGCAACGCGCAGGCCGCGGGCCTCAACAACGGCCGCTTCGTCTTCGCCTATGTCGACCTCGCGCAACGGCTCGTCGGACTCGAGGGCCGCCTCGACTCGATCCTCGTCGTGACCGAACCGGGCGCCGACGTGTCCGCGGTTCGCGCGCAGGTGAAGGGCATCGTAGACGGCCGCGCGGTGGTGGTCGACCCGGACTTCCGCGCCAAACAGGCCGAGGTAGCCAGTTCGGTGACCCGCGACGCGACCCTGCTGGTGTCGCTGGTGTCGCTGGTGATCGCCGCCTTCCTGGTGTTCAACACGATGAACATGGCGGTGGCCTCGCGGCGCAGGTCGCTCGCGATGATCCGTGCGTTGGGCGCCAAGCGGTCCCACCTCGTCGGTGACATGCTCGGCGAGGCCGCGTTGATGGGTCTGGTCGGCGGCGCGCTCGGCATCCCGCTCGGGATCCTGGCCGGGCGGGCCGTGATCGGCAGCCTGCCCGAACCACCGGCCGACTCGGTCGGCACCGTCATCAACTACCACCTGCCGGCCTATGCGCCCGCGGCCGCGGTGATCGCCTGCGTGGTGGCGTGTGTCGCGGCGACGACGCTGGCGGCGCGGGCGGTGTTCGCGGTCTCGCCGGTGGAGGCGATGGCTCCCGTGGAGGTGTCGGACTCCGCGTCCCGGCGTGGTCCCGCGGTGGTGGTCGCCGCCGTACTCGGCGTCGCCGGCCTCATCGCGTCGTGGGTCATCGTGTCGACGGTGCCGGGCCGGCCGGCCATCCTCGCCGGTGTCTTCTATCTGGTCGGCGCGCTGCTCCTGTGTTTCGCGCTGTCGAAGCCGTTGGCCTGGGCGGTGGTTCGGGTGGCGCGCTGGTTCGGCGGTCCCGGGCAGCTCGCGTCGGTGAACACCGAGCGAGCCCCGCGGCGCGCGTGGGCGACGTTGATGACGGTCGCGGTGGCCATCGCGGTCGGGATGGGGACATCGGGCGCGCTGGACAATCTGGTCTCCTCGATGTCGAAATCCCTCGACGGGCTGGGTGATCCGGACTTCTACGTGTCGTCGACGTCGGCCGCGACCCTGCCCCTGGGGCCGATCCTGCCGGCGTCGGTGGCCGAGCGCGTCACCGCGGTTCCCGGCGTCACCGAGGTGGTCGGTGGCCAGTGGGCCGCGGTGAACATCGGCGAGAGCAAGGCGAATGTGCAAGGGCTCGAGCCAGGTTCGCGGGCTCCGTTCATGCGCAAGGCCTCGCCGGAGGCGGTGGCGAGCGTGCTCGCCGGGGACGGCATCCTGATGTCGAATGTCCTCGCGCGGGCGCTGGACGTGGACACCGGCAGCACGGTGGAACTCGCGACTCCCAACGGCCCACGGCAGACGGTGGTGCGTGACACGGTCGACTACGTCTCTCTCGATTCCGGGGTGGCGGCCATGTCGCAGGAGTTGCTGGCCGACTGGTTCGATCGCGACGGTGACACCTACCTGCAGGTGATCACCTCGCCCGACGCCGACCCGGTTCAGGTCCGCCGGGACCTCGATGCGCTGGTCCAGAACGTCCCGACGACGGGCAACAAACCGATCAGCGTCTACAGCGGCGCGGAGGCCCTCGCCGCGACCCAGGCCACCGTCGAGCAGGCCGGCGCGTTCGCGGTCGCCATCCAGTGGATCGTCGCCGGTGCGGCCGCGATCGCACTCCTCAACACGCTGCTGCTGTCGGTTCTCGAACGCCGGCGCGAGCTCGGCGTCCTGCGGGCCATGGGCGCCTCGCGCAGGTTCGTCTCCCGCACGGTGCTCGCCGAGGCGGGTGCGGTCGCCCTGGTCGGGTCGGTGGTCGGCGTCGTCCTCGGTGCTGCGATGCATCTGCTCAGCAACCAGATCCTGACCATCACGACGTCGCTGACCGTGCTCTACTCGCCGCGGCCGTCGGCCCTGCTCTTCGTGACCATCGCGGTCGCGTTGTGCCTGGTCGGGGCGTTCATACCCGCGGTCCGTGCCGGTCGGATGAACATCAGCGAGTCGATCCAGAACGAGTAGTACGGTCTGCGAACCCGCGACCGGGCGAGATGTCGCACACCCCGCTCGTCAACAATTATTGACAAGGCAGTCGTGTCAACATAACCTGACATCATGCACGACGACCACAGCACCGACACCGCACCCGACGCATCGAGCGCCGAGCTGGCCGGGGACGCCGCGAGCGGCGACCCGGCGAGGGGCCTGGCCGCGGTACGCGCACTGCGCACCCTGGCCGACCGACTCGAGGACGTGCAGGTGGCCAACGCCCGTGCCAACGGGTGGAGCTGGCAGGCGATCGCAGAAGTACTGCAGATCAGCCGACAGGCCGTGCATCAGAAGCACTCACAACGTGAGGCCCGTGCGAGCGGGCCAGAAGGAGATTCAGATGTTTGAGCGAATCAGTCGCGATGACAAGATGCTGCTGGCTTTCGCCACGCAGGAGGCCGGCGACCTGGGTCACCGGCAACTCGGTAACGACCACCTGATCCTGGGCATGCTCTGCAATGCCCGCAGCCCGCTGTTCGCGCTGCTCGCCGACCATGGCCTGACGCTGTCGTCGGCCCGGGAGGCGGTACGTCGGTACCATGACGAGCACGCGGATCGGTCCGACACCGCGGAGACCGCCGACGACGAGTCGTTCCGCGAACGCTATGAGGGGGACCGAGAAGCACTGCGCACGATCGGGATCGACCTCGACAAGGTCCGCGAGGCGGTGCGCGGGCGGTTCGGTGAGGACCTGTCCGACGGGTGGGGCGAGCGCGCCGAGCGCGGACCCCGAGGTCGTGGTCGCGGGAGACGTGGGGACGGACGTCGCGGGGAAGGACGAGTGGACCATGGTCACCGCCACGGCCGTGGTCGCGGCCCCCGGCCCGACTGCGGTCCCGAGGGCTTCGGCCCGGGTCCCTTCGGTCCGGGCGCCTTCGGACCGGGCGCCTTCGGCCCGGGTCCCTGGGGCCAGGGTTTCGGCCCCGGTCCGGGCGGACCGTTCGCCGGGGAGGGGCCGTGGGAGCCGGGACGCGGCCGGCGCGGACCGCGGGGCCGGGGTTCCCGGCCGCGCTTCGCGAGCGATACCCGGGACGCCTTCGGCCGGGCCATGGAGATCGCGCGGGAACGGGGCGACCGACGGCTGCGCGCCGAGTACCTGCTGCTCGGGATCATCGACACCGCCGACGACGCGTCGCGGGCACTGATCGAATCCGCCACCACCGCACCCGAACTCCGCGCGGCCGTGGTGGCGATCCTGCCCGACGTCGAGGCCCAGGTCTGATCCCGGGAGCGGCCGGCCTCAGGTCAGTGCGAGTGTGACCGCCGTGACGACCGCCCACGCGAGCATCGCCTTGCCGGTGGTACCGATCGACGGGATCAGACCGGGGCCGGCCGCACCCGTCCTCACCGGCGTGTAGGCCTGCCACAGCAGCGGGAACGTCACCAGCCCGACCAGCGCCCATGGGGTCGCGAAGGCCAGCACCACGCTCATCGCGAGCGGGGTCAGGAGCAGCACCGCGAAGAGGATCCGGGTCCGGGCGTCGCCGAGGCGCACGGCGAGCGTGATCTTGCCGGACTCGGTGTCGCTGGGGATGTCTCGCAGGTTGTTGACCACCAGCACGCTGCTCGAGATCGCGCCGACACCGACCGCGCAGGCCAGCCCGACCCAGTCGATGCGGCCCGAGGAGACGTACTGGGTGCCCAGGACGGCGACGAGTCCGAAGAAGGTGAACACCGCGACCTCGCCCCAACCGGCGTACCCGTAGGGGCGCTTGCCGCCGGTGTAGAACCAGGCGCCGGCGATGCAGATCGCCCCGACCAGCACGAGCCACCACGCGGTCGCGATCGCGAGTACGAGCCCGCAGACCGCGCCGATCCCGAAGCACAGGAACGCGGCGGTCTTCACGGCCTTCGGCGAGGCGACACCCGATCCGACCAGGCGCATCGGGCCGACGCGGTCGTCGTCGGTTCCGCGCACACCGTCGGAGTAGTCGTTGGCGAAGTTCACGCCGATGATGAACGCGACGGCCACCGCGAGCGCGAGTACGGACTTCCACCACGTCACGTCGCCGGCGTGCAGGGCCGCGCCGACGCCGGCCACGACCGGCGCGATGGCGTTGGGGAGCGTGCGCGGACGAGCGCCCTGAATCCACTGCGAAGGGGTAGCCACGGAGTTCATCGTGTCAGGCTGCCCGGCAGGTGTCGCATAACGGGGTGCCATGCGCGACGACACACTACGTCTGCGTGACCGGCCGGACGATGGAACCGGTTGCGGTGCAGTTGCGTCTGAGTTCTGTGCGTCTTCCGGCGGAATTGCGGACCCTGGCCCTCGGCCACGATGGCGTGATCACCGCGGCCGACGCCCGCGAGCACGGCGTCGACCGGTGGGCGGTGCAGCGCCGGGTGCGGGCGGGTGAGTGGGTTGCCGTGCATCCTCGTGTCTACCGGCTCGCCGATCATCCAGAGACCGACCGCACGCGGATACGGATCGCGACGCTGGCGGCGGGCGCGCACGGGGTGTTGTCGGGGCTCGCCGCTGCGTGGTGGCACGGGATGGTCGACGCGCCGCCCCCGACACCGACGGTCACCGCGCTGCGTGGCCGTCACGGCAACCCGGTCACGGGAGTGCGGATCCTCAATCGGGCTCTGGCTGACGCCGACGTGCTGTCTCGGGACGGGCTGCCGGTCACCGGGATCGCGTTGTCGGCGTTGGAGGGAGCGGTGGAAGGCGGTGTCGAGGTCATTGATGCCGCGCTGCAGCAACGGCGTACCACGGTAGAGCGTCTCGTCGAGGCATATGAGCGTCGCCGTGGATGCATCGGCGCGGCCGACATGGGTCCGCTGATCGCACTGGTGGAATCGGGTGCGCGGTCGGCCGCTGAGCGGCTCGCAGTGACGATCCTGCAGGACGCCGGTCTTTCGGGCTGGAAGGCGAACCATCCGAGCTGTGGATACGAGATCGACCTCGCTTTCGACGACCGTATGGTCGCGGTGGAGATCGACGGGTTGGCGTTCCACCGCGATGCCGCGACTTTTCAGCGGGACCGGACCCGACGCAACGCGCTCATCGCGGCCGGCTGGACGGTGCTGAACTTCACGTGGGGTGACCTTCGGGATCGTCCCGAGTACGTGGTGTCGTCGGTTCGACATGCTTTGGCCGCGGCCGCATGAGTTGGCTGCGGGCAGGTGTCGCAGAACGGGGCGCCATGGGCAACGGCGCACTACATCTGCGAACCGAATTGCGTCCGCAGCGCGCGGCGGTCGTACTTGCCGGGGCCGCGCAGGGGGAGTGCGTCGAGTTCGACGATCCGCCGGGGTGCCGCGTAGCGGTCGAGCCGGTCGGTGACCGATCCGCGAATGCGGTTGGCGTCGAGGCGTTCTCCGGGACGGACCACGATGAACGCGGTCACCACCTCGCCGAGCCGGTCGTCGGGGAGCCCGACGACGACGCATTCGGCGACCGCCGCGTCGTCGGCGATCACGGCCTCGACGACCTGCGGTACCACGGTCAGCCCGCCGGTCGAGATGGCCTCGTCGGCGCGGCCGACGATGCTGAGCAGCCCGGCGTCGTCGACGACCCCGAGGTCGTCGGTACGAAACCAGCCCGGCTCGGCGAACGCCGGATGGTCGGGTAGATTGCGATATCCGGAGGCGACGACCGGGCCGCCGAGCAGGACGCGGCCCACGCCGTCGGGCGCGGGGTCGGCGATCCGGACCACGACACCGTCGAGAGGCCGCCCGTCGTAGACGCAACCACCGGCCGTCTCGCTCATCCCGTACGTCGCGACAACCGGGAGGCCCTCGGCGACTGCTCTGTCCCACAACGGCTTCGGAGTCGCCGCCCCGCCGACGAGGATCGCGTCGAGTGCACGCGAGGCGGCCGTCGCGCCGGGATGGTCGAGGACCTTGACGAGCTGGGTGGGAACCAGCGAGGTGTACCGCCGCGGACCGTCGAGCTCGCTCACGGCACGGGCGTACACGTCGGGATCGAAACCGGTACGTAAGTCCAGGATCGCCGGGGTCTGGCCGGCGGTCAGCGCGCGGAGGATGACCTGCAGGCCGGCGATGTGATGGGGCGCGAGCGCCAGCAACCAGTTGCCGTGTCCCCCCAGGCGATCGGCAGTGGCCCGCGACGACGCGGCGAGGGTCGCGGGGGAGTGCTGCGCACCCTTCGGCGTGCCCGTCGACCCCGACGTCGAGACGACCAGGGACACCCGGTCGTCGATCGGAGCCCCTACGTCCAGCGCGGAACCGAGTTCGGCCGCGGCGCGGGCGTCGTCGGGCACGGGCAGCACGGCCGTCGAGCCGTCGAGGACGGCACGCAGGTCGTCCACCCGGTCGAGGACCGCCGGCGTGGCGGGCAGCAGAAGCGGGCGCAGTGTTCTCAGGACGGATCCCCGTCGGTCGGATCGTTCCCGTCGGGATCGGCGCTGTCTGGATCGTCCCCGTCGGGGTCGTCGCTGAACGGCCATCCGCGGGAGATGAGGTGTGCACGCACCCGCGAGATGTCGTCCTCGTGGGGCAGGTCACGGGTGTAGTGGGTGATCTTCACTGCGGTGTCGATCCGGGAGATCGGCTCGGGTGGCGGCGGCGACTCGCGGACGAGCTCGGCCGACACCTGGGTCACCTCGTCGTCGGTCAGTTGTCGTCGTAGCAGCGCGACGAGCGGGATGTAGTCGTTGTGCGGGACGCCGTCGGGGTATCCGGCGCGCAACCACTCCACGACCTTCTGCAGAAGCGTCGGGCGGTCCACGGCGTGTCTCCGATCAGAAGCGGGGACGATCACTTGTAGCCGAACGGGAAGAGCTTGATTCCGGTGTAGTAGTAGATCGTCTGCCGGGTGATCCAGAGGATCCCGACGACGATCACCAGGATGACGATGGCAAAGATCACATACGCCAGGGGCTTCAGCGCAGGATGCGGGCCGGAGGTGGTCCCGTCGGCGTCGACGGCACCGTTGGCGACGGACTGCACCCGCAGTCCGATGGCGAACAGAGCGGGTAGGCCTGCCCCGAACGCCAGTCCGACGACGAGTACTTTGCCGATGGCCTCGAAGGTGTCCACTCTCAGGAGCTCCTCTCCGGGTCGTGCTGGACAATGATCTCGGCCGGGATGACCGGGGGTAGCGGGAGGCTGGTGTCGTTCTCCTCGGTCGCGACCGCCTCCTCCCACTCCTCGCCGACGCGGGCGTCGCCCTCCCAGGCGTCGTTGACGTTCTCGTGGTCGACCTTGTTCTCCTGCGCGCGCCAGTACATGTAGCCCGACGCCGCGACCAGCACCGCGAAGATGATGAGCGCGCCGGTGACGTCGCCGAAGAGGTGCGCGATGAAGTAGCAGGCGGCGCCGACCGCGCCGGCGGCCGGCAGGGTGGTCACCCAGGCGACGGCCATCCGGCCGGCGACCGACCAGCGGACCTGGGCGCCCTTGCGGCCCACCCCCGAGCCCAGGATCGAGCCCGTGGCCACCTGTGTGGTCGACAGCGCCATACCCGCCGCGCTCGAGGTGAGGATGATGGCGGCCGACGAGGCCTCGGCGGCCATGCCCTGCGGCGAGGTGATCTCCACGAGACCCTTGCCGAGGGTGCGGATGATCCGCCAGCCACCGAGATACGTGCCGATCGCGATGGCGGCCGCGCAGCTGAGGACCACCCAGAACGGGAGGCCGTGGCTGACGCTGGACGCCTCGAGGTGCCCGGTCGCGATCAGCGCCATGGCGATGACGCCCATCGTCTTCTGGGCGTCACCGGTGCCGTGGGCCAGCGAGACGAGCGATGCGGTGGCGACCTGTCCGTAGCGGAAGCCGGTCTCCTTCTCCCGGTCGGCGATCCGGCGGGTGATCGCGAAGACCAGCCAGGTGCCGCAGCCTGCGACCAGACATGCGATGACGGGAGCGAAGAGCGCGGGGATCAGGATCTTGGAGGTGATCCCGGACCAGTTGATGCCGCTGACCCCGATCGCGGCCAGCCCCGAACCGATCAGTCCGCCGAACAGGGCGTGGGACGAACTCGAGGGCAGCCCGAACAGCCAGGTGAAGAGATTCCACAGGATGCCGCCGATGAGCCCGGCGAAGATGATGAGCAGTGCCGTCGTCGCCGACAGGCCGGCCACCAGCTCGCCGGCGTCGGGGCCGGATGTCTGCTGGATCTCCAGCACGTCCTTGGTGATGGTCGCGGCGACCTCCACGGACAGGAAGGCGCCGACCAGGTTGAGCACCGCCGACAGCCCGACCGCGACCTTCGGCTTGAGAGCGCCGGTGGCGATCGACGTCGCCATGGCGTTGCCGGTGTCGTGGAAGCCGTTGGTGAAATCGAAGCCGAGGGCTGTGATCACCAACAGCACCAGGATCAGCATCTCGCCGCTCATGGTGATGATTGTGGGACCTACCGCCCCCATTTTCCTAAAATCCCGGCACAGTTCCGCCGAACGGGACCCGGGCGGGGCCTACCTATCGGACGTTCAACAGACTCTCGGAAACCGGGCGTCCCTGTGGAAGAATCCGACGGCATGACATCGATGAAGCTGGGCATGCCGATCAACTACGCGGGGGACTTCCGCGAGACCATCAACAACCTCGCGGACTTCGAAGCGGCGGGCGTGCAGCGCATCGCGGTCCCGGAGGCCTACAGCTTCGACGCCGTCTCCCAGCTCGGCTACATCGCGGCCAAGACCGAGACGATGGAACTGCAGACCGCGATCCTCCCGATGTACTCGCGTACGCCCACCAACCTGGCGATGACCGCGGCCGGCCTCGACTACATCAGCGGCGGCCGGGCGGTGCTCGGTATCGGCGCGTCGGGTCCGCAGGTGATCGAGGGATTCCACGGGGTCAAGTACGACTATCCGCTGGGTCGCGCCCGCGAGCACGCGGAGATCTGCCGGATGGTCTGGCGCCGCGAGAAGCTGAACTACCAGGGCAAGCACTACACGCTGCCGCTCGACGAGGAGCACGGCGGTTCGGGGCTGGGCAAGCCGCTGAAGATCATCAACCACCCGGTGCGGGACAACATCCCGCTGCTCCTCGCCGCCATCGGCCCCAAGAACATCGAACTCGCCGCCGAGATGTTCGACGAGCTGCAGCCGATCCTGTTCCACCCGGAGCAGATCGACGCGGCCTTCGGTGAGTCGCTCGCGGCGGGCAAGGCCAAGCGGGATGCGTCGCTGGGCGATCTGGGCATCGTCGTGCAGGCCACCGCGCGCATCTCCGACGACGCCGAGCAGATCGACAACGCCAAGCAGCTCGTGCGTCATCACGCCGCCCTGTACATCGGCGGGATGGGCGCGCGCGGCAAGAACTTCTACAACCAGCTCGCCGTCCGTTACGGCTACGTCGACGAGGCGAAGCTGATCCAGGACCTCTACCTGGACGGCAAGAAGGCGGAGGCCGCGGCCGCGGTTCCCGAGGACCTCGTCACGTCGATGTCGCTGATCGGTTCCAAGGCCCAGGTGGCCGAGCGCGTCGCGGCGTTCCGCGAGGCCGGCGTCACGTGCATCCTCGCCTCGCCCACCGCGCCGACCCACGCCGAGCGTGTCGCCGAGGTCGAGCAGCTGCGCGACGTCTTCGGGGGCTGATCTCGTTCCTCGTGGAGTTGATCCGAATGCGGCGGCCTGTTGTCACAGGTCGTCGTATTCGTTTCTCGGGCCATTCGCTGTTCGGGTGCAATTCCGCGACATTTCACCACACTTCGACGATGGTCCGTGAACGTGAATTCACCGGGCTGATTAATGCGTTATCGACAGATCCACCCAGCTCGCAGGAAATGCTATTCCCGCTGTGCCGAATAATGCCCGCAACGGTGCTCGCCCCCGAGTTGTGAGCCGACTACCCGTCCCATAGGCTCTTGTCATCCGCTCGGCGCGCGTCGGTTTCGGTCGACGCGGCTGATGTGATGACGGTGTCGGGAAATGACCGTTCGTCCCGGTGAGGCGTCGATGTGAGAATTCACGACGCGACCGGCGGGCGGCGTGACAAGAGGGCGGCACATGGTGAGTGGTGAGGCAAGGCGTTGAATTCGACGGCGCCCGTGTTTCGATCTCGTGGCCGACGCATGTCTTTTTCGTGTACGTCGGGGTGTGGCGGCGTGCGCGATCACTTTCGTTCGGCGCAGCGAGCGGGCCTAGCGGGCCTATTGAGCACGGCGCCGACCATGGCAGTTCAGGGACCGGGGGGATCAGACGGTCGGCCCGGGCCGTGAGCCCGGGTCTTTCCGGCCGTAGGTGCGAACGCCGGGACGTCGCATGAACAACTCGCCCGATCCCGAGACGGCGGCACCGAACTCTCCGCGGCCCTTCGCGCTCAGCGCCGCCCAGCGATCGCTGTGGTTCACCCAGCAGGCGGCGCTCGATGTGCCGATCAACGTCGCCCAGTACGTCGAGATCGACGGTCCCATCGACGCCGACTTGTTCGTGCGCGCGACCAGCGAGGTGGTGCAGCGGGCGCAGTTCACCCAGCTCCGGTTCGTCGACACCGACGACGGTCTGGTCGGCGTGTACGACCCCGGCCTGCATTACTGGGCGGACATCATCGATCTCCGTGACCGACCGGATCCGCGTGCCGTCGCCGAGGAGATGATGGCGCAGGACTATTCACGTCCGCTCGATCCGCGCGTGGACCGGACTGCGCGCGGGTGCCTGTTCCGGCTGTCCGACGACAAGTCGCTGGTCTACAACCGTGGCCATCACCTGCTCTCGGACGGGATGGGCGGCAAGGACCGGATGGTCGAGGCCCTGGCGGCCTATCACGCGGCGGTGACCGGCGAGCCCGCTCCGCCTCAGAAGCCGGTCGATCTGGATCTGCCGGCCCGGGCCGACGCCGAGTATCGCGGGTCGAAGCGTTTCGGCACCGACCGCGCGTACTGGCGGGAGAACATGGCGGGCGTCGGCATCGCCGCGACGCTGGCACACCGTCCGGGGCGTCCGACCGCGGTGGCCCGACGCGTCGCGTCCGCGGTGCCGCCCGCCACCATGGCGAGGCTGCGGGAGGCCGCGCACCGTGGTTCGACGATGTTGCCGAACGTGCTCGTCGCCGCTTTCGCCGCCTACCTCGGCCGGGCGGCCGCACAGGGCGACGAGGTCATCTTCCAGTTCCCGGTCGCCGCGCGGACGACCGCGGCGCTGCGGGCCACACCGCTGCCGGTGGCCAACATCGTGCCGCTGCGGACCGGGGTCACCGGAGCGGGCACGGTCGCCGACGCGCTACAGACCACCCAGGCCGCACTCATGGGTGCGCTGCGGCATCAGCGTTACCGTGGCGAGGACATCTGGGCCGACGTCGCCGGCGACGAGTCCTCCGGGGCGACGCCGCGGACGGCGGCCCAGGAACGTTCTGGTCCGATGCTCAACCTGATGCTGTTCGAGCGCGAATTCCCTTGCGGGCAGGCGCGGGCCACGTTCCACATCCTGACCGTGGGCCCGGCCGACGATCTGACGATCAACATCTACCCGGTACCCGGCGAGGACCAGGACTCCTCGCTGATGATCGGCGTCGAGGCGAATCCCAACCGGTACGACGACGCCGAGGTCGCCGAACACCATGCTCAATTCCTGTCGATGCTCGACACTTTCGCCGACGCATTCCTCCACGCCCCGGACACCCGGGTCGACGACCTCCCGCTGCGATTCCCCGATGACGGTTCGTACCGGGTGTCGTCGGAGGGCGAGGTACTCGACCAGGCCCCGGACACGGTCTGGGACGCCGTCTCCGACGTCGCTGCCCGTCGCCGGCACGAGCCTGCTGTCGAGTTCCCCGGAACGTCGTCACCGGCGCTGCTCACCTTCGAGCAACTGCACGCCCGTGCGCGCCGACTCGGCGCACAGCTGCGCACCCTCGGTGCGCGTCCCGGGGCCACGGTCGCCATCGCGGTCGCGTCGGATGCCGACCGGCTGCTGGCCTGGTGGGCCGTCGCCGCCTCGGGTGCCGCGGCACTCCTGCTCGATCCTTCAGCGCCGCAACCTATCCCGGATGCGATCGGCGCATCCGCCGGCTCGGTGCTGGTGATCGGTGACGACGACGCCGACCCGCCGGTCGGTGTCCGCGCGGGCGACGTGCACACGCTCGCCGGACTGTCCGGCGTCGCGCCGGCGGCCGGATACCCGGCGCCCCGTCCGGACGACACCGCGTGCTTCGTGGTCGGGGCGGCGGGAGTCGCCGCCATGACACAGCGGGCGGTTGCGCGGCTCATCGCCGACGGCGTGTTCGCCTCGGCCGCATCCGACCCGGGCTATGGGCGACTCGCGTGCACGGCACCGAAGGCCTCCTGGGCGGCGCATCTCGAGATCGTCGCGTGTGCCGCGCACGGGCTGCGACTCGTCGACCCGGACGCCGACCTGGCGACGCACGGAATCGTCCCCTCCGGGATTTTCGCCGACGGGGTGCCGGGCAATGCGACGACCGTGCTGGTCGTCGACTCCGGCACCGCGCCTGCCCCGACCGTCCGGCACGCTTTCGGACGGGACCTGCGGAGCACCTACGGTCCGGGGGGCATGCTGGGGCCCTTCACCGCGACGGAACGCATCCGGCCGGATCAGCCGATCGATCGGCCGTTGCCGAGTGGGCGGCCGCGGCCAGGGGTCGACGTCGCGATCCTCGACCACCGGCTTCGTCCCCTTCCCCCCGGGATCACCGGTGACGTCTACGTCGTGGGAAGCGGTGCGCCGCAGTACTTCGCCGGCGATCCGGCGCGTACCGCGACGATGATCGTCGCCTGTCCGTGGCAGCCCGGTCGGCGCATGGTGGCCACCGGGGACAAGGGCCACCGGGAACCGGGGACGGGTGACCTCGTCATCGATCACCGATCCGGCGATGTCGTCGAGATCGACGGCGTCCGCGTCGATCTCGCGCTCCTCGAGCGTGCTGCCACCGAGGTTCCCGGTGTCGCGGCGGCGACCGCGGCGGTACTCGACGACGGTGTCGGGATCGCGGTGCGCCTTGCGCAGACCGGACCCGGCGTGACGGGGGCAGCGGAAAGTCGCGACCCGCAACGGGTTCGGGCCGCGGTACGGCGCCGGGTCAATGCCGAGCTGCCGGCCGTGCAGTGGTTGCGCCGGGTGGCCATCCTGGATTCGGTGCCCCTCGACCGGAACGGCGTCGTCGATCGATCCGCCGCCGCCCCGCTGATCGCGGCGGTTCCGGAACCGCGTGCCGCGCAGCGTCGTCCGTCGACACCGATCGAGATCGCCGTCGCCGAGGCGGTGACGGACGTTCTCGGCGTACCCGATCCGTCGATGGACGACGAACTCGTCCAGCTCGGCGCCACCTCGCTGGGGTTCATGCAGCTGGCGACGTACCTCGGCGACACGCTCCGGGTCGTCGTGAGCGTGCGCGATCTCGGTGATGTCACGACTCTCGCCGAACTCGCCGCGGTCCTCGAGGCCTCCGCGCCGCGCCGCATCGGACCGGGGGAGTCACCGGGAACCCCGGGTGCCGACGGCTACCGCCCGACCCGTGCGCAGCAGGAGATCTGGCTGCTCAACCGCGCCGACATGCACGCAACCGTCTATCACCTCCCGGTGCGCCTCGTCCTCGCCGAGAACATCGCGGCCGACGTCGTGCGGGCCGCCCTCGTCGATGTCGCGGCCCGGCACGAGGCGCTGCGGACGGTGTATCCCGACGCCGGCGGGGAGCCGGTCGCGGTCGTCCGCACGGTCGACGAAGCACGTGCCGCCGTGCCGATCAGTGCGGCCACACTCGACGCCGCGGGCGTCGAACTCGCGGTCTCGGCCCCGTTCGACCTGACGGTGGATCTGCCCTGGCGCGCGATCGTCGACGAGACCGGCGGACGCACCGAGCTCGTCCTGGTCGCCCACCACATCGCGATCGACGAGTGGTCACTGCACATCGTCGTCGATGACTTCGCGCACGCGCTGCGCGCCCGTCTCGACGGCGCGGAGCCGGTGTGGGCCGAGGATGCCGTGGGTTTCGGCGCCGTACTCGAGGCACGGCCGCACGTGACCGATCCGGCGGCAGAAGTCCACTGGGCGAAGGTGATGCGTGAGGCCCCCGCCCGCATCGCGTTGCCCGAACCGGCGCGGACGCTGCCGGCGGGGCTCACCTCCGGTCCGGCGACCATCCTGCGCCGCACCATCGGTCTCGCCGCCCGCGAGAGTGCCGCCACTCGTGCACGGGACGCCGGGACGACGCTGAACACCCTGCTGTGCGTGGCCCTCTCGGCCACCGTGGCGGAGTACACGGACTCCGACGATCTCGTGATGTCGGTGCCGGTGGCGGGGCGGTTCACCACCGAGGAACTCCGTCCGGTGGGCATGTTCGTCGAGACTGTTCCGGTGCGGACCACCGGCGTGCGGCACAGCGGTGTCGCGGAGGCCCTCGCCCGCGTCGGAGCGGACCTCACCGCGGCGATCACGCACGCCGACGCGGCGCCGACCGGGCTCGCCGATGTCATCTTCGCCTACCACGCCTCCCGGCCGGATCTCCCCGGGGCAGCCGTCTTCGCCGATGTCGAGACGCTGCCGAGCGGGCAGGCACGAACCGCCCTGGAATTCACCGTCTTCGAAGAACCGGATGGCCTGTCGGTCGTGCTGACCGTCGCCGGCGGCCGAGTCGACACTGTCGTCGCCGAGCATCTGCTGGATCGTTTCGTCGAGACGGTCGTGGCGATCGGCATCGCGCCGCCGGAGTCGGTCGTCGCCCGATGCGTGCCGGCCCCGGCCGGTCGGGCGCGACCCGACCGGGCGGCCCGGCGGACCACACCCGTCGACCCGATCGACGCACTGCGGCGCCGGGCGGAGACCCGGCCGGAGGCCACGGCGGTGATCGCCGGTGACACGACCCTGACCTACCAGGAACTGCTCGACCGCGCCGAGACCGTCGCGAACAGGTTGCGCGAGAACGGTGTGCGGCCGGGGGATCGGGTGGCCCTGATCCTCCCGCGGAGTGCCGACACCGTGATCGCCATCGTCGCGGTGCTGATGGCCGACGCGGTGTACGTGCCGATCGAACCCGGCGACCCACCGTCCCGGACCGAACTGATCGTGGCCGCCACCGCCCCCGCCGCGTTCATCGAGACCGGGGTCGAGGTCCGCCCGGCCGCGGAAGAGGTGCGAGCACTACCTGTCCCGGGCGGGGCCTATGTGATCCACACCTCCGGGTCCACCGGTGCCCCGAAGGCCGTGATGGTGACCCGGACGAACCTGGCGGCGATGCTCGGCGCCGCATTGGACACGATCGCGGCGACCGATCACGACGTGTGGAGCTGGGTCCACTCCTATGCGTTCGACTTCTCGGTCTGGGAGATCCTGGGCCCGTTGGCCTCCGGCGGCTCCGTCGTCGTGCTGGAGCGCGAGACGGTCCTCGACCCACGGCTGCTGGGCTCGGCGATGGACCGGTACGGGGTCACCGTCTGCTCACAGACCCCGACGGCGTTCGGCAACCTCATCGACCCGTCGGTGGCCGCCACCGTCCCGCACTCTCGACCGACGGCGCTGCGGACCGTCGTCTTCGGCGGGGAACCGTTGTCGCCGGCCCTGTTACGGAACTGGGCGGCCGCCCATCCCGAGGTCGCGCTGGTCAACATGTACGGCATCACCGAGACGACCGTGCACCTGACGGCCACCGAGGTCGACGTCGACGACGATCGCAGCGACATCGGCGTCCCGCTCGACGGTGTCGCGATGACGATCCTGGGCCGCGACCTCCGCCCGGTCCCGGTCGGCGCCGTCGGCGAACTGTACGTCAGCGGCGATCAGGTCACCCTCGGCTACCACAACGCACCGGGGACCACCGCATCGAGATTCGTCGCGGATCCGAGTGGTACCGGACGACGGATGTACCGAACCGGAGACCGCGTGCGCGAGATCGCCGGTGGCCGCATGGTCTATCTCGACCGCACCGACGACCAGGTCCAGATCCGCGGTCACCGCATCGAACTCGGCGAGATCGTGTCCGCGCTTCGTGACGTGCCCGGCGTCGGCGACGCGCGTGTGCTGGTGGATCCGGGGAACCGGAACGGTGACGAACGGCTTCTCGCGTTCGTCACCGAGGACGGTCTCGCCGACTTCGACGTCCTGGACGCCCTGAACGAGGAACAGATCCTCGGGTTCTGCGCGAACATCCTTCCCGGCCACATGGTTCCGGCCAGGGTCGCGATCGTCGACGGCTGGCCGATGACGCCGACCGGCAAGCTCGACCGCCGCCGCCTCACCGGCATGCTCCCCGAGGCCGCCGCGAGGTCGTCGCGGGCGCTGACGCCGGTCGAGCAGTCCATCGCGGACGCCATGCGCGCGGTGATCGGGACCGATGCCGACGTCGCCGCGGACACCAACTTCTTTGCGGCCGGGGGTACCTCGCTGTCGGCGGCGCGGCTCGCGGCCGCCCTGGCCGGAGCAGGCAATCACGTCACCGTCGCCGACGTCTTCGCGCACCCGACGGTCGCCGCGCTCGCCGCGCACCTCGAGACCGCGGCGCAGACCGGCCGCGCCGTCGACGGTGTCCGCTCCGGTCTCGCCGGCTTCGTGACTCCGGTGGCCGGTGCGGATCTGCCGCTCACCCCCGAACAGATGGACCTGTGGCTCCGGTGGCGCACCCAACCGGACTTCACCGGGAACCTGATGCCGCTCGCGCTCCCGGTCGACGCACGCCCGGACGCTCTCCGCCGCGCCCTCGTCGAGATCGTGACGCGACACGACGCGTTGTGCACCGTGTTCCCGGTCGGTGTCGACGGGCCGGTGCAGCACCGCCTCCGCGACGAGGACGTCCTCGATGTCCTGGAAGCCGAACTGGCGACGACGGTCCCGGTCGCGGACGACGAGTCATTGGCCGCGACGCTGGGTGCACTGCACGCCCCGATCGACCTGGCCGCCGAGCTGCCCTGGCGGGTGCGCATCTGCGAGATGGCCGGCCAGACCTGGCTTCTCGTCGTCGCGCATCACATCGCGGTCGACGGTGAGTCGTTTCCGATCCTGTTCGCAGAACTCGAGTCGGCACTGGCCGGGACACTCCCGGCCGCCGGCGGAGTCGACTACCGGGAGTACTCGGCGTGGCGGGCCGGGACATTGGCCGCGCGGCGGAACGAGCTCGTCGCGCACTGGGTCTCCGCGTTCGATCGTGCCGTCGAACCGCTGCGCCTGCCGGAGCTCGACCCCGGGGCCACTCACCCGTCCTCCCCGGACCAGAAGATGGTGGTGCACCGCGCGCTCCGGACCCTCGACCGCACCGAGACCGAGGTACTCGACGGGCTCGCCGTGACGAGACAGAGCACGCCCTTCATCGTCGTGCACACCGCGCTGTCGGCGGTTCTGGCGAGACAGGCCGGCACCGACGTCGTCACGATCGGCACGGCACTGTCCGGGCGCATCGATCCGCAGCTGCTCGACGTACCGGGACTGTTCGCCCGTGCCGTTCCGCTGCACACCCCGATCGACCTCGACCTTCGGTTCGTCGACCTCCTGGCCGCGGTCACCGCGGTCGACCTCGGCGCGTTCGCGCACGCGGATCTCCCGCTCACCGAGATCACCGAGATCGCCGACCCCGAACGCGTCAAGGCGGGTACGCCGCTGTTCGAGGTCTCGTTCGGCAGCGTCCCGGACGAGCTCGTGGCGGTGAGCCCGTCGGGGGTCGAGGTCATCTCACCCGGGGTCATCTCGTCCGGGGACAGTGCTTCTGGCGGCATCCCCTTCGGTGGTGTCCCGCTGTTCGGGGTGGACGTGTCGATGTTCCGCCGCGACGGCGCACTCCATCTGACGATGGCGTGCACGGGTGCGGTGGCGAGCGCGGCGCGGCTGGATGCGTTGTGCGACCTCGTGGTCGAGACGATCCGGCGCGGGGTGCGCGAGCCGCTCAGCCCGGTCGCCGAGTTGCTCGCCCCCGCCCGGTCGGCCCCGTCCCTGCCGGATCTCGACGCCCAGAACGCGTCTCGCGGTCCCGAGACGCTCGACGAGCTGCTGACCGCGGGACTCGTCGGTGATCCGCAGGCGATCGCGATCGTCGATCGCCGTCATCGTGTCCCCGGATCCGGTTCCGCGCTCACCAACGCCGAGCTGGACCGCTTGACGACGCTCGCCGCACGCGCGCTGATCGATTCGGGGATCGGCCCGGGTGACGTGGTCGTCGCACTGCTGCCTCGCTCGTCCTTCGGCGTCATCGCGACCACCGCGGTGGCCCGAGCGGGTGCGGCTTTCGTCAACGTCGATCCCGCGGACCCCGCGGGGCGGCGGCAGATGATCATCGAGCGGTGCCGGCCCCGCGCGGTCCTCACCCTCGCGGCGACGGCAGAGTCGGTACCCGCGAGCGTGCCGGTTCTCGTGCTCGACGAGTTGCTCGCCGATGCAGTCGATTCCGGCACGGACGCCTCGGACCCGGCGCCGTTCGACACCGCCGAGCGGGTGCGGCCGCTGTCGGTGGACGACGTCGCCTACATCACCTTCACGTCGGGAACCACCGGACTGCCCAAGGGGGTCCAGGTGACCCATCGGGGTCTCTCCGACTGGGCGCGGGACACCGTGGCCCGTCTCCGACTCGACGAGTCCGACCGGGTATTGCACACGTACGCAACCGGATTCGACGCGCACCTGATGGGTCTCGTGCCGCCTCGGGTCGCCGGCGCGGCCATCGTCGTGTGCCCGCCCGGCGTCATCGCAGCCGACGAGCTCGCCGAGTTCGTGGACGCCGAACGCGTGAGCGTCCTGCTGACCACGCCGTCGGTGCTGGCGACCCTGAGCCCGGACGAACTGCCCGGCGTCCGGCACGTGGCGGTCGGCGGTGAGGCGCTCGGCGCCGGGCTGGTCCGGGACTGGACGGTCGAGCACACGCTGAGCAACGAGTACGGCCCCACCGAGGCCACGGTCGCGGTGAGCAGCGCGCGATACGGGAGCGCGGCGAGCGGGCCGGTACACATCGGGGTGCCTCTGCAGGGCGTCGGCATGTACGTGCTCGATCATGCGCTGCGGCCGGTTCCCGATCACACGGTCGGTGAGCTCTACCTCGCCGGGAACTGCCTGGCGCGTGGGTATCTCGACGATCCGGCCGCCACGGCGCGCGGGTTCGTCGCCGATCCCCGCGTCGACGGCGGGCGGATGTACCGGACCGGCGACCTCGTCCATCGCCGTCCCGACGGCACCTTCGTGATCCACGGTCGCACCGACGACCAGGTGAAGATCCGCGGCGTGCGTCTGGAACCGGGCGAGGTCGACGCGGCGTTGTCGGGGCTGCCCGGTGTCGCGACGTCGGTGACCGCGACGAGGACCAGCCCGTCGGGGGAGAAGATCCTGGTGTCGTGGGTGGTGGCCGAGGACGGCGGCCAGGTCGCGGACCTGCCACGGCAACTGGCACACCTGTTGCCGCGCAGCATGATACCGAGTGCTTTCGTGCCGGCGTCCGCGCTGCCGATCGGGCGTAACGGCAAGGTCGACGTGGCCGCGTTGCCCGATCCTGACTTCGCCGGCACCACAGGGAGTCCGACGGCCCGTGCGGGGCGTCAGCCGTCGGGGGTCACCGAAGAGCTGGTGTCCACGGTGTGGGCGGAGGTCCTCGGACGTCCCGTGCAGTCCCTGGACGCCGATTCCGACTTCTTCGCCGAGGGGGGCACCTCGCTGTCGGCCACGCAGGTGACGTCGAGGCTGACCGCGGCGACCGGCGCGGACATCGGGGTCCGCGTGATCTTCGAGGCGCGCACGCTGTCCGGGGTCGCCCGGCGCGTCGACGATATCCGCGACACCGCAGGGGGATCGGCGTCCGAGCCGGCGCCCGCGAGGTTGCCGGTGCCGGAGCTGTTGCCGTTGGCATATCCGCAGCGGCGCATGTGGATCCACCACCATTTCGATCCGCGTTCGACTGCCTACCACGTTCCCGTCGTGCTCCGGATCCGTGGCCGCGTCGACCTCGCCCGCCTGCGGAAGGCGGTCGACGAGGTGGTGGCGGCGCACGCCGTCCTCCGGACCGTCTATCCCGATTCGCCGTCGGGTCCGCGGCAACGCCGGATCGAGCACCGGAGTCCGGTGCTGCGACATCGCCTCGTCGCGGCCGAGGCGGGTCCCGAGGGGCTCCGCCGACAGATCGACGACTTCCTGCGCAGGCCTTTCGACCTCGAGTCCGAGTCGGGGTTCCGGGCCGCGGTCTTCGAACTCGACTCGGCCGAGGACCCCCACACGCATCTGGCGGCGGTGTTGCACCACATCGCGATCGACGGGTGGTCGATCCGGGTGCTGCTCACCGACCTCCTCCGCGCGTACGACGGCCAGCGGCTGTCGGTGCCCGCCGACGAGGCGTTCACGTACGCAGATTTCACTCAATGGCAGATCGCACGGCTCGGCGATCCGTCCGATCCGCACAGCAGATACGCGCGGGAGCTGCGGTTCTGGGCCTCGACTCTCGCCGATGCCCCCGGGCCCCTCCGGTTGCCGGGCAGCGTCGACCTCGACGGTGACGACCCCGATCTCCACGAGGCGGTACGAGGCGGCGCCACCGGGCGACTGTCGACCACCATCGTGGGGACCGATGCCCTGCACCAGACCGCGAAGACGTTGTCGGCGAGCATCTTCCAGGTCGCCCACGCCGCGCTCGCGACGGTGCTGGGGCAGTGGACCGGTGAGTGGGACCTGCTGATCGGCGTACCGGTGCACGGCCGGCTTGCGCCAGAGTGGGAGTCGGTGGTCGGCATGTTCGTGAACACCGTCGCACTGCGGACCGGCCTGCATCCGGACCTGACGATCCGCGAGGCCGTCGAGCGGGCACGCGATGCCGCCCTCGCCGCCCAGCCCCACAGCGAGGTCCCCTACGAGGACGTCGCCCGCACGGTCCGCCCCGACGGTCGGGCCGCGGGGGATCCGCTGATCTCGGTGCTGCTGGTCAACCAGGACGTCGTGCCCCAGTCGTCGGGCGAGGTCGTGCTCGCCGGTCCGTCGTCGAATCATCCGGGAACCGGGGCGGATTCCGTGGTGGCCACCCTGATCCCGGAGTTCACGGCCACGGTCGACGCCAAGTTCGACATCGAGGTCGTCCTCGCCGAACGGGACGACGAGTTGCACATCACCGTCGTGCACTCCGCAGCCGTCCCGGCCGACGTCGCCCGCACCCTGCTCGACGACTTCCGCAGATTCGTGCTCGCCGCCGCCGGCGACGCCGAGCAACCGTTCCCGGGGGCCACCGGTCCGCTGACCGAAGCATCTGTGGCGCAACGGTTGCCGGGAACGTCGAACGCCGGCAGGTCGGTATCCGCGTCGTCGCTTCCGTCCTCGCGCGGAGCGTCCCCGACCTCGCTCGTCGTGGCGATCACCGAGGTGATGTCCGAGGTGCTGGAGGTGACGCCGGGGTCGGTGGGGGACACCGACGACTTCTTCACGCTCGGCGGGACCTCGCTGTCGGCCACCCGGGTGACCTCCGCTCTGGGGCGTCGTCTCGGCGTCCGCGTGCCCACCCGGTTGCTCTTCGAGAACCCCACCCCGGTCGCCCTCGCGCAGGCGGTGTCGGACCTTCCCGACGAGGAATCCACCCGGGTTGCCTCGGCATCGGCGCCGATGGACGCGACGGTGTCGCACCGGACGGACACGGCCGTGCCCGAGACCGACCTCGGCGACCTGCCGCTCGCCCCGACGCAGCGTCGGATGTGGGTGGGCGCGCAGATGCTGGGCGCCGTGCCGATCTACGCGGTGCCCGTGGTGGTGCCCACCCCCGCGGGTACCGGTGAACCTGCGGTGATCACCGCCGTCGAGACGCTCGTCGACCGCCATCCGGCGCTGCGTACCCGGTATCTCGCGACCCCGGACGGACCCCGTCAGCGGGTTCTCGGGGCATGGCGACCGTCCCTGCAGCGGGTGAGTACGACCGAGCTCGCGACCGCCGCGGGCATCGGGATGCTCGGGGAGCCCTTCGATCTCACCGGCGAGCCGCCGGTTCGGGTGTGGCTGGTCACCGGCGACGACCAGCTCACCCCGGTGGCGGTCGTGATGATCGCGCACCACATCGCGATGGACGGCGAGTCCGCCGCCATCGTGCAGCGCGAGCTCGGACTCCTCCTCGCCGGCCTCGAACTCGGTCCGGCACCGACCGGATTCGCGACGGTCGCCCGACAGATGGTGGCCGACGAAGAGCGGTCCCGGGCCGATCTGCTGGACTTCTGGCGTCGTGCACTCGAGGGGCACAGCGGGGAACTCGATCTCGCGCAGCGACGGCCCGCCGTTCGTGACCTCCGGACCTCGACCATCGAGTATCCGCTGGACGGCGATGTCGGGCAGGCGGTGTCGTCGGCTGCGCGGCGGGCGCACGCGAGCGAGTTCCACATCCTGCACGCGGCCGTGGTGCTGGCCCTCGCGGTTCAGTCGGGGTCCGACGACATCGCCCTGGCCACACCGGCGTCCATGCGTCGCGACTCCGGCACCGCCGGAACGGTGGGCATGCTCATCTCCACCGTCGTGCTGCGCACCCGGGTCGTCCCCGGCATGACGGTCGGCGAGCTGATCGCACGCGTCCGCGACGACGACCTCGCGGCCCTCGATCACGCGGCCATCGCGTTCGACGATGTTGTCGCACTGATCGATCCGCCGCGCGTCCCCGGACGCCATCCGCTGGTGCAGGTCGCGTTCTCGCTCGCGGACCCGGCCGGCGCGCCGGAGCCGCCGATGTCGGATTCGGTTCCCGCGGACGCCGATTCGGCCGACGCGTGGACGCTGCCGCGCAGCGAGTTCGACATCCACGTCGTGGCGGTACCCGACGCGGGCGGCTGGCGGTTGCGTGTCGACCACGGCCGGGAACTGTTCGACGAGAGCGCGATACGCGCCCTCGGCGAGCGCCTGGTCGCGGCGGTCGCCGCGGTGGTCGGGGAGCCCGCGCGCCGCCTCGCGTCGATCGAACCGCTCACCGGCGCGGAGCGGCGCTTCGTCGCCAGCCGTGCGCGGTCGTCATCGGTGACGGGGGCCGAACCGCTGCTCGCCGAGCTCCTCACCGAAGCCGTCGCGACGTTCCCGGACCGTCCCGCGATCGCCGACGAGAGCAGGTCGCTCACCTACCGCGAGCTCGACGGCTGGGTGTCGGTGACCGCGCGCGCGTTGCGGCAGCGGGGCCTCGGCGCCGGCGACGCGGTGGCGGTGGTGGTGCCGCGGTCGATCGAGTCGGTGGTCGCGATCTGGGCGGTCAGCCGAATCGGCGGCGTGTGCGTACCGGTCGATGTCACCTACCCCGCGGCCCGGATCGATCATGTGGTCTCCGGTGCGGGCGCGAGTGTGCTCACGCCCGCCGACATACCCGGACAACCGACGGAACCGGTGGTGTCCGAACCGGTCACGCCGGTGTCACCGGACGCGCTGGCCTACATCATCACCACATCGGGTACCACCGGCACCCCGAACGTCGTCGGCGTGACCCATCGGGGAGTCCACCGGGTGGCCTCGCTCGGAGACGTCGAACCGACCGACCGGGTCGGGATGGCCATCAGTCCCGGCTTCGACGCGACGTTCCACGACATGTTGCTGCCGCTCGCGGCGGGCGCGACCCTCGTGGTGGTTCCCGCGGGGATCGCCGGTGGGGACGATCTCACCCGGTTCCTCGACGACACGCGCGTCAGCGTCTTCACCGCCACACCGTCGGTGATCCGTACCCTCCGCCCGGCGGCCATCGGTGCGCTGCGACTGGTGTACATCGGCGGCGAGGCCCTGTCGGCCGATCTCGCCACGACGTGGTCGGAACACGCGCAGGTCCTCAACATCTACGGCCCCACCGAGACGACGGTGACGGTGTCCACCAGCGCCCACCGCCGGGGCGACCCGATCCGGCTGGGGCATCCGCGCCCCGGCATCGGTGCCGAGGTGCTCGATGCGCAGCTGCGCCACGTCCCGCCGGGCGTCGTGGGCGAGCTGTACATCGGTGGAACCGGAGTCGCCCGGGGCTATCTCGGCGACCCGGCGCTCACCGCCGCGAACTTCGTCGCCGGCCCCGGCGGCGGTCGGCGCTACCGGACCGGCGACCTCGTGCGGTGGGACCGCGACACCGGTGAGCTGGTCTACGTCGGCCGGGCGGACCGTCAGGTCAAGATCCGCGGGCAGCGGGTGGAGCCCGCCGAGATCGATGCGGTGCTCGTGCGGGCGGGCGCCGAACGTTCGGCGACGGTGTTGCGGCAGGGCCCGGTGGGGCCGGCCCTCGTGTCCTACGTGGTGTCGCCGTCGGTGCCTTTCGCCGAGCTCCAGGCCGTGTGCCGGTCGTCGTTGCCGCGGCACATGGTGCCGAGCCGGATCGTCGCACTCGATGACCTGCCGCTCAGCGGTGCGGGCAAGATCGACACGAGACGGCTACCCGAGCCGATCTGGTCGGAGTCCCGGCGCGACCCCGAGAACGACACCGAGGCAGCGGTTCTCGAGGCCTTCCGAACCGTCCTCGGTCAGCCCGCACTCGGTCGCGATGCGGCGGGTCTCGACGCGGCCGACGGCGGTGCCGGGATACACGTCGGGATGGACGACGACTTCTTCGCCGCCGGCGGGCATTCGCTCGCCCTGCTGCAGTTGCGTGACGAGCTCGCCGCCCGGACCGGGCGCATCCTCGACGCGGCGGACCTGTTCAGCCACCGCACACCGGCCGAGGTCGCCCGACTATTGGACGGGCCTGCCGGGGTGGAGCTTCCGGCGCAACGCGTCGTGTCCCTGTCACCGGACTCCTCGGCCCGGCGCCCGGAGGTCTGGTGTGTGCACACCGCGGCCGGCATCGTCGAACCGTTCCGGGTGCTGGGCGACTCCCTGCGATCGGCCTCGGTGTTCGGCCTGCAACTGCCCGAACTCGTACTCCCCGGCCGGGAACTCCCGCCGACGGTCGAGGGCATCGCGGAGCTGCACGTCGAGGCCATCCGGGCGACCCAGCCGCAGGGACCGTACCGGCTCGTCGGATGGTCGGTCGGTGGTGTGATCGCCCACGAGATCGCCCGCCGGCTCGTCGAACTCGGTGAGGAGGTGGCGCTGCTGGTGCTGCTGGACTCCCGTACCCCGGCCGAACTCGGGACCGTGGACGACGAGGAGCTGCGCGCCGCCGACCACCCGCTGCGGGAGCTGGCCGAGCGGCACGACCCCGAGGCGGTGCGGCGTTTCGAGGGCCGGACGAGGCGCCTGGCCGCCGCGGCCCGCAGCTATGACCTGCGTCCCGTCGATGTCGGCAAGGTCGTCTACGTCGCGGCGCAGGACAACCCGGATCCGGAGAACTGGGTACGGGTGGTCGATCCGGGCAGAGTGGGTGTCGTCGACGTGATGTCCGCCGCCGCAACGCATGCGCAGTTGGGGCAGTCGGAAGTGATGGCGCGGGTGGCCCGCAGAATCGAGGAGGAATGGTGACCGGATCCGATCACACGGCGGCGCCGCCGTTGTCGATCCTGTTCGTGTGTACGGGGAACATCTGCCGTTCGCCGATCGGCGAACGCGTGCTGACCGGTCTCGCCGGCCGGGCGGGTGTCCCCGTGACGTCGACGAGTGCCGGCGTCGGAGCGCTCAACGGCCAGCCCATCCATCCGCACGCTTCGGCCGTGTTGGTCGAGAACGGTTACGACGCCGCAGGATTCGAGTCTCGGTATCTCCGTCCGCCGATGCTCGTGGAGTCCGACCTGGTGCTGTGCATGAGTCGCGAACACCGTGCCGCGGCGCAGCAGATGGCGCCGGCGCGGTGGAAGCGGGTGTTCACGCTGACCGAGTTCGCCGCACTGTGCGACCTCGGCGCGCTGCCGGAGATCATCGCCGGTCGCGGGCGCCTCGACCCCAACTCCGACCTGCTCGACATCGTGGACCCGATGGGCCGGCCGCGCGAGGACTTCGACCGCGTGTTCGCCGAGGTCGAGCCGAAGGTGGCGGCGGTGGTCGCGTGGCTGGCGGCACAGGCCACCTCATCCGCGACCGAGCGGGTCGCGGGGGAGGGCCGATGATCCGGCGGGTGGCGGGCAACCGCGTGGTCCAGATCGTCGCGGTCCTGCTGGTGCTGGTCGCGGCGGCCATGGTGTGGCTGGCGTACTCGGCGTTCCAGGTCCGTGACGACCTGGAGTCGGTGCGGGCGGATGCGAGCCGGGCCCGGGCCCTGATGCTCGACGGTGATCAGGCCGGTGCCCGGCAGGCCGCCGAGGCGGCGACCGCGCGCGCCCAGGACGCCGAGGACCGGAGCTCCGGCTTTCTGTGGTCGGCGGCCGCGGCCGTGCCGGTCGTCGGCTCGCCGCTGAAGTCGGTGCAGGAGATGAGCGACGCGGTGGCCGCGCTCTCGGGTGACGTGCTGGTGCCGGCCGCCGATCTCGCGACCGTGCTCGACCCGAATCGTCTGCGTTCCGGGAACACCGTGAACCTGGCTCTGTTGCGCGAGGCCCAGCCGGCCCTGCAGTCGGTCGCCGAGAAGTCGGCGGAGGTGGCCGCGCAGGTCTCGGCGATCGAGCCGAGCTGGCTCGGCGTGGTGGCCGATGCCCGGGATCAGCTCGCCGAGCAGGTCGATGCCGCCGATTCGACGGTGCAGGCGACGAACATCGCCGCCCAACTCGTCCCGTCGATGCTGGGCGCCGACGGTCCCCGCAACTACTTCATGGCGTTCCAGACGCCGTCCGAGGCGCGCGGAACCGGTGGTCTCGTCGGCGGTTTCGCGGTGCTGAACGCGACCGGGGGCCGCGTGACGATACCCGAGCTCGGCGCCAATTCGGAGTTCCGGGACCCGGCGACCCCGCAGATCAACCTGGGACCCGAGTACGACGCCGTCTACTCGTACTACCGGCCCTACACCGACTTCCGGAACGGCAACCTCAGCGCCCACTTCCCCGACGCCGCGCAGATCTGGCTCGCGAACTGGCGGGCACAGACCGGCCGGCAGCTCGACGGGGCGATCGCGCTGGACCCGATCGCGCTGAAGTACGTCCTCGAGGTCGTCGGGCCGGTGTCGGTGGGCCGCGAGAAGATCACCGCCGACAACGTCGTCCCGATCACCCTGTCCACGGCCTATCAGCGCTTCGCCGACGACAACGCGGCGCGAAAAGACTACTTGCAGTCCATCTCCCAGGCCGTCGTGAACAAGCTCGTCACGTCCGGCGGGAGTACCCGGGATCTGCTGGAGGCACTCGGCCGCGGTGTCCACGAGCGGCGGATCATGATCTACAGCACCGACGCCGACAACCAGCGGATCCTGGAGTCGACCAAGCTCGGGCACCAGATCTCCGACACCTCCTCGCCCTACCTGCAGGTGGCCGTCGGCAACGCGTCGGGGACGAAACTGGATTACTACCTCCGGCGTGAGATCAGTTACTCCTCGGGTGGATGTGACGGTGACACGCGGGAGTCGACGATCACGGTGAAACTCACCAACACGCTCGACACCACCGACACCACCGACTACGTCGCCGGGAACCTCGGCACCGAACTGTCGGTGAAGAAGGGCACCAACCTCGCCAACGTGGAGTTCCTGGCGACCAAGGGCGCGGTGCTGAAGGAGATGACCCTCGGCGACGGCGGCGCCTTCTACGTCGAGCAGACGCTGCACGGCCGCCCGTACTACTCGACCCGCGTGGGCATCGCGCCGGGGCAGACCGCCACGATCGTCCTCAAGATCGACGAGCCCACCTCGGCCCACGGCGACGCCGAGGTGCCGATCCAGCCGCTCGTCGACGACCCGACCGTGAAGGTCGACGTCCCCGCGTGCGGGGCTGATCAGTAGGGTCCCCGCGTGCGGGGCCGATCAGTAGTAGTACGGGTAGTCGTCCCAGCGCGGGTCGCGCTTCTCGAGGAAGGCGTCGCGCCCCTCGACCGCCTCGTCGGTCATGTAGGCCAGGCGGGTGGCCTCGCCGGCGAAGACCTGCTGACCCATGAGGCCGTCGTCGGTGAGGTTGAACGCGAACTTCAGCATGCGCTGGGCAGTGGGGGACTTGCTGTTGATCCGGCGCGCCCATTCGATGGCGGTGGCCTCGAGGTCGGCGTGCGGGGCGACGCGGTTGACCGCGCCCATCCGGTGCATGGTCTCGGCGTCGTAGGCCTCCCCGAGGAAGAAGATCTCGCGCGCGAACTTCTGCCCGACCTGCTTGGCGAGATACGCGCTTCCGTAGCCCGCGTCGAAGGAACCCACATCGGCGTCGGTCTGCTTGAACCGGGCGTGCTCGGCCGACGCGAGGGTCAGGTCGCAGACGACGTGCAGGGAATGCCCGCCGCCGGCCGCCCAGCCGTTGACGACCGCGATGACGACCTTGGGCATCGTCCGGATGAGGCGCTGGACCTCGAGGATGTGCAGGCGCCCGCCCTCGGCCTTCACCCGTGCCGCGTCGACGGTGTCGGCGCCGGCCGCTGCGACGTCGTCGTCGTGCGACGTGGCGTACTGGTAACCGGAACGTCCGCGGATGCGCTGATCGCCGCCGCTGCAGAAGGCCCACCCGCCGTCCTTGGGGCTCGGTCCGTTGCCGGTGAGCAGGATGGTGCCGACGTCGGGCGAACGCCGCGCGTGATCGAGGACGCGGTACAGCTCGTCGACGGTGTGCGGACGGAAGGCGTTGCGGACCTCGGGGCGGTCGAATGCGACGCGCACGATGCCGTGCTCGCGCCCCTCGCCGACATGGCGGTGATAGGTGATGTCGGTCAGATCGTCGAAGCCGGGCACCGCCGCCCACGATGACGGGTCGAACGGCTGGTCGGCGGGTCCCTGGGTTTCTGACGTCGCAGTCATGGGGTCAGCCTAACGACGCCGCCTCCGCCGAACCCACCGTGCCCGACGCCGTACGGATTGGTGGGCGGAGGTCACGAAGTCGACACAGCTTCGACGCGGATTGCATTCAAGTATTGGATGGCGGTCCGCCTTCGGGTCGAACATCACCGAAATCTCAGTTTGGGGTGATTAGCTGTACGTATGGCTGTATGGGGGTGGATTCTGATCATCGGGGGCGCGTGGTGTGTCGTGTCCGCGGCGGTCGCGGTGATCGTCGGGAGGGCGGTCCGGATCCGAGACGAGAAGGAACGCGGGCCGCGTGGGGTGCCGGATTACATACCGGAGTCCACGCGGCGGCTGGCTCGTGGAAAGGTCTGCGTCGATCTCGCCGAACATCGTCGCGGCGCCGGGAGTGCGGCGAGCGGGTCGTTCCACCACCGGCAGACCGACACCGACTAGGTCGCGGCACCGCTGCCTCTTATACGGTTGACCGGTGACCGAAGCGAACGATCGCGCCGTCGAGACCGTCGAAGAGGATCCCCACGAAGGTGGCTTCCGGGCTCATACGGCCATCACCACCGAGCGTGGCGGGCCCCGCTACGGTGAGTTCAGCGAGCAGGTCCGCCTGCTCATGGACAACGCTCGCTACGCCTGCCCGGACGACGCGCTGGTCGACGAACTCATCGACCGGCTGGCCGCCGTCAACGAACGGCTCGCCGAAGTCCGGATCGACGAATGGCATTCGCCGGCCGGCACCCGCATCGACCTGCCCTCCCGGGGCAACATCACCCTGCCGCCCTACGTCGTCACCGAGGTCGGCGACACCGGGGTCGTCGCCGAGCTGACGTTCCGCGACTTCCATCTCGGCGGGAACAACGCCGCGCACGGGGGACAGGTGGCCGTCGCCTTCGACGACGTGGGCGGCTTCGCGTCGGCGGTCGCGATCCAGCACGTCAGCCGGACCGCCTACCTGAACGTGCAATACCGGTCCATCACGCCCCTGAACACCCCGCTGCGCATCCACGCCTGGGCGGAGCGTGTCGAGGGCCGCAAGGTCTTCGTCAGGGGCACCCTGCACCACGGCGATCGCCTCTGCGCCGAGATGGACGCGCTGTTCATCAAGCTCAACCCCGGCCAGCCCTAGTCCCGCCCTTTCACGAGCCCGTGGGCAGGCGCCGGCTCACCACCGACGGCGAATCCGCGCGCGACAGCCGCAGCACGATGGTGGGCGCCTCGTCGGCGTCGAGCGGCCACGTGTCGAGCATTTCGCGGCGCAGGGCGGCCAGTTCGTCGCCGTGATTGCTCGACAACCCGCGCGCGGTCTCGTCGTCGCCGGCATACAGGAACGTCGGCGTCATCGGATGCACGTCGTAGCCGAGCCGCTCGGCGGCCACCCACAACTGCTCCGCCACGATCCCGCCGCGCAGATAGTCCCCGGCGGATGTGCCCCGCTGCACCAGCACCAGCACCGCGGACGACGACGCGACCCGGGACCCGGCGTCGGCGCCGAGCGCGGTGCCGCCACCCCATTCATCGAGCAGGGCCATCACGTCGGCGCGGCGCAGCACGTCGAACATGCCCGCCATGGCCGGTGGCAGGTCGAGCGAGGCGACGTCGATGCCCTCGGCGGCGGCCGGGTCGTCGGTCAGCTCCTCGAACATCTCGCCGTGCAGCTCCGGCGTCAGGAACCGGGCACGATCCGAGCGGGAGATGATCGATGCATAGCGATCGATGTCCGCGCGGTCGGCGAGGGCCAGCAGGCGGGTCCGGTCGCTCGTGGCGGCGTCGCGCAACCGGGCGAGGTCGTCGTCCGACGGCGGGGACCCGTCCCCGACACCGCGTCGGGTTCCGCGAGCGAGCAGCGCGCTGAGTTCCGCCTCCGCCTCAGGCGACCGTGAACCGGTGTCGAGGCCCTTCAACCGGGCCCGCCCGGCGAGGGTCTCGGCGGCGTCGACGATCTCGATGTCGTCGAGCACACCACGCGCGGTCGCCGCGATCCGTGCGTTGTACAGCGCCGCGCCCACCGCCACCGCCGACGCCCGGTGTTCGACATCCAGGGTCGAGGTACGCGTGCGGTCCAGAGTGATGGTGACGGCATCCTCGTCGGCGGTGATCTGCCACGGCTGCTGGTTGCCCGCCGACGGCGCGCGCCTCGCGGCGTGCAGGACGAGCTCGCGGTCGGACATCGCCTCGACGGGCGGTTGCTCCTGCGGTGGCAGCGGTTCGGATGCGGCCGCCGCCTGCCGACCACCGTCCGGAAGAGCTGTCCCGATCGGGTCCTCGAGACCGTCGAGCCACGAGTCGCGATCGAATCGGACCCGTCCCGAGCGCAGGGGCTTGCCCTGGACGAGGCGCCGGACCGCCGCGGCCACCGTGGCACCGCCCAGCAGGACATCGCCGCCGAGTTGCGGCCAGGCGGTGACTGTGTGGCCGAGCTCGATGGCCGACGCCGCCATCGGCGCGGTGACCTTCGTCGGCTCGAGCACCCGAACGGCCAGTGGGGTCAAGGACGCGCGGTCGAGTCCGACGAGATCCTCGATCCGCAGATCGCCCGCCAGACCGTGGAAAAGAGGCCGATCGGGTTCGAGGTCGAACCTCTCGACATCGAGAGTGCCGCCGTCACTGGTTTCCATCAGGACGGGGATTCCGCGCGAACGGCACTTCTCGCGGATGAGCACCTTCACATCGAAGGAATCACATTCTTCGACGACGAGATCGAGGCCGTCGAGGAATTCATCGATGTTCTCGGTTGTTATTCCGTCGGAGTATACGGCGGTGGTGAGATAGGGATCGATCTCAGAAATCCGCCGCGCGGCAATCACCGCCTTGTTGTCATGAATATCCATGAGCGTGGCCGGAATTCGATTCATATTTGTCAGTTCGAGTTCGTCGAAATCGGCCAGGCGTAATTCGCCGGCAAGTCCTTCGAGTGCGAGGGTGAGCGATATCGCATGTCCCACACTCAAACCGACGATGCCGATCCGGAGGTCGCCGGCGGCGCTCTGCTGTGCGGCGGTCAGCTTGTGTCGGTTGCGGTCGAGCCGGAGTCGTCGGAACGTGCGCGGACCGGGGATCTTGACGAGGGCATTACGCCAGGGGAAGTGCACGAAACGCGGCGCCTCGTCCCACAGCGCGGGCTCCGCGGGTGGGAGGAGTTCGTCGAGTGCGCGGCCCGTGCGTTCGGTGATATCGGACACAATCAGCGAGGGTTCGGCGGTCAACTCGGCGGGTAGTTCATCCGGCGAGTAGAGGGTGGCGGCGGCGTCCGGCGGAGTGTGCATACGCCCATGGTGTCGCAGGAGATTGCGCGACGCCAACCGCCAATGAGGCGGTTCGGTTAAAAGAAGTGCGCTTGTGGGAGTGCATAAATGCCCCCCTGTGGCAGCATTACACGCGGGGTCGGGGGAGATCTCGTCTCTAAATTTCCTAATTCCTGGAAGGGAATACTGCGATGAATAAGATGACAACTACCAATGATGTGGTCCGCACCGGCATGCTGCGATCGGTCGCGCCCGAAACCGGGACGGAGTACTCGGTGGTCGTGGCCAGCCCGCGGTCCGAACCCGCCCTCTGGCACGAGTACCTCGCCGGCGCGGACGCCTCATACCACCGTCACGGGTGCGCCGCCGCGCTCGAATACGACGAGGTCGCCGGCGGCGAGGGCACGGCGATGTTCTTCGCGGTGCTCGACGCCGAGGGCAAGGTCGTCGGCGGACTGCGGGTCCAGCCCCGGTTCGAGGCGGCCGCGCAGTCGCATGCGCTGGTCGAATGGGCCGGCCAACCCGGTCAGGTCCAGCTCGTCAATGCCATCGAGGAACGTCTGCACGGCGGCATCGTCGAGGTCAAGACGGCCTGGGTGGACGAGCGCTCGTCGATCGCGGGCTCGGTTGCCGGTCAGTTGTCGCGGCTGGGACTGGTCATCATGGAGATGTCCGGAGTCGATGCCATGATGGCGACCGCGGCCGACCACGTCCTGCGGCGCTGGCAGTCCGGTGGCGGGCGTGTCGACGAGTCGGTGCCGGCCACCCCGTTCCCGGACGATCGCTACCGCACCCGGCTCATGTGGTGGGATCGTGCCCGCCTGAACAGCCTCACCAGCCCGGAGACCTGGCAGCGGATGCGCCGGGAGGCCGACGCCCTGCAGGCGGTCACGACTCAGCGTCCGCTGGTCCGGCTGTCGATGTCGACGAAGTCGGCCGGGCGCCGGTAGAAGACCTCGTACAGGCTCGCCGACGGCGGTGACACCGTCCGCTCGGCGTCGGCCGCATGCGCACTGGGTGCGCCATCGTCCCAGATCACCGCGTCGATGGACTCGATCACCGTGGTGTCCCGGCCGTTCTCCTTGGCCTGGTACACGCAGGCATCTGCCTGACCCAGGAGGTTGCCGATCACGTCGTCGGTGGACGAGGCGGTCTCGTAGCGGCCGGAGACGAGATCGTCACCCGCGAGGCGCAACGGCGCGCAGACACCACCGACGCTGATCGTCACCGGCGCGGCGGCGGCCACCGCTGCCCGAAGACGTTCGGCGCTGAGCCAGAGTTCGTCGGCGTCGTGGACCACGTGGAACATGAGGAATTCCTCGCCGCCGTAGCGGCAGACCTCCGAACCGACGGGCGCGTGCTCACGGATGGCCGCCGAGGCCGCCAGCAGTACGCCGTCGCCGGCGAGGTGGCCGTACTGGTCGTTGATCTTCTTGAAGTGGTCGACATCGAGCAGCAGGATGCCGATCCACCCGGTGGACGAGCGTGCGGCCGAGAGGAGTTGTGAGGCGCGGATCAGGAAACCGCGACGGTTGAGCAGGCCGGTCAGGGGATCGATTCCGACCAGACGGGTCTGCTGATCGAGCACGGCCTCCATCGACTTGCGCAGTGCGACCACAAGGAAGACCGGCACCACGATCAGACCGAGCATCGCGCCGAAACTGATCAGGTAGGCGGGCAGCGAGGGAGAGGTGACCGCCAGGACGAAGGCGGCGCACACGACCGCGAGTGCCAGATGGGACAGGATGAGCCGGGTCGTCGCCGAGATGGCGCCGATCGCCGGGATGACCGCGACGATCGCGAGGACGAGCGCCGACGAACGCGGCGAGGCGAGGATCATCGACGTCCCACAGATCCCGACGATGCCCAGGCCGCCGAGGAACGCGAATTCGAGATCGGTCAGCCGTGCGCGGATGGCCGTCACCGCGAAGACGACGGCGATGAACGACCAGATGGTCAACAGGATCGGCATCCCGCCCGGGTAGAGGGTCTCCGGAGCGAGCACGCTGATGACCGGTAGCGGGATGACACCACCGGTGCTGATCAGCGTCGCCATCGACCGGGCGTCGTAGCGACGGAGCACCCTTCTGATCAACGCCATCAACCACGACCGCTTTCCGTCGGCGGCTGTGGGGGCAGCCGCTTGTTCGCCGAGATTCGCATTAAAGCCACTGCGACCGCATTGGCGGAAATCGCGCAATCTTTCCTGTCCTACGCATAGGCAATGAAAGCACCTTACCAGCAGTTTTGCGGTCGCTCCCGAAATCGTTAGCAGACCTGCCGAGAATAGTCGCGAAACGGCGCGCGCGCCGGTCCGGGCCCTCTCGAACATCACATAAGAAAGCAATGTGTCCCCTCGCCGGCCCGGGTCGGAAAAACCCGCCGACGGTTTCGTCGCCACTGCCCGGCGCTTGTGAGAACAGTCATATCGCCCGGACCGGACCCCCGACCCGGGTCGACTCGCCCGCCTTCCGGAGAACAGGCCGGCTGAGTAGAATCAGCCGATGGAGAACTGCGGCGCCCGCGCCGCCTGGGGGGATCGGATTGAGCGAATGACGTCGTGTTGACGGTCGGCACCTCGGTCATCGCCGTGTCGGTCGACCCGTATCACCGAGCAGTGGTCGCGTATGGCTACGAGGCGTCGGCCGCGGCCTCTGAACGGTTCATCGAGCAGGTGCTGATGCCCATCAGTCCGCGGGCTCGATTCCACCGGCGATCGGACTTCTACTGGCTCATCTACCTCCCGTGGACCGGCGCCGGTGACGACGAACTCGGACGCAACGCACTGATCGAGGCGGCCCGCACCAAACTCGGCGCCCACACCGTGAGCGATGGCGATCGCAGCTGGTTCCTCGACGTGTGCATGGGTGTCGCCGTCGGCGACGAGCAGCTCGAGGCGAGTTCCGAGGACGATCTGGTCCGCCATGCCGACGCCGCGCTGTGCATCGCGCTCAGCAGCCGGCGGGCCGTCGTGTTCGCCTCCCCCACGATGCAGCGTCACATCCGGGCCGAGGTCGATCTCGCCGGGTGGCTGACCAGGTCGGTCGAGCGTGACTTCTCCGTCTTCTATCAGCCGATCGTCGCAGTCGGCGACCGCCGGGTCGTCGGGTATGAGTCCCTGCTCCGGTGGCACACCGAACTCGGTGTCCTCGCTCCGGACGCGTTTCTCTCTGTGGCCGAAGGAATCTCGCTGCTGGCGCCCATCGGACGGCATGCGATAGGCGAGGCCATCCGGGATCTGTCGGGTGAGATCACCCGGAAAGTCGGCGCGACGACGTTCGTCTCGCTCAACCTGTCCGGCCAGCAGCTGTGGGACGACGGGCTCGTCTCCTACGTCGCCGGTCTGATCGACGGACATGGCGTGGACCCGTCGAGGGTGTGGGTCGAGGTGCGCGAGGATCAGGCGATCCGGGTGGACACATCCGCCTCGCGGGCGATCGACGCACTGCACGATCTCGGCTGCACGATCTGCATCGACGACCTGGGCGCCGGGTTTTCGGCGCTCCGTTACGTCCGGGACCTCCCGGTGGATGTGCTGAAGGTCGACCGGACCCTCATCGCGCAACTGGCCGACAGCTCCCCGGACCGCGCCGTTGTCCGGGCGATCGGCGAGATGGCCGCGGCCACCGGGGTGAAGATGGTGGCCGAGGGCATCGAGTCCGAAGAGGTGCTCCCGATACTGGAGGAGTTCGGCTTCGACTATGCCCAGGGCTACCTGTTCGGTCGGCCCGCGCCCCTCGCGGACCTGTTCGGATCTGCTTCCTGAGGGTCGCTCCCGGCCGGAATGCGTTGTGAGCGAGCCGCACCGCACCCTGAGGTGTGAGGAGCGATGGCTCGCTTCGCTCACACCTCAAGGGGGAAGGGATCACCCGCGTTCAGCGGGCGGCGGTCACGTGACCGTCCCGGTCTCGATCGCTTGTGGCCGGCCGGAACTCTCCACCTCGATCCGCCGCGGCTTGGCCTTCTCGGCGACCGGGATCGTCACGGTGAGGACGCCGTTGTCGTAGCGCGCCGAGATCGCCGAGCTGTCGATGGCGTCGCCGAGAGTCAGCTGGCGGCGGTAGGTTCCGGAGAATCGTTCGCTGGTCAGCCACTGCACGCCGTCGTCGGATGGCGTACTCCGCTGGGCGGACAACGTCAGGACGCCGTTGTCGACACTCACGTCGATGGAGCCGGGATCGGCGCCCGGCAGATCCGCGACGAGCAGATAGTGATCCTCGACCTTGTACAGGTCCAGAGGCATGAAACGGGGAGTGCGGGCGGTTCCGGCCGCTGAACCGGTCATCATGCCTCGGGTCCAGGCATCCATGTCGGAAAAGGGATCGAAACGAAGCACAGCAGTTCACCTCCTGTTCTACAAGGCTGCTCGCCACCCGTCAGACGAGCAGTTCATCGCTGTACTGCCAACGAAGATAGCACCGGATCCCGGGCTCGTCTAGCACTCCAGGGGTGAGAGTGCCAGAAAATTTCAGACCGCGGAAACGACACCGCCCGGCCGCGAGTTCGACTGTGCCGGTAGTGGTCCCGGAATGGCAGGGACAACCCGGAGCGGGGTCGAACGGCGCGGTCGGGCATCGTCGGATGAGGGTTTGATCAGTCCGTGAGCTCGGTGGCGTCGATGGTGAAGCCGGCATTGCGCAGGCGGTCGACGAGGGCGTCGCCCATCGCCACCGCCGTGGTCAGGACCCCGGAGCGTTTGGGGAGCCGGTCGCGGTCGAGGGCCAATGCCAATGCGCTCTCGGCGAGCATCACCGCGGTGGCCTTGTATCCGGGGTCGCCCTGGGCGCGCATCCGGGCCCGGTAACGACGGCCGGTGGTGGTCCGCGTGAATGTGTCGACCACGAAATATCCGCTGTCACGGGCCTTTTCGCTCGGTCCGTCACCGGGTTTCGGCAGCACGCGGTCGAGGACCCGACGCGTGGGGCCGAAGCTCATCGCCCCCATGAACGCGCCGGTGCCGACCGCGACCGCGCCGGCGAGCAGGGTCGACACCGCGGGGACGCTGCCCACGCTCATTGTCTCCGCGTAGTGGAAGTTCTTGCCATAGGCGTTGTCCAGCAACGCATTCGACCGTCGGACGATCCGGGTGTTGTGCGCGGCCATGAAGAAGGGGGCGAGCGTGCCGCGCAGCGACGGGTCGACCTTCTTGGCGTTGATGATGGACAGGTCGCTCGGTTCGTCGGACAGGCTGACCCGCGGCACGTCGCCCGGGCCGCTCGACAATGCCTGCGGGTTGAGCATGAGCCGCCGCGACTGCGCGTTACGTGCCTCCTCGGCGATGACCCGCATGGAGTCGATCGTGCCGCCGGAGATCCCGCCGCGCATCGACGCCACCACGAGGGTGGTGTCGGTCATCTCGCCGGCGGCGTCGTCGGAGACCTTCTTGTACAGCGCGTAGGTGGTGATGTCGGACGGTACGGAGTCGAAGCCGCAGGAGTGGACGATGCGTGCCCCGGAGGCGGCGGCGACCTCGTGGACCTTGTCGATGGAGTAGCGGACGAACGGGACCTCGCCGGTCAGATCGACGTAGTCGGTGCCGGCGGTGGCCGCCGCCACCACGAGGGCCTCGCCGTACTTGAGGTAGGGACCCACGGTGGTGCAGACGACCTGGGTGCGCGCGACCATGGCGTCGAGCGCCGCGGGCGACTCCGCGTCGGCGATGATCAGCGGCCAGTCGTGCGCTCGCAGCGGCAGTCGTTTGCGGGCGTCGGTCAGCTTCGACTCGTTGCGTCCCGCGAGTGCGATCTTCGTGCCGATGGGCGCGTGATCGGCCAGATACCGCGCCGTGAGTTCACCGACGAAGCCGGTGGCGCCGTAGACCACGACGTCGAATTCGCGACCGTGCCCGGTGGATCGGTTGTCGGGAGTGGATGTGCTGTCGATGTTCGATTCCCCGCTCATCTCCCCGACTTTACGTGGGACGCGGGTCACACGTAACCGCCGACCGGTCCGGAACGCTCACGGCGAACGCCGCGCGGCGAGACGGGCCGCGAAGGGCGCCACGAACAGCATGAGCAGCACGCGCAGGATCTGGGCGGCGACGACGAAGGCGACGTTCCCGCCGGCCCCGGTGGCGGCGGCGAGCACCGCGTAGATGCCGCCCGGTGTCGTCGCCAGATAGCAGTCGAACATCGACTCGCCGGTCCATGCCGAGAGCACCACGCCCAGAAGTGCGCAGCCGGCCCCGATGGCGAGGATCAGCACCAGCGCGAGGGGCAGGACGCGGCCGATCGCACGCAGGCGCGGCATCGTGAAACCCAGACCCGCCTGCCATCCGATCACCGCGTAGGCGACGGCGAGCAGGGCGGGGGAGACCTCCGCGGGACCGGCGATCCCGGTCAGCTCGGCCACGGTCGCCAGCGCCAGCGGACCGAGCAGACCGGCGGCGGGCATGCGCAGCAACCGGCCGAGCGGAATCCCCACGCCGAGGCACACCGCGAGCAGCAGCAGGCCCCAGGCCTGACCCTGCAGGCTTTCCGCCGACCACGCGTCGGCGCCCGGCGTGACCGCGTCGCCGTCGGCGCCGAACACAAGGGAGGCGACCAGCGGGATGGTGACGGTCACCAGCGCGACGCGCAGGTACTGGATGACCGCGACCATCCGCTCGTCGCCGCCGAATTCGCGGGTCAGCGCCACCAGTCCGGACGCCCCGCCGGCGACGAGCGCCAGGGAGCCGGTCAGCGGATCGACGTCGCGGCGCAGTCCGAGAAGGGCGCCGCATGCGATGGAGATGACGAGCGTGCCCAGACCGATGACGAGGACCGGGAACCACGACGATCCGAGGCCGCTGATCGTCTCCGGCTCGGCCATCGTGCCGATGAAGACCCCGAGGACGCCTTGCGACGCCACGAACGCCCACCGCGGGACGATCGGGTCGTCGGAGTCGTCGGAACCGGAATGCGTCGGTCCGGGTGCCCGGCCGGCGATCGCGAGGGCACCTGCGACCACGAGGCCTGCGAACAGGGCCGCGGCGTCGACGTCGAACACCTCGAGCACCAGCGTCGCGACCGCGGTGAGGAGTACCAGCACTGTCCAGCGACGCACTGGGTCCACCCTAGGCCCGCCGCCGGGAGCGGGGCGAATCGAGCGGGTCGAAGCTCAGGCGGGTCGGGCGGTCCCGAGGCTCAACGCGCCGAACGGCTTCGGGACGCCCGGCTGATAGAACTCGTCGACGGGTCCGAGTGTGAAGCCGGCGGCGGTCAGTTCGGCTCGCACGTCGCGGGTGAGATGGCAGCCGCCCGCGACGCGCTTCTGGATCGGCTCGAGTCGCCGCTGCCATCGGCGGACGCGGGAGTCCGGTGCGCGGCCGTGTTCGAGGAATGCAAGCCGGCCGTCGGGGCGCAACACGCGTCGGAGCTCGCCGAGCGCCGCCCTCACATCGGGGATTGTGCACAGGGTGAAGGTGGTGAGTGCGGAGTCGAAGGAGTCGTCGTCGAAGGGGAGTCGTTGGCCGTCGAGCCCGGCGCGTTCGATGGGCACCGGTGAGGCGGCGACGCGTTCGGCGGCCATCGACCAGCCGACCGCGGACGGTTCGACCGCCGCGACCTCGCTGAGCGCGACCGGGTAGACGCCGACGTTGAGGCCCGAACCGAATCCGATCTCGACCATCCGGCCGGACAACGGGGCGCAGGCCCGCGCTCGCAGCGGTGTCAATGCGGCCATGCCGCAGGTGCGTTCGATGAGGTGCGGCAGGACTCGGTCGTCGTAAAAGCCCACGTGACGAGGGTAACGCCGCTCCCCGCCGCGATGTCGGGACTCGGGAGTACCCAGTGGTGCGTCCCAGAGACAGGCGACAGGTCGGCCACCTCTCTCTGAGACCCACCACTACGCTTGTGGGATGAACCGACCGGCCCAGAACGCCCCGGGGCCCAACCCGTCCACGCTGCAGGCCCGGGTCATCGTCGACGAGATGATCCGCGGCGGTGTCCGCGAGGCCGTCCTGTGCCCGGGATCGCGCAATGCGCCGCTCGCCTTCGCTCTGCACGCCGCCGATGCCACCGGACGTCTCCGTCTGCATGTGCGGATCGACGAGCGGTCGGCGGGGTATCTGGCGCTCGGGCTCGCGGTGTCGTCGGGGCAGCCCGTGCCCATCGTGATGACCAGCGGCACCGCCGTCGCGAACATGGGACCGGCCGTCTTCGAGGCGAACTACGCGCGGGTGCCGCTCGTCGTCGTCAGTGCCAACCGTCCCTATGAGCTCCTCGGCTCCGGCGCCAATCAGACCGTCGAACAGTTCGGCATCTTCGGGACCCAGGTGCGCGCGGCGATCAGTCTCGGTCTCGCCGAACAGGATCTCGACACCAACAGTCAGTGGCGGTCGGCGGTCGGCCGCGTGCTGGCCGCCGCGCGTGGCGCCCGTACCGGCAACGCCGGCCCGGTTCAGTTCGACATCCCGCTGCGCGAACCGTTGGTCCCCGACCCGGACGAGCTCACCGGCGCCGACCCGACGAGTGACCTCGGCACTTTCTCCGGCCGGCCCGGGGGACTGCCCTGGACGCAGGCGCCCGTCGGCCGACTCGATGTCCCGCTGCCCATCGACCTGTCCCTGGACACCGTGGTCGTGTCGGGGCACGGATCGGGCGTCCATCCGGGTCTGGCGGGGGTCCCGACGGTCGCCGAGCCGACGGCTCCGCGTGCGACGACGCCGCTGCATCCGCTGGGCCTCGGCTCGGTGCGGCCCCAGCAGGCGATCATCTGCGGCCGGCCGACGCTGCATCGCGGGGTGTCCCGCCTGCTCGCCGACCCCGAGGTCCGGGTCTACGCACTGACCACCGGGCCGCGCTGGCCGGACGTCTCCGGCAACGTCTACGCGACCGGGACGCGCATCGAGGTCGTCGGCGAACCGCGTGAGGACTGGCTCAAGGAGTGCGCGGCGGTCCAGGAACGCGTGGCGTTCGCCGTGACCGCCGAACTCGACGAACCGGGGCCGGCGACCGGACTCCACGTCGCACGTGCGGTCGGCGACGCCATGGCCGCGGGTGACCAACTCGTCGTCGGGGCCAGCAACCCGATCCGCGACATCGCCCTGGCCGGTCGGATCGCCGACGGCGTGCGGGTCCTGTCCAACCGCGGCGTCGCGGGTATCGACGGCACCAACTCGACGGCGATCGGTGCCGCGATGGCGCTCGACCGGGACCGGGCCGGCGCGCGGACCATCGCGCTGATGGGTGACCTGACGTTCGTGCACGACGCGACCGGTCTGGTTGTCGGACCCGGGGAGCCGCGCCCGTCGTCGCTGCGGATCGTGGTCGCCAACGACGACGGCGGCGGCATCTTCGGCCTGCTGGAACAGGGCGATCCGCGGTACAACTCCGGGGTCTACGCGGGAGCATACGAACGGGTCTTCGGCACACCTCACCGCACCGACATCGCGTCGATGTGCGCGGGTTTCCACATCCCGCATCGGCGGGTCACCGTCGGCGAACTGGGTGCGGTGCTGGCGCAGGACCCGGTGTCGGGCGGTATCGAGGTCGTCGAGGTCGCCACCGACCGGGAGCGGCTGCGAGCCGTGCACGCGGCGATCGCGGCACGTCTGCGGTAGCGCGGCGGCGGTGACACGGCAGCTGTGGTCGGGGCACGAACCGCCCGATCGGTGCCCGCTAGGCTGAACGGCATGAATCCGGTGATCCAGCGACGCGTGCAGCTCGGTCTGCTCGTCGTCGGCGTCACGATCACCTTCATGGCGCTGACCCTGATCGCCGGGTGCTTCAAGAACGACTCGACGATCGAGGCGAGCAAGGCGACCGTGATGGCCGAGGTCGTCTCCGTGGACAGCCTGCATGCCGCGGTGAACTTCCAGACGCCCGACGGTTCGTTCCACAGCCCGCGCTTCGGGTTGCTGTATCCGACGGAGCTGAGTGAGGGGCAGCGCATCAGCGTGGACTACGCGGTCTACAACCCCGATCTCGCACGCCCGACCGGTCGCACCGCGGTGCTGTCGATCATCCCGGCCCTGTCCGTGGTGGTCGGGGCGTGGCTGGTCGTCGGCCTGCTGATGGTCGCGGTCGCGGAGTTCAGCCGGCGCTGGGCGCGACGCGACGAGCCGGACGAGCCGGATGCCGTTGCGGCCGAGGGAGACACGGCCGAGCGCGACGCGACGGTCAGCCCGGGATCACCCTGAGGGTTTCGCCGGTGGCGACGATCGCCTCGTCGTCACGCAGGAACTGCAGCCGGTGGCCGGCACCGAATCGTCTCCGCGTCGCCTCGACCGGGCCGCGACCCCCGACCGTGCCCTCCGCGTGCGGGATCACCGTGACCCCGACGAGCCCGAGACCTTCGGTCGAGGTCAGGGGAGCTGCTTCGGCGGGATCGTCGAGAAGTGCCAGCGGCGCGATGTCGGGGCCCACCACCGCGGCGCCGGCACTGACCCCGATGTAGGGCAGGCCGGCTCGTACCGCGTCGACGAGCACACGGTCGGCGCCGGCCGTCCGCAGCGCGCCGAGCAGGTGGAAGGTGTTGCCGCCGGCGACGAAGACGGCATCGACCTCCCCGAGTCGCCGGGCGAAGGCAGTCGTGCCGGATGTTTCCGGGTCGAGCTCGGTCACCTCGTATCCCTGCTGACGTAGCGTGTCCCGCTCGAGGTCGAGCCACGCGTGATCGGGATAGATCGACGACGCGGTGGGCAGGTAGCCGATGCGGCAACCCGGTCCGGTGAGCGGCGTGAGGAACCCCGGCACGGGGGTGAGCCAGCGGCTCAGCAGGAGCAGGTGGGTGTCGGCCACCTCTCCACTGTGCCCTGGTGCGCGGGCAAGGAGGTGTTCACCCCGAATTGGGCGGGCCGACACGTCCTGGAGTGCGGGCCGGTCACGTCCACGGTCGACCATCGTGCTCATGCGCGTCGCGATCGTCGCCGAGAGCTTCCTGCCCCAGATGAACGGGGTGGTCAACTCCGTCCTCCGGGTTGTCGACCATCTCGAGTCCACCGGGCACACCGCCGTCGTCATCGCACCCGACACCCCGCGCGGCGAGCCGGGCGGGCCGCGGCTGGTCGGCCGCCGGACCCCGGTGCACCTGCTGCCGGCCGTGCAGGTGCCGCGGGTGACCTCGCTCCCGGTGGGAGTGCCGTCGCCGCTGCTGTACCGCACCCTGCGCGACTTCGAACCGGACGTGGTGCACCTGGCGTCGCCGTTCGTGGTGGGTGCCGCCGGCGCGCTCGCCGCCCGAGCGCTCGGCGTGCCCGTGGTGGCCGTGTTCCAGACCGATGTCGCCGGATTCGCCGCGTCCTACCGGCTGGGTGCGGTGGAGAAGCTCGCGTGGCGATACACGCGCCGGTTGCACGAGATGTGCGACCTCACCCTCGCGCCGTCGACGGCGACGTTGGAGGTACTCGCCGCACACGGCGTGCCGCGGCTCGCGCGGTGGGGCCGCGGGGTGGATGTGGGGCTCTTCTCGCCGGACAAGCGCGACGCGTCGCTGCGCGCGGAGTGGCTGGGGTCGAGAGCACACGACGACGCCCTGATCGTCGGGTTCGTGGGACGGCTCGCTCCGGAGAAGCACGTGGAGCGGCTCGCCGGGCTGTCCGGGAACCCGCGAGTCCAGCTGGTGATCGTCGGCGACGGTCCCGAGCGGGACCGGCTCGAACGTGTCATGCCCGATGCGGTGTTCACCGGTGAACTGCGCGGTGAGGCCCTGGCGCGCGCGTATGCCGGCTTCGACGTGTTCGTGCACGCGGGCGAACACGAGACGTTCTGCCAGGCCATCCAGGAGGCGATGGCCAGCGGGCTGCCGGTGATCGGTCCCGACGCGGGCGGCCCGCGCGACCTGGTCTCGGCCTTCCGGACCGGATACCTGCTGGAGGTCGCGAGCTTCGCCGACACGCTCCCCTCGATCGTCGAGTCACTGCACGACGAGTCGGTGCGGGCGGCCTTCGGCCGCGCGGCGGTGCAGGCCGTGCGCGCCCGCACGTGGCCGTCGGTGTGCGCGGAGCTGGTGAACCACTACGCCGCCGTGACCGGTGGTGGGGTCGTGACCGAGGTGGGGCGGCCGGCCTGAGGTGCGGGGGCCGCTCCTTCGGCGACGAACCTCACGGCAGTCCGACCCGCGCCGCCCGGTAGCGTGATCGGCATGTCATCGACGGGCGCGACACCACCGGAACGAGCGAGTCTGGGCCGGGCGAGCCTGGCGAAGGACCCGGCCGAGGTCGCGGCGATGTTCGACGGCGTCGCTCGGCGCTACGACCTCACCAACACGGTCCTGTCATTCGGTCGGGATCGTGGCTGGCGCAAGAAGACCCGTCGGGCACTCGACCTGCACCCGGGCGACGTCGTCCTGGACCTCGCGGCCGGTACCGCGGTGTCGACCGTCGAGCTGGCGTCGTCGGGTGCGCACTGCATCGCCGCCGACTTCTCGCTCGGCATGCTCAAGGCCGGGGCGCACCGGGCCGTGCCGAAGGTCGCCGCGGACGCCCTGTCGCTCCCGTTCGCCGACGATTCCTTCGACGCCGCGACCATCTCGTTCGGCCTGCGCAACGTCAACGACGTGCCGACGGCACTCGCCGAACTCCGACGAGTGCTGAAACCCGGTGGGCGGCTGGTGATCTGCGAATTCTCGACGCCGACGCTGAAGCCGTTCCGGACGGTGTACATGGAGTACCTGATGAAGGCGCTACCCGCGGTCGCGACGAAGGTGTCGAGCAGCCCGGCCGCGTATGTCTATCTCGCCGAGTCGATCCGGGCCTGGCCGGATCAGTTCGCCCTTGGCGACCTGATCCGCGACGCCGGGTTCTCCGGGGTGCGGTGGGAGAACATGACCGGTGGTATCGCCGCGATCCACTCGGCGCGGGCCTAGGAGTTCGCGGCCCGCGGTGTCTCGACGCCGGAAACGGTGTCGTGCGACACCGGGCACCCCGGCGCGAAGGTGCCGAGGTCGTCGATGCGGAAACCCTTGGGGTAGCTGCGAACCTGCTTCGTCTGCCGTCCGAAGAGCGGTTCTGTCCGCGGCGGTGCGAAGAACCGGATGGCGAGTCCACGAGCCTTGAGTCCGCCGCGGACCAGCACCCGCTCGACCGCGGTCGGTTTCGGATAGCCGAATGCGTCGAGGAGCCGATCGTCCATGAGCGCGAACGACATCCGGCGCACCACCGCACGCGGCAGCAGCTTGTACGGCATGAACGTGCCCAGCAGATCCAGGGTGGCGTCGGCGACGGCGAGCGAGTCGGGACTGAAGGCGAAATGGGCGGTCTCGTACTCGTCGTAGAACTTCTTGAAATCGTCGTAGGTCTCGGGGATGTCCTTGATGCCCATCACCTGGCCGAGCCGGCGGTAGTAGTTGGTGAGACCGAGGATCTCGTGGTTGGTCAGTGAGCGCCATTCGTAGGCGTTCACCCACTCCACCGGGCAGACGACGAAGGTGGCGAGCACGTAGCGGAAGTCGTCGTTCGGGATGTCGTACATGCCGTGCATCTGGTTGATGCGGCGGATGCCCGCCCGCCCGGCCGGGCTGTCGACCCCGTGCTCGATCGGGGCGTCGAGCAGCAGCACCGTGTCGTCGTAGCGCTTCTGCGTCGACTCCGTGAACTGACCGGTCTTGTAGAGGAGGTCGCCGATCGACGGCACCGCGTACGTCCGGAACAGGGCGAAACTCAAGGCCTGCGTGATGCCCCACGGGAACTCTCGCGTGGCGAGGGCGCGCGCGACGGCGGTGGGGTCTCCGACCGCATCCATGTGGTCGATCTCGCCGCGCAGGTGATAGCGCTGTGCCAGCCGGTTCTGGAGGGCGTGCTTGGCTCGGGTGGCGAGAGTGGATGCGGCGGACATCGTGCATCTCCTGGGTCGACGGGTGGCCTGATTGTGTCACAGGGTGTGGCGGCGACCACACCGGTTGGAACACTACAGCCCTGCCGTCTCAATGCGCCAGACGACGGTGTCGACGGCCGGACCTCAGGAGAACGGCGGACGCGGGTCGATCTGCCGGGAGACGCGTCCGGCGGTGCGCCAGGCACGGGCGACGAGGTCGGCGTCCTCGGCGGTGATCAGGTTGCCCATCACCCGCACGACCATGGACATCAGGTGCGGGGACCGGATGCCGGGACGTCCCAGCGTGGGGACGGTCTTCGGCATGGTGAGCAGGCCGGCGAGGCGGCGGGCGGCGGAGAACGCGAGCCCGTAGTGCTCCACCAGGACATCACGCCACCGGTCCGTGTAGTCGTCGGTGCCGAGGAGTTCGACGGCGAGCCTCGCGGTCTCCAGGGCGTAGTCGATGCCCTCGCCGTTGAGCGGATTGACGCATGCCGCGGCGTCGCCGATCAGCATCCAGTTCCGGCCGGCGACGCCGGACACCGCACCGCCCATCGGCAGCAGGGCCGAGGTGATGCGGACGGGCGGGCCGTCGAGTGCCCACTCGTCGTGCACCATCGCGGCATAGTGCTCGAGGATCGGCCGAAGCGCCATGTGCGCCGGCCGTTTCGACGTGGCGAGCGCGCCGACGCCGACGTTGACCTGGCCGCCGCCCGCCGCGCCGAGGGGGAAGACCCAGCCGTACCCCGGCAGCAGTCCGCCGTCGGGTCCGCGGAGCTCGAGGTGCGACCCCATCCAGTGCGCATCGGCGCGCGCGGAGGGTGCGTATGCGCGTGCGGCCACACCGTAGGCGGTGTCTCGATGCCATTGCCGCCCAAGTGCTTTGCCGACTCCCGACCGGACCCCGTCGGCGACGACGAGGTCGGTCACCCGCATCGTGTGCGAGCCCGTGGGGGTCGCGAAGGTCACCGCGCCCACCCGGTCGCCGTCCATTTCGACGTCAACAGCCTTGACGCCCTGCATCATTCGCGCTCCGGCCGACACCGCGTGGGCGCGGATGGCCTCGTCGAACTCGGTTCGTGCCACCGCGCTCCCGTACGACGGGAAACGGCCGGACGGCCACCGGACCTGTTGGCGGGCACCCCAACCGTTGAGCAGGAGTCCGTCGATGCGCGGACGGTCGGCGAGCAGCGCGCCCAACCCGAGCGCGTCGAGTTCGGCGACGGCGCGCGGCGTGAGTCCGTCACCACACGTCTTGTCGCGCGGGAACACCGCGGCGTCGGCGAGGACCACGTCCCGGCCGGCGGCGACGGCATGGGCGGCCGCCGCGGATCCACCCGGTCCGGCGCCGACGACGAGGACGTCGGCGGAATCGGGGAAAAGAGGGGTCGTGTCCGTGCTCACCCGACCAGTATGTCCGGACCCCCGACGGGTTAGGCTCAGCAGCAGGTGGGGTTGACGCGGCGATCGCGTGTCGCACCGACGAGAATTGCCGGATCAGACGAGATGGGGCCGCGTTTCCGTGAAGTCCACATTCGCCGGGGTTGACCTGGTGTCGGATGAGTTCGCCGATACGGTGCGCTCCTCGCTACAGCGGGTCGAGGATCTACTCCTCGCCGAGCTCTCGTCGGGCGACGAGGTCATGACGGAGGCGGCGACCCACCTCGCGAAGGCCGGGGGAAAGCGATTCCGCCCGATGTTCGCGATCCTGGCCGCCCAGTTCGGTCCGCGCCCGGACTCCGACGACGTCATCACCTCGGCGACGGTGGTGGAGATGATCCACCTCGCCACCCTCTACCACGACGACGTCATGGACGAGGCCGCCATGCGGCGCGGTGCGGCGAGCGCCAACGCTCGATGGACCAACAGCGTGGCCATCCTCTCCGGTGACTTCCTGTTCGCGCGCGCCTCGCGACTCGTCTCGACGCTGGGTCCCGAAGCGGTACGCATCATCGCCGAGACCTTCGCCGAACTCGTCACCGGCCAGATGCGGGAGACGGTCGGCGTCAAGCCCGGCGCCGACCCCGTCGAGCACTATCTGCGGGTCGTCTGGGAGAAGACCGGGTCGCTGATCGCCGCCGCCGCCCGTTTCGGGGCCATGGCCTCGGGGGCGACCGCCGACGACATCGAGCGGCTCTCGCGCATCGGCGACATCGTCGGCGTCGCCTTCCAGGTGTCCGACGACATCATCGACATCAGCTCGGTGTCGGTGGAGTCGGGCAAGACGCCGGGAACCGACCTCCGCGAAGGCGTGCACACGCTGCCGGTGCTCTACGCCGTCGCCGGGGACGACGCGACGTCGGCCCGGTTACGCGAGCTCCTCGTCGCCGCCGACGGTACGGCCAGGCCGCTCACCGACGACGCCGAGGTCGCCGAGGCGATCGAGCTGCTCGGCTCGTCGGCGGGCATGACCGCCGCCCGGGCCAAGTTGCAGGAGTTCGCCGACGAGGCGCACGCGATGCTGGCCGAGCTTCCCGAGTCACCGGCCCACCGGGCCCTGGCATCGCTCGTGGACTACACGATCGAACGCGTCGGCTGAGGGGGTTTCGACTCCGCTCAACCGGCAGGGAACTCGCTCAACCGGCAGGGGACTCCGCTCAACCGGCAGCAAACTCGCTCAACCGGCGGAACGGTCGTCGCGGGCCATCTCCTGCAGCCGGCGGATGCGTTCCGCGGTCGGCGGGTGGGTGGCGAACATCCGGGCCATCCGATCGGTGGCGCGGAACGGGCTCTCGATCATCAGATGTGACTGAGCCGCGATGTCGGGTTGCGGCGGCAGCGGCGCGGCCTGCACGCCGCCGGAGATCTTCGCCAGCGCCGAGGCGAGCGCGAGCGGATCGCCGGTGAGTTCTGCGCCGGACTGGTCGGCCTGGAACTCGCGCGACCGGGAGACCGCCAGCTTCACCAGGGTCGCCGCGATCGGTCCCAGCACGGCGATCAGCAGCATCGCCAGCGGGTTGGGCGCGTTGTCGCGGCCGCCGAAGGCGCCCATGAACATCGCGAAGTTGGCGAGCCCGCTGATGACCGCCGCCATCGCACCTGCGATCGAGCTGATGAGGATGTCGCGGTTGTACACGTGCGACAGCTCGTGGCCCAGCACGGCCCGCAGCTCACGCTCGTCGAGCAGGTGCAGGATGCCGGTGGTGCAGCACACCGCGGCGTTCTTGGGGTTGCGGCCCGTGGCGAACGCGTTGGGTGACTCGGTGGGGGAGATGTAGAGCGCGGGCATCGGCTGGTGCGCCGTCGTCGCCAGTTCACGCACGATCCGGTACATGACCGGCGCCTGCAGTTCGGTCACCGGCTGCGCGTGCATCGCCTTCAGCGACATCTTCGCGCTGTTGAAGTAGACGTAGGCGTTCATGCCGACGGCGACGACCACCGATCCCCACAGGATCAGCGGGCTCTGGAACAGCGCGCCGATGCCGACGATGATCGCCGACATCAGGCCCAGCAGAGCCGCCGTCTTCAATCCGTTGAGATGCATCGGGTCCTCGTCTGTCCGGCGCCGCGGGTCTCGGTGTCCTCGGGCCGGTCCAGGCGAACCCGGACGGCCGAGGAGTGCTGGCGCCTTCATCCGGTCAAACGACGCAGAACCCGAATCGGTTTCCACATACCGATGTCGGTGCGGGCGCGGTGGCGGCGGTCAGCGGTAGTTGACGAACTGCAGGGCGATACCGAAGTCCTCGCCCTTGAGCAGCGCGATGACGGCCTGCAGGTCGTCGCGCTTCTTGCTCGACACGCGCAGCTCGTCGCCCTGGATCTGCGCCTTGACGCCCTTGGGTCCCTCGTCGCGGATCTTCTTGGAGATCTTCTTGGCGTGCTCGGAGTCGATGCCCTGCACCAGGGTGCCGGTGATCTTGAAGGTCTTGCCGGAGCCGACGACCTCGCCGGCGTCGAACGCCTTCAGGGAGATGTCGCGACGGATCAGCTTCTCCTTGAACACCTCGAGGCCTGCCTGAGCGCGCTCCTCGGCGTCGGAGGTGATCACGATGTTCTCCTCGCCGGACCACTCGATGCCGGTGTTGGTGCCCCGGAAGTCGTACCGCTGGGACAACTCCTTGGCAGCCTGGTTGAGGGCGTTGTCGACCTCCTGGCGGTCGATCTTGCTCACCACGTCGAACGATGAATCAGCCATGTCCGACAGGGTATGTCATGGCGATCGGAGTGGAGTTGACCAGCCGGTTTGCGCGCGGACGTGGTGTTCGTTGTATTCTTCACGGCGTTGTTCGAACGGCTGTCGCGACGGCCTGGGAGAGCGGCACGGCAGGTTGCCCGAGCGGCCAAAGGGAGCGGATTGTAAATCCGTCGCGCAAGCTACATAGGTTCGAATCCTATACCTGCCACAGCGTGGTTCATCTTCGCGAAACTGCACTACAGACGGTCTCCGACCAGCGATTTGTCTAGCGCAGACTCGAGTGTGTAACCTCGTTAAGGCTCTCGGGCGCAATTGCCCGGGGCACGCCCCCTTAGCTCAGTCGGCAGAGCGTTTCCATGGTAAGGAAAAGGTCGACGGTTCGATTCCGTCAGGGGGCTCGCTGGACGAGAAGTCCGCGGGGCGGTGTAGCTCAGCTGGTTAGAGCGCACGACTCATAATCGTGAGGTCGAGGGATCGAGTCCCTCCACCGCTACACATCGGGTCCGACCGGAACCGAGCGCAAGGGTCGCAAGCCCTGAGGGAACTTCCGAACCCGACCACGTACCACCCGAAAGAAGGCAATCAAGTGGCCTCCTCAACAGATGTTCGCCCCAAGATCACCTTGGCCTGCGAGGTGTGCAAGCACCGTAACTACATCACCAAGAAGAACCGCCGCAACGATCCCGATCGCCTCGAGATCAAGAAGTTCTGCCCGAACTGCGGCAAGCATCAGGCGCACAAGGAATCGCGCTGACGCTGTCGTCGGCCTTTTCGAAGTACATCCAGCAGCGGGTCGCCTCTCGGAGAGGCGGCCCGTCTTGCTGTGTCGGGCCCGAAGGGAGTAGTGCTCAATGTCACAGGTAAACGAAGCCGAGATCCAGGATCGTGCGGACGAGGCGTCGAACGGTGGTGCGAAGCCGACCCCCGAGGAGATCGCCGCCCACACCCAGAGCCTCGTCGGCTTCCACTACACCGTCGACGACTACTACGAGATCGGCCGCGAGGAGATCCGTAAGCACGCGATGGCCGTGCAGGATGCGCACCCGACCCACTGGAGCGAGGAGGGCGCACGGGCCTTCGGTCACGACCGCCTGATCGCCGCGCCCACCTACGTGTCCGTGCTGGGGATCATCGCCCAGCGCAAGCTTTTCGAGGACGTCATCACCGGCTACGACATGTGGCAGATCATGCAGACCGATCAGCGGCTGATCTACCACCAGCCGATGAAGGTCGGCGACCGCCTGATCTGCGACGTCTCTCTCGAGTCGTTCCGTCACGTCAGCAGTCCCGAGATGATCGACCTGATGGTCACCAAGAACGTCATCTGGAACCAGCACGACGAGCCGGTCATGACCACCTGGACGTCGCTGGCGGCGCGCCCCGGCATGGACGTCGACCCCGAGCTGGAGGCGTCCCTCGATCACGTGATGATCAAGGTCGGCGCCATCGGTGAATCCGGGCACACCGTGGAGCCGAAGGCAGGTCGTTACGACCTCCCCGATCCGACGCAGTCGCCCGGCGCCTTCGGTGCCATCGATTTCGACACCCTCGCGGTGGGGCAGGAACTGACCCCGAAGCGCTACCTGCTGACGCGCGGGAACCTCGCGAACTATGCGGGCGTCGCCGGCGACCCCAACCCGATCCACTTCTCCGACCATGTCGTGAGCGCGGCCGGGATGGACGACGTGGTCGCCCACGGCATGCAGACCATGGGGCTCGGCGCGAGCTTCGTCTCGGAGTTCATCGGTGACCCGGCGGCCTTCTGCGAGTACAACGTGCGCTTCACCAGCCCGGTCTACGTGCCCGCGGACGACAGTGCGGCCGTCGACTTCACGGGCAAGGTCAAGTCGCTCGATCCCGCGACCCGCCGCGGAACCATCGCGATCACCGCCAAGCAGGGCGACCGCCGCATCTTCGGACGCGCGCAGGCGGTCATCCAGTTCAACTGACTGGTCACGGGGCATGCCGACGGCAGGCCGAGGGACCGACGTGTACGGTCGTCGAGGGGTCGGAGGCGAGCCCGTTTTGGGTCCACCGCCCCGGTGATCTACACTGAAGTGTCTGATTGATTCAGGCTTGCGCGCTACCCATAGGGTGGCGCGTTGGTTTTGTCGGCGACGAATCGCCGGCGGGTCGTGAGGCCGGGTCGATAAGACGGCAACGCCGACCACTCCGGTGGAGGGCGTCGCAAAGGGGCGTAGCTCAATTGGCAGAGCAGCGGTCTCCAAAACCGCAGGTTGCAGGTTCAAGTCCTGTCGCCCCTGCCCTGGTGAAGGGCACACGCTGACGAGAGGACCGCGAAGTTGAGCAAGCGAGACCGGGCCGCCCGCGCCAAAGACGCCGCAGAAGGTTCTGCGGCCGATTCGGCTGCGGCTGAGCTCGACGGTCGCGACGAGGCCACCGACGCGGGAACGGGCGACGAGACGTCGACCGGCACCGCCAAGGAGCTGCGTCCGTCCGGTAAACGCTCTGCTCGCGGGCGTCGCTCGTCGGCGGGTGCAAACGACGGTGACACCGACTCCGGTTCGGGGTCCGTCGCCGTCAAGGAACGCAAGACGAAGAAGAAGGCGTCTGCGGGGGAGAGCCGGAATCCGTTCGTTCGGATCTGGCTGTTCCTGACGCAGGTCGTCGCCGAGCTGAAGAAGGTCATCTGGCCTACGCGGCGCGAGATGATCACGTACACGATCGTCGTGCTCGTGTTCGTCATCGTGATGACCGCGTTCATCTCCGGCCTCGACCTCGCCTTCGCCAAGGGCGTTCTCTGGTTGTTCGGCTGACCCACGCGGTGGGCTCGGCCGGCGACGAGGAGTACGACCGCCAGATGAACCATAAGGAGCGTGGGCTGCAGTGAGCACCCCGGAGAACGAACTCGCCTCGACCGATTCCGTCGACGTGGCTGACGCCGATGTCGACGCGGCCGTGGCCGACGCGGTGGACACCGAGGGTGAAGCGGTTGCCGACGACACCGTCGTCGAGGGTGACGAGGCCGCGGCCGAGGACACGGACTCCGAGGATGCCCCCGACGCGGGTGAGGCCGAGGCGGATGACGCCGAGGCTCCTGCCGAGGAAGCCCCGGCCGAAGAAGCCGAGGTCGATCCGGTCGAGGAACTGCGCAAGCAGCTCCGGCGGGCGCCCGGCGACTGGTACGTGATCCACAGCTACGCCGGTTACGAGAACAAGGTGAAGGCCAACCTTGAGACCCGCGTGCAGAATCTCGATGTCGGCGACTACATCTTCCAGGTCGAGGTGCCGACCGAAGAGGTCACCGAGATCAAGAACGGCCAGCCCAAGAAGGTCAACCGCAAGGTGCTGCCGGGCTACATCCTGGTTCGCATGGAACTCAACGACGAGTCGTGGGGCGCCGTGCGCAACACGCCGGGTGTCACCGGCTTCGTCGGGATGACCAGCAAGCCGTCGCCGCTATCGCTCAACGAGGTGCTGCAGTTCCTGATGCCGCGCACCGAGGCGAAGAAGCCGGCCTCCTCGCGGGGTTCTGCCGCCGAGGGTGTCGAGGCCGCAGCCGCCGCCGCGTCGAACGTCATCGAGGTCGACTTCGAGGTCGGCGAGTCGGTCACCGTCATGGACGGCCCGTTCGCCACGCTTCCCGCGTCGATCAGCGAGGTCAACGCCGAGCAGCGCAAGGTCAAGGTGCTCGTGTCGATCTTCGGTCGTGAGACGCCGGTCGAGCTCGGGTTCAATCAGGTCGAGAAGATCTGACCCTTCGAGGCTCGCTTCGCTCGCACCTCAGGGGGCGGAGGGGGAGAGCTTCGCTCGCACCTCAGGGAGCGGGAGAAGCAGACAAACACAGACTTTCACGTCTCCAGCGGGCGTGAATTCGCAAGGAAACAAGCAAGGAACAGAAGATGCCTCCCAAGAAGAAGAAGCTCGCCGGGATCATCAAGCTCCAGATCTCGGCAGGCCAGGCCAACCCGGCCCCGCCCGTGGGTCCGGCGCTCGGTCAGCACGGCGTGAACATCATGGAGTTCTGCAAGGCGTACAACGCGGCGACCGAGTCGCAGCGTGGCAACGTCATCCCGGTCGAGATCTTCGTGTACGAAGATCGCTCCTTCGACTTCAAGTTGAAGACCCCGCCGGCTGCGAAGCTCCTCCTCAAGGCCGCCGGGCTGCAGAAGGGCTCCGGCGAGCCCCACACCAACAAGGTCGGCAAGGTGAGCATGGACCAGGTCCGTGAGATCGCCAAGACCAAGGCCGAAGACCTCAATGCCAATGACATCGATCAGGCCGCGAAGATCATCGCCGGCACTGCTCGGTCCATGGGCATCACCGTCGAAGGCTGACACACCCAAGTCATCCCCGTGGGAGGGCCGGCTCGGCCCGCACCACACACCCCGCCGTTCGAGTGCGGAGAAGGAACAGAGCAATGAGCAAGAAGAGCAAGGCCTACGCGGCCGCGGCCGAGAAGGTCGACAAGACCAAGCTGTACAGCCCGCTGGAGGCTGTGGAGCTCGCCAAGGACACGTCGTCGAAGAACACCGACGCGACCGTCGAGGTCGCGATTCGCCTGGGCGTCGACCCCCGTAAGGCAGACCAGATGGTTCGAGGCACCGTCAATCTGCCGCACGGCACGGGTAAGACTGCCCGCGTGATCGTGTTCGCCGCCGGCGACAAGGCCGCCGAGGCCACCGCCGCCGGTGCCGACGAGGTCGGTGCCGAGGACCTGATCGAGCGCATCCAGGGCGGTTGGCTGGACTTCGACGCCGCGATCGCCACCCCGGATCAGATGGCCAAGGTCGGCCGCATCGCGCGTGTCCTCGGACCGCGCGGCCTGATGCCGAACCCGAAGACGGGCACCGTGACCACCGACGTCACCAAGGCCGTCAACGACATCAAGGGCGGCAAGATCAACTTCCGCGTCGACAAGGCAGCCAACCTGCACTTCGTCATCGGCAAGGCCTCGTTCGATCCGGCCAAGCTGGCCGAGAACTACGGCGCCGCCTACGACGAGATCATGCGCGCCAAGCCGTCGGCAGCCAAGGGCCGCTACATCAAGAAGGTCACCGTCTCGACCACCACGGGCCCGGGCATCCCGGTTGACCCGGCGGTCGCCCGCAACTTCGCGGAGGCACCGCAGGCCTGATCTCGCATCAGGCGCACTGACACCCACGAGGGGCCCGGCATTCCGATGCCGGGCCCCTCGTGTTGTGTCTGCGTGGTCCGCTCGCAGCGTTGGGTGGCACTCACGCGTGGTCGGCGAGTATGCGTGTGAGGGCTGCTTCGACTGGGGTCAGGGGTTGGGTGGTGAGGTGCTCCGGCGGTGCCGGTGGGTGGACGAGTTGTCGGTAGGCGAGTTCGAGGCGTCGGCCGCGGTCGCCGTGGCCGATGGCGTCGGGGCGCGACTGGTCTGGGCGCGCCTGGTCGCCGGGCCGGGTGGTCGGTCCGTGAATCTCGTCGCGCACGGTGTTCAAATGTGTCGTGAACCGCCGGGGTATGTCGGGTCGGCGGTTGATGTGTTCGGGGTTGGGTGGCGCGCCGGGTTCGGTGTTCAATCGCCAGACGCAGCGGCCTTCGTCGGGCCCGGACCGTGCGATCCGGGTGGTGTACTGGCCGGGCTGGTCACCGACCATGCGGTTGTGCCGCGGGCAGGCCGGGGCGAGGTCGTCGATGTCGGTGAGACCACCCTTGGCCCAATCCTTGTGGGCGTGATGGAGTTCCACGTGCGTGGCGGGTTGATCGCACCCGGGTGCCGAGCACACTTCGCCGTCGGGGCGGGCGAAGGAGACGAGGCGTTGTTCGCGGGTGGCCAGACGCTTGCCGCGCCCGAAATGCAGCGGGACGGTGGTGGCGTCTTTGAACACCGCCAGCCATGGTTGCGCGTCGGCGGCGAGCGCGATGACATCGGGGATGGGTAGCAGGGTTCCGGTGGCAGTGGTCGCGAGGCCGGCTTCGCGGACAAGGTCGCCGAGGTCGGCTTTGATGATCAGCTGCACGGGCAGGCCGCGGTGCGATGTGCCGAGTGTGCCGTCGGCGAAACCGGCGGTGAGTGCGGCGTCGAGGGCGTCGTGGTTTGTCTGGGCGGGGGTGCGTTGGTCGCGGTCGGCTGCGGTGGCCAGGGCGTCGGGGTTGGCGGTGCCGGCCGGTCCGCGCGGTGAGGCGGGGTCGTCGGGGTTGTTGAGTCCGGGTTTGCCCCAGACCGCGAACATCATCGTGAGTCGGGCGACGAGTTCGGGGGTCAGGGTGCCCGATATCTTGGCGGTGCCGTCGGCACGTTGTCGGCCGATCCACAGGTTGCGGCGTCGTTTGCGTTCGGTGTCGTCGGCCAGGGTGCCGTCGGGGTCGAGGTGGGCGAGCAGGCGCGCGCCGAGTTGGGTGATGTCGGCGGGGGTGTGGGCTTCGGCGATCTCGGCCATCTGTCGTTCGGCAGCCACTTTCACATCGTGGTCGACACCATGAGGGATCTGGTCGAGGACATCGATGACGGCCCGGACGTGGGCGGTGCCGACCCGGCCGTCGGCCAACGCCTCGGCGAGGGTGGGGTGTTCGGGTGGCAGTGCTTCGCCGGTGTGGGTGAGGTGGGTGGCGGTCGCCTCACGCTGGTTGTTGCGGCGCATCGGGTCGGACACCCTCAGTCGGTGGGTGATGAACGCGGTGATGGAGCGGTATCCGGTGCGATGGGGTAGGTCGCGGTCGGCGATGGTGACCATCTGCCGGTCACCGGCGTAGGTGAGGCGGGCGATCGCTTTCTCGGTGTCGGCGGCGACGTCGACGAGTTCGGTATCCGAACACGCGCTCAGGTCGACGGTCTGTAGTTCACCGATCAGCCGGTGCAGTTCGGCGAGGAGTTCGGGCGCCCGCGACGTGGGCAGCGAACCGTCGATGTGCGTGGTGTCGGCCATGACGGTCACCCCCCGAGAACCGTAGCTGCGAATGTACGTTCGAGTGTACACCGAAGTAGACGCACCACCACGCCAAAATCTCTGTTGTGCAAAGCTATTGAGCGACGGCGGTCTGTCGGTGGCTTATGATAGGGCTGCTGACGAGGCCCGTATCCACGAAGGCTGCGTGGTCCACGGGGCCGCAAGCCCGACGTCGGCCTCACTCCAGCCAGTTGTTGCCCCCGAGGTCCAGTTGCGCGACGTCGAGGGTCGGGGTGATCTCGGATTCCGGTGCGAGACCGTGGTTCTCGAGGACGTTGCGCATGATCTCGGCGGCGTCGATGTTGAGTGGGCTCGACACCCACATCGCGTACGGCAGGTTCACGAATCGGTTCTCGCGCACCGCCTTGAGGTTTCGGCTCGCCGGGTTCGACCGGAGCGCGGCGATCTTCTCGTCGACCGACTGGCCGGGATAGTCGACGAACACGATGACGTCGGGGTCGGCGGTGGTGAGGCGTTCCCAGCTGACGGCGGTCCAGGTGTCCTGGATGTCCTCCGTCGCGTTGCGGGCGCCGGCGGCGTCGAGAATGCCCTGCGGGCCGCCGTAGGACCCCGAGGAGAAGATGGTGTCGGAGACGCTGTCGAAGACGAAGACCGTGGGCTTGTCGGCCGGTTGCGGAGCGGCGCGGAGCTTTTCGAGGCGATCGGACACTTCGTCGGCCGCAGCGGCGCCCTGATCCGGGTTGCCGGTGATGGTGCCGATGTTGCGGAGATCGGTGTCGAGCGCGACCCACGGGTCCATGGTGCCGCGCTGGGCCTCGCCTTCCACCTGCCGGCATGCCTCGGACAGCTGGTACACGTCGATGCCGTGGGAGGCGAGGATCTCCGGCGTGATCCCGCGGGACTCGCTCATACCGTAGTTGTATCCGGCGTAGAGCACCTGGGGTTCGGCCGCGACGATGTTCTCGAGAGTGGGGCGTTCGGCCGCGACCTCGTTGAGCGTGTCCACCTGAGGTCCGTACTCGAGCCGCAGGACGTCTTTGTCGCGGGCGAGCGCACTGACCGCCACCATGCTGTCCCGGGCGCCCGCCGCCAGTGCGATCGCGATCATGCCGCCGTCGTTGACGAACAGTCGATCGAGGGGCTGGGGGAATGCGACGTCGGTTCCGCAATTGGTCACGGTCACAGTGTTTTCCGACGCGGCGGTGCTGTCGGTTCCGCAGGCGGTGACAGCGCCCAGGGTCAACGCGGCGACCAGGACGCCTGCGGTCGGGTGGATTCGGAAGGTACGTGTACTCAAGGGTTTTCCTCTCACGGGGTGACTTTCGTCAGAGCTCGGGGGACAAGCGGGTTCGGGGCACAGATGAGGTCGGGGTGTCGAGCAGCAGGTGCGGCAGACCCGTCGACGGGTGCGTGACGACAGTCCCGGACACCTCGAAGACGTTGGCCAGCAGATCCGGCGTCAAGACCTCGACAGGTCGGCCGTGGGCGACCACGCCGCCATCGGAAACCACTGCGACGGAATCGAAGTGGCGTAGCACGAGGTCGAGGTCGTGCATCGCCGCGAGGACGGTGGCGTCGAGTTCGTCGAGGATGTCCATCAGCCGGAGGCGCCAGGCGGCGTCCAGGTGATTGGTGGGTTCGTCGAGCACCAGGATCGGGGTCTGCTGTGCGAGTGCACGGGCGAGGACGACGCGATGCCGTTCGCCGCCGGACAGGGTGGTGCACGAGCGGGTGCCCCAGCCGTCGAGGCCGACCCGCGCCAGCACGTCGGCGACCACCGTCGAGTCGTCGGAACTCCCCGTGGACCAGGCCGACCGGTACGGGGTCCGGCCGAGTCCGACCGCTTCGGCGACGGTCAGTTCGGCGGAGGGCTGTTCTTCCTGACCGACCACCGCGATCGACCGCGCGCGTTGCCGTGACGGGATGCGGTGCAGATCGTCGCCGCCCACGTCGATGGTGCCGGCGACCGGGCGTTCGAGACCGCACAGCGTGCGCAGCAGGGTGGTCTTGCCCGAGCCGTTGGGACCCACGATCGCCAGTCGGGTGCCCGCCGGGACGTCGAGGTGGACATCGCGCAGGATGACGCGCCCGCCTCGCCGGCACGCGAGTGCGTTCGCGCGCAACGCCATCGACGGGTGTCGGGGTGCGTCGGTCATGAGCCCCCGCCGAACACGTACTGGCGTCGACCCATGAGGAACAGGAAGATCGGTGCGCCGATCAGCCCGGTCACGATACCGAGAGGCATCTCCCGAGGCGCGGCGGCGACCCGGGAGATGACGTCGACCCACACCAGGAACAGCGCCCCGCCGCAGACCGCCACCGGCAGCATCGCGCGGTGGGTGGCGCCGACGAGCAACCGGGCGGCGTGGGGAACGATGAGCCCGACGAAACCGATCCCGCCCGCCACCGCGACGAGGACGCCGACGAGGACGCCTTGAATCCCGAACAGCGCGTTGCGCATCGCGCGGACCGGTACCCCCAGTGACGTCGCGGTGTCCGTGCCGGCCGCATAGGCGTCGAGCCACGAATGGATCGCGAGCATCGCCATCACGGTGACCAGCACGACCACCCCCGCGATCTGCACCTTCGCCCACGTGGCGCCGGCGACGCTGCCCAGCATCCAGAACATCACGTTGTCGGCGGCGTGCGGATCGGCGGCGGTGAACACGAGCAGCGACGAGAGCGCCATGAAGGCCGACGACAACACCACGCCGGAGAGGATGAGTCGCAGCGCGGTCAACCCGCCCTGCGCGCGGGCGACCAGGTACACCGTGACGGTGGCCGCGAGTGCGCCGAGAAGCGCCCCGCCGGACAGCGACCACACCCCGAGGCCGGCCAGCACACCGAGGGTCATGACGGCGGTGGCCCCGACCGCCGCACCTGCCGACACGCCCAGCAGGTAGGGCTCGGCCAGCGGGTTGCGGACCAGGGCCTGCATGAGAGCGCCGGCCAGTGCGAGGCCGGCGCCGACGAGCGCGGCCAGGACGGACCGGGGGAGACGGAGATCCCAGATGATCACGGCATGCGCGGTGTCGGGTTCCGCACCGGTGAGGCGACCGACGACGGTCTGCCACACGTCGGCGACGGGAATGGTCTCGGCGCCGAACGCCGTGGCCAGGGCGATGCTGAGGAGGGTGAGGACGAGCAGAACTGCGGCTAGCGGCGTCGAACGGAGTCGCCGAACCGGCGGAGCGGTGGCGATCTCGGTCGTGCCGACGGTACGACGGGACACGGCGGGTACGGCCTTACGGTCTGGGTATCTGTGCGCGAGATACACGGTGGACTCGAGCGAGAGCGGTGGGTATTCGGACTCGGGTTCGTTCGGAACCGGCGCCTTCCCGGGTCTCCCCAGTGGCTTCGTGCCGGTTCCGTCCCCCATACCGCTGCGCGCCAGTCCTGGATTCGCACCAGGTTCCCCGGCACCCGCGCGTGCAGGTGCGACCGTTCTCGGTCGTGAGGCTATCAACATCCACCCGAGCCGGGCGCGGCGCGGGTCGGTCGCCGTGCCCGGACATCCCGGGTGTCACCGCCTAGGCTGGACGCGACGACCTGGCGACGTGACGGCGGAAACGGTGAACCGATGGATGCACGAGACACGAAACTGGCCATCATCGGGGCGGGTGCGGTGGGTACCGCGATCGCCTACTCATCCCTCATCCGCGGGGTGGCGCGGACGATCGCGCTCCTCGACATCAACGCGGCCAAGGTGACCGCCGAAGTGCTCGACATGTCCCACGGACTCGAGTTCGTCCCGCGGGCGGACATCATCGGATCCGACGACGTGTCGGTGTGCGCGGACGCCGACGTCGTGGTGTTCACCGCGGGTGCGAAGCAGAAGCCCGGTCAGTCCCGCCTCGAATTGGCCGAGGCGACAATCGGTCTGACCCGCGCCATCCTCCCGGGTGTCCTGGAGGTGGCCCCGAACGCCATCTATGTGATGGTCACGAATCCGGTCGACATCGTCACCTACGCCGCCCAGGAGATCAGCGGTCTCTCACCCAGCCAGGTCTTCGGTTCGGGCACCGTGCTCGACTCGTCGCGGTTGCGCTTCCTCCTCGCACAGCACTGCGGCGTGGCGGTGCAGAGCGTGCACTCCTACATCGCCGGCGAGCACGGCGACACCGAGATCCCGCTGTGGAGTTCGGCGACGATCGGTGGGGTGCCGCTGACGTCGTGGAAACCGCTGCCCGGCCGGCCGGCGCTGGATGCCGTTGCGCGCGAACGCATCCACCACGAGGTCGTGCACGCCGCCTACACCATCATCGAGGGCAAGGGTGCCACGAACTATGCCATCGGGCTCGCCACGACGCGGATCGTCGAAGCCATCGTGAACAACGAGCACCGGGTGCTGCCGGTGTCGACACGCGCCGACGGCATCGAGGGGCTCGAGGGTGTGTGCCTGTCGTTGCCGACCGTCGTCGACCGAGGCGGTGCGCAGACCCGGCTCGACGTCCCGCTGTCGGACTCGGAACGCGCGGGACTGCTGGCGTCGGCGGAGACGCTGCGAGCGATGCAGGCGCGATTCGGGTTGTAGGACCTAGACGGGCACGGTTGCGCGCAGGAACTCGAGCTGGTCGCCGACGACCTGCTCGAAGTCGTCGCCGATGTAGATGTCGAAGTGGCCCACCGGATACCGGATCACCCGGGCCCGCGGCGCGCGCCGCGCGTATTCGACCGTCGGGCGCGCGGGAGCCACGGTGTCCCCGTCGCACACGCACAGCAGGGTCGGGCAGTCGAGGTCTTTGAGCGCCCGGCCGGGGGAGTGCAACGGAATCGTCAGGCCGACACGGGCGGCGACCTCGTTGGGCAGTTCGAGGCCCTCGGGGATGAGCGGCAGATATCCCGACACCGCGTCCGGGGCCGTCATCAGCGCCGCGGTTCGCGGTTCGCCCGCGAGCCCCACGGTCACCGGCGGCCGGCCGAATGCCGACCCGACGATGTCGGCGAGCGCGCGCACGGTCACCTTCGCGCCGGACACCACACCCAGCGCGGCGGTCGACGCGATCCCGCTGGTGAACGGGCACTGGGAGATCACTGCGGCGACCCGACCGTCGCGGCGACCAGCCACGAGGACATGGCCGCCGCCGAAGGAGGTGCCCCACAACACGATTCGTGACGAGTCGACGCCGTCGAGGCGTCGCGCGAAGGCGATCGCCGCGGCCCAGTCGTCGAGCTGGCGGCGGATGGACAGGAGCTGACGCGGTTCGCCGTCGCTGTCACCGAAGTGGCGGTAGTCGAAGACCAGACAGGAGTATCCGGCCTCGGTGAACCGTTCGGCGAATGCGTCGAGCCGCATCTGCCGGACCCCGCCGAGGCCGTGTGCCATCACGATCACCGGTGCGGGGGCGGAGCCGTCGGGGCGGTACCACCAGGCCCGGCACGTCGTCCCCGACGAATCGAACTCGACGTCGTTCCTGATCATTGTTCCCCCGCTGGTCGTGTGCGTTTCTCGGGCGGACTGTATCAACACGCGTTGTCAGACAACAGCCCGCCTGTCCGTCGGCCGGACCAATCTTCGCCATGAGCGCGCTTGTCGACAACGTGACCCCGTAAGGTCACCTCGTCACGATGAGGTGTCGGGGGACACACAGAAGAAGGTCAAGCACGATGCGTTGCTCGCGAAAGATGGTCCTCGGATTCCTGGCCGCGGCGTCGATGACGGCCGCCCCGCTGATGGTGGTGGCACCCGCGTCGGCGGCGACCGATTACGCCAACTGCTCAGCACTCAACGCCGATCATCCGCATGGTGTGGGCCAGACGGGTGCCGTCGACTCGACGTCGGGCACCCCGGTCACGACGTTCACCGTCGACGACGCTCTCTACGACGCCAACAGCGAGAGCGATCGCGACAAGGACGGGATCGCCTGCGAGAAACGCTGATCAACCGTCAGCGCCGAACATCGGCGACACTGGGTGACATGTTCACCCCGCGCGAGGCCGAGAACCGACGGTTGCTGAGCGCGCGCGACGCCATCGACCGCGCTTATGCCGACGATCTCGACGTGGCCACGCTCGCCCGCATCGCGGTGATGTCGTCGTCGCATTTCATCCGCCGGTTCCGGGCCGTGTTCGGCGAGACGCCGCACCGCTACCTGCAGCGCAGGCGCATCGAGCGAGCCTGCGCGTTGCTGCGGACCACCGACAGCCCGGTGCTCGAGATTGCGCTGAGCGTCGGCTACGACAGTCCCGGCACCTTCGGCCGGACGTTCACCCGGGTCGTCGGCTGCAGTCCCACCACCTACCGGGCGAATGTGGTGCCACTTCCCGTGCCCGGGTGTCATGTGCGCCGCTGGACCCGGCCGGCCGATGCGGTCGCCGATGTCCCGACGTCGTCGGAAGTGAGCGATTTCGGAGAAGCGCGGGCGGCACGGGCGGTCGTATCGTCGGAACCGTGATCAACGGCATCGGCATCCACTCCATCTACGTCCTCGACCAGGATGTCGCGCTCGACTTCTACGTGGGGACACTCGGTTTCACGGTCGACACCGACGTCGACATGGGGTTCATGCGATGGCTGACGGTCGCGCCGCCCGGGCAGCCCGACAGGCTCATCCTCCTCGAGAAGCCCGGGCCGCCCGCGCTGTCCGGCGAGACGGCCGACAAGGTCCGCGACCTCGTGACGCAGGGGGCGATGCCGGTGACGATCCTGTCCACCGACGACTGCCGCGGCACCCACGCGGCCCTCGTCGCACGCGGCGTCGAGTTCACCCAGGACCCCGAAGACCAGCCCTACGGCACCGACTGCGCGTTTCGGGATCCATTCGGGAATCCGCTGCGGATGACCCAGCGGGCTGTCGAGGATCGGCCCGTGGGGGACGAGGACATCGCGCGGTGGGCGCCGGGCAGGTGACCAGGGGCCGTCGAACAGCCTGACCGGACGCGCGGGCGTTAGATTCGTGCCCATGGCGGCCCGACTCGACAGGTACCTGAGCAGCAGACACCCGGACGTCGCGATCGCCGCGGCCTTGCTGTTCGTGGCCGGACTGGTCGACGCCATCGCGTTCGTCGTGCTGAAGGGCAGCTTCGTCGCCTTCATGTCCGGCAACTCCACCATCCTGGGTGAGTCGACGTCGGCGGGCCGATGGTCGACGATCGCTCTCGTCGCCGGACTCGTCGCGGCGTTCTTCGGCGGCGCCGTGGGCGGTGCCGCGATCAGTCGCTGGGTCGCGCGCTCGCCGGTCTGGGTTCTCGTGGCCGTGACCGTCGCGCTCCTCGTCGGCACCGTCGTCGCGCTCACCGCATCGCCGACCGCCGGGATGATCGTCGTGGCGGTGGCGACCGGTGCGATCAACTCCGCGCTGTCGCACACGTCGACCGTCCAGGGCGGATTGACCTACGTCACCGGCACGCTGGTGAAGTCCGCGCACGAACTGGTCGCGTCGCTGGGCACCGATCGGCCGTGGGCGTGGCTGTCGGTGTTCTGGATGTGGCCGGTGTTCGTGCTCGGCGCGGTGTGCGGTGGATTCGCGGAACGGCAGTGGGGAGTGGCCGGGTTGTGGGTCGGGGTCCTGATCTCCGTGGGTGCCCTGGCACTTCGCGTCGCCGAGACGTCGTCTCGAGGCAATTCGCGCTCGGATGGAACCGAACGGGCCGCTGGATAGTCTGAAACATATGCGCGACGACAAGCTGCTCACCCGGATCTCCGCACTTCTCCGTCAGGCGGAGAACACCGACAACGAGCACGAGGCGGAGACCTTCATGCAGGCTGCCCAGCGGCTTGCCACCGCATCGTCGATCGACCTGGCCGTGGCGCGGGCCCACGACCCCGCCGCGCGCAAGAAGGTCACCCCGGTCAGCCGCCAGATCGCCATCGGCGAACCGGGTAAACGCGGCCTGCGCACCTACGTCCAGCTCTTCGTCGCGATCACCGCCGCCAACGACGTGACGGTCGACGTCGCGAGCAATTCGACCTTCGTGCTCGCCTACGGCTACGAAGCCGACATCGACGCCTGCGAAGCCCTCTACACGTCGCTGATCGTGCAGATGGTCGCGGCCAGTGACGCCTACCTGCGGTCGGGCGCCTACAAGGGCGAGACGTTCGCGCGGGTCGTCACCCGGGGAAGCGGGTGGCGTGCCCGCCGCGTCGTCGAAGAGAAGCCGTTGTCACCGATCACCGCCCGGCTCAACTTCCAGTCGGCGTTCGCCGAGCGCATCGGCAAGCGCCTCGTCGAGGCCCGCGACGCGGCGCGCGACGAGGCCATCGCCGCCGAACGCGATTCCGGTGAGTCGACCCGTTCCACGGCGGTCGCATTGCGCAACAAGGAGATCGAGGTGACCGACTTCTACCGGACGGAGTCGAGCGCCCGCGGCACCTGGCGTCCGTCGAGTGCGTCCGCCGGCTACTCCGAGGCCGCACGCCGGGCCGGTGACCATGCGGGACGCCGGGCGAAGATCGGTGCCGACCGCGAGTTCGGCGGCGCCCGAGGCGCGCTGGAGGGTTGAACCAACGGTGCTCGATGTCGCCCGCAGGCATTCACATGCTGTTCACCGGGTATTAGGTGTCACCGCTAGCGTGGGCGACAGAGAATCGTCGTGAACGTGACCTTCGGGGGAAACCGTGGAATTCAGGCACCTGGTCTCCTTCATCGCGATCGCGGAGGAACTCCATTTCGGTCGGGCTGCGGCGCGGCTCCATCTCACACAACCGTCGCTGAGCGCCCAGCTCCAGAAGCTGGAGCGGACCGTGGGTGTCCAGCTCGTGGCACGTAGTTCGCACGAGGTGCGGCTGACATCGGCGGGGGTGGCCTTCGAGGAGCACGCCAGACTCATCTTGCAACAGCTGCAGAAGGCGGCGACCAGTGCCAAGTCGACCGCGGATGGTATCTCGGGCTCGCTGAACGTCGGCTACAACCTGCCGGCCGATCATCACGTCCTGCCCCGTGCCATGGCGAGGATGAGCGAGGCGTATCCCGACATCTCGATCTCGTTGTGGGAGAAGCGGACCGGTCCGCAACTGACGGGGTTGTCCGACGGCACCCTCGATCTCGCGCTGATGTACGGCCGACCGCACACGCACGAGTTCCGTTCGCGGAGGCTCATCGCGAACATTCCGATCGTGGCGATCGTCGGCCGCAGGCACAGGTGGGCAGGGCGTCCGAGTGTCCGTTTCGCCGAACTCGCTTCCGAGCGCTGTCTGCTCTTCCAGCGAGCCCAGACACCGGCGATGTACGACTCGATCTTCGGCGCGGCGGACGACGCCGGGATCGAGATGACCATCGCACAGAACGCGGATGATCCGGGTGCCACCGCGCACATGGTCTCGGTGAAGAACCTGGTCGGGTTCGCGTCGCTGCCGCGCGCAGTGGTCGTCGGACGTGGGGTCTCCGGCTCGGATCCGGTTGCGGTGAAGCTGTTCGATCCCGTTCCGGTCGTCGACCTTTATGCGGTGTGGCGCGCCGATGACACCAGTCCCGCGCTCGTCAACTTCCTGGACTGCCTCGACCCCGACACCGACTCTGGCGCCCACCGCGTCCGGAGCACCGTGATGGACGGCCGCCGTGCCGAATCCACCTCTCTTCTCACAGGTGTCGCCCTACTTCAGTCCGGACCGGACGAACGCGTTCACGATGTGCCGCTGCAGGGCCAGGTACAGTACGAACACCGGCAGACAGGTCATCCCGGCCAACGCCATCATCGCGCCCCAGTTGGTGCCCTCGGCGGTCATGAAACTGCGCAGTCCGAGCTGCACGACCGAACTCGTGCGCTGTAGGACCACCGCCGGCCAGAAGTATTCGTTCCAGGCGTTGATGAACAGCAACAGACCCAACGCGGCCAGTGCGGGCCGCAGGTTGGGGACCACCACTCTCCAGAGAATCGACCACGATGAACGGCCGTCCATCTCGGCGGCGGCGACGAGTTCCTTGGGAAACGAGTCCATGTGCTGGCGCAGCATGAGCACGGCCAGCGCCGAGCACAGCGTCGGCATCACCACGCCCGCAAGCGTGTTGAGGAGGCCGAGCTGTTGGAGAAGGACGTAGTTCGGGAGCATGGTGACCTGGAACGGCACCAGCCAGGTGCCGACGAATCCCAGATACAACACGCGTTTGAACGGGAAATCGAACATCGCGAACGCGTAGGCGGCGAGTAACGCGATGAGCAGTTGCGCGACCGTGGATCCGGTGGCGACCGCGAACGTGTTGAACAGCAGGCGGAGGACGTCGGTCTGAGCCGCCGCGTCGGCATAGTTCTGGATCGACAACGGCCATGGCAGCGGGGCCAGCGAGTATTGGTCGTCGGGGTGACGTAGCGACGTCGCGACCATCCAGTAGATGGGGAACCCGCAGGTGAAGGCGATGGCAGCCAGTGTGAGGTGGCCTCGAACCGTAGCCAGGCGGGTCGATGCGGTGGTGGGGCGTACCCCTGTGGCGGACCGGGAAACAGGGGAGTCGGGTGCCCGCAGCTCATCGGTCGTCATGAAAGGTCACTTTCTCGGTGAGGCGCATCAAGCCGGCGGCGAGCAGTCCGAACAGGACGAACGCGACCACGCCGACCGCCGCGCTCATACCGGCGTCGAAAGTCTGGAAACCGTACTCCCACAGCAAGTAGTAGACATTGGTGGTCGAGCCGGACGGGCCGCCCTGCGTGAGGGTGTCGATGAGAGGGAACGTCCACTGGGCGCTGAGTATCACCGTCAGCAGGGTGAGCAGAAGCAGGGAAGGGGACAGCAGCGGCAGAGTGATCCACCGATCGATCTGGCCCCGCGTCGCTCCGTCGACGCGTGCGGCCTCGTCGTAATCGGGGTTCACGTTGGCGATTCCGGCGGACACGACCAGGACCGCGAACCCGATGATGTGCCAACCGGTGATCACGATGATGGCGAGCTGGGCGGTGCGGGTGTCGTTGATCCAGTTGACCTCGAGGCCGAGGGTGCGGTTGATCACGCCGGCTTCGGGTTCCGCGAGCCAGCGCCATGCCGCCGCCGACGCCACGGGGGCCACGAGGAACGGCGCGAAGATGACGGCCTGGTACACGGTGCGTATCCGGCCGGTGATCCCTCGGGCCGCGAAAGCGACCATGACCGGGACGACGACCGAAAACGGAAGCAGTCCGAGTATCACCTCGCCGGTGCGCAGCAGCGAGTCACCGACCGCCGGTATCTCGGCGAGCCGCCGATAGTTTGCTCCACCTACACCGACCATTTCACTGGTGGGCAGCAGATTCCACGAATGAAATGACAACTGGACGGCCTGGCCCAGCGGGCGGTAGATCCAGACCGCGAGCATCGCGATCGCCGGCAACAGATACAGATACGGCAATGCCGACCGCCCGAGTCGCCGCCGGCGTCGGCTGTGGCGCTGTCTGCCGGTCTCGGTGATCGCCGATGCGGGAGCCGGATCGACCCGTACTGGGGGTGCAACCTCCGAATCGAGCACGAACACGTCACGTCCCCTGGCGGGCGACATCGCGGAGTCTGGCCAGTATTTCGCTCTCCGACACGTCGTACACCGGTTGGGACGGGGTCGCCTCGACGGCCGTTGCGACGACGGTACCGTCCACGATATCGATACGGCTGAAACCGAATCCGAAGACGCCGCGGTGTCTGCCGATGGGGGCGAAGGTGTCGAGGCGGTAGGACAACGCGGGTCCGACCCATACCGGTATCCCGGCGAGGGAACCGCTGCCGGTCAGATGAGAGTGTCCGCACACGATCATCTTGACGTCCGACCCTAGGAGGATGTCGCCCAGTCGGGCGGCATGCTGTAGACGCAACCCGTCGATCGGCGGGAGGGCCGATCTCAGTGGTGGATGATGCAGCACGAGCACTGTGCAACCGGCCGGTGCGGCGTGCGCCAACTCCGAACGCAGCCATGACAACTGGTCGTCGTCGAGCCAGCCCTCGTGACGGCCCGGTCGGGTGCTGTCCATGGTGATGACGCGAGTGCTGCCGAGGAGGTGCACCGTGTCATGCGGTCGATCGGGATCACCGCGATCATCGAACAGTCCGGCTCGGAAGCTCTCTCGCACATCATGATTCCCCATGGCGTAGATGATCTCGGCGTCGAGTGCGGCGGCCGCCGGTTCGACGAGATCGCGCAGCCTCCGGTAGGCCCGGATGTCGCCGTCGTCGGTCAGATCACCGGACAGCAGCAATGCGTCGACGTTCCTGCCCGATCCGACGATCTGCTCGAGCACGGCGCGCACGTTGTCCGCGGTGTCGACGACGCCTCGGACCAGCTCTCCCGGTGCCACGATGTGGGTGTCGGTCAGTTGCACGATGGTGCAGGTCGGTGTGCTCATTGCGCCGGCATCAGACTCGTCGACAACCGCTGGGCTTCGCTCAGGGCAGTGTGCGGGTCGGCGCCCTGGTAGACGATCTTCTCCACTGCCGTCATCAGATTTCCCTGGATCTGCTTGTAGCTGTTGCCCGGCATCGAGACCCAGGGCTCGAGACGTTGCAGCTGTTCGAGATTCGGCTCGAGTAGGTCGCGGTTCTGTTCGGCCCAGCCGGCGAGATAGGCAGGGTCGTCGACCAGTCCCGTGCGCAACGGTAGGTAGCCGATGCCCTTGGCGATCGTGGTGAAGGCCTCGTTGCCGGTCAGGTACTGGATCAGCTGCCAGGCAGCGCGCTGCTTGGCGGGATCCTTGGCGAAAGCGTAGAGGGCCACACCGGAATTCGTCGGGACCGTGGGTTGCCCTCCGAAGGCGGGCATCGGCGCTGCGCGCAGCTCCCACTTGCCGGATGCGCCCTTGAGGAACGTCGACTGCATCGAGCTGCTCTCCAGGATCATGCCCATGTCGCCGCGCGTGAACGCCTCGTATCCCTGCTGCTGGGTGTACGCCGGTGTGGCCCCGATCTCGACGAGTTGCTGTGCCATCCCGGTGGCCTCGACCGCGGCCGGGTCGGCGAATGACAGGGTGCTCCGGTCATCGGAGATGACCTGTCCTCCTGCCGATCCCACGAGCGCCTGATAACACCAGTCGGTGGCTGATTTCGTCAGACAGTCGATGTAGACGCCGCCCGCGCCGGTCCTGTCGGCTATCGCCGCCGCAGCCGTCCGCACCTCGTCCCAGGTGCGGGGCGGCTTCTCCGGATCCAGACCGGCACGGCGGAAGAGGTCCGCGTTGTAGTAGAAGACGGGCGTCGACATGACGAATGGGATACCGAACGTGATGTCGTCGGACACCGCGAGGTTTCGGACGCTTTCCGCGTACGGGTGCTCGCCGCCGAATGCCTGCTCGATGGCGTCGGGACCGAAGAGGGTCGACAGGGGTTGCGCGCCGAGCTGGTCGACGACGAAACCGAAGTCGCCGAACCCGAGCTGCGCGACGTCGGGCGGGCTGCCGGCGACCGACTGCTTCTGCACGCTCGAGATGGCGTCGCGTGCGGGGTTGGGGCTGTTGCCCTGTGGCTTCTGCGCCTTGACGGTGATGTTGGGATACTTTTCGCCGAAGTCGGCGATGAGTGTGTTGAAGGTGTCCGTCCATGCGCCGGCGAGGCCGTAGTTGTAGCTCTCGAAGACGATCGTGACCTGCTGGCCGGGGGCGAGTTCAGGGACGCGCGCGGATGAGTTGCTCTCGGATGAGGCTCCCATGCCGCACGCGGACAGCGCGACAAGGACCGTTGTGCCGAGGGCCGCGACGGTCCAGGCGCGGCGGACGAAGTTCGTGGGTCTCATGACGGTGCTCCTTGAAGGCTCAGATGGTGGTCAAGGGGTTCGAGCGTCTCCGACCAGCGCAGCCGGCGCCCCGAGGGGGAGTCGAAGAGATGGACGTCGTCGACGGGGACGGTCACCCGGACGTGGTCGCCCTCCCGCATTCGGCCGGGGCGGGCGATTCGCGCCTGCAGGGCGATGGTGCCGGCGCGGAGGTGGACGATCTCGTCGCTGCCGTGGTTCTCCACGGCGTGGACCAGTGCGCCGATGGCTCCGGCGGGATCGAATCGCAGCTTCTCGGGTCGAATCCCCGCGGTGACCACCTGATCGGCGTAGCCGGGCGGTGCGGCCAGGCCGAGTGGGATGTCGAGTCCTTCTGCGCGCAGGACGATCTCACCGGCACGGGCGGTGGTGGTTGCGTCGAACAGACACATGGGCGGTGCCCCGAGGAATGCTGCGACGAAGGTCGTCTCGGGACGGTCGTAGAGTTCGTCGGGAGTGCCGACCTGCTCGATGCCGCCGCGGTTGAGCAGAACGATGCGCGTGGCCATCGACATGGCCTCGACCTGGTCATGTGTGACGTAGAGGAACGTCGATCCGATCCGGCGGTGCAGATCGATGAGTTCTGTCCTGGTGGCCGCACGCAACTGCGCATCGAGGTTCGACAGGGGTTCGTCCATCAGATATGCACCCGGCTCCTGCACCATGGCCCGAGCGAGTGCGACGCGCTGGCGCTGACCACCGGACAGATCGGCTGGTCGACGCTCGAGGAGTTCGCGCAGTTGCACGGTCCCGGCGATACGAGTGACCCGCTCCGCGATGTCCTTGCGTCGCATCCGGCGTGCCCTCAGTGGAAATGCGATGTTCTTGGCGACCGTCAGATGCGGATACAGTGCGTAGCTCTGGAAGACCATCGCGAGCCGGCGTTCCCGGGGTGGCAGGCCGGTGACATCGCGGCCGTCGATCCGGACCGCGCCGGCGCTCGGCTCGAGCAGGCCGGCGATCAGCCGCAGCAGCGTCGACTTGCCACAACCACTTGGTCCGAGGAAGACGATGAATTCTCCGTCGGCGATGTCGAGGTCGACCGCGTCGAGTGCGCGGGTCGAGCCGAACTCCATCGTCAGTCCACTCAGTTCGATCCGGCTCACCGGCGAGACGCTCGCGATCGAGGCGACCCGATTTGGGTGCGGTTGGGGGATGACTCATGGCGCTTCACTCCGGCCCCTCTCACGTGGCTCGACTTGCTCAGCCAGTGTCGGTCGCCGTCGGCGCACTCAGGGGTTGGATAGGCGATGCCGATCGCCGGGTGCGCTGTCGTCGATCGCGGACGCCCCCGGGGATCGGGTGGGACGGTCGTACCAGGCCATCGACGGTTGCGGGACGAACGGCGCCGGGGTGCCCGCCCAACGCCGCACCCACCGGCCGACGCGACCCTCGTCGGTCGCCGTGGCGTGTACGACGATGGCGGTGACCACGAGGATCAGTGCGAAGACGAACAGCCAGCTGATCGCGACGAAGACGACGCCGAGCGTGCCGTAGCTGCGGATCGTTCCTGCGGCGAGTGTGGGCAGCGCGACGTGGGTACCGGCGAGCAGCACCGTGATGAGGAGGCCGGTGCCGAGACCGTTCAGGAGTAGCAACTTCATCGGTACCTGTGACGACACCAGCAGCCGGGGGATCGCGGTGAATGTGGCCGACCAGATCAGGAGGGTCACGGCGACGATCAGCACGATCCCGAGGATGCCGCGGTCGCCGACGTGTATGCCGAACACCGAGGTGGCCTGCAATCCCGTGGACAGGCCCTGGGCGGTCACCGCTGCGGGGATGAGAAAGACGACGACAACCCACCGCCAGAAGCCGCCCCACGACAGTTTGGCGACGTCCCAGATCGACACATACATTCGGCCGAGGGCACGTGACAGGGAGGTGGCGCCGGCGATGGTCATCAGCGCACCGAGGACGCCGAAGGTCGTGGCCGACGTCGGGTCGTCGATCGTGGGCGTGTCGAAGCTGCTGACCGGGATGCCGAGCCCGGTGAGTGCGTCGTCGACGACGTCGCTGCCCGGTAGGGAGAGCACGAGGATCACGATCGGGAGGATCGAGGTGAAGGCCTGCGCTGCCAGGGTCATCGACCGGTCGGTGAGGTTTCCTCGTGCGATGTCGATGACGATGCGGAGAACCAGGGAGGCGCCGGGCAGCCGCATCACGCGCTCGCGCACTGCATCGAGATCAGGACGGCGCATGAACTCTCCCATCGGCTCCGGGGTCTCTCATCATGGGCGATGCCGTGAGTGAACGAGACACCGGGCGCGCAAGATTCTACGAGGCCGAGCACCTCGTGCACCGTCTGTTCGACAACGTGTCGTCGTCGCGGACGGTGCAGCTGGCGGGCACCGAGATCACTCTGCCGGCCGAGGCGAGGTTCGCATCGGTCGACGCCGTCGCCGACTACGTGACCAGGGTGCTGGCGTTGCCAGGGGTGCGATCGCGCTTCGAGCGGTCGTCACAACCGGTGTCGGTCCGCGAGCGGCGCGGCCAGCGATCCGCCCATTACGCCGCCCGGGTCCGGAGATCCGACGGCGCGCCGCTCGCCGCCGAGATCGCCATCCCGTCGGCGGCCGAGGGGCGCTGGGCGCTCCGCGAACTGGTGGTGCTGCACGAACTCGCCCACCACCTCGACGGGACGACCGGCCCGGCGCACGGGCGCGGATTCGTGCTGACGCTCATCGAACTCGTCGGGCTCGTACTCGGGCCCGAGACGGCGTTCGTCTATCGGGTCGTGCTCGGCGATTCCGGGATCGGCTGACCATCCTCGTCGCGGGGGCGCGGAGCCCGGGGCCACTCGCCGGGAACGTCCTCGAGGTGTCGGAGCAGCCGTTCGTAGCCTCTGGTCGCCGCGTGCGTCCGCGGCGTTGGTAGGTTTCCCAGGTGCCCTCGGGGTGCACGGCCGGGGACTCTTCGGGCCCGGTCTCGCGGACGAAATGTGGTGAGGGACTGGTGACGCCGTCGAGCGGGTGGTCGCAACTGCGGGCGTTGCCCGGACCGGTCCGTTTGATGCTGGCGTCGATGACCCTGTTCAATGTCGGCTTCTACCTGGTGGTCCCGTTCCTGGCTGTGCGTCTGAGCAGCGACCTGGGTTTCTCCGCCGCGGTGGTGGGCCTGGTGCTCGGCCTGCGGATGGCCTCTCAGCAGGGCTTGTTCTTCTTCGGCGGCAGCCTGGCGGACAGGTTCGGTCCCCGGGCGATCATTCTTCTCGGAATCGCTGTGCGAGTTGCCGGGTTCGCGATGCTCGGCTTCGTGACGACCCTGCCGTGGATCATCGCCGGGGTGGTCCTGATAGGCGTAGCGGCAGCGCTGTTCGCGCCTGCCGTCGAAGCTGCGAACGCGGCGGTGGGTGCGCAGCTCGAACGCGACGCCATCATGAGGCGGACCGAACTGTTCGGCCTCGAGCAGATGTGCAGCCGTATCGGCACCGTGATCGGGCCGATCATCGGCACGTCGCTGCTGGGTGTGCCGTTCGCATGGACGACGGGCTGCGCGGCCGCCTTGTTCGCGGCGCTGTGGGTGGCGTTCTGGCGGTGGTTCCCCGCCACGGTGCGCACCACGGCCGACCTGGACGGGGGTCCCGGTTCTCCCGCGTTGTCCGCGGTGTGGCGAACGGTGCTGTCGGACAAGGTGTTCATGACCTACGCCGTCTTGTGCGGCACACAGCTGGCCGCATTCAGCCTGGTGTACCTCATGCTGCCGGTGGAACTGCAGTCCTTGACCGGCGATGAGTCCGGCCTCGGCTGGTTCTACGCCGGGGCGGCCGTCCTCGTCATCGTCTGCCAACGGCCGATGGTTGCCGTGGCCCACCGCATCGGCCATCGCCGAGCAGTGATCGGAGGGATGGCGATCATCGGGTTGTCGTTCCTCGCACCGGTGTTCGCAGAGATCTCGCCACACGATGTCGCCGTCGGCAACACCGCGCTCGCGGCGTGGGTCGCGCTGCTGCACCTCGGCCAGATGTTGATGGTCCCCCCGATGCGCGACACGGTGGCGAGATTGGCTGCAGAACGACATCTCGGCGCATATTTCGGGTTGCTCAACAGCGTCGCCGGGCTCGGTTGTCTCGCCGCGTCGGCGGGAGTGGGTGCGCTCTACGACGTGGCCGACGCCCGCGATCTGTCGACGGCGGCCGTGTGGGCTCCCGTGACCGCTGTGATCATGCTGGCCGTGGCCGGCCTGATCGGTTGGTACCGTGCCCAGGCGGTGCGCATCCGCCTGGGCCGGCGCGACGGCGTCAGAGAGGTTTCGTCTTGAGTTGTTCGACGAGGTCGTCGAGCACGAAAGGTATCGTCAGCGGATTCGGCATGGACACCGCGTCACTCACGATCGGGTCCAGTCCGACCAGCGCGCCGGAACGCACCGCGGGCAGCTGTGAGAACAACTGAAGGGACTCCATCTCGGTGCGCGAGTTCGGCCAGTTGTCGAACACGATGACGTCGCTGTCGATCATCGGGATGTTCTCCAGTGAGATCTCGACGAACAACTGGCCGTTGAACGCACCCGCGAGCGCCGGCGGCGCCCCGAATCCCAGACCGGTCAGCAACTGTGTACGCGCGGCCTCCGGGCTGTAGACGCGGAGGTTGCCGTCCCCCCACCGAACGACCATCGCCGCGGTCCGGCCGCTGAACTGTGGGTTGTCGCGCCGTCGGCTGACCACCAGATCCTCGGTGGAAGAGACCAACTCACGTGCTGCACCGGGAAGTCCGACGGCCGTGCCGATCCTCGTGGTGACCTCCTGCCAGGGCAGCACCCAGTCGGTGTGGTCTGCCGCGTGCAACACCGTCGGCGCTATCGATGCCAGCAGCCGATAGGTGGGCTCGTCGATTGCGTTGTTCACGGCGACGATCAGATCGGGCCGGGCGGCGGCGACCGCGGACACGCTGAAGTCTGCAGTGGCATTGGCCAGGGCTTCGGGATCGTCGCCGGTGATCCTGGGTTCTGCCCACTCGCCGATGCCGTCGTCTGTCGAGCCCTTCCACACCGGCACCATCACCGGCATCACACCCAGTGCCAGCAGCACGTCGGCATCACCGATACCGATGACCGCGATCCGCGAGGGGGCGCGCTCGATGGTGGTCGACCCGTACATGTGATCGATCGTGACCGGAAATGCGTCGGATTCGGGCGTCACCGCAGCAGGTGCACCCTCTGCCGGGCGACCCTCGGAGTCACAGCCGGCCAGCACGCCTGCGGCGGCGGCGGTCAGGCTCAACGTCAGCATTCTTCGGCGATTCATCACGACCACGAGTCGATACCTCTTTCATCAGCAGTAGTGAGGTGATCCTAACCCGGTGGGCCGACCGGCCCCTGCGCGATCGATCACAGGCGCTAGCGGGCGCCCCGCCACATGGGTCGCCCGCCGCGAACGATCGATCCACCACGTTGACGACCGATCCGGACCGGGTTGCCACGGAGGGCAACCCGGTCCGGAGATCCGGTCGGTCAACTGGCGGCGCGTGTCCTCGAGGCCTTCGACGCAGCAGCCTCACGATCCGCGGCTCGCTGGAACTCGACGTCGTCGGATGCGCAGGCCAGACAGATCGGCGCATGTCCGGCGGCCGGGTCGCGGTCCATCTCGTAGGCGATGTAGCTGTCATCGCAGCAGTGACAGCGGATGCGTGCCTCCCACATGTCGTCGACCTCATCGCGAGGGTCGTGGGGTCGCTGCATGGTGAACCAGCCCTCGCGCCGGAACTTCAGCGCCACGGCGTAGATGACGCCGGCGACGACGAAGGCGATGGGTGACGCCCACACCGCGCCGAAAGTACCGCCGAACAAGACGAGAGCGATGCCGATCACGGACGCGCCCGCCCACGCGCCGACGCCGGCCGGGTTGACCGCGGGCACGCGTCCCGGGCGGAACTCCAGGGAGTCGGCGGGAATCCGACGCAGCCGCATCCAGGCGATGTGCGTCAGCGCGATGGCGACCCATCCCACGATGAGGACGCCCTGGTACTGCAGGGAGGTGGTGATCCAGGACAGCACGTTGGTCAGCATCATCAGGTAGACGATCACCGCGACCACGCCGACCCAGAAGGTGCGGGGCATCGAGAACTTGACCGTGCGGGCGAAGAAGTTCTGGAAGTTGGTGGACGCCAGGTAGAAGTTGCCGCTGTTGACGCGTGTCTGGCTGACGACGACCCACAGCAGACCCCAGATACCCATCATGCCGACGATCCCGAGGATCGCCGACTCCTCGGAGAGCGGTCCGGCGATGGTGATGGTCTGGGCGAGGAACATACCGACCGCCGCGTTGATCAAGAGGGTGACGACGTAGAACGGCGTACCGAAGGACACCCGTGCGTTGAAGGTCGCGTCCTGCGGGCGGCCGAATCGCGCGTAGTCCCAGGCCATCATCGTGACGACCCAGACGCCCATGTAGATGACGAAGGCGTACCACCACCCGGGCACCCCGAGATCGGCCGCGGCCTCCGGCTCGTAGGTGAGCCAGTCGTTGCTGTAACCGTATTCGGCGATCGCCCACACCACCGAACCGATCAGCCCGACCACATAGAGCGGCAACAGCACTCCGTTGAGCCGGTCGAGCCAGGTGGCGACACCGCGCCACGCCAGCGGCGCCTGATAGGCGACGACCACCAACGCCCAGAACGCGATCGGGAGTGCACCGAAGTAGGCGTGCAGGGCCGACGCGACGATCGCGCCCTCGGCCACCACGTAATACGCGATGGTGATCCCGAACAGGGCTGCGGCGAAGGCGGATCCGGCACGGCCGAACACGACGCGGGAGAACAGCGAGACGCTGGTTCCGGTCTGATTGGCGAACTTGGCGGCGACGGAGTTGATGGCGCCGTAGGCCACGACCGAGAGTCCGATGCCGATGAGGGCGTCGGCGGCTCCGACGGAGAGCGAGACGGTGGCGCCGACGACCACGAAGAACATCGCGCTCATCAGGCCGAACCAGGCCATCGACACCGACGAACGCGACGTCCGCCACGAGTTGGGCACGATGTGCATGGAGTAGTCCTCGGCCGCGGCGCGTGCGAGGACCTGGGGATCGTCGGTGTATGTGACGTCCAGGGGCGGAACTCCGCCCGCCCTGGAGGACGAGATGTCGAGAGTCATTGCATTCCTTGGTGTTCGAGTGGTGGTCAGATGTGCCGGCAGCGGCGGGTGGATGGCGTCGTCGCCATCACCCGCCGCTGGGTGTCGTACGAATCGGGTCCCGGTGCCGGGAACGTCAGACGGTGGCCGGCTCCGACACCGTCAGCGTGCCCGGGACGAAGTCGACGGTGGGGTCGTCGGTCCAGTGGATGACGGTGCGCCGCCGCAACATCTGCCGGAACTGCGACGTCGTGTTGGTCAGGACGTCACCGCTGCCCCAGTCGAGGATCACGCCGTACTGGCGGACACAGTCCATCTCGTTGATCAGACCGGAGCGGTACTCCTCGGAGACCGCTTGCGGGTCGCGTTCGATCCACGCGTGCCGATTGCTGCGGATGTACTCGCGTGCGGTGAGGGTGGCTTCGAGATCCACCTCGTATGCGAAGATCTCGGGATCGATCTCCTTGACGACGACGCCGTAGTCCTTCTCCGCCCGGGCAATCGAGACGTAACCGTCGATGACGTCCTCCAGCACGGCGTCCACGTCGCGCTGGAGCGGGTCCCCGAGACCGCCGCCACCGGCCGACGGACGGGTGAACTCGTCTCCCGACTTGATGGGGACCGCGGCGAAGATCGAGCCGAGGTACTGCTCGTCCTCGGTGCCCTTGTTGAGCCAGACCCCGTGCGGGATGGACGGCAGGCCGCCCCACAGTCCCCAGGTGACCGACCGTTCGCGATCACAGCAGTAGGACATGACGGTGTTGTCGCTGGCCCACAGCTTTCCGCCCTTCTCGGCGCCGAGGCCCCCGCGGAACTTGCCGGGCCCGCCGGAGTCGGGCACCAGGTCGTGGCACGATGTGAGGACCGGGGCCAGACGCTCCTGCCCTTCGAAAGGCTGTGTGCCGTACTGGACTCCGAAGACGGCAGCGGATGCGTTGTAGCCGTCGGCGCCGTTGCGGGCGCCCCAGCCACCCATCATCCAGTCGTACCACATGAAATTCGGATTGCCGTCGCCGCGCTGATCTCGGCCGCCCACCAGGAGGTACTCCAGGTTGAACGTGCACGCCATCGCCCGTTCGGGCTGGATGTCCGACCAGATCTCGAAGACCGAACTCATGATCTTCTCGAACGGGCCCGAGCAGAAGCCGGCACACGGCGACGGCCAGTCGGCGTTGACCACCGACCCGAGTGGCCCGAGGTCTGCTGTCACGACGCGGTAGAACCCGGAATTCAGTGGGATGTCCGGGAATTGCATCTTCGTGCCGGCGACGATGCCGGCGAACGACCCGCCGAATCCCGCGTTGAGCATCGACGAGATCGACGCGTGTGATTCGCTGAGGTCGTAGTGAACGGTGTCTCCGGAGATCGTCATCCGTGTCTTGATGGGGATGAGACCCTCCCCGCGCGCCGGGTCCTGATCGATGTAATCCTCGGTGTACCAGACACCATCGGGAAGTTCGGCGATCTTGGCGCGGGTGAGATCCTCGACGTAGTCCTGCACCTCGGCCATCGCCGTCTTGATGGTCTCGACGCCGTACTTGTCGCACAGACGCTGGATCTCGCGCTCGGCGACGCGGGTCGCCTCCGCCTGTGCCTGCATGTCGCCGATGATGTCGCGCGGGTTGCGGGTGTTCTTCGCGATGAGGTAGGCGACGTCTTCGAGGAACTGGTCCTTGCTCCACAGGCGGGTCGGCGGGATCCGCAGTCCCTCGCCCATGTGATCGAGCGCTTTGACGTTGAACGACCCGGGAGTGGCGCCGCCGACGTCGGCCCAGTGGCCGTTGGCCTGGGCGTAGCCGAGCAGCTCGCCCTGGTAGTAGATGGGCCGGATGATCCGGGTGTCGTTGAAGTGGCTTCCGCCTTCGTAGACGTCGTTGATCACGAAGACGTCGCCCGGATGGATGTCGCCCTCGAACTGCCGGATGACCGCCTTCGCGGTGTAGTGCAGTGTTCCGACGTGGGCCGCGATGTCGCCGGTGCCCTGCATCACGGTGTTGCCCTCGGTGTCGCAGAGCGCCGAGGAGAAGTCACGGGAGTAGATGACGAACGAGTAGCAGGTGCGCAGGATCTGTTCGGCCATCTGATCGACGGTGTTGATGAAGGCGTTCTTCAGCACCTCGAACGTGACCGGGTCGAGTGTTGTTGCCATGGTTGGGGTTTCCTGTTCTGTCTGAGACGGGTGGGAGATCACTCGGCGGCGGTGAGCAGGAGGTTGCCCCACTCGTCGACCCGCGCGGATGTCCGCGGCGGGACGACGGTCGTCGAGTCGAGCTGGTCGACGATGCACGGGCCGGTCAGCACGGCTCCGGGAGGCAGGCCGGCGCGGTCGTACACCGGCGTCGCCAGCCGGGCGACCTCGTCGGGGAAGAGCACGTCCCGCACCTCGAGGGGCTCCGGCGAGAAGGTCGCCGGATCGATGAGGTCGGCGGGTGTGACGTCCATCCGCGGGGTGAGTCCGATGGCGCGCAACGAGATCCGGTAGATCTCGACGCCGGTGTCCTCCGCCGCGAAGTTGTGCTCCTTGAGATGTGTCGCGTGGAAGGTCGCGACGACCTCGTCCAGACTCGTCAGCGGCATGGACACGGGCACCGCGATCGCCCGCCACTGTCCCTCGTAGCGCATGTCGAGGTAGTACTCGAAGAGCATGTCGGCGGGGTCGACGTGCTCGGCCGTCAGTCGTTCGCGTCCTTCCTCCTGCAACTCGGCGAAGGTCGCGGCCAGGTGGTCGAGGTCCGCGCCGTCGGTGTCGGCGAGGTACATCCGGGTGATGTCGTGCTGGATGTCGACCAACATGCAGCCCATGGCCGAGGTGACGCCCGGGTGCGGCGGGATGATGACGGTCGGGATGCCCAGATCCTTGGCGAGGTAGGCGGCGTGCAGGGGGCCGGCTCCGCCGAAACCGACCAGCGCGAAGTCCCGCGGGTCGTGGCCCTTGCGGATGGAGATCAGGCGGATCGCGTCGGCCATGTTGGCGTTGGCGACCTTGATGATCGACTGCGCCGCCGTCTCGACGTCGAGACCCAGCGGCGCGGAGATCTTTTCCAGGGCGACCCGTGCCATCGACTCGTCGAGCTCCTTGACGCCGCCGGCCAGCTTCTTGCCGACGGTGCCCAGGATCAGGTTGGCGTCGGTGTTGGTGGCGAGATCCCCGGACGCGCCGTAGCAGGCCGGTCCGGGGTCGGACCCCGCGGACTGGGGGCCGTTGCGCAGCGAACCGGCGTCGTCGAGCCAGGCGATCGAACCACCACCGGCGCCGATGGTGAGCACCTCGATGCTGGGGAAGCAGATCGGGTGGCCGAACGCGACGCTCCACATGTTGGTCGTCGCCAGCACGCCGTTGTCGGTGAGCGAGACGTCGGTCGAGGTGCCGCCCATGTCGAACCCGATCGAATTCTCGAACCCGCATGTGCGGGCGATGTGCCGGCTCGCGATCGCCCCCGCCGCGATCCCGGAGGCGGCCAGGCGGGCGCCGTACTTCTCCGCCATGGCCGGTGTCATGACTCCGCCGCCCGAATGGAGCAGCAGGACATCGTTGTCGTAGCCGGCATCCGCGAGCCGGCCCTCGAGCGTCCGGGCGTAGGGGCCGATGATCGGGACCAGGGCGGCATTGGCGACGGTCGTCGAGAACCGCTCGTACTCGAAGATCTCCGGCAGGACATCGCTGGAGGTGGTGATCGACACGCCCGGCAGCTCCTCGGCGAGGATCTCGGCCATCCGGTTCTCATGTGCGGGATTGGTGAACGAGTTGACGAAACACACTGCCACGGTCTCGATCTCGCGGCGGCGCAGGACCCGTGCGACCTCGCGGGCAGCGTCCTCGTCGAGCGGCTCGAGCACGGCTCCGTCGTAGCCGATCCGTTCGCTGACGGTCAGGCGATGGCGACGTGGGACCACCGGAGGTGCGACCTCCTGGTACGGATCCCAGGACTCACGGTCGCCGCGCCGGATCTCGATCACATCGCGGAATCCCTCGGTCGTCACCAGGGCGACCTTCGGGAACTTCCTCGTGATGAGTGCGTTGGTCGCGATTGTCGTTCCGTGCGAGAAGAACTCGACATCTTCCCATCCGACGCCGGCCTGCTCCATCCCCGCCAGCACGCCCTCGATGGGGTTGCTCTGCGTCGGATACTTGGCCGTGACGATCGTGCCGTCGGAGTGCTGGATGAAGACGTCGGTGAACGTCCCGCCGATGTCGACGGCGGTACGGACCTTGTCGGTCCGGCTGATGGCTTTCGTCATGGGTACTTCCTCGTGGCTCGGCGGTCTCGGGACGCCCATCACGAAACCCGGCGCGGGCCCGCCGAACAATTGGCTCATCAGCCAGTACCACGGCGCCGACTGCTGGACGTTGACACGCGACGGACCGATGGAGAGCGCGCGACCTGCGCAAACCGTCGGGGGCGGCGCGTAACGCGGATGTGTCCGACATGGACCGGAAACGTGATGTCACACAACGGAAACAACGACGGCGGTGTGCGGTCGGGTGGTGAGAACGACTGTGAGCACCGATAATCGACGAACAGGGCGGCGGCGAGGAGGCGATCGGATGGCGACGGTGGGTGACGTCGTCGTCGGTGTGGGTCTGCTGTCGGTCACTCCGGGGGCCGCCGAGCGGACGCGACACGTGGAGGTGTCCGGAACCTGCGAGGTCGGTCGGATCAAACCCGCGGAGGTGGGCGCGGGGGACCTCGTCCTCATGGGCCCGACGGGGTGGCCGGCGTCGGGAGCACCGCAGACGTTCGCGGCGACCCTGCGGCAGTGCGCAGCGGCCGCGGTGGTGGTGGACACCGATGACGACAACCTGTCCGCCGAGTTCGTGTCCGCCTGCGTGAGCCACGGTGTGCCGATCTACATGCTCCCCAGGGAGAGGAGCTTCCGCGACGTCGAGATGGTCGTCGCGCCGCGTGCGATGGTCGACGATTCCATCGACGAATCCGGTCCGGTGGCATCGATTCTGGCGTCCCTCGGCGCGTTTCACCGCGCATCGGGGATCAGCGGGGCCGTGGTGCTCGACGGCGCAGTACTCACGGTGCCGTCCGCGACCGTCGACACCGATCTCCTGAGAAAGTCCACCGCCCTGCCCCCCGCTCTCCTGCACGCGATTCCCGGGACCGCCGCGGCCCTGCACATCTCCCTGCCGAGGTCGGGCGCGGCGCTGGTGCTCTCGAATCCGCGTCGACGTCCCCTCGAATCGACCCGGGTCCGCAAACTCGCGAACGACGCCGACGCCGACGCATACCTGTTGCGGGTGAACCGAACGATGCGCAGGCCGCTGGAAGGTTCCCTCGTCCGCGAGCTGATCGAGGCGCGGATCCCGTCGTCGGCGATGGATCCGTGGGTGGGGTCCTTCGGCTACGGAACCGGCGATCGCGTCCACTCGGTGGCGGTGATCATCGGGCCGCACAGCGACACCTCGGCGGCGAGGGTCGTCGACGCGCTGCACGACCTGGGTGCCTGCGCGGGCCTCGCAACCGTTGCGGCAGCGCATGACTCGGTGGCATACGCGCTGATCAAGACCGGCACCGAGAAGGACTCGACGCCCCCGACGGGACGCGACTTCGAGGCACATCTGCAGATGTTCACCGACGTCTTCGTCGCCCGGCACGCCGAGCTCGCCGTCGGCGGCAGTTCCTACGTGATCCGCAGCAGCGACGACCTGACGAGGGGGCTCATCAACGCGCGGCAGATGGCAGAACGGAACTCCCGCGCCGACGACCAGTCGTCGGCCACGATCGCCCTGCCGGTGCCGCTCGCCGCGACGCTGCTCGCCGGTGACTCCGAACGGTCAGCGGCGCTGCGCAGTTCGCTGCTCGACCCCGTGCTCGCCTACGACAAGGAGAAGGACACGAGCTACGTGTCGACTCTCGTCACGTTCTTCGCGCTCGACTGCCACTCGGGCGCGACGGCCAACGAGTTGGGCATCCACATCAACACCTTGCGATACCGCCTGTCCCGCATCGAGAAGCTCACCGGACGCGGACTGCAGTCGATGGTCGACCGCACCGACTACTACCTCGCCCTATGCGTCGGCGAGACGTCCCGCGGGCGGGGGGACCGGAGCCGGCGGACGGCTCCCTGACCACCACGGATCGGGCTGGCGTGCGGCGAAGTCGGCGATGACCTCGTACTTCCCGCCCGCGGCACGGCCGACGTAGGACGGATGCGAACTGTAGTGATTGGCACGGAAGTAGAACGGCGCGCCCTCGGGATTGTCCTCGAAACGGATGCCGATGAGCGCGCGCGACAGGGCGTCGACGTCGAGTGACTGGGCCTGCTCGGCGGCCAGCGCGAGCGCGTGCACCGCATTGAACGCCCCGATCTGGGCGGCGTGACTCCACCGCTGGCCCCGCACCTGGGCCAGATCGCGCCGGAACGTGTCGTTCACCGGCGACGACAGCTCGGAGAAGTAGGTCGCGACCATGAAGTGACCGTCGCTGACCTCGGTCGGCATGTGGGCCAGGTCCAGTTCGGTGGTGACGGTCGCCGCGATCGGAACCGTGTCCGGGGTCAGTCCGACGAGGTGATACTGCGTGTAGAACGCGGTCGTCGAGTCGGCGCCGACGAGATTGCAGACCACGACGTCGGGACGCACGCGATCGATGTCGTCGATGATCGATTCGAACCTCGTCTCTCCGAGGGGTGCGTAGCGGTCGCCGACGATCTCGATCCCGAGGCTTCCGGCCAGTCGTCGGATCGCCTCGGCCAGAACGCGCGGATAGATGTAATCCGAGCCGACGACGTACACGCGCCGGCCGAGTGTGCCGGCGATCCACGCCAGATAGTCGGCGATGTACTGGTTGGGCGCCGCGCCGCAGTAGAAGATCCGCGAGTCGGTCTCCTCACCTTCGAAGTAGGTGGGATACATCAACAACGAGGCGTTCGCGTGGATGGCCGGGGTCAGCGCCAGGCGGGCCGCGGAGGTGTACCCACCGACGATGGCGTCGACGTTCTCGGTGGTGCACAGATGATCCACCCCGCGGGCGGTCGACGACACCTCGGAGTGGTCGTCGTAGATCGCGACCTGGATGTCCGAACCCAGAACGCCGCCGCGGGAGTTGATCTGGTGGACCGCGAGCATCGCCCCGTCCAGGATCGACTGCTCCATCTCCGCTTGGTTGCCCGAGAGGGAATACAGCATGCCGAGTCTCACGTCGGTCCCCGATCGGCGCGATCCGTGTGCATGGCAGCCACTATGCCAGCTGGGCCGCTCCTCGGCCTGTCCGGAGAACGACCTCAGCGCAGCCCGTCGCCGGCCAGCAGGGTCAGGTGGCTCGGGTGGTCGGGGTCGAGCACGAGACGTTGATGGCGTCGGCCGCGTGCCTTGATGAGGTCGGGCACGAGGGTCAGGTAGCGCGGCAGGCTCGCGGCGTAGACGTCGACACGGAGCCGATGACCCGGCTGCAGGACCGCATCGGTGGGGACGAGGTCGACGTCGAGGCGGATCGGTTCGTCGGCGGGCACCGGCAGCTTGCGCTTGTGGGACAGGTAGTGGTGCGCGGAGAGCAGGCTGCCGTCGTCGGCGTACGTCGACTTCGACTGGTCCAGAGCACGATTCGAGGCCGACAGCGCGCCGTTGGTCAACACGACCGACGGGCCGTCGGGCGCGACGTCGTTCACGGTCACCGCCCAGATCGCCTCGTGTGCCGTGGTTGCGACGTTGAGGCGCAGGTTCATCGCGCCGCTGATCGGGGTGGCCTCGAGTACCGGCTCGGTGGTGAACGACAGTGCTCCGCGTTCCTGGTAACGCGCGTCCTTGGCGTAGTCGGCGCCGAGGACCAGGGTCGCGCCCGCGGTCACCTGGGTCATGTCGCGGGAACGGAGACCGCGGCTGTCCGGACGTACGTGCAACGACGAAACCCCTTGCGCGGGAGTGGTGCTCAGCGACCCGTCGTGGACGGAATGGTCGGCGGTCGACGATGACTCGGCGGTGAGGTAGAGCCGCGTCGGAGCCACCCCCGGGCGGGGAAAGCTCTGGCCCGCGGTCCAGGCGCCGCCCTGCTGCAGCATCGTGACCGGTCCGTAGTACTCGATCCCGTTGCGGTGCCCCTTGAGCCAACGGTCGAACCACGCGCGTTCGAGGACGTCCAGACGCGGGGGAGCGAACTGACCGCCGTACCCCGACCCGACGTCGAGGTGATAACCGTCGCCGACGATCATCTGCTTGCGCCCGGGCTCCATCTGCAACCGCTCGTAGACGCCGGTTGCACTGCGGCCGAACAGATCATGCCACGCTCCGACGGTGAAGGTGGGCGCCTCGATGCGGTCGACGACCGGATCGCGGTCGTCGAAGTACGGGTCGTCGAAGATACGTGGATCGCGTGCGGTGAGGAACCCCCACAGCAACGAGGGGATCTCGGTGGCGGGGGACTTCACCCGGTCGATCGCCCAACGCACCGCGTCGCCACGCACGAGGTCGCGGATCACATTGGCGGGGTTGGGAACCCACTTGAGCATGTTGACCGCCGACAACCACACCGGGATGAACGCCGACGGCATGCCGCCGGTGATGTAGATGTCGCGCACCAGGTCGTCGCACCCCTCGACCGCGAAGACGGCCTGGAGCGCGGCGGGCCGCTTGTCCGCGGCCTGCAGCGAGTTGATGGCCGAGTACGACCAACCGGCCATCCCGACGCTTCCGTCACACCATTCCTGCTCGGTCACCCAGTCGATGACCTCCACCGAGTCCTGCTGCTCGCGAGGGCCGAGGATCTGCCACTTGCCCAGGCTCGCACCGGTTCCGCGGACATCGACGACCACCTGTACGTACCCGCTGCGCACCAGGTTCCGATTGATGCCGAAGACGTCGAAGACGCCACCCGACAGCGTCTTCGTCAGCGTGGTGAGTCCCTCGAGCGCGGTGCCGGTGGCGTCGATCGACCGGGACGCGGTGTGCAGCGCCTTGCCGAGGACCGGGGCGTGCAGGGTCTGGTCGATGAAGTCGATGGCCGCCCGGTTGTACGGGTTGATGTTGATGACCGCGGGGTAGGGCGTGAGGATCGTCTGCCCGAACCTGTTGGCGGGGCGGATCACGGTGGCGCGCAGGACCACGCCGTCGCTCATGGTGATGGAGACGTTGCGGTCGATGACCACGCGCGGGTAGAGCTGCTTGCCGTCGACCTGTTCACGCCAGCGGATGCCGTCGGCGCCGCCGGTGGGATCGCCCAGGGGGAGGGTGCCGAAATGCGGCGCACCGCTGGTGCGCGTGCGTGTCGACGGAACGACCCGTGCGCGCGACTGTGTGGGATCCAGCTGATACGTCATGGTGCATCACCCTGCCTGGGGGAGGTGGCGCACCCGCGGGTTGTTGCACGGATCGAGAGGGCCGGGTGGACACCGACACCCCGTCGTGTCGGTCGTGGGTTCCCCGGTTCGTCCGCTGGCTGCGGATTACAGTGTGTTCCAGGTCACTTCACGCATTCGTTGAAGAATAACTCAGGCCCGGTATCGGATGGCTAACCGGGCGGCGTCTTTTTGGTCATCGGCGTGTGTGTTCCTGGTCACATTCAGGTAAACCGAGGTCGATCGCCGCCGCGGCTTCGAGCACCATCCACGCCGACAGCTGCACCGAGAGGTCTCGCTCCGGGACCTCCGACGGATTGACCGCACCCGCCACGAACTGGGCTTTTGCCCCACCATCGGTGGGGATCACGGCACGTCGGCGCCAGTCGCTGGAGAAGACCGGGTGTCCGGCGACCTCGGTGCGGTTGGCCCACGCGGCGTCCGCGCTTCGGGTCACGATCCGTGCTGCACGAGCACGCAGATCATCCGAACCGCCGACGTCGGGAAGGTCGGTGGCGACGAGCGCCAGGTAACGGGCCAGCACGCCGTGGAAGAGGCCCCCGTCGCCGCCGCCCCCTCCGTCGATCACCCCGTCGGTGCAGGAGTGGCGTTCGACGGCGTCGAGGAGCCGGGCCAGGCGGTCGAGGTGCGTGCGATCCCCGGTCGCGCGCAGGGCCTCCAGTTCGGCGCCCAGCACGACGCCCTGGCAGTACGTATAGGTGCCGGTCTCGGGCTTCAGCGAACCGTCGGGGAGCCCCTTGAGGCCGTCGATGATCAGGTGGGTGTCGGGATCGACGAGGTTGGCGTCCATCCAGTCGCACATCGCCACCGCGCGCTCGACATGACCCGTGCGTGCCAGGAGGATCGCGGCAGGGCCGTTGGCGGGCGCGTTGAAGAACTGATCGGCTTTGCGCCACGGGATCCCGCCCCCGTCGTCGGGCACCCACGCGTCGAGCATCTGGCCGGCGAGCACGCGGAGTCCGCCCGCGTGGTCGAGGTGCAGATGGCGATCGGCGCGTTCGATCGCGAGTCCGAGCCACGCCATGTCGTCGTAGTAGTTGTTGGTCCAGCGGCCGCCGTTGCGGATCCGGATGCCGCGCAGCAACCGGTCGACGTCGTCGGCGATGTCGGGGTCGTATGACCGGTCGCCGTGGGATGAGCCGGCCACCCGGTGGATGGCGGCGTCGACGAGAAGGTCGACGAGGTGGGCGTGCCACCAGTAGTGCCACGATCCGAACTGCGCCTGCATGCGTCCGATCGGCCAGGCGACCGCGGCCGCGCGTGTTCCCGGAAGCCAGAAGGCCCGCTGCAGGTGGCGGTCGTAGACGGCGTCCGCGGCGGCCCGCGCGCGGTCATCGGGGGCGTGCGGATCGGGCGATTTGGATTGTTCGTCCACGTCCACGTAGCCTAGTCCTCGATGTGATGCACACCCGTGTGTCGTATCGGTTCAACCAGAGACCGTTGGTCGTCGGGATTTCCCGGACGAAGGCGCGACGAGGTCGCCGGCCCACGCAGGATGAACGAGGAATGTCGCTCCACACGTTCAGTGTGTGCGTTCACGCCCCGTGCCTGTGTGCCGGGGCGTTTGTCATCTCCGCCCTCGATCGCCTCCCTGCGCCCGTCGCTCTTGGTTGAACTCGACCAACTCATAGTGACGAGGAGAGGAGGCGAAGTATGGCCAAGTCCGAAAAGGTCGCCGCTGTTGCGGAGATCGCAGAGCAGTTCAAGGGCTCCACTGCGACGGTTGTCACGGAATACCGTGGTCTGTCCGTCACCCAGATCTCCCAGCTGCGACGTTCCCTCGGTGAGGGTGCAACCTACTCCGTCGCCAAGAACACCCTGGTGAAGCGTGCCGCTGCTGAGGCGGGCGTGGAAGGGCTCGACGAGCTGTTCACCGGTCCGACCGCGATTGCCTTCATCGAAGGTGAGCCGGTTGTGGCCGCGAAGGCGATCAAGACGTTCGCCAAGGACAACAAGGCTCTGGTCATCAAGGGCGGGTACATGGACGGCCGCGCGCTGTCCATTGCCGAGATCGAGCAGATCGCCGACCTTGAGACCCGTGAGGTCTTGCTGGCCAAGCTCGCCGGTGCCATGAAGGGCAACTTGGCTAAGGCCGCCGGTCTGTTCAACCAGCCGGCTTCGCAGGTGGCGCGCCTGGCCGCGGCCCTGCAGGAGAAGAAGAACGAAGCCGGCGAGACCGAATAGGTCGTTCGCCGCACCACCACCACAATCCCCGAACCGTACGGGGATGAACACCAACCCCCGTACGGGGACCGACAGGAAGGACGCCAATCATGGCGAAGCTCACCGCTGACGAGCTCATCGATCAGTTCAAGGAACTGACCCTGCTGGAGCTCAGCGATTTCGTGAAGAAGTTCGAAGAGGTCTTCGAGGTCACCGCGGCCGCTCCGGTCGCCGTTGCCGCTGCCGGTGCGCCGGCTGCCGGTGGCGCCGAGGCTGCTGCCGAGCAGGACGAGTTCGACGTCATCCTCGAGGGTGCCGGCGACAAGAAGATCCAGGTCATCAAGGTCGTCCGCGAGGTCGTCTCGGGCCTGGGCCTGAAGGAAGCCAAGGACCTCGTCGAGAGCGCTCCGAAGGCTCTGCTGGAGAAGGTCGACAAGGACGCCGCCGAGGCTGCCAAGGCCAAGCTCGAAGAGGCCGGCGCCAAGGTTTCGGTCAAGTAGGACCGACCTACCGCTCACGAGCCCGGGACAGCATTGCTGTTCCGGGCTCGTTGCTGTCCGGGGGTGGCCGAGAGGTCTGCAGGAAAATCGGTCATCACACTCGGACGTCGTAACGGCCGATTCGGTTCATCCGAATCAGAAGCAGACATCACTTCGACCACCGCCGCCCCTCGAACCGAGGGGCGGGGTCAGGTCGTCGATTCAATGTCCCGCAGGTCGAGCCCAGGTCTGCGGTGGCCGTCACATCGGGGGGCGTGACCCCACTTCCCTCACCGCGAACCATCGGATATTGTCATCGTCGCGAGAGAGTTACCGGGCGGTAGCTTTCCTCACAGCCAATGCTGAGAACCACGCGGTGGCGTCGTGGGCAGGGTCGGGTCGGTTAGAGTGACCCCAACCACACATGCCGCCGGTTGGTGCGCGGTCACACCGTGGCCGCCTCGGGGGCAGCGATCGTCTGGAGGAAGTTGTGGGTGTTGAGGTCAGTGTCGAGGGGCTCACGAAGTCGTTCGGTTCGCAGAACATTTGGCGTGATGTGTCGCTGACCCTGCCGGAGGGGGAGGTCTCGGCGCTGCTGGGTCCTTCGGGTACCGGTAAGTCGGTGTTTTTGAAGACGTTGATCGGTTTGCTGCATCCCGAGCAGGGGTCGGTGATCATCGATGGCACCGACATCACGCAGTGTTCGGCCAAGGAGCTCTATGAGATCCGCAAGCTGTTCGGTGTGTTGTTCCAGGATGGTGCGCTCTTCGGGTCGATGAGTTTGTTCGACAACATCGCGTTCCCGCTTCGTGAGCACACGAAGAAGAAGGAGAACGAGGTCCGCGACATCGTGATGGAGAAGATCGACCTGGTCGGTCTGACCGGTGCCGAGGACAAGCTTCCCGGTGAGATCTCCGGCGGTATGCGCAAGCGTGCCGGTCTGGCGCGGGCGTTGGTGCTGGATCCGCAGATCATTCTGTGTGATGAGCCGGACTCGGGTCTGGATCCGGTGCGTACGGCCTATATCAGCCAGTTGTTGATCGACATCAATGCGCAGATCGATGCGACGATTTTGATCGTGACGCACAACATCAACATCGCGCGGACGATTCCGGACAACATCGGCATGTTGTTCCGTAAGGAGTTGGTGATGTTCGGTCCGCGTGAGCAGTTGCTGACCTCGGAGCAGCCGGTGGTCAAGCAGTTCCTCTCCGGTGATCGGTTCGGTCCGATCGGTATGTCCGAGGAGAAGGACGAGGCGGTCCAGAAGCAGGAAGAGGCGATGCAGGCCGCGGGTATCTCCGGTGGTGGTACCAAGGAGGACTTCACCGAGATCATCCCGCAGGTGCAGCCCAATCCCGGTATGCCCGAACGCAAGGCGATCGCCCGTCACCGCGAACGCGTGCACGCGATGCTGCCCGACCTGCCCGAGAACGCGCAGGAGGCGATCCGGCGCAGCCAGGAACAAGAAGACCAGATCCGCGAGGAGAGCCGCGCCCACGCCGACAACATGGCGAACGGTCGGGAACCCGGCGACAGCCGGGGCGGCGAGAGCCGGGGCGGCGACAACGAGTGGACCCCCGCCCCCGCCGGCGTCACCGCCGGGCACGCGCGGTCCGATCAGGCCAACACCGACGTCATCGACTACGGCGGCAGCGATGCCCCGACCGAGCAGTGGCACACACCCGGTGATGCACTGACCAAGCCCAGCCATCGTGCTGATGGGAACGAAGGGCGGACTCCCTAAGGATGAGCAGTGCCACCACGCGTGGCGTCGACCGAATCGCGCAAGCCGGGACAGGTGCCCTGTCACAGACCGGCAATATCGTTCAGCTCTTCGTCGATGTTGCACGCCAGACCTTTGTGCGCCCGTTTCAGTGGCGGGAGTTCATCCAGCAGGCCTGGTTCATCGCCAGTGTGACGATCCTGCCGACCGCGCTGATCGCGATCCCGTTCGGCGCAATCGTCTCGCTGCAGACGGGTTCGCTCATCAAGCAGCTCGGTGCGGAGTCCTACACCGGTGCGGCCAGCGTGCTCGTCGTCATCCAGCAGGGTTCGCCGCTGGTGACGTCGTTGCTGATCGCCGGCGCGGCCGGTTCGGCCGTCGCCGCCGACCTCGGCTCGCGCACCATCCGCGAGGAGATCGACGCGATGGAGGTGCTCGGCATCAACCCGATCCAGCGCCTGGTCGTTCCACGTGTGCTGGCCATGGTGCTGGTGGCGATGCTGCTCAACGGTCTGGTCGCCGTGATCGGCATCGGTGGTGGTTACTTCTTCAACGTGGTCGTCCAGGGTGGCACGCCCGGCGCCTACCTCGCGTCGTTCGGCGCGCTGGCGCAACTCCCCGACCTCTGGGTCTCGACGCTGAAGGCCGCGATCTTCGGCGTCCTCGCCGGAGTCGTGGCGTCGTACAAGGGCCTCAACCCCAAGGGCGGCCCGAAGGGCGTGGGTGACGCGGTCAACCAGAGCGTCGTCATCACGTTCCTGCTGCTGTTCCTGGCGAACCTGATCATCACTGCGGTCTACCTGCAGGTCGTCCCACCGAAGGGAAGCTAGACGTGACCGAAGGTGGGGGCGGTGTGACCATCGCCAAGAGCCGGCCCGAGTACTACATGTACGAGGCCCGCAAGCAGCTGGGCAAGCCGCTCAAGGTGCTCGACGGTGCCGGCGAGCAGATGTCGTTCTACGGCCGCACGCTCGCCTGGATCCCGAAGACGCTGGTGCACTACACGCGTGAGGTCATGCGCCTTCTCGCCGAAGTCGCGTTCGGCTCGGGCGGACTCGCGGTCATCGGCGGCACCATCGGCGTGATGGTGCTGATGTCGGGATTCACCGGCGTGGTCGTCGGCCTCCAGGGTTACGCCGCACTCGATCAGATCGGTTCGCAGGCCCTCACCGGCTTCCTCTCCGCCTACGTCAACACCCGTGAGGTGGCGCCGCTGGTGGCCGGCCTCGCCTTGTCGGCGACCGTGGGCTGCGGCTTCACCGCCCAGCTCGGCGCCATGCGCATCTCGGAGGAGATCGACGCGCTGGAGACGATGGCCGTGCCGTCGATCCCGTTCCTCGTGTCGACCCGCGTCATCGCCGGTTTCATCGCCGTGATCCCGCTCTACGTGCTCGGCCTGTTGTCGGCATATCTGGCCTCACGCGTGGTGACGACGGTCTTCAACGGTCAGTCCGGCGGGTCCTACGACCACTACTTCAATCTGTTCCTGCCACCGGCCGACGTCCTGTGGTCGTTCGGCAAGGTGCTGGTCTTCGCGTTCGTGATCATCCTGGTGCACTGCTACTACGGCTACTACGCCTCGGGCGGTCCCGCAGGTGTGGGCGTGGCCGTCGGTCACGCGGTCCGAGCGGCGCTGGTGCTCATCGCGGTCCTGGACTTCTTCCTCGGTCTGGCCATCTGGGGTACCACGACGACCGTGCGAGTGGGGGGTTAGCGTGACGCTGCTGCGTAAACGGTTGCTCGGCCTGGTGTTCTTCCTCGTGGTCGCGTTGTTCCTGACCCTCACGATCACCAAGTTCAACAAGTCGTTCACCGAGTTCACCGACGTCACGCTGGTGACCGACTCGACCGGCAACGCGCTGCCGGCCAACGCCGACGTCAAGGCCCGCGGCATGACCGTCGGCGAGGTGCGCGAGGTCAAGCCCGGACCCGACGGTCGCGTCGAAGTCGTGTTGGGGCTCAATCCCGATCAGGCCTCGACGCTCTCGGACAAGACCACCGCGCGCATCTTGCCGAAGACGCTGTTCGGTGAGCGGTACGTCGCTCTGCAGGTGCCCGAGGACAATTCGGGCCCGACGCTGAGCAACGGCGCGACGATCGAGACCGATCGCAGCGGCAACGCCCTGGAGATCCAGCAGTTGTTCGACAAGCTGCTGCCGGTCCTCGAGGCGATCCCGCCCCAGGACCTGAACGCAACGCTGACCTCGCTGTCGTCGGCGCTGTCCGGCCGCGGTGAGCAGCTGGGCACGACGCTGGAGGAACTCGACCAGATCTTCGGCGAGATCAACGAGAACCTGCCCGAACTGGAGGGCACCCTCGAGGGACTCGCCAGCTTCTCCCAGACGTATTCGCAGGCGCTGCCCGATGTGGTCGACGCACTCGACTCGCTGCGCACGACGTCGAACACCATCGTCGAGCGTCAGGACGATCTCCGGACGCTCATCGCCACCCTCGGCGTCGCATCCGACGACCTGACCGGCTGGCTGCGCGCCAATCGCACCGACCTGATCGACCTCGCCGTCGACTCCGAGGAACTGCTCGTCGGACTGGCCAAGCAGTCGCCGACCTTCGTGTGTACGTTCCGCAACTTCGCGGGTCTGATCCCGGAATCGCGCAAGATCGTCGGCGAGGGGACCGACAACCCGGGTGTGCGAGTGAACCTGCAGTTCGTCAATCCCCGTGGCCGTTACCTACCGAATCAGGACGAACCCCGCTTCATGGACCTCGATCCGCCTGCCGTCTGTTACGACCCGAAGATGGGCGGCGACCGCCCGTTCCCGCAGTATCCGGGCGGCGGCCTGGCGGACGGCAGCTACCAGCCGCCGTCCCGCAACCCCGGCCCGCGCAACGTCCGGCAGCTCCCGCAGCCCCAGTTCAGCGGCGTCCCGGCGGGGACCGTCTCGTCGGCCCCGGCCGGTGCGAAGCCCGTGGCGGTGGAGTCCAACCCGTTCGACGACCCGGAGTATCGCAAGCAGTTGCAGGTCATCTACGGCGCCACGTCGGGTAAGTCGCCGGAAGAGGTGCCGACCTGGGTGACCATGATCGGCGGCGGTGCGCTGCAGGGTGCGAAGGTCGACATCAAATGAAGTCGATTGTCGGACCGCTGATCAAGCTGATCGTCTTCGGCGTGGTCACCGTGGTGACCACGAGTCTGCTCGCGGTGACCATCGCCAACGCCGGTGGTGACGGTGATGCGAAGTTCAACGCCGTGTTCACCGACGCCACGTTGCTCAATCCGGGCGACGACGTCCGGATCGCGGGCGTGCGCGTCGGGCAGGTGGAGAGCGTCGAGGTCTACGACCGCAACAAGGCGAAGGTCTCGTTCAACGTCGACCGCGACCGTCTGCCGGACGGCACCCAGCTCTTCATCCGCTACCGCAACCTGACCGGTCTGCGGTACCTCGCCCTCGAGCGCGGGGCGGGCGACCCGTCGCAGACGGTCGCGCAGGGTCATACGTTCGGCCTGACGCCGGGCGTCACGGACACCCACCCTCCGGTGAACCTGACCGAACTGTTCAACGGTTTCCGGCCGCTGTTCCAGCAGCTGTCGGCCTCCGACGTGAACAAGCTGACCGAGCAGATCATCGCGATCTTCGACGGGCAGGGTGGTTCGATCACCCGTCTGGTCAGCGACACGGCCGATCTGACGAACGCGATCGCCGACAAGGACAAGGTCATCGGTGAGCTGATCACCAACCTGACCAAGGTCCTCGACACGGTCAACCGCAACGACGAGCAGTTCACCGCCCTCCTCGACAACACCGAGAAGCTCGTGACCGGCCTTGCGGCACAACGCGGTTCGGTGGGTTCGGCGATCACCTCGGTCTCCAACCTGACCTCGGTCACGGCGAACATCCTCGGTGCGACGCGCCCGTCCATCCAGGGCGACATCGCCGGACTGAAGTCGCTGGCCGACCAGATCAACAAGCGTGACGAGGACATCGAGGAGACGCTGACCAATCTGCCGATCAAGCTCCAGAAGATCGGTCGCGCAGCGACATTCGGTTCCTGGTTCCAGTTCTACCTGTGCGGCATCGACGTGGTGGCGGGCAACGGCAAGTCGCCGGTGCTGACGCAGCCGCTGATCCCGCTGCCCGACATCAACCATGTGCTCTACACCAGTGCGGCGACGCGCTGCTGGGCAGACGACCGGCCAGGGGGGTGACCACGATGGCAGACAACAACGATCCGAACGTGCGCGACGACCGCGACGAGACCGACCGCGATGAGACCGACGCCCCGGTGCAGCATCCGCACCGGCGTTTCGGCGGCCGGCGCAGCCCGGTCAGCATCGGTGCCATCGGCATCCTGATCCTGCTGATGCTCGGACTCAGCTCGTTCTATCTCGCCGAACTGCCGCTGCTCGGCGCGGGGGCGCGCTACACCGCGAAGTTCACCGAGGCCGCCGGTCTGAAGCCGGGCAACGAGGTGCGTGTCGCGGGCGTGAAGGTGGGCGAGGTCGACGACGTCACCCTCGACGGGGATCGCGTCAACGTGACCTTCCGGGTGGAGAACACCTGGATCGGCGACCAGACGCAGGCGACCATCCAGATCAAGACGATCCTCGGTCAGAAGTTCCTGTCGCTGAACCCGCGTGGCAGCGAGCCCGCCGATCCCGACGTCCCGCTGACCGACACGGTGGCCCCGTACGACGTCATCGAGGCATTCTCGGGCGCGGCCGAGCAGATCGGCGAACTCGACAACGACCAGCTGGCCGAGTCGATGCGCGTGCTCTCGGACACCTTCTCGGGGACCGCGGGTACCACCGGTCCGGCGCTGGACGGCATCGCCCGCCTGTCGCAGACGATCTCCAGCCGCGACCAGGAGGTTCAGCGTCTGCTGGCCGCGACGAAGGACACCTCGAAGATCCTGGCCGATCGCAACGAGGAGTTCGTGCGCCTCATCGGCGGCGCGGGCCAGCTGCTCGACGAGCTGAACAACCGCCAACGCAACATCTCGGCGCTGCTGGCCAGCACCACGAGCCTCAGCGACTCGCTCACCGGCATCGTGCGCGACAACGAGGAGCAGATCGGACCGGCACTCGACGCGCTGAAGGGCGTCAACGAGTTGCTCCAGCGTCAGAACCAGAACATCCGCGACTCGATCAAGTACATGGCGCCGTTCTATCGCCTGTACGCGAACGTGCTCGGCAACGGTCGCTGGTTCGAGTCCTCGGTGGTGAACCTGCTGCCGCCGGCGCTGCCACAGCAGAACACGACGCGTCCGCCGAACAAGCAGGCCTTGGAGAACCAGGGCGGGACGGGAGTCGGCTGATGACCACACCGGATCTGACCCAGAATTCGGGTCCCGGCCGCTGGTTCACGCCGCGGCACATCGTGGTGATCGTGATCGGGCTGATCATCGCGCTCATCCTCGCGGGAGCGCTCTGGTGGGTGTTCTCCTCTACCGGCACGACGAAGATCACCGCGACCTTCAAGCGGTCGGTCGGCATCTACGAGGGCTCCGACGTCCGAGTGCTCGGCGTGGCCGTCGGCAAGGTCGACTCGGTCACGCCGGAGGGCGAGACGGTGAAGGTGACCATGACCGTCGACCGCGGGGTCGAGCTGCCCGCGGATGTCCGTGCGGTGCAGATCATCCCGTCGGTCGTCGCGGATCGCTACGTGCAGCTCACCCCCGCCTACACGGGTGGGGAGAAGGCGCCGCGCGACCTCACCCTCTCCGTCGACCAGACGATGGTCCCGGTGGAGGTCGACCAGATCTACGCCAGCGTCAAGGAACTGTCCGACGCCCTCGGACCCGATGGCGCCAACAAGACCGACGGCACCGGCCGCCAGGGCGCGGTGAGTGAACTCGTCACGACCGGCGCGGAGAACCTCGAGGGCAACGGCGAGAAGCTCGGTGCGGCCATCGAGGGACTGTCGAAGGCCTCGACGACGCTGAGCGATTCGCGCGGCAACCTCTTCGACACCGTGAAGAACCTGAACACGTTCGTCGGCGCACTGCGCGAGAACGATGCGCAGGTACGGCAGTTCAACACCCAGATGGCCTCGTTCAACCAGTTCCTCGCCGGTGAGCGCGAGCAGCTCGCCGCCGCGCTGAACAAGCTGTCGATCGCTCTCGGCGACGTGGCGACCTTCCTCGCCGACAATCGCGAGCAGATCGGCGAGACGGTGAAGGACCTGCAGCCGACGACCCAGGCGCTGCTCGACCAGAAGAACAACCTCAAAGAGGTCCTGACCGTGCTGCCGATCACGGTGAACAACCTGATCAACGCCTACGACGCCGAGTCGGGCACGCTGGCCATGCGGCTGACGATCCCGGACCTGCAGGACCTGATCGGAGCGCAGTGTCGCCTGCTCGACCTCGGGCAGCTGCTGCCGGGCAACCCCGCGGCCGATCAGTTCAGCGACACGTTGCGTCCGCTGATCAGCCAGTGCGAGGAGATCGGTGACCAGATCCAGAAGGGTGTGCTCGAGCCGCTGCTGCCCGTGCTGCCGTTCGGCATCATGAGCAACAACAAGCTGCAGCGCGCGCCGGTGCCGGGCACCGTCCCGGGCAACCCCGACCCCGAGATCGGCAACCCGTCGCCCTCGAGGTCGCCGGCCCCGTCGTCCACCCCGCGACCCCGGGGAGGCAACTGATGAACCGCTCGTCGATGCGTACGGCGATGGCCGGCGCAGCACTGTCGCTGACCCTGCTGGTGACCGGCTGCATGTCCAACGGCATCCAGTCGATCCCGCTGCCCGGTGGCGTGAACACCGGGGACAACGCGCGCACGTACAAGATCCAGTTCGACGACGTGCTCGACCTCGTCCCCCAGTCGACGGTCAAGCGCGACGGCATCCCGGTCGGGCGCGTGACCAAGGTCGAGGTGCCGAACGACCAGTGGTTCGCCCAGGTCACCGTCGAGGTGCAGAACAACGTCGATCTCTCCGACGAGGCCGAGGCGAGCGTGCAGCAGACCTCGCTGCTCGGCGAGAAGTTCGTGGCGTTGACCGAACCGGACGGCAGTGCCGACGCGCCGCGCCAGAACCCCGACCAGCCGATCCCGGTGTCGCGGACACGCACCGCCACCGACATCGAGCAGGTTCTCGGCGCACTGGCCCTGCTGCTCAACGGCGGTGGTCTCAATCAGCTGCAGCCGATCGTCACCGAGCTGAACAAGGCGCTCGACGGCCGGACCGACAAGGTCCGCAACCTGATCGGCGAGACCGAGGACCTCATCGCCGGGCTGAACCGGCAGCGTGACGACATCATCACCGCCATCGACGGTCTGGCCGAGTTGTCGACGCGCACGGCCGCGCAGACCGCGCAGATCGACCGCATCCTCAAGCAGCTGCCCGCGGGCGTCGAGGTGCTGGAGGAGCAGCGACCCCAGTTCGTCGAGCTGCTGACCAAGCTCGATCAGCTCGGTCAGGTCGGTACCGATGTGCTGGGCAAGTCGCGCACGGCGCTGATCAACGATCTGAAGGCGTTGCGGCCGGTGCTCACCCAGCTCGCCGCCGCGGCTCCCGATCTCATCACCGCGGCGCCGTTGATGCTCACCCACCCGTTCCCGGACTGGCTGTTGCCGGGTGTCCGCGGTGACTCGACCAACCTGTTCATGACGCTCGACCTCCGCGTGCTCAATCAGCTCGAGGCGCTCGGCGTCGGCCAGGGGACCCCGAAGTACTCGCCGCCTGCTCGCGTGAGCGTGCCGGTCGACCCGCGCAATCCGTACTACCGCGGCAACGGACCGCGCTACGGGTGGCCGACCATCACCTTGCTTCCGCCGGGTCCGAACTGGCGTCCGGGACCGAACACCCCGCCGTCGGGTGGGCGCTATCCCGCGTCCTTCTCCCGGCCGGCAGAGGGCGCCGGCCCGATGCCGACTCCCGCGACCCCGGGTCAGGGCATCCTCGACGGCCCGCTGGCCGCGATGGGACTCGCACCGGCGGCGCCCACCCAGAACCCGTCAGGAGCAGGACGATGATCGGCAAGCTCGTCAAGATACAGCTGATCGTGTTCGTGATCGTCGGTCTGGTGGCGCTGGTGTACGTGGGCGCGAAGTACGCCCGCCTGGACAAGCTCGCCGGCGTCGGGATGTACACGGTCACCGCCAAGCTGCCCGATTCGGGCGGCATCTTCACCAACGCCGAGGTCACCTACCAGGGTGTGCCCGTGGGTCGCGTCGGCAAGCTGACGCTCACGTCCGAGGGAGTCGACGTCGCGCTCGACATCGACTCGGGTGGGCCGGAGATCCCGGCGTCGGCGACCGCGGTCGTCGCGAACCGGTCCGCGATCGGCGAGCAGTTCGTCGACCTGCAACCGACGTCGTCGGAAGGGCCGTACCTGAAGGGCGGCGACACGATCACCAAGTACTCGCTTCCCGAGCCGCTCGAAGATGTGGTCGCCTCGGCGATCGACTTCACCGATTCGATCCCGGTCGACGACCTGAACACCGTCATCACCGAACTCGGCCGCGCATTCAACGGGCAGGGTGAGAACCTCACCCGCCTCGTCGACTCGCTCGGCAAGCTGTCGCGGGCCGGCGTGGACAACCTGAGTGAGACCGTCGCGCTCATCCAGAACTCGAACGTCGTGCTCGGCACCCAGGCCGATCAGTCCGACGCGATCCTCACGTGGTCGCGCAACCTGAATCTGGTCACCGCGACGCTGGCCTCGGCCGATCCCGACCTTCGGCGACTGCTGACGACGGGCACCTTGTCGGCGACCCAGATCTCGGAGCTGATCCAGAAGAACGGCAACGACCTCTCCAAGGTCGTGAAGGATCTCGCCGAGGTGGCCCGCACGATCGAGCCGGCCACCTACACGACGTCGACGACGTTCGCCATGCTGTCCGCGTTGTCGGCGGGTAGCCACGCACCCGCTCCGGGCGACGGTCAGATCCACTTCGGCGTCGTCCTCGAGACCAACAATCCCGCGGCGTGTACCCGCGGTTACGAGAGCACGGATCTGGTGCTGGCGGAAGCACGCCGACAGAATCCGGACTTCGATCCGCGCTACGACGACTTCGCGTTCAACACCGAGGCCAAGTGCACGGTGCCGTTCGGCAACCCGACCGGTGTGCGCAGCGCCGAACGCGCCCAATACGCCAACCCCGCCTACCCGCAGCCGTGGGACAACACCCCCAAGAAAGATCCCGACAAGCTCAACCTCAACCCGCTCGCCCGGCAGCTCGCAGCGCTGCTCGGTGTCCGGCCGCGGTAGACCCGACCACCCGACGAGCGACGCCGTCGCGATCAGGCCGCATGGTCTGGCTCGTGGCCTTGGCTTGCGCTCAGGAGCGATATATACAGTGTGTTCCCGATGACTGGCACCCCAGAACCGACAGAGAAGAAGCCCAGCGGCATCCGCCCCGCCGTGCGCCGGGCGGCGAAGTACGCACCGGTTGCACTGGCCGCAGTGGCGGTCGTGGTCGGCGTGGTGCTCGTGGCCGTGTTCGGTGTGCGCGCCTACAACGTCTACTTCGACGAGTACCCCGCACAAGAGACCCGTGACGCCGCGACGCAGGCGGCCGAGCAGGCCGTCCTCAACATCACGACGATCGACCCGGCCGATCTGGACGGCTTCCGGGAACGTGCCGAGGCCTCGCTGACCGGCAAGGCCAAGACCGAGGTGCTCGGCGGCAAGGACGGCAGCGTCCTCGACATGCTCGGGACGGCCGGTCCCAACACCGCCAAGTTGAGCGCGCGACTGCTGCGCAGCGCACCGAGCGAGGTCGACGCCGACGAGGACAAGGCCAAGGTGCTGGTCTATGTCGTGACGACACTCGAACGTCCCGGCCAGCCCGGCATCGACGAGACGCGCGGCTTCGACGTCAGCATGACCAAGGACGGCGACGCCTGGAAGGCCGAGAACATCCTCGGACTCGAGGGCATCGCCTACACCGACGCCGGCGGTGCGCCCGCTCCCGCGGCCCCGGCTCCGGAGGGGGGCAACTGATGGCCACCGATCGCCCGAAGAAGAAGCCCACCCCGAAGCGCCGTCCGACCCCGAAGGTAGCCGGCCGGACCTCGTTGCCCCCTGAGGTGCGAGGAGCGAAAGCCGCCGGGCTGAGCGAGCGCAGCGAGTCGAAGTCGACGAGCCTCGAAGGGCCCGGCGACGAGCCTCGCGACGCAACCACGGCCAACGCAGAGTCGGCCGAGCCCGAGACCCCCACCAATCCCGACCCCACCAATCCCGACCCCACCAAGCCCGACCTCACCAAGCCCAAGGCCAAGCCCGTCGCGCGGGTCTCGACCCTGCGCCGGGGCGACGCGGCATCGGGGACCCCGAGCACGGGCACGACCGACGGGCCAGCGGGCCGGCGCCCCGGCAAGCGGTCGGGCCGGCGGGGGAGCGGTGCGCGCAACTTCCTCGGCATCCGCACGGGCGTGCTCGCCGCGGTCGCGGTCGGGCTGTTCGTCGTCGCGGCGGTCCTGGCGTTTCATCCCGGTGCCGAGATCGGCCCCAACAAGGCGTTCGTGGACCAGGAGTCGACGGCGCAGCTGACCTCGCAGGCCCAGGAGCGGATCTGCGCGGTGTTCGGGTACGACCACACCGAACTCGACGAGTGGCAGAAGCGTGCCCAGGACGCCCTCACCGGTCAGGCGCGTACCGAGTTCGACGAGACCCTGAAGGCGCAGCGTGAGCTGATCACGCAGACCAAGACGGGTGCGGAGTGTCGTGTCGACGCGATCGGCGTGCGGGACCTCAGCGGAGCCGACGACGGCGCGACGGCGACCGTCATCGCGAACCTCGTCGTGAGCGAGACCCAGAACAGCATGGCCACCAACAGCGGTGCGCCGCGCGCACAGTTCGCGATGGTGCGTGAGGGTGATCAGTGGCGGATTCGGGCTGTCGAGCCCTTCTGATCGGCCTCTCGCGCACGCAGATCACCAGGTCGGCAGCGGTGGCAAAACCCAACTTCACGAATTTCGCGCGTAGCGCTTGACGTGGAGGCGATGTCGGGCCACGCTGTGACCAGCGATCGACGTGCAGGCAGCCACCCGCGCGAAATCGTTTCCAGACGGCTTGACAAAGTGCGTCTATTTTCTGCTACAGTTGGACGTTGCGCTGGCTGCCTCCTGTCCATCTATCGATCCTTCTTCGGCCACTCCTTAGACGTGTGTGCTGCGGTGATCGCCGATCCCAGGGTGTCACCAGCGAACGGCCCATCAAGCCACGTACTGCACATCTAGGTTGTGAATAACGTCGTGTTGGAAGGACGCATCTTGGCAGTCAACCGCCAGTCCACCTCAACAATCCCCGGCGCGCCGCATCGCGCGTCGTTTGCAAAGATCAGCGAGCCGCTGGAGGTCCCCGGCCTCCTCGACCTCCAACTCGATTCATTCGAATGGCTCGTCGGTTCGCCGGAGTGGCGCGCCAAGGCGATCGCCCGCGGTGACGAGAACCCGACCGGCGGGCTCGAGGACATCCTCCACGAGCTGTCCCCGATCGAGGACTTCTCCGGTTCCATGTCCCTGTCGTTCTCCGAGCCGCACTTCGACGAGGTCAAGGCCTCCGTCGAGGAGTGCAAGGACAAGGACATGACCTACGCGGCGCCGTTGTTCGTCACCGCGGAGTTCATCAACAACAACACCGGCGAGATCAAGTCGCAGACCGTCTTCATGGGCGACTTCCCGATCATGACCGAAAAGGGCAGCTTCATCATCAACGGCACCGAGCGTGTCGTGGTGAGCCAGCTGGTCCGTAGCCCGGGCGTGTACTTCGACGCCTCGATCGACAAGACCACCGAGAAGACCCTGCACACCGTCAAGGTGATCCCGGGTCGCGGTGCGTGGCTGGAGTTCGACGTCGACAAGCGCGACACCGTCGGTGTGCGTATCGACCGCAAGCGCCGTCAGCCGGTCACCGTGCTGCTCAAGGCGCTGGGCTTCACCGCCGAGGAGATCACCGAGCGTTTCGGTTTCTCCGAGATCATGATGTCGACGCTGGAGAAGGACAACACCGGCAGCCAGGACGAGGCGCTGCTGGAGGTCTACCGCAAGCTGCGCCCGGGTGAGCCGCCGACCAAGGAGTCCGCGGAGAACCTCCTGGAGAACCTGTTCTTCAAGGACAAGCGTTACGACCTCGCCCGCGTGGGCCGCTACAAGGTCAACAAGAAGCTGGGCCTGACGGGCAACCCGATGGTGGGCGAGTCCACGCTGACCCGCGAGGACATCATCGCGACCGTCGAGTACCTGGTGCGTCTGCACGAGGCCGACCCGCACACCACCACCTACATGACCGTCCCCGGTGGCGTCGAGGTGCCCGTCGAGGTCGACGACATCGACCACTTCGGCAACCGTCGCCTGCGTACCGTCGGCGAGCTGATCCAGAACCAGATCCGCGTGGGCCTCTCGCGTATGGAGCGTGTCGTGCGTGAGCGTATGACCACCCAGGACGTCGAGGCGATCACCCCGCAGACCCTGATCAACATCCGTCCGGTCGTGGCGGCGATCAAGGAGTTCTTCGGGACCAGCCAGCTGTCGCAGTTCATGGACCAGAACAACCCGCTGTCGGGTCTGACCCACAAGCGTCGTCTGTCGGCGCTGGGCCCGGGTGGTCTGAGCCGTGAGCGTGCCGGCCTCGAGGTGCGCGACGTGCACCCGTCGCACTATGGCCGCATGTGCCCGATCGAGACCCCTGAGGGTCCGAACATCGGTCTGATCGGTTCGCTCTCGGTGTACGCGCGGGTCAACCCGTTCGGATTCATCGAGACCCCGTACCGCAAGGTCGTCGACGGCGTCGTCTCCGATGACATCGAGTACATGACCGCCGACGAGGAGGACCGCTTCCTCATCGGTCAGGCGAACACCAACTTCGACGGCAGCGGACGCATCACCGACGAGCGTGTCCTGGTGCGCAAGAAGGGCTCCGAGGTGGAGTTCGTCGGCGCGACCGATGTCGAGTACCTCGACGTCTCGCCGCGTCAGATGGTGTCCGTCGCGACCGCGATGATCCCGTTCCTCGAGCACGATGACGCCAACCGCGCCCTGATGGGTGCGAACATGCAGCGTCAGGCCGTGCCGCTGGTGCGCAACGAGTCGCCGCTGGTCGGTACCGGCATGGAGCTGCGTGCCGCCGTCGACGCCGGTGACGTCATCGTGTCGTCGAAGACCGGTGTGGTGGAAGAGGTCTCGGCCGACTACATCACCGTCATGTCCGACGACGGCACCCGCGACACGTACCGGATGCGCAAGTTCGCGCGCTCCAACCACGGCACCTGCGCCAACCAGCGTCCGATCGTGGACGAGGGTCAGCGCGTGGAGTCCGGCCAGGTCCTCGCCGACGGCCCCTGCACCGAGAACGGTGAGATGGCGCTCGGCAAGAACCTGCTCGTGGCGATCATGCCGTGGGAGGGCCACAACTACGAGGACGCGATCATCCTGAGCCAGCGGCTCGTGGAGGAGGACGTGCTCACCTCGATCCACATCGAGGAGCACGAGATCGACGCCCGCGACACCAAGCTCGGTGCCGAGGAGATCACCCGGGACATCCCGAACGTCTCCGACGAGGTCCTCGCCGATCTCGACGAGCGCGGCATCGTGCGCATCGGTGCCGAGGTCCGCGACGGCGACATCCTGGTCGGCAAGGTCACCCCGAAGGGCGAGACCGAGCTGACCCCGGAAGAGCGTCTGCTGCGTGCCATCTTCGGTGAGAAGGCCCGTGAGGTCCGCGACACGTCGCTGAAGGTGCCGCACGGCGAGACCGGCAAGGTCATCGGCGTGCGCGTGTTCAGCCGCGAGGACGACGACGACCTGGCTCCCGGCGTCAACGAGCTGGTCCGCGTGTACGTGGCCCAGAAGCGCAAGATCCAGGACGGCGACAAGCTCGCCGGTCGTCACGGCAACAAGGGCGTCATCGGCAAGATCCTCCCGCAGGAGGACATGCCGTTCCTGCCCGATGGCACCCCCGTCGACATCATCCTCAACACCCACGGTGTGCCGCGGCGTATGAACATCGGCCAGATCCTGGAGACCCACCTCGGGTGGGTGGCCAAGGCCGGCTGGAACATCAACGTCGCCGAGGGTGTGCCGGAGTGGGCGTCGCGTCTGCCCGAGGACATGTACTCGGCCGAGCCCGACACCAACACCGCCACCCCGGTGTTCGACGGCGCCCGCGAGGAGGAGCTGACCGGACTGCTGTCCTCGACGCTGCCGAACCGCGACGGTGAGGTCATGGTCAACGGCGACGGCAAGGCGACGCTGTTCGACGGTCGTTCCGGCGAGCCGTTCCCGTACCCGGTGTCGGTCGGCTACATGTACATCATCAAGCTGCACCACCTGGTCGACGACAAGATCCACGCTCGTTCGACCGGCCCGTACTCGATGATCACCCAGCAGCCGCTGGGTGGTAAGGCGCAGTTCGGTGGTCAGCGCTTCGGTGAGATGGAGTGCTGGGCCATGCAGGCCTACGGTGCGGCGTACACGCTGCAGGAACTGCTGACCATCAAGTCGGACGACGTGGTGGGCCGCGTCAAGGTCTACGAGGCGATCGTCAAGGGCGAGAACATCCCGGAGCCGGGTATCCCCGAGTCGTTCAAGGTGCTGCTGAAGGAGCTTCAGTCGCTGTGCCTGAACGTCGAGGTGCTCAGCTCCGACGGTGCCGCCATCGAGATGCACGACACCGACGACGAGGACCTGGAGCGCGCCGCTGCCAACCTCGGCATCAACCTGTCGCGCAACGAGTCGGCCACCGTCGACGATCTCGCCAACTGATCTGACCCTCACCCGGCCGGGTTTCGCCCCGGCCACTGACAACAGAGCTCTGGAAAGGTAACAAGTGCTCGACGTCAACTTTTTCGACGAACTGAAGATCGGCCTGGCCACGGCCGACGACATCCACAACTGGTCATACGGTGAGGTCAAGAAGCCGGAGACGATCAACTACCGCACGCTCAAGCCGGAGAAGGACGGCCTGTTCTGCGAGAAGATCTTCGGCCCGACCCGCGACTGGGAGTGCTACTGCGGCAAGTACAAGCGCGTCCGCTTCAAGGGCATCATCTGTGAGCGCTGCGGCGTCGAGGTGACCAAGGCCAAGGTGCGCCGTGAGCGCATGGGCCACATCGAGCTGGCCGCCCCGGTCACGCACATCTGGTACTTCAAGGGTGTGCCGAGCCGGCTGGGCTACCTGCTCGACCTGGCGCCGAAGGATCTCGAGAAGATCATCTACTTCGCCGCCTACGTGATCACAGCGGTCGACGACGAGCTCCGTCACAACGAGCTCTCGACGCTCGAGGCCGAGATGGAGGTCGAGAAGAAGGCTGTCGCCGATCAGCGCGACGTCGACCTCAACGAGCGTCAGCAGAAGCTCGAGCAGGATCTCGCCGAGCTGGAGGCCGAGGGTGCCAAGGCCGACGTGCGCCGCAAGGTGCGCGACGGTGCCGACCGCGAGATGCGTCGTATGCGCGACGCCGCTCAGCGTGAGCTCGACGGTCTCGAGGAGATCTGGGACAAGTTCGTCAAGCTCGCCCCGGGCGACCTCATCATCGACGAGAAGCTCTACCGTCAGCTCGAAGAGCGCTACGGCGAGTACTTCCAGGGTTCGATGGGCGCCGAGGCGATCAAGAAGCTCCTGGAGACCTTCGACATCGACGCCGAGGCCGAGTCGCTGCGCGAGACCATCCGCAGCGGCAAGGGCCAGAAGAAGCTGCGCGCGCTCAAGCGGCTCAAGGTCGTCGCGGCGTTCCAGCAGTCGGGCAACTCGCCGCTGGGCATGGTTCTCGACGCCGTTCCGGTGATCCCGCCGGAGCTGCGTCCGATGGTTCAGCTTGACGGTGGCCGCTTCGCGACCTCCGACCTGAACGACCTGTACCGCCGCGTCATCAACCGCAACAACCGCCTCAAGCGACTGATCGATCTGGGTGCGCCCGAGATCATCGTCAACAACGAGAAGCGGATGCTGCAGGAGTCGGTCGACGCCCTGTTCGACAACGGTCGTCGTGGCCGTCCGGTCACCGGGCCGGGCAACCGCCCGCTGAAGTCGTTGAGCGATCTGCTCAAGGGCAAGCAGGGTCGTTTCCGTCAGAACCTGCTCGGCAAGCGCGTCGACTACTCGGGCCGTTCGGTCATCGTCGTCGGTCCGCAGCTCAAGCTGCACCAGTGTGGTCTGCCGAAGTTGATGGCTCTCGAGCTGTTCAAGCCGTTCGTGATGAAGCGTCTGGTCGACCTGAACCAGGCGCAGAACATCAAGTCGGCCAAGCGCATGGTCGAGCGTCAGCGCCCCGCGGTGTGGGACGTCCTCGAAGAGGTCATCGCCGAGCATCCGGTGCTGCTGAACCGTGCACCGACGCTGCACCGCCTCGGCATCCAGGCCTTCGAGCCGCAGCTGGTGGAGGGCAAGGCCATTCAGCTCCACCCGCTGGTGTGTGAGGCCTTCAACGCCGACTTCGACGGTGACCAGATGGCCGTGCACCTCCCGCTGTCGGCGGAGGCGCAGGCCGAGGCGCGCATCCTGATGCTGTCGTCGAACAACATCCTGTCGCCGGCGTCGGGCCGTCCGCTCGCCATGCCGCGTCTGGACATGGTGACCGGTCTGTACTACCTGACCACCCTCAAGGAGGGTGCGGCAGGCGAGTACACCGCGGCCAACGGCGACGACGTCGAGCGCGGCGTGTACTCGACCCCGGCCGAGGCCATCATGGCCGTCGACCGCGGTGTGCTGACCGTGCAGTCGCGCATCAAGGTGCGTCTGACCGACCAGCGTCCGCCGGCCGACATCGAGGCCGAGCAGTTCCCCGACGGCTGGAAGTACGGCTCGCCGTGGGACATCGAGACCACGCTGGGCCGGGTGCTGTTCAACGAGCTGTTGCCGATCGAGTACCCGTTCGTCAACGAGCAGATGCCGAAGAAGCGTCAGGCCGTGATCATCAACGATCTCGCCGAGCGCTACCCGATGATCGTGGTCGCCCAGACCGTCGACAAGCTGAAGGACGTCGGCTTCTACTGGGCCACCCGTTCGGGTGTCACGGTCTCGATGGCCGACGTGCTGGTGCCGCCGCAGAAGGCGGAGATCCTCGACAAGTACGAGGAGCGGGCCGACGGTCTGGAGCGCAAGTTCCAGCGCGGTGCCCTCACCCCGGACGAGCGTCGTGACTCCCTCGTGGAGATCTGGAAGCAGGCGACCGAAGAGGTCGGCGCGGCCATGGAGGCGCACTACCCGGACGACAACCCGATCCCGATGATCGTGAAGTCGGGTGCGGCGGGCAACATGACCCAGATCCGCTCGCTGGCGGGCATGAAGGGTCTGGTGACCAACCCGAAGGGTGAGTTCATCCCGCGTCCGATCAAGTCCTCGTTCCGCGAGGGCCTGACCGTGGCCGAGTACTTCATCAACACGCACGGTGCCCGAAAGGGTCTGGCCGACACCGCGCTTCGTACCGCCGACTCGGGTTACCTGACCCGTCGTCTGGTGGACGTGTCGCAGGACGTCATCGTGCGCGAGACCGACTGTGGCACCGAGCGTGGCATCACCACGACCATCGCCGAGAAGCAGGCCGACGGCACGCTCATCCGTGACGCGCACGTCGAGACCTCGACCTACGCCCGCACGCTGGCGCAGGACGCGGTCGACGCCGACGGCAACGTCATCGTCGAGCGCGGTCACGACCTGGGCGACCCGGCCATCGAGGCCCTGCTCGCCGCCGGCATCACGCAGGTGAAGGTCCGTTCGGTCCTGACCTGTGGGACCGGCACCGGTGTGTGTGCGATGTGCTACGGCCGTTCGATGGCCACCGGCAAGCTCGTCGACATCGGCGAGGCCGTCGGTATCATCGCGGCCCAGTCGATCGGTGAGCCCGGTACCCAGCTGACGATGCGTACGTTCCACCAGGGTGGCGTCGGTGACGACATCACCGGTGGTCTGCCGCGTGTCCAGGAGCTCTTCGAGGCCCGCGTCCCCAAGGGCGTGGCGCCGATCGCGGAGGTCTCCGGCCGGGTGCGCCTCGAGGACGACGACCGCTTCTACAAGATCACTCTCATCCCGGACGATGGTTCGGAAGAGGTTGTCATCGACAAGATCTCGAAGCGTCAGCGTCTGCGCGTGTTCAAGCACGACGACGGTTCCGAGCGGCTCCTCGCCGACGGTGACCACGTCGAGGTCGGCCAGCAGCTCATGGAGGGCTCGGCCAACCCGCACGAGGTGCTCCGCGTCATGGGTCCCCGTCAGGTGCAGATCCACCTGGTCAACGAGGTCCAGGAGGTCTACCGCAGCCAGGGTGTGTCGATCCACGACAAGCACATCGAGACCATCGTGCGTCAGATGCTGCGTCGCGTGACGATCATCGATCACGGTTCGACCGAGTTCCTGCCCGGTTCGCTCGTCGAGCGTGCCGAGTTCGAGGCGGCCAACCGTCAGGTCGTGACCGAGGGTGGCGAGCCCGCAGCCGGACGTCCGGTGCTGATGGGTATCACCAAGGCCTCGCTGGCGACCGAGTCGTGGCTGTCGGCGGCGTCGTTCCAGGAGACCACGCGTGTCCTGACCGACGCGGCGATCAACAGCCGCAGCGACAAGCTGATCGGTCTGAAGGAGAACGTGATCATCGGTAAGTTGATCCCGGCCGGTACCGGTATCAACCGCTACCGCAACATCCAGGTTCAGCCGACCGAGGAAGCTCGTGCCGCGGCGTACGCGGTGCCGTCCTACGACGACACCTACTACAGCCCGGACGGCACCTTCGGTGCTCCGGCCGGCGCTGCGGTGCCGCTGGACGACTACGGGTTCTCCAACGACTACCGGTAGGCGCTAGGACAAGACGACGCGGCCCCCGCACTCATCGCGAGTGCGGGGGCCGCGTCGTTTCTAGGGAACGGGCAGTGTTGTGACGGTGCGGGTTTCGAGCAGCAGGTCGTAGTAACGGCCGCCGGGGTAGTAGGTCGGGGTCGCGGTGTCGGCCACCATGTCCGACGACCAGCCGGTGGCCAGCGTGCGGATGACCCGCCCGTTGCGGGGACGCGGCACGGCGAGCTCGGACAGTTCGCCGATCAGGTCGGTCGACTCGCCTTCGGCGTCGATGTGGATTCCGGTCACCAGGCGCGAGCCGACAAACTCCTGCCGCGTTGTCTCCTGGAGGACGGACACGCCTTGCCCGAAGTTGTTGGATACCGACGGTTGCGACGCGATGACCCGGATCGGTAGCTCGGCGGCGGCGAGAGATGCTGCGGCGGTGGCGAAGTTGACGCCGAAGAACGAGTTGACGGGGTCGAACAGCATGAGGCCGGCCAGGCGTCGGTAGGCGACGGGGTCGGCGCGGCGGAGTGCGTCGGCCGCCACGACGACGAACTCGCCGCCGGCCGAGTGTCCGGAGAAGATCATCCGATACGGCATCGTCACGTCGGGGCGGTGGGCGGAATCGCGTGCTTTGCGAAGGCTTGTCGCGAGCGGACTGCCGGTGTCCCGGCCGGAACCGAAGACCCCGCCGATGGTCCTTGCGAACGCGGCGTTGTCGGCGATGTTGTAGGCGACGGCACACCCGCCGAGGTTGACGGAGTCCAGCGTCGGGCTCACGACGAGGAACCCGGCTTTCGCATACGCGCGGGCCAATGCGTCGAGGTTGGCCGCCGTGCGGGAGAAGCCGTGCTGCAACCACACGATCGCCGAGGGTTCACCGGGCGGGAAGTACCACCGGACCGCGACCCGGACGGGCTTGCCCGCACATTCGGTGGCGATGTCGGACGACGACACGGCCGCCGGCGCTGCTGTCACTGCCGACGGTGTCACACCGACGAACACCACAATCGCGGCAACAACCGCGATGCACCAGCGGAACAATCCTTCCGACATCCGGCAAGTCTAGGACCGGCCGGACGCCACGGTGCGCGGTTTCAGGGAGCGCGACCCCCTTGCTCCTTGAGGTGCGAGAAGCACAAGCGACCCCCCACCCCTCCCCAATCCGAAGAACCGCATAACCCATGCTCCCTGAGGTGCGAGGAGCGCAAGCCGCCGGGCCGAGCAAGCGACGAAGGAGCGCGTCGAGGTCGACGAGCCACGAAGGGCCTGGTGAGGCACCTTGCGAGCCCCTTCGTGGCTCGCTTCGCTCGCACCTCAGGGAGCATGAATGTCGGACGCCCGCGTCCGCTCCCTGCCTCGAAGGGTCACAGCTTGCGCTTGACCAACTTCCCGGTCGGCGTGCGCGGCAACGTGTCCCGGAAGATGACCTCGCGCGGCAGCTTGAACTTCGCGATCCGCGGTCGGAGGTGATCCAACAATGCATCGGCGAGCTCGTCGCCGGCGTCCTGCCCCGAGACCGGTTGCACGACCGCCGTCACCCGCTCGCCGAGATCGGGGTCGGGTACGCCGATGACCGCGGCGTCGAGCACCGACGGGTGGGCGAGGAGTGCATCCTCGATCTCCCGCGGGTAGATGTTCACCCCGCCGGAGATGATCAGGAACGAGTCGCGGTCGGTGAGGAACAGGTGGCCATCGTCGTCGACGTAACCGAAATCGCCGGTGGTCGTCCATGTCGGATGCTCGGGATGCTGTGCGCCACTGGTCTTCTCGGGGTCATTGTGGTACTCGAACGGCAGCCGGTCGCGCTCGAAGTAGATCGTGCCGATCGTTCCCGGCGGCACCTCGGTGCTCTCGGGATCGCAGACCCGGATCGTGCCGAGGACGGCGCGCCCCACCGTGCCCGGGTACTCCAGCCACTCCGGGGTGTCGACGATGGTGAGACCGTTGAGCTCGGTGGACGAGTAGTACTCGGACAGGATCGGACCCCACCAGTTGATCATGGCCCGTTTGACGTCGACGGGACACGGCGCGGCGGCGTGCACCGCGACCTTCAGGCTCGACGTGTCGTACCGGGCCCGCACCTCCTCGGGAAGTCGGAGCATGCGCACGAACATCGTCGGCACCCACTGGCTGTAGGTGACGCGGTGTTCCTCGATGAGGGCCAGCACCCGTTCCGCGTCGAACCGCTCCATCACCACCACCGTGCCGCCAAGCGCCTGCACCGAGGCGCAGGTGCGAAGCGGCGCAGCGTGATACAGCGGTGCCGGCGACAGGTAGACGGTGTCGGGACCGACGCCCCACACGGACTGGTTCATCGCGATCATGGTGTCGCCGGGCTCGTCGACCTGCCGGTTCGGCAGTTCGGGTTTGATGCCCTTCGGTCGTCCGGTGGTGCCGGACGAGTAGAGCATGTCCGCGCCTCGCGGCTGGTCGGCGAGCGGTTCGGTCGACTGCGTCGCCGCGGCGGCGTCGAGGCCCTCGTGACCCTCGATCCGGCCGGAGTAGGCGAAGCGAGTCTCGACGCCGGGGGTGAGCGGGACCAGCTCGGCGCCGAGGTCGGCGAGAGCGGCGTCGACGATGAGGGCCTTCGCGCCGCAGTCGGTGACGATGTAGGCGCTCTCGGCGGCGGTGAGGTGCCAGTTCACCATGGTCAGGTAGAGGCCCGACCGCATTGCCGCCCAATAGATGTCGAAGATCCGCGCGGTGTTGGTGGCGAGCACCGCGAGGTGGTCGCCTGGCCGTAGGCCGCGGTCGGCCAGGGCCCGGGCGACCTGGACCGACCGGGTCTCCAACTGGGTGAACGTCACCGTCTCACTCCCGTCGGCCATGATGACCGCGGGATCGTGCGGGCGGGTGGAGAGATGAGCTCCGGGGTACATCAACACTCCTCGTGCATGAGTGGGGCGAGTCGTTCTAGTACAGGTAGTCCTCGCCGCTGGCGCGCACGGTGACATCGGAAAGGCTGATGCCCCAGGGCTGGTCGATGACGTGGACGACGGCGTCGGCGAGATCCTCGGGCTTGATCAGCCAGTACTTGATGGAGTCGACGTCGGTGAGTTCGGCGGGCAGGTCGTCGTTCAGGAGGGCCGTGACGTGCTCGCCGTAAGAGGCGGCGCGCTGGCCGACGAGGCCCATGATCGCGGTGTCGTTGACGATCCAGCTGGCGAGGTTGGTGCCGGTGATGCCGGTCGGCTTGACGGTGGTGACCTTGATCTTGCCCTTGGCCTCGATGCGCAACGAGTCCGAGATGGTGGTGACCGCGGCCTTGGTCGCGCTGTACACGCCCGAACCCTCGATGCCGGCATTGCCGTAGATCGACGAGATGTTGACGACCTGGCCGCGACCCTGCGCGATCATCTGGTCGTAGACCGCGGAGATGCCGTTGACGACGCCCTTGATGTTGATGTCGATGGCGGCGTGCCACTTCTGCCAGGCGCGGGCGTGGTCGGCGAAGTAGGCGAGTGGCATGACGCCGGCGTTGTTGACGAGGACGTCGATGGCGCCGAAGTGCTCCTCGGTGGCGTTCGCCGCCGCGGCGACCTGCTCCATGTCGGTGACGTCGGCGACCTGGGCGAGCGCCGAACCACCGGCCGCGCGGATGCCCTCGACGACGGCGTTGACGTTGTCGGCGTTGACGTCGACTCCGACGACGTGCGCGCCGGCGGCCGCGGTCTTCTCCGCGATCAGCTTGCCGAAGCCGCTACCGGCGCCGGTGATGACGATGACCTTGTCCTTCAGGTACTCGGACATGGGGGTACTCCGTTTCTGTTCTGGGTGAGACGAATTGAGTGAGTTCAGACGATGTCGACGGCGTCGAGGATGCCCGCGACGCGCTGCCGGTCGCCGCTGACGGTGACCGCCGACCGCCAGGCGCTGCGGGTGGTGCCCCAGCGCAGGAAGTCGGTGGCCGAGGAGGTGGCGACGTCGGCCGGCAGGTCGGCGGTCTCGCGCACGGTGACGATCGTGCCCGCGGTGTCGCGGTCGATGACGAACGAGCGGTCCGTCGCGCCGGTGAGCCGCAGGCCGATCGGTCGCTCGAGTGTGGGATACAGTGCCGCACCGTTCATCTGGGTCAGCCCGGCGATCATCCAGTCGATGGCGGGATCGATCGCCGCGCTCACCGACACCTCGGCGGCGTCCAGCGGTCCGAACGGTTGCATCAGGTCGCTGGTGAGATGCACGAGGTGGTCGAAGGCGACGGCGTCGCTGAGCTGGCGCAGCCGGTAGGTGCCCAGGTCGAGCATGTCCAGCGGCTGGTCCCGCAGGTCCTCGCCCTGTAACGCGGCCAGGGTGGCGAGGCCGGCCTCGGACTGCGCGCGGTAATACTCGACAGCCTGTTCCGACGACCAGTCGGCCCGTTCGTGCACCGCGGCGTCGTTGAGTCGCTCGGACTTTCCGCTCGGATTGTCGGGGAAGACCAGGTCGGGGTCGGCGATGAAGTTGAAGAAGAAGCCCATGTGGGTGACGACGTCGTGGACGCGCCAGCCGTGGCAGGCGCTGTCGGCCGCCCAGTGGGCGGGCGTGAGCCGGTCGAGCAGGGCGAGGGTGTCGTTCACCAGTGCCTTGGCAGCAGTGACTCCGGCATCGGACATGGCCGATCGCCTCCTTGGAATATGTTGTGTACGAGTGTGAATGGACGAGACGGGTGTCAGGCGGGCAGGAAGATCGACTTGAGGTTCTGGTAGGCGGCCAGGCCCTCGGGGCCGAGCTCGCGGCCGATGCCGCTGGCCTTGACGCCACCGAAGGGCGAACCCCAGTCGAGGTTGAAGTAGTTGACGCCGAACGAGCCGGTCTCGACGCGACGGGCGACGTCGACGCCGCGATCGGGATCGGAGGTCCACACCGTTCCGCCGAGCCCGTACGACGAATCGTTGGCGAGAGCGATGGCGTCGTCGACGTCGTCGTAGCGCAGCACGGTCAGGACCGGGCCGAAGACCTCTTCGCGGGCGATGGTGGCCGAGTTGTCGATGCCGGCGAAAACGGTTGGTTCGACGAAGAACCCGCGGTCGACCCGCGACGGCGTCCCGCCACCGGTGGTGACCGTGCCACCCTCGGTGCGGCCGCGTTCGATCAGCGACAGCACCCGATCCCGGTGCCGGCCGCTGGCGAGCGGACCGACCGCGACGTTCTCGTCCATCGGGTCGCCGACCGGCAGCGACGCGCACATCGCGCTGATCGCATCGAGGTACTCGTCATAACGGCTGCCCGGCACCAGGATTCGGGTGGACATGTAGCAGGTCTGGCCGGTGTTGAGCAGCGAGGCGGTGGCGAGTCCGCCGACGGTCTGCTCGAGATCGGCGTCGTCGAGCACCAGCGCTGCGGACTTGCCGCCGAGTTCGAGGGTCACCGGACGGATGAGTTCGCCACAGACGCGGCCGATCTCGCGGCCGGCCGGGGTCGAGCCGGTGAACGCGACCTTGTCGACGTGCGGGTGCGACACCAGGTGACGGCCGATCTCGCTGCCGCCGTTGACGATGTTGAGGACACCGGCGGGCAGGTCGGCGGCGATGGCCGCCTCGGCGAGGACGTAGGCGTCGAGGCTCGTCTCGGGCGACGGCTTGAGGACCACGGTGCAGCCGGTGGCCAGCGCGGGCGCGATCTTGAACATCGAGAGGATCGCGGGGAAGTTCCACGGTGCGATGGCTCCGACGACGCCGATGGCCTCGCGGCGCACGATCGTCGAGCCGGGCAACGGCTGGCTGGTACGCGTCTCCTCCACCGGGGTGGACTCGACGAGGTCGGCGTAATAGCGCAGCAGTTGGACCGGGGCGGCGCCCTCGGCGAACCGCGCCAGCGCGATCGGCATGCCGTTCTCGGACGTCACCGCCGACGCGCGATCCTCGGCGCGCTTGTCGAGCTCGTCGGCGAACCGGCGCAGGTGTGCGGCACGGTCGGCAGGGGACTCCTCGCGCCAGCCCGACGACCGGAACGCGGTGCGGGCGGCCTCGACGGCCGCGTCGACGTCGGCGGTGGTGGCTTCGGGTACCGAGCCGAACTGCTCCTCGGTGAGCGGGGAGATGACCGGGATCGTCGCCGAACCGGCCGGCGCGCGCCAGCCGCCGTCGATGAAGAAACTCTTGCGGATGGTGTCGATGGTGGTCATGGGTACTCCTCGCTGAGTGTGTCGGCCGTCGAACGGTCGGCGGCGTGTGTCCATGATCACTCCCACCCAGGTCGGATTTCTTGACATCTCATGACGACTTCTTGACAGTTGATGCCATGGCCGACCTGATCTGCGCATCCTCGCTCAGTCAGTTACCCGAGCTGATTGCCGAACACGATGGAGATGCCCGCGCGATCCTCGGCCGCGTCGGCATCGACCCGGCCGTCGTCGGCGCGTACGACCGGTTCGTCCCGTTCACCGCTCTGTCGACGGTCATCGGTTTGTGCGCGGCCGAGTTCGACGTCCCCGACTTCGGGCTGCGCCTCGCCGCCCGGCAGGACCCCGACATCCTCGGCCCGGTCGCGATCGCGGCCCGCAACGCCGAGACCGTCGGCGACTCGTTTCGACAGGTCTCGGCCTTCGCGCACGTGTACAGCCCGGCCATCACCGCCCAGATGCACTACGGCGAGCGGGAGGTCGCCTACGAGTTCGATACCGTGCTGCAGCGTGTGCCGTACCGGCCGCACGTCGTCGAACTCGCGATGGGCGTCACCCGGTCGACGTTCGCGATGACGCTGGGCCACGGCTTCCGCGCGAACCGGATCACCTTGGCGCACCCGCCGATGTCCGAGCCGCGCGTCTACACCTACTATTTCGGTTGCCCGGTCGAGTTCGAGGCGCCGGCCAACCTGGTGGTCTTTCCCCGCGGGGTGATGCAACAGACGTTGCGGCGGGTCGACCCCCTGGCATACGACGTGGCCATCCGGTTCATGACCGGACACGATCGCGAGAGGGCCTTCGGCGAGGCGGTCTCGGCGCTGATCGTGCGCGCCCTGCCGGCGAGGGCGGCCACGCTGGAGGCGGTGTCGAAGCTGCTGATGATGCACCCGCGTGCGGTGCAGCGGGGTCTGGCCGACGAGGGCGCGACGTTCGAGCAACTCGTCGACGACGCGCGCCGCGACCTCGCCGTCTCACTGCTGTCGAATCGGGGTGTCCCGCTGGCGGCGGTGGCGCGGCAGATCGGATACTCCGAGCAGAGCACGCTGACCCGCAGTTGCCGACGCTGGTTCGGCGTGCCGCCGCTGGCGAAGCGCCGCGAGCTGACTGCCCCGGGCCAGGACTCGTCCCGAGATCTCTAGGAGTCTCCGACGGTCGGGGTGTCGTCGCTGTCCGGGGTGTCGTCACCATCAGAGAAGTCGTCGTCAGCCGAAGCGTCGTCGAAAATGTCATCGGGGTCTTCTATGCGGACGTCGTAGTCGTCTCCGAGGCGGCGGGCCACCTCGCCGATCAGCCGTCGGGCGGCGTCGTCCATCACGCGGACATGGGTCAGATCGAGGACGACGGCGTCGGTGCCGAACCCCTCGCACGCACGGTTGGCGAGGATTTCCGCACCCGCGAAGCGCACGTCGCCCTGCAGCTCGACGACTGTAGTGCCGTCGTGTTCGGTCACCGATCGCAGCGCGGGCCGACCGGTGGGGGCCACGTGCATCATGTGCAGTTCCATGTCGCGCGACAGCCGTTCGAAAACGGCGACGCCGCGTACGCTGTTGCCCTGTCTGTCGAGCTGCGGCGACCACACCGCGAGCCCTACCTGGCCGGGCAATACGCCCAGGATCGCGCCGCTGACACCGCTTTTCGCGGGGATTCCGACCGTCGCCATCCAGCTGCCGCTGCCGTCGTACATGCCGCACGTGGCCATGACCGACAGGACGTGCCGGGTGATCCAGCCTTCCAGGAGGCGCTCGTCGTCGCCGGTCGACAGTCCGCCGTTGGCGAGTACCGACCCCATGACGGCGAGGTCGCGGCAGGAGACCCGGATCGAACACTGGGCTGCGTACCCGTCGACGACCTCGTCGGGTTCGCAGTCGAGCTTGCCCGCCGAGCGCAGCAGGTAGGCCAGCGCGGTGTTGTGGTCGTCGGAGGCGAGTTCGGCGCGGTGGACCTCCTTGTCGACCGAGACCTCGCGACCGGCGAGAGTGCTGACGAGGTCGATGACGCGGTCGACGCGTTCGTTGGGATCCGCGCCGTTGATCATCCCGTGCACGGCGACGGCGCCCGCGTTGATCAGCGCGTTGCGCGGCCGGCCGGTCTCGGCCTCGAGCGAGATCTCGTTGAAGGCGTCGCCGGACGGTTCGGTGTCGACGCGTTCGAGTACGGCGTCGAGCCCGCGGTCGCGCAGGGCGAGCGCGTAGGCCGGTACCTTGCCGATGGACTGGATGGAGAACTCGTGATCGGCGTCGCCGGCGGTGTACACGGTGCCGTCGATGGTGGCCAACGCGATACCGAACGACGACGGATCCGCCTGCTCGAGTTCACGATTGCCGGTCGCGACCTCACCGCCGTCGTCGTCGCGGCATTCGTGGAGTACGCGTTCGAGGTAGTCGTCGATGGGGGAGCGCATATCCCACGGTAGCCACCTGGGCTCAGTTCTGGCGGTACGGCATGTACTGCACCGACCAGTGGTTGCCGTCCGGATCGTCGAAGTACACGAAGTGGCCCCACGCCTGTTCGTCGATCTCGCCGGGGTCGACGCCGGCCGCGAGCAGCTGCTCGCGGGCCTCGTTGATGTCGGTGACGACGACCTGCAGACCCTTCACCGATCCCGGTTCCGCGTCGCTCAGTCCCTTGCCGAAGGCGATGGAACACGCCGACCCGGGCGGGGTCATCTGGACGAACCGGATCTCGTCGGACACGACGTGATCGTGGTCGACGTTGAATCCGATCTTGGAGTAGAAGTCTCGCGCCCGGTCGACGTCGCTGACCGGCAGGATGACGAGTTCGAGTGTCCAGTTCACGGTTCCTCCTGGGGTTGTGGTGTAGCACCAGCCTCTCAAGAGTCGAGGACAGTTGCGGTCCTTATTCGAGACGTTGGCCCGCCCCCCTCTGAGTAGGCGAGGTGCCTGCCGAGGGCCGTCTCGCCCGCTCCCTGATCCGAAAGAACGCCCTGCCCCCTGCTCCCTGAGGAGCGCCCGGAGCTCGCGGAGGGCGCGTCACGAAGGGTCTTCGCAACCCGACTCACCAGGACCCTTCGTGACGCTCGCAAGCTCGCTCCTCAGGGAGCAGTACAAGGGCTCGCGCCGCGCTCAACAGTTCTTTCGCGATCCACGACGGCCGCCCGACCGCTCCCTGAGGAGGCGCGGAGCTTGCGGAGGGCCGTCTCGCCCGCTCCCGGAGGAGGCCCGGAGCTCGCGGAGGGCGCGTCACGAAGGGTCGCCCCGTCGGCGGATGCGGTGCCGGTCGGGGCGTGTCAGCGCGCGGATCTCCTCGAGGACCTCCTCCCAGTCGTACAGCACGTCGTCGTAGGTGAGGCGCATCGTCATCCAGCGGTCGAGCATGGTCATCCGGTCCCGCCGACGGTCGTTGCGGAATGCGGCTCGGTCGGAGTGGTACGACTCGCCGTCGCACTCGATGAGCAACGAACCCGTGCGGAGATCAGCGTGTTCGCGGTCGCCGATCGACGGTTGCACCTCCACGTCGAATCCCGCGGCGATGAGCCGGAGCCGGACGAGCGACTCGGTGCCGGATTGCGAACGGGCATCACATCGGTCGAACATCGCCGAGACCGCACGGGTTACACGACCCATCTCGGCCTGGAGGTCCGGGATGGTCAAGTCGGTGGCGTTGAGGACCGAGTCGACCACCGCTATCCACTCCTCGGCCGGAAGGCACCGTGCGGCGCAGCCGACCGCCACGGCGATCGGGTCGACGGCCGTCGTCACGGGGAGCGGGCGGCCGAAGCCCTGGCACCACCGGAACGGGCCGCTGGGCTTCGTGGCGGACTTCGCGTGTTTGCTGAGACGAACGTGGGTCTCGTTGTGGCCCGGCGGTATCCAAAGATCCGGCAGGCCGCGCCGCTGATGGAACCGCAGCGCGCTGATGCAGGACAGCGCACCTCCGGCCGTCACCGCGGACACGACGTGGGGGTCCGCCGCGGACGTCCGCACCCAGCCGTATCGGAGCGACGTCAGGGTCTCGGCCTTGCGCGCCTGCGCAATGGCATCGGGCGCCCAGCCCATCGCGGTCAGTTCTCTCAGCGAGTACACGCCACAATCCGAAGTCACACCTGCTTTGACGCACGGAACCGGTCGGTGGTTTCGTCAGATCGGGCCGGGTGTGGAAAGTGTTGTCCCCGTGAGAGTCGTGGGAGGGCAATATGCCCTTCGAGGTCGCTCATGGGGACGAGACTTTGACTCACCCCGCAGAGAACCGGACCGTGGTGCGGATATGGGTGGCTCCGGGGTGGTCACAGGCGGTAGTCGTGCCGGCTTTGGGCGTGGCCAGGCGCGACGGGCCGGTTCCTAGGCTTCGTCGGGCCGGGTGTGGAAAGTGTCGTCCCCGTGAGTGTCGTGGGAGGGCAATGTGCCCTTCGAGGTCGCTCATGGGGACGAGACTTCGGCTCACCCCGCCGAGAACCGGATGGCGGCGCGCACCTGGGCCGCGATCGCCCGTCCGGCGCCGAGCGGCCACCGGTGCATGACGTAGTCGGCGGCCGCGTCGACGGAGAGTTGACGGGTGGAGTTTCCCGCGCGCACCCAGAACTCGGGCGGGGCGTTCTTCCCGGCCCGCAGATAGACCGGCCGCGGGGACGGTGAGCACGTCACCCGGCAGACCGGGACGTCCCCCGACCCGTCGGGCCGCGCGACCGATTCGACGGTGATGCCGACGGCCGCCGCGGTGTTCTGGCCGAGAGTGGTGGTCAGCAGATCGCGCAGCCACAGTTCGAAACGGTCGGCGTCGGGCACCTTCAGTGTGGCGAAGTCGGGTTCGAGACCGAGCGGTGTGCCGTCGTCGGCGACACCGATGAGCAGGGTGCCGCCGTCGGAATTGAGAAACGCCGACACCGTCTTGACGATCACCTGCTCCATCCGCGGGTCTTTCTCGCCGCTGCGCAAGTTGACCCGGGCGGTCGACTTGAACTCGAGCCGATCGGATTCGCCGTCGGAGAGCAGCTGCGCGACAGGGGAATTGGATTGCCGTTGCAGCCGCGCGGCGAGCAGGCCGTACGCGCCCACCGCCACGACCGAACTGATCAGTCCCAACACGACCGTCGTCACGCTCCACACCCGGAGGTGTTTGTCGACGAGGCCGGCGATGTAGAGGCCGAGCGCGGTGCCGAGGATCGACAGCACCATCGCCGTCGTCGCGTCGAGGCGGGCGCGTCGGCGCAGCAACCACCTGGCGACGACGCCGAACACCCACGCGACCACCAGCACCAGTACCAGCGCGGTCGCCGTCGCCCAGACCGGTACCGCGAACTCGATTCCGCCGATCGTTCCCACACAGCTTTATAGCCCGGAGCCTCGCTCAGCGCGGCTCCGGGCTACGGAAACGTCGAACTCAGACGGCGTCGCCGCCGTCGATGCTGCCGAAGTCGCCGACCTCGACGTTACCCTCGTCGTCGACGGCGGTGTCGAAGGTGCCGTCGCCGTCGGTGTCGGCGACGGCGATGTCGGTGAGGCCGTCGGCGTCGGTGTCGGCTTCGATGATGTCGATCTCGCCGTCGGCGTTGGTGTCGTAGGCGATGGAGTCGGCCTGGCCGTCGCCGTCGGTGTCGAGGATGGCGTCGGTGGTGCCGTCACCGTCGACGTCGGTGAGTGCGGCGTCGACGGCTCCGTCGCCATCGGTGTCGACGAGAACGGCGTCGGCGGGGATCTCGGTGCTCATGGTGGGTCCTTTCGGGGTTCGGCGCGGTGGTGCCGGGGGGTTGTGAAGTGGTTCTGGTTACTTGGAGGTGAGTCTGCCCCGGTTTGTTCCCCACGGCCTCGAAGTCGCGTCGGGATCATTCGCGGGGAGTACCCCCCGTCAGCGCAGATCGGCCAGCAACTCCGACAGGAGGGACCGCGCGCGGGAGATGCGACTGCGCACGGTCTGCAGGCCGATGCCCTGGGCCTCGGCGATCTCGGAGTAGCTGAGCTCGCCGTAGACGCGCAGCACGAAGGTCGCCCGGTAGGCGTCGGGGACCTGCGCCAACGCTTCGGCGATCCGGTCGGACACCACGACCTGCGCCGCGACGTCCAGATGGCTCATCGGGTCGTGCTCGGCGATGTCGTCGGCGTCGGTGCGTTTGCGGATCCGGGCGAGCGCGGCGTTGGACCCGATGCGGTACAGCCAGGTCGACAGTTGCGCGTCACCACGGAAGTTGCCGATGGCCCGCCACGCGGCGACGAGCGCGTCCTGCATGGCGTCCTCGGCGTCGTGCTGATTGCCGGTGATGCGTAAACAGATGGCCCACAGCCGGTCTCGATGCTGTTCGACGAGCGTGGTGAAGGCCGCCTGATCGCCGGCGCGGGCGCGTTCGAGGAGGTCCGCGCCAGAGGGGGATTCGTCGATCAACGACTGCACCCGCTCATCGTAGGGCCGTGCCCCGACCATGGCAGCACATCGCGACTTTCGGTGCCGCGCACCTCAGAAGTCGTCATCGAACGTCCCGTCCTCCACGGGATCGACGACCGGATCCCCGTCGTCGCCGAAGACGTCGTCGATGGTGTCCCCGAAGTCACCACCGATCGGATCGTCACCCGCGAGGTCGGATTCCGCAGACACCTCGCCGTCGAACTCCTCGTCCGCCGGATCCGGCCCGGGTGCGGCGGTCAGGTCGGTGTCGAGTTCGTACGACGGGTCGAACGCGGTTCCGACGGCGGTCTCCCACGCGCCCTCGGGCACGCTCAGCTCGCCGGGCGGGTCGGTGTCGCGCAGCCAGTCGTCGAAGCCGCTCTCCTCGGAGCCGCTGTCATCGTCAAGGTCGTCGGTCATGGTCGTTCGCCTCCGCAGGTATCTCTGTCATCCGGTCGACTGCCGGGCGCCGAGGAGTGATGGACAATTCTCGGCACGTACCTAGGAGTGTCGCCGAGCCCGGAATGTTCCCGCCGGATCGGAAGAAGTCTCGGGAGGTCAGATCTCGTGGAGCAGCGCATGACCGTGCGTGGTCGCGTGGAGCAGTTGCTCGACGAGGTGGGCCCGCTGTCGCCGGACCCCGCGGTACTGCACGCCCTGCGCGCCCAGCTGGCCGAGCCGCTGACGGTTGCTCTCGTCGGACGTGTGAGTTCGGGCAAGTCGACGCTGCTCAACGCCCTCGTCGGTGACCGTGTCGCCCCGACCGACCGCGCCGAGTGCACCCGGGTCGCCGCGCTGTACACCGAGGGCAACCCGCAGCGGGTCGAGGTGATCGGCCTCGACGGCACGGTCACCGAACTCCCCGGCCCCATGCGCGGCGACCTCGGCCGACCAGCCGAGGAGATCGACCACGCGGTCGTCCACACCCCGTCGCGGTTGCTCCGCGAGCGTTTCCGGGTCATCGACACCCCCGGACTGTCGGGGTTCACCGACACCGCCGAGATCGCCACGCGGCGGGTGTTCGGCCGGCAGGGGCGGCTCGCCCGGCCGGACGTCATCCTGTTCCTGCTCGACGACGCCGCGGGACCGAAGGCCGACGAGGTCGCGTTCCTCGCCGACGCCGGGGCGTCGGCACAGAACACGATCCTGGTGATCTCGCAGGCCGACCTCATCGCCGCCGGCAACCCGATGCTCAAGGCCCAGGAGATCGCGCGCCGCGTGTGGCGGCGGTTCCCGGCGATCGCGGGCGCGGTGGTCGCGGTGTCGGGGCTGATGGCCGAGGCGGGTGTCTGCGGGGTCACCGAACGCGAGACCGCGCAGATCTCGCGACGCGGGCAGCTCGAGTCGTGGGAGCTGCTGACCATTCTCGACGGCGGGATGCCTGCTCCGCCGGGGATCGACGTCGACGAACTGGGCCGGCTCGAGCAACTCGTGGGCACCTACGCGATGGATGCGGGCGGCGAGATCGCGCGGCAGGGCGCGAGGGCCTATTGCGAATGGCTGCACCGGGTTTCGGGTATCGATGAGTTGCGACTGGCGATCGGGCGGCGATTCCTCGCGGTCGGCGACATCCTCAAGGCCCGCACCGTTCTGGCCGCACTGCGCGAGTCCGCCTACCGCAGTGCGCGCCGCGACGCCTTCCTGGAGGCCATCGACGAGGCCGAGACGTCACCCGCGCTGCACCGGCTCCGCGAGGTCACCGCGCTCGAGGCCCTCGCCCGGTGGCAGCCCGACAGCGAACTGGTCGGTGAGCTCAACCTCGTGGTCGCGAGTCGCGATGTGCGCGTGCTGTTGTCGTTGCCGCCGAACGCCGCGCCACCTGAGATCGCCGACGCCGCGCGGCAGCGGGCCACCGACTGCCGGTCGAGGCGTGCCTTCGCGGCGACGTCGGCGGAACGGGAGGCGCTGCTGGTCCTCGAGCAGACCTATCAACTCATCCGGCGCGGACTGTGGGTCAACTGACGGCGATGGCGAACGAGGAGAGCAGACAGTGACTTCCAAGGAACCCGCCGCGCCCGAGGCGGTGTTGCAGACGGCGGTCGGTGCGCTGCGCAAGCACGGTGAGGACGCGATCGCCGACCGCGCTCTTCGTGTCCGCGACCGGCCGGCGCCGCAGGGCACCGTGGTGGTCATCGGTGAGGTCAGCCGGGGCAAGAGCTCGCTGGTGAACACCCTTCTCGGGGTGAGCGGACTCGCGCCTGTCGACACCGAGATCACCACCTCGGTCTACGTTCGGTACACGCCCGCCACCGACGACCTGCCGGCCGGGACGGCCCTCGTCGAGTTCCCCGGCGCCGCGCACCGCATCCCGGCGACCGAGCTCGCCGACTGGGTGACCGTCGGCGGGCGTTACGCGGCCGGCGTCCCCGCGGAGCGTCTCTCGCCCGGCACGCCCATCGATTCCGTTCTCGTGCCCCCGGTCTCGGCGCGCGTGGGGGTCGACGCCGCGCTGCTGCCCGGGGTCACCGTCGTTGACACGCCCGGTGTCGGGTCGTTGGTCCCCGAACACGTCGAGGCCGCCGTCAGCGCGGCTCGCGGGGCGTCGGTGCTGGTGATGGTGTGTGATGCGACCGCACCGCTGAGCGCACCCGAACTCGACTTCCTGCGCAGCGTCAGCGAGGAGGTCGCCTCGGTGGTGCTGGTGGTCACCAAGACCGACCTCGTGATGCGCCAGTGGCGGACGATCGTGGCCGAGAACCGAAAACTCGTCGGCGCCAACGCCCCTCGGTTCGCCCACATCCCGATCATCGGCGTGTCCAACCGCATCGCCGCGCAGGCCGCGGCGATCACAGATCCCGATCGTCGCGAACGGGCGCTCGCGGCGTCGGGCGTCGGAGAACTCGTCGACGCCCTGAGCCCGCTGGTCCGCGAGGGTGCCGCGTCCCCGGTGCGCAATGCGCTGCAGCTGACCTTCGCCGGACTCGACGACGTCCGCACCCGCCTGGTCCTGGAGATGAAGGCCGCCACCGCGACCCCCGCCGAACGTGCCGACATCGAAGCCGAGCGGGACCGTCTCCAGCGCCTCAAGGATCGCCGTCGGGAATGGCGGGCACGCCTCACTCAGGACATCACCGCGGCGTCGTTGCGTACCGACGATCTCATGCGCGACCGCTTCGACACGCTGCTCGGCCAGTGGTCCACGCGGATCGACAAGCTCCGCTTCTACGAACCGCACCGGGCGGGTCAGGAGCTGATCGCGCAGATGACCGTCGACCTCGAGGCCGCGGCCCGCGAGGTGAGCGCGTCGTTCGTCGCCGGCATCGAGCGGATCGCCGATGCGCTGTTCGCCGACGCCGCCATCTCCGACGAACTCGTCGGGCAGATCGCCGGCGGCGCGGGAGAGCTCAAGCTCCGTGAGCAGGAGAAGATCTCGCCGTGGAAGAACATGGTCGACCCGATCCTGCTGTCCATCGTGGCCGCGGGCGGGCCGCTGGCGATCATCCCGGTGGTCAACGTCGTCGCGGTGCCGGTGTGGGCGGGTGTGGTCGTCGGGTTCCGCGCGTCGAAGGTCGGCAAGGAGAATCACCGCAAGTGGCTGACGAAAGCGGTCAACGACATGAAGGCCGACGTGCGGTCCCAGCTGCAGTCGATCAAGGCGCAGGCGAGCGGCGACCTGCAGATCGCCTACGACGAACTGCTCGAGAAGCTGCTGGCCGAGTCGACCAAGATCCTCAACGACGCCGCGGCCGAGTCCAAGAAGTCCGCGGCCGAACGCGAGAAGAACGCCGCGGATCTCCGCAATCAGATCGTCGCCGTGGACAACGTGCGCAAGTCGATCGCCCGCGTTCTTCGAGCGCCCGCCGGATGAATACCGGTGTCGTGTGCAACGATTTGCACCTGAGGAGGTGGCCACGTGGCGCAGGAGAGCAGGCGGCGACTGTGTATCGACTTCGGCACCAGCAACACTGCGGCCGCATATCGGGTCGGGCTGGGTGAGCCGGTCATCGTGCCGCTCGGGCAGGGCGGACCCGCGATGCCCTCGGCGGTGTTCGCCGGCGACGCGTCCATCGTCGTCGGTCACGAGGCGGTGCTGCGAAGGCTGCAGGCCCCCGACGCCTTCGAGGACACCCCGAAGTCGCGGATCGACGACGGCGAGATCGAACTCGGCGACCGGTTCTGGCCGGTCGAGGATCTGATCGGCGCCGTGCTGCGGCACGTGCACCGCACCGCATTGCGCCACAGCGGACTGCCCGGGTTCGACTCGATCGTCCTGACTCATCCGGACCGCTGGAGCGAGCGGCGCAAGAACGTCCTCCGACGCGCGGCCCAGCGCGCCGGCATCCCTGCCGACACTCTGCGAATCGCTTCCGAATCACTGGCTGCCGCTTGGTTTTACGTCTACCGCGGGCACGACGTCAGCGGCGACGAACGGATGTGCGTCTTCGACTTCGGCGCCGGCACCTGCGACGTGGCGGTCCTCGTCCGCGACGGTGCCGAGGGATTCACCGTCACCGGGTCGGGCGGCGACAACCACCTCGGCGGCCGGGACCTCGACGCCCGGATGATCCGATGGGTGCACGACGAAGCCGCCGAACTCGATCCCGACCTCCCGGGCCGGCTCCGCGCCCCGGCGGCCGCGATCGCCCTCGCCGACCGGGTGCGGGCGGCGAAGGAAGCGCTGTCCGACACCGCGCAGGCCGTCATCGAACTCCCCGGTACCCGGCACACGCTGCTGCTGACCCGGCGCGAGTTCGAGTCGATGATCGGGCCGTTCGTGGAACGGGCCGTCGAGCTGACCCGGGATGCGATCGCCCGCGCCGACGCCGCGGGCACCGGACCCAACGGACCCGTCATCGTCTACGTCACGGGCGGGACCAGCAGCATTCCGATGTTGCAGTCCGCGCTGTCGTCGGTGGGTCGCGTCGCCCGGATCGGTGACCCGAAGGTCGTCGTCGCGCAGGGCGGCCTCCTCCGCTCGACCAATGTCGTCCCCGGCATCGACACCGACAAGGTCGGGACCGGTATGTGGGCTCGTCGTATCGCGTTCCCGTCGCTGCCGGCCGGCTCGGTGATCGCCGGTGTCTCGGCACGGGACGGGCAGATCGTGCGGGCAGGGGAGCCCCTGGCCACGGTGGACTCCCCGGCCGGGCGGGTGACGATCGACGCGCCGGTCGCGGGCACGCTGCACGGCCTCGACCTGCGGCCGGGGGCCGCCGTCCAGCCGGGCGCGGTGTTCGCGGCCGTCGGTCCGGCCGACCTACGACCAGACCAGTGGTCCCGGTTGCACCGGATGCCTGCCGGGACCTCGCCCGTACTGGGCCGGCCCGGTTTCGTGCCGCCCGCGCAACAGCCCGTTTCCGCGCAGCCCGTTCCGCCCCAGCCTGTTCCGGTGCAGCCTGTTCCGGCCCTGCCTGTTCCGGCCCTGCCTGTTTCGGCCCCGCCCGTTCCGGTGCAGCCCGTTCCGGCCCAGCCCGTTTCCGCGCAACCTGTTGCGCAGCCGGAAAAGGTGAACGGGTTCGGCCTGGCGGGGTTGATCGTGGGCATTCTCGGCTTCCCGCTGTGTCTGGGCACGGTGGTCGGCCTGGTGCTCACGGTCGTGGGGATCACCCGAGCCGGCGGCCGACGCGACGCCCTCACCACGACGGCGCTCGTCGTCAACATCCTCGGCGCCGTCGCCTGGGTGGCCTTCGTCATCTGGGCGGTCGTCAGCGGCTGACGCACCCGGCGCCGCTACGAAGCTGGCGCCGATCAGGGATGGCTGTCGATGTCGAACTGACGCCATTCGGCGTCCCACCGCCGTGACCGGTGGTGATCGGCGACCGCGCGGACGAGCACGGTCGAGCCCCACCACCCGAGCACGACGAACATCCCCACCCCGATCCCGGCGATGAGACCCTCCATCACGGCGTCGGTGGTGGTCACGGGCGGGTCCACAACCGAGCCGGAGTCGTCGAGCCAGACGACGCGCACCCGGCCGACGGAGTCGAGCGGCTCGGCGTCGACGGCTGCCGTGAGCCGGTGGCCGTTCGGGTCCTGCCACGCCACGGTGGTGTAGTCGGAATCCGGGCCGGCACCGTTCTGGTCGACGCTGTCCTGGATGACCTTGTCCTGGATGTGGCTGGGCTGATCGCTCTGGTCGCCGCTGCCCTGGCCCGATGTGCGAATGATCGTCGCGCTCACCGAATGTCGCGGTTCCTGATTCTCGGCCGCCGTCTTGTGTGCCGCGTAGGTGTCGCCGCCGACGGTCAGGGCGATCATCACACCCGCGACGGCGGCCAGCCATAGCATCACCAGGGTCACGGTTTCCAGACGGTCCCCGCGACGGACCAGACCGTTCGACGATGCGTGCATCACACGCCAGCTGTGGAGTTCGCGGGCGAGGAATCGCAGCATGTCGCCCTCCTGATGCCGGTCGCCCTTTACATGGTCGTTGCAAGCGGACCGCCGGGACAGGGCCTTTGGTCCCTATGCGGGCGTCGAACCCGGCAAGTTCAGTCGTTCGACTCACATACCGCCTCGACTCAGCGTATCCTCAGCTTGCGCCCGACCGGCCGCATCAGTGGGGGGGCCGGGGCGTAGGGGGTCGACTCGAGGGGCACCGATCGTGCTCGTCGTCGTGTTCATGATCGTCACTGTTCATGGTCTATGTGGAGGGGTTCAGTTGACCAGCGTTTTGTCTGTGCGCGCGTCGAGACGCGGTGTGCGCACGTTTCTCACGTCGTCGGCGATCGTCGAGGCGATCGACATCGAGGAGTCGATCGTCCTGTCCGGGTACGCGGCGCTCGCCGAGGACTCCGCGGTGTTCGGGGTGACCGCCGATCTTTTGCCCGAGATCGACGCCGCGCTTCGACGGCACCAGGCGATCGTTGCTCGCCTGCGGTTGATGCACGCCGAAGCGGTTGCCGCCGAACAGGTTCCGTCTCCACACGATGAGGCGCTCGCCGTCCTGGGGCTGACCGGGCCCGGGCACGACGCCGACCTGACCGATGTCGCGACGTCCGAGCCGGTGCGGGCATACCGCGCCGCCGTCTCGCGACCCGACCACGATGACCGGCGCCCGACGCTGGTCGCCGTCGCCTACCTGGTTGCCGCGTCGCATGCGCTGACCGACCCGACGAACTGCGGAACTGCCTCTCCGGCACTCAATCTCATGCCACCGCCGCTCCATCGGGATCGCGCCCTCGTGGAGCAGGTGCTGCGCTGCGTGGTCGCGGAGGCCGACCCCGCCGCGCGCGCCGAGTTCACCGACCACATCATCGCTGCGAGTGAGGCCTTCGCCGAGGCCGGTCACGGCTCCGACCGACGGCTGTCCGTGCTGCGCTACAACCCACACTCGTTGCGCACGGCGTGCCGGTCGGCGGGTCTGGGCGAGGTCGACGTCCGTATCGCCGGCTGATCGGACCGGATCGCCGGGTGATCTCGGGGACGCTCGGGGATTACCCTGGGCGGCGTGACCTATTCGGTTCCGCAGCGCTATCGGTGGCTGCTGCACGTCGACCTCGACCAGTTCCAGGTGGCGGTCGAGCGGCTGAGGGCGCCCGAGCTCGTCGGGGTGCCGGTGATCGTCGGCGGCAACGGCGACCCGACGGAGGCGCGCAAGGTGGTCACCTGCGCGTCGTATGAGGCGCGCGACGTGGGCGTGCGTGCGGGTATGCCGCTGCGGGCAGCGCACCGCAAGTTGCCGGACGCGGTGTACCTGCCGCTCGACATGAGTGCCTACGACGCCGCGTCGGCCGACGTCATGGACGTCTTGCGCGCCACCGGCCATCCGGTCGAGGTCTGGGGCTGGGACGAGGCGTATCTCGGTGTGAGTGCGCGCGGAGCGGAGGTCGACCCCTTCGACGACGAGGCCATCGTCGACCTCGCCGAACGGATCCGGTCGGAGATCCTCGACCGATGTGGGCTCACGAGTTGCGTCGGCATCAGCGACAACAAGCAGCGCGCCAAGATGGCCACCGGATTCGCCAAACGCCCGCCGGCCACGACTCCCGGTGACGGCGTGGACGCCCCGCGCGTCTTCCTGCTCGACGACCGCAACTGGTTGGACCTGATGGGGGACAGGCCGACTCGCGATCTGTGGAGCGTGGGACCGAAGACGTCGGCGAAACTCGCTGCCGCCGGGGTCGACACGGTGACCGAGCTGATCGCCACCCCTCGCGAGGACCTGATCGCCACTTTCGGACCGCACCAGGGCGAATGGCTGTACGTCCTCTGTCGCGGGGGTGGCGATTCGGCCATCACCGCCGAACCGTATCTGGCCCGTTCGCATTCCAAGTCTCGGACTTTCGCGACCGATCTCGCCGACGCCACCGAGATGCGCGCCGCTGCCGCCGAACTCCTGCGTGAGTTGCTCGATCAGGTGGTCGGCGAGGAGCGGTTGCCCTTCCGCGTCGCGGTGACCGTCCGCACCACGACGTTCTACACCCGCACCAAGTCGCGCAAGCTCCCGGCGCCGAGCCTCGACTACGACGAGCTGGAGTCGGTGGTCGCCGACCTGCTCGGCAGATTCGACATCGACCGCCCGGTCCGCCTGTTGGGCGTGCGCCTGGATCTGGTGACCGACGACGCCCCCACTGCTCCCTGAGGTGCGAGGAGCGCAAGCGACGAGCCTCGAAGGGCGCGCCCCTACCCCGACGCGACGATCAGCGGCACGAGTTGTTCGGCGGCGGTCCAGGCGCCGTGATGGCCGAGCATCATCGATTCCATCGTCTCGCGCGTGCTGCGGGTGAGGGTGGTGTTGCCGCGGGCCACCGCGACGACGTCGCCGATGCGTTGTGCGACAGCATCACTCACGATCGGTCCGAACCATTCTTCGTCGATGGTCTGCTCCCGGGGGACGACGTGGGCGGCGTCGCCGAGATACGACGACCACCCGCTCAGCACGTCGTCGGCCGATCCCGGTGTCGCGTAGACGTGCCGGACCCGTGCCTCGCCGGCCACCGCGTCGACTCCGTCGAGCAGGACGGGGGAGGTGTCGATGTCGATCGCCCGGTCGGCGGTGATCATCCCGTGGTCACCGGTGACGAGAAGGGTTGTCCCATCGTTCAATTCGGAAGCGAGATCGGCGACCAGCCGTTCCACGACATGCAGCTTCGCCAGCCACTCCGCCGACCCCGGGCCGTGGATGTGGCCGGCCAAGTCGAGTTCGCTGTAGTAGGCGTACACGAACCGACGGTGGCGACTCCGGCGACGCAGGGTGGTCAGCACGGCCTCCCGAATGCCGTCGGGGGTCACGGCGGGCACGAACTGCCCCGAGGCACGGAACGCGGCCATCGTCAGGCCGGTTCCGCGGAACTCGCCGGGCATCACGTACGTCACCCGAACGCCTTCGGCCGCCAGCTCTTCCAGGCTGCCTCGTTCGGTGCGGACGAGGGCCGGGGGATAGGTCATCAACGCCGACGGGCCGGAGGCGTTGTCGAGGGTCCAGCGCAGCGAGTTGAGAACGCGCCGGGACCCGCGGGTGCGGCATTCGTCGCCCGGGCGGAAGCTGTACCCGATGATCCCGTGCACTCCGCACGACGTCCCGGCGGTGAGGCTCAGGATGCTGGTGGCGGTGGTCGCCGGGAACCCGGCCCGCAGCGTCGTCGACGTCAGTTCGCGCAGCGTCGGGGCATGGTCGGCGTAGTCGTCCAGCAGAGTCGCGCCCAGTCCGTCGATCAGCAGCACCACCACCGAATCGCCCGGCGGTACAACGGGTCCCGCGCCGCCGGGTGCGATTCCGAGCGCAACCGACGCGGCGGGCAGGACGTCGGCGAGCGTGTGGGGGAAGCCGTGCCAGTCGGCCGGGGTCAGTTCGGTCGGGGTCAGTTCGGCAGGAGCCGGATCGGCCGCGAGCGGGTCCACCGCCTCGGACGCCGGGAGCGGAGCGAGCGGGTCCACAGCCTCCGTCACCGAGCCCCCGAACCGGCCGGACCGAAGGCATAATGTCCCGACCGCAGGAATCGCACGGCACGACGCGCTTCTCCCTCGACGAGCAACGGCGACAGCGCATCCCGCAGCGCGATCCGCCATCGGGCGGCGTCGAGCGGCGCGCTCACCCGCATCGACTCGACATCGCGCGGCACTTCGACGACGACGCCGGCGTCGGGGGTGACGCGCTCGTGGTGTGCGACGGGGCGGGACGGTTGGTCGACGTCGATGATCGACACCGCTCCGTCGGCGAGCAGCTCGTCCAATGATTGCGACGGCCCCGAAACCCCCGGCCCCGACGGCGCAGCGGTGTTCAGATCCCAGGCGACCAGTACCCGGTCGGAGTCGGCGTCCCCGCCGAGTTCGTCGCCGAGCTCGCCGTAGAAGTCTTCGTAGTAGTGCATCGGCGTCGCACCGAGCTTAGCGAGGTTGAAGTAGGCGTTGCGCGCGACGAGGGGATCGAAGGTCCACGTGATCGTCGACAGGCCGCGCTCGAGGGCCCACCGGCGCTGGTGCATCTTCAGCGCGTAACCCACCTGGTGTCCGCGCCCACGCCGGGTGACCCCGGTGATGTGGCTGTGCAGGGTCTCGCCGACCGGTGCGCCGAAGAACGCCACGCTGCCACCGGCGAGGTGGTCGCCGATGAAGGCGCCGGCGACGTAGTTGCCGGCGTGGCTGAGCGCCCGCAGCATGTCGGTACCCACGGGACGGTTCGTCGGGTCCGGCCGCCACACGTCGTCGAAGATCCGCAGCAGGTCCTCGAGTTCGTCGGGCGAGGACAGTTCACGAACCTCGACACCGAGGGATGCATCCGACATGGGAACGATTGTGTCATCGCCCGGCGGCACCGGGGTCGGGGTTGGCCCAGCCCGCCGATCTAGTATCAAGGCATGTCCCGCACCTCCCGATCGCCCGACGCGTTCTCGCGCGTCGCCGCGGCAGGTGTGGTTCCCGCGGTGGCGGTCGCCGCGCACGGTGCGGCGAGCGGAGCGATGCCGAGTTCGTCGGGCATCCTGCTGAGCGTCGCGATCGGCGCGGTCGCGTCGATGCTGCTCGCGCCGGGCCGGCGACGATTCCTGACGGCCGCGGTGTCGACGACCATCATCCTGTCCGTCGCGCAGGCGGCGAGTCACTGGGCTCTCGCGCTCGACGCCGGGCATGCCGCCCACGGCACCTCGACGCTGCCGATGCTCCTCACCCACCTGGTGGCGATCCCGCTCAGCGCGGCGCTGATCGTCGCCGGTGCGCATCTGCTGGCCTCGATCGGCACGGTCATCCGATCGCTGGTGCCGCCGGTCGCCCTCGCGGCGCGCCCGGCAGCGCCCGTCTTCTGGACGCAGCCCTGTGTTCCGGCCGCACCTGCGCTGTGCGGCAACGGCGTTCGCGGACCACCCGGCACGTTCTGACGCGCCCGAACCCCAGATCGACAGATGTGTGGGGTCGATGCACGCGTCCATGCGCCCGGTCCCGAAAACCATCGAAAGACACACTCAATGAAGCTCAGTTCTCCGCGGGCGACCATCGCCCGCCGCATCATCGCGCCCGCCACCGCCGCCGCAGTCGTCGGCCTCGCCTCCTTCGCGGGTGCGGGTGCCGCGTCGGCGCACGTGACCGCCAACGCACCGACGGTCACGCAGGGCGGGTACGGCGTGGTCACCCTCGTCGTCCCCAACGAGTCCGACGCCGCGGCGACGACCGGGCTGCGTGTGACGCTGCCGGGTCTGACCTCGGCGCGTCCCGAGGTGATGCCGGGCTGGAAGTCCGTCGTGACCAAGAAGGACGACAAGGTCACCGAGATCACCTGGACCGCCGACCCGGGTTCGCCGGGCGTTCCGGTCGGGCAGTTCGGCCAGTTCCGGTTCTCCGGCGGACCGTTCCCCGAGCAGGAGACCGTCGAACTCCCGGCGCTGCAGACCTACGCCGACGGTGAGACCGCCGACTGGAACCAGCCGACGCCCGCCGACGGCTCCGAGCCGGAGAAGCCCGCGCCGACCCTGACGCTGCCGCCCGACTCCGGCGACGGCCACCACGGCGGCTCGCACGCCGCCGCTCCGACCGACAGCGCGCAGGCGTCGGACGGTTCGCAGGGCTCGGAGACCGCCGAGTCGTCCTCGACGGACTCCGCCGCTCGATGGCTCGGTGGAATCGGCCTGGTCGTCGGCACTCTCGGCGCGGTGATCGGCGTGGCCGCGCTGACTGTGCTCCGACGTAACGGCCGTGGCGGCGGCAATGCCTGACCGTCGTCCGGTGGCTGTTCGGCGCGTCGTCCTGGTGCTTGCGGCGCTGCTGTGTCTCGGGCTCGTCGGATCGTGGGCCGCGGCCCCGGCGTCGGCGCACTCGCGGCTGGTGTCCTCCGACCCCGCCGAGGGTGCGACGGTGCAGACCGGCCCGCAGACGGTCACGTTGACCTTCAACGAACCGGTCCAGTCGTCGTATGCGGTGCTCAACGTCGTCGGCCCCGACGATCACTACTGGCAGTCCGGTGACCCCTCGGTCGACGGACCGAACGTGCGCGTCGGCGTGCGCGAGCTCGGTCCGGCCGGCGAGTACGTCGTCAACTACCGGGTGACCTCGGCCGACGGGCACGTCATCAGCGGGCAGCGCACGTTCGAGCTCGCGGTTGCCGGAAACGGCGAACCGGGCCCGGCGATCGAGGCCGTCGACGCGTCGTCGGACGAGGGAATCCCGGTGTGGTGGTTCATCGCCGGGGCCGCCGTGGTCCTGATCGTCGGACTCGGCGTCGTGTTCTGGGTGAGCCGGCGACCGTCGACACGGCGCTGACGACCATCCGGATCGTGACATGACACTCCGCAACGGGTTCATCCTCGTGGTGACCCTGGCCGGCGGTCTGGTGGTGAGCTGGTTGCTCGCCCGTCCCGACGGTCCGGACCTGGTCGCCGTGCCCACGACCCTCGCGCTGGGCGTCTCCGTGGTGCTGCTCGGCCTGGGTGCGCTACCGACGGTCGATGCCGAGCCCTCGACCCGGGTGATCGGCCTGCTCGCCGGGGTGTGGGTGTTGGCCGTGCTGGTCAGCGCCTGGATCCGCACCGCCGATCGGGCGGGCACCGAGGTGCTCGAGGTGACGGCCGGCGACTTCGGCGACGTCCTGTTCTCGGGTGCGCCCGAGATGGTGGCGCTGGTCGTCGCGCTGCTGATCGTGGTGTGGGTGGTGCTGGACCTGCTGACCGGGATCGAGATACCCGTCCTGGTGGTCGGTGCGCTCGCGGCGATCGGGGTGCTGGCCACCTCGATCGCCGGTCACGCGGGCAACGACTCGTGGGGTCCGTTCCTCATCGGTGCGCACGCGCTGGCCGCGGCCTGGTGGTGTGGGTTGCTCGCGGCGATGCTGATCACGGTCCGCGGGCGGTCGGGGTGGGCGCGCAGCCTGCCGGTCTTCTCCGGCCGCGCCCCCTGGGCGGTCGGTCTGCTCACGGTGACCGGTGTGGTCTCCGGACTCGTCGAGATCGGCGGTCCGGCCGACCTCGTGAGCAGCGGCTACGGTCGCATCCTCCTCGCGAAGGCCGCGGTGCTCGCGATCCTCGTGGGCCTCGCGGCCTGGCATCGACGACGCTGGTTACCGGCGGTGCAGCGGCATCGCAGCAGCGAGACGGCCTCCGTGCGTGCCGCCGTCGTCGAACTGGCGATCATGGCCGTGGCGCTGGGACTCGCGGCCGGGTTGTCGGCGACACCGCCGATCCCCGCCGGCTGAGCTTTCCCACCTGCTCGCTAATCCGAAAGAACCGCATAACCCCTGGTCCCTGAGGTGCGAGGAGCGATAGCGACGAGCCTCGAAGGGCCTGGTGAGGCACGTTGTGATGCCCTTCGTGGCTCGCTTCGCTCGCACCTCAGGGAGCGGGGGGTCGAGCCTCACTCGCCCAGCGGCGGTCGCGACTGGTCCCAGAGCGCGAGTAGTTCGTCGATGATGTCGGTCGCCATGTGCAGGGTGCTGAGGTGACTCTCACCGGGCATCTCGTAGAGCTTCGCGTCGGGGAGCAGCGACACCATGTGCTCGCCGTGGGCGTACGGGATGATGTGGTCGTCGTCGCCGTGCCACCAGCGCACCGGCACCGTGACGTCGCCGACGCGGAAACCCCAGTCCCGTGCGAACACCACGACGTCGGCGAACGGCGCGGCCATCCGGCGGCTCCCGCCGTGGAGCAGGTCGTCCAGGAACATGGCCCGGAACTCCGGTCGCGCCAACAGTTCTCGGTCCGCCTGCGGGGACAGCCGGCCGTAGATGGTTATCGCGGGTTCGGCGATGGGCCGGGCGAAGCCGAGGGCGACGCTGAGCACCTGGCCGATCGGGTCGCCCGCGACACTGACGAGTGGCGCCAAGAGCGTGCCCAGGCGCATGGCGCCGCCCTCGATGCGGTCGGGCCCGACCGTCGGCGCGACACCGCCGAGGATGCCGGCCGCCGTCACCCGGTCGGGCATCGCGTGCGCGACGCCGAGGGCGTACGGTCCGCCGCCGGAGAGCCCGATGATCGCGAAGTCGTCGATGCCCAGGGCTTCGAGGACCTCGGCGAGGTCGGAGGCGAAGGCGGCGACGTTGTCGTACCGATGCGGGGTCGACGACCCCACGCCCGGGCGATCCAGTCCGATGAGCCGGACCTTGCGTTCGAGTGCGTACGCGCGCGCCTCGACGGGGATCTGGCGTCGCGCACCGGGTGTTCCGTGGAGCCAGACGATGGCCCGTCCGGTGGCCGATCCGTACTCGGCGAATCCGATCCGACGATCACCGTCGGCGACGGCGATCGACCCCTCGATTTTCGGACGGGCGATGTCGATCATGTGACCAGCATCTCACGTACCGTTGATGGCGTGATCCCCGAGTTCGTTCACGGCACCGCGCGCGCCATCCGCCACGTGTTCACCCCGTACCCGGCTCGGGACATCCCGGATGGACGAATGGTCGAGCTCCCCGGGCGCGGGCGGGCGTTCGTCACCGACTCGGGTCCGCGCGACGCTCCCGCCGTGTTCCTCCTGCACTCGGTGCTGACGACCGGGCTGCTCTGCTGGTACCCGACCATCCCCGCCATCAACGATCGCTACCGGGTCATCACCCTGGACGCGCGCTGGCACGGCCGCGGCATCGAGTCCGAGACATTCGATCTCCGTGACTGTGCCGACGACGTCGTCGCGCTCGCCGATGTCCTGGGCATCGACCGGTTCACAGTCGCCGGATTCTCGATGGGTGGCGGGATCGCGCAGCTGGTGTGGCGGCGCCACCCGGAGCGCGTGGCCGGCATGGTGCTGTGTTCGACCGGTCCGTTCTTCAGCACCAACGATCCCCGGCACCGCGCGTCGTCGGAACGCATGGGACGCATCTTGCGCCCGGTGTACCGGGTGCTGCCGAGGGTGTCCGACAAGAGCCTCGACAAGGCGTCCCACACCACCATCTGGGCGCTCCGACAGTTCTTCTCGACGCCGCTCGCGCACCTCGGTGACTTCGGAAACGGCCTGGGGGAGTTCGATTCCCGTGACTGGCTGCACGAGGTCGACGTACCCACCGCCGTGGTCGTCTCCATCCGCGACCGCGTGGTCGAACCCGAACGTCAGCAGTTGCTGGTCGACGGCATCCCCGGCGCGCAGCGTTTCGAGGTCGACGGTGGTCACGCGTGCTGTGTCCTCGGGGCACGCTTCTTCATCCCGCCGTTCACCGAGGCGGTCGATGCGGTCACGAGGCCGTCGGCCGTCGGAGTTCACACGTCCGCTGAGGGCTGATCTCCTGAGTGATTCCGTTCGCTCGGCGCGCTGCGCTTACCGAACGACAACTTTTGTTTGTCAGTCAGCGGAGACGTTCGGCGGGGTCTAGCGATCATCAATCCTCGCCTTTCGATCGACAGTCATCCGTTGTCAGTGCTTGTGGCGCAGGCTTTTCGGTCGTCGGACTGGTACGCATGACCCACTTCTGGCTCCGTGACTATGCCCACAAATGCGTGCCAGGGTTCCGATGTCGCCGCACTTTCGTGACGCCTTGTTCCAGGTGACGCAAGAACTCTGAAAATGCAAGTGCTAGTGGGGATCATGTGATCTCGAACTGAGATCTTCGCCTGTGCGTCGAGGCTGCATTCGCGCCATCGCGCCAGACGTCACCATCCCTGGGCGGCTTTATCAAGAATCTCTTTAGCGTTAGTCTTCCGGTAGTTCGCGATTCGGATGTCAGGGGAGGCCCCGCGGGGTTGGCGTCGAGTCGCTCTCGGTGCCCGAGCTCGAGGCTCGGGCATCGTCCAGGGGGAGGGCCCATGACCGTTCTTGATTCCTTCGTGCCCGTGGCACCGCCGATTGCGGATGTCGACACAGGCCGTGCTCCGTCCAACCCGAAGCCGGGTCGCCGAAGACGAGTCCGGGTTGCGCTCACCAGACCGCGCGAGGTGTCGATCGTGGTCCGCTACGTCTCGATCGTGGGCGCCGCCATGCTGGCGTTCGCACCGGCGATCTCCGCAAACGTCACGGCGCTCGCCGACGGGTCGCCGACGGCGTATCTGCTGTTCATCCCGGTGTGGGGGCTGATGATCGCACTCGGCCTCGACGCCACGCCTCGCGGTCGCGAGATCGGTGACGGCGAGTTCGATCGCATCCTCGTCGTGGTGATCGGCGGGGGACTGGGTCTGACCGCGGCGCTGGTCGTTCCCCGGATTCCCGCGGTCGCCGCGTTCTGGCACGCGGATCTGCTGCCGCTGCTCATCTGGGTGTTCGCCGCGTCGATCGTGATCTTCGGGATCCGGCGCGTCGTCCGCGACTACCTCGTCTGGGCGTTCTTGCTGGTCTGTTTCCCGCCGAACTTCCTGCTCCTGGGGCAGTCGTTCGGCGGGTCGACGACTGCCTTCGCAGTGCTGACAGTCGGTCTCGGGCTCGTCGTGAGCTACATGTCGCTGCGCCGGCGTCCGCGAGTCGCCGTGGCCACGACGGGTGCGGCGGCGCTGGTCGGCCTCGGGCTGGTGTGGGTGCTGGCCGGTGCTCCGGCACTGGCCTTCACCGTGCCCGCGGCCGCGGTGACGTCGATCGCGATCATCGTGCGCGTGCGCAGCGGAGGTGTCGGGACGACACCCGCCGCCCTGCCCAAGCAGTCCATCGTCACGCTGGCCTCGGGATGGCTTGTGGCGCTGGTGATCCTGGGGCTCACCCCGCATGCGCCGAACTCGCCGGAACCCGTTGCCTCGCCGCCGATCGGCGAGGACTGGCTGGGGCAGATGCGCACGCTGGGAATCGGCATCACCGAGCCCCAGGTGTTCGACTGGGGTCCGCGGGTCATGGGTTCCGGCGGTGATGTGCGGCGGTACCGGATCACGGCGGGTGTCACCGGTCCGCAGACCAGGCCGCTGTCCACCGCGTACCTCGACGTGTACTCCACCACCGACCTGGGTCGCTTCTCCAGTTACCGGCGCGGGCTCTGGTACGAGACGGTGCCGCCGGCGACGGTCGACGCCACGCCGGCGTCGGCGGACGGCCGGCACACCCGGATCGGCAGCATCGCCAACACTCTCGAGTCGGTGCGCACCTCGGATGAGGCGTTGTGGACCGGTCGATTCTGGAGCTGGCGAGTCCCCACCCCGGCCGGCGAGCGCTACTTCGCCTTCTACCTCATGGCCGCTCGTGACCAGGCGGGGTCGTCGGAGGTGTCCGAGCCGAGGCCACCCAGCTACGGCACCACCGTCGTCGACCCCGCGGGCTGGCTCATCCGTGGTGGGACCGACGCCGAGGATCAGGTCGCCGGCGACTCGGCACTGGACGTCGCGCTGACCGATCTGGCGTGGTCGATGGTCGAGGCCGTCGAACAACCGTCGCGATGACCGGCTTCGACGCAACGCGGATCACCAACGGGCCGCACGTCTCCGCTCTGTCCGCGCGGCACCCGCTGAGCCGGCACCAGCAGGTCGGTCTGCTGCTGGTGGCGCTGGTGATCGCCACCGCATTCGTCATCGCCTGGCGCGCGTCGCTCGCGGTGCTCCTGAGCGTGTGCGCGGTCTACTTCCTGGTGTCGAGCATCGACAAGTTCGTCCTCGTCATCCGCGGGATGTCGGGACGTGGCGTCCTCACCGTCTCCGACGAGCAGGCACGCCAGATCGACGACGCCGACCTGCCGGTGTACACGGTGCTGCTGCCGGTGTACGGCGAGCCGGAGATCGTCACCAATCTGGTTGCCGGGGTGGGCAGAATCGACTATCCCGCGGACAAACTCGACATTCTTCTGGTCCTGGAAGAGGACGATCAGGAGACCATCGACGCCATCAGCAGGGCGGACCTCGCCGGTATTACCCCGGTGCTGGTGCCGGCGAGCGAGCCGAGGACCAAACCCAAGGCGTGCAATCACGCCATGGCGCTGCCCTCCGAGCGGAGCGAACTGGTCACGATCTACGACGCCGAGGACATCCCGGACCCGCTCCAGTTGCGCAAGGCGGCGGCGGTGTTCGCGAGGAGCGGTCCGGAAGTCGGCTCGGTCCAGGCGCGGCTCGGCTACTACAACGAGCGCGAGAATCTGCTCACCCGTTGGTTCGCCATCGAATACGACCAGTGGTTCTCGTACATGCTGCCCGCGCTGAGCGCGTCGAACTGCGTGATCCCCCTCGGCGGAACGTCGAATCACATCCGCACCGAGGTGCTGCGCGAGGTCGGCGGATGGGACGCCTACAACGTCACCGAGGACGCCGATCTCGGAATCCGGTTGGCTCGTTTCGGTTACCGCACGGTGGTGCTGGACTCCCTGACCGGCGAAGAGGCCAATGCCGATGTCGTCAACTGGGTTCGGCAGCGATCCCGGTGGTACAAGGGCTATCTGCAGACCTTCCTCGTGCACATGCGTAACCCGCTGTCCATGGTTCGGGAACTCGGACTCGTTCCGGCGCTGCGTATCTCGAACCTGACGGCCGGGATGCCGATCGCCAACACGTTGAACCTGCTGTTCTGGGCACTGCTGCTGGTGTGGTTCGCGGGCAAGCCCGACTTCATGAACAGTGTGTTCCCCGGGCCCGTCTATTACCTCTGCCTGCTGATGTTCACCGTCGGCAACCTGGCGACCATCATGCTGGGCGTCGTCTCCGCGCGTACCCGCGACAAGCCCTATCTGCTGGGGGCGGCCCTTCTCGTGCCCGGTTATTGGTTCCTGCAGTCCATGGCGGCCATCAAGAGCATGGCCCAACTCATCTACAAGCCCTCCTACTGGGAGAAGACCGTGCACGGGCTCTCGTCCATGCCCGGGGCCCCGCGACCGCCGAAAGGTTCTGAGAATGCCTAGCAATACCCGTGTCCGTCTTCGCCGCATCTGGTGTGCGACCGTGGCGGCGCTGATCGTCGGTGTGGCCTCGGTGGCGCCGGCTGCCGCTGCGCCCGGTGATGGGCTCACGACGCTCGACTGGCGGCAGCTGGGAATGGGCAACTCGGTGACGTTCGACAGCGCCGACGTCCCGGTCGGAGTGAGTATCCCGGTGCCGGAGGGCATGTCCCCGACGCGGTTGTCCGGAGTGGTGGCGTCGGCGACGAATGTGTCCGACGCCTTCATCCAGGTCGCCCGGTCCGACGGCACGATCGTCGGAACCGTCGTCGTACCGCGGTTCGGCCCGCGGCAGCTGAGCACGCCGTTCTCCGTACCGCTCGGGGCAGTGCCCGTCGGCGACAACGGCCGGGCCGATCTGCGTATGACGTTGCGCAACGGTACCGGCGACTCCGTCTGTGGACCCATTCCGGATGTGTCTCTGACCGGACTGAATGTGGCCTATGCCGGGGTCGCGTCGTCACCGCGCACGATTCAGGACTTCTTCGGCACCGTGGTCGGCGGCGTCACGATCGTCACGCCCGAGAACCCGAGTGTCGCAGTCGCCCAGGCCACTCTGGGGGCGGTCGCCGCCATCACTGATCACTATCGACCCCAGCGGGTGTCGATCGACGTCATCGAGTCGACGGGGGAGGGTGTGCCGTCGCCGGGCGGCCCGCTGCAGCGCACGATCCTGATCCGCGAGGAGGACGGTCCGGGCGGTGTCCGTCTCGACCGTGCCGGACAACCGTCGGCGGCGCTGGTGATCAGCGGTGACGCCGACTCACTGCCCGACCAGGTGGCGCTGTTCCGCGACGGGCTCACCGATCTCGCCCAGACGAGGTCTGCCGCAGTCGAATCGGTGTCGGACCGGGAGGTCCAGGGCTCCGATTCGGTGACCTTCGGCGAGTTCTCGGATCGCTTGTCCACGGAAGTACTCGGAATCACCACGCTGGTTCCCGGTTTCGACCCGACGATGCTGTCGCTGGGACGACCGGGCCTGGTGAACGTGCACCTGCTCGCGCGCTACACGCCGGTTCGGGACGACGAGCGGGCGAACGTGATGGCGGTCAGTGGCGGCGAGATCCTGCACACCAGCGCGCTGAACGCCTCGGGCACCCTCGACACGCAATTCACCATCCCGGCCGCTCAGGTCGCGGCCAACGAACCGCTCGAGTTCCGGATCTCCTACGAGCCGGGTCCGGGTGCCTGCTCGCCGCGGAGTGTGCCGCTGAGCTTCCAGATCGACCCGTCGTCGACGGCGTCGTCGAGCACGACACCGGTTCGGATGGGCGGTTTCTCGTCGATCCCGCTGGGCTGGCAACCGACGGTGCAGGTAGCCCTGGACAACACGAACCCGGCTCAGCTCGACGCCGCTGCCGAGCTGATCGCATCGGTCCAGCGGAGTTCGGCGACCGCGTTGGCGCCGGTGCTGGTGCCACTCGACCAGGCGATCGCGAGCAACACCGGTGCGCTCGTGGTGGCGTCGGCGGAGAACGCGCGTGCGCTGAATCCGCCGATCAACACCGAGGACTCGTCCACGCTCGTCGATCTGGCGGCCCAGATCCGTCTCGCGATCCCCGACGGGCTGGGGACCATCCAGGCGTTCGCGCAGAACTCACGCACCGTAGTGCTGGTGAGCACATCCGGCTCGTGGGATCTCGTCGACCCGCTGTTCGCCTACCTCGATGACCAGCAGGGGGATCTGGCGAATCTTCGTGGAGACGTCTTGGTGGCCGGTCGCGCGGGTCAGACCGAGCTGCTGACGATCCGGGCCGACGGTCCGCGGGCACAGGTCGATCAGGTCGGCACCAGCTGGTTGATGTGGCTGGGGATCAGCATCGCGATGGTTGCGGTCGCGGTGCTCGTCGCGGTCGGGATCACGGTGTACCGCCGGCGTTCCGACGAACCGTCCGACGGCGCCGACACTCCGTGACAGTGGAGGTCCGCGAGCGCGGTGGGGGGACGACGATGGTCCAGGGCGTCGACGCCTCGGGCCGTCGTCGGCTCACCCGGGTCCAGTGGTGGGGGATCTCCCTCTTCGCCGGGCTGGCGTTCGCCTATCTCGCGGTGGGTGTCTATCTGTATCTGATCGTCGGCTACATCAACCCGGACGCGAGCAGTCGCGTGGGCAACGCCGGGTTCACCATCTGGAGCCGCGACCCTCATCTGGGCGCGATCGGTTTCGTGTGGAACCCGCTGCCCAGCCTCGTCGAGATCCCGCTGGTCGAGCTGTCGTCGCACTGGCCGCTGAACCGCTGGCCGGAGCTGCGACGCGTCGGGTTCGCGGGCGCGGTCATGAGCGCGTTGTTCATGGCCGGTGCGGGATGGCAGGTTCGGCGCATCGCGCTCGACTACGGCGCCGGCCGGGTGCTCCGGTGGACCGCGGTCGCCGCGTTCGCGCTGAACCCGATGATCGTCCTGTATGCGGGGATGGGGATGAGTGAGGCGCCGTTCCTCTTCTTCCTGCTCTGGACGTGTCGTCGGGTCTTGCTGTGGGTGAATCGCTTCCGCGTCGTCGATCTCGTCGTTGCCGGTGTCGCGCTGGGGCTGGCCTATCTGACCCGATACGAGGCGCTGCCGGCAGCTGCCGGTGTCGCGCTCGGCGTGTTCCTGATGTCGACGCGGCGTCACCGCCCGGCGGGTATGCGGGGACGTACGGCGTGGCGGACCGGCGCGCCGTTCGGTCTGCACGACGCGACGATCGTGGTGATGCCCACCGTGTTCGCCTTCGTCCTGTGGGCGGGATTGGGCTGGCTGCTCGACGGGAACGCGTTCTCCCAGTTCTCCTCCCAGTACGGCAACGCCGCCCAGGTGGAGGCGGCGGGGATCATCTCCGCCGAGGACGTCGGTGCCGGCCCGCTCGCCGAGGTCATCGCTGGCAATCTGCTGGGTATGCAGCCGCTGCTGTTCGCGGTGCTGCCGATCGTCGGGTGGATCGCGGTTCGCCGGCGCCGCGTCGACGCGGCGGTGGTCGGTGTCCTCTTCGGTTCGGTGCTGCTGTTCCAGATGTCGGCGGTGATCCTGGGTTCGACCTTCGGCTGGTTCCGCTTCTACATGGCGGCGACACCCCTCGTCGTGGTCGCCATACTCGTCGCGCGCGGGCCCCGCTTCTCGAGAGCGACATCCCCGCTCCCTGAGGTGCGAGGAGCGTTGGCGAGTCAACCCCTGCTCCCTGAGGTGCGAGGAGCGTTGGCGAGTCAACCCCTGCTCCCTGAGGTGCGAGGAGCGCTAGCGACGAGCCACGAAGGGGCCCCCACACCCCGCTCCTTGAGCAGCGACCGGAGCCTGCGGAGGTCGCGTGTCGAAAGGACCTCCCTCACCGCACTCATGGCACTGGTGCTCGTGACCTCGCTACCGGTGACCGCGACGTCGATGCTCACCCCGTCGTTGGGAAAAGAGGAGCACGGCCTGCGGTCGGCGTTCTGGCCGGACCGCTATCCGCCGTCGGAATTCTGGTTCTACTGGTTCGGTGACGTGTCGCGGAACGTGGCGGGCTGGTTCGACAACCAGGCGCTCCCGCCCGGATCGGTGCTCGTCGACACCTTCGGCATTTCGCGAATCTGGCTGTTCTCCGACCGGCCGGAGCAGTTCGTGGTCCGCAGCGATTACGACTTCTTCGCCAAACTCAACCAACCACGGGCGCAGGGCGTCCAGTACATCCTGACCCCGCGGCCGACCGGACTCGGCCGGCTCGACGCCATCAACGTCCGTTATCCGACGCTGTGGGACGACGGTGCCGGGATCGCCACGCTGGAAATGACGGTCACAAGTCCGAGCGGGACGCCTCAGTTCCGCATCTACCGCATCAAAGGCTCGGGGTGAGCTCGACGGTCGAGCCATCTGCTGCCGGCCGAACTCCTCACGATGGTGAGCTCGTTACTGCTGGTTGAGCTCCTTACCGCTGGTGAGCTCCCTTACAGCTGGTTGAGCTCGATTTACTGCTGGTTGAGCTCCTTACTGCTGGTTGAGCTTGTCGAAACCCCCACCTGCGCCGGCGCTCATCGTGTTCTTCGGCCGGGACAGTTCTCTCGTCCGATAGACCGTGACAGCGGCGATCACGACCGCCAGCACCGACAGAATGTCGGACTCGGTGATGCCGTGCTCGATATTGAAGGACACCAGAACCCGACCCTCGATCGGCTGATTCCACAGCGCCCAGGCAACGCCGGTGGCTGCGAGGACCGAGGCCCCGGCATAGCTCGGCCGGGCCAGACACCAGGCACCGGCAACAAAGAGCAGATTCATCAGTACGAGGGCGTGGAACGGGTCTGGCATCAAGACAGTATGGGCAGGACTGCGCACCCGTCGCGAGACCACCGCACACTATGTGGTGGTCGTCTCATGTGAGTAAGAGTCAAGATTGTTAACTGGCGTATCGTCCCCGCTGGTCAGCAATTCGTTGATCATCGTGTGTCGGACATCGAGGCGCCGATTCCGTCGCACCGCCGACCACCCAACGGGGGCTCTCGGTGGCCGCCTGTTTACATTTCTGAACGCCTACGAGGGCGCAACTACTTCGAACCGCGTGTACGATCATTAGCCAGCGAAAGTACCCGGCGGACTAAACAACACGCGATTCCGAACTCGCGGCAAATTCGTCGGGTAAAAATCTGTGTCCATTTTTGTAGCTCCAGATCAACGATCGTATATCCACGGTTTGAGATAACGGTTGGGCTTGTAGCTCCGCCGGGTCGCCAACCCTTAACCGTAAGTCGTTGCTGCGCAGTGTCTTGCGCGAACTTTGCACGTGTTCCGTTGCGATCATCCGACTCGGATTCTGCAACCTCTTTGCAGCCTGTTGACACTCCGGGCCGCGTTTTGCGCAGTGCCGCAAGATTCTGTTAACTCGCCGATCACATTAAATATCGCTCGGATCTGTGCAGTTAACACTCTCAGGTTGTGAGTGTGATCAGACTGAAATACTCTCGCATCGATGGTGCGAGTCGCCATTGATGGAGATGGCGGAAGCTCGCAGGCCGGTGATCTCGTCGTTGAGCTCTCGAATCGAGCAGTTAGTTTTTGAGATCTGAGGAGGTAGGCAGTGGCCAATAGTCAGGCCTACGACACCCTGAGGCAGCCTGAGGGTGGCGTTCGACGTTTGCGTTTAGCTGGTCGCGCACGCGGGCGCTCGTGGATGCAGGGATACCTGACGAGGTTGGCTTGGACCGATGCCGCGATCATCACCGGAGCGATCGCCCTCGCGCAGTTCGTTCGGTTCGGTGCGGGGAGCGCTCTTGAGCCGGTGACTACCACGAAGACCCCGATCATAATCGTGTCAGTTGCCCTGGGTTTGTGCTGGTTACTGGCGCTGCGTGCCTTCCACACTCTCGACCGGAGGATCGCAGGCTCCGGCTCGCAGGAGTACAGCAGGGTCATCTCCGCGTGTCTATCGGTATTCGGCGTCCTTGCGATGATCGATCTACTGTTCCGTCTGAACATAGCGCGCGGCTTCCTCGCCCTGGCTCTACCGATCGGAACGGTCGGCCTCGTGCTGGCGCGTTGGGGTTGGCGTCAGCGCCTCGGTAACCAGCGGCTCAAATTGAAGAACTTGGAAGACGTGCTGATCGTCGGCAATCTGGGTTCCGCGGTGCCCCTGATGGAGCGTCTGATCAAAGAGCCGACTCTTGGTTACGGTGTCGTCGGAATATGCCTGCCAGCTCACGCGGGCCCGAGGGATTTCGTCTCAGTTGGCGAAACTCGCGTGCCTGTGTTTGGAACGTTCGACGACGTTTCCTCGTCAGTTGTCAACTCCGGCGCCACGACGGTAGCGGTTACGTCGGCCGAGGCGCTCGGTCACGCAGCGATGCAGGAGCTGTCATGGGACCTGGAAGGTCTGGACGTGGACATGGTCGTAGCTCCTGGCGTCACCGACGTCGCAGGACCACGCATGATGCTGAGACCCGTCGCAGGTCTGCCTCTCCTTCATATCGACAAACCGAGGTACGAAGGTGCTAACAGATTTCGAAAGGCATTGGTAGACAGAGTTGGCGCTGCACTACTCCTTGTGATCGTCGCACCGGCGCTTGCGGCAGTTGCGGTCGCGATCAAAGTCGACTCCAAGGGCCCCGTGTTTTACAGGGCGCGAAGAGTCGGGATCAATAACCGCTCCTTCGAAATGTGGAAGTTCCGGTCGATGGTGCAGAACGCAGACTCGTTGAAGGGGAGCCTGGAAAGTCGCAACGAGGGGGCCGGTGTCCTCTTCAAAATGAGAGACGACCCGAGAATCACCAGGGTCGGAGCGATAATCCGGCGGTATAGCCTGGACGAACTGCCCCAACTCTTCAACGTGCTCGGCGGGAGCATGAGCTTGGTCGGGCCCCGGCCACCTTTACCCAACGAGGTCGAACAATACGACGGCAGGGTCGCGCGTCGAATGCTGGTGAAACCTGGAATGACAGGGCTGTGGCAGGTCTCCGGGCGCTCCGATCTGTCGTGGGAAGAGTCTGTGCGACTTGACCTCTCCTATGTCGAGAACTGGTCGATCATGCAGGATCTATTGATCCTGTGGAAGACGGTCCGAGCAGTTCTGGGTAAGGACGGAGCGTACTGAGCTGAGGCGAATTGCCGACAGCCTGGCTTCAGTTCGTGAACGGAGTAGTTGTGTCGCAAACCAATACTGAAATATTCGAGCAATCTCCTCGGAAAGATGAACCGCAGACGAGCCGGCAGACGGTACTCCATGTATCCAACGTGTTTGACGGCGGAATCAGTCGAGCAGTAAACAAGATCGTCGAACTGGCGCCAGAGGTCGACCACCACTTGGCAGCCTTCGGGGGCGAGATCGACGACTATTCGCATATGTTCTCGAGCGTCACAAGATTGCCGTCAAATCATCTGGCGGCTATTCGATCGCTTCGTCGTCAAGTGGCTTCGCTGGCCCCTGACGTAATTCACGCACATTCGAGTTGGGCAGGCTTATATACCAGAGTGAGAAGGCTACCCTCTGAGATTGTTTACCAGCCTCATTGCTTTGTCACTGATGACGAAAGCCGCCATCCAGTGGAGCGTCTCGTGTACCGCACAGCGGAGAATGTTCTGAGTATGCGCAGACAGGTGGTGGTAACTCTGTCTTCGCACGAGCGCGCAACGACCAAACAGCTCGCTGGTTCTCGTATGAACCGAATCCACATCGTTGCACTTCCAAACGCCGCCGCCATCCGGCCGCAGGGTGATGAGAAATCGCAATACTCCGCGGGGAGCGACGCCAAGATCGCCATGATCGGCCGCATCTGTAGGCAGAAAGATCCGGACTACTTTATCGCGATGTTGATTCGCCTCCGTGAGATGGGGTTCGGTGGACAGGCGATATGGATCGGCGATGGCGACGTGGAGACGAAAGCCAGACTGGAAGCTAGCGGTGTGCTAGTGACTGGATGGTTAAATGGACATGACCTCGGCTCATTGCTGCAAACCATCACGGTGTACGTTCACACAGCGCGATACGAAGGTTTCCCGCTGAGCGTTCTGGATGCAGCTGCGTTTGGGATACCCGTCATTGCCAGGAGGATTGCCTGCTTCGCGGACACGCCCATCACTACCTACGGTTCCGTCGATGGCCTGGCCTCAGGCGTCTACTCGACGATCGAGAGCAAGGTTCGATGGGACCGAGAGCAACTCAACTCGAGCGCGCTCATCGGCGCCATGAATGAGGAAACGCAGCGTGCGGCTCTTTCCGAGTTGTACCGAGTACCAGAGAGCAGGGTCCGTCCACGATGATGATCGGAATGCCAACGCGGATTCTCGACAAGCACGTTGGTGGTAACACCACTTATGCGCGCGCGCTGGAGACGGAGTACTCGAGTAGGGGCATTGAGGTACGGAGATTCGGAGTTGTTGACAATCCCTACGCGAACGTAGTCGCGGAGACACTCGCAGGGCTTCATAATTCGGCGGGATACAACATCATCCACTATGTTGCCGACACTGGCCCAATCATTCGGACCCGTGTGCCGTCCGTGGTGACACTGCATGGTGTGGCAAGTAACAGGGTCGCGTCAATTCGTAAACCCGTAGCCGAAAAGATATGGCGCAGCCGCGCTAAGCGTGCTCTGAGTAGCTGTGATCGGGTGATTACCGTGTCGAACTCCAGCGCGGACGACATCGCAGAGGTTTTTTCTTATCCGAGGGAACAGATCAGAGTAATCCCGCACGGCCTTTCGCCGTCCACGGTCGCGGAGGGGACGGTCTCGAAAGACGTAAACGAACTGTTGACCAATTATCCCGAGTACCTCCTATATGTTGGAAATCTAGAACCGAGGAAGAATCTCGTAAGTCTCGTGCATGCAATGGCGGACCCAAGACTGGCACACATGAAGCTGGTGATAGCAGGTAGGCCAGCATGGGACTATGAGCCGATATTGCGTGCGATCGACGGCTCTGGTTCGGTGGAGTATCTGGGTTTTGTGTCCGACGTTGATCGTCAGCGCTTGATGAAGAGCGCACGTCTGTTCGTATTTCCGAGCCTATACGAAGGCTTCGGATTTCCGGTTTTAGAAGCACTTGCCGTGGGAACTCCAGTTATCTGTTCGGACCGCGGGTCACTGGCAGAGGTAGCCGGCCCGGCCATCCGGTTCGAGGGACTCGACAAAGAGGCAATCGCTGATGGCCTCTGCAAAGCACTGGAAGACGAAGCCAAGCTGTCGTCGCTTCGCACCGAGGGCCCACGATGGGCCGGTCAATTCACCTGGGCGACGAGCGCGGAAGCCCACCTTGAGGTCTATGGAGAAATAGCGTGACCAGAGTGGCTCTATTACACGCATACAGTAGCGAGAACCTTGGCGACGGGTTGCTCGTGGACGCGGCCCTTGCTCTCATAAGGGACGCGGCGGGTTCCGATGCCGAAATAACCATGTTCGCGTCGCGACCAGAGTCGTTCACCGACAGAGACTGCACACTGGTGGCTTCCAAACCTACGTCTACAGGCGATATACGTAAGTACCTGATGGGTCTGTGGAACTTGCGTGATGCAGATCTAATTGTCGGTGTAGGTGGAGGATACCTTCGCTTTGGTTCGCCATCGGAGGCGGTACGGACAGCGTTGGTTCACGGGCCTCAACTGCTTGCCGCTTCCTTAGGTGGAAAGAAAGCGGTTTATCTGCCCCAGAGCATCGGCCCGCTCCCCCCAGGAGGACGAAGGATCCTCCGTCAGGCCATTGGCCGGATTCGAACGGTCTATGTGCGCGACGACCGCAGCCTGGCCGAATTGGCGAACCGAGAGAACGTTCTACGCGTGCCAGATATGGCGATCTGGTCGGAGCGCGAACTGAACGATCGATCTGAGGATCGAGATATCGATCCAACAGTTGTGCTTTCAACGAGATATATCAGGGGGAAGCTCCCGCTACCTGTCAAGGAACTAGCGCGGACACTCGAGGTTTTCGACGGCTACGTTCAGAGTACGGTCGGACAGAATAACGATGTGGACGCGGTGAGGGAAGTAGGTCCCCGTCAAGTGATCGCGGCCGAGCAGCTACATAACTCTAAAGGGCCGCGGCGGGTTGTAGTTGCAATGCGACTTCACGCGGCGTTGATGGCGATAAACGCTGGCCACTACGTAATCCATCTCGCGTACGAGCGAAAGGGATTCGGTGCGTTCAGCGACCTCGGGCTGTCGGATTACGTACACCGTACGAGCCACTTCGATCCCGAACTCGTCGTATCGCAAGCGAGATTACTCTTGGAGAGCCAGGATGCTCGTCGAGATTACGACCGACTGGTTCGAGACAACCGCGTTACGTCGGCAGCTGATGGCCTGAGGGTGCACACTGAAGCCGCGCGAACTGCTGGCATAGCGATATGAGCGACAATACGTTGGTCGCAGAGACTGCAACTGATAGCAACGAGAATGCGACATGCGCGACTCGCGCTGAGCTTATAGTGCGGCTCAGCTTTCCTTGGTGGCTACACCCGGGTTGGGCAGCTGGTGTCTTCGTGGCGATCCTCCCAATTGCGTCTGCGTCGCAGATCCAAGACGCGTTCCAGCTGTGGGATGTTCCGCGATATATCGACTTCTCGCTAGCGGTAGTCGGTGTTCTTAGCGGTCTCGCATTTATTTGTGGCGCCGTCTTTGCCGGTGGTTTCCGGCACAGTTCCGTCGTGTCCGTAACGTTGACAACGAATGTGGTCCGTCGACTCCATCAACTAGCGCTGATAATGTTTGTTTTCGCGCTGTTCGGATATGTCGCTTGGTTCGGCCTGTCATTTATGCGCGGTGCTACAGTCGCTGATTTCATGAAGGTTCTTGCATTTGAGGACGGCGCGGTTGGTGGGTTGAAGGACATCAGTCCTCCGGTAGCTGGAATCACGACCTTTACTCAGCTAGGTGTGGTGTCCGCGGCGATTATGATGTTTCTGCGGAGATCGAATTATCGGGCCTACTCCAAGTATCTTGCAGTCTTGGTAGGGCTGGCACTCTTCCGCTCATTTTTCTATGGCGAGCGACTCGCATTGATTGAGGTTGCGCTTCCGCTCATAATCATTGCATTTGTTGTCGACTCCCCGTCTGGTCGTCGAAGGCGTTTGCTTCCAAGATACTTGCGACTGCCTAAAGCCTTGGCGCCCGTGTTTATGCTTCCGGCTCTGTGGGCGCTATTTGCGTTGTTCGAGTACTCGCGCAGCTGGTTATATTACCGCGACGTTGTGGACTCCTCGTTTGTGGAATACGTGTCTACACGCCTGCTGGGGTACTACACCACCACTGTCAACAACGGGGCGCTCTATCATCAGATCCTCTCGTCGCAGCATCACGACCCCTACTTTTCCTTCGCCTTCCTCTGGGACGCGCCCGGACTTGGGTGGTTGCTCGGCTCGCCGGAGATCATGGAGACCAGTCCGCGGACTTGGTGGTCGAGCACACTCGCGAATCTTGCCAACCCGGAGTTCAACAATGAAGGTACATTTCTGATCACAGACGCGGATCTCGGGACGCCGCTCTCTATGCTCTACTGGGCTGTTCTGGGACTGGCGATCGGATATGCGTATAACCGTGCGCGCGGAGGCGACGTCCGATTCCTGATCGCGTACTCCGCACTGTTCGTCGGCTTGCTCGAGATCAGCAGAATCAACTACTGGACGCAGGGTCGTTTCATACCGATCTTTATAGGTCTTGTCATAGTAATACTGTCGGTGGGAAGACCGACATTGCGAAAGGCATGAATATGCCTAGCGTTCTGCAACGCGAGGTTTCACGAAGCCGCGTATTGGTCGCTGGAGCGGCGGATCAGGCTGTCGTTAGCTTCTATGGCCTGGCGTCACTCGTCATCGCTGCTAGAAACCTCGCACCCGATGAACTCGGCATCTTCACCTCGGCTCTGGTGTTTTACCAGATGTTGATTGTTGTGTCGAGGGCATTGAATGGTGAGCCGCTTGTGGTGCTCTCCGGAGATGGGGGTACCAACAACCGGAGCAGGATGCTCATCGCCAGCGTGCTGGTGGCTTTCCCTCTGAGCGCCGTGGGGGCCGTGGCCTTCGTTCTTTCCGACTCCGTATTTTGGCGGGCCATGTGGATGTGCTTGATCTGTGCGCCCTTCATCGTCGGATACGACGCCCTCAGGTACACCTTGATTGCGGAGTTGAAGACGCAGCGTCTCTTTGCTCTGGATGCGCTAGTTGTGTCCTTCCAGATGCTCGCGCTGTCCGTCGTCTTCGTGTACGAAGGTAGTGTTGTGTTGGCTTTGCTTGCCATCAGTGCGGTGTATTGTGTGCCTCTACTTTTTGCGCTTGCTAAAGCGAGATGCCCACGAAGAGAAATGCTCTCCTGGTACTCAGTCTCAAGAGAATACGGCCTGAGCTTCTTCACTGAATCGATCTGGGGGGCGCTTCTCCAGTGGGTGCTTGTCTTCGCCATCGCTCACTACGCCGGTTTGGCGGAGGCCGCGGCCTTCCGCAGCATTGTCGTCATTTATGGCGTTACAAATGTAGTTACGAATTTCCTCCGATCCACTGTGCTTTCAGTCATAGTCAATCAAGGAAAGGTGACACCCGCGCGGGCGTTGCGTGACAGTGCACTAATGTATAGTTCCATCGGGTTGACAATCGGGATCTCTGCACTTGTGTTGTTGTCGCTCCCAGATTCTGTCGGTGGTCTACTACTTGGCGAAACTTGGCCACTAGCCGCGCCATATATCCTCCTCGGCGCATTGACACGTCTGTCCGCCGCCTTCGAGGCAGTTCCGGGGGTCCTCCTCCGCGCAGCGAGAGTAACTTGGGCAGTGGTAAGGGTTAGGGTTATCGTCGGTGCGATCAGTCTGGCCATATGTTCGTGGGCCACCTGGATGTGGAATGTCGAAGGTGCGTTCTATTCAATGGCGCTCATGTCCTGGGTCCTGATTCTCTCGCTGTCCGCGCTGCTTGTCGTGCGATTGAAACGCGACATCGAATTTCGAGGGCCGGTGTGATGGTCCAACTATGTCATTCAGCGTCCCTACAAGATGTCTGGTTTGATGATGGTATGTCTAGGTTCGCGCGCGTTGATCGTGCAGATCCGTAACACTTGATCGGAGTCAATGAATGTCTGAAGTATCGGTCGCGGTCGACTCCTCGCCGAACAACGGTCTCCGAGAAGTCGCCGGCGCTGTAGCGCGTCGATGGTGGGTGCTTGCGCTCAGCACGCTGTTGTGTGGCCTGCTCGCGCTCGGGATAAGCGTTCTACAAGAGCCCGTGTACCGCTCGAGTGCAAGTTTGTATGTCACTGTTGGATCGACTGTGACGTCGCCCAACGCCTACCAGGACTCTCTCGCCTCGCAGCAACGCGTGCTGTCGTACGGGGAGCTGGCTACCTCGGATGTGGTAGTCGACAGCGCGTTACAAGAGTCGGGTCTTGACCTCAGTCGCGAAGAGGCGAAAGCTTCGGTCCGGGCGAGCTCGAAGCCGGATACTGTCCTCCTCACGATCTCGGCTGAATCCACGTCACGAGATGTCTCGGTCCGACTCGCGGACGCGGTCGCCGCCAGCCTCACGTCGTACGTCGCAGAACTGGAAACGCCTCCGGGCAGCACGGATGGTAATGCCCCCCTCGCGAAAGTGACGGTTATTTCGCCCGCGTCGGGGAGCGCGACGCAGGTCGCGCCCCGTCCGATGCGGAATACGGTGCTTGGCCTCCTTGCGGGCGTCCTACTCGGCCTGGCAATCATCTTCGTACGAGACAGGCTCGATCGCACGATCCACGGTCCCGGCGACCTGGCCGGCGTTGTAGATGCCCCCGTAATCGGATTGGTGCCGGGTGATCCTTCGCTCGACGGTGGGGGCTTCGTCGACTTTGGCGCCGGAGGCTCAGTTATTGCGGAGTCATACCGCCGTGTGAGGACGAACTTGGCCTTCGCCGCGGTGGACCCCGCCTCGCGTCGAATCCTCGTGACAAGCGCGTCGGTTGCGGAAGGGAAGACTACGACGGCGATCAACGTCGCCGCCTCGCTGGCTGAGTACGGTCACCGAGTGGTTCTGGTGGACGCCGACCTCCGCCGGCCAACAGTCGCAAAACGGTTGATGCTCAATGGGTCGGTCGGCCTGACCGATTATTTGATCGGACAAGGGGAATTGCCGGATCTGCTTCAGCCGGCGGGGTTGGATCGTCTGGACGTACTAGCGACAGGGCAGTTGCCGCCCAATCCGGCTGAGCTGCTCGGCTCGAACCGCGCCCGTGAGTTGTTCGATAGGCTCGCGGACTCATATGACTACGTTATCGTCGACACTCCGCCGATCCTCCCGGTGAGTGACGGCGCGGTGGTGTCGCAGTGGGTTCCGAACGCGATTCTCGTTGTTCGGGCCGACAGTACGAAGCGCCCTGAACTCGGTGCGGCATGGCAGCAGTGGAAGGCAACCAACGTGAGGCTCGTCGGGGTGGTGGTGAACGATGCTTCAGATCGTGCTGGGGCGTACCACAACACCTACTACGGCGACGCTGATACACCTCGTATGGCAACTCATACGTCCCGCAGGCGCGACGTTGCACATGTCGGCCCGCCGCAGTGAAAGGTCTGCGCAGCGGACTTGAGGAGCCGGCGTCAGGTATGGGTTGCACTCGCGCTTCGTTTGATGACCATTCGGGTGGTGAACGGTGACGCCGCGTTCCCCACAGTTGATGGAACGCATCGTCGGCGCTCAACAACGCCGGGTTCTGGGTCCTATTGCACGGCAGATCGCCTATGCTCTGGGGCTCGACATTCCAAAATCTGTGCGGATCGGTAGCGATTTTCGTATTTATCATCGCGGGATTGGTACGGTAGTTCACCCAAATACGACGTTCGGAGACCGCTGTAGGGTCTTCCACGGAGTCACTCTGGGGAGAGCGGACATAGATCGCCCGGAGACCGTGCCGCCTCGCTTTGTAATAGAAGACGATGTCTGGCTGTGCGCAGGTGCAGTCGTGTTGGCGCGGACGGGGGAGGTAAGGCGCATCGCACGAGGCACCATTGTTGGGGCCAACGCGGTCCTCACTCGTGACACTGGTGCCGGCGAAGTGTGGATTGGTAACCCGGCACGGAAGGTATAGGGTGCGCTCTGTCGCCGCATGGCGCCGTGTTCGGTCGATTAGTTGAGGGTTGAATAGTCGTTGTCTCGCAGTCGAATTAGTATGCTGCAGCGCCTGCGGGGCGACGTGCTGCGGCAGTGACAAGGATGTTTTGATGTGGAATCGGTCGCGACTAGCTGGGTCGAGGAAGGCCGCAATCGGCCTCACCTTTGCAGGTGTTCTTATTCTTATTCTTGTCGTTGGTGGGGCGTTCCTGCTGAGCGCGCAGACAGCAGGGAGTACCGACGGATTGGAGCGAGGACCTACTCAAGGCACCGGCAACTCTCTGAGCGGAGGTGGTGCAGTGTTCATCGGCGACAGCTACATCAGTGGAGATGGTGCTCCGGGTAGGCAGGGGCTCGCGATCCTAGCTTCCAGCGAGCTCGGTCTCGCCCCGACGCTGTCGGCCGACCCACAATCTGGGTACACCAAGGCCGGCCGAAATGGATTCAACACCAGACAGCTCGTCGACAAGGCACCTAAACGGCTCGGTGCCCAGATCGTCGTCATGGCTAGTGGATACAGCGATGTCCTTGGCTCGCCGCCCGATTCCACACGCCTCCGCGCCGCAGCGCGATCTGCCGTGGCCGCCGCGGCCGACAAGTGGCCGCGTGCACGAGTAATCGTGCTCGGGCCCTGGACGCCAACTGGAGTGGCAACAGTTAATCAGGAGGCCGTGAACGGGGCTCTCCGCGACGTCGCAGAAGAGGAGAATGCTGTTTTTATCGACACGTTGGCGCCGCCACTTGTCAGGGCTGAAATGATAGGCAGGGACAGGGTCAATCCGAGCCCCGCTGGGCACCGCGCGATCGCCGCAGAGCTGGCGAAGCGGATCACGGCTGCTGTTTGAGTGAATCGCAGGCTAATTCTTGTGGCCTGAAGCGAAATTCCGCGCGCGCCTCGGGGCCCGCCTTATTGCTGTATGGGCACGCGGCGGTCGATGTGTCGTACTCCGACGTCCCCCGGCACATGAATGGTGCACAGTGACGTCGCGACGTTCGAACAAAGGCTGGTGGCCGATTTGTCCGCTGCGCATCAGGGTCAGGTGCGTTCACTCTCCATCAGTGCGCAGACGTCTAGCCAAGTCACTGGCAATTTTTCTGTGACCTGCAGGCGTGGGATGCACCCTGTCTGCACCTATCATCGACGCGGTGACCAGCGGTGGCACAAGCGTGTCGATAAAGGTCACTTTGAGCCTGTCGGCCTCGGTCTTAAGTGCCTCGTTAACCGCGGTTTGGTTTACGGAAGGGGAACCTCGGGGAGTCCATGGACCGAGCACTACGACTCGTGCTCGAGGCCATCGATCACTGGCCGCGGAGATCGCCGATCGTGCGCTGGTCAGTAGGTGTTCTGGGGCCGGTGGAGAACCGAGGTCGTCATTGTAACCGCTTGCAAGGACGACAAGTTCAGTGCCGGCGCGGTCTGGCGCTGCCACGACAAGTTCAGCGGTCGTAAATCCTCGCCTGCCAGGCCGGGTGTACCCGGACCCAGAGTCGGCAGAGATGGTGGGAGAGAGACCGAGATCCGCCGCAACGTGGAGCGCAAGACCTTCTCCGCCGGGAGCACCATCGCCAGCGATGTAGCTGTCACCGATGAAGACTACGTCGCCGCCGTCCCAGACTGGTCTCTCGAAGAATGCGGCGACCCCAATGACGAGTAATATAGCGCTCGCGAGGACGAGACCGAGAATTACTTGTCGTCGAGCCGAGAACTTCGACCGGTGAGCCATTGCGCCAGTATTCCTTACTTCGCGCGGCTCGAGTGCTCGCATAGGCCGGATGTGAAACGTGATGGAGTAGACGGCTAGCGCTTCTCGCTGTGTTCAGGCTCGATAGAGATCTCCAGACGGCAGCAGCCACTGTGCTGCAGAGACGAGCGAGCGGGATTTTGTCGTGCGAAACGGTCAATAGAACCTCATGGGTTCGATCGTGCCGATTTGTCTCCGGGCCGGTGGGCCGGAGCAATCCAGCATGATGGCGCGACTCGCTCTTGGACCTTCGTTACAGCGTGTCGGTCGAAAGGCGACCTGCTCAGCCCAAGAGACCCTGCAGCGCACCGACGACTGGTTTGGGTGAGCCGTCGAAACGGTACAACCCGAAGTTCGAATTGTCGTCTGCCTTGTTAGTGGACAGGTCGCGGGACGTGAAAAGGAAGATGGCCGCGATCCACGACAGCCCGTTCGCGCGGTTCACCGCGTCGACGATGATGCTGGATTGAACGGACTCCGTGGTCGATGCAGGGGTGTTTCCGGTCGGCTGGCCGAACTCGGTCACCCACATGGACTTGGTGGAGTCGCCGTTCGCCACCATGATCGCGCGCCCCTCGGGCAGAACGGCTGCGCCGCCCCCGTCGCCTGCTCGTGGATCTGCGGTGATCGGGTAAGGCAGCGTATATGGGTGGACGCCAATGCCGTTGAAGTACGGCTTCGCGCCTAGCGAGTACATGTCCGAGATGAAGGTGACATCCCGGGTCTCGGTTCGAAGACTCGACAGCCCGCCAGTGATCACCGGCTGGTTGCCACCGCCCGCTCTGATACCTCCGAACGCCGCCTTGAGCAGTGGAACGTACTCACCAGCCGTAGGCGGAATCAGGTAGTGCGCGAGGTTCGGTTCGTTCCACACTTCCCAGGCGGCAACTCGCGACGAGTACCGCAGCGCCACCTGTCTCGCAAACTCGCCGAAAGTGGCGGGGTTGGCGGGGGCGTTCCCGTTTGCGAGCGGGTTTGCACCTGGCTTCTGCGCCCACACCGGTGCTGGCCCCTCGAGGTTCATCAGGATCGACAACCCCTTCGCCCGGGCAGCGCTCACTGCCGCGTCGAGACGTGTCCACGTGAAGGAAGCCGAACTCGACGGCTGCAGCAGATTCCATTTCGCCGGAATCCGAATGGCCGTCGCTCCGGTCGCCTTGATCTGCTCGGCCTCCCCGGCGAAGTCGGCACCGGCGTACTGTGTTGAGATTGAAGCGACACCAACCGCAACCCGAGGTGCAGCCTGGGAGAGAGCCGGGGTGTAGAGCAAGCAGGCCATCGTGGCCAAGGCTGCGCACAGCAGCTTCCTGACCGGCTGCGTGATGGTCATCGGGAGAGTATCTCCTATACATGCAATGCGCGCTTGACTTTGGCGAAGCCAAGTTCTCTGTCGCTAGCTCGGCCCAAACCCACCACGGCGAGTCGCCGAATGCCGACTGAGAGTGTGGCGAGCTGTGTACGCGGCAGGACGGTCGGTGGTTTCGACACGGCTCCTCGCTGCGCTCGTCGCCTGCTCAACCAGCGGGTGACGGCTGTGCCCTGCGCTCGTCGCCTGCTCAACCAGCGGGAGACGGCTGTGCCCTGCGTCCGTCGGCTGCTCGACCAGTGGGTGACGGCTGTGCCCTGCGCTCATCGGCTGCTCGACCAGCGGCGAGTGATTGCTCACCGCCGACTCTTCAACCGGCACATGGTGGCTCCTCATTGCGCTCGAGGGACGGTTGATGGTCACCTCGATGTCGCCCGTGGTCGGTCCGTCCGGGATGCGGTCGGACTCCTCGACTTCGGGTGCGCCGCCGCGCCGGCGGTGGAGGAGCAGTGCGAGCAAGGCACCGGCGAGCGCGCCGCCGGCCGCGCCGACGCCGAGGAGGACCGGGTCGATGAGCTGTTGTCGAACGGCACCTTGGGTGTTCGGGTCGACGACCACCAGTCGGAGCGCACCCGGGCCGCCGCTGGTCGGTTCCTGCAGCGCGGTGACGGTGCCGACGAGCTCCTGCGCGAGTGCGGTGGACAACCGCTCTGCGTCGGCCGACGTCGAGTTCTGGACAGACACATCGAGGATGACGGTCTGCGGCGGGACGCTGACCGAGATCTCGGAGATGAACTGCGGCAGCGAGATGTCGACCCCAGATCTATCAATAGCTCGCTGCGCAACGGTCGGGTCGGTCGCCAGCACCGCGAACGTCTGGATGCTCGCCCGGGCCGCCTGGTTTCCCTGATAGGCCTCCAGCATGTCGGAAGTGCCGGTGGCTATGTAGGTCCGAACGGTCGCGACGTAGGTCTGCGGCTGTAGCAGCGAATAGCCGATGGCGGCGATGAGACCGATCAGGGTGAATGCCACGACGAGCATCCATTTCGCGGCAATGACGTTGAGGACTTTCATCGGAGCTCCATCTGTGACTCGTTGAGCACCTCGTGACCGGGCACGGGTGACGGGGATCGGGTTGAACGGTGAGCGGGCGAACGGTGTTGGTACAGGAAGTAGGGGAGCAGTGCGGCGAACGGTGCGATGCCGAGGAAGTACGGGACGTACACCGCTTCCAGCGAACTGAGGGCGAGGATCGTGCTGAAGTAGGCGAGAAGATACGCCCGGGTCGTCGCATCGGTTGTCTGAACCACTTTGACGACGGCGGCCAGGACGATCAGCACGACTCCCCAGACGCCGACCGACAGCAGGATTTCCAGCCAACCGTTGTGCGGCGAATAGTTGGCCTTGAACAACAGCGACGCACCGGACTCCACCCAGAACGCCGGATTGTGTCCGAAGAACCACTGGTCGGGGATCTTCCGCAGGGCCTGGTTCCACAGATAGCCCCGCAAGCTGTAATCGGCGTTGGTGTAGCCGATGTAGAGCGGGAACAGCGAGTAGACCGCGCTTGCGACCAGCGCGAGACCCAGCATCAGGTTCCGAACCCGAGCGGTGATCGGCGGGAGGGCCAACAGCACTCCGAGCAGGCCGGCGACCGCGATCCCGCCGAAAGCGGCTCGGCTGCCGGCGAGAAGGCCGATCAACGCGACCCCCGCGACGGCGGCGAGGACACGCCACATGGCCACGCGATACACCGCGAACGGCAAGAGTGCAGTGATCGTGATACCTGCGAGATTGCCGTTGCCGGCGAACGGGGAGGTGAGCACCGCACCGAGGTCGGTGCACTTGTCGATCCGGCATGCACCGACCACGCGAGACGAGTTGAACAGCACGGAGATCAGCAGGATTCCCGCCGTCACGACGAGCGCGATGCGGGCAGACCGGGCCACCGCGTCGAGCCCGAAGGACCGGTAGCGGAACACGAAACCCACCAGCAGAGCCATCGACATGACGAGATTGACGACCCTGCCCGAGCCGTCGACGATCATCGCCGCGCAGGCGTACCCCATGAGCAGTGCGAGGATGGCGGCCGAGCCGTCGATGCGGAAGCCGCGAGTGGCCACCGCGTGGAGGGCGGCCGCCACACTCATACCCGCTGCGGGACCGTACAACAGAACCGCGAAGATCGCTCCGGCGGCATCGGCCGACGACCACAACGCCGGGGCGACCGCGTAGATGACGATGACCGGCCATGCCGTCAAAGCGATCAACCAGCTGCACAGGAATCGATCGACATGCCGGGCCCACTGCCTGTCGTACGCGACTGCGACGAAGAGGCCCAGTGCCACCAGCAACGTCGCGAAGATCATCGTCATGACGCCCACAGCTCCCGGAACGAGGCGGGGCTCGTGCCCGGGGCATCCTCGTACAGTTCCCAGGTCGCCCAACTGCCGCCGAAGTCGGCGATACGGCTGTCGGTGAACACGATCGACGTGGCGTCGGGCAGGTAGACCTTCGCCCGGTCCCCGTCGAGTTCGATCTCGAACCGGGCCGCGTCACGATCGAAGGCGATGCGATAGGTGCCCTGGCCCAGGATCGTCTGGCCGGCGTCACCGGCCTCCCAGATCGCATACGACCATCCCGTCCGGGTCGCGACGAAGTGCACCGCGGCGTCGGGGGCGGCGTCGGACTCGTCCTGCGGCACCGGTTTTGCGCTGACGAGCAGAGCAATTGCCCCGGCGTCGTCTCCCGAGAAGCCGACGGTCGCCCCGATTCGTGTGACCCGCGCGGGTGAGAGGTCGGTCGAGAGGTAGGACGCCGCATCGGCCGCCGAGGACCGACCGTGCAGCAGACGCCCGTCCGAGACCCGGAGCGGATGCAGGTTGCGGCCCCGCTCCACGGCGACGAAGCCGGGCGGCACCGCGGCCGCTGTGGCGTAGTCGACGTGCACCGCAGCGCCCTGTGCCGAGGCGACCCGATCGTCAGACCGTTCGGCCTGAGCAGTGGTGTTGCATGCCGAACCGCCGGCGATGACAGCGACGGCCAACAGCGCAAGTCGTGCCGTCGAGAGTCGGGACTTGGAGGTCGGAAACATCAGAATCCCTCGACCTCCCGCACCGGGGTCATGTACGACGACCGGTACCACCATTTGCATTCGGGGAGTTCGCGTCGCCATCGTGCCGGCGCCCCGGCATACAGCCCGGCGTCGCCGACAGCCGGATGCGACGACGCCGTCACCACCGAACCCGCGGCGACGAGTGAGTACGCCGGTATCGCAGCGTTCTTGAGGATGAGACACGCGGTCGCCGTCAGACTCCGCTCACCGATGGTGATGGTGCCGATGGTGGTTCGGTCCTCGACGATGTCGATCTCGTGCGACTGCAGGAGGCTTCGGGTGCCGCCCACCGCGCTGTAGGGCCCCATCTCGATCCGGCCGGAGCAGTCGAAGTAGTGGCGGTTGGTGACAGCTGCCTGCTCGGCCATCGACAGCACTCCGGCGCGGTCGCTGAACTTCTGATACGACGGTGCTGCCGTGAACTGGTTCAGCCGGCCGATGAAGTTGTCCTTCTCGAGCTCGACGCGCGCCAACTGCCGGAAGATGTTGAACGGTGCGATCACTCCGCGGTCTCCGACACGAAACGGTCCGCAGCCGATCACGAGGTTCGGTCCCAGACTGACGTCGTGGCCGATGGTGTTGCCCAGGATGCGCAGCACCGCGTTCTTCGTCTTCGACGCGGGGAGCAGCCAGGCAATCAGGCTGAGCCACTTGTTGGGTCGCTTCATGGTGTCCTCCATACATTCGCGGCCGGTGTGGGTCGGGATCGTGGTGTGTCGGCCTGGTGCTGCGTGTACATGACCGCGAGAGCGCACGCGGTCAGTCCCGCGAGGGTTGCGAGCAGAGCGGTACGCACCAGCGCATCGGGAAATGTCTCGTGGGCGTCGACGGGTCCGAGGACGAGCGATTCGATGGGCGCCGGCGACTCGAGTTCGGCGAGCGCTGTGGTGAATTCGCGGCCGACGCCCATCGCGGCGGCTTCGACGGTGCGCGCGTTGTCGCCTCGGACGGTGAAGTCCATGATCGTCGTCTCGGGCGGCGCCGTGATCGACACTGCCCCGCGGAGCTCAGCGGGACTCATCGCGATGTGGTGGGTGTCGATCACTCGACGGAGGAAGTTCTCGCTCGTGACCAATGTCGAGTAGGACTCGATGCTCCGTGTCTGGAGCATGGTGGGTGCGGGATCGAAATCCTGCGGCAGTTGCATCGCGTCGCGTTCGTAGGTGAGCACGACACGCGACGTCGCCTGCACCGTCGCGTGTTGCGCCGAGAACGTGCCGACTGCCATCGTGAGGATCAGTCCGACGCAGGCAGCAACTCCCAGTGCGGTCACGACGCGGGTGACCCGTGGGCGGCTGTGGGTGACTCCCGGCGTACTCATTCGCAGCTGCCCTTCCGTGCCAGGCTCTCCAGGACGGGCGTCATGCGGTCGGCGATGATGGCATGCCCCTCGTCGGTCGGGTGGCGCAGATCAGCGCCCACGATCGAGTGGTCGCGCGGGGCGGCGTACCAACGGCTTCTGATCGGGTCGACGAAGGATGCCCCGTGCCGTTTCGCGGCGTCGGCGAGCAATCTGTTGGCGCGCGCATACTCCGGAGCGGCCGGTGTGTTGTGAATCCAGGACAGCCCGACGATGACGACGGGCAGTTCCGGTCGAGCCTTGCGCACCGCGCGGATGGTGTCGTTGACCGCGGCCCGGTACTGCTTCGCCGGATGCGAGAGGTCGTTGCCGCTACCGACGAGCACGATCGCCGAGACGTCGGGAGAGAGCAGTCGTTGCGCCTCCGAAGCGAACGTCGTCTGCCGGATCCCGGTGGTGAGGTAGCCGGCTCCACCCCGGCCGGACACCCGCAGCAGAACGGGGCATTCGTTCAGTTGCTCCTGCGACAGCCGACCCTGCGCGATGCGGGTCCAGTTCGAACTGCCTTTGCCGCCGTATGTTGTTCCCTCGGTGAAGCTGTCGCCGACGACGAGGATCGTGACCGCGTCGCTGTCCGCCGGAGCGCTGTTCGCCGACCGCGACGTCGACGCGGCGGAGGTGACCTCGACGCCGGCCCGGTGGACTTCGGCTCCGGGTTCGCGCGCGGCGGCGAGGGCCACGCCGGCGGTCAAGGTGAGAGCCACCACGGCGACCACCAGAAGTGCTTTCTCCCAATGTGTTCGGACGAGTCTGGTCATTCTCCCACCTTCGTGGACGTCGGAGAGCAGGGCGGTGAGTACGAGTAGCTGACCGGCGATGGGCGCGAGCCAGATCGCATCGAGGTGGTCGAGCGCGCCGGCGAGGAGGAGCAAGAGCAGCGTCACCACACCGCCCAGGACGATCGCCGCGGTCACCATGCTGGGTCGGCCTGCCGCGATGTGCTTGGAGCTGATCGCCTGGGAGACCGAGGAGATCCCCGCCGCGATGATCATGCCGATGAGCAGGTTCTGGGCGGGTTCGTATTTTGCGCCGACGATCTGCACGATGACCCAGGCGACCGGCCATGCCGCGAGGACGACGACGACGCAGTAGGCGCCGACGACGTTTCGGTAGCGACGGTAGATCCGGTCGAAGGTCGACGCGTCGTCGACGTGCCGGGCGAGCTCGGGGACCGCGACTGTCGACAGCGCGGCGGAAAGCAGGGTGAGGGGCCCGGTGACGCGCGTCGCCATCGCGAAGTAGCCGACGGTCAGCGGGGGCGCACAGACCGCGAGAGCCGAGACCTGCAGCTGTGCCAGCGTCCCCGACATCGCCAGCGCCCAGTAGCGCGCGGTGCCCGCCCCGGGCCCGCGGAGCTCACCGGCGGCGGTGCGCAGTCCCCGGACCCCGACGGATACCGCCGGCACCAGCAGCGCTGTCGCGGCCGTGCACGCGAAGATCACGACGAGCGCGGGGGCACCCAGGTCGCTTCCGGACAAAGCCAGCACTCCCCACACCGCGAGGGGTACGGCTCGCTGCACGACGACGAGGCAGCTGGCGGCGGAATGCGCATGGGTGCCTGCCAGGAAGTTCTGCGCGAAGTTCTGCACAGTGTCGGAGTAGGCGAACAGCACGCCCGCGACGACGATCAGGGGCAGACCGGAGAAGGCAAGTCCCGCAACGATGATGAGGAAGACCGTGGATACCGCGATGGTGTGCGCGACGTACAGACCTGCCGCGGTGGTGTGGTCATCGTCGGATGCGCCGACGCGCATCACCCGGATCGGTGCACCGAAGCCCACGGCGAGGCCGGCCACCACGCCGAGCGTGTACGCGAGAACGTACTGGCCGAACGTGTCGACCGGGAGTGCTCGGGCAAGGAGCAGGAGGAACGCGCCGAGCATCGCGGAACTGGCCACCCGGGCCAGAATCCGCACGGTGGCGTCGGTGCGCAGCCGGTTGCCGGCGCGGCTCTCGTCAATCACGGAGGACACCGCGCAACCTTCGGTAGCCCGGGGTCAACCGGATGCGGAAGACGAGAAACGAGGCGAGTTGCTCGACGGTGCCCACCAGTCCCAGCAGGCGGTCCGCGGGTGACGTCGCATACCGCATCCGCAGGCGGAGCGATTCGACGAGGAAGGTCCGCCACAGGTTGGCCGATTTCGAGGCATCGTGGAAGCGCAACGCGCCGATCGGAACCGGCATCGACCGCTGTTCAGGCGCGGTCTCGGCGATCCGGAACTGCAACGAGTAGTCCATCGTGCAGTGCAGGTGTTTGTCGAACCCGCCGAGCGACTCGAGATAGTCCCGGCGGATGATCACCGAACCGGAGAACGACGCGCATGTGGACCGCCGCAACAGGGTTCGTGTCTCGATGGGCTTGCCATGGTAGTTGCCGACCACCTCGCCACCGGCCCGGAGCAGCTGGTGATCGCCGGTCAGCACTGTTGCGCCGGGCGAATCGCGCACCGCCGCGCGGACAGCGGCGAGTGCGCCCTCGACGAGCACGTCGTCGGCGTTGAGCCAGAGCACCCATTGTCCGCCGGCGCGGGCCAGCGCGCGGTTGAGGGCGTCCGACTGTCCCTCGTCGCTTTCGACCACGGCCTTCACCCGCGGGTCTGCCTCCACGAGAGCAGCGATGAGGTTCTGGGTTCCGTCGGTCGAACCCGCGTCCTGGATGAGGATCTCGTCGAGTGCGCTCAGCTGGCGGAGCGCAGACCGGATCGCCGGTTCGAAATGAGCCCCCGGGTTGAAGGACGGAACAAGGATGGAGACGCTGACAGTCTCCGTGCTGTCCGTCGTGTCGGCGAGCTCAGCTGACCGCATCGTAGTGCTCCTCGAGTTGTCGGGCGATCGACGTGATGCCCCAGTGTTGTTCGACGGCGCGCCGCCCCCGCGATCCCTGTGCGCGTGCGCGGTCCGGGTCGGCGAGGAGTCCGGTCAGGGCCGCCGACAGCGCACAGATCGAGTCGTCGACGACGAGACCGGCGTCGGCGTCGGCGACCAGGCCGGCGAACCCGCAGGTGTCGGTGACCACCACCGGCAGGCCCGCGGCCATTGCTTCGAGGACCGACATCGGCAGCGGTTCATGGATCGACGGGAGAACGTAGATCGTGGCCCGCGCGAGGCGGTCGGCCACCTGGCCGGCGGGGACCGGTGGTTCGCGCCGGATGCGGCAGGCGATCTCGGCGTCGTGCGTCGCTCGGAAGCTGCGCAGCACCTCGTCGACGGCCGGCCCGTCGCCTTCGTCGGGTCCGGCGATCGTGAAGAGCGCCCGGAATCGCGGCGCGAGTTCGGTCGCGACGCGGGCGAACGTGACAGCTCGCTTGCGGGGGTGCAACCGGGCGAGAAAGAGCACCTCGGGCGGTCCGTCGGGCGGGGTTCGGGCTGTCGAGGCCGCGTCGGGCAGCGGCACACCGTTGCCCAGATATCGGTAGTGGGGCGCATCTCCGATCGCCGAGCGGAGCTTCCGCAGTTCGACGTCATTGAGGTAGAACGCCGTTCGGGCGTCGCGCACCGCCGGAATCGTGAGGGCCCGGTCGATGACCTGGTAGGGCAGCGACGGCCGGGGATTGATCATCCCGTGTGTCTGCACATGGGTCGGGATGTTGCTCCACGACAGCAGGCGGGCGGCGGGGAGGGTCACGAAGTCGCGACCGAGATGGACGTGCGCGACGTCGAAATCACCGGCGTGGGCACGGATCCAGCGCAGCATCGACGGCGCGACGAGGCGGGAGAAGTTCCGCCCGCGGCCGACGGTTCGCGTCGGGAACGTGAGGACCCGAACGCCGGGCACGTCGGGGGCGGGTGCGGGCCCGTCACACGAGCCGGCGATGAGCGTGACCTCGTGCCCCAGTGCGGCCAGCGCGCTGCTCTGGTTGACCGCCACGGTGGCGGGGCCGCCGAACTCGCCGGCCGGGGAGAGGAGTGTGAGTACCTGCAGGATCTTCATGGCCGGCCACCCGGTGCCGTCCGACGCGACTTCGCCGAGATCGCCGGGATGACCACCGCTCCGGCCGGCACGTGCGTACCGGGTTGCAGCACAACCCCCTTCAGCACTGTCACGCCGTTGCCGAGGTGGCACCGGTCGCTGATGACGACCGACTCGCTCGTGCGGGTGAAGGTGGGCGAGCGGTGATCATGCCCGCCCGAGCAGATGACCGTGCGTCGGCCGAGGGTGCATTCGGCGCCGATGGACACCGGTTCCGGATTGATGATCCACACGTCGCGGTCGATCCGCACGCCGTCGTCGAGGCCCAACTTCCAGGGGAAGTGAACTCGGAAGCTGCGATGGATGTCGCAACCGGCGCCCACCCGTGCGCCGAAGGCGCGCAACAGGGAACAGCGCAGCAGTGTGCCGCCGAAGCCGCTTCGCAGGACGGCACCGACACCCAGCCAGGTGATCATCCACAGTCGGTTGCGTCCGCGATCCGACTTGTCGACGATGTAGTCGCACAGGCGTCGGGGTTCCAGCTCGGACATGACCTCGGAGCGCGCGGTTGTCGTGGTCGGCGTCGTCACGGTCATGCCCGGACCGAGGCGTGGTGCGACAGCTTGTGCAGCCACATCTCGAACCTCTCGACTGCCGCATCGGCACCGAGAACCTCCTCCGCATACCGTTCGCCCGCCTCACCCATGGTCAGTGCCGCGGTGGTGTCGGTGGCGATCTGGGCGATGGTCGAGAGCAGCGCAGCCGGATCACCCGCCGGGACGACGACGCCGGCGTGCGAGCGCCGGACCTCGGCAGCGGTGATCCCATCATCGGAAACGGCTGCCACCACGGGTATTCCGTAGCTGAAGTAGGTGGTGAGCTTGCTCGGCAACGACATCTCGACCACGCCGGGCTTCTCGTTGACCACCAGGACGTCGGCGGCGGAGAGCATGAGGTGGAACCGATCGTCGGGGAGCGAGTCGACGAAGGTGATGTCGGGGCACCCGCGGGCGCGGTCCTCGAGATGCCGACGCTGGTTGCCGTCCCCGACCAGATAGAGGTGCACCTTCCGCGCTGCTGCACTCGTCGACCTGGCGACCAGCCGAGCGGAGTCGACGAGGTTCTCCAGGCCCTGCTTCTGGCCCATGTTGCCGGCGTGCACCGCGACGACCGCGTCGGTGGGGATGCCGAGCTCGGCACGCGCCATGACTCGAGGCGCGCGCGGCTCGTGGCGAACCTGCGTCCAGTTGCGCACGTGGGTCACCACCGACGGGTCGACGCCGAGACGGTCGACGATGATCTCGCCGAAGCGCGGATGCACCACCGCCACCTCGTCGGCCGAACACAGCGCGAACTTCTCGAGCCTGCCGACGAGAGTGCGGCTGAGGGTGCCACCTGCGGCCGCCTCGGTGACCGCCTGGCTGTACAGGTCGTGGACCCACACCCCCATCGGCGACAGCGTGCGACGACCGATCTTGCGCCGCAACATCACCAACGCCGAGGCGATGAGCGGCGGACTGGCCATCACGGTGACCGCCTCCGGGCGCAGGTGGGCGACGATGGCGCGCAGTCCGAATTCGAGCTCCATCCGTGAGCGGGACACCAGCGCAGTACCTTCCGGGATGCTGTGCGGGACACGCACCACGATCACCCCCTGATCGACGACCGTGGACGTGTAATCCGACATGTCACCGTCGAGGCGCCACTGGGGGTAGTGCGGGTAACCGGTGATGACGCGCACGCTCCACCCACGGGCGGCGAGGCGCCGGGTGATGTCGGTGACATAGGGCGCGATACCGGTGACCTCGGGCGCGTAGTTGATCGCGATGAAGTCGACACACTTGCGCTCCTCCGGCCGATCCTGCGGTTCGACGACGCGGTTCACCGGCCCCGAATTGCGTCCGGTTCGATACGATGGCGATCGTGTTAGCTCAGTTGTCATCGCTGGCTTGGCCTTTCGTGATGCGCGCGATCGGATGGGTGTTCGTGCCCAATTCCGTTCGCCTGGCGGTGCTTCGGGTGTTCGGTGCGCAGATCGGTCGCGGCGTGCTGATGCGGCCCCGGGTGCGGGTGACCAGTCCGGCGCGGCTTGCGATCGGCGAAGACTCGTGGATCGGTGAGGCGGTGACCCTCGACAGTGCGGGTTCGATCCGGATCGGCGCGAACGTCGTGGTCTCGCAAGCCGCCGCACTGCTGTGTCCGGCCGATGCGCTCGGGGAGCTCGTCGTGGAGGACGGTGCGTGGATCGCGTTGCGAGCGCGTGTGACCGGCCCGGTGACCATCGGACGACGCGCGGTGGTGGGGGCCGCCGCGACGGTCTCCCGGGACGTCGCGCCCGGAACGGTGGTGGTGGCGTCGGTGATCACCGACGACTCAGACCCGGACATCGCCGGCCCCGATCTGTGAGTTGCCCACGCGCGCTGAGTGGTAGGCCGACCGGTACCAGTCGATGACCTCCGCGACACCCCGTTCGAGACCGATCGTCGGCCGCCATCCCAGTTCGTGAATGGTGCTGACGTCGAGCAGCTTCCGCGGCGTTCCATCGGGCTTGGTGGTGTCCCACTCGACCGTGCCGTCGTAACCCACCGCGTCGGCCACGATCTCGGCGATCTCGGCGATCGAGTGGTCCACGCCGGTCCCGATGTTCACCTGACGGGGATCGTCGTGGTGTTCGAGCAGGTACAGGCAGGCTTCGGCCATGTCGTCGGCGTGGAGAAGCTCGCGGCGCGGTGTTCCGCTTCCCCAGTTGGTCACACTCGGCGCGGCCCCCCGGCGCGCCGATTCGTACCGTCGGATCATCGCCGGCAGCAGGTGGCTCGTCTCCCCGGAGAAGTTGTCGTTCGGCCCGTACAGATTCGTGGGCATCGCGGAGATCCAGGGCAACCCGTACTGCCGTCGCGTTGCCTGCACCTGCATGATTCCCGCGATCTTGGCGATCGCGTACGCGTCGTTGGTCGGTTCCAGGGCGCCGGTCAGCAGCGCGTCCTCGCGGATCGGCTGCGGGGCGAACTTCGGGTAGATGCACGACGACCCGAGGAACAGCAGGCGCTCGACGCCGTAGGCGGCAGCAGCGTCGAGGACGTTGACCTGGATGCGCAGATTCTCGGAGAGAAAATCGACGGGCCACCTGTTGTTGGCGGCGATCCCGCCGACCCGGGCGGCGGCCAAGATCACCACGTCTGGTGTGGTGTGCGCGAAGAACTCGAAGACGCTGTGCCGGTCCCGGAGGTCGAGCCGGCGGCTCGTGCGACCGATGATGTCGGTGATCCCGCGCCGCCGGAGCGCTCGCACGAGAGCCGAACCGGCGAGGCCGCGATGACCCGCGACGTAGAAGGAGGCCGACGGGTCGAGTGGCCCCGGTGACCAGCTCGTTCGAGCGGTGGACATCGTCATGACGCGCGACTCCAGGCGAGCAGGTGCGGCTTGTCGATCCACTCGGTGCCCTCGCATTTCAGGGCCGCGATGTCGGCGTCGACCATGATCCGTGCGAGCTCCGGCGCGCGGACCGCAGCGCGCCACCCGAGGTCCAGTTCGGCCTTCGACGCATCGCCGATCAGCGAATCGACCTCGGTGGGGCGCAGGTACCGCTCGTCGAACACGACGTGCTCGCGCCAGTCGAGGCCGGCGTGATCGAAGGCGTGCTGGAGGAAGTCGCGGACGGTGAAGGGCACGCCGGTCGCGAGGACGTAGTCGGAGGGTTCGTCGGCCTGCAGCATGCGCCACATGCCCTCGACGTACTCCGGCGCGTACCCCCAGTCGCGCACGGCGTCGAGGTTGCCCATGTAGAGGTCCTTCTGCACGCCGGCCTTGATCCGGGCGACCGCGCGGGTTATCTTGCGCGTCACGAAAGTCTCTCCACGACGCGGTGATTCGTGGTTGAACAAGATGCCGTTGACGGCGAACAGGCCATAGGCCTCGCGGTAGTTGCGGGTGACCCAGTACGAGTAGACCTTCGCCGCTCCGTACGGGGATCGCGGATAGAACAGGGTGTCCTCGTTCTGCGGCGGGGGAGACGCGCCGAACATCTCCGAGCTGGATGCCTGGTAATACCGGCATCGGATGCCGGCCTGACGCACGGCTTCCAGCAATCGGACCGACCCGATCCCGGTGGTGTCCCCGGTGTGCTCGGGCTCGTCGAAACTGACGCGGACGTGCGACTGCGCGGCCAGATTGTAGACCTCGTTCGGGTCGATCGATGCCAGCAGCGTGACCAGGCGCGCACCGTCGCTGAGATCCCCGTAATGAAGGAACAGTCGGGCGAACGGGTCGTGCGGGTCCTGGTAGAGGTGGTCGATCCGGGCGGTGTTGAACGACGACGAGCGTCGGATCAATCCGTGTACCTCATAGCCTTTGGACAGGAGCAGTTCGGCGAGGTAGGAGCCGTCCTGACCGGTGATCCCGGTGATCAGGGCCTTCTTCATGGTGCTTCCTTAGGGTGTTGTCGAGCCGTGGTGATGGTTCGGATGAGGGGCGGACGCGGCGGTCAATAGGCGCCCCGACGAGAGAGGACGGCGCTCGCGGTACGCCAGAGGATGACGAGGTCGGTTGTCAGTGACCAGTTCTCGACGTAGGAGAGGTCGAGTCGGACGGAGTCCTCCCAGGACAGGTCACTGCGACCGGAGATCTGCCACAGTCCTGTCATCCCGGGCCGGACGAGCATGCGCCGACGGACGACCGGGTCATAGGACTCGACCTCCTCGCGCAGGGGTGGGCGCGGGCCGACGAGGCTCATCGTCCCGCCCAGCACGTTGAACAGCTGCGGCAGTTCGTCGAGGCTGTAGCGCCGGATGATTCGGCCGACACGGGTGACCCGAGGGTCGGCGTGGAGCTTGAAGAGGACCCCGTTCCCGTCGTCGCGGACGGCGAGACCGGCGCGCATGGTGTCCGCGTCGACGACCATCGACCGGAACTTCCACATGGAGAACGGCGTGTTGTCGGTGCCGATGCGTTCGGCGCGGTAGAACACCGGGCCTCTGCTGTCGAGTTTCACGGCCACCGCGCACAGTGCGAGCAACGGCGAAAGAAAAAGCAGGGCAAAGACTGTCAGAACCTTGTCGAAGGTCAGCTTCAGAAATCGGTTGGCCCCCTTGTACCGCGGACGGTCGATGTGCAACAGGGGGAGGCCCGCCTCGGGACGCATGGTGATACGCGGGCCGGCGACGTCGATCAGTCCCGGGGCCACAAGCATCTCGACATCACAGTTCTCGAGTTCCCATGAGAGTTCACGCATCGCCCGATGCCCGAGCGCATCGGCGGAGGTGACCGCAACGGTGTTGGCCCCGCATGTGCGGACCAGTTCGGCCGCGCGGTCGTAGCCGGCGAACACCGGTACGTCGGCGACCACGCCCTGGGTCGCGTCGCCGACGAACCTCGGTGTCGGCGCTGAGCCGGGCGGATCGGTGAGGCACACCCCGACGACCCGGTACCCGAGAGCGGGATTCGTGGCCAACCGATCGATGAGTGCTCGCGTCGAGGATCGTGAGCCGACGACCAGCACCGATCGCAGGAATCGTCCGCTCTCGCGTCCGATCAGCAGGTGTTTGCGCCAGGCCCATCGGCCGGCGACGAGCATCAGGGTCCCGGCCGGGAGAGCGATCGCGATGAAACCCCGTGCGATGCCCAGAGCGAATGCGAGGTCGATGATCGCCCAGGCGCCGAAGCAGACGAAGCACGCGCTCAGGACCCGGTGGTACTCAACAGGTCCGGTGCCGAGGATGCGTGGATCACCGGCCTGTCCGATGCGCAATGCCGTCTGCCATCCGACGATGAGCGTCGCGGTGACCAGGAGTGCGGGGATTCCGTCGCGACCGATCGGCCGGAACGGGTCGGCGCCGAACCGGAGGAACTGCCCGGCCAGGACGGCTATCGAGATGAGTGACAGATCGGTCCACGCGACGTGCCGCGCGTACTGGACAAGCCAACCCTGCGACGTGGCCGACACCGTGCCCGGCACATGCTCCGTGCCGATGAAGGCACGCGTGAACCGGTCAACTGGAACGCTCATGTACTCCCCCTGAGTGAACCCAAGAGGCGCGGTCGATTGATGCGATCGGCTCGCAGCCGCCTTGGCAATTCGGAACCCTACAACGCATTCCAGAGCTTTTTCGCAGAATGATTTCGGCGTTGGTCCAAACGAACCACAGTCCATTGTGGGGAACCGGTCGAACTTGGACGAGTGACTCAATTGTCCTGCCTGCGCGCAATTCTCGAACATTGTCGACCCCGCCGGGACCGGGCTATGAATCGATTGTCAAATGATTCTTGTCGAGTGTTCCAGCGGATGAGGCAGGGCCCAGCAGAACGGGGAGGGCGGTCCCATCGGACCTCGGATATGCCGCTTGACCAGGGGATATCCGCAGTCGGTCGTCGGACGTGGCGATCGGTTGCGTTGAAGTCGGCGGAGGCTGATGCTCACTTGTGTCTTGCGAGTTGACAATCCACGGTTGATGAATCTCGGTTGACTATTGACCGCATGTGTTTGTGAATGGTTTCTCCGGCCGACCTCGGATGCGATCGAGGCGTTCAAAAATCGGAGGTAAAAGGATGAATGGAAGCGAGTCTTTCGGTCGACAACGTCTCTCGACAGCGTCGAATCGAGCGCTGGTGAACATGCCGGCGAGTTGGCACAGTTTTGTACCGAGTCGGCGTGTCCGGGCAGACCCACACCGCTCGAGAGGTCAGAGGGCTTCCACGATCAGCTCTGCGATTGCTCTACTTCCGAGTGGCGTCGGATGGCGGGGTTGGGTCTGGGACTGCGAGGTATTTCCTTCGAACCATCTGGCTGCGCCGGAACATGCGTCGTGCCCGACGGCGGCGGAGGTGTCCATGGCCATGAGAAAGTCCCCATTGGTGGCCAGGTCGAGGTCCCCGCTGGTGGCCAGATAAAAGTCCCCACCCTGTGTTCGTCGTGTCGACCCGGAACTGAGGGCCCAGGCGATGACGGTGAAGGTGCCAACCGATCACCATCACCGCCTGGGAGTTCCATTGAAGTCTGCGAAGGACCGTATGGACATCATTTCTGCTTACCGAGAACTCGGAAGCTATCGCGCCGCAGCCGAGGTGTGCGGCACCACCCACAAGACCGTCAAGCGTGTGGTCGACCGGTTCGAGGCCGACGATCAACCACCCGACCGCAAGGAACGGGCCCGCAACTACGATGCGGTCGCCGAGTTGGTCGCTGAGCGAGTCGAGCGGTCACACGGCCGGATCACCGCCAAGCGACTGCTGCCGGTAGCACGTGCCGCGGGCTATGAGGGCTCGGCCCGCAACTTCCGTCGTCTCGTCGCCCAGGAGAAAACACAGTGGCGCCGTGATCATCATCGTGGCCGCCGCCCGGCGGTGTGGGCTCCGGGTGACTACCTGGTCATCGATTGGGCCGTAATCGGCGGGCTGCACATGTTCTGCGCGGTGTTGGCGTTCTCGCGGTGGCGGTTCGTTCGGTTCGCCACCAACGAAACATCCATCACCACACTCGGATTCATCGCCGAAGCGTTAGAAGAGATCGGTGGAGTGCCCAACAAGGTACTCGCTGATCGGATGGGTTGCCTCAAAGGTGGAGTCGTCGCCAACGTCGTCGTACCCACCCCCACGTATGTGCGGTTTGCCACCCACTACGGGTTTTCCCCGGACTTCTGTCACGGCGCCGATCCGGAATCGAAAGGGATCGTGGAGAACCTCTGCGGGTACGCGCAGTCGGATCTGGCGCAGCCGTTGTGGACCGAAGCCAAGATCGCTGCTGGTCGTGACGACGTGCAGCTGGATGTGCACGCAGCGAACCGGGCCGCGCGGGACTGGTGTGTCGAGGTCAACACCCGCCGTCACAGCGACACACTGTGCGTGCCTGCTGACCAACTCACGATCGAACGAGACACATTGAGCCCGTTGCCGTCTCTGCGGGCCCAGGTCGGTCCACCGCCGGTCACCCGTAAGGTCGATCGCCTCTCCTGTATCCGGTACGCCTCGGCCCGCTACTCGGTACCCAACCGGCTCATCGGCACCACCGTGACCCTCATCCAGGACGGTGAACGGCTCCTGATCGCCGAACCTGCCTCCGGTGAGGTGGTCGCCGATCATCTGTTGGCCGCACCCGGAGAGGTCGTCCTCAACGATGCCCACTACGGGGGGCCACGCACCCCGCCCAGTCGTGCACCACGACCCAAAACCGCAGCAGAGAAGCAGTTCTGCGATCTCGGTGAGGTTGCTGAGCAGTTCCTGGTCGGTGCCGCGGCCATCGGGAACACCCGCCTGGGCGGTGAACTCGACGACATCCTCGGGCTCGTCACCTCCCACGGCCACGAACAGGTGCTCACCGCCCTGACCAGGGCGGTGGCATTCCGACGGTTCAAGGCCGCCGATGTGCGCTCGATCCTCGATGCCGGAGCCGGCACCCCCAACCCGCGACCGGCCGGCACAGCACTGCTCGGGCACCTGCCTACCGCGCCCACCCGCTCGCTGGATGCCTACAAGCTCGGCGCCGGCGACAAGGAGGTGTCATGACCACCACAACATCGACACCCGTTGCACCTCAGACAGTGCCGCCACTACCGGCCGACCTCGACCAAGCGCTACGCCGATTGAAGCTCGCCTCGATCCGCCGCACCGCACCCGAGGTCCTGCTCACCGCGAAAACCCAGCGATGGACACCCGAAGAAGTACTGCGAACCCTGGTCGAAGCCGAGATCGCCGCTCGTGATGCCTCCAACATCCGCAACCGACTAAAAGCTGCCGGGTTCCCGGTCACCAAAACCTTGGAATCGTTCGACGTGGCCGCATCCTCCATCCCGGCCAATACCTTCGAATACCTATCCTCACTGGAATGGGTTCGAGCCCAACACAATCTGGCCTTGATCGGCCCAGCCGGGACGGGTAAGAGTCACACCCTGATCGGGCTGGGGATCGCCGCAGTACACGCCGGACACAAAGTGCGGTACTTCACCGCCGCCGACCTCGTGGAGACCCTGTATCGCGGACTGGCCGACAACACCGTCGGCAGAACCATCGACACCCTGCTACGCCAAGATCTGCTCATCCTCGACGAGATCGGATTCGCACCACTCGACGACACCGGCACCCAACTACTGTTCCGGCTCGTCGCCGGCGCCTACGAACGCCGATCTCTCGCGATCGCCAGCCACTGGCCCTTCGAACAATGGGGACGATTCCTGCCCGAACACACCACCGCCGCCAGCATCCTCGACCGGCTCCTACACCACGCCACCATCGTCATCACCGACGGCGACTCCTACCGCATGACACACCGAACGGAGGTGCCACCCACCTAGGAGACTGCTGAATAATCGCGGTCGTTTTCGGCGTGGCTGGTTCGTGTTGGTGCTGGTGGGCTGGGATCCTGGACGGTATGCAGGGTGAGTCAGATCATCAGGATGAGTTCCTGGATGTGAGGTCGCTGGTCGGGCATCTGTTGCCGGCGGGCAGTGTGTTCGCGTTGCTCGCCGAGCATCGGGAACGGTTGTTCCCGGCGGCGATGTTTGCGGAGCTGTTTCCCAGCGGGCGGGGCCGGCCGTCGATCCCGGCCGAGACGATGGCCTCGGTGATCGTGTTGCAAACCCTGCACGGGCTCTCTGATCGTGAGGCCGCTGAGGCGGTCATGTTCGATCTGCGGTGGAAAGCGGCGTGTGGATTCACGTTGGGCACGAAAGGGTTTCATCCGTCCACGTTGACGTATTGGCGGCGTCGGCTGGCTGGCTGCGAGCGGCCACACCTGATTTTCGAGAAGGTTCGCGAGGTCATCACCGAGACCGGGGCGGTGGCGGGCAAACATCGCCGGGCACTGGACTCGACGGTGCTCGATGATGCGGTGGCCCGCCAAGACACCGTGACTCAGCTGATCGCGGCGATACGGCGGGTGGCCCGCGACGTCGAGGGCGCGCAGGTGGTGGTGGCCGGGCGGGCCACCCGGCTGGCCGCCCTGACCGGCTCCGGGTATGAGCAGACCGGCAAACCCCGCATCGCCTGGGACGATGAACAGGCCCAACACGATTTGGTGAGCGCCCTGGTCAACGACGCCCTGGCCGTGCTCGACGACCTCGACCTCACCGCGATCGCCAAGAAGCCCGATAACGAATCCGAGCAGCAGGCGGTGGCGTTGCTGGCGTTGGTGGCCGGCCAGGATGTCGAACCCGCCGCCGGCTCTGACGGCACCGACGGTCGTTGGCAGATCGCGCGCAGGACCGCCCCGGATCGGGTGATCTCCACGGTCGATACCGATGCCCGGCATGCTCATAAAACCCAGTCCCGCCGCCAGGACGGGTTCAAAGCCCATGTCGTGGTCGAACCCGATACCGGGCTGGTCACCGCCACCGAGCTGACCAAAGCCGCTGGCGAGGACAACTCCGATGCCACAGTCGGGGCGCGATTGCTGCCCACCGACACCACCGTCGCCGACAGCGCTGCTGACCTCGAGGTCCTCGGCGACTCGGCATACGCGACCGGGGCCATGCTCTCGTCGCTGGCACCTACCAACTGGACTGCGGTCCTCAAACCCTGGCCACACCGCCCGGCCGTCAAGGGTGGTTTCGTCGGCGACGACTTCACCTACGACGCCACCACGAACACGTTGACCTGCCCGAACAATCTGACTCGGCCGGTCACCGCGAAAGGGCGGGTCACCTTCGGCGCGGGTTGCCGCGGCTGCCCACTGCGCCAGCGCTGCACCACATCGCCTCGGGGCCGCAAGATTGTTCTCGGTGAACATCACCAACTGCAGCGCGAACACCGAAAACAATTTGCCGACAACCATATTCAGGACACTTACCGGCAACATCGGCCGATGGTGGAACGATCCATCGCCTGGCTGACCCGACACAACCGCCGCGTGCCCTTCCGCGGTGTCGAGAACAACAACAACTGGCTCCACCACCGCGTCGCCGCGCTCAACCTCCGCCGACTGGCCAGCCTGGGCCTGAGCATTACCCACAACACCTGGACCCTGGCCTGAGCCAGCTCGGCATCCAGGCCACCCCCACAATCACAGCCAGGCGAGACCGACAACCCGACCACAACCCCCAGCCCAGGAAACCAATAATTCAGCAGCCTCCTAGAACATCCCGCACAGGGTGGGGACTTTTACCTGGCCACCAGCGGGGACATCAAACTGGCCGTTGACACGGAGGCTACGTCGACGAAGGTCATCGATCGGGTGACGGCGGCTGATCGGAGGATCGCGTCGAATCGCTCGAAAAATGCCAGCGCGTTGACGCAGGCAACCGACTTGTAGGTCACGCCGAGTTGGGCGGCGACATGCGTCGGGTAGCCGTCGGGCGTACGGCCGCACCCGTCCGGCTGGCGGGCCGAGGTTCGGGTGGGCGCGGCGGCGCGGGAGTCGCCCAGGGCGACGTACTCAGGAGCGCTCGGAGCTGCCGCGCCGGCGGCGCGATCGCCCAGCAGAGCGCGATGGTGAGAGCTGCGTGAAAGCAAGGCGAATCCGGACCACCTCGGCAGTATCGGCGGAGTGTGTTCGAAAATTACTGCCCGGCCTACGGATTCAACCGTTCAGGTGACACTTGGCGATTGGCTCAACACAGATCCGTGACAACCGTTGGACTCGACGACCCCGGTGCGAACGGCACGGGCGAGTTGGAACCGTCCGCTTGGTCACTGTTCGCGAGCTGACAGGCTCCGTGGAGAGCGCGACGAGATGTAGTTGATCACCAGGGCGATCAGGACCAGTGTGCAACCCACGCTACCGATCGTGAGCGCGAGCGAGATTCCCGCGCCGGTGGGATGCATGTCGGGTCCGATGTTCGCGGCTAGGACGGCGCCGGAGATCGCGGCACCCAACGAGCCGCCGGCGGTACGGAGCACCTGATTGAAACTTACCGCGCTGCCGAGTTCCTCGGCGGCGACCGTGCGGGCGATCAAAGCGGGCATCGATGCGTAAGTGAGGCCGATACCGGCGCCGAACATGAACATTCCGAGCATGATCTCCCACAAGTGGTCGTGAGCGAACAACAGCAGCACGGAGCCAACGGTGACGATGGCGGCCCCCACGGGCAGGAGCGCGGCCGCCCGAACGCGCACTGCGATACGGCGTGCGAGTCGATTGGCGCCGAAGCTGCCCACCGACAGCGGAAACATCACGAACCCGGCCCAGAAAACCGGCAGCGCGATGCCGTATCCGGTGTCGGCGGGTGCCTGAGCGATCAGGCTACCGATCGACAAACTCATGTACATCACGGTTCCCAGCCCGATCGCGGTGGCGTTCGCCAGGACCGCATCACCGTTGTTCAAAACCCGGATGTTGATCAGTGGATGGGGCACGCGCAGCTCAACCAGTACCCAGACGCCAAGAACGACGGCCGCCAACACAGACGTGGTCACGGTCGGTGCCGCTCCCCAACCCCAGTTGGCCCCTTCACTGATCGAGAGGAGTGCGGTGCCCAGGCCCAGACCGAGGAGTGCGGCGCCGGGGAAGTCGAAGGGCAGCCTTGGCGCCTGTTCGTCCGGACCCCCGGGGATTGCGCGGATCACGACGACGACGGCAGTCAAAACGAAGGCCGCCGCGAACCAGAATGCCGCCCGGTAGTCGGCCGAACCCGCGATGATGCCGGTCAGTGGATAGCCGACGCCGATCCCGGTGGCGACAGTCACTGACAGACTCGAGATTCCGTGAGCCGCCTTCTCCGCGGGCAGATATCGCCGGGCGAGCGCAATCGTGACCGGCACGATGCCGTACGTGAGGCCCTGTAGCGCCCGACCAATCAGGAAGACGGTGAAGTTCGGTGCCAAGGCGGCCAAGATGGAGCCGGTGAGGATAATCAGCAGCGACCAGATCAGGAGGCGCTTCTTGTGTGGGCCGTCGCTGAGCCGTCCCATGACCGGGGTGACGACCGCCCCTACGAGCAGGTTGACGGTGAGCATCCACTGTGCCGAGCTGACCGAGACGTCGAATTCTTGTGAGATGGATGGGACCAGCAGCATCCCGAGCGAACTGACGATCGCCGTGCAGAGCGCGGCATAGATCAGAACCGGGAGCAATCGCGTGTTCGCGGGGTGTTCAGTCATCGGTCGGCTCCGCACTCAGCTTGCGCAGCACTGGGATTGCGGCACGCAGAGCGGCCCGCTCGTCGGTGTCCAGCCGTGTCGACAGGGTCTCGGACAACCAGCGCTGGCCGACCTCGCGATCCCTGTCGAGTCGGCGGTGGCCGTCGTCGGTCAACTGCACCCAGATCTTCCGTCGGTCGACGTCATCGGTGTGACGCTCGACCAGGTTCAGACTCTCCAGTTCACGCACGGCCGACGTGATCGCTTGCGCGCTGATCTGCTCGGCGGCCGCCAGCTCGGCCGCGGTAGCTCGCCCGCGTTCGGACAGGCGGGCTAGTACCCCCGACTTCCCGAGCGACAGGGTGCGCTTGTTGTTCAGTCGGCGGATGAGGGGCCGGATCGCTTCGCGGAGCTCCAGTGCCAACTCGTGATCGGACAGCATCGTTGAACCGTACAACTAGTTTGATCAGTCTAGTTGGTGACATGTGCCACCATCCGGATTTCGGGGCGACGCCGGTGTCACATGGTGATTGGCGATTCAAAGACGCCCTCACGCGCGAAGTTCGCTGCAGTGCGCAGCCCTCTACCCAGGAGTGAGTTCATCGATGCCGGGTGCCGCTCTGGGCCGTTGGATTGCACGGACGAATCGGCACTTATTAGGCGGACTTCGGTGCCCCCACCAGGGCTCGAACCTGGGACCTGCGGATTAAAAGTCCGTAGCTCTACCAACTGAGCTATAGGGGCAGGGCCCCGGTCGGCCGGGGCGTCGATGAGTTTACAACGTGTAGAAGCCGGGCGAACGGGCGCCTCGGCGGGCGTGTCGTCGGACTGCTCCAGACGACACGTTTATGCGCCTGATCAGGCGATTTGTGGTTTGCGCGAGACGTGTCATAAGCTATCCAAGCTCCCAACGGAGAACACGACCGGCCCCCTTCGTCTAGCGGCCTAGGACGCCGCCCTTTCAAGGCGGTAGCGCGGGTTCGAATCCCGTAGGGGGTACGCCTGCCCGGCACTCGGCAACGAGGACCGTGCAGATAATTGAACAAGGCCCTGTGGCGCAGTTGGTTAGCGCGCCGCCCTGTCACGGCGGAGGTCGCGGGTTCGAGTCCCGTCAGGGTCGCCAAAAGGTTTCGGTTCGTTGAATCGGTTCCTTCCGGCCAGGTAGCTCAGTTGGTACGAGCGTCCGCCTGAAAAGCGGAAGGTCGTCGGTTCGATCCCGACTCTGGCCACAACGCAAATCTCCACCAGCCTCAGCTGGTGGAGATTTTTGCATCGCACGGGGTTTCTTCCGGGCCATGGTCAGAACGGCGGCGGGTTGTCGAGGAAGTCCTGACGGTCGGCCTCGAGTTCGGCTTCGCGCTGTTTCCGGTTGCGGGCACGCTCCGCCCGCCGACGGGCCAGTTTCGCGGCGAGTCGGTTCGTGGTCGGACGCGGATCGTCGTCCGGAGCGATCGTTCGCGGTGACGGCGGCGCCTGCGCTGCCTGTTCGAACCGGATGCGGCGCAGGTTGGGGAACAGATCCTCCAGTGTTTCCGCGTCGCCGCGGATGGTGACACCCTCCGGAGTGACGTACTCGGTGACCAGGCGGCCGTCCTCATCGCGATACTGCTCGTCGACCCAGTCGCCATGTGTTTTGTGGAGATGACCCGCGCGGCACTTCGCGTTCAGGTTGTCGCTCGACGTCGCGCCGCCTTGGGCGGGGCTGGTGTGGTCGTACTCGGTCACGTGGTCGAGATCGCACTCGAAAGCCGAACGCTCACAGCCCGGCTCGGTGCAGTACCCGTCCCGGACCCGAACGAAGTCCGCGCAGGCGGAGGTCGGGCGATAGGGATCGGACGGCTGCGCGCCGGGGTAGACGACTGTGGTGCCCGCCTCGGGGTCGGTATCGCCAGGGATCGGTCGGGTCCGTTTGGGTGTGACGGGTGTCAGTGTGGCGTCCTCGCGGGCGGCGAGGTCGCGGACGTGTTCGTCGGAGATGACGCCGTACCCGTCGAGGAACCCGGGCCCGGATGCGCCGGCGAGAGTCGCGGCGTCGGTGACGACATGGATGACGACCTCGGACCTGAGGGCGGCGAGGAGCGAGTCGGCGTCGGGGATACGGGCGGTGCAGTCGTCACGGTCGCAGTGACATTCGAATGCGGTGCGGGTGAGCAACGCGAACATCGCATCGGAGGTGCGGACACCCAGGAGGCGGCCGTCGTGTTCACATACCGAATCAGCCAGTAGGCGAACCGCTTTGGCGCTGATCCGGATGTTCTCGGCCGACATGACAGCGGTGATCTCCCCGACGCCGTCGTGGAAGTTGTCGGTCCATACGCCGCGGGAGTCGAGGGCGTCGCGGCGTCGCTCGCGGACCAGGTCGGGGTCGTGGCGGAAGAGGAGTCGGTCGACCATGTCGCGTAGACGTGGACGATCCCACGAGCCTCGGCGGTTACGGATGGTCCTGGCGATCTCGGCGTCGACGGTCGGGATGATCGGATCGTCGGCGGGGATGAGTTCGGTACGCGAGATGATCAGGCGGATCTGCTCTTCGGTGAGGATCCCGTCGCGCAGGGTCGTGGCGACCTCGGGCAACCGGTCGCGGAGGGTCAGGGCCTCGTCGATCAAGATCTCGGCGCGGCGACGCGAGATGGCCGACTGGCGCGCGATCCGAGCGGCGCAGTCGGCGTAACCGTCCATCACGAAGGCGTCGGTGTGTTCGCGTGCGGCGACGAGACGGTCGTACATGACCGCGATCGTCTGGTATCGGCTCCACGCGAGGTAGGAGAGGCCTCGGCTGCCGGCGCCGAGGCCGTTCATCAGCGTGACCATGTCGTCCTCGTCGGCGTAGGCAGGATCGACCCCGGCGAGAAACTCGCTCGGTAGATCGGTCCATGCCCGCACGATGACTCCGGACTGTCGCGGGCCGGTCCCCATCCCGGCCCTCTGACCACCAATCTAAACCACCCCACCGACAACCCCGGATCGCAATCCACAGGAGCGGTAAGCGATTGAGAGAGAGCGGGTTTGGCGATGGGCTGCGCAGCCGGCGAAGGGTGCTGGCCGGGAGTGTCGTCGGCGCGGCGTCTGGCGTGTCAGGCAGAGTCGGACTCGCTCTCCGTCGAGTCAGAGGATGTGTCCGTCTCGGTGGCCGTCTCGGAGTCGGGAGTGTCGTTTCCGGTGTCCGCGTCCGGTGTGCTCACGTCTGGTGTGCTCGAGGCGTCGGCTGGCGCTTCGGTGTTGTCGGAGGAGGGTTCGGCATCCGTGGAATGGCGCCCGACTCCGGTCAGGCGGTGGCGTCCGCCTTCGGTGGTCTGTGGTTCGGGGGTGGTTTCGACACGGCTCCTCGCTGCGCTCGTCGCCTGCTCAACCAGCGGGGGAACGCTGCTCGCTGCGCTCGTCGCCTGCTCAACCAGCGGGGGAACGCTGCTCGCTGCGCTCGTCGCCTGCTCAACCAGCGGGGGAAGGCTCCTCGCTGCGCTCGTCGTATCCACAACCGGTACTGCGGCGTTCGATGCCGATGGCGTCACCAGGGGATAGAAGGCGTTGTTCACCGCGTCCCACCGGGCGATGTCGGATTCGCTCGGATCGATACCCACGGCGTCGTTCAGGATCATCGCGACCAACGTGAGCGGGTGGTGCTTCGGCTGGTAGACGACGTAGGTGGTGTTACCGTCTCGGCTCCGCATGGTCGTCGGCGGCTCGGTGTAGTCGATCAGGTTGCCGTAGTTCTCCTCGCCGAGGCCGCTGTGGATCGCGATGAAACCGGCGCCGTTGACGAGTAGCGAACTCAACGGCCGCAGCGTTTTCCACTGGAAGTTGGCAACCGGATCGCCGACCACGACGACGGACACCACGTCCAGGTCCTCGCCCGTGGCCCCTGGGTCACGCGCGCCGTTGCTCTCGGCGCCGAACAGTTCGAACACCGCGCCGACCACCGGATGCTCGTCGGCCCACGCCTTGAGGCCCCACGGGCTCCGGGGATCGGAGATGAGGAGGATCATCGACCGGTCGACGTCGATGGTGCCGCCGGCCACGGCTGTCTCCGCGGCATCACCGAGTGCGTCGGCTCCCTGGGAGTACCCGGTGTACACGACGAAGGGCTGTCCGTCGGTCTGCTGCGCGAACGCCCGCATGACGGCGAGGTTGTTGTCGATGGCGACATCGCGCGAGGCGTCGTAACCCGGTGCGAAGATCGGCAGTACCGCGCCCGAACGACCGGAGACCAACGGTCCCAGCGCCTCTGGGTAGTCGATGATCAGGGTCTGGCGGCCCGCGCGCAGACCTTGAATGCGCGGGAACAGGGTGCCGTCGTCGGTTCCGGGTGTCACCACGACGATCGTGTTGCCGTCCGCTCGGGGAAACGATGTGGACAGCCAGTCCGGCCCGAGCCCGTCGTCGGGCTCGGCAGGGCGGAAGACTCCGTCACCGTCGAGCTCGGCGATGGTCTGCTGCGTCTGTGGCGACAACACCGGTGCCGCAACCGCGGTCGACGCCAGTGCCGTCGGAACGACGAGGCCGAGGCACAACGCGCACCCCAACGAAGATGCGCGCAGCGCCTGCCGAATACCGGTCATTTGTTTCCCCGCCCCTGTGAATATCGCGTCGTCGCGACACCCCGTGTTGTCATACCCAATCGTCGCTCCGCGATCTCGAAACTCGATCAAGTGTCCCCAGGTGCAGGCGGTCGGGACAAGTTACCGGCGGGTTTTCACCCGATCAGGGGAACGAGATTCACCAGCTCAACGAGCGGAGTTCTCGACCGGCGGGATCGGCGACCGTCCATACTCGTCCAATGAGAACTCGCACGACAACGGTGGTCGTCCGCAGCGTGTACGGCACCGCGGCCGTCGAGTGGTTCCTGATCATCGCGATCGCGACGATCATCGTCACTCGGTTGTATCTGCACCTCACGGGGTATCCGCAGATCGGTGGCGGCACCCTGCACATCGCGCATGCGCTGTGGGGCGGGGCGCTGATGATGCTGGCGCTGATCACCGGATGGCTGTTCCTCGGGGCGACTCCGCGGATCGTCGCGATCGTCTTGGGCGGCATCGGTTTCGGCCTGTTCCTCGACGAGGTCGGCAAATTCGTCACCCGCGACAACGATTACTTCTACGGGCCGTCGGCGGAGATCATGTACGTGCTCGTGGTGATGATCCTGCTGATCAGCCGCGTCGTGCGAGATATGAAGCGGCCCACCGGCGCCGAGGCCCTCGCCAATGCGGCCGTGATCGCGGCCGACGGCGTCGCGCACGGACTTCCGGAGCGTCGTCGGCGCCAGGCCGAGGAATTTCTCGTGATCGCCGAGGACAAGGGGCTCGACACCGAGACGATCGGACACGTCCGAGCGCTCCTCGAGTCGAGCGAGGGCACCCCCGACCGGTTGATGCGGCTCCGCGACCGTGCGGTGGGACTGATCCCGGACTTCTTCCGGAGTCCCCGATGGATCCCGGTCGTCGGATGGGGGCTGGTCGTGGGGTCCGCCCTCACCATCGTCGTCGGCGTCCTGAGTTTCTACTTCACCGGCGACCGCAGCGAGGAACTCGACATCTACATCGAGCTCACCGGCAGTACCCCGGCCACGTGGATCCTGTTGATCAGCGGGGTAGTCACCCTGGCCCTGGCCCTCCCGGCGATGGTCGCGCGCCGACGCGGTGTCGAACCGACCGGGCCGCTGCGCGGGCTCCGGATCGCCGCGCTCGTGTTCATGCTGTCGAACGCACTCGTCGACTTCGCGCTCGAAGGGTTCGGTGCCCTGTTCAACCTCGCCCTCGGGCTGTTCGCCCTCAGTATCGTGAGCTACCACCTCGCGCGCGCCGCCACGTCGAATGACGGACATGATCAACTGAGGGTGTGACTCACCTCGATCGGACCGTGGCCGCCGCGCGTGTGGAAGGCTTCGACCGTCGCACCGCGGATGTCCCCGACGCCCGGGCCGCCTCGGTAGTGCTCGCGGTCGCGGAGAAGGACGGGCGCCAGGGGATCTGGCTGTGCAAACGCCCTCCGACGATGCGACGCCACGCCGCCCAGTTCGCACTCCCCGGCGGTCGGCTGGACCCCGGTGAGGACCACGTCACGGCCGGCCTGCGCGAACTCGACGAAGAACTCGGCATCCAGCTGCCGCCGAGTTCGGTGCTCGGGACGCTCGACGACTATCCGACACGTTCGGGATTCGTGATCACGCCGATCGTCTGCTGGGCCGAGGAGTATCAGGAACCGACGCCCAACCCCGACGAGGTGGCGCTGCTGTTCTTCGTCACGTTCGAGGAACTGCTCGTCGAACCGCGGTTCCTCACCATCCCGCAGTCGGACCTGCCGGTCATCCAGCTGCCGATCGTCGGGTCCCTCGTCCACGCGCCGACGGCCGCGGTGATCTACCAGTTCGCGGAGGTCGTCCTGCGGGATCGACAGACGCGGGTCGACGGCTTCGAGCAGCCGGTGTTCGCCTGGAAATGAGCGTGTGACGCACATCACTGCAGCGCGAGGGATGAAATCGGACCGTGGTCCGGTTAGTGTCTGGTGAAGCATGACAACCCCCTCTGGAAGGACCACGACATGACCTCCGCAACCACCGTCAAGGCACCCATCCCCGCCGGCACCTGGACCATCGACGCCGTGCACTCGGCGGTCAACTTCTCCGTCAAGCACCTCATGGTCAGCAAGGTCCGCGGAAGCTTCGACAACTTCTCCGGCACCATCACCGTCGACGAGAACGGCACCCCCTCCGTGCAGGCCGAGATCGACGTCACCTCGATCAACACCCGCAACGAGCAGCGCGACGGCCACATCAAGTCCGCCGACTTCTTCGACGCCGAGAAGTTCCCGACGGCCACCTTCGTGTCGACCGGCGTGCGCCAGAACGGCGACGACTACCTGCTCGACGGCGACTTCACCCTGAAGGGTGTCACCAAGCCCGTCACGCTCGAGCTCGAGTTCGAGGGCACCAACCCGGGCATGGGCCAGGGCACCGTTGCCGGCTTCGAGGCAAAGGTCGTCCTCAGCCGCAAGGAATTCGGTATCGACATCGAGATGCCGCTCGAGGGTGGCGGCGTCGTCGTCGGCGACAAGATCACCATCAACCTCGAGATCGAGGCCCTGCAGGCCTGATCCGCGCATGACCCCGGTCGGACTCACCGGAACCCCCGAGTCCGACCGGTCGATGGACCGGCACCGCGCCCACCCCGCGGCGGTGCCGGTCCATTTGTGGTTTCGGCCCCTTTTCCCTTCGGTAGGCTGCGGGGAACGCCGTCAGGCAGGAGAGGCCGATGGGACGACCACGCCGGACCCGTCGTGGTGCGCCGTGGACACGTCTGCGCCGACGCACTGCGGGTTTTCTGTGGGGCGTGTCCACGGTCCCGAGTCCGCGCGGATGGGCCCGAATCGGTCCGCCGATCCGCAGCAAGATCGCTCGCCACGCCACCGTCACCGCGATGACCGCCGTGATCGCCAGCAATGCGGTGATCGGCGTCGAGACCTTCCTGCTCGTCCAACTGGCCTTCAACGGCGGACAACTCACCTTCGACGAGACGCTGGGCGCGCCCAATTTCCCGGTGGTCGTGGGTGCGATCGTGGTCGGAATCCTCACCAATCTCATCTTGGGACTGTTCGCCGTCCGGCCGCAGCTCCGGTGGTTCATCAGCTGCGAGCCCGCCGATCACGCGCGGCGGCGCTCGGTCCAGCGGATACCGATCGTCCAAGTCGTGGTCACCGCGACGGCCTGGTCGGCGGCGGTGCTGTTCTACGTACTCATCGCCGACCAACTGACCACCGCGACCGTCGCCGGGGTGGCGGTGGCCTTCGCGCTCGCCGGGTCGTCGAGCGCCTGTCTCACCTATCTGTTCGCCGAGCGCGCCGCCCGTCCGCTGGCCGTCGTGGTGCTCGAGGACTTTCCCACCAATCACGTCATGAACGGCGTGCGCGTGCGGATGCTGGCGGTGTGGGCGGTGAGTTCGGCGGTGCCGATGGTCGGTCTGCTGACCGTCAACGCCGGCCGGTGGACCGGTCTGCTGCCCGATGTCCACGGTGCCGTCGACTGGACGACGGTGATCCTGACCCTGGTCGGTCTGGCGTCCGGAGCGCGCGTCATCGCGCTTGTCGGACAGGCGATCACCGACCCGCTGACCGAGATGCGCCGCGCGGTACACCGCGTCGACCACGGCGACTACCGAGCACGCGTCCCCGTCTACGACTCGTCGGAACTCGGTGTGCTGCAACACGGTTTCAACCAGATGGTCGAGGGCCTCGCCGAACGTGACCGCATGCGTGAGATATTCGCGCGACACGTCGGGGACACCGTGGCCGATCTCGCGATCTCCGACGGGGTCGGCATGCACGGAACCAACACCCGCGTCGGCGTCCTCTTCGTCGACATCGTCGGATCGACCGCGCTGGCGCAGCAACGCAGTCCCGATGACACCGCCGCCCTGCTCAATGCGTTCTTCAGCATCGTCGCGGACGTCGTCGATCAGCACTCCGGCTTCGTCAACAAGTTCGAGGGCGATGCCGCGCTCGCCGTCTTCGGTGCACCCGTCGACATCGACGACCCGGCCGGTGCCGCGCTGGGTGCTGCCCGCGACCTCGCCGACCGCCTTGCCAGCAGCCTCGACATCCGTTGGGGGATAGGCGTTTCCTACGGCGAGGCATTCGCCGGGAACATCGGTGCCGAACGGCGCTACGAATACACCGTCATCGGCGACCCGGTCAACGAGTGCGCTCGGTTGTCCGACATGGCCAAGACCGGACGCATTCCGGCCCTGGCGAGTGGTGCCGCCGTCGAATCGGCGGGCGAGGAAGCCGAGGACTGGAAGCTTCTCGGCACGCGGATCATGCGCGGCCGGTCGGAGCCCACCGCCTTCTACGCGCCGATCCAGCTCGTCGAGCGTCTCGGGTCGTCGACCAATCTGATCGCGGAATTGTTGCGGCCCGCCCGGCGGATCGTCGGGGCGAATCCGTTGCGGCTGATGACATTCTTCAGCGGATGACCCCGGTTCACGTTCACGGCGCCGGAGTCGACTCGTTGACGTCGTCCCCACCGGTCAATAGCGTGGGCCGCACGGACCCGGCGTCGGTGCCGGACGAGACAACGCATCCCAGGGGGTCGCGATGAGTGGTTGGACGACAGCAGACATTCCGGACCAGTCCGGCCGGACGTTCGTGGTGACCGGTGCCAACAGCGGACTCGGCTACCAGACGGCGAAGGCGCTCGTGCGCGCCGGCGCCGACGTCGTGCTCGCCTGTCGCAACACCGCGAAAGCCGACGCCGTGGCCTCGGAGCTGGGATCGAAGGCGACTGTCGCGAAACTCGACCTCGCCGATCTGGAGTCGGTGCGCACCTTCGCCGCCGGCGTCACCGGGGCCGATGTGCTCGTCAACAACGCCGGTCTCATGGCGGTGCCGCTTCGACGAACCGCGGACGGCTTCGAGATGCAGATCGGTACCAACCATCTCGGCCACTTCGCGCTGACCGCGCTACTGCTGCCGAAGATCTCCGATCGCGTGGTGACCGTGTCGTCGACCGTCCATCTGATCGGTCGCATCCAGCTCGACGACCTGAACTGGGAGCAGCGGCGCTACCGGCGTTGGCGCGCCTACGGCGACTCCAAGATGGCCAACCTCATGTTCGGCAAGGAGCTCGCTGCGCGACTCGACGCCGCCGGGTCGTCGAAGAAGTCGCTGGTGGCCCATCCCGGTTATGCCGCAACCGAATTGCAGGGCCGCAGCGAGAATTTCTCCGACTTCTTCGCGAAGCTCGGCAACAAGCTGCCCATCGCCCAACCGGCTGCCGACGGTGCGCTCCCGCAGTTGTACGCGGCCACGACGCCGGATGTGGTGTCCGGGACGTTCTTCGGGCCCAGCGAGTTCTTCGGCATGCGAGGCGCCCCGGGACGCAGCAGCTACCGCAAGGCCGCGGACGACGCGCAGTTCCGGGCAGCGCTGTGGGAGGAATCGGAGCGACTGACGGGTGAGAAGTTCGACGTCGCCGCCGCGGGCTAAGAGGCGTGACGACTCGAGCCGTCAGTATCGCACCCCTCTCGGACCGACCCAGATGGTCTGGTTGTTTCGTTTGGGAGTGACGACGACGGAGACTGCGTGGCTCGCCCTGGCCAGCACACCTGGACGAGAACTGGCGTTCTTTCCGCACCATACGCCGACAGAAACGCGGTTCGGCTTGTTGAGAAGAACCTTGGGATAAATCAGGTCATCGCCGACGTCCCAGTTTCGCAGCTCCCATGAGTAGACCTGTGTGGTCCCGGTGACGGAGCCGTTGATCGCCCGAACGCTGCCACCCGCTGGGCAGTTTCCCTGCCAGGTGGGGAACGAGATGTATACGTGGCCTGTCGCTGCGTGGGCTTCGCCAACGTTGCTCCACGTTCCCACTACGGCCGCTGCGGATAAGACGGATGCAGCAATCGCGCGTCGCACAACGGACTTCGTCATTAGTCAATCGCCTGTCGTAGATGGGGTATGCCGGCGCCTGCGCGCCGTCACCGACCCTAACGAGCCCGTTGCTGCGCCACCATCCCCCGGACGGACGAAGGAGGCGTGGGCGCGTCAACGCTCGTTCGCAGGACCGCCACGCACTCGGGCAGGCCGTTCCCACGAACAGACCAATACTGTTCGAGGTAGCGAATTTCGGGCGCACCGTTCTCTAGCATCAAGCCCATGCCTATCTCGAAACGAATCGCGCGCGTCCTGCTTGCCGGAGGGGTGTGCGCGGCCGGCGCGGCCTTGACCACGCTCACAGCACCGCCCGCATCGGCCGAGCCCACCGGCTGTGTCGCCGGGGCAGCCGTCGTCGTCGCCGCGTCGTATTGCAGCGGCGGCACGGGGGAGCACCGGGTGCAATCCGCTTGCCTCGACTCGACTCTCGTCGCGACATTCACGACCGCCAACGGTCCTTGGCGCGCCCCGGGGCAGTTGTCGGTCGTGACCATCGGCGCACCGACGAACGTAGGAGACTGCATACTTCCGATCCTCGCGATCACTGGCGTGCGGTGATCTTCGCGCGCATCCTGGCCGCCGGCGCCGTGTACGTCGGCGGCGCTGCGCTGGCGACGATGGCCGCGGCGCCGGCATCAGCCGAATCCACCGGTTGCGTGGCGGGGTCGCCGATTGTCGTCTCGGCGTCGTACTGCAGTGGTGGTACCGGGGAGCATCGGGTGGAGATGGGCTGCATCGTTCCGTCGCTCGCCGCCACGACATTCGGTGCCTACGGGCCCTGGAGAAGCCCGGGCCAACTGTCCGTCGTGACCATCGGGGCGCCCACGAGAGCGGGGGAGTGCATTCTCCCCATCCAGGTCTTCGTCGGGGTGCGCTGAGGCAGTTACTGGACGCTGAAAGCGATGCTGTTCGACGCGCCGGAGATGGTGTCGGTGACGCGGATGGTGAAGTCGCCCGCGCCCTTGAAGAAGTAGGACTTCACCGCGGTGCAGTCCTGGGTCTTGAACAGTGCGGCCTGCTTGGGGACCTTGGGTCCGGACAGGCGGACCTCCATGCGGCACTCGTTGCCGTCGACGATCGGGCCGGCGTCGATGATCGAGTTCCAGCGCACACCCAGTCGCGAGTTCTTCGGGAAGGTGTTCGGCACGACCGCCGGGGTCTTGTCAGGCGTGTAGACCCACACGTTGATCGACTTGATGCCGTTCGGTGCGCCGGGACGGCCGAGCTTGCCGTAGTGCGTCACCTTGTCGCCTCCCGACGAGCCGAGCGCGGAGCTGCCGGAGTCGAGGCTGCCGCTGGCGCTTCCGAACAGCGTGTCGAGCGGATTGGCGGACGCCGGCGCGACCGGCAGGGCCAGGGCGGCGGTGGCGAGCAGGGTGGCGGCGATACGGGTGCGCTTCATGGCTTCTCTCGGTCCTCGCGGTTTATAACGAAATGATTAAAGCACGAGGATAGGCGTGTGCGTAGGCAACTGCCCCTGTGGGTAGAGCCGGCCCAAGCCACCCTCCGCTGGTTGAGCCGGCACCGAGCGGAGCGAGGCGCCGAGTCGAAGCCACTTGGTGACCGAACCGGCTTAGATCACCACACCCCGGGCGGCCTCAATTGAATGCTGATCCGCGCGCCGACGCCGCGAACCTTGGGCACTGCGTGTTCCCAGGTGCGTTGACAACTTCCGCCCATCACGAGTAGATCGCCCGAGGAGAGGGTGAACTTCAGCGACCGCCCGCCACCGCGGGGTCTGAGCATCAGGGGCCGAGGGGCACCGAGCGAGATGATGGCAACCATGGTGTCGTGTGTGGATGCTCGACCGATGCGGTCGCCGTGCCACGCGACTGAGTCCTCGCCGTCTCGATAGAGGCTTATCCCGGCTGTCGCGAATCCCTCTGGTAGTTCATCCCGGTAGTGCTCGGTCAGGGCGGTGCGAGCCTCGGCGATGATCGGGTCGGGGAATCGCTGATCGGCCTGGTAGATCGAGACGAGCCGCGGTACCTCGACGACCCGTTCGTACATACGACGACGCTCGGCGCGCCAGGGGACGGACTCGCGGAGCCGGTCGAAGAGTACGTCGGCCCCGCCGATCCAACCGGGGCAAAGGTCAACCCATGCCCCCTCGGTCAGTGGACGACGCGAGAGCGAGGCCGACAGATCGCCGAGTATTGGCTCCGCAGACTGTTCCGAGAACAACGAGCCCTGAGTGCCGACAGACATGAACGCAGTCTACACCGTTTTCGTACGTGTGTTCGACTTGTCCCTATCCTGTGTCCGGCCGCGACAGTTCCGGAAGCAGGTCGAACTTCCCTTCGACGAGCGCGATGCGTTTCGCGCGAGACCATCCGTGAATCCGGCGTTCGGCTGCGTAGGCCTCGCCGAGGTGCGGGAACTCCTGCTGGTAGACAAGTCGAACCGGCCGACGAGGCCGCGTGTACCGCGATCCATTCCCGGTCTGATGCTGGTCGACGCGGTGCTCGACGTTGCGGGTGCTGCCGACGTAGAGAGTGCCGTCTGAGCATTCGAGGATGTAGAGGAATCCGGGCATGGGACGACTGTCGAGGATGGCGGCGCCGTCTCGATCCGCGTCTCCACAGCCGTTGGGCGTGGCGAGGCTGTCCACAGGGGTCGCTTCGGCTGAGTCTCGCGGATCGGTCACCATGTGGCTTCGACTCGGCGCCTCGCTTCGCTCGGTGCCGGCTCAACCAGCAGTGGGTGGCGGCGAGCTCAACCAGTGGGTGTCACCAGGTGGCTTCGACTCGGCGCCTCGCTGCGCTCGGTGCCGGCTCAACCAGCGGGGGGCTGGCTGCCGGCTCAACCAGCGGGGGGGCTGGCTGCCGGCTCAACCAGCGGAGGGGAACCGGCTCAACCAGCGCGTGAAGTGTCGGACACCGGCGTGATCGGGAGGCGGAGCGCGCCGGGTGCGTGCGCCGGAACGGTCGGGTGATGGGGTTCGACCGGCTCGACCGGCCGGTACGACGCGCCGAGTTCGGGTCGTGGGTCGGCCTCGCCGGCATTCGGCCACATCGCCAGCGCGCGTTCGGCCTGCGCGGTGATCGTCAGTGACGGGTTGACACCGAGGTTGGCCGAGACGGTCGCGCCGTCGACGACGTGCAGGCCCGGGTGGTTGAACACGCGGTGGTACGGATCCACCACACCGTCGTGCGCCGACCGCCCGATCGAACAGCCGCCCAGGAAGTGCGCGGTCATCGGGATGTTCAGCAGGTCGACGATGGAACCGCCCGCGTCGCCGTCGATCTCGCGCGCGACGGCGCGCACCGCGTCGTGCCCTTCCGGGATCCATGTCGGCGGCGGATCGCCCGCACCCTGCCTACTGCGCAGCATCGGGCCGAATCGGCCTCGGCGGGAGAACAGTTCGAGGGAGTTGTCGGCCGTCTGCATGACGAGCGCGATGATCGTACGCTCCGACCAGCGGTGAACGGAGAGGCCGCGGAGCGTGATCAGCGGATGGCGGACCATCTCGACGAGTGCCTGCAACGGGCGCGGCAGGCGTCCGTCGCCGTCGACGAGGATCGCCTGCAGCAGGCCGATCAGGTTGCTGCCCTTGCCATATCGCACCGGTTCGATGTGCGTGTGCGCATTGGGATGGAACGACGACGTGATCGCCACACCCTCGGTGTAGTCGGTCTCGAGGTCGCGGGCGGTGGCGGCCAGGACCGCCTCGGAGTTGGTGCGGACCACCTTGCCCAGGCGAGACGACAGCCCGGGCAGGTGGCCGCCCTGCTGCATGTTCAGCAGCAGCTTGTTGGTGCCGTAGGTGCCTGCGGCGAACACCACGTGATCGGCGGTGAACGTGCGGCGTCCGCGGCGTGACCAGCGACGGCCCGACCGGTGCGACTCCACGACGTAACCACCGCGCGAACGCGGCCGGACGGTGTCGACGGTCGTCATCGGGATGATCTCGGCGCAGGCCTGTTCGGCCAGGTAGAGATAGTTCTTGACGAGGGTGTTCTTCGCTCCCACCGGACATCCCGTCATGCATACACCGCAATCGGTGCACCCGGTGCGCGCGGGGCCGGCGCCGCCGAAGAACGGGTCGTCGACGGTCTTGCCCGCCTCGCCGAAGAACACGCCGACCGGGGTGTGGACGAAGGTGTCGCCGACACCCATCTCCTCGGCGACCTTGCGGATCACGCGGTCGGCGGGCGTCACCTTCGGATAGGTGGTCACGCCGAGCATCCGCGAGGCCTGGTCGTAGTACGGGTCTAGCTCGGACGCCCAGTCGGTGATCGACCCCCAGTGCGGGTCGTCGAAGAAGGCGGGGAGCGGCCGGTACAGGGTGTTCGCGTAGTTCAGCGATCCGCCGCCGACGCCGGCGCCGGCCATGACGAGGACGTCACGGAGCAGATGCATGCGCTGCACGCCGAAGAGGCCGAGCGCGGGCGCCCAGACGTAGTCCTTGAGGCGCCAGCTCGTCTTGGGCAGATCGCCATCGGCGAAGCGACGTCCGGACTCGATGACCGCGACGCGGTAGCCCTTCTCGGTGAGTCGCAGGGCCGCAACCGAACCGCCGAAACCGGAGCCGATGACGATCGCGTCGTAGTGGTCAGGGGTGGAACTCACGGTGCGACGGTCCTTTCGGTGTCGGTTTCGGTGGCGCTGTACACGGATGCGGCGGTGGGGATTGCATCGTCGAACCGGTGGTCGGCGGGGTCGAACGACGACATCATCCGACGGAAGTCGCTCGTGAACTTCGGCCACATCACCGAGTTGCGTCCGGTGGAGTCGAGGTACCAGCTCGAGCATCCGCCCGAATTCCACACCGTGCGTTCGAGTTCGGGATCGAGGTCGGAGTTGTAGCGATCCTGCGCGGCTTCGGTGACCTCGACGGCCGACCGGCCGCCGCGGGACAGTTCGGCGAGTGCCTTGCTCATGTAGTACGCCTGCGGTTCCAGCATCAGCACGATCGAGCTGTGGCCCAGGTTGGTGTTGGGGCCGTACAGGAAGAACAGGTTGGGGAAGCCGTGGATCTCGACCCCGCGGTAGGCGCGGGGCGAACCGGCCCACGCCTGGGCGAGGGTGCGGCCGTCGCGTCCGGTGATCGCCGACGCGATCGGCGGTTCGGTGGGGGTGAACCCGGTTGCGAACACGACTGTGTCGACCCCGTGTTCGCGGCCCTGGTCGTCGACGGCGCCACGCGCGGTGAGGCGGGTGATCGCGCCGGTCACGGTGGCGTTGTCGCGCTGGAGCGCGGGAAACCACTTGTTGGTCAACAGCATCCGCTTGCAGCCGATGGTGTAGTCGGGGGTGAGCCGACGACGTAGGGCGCGGTCGCGGACCTGGACGCGCAGCTGTGCCAGGGCGATGGTCTTCGCGATCGGGAGCAGCTTGGGATTGCGGGCCATCATGAGCACGTAGGCCTCGCGATAGGTCCACACCATCCTCCGGACGAGCCGGTGGACTCCGGGAACGCGACGATAGAGCGCGCGTTCGAGCGTGCCGATGTTGCGGTCCAGACGCGGCACCACCCAGGCGGGAGTGCGCTGGAAGACCGTCAGATGTCCTACCTCGTCGACGATCTCGGGCACGATCTGGATCGCCGACGCGCCGGTGCCGACGATCGCGACGCGGCGGCCGCGCAGGTCGTGGGAGTGGTCCCATTGCGCGGAGTGGAACATCGTGCCGGTGAACTCATCCGCTCCGGCGACGGCCGGCAGTCCCGGTTCGGACAGGGCGCCGGGTGCGGCCACCAGGTAGCGGCACCGGATCTCGCCGTCGGTCGTCGCCACGACCCACTCCTGTGCGCCGCCGTCCCACCGTGCCGACGTCAGGCCACAGTTGTAGCGGATCTGATCGGCGAAACCGGCTGCGACGGAACGCAGATAGCGGTGGATCTCGTGGCGTCGACCGTAGGTGTTGGACCAGTCCGGGTTCGGCGCGAAGGACAGGGAGTACAGCGACGTCGGGACATCGCACGCCGCTCCCGGGTAGTCGTTCTCCCGCCAGACGCCGCCTGCGCCGTCGGCGCGTTCGATGGCCAGGGCCTGCAGTTGCGGATGATCTGTGCGGAGCCTGTGCAGGGCCGCGAGTCCGCCGAACCCGACGCCGACGACGAGGACGTCGACGCGTCGGGGCAGGGTGTTCTCGTGCAGGGGAGTGGGACTGGTGTCAGTCATGGGTCAGCAGTTCCTTCCAGACGGGCAGGAGATCGTCGAGCAGGGCGCGGTCGGCGTCGGGGGAGCGCAAGATGCGCGACACGGCCAGACCACGTGCGAGTTCGATGGAGAGTTCGAGTTCGGCGGCGGTGTAGCGGTCACCGAACAATTCGGCAGACCCCACGGCGAGCGCGTCGGACACCTGCTGTTCGAGCGGGATGATCGCGGTCCGCAAGCCGACGTCGCACCGGGCGGCGACCCACAACTCGAGCGCGGCGTCGAACAGTGGCCCGCTGAACGCCTCGATGAGGATTTCCAGACCCTCGTCACCGGTGCGGGGCCGCGACAGGATCTCGGCCAGCCGGCGTTCGACGAGGTGTCCGACGGCGGCGACCACGAGCGATTCCCGGGTGGGGAAGTGGTGCAGCAGGGCCCCGCGGGAGACGCCGGCCCGCCGGTTCACCTCCTGCGTGGTGGTGGCCGCGTAACCGACGTCGACGAGGGCGTCGACGGTCGCGTCGAGGATCAGCGCACGCGTTGTCGCGGTGCGCTCGGCCTGGGTGCGTCGACGCGGGGTTCGGGTGGGCTCGGTCACATCGGCGACGATAGCACAAACAGTCCGGACTGCTTGTAAGTTTCCGCGAGACCAGGGCGCCCACGAGCCCGCGTAAGTTGGACGCCATGCGATTCGGACTCTTCATTCCCCAGGGCTGGCGTCTCGATCTCGTGGGTGTGGAACCCGCGGACCAGTGGGGGGTGATGTCGTCGGTTGCCGACCGCGCCGAGTCGGGCGGCTGGGACTCGGTGTGGGTCTACGACCATTTCCACACCGTGCCGCTGCCGACCGACGAGGCCACCCACGAGGCATGGACCCTGGTGGCGGCGCTCGCCGCCACCACCAGTCGGGTCGAGATCGGGCAGATGTGCACCGCGATGAGTTATCGCAACCCGATGTACCTGGCCAAGGTCGCGGCCACCGCCGACCTGATCTCCGGCGGTCGCGTGCAGATGGGCATCGGCGGCGGGTGGTACGAACACGAGTGGCGGGCATACGGTTACGGATTCCCGTCGGCGGGTGAGCGCCTGGCGCGACTCGACGAGGGCGTGCAGATCATGAAGCAGGCCTGGGAGACCGGGCGGGCGACCCTCGACGGCAAGCACTACACCGTCGACGACGCCATCTGTGCCCCGCAGCCCACGGCCGGACGGTTGCCGCTGTGGATCGCCGGCGGCGGGGAGAAGAAGACCCTGCGGATCGCGGCGAAGTACGCCGACTACACCAACTTCGACGGCACGCCGGAAGGGTTCACGCACAAATCGGAAGTGCTGAAACAGCACTGTGCCGATCTCGGACGCGACTTCGAGTCGATCACCCGGTCGGCCAACTACAACGTCATGCTCGGTGAGACCGAGGCCGACGTGGAGCGCAAACTCGCCGACCTCGAAGCCCGGCCGAGCAAGACCGTCGGACCCGACGCCGCCGCCGGCAGTCTCGGAGCATTCCGGGGTATGCCCGCGGTCGGTACACCGGACCAGGTCGCGGAGAACCTGCGGGGCCTCGCCGACGCCGGTATGGCATACGGGATCTGCTACTTCCCGAACATCGCCGTCGACCGCGAGGATCTCGAACTGTTCGAGGAGCGGGTCATCCCGGCGTTGCGCTGAGCGTCTCGCACCTCAGGCGGCAGTCAGAGTCGGCGTAGCCGCTCGGCGGCCTCCGCGATCACGTCGTCGCGTTTGGCGAAGGCGAATCGGAGCAGATGGTGCCAGGGCTCGCGGTCGTCGGTGAACACACTCACCGGCACCGCGGCGACGCCGATGCGTTCGGGTAGCGACCGGCAGAAATCGATGCGGTCGTCGACGCCGAGCGGCCGTGGGTCGGCGCAGACGAAATACGTTGCCTCGCTCCGGTGTATCGCGAAACCCGCATCGGTCAGGGCGGTCGAGATCAGGTCGCGCTTGGCCTGCAGCGCCAGGGCGGACTCGCGTACCCAACCCATTTCGTGGTCCAGGGCGTGCGCCACCGCGGGCTGGAACGGTCCGGAGCCGACGTAGGACATGTACTGCTTGGCCGTTCGTGCCGCGGCGACGAGCTCGGGCGGTCCGCTCACCCAGCCGACCTTCCAGCCGGTGCAGTTGAAGGTCTTCGCGGCGCTGGAGATCCGCAGCGTGCGTTCCCGCATCCCCGGGAGCGTCGCCAGCGGGGTGTGGGTCCGCCCGTCGAAGACGAGGTGTTCGTAGACCTCGTCGGTGACGGCAACCACGTCGTGTTCGACGCACAGCCGGGCGATCTCGGCGAGATCGTCGGGCGACAGGACGGTGCCCGTCGGGTTGTGCGGGCTGTTCACCAGCACCATCGACGTCTTCGGTCCGAAGGCCGCGGCGAGACGATCGCGATCCAGGCGGAAACCGTCGCCGTCGGGGACCAGCGGTACGACGCGCCGCACACCCCCGGCCATCGCGACTGTGGCGGCGTAGGCGTCGTAGTACGGCTCGATCATGATGACCTCGTCGCCCGGTTCCACCAGCCCGACGACGGCGCCCGCGATCGCCTCGGTCGCCCCGACGGTGATCAGCACCTCGCGGTCCGGGTCGTAGTCCAGGCCGTACAGGTCGTGTTGCTGCCGCGCGACGGCGTCACGCAACTCCGGCACCCCGATCCCCGGCGGATACTGGTTGCGCCCGTCGGTGATGGCCTTCCGTGCGGCGTCGAGCATCGACGCCGGCCCGTCGGTGTCCGGGAAGCCCTGTCCGAGGTTCACGGCGTCGTGCTCGACCGCCAGCGCCGACATCTCGGCGAAGATCGTCGTGGCGAACGGACGCAGGCGGCGGGTTGTCCTGTCCTCGAATGACATGGATCCCACAGTGGCACAGGTGCACTCTGCGAGGACACCGGACCTGTCCCGAACTGCGGGTTCGACGGGGTCGCGGTGGGTGCTGCCGGAGTGACAGACTGACCCCAGTCGCCGACGGATGAGGAGGAGCGATGCCGCGCAATCCCGGCGAGCACTTCGCCGGCTACACCATCATCCGACTCGTCGGCCGCGGCGGGATGGGCGAGATCTATCTCGCGAGACACCCGCATCTGCCGCGTAACGAGGCGCTCAAAGTCCTGCCCGCCGATCTCAGCCGTGACCCGATGTACCGGCAGCGCTTCGTCAAAGAAGCCGAGCACGCCTCGAGTGTCGTGCACCCGGCGATCGTGACGATCTTCAACTCCGGCGAGTACGACGGCCACCTGTGGATCGCGATGGAGTACATCGACGGCATCGATGCACTCAAGTTGCTCCGGCAGAACCCTCAGGGGCTCGACACCCCGACGGTGATCGCCATCGTGCGTGCCGTCGGCGCGGCGCTGGACCGCGCGCACGCAACCGGACTCCTGCACCGCGACGTCAAGCCGGCCAACATCCTGCTCCAGGGCGTGGGTGGCCCGGAGCCGCGAGTGTTGCTCGCGGACTTCGGGATCGCCAAATCCGAACAGGACGTCAGTCACCTCACCTCGACCAACGTCTTCCTCGGCACCGTCGCCTACGCGGCCCCCGAGCAGCTGCTCGGCGATCCGGTGGACCCGCGGGCGGACCAGTACGCCCTCGCCGCCACCGTCTTCGAACTGCTGACCGGCCGGCCGCCATTCCAGGGTGCGAGCACCGCGTCGATCATCGCCCATCACCTGCAGTCGATGCCGCCGCGCCCGTCGACCCTGCGCCCGGGCATCTCGGGCAGCGTCGACGCGGTGTTCGGTCGCGCGCTCGCGAAGGAGCCCGACCGCCGCTACGGGTCCTGCCGCGAGTTCGCCGCGGACCTCGAACGCGCGCTCACGGCACCGCAGCTGTCCAAGGAGCCGACGGTGCGTGCACCGGCGCGCGTGCCACCGCCGGTACCGGTTCCGGGACCGCCGGCGAGCCATCCACCTGGACCGCAACCGTATTCGAACCATCTCCCGCCGCCCGGTACGTATCCCGGCGGGTATCCCTCGCAGGCCGGCTTCGCGCCGCCCCCGCCGAAGAAGCGGTCCGGGCTGCTGATCGCCCTGGGCTCGGTCGCGGCGATCCTCGTCCTCGCGATCGCCGCCGGGGTCGTGTACGTCGCGACGCAGGTGTCGAGCGCGCCGTCCGCGGGCGGCACCTCGACGTCGCGATCCACCACGGCCGCCGGGCCGGAGACCACCACCTCCGCTGCGGGCACCTCGGCGCCCCGCACGCCCGACACCTCGACCTCGGCGGTCAACGGGCCAGGGGACGTGCAGGTCGGCGAATGCATCGGCATCGCCACCGATTCCGGGTCGGCGACGAGTGTGAACGCCTCGAAGGTCGACTGCGATTCAGCCGGTCTCAACTTCTACACCGCGTCGAAGATCGCCTCGTCGACGTCATGCGCGAGCCCGCAGAATTCGACGCTCACCTTCCCGGACAGCACCGACAAGCTCTGTCTCACACCGAATTTCTACGAGGACCTCTGTTATCTGGTGCCGCTCTCGGGTGGTTCCCTCGCCGACTATCGGGAAGCCCCGTGCGCGAGCGCCGCGACGGCGCAGACGGTCCTCGCCCGTGTCACCACGCGCTCGGACGCCTCGGTGACCTGCTCCGGCGACGAGACCAAATGGGTCTTCTACGAGCCGGAGTCGATCGGGTACTGCCTCGTCGAGACGTGAGGAGCGGGGGGCTCAGTCCGCGGACGTCGTGTCACCGATCGTCGGGCCGAGGAGGTCGTCGGCGTCGGTGATGCGGTAGGCGTAACCCTGCTCGGCGAGGAACCGCTGGCGGTGGGCCGCGTAGTCGGCGTCGAGGGTGTCGCGGGAGACCACGGAGTAGAAGTGCGCCTGTCCGCCATCGCGTTTCGGACGCAGCAGCCGGCCGAGGCGCTGTGCCTCTTCCTGACGTGAGCCGAAGGTCCCCGACACCTGCACCGCGACCGACGCCTCGGGGAGGTCGATGGAGAAGTTCGCCACCTTCGACACCACGAGGGTCTGCAACTCGCCGGAACGGAACCGGTCGAACAGCACCTCGCGTTCCTTGTTCTTGGTCGAACCCTGGATCACCGGAGAGTCGAGCTCGCGACCGAGCTCTTCCAACTGATCGATGTAGGCACCGATGATCAGGGTCTGCTGGCCCTGGTGCTTGTCGAGGATCGCCTTGACCACGTTGACCTTGGTGTGGGCCGTCGAGCAGAGCTTGTACTTCTCCTCGGGCTCGGCGACCGCGTACTGCAGACGCTCCTCGTCGGTCAGGGTCACGCGCACCTCGACGCAGTCGGCCGGGGCGATCCAGCCCTGCGCCTCGATGTCCTTCCACGGTGCGTCGTAGCGCTTGGGACCGATGAGGCTGAAGACGTCGCCCTCACGGCCGTCCTCGCGGACCAGGGTCGCGGTGAGACCGAGTCGACGGCGCGACTGCAGGTCGGCCGTCATCCGGAAGACGGGAGCGGGGAGCAGGTGGACCTCGTCGTAGATGATCAGGCCCCAGTCGCGCGAATCGAACAGGTCGAGATTGCGGTACTCGCCCTTCGACTTCCGCGTCATCACCTGATACGTCGCGATCGTGACCGGTCGGATTTCCTTGCGCTCGCCCGAGTACTCGCCGATCTCTTCCTCGGTGAGCGTCGTCCGCGCGATCAGTTCGCGTTTCCACTGCCGCCCGGCGACCGTGTTGGTCACCAGGATCAGCGTCGTCGCGCCGGCCTTGGCCATCGCCGCGGCGCCGACCATCGTCTTGCCCGCCCCGCAGGGGAGAACCACCACGCCGGAGCCGCCGGCCCAGAACGAGTCGGCAGCCATCTCCTGGTAATCGCGCAGTTGCCAGTCGTCCTGGGCGAGCTCGATGGCGTGCGCCTCGCCGTCGACGTACCCGGCCAGGTCCTCGGCGGGCCACCCCACCTTCAGCAGCACCTGCTTGAGGCGACCACGCTCCGACGGATGCACGATGACGGTGTCGTCGTCGATGCGCGCGCCCAGCATCGGTGCCACCTTCTTGTTGCGCATCACCTCGATCAGGACAGCCTGGTCGAAGCTGACGAGGGTGAGGCCGTGCGCCGGGTGCTTCACCAGCTGGAGCCGGCCGAACCGCCCCATGGTGTCCACGACGTCCATCAGCAGCGGCTGGGGCACCGCGTAGCGCGAGTACGTCACGAGGGCGTCGACGACCTGTTCGGCGTCGTGACCTGCGGCGCGGGCGTTCCACAGCGCGAGCGGGGTGACCCGGTAGGTGTGGACGTGCTCGGGGGCACGTTCGAGTTCGGCAAAGGGTGCGATCGCCGCGCGGGCCGCCGCGGCGTCGGGGTGATCCACCTCGAGCAGCAGCGTCTTGTCGGATTGCACGATCAGGGGTCCGTCGGTCACCCGGTCCATTGTCCAGAAAGCACCGACGGTTGTCAGCGACGGGGCACGATGTGGGTCAGAACACGGGGATTCCGAGCTTGCGTCGAATCCGCAGGTCCACCAGGTTGAGCCGGAAGATCCCGCGCAGCACGGGCGCCACCAGGGGGTCCACGAGACGGAATCCGGCGAGCGCCCGCTGGTACCGGCGCTCGTCGCGTTCGGTCCACCGCCACCGCATCATCTCGCGGAACTCCGGCGGGAGACCGGCCTTGATCGCGTAGGCGAGCGACGATCCGAGCGTGATGTGAGCGAGCGTGCCGAGCGGGCCCACGCGGTACTCCAGGAACGACAGGTCGGCGAGGCTGCGCAGCTCGTCCCGGACCGGGTCGTCGATCCGCAGCGAGGCCAGTTCGGCGTTCCAGTAGACGAGGAGGTCGTCGTAGGTCGCCGGCCATCTCTCGCGGGGCACGTTGAGTGCGGTGCCCAGCGGGTGCGCCTGGGTGAGCACCATCTCCTTCTCCTCGGCACTCAAGGGGCCGTAGAGCAGTTCGTACTGGTCGATGAAGTATTTGAGCAGGCACACCGCGACCCACAGCTGCAGACGCGAGTCGTTCCCGCTGTAGCGCACGGGACTCGTCGCGGTCGAGTACACCTGGTCGTGGACGCGACCGACGGCGTCGTGGATGTAGGCCTTGTCGTCGTCGGTGCCCATCAGTGCGACGGCGAGGAACGTCCCGGTGGTCCGCCCGCGTTTGATGGGCCGCTTGATCGCGTTGCCCGACGGCACCCGGCTCTCGTGGACGCCGTAACCGACCTTCGGGTTGGCCAGCTGCATGATCACGTTGGCGCCGGCGAGCGATGGCCCGATGGCGGTGACCAGATCGGCCGGTCGCGTCACCCGGGGACGCTTGCGCGAGGGTTTCATCCGGGTGACGAGGTCGTGCTGATAGGTGTCGGCGACAGAGCCGTCGAGATGGTCACCTGCGGGGAGGTCGCGTGCCGCGGTCATACCCGAGCTTACCAAGGATGAGACGTCTGTCACAGGACGTCTCTATCGGCCGGATTCAGGCGTCGAGGAGCTCGACACTGGTGAGCCGGTGCAGCGAGAATCGCTGCTCGTCGTCGCTGCCCTCCTCGACGGCCACCAGCTGGCCCGCGCCGAGGATCTTCGGCGTCACCACGTGCCGGCTCGCCGAACCCTGCGCGTCGACGTACCCCACGCGCAGCCTGCGGTTGGCGCGCAGGGCGAGCTGGATGAGCGCGGTGGCGGATTCGCCCCCGCCCGTGGCCCGGACCGGGGTCGTCGAGGCCGCGCCGCGAACCGGGGTCGCCGCCGCCGCGCGGTCGGTCGAGCGGATGCGGGTGACCACCGACCGCAGCTGCGCCTCCGACGGCGCGTTGCGTCGCGGTTGGCTCTGACGCCGCGCCCGCGACACCGTGACCCGGCTGCCCCGCTCGCGCAGATCGACCAGGGCGCCCGACGAATCCTCGCCTGCCGGAGCGAATCCCGCCGCCCGCAACTGGTCGATGACGTCACGGACCTCCGACGGCGAGACCGCCACCGTCGGCGCCAGTGCGCGTAGAGCGAGCGGCTCGGCGGCCGCACTGCGCAACACCGCGGCCAGCACCGTCGGATCCTCGCAACGGATGAACGCCGACGCCACGCCCACGCGCAACTGGCCGTGTCTGCGGGCGACGTCCTCGATGAGATACGTGAGCGACTGTGGCACCGGGGTTCTCGAGTGCGTCGTGAACATCGACAGCAGTTCGTTGCTGCTGCGGCCCGCGTCCAGGGCCCGGCGCACGCTCTCCGGCGAGACCCGGTAGACCGACGCCGCACCGCCGGACTCGAGGTCGGCGACGAGCTCGACCTGTTCGGCGAGTTCCGACGTCATCGGGCCGGGGACGGTCAACGTCAGATCGGCCTGCGTCAGGAAGTGGTCCACCGGCTCGGGCAGAGCCTTGCGCATCGCGGCGAGCACCGCGGCATCGACGTCGGCGGGGTCGGAGTCCGGCGATTCCTCGACGGTGTACGCGCGGCCGACCGTGGTCAGGGCATCGTGCGCGACAAGGCCCAACTCCCTTGCCTCACGCAGTGTCTCACCGACGACGCGGCGACTGAAACGGCGGATCTGGCGGGGCCGGTGCCAGTGGAGGTTGGCGAGGACGGTGTCGGCCGGCACGCCCACCGCGGTACCCGCGTGGGCGAGTGTGGACAGGATCAGCTGCCGCTGCACCGGCGCGTAGGCGTCGTGCAGGTCGGCGGCCAGGGTGGGCAGCGCGTTGCCGTCCCGGTCGGGTTCGCCGACCTGCCAGGCTCGGCGCGGCATGTGCATCCACGCATCGGCCAGTGCGAGCCACTGACGCTCCCGCGGCTGGTGCAGCCAGGTGTCGGCGGTGGAGGTGGGCGCGAACGACTGCTCACCGGAATCGTTGGGCGGCGCGGGTTCCGGGAAGCCTGCGTCGATGAGCCGCAGGTAGGCGGCGAGTTCGATCAGGAACGCGACCCGCTGCGTCTCGAGACCGGTCAGCTTTGCCAGGCGTCGCAATTCGCGGACGCCGAGAGCGCCGGAACGCAGCACCGCCGCCGGCGTCGCCCCGAGGATCGTGATCAACTGGGTGAGGTGACGGATGAGCTCGAGTGCCTCGCCGCCGGCCGCAGCGTCGACCGCCTTGGCCCCGAAACGCGGCTTCGCACCGGGATCGTGCAGCGGCGGTGGCGTGAGAACATCGGTGCGCCAAGCGGGTTCGTCACGGAGGACGGCGCCCACCATCGGCGGAAGCTCGACCGTCTGGTCGTCGACGCGGGCCAGCAGTCCCGACGAGATGAGGCGCGCGACCGGGGACTCCGGGTCGGCGTCGGGTGCCGCGTCGCGACTCCGGCCGAGGGCCGGTCCGCGTGCGAGGGTCTGCAGCAGGCCGAGCGGACGCTCGTCGAGACCGGCGATCATCTCGGCGATCTCCTCGCCGGAACGGCCGACGAGAGGTCCGGTGAGATGCCTGCCTTTCCAGGGCATCGCGGATGCGACGTGCTCGCCCGAGTGCAGGGCGGCGTCCTCACCCCAGAGAATCGCGCGGCGCCGGAGGAGATCGATGCGGGCGCGGACGGCGTCGGCATCGGCACGCCCGGACAGGGCCTTGACCACCGTCGCGACCGACGGGCGTCTGGCCTTCCCGGTACTGCGGCTGTGGCGGGCGATGATCTCCTCGAGCACCGCGACCGCGAGAACGTCGAGGTCCTCGCCCGCCAGGGACAGCGACGCCGCCGACAACGCCCGCTGGGCGAGCACGCGGGTGCCCGACGGCGTCGGCGAGGCGAGGTCGGGGCGTTCGAGGAGGAGCTCGGTCAGCGCGTCGTCGGAACGCGCGGCCAACTCATCGGCCAGGCCGGTGTGCTGGTCATCCGAACTCATTCGATCGAGCTTACCGGCGGCCTTCGACGGGGCTCAGGCAGCAGGGGTGGGGCTCAGGCAGCAGGGGGGAGGTCAGACGTCGCCGCGGCGGAGCATCCGCCCGCGGGCGGTCTCGAAGTCCACCCGCTGACCGCGCACCCAGGTTCCCTTGACCACACCGGCGAGTGCCCGACCGTCGTACGGGCTGACCGGGTTCTTGTGGTGGAGCCGGTTGACGTCGACGATCTGCGCGGACTCAGGCTCGAAGATCGCGAAGTCGGCGTCGCACCCCAGAGCGATGCGACCCTTGGTCGGCAAACCGGCGAGATCCGCCGGCCGCGACGCCATCCACTCGATCACCTGCGGCAGGTCGATGCCGCGCTTCTTGGCCTCCGACCAGATGAGCGACAGTCCGAGCTGCAACGACGCGACTCCACCCCACGCGACCCCGAAGTCGCCGTTCTCGGGATCCTTGAGATCGACGGTCGACGGCGAGTGGTCGGAGACGATGCAGTCGATCGTGCCGTCGAGCAGTCCCTCCCACAGCAGTTCGCGGTTGCCGGCTTCGCGGATCGGCGGGCAGCACTTGAAGGCCGTCGCGCCGTTGGGCACCTCCTCGGCGAGCAGGGTCAGGTAGTGCGGGCAGGTCTCGACGGTGATCTTCACACCGTCGCGCTTCGCGCTGGCGAGCATCGGCAGGGCATCCGAGGACGACAGGTGGAGCACGTGGGCGCGGACCCCGGTCCAGCGTGCGCGCTCGATCACTTCGGCGATCGCGAGATTCTCGGCGCCGCGCGGCCGCGATGCGAGGAATCGCTGGTACTCGTCACCTTCGGGTGACGGTGCCTTGTCGATGGCCCGGGAATCCTCGGCGTGGACGATCATCAGCGAGTCGAACTCGGCGAGCGTGGCCATGTCGGCTTCCATCTCGTCGGCCGTCAGGTGCGGGAACTCGTCCACTCCGGAGTGCAGGAGGAAGCACTTGAACCCGAACACACCCGCGTCGTGCAGGCCGCGCAGGTCTTTCTCGTTGCCGGGGATGGCCCCACCCCAGAAGCCTACGTCGATGTGGGTCTTCCCCTGCGCGGCAGCGCGCTTCTCGGCCAGGGCGTCGACGTTGACCGTCGGCGGGATCGAGTTGAGCGGCATGTCGATGAGGGTGGTGACGCCGCCGGCGGCGGCCGCGCGGGTGGCCGAGTCGAAACCCTCCCACTCGGTGCGGCCGGGCTCGTTGACGTGCACGTGTGTGTCCACCAGCCCGGGGATCATCACCTGATCGTCGGCCAGCTCGACGATCTCGGTGCCCTCGAGTCCGCTTCCGAGCGGCTCGATGGCGACGACCCGACCGTCGCGGATCCCGATCTCGCGGGCCACGATGCCGGCCGTGGTCAGCGTCTGCTCACCCCGCACGACCAGGTCGAACGGTGTGTCTGAGAAGGGGGCCGGGGCATCGGGTGCTGCGGTCATGGGGCGGGACTCCTTGCTGGTCGCCGTATCCTGGGTCGATCCAGAGACTAACCCAGGTTATTCCTCATCATGGAATGAACTGCTGTCATTTCGGAACTCAACTCGCGAGTAGCGCGGTGTCGTGCTATTGACAACGCCCTCGATCGTCAGGCTAACTGTCTCGAACGCGGAATCTTCATTCCACATCACGGAACTCCGCGAGTGTAGGAGCGCGGTCATCGTCGACCGTCCGACCGAAAGTGCAGAGATGAGCACTGAGCAGCACACGATTCCCGTCGGTGAGAACGCCTCCGGTGTCACCGGAGCCGTCCCGGACGGGTTGAGCCCGAAGCTCTACAACGACGACCTGGCGCCCACGAGCCGCGTCGGCCGTCGCTGGAGCAGCTACAACATCTTCACCCTGTGGGCCAACGACGTCCACAGCCTCGGCAACTACGCCTTCGCCATCGGACTCTTCGCGCTCGGGCTCGGCGGGTGGCAGATCCTGACGGCGCTCGTGCTGGGCGGCGTCTTCCTCTTCCTGCTGCTGAATCTCTCCGGGTTCATGGGCGAGAAGACCGGCGTGCCCTTCCCGGTCATGAGCCGCATCTCGTTCGGCATCCGCGGAGCCCAGATCCCCGCCCTCATCCGTGGCGGTGTGGCGATCGCATGGTTCGGCATCCAGACCTACCTCGCGTCCGTCGTGCTCCGGATCATGCTCGTCGCACTGTTCCCGGGGGCCGCCGACCTGGACACCAACCGCTTCCTCGGGCTCTCGACCCTGGGCTGGATCTCCTTCGTGTCGCTGTGGGTGATCCAGGTGATCATCGTCAGCTACGGCATGGAGATGATCCGTCGCTACGAGGCCTTCGCCGGCCCGGTCATCCTGATCACGATGGTGGCGCTGGCCATCTGGATGCTCGGCAACGCCGACTGGACCATCGCGTGGTCGACGCCCGACTCACTGACCGGTGTGGACATGTGGCTCCAGATCATCGGCGGAGCCAGCCTCTGGGTCGCGATCTACGGCACCTTCGTCCTCAACTTCTGCGATTTCACGCGCAACGCGGAATCGCGAAAAGCCATCGTGCGCGGCAACTTCTGGGGTATCCCGCTCAACATGCTGCTCTTCGGCGGCATCGTGATCGTCCTGGCCGGTGCGCAGTTCCGGATCAACGGCACGGTCATCGAGTCGCCGTCGGACATCGTCCAGACCGTCCCCAACACCTTCCTCTTGGTGCTGGCCTGCCTGGCCCTGCTGATCCTCACCGTCGCGGTGAACCTCATGGCCAACTTCGTCGCGCCGATCTACGCGCTGTCCAATCTGTTCCCGCGTCATCTCGACTTCCGGCGCGCAGCGCTCGTCGCCGCGATCATCGGACTGGTCATCCTGCCGTGGAACCTCTACAACTCACCCGCGGTGATCAACTACTTCCTCGGCGGACTCGGGGCACTGCTCGGCCCGCTGTTCGGCATCGTGATGGCCGACTACTGGCTCGTCCGCCGCTCGCGGATCGACGTGCCCGCGTTGTTCACCGAAGCGCCGGACGGCGCCTACCATTACCGCAACGGTGTGAACCCGCGGGCGATCGCCGCACTGGTACCGACCGCCGCCATCGCCCTGGTGATGGCCTTTGTTCCGGCCTTCGAGGTGGTCTCGGAGTTCTCCTGGTTCATCGGCGCCGGTCTCGGCGCGGTCGTCTACCTGGCGGTCGCCGACCGTCGTGGACCGTTCGCCGAGGTGTCGGGGGAGCCGATCTCCGTCGCCAGCACCCACTGATCGCTGAAGGAGGACATCACCGTGCGCATCCTCGTCGCCAACGTCAACACCACCGTGTCGATGACCGAGGCCATTGTCGACTCGGCGCGTTCGGTCGCCTCGCCGGGGACCGAGATCGTCGGCATCACACCGCGTTTCGGCGCCGACTCGTGCGAGGGCAACTTCGAGTCCTACCTCGCCGCCCTCGCCGTGATGGACGCGGTCCTCGCGTATCCCGACCCGTATGACGCCGTGATCCAGGCGGGTTACGGCGAACACGGGCGGGAAGGACTACAGGAACTCCTCGAGGTCCCCGTCGTCGACATCACCGAAGCCGCGGCGTCGACGGCGATGTACCTGGGACACCGGTTCTCGGTCGTGACGACGCTGGACCGGACGGTCCCACTCATCGAGGACCGGCTCAAGCTCGCCGGCCTCGACCAGCGCTGCGCCTCGGTCCGGGCGTCGGGTCTCGGTGTGCTGGAACTCGAGTCGGACCCCGACAGGGCGGTCAAGGCGATCGTGGAACAGTCCACCCGTGCCGTCGTCGACGACCACGCCGAGGTGATCTGCCTCGGGTGTGGCGGGATGGCAGAGCTCGAGGAGCAGGTTCGCGAGGCGACCGGGGTCCCGATCGTCGACGGCGTCCGGTCGGCCGTCACCATCGCCGAAGGGCTTGTCCGGATGGGACTCTCGACGTCGAAGGTCCGGACCTATGCCCCGCCGCGGGAGAAGAAGATCACCGGCTGGCCGTTCAACCGCTAGCGCTGCGGAGTTTCCTGCGGCCACCGCGGATCCCGGCCGGTCAGGCCGGCGAGCCGGTCGACGAGAGGTGCGTCGTCGGGCACCTGGACCACCGGTCCGAACATGCCCTCGCGCTCGTCCTGCGGCTGGGGTGGGTGGTGGAGGTCGAAGACGACCTGGAGGATCTCATCGGGGACGTCGAACCGGACGCCCGCGGCGTGTGCGACGTCCCAGCCGTGTAGCACCAGTTCCGACAGGGCGACCCGTCCCATGATCTCGGCGGGCAATTCGACGCCGCCGGCCTGGGTCATGCCCTCCCAGGCGTCCGGGTCGTCCCATGACTTCGCGAGGTCGTGCACGTGATGGCGCAGGTCGTCTCGCCACTCGGCCGGCAGGTGGCTTTGGTTCTGGCCCGGGTCCGGCGGCGTGGAGGTCAACGGGCCGAAGTCCTTGCGCGCCGCGGCCGCGAACGCCTGCGACAGGCCGTCGACATGGGCCAGCAGCGCGGCGAGGTCCATGCCGGGACATGGTGTCGGGCGGTCCAGGTCGGTGTCGGCGATCGTGGCGGTCATTGCGAGCATGTGATCGGCGGCCGCCGATATCGATCGCGACTGGGTGGTGTCGGTGGGCATGGGACTCCCTCTCGTGGTGTGAGCACTCATCGGGGCTGACCCGCCCGACGCCGGTTTCTCATCGGTGACGCACCGGATGTGCCCGTACTCTGACCGGGTGACCTCTCCGATTCGCGAGTACACGACCATCAGTCATCCACAGCCGAAAACCCGTGTCTGGCATGAGATCCAGGGGGACGGTCGACCCGTCGTCCTGCTGCACGGCGCCTTCTCCGGCGCGTCGTCGTGGGGCGGGCAGGTGCCTGCCCTCGTCGAGGCGGGGTGGAAGGTGTTCTCTCCGGAGCGGCACGGCCATGGCCACAGCCCGGACGTGATGGACGAGTTCCACTATGCGGACATGGCCGAGGAGACGATCGCGTATCTCGACGAGGTCGTCGACGGCCCCGCCGAGATCGTCGGGTGGAGTGATGGTGCGGTCGTCGGCGTGCTGGTGGCGCTGCGCCGGCCCGATCTGGTCCGTCATCTGGTCCTGATCGGTCAGTACTACAACAGTTCAGGGCGTGCCGTCGGTGGCATTCTCGATGCACTCGACACCGCCGACGACGAGCTGATGGGTTTCTTCGCGGCGGAGTACGCGTCCGAATCCCCGGACGGGGCGGACCATTTCCAGGTCGTGTTCGACAAGACGATGGCGATGATCAACTCCGAGCCCGAGATCGATCTCGGCGATCTGGCGGCGATCACCGCACCGACGCTGGTGATGCAGGGCGATCGAGACGAGGTGACTCTCGAGCACAGCCGCGACGTCGCCGCCGCCATACCGGGAGCCCGGTTGGCCGTGATCCCCGGGACGCACCTCATCCCGATCGAGGCGCCTCAGGCGGTGAATGCGGTGATCGTGCAGTTCTTGAGTGAGGAGTGAGCGCGACGCCTTGTCAGTCCTGGGTCATCGCCGTGAAGGCGTCCGCCATCGAGGGGTAGAGGCCGAGTGTCTGATCGAGCCCGGACAGCCGCAATGGCCGCGTGACCGCGGGATGTTCGGCAACGACGCCGAACCGGCCGCTCGGGGTGACGGCCGCGCGCGCGGCGAGGAGCGCAGCGATGCCGGAGGATGCGAGGAAGTCGGTGGCGGTGAGATCGATGATCAGTCCGCGGGGTTGCTCGCTCACCGCTTCCAGAACGGCTGCGCCCAACCGCGGAACGGTGAGCAGATCGATGCTGCCGTGAGAGGTCAGGATGACGAGCTGATCGCGCTTCGTGGAGATCACCGCCAGTGCGCGACCTGCTGAGGAGGCGTCGTGGTCATCGTCGACGACCACCGGTTCGAACCTGTCTGCCTTCATGTAGCGCTCCCTGTCCGCTCGACATCGCCCATCGGTGAGATGGCAGCGCATCGAGATTCGCCTGTGCGGCTACGGCAGTTGGCTTCGCCGGTGCCTTCGGTGTGTCTCTCGGTATGACGTTCGGCGCGGTAGGCGATACGGATTGCCACGGGGAAGCCTCATGCGCGCGGGCCGACGGTGGCGGAGTACGCGGCCACCGCCACCACACCGATGAGCAGCAGATACCACCCCGCGGCGTGCTGGAACGCCAACAGATAGAGCGCGGTCAGCGTCGTGGCGCAGAGTGCCGCGGCCAGCACGGCCGGGAGCCATCGACCGTCCCGCAAGACGAGTATCGCGGCCTGGCACTGCAGCCCGAGATGGGTGAGCGTCAGGACCGCTCCGGCGCAGCCCGTCCCGACCCACCCGGGCACAGTGCCGAGGCCGTACAGGGAGGCGGTCGCCGGCGTCGCCAGGACCGCGATCGAGCCCAGCCACGCCCGGATTGTCGGGGACGTGAAACGTGCGAAGTCGCGGTTTGCAGAAGCGCTCTCGCGTCGATCGACGGAACTGTGCATGACTTCTGTCTAACGCACTACGTGCATCGGCGGTAGTATGCACAATATTGTCCATATGGACGAGAATGTCCACGAGAAAGCCTTCGGGAGGTCGACGATGGACAGTGAGGGCGAGCCCACCCTGCGGGACCCGGTTCGACGTGCCTACGAGGTGTGTCCGGTCGAAGTGAGCGTCGCCGTTCTCGGCGGCTCCTGGAAGATGACCATCGTCAAGAACCTCCTCGAGGGGCCGATGAGGTACGGCGCTCTGGGGCGTGCGGTCGGTCCGGTGACGCCCCGAGTGCTCACCCGCCAGCTTCGTGAACTCGAGAGCGACGGCATCGTGCAGCGCACCGCCTTCCCGGAGGTCCCGCCCAGGGTCGAGTACTCGCTCACCGAACAGGGGCAGGCGCTGGGCCCGTTCGTGTCGGCACTCAACGAGTGGGGGAAGAACTACGCGACCGAGGTCATCGAACCGAAAGTCGCTCGGCAGGGGAGCTTGGCGCCGGCGCTGTAGTGTTCCGCGGAACACTCGTGACCTCGGGTTGAGGCCTGAGCATTGTCGGTGCTGGACGATACATTTCTCCTGTTCCTGTCGGTCGGATCTGGGGGTTGCGTTGGGGGTCAGTGCTTTCGTTCTCTTGGGGACGTTGCGTCGATGTTCGACGGTGCGGATCCCGGGTCGTTGTCTGATGAGGTTCTCGAGGCGAGGGTGTTGGGGTATGCCGCGCAGATCACGGTGCTGACAGCGGGTTTCCTTGAACTGGTGGGGGAATTGGATGAGCGGGAGTCGTGGCGGGGGCCGGGGATTCATTCACTCGCGCATTGGTTGTCGTGGAAGGCCGGCATTGCACCGCGAACGGCGCATGAGTACCTGAGAGTCGCAAAGGCGATACGAGAGTTGCCGGTGATCCGCAAGGCTTTTGGCGAAGGTCGGTTGTCGTATTCGAAGGTGCGGGCGTTGACGCGGGTGGCCACGCCGGAGCGTGAGCGGGAGTTGGTGAATGTGGCGCTGTCGTGCACGGCGAGCCAGTTGGATCGGGCGGTGCGGGCGATGGGGCACATCGACCGCAACCGCGGTGTCGCCGAGGGCAGTGCCCCGCCGGTGGAGTCGTCGGGACGGTGGAAATGGAATGCTGACGGGTCGTTGTCGGTGTCGTTGAGGTTGAGTCCGTTGGATGGGGCGCGGTTTCTGGCCGGTGCGGTGCGCGCGGAGTATGAACGCACCCGGACCTGCGGCGATCCGGATCTCCCTACAGCTGCGAGTGTTCCGCGGAACACCGAATCGGACTCGGTTGTGAATGGTGTGGAGGTCGTTGCGTCGCGGCGTCGGGATCTGTGGCGGCAGGTGCCGTCGAATGTGGCGCCGGCGGTGGTGGTGATGGCCGGCATGGTGCATGACGGGATCGCGATGCCCGATGTTGCGCCGGGTGCGGGAATCCTCATTCATGCCGGTGAGGGTGTGGAGTCCGCTCATCTCGATGATGGTCCGGCGTTGTCTGGGGTCGAGGTGGCCGAGGCTCGGTGCGGTGCGTCGATTCGAGATGTGGTGAGTCGCAGGGTTCCCGGGCAGCCGGGGAAGCTGGCGTTGTTGGGTGTGGGGCGTCGTCGGCGTGCGCCGAACAAGGCGTTGGTGCGGGCGTTGTTTGTGCGGGATCGGTGTTGTCAGATGCCGGGGTGTGGTCGGACGCGTCATCTGCATGCTGATCATGTGCGGTGGTGGTCGGTGGGTGGGCGGACGGATCCGGACAATTTGATCTTGTTGTGCGGGTCGTGTCATCGGTCGTTGCATCGGGGTGAGTTCTCGATCACTGCGCACGGTGAGCAGCGGTTCACGTTTCACCGCCCGGACGGTGGCGAGATCGCGGTGGCGCCACCGACTGTGAGACCGGCTGGGTGGCAACCGAACCCTGGAATAGGGATCAACGCGACGGTCCCGGTCGGTGGGGGTCGGATGGATCTGGGGTACACCACCGAGGTGCTCTACGCGGTATGGGAATGGGAGGAACGCAACAGTTCTCGCCGGGACCAGGTTGTGGACGCGGCGGCGTGAGTGCCAGTGTCGGGCAGGGTTTACTTCAGGCCCGACGGCACGGTCTTGCCGTTGACCGTGACGGTCACCTCACCGGTCGTCGTGTTCTCGGAGATCTCGCCGTGTTCGAAGGTCACCACCTCGAGGTCACCGTCGACTGTCACGTCGCTCGTGGGCACGCCGAGAGGCCCGGCCGAGCCGTTGGTGCCGGTGAGTAGCGGTGTGCCGTCCGGTGCGCGCTCGGTGTTCCATGCGTCGCGGATCTTGCCGGAGGTGACGATGTACCCGGGCGTTGCGGGGTTGCTGTTCTTCGCGATGATCACTCCGCCGCGAAACTGTTGGTACACAACGCCACTCTCGCGGGTTCCGGCGTTGTGATCCCCGGTCAGCGGTTTGCCCAGGGCTGCCCGCTGTGCCTCCGTCGCCGAGCCGTACTTGACGGCGAGCGGGCCGGTGAGGGTCACCTCGACGTCGTCCTCACCCATCACCGTCGTCTCGGTGGGCGTGGGTGCCGCATCCTCCGCGACAACGGTGGTCGCCGACGCGCTGGAGGACGAGTCGTCGGTGTCTGAGGTGCCGCAACCGGCGGCGATCAGCGTGACCACGAACAGTCCGGCAACGAACTCGGCGCGACGGGATGCCACCTGCTTCATGCGCTCACCCTAATGTGTGAACAGGCCGGCGGCTCAGCCGTGCCGACGGCGGTACTCTTCCGCGGCACCCGGGTGCAGGGGGACGGATCCGGTGAGGATCAACGATTGTGCGTCGAGGAACTGACTGCCGATCGCCTGAGCCGGCACGAGGTGCGCGGACTCGTCGAGCAGCAGGTCGACGATCGCCGCGGCGGTCGCGTCCGGCACGTCTCGGCGAGCGAGCAGGAGGTTGGCGACCCCGACGGTGGTGACCGCCGGATGCCGGCCGTAGATGTCGGCCGGGATGCGCACGGGCTCGTACGCGGGTCCGAACCGTCGTCGCAGGGCCGCCACCACGCCGCCGAGATCGAGCAGGGCGATCGGTACGCGCGGGTCGGTGAAGGCCGGGGTCGGCAGACCGCCCGCCCACATGACGGCATCGACCGCTCCCGAGGCGAGCGCGGCGCCGGCATCGCGCATCGTCTGCCGGACCGGCCGGATGTCGCTGTCGGGTGCGAGACCGGCTGCGGCGAGAACCCGCTCGGAGAGTCCCGCGGCGCCGGAACCGGGCGCTCCGACACTGACCACCCGCCCGCGCAGGTCGGCGACCGTCGCGATGGGTGCATCGGCGCGGACCGCCACCTGGAAGTAGTTCTCGTACACGCACCCGAGAGCTGTGAGCCGTGGATCGGCGCGCTCGACGGCCGTGTCGCTGAGGCTGAGGGCGAGTTCCGCGGAACCGTCCGCCAGCGCATCGAGGTTCTCGGCGGAGCCGCCGGACTGCCGAGGGCGGACCGGCGGCGCGCCGGATCGGTCGGCCGCCGCCGCGAGGAGGCCGGCGAACTCCCAGAAGAAACCCCCGGACTCTCCCGCCGCGAGCCGGACCGGCGCGCCGCGCTCGGTTCCGCAGGCGGACAGGAGAATCAGCGCACCCAGGCCACAACCCCCGCGGAGCACGGTCCGCCGATCCACCGGCCCGAGCGCAAACGACATGGTGTCACCTTAGGCCCGCCGCGCGACGACCTCGGCGTCGACGAAGGCCCGACCCTGCTCGCGGTCGAGTGGCGTCTCCGCCTTGTTGCGCAGGACGAACACATAGACCAGCAGCGACACCGCGATCACCGCCGTGACGTAGGCGATGAACCACGGGACGTGGCCGCCGTTCTTGGCCGCCTGGTAGATCAACGGTGCGGTGCCGCCGAACGCGGAGTTCGCGAGGGCATAACCGAGACCGACTCCCAGGGCCCGCACGTGCGACGGGAAGAGTTCGGCCTTCACGATCGCGTTGATCGACGTGTAGCCGGTGAGGATCACATAGCCGACGGCGAGCAGGGTCAACGACGCAGCCACCGAGGTGGTCTGAGGCAGATAGGTGATCAGGACGTAGGTGTACAGGACACCGCCGACGCCGAAGAAGATCAGGACCGGTTTGCGCCCGACCTTGTCGCTGATCATCCCGCCGATCGGCTGCAACATCATCAGGAACACCAATCCGATGAGGTTGATCCAGGTCCCGGTGCGACCGTGGTCTTCGTACGCCGTCTTGACGATGGCCGGCGCGTTGACGCTGTAGGTGTAGAAGGCGATGGTGCCACCGATGGTGACCAGGAAGCAGACCAGCAGGGGGCGCCAGTAGTGCAGGACGAGCTCACGAATAGATCCGGACTCGGAGTCGGCCCCGCTGCGGACGGCCTCCAACTGCTCCGGGGTAAGCGACTCGTCCATGCTGCGGCGCAGCCAGAAGACGACGACGGCAGCCACGCCGCCGATGAGGAACGCGATGCGCCAACCGAAGTCGGAGATCTGGTCCTTGTCGAGGAACACCTGCATCACGAGCAGGGTCAGCTGTGCCAGCACGTGTCCGCCGATCAGCGTCACGTACTGGAACGACGAGAAGAAGCCGCGTCGCTCGCGGGTGGCCGCCTCCGACATGTAGGTGGCCGACGCGCCGTACTCACCGCCGGTGGCGAATCCCTGCACCAATCGACAGAGCACCAGGATGACCGCCGCCCACACGCCGATCGACTCCCGCCCCGGTGTCAGCGCGATGGCCAGGGAGCACGCGGCCATCAACGACACGCTGAAGGTCAGCGCCGCGCGTCGGCCCCGACGGTCGGCGTACCGGCCGAAGAACCAGGAGCCGACCGGCCGCATCAGGAAGGTGACGGCGAAGATGGCGTACACGTAGACGGTCGAGTTCTTGTCGGCCGGATCGAAGAACTGGCTCTCGAAGTACGTCGCGAACACCGTGTAGACGTAGACGTCGTACCACTCGACGAGGTTGCCGGAGGACCCGCGCAAGGTGTTGAGCACGGCGCGGCGGGTGGCTGCGGGCGACGAACTCGGCGGTGCGCTCCGTGCGTCCGCGGGGTGCCGGGTGGGCGAGTCGGTCATCGGTGTCCTCCAGATCGTCGAACGTGCACCCGACCCGGTCCGGCGTCGGTGCCCCTAACACTGTGAAGGCAGTCACAGGCTCAACCCAAGCCGATCGCGGTTTCCTAACACTCCCTTAGGACTCGTCGTCCGCCGCGGCACTCGACACCACGTCCGCGGCCGGGATCCAGAGGTCCACCCGAAGTCCCGCCGGTCGTCCGGCACTCACCGTCAGTTCGCCCCCGGCACCCTCGACCAGCGCCCGCGCGATGGACAATCCGAGTCCGGAGCCGGGTCCGCCTCCGGTCGACGCACGGAAGAACCGTTCCGTCACGCGTGGCAACTCGGCCTCCGTCACGCCACGACCGGTGTCGGCGACCCAGATGTGAATCCGCGCTTCCTCCGCCCGGCACCCCAGCTCCACGTTTGCGGCCGGCCCGGCGTATTTGACCGCGTTGCTCAGCAGGACGTCTATCGCGCGGACGAGGTCGTCCTCGTCGAGCGCCGCGATCGTCGTCCGGGTGGGCCCCGACGGCAGGGCGATCGACGCCGACAGTCCGGCGTCGGTGAGCGCACCCGCCCAGAAGTCGTGCCGCTCGACCAGCACGGCGCCGACGTCGCAGACGCCGGTGGCGGAGCCGGCGGGCCGCGCCTCGGCGGTGGCCAGGACCAGCAGGTCCTCGACGATGCGGTCGAGCCGATCGATCTCCACCAGCGTCTTCTGATGCGACTCGAGCGCTCGGCCGGTCAGGCCGAGGCCGAGAGTGTCGAGACGAAATCGGACCGCTGCGAGGGGGTTACGAAGTGCGTGCGCGGTGTCGGCCACCAGGCGGCGCTGGGCGGCTGTGGCGGTCTCGACGTCGTCGGCCATCGCGTCGAAGATGCGGGCCAGCTCGCGAACCTCCGGCGGGCCGGTGGCCCGGTGATCGCGGGGCTCGCTCGGCCTCGGCTCGCTCGCTCCGGGAGCACGGTCGATGACCGACGCGCGCAGCGATCGCACCCGTGTCGTCAAGGCGGTGAGCGGACGAACAGTCCAGCGCGACAGCGCAACAGCGATCACCGACCCCACCACGAGCATCGCGATGGCGCCACCGCCGATCACCGACCAGGTCCGGGCGACGTCGCGTCTGGCCTCCGACGTCGACGCCGCGATGACGACCGCGCCGTCGACCTGGGTGCCCGTGCCGATCGGCATGGCCACCAGTGCCGACGGGGGCGACCAGGGTGTCAATCCCGACGCGATCCGGGTTCGCTGGTTGCGCAACGCCTCGGACACGGCCTCGGCGACCTCCGGCGAGTCGGCGGTGAGCCCGGCCGCGGCCCGCGAAGTACCGAACCGGTCGACGACCACGACACCTTCGCCATAGAGGTCGCGGTAGCGTTCGACGGCCCGCTGCAGTTCTGGCCCCCGCGTCTCCGGTTCCCGATCGGCGAGGTCGGCGAAATAGGTTGCGGATGCGGTACGACTCTCGGTGAACCGTTGCAGCCGTTCACGACTCACCGTCGTCGCGAGAGGAATGGCCAAGCCGAGAACCACGATCGCCGAATAGGCGACGAGCACGAGCAGCACACGCCGCCACATCGCTCAGGAACCCCAGCGGTAGCCGTACCCGCGGATCGTCTCGATCACGCCGGGCCTCCCGAGCTTCGCCCGGAGTGCGGTCATGTGGACGTCGAGGCTACGGGAGATCGCGACGTGGGCGTCGCCCCAGATCGCATCCATCAACTGTTCGCGGCTCACCGCCTCACCGCGGCGTGTGACCAGGTGCGCGAGCAGTTCGAACTCCTTGGGGGTCGGCGCCACCTCGGCGCCGCCCACGGTGACCAGTCGCGCATCGAGGTCGACCACGATGTCGCCGGTCGTGACCCGTCGCTCCGTGGTGACCGGCGCGTCGGCCACACGCCGACGGGCGGCCACCTCCAGCCGCGCCATCAGCTCGCCGAGCCGCGCCGGTTTGACCACGTAGTCGTCGGCGCCGCCGCGGAGGGCCCGCACGACCGACCGCTCGTCCTGTCGCGCGGTGAGCACCACGACCGGGATGTCGCTGACCGTCCGCAACCGGCGCAGCACGGTCAGTCCGTCCTCGTCGGGTAGGCCGAGGTCCAGCAGGGCGAGGTCGAACCCGCGGTGACCGAGGAGGAGGTCGGCACCGCGTCGCATTCGCCGGGGCTCGTGTCCGACCTCGATCAGGGCGTCGACCAGGGCGTCACCGACCCCGTCGTCGTCCTCCACCACCGCGATACGCATCGGGTCCACGGTACGACAGGGGCCTTGGCCAGCCCCTCAGAGCACGATCTGCCGATTCACGTCCTTGTAGAGCAGGTACCGGAAGTTCGACGGCCCGCCGGCGTAGCAGGCCTGCGGGCAGAAGGCGCGCAGGGACATGTAGTCGCCCTCCTGGACCTCCACCCAGTCCTCGTTGAGCCGGTAGACGGCTTTGCCTTCCAGGACGTAGAGGCCGTGTTCCATGACGTGGGTCTCGGCGAACGGGATCGACGCACCCGGCTCGAAGGTCACGATGTTGACGTGCATGTCGTAGGCGAGGTCCTGCGGGTCGAGCATTCTCGTTGTGCGCCAGGCGCCGTCGGTGTCGGGCATCGGGGAGGGCTCGATGTCGCGCTCGTTGCCGAACTGCGGCGACGGCTCGTGACCCGCGATGGGCTCGTAGCGCTTGCGAATCCAGTGGAAGGATGCGGGGACGTCGCCGCGATTGTGCGCCGACCACGGGGTACCTGCGGGCAGATAGCCGAATCCGCCGTCGGTCAGTGTGTGGTCCTCGCCCGCGACCGTCACGGTCAGCGCGCCGGCGGTGACGAAGAGGAAGCCCTCGACCGCCGACTGTGGTTCCGGCGCATCTGATCCGCCGCCCGGGGCGACCTCGACGATCGTCTGCGCGAAGGTCTGCGCACCGCCGGGCACCGGTCGGTTGAGCACCCATGCGCGGGTGTCGGTCCACTCCGGGAAGACCGACGTGACGATGTCACGGAGCACACCGCGCGGGATCACCGTGTACGCCTCGGTGACGACCGCGCGGTCGCTCAGCAGGTCGGTCTGCGGCGGGAGTCCACCGGCGGGGGTGTAGTACGGCGTCGTGTTCATCGGGTTGTCCTCTGTGAGTGGGGGAGTGCGATCTCGCGCACCTTCGCGATGGGCAGGTCGGTCGTGGTCTCGACCTCGTCGACGGTCAGCGCGCCGCACAGTTCGCCGCGTCGGATGAAACCGGCGAGTGCGCGGGCCGTCGCGGGCTCGTCGAGTACCGACGACTCGATCCGATGCGCGTAGTTGCGCAAACGTACTGCGGCGGAGTCGAATCCGTCACGGTAGAAGGCGTACGTCGCCAGGAAGCGCGTGACCAGTTGAGCGGGGTGTAGATCCCAACCCTGGTAGAAGCCGCGTTCGAGATGGCGGCGGACCAGCCGCGCGTGCAACGCCCAGCCGGCTTCGACGGCATCTGGGTCGCCGACCGGGAGGATGTTCGTCGATCCGTCCGACAGCCGCACGCCGGTGCCCGCCGCCGCGAGTTGCATCACGGCCTTCGCGTGGTCGGCGGCCGGATGTTCCATCGACTGATAGGCCGCGGCGATACCGAGGGACGCCGAGTAGTCGTAGGTCCCGTAGTGCAGAGCGGTCACCCGACCCTCGCCGGCGTGGATCATCGGCGCGACGGCCGCCGTGCCGTCGACGCCCATGACCGCCTGGGGGGTCTCCACCTGGATCTCGAAACCGATACGGCCGTCGGGCAGTCCGTGAACTCGCTCGAGTTCGCGGGCGACGCCGACCATCGCGACGACCTGATCGGTCGAGGTGACCTTGGGCAGCGTCAGCGTCAATCCCGCCGGGAGGTCGCCGGTCTCCGCCAGACCGGCGACGAACAGGTCGAGGGTGCGCAGGCCGCGGGCTCGGACATCGGCCTCGAAGCACTTGAAACGGATGCCGAGGAACGGCGGCGAGGCGTCGCCGGCCGCCCGGATCGCGGCGACGGCGGCGTCGACCGCCGCGTCCTCCTCGTCGTCGGAGCGGACGCCGTAGCCGTCTTCGAAGTCGATACGGAGGTCTTCGACGGGCTCGGTGCGCAGCTTGCCCTCCACCAGGTCCGCGAGTGCGGATGCGGCCGAGTCGGTGTGGGCGACGGTCGAGCGGGCGATGGCGGCGAGGCCGCCGTGATCGGCAGCCGTGTCCAGCGCCGCCCGTCCCCAGTCCCGGGCCAGATCCGCTGAGTACCGGTCGGCGGGGACGTAGACCGTGTGGACCGGCTGCCGGCTCCCGTCGTCGCCCGGATACCGATCGGACAGGACGGCGTCTGCCGGTGCCAGGGTGGCCTCGACCTCGGCGAGGAAGGCCGCACCGAGGCGGCCGGGTTGCACACTCACGAGGCGCCCCCTAATGACGATTGGTGGAAAAAGAATTCCGCAGGGCGGAGTTTACTGCAGATCGGGTGCCTGCCACCACTCCTGGAGCGCAATGCATGCCGATTGTGGTTTCACATGATGGAACGTAGCGTGATGTCGGACTGTGGAGGTGGCGATGGCGGGGAACTCGGGCGGTGTGCAGTCCGTCGAGCGGGCATTCGAGCTGCTCGAACTCATCGGGCGCGCCGGCGGCGAGTGTTCCCTGAGTCATCTGTCGGCGGAATCGCCGCTGCCGCCCCCCACCATTCACCGGCTGCTGCGGACGCTCGTGGGGATCGGCTACGTCCGGCAACTCCCGAATCGGTCATATGCCCTGGGCCCCCGGCTCATCCGGCTCGGTGAGGTGGCCAATCGGCAGCTCGGCGCAGTCGCCGCGCCCGTCCTCGCCTCGCTGGTCGGCGAGCTCAGCGAGACCGCGAGTCTCGCGGTGCTCGACGGGGACATGGTCATCTACGTGGCTCAGGTCCCGTCGCCGCACAGCATGCGGACCAACAACGAGGTCGGCCGTCGGGTGACGATGCACAACACCGCGGTGGGCAAGGCCGTCCTCGCTGAACTCGACGACGCGCGCATCCTCAAACACGTCACCCAGGCCGGGCTCACCGCGGCCACCGAGTGGAGTGTGACGTCGCTGTCCGGCGTGTTCGCCGCCGTCGAGCAGGTGCGCGCGGACGGCGTCGCCACGGACGAACAAGAACACGAGGTCGGGGTCTGCGGCATGGCGGTCGCGGTCCCCGGTGCTCCCACGCCCATGGCGGTCGGCATCTCGGGGCCGGTGGCCCGATTCGACGATGACCTGCGTACCCGTGCGGTCGGGGCGCTGCGCACGGCGGCCGGGACCGTGTCCGAGGCGCTCATCGGGTCCAGGGAGACCTAGATCCGGGACGTAGGTCAGATGGTGAGCTTCGTCGGTGTCGTGCGGTTCGCGCCGTCGCCGCTGGAGCCGTCGCCGATCTGACCGTCGTTGTTGAATCCCCAGCAGTACACCGACGCCGCCGACATCGCGCACGACGTCCCGTTGCCGGTCGAGATCGACGTGACGTCGGTCAGTGTCGAGACCTCGCGGGGGATCTTCACCGAACCGCCGGAGGAGCCGAGCTGGCTGCGGTCGTCGTCGCCCCAGCAGAAGGCCCGGTCGTCGGAGACCGCGCAGGTGGTGCCCCAGTCGGTGGAGATGGCCGAGACCCCGCTCAGGTTGCTGACCTTGACCGGTGCCTGACGGGTCTCGCTGGTGCCGTCGCCGATCTGACCGTAGGCGTTGGAGCCCCAGCACCAGGCGTCGCCGCCGGCGACTGCGCAGGTCGTCTGGAAATAGGTGCTGGTGTTGGTGTTCGGGTCGTCGTCATCGGATGCCTCGTGATAGCCGCCGATGGCGATGTCGGTGACGTCGGTCAGTGTGCCGACCTTGACCGGCGCCGAGCGTGCCGTCGTGCTTCCGTCGCCGATCTGCCCGTTGTCGTTGGCGCCCCAGCAGAACGCCGACCCGTCCGACACGGCGCAGGTGGTGCCGTAGGCGGTCGCGATGTCGGTGACGACGCCGAGCCCGGGAACCTTCGTCGGGGCCGACACCGGGTCGGTGCCGCCGCCGGTGCCGAGCTGGCCGTACTCGTTGTTGCCCCAGCAATAGGCGTCGGTGCCGGCGACCGCGCAGGTGGTGCCCCACCCGGTGGAGATCGCCTTGACGTCGGAGATGGTGCCGACCTTCGTCGCGGCGTCCACCGTCGATCCGCTGGTGCCGTTGCCGACTTCGCCGTAGTGGTTGTTACCCCAGCAGAAGGCATCGCCGGCGGCGATCGCGCAGGCCGTCGAGACGTAGGCGTTCTCGCCGGTGAGGTAGCCGCCGGTGGCGACCGCGGTGGCGTTCGAGACGCCGGTCACCGGGACCGGGCGGGTGTGCGGCGTCGTGGTGCCGTCGCCGAGCTGACCCGTGTCGTTGTCGCCCCAGCAGTGCACGCTGCCGGTGACCACGGCACAGCTGCTGCCGAAGTTGGTGGTCACCACCGGCTGCGCGACGGTGGCCTTCTCCGGGTCGTCGACGGTGCTGCCGATGACGGCCAGACCGACGACGGCCGCGACCACGAGCAGCAGGACGGCGCCGAGCACGCCGGCGATGATCAGCCCGGTCCGCTTCTTCTTTGCCGGCGGGACCGGCGGCATGCCCGGGTATCCGGGTTGGGGCTGGCCGGGTTGCGCGTGCGGGCCCGAGAGGTGGGGCGCCGAGGAGTACATCGGCTGCGGTCCCGACGGTTTGTTCATCAGTGGCTGCGGCCCCGACGGCCCGGTCATCGTCGCCTGCGGAGGAGGCGTGTACTGGCCGTGGGGTGGGCCGAAGTGCTGCTGGGGTCCCGAGGGGTGCCCGGCGGACGGGCCGCCGGTGCCGCCGCCGACGAGGGTGGGCGGTGGCACCGAACCGGCGACCATCGTGTTTCCCTGCGCCGCAGGCGAATCGAGAGCGGACTTCAGCGCGGCCGCGAAGCTGCGGCAGTCGGGGTAGCGGGCCGCGGGGTTCTTCGACAACGCGCGCTGGAACACCGGGTCGAGGTGGGCGAGGTCGCCGCGCAGCTGGCCGATGTGAGGGACCGGACGCTGGATGTGTCCAAGCATCACCGAGGGCTCGGACTGCCCCACGAAGGGAGGCTGTCCCGCGAGCAGGGCGTACGCGGTGCAGGCCAGCGAGTACTGGTCCGACCGCGCCGTGGCGTCGGCGCCCTCGAGAGTCTCCGGGGCCGAGAAGGCGACCGTCCCGATGAAGGAATGGGTGCCGGTCAGGTTGGCCGAGCCGGCGAGTTTGGCGATGCCGAAGTCGAGCACCAGGGCGCGTTCGACGACGCTCGTGGCCGGGTCTCGCGTGACGAGTATGTTGGCGGGCTTGATGTCGCGGTGCACCACGTGGTGGCGGTGCGCGTAGTCGAGGGCGTCGGCGACCTGGGTGACGACCGTGGACACCTCGGCCGGCGTCAGGCGCTCCTCGGTGAGGTCCTTGCCGTCGACGTAGCTCATCGAGAACCACGGCGAGCCGTCGGAGATCCCATACTGATGGATGGTGATGATGCTGCGATGGTCGAGTTTCGCGGTGGTGCGTGCTTCGTTGGTGAAGCGCTGGTTGAAGCCGGGCTGCGCACTGACCGCCGTGGAGATGACCTTCAGGGCCTCGCGCCGTTCCAACTGCAGGTTCTCGACGAGGTACACCTCGCCCATACCGCCCGCGCCGAGCTGAGAGACCACGCGATAACCGGCGATGTGGGTGCCGGGACTCAACGGCACGGCGTCACCTCTTCCTGGACTTGGCGCCCGACGGGTTTCCAAATGACTGCTCTCGCAGACGTATGCAGGGACGATACCGAAACCGGAGGGGCCCGGGGCACCCTTCAACCGGATGACGGGACCGTCGTCAGAACGTGACCTGCGTGGGGGTCGGACGGTCGTCGGTGCCGCCGACGCCGAGCTGCCCGGTGGCGTTGAAACCCCAGCACCAGAGGTACGACGACGCGAGCGCGCACGAGGTCCGCTCGCCGGCGGATACCGCACTCACATCGGACAATTCGTTCACGCGGGTGGGCGCCGGACGGTCGGTCAGCGTGCCGTCGCCGACCGATCCCCAGGCGTTGGCGCCCCAGCAGTACGCGACGCCCCCGGCGAGTGCGCAGGTGGTGTTCGACGTGCCCGTGCTGATGGACTCGACCTCGCCGAGGCCGGTCACCGGCGTCGCCGTGCGGCGCCCGTAGGTGCTGCCGTCGCCGAGCTGCCCGAAGTCGTTGTTGCCCCAGCAATACGCGCTCGCCCCGGCGACCGCGCAGGCGGTGGCGGCGCCGGCGGAGACCGAGGTCGCGCCGTCCAGGTCGGCGACCCGGGTCGGGCTGGCCCGATTGGTGGTCGTGCCGTCGCCGACCTGCCCGTTGTCGTTGAGTCCCCAGCAGTAGGCGTCGCCCGCGGCGACGGCGCAGGCGAAGTTCACGCCGACGCTGATCGCGGTCACGTCGTCGAGGCCGCCGACGCGGACCGGTCGGTACTGATTGGCGGCGGAGCCGTCGCCGAGCTGGTCGAAGTCGTTGGTGCCCCAGCAGTACGCCGCGCCCGCCGAGATCGCGCAGGTGGCCCAGTTGGCGGTCGATATGGCGGTGACGTCGGCGAGGTCGGCGACCCGGGTCGGCGTCAGGCGCGCGTCGGTCGTGCCGTCGCCGACCTGCCCGTAGTCGTTGTTGCCCCAGCAGTAGGCGACGCCCTCGGCGATCGCGCAGCTGTTGGGGCCACCGGTGCTGATGGCGGTGACGCCGCTGAGATCGGCGACCCGCGTGGGCGTCTGGCGCGTGTCGGTCGTGCCGTCGCCGATCTGGCCGGCGGCGTTGTCGCCCCAGCAGTACGCGGTCCCGTCGCGGATCGAACACGTGGTACCGAGACCGGCGCTGAGCTGCGCCTGGGCGTCCGTGGCCGCCAGGGGCGACGACCCGGCATCGGTGGTGGCCCCGTCGTCAGAGCCGCCGAGGGTGACGACGCCGATGGCGACCACGGCCGCGAGGACCGCGACCGCGACGACCGCGGCCAGCGCGAGCGGCCACCGGCGCCGGCGCGCCGTTGTCCGCGCCGGAGGTGTCGGGGGCGGGGGAGTGGGAGGTGCCAGGGCGGGCGTGGGGGTGGAGCCCCAGGCCAGGGTCGGGTCCGCCGGCGATCGCGGCGGGATGACCTGCGTCGCCGGGAGGGGGCGCGTGGTCGGTCGTCGGCGCCGGCCCGGTCGAGCGCGGCGTGCAGATCCGCGGCGAACGCGCGGCAGGTGGGATACCGGTCGAGCGGGCCGCGCGCGAGTGCACGGTCGAAGACGGGGTCGAGCGCGGCGAGCCCGGGTCGATGGGTGCTGATCCGCGCCGGCCGTGTCGTGAGCTTCGCGACGATGTGGCGCGTCTGCGTGTCGGCGTCGAACGGGGTTGTGCCGGAGAGCAATTCGTAGGCCGTGCAGGCCAGGGCGTACTGATCCGACGCGGGGCCCGCCGGTTTGCCGTCGAGGATCTCCGGCGCCGCGTAGACGAGGGTCCCCACGAACGACGACGGCGCGGTCAACGTGGTGGCGGTGGTGAGTTTCGCGATCCCGAAGTCGAGCACCACCACGCGGTCGAGGGCGTCGTCCATCGCGCGTCGCGTGATCATGATGTTGCCGGGTTTGATGTCGCGATGGATCACGCCGTGCTCGTGTGCGTAGTCGAGCGCGTCGGCGACCCGGGAGACGACGGTCGCCACCTCGTCCGGGCGGAGCGAGGCGCGGCGGAGGTCGCGCCCGTCGAGGTGGGTCATCGTGAACCAGGGGTCGCCGTCGGTGACGCCGTAGTGATAGATCGTCACGATGGCGGGGTGGTCGAGCGCCGCCGCGGTCTGCGCCTCGCGGCTGAACCTCCGCGCGAACTCCTCGTCGACGGTCTCGGCGATCGAGATCACCTTGAGGGCCTCGCGCCGACGCAGTTGGGGGTTCTCGACCAGATAGACGGTGCCCATTCCACCGCTGCCCAACCGCGTGATCACCGGGTAGCCGGCGACCTCGACTGGCTGGGCGGCCATGGGCGTCTCCTGGTGGCGTGACCTGTGTTGCGACGACGATAGCCCCTCGCACGGCCGTCCTGCCCTGACACGGCACTTGTTCATCCGAACGACATGGCACAATGCTCGACGTGGCAAACAAATCTGGCGCTGAAACATCCACCCCCGGCGAAGCGGGTGCCGGCACCGGCCGAGTCGTGAAATCCGATGGCCGCAAGAAGCACTACGTCGACAACGGCTGGCCGCAGGACGACAACGGCGACGCCGCCGAGCATGCCGTCTCCGAACTCGCGACCCACATCTCCGGTGCGCTGTCGCCGTTCGGCGACACCGAGTTCCCGCTTCCGGTCGACGAGCTGCCGTTCGTGCAGTCGAAGACCATCGTCAACCGCTGACGTCGATGCCCACCGGAGGCGACGGCGGCTCCCGGCTGAGCCACCTCGACGCCTCCGGGTCGGCCCGCATGGTCGACGTCGGGGCCAAGCCGTCGACGAAGCGTCGCGCTGTCGCCGCCGGCACGTTCCACACCACCGCCGAGGTGATCGGCCTCCTCAGTGAGTCGAGGCTGCCCAAGGGGGATGTGCTCGCCACGGCGCGCATCGCCGGGATCATGGCGGCCAAGCGGACCGACGAGCTGATTCCGCTGTGCCACCAGTTGGCGTTGTCGTCGGTGGAGGTCGACTTCGCGATCGGTGCCGAGACGATCGAGGTGACCGCGACCGTGGCCACCTCCGGTCAGACGGGCGTCGAGATGGAAGCGCTGACCGCGGTCGCCGTCGCCGGCCTGACACTGCACGACATGGTCAAGGCCGTGGACCGACGCGCGCAGATGGACGGTATCCGCCTCCTCGCCAAGACCGGAGGCAAGTCGGGCGACTGGTACCGCGACCCGGCTGACCCGGCCGATGACTGATCCGGGAACACCACGCGTCGCTCGTGTCGTCGTCGCGTCGAACCGCGCCAGCAGCGGTGTCTACGCCGACCGGTCCGGCCCGATCATCGAGGCGTGGCTGACCGAGCAGGGCTTCCGGGTCGACGAGTGCGACGTCGTGGCCGACGGCCCACCGGTCGGCGATGCCGTCCGCGCCGCGATCTATGCCGAGGTCGACCTCGTGATCACCACGGGGGGAACAGGTCTGACGCCCACCGACCGGACTCCGGAACAGACCCGGCCGCTCCTCGACTTCGAGATCCCGGGTCTGGCCGCCGAGATCCGGTCGGCCGGGCTGCCGAAGGTGCCGACCGCCGTCCTCTCCCGCGGGCTCGCCGGGGTGGCCGGCACGACGCTCGTCGTGAACCTGCCCGGTTCGACGGGCGGGGTCCGCGACGGGCTGGGCGTACTCGCCGGCGTCGTCCACCATGCACTCGATCAGATCCGCGGAGGCGACCACCGATGACCGGAGATGCCGGCACCCGCGTGGTGCACACCGCTGTCGTCGACGAGCCGATCACGCTGGCAGACCACGAGGCGATGGTCGCCGCTGCCGCCGAGGGCAAAGCCGGGGCGGTGGTCGGCTTCGTGGGCGCCGTCCGTGACCACGACGGCGGGCGAAAGGTGACCGCCCTGCACTACTCCGGGCATCCCACCGCGACGAAGGTGCTGGCCGACGTCGTCGAGGAGGTCTCCGCGGTCGACGGCGTGCGGGCGGTCGCCGTCTCCCACCGGGTCGGCGACCTCGCGATCGGCGACATCGCCTTCGTGGTCGCGGTGGCCGCCGACCATCGTCGGGCGGCGTTCGAGACCTGCTCGCGTCTCGTCGACGAGGTCAAGTCCCGGCTGCCGGTCTGGAAGCACCAGTTCTTCGACGACGGCACCGACGAGTGGGTCAATTCGGCATAGACCCGCTGGTTGAGCCGACCCTCGCTGGTCGAGCCGACCCCCGCTGGTTGAGCCGACCCCCGCTGGTCGAGCTTGTCGAGACCATTGGAAAAGGGCCCCGCACGGATGATTCATCGTGCGGGGCCCTTCGTCTGTGTCCCGGATCAGGGGTTGGGCAGCAGGTGCTTGTTGTCGTTGAACAACTTGATCTGGTCCTGGTTCAGCGAGACACCGCTGTCCTTGGCCGCCTGCCAGAGGTTCTTGATCTCGGGGCTGACGCCGGCCTCGGTGAGGGCGTCGGTGACCTGCTTGGCGACGTCGTCGGTCGTCTTGGCCAGGTCGACGCTGCCGTTGCCGCCGGGGAGCACCGGGGCGATCTCACGCGGGGTGTCGGTCGGCGCGCTGCGCGGGGTCGAACCCGAGAGACCGGTGCCGCAGGTGGGCCAGGCGCCCTTGCCCTGCGATCCGAGCACGCGCTCGGCGACGACGATCTGCTCCTCGCGGGAGGCCTGGTCTGCGGTCGGGGCGAACTCGCCGCCGCCGTGGCCGGTCCAGGTGCTCGGCGAGAACTGCAGGCCGCCGTGGTAACCGTTGCCGGTCGCGATGGCCCAGTTGCCACCGGATTCGCACTGCGCGACCTGGTTCCACTCGGCGTCGGTGGCCGCATTGGCGGTACCGGTGCCCAGGAGGGCTGCTCCGCCGCCGAGGACTGCGCCGGTGAGGGCGACCTTCGTGATGGTCTTGGCGGCCGTGCTGGTCGTCTGCTTGCGATGACGTCCGGACATGTATGTGTTTCCTCTCTCCACGCGCCTACGAAGTCAGCTGTCGGGTTCGAGCGAGAGGTGCTCGGCCCCGGTCGTCGCGGTGGTCGCCGCGGCTTCCGGGACTTAACCCCGAGGACACCTGGTGTGGTGTCCGGTCTCAGGGGATGAGGTTGGGTCCCCCGTCCTCGTTCCTAGATTGCTTGTCGTTCCCACCGGCGGAACGAGGCTCGGCGCGGCCGGTGGGACGTTATGTCTTGGTTGCTGTGTCGTGACCTCCGAGGAGGACGCTTCGTACAGTACGTCGTTCGTTGGACTGAATCACCTGGCTGAACGCAAGCGATTTTCGGCCCGGATCCGGGTCTTCCGACCCACTTTGGGCGTCATCCCAGTTCAACGGGTTAGTGGCCGTCCCGTGCCCATCCTGTTACTCCACCGTTATGTGACAAAGGTCACATGCGCGGTGTGGCGTCAGCCACCGGCAAACGGCGGGAGAACGTCGAGTGTCGTGCACGTGCCGAGTGCGCGCGTCCGATCGGAGAACGCGATCTCGTCGCGCAGATACGAGCAGCGTTCGAGAACCGTGGCGAGGGAGGGGTTTCCGGCGGCGAGGGTCTCTTCCAGGACGCGGAGGGTGGTCGTCGGGTCGATCTCGACGACTCTCTCCTCGGCGCCGGCCGCGGCGCGCGCGGCGGCGAAGAATCGGACTGTGAGCTGCATCGGACGCGAGCCTAGCCGCCGATCGCCGACATCGGTCGGTCCGGTTGCCGGAAGCCCGCGGCGTTCACCTCGTGACCGGCCGCCTTGGCCCACATGTTGCCGCGCCACAGGTGTGCGAGCGCGGCGTCGATCTCGTCGTCGGGGAGTGTGCGCAGAGCGGTGCGGACATCGGTTTCCGACGTCGCGAACAGACAGTTGCGCAGCGTCCCGTCCGCGGTGAGCCGGGTGCGGTCGCAGTCCCCGCAGAAGGGCTCGGTGACCGACGCGATGACCCCCACGCGCGCGGGCCCGTGAGATCCCTGGTGACCGTCCACGAGCCACGTGGCGGCCGGAGCACTCCCGCGCGGCGCGGGATCGGGCAGGAGGGTGAAGCGCTCACGCAGCGTTGCGAGGATCTCCCGGGCGGTCACCATCTGCGCTCGCTGCCATGCGTGGTCGGCGTCGAGGGGCATCTGCTCGATGATCCGCAACTCGTAACCGTGCTCGAGGCAGTACGCGAGCAGGTCCGGAACGCCCGCCAGATCCGCGCGGGCGGGCACGACGGCGTTGACCTTGACCGGGTCGAGTCCGGCGCGGCGCGCCGCCGCCAGGCCGTCGAGCACGTCCGTCAGCCGGTCTCGCCGAGTGATCTCGGCGAATCGGGCGGGGTCGATGGTGTCGAGCGAGATGTTGATGCGGTCGAGGCCGGCGTCGACCAGGCTCGCCACCCGTCGTGGCAGTCCGAGTCCGTTCGTGGTCATCGCGATCTCGGGGGCCTGGGGGAGGCCGGCGACGGCCGCGATGATGTCCTCCAGATCGCGCCGCAGCAAGGGTTCACCGCCGGTGAACCGGATGCGGTCGATACCCAGGTCGCGAACCGCGACCGTCAGCACCCGGATCAGTTCGTCCGTGGACAGCACCTGGTCGGTGGGCATCCAGTCGAGGCCCTCGGCGGGCATGCAGTACGAACAACGCAGATTGCAGCGGTCGGTGACCGAGACCCGGAGATCCTTCGCCACCCGGCCGAACGTGTCGCGCAGCGGACCCTCGGCCGGCGCGTCGGAAGCCGCTGCGTCCCGCGGGGACACAGGCAATGGGATTCCGAGGCCGACGGTGTTCATGCTGCGCAGAGACTCATTTCCGGGTGGGATCCTTCCGTGCCTCGAGCGCACGGAACGTGCTGGCGTGGAAGACCAGGGGTTCGACACCGGGATCGGCGCGCAGCGACTCGATCTCCAGGAGCACGACGGTGTGGTCGCCGGCCTGGATCTCGTTGTGGATCGTGCACGACAGGTGCGCGGCGGCGTCGGGCACGAAGACCGCACCCCGATCGGTGCTCAGCGGGGTGATGCCGTCGAAGCGGTGCTCCGACGATCCCGCGAGCTGCTTGCAGAGCTCGATCTGGTCGCCGGCGAACACGCTGACCCCGATCGCCGGTGCGGTGCGGATCCGCGGCCAGGTCGTCGAGGTGTTCTGGACGCAGACCGAGACGAGCGGCGGATCGAGCGAGACGGTGGTGAACGAACTGGCCGCCATTCCGATCAGGGTGGTCGAATCCCCGTCGGGTCGTTCGCAACACACCGCGACGACGCCGGACGGGAAGCAGCTGTAGGCATCGCGCAGCGCCCGCCCGTCGGAGACCGGCGAGAGGTCGGGGGTGGTGTCGATGGTTGTGGTCAAGGTCCTCACCTGGCTCGGCGTCCGGCACGGAGTGCGTACACCAGGCCCAGGATGAATCCCAGCGGTGCGCACATGGTCAGCAGGTAGACGGCGGTCGGCGCGGTGTCGCCGTCGGTCACCAACGGTGTGAGGAACAACGCCACGACCGCCAGAATTCCGATTCCGAACACAACCCCGGCCGCCTGCAGCAATCGCGGGGACGACGTCTTCTGCATACCTGCCACGGTAGTGCAACGGCGATCGGTCCGACGCCGCGCGATGCGCGTCCGCCGGGTAATGGTGTGACCTCGGGGTGGGGCGTTGGCTAGGATGGTCGCAGCAGGCGCCTTGCATCCGTCTGGGCCCGCGCGGCATTCGCCGTCGGACCGCCGAGATGGGTGACGGCGTCTTTTGTCGTGACGGGTCGTTTTTCGACAGTTCTAGTACAGATGAGGGTGAGCACAGTGCCGACCGGCAAGGTGAAGTGGTACGACGCGGACAAGGGCTTCGGCTTTCTCTCCCAGGAGAGCGGTGAGGACGTCTACGTCCGTTCGGCAGCGTTGCCCGACGGCGTCGAGGCGCTCAAGCCCGGACAGCGCGTCGAGTTCGGCATGGCCGCCGGTCGTCGCGGACCGCAGGCGTTGAGCGTGAAGGTGCTCGAGCCCGCTCCCAGTGTCTCCAAGAACGTGCGCGAGGCCGCCCGCAAGGACGTCAAGCGGCACACGCCCGACGAGCTGCACGGCATGGTCGCCGACCTCATCACCCTCTTGGAGGGCAAGGTCCAGCCGGACCTGCGCAAGGGCCGTTACCCGGACCGCAAGACCGCGCAGCGGATCTCCGAAGTCGTGCGTGCGGTCGCGCGGGAGCTCGATTCCTGAGGACCTATTCCTGAAGACCTAGGCGTCTGGTGCGGTCTGGACCGCGAGTTCACCGCGGGGCAGGACCTCGTCGGCGGGGGAGAGCCGCGCCGAGGCGGAGATGACGGTGAATCCGATCAGGACCCGGTCCGGCACCGATCGCAGCGTCAGCGTGTACGTGCTGTCCGATCCCTGCGGTTGCTCGTCTTCGACGAGCCCGCGAGGCGTCTGGTAGACGGCCGCCAGGTTCCACGGGCCCTGCGCGATCTCACTCGAGACGGTCAGCATGACCGTCGAATTCACCGGCACCGGTACCGCCGCGGTCTCGCGCGGCGCGGTGATCTCGGGATCGCATTCGGTCAGCATCAGGTCGCACCACCAGCGCGGATCGACCGTGTGCAACTCGTCGCCGACCGCGACGTGCAGGTAGGGCTGGTCGTCGGAGCTCACGTTGCGGGTCAGCAGGAACACCGATGTCCCCACCACCGCCACGAACAGCACGACGACGATCGCGATGATCGACAGAGCCTTCTTCTCACCACTGCTGATCACTGACGGCGTTGTCCTGTCTGGTTGTGCGGGGGGTGATCGCCGTGGCTGTACGGGCGCTCACCCCGATTCTCGAAGGGAGCGGTCGACGGTGTCCGGGTGGGCATCCGGGCGGTCGAGGGACGCTGGGCGTGCGGTGTGGTGTCGGCGTCGGCCGGGCCGGGCCGGATGTCCGACCGGGCACCGGCCGCGCGGAAGGCCACGGTCGGCGCGGCATGGTCGGGGCGACGACCGCCCAGACCGGGGACCAGCGACTTTCCGCGGGTGGTCATCACGGTCTGCAGCAGCCCGAGGCCGAGCAGCACGGACACGACCGTGAATCCGATCCACAGGGTCGGCGGCAACAGCACCCCGAGCGAGGCGCCGAACACCCACGACAGCTGCAGCACCGTCTCCGACCGACCGAACGCCGAGGCGCGGGACTCGTCGGGCAGGTCGTCCTGGATCGAGGAGTCCAGGCAGACCTTGCCGATCGCGCTCGTTCCCGAGGCGACCAGGGCGGCGACCGCGGCCGCGGCGATGTTGCCGAAGACGGCGGCCAGCACCGCGACGACGAAGCAGGCGGCGGTTGCGCCGACGACGATGTTCGGCGGGTTCTTCAGTTCGAGGCGGGTCCCGATGCCGTTGCCGATCAAGTTGCCGACGCCGGCGGCGGCACCGACCGCACCGAGGAGCAGCAGCTGGGTCCAGTCCGACGCGTCGCCCTGCTGGGCCTTGGCATAAAAAGCCACGAAGAGTGTCAGGAAGCCGGTCAGGATGCGGATCGTGCCGTTGCCCCACAGCCCCGCGACGACCTTGCGTCCCAGCGGCTGGCGCATCTTGGCGGCGATCATCTTGGCGCCGTCCCGGGCGCTCGCCGGCTGATCGGTGTCGCCGGGGGCCGACCGCGCGGGCTCGCCGTGGTAGGTGAGGGTCGTCGGGATCTCACCTTCGGTGGACTCGACCCACGACGGGATGCGCATACACAGGTAGGCGCCGGCCGCGGCGACCACGGCCAGCCACACCATGGCGCCCGGCAGGTGCAGCGGGAGTATCTGGCCGAGCAGGAATTCGATGGCAGCGGCGACCGCGCCACCGACGATCGTGCCGCCGATCAGGCCGAAGGTGGTCAGCCGGGAGTTCACCCGTGGCAGGTCGATGGTCGGCGGCACCACCCGGGGGGTGACGGCCGACTTGAGCACGCCGAAGGATTTCGACAGCACCAGCAGGCCGAGGGCGCACGGATAGAGCACCCACGGGTCGTACTCCAGCTGCTGGGTCACGTCGTTCCACTGGACATTGGACATGATCAACAGGGCCAGGACGACCCGTAGGCCGAAGGTCGTGGCCATGGCGATCCGGCGACCGCGCTGCAGCCGGTCGAGAAGGGGTCCGATCAGGGGAGCTATCAATGCGAAGGGCGCGATGGTCAGCGCCAGGTACAGGGCCACATTGGTCTTCGACTCACCCGTCGCGGCGGCGAAGAACAGCGTGTTGGCCAGCGCGACGGCCATCGCGGCGTCGGCGGCGAAGTTGGCGATCACCGGCAGCGTCAGCGCGGTGAGGCCCGATTGGTCGGCGCCGTCGGCGGTGGCCGCTCGGTGGATCTTGCCGAGTCCCTTGCCGGTCAGCTCGCGGCTGCGCATCGCCGCGACCCGCATCACCGTCAGCTTCTTCGGCGCCCGGGCCGAACCGGTCTGGTCCGAAGCGTTCTGGGGCCCGTGATCGGCCGGCATCGCGCGGGTCTGGTCCTCCGACGGCGGCCGGCCGCGGTCGTCGAGCGGCGGGAGGTGCGGATTGTGGGTGGGCGGGGGAGGTAGGCGTTGCGGCCGGGACCGGGGCCGGCCGGTGGCTCTCCCCATCCCGGTGCCGGTCTCCGGGTGCGCATCTGTCGCGTCTCGTCGACCGGATAGTTGGTCGAACCGGGGTGCTGCGCGGCGCGTCGTGCGCGGTCGTCGGGCGGCGGCTGATGGGGATGCTGGTTCGCGGGACCCCTGGGGGCCCCGCGCCCCTCGTCGTGTCGGGAACTCCGTGGGATCACGCTGACGATTGTTCCTCATCTCCGGCTGTGGTCGCTTGAAGCGGGTCGGTTGTGTGGCACACGTCGGCGATATTGCACACTGGAGCAGTGACTCAGGTTGGTGACGGCGAACGGCACGGTAACGGCGAACGGCTCCTGGCGGCCGTCGACATCGCGCGTGCTGCGCTGCTCGACGAAGGTCAGCGGCCGGGCGCCCATCGGCGCAGTGTTGCCGAGGGCGACTGGGCAGCCGCGCACTACTTCGATGCCGAGCTCGCGGGCTACCGGGGTTGGCAGTGGTGCGTCGTGCTGGCGGGTTCCCCGGGCAGCGACGAGATCACGCTCAGCGAGGTCGTGTTGCTTCCCGGCGACGGCTCGTTGCTCGCGCCGCCGTGGGTGCCGTGGGCCGAGCGTGTCGCATCGGGTGACCTCGCACCGGGCGATCTGCTCGCCGCCGAGCCCGACGACCCGCGTCTGGTGCCGAATCAGATCGACACCGGCGACGAGTTCCGCTTCGAGTCCGACTCCGTCGACCCCGACGACATCGGTCAGATCGCGGGCGAGCTGGGACTCGGCCGCAAGCGACTGCTGAGCCCGGAAGGGCGCGCCGACGCCGCGCAGCGCTGGTACGACGGCGACTTCGGCCCCGGCTCGGAGATGGCCCAGGCCGCGCCGTATCCCTGCTGCACGTGCGGCTTCTACGTTCCGCTGGCGGGTGCTCTGCGGGCCGGGTTCGGCGCGTGCACCAACGAACTGGCCGCCGACGGGCGCGTGGTCTCGGCCGAGTACGGGTGCGGTGCGCATTCGGACGTGCAGGGGCCCAAGGGCGACGGGTCGCCGGCCTACGACGCCTACGACGACGGCGCGATCGAGGTCGTCGCGATCTCCCGGGACGCGGAACCGGCCCGAACCTGATCCGGCGCGCCCCGACCGTGAGCGACGACCCGTTCGACACCGCGGTGCTGCGGTCCTCCACGTTGGATGCATGGGCGGCGTCGCCGACCCGGCTCGCCGAGGATGCGGCCGCCGAGTCGGATCTGGTGACCGTCGGATATCGGGATCGGCTCCTGACCGAACTCGCCGCGAACGCCGCCGACGCCGCGTCGGCGGCCGGCATCGCAGGTCGGCTCGCGGTGTGGGTGGACGGTGCGGAACTGCACGTCGCCAACACCGGCGCCCCGCTGACCGATGCGGGGGTGCGTTCACTCGCCGCGCTGCGGGTGTCGGCGAAGACGTCAGGTGATCCGGGTGATCGGCAGATCGGGAGGTTCGGCGTCGGGTTCACCGCGACCGCGACGGTCGCCGATCGTGTCGAGATACGTTCGCGCAGTGGGTCGGTGGTCTTCGATCGGTCCGCCACGCTGGAGGCCGCGCGAGCCGCAGGCATCACCCTCGGTGCCGCATCAGACGTGCCGGTGCTCCGGTTGGTGTGGCCGACGGACCGGGAACCGGCACCGGGCTTCGACACCGAGGTGGTGCTTCACCTCCGCGAGGACCCCGGTCCGCTCCTCGAGGCGATGCTGGCCCAGGCGCCGGACCTCGTCGTCGAACTGACTGCGCTGCAACGGATCACCGTCGGAGAGGTCGAGGTGTCGGCCGAGCGGTCGGCGGGCCCGGACGTCGACGACGATGCCGCGCAGTCGGTGCTGACCACGGTGTCGGTCGTCGGACCCGCCTCGACCGACCTGCCGTCGACACGTCGTTGGCTCGAGGTCGCTCGTGGCGGTACGCGCTGGCTCGTCGACGCCGACGGTGAGCCCGGGCCGGCCGGAGATGTCCTGCGTGCGCCGACGCCGACCGACATCGAACTCAGCCTGCCGTGCCGGTGCATCACCGACCTCGCGCTCACCCCGGACCGGCGCCATCTCCACCCGCGCGCCGAGATCGGCGATGCGGCAGCGGGTTACGTCGATCTGATCCGGCTCGTCGAACCGTCGCGCAGGGTGCGCCTGGTCCCGGAGCTGCATCTGGCGCGTAATCCCGACGATGCGCGTCTGATCGAGGCGGTGCGGCGCGAACTCCGCGACGCCACATGGCTTCCGGCGGCCGCGGGTGCGGACCTGATGCCACCGCGTGCGGTGATGCTCGTGGGCTTGACCGATCGGCTCGCGGAGATACTCGGTGAACTCTTCGGCGACCTGGTCCACCCGGATCTCTCACTGACACAGCATCTCCCGGCGCTCGGCCGGTTGGGCGTATCGGAACTCGGGCTTGCGGAACTGGCCGAACGGCTCATCGGCGTCGACCGCGAGCCCTCGTGGTGGCACGACCTGTACGACGCCCTGGCCCCCTTGGTGTCGACCGGGCGTGAGGTCGAGGAACTCGGGGCCCTGCCCATCCCGAGGTCGGACGGCCGGACCGCGATCGGGGTGCGTGGCCTGTTCGTCAGCGACCGGATCTCGACGCCCATGCGGTGGATTCCCACCGTGCATCCCGAGGCCCGCCACGAGTTGCTGACGCGACTCGGCGTCGCGGATCTGACGGTGGCCGAGGCGGTCGGGGATCCGGCGCTGCGCAGTCTCGTCGAGGACGTCGACTTCGAGGCGGCCGACGACGGACTGGCCGACGAGGTCTGCGCGGTGTTGGCGGCCGACCCGGAGGCGCCGGTGCCGTCGTGGCTGTCGGCGCTCGCCCTGCTCGACGCCGACGGCGAGCTGCGCCCGGCCGATGAGCTCCTGCTGCCCGGCAGTCCGCTGCTCGAGGTCCTGGTCGACGATCACCCGTTCGGCGTCGTCGACGCCGAGGTGGTCGCCGAGTGCGGTGCCGAGCACTTGCGTCGGATCGGCGTCGGGTGGGGTTTCGTCGTCGTCGACGACGACCTGCCCGTCGCGCCCGACCATGACCTGCCCGACGAGGAGGACTGGTGGGAGACCCTCGCCGATGCTCCGGAGAAGCTCAGCGCGGTGCGGGATCTCGATCTGGTCGACGACCGGAGCTGGCCGGCGGCGCTGTCCATGCTGGCCACCGATGATCGGATCAGGCCGCTGCTCGCCGACCGCGCGGGCTACACCGCCTGGTGGCTACGACGCCATGCCGAGGTCGACGGTCTGCTGCTGGGGGAGTACCGAGCACCGTCGGATGACGTCCTCGAGGGCGTCATCGACCCACTCGACCACCCGCACGCCGACGAACTCGGCGGCGCCCTCGCCCGATTGGAACCCGACTCCGCCGACGACACGACGTTGCTGCTGACCCGGCTCGGCGATCGGGAAAGGGCGATCAGTCCGGGTGCGGCGGTGTCGATTCATGCCGCCGTCGTCGCCGCGTGCCGGCGCGGAGCCGTCGACCCGCACGATGTGGAGGTACCGGAGCGGGTGCGGACACTGTCCGGTCGGGCGCACGATCGCGCGGTCGTGGTCGACCGGCCCTGGTTCCTCCAGGCGCTCGCCGACGACGAGTGCGTGCTCGCCGGCCCGACGGTGACCATCGCAGACGCCGACCTCCTGGGCACGCTGCTGGATCTGCCGCTCGCGAGCGAGGAGTACTCGACGACGGTGTCCGCACCGGGTGAGGCGGTCGGCTGGGCGCACCCCGATGTGGTGCGTTTCGGAGCCGTCCGTGGCGCCGAGGTCCCGCGCGGCGAGGCTCGGCTACACGTCGAACTGTGGATCACGCTGCGCGGCAATGACATCGATCGTGAGGTCCGGGTCGACTGGTGGGTCGACGCCGCGGGTGTCACGCACCTCGAGCGTCGCCGGCGTCGATCCCGGCGGTGAGGATGGACGCGAGCTGCCGGTAGGCGGCCGCGTCGTCGAGGCCGGTGGCCGCCCACACCTCGCGCCGTTGGATCCGGCTCATCATCGACGACGCCAGGTCGGCGGCGAACGCGGCGTCGACGTTGCGGAACTCGCCCGCCGCCACCCCGTCGGCGATGAGCGCCTGGACGCGCGACGACGCTGCCGCGGTGTTGCGTTCGTACAGCGAGCGGGCGGGTCCGAAGGCGTCGAGGTCGCGCATGAACGCCTCGGACGCCGGTGCGAGTGCCTCGCCGACCGCGACCAGATAGACGATGACCCTGTCGCGCGGACTCGACGACGCCGCGACCCGCGACTCCACCTGTTCGGTCGCGGTGCGGAAGAAGTGCGTCACAGTCGCGGTGACCAGCTGCTCCTTGCTCGCAGCGAGCGTGTAGAGCGTCGACTTCGAGCATCGCAGTTCGGCCGCGATGGAGCCGATCGACAGGTGTGCGAACCCCTCGCGCAGGATCAGTTCGAGCAGTGCGTCGAACAACGCGGCCCGGCGCCGGGTCGCGAAACCCTGAGTCGGCATGCTCGCTCCTTCTGCGCACCGTGTGGCGTCGGCTGTACGCCCCGATGCCGAAATAGTACTGTGGTGAAGACTTGAGTACTAGTTTGGTTATCAATTGCCGTTCCCTGGAGGTCTGTGATGCCGGTCGATCGCCTGCTACCCAACGACGAGGCGCGCGACCTCATCGCGCTTGTCCGCGACGTCGCGGACAAGCGCATGGCGCCCATCGTCGACCAGTACGAAAAGGACCGCCGGTATCCCGACGGGCTGTTCGCCGAACTCGGTGAGGCGGGACTGCTCGGTCTGCCGTACCCGACGGAGTGGGACGGCGGCGGCCAGCCGTACGAGGTCTACCTCCAGGTGCTGGAGGAATTGGGCGCGCGCTGGGCCGCGGTCGCCGTGGCAGTGAGTGTGCACGGACTGGCCTGCCATCCGCTGTTCAACTTCGGTACCGATGAGCAGAAACAGCAATGGTTGCCGGACCTGCTGAACGGCAGGTTGATCGGCGCCTACAGTCTCAGCGAACCCCAGGCCGGGTCCGACGCCGCAGCTCTCGCATGTCGCGCCGCGCCCACCGACGGCGGCTACACGGTGACCGGTTCCAAGGCGTGGATCACCCACGGCGGCATCGCCGATGTGTACAACGTCTTCGCCCGCACGGGTGAGGGCTCCAAGGGCGTGTCCTGCTTCTTCGTCGCCCGCGACACCGACGGGCTCACCTTCGGCAAGCCCGAGGACAAGATGGGCCTGCACGCGGTCCCGACGACCGGCGCGTCGTACGACGGTGCGTTCGTCGAGGAGGGGCGCCGGCTCGGGTCGGAGGGGCAGGGACTCCAGATCGCCTTCTCCGCTTTGGATTCGGGGCGCCTGGGCATCGCGGCGGTGGCCACCGGTCTGGCGCAGGCCGCGCTCGACGCCGCCGTCGACTACGCGCAGGAACGAGCCGCGTTCGGCCGCAAGATCATCGATCATCAGGGTCTGTCGTTCGTGCTGGCCGACATGGCCGCCGCGGTCGACTCGGCCCGCGCGACCTACCTCGACGCCGCTCGCCGTCGCGACGCCGGTATCGACTACACGCGTGCTGCCGCGACCGCCAAGCTCGTCGCCACCGACGCCGCGATGAAGGTCACGACCGACGCGGTCCAGGTGTTCGGCGGATACGGTTACACCCGCGACTTCCCGGTCGAGCGGTACATGCGCGAGGCCAAGATCACGCAGATCTTCGAGGGCACCAACCAGATCCAGCGGCTGGTCATCGGACGGTCGCTGGCGCGGTGAGCTCCGCGGACGTCGGTGGTCAGCGCGGGTTGTAGTAGAACGCCCGGTTGTCGAGCCGACGGAATCTCGGTCCGCCGAGTGCGATCATCAGCCGCAGGGCGGCGGGGATGCGGGCGTACACCGCGTCCCGATCGGGACCCGTCAATCCCTTTGCCATCAGCGGACTCGTCCGCAGGGTCTCCGCCAGACCCGCCCGCTTGGCCATCTTCTCCTCGAAGGCGTTCCAGTCGTACGGCGTCATCCGGCGCTGGACGATCGCGATCGCGTCCGTCTCCTCGTGGGCGAGGTGCCTGCCGAGTACAGCCTCGGCGCGTCGCAGCGCGTCCGCGAGTGCCGCGCGGGTCGCGTCGTCGGCGTGCCCGGTCATCCGCGCGAACCCTTCCGAGCACTCCTCGAGCAGCGGATCGATCTCGTCGTGCTCGGACTCCATGGCCGCGAGTACGGCTTGCTCGGTGGTGTCGCAGCGCTCGAGCAGCAGTGGCCACAACTCGAAGTCCTCGCCGACGTGATGGTGATGCAGCGCGTGTCCGAACATCGTCCATCGCCGCTCGAGCGCGCGCCACGTCCCCGCGTCGTCGATGGGCGTGACCGGGACGGTGGCGGCGAAGTCGGCGAGGTCGCGCCGGAAGCCGTGGTGGAGCACGTACATCATGAACGGGTCGATCGGGCCTTCGGGTGCGGCGGCCTGCCCGGGGAGCATGAGCTGGATCGGGTGTGTGGAGCGGGCGGGGTGGGTGGTCATCGTCGGTGTCCTCATCGGTACGGGGGTCGGGCTGATTCGATGACCACAGTCGGCCGTGCCGCTTGTGACGCACTTGAAGGCGACTTGGGTGACGCGGTTAGGGTGACGGGATGTTGATCTCTCCGGCGACGATCGACGAGAACATCCTGAACTGGGTCGTCCAGAACCGCTCGGAGCCGTGGATCTCGATCGCCGAGGTGCTGACGCTGCTCGGCAACACCGTGACGATGACGGTGCTGACATGTGTGGTCGTCATCGCGCTCGCGGTGACCCATCACCGGGCCGACGCCGTCTTCGTGGGTGCCGGAGTGCTTGTTGGTTATGCGGTCATGCAGGCGCTGAAGTACTCGTTCGCGCGGGACCGGCCGCCCGTCGAAGACCGCCTGCTCAACATCGACACCTTCTCCTATCCGTCGGGGCACGCGATGATGACGATGGTCGTGTTCGGCCTGTTCGCTGTCGCGGCGTACCGCTGCTCTACCTGGGTGCGCTCACATCGTTGGATCCTGGCGATCGCACCCGTGCTGTCGATCCTTGTGGGCCTCACCCGAATACAACTGGCCGTGCACTGGACCACGGACGTGATCTCGGGGTGGTTGTTCGGCGCGATCTGGGTTGCGCTGTGCACGTGGATACTGCTCCGGTACGAAGCGAGGCGCGGTTACGGCGGTCCCGCCGAGGATCTGCAATAGGTCATGGCCCCATCTTCAGCAAGGGGCAGTTTGGTCCGACATGCGACTCAAACTGCCCCTTGCTTGTTCGGCCCCGAGATCGTCGTCATCGCCTTCTGGCCTGAACGCCAACCTCGGTTCGCTCTGGAGTTGTCAAAGGACGGTTGCGGTCCCGGACGCGTCGGCGCGGCGTTGCTCGGCGGTGCGTCGGTCGTCGGCGCCGTCGGGTTCGGGGCGTGGGCAGGAGCGTTCGTCGATCATCGCCAGGAACTTCTCGCCGACGACTTGGGTGAGGTCGGCGCGGATGTCGACGCGGCCGTCGTCGGCGGTACGGACGTTGACGGCGTTCAACGACGAGTCGTCGGCGGCGGGGATGCCAATGTCAGTGGTGCCTGCGAGGGTGGTGGCGATCGTACGGGCGTGTTCGAGCACTTGCGCCGGTGTCGCACCGGAGAGTGCTTGGCCGAGGAGTTCGATCTCGTAGGAACTCTTGTCGTTCTCGGAAAGTCCGCCGGGGCAGCATTTGTCGATGTGCGACATTCCGCGGACGATGGCGTCGACGACTTCCGACGACAGGCGTCCGTCGGCGGCGTGACGTGCCAGGGCGGGCAGCGCGGGTAGGCCGTCGACGCTGCGCATGATGCGGCAGGCGATGGCGGGTGCGTGTCCCATCTCGATCAAGAGCTGCCGGGTGGTGCCACCGGCCTTGTGTGCGACGCTGAGTTCGTCGAGTTGTGCTGTGTGGGTGGTGATCTGGTGGTCGACGGTGTTGCGTATCAACCGGAGCACGTTCAATGCGTCGAATGTCGCTGTGCCCGTGGGGTCGTCGGTGGGCGGTGCGGTCTCGATGAGCTGATCGAGGAGGGTGGTGAGCTCTGGGTCGATTATCGTCGACTGTGCGTAAACCGTTGACAGTGGTGAACTCCAGTCACACCCGTTTCGGATACTCGGTCGAAAAGTGGTGAATGTGCCCCGCGTCGCTCGTCACCGGGGCGCGGTCCTGACAGACCAGATTCCTCCGGGCGGGGGACAGTCACGGGGCGGGGACTGGGATTCACTGGACGGATGTCGAATCCGGGGCCTCCCGACGATGATGCGAACACGTCCGGATCGCCCCACGGGGACGAACCGCCGACGTCGATCCAGCCCGCTCGCCCGACGGTGGTCCCCGGCGTGCCGCTGGACAAGGCGCCGGGTCCAACCGGGTATCCCGGACCGCAGCCGGCATATCCCCAGGCCGGTTACCCGCCGCCGGGTTACCCGCCTCCGAACTTCCCGCCCCCGAACTTCCCGCCCCCGGGTTACCCGCCGTCCGGATATCTCCAAGCTCCGTATCCCCACCCCGGGTACCCGCCGCGCCCCCGACGGTCCAACCGCGTTGCATACCTCATCACGGGCATCGCGCTGGTCTGTGTGCTCGCGTTGGTGGTGGGGGGCGTCGTGTGGTGGAAGTCGTCGCGGGGTGGCGGGTCCGATGCCGCGCCGGACCTCGTGGCCGGTCAGCTCACGGGCTCGTTCCCCAGCGAGCCGAGTCCCGCCTGGAGCATCGATGCGGGTTCGCTGGGTGGCACGAGCTTTCTGTCACCGCAAGGGTCCGAAGGACGGTATGGCGCACCGGGCGGTGTCACCGACGGTGAAACCCTCGTCACCATCGTCGGCGATCAGTTCACGAGCGTCGGAAGCGCGCATCGTGCGGTGGGCATCAACACTCGGACCGGCGCGACATGGAAGTTCGACGAAGTCGTCAGCGGATGTGCCGACACCATCGTCGACCACCGGATCGCCTGTGTCGGAGACGGTGAGGTCCACTTTCTCGACACTCGGAACGGCACAGTGCTCGCCAGCGTGGATGCACCGTCGCAGTCCACGGAGATCGCGTTCAACGGTGAGGCCGCGTTCATGACTCAGTACGCGGCAGACGATTCGGTGGTCTTCCACAAGATCACCGAGTCGGGAACGGAATGGGCGCGTACGTTGACCGCGCTACCCGAACCTGCGTTGGGGAGCGGTGACTCGTCGCAGTTCACCGCCACGGACGAGGTCGTGGCGTCAGCCGGTCTCCGAACACTCGTCGTGTCCGCCGATGACGGACACCAGATCATCGCCGGCGCCGGGAAAGGCGAGATCGGTCGGTTCGGCGATAGATCATTGGCGCTCGAGACGGCCACGGTGTCCGGTATGGCGATGTCCGACCAGCGGGTGAGGGTGGTGGGCCGAGACGGCGCCGTCTCGGACCTGCCAGGAGAATCGGCGATCGTGCCGTCGGTCGCCACCCCCGGGCAGCGCGGTCGATTCCTGCTGGACGGGCTGTACGTGAACCGCGAGGACGGCACCAGTACGTGGTCGACGGCCCTGACGGACATCGACCGGTTCGGGTCTCGGATCGTGCTGGCCGACGACCGTGAGGTGGTCGTGTTCAACAGGGCGTCCGGCGATTACGTCGCTCTCGATCCGACGTCGGGAGAGCAACTGTGGACGTCGTCGAGTGGTTCGACCTCGACGTACTCGGGTCACGCCGTCACCGACGGCGAACGGCTCGTGGCACCCGCGCTCGATGGTGGATTGACGGCCCTCGATCTCGTGGGCGGCGCTCCGGTGTGGTCGTTGACGGCGGACGCGATCGGCAACGTTCCGGTGGCGGGCAGTACAGAGCCGCGTCCGGCGCTGACGTTCGCCGTCGGCGATCGGCTGATCGCCATGACCGCGACCACGATCACCGGGTTCGCGCCCACCGGGCCGTCGGCAATCGTCCCCGGAACGACCCGCGACGACGACGCTGCCGGTGGCGGCGAAGCCGAGTACGTCACGCCGTGCGGGTTGCCCCCGGTCTTCACGCCGCAGTCGTTCCGGACGTCGGCGGGCGGGCTGGGCGTGACCATGAAGGTCACCGCGAAGTGCCCGGGCGGCGACGTGCTGTACGGACCGCAGACCCGGATCACCATCACCGACGGCACCGGCATCGTCGCGTCCGGCAATTTCGACTTCCGGCGCGCACCGGTTGCGGTGCCATCGCTCGACGGCGCGGGCGAGGCGCTGACGATGGAACTGACCTACCCGCCGGGGAGCTTTCTTCGGCTGCCGGACACGCTCGATACGCAGGGCGCGGACACGACCGGCGACTCCGGCCGGTACCTCGTCGACTGCGACAAGGGCCCGGCCCCCGGTGCCCCGCCGAAGCTCACGGCACCCCGGTCGGGGACCTCGGCGTCGTCGACCGCCACCGGCCCCTCGTTCCCGGCCGGCGCCGACGTGACCGCGAGCAGTGTCGGCGCCCTGCGTCTGCAGGCCGATGCCGATCGCGCCTTCATCCTGGCGAACCTGAACAACCGGTGGGTCGCGCAGCTGAGTTCCAAACGACCGGGTCTCGTGGCCGAGGGGCGCACCTGGACCGATCCGGCGATCCTCGACGAATTCCTGGCACTCCGGCTGCGGTTCAACGACGTTCGGCTCCTCTGGAGTGACGAGTGGCCGGTGTTCTCGTACCGGGGCTGGTGGGTGACGGTGGCCGCGGCGACCTTCCCGGGGCCGGTGGAGGCCAACAACTGGTGTCGCGCGCAGGGATTCGGTCCCGACAACTGCTTCGCGAAGCTGGTCAGCACGACGGCGGGTCCGGAGCGGAGCACCGTGTACTGGAAATGAGGGACACCGGGAGCCCGGGTGGAAGGGCACGCCGGATTGCCCAGAACGATGACAACCGGTCGGCGCCCCGCGATACGGTCGGGTATGGATTTCTCCCCGTCAGCGCGGTCGGCCGAACTCACCGAACGCGTGCGCAACTTCGTGACCACCGAGATCGAGCCGGTCGAGCCCGAGATCCATCGGGACATCAAGGCTCGCCGCGACGGGGACGGCGACCCGTGGACGCCGTCGCCGATCATCGCCGAACTCCAGAAGAAGGCCCGGTCGCAGGGATTGTGGAACCTCTTCCTGCCCGCTGAGCACGCCGGTCGTTATGCCGCGGATTTCGGTACCGACGGCGGGGCGGGACTCACCAACATCGACTACGCCCCGGTCGCGGAGGCGATGGGTTCGTCGGGGCTCGCGCCGGTCATCTTCAACTGCAGCGCACCCGACACCGGGAACATGGAGGTCCTGCTCCGCTACGGCACCGAGGAACAGCGCAAGCAGTGGCTCGAGCCGTTGCTGACCGCCGAGATCCGCAGTGCCTTCTGCATGACCGAGCCGGCCGTCGCGTCGTCGGACGCCACCAACATGGCCGCGACCGCCGTCCTCGACGGCGACGACGTCGTCATCAACGGGACCAAGTGGTTCTCCACCGGTGTCGGCCATCCCGACTGCAAGGTCCTCATCTTCATGGGCGTCACCGATGCCGAGGCCGACCGGAAGTCCCGCCACACGATGGTGCTCATCCCCATCGACACCCCCGGGGTCACCATCGACCGGATGCTGACAACCATGGGCTACTACGACGAGCCGTTCGGCCACGGTGAGGTCAGCTTCGACAACGTCCGCGTCCCGGCGTCGAACATCCTCCTCGGACCCGGCCGGGCGTTCGAGATCGCGCAGGGCCGCCTCGGCCCGGGCCGGGTGCATCACTGCATGCGGGCGATCGGACTGGCCGAGAAGTCGCTGGAACTCGGTGTGCGTCGCGCACTCTCGCGCGAGGCCTTCGGCAAACAGCTCGCCCGTCTCGGCGGCAACAGCGAACGTGTCGCCGACGCCCGCATCGCGATCAACCGGTCGCGGCTGCTCGTCCACCACGCGGCGTGGCTGCTCGATCAGGGCCTGTCCCGAGAGGCGGTGTCGGCGGTCAGCGAGATCAAGGTCGAGGTGCCCAACATGGCGCTCGACGTGATCGACCTCGCGATCCAGTTGCACGGCGGTGCCGGACTGACCGACGACTTCCCGCTGGCGCAGGCCTGGGTGGGCGCGCGCTCGCTGCGACTGGCCGACGGACCGGATGAGGTGCACCGCAACGTCGTTGCGCGCATCGAGTTCGGCAAGTACCGCTGATCGGGGAACGAGAATGACTGACGAGGTCGCCGGTGCCGGCGAGGTCCGCACCGAGGATGCATTCGACGTCGAGGTGGTGGCGAAGTGGCTCGAGGCGAACGCCTCGGACCCGGCCGGTCTCGACGCGGTACCGCAGGTACGCCAGTTCGGCGGTGGCGCATCGAATCTCACGTACCTGCTGCGCTATCCCGCCAGGGACCTGATCCTGCGCCGGGCGCCGCGCGGAACCAAGGCGCGCGGTGCGCACGACATGGCACGTGAGTACCGGATCCAGTCCGAACTCGCGACCGCCATCCGCTACATCGCGCCGATGATCGCGTTCTGCGACGACGACTCGATCCTCGGCGCGGACTTCTACGTGATGGGCCGCATCGACGGCGTCATCCCGCGGACCGAATGGCCCGCGGATGTCCCGCTGGACGCCGAACAGGCGCGCGCGTTGTGTTCCAACTTCATCGACACCCTGGTGGAGGTGCATTCGGTCGACCCGAGCACCACGGGACTGGCCGATCTCGGCAAGGGCCCGGGATATGTCCGCCGCCAGGTCGACGGGTGGACCACACGATTCCGCAACGCGCACACCGAGGATGTACCCGATTTCGAGCAGACGATGGTGTGGTTGTCGGAGAACCAGCCCGACGACGTCGCGACGTGCGTCATCCACAACGACTTCAAGCTCGACAACGTCGTCCTCGACAAGGACGACCCCACCCGCGTGATCGGCATCCTGGACTGGGAGATGGCCACCCTCGGTGACCCGCTGATGGACGTCGCGGGATCGATGGCCTATTGGATCCAGGCCGACGACCCGGACGCCATGCAACTCATGCGCCGGGTCCCGACACATCTGCCGGGCATGGTCAGCCGCGCCGATTTCGTCGAAAAATACTGCGAGCGCATGGGTTTCGACATGACTCCGGAGCGCTGGCGGTGGTATGAGATCTTCGGTCTGTTCCGCGCGGCGGTCATCGCGCAGCAGATCTACTATCGCTACTACCACGGCCAGACCAGCAACAAGGCATTCGAACGTCTCGGTTACGCGGTGGGGATTCTCGCGCAGCGATTGGACGACCTCCTGTTGTAATCGCTCCGACGAAAGGGCCGACATGGCCGACGATCTGATCGCCCCATCCAGCGCCGACGACGAGTTGGGGACGGGTGGTTATCGGCCCGAACTACGACGGACACTCGGCGGTTTCGCCGTGTTCGCGATCTCCTTCGCGTTCATCTCGGTCGCGGTGGGCGTCTTCGCCACCTACGGCGAAGTGCTCGCCACCGCCGGCCCGGTGGGCATCTGGCTGTGGATCATCGCCGCGGTCGGGCAGACGCTGATCGCGCTGGTCGTCGCCCAGTTCGCCGCCCGCATCGCGCTGAGCGGGTCGTCGTACCAGTGGGCGTCGAGGCTGGCGAACCCCAGGGTCGGGTGGCTCTTCGGGTGGCTGAGCTTCTGGTATCTCGCGATCGCCGTCGTCGCGATGGACAATGCGCTCGCCAGCCAGGCGCTGATGCCGCTGCTGGGGATGGCCGAGGACGAGTCGGTCGCACGGGTCATCACCGTTGCTGTACTCGTCGTCCAGGCTGTCCTGGTCATCGCGTCGACCCGGCTGCTCGGTCTGTTCACCTCGGGAGCCGTCGCCGTCGAACTGGCGATCGTCGCGATCCTGGTCGTCGCGCTCGCGGTGGTGATGGTGGTCACCGGCAGCGGCCATCTCGGCAACCTGGGTTCGGCGGGGATCGCCGCGGGTGCGCCGGACTACTGGGCCATCGGCGGGGGAGTGATGGCCGCGATGGTCATGGGCCTGACGACCCTGGTGGGCTTCGACTCGGCGGCGAACCTCGCCGAGGAGGCCAAGGATCCGTTCCGGAGCGTTCCACGCGCGATCGTCGGTTCGGTGGTGGCCGCCGCGGTCGTCGGACTGGGCTTCCTCATCGTCCTGACCCTCGCGATCGAGGACGTCGCCGCGGTCAGCCGCGACGGCTCACCGGTCGCCGCGATCATCCGCGACCAGCTGGGATCGGTTGCCGAACGAATCCTGTTGGTGTGCATCGTGTTCGCGATGTTCGGTGCCGGAATGGTCGTGATGGCCGCCTGCGCCCGGCAGGTGTTCGCGATGGCCAGGGACGGGCGGTTCCCGGCGCATCGGCTGATGCGCCGGGTCAATCCGCGAACGCAGACGCCGGTCCCGGCGACGCTGCTCATCCTCGGCGTCGGCGTGGTGTTGATGCTCGCACTCCCGGGTTCGGCACTCATCGAACTGATCATCGCCTCGACGATCCTGCCGGCCCTCATCTACGGCGGGATCGTCGTCCTGTATCTCGTGGTCCGAAAGCGCCTGGAGCGCAAGGTCGGTGGTTTCAGCCTCGGCCGTTTCGAGTTCCCCATCGCGATCGCCGCCCTCATCTGGGTGGTGTTCGCACTGTTCGTCCTCGTCACTCCCGATGACGCGACCGTGCCGACGCTGATCGTCCTCGGACTGATAGCTGCGGGGGCGCTGTACTTCGCCTGGATGATGGTCCGGAATCGCCAGGTACTCGACTCCGAACCCGGCGTCGACGAATTTGCCGCGTCGTCAACCGAATCGAGCGACTAGTCCACCGGCTGCGTCAGACCGTCATCCCTCGCCACACCACATCGAACACAGCACGCAATCGGTCCTGTGTCGCCGGGTCTTCCAGGTGGTCTCCGCGAACCACGATCTGGTAGTACGCGGCACCGGCGATGGCGTCGAAGCAGGCTCCGACGTCCAGATCGGTGCGCAGGAGACCCCGTTCGATCCCGGTGCGGAGGGCGGCCTCCACAGGGACGCGGCGACGTGCGACATGCGAGGTATCGGGGAATTACGAGACCGCTGTACTGCGAATGGAACGTCAGGTGAACAGAAGACGAAACGCTCACCGACGCGGGCTCACTGATGCGTGGGGCTCACGGCACGCACGCGGGCGCAACTAGTCCAGCCCCTCCTGGGCCCCGCGGTCTCCGCGTCGGACACCGGCGCGCTGGACGAGCACGATGGTGGTCCCGAGCAGTCCGACGGCCAGACCGGTGAGACAGATCTCGAGAGCGTGGTCGCCGCCCAGATCGGAGATCGCCACGACGAGCGTCGCCACGGCCCACGCGATCATCCCGACCACGATCACCGGCTCCGGGGCGCGCAGCGCGCGCGGTAGATCGGGGATCTCAGGTGTCGCGGACATGGACAACAGGGTAGCTTTCGGAACGTGCCACACGATGAGCCCAGTGAGTCTCGCGATCTGAGGTCCTCTGACACTCCCGGTGATGCGGACACCTCGAGCCACTCGCACAGCCAACCCGACTTCCCGGCGACCTCCCCCGGGCCGGACAGTCCGGTCGCGAGCGGCCCGCTCGACCGGTTCTTCAAGATCTCCGAACGGGGATCGACGATCAATCGTGAGCTCCGCGGCGGTCTCGTCACCTTCTTCACGATGGCCTACATCGTGGTGCTCAACCCGATCATCATCGGCGGTATCCCGGGCGGCGACAAGAACACCGACGTCCTGGGCAACGTCCTGCCGCTGGCGCAGGTCGCCGCGGTCACCGCACTCGTCGCGGGTGTGATGTCGATCCTGTTCGGCCTCGTCGCCAACTATCCGTTCGCGATCGCGGCGGGCCTCGGCATCAACAGTCTGCTGGCAGTGTCCATCGCCCCGCAGGTGACCTGGCCCGAGGCGATGGGTCTGGTGGTCGTCGACGGCATCATCATCGTGCTGCTGGCCGTGACCGGATTCCGCACCGCGGTGTTCAACGCGGTGCCCGCCGAACTGAAGGCCGCGATCGCGGCCGGAATCGGCTTGTTCATCGCCTTCATCGGCTTCGTCGACGCGGGCTTCGTCAAGCGCATCCCCGACGCCGCCGGGACCACGGTGCCGGTGCAGTTGGGCATCGACAACTCGATCTCCACGGTCCCCACCCTGATCTTCGCGGTCGGGGTGCTGCTCATGGGCGTCCTGGTGGTGCGCCGGGTCCCGGGTGGTCTGCTGATCGGCATCGCCCTCACGACCGTGCTCTCGATCGTGCTGGAGCAGATCTTCGACTACGGGTCGAGCGTCGAGAACCCCTCGGGCTGGGGTCTGAGCGTGCCCGACATCCCCAGCGCCCTCGGCGGTCTGCCCGATCTCAGCCTCGTCGGCGACGTCGACCTGTTCGGCGCGTTCACCCGTATCGGTGTTCTTGCGGCATCGGTACTGGTCTTCGCGCTGGTGCTGTCCAACTTCTTCGACGCCATGGGCACCATGACCGGCCTCGGCAAGGAGGCCGGACTGGCCGACGAGAAGGGGAACCTGCCCGGGATCGGCCGCGCGCTGGTGGTCGAGGGAACCGGTGCCATCGCCGGCGGTGCCGCGTCGGCGTCGTCGAACACCGTGTTCGTCGAGTCCGCCTCCGGCATCGCCGAAGGTGCGCGCACGGGCCTCGCGAATGTCGTGACCGGTGTGCTGTTCCTGGTGGCGATGTTCTTGACACCGCTCTACGAGGTGATCCCGCTCGAGGCGGTCGCCCCCGCGCTGGTGGTCGTCGGCGCCATGATGATCGGCCAGCTCACGACCGTCGACTTCAAGCGGTTCGACTACGCGCTGCCGGCTTTCCTGACCGTGGTCACGATGCCGTTCACCTACTCGATCGCGAACGGCATCGGCATCGGCTTCATCAGCTGGGTCGTGATGGCGACCGCGGCGGGCAAGGCGCGCACCGTGCACCCGTTGCTCTGGTTCGTCGCCGCGATCTTCGTGGCCTACTTCGCCCGCGGACCGATCTCGGACCTCATCGGCTGACGCGCCGACGCCGCGCACTTCCGGTATGTCGGGTTTCCTGTCGTCCACCCGACTCAATTTCGCATTGCGTAGGTCTTCGGCCTGCTCGGCTGGCCTACCCTGGGTGGATGAATTCACCAGATGGTGACGGAAGCCTGTCCGGCGATCTGTCGCTCGCGGTCATCCGCCTCGCGCGCCGCCTCCGGGGCCGCCGCGAGAACAAGCTGGTGTCACTGACCCAGCTGTCCGCCCTCAACACGCTCCATCACGAGGGACCGATGACCCCGGGCGCACTCGCCGCGGCCGAGCGGGTCCGGCCACCGTCGATGACCAGGGTCATCGCCTCGCTGTCGGATCTGGGGATGATCAGACGGGAGCCCCATCCGACCGACGGCCGTCAGGCCATCGTGACGCTGTCGTCCGAAGGCGCCGACGTCGTGATCGACGAACTCGCCGCCCGCAAGGCGTGGTTGAGCGATCGGCTGGCGGAGCTGTCCCTCGACGAGCGGGAGATCCTGCGCGGGGCTGTGCACATCTTCGAGAAGATCCTCGGGCAGGCCGACACCGACGTCCCGCGTTCACGCGTGATGTGAGCCGTCCCCCCGCTCATGAGGAGTCTCCACTGCTCCCTGAGGAGTCCCGGAGCGTGCCCTGAGGGGTCTCCACTGCTCCCTGAGGAGTCCCGGAGCGTGCGGAGGGACGTCTCGAAGGGTCAGAAGAACGTGCCGGAGAAGGGTGCGCGGTCGGTCATGAACGCGTGGTCCAGGGCGCGCAGCGTCGCCGGGGAGTCGACGTGCAGGCGTCCCGCGGCCGCGAAGGCCGACGGTCGGATCCCGCCCAGGTAGATGCTCGAGAGCACCGAGATGTCCAGCCGGACCGTGGGCACCGCACCCGTCTTGGCCGGCGCGACGATCGCTCCGCCCTCGCGCACCGAGATGTCGAAAACGCCTCCGTGCCCGCGGAATTCGTCGGTCACCTCGATCACGGCATCCAGGTCGGCCGCGTAGTGGCGGCCGCCCAGGGCGGCCGGGACGTCGAGGATGCGCAGCCACATCGTGTCGGCGGTGCCGGTCACCGACACCGACCGCGGATTGACGAGCTTCTGCGGCAGCGGGTCGTCGACCGGGATCGACGCGGTGATCGACGGGATGAGGTCGAGGTTGATCAGCACACGCCACAGGTCGGTGTGCGCGTCGTCGGTCACCGCGAACACCTCGTTGACCTCGCCGCGCACCGCGCCGGTCTCGTCCTTGTAGATGCGGTAGCTCGCGTAGCCGTCGGCGTGCAGCAGATAGTGCAATCCGCTCGCCGACAGCGGCCGCTCCGACGCGCGGTCGGCCAGGATGGGATTCCACCACGCGGGTGTGCGGGTGAGGGCGCCCGGTGTCGTGAGGGTCCAGCGTGCGTGGAGATCGGGGATCGCCGCGGCCACCGCGTCGGCGTCGGCGTAGCGGACGGTGGCGTCGTCGGGCTGGGCGGCCCGTATCGCCGCTCCCGGGGTCAGCGACACCGAGTTCGCGAAACACGCCGGGCCGAAGCCGAACCGCTCGTAGATGGTGCCCTCACTCGCGGTGAGAATCGCGAAGGTGTACTTTTCCGACTCCCACTGCTCGACGAGTTCGGTGAGCATGCGTCGAAGGATGCCGCGCCGCCGGTGGGTCGACGCCACCGAGACCCACGACAGGCCGGCCGCGTCGGACACACCACCGCCGGGCAGCGACATCGACATCCGGTAGAACATCGCGACCCCGACGAGGGGCTGGGTGTCCAGGCCGGTGTCGCGCACCAGCACGACGTCGTCGTCGGCGACCTTGCCGCGCAGATCGGCGACCTCGTCGTCGGGCAACGGGTTGCGCATGGCGAACGCGCGGGCGTCAGTGGTGATGATGTCGGCCCAGTCGGCGTCGGTGGCGCGTTTCAGGGACAGACGTGACATCGGAGTCGAAGCGCTGGTCACGCCTTCCACAGTTTCATACCCCGGCGCTGTCGGGTTCGTCCGGGTGGCAGACTGTTGCGGTGCCCGGGCTCGCAGTGAACGTGATCGACATCGACGACCCGGAGGACCCCCGCGTCGACGACTTCCGCGATCTCAACTCCGTCGACCGCCGCCCCGACCTGCCGGTCCTGCCCGGTGGACGCCCGGGCCGCGGTCTCGTCATCGCCGAAGGCGTGCTCGTCGCCCAGCGGATGATCGCGTCGCGGTTCGAGACCCACGCATTCCTCGGGGTGGCCAAGAGACTCGACGAACTCGACGTCGATCTCCGGGACCCGTCGCTGGCCGGTGTGCCCTTCTACCGTGCCACCGCCGAGGTCATGGCCGAGGTCGTCGGTTTCCACCTCAACCGCGGCGTGCTCGCGGTGTCCCGTCGACCGTCGGTGCTCACGGTGCCCGACATCCTCAACGACGCCCGGACCGTCGCGATCCTCGAAGGTGTCAACGACCACGAGAACATCGGCTCGATCTTCCGCAACGCCGCCGGACTGGGCGTCGACGCGGTGCTGTTCGGTCAGGGTTGCGCCGATCCGCTGTACCGCCGCTGCGTGCGGGTGTCGATGGGCCACGCGCTGCTCGTGCCGTTCGCGCGGTTCGACGACTGGCCACGCGGCCTGGACCTGTTGCGGAACCAGGACTTCCAATTGGTCTCGATGACTCCCGACCCCGATGCGGTGACCCTCGCCGAGGCGGTCACCGCCGAGAAGGTCGGCTTCCTGGTCGGCGCCGAGGGTCCCGGCCTGACGGCTTCGGCGATGGCGGCGACCGATGTGAAGGCCCGCATCCCGATGAGCCGCGGCACCGACTCGCTGAACGTGGCGACCGCGGCGGCCGTTGCGTTCTACGAGCGCGCACGGTCGGGCACGATGGGGGAATGACCGTCGAGTCGGAGAACGGCGAGCCCACGCCATGGGTCCTGGGGATCATCGTCGGCGCCTCGTGCGCGTTGTTCGCCGCGTTCGTCCTGGTCGGGGTCTATCAGCTCATCGGGGGGATACTGCCCGTCCTCGGTATCGCCGCGGTTCTGGTCGTCGCGGGCGGCCTCGGCTGGACCCTGTGGGAGTTCCGGGCGCGGCCCGTGTGGCGCTGGGTCGTGTGGGGACTGCTGCTCGGCTTCCTCGCCGGTGTCGCGTCCTCGATCGCCTTGCTGGCGCTGGGGCGACCCCCCGCTGCCTGAGGAGCGAGCTTGCGAGCGTCTCGAAGGCTTCAGAACCCGAAGTATTCGCGGATGCGGCCGCGTTTACGGGTGGGCTGCTCCGGCGGCGCCGTCCGCTGCTGGGTGCGCGAAGCCGTTGCCGCGCGGTAGTTCTCGTAGTCGGCGGCGGTCGGTTCGTACTCGGCCGGGTGCAGCGCGAAGCAGGTGACGGTGATCAGCGCCGGGTCGAGGTCCGACTCCGCGAGCGGGTGGGTGTAGCGGAATCCGAGCCACGCGCGGTTCGACTCCTCGGCGAGGTGCCCGGGGTGGAACGGCAGTGACATCGGCGCGGTGGGGACGCCGTCGGCGTGGCTCAGCGGGTGTTCGCCGCCCCAGAACGGTTTCTCGAACGTGAACGGCAGGCCGTGATCCTCGTGGATCGTCACCGGGTCGGCCGCGAAGGAACGCCGAAGAGTCCCCGACTCCCACCGGGCGAACACCCCGAGCGAGGCGTCGGGTTCGGTGTAGAGCAGGGTCGTCGTCGCGCTGGGGCGCATCCGTGCGAGCGCGCGGGTCAGCGTCGACGGTGTGGTCGTCTCGAACAGCGAGCAGGACACGACGGCCAGGGGGCCGTAGAAGCCGGCGTAGACATGGGTGTCCCGGGCCGCGGCGGCCGCCGCGAGATCGGTGTCGACGAGAGGGACGAGCACGCTGTCGCCGAAGATGGCGGTGGCCAGCTGGTGGGCGTGCTGGGAGTCGTTGGCCGGACCGGTGCGGAGGATCGCGGCCGGATCGTCGGAGTCGACGAACCAGACCGTGGCCGCGCGTGCCGAGGACACTCAGCTGTTCCCGTTGCTGCGCACGCCGAGCAGGACATCCTCCCACGCCGGGACTGCCGGTTTGCGTGTCTTCTTCCGACGCGGACGTTCGGGACCCGACGCCGGGGCGGACGGCGCCTCGTCGGGGTCGGTGCCCTCGGCGTCGACGGCCGGTCCGGCGGTGGTTGTGTCCGGGCCGGATGCGGTCTCGCCGGGCTCGGCGGACTGCTCGTCGTCGAAGCCGAAGTCGAAGGGCACGGTGCCGTCGTCCTCGGCAGTGGTCCGCCGGTCGTGGCGGGCGCGCTGCGCACCGATGATCGAGTTCGCGTCGATGGTGACCTCTTCGCGCCCGTCCGGGGTCGTCTCGACGGCGACCTCGGGGGTCGCCACGGGGGTCAGGCGACGGCGCGGAGCGATGGTCTCGGGATGGGTGAGTTCGTCGGCGAGGTCGTCGAGCGGGTCGACGCTGCCGCCGTGCGAACCGGGCTGGTAGCGCCAGTGGGCCAGGTTGTCGGTGCGTCCGACACTCCAGGCCACCTGCACCACCCAGTAACCGTCGTCGCCCTTCCACGCGTCCCAGTCGGCGTCGTTCGGATTCTGGCCGTAGGCGAGGAGGCCCTCGGCGACCGACTCGACGAGCGTCGCGACGGCGGGACCGTCGTGGCGGACGGGGTGGGCAGCACCGGCGAGCTCGGTCGCGCGGCTGCGTTCGAGGAGGACCGGGTGGGCGAAGCGTTCGATCTTCTCGACACCCACCCCTGCTGCGGCCGCGACCTCGGCGACGGTTGCACCTGCTCGGATTCGTGCCTGGATCTCGCGTGGCCGCAATGCACTCTCCATCTCGATCTCGATCTGTCCCAGTCGTGAGATGTCGCCGCGGGCTGCGGCGCGGAGGCGTTCGTCGGAGGCGATCCGGAATTTCTCACCCGATTGCGGGTCTTGGCAGATCACATGGGAGCCGTCGGTTTCCACTCCGACGACGCGGAGCTCACGCATCTGCTCCTCCTCCGGTGGGTGCACGCATTGGGGTCACATTAACTCACCGATCTGCCGGTTCACTGTGGGACACGCGGCAAAACCGCAGTTCAGCACGCGTGGGGCTCAAGCGACGCCAGCGGTCGATGCGTCGGATGTGGTCTGTGTGAACCAGGCTACCGGTTCGTGAAGCACCGCCGGCGCGCCGCAACGATCCGTGCGGCGCGCCGGCGGCGTGTGGTCGACGAGGTGATCAGAGACGCTCGACGATGTAGTCGATGCACTCGGTGAGCTTGCTGACATCCTCGGGCTCGATGGCCGGGAACATGCCGATACGCAGCTGGTTCCGGCCCAGCTTGCGGTACGGCTCGGTGTCGACGACCCCGTGTGCGCGAAGGATCTTCGCGACCGACGCGGCGTCGACGTCGTCGGTGAAGTCGATCGTGCCGACGACCTGGCTGCGGTTGGCCGCCTCGCCGACGAACGGCGTCGCGAACTGGCTGGCCTCCGCCCACTGGTAGAGGCGCGAGCTGGAATCGGCGGTGCGCGAGACACACCAGTCCAGGCCGCCGTTGCCGTTCATCCACTCGATCTGGTTCGCGAACAGCAGCAGCGACCCGACGGCCGGGGTGTTGTAGGTCTGGTTCTTGCTGCTGTTGTCGACCGCGGTCGGCAACGACAGGAACTCCGGGCACCAGCGGTCGGTCTCGGCGATCTCCGCGACCCGAGCGAGCGCACGCGGGCTCATGAGCGCGACCCACAGGCCGCCGTCGGAGGCGAAGCACTTCTGCGGGGCGAAGTAGTAGACGTCGGCGTCGGCGATGTCCACGGGCAGACCGCCCGCACCCGAGGTGGCGTCGATGGCGATGAGCGCGTCATCCGAACCGGCGGGCCGGACGACGGGGACCGCGACGCCCGTCGAGGTCTCGTTGTGTGCCCAGCCGATGAGGTCGACGCCGCCGAAGTCGTCGGCGGTCAGCGCGGACGGATCGGGCGCGGTGCCCGGGTCGGTGGAGATGACCGCGGGATTGTCCAGGAACGGCGCCTTCTTGGCGACGGTCGCGAACTTCGACGAGAACTCGCCGTAGGTGAGGTGCAGCGACCGCTGCTTGATCAGGCCGAACGCCGCGGCATCCCAGAACGCGGTGGTGCCGCCGTTGGAGATCACGACCTCGTAGCCATCGGGCAGGGAGAACAGATCGGACAGGCCCTCGCGGATCGAGCCGACGACGTTCTTCACCGGAGCCTGCCGATGACTGGTGCCGAACACCGACGCGCCGGTGTCGACGAGGGACTGCAACTGCTCGGGGCGCACCTTCGACGGTCCGCAACCGAAGCGGCCGTCCGACGGCAGCAGGTCGGCGGGCAGGGTGATCGGTGCGGTGGCGGCTTCGCTCATGTCGGCAATTCTAGGGAGTGGCCCCCGCCACCCCGGGTTCGGTCCCTGCAACCTGCGAGAGGCGACGCCGGTTCCACCTCGGGTGGACGCCGCACGGGCGCGCTGGTTCCAGCAGGTTTCGCTGGTTCAAGCAGCGCTGATTCGGACGAAATCGCATGTTCGCGGGCTTCGCAGCAGTCAGGTGCCGGGGCACGAGGACTGGCGTATGACGATCCTGTCCTAGAAAGCGCGACGAACTGCGACAACGCGTCCCGCCGGACGAGTTGAACTTTCAGAAGATCGCCTGGCTGCCGCTGGATGTGATGGCGGCGACGATGAGGTCCCGTCCCCCTTCCCACCAATGTGACGGTAAGGCTCTGCCTGTTCCTACCGACCAAGGTGTAGCGCTTGAATGCTGAGGTCGCGCAACGGACGTCGCCGACGGTGACATAGCTTCCCGTATGTAGCTGGCCGAAGAGCTGCCGGTAAGTACGTCGGAGTAGACGCACGGAGGACCTGGTCGAAGTCGCCGGTGAATGCACGCTCGTGCTTGGCCGGTGCCCTCCGTCAATGTTCCGAACGGCTCTGTTCGGCGCCATATGATCCCGCGCCTGGGCGTGCGCCGAGAAGTCTTCCGCATTTCAGAGGCGCGGAGGATTTGCACAACCCAGTGGTGGGATCCACGCCGTCGTACGGCACTCCAACTCTCGCTACCTCCAAGGGAGAGCCAAGCGCGAGACTGTAGAGGGCTAGAACTGTTCTGGCTGCTGTCTGGTCAGGGTTCGGGCCACGCGGGTGATTGAGGCAGAGTCGGGAACCCTTTTTCGCCGAACAGTTTCGGCACCAACTCCGCAGAGGATCCGTCAGGTGCGAACGGGCTCTGACCGGAGTACGCCGGAATCCGATCGAGCATTCCTGCTGCCCATCGAGAACAGGGCCGCTCGTTGAAGGGCGGTTGCGGAGGGGGGCGGATGCCCCATGGCACCGCGTCGAACTTCCATGGATAGAAAACATCGAACTGCGGCGCCCGTGTTCCTGTTCCCGGTGCCGCTTTTTGCGGGATATTCGATCGCGGATCCACCGCGTTCGGGGGGAGTTTCGCTGTGAAGCTGAACTCGTATGCACTCAGATAGGCGCTTTCTGGTTCTCCCGTACGCACCTCAGCTCGACCGCTGCGCAGGTAGCAACCCCGGGCAGATAGCTCACGTTCTGAAGTTCGAATCTCCGCGATGTCGGCGTACATCGTGCCGAAGAGGGCCGGGAACGAGCCCTCGGGCCGCTTCGGTGCGAAAAGGCAACCGACCCTGTTCCTGACTTCGGTCAGGTTAGTGCGCACCGCGGATTGCGGTGATGAGCTTCTGCAGGTCGTCGGGTAGCGGGTCGGCGGCGGTGATGGTGTGGGCGCCGGCTTTGATCTGCACGGTGCGGTAGCGGCGGGTGGTGGTGACGAACTTCTTGATCGACCAGCCAGAGCGTTCCTCGATGACGCGGGTGATCGCGAGGGCTGCGAACACGATGGTCAGGTGGGCTTCGATGGAGTCGCGGGTGTGGTGGAAGATCGGCCGGGCTGCGAGGTCAGATTTCGACATCCGGAAGCTCTTCTCGATCCGCCACAGTTGGTGGTAGGAGCCGATCACGAATTCCGGTGTCGGGGAATCAATGTTGGTGGCGTAGGCCTTCCAGCCGGCCAACGTGCGGGCTTTGGTTTCGAGTTCACGGTTGACGCTTTTGTCCGCGCCTTTGAGCGTGACGAATCGGTTGCGCTTGACCGGCGCTTTGCCGGCAACAGCGTTCTCAGCTTTGGCGACCTGCTCGTTGACGCCGCGCACACTGCGCCGCGCCCGGTCGGCGCTGTATTTGTAGTAGACGACGTGGTCGCGGCGCTTGTTCTTCGACCCCGCCGGAAACGGCTGGGTCAGCACCAGTCCGTCCGGAGGTGTGGAATCGGGATTGTTGGTGTGCCACTGTGCAATCAAGTACGGGATTGTTGGGATCCTCTCGCCGAGGATGAACGACAGCCCGGCGGCCTCGATGGCTTTCTTGTTGGCATCGGAGATCATCCCAGCATCGGCGACCACGGTGATGTCGGACACGTGGTGGGCGGCCATGAACGCCCGCAGGGTGGGCAGCATGGTGGCGGTCTCGGCCCGGTTGCCCTCGAACGCTTCGATCATCAGTGGAAACCCGGTCGCGTCGGTGAGCAGGCCGACGGTGATCTGCGGCTCAAGGCGACGTTCCTTGGAGAATCCGGGCTCGCGGAACCCGTCGGCCTTGTCGGTCTCGAAATACAGCGTGGTGACGTCATACAAGATAAGGCTCGCCGGTCCCAACCCGGCGCGCGCTGCGCATGCCGCGGCAAGCCCGCGACGGAACTCCACGGTCGCGTACTGCGGGAGTCGGCGCGTCAGGCTGCGATAGGACATGGTGTCCACGCCGACTTCCTCGAGTACTCGCAGTGAATCCAGCTTGCTGGTCGGTTCAATGATCCGGGCTAGCACCAGATCCCGAAACACACTGTCTCGCTTTGCTGCTGACTCGAATCCGAGATCGACGTAGACCGCGGCCAGGGTGTCCCACAGGACCTGCATCCGCGACGACTGGATCGGCAGCGGCCCCGAAGCGGCGGCGAGACCGAGGTCGAGTTCGGTCTGCCCTGCGGCCAACCGCTTGGCGGCGACCTCCCTCAACGCCGCCAGCTCGGCCTCGGTGTGCGCCGAGCCGATGTGCTCGATGTTGCGTGATCCGCGCCGGTTCGAGTGCACGATTTGCACCGCCGTCGCTCCCGACGCTGTCTTCACCGTGCGTACATACGCCACCTAGGCAGCCTACGGACCAGCCCTTAGTGCACAAATTTCGACCACGAGACACCCAACACCGCAGGTCAGAGCTTCGCAAATCCCGCGGACCCTCCAACTTGTCCTAAGTCAGGTTTCAGAGGCGCGGAGGATTTGCACAACCCAGTGGTGGGATCCACGCCGTCGTACGGCACTCCAACTCTCGCTACCTCCAAGGGAGAGCCAAGCGCGAGACTGTAGAGGGCTAGAACTGTTCTGGCTGCTGTCTGGTCAGGGTTCGGGCCACGCGGGTGATTGAGGCAGAGTCGGGAACCCTTTTTCGCCGAACAGTTTCGGCACCAACTCCGCAGAGGATCCGTCAGGTGCGAACGGGCTCTGACCGGAGTACGCCGGAATCCGATCGAGCATTCCTGCTGCCCATCGAGAACAGGGCCGCTCGTTGAAGGGCGGTTGCGGAGGGGGGCGGATGCCCCATGGCACCGCGTCGAACTTCCATGGATAGAAAACATCGAACTGCGGCGCCCGTGTTCCTGTTCCCGGTGCCGCTTTTTGCGGGATATTCGATCGCGGATCCACCGCGTTCGGGGGGAGTTTCGCTGTGAAGCTGAACTCGTATGCACTCAGATAGGCGCTTTCTGGTTCTCCCGTACGCACCTCAGCTCGACCGCTGCGCAGGTAGCAACCCCGGGCAGATAGCTCACGTTCTGAAGTTCGAATCTCCGCGATGTCGGCGTACATCGTGCCGAAGAGGGCCGGGAACGAGCCCTCGGGCCGCTTCGGTGCGAAAAGGCAACCGACCCTGTTCTCAACGCTAGGCTCTGGGGCGGCTGCGACCGCGCCAGGATAAGCGGCCTGTCTCCCGAATACCGACAATTGGCAGGATTCGACGTACGCACGAGCAAGCTCGGCCGGCCTGCTGTGAAGTTCGATTCCCTCTGCGGCCGACCAGACGACGTTGTATGGACCTGCGGTCTCGGAGGGGTAGCGATAATCCTGCGGAGCGACGGTGGATGATGCCGACTGTGAGCTGAATGTGACTGATTGTTCAGCCGGGGCATCAGAGGTTGCACAACCGGTCCCGGCAAACGCCACCATGATGAGTACGGCAGAAGTGCCGCGTCTTATTCTCATCTAGTCTGAACCGTTCAGGATCATGTCGTCATAATTGTCGGGGTCGGTGGGATCGAAGTTCATTCGCCCTTGTTGGTTGCCGGTGCTGGTACCGGCACGCAGCGATTCCACCAACTGTGGGTTGTCTAGCGCCCCTTCCATCGCACTCAGGAGCTCGCCTTGGTCACCCTTGTGCTCGGAGAGGATGTCTGCGAGTGGCTTGAGTCGCCCGTCCCCGCTGTACCATTCGGCGGGTGCACCGGCGTCTGGTGCTGCGTCGATCCCCCTAAGCGCACCGTAAACGAGGCGAATCTCGTCTTCAGCTGCGGTGCCACCGGACCCCACACCGGTAGGAGGGCGGAATTCAATGTCGCCTGCAGATTCTGCGGGCAGAAGCCAGGGTGATGCCGCCGTGCCCGCGGCTCCTACAGCAATCACCGCCGGATGAGGGACACCGGTTAATCCAGCCGATGCAGAAGTAACTATGTTCCGGATCTTTGTGTCCGCAGCATTGTCGGCCTCCGTTCTGACGTTCTCGTCAAGCTGGAGATCGTACTCGGCTCCATAGAGTCCGGACTGCCCTAAGGCGCGGAGATTCGCGCTTAGCTCAGCCAATGATCGCGCTTGGTGCGGTTCTGTGGACGCCAGTTCGCCCGCGACGGTGCCGTTTCGAATCGTCTGATCGAGAATGTCGCGATAAAGGTCTGCGCCTGCCCCTGTGCCATCGGGATTCTCGTCAGTTGGCGCTCCGTAAGTGTTATCGCTCGCGATAAGGGTGAAGAGGCGTGCTGTACGGCGCTGCATCTCGTCGGGCGCAACGTCGGGATCGAATCCGGGGTGGCCATGGACTCCTGACTCGCCGCCCGCAAGGATGTTCAGATACGGCAGGGATGCCTCTCGGAGGGCACCCGCCAGATGCGGATTGATTTTTCCGATTGCATCTCCCGCAGTGTTGGCGTTCATCAAATTTGAAAAGTTGTTGGAGTCGGCGGTAGATGTGGCGAAATCGAATAGTCCGCTGAACGCGCGGTCCGCTAGCGCAACTCTGGTCGGGTCACCGCTTCCTCCACTGTCTCTGATCCAATCGATGAGACCACCCGCCGCGTCACCGCCGTCGTCCCAATCGTGCTTGAGGGCGTACCCGACCATGTCAGCCCTGTCGTAGTCGGTGAGCTTCTCGCCGCTGGAGTACTCACCAGTGAGGATGGCGGCTGACGCCTCGTGGTTTCTGGTGCCCACGTCCATAAAGGTTCGGATCGTATCCTCGTAGGTACGTTTGAGGGTCTCGTGGTTGTCGTGTGGTCCGCCGTAGTTGATCTCGGGTGCTATCAAGCCGCTGTCATCGACGCTTCGGCTTGCGCCACCTGCGGCTTTACGGATGAGTTCGGTGCCAAATCTCTCTCCCGGTGGCACGGTTCCGGAGTGAGCGAGGAGACCGGCGAGTGGAACATCGACGTTTCGGATGCGCGCCCCGTCATTGGAGTTGTGGTTGCTTGCCCAGTTCTGCACCCAGCCGGGCAAGTATTGATACCCCGTATTCGCGCCGACGTTCTCGTTCGACAGGGTGACGAGGCCTTGGCCGAGCGCCTTGGACCAGGAGTCCCCTGCGGGTGTGTGCATGCCATCGAACTTGGACTTCAGGTCGAACAGTCCGTCGGATCCCACCGAACCGTAGAACGTGTGGAGGTACTCCTGGACACCACGCGGGACGTCGTCCAGCTTCTCGCCGTTCATCAGCCGCGCGATCTGCTCGTCGCTCAGCCCCGCGGCTCTCAGACTGCGTCCGACCGCAGCAGCCTCTTCGTCGGTCCAGCCATCGGCGGCCAGCTGGCCGTGGCGCCGCCCGTCCTGCGCGCTGAGGGTGAGTGCCGGAGGTGCAATGGTGTGCAGGTTCCCGACGGCGGTCTGGATCAGGGCGGCGTGATCGGAGGCTGTGGTGGCCAGCTCGTCGGCTTTTCCCTTCACGAAGCTGGTCATCTCACGTTCCTTGTCGGCGATCTGACCAGGGGTCAGGTCGCCGTCCTCCTTCGGGACGTACCGCATCTTCCACGACGGATCAGTTTCGCTGACCAGCAGGAAGCGCTGCATTGAGGCGCCGAGGAGAGCGCCGTTGACCGCGGTCTTCGACGAGTCGATAGCCGCAGCGGCGTTGTTCAGCGCTGTCTGAAGATCGTCGACCTTGGCCGCTACCTTCTTGGCCCACCCGTTCTGGTCACTCGCTCGCGCATTGGCTGCCGACCTGGCGCCGCCGGCCCAAGACGTATTGGGCACCTGGTCGACGGTTCGTTCGGCGGCCTCGGAGTTCTCTCGAATGGCATTCGCCAGGCCGGTCAGCTTGGCCTCGGCTAGCTCCCAGGGCCGCCACGAATCCATGATCACTTTGGTCAGGGGTGGGTGCCCGCTCACCGGGGTGGCTCGTTCTCGGGGAGAGCGGAAAGAGTACGGAACTTGGTCGCGTTCTCGTCGTCGGCGTCGAGTGCGATCGTGCGCGCTGCGCGTACGGCAGATGCGAACGTCTCCCACTGCCCGGATACAGCGGTCTGCGCCTGCGTCAGTTTCGCTGTGGCGTCGGCACCCGCGCCGACGAGAGGTGAGTTCGGCATCGCCGTGTTGATTGTGGCGGTGACGTCTGGCCTAGACGCGGACTCGATGAAGTCGCCCATGCCCTCGAGCGCGCCTGCGACGCCGTCCATGGCACCTGAATTTACGACAAAATCTCCGCTCATCGTTCCCCCGACAGTCGTTGTGAGCACGTGACTTGGGGAACACATTACGTTGCGGGCCGCGAACCGACGAGCGGGTGTCCACAAGCTATCTGTCCAGGCTGGACGCTTATGTGGGCAAGACCTACAGGCCCGGTTTCACGACGTCGCCCCAGCCCTCGACGTCCTCGGGGCGCCGGGGGCTCGGGCCGGTGTAGATCGCGGCCGGGCGGACCAGCTTGCCCAGGCGCTTCTGCTCCAGGATGTGCGCGCACCATCCGGCGGTGCGGCCGCAGGTGAACATCGCCGGCATCATGTGGGTCGGCACCTCGGCGAAGTCGAGGATGACCGCCGCCCAGAACTCGACATTGGTCTCGATGGCGCGGTCGGGGCGTCGTTCCCGGAGTTCGGTGAGCGCGGCCTGTTCGAGCGCGGCGGCGATCTCGAAGCGCGGTACGCCCAATTCCTGTGCGGTGCGGCGGAGCACGCGGGCACGCGGGTCCTCCGCGCGATACACCCGGTGCCCGAAGCCCATCAGCTTCTCCTTGCGGTCGAGGATCCCCTTCACGAGTCCTCGTGCATCGCCGGTGTTCTCGACCTCTTCGATCATCGGCAGTACGCGCGCGGGCGCGCCGCCGTGCAGGGGACCCGACATCGCGCCGATCGCGCCCGACAGCGACGCCGCCACGTCGGCTCCGGTGGAGGCGATGACCCGCGCGGTGAACGTCGAGGCATTCATGCCGTGCTCGGCGGCACTGACCCAGTAGGCGTCGATCGCGGCGATGTGGCGGGGGTCGGGGTCGCCCTTCCAGCGCGTCATGAAACGTGCGGTGACGGTGTCGCATTCGTCGATCACGTGCTGGGGGACCGCGGGCTGATGGATGCCGCGGGCCGACTGCGCCACATACGACAACGCCATCACCGATGCGCGGGCGAGATTGTCGCGGGCGGTCTCGTCATCGATGTCGAGGAGAGGCTGGTAACCCCAGATCGGTGCGAGCATGGCCAGCGCGGCCTGGACGTCGACGCGCACGTCACCGGTGTGGATCGGCAGCGGGAACGGTTCGGCCGGCGGCAGACCGTTGCCGAACCTGCCGTCGACCAGCAGCGCCCACACATCGGCGAAGGTCACCTTGTTCTCGACCAGGTCTTCGATGTCGACGCCGCGATAGCGGAGATTGCCGCCGTTCTTGTCCGGTTCGGCGATGTCGGTCGTGAAGGCCACGACGCCCTCGAGCCCGGCGACGAAATCCTCGGGAACAGTGTTGGCCATGGCAACCCACCTCACTCGACGTCCGTGTCGTGCATCCGCTGTCCGGTGAATCCTCGCGAATCCTCGCGGGACGGGACTCGCCGGGGATGCGGTCCACGACGAACTGTAGATCAGCCGGACGCCCCGCGTGTACCCCGGAGTAACCAGCGGGGTCGGAGTAGCGTCAGCAAAGTGTTGGACGAGTCGCACGACCCCATCGACCTGCCGAACATGCGCGTCGGATACGGCGGCGGCATCCCACCCAACATCGGCGAGGGTGACCGTGCCGCGGGCGCCGACGGTATCCGCGAGAACCTCGACCCGAGCTGGTTGCGCGGCGACCCGCCGTGGCTGGATCTCTTCCACGTCTGGCTGCGTGAAGCCGTCGATGCCCGCATCGCCGAGCCCAATGCGATGGTCCTCGGCACGGCCGACGCGGAGGGCCGGCCGTCGACGCGCACCGTGCTGTGCAAGGGCGTCGACGCGAACGGCGTGGTCTTCTTCACCGGTCACGACTCGGACAAGGGCCGCCACCTCGCCGCGAATCCGTATGCCTCGGTGACCTTTCCCTGGATCGCCCTGGAACGTCAGGTGCACTTCCGCGGGCCGGTCGAACACGTCAGCGCCGAGGAGGTCCAGGCGTACTGGGAGCTGCGACCCCGCGGTTCCCAGTTGTCGGCCGCGGCATCGGAACAGTCGCGGCCCATCGGCAGCCGCGTCGAACTCGAGCAGAAGGCCGCCGCGCTCGCCGAGGCCTACGGCGGCTTCGACGACGGTGCCGAGGTGCCGGTCCCGTCCGACTGGGGCGGGTACCGCATCGCACCGGTCGAGGTCGAGTTCTGGCAGGGTCGGGCGAACCGCCTGCACAACCGGGTTCGGCTGACCCACGTCGACCACTCCTGGCGGGTCGAACGGCTTCAGCCCTGACCGACGGTCCGGTCCGCGGCAGCTGGACACCACGGATCGGCCTGCGCGGCCCGACCCCTCAGTTCTGAGCCGGCAGTACGTGTTCACCGGTCTTGTCGCACGACAGTGCCAGTGAGGAGATGTACTGCTTCTCGCCGTTCGGGCCGGGGACCGCTGAGGCGATCATGTCGGGCCGTTCGAACTCCATGCCGGTGACGCAGCACAGGAGCTTGACGTCGGAGGGGTTGCCGAGTTCGTCGTACATCGGGAGGTCGATGCCGTCGTCGGTGCGACGCAGGTAGTACTTGCCCTTGGTCGCGAGTGCGATGATCGGTGGCAGTACCAACGCGAGTATCAGGGCGACGAGCGGTGAATACGGTGCGAGCGTGTCGCCGAAGACGTTGAAGTACACCATGATCGACAGTCCGCCCGCGACGATGACGGACACGAAGCCCACCGGGTTGACGTTGTAGAGCATCCCGCGGCGGAACTCCGGTTGCTTCGGCGAGATCTTGAGCAGGTACTTGTTGACGGCGATGTCCGACGCGACGGTGACGATCCAGGCGATGGCGCAGTTGGCGTAGAAGTTCAGCAGCTCGTTGAGGAAGCTGAACATGTTCGCCTCCATGAGCACGATCGCGATGCCGACGTTGAAGACGAGGAACACCAGCCGGCCCGGGTAGGTCTTGGTGACCCGGGTGAAGCTGTTGGTCCACGCGAGCGAGCCGGAGTAGGCGTTGGTCACGTTGATCTTGACCTGGCTGATCACGACCAGGATCACCGCGAGGGTCATCGCGAGCCAGTGCGGCATGAATTCCTCGTACACGGCGAGGAACTGATGCACGGGCTCGTTCGCGACGCCGGCCGAATCGGCGAAGTTCACGATCAGGTAGACCGCGAGGAAGAGACCGACGATCTGCTTGATCGCGCCGAAGAGCACCCAGCCCGGGCCCGCGGTCAGTACCGCGGTCCACCAGCGCCGGTTGTTCTCAGGCGTTTTCGGCGGCATGAAGCGCAGGTAGTCGATCTGCTCGGCGATCTGGGCGATCAGCGACAGACACACACCTGCGGCGAGCATCGCTCCGGCGAACGAGACGGCATGTCCGCCCTGGCCATCTGTTCCACCGCTGAACGCCAGGAATTCGCCGATGGCCTCGGGGTGCTGGATAACCAGGTAACCGAAGGGCAGCACCATCATGACCAGCCAGAGCGGGGTGGTCCACACCTGGAGTTTCGACAAGGTGTTCATGCCATAGATGACCAACGGGATGATCAGCACGGACGAGAGCAGATAACCCAGCCACAGCGGGATGCCGAGCCCCAGCTCGAGCCCCTGCGCCATGATCGATCCCTCGAGGGCGAAGAAGATGAACGTGAACGACGCGAAGATGACATTGGTCAGCACCGAGCCGTAGTAGCCGAAACCGCTTCCGCGCGTGATGAGATCGAGATCGATGTTGAATCGGGCCGCGTAGTAGGAGAGCGGGTAGCCGGTCAGGACGATCACGATGGCGAAGAACAGGATGCCCCAGAGGGCGTTGCCGGTGCCGTTGGCTATGCCGATGTTCGCGCCGATCGCGAAATCGGCCAGGTAGGCGATGCCGCCCAGCGCCGAGATCGCGACCACGCCGGGGCTCCACTTGCGGTAGCTGCGCGGGGCGAATCTGAGCGTGTAGTCCTCGAGCGTCTCCCGGGCGGCCGCGGCCGCGGTCCCGGTCACCGGTCGACGTTCCGAGGCGGTGCCTGCGGCGTCGGCGTCGGGTGCCTGTTCGGTGGTCATCGGGCCCTCCCCGCAGTCGTGACATGCACGAAGTGACGCTAGGAGAATCCTGTTACAGCGCCGATGACCGTGTGTTGCGCAGGAATTAAGAACCGTTGGCACAGCGCGATTCGTGCATTTCGGACATTGCACCCGACAGGTGCCCTGACCGGCCGGCCAGTCGTTCGCAGTCTTAACATCGTGGAAATGCCCCGTCTTCTCGCCGACACCACGCCGCTGCGCAACCAGTACTTCCGGCGGTTGTGGATGGCGAACATCGTCACCGTGATCGGCGCGCAGTTGAGCGTCGTCGCCGTGCCGGCGCAGATCTACGAGGTCACCGGCAGTTCGGCCTATGTCGGGCTGACCGGTGTGTTCGGTTTGGTCCCGCTGGTCGTCTTCGGGCTCTGGGGTGGAGCGCTGGCCGACGTCGTCGACCGCAGGACCCTGCTGATCATCACGACGATCGGCCTCATCGTCTGCAGCGCACTGTTCTGGGCGCAGGCCGCGATGGGCGGACAGAACGTGTGGATCGTCCTGGTGCTCTTCGCCGTTCAGCAGGCGTTCTTCGCCGTGAACCAGCCGACGCGGACCGCGGTGCTGCCCCGGCTACTCGACGCCGGGGACCTGCCCGCCGCATTGTCGCTGAACATGACGGTCATGCAGGCGGGAGCGATCGCCGGGCCGCTCGTCGGTGGCTCCCTGATCCCGGTGCTCGGCTACTCACTGCTCTACTTCGTGGACACGCTGTTCCTGCTGCCGACGCTCATCGCCGTCGCGATGTTGCCGTCCCTCCGGCCGGAGAGCGACGCCGCGCCCAAGGTGGCCGGCCTGCGTTCGGTTCTCGAGGGTCTGCGCTACCTGGCCGGGCACAAGATCCTCCTGGCGTCCTTCCTCGTCGACCTGATCGCCATGATCTTCGGCATGCCGCGGGCACTCTTCCCCCAGATGGCCCACGAGAACTTCGGCGGACCGGAGGGTGGTGGCATCGCCTTCGCCCTGTTGTTCACGGCGATCTCCGCGGGAGCCGTCGTCGGCGGGATCTTCTCGGGATGGGTCGCGCGCGTAGAGCGCCAGGGACTCGCGGTCATCGTGTGCATCATCATCTGGGGTCTGGCGATCACCGGGACCGGGATAGCGGTGTCGTTCGCCGACGGGACGGCCATGCCGATGCTCGTCGTCGCGGTCGTGCTGCTGATGATCGGTGGTGCGGCCGACATGGCCTCGGCGGCGTTCCGGCAGACGATCCTGCTGGCCGCCGCGACCGACGAGGTCCGCGGCCGGTTGCAGGGCGTGTTCATCGTGGTGGTCGCCGGCGGCCCGCGGATCGCCGACGTCGCGCACGGTGCTGCGGCCGCCTCGATCGGCGTCGCCGCCGCGACGGCGTTCGGCGGTGTCGCGGTCGTGATCGCGACGATCGTGGCCGCCCTGATGATCCCGGCGTTCGTGCACTACCGCGCCGGTCAGCGGACCTGAGGAGCGAGTTCGCCGGGCAGCGCGGCCCGGCGATCGGTGCCACCATGGACGCCATGACCGCCGCCGCCACCGACTTCGACGTGCCGATCATCGACATCTCGCCCTATACGCGCAACGGCGATCCCGCCGACCGGGCAGTGGTCGCGGCCAGGTTCGACGACGCGGCGAGTTCGGTCGGCTTCATCCAGGTCGTCGGGCACGAGATCCCGGCTGCGGTCATCGACGAGTTCACCGCGGTCATGGACGACTTCTTCGCCCTTCCGCTCGAGCTGAAGAAGGCCTACCGCACTCCTCCGGAGATCAACCGTGGCTACGCGCCCCCGAAGTCGGAATCCCTGTCGTTGTCACTGGGCGTCGAGCCCGCAGCTCGCATGAACGACTTCTTCGAGGCCTACAACGTCGGCGTGGAGGCAAGTCAGTACCCCGACCTCGATCTGCCCGACGACCACTACGCGGCCAACACCTGGCCGGCCGTCGAGCATTTCCAGGCGGCGGTGTCGGCGTACTTCAGTGAGGCCCGACGCGTCGCGCACACGCTGACCAGGATCTTTGCCGACGCGCTCGATCTGCCCGCGGACTTCTTCGAGAGTTTCACCGATCATTCCCTCGACGTGCTCCGGATGAACAACTACGCACTGCCGCCGGGGGAGATCGAACTGGACGGCGAGCTCACCGGTATGGGGGAGCACACGGACTACGGGATCGTGACGGTGTTGTGGGCGGACCAGGTCAGGGGTCTGCAGGTGCTCGACCACTCGGGCAACTGGCACGACGTGAGCCCCGCCGACGGCGCCCTGCTGATCAATCTCGGAGACCTGATGGCGCGCTGGACCAATGAGCGGTGGACGTCCACCCTGCATCGGGTGAAGCCGCCCATCGTCGACGGCACGGTGGAGCGGCGACGGTCCGCCGCGTACTTCCACGACGGCAATCTCGACGCGATGATCACGACGCTTCCGTCGTGCGTCGGTGCGGGCAGCCGCTATTCGCCGATCACCGTGGGCGAGCACATCGGTGCGAAGCTCGCGGGCTCGCGCGCCGGACGCCCGAATCCGCACGCGACCCGTGAGGCCGGTCGGGTCCGGCAGGCGATGCGACGAAGTCAAGGGCAGCAGTAGACCTCGTGCGCGGGTCTCAGTCCGCCGTGAGCACGCCGGGATAGGACGCTCGCCGTGCGGCCGTCACCGGGCAGTAGTGCATGGGGTTGTCGCGCTCGCTCTCCGGCGGGAGGTTGCGTGTGGGCGTGTGCACGATCGGTGCGTCCCGGGCGACCTTGCCGGTCACTCGGTCCCATGCGTCGCGCGGGCGCGGATGGCGCAGCACCCGCTTGGGCAGGAGACGGTGCATCACGAGGTTGATGCCCTTGCCCATCAGGCGGAATCGTCGTTCGTCCTTGTCGGTCCACTCGAGTCCGAGGATCTCGCGGACCGGCTCGTCGTAGAAGCCCGTGGTCAGCCACATGAAGATCTTCTGGTTCCGGGGGACCAGATAACGGTCCCACAACCACCTCGGGATGAAACCCAGGAACGGCGGCGGTGGCAACTGTGTGATGTCGAGGACCGTGCGGACCGAGACGTGATCGCGAAGAACGTTGCGGCACATGTAATCCCAGTAGGCGAGGAAGTCCTCGTAGGTGTCCGGGACGGGCCGCATCGACACGCCGTACTGGGCGTACCAGGCCTTGGACTCCTCGAACAGCTGACGCTTCTGGTCTTCGGTGAGGAAGGGCCCGAAGCGCTCACACAGTCGGACGTTGCCGTACCAGAACGTGGCGTGGGCCCAGTAGAAGACATCCGGGTCGAGCGCGTGATAGCGGGAGCCGTCCTCCATGGTGCCCTTGACGGTCCGGTGGTAGTCGCGTACCTCCAGTCCGGTCTGCGCACCGGGAACGACCGAGTCGAAGACGACCCCGCTGATCGGATACAGGGAACGCATCAGGCGCTGCCACCGCTCGCCGAAGAAGTCCGAGTGATCCCACACCGCCGCACCCAGCTTGGGATGCATGTTCTGGATCGACCCGGCCCACAGGCCCTGGAACATCCCCGTCCACGTGCCCCAGATCTGCCAGGTCAGCGAATCCGGACCGAGTGGCGCGTACTCCTGGGCCGGTGCGGCGTCGCCGGGGGGGCCGGAGTCGACGCCATGAACGGGACAGGTCTCCTGCGCGGCGTCCACAACCTCGGTCATGAGACGGAACTCTAGGTTCGTCTCACCCGGGTGTCAACCGCGTGTCACTCCGGATTCTCGTGTGTCACCGCCCGATAGCCCCGTGCGCCCGCGCGGTCGACGGCGGCCTTGACCAGCCCGAACACGAGGCCCTGCAGCGCGGCGGCCACGAGAACCTCGGTGTTGGAACGCTCCAGGTCCTTGGGGTCGGGTGCGGAATCGTCGTCGGAGATCCGTTTCCAGATCTGACCGAACACGGCGCCCGCGGCGATACCGCCGAGCACGCTGGTCGCCAGGGACATCGGTTTGTACATCGCCTTCGATACGGCACTCATGGAAGTTCCTCGCTCATTCGGATGTGGACGGGTCGCAGTGACGGGGTGGGTGGCGCTGTACGGGTCAGTGCCGCCGCCGGCGGACGATGATGAACGCACCGACAGCCAGGACCGCGGCGACAGCGGCGCCGATCAGCACGGTCGAGTTCTCCTGGGCCTTCACCTGCGCGGTGTGGGCGGTCTTCGACGCCGCGTCGTTCACGCGCGCCGGGACGTCGAGCTTGGCGGCCAACGCGTCGACCGTCTCGGCCAGCTCCTGACGTTGCTGCTCGACGGGCGGCGGATCGTCGGATGGGGCGTTGTTCTCGGGTGTCTCACTCATCTACAGGTGCTCCTTCACGGTCGCCACGTCACGCTGGACACTCTCGACGGTCCGCTCCGGCGCCGGCGGCACCGCTGACTTGGCTCGTTTGGCCCCGATCGCCGCCGCGGCCCCACCGATGACCAGCAGCACCACACCGACGATCACCGCCGCCAGCCATGCCGGAACCGCGTTCGCCAGACCGAGAACTGCCGCCGCGACGAGAGTGCCGAGACCGAACAGCACCAGCAACGTACCCGCACCGGAAATCCCCGCACCCACGCCTATCCGGGTGCCCTTTCCCTTCATCTCCGCGACCGCGTGCTGCAGCTCGGTCTTCACCAGAGTCGTCGTCTGCTGCTGCAGACGTTCCACCAGCTGCACGGTCGACAAGTCGTTCACAGACGGATCACTCACGCTCGTACCTCCTATCGGGACGCTCGTCCAAGCGTTCCCGGGGCCGGTGAACACGAAACGTCGGATTCCCGATCAGTGCTGTCGGAATCGGATCTCCGATCAGTGCTGTCGGAATCGGATCTCCGATCCGGGCACCAACTGGGCCGTGAGATCCACCGCCTCCGCTGCGAGGACCGCCACCACCGGATACCCGCCGGTGACCGGGTGGTCGGCGAGGAAGATGACCGGGCGACCGCTCGGCGGTACCTGGATCGACCCGTGGGCGATGCCCTCCGAACGCAACTCGGCGGCGCCGTCGCGGTGACGCAGAAGTGGCTGCGACGACCCTTCGGCCCGGTCGATGCGCACGCCCACGCGATTGCTGTCGGATCCGACCACCCACGTCCCGACGCCCAGGTCGGCCGGTGCGGCGAGGTGGTCGGCCCGCGGACCGGGATGGCATTCCAGCACGACGACCCGCGGGTGCTCGCTGTCGGCGGGGGCCGACGACGCGGTCGGCCAGTCGCCTGCGGCGCGACCCACGGACAGCCGGTTACCGGTGTCGAGAGGGGCCGGTCCGAGCCCGGAGAGGGTGTCGGTGGACCGTGATCCCAGCACCGGATCGACATCGATCCCGCCCCGCACCGCAAGGTAGTTCCGCAGCCCCCACGTCGGCGCGTCGAGCGCCAGCTCGTCGCCGGCGCGCAGCACGACGGCCGCGGCCAGTCCTTCGGGGATTCCGTTGCGGCGCACCACCGCGTCCGCACCGGTCACCGCGACGAGAACGTCGGCGTCGACGCGAATGCGCAACCCGCCCATCGTCGCCTCGATGACGGCCGCCGATTCCGTGTTGCCCACCAGGCGATTCGCCAGCGCAAGGGATGCGCGATCCGCACCTCCCGAACGCGGGACGCCGAGATGCGCGTACCCGGGGCGTCCGGTGTCCTGGACGGTCGCGAACGGACCCGTCGCGAGAACGGTCAGCGACGTCATCGGCTGTCGTCCCCGGCGTCGACGAAGCGGACCACCCGGCCGGTGGTGAACAGGGCGGGAGGATCGGCGTTCTCGTCCCACAGCCGAACATCGGTGCGGCCCAGCAACTGCCAGCCGCCGGGACTCGACTTCGGGTAGACCGCACTGTATCCGGCCGCGATCGCGACCGATCCCGCCGGGACATTCGTGCGTGCTTCCCGGCGTCGACCGACCGTGTCGAACGGGTGCGACGCCTCGTCGTCGGCGACGAGATAGCCGAAACCCGGTGCGAAGCCCATGAACTGGACGCGCCACCGGGTATTGCAGTGCACCCCGACCACCTCCTCGCGCGTCATCGTCAGCTCCGCAGCGACATCCGCGAGGTCGGCGCCGTCGTAGGTGACCGGGATGACGATCTCGTCGGTGGCCCGGGGGTCGCGATCGCTGCCGGTTCCGCGATGCCGCAGGGCCCGGCGCACGCCGAGTTCGTCGAGACCGCGGCCCGGGCCGGCCTGGACGAGAAGGGTGTGTGCGCTGGGCACGAGATCGGTCACCCCGGGGAGCTCGCCGCGCTCCACCGCGTCGCTCAACGCCCTGGTCGCGGCCAGCACAGCGGCCGACGGGGAGTCGTCGGCCGAGAAATCCAGGACCACCGCGTCGGGACCCGCCGGCAGCTCGTGCATGGGTCGAATCTACCCCGGCCGACACGGCGTCCCGCCCGGCGAACTCCGACCCGTGCCCGCACGGGGATGGCAGACTCGAGTGGTGCCGGGACGTGAAGTGCCGATGCGAATGCCGAGGAGAGGCCGTGAGAGAGATCGTCGTCTGCGGTGAGGCGCTGGTCGATGTCGTGCAGCAGGGCCCGAGCCGGCACGAAGCGACCCACGGAAGCCTGGCACCCTTGCAGCCCGCCCTGGGCGGCGGCCCGTTCAACGTGGCAATCACGCTGGGGCGGTTGGGGAGTGCGGTCTCGCTGCTCTCCGCGGTGTCCACCGACACCTATGGTGAGGCGATCCTCGACGCGCTCCGGGCGGCGGGGGTGGGGACCACGCTGGTCCAGCGTCGCGACGAGCCGACCTCGCTTGCTCTGGCGACCATCGCCGACGACGGCTCGGCGCGCTACTCCTTCTATGTGGAGGGGACCGCCGATCGCGGGGTCACCGATCCCGGGGCGCTGCCGCCGACCGTGGCGGCGGTGACCTTCGGAACCCTCTCACTGGTGTTGCAACCCGGTGCCACCGTGTACGAGAACCTGATGCGCACCTGCCGCGCCGAGGGCCGAGTCGTGGTGCTGGACCCGAACATCCGGCCCGCGGTCATCGACGACCCCGACGACTATCGGCGCCGTTTCCGCAGCTGGATGTCGTCGGTCGACCTGGTCAAACTCTCCGACGAGGACGCGGCGTGGCTCGGCGAGGGGCCCGAGGGCAGCTCGGCGGCGGACTGGCTGGCCGACGGCGTGGCCGCCGTCGTCACCACCGCCGGGGCGTCGGGGATCACTGTCTCCACCCCGGTCGGTGAGGTGACCGCACCGGCGCCGCCGGTCGACGTCGTCGACACCATCGGCGCGGGTGACAGCGTGCTCGGAGGCCTTGTCCACCACCTGGACCGGCACGGTCGGCTCTCGCCCGACGCGGTGCGTTCACTGACCGCCCAGCAGTGGCGCGAAGCGGCCGAATTCGCAGCTCACGTGGCTGCGGTGACGGTGTCGAGGCCCGGCGCCGACCCTCCGTGGGCGGGCGAGCTGAGAAGCGACTAGGTTGTACCTGTGTGTCCTACCCGGACACTGTAAAAACTCTGATCTGAATAAGGGGTTCGTGTGTCTGCTGAAACAGTCCCAGCCGACCAGGCGTCCGACACGGCCTCAGCGACCTTCACCTACCCCGGTGGACAGCTGGAGCTCCCGATCCTGAAGGCAACCGAGGGCACCGACTCGGTCGCACTCGGCAAACTCCTGGCCGAGACCAACCTGACCACCTTCGACGGTGGCTTCGTGAACACGGCGTCGACCAAGTCGGCCATCACCTACATCGACGGTGACGCCGGCATCCTGCGCTACCGCGGTATCCCGATCGACCAGCTGGCCGAGAAGTCGACCTTCATCGAGGTGAGCTACCTGCTCATCTACGGGGAGCTCCCGACTCCGTCGCAGCTGGAGGACTTCACCACCAAGATCCAGCGCCACACGCTCCTCCACGAGGACCTCAAGCGCTTCTTCGACGGCTTCCCCCGCAACGCGCACCCGATGCCGGTTCTGTCGAGTGCGGTCAACGCGCTGTCGGCCTACTACCAGGACTCCCTGGACCCCAAGGACGACGAGCAGGTCGAGTTGTCGACCATCCGCCTTCTCGCCAAGCTGCCGACCATCGCGGCCTACGCGTACAAGAAGTCGGCGGGCCAGCCGTTCCTCTACCCCGACAACTCGCTGAGCCTCGTCGAGAACTTCCTGCGGATGACCTTCGGCTTCCCCGCGGAGCCCTACGAGGTCAACCCCGAGGTCGCCAAGGCGCTCGACATGCTGTTCATCCTGCATGCCGATCACGAGCAGAACTGTTCGACCTCGACCGTCCGCCTCGTGGGCTCGTCGCAGGCCAACCTGTTCACCTCGATCTCCGGTGGCATCAATGCGCTCTGGGGCCCGCTGCACGGCGGCGCCAACCAGGCGGTGCTCGAGATGCTCGACGCCATCAAGGCCGAGGGCGGCGACACCAAGGACTTCATGAAGCGGGTGAAGAACAAGGAAGCCGGCGTCAAGCTGATGGGCTTCGGTCACCGCGTCTACAAGAACTATGACCCGCGCGCCGCGATCGTCAAGAAGACCGCTGACACGATCCTGGAATCGCTTGGCGTGCAGGATGATCTGCTCGACATCGCGAAGGGACTCGAAGAGGTCGCCCTCAGCGACGACTACTTCATCGAGCGTCGTCTGTACCCGAACGTCGACTTCTACACCGGTGTCATCTACCGTGCGATGGGCTTCCCGACGCGCATGTTCACCGTGCTGTTCGCGCTGGGACGCCTGCCGGGTTGGATCGCGCACTGGCGCGAGATGCACGAGGACCCGACCACCAAGATCGGCCGTCCGCGTCAGCTCTACACCGGCTACACCGAACGCGACTACGTCCAGATGGGCGATCGCTGAGCGATCGCCCGACGGACACGCCTGACCGCCGAACACCCGACTCAAAGGAGAGTCCAGTGACCAGCACCGAGAAGCCAACGGTCGAGTTCCAGGCGGGCCCCCCGCCGGCCGACCTGACCATCTCCGACCTCATCGTCGGCGACGGTGCCGAAGCCGCTCGCGGCGGCATCGTCGACGTCCACTACGTCGGGGTCGACTACGAGACGGGCGAAGAGTTCGATTCGTCGTGGGATCGCGGCCAGTCGGCCAACTTCCCGCTGGACCGGTTGATCCCGGGCTGGCAGGAAGGCATCCCGGGAATGAAGGTCGGCGGACGCCGTCAGTTGACCGTTCCGCCCGAGCTGGCCTACGGCTCTGCCGGCGCGGGTCACCGACTCTCGGGACGGACGCTGGTGTTCGTCATCGACCTGCTCGGAGTGGGCTGACGTCCGCGACCTCTTTGGTCTGGCTCCGGCGCGATCTGCGTCTGAGTGACCTCCCGCCGCTGGCCGCGGCCGCCTCGGGGACCGATTCGTCGGTCCTTGTGTGCTTTGTGGTGGACCCGAGGCTGGAGAAGTCCTCGGGTGAGCGGCGCCTGGCGTTCCTGTTCGACTCGCTGCGCGAGCTGGACGACAAGCTCGACGGCAAGTTGCTCGTCGTGCGGGGACGACCCGAGGTGGAGATCCCGAAGCTGGCCCACGCGGTCGACGCCGAACGGGTGCACATCTCCGAGGACTTCGCCCCGTTCGGCCGGCGACGCGACGAGGCCGTCGCCGATCGACTCGGCGACATCGAGCTCGTGGCGACCGGTTCGCCGTACCTCGTCTCGCCCGGCCGGGTGACCAAGAACGACGGCGAGCCGTACAAGGTCTTCACCCCGTATTTCAACCGCTGGCGCGACCACGGGTGGCGCGCACCGGCCGATTCCTCGGTGCCTTCGGCGTCGATCGTCGACCCGTCGAATCTGTCGAAGACCGGACGCATCCGGGTACCCGCCGCGCCGACGAAGCTGTCGATCCCCGCGGGCGAGGACGCGGCGACAGCGCGCTGGGCCGAGTTCGTCGACGACGGGCTCACGGATTACGACTCCGGACGCAACGACCCGGCGGGCGACAGCACGAGCCGGATGTCGGCGTACCTGAAGTACGGCAACATCCATCCCCGTACTCTCGCTGCCGATCTGACGCGCTCGTCGTCCGCTCCCCGAGGTGCGAAGGAGCGCAGCGACGGAGCCTCGAGGGGAGCGCAGGCATACCTGCGCGAGCTCGCGTTCCGCGACTTCTACGCCGATGTGCTCCATCACTGGCCACACAGCCTGTGGCACAACTGGAATCGTCAGTTCGACGGCATCGACCTCGACACCGACGACAAGGCGTACGAGCGCTTCGATGCCTGGAAGGCGGGGCGGACGGGTTTTCCGCTCGTCGATGCCGGGATGCGTCAGCTAGCGGAGACCGGATACATGCACAACCGGGTGCGCATGGTCACCGCGTCTTTCCTCGTCAAGGATCTGCACCTGCCGTGGTGGTGGGGAGCCGAGTGGTTCCTCGAGCAGCTGGTCGACGGTGACATGGCGTCGAACAATCACGGCTGGCAGTGGGCGGCGGGCACGGGAACCGATGCGGCGCCGTACTTCCGGGTCTTCAACCCCGAGGCGCAGGCGAAGAAGTTCGATCCCGACGGCGAGTACGTCCGGCGGTGGGTCGGCGACATCGACGTCGACGATTATCCCGAGCCGATGGTCGATCACAAGGCCGAGCGTGAAGAAGCGCTCCGTCGGTTCGGCCAGATCTAGCCGTCTCTGCTCCCTGAGGAGCGTCCGGAGCTTGCGGAGGGCGCGTCACGAAGGGTCTGCCAAGCATCCTCGCAATGTGATTCGTAGCAATAGTGCCTCTGCTCCCTGAGGTGCGAGGAGCGCAGGCGACGAGCCTCGAAGGGTCTGGCGAGCCATCTGTCCCGAGAACTCGGATCGAACGGCGAACGGTCCAGCCGTGCCGGCATGGTGCCGCGGGGTTCGGAGATTGTCGTCCACGTGAGCATCGTCGAAGGGCAATATGCCCTTCAATCAGGGTGAGGTGGACGAGAATTCGACCCTTCGAGGCTCGCTTCGCTCGCACCTCAGGGAGCAGGGGGCTGCTCCGCTCGCACCTCAGTATCTGCGGCCTGGCGGCCGTCGTGGTCCATGAAAGAACCGCGCGCGGGTGCCAGCGGCCGAATTCTGATCCCTGAGGTGCGAGCGAAGCGAGCCACGAAGGGTATGGTGACGTGCCTCGCTGGCCCTAATGGGGGTGGATCGGCTTCCTCTTGGAGGGGATGCTGGTCGTGTGAGCCTCCCCGGTCGGTGACCACTGCCAGGCCCTGAAACGGTGGTCGGATTTCTACACGAAGACCGTGGCCCGGCCGGGCGAGGATCACCCGCTAGAACGCTTCTGGGATGTCGTGCCCCCGAAACATGTGGGTGAGCACTGATCCATTAGGCCGCGTCCAGGGTGACTCCCGCAGGTTCACATCGAGATCGTCGAGACGACTGAAGACGAGGTGAACGAGTGTCATGATCTTTATGGGCAACGACTGGGCGTCAGATCATCACGACGTGTGCGTGATGGATGAGCACGGCACCATCCTGGCCACCCGCCGCCTACCCGAAACCGCTGCCGGTGTCACCACAATGCATGAACTGATCGCCCGGTATGCCCAGGATCCCACCGAGGTGGCGGTGGGTATCGAAACCGATCACGGCATGTGGGTCACCGCCCTGGTCGGTGCGGGTTATCTGGTGTTCGCGATCAACCCGTTGTCGGTGTCGCGCTACCGTGACCGCCACCATGTCGGGGGCACCAAATCCGATAAGGCCGATGCCAAAACCCTCGCTGATCTGGTGCGTACCGACCGGCACAACCATCGGCTCGTCGCCGCCGATACTGTCGCTGCCGAGGCGATCACGGTGATGGCCCGCACCCATCAGAACCTGGTGTGGGCGCGCTCGGCACAACAGAATGTGTTGCGCTCCCAACTCGGCGCCTACTATCCGGCCGCGGTCGATGCCTTCGGCGGCGACCTCGCCCACACCGACTGCCTGAGCGTGTTACGACGCGCTCCAACCCCACGACAAGGGGCGGCACTGACGGTCGCGGCAATCCGATCAGCCCTGAAAAAGGGTGGCCGGCAACGCAATACCGACCAACGCGCCCGCGACATCCAGCAGGCTCTACGCGGTGGCGGCCACCTGAGCGCACCGGAGACACTGACCGCAGCCTATGCGGCGACAGTCACCGCGACCGTGGAAATGCTGGCCGCTCTCAACACCCAGATCACTCAACTCGAAACCACTATGGCTCAGTCTTTTAAAGCGCATCCGGACGCCGCGATCTACCTGTCCATGCCCGGAGTCGGTGACATCACCGGCGCCCGGATGCTCGGCGAGTTCGGGGATGACCCCGAACGCTATGCCACCGCCAAGTCTCGCAGAAACTACGCCGGTACCTCACCACGGACCATCGCCTCGGGCAAAGGACACGTCGTGTTGGCCCGCCACATCCGCAACACCCGACTCAACGACGCCGCCCTACGGATGGCGCAGAGCGCCCTGACCGGCAGTCCCGGCGCCCGCGCCTACTACGACAGCCTAAGAGACCAGAAGAAGTCCCACAGCCAAGCATCGCGTGCGGTCGCCAACCGACTCATCGGCATCCTCCACGGCTGCCTCAAACACCGCACCCCCTACAACGAACACACCGCCTGGAACCACCGCACCAACCTCGCCGCTTGACACCTAGCACCCCTGGGATGTCTTCGTGGCTCGTCGCTATCGCTCCTCGCACCTCAGGGAGCGGGGGATGGCCGCTTCGCACGCACCTCAGGGAGCGGGGGATGGCCGCTTCGCTCGCACCTCAGGGAGCAGGGGACTGCTCCGCTCGCACCTCAGGAAGCGGGGATGGCGGTCAGCGGGCGAGCTTGAGCACCTCACCCCAGCCGATGCGCGAACCGGTACGCAGGATCGAGCGCTGGTAGATCCGTGCCGCGATCCAGGTGGCGGCCGCACACGCGGCGCCCATCAGGCCGAAGGTGACGATGATCTGGACGGCATCGGTGTCGCCGGTCGCGATGCGCATCGGCATGAGCGCCGCGCTGAACGGCGGAATCCAGCTCAGCACCTGCACGAAGGTCGAGTCCATCGACTGCGCGCCGAAGATGCCCGAGTACATGACCGCGACGGCCAGGAACGTCAGCGGCGCCGACGAGGAGTTGAGCTCTTCCTGGCGGGACACGATGGCCCCCGTCGCGGCATACAACGAGGCGAAGAACAGGAACCCGAGCAGGAACCAGGCGATGACCGCGGCGAACATCCCGATCGCCGCGCTGGGCAGCGTCAGAATCCCGGTCGCGGTGCCTGCGATCAGGGCGGTGGCACCCAGTAGCAACACCTGCGACAGGGCGACGGCCCCGATCCCGATGATCTTGCCCCACAACAGATGCAGCGGCTTGATCGTCGCCAGCAACAATTCCACGACACGCGACGTCTTCTCCTCGACGACGCCGACGGCGACCATCGTGCCGCCCATCATGATCGCGGTCACCAGCAAGATCACGCCGACGAGTGCGATCACCAGGCGCTGGCCCTCGTCGGGCTTGTCCGGCTGGGTCTTCTCCACCGCGATGGTGACCGCAGGCAACGATGCCGCGTCCACCCCGCGATCGGCCAGTGCCTCGGTCAGGTTGACCTGTGCGACAGCGGATCTGATCGCTCCCTCGACGGCCGGGTCGACGCCGCTCTTGCCGATGATCACGTAGGTACCGGGAGTGTCGCCAGGGACCAGTGCGGCCGCGACATCTCCGTCGGTGACATGTGTGCGTGCCTCCTCGGTGGAGTCGACAGCCTCGGTCGTGATGGTGGTCCCGGCCGACTCGCCCACGGACACGATGGACTCGGTGACGGCAGTCGGTTGTCCGACGACCGCAACCTTTTCGGCGTCGTCGCCCCCGGCGAAGAGGTTGATGACGATGGCACCGACCACGATGACCACCATCAGCAGGCCGGTGCTGATGACGAACGACCTGGTCTTGGCGCGGGTCGCGATCTCTCGTCCGGCCACCAGTCGGATCGCCTGTGCGGCAGACGCCCTGGGGCCGGTGCCGGGACCGGTGGCCGCGGGGGTGGGCGAAACTTCTCGTAGTGTGCTCATGCGGACACCACCTCTCGGAACAGGTCGGTCAGGGACGGTGTGGAGGTCGCGAACCGGTGGACCGGGCCATGATTCAGCGCGGTCGACAGGATCAACTGGTCGTCGGCGACCTCGGGGTCGATCAGGAGGCGGGTCGTCTCGCCGTAGTCGACGCCGCGGACCCCGGGGAGGGCATCGGCCCATGCGACGTCGGACCGGGGGCCGCTGATCTCGAGGGTGACCCCGTCGCGGGAACGCAGGTCCTCGACGGTGCCCAGGGCCCGCATCTCCCCGCGGGTGATGATGCCCACCCGGTCGCAGAGCCGCTGGATGAGGTCGAGTTGATGCGAGGAGAAGATGACCGGGATGCCCTCGGCTGCCTTCTCTTTGAGCACGTCGCTCATGACGTCGACGGCGACCGGGTCGAGGCCGGAGAACGGTTCGTCGAGTACCAGCACGGAAGGGTCGTGCACGAGGGCGGCCGCGAGCTGGACACGCTGTTGATTGCCGAGGCTGAGGTCGGCGACGTTGTCGTCGTAGCGCGCCCCGACGCCGAGCCGGTCGGTCCAGCGCCGGACGGAGTCCTCCGCCTCAGCCGCGGACATGCCGTGCAGTTTCGCGAGGAAGGTGAGTTGTTCGCCCACCTTCATCTTCGGGTACAGGCCGCGTTCCTCGGGCATGTACCCGATGTGGCGACGTAGATCCAGGTCGATCGGGCGATCACCCAGGCGGACCTCGCCGGCGTCTGCCGACAGCACGCCGAGGATGATGCGCATCGTCGTGGATTTTCCCGCGCCGTTGCTCCCGACGAAGCCGAATATTTCACCGGGGTCGACGTCAAAGGTCATGTCACGCAATGCGACGAGGTCTCCATAGCGTTTGTGGAGCCCGTCGACGATCAAGGGTGCGGTCACGGCGCACTCTCCTCACTCTCGGTGGTCGTGGTCGTTGCTGACGTGGTGGGACGGGTGGTGTGTTCGCGGTGCAACGTTTCGAGATCTTCCGGATCGGGATCGGCCATCCACCAGGCGGTCAGCATGGAGGGCACGCAGATCGCTGCCAGGACGAGCGAGATGAGCAGGACGGCCGCGCCGTAGACGGCCTGCCCGGGCACCTCGTCCCGGAAACTGAGGACGATCAGTGTCGCGTACGGGATGAACATCAGGCAGTACAAAACGGTGAAGCCGATGGATCGCGCCGAGTTTCGTTGTGCCACTTGCATCTCGTCCAGCGCGGTGACTGGAGTGTCGGCGATCGATCCGGTCACGACGCGGAGCAGGTAGAGCGTCGTGATGATCCCCACCAGCCCGATAATGAAAGGGACGAGGAACCATTTGTTCGTGAAGAAGGCGATGACCGAACTGATGAGGAGGAGAATTGCGAAGAACGTCTGGATGAGCACCAGTCGGCGGAACGTGCGCCGGGTTCGCCACGAGGTGAGGCGATGGGCGTTCTTGTCGTTGAACTCCTGGTGCCGCTGCCCACGCCACTCCTCGTAGCGGCGCCACAGGGCTGGTGTGGCCTCTTCGGGGATGGCCGAGTACGGATCGGTCATCATTCACCTCCGATGTCGTCGGTGTGGATGCTGTGGACGGGTTGTGCGCCGGGCGAGGTCGGGGACGGTTCGCGCCGGTAAAGCGCTGCGGACATGGCGCCGAACTCGCGCCGACTGAACACTGCCTCGACCGGCAGGTCGAAGACATCGCAGATCCGGAACGCCAGGTCGAGGCTCGGATAGTTGTCGCCCCGTTCGAGTGCGCCCACCGATTGGACGTTGATCCCGACGAGCTCGGCCAGCTGGGCTCTCGACATCTGCCGTTCTGCACGTAGCACGCCGATGCGGTTGTAGATGGGGAGCTTTTCCCCTCGGCGTATTGGACTCACCCGCCCTAGTGTTGTGAAAACACAACAACATGTCAAGCGGAGGGAACTAGCTGCTGGTTGACGCGCGGCGTGTCGAGGCCCCGAGGTACTCGGCCGCGACACGCGCCGCCTCGCGTCCCGCGCGATTGGCGCCGATCGTCGACGCCGAGGGGCCGTAGCCGAGTAGTTGGATACGCGGGTCGGCCTCGACGACGGTCGCGAGCCGGCCGGTCATCGTGATGCCGCCACCGGGCGCTCGAAGCCGCAGCGGTGCCAGGTGGTCGATGGCGCTGCGAAAACCGGTGTTCCAGAAGATGACGTCGACGTCCAGGTGAGAGGGGACATCGCGGTGCGAGCTGTCCGGGTGGGCATGGTTGTCCGGGTGATCCGGTGTGGCAGTCCCGCAGTCCCAGCACACGCCCGTCTCGGTGATGCGGGTGAACATCGGCCGCCATTCGAGGATCCCGTCGCGCTGCGCGGCCCGGATCGCCGGGGTGAGCGCCAGCCCGGTCACCGAGACGACCGATGTCGGCGGTAGCCCCGCACGCACCCGCCGTTCCACCCGCGCAACGGCCTCGCGGCCCTGCTCAGGGGTGAAGGGACCGCTCGAGAAGACCGGTTCGCGCCGCGAGCACCAGAACGTCTCGCTGCCGGGTGCCTCGCGGGCGATCTCGATGAGCAGCTGGATCGCCGAGATGCCGGCACCCACCACGAGCACGCGCTTGTCCGCGAACTCGGCGGGGGAGGTGTAGTCATGGGTGTGCAGTTGCCGGCCGCGGAAGTCGGCGGCGCCGGGGATGTGGGGGATGAACGGCCGGTCCCACGTCCCGGTGGCGTTGACGATCAGGTTCGATGTGACCGAACTGCCGTCGCCCAGCTCGGCGCGGAAGCCGTCCCCCTCGCGGCGAACGGCGCGCACATGCACCGGCCGATGAACCGTCAGGCCGAACTTCTCCTCGTACCGCCCGAAGTAGTCGGGGACGGCGGTGGCGGCGGGCAGCTCGTCGCAGTCGAGTCCCAGCGCCTCGACGAGCCCCCATCCCGGCAGGTCGTGGACGCGGTTGGCGGTGGCCAGCGTCAGCGTCGGCCACCGGAACTGCCAGGCACCGCCGGGGCCGGGCGCGTGGTCGAGCATCTGATAGCGATCACCGAGACCGAAGCGATGGAGGAAGTAGGCCGCCGAGAGGGCGGCTTGTCCGCCGCCGATGATCAGCACATCCGTGTGGGGGGCGGGCTGTGCGCCGGTCGGGGAGATCTCCACGTCACCACCTTGTCACGCCGAGCCGCGGCGGTGCGGTCGGTAGGGTTTGGCCCATGATCCACTCCACCACCGAGGGAACAGTTGTCACGATCGAGCTGGACCGGGTCGACAAGCGCAACGCGCTGAACGAGGAGATGCTCGCGGGCCTGTCCGGGGCGTTCGACGCAGCCCTCGACGCCGGGGCCCGTGCCATCGTGGTGACGGGCCGGGGACTCGTGTTCAGTGCCGGCGCCGATCTGTCGGGGCCCGTGTACGACAAGGGCTTTCTCGACACGCTGGTGGGGACGCTGCAGCGTATCGAGGCCGCGCCGGTGCCCGTCATCGCTGCACTGAACGGCTCGGCGATCGGCGCCGGCCTGCAGCTCGCGATGGCGGCCGACCTCCGGGTCATGGCACCGGACGCGATCGCCGGCATCCCCGCCGCCAAGATCGGTGTCGCGGTCGACGAGTGGACGATCCGGCGACTCGTGTCGCTGGTGGGCGCGGGGCAGGCCAGAGGCATGCTGATCGGCTGCGACCCGCTGACCGCCGACCGCGCCCACACGCTCGGATTCGCCAATCGCATCGGGGACCTCACCGATGCCCAGCACTGGGCACGCACCATCGCCGACCTCGCCCCGCTCACCCTGCAGCATTACAAGCTCGTCCTCAACGGCGACGGCGCCCGCGACGCCGCCCCCGAGGACCGGACGGCGGCGATGCTGCGTGCGTGGGCGAGCGACGACGTGCGGGAGGGCAGGGCGGCTCGCGCCGAGAAGCGCGCACCACGTTTCACCGGATCCTGATCCGGCGGTGCTACCGGCGGTGGATGGGCCCGTCGCCGGTGTGGAGGGGAGTTGCGGTGGCCCGGTGGCGTTCGGCGATCAGCTGCGCCGCGATGGCCACCGCCGCCTCGCCGGGTGTGTGCCCGCCGAGGTCGAGGCCCAGGGGGGAGCGCAGGCGCGCGAGTTGCTCGTCGTCGATGCCGGCGTCGCGAAGGCGTTGGTTGCGGTCGGCGACGGTCCGCCGTGATCCCAGTGCCCCGACGAAGCCGAGAGTCGGAGACGCGAGTGCGACCCGCAGGGTCGGGACGTCGAACTTCGGGTCGTGCGTCATCACGCAGATCGCGGTCGACGCGCCGACCCGTCCGTCGCGGATCTCGCTCGCCAAATAGCGATCCGGCCAGCCGACGACGACGTCGTCGGCGTCGGGAAACCTCGCGCGGGTGGCGAACACCGGTCGCGCGTCGACGACCGTCACCCGCATGCCCAGGCTCGTCCCGAGTGAGCTGAGCGCGCGGACGAAGTCGTTGGCGCCGACCAGGATCAGTCGCGCGGGCGGGCCGAAGGTCTGCACGAAGGTCCGGGGACGTTCGTCGGACGGGATGTCGCAGTCGTCGACCCCGACGAGGCCGCTGCGGCCGGTGGCGAGCAGGTCGGCGACGTCGCGGTCGAGGCGACGCCAGGACGCCTGCGATGTCGGAGTGGCGAAATACCAGTCGGGTTCGTCGGTGAGGGTCGTGGCCCACGAGATCGGCTCGTCGTCGTCGAGCGCGGTGGCCAGGCGGGTGAGTTGCCGACGATGCTCGCCGGTCGGCGCCACACGCTCGACCAGGACCTCGATCTGCCCGCCACAGGTGAGACCCGGCGCGGGATCGTCGGGATCGTCGACGCCATACTGCTCGACCACCGCGACGCCGTCGGCCAGGACGTCGCGTGCGGTGTGGACGAGCGCGGATTCGACACATCCGCCGGACACCGACCCGATCACCGTGTCGTCGGACGTCACGATCATCGCCGCGCCCAGCTCGCGGGGTGCCGATCCCGTCGTGCCGACGACCCGGCAGAGCGCAACCGGCCGCGCGTCACCGCTGTCGAGGAGTTCGATCAGGGACCGCAGGACGTCGCGCATGTACTCCAGTGGACCAGATCTCCGCCTGCCGGGCCACGTCGCGCGGGCCTGCGGCCACCCGATGTCACGACTTCTCGGCGATCCCCGGGGCGCTGGCCGAACCCGCTGCGCGGTATCCGAACAGCTTGCTGAGATCGGCCGCGGCGGTCACGACCGTCGCGACGAGGTTCTCCGCGTCGTCCGGGTCGAGGCGGTATCGGGGTCCGGAGATGCTGAGGGCCCACACGATGGTGCCGGTGTGATCGCGCACCGGGGCGGCGATCGCCACCAGCCCGAGTTCGAGTTCCTCCACCGCCATCGCCCAGCCCTGCCGGTCGACTGTCCGCAGCTCGTCGACGAGGTCGTCGACGTCGGCGATCGTGCGGTCGGTGAATCTCGCCAGCCCTCCCGAGAAGGTCTGGCGCAGTTGTTCTTCCGACAGTCCGGCGAGCAGGACCTTGCCCGACGAGGTCGCGTGCGCCGGCGAGGCCTGACCCACCCAGGTCCGCAGCGCGACATTGGAAGCACCCACGGCCTCGACCACGTTGATCGCCTGCGCGTCGGCGAGGACCGCGAGATTCGTGGTCTCGCCGGTCGTGGCGGCCAGTGCGTCGCAGGTGTCCTGCCCGCATCTGGTCATGTCGAGGGTCGCCATGGTTGAGCCGGCCAGGCGCACCACCGTCAATCCGATCCGGTACTTGCGGCCGTCGGGCACCTGCTCGACGAAACCGCGTGCCTCCAGCGCGGAGACGATCCGGGAAACGGTGGACTTGTGGACACCGAGTTCGAGGGCGAGTTCGGTGATCCCGGCCGAACCGGCGGTGCCGATGAGCTCGAGGACCTGCAGTGCCCGATCGACTGCTCCCGCAGGGCGCTCGATCTCCACACTCTCCTCAGCCATCGCAGCGCCCAGGGTACCTGCCCGTCCACCCGGACCGGTGACCACGTCGTGCAACGCGACAAGGTGTCCAGGACCCGTCACGGGCGCGGCTCCGTCTCCGCGACGGCGACGGCGGGCTCGCCGGTCGCCGATACCGGGAGGTCGGCGGACGCGTCGGCACGGCGGCGGATTCGTCGACGACCCCGCGTCTTCCGGTCGATCGCGGCCGGGTCGACGACGAGGATCTCACCGGTCCCGATCTTCTCCGCCTGCTTGCGGATGTGCCGGTCGACCTGGTCGTCGAGCTGGGAGCGCGCGACGATCAGCGGGTCTCGGCGCAGGTCGAGGTAGAGCGACAGGCACATGCCGATCATCACGACCACGAACGGCAGTGCGGCGATGATGGCCATCTGCTTGATGCCGTTGAGTCCGTCGCCGCCGCTCATGGCCAGCAACAGCGCCGCCACCGCGCCGGTGAGCACGCCCCAGAACACGGTCACCGACCGGCTGGGTTCGTGGGCCCCGCGTTCGGACAACGTGCCCATGACCAGCGACGCCGAATCCGCGCCGGAGACGAAGAAGATCGCGACCAGGATCATCGCCAGCGCCGAGGCGATCCCGGTCAGCGGTAGGTGGTCGAGCATCTGGAACAGGGTGTCCTCCGACGCGGCGGTCGCCGGATCGAAGCCCAGCACACCGTCGGTCTGTTCCCGGATGGCGGTGCCGCCGAACACGCAGAACCACACGAGCGACACCGTTGTCGGCACCACCATGACGCCGATCACGAACTCGCGGATGGTCCGGCCCCGGCTGATCTTCGCCAGGAACATCCCCACGAAAGGCGTCCACGAGACCCACCAGGCCCAGTAGAAGATCGTCCACCCGGCCAGCCAGCTCTCCCCCTCGGCGTCGACGGTGGCCGAGGATCGTGCGGAGAACGCGGTGATGTCGTTGGCGTAGGCGCCGAGGGTGGTCGGCAGCAGGTTGAGGATGAACACCGTCGGCCCGACCACGAACACGAACACCGCCAGCACGATCGCCAGCACCATGTTGATGTTCGACAGCCGCTGGATTCCCTTGGCGACACCGGACACCGCCGAGGCGACGAATGCGGCGGTCAGAACGGCGATGACGGCCACGAGCAGTGTGGTGCCCGGGTTGTCGACCCAGCCGACGTTGGACAGTCCCGAACCGATCTGCAGCGCACCCAGACCCAGGGATGCGACCGTGCCGAACAACGTCGCGAAGATCGCGAGGATGTCGATGACCTTGCCGCCCGCGCCGTTGGCCTGCTTTCCCAGGATCGGGGCGAACACCGCGCTCATCAACTGGTTGCGGCCCAGTCGAAAGGTGCTGTAGGCGAGTGCGAGCCCGACGACCGCGTACATGGCCCATGGGTGGAAGCCCCAGTGGAACATGGTGGTGGCCATCGCTGTCCGGACGTCGCCCGCCGTCATCCCCGGAGGCGCCTCGACGAAGTGGTAGAGCGGCTCATACGAGCCGAAGAACATCAGGCCGATACCCATCCCGGCGCTGAACATCATCGCGATCCAGCTGATGGTGCGGAATTCGGTCTTCTCGCCGTCTTTGCCGAGCGGGATCTTGCCGTACTTGCTGAGTGCGAGGCAGACCGCGAACACCACGAATCCGGTTGCCGAGAGGATGAACAACCAGCCCAGGCTGCCGGTGATCCAGGAGAGGATGTCGGTGGTGACGGCGGACAGGTTGTCCGGTGCCGCCAACCCCCAGGCCAGGAAGGCGATGACGAGTGCGGCGGTCACGCCGAACACCGTCAGGTCGATACGTGGTCGGGTGGGTGTGGTGCTGATGTCGTCGTTCATGGTGCCTCTCCGGTCATCTCCGAATTCGGGTCATCTGGGGATCGACGACCGGGTCGGCGATGACGACGGCCTCGTGGTGGGTGGTCTGGTAGGCGACGTCGACGGTGACGTCCTCGGCGAGATCGGCCGGTAGCCAGGCGAATGCCAGGCACGCACCGACGGTGGCAGACCACCCGGCGCTGGTGATGTAGCCGACCACCTCGCCGTCCACCGACACCGGCTCTCGGCCCAGGACGACGGCCGCCGGATCGGTGAAGCGTAGTGTGCGCAGCCTGCTCGCCGGACGGCGTTCGGCCAGAGCGGATCCGCCGATGAAGTCCGCGTCGGATCTGCGGATGGCGAAGTCGAGGCCCGCCGCGGCGGGCGTGTGCTCGATCGTCATGTCGACACCGGCCGATCGATAACCCTTCTCGATTCGCAGGCTGTTGAAGGCGATCCGGCCGGCCGCGATGATGCCGTGGGGCCGGCCCGCCGCCATCACGGTGTCCCACAACGCCCGGCCGTGGGCAGCGGATGTGTAGATCTCCCAACCCAGTTCGCCCACGTAGGAGACCCGCATCAGCGTCACCGGGACCGCGCCGACGGTGGTGGTCATCGAGCGGAAGTATCGCAATCCGTCGTTGGTGAGGTCGGCCGTGGTCAGCGGGGCCAGAACATCCCGGGCGAGCGGACCCCACAGTCCCAGGCAGCAGGTGGCGGTCGTGATGTCACGGAGGACGACCGACCCGTCCGCCGGGAGGTGCCGGGTGATCCAGTCGAAGTCCAGCGGGCCGTTGGCGCCCACCTGGAACACGTCGTCTGCGAGCCGGGCGACGGTCAGATCGGAACGGACACCGCCCTTCTCGTCGAGCATCAGCGTGTAGGTCACCGAGCCGACGGACTTGTCCATCTTGTTGGTGGTGAGGTGCTGCAGCAGGGCGAGTGCACCCGGCCCGGACAGCTCGAACCGGGTCAGCGGGGTCATGTCGTACACCGCGACGTGGCTGCGGGTGTGCGCGGCCTCGGCGACCGCGATGGGCGACCAGTGGCGGGCCGACCAGGTGTCGCGTTCCGGTATCCGCAACCCGTCGGCGACCTTCTGCTCGAGCAGCGGGCGATTGGCCTCGTACCAGGCGGGCCGCTCCCAGAGTCCGCTCTCCCAGAACTCCGCGCCGAGCTCGGCTTCCCGGTCGTGGAAGGGACTCGTGCGCACGTTACGCGGTGCGACGCGCTGATCGTGCGGGTGGATGATGTCGTAGATCTCCTCGAAGGCCCGCGAGCTGGTGGTGAGGATGAAGTCGTCGGTGAGTGCGTCCTCCTCGAAGCGATAGAGGTCCATCTCGTGGACGTCGACGCCGGGGGTGCCGTCGATCATCCACTCGGCCATGGTCTTCGCGACGCCGGCGGAATGGGTCACCCACACGGCCTCGGCGACCCAGAAACCGGCCAGGTCGCGATGCTCACCCATGACCGAATGGCCGTCCGGGGTGAACGAGAAGATGCCGTTGAAGCCCTCTTCGACCTTGCCGTTACCGAGTTCGGGCAGCAGTGCCACCGTGTGCTGCCACGCGTCGTCGAAGTCCTCCGGGGTGAACATGAGCTTCGAGGGCATCTCGTCGAGCGAGATCTCGGTCTCGTGATCGAGGTCGCCCACGCTCGACGGCATCGGCCGGTGACCGTAGTAACCGATACCGATCCGGTCGCCGTGCTCGCGGTAGTAGAGGTCGCGGTCCTGGTGGCGCAGGATCGGCAGCGTCGCCTCCGCCAGGGCGGGGTTGACCCCGCGGCGTGAGTCGACCGGTGTGGTGATCGCGTACTGGTGGGCCATCGGAACGAGCGGGATGGTCAGTCCCACCCGGCGACCGAACTCACGGCCCCAGAAACCGGTGCAGCACACCACGATGTCGGCGTCGACGACCCCGTTCGCGGTACGGACCCCGCGTACCTCGCCGTTGACCTCGACGACGTCGACGACCTCCTGCCCGCCGCGGAACTCGGCACCGCGCGAGATCGCGCGCCGGGCCTGCGCCTCCACCGCGCGCAAGGCCTTGGCGAGACCGTCATTCGGGGTGTGCAGGCCACCGAGGACGGTGTCGCGTTCCAGGAGCGGATGCATCGCGGCGCATTCGGCGGGGTCGACGAGGCGGTGTTCGACGCCGCGTGCGGCCGCCCAACCGGCCTTGCGGTGCAGGTCCTCCCACCGTTCCGGGGTGGTGGCCAGCTCGAGTCCGCCCACCGGGTTGAAACACCAGCCGTCGGGATGCGACAGCGACGAGAACTTGTCGATCGTGTAGGAGGCGAGCTCGGTCATCGTCTTGGAGGGGTTCGTCGCGAAGACGAGACCCGGTGCGTGCGAGGTGGACCCGCCGGTGGCGAAGAGCGGGCCGCGGTCGAGGACGGTGACGTCGGTCCAACCGCGCTGGGTGAGCTCGTCGGCGAGCGAGGTGCCGACGATGCCGGCCCCGACGATCACGACTTTCGGTGCAGCCATGGGAAATCGATCCTTTTCGGGCAGAGGGCTTGGTTCAGGTGAAGACGACGGTGCTTGTCCCGTTCATCAGCACCCGGTTCTCGCTGTGCCACCGCACGGCGCGCGACAGGGCCAGTGCCTCGGCGTCGCTGCCGGCGGTGGCCAGGCGCCGGGGATCGTGGGTGTGGTCGATGCGGATGACCTCCTGCTCGATGATCGGTCCCTCGTCGAGGTCCGGGGTCACGTAGTGCGCGGTGGCGCCCACGTACTTGACGCCGCGCTGGTGTGCCTGGTGATAGGGCTTGGCGCCCTTGAAGCCCGGCAGGAACGAGTGGTGGATGTTGATGGCCCGGCCGCGCAGGGCCGCACACGTCTCGTCGGAGATGATCTGCATGTACCGGGCGAGGACGACGAGGTCGACGTCGTAGGACGACACCAGGTCGAGCATCGCGCTCTCGGCCGCCGCCTTGGTGTCCGGCGACACCGGGAGGTGGTGGAACGGGAGTCCGGCGGACTCGGTCATCGGTGCCAGGTCGGTGTGGTTGGAGGCGACGGCGACCAGTTCGCCGCCGAGGGTGCCCGACCGCCACCGGAAGATGAGGTCGTTGAGGCAATGCCCCAGACGCGAGACCATCACCAGGATCCGTTGCGGCGTCTGGTCGGTGATCGAGTACTCGGCGCCGAGTCCGGCGGCGAGATGGTCGAAGGCCGCGCTCAGCTGCTCGGAGCCGGAGTGGAGTGCGGACGCGAATTCGGTTCGCACGAACAGGGTGTGGGTCATCGGGTCGTCGAACTGCTGATGATCGAGCACCTCGCAGCCGTGGCTGAAGAGGAATGAACTGATCGCGTGCGTGACGCCGCTGCGCGACGGACAACGCAGGGTGAGGATGAATCGATCGGACATCGGGGGTTCCTCTACGGGAGCGGGGCGGGAGTGGGGTCGGCGACGTACTCGGTGGCGGCATCGACGAGCCACGCGGCGAGGTAGTCGGCATAGGAACTGCGGACGAAGATCGCGAATCCGTCGGGCACGCGATGCACGATCACCGCGGCCTGGGCCAGCAGCGTCTGGGCCACGTCGTCGGGCCCGAAGGCCCTCGGCGACAGGTCGATCGCGCAACCGTGCGCGAGGATCGTCTCCGCCCGGGGGCCGCCGAGTTCGATGCGGGTGCGCTGTCCGGACGCGTCGGCGACATAGGCCTCGCCCTGCACGCGGTCGGCGATCGACGCGGCGAACTCGTGCGGTGCCACATCGGCCGCCCAGGCGAGATACTCGTCCGGCCCGAGCCAGATGACCGTGGCGTCCTCGGTTCTCCGCAGCCGGCAGGCCGCGGGCAGCCCGAGGCGTTGCAGCGCCTTCTGCCCGGTCGGTCGGATGACCGCCTGCGCGACGGGGCTCGCGTGGAGCCGGACGACCGGGGCGAGTTCGGCGAACCGTGCCGACCAGTTGTCCAGCGGACCGGCCGGTTCGAGGTCGGGCCCCGGGGCGAGGTGCACGGTGGTGTCAGCCATCGCGTCGCGCTCCTTCCGCATCGACGAAAACGGTTGTGGTGATCTCGACTTCGCACAGCGTGTCCCCGATCGGGACGTCGAGACGGGTGCCGACCAGATCGCGACCGCCTTTCACCAACGCCAGAGCGAACGGCCGGCCCAGTTCCGCGCTGCGGTAGCTCGACGTCACGTGACCGAGCATCGCGACCGGGGGTGGGGGCAGGGTGCGGTCGGCGCAGTGGGCGATGATCTGCGATCCCTCGGGAAGCCGGGTGCTGCCGTCCGTGGGCAACAGGCCGACGAGGTGTTTGCGGTCCGGCGCCGTCGCCGACCCGCGCGCGAACGATCGTTTGCCGAGAAAATCGGGCTTCTTCTTCGAGACCGCCCAGCTCATACCGAGGTCGTGCGGCGTGACGGTCCCGTCGGTGTCCTGGCCGATGATCGGATATCCCTTCTCGGCGCGCAGGACGTGCATCGTCTCGGTGCCGTACGGTGTGATGCCGTGCGGCTCACCGGCGGCGACAAGTGCATCCCACACCGCCTGCGCGTATCCGGCCCCGACGTTCACCTCGTAGGCGAGCTCGCCGGAGAAGCTGATCCGCCCGATCCGGACGGGCACCCCGTGGAACGTGGTGTCTCGCCACGCCATGAACCCGAACGCCTCGTTCGACACGTCGAGACCGGTGAACACCGACCCCACGACGTCGCGGGACCGGGGGCCGACGACCGGGAAGGTGGCCACCTGATCGGTCAGCGATGTCATCCACACCCGCAGGTGCGGCCACTCGGTCTGATGCCACTCCTCCATCCAGTCGAGGATGGCGGCCGCGTTGCCGGTCGTGGTGTACACGGTGTAGCGGTCCTCCGCGGTTCGCATCACCGTGCCGTCGTCCTTGACCATCCCGTCGGCGCCGCACATGACGCCGTAACGGACCTTGCCGACCGGGAGAGTGCTCATCATGTTGGTGTAGAGCAGGTCGAGGAAGTCCGGGGCATCGGGGCCGGCGACGTCGATCACCCCGAGCGTCGAGCCGTCGAGAATGCCGACACCCGTTCGCACGGAGGCGCATTCGCGTAGGACCGCGTCGTGCATGTCCTCGCCCCCACGCGGGTAGTACCGCGGTCGCTTCCACTGGCCGACATCCTCGAAGACGGCGCCGCGCTCGAGGTGCCAGTCGTGGATCGGGGTGCGCCGCACCGGATCGTAACGATCGCCGCGGTCGCGGCCGGCGAGCGCGGCGAAGGTCACCGGGGTGTAAGGCGGGCGGAAGGTGGTGGTGCCGGCGTCGCCCACGGGGATGCCGAGCATCTCCGCCACGATGCCGGAGGTGACGATGCCGGAGGTCTTGCCCTGGTCGTGCCCGGTGCCGATGGTCGTGTAGCGCTTGACATGTTCCACCGATCGCATGCCCGCGCCCAGTGAGCGGGCGATGTCGGCGACGGTCGCGTCGCGCTGCAGGTCGACGAACGACGTGGTCCCGCCGTCGGGTCCATCGGGCACGTACCAGCAGATCGCGGGCGCGGCGGGGGTCCGTTCGGTGACCCGTGGGATGCTGCGCAGTTCCGGGAGTCCGATCCCGAGTCCGGTGAGTGTCGCCGCCGCGCCGCGCCGTCCGCTGGCCAGGCACTCGGTCAGGGTCGTCAGACCCGCTGCCGCCCCGACGATCTCGGTACCTGCCACGGTTCCGGTCGGCAGGAAGGCCGCGGCGCGGTCGTCGAAGGTGATCGTTCCGCGCAGCTGACTCCACAGGTGGGCGGCCGGATTCCACCCACCGCTGACCAGAACGGTGTCACAGGACAGGGACGAGCCGTCGCTCAGGTCGACCCCGGTCACGCCATCCTCGCCGTGTGCGCGGCTGACGGTGGTGCCCGCGAGGATCGGGACACCCCGACGGCGAGCCTCCTCGCGTAGGTCCGCGCTGACGGCCGGCCGGACGTCGACGACGGCGGGAACCGACACCCCGGCGTCGACGAGTGCGAAGGCCGTGGAATACGCGGTGTCGCACGCGGTGAAGACCACCGCGGTCCGACCGACCCGCACCCCGTAGCGCTCGAGGTATTCACCGCCGGAGTCGGCCAGCATCACACCGGGAAGGTCGTTGCCGGCGAAGACGATCGGTCGTTCGTGAGCGCCGGTCGCCAGAACGAGACGACGGGCCCGGATGCGATGCACCCGTTGCCGGGAGAGGTGCGCGGGGGCGTCGGTTCCGAGGTGATCGGTGCGGTGTTCGACGGCCAGCACGAAGCCGTCGTCGTAGGCGCCGAAGGCGGTGGTGCGGGTCAGGCGCGTGACGTGGGGGTGGGAATCCAGCTCGGCGACAGCCGCGGCCACCCACCTCGCTGCGGGCATCCGGCCACCGGGCTCGGCGCGTTCGTCGAGCAGGAGCACCCGCGCCCCGGCACGAGCGCAGGCGACCGCCGCCATCAGGCCCGCGGGGCCGGCACCGACGACCAGTACGTCCGGGTGGTGGTGCAGGGAGTCGTACCGGGCATCGTCGACGGCGCTGCTGAGCTTGCCCCAGCCCGGAACGCCGTGGGCGACGAGACCGGGACACAGCGCGACGGTGGTGGCCGGAACCATCGGTTCGACGAACGGTGACTCGATGCCCACCTGCGCGGTGGCGTCCTCGGCCCAAGCTCCGGTGACACCACGGGGACGTCCGAGGTTGACGCTGGTGGTGACGACCCTGATCCCGTTGGCCAGCAGAGCCGAGGCGAGTGTGTCACCTCGGTAACCGCGGTAGGTGACCCCGTCGAAGACGAAGTCGATGGGCGTGTTGCGGTCGATGCGTCCACCGGCCCCGGTTCGGAAGGGCTGGAAGAGATCGGGTTTCGGGATGGATGTGCTCATCGAGAGGCTCCGGGTGCGGGGTCGGCGGGGGAGTCGGGCGCGCCGGCGGCATGACGCGAAGGCACCGGTTCGCCGGCGAAGGCGTACGTGCGGGTATCGCGTTCGACGGTGAACCACTGGCGGCACCCGGCGGTGTGGCACCACCGTTCGGTCAACGAACCCTTGGGATTCGGCCGGAAGAACAGGTAGTGCGCCCAGTCCGTGTCGTCGAGTTCGGCGGGTCGTTCTGGGTACGCGACGCCGGCGGCGGCGCCGTAGTGGAACTCGGTCTCTTCGCGTGGCCCGCAATGGGGGCAGCGGATCATCTGCATCGTGGCGTCCTCGCGGTGGCGGTGGCGGTGGCGGCGGCGGTTGCGGTCAGTGGGCGACGGCGGCTGCGCCGTGCTCGTCGATGAGGTGACCGGTGACGAACCGGTCGAGAGTGAACGGGGCGTTGACGGCATGCGGGGCACCGGTCGCGATCGTGTGGGCAAGGGCCCACCCGACCCCGGGGGTCGCCTTGAAACCGCCGGTGCCCCAGCCGCAGTTGAGGTACAGATTCTCGTACGGGGTGGCCCCGACGATCGGCGACGCATCCGGGGTGACATCGACGATCCCGCCCCACGTCCGGAGCAGGCGTGCCCGGCCGAAGACGGGGAACAGTTCGACCGCGGCGGCCATCTGACGTTCGATGATGTGGAATGCGCCGCGCTGACCGTAGCCGTTGTAGGAGTCGACGCCGGCGCCCATCACGAGTTCGCCCTTGTGGGCCTGGGAGACGTAGACGTGCACGGCATTCGACATCACCACGGTCGGGTGGATCGGTTCGAGGAGTTCGGAGACCAATGCCTGCAGGGGATGGCTCTGCACCGGCACCCGGAAGCCGAGCTGGTCGGTGAGGGTGGAGGTGTGGCCCGCCGCGCACAGCGCGACGGTGCCCGCGCCGATACGGCCGCGGGTGGTCTCGATCCCCACCACCCGGTCGCCGTCGGTGACGAATCCGGTGACCTCGCAGTTCTGGATGATGTCGACGCCCGCGTCGCTCGCACTACGGGCGAAACCCCAGGCGACGTAGTCGTGCTTGGCGATGCCGCCGCGCGGTTGGAAGGTGGCTCCGAGCACCGGGTAGCGGATGTCGGACGAGGTGTTGACGATCGGGCACACCTCCGCGACCTGCTTGGGATCGAGCCACTCGGCATCGATTCCGTTGAGCCGGTTGGCCTCCACGCGGCGGATGCTGTCGCGCACATCCTGCTCGGTGTGGGCGAGGTTGAGCACTCCGCGCTGACTGAAGAGGATCGGGTAACCGAGTTCGTCCTCGAGACCCTCCCACAGTTTCAGCGAGTGCTCGTAGATGCCGGCGCTCTCGTCCCACAGGTAGTTGGAGCGGATGAGGGTGGTGTTGCGGGCCATGTTGCCCCCGGCGAGCCAGCCCCGTTCCAACACGGCGACATTCGTGATCCCGTGCACGCGGGCGAGGTAGTGGGCGGTGGCGAGTCCGTGGCCGCCGCCGCCGACGATGACGACGTCATAGGATGACTTGGGTTCGGCGTCGCGCCAGAGGAATTCGGGGTGATGGGGCAGGTGTGCGCCGGGGGGAAGGGTGGCGGCGGGGTGGTTTGTCATCGTCGGGTGTTCCTCAGAAATCGATCACTACCGGGGACAGGGGTTCGGCACAGCAGAGCAGGATCTTGCCCTGCGCGATCTCGCGTGGACGGATCCCGCCCTGGTGGTTCATCACCACGTCGCCGGAGAGCTTGCGTACCTTGCACGATCCGCACAGACCCACTCCGCACGACGACGGGAGGGTGACGCCCGCCTTCGCGGCTGCGGCGAGAATCGTGGTGCCGGGGCTCACCGTGACCCGCCGCGCACGGCGCGAGAAGTCTACCGCGACACCGGTTTCGGTGTCCGGTTCGTCGGCCGGGAGGCTGAAGCCGAAGCTCTCCTCGTGGATTCGCGCCAGCTCCGAGCCCGCGGCGACCAGCGCGCCACGGACCTCGCTGCGGAAACGCCCTGGTCCGCAGAGGAACACTTCGCGTTCGGCGAGGTCCGGGCAGACCCGCTCGAGCATCGCGCGGTCGATGCGTCCGCGGTGGCCGGTCCAGTCGGCGTGGTCCTCGGCGGCCATCCGCGTCGCCGCGAACGCCAGGGTCACATTGGTGTGCCGGTGTGCGAGTTCCTCCAGTTCGTCTCGGAACGGGATGTCGTCGACGTTGCGGGCGCTGTGTACGAAAGCGATGTCGAGGGGGGACTCGCTGTCGGTGACGGCGCGCAGCATCGACATCACCGGGGTGATGCCGCTGCCGGCGGAGATGAACAGGTACTTCTCGGCCGGCCGGGCGGTGTAGGTGAACCGGCCGAGCGGGCCGGTCGCGGCGATCATCATTCCCTCGACCAGGTTGTCGTGCAGCCAGTTCGAGACATGGCCGCCGTTCACCCGCTTGACGGTGATCGACAGGTTTCCCGGTCGCGTCGGTGGTGAGGAGATGCTGTAGCAGCGCTGGACCGCCCGGCCGTCGATCTCCATGGTGACGGCGAGGAACTGGCCGGGGGCGAAGACGAGGGTCCGGTGTTCGTCGACCTCGTCGATCGGCCGGTCGACCGACTGTCCGGGGCCCGAACGCGGCGATCCGCCCGCCACCCGGAACGTGAAGGTGGCCATGTCCCGGGTGGTGTCGGTCCGGGACACACACTGCAGGAAGATGTCGTCGGCCATGGTTGCTCTCATGCGCTCGCGGCGTCGGACGCGCCGGTGCCGGTGGTCGGGATGTCCAGCCGACGGCGGAGCATCGTGACGTACCAGTTGACGAACGCCTCCACCTGGAATTCCGAGGGGCCGTAGGGTCCGGGAACGTAGGCGGGACTGCTGATGCCGCTCTGGGCGAGCGCTACCAGGTCGGCGTCTTGCTGATTTGTCGTCTCCCAGACGCCGGTGAGGTGCTCGAGGTCGTAGTCGACGCCCTCGACGGCGTTCCGGTGGACGAGCCAGGTGGTGCGGACCAGGGTCTTGTCGGCGGCGATCGGGATGACCGAGAAGACCAGCGCATGGTCGCTGGTCACGTGCAGCCACATGTTGGGCTGGAGATGCATCGACAGCCGGCCGAGCCGCGCCTCGCCGATGTCGGTCAGCAGACGGCCGCAGGCGGCGGACCCGTCGAGGGTGAACGACTCGCCGGCGAGGTCGAGTGCTTCACGCTCGACATGGAAACCCGTTGGGCGCGTGTCGAGTTGCTCGATCCGCGAATGGGGCAGGTCGTGGCTGTCCCAGATCTCGACCTGTTCGGAGGTGACGCGGCGATACCGGTCGTACACCGGCCCGAGGCGCGACGGGATGGACCCGGTGTCGCTGTACCCCCAGGTCGGGAAGAAGACGTTGAGGAGCTCGGGATGCCCGTCGCAGTGGTAACACTCGCGGTTGTTCTCCATCGTGAGTTTCCAGTTGCCGTCCTCGATGAGGTCGGTCTGCTTGGCCACCTTGGCTTCGGCGAGGCGATGCGGGGCCAGGTAGGGCTCGACGATCGCGGCGACCTCGTCGATGTCTGCCGGCGGGTCGTCGGCCAGACAGATGAAGACGAGCCCGGCGATCGACCGAACGTGCACCGACCGCAGCGAGTAACACGATCTGTCGAACCCGGGGGCCTGGGCGTCGGCGAACTCCAGGCGTCCGTCCATGCCGTAGGTCCACGAGTGGTAGGTGCACACGAACGTCCCGGTCGAGCCGCTCGGGTCGGTGAGCAGGCGGGCTCCCCGATGCCGACACACGTTGTGGTGGGCGCGTACGCGGCCGTCGTCGTCTCTGGCGACGATGACCGACCGGGTGGAGAAGGTGATCGTGACGTAGTCACCGGGCTCGGCGATCTCCGCTTCGGTGGCCACGAAAAGCCATGATTTCGAGAAGATCTCGTCGACATCGAGGTCGAAGAAGTCCCGGCTCACATAGAACGGGGCAGGCAGGCTCTGGCCTGCGACGCGATCGGCGATCAGGGTGCGGGCGTCGTGTTCCGGTGCCCGCGCGGCGGCATGCGCGACGGATGAAGCGGTCATCAGCAGTGCGGGCCTCTCTGCACAGTCGTGGTCGGGTCGAGGGGAAGTGTTGCGGCGCATGGGCTTCGGCCGAGGATCGGGTGACCTTCGGAGTCGGCCGGGTTCGACGTCGGCCGGCTCGGACATCCGCTGTTGTTGTTGCGCTGTACGCAACGTACCGCGCCTTGTGCAACAAGTGTGCGGTCTGGGCCTTGCGCTGTCAAGCCGGACGTGCGACTGTTCTCCACGAGCCGCAGACGTGTGACGGGGCGGAGCAGGGAGGGCGGTCGAGTGCATCACTCGTCCGAGATCGGTTGGAGTACAACAATGTCCACTTTCGACACATTCACAGTCGATGGCGCCGACATCACGTCGGCCGCCGCCGAACATCCTTTCCGTCCGGCCGGGGTCCGGTCGTGACCGTCAGCGTCTTCGAACTGTTCTCCATCGGCGTCGGACCCTCGAGTTCGCACACCGTAGGGCCGATGCGCGCGGCGCAGCGGTTCGTGTGCGGACTGGCCCGGACGACCGATCTGCCATCGGTGTCTCACCTCGAGGTCGACCTCTACGGATCGCTGGCCGCGACCGGTGCGGGGCACGGCACCCTCACCGCGGTGCTGCTGGGTCTGGAGGGGCACGAACCCGAGATCATCACCACCGAGACGAAGTCCCTCCGGATCGCGGAGATGGAGCGAACCGGTCGCATCCGACTCGGCGGCCTCGTCGACCTGGCGTTCACGACCGACGACATCCGCTGCCATCCCGAGGTCATGCGGCCGCGGCACCCCAATGCGATGGAACTCCGGGCGCACACCCGTGACGGCGCCCTGCCGGTCGCGCGATTCTATTCGGTGGGAGGCGGTTTCGTGGTGACCGACGACGAGTTCGACCGACCGGCCGGCGGTGTCGCGGTGCCCCTGCCCTACGGGACCGCGGCGGAGTTGCTCGCGATCTGTGCGGACGAGGGCAGCTCGATCGCGGAGGTCGTTCTGCGGAACGAAACGGCCACCCGGCCGGCCGACGACGTCCGCGACGGATTGCTGCACATCTGGTCGGTCATGGAGCGCTGCGTCCACCGCGGTGTCACCACCGACGGCGAGTTGCCCGGGGGCCTACGGGTCCGCCGTCGGGCCAAGCAGTGGCGAGACAGTCTGCTGCGTGAGGACCCGTTGCGATCGGCGGCCCACGCCGAGGACTGGGTCAACCTGGTCGCGCTCGCCGTCAACGAGGAGAACGCGGCAGGCGGTCGGGTGGTCACCGCGCCGACCAACGGCGCGGCCGGGATCGTCCCCGCCGTCCTGCACTACGCCCGGCGCTACACACCCGTCGGCCGGGCCGACCCCGACGACGTCACCGTCCGGTTTCTGCTGACCGCGGGGGCGGTCGGTGGCCTCATCAAGTCGGGGGCGTCGATCTCGGGTGCCGACGTCGGCTGTCAGGGTGAGGTGGGCTCGGCGGCGGCGATGGCCGCCGCCGGACTGGCCGAGGTGCTCGGCGGTTCGCCCGCGCAGGTGGAGAACGCCGCGGAGATCGCGATGGAGCACAGCCTGGGGCTGACCTGCGACCCGATCGGCGGTCTCGTGCAGATCCCGTGTATCGAACGCAACGCGATCTCGGCCGGGAAGGCGATCAACGCCGCGCGGATGGCCCTGCGCGGCAACGGAGATCACCTGGTCAGTCTCGACCAGGTGATTGCCGCCATGAAATCGACCGGCCACGACATGAACGCCAAGTACAAGGAGACCGCGACCGGGGGACTGGCAGTCCACGTGCCGCTGGGAGTGGTCGAGTGCTGACGTAGGCCGATCACCTGCGCCGGCTCTTGGTCAGCGCCACCGGGTCGAGCACGCCCCGCGACCAGTGCGCGGCCATCGCCAGGCTGGCCGCGCGGCCGGAATGTACATGGTGGAACGCCGATTCGGCTGCCCGATCGGGATCATTGGCGGAGATGGCAGCGAGCATCTCTTCGTGCTCGCGGCACTGGACGCTCGGATCTCGGTCCTTGGTCAGGTGGAACAGCCACTGCGTGCGGGCTTCCAGGGGGCCGAGGACGTTCTCCAGCAGGGGGTTTCCGGCCAGATCGACGATGATCGTGTGAAACCGTGAGTTGGCGGCGGCGATGGCCGGCTTGTCGTCTCGCGCCGTGGCGTCGCGAGCGATCTCCAGTTGGTCGGCGAGCGAGGCGAGCCCGTCCGGCCCGGCTCGCTCGGCGGCCAGCCGGGCGGCCAGCACCTCGAGGCTCTCGCGGACGTCGAACAGGTCGCGGACATCATCGGCGGTGAACGGCGCGACGATCGCTCCGCGGCGGGGAACCATGACGACGAGTCCGTCCTGCTGGAGTCGCTGCATCGCTTCGCGGAGCGGGATACGCGACACCTCGAGCTCCACGGCGAGGTCCCGCTCCACCAGCCGGGTGCCGGGCGCCAGCTCGAGGCCGACGATCCGCCCGCGCAACACCTCGTAGGCGACATCGCTCAGCGACTTCTTCGTCACGGCGTCACTCCGATCCCGCTCGCTGCGTTCCCGGCGGTCTACGGCTCTGGTCACGGCGCTCCCTTCTGGTGGCGAGGGCCAGCGTACCCCCGGATCGGATAACGGTATACCGTTAACTGCTCCCTTACGGACGCGTAATCGGATGGAAATGAACGGCGCGGATTCTCTTCGTAACGGTATACCGCTACGAGGTAGCCATCCCGACCAGGAGAGATCCATGAAACGTACCCTTCCCATCGCATTGATCGCTGCCGGCGCGCTCGCACTCGGGGTGTCCGGCTGCGGGTCCTCCGGCTCGGGGGCCGACGACGGCACACTGTCCGTCGGTGTCTTCCTCCCCGGCTCGGTCAACGACACCGGTTTCATGGAGTCGGCGTACGCCGGTTACAACCGGATCGAGGAGGAGCTCGGCGATCAGGTCGACATCAGCTACGTCGAGCAGGTCGCGACCGCCGACTATCAGCAGGCCCTGCAGCGGTTCGCCTCCGAGAACGAACTGGTGATCTCGGTGGGTGGGCAGACCGACGCCGACCTGCGCAAGGTCGCGCCGCAGTTCCCGGACGTGACGTTCGTCGAGATCGGCGGCCCGGCCGATGCCGAGCCCATGGAGAACCTCGCATACTACGACCCCCAGCAGGCCGAAGCCGAGTTCGTCGCCGGGGCGGCGTCGGCGGCGGCATCGAAGGCCGGCACGATCGGGTTCGTCGGCGGCGTCGAGCTCCCCGCGATCGTGAACGCGGCGAAGGCCTTCGAGAACGGCGCCGAGTTCATCAAACCCGGTGTCAGGGTTCTCGCGCCGCAATATGTCGGCGACTTCAACGATCCGGCGAAGGCCAAGCAGGCGGCGGCGGCCGCCTACGCCGGTGGCGCCGATGTGCTGAGCCAGATCGTGAACCTCGGCAAGCAGGGCATCGAGCAGGCCGCGAGCGAAACCGGTAACAAGATCAGTGGCGGTCCCATCCCGGGTGACTGCACCAACCCGGTGTACAGCGGTTACGTCAAGACCGACATCGGCGCGGAGGTCGAGTACGCGGTGCGAGCGGTCCTCGACGGCACGTGGGAAGCAGCGCAGGTCCCGTTCGGTCTGACCAGTGACAAGGGCGGCACCGACTACGTCGTGTGCTCGACCGATCCGGCGGTGGCGCAAGCGGTCGAGCGCGCGAAAACTGCCATCGCCGACGGCTCCGTCGCGCCGTACTGAGGCCGACGACGATGACGAACACCGCGGATATCACAGTGGCAGGCGCGGATTCGCTGCTCACGCTCGACTCGGTGGCGAAGACCTTCGGTACGGTCCGCGCGCTCCACGACGTGACCATGTCGGTCCGTGCGGGTTCGGTGCACTGCATTCTCGGTGAGAACGGTGCGGGCAAGTCGACCCTGTGCAACACCATCTTCGGCACGGTGTCGCCCGACCGCGGCCGGATGATCCTCGCCGACGACGAATATCGTCCGCGTGGCCCGGCCGACGCCATCGATTCCGGGGTGGCCATGGTGCATCAGCACTTCTCGCTGATACCGACCATGACCGTTGCCGACAACCTCGTCCTCGGTTCCGGGGGTTTCCGGCCGCCGCTGCGGCGCCTGCAGGGCGACCTCGATCGGATCGCCGACGACTACGGTCTGAAGGTCGACCCGAGCGCGATGGTGAAGGACCTCAGTGTCGGTGCGCGGCAACGTGTCGAGATCGTCAAGTCGCTGCTGACCGACCCGCGCCTCATCCTGCTCGACGAACCGACAGCCGTCCTCGACCCGGCGGAGATCGACGCGCTCATCGAGACGTGTGGGGCGCTGGCCTCGGCCGGGAAGTCCGTGGTGCTGATCACCCACAAGCTCGGTGAGGTTGCGCGCGTTGCCGATGAGGCCACCGTGCTGCGGGCCGGCACCGTCGTCGGCGGTGGACCGCTCTCCGACGTCAGTCGCGAGGAACTGCTCGAGATGATGCTCGGCGACGCCACACCGCTCCGCGACGCCGCGCGGCCGGCCCGGTCACGAGTACCGGACGCGCCGATCTGCCTGCAGGTCAACGGTGTCCGGGTGACCCACCAGGACGGTCGCGTCGCGCTCGCAGGCGTGGACCTCGACGTCCGCGCCGGCGAGATCGTCGGCATCGCCGGTGTCGAGGGCAACGGCCAGTCCGAACTGACCTCGGTGTTGTCGGGCGCCCTACGGCCGGACCAGGGAACCGTGACGATCGACGGCGAGGATCTGACTGCGGCCACGCCGGCACGCCGGACGCGCGCCGGCCTGGCGGTGATCCCGGAAGACCGGCACGCCGAGGGCATGATCGGCGCGATGAGCATCGCCGAGAACCTGGCGATGCCCCGGTTGCGGCATTACCGACGGTGGGGGCTGCTCGACCGGTCCCGCATGATGGCCGACGGGCGCACCGCGATGAGCGAGTTCGACGTCCGCGCACCCGGTCCGCATGCACCGATCGGCAGTCTGTCCGGCGGAAACCAGCAAAAAGTGGTCCTCGCAAGAGAACTCACGACGCCCGGACTGCGCGTCGTGGTCGCCGCGCAACCGACCCGCGGACTCGACGTCGGCGCTGTCGCGTTCGTCCTCGACCGCCTGCGCGCGGCCGCCGACGACGGCGCCGCCGTCCTCGTGACCTCCAGCGAGCTCGACGAGCTGCTGGCGGTGTGCGACCGCATCGTCGTCGCCTACCGGGGTGCCCTCCACGGCTCCGTCGACGCCCGATCGCCAGAAGCCGCTCGCACCATCGGCAACCTACTCACCGGAGTCGAATGATGGACACCGCCAACACACTCATGCGGTCGCGTCTGTCGACAGCGACCATCAGTCCCCGAAACCCCGTCATCGTCGGACTCGGCGCCGTCGTGATCGCGGCGGTGGTGGGCCTCGCGCTCGCCGCCGCGGCCGGTGCGAATCCGGCCACCGTGATCCAGGCACTGATCGACGGCACGCTGGGATCACCGTTCGCGGTGGGCACCTCGATGAACAGCGCCGCGGTACTCATGCTGGTCGCGATCGGTTTCACCATCGCGTACCGGGCCGGACTCGTCAACGTCGGCGGCGAGGGGCAGATCTGCCTCGGCGGCATCGCCGCGACGGCGGTCGGGGTGTCCCTCCCGGCGGGTGTCCCGCCGGTGCTGGCGATCCCGCTGACGCTGGCCGCGGCCGTACTCGGCGGAGCCCTGTGGGCGGCGATCGCCGCCTGGCTCAAGGTCCGGCGCGGCGCCAGCGAGATCATCACCACCCTGCTGCTGAACTTCGTCGGACTGGCGATGGTGGTTCTGATGGTGCACGAGGAAGGTCTGTTGCGGCAGCCGATGACGTCGTCGGAGACGTTGCCGCAGTCGGAGTCCCTCACCGATTCGACGCATCTCCCACTCCTGGGCCTGGCGAAGAACCCGGCCACGATCGCGATCGTGCTCGCCGTCGTGCTCGCCGCGATCGTGGGGATCATGTTGCGGCACAGCGCCGTCGGAATCCGGCTGCGGGCCGTGGGGTTGTCGCCGTCGGCGGCGGCGCGGTTGGGCGTGCCCATCGACCGCACCGCGTTCCTCGGTCTCACCGCTGCGGGCGGATGTGCCGGTCTGGCCGGCGGTCTGCTCGTCACGACTGCACCGTTCGTGCTGGCCGAAGGATTCTCCTCCGGGTTCGGTTTCAGCGGGCTCGTCGTCGGGTTGCTGGCCCGGGGGTCGATGATCGCGGTCGCCGGGGTCTCCCTCCTGTTCGGGTTCCTCGTCTCCGGGGGCATCAACCTGCAACTCGAGGCGGGCGTCCCGTCCTCGACCATCACGGTGGTCCAGAGCGTGCTCATCATCCTGATCGCCGCCACCGCCTGGTGGGCATCGACCGGGCCGGCGACGAAGCCCACCGCAGCCGCCGACACACGCGCCGGCGACTCGACCACCACCGAAGAGGCGCCGGCATGAACGCCACGATGATCACCGAGATCTTCACCAGCGGGGCAGCATTCGCGATTCCCCTGCTACTCGCCGCCACCGGCGAGTCCATCAGCGAACGAGCCGGCGTCCTCAACCTCAGCATGGAAGGAATCATGCTGTGCGGTGCCTTCACCAGCGTCCTCGCGTCCGTCACCACCGGCTCCGCGGTCCTCGGCGTCCTCGCCGGAATCGGCGCCGGACTCGTCTTCGGAGTGATGAACGCAGTGCTCAGCGTCCGGTGCCGAGCCGACCAGATCGTCATCGGTGTGGCGGCGAACGCGCTCGCGCTCGGCCTCACGACCTTCGGTTCGCGCATCCTGCTCGCCGACGGCAAGGGCAACAACATCCCTGCTTTCGACGATGTCCACATCCCCGTCCTGAGCGACCTTCCGGTCGTCGGCCCGGCACTGTTCGGACAGACCCTGCTCGGATATCTGTGCCTGGTGGTGGTCGTGTGCCTCGCCGTCCTCTTCTCCGGCCGGACCATGATGGGCATCCGCGTCGACGCGGTCGGCGAGGATGCGACCTCGGCGGGTTGGACCGGACTGGCGGTCAACAGGATTCGGGTCCTGGGCGTGATGATAGCGGCCGGCAGCGGCGGACTGGCCGGTGCGCAGCTGGCACTGTCGGAGGTCCGGTCCTTCAGCGAGAACATGACCGCGGGCATGGGTTATCTCGCCGTCGTCGCGGTGATCGCCGGTCGCTGGAAGGTCACCGGAATCGTCGTCGCCGCCCTGTTCTTCGGAGTGGCCCGCGCGTTGCAGTTCGCGCTACCCGCACTCGGGGTCGACATCCCGTTCGCGCTGCTGGTGATGCTCCCGTACATCATCGCGATCGTCGCCGTCGCCGGCCTCGTCGGCGGCCGCAAGGCGCCGTCCTGCCTCACCGTTCCCTACGTCGGCCGTGTCTGACGCGCCCGAAACCACCTGCGAGAGAGAGGCCCTCCCCATGGCCATCGTCCTGACCCACTCCGATGTCACCGCCCTCATCGACCGTGCGGCTGTCGCCGCCGCGGTCGAGCAGGCCCACATCGACCTGTCGACCGGTTCGGCCACCAACCCCGCGCCGGCGATGCTGCCGATCGACCGGGGAACCGTGCTGCCGATGGCGGCATCGGCCCGCCGACACCGGGCCAGCGCGGTGAAGATGCTGTCGGACATGCCATTCAACCGCGAGTCGGGTCGCCCGGCGCAACGGTCGACGATCTTGCTCATGTCCGCCGACACCGGTGAATGTGAGGCGGTGATCGACGGGCGGCTGATCACCGCGGTTCGCACCGCCGCCGCGAGCGCCGTCGCGACCGCTCATCTCGCCCGGACGTCGAGCGCGGTGCTGGGCCTGATCGGTGCCGGCGCGCTGGCGGTCGAGCACGCCCGGGCGATCGCGCGGGTCCGGCCGCTGGAGAAGGTCTTCGTGTGGTCGCGGAGCATCGAGACGGTGGATCGGTTCCGCACGGCGATCGCCGACCTCGATCTCGATGTGGAGTCTGCGGATTCACCGCGCCACGTGGTCTCGACCGCCGACATCGTGTGCACCCTCACGCCCTCCCGCGAGCCGATCGTCGACGGCGCGTGGTTCCGCGCCGGCCTGCACCTGAACGCGGTGGGTGCGCCGCCGAGAGCCGATCATCGGGAGGTCGACGGCGCGGGTATGGCCGCCGCTCGTGTCGTGGTCGACAGCCGCTCGACGGCGCTGGCGAAATCCGGCGACGTCCTGCTCGCGATCGAGGAGGGCCACCTGGCCGCCGACGACATCGCCGTCGAACTGGGCGACGTGATCGTCCAACCCTCCCGTGGGCGGAGGGACGACGAGGAGATCACCCTGTTCAACTCCGTCGGGATCGGGTTGCAGGACCTCGTGACGGCACGGTTGCTGGTCGACGCGGCGCTGGAGCAGGGAGTCGGTACGCGGGTGGAGCTGGCCGGATGACCATCTCCGAGCGGGAACGAGAGTTGTTGCGGCGCGCCATCGAACTGGCCGGTGAGGCCGGCGAGAGAGGCAACCGACCGTTCGGCAGCGTGATCGTCGTCGACGACGTCGCGGTGGCCGAGGGGCGCAACGAGGTGAGCTCCTCCGGGGACATCAGTGCCCACGCCGAACTCGTCGCACTTCGCCGAGCGATCGCCGACGGGCACGGGGAACGACTCGCGGGCGCGACCGTGTACGCGAGCGGGGAGCCCTGCCCGATGTGTGCCGCGGCATGCGTGTGGGCGGGTGTCGGCCGGATCGTGTTCGCCGCGTCGACCGCGGCGTTCACCTCGGTCATCCCGGACGGTCCGCACTTCCGGCTGTCCTGCGCGGAAATGATCGCGTCCAGCGACGCCGCGATCGTCGTGGACGGACCGCGGCTCGAGGAGGAGGCGTTGCCGGTGATGTCGCGGTACGCCGGTTAGCGTCTCGGCGTTAGTCTCCCAGCACCCGGCGCAGGTACTCGTTGGCGAACACCCGGGACGGGTCGTATCGATCACGCACCGCACAGAATTCGTCGAATCGGGGATAGACGGCGCGGAGCTGCTCGGCGTCGCGGGTGTGCATCTTGCCCCAGTGCGGCCGGCCGCCCAGGCCGGTGAGGATGGCTTCGACGTCGGCGAAGTAGGCGTCGGAGTCGGCGGGATCGTCACGATGGTAGCGATGTACGGCGATGTAGCCGCTGGTACGGCCCGAGGCCGTGGACAGCATGAGGTCGTCCGCGGCGGCGGCACGGACCTCGATGGGGAAGCTGACGAGGTAATCGCGCCGGTCGAGGAGCGCGCGGATCTCGGTCAGTGCCTCCGGCACGGCGGCGAGGTCGACGGCGTACTCCATCTCCCGGAACCGGACGTCGCGGTCGGAGACGAACACGCCGGTGGAGGTGTCGGTGAACTCCCGCGCGGAGAGTGCGCGACCGGTGACACCGTTGATCGCCGGTACCAGCTTGGGTGCGCGCGCCCCGATCTCGCACAGCAGGCGGAGCGTCTTGTTGCTCAGCAACTCGTCGTCGATGTAGCGCCTGATGCGTGAGGGACCGGTGAGGGGAGCGTCGGCGCCGACCCGGGTGTTCGTCTTGACCAGGGCGCAGTTGGTGTGCGGGAACAGGTAGAACTCGTGGTGGTCGGTGCTCGCGACGCGCTCGTGGAAAGAGGCGATCGCCGCGTCGGCCGTCTCGGGGCCCTCGACGGCGTGCAACCGGAACTCGTCCACACACTCGATGGTCAGCTCCACGAGGACCCCGAGCGCGCCGAGGCCGAGCGCGACAGCCTTCAGGTCGGTGTCGTCGGCGGTGAGGGTGACGATGTCCCCGGTGCCGGTGACGATTGTCGCGCCGACGATCTGGGTGCTGATGCCGCCGAAGGCGAGACCGGTGCCGTGGGTCCCGGTCGAGGTCGCGCCGGCGATGGTCTGACGGTCGACGTCGCCGAGGTTGGTCATCGCGAGTCCGAACGGCGCCAGTAGTCCCGGGATCTCGTGGAGGTGGGTCCCCGCGCGCAGCGTCACGCGCCGATCGTCGACGCCCACGAGGCCGCGCAGTCCGGACAGCTCGAGTTGCACGTCGTCGGCAACGGCGATGGGGGAGAAGCTGTGTCCCGCGCCCACGGTCTTGACCGTGCCGCCGCGCGCGGCGGCCTCGCGGACGAGGTCGGCGACCTCGGCTGCACTCGCCGGGCTCTCGACGCGGCGGGGTGTGCATCCGGTGGTACCGCCCCAGTTGCGCCAGGCGGGTGTCGAACGCGCAGTGGTCCCGTTCACAGGAAGCACTTGCCCTCTCCTCGATAGGTCGGCACGACCTCGCTCACCGTGGCCCGCCCGGCGTCGTCCCGATCGACGATCGCGACCTCGCGAGCCCGCTCGCACACCTCGCCGGACTTGGTGTGCCGGAACCACACCCGGTCCCCGACGGCGATGTCGTCGGCGGTCACACCCCGCAGCGGGGTCTGCACCTCACCGGCCGCCTCGGTGCCGATGTAGGCGAGTCCGGTCGGCCACACCGGTTTCGGCAGCCGGTCGGCGGCGGGTGGGCCGGACGCGATCCAGCCGCCACCGGCACAGGTCACGATGCCGGGAGCCGGACGACGGACGACATCGAGACCGAAGGACAGTGCGGGCGCGGGACGGAACCGCTCGTATCCGTCGAACAGATGGCCGCCGAACAACCCACTGCCCGCAGCGATGTCGGTGACCGCGCGGTCGCGTGCCGTCTCCTCGAGGGACCCGGTGCCGCCACCGTTGACGAACTCCAGATCCGCCATCTGACGCAGTTCCGCGATCACCTTGCCCCGGCGCCGCCGCAACTCTGCCATCGAGCGGCGCTGCATCGCGCGGACGGCGCGGTTGGCCAACGCCTTGCCGGGCACCGCATCGGCCACCCCGGCCACCTGCGCCTCGTAGGACATGACCCCGACGAGGTCGAAACCGGGCCGCGCCACGATGGCTCGGGCGAGCTCGAGTGCGTCTCGGCGCGAGTGCACCGGCGATCGGCGAACACCGATGTGTACCCGCCCGCCGAGCACGCGGTACGACGCGTCGAGATCGATGGCGACGCGGATCGGTGTACGGGCACCGGCGGGGACGACGGAATCGATGATGTCGAGCTGGTCGACGGAGTCGACGAGCAGGCTCACCCGGCTCGTCGCGACCTCGTCGGTGACCAAGGCGGCCAGCGCATGTCGTCGGACGCTGGGATAACCCATCAGCACCTCGCCGATCCCCGACTGCGTGGCGAGCCAGTGGGCTTCGGCGAGATCGTAGGCGAGGACCCCGTGAAAGCCGTTGCGCCCGACGATGTCCTCGATGACCGACCGGACCCGGACGGACTTGCTCGCGAGACGGATCGGGACGCCCCCGGATCGTCGGATCAGATCGGCGGCATTGTGTTCGAGAGCCGCACGGTCCAGGACGAGAACCGGCGCGTCGAGCCCGGCGTCGGCGACAGCCTGATCGATCGCGGCCCAGTGGGCGCCGGGATCGCGTGCCCATACGTCGAGGGCGGTCCGGCTCCCGGTCGTCGGAACACCGTCAGTCGAATCTGACATGGGTCATCAGCTGATCGGTGATGGAGCGGATGATCGCGTCGACGACCTTGTCGTCGGCGGTGCTGAGGTAGACGAGGGTGATGGAGTTGGTCGCCGCGATGATCAGCGGGCCCAGTTCCTCGACGGGCGTCGTCCAGACCGCCGTAGTTAGTTCGGCGATCGTCCGCAAGCCTTCCGAAGACACCCGATAGAGCTGCTCGTACATGTGTTTGCCCACCTGCTGCAGTTCAGGGTGGTTGTGGGCGTAGATCCCGAGTGCGATGGCCGCCTGCATGCGGCCCGGATCGGCTTTGAGCAGATCGTAGAACGCATGGAACTGGCGTTGCATGCTCTCGCGTATCGCGTCGTTGTCAGGCATCGGTCCGTACTCCGCCGCCGGCAGAACGGTGTGCAGCATCCGCTCGATGTCGGTGGGCACGGCCGTCTCCATCACCGCACACAACAGTGCGGTGCGGCTCTCGAAGGCGTAGTGGAAGCTCGCCAGAGGCATGCCGGCGTGGGCGCAGATACGACGAGTCGTGGCGCCCTCCACCCCGTGATCGGCGATCACGCGGTACGCCGATTCGATGAGTGCGCTTCGACGTTGGTCGACGGACATCCGTGCCACTTCGGTGACTTTCTGACCACATGCGCCGGCGCATGCACGGTGGACAATGCTCGCCGCAGCCTATCAGTGCCGGTGAGGCACACAATGCGCTTCACGCGGAAGAAATCGCAGATCACACCGGTGGGCGGCCGGCCGGTGCGCCCAGATGACCGCGGTCTCGTCCTCCCGGCGGAATCCGCCGGACGCACTACTGTGTGAACGTGACCTCCACGACCGGTAGAAAAGGCGCGACCGACCTGCGTCGCGATGTCCTCGCGCGGATGGGTTCGGCGGGCGTGGCGGTGGCCGATGCCGTCGTCGGGCGGCTCGCCGCCGAGGGACTGGGCCCCGCCCGCGCGCTCGGCGCCTCCCGGGAGCAGATAGCGCCGCACGTGCTCGGGAGCCCGCACCAGCTCGACGGCGCCTTCGTCAACCCGGAACCCCCGTCGGTCGTCGATCCGAGCCTGCAGGTCCTCACCGACATGGCCCGGCGGCCCGGCCGGCCACGCCGACCGATCATGGTGACGGTCCCGCGGTTCGACGCGCCCGCCGACCTCGCCATCACCTGGCTCGGGCACGCCACCGCCGTCGTCGACATCGACGGCGCCCGCATCATCACCGACCCCGTGCTCAGCCATCGCTGTTCGCCGAGCCGGCTCGTCGGTCCCGGGCGCATGCACGCGGCGCCCGTGTCGCCGTCGCAGCTGCCGCCGCTCGACGTCGTCCTGATCAGTCACGATCACTACGACCATCTCGACATGGACACCGTCACGGCCATCGCCGACACCCAGCCCGACGCGGTGTTCGTCACGACGATCGGGGTCGGCGCGCACCTCGCTTCCTGGGGCATCGCCGAAGACCGCATCCGGCAGGCAGATTGGTGGGACGAGGTCGTCGTGCCGACCGGTGCGGGCGAGTTGCGGTTCACCTGCGGTCCGGCGCGGCACTTCTCCGGCCGCAGGCTGGAGCGGAACCTCACCCAGTGGGGCAGCTGGGCCATCGCGGGCCGAGACCACAAGGTCTTCTTCTCCGGGGACACCGGGCACAGTGAACGTTTCGAGGATGTCGGCGCCCGACTCGGCCCGTTCGATCTCACCCTCATCGCAGTCGGGGCCTACGACGTGATGTGGCCCGACATCCACGTGAACCCGGAGGAGGCCCTCTCGGTTCACCGGATGGTCTCGCCCGGTTCGGGATCCGACTCGGTGTTCGTACCCATCCACTGGGGGACGTTCAACCTCGCGCGCCACCCGTGGGGAGAGCCCATCGCACGTCTGCAGGCGGAGACCCGGCCGGACTCGCCGACGATCCTGGTGCCGCAGCCCGGTGGCTCGATCGACCTGACGCACCGGACCGGTACCGGTATGGCACAACCCGGTTGGTGGGAGGCCTCGGCGTGAGCGTGCCGACTCCGGTCGCCAGTCCCGGTCTCAGCGCGGCCCAGGTCGCACAGCGGGTCGCCGCCGGCCAGGTGAACACGCTGCCCGACCGGTCCGGTCGCAGTGTGTCGGACATCGTGCGCGCGAACGTCTTCACCCGGATCAACGCGATCCTCGGGGTGTTGTTCGCGATCGTCGTGTTCACAGGTTCGCTCATCAACGGATTGTTCGGGCTGCTGATCATCGCCAACTCGGGCATCGGCATCATCCAGGAGATCCGCGCCAAGCGGACCCTGGACAAGCTCGCCATCGTCGGCCAGACCCGACCCCGGGTACGGCGCGACGGCACGGTGACCGAGGTGCCGCCGGATGAGGTGGTGCTCGACGACATCATCGAGATCGGTGCGGGCGACCAGATCGTCGTCGACGGCGAGGTCATCGAGGCGACCGCGCTCGACGTCGACGAGTCGCTGCTCACCGGCGAGGCCGACCCGATCGACAAGGACCCGGGTGCCGAGGTGCTCTCGGGCAGTTTCGTGGTCGCCGGCGGCGGCGCGTATCGCGCCACCAAAGTCGGCGCCGACGCCTACGCCGCGCAACTCGCCGCCGAGGCGTCGAAGTTCACCCTGGTCTCCTCCGAACTGCGCTCCGGGATCGACCAGATCCTGCGGGTCATCACCTGGTTGCTGATCCCGGCCGGGATCCTGACCATCGTCAATCAGCTCTTCATCAGCGACAACGGATTGCGGCGGTCGTTGCTGGGCATGGTCGCCGCGCTGGTGCCGATGGTCCCGGAGGGGCTGGTCCTGATGACCTCGATCGCCTTCGCCGTGGGCGTCGTGCGCCTGGGCCGGCGACAGTGTCTGGTGAACGAGCTCCCGGCCATCGAGGGACTGGCGCGCGTCAACGTGGTCTGCGCGGACAAGACCGGGACCCTGACCGAGAACGGGATGCGGCTGGCCGAGGTGCGGACCCTCGGGGCGGTACCCGGCGAGACCGTGGCCCAGGTGCTGGCCGCGCTCGCCGCCCATGACCCACGCCCCAACGCGAGCATGATCGCGGTCGCCGAAGCCCACCCGGTCGCTCCGGACTGGACGGTGACGGCCATCAAACCGTTCACCTCGGCCACCAAGTGGAGCGGGATGTCGTTCCGCGGGAACGGCTCCGGCGCGCCGGCCGGGGACGACAGCGGGCACTGGCTGATCGGTGCGCCCGACGTCCTGCTCGATCCGGAGGGCGAGACGGCCCGCCTGGCGTCCGACATCGGCGCCGCCGGGCTCCGCGTGCTGTTGCTCGCGTGCACCGACGTGCCCGTCGACACCGAACCCGCACCTGGCCAGGTCGCACCGGGGACGGTCTCCCCGGTGGCCCTCGTGGTTCTCGAACAACGGGTCCGGCCCGATGCGCGCGGCACGATCGTCTATTTCGGACAGCAGCATGTCGCGGTGAAGGTCATCTCCGGGGACAACGCCCGGTCGGTGGGCGCCGTCGCCGCATCCCTGGGCCTCGGATCGGCCGAAGAGTCGGTCGATGCGCGTGAGCTGCCCGCCGAGACAGGCGAACTCGCCGACGTCGTCGAACGCGGCGTCACGTTCGGCCGGGTGCGGCCCGACCAGAAGCGCGCCATGGTGAAGGCGCTGCAGTCGCGGGGCGACACCGTCGCGATGACCGGTGACGGCGTCAACGACGTCCTGGCGCTCAAGGACGCCGACATCGGCGTCGCGATGGGATCGGGTAGCTCCGCGGCCCGGTCGGTGGCACAGATCGTGTTGCTGGACAACAAGTTCGCCACCCTGCCGTATGTGGTGGGCGAGGGCCGTAGGGTGATCGGCAACATCGAGCGCGTCTCGAACCTGTTCCTCACCAAGACCGTGTACGCGGTCCTGCTCGCGCTGTTCGTCGGAGTCGGCGGGCTGCTCGGCGCGGTGTTCGGGTCCGATCCGCTCAGCTATCCGTTCCAGCCGATACACGTGACGATCTCGGCATGGTTCACCATCGGGATCCCCGCGTTCGTGCTGTCGCTCGCGCCCAACAACGAGCGGGCCCGCCGCGGTTTCGTGCGCCGGGTGCTGCTCAGCGCGGTGCCCAACGGCGTCGTCGTCGGTCTGTGCACCTTCGTGACCTACCTGCTCGTCAACCCGGGCGGTACCGGTGTCGAGATGGGGGGCGACGCCGTCGACCTCTCGCCGGCGCAGACGCAGGCCGCCACAGCGGCGCTGATGACGCTGATCGCGATCGCGGTGTACGTGCTTGCCGTGGTCGCCCGTCCCTACAACTGGTGGAAGCTCGTGCTGCTGGCCGTCTCGGCCGGCGCGTACGTGCTGATCTTCGCGTGGCCGTTCACCCAGGACCTGTTCCGGCTCGACTCCTCGAACTGGGGGATGAACTCGGTGGCCCTGGTCTCGGCGGCAGTCGGGATCGTGTGCGTCGAGGTCGTCTCGCGGGTGGCGCCAAGGTGGATCGCCGCGCACGGGGACGACGCGCAGCACGGCAGTGCTGTCGCGTCCGACGGATAGAATCGGCGGCAAGCTGTCGGAAGACGTCCGGCACGTCGATCAGAGGAGACGCGATGGATCTCAAGGGACTCGTCAACAAGGCCAGGGCCACGCTGCAGAAGAACCCGAATCTGATCGAAAAGGGTGGTGACGCCCTCGACAAGGTCACCAAGAACAAGTACTCGGGTCAGGTCGACAAGGCGCAGGACGCGGTGCGCAAGGCAGTCGGCGCGCCAGGGCAGAACCCGGGTCAGCAGAATCCGCCCACCAACCCCACCAACCCCGGGGAGCCGCTGCCGGGTCAGCAGAGCCCGCAGCCCCAGAACCCCCAGCACCCGCAGAAGTAGTCCTCAGAGCTCTGCTCGCGGGTGTCGGCGATACGCCGACACCGTCGGGTCCCCGTCGATCCAGAACCGCCACGGGCGATCGGCGGCCCGGCGGACGCCCACCCGCGGGCCCGCGAACACGCGCTCTCCAGGGTCGGGCGCGCCCGGCTCGAGGACAACCGGACTCGACGGGTCGGTGAGATCGGTGGCCAGGTCGGCCATCGTGATCCCCAGGGCGCGGCACAGATTGCCCGGGCCGCACGCGAGCCGACCGTCGGGGATCGGCCCGACGCGGGTCACACCGCGTCGGAAGCGCGCCACGTCGGCGCCGTCGAGCACCTCACCCGCGCGCAGCAGCACCGCAGCTGCGGGTCCCGGACCGGCGACGACGACGTTCGCGCAATGGTGGCCGTGGATGCGATAGACATACAGCCGGCCCGGCGGCCCGTACATGATCTCCGAGCGGGCCGTTCGGGTGTAGGCATGCGACGCCGGGTCGTCGGGACCGGCATACGCCTCGACCTCGGTCAGGCGGATCGTCACGCCGTGCCCGGTCAGGCGTGAGCCCAGCAACGAACGTGCCTGTTCGGCGGCGGAGGCGGGGGCACTACTCTCTTGGGTCATGGCGAAGACGAGTGACTCCATCGGCGTTGATCTGTCACCGGAAGATACCTGGGCCGCGGCATCGGATCTCTCGCGGTACGGCGAATGGCTGGTGATCCACGAGACGTGGCGCAGCCCCATTCCGGCGGCCGCCGAGCTCGGCAAGGGGACCGAGATCTCGTCGATCGTGAAGGTCAAGGGCACGCGCGTCCGCTTCGACTGGGTCGTCGAGAAGTTCGAGCCGGTCTCCCATGTCCGCCTCAAGGGAAACGGCAAAGGCGGGGTCAAGGCCAAGCTGGATCTGGGCATCGCTCCCACTTCGAGCGGATCGGAAGTAACCTTCACTGTTGATCTGGGTGGGCTGCCGCTGATCGGGCCCGTGGGTAAGACCGCGGCCATGGCGGTGTCGGGGGATCTGCGTAAGTCGCTGCTGAAGTTCCGCGAGGTGTTCGGCTGAGCCACGCGTAACCGTGTGAGGTTCGCGAGCGCGGCCGCCGACGCGTCGATGCGTCGGGCGGTGACCACGCGAGAGGCAGGTCTGCAGGCCGCCGTACGAGGGGAACGGGGAAGAAGACAATGGGGCGTCACAGCTCCGGTGCCGATCGCGCCGGAAACGAGTGGAACGGGAACGAGCGGACGGGTGGGGCGGTCCCGCGTCGTGCCCAGTCTCCGTCGAACAATGCCCGTTCAGAACCCGAGGACGATTTCGGTTTCGACCATCGCGAGACCGACGGGGGCCGTCGCGGCGGATGGCTGTGGGCGGGTGCCGTCCTGCTGGTCGTCGTCGCTCTGGTCACCGGCGTCATCATCTGGCAGACGAGTTCGGATGGCTGCGGTGAACGTACCCGGTTGGCCGTCGCGTCGGACTCGGCGATGACGGGTCCGCTGCGCGAGGTGGCCCGTCAGGCGTCGGCGGATTCCTGTTTCGACTACGACGTGCAGACGGTCGCCGGTGCGGACGTGCCCGGGCTGCTCACACAGGGCGCTGCGGCTCCGGACCTCTGGGTCGCGGACTCGCAGGTACAGGCCCGCCGTGTGACGACCCAGGTGCGACGTGAACTCGACATGGTGTCGCCGTCCATCGCGTCGACCCCGACTGTCGTGGCCGGCACCGACGTGCCCGAGTTGGGCACCTGGGTGGAGGTCATGAAACTGCCGGATCTGCGGACCGGCAGCCCCGTGGACACCAGCACGGGAGACGCGCCGATCATCGGCGCGCTCGCGGCGGTCGACTCCGGCGAACTCGCCGACGAGGACTTCACCGAGGCGATGACCATCCTCGCCATCCAGCAGAACAACGCGCGTCTCGCCAACGACAACGAGGGCACACGACTCAACCTCGCCAACACCTCCGGCGTCCCGGTGGTCACCACCGAGCAGCAGTTCGACCTCTTCATGCGGACCCATCAGGGCTCCCAGCTGACGTCGACGATCCCTGCGGCGGGCACCGTGATGCTCGACTACCCGCTGGTCAACACGGCACCCGCGGCTCGTCAGCAGGCGGCCGCCGACGCTGGGACGGCGCTCGTCACCGCGCTGAAGACCGATGCCGGCCGAGCGGCGCTGACCGACTCCGGATACCGCGACGCCGACGGGAACGGCGTCGGGCAGCCGGTCAAGGAACTCGAACTGCGCGACCCGTCGTCGGTCGACAAGGCGCTGCGGCAGTGGCAGGTCCTCGGCGTGCCGATCCGCTCGCTGGTCGTGCAGGACACCTCGGGATCGATGGAGACGGCGGCCGGCGGGACGACCCGCGCGGGCCTGCTCATCGACGCCTCGCAGACCGGGCTCAAGCTCTTCCCGAACAACACGATGATCGGCGGCTGGGCCTTCAGCGTCGACAAGGGCGGACCCGGTCAGGACTGGGTGGAACTCGCACCGATCCGGCGCCTCGATGCCCGCTCGGGGAGCGGCACACATCGTGACGCACTCGGCCGGGCCGTCGAGGAGGGACTGTCGGATCTCGGTGGCGGAACGGGCCTGTACGACACGACCCTCGCCGCGTTCAAAAGGGTGCAGGACACCTACGACCCGAACTACTCCAACAGCGTCATCATCATGACCGACGGACAGAACGAGGACCCGAACAGCATCACGCTCGACAACCTGCTCGCCGAGCTGAAGCGCCTCGAGGATCCGGCACGTCCGGTGCTGGTGCTGACGATCGGCATCTCCGACGACGCGGATTCCGATGCGCTCGAACAGATCGCGGAGGCCACGGGTGGCACCGCCTACGTCGCGGAGAACCCGGCCGACATCCGCACCGTGTTCGTCGACGCCATCCAGGCGAGGGTCGCGGCCGCCGGGCGTTGAGACCCGGTGTCGGCGGGTACCTCGGCCGTCGCCGGGACTATTGGGCGCGCACTCGGCACAATTGGTGCATGACGCACACCCCAGAGACGCCCAAGACCCTCGCACCCAGCACACTGACCCACTCGGTGTCCCCGAGTCCGACCCGGCCGTCCCGGGGCTCGTCCGCCCTGGCCCGCACCGGCGGCATCGTCGCGGCGATGGCGGCGGCCGGGCTCGTCGTGGGCGCGTGTTCGTCCGAGGACTCCGGGTCCGGCGAGTCGACCACCGGCACCACGGCGGCCACGTCGGCCGCGACCGAGGTCGCCGACGCCGGCTCCGGCGAGTACAAGAACGGCGAGTACACCGCGCGTGGTGAGTACATCTCGCCGGGCGTCCGCAGAGTGTCGGCGTGACCGTCACGCTGTCGAACTCGGTCATCACCGCGGTGTCGGTGGACACGAGCCAGACCAAGGGTCCGTCGCTGGAGTACCAGGGCAAGTTCGCGGGCGGTATCTCAGACGTCGTGGTGGGCAAGAACATCGACGAGATCGAGGTCGACAAGGTGTCCGGCTCGTCCCTCACCTCCGGCGGCTTCAACGACGCGATCGCCCAGATCAAGGAAGAGGCCCAGGCCTGACCTCCCTCGGCACCGCGGATCACTGGGCCTTCGAGGCGATCGGCACCCGGTGGACGATCAGCACCCCGGAGCCGCTGCCCGCCGACGTCGTCGACGCGGTGGGCGCCGAGATCGACCGGATCGACCGGACGTGGTCACGGTTCCGGGACGATTCGACGGTCGCGGACATGGCCAGGCGGGCGGGCCGATACCCGATCGCCGACACCGACCAGCCGCTCGTCGACTGGTATCGCCGTCTCTACGACCTCACCGGCGGTGCCGTGTCGCCGCTGGTGGGTCAGACGCTCGCCGACGCGGGTTATGACGCGGCATACTCGCTGCGCGCGTCGGCGCGGGTGCCGGTGGCCCCGGCCTGGGACGCCGTGATCGGCGAGCACGAGGGCGCACTGGAGATCCGCGAACCGGCGTTGCTCGACGTCGGTGCCGCCGGTAAGGGATTCGCGGTCGATCGGGTGGCGGAGATCGTCGGTGAGAGCTTCGACGACTTCGTGGTCGACGCCGGTGGCGACATGGTGATCTCGCCGCGCTCCCGGGGGCTGCGGGTGGCGCTGGAACATCCGTCGGACCCGACGAAGGCGATCGGGGTCGTGTCCGTCGGCGGTGGCGCGATCTGCGCGTCGGCGAGCAACCGGCGGGTGTGGGCCGACTGGCATCACATCGTCGACCCGCGAACCGCCTCGCCCGCACGGGAAGTCCTGGCGACCTGGGTGATCGCGCCGACGGCGATGGAGGCCGACGGCCTCGCGACGGCGCTGTTCTTCACGCCGGCGGCGTTTCTGCGCGGCGACTTCGACCACCACCGTGAGGGTTTCCACCACGTGACCATCCGACGCAACGGGAGTGTCGAGCACACCGCGATCCCCGGATTGGAGTTGTTCCTGTGACAACGCTTCTGCCGCAGCTTCTCTCGCCGATCGATGCCACCCGGCGACACCTGACCCCGTATCGGGCGGTGCTGTGCGGGTTGGTGGTGCTGGCGGCGGCTGCCTTCGTCGTGTCCGCGACCGACTCCGACTTCGGCTACGGCCCGGGCGACCTCGCGGTGTGGCTGGCTGTCGCGGTCGGGGTCAGCGCGGTGGTGAGCTATGCATGTGCCGGTGTGCTGCGGGTGCCGCCGAACTCCGATTCGTGGCTGATCACGGGACTGATCCTGTTCTTCGTCCTGCCCGGTGGCTCCGAGGACACCGCGGTGGCCACGGTGGCGGTGGGCGCCGCGATCGCCGCGGCGTCGAAATACGTTCTCGCGTGGCGTCGTCGGCTGATCGTCAATCCCGCGGTCGCGGGCGCGATCGGTTGTTATGCGTTGGCCTACGCCGGTGTCGAGGGCATCAGCTTTCCCTTCTGGTGGGTGGCCGCCGAACCGCTTCTCGTGCCGATGATCGTCGTCGGCGCGATCGTCGTGACGCTGATCCGCGACTGGCGGATGGCTCTGGTGTTCATCGGTGCCTCGCTCGTCACGATCGGGGTCGTCGAGCTGGTCCGGGGTGGGCAGGACCTGTCGACGTGGATTGTGTCGAGTCCGATGCTGTTCGTCGCGGCCATCATGCTGCCCGAACCGCTCACCTCGCCCGCCACCGGAATCCATCGGCTCGTCTACGCGGCCCTGGTGGGTGCACTCATGCACTGCCAGTACACGGTCGCGATCACCGACGCGTACACGTTGGCGTTCGTGCCCGAGGTCGCCTTGCTCGTCGGATGTCTGTACGCCTTCGCCGTCCGGCTGGTGACCGGGACCGCGCGCCGGGTGCCGCTCGATGTGGTGACCCTCCCGGTCGCCGACCGAACCTACGCGGTGCGGGGCGAACCGGTCGGTGCCCCTGCGTCGTTCCGAGCGGGGCAGTGGTCGAGCGTCAGCGTGCCGCGATGGTCGGCGCCGGTGTGGTCGGGTTCGCGGCGGGTCTTCTCGTTCGTGTCCGCACCCCGGCAGCAACCGGTGGAGTTCGGTTTCACCGTCGCCGCGACGCCGTCCGCGTACAAGGCGGCACTGGTCGAGGGGACCGCGCGCCGCGCCTACGTCGACAACATCGGCGGTGACTTCGTGCTGCCCCGGGCATTTCCGTCGACGGGCTCGGTCGTGTTGATCGCATCCGGGATCGGGATCACGCCGTTCGTGTCGATGGTCCGGGAACTCGTGCAGACGGCGTCGGACGGGGATCTCTCCCGTCTGACGGTCGTGCACGTCCTGCGGGATCACCGACGCGCCGTCTACGCCGACGATCTCGACAGCGCCCGGGCGGCGAACGCGCGCGTCGTGATCGTCGACGCGCCGGAGCTGGCCGACGGCATCGACGATCCGGCCCGGCTCGAAGACCTGCTCGGTCCCGTCGCGGCCGGCGCACACTATTACGTGTCCGGCACACCGGCGTTCGTCGAACGGACGTCCGCGGCGATCCGCCGCCTCGACGGTTCCACGAGGACCCAGCCCTGGCGTGTGCACGCCGACTCGTTCTCCGGGTACTGAATCCCTGCGAGACTCCTGCCGACGACGTCGAGACCCACCCTGCCCGATTCGGTGGAGGCGAACACCTCCGATTCGCGAACCGTTGACTGTGCAGTAGATTTCGTCGACCGCGATCGGTACCGGCTCATCCGCCTGATCGCCACAGGCGGCATCCCGTTGATTCTCGTTGACTGTGCGTTTGTTTCGCGAGTAGTGAGGGGGCTTGGCAGTCGCGACTGCTCGGTCGAATGAAGTTTCGTCCTCCTCAGGTCGATCGAAGGGCAGATTGCCCTTCAGTAGTGCTGACGTGGACGCAAATTTTCGAACAGTGGCCCAGTGGCGGACCGCGAGCGCACAGTGAACGAAAAGGGCGCACAGTCGACGAAAATCGGCGCACGGTCGACGAAAAGCGATGCACAGTCAACGAAAAGGGACGCACGGTCGACGGATGACCGACTCACCCGGCCAGGGCGCGGAGAAAGAACCCGAGGTTGGCCGGCCGCTCGGCGAGGCGGCGGACGAGGTAGCCGTACCACTGCTCGCCATAGGGGATGTACACCCGGACCCGCGCGCCGGCGTCGGCCAGGCGATGCTGCTCGTCGACGCGAATCCCGTAGAGCATCTGGTGTTCCCACGTGTCCGGGGACCGTCCGAACTCGCCGGCGAGGATCGCCGCGGCGTCGATCATCGTGGGGTCGTGGGTGGCGACCATCGGATATCCGGACCCCTTCATCAGCACCCGGAGGCAGCGCAGGTAGTTGTCGTCGACCTGTCGGCGTTCGACGAAGGCGACCGCGGCCGGTTCGGCGTAGGCGCCCTTGCACAACCGGATTCGGGCTTCCGACGACGCGAACTCGGCGCAGTCGTCCTCGGTGCGACGCAGGCAGGCCTGCAGCACGGTGCCGGTGTCCGGGAAGTCGTGACGCAACGACCGCACGATCGCCAGCCGCTGGTCGACGGTGGCGTGGCTCTCGGCGTCGACGGTGACCAGGACGCCCAGCCCGTCGGCCGCCTCGACGATCGTCCGCGCGTTCTCCTCGGCGATCTTCGCGCCGTGCTCCGGCAGACCCAAACCCACCGCGGTGAGCTTCAGCGACACCTCGAGCGATCCGGGAGTTGTCGCACCGAGCCCGGACATCGACTCGAGCAGTGCGAGATACGCACCCACCGTCGCGTCGGCCTGGGATTCGTCGACGGTGTCCTCGCCCAGGAAGTCGACCGTCACCGCGATCCCGTCGTCGACTTCGCTCTCGACCGCGCTCATCGCGGCGGCGATCGATTCGCCCGGGACGAACCGGCGGACGACCTTCTCGGTCACCGACCATCGCTGGGACGCGTCCCTGATCCGTTCGCTGCGCGACGCCGCAACGATCGCCGGCCGCAACACGGTGTCGAAGACGGAACCCATCAGATCCCCGTCCAGTCGGCCACCATGTGCGGGTACGTCGACGTGGTGGGCGGGGTGAAGGTCTCCTTGATCGTCCGGGTGGACGTCCACCGCATCAGGTTCTGCTTCGATCCGGCCTTGTCGTTGGTGCCCGACGCCCGGCCCCCGCCGAAGGGCTGCTGTCCGACCACCGCGCCGGTCGGTTTGTCGTTGACGTAGAAGTTGCCCGCCGCGTTGCGCAGACGATCGGACGCCAGCGCGACAGCGGCGACGTCGGTGGCCATGATGGAGCCGGTCAGTGCGTACTGCGCCGTCGAATCCACCAGCCCGAGAATGCTCTCGTAGTCCGCGTCGTCGTAGACATGGACGGCGAGGATGGGACCGAAGTACTCCGTCGCGAACGCCTCGTCGGTCGGGTCGTCGGACAGCAGCACGGTGGGCCGGACGAAGAATCCCTCGGTGTCGTCGCAGTCGCCGCCGACCGCGACGGTCAGCGACGCCGACGACTTGGCGCGGTCGATCGCCGCGACCTGCTTGTCGAACGCGCGCCGATCGATCACCGCACCACCGAAGTTCGTCAGGTCGCGGACATCTCCGTAGGTGAGTTCGGCGGCCTCGCCCAGGAACTCGTCGCCCATCCGGTCCCACACCGATCGTGCGATGTAGGCCCGCGATGCTGCCGAACACTTCTGTCCCTGGTACTCGAAGGCGCCGCGGGACAATGCCGTTCGCAGGGCATGCGGTTCGGCCGAGGCATGCGCGACGATGAAGTCCTTGCCGCCGGTCTCGCCGACGAGGCGGGGATAGTTCCGGTAGTGCTCGATGTTGGCGCCCACCTCGCGCCACAGGTGACGGAACGTCCGCGTCGACCCGGTGAAGTGGATGCCGGCCAGATCCCGGTCGGCGAGCACCACATCCGAGACGGCCGCGCCGTCGCCGTGCACGAGGTTGATCACGCCGGGTGGCAGTCCGGCGGCCTCGAGCAGAGCCATGATCAGCTGTGCCGAATAAGCCTGCGTGGGCGATGGTTTCCACACGACGGTATTGCCCATCAGGACCGGAGCGGTGGGCAGGTTCGCGGCGATCGCGGTGAAGTTGAACGGGGTCACGGCGTAGACGAACCCATCCAGCGGGCGGTGGTCGAGCCGATTCCACACTCCCGGTGACGACTCCGGTTGTTCGGCGAGTATCTCGCGGGCGAAGGCGACATTGAACCGCCAGAAGTCGACGAGCTCGCACGGGGCGTCGATCTCGGCCTGCTGCACCGACTTCGACTGACCGAGCATCGTCGCCGCCGCGATCCGCTCGCGCCACGGCCCGGCCAGCAGTTCGGCGGCGCGCAGGATGACCGCCGCTCGGTCGTCGAAGCCGGTGTGCGCCCAGTCGTCGGCGGCGGCGCGGGCCGAATCGACCGCGGCGCGGGCGTCGTCGTGCGTGGCGGTGGTGATGAAACCGAGGACCTCGCGGTGCGCATGAGGCTGGACGACATCGATCTGTTCGCCCGCACCGAGGCTCAGGTGACCACCGATGATGTGCGGGAACTCGCGCCGGCCGGCATGGGACTGTCGCGCCAGCTCGTCGACGATGCGGGCGCGCTCGGGCGAACCGGGGGCATAGCTGTGGACGGGTTCATTGGACGGTCGAGGGGGAGTGGTGATGGCATCCATGGCTCCAGTGCACCGTCCATCGCGACGTCGCGATATGGCCGATCGGCAAAGCTCCGCGCCGTAGGATTGTCCACATGGACAAGGTCGGTATCGCGCTCGGGCGGCTGGTCCTCGCCCTCGACCAGACCGTGGCGACCTTGGTCTCGTCTCCGCGCGGGCTGGACGCCCCGGTGTCGACGCTGGCCATGGTCGACACCGACGACATCCACTACGGACTGGGGCGCGCCGCGCGCTCGGCCGAGGTGTTCCTGCTCGTCGGGCTCGCCGACGAGGTCGGTGTCGAATGGCTCGCCGGGCTCGGCGCACACCGGCCGGTCGCCGTTCTGACCAAGAACCCGAGTAGCACCCTGATCGGTCTCGCCGAACGCCTGGGGGTCGCGGTCATCGCCATCGACCCGCACGCACGCTGGGAACGCATCTACAACCTCGTCACCCGCGTGCTCGACGCCGGGCGCGCCGCGACGGTCGACGGCGAGTCCATGGAGTCGGGGAACACCGGTGACCTGTTCCAGCTCGCGGCGGAGGTCGCCCGGCGGACCGGTGGTCTGGTGAGCGTCGAGGACGAGCACGCTCACGTCCTGGCCTACAGCTCGGCGGGCGAGGAGGCCGACGAGTTGCGCCGGCTGTCGATCCTGGGGCGCGAGGGACCACCGGAGATGCTGGCGTGGCTGCGGGACTGGGGCGTGATGGACGCGCTGCGGAAGTCCGCCGGCGTCGTGAGGGTCGACGCACGCGCCGACCTGGGACTACGGCCGCGTCGCGCGATCGCCATCCGTCCGGCATCGGGCCGGCAGACCGGTTCTGCCGACGTCATGCTGGGCGTCGTCTGGTTGCAGGAGGGGTCGCGTCCGCTTGCTCGCGACACCGACGAGGTCCTCGTCGGCGCCGGAGCGGTGGCTGCCCGGGTGATCGCGCGGCGTCGTTCCGCCGGCTCCGACCACGATGAGCGGGTCCGGCGACTCCTCGGCGTGGGCGGAGAACCGGTCGACACGGATCATCTCGCCGCCCAGCTCGGCATCGACCCGACGGCCGCGGCGACGATCGTGGGTTTCACGACTCCCGACGGCGTCCGCGGGGGCCAGGTGTCGGCACTCATGTTGCACGCCAGCGCATTCAGTCCGCCCTCGGTGACGGTCACCATCGGGGACCGCGCCTATGTCGTGCTGCCCGGCGTCGCGCTCGACGACGCCGTCTCCTGGGCCCGGGCCGCCGTCGACGCCGCCGACCGTCAGTTCAACCTGCCGGCGCGCGCCGTGGTCGCGGGACCCGACAACATCTCCGGCGCAACCGATCTGCGGCTCTCCATCGACCGCGTCCTCGACGCCGCGGACCGGGAAGCCGACCTGATCGACGCCGTCACCACCGTCGAACGATCCCGCACCGGTGTGCTGTTGGGTGAGATCATCGGATTGCTCTCGGAGAACCCTGATCTCGTCGACAGCCGGGTCACCGGCCTCGCGGATCTCGACGCCCGCAGCGGCAGCGATTTCACGGCTTCGCTGCGCGCCTACCTCGACCATTTCGGAGACGTCCGTGCGGCGGCCGCGGCACTGCACGTCCACCCGAACACGTTGCGCTACCGCATACGTCGGATACAGGCGCTCACCGGGATGGATCTCGACGACCCGTCGACACGTCTCGTCGTGGCGCTGTCGCTGCGTGCCCGGTGAGAGCCGGGACGCAGGAGGGACTCCGGACCGCCCCGGCACCGGACATCCGATGGGTACCGTGGCGTCCATGCCTTCCTCGTCGAAGTCCCTGTCCGACCTGGCCGGTTCGCGGGTCGTCGTCACCGGTGCCACCAACGGCATCGGGTTGGCCACCGCCGGCGCGCTCGCCCGGGCCGGTGTGCGGGTGGTGCTGGCCGTGCGCGACACCGACCTCGGCGCCCGGCGCGCACGGGAATTCGGTGGCGACTGCGAGGTGCTGCGGCTAGATCTCGCCGACCTAGCCTCGGTCCGGGCGTTCGTCGCGGAACTCGACGGTCCCGTCGATGCGCTCGTCAACAACGCCGGGATGTTTCCCCACCAGCGCAGGACGACACCGGACGGGTTCGAACTGGGTATGGGCACCAACTTCCTCGGACCGTTCGCACTGACCAATCTCCTGCTGCCGCGCATCAGCAGACACGTCGTGTCCGTGGGTTCCGAAGGCCATCGTCGCGCGCGCATCGACCCCGCCGATCTCGAATATCGGCGCACTCGCTGGTCGGCGCCGCGGGCCTACACCGGTTCCAAGCTCGCGGTCATGCTCTGGGGTCTGGAACTCGACCGACGGTTGCGCGACGTCGGGTCACCGGTGACCTCGATGCTCACCGACCCGGGCTGGGCGGCGTCGAACATCTCGAACAAGCCGGGGCTGGGAGCTCTGCACCGGGTGGCCCAGGGGCTCGCGGGGGTGGTCGGTAACGACCTCGACGCCGGTGCGGCACCCACGCTGCACTGCCTGACCGAACCGGTCCCGCCGGGCAGCTACGTGGGGGTCGACGGGCTGTGGGGACTGCGCGGCCGGCCGGTGCTGTCGGGCCGAGCCCGCACCGCGTGCGACTACGAACTGGCGGGCCGCCTCTGGACCGAGGCCGAGACTCTCACCGGCACCCGGTGGCCACTGGGGTGAGCGGAGGAGTGTCTCGTCGCGGCGCTGTCACCGCGCGTCCGGTGAACCGGTGATCCGGATGATCTCGTACCCGGAGACCGGGCACGAGATCATCCGGATCCGGTGACGTGCGTCTAGAGGATCGTGAGCATCTCGTTGTAGGTCGGCAGCGGCCACAGATCGTCGGCCACGATGGATTCGAGCGTGTCGGCGACCTCGCGGACCGCGGCCATGGCCGGGATCAGCGTCTCCAGCGCGTACTTCGACTCGTCGAAGGTGGACTCGCCGTGCATCCCGGCGATGCCGGCATCCAGCGTCGCCAACCCGTCGTGGAGGGAGCTGATCAGCCCGGTCAGTTCCTCGAGCAGCGGTGTGGGAGCTTCGATCCCGGCCATCTTGAGCGATGCCGCGGTGCCTGCCAGCTCACCCTGGTAGCGGATCGCCGCCGGCATGATCATGGTCTTGGCGATCTCCGCGGTCTCCTTGGCCTCGACGAGCAGCGTCAACGCGTAGTACTCGAAGATGACGTCCTCACGGGCCTCGAGCTCGCGGGCCGACAGCACGCCGTATCTCTGGAAGATCTCGATCACCTCCGGGGAGGTGTACTCCGTGACCGCGTCGACCGTCGTCCGCAGGTTCTTCAGCCCGCGGGCGGCCGCCTCTTCCTGCCATTCGTCGGAGTAGCCGTTGCCGTTGAAGATGACCGCTCCGTGCGAGTTCACGATCTCCTGCAACACCTTCTGGACGGCGTCGGCGAGGTCGAGTCCATCGGCGAGGAGCTTCTCGAGGTCCGCGGCGATGACGTCGAGTGAGTCGGCGAGGATCGTGTTGATGGCGACCATCGGATCGGAGATCGACTGGTTGGAACCCGGTGCGCGGTACTCGAACCGGTTGCCGGTGAACGCGAACGGGCTGGTGCGGTTGCGATCACCCGGATCGGCCTTGAGGGGCGGGAGCGTGTCGACGCCCAGCTCGATGACCCCCGCGGCCTTGGAGCCGGTGGCGCCGCCCTTGGCGATCTGCTCGAACACGTCCATCAGCTGTTCGCCGAGGAAGATCGAGATGATCGCCGGCGGAGCCTCGTTGGCGCCGAGCCGGTGGTCGTTCGATGCCGAGGCGACCGCGGCCCGCAGGAGTCCGCCGTAGAGATGCACCGAGCGGATGATCGCGCCGCAGAAGGTCAGGAACTGCATGTTCTCGTGCGGGGTCTCGCCCGGGTTGAGCAGGTTGCCCTGATTGCTGTTGCCGAGCGAGAAGTTGACGTGCTTGCCCGAACCGTTGACGCCGGAGAACGGCTTCTCGTGCAGCAGACACTTCATGCCGTACTTCTCGGCGACGGCCTTCATCGTGGTCATCATCAGTTGCTGATGGTCGTGCGCGAGAACCGACCGTTCGAAGACCGGCGCGATCTCGAACTGGCCGGGTGCGACCTCGTTGTGTCGCGTCTTCGCCGGGATCCCCTGTTTGAACAACTCGCGGTCGAGTTCGATCATGAAGGACAGCACGCGTTCCGGGATGGCGCCGAAGTAGTGGTCGTCGAACTCCTGCCCCTTCGACGGCGGGGCGCCGAACAGGGTCCGGTTGCAGGTCATGAGATCCGGTCGCGCGTAGAAGAAGTGCTCGTCGATCAGGAAGTACTCCTGCTCGGCGCCGGCGTAGGACACCACGGTGTCGACGTCGTCGTGCCCGAACAGCCGGAGCAACCTCATCGCCTGCTTGCTCATGGCCTGCTGGCTGCGCAGCAGCGGGGTCTTCTTGTCGAGGGCCTCGCCGGTCCACGAGATGAAGATCGTCGGGATGCAGAGGGTGTTGCCGTTCGGGTTCTCCAGGAGGTAGGCGGGACTGGTGACGTCCCAGCCGGTGTAGCCGCGGGCTTCGAAGGTCCCGCGCAGGCCGCCGTTGGGGAAGCTCGACGCGTCGGGCTCGCCCTGCATCAAGGTCTTGCCCGCGAACTCGGCGAGGGACGCGCCGGTGGAGTCGGGTTCGAGGAACGAGTCGTGCTTCTCGGCTGTGAACCCGGTGAGCGGATAGAAGACGTGGGCGTAGTGGGTGGCGCCCCTCTCGATGGCCCAGTCCTTCATCGCCACCGCGACGTAGTCGGCGAGGGTGGGGTCGAGTGCGCAGCCGGTGTCGATGGTCGCGGCGACCGCCTTGAAGACGTGCTTGGGCAGCCGCTTCTTCATCACCGACAAGCTGAACACGTTGCGCCCGAACGTGTCTGCCAGCGGTTCGGCGAAACCGGGCGCCGACACGTCGTAGGTCGTCACGGCCTCGATCGCCTGCCGGCGGGACATGCTGCCACTCATGGATACTCCTGGATGATCTCGGCCCCCACGTGCGCGGGGGTCGCACGACGACGTCGCTACGCCGGTGTCGCAGATGCGAGCGACTCGACGCTATGAGCTGGGTGTATGCGTCCGATTGCACCCATGTGACGCTGAGGAAAACTAGTGGTCGGAACCCGGTTGAGGCAGCGTCGGTCCCGGCGTCCGCGGCCGGGACGGGCTATCGCAGCGTCGCGTCGTCGCCCATCACGGCACCCTCGCGACGCGGATCCGCGCCGCCGATCCAGCCGCCGTCCTGGCGGAGCAACGCGCTGAGTCCGCTCGACTGCTCTTCCACCGAGACCTCGGCGCCGCGTTCGCGTAGGCCTCGGACGAGCGGATCGTCGGCGCCGTCGTCGGCGGTGTCTACGAGCGGGTGCTCGCCGCCGACGTTCGACGTCGGGGTGTTGGCCGAGCCGAAGTCGATCATCGACACGGCCTGCTGGGGATCGAGGCCCCAGTCCAGCATCCCGACGATCGTCTTGATCACGAACTGGATGATCACCGACCCGCCGGGCGAGCCGAGGGCGGCGACCACCTCGGCCGGGGCCCCGTCGGTGCCGGGCTGCAGGACGAGCGTCGGCGCCATCGACGACCGCGGCCGCTTGCCGGGTGACACCCGGTTGGCGAGCAATGCGCCGGCGTCATCCCGGGGCTCTGCGGAGAAGTCGGTCAGCTGGTTGTTGAGGAGGAAGCCGTCGACCATGTGGTAACTGCCGAAAGCGGATTCGATCGTGGTGGTCATCGTGGCGACGTTGCCGTAGCGGTCGGCGACGGTGATGTGGCTGGTCCCGTGTTCGGGGCCGGCATACGACCCGAGGGGTACCGGACCGAGGTCGCCCGCCGGCGCCTCGCCGAGTGAGGACTCGGGCTTGATGAGCGCCGCTCGCGACCGCAGATAGGCCGGGTCGAGGATGGTCGCCACCCCGCGCCCGGGCAGCGGGACGAAATCGGGGTCGGCGACGTACTTGTCGCGATCGGCGTAGGCGAGGCGCTCGGCCTCGGTGACGAGGTGGACGGCGGCCGGGTCGGGACGTCCGCCGTCGGTGTCGACATCGGTCGGCGGCATCGACGGGAGGTCGAAGTTCGCCAGGATGCCCAGCGCCGACGCCACGGCGATCCCGCCCGACGACGGTCCGGGCATCGCGACGATCTCTCGTCCGCGATACGTCGTGACGACCGGTTCCCGCACGATCGCACGGTAGTCGCGAAGGTCTTGCACGGTCATGAGGCTCGGTGTCATGCCGCCCTCGGTGCTGCCGGCCTCGGCGACGATGGCCTGGGCGAGCGGCCCGTCGTACATGGCTCCGGCGCCGTCGGTCGCCAGCGCGCCGAGCGTCTTCGAGTACGCCGGGTTGACGAGCCGGGTGCCGGCCGGCTTGGCCGTGCCGTCGGCGGACAGGAAGTACGCGCGTGTATCCGCGTCGACGGCGAGTTCGGCCGCCGACGCGGCGATCGCGGTCGCGAGCCGCGGACTGATGTCGAAACCGTTGTCGGCCAGCTGTACTGCGGGATCGAACAGGTCTCGCCATGCGTGGCCGCCGAATTCGCCGTGGACCATCTCGAGCATCCGGAGCACGCCCGGCACGCCGATGGACCGACCCGAGGCGCGGGCACTCGGTACCGGCGGTGCGGGATCGTCCGGGCTGATCCGGGTCAGGTAGGTCTCGGTGGCGGCGGCCGGCGCCGTCTCGCGACCGTCGAAGGCCCGCACACTCTTCGACGCCGCGTCGTAGTAGAGCGCGAAGGCGCCACCACCGATGCCGGAGGACTGCGGCTCGACGAGGCCGAGCACCAGCTGCGCGGTGACCAGGGCGTCGGCGGCGGTGCCACCGTCGCGCAGGACCTCGCAGGCCGCCCGGGTGGCGAGCGGATTCGCGGTTGCGGCGGCGTAGGTTTCGGTGACGACGGGTCTCATCCCCGTGCGAAACCCCGAAGCCACCTCAGGTCTGGTGGCGATGTCGGTGGGTGCGGCGGACACGGCCTGGGCTTCGATCATCTCCCCGTTGGGGATCTCGGCGCAGGTCACCGGACTCGCTCCCGGCTCGGCCGGATCGCCGCCGCAGGCGGTCGTCAGCAGAGCGGTGGCCGTCACCACGGCCAGAGCTCGCACCACCAGTGAGATTCCGCGACGGGGCGTCATCGACCAAGCGTACTGGCCGGTCGACCGCTCGTGACGAGAACCGGGTCGAGGTGTTCAGGAGAGTACGGCCACGCATAGGGTCGACGGGAGGGCCGCGCCGGCATGGTCGGCCGAACGAGACGAACGGGGAGAATCGTGGGAGTGGTACGGCATCAGGCGAGGATCGACGGGCCGCGCGAGAAGGTGTTCAGCTACGTCGACGGCTATCAGAACGTCAGCGAATACCTCTTCGGCGTCACCCGCTTCGAACCCACGACCGACCAGACGAGCGGACTCGGTGCGACGTTCGCGGTGTCGATGGAGGTGGGGCCCAAGACGCTGAATTCGGTCGTCAAGTGCACCGAATACGTCGAGAACGAGCTGATCACGTTGGAGGCGATCGAGGGATTCGCGGCGAACACCACGTGGCGCTTCGCCGACGCCGACGGCGGTTCGGCCACCGACATGGACGTGGAATTCACCTACACGTTGCCGGGCGGCATGGCGGGCAAACTGCTCGGCAAGGTCGTGGGACCGTTTGCCGCACAGGCGGTCCGGCAGACCGAGACCACCATCGGCAAGAAGGTCCGCGCCACCGGCTGATCTCGCCGGTTCAGCCGGCCTCCACATCGGCGGGCTCGGGTATCCGGTTGGGCAGGTGGCGCGAGAACAGCAACGCCAGGACGAGAAGGCCGAACACGACGAACAAGGCCTGCTGCAGGGCCGCGATCTGCGACTCCGCGTAGACCTGGGACACCGTTTGCGCGGCATCCGGCGAGCCACCCGCGTCGAGGACGATGGTTCGGGCCTCGTCGGCGGAGATGATGGGTACGCCCGCATCGTCCACGGCCGCGACCACACGTTGCTGGTCATCGGGTGAGAGGGTCTCGGACTCACTCACCGCCGACACGAAGCCCGACGAGAGCATGAGCAGGAAGACCGAACCCGCGACCGCGGTGCCGAACGACGAACCCAGGTTCTGGAAGGTGCCCTGCAGGCCCCCGACTTCGGAGGTGTCCTTCTCCTCGACGGCGGACATGTTGACGTTGCCCAGTTGTGAGGCGAGCAATCCGAAGCCCGCGCCGACGACGAACATGCCCGCGGCGAAGGCTGCGCTGCGCAGGTCGGTGCCCACCGAGGCGATGATCAGAAGTGTCCCGAGAGCCATCGTGATCTGCCCGCCGCGCGCGATGAATCGGGCGGATCGTCGTGCGGTGAGCCAGGATCCGAGTATCGAGAAGATGACGAGGCCCACCGAGAGCGGCAGGATCTTCACCCCGGTCTGCAGGGCGTCGCGTCCGAGCATCGTCTGCAGGTACACCGGGACCACGAAGAAGAGCGCGGCGATCGCGAAGTACTGGGCGAGGAAGCCGCCGAGCCCGCTGCGCAGTGCGGCGATCCGGAACAATTCGATGCGCAGCAGCGGTTGCCTGCCGGAGTCGGCGAGGGCACGTTGGCGCAGGACGAACAGCCAGAGGACGACGACCCCGAGCAAGAGCAGGTATGCGACGGGCGAGACACCGAGGGGAGCGATCTCGTTGCCGCCGAACTCAGGTGGGTGCTGCGGCTTCAACCAACCCCACGTCTTCGACTGCAGGACGCCGTAGACGACGAGCGCCAGGCCACCGGCGGATGCCAGGACGCTCAGCGGGTCGATGCGCACGCTCGGGTCACGGGGTACATCACGAATCAGTTTGGCCGCGAACAGGACCGCCACCATCACGACGGTCTCGGCGACGAACACGTAGCGCCACGACAGGTAGGTGGTCATCACCCCGCCGAGCAGCGGGCCGACCGCGGCGGCCAGCCCGGTGACCGCGCCCAGGATCGAGAATGCGGTGACACGCGCCTTGCCGGTGTAGTTGATGGCGGCCAGTGAGGCGATCGCGGGGATGACGAGAACCGCACCCAGCCCCTCGACCAGTGACCAGCCGATCAGCAGAACGGGCAGGTTGGGGCTCAGCGCCGTGGTCAGCGAGCCGATGCCGTAGATGACGGCACCGATCTTGAAAGCTCGTGCCCGGCCCATCAGGTCGCCGAGCTTGCCGCCGGTCAGCATGAAGGCGGCCATCGTCAGCGCGTAGAAGGTGATCGCGGCCTGCATGCCGGTGATCGAGGTCCCGAGGTCGTCGGCCACCACCGAGATCGACACGTTCATCACGGTGCTGTCGAGCACCATGACGAACTGTGAGACAGCCAGGATGATGATCACAGACCATGAGCGCACGGCAGTCTCCTCAGATGTGGTGAGCGCTCTGATCTTTGCAGCTTCGGCCCGTCACTGCGCGGGATTGAGCATCGGCACGAGGAACTGACGCGCCACCGTGGCGAGCTGGGCATCGTCGGTGATGTCGACGACGCGGCTGGGCACGGTCAGGAACGACGCCGACACGCGGACCATCATCTCGGCCACGAGGTCGACGTCGAGCAGGTCGGAGATGTTGCCCGCCAACTGCTCTCGACGCAGCTGTGCGGCGACGAAGTGCTGGACGGTCGCGAGCAGCTTGCCGTCCCCGCCGATCATCGATTCGATGAGCATGCTCGGTTCGGCGTCGTTGATCTCACCGATCAGCGGGTTGCCGGAGATGGCACGTAACGAGCCGACGAATCCGAGGACCACACGGTCGGCGACGGTGTCGGCACGGGGGATCTCCGCGCGGAAGCGGTCGAAGTAGCGGCGGAACTCGCGCAGCACCACCTGGTCGACGAGCGCGTCCTTGGTGGCGAACTTGCGGTACAGGGTGACTCTGGTGACGCCTGCGCTTTTCGCGACCTTCTCCATCGGAGTGCGTTGGACGCCCAGCCGGCAGAACAGTTCGAAGGCCGCGTCGAGGAGGCGCTCGGCGGTGGGATCGGCCGCCTCCTCCGACGGTGTCGAGGACTCGAGGAATGCGCGCTGGAGAAGTGAGCTCGACAGCGAAGCGCCGGACGGCTGCGTGGTCACCTGGTCACCCCTTCTACTCATGATGACGGCATGAGCTTCCATGATCGCAAAATCGGCGAAACAGGTGTGTCCTGGACCACCTGGTGGTAACAATGATACAAGGATACGTTGTTTGTCACATTGATACATGGAAGTGATGGGACGGGGTCATGGAAGATCTGAACAGACGAAATCTGATACGCGCCGGAGGTGCCGTCGGTGCTGCCGGAGCGGTGGCGGCGCTCTCGCAGACGACGCCGTGGACGTGGTCACCGGCGAATTCGGTGCCCGGTCGCGGTCGTGGTGCGGATCCTCGCCAGGTGTGGGACGACGAGGCGGATCCGGTGGTCGCCAAGGTCATCGACAGTGGGCAGGTGCACAACGTCAACCGACTGCTGCGCACGTGGCATCGCAACTCGCAGCCACTGCCGGCCGGCCTGCCCTCGGAACTGCGCGACTTCATGGAGCACGCGCGGCAGCTGCCGTCGTGGACGGATCAGGCCAAGCTGGCCGACGTTGTTCGTTTCAACCAGAAGCGCGGAACATACCTCGGTGTCCTGTACGGCTTCGCCAGCGGCATGATGAGCACCGTCATCCCACGTGAGGCCCGTGCGGTCTACTACTCGAAAGGTGGGTGGGACCTCAAGGACCGCATCACCAAGACCGCGAAGCTCGGTTACGACATCGGATCGCTCAACGCCTACCAACCCGGCGGCGAGATGGTCGTGACGTGCGTCAAGACACGTCTGGCCCACGCGGGAGTGCGGCACCTCCTGCCGCAGTCGCCCCACTGGGTGCACGGGGCGACGGAGAAGAAGCCGATCAGCCAGGCCGACATCATGGTCACCTGGCACAGCCTGCCGACGACGGTCATGCGCAACTTCGACAAGTGGAACGTCCCCATCGCCGCCGACGAATCCGCCGGATTCCTGCACTCGTGGCAGATCACCGCTCGTCTGTTGGGCGTCTCGGACGAGTACATCCCGGCGTCATGGGCCGCCGCCGACTCGCAGGCGCAACAGGTGCTCGATCCGATCCTGGCGCCGACCCCCGAGGGTCGCAAGCTCGCGGACATGCTGCTCGATCTCGGCATGAACCTCGATCTCTCGCTGATCTCGCGCGGCGTCCTGGGAGCCCTCACGAGGTTCGTGCTCGGCGATCAGGTGGCGAACTGGTACCAGATCCCGCGCGAGCCCGTGTGGAGCCCGCTGCTCGAGACGGCGTGGGGTCCGTACGTGCAGATCCGCGAGGGCCTGCTCAACGTCGGCATGCCGCGCGAGGCGTACTGGCTGTTCGACGAGTTCCTCCGCCAGTTCGTCCTCTTCTACATGTCCGAACTGCGGATGCCGATCAACATCGAGATCCCGGTGATCAACAACCCGAAGTACAAGTAGCCCACACCTAGTCGGCGGACACCTTCTCAGCCCCCGCCGACTCAGCGACTTCCACCGCCCGGTCCTGCTCCTTCTTGTTCCGCTTCGGCAACAGGGGGATGCGGGGCCGGGCGGTCAGCCATTTGCTGAACGGCAGGCGCAGGAGGAGGTCGACGAGCGCCAGCGATGCCGCGAGCACCAGGGCGATCAAGATGATCGAGCGCAGGACCGCCGAGTGCGGGAACCAGTCGAAGAGTCCGCTGAGGAATCCGACGCGGCCCAGGATGTCGAGGATCAGCGGGTGAACCGCGAAGACACCGAAGGCGCGCAAGGTGGCCTGCGACACCAGCCGTCCGCCGGCCGGTCGGCCGGCGGCGCGTCGGTCGTCCCAGACCAGGCCGATCAGCCACAACAGGGCGAAGCCGCCGATGTACCAGGGCAGCGACACCGGGTTCCAGGCCGTGTTGGCCTTCCACGGCACATTGCCCGGCGACGTGGCCAGCAAGTAGCCCGCGACGCTGAACGCCGCGCAGCCCGCCGCGACCAGAACGACGGTGGCCATGTGCTCGCGGAGCCAGCGGTCGACGGCCTCGCGGTGCTGCGCGGCCAATACGCCCACCGCGACGAAGAGCGCATACATCGGGAGCGTCTTCCACATGTGCTGGTAGGCGACGTCCCACGCGTGGCCGGAAGGTCTCGGGAGGTACTGGTAGACGACGAACACCAGGAGCTGGATCGCGGTCCCGCAGGCCAGCAACAACCACGGGCGGTTGCGGCCGCGCTCGAAGATCCAGGAGATCAGCGGGAAGAACAGGTAGATCTGCATCGAGATCAGCAGGAAGTACAGCTGATACTTGCCCTCGCCCACGATGAGGTCGTGCGCGAGCCGGGGCAGCATCTCACGGGCGGGTGGGAACGGGTTGTCCGCGAGGATGAGGTGGTCGGTGACCGTGTAGATCAGCGTCCAGGCGAGGTAGGGGCCGACGACCAGCCCGAAGCGGCGCCGCCAGAACTGCCACGGCGACATCTCCCGGCCCTGCATGCTCAGCACGAGGACATACAGCGTCACCGCCACGAAGCCGTATCGCGTCAGGTGGCACAGGGTGCCCACCAGATTCGCTCCGCGGATCTCGTCGGCCCCGCCGTTGATGGCGTTGACGCTGTGCGCGACGACCACGAAGGTGAACAGCACGACTCGGACGAAATCGGCGGTGTGCGCTCGTCCACGCGGCTTGGTCGCAGCCGGGGGAGGGCCCGGCTCGGCGGGACGGGGTGCGGCGGCGGGGCCCGGCGTCTCGGCAGCGGTGGCTGTGGTCTCGTCGTCGTCGGCGGTGCGCGCCGATCCTGATGCCGCGTGCACCAACGAAAAGACCTCCCCGGGTGAAACGGTGGAACGTATGCGGTAAGCAGTGTACGGACAGGAACGGGCATCAACCCCAGCGCCGGGGTGTCTCGAGTGGCGACGATCACAGGCAGCAATGTCCGGTTCTCGATCCGACCCCCCGATGCTCGCCTGTGGTTCTGCCACCGACGTCACAAGCCATCGGGGATGTCCCGCCGACTGCCGATGCCGAGCTTCCGGAATCCGCGCGCCACGTGGTTGCGCACCGTCGTGGGGGCAAGGCCGAGTTCGGCGGCTATCTCCGCTGCCGTGCGGCGTCGGGCGTACAGACGCAAGATCTCGAGTTCGCGACCGGTCAGGCCGGCGGCCGACGGTTCCGGACTTCTCGCTTCGCGTAGCTCTCGCACGATCCGCTCGCGGACCGCGGCGGGGGTGGCCGTGCGGAAAGGGTTGTCGTCCCCAGACACCAGCGCGGCGACCACCGACAGCGACAGATCGTCCGCCACGGAGTGTCGCGCGATCCGGTCGTATCCGGTCGCGATGCACGCGGCGGCAGCCTCGGCCCGTCCACGATCCCACTCGATGAGTGCGCGGGCCGCGTCGCCGTGATGGTCGCCGATCACCGCGGCCGAGGGCAAGCGCTCGGCGTCGGCCAGCATGACGCCGGCGCCGTCGAGGTCACCCGAAGCGGCGAGGGTCATCGCCAGCCAGTGCTTGGCGATACGTTCGTCGCTGCGGTGTCCGCTTCGGGCGAGAAGCTCGGCCGCGCGGGTGCCCGACGTCGCGGCCGCGTCGAAATCGGCCGCGCGAAAATGGATCTCGGAACGGATGGTCGCCAGCCATGCACGCATCCGCAGGTCGCCCAGCGGCGTCGTCGACGCGGCGAGTCCGAGTTCGCGCTTCGCGGCCCCCGGATCGTCCTTCGAGAGCAGTGCGCGGGCCCGCATCGCGTGGAGTTGCGCGACCGACAACCCTTCGTCCTCTGCTCGGTCGGAGTCCGGGAGGAGGGCGCCGATGTTCGGGTCCGCTGCCAGGTCAGAAGCGAGGAACCACGTCGCCCACGCGGCGCCGCGAACGATCGGGTCGTCGTTGTCCTGCAACACACGCCAGGGTGTCTCGGCGTCGGGCCGGCCTGTGTACGTGTCGATCAGGGCTTCGACAACTCGTCCGAGCGGTTGGTGCGGTCCCGGGATCGTTCGTAGCTCCTGCCGCGCGGCGTCGGGGTCGGCGCCCTTCAGGAAGGTCGAGACAGCCGCAGCGACGGCGATCGCGGGTGTGTCGAACGGTAGCTGGGCTCGCACTTGCGCGAGCCGGGAAGTGATCTCAGGGCTGGATCGAGTGCCCAGCGCGAGAGCTCGGGCCCAGGCGAACCCGGCCTCGGCGCTCGGATCCGACTTCCAGGCGGTGGCGGCGAACCGTTCGGCGGAGTCGGGATCACCAGACCGCAGGTGAAAAACGCCGGCGGCCAGCAGGTCGGCGGTGCTCACCGGTTGTCCGAGGTCGAGGCCCCACGACGCGCGCATCACGGGCGTCGTCGCGGCCGCGTGGAGTAGTTCGGCCAGCCGGCGACGACGCGCGGGGGTCATCGACCGCTCGACCGCAGCGGCGACCAGTGCGGACGCGGCCCGGGCGCCGGTCGCGTCGGTGGTCACGAACTCGTGATCCTCCAGGGTGACGATCGCCTCGTGACTGCCGAGTCGGGCGACGCATTCCCAATCGAGCATTCCGGCGACCACGACGAGCGCGAGAGCCTCCGAGCACTCTCGGGGTAGACCGGACAGTCGGCGCCGAACGGTTTCGGCGATTCCGTCCCCGGGGTCGTCCGCGCGTGCGAGCGAACAGATCAGCTCCGGGTTTCCGCCCGCTTGACCGACGTCGGCTCGTGCGCCGACGAGGTGACCCAGCACGGCCGATGCCGCGTCGTCCAGCGGCCCGAGCGTGAACCCGGCCCACCGGTTCGTCCGCAGGAGTTTGGTGATCGATTCCGGCACAGCGTTTTCTGTGATGGCGGCACCGAGCAGTCGGGTCGGTCCCAGGTCGGTCAGCGCCATCAGGAACTCCAGGACGGCCGGGTCTGCGCGATGGATGTCGTCGACGACCACGAGGGTCGGGAGGTCTCCTCCTGCGGTCAGGGCATGCCGGAGGGCATCGACGGGGTCCTCGGCACCGAAGCGGGCGTGCAGCGCGGGGAGTGACGACGGGAGGGTCACGACCTCGCGGCGCCACGAGCGTCGACCGGAGTCAGGAGAGGACAGTTCCGCGAGAAGTCGGGACTTGCCGACACCGAACGGCCCGGTGACCAACACCCCGTCGTGGGTGTCGAGCATCCGGGTGAGCTCGTGGACTTCGGCATCGCGGCCGACGAACGGTGGTGGAACGTGGCCGGGCCCGGACAGGCCGGTGAGGCAGATGCCGGCGGGGGTCCGGCGGAGACAGTCCGCGGGGAGGTGGCGGCGCAGACGGCTGAGGACGGTCCGCACTGCGGCGTCCGGGTGCTCCGGCATGTCCAGAGGCCAGATCCCGGCGGCGAGGTCCTCGGGGCTCAGCCCGGTGTGGCGGTGTCGGAGCAGCAGCGTGAGGGCGCGTTGTGCGGTGGGGCGCATCGGGATCGGGTGACCGTCGGCGTCGAGCAGCGCCACAACGGGAGTGGTTGTGTACGCCACCGCTCGACGATCGGTGATCATGGTCGGGGCTCACCTCCGGTGGCGTTTCCATGACTGATTTCCGGTTGATCAATCATTGATCATGACTCGTGGTCCGGTGTGCTCGAGGGTGATCACATGCGAAACATGGCGATACTCATGATCTGTGCAGCGCTCTGTTCACTCGGCTGCATTCTCGGAGCCGGGCTGGCCCTCACCTGGAACAGCGGGCCGTCGGCGATCGCCGCGGGGGTGTGCGCCGTCGTGGCAGGGGGTGTGGCCGTCGTGCTGGTGGGGCGGGTGCGCGCGCAGAATCGGCGGCAGGGGACCAACTACACGATCTTCACCATCTGAGGCACGTCGTCGACGGCGGATGCCGCTCGCGTAGACTCCGGCTGTCGGGAGCCGCGCCGACAAGCCTTGCGCGGCGCGCCTTCGTAGCTCAGGGGATAGAGCAACCCTCTCCTAAAGGGTAGGTCGTAGGTTCGAATCCTACCGAGGGCACCAACCAGGCCGGTTTCGCAGCTCGTGGCCGCGCGGGGCGCGGTCTCGGCTATGTCTCCGCAGCAGCGGACTTCGCGAACCGCCGGCGGTAGACCAGCGGCGAGACACCGACGCTCGCGGCGAAGTGGTGACGCAGCAGCGTCGCCGACGTGAAACCGACCCGCCGCGCCACCTCGTCGACGCTCGCGGTGGTCGACTCCAGCAGGTTCTTCGCCGACAGCACGCGCTGCTCGGTCAGCCAGCGGCGAGGCGAGATCCCGACCTCGTCGACGAACCGTCGCGCGAAGGTCCGTCCCGACATGTGCATGCGGGTCGCCATGTCGTCGATGCTGATGTCTCGGTCGAGGTTCGCCGTCATCCAGGCGAGCAGCGTGCCGAACCCCTCGTCGGTGCATGCCGGTACGGGTGCCTCGACGAACTGACGCTGACCGCCGTCGCGGTGCGGTGGCACGACCATCCGCCGCGCGATCCGGTTGGCGACGGCCGGTCCCCAGGCCTCCCGGACCAGGTGCAGCGATGCGTCTATCCCCGCGGCGGTGCCCGCGCTCGTGGTGACGGGGCCGTCGTCGACGAAGAGGACGTCGGTGTCGACCTGGGCGCGCGGGAACATGCGCGCGAGGTCGGTGCCGTAACGCCAGTGGGTCGTGCACCGGCGGTCGTCGAGGAGGCCGGCCGCACCCGCGACGAAGGCGCCCGAACAGACGGTGAGCACTCGGCCGCCGCCGTCGACGACCGTGCGGATGGTGTCCAGGATCTCGTCGGGGTAGTTGCCGCTGATGCTTCCCCCGGGGATCACGACCAGATCGACGTCACGGCACTCGGCGAGGGTGTGCGACACCTGGAGCGAGACCCCGTGGCCCACGCCGAGTGACGATCCCGGTTCCGGCGACGCGACCCGGAAATCGAAGGCCGGGACGCCGTCGTCGGTGCGATCGAGGCCGAACACCTCGTGGACGACACCGAACTCGAACAGTGCGACGCGTCCGTAGAGGAGGACGCCGACGGATTTCAACACCAACCCAGTATGGCAGATAATTTGCGAACAATGGCTTTGCTGCCACTGTTGGCGGGAACATAGTGGGCGCAGGATAACTGCCATGACACTCATCTTTGTTCTCGCACTCGTCGTCATCGCTTCGGTCGCCGGCACCGCCGGGGTGCTGACTCTCACCGCGCGTCGGACCCCGGCCGGCCAGCGGACGCCGGGCCAGCGGATCGCCGACTGGTTCACCCGCGATTCCAGGCGCCCCTACGGCCCCGACTCCGAGCGGGTGGCCGCGGAACTCAGCATCCTCACCCGCCGGTACGACAAGCTCGTCTGACGCCTCGGCCGTTGCGCTACCGTTGCGGTCGTGAGTTCACAGACTGTCCTCGTGACCGGCGCGACCAGTGGCATCGGTGCCGAGGTCGCTCGTCAGTTCGTCGCACGGGGGCATCGGGTCTACGGCACCACCCGCAACCCGGACGCCGTGCGCAACCCATTGCCGGGCGTCACCTATGTCCGTCTCGACAACGCCGACTACGACTCCGCCGAGTCGTGCGCGGCCCTGGTCGGCGAGGTCGACATCCTGGTCAACAACGCCGGCGAGTCCCAGGCCGGGTCGCTCGAGGACACCCCGATGTCGGCGGTCGAGGATCTGTTCCGCGTCAACGTCTTCGGGCCGATCGCACTGACCAAGGCGGTGTTGCCCGGGATGCGCAGGCGGCGTCGTGGCACGGTCGTCATGGTGGGGTCGATGTTGTCCAGCTTCCCCGTCGCCTTCCGGTCCAACTACGCGGCCACGAAGTCGGCGCTCAAGGCGTTCGCCCTCGCGTCGCGACGTGAGCTGGCGCCGTACGGGATACGGATGATCAGTGTCGAGCCGGGCACGATCGCCACCGGCATCGGAGACCGTCGGAGCATCTTCATCGGTGACGACTCGCCGTACCGGGCCGAATACGAGACGCTCGCCGCCGCGACCAGGCGCAACGAGGATGCGGGCATCAGCGCGCAGAGCATGGCCACCCAGATCGTCGACGCCGCTCTTGCCGAACACCCGAAGCCGTTCTATGCCAAGGGTAATCAGGCCGGCGCGGTCTTCCTGCTCCGGCGGCTCGCGCCGAGGCAGCTCATCCTGGACATGACCGCCCGGAAGCACGGGCTTCCGAAGGTGAAGATCTGACCGTGCGAATCACGCTGCGCGTCATCGGGATCGGACCCGGTGGGCCACGTCAGATCACGCTGCAGGCCATCGATGCGATGGCCGACGTGGACACCTTCCTCACCCTCGAGAAGGGCACTGCGAAGAGCGGTCTGCTCGACGCCCGTCGCGCGATCCTCACCGAGCATGCGCGGCAGGGCCATTCGCTGGTGGAGATTCCCGATCCGCCGCGCGACCGTGAGCCGGCGGACTACGACGCGGAGGTCCGGCGCTGGCATGCCGCGCGTGCCGATCTGATCGCCACCGCGCTGCGCGACGAGGTCGGCGACGGCGGTGTGGCCGCCATCCTCGTCTGGGGCGACCCCGCACTCTACGACAGCACGCTGCGAATCGTCGACGATCTCGCCGCCCGTGACGATCTCGACCTCGTCGTCGAGGTCATTCCGGGTGTGACCAGCGCCAGCGCACTCACCGCGGCGCACGGCATCGTGGCCAACCGCGTCGGCGAACCTATCCACACGACCACCGGCCGACGCCTCGCCGACACTCCTGCGGGTGCCGACGCCAACCAGATCGTGATGCTCGACGCCGACCTCAGTTTCCGGCACACCGCCGACCCGGACGATCACATCTGGTGGGGCGCTTATGTGGGCACCGACGACGAGATCCTGATCAGCGGCAGAGTCGGCGAGGTCACGGACCGGATCGTCCGAGAGCGCGCCGCGGCCCGGGAACGGATCGGCTGGATCATGGACATCTATCTGCTGCGCAAGGCGCACTGAGGAGTCTGACCCCGCTCATCGAGGTGGACACCCTCCGCACCTGTCCGCCAGATGCCGCACTTCGTTGCGCTGGACGCCACGACACGCGACATCTGCATATGTCGAAGGCTCACAGGCGTTCGCGGGCAACGAGTTCGACGGTGACGAGCATGGCGATGGAACTGACGGTCAGCAGCGCCACCAGTACGAACAGCTGCATCGCCGCGGCGGCCCACACCGAGGCCCCGCCGAGGACCATGCCCACGAACGCACCGGGAATGGTGACGATCCCCACCGACTTGGTCTGGTCGAGTCCGGGGATGAGGGCGCTCGCAGCGGCGGGCCCGCAGATCTCCATGCGCGCGTCCCGCGAGAGCAGACCCAGCGACAACGCCGCGTCCACCTCGCCGCGCCGAACCCGCAACTCGTCGTGCGCTCGGCGCCCGGCGAGCGAGGTGGTCACCATCGCACCGCCGATCAGGATTCCGGCCGTCGGGATCACGGCGATCCCGCGGGCGGGAAGCACTCCGATGACGAGGAGTGCGGTGACGATGACGATCGTCGGAACCGCAACGGGACCCGCACACCACGCGATCCCGACGAGGCCGGAGCGGTCCGGGTTCACGCGCCGGGCCGACGTCCACGCTGCCGCCGACGCCATGAGCAGAACGAACAGGGCGGATGCCCACAGATGGGGGATGACCGCCGCCAGCACCGCGGCCAGCGCGGCGAGTTGTGCGACGGCACGTAGCACCGCCACCATCGTCTCGGTGGCCAGGCCGGACCGGCGGTTGACCACCACCGCGGCCACCGCCAGCAGTACGACGACGACAATCAGCGCCGGACCGATCTGTACGACCGCGTCGCCGACTCCGTTCACGGTCTCCAGGTCACCAGATCTGCTGCAACGCGGCGAGCATCTCGTCGCGGATCTCGCTGCGGCAGATGACGAAGTCCGGCATGTACGGATGCCGGTTGTTGTAGACGATCTCCGACCCGTCGAGGCGACTGCAGTGCAGGCCGGCCGCCAGGGCGACCCCCACCGGCGCCGCGTTGTCCCACTCGTACTGGCCGCCGGCGTGGACGTAGGCGTCGGCATCGCCGCGGACGACGGCCATCGCCTTGGCCCCGGCCGAACCGACCGGCACCATCTGCAGACCCAGACGGTTCGCCACGTAGCTGGTCTCGTAGGAGCCGCCCCACCGGGAGGTGACCAGGCGGCGGGTCAGCTCGCCCGCGGTCCGTGCGACCGTGTCCGAACGAAACAGTTCACCCGTCGCGGGCAGGGACACCGACGCCTCGGTGACGATCCCGCTCTCGGTCAGGGCCACGTGTACGGCCCAGTCCGCTGAACCCGCGGCGAATTCCCTTGTGCCGTCCAAGGGGTCGATGATCCACACCCGAGCAGCGGTGGCCCGGTCGCCGACGTCGGCCGCTTCCTCGGACAGCACCGCATCGCGTGGCCGGTGTTTGCGCAGCACCGTCGAGATCCACGCCTGCGCAAGCGCATCGCCCACGTCGCCGAGCATCGCCCCGCCGAGCAGATCACCGGACCGGATTCCGAGAAGTACCTCTCCGGCTCCCTGCGCGATCCGGGCAGCCAGTTCGGCGTCGGAAAGTCGGGAGTTCATCCCACAACTAGAGCACACTGGTGGCATGCCTGAGCTTCCAGAGGTGGCCGCGATCGCCGACTACGTCGACGGCCGTGCGGCCGGACTCCCGATCCGACGGGTCGACGTCGCGTCGCTGTCGGTGCTGAAGACCGCCGACCCGCCCTACACGGCGCTGATGGACCGGATCGTCGAATCCGTCGGACGTGTGGGGAAGTACCTGGTCATCCGTACCATTCCGGGTTCGGCGGCCACCGCGTCAGAGCCGTTGCTGCAGCTGGTCATCCATCTGTCGCGGGCGGGATGGGTGCGATGGAGCGAGGACCTGTCGCCCAAGCCCCTGCGTCCGGGCGGGAAGAGCCCGATCGCCCTGCGCGTGCACTGCGGGCTGCCCGGTGAGGGATTCGACGTCACCGAGGCCGGCACCCAGAAGCGGCTCGCCGTGTGGCTGGTCCGTGAGCTCACCGAGGTCGAACGGATCGCGGGTCTGGGACCCGACGCGCTCGAACTGACGGCCGAACAGTTCGCGGAGATCCTGTCCGGGACGACCGGCCGGATCAAGAACGTACTCACCGATCAGCACACCATCGCCGGGATCGGCAACGCGTATTCCGACGAGATCCTGCACACCGCACGCCTGTCGCCCTTCGCGTCGTCGAAGACGCTGAAGCCCGACCAGGTCGCCACGCTCTACGACGCCATGCGCGGCGTTCTCACCGATGCCACCGGACGACTGGAAGGCCAGGCCGTGGCGCGGCTGAAGTCCGAGAAACGCACCGGTCTGCGCGTGCACGCCCGCACCGGCCTGCCGTGTCCGGTGTGCGGCGACACCGTCCGCGAGGTGTCTTTCGCCGATCGGTCCTTCCAGTACTGCGCCACGTGTCAGACGGGCGGGAAGGTGCTGGCTGATCGGCGGATGTCCCGGTTGCTGAAGTAGGTGTCCGGCCGGCCGGGAGCCCGGAACTTACCGGCCGGTAGCCTGGACGTCGTGACGACACGGCAGAGAATTCTCATCACGGGGGCCAGTTCGGGACTCGGGGAGGGCATGGCCCGACGCTTCGCCGCGCAGGGGCGTTCGCTCGCGCTCGCGGCGCGTCGGCGCGAGAAGCTGGAGGCGCTGGCCGAGGAGTTGCGGCCCTCCGCCGAGCGTGTCGAAGTCGCGACGCTCGACGTCACCGATGTGGAGGCCGTTCCCGAGGTGTTCCGGAGACTCGCCGACGGTCTGGGCGGTCTCGACCGGGTCGTCGTCAACGCCGGACTCGGCAAGGGGGCACCCCTCGGTACCGGTAAGGCCGCGGCGAACATCGAGACGGTGCAGACCAATCTGGTCGGCGCGCTGGCCCAGGCCGAGGCCGCGCTCGAGATCTTCCGTGCGCAGAACGCGGGGCATCTGGTGCTGGTCAGCTCCATCTCGGGCGTCCGCGGCATGCCCAAGGCGCAGGCCGCGTACTCGGCGTCGAAAGCCGGACTGACAGCGCTGGGGCAGGGACTCCAGGCCGAGTTCGCCTCGTCGCCCATCACCGTCTCGATCGTCGCGCCGGGCTACATCGAGACCGACATCAACCGGGGAGTGAAGACCTCCCTGATGGTCGACACGGACAAGGGCGTCGACGCCCTGGTCAAGGCGATCGAGGCGGAGAAGGACTGGGCGCCGGTGCCGGCGTGGCCGTGGACGCCGATCGCGGCGGCGCTGAAGTTCCTGCCGGCGTCGATCAGTCGACGACTCGTCTGAGCTGTTCCGCGTGTCTGCCGGAACTCATTCACGCAGTAGACCTTTGACGTGCAGGCGCCCGTGACGGGTTAGCGTGGCGGAATGCTGCGCAATCGGTGGCGGCCCTGGTGGGCCGGAGTCGCCGCCGTACTCGGACTCGCCGGGCTGCTCGCTTGCGGGACACCGGCACCGACCGAACGGGTCCCCGTCTCCTCGACGGCGGATTCGTCGTCCCCGTCGCAGCCGACGAAGGTCCTCACGACCGGCCCACGCCGCGACATCGAGCCGGTCGCCGCGCGGTTCCCGGCTCTGGCCGATTCGACTGTCGACGGCTGGGCGGCGGGCACTCTCGGGGATGCCTCGACCGGTCGCGTCCCCGGGCCGAGCACCTACTGGTTCGACGCCGTGGTCACGGCCGGTGCCGATCAGGTCGCCGAGTGGGTACAGGAGTACGACGCGACGCCCGTCCCCCATCCCGACCCGCCGGTGAGCGCGTTGCACGATCTCGTCCCGGCCGGCGAGCTGCTCGGCAGCCCGGAACTCGACCGGGCCTTCTCGTCCACGCAGTGGCGGGCGAGGGTCTATCTGTCTCCGGCGTCGGGGCGCGTGGTCGTCCTCGGCATCGACGACTGACCTGCGTAAGGTGGCCGTCGTGGCGAACAAGCACGGACAAGTGGTGGCGTCGGGCGCGTTTCAGGTGTTCGGCGCGCGGCAGCGGGAGCAGGTCGGCGAGCTGCTCGGCGAGATCTTCGACCGGACGGACATCGCGGCCATGGGCTCCGACTGGCGGGGCATCGTCTACTTCACCCTCACCGACGACGAGTCGACCTCCGCCGACACGGTTCTCGGCTTCGACCCGTCGAGCGGGACATCGGGCGAGCTGGCCACCCTCGACGAGGTGTCCGAGGCCATCCGCACCGGCGAAGTCGCCGAGGCCGTCGACGTGGCGAGCTTCGACGCCTGGCGGGCGGCAACCGCGACCCGGGCACTGGACATGGGTGCCTGCGTGCCACCGGCCCTGTACGAGTTCCTCGGCGGAGATCCCGCCGAACGTGACGTGGAGCCAACGGATCTCGTGACCTACGTGGCTACCGCGGCCGCGATCATGGGACGCATCCAGTCTCTCGGCGTCGAGCCCGGGGACGAGATCCCCGACGAGGTCTTCGACGAGGACTACTGGAAGTGATTTTGCCGGTTGAGCTTGTCGAAACCCCTCAGACCGCGCGGCCCCGTCGCTCCCGGTACCAGGTCACGAGGGCATCGGTCGACGAATCGTCGTGGGCGTCCGGTGCCTCCGTCTGGGTGATGGTGCCGAGTAGCTCCTTGGCCTGGGTCTTGCCCAGTTCGACGCCCCACTGGTCGAAGGGGTTGATGCCCCAGATGGCGCCCTCGACGAAGACCTGGTGCTCGTAGAGCGCGACGAGCTGGCCGATCACCGACGGGGTGAGCCGGGGGGCGAGGATCGAGGTGGTGGGCCGATTGCCCGGCATCACCTTGTGGGCCACGACATGTGCGGGCACGCCCTCGGCGGCGATCTCGTCGGCGGTCTTGCCGAAGGCGAGCACCTTGGTCTGGGCGAAGAAGTTGCTCATCAGCAGGTCCTGCATGGAGCCCGAGCCGTCGGGAGAGGTCGGTAGGTCGTCGGTCGCTTCGGCGAAACCGATGAAGTCCGCCGGTACCATCCGCGTACCTTGATGCAGCAGTTGGTAAAACGCGTGCTGACCGTTGGTTCCCGGTTCGCCCCAGAAGATCTCGCCGGTGTCGGTGGTGACGTGGTGTCCGCTCGCGGTGACCGACTTCCCGTTCGACTCCATGGTGAGCTGCTGCAGATACGCGGCGAAGCGGGCCATGTCGTTGCTGTAGGGGAGGACCGCGCGGGTGCCGACATCCCAGAAGTTGTTGTACCAGAGGCCGATCAGGCCGAGGATGACCGGCGCGTTGTGTTCCAGCGGCTGGGTGCGGAAGTGCTCGTCGACGATGTGGAAGCCGTCGAGGAACTCGGCGAAGCGTTCCTTGCCGATGGCGGCCATCACCGACAGCCCGATGGCCGAGTCCACCGAGTAGCGGCCCCCGACCCAGTCCCAGAATCCGAACATGTTGTCGGTGTCGATGCCGAACTCGGCCACCTCGGCGGCGTTGGTGCTGACGGCGACGAAATGCCGTGCCACGGCATCGGAGTCGGCGTCGAGGGCCTGCAGGAGCCAGGTGCGTGCGGCGGCGGCGTTGGTCAGCGTCTCCAGGGTGGTGAAGGTCTTCGAGGCGATGATGAACAGGGTCGTCTCGGCGTCGAGGTCGGCGAGCGTGCCGACCATGTCCGCGGGGTCGACGTTGGAGACGAAGTGACAGCGGATCCCGGCGTCGACGTAGTGGCGCAGCGCCTGGTAGACCATCACGGGCCCGAGGTCGGAGCCGCCGATGCCGATGTTGACCACGTCGGTGATGGCTTTGCCGGTGTGTCCCTTCCACTCTCCGCTTCGGAGCCGGTCGGTGAACTCACCCATGCGGGTCAGGACCTCGTGGACGTCGGCGACGACGTCCTGACCGTCGACGGTCAGCGTCGCGTCGGCCGGGAGTCGCAGGGCGGTGTGCAGGACCGCGCGGTCCTCGGAGGTGTTGATGTGGGTTCCGGCGAACATGTCGTCGCGGATCTCCTCGAGACCGATCTCGCGGGCGAGGCTCATCAGCAGTTCGAGGGTCTCGCGCAGGACCCGGTGCTTCGAGTAGTCGATGTGCAGGTCGCCGACGTCGACGGTGAGTTCGCGGCCGCGCGCGGGATCGATCGCGAACACCTCACGCAGGTGCATGGCGTACACGTGCGGTTGATGAGCCGCTAGCGCCTGCCAGGATTGCGTCGCGGTGATGTCGCCGTGATCGGTGCCGGTGAAGTCGCTGCCGGGGGCCTGGGTGCTCATGACCACTAACCCTATGTGGTCGGGGACCCGGCCGCGACGGTCGTCACACGGCCCGGCGATCAGCGGCCCAGCGGTCCGCGTCCCAGGCGTAGCAGCAGCATCGCGAGAGTGTGGCCTTCCTGGCCGAGGTCCTGGAAGCGCTCCAGGACCTTCACCTCCCGGCTGTGGACCAGGCGCGGGCCGCCGGAGGCCATCCGCGCGGCGCCGATCTTCTTCGACACCGCCGACCTGCGTTTGATCGCCGCGAGGATCACGGCATCGAGCCGGTCGATCTCGAGTCGCAGCTGGTCGATGTCGTCGGGCAGGTCGCCGACCTCGGACGAGAGCTGGTACTTGTCGAGGTCGATCGAGTGCTCGAAGGACGTGCCGCCGGACGGGCGGGGGTCCTGAGCGCCGGGGCTGGGGCTGCGATCGGTCACGCGCCCGATTTTGCCACGACGCCCCGCGACGACCCGCACGTGGCCGAGTCACCCGACCCGGCCACGACGGCGCGCGCCGCACATGGAAACTGGAGCGCATGCCCAACGCGCGGATGGTGTCCCTTGTTGCCGTGTCCCTCATCGTGGGCCAGCTGATCATCAGGGGCTGGCTCGTCGCGACCGGCAACTTCTACTGGGACGATCTCGTGCTCGTCGCATGGGCGTCGTCGAATCCGATCCTGTCCTGGGAGTACCTGGGGCACAGTCACGACGGCCACTTCATGCCCGCGGCCTTCCTGCTCGCCGGTGTGGCCACCTGGCTGGCGCCGTTGAACTGGGCGCTGCCGGCGCTGATGCTGGTCGTGATGCAGGCCATCGCATCGGTGGCGGTGTGGCGGATGGTGCGGACGATCGCGCCGCGCGCACGCATCGGTGCACTGGTCGCGTTGGCGTTCTATCTCTTCAGTCCGATGACGGTGCCCGCGTTCGCCTGGTGGGCGGCCGGCCTCAACACACTGCCCATGCAGGCGGCGATGGCGTGGATCGTCGCCGACGCGGTGCGTCTCGGTCGCGGTGACATCGATGATTCGCGACGCCGGCTGGTGTGGATCCGCTCGACGATCGTCTTCGTGATCGCGTTGGCGTTCTTCGAGAAGTCGCTGTTCATCCTGCCGGTGGCGCTCGTCGCGGCGATCCTCGCGAACGGCGGTGCGCGCGCGACGATGCCGACGCTCCGGGCGGCCCGGGAGTTGTGGGTTGCGCTGACCGTCACCGCCGCGCTGTGGGTGGTCGTGTACTTCGTCACCACGGACCCGACATCGGTTGAGCACTCGATGGCGCAGACCGCCCGCCTGGTCTGGAGATCGGTGACCGACGCCGTCGTACCGTCGCTCGTCGGCGGGCCGTGGGAGTGGGAGCGGTGGACGCCGAGTCCGCCGACGGGCTTCCCGCAGATGTGGATGATCGTCGGCGGCTGGTTGGTGCTGGCCGCGGTGACGTGGTGGGCGGTGGCCCGCAGACGTGGCGGCGCCGGGATCGTCGCGGCCGCGGCGATCTACGCCGTCGCGGCGCAGATCCCGGTGATGTGGAATCGATCGAGCCCGCAGACCGCGATCGAACTCGCCCAGCACATGCGCTATCTGCCGGACACGGCACTGGTGTTCAGCATCGCGCTGGCCCTGCTGTGCGCGGCGCCGTCCCGGACCGGGGAGGTGGGCGGACGACACGCACGGACCTCCGACGACGAGACCGGACGAGAAGAGGAACGGTCGGCGCTACCCGCGTTCGCCTCCGTGGTGGGTGCGCTCGTCGTGGTCTCCGCCCTGGTGTCACTGGTCTCGTTCTCGTCGTCGTGGCGGGACAACCCGACCGGCGACTATCTCGAGACCGCGACCGCGTCGCTGCACGACGCCGCGGCGGAGGGCCCGGGCGGCCGGACCCTGCTCGACCAGTCCGTGCCGCTGGAGATCCTGCAGCCGTTCGTCTATCCCGACAATCAGGTCAGCCGGATCTTCGGCCGGGTGGATCCCCGGCCCGACTTCGGGGTGGCGACCGACCGGCTGTTCGTGCTCGACACCGCGGGCAATCTCGTGCCTGGCGGCGTGACGCAACGACGCATCATCTACGCGGGCGAGGGGACCTGTCGCGCGCCGGAGGTCTCCGGACCCTCCCGACTGCGACTCGACGGCCCGCTGTTCTCCTGGCCCTGGACGATCGCGCTGAGCTACTGCGCGACCCGGGACGGCGAGATCGAGATCGCCCTCGAGGACGGGGATGCCGTCCGCGCGCCGGTCCGGGCGGGCCTGGGTTCGGTGTATGTCCGGATCGACGGCGGCGGCGACCATGTCGACGTCCGTCCCCTGACGCCGGGACTGCGGTTGCACACCGGCGCCGGGCGGGTCGGCGAGGCCGCCGAGGCGCGCTTCGCCGGGGGCTGAGGACTGGTCGACGTGGTCGTCTAGTCGTAGTAGAAGGCGGAGATGTTGTCGCTCTGGTTCTCCGCGGCGATCAGGGCCCGCAGAGCCGACGCTGTCTCCTCCTCGGCGACGAAGTAGACGACCTGTGCGTCGCCGGCCGCGGTGACCTGCTGTTCCATCTGCTTGCGGAGCACCTCGGTGCCCTCCCAGGACGGATCGAAGGCGCCGCCGACGATGTGCTCCCGATACCCCTCACCGAAGGTGATGTGCATGTTGCCGTCGGTGCCGATGCCGTCGAAGATGTAGTCGCCGCGCTTGATCGCGTAGTAGCTGGGCAGACCGGTCACGCTCGCCCCGAAGCGGGCCTGCTCGGGTTCCTTGTTCCCGGTCCGGACATAGACGATCTCGGTGTTGGTCTGCTTCTCGTTGTTGTCGATGAGATCGTTCAGCTCGGTCTCGGTCGAGTCGATGAACGCGAGGTAGGTGAAGGTGTACCGCGAGGCGATGTTGGTGTCCGGCGGGAGGTTGGTGGCGGCACACCGGGTGGTGCCGTCTCGTCCGAAGTCCACGCGCAGGACCACCTTGCACTCACCGCCCACCGCGCCGGGCGGACGGTTGCCGACCGCGAAGTTCAGCGTCAGACCGTAGTTGAAGTGGCCGCGGACGTCGTCGGCGTACGGGCTGCCCTGCACCGTGTAGTCGAAGGCGCACGACGAGGTGGTGCATGCACCGGTCTGGCGCGAGGACACCACCGGTTGCTCCATCCACAGCCCGGGAGCGGGCACCGAGACCAGGTCCGGTACGAGTGCGCGCTGGTTGGCGAACACCTTCTGGGCCTGGTCGGCCGGCTGCAGACTGACCGCGGCGTCGATGTCGTAGGTGACCGGGCCCTGCACGCTCTGACCCTTGACGTTGGTCACGTTCTTCGTCTCCGGATCGAACGTGACCTCCCACGCCCCGATCTTCACCTTGTCGTCACCGACGAACTCGATGGGCGGGTCGGTGGTCGGCCAGCGGCGGGCGTCGGGTGTGCCCTTGTTGGGCGTCGGGAGCTCGGCCCCGAGCGCGGGTGGGTCGCCGGACTCGATGTTGCCGATGTCGCCGGCGAGATTGTCCGGGCCGAGGATGGTGCCCAGGCGCGGCATGCTGGTGAAGCGGGTCGAGGCCCATTTGTTGTCCAGCGGGCCGGTGTCGAGGTTCGTCTTCTCGGCGTCGACGAGCAGTTCGGTCCACAGCGCGCCGGGCGCACTGATGAACGGGTTGTTGCCGATCTGCCGATATTCGCCCTGCTGCGAGCCGAGCGTGATCGTGCCCTCGGCGGTGTTCGACGTGGTGACGATCAGGTCGTCGAACTCGACCGTTCCCTCGCCGCGCTCGTCGTCGTATTTGTACGTGACCTTGCCGGTGAACTCGGCCGCCGGACTGGTCGCCAACTTGAAAAGCACCTCGTCGAGGCTCTTCTGCGCCCGGAACGCGGGCGTGGGCTCGACGGTGCCCGCGCTGCTGAACGGTACGAACGACAGGACGAGCGCGATGATGAGGGCCAGCGCTCCGACACCGAGGACGATGGCGGCGGGGACGATGGACGGTCTCTTCATGGGCGCCTCTTCCTGCTCGCCGGGGCGTCGTCGCCGCATGCGGGTGTTCGCAGACAGGGCACCCCGAGCCGGTGGTACCGCGTCATATTAGCCGCGGGGCACGACGATCGGGGCCTCAACTCACGGGGTCGGTCGACTGTTCGGTGGACCTCCCGACGGGGCGGAGCGGACCGGCCGACGAGGGTCTGTCGGCGGCGGCGAGTAGCCTGGACAACCGATGAACAGCTCCTCTTCTGCCCCTCTTCTCGCCGGTCGCGCGGGCGCCGCAACCTCGGGTGCGGCCGCCGACGACCGGGTCGCGCGCCTGCTCGAAGGTCTCAACCCTCAACAGCGCGCCGCGGTCCTGCACGCCGGCGCGCCGTTGCTGATCGTGGCGGGCGCGGGCTCGGGCAAGACGGCGGTGCTGACCCGCCGGATCGCCTACCTGCTGGCCGCGCGGGATGTCACGCCCGGGCAGATCCTGGCCATCACGTTCACCAACAAGGCCGCCGCGGAGATGCGTGAACGCGTCATCGATCTCGTCGGCCCGCGTGCCGCGTACATGTGGGTCTCGACGTTCCACTCGACGTGTGTGCGCATCCTGCGGGCGCAGTCCGGGCTGCTGGAGTCGATGAACTCGAACTTCTCCATCTACGACTCCGACGACTCGAAACGGTTGTTCGGGATGGTCATCCGCGACCTCGACCTCGACCCCAAGAAGTTCAGCCCGCGTGGGGTGTCGGTGGCCGTGTCGAACTTCAAGAACGAGCTGATCTCGCCCGACGAGGCGCTGGCCTCGGCACCCGAGGACGACCCGACGTCGACGACGATCGCGCGGATCTACGCCGAGTACCAGCGTCGCCTGCGTGCCGCCAACGCCTTCGACTTCGACGATCTGATCGGCGAGACCGTGGCACTGCTGCACCGGCACCCGCAGGTCGCCGAGTACTACCGGCGCCGGTTCCGTCACGTCCTCGTCGACGAGTACCAGGACACCAACCACGCGCAGTACGTGCTCATCCGCGAACTGGTCGGGGAGCAGACCACCGCGAGCGGTCTGGAGCCCTCGGAACTGTGCGTCGTCGGCGATGCCGACCAGTCCATCTACGCCTTCCGCGGTGCCACGATCCGCAACATCGAGGAGTTCGAGCGCGACTTCCCGTCCGCCGAAACCGTTCTGCTCGAACAGAACTACCGGTCGACGCAGACAATCCTGTCGGCCGCCAACGCCGTCATCGCACGCAACTCGAATCGTCGCGAGAAGCGGTTGTGGACCGACTCCGGCGACGGTGAACTGATCGTCGGATACGTCGCCGACTCCGACCGCGACGAGTCGACGTTCATCGCCAAGGAGATCGAGGAACTCACCGACTACTCGTTCGGCGGTTCGTCGAGCTTCAAGTACTCCGACGTCGCGGTGTTCTACCGCACCAACACCGGTTCGCGTGCCATCGAGGAAGTGTTCGTCCGGCACGGGATTCCGTACAAAGTCGTCGGCGGCACCAAGTTCTACGAACGCAAGGAAGTCCGGGATGTGGTGGCCTACCTGCGGGTGGTCGCCAATCCCGACGACTCGGTCAGCCTGCGCCGCATCCTCAACACCCCTCGGCGCGGCATCGGCGACCGCGCGGAAGCCTGCGTCGCCGTCCATTCGGAGAACACCGGCCGGAGCTTCTACGAGTCGCTGATGGACGCGGCCGAGGGCAAGGTGGCACTGCTGAACACGCGGGCCGTCAAGCAGATCGGCGGATTCGTCGACCTCATCGAGGGACTGCGATCGGACTTCCTCACCCACTTCGGCGAGGCGGGTACCGAAGACGCCGACGTGGCCTTCCTCGACGCCACAGAGGAGTCGGCCGACATCGGCGAACTCGTCGACGCGATCGTCGAGCGCACCGGCTACCGCGCCGAACTCGAGGCGTCCAACGATCCACAGGACGGCGCACGCCTCGACAACATCAACGAACTCGTCGCCGTGGCACGGGAATTCAGTGCCGACGCCGCGCAGGTCGACGCCGATGCCGACGATCCCGAGAACGAGGTGGACCGCGAGGGCGAGCCCGAACCCGGTTCGCTCGCAGCGTTTCTCGAGCGGGTCTCACTCGTCGCCGACGCCGACCAGGTGCCGGATGAGGGCGAGGGCGTGGTCACGATGATGACCCTGCACACCGCGAAGGGCCTCGAGTTCCCGGTCGTCTTCGTCACCGGCTGGGAGGACGGCCATTTCCCGCACATGCGCGCGCTCGGCGATCCGGCCGAGCTGAGCGAGGAACGGCGCCTGGCCTACGTCGGGATCACGCGCGCCAAGCAGCGTCTGTACCTCACCCGGTCGGTCACCCGCGCCTCCTGGGGGCAGCCGGTGTCAAACCCGGAATCCCGTTTCCTGCAAGAGATCCCGCAACACCTCGTCGATTGGCGCCGAACCGAACCCAAGCGCTCCATGCGCGGCTTCGGCGGATCGTCGGGCGGCGTGTTCGGCCGCGACGGGGCATTCTCCGGTTCGGGTGGTTCGTCGATGGGCCGTGGCCGGTCGTCGTACTCGTCGGATCCGGCGCGCGGACGCAACAAGCAGGTTCAGCTCGACATCGGCGACCGACACAACCATCCGAAGTACGGCATGGGCAAGGTCGTGGCCAAAGAGGGCAGTGGCGCCACCGAACGCGTCACCATCGACTACGGCGGCAGCGCGGGACGCGTCACGCTTCTCACCGCGGGCGGGATTCCCGGGGACAAGCTCTAGGGCTGGGTTCGCAAGGAGCGCACGCCCCGCTCCCTGATCCGGAAGAAGTGACCCCCACTGCTCCCTGAGGAGCGCCCGGAGCTTGCGGAGGGCGCGTCACGAAGGGTCCTGGTGAGATGCGGTTGTGTCGTCTTCCGGATCAGGGAGCGGAGTGGGACGCTCGCCAGCTCGCTCCCCGGTTCGATTGGAAATTCTCGTCCCCCTCAGCATGGTCGAAGGGCAATGTGCCCTTCAATCATGCTGAGATGGACGAGAATTTACGTCAGTTCGCAATCCGGCCAGGTATCACTACGGATGCGCAGCGTGAGCACGCTGGAATGGCGCCACCAAGCAACAGGAGGTGACCTGTGGAGCCTTCTGCTACCCGGTGTAGCCGGAGAGCTTCACGCCCTTGGCGGCGAGCCAGGGCACGGGGTCGATCTTGGTGTTGCCGTTCTTCCACACCTCGAAGTGCAGGTGCGGGCCGAACGAAAAGCCCTCGTTGCCCACCAGGGCGATGACGTCGCCGGCGGTGACGCGCTGGCCTTCGGTGACCAGGACGCCCGAGGAGGCCATGTGGCCGTACATGGTGACCGTGCCGTCGGCGGCCTGGATCTGAACCCAGTGGCCGTATCCCGACGCGGGCTCGGCCTTGATCACGACACCGTCGGTGGCGGCGTGGATCGGGGTTCCGAGGGGAGCGGCCATGTCGATGCCGCCGTGCATGGTGCCCCAGCGCATCGCGAAGGCGGAGGTGAAGTCGTAGCTGCCGAGGGGGATCGGCGAGGTGAAGAGCGGGCGCCGGGCCAGGGCCTCGCGACGATCCTGGTCGGCCGCCATCTTGGCGCCCACACCCAGCTGGTTGGTGAAGACGTTCATCTGGTCGGTGTGTGCGGTCGCAGCAGCGACGCCGGGGCCCAGTTCCACGGGTGCGGCGCCCGGAGCGGTGGCGTCGTTGACGGCCGCGGCGTTCACGGGTGCGGGCGCCTCGTCGTTCGTGCCGACCTGAGCGACCGCGGCGACGGCCGCGCCGGCGGCCATGGCGATGAGGGCTGCGCGTCCGCCCTTGAGGGCGTTCGGCGGCGCCGCGATGCGGTGCTTGCCGCCACGTCGGACCCGTTGTCCGGCCGGATTCGTCCGGAAGGGGCGATGCTCGGTGTCGTCATCGAGAACGTCGTCGTCGAGCGAATGGAGTTCGCCCCCGTCGAAGCTGTCGAGCTCGGCGCCCTCGACGTCGAACGGCTCGTCGTGCTCGTACTGATCGAACTCGTGCTCGGGGATCAGGATGTCCTGAGTGATCTCCGAACGGGTGGGACGGTAGTAGCCCTGCCACGACGACGGCGTCCAGCCGGCGTCGGAGTGCTCGCGAGTGGAGGTGTCGGAGTCTGCGAAGTCGAACTCGTAGTCGGTGAGGTCGTACCCGGCCGCATCGTCGGTGTCGACGATGGGGATGATCGTGGTCATCTCTTCCGCTGTGACGTCATCGATCAACCCGCCCGATCGGACGCGGCCCGATCCGCGTGAGACACCGAGTCCCGCCAAATCGTCCACCTCATCTCTTCGCTACCGCATCTCGTCGCCGGCGGATCGAAGTCACCGTCCGTAATCCTTCTGTGACCACCGCTGAGAGCCGACGGTAACGAAATGATTGCGGCAAGTCCAACCGTAGACAGCGACAAACCGGCATATTGTGAGCTGAGTCACATGACTGGGTCGCCGAGTATAGAAATTGCCGGATTTTCTGTTCACTACAGCAAATTCAACCTGTGAAGGCCGCGCGCCGATGGATTCTGCGGTCGTCGCAGCTCATGGGGTCGGACCGACGCTGTGGACCTCACGTCACGACGTCAATACTGTCAGAACCGACCGAGCGAGTGATCTGTCGCACAAGCGCAGGGTGCGCGCGGGGTGGCGATTCCCGACAGGTTTAAAGTCCGATATGGCCCGCATTACACCCTTGCGCGGGCAAATCTACGAGATGGTGAGCTGAATGGATCTCTTCGAATACCAGGCGAAGGAACTGTTCGCCAAGCACGGGGTTCCCACCACACCCGGTCGGGTGACCGATGATGCCGCCGATGCGCGGGCGATCGCCGAGGAAATCGGCAAGCCCGTGATGATCAAGGCGCAGGTCAAGACCGGCGGGCGTGGCAAGGCAGGCGGCGTCAAGTACGCCGCGACCCCGGACGACGCGCAGTCCCACGCTTCCAACATCCTTGGCCTCGACATCAAGGGCCACGTCGTCAAGAAGCTGCTGGTCGCCGAGGCCAGCGACATCGCGGAGGAGTACTACATCTCCTTCCTGCTCGATCGCACCAACCGCTCCTACCTGGCCATGTGCTCGGTCGAGGGTGGCATGGAGATCGAAGAGGTCGCGGCGACCAAGCCCGAGCGCCTCGCGCGGGTCGCCGTCGACGCCGTGAAGGGTGTCGATCTGGAAACCGCGCGCTCGATCGCCGAGCAGGGCCATCTGCCTGCCGAGGTGCTCGACGCCGCAGCGGTCACCATCGCGAAGCTCTGGGAGGTCTTCGTCAAGGAGGACGCCACCCTGGTCGAGGTCAACCCGCTCGTCCGCACTCCGGACGATCAGATCCTCGCCCTCGACGGCAAGGTCACCCTCGATGCCAACGCCGACTTCCGTCAGCCCGGCCACGAGGAGTTCGAGGATCGCGACGCCACCGATCCCCTGGAGCTCAAGGCCAAGGAGAACGACCTCAACTACGTCAAGCTCGACGGCGAGGTCGGCATCATCGGCAACGGCGCGGGCCTGGTCATGTCGACCCTCGACGTGGTCGCCTACGCCGGTGAGAAGCACAACAACGTGAAGCCCGCGAACTTCCTCGACATCGGCGGCGGCGCCTCGGCCGAGGTCATGGCTGCCGGCCTCGACGTCATCCTCGGCGACGAGCAGGTCAAGAGCGTCTTCGTCAACGTCTTCGGTGGCATCACCGCATGTGACGCCGTCGCCAACGGCATCGTCGGTGCTCTCGAGAAGCTGGGGTCCGACGCCAACAAGCCGCTGGTCGTCCGCCTCGACGGCAACAAGGTCGACGAAGGCCGCAAGATCCTGGCCGATGCGAACCACCCGTTGGTCACGCTCGCCGAAACCATGGACTCGGGCGCCGACAAGGCCGCCGAGCTGGCGAGCAAGTAAGGGAGCCACGGAACATGTCGATCTTTCTGAACAAAGACAACAAGGTCATCGTCCAGGGCATCACCGGCGGTGAGGGCACCAAGCACACCGCTCTGATGCTCAAGGCCGGCACCAACATCGTCGGCGGTGTCAACGCGCGCAAGGCCGGCACCACTGTGTCGCACGTCGACGCCGACGGCAACAACGTCGAGCTGCCGGTGTTCGCATCGGTCGCCGAGGCCATGAAGGAGACCGGGGCCGACACCTCGATCGCCTTCGTGCCGCCGAAGTTCTCCAAGGACGCCATCATCGAGGCCATCGACGCGGAGATCCCGCTGCTCGTGGTCATCACCGAGGGCATCCCGGTGCAGGACTCCGCCTACGCGTGGGCCTACAACGTGGAGAAGGGCGAGAAGACCCGCATCATCGGCCCCAACTGCCCCGGCATCATCACGCCGGGTGAGGCGCTGGTGGGCATCACGCCGAACAACATCACGGGCAAGGGTCCGATCGGTCTGGTCTCCAAGTCGGGCACCCTGACCTACCAGATGATGTACGAGCTGCGCGATCTCGGCTTCTCGACCGCCATCGGCATCGGCGGCGACCCGGTCATCGGCACCACCCACATCGACGCCATCGAGGCGTTCGAGAAGGATCCCGAGACCAAGCTGATCGTGATGATCGGTGAGATCGGCGGCGACGCCGAGGAGAAGGCCGGCGAGTACATCAAGGCCAACGTGACCAAGCCCGTCGTCGGCTACGTCGCGGGCTTCACCGCGCCCGAGGGCAAGACCATGGGCCATGCCGGCGCCATCGTCTCCGGCGGTGCGGGCACCGCCCAGGGCAAGAAGGAAGCCCTCGAGGCTGCGGGCGTCAAGGTCGGCAAGACGCCGTCCGAGACCGCCGCGCTGGCGCGGGAGCTCTACGAGGCACTGTAAGAAGTCACGAGAACCGAAGAACCCGAGCGGGTCTGCCCGCTCGGGTTTTTCGTGGGCCGACCGACCGGATCGGCCCGTGCGATAATTCGTCGGTGAACTCCCCGGCGCGACGCGGCGCGATCTCCCAGCTGGCAGGGGAGTCGATGCGGTTCGCCGGGGTGGTGGCCGATGTCGCGGAACGTCTACCCCTCGCGGGCGGGGTCATCGGGTCCGTCCGTGCGCGGCTGGCCGAGGCCGCCGACACCGCTGTCACCGTGGTGGTCTCGATGACGCGAGCTGTTCTGGGAGTCGTCATCCGGGAGGTCGTCGACGCATTGGTCGAGGAGGTCGACCTCACCGACCTCGTCCTCACCCACGTCGACCTGAAACGTCTCATCAGCGAGGTCCTCGCACTCATCGACATCGACGAGGTGATCACCACGGTCGATCTCGATCGGGCTGTCGCACAGGTGGATCTGATGGCGGCGATCGATCTGGTGGACCTCGACAGGGTGATCGGCAAGGTCGATCTCGACTCCGTCGCCACCCGGATCGACATCGACGCCATCGCGGCCCGGATCGACATCGACGCCATCCTCGGGCGCGTCGACCTGATCGGACTCGCCGAAGAGATCATCGACGGTGTCGACCTTCCCGACATCATCCGGGAGGCGAGCACGTCGGTGACCGCCGATGTGATGACCGACGTGCGCAGCACCAGCGAACGTGCCGACGACGCGGTGGCCAACGCGGTCAACCGATTTCTGCGTCGCCGCGGTGCCGCGGCCATCGAGGCCGCTCCCGATGAGGAGAGGCCACGATGACCGCGGAACCGAAACCGTCAGAGCCGCTGCAGAACTCGGCCCCGACGACGCCCGGTCTGCCACCCGTGCACAAGGCCCATGCGGTGCAGGACCGGGACAAGAACGCGGGCATCGTGAGCCGGGGCGTCGCCTCGTTCCTCGACCTCCTCGTCGTGTGGACGATCCTCGGTGCCGCCTACGCGGGCCTGTCCCTGATGAAGTTCGTGCTCTCGGTCAGCGAATTCTCGTTGCCGGAGGTCAATCTGGTCTTCACCACGACCGGCTTCGTGCTGGTGGCGGTGCTCTACCTCGCGACGTGCTGGGAGGTCTCCGGACGCACCCTCGGGTCGGTCGTGATGGGCCTGCGGGTGGTCAACTCGGAGGGTGCCCGCATCCGGCCGACCATCGCGGTGCTGCGCGCCCTGCTCTGTACGTTCTTCGCGATCGGTCTGGTGTGGGTGGTCGTCGACCGGCGTCGGCGGTCGGTGGCCGACGTCCTCCTGCGCACCCGGGTCATCTACTCTCGCTGACCGCCTTGAGCTGAGCCAGTCCCTTCTCGAAGTCCTTGCCCAGCATCTTGTCGAAGATGCCGAAGAACCCTGCCACGCGGCTGAACAACGTCTGTGCGCCGACCATCGTCCAGGACACCCGCGTCGCCTGTCCCTCCGGCGCGAGTTCGAAGGTGACGGTGTTGGTGGCCTTCATCGGCTTCTCGAAGGCCAGGTGAACCTCGACCTCGCGCGGCTCGTCGACGCGCGTGATCTCCATGGCGCCGCGGCCGGCCTTCTTGTTGCCCGACCACGCGTACTTCGCCCCGACACCGGATTCCGCGCCGGAGTAGTCGCGCGTCATGTCGGGGTCGACCCCTTCCCACGGCGACCAGTGCACCCACTGGTGGAAGTCGACCAGGTACGGCAGCACCGCAGAGGGCGGTGCGTCGACGATGGTGGATCGGGTGATGCGGAAGGTGTCGGACATGCGGGCCCCCGGAAGAGATCGGTCGGATACGGAACGGGTGTCGGGCTGACGAGAGTATGACACCGGGCGCCGACGGAAATCATCGCGTCGGGGCGTCGCGGAGGGTGTCGACGTCAGGCCGGAGCCGCCCGGCCGCGGCGGGATACGGTGTGAGGCATGGGTGAGCGGGCATGGCTGACGGCGACAGACCTGCGCGTGATGATCGTCGACGACGGTACGTGGGAACCGTGGGATGCGCCGGTCGGTGAGCCGGCCACGACGTCCGATGGTGCGGACGACACCTATGCCATCGAGCTCGACCGGGCACGCCGAAAGAGCGGTTCGGACGAATCGGTCACCACCGGCGCCGGCGCGATCGGCGGCCGGCGAGTGGCGATCGTGCTGGGGGAGTTCGAGTTCCTCGGCGGGTCGATCGGGCGCGATGCGGGGGCCCGGATCGTCGCAGCGGTCCGACGCGCGACACGCGAACGACTTCCGCTGCTGGCGTTTCCCGCCTCCGGAGGCACCCGGATGCAGGAGGGGACCGCGGCGTTCCTGCAGATGGTCGCCATCACGGGTGCCGTGACCGACCACAAGGCCGCCGGCCTGCCCTACCTGGTGTACCTGCGTCATCCGACCACGGGCGGGGTATTCGCGTCGTGGGGTTCGCTCGGCCACATCACCTGGGCGGAACCCGGAGCGCTCATCGGTTTTCTCGGGCCGCGCGTCTACGAAGGCCTGTACGGGGAGCCCTTTCCGGCCGATGTCCAGACCGCGGAGAATCTGGTACGCACAACGGTTGTCGACGACGTGGTCGATCCCGTCGATCTGCCGGCCCGCCTCGCCGCGGTGCTGCGACTGCTCGACGCGCGTGACCGGCCGTCGTCGGACGGCTCGGTGACGGTACGTCCGCAGCGCGCGCAGACGGGGGAGCAGGAGGACACCTGGGCCTGTGTGCTCGCCACCCGCGAGGCCGGACGCGCGGGCCTGGTCGAGTTCCTGGCCGGCGGGGATTCGGCGCCACTGTCGGATGCCGGGCCACTGCGCTTCTCGCTCAGCGACTTCGACGGTCGGGTCGCGTTGGTCGTCGGCTACGACCGGACGTCACAGGCGGCGGGCGACCTCCCGGGGCCGCGACACCTGCGCGAGGCGCGGCGGGCGATCATGGCGGCCGGCGACCTCGGACTCCCGGTGGTCACCGTGATCGACACCCCGGGCGCGGAACTGTCGGTCGTCGCCGAGGAGGGTGGCCTCGCCGCGCAGATAGCGCGCTGCACAGTCGAATTGCTCAGTGTGCGCGTGCCGACGGTCTCGGTCCTCCTCGGGCAGGGTGCGGGCGGCGCCGCGCTCGCGCTGTTCCCCGCCGACGTCCGGGTCGCGCGCGCCGACGCCTGGCTCTCGCCGTTGCCGCCCGAGGGAGCGAGTCTCATCGTGCACCGTGATCTCGACCATGCCGGTGAGATGGCCTCGCGGCAGGGCATTCTCGCCGGGCGCATGGCCGCGCAGGGCATGATCGACCTCGTCGTCGACGCCGGATCGGACGACGAAGCGCTGTCGGCGATCCGCGACTGGATCGGCCGGTACCTCGCGGGATCGCCGGTTCCGGACGACGAAGCACGAACGCGCGTGCCGACGAAAGACGCGCGATGAGCGCGCGCGTCGTCGCCGTCGGGGCGCTCATCACCGACGAGTCAGGACGGATCCTGTTGATCCTGAGGCGGAACGAGCCGTCGGCCGGCCACTGGAGCCTCCCCGGCGGCCGGGTCGAACCCGGAGAGTCGCTGGAGCGGGCGGTGATCCGCGAGGTCGAGGAGGAAACCGGTTTGCGGGTGACGGTCGGCGAACCGGCCATCCAACTCGAGATCCCGGTCGGCGACGGACGGGTGTACGAGGTCCACGACTTCCGTGCCGAGATCCGTTCCGGGGAACTACGTCCAGGTGACGACGCCGCGGACGCGGCGTACTTCACACCGGCCGAGGTCCGTCGGGCGAAGGTCACGAACCGCTTGGTGGAGTACCTGGAGCAGGCCGGTGTGTTGCCGCCGGAGTCGCCCTGACGGCTCACCGCCGACGGTCCCGGTGCAGCGGGGCCGACGTGGTGCACGGACATGGTTTTGTGCAGGATGGAGGGATGACCGATCTACTGCCCCTGGACCCTGACCAACTCCTCACCACCACCCGCTCGGTGCGCAAGCGTCTCGACTTCGAGCGTCCCGTGCCGCTCGACGTGGTCAAGGAGGCGCTCGAGGTCGCGTTGCAGGCACCGACCGGCAGCAACAGCCAGACCTGGCACTGGATCGTGCTCACCGATCCCGAGCTGAAGCAGAAGGTCGCGGATTACTACGCACAGTCGTTCGCCAAGTACTACACCGGCCAGGCTCCACGGGACGAGACCGGCAAGCGCGTCGCGTCCAGTGCCCAGTACCTCGCCGACACGATGGGTCAGGTCCCGGTGCTCGTCATCGGGGCGATCTACACCGGCGGCGACCTGCCGGCGGGTAACCAGGCCGGCGTCTGGGGCTCGCTGCTGCCGGGTGCCTGGAGCCTGCAGCTGGCGTTGCGTGCCCGCGGCCTCGGATCGGCGTGGACGACTCTCCACCTGAACTACGAGAAGGAGGTCGCCGAACTCCTCGGCATCCCGGCCAACATCCATCAGGGCGTGTTGCTGCCGGTGGCCTACAGCAAGGGCACCGATTTCAAGCCCGCGCCGCGCAAGCCCCTCGACTCGGTCCTCCACATCGACGGCTGGTGAGGGCGGGGTGCCGGTTCACGGCTGATCCGGCACCTCACACCGGAGTGCCGCCAGCGCCATCGCGGTGAGGAGGCGGCGCAGCCCGTGCTGGTCGAACGCGGGCAGGCGAGGCGACGAGTTGAGCAACCCGAACATCGCGTGAACGCGCACGCGGGCTTCCTCGCGGTCGAGTGTGCCCCCGTTCTCGTCGACCACCGCGAGGAGCACGTCGACCCACCGCTCCACGTAACGGCGCTGCAGCAACCGGACCCGGTGATTGGCGTCCGGGGTCATCGACGGCAGGTCCCGATCCTGCACCGTGATGAGGTCGGGACGGGTGACGAGGACGTCGATGTGAAAGCCAATGAGCGCCACCAGGGTTTCCGTCGGTGAGCCGCCGCGGTCCGCGACCTCGCTGCCGCCGTCGTGCAGTCGCTGACTGATGTCGATGAGCATCTCGTCGAGAAGCTCGGTCTTGGAGGAGAAGTGGCGGTACATGGCCGGGCCGCTCACCCCGACGGCTCGTCCGATGTCCTCCAGTCGCACGCCGGCGAATCCGCGCTCGGCCATCTGGTGGGCGGCGGCGGACAGCAATTCGGCACGACGGGCCGCCTTGGCCTGGGTTCGGCGCGTCGGCGGACGATTCGTGATTCCCGATTCGTCCTCGCGCGGTTCATGCGTCGCGGACATCGATCCCGAACTCTACGCGTTCGCGCGTGCGGACGAGATGCAGCGTGCTCGACGTCGGCGCGCGGATCGCGGGGTGGGTGACCCGGTCGAATGAAAACTGCACGGGCCGGTGCTCACGAGGCCGGGAAGGGCTTAGTCTTGCGCATGATCGCGCGCCGGACGGCGGGCGCAGAACAGCCCGAGAGGGTGGCGGGCCGAGTCCCGCAGCAGCGACGAGGAGCGGATCGTGAATCCAGGCGAACCCCAGCACCCCGGCGGTCAGTGGTCAGGCGTTCCGCAGGGCCCACCGCAGACCGGGGGCTTCGCCGGCAACCAGGATCAGACGGCCCACGTCCAGCACCCCGGCACCGGGAGCCTTCCTCCTCAGCAGTGGAACACCGGCGCGCCGTACCCGCCTCCCGGTCCCGGCTGGGGACAGCCGGCCCGCGGGCCACGTGCCGACCTGTCGGTGATCTTCGCGCTGGCCTCCGCGGTCGCGGGGGTGGTCACGTATTTCATGGGCTTCCTCGGGTGGATCTCGGTCGGGGTCGGTGCCGAGGAGGAACTCAACCGATGGGGAACGGATTTCGAGGAAGGGCAGGGCGGTATTCCCGCGTACTTCTCCTACGAGATCGTCCTGAACCCCGGCAAGTTCTTCATCCTGCTCGGGGTCGTCGGCATCGCGGCGACGTTCGTGCTGGTTCCGAGCTACCGCAAGGCGCTGCCGTTCCTCGCGGTCGTCGGAGTCGCCGCATGGCTGGCCCTGTTCGCCGCGGCACTGATCACGCCGCCGTTCCTCGACCTCGGTGCCGGTGCGATCGTCGGGCTGATACTGGGATTCCTGCAGGTGGCGCTGCTCATCGCGGCGGCCTTCTTGTACGGTCTGAAGAAGGATGACTCGCCCAACCGGGGATGACGGCCCCGACGATCCGATCGTCGGCCTCCTACGTCGTGCGGGATGTGTCTTCGCCGACGAAGAAGCTGCGCTGCTTCGCGAACACACCGCCGACGCAACCGAACTCGACGCGCTCTGTGCCCGACGCGTGGCCGGCGTGCCGATCGAGCATCTGGTGGGCTGGGTGCAGTTCGGCGGGTTGCGGTTGTCCGTGGGCCCGGGCGTCTTCGTGCCGCGGCAGCGTTCCCTGTTGTTGGCGCGCACCGCGATCGCCGCAGCAGATGCGTGCCGGTCGCCGACCGTAGTCGAGGCGTTCTGTGGTGTCGCACCCATCGCCGCGAGTGTTGTGGCCGCGGTGCCTGGCGTCGAACTGCATGTCGTCGATGCCGACGACACCGCGCTCGGCTTCGCGCGCCGAAACCTGCCGGGCGGGTCCGGGATTCACCTCGGTGCCGGGCTCGTCCCGCTGCCGGCAGCACTACGCGGCCGCCTGGACGTGATCGCCGCAGTACCTCCCTACGTGCCCGAGTCGGCGCTCGGACTGCTGGCGCCGGAGGCGCGGGATCACGAACCGCACCGGGCACTGCTCGGTGGCCGGGACGGCCTCGACCACATCACGGCGTTGATCGCCGACGCCCGGAGATGGCTCGCCGTCGGTGGCGAGTTGCTGATCGAGATGAACACCGCCCAGTACGACCTGGTCGCCGTCGCCCCGCCGACCAGAGCGCACTACGAGTGCGAGGTCGTCTCGGGCGACGACGGCCAGACCGCTGTGGCGCGTCTTCGGCGGGCACGCTGAGGCCGGCTGAAAACCACCCTCCCGCGGTGGCCCGACGCCTCATGGGCGTCGGGTGCGCTGTGTCGGGCGGTTTTCAGTTGCGCTAGCTCGAAAGCCCTAGATCCCCAGCACCTCCCGCTGCCGTGCGACCGCTTCCCGGTAGAGCTCGACGTTGGCCATCTTGATCCCCTCGTAACCCCGGACCATGTCCGGTAGTTCCGCGAGGTCGACGACCGCGGGTAGCTGGTCCGCGCCGATGCGCCCACTCGCGAGCGCATCGAGCACGGCGTCGACGAGTTCCCGGTACTCGACGACCAGCGCACGCTCGGTGCGCCGGATCTCACTGCGGCCGAACGGGTCCAGTCGCGTTCCCCGGAGACGCTTCATCTTCGCGAGCGCGGTCAGCGGGGTGTCGGCCCACGATCCGAGCGCCAGTTTCTCGCGCATCCCCATGCTGCGCAGGGTCGGCGGGTGGAGGCGTACCGCGACCTCGGCGTCGGCGCCGAACTCGTCGGCGATGCGCGCGGCGAACGACGGGTCCTGCGTGAGCCGGGCAACCTCGTACTCGTCCTTGTAGGCCATCAGCTTGTACAGGTTCCGGGCAACGGCGTCGGTGAGCGAGGAGTCCGGCGCGACGCGCCGTACGCGGTCGACCATGTCGAGGTAGCTCCGCGCGTATCGCTCGTCGGAGTGGGCGGTCAGTTCGTCGTACCGGATCGCGATGGTGCGCCGGAGATCGTCGTCGTGGCACCCGCGCGCGGCGACCACGTCCATGGCGCGGCGGCTCGGTTCGATCTCGGCGACCTCGTGACCGTGCAGTCCGTCGATCGTGCCGGACACGGAGTCGGGATCGGCCACGACCTGCCGCCCGCGCCGGAACGCCTGCACGTTCGCGTGCACGGCCACGCCGTTGAGCTCGATCGCCCGCTCGATGGATTCCGCCGAGATCGCCAGCGCCCCGGCTTGATACGCAGCACCGACCATCAGCATGTTGGCGTACTGCTCGTCGCCGAACAGGGCTGTCGACACCGCTCCCGAATCGAGGTACACGGTCCGCGCGACCCGGGAGTCGATCGCGGAGTGGACGGCGGTGTCCGCCGGAAACCCGACCGAGGTGTCGATGACCATCAACCCGGTCGGCACCTGGGTGGTCGAGACGACCGCGACCGTCTTCTCGGGGGCGGTGACCTTGAGGTTGACCGGGTCGGTGCCGACAAGCGGATCGCACACGAGATACAGATCGCAGTCCTCGGACGCCACCTTCGCCGCCTGCTCCAGCGGATGGCGGGCCACCTTGATGTCGCTGACCACCGCGCCGCCCTTCTGTGCGAGCCCGGTCATGTCGACGGTTCGCGCGGAGTGGCCGTCGAGGACGGCTGCGGTGGCGAGGACCTGGGACACCGTGACCACGCCCGTACCGCCGATACCCGTGATGCGCAGGGAGAAGGTGTCGCGGATGGCGGGGACCGCGGGCATCGGCAACACGGTGTCCGCCAGATCGGCTGCGCGCGTGCGGATGCGGTCGGTGCCCGGGGTGACCGTGACGAACGACGGGCAGTCGCCCTTGAGGCAGGAGAGGTCGAGGTTGCACGAACTCTGGTCGATGCGCGTCTTGCGTCCGAACTCGGTCTGGACCGGGTGCACCGAGAGGCAGTTCGACTTCTCGCCGCAGTCGCCGCACCCCTCGCAGATGCGTTCGTTGATCACGACGCGACGAGTGGGGGTGGGCATGGCGCCGCGCTTGCGCTTGCGGCGCTTCTCGGCGGCGCAGTGCTGATCGTGCACGAGCACCGTGACGCCCGCGACGCCCGCGAGTTCGGTCTGTACCTCGAGCAGGTCATCGCGGTGGCGAACCTCGACGGTGTCGGGGAGTCCCAGCGTACGAACGTGTTTCGGGTCGTCGGAGGTGACCACGACCCGGCTGACACCTTCGTCGAGCAGCAGCGACGTCAACCGCGGCAGGGTCATCCCGCCCACCGGGTCCTGTCCGCCGGTCATCGCGACGGTGCCGTTGTAGAGCAGCTTGTAGGTGATGTTCGCGCCCGACGCCACGGCCGCCCGCAACGCCAGCGACCCCGAGTGCGAGAAGGTTCCGTCGCCGATGTTCTGCACGAAGTGGTCCGCGGACACGAACGGGGCCATGCCGATCCACTGCGCGCCCTCGCCGCCCATCTGGGTGACCCCGGCGATGTCGCCGACCTGCCGGGGATCCATCAGCAACACCATCGCGTGACAACCGATGCCGGCGCCGACCAGGGTGTTCTCGTCGACCTTCGTCGAACTGTTGTGGGGGCAGCCGGAGCAGAAGTACGGCGTGCGCACCGCCAACGGGAGTTCGATGCGGGTGCGGCGAGCGGCTTTGCGGTCGAGCCAGATCCGCGCGGCGTCGACCCCGTGGCGGGCGAGACGGTCGGCGAGTCCTCGGGTCACCGCGTCGACGTCGAGCTCGCCGAAGCGGGAGAACAAGGTCGATCCGTCTTCGTGCACCTTCCCCACGATGCGCGGGGCCCGCGGGTGGCGGAACAGGATGTCGCGCATCATCGTCTCGACGAAGTCGCGCTTCTCCTCGACCACGATGACCTCGTCGAGATCGCCGGTGGCGGTGTCGAACATGAAGCGATTCAGGATCTCTCGCTCGATCGGGTAGACCATGCCGAGCTTGAGGATGCGGATTCCGAGCCGGCGCAGATCCTCGTCGTCGATCCGCATCAGTCGCAATGCTTCCCGGAGATCGAGGTAGGTCTTTCCCGCGGCGACGATGCCGATGCGGTCGTCGGGACTCGAGACCACGATCCGGTTGAGGCCGTTGAGCCGTGCGTACTCCTGCGCACGCGGGAGCCGGGTGGTCAGCTGATTCTGTTCGAGTTCCATGAGGTGGGCGCCGAGCAGTCGTCCGCTGGGCACGTGGGGGCTCGTCCCGAGGTCACCGAAGACGGGCACTATGCGGTCCGGGTCGACGCGTGCGGTCGACGCGCCGTCCGCGACGTGCGCGGAGATCTTGAGCGAGGTCCAGACCCCGCTGGTGCGGCTCATGAGCGCCGCATGGACACCGAGATCCAGGATGTCCTGGGAATCGGCCGGATAGAGGATCGGGATGTAGAGGTCGGCCAGCGCCATCTCCGACGCGCACGGGACCGTCGAGGATTTCGCGCCCGGGTCGTCACCGACGAGCGCGACCGCGCCACCGGCGGAATGGGTTCCGATGAGGTTCGCGTGCCGCAGGGCGTCCGTCGCGCGATCGAGACCGGGCGCCTTGCCGTACCAGTATCCGACGACGCCGTCGCGGGGGAGCCCGTCCGCGGACGGCGTCAGTTCGGCACCGCCGATGACCTGTGCGGCGAGCTGTGAACCCATCACCGAGGTCGCGGCGAGCTCTTCGTTGAGACCGGGCCGGTGGATGACGTCGTATGGGGCGAGATGCTCGTGCCGTCGGGCGAGTTCGAGATCGTAACCGGCGAGGGGAGAGCCCTCGTAGCCGGAGATGAACGAGGCGGTCCGGAGGCCGGAACGGCGGTCGACGCGAGCGCGGTCGCGGACCATGCGTACCAGGGCCTGGATGCCGGTGAGGTAGATGTCGCCGGACTCGCGGGTGTAGCGGTCGTCGAGCGAGAACCCGGTGGCTGCCGTCTCGGGCGGCGTGCCGGGGGTCGGGACGTGCTCGGAGCGAGCGCGGTCGTCTGCGAGGGTCATGGGGTCACCTGGCCTTCTATGTGCGGTGGCCGGTCCGGGGTTCCGGGGTGTCGGCGCATCGGTTGTGTCGGCCCGGGGGTGGTGGGCCTGCCACAACAGTACGAGAAGACGTGATGCGCGTCACGTAGGTCATGTCGACGCTGTGGACGAACCGGGGCGTGACATGGGCCACTTCATCGCGTACGATCACTTTCAGTTAATCACTACTAACTGAAGGGTCGACGGTGACCAGCACGCTCGACGGCTTCCGGGCCGCACACCAGCGCAATCTCGACCTGCTCGACGAACGTCTGCAAGAGGTCTCTGCCGGCGGCGGCGCGAAGGCTCGTGATCGCCACGTCGCTCGCGGAAAGTTGCTCCCGCGGGACCGGGTCGACGGGCTGCTCGACGTCGGGTCGCCGTTCATCGAGGTGGCCCCGCTCGCGGCCTTCGGGATGTACGGCGGCAAGGTGCCCGCCGGCGGGGTCATCGCCGGCGTGGGGCGTGTCGCGGGTCGAGAGTGCATGATCGTCGCCAACGACGCCACGGTCTCCGGCGGCACGTACTACCCGGTCACGGTCAAGAAGCATCTGCGTGCGCAGGAGATCGCGGCGGCCAACCGGCTCCCGTGCATCTATCTCGTCGACTCGGGCGGCGCGATGTTGCTCCAGCAGGACGAGGTGTTCCCCGACCGGGATCACTTCGGACGGATCTTCTTCAATCAGGCGACCATGAGCGCCGCCGGCATCCCGCAGATCGCCGCGGTGCTCGGGTCGTCGACCGCCGGCGGGGCCTACGTCCCGGCGATGAGCGACGAGACGGTGATCGTGCGCAATCAGGGCACCATCTTCCTCGCGGGCCCGCCGCTGGTGAAGGCGGCGACCGGAGAAGATGTCTCCGCCGAGGACCTGGGCGGTGGTGCGATGCACTCATCGGTCTCCGGTGTCACCGACCACCTCGTCGACAACGACCAGCAGGCGCTCGCCAAGGTCCGCGAGATCGTCGCGACGCTCGGGCCCCGCGAGGCGCCACAGTGGGAGACGATCCCGGTCCGTGAGCCGTTGCGGCCGCAGACCGACATCTACGACGTGGTGCCCACCGACCCGCGAACTCCGTACGACGTCCGAACGGTCATCGAGATCCTGTGCGACGGAGGGGAATACAACGAGTTCAAGGCGAACTACGGCACCAGTCTGGTGACGGCGTTCGCGCACCTGCACGGTCACCCGGTGGGGATCGTCGCCAACAACGGTGTCCTGTTCAGCGAATCCGCGCTGAAGGGAGCTCATTTCATCGAACTGTGCGACCAGCGTCGCATCCCGTTGCTGTTCCTGCAGAACATCACCGGTTTCATGGTCGGCAAGGCCTACGAGCAGGGCGGCATCGCCAAGAACGGGGCCAAGATGGTCAATGCCGTGGCGTGCGCACGCGTGCCCAAGTTCACCGTCATGGTCGGCGGCTCCTTCGGCGCGGGCAACTACTCGATGTGCGGACGCGCGTACTCGCCCAGATTCCTCTGGATGTGGCCCAACGCCCGCATCTCGGTCATGGGCGGACCGCAGGCCGCCGACACCCTCGGAACGCTGCGACGCAACCAGATCGAGCGATCCGGTGCGGAATGGTCCACCGAGGACGAGGAAGCGTTCAAGGCCCCGATCCGCGAACAGTTCGAACAACAGTCGGATGCCTACTACTCGACGGCCCGGCTGTGGGACGACGGCATCGTCGACCCCGCGCAGACCCGGACACTGCTCGGCCTCGCCCTCGAAACCGCCCGGTACGCCCCGCTCGCCGATCCGCGCTATGGCGTCTTCCGGATGTGACCGCCGATGCCGACGTCGCCGAGTCCGAACCCGATCTCCACCGCCCCGTCCCGCCGACCCCGAGGACCACGACCGTGAGTACCAGACCCATTCGGCCCGCTCGCTGCGCTCCCGGCGCCAGACCCATTCGGCCCGCTCGCTGCGCTCCCGGCGCCAGACCCATCCGCAGTGTCCTGGTGGCCAACCGCGGTGAGATCGCCTGCCGGGTGATCGACACCCTGCGCCACATGGGAATCCGCAGTATCGCCGTCTATTCCGACGCCGACGCGCAGGCGCGCCACGTCCGGGAGGCCGACGTCGCGGTGCACATCGGCCCGGCCGCCGCCACCCAGAGCTACCTCGACATCGCAAAAGTGGTCGACGCGGCACGCAAGACCGGTGCCGACGCCGTCCACCCGGGCTACGGATTCCTCTCGGAGAACCAGAAGTTCGCGGCCGCTCTGGCGGAGGCGGGCATCGTCTTCATCGGGCCGCCCGCGGAGGCGATCGCGACGATGGGAGACAAGATCACGGCCCGGGCCGCCGTCACCGCTCGCGACGTGCCGGTGGTGCCGGGTCTGTCGCGCCCCGGCCTGACCGACGACGACCTCATCGCCGCCGCACCCGACATCGGGTTCCCGGTTCTCATCAAGCCCAGTGCGGGTGGTGGTGGCAAGGGGATGCACCGGGTGGCCGAGGCGTCGGAGCTGCCGGCCGCGCTGGAGCGGGCCCGCCGTGAGGCCGCCGCCGCGTTCGGCGACGACGCGTTGTTCCTCGAGCACTTCGTCGACACCCCGCGCCACATCGAGGTGCAGGTCCTCGCCGATCAGCACGGGAACGTCATTCACCTCGGCGAGCGCGAGTGCTCATTGCAGCGGCGGCACCAGAAGGTGATCGAGGAGGCGCCGTCGGCGCTGCTCGACGCCGAGACCCGTGCTCGCATCGGTGAGGCCGCGTGCGATGCCGCGCGCAGTGTCGGCTACACCGGGGCGGGCACGGTCGAGTTCATCGTGTCGGCGCACCGGCCCGACGAGTTCTTCTTCATGGAGATGAACACCCGACTGCAGGTCGAGCACCCGGTGACCGAGCTCGTCACCGGAGTCGACCTCGTGGAACAACAGATCCGCGTCGCCCGCGGAGAAGTCCTGGGTTTGACGCAGGACACGATCACCCTCAGCGGCCACGCGATCGAGGCACGCGTGTACGCCGAGGACCCGGCCCGCGGTTTCCTGCCGACCGGCGGGACGATCGAGCATCTCGTCCATCCCGACACCTCGGCCGGCGGCGGCATCCGCGTCGACTCGGCCATGCTCGACGGATTGCGCGTCGGCAGTGACTACGACCCGATGCTCGCGAAGATCATCGCGTACGGTGCCGACCGGGAGGAGGCGCTCGAACGTCTCGACCAGGCACTGGCCCACACCCGCGTGCTGGGCGTGGTCACCAACATCGACTTCTGCCGCTTCGTCCTGCGTCAGCAGGCGGTCGTGGACGCCGACCTCGACACCGAACTGTTGGACCGCCTCGTCATTGATTACGCTGCGCCGGAGCCCATTCCCGAGGCACAGGTGCTCGTGGGTCTGGCGCGGATCGGCGCTCGCGATGCCGACGACGTCTGGTCCTCGGCGGTCGGATGGCGGGTCGGTCGATCCGCTCCGGTCCGCACCCGCCTCGTCGCCGGCGGACGGCATTCGACGGTGGCCATCCAGGTCGATGCCGCAGACGAATGGTCCGTCTCGGGAACCGCCACCGTCACCTTCGACGACGACGCCGAGGCGTCGTGGACCGGGCACGTGGTCTACCAGCCGGCGCAGCCCGGCGACGGTCGCGGCTCGGACCGCCTGGTCGTCGACGGGGTGACGCAGTCGTGGTCGAGTGTTCGCGTCGGAGAGAGCTGGTGGGTGGGAGGGCCGTCGGGCACCTGGGTCCTCGAACTCGCGAAGCCCCTGCTCGACGAGGCCGCCGACGAGCACGCCGGCGAGATCACCAGCCCGATGCCGGGCACCGTGGTCGCCGTCGCCGCCGAGATCGGGGCCGACGTCACCGCCGGCCAGTCGGTCGTCGTCGTCGAGGCGATGAAGATGGAGCATGCGCTCACCGCGCCGGTGGACGGCACCGTCGACATCTCCGTGAAGGTGGGGGACAAGGTCGACGCGGGACAGATCCTCGCCGTCGTCACCGCCGGCGATCCCCTTGATCTCTGAGGTGCGAGGAGCGAAAGCGACGAGCCTTTACTGATCCCTGAGGTGCGAGGAGCGAAAGCGACGAGCCACGAAGGGCCCTGAACCACCCGTCGACAACCTTCCCAGGAGAACACTCACATGGAACTCACCCAGGAGTACACCGACCTCATCGCGACGGTCCGCGACTTCGCGCAGACCGTGGTGGCGCCGGTGGCCGCGAAACACGATGCCGAGCACAGCTTTCCGTATGACGTCGTCGCCCAGATGGGCAAGATGGGACTGTTCGGGCTTCCCTTTGACGAGAAGTACGGCGGCATGGGCGGCGACTACTTCGCCCTGTCGCTCGCGCTGGAGGAACTCGGCAAGGTCGACCAGTCCGTCGCCATCACCCTCGAGGCCGGGGTGAGTCTGGGCGCCATGCCGATCTACCGATTCGGCAGCGAGGAGCAGAAAGAGCAGTACCTCCCCGAACTCACCGCGGGCACGGCGCTCGCCGGCTTCGGGTTGACCGAACCCGGGGCGGGCTCGGATGCCGGAGCCACCGCGACCACGGCCCGGGACGACGGTGACTCGTGGATCATCAACGGCGGCAAGCAGTTCATCACCAATTCGGGGACCGACATCACCTCACTGGTGACGGTGACCGCGGTGACCGGGGTGAAGGAGAACGGCAAGAAGGAGATCTCCACCATCATCGTGCCGTCCGGCACGCCGGGTTTCACCGCCGAGCCGGCGTACAACAAGGTCGGGTGGAATGCCTCGGACACCCATCCGCTGACCTTCACCGACGTACGCGTTCCCAAGGAGAACCTGCTCGGTGTCCGCGGCCGCGGATACGCCAACTTCCTGTCCATCCTCGACGAGGGGCGGATCGCCATCGCAGCCCTCGCCACCGGCGTCGCCCAGGGGTGCGTCGACGAGAGCGTGAAGTACGCCAAGGAGCGACAATCCTTCGGCAAGGCGATCGGTGAGTACCAGTCGGTGTCCTTCGCGATCGCCCGGATGGAGGCGCGCGCCCACGTCGCGCGGACCGCCTACTACGACGCGGCGGCGAAGATGTTGGCGGGCAAGCCTTTCAAGAAGGAGGCGTCGATCGCCAAGATGATCGCCAGTGAGGCGGCGATGGACAACGCCCGGATGGCCACGCAGATCCACGGTGGGTACGGCTTCATGAACGAATATCCCGTCGCCCGGCACTACCGCGATTCGAAGATCCTCGAGATCGGTGAGGGCACGACCGAGGTGCAGCTCATGCTGATCGCGCGCGAGCTGGGGTTCGCATGAGCGACACCACCGGCGGGCGTCGAATCGTACAGCGCGGGTTGTGGTTCGAGGAGTTCGAGGAGGGCACCATCTACGAACATCGGCCCGGACGCACTGTCACCGAGGCCGACAACGTGCTGTTCACGACGCTGACCATGAACACGCAGGCGCTCCACCTCGACGCCGCCTGGTCGGCCGAGCAGCCGGGTTTCGGCGGGCAACGGCTGATCAACTCCATGTTCACCCTGTCGACGATCGTGGGATTGTCGGTCTCCCAACTCACCCAGGGCACCCTGGTGGCGAACCTGGGCTTCAGCGAGGTCGCCTTCCCGGCGCCGTTGTTCGCCGGCGACACCCTGTACGCGGAGACCGAGTGCACCGGTAAACGCGAATCGCGGTCGCGTCCGGGTGAGGGCGTGGTGAACTTGACCCACATCGGACGCAACCAGCACGGCGAGGTCGTCGCCCGCGCCGCACGAGCAACGCTGGTGCGCAGGCAACGGACGGAGTGACGACGATGTTCTTCGAGGACCCACCCGGCGGCCCGGTCGCGGGTTCCGGACTGTCGGGGCAGCTCACCAACGCGTGGCTGCCGCCCGGGCCGGCGATGTTGTTCTGCCCGGCGGACCGTCCCGAGCGATACCAGAAGGCCCTCGACCGGGCCGACGTCGTCATCCTCGACCTCGAGGACGCGGTGTCGCCGGCGAACCGCGCCGCAGCCCGGGAGGCTCTCGTCGCCAATCCGGTCGATCCGGACCGCACCATCGTGCGGATCAACCCGGCCGGTACCGGCGACTACCGGCGCGATCTCGCCGCCGTCTCGGAGACGAACTACCGGGTGGTCATGCAGGCCAAGGCCGAGGACGTGTCCTCGATCCTGGACACCGCGTTCCAGACGATCGCACTGATCGAGACGCCGCTCGGCGCGACCCGCGCCCGCGACATCGCCGCCACCTCCAACTGCATCGGACTGATGTGGGGGGCAGAGGATCTCGTCGCGGGCCTCGGCGGCACGTCGAGCCGGTTCGGTCCGGGTGAAGCCCGGCCGGGTGAGTACCGGGACGTCGCGAGTTGGGTCCGGTCGATGGTCCGCATCGCGGCCGCCGCGTACGGGAAGTTCGCCGTCGACTCGGTGCACCTCGACATCTCCGACGTCGACGGACTCGTCGCCGAGGTCCGCGACGCGGTGGCCCTGGGATACACCGCGACCGCATGCATCCATCCGTCCCAGGTCGATCACATCCGGAACGGTTACCGCCCGTCGGACGAGGCGGTCGAGTGGGCGCGCAAGGTCCTCGACGGTGCGGCCGAACACGCGGGCGGGGTGTTCAGCCTCGACGGTCAGATGATCGACGGGCCGGTCCTGCGCCAGGCGGAGGTCGTCCTGTCCCGTGTGAGCGGTACGCGTACCGATCCCGCCCCCGAGAACTGACGAAGCCCCCGACCATCCGGGCATCCACCCCCCGAGAACAGACCGGAGCAAGAACATGAGCACCGAGGCTCACCCGAAGCCTGCACACACGCGCGGTGAGGAGACACCGGCACTGCTCACCGAGACCATCGGAGCCACCCTGGCCCGAACCGTCGCGGACCACGGCGAGCGAACCGCGTTGATCGACGCCGCCGCACGGCGGGAATGGCGATACACCGAGTTCCACCGTGACGTACGCGCGCTCGCGGCCGGATTGCTACGACTCGGCGTGTCGGTCGGCGACCGCGTCGGGCTGTGGTCGCCGAACCGGTTCGAATGGGTGTTGACCCAGTACGCCGCGGCCGAGATCGGCGCCGTGCTGGTCAATCTCAATCCCGCGTACCGGCAGAACGAGATCGAGTACGTGCTGCAGCAGTCCGGGACGAGCGTCGTCCTGGCCGCCGAGAGCTTCAAGGACTCGGCCTATTCGGCGATGCTCGAACAGGCCCGGCCACAGTGCCCGGAGCTGCGCGAAGTGGTCCTGTTCGAATCCCCCGGCTGGGATGCGCTGTGTGTCGAGCCGAGCGCCGACGAGCTCACACGCGTCGACGAGATCGCTGCGTCGCTCTCACCCGACGACCCGATCAACATTCAGTACACGTCGGGCACAACGGGTTTCCCGAAGGGTGCGACGCTGTCACATCGGAACATCGGGAACAACGGGTATCTCGTCGGCGAACTGCTGAACTACACCGCCGACGACCGGATCTGCCTACCCGTGCCCTTCTACCACTGCTTCGGCATGGTGATGGGTAACCTCGCGGCGACGAGTCACGGTGCCGCGATGGTGATTCCGGCGCCGGCCTTCGACCCGCGGGCCACCCTCGAGGCGGTCGCGGAGTACCGCTGCACCAGCCTCTACGGCGTGCCCACCATGTTCATCGCCGAACTCGGCCTGCTCGACGACGGGCTCGACATCGACCTGTCGAGCCTGCGTACCGGCATCATGGCGGGGTCGCCGTGCCCCGAGTACGTCATGCGGCAGGTCGTCGACCGCATGCACATGCGTGAGGTGTCGATCTGTTACGGCATGACCGAGACGTCGCCGGTGTCGACGCAGACGCGGGTCGACGATCCCCTCGAGTTGCGTGTGACCACCGTCGGGCGGGTCGGCCCGCACCTGGAGATCAAGGTCGTCGATCCCGGAACCGGGGAGACCTCGGCGCGCGGCGAGACGGGCGAGTTGTGTACGCGCGGTTATTCGGTGATGACCGGATACTGGAACGACCCGGAGAAGACGGCCGAGGCCATCGACGCCGACGGCTGGATGCACACCGGCGACCTCGCCGACATGGACGAGAACGGTTATGTCCGGATCACCGGGCGCATCAAGGACATGGTGATCCGCGGCGGGGAGAACATCTACCCGCGCGAGATCGAGGAGTTCCTCTACACCCATCCCGACATCCTCGACGCCCAGGTGATCGGGGTGCCCGACGTGAAATACGGCGAGGAGCTGATGGCCTGGGTGCGGTTGCGCGACACCGCCACCGAGTTCACCGCCGACGACCTGCGCGAGTTCGCGACCGGCAAGATCGCGCGACACAAGATCCCGCGGTACGTCCATGTGGTCGAAGAGTTCCCGATGACCGTCACCGGGAAGGTCCGCAAGGTGGCGATGCGCGACGAGGCGGTCTCGATCCTCGAGCAGTTGCGATGACCACGTCGAGGACTGCGGAGCGGGTCACGAGCACCCAGATGGACCGGTTCGGTCGCTTAGTCGCCGAGCGATTCGGGTCCGGCACAGGCGATTACGACGATCTGTGGTCGTGGTCGGTGGAACATCCGGCCCGGTTCTGGCGTGCCGTCTGGGAATTCTTCGACCTCGACGCCCTCGCCGCGGAACCGCTCGGGCCCGGGGACGAGGCGGTGCTCGCCGACGACCGGATGCCCGGTGCGGTCTGGTTCCCCGGGATGCGGTTGAACTACGTCGATCAGATCCTCCGGCACGCCGCCCTGCCCGGTGCCGCGATCGTGGGCATCGACGAGGCCGGTGACCGTTCCGAGATCGCGTGGGCGGAACTGCCGGCGCAGGTCGCGGGCCTGGCCGCGACCCTGCGTGCGCGCGGAGTGGGGTCGGGGGACGTGGTGGCCGCCTACCTCCCCGACATCCCGGAGGCCGTCATCGCCTTCCTGGCCACCGCATCCCTGGGCGCGATCTGGACCGGATGTGGCCAGGACTATGCGCCCCTGGGTGCGGCGGGTCGCCTCGGCCAGCTCGCGCCGAAGGTGCTGTTCACCGCGGCCGGCTATCGCTACAACGGCAAGGTCGTCGACAAGCGCGCCGACAGTGCCGAACTGGCGACGCTGCTGCCGAACCTCCTCGCGCACATCACGATCGGCGACACCGATGCCTCGTCGTCCACCGTCGACTACGCCGAGGCCGTGGGCGGTGACCCCGTCGACTTCCGGCCGGTGCCGGTCGCCTTCGACCATCCGCTGTGGGTGCTCTTCAGTTCCGGGACGACCGGACGGCCCAAAGGGATCGTGCACGGGCATGGGGGAGTCCTCCTGGAGCATCTGAAAGCCGGTGCCCTGCACGGCGACCTGGGCGCGGACGACGTGTTCTTCTGGCAGACCGCGCTGAGCTGGATGATGTGGAACTATCAGGTCGCCGGACTCCTCTGCGGTTCGCGCATCGTGTGCTACAGCGGTTCGCCCCTGTATCCCGACCCCGACCGGCTCTGGCAGATCGTCGACGACGAACGGGTCACCTACTTCGGTACGAGTCCCGGGCAGTTGCAGGCCTCGCGGAAGGCGGGCCTCGAGCCGGGTCGCCGGCACGACCTGCGCCGGCTGCGGACCCTCGGCAGCACCGGATCCTCCCTCGCCGCAGATCTTTTCACCTGGGTCGATGACCACGTCCGAGCCGGCCTGCCCATCTCGTCGATCAGCGGCGGCACCGACATCGTGTCCGCGTTCGCCGGTGGGTCGTCGGGGGTGCCGGTCGTGCCGGGCGAACTGTCGGTCCGCTACCTCGGTGTGGCGCTGGAGAGCTGGTCGCCGGACGCGCGCCCGCTGGTGGGGGAGGTCGGCGAGCTCGTCGTCACCGCGCCGATGCCGTCGATGCCCGTGGGTTTCTGGGACGACCCCGACGGTGCGCGGTACCGCGCCGCGTACTTCGCCCACGAGTGGGAGGGCGGTGCGTCGAACCCCGACAAGCCGGTCTGGCGTCACGGCGACTGGGTGACCGTGACCGAGCGCGGGTCGCTGGTGATCCACGGACGCAGCGACGCGACGTTGAACCGCCACGGGATTCGCATGGGATCGGCCGACATCTACGAGGTCGTCGAGGCGCTCGACGAGGTCGCGGAGGCCTTCGTGCTCGGCGTCGACGGGCCGGACGGTGCCTACTGGATGCCGCTGTTCGTCACCCTGGTCCCCGGCGCGACGCTCGACGACGCGCTGATCGACCGGATCGCGGCCGCGGTCCGCGACCGTCTCTCCAAACGCCATGTACCCGATGAGGTCATCGAGGCCCCGGGCATCCCGCACACCCGGACCGGCAAGAAACTCGAGGTTCCGGTCACCGCGATTCTGGCAGGCCGATCCGAGGTCAACATCGACCCCAAGGCCGTCGACGACTATGCGCTGATCAACTGGTACGCCGAGCAGGGGCGCCTGCATCGCTGGTGAGCGAGTCCACGCCGCCGGCGTGGCGGTCGCGTTGTGCAAGGGGCATGAGGCCCGGCATGCATGTGTACTAGCGTGGTCATCAGTTCTGCGCTCGTGGGGGGCGACGGCCGGACGCCGTCACCTCGACGCGACCCGCTGATCCTGACCGACCGACCCGACCCGACCAGGAGATCGTCATGACCTACCCACCCGGCGGCTACGGGCAGCAGCAGCCCGAGTCCGGACAGTCCTACGGCCAGTACGGCAATCAGTCCGGATACCCGCAGTCCGGCGCCCACAACACGGGTCCGCAGTCCAGCCCCGCCCCCGGTTCCGACCCGTACGGCCAAGGGCAGCAATACGGTGGCCAGGAGTACGGGGGCCAGCAGGGGTACGGCCAGCAGTACGGGCAGGCCGGACAGTCCTACGGCCAGGGACAACCGGGCTACGGACAGGGCGCTGCTCAGGGCTACGGCCAGCAGGGTTACGCCCAACCCGGATACGGCCAGCAGGGTCAGTACGGCCAGCAGGGCCAGCAGGGCTACGGCCAGTACGGCCACTCCTCGCAGCCGGCCAAGCAGCCGAGCCAGGGGCTCCCGGCCATCACCCCGGTGCTCCTCGCCGCCGCGATCGGCGCCTTCGGCCTCATCGTGCTCTTCAGCGGGTTCCTGTCCGCGGCCGAGTCCTACGACTTCGCGCTCAAGCTTTTCCAGACGCAGTACAACGCTCCCTACACGCTGATCAGCGTCGCCGGAATCCTGGCGCTGATCTCGCTGATCCCGGGCATCAAGGTCCCGGCGGCTCCCATCGTGGCGTCGCTGGCGATCACCTCGTTCCTGATCACGCTGTTCCAGTTCCTCAACATCGACGACAACGGTGCCGGGGCGATCGTGCTGCTGATCTTCACCCTTCTGTCCGCGGTGCTCGCCGTCGTGTGGTTGCTGATCGACGCCGCAGTCATCAAGGTGGCGCCCGCGGCAAATGCTGCGACCGCAGCCGTGACCCCCGGCTCGTCCGCGGCGTCGCAGTCCGACACCGGCGCGCATCAGCAGACGAGCGGATACGGCGACGCGCAGACCACCGCCTATGGCACCGGGGGTGCGCAGGCACAGTACGGCCAACAGGCCTCATCGAATTACGATCCGTCGGCCTACTCGCAGTCGTCGGGCGCGTCGGCGACCGGGCAGAGCGGTTACTCCGGCGGGGCGAGCGAATCGTCGGCGTCGGCTGCCGGTTCGGCGTCCGGACACGGCGAATCGGGCTACGGCGACTATCGTCCCGGCCAGTACTCCGCCGGCTCCTCGGGCGCATCGCCCTCCGCACCCGGCGCATCCGCGACTCCCACGGGGACCGACACCCCGGCCGGAGACCACTCCACCACCGTGTTCCAGAAGCCGGAGCCGCCCACCGGCAGCGGTAACTGACAGACACAGTTCCACTCGGTGCCCCGTCGACCGTCGGTCGGCGGGGCACTGTTCGTGTGCAGCCACCCGGTGAGCTGCCTCCCTTTCGCAGCCCCCTCGGCGCGTCTACGACGGCCTCGGCCGGGACCGTGTCAGGCTCATGACGATGCCCTCCCTCAAGCCGGACCCGAGTACGGACAATCTGGCGTCGCAGCTTCGTAACCTGCGGCGATCCCGTCGTGCGCAACGCACGGCGGCCGAGGGTTCGGCCCGGCAACTCGCAGTGGTGGCGTTCACCGTTCCCGCGTTGGCGCTGGTGACGCTGATCGTCGTCATGCTCTCGGTGCTGCTTCTCGCCGGCAGTGGGCTGACCGGACTTCCGAGCGCGATCGCCTCGGGCTGGTTGGCCATCCACCAGGTGCCGGTCACGATCAGCGGGGTCACTGTCGGGGTGCTGCCGTTGCTGCCGACGCTGACCGTCGCCGCCGGGACGGCCTGGCTGACGGCCCGGGCGGTCGCGGGCGGCACGAACTCGGCCGAACGCGATCGGCACGACCTGTTCGACCTGGGTGCCGTCGTCTTCTCGGCGGTGATCGGCCCGGTACTCATCACCGCGATGTCGCTGGCGGTCGTGATGGACGGTGGATCGGTCCTGCCGGTCCAGACGCCGAGTGCGCTGCTCGCGTTCCTGTACACACTGGGCATACACGGCGGCGCGGCCCTGGCTGGCGTCGTGTGGAGCCGGCGACGCGACTTCGCGGTCCGTGGACGCGTGACCTACGCCGATCGTCGCGGATTCCGGTACGGACTGGTGGCGGCGCTGATGCTGCTGGTCGCCGGCGCCGTGCTCGTGTGCCTGCGCATGCTGATGCGGCACGGGCAGATCGGTGAGCTGATCGAGACCGGTTACGACTTCGACGGGTTCCTGGGACTCAGCCTGCTCTCGGTGCTGTACCTCCCGAATGTGATGGTCGCGGCAATGGCCGTACTCGTGGGTTCCGACGTCCGGCTCGGCGCGATGACCGTCGACCTGTTCACCGTCCGTGGCGGCGACGTCCCGCCGGTCCCGGTGCTCGCGGTTCTGCCCGACGGGCCGGGTGCCGGGGCGTGGGGATTGGTCGGCCTGCTGGTGCCGGCCGGCGTCGCGGCCTTCGTCGGCTGGCGATGCCGCGACCTCGATCCGATGGCCCATGTGCGTTCGGTGGGTGTCGCCGCGGCGGTGGCGGCCTCGGCGGTGGCCCTCCTGACCGTCGCGGCCGGCGGGACGCTGGGGGAGTTCGGCGACGTCGCCGTCACGGTGTCGGCGGCCGGGGTGTTCACTCTGGGCTGGATCGCGGTCGTCGGCCTGCTGATCGTGCTCGTGTATGCGTTCCTGCCGTCGACGCGCGCTGCACGCCTCGCCGTCGGCGACGAGTACTTCGACGACCCGCTGGACCTCGGTTACGAGGACGAATACGTCATCGTCACCGACCTGGACGAGGACGAGGAGTACACCGAGTACTCAGAGTTCGAGGACGGCGACGCCGAGTACGACGACGCCGAGTTCGAAGACGGCGCTGAGTTCGAGGACGGCGAGTACGGCGCCGACGAACGCGAGGACTACGTCTACGACGACGGCGTCGAATCGCGCGACAACGCGTCCGCGGACACCGACGACGCCGGGTTCGGTTCCGCGGATGGCCGGCAGCCCTCCGGTGCAGACTCCCTCTCCCGGCGCGAACCGGCGGTGAACCGCGTGTACGACGACGATCTCGATGAGACGGATCTCGCCGATGACGCGGATTACGACCTGTATCCGGGTTCGCACGGCACGTCCCGCCAACGCTGAGCCGAACCGCCCTGGCCGAGCGCCCCTCGACGATGTCTGCGGCGCCACCCGGCGCGGGTGGCCCAACGTACGGCGATTAGTCTCGACGACGTGACCTCCCCGACGGCACCCGGCCGCACCCCGCTGGTGGTGATGGCGTCGGGCACCGGTTCGCTGCTGGAGTCGCTGATCGCGCGCGCCGGTGCCGGGGATTCCCCGTTTCAGGTCGCCGCGATCGTGGTCGACCGCGCGTGCCGCGCGCAGGAGGTCGCGCAGCGCAACGACATCCCGCTCATCACCTGTCGTGTCGCCGACCACGACGACCGCGCGACGTGGGACCGGGCGCTGACCGGCGAGGTCGCCGCGTTCGAACCGGAGTGGGTGGTGACCGCCGGATTCATGAAGATCCTCGGCCCGGCCTTCCTCGGCCGGTTCGGCGGACGCGTCGTCAACAGCCACCCGGCGCTGCTGCCCGCTTTCCCGGGCGCCCACGGGGTCGCCGAGGCACTCGACTACGGCGTCAAGGTCACCGGCGCGACGGTGCACCTGGTCGACGAGGGGGTGGACACCGGCCCGATCCTCGCGCAACAGGTGGTCACCGTCGTCGACGACGACACCGCCGACACCCTGCACGAGCGCATCAAGACGGTCGAGCGCGTGTTGCTCGCCGACGTGGTGACCGCACTGGTCACCAGAGGAGTAGTCATCGATGGACGAAAGGCCCGCATTCCGTGAACGCACACAGCCCTGACAGCTCTCGTCGACCGATTCGGCGCGCGCTGGTGAGTGTCTACGACAAGAGCGGTCTCACCGATCTCGCCACGGCGCTGCACGCGGCCGGGGTGGAGATCGTGTCCACCGGATCGACTGCGAAGACCATCGCCGGCGCGGGGGTGCCGGTCGTCGAGGTGTCGGCGCTGACCGGCTTCCCCGAGTGCCTCGACGGGCGCGTCAAGACCCTGCACCCGAAGGTGCACGCGGGCATCCTCGCCGACACCCGTAAGTCCGACCACGTCGCACAGCTCGACGAGTTGGGTGTCGCCGCATTCGATCTCGTCGTCGTCAACCTGTATCCGTTCACGGCGACGGTGGCCTCCGGCGCGACGCCGGACGAGTGCATCGAGCAGATCGACATCGGCGGTCCGTCGATGGTGCGCGGGGCTGCCAAGAACCATCCGTCGGTCGCCGTCGTGGTGGACCCGGACGACTATTCGCGGGTGACCGAAGCCGTCGCCGCGGAGGGTTTCTCGCTCGCCGACCGGAAGAAGCTCGCCGCCAAGGCGTTTCGGCACACCGCCGATTACGATGTCGCGGTCGCGTCGTGGATGTCGAGCGTGGTTGCACCCGAGGATGATTCGCAGTTCCCGGCCTGGGCCGGCGCGACCTGGACCCGATCCGCGGTGCTGCGTTACGGCGAGAACCCGCATCAGGCGGCAGCTCTCTATGTCGGGAACGCCGGGGCCGGCGGGGTGGCGACCGCCGAACAGCTCCACGGCAAGGAGATGAGCTACAACAACTACACCGACGCCGATGCCGCCTGGCGGGCCGCGTACGACTTCGACGCTCCGGCGGTCGCGATCATCAAGCACGCCAATCCGTGTGGGATCGCCATCGGCACCGACATCGCGGAGGCGCATCGTAAGGCGCACGCCTGCGATCCGATCAGCGCCTACGGCGGTGTCATCGCCGCCAATCGCGAGATCACCGTGGAGATGGCCGAGCAGGTCGCCGAGATCTTCACCGAGGTCATCGTCGCGCCCGGTTTCGCCGACGGCGCGCTCTCGGTCCTGACCCGCAAGAAGAACATCCGCGTGCTGGTGGCCACTCCGCCGGCGGCGACCGGGATCGAGACCAAGCCGGTGTCGGGCGGATTGCTGATGCAGCAGCGCGACGTCCTCGACGCCGATGGAGACAACCCGGCCAACTGGAACCTCGTGGCCGGCCCGCCGGCCGACAACCAGACCCTCGCCGACCTCGAATTCGCCTGGCGGGCATGCCGTTCGGTCAAGTCCAATGCCATTCTGCTTGCCTCCGACGGTGCGTCGGTCGGCGTCGGCATGGGGCAGGTCAACCGCGTCGACTCCGCGCATCTGGCGGTGCAGCGTGCCGGTGACCGTGCGGCGGGGAGCGTCGGGGCGTCGGATGCGTTCTTCCCCTTCCCGGACGGACTGCAGGTGCTGCTGTCGGCCGGGGTGAAAGCCGTCGCACAACCAGGTGGATCGATTCGCGACAACGAGGTGATCGAGGCGGCCGACGAGGCGGGCGTGACGCTCTACCTCACCGGGGCACGTCATTTCGCTCACTGAGCTCGCTCTACTGGTCGTCGCCGGGTTCGGCGCCGGCCTGATCGGCTACATCACCGGTCTGGCCTCGATCGTCAGCTATCCCGCGCTGCTCGCGGTCGGGCTCAGCCCGATCGCGGCCAACGTCACGAACACGGTCGCGCTGGTCGCCGTCGGGGTGGGCAGCACCGCACAGTCGGGGCGCTCCCTCCTCGACGGTGACCGTAGACGCCTGATCGTCGGCGCGGTTGCCTCGCTGATCGGCGGCACGGTCGGTGCGGTGTTGCTGCTCTCGACGCCGGCCGAGGCCTTCGAGGCCGTCGTGCCCTTCCTCGTGGCGATCGCCGCGATCGCGCTACTCGTCCAACCGGTTCTGCGCCGCTGGGCGACGTCGCACGTCGAACGTCCCTGGGTGTTCATCTTGGGATTGACGCTGATCTCGGTCTACGGCGGTTACTTCGGCGCGGGGGCCGGGATCATGATCCTGGCCCTGATGCTCGTGGTGACCAGTGAGCCGTTGTGGCGTGCGGCGCTATCGAAGTCGTTGTTCCTCGGCATCGCCAACACGGTCGCCGCCATCGGCTTCATGATCTGGGGCCCCGTCGAGTGGTGGGCCGCACTCGCGATGGCCGTCGGATGTCTGGCCGGTGGGTGGTGTGGCCCACCCGTCGTGAAACGCCTGCCGCCCGGCCCCCTTCGGATCGTCGTCGGGATCTGCGGGCTCGCGCTCGCACTGTGGCTGGCGTTCAGCTGACGGCTGCGCGCAATGCCGGCTTTCCGGTGAGGCGGCACGACACAAGCGCTACCTGACTCGATCTGCGCCGGCTGCAAACAGCGAAAGTCATACAAAGCGGCGCTTCCATGTAGGGCTGGCGATGCAGTTCATTCGCAGGACATGACGGATCCCTCGATGCCCACTTCGCTCGCAACCCAACTCAGGCGCGGATCGTCCCGGCCCAGGGCGCCCGATTGGCGACGACTGCATGCAGCGCCGCTCCGTTCCCGGCCTCGCGATTCGACCGGGAACGGAGCCGGCTGCTGTTCACTGTGGAGTTGTCAAAGGACGGATGCGGTCCCGAGGGGGCTCGGGTGCGGAAGGTGCGACGCGGAAGTGTGATCGGCGGGTGTCAGGCGGCGTCGTCGAGTCGCATGGTGCGCCGGTTGTAGGCGGGTAGTGGCCGCCGTTGTGGGTCGATCGTTGTGGGTGGGATGAGCCAGGGGTGGCGATCAAAGCCGAGGACGATGTCCCAGCCGTGGTGGTGGACTTGGGTGTGGCAGCGTTGGCAGAGCAGGCAGCCGTTGTCGAGGTCGGTGGGACCACCGTCGGCCCAGTGTTCGATGTGGTGCACCTGTGTATGTGACGGCGGCGCTCCGCATTTGATGCAGCATTGGTCGCGGATGATCACGGCTTTGCGCAGGTGTGTTGGGAACAGTCGGCGGGTGTGTCCCATCTGTAGTGGAACACCTTCACCGTCGAGGACCATTTCGGTCAGGGTTCCGTCACAGGACACCTGTTTCGCGGTGGCCTGGCTGACGGTTCCGGTCCACGGCAGAGTCGCTGGGTCGCCGGTGGCGGGGATGGTAACCATCAATTGGGTACGGGGACTGCCGATGCTGTCGATGCTCGCACCCAATGCAGCCTGGTCGAGGATGAGTTCGAACGCGTCGGCGCGGCGTTGCTCGGCGGTGCGTCGGTCGTCGGTGCCGTCGGGTTCGGGCCGCGGGCAGGACCGTTCGTCGATCATCGAGAGGAACTTCTCGCCGACGACCTGGGTGAGGTCCGCGCGGATGTCGACTCGGCCGTCATCGGCAGTGTGGACGTTGACGGTGTTCAACGACGAGTCATCGGCGGCGGGGATGGCGGTGTCGGTGGCGTCGGCAAGGGTGTTGGCGATCGTACGGGCGTGTTCGAGCACTTGCGCCGGTGTCGCACCGGAGAGTGCTTGGCCGATGAGTTCGATCTCGTGTGAACTCTTGTCGGTGTTGGAAAGTCCGTTGGGGCAGCGTTTGTCGATGTGGTTCATTCCGCGGACGATGGCGTCGACGACTTCGGATGACAGGCGTCCGTCGGCGGCGTGACGTCCTAGCGCGGGCAGCGTGGGTAGGCCGTCGACACTGCGCGTGATCCGTGAGGCCACTGCGGGTGCGTGTCCCATCTCGATCAAGAGCTGCCGGGTGGTGCCACCGGCCTTATGTGCGACGCTGAGTGCGTCGAGTTGTGCTGTGTGGGTGACGATTTGGTGATCGACGATGTTGCGTATCAACCGGAGCACGTTCAACGCGTCGAATGTTGCTGTGCCCGTGGGGTCGTCGGTGGGCGGGGTGGTCTCGATGAGCTGATCGAGGAGGGTGGTGAGCTCTGGCATGACTCCAAGGTACAGGAACATTCGTTCGCTTTCGAGGAGTTTCCACAAGCTCGGGATCGCGAAATATTCGACTGTGCAGTCGATTTCGTCGACTGTGCGTCGATTGTCGTCGCCTGTGCGTAGACCGTTGACAGTGGTGAACTACCGTCACACCCGTTTCGCCAAACCGGCCCGAATGGGGGCGCATTTCAGGGTGAGTAGCTCCGCCGGTTGCATCGGTGTGCTTCTCTCTGTCGAGCGCGAAAGCCTTCCGGTGTCCCGGGTGGCCGTGTCCGCGCCTCGGGGTTGTTTCGCCCGGCCGTCGAGGCTCATCGACCTGGATGCGCTCCTTCGTCGCCTGCTCGGCCCGGCGGCTTTCGATCCTCGCGCCCAAGGGGCTCAGCGAATACGAACTCGCGGGTGATCAGTCGGCGACAAACTACGCACAGTCGACGACAAACGGCGCACGGTCGACGAGAAAAGACGCACGGTCGACGGATATCGACGCACGGTCGAAACCGTCGGGTGTCGCCGAAGCCGCCACGCAGTGTCTGCCCCTGGCGACTCCTGACCCCTGCAACTGAAGAAACCCCACGCCAGAAGCACATCGCGCCCGATTCGTATGCATCCGGCGGGAGTTTTCCTCTCGACGAGGAAAACTCTGGTCGCGGGGGATCGCGATGTCTAGACATGCACGGTGACCTTGTTTGTGGACATCACCCCGGAAGAAGCGGGTGGTGGGGCGGAGCGCACGTCGCCCGGCGGTTCGTCTCGCGTGCGATCACCGCTGACACGGGTGGGCCTCCCGCTGCTCTCGGTGGTGGTGTTCGCCGCGGCGTGGCAGCTCGTCGCCGTCAGCGGGATCTGGAGTGAGACCTTCGTGCCGCGCCTGGGCACCGTGTGGCAGGCCTTCGTCGACATGTCCACTACGCACGACGGAGTCCGTGGTTACGCCGACTACTACTGGTGGGAACACCTGTACATGACGCTGCGCCGTGTCTTCGCGGGTGTCGCGATCGGCGTGATCCTCGGCGTACTGCTCGGATTGGCGATGGGAACCGTGGGGTGGCTTCGACGCCTGCTCGAACCGTGGCTCACGTTCCTGCGCGCACTGCCGCCGCTGGCCTACTTCTTCCTGCTGGTCATCTGGCTCGGCATCGACGAGGCTCCCAAGATCACCCTGCTGGCACTCGCCGCGCTGCCGCCCGCGGCCGTGGCGACCACCGCCGCCGTCAGTGCCGCGCCGGTGGGTCTCATCGAGGCGGCACGCGCGCTCGGGGCGTCGCGGTCGGAGGTGATCCGCGACGTCGTCGTACCGTCGGCCCTGCCCGAGACCTTCACCGGTGTACGGCTTTCGGTCGGCATCGCCTATTCCTCGGTGGTCGCGGCCGAGCTGTTCAACGGCATCCCCGGAATCGGTGGCGTGGTCAAGGACGCCAGCAACTACAACAACACACCCGTCGTCCTGGTCGGCATCATCGCCATCGGTCTGTCCGGACTGATCATCGACGGGCTCCTTCGAACAATCGAGCACCGAGTGGTGCCGTGGCGCGGAAAGGTCTGACAGACATGAGAATCACACGTGGGGTGCCCGGTTCGGGCCGGTTGCGCCGCTCGCGGTTCGGTGCGGTGCTCGGGGTGATCGCCGCAGCGACGCTGGTGCTCGCCGGGTGCTCGGTCGACAACTCCGAAGACGACAGCAAGCCGACGATCCGGCTCGCCTACCAGTCCTTCCCGAGCGGCGACCTGATCGTCAAGAACAACGGCTGGCTCGAGGAAGCCCTGCCGGACTTCAACATCAAGTGGACCAAGTTCGACTCCGGTGCCGACATCAACACCGCGTTCGTCGCCAAGGAGGTCGACTTCGCCGCCATCGGTTCCAGCCCGGTGGCCCGTGGACTGTCCGCGCCGCTGAACATCCCGTACCAGGTGGCCTTCGTCCTCGACGTCGCCGGTGACAATGAGGCACTCGTCGCGCGCAACGGAACCGGCATCGACACCGTCGCCGATCTCAAGGGCAAGAGGGTGGCGACGGCGTTCGCCTCCACCGCCCACTACAGCCTGCTCGCCGCGCTCGACCAGGCCGGGGTGAACCCGAAAGACGTGGACCTCATCGATCTGCAGCCGCAGGCCTCCCTGGCCGCCTGGCAGCGAGGAGACGTCGACGCGGTGTACACCTGGCTGCCCACGCTCGACGAATTGCGCCAGGACGGAAAGACTCTCATCGCCAGTCGACAATTGGCCACGGCCGGCAAGCCGACGCTGGACCTCGGTGTGGTCTCCAGTGAGTTCGCCGCGGCGAATCCCGAGGTCGTGAACACCTGGCGCCAGGTCCAGGCCCGGGCGCTCACCCTGATCAAGGACGACCCGCAGGCCGCGGCCGACGCCGTCGCCGCACAGCTCGGTACGACGCCCGAGGACGCGGCCAACCAGCTGAAGCAGGGCACCTTCCTCACCGTCGCGGAGCTGACCAGTCCGACCTGGCTCGGCACACAGGGCAACCCGGGGAATCTCTCCGAGAATCTGCACAGCGCAGCGGTGTTCCTCGCCGAGCAGCAGCAGATTCCCGCCGCCCCGCCGATCGAGACGTTCCGCGAGGCCATCTACACAGAGGGATTGCCGGGTGTCCTCGAACAGCAGTAGTCCGCCGGCCGCGGGCCGCTCCGCTGCGACGACCGAGGTCCGACCCGCGGGGCAACGCGGCTCGATCCGGTTGCGCAACGTGTCCCAGAGATACGGGACGGGTGCGGGCACGGTGACCGCGGTCGGTCCGGTCGACCTGGACGTCCCGCCGGGGGAGTTCCTGGTGCTGGTGGGCGCATCCGGGTGTGGCAAGTCCACACTCCTGCGACTCATCGCCGGCTTCGAACCCGCGACGGTGGGCGACGTGGAGGTGTCGGGCGGTGCGCCGGTGCCGGGGGTGACCTCCGGTGTGGTCTTCCAGCAACCGCGCCTGTTCCCGTGGAAGACCGTGGGCGGCAACGTCGATCTCGCACTCAAATATGCGAAGGTCCCCAGGTCCGAACGGGCGGCACGCCGGAACGAACTCCTCGAACGAGTCGGCTTGGACGACACCGCCCATCGGCGCGTCTGGGAGATCTCGGGTGGGCAGCAGCAACGCGTGGCGATCGCCCGGGCGCTGGCCGCCGAGACATCCCTGCTGCTGCTCGACGAGCCGTTCGCCGCGCTCGACGCGCTGACCCGGGAACGGTTGCAGGAGGATGTGCGGGCGGTGAGTGCGGGCAGTGGACGCACCAACGTCTTCGTCACGCACAGCGCCGACGAGGCCGCGTTCCTGGGCAGTCGGATCATCGTGCTCACCAAACGGCCGGGACGGATCGCGCTGGATCTCACCTCGACGTTGCCGCGTACCGGCGTCGAACCCGACGAACTACGCGGCTCCCCGGAGTACGCGGCGCTGCGTGCCGAGATCGGCGCCGCGGTCAAGGAAGCCGCGGTGGCATGACGCAGCGGGTCTTTTCCTCAGCGTGGGCTCAACCCTGTCCGGTGACCCGGTGGACGGTTAGACAGTAGGGGTGTATTCCGTTCCCGCGTCTCCCGCCACGATGGCGGCTTCGACTCGGCTCGTCGACCTCGACACGCTTCTTCGTCGCTTGCTCGGCCCGGCGCCTGCGAGCCTCGCCGGCTCGACCAGCGGGAAAGCCGGGCTCGTCGCCAGGCGCGACAGCGGGACCACGGGCACTCTCCACTCGATGAACTGGGCGGACGGATCGCATCACGGTTCGCCGCCGGCGCGCCCCGCTCCCGCCCCCGCCTGCTTCGACCTGGAGAACAACCCTCATGACAACCACCTCGCAATCCGTCGGCTCCACACCCCGTCCTGACACGGCACTTCGTCCGGACACCGGAACCATCTCCGGTGGAGTCGAATTCGATGTCGACGAGTTCGGTCCGCACTTCGGTGCCGAGATCCGCGGCGTCGACGTGGCCACGGCATCCGACGCGCAGATCGCCGCGCTGCGCCGGGCGCTGATCGACTACAAGGTCATCGTCCTCCGCGACCAGCACCTCGACGACGAGGCGCACATCCGATTCGGAAACCGGCTGGGCGACCTGACCTTCGGGCATCCGGTGTGGAACAGCGGCGACGTCCCCGGTGAGGTCTACTCACTCGACAGCGCCGACAACGGATTCGCCGATGTCTGGCACACCGACGTCACGTTCATGCCGCGCCCGCCGATGGGATCGATCCTGCGTCCGGTTGTGTTGCCGCGCAACGGCGGTGACACCAACTGGGCCGACGCCGAACTCGCGTACCGGTCGCTGTCGGAGCCGGTCCGCCGGATGATCGACGGACTCAGTGCGGTGCACGACGGGAACCGCGAGTTCGGTTACTACCTCAAGCAGCGACGCAACGGCCGCGGCAACACCTGGGACGGCGAAGAGGTCACCGAGCTGGTGCCGGTCACCCACCCGGTGGTGCGCATCCACCCGGAGACCGGCCGCAAGTCGTTGTTCGTCAATCCCGGATTCACCTCGCACATCGACGGTGTCTCCGACGCGGAGAGCCGCGGCATCCTGGATCTGCTCTACGCGCATCTCACCAAGCCCGAACACATCGTCCGGCACCGCTGGCGCCTCGGCGACCTGGTGCTGTGGGACAACCGGAACACGCTGCACTACGCGAACCGCGACTACGGTGACGCCCGCCGTGTGATGCACCGGATCACCCTGCGCGGTGAGGCACCCATCGGGCCTGCCTGACCCCCGGCCCGACGACTTACGGACTCCCACCCTCGGCTCATCCGCCGACGGTGGGAGTCGTCGTCGTGGGGCCGTTCGACCACGCCGACTTGCGGAACCAGCGTATTCAACCAAGGGGTTGACAACGGTGTCGACGAGGCGCACCATCGTATTCAACCAATCGGTTGAGGAGTTCGAATGGCAGACGAGTTGTCCAAGGTGTTCGCCGCACTCGCGGACCCCACGCGGCGCGACATGGTTGCGCGGCTGGCGGTCTCGGATGCGACGGTCAGCCAACTCGCCGAACCGTACGACGTCAGCATCCAGGCCGTCTCGAAGCATCTGAAGGTGCTCCAGGATGCCGGTCTGGTGACCCGAACCCGGGAGGCCCAAACCCGTCCGGTCCATCTGGAAGCAGAGGTGTTCGACCTCATGACCAAGTGGATCGAGCGGTATCGCAAGCGGGCGGAGGAGCGCTACCAGCGCCTCGACACGCTGCTCGCCGAGATGAACGACGGCCCCGAGGCCCAGCATCCGTCGGAACCCGAGGTCGAACAACCACTCCACCAGGAAGGAAAGGTGTCATGACCGCAACCCAGACCCGCTATCCCGAGGCTGCCATCGAGGCCGACAAGGAGGTGCCCGTCATCCGTATCACGCGGGACTTCCGCGGGACGCCCGCGCAACTGATGAAAGCCCACACCGACCCCGAGCTCTTCGTCCGGTGGATCGGGCCGGACGCCATCAGCAGCCGGATCGTCGAGTGGGACGTCCGCGACGGTGGCAGCTGGAGCTATGTCTCCACCCACGATGGGCAGGAGTTCGGATTCCGTGGCTGCTTCCACACCGTGGGCGAGGACAAGATCGTGCAGACGTTCACCTTCCTCGGCATGCCGGACGCGGTGTCGCTGGAAACCCTCTGGTTCGAGGACCTGGGCGACGGCACGACGCGGCTCCACGCCCAATCCCTGTGCGACAGTTTCGAAGCGCGCGACGGTTGGCTCGCCTCCGGCATGGAGGTCGGCGTCAACGAGGGCTACGCGGCCCTCGACCGCATGCTGTCCGACGGCACGGTCTGAGCCGTCGGACATGACCATCGCAGATCTGAGTGCCGGCGCACGGCATCGCGAAGTCACTGCAGGCTTCGCCGACGTGATCGCCGACGTCTCCGACTGGAACGCCCCGACGCCGGTCGACGGGTGGGTGGCGCGCGACGTCGTCGCCCATCTCGTCGACTGGTTCACCGGCTTCCTCGCCGCCGGTGGCGTCGAACTCCCGGCCGGTCCGGCCGTCGCCGACGACCCGGGCGCGGCGTGGTCGGCGCACACGGCGGGGGTACAGGCCCTGCTCGACGGGCCGCCGGCCGAGAACGCCTTCAGCCATCCCATGGCCGGGGAGCACCGTCTCGCCGATGCGATCGACCGGTTCTACACGGCCGACGTGTACATGCACACCTGGGATCTGGCCCGATCCCAGGGCGCGACCCCCGCCCTCGACCCCGGATTCGCCGAGCAACTGCTCGCGGGCATGGCGCCGATCGACGACATCCTCCGCAGCTCGGGTCAGTACGGTCCGAAGGTCGAGGTGGGCGCCGACGCCGACGCGGTGAGTCGCCTCATGGGATTCATCGGCCGCGACCCGACCTGGACGCCGGCGGCGGCGGACAGTGACGACGCGCACGCGCTCCGCAACGCGGAGTAGCCTCGATGAGGTGCCAGAGGACAACTTCACCACACATGGCTCCCAGTCGACCGAAACCCGGCATCCGTCACCCCGCACCTTGGGTGAACTGCGTGCCAGCGGTCATGTCCAACGCAGTGTGCGCGACGAGATCCGCAACAACCTCCTGTCCGCACTCCGCGAGGGACGTGATCCGTGGCCGGGCATCGTGGGCTTCGAGGCCACGGTCATCCCGCAGCTCGAGCGGGCGCTGATCGCCGGCCACGACGTCGTCATGCTCGGGGAACGCGGTCAGGGCAAGACGCGAATCCTGCGCACCCTGGTCGGGCTCCTCGACGAGTGGACGCCGGTCATCGCCGGTTCCGAACTCGGCGAGCACCCGTACGAACCCATCACCCCGGGGTCGATCAGGAAGGCCGCCAACCTCCTCGACGATCTGCCGATCGAGTGGCGGCACCGTTCGCAGCGTTACAGCGAGAAGCTGGCCACGCCGGACACCTCCGTCGCCGACCTCGTCGGCGACATCGACCCGATGAAGGTCGCCGAGGGCCGCAGCCTCGGCGACCCGGAGACCATCCACTTCGGACTCATCCCGCGTTCGCACCGCGGCATCGTCGCCATCAACGAGCTGCCCGACCTCGCCGAGCGAATCCAGGTGTCCATGCTCAACGTGATGGAGGAGCGCGACATCCAGGTCCGCGGTTACACCCTGCGACTGCCGCTCGACGTCCTGGTGATGGCGAGCGCCAACCCGGAGGACTACACCAACCGCGGACGGATCATCACCCCGCTCAAGGACCGCTTCGGCGCCGAGATCCGCACCCATTACCCACTCGAGCTCGACGACGAGGTGTCGGTCATCGAGCAGGAGGCGGATCTCACCGCCAGCGTGCCGACGTTCATCACCGAGATCCTGGCGCGTTTCACCCGTTACGCCCGCGATCACCCGTCCATCGACCAGCGGTCCGGTGTGTCGGCCCGCTTCTCCATCGCCGGTGCCGAGACCGTCGCGGCCGCGGCGCTCCACCGGGCGACGGTGACGGGCGAGGATCAGGCGGTGGCCCGAGTGGTCGATCTCGAGTCGGTGATCGAGGTGCTCCGCGGCAAGATCGAGTTCGAGTCCGGCGAGGAGGGGCGTGAACTGGAGATCCTCGAGCACCTGATGCGCAAGTCCATCGCCGACGCGGTGCGTGCCCACCTCGGTGGCATCGACATGGCTCCGCTCGTCGACGCCCTCGAGAACGGCGAGCCGGTGGTCACCGGTGACCGGGTGCGCGCCGCCGATCTGCTGGGTTCCATCCCGTCGCCGGACGCCACCGCCGGCGTCCTCGACCAGATCGCCGAGCGCCTCGAGGCCGACACCGAAGGGGAGCGCGCCAGTGCCGTCGAACTCGCGCTCGAAGGGCTCTTCCTCGCCCGCCGGATCGGCAAGGAAGCCGACGAGAGCGGTCAGACGGTCTACGGCTGAGTGCCCCTGCGTCGAGGAGCGCAGGAACCGTCCCCGCTCCCTGAGGTGCGAGGAGCGATAGCGACGAGCCACGAAGGGTTTCGCGACAAGTTTAGGAGAACACATGGCGCGCAAGAGCTTCCATCGTTCGCGCTACCAGCGTTACAGCGGCGGCCCCGATCCGCTCGCGCCTCCGGTCGACCTGCGCGAGGCGCTGGAGACGATCGGCGAGGACGTCATGGCCGGAGCGTCGCCGCAGCGGGCGCTGCGGGAACTGCTGCGCCGCGGCACGCCGGACATGCGGGGGCTCGACAAGTTGCGCGAGCAGATCAACCGCCGTCGGCAGGAGCTCCTCAAGAAGCGCAATCTCGACGGCACGTTCGCCGAGATCCGCGAACTCCTCGACCGCGCGGTACTCGAGGAGCGCAAGCAACTGGCGCGTGACCTCGACGACGACGCCCGGTTCGCCGAGATGCAGATCGGGAGTCTCCCGCCGTCGACCGCGCAGGCCGTCGAGGAACTGTCGGAGTACAACTGGCGCAGTCCGCAGGCGCGTGAGGACTACGACAAGATCAAAGACCTGCTCGGGCGGGAGCTGCTGGATCAGCGCTTCGCGGGGATGAAGGAAGCCCTCGAGGGCGCGAACGAGCAGGACCGGCAACGCATCTCGGAGATGCTCAAGGACCTGAACAAGCTCCTCGAGGCGCACAATCGGGGCGAGGACACCACCGAGGCGTTCGACGAGTTCATGGACGCACACGGCGAGTTCTTCCCGGAGAACCCCCGTAACACCGAGGAACTGATCGACTCCCTCGCGCAGCGGGCGGCCGCGGCGCAGCAGTTCTACAACTCGCTGACTCCCGAGCAACGGGCCGAACTGGACCAGCTGGCCCAGCAGGCTTTCGGTTCGCCCGACCTCATGAACCAACTGGCACAGATGGATTCGCAGCTTCGGGCGGCACGACCGGGTCTCGACTGGGACGACGCGCAGTCGTTCTCCGGCGATCAGCCGATGGGACTCGGTGAGGGTGCCGCCGCGCTGCGCGACATCTCCGAACTCGACGCACTCTCCGAGCAGTTGTCACAGCAGTACGCGGGCGCGCAGATGGACGACATCGACCTCGATGCGCTCGCCAGGCTGCTCGGCGACGACGCGGCGGTCGACGCCCGGATGCTGGCCGAACTCGAGAAGGCGTTGTCCGAACAGGGATTCTTCGATCGCACCGCCGATGGTCAGCTGCGGCTGAGTCCCAAGGCGATGCGCCAGCTCGGCCAGTCGATCTTCCGGGACATCGCCGAACAGCTGTCGGGGCGTCGAGGCGACCGCCAGACCCGCCAGACCGGACTACTGGGCGAACCGACCGGCGCCTCCCGTGAGTGGGAGTTCGGCGACACCGATCCCTGGGATGTCACTCGAACGGTCTCGAATGCGGTGCTGCGCACCGTCTCCGAGACCACCGAGCCGTCTCTGGCGACCTCGGAGATGGCGCGGTCGGGTGTGCGCATCGATGTCCGCGACGTCGAGGTCTCGGAGACCGAGAGCCGTACACAGGCGGCGGTCGTGCTTCTCGTCGACACCTCGTTCTCGATGGAGATGGAGGGGCGGTGGACGCCGATGAAGCGCACCGCGATCGCCCTGAATCACCTGATCTCCACCCGTTTCCGCAGCGACGAACTGCACCTCATCGCCTTCGGTAGGTATGCGCGTTCGATCGACATCGCGGAGCTGACGGGTCTGCAGCCGCGCATGGAACAGGGCACCAACCTGCACCACGCGTTGCTGCTCGCGCAGCGGCACCTCCGACGGTTCCCGAATGCTCAGCCGGTGGTCCTGGTGGTCACCGACGGAGAGCCCACCGCGCATCTCGATCCCAGCGGAGAGCCGTTCTTCTTCTATCCGCCGCACCCGCAGACCATCGCGCTCACGGTCCGCGAACTCGATCATGTCGCGCGAATCGGCGCACAGGTCACGTTCTTCCGGCTCGGCGAGGATCCCGGGCTGGCGCACTTCATGGACCAGATCGCACGCCGCATCGGCGGGCGCGTCGTGGCACCGGACGTCGACGGTCTCGGTGCCGCCGTGGTCGGCGACTATCTTCGGGCCCGAAAGGGGCGTCGCCGCGGCTGATCTCGGCTCAGCGGAGAGGTCGCGGGGTCGAGGCCGTCAGACCGTCTTCGGTTTCCGGCCGGCGATGATCCAGAGCACGATGCCCACGATCGCGAGCAGACCGCCGAATCCGCCGCCGAGGACCGCGAGCAGCACACCTCCGACGCCGCTGAAGATGCCGGACGCGTCGAGCGATGCGACGACGGCGGGCGAATCGCATCGGAACGAGTAGGTCCCGGATTCGACGACCTCGAAGGAGTCGAACGACTCGACTCCGGAACCGTCGAAGGTGAACTCGGTCGTCGTGTTCGTTCCCGGTGCCAGCGCGGCGGGGCCGGTGATCTCACAGCCCGGCACGCCGTTCGAGGCGCTGGTACTGAACAACTGGAACTCGTCGCCCGCTTCGTAGTACTGCTCGGCGGTCGGATTCACCTCGAACGCCTTGTCCGCCTGGTCGACCACAGTGCCGATGCCGGCGACTGCGAGGACCACTCCGACCGCGACCGACAGGACCAGGATCAGGACGCCGACCATGGTCAGGATCTTGCCCCACCGTCGCATCCCGGCGCGGTCCTTGCGCGGGGGAGGAGGCGGTGGATAGCCGCCGTATGACCCGGGTTGTCCGAAGCCTCCCGACGGTGCGTACCCGCTGTCCGGGAATGGCGACTGCGGGGGATTCGGCTGGCCGTACGGCGGCTGGTATCCCGAGGGTTCCGGTCCCGGCCGGCCGGCGCCGGGCTGGCCCGGATCGTAGGGCTGGTTCATCTTCGCCTCCGATGTACGCCGGTCGGCTGTCTGTCCCGCCCGGACGCGATGAATTATGCCGCTCGGCGGGATCTTTCGTCGGGTAGTTGAGCAGAGGGGTCGTCGAAACGAGATCGCAGATGAGCGTCTCTCGGGGTCGACTCCGGGGGAAAGATCAGGGTGGTTCAGCCGGACTCGGCCAACTAGGGTCTGCAGACGTGACCCAACCCGGTGAACCATCGACTCCCGACGACCGTCGAGCCCGGCTCCGTGCCGCGGACGCGGACCGCGAACTGGTCCACGAGATCCTCTCCGCCGCCATGGCGCACGGCAGCCTCTCTCCGACCGAATACGAGGAGCGTGCCGGAAAAGCGGTGCTCGCCAAGACTTTCGGTGACCTCGATCTCCTCACCGACGACCTCCCGGTGGCTCAGCTCGGCGTCGCGATGCCCGCGGCCAGCCTGTCCCCGGGGCCGCGCGTCACGGGCGGGAGCGGGGATCCGGCCGTTCGCCACCGATTGGCGATCATGTCCGGCAGCGAGTTGTCGGGGACCGCGGTGGTCGCCGATCAGCTCACCGCCACCGCCATCATGGGCGGGGTCGAACTCGATCTGCGCGAGGTGGAGTTCACCGCGCCGGTGCTCACTCTGCAGTGCGTGGCGATCATGGGCGGCGTCGAGATCAAGGTGCCCGACGGGGTGACCGTCGAGATCGGGGGACTGGGCATCATGGGCGGTTTCAGCGGTAGGTCGCAGAAGGCATCCCGGCCCGGCGCACCGGTCGTGCGGGTGACGGGACTGGCGCTGATGGGTGGCGTCGACGTCAAATACGTGTCCCGAGACGAGCCGGACGTCTGACCGTTCAGGCCAGCACGAGGGCGATGACCATGATGGTCGGTATCGACGCGAGCGTCGTGATCAATGCCGTGTCCCGGGCGAGGATCTGGCCGCGCCGATAACGGGTGGCGTACACCAGGACATTCTGTGCGGTGGGCAACGCCGCGATGACCACCTGCGCGAACAGCGCCTCGCCCGTCTGTCCGAAGCCCCAACGGGCGACGGCGTACACGGTGATCGGCATGGCGACCATCTTCAGGATGCTCGCCAGTGCGATGTCGCGGCGCGGGCTCTGTCCCTTCTTGAACACCGCCACACCGGTCAGGGACAAGCCGAACGCGAGCAGGGCCGCCGGCACCGAGGCATCACCCAGCATCTTCAGTGGAGACATGACCGCGGCCGGAGGCGTCCAGCCGATCAGCGAGATCGCCAGACCGGCGAGTCCGCCGACGACGATCGGATTCGTGATCGGGGCGACGAGGGAGTCCCTCAGCAGTGAGCGTCCCGAATCACGGTCGAGCGCGGTGAGATCGAGCGCGAGCAGTGCCACCGGTGAGTAGATCAGGATCTGGAACAGCAGCAGCGGAGCGATGAACGACGCGTCGTCGAGGACGAAGATCGCGATCGGCAGTCCGAGATTCACGCTGTTCACGTACGACGCCGACAGTCCGCCGATCACGAGTTCGGGGACCGCGCGCCGGAGCCAGAGCCTGGCGATCACCACGTAGACGGCACCCATGAGGAATGCGCTGCCACCGGCGATCACGAGCGTCGCCGAGAAGATGACCGACAGGTCGGAGGTGACCATCGAATGGAACAGGAGTGCCGGGGTGAAGACGAAGAACACCAGGCGGGACAGGACTTCGTGGGCATGGTCGCCGATGACTCGCGTGCGCCCGAGGACGTAACCCACCCCGACTACAATGAAGATCACCGTGAAGCCGGAGATGACGCCAGACACCGGTCGAGTCTAGTCGTTAGGCTGGTGAACACATCGTGTCGGATCTACATGGGGGTTGTGCGTGAGTTATCCACCGGGACTGGGCTCGGGCCAGGGCCAGGACGACTGGGGGACGGTGCCGAGCTCGGGCTCTTCGGGTAACTCGGGTCCCAACCTCAGCAAGGGTGACCAGGGCCAGGGCGCCGCCCCGGAGTACGCGCCGACCGAATACGGCCAGACCTACCAGCCGGGCCCGTCGTCGGACCCCTACGGCCAGAATCCCTACGGTCAGAATCCGTACGGGCAGAGTGCCTATGGCCAGGACCAGTACGGCCAGAGTCCCTACGGATCGCCGTCCGGCAACCAGGGATACGGGACGCCGAGCCAGGATCCCTATGCGCAACCCCCGGGCGGGTCCTACGGGCAGTACAACGATCCGTACCAGGCCGGCCAGGCTCCCGCCTACGGCAGCGCTTACGGGTCGCAGAATCCGTACGGCGCCGCACCCTACGGCGGCGGTTACGGATACCCGGCGCCGCAGAAGAGCACCAACGGCAAGGCGATCGGGGCGTTGATCTCGGGAATCGTCGGTCTGGTCATGCTCGCCGCGTGCTTCCTGATCTCGTTCCCGGTCGGCATCGCCGCGGTGGTCCTCGGCTTCATGGCCCGACGCGAGGTCGAACAAACCGGTGATACGCAGACGGGATCGGGAATGGCGCTCGCCGGGATCATCACCGGGGCGCTGGCCATCGTGGGCGCGATCGTGTGGGTGGTCATCTTCATCGTCATCATCGCGGCCGGCAATTCGACGGACTCCGTCTACTACTACTGAACGAATATCGGGCCGATCGAGCGCCATGATCATCGACTTCGGCCCAGTTCGGAGCCCTTTTCACTAGGCTGTGCAGAATGCACGGCCGGGTGTGCGTGCACGCATCCACCCTGCGTCGCCCCGCTGCGCGCACAGCTCGTGAAAGGCACCTGATGACCACTCCGACCGGAGGTGGCGATCCGACGGATCCGGCCTCATCACCCACCCCGCCGTCGGACGCCTCGGCAACCGACCCGTCGCCGTGGGAACCGACCCAGAAGTCGGCCGTCCCCGATGCCGAGCCGGACTCCGTACCGGTGACCTCGACGCCAGGGGCCGGACCCGACGACACGGAGATTCCCGAGTCGCACAGTCCGGCCGACGGCGTCACCCGTGTCATCCGTACCGGACCTGCCTCGGATCCCCCCTCTGCGCAGCCGGTTTCGCCGCCGCCGGGGACAGGCGCTCCCGGGGCGGGTGGTGGTCGCGGGCCCGGTGGCCCGCCCCCGTCGGGTTACGACTCCACGCGCGTGATCTCGACCCGGCCGCCGGCGGGACCGCCACCCGGGCAGGCGCCGCCACCGCCTCCCCGGCAGGGCCACGGTCCGCAGCAGGGGTTCGGTCAACCGCAGGGATACGGTCAGCAATCGCAGGGCCCCGGGCAACGTCAGGGTCACGGGCAAGCGCAGGGTTACGGCCGAGCGCAGGGTTACGGGCAACCGCAGGGCCATGGGCAGCCCGGCTCCGGCCAACCGGGGTACGGCCCACCGCAGGGGTACGGTCAACCCCCTCAGGGTCCGATCCCGGGCCGGCAAGGCCAGCAGTTCACGCCGCCCGGCGAGGGCCGCCCTCCTGGATCGGAATCCGCTGAACCCCGCTCCGCCGAGACAACCGGCGACGACGCAGGCGGCTCGTCGACCAACACACTGGCCGTGGGAGCGCTCGTCGCCTCGCTGCTGGGCCTACTGTGCAGTGGGATCGGCGGCCTCATCGGGCTGGTGCTCGGGATCGTCGCACGCAAACAGATAGCGGCGTCGGGCGGCAGGCAGACCGGGGACGGTGTTGCGCTGACCGCGATCATCATCGGTGCGTTCATCATCGTCGTCTGGGTCGCGTACTGGCTGGTGATCGCGCTGACCGACCTGCAGTCGCCGTGGAGTTACCTCTGAGAAGTGCGCTCACGGATGTCGCCGGATCGGCCATTTGGAGCTGGACGTCCCCGCCAGGTAGTCTGGTCGGGTTGTGTGCCACGGCCGCGTCGGGTCGAGGGGTGCACTGATGGGGCCGACCCAGTGATGCATGGCGTCACCATCGGCCACGCAGACCACAGTAGGAGAAGGGCTCAACCATGGCTGTACCGAAGCGCCGGATGTCGCGGGCGAACACCCGTAGCCGTCGTTCGCAGTGGAAGGCGGAAAACCCCGCACTGCAAGAAGAGAAGGTGAACGGCGTCCCCGTGCGGATTCCGCGTCGTCTGGTCAAGGCGGCCCGCGCCGGTCTCATCGATCTGGATCGTCGCTAGCCTCGTCCGGTCGCCGTTCCGGCACCGCATTGACGTACCGATGACCGCCTCCGGTCCGACCGGGGGCGGTCATTCGTGTGCCGGCGGTCTTCCCCGTCCCTGATCCTGAGGTGATCCGTGCTGCTCGACGTGCTCAACTTCGCGGGTATCGCGGTATTCGCGGCGTCGGGTGCCATGCTCGGGGTCCGCAAGGACTTCGACATGTGGGGGATCGTCACCGTCGGCGTGCTCACCGGTGTCGGCGGTGGCGTCTTGCGCGACGTGCTGCTCGGCATCACCCCGCCCGCGTCGATCAACGGATGGGGTCCCATCGTCACCGCGACCGTCGCCGGCCTCGTCGTCTTCTTCTTCCATCCCGCATTCACCGCGCTGCACCGATCGATTCTGGTGCTCGACGCGTTCGGGATGGGGCTCTTCGCCGCGACCGGCGCGAGCATCGCCCTCGACGTCGGAGCGAGTGCCTTTGCCGCGACGACCGTCGGTCTGCTCACCGCGGTCGGCGGTGGGGTGCTCCGCGACGTGATCGCCAACGAGGTCCCGCTCCTCCTCCAACCGTTCGACCTCTACGCCGTGCCCGCGGTGCTCGGTGCCGCCATCGTCGCGGTCGGCGCCACCTATACGTCCGCGCCGCACTGGATCTGGCTCGTCGTCGGATCGGTTCTCGCGACCGGACTGCGCCTGGTGAGTCTGCGGTTCGCCTTGCGGCTCCCGACCGCACGACGCTGACCGCCCCGTAAACCCACCCCTTTTCCGTGAACCCACCCGGTCCGAGCGCGGTGGATTTGCGGAAAAGGGGTGGGTTTGCCGGTCACTCGATGCCGCCGAATCGAAGCGCCTTCTTGATCTGCGCGTAGAAGCGCGCCTTGTCGGCGAGGTCCGGCCATGTCCACCGCACGACGATGTACCCCTGCGCGCGAAGCTTGTCCTCACGCGCCTTCTCCTTGACCACCGTCTGCCAGGCGGGCTCGGTGCCCAGGCCGCCGCTGTACTTGACCATGCCGTCGAACTCGCCGATCACCCTGTTCGCCAGCAAGAAGTCGACGCGAGCGATGAACCTGCCGTGGTCGTCGACGATCTTCACCTGTTGTTGCGGTACCGGTAGGTCGGGAAACTCGAGCATGACTGCACGACTGAGGGACTCGCCGACACTTTCCGACGATGCGTTCGCGTGCGCCAGCGCGCGGCGAAGCATCTCGACCCCTTTGAACCCTCGGCACGAGTCGAGGATCTGTCTCATCCGGTCGGGATCGGCGTCGCGCTGAAGCGCGGCATCGAGCACCGCGAGGGCCTGCCGGTTGGTTCCCAGGCGGGCGACATCACACGCCGTGCGCTCGATGGATGTCACCGTGACCCCGTCGACGACCTCGATGTCCGGCGGATCGACGATGGCCTGATGTCTGACGATGTTCGTGGCCCGTTTCCCGACTCTCGGCGACGTCACATGAACCTTCGACAGGTCGGGCCACAGCATCGGCAACCTGTGCATGGCAGCCGAGGACACGTGACTGAAGATCCGACCGGGTCGTCCCGCCCTTGCCGCAGCGATGACGGTCAGACGGTGCCTCTCGATGGCGTGGAGTTCGCTGACCACGGTGAAGTCGGCCATCGCGCCCGGCCAGAGCCGGGCGAGGGTCTTGGTGCTGACCATGCGCCGCAGCTGTTCGTCGCTGATGAGGGTGCCGGCGGTTTCGCTGCGCAGGATCAGGCCGTGCGGGTCGGTGGGTAGGTCCATACGAGTCAGACGCACAAACGCCCCGTCCGGACCCACCTACCGACAAACCCACCCTTTTTCCGCAAACCCACCGAGTCCGAGCGGGGTGAATTTACAGAAAAAGGGTGGGTTTGCGGGTTCGGGTCTACTGGGCGATGTACTTGTTCACGGTCCGGTTCAGGAAGTTCGGGATGAACTTGGCGGCGTTCTGGAGGACGAGGGTCTGCGCGCCGACGGAGTAGCTGGTGCGGTGCAGCAGCTTGTCCTGGCGGGTCGGGTGGACCGACTCCCAGATCTTGTCGGCGACCTGCTCGGGGGTGATGCGGATGCCGAGGGTCTTGGTCGACTTCGCGCCGCCGGTCGCGAGTGCGGTCTTGGCCCAGAGCGGCCAGATGCTGACCACCCGGATGTCGTCATGCTCCCACTCCAGCTCGAGCGCTTCGGTGAGGCCGGCGACGAAGAACTTGGTCGCCGAGTAGACCGCGATACCGGGCTGGCCGTAGATGGCCGACGCCGAGCCGATGTTCACCAGGTGCGCGCCCGGCGTCTTCTTCAGGTAGGGGTACGCGGCCTGGGCGCCGAGCGCGACGCCGAGGGCATCGATGTCGATCTGCCGCTTGATCTGATCCGGCGAGATGTGGTCGATCTGGCCCTCGTGCAGGATGCCGGCGTTGTTGTCGAGCACGTCGAGCGTGCCGCCGGTGTGCGAGGTGAACTCCGCGAGGGCGTCGGCCCACTGCTCCGGCTCGCGGACGTCGATGGTGCCGGTGATGAAGTCGGGATGATCTGCCTTCACCTTCGCCAGTGCATCGGCGTCGACGTCGTAGACGCCGACTGTCCAGCCCTCACGGCCGAAACGCTCCGCGGTGGCGAGACCGATCCCGGCGGCGCCGCCGGTGATGAAGATGGATGGCATGCGAACTCCTAGTCGATGAACGGGACAACTCCGACGCGATGACCTGCGACGATCGGCCTGTGAGCCGAACTTACCGGTGAGTATATTCGCCGATTCGTTTACTCGGTCACACAGCGGTGCTATCTTGACAACACGCATTGTCATTACATCGATCATTGTCACGATCGACGACGACCGGAAGCGAGTTCTCCATGACCGCCGCGATGGAACGCACAGAGAATGTCATCAGCCTGCGTGACGAGGGCACCGAAGAGGTGTCCGCACGACTGCTGGCGTCAGCTGCCCGGCTCTCTCGTAACGCGATGACCGAGATCGACTGGTCCAGGCCGATGGACCCGACCAAGTACGGCTGCAGCCCGGAATGGTCGTCGCTGTACGGCACCGAGTACTGGGACGAGCTCACCGAGGAACAGCGCATCTCGGTGACGCGCCACGAGTTCGCCTCGATCATGAACATCGGCATCTGGTTCGAGATGATCCTCCAGGAGATGGTGATCCGCGACCAGTACCTCGGGGACTACCACGGCTCGGAGTTCCAGTTCGCCCTCACCGAGGTCGCTGACGAATGCCGTCACTCGCTGATGTTCGCCAAGGCGTCGGAGAAGATGGTCGGCACCTCCTACCGGCCGTCGAAGAAGGTCTCGCGACTCGGCAAGATCTTCATGCAGACCGCGAAGAACGAGGTCGCCTACGCCGGAATCCTGGTGGCCGAAGAGGTCCTGGACGTGTTCCAGCGCGGCTGCATGCGTGACGACCGGGTGCTGGACTTCATCCGCACCGTCAACGAGATCCACGTCCTCGAAGAGTCGCGCCACATGAAGTTCGCTCGCGAGGAGGTTCGCGATTCGCTGCAGGGCGTGAGCTGGGCCCGCCGCCAGTTCAGTGCATTCGCCGTCTCGGTCGGGGCCTACTACATCGTCACGAGCCTGGTGCAGCGCAAGGCATTCGAGGACGCCGGGCTCGACGCCGACCGTGCAGTCCGCGAGATGCGGAGCAACTCACACTTCCATTCGATGATCCGCAGCAGCTGCGCCCACCTCATGGAGTTCCTCGACGAGGTCGGACTGCTCACCAAGCCCGCCATGCGGTACTACCGGAAAGCGCACATGCTCTGATGTTCGTCATCACCCAATCGTGTTGCAGTGACGCGGCATGCGTGTCGGTGTGTCCGGTCAACTGCATCCATCCGACACCGGAGGAGCGCGGCTTCGGCAGCTCCGACATCCTGCACATCGACCCGGAGGCCTGCATCGACTGCGGCGCCTGCGCCGATGCGTGTCCCGTCGACGCCATCTACCCGGCGGACAAACTCGGCACCCGCGACAAGGTCTTCGTCGACATCAACGCGGACTTCTACAAGAACAACCCGGACGTCCGTTCGGGCTGGGCGCCCATCGGCGAAGACTCCGAGTCCTCCGTCACCTATCCGGATGTTCCGAAACTCGATGCGGGACTTCGCGTCGCGCTGGTCGGCACCGGGCCCTCCGGCGGTTACGCGCTGCGCACCCTGCTCGACCGCACCGAGGCGCGGGTCACCGTGATCGACAAACTCCCGACCCCGGGCGGGCTCGTGCGTGCCGGCGTCGCCCCGGATCATCCGGGCACCAAGGGAGTGCTCCGCGGATTCGACCTGCTCTACCGCGACCCTCGCGTCACGATGCTCACCAATGTGACCGTCGGCGACGGCCCGGATGAGATCACGCCGGCCGAGCTCGCCGAGCACTTCGACGCCGTGTTCTACGCGGTCGGCGCGAGTGAGTCACGGCGACTGGGTATTCCGGGCGAAGACCTGCCGGGTTCGACATCGGCCACCGATCTGGTGGCCTGGTACAACGGAGTGCCCGGCGTCGATGCGGGGCCGCCGCTGCGCCGCGGAACGGCCGAAGACCCCGCGATGGGACGTGCCGTGGTCGTCGGTACGGGCAATGTCGCTCTCGACGTCGCGCGAATCCTGGTGTCTCCGCCGGAACTGTTGGCCACCACCGACATCGCCGACCGCGCGCTGGACCTGCTCGCCGAGCAGAACGTACACGAAGTGGTACTGCTGGGTCGTCGGGATCAGGCGTCCGCGGCCTACACCGCGGCCGAATACCGTGCACTGTCGGAGATCCCGGGTGTCGAGGTCGAGGTGATCGACGACGTCGACGGCGCCTCGAGTGCCGAGCTCTCGAGATTCCGTGTACCGGCCGATCCGAATCGTCGCCGGATCGTGTTCTTGTTCCACAGCAGGCCCGAAGAGATCACCGGGGATTCGCAGGTCGAGTCCGTCACGGTGCGTACCGGCGAAGGGCGTCATCACATCGCCACCGATCTCGTGGTCCGTTCGATCGGCTACCGCTCCACCCCGATCCCCGGTCTCACCTTCGACGACGCTCGCGGTGTCTTCAGCAACGTCGACGGGCGGCTCGTCGACGAGACGGGCGCGATCATCCCGGGCGGCTACGTGCTCGGCTGGGCCAAGCGCGGACCCAGCGGCGGGATCGGTGCCAACAAGACGTGCGCGACGCAGACCGTCGAGGACTTCATCGCCGACGCCGCGGCGGGACGTATCCGACGTACCGAGTGTGCACCCGGCGCGTTCGGGGCCTTGGTGCGCAAGCGCGTCCGTACGGTGATCGGCTATCGCGGGATGCGTGCCATCGACCGTCACGAACGGCGCCGTGGCCTCGAACAGGGCCGTCCCCGGGTGAAGTTCACCCAGGTCGCCGAGATGGTGGGCGCAGCGGGGTGGCGTCGGACCTGAGGTCCACCACCGAGCGCTCGCCTCGGGTCAGGGTGCGGGGTCGTCCGCTCTCCTCGTCGAGCGGGCTCGGTGAGAACCAGACAACGCCGCCGTAACACCGAGGCAAGTCGCATTTCATGCGCCTCGCGGATAGTGGCGGAATGTCGAGCACTCCACACTTCCTGCAGGGTGTCCATGCGTTCTCCGGGACGGGGCTGTCCAAGCCGGGACCGATCGACGCTTCGCTGTCTTTTGTCGTTCCCTCGGGAATGACTGCTCAGCCTTTGTACTTTCGTGGCGGCAACAGCTCCGACGAACTGATCTGCGTCACCTTGATGCGCGACGGGGCACCCATGCGGATGTTCCCGATGGGTGCGCGATCGTCGGTGAACGTGCCACTGCGGGTCGTCGAGGACGTGGACCCCGATTCCACGCTCGAACTTGTGCTGGCCGCGCCGGACGGGGCGAGCGGCGAGGTCGTCGTCGACTTCGGAATGGTTCTCTTCTGATGCCGGACGACACCACGACGGCGAAGCGGCGCCTGGTCGTCGTCGGCAACGGCATGGCCGGCGCGCGCACCGTGGAGGAGATCATCTCCCGGGGAGGCCGGGACCAGTTCACCATCACGATGATCGGCGACGAGCCGTACGGCAACTACAACCGGATCATGCTCAGCCACGTGCTGTCCGGTGAGACCGCGGTCGACGACGACGACCTCATGCTCAATCCGATGGCCTGGTATCGGGAGAACGACGTCACGCTCTACTCGGGCGACCGCGCCGAATCGATCGACCGGTTCGCGAAGACCGTGACCTGTGCCAGTGGCCGGGTCATCGAATTCGACGTGCTGATCATCGCGACCGGATCCCATACGTTCTTCCCGAACATGGATGGATTGCGAGAGCCCGACGGCAAACTGGCGCGGGGGGTGTTCGGGTTCCGCACCATCGAGGACACGAACGGCATGCTGCAGATGGCGGTGTCGCGTGACCACATGCGTGCGGTGGTGATCGGCGGTGGCCTGCTCGGACTGGAGGCCGCGTACGGGCTGCAGACGCAGGGGGTGGCCGTCGACGTGGTCCACTCGCCCGGGCACCTCATGAACCAGCAGCTCGACGAGCGTGGTGGAAAGGTGCTGCGCAACAAGATCGAATCCCTCGGCGTGGGCGTGCACACCGGGAAGCGGACGACGTCGGTACTGCGCAACGACGACGGCACGGTGGCCGGTGTCGGGTTCACCGACGGAGAGTCGTTACCGGCGGACATGATCGTGGTGACCGCCGGCATCCGGCCGAACGTCGAGATCGCGCGCAGTGCCGGGTTGGTCGTCGAGCGCGGTATCGTGGTCGACGACCAGATGCGATGTGAGGACGAGGCATTCATCTATTCGGTCGGCGAATGCGCGCAACATCGCAGTGAGCTGTACGGACTCGTGGCGCCGCTGTGGGAGCAGGCCGTGGTCCTCGCCGACGTGTTGACCGGGGCGAATCCTCGTGCTGAGTACCATGGTTCGCGGTTGACAACGAAGCTGAAGGTCGCCGGCGTCGACGTCGCCGCGATGGGCGTCAAGGGTCCCGAACGCGAGGACGACGAGTTCGTCCAGTTCTACGAACCGCGCAACGGTGTCTACAAGAGCGTGGTGGTCCGCGACAACAAGCTGATCGGCGCCATGCTGCTGGGTGACATCTCGAAGGCCAACTTCCTCACCCAGGCCTTCGACGAGAAGGTTCCGCTTCCGGACGAACGCATCTCCATGCTGTTCGACATGGGGACACCGAGCGCCGAGACCGGCGCGGCCGAGCTCTCCGACGATGTGCAGGTGTGCAACTGCAACGGCGTCACCAAGGGTGACATTGTGGCCTGCGTGGCCTCGGGATGCACGAGCGTGGGCGACGTGTGTGCGAAGACCCGCGCCGGCAAGGGCTGTGGGTCGTGCAAGGGCCTCGTCGCCGACATCGTCGAACTGGCCGCGGGCGACGCGCTCACCGCCGACGCGTCCGCGGACTGGTACGTCCCGGCGATCCCGTTGACGAAACCCGAACTCATCGATGCCATTCGACGACAGAACCTGCGGTCGGTCAGTGAGGTGTTCGACAAACTCGCACCCGGCGGCGAAGACGCCACGGCCAAGATGCCGCTCGCGTCGCTGTTGCGGATCATCTGGGGTTCGGACTGGAAGCGTGAACCCGGCGCCCTGTTCGTCAATGACCGAGTGCACGCCAACATCCAGCGCGACGGCACGTTCTCGGTGGTGCCACAGATGAAGGGCGGGGTGACCTCACCCGATCAATTGCGCAAGATCGCCGACGTCGCCGAGAAGTACTCGATCCCGATGATCAAGGCGACCGGTGGGCAGCGACTGGACCTCCTCGGTGTGAAGAAGGAAGACCTGCCCAAGGTCTGGGAGGATCTCGGCATGCCGTCGGGGTACGCCTACGGCAAGAGTTTCCGGACCGTGAAAACCTGTGTGGGTACCGACTACTGCCGTTTCGGACTCGGCGATTCGACGCAACTCGGCATCGACATCGAGACGCGCTATCAGGGCCTGGAGTCGCCGGCGAAGCTCAAACTCGCGGTGACCGGGTGTCCGCGCAATTGTGCCGAGGCGCTGTGCAAGGACTTCGGCGTGGTCGCGATCGGCGACGGCAAGTGGGAGATCTACGTCGGTGGCGCCGCCGGCGCCCACATCCGCAAGGGTGACCTCCTGGCGACGGTCGACTCGGCTGATGAGGTGATCCGGTTGTGCGGGATCTTCATCCAGTACTACCGAGAGCAGGGCAAGTGGCTGGAGCGGACGTACGCGTTCGTCCCCCGCATCGGCATCGAGGAACTCCGCGCGATCATCGTCGACGATCGTGACGGACTGGTCGCCGGTCTGCAGGAGGGGATCGACGCCGCGGTCGAGGCCTATGTCGATCCGTGGCTCGATCGCGCCGAGCCGAAATCGCCCGCGCAGTTCACGTCGGCGCTGCCGTTGCTGCCGCTGCCCCAGGTGCCGGTTCGATGACCAGCGTGTCGGTGGGCGCCGGGGTCGTCGTGGGCCCCATGGAGGATCTGCAGCTCGGTGAGAGTCGAGCATATGCGGTGCAGGACAAACAGATCGCGGTGTTCCGGTTGACCGACGGGACGCTGCGAGCCACCGACGCCGTCTGCCCTCACCGCGGGGGGCCGCTGGCCGATGGGCAATTCGACCTCGGCAAGGTCGTCTGTCCGTTGCACCAGTACGCCTTCGGCCTCGCCGACGGTCGGTGCACGTCGGACGACGTCGGTTCGGTCGGTGTCTACCGGGTCGAGGACCGGGACGGCGAGATCGTGATCTGGCCCTAGGGAGCGTCGAGCTCCCTAGGGGTGCGAGGAGCAATAGCGGCCGCAACCATTGCTCCCTGAGGTGCGAGGAGCGGTAGTGGCCGCAGCCATTGCTCCCTGAGGTGTGAGGAGCGGTAGTGGCCGCAGCCATTGCTCCCTGAGGTGCGAGGAGCGATAGCGACGAGCCTCGAAGGGCTGGCGACCACGCCGAACAACTTCTGCGCAGGAACTGTCAAGCTACGACGCCGGGGTCGCGCGGGCGTCCGCTCCGACGGCTGGCGCGGCTGCGAAGCAGATCGATGTCACCGTCGATCAATGCTTTCTTCTTTGCTCGAGACCAGCCGTGGATCCGTCGCTCGATCGCGTAGGCATCGTCGAGTGACAATTCGACTGACCACGCCAGCGACACCGGCCGACGGCGAGCCGTGAAACCCACCTGTGCGGAGCTGTGCTGACGTAACCGGTTGTCGAGGTCGCGTGTGCTTCCGACGTAATATTTTCCGTCCGCGCACTCGAGGATGTACACCCATGCCATCGCATCATCATCGATGATGTCGCTGCGCTGTCACGTCTACCGATGTCGCATGTGGACAAGCTGCTCCCGGCTCAACTGGTTGTGGACAAGAGTAGCTGAGTTGCGGCGCCCTTCGTGGCTCGTCGCTTTCGCTCCTCGCACCTCAGGGAGCATGTGGGGTGCGGTGCTTGGTGGGCAGGTCGCGGGTTTGTGGGCGTCGGGTTGCGGTGCCCTTCGGGGCTCGTCGCTATCGCACCTCAGGGAGCATGTGGGGTGCAGCGAGCGGTGGGACGGCCGTCAGTACACGTCCCGCACGTACCGCTTGTCGGCCGCGAGTGCCTTGACGTACGACTCGGCACTCGCGGGGGAGCGCCGACCATACTGCGCGACAATGCCTTTCAGTGCGGCATCGACGTCCTTGGCCATCCGCGTCGCGTCCCCGCAGACGTACACGTGCGCGCCGTCGTGCAACCACTGGTAGAGCTCTTCGCCGTGCTCGCGCATGCGGTCCTGGACGTAGATCTTGCGGTCCTGGTCGCGGGAGAACGCGACGTCGAGGCGGGTCAGCAGTCCGTCGCCGAGCATGGTCGTCAGCTCGTCGCGATAGTAGAAGTCGGTGGCCGAGTACTGCTCGCCGAAGAACAACCAGTTCTTCCCGTTGTGTCCCAGTGCCTCCCGTTCGCGCAGGAACCCGCGGAACGGGGCGATGCCGGTGCCGGGGCCGATCATGATCATCGGCGTGTCGGGATCGGCCGGCGGCCGGAAGTGGGTGGTGGAGGTGACGAAGACACCGACCTCGTCGTCGGCACGGTCGGCGAGGAAGGTCGAACAGACACCACCCCGCGGCGTCCCGAACCGGTTGTACCGCACCGCCGACACCGTCAGCTGCACTTCGTCGGGACTCTCCAGCGGGCTCGACGAGATCGAATACGACCGCGGCACCATCGGCTTGAGGACGTGCATCCATTCCTCGACGTCCGCGGAGACGGGATGATCGGCCAGGACGTCCACCGACTGTCGTCCCCATGCCCACTCGTTGAACTGCTGCTTGTTCCCGGCGGCGATGAGGGTCTTGAGGTCGGCGGAGTCGGAACGGTCGGCGACGAAGCGGACGAGATCGGGTGTCACGCGGGCGAACTCGATCCGCTCGCCCAGGGCCGCGTGCAGGGGTAGGTCCTCACCCGCCACGGTCACCGACGCGTCGGCGTCGAGGCCGGTGCGCTCGAGGAACTCCCCGACGAGTGCCGGATCGTTGCGCGGCCACACGCCCAGTGCGTCACCGGCCTGATAGGACAGGGTGTCCGCGGGGAGTCGGAACCCGAAGTTGCGCACGTCTTTCCCGGACCCCTCGGCGTTGAGCTTGACGTTCCGCACGAGCGAGGTGAGCAGCGGCTTCTTACGCGAGTAGGCCGGCGCGGAACGCACCGACGGTGCCGCTGCGGAGTCGGCCGGCTCGCTGACCACGGTCACCCGGTCGTCGGTCATCCCGGAGGTGGGTGCCCGGTTCGACATGCTGATCGCGCGGATGACCTCGGTCAGCCAACCGCCCGCCGTCTCCTCGAAGTCGGGTTCGCAGTCGACACGCTCGAGCAGTCGCCGACCTCCCAGTTCGCCGATGCGTGTGTCGAGTTTGCGTCCGTGCCCGCAGAAGTCATCGTAGTTGGAGTCGCCGAGCGCCAGCACCGCGTAGTCCACCCCGGACAGGTCGGGTGCATCCTCGGAATTCAGGGCGTCCCAGAAGGACGTGCCGTTGTCCGGTGGGTCACCGTCCCCGGTGGTCGAGGTGACGAACAGAGCTGTGCCCTTCAGCTCGCCGACCTCCACGTCGTCCATGGACCGGGCATCCACCCGGAGCCCACTGGCCTTCACCCGTTCGGCCGTTTCCACGGCGAGCTCTTCGGCGTTGCCCATCTGCGAGGCCCACAGCACGGTCACGGTGTCGGTTCCGGGTTCGGACGGTGACGAATCGTCGTGGGGGAGGCCCGCATCGGTTGCCGTCGTGCCGCGGGAGTACAGGCCTGCGAGTACGCCCGACGCCCAGATGCGGAGCTCGGCGCCCAGTGGCGCATCGGCCGGAAGGACCGGAATGCCCGAGGGAGACGCACCCACCCCGGCAGCCAACCCGGCGAGGTAGAGCCGCTCGGCCGGGGTCATCGCGGGCGCCGCCACGTCGGAAACCCCCAGTGCCTGAGCGAGTGTCGTCGACCCGGCGGCGGCGGCCGGCACCACGTCGGTGTTCCCGCGCGCACCCGGAACCCGGATCAGGGTCACCGCGCACACCTTCAGCTCCGGTTGCTGCGACAGCGGGTCCACCGCATCCGAGGTCACGGCGTTGATCGCGAGGTGCTCACCGAAGACGTCGTTCCAGTGGAACGGGACGAAGCAGTTGCCGGGCCGGACGCGGTCGGAGATCCGTGCGGGGAGTACCGCCCGGCCCCGCCGCGACGCGACCTCGACCTTGTCCTCGGCCGTGATGCTCAGCCGGGCGGCGTCATCCGGGTGTATCTCGACGAAGGGCTCCGGATTCAGTTTGTTGAGCTTGGCCACCCGTCCGGTCTTGGTCATGGTGTGCCACTGATGGGGCAACCGGCCCGTGTTGAGCAGGAACGGATAGTCGTCGTCGGGCATCTCGGCCGCGTCGATGTGGGGACGGGCGAAGAACTGCGCGCGGCGGGTGGCGGTGGCGAAGGCCAGGCGCGGCACAGTTCCGTCGTCGAGGCGGTGCAGGGTCTGGCTGCGACCGTCGTTGAGATACCGGATCGGGTTGCGGGCGCCGGTGTCGGCCGGATCGGGTTCGTCGTCGGACGCCGGTGGGCACGGCCACTGCATGGGCGTCCGGCGCAGCCGGTCGTAGGTGACCCCGCGCAGGTCGTAACCGGTGTTCGGGTTCGCGAACCGCTTGATCTCCTCGAAGACCTCCTCGGCGCTCGAATAGTCGAAGGCGTCGGCATATCCCATCTCGGCGGCGATGCGTGCGATCATCTGCCAGTCCGGGATCGCCTGTCCGGGTGCGTCGAGCGCGGGTTCGAACAGGGTGAGGTTGCGTTCGGAATTGACCATCACACCGGTCGATTCCGACCACAGCGTCGCGGGGAGAACTACGTCGGCGTACTGGTTGGTCTCGGTCTCGACGAAGGTGTCCTGGGTGATCACGAGGTCGGCGCGTTCGAGACCCTCGATGACCGTCTTTCGATTGGCCACCGAGGCAACGGGATTGGTGCAGATGATCCAGCACGCCTTGATCTCGCCGTCGGCCATTCGCCGGAACATGTCGATGGTGCCGGCACCGACGTCGGCGCGCAGCGTCCCGGCCGGGACGCCCCAGATGTCCTCGACGTATTCACGATCGGCCGCGGACACCACGGCGCGCTGGCCGGGTAGGCCAGGACCCATGTAACCCATCTCGCGGCCGCCCATGGCATTCGGCTGTCCGGTCAGCGAGAACGGCCCGCTGCCGAGGCGGCAGATCGCGCCGGTGGCGAGGTGGAGGTTGATGAGCGCGTTGGTGTTCCACGTCCCGTGGGTGGACTGGTTGAGGCCCATCGTCCAGCAGCTCATCCAGTTGGGTGCGCTCCCGATGAGCTCGGCGGCGGCCCGCAGGTCCGATGCCGGGATGCCGGTTATCGACTCGACGACGTCGGGCGGGTACTGCGCGGCGAACTCGGGTATCTGGTCGAAGCCGTCGGTGAAGGACGCGATGAAATCCTCGTCGGTGTGGCCGTTCTCGATCAGCAGATGCAGCAATCCGTTGAGGAAGGCGAGATCGGTACCGGCCCGGATCTGCAGGAACAGGTCGGCTTTGTCGGCGGTCGCGGTGCGTCGCGGGTCGACGACGATCAGCTTGGCCCCGGCCTTGACCCGGTCCATCATGCGCAGGAACAGGATCGGGTGACAGTCGGCCATGTTGGCGCCGATGACGAGGAAGACGTCGGCGTGATCGAAGTCCTGATACGACCCGGGCGGCCCGTCGGACCCCAGCGACAGCTTGTACCCCGTCCCGGCGCTGGCCATGCAGAGCCGCGAGTTGGACTCGATCTGGTTGGTGCGCAGGAACCCCTTGGCCAGTTTGTTCGCCAGGTACTGCGCCTCCAGGGACATCTGACCCGAGACGTACAGGGCCACCGCGTCAGGCCCGTGCTCGTCGACGACGGTGCGCAGGCGCCGAGCGGTGTCGGTGATGACGGCGTCGAGCTCGGCGGGCCGGAGCTGACCGCCGCGGTCGTCCCGGACGAGGGGAGTCGACAGCCGCCCACCGGCCGCGAGCATGTCCGCGGTGGTCGATCCCTTGGTGCACAGGCGCCCGAAGTTCGTCGGATGATCGGATCGTCCGACGGTCTTGGTGACCCGGTCGGAGTCGTCGTCGAGCTTCATCTCCATGCCGCATCCGACACCGCAATAGGCGCACAGCGACATCACCGATCGGGACACGACGGATCGAGTCGGGGCGGGGATGGTCACGGGTCCAGCGTCGGAGGTCGATGTTTCGCGACCCGTAGCCCGGCGTTACGCATCCATCAACTTGACCTCACAGGACTCGGTCCCGGGTGTGAAAGGTCGTGAGAACCGCAGGTGAGCGCCGACACCGTCACGTGAACGGACGGGTTTCGGCGTTGCTCAGCCGGATCTCAGCCGGGGTGGATAAGACTGTATCCATGCGCATCCTCGTGGTCGATGACGATCGGGCCGTCCGGGAGTCGTTGCGACGGTCGCTCACCTTCAACGGCTACAGCGTCGAGACCGCAGGCGACGGCATCGAGGCACTCGAGAAGATCCTGGCCGACCGGCCTGACGTGGTGATCCTCGACGTCATGATGCCCCGGCTCGACGGGCTCGAGGTGTGCCGCCGGCTCCGTTCCGCCGGTGACGACCTTCCCATCCTGGTGCTGACCGCACGCGACTCGGTGTCCGAGCGGGTGTCGGGTCTCGACGCCGGGGCCGACGACTACCTACCCAAACCGTTCGCGCTCGAAGAACTCCTCGCCCGGTTGCGGGCGCTGCTGCGCCGTGCCTCGCCCGAGGACGACGCGGATTCGGAGACCCTGACCTTCGCCGATCTCTCGCTCGACCCCGTCACCCGCGACGTCACCCGCGGCGAGCGGTCGATCAGCCTGACCCGCACCGAGTTCGCCCTCCTCGAGATGCTGATGGCCAACCCGCGTCGGGTGCTGTCGCGCAGCCGCATCCTCGAAGAGGTCTGGGGATACGACTTCCCGACGTCGGGCAACGCCCTCGAGGTCTACGTCGGATATCTCCGGCGCAAGACCGAGGCGGACGGCGAGCCGCGACTGATCCACACCGTGCGCGGTGTCGGATATGTCCTCCGGGAGACGCCGCCCTAGTGATGGGGAAGTCGTCGAACTCCGCGTCGCCGAAGGCGTGGGATCTCCTCCGCGACCGTCTGACCCGGGCGCTCACGGGGCACAGCGCCGGTGACGGATCCGATGAGAAGGAGATGCGGGCACCGATGCCGCTGATGCGGGCGGTGTCGCTGCGCACCCGTGTGACGATCCTGTCCGCGACCGTCGTCCTGGTCTCGGTGAGCCTGATGGCGGCCGCTGCCTACTTCGTCGTCTACCGCGCGATGTACAACGACGTCGACCAGCAGCTGGAGAGTCGCGCGGACGGGATGGCGGCACTCGCCCGGGCAGGGGTGCTGCGTTCGCAGCCCGAACAGCTGGTGGCCGGAACGGTGTTCTCCACGAACATCTCCATCGCGCTGGTGACCCCCGGCGGCGAGACGTACCTGATCGGCCAGGTCCCGTTCGACGACGTGGAACGCGGCATCGTCCGATCGCCGTCGGTGCCCGGTTCCACACAGCAGAGTCTGCGCACCACGCGCAACCAGCGCGTCCTGACACGCAAACTCGACGACGGCAACACCCTGGTGCTGGCGCAGAGCCTCATCCAGACCGACCGGGTGCTCAAACGCCTGGCCTGGGTGCTCTTCGTGGTCGGCTGTGGCGGCGTGGCGCTCGCGGCCCTGGCCGGCACGACCGTGGCGCGCGCCGGGTTACGCCCGGTGGCACGGCTCAACCGGGCCGTCGAGCGGGTCGCCCGAACCAACGACCTGACGCCGATCCCGGTCACCGGCAACGACGAATTGGCCAAGCTCACCGCCAGCTTCAACGCGATGCTGCGTGCGCTCGACGAATCGCGGGACCGGCAGGCGCGTCTCGTCGCCGATGCCGGGCACGAACTGCGAACACCGTTGACCTCGTTGCGGACCAATCTGGAGCTGCTGATCGCCGCGAGCCGGCCGGGTGCCCGGGCGGTGCCCGAGGACGACATGATCGAGTTGCGCGCCGACGTGGTCGCGCAGATCGAGGAATTGTCCACGCTGGTGGGCGATCTCGTCGACCTCGCCCGTGAGGACGCTCCCGAGGTGGTCTACGAGGAGGTCGACCTCGCCGAAGTCGTGGAACAGGCCCTCGAACGGGTTCGACGGCGCCGCAACGACGTCGAGTTCGAGGTGGATCTCTCCTCGTGGTTCGTGTTCGGCGAGGCGCACGGCCTCTCGCGTGCGGTGCTGAACGTGCTCGACAACGCGGCCAAGTGGAGTCCACCGGGCCGGACCGTCCGTGTCGGTCTCACGCAGGTCGGCATGTCGAGCGCACAGCTCACCGTGGCCGACGCCGGCCCCGGAATCCCCGAGGAGGACCGCGGTCTCGTCTTCGAGCGGTTCTATCGGTCGACCCAGTCGCGGTCGATGCCGGGATCGGGCCTGGGACTGGCGATCGTGCGTCACGTGGTCGAACGACACGGCGGCACCGTGGTGGCCGACACCTCCCCGCTCGGGGGAGCGCTGATCCGGATGACCCTGCCGGGCCGGGCAACTGCAGCGGAACCATCCCCGCAGGTGATTCGTCAGTAGAGGAGAAGCGGGTGACATCGGAGCCGACGCGCAGTTGCAGGCGACAGCGAACGGCAATGTACTCACCCGGTGCGACCACTAGGGTTGACCGAAGGCGCAGTTCGGGTGAGCGGCCGAGGTGATCGGTCCCGGCCCGCCCATCGGAACACAGAGCAGCACCGGCCATGAGACGAGCCCATGGCCGGACCGACGAGGAAGAGACGAAGATGACGACTGGCGGTTCGCATGGTGACGGTTCCTACGGGGGCGGTCAACAGGGCGGTGGTCAACACGGTGGGGGTCAACACGGTGGGGGCCAGCCGGGCGGGGGCCACCGCGCGGCACCCGGGAACGAGTCGTCACCGGGCGGTTCCTACGGTCCGCCGTCCGGGTCCTTCCCCGCGCCGGGCGGCCAGCACGGCTACCCGGGCGGCACTGCGCCGACATCGCCCTACGGCCGGCCCGGCACGAGTCCGTTCCCGCCGCAGGGTCAGTACGGCCCGGGCCCCGCATACGGACAATCGGGTCCGACCCCGTTCGGTGCACAGCCCGGCTCCCAGCCCGGCTTCGGAGGCCAGGGCGCGGACGGGTCGCCCGCCGCACCCGCCAAGAAGAAGGGTGGCGGACGCCTCGTCGCCCTGGGTGTGGGCGCACTCGTCCTGGCGTTGGTCGCGGGCGGCGCGGGTGGTGTCGCCGGATACAACCTGGCCGATTCCGACGGCGGTTCCAGCACCAGCAGCGGCCCGCTGGGTGGCGATCCCGGCAACAGCAACACCGCACCGGTCGCCGCGCCGGCCGGCTCCGTCCAAGAGGTCGCGGCGCGGGTGACCCCGTCGGTGGTCTCCATCGAGGTCGCGTCCGGCGGCGCGATGGGCTCCGGTTCGGGTGTCGTCCTCAGCGACGACGGCGTCATCATGACGAACAACCACGTCGTCAGTGCGGGGGGTGACGGCCCGGCGTCGAGGGTCGCGGTCAACTTCGCCGACGGTTCCCGGTCCGAGGCCCGAGTCCTCGGCGCCGACCCCATCTCCGACATCGCGGTCATCAAGGTCGACCGCGATGACCTGACACCGATCACCGTCGGCAACTCGAACAACCTTGCCGTCGGACAGGACGTGATCGCCATCGGCTCGCCGCTCGGGCTCGCGGGGACCGTCACGACCGGGATCATCAGCGCACTCAACCGACCGGTGCTGACCTCGCGCGACCCCGGAACCAACACCACCTCGGTCATCGACGCCATCCAGACCGACGCGGCGATCAACCCGGGCAACTCCGGCGGTGCACTCGTGAACGCACGTGGCGCCCTGATCGGGATCAACACCGCCATCGCCACCCTCGGCGGTGCCGAGCAACAGGCCGGTGGCAGCATCGGACTCGGGTTCGCGATCCCGATCGACCAGGCCATCCGAGTGGCCAGGGAGCTCGAATCGACCGGCAAGGCCAGCCACGCCAACATCGGGGTGTCGGTGCGGCCGAGCGGAGCATCCGACGCGCCGGGTGCCGTCGTCACCGCGGTGACTCCCGGCGGCCCGGCGGCAAGCGCGGGCATCCCCGACGACGCGGTCATCACCAAGGTGGACGACCGCGTCATCTCCTCCGGGGACGCCCTCGTGGCCGCGGTCCGGTCGCACGCCCCGGGCGACACGGTCACCGTCACCTACGTGGACAACGGAGCGACCAAGACCGCACAGGTGAAGCTCGGGACGCTCGAGGTCGGCTGACCGGCGACAACCGGCGGAATCGCGTCCGCCGGCCGAACAACTGCATCGAGGAGGCTGCACCGACGTCCACCCGGGCGCAGCGCAGCACGAACAACCGTTTCGACGGTCACACCCATAGAAAGGGCCTGTCATGTCCGACGCCGCTTCGCGCACACCGGGTAACACCGCCGTCTCCGCCGAGACCGACCTCGACGAGAACGCACTCAACGTCCGTCTCGCGGGCGGTCCGGGTCCGGTCGACCCCGCGGACGTGGTCGCCGCCGACGCCGCGGCGCGTGAATTCGTCGCGCGGCACGAGCAGGCCACACATCGCCCACAGGGTGAAGAGATCGGCCGGGCGCTGGTCGTCGTGGTCGACGACGAGGCGGCTCATGGCGAAGATCAGCGTCTACTCGGCCCCCTCGTGAGCGAGTTGCTGGCCGAGGCCGGATTCCACGTCGACGCCGCCGTGGTCGTCTCCGGGGACGAGGTGGAGATCCGCAACGCGCTCAACACCGCGGTGATCGGTGGAGTGGACCTCGTGGTGTCGGTGGGCGGGGTGGGCGTCGGCGCCCGGGATGTGACGCCCGAGGCCACCGAACCCCTCCTGGATCGACGTCTGCGCGGTATCGAAGAGGCAGTCCGCAGCTCCGGTCTCGCCGCGGGAGCCACCGACGGCGGACTTTCGCGCGGGCTGGCTGGAATCAGTGGACAGACGCTCGTGGTGAACCTGGCGAACTCGCGAGCGGCCGTGCGCGACGGCATGGCGACCGCGGCACCCCTCGCCAAACACGTGATCGAAGCGATCAGCGAGTTCTGAGCAGGTCGCTTTCAAGCGCCCGTTTCTGGCTGAAAAATCTGTTCAGCAATGCGAAGAAAATCCCAGGTTAACCCGTGACAAATCCCCTGCTTCTGGACGTCTGACCCGATGACGACCGAGCCTTCAGGCCCTGAAAAATCCGCGATGAGCAGCGATGATGACGCCGCGCAGCACCGAGCTGCGCGGCGTCGTCGACTCGATGCGGTGTTCGGAGACGACCTCCCTGAACTGACTTCAGACGATAGTGACGAACATCACACAGGGCGTTCTAAGGAATGGTTCGAAGCCCAGCGGCCGCCTCACCACGGCTGACGGGCGGCTCTTGGCACGTATGCACAGCAGCGTGTTTTCCTGTCGTTAACTTTCGGTGTTCTATCGCTGGCGGATTGAACATTCACTATGGTGCGTGGCCTGTTCGTGACACGCTCGAGTCCTCCTGTTGCCCCACTTGAGACCGCTCCGATAACGTTCGGCTCGACGACACGCCGGTCCCCAGAGTCGGGGACCGGGGGTAGTCCTGCGATCTGTCTGCGAAGGCAACGCAGCAACGACCAGGAATTCGATGGATTCTTAACGACAGCTAAGACATGCGTAAGAGCACGCTTAGTGGTAACTGTGTGGAAGCCCATCGAACGTCGAGGGTCATGACTTGCGGGTGTGAGTGCATTCCGCGGGGTAACAGCCGAATCCTGTGAGAGGGAACGAATGAGCAAGTTCAGCAAGCTTGGGCTGCGCCGCGCCGCGGGCGCGGTCGCGATCGCCTCGGCCGCGGTCGTGGGCCTGGCCGGCATGGGCGTCGGCGAAGCGGCAGGTGCGCCGCTGCCGAACGGATACAAGAACGCCACCGGCATCGACGGCGAGTCCATCCAGACGTGGCGGACCGGCGAGAACGCCTACCCGATCCCCACCGTGGCGAACAACCCCGCGTCGCGTGGTTTCGTGATCTCGGGTACCTACACCGCCAAGGCATCTGCCGGCGTCGGTGGCAAGCTCGCCGTCAAGTACATCGTCGGCTGCCAGGTCGACGTCAGCGGCATCACGCTCGATTTGGGTGGCGTGATCAGCCTGTCTGCTGCCACGTTGTCCGGCTCGTTGAGTCTTCCCCTCGCTCCGGGGCAGGTCGCCGTCGTCGACCTCACCGACAAGGACTTCTCCGACTCGGGAGTCGCCGCGATTCAGCTGTCGCAGCTGTCGTTCAACCTCAACCAGTGCGGTGGCTTCGCCTCGGCTCGATCGGTGGCCAAGGTCATCGGCGCCAAGGGTTACAGCACCGACGACGGCAAATTGAGCGGCGAGGGCACTCTCATCCAGTCCACTCTGTACGGCAAGCCCTTCACCATCGGTTGATCCGGGCGCAGATAACAAGCTCTACCTGACTTATCTGCCCTGAGCAGATCGATATTCCACGAAGGGGAATCATGAAGAAGAACATCACGCGTCGCGTGGTTGCGGCGGCCGGTATCACCGGTGCCGTCGCGATGGGCCTCACCAGCCTCGGCGCCGGTGGCGCCACCGCCGGCCCGCTGCCGGGCGGTACCATCACCAAGACTCTGGTCGACGGCACGCCCGTCACCGTCCAGCTGTTCGATGAGTTCGTCAGCGTCCAGCGTCCGATCAGCAACGTCCCCACCACCCGTGAGGGCTGGCTGTCGGGCAAGGTTCGCGTGACAGTGGGCGGTAAGGCCGAAGGTGGCTCCATCAAGGTTGGCTACGACGTCGGCTGCCAGGTCCACTTCGGAGGTGGCGAGGCCCAGGTTCCTGGTGCAGAGGCCGGCATTGACTACTCTAATCCGGGTAACGTCACTGCGGGTGCAGGCCTCACGCCGATTGACGATGACGACAACCTCTTCGGCGGCGGCGTGTCGCTCGGGCCGGGCGAGGTGAAGCGTCAGTGGCTCATCAGCGAGACCTCCGGGTCGGACACCTCGTACTCGGACTACAACCTGAGCGCGTACACCTTTGCGGGGCAGAAGGGTGGCGTTGTCTACAGCCAGGAGCAGTTCAAGGTCGAGAGCTGCGCTGGCTACGCCTCGGCTCGCGCCTTCATCCAGGTGACCGTCAGCACCGACGCCGTGAAGGGTGTCGTGGCGCTCAACGGCAAGCCGTTCAGCCTCGGCTGATCGACTCACTTCCACACCGCGGGGCGGGAATCCGAACGGGTTCCCGCCCCGCGGTGTTGTGTTGTCAGGCCGCTGCGGTGTCGCTGTGAGTCTCCTGTAACCGGCCGTCTCGCTTGGGTTTTCATCGGTCATCGGTCGTAGTCTCGGTCGCGGCGGTGCCATCCCGCCGGTGAGGAGCGAGAAGAGAAGTGTGCACCGCGACCGAATCGAGAACCGCTGACGATCTGTCAGCGGAGGAATCGGCAGCACGTGTGCCGGCGTCCGGTGCCCGGCCATCCGCGCTGTCCGTGCCGGCGACCATACGTCAGTTCGCGCCGTTGCTCACCGGCTTACGGTGGCGACTTGCCGTCGCCGTCATCGCGCACCTCGTGCAGGTCGGCACCACGGTGGTCACCGTCGCGCTGTTCGGCCACATCGTCGACGATGTGCTCGTGGCCGGCGACCTGAGCGCGCTCGGAACGCCGATGATGGTCTGGGTCGGGGTGTCGTTGCTCGGTGCGGTCTCGTCGTATGCCGGTGGAGTTCTCACCGGAGACGTCACCGAGACGGTTCTCCTGCGCCTCCGCGATCAGTTGTATGCGCACACCCAGCGGCTCGCACCGCATGTGCGGAGCAGGTTCGGAGGCGGGGACCTGGTGTCGCGCAACACCGGCGACGTCGAGGCGATCGACAGCCTGTTGTCGTCGGGAGTGGTGGCCGGCGTCGTCGCCGCGGTGAGCGTGATCGTCTACGGGCTCGCCGCGTTCGTGACGAACTGGCAGCTCGCCCTGATCGCGGCGATCCTCGCGCCGCTGCTCTGGCTGATCGCGCGACGATTCGGTGGCGCGGTGAAACGTGCCTCGCGTCGGGAACGGGAGGCCGCCGGGCAGATCAGTTCGCTCGTCGCCGAGGGGATCGGCAACATGCTGGCGCTACAGGCCGACAATCAGACATCGAGTCATCGGCGCCGCGTCGGGGACCAGAGCCGACGATGGCGGGACGCCCGGATGTCGGAGTTGCGAGCGGACGCGGCGTTCGCGGAGGCGGTCACCGTCGTCGAGGTGCTGTGCATGATCGCGGTCATCGCATTCGGGGCGTGGCAGATCTCGGGCGGCGATGCGCAATTGGGCACCCTCATCGCCCTGACCGGTTATCTCGGGTACCTCTACCCGCAGATCCAGACGCTGGGTGGCCTGGCCGTCGAGGTTACCTCCGCGACCGCGAGCGCCGAACGGGTGGCCCAGGTCCTCGACGCACCGGTGGGGGCCGCCGAAGCCGGTGTGATCGAAACCCGGGTCACCGAGCCGACTCTCGCCGCGGGATGCTCAGGCTTGTCATCCAGCCCGGCGAGTCTGGTGCTGAGCGGAGTGTCTTTTACATACCCGGACAACGGATCCCGGGTCTTCGAGGACGCCCACTTGGAGATCCGCGCGGGGGAGACCGTGGCGATCACCGGTCCCAGCGGGACGGGCAAGAGCACCCTGGCCTACCTGCTGCTGCGTCTGTACGACCCCGATGCGGGCACGATCCGGTTGAACGGTAAGGACATCCGCGAGCTCGACGTGGCCGGATTGCGGGCGCACATGTCGGTGCTGCACCAGCGGCCGGCCCTCATGCGCGGCACGATCGCCGAGAACATCAGCTTCGGCTCCGGATCGGCCACGCGGGCCGACATCGCCGCCGCGGCGCGGACCGCGGGTGCGGCCGACTTCATCGCGAGGATGAGCGGTGGCCTCGACGCCGAGGTCGTCGAACGCGGAGAGAACCTGTCCGGCGGTCAGCGACAACGGATCGCGCTGGCTCGCACGGTCCTCCGGAACCGGCCGCTGCTCGTCCTCGACGAACCGACCACGGGCCTCGACGACGACACCGTGGACGAGATCCTCGAAACCCTCGCGGGGGTCGCGTCCACTCGGACGACGCTTCTCATCACCCACGACCGTCGGGTGCTCGAACTCGCCGACCGGCGAGTCGAGCTGCGCGACGGACGTTTCACCGATGTCGGACCGACCCGGATCGACGGGCTCGAGAGCTATCGCAGCGCGCGCTCGTAGAACGGCCACGAACGGTGCAACTGGTCCTGCCAGTAGAGCCATGAGTGGGTCCCGGCCGGCGGGAGGTCCACGGTCGCCGGGATGTTCAGCTGACCGAGACGATTGAGAAGCTGGACGGTGCACCCCAGCGTGGCACCCTCGATCACACCACCGACGACGATCTGGTCGGCCAGGGTGTCGAGGTCCTTCACGTAGCGCGGATTGTCGTACTGTCCGGGCAGGCCGCCGGCGTTGCTGATGTAGAGGTTCTGGCCACGCAGTTTGGCGGCGTTGACCACGGGATCGTGGGCGCGCCAGCCGGCGCCGCCGTAGGGACCCCACATGTTCGTGGCGTCGCCGTCGCCGCGAACCTCCACGACGAGACGGATGTACTCCTGTCCGAACGGATCGGACGTCGTCGGGCAGCCGCTGTAGGAGCCGACGGCCTCGTACAGATCAGGGTGTTCGATGGCGAGATTGAGCACCGACGTCGCCGACGACGAGATCCCGCCGATGGCATTGCGGCCGGAGGTGTTGTAGGTGGCATCGACGACCGAGGGCAACTCCTTGCCCAGGAAGGTCGACCACTTGTGCACGCCGAGAACCGGGTCGCGCTTCTGCCAGTCGGTGTAGTAGCTGTACTGGCCGGCATTCGGGATCACCACGTAGAGGTTCTTGTTGCGGGTGAACTCGACGATGTCTGTCTTCTCCAGCCAGTTGGCCCGGTCCTCGCCACCGCCTGCACCGTTGAGCAGGTAGAGCACCCCGCGGGGCTTGGACTCGTCGGCCGGCTTGATCACCGTGAGCGGGACGTCGCGGTTCATGGCGTCGGAGTGCACCACGATGTCGGTGACACGGCCGGGCGAGCCGGCGTCGACCAGTCGTGGTGCCGCGCTCGCCCCGCCGGTCAGCGGGGCGACGAGCGAGACGCTGACGGCGATCACCGCGGCCATCCCGAGCCTGCGCAAACTGCTGTACACGTTTCCTCCTGATCGGGAGACGACGGACCGGTGATCCGACCCGCGCTGGCTCCTGCCTTCTGTCACGGGTTCGACCCCGTGTCCGGACCGTTCGGACTGCTGCCGTCCATACCCTCGTCGTCCCGGGTCGCGGAACCCGGACCGCCGTCCGGCGCGAGTCCGCACCGCCGGGCATAGATCCCGCCCGCGGCGATCAGCTCCTGGTGGGTTCCTGCCTCGGCAATCACCCTATCGTCGAGCACCACGATCGTGTCGGCCAGCGCTGCGGTGGCCATGCGGTGGGTGATCAGCAAGGTGGTGGTCCCGGCGCGCAGCCGGTGCAGGGCGCGTTGGACGAGGAGTTCGGTACGAGGGTCGGCGGCACTCGTGGCCTCGTCGAGGATCAGGATCCTGGGTGACGCCGCGATCGCTCGCGCCACGGTGACCAACTGTTTCTCGCCGGCACTGAGGTTCTCGGATTCCTGGCCGATGACGGTGTCGATGCCGTTCGGCAGCGCGGCGACGATCTGCGCCACGTGGCTGTCGTCGAGCGCGGTGTCCACCGCCTGGCCGTCGTCGATGCCGAAAGCGATGTTCTCGCGGACGGTACCGGTGAACAGCCAGGGCTCCTGGGTGACGACGGCCATGTCGGCTCGTACCTGTTGCGGCCCGAGTTCGGCGAGGTCGACGCCGTCGATGGTGATGGATCCGTGGCTGGGTGTGTAGAACGCCTGCAGGAGGTTGGTGAGGGTGGTCTTGCCCGACCCGGTGGTCCCGACCACGGCGGTGGTCGTGCCGGGTGCCATCCGGAAGCTCACCGAGTCGAGGACGGGGTTGTCCTCCTCGTAGGCGAAACCCACGTCATCGAAGACGACTTCGGGTGGGAGCTGATGGCGCCCGGACGAGGCGGGTACCGACAAGCCGCTGTCGACACCGGCGTCTTCGGGGGCCTCGAGCACCTCGCGGACCTTGCTCGCCGACACCGTTCCGGACTGCACCTTGGTCACGAAGCCGGCGAGTTCGCGGACCGCGCTCGTCAGCTGCTGCGCGAACACCACCACGACCTGGGCCGCGCCCAGACTCAGGTGCCCGTCGACCACCATGATCCCGCCGAGGACCGCGAGCACCAGGAACACCAGGGCGTTGACCGCGGTCAGCACCGAGGGCAACGAACCGCCGATCCACTGGGCAGAACGGACGGAGGAGAAGAGTCGGCCGTTCAGGTCGTCGAACCGGCGTGCCGCGGTCGGTTCGGCGTTGTACGCCTGCAGCATGCGGCGCGCGCTGAGCTCCTCTTCGATGTGACCCGTCAACGCGGCCGTGGTCGTCCACCGGGCCTCGAGGTGCGGCCGGGCCCGGCGGGCGAGCAGGACCGCGGCCAGCGCCGACACCGGTGCCGCGACGAGGGCGACGCATGCCAGAACAGGTGAGATGACGAACAGTACGGCGGTGACGACGACGAGCGTCAGGGCATTCGTCGGGACGGTCACCAGCACCGGCGCGATCACGGTCGCGGCGTTGTCGGTGTGGGCGGTCAGTTTGCTGACCAGCGAGCCGCGTTTGGTGTTCTCGAAATAGCGCAGCGGTAGTCGGTGGATCTTGTCCTCGATGCGCGCGCGGAGTCCGGCCACCGACCGCTGCACGGCGACGGTCAGCAGTTGGCCCTGGGCGAGACCGAAGGCCGCCGCGGCCACGAAGACCCCGACCTGGACGGCCAGCAGGGTCCAGAGCAGTCCCCAGTTCATCGTCGCGTCGCCGACGGTGCCATCGACGATGACGTTGGTGATCGCCCCGAACAGGATCGGCGCGACCACACCCGCGACGGCAGCCAGGATGGCGAAGAGGGAGATGGCAGCACCACGACCCCTGCTCAGGTCGAGCTGCCGGATGATCCAGCGCAGCGACCCGTCCCGGCCGGCGGGCTTCTGCGCACCGGTGCGCTTCCGACCCCTGGCGGGTGCGACGGCCCGTGCCTGCGACCGCTGGTCAAGCATTGGTCACCGCCTGTGCGTAGGCGATCTCCCGATAGATCTCACTCCGCTCCCGCAAGAGGGCGTCGTTGCCGATGTCGACGATCCGTCCGGCGTCGAGGACGGCGATGACGTCCGCGCGCCGCACCGACGACACCCGCTGCGCCGCGAGCAGGACCGTCGCGGCCGGATCGGCCCTGCGCAAGCGGTCGATGATCGTGGCCTCGGTGTCGACGTCGAGGGCGCTGAAGGGGTCGTCGAGCACGTACAGCGATGGTCGGCGGAGAACCGCGCGGGCCAGTGCGAGCCGCTGGCGCTGACCGCCGGAGAAGTTGCGGCCCTCTTGGGACACGGTGGCCTCGAGAGCACCGGGGCGGGTCGAGACGAAGTCGGCGGCCGCGGCAACCTCGAGGGCGGACCACAGTTCCTCGTCGGTGGCGTCGGGGCGCGCGATCCGCAGGTTGTCCGCGATCGTCCCGGTGATGAGCTCGGCGCCCTGCCCCACGAAGGCGCTGCGTGCCCGCACCCAGGCGGGCGCGAGGCCGGTCACGTCGTCGTCATCCCAGCGGAGGAGTCCCGCCGTCGGGTCGGCGAACCGCAGGGGGAGGGACAGCAGCGTCGACTTGCCGCTGCCGGTTCCGCCGAGGATCCCGGTGACCGTGCCGGGTGCGCAGAAGAGGGACACCTGGTCGACGGTGGGGGCCTCGGCACCCGGGTAGGAGACGGAGACCGCGTCGAAGACGATCGCGGGCGGCGTCGACGCCCCGCCGGTCTCGGGGTCGCCGGGGTCGAGGGATTCGGTGTCGAGTACCTCGGTGATGCGTCCCGCGCTGGTCACGGCGCGCGGGATGATCCCGGCGATCATGGTCAGCAACGACACCGCCAGCAGGATCTGCGCGAGGTAGCCGACGGTTGCCGTGATCTGGCCGATCTGCATCTGCCCGCGGTCGACGAAGACTGCACCCAATGCGGTCACCGCGACCACGGCAAGGTTCGACACGACGGTGACCGTGGGGAGCATCAGGACCTGCAGACGACCCAGACGCAGGGCCACGTGGGTGAGTTCGTCGTTCTCCACCGCGAACCGGTCCCGCTCGCGGTCCTCGCGCCGGAAGGTCCGGATGATCGCGATCCCGCGCAACTGCTCTCGCAACACCCTGTTCACGACGTCCAGGCGACGCTGCAGCTGGGCCGCCCACGGCACCAGGCGCCGGACGAGGACGGCGACCAGCACGACCAGCACCGCCCCCGCGACCACGAGCACCGGAGCCATGCGCCACCCCTGCGCCAGCGACAGCACCAGGGCGCCGAACAGCATCAGCGGTGCGGTGACCACGACGGTGAGACTGATGAAGACGAAACCCTGGATCTGACCGATGTCTCCGGTGGAACGCGTCAGCAGGCTCGACAGGCCGATGGAGTGGACCTGCGGGTCGCTGAAGGCACTGACCCGGCTGTGCAGGCGGACGCGGAGGTCGCGCGCGGAGGTCGCCGAGATGTGGGACGCGAGGAAAGTGGCGCCGATCGACACCACCAGGTTGACGACGGCCACCACGACCATGAGGATGCCGACGCGTTTGATCGTCGCCACGTCGCCGCGCAGGATCCCGTCGTCGATGATCGCGGCGTTGAGTGCCGGCTGGGCGAGTGTGGTGAACACCGACGCGAGCTGGAAGACGAGGAAGCCGACACAGGCCCAGCGGGTTGTCCGGAGGGCGTCGAACAGGAGCGCGAGCAACGCGCGTACCTCATCCTTGCTCAGTGAGCGGGTGACGGGCATCTGGTGAGGCTACTCCGGGTCGTGGTGACGCTGGCGTACCGCGCGAAGGGGATTGCGCCCCGACGTCCGGCTTCGGGGGACGCGGTCGTGAGTGTTCCGAAGTCTACATGCGACTGTTTCGCGCGGGACCGCACCGGATTTCCCGGTGGCCGATTCCTCTGCAGATCGTCAATGGCGAATGAAGAACACTTAAATGCGTCGACTTTTCCGCGAGATCGGGACCGACAAAAACCGCCCCGGGCCGGAGCTCGGGGCGGTTCGTCTCGGATCGAGATCTACACGGGAGCTTCTTCGGAACCCGATTCGATCGAACCCGTGACCAATTCGACGATTGCGTCGGTGATTGCGCCCTGGATGATGTCGGCCATGTGATCTCCTTCGTCGATGATGGACTGCCGGACGTGGGCGTCGATCGCATGCGAACGACGATCACGACGCAGACAATACGATATTCGACAATGCGGCGGTCAACAGGACGTAGATTTTCGGTGAACACACAATGGAGAATTCGTTGACCATGTGTGCGTCAGGAGTCACAGCACGACGATGCAAGGCGGCCCCCGCGGATGGACCGCGGGGGCCGCCTTGTCGGCTTGCGACTAGGACGTGGCGGGAGCCGCGTCCTCTTCCAGCGAGCCGCTGAAGACGTCCTTGAAAAGCTCGTTGAGGTTGATCTCGATCCCGGTGGCCATCTGGGTTCTCCTTGGAATGTGCTGGTGTGGAGGTGGGTGACGAGTAGCGACTAGGTCAGTCGATCTCGACAGGTTCGCCGTAGTTGTCGTCGGAGCCGCTGAACAGCGCCGCGATTGCTTCTTCGATGCTGCCGCCGTAAATCTCGCCCATAATGTTCTCCTAGGTGTTGATCGGTGGCCGGAAACTACCGGCCGGAAGAAAGTCTGCGCATGTCACGCTCGGAAGCGATCGATGGCGGTGAGAATCGCTGTGTGCGTCTTATTCCGCAGCGTACGAGCCGAAGCCGTCGTCGCCATCGGAATCGGTGACGATTTCCTCGAGGTACAGGCGAATCCACGAAATGCTGATCGCGTCGGACATGCGAATCTCCTAATGGGTGTCGACGATCTCATTGTCTAGCACGGTCGTTCCGTCGCGAAGACGGCAACGCAGGTGACGATACCGGACAATTCCCGGGCTGTCCTGACCAGAGTCGGTTGAATTCTGTGTGAACTCATTCCGTCCGCATATCCGGGGCCGGGCCCGCGAAACGACACCAGGCGGTTGGCCGTCGGTATCGGAAATGTGCTGGTATGAACCGGTGACGCAACGCCTGGAAGCTGCCGGCACGACGACTCGGCAGCTCGTGGAATCCGACCGGGAGGCAGCCCTCGACCTGCTCGAGGACGGTCTGCGTGAGGTGCCGGTCTACCGGTGGCTCATCGGCGACGATGCCCCGCCGGAGGCCTACCGCTGGTACGGGGAGATCCTCTTCATCGAGTACCTCCACGGGCTGCACGGGGTGTTCGACTCCGACGGTGATCTGATCGCGCTGATCGCCGTGTCGGCCACCGACGATGAGGCCGGGCGGATCGACGACGATCTCAAGGAACGCACCAAGCGTCAGGTGAAGGCGATCGACGGCTTCATCAACCGCTTCACCGAATTGCAGCGGAAATCCGAGGACGCGCAGGTGGCCGAGAATCCGATCCGGGTGATCTTCGCGCTCGTCCGGCCCGATCATCGCCGAGGCGGCACCCTCGCCGGGCTGGTCGATCCGGTCATCGAGCGCGGTCGGCGGGAACGGTTGCCGGTGACGGCGAGCACGAGCGATCCCCAGCTGTCGGAACTGTACGCGCGCAAGTGGAATGCGTTGGTGCGCGCGGAGTTCACCCTGACCGGCGGTCCGACGGTGTGGGTCCAGCGCGTCGATCCGCCTGCCTGAGCGAGAACGAGCCGAGCCCCTGCCGCGGGGTGCGACAGGGGCTCGTGGTCGGGTGGGTCAGCTACCGAAGAACCACGGGAACGTCTTGGGGCGGGCCTGCGGGCGCGCCTGATTGCGCTGCTGCGGGCGCGCCTGACGCCGGTTCTGGGACTGCGGCCGGCGGTTCTGCGCGGGCTTGTTGGGCATTCGTTCATCCTGTTCTCGTTCGGTCGCACCGGTCAGGGAGCCGGTGCGGTCGCACGTTCCGGCGACGAATCCCAAAGTAGGGAGCCAACCTTCGGGTTCGAATGGTTCCGGCTGTCAGCTTCCTGGGAGACCGCGCCCGCCGTCAGCGCGAGTGGCGGCCCGGCGCATCCGGGCCCTCACCCGGGAAGTCGCCCGGGTACTGCTCACCGGGGTAGCCCGTGCCGGGGCCGGGGGGCGGGTAGTTGCCGGCACCGGGATAGTTCCCGGGCGGCGGATAGCTACCGGGCGCGGGCTGCGGTGTGGGATACGGCTGTCCGGACGGGCCGCCCGGCGGCGGTCCCTGCGGAGGGCGGTTCTGCGGGGGAGCGGACTGGGGCGGAGCCGACTGGGGCGGACCCGACTGGGGTGGAACGGATTGCGGGGGATTCGGGCGCGAGGGCGGACCCTGGGGTGACGGGGGAGTCGAGATGCGTTGTGTGGTACCGGCTCCGGCAGGTGCCTCGTACGGCGCGAAGGAACCCGATGGCGGACCGTAGGAGTCGCCGACCGGTCCGGCCGGATCGGTGAGATGCGCCGGCAGGTCACTCTCGGCCTCCGCCTTGGCTTTCGAGGTGCCCTCGGGGTCGAGCAGATCGCGGATCTCCGACAGCAGCGCGATCTCGGTGACCTCCGCCTTCTTGCCGAAGCCGCCCAGCTCGGCGAGCTTGTTGTACGGCAGGATGATGATGAAATACACCACTGCGGCGATGATCAGGAAGTTGATCACGGCCGTGATGACGCTGCCGAGATCCACGAATGTCGATGGGTTGTCCGTGATCTGGAATCCGAGTCCCTGCGCGGCGTCGGAGCCCACGGGGATCGAATTGATGATCGGCTGGACGATGCCGTCGGTGAAGGCGGTGACGATCGCGGTGAACGCCGCGCCGATGATGACCGCTGTTGCCAGCTCGACGACATTGCCCTTGAGTATGAAGTCCCTGAATCCCTTGAGCACGGTGTGCGGCCTCTTTTCGGTGATGTCCTGCTCTTGTCCGGCGATTCTGTGCACGATCGGAGCAAATCCGACATGCGCTGTGCGAGCTCGTACTACCCTATCCACGATCGTGAAGGAACCGATCCATTTGAGTTGATTCGCGCGGCTGTGTCGTCACGCCGCGATCGGAGTGTGCGCTCAGTGCAGGACGACCGCGAGCGACGTGTCGAGCCCGGCCGCCGCGACCCGGTGAGCAGATGCGGCGTCCATGGCGAGCAGCACCGGGGCGGCTGTCGTGCGGCTGGGGGCGAGGCCGCCCGACGGCGAATCGGCGCCGTGGAGGGCGACCACCGCCCGCCGCGCCAGTACTTCTGCCTCCTCGGTCAACACATCCACCACATCGCCGGGACGGAGCAGCGACGTCACCGCGTCGTCCGACAGCTGGATCGGCACGAGGCGGGCATCGCGCATCCCGGTCAGGTCGGCAGGCAGATGCGAGGAGAGCAACCGCGTGTCGGTCAGCATCTCGCCGGCGCGGACACGTCCGGTCACCGTCCGCCCGACCGCCGGCGCCGCATCGGTCAGGACCCCGTCGGGGACGCTCGTGCCCGCGACCCTCCGCGGTTGCACGTCACCGGACTCGACGACCTGACCGGGCAACAGGTCGTGAGCGGCGACGAGGACCTCGACATCGCCGTCGGCGCGGGTGCCGGCAACCCCGACCACGACCGCGGCGACGACCAGGGCCGCCGCGGCGACGCGACGGACCAGGAGGTTGCGGGTCCAGCCCGGTCGCAGTGCGGACCCCAGCCGGTCGCGAAGGCGGGGGGCCAGCGAGGCACGGGATGGATGCGTCGACGCGGGAGGCATGGGGCGACGGTAGGTCCGTCCCCGGTGGTCGTCGGCTCTCGGTGCGGGCCTGTGGACAACCTCCGGGCGGGTGGCTCTCCTGGGGATGCGTCCGCCGCCGGCAGCGGCGCGGCGGGCCGGGGTGCTGCGTGGGAGAATCGGTGGCGGTGTGCCGGGAAGTCTGGTCGGCCGTTGCCCGGTGCGGGCGGCGTCGAGATGATCTGTCTGTCCGACCAGAGGAGCAGGATGACCGACGAGACACCAGGTGGCGGCATCAGCCGGGCGACCCGCGCGCGGCGCTGGGCCGCGCTCGACACGACCAGCGGCGCATTGCTCCTTGTGGCCGCTACGGTCGCCGTCGTTTGGGCCAACTCCCCGTGGCGGGAGACCTACGACGCCCTGTTGCACGTCGAGGTGGGACCCGAGTCGCTCCACCTGCACCTGTCGCTGGCGCACTGGGCGTCCGACGGATTGCTGGCGATCTTCTTCTTCGTCGTCGGAGTCGAACTGAAACACGAGTTCGTCGCCGGGAGCCTCCGGGACCTGAAACTCGCCGGCGTGCCGATCGCGGCGGCGGTGGGCGGGATGGTCGTCCCCGCGCTCTGCTACGTCGTCGTGGTCGCGATCGGCGACCCCGAGGGGTTACGCGGCTGGGCGATCCCGACCGCCACCGACATCGCCTTCGCTCTGGCGGTTCTCGCGATCTTCGGCCGCGGCCTGCCACTTGCTCTCCGGACGTTCTTGCTGACGCTTGCCGTCGTCGACGATCTCCTCGGCATCATCGTCATCGCGACCTTCTACACCGATGAGATCGACTTCGTCATGCTGGCGGCCGCCCTTGCCGCGGTGGCCCTCTTCGCCGTGCTGGTGCGGCAGGCGTGGCGGTGGTGGCCGGTTCTCATCCCGGTCGCCGTCGTCGCGTGGGCTCTGATGCACGCCTCCGGGGTCCACGCGACCGTCGCCGGCGTGCTGCTCGGATTCGTCGTGCCGGCCGTCGCGATCCGCGGCGAGGAGCAGCCGCGCACCGAGCGGCTCGATGACGCGGTCCGCCCGTACTCGGCCGCGCTCGCCCTGCCGGTGTTCGCGTTCGCCGCCGCAGGGGTGACCGTCGTCGGCGGCGAGGGGTCGATCGTGCAGCCGGTGTCGATCGGCATCGTCGTCGGTCTTGTCGTCGGCAAGCTCGTGGGTGTTCTCGGTTCGACGTGGCTGATGACGACGTTCACGCCGCTTCGGTTGCCCGACTCGATCGGCATCCGAGACCTGCTGCCGGTGGGTCTGCTGACCGGCATCGGGTTCACTGTCGCGTTGCTCATCGCCGAACTGAGCTTCGAGGGCGGCTCCGACGATCACGCCGCGGCGGCCAAGGCCGCCATCCTCGTCGGCTCGGTGGTCTCGGCGATCCTGGCCGCGATCCTGCTCCGCTGGGACGCCCGCCAAGCCCGTGATCCGGACATGAACCGCGACAACATCCCCGACATCGACAAGGACGTCATCGGGGGATGACCCCGCAGGTGGGAACCCATCACACGCGTCGCTTAGCACTCGGAATGAGTGAGTGCCAAAGTCGGTTACACTGGTCAGCGTTTACTGACTTTTCGGAGGTTTCGGTGCCCACCTACTCGTATGCCTGCACGGAGTGCGACAACAAGTTCGACTTCGTCCAGTCCTTCTCCGACGACTCGTTGACCGAGTGCCCGCAGTGCGCGGGTCGACTGCGCAAGCTGTTCAACTCGGTCGGCATCGTGTTCAAGGGAAGCGGCTTCTACCGCACGGACTCGCGTCCGGGATCGTCGTCGGACACCTCGACGTCGTCGTCCTCGTCGGACAGCTCGTCGTCGAGTTCCTCGTCGGACAGCTCGTCGAGCAGCACGAAATCGGACACGTCGAGCTCGTCGTCGTCCAAGAGCGAGACCAAGGCGGCGACGCCCGCCTGAGGGCGCCGCACCAAACATCGGCAAGCAGAACCCGGGCCGGGTCGCCACGACACCGCCCGGGTTCTGCTGTACCCGTCGATCAGCCGAGCCGGCGGAACCCGTCTCCGGGTGTGAGCGTCCAGCCGACCGGCACGTCGTGGTCGCCGGACGGCAGTGAGTCGACGACCTCGTCGTCGTAGACCACACCGACGAGGTCTGCGGAGAGCCCGTGGAGGGTGCGGTCGTAGTACCCGGCGCCACGTCCGAGTCGCACCCCGCTCTTGTCGATGGCGAGCGCAGGTACGAGGATCACCGACGCCGCGCGGATCGCGGTCACGCCGACCCGGTCGGTCGACGGTTCGAGAAGCCCCCAGCGCCCGGAGGTCAACGAGTCCGGTCCCGTGTAGGGGGCCCAGTCCAACGGTGCGGGACCGCCCTCGGGAACCACCGGGACGAGCACCGAGACGCCGCGGTCGACGAGTGCGTCGAGCATCGAATTCGAGCCGGGTTCGTTGCCCACCGGGACATGGGCGGCAACCGTGACGTCGTACTCCAGACGAAACGGACAGGCATACATCCACTCGGCGAGTGCCGCCGCGGACCGGTCTCGCTCGGCCTCGGAGCGGCGCGAGCGTCGCTCTTCGATCTCTTGTCGCAGTTGCTGTTTCAGCGTTGGCAAGACCCGACCGTCCTTCGCGTCGTCTCGACACCGGTGTCGTGTGCGCCCCGGCGGTGACAGCCGGGACGCCCGCACTGTATCCGACCGTCGGATCACGTGCGATGAGGTCCCGGTCACCGCCGTCTGTCCGGCCGACAATCGGCTCCTGTCCTAGGGTGGATTCATGAGTGCGACGGATAAATCTGGTTTCAGTGAGTACGACGGTGTACCCAACACTCCGCCGATCCCGCGTACCGCGGTCGTTCCGGCAGCCGGGTTGGGCACGAGGTTCCTGCCGGCGACCAAGACGGTTCCCAAAGAGCTGTTGCCGGTCGTCGACACCCCCGGCATCGAGCTCGTCGCCGAAGAGGCCAAGGCGGCCGGCGCCGACCGTCTGCTCATCGTGACCTCGCCGGGCAAGGACGGTGTGGTCGCCCACTTCGTCGAGGACCTCGTCCTGGAGAACACGCTCGCCACGCGCGGCAAGGAGTCGATGCTCGCGAAGGTGCGCAAGGCGCCGAACCTGCTCGAAGTCGCCTCGGTCGTGCAGGAGAAGCCGCTCGGCCTGGGACACGCGGTGGGTTGCGTCGAGAGCTATCTCGACGACGACGAGGACGCGATCGCGGTCCTGCTGCCCGACGACCTGGTGCTCCCCGGCGGCGTCCTCGAGGTCATGGCCCGCACACGTCAGCGCCGGGGTGGGTCGGTGCTGTGTGCCATCGAGGTCCCCGAGGAGCGGATCAGCGCCTACGGCGTCTTCGACGTCGAGCCGCTGCCCGATGCCAACAACCCCAACGTCATGCGCCTCAAGGGCATGGTCGAGAAGCCCGAACCCGAGGACGCGCCGTCGAACCTCGCCGCCGCGGGCCGCTACATCCTGGACCGCAAGATCTTCGACGCGCTTCGGCGCATCGAACCCGGGGCCGGCGGTGAACTCCAGCTCACCGACGCCATCGCGCTTCTCATCGAGGAGGGCGAGCCGGTTCACGTCGTCGTCCACCACGGCACCCGGCACGATCTCGGCAACCCCGGCGGTTACCTGAAGGCTGCGGTCGACTTCGCGCTCGATCGCGACGATTACGGTCCCGATCTGCGCGAGTGGCTCGAGAAGCGCCTCGCCGACAGCTGAGTCCGCGCCGCGATCGAGGAGTGCGTCCGCGCGCCTCGCACGCCGGGCCGGGACTGCTCGATAACGTTTCCGACGTGTTGTATCGAGTGCACGACGTGCCGACGGCTGTCGTCCGCGCGCCCCGGTGTGCAGACCGGTTGAGACGGGAAGAGCGGTGAGATGCGGTCTGTCGAGGATCATCTGACGCTGGTGACCGCGGCGGCGGTGGCGCCGCGACCGGTGCGCGTCGCGATCTCCGAGGCGCAGGGCCTGATGTGCGCCGAAGAGGTCGTCACCGAGCACCCGATGCCCGGATTCGATCAGGCGGCGATCGACGGCTACGCGGTGCGTGCGGTCGACGTGGGACTGGCGGGGGTGCTCGCTCCCGAGGACCTCGAGGATTTCGACGCCAACGGCGCGGAGCTGGTCGACCTCGAAGCCGGCGAGCCGATGATCGTGTCGCTCCCGGTGGTCGGGGAGGTCGGCCCGGGCTCCCGTACGCCGACGCGACTGCAGCCTCGTCAGGCGGTGCGCGTCGAGACCGGGGCCCCGATGCCGACGCTCGCCGATGCGGTGGTTCCGCTGCGCTGGACCGACGGGGGCGATCAGAAGGTCAAGATCGGACACGGCGTGGAGAGCGGCAACTATGTCCGGCGGGTCGGCGACGACGTGCAGCCGGGCGACGTCGCGGTCCGCGCCGGATCGATCATCGGCCCGGCCCAGGTCGGGCTCCTCGCCGCCGTCGGCCAGGCGCGGGTGATGGTCCACCCCCGGCCTCGGTTGTCGGTCATCTCGGTCGGCAGCGAGCTCGTCGACATCGACCGCACACCCGGACCCGGTCAGATCTACGACGTCAACAGTTATGCGCTGGCCGCGGCCGCCCGCGACGCTGGCGCCGACGTCAACCGCGTCGGCATCGCCGAGCGCGATGCGTCGCGGATGCGGGAAGTCGTGGAGGCGCAGCTCATCCGCTCCGAGATCGTGGTGATCTGCGGTGCCGTCGGGGGCAGTGCGTCGACCGCCGTCGCCGACGCACTCGCCGATCTCGGCGACCTCGAGATCGTGCGGGTGGCGATGCATCCCGGATCGGTCCAGGGTTTCGGCCGCCTGGGACGCGACGAGGTTCCGACGTTCCTGCTCCCCGCCAATCCGGTGAGCGCACTGGTGACCTTCGAGGTGATGGTCCGCCCGCTCATCCGGATCGCGCTGGGCAAGCGGCAACCGATGCGGCGGATCATCAAGGCGCGCACCATCGGACCGATCGCATCGGTCCGCGGTCGCAAAGGTTATCTGCGCGGGCAGCTGATGCGCGACGAACGGTCGGGCGACTACCTCGTTCAGGTGCTCGGGGCGTCACCGACCGGGTCGTCGCACCTGCTCGCCGAACTGGCCGAGGCCAACTGTCTGATCATGGTCGACCCCGATGTCGAGGAGATGGGGACCGGCGACGAGGTGGAGGTTGCCTTCCTCGCGCAACGCGGGTGAGGCCGGACGTCGTGTGCGCTCACTCCCCGCTGGTTGAGTCGAGTCGAAGCCACCCGGCACGAGATGCAGGTCTCATGCCGGCGCCGGTGTGACAGCGCATAAACTTCTCCTCGTGTTCAGGTGGTTGAGCGGCAATCAGGGAAGCCCGGGCTGGCCGGCAACTCTCGGGCCGCTGCGCACCCGCACCGGCATGGTCACCCTGCGGCCCGTGAAGATGCGCGACGCCAAGACGTGGAGTGAGTTGCGGATCCGCAACCAGAACGCGCTGCTGCCGTGGGAACCGACCGGCGTGGGGAGCTGGGCCGAACGCCATCAGCCGGGGTCATGGCCGCCGCTGTTCGCGGTGCTGAAGTCCGAGGCGAAGCGTGGGGCGCTGCTGCCGTTCGTCATCGAACTCGACGGCCGCTACGTCGGACAGCTGACCGTGGGGAACATCCAGCGCGGCGCGGTGCGCACCGCATGGATCGGCTATTGGGTCGACTCGGACTTCGCCGGCAACGGCATCGCGACCGCCGCGGTGGCGCTCGGGGTCGACCACTGCTTCGGTGCCGTCGGCCTGCATCGGCTCGACGCGACGGTACAACCGGCCAATGAGGCGTCGCAGAAGGTGTTGACCAACATCGGATTCCGGCAAGAGGGCCTGTTGCTCCGCTACATGGACGTCAACAAGCGATGGCGTGACCACATGCTGTTCGCGCTCACGGCCGAGGAAGTGGCCGGCAGCGCGGCCGAGGCGCTGGTCCGGTCCGGCCGCGCGTCGTTCCAGTGAGATCCGGCGATCTGCCCGCGCTGGTCGGTCAGTAGGCCGGAGCCGACACGTCGGCGCCTAGGCTCTCGTCCATGACCGAGCACATCGACGACCTGGAGATCGTGGTCCGCGGCCAAGCTCGCGGGCGCTACCGGCCCGAGCGCGGGATCATCCATCTCGTGGTCCGAGTGGAGGGTGCGGACAAACCGGCCGTCTACACGCGGGCGGTCGAGGTCCACGCCGACCTGACGAGGGCGCTCACCGACCACGAGTCGGCCGGCGGGGTTGCCCGCTGGTCCGCCGATTCGGTACGGGTGTACTCATACCGTCCGTACTCCGAGACCGGTGAGCGGCGAGAACTGGTGTACAACACCCGTATCCGGATCGAAGCCGAGTTCGTCGACTTCGAGAAACTGTCGGAGTTCATCGATGTCTGGGCTTCGGTCGACGCCGTCGAGATCGGTGACATCGACTGGGATCTGCGCGACGAGACCCGGCGCGACCGCGAGCGAGAGTTGCGACGTGCCGCCGTCGACGACGCGATCCTCAAGGCGCAGGCCTATTCCGACGCGGTCGGGCGGGGGCCGGTCACACCGGTGCTCCTCTCCGATCCGGACATGGCCTCGCGGGTGCCGCCGTCACCGCGGCGGGCCATGCCGATGGCGGTTGCCGCGGGTCCGACGCCGTCGCCGTCGCTCGAACTGCGGACCGACGACATCGAGATCGCCGTCGCGGTGGACGCCCGTTTTCGAGCGCACTGACCGCGTCGGCGCGCCGGTGTTGCTGAGAGGCGCGTGTGAAACAGAGCCGATTCGCTCCCGCTCCGGCGCGTCTACCCGGGGGTGACGTTCCGCCGCCCTAGATTGTGAACTGGCCTCGTGTGACCAGAGTGAATGAAGGGAGAGTCGCATGCCCAACTCAGTATTGTGGGTCTGTCTCGTCGCGGTTTGGCTCTTCGTGCTGGTCCCGATGGTCATCAAAGGGCGTCCGCAGATCCTGAAGTCGACCGACGCGGCGCGCAAGACGCGACTGCTGCATCGCGGTGGGTCGCGGGCCACGACCGCATCGGGGAGCCGACGCCGGTCGTCCGCGCGACACCCACATGACCCGTCGTGGAAGTCCTCGCGCCGCAGCGCCACTGCGACCCTCGAGAAGGACGCCGACGTCGAGACCGAGGACGACGCGGACGAGTCCAAGTCCACGACCCGAGTGCGTCGGTCCGGCAGTGCGAAGGTCGAAAAGCCGACAGTCGAAGCCGTGGACACCGACACCGTTGACGCAGCGGTTGAAGTCGCCGACGACGAGTCGGTGAACGGCGACGCCTCCGCGGATGCCGACGGGGACATCGACGCCGATGAGGCGGGCAGCATCTCGGCCGCCGACGAGCACGACGACGCGGACGAGTTCGTGGACGTCGAGGATGCCGAGTACGAGGACGCCGACGACAGCGAAGACGAGGACGCCGCCGAGTACGACGATTCCGAGGACGCCGAGTACGAGGACGACTCGGACGACTCCGAATACGAGGACGCGACAGACGAACTCGACGAAGACGAGTACGACGACTACGCCCGTGGCTCGCGGCACGCCGAGGCGCCGTCGGTGGTCGACGAGGACGATGCCGACGAGACCGAGACCGAGACCGAGCTCGACGAGATCGAGGACAGCCGCCCGGCGGCACGTTCGTCGAGCGGCCGGCGTTCCGGGCGCAGCATCTACTCGTCGGAGACGGAGCGCGCGCTCAAGTACCGGGAACGTCAGCGGGTCACGCTGGGGTTGTTCGTCCTGGTGCTGCTGGCGATCGCGGCAGGTTTCGTCGTGGGAACGCCCGGCTGGGTGGCCACCGGCGTGCTCGGAGTGCTCCTCGTGGGCTACCTCGCCTACCTGCGTCGTGCGGTGAAGACCGAGCAGCAGATCCGGGCCCAGCGCCTGGCCCGTGCCAAGCGATCGGCGCGCGCCGAGGAGGAGCGTCGACGACGCGCAGCCTCGGTCCCGGAGTTCGCCGCCGCACCGCCCCCTCCGCGACTTCGGCGACCCGGTGGCGCAACGGTTCTCGAGATCGACGACGAGGATCCGGTGTTCGACCACATCCCGCCGTTCCAGCGTCGTCGCATGGACCGCGAAGACCTGCAGTACCGCCGCGTCGGCTGATCAGCGCAGACCCACTCCGCAACAACCTCGTTCAGCAGTAGGTATCGCCCACCGATACCTACTGCTGAACTGTTGCTGGGCCGAGGGTTTCGGCTACGTGGTCAGCGCCGGCTTGCCGTGCGAATCCAGCCACGCCTGACCGGCTTTCGCGGCCTTCGACAGCGCGAATCGTTCACCGAGATAGGTTGCGGGAGCCCCGATGACGGGGATGTAGGCGAGCATCCGGAACAGCGCCATCGGCTGCGGGCGCTTCTCGAATTCGTCGTCGACCGCGCGGAGCAACTTCGCCGCATCCCAGATCGCCGCGAACAACGATCTCTCGCGTTCCTTGGGTTCGGACGGCAGGGACTTCCCGGACCCGGCGGTGACGTCCGGGTTCGTGAGGTCGCGCTTGCAGAGCACCGACGCGAGCAGCTGGACCTGTCGCTTGCGGTCGGTGACCTCGTACTCGCGGGCGATCGCGACCAGCACCATGGCCTGATTGGCGAAGCCGAGATACGGGGTGATCGGCAACCGTTTCGCCCACACCCCGAAGACCCCCGGGAACGCCACGGCACCGGTGTTCAGGGTGCCGATACGGGTCACCCACCAGCTCGCGCGCTTGTGCATCGACCGCTCGGACCAGCCCTTGGTGCCGGGCCATTCCGCGACGTCGAGCACCTTCGCCGCGGCGTGCTGGGCTTGCTGCAGACGCGACTCGGGATGGTCGTCGTCGTGGAAGGTGTGGCCCTTCAGCCCGAGCGGATCCCGCTCGGCGAGGGCATCGAGGACGGGGTTGATCACCCCCACCACGTTGTCGAGAACTCCGGCCAACTGCTGATCAGACATCTTGGGCACGCGTCCAGCCTAGTGGCGGACCGGCCGTTTGGGATTCGACGACCCCGGGCTGATAAAGTGGCTCGCGGTTGGTCGCGAGACCTCCCGGGGCTATGGCGCAGTTGGTAGCGCGACTCGTTCGCATCGAGTAGGTCTGGGGTTCGATTCCCCATAGCTCCACAAGTTTCGACGACGCACCCTGCGGGCCCATCGGCCGGCAGGGTGTTTTCGTTGTGTGCGGCCGGCCGCTGCGGCTTCGGCGCAGGAGTTCTCCGCGCTTAGCATCGGGTGTGGGCTTTTCGCCGTGGGGCTTGGTGGTCGGGCTCGCCGTTCTGGCGCCGAATCTGTTGTTGATCTGGTTCCCGCCACGTACGCCGCTTCCGCAGCCCGCGATCCCGTCGTGGATGAGCGGACTCGAGCGTCTCGGTCAGGTGATGTGCCTGGTCGTCCCGGCGATCACGCTCCCGGGAGAGCCGGCGTGGTGGTGGTCGGTGCCGACGGTCGCCGGCCTGGCCGGTTACTACGCGCTGTGGGTTCGCTATCTCCGGACGGGACGGCCGGTGGCGGCCCTGTATCGACCGGTCTGGGGTGTGCCGGTTCCGATGGCCGTCCTGCCGGTGCTGGTGTTCGTCGCCGCGGCGGGCTGCCTGCGCAATCCGTGGCTCGGGGCGTCGGCTGTGGTCCTCGCCGTCGGGCACGTGCCGGCGGCGCTGCGTATTGCCCGCGAGGTCAGCGACGCGCGCTGACCAGGCCGGTCCGCACGACACGGACTCGTCGTCGCGGCGGTGCGCCCGTGACGGGTGCCGGGAGTACACTTCAGGCAACTGGATCGAACATCTGACAGACTCCTGTCGGCGTCGCCGGTGTCGAATGGTCACTCTTCGCGTGACCAAGTCAGGTGGCAACGGTGATGATCGGTTCACGTGTCGTGAGCACCCGCCCGCAAGGGCTCGCGTACACCGGAGATCGGCGATGAAGCCGCTGCTCGGCCCGCCCCGGGTCCGGTTCGGCCTGGATCCCGCCGCCGCGATCAACGGGGCTTGGTACCCGTACACCTTGCGCCTCGCCGAGGAACTGCCGGGCATGCTCGCGGCCGCTCGCCCTCAGATCGGCGAGGTCAGCGGAATCGACGTGAACTGGAGCAGCTTCCGCCGCCTTCCGGGCCTCGATTCACCGGACTCGCCGGAGATGCCGCCGCTGATGACACTCACGTGCGGAAGCAATACCGTGATGCTCCTGGTCATCCCGCCGCGGACGGCGTCGTCGCTGGCGGCCATCCTCTTACGGCAGGCAAGCGACACCGCCGCGCCGGGCGGTCAGTGCCACTCGCTCGAGTATCGACGTGCCGAGCGCATCCTGGTCCGTGCGGGTAGCCACGCGGCCCCAGCCGTCCGCTGAACCGCGTCGAAGGGCAACGCCCGTCGCGCTGACTTCGGCACCCGCTGCCGAGCGGCCCGGTGTAAATTTCGCTCATGACCGCCGCGATGCTGACGTTCGCCGGGACGTTGCTCGTGGCGGTGATCGGTGCGGTCATCGCACGACTCGACGCCAACGACCGGCATCAAAAGCTCGCGCAGAAGGTCGACATCCTGGCCAAGTTGCCGCATGACTCACCGGCACATGCACGGATGAGCGGCATCGTCGTCGACGCCATCGACGAACTCGGTGAGTACGAGCACCGACGGCGGAGCGCGGTCTTCCAACGTCGGGCTCTGACGATGGCATTTCTCGCCTGGCTCGTGGTGGTCGGCCTGCGCATAGCGGCCGAGCAGTTCGACGTCGGGCACTATGAGCAGATCATGCACTATGCCGCGGTCACGCTTCTCGTGCTGGGTTTCGTACTCGTGTTCGCCTCGGCGGTCGCGACCATCCGCGACATCCGGCATCGCGACGAAGAACCCTCGTCGTGAGCTGAGTGGCGTGCCGCGGGTGTGCCCCTGCACGCACCACGATCGAACTCGCCCCGACGGGTCCACCCAAACGCACGTCCCGGCCTGAGACGGTTTGTTAGCTTTCGTCCATGAGATCGCCGAGGACCCTGTGGGGCCTGGTCGTCGCCGTCATCGGGGTGCTGGTGGTGTCCGTGGCACCGGCCCGTGCCGACACGCTGCCGGTCACGTACAACTTCCTGGCCGGCATCCCGAATGAACTGACCGACCCGGGCGGCTCGTTACCCGGCTCGAATGACTGGGACTGCCGGCCGTCCGCACGCCATCCCAATCCGGTCATCCTGGTCCACGGGACGGGCGGGTCGCAGCAGACCAACTGGGGAACCTATGTCCCCCTGCTGAAGAACGAGGGCTACTGCGTGTTCGCGCTGACCTATGGTGCGGTCACTGGTGCGCCGTGGCCGATCAGCGCGATCGGCGGTATGGGCGAGATGACGCGGAGTGCTGCCCAGTTCGGTGCCTTCGTGGACAGAGTTCGCCGGGCCACCGGGGCGACCCAGGTCGACATCGTGGGCCACTCCCAGGGCACCGTGGTGCCCGCGTACTACGCGAAGTACCTCGGCGGACGGAATGCCATCGACAACTACGTGTCGCTGGCGCCGGCGTGGCGGGGTTCCGGCGTCGGCGGAAACGACGTGATCATGCCGATCGTCCGGTCCCTCGGACTACGGCCCGAGCAGGTGCCGTTCTGCCAGGCCTGTGCCCAGCTGGACCCCGGTGCCCAGGTGCTGCGCAAGATCGCCGCCGGTGGCTTCTACCTGCCGTCGATCCGGTACACCAACATCGCCACGCGGTACGACGAGCTCGTCGTGCCATACACTCTCGGGTTGCCGCCGGGCGGCCCGAACGTGCGCAACATCGTTGTGCAGGACGGGTGTTCGGTCGACTACACCGAGCACGCGGGAATCGCGGGGTCGCGCCGCGCGGCATTCTTCGTACTCAACGCGCTCGACCCGGCGAATCCGCGGACGGTTCCGTGTGATCGTGCCGCACCCATCACCGGGAGTCCGTTCTGAGCACGCGCCGGCGACGTTCCGGTGGCGGACCCAGGCGAGTGCGGATCGGAGTCGTGGCCATCGCGGCGGCCGCGACGCTCATCGCGATCTGCGGACTCGGCGGCGTCGGGACGGCGTCGGCGAGCGTGCCATCGCTCGGTTCTGCCTTCGAATTCGGGGTCGCCCAATCGGGTTTCCAGTCCGAAGGGTACAACCGGGACTCGAATTGGGTGCGTTACGGCGATCAGGGCCGGGTCGCCCATCGCGTCGGCAATGCCGTCGACTTCACTCATCGCTACGCCGAGGACATCGCTCGTGCCGAGAGTCTCGGGGTGGGTATCTACCGGACCTCGGTCGAGTGGTCGCGGGTGGAGCCGTCGCGCGGCCGGGACGATCCGGCCGGCTGGGCGTTCTACGACCGGGTGATCCGGGCGGTCGTCGACGCCGGGATGCGACCCATGATCACCCTCAACCACTGGGTGCATCCGGGCTGGGCGGTCGATCTCGGCGGCTGGAACCGCCCGCAGATGTCTGCCGACCTCGTGCGGTTCGCCGAGCGTGTGGTGGACCGGTACTCGTGGGCCGATCCGCTGTGGATCACCTTCAACGAGCCCACCGAATACGTTAGGCGCGAACTGATGTACGGGGGAGTGGCACCACAGAACGTGGGGCTCATGGCGGACGGGATCGTGACGGCGCACCGGGCGATCTACCGTCACATCCATCGTGTCCAGCCCGGCGCCCAGGTGTCGTCGAACATGGCCTACTACCCGATCGCCGGCGTCCAGACGTGGCTCGAATCGGTGTTCCCGCAACGTATGCGGGACACCCTCGATTTCGTGGGTGTCGACCACTACTACTCCTTCTCGGTCACCGACGCTTCGGTCGCCAACGGTGCTTCGGGCGAGTTCTGGAAGAGTTCGCAGGCGCCGGAGAGCATCTACTACGTGCTTCGTCATGTGGCGGAGCAGTTTCCGGGTGAGCAGATCCGGGTGATCGAGAACGGTCTGGCCACCGACCCGCGGGGTCGGCGGCCAGACGGTTATCGCCGCGCCGACCATCTCCGCGACACCGTGTACTGGCTGCAGCGCGCGCGTCAGGACGGCATCGACGTGGTGTCCTACAACTACTGGAGTCTCACCGACAACTACGAGTGGGGCGACTTCGATTCACGTTTCGGCCTGTACACCGTCGACGCGCAACGCGATCCGAGTCTGACCCGTCACCCGACCGACGCGGTCGCCGCCTACCGTGAGATCACCCGTGACAGCGGCGTGCGCAGCGGTTATCGTCCGACGCGGCTGCCGGTGGCGTGTTCGCTGGTCGCCGTGCCGGACAGCTGTACGAGCCCGGCCATCGTCCGGTGACATTTCCCGACCCGGACGTCAGGCGACGCCGAGTGCTCGCAATCCCGCCGCGGTGGCGGCGGCGAGGATGACCACGACGGCGAGGGGCGCTTTCAGCAGCGCCGCGATCACCCCGACCGTCACGCCCGCGGGCCGCGCCCATCCGGCGAAGTCGTGGTCGATGAAGAACGTACCGGTCAGCGCGACGGCGACGAGCAGGACGACCGTCGCCCGGTCCATCAGCTTCTCGGTCGCCTCCGACACCGAGATCCGGTTCCGCAGAACAGGTCCGGCCGCGCGCATCGCGTAGGTGCCGACCGCGAGCAGCGTGATGCCGACGGCCAGCGAGATCCCGGCGTTCATCGCCTACTCCGAACACTGTTGTGCCCGAGCATGTCCCGGGCCGACGCGCTTTCCCCGGCGGCGTCGGTTCCCGTGCCGGCGGTTTCCGGTGCGCGCAGAGACGCTTCGCGAGACCGGCGGACTGTCTCCAGGGCGGCGAACCCTCCGAGCGCACCGATGATCGGCAATCCTGCGGGAAGGAAAGGCGTCGACGCCACGGCCACCGCGGCGCCGACGGTCACCGCCGCCCAGGTCGCGCCGTCGCGAAGGGCCGGGATGGCCAGTGCGGCGAGCAGGGCGGGGAACGCGGCGTCGAGGCCGAGCTTCGCCGGATCGGCCACGACGCCGCCGAGGGTGGCGCCCAAGGCCGCACCGGCCGGCCACGCGACGAGAACCCCCAGTCCGCACAACAGGAAGGCGGCGCGTGCACGACGCGGGTCGGATTCGGCGGTCGCCAGTGCGGCCGTCTCGTCGTTGATGAGGTGGGCGCCCAGGAGGATCTCGGGGGTGCCGCGCAGGTGCTTTCCCACGGCTAGGCCGTATCCGAAGTTGCGCGTGTTGACCAGCAAGCCCGCCAGCGCCGCCAGGATCGGCACCCCGCCGGCGGCCAGGACGCCGACGAAGACGAACTCCGACGACCCGGCGAGCACCACCGTGGCGACCAGCACGATCTGCCAGAGAGCAAGACCCGCGCCGTGCGCAGCCACCCCGTACGACGTGCCGATGACGAGGACCGACAGAGACATCACCACGACGGCGCGCAGGGTCGCCGTGTCGAGTGTTCTCCAAGCCGAACGCATGACTATCATAGTGAACAGTTGTTGTGTGTTCGTCAAGATGGACGATCGGACGGTTTGATGAACGAAGCACGATCGGTGAACCCGAAAGAACTCGTCGCCGCGTCGCTGAAACGGGAACGCACACGGGCCGGTCTGTCCCTGACCGAACTCGCGCGTCGTGCCGGCATCGGGAAGTCGACGCTGTCCCAGCTCGAATCGGGGGAGGGGAACCCGAGCGTGGAGACGCTGTGGGCCCTCTCGACGGCGTTGGGGGTGCAGTTCTCGGCGCTGTTGGACTCGCCGACGCCGACCGTCGAGGTCATCCGTTTCGGTGAGGGGCCGGTGATCCCGGCCGCGGATGCCGACTACTCGGCCACACTGCTGTCCACCGCGGCGCCGGGATCGAGGCGCGACTTGTACGTCATCCGGGCGGAGCCGGGCAAACCCAGGGTGTCGGCACCGCACGCTCGCGGAATGATCGAGCACGTCGTGATCAGTTGCGGCCGTGCGCGTCTCGGCCCCACCGCCGCCGCCGAGGTTCTATCGGCCGGCGACTACATCTCTTACCCCGGCGACGTCGAGCACGTCTTCGACGCACTCGAACCCGGCACCGTCGCGGTCATGCTGAACGAGGCGTTCTGACAACTGTGTTGTCGTGTAGGGGTTTCGATGGCGTGCCGTGGTCGCGCAGTCCGGGGCCGTCGCCCACGGTTCCAAACGCGACCTGCATCACAGCGATTCGCGGTATCGATTACCGACGCGTACTGTTGCTGAAAGTGATGCGCCCGTACCGGCCGCGTCTAGCGTCGTAGAACGCCTCTCTCGCAGGTTGGAGATTCCGACACCGGTCGGCCACCTGCCATTGACTTCATACGGCGAACGAGCTCGCGCACCCGCGTGTTCGCCACCGGCACCGCCCTCGCACGTCAGTCGTGCTGTTCGCGTGCCAAGCACAGGAAGACACCTGCACACCACATGACTGCTGTACTCGAAAACCCGACGACCACCTCTTCCGACGCCGCTGCGGTGTCTCCGGGAGTGTCGTTCGAATCGCTCGGTGTTCCAGCCGAACTCGTCAAGGTTCTCGCCTCGCAGGGCAAGACCGACGCCTTTCCGATCCAGGCAGACACCCTGCCGGACACCCTCGACGGCAAGGATGTCCTGGGCCGCGGCAAGACCGGCTCCGGCAAGACCCTCGCCTTCTCCATCCCTCTCGTCGCCGGTCTGGCCGAGATGCAGGTCAAGCGTTACGTGGGAGCACCCACCGGCCTGATCCTGGCGCCGACGCGTGAACTCGCGACCCAGATCGCCGCCGTCGTCGAACCTCTCGCCGCGTCCGTGGGGCTCACCGTCACCACCGTCTTCGGCGGGGTCAAGCAGACCCGCCAGGAGCAGGCGTTCCGCCGCGGTGTCGACATCGTCGTCGCCTGCCCCGGACGCCTCGAGGACCTGATGCGCCAGGGCATCGTCCGTCTGGACGAGGTCGAGATCACCGTGATCGACGAGGCCGACCACATGGCCGACCTCGGCTTCCTGCCGGTCGTGACCAAGATCCTGGCCGCGACTCCCGCAGGCGGCCAGCGGATGCTGTTCTCGGCCACGCTGGACAACGGCGTCGACAAGCTCGCCAAGCGCTTCCTCGACAACCCGGTGTTGCATTCGGTCGATTCGGCGGAGTCGCCGGTCGCCGCGATGACCCACCACGTCTTCGAGGTCTCCTCGTCGGACAAGCAGGATCTCGTCACCGAACTCGCCTCCGGCACCGGTCGCCGCATCCTGTTCATGCGCACCAAGCACCAGGCCAAGAAGCTCGCCAAGAAGCTGACCGAGTCCGGCATCCCCGCCGTCGACCTGCACGGCAACCTCAGCCAGGCGCAGCGTGACCGCAACCTCGCCGCTTTCGGTCAGGGTGACATCCGGGTCCTCGTCGCCACCGACGTCGCCGCGCGAGGCGTACACGTCGACGGCATCGAACTCGTCGTGCACGTCGACCCGCCGGCCGAGCACAAGGCATACCTGCATCGCTCGGGCCGTACGGCTCGCGCCGGGTCGGCCGGCGACGTGGTCACCGTCTGTCTGCACGAGCAGCGTCGCGAGGTCGCGCAGCTGCTGCGCAAGGCCAAGATCAAGGTGACCCCCGTCTCCGTGGCCGCCACATCGGCTGCCGTCGACGAACTCGTCGGCGAGCGCGCGCCCCGCGTGTCCGCTGCAGCACGCGCCGCGGCAGAGGCCGCTCGTGGCGGCTCCGCTCAGGGTGGCGGCTCACAGGGCGGTCGCTCGCAGGGTGGCCGGTCACAGGGGAGTCGACGCGGTGGCCGTGGCCGAGGCCAGGGCGGTAACGGCGGCGCCCGCGGTGAGAACCGAAGCGCCGGTGGCAGTGACTCACGCGGCACACGCGGCGAGGGCCGCGGCCGCCCGGTCCGGAGTGACTCACGCGCGGGCGGTTCGCGCTCGTCGGAAGCACGGACAGGCGGGCAGGGTCGAGGCGCGGGACACTCGCGTGCCGGCGACCAGCCGCGAGCAACCGGCCGCGGGCAGGGACGCCGCGTGAGCCGCCCGGCCGGTTCGCCTGCCGGGCGCTGACCGGGGCGTCAGCCGCGACAATCGAACAACAATGCTCGCCGTAGGGCGAGCGCAGCGAGCCCTCTGTGTCCCCCGAGGTGCGAGCGCAGCGAGCCTCGAGGGGCGGTGACTTCGGTTGCCGCCCTTCGAGGCTCGTCGCTTTCGCTCCTCGCACCTCAGGGAGCGGGGAGGGCTCGCCCGTGTTCGGGCCTGCCGATCAGGCCGGCAGGAACCGCTGGGCCAGCCGCGAGGCGAGCCACGGGCGGGCGCCCCAGGCGATCCCCTTGCCGGTGAGGCCTATCCAGCCCGGTGACACGCGGCCGTAGCCGGCGAGCAGGGCCGTGGCCGGGTCGACGCTGATGTGGACGTCGGGCCGGCGTGGTTCCGGTGGATCGATCTGCAGCTCACCGTCGGTGAACTCGTAGATGTGGCGTTCCCCGCACCCGCGCAGCCGGATGTCGTAGGTGGCGGAGTGCCCGGCGGCGTTCACGGGATCGACCCAGCTCGGCAGGATGTGCTGGCGGGCACGAATGACCATCAGGACCACTTCGGGCTCGACCCACCAGCGGGCGCCGACCGCTCGGGCGATGTCGTGGGCGTGCACCACGAACTCGCCGATCAGCAGACCCAGGGCGGCGTCGGCCCGGATGATGCGGTCGCCGTCGAAGTGCATCTTGGGGACCTGGGCGTGAAAGTGCGAGACCTCATCGACGAGCTCATGCAGGTCGTCGGCCAGTCGACGGCACAGTTGCCGCACGTCCCGGGTGGGCAGGTTGGCGATCTGTTTGGCGTTGAAGTCGGGCACGTCGACCGCCAACGAGCACCATTCGCCCTCGCCGCGGGCGAGTTCGAGGAAGCGCGACGGTGCCACCGCGACATGACCTACGCAATCGGTCAGTGTCCACCCGGGGACATCGGCGAGCCGGGTGTCGGGGTCGTCGACACCGAGCACGAGATCGGTGAAACGATCTCCAGTCGTGAGCGCGGCGTCGATGTAGTCAAACCTCGAGAACATCCCCGTCGCGCGTGGTTCCTCCCCCCACATGGGGCACGAGACTACCCCGGCCCGTTGCGACGTGCGACACATTCCTTTCCAACACGCCGAACTGTGGACAGATGTGCAACGTGCGCAACATTATTCACAAATGCGCACAATGATTCTCACTCGCGCGACCGCGCCGGGACGATTCTCATTCGCGTGACCGCGCCGGGACGGCTTCGCCGAGTCGGACGCAGATGACGCCGAGCACGATGAGCAGTCCGCCGGCGAGTTGGATCGGTGCCGGCAACTCGTCGAGAACCAGCCAGGCGAAGACCACCGCGAACAGCACCTCGGACAGCGCGACGAAGGACATCACGCGGGCGCCGAGAAGACGGCCACCCGCGATGCCGAACCCGTAGGCCATGGCTGCCGAGACCACACCGAGCAAGACCAGCGGCACCCACCAGGCCACCTCGAGCTCACCGACGCGAACCGGAACGGTCGTCGTGCTCATCGGCAGGAGCCCGGTCAGTCCGGCGCCGACCAGGGCCAGCGCCCCGATCAGCAGGCCGCCGGCGGCAAGGCTGAGCGGGGGCCAGCCCGTGCGGTCATCGGCCGAGATCACGAAGTAGGCCGCTGCCCCCACCATCGCCGCGAGCGCCCACAGCACCCCGACAGCACTGATCGGGACGTCCCCGGTCAGGTCGAGGACGAGGGCCAGTCCACCGATGGCGAGCGCCGCGCCGAGGACGGTGACACGTCCCGGACGCTGACCGTGCCGCAACCACATCCACACCAGCACCGCGACCGGTGCGGTGTACTCGATGAGCAACGCGACGCCGACCTGCAGGTAGGTCACCGCATAGAAGTAGGCGAGCTGACAGCCCGCCACCGCGAGGAGCCCGTAGCTGACGAGCACCGCCCACGACCGGCGGCTGGGCCGGTGGGGGATGGGCTGTCGACGGTCGCGGAAGGCGAGCAGGCCGGGTACGGCCAGCACCAGACCACCGAGCGCGATGCGAACCGTGACCGTCGCGCCGGCCGACCACCCGGCCTCGATCATGGCCCGGGCCAGCACGCCGGAGATACCGAAGCACGCCGATGAGATCAGGGCGAGCGTGATACCGAGGGCGGGTCGCGAGACGGCGGTGTTCGCGGCGGTCACGGATTCTTCGCTGCGACGATGGCCGCGTGCACGGCGTCGCGGCATTCCGGCCCGGCCGGCTCCCCGGTCCCGAGGTAGAAGCTGCCCGGACGCCCGCCGTCACCGGCGAACCCGGTCACCGAGAATCCGTCCGATTCCGGAACCGAGGGGGTCGACGACATCGACGCGACGGCCAGCGGACACGACAACGCCGCGACCCCGCGCTTCGCCCCGGACACGACAACGATCAGGTGGGTCGGGTGCAGCACGATCAGTGTCTGGTGTTCGGAGTCGGGGTCGACCGGATTGCTGCGTCGCCCGAAGACCTTGCCGAGGAACGAGGTCGACGGCGGGTTGATGCTACGGGTGATCCACGCCGGCAGGTCATCGGTGACGGTGAGCTGCTTGGAGTCGGCGTGGTCGCGCAGCGTGGCGGCGACATCGGCGGGTAGGTCGGACAGATCGGCGCGCACGGTGGTGCGCTGATACGCGGGCCCCATGGCTGCAATCTAGTGCAGCGGTCCCGCCGTCGACTCCGGCAACGGCGAGGCGGCACCCGGGCGTCGGCCGAAGAGCCGACGCCGGCGCGGTGCCGAGACGTCTGGGTCGCTCGCTTCGAGGTCGTCGAGCAACGACGCGACGGTCTGCGCGGAGTCGGTCTTGTTGGTGCCGATGAAGCCCGACGGGCCGCGCTTGATCCACCCCGTCACGTACATGCCCGGCACGGGTTCGGTCCCGTCGAGGACACGCCCGTCGATGTGCGGGATGACCCCGGCAGCGTCGTCGAACGGCAGACCGGGGACCGCGACACCGCGGTAGCCGACCGAGGTGAGGACCAGTCCGGTCCCGAGCGCGGTGGTGTCGCCGGTGGGTTCGATGCCCACCGCGACTCCGGAGTCGTCGAGGACGGGACGGTTGCGACCAGTGATCAGCGAGCTCGCGCGACCGTCCGGGCCGACGGCCACCTCCACTGGCGAGGTGAAGAACGCCAACCGGATTCGGTGGCCGTCGGGTTCGGGGCGCGCGGCGCACTCGGCGAGGATCTCGAGTTTGGCGCGGACGGTGGCGTCGAGGCCGGCAGGTGCGGGCAACGCGAGGTCGGCGGCGTCGACGGTGACCGGGACACCCGAATCCACCAGGCCGATGAGCTCGGGCAGGGTGAACGCCGCGTGGGCGGGCCCGCGGCGGCCCATCACGACCACCTCGTGCACCGACGAGGCCCGCAGTGTCGCCAGGGCCGGACGGGAGATGTCGGTCGCGGCGAGAGTGTCCGGGTCGGCGACAAGGATGCGCGCGACATCGAGGGCGACGTTGCCGTTGCCCACGACCACGACACGCTCGGTGTCCAGGTCGACCTCGAGGTCGGTGAAGTCGGGGTGGCCGTTGTACCAGCCCACGAAGGAGGTCGCGCTGGACACACCCGGTCGATCGAAGCCGGGCAGCGCGAGTTGGCGGTCCGTCGGGGCGCCGCCGGCCCAGATGACACCCTGGTGCCGGGCCCGCAGGTCGGCCAGCGTGAGATCACGCCCGACCTCGGTGTTGAGCAGGATCTCCAGACGCGGGTTGCGCGCGATGTCGTCGAACAACTGCATCACCTTGCGCGTGTGCAGGTGATCGGGCGCGACGCCGAAGCGCGCCAGCCCGAACGGCCGGTCGAGGCGTTCGTACATGGTGACCGAGATCTGCGGCTGCCGCAGCAGCTCGTCGGCCGCGTACATCGCCGAGGGACCGGAGCCCACGATGCCGATGGAGATCGAGGTGTCGACGGCCAGCTGCCGCGGACGGTCGATGGGTGCGAGGGGCAGGCGACGGGCGGGGTCGACGGGGAAGCGGGCGGCCCCGTCGACCGGATCGTGGTACTGGGTCGCGTTGACCTCGACGAACCGTTCCTGGCCCGCCGGCAGGCGATGTCCGGGGACGATGGCGCCGACCGGGCACGCACTGACACAGGCGCCGCAGTCGACGCAGGTCGCGGGATCGATGTAGAGCATCTCGGCGATGCCGAAATCGGGCTCTTCGGGTGTGGGGTGGATGCAGTTGACGGGGCATGCGTACACGCACGACGCGTCACCGCAGCACGCCTGGGTGACGACGTGAGGCATTGGTCTCGGGTTCTACTCGCGTGGAGTTCGGCTCAGGCCGCGGTGTAGGCGGGTTCGCTGCGGAACCGCGAGGGGCGGCCGCTGATACCGAGCGCGCGCCACAGCAGACGCGAGACGGGATTCATCAGCCCACTCTGCTCACCGAGCATGCGGACGTCGCCGAACACGTTACGCAGGAACCGCTTTGATTCCGGTGAGCGCCAGAAGATGTCCTTCATGACCTCGTCGGGCACGTCGAACCGCTTGGCGAAGCTCCGCGGGGGCACCACGATGGCGCCGCAGAGGATGCGCATCGTCAGCGGGAGCATGAGCGACAACAGGAACCGCTGGATGCGTCCGCGCTGCGGAACCTGCTCGCGGATCAGGTGATGGGCGAAGGAGATGTGGCGTGCCTCTTCGGCGACATGCAACTGCATGACCGCGGCCATCGTCGGGTGCAGGCTCGCACGGGTGCGCAGGAAGTCCTTCTGGATGTGGTCGATCGGCTCCTCGCCGCCGAGGACCCCGAAGAAGAACAGGGTGGGAAAGACAGTCGAGACGAGCGGGACGAACGGAGAGATCAGCCGGTAGCCGATCTTGGCGCCCGGCACGTCCACCCCGGTGCGGTTGATGAACTCCTGGAACATCAGGGTGTGGTTGCACTCCTCCTTGGATTCGTGCGTCGTGTAACGGAATTCGCGCGCACCGTTGGGGAGTTTGAAGCTGTACTGCATCAGTCCGCGGATCAGCACCGACTCGAACTGCAGGCCGACCTTCGCGACATTGGCCTGACGCCACATGCCGATCTCGATCTGCTTTTCCTGCGGCAGCTGCTGGTACCAGGGGTGACGGCCGATGGGATCGACCTCGTAGGACAGGATCCACCGGGGGTCGTTCTCGACGATCGCCATGTGCGGCGCATCCCAGTCGATGTCGACATAGGGATCGAAGTTGCGATGGACCGAGGCTGCGGACAGATCGTCGAGGACCTGCCCGTAGTCGTGGTCGCTGCCGGACTTGTCGTGCTGCGGCACGTAGCGGGTGGGGGCCCCGTGCTCCCGGTCGGTCGGGGTCAGTGCTTTCGTCATCGTCGCATCCCTTCGGGGTGGGCGGCTCGGTCGGTGAAACAGACCACAGCGGATGATCCGAACGTATTTCGGCGACGCCTACTTTGTCAACACTCGATGTCACATTAGGTACCGGCACGATGGCTCGGTGTACGTGCCGGCGGCCGCATCGGCCGACGCGCGACTTCGGCGGCTGACCTGGTGAGACGGGTGTAATTCGTTCGGGTTATATAAGGCCGTCGGGACCCCGTGCGCGGGTTAGAGTTACCGCACCATCCGTGCCCGTGCCTGCTCACCTGGAGGAGCGATGTCCCGTTGTGTTCGCGCGTCCCAGCGCTTGCGGGGCGCGACGCATTCCGCCTGCGCCCGCCGCCGCGGGCTGTCCGCGGACGTGACCCGGGCCCGGAGCCGGTCGTGAACCAGCCGCCGCAGGGCCCCACGCGTGTCGTTCCCCAGCCGGGCGGGCCCCGGCCGGGTCCGCCGGGCCCGCGGCAGCCCGGGCCCGCGCAACCGGCGCCCGGCCCACGACGGCCGACCCCGCCGCCCCCACCCGGCCCGATGCCGCGGCGGGCGCCGCAGTCGCCCCACCGGGGCGCGCCCGGACCCGCCGGCATCGTGGGTGATCTGACCCCGGAGCTCATCGGCACCGACGTCTGGACCGACGCGATGGTCGAGGCTGCGGGCATCCCGGTCGTCGACGTCCCGTTCGTGACGGTCGGGTCCGGTATCGGCTCGTTCGTGACCGTCGACTATCTGCGGATCAGCGGGGTGCCGCTCGATCGGATCGCCGTACTCGGACCACAGGACGTGCCGTGGCACAGCTACGAGTACCTGACGCGGGTGTCGCAGATCCCGCGCGGGGAGCGCTTGCGCTCCGACTCGGCGTCGACCCCGGACAACATCTGGGGCTTCCCCTCCTATGCCGTCCGGGAGGCGTGGGCGGACAAGAAGTTCAAGCCACTCTGGAATGTGCTGGTGGAACCCGTCTTCGCGAACTTCTACACACCGAAGGCCGGGCAGGCGTTCGCCTCGATGGAGAAGGAGTGCGAGCGCATCGGTTACCTGAAGTGCCTGCACCGCGGTCAGGTCCGCATGATCCGACGCCGCGCCGGTGGCGGGTACTTCACGATTCTCACACCGCCACAAGGGACTTCGCCCACGAAGCGGGTGGCCTTCCGCAGTCAGTGGGTCCATGTCGCGATCGGATACCCCGGCATCAAACTCCTGCCCGATCTGCAGGCCTTCCGGGAGACCTACCGCGACGCCAGCAAGGTCGTCAACGCCTACGAGTCCCACGAGCACATCTACCAGTCCCTGCAACGCAAGCCCGGCACCGTGGTGATCCGCGGAGCGGGGATAGTCGCCTCCCGGGTCCTGCAGCGGCTCATCGACGATCGCGACGCATACGGACTGCAGACGCAGATCGTGCATCTCTTCCGCACGTACTACGACAAGCCGCACGGGCCGCACATCTTCATGCGGCGCAAGGGCAAGGACGGCTGGGCCTACCAGGGCTTCAACTACCCGAAGTCGGTGTGGGGCGGGCAACTCAAGGCCCGTATGCGCAAGCTCGAGGGGCACGAGCGCGCCGAGGCGTACAAGCAGATGGGCGGCACCAACACACCCGTCCGCGACGACTGGCAGGAACAACTGGCCCGCGGGCGTCGCGAGGGCTGGTACCGCGTCGCCGTCGGCAAGGCCGAGAGCCTGGTGCCGGCCGCGGGCGGACAGGGGGTGGTGACCACGGTGCGGGTCGACCCGCACGCACCGATCCGGCAGGAACACCGACCCGACGGGACCTTCGAGATCTACGCCGACTACGTGATCGACTGCACCGGACTCGAAGCCGATGTGCGCGAGCACCGCCTGCTGCGCGACCTGCTCGACCACACCGGTGCCGGCATCAACCCGGTCGGCCGCATGGACGTCGAACGCGACTTCGAGCTGAAGGGCACCCGTAGCGGCAACGGCAAGCTCTACGCCTCCGGCAGCGCGACGCTCGGCGGTTACTTTCCCGGCGTCGACACGTTCCTCGGTCTGCAGATCGCCGCCCTGGAGATCGTGGACGACCTCGCCCGGCAGGGATTCTGCAAGCGACTGACGCCCTGGCGATCGACGGCCCAGTGGTGGCGCTGGATGAACAACAAGGGAGTCGACTGACATGTTGCCCACCCTGTGGGGGCGAATCCAGACCCGCGTGTTCGTGCTCGGCATCCTCGGCGGTCTGTGGACCATCGTGCTCGTCCCGTTCCTGTGGCTGATCTCCTCGGGGGACCCGTCGATCGCCGACGTCTACCGGGTCGCCTTCACCGTCCTCGTCACCGTCATCGTCCTCGGGGTGCTCTGGGAGTTCCTGTACCACTTCCTGCAGCAGTTCCGCTGGGAGAAGGACTGGCCGACGCTGTTCGGACTCCTCACCGCGATCAACGAGGGCATCCTCGTGTGGATCGTGATCGACGGCACGGGAGTGATCCCGGAGTCGCTGAAACCGTCGCCCTTCGTGTTCTCGGTCCAGTTCGTGACCACGTGGCTCCTCGTCTGGGTGGCGGTCAACGGGCCACTGCGCGCCGTCTTCCCGCACTGGCGATTCCAGGGAGGCCGGTTCCTGTGACCATTCCGGGTGACATTCCCAGCGTCACACCGACCGTGACGCTGATCCCCGGCGCGGGGGTCGTGATCCGCACGCCGGCGTTCCTGTGTCTGATGGCCGACACGGTGCCGACGTCGTTCACCACCGACCTCCTCGACATCGAATCAGCGGTGTCCGTGCCGGATTCGATGCCGCGACGCGGCCGGCACCTCGTGCGGGCGCTGGCGCAACTGGTGGCCACCGCCGACGAACCGGTCGACATCGCGTTCGCCGCACCCGACAGTGCCGGCATCGCGATCTTCCTGTCCGGCCGGGTCTACGGGGAGACCGACGGCAAGCGGATGGAGCCGGCTGCCGGCGACACCTACGACCGCGCCGTGCCGTGGCCGTACGAGGGGCTCGGGCTCTATCTCGCCGGCACGGAACCCGCCGAAGTCGGCGAGGAGCGATTCGACCTCGTCGAGGGAATGGTGCCCGCCGCGGGCGCGCTGCTGCATACCCCACTGGGCCTGCGCGGCACCGAGTTCCATGCGGTACCCCAGCGATCGGCGCCCCAGCGACCGGCACAGCCGGGGCCGGACAGGGTGGTCGAACCGTCCCGACCCGATCCGGACCCGGGTCCGCCGACCGAGGCGCTGCGGGATCTCGACGATCCGGAAGACGAGAAGCCCCAACCCCCTGTGTCCGAACTCCCTGCGCCCGAACCTCCTGCTCCCGAAACCCCTGCGCCCGAACCGATCCGGAAGCGGTCACCCTTCGACGACCTGCCGCCCCGGCCGGCGAGCCCGGACCTCGACGTCGAACCCGTCGGGGACCACCGCTCCGCGACACCGGAGCCGGACCCCATGGGTACCACCGAACGGATGGCCCCCGGCGCCGGCCTGCCGGCATCGGACCCACTGCCGTTCACCTCGACTCCGCTCGGCGGTCCCTTCGAGCGCGAGCCGTTGTCGCCGCCCGGACCTCGTCAGCCGGAGCCGGCTCCGCGGGACGCGACACCGCCGGGTGGCCGGCCGCACATCGAGCCCGCACCCGCGCCGAACCCGTTCGCCGAACCCCTCGAACCGCGCGCGCCCCTGCCCAAGGAGGAGCACCAGAAGCCCGCGACCGAGGTCGTCAAGATCGAGGCGTCACGGGCCATGGTGCACGGGATACGTTGTTCGCGAGGCCATCTGAACCATCCGCAGTCGTGGCTGTGCGGGGTGTGCGGGATCCGGATGGATCAGCTGACGACCTTCCTCGTCGAGGGGGAGCGGCCGCCGCTGGGCTGGTTGCTGCTCGACAACGGATTCACCTTCCTGCTCGACGAGGACCTGGTCATCGGCCGGGAGCCGGGGTCGGCCGGTGGCGGACCGGCGGGCTCGCCCAAACCCATTCGCGTCCAGGACGAAACCGGTCAGCTCTCGCGGCGTCACGTGGAGATCCGGCTGGTGGAGTGGACGGTGCAGCTGGTCGACCTCGGGTCGGCCAACGGCACCTTCGTCGCCGATCCCAGCAACGGCAACCGCGAGACCCGCCTGCTGCCGCATCGTGCCCACGTGCTGGTGCCCGGATCGCACGTCCGAATAGGCGGACGGCACTTCATCTTCGAGTCACACCACGCGCGCATCTGAGCGAACGGATCCGAGGCCATGGAGAAACACACGATCGCCTTCCTGCTGCTCGACGTCGCGATCGTCATCGCCGCCGCCCGAGTGGGTGGGATGATCGCGCGTGCGTGCCGTCAGCCGGCCGTCGTCGGCGAGATCGCCGCCGGGATCGCGCTGGGTCCCAGCCTGCTGGGACTCCTGCCCGGCAACCCCGACGAGTGGTTGTTCCCCGACGACGTCCGGCCGTTGTTGGGTGCACTCGCGCAGATCGGCCTCGTGCTGTTCATGTTCATCGTCGGTCTCGAACTGGACATGCGGCTGACCAAGGGACGAGAACGTGCGGGCGCGAGCATCTCGGCGTTCTCGATCGCCTTGCCGTTCGGCCTCGGTGCCGCGCTCGGACTGCTGCTCTATCCCTCGCACAACATGGTCGGGGGCATGGAGATCGAACGGCTCGGGATGGTGCTGTTCATGGGCGTCGCCATGTCGATCACCGCCTTCCCGGTGCTCGCGCGCATCCTCACCGACCGCGGGATGATGCGCACCGTCCCCGGCGTGTTCAGCCTTGCCGCCGCCGCGATCGACGACATCCTGGCGTGGACTCTGCTGGCCTTCATCATCGCGATCATCCAGGGCGGCAGTCCGCTGGAGGTCGCGAAGATCGTCGGACTCACGCTCGTGTACGCGGCGGTGATGTTCGGCGTGGTGCGGCCCTTGCTGGCGAAGCTGATCGTCTGGCGCGACGCCGCGGGCCGGCTGACCCCGGACATCCTGGCGGTCATCCTGATCGGGCTGTTCCTCTCGGCGGCGGCGACCGATGTCATCGGCATCCACCAGATCTTCGGCGCCTTCGTGTTCGGCGCGGTCATGCCCAAAGTGGGGGCCGAACAACTGCACCGGGAGATCCTCGAGCGACTCGAGCAGGCGAGCGTGCTGCTCCTGCTGCCGATGTTCTTCGTCGTCACCGGCCTCAACGTCGACCTCACCGAGATCGGGCTCGCCGGGTTGGGGCAGTTGCTCCTGGTTCTCCTCGTCGCGATCGCGGGCAAGTTCGTCGGTGCCTATGCCGGCGCGCGGGTGAGCGCCATACCCACCAGGCAGAGCGCGGCCATCGCGGTGCTCATGAACACGCGAGGACTCACCGAGCTCGTGATCCTCGCCGCCGGCCGTGAGCTCGGCGTACTGAGCGACGAGCTGTTCGCGATGCTCGTGGTGATGGCGCTCGTGACCACGATCCTGACCGAGCCGTTGCTGCGGGTGGTGTACCCGGACAAGGTGGTGGCCAACGACATCGCGGCAGCCGAACGCCGCGCACTGGCCACCGCCACCGCGCCGCGGGTCCTGGTGCTGATCCGCGACCCCGTCGGGACGGTCGCGGATCTACGGGCACGGCATCGTCGAATGCTCGACTGCGCCACCGGATTCGACGTCGTGCTGGCCGGTCTGCTCACTGCGCCGGATCGTTCCGCCCGCCCGCTCGAGGTCGGGATCCCGGTGGTGCCGGACTTCGCGGCGATCGCCTCGGCCGTGGAGAAGCTCAACGAGCTGGGCTCGTCGCTGACCGGCGCGGGTTCGGTCTCGGTCCTGTGCCGGTTCAGCGCCGACCCGGCCGTCGACCTCGACGCGATGTCGGAGAACGCGAATGCCGACATCATCGTCGTGGACAGCGCGGACCTCTCCCTCGGCGGGTCACTGCGGTCGGCTCCGGTCGCCGTCATCGACGAGACCGCCGATGCCGCGGTTGCTCCGAGTCGCAGCACCGTCACCTGTGTCGCCGCCGACAGTCGCAGCGGCCGCACCGCTGTACTGATGGCCGCCGGGCTGGCGCTCTTCGGGTCACGGTCGCTGACCATCGTGGCCTCCGGTTCCCGACGCCGGTGGCTTGCCGACCTCAACGCCGTTGCCGAGCAGGGGGTTTCGGTGTCGGTCCAGGATCCTCGCCGGCATCGGGACGAGTCCGTGTCGTTCACCGTGGCCGCGGCGGACGAGAGTAGACAGGGCGCGCCGGTTCCGGTCACCGTCGTCGACAACACCGGGACGAGCGAGGAATCGCTCGGTGACCGCGTCGCGGATCTCTACCGCTCGACACCGGCCGCGCAACCCACGCCGTCGCGAGCGGCGCCCGACACGTCCAGCCCGAACATCGGTTCATCATCGGAGAGGCCCTGACATGGCGACAGTCGAGATCCCGCAGCAGCTGGCGGATTTCACGGTGCTCGAGAAGCTCGGCATCGGCGGCAACGGCACGTTCTACCTCGCCGTCCCGCCCGCGCGACTGGGACTGGGCACCGACCGCGTGGTGGTGAAGGTCTTCAGCGGCGTCTGCAGCGACGACGCCTACCGTCGAGGGGTGCGTGAACTGCGGGCGTTCGCCGCCGTCGTGTCGCCGTTCCTGGCGGGCCTCTACGACGCGGTGCTGCAGGGGCAGTTCATGTACGCGATGGAGTACTTCCCGCTCGGTTCGCTGGGCAGTCCGGCGCGCGAGCTCAGCCGGGACGAGAAGCTGGCGGCGATCGCCGACGCGGCACGCGGCGTCGACGCACTGCACGAGGCCGGGATCGCGCACGCCAACATCACACCGTCGAGCATCATGGTCGCCGAGACCGGCGGCAAGATCTCCGATCTCGGCCTGGCCCGGGTCCTCGCCGCCGACGAGCCCATCACGAGCTTCGCCCAGCCCGGTGCGGTGCAGTACATGGACCCGGCGCTGCTGGCGGGTGACGTGCCCTCGCGTGCGACCGACATCTGGTCGCTCGGTGCGTGCCTGCATCGCGCCCTCACCGGCGACGGGGTGTACGGGGAGGTGCCGGACACCCAACCGCTGCTGGCGATCCGGGCCGCGCTGTCGACCCCGCCGGCACTGTCGGAGAACCTGGATCGCGACGAGCGCACCCTCATCGCGAACTGTCTGGCGCTCGCCGGAACGAGGCCGTCGACCGCGATGGAGGTCGCGGTCCGCATCGACGCGCTCCGGGGGCGCTGATCAGGGCTCGCGCCGGTCGCTGTGCGGGTGGGGTGGTCGTCGGGTTCGGTCAGCCCAGCGGAGCGGTGCGCCACCAGTCGTCGAGGATCTCGCGGCCGGTGTGTCCGGGCCACGTGGTCACCAGGGTGTATTCCGCACGCGGTGACCCGGTGAAATTCGTGACGACCCAGCCGTCCACGACGCTGTCCCGGCTCGCCGACGCCGGTCCGTCCCGCCAACTGATCTCGTCTCCCGGATAGCGTTTCAGGCCGGCGGTGACCGCGGCACGTGTCGGAGGCGTGGGTGTGCGCCACACCACGAACCTGACATTCGCGTCGTCGGTACACGAAATGCCGTCCACCCCGTCGCGGAGGACGGCCTCGCAGCGGGCACCTCGCCATCCCGTCGACTCCGGTGTCTCGGGCAGGAGTTGGGGGAAGGTCGCGGCGATGGGAGCGACGGCCGACGGCCACGGCGGCCGGGTGGTACTCGCACCGAGCAGGATCAGCGTTCCGACGACGAGGGCGACGATCACCGCGGCGACGAGGATCGGTGCGATCCAGCGACGTCGACGCGGCGATGCGGAGACCGGCAGCGGCGGTGTCGGCGGTGTCGCGACCGCCCGGCGTCGCGGGGTGTCGATCTCCGTCGGCCGGTCCGGATGACCGGCGGGCGTGAACACCCGCGGGACGCCGCGGTCGGGCCCGGGCGTGCCCGCGGCGATGACCTCGGTCGCTGGTTCGCCGTCGGTGTGCGTGAGATGCAGGGCGAGCTCGGCGGCGCGGACGAACTCAGCGCAGGTGCGGTATCGGTGGTCGGAATCGGGGTCGAGGGCGCGGGCCAGCACGGCGTAGAAGGCCGGCGAGACCGCCCCCGACACCCGATGCCGCGCGACCGATCCTGTGCCGGTGAGCAATTCGACGAGCGTGCGGCCCAGTGCGGCGACATCGCCTGTCGGATGCGGCATCTGGCCGTCGTGTCCTGGGGCGGTCAGTCCGAAACCGGTGAGCGTGACGACACCAGGGGTCGCCGCGGCGGAACCGGTCAGGTCGCCGGGCTCGGCGAGCAGGATGTCGGCCGGGGAGACGTTGCCGTGGACCAGGCGTCTGCGGTGTGCGGCATCGAGCGCGTCGCCCACGACGGTGATGATGCGTACCGCGAGATCGATGTCGATGCCGTCGGGATGGCGGCGGATCAGCAGTGCTGCGTCGGACGCGGGCACGGGTTCGATCGCCACCCAGGCCCGACCGTCGGCGGAACCGTGACCGGCGACCTGCGCGATCGCGGGATGCCCCATCGTGGAAGCCCTTTCGACCGCCAGCGGGAACCAGCTGCGAAAGCCGGGGCCGGCCGAGGTCCTCCGGTCGACGACGGTGAGCATGACCCGATCGGGAGGTGAACCCGCCGTCCGTGGGTCCCCGGCCCCAGGGTGGAGGACCGTTGCCAGATAGTCGTCACCCACCGGGCGCCGGCGGAGCAGTCGATCGACGCGATGACGCCCGACGAGAGTGCCGGGAGGGAGCGGTTCGTCGTGAGCCGGACCGACAGACACGGTGCCTCCCTCACCTCGGGTGAGTCCTGACTCTACCGGTCCGGTCCCACCCGCCCGGGGTGGAACAGGCCCAGGCCGTCGCCGTCGACGGTCATTCGAAGAGCACGGGTGCGGAATTGAACAGCATCACGATGAAGAAGATCAGCAGGAACCATGCCCCGCCCTGCGGCACCTGCCAGCGGCCGTTGCGCTTCCAGGCCAGGTATGTGCGATACAGCATCGCGCTCGCGCCGAGGAGGACCACGATGGGGGAGGCGATGATGAGCACGGTCTGCAGTGGATCCGACGACGCGTGCGCGAGTACCAGCAAACCGAGTCCGAGGACGACGGTGATCCCGATGTGGATCAGGATCGCGCGAAAGTCGTTGGTGCCGTTCTGCGGAAGCGGTGACGTCATGGTGTCCACCAGGTTACACGTCGGGCGAATCGTGCAGAAAGCCACCGTGATCAGGACTTCGTACTCATTGCCGCGGCCACGACGCCGGGGCAGGATGGGGTGTCGGGGCCGAAACCGGGCCGCGCGGGGCGACCCCGAGCAGACCCGCGGCCGAACCCGAGGACCCCACACGGGGCGTCGAGATCAGAGGAGATGAGCCACAACATGAATGCGATACTCGTCGGCGTGGACGGATCGGACGCGGCCACGGGCGCGGTGCGCTGGGCTGCCCGGACGGCCGCGGCCGAAGGTCTCGATCTCAAGCTCGTCGGTGCGTATGACGCCAGCACGAGTGACTACGCCCCCGGCCTCATCATCCCGCAGGACGTGGTCGACGCCATCCGTCAGGATGCGTCCGACGCGGTGCACGCGGCCGCCGACGCGGCGAAGGATGTGGCGCCCGGGGTGACGGTGGCCACCTCGATCGTCGACGGCGACGCGACACGCGTGCTGCTCGAACTGGGCAAGGACGCGGCGATGATCGTGGTCGGCACCCGTCGGCTCGGCAGCGTGAAGGGCTTGTTCCTGGGATCGGTGAGCACCAGCGTCGCCGCCCACGCGCACGGCCGGGTCACCGTGGTAGCTGCCGAGGGCGACGACGCCGGGCCCGTGGTGGTCGGTGTGGACGGTTCGCCCGTCAGCGATGCCGCCGTCGCCGAGGCGTTCCGGCAGGCGTCGCTGCGCAATGTCCCGCTCCGCGCGGTGCACACGTGGACCCCTCTCGATGCGGATGCGCTCCACGGATACGGCATCGGCGCCGACGAGGTGGCGCGGATGACGCAGGATGCGGTGGAGGTGCTCGCCGAGCGGCTCGCCGGATATGCGCAGGACTACCCGGACGTGACCATCGAACGCTCCGTTCTGCCCGAGGAGCCGGCCAAGGCGCTGCTCGACGCGGCGGGCGCGGAGGCATCGCTCCTCGTGGTCGGCAGTCGTGGGCGCGGCGGATTCCGCGGGCTGCTGTTGGGCTCGACCAGCCAGAAGGTGATGCATCACGCGGAGTGCCCGGTGATGGTGGTCCGCACCTGACCGAGCCGCGCGGTACGTCGGCTCCTCGTTCCCGGTCGTGGACCGGGGACGAGGAGCCGGCGACGCTTACCATCGAGCCATGACGCTGAAGAAGCTGGAGCTCTCGGTCGGGGAGCTCGCCCAGCGAGCCGGCATCGCGCCGTCGGCGGTCCGCTTCTACGAGGATCAGGGCCTCATCTTCAGTCGGCGCACCTCGGGAAACCAGCGCCGCTACCACCGGGCTATGTTGCGGCGCGTGGCGTTCATCCGGGCGTCGCAGGTCGCCGGGATCCCGCTGTCGGTGATCGGTGAGGTGCTCGCCGAACTCGGCGACCACGAATCGCCACCCAAGTCGATGTGGGAAGCGGCGTCGAAGCGCTGGATGGACGACATCAACCACCGCATCGCGCTGCTGGAGAACATGCGGGACATGATCGGGTCGTGCGTCGGTTGCGGGTGCCTGTCCCTGGGGGAGTGCCACCTCCTCAACCCGGGCGACGAACTCAACAAACTGGGTCCGGGCCCCCGCCGCCTCCTCACCGATCAGTAGCGTCCGCGACCCGAACCCGGCGACCGGACCATCCGGGGACGTGGGCACGGACCGCAGGCGATCGCCGCCGCTTGCGGTTTCGGCGAGGGAAAACAGCGGCGGTACTGTTGCCCCATGGCTCGACCGTCGCGCGTGGCGCTGGCTCTGGGAAGTGGCGGCGCCCGCGGCTACGCGCACATCGGGGTGATCGCCGAACTCGAGGCGCGGGGATTCGAGATCGTCACCGTCGCCGGGTCGTCGATGGGTGCGCTCGTCGGCGGCCTCTACTGCGCGGGCAAGCTCGACGACTATGTCGACTGGATCTCCGGTCTGTCCCAGCTCGACGTCGTCCGACTGCTTGACGTCTCGCTGACCAAGCCCGGTGTGATCGGTGCCGAGCGCATCCTGCTGCGGGTGCGGGAAATCCTCGGCGACACCGCGATCGAGGACCTGCCCGTCCCGTTCACCGCGGTCGCCACCGACCTGAACGCCGGCCGCGCGGTCTGGTTCCAGCGCGGTGTCCTCGCCGACGCCCTGCGCGCCTCGATCGCGATCCCCGGAGTCATCAGCCCGTACGAACACGGCGGCCGGTTGCTCGCCGACGGCGGCATCCTCGATCCGCTGCCGGTGGCCCCCACCTCGGCGGTGTCCAGCGATGTGACCATCGGCGTCATCATCGGCTCCGACGGTGGGCCGGAGGCCGGAGCCATCCGGGAGCCGAAGGCCAGGGGACTGTTGCGCCGCAACGTGGCGCCGATCCTCGACAACGAGTTCATCCGAGCGGTCCGCGACCGGCTCGGTCACGAGATGCCCACGGCCGAGCGCGGCGAGCACTCCGCCACCGACGGGGCGGTGATCGCCACCGACGGGGGTGCCGACGCGGTCGACGCCGCGGGCGAGCCGGCCTCCGTCCCGACCGCCGAGCAGGCCGGGTTCGGCGTCGACGAACCGGCCCGGATGGGACGCGTGGAGGTGCTCAGCCGCTCGCTCGACATCATGCAGGAGGCCCTGACCCGCTATCAGGTCGCGGGCTACCCGCCCGACGTGTTGATCCGCGTGCCCCGTCGAACGGTTCGCACCCTCGACTTCCACAAGGCCTCCGAGATGATCGAACTCGGCCGCGCCCTGACCGCGCGGGCCCTCGACGACCTGCCCGAGCTGCCATGAGGCGGATCCCCCGCGGCATCTGGGTCCTGCTGTCGGCGAACGTCGTCATCGCCCTCGGATACGGTTTCATCGCGCCCGCGCTGCCCACCTTCGCCAGAACCTTCAACGTCTCGTTCACCGCCGCGACCGCGGTCGTGTCGGCGTTCGCAGTCATGCGGTTGATGTTCGCGCCCGCGACCGGCCGGCTGGTCACCGTCTTCGGCGAGCGGCGCATCTACCTGACCGGCCTGCTGATAGTCGCGGCCAGCACCCTGGCGTGCGCGTTCGCCCAGACCTACTGGCAGCTGCTGGTCTTCCGCGGCCTCGGCGGAATCGGCTCGACGATGTTCAGCATCTCGGCGATGGCCCTGCTGATCCGGATGGCGCCGAGCGACATTCGCGGGCGGGTGTCGGGCTTCTTCTCGGCGGGGTTCCTCATCGGCAGCATCACCGGACCGCTCATCGGGGCGGCGCTCGTCGGCTTCGGACTGCGGGTCCCGTTCGTCGTGTACGCGGTCGCGCTGCTGGTCGCGTCGACGGTGGTGGCCACCCAGTTGCGGGAGGTCATCGCCCCGGACCAGGCCGACGGCCCGACGGGTGCGCTGATCGGTTTCCGGACCGCCCTGCGCGACAGCGCCTATCGCGCGATCCTCGCGTCGAACTTCACCCAGGGCTGGGCGTCCATGGGTGTCCGGGTCGCGGTGGTGCCGCTGTTCATCACCGAGAGTCTCGGTGCCGGCGCGGGAATGGCGGGGATCGTGCTGGCGGTCTACGCCGCGGGCAACGTGCTGGCGATCCTGGTCGCCGGCCGGTTGTCGGACCGGTTCGGGCGGCGGCCCATCATGCTGCCCGGTCTCGTCATCACCGTCGTCGCGACCATCGCGCTCGGCTTCTCCCCGAACGTCGGCGTCGCGCTGGCGTTGTCGGTGGTCGCCGGCGTGGGCTCGGGACTCTTCGCGCCCACCCATCAGGCCGCCCTCGCCGACGTCCTCGGCAACCGTCAGCAAGGCGGTTCGGCGCTGGCCGCCTACGGCATGTCGTCGGACCTCGGCGCCGTGACCGGACCCGTGATCGTGGGGTTCGTCGCCGACCGGGTCGGCTTCGGACCCGCCTTCGTGCTGACCGGTGTGGTGGCCGCGGTCGCGCTGGTCCTGTGGGTCTTCGCCCGGGAGACCGCGCCGGCGATCGTGGGCGACGGTCCCACGATGACGTCGACCGAGGATTCCGGGACATCCGCCACGCCGGCCGAACCCGACCCGGGTACCGATCCGCTGGGTGCCTCGGAAACGGTTCGTCGCGACGCGGCCGAGGATCGGTGACGTTCCGAGCCGACCGTCCGTGCCGACACGGAAACCCCGCGGTGCCGATGAGTGCTGTGCGAGGGCGGACGACGAATTACGGTTGAGCGATGACCGGTGCAGGGCAGTCGGATCACCCCGCTCAGCGGACCGTAGGGTGCGTGGGCCCGTGACGTCCGGCGAGGGCCTCGCGCCCGGGTACGACTATGCGCTAGGGGCCGATTCGGAGGTCGGCACACTGCGGGCGGTCATGCTGCATCGGCCCGGCGACGAACTGCGTCGCCTCACCCCACGCAACAACGACCAGCTCCTGTTCGACGGGCTCCCGTGGGTCGGACGCGCGCAGGAGGAACACGATGCGTTCGCGGAGGTGCTGCGCGACCGGGGGATCGACGTCTACCTCCTCGGCGACCTGCTCGCCGAGACCATCGCGCACAGCGGTGCCGCGCGGATCCAGGGCATCGCGGCGGCCGTCAGCGCGCGCAGGCTGGGAACGCACCTCGCGGACGATCTGGCCACTCATCTACGGGGACTGTCGCCGGCCGACCTCGCCTACGTGCTGATGGCCGGGATGACGTTCGACGAGCTGCCGATCACTCCCTCGGCGGAACGGTCGTCACTGGTGCGGCGAATGCACCACGGCCCCGAGTTCGCGATCGAGCCCCTGCCAAATCTGCTGTTCACCCGAGACAGTTCGTTCTGGATAGGCGGACGGTTCGCGATCACCTCGCTCGCGCTGCCCGCCCGGGCGCGGGAGACGTCGCTGACCGATCTGATCTACGCACACCACCCGCGGTTCACCGGCGCCCGGCGGGCCTACGAGTCGCAGGTCGCGCCCGTCGAGGGCGGCGACGTGTTGCTGCTCGCCGCCGGCGTGGTGGCCGTCGGGGTCGGCGAACGGACCACGCCCGCCGGAGCAGAAGCGCTGGCGCGCAGCCTGTTCGACGACCACCTGGCGCACACCGTGCTCGCCGTGCCGATCGAACAGTCGCGCGCTTTCATGCACCTCGACACCGTCTGCACGATGGTCGACACCGATGCCGTGGTGATGTACCCGAACATCCGCGACACCATGTCGGCGTTCACCCTCGTCCACGACGCCGCGACCGACGCGGTCCGGATCACCGGCGAACAGCACTTCCTCGATGCGGCCGCCGAGGCGATGGGCATCTCCAAGTTGCGTGTCATCGACACCGGACTCGACCCGGTGACCGCCGAGCGGGAACAGTGGGACGACGGCAACAACACCCTGGCACTCGCTCCCGGGGTGGTGGTCTCCTACAACCGGAACTCCGAGACCAATCGGCGACTCCGCGACTCTGGCATCGAGGTCATCGAGATCGAGGGTCGCGAACTGGGGTCGGGCCGCGGCGGGCCGCGGTGCATGTCGTGTCCGCTCGCGCGTGATCCCCGGTGAGGCCCGCGTCATGACCGGAGGTCCGTCGGCCCCCGACCCGCGCAGCACCGGCCCGGCCGGCACCGGCACCGCGTCGGCGCTCGACGCGCTGCGGATCGACGCCGGCTCCGACCGTCCGCCCTTCGAACAGGTGCGGATCGGCGTCATCGACCTCATCGAATCCGGGGAGCTGCTCACGGGTGAACGCCTCCCGACCGTGCGGGCCCTGGCATCGCGACTCGGCGTGGCGGCCAACACGGTCGCGCGCAGCTACCGGGAACTCGAGGCGGCAGGCGTCATCGAGACCCGCGGGCGACAGGGTTCGTTCATCAGGGCCGGTCGCCACGATGCGCTCGACGCCGGTTTCGCGGCCGCCGCAGCGTACGTCCAAACCGCCCGTGAGCTGGGCCTGGAGGATTCCGTGATCGTTGAGATGCTCAACCGTGTGCTCGGACGAACTTGAATAGATGCACCGAGATTGATTGGCTTGAACGATGACAAGTGAACAGGATGTGATCACTGGGCGTCCGAAGCAGACACTGGACCCGGTGGTTTTCACCGTGACCGCGGTGCTCGTCATCGCCTTCGTGATCTGGGGGATCGGGGACAAGGAGAGCCTCAACTCGACCACCACCGAGGTGTTGAGTTGGATCACCAACAATCTCGGCTGGCTGTTCATCCTCTCCGCGACGGGCTTCGTGATCTTCGCCGTGTTCCTCGCCGTGTCCAAGTACGGCCGGATTCCCCTCGGCCGGACCGGGGAGAAGCCGCAGTTCCGCACCGTGAGCTGGATCGCGATGATGTTCAGCGCCGGCATGGGCATCGGGCTCATGTTCTTCGGCGCGTACGAACCGCTCTACCATTTCGCAAGTCCGCCACCGGAAATCGGTCAAGATGACATCCGCGCGGCCATGGCGACGACGATGTTCCACTGGGGTTTCCACCCGTGGGCGATGTACGCGGTCGTCGGCCTCGCACTGGCCTACAGCACGTACCGGCTGGGCCGGACCCAGCTGATGAGCGCCGTGTTCGAGCGGCTCCTCGGTCCGCGGGTGGCCAACGGCCCGGGCGGCAAGATCATCGACATCCTGGCCATCTTCGCCACCCTGTTCGGCACCGTGGCCTCCCTGGGGCTCGGTGCGCTGCAGATCGGATCGGGACTCGACACCCTCGGCTGGGTCAACGAACCGACGAAGATGTTGCTCGTGGCGATCATCGCGATCCTCACCGCGGCGTTCGTCGCGTCGGCGGTGTCGGGCATCGCCCGCGGTATCCAGTGGCTGTCGAACATCAACATGGTGCTCGCCGTGGTGCTGGCACTGTTCGTCTTCATCGTCGGTCCGACGATCTTCATCCTCAATCTGCTGCCGACCACCCTGGGTGCCTATCTCACCGACATCACCACCTTCGCGGCCCGCTCCGACGCGACGGTGACCACCGAAGCGGGTCATCAGTGGCTGGCCGACTGGACGATCTTCTACTGGGCGTGGTGGGTGTCCTGGACCCCGTTCGTGGGTCTCTTCCTCGCGAAGATCAGCCGCGGCCGCACGATCCGTGAGTTCGTGATCGGCGTGATGGTCGTCCCGACGACGGTGTCGCTGGTCTGGTTCTGCATCTTCGGCGGTACCGCGATCCATCAGGACATGGAGGGCACCCTGGCGTTCGATCCGGCCACCGCGGCCAGCGAGAGCACGCTGTTCGACGTGCTCGCCCACCTGCCGTGGACCGGTGTCGCCTCGGCCCTGGTGATGATCCTGGTCGGCATCTTCTTCGTGTCCGGCGCCGACTCGGCGTCGCTCGTGATGGGCACGCTCTCGCAACGTGGTGTCGAACACCCGTCGCGTTCGCTGACGGTGTTCTGGGGTGTGCTGACGGGCGTCGTGGCCGCTCTGCTGCTGGCGATCAGCGGCGATGGCGCGCTCGACGGCATCAAGACGATGGCGATCATCGCCGCGTTGCCGTTCGTCGTGGTGATGATCGGCATGTGCCTGTCGCTCTTCCTCGACCTCCGGCGCGACCCGCTGATCGTCTCGCGTCACGTGTTGTCGGCCCAGGTCGACGAGCACGTCCGCGAGCAGGCCGTCGCCATCGCGACCGGTGAACTGGAATCGATCGACGCCGACGCGGTCCGGCATCTCGAGAGGATCGACCCCGACCTGGTCGAGCAGGCGAACGGTTCGGAGTCGGCCGGGTCGACCAACGGATCGGCGCCCGCCGAATCGACTGTCGGCGACGCCGATCGCACCGACGGGGGTCGTGACGAGGGGCAGCGCGGCACCGACCGGCTGACCGGTCCCGCGGTGTAGCGACCTCGACCCCCAAACACGACGAATCCCGGTGGGCCGCGCGGTGATGCGCGGCCCACCGGCGTATCTGGTGGGTATGGTGAGACGGCCGGCGGACCGTCGTCAGACCTGTGAGATCGCGTCGGCGAGAGCAGTCGTGAACTGTTCTGCGGTTGCCCGGTCGAGCCGGGATGTCGTGACCCGCAGACCATTCCGTTGTGTGGCGTCGTCGACGGCGAAGATCGTTCCGGGTTGCACCGCCCAACCCCGGCGTGCGAGTTCGGTGCTGACCTTCTCCGCGGGACTCTCGTCGGGCAGGTCGACCCATGCGTTGATCCCGTCCGGTGGCCCCAGGGTCGACGCGACGCCCCGCGTGGTGAGCTGATCGACGAGAAGTCGCGCGCGACGGGCATATTCGCCGCGCGCCGTGGCGATGAGCCGGGTTGTCGCCGGATCGGTCAGCAGGTGAGCGGCGGTGGTCTGCAGCAGGTGGCTGACCCAGGGGCGGCCGGAGCGTAGTCGGGCGTCGAGCGCGGCGGCGGTCGTCGCGTCGGCATCGACGAGGGCGACCCGCAGGTCCGGACCCAGGAACTTCGCGACGGACCGGACGACCGCCCAGTGCCGGCTGTTGTCGGGGATCACCCGGTGGTAGTCGTGGACCGACAACAGCGAGAAGTGGTCGTCTTCGACGACGAGCACCTCGGGGTATCGCTCCAGGAGCGCACGGAGTTCACCCGCACGCGCTTCGGACAGGGCGATCCCTCCGGGGTTGTGGCCGCGGCAGGTGACGATGACCGCTCGCGCACCCTCGTCCAGCACTCGCGCCAGGTGATCGGGACGCATCCCGTGCTCGTCCAGTTCCACCGCCAGCGCGCGGTACCCGTTGACGCGGATGGTGCCGACGCTGGCGAGAAAGCACGGGTTCTCCACGGCGACGGAGTCGCCCCGGACGAGGTGCGTGTTCAGGAGTCTCTCCATCGCGTCCACGGCTCCGTGGGTCGCGATCAGTTCTCCCTCCTGCGGATGATCGCCGAACAACACCGGCGCCGCTGCCCGCAGTGCCGGTGCCACGGCGGAGGTTCCGTACATCGTCGGGCGGTAGGGCGCCGCAGCGATCGCGGCGCGCAGATCGGGGAGGAGATCGGGGTCCGGATTGCCGCCGGCCAGGTCGACGGCGTCTGCGGGAGCGGCGAGTTCGCTGCCGGGTTGCAACCGGTCGGCGACGACCGTGCCTCCCCGACCGCGCGTGTCCGCCGCACCCAGCGCGACGAGCTGGCGGTACGCGGTGGCCACGGTGTTGCGATTGACGCCCAGCTCGACGGCGAGTTCACGGATCGGCGGCAACGAATCGCCCGGCCGTAACCGACCGGCGACGATCGCGTCGCGGGCGCTCTGAACGATCGCGTTCACTGTCTGCCCGGTGATCACGACGCACACTGTACTTCCGCCTCGACATTTTTGTCCTAGGACAAATGCTACCGTGGCTGTACACGCGGAAGTCAGGAGTGCGCCCATGAACCAGCCACACGAATCCTCGAGCCCGGTCTGGTGGCGTTACGTCGCCTACTGGTACGGCGGCAGATTGCCTGTCTCGGTGCAGGATTGGGTGATCAACGATCTGACCGGACCAGGTGCGGCGGTGCGGATGGTCACACGGTGGTCGATACCGTGCATCCTCCTCGTGCTCCCGATGCTGTTCGTGCCGGGGCCGTGGGGGGTGCGGATCACGATGACCATGCCGATCCTGCTGTCGTACCTGTTCTTCTCCATCGCGCTGAACCGTGTCTACCGCCGCTACCGGTTGGTCCAGCACGGACTCGACCCCGAGCTGATCAACACACTCGAGCGCGCGAAGAACGCCGACCTCTATGTCGAGTACCACCGGAAATATCGCAACGAGACCACCCGGCCGTCGTCGGTCTCCCGGTAGGACCGTCCGGGGAACCCGCCCGCTCCCGCCGGTGTCAGCCCCAGCTCGGCAGCCAGATCTGCTGCCGCCAGAGGCCCGGCGATATCGGGGAACCGGTCAGGATCGGCCACAACCACACGAAGTTGGCGACGACCAGACCCACGTACATCGCGACGACCATGATCGCCAGCGCCCGGCGCTCGGGCCGGGCGCGCGCTGTCGCGGCGGCCGAACGCAGGAGGTCACCGCAGCACAGCGCCAGGCCCATCACCAGGAACGGCGCGAGCACGGTCGCGTAGAAGAAGTACATCTGCCGGTCGAGGGCGAGGAACCACGGCAGGATGCCGGCGAGGTAGCCGACGAGAACCGCTGCGTACCGCCAGTCGCGGCGCACGATCCACGACCACAGCCCCCACAGCAGCATCGGCAACGCCAGCCACCAGAGGGCGGGCGAACCGATCAGCATCTGCGCGCGCACGCATTCGCCCCCGCCGCATTGGTCGGGACCGTTCTCGAGCGCGTAGAGCATGGGCCGCAGGCTCATCGGCCACGTCCACGGCTTGGACTCCCACGGATGATGGTTGCCCGCGGAATTGGTGAGTCCCGAATGGAATTCGAGGATGCCGGATTCGTAGTACCACAGCGATCGCCAGGCGCCGGGAACCCAGGCGAACGGGCCGTCGGTGCCGATCGTATTACCCACCTGGTAGCGGTAGACCGCCGTCTCGCTGGTGAACCACGGGATGTAGGTCAGGAAGTAGATGACGACCGGCATCACGGCGAGACTCGCGCCGCTCGGGACGACGTCGCGCACGAGGGTGCCCACCCACGGACGCGGGACGCGATACGCGCGGCGGGCGGCCACGTCGAAACCGATCGCCAGGGCGGTGAAGAAGATGACGTAGTAGATGCCCGACCATTTGGTGCCGCAGTTCAGTCCCAGCATCACACCGGCGGTGAACCGGTACCAGCGGAAGCCGAGACGGGGTCCGAAGGGACTGTCGGCGATCCGGCCCTCGAGATAGACGCGGTACATCCGCTCCCGGACCTGGTCGCGGTCGGCGACGAGCGCGGCGAAAGTGGCCACGATGAACAGGGTCTGGAAGATGTCGAGCATGCCCATCCGGGACTGCACGAACAGCACGCCGTCGCAGATCGCGAAGACCCCCGCGATCGCACCCACCAGCGTCGACCGCGTGAGCCGGCGCACCGCGCAGTAGATCAGCACGACGACCAGGACGCCCGAGACGGCCGGCGCCACGCGCCATCCGAGCGGGCCGTAACCGAAGATCGCCTCGGACGCGGCCAGCATCCATTTGCCGACCGGCGGATGCACGACCAGCCCGTAGGCCGGGTTGTCCTCGATCCAGTTGCCGCCGGACAGCACCTGCCAGCCCTGCGGGACGTAGTGCTTCTCGTCGAAGACCGGTGTGCCCTTGTCGGTGGGATGGGTCAGGGCCCAGAACCGGGTGACGGTGGCCAGGAGCGCGATGACCACACCGACGACGAGTCCACGACCGCGGTCGGGGGCACCGAACAGCGGTGCGGGCACGTCCGGGCCCAGGCGAGGTGGCACCCGATCGATCCTAGTGGTCCCTCGTAAGCTGGCTGTCGATGAACGCCGCCCAGTCCGACACACCCGATCTCGACGAGGATGCGAACGTGCCCGACGACCCCGCCGTGATCGCCGATCCCGGTCCCGACCCCGAGCGCGCCTCGGACGGTCGAGGTCGGCTGGTCCTGGCGGCCACGCCGATGGGCCAGGTCGACGACGCCTCGCCGCGTCTGCGTGCGGCGCTGCAGACCGCGGACATCGTGGCCGCCGAGGACACCCGGCGTGCCCGTGCGCTGGCCGCGGCTCTCCAGGTCGAGATCGGTGGCCGGCTGGTCAGCTACTACGACCAGGTCGAGGCCGCCCGCACCCCGGGTCTGGTCAGCGCGATCGCCGGGGGACAGACCGTGTTGCTCATCACCGACGCCGGCATGCCCTCGGTCAGCGACCCCGGGTATCGGGTGGTGGTGGCGTGCGCCGACGCCGGACTCCCGGTCACGGCGCTGCCCGGGCCGTCGGCGGTCACGACGGCCCTCGCGGTGTCGGCGCTGCCCTCGGAGCGGTTCTGTTTCGAGGGTTTCGCCCCCCGCAAGCCCGGCGCGCGAGCCGCGTGGCTGCGCGAACTGGTCTCCCAGCCCCGGACCGCCGTGTTCTTCGAATCACCCCACCGGCTCGCCGACACGCTCAACGCCGCGGCAGAGATCCTCGGCCCGGACCGTCGCGCCGCGGTGTGCCGCGAGATGACCAAGACCTATGAAGAGGTACGGCGCGGCGGACTGGCCGAACTCGCGGAGTGGGCGGGCACCGGCGTACGCGGCGAGATCACCGTCGTGATCGCCGGAGCCGTCGCCGCCGAACCCGACATCGACGACCTCGCTGACCAGGCCGAAGAACTCGTGGCCGGCGGCATGCGACTCAAGGACGCGTGCGCGGAGGTCACGCAGGGTTCAGGTGCCTCTCGACGCGACGTCTACCAACAGGTGCTCGAAAGACGTCGAGCTGATCCGGGCTGACCCGCAGTTCCACGCGCGGTGCGAGACGGTACGGCCGGCTCGAGACGAGCGCCCCGACCACCCGGCGCAGCCGCGACAGCTCGGCGCGCACACTCACGGTGTGCCCGTCGTCGCCGAAGAGCAGCTGGCTCAATCGCTGTGAGGTGAGGCCCTGCTCGCCGGCATCGGCGAGGAGCAACAGGATCTGGGCATGCCGTCGGGTCAGCACGGTGCGCCACGGCTCGCCGTCGCCGGTGACCGTCACGGTGGGTTCCCCGTCGAGGGAGAGTTCGGCCAGGACCGGGCCGGACGGGCCGGCCGGACGCACCAGCCAGCCCTGGCCTAGGCGCTCGACGACGCAGATGCCCAGACCCGCCACGAACTGACGCATGTTGTCCGTCGGCGCGGCGACGCGGACGGGCGGCGTGCAGCCGCGCCCCTCGGCCACCCACCCGTCGTCGTCGATGAGCAATCCCGGCCCGTGCAGGCCGGCGAGCTGGGCCTGACCGGCGAATCGCAGGTCGGCGAGCTCGCGCTGATGGGTGAGGGTGATCTCGTGTTCGCCGAGGGCGGCCAGTGCGGAGGTGAAGGCCGAGGCCGCGGGCTGCATCTCCATGGCAGGTCCGGCCAGGCCCGCGATGGCGATCATGTCGCCGGTGCGGTGGTCGTGCACCGGCACGGCGGTGCAGAACAGTCCGTGCAGTGAGCTGTAGTAGTGCTCGGCCCCGAACAGCCGTGTCGGGCGCTGCAGGCGAACCGCGAGGCCCACCGCCGTGGTCGCCGTGGAGTCCTCGTCCCACCGGCTGCCCTCGACGAGCTCGAGCCGGTCGGCCTCCGGGAGCACCGAGGCCGAACCGCCACGCCACAGCAGCACGCCGTCGGCGTCGAACACGCCCAAGGTCATCGACGCGTCGTCCGCGGACTGGGCGAACAGACGCTGGAGTGGTTGCACGGCGTCGCGCAGTGGGTGCGTGGCGCGGCGGGTCTCGAGTTCGTCGTCCGAGATGTGACCCGGGTTGTGCGCGTCGACGGTGGAGCGGTGCCGGCCCGACCGGACACGACCCCACGATTCGACGACATCCCCTGGCACATCGGCGCGTGGCGTGCCGCCCGACATGAAGGCATCGTGGTCACGGCGCAGATCACGATCGAGCACCGTGAGATCGGTGGACGACCGGATGGGCACAGTCATGTGCGGAATCGTACCCAAAGCGGCCGCCGATCATGCCCAACCGCGCGGCCTCACGATGCTCGCGGCCTTGTCGAGGCATTCCTGCCATTCCCGGGCGGGGTCGGAATCGATGGTGATCCCACCGCCGACGCCGAGGGCGAGGGTCCCGTCGGGGGTGATCTCCACGGTCCGGATGGCGACGTTCAGGTCGAGCGCGCGGTCGGGGCCGGCCATGCCGATCGCCCCGCAGTACACGCCGCGCGCGTCTGCCTCCCAGCCGTCGATCAGCTCCATCGCCCGCAGCTTCGGAGTGCCGGTGACCGACGCCGGGGGGAACGTCGCCGCGAGGACGGCGTCGTTGCCCGTGCCCGGGGCCAGGCTCGCCTCGACGCGTGACACGAGGTGCCAGACGCCGGGCGCGGGCACCACCGTCAGGAGCTCGGGGACGCGCACGCTGCCGGTCACCGCGATGCGTCCCAGATCGTTGCGCACCAGGTCGACGATCATGATGTTCTCGGCGATGTCCTTGGCGGAGGCGGCCAGCGTATCGGGGTCGGCGGAGGCCGGCAGGGTGCCCTTGATCGGCGACGACGAGATGATGTTGCCGGTCCGGCGCAGGTAGGTCTCCGGTGAGAGGCTCGCCACCGACCCCCAGTCTCCCTGCAGGAAAGCGGCTTTCACCGGCGCGGTGGCTCCGGCGAGATCGGTGAAGTAGTCGACCGGGCGGCCGGTCAGTGTCCCGGTGAAGCGGGTGCACACGCATGCCTGGTACACCTCGCCCGCGCGGATCGCCTCGAGGCACTCCGCGATGGCGTCCAGGTGCGGAACACGTTGCGGGGGATGCCATTGCGCCGTCGGGACGGTGTCGGTCCGACGATGAGTGACAGAGGTGCGAGCCGCCCCGGCGGCGTGCACCACCGCCTCCGCCCAGTCGGGTACACCGGTGCCGGCGCAGCTCCAGCGACCGTCACGGAGTACGAGCACGCCGTCGGTGTGCCCGCCGACATTCGGTGGCAGCGACGCGTCGTGCGGCCGCACCGGGAAACCGAGGTAGCCGAACCAGAATCGATCGGGGTCGTCCGGCGGGAGACAGCCGGGCGTCAGTTCGATCGAGGGCGCGATGACGGCGTCGGCGTCGTACCAGTCACCGATCAGCGCGGCGGGCGGCGGCAGCCGACGCGCGGCGGTCTCGGCGTGCAGGGCGCGCAGCACGTCGAGCGCCGGTACTGCCGCGCTCGGGCCGAGCGAGCCAGACCCCACCCCGTCCGACGAGATCATGCTCGGAGTGCGGGATCAGTTCTCGTACCGAGGGAACACCGGAGACGGCTTAGGCAGCGCGGTGCCGGGCTCCAGGCGGGTGCCCACGGCGGTGAATCGACGGTCGTCGCCGACGACGAGGAGGTCGAGGATCTTGCCGGACGACTCCGGCATGACCGGCTGGCTCAGGAGTGCGACGATGCGCACGACCTCGGCGCAGACGTAGAGCACCGTGCCGGTGCGCTCGAGATCGGTCTTCGCCAGTTTCCACGGTTCCTGCGCCGAGATGTACCGGTTGGTCTCGGCGAGCGTCGACCACAGGGCCTCGAGTGCCAGGTGGATCGCCTGGTTGTCGATGTGGGTTCGCACGGTGTCGAGCAGCGAGTCGGCGCGCGCCAGCAGCGCGGTGTCGGTGTCGGTGAGCTCGCCCGGCGCCGGCAGGGTGCCGTCGAAGTACTTGCCGACCATCGACAGCGTGCGCTGGGTCAGGTTGCCGAACTCGTTGGCGAGGTCGGCGTTGATGCGGGACACGATCGCCTCGGCGGAATACGAACCGTCCTGACCGTAGGACACCTCGCGGAGGAAGAAGTAGCGCACCGGATCGAGGCCGAACTCGTCGATGAGGTTCTCCGGGTCGACGACGTTGCCGACCGACTTGCTCATCTTCTCGCCCTTGTTGAACAGGAAACCGTGCGCGAAGACCCGCTCGGGCAGGTCGATACCCGCACTCATGAGGAAGGCAGGCCAGTACACACAGTGGAACCGGATGATGTCCTTGCCGATGATGTGCAGGTCGGCGGGCCAGTAGCGGGCGAACGTCTCCGGGTCGTCGACGAAGCCGACGCCGGTGAGGTAGTTGGTGAGCGCGTCGACCCACACGTACATGACGTGTTCGGGATGGTCGGGGACCGGCACGCCCCAGTCGAAGGTGGTGCGCGACACCGACAGGTCGGTCAGGCCGCCCTTCACGAAGCTGATGACCTCGTTGCGCCGGACGTCGGGGCCGATGAAGTCGGGCCGGGATTCGTACAGCTCGAGCAGTTTGTCCTGGTAGGCGGAGAGCCGGAAGAAGTAGGTCTCCTCCTCGGTCCAGGTCAGCACGTGCCCGGTGTCGGCGGCCACCCGGTCGCCGGCCTCGTTGACCTCGGTGTCGCCCTCGCCGTAGAAGGTCTCGTCGCGGACGTCGTACCAGCCCGAGTACTTGTCGAGGTAGATGTCGCCGCGGTCGCTCATGCGCCGCCAGATCTCTTCCGATGCCCGCTTGTGGTCCTCGTCTGAGGTCCGGATGAAGCGATCGAAGCTGGACCCCAGCCGCTCCTGCAGCGCCTGGAACCGGTCGGAGTTCCGGTTGGCGAGCTCCGCGGTGGGGATGCCCTCGGCGTTCGCGGTCTGCTGCATCTTCTGCCCGTGGACGTCGGTGCCGGTCAGGAACCGGACGTCGAAGCCGTCGAGTCGCTTGAACCGTGCCAGGGCGTCGGCCGAGATGTACTCGTAGGCGTGCCCGATGTGCGGAGCGCCGTTGGGGTAGGCGATCGCGGTGGTGATGTAGTACGGGCGTCCGCCGCCGTGGGAGGTACCGGACGGATCAGGGCTGGTCAGATCGGGTGCCATAGTGCCCAACAGACTACCGATCGGTGGAGACGACACCCAATTGCGGTCCGCACGATTCCTGACCGGCCCTGGTCGATCTTGCGGGTGCGCACAGTCTGTTGAAGGCTGCGGACGACGCGGCCGGCTCGGCACCGCGCTCACAGCCAGGGGACCGACGCGCTGACCGACCTCGACCCGTGCTGCGTCCGATCCTGCAGCCGGGTGCGTCGCCGGATACCGGATACCGCGCCGGGCTCTCACACTGTGGAGTTGTCAAAGAACTGTTGTGACGATCGGGTCGCCGGGTTTCTGCGTACGGGTACGTCGTCGTCTCACTCGAAATGCGAGTCCGACAGCTCGGGCTTGAGCGACCTACACAAGCACGTCGTCGAGCCGCATGGTGCGTCGGTTGTAGGCGGGCCGTGGCCGGCGGTCGGGCTCGATGTCTACAGGCGGGATCAGCCAGGGGTGGCGGTCGTGGCCCATGATCACTTGCCAACCGTGGTGATGTACCTGGGTGTGACAGCGTTGGCAGAGCAGGCATCCGTTGTCGAGGTCGGTGGGGCCGCCGTCCACCCACGGCACGATGTGATGCACCTGCGTATGTGCCGCGGGTGCACCGCATTTGACGCAGCACAGGTCGCGGACCGTGATGGCCCTTCGTAAGTGAGACGGGAAGAGTCGTCTGCTGGTCCCCATCTGTAACGGCACTCCTTCTCGGTCCAGCACGATCTCGCCCACGATGGCGTCGCACGAGAGTCGTCTCGCGGTGGCCTGTGACACCGAACCGACCCAGGGCAGTCTCACCGGCTCCTTCGCATCGGCCGGGATCGTGACCAGTAGTTGGGTTCTCGGTGTGCCGCTGGTGTCGAGGGTCGCGCCGATCGCCGCCTGATCCAGCAACAATTCGAAGCCGTCCGCCCACCGCTGTTCGCGCGTACGCCGATGCTCGCTGCCGTCGGGCTCGGGCCGCGGGCGGGATCGCTCGTCGATCATGGACAGGAACTTCTCACCGATCACAGCTGTGACGTCGGCCTTGATCTCCACGCGACCGTCGTGGGTGAGGTGCGAGTTCACCGCGTTCAGGGAGGAGTCCTCGGCAGCGGGGATGGCGTCGTCGGCGGTGACCTGGATGCGGTGGGAGATGGTGCGTGCGTGGTCGGCGATCTCGATGGGGGTGGCACCCGAGAATGCCTGCGCCAGTAGTTCGGACTCGTAGCGCTCTCGATCGTCGTCGGAAACATCTGTCGGGGTTCGTTTCTCGATGATGGTCATGCCACGGACAACGGCGTCGACGCATTCGGTCGCCAGATACCCGTCAGCGGCGCATGCGCCGAGCTTCGGCAATGAGTCGATGCCCGCCCCGATTCGCACGCTGCGGTGAGCGACCGCCGGCGCGAAACCCATCTCGATCAGCACCCCGCGCGTGGTCGACCCCACCTTGTCGGCCGCGCCGGTCGCATCGAAAGCTGCTGCGTGCACGGCGATCTGATGGCCTACCGCGTAGTACAGGAACCGGAGCTCGTCCCGTCGGTCGAGAATGCCCCGACCGGTCGGGTCGATCGGTGGTCCGAGTGCGGTGACGACGTCGCGCATCTGGGGGAGCGAGGGCATGCCACCAAGGCAGTCGAAAATTCGTGGCTCTTCTGACGCCAAAGTGGGTGCCTTCTCGCGAGCCTAACGCACGCAACGCCCAGTCTCACTTAGGTTTTGAGTTGCGAAAACAAAGACCAAAGGGAGTGGGCGTTGCGCACTGTCAGAGTACTGCAGAAGTTGCTGGGAATCGAGCGTGCCCGTGTCGTGGGTGTCAGGTTCGATGAGGATGATCGTGGGCAGGTCATCGTGGTGACACTGGAACTGCACGCGAACGCACGATCACGGTGCCCGCAGTGTAAGAAGCGGTGCCCTGGTTACGATCAGCCACCGGCACCGCGACGGTGGCGACATCTCGACATGGGTGGCTGGCGATGCTTCCTCGAGTTGCCCGCCAACCGCGTGAAGTGCCCTCGCCATGGTACGAAGACTGAGTTGGTTCCGTGGGCACGTCCGGAAGCGAAGATGACCAGGGCGTTCGACGACACCGTCGCATGGCTGTGCGCGCACGCCCCGATGACCGCGGTGAGTGCCTATCTACGGGTTTCCTGGCGGACGGTGTCTCGTATCGTCGAGCGCGTGGTCGACGACCATGTCGGACTTACTAAACGCTTGAACGGGTTGCGGCGTATCGGCATCGATGAAATCGCTTATCGCAAGGGCCGCAAGTACTTGGTCGTCGTGGTCAACCATGACACAGGTCAGTTGGTGTGGGCGGGTGAGGGCGCCAAGAAGGAGACCATCGAGCGATTCTTCGACGAACTGGGTGACGTGCGAGCACGCAAGATCACTCACATCAGTGCTGATGGCGCCGAATACATCGGTGCGGTCCTCGCTGAGCAGGCGCCGGGGGCGTACTGGTGTATGGACCCATTCCATGTGCTGCAGTGGGTTAATCAGGCGTTGGACCGGTGCCGGTCTCGGGTGATGAGCCGGATAGCCGGCTTGTCAAAGGTGGAACGCGGCCGATTGAGGTGGGCGTTGTTGAAGAATCCTGACGACCTCACCGAGAGTCAGGAGCGGCTGCAGTCCATCGTGGTCACCGATGCCAACAGTGTGCTGGCCCGTGCGTATCAGATGAAAGAAGAGATAAGGCACATACTTTCAGGTGCTTATTCCTCGTGTTGGGCGCCGTTGCGGCGCTGGTTGAAGAAGGCGGAGACCTGCGATATACCCGAGATTCGCACCCTGGCGCCGAGTATCCGTAAACGTGAGGTCCAGATCTTTAACGCGGTCGAGTGTCAGATGAGCAACGCGCGAGTCGAAGCAACGAACTGCCATCTGCGGTCATTGACGAAGCGGTCATACGGATTTCACACACCTGACGCTTTGATCGCGATGGCGAACCTCACCAGGGGTGGCGCATGCCCGGAACTTCCACATCGAATCTGACCGAAAACCGCCCACTTTCAGGTCAGGAGATCCAAATTCGTTCGAAGGCGAGCGATTTCCACAACCAATAGTGCCCAATTAAATTACGCGGCAACGCAATTAACTTGCGCACCCTCAGTGAGCAGCAGTACCGCCAGTGAACTGCAGTGAACCGAGGTGAACAGAAGTCTCATGAGTCCCAACGTTTCACGTCGAGTGAGAATCGACGGCGACATCACCGCATTGCTGGGCGTTGTTCCGGATCGGCGGACCGCGCCATAGTGGCTCTGCCACAACGGATTCAGAGAAGTCGATCAGTCCCCGGGCCGCTGATCCAGGATCACGATCGCTGTTCGCGCCACCATGCTGTCGGCGTCACCGATGAACGCTTGCAGCGCCGAAGTCGCTGCGGTACCGGGTATCTCGGCCAGCGCCTGCACCAGTCGGGATCGCACGGCCGCATCCGGGTCGGCCCCCAGGCGGTCGACGAGCAGGTCGACGATCCGCTCGCGGTGGGCTTCGTGGCCGGCGAGGATCTCGGCGGCCTCGACATCGCGGTCGCCGGCGGCGATGAGCTCGACGAGTCCGTCGACCGCCGCGTCGATGCCGCGCCGCCCGAGCGTCAGGGCGGCCACGCGCCGGACTACGGTGTCGGGATCGTCGAGCAGGCTGTGCAACACCGCGTCGACCTGATCGTTCTCCGCGAGTGCCGCCAGCGCGGTGACCGCGCGACGCCGGATCATCGGATCGGGGTCGGCGGCGCCGTCGGAGAGTCGCCCGACTCCGCCCGGTCTCTGCGCGAGCGCCCACCGGAGCGCACCGGCGACGTTGGGATCGTTCTCGGCCAGCAGCGCGTCGGCCAGCGACTCCCCGGACACGCCCACCTCGCCGGCGAGCAGCGCGGCCCGCTGGCGAAGGGCCGCGTGTTCGGACTGGACCGCACGGAGCAGACCGATCACGTCGAGTACCGACGTCCACTCGGTGGGACCCGTCACCGCGACGCGCTGCAGCCGCTCCAGGAGCCGCGTGTCCGCGGCGATCCGCGCGCGGGTGTCGTCGATGAGCCGGTCCATCAGCGAACCGGGTTCGAAGTCCGGATCGTCGAGCGCGCGACCGACCTCGCGCAGCGAGAGTCCGAGCGATCGGAGACTCTCGACGTGCATGAGCCGCTCGAGATCCGCCGCGGCGTACTCCCGGTAGCCGCCCGACGTCCGCCCGGTGGGCCGCACGAGTCCGAGCGAGTCGCAGTGGCGCAGCATCCGGCTGCTCAAGCCGGTCTGCTGCGCCACCTCGCCGATCAGCACCCGTCACGCCCCGTCGACCGACTCGGCGCCGGACGAATGCTGCTCGGACGAATCGCCGTCGGACGAATCCCTTTCGGAGGCATCACCGTTCAAGCGCGAGGCGAATTCCAAGGTGGCCTCGAAGTCGCTTTCCGGATCGTCGATCAGTCGCTCGGTCGCGGCCACGTGCGCCCGCACCTCGCGATCACCGCGCTTCTTCGCGGTCGCGAGCGGCCCGGCCGCGGAGTCGCCGAGTCCGGCGAGGGCACGGCTGAGACTCCGCCGGACGTCGGTGCTCCCGCGGCCCAGTTCGCCGGCCAGTTCGTTCGCGAGCCAGGTCTCGCGGCCGGCCGGGACCAGGACGACGGCGGCCCGCCAGGCGGTGCGGGCCACCTCGTCGTCGGCGTCGTGCAGGAGCGTGGGGGAGATCGACGTCCATGCCGACCGGTCGCCGATCTTCGACAGGGTGTGCAGGGCCTGCGCCCGGGCCTGGGGTGACGCCGACTCCAGCTGGGGGAGGAGGACGGGCACCGTGAGGTCGGCCGGTAGGCGCGTCAGGGCCCAGGTCAGCATGTCCCGCACGAAGAAGTCCGGTTCGACGGCGCAGCGTCGGATGAGATCGTCGACGTACCCGGGATGCGGGTTGGTGCCCGCGGCCATCGCGGCACGGAGCCTCGTCGACGCGTCACCGGCCGCGAGTGCGGCCACGAGCGCGGGATCGAACGGTCGAATAGTCTGGTCGGTCATCGTCGACCACCTCCTTCGCCGTCGATCACACCCCTTGACACAGTGACAACGTCAAGTGCGCGGACCCCGACCGTCGGGCCGGGCCCTAGATCTCCCGTCGGTAGGGTTCGCATCCCGGTGGCGCCTTCGGCGGCTCGCGATACTCCAGCTCTGGGATGTGCATGGTCACCGGGGCCGACTCGAGCGTGAACTTCTCGCCGTGATGGGCCAGGTCGATCGGCGGACCCGACAGCAGCCGGTACGTCGCGTTGTCCTTGTCGACGGCCACCACGATCTTCGAGTCGCGGATGATCATGCGGAACGACATGTACGTCAGCCGCCGAGGGAGCCGGGGCGCGAACGTGATGTTCCCGCCGAAGTCACGCATGCCGCCGAAACCCGCGACGCAGTCGGTCCAGGCACCGGCGAGTGCGGCGATGTGCAGGCCGCTGCTGACGTTGTTGTGCAGGTCGTGCAGATCGGTGAACACCGACTCGGCGAGCAGATCGTAGGCGAGGTCGGGGTAGCCGACCTCGGCGGCGGTGACCGCCTCACAGCACGCTGAGAGCGACGAGTCGCGGACGGTCAGCGGGTAGTAGTAGTCGAAGTTGCGCAGCTTCTGCTCGGCGGTGAACGCGTCGCCGAACAGGTAGGTCGCGAACACCAGGTCGGCCTGCTTGACCACCTGCTTGCGATAGAGGTCGTAATACGGGTAGTTCAGCAGGAGCGGATAGCGTCCGACCGACGACTCGAAGTCCCAGGCCCCCAGCAGGGTGAACGACTCACACTGCTGGTGGACGCCGAGGGCGTCGTCGTAGGGGATCGTCATGTCGTCGGCGCACGCTTCCCAGTGCGCCGCTTCGGCGGTCGTGACCCCGAACTGTTCGGCGAGGTCGGGCCGGCGGTGCACGGCCGCCACGGCGTCCCGCAGGTTCTGTTGCGCCGCGAGGTTGGTGAAGGTGTTGTTGTTCACCACGGCGGTGTACTCGTCGGGACCGGTGACGCCGTCGATGCGGAACTTGCCGTTCACGTCGTGGTGCCCGAGGCCGGCGAACAGTCGTGCGGTCTCGACGAGGAGTTCGACGCCGCACTCGGTCTCGAACTGTTCGTCGTTGGTCGCCCGGAGGTAGCGGGCCGTGGCGTTGGCGATGTCGGCGGACACGTGCACGCCTGCGGTGCCCGCGGGCCAGTAGCCCGAACACTCGTCGCCGTTGATCGACCGCCACGGGAACATCGCCCCGCGCTGACCGAGTTCGGCGGCGCGGGATTTCGCCTTGTCCATGGTGGAGTGGCGCCATCGCAGTTCCTCGCCGGCGGCGGCGGGGACCGTGTAGGTGAGCATCGGGAGGATGAAACTCTCGGTGTCCCAGAAGGTGTGACCGTCGTAGCCGGGGCCGGTGAGCCCCTTGGCCGGGATGGCGCGGGACTGACCGCGCGCGCCGGCCTGCAGCACGTGGAACAGCGCGAACCGGACCGCCTGCTGCAACTCCGGATCGCCGTCGAGTTCGACGTCGGCGTCGCGCCAGAAGTCCTCGAGGTAGCGGACCTGGTCGGCCTTGAGCGAATCCCAGCCGGTCTCCATCGCCATCGCGAGCGCCGCGTCGACCTGGGCACGCAGCGCCGGCACCGAGCGTCGGGCCGACCAGCCGTACCCCATGTACTTGGTGAGGGTCAGGCTCTTGCCCTTCGGCACGTTGGCCGCGATGGTGAGCCGGGCCAGGTCACCGTCCGCGCGGATGAAGGTGTCGGCCTTGTCGGGGAAGTAGATCTCGTGGTCCATCCCGGCCGCGATGTGCAGGCCGGACTTCTTGGTGTGGTGGACCAGCATGCCCCAGTAGTTGCGGCAGGTGGCGAGGTCGGAGACCAGCGGGGCGTCCAGCGCGGCCGCCAGGCGCGGGTCGTTGCCCGGTGCCGGCACCGGCTCGTTGGCCAGGAGATCGGACTGCAGAACGAGTTTCATGTCCTCGTCGACCGGCTCGACCTCGTAGCGGATCGCCGCGATCGTGCGCTTGGTGAAGGACACGAGACGCTCGGACTTGATCCGGACCTTGCGGCCGGTGGGTGAGGTCCACACCGTGTGACGACGGAGGGTGCCGGTCCGGAAGTCCAGCGTCCGCTCGTGCTCCTCGGTACGCCCGTACCGGAGGTCCATCGGCTCGTCCTCGACCAGCAACCGGATGATCTTGCCGTCGGTGACGTTGACGACGGTCTGTCCGGACTCGGGATAGCCGTAGCCGCTCTCCGCGTAGGGCAGGCCGCGCAGCTCGTAGAAGCCGTTCAGGTATGTGCCGGGATGGTCGACGGGCTCGCCTTCCTCGAACGACCCGCGTAAACCGATGTGCCCGTTGGACAGTGCGAACAGTGTCTCGGTTCGGCCGAGCATGTCCAGATCGACTCCGCCGCGCCATTTCAGCTGCCACGGATGGATCTCGAAGCCGAAGTCGTGGCCGTGCTCGGCGGTCATGCGGGCAGCAATTCGACGAGATCGGTCACGACGACGTCGGCACCGGCCGCGCGCATGGCCTCGGCCTGCACACCACCGACGCGGTCGACACCCACGACGTAGCCGAATGCTCCCGCGCTGCCGGCCTGGATGCCGGAGATGGCGTCTTCGAAGACCGCCGCCGCAGCGGGTTCGACGCCCATCTGCTCGGCGCCCAGGAGGAACGAGTCGGGAGCGGGCTTGCCCTTCAGGCCCTTCGTCACGATGTCGAGCCCGTCCACCCGGACCTCGACGAATTTCGACAGATCCGCTGCATCCAGCACTGCTGCTCCGTTCTTCGAGGAGGTCACCACCGCGATCCGGAGGCCGGCATCTCGCGCCGCCTCGAGGTATCGCACCGAACCCGGATACGCCTGCCCACCGTCCTCGGCCAGGCTGACCAGGAACATGTCGTTCTTCCCGTTCCCGATCTCGGTCACGGTCTGCGGGTCGACGTCGTCGATCCCTCGGGAGGCGAGGAAGGCCCGGACGCCGTCCTCGCGGGGACGCCCGTCGACGTAGGCGAGGTAGTCCTGGTCGGTGAACTCGACGAAGTCGGCATGGTCCGCGCCGCCCAGGCGCGCGGCGAGAAAGGCGTCGAACGCCTTCTTCCATGCCTTGCGGTGTAGCACCGCGGTCTCGGTGAGAACTCCGTCGAGGTCGAACAGTGCGACGGTGATCGAATCTGGCAATCCCAACACGCTTCGCCACGCTACCCGTCCCGGACGACTCCGGCGCGATTTGCGTGGCCGGGCGGACCGTTTTCCCTCGACCACGTCCGCGCGCGTGTACCCGTCGTGTCGGGCGATGTCCGCCCGGGTCGGGGTGGGCGACCCGAAAACCCTTTGACCGGGCAACAACTGGGAGTGAGACGATGAACCGATGACCCGACGATTCGCCCAGATCGATGTGTTCTCCGCCACTGGAACCGGTGGTAACCCGGTGGCCGTGGTGCTCGACGCCGCCGACATCCCCGACGACCGGATGGCCGCGTTCGCCCGCTGGACCAATCTGTCGGAGACGACGTTCGTGCTGCCGCCGACCGACGCCGCCGCGGACTACCGCCTGCGTATCTTCACCCCGGACGGGGAATTGCCGTTCGCCGGGCACCCCACTCTCGGCTCCGCGCATGCCTGGCTGACGACGGGCGGCCGCCCGGCCGGGGAGGACATCGTGCAGGAGTGCGGCGTCGGCATGGTCCGACTGCGGCGCTCGGGTGCACGCCTGGCCTTCGCGGCGCCGCCGTTGCGGCGGTCCGGCCCCGTCGAGCCCGCGGTCGTCGCCGAGGTCGCAGCCGCGCTGGGAGTCGATGTCGGCGAGGTCCTCGCGGCCGAGTGGGTCGACAACGGGCCGGAATGGATGGTGCTGCAGCTCGGGTCGGGGGAGCGGGTGCTCGAGGTGGCGCCGGACATCCCGGCCCTCGGGGATCACAAGGTCGGGCTGTTCGGGCGGTACGGCTCGGGTGACGGCGAGGTCTTCGGTGAGGTGCGGGCGTTCGTGCCGGGGATCGGTGTCCCCGAGGACCCGGTGACGGGCAGTCTCAACGCCGGTATCGCGATGTGGTTGCGCGCGCACGGCCACGCACCGGCGTCCTATGTCGCCGCGCAGGGTGCGGCACTCGGCCGTGCCGGGCGCATCCACGTCCACGACGACGGCGAGAACATCTGGATCGGCGGGGACACCACGACGGTGATCGAGGGCACGGTGACGCTCTAGGCGGTCGGGGCGCACCGCGGCCGGAGGCGTCGGGCGCTCTGTGCCAAGGTGGGTGCCATGAGCGACGCCCCTGGTGGCCCCGGCACGGGGCCTGCCGAGCCGAACGGCGGCGAGACCCTGAGCAACAAGGCCGCGAAGAAGCGTCGTCGGCGCGAACCACCGCCGGACCCGGCTCCGCTGGCCGGTCTCGTCGACGCGCACACCCACCTCGCGGCGTGCGGCGGACGCGACGCCGACGCGGTCCGCGCGATCTGCGACCACGCGCAGGCCGTCGGCGTCGACCATGTGGTCACCGTCTCCGACGACATGGTCGACGCGCGCTGGGCGGTCGCGGCCGCGGAATGGGACGATCGGGTCTACGCGGCGGTGGCCTTGCATCCGATGCATGCCGGGGATCTGACCGACGAGACCGCGGCCGAGCTCGAACAGATGGTGCGTCACCCGCGGGTCGTCGCGGTGGGCGAGACGGGTCTCGACTACTACTGGCCCGGGAAGTCCGACGAGTGCGCGCCACCCGGGGTGCAGCATGAGACGTTCCGCTGGCACATCGACCTCGCGAAGCGGGTGGGCAAGCCGCTGATGATCCACAACCGTGAGGCCGACCGGGATCTGCTGGACGTCCTGGCCGCGGAGGGCGCGCCCGAATCCGTGATCATGCACTGCTTCTCCGGTGACCGAAATGTTGCACGCGAATGTGTCGAGCGTGGCTTCATGCTCAGTTTCGCCGGCACTGTGAGCTTCGCCAACGCCGAGGAACTCCGGATCGCGGCCGAACTCGTGCCCGACGACCAGCTTCTCGTCGAGACCGACGCGCCGTTCCTGACCCCGCATCCCTACCGTGGCCAGCCGAATCAGTCGTATTGCCTGCCGTACACGGCGCGGGTGCTCGCCGAGGTGCGCAGGGTGACGGACGCGGAGATGGCACAAACCCTCGGGGCCAACGCGCGCCGGGTGTACGGCATCCCTTTGCCATAATCTGGCCGGTTCGTTATCGTACTGTGATCCGCCTGGCCGGCGTGCAGATCCAGTCGGCCGACGTGGTGCCAGTGTTGCCTATCAGGATGTCGTGCCCTTGCCTTCCTTGCCGAACCCAGAGTCGTCCACCCCGGCGTCGCCAAAAACGGTCTTCTCCAAGATCAACGGATCGAACTCGTTGCGAGTCCGCGTCGCGGTCGGCGCCGTCTGCGCCACCGTCGCGGCCGGCGGGATCATGGGCGTCGCCATGCACAAGAACGTCGCGATCGACGTCGACGGCGACGTTCGGCACGTGTCCACCATGGCGATGTCCGTCGAGAGTCTCCTCGAGTCCGAGGGGCTCGCCCCCGCGGACGGTGACAAGGTGAGCCCCGGCCTGGACTCCGGATTCGGCGACGGCCAGACCATCAAGGTCAACCGGCTCAAGGAGGTAACCCTCGACGTCGAGGGCAAGCCGGAGAGGATCGTCACCAACGCCTCGACCGTCGATCAGCTGCTGGCCGAACGCGGGCTGAGCCACGCCGCCGAGCAGGCCGTCTTCGGCAACGAACTCCCGGTCGACGGCGGCGAGATCGACGTCGCGCTGCCCAAGCCGGTGACTCTCGTCGACGGCCCGGCCAAGAAGCGTCCGACCGTCGCCGCACACACCGTGAGAGATCTGCTCGAGTCACTCGGGACGCCGCTGGGCGCCGAGGACAAGGTCACCCCCGCGGCCGACACCAAGGTCACCCCGAACCTCAAGATCGTCGTCACCCGGATCAAGACCGAGGACGTCACCCTCACCGAGCCCGTCGCTCCGCCGGAGGTCAAGAAAGAGGACCCCACCCTCGTCCGCGATCGCAAGGTGGTCGAGAGGAAGGGGACTCCCGGCGAGGCGCGTGTCACCTACAAGGTCACCACCGTGAACGGCCGGGTCGTCAAGCGCGACAAGCTGACCAGCGAGGTGCTCAGCGAGCCCGTCGCGGCCACCGTCCGCATCGGCACCAAGCCGGGTGCGCCGTTCGTGCCGCCGGGGTCGGTGTGGGACGCGCTCGCCGCGTGTGAGGCGACCGGCAACTGGGCGATCAACACGGGCAACGGCTTCTACGGCGGCGTCCAGTTCGACCAGAACACCTGGGAGCGCTGGGGCGGTCTCGAGTACGCTCCGCGAGCCGACCTCGCCAGCCGCGAGGAGCAGATCGCGATCGCGAAGAAGACCCAGGCGGTCCAGGGCTGGGGCGCGTGGCCGTCCTGCTCGTCCAAGCTGGGCCTGCGCTGATCGACGAGACGCCCGCGGGCACGCCCGACGAGACACCTGCGGGCACGCCCGACGAGACACCTGCGGGCACGCCCGACGAGACACCTGCGGGCACGCCCGACGAAGCCCCGCGCCTGCTCGGACCCGCGCAGATCCGGGAGCTCGCAGCCGAGGTCGGTGTCCGGCCGACCAAGACGCTGGGACAGAACTTCGTCCACGACGCGAACACGGTGCGACGCATCGTCGCGGCGTCGGGTGTCGGCGCCGGCGACACCGTCCTCGAGGTCGGCCCGGGATTGGGCTCGCTCACCCTCGCGCTACTCGGGACGGCCGGCAAGGTCATCGCAATCGAAATCGATCCGGTTCTCGCGCAACGTCTTCCGGACACCATCGCGGAGTACGCGCCGAGCCGGCAGGACAATTTCGAGGTCATCCTCGCCGACGCCCTGCACGTGACGCGCGACGACCTCCCGGTGGTACCGACCGCCCTCGTCGCGAATCTGCCGTACAACGTCTCGGTGCCGGTCCTGTTGCACCTGCTCGGACTGTTCCCCGAGATCACCACCGCGCTCGTGATGGTGCAGGCGGAAGTCGCCGACCGTCTCGCCGCGGGTCCGGGCAGCCGGACCTATGGCGTACCGAGCGTCAAGGCGCGTTACCACGGACGCGTGAGCCGGGCGGGTTCGGTGGGACGCAACGTGTTCTGGCCCGAACCCAAGGTCGAGTCAGGACTCGTCCGCATCGAACGCACCGACGACCATTCGACCGACCCGCTCGACCGGCAGCAGGTGTTCGCCGCGATCGACGCCGCATTCGCCCAGCGCCGCAAGACGATGCGCTCGGCCCTCGCCGGCTGGGCGGGATCGGCGGCCGAAGCCGAACGCCGACTGCGCGAGGCCGGTATCGATCCCGGCGAGCGGGGCGAGAAGCTCGACGTCGACGACTTCGTCCGGCTCGCACGCACCACCTGATCGGGTTTGCTGCCTGCGCCTGCGCCTGACGAAAACCGCCCCTGGAATCCACCCACAGGAGGCGTCGCGGCGACATCGTCGCTCGCGGCCGCCCGCGGGGCGGATCTCAGGGGCGCTTTCGGACTCAGTTCGACGCGGCTCGCAACTTCTCCAGCAGCGCGGGTGCGGCGTCGCGCAGGAACTCGTCTTGCGTGTCGCCCCCGATCTGGACGAGCGCGATGTCGGTGAAGCCGGCCTCCCAGAAGGGTTTCACGGCCTCGACGATCTGATCGAGGTCGGGGCCGCACGGGATGTTGCCAGCGACGTCGTCCGGCGTGACGAACTGGGTTGCGGCGGCGAATCCCGCGGTGGTCCGCAGGTCGGCGTTGACATCCCATCCGCCGGCGAACCACCGGAACTGATCGTGCGCACGTTCGATCGCCTTGTCGCGGTCGGGATCCCAGCTGATGGGGATCTGCCCGATCGCGCGGGACCGCTGTCCGTCGACGGTCGTCGTCGACTGGTGCGCGTTCCAGGCGTTGATGAAGTCGGCGTCGGGTTCGACGGCGATCAGGTGGTCGGCGAGCGGGCCGAACGTCTCGATGCCCGCGTTGCCTGCGACCGCGACACCGATCGGGACCGGCTGATCGGGGAGATCCCAGATCCGGGCGGCGTCGACCTGGAAGAACTCGCCGCGGAAGTCGACGAGCTCGCCGGTGTGCAGCTTGCGGATGATCTCGATGGCCTCGGCGAGCATGTCCTGGCGGTCGGCGACCGACGGCCAGCCCTCGCCGACGACGTGTTCGTTGAGGTTCTCGCCCGAGCCCAGACCGAGGGTGAAGCGACCGTCGGCGAGGATCTGCAGCGTCGCGGCCTTCTGCGCGATGATCGCCGGGTGATAGCGGATCGTCGGGCATGTCACGTACGTCATCAGGTCGACCCGCTCGGTCGCGTGGGCGACGGCTCCCAGGACCGTCCACGCGTACGGTGCGTGACCCTGGGCCGAGAGCCACGGAAAGTAGTGGTCGCTCGACACCTCGAAGTCGAAGCCGGCGTCTTCGGCGCCGACGGCGTACCGCACCAGCTCTTTCGGGCCGGCCTGCTCGGTCATCAGGGTGTAGCCGAATCGCGTTGCCATGGGGTTCTCCTCTGCGAGATCGGTCGCTTCGGTGTAGGCGTTGAGTCGTAGGTCCGAATCCGGGACGCTCGAGACGGTGGTGCCCGGACGGCGGACGTCCGACGACGGGGCGCGGTTCTCGACCCCGGAAACGAGGTGCAGATGCCGGACCACAAAGCGGATGGGTCGATCGACACCGTGCTTCTCGATGTCGACGGTACCCTCGTCGACTCGACCTACCTCCACGCGTTGGCGTGGATGCGGGCCTTCGCGGGCCACGACCTGATCCCGCAGTGGTGGCGGGTGCACCGGGCGATCGGCATGGGCGGCGACCGCCTCGTCGGCGAGATCTGCGGCGACGAGGTGGAGGATTCGCTCGGCGATACGCTCCGCGACGACTGGGAGGGGCACTACCGCCGGCTGCTACCCGACGTCCGTCCGCTCCCCGGCGCAGCCGACCTGGTCCGAGGGTTGCTCGACGCCGGGTATCGGGTGGCTCTCGCGTCGTCGGGGAAGTCGGAGTTCACCGATGCGGCGCTGGAGTCGATGGGGTTGTCGCGGAACGACTTCGCCGCCGTGACGACCTCGGACGACGCCGACTCGTCCAAGCCGGCGCCCGATATCCTGTCGGTCGCACTCGACGAGGCCGGCGGCGGGCGGGCCGTGGTCGTCGGCGACACGGTGTGGGATGTGGCGTCGGCGCACCGGCTGCCGGCGGAGTGCGTTGCGGTGCGCTCCGGCGGGTTCTCGGAGGGTGAGTTGCGCGACTCGGGGGCGGTGCTCGTCGTCGAGCACGTCGGTGAGCTCGTCGACCGCGACTGGCGTCCCTGAGCGACGGCGTCGATTGGCGCGAGGCCGACCCCGGGGCGCTAGTCTGGATCATTGTGTCGCGTACGTCGCTGTCGGTGGTGTCGGACTCCGTCACCGCACGGGCTCCGTCGAAGGTCAATCTGCACCTCGGGGTCGGTCCGCGCCGCGAGGACGGGTATCACGACCTGGTCACCGTCTTCCAGGCGCTGTCCCTGCACGACGACATCCGGGTGGCCCGTGCGAACGAGACGACCGTGACCGTCCGCGGTGAAGGCGCCGGGTCGGTCCCGGCCGACGAGTCCAATCTCGCGGTACGCGCGGCGTTGGCACTGGCCGACTGGGCGGACCGGTCCGGCAAGGTCGCCATCGACATCGACAAGACGATCCCGGTGGCCGGCGGCATGGCCGGTGGCAGCGCCGACGCCGCGGGGGCGCTCGTCGCACTCGCCGCCCTCTGGAAACTCGACATCGGCCGGGACGACCTCGCCACGATCGCCGCGGGTCTGGGCAGCGACGTCCCGTTCGCGTTGCATGGCAACACCGCGCTCGGCACCGGGCGCGGCGAACGGTTGATGCAGGTCCTCTCCCGCGGGGAATTCCACTGGGTCCTGGCACTCGCGCGCGAAGGGCTGTCCACGCCGGCGGTGTACCGCGAACTGGATCGGTTGCGCGGCAGCCGTTCTGGCGAGTGCGCCGACGACGACGAACGCGACCTGCTCCGACGCCCCGACGAACTGATGCAGGCGCTGGCGTCGGGCGACCCGCGCGCGGTGGCGCCGCTGCTGCACAACGATCTACAGCCCGCTGCGCTCTCGCTGCAGCCGACGCTCCGCCGGACGCTGCGCGCCGGGATCGACGCCGGAGCGCTGGGCGGCATCGTGTCGGGGTCGGGTCCGACGTGCGCCTTCCTGTGCGCCGACGAGACCAGCGCGGTGAACGTCGCCGCGGAACTGTCCGGCGCCGGAGTTGCTCGATCGGTCCGAACCGCCAGCGGTCCGGCTGCCGGGACGCGAGTCCTGGGAGCCGATCTCCGGCGCTGATCACCTACGGTTGATCGATGCCCCGTAGACCCTTCGCAGTCGTCGCGTCGACCGTCGTCGCCCTGCTGCTCGGGCTGTCGGCGGTCGCCGTGCCGGGCTCCGCCGTGGCCGCCGCACCCGCCGACGGGTTCGTGTTCACCACCGCCGAGGTCGCCGACGACGAACTCCCGTCGGCGGCCCGAGCGGGGACCCGGATCACCTACGCGACGCGCGATCAGAACGGACGTCCGGCGATGTCGAGCGGCGTGTACTGGGTGCCCGAAGGCGTGCCGCCCGCCGGCGGCTGGCCGATCGTCTCCTGGGCGCACGGGACGGTGGGCCTTTCCGATGAGTGCGCGCCGACCCTGCACCGCCTCGGCGACGGCGTCGAGGCGCCGGTGCGGGCGGCACTCGACGCCGGCTACGCGGTCACCGCCACCGACTACGCCGGGCTCGGATCGGCGGGGGAGACGGAGTACCTCGGCGGCCGGGCGGCCGCGTATTCGGTACTCGACATGATCCGTGCGGCACGGTCGGTCGACCCCTCACTCGGGTCGCGGTGGGTGTCGACGGGTCATTCGCAGGGCGGTCACGCCGCGCTGCATGCGGGCCGCCTCGCCGCGGAGCACGCACCCGAACTGCCGGTCGCCGGCATCGTCGCGATCGCCCCGGTGTCGTCGCTGGAGAACCTCTTCGGACTGTTCGGCCCCCGCGTCCCGGGCCTCGGCGCGCTGAATGTCCTGAGTGCGCCGTTCCTGTTCACCCTCGCCGGTCTCGACCACGCCCATCCGGAGCTCGGTGTCGCCGACTTCCTGACCGCCGACGGCAAGCGTTTCCTCGACCGGGCGCGCGCCCGGTGCAACGGCGATCTGGTCGACGCGCTGCGGTCGGTGTCACCGGGTTCACTCGTCGCGTCGTCGTTCACCGACGAGCAGGAGTTCCGGGACGCCCTGCGCGAGTACGCAGAGGTCCCCGCGTCCGGATACCCGGCGAAAGTCACCCTCGCACACGGGTTTCTCGATCCGGTTCTGCCCTACCCGCTGTCCCGGTCCCTGCGGTCGGCGATGCGCGACGCGGGCACCGACGTCGACCTCAAGACCTACGCGCGTGCCGATCACAGCAGCGTCGTCGACGAGTCGCTGCCCGACGTGATGACAGCGATCCGGGAGTCGTTCGGCCGCTGACGAGATCCTTCGCCGACGACGACCGGCCCGGGCCGCCGGTCATTCGAGGGCTTCGCCGAGCTCCATCCAGCGGTCCTCGACCTCGGCCAGCTCGGTCTCCATGGCGCGGATGCGTTCGGTCTCGGCGGCGAGCCCCTGGTAGTCGGACTGATCATGGTCGGCCAGCGCCGCTCGCGCGGAGTCGATCGTGCTGTGCAACTTGTCGATCCGACGCTCCAGGGCGGCCAGCTCCTTGTTCGCCGCGCGCAGCTCCGCGCCGCTCAGGGCCGAACCCGACCCACCGCCCGTCGACGTCGAACGGCCCGAACCCGAACCGCCCGAACCCGATCCGGAGGCGGCCGCCTTCGACTGCGCCGCACGGAGTTTCAGAAACTCGTCGACCCCGTTCGGGAGGTGTCGCAACTTGCCGTCGAGGACGGCGAACTGCTGATCGGTGACCCGTTCGAGGAAGTACCGGTCGTGCGAGACGACGATGAGCGTGCCCGGCCAGGAATCGAGGAGATCCTCGAGCGCGGCGAGCATGTCGGTGTCGAGGTCGTTGGTCGGCTCGTCGAGGATCAGCACGTTCGGGGCGTCGAGGAGGATCAGCAGCAGCTGCAGGCGTCGCTTCTGTCCGCCGGACAGATCGCGGACCGGGGTGGAGAGCTGCGCGCTGTCGAAGCCCAGCCGTTCGAGCAGCTGCGATGCCGAGAGTTCCTGGGCCTTCGACCCGGCGCCGAAGGTGTAGGTGGTCTGCAGTTCCGTGATCACCACGCGGACCGGATCGTCGAGGTACCGGTCGAGGTCGTCGAGGCGCTGCGTGAGGGTCGCGACCTTGACCGTCTTGCCGCGCTTGACCCGTCCGCCGGTCGGCTCCACCGTCCCGGCGATGAGACCGAGCAGCGTGGATTTGCCCGCGCCGTTGACCCCGAGGATGCCGGTGCGCTCACCCGGCGCGAGCCGCCACTCGACGCCGTCGAGGACATTGCGCTCGCCGTAGGACACCGACACGTCGAGCAGGTCGACGACGTCTTTGCCGAGACGTGCGGTGGCCAGGGACTGCAGGGCGACGGTGTCGCGAACCGGCGGTACGTCGGCGATCAGTGCGTTGGCCGCGTCGATCCGGAACTTCGGCTTGGATGTCCGTGCCGGGGCGCCCCGACGCAACCAGGCCAGTTCCTTGCGTGCCAGGTTCTGCCGGCGCGCCTCGATGGTCGCGGCCTGCCGGTCGCGTTCGACGCGCTGCAGGATGTAGGCGGCGTATCCGCCCTCGAACGGTTCGACTATCCGGTCGTGTACCTCCCAGGTGACGGTGCAGACCTCGTCGAGGAACCACCGGTCGTGGGTGACGACCATCAGTCCGCCGGCGTTGGCCGGCCAGCGGCGCTTGAGGTGCTGTGCGAGCCAGGTGATGGCCTCGACGTCGAGGTGGTTGGTCGGCTCGTCCAGCGCGAGGACGTCGTGCTCACCGGCCAGCAGCCGTGCCAGGGACACCCGGCGTCGCTGACCACCCGACAGTGACGCGGTGGGCGCGGTCCACTCGACGTCCCCGAGTAGTCCCCCGATGACGTCGCGGACGCGGGCGTCGCCCGCCCATTCGTGTTCGGGACGGTCACCGACGACGGCGTGCCCGACGGTCTCGTCGTCGTCGAAGACGTCGACCTGATCCAGGACGCCGACACGCACGCCGCCCCGGACGGTGACGCGACCGGAATCGGGCTGCATCCGTCCGGCGAGCATCGCCAGCAGGCTCGACTTGCCGTCGCCGTTGCGCCCGACGATGCCGATGCGGTCGCCCTCGTTGACGCCGAGGGACACCGACTCGAAGACCTTGGTGGTCGGGTATTCCAGGCCTAGGGTTTCCGCGCCGAGTAGATGAGCCACCCGACAAACGCTAGTGGGTGCCCGGTGTCGGGCTAACGGCGGATGGCCCCGTTGATCATGGCTGCGAAGGCGACGGCGCCGGCCTGGTTGACGTGGAATGGCAGGGCGATGCGATTCGACAGCGAGCTCTCGTACCAGGGGCTGATCAGGTTGCACGCATCGTGCCCCGCCGATCGGCGGTTGGCGTCGATGAAGGTGCCACCGACCTTGGTCGACGCCCGCCAGAGCGCGCCGTTGGCGCGGTTGAAGACCTCACGCATCCACCGGGCGTCGGGGTCGCTCAGCGGGACGAGCGGCCAGCACCCGCTGAACCCGATGAAGCCACCCAGGCCGACGACGATGATCTGGGCGTTGGGTGCCTTCTTCCGGACTGCGCGCAGCGCCGGGGTCACCCGGCTCTCCATCAGGTCGATCCGACGCCGGACCTCGTTCTCGAGGCCGCGGTTGTGGCGGCAGCGCCGGTCGGTGAACGCGGGCGTCCGGCATTGGTTCAGGATCGCGTTCCACCGCATGTCGTTGCCGCCGATGCTCACCGTGATCAGTTGCGCGTCGCGCGGGACCAGATGCAGCTGAATCGGCTTCGTGCCACCGCTGGTGTGTTGGGGGGCCTGGTACAGGTGCGCCGCCTGGGCGCCCGCGCACGAGGCGTCGACGAAACGTCGCGGCAGAGTGGCCCCGGCGACGAGGGTCGGGTAGTTGAACGCCGACCGCTTGCAGCCGCCGAAATACGCGGGGGTTGGGGTGTAGAAGCTCCCGGACGCACGCGAATCACCGAGCGCCACGTAGGTGCCACCGGTGTAGCGCGCCGGGGCCGCCTGCGCGGGCGCGGAAACTGCTGCCATCAGCGACACCACGAACGCGGTGACCAGCACCGTCGCCAATACTCGGACCCCACCCCGGACAAACCCCACCAACGCACACCACTTCCGCTACCCGCCGATTGCTCAGGGAATCTTAAGGCACGACCGGCGGACGGGAAACCGGACTGGGCTGAGCGTTCACCGGGGTTGTCGGTACGCATCGGTCGACTGTTACCGCGGGCTGCGCGAACCCTGCCGGGGGCGTGAGCGGCGGATATCACACGAGCAGGCTGAAGACCACCCGTAGGAAACGGACAGCTGCCGATGGGTCGCCCGGCCCGGCTCCGTGGGGTGGTTTTCAGGGAGCGACAGTCGGAGCGGCGACCTGCATGACACCTACAGGCCGAGGTCCTTGGCGATGATCGTCTTCATGACCTCGCTGGTGCCACCGTAGATGCGGGTGACGCGGGTGTCTGCGTACAGCCGGGCGATCGGGTACTCCAGGACGTAGCCGTACCCGCCGTGCAACTGCAGGCACTTGTCGATGACCTTGCCGGCGGTCTCGGTGGCGAACAGCTTCGCGCGGGCCGCGTCCGGGACGGTGAGTTCGCCCTCGTTGTGGAGTTCGAGTGCGCGGTCGACGATCGCGCGGATCGCCTCGACCTCGGCAGAGCACTCGGCAAGCACGAACTTGGTGTTCTGGAACGCGGCAACGGGTTTGCCGAAGACGTCGCGCTCCTTGGTGTAGGCGATCGCATGCTGGACGGCTGCCGCGGCGGTGGCCGACGCCCCGATGGCGATGGTGAGTCGTTCCTGCGCGAGGTTGTGCGCGAGGTACGAGAACCCGGCTCCCTCCTCGCCGAGCCGGTCGGACACGGGAACCTCGACCGAACTGAACGAGAGTTCGGCGGTGTCGGAGGCCTTGAGTCCGATCTTCTCGATCTTGCGGCCCACCGAGAATCCCTCGGACTTGGTGTCCACCACCAGGATCGACAATCCGGCACGACGGTTCTCGGGATCGAACGGTGCGGTCCGGGCGACGACGAGGACGCGATCGGCGAGTGCGCCGCCGGTGATGAACGTCTTCGCGCCGTCGAGTACGTAGTGCGATCCGTCCTCGGACAGCTTGGCGGTGGTCGAGATGTTGGCGAGATCAGAACCGGTGCCGGGTTCGGTCATCGCGATCGCGAACATCAGCTCGCCGGAACAGAATCCGGGCAGCCAGCGCTGCTTCTGCTCGTCGGTGGCGTACTCGACGAGGTAGGGGAGGATCAGGTTCGAGTGCACCGAGTAGCTGCCGAAGGTGACACCCGCGGCCGAGGTCTCCTCGGCGATCACCATCGAGTAGGTGAAGTCGGAGACACCGCCGCCGCCGTACTCCTCGGGCGCCTCGATGCCCAGGACGCCGAGTTCGCCGAGCCGGTTGTAGAACTCACGCGGCGGATGTCCCTGTTTCTCCCAGTCGTGATAGACGGGCGCGACCTCCTTGGCGATGAAGTCCCGGACGGTCTTGCGGAACGATTCGTGGTCCTCGGTGAAGATGCGACGCTGCATGTGGTCCCTCGAAACTGTTGTGGGCGGACGGGTCTGACGACATTCGACTCGCGGCGGTCATTTCTCGCGATATTCGCGCAGGAGTCCCTTGGAGATGATCTGTTTCTGTATTTCGCTGGTGCCCTCGCCGATCAGCAGGAAGGGTGCGTCGCGCATCAGCCGCTCGATCTCGAACTCCTTCGAATAGCCGTAGCCACCGTGGATTCGAAAGCTGGCCTGGGTGACCTCGGCGCAGTACTCGCTGCACAGGTACTTGGCCATCCCGGCGGCGACGTCGTTGCGCTCGCCCGAGTCCTTCAGGCGTGCCGCATTGACCATCATCAGGTGCGCGGCCTCGACTTTCGTCGCCATCTCGGCCAGCGAGAACGCGATGGCCTGGTGTTCGGCGATGGGCTTGCCGAAGGTGGATCGCTGCTGCGCATACTTCACGCCGAGTTCGAATGCGCGCTGGGCGATCCCGCACGCGCGGGCGGAGACGTTGACGCGGCCGACCTCGACGCCGTCCATCATGTGCGCGAACCCGCGGCCGGGCTCGCCGCCGAGGATGTCGGACGCGGGTGCGCGATAGCCGTCGAAGATCAGCTCGGTGGTGTCGATGCCCTTGTAGCCCATCTTGTCCAGCTTCCGCGGGATCGTCAGCCCGGGCCGCACCTCGCCGAAACCGGCGGGCTTTTCGACGAGGAAGGCGGTCAGGTTCTTGTGCGGTTTCTCGTTGCCCTCGTCGGTCCGGACCAGCGCGGCAACGAGAGTCGACGATCCGCCGTTGGTCAGCCACATCTTCTGTCCGTCGATGATGTATCCGTCGTCTCCGTCGCGCTTGGCGCTCGTCTTGATCGCCGCCACGTCCGACCCCAGTTCCGGTTCGGACATCGAGAACGCGCCGCGCACCTCGCCGGTCGCCATCCGGGGGAGGAACCGCTGCTTCTGGTCGTCGGTCCCGTGCTGCCGGATCATGTACGCCACGATGAAATGGGTGTTGATCACCCCGGACACACTCATCCAGCCGCGTGCCAGTTCCTCGACGCACAGCGCATAGGTCAGCAGGGATTCGCCGAGCCCGCCGTACTCCTCGGGGATCATCAGACCGAACAAGCCCATCTCGGCCATGCCGTCGACGATGGCCTGTGGGTACTCGTCGGCGTGCTCGAGTTCCTGCGCGGTGGGGATGATCTGTTTGTCGACGAACGAGCGGACATTGGCCAGGATCTCCGTCTGGATCTCGGTGAGGCCGAGGGTCTGCGCGAGGCGGGTCATGGTGGTGGCTTGTCTCCGAAGTCGGTCGGGGTGCGATCGCACCGTCGGGCGGGCGCGTGTGCGACTTCACACAGGTCCGTCTCACAGCATGCACTCCTCGACCGCGCTGAAGTAGTCGCGCTGAACTAAGGGAGCGATAGCGCGAGCCAATGGCACGCGCGCCTCCCATAGGCAGGGCCTCATCGACCGTGAGTGTGAACCGACTTGTCTGCCAAGCGCCCCGGTGGTCGGCTCGTGAGAACGGGCGATCACGTCCGCCGGCGTCGTACACGTCTGACACAACCGTCATCCTTGCCCCGACATCGAGGAGTCCTCATGCGTGATGCAGTGATCGTCGACGCGGTCCGCGCGCCCATCGGCCGCCGTCGCGGCGCCCTGTCCGGTATCCATCCCGCCGACCTGTCGGCCCATGTACTCGAGGCGCTCGTCGAGCGGACCGGCATCGATCCGGCTGTCGTCGACGACGTCGTCTGGGGCTGCGTCAGCCAGACCGCCGAGCAAGCGGGCAACGTCGCGCGAACGGCCGTGCTCGCCGCCGGCTGGCCCGAGAGTGTCCCCGGAACCACCGTCACGCGCGCCTGCGGGTCGAGCCAGCAGGCGGTCAGCATGGCGGCCGCGGCGGTCGCCTCGGGCCAGCAGGACGTCGTCATCGCCGGCGGCGTCGAGTCGATGAGCCGGGTCCCGATGGGCAGCGCCGCGCCGAACGGCGAGCACCAGCCGCCCACGGTCCTCGACCGTTACGGCGTCGACAGGTTCAGCCAGGGGATCGGCGCCGAGATGGTCGCCGCGAAGTGGGGATTGGATCGCACTCGCCTCGACGAGTACTCTCTGCGATCACACGACCTCGCCGCGCAGGCGGCCGACCGCGGCGCCTTCGACGCCCAGCTGGCCCCGATCCCGGGAGTGCTCGAGGGCGACGAGGGAATCCGGCGCGGCGGCACCCTCGAGTCGTTGGCCAAGCTCGCGCCGGCCTTCAGCGAGGACGGCGTCATCCACGCCGGCAACTCCTCGCAGATCTCCGACGGGTCCGGTGCCCTGTTGATCATGTCCGGCGAGACCGCGAAGTCGCACGGTCTCACGCCGATCGCCCGAATCCACACCGCGGTCGTCGCCGCCGATGATCCGGTGATCATGCTGACCGGGCCGATCCCGGCAACGGCGAAGGCGCTCAAGCGTTCGGGGCTGTCGATCGACGACATCGGCGCCTTCGAGATCAACGAGGCGTTTGCCCCGGTGCCACTGGCCTGGCAGGCCGAGACCGGCGCCGACATCGAGAGACTCAACCCGCTGGGCGGCGCGATCGCGGTCGGCCACCCCCTGGGCGGGTCCGGCGCGATCCTCATGACCCGGCTCGTCCATCACATGCGCGACAACGGGATTCGATACGGCCTGCAGTCGATGTGCGAGGCCGGCGGGATGGCCAACGCCACCATTCTCGAACTGATCTGACCACGGAGCCTCCGCCCTGAGATGCGAGGAGCGCAGGCGGTCCCGTCTGCTCCCTGAGGTGCGGGGAGCGTCGGCGGCCCCCTCTGCTCCCTGAGGTGCGAGGAGCGTAAGCGACGAGCCTCGAAGGGTCTCGTACGGCGACCCGCCAGACCCTTCGTGACGCTCGCAAGCTCGCTCCTCAGGGGGCAGGGTCGGGCTCGCAAGCTCGCTCCTCAGGGGGCAGGGTCGGGCTCGCAAGCTCGCTCCTCAGGGGGCAGGTCGGGCTCGCAAGCTCGCTCCTCCGGGAGCAGCAAACATCACCACGAAAGGTACTGAACAACAATGGAACTCAACGGACTGTCGGTGGCGATCACCGGTGGCGCATCCGGTCTCGGCCTCGCGACGGCCCGACGTGTCATCGACGCCGGCGGCCTGGTCACCCTGATCGATCTGCCGACCTCGGACGGACAGGCCGTGGCCGACGGGCTCGGCACCGCGGCCTCGTTCGCCGCCGCCGACATCACCGATCCCGAACAGTTCGCCGCCGCACTCGATGTCGCCGACGACCGCGGTGGCCTGCGCGGACTGGTGCACTGTGCCGGAGCCGGCCGGCGCATGCGCATCCTCGACAAGGAGGGCAGGGCGGGTTCGGTCGAGGACTTCGAGTTCGTCGTCAAGCTGAACCTCGTCGGGTCGTACCATGCGCTGTCGCTGGGCGCGGAACGCATCGCGCGGCTCGAGCCGATCGAGGGCGAACGCGGCGCCATCATCATGACCGCGTCGGTTGCGGCGTTCGAGGGACAGATCGGCCAGATCAACTATGCGGCATCGAAGGCGGGCATCGTCGGGATGACGTTGGTCGCGGCCCGCGACCTGGCCGGCAAGCTCATCCGGGTGAACACCATCGCTCCCGGCACGATGGACACCCCGCTGCTGGCACGCCTGCGCGACGACGTGCGTGCGTCACTGGAGGCGAGCATCCCCCATCCGGCACGACTGGGCCGGCCGGAGGAATTCGGGCAGCTCGCGGCCTCGATCCTGGAGAACTCCTATCTCAACGGCGAGACCATCCGCCTCGACGGGGCGATCCGGATGGCACCGCGCTGAGCCGACCGATTCGAGAATCAGCGCTGGGCCCGTTTGACCAGGTTGCGTCCGATGATGAGCCGCTGGATCTCGCTGGTGCCCTCGTACAGGCGGAGCAACCGCACCTCGCGGTAGATGCGCTCCACCGGGACGTCGCGCATGTAGCCGCTGCCGCCGTGGATCTGGACCGCGAGATCGGCGACCTTGCCGACCATCTCGGTGCAGAACAGCTTGGCGGCGGACGGGGCGATGCGCCGGTCGGTGTCGTCGACCCAGGCGCGGGCCGCTTCGCGGACCAGTGCTCGCCCGGCCATCACGCCGGACTGCTGGTCGGCGAGCATGGCCTGTACCAACTGGAACTCGCCGATCGCGGTACCGCCCTGGGTCGCCGTCGCGGCCCACGACACCGACTCGTCGAGGGCGCGCTGCGCGGTGCCCACCGAGAGGGCGGCGATGTGAACCCGGCCGCGCGCCAGGCTCATCATCGCGGCCTTGTAGCCCACGTCCTCGCTGCCACCGACCAGCGCCGACGCCGGGACACGTACATCGTCGAAGTGCACGTCGGCGGTCCAGGCGCCCTCCTGGCCCATCTTGCGGTCCTTGGCGCCCACGCTGAGCCCCGCGGCGTCGGCGGGGACGAGGAACACCGCGATGCCGGTGCCGTCGTCGTCGGCCGGGCGGGTTCGGGCGAACACGACGAACAGATCGGCCAGCGGGGCGTTGGTGATGAACCGTTTCTCGCCGGTGATCACCCAGTCGTCGCCGTCGCGGACGGCCTTCGTGCGCAGTCCGGCCGGGTCGGAGCCGGCCCCCGGCTCGGTCAGCGCGAACGAGGCGACCACCTCGCCGGACGCGATCTTCTCCAGCCACGCGGTCTTCTGCTCATCGGTGCCGAAGTGCACGAGTACCTGGCCGGCGATGCCGTTGTTGGTGCCGAACATCGACCGCAGCGCCAGGGAGGTGTATCCCAGTTCCAGCGCGAGTTCGACGTCCTGGGTCAGGTCGAGGCCCAGACCGCCCCATTCCTGCGGGATGGCGTAGCCGAAAAGACCCATGTCCTTGGCCGTCTGGCGGATGCCGTCCGGGATCGCGTCCGTGTCGAGGATCTCCTGCTCACGCGGGACCACCACCTCGCGGACGAACTCACGCGTCGCGGCGAGAATGTCGGCGAAATCCTCGGGTCCCACCTGGGAGGTCGAGGCTGGTTGCATCACACCGGTCATGCGCCCACTCTTGCGCGTTCGCACCTCGGCCGTCCAATACGAAACCGGGATCGATCCGATAGCCGCTGCGTATGAGCGTGGAGGGGTTCGACGGGGGACGATCTCGATAGATTGAGTTCACCCACCCGCCGGCGCGGCGCCCTGTCGCTGTTCGCCGTTCGCTCTCCACCGACCCCGCGGGGCGGTGGGACCCCGGAAGGACGACACGACACATGTCACGCACCACCGCGCAGCCGCTGCTCGAAGGACGTACCGCCGTCGTGACCGGTGGCGCGCAGGGCATCGGTTTCGAGATCGCCAGATCGTTCGTCGAGGCCGGCGCTCGAGTCGTCCTCGGCGATCTCGGCCTCGACGCCGCGCAGGCTGCCGCGGACGAACTCGGCGGTAGCGAGGTGGCCCGGGCGGTGCGGTGTGACGTCGTCGACGCGGCCGAGGTCGACGCACTGCTGGCGACGGCGGTCGAGGTCTTCGGGTCTCTCGACGTCGTGGTGAACAACGCGGGGATCACCCGGGACGCCACGATGCGCACGATGACCGAGGAGGATTTCGACCAGGTCATCTCGGTGCATCTCAAAGGCACCTGGAACGGCACGCGTAAGGCGGCGGCCATCATGCGCGAGGCCAAGCGCGGTGCGATCGTGAACATCTCATCGCTGTCGGGCAAGGTCGGCATGGTCGGGCAGACGAACTACTCGGCGGCCAAGGCGGGCATCGTCGGCCTCACCAAGGCCGCGGCCAAGGAGATGGCCCATCACGGCGTACGGGTCAACGCGATACAGCCCGGTCTGATCCGGTCGGCGATGACCGAGGCCATGCCACAGAAGGCATGGGATCAGAAGATGGCGGAGATCCCGATGCGACGCGCCGGTGAGGTCGCTGAGGTCGCGAGCGTCGCGTTGTTCCTGGCGTCGGACATGTCGTCGTACATGACGGGCACCGTCCTCGAGGTGACCGGCGGCCGCTTCATGTGAGAGTCGCTCTCACCCAGACAACTTCGCACCATCGAACCCGAAAGGTCACCCCCAATGCGCGACGTCGTCATCTGCGAACCGGTACGGACCCCGATCGGCCGCTACGGCGGGATGTTCAAGAATCTCACCGCTGTCGATCTCGGGGTCGCCGCGTTGACGGGGATGCTCGATCGCACCGGACTCGACCCGGGGAAGGTCGAGGACGTCATCCTCGGTCACTGCAACGGCAACAGCGAGGCGCCCGCCCTGGGACGAGTGATCGCCCTCGACGCGGGGTTGCCGATCACGGTGGGCGGCATGCACATCGACCGTCGTTGCGGCTCGGGACTGCAGGCCGTCATCCAGGCCGCGTACCAGGTGTCGTCGGGCGACAACGACGTGGTGGTCGCCGGTGGTGCCGAATCGATGAGCAATGCGTCGTTCTACTCGGTGGACATGCGGTGGGGTGGTGCACGAACCGGGATCGCCATGCACGACAGTCTGGTTCGCGCCCGCTCGACCGCCGGCGGAAAGAACTACCCGGTGCCCGGCGGCATGATCGAGACGGCCGAGAACCTGCGCGAGGAGTATGAGATCTCCCGGGAAGAGCAGGACGAGCTGGCTGTGGCATCGCACGAACGAGCGGTCCGCGCTCAGAAGGACGGCGTCCTGGCCGAGGAGATCATCCCGGTCACCGTTCCCTCGCGAGGACGCGACCAGGTCATCGACACCGACGAGCATCCGCGCCCCGATGTCTCGGTGGAATCGTTGTCGAAGCTCAAGCCGATCATGGGCAAGACGGACCCGGATGCGACGGTGACGGCGGGCAACGCCAGCGGCCAGAACGACGCCGCGTCGATGGCGATCGTGACCACGCCCGAGGTCGCCGAGAAGCTGGGTCTGCGCCCGCTGGTCAAGCTCGTGTCCTGGGGTCTGGCCGGGGTACCGCCGCGCACCATGGGGATCGGGCCGGTGCCCGCGACCGAGAAGGCCCTCGCGAAGGCCGGACTGACGCTCGCCGACATCGACGTCATCGAACTCAACGAGGCCTTCGCCGCGCAGGCGCTCGCCGTCACCCGCGAGTGGGGTTTCGGCCGGTTCGGCGCCGGCGGCGATTTCGATCGCACCAACGTCCATGGCTCGGGAATCTCACTGGGACATCCGGTCGGGGCCACCGGCGGCCGCATGCTGGCCTCGCTGGCGCGCGAGCTGCACCGGCGCGGGGCGCGATACGGTCTGGAGACGATGTGCATCGGCGGTGGTCAGGGACTCGCGGCGGTCTTCGAACGCGTCGGCTGACCCCAAGACTCACCGGACCCCACCCGAGTCGCTCCGGTGGGGTCCGGTGTTCCAGTCGGTCATCCCACCGATTCGCGCACGAGGTCGACGAAAGCCTGGCCGACGGCCGACAGGGACAGCGGGTGAAAGGCGATCGCGAAGGGACGCACGACATTCGGTTCGATCTCGCGGATGACGACCGGGGAGTCCGCCGACTCCGCGACGGACCGCTCGAGGAGCGTGCCGCCGATGCCGGACTCCACCATGGGGAGCCGTTCCTCGCGGATCTCCGACAGCACGGCGAGCGGCGGCCGGACGCCGCCGACACGGATGGCCTCCTCGAACTCGTCGGCCACCGAGTAGCCGCGCGGCACGAAGACCATCGGGATCGGCGGCAGGTTGTTCAACGGGATCGGGCCCTCGGGTACCTCGGTGCCCGGCGGGTAGACCAGGACGTGTTCGTGTTCACCCATCACGATCACCTCGAGGTCGTCACCGGCGATCGGCAGGTGAGCGACGGCGAACTCGCAGTGACCGTCCTCGATCGCCGACGCGGCCCTGGTCTCGTCGCGTAACTCACCCAGCCGCACCGACACTCGTGGATACGCGGCACGGAACCGGGTGACGAGGTCGACGACGGGTCCGGCGGCGGTGGCGGCGAAGGCGAGGATGTCGAGATGACCGGTGAGTTCGTCCTCCGACGCCGCGAGCAGGTCGTCGACGGCATCCATGTCGCGCACGATCTGACGTGCGGGACCGACCATCGTCCGCCCGGCCGCCGAGAGCACCATCCCGCGGCCGATGCGGTGGAACAGTTGCACCCCGAGTTCGCGTTCGAGCGCCCGGAGTGCTTGGGACACAGTGGGTTGAGCGACGCCGAGAGCCGAGGCCGCACCGCCGATGCCCTTGTTCTCCACCACCGCCAGGAAGTACTCGACCTGCCGCAATTCCATGGTGGAAGTCACCAGTCCCGTGGTTCGGCGGGATCCGGAGCGATCCCGCAGTGGACCTTCGCCGCGGAGATGAAGGCGAGCGCGGCCGGCGAGGGGAGCCCGGATCGCAGCACGAGTCCCCACGCCCGCGTCAGCGGCGGGTCGAGCGCGAGTCGCCGCAGTCCCCCGAGCTGCCGTTCGGCCACGGTGCGGGGGAGAACCGTTGCCCCCGTTCCCTTCTTGACCAGACTCCACACCGCGGAAGGCAGCTGGCAGTCGACCGCCACGTTCCTTCCGTCCTCGTCGAGGAGCCCGTCGAGGAGCCCCGCCGTGATCGGGTCGCTGTGATCGATGACGAGGGGTAGTGAGCGCACCGCCGAGTGCGGTATCGGATCCGGCAGTCCGTCGGCGAGCGGCGCCGGCGCCGCGACGACCAGTTCCTGCTCGGCCATCGGGATGGCGGTGAAAGTCGCGTGCTCGGCGGTCGAGTCCATGATCCCGACCTCGGCCTCGCCGGATCGCAGCGCCGACAGCACTCCTGCAGGGCTGTCCGCGGAGACGACCCGTACCGACAAGTGCGGGAAGCGTTCCCGGAACAGACGCACGACGTTGACCACCGGGTCCACGCTGAACGCCGCGTAGGTCACGACGTCGACGCGGCCGGCTCGCAGCTCGCGAACCGCGTCGACCTTGGCCTTGGCGCGGTCGACGTCGGCCAGGATGCGGCGGGCGGCGACGTCGAGTTTGCGTCCGGCCTCGGTGAGTTCGAGGCGGCGCCCGGTGCGGTCGAACAACGTGACGCCGAGGCGCTTCTCGAGCGTGCGGATGGCCTGGGACAGCGACGGCTGTGAGATGTAGAGGGACTGGGCGGCCTTCGTGATGCCGCCGTGGTCGACCACGGCGACGAAGTAGGTCACGAGGTGCAGGTCCACCCCGGTCACTTTAGTGAATCCGGCGGCGGGTCATCTGCCGGTCCATCGCGGCGCCCGCTTCTCCGCGAAGGCGACGGCACCCTCTCTCGCGTCGTCGGAGGCGAACACCGGGCCGAGATGATCCCACTGCTTCTTGATCAGTTCGGGATCGGTGTAGCGGATGGCCATCGAGGTGACCTGTTTGGTGGCACGGACGGCGAGCGGGCCGTTGGCCGCGATGACGGCGGCCAGTTCGCGTGCGCCGGCGAGTGCCTCGCCGGGCTCGGTGACGCGGTTGACCAGTCCGAACTGATGGGCGCGTTCGGCGGTGAGCGGGTCGCCGGTCAGCGCGAGCTCCATCGCGACCTGGTACGGCAGGATCTTGGGCAGGCGGAGCAGTCCGCCGGCCGCGGCGGCGAGTCCGCGCTTGACCTCGGGGATGCCGAACTTGGAATTGCTCGCCGCGACGACGAGGTCTGCCGACAGCGCGAGTTCGCATCCCCCGGCCAGCGCCCAGCCCTCGACCGCGGCGATGAGGGGCTTGCTCGGTGGCGCCTCGGTGAGGCCGCCGAACCCGCGGCCCTTCAGCGACACCTGGTCGCCGCGGGCGAAGGCCTTGAGGTCCATTCCGGCGCAGAACGTGCCACCGGCGCCGGTGAGGATCCCGATGGTGAGGTCGTCGCGCGACTCGAGTTCGTCGATCGCGGCGGCGATGCCCTCGGAGACCTCGAGATTCACGGCGTTCTTCGCTTCGGGACGGTTGATCGTGATGACGGCGACGCCGTCGGCGAACTCGGTGAGCACTGCACTCATGGGATCTCCTGGAGTTGGTGGACGGAGGGGACGTCAGGTGCCTTCGGAAGTGGAAACCGATTGTGGCGCAGGCGGTGTGGCGCCATCGGCGAGGAACCAGCGGATCGGGTCCGATGCGGCCGGGTCGTCGGCGGGTACGCGAGCGTCGAGGATGCCGCGCTCCTGCAGGACGATCAGGTGGGCGTGCGTCTCCCGCAGCGCGAGTCGGCTGAGGGTGAGCGACAGCTCCTCGAACGGGCGTGACCAGGTCACCGACCGGGTGATCTCCCAGGCCGAGCTCTCCGGATGACGGGCGACGGTCGCGGTGATCTCGGCGAGCCGGTCCTCGTGGTGCTCGAGCAGGCCGGTCACCCGGTCGCCGAGACCTCGGAACCGGTACTCGTGGGACGGCAGCGCCTCGTGGTCGCGCATCTTCTCCGTGTTGGCCAGCGAGATCAGGTAATCGGCGAGGGGATTGTCGGTCTGCATGGGGTTGGTCGAGATGTTCGGACTGATCCGCGGCAACAGGTGGTCGCCGGTGAAGATGACACCGGCGGTGTCGTCGGCGAAGCAGAGATGTCCCGCGGTGTGGCCGGGCGTCCAGATGGCTCGGAGATCCCAGCCGGGGATGTCGAGGGGGGCGTCGCCGGTCAGCTCGCGGTCGACGGTCCGGCCGTCGGGCATGCGGATGAAACCGATGAACCCTTCGTCGGCGACCTCGGTCGGTGCGCCGAGCATCCGGAGTTCGGACCGCGCCTGCCGGAGCTGGGTCTCCACCTCGTCGTCGGAATGGTGGCGAAGGTAGCGCGCGTCGTCGCGATGCATCCACAGCTCGGCGTCGACGTGCTCGAGGAGACGTGGCACGAGCCCGAAGTGGTCGGGATGGAGATGGGTCACACCGATGGAACGGACGTCGGTGATGTCGTGTCCGGTGGAGCGGATGCCTGCGACGAGGACATCCCACGACTCGTCCGACGGCCAGCCGGCGTCGATGAGCGCGAGGCCGCCGCCGGGCAGTCCGAGGGCGTAGACGAGGATGTAGCGCAGCGGATTGGGACCCATGGGCACCGGGATCGACCACAGTCGCGGCCGGACCTCCTCGACCGGCGGCAGCACCTTGTCGGCCCAGGCCTGTTTCTGCAGCACACCGGTGACCTCAATCGGGACCATCCAGCCTCCTCCTCGGGTGCGTCGTTCGCGCGAGGGCACCGCGACGAGTGTTGCAGTGATCTGTGTCATCCGATCACGAGACGACTTCGAGGCTCAAACTGGGTGCGGCTCAGACACCCTGAGGTAGGACCTATGAGTCGAGTTCGTGCCCGAGCGCACCGGCATGGTCGCAGCCCGCCGCCACCTCGCCCACGAGGCGTCCCGCGAGTTCGGGCTGGATGAGTGGGAAGAGATGACTCGCGCGCGGGACGATGGTGAGGGTCGCGTCCGCCGCGGCTTCGACGAATCGTCGCTCGTGGACCCGGAACTGATCCTGACGCCCGTTGACGAAGACCGTGCGGCCCGCATAACGACCGACCTCGCCGAGCGCGTCGAAGTGCTTGAGCTCGGCCACCACGTCGGCGATGGACCCGAGCGACAACCCGCCGATCTCCATGTCCTCGGACACCTGCCTGCCGACGGCCAGGCGGGTGAGCGCCTGGCTGATGACCGCCGCCTGGCGTGGCAGGAGCGATGTCACCGCCCCGAATGTCTCGAACGGTGCCGCGAGGATCCGACTGGGTTGCGCGGTCGCGCACATGGGCACCAGCGCCGCGACGTGATGTGGATGGCGACTCGCGGCCGCCATCGCCACATAACCGCCCATCGACATGCCGGCCACGACCGCCGGCCGGCCGAACCGCTCGATCTCGGCGACGACGGCGTCGACGGCACCGTCCATCGTGAACCTCTCCGCCCGACGCCGTCCATGGCCGGGGAGATCGGGGGTGGCGACATCCCTGCCCGCAGGGGCCGTCGCCGCCACCGCGGCAGCCACCCGGTGCAGTGTCGCTCCACTCACCCGTATCCCGTGGACGAGGACGACGGGGGTGGGTTCGTCCACCGGCGGATCGGTCGCGGCAAGGGCTGACGGAGGCATCGCACGCAGTATGCGGGCACCGTGGTCACGGCGCGGGCCGTGTCACCGAGTGTTCGTCAGCGGTCTTCCTGGACGTCGACGGCGGGTTCGGCCGCGGGAGCTTAGTCATCCGCGCCCGTCGGGGAGACACGCCGCTCGATTCCGATCCGGTCGAGGAACCCGGCGTCGTGGGAGACCACCAGCAGCGCGCCGGACCATGCCTCGAGAGCGTCGACGAGCTGCGTGACCGTGTCGAGATCGAGATTGTTGGTCGGTTCGTCCAAAATCAGGAGTTTCGGTGTCGGGTCGCCGAGCAGGGCGTCGGCCAGGGCGACACGCAGGCGCTCGCCGCCGGACAGTTCGGCGAGCGCGCGATCGGCGCGGGCGCCCCGGAACAGGAAGCGCGCGAGGTGCGCCCGGACCTCCTGGGTGGAGATGTCCGGGTGGGTCCGCGCCAGGTGTTCGGCGATCGAGACGGTCGGGTCGGCGAAGGTGATCTGCTGGGGCACGAACGCATAGGGCACGACCACGGATTCGCGGGCGATCACGTCCGCGATCAGCGTGGATTTCCCGGAACCGTTGGGCCCGACGAGCGCCACCCGCTCGGGTCCGTCGACGCGCAGACGGTCGTCGACGATGATCTGGGCACGAGGGGCAACCTCCGGCGTCGGTATGACGATCCGCGCGGTGCGATCGGCCCGGATGTCCTCGCGGGCCTCGTCGAGACGTGTTGCCGCGGAGGCCACGTCGTCGCGATGGGCGTTGCGCAGTTTGCCCGCCGACACCTGGGCCTCGCTCCGGCGATTGTGCGCGACGATCTTCGGCACCCGCTTCTCCCGCTCCGCGGTGGCACCTGTCCGGGCCCGCCGGTCGAGTTTGATCAGGGCCTCGGACATCTCCCTGCGCTGCTTGCGCAGGTCGCCGGCCGCGGTGGCGACGGCGGCCTCGGCGGCTTCCTGCTCGGCGTCGACGATCGCACGGTACTGCGAGTACGGGCCGCCGAACAGCCGCACGCGACCGCGATAGAGCTCGATTGTCGCGTCGACCCGCTCGAGGAGTTCGAGGTCGTGACTCACCACGACGACCGTGCCCGTGAACGAGTCGATGGCGTCGAAAAGCCTTGCGCGGGAGTCGGTGTCCAGGTTGTTGGTCGGCTCGTCGAGAAGCAGGATCGCCGGGTTGGCGATGAGCGCGGCGACGATCGCCAGCAGGGTGGCCTCACCGCCGGACATGGCGCCGACCGCGCGGTCGAGGTCGCGTGGCAGGCCCATCTGCTCGAGGAGACCGATCGCGCGCTCCTCGACACCCCAGTCGTCCCCGACGGCGTCGAAGTCCTGCGGATCGACCGACCCGTTCTCGATTCGTTCGATCGCACAACGGATCTCGTGGATGCCGAGCGCCCGGGCCACGGTGGTGGACGGGTCGGACTGCGGGTCCTGCACGACCACACCGACCTCGGTTGTCGACGCATCGCCCGCGACGGTGATGCTGCCGGATGCCGGACGCAGCCGGCCCGCGATGAGGCCGAGGAGCGTCGATTTGCCCGCGCCGTTCGCGCCGATCAGGGCATACGTCTCGGCGCCGAGAGTGAGGTCGAGGTGATCGAAGACGACGGTCCCGTCGGGCCAGGCGAACGAGACGTCGGACAGCACGATGGAAGACGGCATGAGCGCTCCTGAAGTGGGTCGGGAACACCGACGAGTCGTCGGTGAGGTCCACCGGCAGGTTGCCGGCGGCCGGGGCCACTTCAGTTCTTCATCGGGTGGATCACTCCTCGAGTCCGCGTGCAAGTGGTGACCACCGTAGCGGATGCACTCGGACTTGCCAACGGATTATCTGCCACGCGTGCCGGTCGGGGTCACCGCTACGGTTGGGGTATGTCTTTTCTCCGCACCTCCGTGTCCAACGGCGTCGGCGAGATCGTCCTGGACCGCCCCAAGGCCCTCAATGCGTTGGACCAGAGCATGATCGACGACATGTACGTCACCCTCGGCGAATGGGGTGACGACGACGCGATCGACACCGTCCTGGTGACCTCGGCGAGCGAGCGGGCCTTCTGTGCCGGTGGTGACATCCGCGCGATCCGCGAGCACGCCATCGACGGCGATGCGGCGTCGATCAGCAGATACTTCGGCAGTGAGTACCGACTCGATCAGCTCGTCGCCGACTACCCGAAGCCGTACATCAGCCTGATCGACGGGCCGGCGATGGGCGGCGGACTCGGCATCAGCGTCCACGGCGAGATCCGGGTGGTCACCGAGAAGGCGATGATCGCGATGCCCGAGACGGCGATCGGATTCTTCCCGGACATCGGTTCGACCTACTTCCTTCCGCGGCTTCCCGAAGGCGTGGGCATGTGGCTCGGTCTCACCGGCGCCCGGATCCGCGGTGTCGACGCGGTGGCCGTCGGTCTGGCAACGCATTTCGTCTCCTCCGCGGACCTGCCGGCGGTCGCCGACATGATCCGTTCCGGCGCACCGCTGGGCGACGCGCTGGCCACCTCCGGCACCGAGCAGACGAGCGACGTGCCGTTGCGAAAGATCGGTGAGTACTTCGCCGACGACAACGTCAACGCCATCCTCGGCGGCCTGCGCGGCGCGGTCGGCGACGACTGGGCCCAGGAGATGGTGGGTCTGCTCGAGAGCGCCTCACCCACGAGCCTGTGGGTCACCGCGGCGATGATCAGTGCCGGTGCGAAGTCGGGAATCGACGAGTGCTTCGACCGCGAACTCCATGCGGCGCAGGAGATCACGAAGACCCACGACTTCCGCGAGGGTGTGCGGGCAGTGCTCGTCGACAAGGACCGGAGTCCCGTGTTCGATCCGGCCGCGATCGACGACGTCGACCCCGCACTGGTGGCACGGATCGTCGGTGCCGCCGCTGGTTGAGCCGGTGACGAGCGCAGCCGCCGGGCCGAGCAAGCGACGAAGGAGCGCGTCGAGGTCGAGGAGCCGTGTCGAAGCCACCTCGCGCCATGTGTCTCAGGGCGTGAGCTGAAACCACCCCGACAGTGCGACGGTGTCCGTCGAATTGCCTTCGGCGTCCGGTCGTTTCGTCGTCGACGATTCGTCGAGGTCGTGGGGGACGTCGTCGTCGGGAGCGAGGGGGTTGGCGTCGACCCGCGTCGCCGCCGGGCAGGTGAACGATCCGGCCGCGAGCTCACCCGACATCCCGGTCACGCTGAGCTGGCACGCGGAGGAGTGGTGGTAGACGCCGTTGATCGAGACGCCGATCTGGGCGTTGATCGGCCTGGTCAGCGGTCCGACGGTCGGACGCGTCGCGCCCACGGGCGGTAACAGCCCGCCGGTCAGCTCACTGATCAGGAACTCGATCTGCGCGCCGCCGGTCCCGGCGTCCTTGAACACGAAGAGCAGTGAGTCGGGTGGCACGTCGGGTCGCGACGGTCCCCACCGGTCGAACTCGTAGCAGTTCGGCTCGTCGGTGGGGGTGGCGCCCGCCGCGGGTCCGCGACCGGAGTCTGCGGGGGTCTTCCCGACCGCGACCTTGATGTCCCCGTGGCGGAACTCGAAGTCCTGACCACTGCGGTCGACGCTGCCCTGAGGCGGTTTCTCGGCGCAGATCGCGGGATCGACCGGCCGCGAGGTCGGCGTCGGGGTCGAGGATGTGGCCGTGGACTGCGGCGGGGTGTCCGAGCCGCAGGCGGCGACGCACACCGACACCGCCGCGGCCAGCAGCACGGCGGCGCGCACGGGCCGTCCCCGCGAGCTCACCGAGCGGTCAATCCGCAGCCGCGACAAGGGGTTCGAGGGTGAGGTCGGGGTGTTCCTTCTCGATGTACTGCAGGCGCCACTTGTCGCTGAAGAGGGCCAGGACCGCGCCGTCGGTGCGGGTGAAGACCTCCACGCCGCGTTGCCGGTTCAGTTCGGCCGCGCTGTCGGCGTCCGTGCGGCGGGCAAGGCTGTAACCCAGAGGTTCGATGATCGTGTCGACGTTGTATTCGGCCTTCATCCGGGCGGTCACGACCTCGAACTGCATCGGTCCGACGGCGGCGAGCACCGGTGAGGCCTCGCCACGGGTCTCATTGCGCAGCACCTGGACCACGCCCTCGCTCTCGAGCTGATCCATGCCCTTGCGGAACTGCTTGTACTTGTCGGCCGTGGTGGCGCGCAGCGTCGAGAAGTGTTCGGGTGCAAAGGACGGGATCGGCGGGAACTGCACTCGGGGGCCGTCGTAGAGAGTGTCGCCGGGTGCAAGCGCGGTCGCGTTGACCAGGCCGACCACGTCGCCGGGATAGGCGGTGTCGACCGTCGAGCGGTCGCGGCCGAAGACCGCCTGGGCGTACTTGGTGGCGAACGGTTTTCCGGTCTGTGCGTGGGTGACGACCATGCCGCGCTCGAACTCGCCGGACACGATCCGCATGTACGCCAATCGATCCCGGTGGCTGGAGTCCATCCCGGCCTGCACCTTGAAGACCACCGCGCTGAACGGGTCGGTGACCGGGCGGGGGTTGCCCTCGATGTCGGCCCGGGGGCCGGGCGGCGGGGCGAGCTCCACCAGGATCTCGAGGAGTTGCCGCACACCGAAGTTGAGCATCGCCGAGGCGAAGATCATCGGCGAGGTCTGCCCGGCGAGGAACAGCTCCTGATCGTGGTCCTGGCCCATCTCGGTGAGCAGCTCGCTCTCCTCGAGCGCCGAGGACCACTCGTCGCCCTCACGGGCTTGCGCGTCGTCGGCGGACATGATCTCCTCGGGCGCGATCTTGGCGCCACCGGCGGTACGGGTGAAGTGCACGTACTCGCCGGTCCGCCGGTCGAGGAGGCCACGGAAGTCGCCCGCGATGCCGACCGGGAAGAACAACGGCGTCGGGGTGAGACCGATCCGCTCCTGGATCTCGTCGATCAGCTCGAGCGGACTGTGTCCCGGCCGGTCCCACTTGTTGATGACCGTGATCACCGGGATGCCGCGGTGGCGACACACCTGGAACAGTTTCAGGGTCTGCGGCTCGAGTCCCTTGGCGGCGTCGATGAGCATCACCGCCGCGTCGACCGCGGTCAGCACGCGGTAGGTGTCCTCGGAGAAGTCGGCGTGCCCCGGGGTGTCGACGAGATTGATCACGCTCGGGACGTCGGGATCCGCCTGCACGGCGGCGGAGTAGTTGAACTGCAGTGCCGTCGAGCTGACGGAGATGCCGCGGGCCTTCTCCATCTCCATCCAGTCCGAGACGGTCGACTTGCGGCCCGCCTTGCCGTGGACGGCGCCGGCCTCGCTGATCATCCGCGCATGCAGTGCCAACGCCTCGGTCATCGTCGATTTGCCGGCGTCGGGGTGGGAGATGATGGCGAAGGTACGACGACGCGTCACTTCGCGACTGATCACCTCGGAACTCACGAGGTTCGAGGCTACCGGGCCTGCAGGGGGCGGCCAAACTCGCGCGCGGATGAGCACCGGGGGCAGGTTGTGCCGGTCTGTGGCAGCTGGTGCCCCCGGCCCCCGGCGGGAACCCGTCACCCCCGCTCTGCGTCTGATCATCGTGCAGCTTCCCCCAGGCCTTCGACGCCGCGCTCTCGCCCGTGACGGGGTACTCACCATGGCCGACGCACTCGAGTTCGGTCTCACGCGGTCCGGGGTGCGGCGTCGGGTCGACTCCGGAGACTGGATACCGCACTCACGCGGGGTGTACACGCTGGCCGATCATCCGACGACCTCGACCACCCGTGCGCGACTGGCAGTCGCGAGCGTGGGCAGCTGCGCGGCGCTGTCCGGACTCGGGGCCGCGTGGTGGCACGGGCTCGCGGACGGGCCGCCGAAGAAGTTCACGGTCACCGCACCGCGATCACGACACTGCACTCCGGTCGAGGGCGTTCGGGTCCGGCGTCGCCGCCTCGCGGACGCGGAGGTGGCGACACGCAAGGAGTTGCTGGTGACAGCGCTGCCGCTGTCCGTGCTCGAAGCCGCGGTCGAGAGTGACAGTGGCATCCTCGACAATGCTCTACTCGTTCGCAAGGTCTCGGTGCGTCAGCTACGTGTCGCCGCCGATCGTCGACGAGGCAAAGAGGACGGAGCCGAGATCGCGGCTCTCGTGGACGGCGTCGAATCCGGAGCACGCTCGGTGGCAGAGCGCCTCGCCGTCGACGTGTTGAGCGCCGGGGGTGTGAGCGGTTGGTCGTGCGGTCACCCGGCCGGCGGCTACTTCATCGACCTTGCGTTCCCGGACCGGAAGTTGGCAGTCGAGATCGACGGCATGGCGTTCCATCGCGACGCGGAGACGTTTCAGCGAGACCGCCTTACGCCGAAACGACCTCATCGCACTGGGTTGGACCGTTCTCAACTTCACGTGGAGTGACCTGCGGGAGCGGCCCGATGACGTCGTCGCGCGTGTCCGCCACGCGCTGGACCTGCAGCGCGACCGGCCTGCATGACAAATCCGGGGGCATTGTGAGCCGCTGAGCGGATCACACTGCCCCCGCACTCGATACCGATGTCTTATTCGAACGGAACCGGCGGCATGGTCACGACCTGCGCGGCGTAGGAGAGTCCGGCGCCGAAGCCGAGCAGCAGAGCGGTCTGTCCGGGCTGTGCCTTGCCGGTCGACAGCAGGTCCTCCATCGCGAGCGGGATCGAGGCGGCACTGGTGTTGCCGGTGTACTCGATGTCCTTGGCCACCACCGCGTCGTCGCGCAGTTTGAGGTTCTTGGCGAGCAGCTCGTTGATGCGGGCGTTGGCCTGGTGGGGGACGAAGACGTCGAGGTCTTCGGAGCCGAGCTTGGCGGCCTCGAGGGCGCGGTGGGCGACCTTGCCCATCTCGAAAGCGGCCCAGCGGAACACCGCGGTCCCCTCCATGCGCAAGAAGGGGCGCTGGGTGCGGTCGCTGTCGAGAAAGGTCACCCAGTCGTGATCCTGGCGGATGGCGTTGAACTGGGAGCCGTCCGAGCCCCAGATCACCGGGCCGAGCTGCTGTTCCTCTGTGGGTCCGACGACGACGGCACCCGCGCCGTCGCCGAAGATGAAGCAGTTGGTGCGGTCGGTCATGTCGAGGGCGACCGAGAGCTGTTCGGCGCCGATGACCAGCACGTGGGTGGCGCTGCCGCCGCGGATCATGTCCGAGGCGAGTGCCATGCCGTAGCCGAAGCCGGCGCAGCCGACGGTGACGTCGAAGGCGGGGACGCCGTTGGCTCCCAGCTCGGTGGCGACCTTGGTGGCGCCGGCCGGGGTCAGGAGCAGGTGAGTGTTGGTGGCGAGGATGACCGCGTCGATGTCGGAGCCCTGCAGCAGCGCGTTGGCGATCGCCTTGCGGCCGGCGTTGACCGACATCTCCATGACGCTCTCGTCGCGACGTGCGAACCGGCGGGTCTTGATTCCCGTCCGGGTGTAGATCCACTCGTCGGAGGAGTCGATCTGCTCGCAGATCTCGTCGTTGGTGACGACGCGTTCGGGGCGGTACGCGCCGATGCCGAGCATGCCGATGTTGTTGATGCCAGTGGTGTCTGCGATGACCGCCATGGTGAACCCTTCCAAAACGTGCCCGGCGAATATGTGACCCGACATACGACCGTACTCACACGGTCTCTTACTGGGAAGTAGCGGTACCCCGCTCGGAATCGTTACCGGGTCGCCAAATGCGGACCGAAGTCGTCCTCGATGCGCGAAATGCTGGTCCGCAGATCGGTCGAACACATTCGGGGCGTCGGAAAGTCGCCTCCAGGTACGACGATCAGCACACGATGACGTGCGCGCAACGCAGAACGCAACAGCCACCACGCCGGTCAGCTCATCGTCGACGGCACGGAGAAGGGGAGTCCGCATGATCCACGCACGCGGGTTGGTCCAGGTGTTCCACACCGGGAAAGGGAAGAAGAAACGCGAGGTGAGGGCCGTCGACGGTGTCGATCTCGACATCGCCGAGGGGGAGGTGGTCGGGTTCCTCGGTCCCAACGGCGCGGGCAAGACCACGACGCTGCGGATGCTGACGACGCTCCTGCGGCCGACTGCGGGAACCGCGACGGTCAACGGATTCGACGTGGTCGCCGACCCGGTCTCGGTCCGGCGCAGCATCGGATACGTCTCGCAGGCCGGCGGCACCTTCAGTCAGGCGCAGGCCGGCGACGAGATCGTCGACCACGGCATGCTCTACGGTCTGTCCCGGGCCGAGGCGACGCGCCGCGGACACGCCCTGTTCTCTCAGCTGCAGCTCGACGGTCTGTGGGAACGGCAGCCCAAGAACATGTCCGGTGGCCAGAAGCGCCGCCTCGACATCGTGATGGGACTGGTCCACGAACCGTCCCTGGTCTTCCTCGACGAGCCCACCACCGGGCTCGACCCTCAGGCCCGGGCAAATCTCTGGGACCACATCCGGCGCCTACGCACCGATCGCGGCGCAACGGTCTTCCTCACCACGCACTACCTCGACGAGGCCGACGAACTGTCCGACCGGATCCTCATCATCGACAACGGCCGCATCGTGGCCGCCGACACCGCCGACAACCTCAAGGCACAGGTGTCCGGTGATCTGGTGGCACTCGAGGTCGCCGACTCCGCGGCCGTGTCCACCGCCGCGGAGAAGCTGGCCTCGGTCACCGGTGGCAGCGGCGAAGGCCGGATCGAGGTCGACGGCCGGCACGTCCGAAGCCGGGTGCCCCGGGCCGGCCGGGCGGTTCCCGGGTTGCTGCGCGACCTCGACGCCGCGGGCATCACCCTCGATTCCATCGAGGTCATCCGGCCGACGCTCGACGACGTGTTCCTCACCCTCACCGGCCGGTCGCTGCGCGATGCCGAGACCGAACGAGGCAACGACATCGCCTCGGACACAACCGATCCCGATCTCCGCGCGGCCGACGCCGCGCCGTCTGAACTCAACCAGCAGGGGGCCAACCGATGACCACATTCCTCCGCGAGAGCACCATCGTGTTCCACCGCCAGATACGCATGAATCTGCGGAACCCGGCCTGGGTCCTCATCGGGGTGATGCAGCCGATCCTCTACCTCGTGCTGTTCGGGCCCCTGCTGAAGCCGCTCGTCGCGCAGTTCCCGGGCGGCGCGGACAACCCGTACACGTTCCTGGTTCCCGGTCTGCTCGTGCAGCTCGGGCTGTTCGGTGCGCTGTTCGCCGGTTTCAGCTTGATCGGCGAATGGCGCGAAGGCGTCATCGAGGCGGAGCGAGTGACCCCGGCCAGCCGCACGGCGCTGCTCACCGGTCGCCTCATGCGGGACATGCAGCAGCTTCTCGTCCAGGCTCTGATCCTGGTGGTGCTGGGCTATCTCATGGGCATGCGCGGTTCGGTGGTCGGGGTGATCCTCGGCATCGTCATCACGATGCTGATCGGAGGTGCGTGCGCCGCGGCGTCGAATGCCCTCGCACTCACCACGAAGAGCGAGGACGTGATGGCGCCGCTCATCAACATGGTGATGATGCCGGTCCTATTGCTGTCGGGCATCCTGCTCCCGATGACCCTCGGGCCGTCGTGGCTGCAGAGCCTCAGCGACTTCATGCCGTTCCGGTGGATCGTCGACGCCGTGCGCGACACCTTCTCCGGCGACCTCGCCAGTGCTCAGGTCCTGTGGGGTGTCCTTGCCTCGCTCGTCCTCGCCGGACTCGGAACCCTCTGGGGCACGTCGGTCTTCCGCAAGGAGAATGCCTGACCGTTGGTCCGGGGGGCTGCCCGCTCCGCTCCCTGAGGAGCGCCCGGAGCTTGCGGAGGGCGCGTCACGAAGGGTCTCGCAAAGCAACTCACCGGGCCCTTCGTGGCTCGTCGCTTGCGCTCCTCGCACCTCAGGGACCAGGGGTGTGTGATTCTTTCGGAGTGGGAGCAGTGGGTCGTCAGTCGAAGCTGGTGATCGCCGGGGCCGGGGGCAGGGTCACGACCGCGCCGGCGTAGCTGAGGCCGGCGCCGAAGCCGAGGAGCAGCGCGGTCTGCCCGCCCCTGGCCTTGCCGGTCGCGAGCATCTCCTCCATGGCGAGCGGGATCGAGGCCGCCGAGGTGTTCCCGGTGTTCTCGATGTCGTTCGCCATCGGCAGGTCGTCGGGGAACCCGAGGTTCTTCTTCATCAGGTCGTTGATGCGGGCGTTGGCCTGGTGGGGCACGAAGACCTCGATGTCCTCGACGCCGACGCCGGAGGTCTCCAGCACGGTGGCGAGGGCCCTGGGGAGGGTGATGGCCGCCCATCGGAACACCTTGGGTCCCGCCATCGTCACGACCATGCGTCCGACCGGGTCGGTTTCGGGGTCTTTGTCCTGGTAGGCCTGCGCACGGTCCATGTACTCGGGAATGTCCCAGTTCTGGCCGATCGCCTCGGCGTTCTCGCCGTCGCTGCCCCAGACGGTCGGGGAGATCCCGTTGTCCGCGCTCGGGCCGACGACCACCGCCCCGGCGCCGTCGCCGAAGATGAAGGCGGTGTTGCGGTCGGTGGGATCCATGACCACCGACATGGTCTCGACGCCGACGAGGAGGACGTACTCGGCGCTGCCGGCGCGGATGGTGTCGGCAGCGACCCCGAGCCCGTAGCCGAAGCCGCCGCAACCGGCGGCGACGTCGTAGGCCGGGATGCCGTTGAGGCCGATGTCGTAGGCGACGATCGGCCCGCCGTGGGGGATCTTGGTCTTCCAGCTGTTGGTGGCGAGGATCAACGCGCCGATCTTGTCCTTCGCGATGCCGGAGTTCGCGATGGCCCGCTCGGCGGCCGCGGCGGCCATGGACCGTGCACTCTCGTCGCCGCTGATCCAGCGGCGATTGCGGATGCCGCTCCGCTCGAAGATCCACTCGTCGGAGGAGTCGAGAACTTCGCACACCTCGTCGTTGCTGACCAGGCGTCGCGGCCGGTAGGCGCCGATGCCGAGCATCGAGACGTTCTGGTGTCCGGTCTTCACCGAGAGGTTGACCACTGTTGCCGATCCCTTCGCATTGCCTGCCGCAGCGATTCTACGGCCGCGCTGCCGCCCGGTAGGGGGTCCTCACCAGGCGTGCACGGTGTTCTGTGCGGACTCCAGATCCTGTCCGACCAGTAGTTCGACGGCGTCGCAACCGTTGGCGATCAGGAGTTCGACCTCGCTGCGAGCCGAGGACGGGAACGGCTTCAGCACGAAATCGGCGGGATCCTGACGGCCGGGTGGCCTGCCGATGCCGATGCGCACACGCAGATAGTCGCGTGTGCCGAGTGCCTGGCTGAGCGACCGCAGCCCGTTGTGGCCGCCCTCGCCCCCGCCGCGTTTCAGGCGGACGGCGCCGAAGTCGATGTCGAGTTCGTCGTGGACGACGATCAGGTCGTCGACGGACACCGAGTAGAACTTCGCGAGCGGACCGATCTGACGGCCGGACTCGTTCATGTAGGTGCGCGGCTTGGCCACGAGAACCGGCTGGCCGCCGAGGCGTACCTCGGCGACCTCGGCGCCGGACTTCTTGTGCACCTTCCAGCGCGCGCCGGCCGAGGCGACGAGGCCGTCGGCGACCATCGCGCCGACGTTGTGCCTCGTCTTCTCGTACCTGGACCCGGGATTACCCAGGCCGACAATCAATTTCACCACTCGTACCGAGTAGTCGAGGGTGGGGTTACTCCGACTCCTCGGCCGCCTCGGCGGCCTCGCCCTCGGCTGCGGCGTCGGCCGAGCCGTCGGCGTCGGACTCGGTGGCCGCGAGCTGCGCCTCGGTGACCGCGACGATCAGGGTCTCGGGATCGGCGGTGAGGGTCACGCCCTCGGGCAGGTCCAGATCGGAAGCGTGCACGGACAGGCCGGCCTCGGCACCTTCGACGCTGACGACGATCTGCTCGGGGATCGACAGGGCGTCCGCCTCGACCTCGATGAGGCTGGTGTCGGAGACGACCAGCGTGCCCGGGGCGGCGTCGCCCTCGACGATGATGGCGACCTCGACGGTCACCTTCTCACCGCGACGGACGATGAGCAGGTCCGCGTGCTCGATGTAGTTGCGGATCGGGTGGACGTCGACCTGCTTGGTGAGCGCCAGCTGGCTGTCGCCCTCGATGTCGAGGTCGATGATGGCGTTGAGGCCGTTGTTGCGCAGGATCGCGGCGAAGTCGCGCGCAGGCAGGTGCAGGTGCTGCGGATCGGTGCCGTGGCCGTAGAGCACGGCGGGAACCTTGCCCTCGCGACGTGCACGGCGTGCTGCGCCCTTGCCCTTCTCGGTGCGGGTGCTGACCGAGAGCTTGCTGGCCTGGTTCGACATGTGGGTCTCCTCGTGGGTGGTGTGCGGTCTGTCGGCGTCGCGACGAGCAACACCGGGCACGAACACCGACCGCGGAACCCGCCGGTCGCCGACCGAGGAGAACTACGATGGCCGCGCCGATAACGGTGACCGGGTCACCCTCGCCGAGACAACGGCGATCAGAGTAGTCGACGACCTGCTGTGATGTCACATCGCCCGCTGTCGGCGCCGAGCTCGGGGATACTGGTCTGCCATGACCCCACAGACGCCGATCGAGATCGTGACGACCCTGCTGACCGAGTTCGCGCGGGGCGACGTACCCGCCGCGCTGGAGACCATCGACGACGACATCGCCTACACGAACGTCTCGCTGCCGACGATCCGCGGGAAACGGAAGGTGGCCGTTGTCCTGGGCGGAGTGGCACGCAAGGACTCGGTGGGATTCAACTACCGGATGATCAACGTGAGCTCCGACGACACCGGCGTCGTGTTGACCGAGCGGGTCGACGAACTCCGACTCGGTCGGTTGCATCTCCAGTTCTGGGTGTGCGGCCGCTTCGAGGTGCGGGAGGGCCGGATCACGGTGTGGCGCGACTACTTCGACTATTTCGACATGACGAAGGCGCTGGTGCGAGGTGTGGCCGCGCTGGCCGTGCCGTCGGTGCAACGGCCACTGCCCGCGCCGGCTGTCCCGGCCTGACCCGACCGCGGCCGGCGCTCAGAGGATCTCGTCGAGCTTGTCGATGGGTCGCGGGATGCGAGTGCCCTTGGCGGTCACGACGATCGGACGTTCGACGAGGACGGGGTGCTCGACCATGGCGTCGAGGATCTGATCGTCGGTGGCCGATGCGAGATCGAGTTCCTTGTACAGGGCCTCCCGCTTGCGGACCGCCTGTGCGGGCGTGAGGCCAGCATCGGCGAACAACTCGACGAGCTGGTCGCGGCTGTACGGCTCGTCGAGATACTTCACGACGGTCGGCTCGATGCCGGCGTCGCGCAGGGCCTGCAATGCCTTCCGCGAGGTCGAGCATTTCGGGTTGTGATAGATCGTCGCGTCCACGGGTCACACGGTACCCGGGTCGACTGCGCAGCCCTTCGTGGCTCGTCGACCTCGACGCGCTCCTTCGTCGCTTGCTCGGCCCGGCGGCTTGCGCTCCTCGCACCTCAGGGAGCCGGAAGCAGGTCGTTCTCTCGGATTAGGGAGCAAAGAGCTGAGGTGCTAGCGGAGCGTCCCTTTGTTCCCTGAGGTGCGAGCGGAGCGTCCCTTTTGTTCCCTGAGGTGCGAGCGGAGCGAGCCTCGAAGGGTCAGGCGATACCGTCGAACAGGCTTGTGACGGAACCGTTCTCGAAGACCTCGCGAATCGTCTGCGCGAGCAGCGGGGCGATGGAGAGGACGGTGAGGTTCGCGAAGCGCTTCTCGGCCGGGATCGGCAGGGTGTCGGTCGCGATGACCTCCTTGGCGCCACAGTTCGCGAGGCGCTCGGCCGCGGGGTCGGAGAACACACCGTGGGTGGTGGCGATGATGACGTCGCCCGCCCCGGCGTCCTTGAGGACCCGCACCGCGCCGGCGATCGTGCCGCCGGTGTCGATCATGTCGTCGATCAGGATGCAGGTTCGTCCTTCCACCTCGCCGACGACGCGGTTGGACTTGACCTGGTTGGGCACCAACGGATCGCGGGTCTTGTGGATGAACGCCAGTGGTGCGCCACCGAGGGTGTCGGCCCACTTCTCCGCGACACGTACGCGACCGGAGTCGGGGGAGACCACCGCGATGTTGTCGGTGCCGTATTTGCCGCGGATGTACTCGGCGAGCTGCCCCTGCGCGTGCATGTGGTCGACGGGCCCGTCGAAGAAGCCCTGGATCTGATCGGTGTGCAGGTCGACGGTGATGATCCGGTCGGCGCCCGCAGTCTTCAGCAGATCGGCGATGAGGCGCGCCGAGATCGGCTCGCGCCCGCGGTGCTTCTTGTCCTGGCGGGCGTACGGATAGAACGGGAGGATCACGCTGATTCGCTTGGCCGAGCCGCGCTTGAGGGCGTCGATCATGATGAGCGCCTCCATGACCCACTGGTTCAGCGGGTACGGGCAGCTCTGCAGGACGAACGCGTCCGAGCCGCGCACCGAGTCCTCGAAACGAACGAACAGTTCGCCGTTGGCGAAGTCGCGGGCGGTCTGCGGGGTGACCTTGATGCCCAGTTCATCGGCGACTGCTTCGGCGAGTTCGGGATGGGCACGACCAGAGAACAGCATCAGGTTCTTCTGGTTGTCAGTGGTCCAGGTCATGAAAACTCTTCTGTTGGTGTCGTTTCGGATCTGCAGGGTCGAGCGCGGGTCGGGGTGTCAGGCCGGCCCGGAGTCGTTCTCGCGCGCCTCGAGGGCCGCGCGCGCCGCCGCGGTGTCGGGCCGCTTGCGCACGACCCAGTCCTCGATGACGCGTTGTTCTCCCGCCGAGACCGCGAGGGCCCCCGGCGGTACATCTTGCCGCACGACGGTTCCGGCTCCGGTGTACGCCCCGTCGCCGACGCTGACCGGGGCGACGAACATGTTGTCCGAGCCGGTGCGGCAGTGATCGCCGATCACCGTGCGGTGCTTGGCAACCCCGTCGTAGTTGACGAAGACGCTCGACGCGCCGATGTTGGAGTGCTCGCCGATGGTCGCGTCACCGACATAGGTGAGGTGCGGGATCTTCGACCCGTCACCGATGGTCGCGTTCTTGGTCTCGACGAAGGTGCCGATCTTGCCCGCGACCCCGAGGGCGGTCCCGGGTCGGAGGTAGGCGAACGGGCCGACGGTGGCGTTGGGGCCGATGACCGCGTCGCTGCCGTGTGTACGGATCACCTGGGCACCTGCTCCGACAGTGACGTCGGTGAGGGTGGTGTCGGGTCCGATGACCGCGTCGGCGGAGATGTGGGTGCGGCCGTGCAGCTGGGTGCCCGGTTCGATGTGCGCGTCGGGCTCGATGGTGACGTCGATGTCGATCCACGTCGTGGCGGGGTCGACGACGGTCACCCCGTCGAGCTGATGGCGGCGGATGATCCGGCGATTGAGTTCGGCACCGAGAGCGGAGAGCTGGGCGCGGTCGTTGCAGCCGGCCACGAGCACCGGATCGGCGACCGTGAACCCACGGACCGCCCGGCCCTCGCCGCGCGCGATCTCGACGATGTCGGTGAGGTAGTACTCGCCCTGCACGTTGTCCGTGGACAGCTTCGACAGACCGACTCGCAGCGCGGCGGCGTCGAAGGCGTACACGCCGGCGTTCACCTCGGTCACGGCGCGCTGCTCGGGGTTCGCGTCCTTGTGCTCGACGATGGCGGCGACGGCGTCTCCGTCGCGGATGATCCGTCCGTATCCGGTCGGGTCGTCGGCGACGAAGCTCGTCAGCGTGACGGCGGCTCCACCGTCGGCGAGGTGGGTGTCGACGAGGGCGCGCAGGGTGTCGGCGTCGAGCAGGGGGACGTCGGCGGCGGTGACGACGACGGTGCCGTCGAAATCGTCGGGCAACCCGCCGAGTCCGACCCGGGCGGCGTCGCCCGTTCCGCGCGGCGCGTCCTGTTCGGCGATCCCGACCTCGACGCCCAGCAGTGCGCCGATCTCACCGATGGCCGCCGTGACCCGTTCGCGCTCGTGGCTGACGACCGCGATCAGATGCTCGGGTTCGATGCCCGCCGCGCCGTGCAGCGCATGGCCGAGGAGTGAACGTCCGCCGATGGTGTGCAGGATCTTCGGGGTCTTGGACTTCATGCGGGTACCGGCGCCCGCGGCCAGGACGATCACGGCCACGGATGGCGACGTTCCCGTCATCGAATGCCCACCCTCTTCCTGATCGGTGACTGCCGCGATCATGTCTGCTCGACGGCGGCGGCGGGGGTCGCAGACCCGACCCGCGGTCGCACGTCGGGTGCGATCCTACGCATCGGTGCCCGGTGGCAGAAATGCAGCGCGCAGTTTGTGCCGGATCCTCCCGACCGGGCCTGATAGAACACATAGGGACCGCGAACGCCGAGCGATCAATCGGTAGAACCTGCCGATGTCCCAGTGGATTGTCACAGACGGATCAGGGTGGGTGCGGGAGACAGAACCACGCGTGCCGGAGTTGTCCGGTTCGTGAAACGACCACACGGAGGTAGTGAATGAGCACGCAGAAGACGGCCATCGTCACCGGGGCCGCACGGGGGATCGGCGCGGCCGTGGCCAGGCGCCTGGCCGACGACGGACTGGCGGTGGCCGTCCTGGACCTCGACGCCGACGCCTGCGCCGACACGGTCAAGGCCATCACCGACGCCGGCGGCAAGGCCGTCGCGGTGGGTGCCGACGTCGCCGACGAGGCCTCGGTGAACGCCGCGGTGGACAAGGTCGTCGCCGAACTCGGCAAGCCGACGGTGGTCGTCAACAACGCGGGCATCACCCGCGACAACCTGCTGTTCAAGATGACCGTCGACGACTGGGACGCGGTGATGGCCGTGCACCTGCGTGGCGCGTTCAATGTCACCAAGGCTGTGCAGAAGTACATGGTCGAGGCGGAGTGGGGACGCATCGTCAACCTGTCGAGCACCTCCGCGCTCGGCAACCGCGGACAGGTCAACTACTCGGCGGCCAAGGCCGGCATGCAGGGATTCACCAAGACCCTGGCCATCGAACTCGGCCGGTTCGGCGTCACCGCGAACGCCATCGCCCCCGGTTTCATCGAGACCGAGATGACCGCCGCCACCGCCGAGCGCATCGGTGTGCCCTTCGAGGACTTCAAGCGTGCCGCAGCGGGCCAGATCCCGGTCAACCGCGTCGGCGTGCCCGAGGACATCGCCCACACCGCGTCCTTCTTCATCAGCGAGGGTGCCGGCTTCGTGTCGGGTCAGGTCGTCTACGTGGCCGGCGGCCCCAAGGACTGATCACCTCCTGGACCACTACTCCGGCTCCCAGGCCTCGATCGAGGTCTGGGAGCCGAGTTCTCGTCGAGTGGTCACCTGGCGTGCGTGCCCGCGGGCTGTGGCACAATCGTCAGCGCAGTGATCCGCCATGGTGTAATCGGCAACACTCCTGATTTTGGTTCAGGCATTCTAGGTTCGAGTCCTGGTGGCGGAGCTCATGAGTCGAGGCGCGACGGCGCCCTTTCTCGGTGCCCGGCGGGTTCATCCCGCCGGTCGTGCCAGCCCCAGATTGTCCCGCAGCGTGGTGCCCTCGTAGTCGGTGCGGTGGACACCGAGCTCCTGGAGGATCGGCACCACCTCGTCGACGAACCGATCGAGTCCGCCGGGCACGATGTGGGGCACCAGGATGAAGCCGTCGGCGACGTCGGCCTGCACGAAGTCGTTGATCGTGTGCGCGACCGTCTGCGGTGAGCCGACGAACGACTGGCGGCCGGTGACCTCGATGATGAGTTCGCGCGTGGTCAGGTTCTTCGCCTCGGCCAGGTCGCGCCACTCGCGCGCGACGGCGACCGGGTCACGGTGCATGCGCACGCTCGCGCGTCCCTTGGCGACCGTGTTCTCGCCCGGGACCGGATCCACCTGCGGCAGCGGACCGTCGGGGTCGTGGTCGGAGAGGTCGCGATTCCACAACTGCTCCAGGAACTTGATCGCCGTCTGCCCGCTGACCTGCTGTAGGCGCACCTCGTGGGCGAGTTCGGCTGCCTGCGCGTCGGTGTCGCCGACGACGAAGGTGGCGGCGGGGAGGACCAGGAGCTGTTCGGGGTGCCGTCCGTACGCGGCGAGGCGCCGCTTGACGTCGGTGTAGAACGCTCGGCCGGCATCGTACGTGGCGTGCCGGGAGAAGATGGCGTCGGCGGTGGCGGCCGCGAACTCGCGGCCCTCGTCGGAGTCCCCGGCCTGGAAGATGACCGGCCGCCCCTGTGGCGGACGAGGGGTCGGGAAGTGCCCGCGGATGTCGAACTGCGAACTCGTGACGTCGAACTCGCCGGCGTCGTGGCGCGCCAGGAACTGGCCGCTCTCGGCATCGGCGACGACGTCGTCGTCTCGCCATGAGTCCCAGAGAGCCGCTGCCGCGGTGAGGAACTCTTTGGCGCGCGCGTACCGCTGGTCCTCGGGCAGATAGCCACCGCGGCGGAAGTTCTCGCCGGTGAACTCGTCCCATGAGGTCACCACATTCCACGCCGCACGTCCGCCGGACAGGTGATCGAGGGTGGCGAATTGCCGTGCGACATCGACCGGTTCGTTGAAGGTCGAGTTGATGGTGCCGGTCAGGCCGAGGTGGGTGGTCACCGCGGCCAGTGCGGACAGGACCGTGAAGGTGTCCGGTCGTCCGACCACGTCGAGGTCGTAGATCAGCCCGTTCTGCTCGCGGAGCCGCAGTCCTTCGGCGAGGAAGAAGAAGTCGAACTTCCCGCGCTCGGCGGTCTGGGCGAGATGGACGAACGAGTCGAACTCGATCTGACTGCCCGACTCCGGATCGCTCCACACCGTGGTGTTGTTCACCCCGGGGAAGTGGGCGGCGAGATGCACCTGCTTGGTCATGCGACACCGGCCTTTCCAGCGGCGAAACGGTTGGACGGCCGCGCCAGACCAAGATGGCCCCGCAACGTCGGCGCGGTGTAGGAGTCACGGAATCGGTTGCGACGCTGCAGCTCCGGCACGACCTCCCGCGTGATCACGTGTAGGTCCTCGGGCACGGCGGCCGGGTGCAACCGCACCCCGCTCACCCCGTCGACGGCTGTCCAGCGTTCGATCTCGTCGGCGAGCCCGGCCGGGGTGCCGACGAAGGCCGCGCTGTCGGGAGTGAACGGTTCACCCGCCCACTCGTCGAGTTGCGCCCGGCGTGCTCTCGCCGCCGACTCCGACGCGGCGAGCACGGCGAACAGATCGACGAACAGGAGTGCGGGGTCGGCGATCCCGCGACCGGCGTCGGAGTGGGCGGTGCCCACGGCGTCCACCGCACGCACGGCGTCGTCGACGTCGCGGGGGTTGATGAACCCGAGGTCGGCGCCCCGGCCGATCACCCGCAGGTCGGTGGGATGTGCGCCGGTCGCCGCGATGACCGGCCGGCCCTGGGGTGGTCGTGGCGTGATGGCGGGACCCCGCACCGAGAAATGGTCTCCGGCGAAGTCCGATGTAGTGCAGCTTGTCCCGGTCGACGAACCGACCGGTCGCGACCTCGCGGATCTCGGCGTCGTCCTCCCACGAGTCCCAGAGCAGTCCGATCACGGTGGCGAAGTCGAGGGCCTCGGACGCGAGGTCGGCGAGCACCGCGGGGTCGTCGGGAAACCGTCGCCGGCCGAACAACGCGGCCTCGTCCGGATCTGCGGTGGTGCGCAGGACGACTCCGGCACGTCCGTTGCTCACGTAATCGAGGGTCGCGATCGCCTTGGAGACGTGGAACGGCTCGGTGTGGGTGGCGGTCGCCGTCGGGATCAGCCCGATCGACCGGGTCGTCGGGGCGAGACGGGAGGCGAGCAGTACCGAGTCGAGTCCCGCGGTCGCCCGATCGGTGCGTGGATGCCCGCGGTGCAGGGCGAACGAATCCGCGAGGGTGACGAAGTCGAGCAGCCCGGCTTCTGCCTCCGCGAGCCGTTCCTGCCAGTGCGCCGCCGTGGTCAGGGTGTTCGCCTGGGCTCCGGGTGCCCGCCACGCGCCCGGGTGCGACCCGGCTCCGTCCAGCGCCACGGCGACGTGCACGTGCTCGGCCATGGAGTCCTCTCTCAGTCGTGTCGTCGATATCTGTCCCTGGATCGAACGGTGGCGGAGAGACCGTGGATTCCGGGCGTCGGTCATCGGATCGCGGTGGGCCAAACCCTTCCGATAAACCGGCGGCCACGCTTCGGTGGTCAGGATGAGGTGTGTTCGGCGCAGGACTCGAGTCGGTCGGAGAGCGGTGTGACGGGAAGAGAACCGATACCGCTGTCGGTGCTGGATCTCGCCCCGGTCACCGAGGGGAGTGACGCCGCGACAGCGGTGCGCCGCAGCGTCGCGCTGGCCCAGCACGCCGAACGCCTGGGCTACCGACGGTTCTGGCTCGCCGAGCACCACTTCGTCGCGGTGGCCAGTTCGTCGACGACAACACTCATCGGGCTGATCGCCGCCGCGACCGAGTCGATCCGCGTGGGGTCGGCGGCGGTGCAGAGCGGCCTGCACACCCCCGTGTCGATCGTGGAGGCGTTCGGGACGATCGACGCGCTGTATCCCGGCCGGCTGGACCTGGGGCTCGGGCGTTCCGCTCAGCGCCGCACCGAATTGACGACCACCGACCGGCAGTCCGCACCGCGCGCGCCCGCACCCCGACAGCCCGACCAGATCGTCGACGGCCTGCTCATCCCGACGCCGTTCCCCGTCGAGTCGATCCTGAACGCACCGCGGGTCGTCGCCGCGTTCGAGGCGTCGCAGTTCGACGGTGCGTCACCGCCGGACTTCGACGACGCCGTCGGCGACGTCCTCGCGCTCCTGGCCGGCGACTTCGAGCACCACGACGTCGAGCTGACCGCGGTGCCCGGGCGCGGCGCGGACGTGGCGGTCTGGATCTTCGGGAGCAGCACGGGCCAGAGCGCGCAGACCGCGGGTGCGCGGGGGCTGCCGTTCGTCGCGAACTACCATGTCAGCCCGAGCACGGTTCTCGAGGCCGTCGAGGCGTATCGCAGCGCGTTCCGGCCGTCGCCGGTCCTGGCCGAGCCGTATGTGATCGTCTCCGCGGATGTCGTTGTCGCCGAGGACGAACCGACCGCACGTCACCGCGCGTCCACGTACGGGCACTGGGTGCACGGCATCCGCAGCGGGGCGGGCGCGCAACCGTATCCCGACCCGGACACAGCGGATTCCCTCGACGGCGATGCGCGCCCTCTCGTCGACGATCGGGTGCGCACCCAGTTCGTCGGCGATCCCGAGTCCGTCGTCGACGGGCTGCGGACGCTCGCCCGGGTGACCGGTGCCGACGAGTTGCTGGTCACCAGCGTCACCCACGACTTCGACCATCGGCTGGCGTCGCATGAATTGCTCGCCACTGCATGGGGATTGGAAGGACACTGACGTGACCGGCTTCGATGCAGCGGGTTTCGGACGGCGCACGGGTGCGCGGTCGTCGTTGGGTACGCTGTTCGCCGCCCTGCGGTGTCGCGTCGACGTGGACCTTCTCGCCGCGGGCGCTGCCCTGCATCCCGAGGCGCCGCCCCTGGGATTGCCGCTCGAGACAGCAAGAACGGTCGGTCGCGGACAGCCCTGTAGGTGGTTTCCGGTGGCACCATGGGGTTCCTCGGCGACGACCGTCGTCGCCGGCGAACAGCCCACGAGGAACGCCCACCATGCACGAGACCCCGGATGAACTCCGCGAACTCCAGACCCTTCTCGACGCCTCCCTGTCCCGCTCGACGGACCATCTGCGTTCCATCATCAGCAGTGACAACACCGTCGGCGCAGCACAACTCGTCGACATCCTGACCGGGATGCGTGTTCTCGCGCTCTCGACCGTGACGGCGTCGGGTGAACCGAGGATCAGTGCCGTCGACGGACATTTCCTCCATGGGAAGTGGATCTTCGGCACGGCGCGCGCCGCCGCGAAGGCCCGACATCTCGCCGCCCGTCCCGCCGCGAGCGTCGCGCACATCCAAGGTGAGGAACTGGGTGTCTTCACCCACGGGACCGTCGAGATCCTGAATCCGCTGGACGGTCCTCGCGCAGATGACTGGCCCGAGCTGGTGGCGCACTTCAAGACGATCTACGGCGACGACGCCTTCGACTGGGACGCCGAGGTCGTCTACTACCGGCTGCACCCGCACTGGATGACGGTGTTCGCACCGAATTCGGCCCAATCTCGTTGACTGTGCGTCGAAATCCGTCGACCGTGTGTCGAATCCCGTCGACCGTGCGTCGATATTCGTCGACCGTGCGTCGAAATCCGTGGCGGATTCAACCAGTCGACGGGATTCGACGCACAGTCGACGGGTCGTCAGTCCACCGGGACGATGAAGCCCTCGTCCTTCAGCCAGTCGTAGGCGACGTCGGAGGGATCGGCGCCGTCGATGTCGATGAGCCCGTTCAGCTCCTGCATGAGCGGGTCGGTGAGTTTGGCCGACACGGGTGCCATGAGTTCGGCGATCTCCGGATTGGCGTCGTTGAGTCCGGTGTTGACCACGACGCATCCGCTGTAGGGCAGGAAGAACTTCCGATCGTCCTCGAGGACGACCAGATCCAGGTTCTTGATGCGACCGTCCGTCGAGTAGACCATGCCGAAATTGCAGGGCTCGCTACGCGCGGTGGAGGTGTAGACGACGCCGGAATCCATCATGGTCACGTTGCTCGAGGGCACCCCGCCGGGCTGGTCGAGCGGAATGTCGTAGGCCTTCAACATCGGGATGAATCCGTCGGCGCGCGAGTAGAACTCGTCGTTGATGCAGAAGGTCCGCTCGGACTCGGGGAGTTTGGCGATGTCGGACATCGTCTTGACGTTCAGCCGTTCGGCGGTCGGTGACGACGCCGCGAACGCGTAGGTGTTGTTGAACGACGCCGGCGGGAGCCACTCGACCCCGTTCGCGCGTTCGGCGTCGCGGACGCGTTCGTAGAGTTGCTGCGGGTCGGAGATCGTCTCGGTCTCGCCCAGGTAGGTCTGCCAGGCGGTCCCGGTGTACTCCCACACGATGTCGGCGTCGCCGTTGAGAACTGCCTGCCGGGACGACATCGAGCCCGGCGCGTTGGTGAGATCGTCGACGTCGGCGCCGGCGGCCGCCAGATACGTGGCGGTGATCTTGCCCAGCAGGACCTGCTCGGTGAAGTTCTTGGACGTCACCGCGATGGAGGTTCCCTCGAGCGGGCGTTCGCCGCCGGGAAGGGAAGCGGGACGGAAGGTTCCGGACGAACTGACCAAGCCGCACGCGGACAACATCATCAGGACGGTGGCCGACGCCGCCAGGACCGTTGCGACGCGGCGGGCGCGGACCGGATGCGGGCGGGCCATCATGCGATCCCCCGAGGAGTCGCAGCGAGTTCGACGAGGCGTCCGAGCCAGTCGATCGTCATGGCGAGCAGCGCGACGAGGATCGCGCCGGACACGAGCAGCTTCGGCAGGAACAGGGTGATCCCCGTGGTGATGAGCGTGCCAAGGCTGGTCGCGCCGATGAACGTGCTCAGGGTGGCGGTGCCGACCAGGATGACCAGTGCGGTCCGGACTCCGTTGAGGATGACCGGCACGGCCAGGGGCAGCTCGACCTGGACGAGGGTGCGCACTGCCGACAGTCCGATGCCCCGCGAGGCCTCGACCGTCCGCTGGTCGACCTGCCGCAGCCCCACGATCGTGTTCTGCAGGATGGGGAGCACGGCATACACGACCAGACCGACGACGGCGGTGGTGAAACCGGTGCCGAGCCAGAAGGTGAACAACACCAGGAGGCCGATCGCGGGCGCCGCCTGTCCGATGTTGGCGATGTTGACCGCGATCGGGTTCAGCCAGCGGAGCGACGGCCGGGTCAGCGCGATGCCGAGCGGAATCGCGATCACGACGACGATGATCGTGGCGACCAGCGTCAGCTGGATGTGGTCGAGGATGGTGGCACGCAACGCCGGCCACGACATCGCCGCGCTCTCGGTGCTGGTGAAAGTGGTGTTCGCGTACCAGATCACGAAACCGACGCCGACGACCACGATCACCAGCGGCTCGAACCACACATCGATGGGAATGCGGGCGAGTCGCCGCCGGAAGCCACTCGGAACCGATTCTGGTGCAGGCGGTTTCGAGGTATCGGTGATCCGTGCCTCTTCGGCGATGAAGCCGGTCACCGCTCGACGCTCGTCTCGGGAGTGACTCCTCCGGCGACGTGCTCGGTGCCGGAATCGTCGTCGGCCGCCACGACCGGGGTCTCCACGGGAGCCGACCCATCAGCATGGTCGAGGTAACCGACCTCGGCGTCGTCATCTCGCACGGTGGCGAGTTGCCCACGGATCGCCTCCATCACCGCCGCGATGTTCAGCGCGCCGACGACGGCGCCCCGCCCGTCGGTGACGAGAACGCCACCCTGGCTGGTCGCCAGCATCGAGTCGAGGGCGTCGTTCAGCGTCGAGGACTGCGCGACGACGGGAAGCCGGGGGTCGAGGTAGTCCGAGACCTCTGGCTTGGCGCGGATCTCCTCGACCGACGGCCAGGCGCGGGGGCGGCCGTGCTGATCGACCACGGCGACCCAGTCCTCGCCGACCGCCTTCGCGCGGGCGACCACATCGCCGGACGGTTCTCCGACGCGGGCGGTGACCACCTCTTTGATGTCGACGTCGCGGACGCGGGTGAGGGTCAGGTGGGCGAGTGTCGCACCCGAACCCACGAACTCCTCGACGAAGGGACTCGCCGGGTTGGCCAGGATCTCCTCCGGGGGCGCGAACTGCTCGATGCGGCCGCCCTCGGAGAGGATCAGCACCTTGTCGCCGAGTTTGGTCGCTTCCTCGAAGTCGTGGGTGACGATGACGATGGTCTTGGCCAGCTCGTGCTGGATCGCGATCAGCTTGTCCTGCAGGCGGGCTCGGGTGATCGGGTCCACGGCGCCGAACGGCTCGTCCATCAGGAGCACCGGGGGATCGGCGGCGAGCGCGCGTGCGACGCCCACGCGCTGCTGCTGACCACCGGACATGTCCTTGGGGAGCCGGTCGGCGAAGGTCGCGGCGTCGAGTCCGACGAGGTCGAGCAGGTATTCGGTGCGTTCGGCGATCCGCTTCTTGTCCCAGTTGAGGATTCGCGGGATGGCGCCGATGTTCTTGCTCACCGACCAGTGCGGGAACAACCCGCCGGACTGGATGACGTAGCCGATCGACTGGCGCAGTTTGTCCGGGTTCTCCGCGGTGACGTCGCGTCCGCCGATGTAGATGCGCCCCTCGGTGGGTTCGATGAGGCGGTTGATCATCTTCAGCGTCGTCGTCTTGCCGCATCCGGACGGGCCGACGAAGGCGACGATGTCGCCGGCGTCGATCTCCAGGTCGAGGCGCGCGACGGCCGGCGTGGTGCTTCCCCGGTAACGCTTGGCCACACCGTCGAGCCGGATGGACTCGCCGGTGACGTTGCGGTTGGTGCCGTTCGGCGCGGAGGAGGTGGAGGTGTCGGTCATGAGAGTCCCTTGGAGATGGTGAGGCGGCCGAGCAGAACCAGGAGAGCGTCGAAGATGAGGGCGATGATCACGATCAGAATCGTTCCGGCGAGCGCCATTTCGAGTGCATTGGCACCGCCGAGGCGGGAAAGGCCGTTGAAGATCAGGGATCCCAGACCGGGTCCGAGAACGTAGGCGACGATCGCCGCGACACCGACGATCATCTGGGTCGACACGCGGATGCCGGTCAGGATCACCGGCCAGGCGATCGGCAACTCGACCGTGAGCAGGATCCGCCATCGCGAAAGGCCGATGCCGCGGGCGGATTCGACCACGGACGGCGGCACGGATCGCAAACCGACCACCGCGTTGCCGATGACCGGCAGCGTGGCGAAGAACGCGAGCATGAGGAACGACGGCGTCACACCGAGTCCGAAGGGCACGATCAGCAATGCGAGCAGGGCGAGCGACGGAATGGTCAGCGCCACACGGCTCGACGTCAGCGTGAGCGCACTCGCCAGCGGAAGCCGGTAGACGACGGCGGCGACGACGATGGCCACGGCTGTACCCACGAGCACTGTCTGGAACGACAGCGACGCATGCTGATACGTCAGAAAGGTGAGGGATCGTGCGTTCTCACTGAGATAGTCCCACAATTGCACTGTTGCTGTCCCATCCCCGGGGCGTTCGCGCCCCCCGGTGTCTGAAATGACATTACGCACGGTCGAGTGGAACTGCCGACATTTGGACCGATCCAGTGTGACTTCGACGCGGCGTGGGTCGATCTCACCGCCGGGCGGTGTCATGCTGGGAAAGTGACTGAGAGTGCGCTGACCACCGCAAAGGTCGATGCCGGCGACGACCGGCTCCTGCTGGCCGCGGCCGTGCGTTCCTGGACGCGGATCGTCGCCTGGTTGCTGAGCGTCGGCGGATCGATCGGTTTCGTCGCGTCTTTCGTGCTGACCGTCGAACGGTTCGAACTGGCAGCAGACCCCGACTACGTGCCGTCCTGCAACTTCAATCCCGTGCTGAGCTGCGGGTCGGTGATGGCCGAGCCCCAAGCCGCGCTCTTCGGCTTCCCCAACCCGCTGCTCGGTATCGCGGGCTTCGCCATCGTCGTCACCACCGGTGTGGCCCTGCTCGCCGGGGCTCGCCTCGCCGGGTGGTACTGGGCGGGACTCCAGGTCGGGGTGACCGCGGCGATGGTGTTCATCTCCTGGCTGATCTACTCGAGCCTCTACTCGATCGGGGCGCTGTGCCCGTACTGCATGGTCGTGTGGGCGGTGACGCTGCCGATCTTCGTCTTCGTCACGGTGCGCAACGCGCACGCGAGTGGTCTCACCTCGCGTTCACGCGTCGCGTTGGTCCTCGCGCGCAACCACGCCCCGATTCTCGTCGCCGCCGTCGGCCTGGTGATCGTGCTGATCGCCGTGCGGTTCTGGTCGTACTGGTCGAGCCTGTACTGACCCCACTCGGCCGGACCGTTCGGAATCCGCGGCGTCGCGCCCTACGCTGGGGCCATGGCTATCGGGCGTCCGTCGGAAGGTTCGGCCGAGGTGCAGCGCGCACCTCGAGCACGGATGACCGGTGCCCAGCGCCGGTTGCAGCTCATCGAGGTCGCGCGCGGCCTGTTCGCCGAGCGCGGTTTCGAGGGCACGTCGATCGAGGAGATCGCCCAGCGCGCGGGCGTCTCGAAGCCGATCGTCTATGAGCATTTCGGTGGCAAGGAAGGTTTGTACGCGGTCGTCGTCGACCGCGAGATGGAGACCCTCCTGGAGATGGTGACCTCGTCGCTGTCGAAGAACCGGTCGCTCTACCGCATCCAGCAGGTCGCCCTCGCGCTGCTGACGTACATGGAGGAGCGCACGGACGGATTCCGCATCCTCGTACGCGGGGACAGCACCGCCGCCACGGGCGAGACGGCCACCTACTCGAGTCTCCTCAACGACGCCATCAGTCAGGTCGAGCACATCCTTGCCGGCGATTTCGAACGACGGGGTTTCGATCCCACGCTCGCCCCGCTGTATGCGCAGGCGCTCGTCGGGATGGTGTCGGTCACGGCGCAGTGGTGGCTCGACGTGCGCGAGCCGTCGAAAGAGGTCGTGGCGGCTCACCTCGTCAACCTCTGCTGGAACGGGCTCACCCGGCTCGACCCCGACCCCGCGCTCGTCGGACCCGATTACGTGGAGTCCCGGAGGCGGACGAGCGCCGACGACGCCTGACCAACCCGGGGTCTTGCCTCGCCGGCCCGCGATGGCGGTGTGGACCCGCCCCGAGCTGCACGGCGGGGCAACGGGTCCGCGTCTATGGTTGATTCACTCTGCGTCCCCCGGCCGGAAGGATCCACCGATGTCGACCCCGAGCGGCGCTGACCGGCCGAACACCGCTTTCGGCTGAGGCGCCTCGGACATGGAGACCGTCGGGATCTACCTGGTCGTCATCTTCGGATGCGGGTACCTCGCTCGCGCGGCGCGCCTGCCGACCCTCGTCGGCTACCTCGCCGCCGGATTCATCTTGCACGCACCGGGAATCGACGAGCTGCCGATCATCGACACGATCGCCGAGCTGGGCGTGACGATCCTGTTGTTCACCATCGGCCTCAAGCTCGACGTACGGATGCTGCTCCGGCGCGAGGTGGTCGTCACCACGGCGGTGAACCTCCTGGTCATCCTCGGGCTGACCACCGGATTCCTCGGCCTCCTGGCCGCCCTCGGGGTGCCGATGCTCACCGACGAGGGCTGGGAGACATTGGCGCTGTTGGGCTTTGCGCTGTCGTTCTCCAGCACCGTGTTCGTGGTCCAGGTCCTCGACGAGCGGTCGGAATCCCACTCGCTCTACGGCCGCATAGCGATCGGCGTCCTCGTCCTCCAGGACATCGTCGCCGTCGCCTACCTGACCGCGATGCAGGGCGAACCGCCGAGCCCGTGGGCGCTTGCCCTCGTGTTGCTGATCCCCGGCGCGTGGCTCGTCCGCCGCCTGTGGAACACCCTCGGCCACGGCGAGTTGCAGACGCTGTTCGGAATCGTGATGGCCCTCGTGCCCGGGTATTGGCTCTTCGAATCCGTCGGCATGAAGGGCGATTTCGGCGCGATGGTCATCGGCGTCCTGCTCGCTTCCCATCCGCGCGCGGGGGAGTTGTCGCGCACGTTGTTCGGTCTGCGTGAGCTGCTCCTCGTCGGCTTCTTCGTGTCGATCGGGCTGCACGTCACCCCCACGACCGAAACGGTTCTGCTCGGTCTGCTGCTGATCGTCCTCCTGCCGTTCGAGGGTGCGGTGTACACGCTGGTCCTCTCCCTGTTCGGCCTGCGTCGCCGGACGTCGATCCTGACCGGACTCGCGCTGGCCAACTTCTCGGAGTTCGGGCTGATCGTGATCGCGACCGGTGTGGGAGTGGGGATGATCGGCGAGGACTGGCTCGTGGTGACGTCGGTGGCGGTGGCGGGGAGCTTCGTGTTCTCCACCCTGGTCAATCGCCGCGGCACCGGCCTGGTGACCCGGTTGTCGGCGTTCGTCCCGACCACGGCCGCGGCCCGGGCCCACCCCGACGACGCCCCGATCGTGCTGGCGCCGGCGCGCGTACTGGTCCTCGGCATGGGCCGCGTCGGGCACTCGGTGTACGAGCGGCTCGTCGACGAATACGGCCTTCCGGTGATCGGCGTGGAGAACGATCCGCTCAAGGCGGGCGAACTGGCCGCACGCGGCGTCCGGATCCTCGACGCCGACGCCACCGAAGCCGACTTCTGGGACCGCGCGGTCGGCGTCCACGAGCTCGAACTGCTCGTCCTGGCGATGCCCTTCCACGGCTCCAACCTGGTCGCGCTCGAACGGATCGAGGAACTCGGCGTCACCGGGACCGTGGCGGTCGTCGCGCAGTACGACGACGAGCGCGACGAACTGCTCCAGCGCGGCGCGGACGTGGCGTTCCACATCTACGAGGGCACCGGTGTCGGCCTGGCCGACGCGGCCGCCGAGGCAGCGGGGCTGGAACGGTGACGCCGACGCCTCCGCGAGCGGGTCGTCAGCCGCCCGCACCGGGAGCGTCGTCGCGCGTCCAGAGATCCTTCTGCATGTAGACACAATCGATCCACTGGTCGGCCTTGTGTCCGATGGCGCGCAGGCGACCCACCTCGTCGAACCCGAACCGACGGTGTAACGCGATCGAGCCCTCGCCGCCCGTCGCGGCGATCACCGCGACGATGTGGCGGACGTTGTCCGGGTTCGCGCGATCGAGCAGCGCCGACATCAGAGCCGTACCGATCCCGCGCCCGGCCTGACCGGGCCGCACGTAGATCGAGTCCTCGGTCGACAGGTCGTAGGCCGGCATCGTCCGGAACGTCCCGAGGTAGGCGTAGCCGACGACCCGCTCGACACCGTCGTCGACGGCGCGGGCCACCACGAACGGCCGGCCCGCGGCCGTGATCGCGGCGTGCTTGGCGTGCCATTGCGACAGGGACGGGACCAGATAGTCGAAGGTCGCGACGGTGTTCTGCACGTAGTGGGCGTAGATGCCCGCGACGGCCGCGCAGTCGTCGATCGTCGCGTCGGTCACCCGGATCGGGGTCGAGGGTGCCTCGGATGCGCGCTCGCTCATGCCGACGAGGTTAGGACAGCTGCCCCGGCCGCGGGAACTCGCGCTGACCGGGCGGGGACGGGCGGATCGTCGCCCCATAGAATCGACGGAGTGTCGACGCCGTCTGCTCTGTCCGGTCTGGCCGCGCTCGCGTGTGCGGACAAGTCCTTCCGCGAGGTGCACGCGCACCGGAACGAGCGCCGGCTGGACATCACCGCGCCCGATGCAGCGCGGCCCTTCCTCGTCTCGTGCCTGGTGGCCGGCGCCGATGCCCCGCTCCTCGTCGTGTCGGCCAACGGCCGGGAGGCCGACGATCTGACCGCCGAACTCGCCGAGCTCCTCGACGACGCCGGCGCCGTCGCTCAGTTCCCGTCGTGGGAGACGCTGCCGCATGAGCGGCTCTCGCCGAGTGCGGACACCGTGGGCCAGCGACTCGCCGTACTGCACCGGCTCGCCAACCCCGGTGACACTCCGTTGCGGGTCGTCGTGACCACCGTTCGCTCGCTCGTCCAGCCGATGGCCCCCGGCCTCGGCGACGTCGCGACCGTGACCCTGCGCGAAGGCATCGAGGTCGACTTCGACGCTCTGCTGTCCCAACTCGTCGAGATGGCCTACGAGCGCGTCGACATGGTCGGCCGCCGCGGCGAGTTCGCGGTGCGCGGCGGCATTCTCGACGTGTTCCCGACCACCGCCGACCATCCTGTGCGAGTGGAGTTCTGGGGCGACGAGATCACCGAGATGCGTGCCTTCTCGGTCGCCGACCAGCGCAGCCAGCCTGAGGTCGAGACCACTGAGGTGCGGATCCACCCGGGCCGCGAACTCCTGCTGACCGACAAGGTCCGTGCACGCGCCGGCGACCTGGCGGCGAGCAACGCCGACGACCCGACCCTCGCCGAGATGCTCGGCAAGCTGGCCGAGGGTATCCCGGTCGAGGGGATGGAGGCGCTGATCCCCGCGCTCGTCGACGGCGACATGCAGTTGCTGACCGAGGTGATCCCGGACGGCACCCGGGTCCTCGTCCTCGACCCGGAGAAGGTGCGGACCCGGGCGTCGGACCTGTCGAAGACGGGTGCGGAGTTCCTCGAGGCATCGTGGACCGCCGCCGCCATGGGTGCGGGAGCGCCGATCGACGGACGGTCCTCGGCGAGCCTCGGCATCGATCTGCAGGCCAGCGCGTACCGGCCGTTGGACGAGGTGTTGAAGACGACGCTCGACGCCGGGTGTCCCTGGTGGACGCTGAGTCCACTCTCGACCGGCAGCGGTGACGAACTCGAACTCGATCTGGCTCCCGGTCCCGCGCCTCGGGGCGACGACCGTGAGATCGCCGCGATGTTCGCGCAGTTGCGCGCGCACGTCGCCGACGGCAAGCCGGCGGCGATCGTGGTGGCGGGCAAGGGTACCGCGCAACGCGTCGGTGAGCGCCTGTCCGACGCCGAGGTGCCGCATGTGATCGCCGAACCCGGGCACCGCCCGCAGGCCGGCGAGGTCACCGTGTTCTGCGCGCCGCTGCGCGCCGGGATCGTCTGTCCCGATGCAGGACTCGTGGTCGTGGCCGAGGCCGACCTCACCGGCTCCCGGGTCGCCAACGTCCGGGACGGTCGCCGACTGCCGGCCAAGCGGCGCAACCAGGTCGATCCGCTGGCGCTGACCGCGGGTGACCTGGTCGTGCACGACCAGCACGGCATCGGGAAGTTCGTCGAGATGATCGAACGGACCGTCTCCGGTGCCCGGCGCGAGTACCTCGTGCTGGAGTACGCCTCGAGCAAGCGCGGTCAGCCGGCCGATCGGTTGTACGTCCCGATGGACGCACTCGACCAGCTCTCGCGCTATGTCGGCGGCGAACAGCCGTCGCTGTCGAAACTCGGCGGCTCGGACTGGCAGAACACCAAGCGCAAGGCGCGCAAGGCCGTTCGCGAGATCGCCGGCGAACTCGTCCAACTCTATGCCGCCCGTCACGCCGCGCCGGGACACGCCTTCGGGCCCGACACGCCGTGGCAGCAGGAGATGGAGGACGCCTTCGACTTCACCGAGACCGTCGACCAGCTCACGGTGATCGCCGAGGTCAAGGCCGACATGGAGCGTCCCGTTCCGATGGACCGCGTCGTCGTCGGCGACGTCGGCTACGGCAAGACCGAGATCGCGGTCCGCGCCGCGTTCAAGGCCGTGCAGGACGGCAAGCAGGTCGCCGTCCTCGTCCCGACGACGATTCTCGCGCAACAACATCTGCAGACCTTCACCGAGCGGATGAGTGGTTTCCCGGTGCGGGTGCGCGGCCTGTCGCGGTTCACCGACCCCAAGGAATCCCGCGAGATCACCCAGGCGATGTCGAAGGGCGAGGTCGACGTCGTCATCGGCACCCACCGTCTGCTGCAGACCGGGATCGTCTGGAAGGACCTCGGACTGGTCATCGTGGACGAGGAGCAGCGGTTCGGTGTCGAGCACAAGGAACACATCAAGTCGCTGCGCACCCACGTCGACGTGCTCACGATGTCGGCGACCCCGATCCCGCGCACACTCGAGATGTCGATGGCCGGCATCCGGGAGATGTCGACGATCCTCACCCCGCCCGAGGAACGGCATCCGGTCCTGACCTACGTCGGCGCCTATGCGCCGAAACAGGTCGCGGCCGCCATCCGCCGCGAACTGCTGCGCGATGGTCAGGTGTTCTATGTGCACAACCGGGTCTCGACCATCGACAAGACGGCCAGGGACATCGCCGCGATGGTCCCGGAGGCGAGAGTCGTGGTCGCGCACGGTCAGATGAACGAGGACCAGCTCGAGCGCACGGTGTCGGGGTTCTGGAATCGCGAATACGACGTGCTGGTCTGTACGACGATCATCGAGACGGGCCTGGACATCTCGAACGCCAACACCCTGATCGTGGACCGCGCCGAGAACCTCGGCCTCTCGCAACTGCACCAGCTGCGTGGGCGCGTCGGCCGCAGTCGCGAGCGCGGATACGCCTATCTGCTCTACAGCCCCGACCGACCGCTGACCGAGACCGCCTACGACCGGCTCGCGACGATCGCGCAGAACAACGAACTCGGCGCGGGAATGGCGGTGGCGCTGAAGGATCTCGAGCTGCGCGGCGCCGGAAACGTGTTGGGCGCCGAACAGTCCGGGCATGTCGCGGGCGTCGGGTTCGATCTCTACGTCCGTCTGGTCGGCGAGGCGGTGGAGGCGTATCGCGCTGCCGCGGACGGGAAACCGGTCGAATCGCGGGAGACGGGTGAGGTACGCATCGATCTTCCCGTCGACGCACACATCCCGGTCGAGTACGTCGACTCCGATCGCCTGCGCCTCGAGGCGTACCGCAAGCTCGCGTCGGCGACCGATGACGCCGCGGTCGATTCGGTCCTCGTCGAACTCAACGACCGGTACGGTCCGCCACCGGTGGAGACCACGCGCCTCGCGTCCATCGCCCGGCTGCGGTTGCGGTGCCGGGAGCGTGGGATCAGCGAGATCGGCCTGGCCGGTCAGGGTCTGAAGATCTCGCCGCTGTCACTCCTCGACAGCGAGCAGGTCCGTCTGCGCCGGCTGTACTCCTCGGCAACCTACCGGGCCACCACATCGGTGGTCACGCTGCCGATCCCGCGCACCGGGGGCGTCGGGTCGGCGCGTCTGCGCGACGACGAGCTGATCGAGTTCGTCACGACGTTCCTCACTCAACTCAGGCCGGAGCCGGTCGGCGAGAGCGTCTGATAAGCACCCATCAGGGCCGGGCGGATGACGATATCGGGCTGTTGCGTAAACGGGTCGGCGGGCGGGTTGGGCGTGATGGCCGGTCGCGGAGCGTCCGGTCTCAGGCGGTGGTGGGGGTCAAAGCGGCGGTTCCGATGGCTTTGAACAGGTTGTGGACGAGGGCGTGGAAGCTGAATTCTGCTGTGGCTCTGTCGAGTCCGCGGCTGGTGAAGCGGCGGAAGCCGAGGTTGTGTTTAGCGTGGGCGAACGGGGTTTCAGCGATGTGGGCGCGTTGACGGTAGAGCGCATGTCCCTCGGGTGTGGCCAGCCGGTGGGTCATGGCCTGGATCGGGGAGGCTTCTGATGGTGGCGGCCCGTGTGTGGGTGCGTGCTGCGCGGCGTGGGCCACGGCCCGGTGTTTGCCGGTCGCGATGAGCCGGTCTGGTCCGGGTGCGGTGAGGTTGTGTTCGGAGAGGTAGCCGGCATCAGCCAACACGACCCCTATTCCTGGTGAGACCGGCGGTTTGGGGCGGTGGGTGTCGATGAGTGCGGCGGCGGTGACGGCTTTGTCGAGCATGGTGGTGAAGGTGGTGACATCGGCAGGGTTGTTGCCCACGCCGGTCGCGATGATCAGCCCGTCATCGCTGGTCACGGCCTGGCAGTTGAAGCCTTGGAGCCAGCCGCCGCCGCGCAATCCCATCATCCGTGATTGCGGGTCGGTGATGTTACGGCGGGGTTCCCGTGACGGTGCTGCCGCGGTCGCGGTGGTCGGCGGGGTGCAGACCGCAGCGGGCCGAGCCGCTGCCGCGGCGTCACGTTGCTGCTGCCGCTGCTGTGCCCGCTCGAGTGCTCGTTGGGCGCGCCTGACGTAGTAGTTCGTCTCGACCGGCCCGGGTTTGCGGCCTCGCTGACCTGGTCGATAGTGGTCGATCTTTGCTTGGTGGGTCGCGATGGCCCGCGCCAACGATTCGGTCAGCACCTCGACCTCGATCTCGATCGGCAACGATCCCTTGCCTGTGGCGGGCCCGCCCGCAGCGCGGCGTTCCCGCGCCCGCTCGATCTTCTCCTCGCGGGCCTGCTGGGACTTCTCGGCGGCCTGGTCACGTTCGTTCCTACGCTGCGCGGCCACCGCTTCGGCGTTGGTGAGTTGTTCAGTGTGGGCAGCCAGATCAGCCAGCGCCGCGGCGATCCGGGCCTGCCGCGACCCCGGATCGTGCAGCCCGCGGGGTAACAGGTCACCGCGGTCATCACCATGAACATCATCGTCGGCGGTGTCAGCGGCTGCGTGTTCGGCCGCGGCGCGCGCAGCCTCACTGGCCAACGCTTCCCGCAAGCCTTGCTCGGTGCGATTGGCGCTGAGCGAGGCGTTCGAGGCGATCTTCACTCCGTCGAGGGCCACCACCCCAAGTCGGCCCATCCCGACCCGCGAGCACAGCATCAACACCTGGGTGAACAGGTCCTCGATCGCGGGTGCGCAGTCCGCGCGGAACCGGGCGATCGTGACGTGATCAGGGACCTCACCACCGCAAATGATGCGGTAGGCGACGTCGCGGTGACACAACCGTTCCAGCTGCCGCGAGGACCGTTGGCCTTGGGCCCACCCCCAGATCAACAAGGTCAACAACATATCCGGGTGATAGGCGGCGCGACCGGCTCCACCGGTCTTGCGTACCGCCCGTATCGCCGCGGTATCCAGCGAGGCGACCGATTCGATGACCAGCCACACCGGATCATCGGCCGGAAGCCATTCCCGCATACTCGGCGGCATCAGAAACTGCTGATCACGCTGCACCGGACGATAACCCTTGGCCACCAACACATCATCGCCGATACCCACCACACACCGCTCCCGACAAGCCGTCGGCTGACACCGGAATTTTGCAACAGCCCGATATGTCGGCGCTGTCGCTCCTGAGGGTGGTTTCCAGGGGTGGTTTTCGGCGGGGCGTTGTCAGGAACAGGACGGCCGGATTCCGGGTGGGCTCCCGCCGGTCGGCGAGCCCACGGGATAGGTTGATCGAAACGAAGGACAGGCGCGGGGGCAGCGAAAGGACGTACGACGAATGACGGTGGTGCTGCTGGACCCGGCACGGCCCGACCTGATCCCCATCCGCGCACGCGGCGTGCTCGCCGGGCCGGTCAAAGTCACCGAGGACGTCCCCGCGACGATGCTCTGGGAATTCGATCAGGTCGAGCCCGTCTTCGACGACACGGCCGAGGATCCCGAGTCGGTGCTCGTCAGCACCGATCCCGACCATCCACTCGTGCGCGCGCGTGTGGACCGCGGTGAGGAGGTCATCGCCGCGCAGGCCGTCGCGGGAACCGCGCTCCTGGAGTCCGTGGCGCTCATGGACACGTTGCGCCGGAACGGGCCGTGGGAGAGCACCCAGACGCACCACTCGCTGCGCCGCTACCTGCTCGAAGAGGTGTACGAGGTCCTCGACGCCATCGAGGCCGGTGATCCGGTCGAGCTCCGCGAAGAACTCGGAGACCTCCTGCTGCAGGTGCTGTTCCACGCGCGGATCGCCGCCGACGATCCCGACGCACCGTTCGACATCGACGACGTCGCTCGCAGTTTCACCGCGAAGGTCTCCGGCCGTACCCCCGGGGTGCTGTCCGGGGCTCACTCGGATCTGCAGACGCAGATTCGGGAGTGGGAGGAACGCAAGGCGGCCGAGAAGCGACGCGGCTCGGTGCTCGACGGTGTGGCGACCACTCAGCCCGCCCTGGCCCTCCTGCAGAAAGTGCTCGAACGTCTCACCGCCGCACAGTATCCCGTCGAGACGATCCCGGCGGACACCCTCACCGTGACGGTCACGGCGGGCGACGACAGTGTCGAGGCGCAGGCACGGGAGCGGGCGCTTGCGTTGATGTCCGACGTCCGGGCGGCCGAGAAGCGCGCGGTCGAGCAAGGCGTGAGTCTCGACTCGCCCGAAGCGTGGGCGGCTGTCCTCGACGACAACTCGGCCTGACCTACCTCAGACGTCCAGCGCGGCGAGCTGTTTGGTGAACTCCGCCTCGTCGACCCGGGTGTTCCGGCCGTCCTCGACGAGGATCTCGCCGCCGACCATCACCGTGTCGACGATGGACCGCGACCCGGTGGTGAGCAGCGATGCGCCGGGGTCGCGGACGGGGAGGGTGGCGTAATCGCGGTCGAAGCGCACCAGCGTGAGGTCCGCGGGTGCCCCGACCGTGACCCCGCCGACGACCGCAGGCAGACCGAGCGCGGAGTTCGCTCCACCGCAGGCGATGTCGAGCATCTCGGCGAAGCCGAGCAGGTCGGCGCGCCGATGGACGGCGCGTTGGAGATACGCGGCGGTGCGCAACGTCGCCAGCATGTCCTGGGTGTCATTGCTGGCGGCACCGTCCACACCCAGGCCGACGGCCAGTCCGCGGTCCAGCATCGCCGGTACCGGGGCCACCCCGCTACCGAGACGCATGTTCGACAACGGGTTGTGTGACACGGCCACGTCCCGGGCGGCCAGGGTGCGCTGGCCGGCGTCGTCGAGCTCCACACAGTGGACGGCGAGGACCCGGTTCCACAGGAAGCCGTTGCGGTCGAGATGGTCGACGGCGCCGAACCCGGTGTGTTGCAGGCACATCTGCTCGTCGGTGCCGGTCTCGAGGAGGTGGATGGACACCGGCATTCCGCGGTCCTGGGCGAACTCGCGGATCGTCCGCATCCCGGCGTCGGTGACCGAGCGCGGATTGGGTACCGCCAGGGCCATCGAGATCCGCGACCCGGCCACCTCGTTCCGGAGGTGGTCGACGTGCTCGAGTACGTCGCCGAGCGGCTGCATGAGCCGGGGCTCGAACCCCCACTTGCGGGTCGGGTCGGCCCGGTCCGCGACCCCACGACCGAGGACTGCGCGGATTCCGGTGTCGCGCAACGCCCGGACGACGGCGTCATGGACCTCGCCGGACGGGTGGGGCCACATGTGTTCGACGACGGTGGTCGTGCCCGATCGCAGCAACTCGAGGCACGCCGACACCGCGGCGAGGTAGGCCCGCTCGGGTGTGATCGCCACCGACTCCTCGCCGACGGCCAGCAACCATTCGAGCAGCGGCGTGCATTCGGCGACACCGCGCATGAGGGTCTGCTGGAGATGGGTGTGGGTGTTGACGAACCCGGGGATCACGAATCCGCCGGTCTCCCCGCCGGGACGGGCGGTCGGGTCGATCGATGTGACGATTCCGTCGGCGACGTGGATGTCGCAGTGTGGCCGCCATCGACCCGCGGTGTACACCGTGACGTCGCAGAAGGCCGGGGCCGCCGACGGATCGGCGGCCCCGGCGGAGTGTGCGTCCATCACTTCGCGAAGTTCGCGGCGATGCGCTGGGCGAGATAGTCGGCAGCGGTGATCGGGGGATAGGTGCCACCGGCGCTCTCGATCAGCACGTCGGAGTTCGCCTGTGCGAAGTACGCGAGCGTGTAGCGCGGACCGGTGTACTCGCCCCGCCGCGGAGCCCGGACCCGATGGAAGTTCGACGGCAGCCGGTCGTCGGACCAGCGCATCAGCATGTCGCCGATGTTGCAGGTGATGGCGTCGTCGGACGGTTCGACCGACGTCCAGGCCTGCCCCTCGGCCTCCGCCCCCGGCAACACCTGGAGACCTCCCTGGCCGGACCGCTGGAACAGCAGGGTGAGGGCATCGAAATCGGTGTGTGCGCCTGCGCGCCAGCTGTTCTCGGTATCGATCAGCTCGTCGGGGAAGGCGTAGTAGTGCAGCAGCCGCAGGGTGCTCTGGTAGGTGTCCGACGAGGGGTCGTGCGCCCGGGTGAAGAAGTCCCGCTCGAGACCGAGGCGCTCGGCGAAGCAGCTGAGCAGTGTCATCGCCAGCGACCAGCACCGGTGCTCGAAATCTTCGATGGTGGCGCGGAACCCGGCCAGCTCGTCCTCACTCGGCCACAGGCCCTCCATGCGGGGGCGGGTGAACTGATAGGACTCCTTCTGGTCCGGGGTCCCGATCGACGGGCGGACCTGGGTGCGATACTCCCAGCCTGCGTTCTGCCCCTTCTTGAGCGGATACTGCGCCTTGACCTCGCGGGGGAGTGCGAAGAACCGGGCGGACATGTCGAACGCGTGGTCCACCGCGGCCAGATCGATGCCGTGGTCGACGACCTGGAAGAATCCGATGTCGGTTGCGGCCGACCAGAGTTGGTCGGCGATCTCGTCCCGGCGGTTGTCCAGGTCGACGAGGCTGATGCGTCGGATCTCGCGGGCGGTGGTCTCGGTTCCCAGCCCGCCCATCCGGCGTTCGCGATCGAGCTCGGCCATGTCGGCCATGTTCTCCAGGTCGGCTGGTGAGTGCATGGGGGTGGTCTCGGTCATGGTTGTCCTCACTGTGGTCAGGGATGATGCTGTCACGTCGGTCAGCGGATCTGCTCGCTGATGAACTCGGGCGTGAACAGCTGGTCGGCGGGCAGCGACGGCGGGAGGTCGGCGCCGCCGGCGTTCAGGATCGGCACGAGGTCGTTGATCACGTTCTGCGCCTTGGCCATGTCGTAGCTGCCGTACACGCCGTCGGCGCCCGGGGCGATGACCGCGCGGTCCTTGAGCAGGCCGGCCGAGTACGCGGCCTCACCGGCGGTGTACGGCGTGAACGAGACGTCCTGGGAGACCCAGTCGACGATGGTGGCGTTGACGGCGTCGGGCGCGGCCACGTAGTTCTTGCCGGTCTGCTGGATCATCGGGACCAGTTTCTCCAGGCATGGCGACATCTCCGCGACGTCATCGGCGCGCACCGAGACGTTCGACGCGTACACGTCGTATCCGGCGTCCTTCACCATGGCGTAGCCCACCGGCTTGTTCCACGACGGGGTCTCGTTCTCGTAGGTGTAGGGCTCGGAGTTCGCGAACCCCTGCTGGGTGATGGACGGGTCGCCGACGAAACGAGCCGGTGCGCCGTCGTAACTGGTGTCGAGCTGGCTCTGCTTGAGCAGGCCTTTCGCCACCAGCCACTGCGGGAAGATCTGATCCTTCGACACCACGACGCTGGCGTCGGACCGGCCGATGTCGGCGATCGTCTTCACCTCCGGGTGAGATGCGGGGTCCCACATGATGATCGAGGGGTTGTACTGCAGCAGCGGCGTCACGCCGACGACGCGTTGGTCCTTGGCCGCCGAGATCATCTGATCTCCGTGAACGAGACCGAGGTGGATGGAGTCGTCGGAGTACATCGCCGACGGGACCGACTGGAATCCGATCGCGGGTCCGCCCGCGCGCAACGTGATGTCCACTCCGGTGTCCATGCCGTCGTAGGCGAGGGGCCCGGAGACCGACTTGTTGTCGGTGTCGACGGTGTATCCGGGGCCGAGAAGTCCGATGACCCCGGCCATGTCGGACTGCGGTTGCCACTGGAGCTGGACACGATGTTGTCGGGGCAGGTCCCGGCGAGGGTGGTTTCGGCCGGCGCCGACGGCAGGGTCGACGCCGCGGTGTCGTCGGACCCGGAGCTCGAGCATCCGGCGAGAACGGCCGCGCAGACCGTCGCCGCCGCGGCTGCCGCGGCCAGACGCGAGTGGCGGATACGGGACGGTGGGTGAGGGGTCATGGGATCTCCTGGACTGATGCCGGTATTCGCGACACTTTCGCGATCTACATGTGAAAGCTAAATGGCTGATCCGGATTGCGCCAGCCGGTCTCGGATGCCGGCCGCAGCAACCCGCCTTCGACCAAAAATCTATCTGAACTGGAATTATGGTCACGACAGACCGTTGCGTCGAGGTCGAAACCGGGGTCCTGGTGACCCAGTGTTTACACGTGGTCATCATTCCGCAATACATGTAACCAATCATGAGAGAGCAGACAGCAGCCGTTGATTACATGTAGACAAGTGGGGAACGGGAAGGCCGGATGAAACTCTACGACACGGTGAACGACGTGGATGCGCGTCATTTCACCAAGAATGTCGTCGCCTCCGTCTCCGGGGTGACGAAGCGATTCGACTCCGGGACTCGTGCGCTGGACCGAGTCGACCTCGACGTGCGCGCCGGCGACTTCGTGGCCGTCGTCGGACCGTCGGGATGCGGCAAGTCGACCCTGCTCCGGATGGTTGCGGGGCTCGAGCAGCCCACGGAGGGGAGCGTGGCGCTCGCCACGGAATCGGTCGGGTTCATCTTCCAGGAACCCACCCTCCTGGCCTGGCGCAGCGTGCGGGGCAACGTCGAGCTCTGTGCCGAGATCGCCCGGCTGCCGCGTGGTGAACGCCGGCGCCGGGCACAGGCGGCGATCGACGCGGTCGGTCTGACCGGATTCGAGTCCCAGTTGCCCCGCATGCTGTCCGGTGGCATGAAGATGCGCGCGTCGCTTGCCCGCTCGCTGACCTCCGAACCCGAATTGCTGCTTCTCGACGAACCTTTCGGTGCGCTCGACGAGATGACCCGGCTCGACATGCAATCGGAGTTGCAGCGGCTCTACGCCGAGCGACGGTTCACCGCGATGTTCATCACGCACTCGGTGTCGGAGGCGGTCTTCCTCGCCAACCGGGTGGTCGTCATGTCGGCGCGCCCCGGGCGGATCGTCGCCGACATCGGCATCGACTTCGCCCACCCCCGACATCCCGACCTGCGCTACGACGCCCGCTTCACCGATCGCGTCGCCGAGATCTCCGAGACCCTCCGAGGTGCACGATGACCACCGCTGCCCGATCCCGTCCCGCCACCGGCGCGGAACACGGACCGGCCTCGCCGTCGGAGCCCGCTGCAGAGCCGCCCACACCGTCGCGGCAGGGTGCCGCGCGTCGCCGGATCGCGGCCGTGCTGCGGTACGGGGCCCCTCCCGTGCTGTCGCTCGCCGTCGGCATCGGCGCCTGGTACGCGGTCACCTATCTGATCCTCAGTCCCGCACGGCGTTTCCTGCTCCCGCCCCCGCACACCGTGCTGTTCGAGTCGCTGCTGGACCCGGATCACGTGGGGCCCATGCTCGATGCGCTGTGGGTCACGGCCAAGGTCTGTGTGGTCGGGTTCGTGTTCGCCGCGCTCATCGGGGTGTCCATCGGGGTCCTGATGAGCCGCGGGTCCTTTCTCGAACGCGCGATCTACCCCTGGGCCGTTGTGCTACAGGTGATCCCGGTGCTCGCGATCGTCCCGTTGATCGGTCTGTGGTTCGGGTACGGGATGGTCGCCCGCACCATCGTGTGCGTGATCATCGCCATCTTCCCGATCATCGCCAACACGCACTTCGGTCTGGTCTCGGTCGACAGGTCCTCGCAGGAACTGTTCACGTTGTCCAAGGCGACACCGGTGCAGCGCCTGCTGATGCTCGAGTTCCCGTCGGCGCTGCCGTCGATGATGACCGGTTTCCGGACCGCCTCCGGGCTCGTCGTGGTCGGCGCCATCATCGGCGACATGTTCTTCGCCAAGGGCGAGCCGGGAATCGGCACACTGCTCGACATCTATCGCGCTCGTCTGCAGTCCGACGACCTGATCGCGGCGATCGTCCTGGCATCGGTGTTCGGCATCCTCGTCTTCGGTGTGTTCAGCATCCTGAACGCCGCCGTCAATCGTCGCCGCTGACGACGCCCCGCACCAACTGTTCATCCAGCATCTCCCACCACTCCACCGTCGTCCCGAACCCACCCGGAGGACACATATGTTCACCGTTCCCACGATCGACATCTCGCCCTACCTCGACCCACTCGGCTCGCCTGCGGAACGCGCCCCGGTGGCGCGGGCCCTCGACGACGCCTGCAGCGGAGTCGGTTTCGTCCAGGTGGTCGGCCACGGCATCGCTCCCGGTGTCATCGACGCGCTGACCGCTGCCCTCGACGAGTTCTACGCGCTCCCGCTCGAGGTGAAGAAGCGATACGCCCGGCCCGGTCAGAACCGTGGCTACAGTCCCCCGAAGAGCGAATCGCTGAGCATGAGCCTCGGGGTGGCCGCAGCCAACCAGATGAACGACTTCTACGAGGCGTTCACCGTCGGATCGGAGGGTTCGTGGTTCCCGGGCCTGGACCTGCCGGAGTCCAGCTACCCGACGAACACGTGGCCGGACGCGGCGCCGGGATTCCGCCCCGCCGTGGAAACCTGGTTCGATGCCGCGCGCGGGCTCTCCCGAGTTCTGCTCATCGCGTTCACCGATGCTCTCGGCCTGCCGCGCGGGTACTTCGACACGATGACCGATCACTCCATCGACGCTCTCAAGCTCAACAACTACACCCTGCCCGAAGGGGAGATCGAGCTCGCCGGGGAGCTGACCGGGATGGGCGCGCACACCGACTTCGGGATCCTCACCGTGCTGTGGGCCGATCGGGTTCCCGGGCTCCAGGTGCTCGATCACGACGGGCAGTGGCACGACGTGGCACCCGCCGACGGCGCGTTGCTGGTCAATCTCGGGGATGCCATGGCGCGGTGGACGAATGACCGCTGGCGCTCGACGGTGCACCGCGTCGATCCGCCGGTCGTCGACGGCCGGATCCTCCGTCGCCGGTCGGCGGCCTTCTTCTTCGACGGCAACGCCGATGCCGTCATCGAGACGCTGCCCGGGTGCGCCCGTACCGATCACCCCGGATACCCGCCGATCACCGTCGCCGAGAACATCAACGCGAAGCTGGCCGGGATGAAGAGCGGCGTCGCACCCGCCGGCGCCGAGCGTGAGGCGCAGCGCGTGATGGCCGCGGGATGAGGTCGTCGGGGATCATGCCTTCTGGGCGCCGGCCTTCTACGCTGAGACGGTCATGACTGGAAACGGAGACGACGGCGCCCTGCTGATGCAGTCGGTCCTGCGCCGCATACGCGACGAGATCTTCGACGGCACCCTCGAACCGGGTGCGTCGCTCTCGGTTCCGGGACTGGCCGCCCGACTGGACGTGTCCCGCAGCCCGGTCCGGGAGGCGGTCCAGCAACTCGTCATGGACGGACTGGCCGTCTACACCCCGCGCGTCGGGGCGAAGGTCGCGGTCCTCGACGATGCGATGTTGCGGCACGTCTTCGAGGTCCGTGAGGTTCTCGACGGACTCGCCGCCCGCCAGGCGACGGTCCGGGTGACCCGCGCCGAGCTGGCGGACCTGTGGGAGCGCTTCGGCGAGCAGGAGCGGTTGCTCCACACCGGTCCCGATCATCGTCGCGACGCCCAACTCGATCTCGACTTCCACACCGCGGTCCGGTCGCTGTCGGGCAATGCGCCGCTGTGCGATGCCCTGCTCAAACTCGACACCCAGTCACATCTGTACCGATCCGACATGTGGTCGAACGAGGACAACCGCCGGCATGCCGTGACCGAACACCGCAGGATCGTCGCGGCGCTGGAGGCCGGCGATGCCGACGAGGCGGACCGGGCCGCGCGAGCCCACGCCGCCGGCGTGCTCGTCCGCCTGCTCCGGACGTGAGGCCGCGGTCGCCACGTCAGGTGGAGCGTGGGCGGCCCGCGCGCGAGCGGCTCATACGTCACGGGAGGTCGTCGGTGTGACTTTTGCGCACGCTGATCCGATGTCGTCCGGCCGTGCGGTGGGCGGATTGTCGGATGCAGCCCCAACGGGTGGGGACCGCGACGCGAGTCGTCTGCGTCATCATGGGTGCATGGTCACTTCCCCCGATGCCGCGCGCCGCGACAACGTGATCCTGGTGCACTGGCACGATCTCGGTCGCCATCTGCGGTGTTATGGCGCGGACGGCGTCGAGAGCCCTGTTCTCGACGACCTGGCGGCGTCCGGTATCCGATTCGCCGACGCGCACGCGACGGCACCCCTGTGCTCGCCCGCCCGCGGCTCGCTGTTCACCGGACGCTATCCACACGGCAACGGGCTCGTCGGTCTCGCCCACCACGGGTTCGAGTACTTCCCGGACGTGCAGACCCTCCCGGCGCTCCTCGCCGGCGCGGGATACCGTTCGGCGCTCTTCGGCATGCAGCACGAGAGCGCCGATCCCGGCCGGCTCGGCTTCGACTCGGTGGACGTCTCGGACTCGCGGTGCGACTACGTGGTGGACCAGTCCCAGGACTGGTTGCGGCGTCACGCCCACGACGGACGCCCGTTCTTCCTCACCGCGGGCTTCTTCGAGACGCATCGGCCCTACCCGGCCGACGAGTACAAACCCGCCGACACCAGCACGATCGCCGTACCCGGCTTCCTGCCGGACACCGACGACGTACGCGACGATCTGGCAGGCCTGCACGGATCCATCACCAAGGCCGACGCCGCCGTCGGCCGGCTGCTCGACACCGTGGCCGAACTCGGCCTCGACGACTCCACCTGGATCGTGTTCGTCACCGACCACGGCCTGGCCTTCCCGCGCGCGAAGTCGACGCTGTACGCCGAGGGCACCGGGGTCGCGCTGATCATGCGGCCGCCCACGCGGCGCGGCATCGCCCCGGCGGTCTACGACGACCTGTTCTCCGGGGTGGACCTCACGCCCACTCTGCTGGAGTTGGTGGGTCTGGACATCCCGGATGCCGTGGACGGTGACTCGCACGCCGCGGCCCTCGCGGGCGCGGCAGACTCGGCCGTCCGGACCGAGGTGTTCACCGAGAAGACCTACCACGATGCCTTCGACCCGATGCGGGCCGTGCGCACCAAGGAGTTCAGCTACATCGAGAACTACGCGGCCCGGCCGGCGTTGCTGCTGCCGCTCGACATAGCCGACAGCCTGTCCGCGCGATCGCTGGATCAGCAAGAAATACAACGGGATCGGTCTCGGGTCGAACTCTACGACCTGCGTTCCGATCCCCATGAACGCAACAATGTCGCCGACGACCCGTCCTACGCCCAGGTCCGTTCCGAGCTCGCGCGAGCGCTGGCCGACTGGCGGGTCCGCACCGGCGACGAACTGCCCGACGACGAGGCCGGAACGGCCATCGCGCAGGCCTTCATGGACGCATTCCACACCAAGGCGGCGCAGGTCGCGGCGGAGGAAGAGGCGTTGCCGTCGCGGCGTCCGCTGGGCGCTCGGCGAGAGCTGGCCGGCGACATCACGTCGGGCGAGCGCTGAGGGGCGCGGGGCGCGAAACCGTCATCTCGGACACCGCGGGCCTGCGTGCTGCACAGCGCGGTCGCAGTGTCAATGGTTTCGACCGTCGTGCGCGTAAAAGGCCAGCTTGCGGAGGTTTTTCGGCTCGCTAGACTCATCTTTCATGTCAGTGACGTCCTCATCGGGACCGGCAAACTATCTGGTGTGCGCGAGCCAGCGCAGCGGCAGCACGCTGCTGGTGGAGTCGCTCGCCGCCACCGGCGTCGCGGGTCGTCCGGAGGAGTTCTTCCAGTACTTTCCCGCCTCCTCCCAGGCGCCGCAGCCGCGTGAGTGGTTCGCCGGGGTCACCGATCCCACGATCCTCGACCTGCTCGATCCACTCGATCCGGGCGTGGTCGACACCCGTGATTCGTCGACCTGGCGGTCTGACGTCCGGGCCGCGGGACGCACCCCGAACGGTGTGTGGGGTGGCAAGCTCATGTGGAACCAGACGCCGCTGCTCGTCTCGCGCAGCCGAATCGCCTCGGGTGCGCTCCGCGATGCCGTCCGCTGGCTGTTCGACGGAGCCGACCCGCTCTACGTGCACGTCTATCGCGATGACGTTGTGCCGCAGGCGGTGTCGATGTGGCGCGCGGTGCAGACCCGCGTGTGGCGTCATGACGGCTCCGACGCCGACGAGCACGACGACGCGGTGTATCACGCAGGTGGCATCGCGCACCTCGCCGGCATCCTGATCGACCAGGAACGGCAGTGGCGCAACTGGTTTGCCACCGAGGGGATCGAACCGCTCGACATCGAGTTCCGGGACCTGGTCCACGATCCCGCGAAGGCGACGGCGCGGGTGCTGGAGAAGATCGGGCAGGATCCGGAATTGGCGCCCCCGCCGCCACTGAAACCTCAGTCCAATTCGCGGTCCAAGGAGTGGGCCCGACGTTATCGAGACGACGCCGAACGAAACGGATATCCACTGTGACCGCTGTAGACGAGAGTTCGCTCGATCAGACAACCGGCCGGGACGGGCCCGGCAACCCCGGTGGCTTCGACCATGTGACCGCCATCCGTGTGCTGGAAGCCGAAGCGGTGCACATCATCCGCGAGGTGGTCGCCGAACTGGAACGTCCGGTGCTGCTGTTCTCCGGCGGCAAGGACTCCATCGTTCTGCTCCGGCTGGCCGAGAAGGCTTTTCGGCCCGCACCGCTGCCGTTCCCGATCATGCACGTCGACACCGGACACAATTTCGACGAGGTGATCGAGTTCCGTGACCGTCGGGTCGCGCCGACCGCCGAGAACCCCGAGGGCATCGAACTCATCGTCGCCTCGGTCCAGGAGTCCATCGATTCCGGACGCATCGCCGAGTCGACCGACCCGTCGGGGTCGCGGAACCGGCTGCAGACGCGCACCCTGCTCGACGCACTCGAGGCGGGCGGGTTCGACGCCGCGTTCGGCGGTGCCCGCCGCGACGAGGAGCGTGCCCGCGCCAAAGAGCGCATCTTCAGTTTTCGCGACGAGTTCGGCCAGTGGGATCCCCGCGCACAGCGGCCCGAGCCGTGGTCGCTGTACAACGGGCGGATCCGTCGCGGGGAGTCGGTGCGCGTCTTCCCGCTCTCGAACTGGACCGAGACCGACATCTGGCGCTACATCGAGCTCGAGGACCTCGAGCTCCCGTCGATATATTTCGCCGCCGAACGGGAGGTGTTCGACCGGGACGGCATCCTGCTCTCGGTCTCAGAGCATTCCCGGCCCCGCGAGGACGACGAGGTGCGGACCGAGTGGGTGCGCTACCGCACCGTCGGCGACCTGACGATCACCGGCGCCGTCCGGTCCAGGGCGACCACGATCGCCGAGATCATCGCGGAGATCAGCGAATCCACCGTCTCCGAGCGCGGCGAGACCCGCGCCGACGACCGCACGTCCAGTGCCGCCATGGAAGACCGCAAGCGCGAAGGGTATTTCTGATGACTCTCACCTCTCCGCAGCCGGTTGTCCCCGGTGACGACAAGACCAGCACGGCCGCACGGCAATTCCTGCGCATCGCCACCGCGGGCAGCGTCGACGACGGGAAGTCCACGCTGATCGGCCGGATCCTGCACGACACGGGCAGCCTGCCGACCGATCACCTCGCCGCGGTCACCGACGGTGACGGTGACGTCGACCTCGCGGCCCTCTCCGACGGCCTGCGCGCCGAACGCGAGCAGGGCATCACGATCGACGTGGCCTACCGCTTCTTCTCCACGCCCACACGTAGCTACGTCCTTGCCGACACTCCCGGGCACGAGCGGTACACCCGCAACATGTTCACCGGGGCGTCCAATGCGCACGTCGCCATCCTGCTCGTCGACGCCCGGCACGGTCTGCTGCGGCAGACCCGGCGGCACGCGCGGATCGCCACACTCGTCGGCGTGCCGCACGTGATCGCGGCAGTCAACAAGATCGACCTCGTCGACTACTCCGAGCACCGTTTCGACGAGATCCGCGCCGATCTCGCCGAACTCGCCGTGCAACTCGGGATCGGGGAGATCCCGGCGATCCCGGTGGCCGCCAAGCACGGGGACAACGTCGTGCACCGCTCGTCGAACACACCGTGGTACTCCGGCACGACCCTGCTGGAGTACCTCGAGGACGTCGAACTGCACGCGCCCGCGCCGGTGACCGAGGAACTGCGCCTGCCGATCCAGTGGGTGTCGCGTCCTGGGGAGTCGAATCGGGCCGGGTCGGACCGGCGCACGTACACCGGCCGACTCGCCTCCGGAACCCTGCGCGTCGGTGACGAGATCGTCGTGCTGCCCTCGGGCAGTCGATCGACCGTTTCCGCGCTCGACACCCTCGACCCGTCGAGAGACGTTGCGGTGGCCCCGCTCTCGGTGGGAATCCAGATCACCGACGACATCGACATCGGACGCGGCGACATCATCGTCAGCGGTGCGCAGGGCGCGCACCTGCCGGTCCTCTCCCGCGAGATCGACGCGCACGTGTGCTGGCTGTCGAACTCTCCGCTGCGTGCCGGGGACCGCGTCGCGCTCAAACACGGCCCCGCCACGGTGCGTGCCACCGTCCAGTCCCTGGAGCGGCGTCTCGACCCGGACACCCTGATCGAGCACGTCGCGCCCGGCGAACTCGCGCTCAACGACATCGGCACCGTCACGCTGCGGACGTCGTCGGTGGTGCCGGCGGATCCCTACGCGAGCAACCGGGACACCGGGGCGTTCATCCTCATCGACGAGGCGTCCAACGACACGGTGGGCGCGGGGACGATCCTCGAGCCGCGAGAAGTCATCCCCGGCAAGGCAACCCGCAACGACATCAAGTGGCACCCGAGTTCACTGGCACGAGCCGAGCGCTGGGCGCACACCGAACAGCGCGGCGCGACGGTGTGGCTCACCGGTCTGCCGGCGTCGGGCAAGTCCACGGTAGCCGTCGCCCTCGAACGAGCCATCGTCAGCCGCGGCCGCGTCGCCTATCTCCTCGACGGCGACAACATTCGGCACGGGATCTCCGACGACCTCGGCTTCTCGGCCGGCGACCGTGCGGAGAACATCCGCCGTGTCGGACACGTCGCCCGGCTCTTCGCCGACGCAGGGGTCATCGCGATCGCGTCGATGGTCTCGCCACTGCGCTCCGACCGGGAGATCGCCCGCGAACTCCATCGCGCCGCCGACCTCGACTTCATCGAGGTCCACGTGTCGACGCCCGTCACCGAATGCGAGCGCCGCGACCCCAAGGGACTCTACGAACGCGCCCGCCGCGGCGAACTGCGCGGGCTCACCGGCATCGACGCGCCCTACGAGAGTCCCGAGAACCCCGACCTGCGATTCGACACCACCGGCGCGGACATCGACCGGCTGGCGTCGCTCATCCTCGGTGCCCTGATGGATCGCGGCATCATGGCGGGGTGAGTTGTTGTCATCCCCACCGACCCGCCCACCACGACGCGGGTGGGTCGCCTCCGCCGGCGGGCGAGCCGGCCGGCGGCGGATCCGGGCCGCACCTCGTCGAGACGGTGGACATCCCGGCCGGGGTCTTCGCGATGGGCGATGCGTTCGACGAGGGGTATCGCACCGACGGTGAGACGCCGGTGCACGAGGTCGAGCTCAGCGCGTTCTCGATCGATGCGACCACGGTGACCAACGCCGCGTTCGCATCCTTCGTCGCGGCAACCGGTCACCGGACCGACGCCGAGATCTTCGGCGGCTCCGCGGTCTTCCACGCCTACGCGACCGCGCCCGGCGAACCCGTACCGGGCACCCCGTGGTGGCTGGCCGTCGACGGTGCGTCGTGGCGTCGCCCCGCGGGTCCGGGCAGCGTCGACGGCCTGGCGGACCATCCCGTCGTCCACGTCAGTCACCGCGACGCGCAGGCCTACTGCGCGTGGGCCGGACGCGCCCTGCCGACCGAGGCCCAGTGGGAGTACGCGGCCCGGGGAGGACTGCACGGGGCGCGGTTCCCGTGGGGCGACGAGCCGCCGACCGCCGACGATCCGCGGTGCAACATCTTCCGAGGCGACTTCCCGAACGAGCCGACCGACCGGGTCGGCACCACGCCCGTGCGGATGTTCGAGCCCAACGGTCACGGTCTGTACCAATGCGCGGGCAACGTGTGGGAATGGTGCGCCGACACGTTCAGCGCCCGGTACTACCGCGTGTCCGACCGCACCGATCCGATGGGGCCGGGTCGGGGGAGCGCCCGCGTCCTCCGCGGCGGCAGCCACCTCTGCCACGACTCGTACTGCCATCGCTACCGGGTGGCCGCGCGATCGCACAACACGCCGGAATCGACCGCGAGCAACATCGGGTTCCGGACCGTGGGCCCACCGGTCGGCTGACGGCGGGGTCCGGCGCCCCGCACCAACAGGCCCGCTCGCTTCGCTCCCGGCGCCGCACACATCGGACCCGCTCGCTTCGCTCCCGGCGCCCGGGAACCGAACTCCACCGCGGTCAGTTGAGTCAGCAGACTGTGTGGTGGTTTTCGCCGGGAGCCGATCGGTTGTGCGATCGTGGTCCCCTCGGGCGGTTCCGCCCGCGAAATAACCCCCGACCGGGACAGGAGTAGGGCAGGCATGCGTGTGGAGGGCCGGGATGCGGTGCGTCGACGAGCGAGGCGGCCGAAGTCGTGGAAGAACGGCCTCGTGGCCTCGACCGTGGCGATCGCGTCGTCGGTCCTGCTCGCCGGCTGCATCGACCTGCCGTCGCTGAGCAGGCCGGACATCCCGGAGGGCATCCCGCCGGGAGCGGGAGTGCCGCAGCCCTACATCGACATCAACGCGCCCGGACGTACCGCGAACAAGATGCACGACTGGGCGGTGCCGATCTCGGAGTCCACCGGCATCCCGATCGTCTCCCTGCAGGCCTACGGCAACGCCGCCGAGATCCAGCGCCAGCAACATCCCGAGTGCGGCATCGCCTGGACGACACTGGCCGGGATCGCCGGCGTCGAGAGCAAGCACGGCCAGTACCGCGGATCGGAGGTGGCCGACAACGGAGACGTCAGCCCGCCCATCCGCGGCGCCAAACTCGACGGCACCCGCGGGAACATGGAGATCCGCGACACCGACGGCGGCGCCCTCGACGGCGACGCCACCCACGACCGCGCGATGGGGCCGTTCCAGTTCATCCCCGAGACGTGGAAGCGCTACGGAGTCGACGCCAGCGGCGACGGCGTGCCCGACCCCGACAACATCGACGACGCCGCCCTCTCTGCGGCTCGCTACCTCTGTGTCTCCTCCGGCAACGACATGACGAATCCGGAGGGGTGGGAGAAGGCCGTCCGGACCTACAACAACTCGATGGCCTACGTCCTCGACGTGCGTGACCACGCCAACGCCTACTCGATCAACGTCCGCTTCTGACCGTCGCGGGTGAACAGCTGCGCCGGTTGCGCCGACCTTGTCACGTGCGGCTTCGGCGCAGCCACTAGGCTCTTGCGTATCGGCCGGCACCAGAACCGGCCGTCGTCGGCGCAGGCGGCCCCGTCGGAGGACTCGCCTCCTGGGATATCGCCGACGAAGTAGTCCACCGAGATTGGGGTGCAACCGTGGCAATCATCGAGCAGGTAGGTGCGCGTGAGATTCTCGATTCGCGGGGCAACCCGACGGTCGAGGTCGAGGTCGTCCTGGACGACGGCACCTTCACCCGTGCCGCAGTGCCGTCCGGTGCGTCCACCGGCGAGCACGAAGCCGTGGAGCTGCGCGACGGTGGCGAACGGTACCTGGGCAAGGGCGTCACCAAGGCCGTCGAAGGTGTCCTCGGGGACCTGGCCCCGGCCGTGATCGGTATCGAGGCCGAGGAACAGCGCCTCGTCGATCAGGCGCTGCTCGACTGCGACGGCACCCCCGACAAGAGCCGGATCGGCGCCAACGCGCTGCTCGGTGTCTCCCTCGCGGTCGCCAAGGGCGCCGCCGAATCGGCCGGGCTGCCGCTGTTCCGCTACATCGGCGGACCCAACGCCCACATCCTGCCGGTGCCGATGATGAACATCATCAACGGCGGCGAGCACGCCGACAACGGCATCGACTTCCAGGAATTCATGATCGCCCCGGTCGGTGCGCCGACCTTCAAGGAAGCACTGCGCTGCGGCGCCGAGGTCTATCACGCGCTGAAGTCCGTCCTGCACAAGCAGGGCCTCAACACCGCGCTGGGCGATGAGGGCGGTTTCGCGCCGGACCTGCCCAACACCGAAGCCGCGATCGCGATCATCGGCGAGGCGGTCGGCAAGGCCGGCTACAACTTCGGCCGTGACGTCGTCATCGCGCTCGACGCCGCGTCGACCGAGTTCTTCTCCAACGGTGTGTACAAGCTCGAGGGCAAGGAGCTCGGCGCCGACGAGATGGTGTCGTTCTACGAGAAGCTCATCACCGATTTCCCGATCGTCTCGATCGAGGACGGACTCGCCGAGGACGACTGGGACGGCTGGGCCAAGCTGACCGAGTCGATCGGCGACCGGGTGCAGCTCGTCGGCGACGACCTGTTCGTGACCAACCCCGAGCGCCTCGAGGAGGGGATCTCCAAGGGCATCGCGAACGCGCTGCTGGTGAAGGTGAACCAGATCGGCACCCTGACCGAGACCCTCGACGCCGTCGCGCTGGCGCACAACAACGGCTACAAGACGATGATGAGCCACCGGTCGGGAGAGACCGAGGACACCACCATCGCCGACCTCGCGGTCGCCTGCAGCTGCGGGCAGATCAAGACCGGTGCCCCGGCCCGCTCGGAGCGCGTCGCGAAGTACAACCAGCTGCTGCGCATCGAGGAAGGACTCGGCGACGCGGCACGGTACGCGGGCGACCTCGCCTTCCCGCGATTCTCGTTTGGTTCGTGATTAGCTGTCTGCATGGCTTCGCAGCGACGTCACCGCGGTGACGGGCGTCAGCGTGGGCGCGATCGTCGGGTAGACGCGCGCTCACGCGAGCGCGCCCGTCGCACGCGGCGGCACGCTCGTCCGGCCCAGCCGGCGACGCCCGAGGACATGGTCGAGGTGGGTGGGCAGCAGCCGCCGACCGACGCGACCGGCCCGGCTGCCGCCGACGCACCGGATACCGATGTCGATGCCGGTCGGGTCGGACGCGACCGCGCGTCGCGGAACCGGCGCCGCCGTCCCGCCCGCGGCGGACTCGGTGCCCGGTTACGCGGAATCGAGATGACTCCCGCGAGTCTCGCGACGCTCGTCATCACCGTCGTCGTCGTGTGCGTCGTGGCGCTGACCCTCGCGATGCCGCTGCGGACGTATTTCAGTCAGCGGTCGGAATTCCGTCAGCTGACCGCGTCGAACGAGCAGCTACAGCGCGAGGTCGCGGACTATCAGCAGAAGGTCAACGAGCAGAACGATCCCGCCTACATCGAGGCCCAGGCGCGGACGCGTCTGCAATTCGTCAAACCAGGAGAGATCCCGCTCGTGATGTTGTTCCCCGCCGACGAGGCGCGGCGTGAGGCCGCCGAACGCGCCGAGGAGCGTGCCCGCGCGCCCTGGTACGGAAACCTCTGGGACACCTTGTCGACCCCACCCGGCGTGCAGTGAGTCCCGTCGAGTGAACACCGCCGACAGCAACGTCTCCGCGGAGGATCTCGCCACGGTCGCCGCCCAGCTCGGGCGCGAACCGCGCGGGGTCCTCGAGATCAGCTACCGCACGCCCGACGGCAAGCCCGCCGTGGTCAAGACCGCGCCCCGGCTGCCCGACGGCACGCCGTTCCCGACCCTCTACTACCTGACCGATCCGCGTCTGACCGCCGAGGCCAGTCGTCAGGAGTCGGCCGGCGTGATGAAGGGGATGACCGCGCGCCTGCACGACGACGCGCAACTCGCCGCCGCCTACCGGCGCGCGCACGAGGACTATCTCGCCGAACGCGACGCGATCGAGCCGCTCGGCACCGATTTCACCGGCGGGGGCATGCCGGACCGGGTGAAGTGCCTCCACGTCTTGATCGCGCACTCGCTGGCGAAGGGGCCCGGACTCAATCCGCTCGGTGACGAGGCGGTGGCGCTCGCGGCCGCGAACGGATTGCGCGGCAGCGCGATTCCGCAGGATTGGCCCGAGCCGGCCGAGCTGACCGAGCCCACGGGGGACGACGGATGACCGTCGTCGGAGCCGTGGACTGCGGCACCAACTCGATCCGGCTGCTCGTGGCGAAGCCGGGTCCCGACGGGCGTCTGATCGACCTCCATCGTGAGATGCGGGTCGTCCGACTGGGTTACGGGGTGGATGCGACGGGACGGTTCGCCGCGGAATCCATCGAGCGGACGCGGATCGCGCTGAGCGACTACGTCGACACGATGGAGTCGCTCGGCGTCGAGAAGGTTCGGATGGTCGCGACGTCGGCCACCCGCGACGCGTCCAACCGCGACGAGTTCTTCGCCATGACCGCCGATCTGCTCGGCTGCGTGTCCGAGGGTGCGATCGCCGAGGTCATCACCGGCGACGAGGAGGCGCGGCTGTCGTTCCGCGGCGCCGTCGGTGAATTGGATTCGGCGGACGGGCCTTTCGTGGTCACCGACCTCGGCGGCGGATCGACGGAGGTGGTCCTCGGAGATTCCGACGGCGTGACCGCCGCGTATTCGGCCGACATCGGATGTGTCCGTCTGACCGAGCGGGCGTTGCCCTCGGACCCGCCGACCCCGGCCGAACTGGCCGCCGCGACCGAGTTCGCACGCGCACGCCTTGCCGAGGCGTTCGCCGCGGTGCCGGTGGAGTCGGCCCGCACCTGGGTCGGCGTCGCCGGGACGATGACGACCCTCGCCGCGCTCGGTGCCGGTCTGCCCGAATACGACTCCGAGAAGATCCACCTGTCGACGATCTCGCTACCCGAACTCGACCGGGTCTGTCGAAACGTGATCGGCATGACACGTGCCGACCGCGCGGCCCTGGGGCCGATGCACCCCGGCCGCGTCGACGTGATCGGCGGGGGAGCCGTGGTCACCCTCGAACTCGCGAGAGTCCTGTCCGAGCGGGCCGGTATCACCGGGCTGGTCGTGAGCGAACACGACATTCTCGACGGGATCGCGTTGGGAATCCTCGACTGAGGGTCCGGTGATCCGGTTACCATGCGACACATGGCATATAACCTGCGGTGCCCCTGCGGCGAGTCCATCACGGCCCTCGAGGCCGACTTCGTGCCGGCTGTCCAGGCCCACCTCGCGGCCGAACACCCCGGGCGCGACTACAGCGAGACAGAGATCATGATGATGGCGATGACGGTCCCGGACCGATCGGTGAAGTCCGACGGCTGACTGGGTCACATCCACCACGAAGGGACATACCCACCACCAGCGAGGTGGTGGGTATGTCCATTCGTGGAGAATGTGCGGCGGAGCTGAGGCGCCCTAGGCCGCAGCCGGGGTGCGCAGCGAGATGTTGTTGCACGCCTCGCACACCGACTCCGGGATGACGCCCCGGCGCTGCAGGAATCCGAAGATCGTGCACCCCAGGCAGAAGCCGAAGACGGACTCCAGGGTCGCGGCGGCGATCAGCACGCCTGTGGTGATCTGCGCGGCCAGCCCGAAGCCGAGCAGGCTGAGTACGAACGCGGTCCCGCTCACGACGAGTCCGATGGTCTGGGCGAACCGCTTGGGCGGGCCGGGTACCAGCTTCTCTTTCCGGATGATCTTTGGCACGAGGAAACGCACCGAGAGCTGCCCGAACGGGGACAGCGTGGGGCCCGATGCCACGCGTAGGACGAAGCCGAGGGCCAGGATCCCGTAGAGCACGGGGGTGTCCACCGAGACCGCGACGATCGCGAGGGCGACGACGAGTCCCGCGGTGGCGCGTGCAGCGTAGTCGTTGACCGGGTTCGGGAACGTGAGAACAGAGCGCACCGACATCGGGCAGACAACCTCCGAGAGAGCAGGGACAACCGCCACCAACCTACGTGCGGTCGTCGTCGTGGGCAACGATTGTGCCCAGCGTGATCCGATGCGGCCCGGTCAGGGCCCTGACGTCAGGACCCTGCGGTCGGGTCCATCCGCGGTTCCGAGGCCGCGACGGTGCGGGGATCGTCGACGTCCGGCTCGTCCTTGTCGGTCTCGCCGCCGTCGGAGGCGAGTTCGGCCTCGCGGGAGACCTCGCCCTCCTGGTCGATCCCGGCCTGTTCGCCGACGTCGATGCGGTCGGGGAGTTCGTCCATGTCCACTCCGGTCACCTCTCTCGCCTGTTCGGATTCGGCAAACGGATCTGTTTCGTCGACCTCGGTGGATGCGTCCGCGAACTCGGCATCGATGATGCCGAAGGTCTCCGCCGACCCCGCGTCGGCCTTGGCCTTGCGGGCGGCCTCACGCATCTCGAACCCGTCGGTCACGATCTCACCGATCTCCCGGGTCACGCCCGCGACGGCACCGGTGATGATCGTCGCGATCCGGCCGACGTGAGTGGCCGTTGATTCGATCAATTCCTGGAACAGATCCTTGTTGCGTTCGATGCTGTCGACCATCGTCTCGGGCATCCCCTTTTGAGTCGGTTGTGGACTTACGACTGGATCGGTGTGCCCCGAGACTACCCCGGGGCACACCGATCAAACCGTCTCAGAACTGTTCGTCAGGCGACGGCACCGGGCTTCTCGCGCTCGACGATCACGGTCAGATCGTCGTCGTCGCGTGTCATCCAGTTGGGCAGCGAGAGCTTGGCGATCTTCTTCCACGTGGACGCGAGCTGATGACTGAACGACCCGGTGTTGTACGGCAGGCCGTAGCGTTCACAGATCTCGCGTACCTCGGCCGACATCTCCGGGTAGCGGCTCGCCGGGATGTCCGGGTAGAGGTGGTGTTCGATCTGATGAGACAGATTGCCGCTCATGATGTGGAACAACGGACTTCCGGTGATGTTCGCCGACCCGAGCATCTGCCGCAGGTACCACTGGCCGCGGGTCTCGTTCTGGCATTCCTCGGACGTGAAAGTCTGAGCGCCGGTGGGGAAGTGGCCGCAGAAGATGATCGAGTACGTCCAGACGTTGCGCACCAGGTTGGCGGTGGCGTTGCCGATCAGCGTGGGGACGAACAGCGGCCCGGTGAGCGCCGGGAACACGACGTAGTCCTTCAGGACCTGGCGACCGGCCTTGCGCCACATCCCCTTCACGAGTCCCTTGATGTCGCTCCACTTGCGCTTACCCTGGATGACGTTCTCGGCCTCGAGGTCATGGAGCATGACGCCCCACTCGAACAGCAGCATGAGGGCCGTCGCATAGCCGAGGTTGCCCAGGTAGTAGGGATTCCACTTCTGGTCGCGAGCCATCCGGAGGATGCCGTAGCCGATGTCGCGGTCCTCGCCGAGGATGTTCGTGAACGTGTGGTGCAGGTAGTTGTGGCTGTGCTTCCACTGGTCGGCCGGACACACGGTGTCCCACTCGAATTCGCGGGAGTTGTAGGTGTCCTCGCGCATCCAGTCGTACTGGCCGTGCATGACGTTGTGGCCGATCTCCATGTTGTCGAGGATCTTCGACACCGAGAGGGCGCCCACGGCGGCGATCCACGCCGGCGGGAAGAACCCGAGATACATGAGCGCGCGACCGCCGATCTCGAAGCCGCGCTGGGCACGGATCACCGAGTAGAGGTAATCGCGGTCCTTCTGGCCGAGGTCGGCTACGACGCGGGCACGGAGTTCGTCGAGGTCGCGTCCCAGCGACTCGACCTGCTCGTAGGACAGGATGACGGTGTTGGGGTCCTGCGCGGCGTCGTGGACGGTGGCCTCCCGCAGCGCGGGCAGATCGTCGGGGATCGTGGTCTCGATGTCACGGCTGATGTCGATGGTCATTGCAGTGCCTCCTGTCGGAGAGGAGATGTGGCTGGGAAAAGTGGATGTCGATGCCGGCTCGCGGACGTCAGATGTCGATGTCGACGGAACCGACCGGGGCGTTGATGCACAACTGGATCTGGGTGTCGGACTCGTCGTCGATCTCGCCGGTCAGTACGTTGCGGGTGCAACCCGACTTCTTCGTCGCGGTGCAGGAGAAGCAGATGCCCATCCGGCACCCGGAGTCGGGCGTGAGTCCGGCGGCCTCGGCCTGGTCGAGGATGGGACGGCCGTCGTTGGTCGCCGCCGCCCCCGACGAGGAGAACGTGATCTCGCCCTCGACGGAGTCCGGGTCGACGTCCGGGACGACCGGGGCGAACGCCTCACTGTGCAGCGGTTGCGTGATGGCGAGGTCGGCGTGAGCTCGTGCGACCTCGTCCATCAGGGCGGCCGGGCCGCAGACGAACACGTCCGCGTCGGACAGTCCGGGGATCCCGTCGAGGTGCTCCGCGGTGAAGTGTCCGTCGGCCTCGTCACGGGTGTGGTGCAGGCGGAGGTCGAACCGGGGATGGGCTGCTGCCAGCTCCTGCAGTGCGTCCCGGTAGGCGACGTCGGACGGGGTGCGCGCGTAGTGCACGAACGTGATCGGTCCGGCGTACTGTCGGGAGACGAGTGTTCTGGCCATCGAGAGTACAGGTGTAATCCCACTGCCACCGCTGACGAAGACCGCCGATGTCGGATCGGTTTCCGGGAGCAGGAAGTCGCCGCTCGCGGCTGACAGGCCGACGACGTCCCCGGCGCGGGCGTGCTCGCGCAGGTGTGTGGACACGAAACCGTCGTCGTGGGCGGTGATCGTCAGTTCGATCTCGCCGTCCGGACCCGCGGCCGCATTGGCCGGCGAGAAACAGCGGGTATGTCGGACGCCGTCGATGACGACCTTGAGCTGCACGAACTGGCCGGCTTCGTGGCCTTGCCACTGCCGTGTCGGGCGGATGGTGAGACGTACGGTGCGCGACGTCGGACGCTCGACACGGGTGATCTCGCCCCGCAGATCGCGCCAGGTGATCATCGGGTCGAGCAGTTCGAGGTAGCGGTCGACCGGATGCGGCGACAGCGCTGCCTCGACGATCGAACCGACCAGGCGGCTCCATCGGCCAGGTGCGGCGCCGGAGTCGGAGCGGGTCAGCTCCTGGGGTGTGCGGATGCTCATGGGCTGGGCTCCGTTCGATGATTTCGGTGTACATGTGTACACCGATTAGTGTGTCACGGGGTCACGGGTGGTCGTCAAGTGTTCGGTCATGTGACTGCCATCACGACACCTCTCGGCCGGTTCGGGTCGGCGATCGACGCGACGCATAGACTCGGGTGCGTGACACGCACGCGAGAGTCGGGACGGCGCGACGCGCAGACGCGTGCGGACCGCAAGAACCAGACGCGCCAGGCGCTGCTGGACACCACGCGGTCACTTGTCGGTGAGCGCAGCTTCGGCAGCATCAGCCTCCGCGAGGTCGCCCGCGGTGCCGGAATCGTGCCGACCGCCTTCTATCGCCACTTCGCGTCGATGGAGGATCTCGGGGTCACCGTCGTCGAGGACTCGATGCGCGTCCTGCGGAGGGCGCTGCGCGACGGGCGACGCGACCTGGCGGCGCGCGAGGCCCTCCCGACCGCGCAGAACTCGCTGGCCATCTTGCTGCGACACGTTCGCGAGAACGAATCGCAGTTCCGGTTCCTGGTGCGTGAACAGCACGGCGGTATCGCCGAGATCCGTCGTGCCATCGACACCGAACTCCGGTTGTTCTCCAAAGAACTCGCGATCGATCTCGCCCGCCTGCCCGACCTGGCGCGGTGGCAGCCCGACGACCTCGAACTCGCGGCCGAACTGATCGTGACCATCATGCTCACCGCGGTGGCCGATCTGCTCGACGGTGAGTACCGCGGTCGTGGCGCCGAACAGGAGATCGTCGAGCGGACCGAGCGGCAGCTGGTGATGGTGTTCCTCGGTATGGGCCAGTGGCGCCCGTCGTCGGAGTGAGCTGCGGGGTCTGACCAGCGGCGCACCAGCCTCGTAGCTCTCGGGACCGGCGGTTGTCGAGTTGCCCTCAGGGCGATTTCAACTGTGGTCCGTCGTCGTGATGGTGCCCGACACTGGGCCGAGACACCGCACCGGCAGTCCTGGTGGCGGTGTCGTGCTCGCGTCATGCTGCCCCGACCGAAAGGTGCCCTCGCGGTGTCTCTGCATTTCCACTGGTTCCTGCCCACCTACGGCGACTCGCGCAACCTGATCGCCGGCGGACACGGCAGCCAGATGACAGGGGACCGCCCGGCCGATCTGAGGTACCTCAAGCAGCTCGCCGGCGCCGCCGAGGCCAACGGCTTCGAGGCCGTCCTGACTCCGGCCGGTCTCTGGTGTGAGGACGCCTGGCTGACCACGGCGGCGTTGATCGACGCGACCGAGAGCCTCAAGTTCCTGGTGGCGTTCCGTCCCGGACTCATCTCGCCGACGCTGGCGGCGCAGATGGCCGCCACGTTCCAATGGCATTCGCAGGGCCGCCTGCTGGTCAACGTGGTGACCGGCGGCGAGTCGAGTGAGCAGCGCGCCTTCGGTGACTTCCTGGCGAAGAACGCGCGGTACGAGCGCTGCGACGAATACCTCGAGATCATCCGCCGGCTCTGGACCGAGGAAGAACCCGTCGACGTCGTGGGCAAGTATCTGCGCGTCGAAGGCGCGCAGCTCGGACGACGCCCCGACCCGACTCCCGAGATCTTCTTCGGGGGATCGTCGCCGGCCGCCGGTGATGTCGCTGCCAAGCACGCCGACACCTACCTCACCTGGGGTGAGCGTCCGGAGGCGGTCGCCGAGAAGATCGCCTGGGTCAACGGCCTCGCCGCCGCGCAGGGGCGGGAACTCTCGCACGGCATCCGATTCCACGTGATCGCACGCGAGACGTCCGAACAGGCCTGGGCCGAGGCGGCTCGTCTGCTCGGCGCGCTCGACCCCGCACAGGTCGCCACCGCCCAACAGAATCTGGCGCGTTCGGAGTCCGAGGGGCAGCGACGCATGTCCGAACTGCACGGCCGGGGAGCCGGTTTCGCCGACCACGACGATCCGCGCTCGCTGGAGATCCACCCCGGCGTGTGGGCCGGGGTCGGACTGGTCCGAGGCGGCGCCGGTACCGCTCTGGTCGGTTCGTACGACGAGGTGGCCGCACTCATCGGCGAGTACGCCGCGCTCGGGCTCGATCACTTCATCCTGTCGGGCTACCCGCATCTCGAGGAGGCCTACCACTTCGGCGAAGGTGTCCGGCCCGCTCTCGCCCGGCTCGGGCTGATCGACCCGGCCTCGGCCGGCCCGTCCGAGGCCGTGCGCACCGCGTTCCTGCCGCGCCTGCAGGCCGCATCGTCCTGAACGACAACCCTTTTCGTCCCTAGTCACGTCACCGACACCTCGCGGAGGTAGTTATGTCCACCGAGTCCATCGCGGACCAGATCAAGTTCGCCTACTGGGTGCCCAACGTCAGCGGCGGTCTGGTCACCAGCACCATCGAGCAGCGCACCGGCTGGGACTACGACTACAACGTCAAACTCGCACAGACCGCCGAGAACAACGGTTTCGAGTACGCGCTGTCGCAGGTGCGGTACGAGGCGAGCTACGGAGCCGAATACCAGCACGAGTCCACGAGTTTCAGCCTTGCGCTCCTGCTCGCCACGCAGCGGCTGAAGGTGATCGCCGCGGTGCATCCGGGTCTCTGGCATCCGGCCGTCCTGGCCAAGCTCGGCGCGACCGCCGACCATCTGTCCAAGGGCCGCTTCGCGATCAACGTCGTCAGCGGTTGGTTCAAGGACGAGTTCACCCATCTCGGCGAGCCGTGGCTCGAGCACGACGAACGGTACCGGCGCAGCGGTGAGTTCCTCGAGGTCATCCGCAAGATCTGGACCGAAGACGAGGTCGACTACCGCGGAGACTTCTACCGGATCCACGACTTCACGCTGAAGCCCAAGCCGCTCAACACACCTGAGCGTCCGAACCCGGAGCTGTTCCAGGGTGGCAACTCCTCTGCCGCCCGTAACAACGGCGGACGCTACGCGGACTGGTACTTCTCCAACGGCAAGGACTTCGACGGCGTCACCGAACAACTCGACGACCTCCGCGCCGTCGCACGCGCGCACGAGCGCGAGGTGAAGTTCGGGCTCAACGGCTTCATCATCGCGCGTGACACCGAGAAAGAGGCCCGCGACACCCTGCGCGAGATCGTCGAGAAGGCGAATCGTCCGGCGGTCGAGGGTTTCCGGGACGCCGTCCAGCAGGCGGGCAACTCCACCGGCGACAAGAAGGGCATGTGGGCAGACTCGTCGTTCGAGGACCTCGTGCAGTACAACGACGGCTTCCGCACCCAGCTGATCGGTACCCCGGAACAGGTGGCCGAGCGTATCGTCGCCTACAAACGTCTGGGCGTCGACCTCATCCTGGGCGGCTTCCTGCACTTCCAGGAGGAGATCGAGTACTTCGGCGAGAAAGTCCTTCCCCTGGTCCGTGAGATCGAGGGTGCCCAGAGCGACACTGCCCAGGCCCCTGCGGGAGTGGCGTGACCGCAGTGAGCCAGGCACGGTCCCGGTCCGCCACGCGAATCGGGACCGACGCCGAGGCGTTGTCCGTCGCGCGGGAACTGGCCGCCGAATTCGCGGTGGGGGCCGCCGAACGGGACCGCGAACGGCGGTTGCCCCGTGCCGAGATCGACCGACTCTCGGAGTCGGGTCTGCTGGCGCTCACCGTCCCCGCGCGATTCGGCGGTCTCGACGTGCGGCCCAGCGTGCTCGCCGAGGTGGTGGCGATCCTTGCGGCCGCGGACGCGAGCATCGCGCAGATCCCGCACAGCCACTTCGTGTATCTCAACCTCGTCCGGCTGTCGGCCGGACATGCGTTGCAGGAGCGGATCTTCACCGACGTGCTCGCCGGTGGCCGGGTGGCCAATGCCCAGTCCGAGCGGGGCGGCAAGACCGTCGCCGACATCTCGACGAGGCTGAGTCCGATCGACGGCGAGGATGGGCGATTCGTCCTCGACGGTGAGAAGTTCTATTGCACGGGTTCGCTGTTCGCGGACACGCTCGCCGTGCTCGCCAGGCTGGACGTCGCCGCCGGCGACCTCGCTCCCGGCGAGTACGTGGCATTCGTCCCGGCCGACGCCGACGGCGTGGAGATCGTCGACGACTGGGATGCGGTCGGGCAGCGCACGACCGGATCGGGCACCGTGCGGTTCACCGGAGTGGGCGTCGGTGTCGAGGACCTGGTGGCGCGGGCACCGGCCACGTCCGCACCCACCGGGTATGGCGCGTTCGCCCAACTCCTGCACGCGGCGATCGACGTCGGTATCGCCCGCGGCGCGCTGCGGGAGGCGTCGGAGTTCGTGCGCACCAAGTCCCGTCCGTGGTTCGAGGCCGGTGTGGACCGCGCCGTCGACGATCCGCTCGTGGTGCAGCGTTTCGGCGAGCTGGAGGTCGACGTGGCGACCGCGGAGGCGACTCTCGCCGCAGCCGGGCGCCGGGTCGACACGGCCGTCGGCGCAGCGTCTGGCCGGTCGGGCCGTACCGACGTCGCCGTCTCTTCGACCGTTGTCGCGGAGGCCTCGATCGCTGTCGCGACGGCCAAGGCGGTGGCCGATCGTGTTGCCACCCCGGTGGCGTCGGCGCTGTTCGAGGTGAGTGGGACCCGCAGCGCCGCAGCCGGAAGCGGTCTCGATCGCTACTGGCGTGACGCCCGGACACACACGTTGCACGATCCCGTCCGGTGGAAGTACCAGCACATCGGTCGCTGGGTGTTGCGCGGCGAGGAACCGCCCCTGCACGGCGTGATCTGACTGATCGGCGTCAGAGGTAGCGGCCGACGTGTGACACGGCCTTCTTCGGTGTCTTCGCGTTGAATCCCTCGCCGATCGCGCGTAGCTTCCATTCGCCGCCGTCGCGGGAGATGACGGCCATCGCGACCGCGGTGAACGGCATACCGCCCTTGAGTGTGTAGCGTGCCAGCTCGGCGGATGTCGTCTCGTCGACGAGCCGGCAGTATGCGTTCTCGATCTTTTCGAATGTGTGGCCCCGGTAGGACGTCACGATGAACACCAGCGCGTCGACCTCGGGTGGAACCGACTGCAGCGCAACGCGGATGACCTCGTCGTCGCCCTCGCCCTCGCCGGTGAGGTTGTCCCCGGAGTGCAGGATCGAGCGGCTCTTGCTGTTGAGATGACCGTAGTAGACGGTCTCGACGCATTTCTCACCCGAGAACATGAGGACCGAGGCGTCGAGGTCGATCGAGCCCCCGCGACCGAATCCCCCGCGCACCGGGTCCCACCCCAACCCCATCTGGATGTCGGTGAGCGCCACTCCGCCCTCCTTGCGCAGAGTGACCCGCTGTCCCTTGGCCAGGCTGACCGGCGCACCCTTGCGGAGGCTGATCTCCGGGGAGGCGGTCGGGGTCGGGGAGGGCGGTGCAGTCGCGGGCTGCGGCGGGGCGGTGGGCTGTGGCGGGGCCGGGGGCGGCGTGGGCGCGGACGGACGCGAGTAGCTGACCGGTGCGGGCGGGGTCGGTGCCGCCTGTGGTTCGTCGTCGACGCTGACCCCGTGGTCCCGGACGAGATCGGCGAAACCACCCGCGTACCCCTGACCGACCGCCCGGACCTTCCAGTCGTCGTTGCGCCGGTACACCTCCAGCGCGACGACGACGGACTCGGTGGTGAGACCGGTGACGGTGAAGTCGTACAGCGGGCGCCCGGCGGAGTCGGCGACCCGCGCGACCGGCGGCGCGAACCGCCCGAAGGTCGTCGACGCATCGTCGAGGGTGATCACCGCGCGTACCGCGTCGATGTCCGCTGGGATGGCGCCGGTCGAGATGTGCAGTTGCGCCGTACCTCCGGGAACCTGCTGCAGCCGGACGCCCGGTCCCAAGGGCTGGTTGTAGAAGACGAAGTCGTCGTCGGTGCGGACCACGCCGCGGTCGGTCACCAGGAGGGCCGACAGGTCGGCGGCCGTCGCGAGCTCCACGGAGACGACGACATCGGGGGTCGACAACGGGCCGTTCTGGCCTTTGGTCAGAGCAGACATGTCCGGGTGATTCCTCACATGGGTCGGGGCGCCTGGCGCCGGGAGCGAAGCGGGCGGGCCGAAGTGGTCCTGGCGCCGGGAGCGAAGCGGCGGGCCGAATCCGTCCTGGCGCCAGGAGCGAAGCGGGCAGGCCGAAGTGGTCCCGCCGAGTTCACGGCGCCACGACGCACAGCGTAGTCATGCGCGCCGGCGACCTCCGCGCGCACGACGCGACAGCCGGCCTCGGAAGTTGCGATCAAGCGGCCGACAGACGGTGTCCGATTGGGGGCATATGCTCCTGCGTATGGGTGGGAGTCGGGTCAACACACAGTTCGGGCCGTACCGCCTCGACGAGTTGCTGGGCCGTGGCGGGATGGGTGAGGTCTACCGCGCGTACGACACGACAAAGGACCGGGTCGTCGCCCTCAAGCTGCTCAATCCGGGGCTGGCCCACGATCCGATGTACCAGGAGCGGTTTCGTCGTGAATCGCATGCCGCGGCCCGCCTCGGTGAACCGCACGTCATTCCGATCCACGACTGGGGTGAGATCGACGGGGTGTTGTTCATCGACATGCGCCTGGTTGTCGGCGAGGACCTGCGCGCGTTGCTCACCCGCGACACCCGACTTGCCCCCGAACGCGCCGTGTCGATCGTCGAACAGGTGGCCGCAGCGCTCGATGCCGCGCATGCCGAGGGGCTTGTGCACCGCGACATCAAGCCGGAGAACATCCTCGTCGGCGCCAACGACTTCGCCTATCTCGTCGATTTCGGTATCGCCCATGCCGCCGAGGACACCCATCTCACCCAGGCCGGTACGGCTGTCGGATCGATCGCGTACATGGCCCCGGAGCTGTTCGACGCTGCGCAGGTCAGCGCGGCCAGCGACATCTACGCCCTGGCGTGTGTGCTCTTCGAGTGTCTGACCGGCCGGGTCCCGCATCCGGCGACGACGGTGAGTGCCGCGATCAAGGCGGCGGTGCTGTCACCACCTCCGTCGCCGAGCGCGGTGAACGCCGACGTGCCGCCCGCGATGGACGGGGTGATCCGCACGGCCCTCGCGGCCGATCCCGCATCGCGTCACGATTCCGCGGTCGCGCTCGCCCGTGCGGCCCGCGCAGCGCTCGTCGGAGGCCGGCAGGATCCGGGGGCTGGAGGTGATGCTCGAGACGCGGGCCGGTCGGAGCCGGGTCTCGTCGATCCGCCGCCCGTGCCACCGGAAGCGCCGACCGGTGTCGTCCGGGCTCCCGACACGGTCATCGCCCCCACCGACCCCGTGTACGAGCCGACACTGGTGCGACACACGACTGGCCCCGAGACCGGAGCCGGGACCACGCAGTTCTCGGGGCCGCAACAGTTCTCGGGGCCACAGCAGTTCTCCGGCCCGCAACAGTTCTCGGGGCCACACAATTACGCGGGGCCGCAGCAGTTCTCGGGCGCTCAGTACCCCGTGGGTCCCGATCGTGGGCGTCCATCGGACTTTTCGGGTCCTTACGCCGGCGCCTCGGCGTACGGACCATCGGGATATCCGCCCGCATATCCACCGCCACGGCGGCGCTCGGCAGCTATTCCGGTCCTCATCGCGCTGATCGGGGTGGCTCTCGTCGGACTCGCCGTCCTCGGCGGGGTCCTGATCGCGGGCTCGGGCGACGACACCACGACCCGGGCCGACGACGAACCGACGACGCCCACGGTGACAGAGACGGTCGCACCCCCGCCGACCGTCCAGAACGTACCGCCGGCACCCGCCGCCCCGGCCGCACCGCCACCGGGTTCGAGCCCGTGCGATGCGACGGTCGGGATCGGTTCGCCGGTGACCAGTTGCCCGTTCGCGTTCGCGGTCCGCGACGCGTATGCGAGTTCCGGTGCCGCGCGGGCGCCGCGCGTGGTCGTCGCGATCAGCCCGGTCACCGGCCAGGCCTATGCGATGAACTGTGTACCCGAGGGCGCGATCGTCGCGTGCCGTGGAGGCAATGACGCTGTGGTGCACATCTACTGATGGGGATCGCCGACCGGTTGTCACGACACACGCCGACTCTGAGGACCCGAGGGATCGTCGTACTCGGCGCCATTGCGCTCCTCGCGGGATGCGCGGGCGACCCCGATCCGGAGCCCATCGACCCGGTCACCGTGACGGTGACCGCGGACTCGTCTGTATCGATATCCGCCGGGCCCGGCCCGAACGCGCCGGCCTCGTCGCCGACGGTCCCACGTGCGTCGTACGGGGGACTGGCCGCCGCATTCGGGAAGGTCGCGGCGTCGACGGGACTGACCGTCGGTATCGCGATCGCACCCGTCGGCGGGCAGGTCGTCCCGGCGCTGACGCTCGGTGACGACATGCCCAGGGTGGCCTGGTCGACGATCAAGGTTCCGCTGGCCGTGGCTGCGGAACGCGCCAACGGCCCGAGTCCGGCGGCGCGCGCCGCGATCGTCGACTCCGACAACGCCGCTGCCGAAAGCCTCTGGTCCTCGCTCGGCGGCGGACAGGCCGCGGCCGGCGCGGTGACGGCGGTGCTGCGTGATGGTGGCGACTCCACGACGGTGGTCCCGGCGACGCAGCGTCGTGCGGGCTTCACCGTCTTCGGGCAGACCGTGTGGTCGTTGCCCGACGCGGCGACCTTCACCGCTGGACTGCCGTGCATCGCCGGTGCGCGGAACGTGGTCGCGCTCATGGGCCGGGTGTCCGGAAACCAGCAGTGGGGCATCGAGATCATGCCGGCACCGCGCGCGACCGCAGTCAAGGGCGGCTGGGGTCCCGGGATGACCGACGGATACCTCGTCCGACAGATCGGAATCCTCTCCTTTCGCGACGGCCAACGAACCGCGGTGGCCATGAGCGCGGTCGGGGGCTCGATGTCCGGCGGGATCGCGGCGCTGAACTCGGTGGCCAACTGGCTCGACACGAACCTGGCCGCCCTTCCGCGCGGTCGCTGCCCCGCCTGACGTCTCCGGTGGTCAGATGTGACACCGGTCGCAGCAAGGTTCCGATTGGGTATACAGCCTGGTCCATGCTCCCGAACCACCCTAGGCTCATGTGACTGGAGTGACTCAGGAGACAATTGTGAAAGTTGTGACAAGGATCGGCGTGGTGTTCTGCGCGGTTGCGATGTCGGTCGTGATCGGTGCGGGCTCGGCGACGGCGATACCGCTCCCCGTGCTGCCGCCGTTGCCGGAGCCCTTCGCGACGTGGTTCAAACCGCCCGAGCCGCTCGACAAGAAGCTGGCGAGGAGCTATGCCGCCTTGACGAAGTCGATGCGGAAGTCGTTGCCCGGACAGCTCGGGATCGCGATCGTGCCGGTTGGCGGCGATGAGGTCATATCCCTCGGATCGCTCAAATCGGGGCGCGCGTGGTCGACGATGAAGGTCCCGGTCTCGCTGGCCGCGCAACGCGAGCGCGGGCCGGCGGTCGCCGCGATGGAGGACAAGGCGATCACGTTCTCCGACAACGACGCCGCCGGCGAGCTGTGGGGGGTGCTCGGTGGCGGACAGGCTTCCGTCGATGCCGTCAGCGCAGTCCTGCGCGAAGGTCACGATGTCCGGACACATGTGTCCTCCGAGGTCGACAACCCGCCGTCGTACCCCGGACACACGTCGTGGGCATTGCGCGACCAGGCGATCTTCGGTGCCCACCTGCCGTGCCTCCCCGGCAGCGAGCACATCGTCCGGCTGATGAGCGGGGTCGCCCCGAATCAGCAATGGGGCATCGCGAAGGTGGGACGCAATCAGGGTGCGGTGACCGCGGTCAAGGGCGGGTGGGGTCCGGCGACGTCGAAATCGTCGGCGCACCTCGTCCGCCAGCTGGGCATCATCAGCACGACCGGCGGTCAGGTGGCGGTGTCGATGGCCGCGATACCGCGTAGCGGGTCGTTCACCGATGGCACCAAGATGCTGACGCGCCTGGGCAACTGGCTCGGCAAGAATCTGGCCGACCTGCCGAAGGGCAGGTGCTGACCGTCATCCGGCCGCGGCGTGCGCGGCGGTCGTCCGTGCCGCGCCCGCCGGAGTGGTGAGCGCGGCGGCGATGGCCGTCGTCAACGGAACCGACAGCGCGATCGCGATACCGCCGACGAAGGACCGGGCCAGCTCCACCGCGACGACGTCGGTCGTGAGCAGTCCGCCCAGCGGTTGCTGGGCCACCGAGAACAACAGCATCAGCGGTAGGGCACTGCCCGCGTAGGCGAAGACGAGGGTGTACACCGTGCTGGCGATGTGGTCGCGACCCACGCGCATCGCGGCGCTGAAGGTCGCCAATCGAGAGGGTTCGCCGGCCGCGGCCAGTTCGAACGCCGCGGAGGCCTGGGTGATCGTGACGTCGTTGAGCACGCCGAGGGTGCCGATGATGAACCCGGCGAGCAGGAGGCCGCTGACCGAGATGTTGCCCTGGTACACCTGCAGATTGGTGGTCTGATCGCCGGACAGGCCGGTGAGGTTCATCGTCCGGATGGCGAGCCAACTCAGAAAGCCGGCGAGGAGAAGGGAAGTCAGCGTCCCGAGGAGAGCCGAACTCGTCCGCAAGCTCACCCCGTGCGCGAGGTAGAGGACCACGAACAGGATCGCCGCCGACGAGACCATCGCCACCGCGACCGGCGACGCCCCGTCGAGGATGGCCGGCAGGGTGAACACCGTGAGGATTCCGAAGGCGATCGCCAGGCCGATGATCGAGCGGAAGCCGCGCCACGCCGCCACCAGCACGATCGCGGCGATGAACAGCACGGCCCAGAAGATGATCGCCGAGCCACGCTGGAAGTCGAAGAAGGTGTACCGGTTGCCGTCGGGTCCGGGGACGGTCGAGAGCCGGATGCCGTCCCCGACGTTCAGCGTCGGCTGCCCGGCCTGCGGGTCGTCGAGGGTGCCGGCCGCGGGTGCAACGGTGTCGGGCCCCGATCCGGCCTGCGCCCGGTTCGTCGGGATCTCCAACACCGTGTACTGACCGGCTGCTTCGCCGGAGGAGAACCGGACCGCGTTGAGGATGCACGGTCCGCCCGGGACCGGGTTCACCGGGATGTCGGCGGTCTCGAGCACCGACCCGGCCACCGAGTTGAGGCAGTTCGCATGGAACTGGTCCACGATCTCGCCGTCGACCGTCGTGATCGGCCCGCCGTCGGCGGACCGGAACTGGGTGGGGATCGGGTGCTCGGAGTCCGACGGCCACAGGACGACCATCCCGACGGCGACCGCGATCGCGGTCACCGCGAGCGTTCCGATGACGAACCATCGGGCGAACGGCGAGAGCGTGTGGCTGATGTCGGACAGCGAATGCGCGTGACCGTGCCCGTGATGTGTGCGGCTCACGCGGTGAGCCTATGCGTACCGCACCCGGGTCGCGATGGGCGACCCGGGTGCGGCGACGGCGTGTGCTCCGGCGCTGCTGCTGCTCACAAGGGCAGCAGGATGCCCTTCACCCGCGGATCGGTGCGCAGGAACTCCTGTACGGCAGGGTCTTTGAAAGCGGCGACCAGGTTTTTGATGTTCTCGGTGTCCTTCCATTTCGTCCCGATGGTCAGCTGCCCGGCGAACTCGTCCGGAGCGGGCGGAGCATAGATCTGCTTGGCGATGTCGATGTTCGCGGCGAGGTAGTACTCGGTGTAGCCGACGGTCGCATCGAGGTCGGCGAGCGAGCGCGACTGGGCGGCGAAATCGAGCAGGACGAACTGCAGGTTGCGCGGGTTCGTCGCGATGTCCTTCTGGGTAGCCTTCCACTTGTCCACACCGGGCTTGAGCGTGATCAGTCCGGCGCGCTCGAGCAGCCACAGTCCCTGGGCCTCGTTGGCGGGATCGGAGTACAGGGACACCCGGGCGTTCTGCGGCAGGTCGGCAACATTCCGGTACTTGTCCGACCAGATCCCGAATCCCCAGCGGAAGACCGGGGTCGCGGCTTCCTCCTGGAAGTCCGGATTGGCCTCGAGGACCTGCGACAGCCACAGCTTGTGCTGATAGACGGTGCCGGCGACCTCCCCGTCGCTGACCGCGCGGTTGAGCGTCGTGGAGTCGGACAGGCCCTTGAACGCGACCTTGATGTCGTACCGGGGTGCGACCTCGTCAGCGATGAACTCGACCAGCGCCTGCTCAGAGGCGTTGCCCTCGGCGGTGACGACGGTCAGTGTCGCACCGGCGGTCTCGTTCGGGGACGTCGAGTCCGAACCGAGGAAGCGCCAGCCGATCACCGCGGCGATGACGGCGACCACGACCAGTGCGCCGACGATCAGCGGCCAGCGTCGTCGGGTCGAGATCTCGATCCCGGAATCGCCAGGGGGAGAGGGTGTTCCGGGAGAAGCCGGCGAGGTGCCGGTGGTGGCTCCGGTGTCCTATGTCATGGGTGGTGGCCTTTCGGGTGTGGATGGGTCGCGCGTGTGACGCACCTCAGGGAGTGAGCAAGGTGCGGTGTGCGAATGGGGTTGTCCGGGTCAGTGATTGACCCGGCGGGATGTGACCGGGTTGAGGCTGCGGGCGAGCGCGTCGCCCGCGACCTGGATGATCGCCACCGTCACGATGAGCACGATGATGGTGGCGACCATCACCCCCTGGTCGAATCGCTGGTATCCGTAGGTGACCGCGACGTAGCCGAGTCCGCCCGCGCCGATCGTGCCGGCGATGGTGGAGTACTCGATCATCGCGATCGTGTTGATCGTCAGACCGCCCACGATGCTCGGCAGTGCCTCGGGAACCTGTGCCTTCCAGATGACCTGCGCATTGGAACCGCCGGAGGCGCGTGCGACGTCGATGGTCGACGCCGGGACCGACCGGAGCGAATTCTCGACAATGCGTGTGAAGAAGGCGATTCCGGCGATCGACATCGGGACCACCGCCGCGGCGATACCGATGTTGGTGCCGGTGATGAGGCGGGTGAACGGGATGATCGCCGTCATCAGCACCAGGAAGGGCAACGAACGCCCGATGCTGATGACCCACGACAGGGGAGTGTGCAGCGACCGCCTCGCGAAAAGCCCACCGGGAGCGAGATTGTGGATGAGCGCGCCCAGTGGCACGCCCACCACCAGGACGACGACCATCACGATGCTCACCATCAGGACCGTGTCGATCGCCGCCGGGATGAGCAGGTCGGGGATCTCGTCGAGCGGCACCGTGATGTTCGCCGAGTATGTGGTGCTCACGCGGCCACCTCCGCGCCCTTGGTGCCGGAGGCGCTCTCTGTCTTGGTGCCGGAGGCGCCCGGTGTCTCCTCGCCGGCGCCGCCCTGGACGGTGGCCTCGGTGAGAAGCCCTGCAGCCAGGCCCAACTCGCCCGCGGCGCCGATGAACGCCGCCGCGTGCCCGGTCGGCACCGACACGGTGAGGTCGCCGAAGACGGTCCCGTCGATGGTCTGGACGTTGGCGCCGAGAACCGAGATCGAGAGGTCGAGGCGCTTGCCCAGGCGCGTCAGCCAGTCCGCGGGAACCGTCGAGGAGTTGTAGACAACCGAGACCGGGGTCTCGGCCGACGCCGGCTCGGCGCTCGGGCCACGCGGTCGCAATGCGCGCCCCAGAACGGAATCCGGGTCCAGGACGAGTTGCTCCAGCCGGCCGTGTTCGACGATGCGGCCACGGTCGAGTCGGCCGACAGTGTCGGCGACGCGCACGACCGTGTCCATCTCATGGGTGATGAACACCACCGCGAGGCCCAGTTCGTCCCGCACGTCGGTGAGGAGTCGCAGAAACGTGTCCGTGGCCGCGGGATCCAGACCCGACGTCGCCTCGTCGGACAGGAGGACCGACGGTTTGAGTGCCAGCGCCCGCGCGATGCCGACGCGCTGTCGCTGACCGCCGGACAGCTGATGCGGGTACCGGTCGGCCTTGTCGGCGAGGCCGACCAGGTCGAGCAGCTCACCGACCCTCGACGCGGTCGACCGCTTTGTCGCACCGAGATATTCGAGAGGCAGTGCGACATTCTGCGCCGCCGTGCGGCGGGACAGCAGACTCGCCGACTGGAACACTGTTCCGATCCGGCGCTGGGCATCGCGAAGACCCGAGGTGCCCAGCGCGGTGAGATCCTCACCGTTCACGACGACCCTTCCCGACGTCGGGCGTTCCAGCAGGTTCAGACACCGGGCCAGGGTGCTCTTGCCCGCCCCCGACGGGCCGACGACAGCGAAGATCTCACCGGCATCGACGGTGAAGTCGACCTCGTCGAGAACCGTCGTCGGATCGGGCGAACCGACCCCGAACACCTTGGTCAGCCCCACTACCTCGATCACCGGAGTTTCCCCTCTGCCGCGCCGATCAGTTCCGCTCCGCGCCCGGCGCCGGTGACATTCGGCCCGCTCGCTCCGCTCCCGGCGCCGGTGACATTCGGCCCGCTCGCTCCGCTCCCGGCGCCGGTGACATTCGGCCCGCTCGCTCCGCTCCCGGCGCCGGTGACCCGAATCGAATCGTCGATGGTCGAGTTGACCCCGCCGACCCGGTAGGTCGACCCGCGATGGTTCTCGGGCAATTGATCTCCGCGCCCGAAGAGCTTGTGGCGCAGGGTTCCCGGGACATAGGACCGGTCGTAGAGCCCGCGTCGCTCGAGGGCCGGTACCACGTGGGTGATGATGTCCTCGAACGATCCGGGTGTGACCGCGTAGGCGACGTTGAAGCCGTCGACGTCGGTCTCGGTCACCCAGTCCTGCAGGGCTTCGGCCACCTCGTCCCCGGAGCCGATCAGGACGGGCCCCATCCCGCCGATGCCGCCCCACGCCGCGATGTCGCGCACGCGCCATTCCTCGCCGGTGTCGCTGGCCTGCTGGAACGCGGCCACCGCCGACTGGATGGCATTGCTGTGCACGTTGCCGATCGGTTCGTCGATCTCGTAACCGGCCAGGTCGATGCCCATCCATCCCGACATGAAGACCAGTGCGCCCTCTGCGCTGGCGTAGGACTGGTACTCCGCGGCCTTGGCGCGGGCGGCCTCCGGTGTCGAATCGGTGATGATCGTCAGCAGCGTGTAGATCTTCGCGTCGTACGGGTCGCGCCCGGCGAGGACCAGTTCGTCGCGCACCTTGCTCACGACGTCGCGCAGGATGGCCTTGGTCGGCGCGGCGACGAAGATCGCCTCCGCGTTCTCCGCGGCGAAGCGGCGACCGCGCGGCGAGGCGCCGGCCTGGTAGATGACCGGCGAACCCTGTGGCGAGGGCTCGGCGAGATGGATTCCCGGCACGGTGAAATGCTTGCCGCGATGACCGATGTGGTGGACCCGGGCCGGGTCGGCGAAGATGCCCGCCTCACGATCCCGGAGCACCGCATCGCGCTCCCACGAACCCTCCCACAGCTTGTACAGCACGGTCAGGTACTCGTCGGCCTGGTTGTAGCGCTCGTCGTGCTCGAGCTGGTCGTCGGCGCCCATGTTGCGGGCCGCGGCAGGGAGATAACCCGTGACGACGTTCCAGCCGATCCGGCCGCGGGTGAGGTGATCCAGCGTCGAGAGACGGCGGGCGAACGGGTAGGGATGCTCGAAACCGGTGCCGGTGGTGACCCCGAAGCCGAGGTGCTCGGTGGCGTGCGCCATCGCCGAGACCAGCAGCAGCGGGTCGTTCACGGGGATCTGCGCACCTTGGCGGATCGCGGCTTCGTCGTTGCCGGCGTACACGTCGTAGGTGCCGAGGACATCGGCGATGAACAGGCCGTCGAATCCGCCGGTCTCCAGCAGTCGGGCGAGGTCAACCCAGTAGTCGATGGTGTTGTAGTTCCGCGACCGGTCGTCGGGGTGACGCCACAGTCCGGGCGACTGGTGCGCAACGCAGTTCATGTCGAAGGCGTTGAAACGGATCTTGCGGGGGGTGTTCGGTTCTGACACCGGAGGAATGATGCTGCCGGATCGAGGGAGTAGCCATCGTTGTGCCCACGGCGAACCTAAACTTGCTCCATGCGATCTTCAGAGGTCTTGCTCGACGGTCTCGGACGAGTTGCCGAGAACGTTCACGCCGTTCTCGACGGGGCCACGTCTGAGCTGTTGAACACCGCACCGGCACCCGGTGCCAACACGATCGCCTGGCTCGTGTGGCATCTGACCCGCGTGCAGGACTCCCACGTCGCCGACGTGGCCGGGTCCGACGAGGTCTGGACGACGGGTGGATGGGCCGACCGCTTCGGTCTCCCGTTCTCCCCGGCGGAGATCGGGTACGGGCAATCCGCCGACGAGGCGGCACGGGTGATCGTCGACGACGCAGGCCTGCTCCGTGACTACTACGACGCAACCCACGCGGTGAGCGTCGACTACATCGACGCGCTGACCGATTCAGATCTCGATCGCATCGTCGACCGGAACTGGGACCCGCCGGTCACGCTGGGCGTACGACTCCTCAGCGTGATCGACGACGACACCCAGCACATCGGTCAGGCCGCATACGTGCGCGGGCTGCTGTCCTGACGCGCAAAGCCCTGATCCGAAAGAATCGCACACCCTCAGGGAGCAGGGCGGCTGCGCTGAAAATCCCTGTGGCGGAAGGGGAGCGGCGTCAGGACAGGCAGCCCTTGAAGGTCTGGAAGTCGCCCGCGAATGCCGGTCCCTTGCAGGTCGGCCCGTTCTTGCCATCGACGACGACTTCGCCGCCGGGCCCAGCGATACCGATGGCGAGTCCGGGGCGTATTCCGTCCATGGTGACCGTCGCGCCGGGGCCGAGGGCGATCGCCGCGGGTCCGGCGAAGTTGTCGGCGGTGGAGGAGGCGATGCCGCCGTTGTCGGTGATGGCCAGTGCGAGTCCGGACGGGCCGGATTCCGCACTGCAGGAGTCCGCCGACGCGGACTGTCCGGGCAGCGCCGGACAGATGGTGGGTGCTGCGCTCGCGGACGGTGCGGCTGCGAGCGATACCGCGGTCGCACCTGCGGCTGCGACGACGAATCCAAGTGCTGTGCGAGTGACCGTCTTCATGATGGAACTCCTTTGTCGAGGAACGGTGTCGTGCGTGGAGCGATTCGGAATGGCCGTCGGGCCGGATGGGGTCCGGCCGGACGCCGCCTCGCCATCGGAGGTGTGCCCACTCGGCGTAGGTTGAAAACGTGCAGCTGAGAATCTTCACCGAGCCCCAGCAGGGTGCGACCTACGACGACCTGCTCACCGTCGCCAAGGCGACCGAGGAACTGGGTTACGACGCATTCTTCCGTTCCGACCATTTCACCGGCATGGGCGGCGACGGCCTACCCGGACCCACCGACGCGTGGATCACATTGGCCGGCCTGGCCCGCGAGACCTCACGCATCCGGTTGGGGACCCTTGTGTCGTCGGCCACTTTCCGCCTGCCCGGACCGTTGTCGATCGCGGTCGCCCAGGTCGACCAGATGAGCGGTGGCCGTGTCGAATTGGGGATCGGGACGGGTTGGCACGAGCGCGAGCACGAGGCGTACGGGATTCCGTTCCCGCCGTTGAAGGAGCGGTTCGACCGCCTCGAGGAGAACCTCGAGATCATCACCGGGCTCTGGCAGACCCCGCTGGGTGACGAGTTCGACTACGAGGGCAAGCACTTTCACCTCTCGCGGTCACCGGCCCTGCCCAAACCCGTGCAGAGTCCGCGCCCGCCGATCATCATCGGAGGCAGCGGCAAGAAGCGGACACCCGCGCTGGCGGCGCGTTTCGCCGACGAGTTCAATGTCGTGTTCCAACCCCTCGACGTCGCCGGTGATCTCATCGGACGCGTCCGCACGGCGTGTCTGGACGCGGGTCGCGACCCCGCGTCCCTCACCTACTCCGCGGCGCTCGTATTGTGCTGCGGCCGCGACGAAGCCGAGTTCCGGCGCCGGGCGGAGGCCATCGGCCGGGAGCCGGAGGAGCTGCGCGAGAACGGGGCTGCGGGAACGCCGGACGAGGTGGCCGCGAAGATCGCGACCTACGGTGAGCTGGGCGTCACACGCATGTATCTGCAGACCCTGGATCTGTCGGACCTCGACCACCTCGAGCTGGTCGCCTCGGAGGTCGCCCCGCAGCTCGCGTGAGGGTCTGTCGGTCACGAGAGCTTGTCAGGTCACGACCGCCGCCCCGCTGCTCCTGTGGTGCGAGGAGCGATGGCGACGAGCCTCGAAGGGTTCGCCCGACCCGGCACCCGGCGCGGCCCGGATGGGCCATAATCCACCCCATGGCCGACAGGGGCGAGCACGCATCACCGAGACCGCCGGAACGTCAGCGCATCAAGAAGCTGGCGCAGGCCGCACTCAATGCCGATGTGACCGTCGAACAACTCGAGGGCATCCTCGCCGACATGGGCGAGACCCTCGACGGACTCGGACCGACGCTGGACGGACTGAACTCGACCATCGCGAAACTCGACTCGACGCTCGTGCGCCTCTCGGGGACCCTGGACCAGGTCGACGCCACCGTCGACCGCATGTCCGACATCGTCGGCCGGCTCGAGCGCGTCGTCGGACGGGTCGAGGCGCTCGTCGGTATCGGCGAAACCGCCCTCAAGCCGCTGGGCGCCCTGGAGTCGGCGGGCAAGTCCGTGGTCGCCCGGCTCGGCTGGCGCTGAACATCGAAACGAGATCAGGGAATGACACCGGAAGAACACAGTTTTCGCGGTCGGCACGGGCACACCATCGTCTATGACATCCATCGGCCCCAGGAGAGTCCGCGCGGCGTCGTCGTCGTGGTGCACGGTCTCGCCGAGCACGGTCGGCGATATCTGCATGTGGCCGAGCGGCTCGTCGACGAGGGTTACCTGGTGGCCATCCCGGACCATGTCGGTCACGGACGGTCGGGTGGCAAGCGCCTTCGGCTACGCCGGTTCGCCGACTTCACCGACGACCTCGACACCGTCCTCGCCCACGTCGCCGACGGAAGCGTCCCGACGTTTCTGATCGGGCACAGCATGGGCGGGTGCATCGCCCTCGATTACGCGCTCGATCACCAGGACAAGCTCGACGGTCTGATCCTGTCGGGCGCCGCCGTTCTGCCCGGCGACGACCTGCCCGACCTGGCCGTGCGATTCGCGCCGCTGATCGGACGGATCGCACCGGGGTTGCCCACCACCGAGCTGAGCTCGTCGAGCATCTCCCGGGACCCGGCCGTCGTCGCCGCCTACGACGCCGATCCGCTCGTGACGCGCGGCAAGATCCCGGCCGGACTCGGCGGCGCGATGATCGGCACCATGCGGTCGTTTCCCGAGCGCCTACCGTCGTTGCAGGTGCCCGTCCTGGTGATGCACGGCAGCGAGGACGCGCTCACCGATCCGCGCGGTAGCGAACTCGTCGAGCGACTCGCCGGGTCGGCGGACAAGACGCTCGTGATCTACGACGACCTGTTCCACGAGATCTTCAACGAGCCCGAGCGGCAGGTGGTGCTCGACGCGGTCACGACGTGGTTGCGCGGCCACACCGCGGACCGGTGAGCCGCGGAGCACCCCTCACGCGACTCGCACCAGCACACCGGCCACCAGGACCAGTACGCCGCCGATCTCGCCGACGATGAGCGCGAGCATGAACAGGTAGGTGCCGCGCGTCGGATCGACGAACTGATTCGTGGTGTCCCGCAGGGCCCCGTGGACGCAGTACGCGGCGATCGCGCCGACGAAGAAGACGATCGGGACCGCGGCCGCGATCACGTTGACGGCCGTCGGAAAGGCGCTGAGCGCGACCAGTGCCGCGAGCACGAGGGTGGCGAACGAGTACATCAGTGCCGCCCGATGCGCGATGTCGACGTACACGTGCGCCGTCCGCTCCGGCGAGGTGCGGATGCCGTGGTATTTCCACACACCCAGCGCGAGCGCCCAGACGAGGATCGCTCCGGAGGCCAGGACCACGACGGTCGTGTCGACGCCGACGAGATCGGCGAGATCGTGGTCGGCGGCGGTCATGGCTGAACGCTAGCAGCAGATCGGGCCGTCGAGGACCGGTCGCTCACCTGTCCCGTACCCGCTCACCCGATTTCGGTGAGCGGGTAGGGAAACGGCGAGCGTGGAGTGGGTTCAGCGAGACGGAACCGGGGTGGTGCTCGAGCTGCTGGGGGCCGACGAGCCCGGACCCCTGGGGGCGAGCCGCGGTGCATTCGGCGCGCTGGTCTCGGTGCTGGACTCCGGGGCGGTCGCGTCCACCGACTCCGACCCCGAGACCGCGGACGGAGCGAGTCCGGCCGACGAGGACTCCGATGAGGACGACTCGGCCGACGAGGACTCGGCGGCAGAGGACGCCGACTCCGAAGCGGATTCGGATGCGGAGGAGTCCGTGGCGGACAGACCGAAGAGGTCGAGGGCCGGCGATTCCTCGGCTGCCTTCTTCGCCGCGAGGGTCACCTTCGCGGGTGCCTCGGGATCGGGTTCGCCCGAGGCGGAGACGACCGTCGTCTTCGCGGTCACCGGCGGGTTGTTGCGCAGCGTGGTCAGCACGTGGTCCTTACCGTCGCCGAGGGCCCGTCCCCAGTTCTCCCAGGTGTGGCCGCCGTAGTTCGGCAACGAGATCACCGATACGCCGGCCTGCTTCGCCTGCAGCTGCATGAGCACGGTCGACACCGCGGACAGGATCTCGAGTGCCATCGCGCTGAGCTGGTCCTGCGGCGACAGCTTGGCCATCTCCGAGGGGGACAGGAATCCGTTGCCCGAGGAGATGATGAGGACCTGGCCGTTGTCGGCCAACTGGGTGAGGTTCTTCGACGGGTCGTTGTCGGTCCAGCGGGTACTTCCCGGCGCGCCCCACATGTTCACGACGCCGTTGACGTAGTTCGAGACCATCGTCTGAGTGGCCATGACGCCGAGGGCGCCGACCGGGTTGTCGGTCTGGTAGTAACCCGACATCGCCTGGACCACCTTGAACTGTTCCGGGTGGCGCTCGGCAAGGGTCACCGCCGGTCCGCCGGACATCGACAGTCCGATGATCGCGTTGTTGTTGCGTGCCACGCCGAACTCGCGTTCGAGGTAGCCCGGCAGCTCCGAGGTCAGGAACGTCTCCTGCTTGATGATCGTGTTCTTGTCACCGGCGCCGCCGTCCCAGTCGGTGTAGAACGACGACGCGCCGCCCACCGGCATCACCAGGGTGGTGTCGGCCTTGGCGTCGTAGACCTTGGCGGCCTGGACATCGGTGGTCCACGCCGAGCGGGTCTCGCTGGCCCGCATGCCGTCGAGCAGGTAGACGCCGCTGTCGCTGCCGCTCGAGGCGCGGATCTGGACGATCACCTCGCGCTTCTGCGACTCCGACCACACCTTGCAGTTCTGGACGTAGTTGCCCGACTTGTCCCAGGTACACCCCGGTCGCAGGACCTCGGGATGCCCGCGCAAGGCGCTTGCGGTGTTCGACGAGTTGAGCAGCGTGCTCGCCCCGAACAGGCCGAGGGTGAGGATCACGACCACCGAGATGCCGGTGAGGACTCGGCGTCGAGGTGAGAATCTGCGCGGCGACTCGGGCGTCTGGCCCGCGGGGGTGGAGGGAACGGGCGGTTCGCTGTGCGAGTGCGACATGGAGCTCCTGACATACGCGGCCGTCCGATCACACGGTGCCGATGTCAGGGATGTCGTTCGGAGAGGGGACCGGTGTTACCGGCCCGACGGATTTTCTCGGGCAATTTTCCTGACGACCTCGGCGGTGTCGCCCGGACGTTCCCACCAGAACATGTGCCCGACGCCGGCCCACCGTGTCAGGGTCGCCTGCGGGATGAGATCGGCCAGACGCTCGCCCTCGGCGACCGCGATCACCTCGTCGACGTCCCCGTGGATGACCGCGGTCGGCATGGTGAGTGATCCGATCCGGTCGCGGGTGTCGTGTCCCGCGCATGCGCCCGCCTGCCACGCGACGACGGCCGACGGCACGCGGCGCTGCGTCGACATCGACACGAAACGGTCGAACGCCCCGGTGTGGGCGGTGTACCCGGGCGACAGATTGACCTCGAACGCGGTGCGGGCGACGCGCGTGGCGTCGCGGGAGGAGATCGCCTCGACGAGGCGGATCGCGCCGGGCGCGCCGATGGCTCCGGGGCCACCCGCGGTGGTGCACCCGAGGACGAGACTGCGCACGCGGTCCGGGGCGGCGAGGGCGAGTTCCTGCGCGATCATGCCGCCCATGGAGGTACCGAGGACGTGGGCGCTGTCCCAGTCGAGTCCGTCGAGGATTCCGCGGGCGTCGTCGGCCAGGTCGGCGATGGTGAACGGCCCCTCGGCGCGACTGCTCGCCCCGATGCCCCGGTGGTCGTAGACGGCAACCGAGAAGTGCGGCGTCAACTCGTCGAGGAGCTCGTCGGTCCACATCCCGCGGTGTGCGGACATGCCGCCGATGAGCAGGAGCGGTTCGCCCTCGCCGAACACCTCGGCGTCGAGGACGGGGCCGGTGTCGGACACGACGGGGATCTGCATGCGCCGATCGTAGCCACGCGGACAAGGGGATACGTATGTACCGGGATTCCCCTCACAGGGCCGGCGCGATGGCCTTCCACATGTTGGGGAGTTCCTTCTCCCAGTAGTACCAATGGTGGGTTCCGACGTCCTGCAAGGCGTCGGTGAAGGGCAGGCCCGCGCGCCGCAACTGCCCGGCGAACCGGCGCGAACAGTCGCTGGTCGCGATCTCGAAGGCCGATGACGCGGCAAGCACCACCTGGTACAGGCCTTCTTCGGGTGTCACGTCGCGCTTGATGTCGGCGGGTCCGAGGCGGCCCGCGCCGGAGTACAGGTAGAGGGCCTTCCCGCGGAGGCTGTCCAGACGGAGCGCGGGATCGTGGTCACGCCAGCCCCGGGACCCGACCGTTCCCCACAGATTGTCCGCGTTCGCCCCGCCGCGGGCGAGTGTCGCCCGGACGTAGGTCTCGCCCTGCGGCGAGGACACCGGTGGACAGCCACTGATCGAGGCCACCGCGCGGTACAGCGCCGGGGTGCGGGAGGCGATCGTGAACGCCGCCTGTCCACCCATCGAGACGCCGGCGATACCCCGGGAACCATCGGATTCGAAGCGCGCGTCGATGAGCGGCGGAAGTTCCTTGGTCAAGAACGTCTCCCACATGGGTCGGCCCACCCGTGGGTCCCGGCGCTCCCAGTCGGCGTACTGGCTCCCGTACGCACCTGTCGGGAGCACGACGTTCACGTCCTTGTCGCCGAAGAACTCATCGACGTTGCCGGCTCCGCGCCAGCCGCTGTCGTTGCCGCGCGAACCCGCCCCGTCGAGGAGGTAGAGCGTCGGCCGGGGCCCGGTCTTGACTCGTGGCGTCAGGACGAACAGCTTGATCTTCTTGGACATCGCCGCCGAGTAGACCCAGACCGCTGCGCGGGTGGGTGACTCCTGCGCCACCGACACGATGCGCGACTCGGCGGGCGCCGCGACCGCAGGCGTGGCGGCCAGAGTCAGAACCACCGGGCACGCAACCACCAGACACGCGGCAGCCGCCGCGCGAAGAACTCGAAACACTGTCCCCCCGTTTGCGTCACGTGGACGCTCTTCCCCCGAAAGATGTGGAATCGACCGCGGGGCATCGAGCCGCCGCGGTCGAAGTCGTTCGGCCAGCGTAAGACGTTCGCGAAGCTCTGTCCGGACTTGCGAGATATCGGATTCGGCCACCGCTCGTGCCGCGACCCGCGCGGCGGGACCGCTCGACGCCGCCGCCGGGCACTCCGATCAGGAATGCCCGGCGGCGTCACCGGGTGTACGAGAGGTCTACGCCCTCAGGCGCCGAAGCCGAGCAGCGACTTCACCTCGAGGAACTCGTCGAAGGCGTAGTCGCTCCACTCGCGTCCGTTGCCGCTCTTCTTGTAACCGCCGAACGGTGCGCTCGGGTCGAGCTGGGCGCCGTTGAGCGAGATCGAGCCTGCGCGGATCTGCGATCCGATGCGGCGGACCTCGTCGACGTCCTTGCCCGACACGTAGCCGGCGAGGCCGTATTCGGTGTCGTTGGCGACCTTGACCGCTTCGTCGATCGAGTCGTACGCGATGACCACGAGGACGGGGCCGAACACCTCGGTGCGGGCGATCTCCATGTCGTTGGTGACGTTGGTGAAGACGGTCGGCTTCACGTAGTAACCGGTCTCGAGACCCTCGGGACGGCCGGCACCGCCGACGACCGCGGTGGCACCGTCGGCGACGGCGCGCTCGATGAGGCCCTGGATCTTGTCGAACTGCGCCTCGGAGACGACCGGCCCCAGCTTCACGTCGGTGGTGGGATCGCCGACGGTGAGCTCGGCGGCGACGCCCTTGGCGATCTCGGCGACCTCGTCGACGCGACTCGCGGGGACGAGCATCCGGCTCGGAGCATTGCAGGACTGTCCCGAGTTCATCATCATCGTCGCGATGCCGCCGGCGACGTTCTTCGCGAAGTCGTCGTCGTCGAGGATGATGTTCGGGCTCTTGCCGCCGAGCTCCTGGGCCACGCGCTTGACGGTCGGCGCAGCGGTCTTGGCGACCTCGATACCGGCACGGGTGGAACCGGTGAACGAGATCATGTCGATGCCCTCGTGGCTCGCCAGAGCGGCGCCCACGCCGGGGCCGTCACCGTTGACGAGATTGAACACGCCCGCGGGCACGCCCGCGGCGTCGAAGATCTCGGCGACGATCGCCGCGCTGAACGGTGCGACCTCCGACGGCTTGAGGACCATGGTGCAGCCCGTGGCCAGGGCCGGGGCGACCTTGCACATGACCTGGTTGAGCGGCCAGTTCCACGGGGTGATGAAACCGCAGACGCCGATCGGCTCCTTGGCGATGCGCGAGCTGCCGCGATCCTCGACGAACTTGTATTCCGGGAGCTGGGCGGCGGCGGTCATCAGGTGGCCGAGACCGATGGGCACCTGCGCGGCATTGGTCAGGCCGACCGGCGAGCCCATCTCCTCGGTGACCGCGGCGGCGAGGTCGCCCATGCGGTTCTGGTATTCGGCGATGATCCGGTTGAGCACCTCGAGACGCTCGGAGACGGTGGTCTGCCCCCAGGTGACGAAAGCCCGGCGGGCGGCGGCGACCGCGGCGTCGACGTCGGCGGCACCACCGATGGCGACCTGACCGGCCGACTTCTCGGTGGCCGGGTTGATGACGTCGATGAGGTTGAGCTCTGCGGGCTCGACCCACTGGCCGTCGATGTAGAACTTGGTGATGTCCGGCATGGTGCCTCCGTTGCAGCCTGAAGTGAGGACAATTGTTGTCTGTTTCACACTCTAGGCGCTGCTGCGACCGGGGTCTCGTGAATCCCAGCCTCCGGTCGTGACACTTTGTGACCGATTCTGGGACAGCCGTCCCAGTCGCAATCTGCGACGGTCGGCCCGCCGGTGTGGAGCTAGGGTCGAGTCATGATCCTCATCGTCGTGAAGTTCCCGATCAAACCCGAATACGCCGACGAGTGGCCCGAGTTGTCACGCGAATTCACCGAGGCGACGCGCGCCGAGCCCGGCAACAAGTGGTTCGACTGGTCGCGGTCGATCGAGGATCCGAACACCTATGTGCTGGTGGAGGCCTTCGACGACGACGCCGCGGAGGCGCACGTCACGGCTCCGCACTTCAAGCAGGCCCAGCAGGAACTCCCCAAGTACCTCCAGCGCACACCCGACGTCATCAACACGACGATCGACGGTGACAGCTGGTCGGAGCTCGGGGAGTTCCGGGTCGACTGACCCGGCTCAGCGGCCGGCGCGGACCCCGGACGCCGCGTCGGCCTCTCCCGCAGCATCCGCCGGGCGGGCGGCATCGTCGCCGAGCCCCAGCTTCTCGCCCTCGATGTCGACGTCGGGGAGAATCCGGTCGAGCCAGCGCGGCAGCCACCAGGCCTTGTCGCCCAGAACGGTCAGCACCGCCGGCATCAGCGTCATCCGGACCACGAAGGCGTCGAAGAACACCGCGGCCGCCAGTGCGAAGCCCATGACCATGATGAAGGCCATGTCCTGCAGCATGAACGCGGCGAACACCGAGATCATGATCGCCGCCGCGGCCGCCACCACACGGGCGCTGTGTCGGTATCCCTCGACGACCGCGGTCTTGGCGTCGGCCCCGTGTACGTAGGCTTCCCGCATTCGCGTCACCAGGAACACCTGGTAATCCATCGCGAGCCCGAACACGATGCCCACCAACATGATCGGCAGGAACGACACCAGCGGTTGCGGGTTGTCGACGATGCCCAGCACGCCGTCGGTGAACAGCGCCACCGTCACGCCGAAGGTCGCGGCGACGCTCAGCAGGAAGCCGAGGGCCGCGGTGAGCGGCACCAGGATCGAGCGGAACACGATGATCAGCAGGATGAACGCGAGACCCACCACGACCAGGAGGTAGGGGATCAGCGAACTCGACAGGCGGTCGGAGATGTCGAGTTCGATCGCGGTCTGGCCGGTCACGCCGTAGGAGATGCCCATCGTGCTCTGCACCTGGGGCTCCATCTCGCGCAGGGTCTCCACCAGTGCGGGAGTCGCCTCGTCGGCCGGGGCGGTCGACGGGATGATCGTGATCTTGGCGGTGTCGCGGGCCTCGTTGAGTCCACCGGCGCCGATCTGGGCGACCTCGACGTTGTCGACACGACCGAGGTCGTCGACGAGGGTGTCGAAGGCGCGCAGGCGTTCGCCGGTGTCCTCGATGGCTCGACCGTCCGCGACGACGACGAGCGGTCCGTTGAAGCCGGGGCCGTAGCCGTCGGCGACCATGTTGTAGGCCTTGCGCTGGGTCTCCGACGGTTCGGCGGTCCCGTCGTTGGGCAGTGCGAGCTTGAGGCCGGCCATCGGGATCGCGAGGACCACGAGGAGTCCGACGATCGCGACGGTCACGGTGCGCGGACGCGCCACGATGCGCTGGACCCAGCGCTGGCCGTTGTGGACGCGGTCGGTGTCGTGCGGCCCGACGTCGGGAGCGTTGAGACGCGGCACGCGACCGGCGAACGCCTTGCCGCCGAAGAGTCCGAGGATCGCCGGCAGAAGCGTGAGAGCGACCAGCACGGCCGCGACCACGGTGCCCGCCGCGGCGATACCCATGGCGGTGAGGAACGGGATGTTCACGATCGCCAGCGCGGCCAGTGCGATGACGACGGTGCTGCCGGCGAAGACGACGGCCGAACCGGCGGTGCCGACGGCCCGGCCGGCCGCATCGGCCCGGTTCGCCGAGCGATGGATCTCGTGGCGGTAGCGGGAGACGATGAACAGCGCGTAGTCGATGCCGACCGCGAGGCCGATCATCGTCGCGAGGATCGGGGTCTCGTTGCTGAGATCGAAGAAGTGGGTGCCCATCTGGACGCCGAGCATCCCGATCGCCACTCCGACGATCGCGGTGATGATCGGCATGCCCCACGCGACGAGGGAGGCGAACGTGAGGATGAGGATCAGCGCGCCCACGCCGATACCGATCAGCTCGGAGGTGATCCCGAGCTCGAATTGCTGTGTGGCGGAACCCTTCATCTCGACGGTCAGTCCCGCGGCCCGCGCGTCGTCGGCGATCGCGTCCATCTGCTCCCGCATCGTCTCGGTGACATCCGACGACGCCTCGACGTCGAAGGAGGCGCCGAGTTGCGCGACGGTGCCCGCCGCGTTGATCGGCGAGGTGGCCTGCGCATCGGCGGCCGCCTCCTCGGCGTTCTTGCCGAAGGTCTTCTCCTGGAAGGCGGCCGACAGTTCACGGAGTTGACCCGGTGACTGCTCGGTGCCGTAGGAGACGAACGGGTTGGTGATCGAGTCCGGGCTCTTCACGTCCTCGACGGACCTGAGGCCGGCGACCATCGAGTCGATGGCCTCCTGGTACCGGGGTTCGGTGAGCGTCGAACCCTCCGGTGCGCGAACGACATACGTGACGCCGATGTCGGAACCGAACGTGGCCTCGCCGGGGAAGCGCTCGACCATCAGGTCCTGCGCCTTCTCCGACGGGATACCCGGGATCGAGAACGACTCCGACGTCGGCTTGGCCAGCAGGCTCGCGCCGATGCCCAGCCCGATGAGGACCAGCACCCAGATCGCGATCGTCTTGAGGCGGTTCTCGAACGCCCATCGCCCTAGTCGGTACAGGTGTGTTGCCACGTCAGTGCTCCTCGAGGGATGGGTCGGCGAGTTCGTTCAACGGTGGGATGGGTTGTGCGAGCCCGGACGCCAGCTGGTCGAAGGCGGACTCCAGCACGGTGGCCAGGTCGGCAGCGGTGCCCGGGGTGTCGTCGTGATGGGTCACCCAGAATTCGAGGGCGACGCGGATGGTGGTGATCGCGTTGTGCAGGACGAGGCGCGGATACAGGGTGTGTGCCGGCTGCCCGCGCTGCGCGCACAGTTCGGCGAGACGCGCTTCGACGGTGTCGCCCAACTCCATGTCGCGGGACCTGGCCGTCAGCCCCGGATCCGTGTCGAGGAGGCGCAGGAGCGCGACGATCTCGGCGGGTTCGCCGACGTCGGGCGAGGTGGCGGCCTCGATGAGGGCGGTCCGGACCGAGCAGAAGAAGCTCTCGTCCGTCGGTCGGGCCTCGATCCGCGCCACGATCGTGTCGAACAGCGACGACACGAAGTGCAGCAGCGCATCCTCTTTGCCGCTGAAGTAGTTGTGGAACGTGCGGACCGAGACGTTCGCCTCCGCCGCGACGGCGTCGATCGTCACGTGATCCATCCCGGCGCTGGTGGACAACCGCAGCACAGCGCGGGCGAGCGCCGAACGGGTCGCCGCCTTCTTCGCCTCGCGGAGTCCGGGGGAGTTCACCTCACCCACGGTACGGAACTTGCAGAACCCTGCAAACTTGCAGGACTACGCAATATTAGGAGAGTCCTCACACCGTCTACCCGGCGATGGCGTGCGTCACACCATCAGCCCAGTGTCGATGCGCGGGCGACCAACTCGGGCTGGAACACGAGGTTCGACGGGACGTGGCGTTCGGCGGGATCGTCGGCCGCGCTCATCAGCAGATCGACCGCGGTGACGCCGATGCGGGAGGTCGGCTGCCGGATCGACGACAACGGGACGACGGCCGAGCGGGCGAAATCGATGTCGTCGTAACCGATCAGCGCGATGTCGTCGGGAACGCGGACGTCGCCGCCGAGCATCGTCAACGCCTGCAGGACCCCGATGGCCAGTAGGTCGTTGGCGCAGAACACCGCATCCGGTCGGTCTCGGGGGGCCCTGGCCAGCAGGGCCTGTCCCGCCTCGCGTCCGGCCAGCACACTCAGGTTCGCCGTCTGCACGACCTTGAGCGTGGCGTCGTCGACGGCGTCGACCGCCTCCTGCGCGCCCCGGCGGCGGTCCGCGACCTGCCGCAGTCCGGGCGGTCCGCCCACGAACACGATCCGGCGACGACCGGTCTCGCACAGGTGCGACACCGCGAGCCGCCCGCCCGCGATGTCGTCGACGGCGACGGAATCGAAGGGCGAGCCGCCGGCGTCCCGGTCAACGAGGATCACCGGGGTGCCGCGACGGCGCAGCGAGTCGAACCGCCGCAGATCGTCGCCGATCGGCGAGACGAGCAGACCGAACACCCGCTGCTCGTCGAAGGTGTCGAGATAGGCCTGTTCGCGCGATTCGTCGTCGTCGGAGGTGCCGAGCAGCACCGTGAGGTCGTGCTCGCCGGCCCGTTGTTCGGCGGCGCGGGCGATGTCGGTGAAGAAGGGGTTGCCCACGTCGAGAACCACCATGCCGACGCAACGCGATCGGCCCGCACGGAGTTGACGCGCGGCGTCGTTGCGCACGAAACCCAGCTGGTCGATTGCCGCCTGGACCCGCGCGACGGTCGCGGGCGAGACCTTTCCGGGCGAGTTGAGCACGTTCGAGACCGTGCCCACCGACACCGAGGCCGCCGCCGCGACATCCCGCATGCTCACACCCATGTGTCCATCTCACCAGATGCGATGCCGGTCCTCGCGTTTCGCGGACTCGGGAGGGTCGCCCATCTCGTGAGCTGATTGACTACGAACACCCGCGGTACCTCCTGTAGGAAAGGCGATCCATGTCGACTCCGGCCAGCCCGTTCTCCGCGGACTACGAACCCGATCCGCGGCGCTGGAAGGCGCTCGCGGTGTGCCTGGTGGTCGGCTTCATGACCCTTCTCGACGTCTCGATCGTCAACGTCGCGCTCCCGTCCATCGAATCCGGTCTCGGCGCGAACTCGGCCGACCTGTCGTGGGTCGTGTCCGGCTACGCCCTCGCCTTCGGCCTCGTCCTGGTCCCGGCCGGCCGGGTCGGGGACGCGCGCGGCCGAAAGGTGACCTTCCTCATCGGGCTGTCCCTGTTCGTGCTGGCGTCGGCGGCATGTGGGTTCGCCCAGGGCCCGACGCAACTCGTCGTCTTCCGCCTGATCCAGGGCGTTGCGGGCGGCATTCTCGCGCCGCAGGTCTCTGGGCTCATCCAGCTGCTGTTCCGCGGGGCTGAGCGTGGCCGGGCCTTCGGCATGTTCGCCGCGACCATCGGGATCTCGACCGCGGTCGGGCCGCTGCTCGGTGGGGTCCTCATCCAGCTGGGCGGGTCCGCCGACGGGTGGCGCTGGATCTTCTTCGTGAACGTGCCGATCGGCATCGCGGCCTTCGTCGCCGCGATACGGTTGATCCCCGCTCGGCCCGAGGAACTCAAACAACCACTGCGGGGGAGTTTCGATCCCGTTGGCGTCGTGCTCCTGGGTACCGGGGTGTTCGCACTGATGCTGCCGATGGTCCAGGAACAGGAATGGCCCGGCGGGCGTAAATGGTTGTTGCTCGTCCTCGCGGCCGTGCTGATCGGCGCGTTCGTCCTGTGGGAACGCCGGCAGGGCCGCGTCGGCCGCCAGCAACTCGTCGACCTCTCGTTGTTCTCCATGCGGTCGTACACGCTGGGGTGCATCATCGCGATGGTCTACTTCGCCGGGTTCACCACGGTGTTCTTCATCTACACGCTGTTCGTCCAGCAGGGCCTGGGCTATTCGGCACTGCAGGCCGGTCTGGCGGTGACCCCGTTCGCGCTCGGTTCGGCGGTGTCGGCCAGCGTCGGCGGCAACATCGTCAACCGGGTCGGGCGCTCGCTGGTGTTGCTGGGTCTGGGCCTGGTGGTCGTGGGGATGATCGCGACGATCGTCGCCGTCGCGTTCGTGTCCGGTCCCGGTGTCGGGTACGCCGCCGCGCTGCCGCTGCTGGTGGCGGGTATCGGTTCCGGTCTCGTGATCTCGCCCAATCTCACGCTCAGCCTCGACCAGGTGCCGGTCACCAAGGCGGGCATCGCCGGTGGCGTCCTGCAGACCGGTCAGCGCATCGGGGCCGCCGCGGGGATCGCGCTCGTCGGTGCGGTGTTCTTCGCCCAGGTCGCGAACACCGGCGGCGACTGGGCGCGGGCGTTCCAGATCGGACTGGCGACGGCCGCGGTCCTGGTGCTGATCGCGCTGGTGGTGGGCCTCGTGGATCACTTCGCCCACCGCCGCGAGGACGCGGAGGTCGCGTAGGCGGCCGGTCTGATGCCCACGCGACCTCGGCAGTCGAGCCTCAGGAACGCGCCCGGGGCACCAGCCGCTCGAGCTGGGTCACGTGCGCGGGGGTCAGCTCGTCGAGCGAGGCGACACCGAGCAGCCGCATCGTGCGTGCGATCTGCTCGCCGAGGATCTCGATCATCCGGTCCACCCCGGCCTCCCCGCCGGCCATCAGGCCGTACAGGTAGGCCCGGCCGACGAGCGTGAACCGCGCGCCGAGGGCGACCGACGCCACGATGTCGGCACCGCTCATGATGCCGGTGTCGAGCATGACATCGGTGTCCGCGCCGACCTCGCGGGCCACCTCGGGCAGGAGGTGGAACGGGATCGGTGCGCGGTCGAGTTGGCGCCCACCGTGATTCGACAATACGATGCCGTCGGCGCCGAGGGCAGTGACGGCCTTGGCGTCGTCGACGGTCTGGATGCCCTTGACCACCAGCTTGCCCGGCCACTGCGACTTGATCCACGCCAGATCGTCGAAGGTGACGGTGGGGTCGAACATCGTGTCCAGCAGTTCGGCCACCGTTCCTGACCATCGATCGAGCGAGGCGAACGCCAGGGGCTCGGTGGTGAGGAAGTCGATCCACCACTGCGGGCGCGGGATGGCGTTGAGCACGGTCTTGGCGGTCAGCGCCGGCGGGATCGACATGCCGTTGCGCTTGTCGCGCAGACGAGCCCCGGCGACCGGCACGTCGACGGTCACCAGCAGGGTGTCGTACCCGGCCTTCGCCGCGCGGTCGACCAGGGCCATCGAGCGCTCCCGGTCCTTCCACATGTACAGCTGGAACCAGTTGCGGCCGTGCGGATTCGCATCCCGGACGTCCTCGATCGACGCCGTACCCATCGTCGACAGCGAGAAGGGGATCCCGGCCCGGCCGGCCGCGCGCGCACCAGCGTATTCGCCCTCGGTCTGCATCATCCGGGTGAACCCGGTGGGTGCGATGCCGAACGGCAGTTCCGAACGCCCGCCGAGGATCGTGCACGAGGTGTCGACCTTGGACACGTCACGCAGGATGGCCGGATGGAACTCGATGTCGGCGAACGCCTGTCGTGCCCGTCCGATGGACAGCTCGGCCTCGGCCGAACCGTCGGTGTAGTCGAAGGCCGCCTTCGGGGTGCGGCGCTTGGCGATCGCGCGCAGGTCCTCGATGGTGAGGGCGGCGTCGAGGCGGCGCTTCTTCGCGTCGAACTGGGGCTTCTTGAACTGCATCAGCGGCGCGAGGTCGCGCGGCTTGGGAACTCGACGCTTCATGGGAGAACTGCCTTGCATGGTCATGCCTTTCCTGTCCCCACCGCGGTGCGGGAGCGCGTGCCGCGGGAGTGTCGGGGTGCGTAGTGTTGCGGCGGGAACCTGTCGACGACGATAGACCTCATCGCCTCGAGGTCGCCATCGATGAGACCGTGGGCGCGGGCGGTGATCAGCACGTTGCCCAGCGCGGTCGCCTCCACCGGACCGGCCTGCACCGGCAGGCCCAGCCGATCGGCGGTGAGTTGGCACAGCAGCCGGTTCTGCGAGCCGCCGCCGACGAGATGGACGGTCTCCACCGTCGTGCCGGACAGTTCGGCCGCTCGCGCCACCCCGTCGGCGAAGGCCGCCGCGAGGCTCTCGACGATCGTGCGCACCATCTCGGCGCGCGTCATCGGCGGACGCATGCCGCGCTCGTCGTACCAGTCGCGAATGCGTCCGGGCATGTCTCCCGGCGGGAGGAACCGGGCGTCGTCGGTGTCGAAGATCTCGACCGTCGCCGGCGCCTCGGCGGCCTGCGCGAGCAGTTCACCGAGTTCGGCGCGATACCCTTCGCGCTGGTACTGGCGGACCGTCTCGCTGAGCAGCCACAGGCCCATCACGTTGTGCAGGTAGCGGATACGGCCGTCGGCGCCGACCTCGTTGGTGAAGTTGGCCTTCCACCCGTCGCGGGAGACGACCGGCTGCTCGAGTTCGACGCCGACCAGACCCCAGGTCCCGCACGAGATGTACGCCGACCGCGACGGGTCCATCGGGATGGCGGCGACCGCCGACGCGGTGTCGTGGGACGCGACCGCGGTGACGCGGGTCGACGTCGACAGTCCGAGGCGCTCGGCGACGTCGCCGAGCAACGGGCCCTGGTCGGTGCCGGTCTCCACGAGGTCGGGGAACAAGCCGACGGGCAATCCGAGACGCTCCATCATCGCGGTGTCCCACCGCCCGTTGATGCCGAGCAATCCGGTGGTCGAGGCGTTGGTGCGTTCGGTGCCGCGTCGGCCCGTGAGCCAGTATGTGATGAGGTCCGGGATCAGCAGGGCGGTGTCGGCCTGATCGAGCAACCCGTCGGCCTTTTCGGCGGCCAATTGGTACACGGTGGTGAACGGCAGGAACTGTAAGCCGTTGCGCACGTACAGGTCCGCGGGACCGAGTTCGGCGTGCACGGCGTCGACCCCGACCACGCTCCGGGTGTCCCGGTAGTGGTGCGGCAACCCGATCATGCGGCCCTCCCGCAGGAGCGCGTAGTCCACCGCCCAGGAGTCCACCCCGATCCCGACCAGATCGTCGGACTGCCTGCCCGCCTCGGCGAGGCCGGCCGACGCGGCGCGGAACAGCGCCGGGACATCCCAGTGCAGAGCGGACCTGCGCCCGTTCCAGATGTGGACCGGGTCGTTGGTGAACCGGGCGACCTGTTCGAGCTCGAGTCGTCCGCGCGAGACGTCGGCCAGCATGACCCGGCCGCTGGTCGCGCCCAGGTCGATCGCGGCGACCTGGGCGGACCGGGTGGATCGGCTCATCGCAGGAACGCGGCGGCGACGCCCGCGTCCACCGGCACGTGCAGGCCGGTGGTGTGCGAGAAGTCGGACGTGCAGAGTGCGAACGCGGCGTTGGCGATGTTCTCCGGCAGCACCTCGCGCTTGAGCAGGGTGCGCTGCGCGTAGAACTTGCCGAGATCCTTCTCCTCGACGCCGTAGACGGCAGCGCGCTTGGCGCCCCAGCCGCCGGCGAAGATCCCCGAACCACGCACCACGCCATCGGGATTGATGCCGTTGACCTTGACCCCGTGCTCGCCGAGCTCGGCGGCCAGGAGACGGACCTGATGGGCCTGGTCGGCCTTCGTCGCCGAGTAGGCGATGTTGTTCGGCCCGGCGAAGACCGAGTTCTTCGACGAGATGTACAGGATGTCGCCGCCGAGCTTCTGATCGATGAGGGCGCGTGCGGCGGCCTTGCTCACCAGGAACGAACCGCGGGCCATCACGTTGTGCTGGAGGTCCCAGTCGGCGGCGGTGGTGTCCAGCAACGACTTCGACAGCGACAGGCCGGCGTTGTTCACGACGAGGTCGATGCCGCCGAAGGCGAGCACCGTCGCGTCGATCGCGGACTGTACGGCCGCTTCGTCGGTGACGTCGGCGGCCACCCCGATGGCGACATCGGTCGAACCGATCTCCTCGGCGGCCGCCCGTGCCTTCTCGGCGTCGAGGTCGGCGATCACCACGCATGCACCTTCGGCGGCCAGACGCGTCGCGATGGCCTTGCCGATGCCGGATGCCGCCCCGGTGACCAGGGCGATGCGGGTCGCGAGCGGCTTGGGCTTCGGCATGCGGGCGAGCTTGGCCTCCTCGAGCAACCAGTACTCGATCCGGAACTTCTCCGACTCGTCGATCGGTGCGTAGGTCGAGATGGCCTCGGCGCCGCGCATCACCTTGATGGCGTTCAGGTAGAACTCGCCGGCGACACGTGCGGTCTGCTTGTCCTTGCCGAAGCTGAACATTCCGACGCCCGGGATCAGCACGATGGCCGGGTCGGCGCCGCGCATCGCGGGGCTGTCCGCGGTGGCGTGACGGTCGTAGTACGCGCGGTAGTCCTCGCGGTAGGCCTCGTGCAGTGCCGTGAGGCGCTCCTTGCACTCCTCGACGCTCGTGTCGGCCGGGAGGTCGAGGACCATCGGCTTGACCTTGGTGCGCAGGAAGTGGTCCGGGCAACTGGTGCCGAGTGCGGCCAGGCGCGGATGCTCCTCTGCCGCCAGGAATTCGAGGACCGGGTCGACGTCGGTGAAGTGACCGACCTGCGGCTTGTCCATCGAGGCGAGGCCGCGGATGAACGGGGCGAGCGCCGCGGCCTTGGCCCGGCGTTCCTCGGCGGGCAATGCGCCGTAGCCGTCGATCGGGCCGCCGAAGGGTTGCGGGCGACCGTTGGCGGCGATGTACTCCTCGGCGGTGCGGATGATCTCCAGCGAATGTGCCTGCGCCTCATCGGAGGTGTCGCCCCAGGCGGTGATCCCGTGGCCGCCGAGGATGCAACCGATGGCCTGCGGGTTGTCCTTCTTGATCGCCGAGATGTCCAGCCCGAGCTGGAAACCCGGACGACGCCACGGCACCCACACGACGCGGTCACCGAAGATCTTGTGCGTCAAGACCTCGCCGTCGGCCGCGGTCGCGATGGCGATACCGGAGTCCGGGTGCAGGTGGTCGACGTGCGCGGCGTCGACGAGGCCGTGCATCGCGGTGTCGATCGACGGTGCGGCACCGCCCTTTCCGTGCAGGCAGTAATCGAAGGCGGCGACCATCTCGTCCTCACGGTCGAGGCCGGGATAGACGTCGACGAGCGCACGCATGCGATCGAGCCGGAGCACGGCCAGGCCCTTCTCGGTGAGGGTGCCGAGATCACCGCCGGAGCCCTTCACCCAGAGCAGTTCGACGTCTTCACCGGTGACCGGGTCGGTGTCGGAGCCCTTGGCGGAGGTGTTGCCGCCGGCGTAGTTGGTGTTCTTCGGATCCGATCCGAGTCGGTTGGACCGCTCGATGAGGGCGGCGACTGCGGGATTGGTCATTAGGGGTGATCTCCTCGGGAGTTCAGGGAACTGGGGCTGGGGGAGGGCTCAGGCGCCCCAGGACGACTGGGTACCGCCGACACGCTCGGCGACGATGCGCTCGTGGTATCCGGAGTCGACGTATGCGGCCATCGGGTCTGCGGGCAGGCCGCGACGGACACGACGCTCGGCGAGCATCGGACGGACGTCGGTGTAGAACGCGTCCATCACGATCGCGTTCGCGCCCAACACGTCTCCGGCGGCCTGTGCCTCGGTCAGCGCATCGGTGTCGACGAGTAGTGCGCGGGCCGTCATCTCCTCGACGTTCAGCACCGAACGGAGCTGGCCGGGGATCTTCTCCTCGACGTTGTGGCATTGATCGAGCATGAGAGCGACCGGCGACCCGGCGTCGAGCCCGCCGCCGCGGATCACCTCGAACAGGATCCGGAAGAGCTGGAACGGATCCGCGGCACCGACGATGAGGTCGTCATCGGCGTAGAAGCGCGAGTTGAAGTCGAAGGAACCCAGCTTTCCGAGGCGAAGCAGCTGCGCGACGATGAACTCGATGTTGGTTCCCGGCGCGTGATGGCCGGTGTCGAGGCAGACCATCGCCCGCTCGCCGAGCGCGGTCACATGGGCGTAGGAGGTGCCCCAGTCGGGGACGTCGGTGACATACGTCGCGGGCTCGAAGAACTTGTACTCCAACACGAGTCGCTGGTCGTCGCCGATGTGCTGGTAGATGGTCGCGAGCGACTCGGCGAGCCGGTCCTGGCGTCCGCGGATGTCGCCCTGTCCGGGGTAGTTGGTGCCGTCGGCCAGCCAGATCTTCAGATCGCGCGAACCGGTCGCGTTCATCACCTCGATGCAGGCGAGGTGATGGTCGATGGCCATCTGCCGCACCGTCTTGTCGGTGTGGGTCAGGCTGCCGAACTTGTAGGCGTCGTCCTGGAAGGTGTTGGAGTTGACGGTGCCCAGGCCGACGCCGAGATCCTTAGCGTAAGCCGCCAGGGCGGTGTAGTCGTCGACGGTGTCCCACGGGATGTGCAGGGCGACGGTGGGTGCCAGCCCGGTCAGCTCGTTGACCTTCGCGGCGTCGGCGATCTTCTCGTGGATGGTGCGGGGGGTGCCCGGGGTGCCGAACACCTTGAACCGGGTGCCGGAGTTGCCGAACGCCCAGGAGGGGAGCTCGATCTCGAGGTTGTCGAGGATCGTCTCGTCAAAGGTGGCCATGAGATTTCTTTCGGTTGGGATTCCCCGCCGCCGGCGTCGGGGTCAGCCGGCGGCGGGGAGGTCTGAGTGGAACAGTCGAACTGGTGGAACGTTTCAATCGTGCACGGCGCGATCAGGCCCGTGGTGTCAGGCCGGGGCTTTGTGTCCCGACTCCGCGGCCGGGTTGGTGCCCGGGGTCGGGTGCGCGGCGGATGCCGGTGTCTCGATGAGCTCGGGTGACAGCGGAGCGCCGTAGCGCTCGACCTCGATCTGCTGCAGCGTCTTGCCCTGGGTGTCCGGAGCCGCGATGGCGCCGATGATCAGCGCGACGGTGAGCAGTGCGACCAGCAGGATGCCGACCGTGGTGAGTCCGGTGGCCGCGAGCATGGTGGGGAAGAAGTAGCTCAACAGACCGGTTGCGGTGCGGACGGCGAAGAACATGACGCCCTGGGCGCTGGCCCGATAGGGCGTCGCGAACATCTCGCTGGCCCAGAGGCTGTAGAACGCCTGCGCGCCGATGCCCGAGGAGATGCCCCACAGGACCGCGAAGACGAGCATCGTGGCGACACCGCTGTCGGTGAAGGCGACCAGCACGATCCAGGCGACGATGCCCAATGCGGCGCCGAAGACGTACAGGGCGCGCTGGGAGACCCGGTCGGCATATCGCATGAAGCCGAAGTAGGTCGCGAGGACGGTGCATCCCCAGACCAGCACCTGCAGCAGGTTCTGCTGGACCGCGCTCTCGACGCCCGCGGTCTCGTAGACACGCGGCATGAAGATGCCGGCCTGTCCGGCCACGGTGTTCCAGAAGAGGTAGATGCCACCGAGCAGGAGTAGTGCGGTGATGTTGACCTTCTTGGAGAACAGGCCCTTGATTCCGCGGGCGCCGACGGAAGCGGTGAGCTCACGGGTCTCGTTGACCGCCTCGTCGGACCAGATCTTGGACTCCGCGAGCCCTTGGCGAATCCACCAGACGACCGCGGCGACGACGAAGAGGTGCAGGAAGATGATCCGCGAACCCAGCAGGCCCATCGGGGCGAGCGCGGCCGCCAGTGCGAAGCCGATCAGGGGTCCGACCGACCAGGCGAGCTGGGCGGTGCCGACGTGTTTGGCGCGTTCGACCGATGGCGCCTCTTCGGCGATGTAGGTCCAGGACGCGGGTACGCCCGCGCCGACCGCGAGGCCGGTGATGATGAACGCCGCCAGCAGCATGGTGAAGTTGAGCGCGAAGGCGGCGAGCAACACGCCGGCCATGTAGACCAGCAGGTCGTAGGTGTAGATCGCCTTGCGGCCGTAGCGGTCGCACAGCGGTCCGCCGATGGCGGCACCGACCGCCGCGCCGAACGCGTTGGCGCTCAGTGCGGCCAACAGGCCGACGGCGAAGTTGCTGATGCCGAACTCGTCCTGCCAGAAGGTCAGGCTGGTGGCGATCGCGATGATCGAGCCGGCTTCGATGTAGTTCGACATGGCAACCGAGATGGTCGCCCGCCAGCCGGTGGTGGAGCGCGCTCCTACTTTCATGGGATTCCTAGCGTCGGAGATCAGTAGAGAGGGTCGGGATCGGAGGGGTCAAGCCGGGTTCGCTGATGTCGGTGTGCCCGTCAGTACGCGTCGTGTGTTCGATGTCGGTCAGTCGAGGTGGAAGTACTCGAGGAGTTCGGTACGGATGGTGTCGGGATTGGCGCCGTCGGCGTCTCCGCCGGTGGCCGGGAGGAAGTACTCGGACATGTGCGCCTGCCACCGGGCGTTGACGTCCGTTGCCTCCATGGCGGCGGCGGTCGTCGCGAAGTCGTCGGTCTCGAGGTAACCCACGACCATGCCGTCGTCCTTGCGGAGGAACAACGAGTAGTTGCGCCACCCGGTCTCGCGCAGGGCGTCGAGCATCTCCGGCCACACCTCCGTGTGGGCGTCGAGGTAGTCCTCGACGCGCTCCGGGCGGAGCTGGAGCACGAAGCAGACGCGCTGGGTATCGGACATGGCTGCTCCTGACAAACGACGTGATGGGAAACGCAGACCGTCGAGAGAGGATCAACCCGGCGAATTAAAACGTTTCAATTTGTGATGGCAGCAACACTAAGAGCGGCCTGTGAGGATGTCAAGACCCGGTTCGCACAAAGCGCACCCCGCCGGAACGGGATCGGTCATGCTCTGTTCGTGCTGAAATTCGGGAAGACGCGCGGAGCAGATGTCGGGGGCAGGATCGCGATCGTGACCGGGGGCGGGTCCGGTATCGGGGCCGCGCTCACGCGCGCGCTGGTGACCCGGGGAGCCCACGTCACCTGCGCGGACATCGACCTACCCGCGGCGCAGCGGGTGACGGACTCCTTGTCCGGTGGGCCGGGCACCGCACGGGCGGTGCAACTGGATGTGACGGATGCCGCCGCTGTGCAGCGGGTGGTCGACGAGGTCGTCGCCGAGTGGGGGCGCCTGGATCTGATGTTCAACAACGCCGGGATCACCTGGGGTGGTCCGACCGAGATGCTGACGCCGGAACAATGGGACGCGATCATCGACGTCAACATCCGGGGCGTCGTGCACGGGGTCGCGGCCGCGTACCCGGTGATGATCGAGCAGCGTTCCGGACACATCGTCAACACGGCGTCGATGGCCGGGCTCGTCGCCGCCGGACTGATCACGAGCTACGTGATGACCAAACATGCGGTCGTGGGGCTGTCGCTCGCACTACGTACCGAGGCCGCGGGCCGCGGGGTGAACGTGCTGGCGGTGTGTCCCTCGGCAGTGGAGACCCCGATCCTGGACAAGGGATCGGTCGGCGGATTCGTCGGTCGCTCTTATTATCTGGCGAGTCAGGGTTCGTCGACCGCGTACGACGCCGACCGCCTCGCCCGGGACACGCTCGCCGCCATCGAGCGGAATCAACCACTGCTGGTCGTCCCGCGTCGATCCCGGATCACCTGGCGCGTCCAGCGATTGGCGCCCGGCCTCACGAATCGGCTTGCCGCGCAATTCATCGATCGGCAACGCGCGGAGTTGCGGCCGGAGGGTTAACCGCCGGCGGTGCTGCTCAGGATGGCGATGATGACACCGGCCACGGTCAGTACACCGACGACCCAGGCCATCGTGATCGCGACCCGTCTGCGTCCGAACCGGGCCGCGTTGATCGCGATCCCGAGGCACACCAGGACCGCGATCGAGTACACCGAGATACCGAGGGTGAGCAGGGCGACGGAGGAGTCGGCGAGCAGGACAACCCGAGTGGACATGACACCGAGTACATCATCAGCGGGCTCGGGGGATGCACGCGGATCGACTCGGAGGGGTGCACGGGCGCCGACGTCGTGACGTATGTCGTCGCGTTGGGTCACACGGCCGCGGCACGCCGCGGCCGGTAGGCGACCACGAGCAGGAGCAGGGCGACCATCGCGAACGACGAACCGACCAGAATCGTTGTGCCGGTGGCAGTTCCGGACGGATCGCTACGTTGGAGTGGGCCGAACACGGTCATCAGCGTGGCGAGTCCGAGCGCGCCACCGACCTGCAACAGCGCCTGCATCAGGCCCGAGGCGGCGCCGGCGTCGGCTGCGGGCGAGTTGTCCACGATCAGGACGTTCGCCGGCACCACGGACAGGCCGATTCCCGCACCCATGATCATCGAGGGCGCCAGAATCGCTGCGGCGAAGGTGGAGTCGGGCCCAACGAACGACAACCACACGAGCCCGGCGATCGCCAGGGACAATCCCGCCATCAACACCGCAGCCGCACCGAAGCGCGCGACGAGACGGGCGGTGATCCCGGTGACCGTCAATCCGATGTTGAGAACCATGAACGGCAGGAACGCGAACCCGGACGCGACGACGCTGTAACCCATCACGTCCTGCAGGTGCAGGGTCATGAAGGTGAACATGCCCATCATCGCGCCGGGCAAGAGCAACATCACCACGAAGGGCGCGGCCCTGCGCGCGGAGTTCACCAATCGGGGCGGCAGCAGGGGATGGCTCGTACGACGCTGTCTGATCGCGAACGCCGCGAGCGTCGATGCGCCGACGGCGAGAGAAGCGATGGTCACCGGGTCGGCCCAGGAGACCTCGGAGGCGCGGATGAAGCCGAAGACCACCGCCGCGACGCCCGCCGCGGACAGCAGGGTGTCCCAGAGACCCAGGTGACCGGGCTGCCGGGGTGTCTCATCGACGGTGAACGGTGCGGCGATGAGGATCGCCACCCCGATCGGGACGTTGACCAGCATCACCCAGTGCCACGACAGCTGTTCGGTGAGTACGCCGCCCAGCAGCAGGCCGAGCGCTCCGCCCGAGGCGGCACCCAGGGAGAACCAGCTGATGGCCCGGGCGCGATCGGGACCGGGCGGAAAGTTGGCGACGATCAGTCCCAGGGCGGTGGGCGCGGCGAGCGCGGCTCCCACGCCCTGCAGGACGCGAGCGATGAGAAGCATCCACGCGCTGGTGGCGAGTCCGCCGAGGAGCGAGGCCGCGGTGAACAGGGCGATGCCGTAGAGCAGCGCGCGACGCCGTCCGATCAGGTCGCCCAAGCGGCCGCCGAGCAGCAGCAGGCCACCCACCGCCAGCACGTAGGCGTTCATCACCCACGACCGAGACACCTCGCTGAAACCCAGGTCGTCGCGGATGCGGGGGAGCGCGACGGTGACGATCGTGCCGTCGAGGATCACCATCAGCTGGCTCGCCACCACGACGACCAGTCCGATCCAGGTGCGGCGGTCGATCGTCGACCCTGCGGTGTCGGAACCTGCCGCGGAAGCGACGCGATCGGTGGTCTGGAACATCAGGGCCTCCCGGGCGGGTAAGGTCGAACAGGAGAGTGTCTCCAATTGGAGACTGTCTCCGATTATTGAAGCGGAGATGCTCTCCGGTTACAAGTGTTTTCTTCGGGAGGTGTCATGACCAGCGCATCCGCGCCGGCGAAACCGATGCGAGCCGATGCTCGACGCAACTACGACAAAGTCGTTGCCACGGCGGCCGAGGCATTTCGTGAGTCGGGAATCGACACGTCGCTCGATGACATCGCCAAACGTGCCGGCGTCGGCGCCGGCACGTTGTACCGCCACTTCCCCTCTCGCGAGGCGCTCGTCGCGGCCGCGATGCGACAGGACACCACCGCCCTCGTGGAGTCTGCGCGCGCCGATGACGAGCAGCGGGACCCCGGCGAGCGTCTCGTCGAGTGGGTCCGGGCGCTCGCGCGCCACGTCGGGGCGTACCAGGGTCTGCCCGAGATCATCATCGCGTCGGCGGGCGACCCCGAGAGCACGCTCTACACCAGTTGCGCCGACCTCCGCGTGGCCGGCGGGGACATCCTCGGCGCCGCCCAGCGGTCCGGTGGAATCCGAGCCGATCTCACCGTCGACGAACTCTTCACTCTCGCGAACATGATCGCTTTGGGCCGTAATTGCGTTGAGTCGCAGCGTCTTCTGGATCTCGTGGTCGAGGGGATCCGCGGGCCCGGTAGGTGAGCCGAGCCCGCGGGCCCGTCTGTTCATGCTCGGCGCGGACGGGTCCCCGCCCGCTCAGGAGTCGACGGTCACCTGCTCGAAGCTCAGCCGTTCCGGTGCTTCGCGGTCGGCGAAGACCTGACGATTCGGAAAGCCGCCGGTCCAGAAGTCGTACAGGTACGAGACCAGACCGCCGCGGTGGTAGTCGCAGACCATGACGCCGTCGGTGACCAGGACCGGCCACCCGTCGGGGTCGTCGCCCGTCCGGTGCCAGTATCCCGAGTCGCCGTCGGTGGAACGTCCCCACCCGAACAACGAATCGCCGGACAGGTCGACGGCCGTGTCGGTGCCGTCGTCATGCGCCCACGTCACGATGCTCAAGTCCTCGAGAAGTGGCTCGAGGTCGGCCACCGCGTGGCGCCCCGCCTCCTCGATCGACGCGTCGGGCCAGGGGAGACCGGTCCACACGAGGAAGTCGTCGCAGAAGACTCCCGGTCCGTACGTGTCGGCGAGTGCCTTGTAGTCGGTCGGCAACCGGAATCCGAGTCGCTGTTCGATGAGCGCCCAGTCGACCGTCGCCGGCCGTGCCACCGGTGGTGGGATCAGCGCGATCAGATCCTCGATGGTGTGCTTCGGCATGGTGGTCACCTCACGTTCGGGATGATCTCGAAATGAGCGATGCCGCCCCGGAGGTCCCGAGAGTCGTTCGGTACCACCGGCAGTCATGTAACCGCGGGGATCGAAGCGGTGTCCACGTACGTATTCGGCTGAACGGCCATGCGTTTGATCGACGCGGATCGGGTCGAAGAACTTGGACGCGCCGCCGGAGGTGGCGACCCGAAACGGCGAGAATGCCCGGCCGGAAGTGCCCCCAGTCGGACTCGAACCGACACTGTGCCGATTTTAAGTCCGGTCAACTGCGTTCATTGTCATTCGCTGGCATACGCGAAACTGCCTGTGATCAGGCCGATTCCTTCGCCTTCGTTCGTTGGGATTCGCCCTGATTCGTCAGCACTTGTGACAACGTCGTGACAACGAGGTCGGGTTTCAGCATGGTCTGTCCGATCTGTTGAGTAGGGTCCGCTGGTATGGACATCTCTGTGCGGCACTACGGGCCCGACCCCAACCAGTCACCAGCACACGCATTCCGAGGACCACGCCCCGATCACCTACCGCTGTCAGCCAGCATCTTCGACGCCTCGGTCAGCTACGGCAAAGAGTCACAGGCCGTGGCCGAGAAGATGTACCTGGCGATCCAGTCGCTCGAATCCGAGCTCATCAAGCTCCGAGGTGACGCCTGATGTCTGTATTCGACAAGCACCTAACCAAGTGGTGGGAACGGCGCAGCGACGAACAACGCGCGACCCTCAAGTCCGCCGCCGAAGACAACCGCATGGACACCGAGACACGAACCCTGCTCATCGACACCCAATGCCCCGTCGGCCCAGTCGGAACCAGATGGGAGAACCAGCCCGAAGGGTGGACCGACTACGCGTGGAGCTGGCCGAACGACGTCCGAGAGTTCATCAAAGCCCAGTGAGAACCCATGGGGGCAACCCCTTCCCCCCGGGGCGACGTTCTCCGTCGCTAGGCTCTGTGGCTGCCTTCTAGTACAGGTCTGGGGATTCCGGACTCGCGGCCCTCGACCGTCTGTAGGCCTTGAGCCGGCACGCCTCAGAACACCACCGACGACGCCGCCCAGCACGATACTGCTTCGGCGTCGGACCACCACAGTTATCGCAGGTCACCGGGGCCCGACCCGGCCAGAAACCATTCTTAGCCACTCGAACCTCCGTACGGGTCTCAATTCCTGGGAACCGGGCAGATCGGATTTAGCAGAGCTACGCGACGTTGGGCCCGTGGCCCGCGGGAACCGGTGGTGCCCCTGGGTCATAGGGTGCCGGGCGACTGTTCGTAGCTGCCGGGGTGGCGTGCGCGTCGTCGTGTCGCGGTGCGGGAGGCGACGGACTCTTGCTGAGCTTTGCGGGCGTTGCAGGGCGCGCAGGCTGATTGGAGGTTGTTGAGATCGAAGAGTGCGCCGCCGGCCGCGACGTTGACGATGTGATCGACCTGGGTCGCGTGACCGATGCAAGCCGGACCTTCGATCTTGCACTGATAGCCGTCGCGGCCGAGTGCTTCGAGGCGGACGCGCTTCCACTGTGCGGTGCCGGTGATGTGCCCACTGTGGGTCCGTTTGCCTGACCACGCCTTCTCGCGTGTGCAGTCGGGGCAGTAGTTGCTGTTGCGGATGAGGTTGCCGCAGTTGCCTTGTCGGCCTTGGCATCGTCGTGGTGCTTTGGGCATGGTCGGTCCTGGTCTGTGTGGTTGGGGGTGGCGGTGCGGCGCAGGACGGGCTCGCACACGGAGGTGTGGTCGTGGCCCGCCCTTGCCGTGACAAGGAGTTCGTGAAGCCGGTTTGACGCCGGCACCGCCTGGTCTGTGTCTAGGGCTGGTGGATGGAGTAGGCGACCCAGCCGCGGCGCATCCAGTCGACAGCGATGTCGAACGGCACGTCGGGGATGAGGCCGGTCTGTTGTTCGCCGTGTATGTAGACCGCGTGCGGCTCGGTGGTCTGGATGGTCACCAACTCCGGGTCTTCAAGGGCACCTGTATCCCTTGAACCCGAGGTCGTCTTGCGGGCCATGTCAGGCGGTGGTGGAGATCTTGACGATGGCCGCCGGGTGCGGGAACCCGAACGCCGCGCGAACCTTGGCGCGCACCGCGATCCGATCGGAGGTGAAGAAAACAGATTTGTCCGTCTCGACCTCGGTGCCGGTGCGGATCACCAGGTAGGCGAAGGACCGCGGGATTCCCCACACCACGTTGTTGGGTGCGGCCGGGGACGCGAGGATCGGTGCGCCGAGGATGGTGCGCCGACCGGCAACGGTGACGTCGTTCCCCAGAAGGGGTTCGAGGGAGCCGCTGGCCTTCTTCAACTTGGCCAGGGCAGCGGCAGTGGTGGGCGAGGTCACCCAGGTGTCGATGGTGGCGTGTGCGTCGGCGGCGGCGAACTGCGCGTCGGAGAACGGGTCGATCGACGAGAACGAGCTACCGGCGCTGATGGTGGAGATACCGGACAGCTGGCCGAGGGTGACGGCGGGGCCGTTGGTGATCGGTGTCGACGAGAACAGCGCCTGGTCGAGTTTGCGGGTGAGGTCGCGGACCAGTCCGTCGCCCACGGCTTTCTGCGCGTCGGGAGTGGAGTCGTCGGCGAGCTCTTTGGTGATGACCGAGAGGCCGGCGAGCTTCTTGGGGGTGACGGTCACTTCGTCGACATCGGAGTCGGTGACGGGGATTTCACCGCCTTCGGCAACCCAGGACGCGGAGGGGTCGGCGGCGACGATCGGGATTCGGTAGTCGTGGCTGCCGGTGGTGACTTCGGTGAGTGCCTGACCGGCAACGGAGTTCGCGACGAGGGGTTTGATGATGAGGGTGGCGATCTGCTCGGGGGTGAGGATCGGGCCGTGGGTGGTAGTGGTGGTAGCCACAGAATGCTCCTATGTGGTGAGCGCACAATAGTTGTGCGGCAGAACGGGTTTCGATTCCGTTGCTCACCTGGAGCCGTCGGTTGGGCCTCAGGCCCTGGCGGTGACGGTCCGGCGGGTCCTACCCTCTTCCGGGACCGTCACCTCCAAGGATACCCGACTAGGTCTTGAGGACGTCAGACCAGCTGGTGGTGTCGGGTTGCGGTGGGACAGCCCCGCCTTGCCCCCAGTTGTGGTGTTGTGGCAGCCCGGACCCGAAGCGGGCGTAGTTCTTTCCGAGCTTCGGGCGCTGGTCGACAAGAGCGGCGGCCGCGCCCTGAAGGTCGGTGTGGTTGATGTCGCCGTTGTCGTCGAGGTAGTCGGCCAGGTCGACCCCACCGATGTCGAAGAGATCTCCCGGCTCGTCGAGGATGTCAGCGATTGCGGCCTCGGCGGCGCGACGCTGGTAGCCGGTCAACCGTTCGGCGAGTGCGTCGCGTTCGGCCTCGGCAGCACGCAACTGGGTGCGATACCGGGCAGCCTCAGCATTCGGGTTGCCGTCCTGCTGCTGTTGACCATCCGGATCGGGTTGCTGCTGCTGGCCGTCGTCGGCGGCGGGTGGGGTGCCGGCCTCGGGATCGGTGGTGGTGCCGGGATCGTTTGTGTCAGCCATTGTTTTCTCCTTCGTTGGTGGGCAGTGTGTCCGGGATCTGGGGCCAGGACCGGTGCCGCATACCGGTGTTGCGGATGCGGGTCGTCAGTAGGTCGGGCACCTCGTAACCCAGGTGGGCGAGCAGGGTGCGTTCGGTGTCGGTGGCGGGCCGGTCGACGTACGGGCGCAACCACAACCCGCCGTGGCGGCGTTTGTCGGGGAAGGTGTCCCGGTCGGCGAGCGCAGTAGCGTCCTCGGCCTTCTGAAGGTCGTCGGGCAGGTGGTCGAACGCCAGGACTCCGCGGGGGTCGTCGCGGTGGCCGACGTGCCGGCCGATCTCGTCAGGCATCCTCTTTCCCCTCCTGTCCGATCCTCAGGACCGCGGTGCGAAGCTGGTCGATCCGTAGATCGAACACGGCCTCCCCGACTTCGTCTTCGTCGTAGGCCAAGGCCATCTCCGCGATGATGACGCCCGCCGTCGCCAGGTCGACGGGATCGGTGTCGCTGGTCTCGAGGAGGTAGCGGACAGCTTGCGCGTTGCCGTGGTGCATCTGTTTGACGGCGACCAGGATTTCGAGCATCGAGCTGGTGGATCTCTGGATCTGTTGTTCGTTCAGGCCCATGGGCGTCGTTCCTTCTTTCTTGCGGGGGTTCGGGTCTCTTCGATCGGTTGGGCTTGGCGGGCAACCGTGTTGATCCGTTGCGGAGACGCGTCGGGTTGCCGATCTATGTAGTCCTGCAAGCACGCTCGGCAGGTCCAACCGTGGGCGCTACCGGCGTGGACTCGGCACGGGCCTGAACACTTCTGGCAGACGTGGGCGGGCATCACTGATTCCTGTTCGTCGAGGGTCACCATGGGTAGTCGGCTTCGTGGACGGAGCAGAGCGCTCCCCACTCGGATACGCGGTTGCGGCACTCGTCGCCGGTCTTGGTGGGGGCACCGCAGTAGGGCCTGCGTGGTGGCGGTGCTTCCCGAGGGATGTAGACAGCGGTGAGACCGAACTTCAACGGCTTGATCTCGGTCACGCTGACTCCCTGGCGTCGTAGTCGGGGTTGAACCGCCACTCGGTCAGCACGGACTGGCCGCGCTTGAGGACGCCGATCCGTTTGGCTGCCGACTTGATGGTGGTGCGTTCGTAGCCGGCCTGCTCTCCGGCCGCGAAAGCGTCGGCTGCCTTGATCCAGTCCCCGTGTTCGCGGAGCCACCCGTCGAGCCATTGCGGGCAGGGCACGACAGTGCTGGTACTCCCCGCGCCGAGGCGATATGTAGCGCCGTGTCCGGTCCGGCCGACGGTGGCGATCAAGTCGCAGTTCATTACACAGCGACGCAGGTTGTCGATGTTGTACCCGGCAGCTTCTCCGGCGGCGAACAGATCTCGGGACTCGACGGTCTCGACCTCGTCGGCCATCAGTGCCAGGACGTGTCCACGAAGCCATTGAGCACATGTCGGCTTGGGTAGCTCCACCGGCTTGCCCGACCCCAACCACTGCCCCGGAGCACGGCCGGGGGTGTTCACAACTGGCGGTGCAGGCGAGTCCACGACGGAGGGGCGCGGGGCCTGTTGTGCCACCTGTGTACCCGTATCTCTGGGTGTGGCACAACGGTCATTCTGGGTAGGTGGCATAGCGTCGTGACCTGCGGTTGTGCCAGCTGTGCCAGCTGTGCCACCGATATGGGTATCGGGTGGCGCGACGGTCGGGATCACTTCGCCGTCGATCACGCCGGGACCCTGGTCTGGTAGCGACCATGTCGACACCGGGGGCTGCCCCGTGTAACCGATGACCACACAGAGCTTCTTGCGAGCGCGCTGCAGGGTGCGTTCCGAGATGCCGGCCTTCTTCGCCTCGCGCTTGGCGTCCGCCGACCGCACGGCGGGACCCTCGATCTCCAGGTACTCACGCAGCCACGCAACAGCGTCGTGACGCTCCTGACGGTCATCTCCGTGGTCACCCTCGAACTGGTCCGCGATGTGGTCTCTGGCTGTGCGGTCGGACTCGCCGATGTAGCGCAACAAGGGCACCGAGCCGTCGTGGTCGTCGGTCGCATCAAAGTGCTGGATCGGATCGACGGTGAACATCGTCGCGGGCAATGCCTTGGTGGTGTTCGACTTCTCCACGCCGACGACCAGATGACCGTCGTCGTCCTGTTGCGCGAACAGGGTCAAGCGGGCCTTCTTGCGGAGCTCACCGGTGGCGCCGTACTTGTCGCGCGCGTTACCCGAGTCGACCCGGTTGGTGTGGGTCAGCAGCAAGACCGCCGCGTCGGTGACGGTGGCAACCTCCTTCCACGGATGCAGTGCTCGGCGAGCCTGCTGCGGGTCCTTCACCGACAACCCTGCTGTCACAGTGTCGAGCCAGGCATCGACGACGACCAGCGCCGGCCGCGGCTCCGCGTCCACGACAAGGTGCAGATCTCGTGGGAAGACCGGGGCGCCTGACCCGTCGTCCTCGGCGCAGATCACTTCGACCATGCCCAGGTTGACCCCGGCGACTTCGAGTCGGGGCAGCACGGTCGTCGTCCAGTCGTCCTCGGTCACGACCAGCAACACGCTTTCAGGTGTGCGGGCGGGGATTCCGAACTCTGGCAGCGCGCGCCCGGTGGTGATCGCAGCGACGAGCCACACCCACAGCAGGGACTTGCCTATGCCCTCGTCTCCGACCAGCAACGAGATCGCCGCACGCGGTAGCCGCCCCTTGGCCAACCAGCGGGGTTGCTCCGCGGGCTTGAGATCGGTGGCTCTCCACCTCTTCGGGGAGCTGATGTCGTCTTTCACGATGCTTTCCGTTCGATGTGTGCGCCGCTGCGCAGGGCGTTGTCTCTGTCTCGGATGCGGCGTGCGACCGCTGACCAGTCCGCGGCCGCGGCGATCTCAACTGCGGCCGCTTTCTGTGCGTCTCGTCGGGCGTGCAGCTCGGCGATCTGTTCCTCAAGGCACCACCGAGAGCCGGCGCAGAGGACCGCGGCGAGCTTGCGGGGGTCGGTGTCGTCGAGCGCCTGCCATCCCCGGGTGCCGGCGAGGGGTAGCCCGGTGTGGTCGACGCCGGCCAGCAGCCGGTGCACGAAGCGGTGCACCGGCTGCCAGTCGATCTCGTGGGTCACGGTCAGGCGCTCTCGAGTTGCCGAGTCCCGGCCAAGTACTGGCCGCTGGTCGAGCTGAGGGACGCCCGGTCAGTGACCGCGGCGAGCGCGTAGTCCGCTTGTGCCGCCGCGTATCCCGGTTCGTTCTGGTCGGCGACCACCCAGAACTGTGCGACCCGTGACCCGACCTTTCGGTTCGAGCTGCGTCGTCGGCGGCGCCACTGCTCGCGCTGGCAACGCTGCGGGCCGGCGCGCCAGTACTCCTCGGCGAGACCGGCCACGATGCTCTGTTGCCGGGGCGTGAGGTGTTTCTCCACGACGAGGTGCACGCGGCCGTCGTCGAACACGCTGATGAAGCAGGCTGCCTTCCACAGTTCGCCGCCGCGGAACTGGTAGGTGGGGTCCTGGCCGTCGAACTTGATGCGGACGAACTCGCGGATGGCGTCGAACTCGACGACCTTCACTGCCCGCACTTCCCAATCTGGATCGCTCACCATGCACCGCCGATCGTCTGGGCGGTGACGTGCCCGCCGTCGACATCGCCGACGAGACTGGCGACATCGAGAAGGTCGTCGATGGTCTGGGGCTGAATGCCGGCGAGCAGCGCGCGGAGCATGTCCGCCGCAGGATCGACAGGCACTCGCGTCCTGTCGGGGTCGTGCACTATTGTGGTGCTCATCTACTTCTCCTTGTGAGTGGCGGATTCACCCTCGATGACCCGGTTCTTGGCGGAGTCGGTCGTCGGGGGCGCTGTGTTTCCTCGGTTGAGGTCTTCTTTCAACTGGTCGGCGCGGTCCTCCATGCTGTGGATGAACGCCGCCAGATTCGTGCGGGATGCGCCCTCACGCAGGCCTTCCCACACCGCCCAAGCGCGGGCGATACGGCCCTCCAGACGATCCAGAGCCTCAGCCCTGAGGACGTCGGCGCCGGAGAAGTCGCTACTCCGGAAGGTGCTCGTGCCGCCGGCCGAACCTGGCGGGGCTACGGGCTGTCGCTCACATACGCGCGTGAACCGACGCACATCTAGTTCATCGGCTCCGAGGCCAAGGTCCTGGTGCGCTTCCAGATCGGCGTACCGCATCACGCTGCGCCCGATTCCGGCCGGGACGGCTGAGATGCCCTGAGCGCGTTGGCGATGAACTCATCAATCGCGTCTTCGGGAATGCGACGGTTTCGGCCGATCTTCACCGAGCGCAGCGTCCCGGTCTTGAGCAACTGGTAGCCCTTGGTGTTGGCGACTCCGAGGCGTTCAAACGCCTCCGCGGGCTTCAGTAAGCGGTTCGGCATCCTAGCAACCTTTCGTGTGGAGAAGAATGAGGACTTCTATCCGTCCTCATACGCAAGAATGCACTGACATACGCGCGGATGCAAGGGGACACGCAAAATCTCGCCTACAATTTGTCCTCATGGGAAACATTGAGTCGAGCGACGAGTGGGACGTTGCAACCGTCAAGCGAGTGGGTAGTCGCCTAAAACTGTTGCGTGGCAACAAATCTGCGCAATGGCTGTCAGATCGAACTGCCGAGCTCGGCTACCGAGTTCCCACTTCGGCGATCGCCAAGATGGACTCTGGGCATCGGCGCGTCCTCCAGCTTGCGGAGTTTCTGGTACTGGCCGCGGCGCTGAAAGTTCCTCCCGCGGAACTCCTGTACCCAGATCTGCCCGACGGTGAGGTCGCCGTCCTCCCGGAGCTGACAGTCAAATCGATCCAGGCTGTGCAGTGGCTATCTGGTGAGGTTGAACTTCTACCCGATGGCCAGGTTCGGCACCCGGATGTAAACGACACGCTGACTGCGCGGGCGAGAAACCTTGTCGAGCTCATCGGGCAGCTGGAGTGGGCCAACCTGAGACGGACTGCTGCGACTGGCACAGGCGCGGAGTCTGACCTAGATGCCGCTCACCGGAGCGTCATGTTCCTGACGGGTGAAGTCGCATATCAAGCGGCCGAACTCATCAAGGACGGATATCGCGTGGACGTCGCCCGGCTACCACTGGCAGTCAGGGAACGCATCGAGCGGTTGACCGAGAACTGAGGTAACAAACCATGGCGCGCCAGCAACTGCCCCCACAGATCCGCAAGCTAACCGTTCGTGACAGGCGAACAGGCAAAGGTGTGACCCGGTACCAGGTGACTGTGGACGCCGGCATCGTCGACGGGCGACGGAAGCAGATCCGGAGACGGTTCACCACCGAAGCGGAGGCCCGTGCGGAGCTGTCATCCGTGCAGGCGTCGGTCGCCGCCGGGACGTATATCCACGCGTCGAAACTCACTGTTGCTCAGGCTGTTGATGGGTGGCTGGCCGCGAAGCATCGACTGAAACCATCGACGAAGCGCAGTCACACAACCGGACTGGCGCCCGTCCGCGACGAGCTCGGCGACACCCTCATCCAGCAGCTGACAAAGCGCGACATTGACACTCTCGTCGGCCGCCTGCGGGCTGGAAAGGTCGAAGGCCGGAAGAAGTGGTCCGCTCGATCGGTCAACCACATGCTCGGCCTACTCACTGCGGTGCTCGAGGACCAGCAGCGGCAAGGTCACGTAGTGCGCAACGTCGCCAGACTCGTCGACCGTATCCCCGCCGAGCGCCCCGAGATGAAGACCCTCACCCAGGCGCAGATGTTCCGCATCCTCGACCACGAATGCCGGGACCGACACCTGTGGACGCTCGCGCTGTACGGCCTGCGGCGCGGCGAGATCGCGGGTCTCCGATGGGACAACGTCGATCTCGGCGCGAAGACGATCACGGTCGCCGAGAACCGTGTCGCTGTCGGCCGCGAGATCGTCGCCGGCACACCCAAGTCAAAACGATCACAGCGGACACTGCCCCTACCCGACGAGGTGGTGGAAGTACTGAGGGCTGCACGTAAACAGCAACTGCAGGAGCGGATGGCCCTGGGGGAGTCGTACGGATCGGGGAGGTACGTCGCGTGCGACGAAGCCGGCGAGCCTTACCACCCAAACCTGCTCACCTTCCGGTGGGGAAAACTCCTGGAAACGTTGAAGATCCCTCACGTGCGGCTGCACGATGCACGGCACTCGTGCGCCACCCTCATGCACCTCCGGGGTGTCCCGATCGCGGTCATCGCCGCCTGGATGGGCCACGCCTCCGCGGCGTTCACGCTGGCGACCTACGCACACTCCCAAGACGACGCGTTGAAGGCCGCTGCGAGCAGTTTCGGACGAGATGTGACAACTCGTGACACCGACAGCGGGTAGCTGATCGCCATTAGGCCATAACTGCCTGGTCAGGGGTGCCCCCAGTCGGACTCGAACCGACACTGTGCCGATTTTAAGTCGGCTGCCTCTGCCAATTGGGCTATGGGGGCGAAGGGTCCGCTCGACGACGGTCCCCACGGTGAGCATAGTCAGCCGCGGCAGCGTGTCCGAATTCGTCCGGCGCTGCCACCGACAGACGTCAACTCGACCGCCAGACTTCGGTCGAGGTCTGGCAGTCGAGTCGACGTCTGGGAGTCAGCCGTCCTTGACCGGCCCAGTCGCCGGGGTGATCATGGGGCATGGACGCGGCAGCGGTGACCGGGGCACGCAATTGGGAGGCCGTCCGAGAGCGGCATCCCGCCATCGTCGAGCGCCTCGAGGCGGGTCTGACGCAGGGTGATCCGCTCGCCGACGCGGTGATCGTCGAGGCCAGAGAACGCGGAATCTCCTTCTCCACACTGGTCGCGCTCTTGGAAGAGCACACCTCCGCCGAGGAGGAGACCGATGTCGAACACCTCGAGATGCCCGCCTCGATGACGCATCTGTTGCAGGTCGCGAGCACCCCACCTCCGTGGTTCGACCCGGCCTGGGCAGAGGCCGGCGCCCGCGCCTGGTGGCGGTTCGGGACGTTGCAGTCGTCGACGCTGTATCAATCGCTGATCTACGGATTCAAGGCGCAGGGGTTCGTCCGTCCGCTGGTGGCCACCGGCCGGCTGGGATCGGGGACACGTGATCGGGTCGAGTCGACGGCCCGCTGGGTCGCCGAGGCGACCACGCCCGGATCGATGCTCCCGGGCCGTCCCGGTTGGGCTGCGACGCTTCGTATTCGGCTGCTACACGCCTACATTCGCGACGTCCTGCGGCACCCGCCCGGCGGCGATCCGACGGACGACGCCGGGGGCTGGGACGAAGGGGAGTGGGGCGCACCCATCAACCAGACGTATGCGGTGATGACCATCTCGTGCGGCTTCCTGGCTCTCCCTCTCGTCGTCGCACGGGATTTCGGGATCCACTACAGCAGTGCGGAATGTGAGGCGATCACACATCTGTGGCGCTGGATCGGCTGGGTCATCGGGGTCGACGACGACCTCCTGCCGCCGAGTTACGAGTCGTCGAGCGAATTGTTCCGTATCGCAGGCGAATTCGAGCTGCGGCCCGACGATTCGTCGAAGGTGCTGATCAAGGCGCTGCTTCGCGAGGGGTACGACCTTCCGCGCGTCGTGCACGGGGCCGCTCCGATTCCGGTGCCAGGGTTGCTGGTCTCCGCGGTGGATGCGATCACCAGACCCCTGCTCATGTCGTCGTTCTCGGCCATCAGCACACGATGGGTCGAGCGCCCGGTCGCCCGGCGGATGGGTTTGCGCCGGACGCCGTTGCACCATCTCGTCGACGTCGCGCGGCCCGCCGTCAGGCTGCGCGAGATCGCGCGCGCGACCGGACTGCTCGGATCGGAGTCGACGGTGATCGAGCGCGAACTGCGAACGGTCCGACGCGGACTCGGCATGCCGCACGTCTCGGAATCGTCCTTGACCACCTAAATTACTGCTGATAACTTAACGCCGTAAAGTCGACCGACGCGACAGGGGTCCGCATGCTGGTCAGATTGACACGGCTGGTCATATCCATGCCCAAACGAGTGCTGCTGGGCGCACTCATCCTGCTGGTGGTGTGCGGCGCGTACGGCGCGACCGCGGCCGAACATCTGCTGGCCGGAGGGTACAGCGATCCGAACTCGGGGTCGGCGCGGGCCGAGAGAACTCTCGACGAGACGTTCAACCGCGGCGGGGTCCAGGTCGTGCTCAAACTGGACGGTCCCGACGGAGTCGACATCTCCCGCGACCCGACGGCCCGAGCGGTCGGTGAGGACATCGTCGCCGACCTGAATCGCAATCAGTACGTGCAGGACCAGATCCTCTCAGTGTGGGCCAATCCGGCGCTCGACTCCGCGCTCGTCAGTCGCGACCGGACGTCGACTTTGATCATCGCCTCGCTCGACGGTGGCGAGGATTCGGCGCCGGGGCACGCCGAGGAGATCGCCGCGGCCCTGGCCGGTGACCGCGACGGGATCACCGTGCAGGTCGGCGGTCAAGGAATGGTCTTCGCGCAGGTCAACGATCAGACCGCGTCCGATCTCCTCGTCGCCGAGGCCATCGCGATCCCGATCACGTTCATCGTGTTGATCTTCATCTTCGGCGGACTGCTCGCGGCGGCCGTCCCGGTCGGCATCGGCATCGTCTCGATCATCCTCACCTTCGCGCTGCTCCGCGCGATCGGATCGGTCACCGACGTCTCGGTCTTCGCGCTCAACCTCACCACCGCACTGGGTCTCGCGCTCGCGATCGACTACACGCTGCTGATCCTGACGCGCTACCGGGAAGAGGTCGGACACGGTCTGAGCCGGCCCGACGCGATCGTCCGAACCCTGGCCACGGCCGGGCGGACGGTCGCCTTCTCCGCGGTGACCGTCGCCCTGTCGCTCAGCGCGCTCGTGCTGTTCCCGCAGTACTTCCTGCGCAGCTTCGCGTTCGCGGGTCTCGGCGTCGTGGCGGTGGCCGCGGTGTCGGCACTCGTCCTCACGCCGGCCGTGCTCATGCTCCTCGGTGATCGCATCGACGCGTTCGACGCCCGGAAGCCACTCCGGCGCCTGCTTCGGCTGCCGCCGGCGCGGCCCGTCGAACCCGAGGACACCTGGTGGTACCGGCTCGTCCAGTGGGTGCTGCGCCACGCCTTGCCGGTCGCCGCGGTCGTCACGGTCTTCCTACTGGTACTCGGTGCGCCGTTCCTGTCGATGAAGCTGGGGTTCCCCGACGACCGGGTGCTCCCCGAGTCGGCGAGCGCCCACGCGATCCAGCAGGAGATCCGAGACGACTACGAGGACGACCTGTCCGCAGCGGTCACCGTCGTCGTGCGGGGGCCGGTGGACGATGCGACCCTGGCGGGCTACACCCGCGCCCTGTCGACGGTCGGAGATGTCAACTCCGTAGGGTCGTCGGCCGGGACGTTCGTCCGGGGTGCGCCGGCCGCGCCCGGCAGCCCGGACGACACCCGGGGCGACGTACACGTCCTGCAGGTGTCGACCGACCGCGACCCGATGAGTGAGTCGGGGATCGCCCAGCTCGACGAGCTGCGGGCGGTGCCACCGCCGGCGGGAACGGAGACCCTGTTCAGCGGGCTCGCCGCCGCCACCGACGACACCGTCGGGTCGATCTACGCGCATCTGCCCTGGGTGCTCGGCCTCATCGCGATCGCGACGTTCGTGCTGCTGTTCCTGTTCACCGGGAGCGTCGTGTTGCCGCTGAAGGCGCTCGTCCTCAACATCCTGTCGCTGTCGGCGACGTTCGGCGCGATGGTCTGGTTCTTCCAGGAGGGGCACCTCGGAGGTTTGGGGACCACCGCCACGGGCACCCTCAGCGCGACCATGCCGGTGCTGCTGTTCTGCGTGGCGTTCGGTCTGTCGATGGACTACGAGGTGTTCCTGTTGGGACGGATCCGCGAGGAGTGGTTGCGATCGGACCGGACGCGCGCGGCCAGCGACCACGCGGTGGCGCTGGGCTTGGCCCGGACCGGCCGGGTCATCACGGCCGCGGCCCTGCTGATGAGCATCGTCTTCGCCGCCATCGCGGCGTCGGAGGTGTCGTTCATGCGGATGTTCGGGGTCGGTCTCACCCTGGCGGTCCTGATGGACGCGACGATCATCCGCATGTTCCTGGTCCCCGCCTTCATGCGGCTGGCCGGGCGGGCCAACTGGTGGGCGCCGGGTCCGCTGCGACGGCTACACGATCGGATCGGATTGTCCGAGGAGGCCCCGGAGGTCGGGCGTCCCGAGAAAGCGGCGCCGGACACTGCGCCGACGAGGGTCTGACACCGAATACGTCATACGACGGATGAACGGCGGCGGGACAGGTGCTGGAGTGCAGTGACGACACGTAGACGAGCGAGATCACCGCGCGGGTCCGGAGAGATCCTCGCGGAGGAGATCATCGAGGCCGCCGGTGAGTTGCTGGTCGAGAACGGCGACGACACCGCGATGTCGATTCGCGCGGTCGCCAACCGCGTGGGGGTCACACCGCCGTCGATCTACCTGCACTTCGCCGACAAGGAAGCCCTGCTCGACGCGGTGTGCGCCCGCTACTTCGAGCGTCTCGACGACGAGATGGCCGCCGCGTCGGAAGGCGTCGACGACGCCTTCGAACGAGCGCTGGGCCAGGGGATGGCCTATGTCCGCTTCGCCGTCGCCACGCCCGTGCTCTACCGGGTGGCGTTCGGCAAACCCACTCCCGAAGGGCATCCGTCGAAGGTCGACGAGGTACTCGCCGCCAGTGCGTACTCCCGGTTCGCCGGAACCGTCACCGAGCTGGCCGACGGAGGCGTGTTCGATCACGCCGAGATCGCCGACATCGTTCTCGAGTTCTGGGCCGCCGCCCACGGAATCGCGTCGCTGATGCTCGCCAAACCGGGTCTCGCCTGGGGCGACGACTTCGCGCGTGCGGAAGCCATGCTCACCGCCATGTGCCTGGGCCGGGCCTCGCTCGCGACCGACGGCGGCATCGATCAGACCGCAGTGGGCCGCCGGTTGAGGTCGCTGCGCGACCGGGTGAACTGACCCGGTGGCGGTTGTCTGACGACAGAAGGGTCAAGAGTCGGTAAAGTCGACATCGACTCGGTCGTTGCGAGCTCTCGCCAGGGAACTCTCAGAAACGGCCCGACGTTGAGACGGCAGACATCCGTACCGATGAAGGAGCGCTTCGTGCGAGAAAGCAGCAATCCGGTGATGCGCGGCGTGGTCCGCGACAATCAATCCGGATACGCGGGTTTCGGGGCCGGCATGGCCGGCGCCGGCGCCGCGGCCAACCAGTTCGGTCAGGCCACTGACCCCTACACCCAGCCGGCACCGCCGGCCACTCGTCAGCTCACGATCGACGACGTCGTCACCAAGACCGCGATCACCCTCGGAGTGCTGACGCTGGCCGCCGCCGCCACGTACTTCGCGATCAGCAGCCGCGCCACCGAGGCCGCCCAGGCAGCTCTCGCCACGCCGCTGATGCTGGTCGGCGCCATCGCCGGTCTCGTGCTCGTCCTCGTGGCGAGCTTCGGTCGCAAGCAGGACAACCCGGCCATCGTGCTGGCCTACGCCGCGTTCGAGGGCCTCTTCGTCGGTGCCATCTCGTTCGTGTTCGCGAACTGGGCGGTCGCCGGTGACACCTCGGCCGGTGCGCTGATCGGACAGGCGGTCCTCGGCACCTTCGGTGTGTTCTTCGGCATGCTGTTCGTGTACAAGGTCGGCGCCATCCGCGTGACGCCGCGCTTCACCCGCATGCTGTTCGCCGGCATGATCGGCGTCCTGGTCCTGATGCTCGGCAACCTGGTCATCGGTCTGTTCACCGGTGAGGCCGGAGTCCTGCGCGACGGTGGCCCGATCGCCATCATCTTCTCGCTGGTCTGCATCGCCCTCGCCGCGTTCAGCTTCCTACTGGACTTCGACGCCGCGGATCGCCTGATCCGTGCCGGCGCACCCGACCGGGCCGCCTGGGGCGTGGCACTCGGCCTGACCGTCACCCTGGTCTGGCTGTACGTCGAGATCCTGCGTCTGCTGACCTACTTCAACTCCGACTAGTCAGTCATGTGACAGTGGCCCCGCACCTCGGCAGGTGCGGGGCCACTGTCGTGTCAGGGTCGGTTGGCGACAAAGTGTGCCACCCGGTGCGTTTGCGGGAACAACCCCATCACCGCGGTTCTACCGTGCGGACATGGTGTTCTTTCTGATCCAGCTGGCGCTGATGATCATCGGCGCCGTCGTACACATACTGGTGGACCGATCGATGCGACGACGCACCGTCGGCCGCGCAGCCGAACTCGTGCTGCTCTGGATACTCGTCCCCGGCGGCGCATTCGGCATCCTCGCCGGGGTCGGCCACGTCGGCCCGAACGCCCCCGAGATCGCCGAGGGCATCGGGCCGGACTTCATCCCGTCCATGTTCCAGTGGGAGCTGGGGTGGAACGACATCGCCGTGGGCGTGCTCGGCGTGCTCTGCTACCGGGTGCGCAATCGTGGCGGATGGCTCGACGCCGCCGTGTGGGCACTGGCGATCAGCTACGGGGGAGACCTCGCCGGTCACATCTCGCAGTACTACATCCACGACAACACCGCGACGAACAACGTCTGGGCGATCCCCGCCGAGATCTACATCGTCGGCGCCGTCGTCATCGCCTGGTTCGTGTACCGACGAACGACCCCCCGCAGCGTCGCGATCCAGGGACCGAACGCGGCGAGGGGCGTCGACGAGAAGACGGCCTCGGTCAGCTGAGGCGCTCCAGCACTGATCAGCTGAGGCGCTCCAGCACCATGGCCATGCCCTGACCGCCACCCACGCACATCGACTCGATGCCGAAGGTCTTGTCGCGGGTCTGCAGGTTGTTGAGCAGGGTGGTCGTGATGCGGGCGCCGGTCATCCCGAACGGGTGACCCAGGGCGATGGCGCCACCCGACACGTTGAGCTTGTCGTGGTCGATGCCGAGATCACGGGCCGAACCGAGGACCTGGACGGCGAAGGCCTCGTTGATCTCGACGAGGTCGATGTCCGACAGGGACATCCCCGAGACCCGCAGCACCTTGCGGATCGCCTCGATCGGACCGAGCCCCATGATCTCCGGCGACAGGCCGGTGGCCGCGGTGGCGACAACGCGCGCCAGCGGGGTGAGGCCAAGCTCCTTCGCCTTGGTGTCGCTCATGATGACCAGCGCCGCGGCGCCGTCGTTGAGCGGGCACGCGTTGCCCGCGGTGATCGTGCCGTCCGGGCGGAAGACCGGCTTGAGCTGCGAGATCTTCTCGTAGGTCGTGCCCGCGCGGGGGCCGTCGTCGGTGGTGACCAGCGAGCCGTCGGGCAGGGTGACCGGGTCGATCTCCCGCTCGAAGAAACCGGACTTGATGGCTTCTTCGGCGCGGTTCTGGCTCAGCACGCCCCACTTGTCCTGGTCCTCGCGCGAGATGCCGGTGAACGAGGCGACGTTCTCGGCGGTCTGGCCCATCGCGATGTACACGTCCGGGATGACCCCGTCCTTGCGCGGATCGTGCCAGATGCCGGCGTCACCGGCGGCCGCCTTCTCCGTGCGGGCCATCGCGTCGTCGAACAGCGGGTTCTTGGAATTCGGTGCGCCGTCGGCGCCGCCGGAGATGCCGAAGCTCGACACGCTCTCGACGCCACCGGAGATGAGGACGTCGGCCTCGCCGGCCTTGATGGCATGCAGCGCCATCCGGGTGGTCTGCAACGACGACGAGCAGTAGCGGTTCACCGTGACGCCCGGGATGTGGTCATGCCCCAGCTCGACCGCGATGACCCGGGCGATGTTGTAACCGCCCTGTCCGCCGGGCTGGCCGATGCCCCAGTGGATGTCCTCGATCAGCGCCGGGTCGAGCTCCGGCACCTTGGCGAGCGCGGCTTCGACCATCTGACGCGACAGTTCGTCGGGTCGGATGTCTTTGAGGGATCCCTTGGCGGCGCGGCCGATCGGGGAACGGGCGTGGGCGACGATGACGGCTTCAGGCATACCTCGAAACTACCCCACCAAGCATCTGCTTGGTCGCGAGGCCGGTCAGCCCGAGTCGTGGCTGGTCACCGGTGTGTCAGACGTCTCCTGAGACGTGTGACGAACCGTGTTTCTTCGACGGCCTCGGACACCTTCGGCGGTTCGGGCAGCGGCGTCGGACCCCACTCGCCGATCGAGGCGAGCACCTCGGGCACCAGGATGTCGGCGGCGAGCTCATACCCAGCGGCCGACGGGTGGAATCGATCGGGCGACAGCATGTGCTCGGGGCGCGCGAGGAACTCCTCGGTCAGCAGGTCGGCCAGTGGGACCGGCCGCCCCCCGGCGGCCCGGACCGCCGATCGCTGCGCCGCCGCCAGCGTGAGTGCCCAGCGTCGCAACACCATTCGCAGGGGCTGGGGGATCGCGGTCACCACGCCGAAATCCGGGCAGGTGCCGACGACGACCTTCGCACCCTCGTCGACGAGTGCGTGGACGGCATCTCCGAGCCGCCGCGCCGACGGGAGCGGACTGTTGCGGGCGGTGACGTCGTTGGCGCCGACGAGGATGACGGCCACGTCGGGTCGCTCGTGATGGACGAACATGGCCTCGATCTGGGCCGCGAGCCCCTTCGACGTCGCGCCGACGATGGCCTTGTTGGCGTAGCGGACCACCCGATCGGTCTCCGCGGCCACGCGGCGGGCGATCTGGACTCCTGGCGTCTCGCCCGCGGTCTCGGCACCCAGTCCGGCCGCGGTCGAGTCCCCGAACACCACGAGATACAGGTCGTACACGGTGTCCCGGGTGAAACGTGCGCTGGTGCCGTCGGGGCGGTACACGCCGTCGCCGTCCGGGGCGTTGTCGGTACGGTGCGGGATCACCACGCGGGCCTCGGCGGCCTGACTGTTCAGCAGGTTGTAGGCGGCCCAGCCGGCGCCGGCCGCGCCCGCGGTCGCAGCCGCTGTCGCGCCGACGTCGCGCACGATCCTGGCGGGGACGATTCCTCGACGACTCGAACCGGACACGAGTGCCAGTTTAGGCGACTTCGACACGACTCCTCGCTGCGCTCGTCGTCGGCTCAGCCAGCGGTAGAACCGACTGCCGACGTCGGGCAGCGGCCGGGTGTCGCTGTTCGCGGTGGCTCTGGGACCATGGACACATGCGCATCGCCAATCACGTCGTCGACCTGGTGGGCAACACCCCGCTGGTCAAGCTGAACTCGGTGACCTCACCCGGATCGGGCCTGGTCGCCGCCAAGGTCGAGTACCTCAATCCCGGTGGCAGCAGCAAGGACCGCATCGCCGTGCGGATGATCGACGCGGCGGAGGCCTCGGGTGAACTGAAGCCGGGCGGGACCATCGTGGAACCGACGTCGGGAAACACCGGCGTCGGCCTGGCGCTCGTCGCCCAGCAGCGCGGCTACAAGTGCGTGTTCGTGTGCCCGGACAAGGTCGGCGAGGACAAGCGCAACGTCCTGCGCGCCTACGGTGCCGAGGTCGTGGTCTGCCCGACCGCGGTGGAGCCGTCCCACCCGGACAGCTACTACAGCGTCTCCGACCGCCTGGTCACCGAGATCGACGGTGCGTGGAAGCCCAATCAGTACGCGAACCCGGCCGGTCCGCAGAGTCACTACGAGACCACCGGTCCCGAGATCTGGGCCGACACCGACGGCAAGGTGACGCACTTCGTGGCCGGCGTCGGCACCGGCGGCACCATCACCGGCACCGGCCGGTACCTCAAGGAGGTGTCCGGCGGCTCGGTGAAGATCGTCGGCGTCGACCCCGAGGGTTCGGTGTACTCCGGCGGGACCGGGCGCCCCTACCTCGTCGAGGGTGTCGGGGAGGACTTCTGGCCGTCGGCCTACGACCCGGACATCCCCGACGAGATCATCGCGGTCTCCGACGCCGACTCGTTCGACATGACCCGGCGTCTCGCCCGCGAGGAAGGGCTGCTCGTCGGCGGCTCGTGTGGGATGGCGGTGGTCGCGGCCCTGCAGGTCGCCGAACGCGAGGGACCCGACGCCGTCGTCGTCGTGCTGCTGCCCGACGGTGGCCGCGGCTACATGGCGAAGATCTTCAACGACCAGTGGATGAGCAGCTACGGCTTCCTGCGGACGCCGCTCGACGCCAACACCAAGGAATCCCTCGTCGGAGATGTGTTGCGCGGCAAGACCGGCGCCCTGCCCGACCTCGTGCACACCCACCCGCAGGAGACCCTGCGCGACGCGATCGAGATCCTGCGTGAGTACGGCGTCTCGCAGATGCCGGTCGTCGGCGCCGAGCCGCCGGTGATGGCCGGCGAGGTCGCGGGTGCGGTCACCGAGCGCGACCTGCTCAGCGCGGTCTTCGAAGGTCGTGCCAGCCTCGCCGACCCGGTGTCGGCACACATGGGAGAGCCGTTCCCGCTCATCGGTTCCGGCGAACCGGTGTCGGCGGCCACCAAGGCGCTCGGCGACTGCGACGCGCTGATGGTCGTCGAGGACGGCAAGCCCATCGGCGTGATCACGCGCCACGACCTGCTCGCCTTCGTGTCGAGCCACCCGATCGTCGGATAGGAGCATCACCGTGAGTGAACGACGCAGTGCCGCGGATTCGGTTCGCTGGCAAGGCTTCTCGACCCGCGCCATCCACGCCGGTTACGAGCCGGATCCGCAGACCGGGGCGGTGAACGTCCCGATCTACGCCAGTTCGACCTTCGCCCAGGACGGCGTCGGCGGACTGCGCGACGGCTTCGAGTACGCGCGCACCGGCAACCCGACCCGACGCGCCCTCGAAGCCAATCTCGCTGCGCTCGAGAGCGGCACCTACGGACGGGCTTTCGCCTCCGGCATGGCGGCCACCGACTGCCTGCTGCGCTCGACGCTGCGGCCGGGCGATCATCTGGTGATCCCGAACGACGCCTACGGCGGGACCTTCCGGCTCATCGACAAGGTGTTCAGCCAGTGGGGGATCACCTACTCGGTGGCCCCGGTGTCCGACGTCGCCGCGGTGCGCGACGCCATCCGGCCGGAGACCAAGCTGGTCTGGACCGAGACGCCGACCAACCCGCTGCTCAACGTCGGCGACATCGAGACCCTCGCCGCCGTCGCGCACGAGGCCGGCGCGAAGCTCGTGGTCGACAACACCTTCGCCTCGCCGTACCTGCAGCAGCCGCTCGTCCTGGGCGCCGACGTGGTGCTCCACTCGACGACCAAATACCTGGGCGGGCACTCGGATGTCGTCGGCGGCGCACTGGTCACCGACAGCGAGGAGCTCGACGAGGCGTTCGCGTTCCTGCAGAACGGCGCCGGGGCGGTCCCCGGACCGTTCGACGGATTCCTCACCCTGCGCGGCATCAAGACCCTCGGCGTCCGGATGGACCGGCACTGTGACAACGCGGAGAAGGTCGTCGACTATCTGAGCGGCCACGACAAGATCGACGCCGTCCTGTACCCGGGCTTGGAGAACCATCCGGGCCACGAGGTCGCGGGCAAGCAGATGAAGCGCTACGGCGGCATGGTGTCGGTGCTGGTCAAGGGCGGGCTCGACGCCGCCAAGGAGTTCTGCGCCCGCACCGAGGTGTTCACGCTCGCCGAATCACTCGGCGGCATCGAATCGCTGATCGAACACCCCGGTGCGATGACGCACGCCTCGACCGCCGGATCGCTCCTCGAGGTCCCCGCCAACCTCGTCCGGCTCTCGGTCGGTATCGAGGACATCGACGACCTCCTCGGGGACCTGGAGAACGCGCTGCGCTGAGGAGTCGGGGTCGCCTCAGACCCGCGCCTCGAGGAGCAGGTTCGACGCAGTGGTCGCCGCGACTCGCGCCGAGGTCAGACCGGCCGCCCGGAAGGTGTCGAGCAGTCGAGTGGGGCCGGCCTGGGCTCCCAGCGAGGTCGGGCCGTCGGCGATGCTGTGTGGCACGCAGAGGTACGAGCTACCCGAATAGAACAGCAGCGCAACGGGATTGGTCAGATTCTCGGCCAGTGTGTCGTGCGCCAGCGGCTCGACGGCGATCACCTGACCGCCGGGACGCAGTGATGACCGGGCGTGTGCGAGCGCGCCCACCGGATCGCCGAAGTCGTGCAGGGCGTCGAAGATCATGATCGCGTCGTGGTCGCCGGCGTACGACTGGGCCGTCGCCACCTCGAAGCGGACCCGGTCGTCGACCCCGGCCGCCTGAGCGGCTGCGGTGGCGCGCCGGACGGACTCCTCGTGGCTGTCCACACCGACGAACGTGGAGTTCGGGAAGGCCTCGGCGAGCAGGATCGTGGGGACCCCGTACCCGCACCCGACGTCGAGAACGCGGATGCCGTCGGTGAGGCGCTGTCCGAGGCCGTCGATCGCCGGAACCCACTCGCTGAGCAGCGACGCACGGTAGATCGTGCCGTAGAACCGTTCGACGCCGGAGAACAGCCGGGAATCGTGCGCGTGCCAGGGCACGCCGTCGCCGGTCGCGTACGCATGCGCGAGCTGGTCGACCGAGGACCACACCGCGGCGGCGACCTCGAAGCCGGCCACGATCGCCGCCGGACTGTTGTCCTCGGCGAGCACCATCGCGTGCTCGGCGGGGAACACGAACACCTCTGGGCCATTCGCGGCGTCATCGCCGGTGTCGCGGAGCAGGACGTATCCGGCCGCGGCCTGCACACACAACCATTCGTGCACATACCGTTCGGCGAGTCCCGAGCGTTCGGCGAGCTCGGCGCTCGTCGCCGAACCGAGTTGCGCCAGCGCCCGCCACAGTCCCAGGCGGTCGCCCAGGTAGGTGCTGATCGAGTGGTAGGCATGGGTGAGATCGGCGCTCACCTGGCCGGCGAAGGCCTCGACCCGGGCGAGGTCGATCGCGGTGTCGGAACCGGCGGCGTGTGTGGTGGTCATGGGGTGAGCCTTTCGTGTGCGATGTCGAACCACGCCGGGCGGCGTGTGCACCGAGCGTGCGCCGGGGTCCTGTCGCGGCGCTGTCATGACTCGACCGTGACCCGCTGGGCGGTGAGCCGATGGTGACAGCCCCGTGACAGCGGGCTCGGAGACCGTCGACGCATGAGAACAACACAGATCAGCGACCTGGGCACCGTGATGTCCATCTGGGCTCACCCCGATGACGAGACCTACCTCGCCGGCGGCGTGATGGCCGCCGTCCGCGACGCGGGTGGGCGCGTGGTGTGCGTGACCGCGAGCCGCGGGGAAGCGGCCGACGAGAACGCCACCGCCGCAGAGCGTTCGGAGCTCGCCCTGGTCCGGACCGGCGAACTCGAGAAGGCATTCATCGAGCTCGGCGTCCAGGAGCATCACTGGTTGGACCTACCCGACGGTTCACTCGCGGCGATCGACGAGAGCGGCCCGGTCGGACGCCTCACCACCCTCCTCGACGACGTGTCACCCGACACCGTCCTGACCTTCGGTCCCGACGGCGTGACCGGGCACCCCGACCACCGCACCGTCAACCGGTGGGTCCGCCTCGCCGTCGACCGTTCGTCGACCTGCCCGCGAATCCTTCACCCGGTGGGCACCGGGCGGGGGATCGAGTTCGACCTCGCCCGTGAGTTCGACATGTGGGCGCTGGGCGGGCCGCGCCAGTGTCCGGAGGAGATGGTCGCGCTGCGGATCGATCTCGACGGGGCCGAACTGGACCGTAAGGTGCGAGCCCTGCTGGCTCAGCGCTCGCAGACCGCGGACCTGGCCGCGGCGATCGGCCTCGAGCGATATCGAACATGGGTGTCGGTGGAGACCTACGCTCATCCTGCATAGGCCGTCGGAGAACAGAGAGCGACGATCGGGATGGTGGTGCGCGAAAGCGAAGACGGGCACGTGTGGCCCGCAGTCGAGGTCGGCCTGCTGGGTGCGCTGTGGTTGCGGGTCGACGGTGTCGAGGTCGCGGTTCCCGGGGAACGACGACGCGCCCTGCTCGCGCTGTTGACCGTCGCCGGCCGGCACGGCATGGGTATCGGGCGGCTCGTCGACGCGCTGTGGGGCGACGACCTGCCGCGGGAACCGATTGCCGCACTGCACAATCTGGTGTCCCGGCTGCGACGCCATCTCGGCCGACACGCCGATCTGTTGGAACGACGCCCCGACGGCTACCGGCTCCGGGTGTCCGTCGTCGACGTGACGATCGTGCGCGACCTGCTCGCATCCGCCGCCGACACTCCCGATCCCGCCGAGCGTCTCCGTCTGACCGTCCGGGCCCGCGAACTCTGGCGCGGCGAGCCGCTCGGCGAGTTCGCCGGCATCCCCGACCTGGACACCGAACGCGTTGCGTTGGAGGACCTCCACAACCGGCTCGCCGACACCCACGTCGAAGCGCTGGTGGAGTGCCGCGACCCGAGCGCGACCGCGACGGCGAGGGCCGGTGTCGCGTCCGCGCCGTTACGCGAGAGTTCGGCACGACTGCTCATCCGCGCACTCGCCGCCGACGGGCGGGTCGGCGACGCGATGGCGGTCGCGATGGAGTTCCGCGACCGGTTGCGCGAGCGGACGGGTCTCGATCCGAGTCCGGCCCTCGCGTCGCTCGAGCAGCGGGTGGCGGCGGGCTCCGAATACGGTCAGGCCGAGACGAATCCGGGACCCGGCGTGACCTCGCGGCGTCGACCTGCTCCGCCGGCCGGGCCTCTGGTGGGGCGGGAGCGAGAACGCGCCGAGATCATCCGGCTGTTGTCGGCGCATCGGGTCGTGACCCTGACCGGTACGGGCGGCGTCGGCAAGACCAGTCTCGCGCTCGACGTCGCCGCCGACCCCGCGGTGTTCCCCGGGCACGCCGTTGTCGTCGTCAACCTCACCGCGGTCGCGCGAGCCGACCGCGTCCTCCCGTCGGTGGTGTCCACCCTGGGTCTCGAGGTCGGGGTGGGTGCTTCCGTGGACGCGATCGCGCGCGCCGTCGACGGGTCGCTCCTGCTCGTCCTCGACAACTGCGAACATGTGTTGTCGTCCTGCCGCGAATTGGTCGCGGCGATCGTCGAACTGGCTCCCGCGGTACGGATCCTGGCCACCTCCCGAGTCGTGCTCTCACTCTCCGCCGAGTACGTCCTGCGTCTGCAGCCCTTGACCTTTCCCACTCGCATCGACGACGTCGACGCGGTCGCCCGGCAGCCTGCGGTGCGCGCGTTCGTCGAGCACGCGCTGCGACGCAATCCGGCCTTCGCGGTGTCGAGCCGTGAGCTCGCGGATCTCGTCGACGTCGTGCGCCGTGTCGACGGGCTCCCGCTCGGCATCGAGCTGGCGGCGCGTCAGGCCGCCGTGATGCCGATGTCGGCCGTGGCCCGAATGCTCGATGGTGCACTCGATCTCGCGACGGGAACCGGAGCCGACGACCAGCGGCGGCTGACGCTCCGCAGCAGCATCGACATGTCGTTCCGACGGCTGAGCGTGGTCGATCAAGCCGTACTCGCCGCTCTCGCACCGTTTCCCGGCGGTGTGTCGCTGCGCACGTTCGAATCCGTCGCACTGAGCGTCGAAGCGGAGGTCGTCGGCGCAGCGGGCATCGGCACGCGAGGTGACGGCGGGCTCGACCCGGTGGAGACCCTGCACCGTCTGATCGACAGCTCGTTGCTCGTCGCCGACGCGTCGGGCGGCAGATACCGTCTCCTGCATCTCATCCGCACCCATCTGCTCGATCACCTCGACCGTGCGGGCGTGCTCGCCGCGGCCGAGGACCGGTTCCTCGACGAATGCATCGCAACGGTACGGGACATCGGCGACGAGTGGCTCGGCGTCGCGGAGTTCGAGGCGAATGAACGTCTCCATGGCGAGATGGACAACCTGCGGTCGGCGCGGGACCTGGCCCTGGCGCGCGGACGCGTCGACGTACTCGTGGCGATCACGACCTCGCTGTCGCTGATCAGCACATGGCGCAACCTCACCGAATTGTGGACGTGGGCCATCGAACCGGCGCGTTCGGCGTGGCTCGACGGTCATCCCGATCGCGCCGAGATGCTGTCCGCGGCGGCCGAGGCCGCGCGGCTCGTCGGCGAGTTCGACCTCGCCGTCGACTTCGCGACCGCTGCCCTACGTCCCGATGCCACCGGGACGCCTCCGAATCCGGATGAGCCCGCGTTGGTCGGTGCACGGGCGGCCAGGGCGGCGGTCGCGCACTTCCGCGGCGACTTCGCGGTGGCGGTACGGGAATGGACCCGCTGCGGCACCCACCCGTCCCTGGGGTCGGCGTTCCTCGCGTCTGCGGCGCTCGCGGCGTCGTACTCCGGGGACTCGAGCGGGGCTGCCCGGCTGTTGGCCGAGGCCCGGTCGACGCTGGACCCGTCGGCGGGGCCGTCGCAGCACGCCTTCCTCGACTACGTCCACGGCGAGCTGCTGTCCGCGCACGACCCGTCCAGCGCGCTCGCGCTCTACGAACGCGCCCACGAACGGGCCGCCGGCGTCGGGGCGACGTTCATCGTCGGGGTCGCTCGTGTCGGCGGGGCGGCGTGTCTCGTCCGCGTCGGCGACGTACCGCGTGCAGCCGAGGCCTACGTCGTCCTGCTCGGGGCATGGCGCGACAGCGGTCAGCCGACGCAGCTGTGGACCACGGCTCGCGACGCTGCCGCACTACTGCGCGCCCGGGGCCGGATCGACGTGGCCGACCTGCTCGTCGAGTGTGCCGACCTCGACCCCGCCGCGGCCTTCGACACACGCAGAGGTGACGCGGAGCGTGCGGTCGGGGACCTGCTGCACGCCGACAACACGGTGCACGCCGACACCGCAGCCGTGCTCGACCGGGCGATCCGCGAACTCCGGGAGATCGGGGAGTCGACGTCACCGGACGATCGCGGAAGCTCGGCGGCGCGATGACGTCTCCTCGGGTGGTTCCTGCCGGCCGGGAATGGCCGATACTGGTCGCATGCTGCTGACTGCCGACGACGTCGACCGCGCCACCGACGAGCTCGCGTCCGTGATACGGCGGACCCCGACGATCGCGTCGCGGGTGGTGTCCGAGCGCAGCGGTGCGCAGGTGTGGCTCAAGTGCGAGAACCTGCAGCGCACCGGATCTTTCAAGCCACGCGGCGCGTACCTGCGCATCTCGCGGTTGTCGGCGGGGGAACGTGCGCGTGGGGTCGTCGCGGCCAGTGCGGGCAATCATGCGCAGGGAGTCGCTTGGGCGGCATCGGAACTGGGGATCGCCTCACGGGTCTACATGCCGGTCGGGGCCGCGCTGCCGAAGATCGCCGCGACGAAAGCCTATGGCGCAGAGGTGGTGCTCGCCGGATCAACGGTCGACGAGGCGCTCGTCGAGGCGCAGCGTCATGCCGAGACGACGGGCGCGGCTCTGATCCACCCGTTCGATCATCTCGACATCGTTGCCGGACAGTCGACGGTCGGCGTCGAGATCCTGGAGCAGATCCCGTACGTGTCAACGATTCTCGTGCCGCTCGGCGGCGGGGGGCTGCTCGCCGGCGTCGCCGCGGCGGCGCGTCTGCGACGACCGGAGGTCGAGGTGATCGGCGTGCAGGCGGCGCAGGCCGCGGCCTGGCCGACGTCGCTCGCCGAGGAGCGGCCGACACCGGTCGCGGCGATGAACACCATGGCCGACGGCATCGCCGTCGCGACACCCGGGAAGGTCCCGTTCGCGCACGTCTCCGAGTTCGTCGACCGGATCGTCACGGTCAGCGAGGAAGAGTTGAGCACCGCGCTGCTGCTCATGCTGGAGCGGGCGAAGCTGGTGGTCGAGCCTGCCGGGGCCGCGGCGGTGGCGGCGGCGGTGAGCGGTCGGCTCGCACTGTCCGGGACCGTGTGCGTCGTGTTGTCCGGCGGCAACATCGACCCGCTGCTGCTGCGCCACGTGACGACACACGGCCTGACCGCCGCCGGACGATTCCTGACCGTGACCGCGACCGTCTCCGACCGGCCCGGTGGACTGGTCGCACTGCTGGAACTGCTCCGCGACCTCGGCGCGAGTGTGCTCGACGTCGTCCATTCCCGTGTCGCCGACGACCTGTATCTCGGCGAGGTGCAGGTGACCGTCAGCGTCGAGACCCGCGGACACGACCACCAGCACGACGTCCGGCGGGCCCTCGCCGACGCGGGGTTCCTGCGGGACTGAGGGCGAACGTCGGCGCTAACCTGTCTGGGTGGCTGCCGACGGACCCGCCCTGATCGGTGTGCTGGGCCCGATCGCGGTCGGCGCGTGCCCGGTGGGCGCCGAGAGCCCCGATCGGCTCGTCGCGGTGCCGGGGCTGCGGGCCCGACGCCTGCTCGTGTCGCTCGCTCTCGCCGACGGGCGCGTGATCTCGGCGGATCGCCTCATCGACCACGTCTGGGCCGCCGATCCGCCGCGTTCGCCCCACAGTGCGCTGCACACCCAGGTGTCCCGGCTGCGCAAGCTCCTGCCCGAGGGGGTTCTGGAGGGCACCGAGAACGGTTATCGACTGCGCAACAGCCGCACCGACCTCGACGTGGTCGACACGCTGCTCGCCGAAGGCGACCGGGATGCCCACGACCGGGCCCGGCAGTGGTGGCGCGGCGTGCCCGGAGACGATCTCGGGGACGGGTCCCCGGCGACGGCGACACTGTCCGCACGCATTCGACGCACCCAGGACGCGCTCGACGGTGCGCAACTGACGGCCGCGCTCGCCGAAGGGACTTCGCGACCGCGCGATCCATCGCCGAACAGCGCTGCGCGCGAGACCCGTTCGACGAGTCGGCACACACCGCCCTGATGCGGGCGCTCGCCGGGGAAGGCCGCGCCGCCGACGCGCTCGTGGTGTTCGACCGGCTCCGACGGCGACTGTCGACCGAGCTGGGGACGGACCCGGGTGCCGAGATGGCGCGGGTCCACGCCGAGATCCTCACCGCGACATCACCACCTGAGATCAGCGCGCCACGGCCGGTGCGTGCCGTCGGATTGCGCTCGCCCACCACCGAACTCATCGGACGCGGTGCCGACCTCGACGCCGTGGCGAGCATGCTCGACACCGGGCGCGTGGTGACCGTGCTCGGTCCCGGCGGCGTCGGCACGACGCGGATCGCGACCGAGATCGGCCATCGGCTGCATGCGGCGGGCGCCCCGGTCTACTTCGTGTCGCTCGCCTCGGTGCGGTCCGGCGAGGACGTGATCCCGGCGATCGCCGCGACGCTCGGGGTCGGCGAATCCGATCTCTCCGCAACCGGCCGTCCCCGCATGACCCCCGGAGACCTGACCGCACGTCTCGAGGACGCGCTGCGCGAGCGGGCGTCGGTGGTGATCCTCGACAACTGCGAGCAGATCATCGGCACGTGCGCCCGGATCGTCGCCGAACTCACCGCGGCCGTGCCCGGCGTCCGCGTGCTGTCCACCAGCCGAACGCCGCTGGCCATCGTCGGCGAGCAGGTGCATCAGCTGCCCGTACTGGCGGCGGCGGACGCGGATTCACCGGCGGTGCACTTGTTCCGGACGCGCGCGCGAGCTGTGTGTCCCGACGCGGAGCTGCCCCCGGAGCGCGTCGTCGAGCTGTGCCGCCACCTCGACGGACTGCCGCTGGCCATCGAGCTGGCGGCGGCCCGGATCCGGACGATGACGGTCGAGGAGATCACCGCCCGCCTGGGGGAGAAGTTCGCGCTCCTGCGGTCCGCCGACCGCACCACGCCGGACCGCCATCGCACCCTCTACGCGGTGATCGAGTGGAGCTGGGAACTGCTCGACGACGCCGGCCGGGCAGCGCTGGTGCAGCTGTGCCGCTTTCCCGGTGGGTTCGGCCGATCGGCTGCCCGTGCGGTGACCGGGGCCGCCGGGACGGTTCTCGACGACACCCTCGAGAGTCTGACCAACCAGTCGCTCCTGTCGGTCGTGGAGACCGACGGTTCGGCCCGTTTTCGCATGCTGGAGATGGTTCGTGAGTTCGGCGAGACCCGGATGGACGCCGACCTGGCGGCCCGGGTCGAGTCGCGGATGCGTGGCTGGGCAATCGAATTCGTCTCTCGGATGCGCGACCTGGCCGAGAACGGCGACCACCCCGCGGGTGCCGGTGGCATGGCGCGCGAAGCCGACAACCTGACGTGGATTCTCCGGTCGGCCTGTGAGTCCGCGGCCGCGGCGCCGACCGACGGCGTCGTCGCGGTGCTCACGACGCTGTACCCGGCACTGGCGTATCACTGGACGGTTCGTGGTCTGCACGGGGAGACGCGCGCGTGGGGCGCGCGGGTCCTGATGGCGTTACCGCGCCCACCCGCGGCGCCCGACGACGCCCTGCGCGAGAACTGGCAGGTGACCGCCATCGTCGGTGCAGTGCACGGCATGATGACGGGCGAACTCCGAGTGCAGGCCACCGCCCGGTTCCTCTTGCGCTCGCTCCATCGTGCCCACCTCACATTCCACCGGGCGAGCGAGTTCCTGTCGGCCGTGGCGCTGGCCTCGACGTCGACGGGCGCGTACCGGATCATCTGCGAGGCGGCTGAGACCGCGGTCGACGACGAGGTCCGGGCACTGGCTCTGACGCTACGGTCACATCTCCGAGAGAATCGCGGGCTGGTCGGTACGGCACTCCGGGACTCGACGGCTTCCGGCCGATGGCTCGCGGGCAGCCGCTACGCCTCGTGGTTCCAGGGCATGCGGCAGTCGAGCACGGGCGGTCTGTACGGACAGCAGGGCAGGTATTCCGAAGCCGCGGCGACCTATCGAGCCGGAATCGACTTGCTGGCACCACTGGGCGCCGTCGAGGACGTCCGCCAGATCAGGACCATGCTGGTCCTCACCTTGCTCGCCGGCGACTTCCCGGACGACGCGCGTCGCGAACTCGACGTGATCACCGACGACTGGGACCTCGAGGCCGAGGACCCACAGGGCAATCCGGAGGTGATCGGGCCCGCTCTGCTGGGTGTTGCCGAACTCGCCTTCGCCGACGGCGCGTCGAATCCGGAGGTGGCCGCGGGTTTTCTGCGCGCCGCACGGGTCATGCTGCGGGAACACCCCTTCGGTGTCGCCGACCCCGCGGTGCTCATGGTGATGTCCGCCGCCGTCGCGGGCCTCGTCCGCAGCGGAGATGTCGATGCCGCCTGGGAGCTGGTTCCGCAGATGGTGAAGGGACTCGACGACATGACGTTCGGTCCGGGATGGCAGGACCTGCCGCAGGCGGGCACGGTGGCATCGGCCTTCACCGTGCTGTGGAACGCCCGCCGCCCCACGGATTCCGTCGGCCGACGCCTCGTCGAGTTGGCGGTGAGTCTGCCCGGACGACGAGACTGCCCGTCGCTGGACTGGGCGTGGCGCTGGACGCAGGAGCAGGCCGGAAAGGACGGGGTGGCGCGACACCCTGCGGTGCCGCGCCACGTGGCCGTCGATGAGCTGCAGCGACTACTGCACGATCAGGCGTTTCGCATATAGGCCCGCACGGCGAGGGGTGCGAACACGGCGGTGATCACCGCGGCGCCGATCAGGGCCCACACGACGTGGATTCCGGCGTGACCGGAGTTCGTCAGTTCGCGGACCGCCGTGACGAGATGGCTGACCGGGTTGACGTTCACGAAGCCCTGCAGCCAACCGGGCATGGTGTCGACCGGGACGAAGGCATTCGACATGAAGGTCAGGGGGAACATGATCATCATCGAGATGCCCTGCACGGCTGATGCTTTGCTCATGAGGCAGCCCATGAGTGCGAAGATCCACGAGACCGCGAAGCTGCACACGATGATGAGTGCGGCCGAGGCGATCACGCCGAGAACATCGGGGCGCCAGCCCATCAGCACGCCCATCACGACGGTCAGTACGGTGGCGATGGAGTAGCGGATGACGTCGGCGAGCAGGGCGCCGGCGAGTGGGCTGATCCGGGCGATCGGTAGCGAACGGAACCGGTCGAAGACGCCCTTGTCCATGTCCTCGCGCAACTGGGTGCCGGTGACGATGGAGGTCATGATCACGGTCTGCACGAGGATGCCCGGAATGATCACTGGGAGATAGGCTTCCACGTTGCCACTGATCGCGCCGCCGAAGATGTAGGTGAACATCAGCGTGAAGATGATCGGCTGGAAGGTGACGTCGAAGAGCTGTTCGGGGTTGTGCCGGATCTTGAGCACACCGCGGTAGGCCATGCTGAAGGACTGCCGGAACGACTCGGCAAGGCTGATGGAGGTCTTCACCTGCGCGCGTGTGGCGCGGGTCGTGATCGAGGTCGACGGGGGACTGTCGAGGGTCGTGGTCATGAACGGGCCTCCTGGGTGGTGTCGGAAGAATCTGTGTCGGATGGCCGGTGCCCGGGTGCGCCGGTGTCGGCGTCCGATTCCGCGGGCCTACCGGTGATGGTGAGGAACACCTCGTCGAGGCTCGGCTTCTGCACGGTGATCTCTTCGACGCCGATCCCGTTCTCGCGCAGTGCGATCAGGACGTCGGGCACCAGCTCGGCCGAACTCAGCGGCACGGTCGTCCGCGCGGCCTGCGGACTCAACGTGGCCTTCTGCCCGAGGATCGACTCGGCGATCTCGCACACGCGGGGTGCGTCGGCACGGTCGGCCGCGACGAGCTGGAGTGTGCTGGCGCCGATCGAGTGCTTGAGTTCGTCAGCCGTGCCATCGGCGATGACGCGGCCGTGATCGATGACGGCGATCCGGTCGGCCAGCTGATCGGCCTCGTCGAGGTACTGGGTGGTGAGCAGGACTGTCGATCCGCCGGCGACGAGACGGCGGATCGTGTCCCACATCTGGGCGCGGGTTCGCGGGTCGAGGCCGGTCGTCGGTTCGTCGAGGAACAGCAGCGGCGGGGTGTCGATCAGGCTGGCCGCGAGGTCGAGGCGCCGGCGCATACCGCCGGAGAAGTTCTTCAGCGGTCGGGCCGCGGCGTCGGTGAGGGCGAATTCTTCCAGCAACTCGTCGGCCCGCGAGCGGGCCCCGGTCCGCGAGAAGCCGAGCAGGCGGGCGAAGAGCACCAGGTTCTGGGTGGCGGTGAGGTCCTCGTCGACGGAGGCGTATTGACCGGTGACGCCGACGAGCGAGCGCACGGCGACCGCGTCGTCGACGACGTCGTAGCCGAACACGCGCGCCTCTCCGGCGTCCGGCCGCAGCAGGGTCGCCAGCATGCTGACGGTGGTCGTCTTTCCCGCACCGTTGGGGCCGAGGACGCCGTACACCGATCCGGTCGGCACGGCGAGGTCGACGCCGTTGACCGCGCGGGTCGAACCGAAGTGTTTGACGAGGCCGCGAGCGTCGATCGCGAGGTCGGTGCGGAGGGACCGGGCCGACCCGACGTCGGGCCGGGGAGTGGTTGTCGTTGTCATGCCGACAACTGTGGCGCCGTAGCCTGTCGTCGGGCTTGCGTCGGCTTACGTGGCGCTGTCGTTGGGGCGAAGTGTCCCGCAGAACGCTCCGGAGGGACGTTGAATCACCCTAGGTTCTGTGCCGCCTCCAATGTGGGCTGGTCCTCGGGGCCGAGGCCAGCGTAGTGAAGCGTTTCGAGCTCGGTCGGGGGGATCTGGCCGATACTCGAGTGCAGCCTGCTGTTGTTGTACCAGTCGACCCAACCAGCGGTCGCGAACTCGACGTCGGAGACTGTCTTGTACGGACCGGAGTGGAAGATCGTGGTCCGGATGCACTCGGTCTTGTACAAGCCGTTCACCGACTCGGCCAGCGCGTTGTCGTAGGCGTCCCCGACCGTTCCGATCGACGCGGCGATGTCTTCGAGTCGCAGACGTTCAGTCAGTGTAACCGATGTGTACTGACTTCCGGCATCTGAATGGTGAATCAGCTCAGCAGCTTTCACCGGATGCCCTTCCCGCTTGCGCTGCCACAGCGCCATCCGAAGCGGGACCGTCACCAGCTCGACTGTCTTCGATGTCGATGCGTGCCACGCCACGATTCGACGGGAGAACACGTCGATGATGAACACCACGTACACCCACCCGGCCCATGTCCGGCAGTAGGTGAAATCGGTCACCCAGACCCGGTTGGGTTCGGCGGCACTGAACTGTCGGTTCAGCAAATCCTCCGCGCGTACACCGTCAGCGGAGCGGACGGTCGTGCGGACCCCTTTGGATCTTCGAATTCCGTTGTGGCCTAGCATTTTCATTGCTCGATCAACAGCGCCGTAGGACACCCCAGGCAGTGTTGTGCGGTGCAGATGGGCGCGCATCTTCACCCGCCCGTAGAGGCCCTCGGGAGTCATCTTCCGTCGGCCGTCGTCATCGGTGCGCCAGACGACATTGCGCACCGCATCGACGACGTGAGCGTCGGAGACGGTACGAGCAGCAGGCATTCGTGTTCGCCATGCCCGGTAGGTTCGTGCGGCAACCATGCAGCCCTGCTCACGCAGGACCCGGCAGATCGACTCGACCGCAAAACCGTTGCTGCGCATCTGATCTATGAACGCCACGATCATCGGTTGCGGGGGTCGAGTTCCCCGCGAAGAAAGTTGTCGCCGCCTTCAGAATGGCAACGTCTTCTCGCAACTGCTTGTTCTCCGCCTTGAGACGCTTGATCTCGGCGGACTCCTTCGAGGTGGTCCCGGAGCGGGCGCCGGCATCGACCTGCGCCTGCACTGCCCACCTACGTACCGTCTCCCCGCCGACACCGACCTGCTTAGCGATCGCTTCGGCAGCGGCAGTCAACGACGTGTACTCGCCGCCGTGGGCCTCCAGCAACCGCAGAGCCCTCGAACGGACCTCTGGATCGATCTTTTTAGGCATGAGCTCATCCTTCCTGACTCAGAAGGAAGCGGCATCAAACCAGGGGTGATTCACGTCGCCGCCAACGGGCGACCGGCGTGGATTCGACGCGGCTGACACGAGGAGTTCTGTGGATGAGCGTCTGTGCTGTGGATTCTCGGTGCGGCTGCGATAGCGGGACGGATTACGTTGCCCGCTATGGGACGACGCACACACTCCGCCGAGGCGGCCTGGACACCACGGATTGCTCACCGCGTCCGTCACGAGCTCATGGATGACCTTCATGAGCAACGACGGAAGGCCTACCGGCGGCTGGACGAACTCGAGGCCGAAGCGAGTCTGCTGGCCGAAGATCTCAACGATGCGGACGATGGCTCGCTGCATCTCGATCCGGACGAGTACACCGACAGGGAGGCCGCACTCGAGGAGGCGGACCGACTCCTCAGGCTCATCAACTGGTGGTCTTCGTCCCTCGCGGTGACGGTGTTGCATCTCGCCGACGCGCCGGTGCACTGGGTCACTGCCCCGGCAGTAGAGCTGATCACAGGCGTGCGGAACGAGGAAGCCACCGCCGGGGATGGCGGTGTGGACACCCGCGTCCTACCAACATTGGGTAGCGCCGGTCTCGCCTTGTTCGAGAGGTCCGCCGGACGCCATCGTCCATCGAAGAGATGTCCGGGTCTCGACAATCGCGACGTCGGGATCGACGGCTTGTGCTGGTGGCGAGCAACACTCGGTGGGGAGAACTCGCCGCCCGTCGTGGACATGATCACGCTGCATGTGCTGACCCGCGACCGGAAGCTCTGCCGCTCTGCAGAGGTCGACGGGCGACGCCCGGCGGTCGTCGACGTGGATGCATTCACCGTGGCGGTCGAGCCTGCGTGGACGGGGAGCGCACAAGCGTCTCCATCGGTTCGCGTGCTGATGCGTCTCGCCGATGACCTGGTCCGGGGCACGCTGACTGCCTCGCCTATGCCGACGACGGGTCGAACTTCGGCGGCCGTCGCGGTGGTTGCCTGACAACCGGCCGGTGACTCACTTCGCAGGTTCGAGGTTCGCGAAATGCTTGAGGGTGTCGGCCTCGATGGTCTTGTAGACCGTCGACGACGCGGGACCGGAGAACGCGGTGACCACACGGGACGAGGTGGGCAACTCGAGCGCGAAGGTCCACTTGAGTCGGCAACCCATGTCGGCGGGCAAGATCTCCGTGGCCTCGCCGAAGCGTCGGATGCCGGGGACGTTCGCCCTCAGGACCCGGAAACCGTTGCGGTAGTGACCGTTCGCCGGGTCCTCGGTCCAGTCGAAGAAGTCCTCGTCGAGGGTCACGTAGCCGGGACCGAGGACCGCGCGGCGTTGCGTTCCCACACCGTACGGCGGCGGTGAGACGAACTCGATCTTCTTGATCGCGCGGCACCAGTCCAGCGTGTGCTGACGGGTGAACTCGGCCCACGCGCGCTCCGGCGCGACCGGCAGACGCACGTCGATGACGTGCCGCACCGGCGCATCGTCGAAGAAGTCGAGATCGAAGGACTCCAGCTCATGGGAACGTGCCATGGGTCACATTGAAGCACGGGCGTATGACCGGCGCGTCGGGCGTGCCTCGGTCCCGACGGTGCACGGTGATGCGGCTGGAGGTTCGTCCGTTCGGATGACACTGTGCGGCAACGGTTCTGTCGGACCCCGGTGCGACAGTGCGTGCAGATGCGGGACCGCTTCCCAGGTGCCGCACGGTAGATGAGGACATACGATGACCGACCCCCAGAACCAGAATCCCGACCCCAACGCGGGTCAGCAGCCGCCGTACGGCCAGCCGTATCAAGGGCAGCAGTACGGACAGCCGCCGCAACCCGGGGCTCCGCAACCCGGGGCTCCGCAGTACGGCGCTCCGCAGTACGGCGCTCCGCAGTACGGTGCTCCGCCGCAATCCGGGGCTCCGCAACCCGGGGCTCCGCAGTACGGCGCTCCGCCGCAGCCATACCCGAGCCCACCTGCGAAGAAGAAAAAGAAGTGGCCTTGGATCCTGGGGGCTCTCGTGGTCCTGCTGATCATCATTCTTGCCGCCACCTCCGGCGGAGGGGCGGAGGACACGGACACCACGGCTGATTCGGGTGTTTCGTCCGCCCCTCAGAAACCCACTGCGGCAGAAGATTCCGTGACTGACGAGGCCTCGACGCCGGCACAGGCTACGGAGCCGCAGCCACCCGCTGAGCAGGACCTGTCCTCTGAGCAGAAGAACGCCGTGTCGAAGGCGGAAGACTATCTGTCCCTGTCCGGATTCTCGAAGTCCGGCTTGATCAAGCAACTGGAGTTCGAGGGTTTCTCGAACGCGGATGCCACGGTGGCGGTGGACAAACTGGAGTCTGACGGAGACGTGAACTGGAATGAGCAGGCGGCCAAGAAGGCCGGCGAGTACCAAGCCGTGACACCCATGTCACGCCAGGGACTCGTCCAGCAGTTGGAGTTTGAAGGTTTCACGCCCGAACAGGCTGCATACGGGGCCGACAACGCTGATTCCTGAAGGTCAGGTCGACCGACACGGCGTGAGTCGTCGCAACCGGTGAACGTCAACTCGACTCCTGGACTTCGATCGAAGTCCAGGAGTCGAGTCGAGGTTCGCCGGTCGTGGGGTAAGCGACCCTCGCAAGCGGATCCGATATCGGCCCTGGTGCGTCCTAAAGTCATGACCTCTTTTCCCACCGACAGACACGGGCTAATTCGCCGCACGGCAACGCTGCGACTCGGCATCAACGACGACGCTGTGACAGCCGCCGTACGGCGCGGCGAACTGATTCGTCTTGCCCCGGGGGTCTGCGCACTGGCGGCCGACGAGGCGTCCGCCGAGGACCCGGGTGACCGTCTGTACCGACTGAGATCGATCGCGGTCGCGACGTCTGTTCGAGACTGTGACGCGTCGATCCTGAGTCACGACTCGGCGGCAGCCGTTCACCAGCTGCCGCTGCTGCACCCGGAACGCGAGGTCGTGCATCTGACGAAGAAGTCGAAGGTGGGCGGGTTCGGGCACGGGTTACGGATCGTCCATGCCGGGCCGGTGGCGCCCGACGAGGTGGTCGACATCGGCGGAATCAGGGTCACGTCTCGTGAGCGAACCGCCGTAGATGTTGCGATGTCCGGTGACTTCGCCCAAGCGCTGGCCGTGTTCGATCGCGCGCTAGCGTCCGGCGCCGACATCGCCACGATGACCCGTATCCTCGCGTCGCGGAACCGTTGGCGCGGTGCGGGGACCGCGCGTCGTGCCCTTGCGCATGCGGACGGTGCGTCGGAGAGTGTCGGGGAGTCGTGGAGCCGGGCGCAGATGATCGAGGCCGGGTTGCCGACTCCGCGACTGCAGCACACGTTCCAGACGGACGCCGGAGACGCGCGGACCGACTTCGACTGGGACGGAACACTTGTCGGTGAGTTCGACGGACTACAGAAGTACGGCCGACTGTTGCGCCAGGGTGAGAGCCCGCGCGATGCACTCATCCGGGAGTAGCGTCGGGAGGATGCGCTGCGCGCACAGGGGATCATGGTGATCCGATGGACGTGGGGAACGCTCGAGCGCGGCGGGCTCGCCAATCTGCTCCGGCCGTGGTTGGACAAACTGACCGCGGCTTGACCGATGAACCCCAACTCGACTCCTGGACTTCGATCGAAGTCCAGGAGTCGAGTCGAGGTTCGCCGGTCGGAGCACGACCGTCGTTGGCACGCCGTGTGTGGCCCCGTCTGATTGCCGGCGTGGTCGCGGTGTGCGGAATTGCGTTGGGAGTCAGTACGATCGGCATTCAAAGTGGCGTCGCTGTGACCGCTACCGGTTCGAGCCAGGTGTTCGAGCAGTCACCGACGACCGGGACTCCCGGTGCAGAGTCACTCGCGACCTGGGAGCAGACGAGCGCAGTGGCGAAGGCGAAGGAGTACCTCTCGATCATGGCGTTCTCGAGAGCGGGTCTGATCGATCAGCTGGAGTACGAAGGGTTCTCGACGGCCGACGCGACGTACGCCGTGACCGAGGTCGAGGCTCAGGGCGCCGTCGACTGGAACGAACAGGCGGCGCAGAAGGCCCGCGACTATCGTTCGATGACGGCGTTCTCGCGGCAGGGCTTGAGCGAACAGCTCGAGTATGAGGGCATCACGTCCACGCAGGCGACGTATGGGGTCGACCACGCGTAGGGCACGACCGATGAACCCCAACTCGACTCCTGGACTTCGATCGAAGTCCAGGAGTCGAGTTGAGGTTCGCCGGTCGCGCGACCGGCGGTAGCTCACGGACGAGAACCCCCGAAAACACGAAACCCGGGACGGTCATACCGTCCCGGGTTGTGTTCGTCGTCCGATCAGCCGTGGTAGGGCTCCGCGCTGACCAGGGTCACCTTGATGGTGGCACCGCTGGGCACGGAGTACTCGCGGGTCTCGCCGACCTTGGCGTCGATGAGGGCGGCACCGAGCGGGGAGCTCGGGGAGTAGGTTTCCAGGCCGCCCTGGCCGCTCTCCTCGCGGGTGGCGATGAGGAACGTCTCGGTGTCCTTCTCGTCACCGTCGTAGTAGACGGTCACGACGGAACCGGGCAGTGCGACGCCGGACTGGGTCGGCGCCTCGCCGACCTTCGCGTTGTTCAGCAGTTCCTGCAGCTGGCGGATACGCGCTTCCTGCTGGCCCTGCTCCTCGCGAGCGGCGTGGTAGCCACCGTTCTCCTTGAGGTCGCCTTCTTCGCGACGCTCGTTGATCTCGGCGGCGATGACCGGACGGTTGGCGATCAACGAATCGAGCTCGCTCTTGAGGCGGTCATGCGACTCTTGGGTCAGCCAGGTCACCTGGGTGTCGGTCATCGGTCACTCCTTTGTGTTGTCCGCGCCCCGGGCGACCGTTTACACCAGGGGCATATGGACTGCTGAAAATGCAGCAACACGACCCCTCGCGGAGCCGTGTATCCGTTCAGGGTACCAGGTGGTGAGACCTATGGCACATCGGTACTACCGCGCGACAGCGCGCCGAGAGCGTCCTGATACGTCGGTTCCATCCGTTTCAGCCATCCCACAACGAAATACGTCACAGGCATGAGGATGACCTCGACGAGTGTCTTCCACACGAACCCGACGATCGTGTAATTGATGAAATCTCCCCAGGTCGAGATACCCAGGGCGGTGGCGGCGATCGAACAGAAGACGATGGTGTCGGCCAACTGGCCGACAATCGTCGAACCCAGCAGGCGCGCCCAGAGGCGATTTTCCCCGGCGCGTTCCTTCATTTTCACCAGGACGAAGGAATTGAGGAATTCGCCCACGACGTAACCGGCCAATCCGGCGAGCAGGAATTGTGGGACGACCCCGGCAACCGTCTCGAAAGCCGCCTGGCCTTCGTAGAATTCGGCGGCCGGCAGGTGAATGGTCAACCAGAAACACAACGACGCGAGAATCAGGACCGCGAACCCGGCGAGGATCGTCCGGCGCATGGCACGGAACCCGTAGACCTCGCTGATCACGTCGCCCAGGACGTACGCGAGCGGGAACAGGAAGAAGGCGCCGTCGGTCACCAGGCCGTCCATCTGGATCGGCCCGAGATCGACCTGCAGCCATTCGTCGAACAGCACGACGCCCTTGGTGCCGGTGACGTTGCTGATGAGCATGACGCCGACGAAGACGGCGACCAGAAGGGGGAAGTAGCGGCTGCCGATGGAGGCGAAGGCGGCGCGCGGCGACGGCAGCTCGCTGCCGGTGGACGCGGCGGTCACGAGGCCGACGGCTTCAGGTAGGCCGGCACGTCAAGGGTGCACCCGAAGACCTCGCCGATGACCGGTGGTTTCGACGTCGTGACCTCGGTGCGGACGCCGATCCGTTCTGCGGAGTCCGCGGGGATCAGGATCTCGCGACGCCCGGTCTCGCCGCCGTCGCGGGAGCGGCCGCGCACCACACAGGCAGCCGCCCGGCTCGGATCGGAACGCTCGACGGTGAACTGCACCGCGACGGTCGAGCCGTCGATGATCTCGTAGCCGGTGGCCTCACCGGTCACGTCCGCCGACGAGAACTTGCTGTAGCCGATGACGGCGAGGGTCACGCCGGCCGCGACGACCAGGATCGACAGGGCGATGAACCAGCGACGACGCCCAGAGGCGGTCTCCGAACGCTCCGGATAGGTGGCGCGCGGACCGCTGTGCGGTCGCAAGGTGTCGGGTGTCGCGCGCGGCGCGTCACCGGCGTCTGCGGCGCCCCCATCCGAACTGTTCACGCGTCAATACCTACCATGGGAGGAGTAGCGATCCGAAGGTGAGGAACTGTGACCGAATCCCACGTCGGCGACCCCAAGTCGGGTGTGTTCCGGCTGATGGCGGTGCACGCGCACCCAGACGACGAGTCGAGCAAGGGTGCCGCCACGACCGCGAAGTATGCGGCCGAGGGCAACGAAGTGCTCGTCGTCACACTCACCGGCGGTGAGCGTGGCGACATCCTGAATCCGGCGATGGACCGCCCGGGCATCAAAGAGCGGATGACCGAGGTCCGTCGCGAGGAGATGGCCAAGGCCGCCGAGGCGCTCGGCGTCCGACAGACATGGCTCGGCTTCGTCGACTCGGGCCTCCCCGAGGGCGACCCGCTCCCGCCTGTTCCGGAGGGTTCCTTCGCCTCGGTGCCGCTCGACGAGGCCACCGAGGCCTTGGTGCGCGTGGTCCGCGAGTTCCGCCCGCACGTGATCGTCACCTACGACGAGCACGGCGGATATCCGCATCCCGATCACATCCGCTGCCATGAGGTGTCGGTCGCGGCGTACGAGCAGTCCGGCGATCCGGACGCGTTCCCGGACGCCGGCGAACCGTGGACGGTGTCGAAGCTCTACTACACCCACGGGTTCATCCGGGACCGGATGGTCCTGTTCTCCGACGAGTTCGCGCGGCACGGCCAGGAGAGTCCGTTCGCCGAGTGGCTCAGCAAGTGGGACCCGAGCCGTGGCGATCTGATGGGACGTGTGACGACCCAGGTCGAGTGCTCCAAGTACTTCCCGCAGCGTGACGACGCGCTGCGCGCCCACGCCACGCAGATCGATCCGAACGGGGTGTTCTTCGCGGTGCCGCTGGAGTGGCAACAACGCCTGTGGCCGACGGAGGAGTTCGAGCTCGCCCGGACCCGGGTCAAGACCGCGTTGCCGGAGACCGATCTCTTCGCCGGGATCGAGGCGTGATGGGCACCAGCACAGTCGTGAACGACACCCTGATGGTCCTGGCGCAGGAACCCCAGGGGCCGGAGTTCGGCAAGGCCTCACCGCTGGGTCTGCTGGTCATCTTGCTGCTGCTCGTCGGCACCGCGTTCCTCATCTGGTCGATGAACCGGCAGCTCAAGAAGCTGCCCGCATCCTTCGACACCGAGCACCCCGAAGCCGATCAGGCCTTCGACGAGGGCACCGACTCGCCCGGTCCGGCCGAGTCGACGACTGCGACATCGGACTCGCCCGGGACGCCGGATGCCACGAGCGCCGCCGGCACCGACGAACGGCGGCCCGCCGACACCTGAGTCAGGGCGTAAGAGTGGAGTCATGCGCATCTCCACTCTGTTCGGGACGTCACTCGCGACCGCAGCCGCGGCCGCCATCGGCAGTCTGGTGACCAAACCGGCGGTCGAGAGCTGGTATCCGAAGCTGACGAAACCGTCGTTCGTGCCGCCCGACTGGGCCTTCCCGGTCGCGTGGACCGCGCTGTACGCCGACATCGCCGTGACGTCCGCCGCCACTTTGGACGACCTGGACGAGAAGGGCGATCACGACCTACGACAGAGGTATCTCGCGGCGCTCGGTGCCAACCTCGTGCTGAACACCGGATGGAGCTGGATCTACTTCGGCCGGGGCGCACTCGGAACCGCGTCGTTCGCGGCGGCGGCGCTCACCGTGAGCAGTGCCGATCTCGCGCGGCGTACCGCACAGAACAACCCGGCGGCAGGTGCCGCGCTGGCGCCTTACCCGGCGTGGTGCGCGTTCGCCACCGTGCTCTCGACGAGCACCTGGTGGCTCAATCGGGGGCGGTCAGTGACGATCTCGTAGGGTCGCGGCGAATCGTTCCATTGCCCAGTCGATCTCGGATTCGGTGACGACGAGCGGCGGCGCGAGCCGCAGTGTCGAGTCGTGGGTGTCCTTTGCCAGCACCCCGCGCTCGGAGAGCCGTCGGCAGAAGTCCTTGCCGGTGCCCAGCGCGGGATCGAGGTCGATGCCCGCCCAGAGTCCGCGGCCACGCACAGCGACCACACCGTTCCCGACATGGTCACCCAGGCGTGCGTGCAGGTATTCACCCAGGTCGGCCGCCCGGCGCTGCCATGTCCCGTCGGACAGCATGTCGACGACGGTGTGGCCGACGGCCGCAGCGAGTGGATTGCCGCCGAAGGTCGATCCGTGTTCACCGGGGTGCAGGACGCCGAGGACGTGACGGTCGGCCACCACCGCCGAAACGGGCAGCAAGCCGCCGCCCAGCGCCTTCCCCAGCAGGTAGACGTCGGGTTCGACACCCCAGTGCTCCACCGCGAAGGTCCGCCCCGTGCGGCCGAGGCCGGACTGGATCTCATCGGCGATGAGCAGGGCGTTGCGCTCGGTGCAGAGGGCTCGCGCGGCGGGCAGATAGTCGTCGGGAGGTACGACGACGCCGGCCTCGCCCTGGATGGGTTCGAGGAGGACACCCACGGTGTTCTCGTCGATCGCGGCGTCGAGCGCGGCCACGTCGCCGAACGGCACGCGCACGAATCCCGGTGTGTACGGCCCGAATCCGGTGTACGCCGCGGGATCGTCGCTGAACGAGACGATGGTCGTGGTGCGTCCGTGGAAGTTCCCGGTGGCCACGACGATCGTGGCGCGGCCGTCGGGTACGCCCTTGACGTCGTAACCCCATTTGCGGGCGACCTTGATCCCGGACTCCACCGCTTCGGCGCCGGTGTTCATCGGCAGGACCATCTCCTTGCCGCACAGGGAAGCCAGTGCGGCGCAGAAGGGTTCGAGACGATCGGACCGGAAGGCGCGGCTGGTGAGCGTGACCCGCGCGAGCTGATCGAGGGCGGCGGCGACGATGCGGGGATGGCGGTGACCGAAGTTGACCGCCGAATACGCGCCGAGGCAGTCGAGGTGACGGCGACCGTCGACATCGGTGATCCACGCTCCCTCAGCCGTGGCCGCGATCACCGGCAGGGGCGAATAGTTGTGTGCCACATGGGGTTCGAGCGAATCTGCGGTAGATGTGTCGTCCGCGGCACCGGACGGGCCGACGCGGCCGGGTGTGTAGGCAGCAGGGCTCGTCATCGTCATGGATCGAGCGTATCGTCGGGTACTGCTGCAAACAATCGACGTATCTTGCGCATTCGCGCAACAGATCGTCGAACAGGTCCGGAAGGGGAGGCTTCTGTTGCGATCACTGGACGATCTCGACGAGCAGGTACTCGCATGTCTCACCCGGGATGCCCGCGCCACTTACCAGCAGATGGGCGAACAGGTGGGGCTGTCGGCTCCCGCGGTCAAACGACGCGTCGACCGCCTGGTCGCCGACGGCGTCATCCGGGGATTCACCGCCGTCGTCGATCCCCGGGCGATGCAGTGGACCACCGAGGCCTACGTCCTGGTCTACTGCCGCGGCAACATCTCGCCCGAACAACTCGAGGCCGCATGGGAGCCCATCCCCGAAGTCGTGAGCGCCGCGACCGTCACCGGTCAGGCCGACGCCATCCTGCGCGTCATGGCCCGTGACGTGCGGCACCTCGAGCAGGCTCTCGAACGCATCCGGCGCGCGGGCCCGGTCGATCGATCGGAGTCGATCCTCGTGCTCAGCGAGCTGATCGACCGGGGACACCCGTGAAGATCGGGTGGCGAAACCCCTGTGCTACTGTGGTCGCCGTGATCAGCACCGTGCGCGCGTATTGGCGCTTTATCGAGGCTCCGGGTGGGGCCACGATGACGCGTTGAACTGACGCACGCACGACACACCCGGAGCCCAGAGCAGCGACCAGACGGTCGCTGCTCTTGTCATTTGAGCGGGGCTCCGACCACACCCAGGGCATGCCTCGCCGCAACACCGACAACGGGCATGACCTCGAAAGGCACACGACGTGACCACCTTGCCGGACCTCCCGATCCGATCCGACGACAACGCCGAATCGACATCCGACCGCCGGATCCGGGCATTCCGTCCGATCCCCTCGCCCGACACCGTCCGCAGCGAACTGCCACTGTCGGCACGACGAGCCGTCGCCGTGCAACGCGACCGGGACGAGATCGCCGACATCCTCGCCGGACGTGACGACCGCCTGCTCGTCATCGTCGGCCCCTGTTCGGTCCACGACCCGATCGCGGCCATCGACTACGCCCGCCGCCTCGCGCCGCTGGCCGATGCCTACGCCGAGCGTCTCAAGATCGTCATGCGCGTCTACTTCGAGAAGCCGCGCACGACGGTCGGGTGGAAGGGTCTGATCAACGACCCCGGGATGGACAACACCTTCGACGTCGAGCGCGGTCTGCGCACCGCCCGGTCGCTGCTGCTCGACATCATCGACCTCGGTCTGCCCGTCGGCTGCGAGTTCCTCGAGCCGACGAGCCCGCAGTACATCGCCGACGCGGTCGCGTGGGGTGCCATCGGTGCCCGCACCACCGAGTCCCAGGTCCACCGTCAGCTGGCGTCCGGTCTGTCCATGCCGATCGGGTTCAAGAACGGCACCGACGGCAACGTCCAGGTCGCCATCGACGGCGTGAAAGCTGCTGCGGCCGAACACGTCTTCTTCGGAGTCGACGACTTCGGCAACGGCGCCGTGGTGGAGACCGCGGGCAACGAGGACTGCCACATCATCCTGCGCGGGGGAACGCGCGGCCCCAACTTCGACGCGGAGTCGGTGTCGGCGGCGGCCGAGGCGCTCGCCGCGGCAGGGCTGCCGGCCCGGGTCATGATCGACTGCTCGCACGCCAACTCGGGCAAGGACCACGTCCGTCAGGCCGAGGTCGCCACCGAGATCGCCACCCGCCTCCGGGCGGCCCGCGAGGCCGGTGAGCCCTCGACCGTCAGCGGCGTCATGCTGGAGAGCTTCCTCGAGCCCGGCGCGCAGTCGACCGAGGCCACCCCGCTGGTGTACGGCAAGTCCGTCACCGACAAGTGCATGGGCTGGGAGGCCAGCGCTCAGGTCCTGGCGGCGCTCGCGCGGGGCTGATCCTTCGAGTCTTGTCGACCTCGACGCGCTCCGGCGTCGCTTGCTCGGCCCGGCGGCTGGCGCTCCTCGCACCTCGGTGTCTGCGGGGGCGGCCGTCGTAGACCACGAAAGAACCCCGCGCGGGTGCCAGTGGCCGAATTCTGCTCCCTGAGCCTGGATCCGTGGATGAGTTTGGGGTGTCGATGACAAGAAAATGCCCTTTGAGCTGGGATGATTGGTGGTGTTGAGACAACAAAACAATCCAGTCAAAAGGCACTTTCAGTGAAAGTATCGCATAAGTTCACTACCGAGTCCGCTGTCTTCGATGACGACAATCTGGTGTCGCATGCCGGGCTAGTACCGGTGATGCGACTGGCCCACTCGACGGGGTTGGCCTCCCAGCTGGCTGAGCGAGTCGATTTGGGCACCACCCAAGTCGCCTCTGCCGGGGCCAACCTGGACGCGAAGCTGTTGACCGTCATCGCCGGATTCTGTTGCGGCGCCGACAGTATCGACGACCTCAACCTCGTCCGCGCCGGTGGGCACACCCGCCTGTTCGACCGCGTGTACGCCCCGGCCACGATCGGACAGACCCTGCGCGAGTTCACCACCGGTCATGTGCGACAACTCAACGCCGTGATGACCCGGACCTTACCGGCGATGTGCGCGCGGGCAGGGTTGTTACCCACCGACGGCGCCCGAGTGTTTGTCGATATCGACTCGCTGCTGCGCCCGGTCTACGGCTATCAGAAACAGGGCGGCTCCTACGGCCACGCCAAGATCGCCGGACGTGAACTCCTGCGCCGGGGCCTGTCGCCATTGATCGCCACCGTCTGCGCGCCCGGGCATCCACCTGTGATCGCCAACGCGTGGCTGCGCGCCGGGCGCGCCGCCTCCGGTGCCGGGGCAGCAAAAATGATCGCCGAAACCATCACCACCGCACGCCGCGCCGGAGCCGCCGGCGAGATCACGGTGCGCGGGGATTCGGCCTACGGCTCGGCCGAGGTGATGGCGACCTGCGAGCGTGCGGGAGCCACGTTCTCGCTGGTCCTGCGGACCAACACCGCGATCGCCCGCGCGATCACGGCCATCAAAGACGATGCCTGGACACCGGTGCACTATCCCGGCGCGGTCACCGACCCCGACACCGGCGAACTGATCTCTGATGCCGAAGTCGCCGAAACCACCTACACCGTGAAACCCCAGTCGCCTCACCCGATCACCGCCCGACTCATCGTGCGCCGCGTCAAAGCCCACCACCCCGCCAACACCGACACCCTGATGCCCGCCTGGCGGTACCACGCATTTTTCACCAACACCACCGACGACACCGTCACCGCCGACATCAACCACCGCGGCCACGCCATCATCGAAACCGTGTTCGCCGACCTCATCGACGGACCACTGGCACATCTGCCCTCCGGAGTGTTCGGTGCCAACGCAGCCTGGCTGGCCCTGGCCGCCATCAGCCACAACCTCCTGCGCGCCCTCGCCGCGCTCAGCGCGGCACCGGCACTGCGCGCCGCACGCGGGGCGACGCTGCGCCGAACACTCATCGCCGTGCCCGCCCGACTGGCCCGACCAGCACGAACACCCGTCCTGCACCTACCCCGCCACTGGCCAGCACAACACGCCTTCACCGCGTTGTGGACCGCAGTGAACACCACCTGACACCCAAACTCCACACTGCCCAACCACGACCAGGAACCCCAGTGAAAAAGCTGACACAAGGTCAGCGAATACCCGACGCCCACACCACAATCAGACACTCAGCCATCACCAACCACACCCCCGGATAACCATCCACGGATCCAGGCTGAGGTGCGAGCGAGCGAGCCACGAAGGGTATGGCGACGTCCCTCGCTCGCCCTTCGTGGCTCGTCGCTATCGCTCCTCGCACCTCAGGGACCAGGGTGTTTGTGGTTCTTTCGGATTATTGGGGACCAGGAGTTTTGTGGTTCTTTGGGATTGGGGACCAGGGGTTTCGTGGTTCTTTCGGATTGGGGAGTGGAAGACCGGGGTTCACACGACGTCGACTTCGGCGGTCGAGTCGGGGATCGTGATGAGCGCTCGACGGTGCAGCGTTCCCCGGGGCGACTGCACGGACGGCGTCACGCGGAACTCGGCCTCCCACCGGTCGGAGTGGATCCGGTTGAGCAGGTATCCGCGCTGTGAGTTGCCGAACCGGACGTGGGGTGAGGCATCCTTCAGCCGGCGGTCGCCGTCGTCGCTGTCCTCCCCGTCGCCGCCCGAGGTGATCGACGTCGCGGCGAGTTCGACTCCGCGCACCGGTGAGTCATCGGTGTACGAGGTCCGGAGGTCGGCGACCACGCTGCGGTGGATGTCACCGGCGAGGGACACCAGGTTGCGCACGCCGCGGTCGGCGGCGCCGTCGAGTATCCGGGCGCGAGACGCCTCGTAGCCGCTCCAGCCGTCCATGCTGACCGCACGGGTCGATCCGACGGTCCGGGCGAGGTCGGCCATCGGCACCTGCTGGCCGAGCACGTCCCAGCGGTGCCGTGAGGACGCGAAGCCGTCGAGCAACCATCGTTCCTGCGCGGCGCCGAGGATGGTGCGGGACGGGTCCGCGGTGTGCTGGTTCTGCCCGGTGTCGTTGTCCCCGTTGACCTGATCGCTGCGGTGACTACGGGTGTCGAGGAGAGTGAGGTCGACGAGGTCGCCGAAACCCAGCCGCCGGTGCGCGCGCACCACGGTTCCGTTCGGCCGGGCCGTGACCCGGACCGGGGTGTTCTCCCACCACGCGCGCAGGGCGCGGGCCCGGCGCAGCGCGAACGGGACAGGCGGTGTGCCGTCCTCGGGAACCGCTGCGGCCCAGTTGTTGTCCACCTCGTGATCGTCGAAGGTGATCACGAACGGCGCCATCGCGTGAGCGAGTTGCAGGTCCGGGTCGGATTTGTACAGCGCGTACCGTTCCCGGTAGTCGTCGAGGTCGACAGCCTCCCGGGTCGCCGAGAGAGGAAGCGCGGCAGTGGTTCTCGCGCCGCCCTGCGCGGGGATCGGCTTCTCGTAGATGTAGTCGCCGAGGTGGAGGACCACATCGGGCGCATGTGCGGCCAGGTCGGCGTAGGCATGGTAGTAGCCGTCGGCCCAGTTCTGGCAGGTCGCCACGGCCAGCGTGAGTGTGTCGACGCGGGCGGAAGGTGCTGGTGCCGTGCGGGTTCGTCCGACGGTGGAGATCTCACCGAGTGCTCGAAACCGATAGAAATGATCGGCGGCCGGCGCGAGTCCGCGGACGTCGACATGCACGCTGTGTCCCCACTCCGGTGTCGCGTGGACGGTTCCCCGACGCACCATCCGGGTCATCGACTCGTCGGCGGCGACCTCCCAGTCGACCCGGACCGGCCTCGGCTCCATGCCGCCGCCCGGCGCGAACGGATTGCGCGACAGCCGCGTCCACAGCACGATGCCGTCGGGGAGGGGATCGCCCGACGCGACGCCGAGGCCGAACACGCCTGCGGACTGTGCCGGGGTGGGTACTGCCGGTGGCCTGCCCCCGAGGACGTCCGGACTGAACGCCAGACCTGCCACGAGCGCCGACCAGCCGAGAAATCGCCGTCGCGATGTGCCCATGGCCTCACCCGACCAGGATCACCTGACCTGGGTTCCACGCCCAGGCGGCGGGGACGTGATGGGAAGGTGAAGTCTGCGACCCACGACGTCCCCGCCGGCCCCGGTTACGCCGACATGCCGCTCGCCCTGCGCCGTTGGCGGATTCCGAGTGCGGCGTCGACCGCGACGAAACCCAGGAGGCTGAGTCCCAGCAGCGGCACGTACCAGCCCACGACCACCGCGACCACGGCGACCGCGACGGCCGCGGGTGAGGACGCCCGGCGCAGCGCACCGCGAGCCGGGGGCCGGCCCACCGCGAGCGCCCCGGAGCGTCGCGGCCGGCGCTGCCACCACATCTGATAGCCGCGGGCGATGAGAATCACCAGCGCCACCGCCAGGAGCAGGAGCGCGAGCTGGCTCACCCAGCCGAACAGGATCCCCTTGTGCAGGGCGATACCCCAGGTGGTGAGTTTCGCGGCGAGCGGCCAGTCGGCGAACCGGGATTCGTCCACCACGACACCATTGGCGCCGTTCACCGCGATCGAGTCCTGGCCGAACTGCCAGGGTTGCCTCGTCTGCGCGACGGTGAACGCCGTGTCCGCGGTGGCGGGAATCGACACCTCGACCTCGCCGTCGACACCTGCACGTCGCGCGGTCTCGACGACACGGTCGAGATGCGACACCGTTTCGCCGGACGTCGTCGGCACATCCGGTTCGTGGTCGCCCGGTGCACTGTGGTCCCCGTGGCCGCCGTGGTCCCCGTGCCCGGCAGGTGCCGACCGCGGCTCGGACAATGCGGTGTCGATGCCGGGGGTCGTCCAGCTCAGGGCGGTGCGGAGGTCGGAGACGTTGTCGCCCGCGTACTTCGACCACGTGAGTCCGGTCGCGGACAGGAAGACGAGTCCCACCGCGATCCACATGCCGATCACCCCGTGCCGGTTACGGGTGCGGGTGCGTCCGGTCGCCGACCGGTCCGCGGTGACAAGCTCCGCCAGGCGGCGCCCACGCCGAGCGCGGAACGCCGAGATCCACAGGGCGAGACCGCCCAGGGCGATCACCCACAGCCAAGAGGCGGCGAGTTCGCTGTAGATCCGGCCCGGTTCGCCGAGATGGAGATTGCGGTGCAATTCGCTGAGCCAGGTCCGCAGCGGCAACGACGCACTGCTGCCGTAGGACACCAGCTCACCGGTCGAGTCGAGGGTCACCGGGTCGATGAACACGGCCAGGCGCTTCGACGCCCCCAGGTCCGGGTCGTCGAAGAGGACCCGGGTGGTGTCGCCGGTCTCGGTCGCCGGACGTACCGCGGACAGTGTGAGGTCGGGGCGGAGTCGGACCGCCGCGTCGACCTGCTCGGACACCGGACGGGCATTGCCGGTGCTCTCGGTGTGGAGCTGGTCGCGGTAGACGACCTGTTCGACCGACGGGGCGATGGCGTAGAGCCCGCCCGTGATGGCCGCGACGACCAGGAACGGGGCGATGAAGATGCCGGCGTAGAAGTGCAGGCGTCGGAGCAACGGCTGCCAGACGGCCGGTGTGGACCGGCGGACGGGGGCGTCGCCGTCCTGGTTGTCGGCGGGACGGGACAGGTTGGGTAAGGACACGTGTTGGCCTCTCATGCGGAAGACGGCACGCGGAATCGACCACGATCGGGTGGGATGGCAACCGCGCACCGACCGGCCCGTCGGGATGACGGGTCGGCGGAGAATGGATCAGCGCGTGAGGGCCGGGGGGCCGCGGGTGTCGAGTGCGGCGATGGCGCGCAGCCGGGGCCGCGCGTCGTCGTGTGCCGAGAGAGGGACGAGTGCGGTGACGTCGTCGGCGGGTGGGTCGACGACGGCCCGGATGAGCGCGACGATCGCGGTCAGGATGGTGAGGAGGGCCGGTTCGGCGATCCCGATCGCGGCGGCGGTGAGCAGTGTCGCGATCGCATGCACGAGCAGCATGGTGTGGCTGGGTGCATGCGTGAGTGCCGCCGCGGCGGTGTGATGGCTCGACGAGGCGTCGAGTGCGGTGAGGGAGGCGTGCGCGAGCAGCTGGCCCGACGCGAGGAGTCCCATCGTGGTGAACCACCCCGGACGACGACGGGACGTCGCGCCGATCGCCCAGCCGAGTGCGGTGCACGCGGCGGTCATGATCAGAAGTGACGTCGTGGCGGGCAAGGACCCGGCCGCGAGGCCGTGCGCCCCCACCGCCGTGCTCGCCGACAGCGCGCCGACGACCCCACCGCGGAGGCGGTGGATGGCGCGCATGTCCGGGTTCACGCGAGGAGCATAGCGATGATCAACCCGCCCAGACCATGCGCGGTCATCGAACGGGCAGGTCAGCCCAGTACGACGAGCCAGGCGGCGACGTAGTGCAACAGGGCCGCGACCGCGGTGCAGGCGTGGAAAACCTCATGGTGGCCGAAGGTCTCCGGCCACGGATCGGGCCAGCGCACCGCGTAGAGGACGCCGCCGACACTGTAGAAGACGCCACCGATGGCGAGCAGGACCATGACGAGCACGCCGGTCTCGCCCACGAGCGCCGGCGCGACGGCCACGATCACCCAGCCGAGCACGATGTAGAGGGTGACCCCGAGCCAGCGGGGCGCGCCGGGCCACACGATCTTGAGCGCCGCGCCGGCCGTCGCGCCCGCCCAGACGATGCCGAGGACCCACCAGCTGGTCGGCGAGGGAAGGCCGAGGGCACAGAACGGCGTGTAGGTGCCGGCGATGAACAGGAAGATCATCGCGTGATCGGCGCGCTTCATACGGGTCCGGGCGCGTGCGGTCTTCCACGGGATCCGGTGATAGCCCGCGCTGATCGCGAAGAGTCCGAGCACGGTGACCGCGTAGACGGCGCACGGCACGACGGCGACCGGGTCGCCGACCGTCGCGGCGCCGATGACCAGGGCGAGCCCGGCGACGGCTGCGACGTAGGCCGAGTAGTGGTGGATCACTCCGCGCAGGCGTGGGCGGACGTCGGCCGGCGGATTCAGCAACGTGCTCACCGAACCTACGGTACCGTAACTTCACACATCCGCGGCGTGACCGGCATGCACGGACGGAGTCACCCGGGCCGATGCGGGGGAATCAGCGGGGTGCGTCTCGGCGCGTAAGGTGTCCTGCGTGACACGAGGCCGACACGACGCCGGAACGACGCGACGATGAAGCTGCTGCCGGACCGGCTTCGACGACCCGTACTCTCCGTCTACGAACGCCGGCTCATCCAGCTCCTCGACACCGAGCGCCTGCCGCGCCACGTCGCGATCATCTGCGACGGCAACCGGAGGTGGGCGCGCGAGGCCGGGTTCGAGGACGTCAGCCACGGACACCGGGTGGGCGCGCAGCGAATCGCGGACATGCTCGGCTGGTGTGCCGGCCTGGGCATCGAAGCCGTGACCATCTATCTGCTGTCGACCGAGAACCTCAACCGTTCCTCGGACGAGCTGGACGCGCTCCTCGAGATCGTGCCGGACATCGTCGACGAGATCTCCGCGCCCGAGGGCGAGTGGCGGATCCGCATCGTCGGCACCCTGGACTCGCTGCCCGATGCGGTCGCCGGACGGCTGCGGGCGGCCGCCGAGCGCACCGCCGAACGGCGGGGGATGAACGTGAACGTCGCCGTCGGGTACGGCGGACGGCAGGAGATCGTGGACGCGGTGCAAGCGTTGCTCGAGGAGAAGGTGACGGCGGGGGCGAGCTCGGCCGAGATGGTGGATGCGGTGACCGTGGAGGCGATCGACGCCAACCTCTACACCAAGGGCCAGCCCGACCCCGACCTCGTGATCCGGACGTCCGGGGAGCAGCGGCTGTCGGGATTCCTGTTGTGGCAGAGCGCCTATTCGGAGATCTGGTTCACCGACGCCTACTGGCCGGAGTTCCGCCGGGTGGACTTCCTGCGCGCCCTGCGCGACTACTCGGCGCGGAGTCGGCGGTTCGGCAAGTAGCCAACTGGCGGTGTCGGTCCCGGCCGTGCGGTCAGTGTGCGAGGGAGTCGGCGAGCAGGCCGGTCAGTGCGGTGAGATCGGTGCCGAATGTCGACGCCGCGGGGGTCCCGAAGCCGACCGCCAGTCCGCCGGAGGGCAGCGGATCGGCGTCGGGATGGCGGAACAGGGACTGCCCGGTCACCGCGATCCCGCGTTCGTACGCCCGGTGCACGATCGCCCCCTCGTCGGCATGCGCGACGGGGATCAGCGCGTGCAGGCCCGCGGCGATGCCGGGCACCTCCAGGCCGATCCCGGCCAGGGCTTCCACCAGCGCGTCGCGCCGGGTGCGGTAGGCCTGTCGGCTGCGGCGGATGTGCCGGTCATAGGCGCCGGAGCCGATCAGCTCGGCCAGCGTCAGCTGGTCGACGATACTCGCGTCGGATTCGCGGAATCCCTTGCCGCGCAACACGGATTCGACCAAGTGCGCCGGGGTGGCGAGCCAGCCGGCGCGGACGGCCGGTGACAGGCTCTTGCTCAGCGAACCGGTGTGGACGACGACGTCGGGTCCGAGCGCCTGCAGCGCGCCGACGGGTTCGCGGTCGTAGCGGAACTCGCCGTCGTAGTCGTCCTCGACGATGACGGCGCCCGAGCGCCGCGCCCAGTCGACCACCTGCATCCGCCGGGCCGGCGAGAGGGCGACGCCGGTGGGGAACTGGTGGCTGGGGGTCAGCAGCACCGCGGAGGCCCCGGTGCGCTCGAGCTCGTCGATCACCATGCCGTCGGAATCGATGCGCACCGGCACGACCCGTGCACCACCGCGTTCGAGGGCGTGCCGATGGAAGGGCAGGCCGTAACTCTCGACGGCGATGACTCCGCCGATCACCGTCCGCGCCAACAACTCCAGCGCCGACAGGACCGAGGTGCCGAGGATGATCTGGTCCGGGGTGGTGCGGACCCCCCGCGTGCGGGCGAGGTAGCTCGTGAGCGCGCTCCGCAGCTCGATGCGTCCGCGGGGATGGGCCGGTCCGAAGACCTCGTCCGGGGTTTCGGTGAGGGCGCGGCGGGTGGCGCGAATCCAGTCGTTGCGCGGGAACATCCCGGCACACGGGCGCCCCAGCGAGAAGTCGTGGCGCAGTGCGGGCAGCGCGGTGGATGCGCCGGGATCGGGGGCCTCCGGTGGGCGCGCGGCACCCTCGGCGACCCTGGTGGCCGATCCCTGTCGCGCGGTCAGCCACCCCTCCGCGATGAGCTCGGAGTACACCGCCGACACGGTGCCGCGCGCCAGGCCGAGGTCCGCGGCGAGGGACCGGTAGGGCGGCAGTGCGGTGCCCGCCGGCAGACGACTGTCGAGGATCGCCGAGCGCAGCGCCTCGGTGAGGGCCCGGCGCCGTGTGGCACCCCGCCCTCGGGCGCCCGCACCGGGATCGGGCTGCAGATCCAGGAAGAGGTCCGCTCCGAGCCGTTCGGCGACTTCGGCCCACGGATCGGCCACCGTCGAATTGACCCGTTTTTCTGCCATCGGATTGGACCACTTTCTTGAGCTAATTGCGGCCTAGCCTAAACCCAGAACAAAGAGATGTCCGTCCTTGAGGAGGAACGAGATGAAGATCGTGGTCGTGGGCGCCAGCGGTGCACTGGGGAGTCGGGTCGCCGACATTCTCGTCGAGCGCGGGCAGGAGGTGGTGCGCGCCAATCGTGCGAGCGGCGTCGACGCCTACACCGGAACCGGTCTCGCGGCGGCGTTCGACGGTGCCGACGCCGTCGTCGACTGCCTCAGTCTCCAGACACTGAAGGCCGCGGACGCGATCGACTTCTTCGAGACCACGGCGACCCACATCGGGCGCGCCGCGACGACCGCAGGCGTCAAGCACGTGGTCGTGGTGTCGATCGTCAATGCCGACGTTCCCACGGTGAATGCCAAATTCGGTTATTACCAGGGAAAGGCGGCCCAGGAAGCGGCCTACGCGAAGGTCGTGGACCCCGCCGCGCTCACCGTCCTCGCCTCGGTGCAGTGGTTCGAACTCGCCGAGCAGATGATGTCGAGGATGAGATTCGGTCCGGTCGCCGCGGTGCCCAGGCTGCGCTGCGCCCCGGCAGCCGTTGCCGACGTGGCCGTGGCCGTTGTCGACGAGGTGACCGCGGGACCATCGGGCAAGCGGAAGGTCGAGGTGGGCGGGCCGGTGGAAATGGACCTCGTCGATGTCGCGAAAGCGGTTGCCGCGCAGACCGGCTCGCCGCGCTGGGTGCTGGGCGTCCGGTTCGGCGGGCCGGCGATCCGGGGCGGCGGACTCGTGCCCGCTCATCCGGACGTGGTCACCACGACGACGCTCGACGGGTGGCTGGCCGGTCGTGAGCGCGCCCGGGCCGGAGGGCGGCGATGAGCTCCGGCACCCGACCGGCGACGAGAATGTGGATACCGCAGGACAACCCGTCCGTCTACAAGGCTCTCGTCGCACTGCAGCGGGCAGCATCGGCCGGTGTCGACCCGGAACTCGCCGAACTCATCGTGATCCGGGCGTCGCAACTGAACGGGTGCGCATACTGTCTGCACATGCACACCTCCGATGCCCTCGCCAAGGACATCGACACGCACAAACTGATGCTCATCGCCGCGTGGCGCGAGGCCGGTCCGGCGTTCACCTCCGCCGAGCGGGCCGCACTCGCACTCACCGAGTGTGTCACGCGGATCGGCGAGCACGGCGTTCCCGACGACGTGTTCGACTCGGTGCGTGCACATTTCGACGCCGCCGAGACCGGTCAGCTGGTCGCCTCGATCGTGATGATCAACGCCTGGAATCGCATCGCACTCGCCGGGGCCTACCCGGCCGGACTCGACGAGCGCCGAGCCACGTCGTCGGTCAGAGCTTCCGCAGACGCACCCGGTTGATCGAGTGGTCGTGATCCTTGCGGAGCACGAGTGACGCCCGGGGCCGGGTGGGCAGGATGTTCTCGATCAGGTTCGGGCGGTTGATCGAGGTCCACAGATCCCGTGCCGCGGCCGTCGCCTGCTTGTCCGTCAGCGACGCGTACGCGTGGAAATGCGAGTCCGGGTTGGCGAACGAGGTCGTCCGCATCTGCAGGAAGCGGGAGATGTACCAGGACTCGATGTCGTCGATCTTGGCGTCGACGTAGATCGAGAAGTCGAACAGGTCCGACACCATCAGCGTCTCTCCGGTCTGGAGCACGTTGAGGCCCTCGAGGATGAGGATGTCGGGCTGGCGCACATAGTGATAGACGTCGGGCACGATGTCGTAGGCGAGGTGCGAGTACACCGGCGCGGCGACCTCGCGCGCACCCGACTTCACCTCGGTGACGAAGCGGAGCAGCGCCCGGCGATCATACGACTCGGGAAACCCCTTGCGGTGCAGAATGCCCCGGCGCTGCATCTCGGCGGTGCGGAGCAGGAAACCGTCGGTGGTGACCAGGTCGACCTTGGGGTGTGACTCCCATCGGGCGAGGAGGGCGGCGAGCACACGTGCCGTCGTCGACTTCCCGACCGCGACGCTGCCGGCGATCCCGATGACGAAGGGCACCTGACGGTTGGTCTGCCGCTCGCCGAGGAAGGTGGAGGTCGCGGCGAACAACCGTTGCCGCGCAGCGACTTGCAGGTGGATCAGACGCGACAGCGGCAGATAGACGTCGGCGACCTCGTCCAGGTCGATCTGCTCACCGAGGCCGACGAGTTCGGCCAGTTCGTCCTCGTTGAGGACCAGGGGCATGGACTCGCGGAGTTCACGCCACTGCCTCCGGTCGAGTTCCAGGTAGAGACTCGGATCCCGATCGGTGGCGTTGCGGGCCATCAGGGCAGCTCCGCCGATGTCGGATCCGCCGCTCCCGGAGTGATCATGCGTACAGCTTAGGGCGGCGTGGAACGGCGTCGATCGGTAGCCTGCCGATATGCCGTCCTCGCCCGTCGCCGACGCCGCCACCACCCCCGACCCGCTGGTGACCGAGTACCTCCGACTCGGGCTCGGCTTCGACCGCCTCGAACGGGGCTTCGTCGACGCCTACACCGGCGATCCGGCACTGAAAGCAGAGGTCGAGAACGGGCCTGCACCCGATCCCGTCCGGCTCGCCGAACGTGCGCGCGGCCTGCTCGCCGACCTGCCCGGCACACTCGACGCGGCGCGCGCCGAGTTCGTCGGCGCCCATCTGCGCGCCCTGGAATGCTCGGCCCGCAAGTTCGCCGGCGACGATGTCGGATTCGTCGACGAGGTCCGCGCCTACTTCGACGTCGACATCGAGATGGCCGACCCGGACCGATATCGGCAAGCGCACGCCGACCTGGCGCAGGCGCTCGGTGTCCCGGGCGCGACGGGTGACGAACTCCGGAACGCCTACGCCGCGCACCGGCGCGTCGACGAGATCCCGCCGGAGCGGGTCGACGAATGCGTCCGCACGTTCAGCGGTGCGCTCCGCGAACGAGTTCGATCGACATATCCGTTGCCGGACAACGAGATCGTCGAGTTCGAGGTCGTGACCGACAAGCCGTGGTCGGGATTCAACTACTACCTCGGGAACTACCGCTCACGCGTGGCCATCAACGCCGACCTCACGCAGTACATGTCCTCCCTGCCGGCCCTCATCGCACACGAGGCCTACCCCGGACATCACACCGAACACTGCCGCAAGGAACAGCTGCTCGTCGGCGCCGGGCAGTCCGAGCAGTCGATCTTCCTGGTCAACACCCCGCAGTGCCTGATGGCCGAGGGCCTCGCCGACCACGCCCTCGCCGCGATCGTCGGTCCCGCCTGGCAGTCGTGGGCCCAGGAGATCTACGCCGACCTCGGGCTCCGCTTCGACGCCGAGCGCGCGATGAGCGTGGGTCGTGCCACCGCCGGACTCCTGCCCGTCCGCCAGGACGCCGCGCTCATGCTGCACGACCGCCACGCCGACGCCGACGCCGTCGCCGAACACCTCCGGCGCTGGCTCCTCGCCCCCGAGGAACGGGCCCGGCAGATGCTGCGATTCCTCACCTCACCGCTGTGGCGCGCGTACATCAGCACCTACGTCGAGGGCTACCGGTTGCTCGAGCAGTGGCTGGACTCGGCCGCCGACCGCGCGGCCGCCTTCGGACGCCTGCTCGACGAGCCACTCATCCCGGCGAGCCTGCGTCGCGAACTCGGTGCCTAGAATCGGGGCATGACCGCGAACCCGTCATCCGTGAACTCGATGTCCCTGGCCGAGCTCGACCCCGACGTCGCCGCCGCCATGAACGGTGAACTCAGTCGCCAGCGAGACACCCTCGAGATGATCGCCTCGGAGAACTTCGTGCCGCGCGCGGTCCTGCAGGCCCAGGGCAGCGTGCTCACCAACAAGTACGCCGAGGGATATCCGGGACGCCGCTACTACGGCGGCTGCGAGTACGTCGACGTCGTCGAGGACATCGCCCGCAACCGGGCGAAGGAACTGTTCGGCGCCGACTTCGCGAATGTGCAACCACACTCGGGTGCCCAGGCCAACGCCGCCGTGCTGCAGGCCCTGATGGAGCCGGGGGAGACCATGCTCGGTCTCGACCTCGCCCATGGCGGTCACCTCACCCACGGCATGCGCCTGAACTTCTCCGGCAAGCTCTACGAGAACGCCTTCTACGGCGTGAGCAAGGAGGACTTCCGCATCGACATGGACGAGGTGCGCAAGATCGCCCTCGACGTGAAGCCGAAGGTCATCGTGGCCGGCTGGTCGGCCTACCCCCGCACCCTCGATTTCGAGGCCTTCCGCGCCATCGCCGACGAGGTCGGCGCCCACCTCTGGGTCGACATGGCGCACTTCGCTGGTCTCGTCGCCGCCGGACTGCATCCGTCGCCGGTGCCGCATGCCGACGTCGTGTCCTCGACCGTGCACAAGACGCTCGGCGGACCGCGCTCGGGGATCATCCTCGCCAAGCAGGAGTGGGCGAAGAAGCTGAACTCGGCGGTGTTCCCCGGTCAGCAGGGCGGGCCGCTGATGCATGCGATCGCCGGCAAGGCCGTGGCCCTCAAGATCGCCGGCACCGAGGAGTTCGCCGAGCGCCAGCGCCGCACCCTGTCCGGGGCGAGGATCCTCGCGGAGCGTCTCACCGGATCCGACGTGGCCGAGGCCGGCGTCTCGGTCCTGACCGGCGGCACCGACGTCCACCTCGTGCTCGTCGACCTGCGGAACAGCGCCCTCGACGGTCAGCAGGCCGAGGACCTGCTCCACCAGGTCGGCATCACCGTCAACCGCAACGCCGTGCCGTTCGACCCCCGCCCGCCGATGGTCACCTCGGGTCTGCGCATCGGCACCCCGGCGCTGGCCACCCGCGGCTTCGGCGACGAACAGTTCGCCGAGGTCGCCGACATCATCGCCGGTGCGCTCGCCGCCGGCGACGCCGCCGATGTCTCGGCGCTGCGCGGGCGCGTGTCCAAGCTCGCTCTCGACTTCCCGCTCTACGAGGGTCTCGAGGAGTGGGGCCTCATGAGCCGGATCTGACCTGGATTGCCCGGCCGGGCCCGGCGTCCGTATCCTTTCAGCGATGAACGCCCTCACTGAAGACGACCTGATCATCGCGCTCGAGAAGGCTCTTCCCGAGATCGCCGAAGACCACCAGTCGGCCGCGAGTCCGTGGAATCCGCACGACTGGGTGCCGTGGGACGACGGACGCAACTTCGGGTTCCTCGGCGGGAAGGACTTCGACCCGTCCGAGGCCTTCCTGTCCGACGAGGCACGTGCGGGGCTGCTCGCCCTCCTGCTGACCAAGGACAACCTGCCGTCGTATCACCGGGTGCTGGCCAAACACTTCCCGGCCTTCTCCGACTGGCGGCAGCTCGTGGGCGTGTGGACCGCCGAGGACAACCGGCATGCCATCGTGCTGCGTGACTACCTCGTCGTCCGGCGCGCGATCGATCCGGTGGACGCCGAGGAGCGTCGCCGCATCCATGTGACCCAGGGCTACCGCCAGGTCCCGGAGCAGATCGACCCGCTCGGTCCGCTCGACGTGCTCGCGTTGATGGCCGTGCACGAGAACCAGTGTGTGCATTTCGTCAAGCGGCTGTCGGCGGCCGCCGGTGACGACGCGCTCGTCGAGATCCTCACGAGGATCGCGGCCGACGACCAGGGACAGGCCACCACCTTCGGGGCGTTCCTCAACGCCGGGATCGTCGCCGACCAGGACGCCACCGTCCTCGCGATCGACAGCGCGCTGGCGCTCGACGAGCCGATCGGCCACGACATCGCCGACTTCGACGCCGAGCGCGCACTCATCGCCGACTACGAGAACGACGAGGTGAAAGCGGCCATCGCAGCGACCCTGGCCGACGCGGTCAGGCTCGACACCGTCTCGGGTCTCGGTGACGAGGCTCAGGCCGCGCGCACCCGGATCCTCGCGCGCGCCGGACGCTGACCCGCCCACCGCGAGGGCGTCGCGACCGTGAACACGGCGCCACCGGGACGACGAAAGTCCTGGTGGCGCCGTGTTGCGTCTCCACTCCAGACGATACGGCGGTTTACCCATAATTCACGCCGACACACCTGATTCCGGCGCGCCGCCACGGATTTTCGCGCGTACGTTGGCCAGTGACGGACCGCGGGGAAGCGGTTCGTTCGGGAGGTTCACATCGTGGTTTGTGCGAGCAACGCGAGGGGGCCGGCCCCGGTCCTCGTCCACCTCGGCTGACGCCGGGACATCGGACAACTGGACCGCCGGTCGACCAACACCGGTTTGTGCGGGTGCCGCACGAACGTAGGAGCCCCACGTGACCACACGCACCTACGTCCTCGATACCTCCGTGCTGCTGTCCGATCCCTGGGCGGTCATGCGCTTCGCCGAACACCACGTGGTGTTGCCACTGGTGGTCATCAGCGAACTCGAGGGCAAACGTCACCACCACGAACTCGGTTGGTTCGCGCGTGAGGCGTTGCGCATGCTCGACGACATGCGGCTCGAACACGGACGACTCGATCTGCCGCTCGAGATCGGCGACGACGGCGGCACCCTCCAGGTGGAGCTCAACCACACCGACCCCGCGGTGCTGCCCGCCGGATTCCGCACCGACTCCAATGACTCCCGCATCCTCGCCTGCGCCCTCAACCTGCGTGCCGAGGGCAAGGACGTGACGCTGGTGTCCAAGGACACGCCGTTGCGTGTGAAGGCCGGCGCGGTGGGGCTGGCCGCAGACGAATACCACGCCCAGGACGTCGTCGTCTCGGGGTGGACGGGGATGACCGAGCTCGATGTCGAGACCGCTGCGATCAACACGCTGTTCGCCGAGGGTGTCGTCGACATCGACGATGCCCGGGAGCTCCCGTGTCACACGGGGATCCGGTTGCTCAGCGCCACGTCGAGTGCGCTCGGTCGCGTGAACTCGGACAAGCGGGTGCAGTTGGTACGCGGTGACCGGGAGGCGTTCGGGCTCCACGGACGGTCGGCAGAACAGCGCGTCGCTCTCGATCTGCTCCTGGACGACAGCGTCGGGATCGTGTCGCTCGGCGGCAAGGCGGGGACCGGAAAGTCGGCGCTGGCGCTCTGTGCGGGACTCGAAGCGGTCCTGGAGAGGCGTACCCAGCGCAAGGTGGTCGTGTTCCGTCCGCTGTACGCGGTCGGCGGGCAGCAGCTGGGCTACCTGCCGGGTAGTGAGTCGGACAAGATGGGCCCGTGGGCGCAGGCGGTTTTCGACACCCTCGAAGGGCTCGCGTCCCCGGAGGTCATCGACGAGGTCTTGAGCCGCGGGATGTTGGAGGTGCTCCCTCTGACGCACATCCGCGGACGGTCCCTGCACGACTCATTCGTCATCGTCGACGAGGCGCAGTCCCTCGAACGCAACGTGCTGCTGACCGTTCTCTCGCGATTGGGGTCGGGATCGCGAGTGGTCCTGACGCACGACGTCGCCCAACGCGACAACCTCCGGGTGGGCCGGCACGACGGTGTCGCCGCGGTCATCGAGAAGCTGAAGGGCCACCCGCTCTTCGCGCACATCACGCTCACCCGTAGCGAACGGTCGCCGATCGCCGCCCTCGTGACCGAGATGCTCGAGGAGTTCGCGCCCCAGTAGGTCGGCACTCGTCCAGGTATCGGTAATTCTGCGGTGCACCAGATTTCGCCGGATACGCGAAGGCCGCGTCGCTCACCCGAGAGGGGAGTCGACGCGGCCTTCGGTGTCGGATCAGGCGGTCGGCGGTTCGATCGGGGTGAAGTCGCGGAGCGAATTCAGGAGGTCGACGATGGCGGTGAGCAGTTCGACGTTCTCCAAGGATGTCATTGTTCTCCCTTTTATCGAATGGCTATCCGGTCGACGAGCGCCTTGATCCGGCACTGTCATTTGCGACACTAATGATTTGCTGACAAACGCGCAAACAAAGATCGCAGAATTTTCGGGTCATTTGCTGAATGGTTTTATGAAGACGTCTATTGTCCTGCATCGCGAAATATGACGATCACCTGTTTTCGTATCGGGAAATCCGGGGCGACACCGCCGGATCCCGGTGTGTCGCCGGGGCCGGCCGACACCCGATCCGAACCGCACCGTGACCAGGACGTGACTCACGCACTCTTGCGCGCTGTCACACTGATGTGGTGCAGAAGTTACTGATGAGGCAATTGAGACTGCTGGGACTACTGGTGATCGCGGTACTCGCCGCGACTGTCGGCGGTGCAGGCCAGGCGCTCGCCGCCCCGGAGACGACTACACCGGAGACACCCCCGCCGGGTGCGGGGGCGGCGCCGGGCTCGGGAATCCCTCTTCTCGACGGAATTCTCGATCAGCTGGCAGGCGGGACGGGCTCGGCCGACGGAACCGATGGCACCGGGACGGCCGGGCCGACGAGCCAGATGATCGTCGTGACGGCGCCGAGGGCATCCGACACCACCGCCACCCTGACGGCTTTCGACCGAGGCGCCGACGGCAGCTGGAAACCGGTCATCGGCCCGACGAAAGCGTTCCTCGGATCGTTGGGTATGGGCGAGCCGAAGGACAACGTCCACCGGACGCCGCAGGGCACCTTCCCGCTCGACCAGGCTTTCGGTCGCGCCGCGAACCCCGGGACCAAGATGCCCTACCTGAAGGTCGACCAGCAGGACTGGTGGGACTCGAACATGAAGTCGCCCACCTACAACACCCACGTGCGGCAGCCGCAGAGCCCTGGTGGCGACAGCGAGAACCTGTACAACTCCGGGCCGGTCTACGACTACGCGGTCAACATCGCGCACAACCCGCAACGGACCCCGGGCCGGGCCTCGGCGATGTTCCTGCACGTCACCAACGGTGAGCCGACCATGGGCTGCGTCGCGATCGACCGTGAACTGATGAAGCAGATCCTCGTGTGGCTCGACCCGGCGAAGAACCCCAAGATCACCATCGGCGTCAACCAGGGGGCACCCGCGGGCGAGGCGCCCGGAGCGACCCCTCAGACCGCTCCGGGCACGACGCCCCCGGGGACGACACCACCCGCTACGTCGGGTGTCCCGGGTGCCGATGTCCTGACCGGACTGCTCTCGCAGCTCGTCGGTGTGGTTCCCGCGCTCTTCGGACTCGGCGGTCAGGCGGGCTGACTGCTCGTCGAGCCGGGACTACGAACTCGAGAGGATTGCCCGGGCGCATCGGCACCCGGGGCACCACGTGGCCCCGGAGCCGATGTCCCAGCCGTTGACCCGGGCGAGGTTGTCCAGATCGGACCGGCGCAGGGGAGCGCGGACGGTGAATCTCCGTCCGCAGCTGTCGCAGTCACGGTCGACGGGCGGCCGTTCGGTTTCCACGGGTGCGGAAACAACTGTCATCGCGAAGCCTTCTGTGTAGATCTTTCGGTCAGTTGATCGTTCTGTCGCTTGACCGGGTGTCGGGTCGCTCGTCCCAGGGGCCTCCCCTCTCCTCGGACGAGCGACCATTCCAGTGTCGGAAGATGTGATGCAGATCTCAAGGGTCGAATGACACACAGTTCGGCGGTGGTCCCGCCGAAGCGGTGTCACCGGTCGTGCGGAACGATCAGAACCGGGCACCGGGCCCGCTGGAGAACGGCGAGCGTCGTCGACCCCACCAGCATGCGGTCGAAGCCACCGCGGCCGCGGGCACCGACCACCACCAGTTGCGCGGCCTGCGCGTGATCGAGCAATGCCCGCGCCGGGCGATCCCGCACGATCGCACATCGGACCCGGACCGCCGGATGGTCGTGTCGCAGCCCGGTGAGCTCGTCGTCGAGCCACGTCGCCACGGTGGCGCGTAGGGCCCGCCAGGCGAGCCCGTGCTCGGGGGAGGGCGCTGTCGGATCGACATCGGACCCGTCGGAGTCGCGCCAGGCATGGACGACCGTGACGGGGACGCCGCGAACCGCCGCCTGCTCGAAGGCGGACGTCGCCGCGAGGCGGCTCGCGGGTGACCCGTCCACCCCGACCACCACCGCGGCCGACGTCCGCTCCGGCGGGGTCGAACCCGGGTCGCGGATCACGGTCAACGGGCACCGGGAGTGCTCGGCGAGTGCGAGAGCGACCGACCCCAGTGCCACGCGGTCGCCCGCGCGATGGCCTCGATTGCCGACGACCAGCACCCTCGCCGCCGACGAGGCCTCGAGCAGAGTGGGTATCGGAGGTGCGCATTCCACCCGCGTCGCGATCCGGACGGGCGACTCCGCAGCCGCACCGCTCGACTCCCTGATCGCACGGTTCGATTCGGACAAGGCCCGCTCGGCCCGCCTTCGCAACGGATCGAGCGAGTGCGGGCTCTCGGCGACGAGGCCGGCCGACGGACAGGCGGCGGAGATGAGTTCGACCGGCGAATGGTGCAACAGGGCATCGCGAGCGGCCCAGCACGCCGCCGCCCGGGCGGTGGCCGAACCGTCGATCCCGACGATCGTGGACGCAGTCAACGCGGCTGCCCCCTCCGCAGGTCGCACACCGGTGACCCCATGGGGTCCATTCATCGAGTACACACCCGGGGTGATGTGTCGCACATGCGCCAAAGATCCCGCACATCGAGGACCAAGGACCCATGCGCGGCGTGGTTCAGCGGCGTCGTTCGCGATTCGCGGACTTCGCCGCGTACACCGCCGCCTGGGTCCGCCGTTCCATCCCGAGTTTGCCGAGCAGTCGCGAGACGTAGTTCTTGACCGTCTTCTCGGCGAGGTGCATCCGCGCGGCGATCTGTCGGTTCGTCAGACCCTCCCCGAGCAGGGCGAGGAGCGTGCGGTCCTGCTCGCTGAGGCCGTCGTGGGGCGGTTCTTCGGCATCCTGCCGGGCGCGCAGTCGATCCATCAGCGCCGCGGCGGCGCGGTTGTCCAGCAGGGACCGCCCTGCTCCGACCTCGGCGATCGCTCGCGCGAGTTCCATTCCGGTGATGTCCTTGATGACGTATCCGCTGGCGCCGGCCAGGATGGCGTCCATCATCGCCTCGTCATCGGTCAGGGAGGTCAGCATCAGGCAGTGCAGGCCGTCGACACTGCTCAACAGCTCCCGGCACAGCTCGATGCCGCTGCCGTCGGGGAGTCGGACGTCGAGCACGGCGACATCCGGGCGTACCGCCGGTACCCGGGCCAGCGCCTGCGCGACGGTGGCGGCCTCGCCGACCACCTCGAGATCGGGGTCGGACTCGAGCAATTCGACGAGACCCCGTCGGACGATTTCATGGTCGTCGACCAGGAAGACCCTGATCATGCCGTCTCCCTCCGGCATCGGACACCTGCATCGAATTGTAAGACTTTCCGATCGCATTTCGTAAATGTCCGCACGCCTAACTAATCGAGAAGATTCTCGTCGTATGGCGCGTGGGAGCGCGACGTTGGACCGAAGTTGCGCGGTGGAATTCGTGCCTGACTATGATCCGAGAGATGGCTTCCGAATTCTCGGAACTCGACCCGAGATCGCTCGAATTGCAGAAAGCGCTGTCGCAGATGCGTTTGCGCGAGCTGCTCGACGAGGTCGCCGACCGGGTCGGCCAGATCGCCGACGTGCGTGATCAGACCGATGGACTCCTTCAGGCGATGCTCGTCGTCAGTTCCGGACTCGATCTGGAAACCACACTCGAATCGATCGTGGCGTCGGCGATCCGGCTGGTCGACGCGGAGTACGGCGCACTCGGCGTCCTCGGGCGCGGGCACCACCTGTCTGCCTTTCTGTCGCAGGGCATCGACGACGAGACCCGCGTGCGCATCGGAAGGCTGCCGACCGGCGGCGGCGTCCTCGGACTGCTCATCGACCGACCCGAACTGCTGCGCCTTCCCGACCTCTCCGAGCATCCCGAATCCGTGGGGTTCCCCCCGAACCACCCGCCGATGACGAGTTTCCTGGGTACACCCATCCGGGTCCGTGACGAGATCTTCGGCAATCTCTATCTGACGGAGAAAAGGAACGGCGGCGTCTTCACCGAGGACGACGAGGTGGTGATCCAGGCTCTGGCGTCCGCGGCCGGGATCGCGATCGACAACGCCCGCCTCTACGAGCAGGCGCAGAACCAGCTGGCCTGGATCGAGGCCAACCGCGATGTGATGACCGAGCTGCTGACCGGCGCCGATCACCAGGACGTTCTCGAGGAGATCGCTCGCAAGGTGCTGAGCCTCGCCGAGGCCGATCTCGTCTTCATCGCCGAGCCCCACGACACCGAGGAGCCCGTCGAGTCGATCGACGAACTCGTGATCACCGTGGCCGAGGGCACCGAGGGCCACGTCTTCCGCGGCCAGAGCATCCCCATCGTCGGGTCGACGTCGGGGACCGCATTCGTCCAGCGACGCCCCGTTCTGCGTGAGCACCTGGAATACGACATCGGCGATTCGTCGACGCGCTTCGGGCCGGTGATGGCCGCGCCGCTGCGCACGGTCGACTCCACCCGGGGCGTGCTGATCGCCATGCGGGCCGAGGGGCGAGAGCCCTTCACGCGGGACCTCTTGGAGCTCAGCGCGGACTTCGCCGACCAGGCCGCTCTGGCCATGCAGCTGGCCACTGCCACGCTGCAGACCCATCAGATGCGTGTCCTCGAAGATCGCGAGCGGATCGCCCGTGACCTCCACGATCACGTGATCCAGCGGATCTTCGCCGAAGGACTCAGTCTGCAGGCGACGCTGCAGCGCACCCATTCACCCGATGTCCGTTCGCGCCTCACCCGCTCCATCAACAATCTGCAGGACATCGTCCAGGAGGTACGGACGACCATCTTCGATCTGCAGGCCGAGGACATGATGATCACCCGGCTGCGGCAGCGCGTGCAGGAGGCCATCGACCAGCAGATCGACGATCTGCCGATTCAGGTACACGTCCGGACGTCGGGCCCGCTGTCGGTGGTGGCGCCGCCGCTGGCCGAGCACGTCGTCGCGGTCACGCGGGAAGCGGTGAGCAACGTCGTCAAGCATGCCCGGGCCACGACCGTGACGGTGTCGCTCGCGATTGCCGACGAACTCGTCGTCGAGGTCGTCGACGACGGCATCGGGCTGCCGGCCGATGTGACGCCGAGCGGCCTCCGCAATCTCGCCCTCCGGGCCGAGAAGCTCGGTGGTTCGTTCACGCTGACCACGCCACCGAACGGCCGTGGTCTGGCACTGCGCTGGTCGGCGCCCCTCTAGGGTGCGTCGGCGTCGGCCGGCAGCCGCCAGGCCGATGTGCGCTCGGACAGCCATGCCACCGAGTGCAGTCCGGTCAGCACCCCGAACAGGACGAGAAGCCAGACCGACAATCCGATGAGTGCGCACACGGTGAATGCGGCGAGCAGTGCGACGAGAACGGATGTGAGAGTGATGACGGTCCCCCTGTCGGAGCGGATTCCTCCGGCGGCGTGCGGAGAAGTGGACCCCCACACCATCCACCGACGGCTCGCCTGGCGGGAGAGGCCGAAGGTCACCGATGCGCAGGGCCAAGGAACATCAGCCGGTGTGGCCCCTCTTCAGTTCGAAGCCGGCCACGTGGCCGTGGGGATCATCGGTGCGTGGGGCTGTCGCCATCTCGATCTGCGCTCGTGCCTGGTCGAGGACCGGGGTGTCGGGATCCAGGACGGAGAGGTAGCGGTCGTGCGCGGCCAGCGCGTGGACAGCCGTGTCGATCTGATCCTCGACGTCGACGCCGTGGGTCGCCGCCGGACCGTTCTCGAACAACCACGACGGTGGGGACTCCAGGGCGTCGTAGGCGTCGAGCACGGCCGCGGCGAACTCCATGTGATCGCGCTGGTTGGGCATTCCCGGCGCCCACTCGGGACCCCCGAACAGCGAGACGATCACCTGCGGGCGGACGCGTTCGACGGTCTCGGCGATCTTGGCCCGCAACTCGGGGACGTTGCGGATGTCGCTGTCGGGGAAACCCCAGAACTCGACCTCGTCGACGCCGACGATCGAGGCGGACGCGCGCTGCTCCGCTTCCCGGAGGGGCCCGCACTCGGCGGGTGAGAGACCCTCGATGCCCCGCTCACCGCTCGAGGCCAGCGCGTAGACGACGCGTCTGCCCTCGCTGGTCCATCGGGCGACGGCGGCGGCCATCCCGTACTCGGGATCGTCGGGGTGGGCGACGAGCACGAGTGCGGTCTGCCAGTCGGTGGGGAAGTCAAGCAGCTGCGCCGCCACGGTTCTCAGCGCTCCCGCTCGAGATTGGCCATCTTCAACACGTCGAGCCGGGCGTCGAGTTCGGCCTCGGTCAGCGTGTCGCCGACCAGCCCGCGATCCATGACGGTCTCGCGAATCGTCTTGCCCTCCTTGAGGGCCTGCTTGGCCACGGCGGCCGCCTCCTCGTAACCGATGGCGCTGTTGAGCGGGGTGACGATGGAGGGTGAACTCTCCGCGAGGGTGCGCAATCGCTCGGTGTTGGCCTGCAGGCCGGAGATGCAGCGATCGGCGAACAGCCGCGAGACGTTGGCGAGCAGTTTCAGGGACTCGAGGACGTTGCGGGCCATCATCGGGATGTAGACGTTGAGTTCGAAGGCGCCGTTGCCGCCGCCCCACGTGACCGCGGCGTCGTTGCCGATGACCTGCGCCGCCACCTGTGTGACCGCCTCGGGCAGAACGGGATTGACCTTGCCCGGCATGATGGAGCTGCCCGGCTGGAGGTCGGGGAGGAGGATCTCGCCGAGTCCGGTGAGCGGACCGGAGCCCATCCAGCGGACGTCGTTCGCGATCTTGGTCAGCGACACCGCGACCGTCTTGAGCTGGCCGGAGAGTTCGACGAGCCCGTCGCGGGCCGCCTGCGCCTCGAAGTTGTCCTTCGCGAGCGTCAGGGCCTCGACGCCGGTCAGCCGCACGAGTTCGGCGACCACCTTGGTGCCGAAACCGTCCGGCGCGTTGAGGCCCGTGCCGACGGCGGTGCCGCCGATGGGCAGTTCGCCGACGCGGGGGAGGGTGGCGGTGATGCGCTCGATGCCCGCCTCGACCTGGCGTGCATAGCCGCCGAACTCCTGGCCCAGCGTGACCGGCACGGCGTCCATCAGATGCGTGCGGCCGCTCTTGACGACCTCACGCCATTCGGTTGCCTTGTCGCTCAACGCCTTCTGCAGATGCTCCAGCGCCGGGATCAGGTCGGTGACCGCGGCTTCGGTGGCGGCGACGTGCGTCGCCGTCGGGAAGGTGTCGTTCGACGACTGTGACATGTTGACGTGATCGTTGGGATGGACGTCCACGCCGCGTGACTTGGCGATCGACGCGATGACCTCGTTGGTGTTCATGTTCGAGCTGGTGCCCGAACCGGTCTGGAACACATCGATCGGGAACTGGTCGTCGTGGCGGCCGTCGGCGATCTCGGTGGCCGCGGCGACGATGGCATCGGCTTTCTCCGGGTCGAGGAGACCGAGGTCGGCATTGACCGTGGCGCAGGCCGCCTTCAGCAGTCCCATCGCACGGATCTGGGTCCGCTCGAGCGGCCGTCCGCTGATCGGGAAGTTCTCGACGGCGCGCTGCGTCTGGGCCCGCCACAGGGCGTCGACGGGTACCTGCACCTCGCCCATGGTGTCGTGCTCGGTGCGGTACCGCTGCTCATTGCCCTGTGCTCCGGTCATCGGTGTCCTACTCCTTCGATCGAATCCTTATGCCGCTCAGCGGGACGTTCACGGCCCCGCTCGGGTCGGTGAAAAAGTCGTTGCCCTTGTCGTCAACAACGATGAACGCGGGAAAATTCTCGACCTCGATCTTCCACACGGCCTCCATGCCGAGCTCGGGGTACTCGATGATCTCCTGGCTCTTGATGCAGTCGAGCGCCAGACGCGCCGCGGGTCCGCCGATCGAGCCGAGGTAGAAACCGCCGTGCGAGCCGCACGCATCGGTGACCTGCTTGGACCGATTTCCCTTGGCCAGCATGACCATCGAGCCGCCGGCCGCCTGGAACTGCTCGACGTAGCTGTCCATCCGGCCGGCCGTCGTCGGCCCGAACGATCCGGAGGCCATGCCCTCGGGGGTCTTCGCCGGTCCCGCGTAGTAGACGGGGTGGTCGCGGAGGTAGTCGGGCATCGGTTCGCCGGCGTCGAGGCGCTCCTTGATCTTGGCGTGCGCGATGTCTCGCGCGACGACGAGTGGCCCGGTCAGCGACAGGCGGGTCTTGACCGGGTACTGCGAGAGCTGGGCGAGGATCTCCGGCATCGGACGGTTGAGGTCGACCTCGACCACCTCGCCGCCCGAGATGTCCTCGGCCACACCGGCTGCGGGCATGTACTTGGCCGGATCGGTCTCGAGCTGTTCGAGGAAGACGCCGTCGGCGGTGATCTTGCCGAGTGCCTGACGGTCGGCCGAACACGACACCGCGATCGCGACCGGGCACGACGCGCCGTGGCGGGGCAGCCGCACGACACGCACGTCGTGGCAGAAGTACTTGCCGCCGAACTGCGCACCGATACCGAAGGACTGGGTCAGCTTGAACACCTCGTCCTCGAGTTCGAGGTCACGGAAACCGTGCGCCGACATCGAACCCTGCGTGGGCAGGTTGTCGAGGTAGTGCGCTGACGCGTACTTGGCGGTCTTGAGCGCGAATTCGGCTGAGGTGCCGCCGATCACGACGGCAAGGTGGTACGGCGGGCACGCCGCGGTGCCGAGCGAGCGGATCTTCTCGTCGAGGAACTTCAGAATGCTCTTCGGGTTCAGGATCGCCTTGGTCTCCTGGAACAGGAACGACTTGTTGGCACTGCCACCACCCTTGGCCATGAACAGGAACTTGTACTCCGGCCCCTTGGGTCCCTGTTCGGTGGCGTAGATCTCGACCTGGGCGGGCAGGTTGGAGCCGGTGTTCTTCTCTTCGTAGGTCGTCAGCGGGGCGAGCTGCGAGTAGCGCAGGTTGAGCTGGGTGTAGGCGTCGTAGACACCCCGGGAGATGGCCTCGGCGTCGTCGGTGCCGGTCAGCACCCCTTCACTCTTCTTGCCCATCACGATCGCGGTGCCGGTGTCCTGACACATCGGCAGGACGCCCCCCGCGGAGATGTTGACGTTCTTCAGCAGGTCGAGCGCGACGAACCGGTCGTTACCCGAGGCCTCCGGGTCGTCGATGATCTTGCGCAGCTGCGCGAGATGAGCCGGGCGCAGGTAGTGGCTGATGTCGTGCATGGCCTCGGCGGTGAGCCGCCGGATGGCCTCCGGGTCGACCTGCAGGAAAGTTCGGCCGCCGGCGGTGAAGGTGGACACACCGTCGGCGGTGATCAACCGGTACGGGGTCTCGTCGGCGCCGGTGGGGAGCAGATCGGAGTAGAGAAACTCGGGGGCTGAGGCTGGTTTACTCACGGACCGCATCGTATCGCCCGCCCGAACGGCCCCACGCCACAGGTTGACTCGTGAAGTCGCCGGGGTCGGGACATCTCGGCCCGCTCGCTTCGCTCCCGGCACCGGGACATCTCGGCCCGCTCGCTTCGCTCCCGGCACCGGGACATCTCGGCCCGCTCGCTTCGCTCCCGGCACCGGCATGGGGCCGAATCGGGTCTCAGAGATCGATGCGGGAGTAGCCGCGGAGCTTGGCCGGCTTGTGAACGGCCTCGATGCGACGGACGGTGCCGGACTTCGAGCGCATCACCAGCGACCGGGTCGTCGCCCCGTTGGGTCGGTAGGTGACGCCGCGCAGCATGTCACCGTTGGTGACCCCGGTGGCGCAGAAGAAGGCGTTCTCGCCGCTGACGAGGATGTCATTGGTCAGCACGCGGTCCAGGTCGTGGCCGGCGTCGAGGGCCTTCTGCCGCTCTTCGTCGTTGCGCGGCCACAGCTTGCCCTGGATCTCGCCGCCCATGCACTTCATCGCCACCGCGGTGATGATGCCCTCGGGGGTGCCGCCGACGCCCATGAGCATGTCGACGGTGGAGTAGTCGTCGGCGGCCGCGACCGCACCGGCGACGTCGCCGTCGGAGATGAGGCGGATCTTGGCGCCGGCCGCCCGGATCTCACCGATGAGATCGGCGTGGCGGGGACGGTCGAGGACGATGACCGTCAGATCGGCGACGTCGATGCCCTTCGCCTTGGCGACCGAGTTGATGTTCCACTCGACGGACTCGTTGATGTTGATGGCGCCCTTGGCGTCGGGGCCGACGGCGATCTTGTCCATGTAGAACACGGCCGACGGGTCGTACATGGTGCCGCGTTCGCTGACCGCGATCACCGAGATCGAGTTGGGGCGTCCCTCGGCCATCAGGGTGGTGCCGTCGATGGGGTCGACGGCGACATCGCAGTCGGGTCCCTCGCCGTTGCCGACCTCCTCGCCGTTGTAGAGCATCGGCGCCTCGTCCTTCTCGCCTTCGCCGATGACCACGACACCGCGCATCGACACCGACGAGAGCAGCTCGCGCATCGCGTCGACCGCTGCGCCGTCACCGCCGTTCTTGTCGCCCCGGCCGACCCAGCGCCCGGCCGCGAGTGCAGCCGACTCGGTCACGCGGACCAACTCCATCGCGAGGTTGCGGTCCGGGGCCTGGTGGGTGCTGACGGTCATGGGCAATCGACTCCTCTGTACGGCGCTGGTTGCCTGGGCGGCGCCGAGTGATCGTGGCGGTGGTCTCGAAGACCATCCTTGCATGTCACACCGGCCATTCGGTCAGTGACCCTGCTGGTGGGATACTCGGCGCCATGGCAGACAAACCCCGCATCCTGATCAACGGTAAGGACATGTTCTGGTCGTTGGTGCCGTTGCTCGCGCTGTGTGCGTTGGTGCTGATCGCCTCGGGGAACTGCTCGGTCGGGGCGTCCAAGGACGTGGCCGACAGCAAGCTGCCGCCGTTCGACGTGGTCAGCGCACTGAACGCGGATGCCAGTCAGCTGGCGTTCCCGATCCGCCGCCCGCCGACACCGGAGGGATGGCGACCCAACTCGGGTTCGTCGGACGCGATCGAGGGACACCGGGTCAGCACGGTGGGGTGGCTGAGCAGCAGCGGCGCCTACGTACAGCTCAGCCAGTCCGATGCGCCGGAGGACGTGCTCGTGCCCTATCTGGGCGGCAACGGAGGTGACTTCGGCGACATCTCCGGCACCGGTACCCGTCAGGCGGGCGGGCGCCAGTGGGTGACCTACGAGACCGCGGAGGGCAAGAAGTTCTGGATCACCGATCTGGGCGACGTGCGCATCGCGGTGCTGTCGCGGGGCAACGATGCCGACATCGAGACGATCGCGTCGTCGGTCGTCACCCAGGCGCCGTTGCAATTGGGGTAGCGCACTACTCGTGAGAACCGGGTCCCGAGTTCCTAGCGTCGTCTCCAGGAGGCGCTCATGGCTGGGGGATCTGGGTTCGGCCCGCACTTCGTGTGGGCGAGGCTCGCGTTGGTCGCGGTCCTGGTGCCATTGGTGGTGACCGTGCCGGTGCAGAGCGTCGGCGCGACCGTGAACCGGACCGCGCCGATCGCGGCGACCGCACCCGATCCGGGCGTCGTCGGGCCGACCTCCGACGACGCCGTCGGGTGGCCGCTTTCCTCCCCGGTGAGGGGCGGGGAGGATCGGCGGCCTGTCCTCGCGCGAGCCGGTGCGCGCCCGACCGCCGAACATGCCCGCGTCAGCGCCCTCGACCACGACCTGCTCGCGCGGTTCGAGTGATCAGTCGTCGTCCTCATCGCCGGGATCGGCGCCCTTGTCGGTGATCGCCGCCTCGATGCGCGTCCGGGCCCCGCGCAGGTGTTCCTCGCAGCGCGTGGCGAGGGCCTCTCCGCGTTCCCAGAGCGCGAGCGAGGCGTCGAGATCGAGCCCGCCGTGCTCGAGGGTGGTGACGATCTCGGCGAGCTCGTCCCGTGCCTCCTCGTACCCGAGTTCCTGGATGGGAGTGGATGTCTCGTCGGTGCTCACGCGTCTCCTCCGTCTTCGTGCGCGTTCGTCGGTTCGGTCGCGCTGCCCGTCCGGGATCGTGCGCGGGAGCGGCGTGCGGCGGGCCCGTCGACCCGGGCGGTCGCGGCGCCGTCGGCGACCCGGATCCGCACCTGCGCACCCGGCGGCAGGTCCGCGAGGGTGCCGACCACATGCGGGGAATCGGTGTCGGTGCGCTGCACCACCGCGTAACCGCGCGCCAGGGTCTGCGCGGGACCGAGGGTCGACAACCGCGCGGCGAGGTGCTCGCTGCGACGCTCCTCGGAATCTATGTGGCGCAACACATCCCGCCGCAATACGCGGACCAGTTCGGCCACCCGCGCGGCTTCGGAGTCCACCAGCACCCCGGGACGGGCGAGCACCGGACGCGCCCGGAGCGCCGCCACGACGCCGGACTCCCGCCGGACCCAGTTGCGCAGCGCCTGCGCACTGCGGCGGCGCAGGTCCGCGATGCCGGCGAGCTCGGCCTCGACGTCGGGGACCACTCGTTTGGCGGCGTCTGTGGGGGTGGCCGCGCGCAGATCCGCGACGAAATCGAGCAACGGATTGTCCGGTTCGTGCCCGATCGCGCTGACGACCGGCGTCCGGCACCGCGAGACCGCGCGCAACAGCGCCTCGTCGGAGAAGGGGAGCAGGTCTTCGACGCTGCCCCCGCCGCGCGCGATGATGATGACCTCGACATCCGGGTGTGCATCGAGTTCGGCGAGATGGGTGAGGATGCGGGCGACGGCCGTCGGGCCCTGCACGGGGGCTTCCCGGATGTCGAAACGGACGTCCGACCAGCGCGCGGTGGCCACGCTCACCACGTCGTGCTGCGCGGCGCTCGCCCGCCCGCTGATCAACCCGACCACCCGCGGCAGGAAGGGCAGGGGCCGCTTGAGGCGCGAATCGAAGAGGCCCTCGGCGGCCATCAGCTGGCGCAGTCGTTCGATCCGCAACAACAACTCGCCGATGCCCACCGCCCGGATCTCGCTGACGCGCAGGGACACCGTGCCGCGGCCGGTGTAGTAACTCGGTCGGCCCAGGACCACCACGGAACTGCCGTCGGTCAGCGGAACCTCGGTGCGCGCCAGTAGATCCGGGCTGCACGTCACCGAGATCGAGATGTCGGCGGCGGGATCGCGCAGGGTGAGGAACGCGGTCCGGGTGCCGGGTCGCCGGCTGATCTGGGTGACCTGCCCCTCCACCCAGATCTGTCCGAGCCGGTGGATCCAGTCGGCGATCTTGGTGTTGACCGTCCGGACCGGCCACGGGTGCTCGGCCGAGTTCGGCGAGGAGGAACGTCGCGGTGTGTCGCTCGTGTCGGCTCCGGTCACGCTTCGGTGGAGCGCTTGTTCTGCGCGGCGATCCGGTTCTCGAGCATCGTCACGAACGGCGCGCGGGCACGACCGGCCTTCTCGTAGTCGACGAGCGCGATCAGGTCTTCGATGGCGACCGTCCGGAGCCGGGCGCGCAGTTGCGCGAGGGTCAGGGTGTCGTAGTCGATGAGTTCGACGATCTCGGGTCCCGAACCGTCGGACGACGTGACCGCCTCGGTGCCCGGCACCTCGGCCGCGACGGCCTCGTCGGGGGTGGAACTGTACAGCGCGAACCGACCCGCGTCGGCTCGCGGCGGCGCGACGAGATCGGCGTCGGTGGCCGCCTCTTCGACCTCGTCGTCGATGGTGGTGGGGCCGGGTGTGGTCGGTGCTGGGGTGGTCGGTGCGGGACTCGGTGCCTTAGCGGCGGGGGCGGGCGGCGAGACCGGTGCGGGGCTCTCCGGCTCGTCCTCGTCGAAGCGCGCCCACTCGGGCTGTTCGTCGGGCCGGTCGAAGAACATCTCCAGGGCGGCGTCGCCCTTGATGGCCAGTTCGGCGATGTTCTGTTGCGCCCGCATGCCGGCCTGAAGGGTCTGGCTGACCGCGGTCATCGGCAACGTGATGAGCAGGGCCGGGAGTTTCCGCGTCTCCTCGAGGGCGGTGACGATCAGACCAGCGGCTATCCGGGCAGGGTACGGTGCGCGATCCATGCCAACACTCTGCCATCACGAGCAACGTCGCGTAACCCGTACCCTGGGAAGCATGTCTGAGACGAAGCGTGTCCTCCTCGCCGAACCCCGCGGCTACTGCGCTGGTGTCGACCGTGCGGTGGAGACGGTCGAGCGTGCCCTCGACAAGCACGGCGCTCCCGTCTACGTGCGCAAGGAGATCGTGCACAACCGGCACGTCGTGGAGACCCTCGCCGAGCGCGGGGCGATCTTCGTCGGGGAGACCGACGAGGTGCCCGAGGGCGCGATCGTCGTGTTCTCCGCGCACGGCGTCTCCCCGCTGGTGCACCAGACCGCCGCGGAGCGCAACCTGCGGACCATCGACGCGACCTGCCCGCTGGTCACCAAGGTCCACCAGGAGGCCAAGCGGTTCGCGCGCGACGACTACGACATCCTGCTGATCGGCCACGAGGGCCACGAGGAGGTCGAGGGCACCGCCGGTGAGGCTCCCCAGCACATCCAGCTGGTCGACGGCCCCGACAGCGTGGAGTCGGTGACGGTCCGCGACGAGTCGAAGCTCGTCTGGCTGTCGCAGACCACGCTTTCGGTCGACGAGACGATGGAGACCGTCCGGCGTCTCCGGGAGAAGTTCCCGCTGCTCAACGACCCGCCCAGCGACGACATCTGCTACGCCACCCAGAACCGCCAGGTGGCGGTCAAGGCCATGGCGCCCGAGTGCGATCTGGTGATCGTCGTCGGATCACAGAACTCGTCGAACTCGGTACGACTCGTGGAAGTGGCCCTGCAGGCCGGCGCGAGGGCAGGCCACCTGGTCGACTATGCGCGTGAGATCGACGAGTCGTGGCTGGACGGTGTCACAACCGTCGGCGTCACCTCCGGCGCGTCGGTGCCCGAGGTCCTGGTCCGCGGCGTCCTGGACTACCTGGCCGAGCGCGGCTACGGCACGGTCGAGACCGTCAACACGGCCAACGAGACCCTCACCTTCGCGCTTCCGCGCGAGCTGCGCCCGGCACGCACGTCGAGCTGACGCCGCGCCGCCCGCATTCCCGCGGTGGCCGCGAGCGTCAGAACTCGTCCGGGTCGAGCTTGCGCACCCGCCGATGAGGTAACGCGATCGCGAGCACCGCTGCGATGACGATCGCCGCGACGACGCTGCCGATGACCGCGACGTCGCGGGCGGTGTGATCGGGCGGCTGCGCAACCGGCGGGGCGGCGATCGGCGCCGAAGCGCGGTCCGGCTGGTCCTCGACGGGCAACTCTGCAGTCAGGGCGGCGACCGGGTCGACGACGCCGTGGCCGATTCGCTGATCGCGGCCGGTACCCGGCGAATGCGCTGTCTCGATGATGCGGTCCATCACCTCGCGCGCGGACAGCTCGGGGAATCGCGAGCGGATCAGCGCGGCGGTACCGGCCACATACGGCGCGGCGAAACTCGTGCCGATCAGGGGAACCGGTCCGGCGTCGCTCTCCTGCGCCGACGCCAGTCGTCTCGAGCCGCGGCGGCTGTCCAGGCTCACGATGTCGGTCCCCGGGGCCGCGACGCTCACCCACGGCCCGTGCAGGCTGAAGTCGCTCGGGGAGCCGGTGTCGGCGTCCACGGAGCCCACTGTCAGCACATACGGCGAGTACCACGCGGGGCTGGCGATGGTGGAGACCGACCGCCAGCCGTCGGGGTCGTCGGCGGCGGGGGCCGGGTTCTGGTTCTGGCAGGCGCCGTCGCGGGTCAGGTTGCCGGCCGCGACGACCACCACGACGTCGCGCTCGTAGGCGTGGCGGATGGCCGCGCCGAGTGCGCGATCGTCGACCGAGCCCGACGCCGGGGCACACGCCACCTCGGAGATGTTGATGACGGTGGCGCGTAGATCGACCGCGCGCACGATCGCGTGGGCGAGCGTCCGGACCGACCCGTACCCGGACCCGACCACCGGCGCGCCGTCGTCCCGTGTGCGGTCGTCTTTCTTCCGGAAGGCGCTGCTCGACTGGCGGATGGCGATGACGGAGGCTGCGGGCGCCACCCCGGCGAATGCGTCGGAGGCGCTCGGACGTGCTGCGATGATGCCGGCCACCAGGGTCCCGTGTGCATCGCAGTCGTCGAGTCCGTTGCCACCCGAGACGTAGTCGCCGCCGGCGACGACACGGCCGAGCCGCGGATGCGGTGTGACGCCGGTGTCGATGACCGCGACCCGCTGACCCTGCCCGCGGCTGAACCGCCAGGCTTCCGGGAGATTCATCATCGACTGCGCCGCAGTCGGTTTCGACACATTACGAGTCAGTTCCGCGGTGTTGCACAGGTGGCTCTGCTCGGTCGGTTCCGGCGGGGCGACCGGGGCCGACCGGATCAGGGCGCCGGGGTCGATCCGCGGCGGGGTCACCGCCGCGGCCGGCGATGCCGACGTCCCGACCAGCGCCGCGACCAGGGCCGTCGCGAACAACCCTGCGCTGCGGGTGCGCATGCCGCGCATCAGATCTCGCGGACGATTCGATACAGGTCGAGCAGCCAGAGCAGCAGGGGCACGATGAGCGCGACGAGGATGTACTCGCCGATCTCCGCCCAGCGCCGCATCACGGGGGAGAAGTCCTGGTTCGGAGCGGCGACGCCGAAGACGAATGCGGCGATCACGACGACGACGCCGAGTGCGAAACCGATGACCGGCCATCGGTCGTCGCCGAAGGCGAGACCGGTGATCAGCGTGATCACCACGAGCGATCCGCCGACGATGAGGATTCCGGCCTGGAACAGGTCGCTGTGGGAGCGGCCCCGCAGGCACAGCACGACGCCGATGATCGCGGCGTAGATGGCGTTGCGCCACTCGAATCCGGCGAGCGGGGAGGCGGTGAGGACCGCCGCGATGGCGGTGACCGCGGTCAGCCCGCCGACGATACCGGTCAGATAGGCATTGGCGAGATAGGAACGACGTTCCAGCGCATCGGCTTTGGGGAGTGCGGTCGCGCCGATCGCCCCGATGCCCTCGATGGCCGGGCGCGGTTCGATGTCCTTGACGTCGATGGCGGCACCGGCCGTCGGGACCGGGGGCAGTGGGAGTTTGGCGAGCAGGATGGTGGTGCGGGGCGCGAGTCCGATCAGGAGCAGGCCGACCGCGGCGATGACGGCGGCGACGTCGGGCACCGGTGCATCGATGAGGAGTCGGGCCCCGGCGCCGGCCGCGCCGAGCAGCGCCGCGCTGGTCACGGCACTGTGCGCGGTGGCGCCGACGGCGGTCATGCGGTAGCCGACGACGGCGGCCACCAGCGTGAACGCGAACCCCAGCGTCAGATGCGCGGCGCCGAACTGCCCGGGCGTGAGGATCATCCCGGTCACGAACGCCATCGGTGCGGCGCACAACGACAGGACGGTTGAACTCTGTTCGTCGCGGTAGTAGCGGGACACGATGGTCGAGGCGGTGACGAATCCGACGACCGCCAGGCCCGAGAGGCCCGCGAACCACAGGGCGCCGGTGTCGGCCCGGACCGCGGCCAGCGATGCCGCCGCCGCGACCGCGGCGACGAGAGCCAGTGCGTAACCGACTCGTCGGGCGGCCGCCGCGGTCCAATCGACGAACTGGGATTCGTTCAACCGGGCGACGGCGTCGACCACGTCGTCGAAGAGCACCGGGGACTCCCCGGTGCGCGTCGAGGTCAGCAGCAGCAGGTCGCCGTCGCGGATGCCCGACTCGGACAGCGACCTGTGCAGCGGGAGCGGTTCCTGTCCGACGAGGGCGAGGGTCCACTTGTTCTGGCGATCGTGCGGGCGTCCGGGGTTGCGCGCGTCGGCGTCGGGATCGTCGGGGTCCGACCGAGTGGGATTGCGCGACTCGATCTGCGCCACGAGGTCGCCGATGAGTCCCGCGATGGGGATGCCGGCGGGCAGGCCGACGTCGAGCTGGGTGTTGCCGCCCAGTACCGACACCCGTACGAGCTGAGGTTCGACGGCCGCCTCGCCCCGCCGACGGTCCCCGGTGTCCGCACCGGCAGCGGTGGTCGGGTACCCCGGCGCGAATCCGTCCACAGACGTCATCAGGTCAATCCTCCCCCTGGGTTCAGCAGCTAACATAGCCAACCTCAGCGGGTTCGACCGCCTGGGGATACACAGCGCGACATGTCAGGGGGGACGTGTGGTCACCACGACCGAGGGATTTGTGCGTCGGCCGCGCATCACGCCGCCGCGCACGCCCGGCGGCGAGGTCAACATCCAGGCGCCGCCGGACGTGCCCCGGGTGGTGCCGGGCAGTCTCCTGATGAGGCTGCTCCCGGTGGTGATGGTCGTCGCGGTGGTCGGCATGGTGTCGCTGATGGTCGTCACCGGTGGACGCAACATCCTGTCCAACCCGCTGTTCATGATGTTCCCGCTGATGATGCTGATGTCGATGTTCGGCATGTTCGCCGCGGGCGGGCGCGGCGGCGGCAAACGCGCGGGCGAACTCAACGAGGAGCGCAAGGACTACTTCCGCTACCTCGGCCAGCTGCGCAGTCAGGTCTTCGAGACGGTCGACAACCAGCGCGCGGCGCGCACCTGGAGTCACCCGGATCCGCGAGCGCTGCTCGACGTGATCGGCAGCAGGCGGATGTGGGAGCGGCGCCCCAGCGACGCCGACTTCGCCCATGTGCGAGTGGGTGTCGGCGTCCAGCGCCTGGCCACTCGGCTCATGCCCCCGGAGACCGGACCCCTCGAGGACATCGAGCCGGTGTCGATGGTGGCCCTGCGCCGATTCGTGCGCACACATTCCGCGGTGTACCGCCTGCCGACCTCGATCTCTTTGCGCGGCTTCCCGGCTGTCAACATCGAGGGTGCCCGGCAGGAGACCCGCGAGCTCATCCGGTCGATGATCGTCGAGTTGTGCGCATTCCACGGTCCCGATCACCTGCACATCGGCATCGTCACCGGTGACCCCGCGGGGGAGGCCTGGGACTGGGCGAAATGGCTTCCGCACGTGGGACATCCGACGCTCCGGGACGGTGTCGGCGCGATGCGGATGATCTACCCGACGCTGGCCGACCTGGAGAACTCGATGGCCGCCGACCTCTTGGAGCGCGGCCGGTTCAGCCGGTCCGCGCCGCCGAACGCCAACCGCGCGCACCTTGTGGTGATCATCGACGACGGTTATGTCGCCGGCGACGAACGGATCATCAACGACGCGGGCATGGAGGGGGTCACGATCCTCGACCTGACCGCGCCGCCGGACGGTCTCGCGGCGCGACGCGGTCTGCAACTCGTCGTCCGCGGCGGCAAGGTCTCGGCGCGAAGCGCGGCCGGCGTCGAGGAGTTCGCCGACATGGACTCGCTCACGATCCCCGAGGCCGAGGCGATCGCCCGGCGCATGGCGCGCTATCGGCTCGCCACCGCCGCGACGCTGGCCCACCTCGAGTCGGAGGCGACCTCGGCCGACCCGGGCCTGCCCGCGCTGCTGGGCATCGACGATGCGGCGCGGTTCGATCCCGCCACCGCCTGGCGCGGGCGGACGGGCCGGGAGCGCCTGCGCGTGCCGATCGGGTACACGCCGACCGGGGCCCCCGTCGAGATCGACATCAAGGAGAGCGCACACGGTGGCATGGGTCCGCACGGGCTGTGTATCGGCGCCACCGGATCGGGGAAGTCGGAGTTCCTGCGCACTCTCGTGCTGGCCATGCTGGCGACCCATTCGCCGTCCGAGCTGAATCTCGTACTCGTCGACTTCAAGGGCGGCGCGACGTTCCTCGGTCTGGAATCCGCTCCCCACGTCGCCGCGATCATCACCAACCTCGAGCAGGAACTGTCGATGGTCGACCGCATGAAGGACGCACTCTCCGGTGAGATGAACCGGCGCCAGGAGGTGCTGCGCGCGGCGGGCAACTACGCCAATGTCGCCGACTACGAGCGCGCACGCGCATCCGGGGTGCGCCTCGATCCGCTGCCCGCACTGTTCATCGTCGTCGACGAGTTCTCCGAACTGCTCGCGCAGAAGCCGGATTTCGCCGAGCTGTTCGTCGCGATCGGCCGCCTGGGCCGCTCGCTGCACATCCACCTGCTCCTCGCCTCGCAACGTCTGGAAGAAGGCAAGCTCCGTGGTCTGGACTCGCACCTGTCCTACCGGATCGGTCTGAAGACCTTCTCCGCCAACGAGTCCCGGTCGGTTCTCGGTGTTCCCGACGCGTACCACCTGCCGAGTGTTCCGGGTTCGGCGTACCTCAAGTGCGACTCGGCCGACCCGATCCGGTTCAACACGTCCTACGTGTCGGGGGCCTACTACTCGCCGACGGTCACCGAATCGTCGGACCCGGGCACCACCGCGTCGCCGGGGCGCGGGAACCTGAAAGTGTTCACCGCGCTTCCGGTCCCGCTGGACGAGGGTGCGTCCCGGTCCCTGCTCGACCAGGCCGAGAGCCTGCTCGACGAGGAACCGCCCGCTCCCGAGGCGCCCGCCGACTTCGAACCCGTCTCGGCGCCGGTGCCCACTCTCATGGAGACGATCGTCGAACGCATCGCAGGCGCCGGCCCGCCCGCCCACCGCGTCTGGCTGCCGCCGCTGGACTCCTCGCCGACCGTCGAACACCTTCTCGGCGAGCGGGATTGGTCCCACCCGGCGGAGCCGGGCGATCTCACCGTCCCGATCGGCATCGTCGACCGGCCCTACGACCAGCGACGTGACCCGCTGGTCATCGACCTCGCGGGCGCCGCGGGCAACGTGGCGGTGGTCGGCGGTCCGCAGTCGGGCAAGTCGACGACTCTGCGCACGATCATCATGTCGGCCGCGGCGTCCCACACGCCCGAGCAGGTGCAGTTCTACTGTCTGGACTTCGGCGGCGGCAGTCTGGCCGGCCTCGCCGGACTCCCGCATGTCGGTTCGGTCGCCTCGCGCGGCGACATGGACGCCGTCCGCCGCACGGTTGCCGAGGTCGCGGCCGTGGTCCGGTCCCGCGAACTGCTGTTCACCCGCCTGGGGGTCGAGTCGATGCGCGACTACCGGGCCCGTCGCGCGTCCTGGTTCCGGTCCGGCGTCACCTCGTCGGCGGCCGACCCGCTGGCCCAGGATCGGTTCGGGGACGTGTTCCTCGTCCTCGACGGCATGAACGTGCTGCGTACGGAACTGGAATCGCTCGAGGAACAGATCACCGCGATCGTGGCGCAGGGGTTGAGCTACGGCGTCCACGTCATGGTCACCGCGTCCCGGTGGGCCGAGGTGCGCCCGGCCGTCCGCGATCTCATGGGTACCCGGATCGAGCTGCGGCTGGGCGATCCGATGGATTCCGACATGGGCCGCCGCGCTGCCGCGCTGGTCCCGCAGAACCGTCCCGGTCGTGGTCTGACCGGGCAGGAACTGCACATGCTGATCGCGTTGCCGCGACTGGACCCGGTCAGCAGTGCCGAGTCGCTACCCGCCGGCGTCGCCCAGTCGGTGGAGAAGCTGACCGCCGCCTATCCGGGCCGTTCGGCGATGGCCGTGCGGAAACTGAGCACCGAGATCGACTACGCGTCGGTGCAGCGCGCCGTCGCCGACGCCGGGCTGACGCTGGCGCCCAACCAGGTGGCGATCGGTGTCGGTGAGCTCGAACTCGCGCCGGTGGTCCTCGACTTCACCGCGCAGCCGCATTTCATGGCGTTCGCCGACGTCGAGCACGGCAAGACCAACCTGCTGCGGACGATCGTCACCGGGCTGGTCGCCGGTGCCTCGCCGGAGCAGGTGCGAATCGTCTTCGTCGACTACCGCCGCACGATGCTGGGAATCATCGACGGCGATCATCTGGCCGGTTACGCGAGTTCGCCTGACCGGGCGGCGTCGATGATGACGGAGCTGGCGGCCTACCTGAAGAACCGGATGCCACCGGATGACGTGACGGTCGCGCAGCTGCGGGACCGCACCTGGCTCGAGGGCCAGCCTGAGGTGTATGTCGTGGTCGACGACTACGACATGGTGGTCACCTCGACGGGGAACCCGATGCTGCCGATCGTCGAACTGGCCTCCCATGCGCGCGACATCGGGCTGCACGTCGTGCTCGCCCGCCGTTCCGGTGGTCTGGGACGGGCGATGTTCGATCCGCTGATCGCCCGCCTCAAGGACCTGTCGTCGGACATCCTGCTGATGAGCGGGGACCGGGACGAGGGATTCATCACCGGACGGTCGCGCCTCCAGTCGCTCGTGCCCGGCCGGGGCGAGCTCGTGTCGCGGGTCCGGCCGCAGGAGATGATCCAGGTCGCCCATCTCCCGATCGGCGACTAGGTCGGGGCCGGGATGACTGGAGCGGGCGGGGCGCAGGGATCGGACGCGGGACCCGCGCACCTGACAGAACAGGGGAACCCCCGCCCGACCGTCGTCGATCTGGCGTTCGGGACGCCGCTGGTCTGGGAGCCGGACCTCGGTCTGCGGCGGGTGGATCGCGACGTGCGCACGTTGCTCGAGTCGGTGGACCAGACGAGCGTCGTGGTCGACGGTCGGCGCGATCACCTGCGGCAGGTGTGGCGGCGGGTCTTCGCCGATCTCGGCCTGCCCGCGGGACGACCGATGGTCGTCGGGCACCCGAGCACGTGGGGACCACGTCGTGCGTCGACTCTCGCCGATGTCGGCGACGCGCGCTCACCGGTGGAGCTGGTGCCGCGGGCGGTGCTCGTCGCAAGAAGCCATGCCGACCTGACCGTGCAGCGGTGTGCCGTCGTCGAGACCACCCATCTACCGCGGCCGCCCGCCGATCCCGCCCGTCCGCGTCCGTCGTGGTGGGACGTGCAGATCGTGGGTCGCGGTCCCGACGGGTGGGCCGTCGAGCGCTCCGGGGTCATCCGGCCCGGTCCCGGTGATCGGTCGCACTCCTCGGTCGTCGTCGACGGAATCGACGTCATCGACGACTCGGTCGAGGCGGTGTTCGTCGACGGGGATCGTCGCGACGAGGTGTCCGCGGCGATCGATCTCGTCTCGGCTCACGCGGTCGCGGGGCGGGTCGTCGCCGTCGACCGTGATCTGGGTGTCCGGCTCGGTCACCGCACCGGCGGCGCCGCCGATGACGCGGTGGCCCCCGTACGTGATCCCGGCCCGCCGGATGCGGTACCGGCAGGCGGTACACGCCGACGGCCACGATCACTGGTCGCCGCCGGCGTCGTGGCGGCTCTGGTCGTGAGCGGGGCGGTCGGGGTGGGGATCTGGCAGCGCGACCCCGCGTCGGGTACGTCGTCGACGGATGTCCGGCTCGGCCGCGCGACGCTGACCGTGCCGGGGGACTGGCGACAGGCCGAACAGGAAACCCCGACCGACGCGGCCGACGACCCGTCGACCACCCGCGCGGTGTTCGTGGACCCCGACGACGGCCGGCGCATCATCGCCGTCCTCACCGAGGTACGCGAGGGCTCCACGCCGGCGTCGGTGGCGGACAGCCTCCGAAATCGGATCGAGCAGCGTGGCGACGACGTGGTCACCGAGTTCTCCGCCACCACCCGGTTCGCCGGCCGCGATGTGATCGGCTACCGGGAGTCGCCGGCGTCGGGCGGGGCGATCCGCTGGTACGTCGTCGTCGACGACGGCCTGCAGGTCTCGATCGGCTGCCAGGCGGGTACCGCGGCCGAGCCCACCGACGCCGAATGCGCGGAGGCGGTGCGCAGTGTCCGGGTGTCGCCGTCGTAGGCGGGTGGCCGCCGGTGGCGGGGCCGGCGTCGGTGCCGACGCCGTCTGTTTTGACCCTGACCAGCACGGTCGCGTAGCCTGGATCGCTGGTGCTCGGCACCTGGTCCGCATCAGCGTGTCCAGGTCAGCGGAGGCCCGGGTCCCCACTGGTCGCCGGGAACAACCTCTGCCGTGCACCCGACCAGCACCCACAAGACAAGAGTTGAGGACAACTGTGCCTACCTACACCCCGAAGGCCGGTGACATCACGCGTACGTGGCATGTCATCGACGCCGAGAACGTGGTGCTCGGCCGGCTGGCCGTGCAGGTCGCGAACCTGCTCCGCGGCAAGCACAAGCCGACCTACGCCCCGCACATGGACGGCGGCGACTTCGTCGTCGTCATCAACGCGGAGAAGGTTGCGCTGACCAGCAACAAGGCGGATCGCAAGCTGAACTACACCCACTCGGGGCATCCCGGTGGCCTGAAGTCCCGCACCACGACCGAGCTGCTCGCGACCTACCCCGAGCGCGTCATCGAGAAGGCCGTCAAGGGCATGCTGCCGTCGACCAAGCTCGGCCGCGCCATGGCGTCGAAGCTGAAGGTCTACGCCGGCCCGAATCATCCGCACGCGGCCCAGCGCCCCGTCCCCTTCGAGATCAAGCAGGTGGCCCAGTGAGCAACGAGAACATCAACGACGCCGTCGAGGCCGTCGACGAAGCTGATGTCGCCGAAGCCGCGGCCGTCGAGGTCGTGGAGGCCGAGGCCGTCGAGGTCGCCGCTGACGACTACGAGACCGCCGCTGTCGAAGACGTGCGCGAGCCGATCGTCATCGATCGTCCGATCCAGACCGTCGGCCGCCGCAAGGAAGCCGTCGTCCGCGTCCGCCTGATGCCGGGCAACGGTGGGTTCACCCTCAACGGACGCTCGTTGGAGGAGTACTTCCCCAACAAGGTGCACCAGCAGCTCATCAAGGCGCCGCTGGTCCTCGTCGAGCGCACCGAGTCGTTCGACATCTTCGCCAAGCTCGTCGGCGGCGGCCCCTCGGGCCAGGCCGGCGCGCTGCGTCTCGCCATCGCGCGTGCGCTCATCGAGGTCACGCCGGAGGATCGTCCCGCCCTGAAGAAGGCCGGCTTCCTCACCCGCGACCCGCGTGCGGTCGAGCGCAAGAAGTACGGCCTCAAGAAGGCCCGCAAGGCGTCGCAGTACTCCAAGCGCTGATCTTGGCACGCCTTTTCGGAACCGACGGCGTCCGAGGCCTGGCCAACGCCGAGCTCACTCCCGAGCTCGCGTTGCGCCTGGCCTCGGCCGCCGCGGTCGTTTTCGCAGAGAGTTCGGCGACCGACTCCCACCGGCGCCCGCGTGCGGTGGTCGGACGCGATCCGCGCGCATCCGGCGAGATGCTGGAGGCCGCGGTGTGCGCGGGGCTGGCCGCCACCGGAGTCGACGCCATCTGCGTCGGCACCGTGCCGACCCCGGCGGTCGCGTTCCTGACCGCGGACTACCGCGCCGACTTCGGGGTGATGATCTCCGCATCGCACAACCCCATGCCCGACAACGGGATCAAATTCTTCTCCGCCGGCGGGCACAAACTCGACGACGACGTCGAGGACCGCATCGAGGCGGCGATGGGCGATGACCTCATCCGTCCGATCGGTGCCGCGGTGGGGCGCATCGTCGCGGCGCCCGACGCCGGCGACCGCTACCGGCAGCACCTCGCGCAGGCCATCGACACCCGGCTGGACGGGCTGACGGTGGTCGTCGACTGCGCGCACGGCGCAGCGTCGGAGCTCGCGCCGCTGGCCTACGCCGACGCCGGCGCGACCGTCATCGCGATCCACGCCGAGCCGGACGGTCTGAACATCAACGCCGACTGCGGGTCCACGCACATGGACAAGCTGCAGGCGGCGGTCCTCGAGCACGGAGCCGACCTCGGACTGGCGCACGACGGTGACGCAGACCGTTGTCTCGCAGTCGATTCCACCGGTCAGATCGTCGACGGTGATGCCATCATGGCCGTGCTCGCGACGTCGTTGAAGGATCAGGGAAGGCTTCGGGAGGACGTGCTCGTGGCCACGGTCATGAGCAATCTCGGACTGCACATCGCGATGCGTGACGCCGGGATCACCGTGCACACCACCGCGGTCGGGGACCGGTATGTCCTCGAGGAGCTGCGCCGGGGCGGTTATTCGATCGGCGGGGAGCAGTCCGGCCACATCGTCGTCCCGGGTTCGGGCACGACGGGTGACGGCATCCTGACCGGGCTGATGCTCATGGCCCGCATGGCCGCCACCACGGCACGCCTCGCCGACCTGGCCGGCATCGTCACCGTGCTGCCCCAGGAACTGATCAACGTGCGCGTGGCCGACAAGCATGCGGTGTCGCAGTCGCAAGCGGTCCGCGACGCGGTCGCGGTCGCGGAGACGGAACTGGGCGAGACCGGCCGAGTCCTGTTGCGGCCGTCGGGAACCGAGCAGCTCGTTCGCGTCATGGTGGAGGCCGCGACCGCCGACCAGGCGTTGTCGGTGGCCGGCCGTCTGGCCGAGGTCGTCCAGGGCGCGGGGGCATGACCGGTACGACGCCGCGGGCGGTGCTGTTCGACTTCTCCGGCACGCTGTTCCGCTTCGAGGCCCGCGACGAGTGGTTCGCCGACCTGCGCGACGACTCCGGCGCCGAGTTCGACCGTGACCGCCAGGCCGACATCATCCGGCGGATGGTCGCACCCGTCGGCCTGCCGGACGGCATAGTCGGTGACGATCGGCACGCCTGGGAATCCCGGGATCTCGATCCGGCGCTGCATCGAACCGGTTATCTGGCCCTGTTGCGTGCGGCGGGGATGAGTGACCCCGACCAGGCGAACTCGCTCTACAACCGAGTCCTCGATCCGTCGTCCTGGGTGCCGTTCGCCGACACCGTGGCGGTGCTCCGGAAGCTCGGTGCGGCACACGTCCCGGTCGGGATCGTCAGCAACATCGCCTTCGACCTGCGCAAGGTCCTGGCGCTGCACGACGTCGAGGACCTCGTGGGCGCGTTCGCGCTGTCCTACGAGGTGGGGGCGATCAAACCCGACCCCCGGATCTTCCACGCCGCCCTCGACCCGCTGGGTGTGCCGGCAGAGGAGGTGCTGATGGTCGGGGACAGCGAGACCGCCGACGGCGGTGCGCGTGCCCTCGGTTGCTCCTTCGCGCTGGTACACGACGTCCCGCCGGCCGACCGGCCCACTGCGTTGCTCGACGCGGTGACCTCGCACGGCGTCGAACTGCGCGGCTGAGTCCAGCCTGCGCCCGACGCGGGCACTGGCGGCACGGGCCCGCGTACGCGACAATTCCCTGCGGGTTCGCACACACACGGAACCGAACCGCGCCGTCCTGCGTCCAAGTGTGCAGGGTCCGAGTGTGCGGGGTCCGGATGTGCGGGGCTCACCAGGTGCGGGATCGCGGCGGACCGGCAGCGGTTCGGCTGAGCAGGTCGGGGAGGGATGGCATGGACGGCAGCGGTGCGGACGATGTCGTGTCGCGCCGGATCTCGATGGACACCGCCCAGGTGTCCGCGGTGTCGGCGTACTACCGCAGGTCCTCGCTGGTGTTGTCGGCGGTCGCCGACGACCTGGCCACGCGCGACTTCGGGACCTGGGCGCGCGATTCCGGTGTATCGGACGGGAATTCGGTCGCCTTCGGCCCGCTCGCCGCCGCGTACGCCGGGATGAGCACGGCCCTGTCGCGCCGCCTGCGGGTGCAGGCCGCGGCGGCCGCGGCCCTGGCCGACTCGCTGCGCAACAGTGCGCTGGCCATGGCGGACGGCGACGGTCGGGCGGCGGTCGAGATCGCGCGAGCATTGCCCGCCTCGGCGAAGGACGTCAGGTGAGACGCGGCACCGACTCGCTTTCGGTTCTCAGATCCGACGCCCGGGGCGGTGTCGAGGCCCTGATCGAGCTCGTATCGGCCGGTCGTCTGATGGGGGTGGGCGCCCCCGACGACGCCACCATCCGCAACGGACTCCGCGTCGTCGACGGTTTCGACATCGCGGCGCTGTCCGCGGACAGCCACGCCCTGGAGTCGGCGCATCGTGCCGTCTCCGAACAGCTTCACCACCTTCCCGAACAGCAGGTCCGCCTCGACGACGGCTGGAACAGTGAGTCCGCGACCGTGGCGATCGCGACGGTCATCGATCATCAGCGTCGTGCCGAGTCGGATCTGCACATCCTGCGCACCCTCACCGACGCGACCTCGGCCGCGGCGTCGGGTATCGACCGCCTGCTCCGCACCTTCTATCTGACGCTCGCACGGTTGTCGGCGCCGACCGCAGCGGGCGTGCCACCGGCCGAGCTCCCGCAGGCCGTGCTCACCGGCCGGGTACCGATCGGGGTGGCGGTCGAGGACATCTCGTCGCGGCTCGCCCTGTTCAGCACGTCGCTCGAGACCACGACCCGCGGTATCGCCGGGATCCTCGACCTCCTGAACCGGTCCGTCGACGGCATCGACGACGAGGCCTATCCGGTGGACGCCGAGATGGCGGACGATCGTCCGGTCGCGCCGCCGGACCGGCCGGCCGTGGCGACATCCATGGAGATCGGTGCCGCTCCCACTCCGGTCACCCGGACCTGGCTCGCCGAATCGACCACGGACGACCCGCCGCCGGAGATCGGGGCGGCCACCGCGTCCGCGGTGACCGGTTCCTCTGTGACCGGCTCATCTGTAACGGAGCCGGCCGGATCCACTCCGCCACCCGAACCCGTCGAGGCCGCACGCGTCGACCGCGAACCCGACGACGGCATCGACATCCCGTTCCGGCTGGGCGGCACCGAGGGGCACGACGCACCCGTCACCCCTCCAACCGTCGGTCCGGCCTCCGCCGACGGCGTGACCGGGGCGAGTGCGGTGACCACCGGGACCGAAGAGCGCGAAGCGGATTCGTCGGGACCGGATTCGTCGGGACCGGCTTCCGGGCCGGACTCGGGGTCGCCCCCGGACGCACCGTCGGACAGGTCGTCGGGGGATCTGGCTCTGGCAGGTGACCAGTGAACCTCGCCGACCAGATCGAGGCGCTGGCCCGCTCCTGCACCGCCGGTGTCGCGGAGGCGTCACACCGCTTCTCCGCGCGGCAGCGGGACCTCGAACTCGCGATGGACGACCACCGTCGCACCGCGGTGCGGTCGGAGGCGCAGCAGATGCGCGACGACCTCGAGAACGCGGCCGACGCCGCCGACGCCACCCCGGGCATCATGTTGCCGGCCGACGTGGCCGATGCCAGTCCCCATCTGCCGCCGCCCAACACATAGGCTGTCTGCTGTGCCAGGCAAGAAGCAGGAGAAGCCGACGCAGTCGCCCGCGAAGCTGATGTCCGCGCTCGCCCGACGCGGCCCCCATCGCGTGTTGCGCGGGGACCTCGGGATCGTCGGGACACCGGGTGTCGTGTTCACTCCCGCCGAGGGCGAACGACTCCCGGCCGTCGCATTCGGCCACGGGTGGATGACGTCGGTGGAGCGCTACCGCGATCTGTGTCACCACCTCGCGTCCTGGGGCATCGTCGTCGCTGTGCCCGCGGGTCAGCGAGGTCTGCTGGCGTCCGACGACACGATGGCCGCCCAGTTGCGCTCGGCGCTGTCGATCGTGACCCGAGTGCCGCTCGGCTTCGGCGACATCACCGTCGACCTGCGCAAGATCGGGTTCGCCGGCCACGGCTTCGGTGCCGCCGCCGCGGTGCTGGCCGCGTCGGAGGGAGTGCTGCACGGCCAGCCGCAACCGCAGGCTCGCGGGGTGGTCGCGCTGTTCCCGGCGCCGACGACCGGCGGGCTGTTGCCCGCGGCCCGGCGGGTGAGTGCGCCCGGACTCATCGTGTCGGCGATCGGTGAACTCGACACCATCGACGGCAACGCGCTTCCGCTGGCACAGGCGTACGGAACCGAGTCGGCCGCCGACCCCCGTCCCGCTGCCGTGCTGCGTACCCCGCCGGGTGCCACCTCTCGTGGACTGATCGAGCACCGGTCAATCAAGTCCCTGCTCGGCAGCAACGGCGCCGACAAGAAGACCCACACCGCGGCACGCGCCCTGACCACCGGGTTCCTGCTGCACACGCTCGACGACGACAGTCGGTACGAGGTCTTCGCCGACGCCGACACCGAGCTGGGGAAGGTGCCCGCGGTGGATCTGGACGATCCGCCGGAGGCCCAGGACAAGATCGCCAAGTTGCTCGGCGCGAAGGATCGCAAACGACGCCGCGCCGCGAGCCCGGTTCCGTCCGGCCTGCCGAACGCAGTGGTACCCGACACCATCGAGTGACGGCCGTGTGACCGGACCCGACCGGGGCCTGTTGTGACCCGGCGCGGGACCCGACGCGCCGCGCTGCCACTCCCGCGTCCGCAGGTACGCTGACTAGCTATGTGTGGAATCGTGGGATACGTGGGGCGACGCGATGCCCTGGACATCGTCGTCGACGCGCTGCGACGGATGGAATACCGCGGGTACGACTCGGCGGGCGTCGCGATCCTCGACGGCGAGGGAAACACCGCGATCCAGAAGAAGGCGCTCCGGCTGGAGAACCTCGAGAAGCAGATCGCCACGGTCGGTCGCGAGTCGCTGGCCGGAACGACCGGCATCGGACACACGCGGTGGGCGACGCACGGCAAGCCGACCGATCGCAATGCGCACCCGCACGCCAGCGACGACGGCAAGCTCGCCGTCGTGCACAACGGCATCATCGAGAACTACGCGGAACTCCGCGCCGAACTCGAGGAGGACGGCGTCGAGTTCGCGTCCGAGACCGACACCGAGACCGCCGTGCACCTGGTGTCCAAGTACTACGCGCTGGGTCCGACCGCCGGCGACTTCGTGGCGAGCGCCTACGCCGCGCTGCGTCGTCTCGAGGGAGCCTTCACCCTCGTGTTCACCCACGCCGACCACGCGGACACCATCGTCGCGGCGCGGCGGTCGACACCGCTCGTGGTCGGTGTCGGCAAGGGCGAGATGTTCCTCGCGTCGGACGTGACGGCATTCATCGAACACACCCGGGACGCGGTGGAACTCGGCCAGGACGAGGTCGTGGTGATCACCGCCGACTCGTACACGGTCAGCGACTTCGACCAGAACGTCCGCGCGGGCAAGCCCTTTCACATCGACTGGGATCTCGCGGCCGCGGAGAAGGGCGGTTACGACTTCTTCATGCTCAAGGAGATCGCCGAGCAGCCGCGGGCGATCGCCGACACCCTCCTCGGGCATCTGCAGAACGGCCGGATCGTGCTCGACGAGCAGCGCCTGACCGACGACGACCTGCGCGATGTCGACAAGGTGTTCGTGGTGGCCTGTGGGACCGCCTACCATGCCGGACTTCTCGCCAAGTACGCGATCGAGCACTGGACCCGGCTCCCGGTCGAGATCGAGCTCGCCAGCGAGTTCCGCTATCGCGACCCGGTGCTCGACCGCTCGACGCTGGTCGTGGCGATCTCGCAGTCCGGTGAGACGGCCGACACGCTCGAGGCGGTCCGGCACGCGAAGGATCAGAAGGCCCGCGTCCTGGCCATCTGCAACACCAACGGCGCGCAGATCCCGCGCGAGTCCGACGCGGTTCTCTACACGCACGCCGGCCCCGAGATCGGCGTCGCGTCGACCAAGTGTTTCCTCGCGCAGATCGTCGCCGCCTACCTCGTGGGGCTCGCGCTGGCACAGGCCCGGGGCACCAAGTACGCCGACGAGGTCGCCCGCGAGTTCGCGGCGATCGAGGCGATGGCCGACTCGGTCGCGCAGGTGCTCGGCACGATGGAGCCGGTGCGGGAACTCGCACGCTCGCTGGCGCACCACAACACGGTGCTGTTCATCGGCCGTCACGTCGGCTACCCGGTCGCGCTCGAGGGCGCGCTGAAACTCAAGGAACTGGCGTACATGCACGCCGAGGGCTTCGCTGCGGGGGAGCTCAAGCACGGACCGATCGCGCTGATCGAGGACGGGCTGCCGGTGATCACGGTCATGCCGTCCCCGGACGGGCGCGCGGTGCTGCATTCCAAGATGGTCAGCAACATCCGGGAGATCCAGGCCCGCGGTGCCCGCACGATCGTCATCGCCGAACCCGACGACGCGGCCGCCCGCGCCGTCGCCGACGAGTTCATCCCGATCCCGAAGACGCCGACACTCCTGCAGCCGCTGGTCTCGACCGTGCCGCTGCAGGTGTTCGCGGCGAGCGTCGCTCAGGCCCGTGGCTACGACGTCGACAAACCGCGGAACCTGGCCAAGTCGGTGACCGTCGAATAGCCGATCCGCATGCCGATCCGGTATCTGACGGCTGACGAGGTCCGCGACGCCGAGCGGGCCACGGGTGACCTGCTCACCGGCGGCGTCCTGATGCGCCGGGCGGCGCACGGCGTCGCCCGGGTGGTCGTGGCGGAGCTGAACCGGACCGGCGGCTGCTACGGACGGTCGGTCTGTCTCGTCGTCGGTGCCGGGGACAACGGTGGCGACGCGCTCTTCGCCGGCGCCGAACTGCGACGTCGTGGCGTCCGGGTCGACGCGGTCCTGCTCGCCCCGGACAAGGCCCACGCCGCGGGGCTGGCCGCATTCTGCGCTGCCGGCGGACGGACCGTCGAGCGGCCATCCGACGGACCCGACGTGATCGTCGACGGCGTGGTCGGGCTCGGCGGCCGCGGTCCGCTGCGGACGAACGCCGCGGAGATCTTCGCAGCCACCGGTCCGGAGACCACCGTCGTCGCCGTCGATCTGCCGTCGGGTGTCGATGCCGACACCGGCGAGGTCCACGACCCGGCGGTCCGTGCCGACATCACGGTCACCTTCGGGGTCCGGCGCCGCGCGCATCTGCTCGCCGCGCCGCAGTGCGGGCGAGTCGTTCTCGTCGACATCGGCCTCGGCGATCTCGTCGACCGATCGGGTGGAACCGCCGAGCCGACGCTCAGCTCCCTCGACGATGATGAAATCGATTGGCCCACACCAGGCCCGGCCGACGACAAGTACACGCAGGGAGTCGTCGGGGTCATCGCCGGATCGCATCGGTACCCCGGCGCCGCCGTCCTCGCCGCCGGCGCGGCGGTGACCGCGACCTCGGGGATGACCCGGTTCGTCGGATCGGCGCATGCCGAGGTGGTGGCGCAGTGGCCGGAGGTGGTCGCCACGCCCGAACTCGCAGACGCCGGACGCGTCCAGGCGTGGGTTCTCGGCCCCGGCATGGGTACCGACGATGCGGCGGCGGCGACCCTGCGCACGGTCCTGGGTACCGACCTGCCGGTTCTCGCCGATGCCGACGCCCTGACCCTGATCGCGCGCGATCCGGGGCTGGTCGACGGGCGGGCGGCGCCGACGCTGGTGACACCGCATGCCGGCGAGTTCGCCCGGCTGACCGGCACCGAGCTGGGGGCCGACCGTCTCACCGCCGTCGCCGGCCTCGCCGCGAGGTGGGGTGTCACGGTGCTGCTCAAGGGGCGCATCACGCTGGTCGCCGACCCCACGGGTCACGTCCTCGGCAACGATGCCGGGTCGTCGTGGGCGGCGACCGCCGGCGCAGGCGACGTGCTGTCGGGTGTCGCCGGGGCGCTGCTCGCCGCCGGGAGATCACCGCAGATCGCCGGTGCGGCGGCGGCGCGCGTACACGCCCGGGCGGCCGAGCTCGCGAGTCGCGGCGCGCCGATCGGGGCGTCGGCGATGCTGTCGGCGCTGCGTCCGGCGATCCGCGAGTTCACCACGCGGTCAGCACGAACACGAGCGGATACAGAGCCGTCAGCGCGGTGAACGCGGTGACCGACGACAACACGATCACGTCGGCGATCGTTCCCGCGCGCCGCAGCGCGCCGTGCCGGATCCGCTGGGTGAACGAGACGGCCAGCGCCGCGCAGGCGGCGATCGTCGCGAGCACCGCGACGCCGAAGGCGATCAGGGCCGCGACTCCGTAGCCGTCGGCGGGTTCATCGGCCATCGCGTGCCCGAGGGCGAGCAGGAAGAACACCCCGGCGGTGACGAACGCCACCCATGCGACGGTGTTGGCCGCCCACGACACCAACGATGCGCGCAGGCCCGGGCGGGCGGGGACGGTGGGCGTGTCGACGGGCGAGAAGTGGGCGAGGTCGTGGGCGTCGTAGTCGTGGTCACCGAAGTCGTGGTCGGGGACCGGGGGCGCGAGGCGGGTGGGGACGACAACGGCGTTTTCCTGCGGATTCGAGGTGGCGTACATGGTCACTTCCGGGGTTGCGGCGACGGATCGGGAACTGCGATGGGGTCCACTCAACCGTCCGGACGGACGGCCCGCATCGGTGTGACTACTCACTCCACGTCCGCAAGACGACGCCCCGCTCTCACTGCGGGCAGCCGGGACGAGCCGGACCAGGCGATCTGGGACAATGGGCGACGATGACTTCCCCTGCTCTGACCGCGACCGTCGACCTCGGCGCGATCGCCCACAACGTCGACGTGCTGCGTGCCGCCTCGGGTACCGACGTGATGGCGGTCGTGAAAGCCGACGCCTACGGACATGGGGCGCTACCGGTGGCGCGTGCGGTCCTCGCCGCGGGTGCCACCGAACTCGGTGTCGCCCACCTCACCGAGGCCGCGGCACTGCGGGCGGCCGGCATCGACGCCCCGATCACCGCCTGGCTGCACACGCCGGGTGCCGACTTCGCGGGTGCGATCACCGACCGCATCGACATCGCGCTCTCGTCGATCTCGCAGCTCGACGCGGTCATCGCCGCGGCGCGGCGCATCGGACAGACCGCCCTCGTGACGGCCAAGGTCGACACCGGCCTCAACCGCAGCGGTGTCGCCGTGGACGAATGGGCGGACTTCGCCGAGCGGGTCGCGAAAGCGCATGCGGACGGGTCGGTGACCCTGCGTGCGGTGATGTGCCACCTCGCGCGCGGCGACGAACCCGATCACCCGCTCAACGATGCCCAGGCGCAGCGGCTCGACCTCGCCGTGTCCGACCTGGTCCGTCTCGGCGCCGCGCCCCAGGTGGTGCACATCGCCAATTCACCCGCGGCACTGACCCGTCCGGATCTCGCCCGTGACCTCGTCCGGCCCGGGATCGCCGTCTACGGCCGCACCCCGGTACCCGCGCGGGGCGACTTCGGGCTGATCCCGGCGATGACCCTGACCGCGCGTATCGCGCTCGTGAAGAAGGTGGCCGCGGGACAGGGCGTGTCCTACAGCGAGACGTGGATCGCGCCGCGCGACACGGTGGTGGCCGTGGTCGCCGCCGGATACGCCGACGGCGTACCCCGACTGCTGTCGGGCCGGATCCGGGTCCGGATCGGAGACCGGCTGTTCGACGGTGTGGGCCGGATCTGCATGGATCAGCTGGTCGTCGACCTCGGACCGGACGGCGCCGGCGTCCGCGAGGGTGACGAGGCCGAACTCTTCGGCACCGGGGCAGCCGGCGGCCCCACCGCGAAGGACTGGGCGGACACAATCGGCACCATCGACTACGAGATCGTTTCCCAGGTCGGGCAGCGAGTGGTCCGTCGCTACCTCGGCGCGAGGGCCACCGGGGTAGATTCCGAGGACACGGTGACACCCGAGAACGCGGGGACCGGACAGTGAGCGGGGCACCACTGGTGGACGATTCCGAACGCGTCGGACTGCTGGCCGGGGTGGCGGGAATCGCCGCCCTCGGCGGGATGGCAGCCGTCGGAGCGGCGCGCAACATCGCTCGCAAGAGCGTGGTGGGCCGCGCGGACCCCTACGCCGACGTCGATCTGACCGAGCTCTACGGCGAGCGCGCCACCACCGTCACCACCGACGACGGTCTGGAACTCGCGGTGCGGATCGTCGATCTGGGGACGGTGACGGCGGACACCGCACCCGACCTGACGATCGTGTTCGTGCACGGCTTCAGCCTTCGGTTGTCGAGCTGGCACTTCCAGCGAGAACAACTCGCCGCCGAGTGGCACGACCGCAACTATCGTCTGGTGTTCTTCGACCATCGGGGTCACGGTGAGAGCGATCCGGCACCGACCGAGACGTGCACGATCGCCCAGCTCGCCGACGACGCGGCAGCCGTGGTCCGTGCCACCGTCCCGGTCGGACCCGTTGTCCTCGTGGGCCATTCGATGGGTGGCATGACGCTGATGGGCCTCGCGCGCCGCCACCCGGCGCTGTTCTCGACCCATGGCCCGGTGGCCGGGGTGGGTCTCGTGGCGACGGCGTCGCGCGGTCTCACCGACGCCGGACTCGGTGAGGGACTGCGTAATCCGGTGGTGGATGCCTTCCGGATGAGTGTGCGCCGCGCGCCACGCCTGGTGCAGGCCGGGCGCGGACTGACCCGCTCCGCACTCGAACCGGTGCTCGTCGCAGCGAGTTTCGGGCCGACGTTCTACAGTCCGGCGCTCGGTGCCGCGGTGGACAAGATGATCCAGAGCACGCCCATCGAGACCATCGTGAACTTCCTGCACGCCTTGGAGATCCACGACGAGTCGACAGCCCTGCCGGTGATCGCGCAGGTTCCGACCACGGTCGTGTGCGGCGACCGGGACCGCCTCACGCCCCTGCGCAACTCGGTGCGGATGTACTCACAACTCGGTGCCGATTCGCGTCTGGTCGTCGCCAAAGGTGCCGGGCACATGGTCCAGATGGAGGAGCCGGGTCTGGTGAGCGACGCGATCGCCGAACTGGTGGATCGGGCGCGGGTCGCGCTGCCGGCTCCCCGCCGACGCTGGTGGAAGCGGGGCCGCGGATGAGTGGGTTGGGTCCCGCCGGTACCCGCGAGCTCCCCGACGTCGCCGACACCGAGGCCTTCGGCGCCGAGCTGGGGTCGACCCTGGCCGCGGGGGACGTCGTGATCCTCGACGGTCCGCTGGGTGCGGGGAAGACGGCCCTCGCCCGCGGGATCGGGGCCGGGCTCGGCATCGTGGGACGGGTGACCTCGCCGACGTTCATCATCGCGCGCGAACACCGACCGGGCCGGCCGGGCCGACCGGGGATGGTCCACGTCGACGCGTACCGACTCGGCGGGGCCGGGAACGGTTCCGGAGTCCTCGACGAGCTCGACGCCCTGGATCTGGATTCCGACCTGGACGAGGCGGTCGTCGTCGTCGAGTGGGGCGAGGGGGTGGCCGAGAGGCTGGCCGAGCGGCATCTCGTCGTCCGGCTGCGCCGGGACCCCGATACCGATGTGCGACAAGTGGAGTGGGAATGGGTGAGTCCCGAATGAGTGTGACGCCGGGTGACGGACCGGGCAACGGGGGCGCACGGCTGGTGCTGGCGGTCGACACGGCCACCGATTCGGTGGTGACCGGTGTGGCCGAGCTGCGCTCCGACCCCGGGCCCTCCGGGTCGGACATCCGGGTGCTCGCCGAACGCGTGGTCACCGACCATCGTCGGCATGCGGAACTGCTCACCAGCCTCATCGCCGAGTGTCTCACCGAATCCGGCACCGCCCGAACCGATCTGGCCGCGGTGGTGGTCGGTTGCGGCCCCGGTCCGTTCACCGGGCTGCGGGTCGGGATGGCGACCGGCGCCGCGTTCGCCGACGCGCTCGGAATCCCGGCGTACGGCGTGTGCTCGCTGGATGCTCTTGCCGCCGAAGCCGTTCCGGGCGTCGACACCACGTCACGGGCGCTCGTGGTGACCGATGCGCGCCGGCGTGAGGTGTATTGGGCGGTGTACGAGGGCGGCCGGCGCCTGCGCGGTCCCGAGGTGGCCGCGCCCGCGGTGGTGGCCGAGGAACTCGCCGCCGACCTCGACGAGGGCCGGATCGGTGCGGTCGCGGGTTCGGCGGCCCACCTCGAACTCGCCGGCTGGACCGGTGGGGCTCCCGCGATCACGGTTCCGACGGTGCGGGGGCTGATCGAGGCGGCGCAGGCCGACATCGTCGCCGACCGGGAACCCGAACCGCTTGTCCCGCTGTATCTCCGGCGCCCCGACGCCGTCGAGCAGAAGGCCCGCCGGGCGGGTGTGGCGCGATGACAACGCCCGAGCTGGTGATCGACGCCCTCACCTACGGTGACATCCCGCGCTGCGCGGCCCTGGAGCGGCAGATGTTCGCCGACGACTCACCGTGGCCGGCCGCCGCTTTCCGGGCCGAGCTCAACGCGCCGTACAACACCTATTTCGCCGCGCGGGAGCGCGCCGGAGCCGACGTCATCGGCTACGCCGGGATCTCCCTGCTCGGCCAGCCCGACGCCTGGGAGTGCGAGATCCACACCATCGCCGTCGACCCGGACCGTCGGGGTCGGGGAGTGGGCAAGGCGCTGCTCGAGGCCATGCTCACCGTCGCCGACGAGAACGACGCCCCGGTGTTCCTCGAGGTGCGCACCGACAACGACGTGGCGATCGCGCTGTACTCGCGGCACGGGTTCAGCACCGCGGGCCTTCGACGCAACTACTATCAGCCGTCCGGCGCGGATGCCTACACGATGTTGCGGCTCCCGGTGTCGGGCCGGCCGCTCGAACCCGAGGAGGGCCCGGCGTGATCGTCATGGGTATCGAGAGTTCCTGCGACGAGACCGGTGTCGGCATCGTCCGGTGGACGCCGGGCGAGGGAGACACCCCGGGATTCGCGACGATGCTGGCCGACGAGGTGGCGTCCAGCGTGGACGAGCACGCCCGGTTCGGCGGCGTGGTCCCCGAGATCGCCTCGCGCGCGCATCTGGAGGCGATCGTCCCCACCATGCGCCGGGCGCGGGAGGCGGCCGGGATCGACCGTCCCGACGCCATCGCCGTCACCATCGGGCCGGGCCTGGCCGGTGCGTTGCTCGTCGGTGTCGCCGCGGCGAAGGCCTACGCCCTCGCCTGGGATGTGCCGCTGTATGCGATGAACCATCTCGGCGGTCACGTCGCGGTGGACACCCTCGAGCACGGACCCATGCCGGAATGCGTCGCACTGCTGGTGTCCGGCGGGCACACACACCTGTTGCACGTCACCGATCTCGCCGAGCCCATCGTCGAACTGGGCACCACGGTCGACGACGCGGCCGGGGAGGCCTTCGACAAGGTCGCCCGCCTGCTGGGTCTCGGCTTCCCGGGCGGGCCGGCGCTCGATCGTGCTGCCCGCGAAGGCGATCCGGGTGCGATCGCCTTCCCGCGCGGGATGACCGGTCCCCGCGACTCGCAGCACGACTTCTCCTTCAGCGGGCTGAAGACGGCGGTCGCACGGTACGTGGAGAAGTGCGAGCGCGACGGTGCGGAGGTCCCCGTGGCGGACGTGGCGGCCTCGTTCCAGGAGGCGGTCGCCGACGTGCTGACGATGAAGGCGGTCCGGGCGTGCGGTGACCTCGGGGTGGACACGCTGGTCCTCGGCGGAGGTGCCACCGCGAATTCGCGTATCCGGTCGCTGGCGGAGGAACGCTGTGCGGCCGCCGGGATCGACCTGCGGGTGCCGAAGCCGCGGTTGTGCACCGACAACGGGGTCATGATCGCGACACTGGGCGCCCACGTGATCGGCGGGGGAGCGCGCCCCTCGCCGCTGACCGTGGCGTCGGACCCGGCGATGTCGGTACGCGTCAGCCAGCTGTAGCGGACCACCCCCGGTGGATACGCGAGGAGCGAACACGTCCGGGTTTTTGCAGCCTCCACCCTTGAGTGCTGGCACTCGCATGTATAGAGTGCTAGTTGGCACTGACTGAAGCCTCGGAACCCGCGACGACGGGGTTTTGCAGGGCCGTGAACGTGCAGATTCTTTCTCAGTACGAAAGTTGAGGACTCACATCGTGGCGAGCGTGAACATCAAGCCGCTTGAGGACAAGATCCTGGTGCAGGCCGTCGAGGCCGAGACGACCACCGCCTCGGGCCTGGTCATCCCGGACTCCGCCAAGGAGAAGCCGCAGGAAGGCACCGTCATCGCGGTCGGCGAGGGTCGGGTCACCGAGCAGGGCAACCGCGTCCCCGTGGACGTCAAAGAGGGTGACACCGTCATCTACAGCAAGTACGGCGGCACCGAGATCAAGTACGCCGGCGAGGAATACCTGATCCTCTCGGCGCGCGACGTCCTCGCCGTCATCGGCAAGTAGGACCGGTACCGAGAACTCCGGCCGAGTCAGACCCCGCGAGCCTTTTTCGCGTCTCACATCGCCCCGGCGCCCCGTGCAGGGGTACCGGGGCGATGTGCGTTGCGGCGACCGGCTCCCGTTGAAGAAAGTGATATATGGCCAAGCAGATTGAATTCAACGAAACCGCGCGTCGGGCGCTCGAGCGAGGCATCGACCAGCTCGCCGACACCGTCAAGGTCACCCTCGGCCCGCGCGGCAGGCACGTGGTCCTCGCCAAGGCATTCGGCGGACCGAGTGTCACCAATGACGGCGTCACCATCGCGCGCGACATCGAGCTCGACGATCCGTTCGAGAACCTCGGTGCCCAGCTGGTGAAGTCCGTCGCCACCAAGACCAACGACGTTGCGGGCGACGGCACCACGACCGCAACGGTTCTCGCGCAGGCAATGGTCAAGGCGGGCCTGCGCAACGTGGCCGCAGGCTCCAATCCGATCGCCCTCGGGCAGGGCATCAGCAAGGCTGCCGATGCGCTGAGCGAAGCGCTGCTGGCCGCTGCGACCCCGGTCGCGGGCGAACAGTCCATCGCCCAGATCGCCACCGTGTCCTCTCGGGACGAGGAGATCGGCGAGATGGTCGGAAAGGCCATGACCGCGGTGGGCGCCGACGGTGTCGTCACCGTAGAGGAGGGCTCCGGATTGAGCACCGACCTCGAGATCACCGAGGGCGTCCAGTTCGACAAGGGCTTCCTCTCGCCCTACTTCGTCACCGACGTCGACAGCCAGGAAGCGGTCCTCGAGGACGCGTTCGTCCTGCTCTACCGCGACAAGATCAGCTCCCTGCCGGAGTTCCTGCCGCTGCTGGAGAAGGTCGTCGAAGCGGGCAAGTCGCTGCTGATCATCGCCGAGGACGTCGAGGGCGAGCCGCTGTCGACCCTCGTCGTCAACTCGATCCGCAAGACGATCCGCGCCGTCGCGGTCAAGGCGCCGTTCTTCGGCGACCGCCGCAAGGCATTCCTCGAAGACCTCGCGGTCGTCACCGGTGGAACCGTGGTCTCCTCCGACATCGGCCTGAGTCTGTCGACCGTCGGTCTCGAGGTGCTCGGCTCGGTTCGTCGCGTCGTCGTCACCAAGGACGCCACCACCCTCGTCGAGGGCGCCGGCACCAAGGACGCGATCGCGGACCGTTCGGCCCAGCTGCGGCGCGAGATCGAGCAGTCCGACTCCGACTGGGACAAGGAGAAGCTCGCGGAGCGTCTGGCGAAGCTCTCCGGTGGTGTCGCCGTCATCCGTGTCGGCGCGGCCACCGAGACCGCGCTCAAGGAGCGCAAGCACCGCGTCGAGGACGCCGTCGCGGCGGCCAAGGCCGCGGTCGAAGAGGGGATCATCCCCGGCGGTGGCTCGGCGATCGTGCAGGCGTCGAAGAAGCTCGACGCACTCGCCGATTCGCTGACCGGCGACGAGGCCCTGGGCGTGCGCGTCGTGCGCGACTCGGCGCGGGCGCCGCTGTACTGGATCGCCGCGAACGCGGGCCTCGACGGCGCGGTCGTGGTCGACAAGGTCGCCGGTGCGGCCGACGGCTCGGGTTTCAACGCCGCGAGCCTCACCTACGGCGACCTGGTCGCCGAGGGCATCATCGACCCGGTGAAGGTCACCCGGTCGGCGGTCGTCAATGCGGCGTCGGTGGCCCGGATGGTGTTGACCACCGAGACGGCCATCACCGAGCGGCCGGCCGACGAACCGGCCGGTCACGCCGGTCACGGGCACGCGCACTGACGTAGACCCCTCGAGGTCACGAAGTCGACGAGAACACGAGAGCCGGGCATCCTTTCGGGGATGCCCGGCTCTCGCCGCTGTCGGGTGGGCTCGACGCCCTGGACTCAGCTGGCCATACGGCGGCCGACGCCGCGCTTCATCAAGATGCTGCGCTCGGATTCGGAGAGACCGCCCCAGATGCCGTACGGCTCCGCGACCGCGAGGGCGTGCTCCCGGCACTGCGCGATGACCGGGCACTGGTGACACATTTCTTTGGCTCGCCGCTCGCGCTGCGCTCGGGCCCGGCCGCGTTCGCCGTCCGGATGGAAGAACATCGACGAGTCGACGCCGCGGCAGAGTCCTGACATCTGCCAGTCCCAGATGTCAGCGTTGGGGCCGGGGAGATGATTGGGCTGAGGCATGACAGCTACTCCTTGTCGTGGGCCGCACCGAGGTGCTCGGTGAGAAACGTCGATTTCCTGCAACGCTGAACTCACATTAAGCGGGCCTGAGAAATGGCGTCAATAGGCCCCAAATGGGACATGATTGCCGCGAAAGTCTCAGAAATGTTAACGGCGGGTTAGTTCGTCTCCGACGGATAGCACAGCTGTGACCAGACATTCCGTTGCCCCCCGAATCAGGTGACTCCACCCCATTTGAGCTGGGTATTCACTCGACATGACGTAGTCTTTCCCCGGTGCGCGGAGTGTGAGGGTGTGGTGACGTCGATCGAACCGATTTACACGTCGGAAATCTTCCGATGATGCACCCGTGATCTGTCCGGAGAATTAACGTTGGGAATCGTTCGTTAAATTCATGCAAACCAAAAGAGTTCGAGTGACCAAGAACACCTGGCAGGCGTTCGAGAATGCCGTTGAGCTGCGTCGACACCCGTCGATGGAGCCCGCGGTGGCTCCGCTGTTTCGGGCCTGGGCCGACGCGGTCTCATCGGGTGGGCGCGGGGAGTACGCCGGCGCGCTCACGGCACTGACGGAGCTGGAGAGGGTGATCGGTCCGTCGACGGGCCCGGCGGCGTCCCTCGCCCCGGAGACCGCACTGTTGTCGCTGTGTCAGAGCACCCGTGCGTCGCTGGTTCGCCAGGCCGGGCGTCACCGGATCGCCTCCGGAATCGACGGCCGGTCCCTCCTCACCGTCGGCATCCCGGACAGCCGGCCGTCGACGGGCTCGCCGGACCCGGCCGAGGTGTCGCTGACGCGAGCCGCGGTCGCGGACGGACTCGTCGGGCTCGCGGCCGACAATCTGGGTCTGCTGAGGTTCGGTGCCGCGCGCCGGCTGCTCGACCGGGCGAGGGCGGTCCTCGACGCCGTGGACGGTCCATCGTCGGGAACGACCCCCGACGGTTGGTCGTGGCGGCCGGCGGACGCGGACTGGACGACGGCGACCCGCTGCCGACTGCGCTGGGAATGGGTGAGCGCCGAACTCGGTCTGTATCGCGGTGACGTCTCGACCGGGCTCGACCATGCCCGGGCGGGGGCCTCGCTGATCCGGGAGATGCACGACGCGGGGACTCCGGTCCCGGCCCGGCATCGCATCAAGACCGCGCTCATCGCCGCTGCCGCCACCGCCGGTGGAGGGGACAGGGGCGGCGCGGCCACGGTTGCGCGGGATGTCGTCGCCGACGCTCGCGACGAGGGTCTGCTCCCGCTGGAGTGGGCGGCGATGAGCCTGCTGCTGGGTACCGGAGCGGCGTCCGAGGGCGACATCGCGCGCCACCGCGAGCTCCGCGCCACGCTGATCGGCAAGGGCATGGCGCTGATGCCGGGGGGTTGATCGCTAAGGTGTGTTGGGGTCTGCCACGTCATCGCCGCCGGGACGTCGGAGAACGCTGCTCGCCAGTCGCGTTCCACGACGGTCGCCACCGGCGGCGTCACCGTGCTGGGGCCCGTACCAGGACTGGCGGCGAGGCCGGTTGGCCGATCTGTAACACGGGGATTCCTACGCGCGATGAAATTGACAGGTGGTGAGTTGAACGACGCCGTCCGGGCCGCGGGCCAAGGCGATCGTGACGCTCTCACGTCAGTTCTCGAAAGCGTGCAGGAGCCGATCCTGCGCTACTGCCGAGGACGCATCGGGGTCGGGGAACGTCATCTGTTCTCCGCCGACGACATCGCGCAGGAGGCTTTGATGGCGGTGATGACCGCACTGCCCCGTTACCGGGACCAGGGCAAACCGTTCATGGCCTTCGTCTACGGCATCGCGTCGCACAAGGTTGCCGACGCCATGCGGGTGGCGGCACGGGTGAAGTCGGACCCGGTCGAGGAGATCCCCGAGGTCTCGCACGTGACCGGCGGTCCCGAGCAGTTCGCCATCGACGCCGACGGCAGCAGGCGGATGAGAGCCCTGCTGGGCATCCTGCCCGAGAAACAGCGCGAGGTGCTGGTCCTGCGGCTGATCGTCGGTATGTCGGCGGAGGAGACCGCCCAGGCCATCGGCAGCACCGCCGGAGCGGTGCGAGTCGCCCAGCACAGGGCATTGGCGAAGTTGAAAGACGAGTTGAGACGGACAGGAGGTCACGATGAGCGGACAGTCTGATTGGCGTAGACGCCGTGTCGTCGGCGGTGACCAGCCGAATCGACCCGGCCAGCCACCGGTCCATCGGCGTGCGCCCGGTTCGAGCGGTCCGGCGCCCACCGGCCCCGGACCCCTGGACCCGGTCCCGTCGGGCGCGAATCCCGCGTTCGATCCAGCCGCCCACGATTTTTCCGCAGCCGACGACTCGCTGGACCTCTCCGAGGTCAACTTCGACGAGAACTTCCTCGACGCGCTCACCCGGGACGTGCCTGTGCCGACCCGGGACGCCGCGGAGTACCAGCTGGCCGAGATGCTGTCGGGCTGGAAGTCCGAGATCATGTCCACCCCCGAGCCGGAGCTGGTCTCCGTCGACGATGTCGAGCGCGCGATCGGGACCACCGAGCGGGCGAGCCGCGGACGCCGCATGGTGCGGCACCTTCGCGTCGTGTCGGGTGCGGCCGCGATCGTCATCGTCGCCGCTGCCGGTCTGACCGTGCTCTCCGAGGGCTCGCAACCCGGCGATCCGCTGTGGGGCATCAAGCAGGTCGTGTTCTCCGAGGCCGCGTCGCAGACGCAGGCGGCGCACGACGTCCGTACGAATCTCGAGCGTGCCGAGGCCGCGATCGCGGCGGGTGATCCGGTCGCGGCCGCCAGTCTGCTGGCCGAGGCGAAGGACCGCATGGGTCCCATGGGCGACAACGAGATGCGCGACGAGATGACCGACTGGATGAACCGCATCCGCGCGGGCGCGGGTCTGCCGACGGAGGTCACCGATCCCACGACGCCGGGCGGCGCGGAGCAACCGGCCACGACAGAGCCGACTCGACCCGATCTGACCAGCCGTGAGGACGATCCGTCGGCACCAGGCGAGTCGACCCCGCCCGGTGGCGGGTCCGACGATCCGACCGCGCCGTCCGAGGAGACGAGCGAGCCGGAGGTCCCGTCGTCCGCACCGCCGTCGAGCGGACCGGCTCAGCCGTCCGCGCCGTCGTCGAGCACCAAGGTCACGCGTTTCCCGGCCGAGATCCCCGGGATTCCGTGGACCCCGCCGCCCGGCGTGGACGCGTCGGGTCGGCCGATCGGCTGACCGGACTCCGCAACGACCGGTCGCCGATCACGAGCCCGGATTCACGAGTGAGGCCCCGCACCGGACCGGTGCGGGGCCTCACTCGTGGTTGTGACGTCGGGGAGTCGGCGGATCGCCGGGTTCGTCAGCGTTCGTCGTCGAGATGGCTACGCGCGTCGGCGTAGCCGCGGCAGTAGTCCCACGTGACGTAAGCGTCGGGGCGTGGGTCCACGGCCGGCTCGTGGGGCCGCACGGTGCCATCGATGAGAAGCTGGATCAGATTGGCGCGCAGCATGTCCCAGTCGTGATAGTGATCCTCGTGGCAGTCCTCGCAGACCACGACGAGACCGCGCACACCGCGATTGGTCAGCAACGCCTCGTACAGTGCGAGATCGGCGAGATCCTCTTCGACCGCGAGCCGCTCGTTCTCGTCCAGCGGGATACCCGGCTCCACGCTGTCCAGTGCGGATGCGGGGTCGCTGGGATCGTCGGCGAACGGATCCGGCGGGAGGCCGGGTGGCAGGTGGTCACGCACATCACCACCGTAGCCGATCCGCGGCTGGTCGCGCCGCAGGCATTCACCGGTCCCGGACGCCGGTGATGCGGACGGGTCGGGCCGTCTCACCGGCACGAAGACGCCTGTGTGACGATCGCCGCACCAGGGGAGTCGATACGATGGTCCGATGACTGCTGTTCGTACCGGTGGAGACGATCCCGGCAAGGTCGCGATGCTCGGCCTGACCTTCGACGACGTCCTGTTGCTGCCCTCGGCGTCGGACGTGATTCCCAGCGAGGTCGACACCTCGTCGCGGGTGACCAAGAACGTGACGCTGCGGGTCCCGCTGGTGAGTTCGGCGATGGACACCGTGACCGAGTCCCGCATGGCGATCGCGATGGCGCGCGCCGGCGGCATGGGCGTCCTGCACCGAAATCTGTCCATCGAGGAGCAGGCCGGCCAGGTCGAGACGGTCAAGCGCTCGGAGGCCGGAATGGTCACCGATCCGGTCACCTGCACGCCGTCCCACACGCTCGCCGAGGTGGACGCGATGTGTGCGCGCTACCGCATCTCCGGCCTGCCGGTCGTCGATGAGAAGGGTGAGCTCGTCGGCATCATCACCAACCGCGACATGCGGTTCGAGGTCGACCAGAGCCGTCCGGTCGCCGAGGTCATGACCAAGGCGCCGCTCATCACCGCCCAGGAAGGGGTCTCCGCGGAGGCCGCGCTGGGACTGCTGCGCCGGCACAAGATCGAGAAGCTGCCGATCGTCGACGGCAACGGACGCCTGACCGGACTCATCACCGTCAAGGACTTCGTCAAGACCGAGCAGCATCCGCTCGCGACCAAGGACTCCGACGGACGGCTTCTCGTCGGTGCCGCTGTCGGTACCGGCGACCCGCAGTGGGACCGTGCGATGGCACTGGCCGACGCCGGCGCCGACGTGATCATCGTGGACACCGCCCACGCGCACAACCGGCTCGTGCTCGACATGGTGGCCAAGCTCAAGGCCGAGGTCGGCGACCGAGTGGACGTGGTCGGCGGCAACGTCGCGACCCGTGAGGCCGCGCAGGCACTCGTCGACGCCGGTGCCGATGCGGTGAAGGTCGGCGTCGGACCGGGTTCGATCTGCACCACGCGTGTCGTCGCCGGCGTCGGCGCCCCGCAGATCACCGCCATCCTCGAAGCCGTGGCGGTCTGCCAGAAGGCAGGCGTCCCCGTCATCGCCGACGGCGGTCTGCAGTACTCCGGCGACATCGCCAAGGCGCTCGCCGCCGGTGCGTCGACCGCGATGCTCGGCTCGCTGCTCGCGGGCACCGCCGAGGCCCCCGGCGAATTGGTCCTCGTCAACGGCAAGCAGTTCAAGAGCTACCGGGGCATGGGCTCGCTCGGTGCGATGCAGGGGCGCGGGCAGGCGAAGTCGTACTCCAAGGACCGCTACTTCCAGGACGACGTCCTCAAGGAGGAGAAGCTGGTTCCCGAGGGCATCGAGGGGCGTGTGCCGTTCCGCGGCCCGTTGTCCCAGGTCATCCACCAGCTGGTCGGCGGCCTGCGTGCCGCCATGGGCTACACCGGCGCCTCGACGATCCCGGATCTGCAGACCGCGCGGTTCGTCCAGATCACCGCGGCCGGACTCAAGGAATCCCATCCGCACGACATCACGCTGACCGCCGAGGCGCCCAACTACTACTCCCGCTGAACTCCCCGAGGTCGTTCCCGCCGGATTCGTCCGGCGGGCAAGGCCGTATGGTCGTTGTGCAGCTGAACCCCGCAGAAAGGCGCAGTGGTGCGTGACCTCGTCGAAATCGGCATGGGCCGGACGGCCCGACGGACCTACGAACTGGGCGACATCAGCATCGTCCCCTCCCGTCGGACCCGTTCGTCCAAGGACGTCTCCACGGCGTGGCAGATCGATGCCTACCGTTTCTCCTCACCGATCCTGAGTCATCCGACCGATGCGCTGGTGTCGCCGTCGGTCGCGATCGAGCTCGGCAGGCTCGGTGCGCTCGGTGTCCTGAACGGTGAGGGGCTGTGGGCCCGTCACCGCGACGTCGAGGCGAAGATCGAGGAACTGGTCGCGATCGCGGCCGGGGATCCGGATCCCTATGCGGCGGTTCGGCATCTGCAGAAGCTGCATGCGGCTCCGCTCGACAGCGGGCTGTTGGGCGAGGCCGTGGCGCAGGTCCGCGAGGCCGGCGTCACCACGGCCGTTCGGGTCAGCCCCCAGCACGCGCCGGAACTGACCCCGGCTCTGTTGGCCGCCGGGGTGGAGATCCTGGTGGTCCACGGGACGATCATCTCGGCCGAGCACGTGGCGCAGGTCGACGCCGACGGCACCCAGCGGGAACCGCTGAATCTGAAGACCTTCATCGCCGATCTCGACGTACCCGTCATCGCGGGCGGCGTGCACGACCACCGCACCGCGCTGCACCTGATGCGGACGGGCGCGGCGGGCGTGATCGTCGGTTACGGTTCGGCCGCCGGGGCCACCACGACCGGCGAGGTCCTCGGCATCGGTGTCCCGATGGCGACCGCCATCGCCGACGCCGCCGCCGCGCGTCGCGACTACCTGGACGAGACGGGTGGTCGCTACGTGCACGTCATCGCCGACGGCGACATCCACAGCTCGGGCGACCTGATCAAGGCGATCGCCTGCGGAGCCGACGCCGCGGTGCTCGGAACCTCGCTCGCCACAACGAGTTCGGCACCCGGCAACGGCTGGTACTGGCCGTCGGCCGCCGCGCACCCCGACACCCCGCGCGGTGCCCTTCTGCAGGTCGCCGCGGGTGAGGACCGTCCGAGTCTCGAGCGGGTCCTCAACGGGCCCTCCGACGATCCGTACGGCGAGCTCAACGTCGTCGGTGCGTTGCGTCGCGCCATGGCGAAGGCCGGGTACTGCGATCTGAAGGAGTTCCAGCGCGTGGGGTTGTCCGTCCACGCCTGATCTCCGTGGCCGCTCCCTGAGGTGCGAGGAGCGCAAGCGACGAGCCACGAAGGGCGTGGTGAGTTGCCTTGCGATGCCCTTCGTGGCTCGCTTCGCTCGCACCTCAGGGAGCAAGAAATTCGGACGCTCACGAGTGTTCTTTCGTAGTCCACGACGGCCGCCAGGCCGCAGTTACTGAGGTGCGAGGAGCGCTGGTGTACTGACCACGGACGTTAGGTACGGCTTACGGCGTGGCGTGGTGACATGGAGAAGACCTCCGAGTGGAGTGCGAGCTGTCTAAGGAACGCTCCCCAGCCTCGGAGGTCTTCGTGTCCCACCGTAATGCCCCATTGTCAGAAACCGGGCGTCTGCGTCTGGCCCGCTGCATCGTTGAGGACGGTTGGTCGCTGCGCCGTGCCGCTGAACGATTCCAAGTCGCGGTCACCACCGCTCAGCGATGGGCTCGGCGTTACCGCGAGCAGGGACCGGCGGGCATGGCCGACCGCAGCTCACGCCCCCACCACAGCCCCAATCAGACTCCGACGCGCACCGAGCGGCGCATCATCAAAGTCCGCGTGCTGCGTCGCTGGGGCCCAGCCCGTATCGCGTATCTGCTCGGGCTCAACGTCTCCACCGTGCACCGGGTCTTGAGCCGGTACAAGCTGGCCCGTCTGCGCTGGCTGGACCGTCCCACTGGGCGGGTCATCCGACGGATGGAGTCCGCCGCTCCCGGCGATCTGGTGCACGTTGATGTCAAGAAACTCGGCAAGATCCCCGCCGGCGGCGGATGGCGCATGCTCGGTCGAACCCAGGGCAACCACAACTCGCAAGCCGATAAAAGTTCAGGACGCCGTAGCAAGTGGGGCGATCCGCTGCGGGGACACCATTTCCTGCACACCGCCCTCGATGCCCACTCCCGACTGGTGTACTCCGAGATTCTGGCTGACGAGCGCAAACAGACCGCCGCCGACTTCTGGGAACGGGCCAACGCCTGGTTCCTGGAGTGCGGATTCACGGTCCGGAATGTATTGACTGACAACGGTTCCTGTTACCGATCCCATGTCTTCCGTGACGCGCTCGGTGAGGTCAAGCATCGCCGGACCCGCCCCTATCGGCCACAGACCAACGGCAAGGTGGAACGGTTTCACCGCACTCTGGCCGATGAATGGGCCTACGCGCGGCTCTACACCAGCGACGCCGAACGCTGCGCTGAGTACTCAAGCTGGCTGCATCACTACAATCACCACCGCGGCCACACCTCACTCAAAGGTCGATCACCCGCCGACCGCGTACCTAACCTCTCAGGTCAGTACAGCTAGCGCAGCCACGCCCTGCTCCCTGGGGTGCGAGGAGCGTAAGCGCAGCCACGTCTGCTCCCTGAGGTGCGAGGAGCGTAAGCGCAGCCACGCCCTGCTCCCTGAGGTGCGAGGAGCGCTGGCGACGAGCCTCGAAGGGTTAGGGTGACCTGGGTCTCTTTATGTGACAATGCACGTTAGTATGGTCACCATGGGTTTCGACAGGTCCACCGAACGCGCCACCGACTTCGACGTCCTGATCGTCGGCTCCGGCTTCGGCGGCAGTGTGAGTGCGTTGCGTCTCGTGGAGAAGGGGTATCGCGTCGGCGTCGTCGAGGCGGGTCGTCGTTTCGAGGACGAGGACTTCGCCAAGACCAGCTGGCGCCTCAACCGGTGGTTGTGGGCCCCGAAGCTGGGTCTGTACGGCATCCAGCGCATCCACGCGCTCAAGGACGTGATGATCCTGGCCGGCGCGGGGGTCGGCGGTGGATCGCTCAACTACGCCAACACCCTGTACAAGCCCCCGACACCGTTCTTCACCGATCCCCAGTGGAACCACATCACCGACTGGGAGGACGAGCTCGGTCCGTACTACGACCAGGCGCGCCGGATGCTCGGGGTGGTCACCAACCCGACGGTCACCGCCTCCGACCGCGTGGTCGCCGAAGTCGCCGCCGAGATGGGTGTCGGCGACACAGTGACCCCGACCCCGGTCGGTGTGTTCTTCGGTGCGAAGACGGGTCTGGCCGGGGCGCCCGGTGAGACCGTCCGCGACCCGTATTTCGGCGGTGCGGGCCCGGACCGGACCGCCTGCACCGAATGCGGAGCGTGCATGACCGGGTGCCGGGTGGGCGCCAAGAACACCCTGCTGAAGAACTATCTGGGTCTCGCGGAACGCAACGGCGCCACCATCATCGACCGCACCACGGTGGACTCGCTGCACGAGCGCGCCGACGGTGTCTGGGAGGTGGGTACGCATCACTCGTCCTCGTGGGGGCCGCTCGGACGTCGTCGGCGCACGATCACCGCGGGTCAGGTGATCCTGGCGGCCGGCACGTTCAACACCCAACGACTCCTGCACCACGCGAAACTCGGTTCGCTGCCCCGGATCTCGGATGCGATGGGCAGGCTCACGCGGACCAACTCGGAGTCGATCCTGGGTGCGATGGGTTCGCGGATCGACCCGGAGAACGACTACTCGCGCGGTGTCGCGATCACCTCGTCGTTCTATCCCGAGCCGAACACGCACATCGAACCGGTGCGATATGGCAAGGGCTCCAACGCGATCGCGTACCTGCAGACCCTGCTCACCGACGGGGGGAGCCGGCGTGACCGGTTCGGCCAGTTCCTGCGGCAGGTCGCCCGCAACCCGTTCCTGCTGGTGCGGTTGCTCGTGGTGCGGCAGTGGAGCGAGCGGACCGTGATCGCGCTCGTCATGCAGAACAACAACAATTCGTTGACCACGTTCGTCCGCAAGCGCGGACCGCTGCGGTATGTCACCAGCAAGCAGGGTCACGGCGAGCCCAACCCGACGTGGATTCCCAAGGGCAACGAGGCAACTCGCCGGATCGCGGCGAAACTGAACGGCGGCGTCGCCGGCGGGACCTGGGGTGACATCGTCAACATGCCGCTGACCGCGCACTATCTCGGCGGGTGCGCGATCTCCGACGACCCGGACGACGGCGTCATCGACCCCTACCAGCGCGTGTGGAACTACCCGACACTGCACATCGCCGACGGCGCGTCGGTGTCGGCGAACCTCGGTGTCAACCCGTCGCTGACGATCTGTGCGCAGGCGGAGCGGGCGGCGGCCCTGTGGCCCAACAAGGGTGAACAGGATCGTCGTCCGGCGCAGGGCGAGCCGTACCGCCGCATCGAGCCGACCACGCCGACGTCGCCGGTGGTCCCGGCCGACGCACCGGGCGCTCTGCGGCTGCCGATCATCCCGCTCACACCGGTCACCGCCCAGCGGATCTCGTAGCAACAGTGCGCAAATAGCGCGCACTGTGACTACGAAATCCCGGGTCGCCTCAGTCCAGTCCGCGCGCGGTCAGCGTGTCGGCGAAGCCGTCGGCGGTACGCAGCGCGGCGAGTACGACCGGGGCGACGAGGATGCGCGGACCCGGCCGCAGCCCGCGCGCCTTGCGCGCTTCGTCGACCTCCCGCACCACCTCGACCATCAGCGGGATCGCCCGGATGGTCAACGCCAGTGCGAGGGCGATGAGGTCGACGCGCACCCCGAGACGGGCGAGGGGACCGAGCGCACGGACGATCGTGTCGAGCATGTCGGTGGTGCGGGTGGTCAGCGAGACGACCGCCGCGAGCGCGACCGACAGTGCGAGCACGCCGCAGACGACCACCGCCCGTCGCCAGTCGGTGAAGACGACCTGGAAGGCGAAGATGAACAGCAGCAGCCACAGCAATGGTCGCAGCTGACGCCAGGCCTCGCGGGGACCGATGCCTCCCAGCGCGTAGACGCACGCGACTCCGACCGTGGCGATGCCGAGCGCGGTCAGCGAGCGGACCGTCAGTGACAGCACCAGGATCAGCACGCCCATCGCGACGAACTTGACGCCCGCGGGCAGGCGGTGCAGCACGGTGGTGCCGGGACGGTAGACGCCGAGGACGTTCACGACATCATCTCGCGGTAGGCGGCGAGCGCTGGTCGGGGTTCGTCGTCGGCGACGACACGTCCCTCGTCGACGACGATGACGCGGTCGAAATCGGCCAGGATGTCGAGGTCGTGACTGACGACGACGAGTTGCTCGTCGAGTGTCGCGAACACGTCGGTGAGCATGCGGGTGTTGCGCAGGTCGAGCAGGGTGGTGGGCTCGTCGGCGACGATGATCGCCGGGTCGGTCACGAAGATCGAGGCCAGGGCGAGGAGTTGCTTCTGTCCGCCCGACAGCCGCTGCGCGGGATGGTCGGCGTGGTCGCCGAGTCCGAAGCGCGCGAGTACCTCGAGGGCACGGTCGGCGCGTGCGGCCTTGCCGAGATCGGTTCGGCGGAGCGACAGTTCGATGTCCTCACGGACGGTCGGCATGATGATCTGACGGTCGGGGTCGGAGAAGATGAACCCCACCCGGCGTCGGATCTCGCGCTTGTTCTTCGCGACGGTGAGCCCGTCGACGGTGACGGTCCCGGAGTCCGGGATGACGAGGGCGTTGATCATCCGCGCCAGCGTCGACTTGCCGCTCCCGTTGGCGCCGACGATGCCGATCCGCCTCTCCGCCAACGTCAGTGAGACCTCGCGCAGGACGACGCGGTCGCCGTAGGCGTGGGAGACGTCGGTGAACTCGATCATCGCCGGCGGGGCGGGACGGTCAGCCGGCCACAGAGCCGGCGCGGCGCGGGCGCAGGGGTTCGATGAGACCGGGGCGGCCGCGGTGGACCTGCGCGGCGACCAGGGCTGCGATGACGACCTTGGCGATGTCGCCGGGGATGAACGGGCCGTTGGTGGTGATCGCCGCCCACACGGTCAGGTCGGTGCGGATGAGCAGGCCGAGGACCCCGCACGCGTACAGCACGACGATGCCGCCGAGCGCGTTGATGCCGATGCCCCACAGCACGCGGTACTTGCCGTAGCCCGTCGAGATCATGATCGCGGTCAGCACGCCGATGACGATCACCGCGGGCAGGAACCCGATGAAGTATCCGGCGGTCGGGGACGACAGCGCGGTCAGGCCGTTGCGCCCGCCGGACAGGATCGGGAGCCCGGCGATCGCGAGGACCATGAAGATGATCACGGCCAGCGTGCCCTTCTTCGGGCCCAGGACGGCGCCGGCGAGGATGACCCCGAGCGATTGGAGGGTGATGGGCACACCGCTGGTGCCGATGTTGATGGTTCCCGGCAGACCGAGCGCGGCGATCAGCGCGGCGAACACGGCGGCCTGGGTGAGGTCGCCGATGCTCAGCGACCAGCGGTTGGGGGATTTCGGCGATGCAGTCATGTCGATTCCGGAGTATTTCACGCGGGCGTCGCGGGTCCGCACCCGCCGGGCGGGGTGACCAGGTACGGACCCCGGCACGCCCACTAGACTCGGCCCGGTGACAGACACTTCTTCTGCGAACTCGTCCTCTGCCGAGGATTTCCTCGAGGGCCCGCGGCCGGTGCTCGTCGTCGACTTCGGGGCGCAGTACGCGCAGCTGATCGCCCGCCGGGTGCGCGAGGCGCGCATCTACTCCGAGGTGATCTCCCACGACGTCCCGATCGAGAAGATCCAGGAGAAGGACCCGGTCGCGATCATCCTGTCGGGCGGTCCGTCGTCGGTGTACGCCGAGGACGCACCCGACCTCGATCCCGCCCTCTTCGACCTCGACGTCCCGGTGTTCGGCATCTGCTACGGGTTCCAGGCGATGGCGGACACGCTGGGCGGCGAGGTCGCCAACACCGGCGGACGCGAGTTCGGTCGCACGACGCTGACGGCCAACGGCGAAGGCGTGCTCCATCAGGGTCTCTCGGAAACCCAGCCGGTGTGGATGAGCCACAATGACGCCGTCCAGAGCGCGCCCGAGGGATTCACCGTCACCGGATCGACCCCCGGCGCGCCGGTGGCGTCCTTCGAGAACCTGAAGCGCCGCATGGCCGGTGTGCAGTACCACCCCGAGGTGCTGCACACGCCGCACGGCCAGCAGATCCTCACGCGCTTCCTCTACGAGATCGCCGGCCTCGAGGCCACCTGGACCGCCGCCAACATCGCCGATGCCCTGATCGACGCGGTCGCCGATCAGATCGGTGACGGACGGGCCATCTGCGGGCTCTCCGGCGGTGTGGACTCCGCGGTCGCGGCGGCGCTCGTGCAACGGGCCATCGGCGACCGGCTGACATGCGTCTTCGTCGATCATGGGTTGCTGCGTGCGGGTGAGCGCGAGCAGGTGCAGCACGACTTCGTGGGCGCTACCGGCGCCAAACTCGTCACCGTCGACGCCGCGGACACCTTCCTGCGTGAGTTGTCCGGCGTGAGCGACCCCGAGACCAAGCGCAAGATCATCGGCCGGGAGTTCATCCGGTCGTTCGAGGGCGCGGTCAGCGAGGTCCTCGGCGAGGAGGCCGAGGCGGGGGAGAAGGTCGAGTTCCTGGTCCAGGGCACGCTCTATCCCGACGTCGTCGAGTCCGGCGGCGGGAGCGGAACCGCGAACATCAAGAGCCATCACAACGTCGGCGGTCTGCCCGACGACCTCGAGTTCAGCCTGGTCGAACCACTGCGGCTGCTCTTCAAGGACGAGGTTCGCGCGGTCGGTCGCGAACTGGGACTCCCCGAGGAGATCGTCGCGCGTCAGCCGTTCCCCGGGCCCGGCCTGGCGATCCGGATCGTCGGCGAGGTCACCGGCGACCGTCTGGAGACGTTGCGCAAGGCCGATCTGATCGCACGCGAGGAACTCACCGCCGCCGGACTCGACTCACAGATCTGGCAGTGCCCGGTGGTGCTGCTCGCCGACGTGCGCAGCGTGGGCGTCCAGGGCGACGGCCGGACCTACGGTCACCCGATCGTCCTGCGCCCGGTGTCGAGCGAGGACGCGATGACGGCCGATTGGACCCGCGTGCCCTACGAGGTGCTGGAGATCATCTCGACCCGCATCACCAACGAGGTGGCCGAGGTCAATCGCGTGGTCCTGGACGTGACGAGCAAACCGCCGGGCACCATCGAGTGGGAATGACCCGAACGAGAGCGGCCGGTGGCATCTGCCACCGGCCGCTTTTCTGACTGCCCGCCTCGAGTCCGGCGGCGAGTCGAGGTCAGCCGCGAGATCGCGTCCCCGACACGATCAGCACGATCCCGACGAGCAGACCGATCCCGACCGCGACCCACCCGAGGTCGGCGGCATCGGGTAGTGCCGGCCCGTCGGCGAGTCCCCAGCCGGCCACCGCGAGGGCGGCGATTCCCAGGAGCCCCAGACCCGGCGCGCGATGAGTGGACACGCATCCATGGTGATCGGCGTTGTCGGCGGTCGCCGGGTTGTCCGCGCCGTAGGCGTCGTCGTGAGCGTTCATCGCAGGACCTGAACCTCTCCCATCCCGGTACGGGCATCGATCTGCAGGACCGGGCCGTCGGTGCCGTCACGCCCGCCGTCGAGTCCGGTGGGGCAGGTGTAGTCGCCGATGCCGGTCTGGCAGTCGGCGCGCACGTTCATCGTGTCCGGGACGTGGACCTTGATCGTCCCGACACCGGTCTCGAGTCGCACCGTGCGGTCGGCGGTGAGGTCCACCTCGCGCAGATCCAGGGTCATCTCACCCACGCCGAGTGTGTACTCGGCCTCGATGTCTTTCTCGCTCAATGGTTTCCACTCGCGGTCGCCGGCTCCGCCGGGCGGTAGGGGACTGGACAGGCCGTTCACGCCCGAGATCACGGTGGTGACGACGACGGCTGCCCCGAGGGTGACCGCGATCGGCACGAGGCCGGTGCTGTGCTCGCCGGTTCGGCGCCGGATGAACGCCGCGACCAGGAGTCCCGCGCCGACGACGGCGAGGGAGAGCGACAGGATGTGCGGCACGGTGAACCAGTCGACGCCCATCTGGTGTAGGCCCGCGCCGACGGCGCCCACGATGATCGCGAGACCGATCACGATCAGGGTGAGAGGTGAGCGCCGGCGCCTGCGGACGGCGGGGTCGGCCGGGGTGGTCGGCTCGGGCAGGTCCCAGGCGAACCGTGCCGCCCCCAGCGGATCCCACGCCGGCGGGGTCGCGTCGAGTGCTGCGCTCTTCTCGAGGTCGACCCGTGGCGCTGCTGTGGCCGGGTGTTCGGCGGGCGAGTCCCCGGTGGTCGGGGATGTGGTCGGTGTTCCCGTCATGGGCGCTCCTGATGTCTGGAGACCGGGCGCGGTGACGGACCCACCGCCGGTCGGGTTGGTCATGGCTCGCGGCACCCACCGCTCGAACTGGCCGGCCGCCGGTGGCGGGACGACGATGTCGGTGACCGCCGCCGTGTCGATGCTGGTGCCGACCGGTGGGGTCGGGGTCCGCAGGTACAGCAGGAACCAGCCGCCGAGCATCAGGATCGCGCCGACGAGTCCGCCCGACCCCCAGGTGCGGTTGGGCCCGATGGAGGTGACGATGACGATCGCGAGGACGGCCAGCACGATGACCTGCGGGTTGCCCAGTCCGTGCATCGAGTTGTGCGACGCGGTGTGGCCGGCGCGAGAGGAATCTGCGCGGAGCGCGTCGGCGCGAGCGCGACCGGCGCCCGGGAACGCGACCCAGGCCGCGAGATAGAGGATGAGTCCGCTGCCGCCGAAGAACGCCGCCACCACGAATGCGACCTTCACCAGGGTCGGGTCGACGCGGTAGCGAGCGGCTATGCCGGTGCACACGCCGGCGATCGTCCGATCGTCGCGCCGGTACGGGCGGGTCGACCACAAGCCCTGGAGCTGCTGCTGGAACTGCTTCGTGTCCATGACGATCATCGTGCCGCTCGCACGGCCCCGGACACATCGGGTGATCCCCTGAATTGTCCCCCGGAAGAAGCCGGTTCGTGGGGGTGGTGAAGCGACACACCCTGAGATCGAGACCCATGAACCGGGGTTGACCCCGATGTCTCGGAGCCGAACGCATGGGACGATCGAGGAGTGAATCGAATGGAGGTCGAGCCGGTCCCCAGGCTGGTGCGCCGGGACGGCGGCCGCGTGGTCGCCGGTGTCGCCGGTGGAATCGCCGATCATCTCGGGGTCGAGGTGTTCCGCGTGCGGATCGTCTTCGTGGTCCTGGCCGCGCTGGCCGGTGCCGGGGTCGCCGCCTACGGACTGCTCTGGTTCTTCTGCCCGCAGGGCGATGACACCGCCTCGCCGGCGCGGGGTGAACGCCGGCAATCCCTCGGCCTCGCGATGATCGGGCTGGTGGCGATGGCCGTGGTGGGCTTCGCGGCGTCGGGGACCCCGGCGGAATACCTGGTCCCGTTCGTCTTCATCGCGCTCGGTGCCAGCCTGGTGTGGCGCGAGTTCGACACGTCCCCTCGGGCACCGCGCACCCCGGCGCTCACCTGGACCCGGCTGATCGGTGGGGTCGCGCTCGTCGTCGGGGGACTGGTCGTCGTGGTGGTGGCGGGGGACCGCAGCTTCGGCGGGCTCAACTCCACGATCCTCGCGGTCGGGGCGACGCTCATCGGCGTCGTCCTGCTGACCGTGCCGCTGTGGATGCGGTTGCTGCGCACCCTCGACGAGGAGCGCGCCGCCCGGATCCGGAACGCCGAGCGTGAGGAGATCGCGTCGCATCTCCACGACTCGGTCCTGCAGACCCTGGCGCTGATACAGAAGAAGGCCGGCCGGCCCGAGGAGGTGGCGCGGCTGGCCCGGAGCCAGGAACGCGAACTGCGGGCGTGGCTGTTCGGCGACCCGGCGACCGAACGAGGTTCCCTCGCGGCAGCGCTGCGCAGTGTGGGAGCCGAGGTCGAGGACGCCTACGGAATCGAGGTGGAGATCATCACCGTCGGCGATCTGCGCCCCACCAACACCCGGGACGCCAGACGCTGGGCGGCCCTCGTCGGCGCGACCCGTGAAGCGTTGGTCAACGCCGCCAAGCACTCCGGCGAGCGCACGGTGGACGTGTACGGCGAGATCACCGACGACGAGGTGGAGGTGTATGTGCGCGACCGCGGTGTCGGCTTCGACCCCGAGATCGTCGACGACGACCGCCAGGGCATCTCGCGCTCGATCCGCGCGCGGGTGGAACGCATGGGCGGGCACGTGCGGATCACCTCGAGTCCCGAACGCGGAACCAACGTCGGCCTCATGATGCCGCGCGGTGACGGCGGTTCGATCGAGGAGCGACCGGACGCGGAGCGATCGGGACACGCCGAACGCACAGCCGAGATGACCATGCACGCAGTGGCCCCGACCGACAACAGGAAGGCACGATGACAGCGAGTTCGACGAGTCCCGACCCCTCCGGTCCCGTGACCGTCTACCTGGTCGACGACCATGCGGTCTTCCGCTCCGGGGTCCGTGCCGAACTGGCCGACGAGCCGGGTCTGCGCGTCGTCGGCGAGGCGGGTGCGGTGCCCGAGGCGATCGACGGGATCGTCTCGACGGCTCCGGACGTGGTCCTGCTCGACGTGCACATGCCGGCGGGCGGCGGGGTGGCGGTGCTGCGCGGTGTGCTCGATCGGATCGCCTCGGCCACAACAGCTTCGGCCATACCAGGTTCGACACGGCCCGGTTCGACACCGCCGGTGTTCCTCGCGTTGAGTGTGTCCGACGCCGCCGAGGACGTCATCGCGACGATCCGTGCAGGCGCGCGGGGTTACGTGACGAAGACGATCGCCGGGCCTGAACTCGCCGATGCGGTCCGGCGGGTCGCCGACGGCGACGCGGTGTTCAGTCCGCGGCTCGCAGGTTTCGTCCTCGACTCGTTCACCGGGAAGTCGTCGGCGCCCGAACCGCCCCTCGACCCCGAACTCGACTCGCTGACCAGGCGAGAGCTGGAGGTGTTGCGTCTGCTCGCGCGCGGATACACCTATCGCGAGATCGCCGAGGAGCTGTTCATCTCGATCAAGACGGTCGAGACGCATGCGTCGAATGTCCTGCGCAAGACCCAGCAGTCCAACCGCAACGCGCTCACGCGGTGGGCGGCCACCCGTCACATCGGTTGACGGGCCACCGCTCTGGCACCTCAGCGCAACAGCGCGATGGCGAGGACGACGACTACCGCGAGTACCGCGAAGAAGACGAAGATCGATACCGCGAGTGCGGTGCTCGACGTGCCCGGCGGCTGCGGGGGCGGATTGTACGACGGCTGTCGCCGATCAAACGGTTGTGACTGTCCGACAGGTGGTCTCGATGTGGACGAGTGCGGTTGCGGCGTCGACATGAGAGTCGGGGACATGCCCTGACGAGTGCGCGGGAGGTCGCGGGAGCCGCGATCGGCGGACATCGTCGGGGCGTACGGCGGCAGGGTGGCTGCGGCGGGGCGGTGTGTACCGGTCGTCGAGGACCGGTTGGTCCGCTGCGACCACACCGGCGTACCCGTCCCCGGTCGGGTGATGAGGCCGGTCAGGACCTGGTCGCGGGTGCCGCGTGAGCCGGCCGCGAACGAGGTGAGCAGGTCTCGTGCCTGACTCATCGTGGGGCGTTTGGTGGGACTGGGTTCGAGAAGTCGCAGCAGGACCGGCTCGAGTTCGGCGGCGTTCTTCATGGGAGTGATGCGGGCACGCGCGACCTTGTGCAGCAGGGCGATCGAATTGTCGTCGACACCGAACGGCGGCTGACCCTCGACCATCGTGTAGATGGTCGCACCCAGCGAGTACACGTCCGACGCCTCTTGCGGATCGGCTCCGCGCGCGACCTCGGGGGCGAAATATGCCGGTGTCCCGGTGATCACGCCGGTCTGGGTGAGCGTGACATCGTCCTTCGCCCGCGAGATCCCGAAGTCGGTGATCTTGACCAGTCCCGTGTGGCGGCCGCCCTCGGCGATCAGGATGTTGCCCGGCTTGATGTCGCGGTGCACGATCCCCGCGGCGTGGGCCTCGACCATCGCATCGGCCACCTGAGCACCGATCTGGGCGGCTTCGGCAGGTGTGAGAGTCTGTGTGGCATGGAGGATCTGGGCGACGCTGCGCGAGGGTAGGTATTCCATGACCAGCCAGGGCTCACCCCGGTCGAGGGCGACATCGTGCATGGCGATCGCATTGCGATGGGAGAGCTTCGCGGCGATGCGTCCCTCTCGCATCGCCCGCTGACGCACGTTGTCCGCGGATTCCTCGGTGAGACCCTCGGTGGAGACGACCTGCTTGACGGCGACGTCGCGGTCGAGGAGCTGGTCGCGGGCGAGCCACACGGTTCCCATGCCGCCCCCGCCGATCCGCGACTTCAGGCGGTATCGGCCGGCCACCAGGTATTGGGGACCTGGTGCATGACGGTGTCCGGCGGTGGTCGACATAGGGCGATGATAGCGGCGAGGCCATCGGGGCGGGCGCCGCACTTGACAGCCGTCTCGTACGTATGTGCGACTCGCTCCATGCGATGGTCCGATCAGGCGGTGGGGGTCGACGACGGGTCGCTTCCCGGGTTGAGCCGCTCGGGCCTGGTGCGGTCGGTGCGTACGCCCGACTTCGAGGGCATCACCTTCCACGAGGTGCTGGCCAAGAGTGCGCTCAATCGCATCCCGGATGCCTCGCAGCTCCCGTTCCAGTTCACGGTCAACACCTTTCGCGGGTGTACGCATGCCTGCCGCTACTGTTTCGCCCGGCCGACGCACGAGTACCTGGACCTCGACGCGGGCAACGACTTCGACACCGAGGTAGTGGTGAAGCTCAATGTCGCGGCGGTGTTGCGCAAGGAGCTCAAACGCCGGTCGTGGACCCGGGAGACGGTGGCACTGGGGACCAACACCGATCCCTACCAGCGCGCCGAGGGGCGTTATCGGCTCATGCCGGGGGTGATCTCCGCGCTCACCGAGTCCCGGACGCCGTTCTCGATCCTCACCAAGGGCACGTTGATCCGTCGTGACCTGCCGCTGTTGCGTCAGGCCGCGGGCGAGGTGTCGGTCAGCGTCGGGATCTCACTGGCGATCCTCGATCCGGATCTGCAGAAGAAGATCGAGCCGGGGACACCCTCGCCGCAGGCGCGGCTCGCGCTGATCCGGGATCTGGCCGATGCCGGCATCGCGCCGCATGTGATGGTGGCCCCCGTCATCCCCTACCTCACCGACTCCACCTCGCATCTCGATTCGTTGCTCGAGGCCCTCGCCGAGGCGGGCGCCTCGGGTGTGACCGCGTTCCCGATGCACCTGCGATCCTCGACCAAGCCCTGGTTCCTCGAATGGCTGGCCGAGGAACATCCGGCGCTCATCCGCCGCTACCGGGGTTTGTACGGACGTGGCGCCTATGTCACCCCGGAGTATTCGTCGTGGCTGCGTGACCGGATGAAACCTCTCGTGCACCGGCACGGCCTGGCGGGGTCCGGTGGTCTCCGGCAGTCGGGCCGGGACGCGCCGGCGACGGTCGCCGAGCCCGAGCTGCAGCACGCACTCACCCTGTTCTGATCACTGCCGTTCTGACCGGCACCGCGCTGAGCTGCGTCGATTCGGCGTGGGAACGCACATGCTTTGTCGTACAACGGATCTCGTCTTCGTTTGACGCTTGTCGGTGGTTGGTTCTACTCTCGAATCATCGAAACTGTGTTCGAACGATCTGCGGCCGAGGGTGCCCCTCGGGATCACTTCGGAGGGCAGTTCGAGAACCCTGATGCGCGCACCTTCCCGGCTCGCTCGAGTACCTCATGTCGACTGGAGGGTGTCCGGAAATGGATGTGTCAGCTGGTGTTGCCGTGACCGATGTCGCGGCCCGTGGCAGGGCGGACGAGCTGGCGGGGTTGCGCCGGCGGATGGCGGCCATGTCCGGCCGGCCCGACCAGCGGGTGGTCGAGGTCCGCGATCAGGCGGTGGGCGTACTCCCCATGCCGGAATCGCTGTCGGAGGTGCTGCCGCACAACGGGATTCCTCGCGGTACGGTCGTCCGGCTCGATGGTGCCCGCTCGGTGCTGGTCGCGATGATCGCAGCGGTGACCCGTGCGGGTGGGCAGGTGGGGATCGTCGGGTTGCCACGGTTGAGTCTGTTGTCGGCGGCGGAGATGGGTGCCGACCTGTCCCGTATCGCCACCATCCCCGAGCCCGGTCCCGATCCGGTCGAGGTGGCGGCGGTTCTGCTCGACGGTATGGACCTGGTGATCTTGGACCTTGCAAGCGACGGGGAGGGGACACGCCCGCGGGGCGAGACGGTGGCCCCGTCGCGTGCCCGGGTGGTCATGGGCCGCGTGCGCAAGCAGTCGTCGGTGCTGCTGGTGACCGGTGGCACCTGGCCGGGTGCGCAGCTGGCCGTCGAAGCCCGTGTCCTCACCTACCGGCACAGTCCACACCTACCCGGCCGGTCCGCTTCCCGCGCAGCCGGTCTCGATTCCGCACGCAGTGGCTACGGCCGCATCGGCGGGATGCGGTTGCAGGTCACGGTGTCCGGCCGCGGCCGGCGATCCGAGAGCACCGAGGTCGAGCTCCGGGCGGTGGGGCACGGCCCCGATCGCACGGTCGAGATGGTCGCGGCGGCGAGTGCCTCACCGGTGCTCGCGGTGGCGAACTGATGCCCCCCGGGGAGCCGGGGTCCCGGCGTATCCTCGCGCTCTGGTGCCCGGACTGGCCGGCGATGGCGGCATCGGCCGAGGCGGATCTACCCCCACTGCATCCGGTGGCGGTGCTGTCGGCGAATCGGGTGGTGGCCTGTTCGGCGTCGGCCCGGGCGGCCGGTGTCCGTCGCGGGATGCGCAAGCGTCAGGCGCAGGCGGCGTGTACGGAGATGACCGTGGTCACCGCCGATGAGAACCGGGACGGACGATTGTTCGAACCGGTGGTCGCCGCGGTCGCCGAGGTGATACCCGCTCTCGAAGTGCTCCGGCCAGGTCTCCTGGTGATCGCCGGCGACCGTGCGGCCCGCTATTTCGGGGGGATGGAGTCCCTCGCGGAGGAACTCGTCGACGTGGTGTCGGCATGTGGCATCGAGTCGCAGGTCGGCATCGCCGACGAGATCTTCACCGCCGTCCTCGCCGCCCGGCACGGACATCAGGTGGAGCCCGGCGGCGACCGGGAGTACCTCGCCGGCCGGCCCGTCGCCGATCTCGCCGTCGAACCCAGCATGAGCGATCCGTCCCGTGCCGATCTCGTCGAGTTGCTGCGCCGACTGGGGATCGGCACGATCGGGGCCTTCGCCGACATGTCCGTCACCGATGTCGCCACTCGGTTCGCCAGGGATGCGGTCGTCGCGCATCGGCTCGCCAACGCGTTGCCGGGGCGCGTCCCGTCGTCCCGCGGTGTGCCTGCCGAACTCGACGTCGACCACACCTGCGACCCCCCGGTCGACCGCATCGACGTCGCGGCGTTCATCGGCCGTACCCTCGCCGACGCGCTGCACCGACGCCTGCGTGATGCCGCGGTGGCCTGTACGCGACTCACCATCATCGCGACCACCGAACGCGGACAACAGCATTCACGAACCTGGCGCTGTGCCCAGCCGCTGACGCCGGAGACGACCGCGGACCGCATCCGATGGCAACTGGAGGGGTGGCTGACCGGCGCGGCGCGGCCTACCCCGCGGGTTGAGCCGGCACCGAGCGCAGCGAGGAGCCGAGTCGAAGCCCCCTACGGAGGCAAAGCGCAGGGGAGAAGGGCCCGGGACACCCGGCCCGACTCGCCGATCGTCCGGTTGCGCCTCGAGCCGGTCGAGGTCGTCGAGGCCGGTGCCCTGCACTACCAGCTCACCGACGATCTCGCCCGTGGCGGGTCGGCCGGTGAGCCCGACGTGGAGGAGCGCGCCCGGCGTTCACTGGTGCGGATACAGGGGTTGCTGGGCGGGGACGCGGTCCGCATTCCCGTGCTGAGCGGTGGCCGCGGTCCCGCCGAACGGATCACGATGGTCTCCCTGGGCGACGAGCCGGCTCCTCGCCGGGATCCACTGGCGCCGTGGCCCGGGCGTCTGCCGCAACCCAGCCCGACGGTGCTGGTGGAAACCGCGATCCACGTGCTCGACGCCACAGGACAACCGGTGAAGGTGACCGAACGCGGGGCGTTCACCGCCGAGCCGGTGACCGTGGCGCTGGCATCGTCCCGGGGCCGCCGATCGAGCTGGGGTCTGTACTGGTGGGCCGGGCCGTGGCCGGTCGGGAGTGCCGACCGCCCCGCCGGCGCGCCGGTGTCGGCCGGAGCCGGCGAGACGGGACTGATCGCCCGGGCGCAGGTGCTGCTCGACGATTCACGAGCCCTGTTGCTGTGCTATCGCGCCGGGGAGTGGATCGTCGAAGGGGTCTACGAGTGACTGCGTCTCGCGGAGTGGCCTTCGGGAAGAAACGCCGCATGGCGCGCACGTGGTTGTCGGTGACCGTGGAACTGCTCGGCGGTCGTGGTATTGAGCTATGGCCTTGCCCTGGAAGGGTTTTCGAGGTCGGACCGGCGCACACCTTCAAGGATCTGGCGACCGCCGTCGACGACGCGTTCGCCCGATGGGATCGTTCCCATCTGTCACTTTCACCCTGGACGACGGCAGGGTGGTCGCCGACGCTGCGCTCGGTGCCGACATGGCCGGTGGTATCGGCGGCCCGATCTCCGAGCCCGTGGACATCGCCAGGCACATCGCACCCGGTAACCGCGTCGAGAAATCGATCCGGGTCCGTGGACGCGATCGACCCGTGTACCTCGCCCAAGCGACGCACTCCAGCAGGTCGGCGCCGGGGTGTCGATGGCACTGCAGAAGCGCCGCGAGCGAGCCGAACCGGTGGCCGTGTCGATCGTCGAACAACTCAACCGACGGGGAGAGGCCGGCGACGCCGAACTCGCCGAGGAACTACTCGCGATCCTGCGCGGAGAACCCGCGCCGGGACGGCCGATCGCGGTGGATCTCGAGATGCTCAGCGACGAGATGGAGGGTGATCCGAACCGGTCAACCGGCGGACTCATCGACCTGAGCACCGGCTTCGTGTACAACGACGAGATGCTCGACCCGGGCGTGCTCGACGACGAGATCGACGTCGAGGAGGACCCGGACCGCTGGCTGCGCTTCGACTGCATCGGTTCGCGTGACAGCTGGCGGGACATGGCTGACTTCGCCACGCGAACCACCGATCCCGACCTGCGAAACCGTCTGGAGCGCGCGATCGAGGGACGAGGTGCGTTCCGCAGGTTCCGGGATGTCGTCCACGAAGCGGGTGTGAGTCAGCGCTGGTACGCGTTCTCCACCGACCGCAAGTTCGGACGGGCACGCAAATTCCTGGTCCGGCACGGAATCCGACCCGTCTGACTCAGCTGTTGCGTCCCCGCGCGATGACCGGCCACCGGCTGTCCGATCCGTCGATCGCCACCAGTTCGTCGACGAGGTTGACCGCGGTGCAGACATGGTTCGGTACCACCCGGACCACGTCACCCAACCGCGGGACCGGTGTTGAGTCCGCCGGGAAGTCGACGACGGCATGGTGTTCGGACAACTGCACGACACGGGCGTCGGGGTGGTCGAGGAGCCGTCCGTGCCCGGTGGCCCAGGCAGCTCGGTCGGCGCCGAGGATCTTGCTGCCGGCATCGACGACGATTCGTCCGGGCTCGCTGCGTACCACGGTCGCGACCGCGGTCAGCGCGACGTCGTCGAATCCGCAGGCGCCGATCTCGACCTGCTGGGCGTCGTTGAGGGGGTACACGCCCGGACGGACCTCGGTGAGCACGCCCGCGTGAGCCGGGTCGCCGACGAATTCGATGGTGGGCGTGGACCCGCCGCTGCGTACGCGCGGATCGATCCCGTGCTCCTGGAGACTCTCCGCGGCCGCGCGAAGCGCCGCCACCTCCTGCTCCGCGGCACGCCGTCGGGTGTCGCCGAGGCCGTAGCCGTGGCCGGGGAAGGTGAACACGCCGACGACGTCGAGTCCGGCTGCCGTTCCTGCGGCCGCGACCTCGCCGGCACCCCCGGGCGTCACCCCGGTGCGGTGCTGCCCGGAGTCGACCTCGACGAGAGCCTCGATCCGCTGCCCATCGAGCAGAGCCCCGAGATGCCGGGCGCCCTCGACCGACTCGACACCCACCCGCAGCGACACCCGGGCCGCCAGAGCACGCAACCGGGCGGCCTTCGCCGGGGTCGGCCAGACGGGGTAGGCGATGAAGATGTCGGTGCACGAGGTGATGTCGGCGGCGTCGGCGAAGGCCTCGGCCTCGCCGATGGTCGCCACCGCCAGGCCCACGGCGCCGACATCGATCTGCATGCGGGCGATCTCGGCGCTCTTGTGGGTCTTGGCGTGCGGGCGCACCTCGACGCCGGTCGATCGCGCACGATCGGCGAGCGACGCGAGGTTACGCGTCATGCGATCGACGTCGACCTCGAGATAAGGGGTGTCGATCACGTGTCGCGCCTGTCGGCGCCGTGGTCCGAACGACCAAGGGCTGCCGCCGATTCGCCGAACACGAGATACTCCTGGTGCAGGATGCGGGTGGTCAGTCCGGGCGTGATCCGATGCCCGATCTCGGCGACCAGCCCGACGAGCGAGTCGACCCGTTTGGGCCGGTCGACGATGGCGTGCAGGACGCGCGCCGCGGCGCGGTCGACGTTCCAGGCGCCGGGCTGGTTGTCGTAGGCCTCGGTGGGTGCGATCATCCGCGTCTTCACCAGGGGCAGACGAACATTGGAGAAAGTGACGTGGTCGGAGACCGTCTCGGTGCCGGTCACGTCGCTGAAGGCCTCGAGGGCGGCCTTCGACGCCGCGTACGCCCCGAATCGCGGCCCCCGTGACTGCACCGCGACCGAGGTCACGTTCACCACATGGCCCGCCTGCCTGGCGACCATGTGCGGCAACAGTCCGAGGACGAGGTTGACCGCGCCGAAGTAGTTGACCGCCATCACCCGGTGGTAGTCATGTGACCGGTCCACGGAATTGAGCGTGGCGCGGCGGATCGACCGACCGGCGTTGTTGACCAGCACGTCCACATGGCCGTGTGCGGCCAGGACGGTCTTGACGAGCGCGTGGACCGATTCCTCGTCGGTGATGTCGCACTGGTACGAGGTCACCTGGCCGGGCGGAATTCCTTTCTTGCTCGTCGTCGAGTTCAATTCCTCTGTCGCCGAATCGAGTTCCGCGGCATTGCGGGCGACGATGATGACGTTGGCCCCGCGGGCGACACACATCCGGGCGGTGGCCTTGCCGATGCCGCTCGACCCGCCGGTGATGAGGATGTTCTTGCCGACCAGGGGGCCGCGCGGATCGGTGCGACGGTTGCGCGCCCGGTCGAGATGCCGTGACCAGTAGGTCCACAGCCGCGGGGCGTATTCGGTGAAGTCGGGGATCGTGATGCCGAGGTCGTGCAGGACCGCGACGGTGGGGTCGGCGCGGAAGTCGACCGGCAGCGTCACCGCGTCGAGCAGTGCCCCGGGAATGCCCTGCTGAGCGGCGACGAGGTTGCGTCCGACACGCGCGATCCCCATGCCGGACAACGCCATCACGGGTCCGACCGCGGAGCGCGGGATGGCATCGAAGCCTTTGGGGGCGTCGAAGGCCGGTGCGAGGGCGTTGTACATCTCGGTGGTGGTGAGCGACTTCGGGTCGCTGAGATGGAACACCAGCCCGCTGCGTGTGGGATTGACGCCGATGAGGGCGACCATCGCGGTGGCGACGTAGTCGACGGGCACGATGTTGAGCGTGCCCAGGTCGGGCATCGGCAGCCTCAGCATCGAGGGCAACCGGCCGAGCATCCCGAGATGACCGAAGAAGTAGTACGGGCCGTCGATCTTGTCCATCTCCCCGGTTCTGGAGTCGCCGACCACGACCGACGGCCGGTAGACGCGCCAGCGGAGTCCCTCGCGTTCGCGGACGACGCGCTCGGCCTCGAACTTGGTGCGGTGGTAGGGGGTCGGGAACCCTTGTCCGACTTCGAAGTCCATCTCGGTGAAGCGACCGCGGTGGTCGCCGGCCACCGCGATCGACGAGACGTGGTGGAACAGCGCGTCGTGCGCGATCGCGAAGTCGGCGGCGCGCGAGGTCCCGACGACATTGGCGGCGCGCTGTGACTCCGCGTCGGCGGCCATGTCGTAGATGGCGGCGAGGTGGATGACATGGTCGATCGCGGGAACGGCGTCCGGTGCGATGCCGAGTCCCGGCGCGGTCAGGTCTCCGACCACGGGGGTCACCCGGTCGACGGCGTCCATGTCGTCGAGCATGGCGACGAAGGCCGCCAGCGACGACTCGCGTACCAGCGCGTGGACCGTGGCATCGGGAGAGACGGTCAGGAGGCGTTCGAGAACGCGTCGCCCGATGAACCCGCTGCCCCCGGTGATGAAGTAGCTCGTCATGTGAGAGATCCCATCAGATGGGCGGGCCGATGACCCGCCGGCTGTCCGCGCCCGCAGGGTCGCGGATGTGTCTGGTACTCAGAGTGACACTAACTTGGATCGAAGGCAATGACCGCGCACCCGTCGACCGTGCGTCCAAACACGTCGACAGTGCGCCCGATCACGTCGACTGTGCGCCCGATCACGTCGACTGTGCACCCGACCACGCCGACCGCCGGAGCAGGCGCGCGCCGTTGAGTGCGACGAGCACGGTGGAACCCTCGTGGCCGGCGACGGCCAGCGGGAGGGGAAGGGTTCCGACGAGATCCCAGGTCACGAGGGTGACGATCATGGTGCCCGCGATGCAGAGGTTCGCGATCACGTAGCGGCGGGCGAGCCGGGACAGCCGGATCAGCGCGGCGACCGCGGTGAGGTCGTCGCGCACGATGATCGCGTCGGCCGTCTGGACCGCGAGGTCCGCGCCCCGACGACCCATGGCGACGCCGGTGCCGGCCGCCATGAGGGCCGGGGCGTCGTTGATGCCGTCGCCGACCACGAGCACGTGGCCGCCGGTCTCGCCGACTATTCGGACCTTGTCCTCGGGCAGGAGGTCGGCGTGTACCGCCTCGATACCGGTCCGGTCTGCCACATCCGCCGCGACGGACGGACGGTCGCCGGTCAGCAGCAGGACCGGCCCGGAGGTCACGTCGCCGATCAGCCGCACTGCTTCGGCGGCGTCGTCCCGAAGACGGTCGACGAGTTCGATCCGGCCGACCTCCGATCCGTCGACGAGCACGCCCACCACGGTTCCGGCCGAGTCGGCGTCGGCGCGCTCGACGGTGATCCGGTGACCGCGCACGGCGCCGGTCACGCCGCGGCCCGGAAGTGCCCGGAAGTCCTCGACCGTCTCGATGTCCAGCCCACGGTCGATCGCGGCCGCCACGATCGCGCGTCCCAGCGGGTGTTCGCTGGGGTGTTCGACGGCCGCGGCGAGCGCCAGCACCTCCGACGGCTCGCGTCCGTCGAGTGCTGTCACGTCGACGACCTGCGGGCGTCCCTCGGTCAGGGTGCCGGTCTTGTCGAAGGCGACGACAGAGGTCCGTCCGACGGACTCCATCACCGCGGCGGACTTGACCAGCACGCCGTGACGACCGGCGTTGGCGATCGACGCCAGCAGCGGCGGCATCGTCGACAGGACGACGGCGCAGGGTGAGGCCACGATCATGAACACGATGGCTCGAAGCAGCGCCTCGTCGAAGGTGTTGTCGAACAACACGATCGGAACGCCCAGTACCAGAAGCGTGGCGACCACGACGGTGACGGAGTACGCCTGCTCGACCTTCTCGAGGAAGAGCTGGGTCGGGGCCTTCGTCTCGGAGGCCTCGGCGACGAGTGTCGCGATCCGGGCGATCACCGACTCCGACGCCGGGCGGGCGACTTCGACGATCAGCGCGCCGGTGCCGTTGACGGTGCCGGACAGCACGTCGTCACCCGCGTCGCGCACGACGGGGATCGACTCGCCGGTCACGGCCTGCTGGTCGACCTCGCTGCGCCCCCGGAGGACCACTCCGTCGGCACCGATCCGCTCGCCGGGGCGGACGAGGATGCGTTGTCCCACTTCGAGATCGCGGCAGTCGACCTCGACGGTCGAACCGTCGTCGTGGTACCGGGTCGCCCGTTCGGGGGCCAGGCCGAGGAGGGCGGTCACCGAGTCCGCGGTGCGCTGGGTGACGACGACCTCCAGCGCGCCCGAGGTCGCGAAGATCACGATCAGCAGCGCGCCGTCGAAGACCTGCCCGATCGACGCGGCGGCGATGGCGGCGACGATCATGAGCAAATCGACGTCGAGTCGTCGTTGCCGCAGTTCCTGCAGGCCGGACCGGGTCGGTTCCCATCCGCCGCTCAGGTAGCACGCGAGATACGCGGTCCACCAGGCCCATTCGGGTGCCTCGCAGAGCTGAAGCAGCCATCCGGCGAGGAACAGTGCCAGCGCGATGCCCGCCCAGCGCACCTCGGGTAGTCGGAGCCCGGTCCGGAAGATCGATCGCGGGGCGGTGATCCCGCGTTCGCCTCCCGGTCTCGGGACGGTGTCACGCGCCGCCCTGTCCGTCGCGCCGGTCGCCTCCGCCGTGTCCATCATGTCTCCCGTCGTGTTGCGGACCGTCAGCCCCGACAGTAACAGTTCATATGAAGAGGTTTTCATGTGATGGTGAACCGGTAGCATCTCGCTGCATGGGACACGGCATCGACGAGGGGATGCGACCGGCTGCGCGGCTCGATCCGGAATCGGCCGTGCATGTCGCCACCACGCTGCAGGCGCTGGCGACCCCGAGCCGGTTGCTCATCCTCACCGAGCTGCGGTCCGGTCCGCGCTCGGTCACCGACCTCGCCGACGCCGTCGGTATGGAGCAGTCCGCGGTCTCCCATCAGCTCCGGCTGCTGCGCAACCTCGGGCTGGTCACCGGCACTCGCTCCGGGCGGTCGATCAGTTACAGCCTCTATGACAGCCATGTCGCCCAACTGCTCGACGAGGCCGTCTACCACAGCGAACACCTGCGTCTCGGGCTCGCCGAGCGTCCGAAGTCCGCCGGCTGAGGGCCGATCCACCGGCCGCGGGTGCCCATCGAACGGATGTTCGATAAGCTCGGGGTGTGGGCTGGGATCAAGGACCACCGACGTGGTCGGAGATGGAGCGGGTGCTCGCAGGTCGAGCGCCCGGCAGCACCGACCGGCCCGGCACCGAATTCGGCCCCGACCTCAGTGAATGGGCGCCGTTCCCCGGCGACGGCGGCGACAGCCCGGCCTGGTCGCGCAAGCGCGGGGCCTATCAGGCCGAAGACATCTCCCGTGGCTCCTCGGCGGTGCCCTATGCCGAACTCCACGCGCACAGTTCGTACAGCTTCCTCGACGGTGCGTCGATGCCCGAAGAACTGGTCGAGGAGGCGCAACGACTCGGGCTCCGCGCCCTGGCCGTCACCGATCACGACGGGTTCTACGGCATCGTGCGCTTCGCCGAGGCGGCCCGCGAGTTCGGGATGCCGACGGTCTTCGGTGCCGAGCTGTCACTGGAGCCCGACGTCGCGCGGACGGGTCAGAACGATCCGCCGGGAGAGCATCTGCTGGTTCTCGCCCGAGACGGGGAGGGTTATCGGCGCCTGTCCCGGACCATCGCCGACGCGCACATGATCGCCGGGGAGAAGGGATTGCTCCGCTATGACCGCGAGGCCCTGGCCGGTGCCGGCGACGGACACTGGCTCATCCTCACCGGTTGCCGGAAAGGCGCACTCCGTCGCGCCCTCGATCGCGGCGGCGTCCCGGCCGCCGAGCAGGCGCTGCGGGAACTGATCGAGACCTACGGCCACGACAACGTCGTCGTCGAGCTGACCGCGCAGGGCATGGCCGACGACGACGAACGCAACGCGGTGCTCGCCGGCCTCGCCGCCGGAGCGGGCGTGCCGGCCGTGGCCACCACCGGCGCGCACTTCGCCGCGCCCCGGCGCCGACGCCTGGCGATGGCCATGGCCGCCGTTCGGGCCCGCACCGACATCGACACCATCTCCGGGTGGATGCCGGGGGTTGCCGGAGCGCACCTGCGCAGCGGCGACGAGATGGCCCGGTTGTTGCCCGCGCATCCCGACGCCATCGACAACGCGGTGGGCATCGCCGCGGACTGTGCATTCCATCTGGGCCTCATCGCGCCGCAGTTGCCGCCGTTCGACGTTCCCGACGGTCACACCGAGGCGAGCTGGCTGCGCGAACTCACCATGACCCGGGCACGCCGGCGGTACGGCACCCCGGCCGAACATCCCCAGGCCTACCGGCAGATCGAGCACGAACTCGCCATCATCGAGGCGCTCACCTTTCCCGGCTACTTCCTCGTGGTCGCCGACATCGTCGACTTCTGCAAGGCCAACGACATCCTGTGTCAGGGCCGGGGGAGTGCGGCCAACTCGGCCGTCTGCTACGCCCTCGGCATCACCAATGTCGACCCGGTCGCCAACACCCTGCTCTTCGAACGGTTCCTGGCCCCGGAACGCGACGGTCCGCCCGACATCGACGTCGACATCGAATCCGATCGTCGCGAGGAGGCCATCCAGTACGTCTACCGCCACTACGGCCGGGACCGCAGCGCGCAGGTCGCCAATGTCATCACCTACCGCGGGAAGTCGGCGATCCGGGACATGGCCCGGGCGCTCGGGTACGCGCCCGGCCAGCAGGACGCCTGGGCCAAGATGCCCGACACGGCACCGTCCGACGTCGCCGAACTGGCCGGTGAGATCCTCGGTATGCCAAGGCATCTGGGTATCCACTCCGGCGGTATGGTGATCTGCGACCGGCCGATCGCCGATGTCTGCCCGACGGAGTGGGCGCGGATGGAGAACCGCAGCGTGCTGCAGTGGGACAAGGACGACTGCGCCGCCATCGGCCTGGTCAAGTTCGACATGCTGGGTCTCGGCATGCTCTCCGCGCTGCACTACGCGATCGACCTGGTCGCCGAACACAAGGGGATCGACGTCGACCTCGCCACCCTGGACCTCGGCGAACCGGCCGTGTACGAGATGCTCTGTCGCGCAGACTCGGTCGGCGTGTTCCAGGTGGAGTCACGCGCGCAGATGGCCACACTTCCGCGGCTCAAGCCGCGCTGCTTCTACGACCTCGTCGTCGAGGTGGCACTGATCCGGCCCGGCCCCATCCAGGGCGGCTCGGTGCATCCGTTCATCAAGCGGCGCAACGGGGAGGAGGCGGTGACGGTCGAGCACCCGTCGATGAGCAAGGCGCTCGAGCGCACCCTGGGTGTGCCGCTGTTCCAGGAGCAGCTGATGCAGCTGGCCGTCGACGTGGCCGGATTCGACGCCTCCGAGGCCGATCAGTTGCGCCGGGCGATGGGTTCCAAACGGTCGCCGGAGAAGATGGAACGCCTGCGGCAGCGCTTCTACGAAGGCATGGAGAACCTGCACGGCATCACCGGGGACACCGCCGACCGCATCTTCGAGAAGATGGCGGCGTTCGCCAATTTCGGTTTCCCGGAGAGCCATTCGCAGAGCTTCGCGTCACTGGTGTTCTACTCGTCGTGGTTCAAGCTGCACCATCCCGCGGCATTCTGCGCCGCGTTGCTACGGGCTCAGCCGATGGGGTTCTACTCACCGCAGACCTTGGTCGCCGATGCCCGGCGGCACGGTGTCGCGGTCCATCGTCCCGACATCAACGCTTCGCTCGCGCACGCCACCCTGGAGAACGAGGGGCTCGACGTCCGGCTGGGGCTCGACGGGGTGCGCGGGGTCGGAACGGAGACGGCGGAGCGCATCGTCGAACGACGGGCCGAGGGACCGTATCTCGACATCACCGATCTCTCCCGCCGCGCCCGGCTGACGACCAAGGAACTCGAGGGACTCGCCGGCGCCGGCGCCTTCGACGGGTTCGGTCTCAGCCGGCGTCAGGCCCTGTGGGAGGCGGGCGCCGCGGCGACGGTGCGCGACGACCAGCTCGCCCTGGAGTCGGCGCAGGCGACGCCCACGCTCCCGGGGCTCTCCGACGTCGAGCTCGCGGCCACCGACGCGTGGGCCACCGGGATCACGCCCACGTCGTATCCGACACAGTTCCTGCGTCCCCGGCTCGACGCGATGGGCGTTCTGGCCGCCGACCGGCTCCTGTCGGTGCCCGACGGTTCGCGGGTGCTGATCGGCGGGGCGGTGACCCATCGCCAACGACCGGCCACCGCGTCCGGGGTGACGTTCATCAACCTCGAGGACGAGACCGGGATGGTCAACGTGGTGTGTTCGGTCGGCTTGTGGGCGCGGTACCGTGTACTGGCCCAGACGGCACCCGCACTGCTGGTCCGCGGACGGGTGCAGAACGCCGAAGGTGCTGTGACCGTCGTCGCAGATCGTCTGCAGCGCATGGATCTTCGGGTGGGGAGCAGATCCAGGGACTGGCAGTGATCCCCGACCGGGGAATGCGCCTGGGTGTTCGAGACGAATCAAGGAAAGAACCGATGCCGCAACAGGTCGTGGTGACCGTCAAACCGAAGAGCAGCAAGGGCCCGTTGGTCGAGACGGGTCCCGACGGCGCGATCACCATCTACGTCCGTGAGCCCGCCACGGAAGGCAGGGCGAACAGGGCCGTCTCCGAACTGCTCGCCGCCCACCTCGGGGTTCCGAAGAGCAAGGTCGCGCTCATCGGCGGCGCCACGGCACGAACGAAGCGCTACCGCGTCGGCTGACAAGTCAGACAGCACCGTCGAAGCCGTGCTGCCGCCACGCCTCGTAGACGACGATGCTCGCGGCGTTGGCGAGGTTGTGCGAACGACGACCGGCGAGCATGGGGATGCGCACCCGGTCGGTCACCTCGGGTTCGTCGAGGACCTCCGCCGGCAGTCCGGTCGGTTCGGGCCCGAACAGCAACACGTCGCCGGGCTGATAGTCGACGTCGGTGTGGAAGCGTTCGGCGTGGGCGGTGAACGCGAAGACCCGCTCCGGCTTCAGCGTCGTCCAGGCGGTCACCAGGTTGGGATGCACCGTGACGTTGGCCATCTCGTGGTAGTCGAGTCCCGCGCGTTTGACCTGCGCGTCGGACATCGAGAAAGCGAGCGGTTCGATGAGGTGGAGTTCGCACCCGGTATTGGCGGCCAGCCGGATCGCATTGCCCGTGTTCGGCGGGATGCACGGCTGGTAGAACATGATTCGGAACATGATGGTGCCAGCGTAGTCGGTGCCATGCGGAGCGGATCTCGCCCGACCGTGTCCTCACACCGCCACCGTGGTGTTGGCCCCGCACAGCACGATGCACAGCGTCGAATCGGGTTGCGGTCGAATCCGTCCCGAGACCACCCCGGCGACCGCGGTGGCGGTGCCGTGTTCGACGAGGATGCGGTGGGAGTCCCAGAGCATCCGCCGTGCCGCGATGATCTGGTCGTCGGTCACCAGCACGCTGTCGACGGCCGGGTTCCCGGCGACGGCGTTCCAGCACAGATCCCCGACCCGGGTCGCGCCGAGGGAGTCGGCGGCCACGCCCTCGAGTTCGACGGGTACGGGAGTCCCCGCGGCGAGTGCCTGATGCAGACTCGACGCACCGAGCGGTTCGACGCCGACGAGGCGGTCGCCCGGGCGCAGCGTCGCGGTCAGGCCGGCCAGCAGTCCGCCGCCGCCGACACAGACGACCGTCGTGAGCGGTCCGGGTACGTCGTCGATGATCTCGAGACCGATCGTTCCGGCGCCGGCGACGACGTCGGGGAGATCGTAGGCATGCAGCGCGAGCGCGCCGGTCTGCTCCGCGAGTTCCTCGGCCGCGTCGGCGGCTTCCTGATAGCGCTGTCCGATGAGATGGATCCGCGCACCCGCGGCGCGCAGCGCGTCGATCTTGACCGGTGGTGCCGTCTCGGGGATCACCACGGTCACCGGCACACCGACGATCCGCGCCGCGACCGTGGCACCGATCGCGGCATTGCCGCCGGAGGCGACGAGGACACCGGCGTCGGTCAGGACCCCCTGATCGCGCGCGTGCAGGGTCGCCCACAGACTGCCTCGCGGTTTGAAGCACCCGCCGAGCTGGGTGTACTCGAGTTTGAGGACCACCTCGAGCGGGCCGTCGACGGTGTCGATGACCGTGCGCAGCGTCGGCGTACGACGGAGATGGGGAGTGATCGCCGCGCGGGCGAGATCGATGTCGACGGGCACCACGGTCACCACTCCGACACTAGTGGTCGGCCGCCCGAGGGCGGCGAAACGTCGATCGCGGGCGGCGGTGAACGGCGCGTCCATCCGCCGATGTCGGAAACCGCGGAGACGAGTGGAAGAATGTCGGGCGTGACCGCGATACGACTCGATGGGAAGACCACGCGCGACGAGATCTTCGCCGATCTGGCCGAGCGGGTGGAGAAGCTCCGGCTGGCGGGTGTCACCCCTGGTCTGGGGACCGTTCTGGTCGGCGACGATCCGGGCTCGCACTCCTACGTCAAGGGCAAGCACGCCGACTGCGCCCGCATCGGTGTCGCCTCGATCCGCAAGGATCTCCCGGCCGATGCCACCACCGAACAGCTCAACTCCGCGATCGACGAACTCAACGCGGATCCCGCCTGCACCGGCTACATCGTGCAGTTGCCGCTGCCGCGGCAGCTCGACGAGAATGCCGCCCTCGAGCGGATCGACCCGCTCAAGGATGCCGACGGCCTCCACCCGATCAACCTCGGGCGACTGGTGTTGGGCAAGGAGTCGACCCTGCCCTGCACCCCCCGCGGTGTCATCCATCTGCTGCGTCGCTACGACGTCCCGCTGGCCGGTGCCCGGGTGACCGTCGTCGGTCGCGGGGTCACCATCGGCAGGCCCATCGGTCTGCTCCTGACCCGCCGCAGCGAGAACGCCACGGTCACCCTGTGCCACACCGGCACCACCGATCTGGCCTCCGAGATCGAGCGCGCCGACATCGTGATCGCGGCCGCGGGAGTGCCGCATCTCATCACCGCCGACATGGTCAAGCCGGGTGCCGCGGTGGTCGACGTGGGTGTCAGCCGCACCGACGAGGGTCGTCTGGTCGGTGACGTGCATCCCGATGTCTGGGAGGTGGCGGGCCACGTCTCGCCGAATCCCGGTGGGGTGGGGCCGCTGACCCGTGCGTTCCTGCTCGTCAACGTCGTCGAACGCGCGGAGCAGATGCTCGCCTCCGGGAGCGGCAGCGGCGCGTGACCCGAGACGAGCACCAGAGTGAGTCCGCTCACTCCGAGCCGCGCGGTGCCGACCGATCCCGTCCAGGAGGCCGGAAACACGGTTCCACCGACGGCACGCGTCTGCGGGCGGTGCTCGTCCAACTCCCATATCTGCTGGTGATGGCCGGTGTGCTGGCCGCAGCGCTGCTCGTGATGTTCGACCGCTGGCGGCGCGGATCATTCGTCTTCGGGGCGGCACTGCTCGTCGGCGCCGTGCTTCGCGCCTTCATCCCGTCCTCGCAAGCCGGGTTGCTGCAGGTCAGGGGCAAGCCGTTCGACGTCACGGTGATGGCGACAGTCGGCGCCGTGATGCTGTGGCTGGCAGCGTCGATCGACTCTTTGGGCACGGATTGATTACAATAGAGACCTGAGCGTGACCTGACAGGTGGTCGTTCGCTCAACCAGGCACTTTTCCGCTGCCCTGCCGCAGACGCACCGACCGCTGGAGTTTGTATCACTGCATCACCAACCGACGACACCGTGAGTGAAGTGACGTCCATGGGCGTGTCAGCAGGTGCTGGCATGATTCATTACGTCCTCCTGACACGTGACGATCTCGGTCGCAGTGTGATCGACTCGCGCGTCATCGACGTCGACCCCACCGACGGTCTCGACTCCGCCGGCCGCGTGAACGCAGGCGTCGACGTGATGCTGACCGCCGCCCGCGAGACCGGGACGAGGGTGGGCCCGATCGGGGTCGCCGCACGCACGGGCAGCCAGCGTCGGCAGTTGCGCTCGAGGGGCAGTGGCCCGCGACGTCAGGTCCGTCTCGTCGGTGAGGACGAGGCCGTCCTCGCCTACCTCGCCGACACCGGGGAGATCGACCGCTTCTCGGCCGCCGTCGTCGTCGACTGTGGCGACACCGGCATGTCGCTCTACACCGTCGACCCCCGCGAGGGCAGGATCGGCAATCCCGAGCACTCGACGGTCCTGAGTGGGCGTCATCTCGACCGGTCGATCGTCAATCAGCTGACCGCCGACCACCCGGCCCTCGGCGAGGCCACCCGCACACGTGCCGATCGCAGTGAACTGCGCAGCGCCTGCCGGACCGCGAAGGAGGAGATCGCCTACGGCGGTTCCTCCGCCACCGAGTCCGTGGTCGCGGTGTCGGCGAACACCGAACGCGTGTCGCTGTCGGCCACGCACGTCGAGCAGGCGATCGAGCCGATGATCCGTGACGCGCGAGAAGTGTTCGCCCGGTACGTCGCGGCCGCCCGGTCGCGGGGCGTGCAACCGGACGCCGTGGTGTTCATCGGCGGACTCGCCAATCTCCCCGCGGTGCGCGCGATCGCGTCGGAGCATGATCTGGAGGTCGTCAGTCCGACGGCTCCGGAGCTGGTCGTGGCCACCGGTGCGGCGCTGCTCGCCCTCGAGAGCTACTCGGGCGCAGCACGTCTCGCGTTCATCGGCGGCAAACCGCAACGTGAATGGCTTTCCGCGACACCCATCGCGGTGGCCGGGGCCGTCATCGCCGCCACGCTGATGACGATCTATGCGGTGAGCTCGTCCTTCGCCGATCGGCCGACCGTCGATCCGCAGCCCGCGGTGAGCAGCGTGCCGCCGGCCGCGGCGACCAGTGACACCGAGCCGGTCACCCCGACGCCGACCTCTCAGCCGATCACCAGGATCCCGGCCGAACCCGTCGAGCCGACCGTCGTAAATCCTGTTCCCACACAACAACCGTTACCGCAGACCGGGTCGAACGACCCGCCGGCATGGGCGACCACGGAGTTGCCGCCGACGCGACCCTCGACGGGTACCAGCACCCGCACGCTGTCGCCGTTCCCGTGGCCGGACCTGGCGTTCCCGCCGGGGTCGACGCCGACGATACCGCCGGACCTGTTGCCGCCGGGGTTGCGTCCGCCCAGTTCGGCGCCCACGCCACCCCCGCCGACGTACTCGACGTCGACACCGGCGCCTCCGCGCGGTGGCTCGGTGCGGCCGAGCAGCACACGCGCACAGGGGTCGACTCAGCTCCCCGCCGCTCCGGAATCAGGGAAAACCGTTGCCACGGAGGGGGAGTCGCAGGTTCCGCCGCCGCCCCCGCCCAGCAGTCCGGTCCCGACGGTTCCCGCGCCGCGCTGACCGAACCGCCCTGTCAGAACCGCGCCTGCGAGGCCGCTGATCAGACCGGCTGACCCCGACTCGCTGACGAGAGCGGCCGAACTGTCGAGGCGCGGTCAGGCGTCGCGACGGGCGAGTTCGACCGTGCGCTTGAGGAGGTCGCTGATGGCGTCGAACTCGGTCAGGAATCCGTCGTGGCCGGTGTCGGAATGGACGACCTGGAGACCGCCGACGCAGTTGCCCAGCTCGTCGGCGAGTTCGACCTGCAGCCGAATCGGGTAGAGGCGATCGGAGTCGATGCCCCCGACGATCACCGGAACGGTGCATTCGTTGAGCGCCTTCGCGACTCCGCCGCGACCGCGACCGACATCATGGTGGTTGAGGACCTCGGTGAGGACGACATAGCTCGCCGGGTCGAAGCGGGACATCAGCTTCGACGCCTGGTGGTCGAGGTAGCTCTGCACGGCGTAGCGCCCGCCGGTCAGGGGATTCTCGTCGCCCTGGGCGTCATTGGCGAATCGACTGTCGAGCTCTGGCTCGCTGCGGTACATGAGGTGGGCGATTCGGCGGGCGATTCCCATGCCTTGCAACGGGGCTCGGCCGGTACCGTGGTAGTCGCCGCCGCACCAGTCCGGATCGGCCTTGATCGCGGCGATCTGTGCGGACTGGATACCGATCTGGTCGGCGGTCGCGCGGGCGCCGACGGCGAGGACGAGCGCGCTGCGCACCCGGTCGGGGTACTCGATGGCCCACTCGAGGGCGCGGGCGCCACCCATCGAGCCACCGAGAACCGCTCCGACGCTGCGGATTCCGAGTCGGTCCAGCAGTGCCACCTCGGCGCGGACCTGATCGAGCACGGTGATCTGCGGAAAGCGTGATCCCCACGGACGGCCGTCGGGGGCCAGGGACGCCGGACCCGTCGATCCCTTGCATCCGCCGAGCACGTTGGCCGAGATGACGCACCATTCGTCCGTGTCGATCGCCTGACCGGGTCCGATCAGGCCGTCCCACCACCCGGCCGAGTCGTGGTCGGCATCGGCGGGTCCGGTGACGTGTGAGTCGCCGGTGAGCGCATGGAGTGTGAGGATCACGTTGTCGCGGGAGGGCGACAACGTCCCCCAGCGCTGGAACGCCAGGGTGACGTCGTCGATCCGTGCTCCGCTGTCGAGAGGCAGCGATCCGATGGGGATGCCGACGAGTTCCCCGTCCGGGAGTGACTCCCAGTCGGGCTGATCAGACGCTGTCGCGTTCAGGTCGATACTCACCGACAAAGCTGCCTCACCTGTTTCACTTGGCCGCCGCGAATCCCTGTTCGAGATCGGCCAAGATGTCGTCGATTCCCTCGATGCCCACGGCCAGGCGCACCAGTCCGGGGGTCACGCCGGCGGCGAGCTGTTCCTCGGGGGTCAGCTGGCTGTGCGTGGTCGAGGCCGGGTGGATGACCAGCGACCGCACGTCGCCGATGTTGGCGACGTGGCTGTGGAGGCTCAGTGCGTCCACGAACTTCTTGCCCGCGTCGACGCCGCCGGTGATCTCGAAACCGATGATCGCGCCCTGACCCTTGGGGGCGAGCTCCTGACCGCGCTTGAACCACGGCGAGGACTCGAGGCCGGCGTAGGCGACGGACTCGACCTGGTCGTGCTTCTCCAGGAACGCGGCGACCTTCTGTGCGTTGGCGACGTGGCGCTCGATGCGCAGGCTCAGGGTCTCCAGGCCCTGGGCGAGCAGGAACGCGTTGAACGGTGAGATGGCCGCACCGGTGTCGCGCAGCCACTGGACGCGCGCCTTGAGCGCGTACGCCGGTGCGCCGAGGTCGGCGAAGACCGCACCGTGGTAGCTCGGGTCAGGGGTGGTGAAGCCGGGGAACAGGTCTTTCCCGTCACGCTGGACCCGCCAGTCGAAGGTGCCGCCGTCGACGATCACGCCGCCGATCGCGGTGCCGTGTCCGCCGATGTACTTGGTGGCCGAGTGCACGACGATGTCGGCGCCGTGGGCGAGCGGGTTGATCAGGTACGGGGTGGCGACGGTGTTGTCGATGATGAGCGGTATGCCGTTGCGGTGCGCGACCTCCGAGATGCCCTTGATGTCCAGGATCTCGTTGTTCGGGTTGGAGATCGACTCACCGAAGAACGCACGGGTGTTGTCCTTGACCGCGGCCTGCCACGACGCCGGATCCTCGGGATCCTCGACAAAGCTCACCTCGACGCCGAGCTTGGGCAACGTGTAGTGGAAGAGGTTGAAGGTGCCGCCGTACAGCCGCGGACTCGACACCACGTGACCGCCGGTCTCGACGATGTTGAGGATCGAGTAGGTCTCTGCGGCCTGACCCGACGCCACCAGCAATGCGGCGACGCCGCCTTCGAGCGCGGCGATCCGCTGCTCGACGGCATCCTGTGTCGGGTTCATGATGCGGGTGTAGATGTTGCCCGGTTCCGCGAGTCCGAAGAGGTTGGCCGCGTGCTGGCTGTCGTTGAAGACGTACGACGTCGTCTGGTAGATCGGCAGCGCACGGGCGTTCGTCACCGCGTCCGCGGACTGCCCGACGTGGATCTGCTTCGTCTCGAAGCTCCAGTTCTCGCTGGGATCGTTGCTGTCGAGGGTGCCGTCAGGGACATCAGACATGGCAATTCATCACTTTCTACGGTCGGCAGGGCCCAACTCGACCCTGTTGGGGTCCGACCTTCGGACCCGCGCTTGCCGGGGATCGTCAGCGCGATCCCGCAACCCGGTCATCACCCGGAGCACCCCACCGCGGATGGAGGGTTGCCGATCAGCCAGCCGGGGCTTGACGCTGATACTCATGACCTGGCGACAAGGATATAACACGGATGTGAGGGCCTGAGAACCGTCCCGGTCAGGCCGCGCCCAACACTTGAGAAGGCCGCCGCGAGGGTGGAGTGTGCTGTCCTCCGACCGAGTGAAATCAGGTGTGGTCAGATGAGTAGTGCCTGGTCACGGTCGTTAGCGGCCCTCAGTGTGCTGTCGGTTCCCCGATCGCGGATCTAGCGTCGAACCAGCCCCGGCTGCGTCGGAACGTTCCGATCGGGAGGTCCGGGTTCGCCCAGGAGCGCCATGTCCGCGATCGCTCACCTCCGAACCCGACGGATCTCGCTCGTGATCGCCGCCGTCACCGCCGTCGCGGTCGTGGCGGCTCTCAGTCTGTCGGGTACCGCCCCGGCGGCGGCTGCCGAGTGCAGCGCCTCGGGCGCGGTGGTCATCGTCGCCGGTACCAACGACCCGGAGAGCGCTCATCTCGTCGGGGTCGAGCAGCGCTACACCGGGAAGATGCCGACGGTGCGCGACGGTGAGGTGGTCGTCGTCGACGACCCCGGTAGTGCTTACCTCGCAGAGCCGAAAGACGTGATCCACGTCGACTACCCGACCACACTGTGGCCACTGGGTGCCGCGGGGTACGACGACAGCACCGCCCAGGGCAGGAGTGCGACGGCGTCGGCGATCGCGGGGTACCAGAAGCGATGCGGTGCCGAGTCCGACATCGTGGTCGCCGGCTACTCACAGGGCGCCCGTGTCGCCGGCGACGTCCTCGCCGACATCGGCAACGGCCGGAATGTCGACGAGGTCGTCGCGACCGACGAGAACGGCGAGGTCATGCTCCACGAGAACGGCGCTCCGGTCCTCGTGACCATCGATCCGGACGGGATCTCCGGCGAGCTCTACGCCGACCCTCGACAGGCCGGGGACAAGACGGGCCGCGGCATCGAACTGTCGTTGATCGGGATCATCCCCGGTCTGACGATGGCGGGGTCGCGAGGCGGGTCCGAGACCGACGGCGGGTTCGGGGAGCTCGAGGGCAGGGTGGTGTCCGTGTGCATCGACGGCGATCCCATCTGTGATCTGCCGGACCCGATCCACGACCCGATCGGCGCCATCGACGGCCTCCTCGGCTACTTCACCAAGCACAACCTGTACCCGTTCCAGATGTATCGCGACCCCCACGAAACGACCTGGAACGACGGTCGGAGCGTCCGATGCGAGCCGGAGTCCGCGGTCTGTATGGTCGCCGCGGATTCCGCGTTCGCCGAACTCGTGCGGGATTGGGCGCGCGATGCCGGGTACGGCGGAGCGATCGGGGACTTCCTGTCCGGGCGTCCGACGATCGAGCTGCCGTACGGGATCGAACTCGCGAACCTGCAGCCGGTGATCAGGCTCGTGCAGGGTCTGCTGCCGCCGCTGCCGAAACTCGGGTACGGCGCCTACCTACCGGACCTCTTCGTCTTCGAGGACATCCTCCAGGGGATCCTCACGCTGTCGCCGGCGCGGTTCGTCGACGGCGCGACCGCACTGGCTGCGAGCCTCCGCAGCATCGTTTGGTTGCCGGTGAACTTCGTGCGGTACTGGGCGGGCGCGATCGTCGGGCCGGTGACACCGCGGGCCGGCACGGTCACGGTCCTCGCGGTGGATACGACGAGCCTGCGATCGTCGACGTTCGCACGGCTCGCGACCGCGACCGACGACGCCACCGAGCCGGTTCGCGCCGAATCGTCGACCGGGTCCGGCGACCCGGCTGCACCGGTGACCGCGCAGCCCGGCCCGACCGATTCGGCTCCGGCGGTCGACCCGGCCGCCGATCCGTCCGGTGCGCCCGCCGACGCCTCCGGGAGCGACGAGCCCGGAGAGGAGCCCGCTCCGCCCTCGCGCGCCGACGAGGTTCCGGCCACCACCGATCCGTCGGCGGACAACCCGACGGTGGACGATCCGTCAGCGGAGGACACCTCAGGAGACAACACCTCAGCGGAGGACACCTCAGGGGGCGAGATGTCGGGGAACGAGCCGGAGCCGTCCGGGCAGGGTGCCGGCGCGGAGCGCAGTGACCTCGAGGTCACGGGGTCCGAGGGCGGCGCCTGACCCGCCGCTCGAAGCCACCGCCTGATTCGACGCCGGCCGGCGCCGGGACCACCTCGCGGGCATGGGCCTGTGAATGAACTCACCGGCGGGTGAGGAATCAGTGCCGGCCGGCCAGGGTTGGCATGAACCGTGTCTGACGCTCTTTCGACCACCGATGCCCCGGCCGACGTCTCGCTGACGGATCGGTCCACCGCCCCGGAGGCCAACCCCGGGGGTACCGTCTCGGGCGGCGTGTCCCGGCGGGTGCGTCGCTGGACGATTCTCGCCCTCGCGCTGGGTGGTTTCGGGATCGGCACGACAGAGTTCGTCGCGATGGGGCTGCTGCCCAACATCGCCGGATCGCTGGGGGTGTCCGAACCGACTGCCGGACACGTCATCTCGGCATACGCGATGGGTGTGGTGGTGGGCGCTCCGCTGATCGCGGCGCTCACGGCGAGGATGTCGCGACGCACGCTGCTGATCGGACTGATGGTGGCGTTCACCGTGGGTAACCTGGCCACGGTCCTCGCGCCGGACTACGGACTGCTGCTGGTGGCGAGATTCGTGGCGGGCCTGCCGCACGGTGCCTACTTCGGCGTCGCGGCGCTGGTCGCCGCGCATCTCGCGGGTCCCCGGAATCGCGCCAAAGCCGTGGGCCAGGTGATGCTCGGGCTGTCCGTCGCCAATGTGTTCGGCGTGCCGGCTGCCGCCTGGCTGGGGGAGACGTTCGGCTGGCGGTCGGCGTTTGCGATCGTCGTCGCCATCGGAGTCGCCACCGTCATCGCGCTGATGCGTGCGCTGCCCGCGCTCACCGGGATGACGACCACCGACCCGCTCACCGAACTCGGTGCGTTGCGTCGTTCCCAGGTCTGGTTCACCCTCGTGATCGGAACCGTCGGGTTCGGCGGGATGTTCGCGTTCTACACCTATCTCAACTCCGCGCTGACCACCGATACCGGGCTGTCGGTCTCGGTCGTACCGTTCGCGCTCATGCTCTACGGATTGGGCATGGTGACCGGCAACTTCGTCGGCGGTTACGTCGCCGACCGCAGCGTGTCGGTGGCGATCCTCGGTGGACTCACGGCCAGCGCGATCTCCCTCGGCGCCTTCGCGGTGCTGGCGCAGAATGCTTGGGCGGCATTGATTCTCACATACCTCGTGGCGCTCACCGGGTCGACGATGCTGCCTGCCCTGCAGACCAGACTGATGGACGTGGCCGCCGATGCGCAGACGCTGGCCGCGGCGTTGAACCACTCCGCCCTGAACATCGCCAACGCGGCCGGAGCCCTGCTCGGTGGTGTCGTGGTCGGCGCAGGCTACGGCTATCTCGCGCCATCGGTCGTCGGGGTGTTGCTGGCGGTGGCAGGCATCGGGGTCACCGTCCTGGCCCTCGCCGCCTCCCGGCGCCAGGCACGACACGATCCCGTCGGCTCCTGAGCCGGAGCATGACCGGCTCGACGACGACGAGGGCCGACCGGGAAAGTTCCGGTCGGCCCTCGTGGTGTCGAGTGGGTGTGCTCAGCCGTTGGTCGGCGGGGTGGCGATCGTCTTCGACAGGTAGAGCTGTTCGCCGAGCTTGTTGATCAGCTCGAGTTGCGTCTCGAGGTAGTCGATGTGCTCTTCCTCGTCGGCGAGGATCTGCTCGAGCAGATTCGCGCTCGTGACGTCGCCTTTCGACCGGCACAGGGCGATGCCGGGCCGGAGTCGCTCCACGACCTCCACCTCGATCGCCATGTCGGATTCGAACTGCTCCCGAATCGACTGCCCGATACGCAGCGGCAGCAGGCGCTGGTAGTTGGGGAGCGCGTCGAGGAACAGGATTCGGTCGGTGAGGATCTCCGCGTGCGTCATCTCCTCGATCGACTCGGCCCGGGTCTTCGCCGCGATCTCGGTCAGACCCCAGCTCTGCTGCATCTTCGCGTGCAGAAAGTACTGATTGATCGCCGTGAGCTCACTGGTGAGCTGTTCGTTGAGCAGTTCGATGACCTCGTCGTCGCCACGCATGGGTGAGCCTCCGGTTCGCCGTGGATGTCCGATCGAACCGTAACACGACAAAAACCCCCGCGCGGTCTCGCGCGAGGTTCGTCGGTTTCCCGTGTCAGGTCATGCAGCGGTCGTCGCGGTTGACGCCCTTTCGCTCAGGATGTCGTGCAGTTGGTCCAGGCAGGTTCCGCAGCCTTCGCCTGCGCCACATCGGTCGCTGATCGCATCGACGGTGTACGCACCTGCGTCGCAGTGTGCGTGAACCTCGTCGACCGTCACGGCGCGGCATATGCAAACGAACATCTTCGGACTCACCTTCGTGCCTGGATTAGGTAATGCTTACATACCTTGGGTGGTACGCACAAGGGTTGCCTTACCTTTATTTTTCTCTGGGGTGGCCGATCGCCGGGGCACGGGTTGTCGGATCCCGCCAGTAGGATGTGGCCCCGTGCCACTCACGATCTCCACGGTGAACGTCAACGGAATCCGCGCAGCGGTCAAACACCGGTCGGAGGCCAACCGCGGCTTCCTGCCATGGCTCGATGCGTCGGGACCGGATGTGGTCCTGCTGCAGGAGGTCCGCGCCGACGAGGAGCTCGCGCGCGAGGCGCTGGCCCCGGCCCTCGCCGACGGGTGGCATCTGACGATGTGCGAGTCGGTCGTGAAGGGCCACGCGGGTGTCGGTGTGCTGACGCGCGAGGCTCCGTCGGCGGTGCGGGTCGGATTCGGGAGCGCCGAGTTCGACGACCTCGGCCGGTACCTCGAGGTCGACGTCGACACCGATCTGGGGTCGCTGACGGCGGCGAGTCTCTATCTCCCCAAGGGTGCCGCGCTCACCGAGGCGGAGAAGGACATCGCCAAGCACGACGAGAAGGTCCGCTTCATGGACGAGTTCGGTGCCCATCTCGGCCGGCTGGTCCGCCGGCGTCGCCATGTCGTCGTCGGCGGTGACTGGAACATCGCGCCCGCCGAGGCCGACATCAAGAACTGGAAGGGCAATCTCAAGAGCCCCGGTTTCCTCCCGCACGAGCGGGCCTGGGTCGCCGACCTGCTGGCGTCGGGCTGGCGTGACGTCGTGCGCGAACTGTTCCCCGACGACGCCGGGCCCTACTCCTGGTGGTCGTGGCGCGGGAAGGCCTTCGACAACGACTCCGGGTGGCGCATCGACTATCAGCTCGCCAACAAGACGCTGGCTGCCCGGGCGAACAAGGCCGAGGTCGAACGTGCCGCGGCGTACGACCTCCGCTGGTCCGACCATGCCCCGGTCACCGTGCGGTACGAGTGACCGGGTCTGACAAACTGGGCGTCATGACCAGCGACGTAGAGCGCAACGGAGCCCCGGCGGCCGAGGCGGTGCCGACCCGCCCGCGTGTGCTGTCGGGTATCCAGCCGACCAGCGATTCCTTCCACCTCGGAAACTATCTCGGCGCGGTCCGACAGTGGGTGGCGTTGCAGGACGACTTCGAGGCGTTCTACTTCATCCCCGACATGCATGCCCTGACGGTGCCATTCGATCCGAAGGTCCTCGCCGAACGCACCCGCCTGAGCGTTGCCCAGCTGCTGGCCGTCGGCGTCGATCCCGAGCGTTCGACCATCTATGTGCAGTCCCACATCCCCGAGATCGCCCAGCTGACCTGGGTCCTGTCCTGCATCACGGGTTTCGGCGAGGCCAGCCGCATGACGCAGTTCAAGGACAAGTCGGCCAAACAGGGCGTGGACGCGGCGGGTGTCGGCTTGTTCACCTACCCGATCCTGATGGCCGCCGACATCCTCGCGTTCCAGGTCGATCGAGTGCCTGTCGGGGAGGACCAGCGTCAGCACCTCGAGCTGACCCGCGATCTCGCGCAGCGATTCAACTCCCGGTTCGGCAAGGTGCTGAAGGTGCCCCAGGCGCACATCGTCGAGGAGTTCGCGAAGATCTACGACCTGCAGAACCCCACCGCCAAGATGAGCAAGTCCGCCGAGACCGACAAGGGTCTGATCAACCTCCTGGACGATCCGAAGCGTTCGGCGAAGAAGATCCGCTCCGCTGTCACCGACACCGGCTCGGAGATCCGTTTCGATGCGGCCGAGAAGCCCGGCGTCTCCAACCTCCTGACCATCCAGTCGGCGCTCTCCGGCGTGGGTGTCGATGACCTGGTCGCCAAATACGAAGGCAAGGGATACGGCGATCTGAAGGTCGACACCGCAGAGGTGCTCACCGAGTTCGTGACACCGCTGCGCGGACGGGTCGACGAGTACCTGGCCGACCCGGCCGAGCTCGACGCGGTCCTGGCCCGGGGCGCGGCTCGCGCCCGGGCCGTCGCCTCCGAGACGCTCGCATCGGTCTATGACAAGGTGGGATTCCTGGCGCCTGGCCGGTGAGACCGGACCCGCAGGACGCCTGCACGGGATGTTGACAGGGACGCCTGTCCCGCGCTCCGACGAGGAAGGCACGCATGACCTCCGCGCCAGGCACGGCGAAATCACCGGCAGACACCGCGAAGTCGGCTGTGGACAAAGGGAAGTCGACGGTCGAGAAGGGCAAGTCGGCCCTCGCCGCGGCGCGCGAGAAGTGGCCGGCCGTCGAGCATCTGGTGCAGACCGTCGAACGGTACAACGACCGGCGCGGGAATGTGTATGCCGCGGCCATCAGCTTCAACGGCATCCTGGCGCTCGTCCCCATCATCATGGTGGTGTTCTCGATCGCGGCGTTCGTGCTCGCCAACCAGCCTCAACTGCTGGAGGACCTGCAGAAGGCCGTCGTGGAGGCCGCGCCCGGCAAGATGGGTGAGCAGCTCAGTGAGGTCATCGACTCGGCGATCGCCTCACGCGCAGCGGTCGGGATCGTCGGTCTGATCGGTGCCGCCTTCACGGGGATAGGGTGGATCTCCGGCGTCCGGGTGGCCTTCACCGAGATGTACGGGGGTCGCGTCGACCGCAACCCGGTGCTGTCGAAGGTGTGGGATCTCCTCACCTTCGCTCTACTGGGCCTGGCCTTCGCGGCGACCATGGGGCTGACCACCCTCGGCAACAGCGGACTCACCACCACAATGCTGTCCTGGGTAGGACTCGACGACGCGTCGTGGGCGCCGATCGTGGTGCGGGCGGTCGCCATCGTCGTATCCGTGTTCGCCAGCTGGCTGCTCTTCACTTTCGTACTCGCGCGGCTGCCGCTGGTGCCGTTGCCGATGACGCATGCCATGAAGGCCGGCCTGGTCACCGCGATCGCATTCGAACTCATGAAATCGCTTGGCGGACTATATCTTCAATCGGTGCTCGGGTCGCCGGCCGGCGTTGCGTTCGGTCCGATCTTCGGTGTCTTCGTCTTCGCCTACCTGGCTTCGCGCATCGTGCTGTACGCCAGCGCGTGGTGTGCCACCGACCCGATCAACAGCCGCTACCAGGTGGTCGAGGAGCCCGACGCCGAACTCCACCGGCCGGTGATGATCTCGCCGACCGTGGAGGTGAACCCGACGCCCCGGGCGGGTGCACTCGCGGCGGCTGTCGGAGTGGGCGCGGCAGCAGCCGCTCTGGTCGGCGTCCTCCGGCGACGGTGACGCCCGGGACCGTTGGAGCCGGGTCGCTCGTGGGGGCTCAGCGCCGACCGGAGAGCCGCAGCCCGAGGAGCAGCAGGACTACCGACACCAGCGCGGCCACGAGGCCGATGAGGATCTGGACCGAGGTCGACGACGCCTGATCGGAACCCGTTGCCGCGGCACGATTCCCGTTCTGCGGCGGTGACGGTGCCGACGACACGACAGGTGTGTCGGCCGACGGTGAGACGAGGCGGCCCACCGAGATGGCGGGGTCGGTCCGGAAGCCGTAGTCGAACATCGCTGGCTCTTCTGACGTCGAAGTGGGTTCCTTTTCGCGAGCCTAACGCACGCAACGCCCAGTCTCGCTTAGGTTTTGATTTGCGAAGAACAAGACCAAAGGAGTGGGCGTTGCGCACTGTCAGAGTACTGCAGAAGTTGCTCGGAATCGAGCGTGCCCGTGTTGTGGGTGTCAGGTTCGATGAGGATGACCGCGGGCAGATGGTGGTCGTGTCGCTGGAACTGCACAAGAACGCACGATCACGGTGCCCGCAATGTAAGAAGCGCTGCCCTGGTTACGATCAACCTGCGGCGCCGCGACGGTGGCGACATCTCGACATGGGCGGTTGGCGGTGCTTCCTCGAGTTGCCCGCCAAGCGTGTGCAGTGTCCTCGCCATGATGTGAAGACTGAGTTGGTTCCGTGGGCACGTCCGGAAGCGAAGATGACCAGGGCGTTCGACGACACCGTCGCATGGCTGTGCGCGCACGCCCCGATGACCGCGGTCAGTGCCTATCTGCGGGTCTCCTGGCGGACGGTATCTCGTATCGTCGAGCGCGTGGTCGACGACCATGTCGGACTCACTAAACGCTTGAACGGGTTGCGGCGCATCGGTATCGATGAGATCGCCTATCGCAAGGGCCGCCGGTACCTGGTTGTCGTGGTCAATCATGACACAGGTCAGTTGGTATGGGCGGGTGAGGGCGCCAAAAAGGAGACGATCGAGCGGTTCTTTGATGAACTGGGTGATGTGCGCGCACGCAGGATCACCCATATCAGTGCTGATGGCGCCGAGTACATCGGTGCGGTCCTCGCCGAGCAGGCGCCGGGGGCGTACTGGTGTATGGACCCATTTCATGTGCTGCAGTGGGTCAATCAGGCGTTGGACCGGTGCCGGTCTCGGGTGATGAGTCGGATAGCCGGCTTGTCGAAGGTGGAACGTGGCCGGTTGAGGTGGGCGTTGTTGAAGAATCCTGACAGCCTCACCGAGAACCAGGAGCGGTTGCAGTCCATCGTGGTCAGCGATGCCAACAGTGTGCTGGCCCGTGCGTATCAGATGAAAGAAGAGATACGGCACATACTTTCAGGTGCCTACTTGTCATGTTGGGCGCCGTTGCGGCGGTGGTTGAAGAAGGCGGAGGCTTGTGACATACCAGAGATTCGCACCCTGGCGCCGAGTATCCGTAAACGTGAGGTCCAGATCTTTAACGCGGTCGAGTGTCAGATGAGCAATGCGCGAGTCGAAGCAACGAACTGCCATCTGCGGTCATTGACAAAGCGGTCGTACGGATTTCACACTCCCGACGCTTTGATCGCGATGGCGAACCTCACCAGGGGCGGCGCATGCCCAGAACTCCCACATCGAAACTGACCGAAAACCGCCCACTTTCAGATCAGGAGATCCACATCGCTTCGGCCTGATCCCAGTACAGGTCGCCGTCGACGGACAGACCGAACATCTGCACAATGATCACCGCCCGACCGTCCCGCTCGGCCGCGCCCACGAACGTCTTGCGCGCGTCGTCGGTGTAGCCGGTCTTACCGCCGATGATCCCCGGGTACCCGTCGATGAGAAGGCGGTTGGTGCTGTACATGTCGTAGGGCGGATGGTCCTTGTCACCCGGTACGTCCGGGCGCCGCGGATACCCCGGGAAGCGGAACGTGCGCATCGCGATCAACTCGCGGAAGGTCGGTTCGGCGAGCGCAGCCCGGAAGAACAGCGCGAGGTCATAGGGCGACGACGACATCCCGGCAGCGTCGAGTCCGGACGGGCTCGCGGCCCGCGTGTCGTGCGCGCCCAGCAGTTTCGCCCGATCGTTCATCTTCTCGAGAGCGGCGTCGACGCCGCCGAGCTCACGCGCCAGCGCATTGGCGCAGTCGTTACCCGAGATCAGTAGGAGACCCGTGAGCAGGTCACGGACGGTGTAGATGCCGCCGGGCCCCATGCCGCAGGAGTCGCCCTCGGTACTCCAGTCCTCGGCGGTCGGCACGACGTGTGCGGCGAGGTCGAGTTCGTCGAGGACGACGAGTGCGAGCAGCACCTTGATCGTCGACGCCGGCCGGTAACGGCCGTGGGGGTCCTTGGCGGCGATGACCCGCCCGGACTCGAGGTCGGCGATCAGCCAGCCCGCCGAGGTCAGGCGCGGCGGAACAGGGCCGGCGGCCGGGTCGGCGATGACGCCGCAACCGGCCAGCGCGTCACCTCCGAGGGCCGGGGTCGGAACCGGGAGGGGAGTAGGGGTCGCCGATCCGGGTGCGACGACCTCGGATTCGTCGACGGCGGGCGGCGTCGCGACCTTGTGCGGACAGTGATCGGTGACCGGGGTGGTGACGGCAGGCGGCGGGGTCGGGAGCGGGACGGCGACCGCCGGGCCGGTGCGCACGAGCATGCCGAGGACCCCGAAGGTCAGCACGGCGACGAGCGCGCACGCGGTGCGACGAGTCCACGTCGAGGTCATCGGCCGCACGTTACCAGCGGGATCGCCCGTGGCCGACGACCTCGCGCAACCACCGCCGCATCACCGCATCCGCCATCGGCGCGGTGATGCCCTCCTCCGCCGCCGCGTCGCCGGGGAAACGATCGGTGGCGGATTCGCCCAGGACCCCGGCGACCGCGGACCGTGAATCCGGGTGTGACAGCCAGTCGGTGACGAGATCGCCGCCGGCCTCGAGATGGAACTGCACGCCATAGCAGTTGTCCACGCGGAACAGCTGATTGACGCAGGATTCCGATGACGCGAGCAGGGTCGCCCCGGGTGGCAGGATGACGGTGTCGAAATGCCATTGCACGGTGTCGATCTCGCGGGGTGTGGGTGCCGTGACCGCACCACCCCAGACCGGGTCGGCCATCCCCGCATCGGTGAGGCTCACCCGGTGCACGCCGAGTTCCGGTGTGTCACTGGTGTACACCTCCCCACCCAGAGCCGCCGCCAGCATCTGCGCACCCAGGCAGACGCCCCAGATGGGCATACCTCGGTCACGGGCTCGACGGAGCAGGTCGAGCTCGTCGCCGATCCATGGGATGCGGTCGGCGTCACCCACTCCCATCGCGCCGCCGAGAACGACGATGGCGTCGAAGTCGGTCAGATCGATCGACGCGGGATCGCGCCAGATCCGTAGGGTCGTCGTCTCGGCGGTCTCGTCCAACGCGGGACCGTACGCGCCCGGCGGCTCGGATTCCGCGTGTCGGATCTCAAGGACCCGCGGTCGCTGCGGCGAGGCCCCGGCCTGCTCTGTTCTCGTGCTCATGACGTGGCAAGCGTACGGTTCCGGCGGCCATTCCTCTCGTCGACGCGGTGCCGGAGTGAACCGGCCGGGATCAACCCGTGCGGCACGAACTCGTGGGGCGGGGGCCGTGTGCGGTGTGGTCGGCGACCTTCTTGCCGTCGATCCGGATCTCGCACCGCGCGAGACGCCCGCCGGACTGGAAGAGGGCATCGAGCGGAAGATCGCCCGCGAGTCGGGTGTACACCAGGGACGCCGACCAGTTCCCGTGCGAATCTCGTTGCGTCAGTGGTACATCGGTCTGCGTGCGCAACCGTCCGTCCGCGTCGGTCCAGGCTGCCGCGCCGTTGTGCTGCCGGTCGGAGGTCAACGTGATCGTGATCCGTTGGGTGTCGGTGGTGGGCGCAGCCGCAGCCGGTGCAAAGACGAGGAGGCACGCGAGCACACTCACCGCGAACGTCAACAGCAGCCGGAACAGCAGGGTGCGGGCCATGGAAACTCCGTTTCGGTGGACGAGCGCCGGTCGACGGCGACCAGCCGGTCGCCTTCGGTCTCTCTTCGACGCATCGAGCGGCTGATCGGTTCCCTCGGATAGTCGGATGCGTCGTCAGGTGGTGGCCGTCAGCGGCAACGTGGTGAAACGTCGCACGAGAATCCCTGGCTCCCATTGTGTCTGCCCCAGATCGATCCGGAAGGTCGTGGCGACGCGCAGCAGATGCTCGACCGCCAGTCGCGCCTGCAGGCGCGCCAGCGCGGCCCCGACACACAGGTGCAGGCCCTTGCCGAACGCGAGGTGCGACCTGCGGGCCGCCGGGTCGAGGTCGATCGCGGCGGGATCGTCGAAATGGGCCGGGTCGCGGTTGGCCGCCCCCCACATCAGGAAGACATGCGAGCCGGCGGGCAGGTGTGTGTCGCCGAGCGTGGTGTCGGTGACGACGTGCCGGAAGTGTCCACGGAAAGGGGTCTCGAGTCGAAGGGTCTCCTCCACGAACACCGGGATGAGATCAGGGTCCCGGCGCAGTCGCTCGAGGACCTCGGGGTGACGGTCCAAGAGCCAGACGACACTGTTCAGCAGGCTCGTGGTGGACTCGGCGCCCGCGGCGACCAGTTGGAACAAGATCATCACGGCGGAAGCGTGGTCGAGACGGCCGTCCGCGACGCGCGCGGCCACCTCGACCAGCGCAGACCCGGTCCCGCTCGCTCCGCTCCCGGCGCCGGTCAACGCCGCCGACAGGTACGCCGTCAACTCGCCGACCGCCGCGGTCGCCGTCGTCAGCTGCTCCGGCGTGATGACCCCGTCGATCAGGACGTTGGTCGCGATCGCCCACCGGGTGAGGACGGCTCGGTCGTCGGGCGGCAGCCCGAGCAGTTCACAGGCGACCGCCATCGGAATCCGTTGCGCGACAGCGCTCACCCAGTCGATCCGGCCGTCGTGCAGATTCGCGGTCCACGACTCGTCGAGGAGTCGGCGGATGCCGGGCTCGAGTTCACGGATGCGAGCCGGCGCGACCGACGGCATGACGAGCTTGCGATGGTCCCGGTGCCGGGCACCGTCGGCGGTGGCGAGTACGTGCATCGCATCGCCCAGACCGGCGACGGGGAACTCCGAGACCGTGCCGTCGTCGTGCCACACCATCGTGGCGGTCAGGTTCGACGAGAAGTCCTCGGGCCGGCGGACCGCCTCGGCGATGAGGTCCCAGGAGCCGACGGCGAAGAACGGTGAGTCCCCGATCCGTTGCACCGGGGAGTCGGTGTGCAGGCGCGAGTAGAACGTCGTGGGGTCCTCGGTGGTGTCCATGACACCAGCGTCGGCGACATCGGTCACGATGGCACGCGATTCCCGGAAGTCGAGATCGGGAGGATTGAGCATCACGGATCGATGTCTCAACGTATGGTCGTGACCAGCAGAGAGTGGCCACAACCAAGGCGCGATTCGTCTCATGATGAGAACGGAGGATGGGTGGCGGAGGACTGGCTGGTCGGCGGCGAACGGCGAGACGCCGCGCGCGAACGCCTCATCGCGCACGCGGCGGCACTCATCGCCCGGCGCGGGCTCGACGCGTTCGATCTCGACGAACTCGGACGCCGGGCGCACTGCTCGAGGGCGACGATCTACCGCCACGCCGGCGGACGGGCCGTGCTGATCGAGTCCGTGCTCGCCTCGACCTCGGCGCCGGTGCTCGATGCCATCCGGGCCTCGATCTCAGACCTCACGGGGCGTGAGCGTGCCCGGACGGCGATCGTCGAGACCCTGCGAGCCCTACGCGCCGACCGGGTCATCCGACAGTTCCTCCGGCCCGAGAACCTGATCGACGCGACGCCGACGGTCCTGTCCTCGCCGGCGGTACGTGCGGTGGCCGCGGATCTGATCGGTGTCGATCCCGACGACGTGGTGGGCGCACGGTTCGTGATCCGCTCGGTTCTGGGCATGCTGCTCTGGCCCGCCGAACCCGAGGAGGAGGCGCGGAGCGCGGAGGCGATCGTCGCCGGCGTCTTCGGCCCGCACATCACCTCGATCGACCCCGACGACGACGGCCCGCACCCCTGAGGGTGCGGGCCGTCGACGGGCTGCAGAGAGAAGTTCGATTGGGTCAGCGCGAGAACATCAGCGCGCGTTTGACCTCCGAGATCGCCTGGGTGACCTGAATGCCGCGCGGGCAGGCGTCGGTGCAGTTGAAGGTCGTGCGGCAGCGCCACACACCGTCGACGTCGTTGAGGATGTCGAGACGCTCGACGGCGCCCTCGTCGCGGCTGTCGAAGATGAACCGATGCGCGTTGACGATCGCGGCCGGACCGAAGTACGAACCCTCGGTCCAGAACACGGGACAGCTCGTCGTACAGCAGGCGCACAGGATGCACTTGGTGGTGTCGTCGAAGCGAGCTCGGTCGGCCTGGCTCTGGATGCGCTCGCGGGTCGGCTCGTTGCCCGAGGTGATCAGGAACGGCTTGATCGCGCGGAACGCGTCGAAGAACGGCTCCATGTCGACGACGAGATCCTTCTCCACCGGCAGGCCGCGGATCGGCTCGATGGTGATGGTGATCTCCTTGGACTTGTCCTTGGGGAGCATGTCCTTCATCAGGAGCTTGCAGGCGAGACGGTTGACGCCGTTGATCCGCATCGCGTCCGACCCGCACACACCGTGGGCGCAACTACGACGGAACGTGAGTGTCCCGTCGAGGTAGCCCTTCACATACAGGAGCAGGTTGAGCAGACGGTCCGTCGGCAGCGCCGGGACGCGGAAGCTCTCGAAGCCCTGGGCGTCGGGGTTCTCCGGGTTGAAACGGAAGATCTTGAGCGTCACCATGGTGGCCTCGTCGGGCACCGGTGGCAACGGCGGCTCGTCGGAGGACGGCGCGGGCTTGTCCAGAACAGATGTCATCAGTACTTACGCTCCATCGGCTCGTAGCGGGTTTCCACGACCGGCTTGTAGTCCAACTCGATGTCTGACAGGAGATCGGTGCCCTTTTTGTAGGCCATGGTGTGCCGCTTGTAGTTGACGTCGTCACGATCCGGGTAGTCCTCGCGTGCGTGACCGCCGCGGGACTCCTTGCGGTTCAGGGCTCCGGCCACCGTCACCTCGGCCATCTCCAGCAGGAAGCCGAGTTCGATGGCCTCGAGGAGGTCGCTGTTGAAGCGCTTGCCCTTGTCGTGGACCCGGATGTGCGCGTAGCGCTCCTTGAACCGGTGGATGTCGGTCAGCGCCTGCTTGAGGGTCTCCTCGGTGCGGAACACCGAGGCGTTGGCGTCCATCGAGGCCTGCAGCTCGGTGCGGATGTCGGCGACGCGTTCGTGGCCGTGGTCGCTGAGCAGCAGTTCGAGCCACGAATCGACCATCTCGGTGGGCGTCTCGGGGAGTTCGGCGAACTCGGCCGAGTTCGCGTAGTCCGCCGCGGCGATGCCCGCCCGGCGTCCGAAGACGTTGATGTCGAGCAGTGAGTTGGTGCCCAGGCGGTTGGCTCCGTGGACCGACACGCACGCGCACTCGCCGGCGGCGTACAGGCCGTGGACGACCTCGTCGTTGTTGCGCAGCACCTGGCCGTTGATGTTCGTCGGGATGCCGCCCATGACGTAGTGGCAGGTCGGGAACACCGGCACGTACTCGGTGACCGGGTCGACGCCGAGGTAGGTGCGGGCGAACTCGGTGATGTCGGGGAGCTTCTCGTTGAGGACGTCCTCGCCGAGGTGGGTCACGTCGATGTAGACGTAGTCCTTGTTCGGCCCGGCGCCGCGACCCTCGAGCACCTCGAGCACCATCGATCGGGCGACGATGTCGCGCGGCGCGAGGTCCTTGATGGTGGGGGCGTAGCGCTCCATGAAGCGCTCACCGTCGGCATTGCGCAGGATGCCGCCCTCGCCGCGGACCGCCTCCGAGATGAGGATGCCGAGGCCGGCCAGACCCGTCGGGTGGAACTGGTGGAACTCCATGTCCTCGAGGGGGAGGCCCTTGCGGAAGATGATGCCCATGCCGTCACCGGTCAGCGTGTGCGCATTCGACGTCGTCTTGTACATGCGGCCCGAGCCGCCGGTGGCGAAGACGATCGACTTGGCGTGGAACACGTGGATCTCGCCGGTCGCGAGTTCGTAGGCGACGACGCCGGTGGCGACCTGCTCGCCCTTCTCGTTCTCGGTGAGGCAGATGTCGAGGGCGTAGAACTCGTTGAAGAACTCGACGTCGTGCTTGACGCAGTTCTGGTACAGCGTCTGCAGGATCATGTGACCGGTGCGGTCGGCCGCGTAGCAGGCACGCCGGACCGGGGACTTGCCGTGGTCGCGGGTGTGACCGCCGAAACGCCGCTGGTCGATCTTGCCCTCGGGGGTCCGGTTGAAGGGCAGGCCCATCTTCTCCAGATCGAGCACCGCGTCGATGGCCTCCTTGGCCATGATCTCGACGGCGTCCTGATCGGCGAGGTAGTCACCACCCTTGACCGTGTCGAAGGTGTGCCACTCCCAGTTGTCTTCCTCGACGTTGGCGAGTGCCGCGCACATGCCACCCTGGGCCGCGCCGGTGTGGCTGCGGGTCGGGTAGAGCTTGGTCAGTACCGCGGTGCGGGCACGAGGTGCGGCTTCGATCGCCGCGCGCATTCCGGCGCCGCCGGCGCCCACGATGACGACGTCGTAGCGATGTTCCTGCATGTTCTAGGTCTCCTCTAGCCGACGCTGTTGACGTCGAAGGTCAGGAGGGCGTAGGTGCCCATCGTGAGGACGAGGATCATCGACACGGCGAGCAGCACGTTCAGCCAGAAACGGGTCGAGTCCTTGCGGGAGTAGTCGGCGATGACGGTGCGCACACCGTTGCCGCCGTGCAGCTGGGCCAGCCACAGCATGGTGAGGTCCCAGATCTGCCAGAAGGGCGAGCTCCAGCGTGCGGCGACGAACGAGGCGTCGATGCGGTGCACGCCGCCGTCCCAGGCCAGCATGATGAACATGTGGCCGATCGTCAGGACGACGAGCAGCAGACCCGAGAACCGCATGAACAGCCATGCGTTCTTCTCGAAGTTGCCGCCCTTGGGCTTGCGGGGCGAGCGCGGGTTGTCCAGGCTCGCGGGACGGTCGTGTTGCGTGCCGAGGGTCTTGGCGACACCGGTGGCTTCCGAGGTGGTCATCTCTGGTGTCTCCTACAGGTGGCTGAACAGGATCTGCAGCAGGCGGACCGTGCCGGCCCCGAAGGCGATGACGAACAGGGTCATGGCCACCCACAGCATCTGCCGCTGGTACTTGGGTCCCTTGGACCAGAAGTCCACGAGGATCAGGCGCACACCGTTGAAGGCGTGGAACAGGACGCAGGCGACCAGGGCGATCTCCATGAGGCCGATGATCGGCGTCTTGTAGGTCTCGATGATCGCGTCGTACTGATTCGGGTCGACGCGGATGACCGCGGTGTCCAGCACGTGTACGAACAGGAAGAAGAAGATCGTGACGCCGGTGATGCGGTGCAGGACCCACGACCACATGCCGGGATCGCCGCGATAAAGAGATCGTCTGCGCACCGGGTCGGGTGCGACTTCGGTCGAGGTGCTCATCGGGAAAGTGGCCTCCAACATCGTCGATGGACGCGTCGAATCGGCATGCTCCGACTCGACCATGGACCCATAGGAAGAGACTCTAAACCCATGCCCATTCCGGTGGTAAATTGCCCGAACCGATCTGAGCGACAAGACATTACGACTTAGGTTTGCCTTACCCAAGCTTTGCGGTGATGAAATCCAGATGAACGGCCGGTGACGCCGTGCGACAGGAGATTCACGTGGTTGCTGAAATCGAGTGGAATACGTTGCGGGACAAGGCCAAATCAATGATCGAACGCGCCTACGCGCCGTACTCGCAGTACCCGGTGGGGGCTGCCGGGATCACCGCCGAGGGGCGTGTCATCGCTGGTTGCAATGTGGAAAATGTCTCATATGGGCTGGGTATCTGCGCCGAGGTGGCGCTGGTCGCGGCCCTGGTGAACGGCGGCGACCGGGCTTTGCGGGCGGTCAGCGTCTGCGACTCGCGCGGGGCGGTGCTGATGCCGTGCGGCCGGTGCCGGCAGGTGCTCCTCGAACACGGCGGGCGCGGGCTCCTCGTCGACCATCCGCAGGGTCCCCGGCCGCTCGCGGATCTGCTCCCGGACGCCTTCGGACCCGACGATCTCGACGCGGTCCGCTCATGACGGTCGAGGACCGCGAGATCATCCACGCGGTGTCGGTCATCGCCACCAAGCGCGGCGGACACGAACTCAGCGACGCGCAGATCGCGTGGATGGTCGACGGTTACACCCGTGGCGAGGTGGCGCCGGAACAGATGTCGGCACTGCTGATGGCGGTGTACCTGCGCGGTATGGATCGCCGGGAGATCGCGTCCTGGACGCACGCGATGATCGACAGCGGGCGGCGGATGGATTTGTCCGGTCTGCGACGGAACGGGAAGACGCTCGCGACCGTCGACAAGCACTCGACCGGCGGCGTCGGTGACAAGATCACCCTCCCGCTCACACCGCTGGTCGCATCCTTCGGTGTCGCCGTGCCGCAGCTGTCCGGCCGGGGGCTCGGTCACACCGGCGGGACGTTGGACAAGCTGGAGTCCATTCCGGGATGGCGGGCCGAGGTGAGCACGGCCGAGATGCTCGACCAACTCGAACGCGTCGGCGCGGTCATTTGCGCCGCGGGTGCCGACCTGGCGCCGGCCGACCGCAAGCTCTACGCACTGCGCGACGTCACCGGAACGGTCGAATCCATTCCGCTGCTGGCCTCGTCGATCATGAGCAAGAAGATCGCCGAGGGGACCGGTGCGCTGGTCCTCGATGTCAAGACCGGTTCGGGTGCCTTCCTGCCCGAGGAGAGCGACGCGCGCGAACTCGCGTCGACGATGGTCGAACTCGGTCACGACGCCGGTGTCGACACCCGTGCCGTGATCACCGACATGGGCACACCGCTCGGACTCGCGGTCGGCAATGCCGTCGAGGTGGCCGAGTCGGTGGAGGTCCTCGCGGGCGGTGGGCCCGCCGACGTCGTCGAGCTCACCCTGGCCCTGGCTCGGGAGATGCTCGACGCCGCGGGGCTCGTCGACGCCGATCCGGCAACCCACCTCGCCGACGGCCGGGCGATGGACACCTGGCGGGCGATGATCGCCGCGCAGGGCGGCGACCCGGACGCGCCGCTACCGCGGGCGCGCCATCACGACACCGTGACCGCGGCGCGTGACGGTGTCGTCACCCAGATGGATGCGCGCGCGGTGGGCGACGCCGCATGGCGACTCGGGGGTGGCAGGTCGAAACCGGGGGAGGCGGTCGCGGCCGAGGCCGGAGTGATCATCCATGCGAAACCGGGGGATCGTGTGCGGGCCGGTCAACCGTTGTTCACCCTGCACACGCAGGATGAGGGCCGGATCGCCGGCGCGCGCTCGTGTCTGGCCGGGGCGGCGACGGTCGAACCCGACGCCCCTGGACACGCGGTCGGCGCGGGCACCCGACCACTGATCATCGACCGCGTTAGGTTCACTCCATGACGACGCTGACCCCGGCGAACATCTCCCTCGCCCCGAAGGTGCTGCTGCACGACCACCTCGACGGCGGACTCCGGCCTGCGACGGTCCTCGAACTGGCCCACGAGGTGGGTTACGAGGACCTGCCGTCGGACGAGAACGGCAGGCAGATCGACGACGCCGAGACACTGGGGCAGTGGTTCCGCCGGGCGGCCGACAGCGGCTCGCTCGAGCGCTACCTCGAGACCTTCTCCCACACGGTCGCGGTGATGCAGACCGCCGGCGCTCTGCAACGCGTGGCGCGGGAGTGCGTGGAGGATCTCGCCGCAGACGGTGTCGTCTACGCCGAGGTCCGTTACGCGCCCGAGCAGCATCTCGAAGGTGGCCTGGAGCTCGGTGAGGTCGTCGAGGCCGTGTTGCGGGGGTTCGCCGAGGGGGAGGCCGTCGCGGCGGAGCAGGGCCGGAGCATCACCGTGCGTTGTCTGGTCACCGCGATGCGCCATGCCGCCCGGTCGCGCGAGATCGCCGAGCTGGCGGTCCGCTACCGCGAGCGGGGCGTCGTGGGCTTCGACATCGCCGGTGCCGAGGCCGGACATCCGCCGACCCGTCACCTCGATGCGTTCGAGTACATGCGAGCCAATTGCGCACCGTTCACGATCCATGCGGGCGAGGCGTTCGGCCTTCCGTCGATCCACGAAGCCATCGGTTTCTGCGGGACGGACCGACTGGGCCACGGCGTCCGCGTCTTCGACGACATCGAACTCCCCGCCGGGGTCGATCTCGCGGCGGGGTCGTTCGCCGGCGCGAAGCTGGGACAGGTGGCGAACGTCGTGCGGGACAAGCGGATTCCGCTGGAACTGTGCCCGAGCTCGAATGTCCAGACCGGCGCGGTCGGTTCACTCGCCGAGCATCCGTTCAACGTGCTGGCACGGTTGCGATTCCGCGTCACCGTCAACACCGACAACCGGCTCATGTCCGACACCACGATGAGCAAGGAGTTCGGTCTGCTCGCCGATCAGTTCGGATACGGCTGGGCAGATTTCGAACGGTTCACCGTGAACGCGATGAAATCGGCGTTCATCCACTTCGACGAGCGGTTGGCGTTCATCGACGACGTCATCAAGCCCGGCTACGCGGTGCTGCTCGGCTGAGCAGCACCGTCGTGGCCGGCGTGGCAACGGGAGCCGACCGGCCCGTCAGCCCTTCTTGGTCAGGCGGGCCTCGAAGTCGTGCTCGAGTGCGCGCCACGCCTCGGCCTCGTTGTCGAACGGGCCGCTCGGCGCCATGCGCTTGGGGTCGGGGTTGACCGTGTAGTCCACGAACCATCCCAGCGGGGTGGTGGTGCCGAGGGCTTCGGTGACCGTGTCGTCACCGGCATAGTCGGCCGCGTCGGTGAACAATTCGACGGCGAGGTCGAGCTGGTCACGATCCATGCGACGCGGACCGTCGGCGATGTCGTCGGCGAGCCCCGGCAGCACGTAGACGTTGTCGTCGATGACGTCGAATTCCAGGGAGCCGTTGGTGGCCTCGGTGCGGACCTCGTCGAACGTGGACAGCTCGGCGAGGTCGTGCGTGTTGTCGTCGGCGAGGAACCGCGACAGTGCGCGCGCCGAGGTGAACACGAAGATCTTGCCCTTGCTGCCGAGGAAGACCGGATCGTCGCCGAGGTAGCACCGGAGTGTCAGGTATTCGTTCGCGCTCGTGACGATCTTGACCGGGTCGATGCCGACCGACGCCCAGAAATCGTCGTCGTCGTAGTCGTCGTCAGCCTGTTCGTCCTTGTCGTCGTCCTCGAGGTCGTCGTCGGACTCCGCGGGCTCGTCGTCGGTGTCGGTGGCACCGACGATCTCGATGTCGTCGTCGGTGGGCTCGTCCTCGTCCTCTGCGGATGCGGCGGCCTCCAGCTCGGCCTCCGCGGTCTCGACGGCCTTGGCGTCGACCTTCGGCGTGCTGATGACCCCGTCGATGGCGTCGAGCACGTCGTCCCAGTGCTTGGCGATCAGCCGGCCGATGCGTACCCAGAGGTCGGTGCCCTCGCGGCCGTCGAAGTTGCGGGTGCCCGTGGTGACGGCGCCCAGGATCGGGTTGCCGTTGAAGAACTTGGTGACCGGCGTCAGTTCGCAGACCTCGCCGAGGATGCGGACGATCTCGAGTGCGTCCTCGAGTTCGGCGATGACCTCCGGGGTCGGGTCCTCGGCGGCGAGCTCGGGCACGCCCACGAGGTCATAGCTGTGACGCTCGTCGGGAACCAGTTCTTCGGCCTGCAGTCCGACCACCGTCGACCACGCGGGATGTTCGACGAGGTCGTTGTCCTCGTTGGTCCGGATGAACGCGGCGAGCTCGGCGACGCCGGGCAGGACATACAGATCCTCGTCCAGTCCGAGGAAGGCCTCCCACTCGTCATCGCCCTCACGCCAGCGGGGTGCCCACAGGGTGAAGCTGTTTCCGTCGGTGAGTCCGAGCTCAATCGGGACGATGTCTCCGGCCATGGGGACACAGCCTAGCGATTGTCGGCGGCGAATCCAGTAGTGCCCCCACAGACGGTCGATGGTGCGCCGACGACATTTCGATGAACTCATCGCACCGGCTTGGTGGATCGAGCGTCACCCGGCTCTCAGCGTGGACGGAAGAAGCCCTCGAACGCCTGGTCGAGGTTCGAGGTCCGTACCGGCGAGACGCCCACCGGGTCACCGGCTTCGACCATCTGACCGTTACCGATGTACATCGCGACGTGACCGGACCACACCGCGAGGTCCCCGGGCTGGAGGTGCGCCCGCGAGACCGGGACTCCGGCGGTGTCCTGCTCCTGCGCGAGCCGGGGCAGCTCGAGTCCGGCCTGGCGGTAGGCCCACTGGGTGAAGCCGCTGCAATCGAATCCGTCCGGAGTGGTGCCGCCCCATACATAAGGGACGCCGCGCTGACTCAGCGCGGCACGCACCGCCGTGGCCGCCCGTTGATTCGGTGCGTATGCGACCGAACCATCGGGCAGAGTGATCGGGATGCCGCCGGGGGTGGGCGCCGTCGACAGCTGCTCGAGGCCGCTCGCGACACCGGTGACCTCGGCGGGCGCCGTTCGCCGGGCGAGGCCGGTCATCGCCTCGGTGTCCGAGCCGAGCTCGGCTCGGGCGCGGGTCACGATCTCCACGCCCCGGCCCAGGTGCTCGACGGCGATCGGCAGGATCGCGAGAAGTCCTGCCGGAGTGGCCAGTCCACCGGCGAGGCCGCGCACATGACGCTCCAGGGAGTCCACGAGTCCGGTCAGCCCGGTCGCCGCGGCGTGGACGGTGCGACTCGCGTCTTCGACGAGCCGGCCGAACTCGGTGGCGCACCCGGTGACCTCGGCGAGCTGCTGCCGGATCGCCGTGGTCGCGGCATCGGCCCCGGCCGACCCCGCCCCGTCCCATCGGGTGTGGACGGATTCGGTGGCCGACACCGATCGGCGGCGCACCTCCTCGACGGTGGACGCGTCGGCCCGGACCCGTTCCGCGGGGTTGCCCGGTGCCAGGACGCCGGTGCCCAGCGCGGCCACCAGCTGACGCAACGGTTCGATGAGGAGCTCGACGGGGATCACAGCGTCAGCCCGCCTTGTGCCGTGATTCCGTCGGCGGCCGCGCAGTCACAGTCGGCGTAGGACGTCGCGGCAGAACTCGTGGTCAGTCCGACGCGTTCCTCGCGTGCCGCGGCGGCAGCGACATTCCGGCGATGAAGCTCGAGGAACTCGACGACGGCGGCGAGGAACTCGATTCCGATCAGTCCGAAGGTGATGGCCAGGTCGACCATCCCGGTGTCGTCGACCCCGGCGTCACTGTCGAGCATCCGGGCGTTCGTGCGATGTGTATCGGAGAAATCGTGCAACGCAGTCGAATCGACGGACAGCCGGTTGCCGGCCGCGAGGCCTGGACGGGCGGGGGCAGGATCAGGGTGCGGGGAGGACGGGCTCATGGGATTCTGACGCGGCGCGGCCGAGTTGGGTTCCATCGAGTTTCGCACGCGCGAGAGATCGGGCGGGGCCGGCCACGCCCAAGAGGCACGCGATCGTCACCGAGGAAATAGGGTGATGGGCATGGAGTCCCTGATCGTCGACGATCCCCTCGCGGCCGCGCGTCTGACCACGATGCGTGACGAGACCACCGACAACGCCGGATTCCGGGCGGCGCTGTCCGACCTCACTCAGATGCTGATCTACGAGGCGCTCGCCGATGCGCCGCGCGCCGATGTCGCGATCAACACGCCGATGACGTCGCACACGGGGTCGAGGCTGGCGTCCCCGCCTCTCCTGGTGCCGGTGCTGCGTGCGGGGCTCGGCATGGTCGAGCAGGCCCACGCGATGGTCCCCGAGGCGCATGTCGGTTTCGTGGGTCTCGCACGTGACGAGGAGACCGCGCAGCCGGTGCCCTATCTCGAGTCGCTGCCGGAGGATCTGGCGGGGCGGCCGGTGTTCGTCCTCGATCCGATGCTCGCCACCGGCGGTTCGATGCTTCACACGATCGAACTCCTGGTTGCCCGCAACGCCACCGACATCACCGCGGTCTGCGTCGTGGCGGCTCCTGAAGGTGTTGCCGCGCTCGAGAATTCGGGACATCCGTGCCGTCTCGTGGTGGCCGCGGTCGACGACGGCCTCAACGAGGTCAACTACATCGTGCCGGGGCTCGGTGACGCGGGCGACCGGCAGTTCGGTCCGCGCTACTCGTAGTTGCGGTTCGAGATGTGCGCCGAGTTCGGCGGGGGCGTCGGCGGCTTCACGCGGTGCTCGGGGAGGCGAGGCGGGCGTTGCAGAGTCAACGACGGGTCGCCGCTGCTGGGTCAAAATTCGAAACTGGTGTGACTGAAGTTCACCACTGTCAACGGTTTACGCACAGTCGACGAAAATCGACGCTCAGTCGACGAAATCGCCTGCACAGTCGAATATTTCGCGATTCCGGGCTTGTGGAAACTCCTCGAAATCGAACGAATGTGGATCTCCTGATCTGAAAGTGGGCGGTTTTCGGTCAGTTTCGATGTGGGAGTTCTGGGCATGCGCCGCCCCTGGTGAGGTTCGCCATCGCGATCAAAGCGTCGGGAGTGTGAAATCCGTACGACCGCTTTGTCAATGACCGCAGATGGCAGTTCGTTGCTTCGACTCGCGCATTGCTCATCTGACACTCGACCGCGTTAAAGATCTGGACCTCACGTTTACGGATACTCGGCGCCAGGGTGCGAATCTCTGGTATGTCACAAGCCTCCGCCTTCTTCAACCACCGCCGCAACGGCGCCCAACATGACAAGTAGGCACCTGAAAGTATGTGCCGTATCTCTTCTTTCATCTGATACGCACGGGCCAGCACACTGTTGGCATCGCTGACCACGATGGACTGCAACCGCTCCTGGTTCTCGGTGAGGCTGTCAGGATTCTTCAACAACGCCCACCTCAACCGGCCACGTTCCACCTTCGACAAGCCGGCTATCCGACTCATCACCCGAGACCGGCACCGGTCCAACGCCTGATTGACCCACTGCAGCACATGAAATGGGTCCATACACCAGTACGCCCCCGGCGCCTGCTCGGCGAGGACCGCACCGATGTACTCGGCGCCATCAGCACTGATATGGGTGATCCTGCGTGCGCGCACATCACCCAGTTCATCAAAGAACCGCTCGATCGTCTCCTTTTTGGCGCCCTCACCCGCCCATACCAACTGACCTGTGTCATGATTGACCACGACAACCAGGTACCGGCGGCCCTTGCGATAGGCGATCTCATCGATACCGATGCGCCGCAACCCGTTCAAGCGTTTAGTGAGTCCGACATGGTCGTCGACCACGCGCTCGACGATACGAGATACCGTCCGCCAGGAGACCCGCAGATAGGCACTGACCGCGGTCATCGGGGCGTGCGCGCACAGCCATGCGACGGTGTCGTCGAACGCCCTGGTCATCTTCGCTTCCGGACGTGCCCACGGAACCAACTCAGTCTTCACATCATGGCGAGGACACTGCACACGCTTGGCGGGCAACTCGAGGAAGCACCGCCAACCGCCCATGTCGAGATGTCGCCACCGTCGCGGCGCCGCAGGTTGATCGTAACCAGGGCAGCGCTTCTTACATTGCGGGCACCGTGATCGTGCGTTCTTGTGCAGTTCCAGCGACACGACCACCATCTGCCCGCGGTCATCCTCATCGAACCTGACACCCACAACACGGGCACGCTCGATTCCGAGCAACTTCTGCAGTACTCTGACAGTGCGCAACGCCCACTCCTTTGGTCTTGTTCTTCGCAAATCAAAACCTAAGCGAGACTGGGCGTTGCGTGCGTTAGGCTCGCGAAAAGGAACCCACTTCGACGTCAGAAGAGCCACGAATGTTCATGTACTTGGGCCCATGCCAGAGCTCACCAGCCTCCTCGATCAGCTCATCGAGACCACCCCGCCCGCCGAGGACCCCACGGGCACAGCGACATTCGACGCACTGAACGTGATCCGGTTGATCCGCAACACCGTCGAACACCAGATCACCACCCACACAGCACAACTCGACGAACTCGAAGTCGCACACAAGGCAGGTGGCACCACCCGGCAGCTCTTGATCGAGATGGGACACGCGCCAGCTGTCGCCTCACGCATCATGCGCAGCGTCGACGGCCTGCACACGCTGCCCGCCCTGGCACGTCACGCCGCCGACGGACGCTTGTCGTCGGAAGTCGTCTACGCCATTGTTCGAGGAATGAATCACATCGACAAACGCTCGGCGACAGCCATTTCCGACGACGATCGCTCCGAGTGCGAGACCGAACTCCTCGGCCGAGCACTCTCCGGGGCGACACCGGCACAGGTGCTTGAACACGCCCGCACGATCGCCAACACACTGGCCGAAGCAGTCGACAGCGGCATCCCCGCGGCGGACGACGCATCCCTCAACACAGTCAACGTCCACACCACCGACGACGGCCGCATCGACATCCGCGCCGACCTCACCCAAGTCGTCGGCGAGAAGTTCCTGGCCATGATCGACGAACGTTCCTGCCCACGAACCGAACCCGACGGCACCGACGACCGACGCACCGCCGAGCAACGCCGCGCCGACGCCTTCGAGTTGATCCTCGACCAGGCTGCTCTCGGCGCGAGCATCGACAGCATCAGCAGTCCCCGCACGCAACTGATGCTGACCATCCCCGCCACCGGCGCCGACCCGGCAACCCTGCCGTGGACAGGGTCGGTCAGTCAGGCCACTGCGAAACGGCTGTCCTGCGACGGATCTCTCGCCGAGGTCGTCCTCAACGATGAGGGGGTACCACTACAGATGGGGCGCACTAACCGACTGTTCCCGGCACACTTGCGCAAAGCCGTAATCGTCCGAGACTCCTGCTGCGTCAAATGCGGTGCGCCGCCGTCGCATACCCAGGTTCACCATGTGCGGCATTGGGCTGACGGCGGCCCCACCGACCTCGACAACGGCTGCCTGCTCTGCCAACGCTGCCACACCCAAGTCCACCACCACGGCTGGGACATCATTCTCGGCTACGACCGACACCCCTGGCTCGTGCCGCCTGCCACCGTCGACCCACGGCGCCGTCCGTTGCCGGCTTACAACCGGCGCACCAAGCGACTCGACGACGCCGCCTGACCCCACACTTTCGCGTAGCACCTTCCGCACCCGAGCCCCCTCGGGACCGCAACCGTCCCTTGACAACTCCACAGTGTTTCTCCAGAGCGCAGAGAAGATCTTTGCGTCAGCAGGGCGCGACAGCTCTGATCTGAGAGGCCAGTCGGTCTCGGAAGCTCAGCCGGGCAGCGACCAGTAGGCCAGCATGGGTTCCTCGGTGAGCACGGTGCCGCCTTCGACGATGGTGAGGCTCGTCGGCGAGACGAGGTAACGAACAGCGCCGTTGCGCGCTTCGAAGGTGTCGCCGGTGCGGGTCGGGAACTGCAACTCGATCCCACCCTCCGGAGCAGCGCCCTTGTAGTACCAACGGCCTGTCTGAGTGCCGACCTGGCAGATGACGACGCGCGATCGTGAGGTCTGTCCCACGACGACGGCCGGGTCGCCCGCGGCGTTGCAGCGTGGGCCGGTGGTGAACCCCTGCCAGTCCGCCCCCGCGACGGTGGGGGTGGGACGGTCGGGTGTCGGCGTTGTCGTGGTGGGAGTCGTCGTGGTGGTGGTCGTCTCGGCCGATCGGGTGACGGTGCTCGTGAAGGTCGATGCCGACGGTTGTCCGCCATCAGCGGTGTCGCGGTCCGCGGACTCGTCGTCGGTGGGGATCAGCAACAGCGCCGCGAGCACGCCCACGACCACCAGGAGCACGCCCGCGCCGATCGCCACCAGCACAGCGGGCGACGACCACGGTGATCGAGGCGGTCCGGGTGGCACCGGGCCCGATGGGTAACCGCCCTGCGGGTAGCCGCCACCGCTCGGTGGATAGCTCATGTCGCTCCTTCGGTTCGGCCCGGCCGGAAGTCGGTGCGGTCCTACAGCTCGCCGATGATCTGTGCCAGCAGTTCGCCCATCCGGGCCGCCGACGCGCGTCCCACTTCGAGAACCTCGGCGTGGCTCAGGTGTTCGCCGGTCATTCCGGCTGCGAGGTTGGTGACCAGCGAGATCCCGAGCACGTCGAGGCCGGCGGCTCGGGCGGCGATGGTCTCGTGCACGGTCGACATACCGACCAGGTCGGCGCCCATCGTCCGCAGCATCCGGATCTCGGCGGGTGTCTCGTAGTGCGGGCCGGGCAATCCGGCGTACACACCCTCCGCGAGACCCGCGTCGATTCCGCTCGCGATGTCACGCAGCCGCGGTGAATACGCGTCGACCAGGTCGACGAACTGAGCGCCGACAAGAGGGGAGCGGGCCGTGAGGTTCAGGTGATCGGAGATGAGGACGGGTTGTCCGACCGACATGTCCGCGCGCAGTCCGCCCGCCGCGTTGGTGAGCACGACGGTGTGGACACCGGCCGCCGCCGCGGTGCGGACCGGGTGGACCACGCGGGCGAGGTCGTGCCCCTCGTAGGCGTGAATGCGGCCCAGCATCAACAGGACCCGCCGATCACCGATCCGCACCGAGTGGACCACACCGCCGTGGCCGGCGGCCTTGGGCGGAGTGAACCCGGGGATCTCGGCCATCGGCAACGAGCGGATCGGTCGCCCGAAGGCCTCGGCCGCGGGCGACCACCCCGACCCCAGGATGACGGCCACATCGTGTGCAGCGGCATCGGTCTCGGCGGCGATCGTGGCCGCGGCGACGATGGCTGCGGCGTCTGCGTCGGCGGTGGGGTCCATGCGCCAACCCTAAACCGTTCCCCAGGCCGGACGGCCGTACGAACGCAGCGCGCCGACCGATCGGGTCGGCGGCGACGAGACCGGGGGCGATAAGGTCGGGACATGCCATTTCTGAACGATGCCGGGGACGTCGTCGAACTCCATCTCGGAACGCACGGGGAGGAGATCAGCGAGTCCAATCCGGAGAACCGCTTCCGGGTGGAATGGTTGGACGAGGTGGACCGGCTGCTGGACGAGATCGTGGCCGCCCCGTCACGTCCGCTCGTGATCACCGCCACCGGGAAGTTCTTCTCGAACGGACTGGACACCGACCACATCTTCACCGCCCCCGATCAGCTGCCCGGGTATCTCGACCGCGTCCATGCCCTGTATGCGAAGGTGCTCACGCTGCCGGTGCCCACGGTCAGCGCGATCAACGGACACGCGTTCGGTGCCGGCGCCATGCTCGCGTTGTGCACCGACCACGTGCTGATGCGCACCGAACGCGGATTCTGGTCGCTGCCCGAGGCCGCCCTCACCATGCCGTTCACCCGGGGGATGGCCACATTGCTGCGCACCCGCCTGACCGATCGCACCGCGACCGAGGCGATGTACACGAGTCGGCGATACGGCGCCGACGACGCGGTCGGCGCGGGGATCGTGGACGAGGCCGTCGACGCCGAGCACCTCACGGCACGGGCAGCCGAGCTCGCCGGCGCTCGCGCCGCGACCGTCGGTCCCAACCTCGCACTCATCAAACGCGGACTGCGCGCACCGCTGCTCGACGATCTCGCGCGTCCGACACCGCCCGGGGTCTTCTGATGTCGGCCGTGGGAGCGGGCTTCGCCGCGGCGGACGATCCGATCGACGCATGGCTCGCCGAGCACGGCACCGATCTCATCGCGTGGCGGCGCGAGATCCACGCGCACCCCGAGCTGTCCCGGCAGGAGGTGCGCACCACCGAGCTGGTGATGAGCGAACTGACCGCCGCCGGACTCGACCCGCGCCGACTCCCGTTGGGCACCGGCGTGGTGTGCGATCTGGGGCCCGTCGGTGAGCCCCGGATCGCACTGCGAGCGGACATGGATGCCCTGCCCGTCACCGAACACACCGGCCTGCCGTTCACCTCGGCTGTCGAGGGGGCATCGCATTCGTGCGGGCACGACGCGCACACGGCCATCCTGATCGGCGTCGCCAAACTCCTCGCCGCGGCCGAGCCGTTGCCCGTCGGCGTCCGCCTCATCTTCCAGGCCGCCGAAGAGGTCATGCCCGGCGGTGCCCTCGACGCCATCGACGCCGGGGTGACCAGCGGTCTCGGGCGCATCTTCGCGCTGCACTGCGATCCGCGCCTGCCGGTCGGCACGGTCGGTCTGCGGTCCGGCCCCCTGACCTCCGCGGCCGACCACATCGACTTGCAACTGCACTCCGCCGGCGGGCACACGTCGCGGCCGCATCTGACCGGAGACCTGATCTACGCGATGGGCACCGTGATCACCGGATTGCCCGGGGTGCTGTCACGACGCGTCGACCCGCGGTCGGGGACCGTGATGGTGTGGGGTGCCGCCAACGCCGGCAGCGCGGCCAACGCGATCCCGCAGGAAGGGCGCATGCGCGGGACGGTCCGCACCGGCGACCACGCCACCTGGGCCGAGCTCGAACCGCTCGTCCGCAGCGTCGTCGGCGAACTGCTCGCACCGCTCGGCGTCCGCTATGACCTCTCGTACTTCCGCGGGGTGCCACCGGTCGTCAACGACGAGATCGCGGTCGCGATGTTCGAGCGATCGGTCGCCGCGATCGGACCCAACGCCGTCGCGGACACACCGCAGTCGCCGGGTGGTGAGGACTTCTCCTGGTATCTCGAACACGTGCCGGGGGCGATGGCCCGCCTGGGCGTGTGGGACGGATTCGGTCCGCAGGTCGACCTGCACGCGCCGAACTTCGATCTCGACGAACGTGCCCTCGCGATCGGCGTCCGCGCACTCGCCGGGATAGTGCTGAACGCGACGAGCGCGGCAGGCTAGCGAGCCGAGGCTCGCCGGGGTGGCGTCGGCTATTCCGCGGGACCCGGGCCGGGCCCGACGTTCCGCGACTCGCGCAACCGCAGGTCCTGCACGTACTCCGCGGGTGCACCCGCGATCTCGGCCGCCTCGGCCATGACCCCGAGGTAGCGCGCCGACGGGAGCCCGCCCTCGAAGGCGTCGAGGACATACAGCCAGGCGAGGACCGGGCCGTCCGCGGTGTCGACGCGAGCCCGGATCTTGCGGTGGATGCCGAGTTCGGAACCCTCCCACCGATCGAGGAGGTCCTCGTCCTCGGTGGTGACGTCGTACAGCACCACGAACACCCGGGCGTCGGGGTCGTCGCGGTCCTCGGTGACCGTGGCCAGTGACCCCTCCCAGCCGATGTCGCCGCCGCCGAAGGTCAGACGCCAGCCACGAAGCCATCCGGTGCCCGACATCGGCGAGTGCGGAGCGCGCTCGGCCATCTGGTCGGGATGCATGTTGGATCCGTAGGCGGCATAGATGGGCACGGATGGAGCCTAGATGGTCGTCGCCGAGTCCGGAAGGCGACACCGACGCCCGTCGCTCGGGTGTGACCCGGGCCGCACGGGAGCCGAGCCGCGCTTCGAGTGATGTACGGCACGCCGTCGGCGCCGGTGTGCGACCACGTTCACAACGTCACCCGCGCACGACTAGTTTGGTAGGCGGCGCGAACGGGGTCGACCCTCTCGCCCGACCGAGGTTGCATCACCCCCGCGACCTCCACCGACCCGTCGGACATCAGCCGGTCCGACCCGAGAAATCCAGCAGCGAGCAGTTCGTTCAGCTACAACACGCAGCCGGGCGCAGCATCCCCACGAAGGACGCCGCGACGAACCGGCATGGGAACAGGAGTGACAGTGACCAGGATCGTCATCATCGGCGGTGGACCTGCGGGTTACGAGGCGGCGCTCGCGGCGGCCGCCTACGGCGCCGACATCACGGTGATCGATTCGGACGGGATCGGCGGTGCCTGTGTGCTGTGGGACTGCGTGCCGTCCAAGACCTTCATCGCGTCCACCGGCATCCGCACCGAGGTCCGGCGCGCTGTCGACCTGGGTATCAACATCAAGACCGACGACACGTCGGTCACGCTCCCGCAGATTCACCAGCGGGTCCGCGATCTGGCATTCGCCCAGTCCGCGGACATCCGCTCCCGGCTGATCAGCGAAGGCGTCAAACTCGTCGCCGGTAGCGCGATGCTCGACGAGCGGCAGGTGGGCGTGTCGACCCACAGCGTCGTCGCGACCCTCGCCGACGGAACCACCGAACGCTACGACGGCGATGTGGTGTTGCTGGCGACGGGCGCCTCGCCCCGCGTCCTGCCCGATGCCCGCCCCGACGGGGAGCGCATCCTCACCTGGCGTCAGCTATACGACCTCGAGCAACTCCCCGAACACCTCATCGTCATCGGTTCCGGCGTCACCGGCGCCGAGTTCGTCCACGCCTATACCGAACTGGGCGTCAAGGTGACGCTGGTGTCGAGCCGCGACCGTGTGCTCCCGCACGAGGACGAGGACGCCGCGCTGGTGCTCGAGGACGCGCTGGCCGAGCGCGGCGTCGAACTCGTGAAACACGCCCGCGCCGACAAGGTCGAGCGCCACGGTGACTCGGTCACCGCGCATCTGGCCGACGGCTCGACAGTCACCGGCAGTCACGTGCTGATGACCGTCGGTTCGGTCCCGAACACCACGGACCTGGGCCTCGATCGCGCCGGCGTGACCGTCGGCAAGGGTGGATACATCGAGGTCGACCGGGTGTCGCGTACGTCGGTCGCCGGTATCTATGCGGCCGGCGACTGCACCGGGCTGTTCCCGCTGGCATCGGTCGCGGCCATGCAGGGCCGCATCGCCATGTATCACGCGCTGGGCGAGGGAGTGAGCCCGATCAAGCTGAAAACCGTTGCCTCCGCGATCTTCACACGTCCGGAGATCGCGACGGTGGGGGTGTCGCAGAACGCGATCGACACCGGTGAGTACCCGGCCCGCACCGTGATGTTGCCACTGGCCACCAACCCGCGCGCCAAGATGAGCGGCCTGCGCCGCGGGTTCGTGAAGATCTTCTGCCGGCCGGCCACGGGCGTGGTCATCGGCGGAGTCGTGGTGGCACCGAACGCCTCCGAGCTGATCCTGCCCATCGCCCTCGCGGTGCAGAACAAGCTCACCGTCGGCGACCTCGCCCAGACCTTCTCGGTGTACCCGTCGCTGACCGGGTCGATCACCGAGGCGGCGCGCCAGCTGGTCCGCCACGACGACCTGGACTGAGACAGAGCCCGCCGCTGTGCACAGGCGGTGCCGGTGTTCACCGCGGCAGGCGATGCCACGGTAGGGTCGGACGAATTCGTTCGTCCCGGCCAGCGACCAAGGGGGTGTCGTGACCTCGCCGGAGAAGTCCTACAACACCTACGGCAGCCGCAACGAGCGCATGTTCGGCGGCGACCGCACACAGTGGGCGGGCATGAGCATCGACGAGATCCTCGATGTCCTGAGCACCATGGAACCGGGACGCGCGCGCGGTGACGTCGAGACGATCCTGAAGGCGATCGAGTCCGTCCGGCGGGCAGCCGAACGGATGCAGGCGATGTTCGGCGACGGCATGCTCGGGGTGGCCTCCGACGCGGCACTGGAAGCCGGCCGGTCGCTGTCCGCCGATCTGACGGCGACGTCGGACACCGCGAGCCGGATCGGTGACGCGCTGACGAGCGCGACGGGAATCCTCGGGTCGGCCCGCGGTCAGGAGGGGCGGCTGCGCGAGTTGCAGCAGCACATCCGAGACAATCCCGAGGACGCGCCTTCGGTGCGGCATGAGGCCGATCGCACCATGACGGGTGCCTACTCGTCACCGATGATCGGACTGCAGCACTCCCTCCCGCACGACCCGACCGGCGCCAACGGAGTCACCGCAGGCCTCCCGGGCGCGGCAACGGGTGGTGGCCCCGGAACCGGGGGCTCGGGGTCCGACGCCGCGCGGGGTCAGGCGGGTAACACCGTCGATGCCGGCGACTTCGGCCGCCCCGCACCGTCCGGCGTGCCGGCACCGGTCGGCGCCGTCGGCCCGCCTCCGGGTGGCGGAGGTCCGGGTCCGTCGTCGACGCCGTCGGGGTCGGGAGGTCCGCCCTCGGGTGCCTCGGGCCGCGGCAGCACCGACGGGTCCGACGGCCTGCTGCGCGGAGGCCGGGCCACACCAGAGTCGACGACCCGGGGTGCGGCGACACCGGGATCGCACGCCGCGGGCGCCGACGGCACCGCGGAGTCCGGGTCCCGCGCCGGAGCGTCGGGGAGTGGTGCCGGAGCCGGAGCGGATGTCCCGGCCTCGACGGCCGTCCCCGCCTTCCTGTCGCCCGGGGCGGTTGCGCCACCGCTGTCTGCCCTGCCGGCCACTCCGACGCCGGCAACCCCGACTGCCGGCACCCCGACACCGGCGTCTCCGGCCGGGCCGGTCGCCCAGCGCCCGGCGGGGATGCCGCCCGCCGGCGTACCGGGCGGTGGCAGGCGTCCCGGAGCCGAAGACGACCGTCACCGGGCCGCTCCGTACCTCCACAACCGGGAACACGGTGCGGAGATCGTCGGCGACATGCCGCTCGTCGGTCCGCCCGTCATCGGCGACTGGATTCGGCAGGCGTTCCCGGCAGCCGCCGATCCTCCGGCGGCCGATTCCCGGGAGACCTCGTCCCCGCGGTCCGCCCCGCCCGGCGACACTGATCCTGCGCGCGACAACGGCACTGCAGCGCAACCGCTTTCGGGCGACGACCGAACGTCCGCGGAGGGGCCGGTCCCGTCGAAACCGGAGCCGGCGTGATCGTCGAGAATGCCCATTCGCGACGGGTGGGGTCGTGCTGAGGCGGGTCGACCGGTTGCCCGGCGGCGTCGCCCGGCTGGTCGATGCGGTGCCCGACGAGGACCTCACCGCGTGTCTGCACCTGATCGTCGCCACCGTTATGGACGTGACGGCGGTGTCGACACCCGAGATCCGGGAGGTGATCGGTCACTGGCGCCGGCAGGGCGGTGCGACGATGGCCGGCGTCGCACGACTCCGGCTCGTCGCCGCCCAGCACGACTTCGACGCATTCGCGCACCAGCGTCGCGGCGACGTCGCCGCACAGCGCGACAGCTTCCGCCGTGCCCGTGCCGTCGACTGCGCCGTGGCAGCGATGTCGCCGTCGACCACCGGTGAGTCCCCACGCGACGCGCTCCGCGAATCGGCCTACGAGGCAGCCGCGGCACTCGGCGGAAGTGCCGGTGTGGTCGCCGTCCTCGCCGACCACGTGGTGTGAGGCGCGGCCGTCGGCCGCGGTTCGCGCCGGTTCAGGTCAGGCCGAAGCTGTGCTCGACCGCCCGGTTCCACCCCGCGTAGAGGCGGTCGCGTTCGGCTGCCTCCATCCCCGGCTCCCACCGCTTGTCCTCGGCCCAGTTGGCGCGGATCTCGTCCTCGCTCTCCCAGAAGCCCACCGCCAGGCCGGCCGCGTAGGCCGCCCCGAGCGCGGTCGTCTCGTTGACGACCGGGCGCACGACCGGGACATCCAGGATGTCGGCCTGGAACTGCATGAGCAGTTCGTTGACGACCATGCCGCCGTCGACCTTGAGTGTCGACAGTTCCACCCCGGAGTCGGCCTGCATCGCCTCGATGACCTCCCGGGTCTGAAAAGCGCTGGCCTCCAACGCTGCCCGCGCGATGTGACCTTTGTCGACGAAGCGGGTGAGACCCACGATGACGCCGCGGGCGTCGGGCCGCCAGCGCGGCGCGAAGAGTCCGGAGAACGCCGGCACGAAGTAGGCACCACCGTTGTCGTCGACCCCGGCGGCCAGTCCCTCGACGTCGGACGCCTGCGAGATCAGGCCGAGATTGTCGCGCAGCCACTGGATGAGCGAACCGGTCACCGCGATCGAACCCTCGAGTGCGTAACGCGCGGGCTGGTCGCCGATCCGGTAGCAGACGGTGGTGAGCAGCCCGTGCTCACTGAAGACCGGCTCGGTGCCGGTGTTGAGGAGCAGGAAGTTCCCGGTGCCATAGGTGTTCTTCGCCTCGCCGGGTTCCAGGCAGGCCTGGCCGAATGTCGCGGCCTGCTGGTCTCCGAGGATGCCCGACAGCGGTACGCCGGGGAGGGGGCCGTTGCCGCGGAGAGCGCCGAAATCGCCTGAGGAGCTCTTGATCTCGGGCAGCATGGCCATCGGGATGCCCATCTCGGCGCAGATCTCGGGGTCCCACTGCTGGGTCCGCAGATCCATGAGCATCGTGCGTGAGGCATTGGTGACGTCTGTGACGTGCCGGCCACCGTCCACGCCGCCGGTCATGTTCCATGCAATCCAGGAATCCATTGTGCCGAAACACAATTCCCCGTTCTCGGCGCGCTCGCGGAGGCCGTCGACGGAATCGAGGAGCCACCGGGCCTTCGGGCCGGCGAAGTAGGTCGACAGCGGCAGGCCGGTGCGATCGCGATAGCGGTCCATGCCGACGTCGCCGGCGAGTTCGGTGCACAGGTCGTCGGTCCGCGTGTCCTGCCAGACGATGGCGTTGTGCACCGGCTTGCCGGTGTCGCGCTCCCAGATCACGGTGGTCTCGCGCTGGTTGGTGAGGCCGCACGCGACGATGTCCTTGGCGGTCAGCTCGGCCGATGCGAGGGCAGCGGCCCCGACCCGGCGCGTGTTGCGCCAGATCTCGGCGGCATCGTGCTCCACCCAGCCCGCGCGCGGGAAGATCTGTTCGTGCTCGAGCTGTTCGACGCCGACGACGTGCCCTTTGTGGTCGAAGATCATCGCCCGGGTCGAGGTGGTGCCCTGGTCGATCGCCGCCACGTATTTGCCTGACCTACCCACGCCGGACAGTGTCGCACGCTGTCGGACCCACCGAGATCAATTAGGCTCGGCAACCATGAACACCGAGTTCAACCCGGACCGGCCGGCCGACATGGGGCCCCTCTACCGCGCCGAGGCGTGGCGGAGGTTCGGGGAGGAGCAGTTCGACGTAGTGGTCATCGGCGGAGGCGTGGTGGGCGTCGGCGCCGCACTCGACGCGGCCACCCGCGGCCTGCGGGTGGCGCTCGTGGAGGCGCGTGACATCGCCTCGGGTACCTCGAGCAGGTCGTCGAAGATGTTCCACGGTGGGCTCCGTTATCTCGAACAGCTCGAATTCGGGCTCGTCCGTGAGGCTCTGCGCGAACGTGAGTTGTCGCTGCGGTTCCTCGCGCCGCACCTGGTGAAGCCGCTGCCGTTCCTGTATCCGCTCACGCAACGTGTCTGGGAGCGGCCGTACGTCGGAGCCGGCATCTTCCTCTACGACCGGATGGGCGGCGCCAAGTCCGTTCCCGGACAACGTCACGTCACCCGGTCGGGCGCATTGCGCGCGGCGCCGGCCCTCAAGCGCAGCTCGCTGATCGGCGGAATACGTTACTACGACACGGTCGTCGACGATGCTCGGCACAGCCTCACGGTGGCCCGCACGGCGGCCAACTACGGTGCGGTCATCCGGACGTCGACCCAGGTGACCGGCTTCCTGCGCGAATCCGACCGGGTGCTCGGAGTCCGGGTGCGCGACACCGAGAACGGCGACGTCACGGAGATCCGCGCGCACTGCGTGATCAACGCCGCGGGGGTGTGGACCGACGAGGTACAGGCGCTGTCCAAGCAGCGCGGGCACTTCAAGGTTCGGGCGTCCAAGGGTGTGCACATCGTGGTGCCGCGCGACCGCATCGTCAGCGAGACGGCGATCATCCTGCGCACCGCCAACTCGGTGCTGTTCGTCATCCCCTGGGAGACGCACTGGATCATCGGTACCACCGACACCGACTGGAACCTCGACCTCGCGCATCCGGCCGCCACCCGCGCCGACATCGACTACATCCTCGAACGCGTCAACGAGGTCCTGGTCACCAAGCTCACCCACGACGACATCGAAGGCGTCTACGCCGGCCTGCGGCCGTTGCTCGCCGGCGAGGACGACGAGACCTCGAAGCTGTCCCGCGAGCACGCGGTCGCGACCGTCGCGCCCGGACTCGTGTCGATCGCGGGCGGGAAGTACACCACCTACCGGGTGATGGCCGCCGATGCCGTCGATGCGTGCGACGACTTCATCCCCACCCGCGTCGCGCCGTCGATCACCGAACGCGTCCCGCTGCTCGGTGCGGACGGCTACTTCGCGCTCATCAATCAGTGTGAGCACCTCGGGCGCCGATTCGGGTTGCACCCGTACCGGATTCGGCGTCTTCTCAACCGCTACGGGTCGCTTATCGACGACGTGCTCTACTACGCCGACGGGGACAAGAGCCTGCTGCAGCCGCTCGCCGCGGCGCCGCAGTATCTGCGTGTGGAGGTGGTCTACGCGGCGGTCGACGAGGCGGCGCTGCATCTGGAGGACGTTCTCGCCCGGCGGACCCGCATCGCGATCGAGTACTCCCATCGCGGGGTCGACTGCGCCGACGAGGTCGCCGACCTGCTCGCGCCGCTGCTCGGGTGGACCACCGAGCAGCGTGACTTCGAGGTGGCGACCTACATCGCGCGTGTCGAAGCCGAGGTGGCCTCGCAACAGCAACCCGACGACGACTCCGCCGACGCCTTGCGCGCCGCGGCCCCCGAGGCCCGGGCCGAGATTCTGGAGCCGGTGCCCGTTCCGCGGTGACGGTGGGGGCCGAGTCGGGACGTTGGCCTCTGTCCCGCCGCCCGTTCGTGGAGCACGATCGGGGTGGGGGAGAAGGAGACGGTCATGGTCGACGAAGCGGTTCGGGTGCTCACCACCGACGAGGCCTGGGATCTGTTGGGAGCCGCCGAGCTCGGCCGGATCGCGTTGAGCGTCGACGGTCAGCCCGACATCTTCCCGGTCAATTTCCATGCGACGCCGGACCGCGTCCTGCTGCGGACCGGTGAAGGCACGAAATTGTCGGAGCTGGCGGTGAATTCGCGGGTGGCGTTCGAGGCCGACGGGTACACCGACAGTGACGGGTGGAGCGTCGTCGCCAAGGGGACGGCGCGCATCCTGGTGTCCCTGCAGGAGATCGAGGCCGCCGACCAGCTGCCGTTGCGGCCGTGGATCGCGACGATGAAGTACAACTACGTGGAGATCACGGTGGACTCGATCACCGCACGCCGCTTCGAGTTCGGGCCCGAGCCCGAGCGTTACCCGGTGTAGACCGCGGACGTCGATCCGACGATCCCGGCCATCAGATCTGACACCGGGGGCACCAGTAGATGGATCGTTCGCCGCCGGTGGATTCGAGTTCGCCGCGCTTCACCGGCGTGGCGCAGCGTCGGCACAGCCGGCCCTGGCGTCCGTACACCCACATCCGGGCGTTGGGCGAGGTGTTACCCGTGGTGGTGCGTGCCGATCGCATCCGGTTGGCCCACAACAGGCGTCGGCTCAGGTCCACGACCGGCCCGAGGTCGACCTCGCGCACCGGTCGGGTCGGCAGGACCCGGCGGAGGAAGCAGATCTCGCTGCGAAAGACGTTGCCGATCCCGGCGATGAGGCGTTGGTCGAGCAACGCGGCACCGATGGTCTCATCCGGTTGCGAGGCGAGTCGCCGGATCGCCTCCTCGCGGTCGAAGTCGTCGGCGAGCAGGTCGGGACCGAGGTAGGCGAGCGCGGCGTCGGGGTCGGCGAGCAGTTCGAGCACACCCAGGTCGAAACCCACCGCCTCGTGGTCGGCGGTGCGCAGCACCGCGCGTGCCTGATAGGCCGGTCGCCGCCAGCGCTGCCCGCGAGGATGCACATGCCAGGCACCCTCCATCTTCAGGTGTGAGTGGATGCTCACGGTGTCACCGGTTCCGGGGCTGCTCTCGGCGATGTCGATGAGCAGGTGTTTGCCCACCGAGCGAACCGCCGACACCTCCCGGCCGGACAGATCGGCGGTCGCCAGTGACGGGATCCGGAAGTCCGTCGACTCGAGCACGCGGCCGGCGAGCCCGGCCCGCAGACGTGCCGCGGCGGCGAAGACGGTGTCGCCCTCAGGCATGGCCCCCCTCAGGCATGATCACCGAAGCGCAGGCGGATGCCGCGCGGTGTCGTCGAGAACCCGGCTTCGACGAGTACCTTGCCGAAGTCGGTGGCGCGCACGGGCTCGGAGTCGATGTGGTCGATCGTCAGGCGGGAGATCCGACCGCGCCGGACGAGCGCGACCAGCGCGCCGGCGGCCGACTCCAGCCGCGGGATCGAGTCGCTGAACGTGAGCAGCGTCTTGCCGCCGCGCTCGACGAAACTCACCAGTTCGCCGTCCACGAGCACCACCAGCGCTCCCGGTTTGCGGCCCGGGCGGTGGCCGGCGTCGGTGTCGCGGGACCGCGGCCACTCCAGCGCGGCCCCGAAGGGGTTGGCCGGATCCGTCGCGGCCAGCACCGTGGCCTCGCGGGGCGGTTTGCGATCGGGGAGTGCATGCCGGCGCAACTCGTCGACCGTGGCGGGCGAGGCGAACTGTGCTCCGCCGAGACCGTCGACGTAGTAGCCGCGACGGACGTGTCCGTTGTCCTCGAAGACGGTGAGCGCCTTGTACACCCGCGCGAAGCCCCCGGTGACCTCCTCGGCGACGACGCTCCCGCGCGTGATCACGCCGTACCGGGTGAGCAACTGGTCACACAGGCCCTGCGTGGCGATCGTCGGTTCGGTCGAGGGGTGGTCGAGAGCGAACCAGCGACCGCTCGCCGTCGGCGACACCGGCGGCGACGTGGAGTGCTCGGTCAGATACCGGGCCGACAGACGACCGGCGCGGAGCCGCGGTGCGCGCCCGCGTGCCCGATGAGCCGGGGCCGAGCGCGGTGCGGACGGGCTGCGCCGTGGCTGCAGGAGTGCCCGGACGGGCGCGAAGCTGTCGTTGCTGACCTGTCCGGCCCATACGAGGTCCCACAGCGCGCTCTCGATGTCGGCGGCCGGCGTGGCGGTGCCGGTGCTGATGTCGGCGGCGATCTGCGGGAATCGCAGTGCACCACCGGGTTCGAGAGCGGCCGTGACCGCGTCGTGCACCGGGGTCGTGTCGATCTCGTCGGCGTCGGGCAGCGTGAGCACCGCGACGTCCGCCGGATGCAGGGCCACCCAGCCGTCGGAGTTCCCGATCCGACCGTGGCCGGACCAGATCACCTCGCCGGCGCTGAGCAGTTCGTCGAGCATGGGCGGTGCATAGTCGGAGATCCGGGCGGGCAGGACCAGTGACTCCCACGCCGACGCCGGGAGCGGGAACCCCGCCAGCTGGTCGATCACCGTCGCCACCCCGTCTACTCCCCGCAGTTGCGTGCCCGGCGAGGCGTGCTGCCAGTCGGCGAGGAAACGGGCGAGTACGTCGGTGCCCACCGGTGCCACCTCGGCGCGGCTCGCGGCGAGCGAGCCTCGGCGGATCTGACCGAGCACGTCGGTGTGACACCACTGGCCCTCGCGGGGGGCGGTGTCGGCGCCGCTCTCCGGCAGGAAATCGCCTTCGACGACGCGTCGTTCCGCGGCGAGGCGGTTCAGGGTGTCGCGCACGACCCCGGTGGCGACACCCAGGGCCGCGGCGGCCTCCGGGACGGTGAACGGGCCGTGGGTGCGGGCGTAACGGCCGATCAGGTCCCCGACCGGATCGGGCACCGGTTCGAGGTAGGCCGCCGGGATGCCGAGCGGCGCCGGAACCCCCAGCGCGTCGCGGAGGCGGGCGGTGTCGTCGATCGCGGCCCACAGGGCGCGAGCGTTGTGGTTCACCGAGATGATCTGCCCGACGCGGTGCAGTTCGGTGAGCAGTTCGGGCGCGGGAGTCTCGCCGCGGTACCTGGCCGCGACCTCCTCGGTGGTGAGGGGCCCCAGCCACCGCAACAGGTCGACGACGTCCTCGGCGTCGCGGGCCTGGCGTTCGGGGGACAGGCGCTGGAGCCGGGCGATCACCTCGGCGATGACGGCCGGGTCGAGCAGTTCCCGCAGGTCGACGCGTCCGAGCAGTTGTGCGAGCAGGCTGGTGTCGAGGGAGAGTGCGGCCGCTCGGCGCTCGGCGAGCGGAGCGTCGTCGGCGTACATGAACGCCCCCACGTACCCGAAAAGCAGCGAGGCGGCGAAGGGAGACGGGCTCTGTGTCTCGGTCTCCACGACCCGGATCCGGCGCGTGCGGATGCGGGTCAGCAGATCGAGGAGCGCGGGGAGATCGTAGACGTCCTGCAGGCATTCGCGAACCGCCTCGAGCACGATCGGGAAATCGGGGAACTTCGATGCGACGGACAGCAGTTGCGCGCTGCGCTGCCGTTGTTGCCACAGCGGGGCGCGCCGCCCCGGATCCCGTCGGGGCAACAGCAGTGCGCGTGCGGCACATTCGCGGAACCGGGACGCGAACATCGACGAGTCGGCGAGCCCGTCGGTCACGAGTTGCTCGACCTCGTCCGGGTCGAGGAGGAACATGTCCGCTCCGGGTGGGGCGTCGTCGGTGTCGGGCATGCGCAGGATGATGCCGTCGTCGGAGGCCGTGGTCGCGCCTTCGATCCCCAGCGTCTCCAGCAGCCGCTGCGAGATGGCACTCGCCCATGGTGCGTGGACACGTAAACCGTAGGGGGAGTGCAGGATCACTCGCCAGTCGCCGAGCTCGTCGCGAAACCGTTCGACGACCAGCGTGCGGTCGGTGGGCAGGTGGCCGGTCGCCTCGCGCTGTTCGGCGATGAGTGTCGCGAGGTTGGTGCGGGCGTTCTCGGTCAGTCCCAGGCGATCCGCGTGGTCGTCGAGCTTCCCGGGATCGGCGATCGACTGGGTGAACGCGCCGATCGCGGCCCCGAGTTCGGCGGGTCGTCCTTTCGCGTCGCCGATCCAGAACGGCAACCGGCCCGGCTGACCGAACGCGGGCGAGACCAGGACGCGGTCGTGGGTGATGTCCTCGATTCGCCAGCTGGTCGCCCCCAGGGCGAACACATCGCCGACCCGCGACTCGTAGACCATCTCCTCGTCGAGTTCGCCCACGCGAGTGGCCTTCTCGCCGACCATGAACACGCCGAACAGGCCGCGGTCGGGGATCGAACCGCCCGAGGTGACCGCGAGGCGCTGGGCTCCGCGGCGGCCGGTGATGACTCCGGCGTCGCGGTCCCAGTTGACCCGGGGGCGCAGCTCAGCGAACTCGTCGGACGGGAAACGTCCCGCGATCAGGTCGAGGGTCGCGTCGAAGACGCCTCGGCCCAGTTCGCGGTAGGGCGCCGCTCGCCGCACCACGTCGTACCAGTGGTCCACCTCGAGGTCGTCGACCGCTGCGGCCGCGATGGTCTGCTGGGCGAGGATGTCGAGGGGGTTCTGGGGAACCTTGATCTCCTCGATCGCCCCGTCGAGCATCCGGCTGACGGTCACGGTGCAGTGCAGCAGGTCGGTGCGGTGCTTCGGGTAGAGGATGCCCTGGCTGATCTCGCCAACCTGGTGTCCCGCGCGACCGATCCGCTGCAGTCCGCTGGCGACCGACGGCGGCGACTCCACCTGGATCACGAGATCGACCGCGCCCATGTCGATACCGAGTTCGAGTGAGCTGGTGGCCACCACGCACGAGAGTCGTCCGGCCTTCAGGTCGTCCTCGATCTGGGCGCGCTGCTCCTTGCTGACCGAGCCGTGGTGTGCGCGGGCGAGCACCGGCTCCGCGCCGGAGCTCGCGCCGCTGCCCATCACGAACGCCGGGGCACCGCCGGCGACCGACGGATTGCCGGTCGGTTCGGCCGGTTCGCCGTGGCGTTCGGCGTGGATCTCGTTGAGCCGGGCGGTGAGTTTCTCGGCCAGCCGTCGCGAGTTGGCGAAGACGATCGTCGCCCGGTTGGCCTCGATCTGGTCGACGATCGAGGCCTCGACGTACGGCCACAGCGAACCGGCGGTCGGCGAGAACGCGTCGTCCAGCGCGGCGGGATCGGCATCGGACACCGGGGGCGGGATGTTGGCCATGTCCTCGACGGGGACGTCGACGCGCAGGTCGAACGTCTTGTCGGCTTTGGGTTTGACCACCTGACACGGCGCGGCGCCGGACAGGAACCCCGCCACCACCCCCGGCGGACGGACGGTCGCCGAGAGTCCGATCCGCTGGGCGGGCTTGTCCAACAGCTCGTCGAGGCGTTCCAGGGTCAGCGCGAGGTGAGTGCCGCGTTTGGTCGCGGCGACCGCGTGCACCTCGTCGACGATGATCGCCTCCACACCGGTGAGGCTCTCCCGCGCGGCCGAGGTGAGCATCAGGTACAGCGACTCCGGGGTCGTGATGAGGATGTCGGGTGGGGTCTTGACCAGGGCGCGCCGGTCGGCGGCCGAGGTGTCGCCCGAACGAACGCCCACGGTGATGTTCGGCTCCGGGAGATTGAGTTCCTGGGCGGCGCGGGTGATGCCGGTCAACGGCGCGCGGAGGTTGCGCTCGACGTCGACGGCCAGTGCCTTCAGTGGCGAGATGTAGACGACCTTGGTGCCCGCGGGACGGCTGTCGGGGTCGGCGGCGAGCCGGTCGAGGGCCCAGAGGAACGCCGCCAGGGTCTTGCCCGACCCGGTCGGCGCGATGACCAGGGTGTTCGCGCCGTCGGCGATGGAGGTCCAGGCGCCCTTCTGCGCGGCCGTGGGCGAGGTGAACGCGCCCGTGAACCATCGTCGGGTGGGGGCGGTGAAGCGGTCGAGCACCGAAGCGCGGGGCATCTCTCCACTATGTCGCACGCGTACGACAGGACGCGGTATACAGTCATCCCACGCCTGTACGGGGAATCCGGTGAGAGTCCGGAACGGTCGCGCCACTGTGAACGCTGCCCATCGACGCGGTCGACGTTTCGACGGTGACGGGGAGACGTGAGTCAGGATGCCGTGCCGGCGTGCATCATATCCACGGACTCTCCGACGCGAGATCGGCGAAAGGACCCACCATGACAGCTCCTCGTACCACCGCGGTTGCACAGGCCGCACCGGCCCGTGCCCTGGCCGTACCGAACCTCTCGGTCGCGAGCACCGCCCTCTGGCTGAGCCTGACCGTGCTGTTGGCCGGACTCGCCTACTACTTCCTCGGGTACGACCAGGGTGTCGTGTCCGTCTTCGGTTCCGACACCCACGTGCACGAGTTCGTGCACGACGCCCGTCACTTCCTCGGCTTCCCCTGCCACTGAGCCGGCCTCGCCGGCCACACCGACAGGAAGTCGAACTCAATATGGAAAAGAAGTTCATCGGCGCCGGCCTGCTCGCAGGTCTGATCGCAGGAATCGTCTCGTTCGTGTTCGCCCGGTTCTACCTCGAGCCGGTGGTCGGCAAGGCCGTCGACTACGAGGGCGCCCGATCGGAGGCTGAGGAGGCGCTGGCCCACGCTGCCGAGCCGGGCGGCCACACCCACGGTGAGGGCGGTGAGCTGTTCACACGCGCGATGCAGGAGAACCTCGGTGCCGGCGTCGGCAACGTCGTCTTCGCCCTGTGTATGGGTGCGTTCTTCGCGGTGGCGTTCACCGTGCTGTGGAGCTACCTCGGCAGCCGTCACCCGGCCACCGATCCGCGAGCGGTCGCCGGCGCGCTGGGCGGGATCGGTTTCGTGGCCGTGTTCGCCGTGCCGTTCTTCGCCTACCCGGCGAACCCGCCCGCCGTCGGCGACGACGAAACGATCGGCGAACGAACCGGGGCCTTTCTCACCATCACCGTCGCGTCGGTGATCCTCGCGATCGCGGCGGTCGTCCTCGCACTCTGGCTGCGCCCGCGGATCGGCGGATTGATCTCGGCGGTCGCCGGCACCGCGGCCTACCTGGTCGGGGTCGCGATCGTGCTCGCGTTCTCGCCGTCGTTCAGCGAGGTCCCCGAACCGGTCCGCAACGACGCCGGCCAGATCGTGTTCCCCGGTTTCCCCGGTGACGTGATCGGAGATTTCCGGGTGTACGCGATCGCCAACCAGGTGATCCTCTGGACGGTCCTCACCGTTGTCTTCGCCTTGCTTCTGGGGGCGATGGCGCGATCGCGGACCGCCGATCGCGCACCGGCGGTGTCCTCGCAGGGCTGAGGCGATCGGTCACATGGACATCATCACCGCCGGTCGCACCGGCCCGAATCGGTCGGTGCGATTCGGCGGTGATCCGGTCCTGGACGAGCGCGGCCGTTCATCCGTCCTGCGGCTCGCCGCGTCGGTGACCCGATCCGTCGACACCTGCGGGCCGGAGGTCTCGACCCGGGAGACCGCCGAGTTGCTCGGTTCGACACCAGACCTCGTCGTCGACGACGCGCTGCGGACCCTGGACGTCGGGACGTGGGCGGGCCGTACCCCGGAGGACATCGATCCGGCCGAACTCGGCGGGTGGTTCGCCGACCCGGGAGCACGGCCGCATGGGGGCGAGAGCGTCTCCGATTTCGTCGACCGCGTCCACGCCTGGCGCGCCGCGCAGACGCGCCACGGCGATCGGTGTGTGGTGGTGGCGATGCCGGTGGCGCAGGCGCTGCTGTGCACCGATGCGGGACGGTTCTTCGCGCACGAGGTGCGCCCGGCGACGCTGTACACCTGCGCCGACGTGTGAAAGGAACAGATTCGCGACCACGTACCTAGACATCGGCAGTGACTCCTGACACAGTTGGGGACGACGAAACTGAAACATGTTCGCCCCCGGGCGGACACCGGTCTGGGAGTGTGACGATGTTCGAGTGGTCCGATGAAGATCTGATGGTTCGGGACGCCCTGCGGGCGTTCATCGACAAGGAGATCCGGCCACATCTCGACGAGCTCGAGTCCGGCGTCCTGCCGCCCTATGACATCACGCGCAAACTGCTGTCGAGCTTCGGTGTCGACGCCATGGCCAAGGATGCGCTCGAGAAGGAACTCGAGGCGGAAGCCAAGGGGGAGAAGAAGTCCTCCGGCGACGGTGGCGGCATGGGTGGATCGATGTTCATGATGGTCAACATCGAGCTCGCGGGTGTGTGCCTCGGCCTCGTCGCATCTCTGGGCGTGAGCATGGGGCTCACCGCCTCGACGATCCGCGGCAAGGGCACGCTGGCCCAGAAGAAGCGCTGGCTGCCGGAACTGGTCACGATGGAGAAGGTCGGCGCCTGGGCGATCACCGAACCCGACTCAGGGTCGGATGCCCTCGGCGGCATGAAGACAACGGTTCGTCGTGACGGTGACGACTACATCCTCAACGGACAGAAGACGTTCATCACCAACGGCCCCTACGCCGACACCATCGTCGTGTTCGCCAAGCTCGACGACGGCAGCGGAATCCCGATGCGGGATCGCAAGGTCCTGTCGTTCGTCCTGGACAAGGGAATGCCGGGCCTGATCCAGGGCAAGCCGTTCAAGAAGATGGGCATGATGAGCTCGCCGACGGGCGAGTTGTTCTTCGACAACGTGCGCGTCGGCAAGGACCGTCTGCTCGGCGAGACGGAGGACACCGGTTCGGATTCGCGTGGATCCGAAGGCGCGAAGGCCGGTTTCACCGCGGAGCGCGTCGGCATCGCCGCGCTGTCGCTGGGCATCATCAACGAGGCACAACGGCTGTCGATCGACTACGCGAAGAACCGGAAGCTGTGGGGTCAGGAGATCGCCCAGTTCCAGCTCATCCAGCTCAAGCTCGCCGAGATGGAGGTCGCCCGGATCAACGTGCAGAACATGCTCTTCAGTGCCCTCGAACGCGGCAAGGCGGGTAAGCCGCTCAGCCTCTCCGAGGCATCGGCGATGAAGCTCTACTCGTCCAAGGCGGCCACCGATGTCGCGATGGAGGCGGTGCAGCTGTTCGGCGGCAACGGTTACATGGCCGAGTACCGGGTGGAGCAGCTCGCGCGAGATGCGAAGTCGCTCATGATCTATGCCGGCAGCAACGAGATCCAGGTGACGCATGTCGCCAAGGGGTTGCTGCGCGGCTGAGGCTCCGCCGCTCCAGCTGTGGTCAGGAGGCGCGGTGCGGATGCCACGCGAGGTACCACAGCTGGAGCCAGTCCAGTTGCGGTGGCGCGACCCGGGTCTCGGGGCGGTGCCGGGGAACGCGCACGCGGAGTGCGCCGGGTGTGATGGTGCAGCGCACCGGCGTCGTGAGCTGTAACGATTCGCCGTCGACCCCGACGGGGATGACGTCGGCGTCGGCGTCGACGGTCACCTCGGTGGCGGTCCGCTGGACCAGTCCACGGTCGTGCGTGCGGCGTAACAGACCGACTGCCTGCCGGGTGTCGGACACCGAGACGGTGACGACCCCGAGGAGTCCCTCGTCGATGCGGGTGCGGCGGCCGAGCCCGGCGACGTCGTTGGTGGCGTAGGGGCCGTTGCTGACCAGGATCGCCTGGGGATCGGAGACGGGCTCGTCACCGATGACGGCACGCAATCCGGACCTCGATCCTCTCCCGAGGAGGTCGGGGAGCATGCGTAACACCGTGCGCGTCTTGTCATCCCGGTACTGAGGGCTCTGCACGACCTCGGCGTAGATGCCGAACGAGGCGTTGTTGACAAAGGGGCGACCGTTGATGTGACAGAGGTCGACGCGGAACTCGACGCCGTCGCGCAGTGCGTCGAGGCACCGCGCCGGATCCTGGCGGTCGAGTCCGAGATCGAGGGCGAAATGGTTTCGTGTCCCGGCACTGACGACCAGGAAGGGCACCCCGGATTCGGCGGCCACTCCCGCGACGAGCGCCTGGGTGCCGTCGCCGCCGGCGACCCCGAGCAGGTCGGCCCCGCGGGCCACTGCGTCCCGGGCCAGTTGGGCCACGTCGATCTCGACGGGCCCGCTCAGCAGCGCGACTTCGGCGCCCAGGGACTCGGCTTTGCGCTGCAGGTCGAACCGGCCGACCTTCCCGCCGCCCGATCGGGGATTCATGATGATGAACGGATGGTGGACGTCCGGAGCCGGGTGTTCGGGCATGAGGGAGTCGACGCGGGACGGTCGTAGCGCTCGCCGGCCGCACCCGACCGCCGCGGCCGCCAGCAGTGCGGCGACGATCACGACCCACAGCTGACGCTCGCGGATGAGGAACACCGCGAGCACGGCCACCGGCAGCAGGGCGAGTGTGGCCGAGACCACGCGGACGACACCGCGGCTGATCAGGAACCAGTACGCTGCCGCGACGATGACGACGACGCAGGCGCCGCAGATCGCCAGGAGACCCAGCAGCTGGAGCAGTCCGGCGGCGGCCACCGGTAGCAGGATCGCCGCGACGGCCAGCGCCATGGCCGCGCGCGCCCACCACCGGCGCGTCGTGGGCGGTGCGCCTCGGCGGCAACCGATGCCTGGCTCATACGGTCTCGACGACCGACGTCGCCTCACCCGGTGGCGTCTCCTGATCCGGCGACTTCTGATCCGGCGACTTCCGATCGGGCGTCTCGTCATCCTCGACCCAGCTCTTCGCCGGCCTGATCACGAGTTCGAGGATCAGCAGGGCGAGGAGCCCGAAGACGGCGATGAGCAGGACCACCAGCCCGGTCGGATAGCTCCAGAACACCAGGAGCAGTGCGGCGATGCCGATGATCGCGCTGCGGAGCGCGATCCGTGCCCGGAACAGGCTCTCCTCGAAGGTGTTCGGCGGTCGCGTCCGACGCATCCGCTGCACCGAGTCGAGCCCTTGGGCGAATCCACGCCGAACCGCTGCGGCGGACGAGGACCCGCCCAACAGATAGGCCCCGACCGCGACCACGAGGCCGAGGACCGCCACGGCACGCAGGGCGAGACGTAACGGGTCGAGCACGGTGTCGATGATGGCGGTCGCGGCATCCGGAGCGAGGATGTCGGGAGGCATCGCGTCGAGGTACAGTCCTCGGCCGATCAGCAGTGCGATGGCCAACACGAGCATGGCGAGGACCAGCGAGAGGCCCGCAAGCGAGAAGGCGCGCATGCGCCGACCGCGGGGTGCGACCGCGACCGCGGCGAACGCCAGGGCGATCGTCAGCCAGGGCAACACGTCGGCGGCGGTGTCGAGTGCCGAGACGGCGCGTTGGGCGCGAACGAGTTCGGGCGAGCGGAAGAGGACGAACTGCTTGTCGACCGCGGGGATCTTCTCGGCGAAGGTGAAGCCGCGGTCGAGCAGGCGCGCCTTGACGTTCTCGATCACGGTGCCGAGCGAGATGCTCACCGTGCCGGAGTCGTCGACCGTCACCGACGACGGTCCGACGTCGCCGGTCACGACTGCGACCAGGGCGGTGTGAGCGGCCCGATTCGCCTGCAGCCACAGCGATTCGAACTCGTCACTCGCGACGAACGAGGACACGGTCTGCTGGACGAACCCGCGCGCCTGGCCGGCCAGCACCGGAGCGAGGCCCTCGACCGCACGATCGACGCGCGGCGCGTTCTGGGTGGCCGGCACGGCGTCGGTCAGTGTCGTCAACGCTGCGGCGGTGAGGCCCTCGACGTCGATGCGGGTGAAGATCTCGTCGGTGATCGTGTTCGAGATCTCCGCTTGGACTGCGGGATCGGAGGCGAGTGGGGCGACGGTGCTGATGTAGCGGTCCGTGTCGAGGATCTCGCCCCGGACGAAACGCGACGTCACGGAGGTGATCGCGAGGATCGCGACGAGGACGCACAGGACTCCGACGGCGAACCAGCGCCACCGGTGTCGCGACGCCGCAGCAGATGAGGACGAGGGCGGTTCGCCGCCGACGGTGTCGCGCAGCCGGGCGACTTCGGCTCGTAGACGTTCGAGTTCGGCGCGCTCGGAGTCGGTGATCCCGACACTCTGTTCGACGTTGTTTCCGTTGGTGTCCGTGGTCATGTCGACGCCGCCCTTCCGGCCGCTGGTCGTCTGGAGATCCGTGGTCGAGCGAGCACGCTCCACCGCCGAGGCCGCGCCTCGCCGGTGGAGCGTGAACGGGTCCTAGCGGTACTCGGCCTTCGGATGCCAGGTGGACACGGCCCAGATGACGACGACGTCGAGAGCGATGATCAGGATCGACCACCACGGGTAGTAGGGCAACCACAGGAAGTTCGCGATGATCGACAGTCCGGCGATGACGATCGCGGTGAACCGCGCCCACGTCGCGCCGGTCATCAGTGCGATGCCCACGATGACCATCACGACGCCCAGGGCGATGTGTATCCAGCCCCAGGTGGTGAAGTCGAGCTTGTAGACGTACTCCACGCCGCGGACGAAGACCTCGTCCTCGGCGACCGCGGCGATCCCCTGGGCGAGCTGGACGACACCGAGGACGGTCAGGATGATCGCGGCTCCGATGGAGGTTCCCGCGGCGATGCCCTGTCTGACGGGTGGACGGTCGTTCTCGTGGATGGGTGCGGTGTGAGTCATGATGACGCCCTTCTCTGGACAACTCCGACAATGTGGAGTGTCCTACCAGTCGTCTCACCCCGCAAGCGTTCCGAGAAGAGCGGGCGCAGATTTGTGACAACCACGTCGTCGATTCGATACGACTGTGCCACAATGCCTTACGCGCAGCTAACGAATCCGGTCAGTCCGCATTCCGGCCGAGACGCCAGATCCGGTCTCGCGACATCGGCGTCTCACAGGGCCGGGTGCCCAGCGCGCGGCGTATCGCGTTGGCGAGTGCCGGCGCGACCGGATTGTAGGGCGACTCGCTCATCGACTTCGCGCCGAACGGACCCAGTTCGTCGCTGGTCTCGGCGAAGTGGACCTCGGTGACGGGGACATCGGCCATCTGCGGCACGCGGTAGGTCCGGAAGACGTTCGTCACCGGCCGTCCGTGCTCGTCGATCATGATCTCCTCGTACAGGGCCGTCCCGATGCCTTGTGCGACACCACCTTCCACCTGGCCGCGGCATTGTTCGGGATTCATCACGGTGCCGGCGTCGGCCGCGTGCACGGACTGCAGTATGCGTACGGTGCCGGTCTCGGTGTCGACCGCGACGCGGAACGCCTGCACGTTGAACGCGATGGACCGCATCTCGCCGCGTTCGGCGCCCGCGGCGACAGCGCGCGGTCCGGCGGGGTGGTCGACCCGGAACGACGGATCGACGGAGCCGATGAGGTCGGTGAACCCGACGATCCGGCCGTCGACGAGAGCGCCGTCCGCGACGAGATCGATCTGTGCCGCCTCGGTTCCGGTGAGTTGCGCCGCCGCGCCGACGAGTGCGTCGCGCAACGCGAGGCAGGCCGAGTACACGGCCTTTCCCGCGACGGTCGTGCCGGCCGAGGCGAATGCCCCGGTGTCATGGGCGACGGCGTCGGTGTCGCCGTGCCACAGCGAGACGCGATCCAGCCCGGTCGACAGGGCGGTGGCGACGATCTGGGCGTGCACCGTGGTGGTGCCGTTGCCGAACTCGGCGGTCCCGACGCCCACGTGGTAGGTCCCCGCGGCGTCGACCGCGACGGTGACGTCGGCGAAGTGCCCGCGCGGGGCCATGGTCGCGATCGCGGCGATGGCCATACCCTCGCCCACGCGCCAGCGTTCGCCCGGCGGTGCCTCGACCCCGTTGCCGGCGCGCATCGCCTGCTCGGCGAGGTCGAGACACTGGTCGAGTCCGTAGCTGCCGTAGACCAGGTCGACCTCGGGTTCGGCGCGCGCGATGAGCAGTGGATCGCCGTCGGCGACGGCATTGCGCCGCCGGAACTCGAACGGATCGATGCCGAGTTCGATCGCGAGTTCGTCCATCGCACTCTCCACGGCGAAGACCACCTGGCCGAGGCCGTAACCGCGGAACGCACCCGACGGCGGGTTGTTGGTGTAGACGACTTCCGCGTCGAGTCGTTTGACCGGGCAGTTGTACACCGACACCGATTCCGCGCAGGCGTGGAACATCACGCCGATGGCGTGGTTGCCGTAGGCGCCGGTGTCGGACAACAGGTTCACGCGCAAGCCCGTGAGCCGACCGTCCGCGTCGGCGCCGACATCGACCGTGACCCGCATCGGATGGCGGTAGGTGGTGCGGGTCAACTCGTCCGTGCGGGTCATCTCGTAGGCGCAGGGTCTACCGGTGCGGAGTACGGCGAGGGCCACGAGATCCTCGGTCAGCATCTCCTGTTTGCCGCCGAATCCTCCGCCCACCCGGGCGCTGAAGACCCGGATGCGCTCCGGTGGCAGGTCGAAGAGCACTGCGAGTTCGTTGCGGACGAGGAACGGGACCTGCGTGCTGGTCCGGATGACCAGGCGGCCGTGTTCGTCGAACCACCCGATCGAGCCATGTGTCTCCAGCTGGGCGTGCGAGACCCGTCCGCTGGACCAGGTACCGTGCACGGTCGCCGTCGACGCGGCGAGCGCAGCGTCGACGTCACCGCCGAAGCCCTCGTGGAAGGTGGCGACGACGTTGCGGTCGGCCTCGGCGACCCGGTCGGCGGGGGTGCGATCGGGGTGGAGCAGCGGCGCACCCGGAGTCCGGGCCTCCTCCGGGTCGAACACCGCGGGGAGCACCTCGTAGGTGACGTCGATCAGCGCCAACGCCTGTTCGGCCACGGCGGGGGACGAGGCGACCACCGCGGCGACCCGCTGGCCGACGAACCGCACGATCGGGTCGAAGATGAGCGTGTCGTCGGGGTCTTCCAGTCGGTTCTCGTGACGTCCCGTGGAGAACCTCGGGGTCGACACGTTCTCGTGGGTCAGGATCAGCTCGACGCCCGGCAGCGCGGCCGCGTCGGTGGTGTCGATGGCGGTGATCCGTGCATGCGCGTGCGGTGATCCGAGCACGTGGATGTGCAGGGTCCCGGGCGTGGGGACGTCGAAGGTGTACGGCTCGGTGCCGGTCACCACCCGCCGGGCCGCGAGCGGGTTGACCGAGGTGCCGACGAGGGGACGCGGATCCGCCGCCGGGGGCGGCGCGGTCGTGGTGGCGGGGGGTGCGACGGCCGCGGTGATCGCATCCCGGATGGACCGGTATCCGGTGCAGCGGCAGATGTTTCCCTTCATCCGCCGCGGCAGGTCGGGAAGATGCTCGGCGGTGACGGTCGAGGCGGTCACGATCATCCCCGCGGTGCAGAACCCGCACTGGAACCCGAAGTTGTCGACGAAGGACTGCTGGACGGGATGCAGGTCGTCCGGGGTGCCGAGCCCGGAGACCGTCGTCACCGACTTCCCGGCGGCGCGGTGGGCGGGAAAGATGCAGGAGTGCACGGGTTCGCCGTCGACGAGGACCGAGCACGCCCCGCAGTCCCCGGCGTCGCAGCCCTTCTTGACCTCGTAGTGGGCGTGTTCGCGCAGCAACATCCGCAGGCACTGTCCCGCAGCGGGTTCGGCTTCGAGATGCTCGCCGTTGACCTCGAATTTCATACGTGGGCTCCGAATCCCTTGTCGCGCAGCGGCACCCATTCGGCCAACTCGGTCCGGATCTCCTCGCCGAGGACCGCCGAGACTCCGCGGCGCCAGTCGGCCGAGCCCATCGGATCGGTGTAATAGCCGCTCGCCGCGACGATGTCGTCGTGGAGCGCGTCGCGGGTCGGCAATCCGGGGTAGCGCAGGACCGTCGGCCATTCGGTGGCCGCGGTGATCCCGAAGGTGGCGGCGCCGTCGTCGTCGATGCGGCCGGTGACCACCGCCCCCGAGCGACCGAGTTCGGCGAGGGCGATCGTGCGCACCGCGGTGTGTGCGCGCAGGGCGTGACCGGGGAAGTCGATGGCACGCAGGACCTCCCCCGGTCCGAGGAGATTGATCCCGTCCCCGATGACCAGCTCGGCGACGGGCAGATCGCGGTCGGCGCCGGTGGGTGCCCACACGTGTGCGGTCGCGTCGAGTCCCACCGCGAGGGAGACCATCGACGCGGCGGCGAACGATCGGCAGATGTTGCCGCCGACCGTGGCCATGTTCCAGATCTTGAACGATGCCAGCAGCGCGTTCGCGCAGTGCGCGAACATCGGATGGGCCACGAAGCCCGGACGCGGGGGCAGCGCGGCGAGCTCGGCGATCGTGCAGGTGGCCGCGATCCGCAGGCCGCCTCCGGGTAGATCTTCGACAGGTGCCCAACCCATCTCGCTCAGGTCGACGAGTCCGGTGGTGGCCGGCTGCGGCTCGGAGAACACCCACGTGCCACCGGCGACGATCTGTTCGCCGGGACCGGGGAACGCCTCCTCGCGGGTTCGGGCGAACCGGTAGTGGGAGACGGCGGTGAGGTCCATCAGCGTGCCTTGTCGAGGAGGCGGGGTGCAGCGGTGGGTGGCTCCCACCGTACGAGGCCGATGCGCCCGTCGGAGCGGATCGCCGAGATCGACGTCAAGAGAAGCACGGCGTCACGCTACGTGTATCCGGTGCGGTCCGCATCTCGTGATCGGCGGGCCGGTGGTGAACGTGATCGACTCGTCAGACCGGGGTCTCGGCGCTGCGTCCGTGTGCGGGGATGCCGAAGGCGACCAGGGCGGCGACCACGCTCATGACGAGGGCGATGCCGGAGGCCCACAGGTAACCATCGGCGGTCGGGACCTCGACCGTGGTCCCATCGGCGGCTTGAACCGAGACCATCGACCACGTGAGGAGCATGCCGACCACCGCGGCGGCCGTCGACGTCCCGACGATCCGCATGAGCGCGTTGACGCCGTTGGACTCACCGGTCTGCTCGACACTGACCGATTGCATGATCAGGGCCGGCATCGCCGAGTAGGCGATGCCGAGACCCGCGCCGATGCAGCAGGCGATGACGACCATGTGGATCCACGTCAGGTCCCACGGGCCGGCGATCCCGACGATGAACACGACGTAACCGATCCCGATCACGATCGCGCCCATCGCCAGGGACACGCGGGCGCCGAAGCGTGCATTCATGCGACCGCTGACGTGGGAGAAGAGGAACATGACCGCACCACTGGGCGCGAGCAGCAGACTCGCGTGGACCATGTCGTAGCCGAAGCCGTCCGGGCTGCTCGTCGGGGCCATCAGCAGCTGGATCGGGATGAGTTGCATCGCGTAGAAGGCGAACCCGGTCGCGATGGAGGCGAGGTTGGTCATGAGCAGCGGACGCTTGGCGAGGATACGGAGATCGATCAGTGGACCCTTGCGACGGAGCTCGACGAGGACCCACACACCCAACGACACGACAAAGCCGGCGAACAGCCCGAGCGTGACCGGAGCGGACCACCCCCATTCGGCGCCCTTCGACAACGGCAGCAGCAGGCAGACGAGCAGCACGGTGAGGCCGAGCGCACCGAGCGCGTCGAAGCGGCCGCCCGAGGGCTTGGCGGTGGATCGCACCGTGAGGGCCACGCCGACGCCGGCCAGGGTCGCGGCGCCGGCACACGACCAGAAGAGAGCGTGCCAGCTCACGTGCTGGGCGATGAGGGCGGCGACCGGGAGTCCGAGCGCACCGCCGATACCGAGCGAGGCGCTCATCGTCCCCACCGACGAGCCGAGGTGCCGGGGCGGGACGATGTCGCGCATCACACTGATGCCGAGCGCGATGATGCCGAAACCCAGACCCTGGAGTCCGCGGCCGATGATGAAGAGCGGGAGCGACGTCGCGACCGCGCAGGCGACCGAACCCACGGCGACGAAACCGAGACTGACCAGGATGGCGAGGCGTTTGCCGTACATGTCACCGATCCGCCCGCCGATGGGGGTCGCGACCGCGCCGAGCAGCAGGGTGATGGTGATCGCCCAGGTGGTGTCGGAGGCATCGGCGTCCAACAGCGCGGGGAGCTGGGGGATGAGCGGCACGATGATCGTCTGCATCAGTGCCACGACGATGCCGGCGAGGCAGAGCACGGCCACCGCCAGGCGGGGGTGGGGCTTGTCGGCGGCGGGATCGGGGGGCGGGAGGTCCGGGGTGCTGTCCGTTGTTCCGTCGGCGTCGGTGCGGCTGGTCACGCCGTCATCCCGCTGGTTCCGATCATCGATTGTTCACACCTCCGAACGATCAGGGTATCGCGCGGGCGATCGACGCAGACGTTCGGATCCGCCCGAGCGGGGCCTGATCGGCTAGGCGAGCTCGGCGGCGCTGACGGGGTGCGGCCATCGCGGGGTGAGTCCGTCACCCGACGAGACCCCACGGATGCGTCGCATCACCCACGGTCCGAGAAACGTCCGCGCCCATTCCGCGTTCTGGCGCCGTTGCTCCCGGCGGGTGGCGACCGCGGCGGCGGCCAGGGTGGCGGGTGTGATGTCGTGGTCGACGCCGAGGAGGTCGAGGACCCGGCCGGACATGTGTGCGTGGCCGAGCGGGGACATGTGCAGGCGGTCGGTGTCCCACATGCGGTAGTCGTCATATCCCGGCATGCGCCAGAAGTCGCAGATCAGTGCGCCGTGGCGCTCTGCCACTCCGCGCACGAGTTCGTTGTAGATCGCGATGCGTCCGCGCAGCATCCGGAACACCGGAGCCCATCCGGTGTCGTAGGCGGTGAAGACGACGACGGTGGCGCCGGTCGCCGCCAGGTCGCCGAGTGCGGCGTCATAACGCGCGATCAACTTGTCCACGTCGAGGGACGGACGCATGAGGTCGTTCCCGCCCGCATAGATGGTGACGAGGTCGGGGTCCAGGTCGATGGCCGGACCTACCTGCTCGGCGACCACCTCGTCGAGCAACCGGCCGCGGATGGCGAGGTTCGCGTAGGTGAAGGCGGACCGGTCCGGGCCCGTCCCGTCGTCGGCCCGCGCGGCGAGTTGCTCGGCGACGCGGTCGGCCCATCCGCGGACACCGTTGGGTCGGGTCGGATCCGGATCGCCCACGCCTTCGGTGAACGAATCGCCCAATGCGACGTAGCGGGTGAAGCCCACGAGCGCGCCTTCCTGTCGAGTGTCGGCATGACGCTAATCCCGTCTGTCGGCCCGATCAAAGCGCGCCCTGGACGGAGCGATCGGTCGGCATTCCGACGGAGCGATCGATCGGCATTCGGAGGGTTTCCGGACCGCGGATCTCTCATTGTCGATCGTCGGTGGAGAGCATTTCTCAACACAGCGGCAATGAGTGCCACGTACATTGCGCGGCAATTGTTTTCGATCCTCGCGGATGGGTCGGTGCATCGCGGCGGCAGGGTGTTCCGATCAATTCGGAATGCGGTCCCGGCGGCCCTTTCCGAAAGCGTCGAAGGCAGTGTGAGGGGGTGGCCGGTCGGCCGGTCTCGGTGAGTAGGATCACGACGTGAACTGCCCTTGGAAAAACGGGTCGGCGTCGTCGGGACACCTGCGTCGAACCGTGTCCGCCGGGGGGTTTGTTCGCGCGATCTCCACCGCGATTGTGCGAGTCGCTGAGCACGCGCCGGACCGGCGCAGGCGTGAGAGAAAGAGAACACCACGATGTTCGACAAGGTTCTGGTCGCCAACCGCGGCGAGATCGCCATCCGCGCGTTCCGCGCTGCCTACGAACTCGGTGCGCGCACGGTCGCGATCTTCCCGTACGAGGATCGCACTTCGGTGCACCGGCTGAAGGCCGACGAGTCCTATCAGATCGGGGTGCCGGGACATCCGGTGCGGGCGTATCTGTCGGTCGACGAGGTCGTCAGCGCGGCGGTTCGCTGTGGCGCGGACGCGATCTACCCCGGGTACGGGTTCCTGTCGGAGAACCAGGGTCTGGCCGCGGCGTGCGCGGAGGCGGGCATCACCTTCGTGGGTCCGAGCGCCGACATCCTGGAGATGACCGGTAACAAGGCGACCGCGGTGGCCGCGGCGAAGGCTGCGGGCATCCCCGTTCTCGCGAGTTCGGAGCCGTCGTCGGATCTCGACGAGTTGCTCGCCGCGGCGCAGGACATGCAGTTCCCGGTCTTCGTGAAGGCGGTCGCCGGTGGCGGCGGGCGTGGGATGCGTCGCGTCGACGAACCCGCCGATCTCGCCGAGGCCATCGCCGCCGCGTCGCGCGAGGCCGAGGCCGCGTTCGGTGATGCGACGGTGTTCCTCGAGCAGGCGGTGGTCAACCCGCGGCACATCGAGGTCCAGATCCTCGCCGACACCTACGGCAACGTCATCCACCTCTATGAACGCGACTGCAGTCTGCAGCGCCGCCACCAGAAGGTGATCGAGCTCGCGCCCGCGCCGAACCTCTCGGATGAATTGCGCGAGCGAATCTGCTCCGACGCAGTGGCTTTCGCCCGTTCCATCGGCTACTCGTGTGCGGGCACGGTGGAGTTCCTGCTCGACGAGCAGGGCCGGCACGTGTTCATCGAGATGAATCCGCGCATCCAGGTCGAGCACACGGTCACCGAGGAGATCACCGACGTCGACCTCGTCAGCGCGCAGCTGCGCATCGCCTCGGGTGAGTCGCTGGCGGATCTGGGCCTGAGCCAGGACGTGATCGGCATCCGCGGAGCCGCCCTGCAGTGCCGCATCACCACGGAGGACCCCGCCAACGGCTTCCGGCCCGACGTCGGGCGGATCACGGCCTACCGCAGCCCGGGCGGCGCGGGTGTCCGGCTCGACGGCGGCGCCACCCTGGGTGCCGAGGTCAGTGGTCACTTCGACTCGATGCTGGTCAAACTCACTTGTCGTGGAAGGGATTTCCCGACCGCGATGCGGCGGGCACGGCGCGCTGTGGCCGAGTTCCGCATCCGCGGCGTCGCGACCAACATCCCGTTCCTGCAGGCGGTGCTCGACGACCCGGACTTCCGCGCCGGCCGCGTCACCACCTCGTTCATCGACGAACGTCCCGGCCTGCTGACCTCACGCTCGTCGGCCGACCGCGGCACCAAGATCCTGTCGTATCTCGCCGATGTCACCGTCAACAAGCCGCACGGTGAGCGTCCGACGACGGTGTACCCGCGGGACAAGCTGCCCACCGTCGAGCGCTCGGTGCTGGCCTCGCCGCCGAACGGCTCACGGCAGCGGTTGCTGGAGCTCGGCCCGGAGGGGTTCGCCCGTGACCTGCGGGAGAACCCGCGTCTGGGCATCACCGACACGACGTTCCGTGATGCGCACCAGTCGCTGCTCGCGACGCGGGTGCGCACCAACGGGCTGCTCAACGTCGCGCCGTATGTGGCGGCGCTGACCCCTGAGCTGCTCTCCGTCGAGTGCTGGGGCGGCGCGACCTACGATGTGGCACTGCGCTTCTTGAAGGAAGATCCGTGGGATCGCCTCGCGCAGTTGCGCGAAGCCATCCCCAACATCTGTCTGCAGATGCTGCTGCGCGGCGCCAACACCGTCGGGTACACGCCGTATCCCACCAAGGTGACGACCGCGTTCGTGTCCGAGGCGACCGACGTCGGCATCGACATCTTCCGCATCTTCGATGCGCTGAACAACATCGACGCGATGCGGCCGGCGATCGACGCGGTCCGCGAGACCGGCACGGCGGTCGCCGAGGTGGCGATGAGTTACACCGGCGATCTGTCGGATCCGGCCGAGGACCTCTACACGCTCGACTACTACCTGCGGCTGGCCGAACAGATCGTGGAGGCGGGCGCCCACGTCCTGGCGATCAAGGACATGGCGGGTCTGCTGCGGGCACCCGCGGCGACCACCCTGGTCACCGCGCTGCGGCGGGAGTTCGATCTGCCGATCCACGTGCACACCCACGACACCCCCGGCGGGCAGCTCGCGACCTACATGGCCGCGTGGCAGGCCGGTGCCGACGCCGTCGACGGCGCCAGCGCCGCGCTGGCGGGCACCACCAGCCAGCCGCCGTTGTCGGCGATCGTGGCCGCGACCGCCCACACCGAGCGGGACAGCGGGATCGACCTGGCGCGGGTGTGCGACCTCGAGCCGTACTGGGAGGCGCTGCGAAAGGTGTACTCGCCGTTCGAGTCCGGTCTTCCGGCGCCGACCGGCCGGGTCTACTCGCACGAGATCCCCGGCGGGCAGCTGTCGAACCTGCGGCAGCAGGCCATCTCCCTGGGCCTGGGCAACCGCTTCGAGGCCGTCGAGCAGGCCTACGCCGCCGCCGATTCGATGCTGGGTCGGCTGGTCAAGGTCACCCCGTCGTCGAAGGTCGTCGGTGACCTCGCGCTGGCCCTGGTGGGTCGCGGTATCACCGCGTCGGACTTCGCCGCCGATCCGGCGTCCTACGACATCCCGGACTCGGTCATCGGCTTCCTGCGGGGCGAGTTGGGTGATCCGCCCGGCGGCTGGCCCGAACCGTTGCGCACCCTCGCGCTGCAGGGTCGGGCACCCGCCCCGGAGGTCACCGAACTCACCGCCGACGACGAGGCCATCCTCGACAAGCCGGGACGCGACCGTCAGGTCCGGCTCAACCACCTGCTGTTCCCCGGTCCGGCAAAGGAATTCGAGGAGCACTACGAGGCCTACGGCGACACCTCGACGCTGTCGGCCAACCAGTTCTTCTACGGTCTGCGCTACGGCGAGGAACATCGGGTGGTGCTCGAACCGGGCGTGGACCTGCTCATCGGGCTCGAGGCGATCAGCGAACCGGATGAGCAGGGCATGCGGACGGTCATGTGCGTCCTCAACGGCCAATTGCGGCCCATCGCGGTGCGCGACCACTCGGTCGATTCGGCGGTCGCGTCGGCAGAGAAGGCCGACCGTTCCGACCCGCACCACATCGGCGCCCCGTTCGCCGGCGTCGTCTCCCTGTCGGTCGACGTCGGCGACGAGGTGGCCGTCGGCGCGACGATCGGCACGATCGAGGCGATGAAGATGGAGGCGGCGATCACCGCGCCGGTCGCGGGCAAGGTGGCCAGACTTGCCGTCGGACAGGTCACCCAGGTCGCGCCCGGCGACCTCCTCATCGAGATCCGCTGATCCGAGGGCGGCGGGGCGAGCGCCCCGCCGCCGGGTCAGCTACCCCGGTAGGTCGAATAGGCGAAGGGGCTCAACAGGATCGGCACGTGGTGGTGGCGTTCGGGGTCCTCGATCTCGAAGCAGATGTCGATTTCGGGATAGAAACCCTTGATGTCGTTGTCGGCGAACCAGTTCCCGGTGTCGAAGACGAGGTGGTAGATCCCCGGGACGAGGGTCTCGGTGTTCACGCTGGTGATGCGACCGTCCGAGTCGGTCGTGCCGGCGGACAACTGCGTCCCCGACGCATCCTGGAGGGACACCTCGACACCGACGGCGGGTGCTCCCGACACCGCGTTCAGGACGTGCGTGGACAGTCCGGTCATCTCGAAACCCCTTGATCGTCGGCGTGTTCGTCGGCGTTGTGCTCGGTCGACAGCATACGGAGCAGGCGGGCGCGGTTGATCTTCGCCAGTTCCTCGCGCAGGACGCGCCGCTCGGTCGTGGCGTCATTGGTCATCCGCTGTTCGAGGATGGCCAGCAGTTCGTCGGCGGGCCGGCCGTTGGCGAAGACCAGGTACACGTGCCCGAACCGCTCCTCGTAGGACGCATTGCGCTCGCGCAGCTCGGCGAGCACCGACGCCGCAGCCCCGGCCACCCCCGACTGCTCCCGCGCCGAAGAAGCGTTGTCCGGCCGGTCGCCGATCCGCGGGTGTCCGGCGAGCGCCTCGTCGACGTCGTCCTCCGAGATCTCGGCGAGGGCGCGGTCGGCGACGTCGAGCAGTGCCGGGACATCGCGAAAGGGCCTGGCGCGCATCATCCGCTCGATCCAGGCCGTCGATGCGCAGCAGGAGCGCAGGGCGGACCGGGCCTGCGCGTCGTCCATCTCGTTGAGCAGCATGGTGACCAGCCTAGGATCAGCGGGCGTGGTCGTCGCGTGGAAGATGGAGCGATGAGCGACACCACCGTGCCCCCGCGCGCGCATCGGTCGCCGGGTCGGGTACTCGGTGCGGTGCTCGCCGCCGGCGCCGGCACCAGATACGGAATGCCGAAGATCCTCGCAGACGACGGAGAGTGGCTCGAGTGTGCGGTCGCGGCGTTGCGCGACGGCGGCTGCGCCGAGGTGGCGGTCGCGATGGGCGCCGCGGTCGTCGAGCCGCCCGCGGGCGCCGAGGCCCTGATCGTCGAGGACTGGGCCGACGGGGTGGGCGCCTCGGTGTCGGCCGCCCTGCGGTGGGCGATCGCACGACCGGCCGCCGCGGGACTGGCGGTGCACGTGGTCGACACCCCCGACAGCGGCCCCGAGGTCACCCGACGGGTGCTCGACGCGGCGTCGGGTGATCGAACCGTGCTCGCTCGAGCGGTCTTCGACGGTCGTCCCGGACACCCCGTGTACATCGGAGCCGACCATTTCGCGTCCGCGCTGCGCGTGATCGGCGGTGATGTGGGGGCTCAGGTCTATCTCCGATCCCAGGCGGTGACCCCCGTCGAATGCGGGGATCTGTCCACCGGTGAGGACATCGACGAGCGGTTCCTCTGAAGGCGGGCGTGCCCATTTCGAGACCTTCTCGTCGCCGTTCCGGTGCACGGTGATCCCACGTGGGACAACCGTCCATGTCTAGGGTGCAGACATAGCCGGGTAACGGACCGCACTCTCCTCGAAGCGGGTGATCGCCGTGGCGCACGATCGTCGTCGACGCCTCACCGCGATCATCGCCGCGCTCGTCGTGGGAGGCGGACTCGCCGCGTGCGCGACCGGTCCCGACGCCGCCGAACCGAACCCCGTCTCACGGTCCGTCGAGGATGCGCATCTGCCGCCCGGATTCGACACCACTTTCCGCTGGACCGCCACCGGGGTCCTCGACCCGCAGTCCGCCGAGGGCACCTTCGTCCGCGCCTTCACCGAGTCCTTCGAACTCGCCAACGCCGGTCGGTCGGCCCGGTGGGGGTACCCCGGTTTCGCCGAGGCCGCGCCGTCGAACATCGATCAGATGGTGACGGCGTACCCCGCGGACGTGTCGGCGTCGGAGCGCGAGGTCGGCACGGCCTTCTACCGCGCTCTGCGCCGCGTCGACGACAACGGGTGGGCGCGAATCGTACTGTGCCGCCATGGATATCGGTCCGTGCAGCGAGACGGCGCCTGGACCGTCGGCTTCGACACCCCGCGACCGGTCGAGATCGACATCCGACGGGTGGGGCACGATCCCGCGGTCGCGTCGCGCGGCGGCGAACGAACCCCGGGGTCCGATGTGTTCGGCGGGTGGTTCACCTCCCGCTACGACTTCGCGGCGCTGTATCCGACCCCGACAGCCGACCAGAAAGCGTGTGCGGCAATGACTCCGGCGGGAATGCCGCGCTGGCTGCCGATGGCCGACGCCGAGCCGTGGCCGTCGCTGTCGCCGTCGCCGGGGTGGTCCAGCTACCCCGGTGCGGCTTGAACCTCGACCGAAGACCCCGTGCCCACTGGTCGGGGTGCCTACTGGTCGGGCAGCCCGTCGAGCAGGTCGTCGAGGTGAACTGGCAGGTCGCGCCCCCGGACTCCGGTGGCGTTGTGGATCGCGTTGACCACTGCCGCGGCGCTGCCCACGATGCCGATCTCACCTGCGCCGCGTGAGCCCATCGGAGTGGCGTGCACGTCGCGGTCGTCGAGACAGATCGCGTCGACGTCGGCGATGTCGGCGTGTACGGGGATGTGGTACTCGGCGAGATCCTGCGTGACCACGTGCCCGAAGCGGTGATCGCGAACGCTTTCCTCGTGCAAGGCCATCGAGATGCCGAAGGTCATGCCGCCGATGAGCTGTGAGCGGACGGTGCGCGGATTGATGGCACGCCCGATGGAGAACACCCCGAGCATGCGCGGGATCCTGATCTCGCCGGTGTCCACGTCGACGCGGACCTCCACGAAGTGCGCGCCGAACGAGGCCACCGTGAACTTCTCGAGGTCGGGGTTGTCCGCGGCCTCGGCGCTCAGCTCCGCGCCCTCGGGCGGATCGTCGCCGAATCGCGCGCGGAACTGATGCGCGGCGGTGACGATCGCCGATCCCCACGACGAGGTGCCCGACGAGCCGCCGGCGACGGTGGCGCTCGGGAGTGCACTGTCGCCGATCTCGATGTCGACCACGTCGGTGGAGACCTCCAGCGCATCTGCGGCGATGAGCAGCAGGGTCGTCCACGCACCGGTCCCGATGTCGGTGGCGGCGATCCGCACCGAGTAGCGACCACCGCGATGTGCGATCGAGGCCTCGTTGCCCGGTTGCACCATGTGCGGGTAGGTCGACGATGCGACGCCCAGGCCGATGAGGTGGCGGCCGTCGCGCCGTGCGCCGGGCTCGGCGGCACGGAGGTCCCAACCGAATCGTTCGGCGCCCTCGCGGAGACAGTCGAGCAATCGTCTCGACGACCACGGATTGCCCGTCTCGGGGTCCTCCGGCGGTTCGTTGCGCACACGCAGCTCGATCGGGTCGATACCGGTTGCGTGCGCGAGTTCGTCCATCGCCACCTCGCCGGCGAACATCCCCGGCGCCTCACCGGGCGCGCGCATCCAGAAGGGGACCGGCACGTCGAGCGGGACGACATGGTGGTCGGTCCGGCGGTTCTCGGCGGCGTACATCGAACGCGACGTGACCGCGGCCTGTTCGGCGAATTCCTTGGCATGTGCGCTGTGCGTGTGCGCTTCGTGTACCAGGGCGATGAGGTGGCCCGTGCGATCGGCGGCGAGCCGGAGCCGCGACCGCGTGGGCGCGCGGTGTCCGACGTAGACGAACATGTGTTGTCGGGTGACGGCGAACTTCACCGGACGCCCGGGCAGGCTCATCGCCGCGAAGGCGGCCAGCACGTCGTGGGAATGGGGGGAGCCCTTGGAGCCGAAACCGCCGCCGACGTGCGGCGCGACGACCCTCATCTGCTCGGGTTCGAGTCCGAGGACCGGCGCCAGCGTGGACACCACGCCCTGTGTCGACTGGGTCGAGTCGTACAGCGTCAGGGTCGAGTCGTCGGGCTGCCACGTCGCCACCACGGTGTGGGGCTCCATCGGGTTGTTGTGCTCTTCCGGCGTCGAGTACCACTCGTCGATCGTGACGAGGTCGGTGTGTGCCGGGTCCCCGGCCGCCCGGTCCAGGATTCGGTCGGGGTCGCCGTCCAGCGAGGTCGGCTCGAATCCGCCGTTGACCTGTTCGGGTCGGTATCTGTCGGGGTGATCGACTCGGAACTCGGTGTCGTGGTCGTCCTCGTCGTAGGTCACGGTCACCGACGCCGCGGCCTCCCGGGCCGTCTCGGGACTCTCCGCGACGACGGCGCCGATCAGCTGACCGCGGTAGGCGATCTCCGGCGACTGCAGGATCGTGAGGTCGCCGTTGGACGTGTCCGCGAGTCGAGGCGCGTTCTCGTGGGTGAGGACGAGTAGGACACCGGACGTGGATTCGGCTGCGGCGGTGTCGAATCCGGTCACCCGGCCGCGCGCGACGGTGGCGGTGACTGGCCACAGGTACACCGCGTCGGTGAGGTGCTCGTACGCGTAGGGCGCTGTGCCGCGGACCTTGTCGGCGCCGTCGATCCGTGCGTGGGAGGTGCCGATGGTGGTCATCGAGTGCTCAGCTCCCGCAGGGTGGCGATCAGGGTGCGACGTGCCAGGGGCACCTTGAACTCGTTGCCGTCCAGTGCGCGCGCGTCGCCGAGTTCGGCGTCGGCTGCCGCGGCGAACAGTTCGGGTGACGGGCGCTGCCCGCGCACCACGGCTTCGGCGCGTTCGGCCCGCCAGGGCTTGTGTGCGACGCCGCCGAGCGCGATCCGAGCGTCGCCGATCACGTCGCCGTCCATCGTCACCTCGGCCCCGACGGACACCAGGGCGAACGCATAGGAGGCGCGGTCGCGGACCTTGCGGTAGGTCGACGACGAGTCGGGTGGCGGAGGCGGCACGTCGACAGCCACGATGACGTCGTGTGGCTCGAGCACCGTGTCGCGCTCGGGGTGTTCGCCCGGCAGTCGGTAGAAGTCCCGGATGTCCACCTCGCGCTCCCCGTCGGGACCCTGCACCACGACGCGCGCGTCGAGGACGGTGAGGGCCACCGCCATGTCCGACGGGTGGGTCGCCACGCAGGCGTCCGACGCGCCCAGGACGGCGTGGTACCGCGTGTAACCGCCGATGGCCGAGCATCCCGAACCCGGCGTCCGCTTGTTGCAGGGTGTCGTGACGTCCTGGAAGTACACGCACCGCGTGCGCTGCAGCAGATTGCCCGCGTTGGTCGCGAGATTGCGCAGTTGCGGAGATGCGCCCGAGAGCAGCGCGCGTGCCAACACGGGATAGCGACGTCGGACCAGGGGGTGGGCGGCGGTGTCGGCATTGCGGGCGGTGCCGCCCAGCCGCAGCGAGCCGTCCGGTTTCTCGGTGATGTCGTCGAGTGGAAGGCGCGAGATGTCGAGCAGCGCAGTCGGATCGGCGATCCCTAGCTTCATGTGATCGACGAGGTTGGTGCCCCCGGCGATCAGTTTCGCGCCGTCGTGGTCGCGCAGGAATTCCACTGCGCCGGCCACATCGGTCGCCCGGTCGTACGTGAACGGGATCATCGATAGACCACCTGTCGGATCGCGGCGAGGATGTTGGGGTAAGCAGCGCACCGGCAGAGGTTGCCGCTCATCCGTTCTCGGATCTCGTCGTCTGCCAGCCTGTCGGCGCCCTCGGTCGGCGGGCTCGCATCCCCGGCGGACGGGTCGAGGTCCTCGGTGACGTGGCTCGGGTACCCCTGCTTCGCCTCGTCGAGCATGCCGATTGCCGAGCACAACTGACCGGGGGTGCAGTATCCGCACTGGAAGGCGTCTTCGTCGATGAACGCCTGCTGCATCTCGTGCAGGTCGTCGCCCTCACCCAGCCCCTCGGCGGTCACGATCTCACTGCCCTCGTACGCCACCGCGAACGACAGGCAGCTGACGATCCGGCGACCGTCGACCAGGACGGTGCAGGATCCACACTGCCCGTGATCGCATCCCTTCTTCGGGGAGAAGATCCCGAGCCGGTCGCGCAGGCCGTCGAGCAGGGTCGTGCGCGTGTCCACGACGACGTCGTGATCGGCACCGTTCACGGACAGCGAGATTCTGGCTTCCACATCGCGGGGCGTACCCGACGGCCCCGGCGGTAAACACTCGCCGCAGATGCGTTGGATCTCTGGAAGAATCGGCGCAATGGCCACCTCGAGACCCAGAGTTGTCGTCATCGGCGCCGGATTCGCGGGCATGCACTGCGTCCGTCGGCTCAAGAACGAGCCGGTGGATGTCACCATCGTCGACCGCGGAACGAGCCACCTGTTCCAGCCATTGCTGTATCAGTGCGCCACCGGTCTGCTGTCAGAAGGCGCGATCTCCAGCCCGGTTCGTCATCTGACCCGCAGACACAAGAACCTCGACGTGGTACTCGGTGAGGCATCGGGCATCGACGTCGACGCCCGCGAGCTGACCGTCGACCGCATCGACGGGTCGTCGTTCCACCTCTCGTACGACTACCTCGTCGTCGCCGCCGGGATGCGCACCGCCTATCGCGGCAACGAGGACTTCGCCGCCCACGCGCCGGGGATGAAGACCCTCGACGACGCGCTGTCGATCCGGCGCAAGATCATGGCCGCGTTCGAGATGGCCGAGACGATCACCGACCCGGAGGAGCAGCGGTCCTGGCTCACCTTCGCGGTGGCGGGTGGCGGCCCCACCGGGGTCGAGCTCGCGGGACAGATCCGGGAGGTCGCGACGCTCGCCCTCGAGCGGGAGTTCGACGCGATCGATCCGGCCCAGGCGCGGGTGCTGCTGCTCCACGGCGGTGATCGGGTACTGCCGTCGTTCTCCTCCAGGCTCTCGGCCAGTGCCCAGCGCACCCTCGACAATCTCGGGGTCGAGACCCACCTCGGTGTGCATGTGACCGGTGTGGGGGAGGATTTCGTCGAGACGACCCGCAAGGCCGACGGCAACAAACAGACCTATCCCGCACGGACGACCCTGTGGACGACCGGGGTCGAGGCCGTCCCGTTCGCCACCACACTCGCCCAGGCGCTCGGTGTCGAACAGGACCGCGGGGGGCGGATACCGGTGGAGCCCGACCTGTCGGTCCCGGGCCACCCCGACGTCTTCGTCTGCGGTGACATGAGCTCCTACCGCGACCTCGCCGGGGTTGCCGAGGTGGCCATGCAGGGCGGTCGTCACGCCGGGTCCGTGATCGCCGAAACCGTTGCGGGCCAGGCCGACCGGTCCCCGTTCAAATATCGCGATCTCGGCACGGCCGCCTACATCGCGCGCCGTCACGCGATCGTGCAGTCGGGGCCGCTCCAGTTGTCGGGGTTCCTCGGCTGGGTCGCGTGGGGCGTCATCCACATCGCCTTCCTGGCGGGTGTGCGCAACCGTATGGGCACCGTGATGACCTGGGGCGCAACGCTGCTCACCGACAGTCGGCGGGAGCGCGCGATCACCTACGGCGACCCGGAGACGGCGAGGCAGCCCTACGGGGGGTGACCGGGTCGATTCGGCCCGCTCGCCGCCCGAGTTGCCCTCGAACGCTTGTCCGTGACTCCCGCGCCTGGTATCCAGAGTAGAACACGTTCTAATTCTGACTGGGCGAGGAGTCCTCCATGCACACTCCGATCTGCGACGAGCTCGGTGTCGAGTTCCCGATCTTCGCGTTCACCCACTGCCGCGACGTCGTGGTCGCGGTGAGCAAGGCCGGCGGGTTCGGCGTGCTCGGCGCGGTAGGCTTCACGCCCGAGGAACTCGAGGTCGAGCTGAACTGGATCGACGAGCACATCGGCGACCGCCCCTATGGCGTCGACATCGTCATCCCGAACAAGTACGAGGGCATGGACTCGAACATGTCGGGCGAAGAACTGGCCGCGATGCTGCAGTCGATGGTTCCCGCGGAGACCCTCGACTTCGGTCGCAAGCTCCTGCGTGACCACGGGGTGCCGCTCAACGAGGACAGCGACAACTCCCTGCAGCTCCTCGGCTGGACCGAGGCCACCGCCACCCCGCAGGTCGAGATCGCGTTGCAGCATCCCAAGGTCACCCTGATCGCGAACGCCCTCGGGACGCCTCCCGCGGACATGATCGAGAAGATCCAGTCCGCGGGCCGCAAGGTGGCCGCCCTGTGCGGATCGCCGAAGCAGGCGCGCAAGCACGCCGACGCGGGCGTCGACATCATCATCGCCCAGGGTGGCGAAGGTGGCGGTCACTGCGGTGAGGTGGGTTCCATCGTGCTGTGGCCGCAGGTGGTCAAAGAGGTTGCGCCGGTGCCGGTTCTGGCCGCCGGGGGCATCGGCAGCGGCGAACAGATCGCGGCCGCGCTGGCCCTGGGTGCGCAAGGCGCCTGGACCGGATCGCAGTGGCTCATGGTCGAGGAGGCCGAGAACACCCCGGTCCAGCAGCAGACCTACATCGAGGCGTCGAGCCGGGACACCGTGCGGAGCCGGTCGTTCACCGGAAAGCCGTGCCGGATGCTGCGCAACGACTGGACCGAGGCCTGGGAGGACCCCAACAATCCCGATCCGCTGGGGATGCCGCTGCAGTACATGGTGTCCGGCATGGCGGTGGCCGCGACCCACAAGTACCCCGACGAGAGCATTGACGTCGCCTTCAACCCCGTCGGGCAGGTGGTCGGTCAGTTCCGCAAGGTCGAGAAGACCTCCGCGGTGATCGAACGGTGGGTCACCGAGTACATCGACGCGACGAGCAGTCTGGACTCGTTCGCGAACGCCTAGGGCGTCGACTCACTCGGAGAGCGCGCCGCCGGCGGCCCGCCAGCCGATGAGGCCGCCGCTCATGTTCGTGGCGTCGAAGCCGTTCTCCACGAGGAGGTTCGCCGCACCGGCGGATCTGATGCCGCCGGTGCAGAACGCGATGAGGAGCCTGTCCTCGGGTAGTTCGACGCAGCGCTCGGGCAGGACCTCGAGCGGCATGTGTACCGCTCCCGGGATGTGGACGCGGTTCCATTCGAAGTCGCGACGCACGTCCACGATCACCGCACCCTCGGCGACGAGGCGCACGGCGTCGGAGGCGGACACGGCGGGCGGGCGCCGAAGATAGTGACGGACCTTCATAACCTTCAGTCTAACTGAAGGTACGGGACACCGACTCGAAGTGTGCGGCGAGAGCCGCGGTGAGCTCGGGGTGGCGGGCGGTGAACTCGGCGTCGAGGCGGGTGACCCGCTCGGCGGCCTGTGCGAGAAGGTCCTCGCCGGCGGCGGTGATCCCCAGCGTCGATGCGGTGCCGGCGTGCGCGGTCCGGTCGTCGACGAGCCCGGCGTCGACGAATCCCGAGACCGCCGTGTGCGCGCTCTGCACCGTGATCCGAGAACGGCGTGCGAGCTCGCTGAACGAGATCCCCGGCGTGCCCCGGATGTGGCCCAGGAGACCGTACTTCCGCGGGGTGAGACCGAGCGGTTTCAGCGCCGTCGTCAGCTCGGCCTCCCAGACGCGGCCCACCGTGAGCAACATGACGGTGGGACTGAACGGCGGCGGCTCCGGCATGGTCGCAGGCTAACAGCCGTGCGGGGTCGGGTCAGGGCGCCGGCGCGAGCGGGAACGTCATGCGGACCGCGGTCCCGGACGGTTCGTTCGGCAGGTACCGGATCGTCCCGCCGTGGCGCTCGACGATGTGCTCGGAGATGATGAGCCCGATTCCGGAACCGTCCTGCTTGGACGAGAACGCGCCGGAGGCGAGGCGATCGGTGGGCGCGCCCGTCATGCCGCGTCCCTGGTCACGGATCCACACCGAGGCCAGTCCGTCGGACTCGCCGGTCTGGATCGTCAGTTCCTTCACCTCGGTTGTCGGACGGACGATCTCGTCGAGTGCGTTGACGCACAGGTTGATGATGACCTGTCCGATGAGCACGTTCTCGCCCTGGATCGGCAGGTCGCGGTCGGGGATCTCGGCGTACACGCGTACGCCCTGCTCGGCCGCGCGTAGTCGCACGAAGTACAGGCTCTCCTCGACGGTCTCGTTGAGATCCATGAGCGTCGAGGTGCTCTCGATGCGTCGTACGTAGCGGCGGACGGAGGCCACGATGTCGGCGGCGCGGTGGAGTTGCTTCTCGATCTGGTCGATGCCGTAGGCGAGGCTGCGGGCGTCGACGGTGTCGGCGGAGACGCGGGCCTTGAGCCCGCTCAGGTAGTTGGTCGACGCCGCGAGCGGTTGACCGAGCTCGTGGGCCAGGATCATCGCCATGTCACCCATCGCGTGGTAACGGCTCAGATATTGGAGGTTGGCCTCCTGGTAGGCGTTGCGGCGTTCCCATTCGACGCGGTCGGTCACGTCGCGCACGGTCAGGACCCGCGAGGAGATGCCGTCGTGGGCGACGATCTCGAGTTCGCCGGCCAGCCACACGGTGCTGCCGTCGTCCTTGATGATCTCCTGTTGGATCTCGACCGAGCCCGCTCCGTCCGTCAGCCGTTCGATGACAGGGTCACTGGTCAGCCGGGGCTCACACCGGCCGAGGTCTTCCAGATGGACGCCCGACAGCTCCGCGGGGGTGCGGCTGAACAGCTTGGCGGCCAGTGGGGAGATGTCGTCGATGCAGTTGTCGTCGTCGAGCACGACGATCCCGGCCGACGTGTGGGTCATGATGCGCTGCAACGACTCCGACACCCAGGTCAGTTCTTCCTGCAACTCGACCTCGTCGGAGATGTTGCGGAACTCGACCATCACGACCGGCCCGTCCTCGCAGCGCACCAGGGTCGCGCGGGCATCGGTGAGGAACTCGGTGCCGTCCTTGGCGCGGTACTTCCACTGTTTGCGGCTCGACCCGTGCACCACCGCGGACTGGAGCCATGCCACGCCGACCTCGCGACGGTACTGACGCTCCTGGGCGCTCATGTGGTGTGCCTTGAGGGGCTTGAGTTCCTCCAGGGTGAACCCGAAGATCCGGCACGCGGCCGGGTTGGCCCACAGGATGTTCTTCGAACTCGCCTCGTGGATGAGGATGCCGGTGCCGGTGTGCAGGATCATCTGCTCGAAGTCCCGACGGGCGGGGAACATCGCCATCACCTCACCTTCGCCGAGTTCTCGTCTTCGCCCCCGCCACGATGCCATGCAGGTGAGGACACGCAAGTAAGGAATTGCTTACCCGCGGCGCGGGAAATCCCGATACCGCGTCGGGTCTCGCGTCCATAGTGTCGGACTCGAGATCGAGAGTCGATTCCGAACGGAGACATGATGACCGCGGAGAGCCTGACCGAACGGGTGTGTGCGGAACCGGCGGGGGCGGCGCGCGACGCCGCGTTCGACCACGCGCTCGACGTGCTCCGGGATCGTCGGGACGAGTTCAACTCGCAGCGCTACGTGCCCGCCGACTTCATCGCGTTGCTGAAGCGTGCCGGGATGTACCGGGCCTCGACGCCGGCGGCGTTCGGTGGCGAGCCGATGGCACCGTCGGATTTCATGTCGCTGGTCGAACGCATCTCCGCCGTCGACCCTGCCACCGGGTGGGTGTCCAGTTTCGGATCGTCGCTGGTCTACTTCGCCGCGCTGCCGGCCGAGACCCAGCAGAAGATCTACGCGCACGGTCCCGATGTCGCCTACGCGGGCGGGCTGTTCCCCATGCAGGAGGCACAGCGGGTCGACGGCGGCTACCTGTGCTCGGGGGTCTGGCAGTTCGCCAGCGGATGTCGCGGCGCCGACCTCCTCGGGATCGGTCTGGCCGGCGGACCCGAGACCGGCGGCAAACCGCTGACCGCGCTGGTCGATCCGGCCGAGGTCGAGATCGTCGACAACTGGGATGTCGCCGGGATGAAGGCGACCGGCTCCCATGCCATCCGCGCCGACCGCGTGTTCGTGCCCGAGGAGATGACCTTCGTGCGCGGCGGCGCTCCGCAGATCGACGAACCCCTGACCCGGTACCCCGCGTTGGCCTACGCCGCGCAGGTGCTGGCGGTGGTGACCCTCGGCGCGGCCCGGGGCGCCCTCGACTACGCGATCGAGGTCGGCGCGGCGCGGACCTCGATCACCGGAGGTGCCAGCAAGGGCAACCGGCCGGCGTACAAGAGCGGCCTGGCGGTCGCCGAGGCCGAATTGCGTTCGGCGCGAGCGTTCTTCTACGACAGCACCGACCGGGTGTGGGCCAAGGCCGTCGCGGGACAGCACATCTCGACCGACGATCAGGCCCTGTTGCGGTTGAGTGCCACCCACGCCGCGCACGTCGGGCGCAGCGTCGTGCTGCAGGTGTTCGACCTCGCCGGCACCGGGGCCATCTACGAGACCCATCCGCTGCAGCGGTTCCTGCAGGACGCGTTGGTGCCCGCGCAGCACGCGATGCTGCAGACCAACACCTACGAGGCCGCCGGTGCACTGCTTCTCGGCCTCGAGGCCGGAATCCCCAGCTTTCCCTGACCCACCCGTCATCCAGCCCAGACGTCACGACCGCGAGGAGACCATCACCCATGTCCGACGAACCGTTGCGCACGCTGTTCTGTGTCGGGAACAACCAGAACTTCTTCGACCTGCCCAAGGCCGACATCGGTCCGGTGTGGGAGGCCACGATGGAGTTCCTCACGAGTCTGAAGAACCTCGACGGTGTCGAGATCATCGGGACCTTCGACGACGACGCCCACATGGTCGGCCCGTCCGACGGCTGGCCGTGGACGTTCTACGTCCTCGCCGACGTGCGCGACCAGCCGACCGTCCGGGCGGCCTGCAACCTGTTGCGCACCATCATGGTCGGTGAACATGCGCTCTGGAAGTACTTCAAGGTCGAGGCGCGGATGGGACGAGCCCTCACCATCCGCGACGACGTCCCCTCATGAGCACCGCCTCCTGATCTCTCGCGCACCGACAGCCCCTCTCCGCGCCCCGGCGCGGTCGACACACGAAGGAACATCGATGACCACCATCGAGCGGCCGACCCGCGGCTTCGCGGACCTCGCCGAGAAGGACCGCGTCGCCGGTCAGCTGTACACCGATCCCGAGATCTTCGCCGAGGAGATGCGCAAGATCTTCTACCGCACCTGGGTGTGGGTCGCGCACGAGAGCGAGGTCCCCGAGGCGGGCTCGTTCAAGACCACCCAGGTCGGGGACCAACCGGTCATCGTGACCCGGGATCGCAAGGGCAACTTCAACACCCTGCTCAACCGGTGCCGGCATCGCGGGGCGACGGTGTGCGACCAGCGCAGCGGCAAGGCCAACGGCTTCACCTGCCCGTACCACAACTGGTCGTACACCCTCGACGGTCGACTGCGCGGCATCCCGTACCCGGACGGTTACGAGGGCGTCGTCGAGAAGAACGACTTCCCCCTGCAGAAGCTGCGCACCGAGAGCTATCTCGGCATGATCTTCGCGACGTTCAACACCGAGATCGAACCGCTCGAAGACCACCTGGGTGATGCGAAGATCTGGATGGAGCGATTCCTGAAGCAGTCCAACGGATTCCCCACCAAGGTCCTCGGCAGTCACAAGTTCCGGTTCAAGGGCAACTGGAAGATCCAGCTCGAGAACACCACCGACGGTTACCACTTCCCGATGGTGCACAAGTCGTGGATGGCCTCTGTCGACGCCGAGACCGCGAACATGATGTCGTTCATGGACGATCCGGCCGCCGAGACGCACGCGCTCGGCAACGGTCACAGCGTCGCGATCATGGCGGCCGCGCACGCGGACCTCGACATCGACGACGGTTCCGAGGAGGTGCAGCCGCGGTTCCAGCATCTCGTCGACGAACTCGCCGAGGCGGGGGAGAGTCCCGAACGCATCCGTCGCTACATGCGCTCGATGCACGGCTGCGGGTTCAACCTCAACATGTTCCCGAACATCGCCATGTCGTCGTCGTTCTTCCGGGTTCTCATCCCGATCAGCGTGGACGTGACCGAGGTGTGGCACATGGCGATCGGCATGGACGGTGGGCCGGAGAGCATCAACCGCGAGCGCCTCCGGATCCACGAGCACTTCCAGGGCCCCTTCGGCTTCGGCAGCCCCGACGACGCCGAGGGATGGGATCGCGTCCAGATCGGCGCCGGTGGCAACCCGAACATGCCGATCCTGGTCAACCGCGGGGAGAACCGCGAGTACACGACCGAAGAGGGTTGGCCCACATCGCATGTCACCGACGAGACGGGGATGCGCGAGTCCTACGCCATGTGGAAGAAGATGATGAGCGATGACTGAACTGCACAGTTTCAACGACCCGCGCGTCCTGCGCGCGATCGCGCTCGTGTGGAAGGAAGCCGAACTCCTCGACGCCAAGGACTACCCGGCGTGGGAGGCCCTCTACACCGATGACGCGCACTACGTCATCCCGATCGATCCCGACACCGACGATTTCGACTCGTCGCTGAACATGGTGTACGACGACCAGCGGATGCGGCGCCTGCGCGTCGAACGGATGATGCAGGGTTACGCGCCGTCGGCGGTCGCCGCTGCCCGCACGGTCCGGGTCATCTCGCGGTTCACCGTGTCGGACGTCAGCGACGACACCGTCATCCTGCGGTCCGCGCAGATCCTCAACGCGTTCAAGCGCGATGCCTTCTCGACGATCGGCGCCGAGCTCACCCACACCATCAGCCTCGGTTCCGACGGTAACGACCGGATCAGTCTGAAGGTGGCCCGTCTCATCGACAGCGAGGACGCGGTCAGCGCCTCCGGTTACCTGGTGTGAGGACGGACCTGGACATGAGTTCGACGAACAAGGGGATCGCGGTCGTCACCGGTGCCGCCGGCGGCATGGGTTCGCACATCGCCCGCCGGCTGCACCGGGACGGTCATCGCGTCCTGCTCACCGACATCGCCCTCGATCCGGCCCAGCGCATCGCCGAAGAACTCTCGCCCGACGGGTCGACCGCACGGGCGGCCGTCCTCGACGTGGCGCACCGGCAGGGTTTCGTCGACGCGCTGGCGCATGTGCAATCCGTCTGGGGCACACCGACGATCGTCGTGAACAACGCGGCATTGACCCAGGCGGCCGATCTCATGACGCTCGACGAGCCGGACTTCACCCGCGTGCTGAACACCAACGTCAACAGCATCTTCTTCGGCTGCCAGGTCTTCGGGGCCGCGATGGCCGACGAGGGGTACGGCCGCATCGTCAACATGGCGTCGCTGGCCGGTCAGAACGGCGGCACCGCCACCGGCGCGCACTATGCCACGTCCAAGGGCGCGATCCTGACGGTCACCAAGATCTTCGCCAAAGAGCTTGCGGCCAAGGGTGTCACGGTCAACGCGATCGCGCCCGGGCCGCACGACCTGCCCGTCGTGAAGGCGACCGTGCCGCCGGAGAAACTCGACGCCGTGATCGCCGGCATCCCCGTCGGGAAGCTGGGCAGCCCCGAGTTCATCGGGGACATGGTCGGCCTGCTGACCGCCGAGAACGCCTTCTTCGTCACGGGTGCGTGCTGGGACGTCAACGGCGGGCTCTTCGTCCGCTGATCGCACCTCGAGAATTATTCGCCACCACCAGGAGCACCGCCATGGCCCTCACCGACGTCGTCGTCTCCGCGATCGTCCAGGAGACCCCGAGCATCAAGACCTTCTACCTGTCGAGGCCCGACGGCTCGACGATGGGGGAGTACACGCCCGGAGCGCACATCGATGTCGTCGGGCCGACCGCCATCACCCGCCAGTACTCGCTGTGCAGCCGGCCCGACGGGCGGGAGTCCTTCGCCGTGGCCGTCAAGCGCGAGGATCAGTCCCGAGGTGGTTCGGCCGCACTGCACGAACTGCGCGTCGGCGACCGGCTGCAGATCAGCGAGCCACGGAACCTGCTCGGGATCGATTCCACAGCAACGCATCACGTCCTGGTGGCGGCCGGCATCGGGATCACCCCGATGCTCAGCATGGCGCGCTACATGGACGTGCACGGGATCGGCTTCGAGCTGCACTACTTCGCCCGGACAGTCGATGACGCGGCGTTCCTGCCGCTGCTGCGGGAGCGTTGCCCGGACAAGCTGCACGCGCATGTCGGCGTCGGTCGTGAGGCCCACGGACCGATCCTGACCGCCGCGCTGGAATCGGCGCCGCAGGGCTCGCATGTCTATGTCTGCGGCCCGGACGGGTTCATGACCAAGGTCCGGGAATTGGCCGAACAGTTCATCCCGGCCGACGCGGTCCACTTCGAGAACTTCCACGCCACCGATCAGCCGGATGCGTCGGAGAACACGTCCTTCGACGTCGAACTCGACGGCGAGATTTATCACGTCCCGGCCGACCGGAGCATCGTCGAGGTCCTCGAGGAGAACGGCTGCGACGTCGACACCTCGTGTCAGGAGGGCATCTGCGGTACGTGCATCATGCAGGTCCTCTCCGGTGATCCCGAGCACCGCGACAACGTGCTGACCAAGGCCGAGCGAGAGTCCGGAGAGGTGATGGCGGTCTGCGTCTCGCGGACCACCGGCGAGAAGATCGTGCTCGACTATTACTGACCCGAGCGCGCCGGCCACCCCTATCCGTTGCCCTAGGGGTTGGTCGGCACCTCGACGTCGAACCGCAGGATGTCCCGGACCAGCGTGCTGATGCTGTCGGCGTCGGTCTTGCTCTTGATCCGGGCACGGTGCACGTCCACCGTCTTGACGCTCATGTCGAGGCGGCGGGCGATGTTCTGGCTGGGTAGACCTTCGACGACCAGCGCGAGGATCTCGCGTTCCCGCGGGGTCAACAGCGCGACCTTCGATTCCACCCACCGCTTCTGCGCGTGGGTGCGGAAGCGTTCGACCGCCTTCTCCATCCCCGCCTGGACGGCGTCGAGCAGCCGCTGCGGGTCGTAGGGCTTCTCCAGGAAATCCATCGCGCCGGCCTGCAGGGTGGACACCGACATCCGGATGTCGCCGTGCGCGGAGACGAAGATGATGGCGACGTGCGGTGCGAACTCGTTGAGCTTCTCCTGCAGCCGCGGGCCGCTCATCGTCGGCATGCGGACGTCGAGCACGATGCACGCGGGGGTGTCCCCGGAGTACTGCGCGAGGAAGTCGTCGGCACTGTGGCAGATCCGCGGCGAGATCCCGATGCTGCCGAGCAGCCAGTCGACCGATTCGCAGAGTTCCGGGTCGTCGTCGACGACGTACACCGCCGCGGTCACATCCGATGCGGTCACGTCCACGCCGCGTCGGCCGTCCAGTAGTTCATCCCGACGGCACTCACCAGATGGCGCCACTCCGACGTCCGGTTGAGCCAGGGTTCCTCGCGCCGGACCGACTCGTCGGCCGCCTCCGGGCCGTCGGCCTCGACGGTCCAGTGCACCCAGTTGACCTCCCGGCCGTACTCGTCGTGCACGAACAGGTCGACATGGTGCCAGCCGTAGTTGAAGGTGTCCTCGTAACACGTGAGGAACATCCGGTGGTGCGTCTCGGGACGGGGTTTGACTGTCATGCAGATCTTCTCTCTCGCAACCGGATCAGACCGGGACGACCGGATGGGACCGGAGCTCGTTCTCGAGCACCGCGGCGACCTCGAACAGGGCCGACTCCCGCCCCGGCAAGCCGATCACCTGTAGTCCGAGGGGCATCCCGGAGTCCGTGGTCGCCCCCGGGACGACGACGACCGGGCAGCCGAGCAGCTGCCACGGTCGGCTCAGGACCGGCGACCCGGTCGCGTCGAGGCCGCTCGGTGCGGGGCCGGGTGCGGCGGGACCGACGATCACCGTGTGATCGCCGAGCGTCTCGGCCAGCAGATCCCGCGAGCGGTCGCGGCGGATGAGGGCGGCCGCGTGGTCCGCGGGCCGGACCGCGCGGCCGGCGTCGACGAGGTCGAGCAGCGCGGGGCTGAGCGCGGCCGCATGGTCCCGGACGACCTCGTCCAGGGTCTCGGCCGCCTCATGGGACATGACGGTCACGTGGTCGTCGGCCAGGGTGCGGACATGATCGTCGAATTCGAGTGCGCGGGTCTCGACGTCGGCTCGCTCGAGCAGGTCCGGCAGCCGGTCGACCAGGTCTGCCATTGCCGGGTCGATCGGGTGCAGGTCGCTGCCGCCCCACACCACCACGGTCCGGACGGTGGAGCGACCGGGAACGATCGGCGAGCGGCCGGTGAAGGCGGTGTACACGTACTGCAGGTCGGCGATGTCGCGGGTGAGGATGCCCAGCGAGTCCAGCGACTCCGAGAGTCCGGTGACGCCGGACAGATCCGTCGAGCCGTGCGCGAGGACCATGCCCGCGGCGCCGCAGTAGGCGGCCGGCCGGGTCAACGAGCCGGCGGTCTGCGTACCCAGCGCCACCGGGATGACGCCAGCCCCGACGGCGGCGGCCGAACCGCTCGACGACCCGCCCGGCGTGTGCCCGGGGTGGTGCGGATTGCGCGTCGGCCCGGGCGAGAAGTAGCCGAACTCGGTCGTGACCGTCTTGCCCTGGATCACCGCGCCCAGATCGCGAAAACGACTGACACAGGGCGCATCCGACGCCGCCGGCGACGACGACGTGACGGGTGAACCGGCACGGGTCGGCAGACCCTCGACGTCGATGAGGTCCTTGACCCCGAGCGAGACGCCTCGCAGGGGCCGGCGACCCGGTATCCCATCCTGCCGTCGTGCCTCGTCGACGACGCCCGGGGACAGCTCGACCCACGCGCGCAGATCGGTGTCGGTGCCGACGATCTCCTCACGGACCTGTTCCGCGAGAATCTCCGCCGACACCACCTTCTCGTGGACCGCGGTCGCCTGCTCACTGATGGGCTGTTTCCAGTAGGCCGAGCTCACCGTTCCTCCTTCATGTGATGGGACCAGTCTGCCCTGTCGCGCATCGCGGCGACAGTAAAGATTTCCCTCGTATCCCCGTAGGGACGGGTGGCCATAACGTCGTTGCCAGCCCCCGACAGCCCGGCGTCTTCGCACCCTGCCAGTCCAAGGAAACCCAATGAGCCTCAGAGAACCCGCGGTGACGACGCCGTCGTCGCCGACCGCCCCCGATCGACGAATCGACTTCGGCCGCATGTCGAGACGGGCCTGGATCGTCACCGGCATGCTCGTGCTGTTCCAGATCATCGCCTTCGCCGACAAGGCGGTGCTCGGCCTGGTCTCGGCCGACGCGATGCCCGAACTCGGCTTGACCGCAACCGAATTCGGATTCATCGGCAGTGCCTTCTTCTTCCTGTACGCGATCGTCTCGGTCGTCACCGGGTTCCTGGCGTCGAAGATCTCGGTGAAGTGGATCCTGTTCGCGATGGGCGTCACCTGGGCGGTGCTGCAATTCCCGATGCTGCTCGGCGGCGGCGCCGCCATCCTGCTGGTGACGCGGATCATCCTCGGCGGCGCCGAGGGTCCCGCGACGGCCATGTCGCTCACCTCCGCGCACACCTGGTTCTCGCCCACACGTCGTGCGCTGCCGTCGAACCTGATCGCCGCCGGCTCCACGCTGGGTCCTGTCTTCGCGGCGCCGCTGCTGGCCTGGGTCATCGCCGTATGGGGTTGGCGCTGGGCGTTCGGTGTTCTGGGCATCATCGGCCTGGTGTGGGTGATCGCCTGGTGGGCGATCGGCGCGGACGGTCCCTACCGTCCCAAGAAGGCCTCGTCGCCGGACGAGCCGGCACTCGACACCGACGAGACGGTTGCCGATGCGAAGGAGGTCGCGACCTCCGCGGTCGACGAGCAGAAGCCGGTCAAGATCTGGCGTGCGCTGCTGAGCCTGGCGTTCATCTCCGCCGTGATCGGCGGGGCGTCGAACTTCTGGGTGCAGGGCTTCCTGACGACCTGGCTGCCCCAGTACCTGGGCACCGTGGTCGGGCTGTCGCTCGGTGAGGTCGGTGCGGTGACCACCGTGCCGTGGGTGGTCGGCGCGCTCGTCCTGCTCGGACTGGGTGCGCTCGGGCACCGGATGCTGCACCGGGGGAGTTCGGCACATCGGGCGATCGCCGTCCCGTTCGGCTGCGCCGCGGTCCTGGCCGGGTTGTGCTTCATCGCCATCCAGGCGTCGTCCGGGATCACTGCGGTTGCACTGCTGTGCCTCGCCGGTGGATGCAGCCTGGCGTTCCCGATGACCGCCACCGCGATCGGTTACGCGGTCGGCGCTCGGCAGCGACCGATCCTCATGGCCACCCTCGGAGGCGTGGCGTCGTTCGGCGCGGTCATCTCGCCGATCCTGGTCGGCTGGCTCATGACCGACGCGGGGTATGTGTCGCCGCCGAAGGGTGAGAAGCCCAGCGCGGAGATGGCCGACAACATGGCGGCCGGCGTGCACCAGGCGTTCACGATCACCGGCATCGTCCTGCTGATCGGCGGCGCACTGTGCATCGCCTTCCTCCGGCCGGAGCGACTCGGTGCCATTCTGCAGAAGCGTTACGTCAAGGAGCCGGTCGAGGCCCGGACCGCCTGAGTGCCCGACCACCGCGACGATTCGATCCCAGGAGAAGACATGTCCGACAACGTGATCAGTGCCATCGACCCAGGCATCTTCCGAAATGTGATGGGGCACTATCCCACCGGCGTGGTCGTGGTGACGGGACGAGGTGACGACGGCTCCGTGCTGGCCATGGTCGTCGGGACTTTCAGTTCGGTGTCGATGGACCCGCCGTTGGTGTCCTTCATGCCGATGAAGACCTCGCGCACCTTCGAGAAGATGCGGGCCTGCGAGTCGTTGTGCATCAACATCCTCGGCGGTGAACAGGAGGACGTCGTCCTCACCATCGCGCAGCGTTGGAAGGACAAGCTCGCGGGCATCGACTGGTTCCCTTCGCCGTCGGGCGATCCGGTTCTCGCGGATTCGGTGGCCTGGATCGACACCCGCATCAGCAACGTCGTCGAAGCGGGCGATCACTGGATAACGCTCTGTGAGGTGCGGGATCTGGCCGTGACCAACCCGGTGTCGCCGCTGATCTTCTTCCAGGGTGGCTACGGCAGCTTCGTGTCGACGTCGCTGATGGCCCGAATGGACCACGAGATCCTGCCGACGATCCACGCCGCGCACGCGGCGCGCCCGCAGGTGGAGGCATTGGCGACGTCCGTCGGCTGCGAGGTGTCGGTCCTCACCGCGGTCAGCCGCGACGAGATGGCCGTCGTGTTGTCGGCCACCGCGCCGGGCGTCGACCGTGAGGAAGGCCTCGCGTACCGCATCCCGATGGTGCCGCCCATCGGGGACACGTACGTGTTCGACCAGGACGACGAGACCCGGGAGCGGTGGCTGGCGAAGCTCCGGCATGCCGACGATGATGTGCGACAGGTACATCGCGACCGTCTCGACTTCGTGCGGCGGCACGGTTACCTGGTGTCCTTTCTGCCCGATGCCTCGTCGACTGCGTACGAGGAGATGCGAGAGGCGACGAAATCCTATGAGCGAGGGCGGTTGACGCCTTCGCAGGAACGCGAGATCTGCGAGTCCATCGGGAAGTCGGCCGTCGACTATCGCCTCCGCGAGGTGCGACCCGATCAGACCTACGACGTCGGTTCCGTCGTCCTGCCGATCCGGGACGCACGCGGCGGATACTCGATGACGCTCCGGTTGTCGCAGTTGCCGCTGGGCGTGAACGGCTCTGAGGTCGAGGCCTGGATCTCGGAGGCGCGTGCGGTGGTCGAGGTGCTTGGCCGATGAGCGACGACGATGCCAGGATCTCGGCGCTCGTCGCGCGGGTCGAGACCCTGGAGGCCGAAGCCGAGATCCGGCGAATCCAGGCTCGATACATGTTCCTCTGCGACACCCCGTGTCCCGAACCCGGTCTCGCGGATGACGCCGAGCGCATCGAGCGCATCCTTGACCTCTACACCGACGACGCGGTGTGGGAGGGCGTCGGCGAGTACTACGACGGACAGTTCGGGCGTGCCGAGGGCAAGCAGGCGATCCGCGAACACTTCCAGCGCTTCTGGAGTGAGAAGCGGGACCCGGCACTGGTGCTCAACGCGCACTACCTGACGTCGGAGCAGATCCATGTCGACGGCGATGACGCCGAGGGACAGTGGATTCACATGCAGCCGTGGCTCTTCGGCGACGGCTCGGCCCTGCTGCGGTCGAGCCGGCTGAACAACGCCTTCCGGAGGGATGAGGGCCGGTGGCGGATCACCCGCACCCGCACCGAGAACGTCTTCATCGCCCCGCTTCCCGACGGATTCGCCGAGAGCTACCCCTCGGCGTCGGTGTTGATGGGCTGAGGCGTTCGACGCCGGTGACGGGTCACGCGCCTGTGGTCAGTCGGATCATGTAGACCGTTGCCGCCACGCCGAGGAGCAGGAAGGCGCCCGGGAACGCGATGTTGTAGAAGATGCGGGCCCGCACATGGGCGATGACCGCGCCGACGAAGAACAGAGTGAGCCCGGTTCCGGCGGCGACGCCGATCCAGGGTTCGATCGTCAACCCGAGGACGAGCCCTGCTGCTCCGGCGGCCTTGAGTGTCGCGAGGTGGGGCAGGAACCGAGGTGGGACGTGGACCTCGGCCGAATTGTCCAGCACGAACTCGGCCCGGGCGAAGTCGGCGATGGCGATACCGGCATTGGCCACGATGCATATGATCGTGGCGACGAACAGGGGAATGGTCATCGCCGGGGGCCCTTCGCTGGTCGGGTTCCGCCGCGCGGTGGCCGGGTCGGTACGGTCGACATGTGTCCTCCTCTGAGGTGGGTTGTCGGATGGACGATGTGAGTGTGGTGCTCTCATCCGTACCGACGTCCTGCCCCACGAGAAGGTGACACCCGGTGGTACCGACCTCAGAGTTCGAAGATCTACGACCGCAGCTGACAACCATGGCGTTCCGGATGCTCGGCTCGATCCACGACGCCGAGGACGCCGTGCAGAGCACGTGGCTCAACTCGCTGCGTGTCGACGGCACCGAGATCCGCAACCCTGCCGCATGGTTGACGACAACACTCACCCGGGTGTGTCTCGATCAGTTGCGCGCCCGCGGCAGACGACAGGAAGATCCGCTGTTCGCCGACGCTCTCCCCGCGGAGGCTGTCGCGGCCGACGAGCTCTACCTGCAACGCGAGAACGTGTCGCGCGCGCTGATGGTGGTCCTCGATCGGTTGACGCCTTCGCAACGCGTGGCCTATGTGCTGCATGACCTCTTTGCGGTGCCGTTCGGCGAGGTCGCAACGATCCTCGACACCAGTGTGGACGGTGCGAAGAAGCATGCGAGCCGGGCACGCGGCCGGATCGCGTCTTCGCGGTTGAACTCCGAGCTGGACCCTGAACTGCCGTCGGGTGATGCGTCCCTGGTCGTCGACGCCTTTCTGGCCGCGGCGCGCGGCGGCAGTCTTGATGCGATGGTCGCGCTGTTGGCCGAGGATTGCATCCGTGTCGCCGACCGGTCACTGGTACCGCCGGACACACCGACCGTGGTCCGGGGCGCCCGGGCGGTCGCGGAGGAGACCCGATTCTTCGCCGACCGTATCCGGGCAAGCACGCCGATGTGGCTGGGAGGTCGGATGGTTCATGTGATCGCACCGGGCGGTCACCCGCTCGCCGTCATCGATGTTGTTGTGGTCGACGGCCGCGTCGCGAGAGTCGACATCCGTCGCATGACATTTGCCACCGTGTCAGAGTGGTCCTGACCGGCGATATGGGGAGCTGCTCCGTCCGGAGCGGAATCTCTAGAACGGTGGCGGGTTGGCGTCGTTCCAGCGCTTCTCGGCGCGTTGGTGGCGCCGGAAGTCGTTGTCGCGCTGCGTGTCGAGTCTGTCGCGGGCGGGATGATCGGGTGACCGTCTGGGGAAGAGCTTGTTGAACAGGTCGCGTCCGCTGAAGGCGTTGCCGACGAACATGTGCCCGGTGGGTGTGGTGAACCAGGCGGTGCGGGACTCGTCTTGGTGGTCCTGCCAGCTGGTGAAGGTCTTGATGCGGTGATGGAACCGGCACAGCGGTTTGAGGTTGCTAGCTAGTCGCTAAACTAACCTCTGTGAGGAGTTCGAAAACTCGGGTCCAGTCAGCGGCAGTGTACGCCCGAGTCTCGGCCGATCAGGAGGGGAAAGGCCTTGGCGTACAACGACAATTGGAAGACTGTCGGAAGTTGGCGGCAGGACGTGGCTGGACTATTGGTCGTGAATACGTCGACAACGACGTGTCCGCGTACTCGGGGAAAATGCGGCCGGCCTACCGGCAGATGGTTGACGATCTGGCGAATGGGTCGCGCGATGCGGTGATCGTTTACAACTTGGATCGGCTCCATCGCCGGCCGGTCGAGCTCGAAGAGTTCGTCACATTGTGTGAACAGGTCGGGGTGCGCGAGGTTGCGACGGTGACCGCCGACATCGATCTTGGCAATGACGATGGCTTGTTCATGGCGCGGATCTTCGCTGCGTTTGCGGCGAAGGAATCGGGTCGCCGGTCTGCCCGGATCAAGCGCAAGGCACTGGCGAATGCGGAGGCGGGACTACCGCACGGAACGGCGCAGCGCGCATTCGGGTACGAGCAGGGAAATCTGGTGCTGCGTGAGTCCGAAGCGGCGGTGGTACGGGATCTGGTGGCCCGGACGATCGCCGGGGAGTCGATGCGGTCGCTGGCGCAGTGGCTCAATGATCAGCAGATCCCGACCGTCAGTGGCAAGCCGTGGGTTACCTCGACACTGCGGACGTTGGTGCGTTCGGGTCGAATCGCAGGTTTGCGTGAGTTGCATGGTGAGGTGATCGCGCCGGGGGTGTGGGAGCCGATCATCACTCCTGCCGAGCGGGATCAGGTGTTGGCGGTGTTCGCGGCGAAAGCGCGGGCGAACAAGCGGGTGCCGCGCCGTTATGTGTTCTCGGGGATGCTGCGGTGCGGCCGCTGCGGGCACATGCTGTACTCGGTAGCGCGCATTGAGACGAAAGCCGAGAAGCGAGTACGCCGGTATGTGTGCAATTCCGGTCCGGATTTCGGTGGCTGCGGTCGGCTGACGGTCGTTGCGGTTCCGGTCGAGGAGTTGTTGGTGGACGCGGTGCTGACCCGGCTCGATTCGCCGGGGCTGCGGAAAGCGTTGGCCGGCAAGGCTGCCCAGAGCCCGGACACCGCACAGTTGACTGCGCAGGCCACGGCCGACACGGCCAAGCTTGATGAGTTGGCCGGGCTGTATGCGGATGGGGCGATCACCGCACGTGAGTGGATGGCAGCTCGCAACCCGATCGAGGAGCGAATTCGTCGCGTGCAGAAGGACATTGCGGCTATATCGTCCGACGGTGCGTTGTATGAGCTTGCCGGGACTGGACAGTCACTCCGGGAGGGTTGGGAGATCCTGTCGATAGACCGGCAACACGCCATCATCAAAACGGTCCTCGATCACGCGGTCATCGCGCCGGGCACCAAAGGCGCCCGAACACTGGACATCAACCGTGTCCAGCCGCAGTGGCGGGTATGACCGATCAATTGGGCCATTCGGCGGTGGCCGGTCAGATGCGCTGCGTGTCGCGGACGGCGGCGGTGATTTCCTCGCGGATCAGCAGGCGCAGCCGCTGATCATCGGCATGTTGGCGTTGTTCGTCTCCGCACGGTTTGAATCCTGCCGCATAGCTCAATGCGAGGACCATCACGGCGAGAAGCAGTGACGTGGATTCGCTGCTAGCGTCGTGGCTGGAAAAGTCGGTCGCCACCGCGGTGAACCATGCTGCTCCGGCGAGAATCCATCCGACATAGGTCGCGATCGTCGGCCGCCACCGGGGCCGCAGCCAAGTAGCGGTGCCCATCACCGCAATGAACGCGGCGACCAGGGCCAGCGCTCCACTGCGGTCGACCTGCCTGAGCGGGCCTTCGACTGACCAGATGAGCGCGTCCAACGGGATGACCGCAATGAGAGTGATGCAGAAGATCGCCATGAATCGGCCATAGACAGTCATCGGTGCTCCTCACAATTTTCCGGGGTGTCCGCTTTCTGGGGTGTCCGCCGATCGTCGCAGGTGCCACCGACAACTCTGCTCTGCGGCGACGTGCAGGCGCCGCCAGTCGCTTCCGCGTCGTCCGGGATGAATACGTTGATGCGGAGCCGCAGTCAGGTCGCACACGAACGATCGGCGTGGTCGTTGCCGTGGAGGTGATCTGCGGCCGCCTGCTCGTTGCTGGTGTCTGTCAGCGCGGCCGGTTCACGCCGTTTGTGAGTATCCGCCGAGGGTATCGGCGCAGTCCGCGCAGAGTGTTCTGATCCCTTGTCCCGTGCTGCGCTGCCGGATCCCGCCGTGCCCGCAGCGTTCGCATGTGTTGCAGCTGGCGGTTTCGGCGGCTGCGACGAGGTCGTCCATCCGCTGCTCATTCGTGGCGGGCAGGCCCGGCGAGGTGGCGAAGTAATATCGCAGTGCGCCGAACTTTTCCTTCACCTGGTGCACTTCGTAGCCGGGGTCGATGGCGGCGAGTTGGCGGTCCAGCTGGCAGATCAGCCGATACCAGCCCGCGTCGCAGGAGATCCACCGGCCCCAACCGTCGGGGATGCGGCACAGTATCGCCGTCAACGCCTCCCGGTAGGGCCCGGCATCGTCCGGAATGTGTAGCTTGTCGCCGGTGTGTTCCGGATCGATCTTTGTCAGCGACTGCCAGAGGGCGGCAGCCGCGGCCTGGCGCTCGTTCGTATCGCCGCCCGTATAGGCAGAGCGCATATCCGCGCCGGCGGCGAATGCGGCGCGGTACCGTGCGGCCTCAGTGGCCGACAGCTCTTCTGGCACATAGCCAGTGTGGCACCAGCTGCTGATCGCCGCCATCCAGTTTTCGTCGGTCAAACAGGCCGCCCGGGCGATCGCCTGATTCGGCCAGCTCGCCAGTGCGATGGAGTATCCGACAACCTGGTATACGCTGTGCAGTCCCTGCCCGATCCTCGTGCCGATCGACGAATGTTGGGTGAAATCGCCACGGACAAAACCGTTTTGGTGTTCGCGTGGCAGATATTGATGCGCGTACCGGTGATTGGTTGTCGGCGGCGCATGGTGCTGCCGCGACGCCGCGAGCATCGTCTTGCCCTCTGCGGTCGTTGGTTACCTCAGGTTTTGAGAAGTACGGCGATCTGGTTGACGATGGCGGGGTCGGTGATGGTGACAGGAACGCCTTGCTGCTTGCAAGAATCGGTCAACCATTTCCGAAACACGCTCTCGTCCAGTCGGTGTGACTGAGTGTGGACAGGTCGGTCCAGCGCTGCGATCATGGCGGACCACCCGCTGGCCATGCGTGTTCGCGCCTTGCCCAGAGTTGCTCCATGTGGCGATGGGCGGCGGCGAGGGTGAGTTGATAGTCGCCGTGGGTGAAATGTCCTGCGCCGGCGAATTCCCAAGGTTCGCAATCACTCTCACCCTGGTTGTCACCGTGACCGTCGGCGTTGTCAGCGGTGCCGTGTTGCTGGCGCCAGACGGCGCGGATCTGGCGCAGGTGCCCGAGGGTGGTCGAGTAGTGGCGGGATTTGGTGGTGACGTGTCCGCGATAGCCCAGTGTGTGGAGCCAACGGACCATCGCCGCGTACTCATCGGGTTGTTGGTCAGCGAGGTCGCGCAGGGTGTGCCATATCTGCAGGACATGACGGCTGACCTGGACAGCGATGGTCGGGTCATCGATCGCGGCGGGGCTGATCGGCCGCGGACTGATCCCGGCATCAGTGACGGATTTGGTGACGTATTTGGCGAGGTAGCCGGCGATCTTGCGTCGCTGCCGCTCCGGGATCGAGGCGTCGAGGGGGCGGGCATCGATTTGGGGCCCGAACCGTAGCTCCCGCACACCATCCGGCATCGATGTGTCAGGGACTGGGAGGACGATGCTGCGGACGGCTTCGGCGGCGAGTGCGGCGAGGTCGCTGCTGCTGACCGGAAAATCGATTGCGCCGCATTGCTTTCCGGTGGTGTCGGGGTGGTCGAGGCGAACGACCGCGTGGTAGTGCGGGATGAGCCGGGTCTGGTTTTCGTGCACTTTCAGGAATGACAGCCGCACAGCATCTTTCGCCAACCCCAACGCCTTCAGCTGGGCGGCAAGCAGTCGTCGCAGTCGCATGGTGAACCGCTGCCACAAGCTGGGCGCCCACCAGGTGAACAGCACATGCCCGCGATAGTCGTAGGTGTCGGGCCGGCGGGGCTGACCGGCATGGGTGCGGTGCGCGGTCGGATACACCGCCCCGAACGACGGCGCAGTCAAGGTCAGGAACACCTGCGGATGCTGCGTGACGGTGTCGGGGATGTTGTGGTGCCCACCGAGAATGCCGGCGTGCACCAGCTGCCAGGTATCCCCGGCATACAACCGCGAGCAGGAGATACAGACCGCGGCACGGCGATTCCCGCACCGCATGCTGAGCCTGTCGGCGGCGACGACACCGTGGCGCCGCTGCAGGTGGATCGGGTGCAGGCAGTAACCGGTCGCCCGTACCCTCGCTGCCCACCGCGGGTAGTGCTGGCCGCCGGCGCGGCGCAGCATCTCCCGGACGGTGGCGGCATCCAAGTCTGCTGCGGGTGTGGGCAGCAGCGTGGGTGGCGGGTTGGACGACACGATATCGGCCTTTCCCTACTTCTGGCCGTGGTCGGGGTGGCCGTAGCGGCGGACGAGGGCCGCGACGTCGTTGTCGGTGTAGTGGAAGGCGCGCACGAGGATGGGTGCGGCCGCGCCGTCGACGGCGAGGTACCCGACCCCGGGCAGATCATCCGGGATCTGATTGGCGGCACCCCCACGGTCGATGGCGCCGGGACCGAGGATCATGGTGGTTTGGGTGGGTTCGGCCATCCGCAACGCCAGCCGTGCCGGGAACAGCTGCCGCATCGGCACAATCTCCTTAGACGGATCTTGCACGGCGGCAACCACACTGACCCCGACCGCGCGCCCTTGTGTGAGCAGCAGCCCGAGGTGCTTGTCGATGGCGGTTTTGGTGGTGCGGTCGGTGAACGCGGTCAGCGCCGCCAACTCATCGATGATGAGGATGATCAGCGGGTCTGCCGGTGTTGGGGTGTGCAGCCGAGTGACCCCACGCAGCCGCTCCGCCCGCTCGGTCATCAGCGCGGCGGCGTCCGCGAGCATGTCGGCGATCGTGTCGGGGGTGTAGGCGAACCGCGCGAACAGCGGTGCCCCGGCACCGAATTCCATGCCGCCCTTCGGGTCGGCGACCCAGAGCTGCACGTCGCCGGTAGCGGTCAGGGGTGCGATGGCACCGATCAACGACCACAACACGGAGCCTTTGCCGGAGCCGGTGACCCCGCCGATCAGCAGATGGGTGCCCAGGATCGGCAACCGCCACGGAGACCCGTCGTCGCGCTGCCCGAGTTGCAGTGTCCACCGCCGCGACCCACCACGACTGACCGACCCCGAGCCAGTCGGGGTCGGCGTGATGGGTTCTGCGAGCGGCTGAGCGCGGCGCACGGCCAGCTCGATGACCGCGGGCCCCGGACGGGTCACTGTGACGCTGTCGGCAGCGAAGGCGTCAGCGAGTGCGTCTGCGGCTTTGTTGAAGTCGGTAACGGTTTGGCCGCGTAGCGGGTGCACTGTGAGTACATCATCGGTCGCGGCGAACTGCACCCGCAGCAGTTTCGGCACGAGAACCTGATCACTGCGGGTGCGCGATAGCCCGCAGTCGGTGCAGACCGCGGTCCACGACCGGTAGCGCCGCCACACCAGATGATGGAACCGGATGCGGTCAATGGTGTAGCGCCGCAACGATATCGGCGAGTACACCGACCACGCGATGACGGCGGCACCCGTGGCGATGGCCGCGATGATGGTCCACACGGCTCCGGTCCGCCAATAGATGACGCCGAGGCCGATCGCCGGAACGGATACGACGGGTAGCCGCCACGCCCACACCAGGATGAAGCGGGCCAGACGCCATAGCCCGGTGGCGATCGATCCGGCGATCTCGTCGGCGGTGGTATCGGGTTTGCCGCCTTTGTTCGGCGTCGGCGAGGGCGTGTCGTTCATGAGTGGAATCCTTTGGAGTGCAAGAGAGTGTCAACTTGGGGATGGCTGAGTTTGATGGCCGGTCGGTAACGACTCGGCGGGCCGGCGGGCCAGGGCGATCACTCGCGGGATCGTCCTGGCCGAGCGGGTTACTTCTGCCGCCCCGCGGTAGCGGTGTCGGCAGGGACGATCGAGTCGGCGCGGAACGCGACACCCGAGCGGTCGCCCTGACTCCATGGAATCGCTACCAGCCCGGTGACGGTCACCTGCTGCGTGACAGTCAGTTTCGGGTCACCGGCCACGGTCACGGTGATGATCTCGCCGCCGGACTCGTCCAGGGCGAGCAGCTGCACGCCGTACTGGGCCAGACCCGTGACCGGGTCGAGTTTGGCGCCGCCGGTGTCGAAATTCGTCTTCGGCTCCGGCTCTTTGGTGACGAGGTGCCGCGTGGTTGCGGTATCGATCTTCAAACGCATGATGTTCCTGCCTTCTGTGCTGGTGGCCGCGTGTTCGGCCACCTGTTCAGCACAGCCGTCGCCGGCGCCGCAGAAAATTGACAGGGGTTAGCAGGGGTCAACATTCGGACACGCGATGACACCATCGACCGCTGGTGATCGGGCACAATCGGAAAGCGATGACAGCGCCGCTTCCGAATCTGCAGCCGATGACGCCGGGTCAGGCGATTCGCGCTGCACGCGCCCGGCGTAAGTGGTCGCAGAAGACGCTGGCACGGCATATCGCCAGGGTCAGCGAAGACCGGGGACTGATCGCCGACGTCGAATCGTACAAATCGCAGATTTCGCGGTGGGAGAATGATGTTGTCAATCCGTCGCCGGCGACACGAGAGATGCTGGCGGAAGTGTTCGAAACTAGCGTCGAGGAATTGTTCGGCCTCCCCACCGATTCACAGCTGCCGCGGCCACTAATCCTGGAAGCGCGTGTCACCCCAGAAACACTGGCGTTGTTGGAGGATCGGCGGTCGGTGACGGTGCGTACCGAACACACCTTCGGCCCGTACTGGGCCATTCGCCAGCTCAGCGACGATGTGGCGATGGCGCTCGACTTCCTGAAAATCGCCCCAGAGCAGCACCGTTCAACGTTGATCCATTTGGTTGCCCGGCTGATGGAGCTGCAGGGTTGGACCCTGCAGGAATCCGGGCACACCACCGAGGCGGTCATGAGGACCGATCAGGCCAAGATGTACGCCGAAATGTCCGGCGACCCTGCGCTGCACGCGATGGTCACGATGCGTCTGTCGAACACATTGACCGTAAGCAATCCGCAGCTGGCGGGCATGTACGCACAGAAGGCCCATGACCTCGCGGCACGCGAGGCCGAATCCCGTCTACATGCCATCCTCGCCCGCCAGTCAGCGCTCGCTGCCGCACACATGGGTGATCAGCATGCCGTCGCCGACCACCAAGCCCGCGCGGATGATTATGTCGACGCGACACCACACAAGCTGGTCGGCTACGTCGACCGGTCCTATATCGACAGCGAGATGGCATACGCCCATCTGCTCCTCGGGGACGCGGCCACCGCGATGACACTGCTGGCCGACCATGTCGCGCAATGGCGCAATCCCGGTCAAGCACGCGACCACGCCGTCGCCCGGGCACGCTATCTACATGCGCTCTGCCTCGCCGGGGACTACACCGGTGCCCACACTGAATACGAGACAACGCTGGCCGCCTACAGTGGTGCGCCATCAGCACGGGCCCGCAACTCCCTGCGCGGCGTCCTCGCGACTGCGGCGATCGCCCGGCCTGGTTCATGCCAAACCTCGATCGCCACAGCCATCCGGCGACATATCACCACCGTTTTGAGCGAAGGAGCCGCCACATGACCGTTTTGCCAACCACCACCAGCACCGACGACGCTGCCCGCGCTGCGATCGCAGTGCTCCCGGTCGGCGCGCTCGAACAACACGGCCCACATCTGCCACTGGTCACCGACACTCTCATCGCCACCGCCATCGCGGAAGCGGTCTGCCTGCGCCACAACCTCTTTCAGTTACCGCCGATCACCTTCTCCTGCTCACACGAGCACATCGCGTTTCCCGGTACCGTCAGTCTTAGCGCAGCGACCCTTACAGCGGTGATCGCCGACATCACCGCATCACTTAACGCCCAGGGAATCAGCCGCCTGCTGATCGTCAATGCACACGGCGGCAACTACGTGCTGTCCAACATCGTTCAGCAAGCCACCACCAGCGCGCCCACGACCGCGCTTTACCCCAGCCGCGACGACTGGGATCAAGCACGCACAGCAGCAGAGATGATCACGAACAGCCACGACGACATGCACGCCGGCGAACTCGAAACATCCATCCTGCTCGCCACCACACCCCAGTACCTGCGCGACGGCTGGCAGAACGATGATCACGAGGTGTCCGACCGGCGCCACCTCGCAACCCTCGGCATGCACGCCTACTCCAACTCCGGCGTCATCGGGCGCCCCTCGGCAGCAACCGCGGACAAAGGAACCGCCGCGCTCGACTACCTAGCGTCCAACTCCGACCACATCATCAGCATCCTTAACCAGAGTTCCTAACAGCGGCTCCGCCTCCGCTCGTTCTGCTCCCGTCCGCTGCGCTCCCGTCCGCGCCACTCGCTCCCGCTACGCCCGCCGTGCGGCCGCCCCGACCCCTATCCACGTGGAGACCACCAAGTCAGCGGCGTGTTCAAACTTTCTCTACTGCTATCAAGGCGCGCTTCGCGCGCGGTGCCGGCGCCGGGGCTCCGACTTCGTCTCGCCCCGGGCCGACACCAGCCACATAGGTCCGGATCCATCGGCGTCGAAACCAGGTTGCCCTGCCCCGACCAAGTGATCCGTTACTCGCAGCGGAGACCGACCCGATTCGACACCATGTATTCGCCGCCAGCCAGCGTCAACGACGCTTCGCGTCCCAGCGGGATGACCACCGGCCACCATTGACCCCGGCTGCCGGCGAGTCAAGCAGCCAGATATCGGATCGACGGACATCGGTGATCGAGGAGCCAAAATGGGAGCCAACCGAGTCGGACTGCATTTAGACATTTTCGGAACAAGGCGGACGAAACTACCGCAAGCGATTCGGCACAAATGTGGACCGGATGGGGCCTGCGGACGAGTACGGATCAGAAGGTTAGGAGTTCGAATCCTCTCGGGCGCACCACGTTGACAATGCCCCGTGAACAGCGGAAATGTAGTTCAAGGGCGTCGTTCCATTTCCAGCGAGAGTCGTGCGAGGTTCGCGGTCGACCGAGGAGCCGGGGAATGTGGCCAGATCGTCCGGCTACTAGGAAGCGTCCGTGCTGAGCGCGCGGGATTCCCTGTCATCTGCGTATGCGTGCACGACCAGCTGCGGCTTGCGCATTTCTGCCGTATCAAGCTGAGCCCACATGGCGTCGATCATTGGTTGCAGGAATAGGTGCCCCAGTTGCCTGACCATCATGCGGACGACCTGGTCGGGGATCGTTCGGTTAGTCGAGGCGCTGCCAGATGCTCGCATTTGGACGACCTGCTCGCGCGCAAGCTCGGTGAGACGCTCGAGAAGATGATTGTCATCGCCGGGATCGAGGAGCGCGCGACGCATATAGTCGACCAGCGCTGGGTGCTCGTCGTACATCTGGCGTACTGCGTTGTTTCGGCCGGTTGCCACTTGCTCGGGATTGCCGTCGCCGCGTATGGAGTCGATGGCGGCGGCATGACGGTCGACGATGTACTGCTCGACGGCTGATCGCAGCCCGTCTTTGGTTTTGAAATGGTGTTGAACCAGCCCGACGGCAACGCCCGCGTGCGCAGCAACGGCCCGCATTGATATGGCGGTAACCCCCTCGGCAGCAAAGAGTTCCAGCGCGGCGTTGCGGATCCGCGCCTTTGTGGTCAGGTCACGTTCGAGTGGTTCACCACTGCCCATGTCGTCTCCCCATATCAACCACTATACAAGTGAACTCATTTTCGAGTTCTTGCAGACTATACAGTACGAATGTATAGTTCGATCATCACATTCATAGTAGGAGGCGCGGTGCACGACATCGTTCATGGCCTGCCGTCCACGCATGGCGACCACTACCAGCTCAACACCGACACACTGATCCGGCATGCCGCACGCACCTACCCGGAGCAGGAGATCGTCTACCGCACCACCGATGGCGGCTGGGGCCGCTACACCTACGCGGACTGCTATCGGCGGGTGCGCCGGCTGGGCAACGCCTTGCGTGGCCTCGGCGTCGGCCCGGCGGACGTCGTCGGGGTGATCGACTGGAACAGTAAACGGCATTTCGAACTGTATTGGGCGATACCAGCATTGGGATCGGTGATGCTGCAGATGAATCTACGGCTGGCAACCGACGATCTCGCGTTCGTCACCGACCACAGTCACGCCAAGGTGATCTTCGTGGACGAGACACTGCTCCCGGTCGCCGAAGCGCTCGCCGCGGCCGGCGTCGGCGTGCAGACCTGGGTCGTGATGACCGACAAGCCGCTGTCGGAGGTGGCCACCACGCTGCCGAATGCGGTGTCGTTCGAGGAGCTGATGGACGATGCGTCCGAGGACATCGACTTCCCGATGATCGACGAAACCTCCGCCTACAGCGCCTGTTACACGACCGGCACCACCGGCAAGCCCAAGGGTATCTACTACTCTCACCGCGGGATCTACCTGCATTCGGTCTCGGAGGCGCAGGGATTGTCTCTGACGGTCGACGACACGATCATGCTGATCACCCCGATGTTCCATGGCAACTGCTGGGGTCTGCCGCAGGCCGGCGTGTTCGCGGCCACGCGGTTCGTGCTCCCCGGTCGCTACGCCGCGGAGGAGACATCCACCTTGGTGGACGCGATGATCGCCGAGGACGTCACCGTTGCCAACGGTGCGCCCGCCATCTTCGAGCCGATGCTCCGATATATCGAAACCCTGACCACGAAACCCGATTTCGGCAGGACCCGGCTGTTGTCTGGCGCCACTGAGCCGCCACTGACGATGATGCGCGGATTCCACGACCTGACCGGGGCGGACATCGTCCAGGGATACGGTGCCACTGAGACGACACCATTGGTCACCACCAATCGGGGTATCAAGCCATCGCTGAGGGGGCTATCTGACGAGCAACAGTGGAATCACAAGCGTTACCAGGGACTTCCGATGACCGGTGTTGATATCCGGATCGTCGACGCTGGCGGTGTCGACCTGCCGCACGACGGGGCATCCGCCGGCGAGATCCTGGTGCGCGGGCCGTGGATCGTCGAGAGCTATTACGACCTCGACGACAACGACTCGCGGTTCTTCGAAGGCTATTGGCGTAGCGGCGATGTCGGCACCATCGACGAGTACGGCTATCTCAAGGTTACTGACCGCATCAAGGATGTCATTAAGAGCGGCGGCGAATGGATCAGCTCGATCGACATGGAGAACGCGATCGTCGCACACCCGAATGTCGTTGAGGCGGCAGTGATCGGCGTGCCACATCCCAAATGGCAGGAACGGCCCGTGGTGTTGGTCGCCACCAAGGACGGCGCCGACCTGCCGCTGGCCGAGATCCACGCGCTACTCGACAGCCAGTTCGCCAAATGGCAGCTGCCCGACGTCATTATCCGTCTGGAATCGTTGCCACGCACCAGCGTCGGCAAGCTCGACAAGAAGGTTATGCGCGTGAATCATGCGGACGTCTACGCTGCGCGGTCGTGATGGCGCTGTGACAGCATCCGTCGACTGCCCGGTCCTGGCTGTCACTATCGGACACACCACTGTCCGCAACGCACACGTGGAGCCGGGAGCGTACTTGCATCTCACTGAAAGTAGAACGCAATGAGCACACTCTTTCCCGACTACCGCTCCCCGTGGGAGACCGACGAGCACGCCGCGCTGCGCAATCTGGCGCGTGACTTCTTCGCCAAAGAGCTGACGCCGCACGAGGAACGGTTCGCGCAGCAGCATCAGGTCGATCGAGACGTGTGGACCAAGGCCGGCGCCACCGGCCTGCTGCTGACCGATGTGCCCGAGGAATACGGTGGCGGCGGAGGCGATTTCGGCCACGAGGCGGTGGTGCTGCAGGAGCTGGCCTTCGCCCACGACAGCGCGCTGGCGATCGCTGTGCACTCCACGATCGTCGCGCATTATCTGCTCTCCTACGCGACCGAGGAGCAGAAGCAGCGGTGGCTGCCGACCTGCGCCACGGGCGAGAGCGTGCTGGCGATCGCGATGACCGAACCCGGCACCGGATCGGACCTGCAGTCGGTGCGCACCACCGCACGCCTCGACGGCGACCACTACGTCGTCAACGGCTCGAAGACGTTCATCTCCAACGGAACCCACTGCGATCTGCTCGTCATCGTCTGCAAGACCGATCCGTCCCAGGGCGCCAAGGGCATCTCGCTGCTGGTGGCCGAGGTCGACGGGCTCGAAGGATTCGAGCGGGGCCGGGTGCTGCAGAAGATGGGCCAGCACGGTCAGGACACCCGGGAGCTGTCGTTCACCGACATGCGGGTGCCGGCCGCGAACCTGCTGGGCGGCGTCGAGGGGCAGGGCTTCATCCAGCTGATGAGCCAGCTGCACCGGGAGCGTCTGGCCATCGGGCTGGGCGCGGTGGCCGCCGCCGAGGCCGCGGTGATCGAGGCGGTCGCCTACGCGAAGCAGCGCGAGGCGTTCGGTAAACCGCTGCTGTCCTTTCAGAACACGAAATACGTTCTGGCCGAATGCAAGGCGGAGGTGCTGGCCGGCAAGACGCTGATCGATCACTGCATCGGGCGGGCGATCGACGGGACGCTCGACCCGGCGACCGCGTCGATCGCGAAGCTGTGGGGCACCGAGAAGCAGATCGAGGTCACCGATCGCTGCCTGCAGATCTTCGGCGGCTACGGCTACATCATGGAATACCCGATCGCCCGGATGTACGCCGATGCGCGGGTCCAGAAGATCTACGGCGGCACCAGCGAGATCATGAAGGAACTCATCAGTAGATCCCTCTAAGGCAGGAGAATCCGATGCAATCGAGTGCCACTAGGCCCGTCCACGGAGTACCGGCAGCGGGCCAGGTATCGGACCGTGTCTCGGTTCTGGACCGTGCATCACAGCTCGAGCAGGCGATGGCCGGCATCAATGTTGCCCTCGCGGTACGCGTCCCACCGGCCGACCCAACTCGCGGTATCGACCTTGGCATGCAAAAGCGGACTTATCGCGAGCTGGCGGTGGTCAATATGCAGTGTGGCCCTCTGTCGGCTGCACGCACAAGCCGGCAGGCCGCCGAGTCGGATGGTGCTCTCATGACTGCACTCCTGGTCCGTTCTGGCACCGAATTGATCGGACAGGACGATTCGACGACTCTGCTGCGGAAAGGTGACCTGCTCTTGTGGAACTGCGAGCGACCCGCCCGATTTACGGTGGGCAATCTCGTCGAAAAGCGATTAATGGTGGTCCCTACTGGCTTACTGACCGCAGTGGGCTCCAGCCGATTGGTCGAGTCTGGTCTGATCGTTAGGCGACGATCACCGGCGACCGAGTTGCTGGACCATTTCCTGGAATCGCTGCTCGTAGCCGGCGAGGATCTGGGTTCTACGGCGGTATGCACCGTCCGCAATGCCGCGCTAGAGCTTCTCGTCGGTTCGCTGCACCCGAGCGACGGCGGGGGAGGTCCGGCACCGTCGATGGCTTTGCGACCAGCGATTGAAGACTGGATCGACCATCATCTTCCGGACACAGTGATCACTCCTGCGTCAGTGGCAGCGGCACACGCGGTCTCAGTCCGCACCGTCCATCGGATGTTTGCCGAAACCGGGGATACTCTCGGCTCAGTTGTGCGATTGCGGCGATTGATGCGTGCCCGGCGCGAGCTTGAGTGCACTCACCATTCGATCACGGCGATCGCGTCGCGCTGGGGGTACTCGGACTCGAGCCACTTCACCCGAACTTTCAAGCACCAGTTCGGCATGTCGCCAACTGATCACCGCGCACTATGTCGACAAGACGACGAGGGCCGCGAAGGCGAGGTTGTGGGCAACGGCGTTGCAGTCCAATCGCATGGCACTAGGGTTCACGCACCTACGACTGTGAGGCAGAACACTCTGACTTGATTGGGGAAGGCCCCCGATCGAGGAGGAATCATGAAACTCTCTTCGAAGGTCTGGTCGGCAGTCGGCGTCTTGCTCATTGCCCTGGCCCTGGCCATCTGGTTTGTCGTCGTGCCGAGTGCTACCAAATTTCCGTCGAAAACTAATACAACTCAACACTATTCGGGTGTCGCAAACTTGCTCGATGCGCAAGCGCTCGGCCGCGGCGATGTCGCGCACGCGTTCATCAGCAACGCTCCGGTGACAATGGATCGAACAGTCAAGGCGGTAAAGACCTCTGGAAACACCGTTGTGGTCACCGACAATTCGACGGTCCAGGTCGCGACGCAGACGTTGACTGACGACCATACGTATTCGATCAACCGGACCAACATGCTGCCGACGGATCCGCCGAACGGACAGCAGGTCGAGCACACGGACGGTTACACCGTCACGCTGCCGATCGGCCCTAAAGGATCTGGCAGCTCGTATCGCTTGAATGACAACGCGACGCAGCAGGCATTCCCATTGAACTACCGAGCCGCGGCAAAAGTACATGGCCGTGTCAACGGCCAGTTTGATGTCCCCGCTGGTGGCCAGGTGAAAGTCCCCACCCTGTGCGGGATGTTCTTAGGTTGGCGGTACCTCCGTTCGGTGTGTCATGCGGTAGGAGTCGCCGTCGGTGATGACGATGGTGGCGTGGTGCAGGAGCCGGTCGAGGATGCTGGCGGCGGTGGTGTGTTCGGGGAGGAATCGTCCCCATTGTTCGAAGGGCCAGTGGCTGGCGATCGCGAGTGATCGGCGTTCGTAGGCGCCTGCGACGAGTCGGAACAGCAGTTGGGTGCCGGTGTCGTCGAGTGGGGCGAATCCGATCTCGTCGAGGATGATCAGGTCTTGGCGCAGTAGGGTGTCGATGGTTTTACCGACGGTGTTGTCGGCCAGCCCGCGATACAGGGTTTCCACGAGGTCGGCGGCGGTGAAGTACCGCACTTTGTGCCCGGCGTGCACTGCGGCGATCCCCAGCCCGATCAGGGTGTGGCTCTTACCGGTCCCGGCCGGGCCAATCAAGGCCAGGTTATGTTGAGCCCGAACCCATTCCAGTGACGACAGGTAGTCGAAAGTGTTGGCCGGGATAGAGGATGCGGCCACGTCGAACGATTCCAAGGTTTTGGTGACTGGGAACCCGGCAGTTTTGAGTCGGTTGCGGATGTTGGAGGCATCACGGGCGGCGATCTCGGCCTCGACCAGTGTTCGCAGCACTTCTTCGGGTGTCCATCGCTGAGTTTTCGCGGTGAGTAGGACCTCGGGTGCGCTACGGCGGATCGAGGCCAGTTTCAATCGGCGTAGCGCCAGGTCAAGGTCGGCCGGTAGCGGTGGCACTGTCTGGGGTGCAACGGGTTTCGATGTTGTGGTGGTCATGACACCTCCTTGTCGCCGGCGCCGAGTTTGTAGGCATCCAGCGAGCGGGTGGGCGCGGCAGGCAGATGCCCGAGCAGTGCTGTGCCGGCCGGTCGCGGGTTGGGGATGCCGGCTCCGGCATCGAGGATCGAGCGCACATCGGCGGCCTTGAACCGTCGGAACGCCACCGCCCTGGTCAGGGCGGTGAGCACCTGTTCGTGGCCGTGGGAGGTGATGAGTCCGAGGATGTCATCGAGTTCACCGGCCAGGCGGGTATTACCGATCGCCGCGGCACCGACTAGGAACTGCTCGGCTGGTTCTCCGAGATCGCAGAACTGTTTTTCGGCAGCAGTTTTCGGTCGTGGTGCACGACTAAGGGGTGTGCGTGGCCCGCCGTAATGATCGTCGTTGAGGACCACCTCTCCTGGGGCAGCCAACGCATGCTCGGCGACCACCTCGCCCGAGGCGGGCTCGGCGATCAGGAGCGTTCCACCGTCCTGGAGGAGGGTCACGGTGGCGCCGATGAGCCGGTTAGGAACCGAGTAGCGGGCCGAGGCATACCGGATACAGGAAAGACGGTCGACTTTACGGGTGACAGGCGGCGGGCCGACCTGAGCACGCAGAGACGGTAACGCCGCCAACACTTTCCGTTCACTCACCAGCTGGTCAGTGGGCACCGTCAGCGTATCGCTGTGGCGTCGAGTGTTGACCTCGGCACACCAGTCCCACGCAGCCCGGTTCGCCAGATGCACATCCAGCTGCACGTCGTCGCGACCCGCGGCGATCTTGGCTTCGGTCCACAACGGCTGCGCCAGATCCGACTGCGCGTACCCGCACAGGTTCTCCACGATCCCCTTCGACTCCGGATCGGCGCCGTGACAGAAGTCCGGGGCGAACCCGTAGTGGGTGGCAAACCGCACATACGTGGGGGTGGGTACGACAACGTTGGCGACGACTCCACCTTTGAGGCAGCCCATCCGATCAGCAAGTACCTTGTTGGGCACTCCACCGATCTCCTCGAAGGCTTCAGCAATGAATCCGAGTGTGGTGGTGGCTGTTTCGTTGGTGGCGAACCGAACGAACCGCCAGCGTGAGAACGCCAGCACCGCGCAGAACATGTGTAACCCGCCGATCACCGCCCAATCGATGACCAGGTAGTCACCCGGAGCCCACACTGCCGGGCGACGGCCGCGGTGATGCTCACGGCGCCACTGCGTTTTCTCCTGGGCGACCAGACGACGGAAATTCCGCGCCGACCCCTCATATCCTGCCGCTCGCGCTACCGGTAGCAGCCGTTTGGCAGTGATCCGGCCGTGTGACCGCGCGACTCGCTGCGCGACGAGCTGGGCCACCGCATCGTAGTTGCGGGCCCGTTCCTTGCGATCGGGTGGTTGATCGTCGGCTTCGAACCGATCGACCACGCGCTTGACGGTCTTGTGGGTGGTGCCGCACACCTCGGCTGCGGCGCGATAGCTTCCGAGTTCTCGGTAAGCAGAAATGATGTCCATACGGTCCTTCGCAGACTTCAATGGAACTCCCGGGCGGTGATGGTGATCGGTTGGCACCTTCACCGTCATCGCCTGGGCCTTCAGTTCCGGGTCGACACGACGAACACAGGGTGGGGACTTTTATCTGGCCACCAGCGGGGACCTCGACCTGGCCACCAGTGGGGACTTTCTCATGGCCATGGACATGGCCGCAACGTGTATGAGTACAACTCGACCGGGACAGGTGCAGTGAAGAGCCCGTCGCTGCTGAAGACGCTCCCGCCTGCGCTACCCAGTGCTATTGCCGCACAGTTGATGCCAAGCCTCCCTACCGCCAGCCAGGAAGCGATAAAGCAGGCAGGTCCGATCCCTCCTGCGATACCGCTGTCCTACATGGCGACCACGAACTATGACCTGCAGGTCGACAAGCAACTCGGGGCACCGCTATCGGTCGCGATCGACCGCACGGTAACCGCGTATGCCGATCTCGGCGGGAAACAGATCGAACTATTGCCCGTGTTGCAACTGAACGTGAAGACGACTGACCAGTCGGTGGCGAGCGCGGCCAAGACCGCACACAAGAGCGGACTCATGCTCACGATCATGAGCACCTGGTTGCCCACCATTCTGACGATCCTTGGAGTCTTCCTGCTCCTTTGGACAGTGTGGCGGGAACTACGGCGGCGGCGATCTGCGCCCGACGCGCCGGTCGATGACAAGCAACCGGTGAACAGCCACTAGCCGAACGCGACGAATTGGTCCGCCCGCAAATGGCGCTCCTGTTCAAGCACGTGGCGTTGCGATCCACGCTTCGCGCGTGTGTGACGCAGCACACTATCCACGATGGGCGATCGCCCGAATTCTTTCATTGATTGGAGCAAGTAATGAAAATGCAAGCCGCAGTTCTCTGGGGTCCCGGCCAGGATTGGAGTGTCGAAGAAGTCGAGCTCGACGGGCCCCAGGAAGGCGAAGTGCTCATCCGCTACGAAGCGAGCGGGCTGTGCCACTCCGACGATCACGCTCGCACCGGCGACATGCCGATCGCCGTCCCCACCGTCGGCGGCCACGAGGGGGCAGGTGTCATTGAAGAAGTCGGTCCAGGAGTCAAGAACCTACGGCCCGGTGACAAGGTTGTGTGTTCGTTTCTTCCCGCATGCGGACAGTGCCGGTGGTGCTCGACTGGACAGCAGAATCTTTGCGACATGGGCGCATTCATCCTTGCCGGCACCATGCTCGACGGCAGCTACCGTCGCCGCGCCCGCGGAAAGGATCTCGGCGCCCTATCGCTGCTGGGAACTTTCGCTGAGTACGGCACGGTGCACCAAGAGTCCGTGGTGAAGGTAGACGACGACGTACCACTTGAGCGAGCGTGTCTACTTGGTTGCGGAGTAACCACGGGGTGGGGCTCGGCGGTGAACACCGCAAAGGTCCAACCGGGCGATACCGTCGTCGTCATCGGCTGCGGCGGCATTGGCGGCAGCGCGATCCAGGGCGCCCGGATAGCGGGCGCCGAGAATATCGTCGCGGTGGACATTGTCGAATCAAAGAGGCAGCAGGTAATGCCACTCGGGGCAACGCATTTCTGCACAAGCTTCGAGGAGGCCACCGCGCTTGTGGCCGACCTCACCCGCGGTGTAATGGCGGACTCGGCGATTCTCACAGTCGGAGTCGTCGCCGGCGAAATGATCGGGCAGACGCTGGAGTTGGTGCGAAAAGGCGGTGTGGGTGTTGTCACCGGTATTGCCCCGGCAACTGAGAACACTGCAACTATCCCGTTGATGATGTTCACACTCTTCCAAAAGCGTTTGGCTGGAAGTCTTTTCGGCGAAGCTAACCCGAGAGCCGACATTCACCGGCTGCTCCGACTGTACCGAGACGGCCAACTCAAGCTCGACGAGACCGTCACCGCCGAGTACCAACTCGGCGATATCAATCAGGGATATCAAGACATGTTCGATGGCAAGAACATTCGCGGGATCATCACGCACAGCCACTGAGATGCAAGCACTCACGGAGGAACACATGATCGACCAGAACGCACTGTTCATCGATGGCGCATTGTCACCAGCCCACGCGCCCGAACGCATCGAGATATTGTCCGCGGCCACCGAAGAAGTCATCGGACGCGCACCAGCAGCAGATGAGGACGACGTCGACGCCGCGGTTGCCGCGGCACGACGTGCATTCGACGATCCGCGTGGTTGGTCGGCGTGGAGCCCCGACGACCGCGCAGCGGCGATCGAGCGGCTTGCCGACGAGTTGGAGGCGCGCGCGCCGCAACTCACCGAATTGGTCTCGTCGCAAAACGGGATGCCGATTGCCATCGCCGGAACGCTCGAATCCGGGCTTCCCGCGACCGTGTACCGGTATTACGCCAACCTCATTCGGACCACAGAACTGGAGCAGACACGTCCAGGCGTACTCGGTGGCCGCGCCATTGTTCGGCAGTCCCCCGTCGGTGTGGTCGCCGCGATCGTGCCATGGAACTATCCAAACCTGGTCACTGCCTTGAAGGTGGCGCCTGCGTTGGCCGCTGGCTGCACCGTGGTGGTGAAGCCCAGCCCGGAAACAGTCTTGGACTCTTATGTTTTCGCAGAAGCGGTCGCCGCCGCGAACATACCCGCGGGAGTCGTCAACATCGTTCCCGGGCGGGCGAGCACTGGCTCCTACCTCGTGTCACACCGAGACGTCGACAAGGTCACGTTCACCGGATCGACCACCGTCGGCCGCCAAATCGCAAAGACCTGTGGTGAGTTACTCCGCCCAGTGACCCTCGAGCTCGGGGGAAAGTCGGCAGCGATCATCCTCGACGATGCTGACCTCACTGCGAACATCGAAGGACTGTTTCAGGCGACGTTACTGAATAACGGTCAGACCTGTGTGCTGAATGGCCGAATTCTTGTCCCTCGCAACAGGTTCGACGAGTCGCTTGAGGTCTTCGCCGGACTCGTGAATGGTGCTGTCATCGGCGATCCACTTGATCCGAGTACACAGGTCGGGCCACTGGTCACTGATGCGCACCGCAACCGGGTGGAGGCACACATCGCAAGAGCCAAGGACGACGGCGCTCGCGTTGTTGCCGGCGGCGGTCGGCCGGCCCACCTCGATCGTGGTTGGTATGTACAACCCACCCTCTTCTCGGATGTTGATCCGTCGAGTCCCCTTGCGCAAGAAGAAGTGTTCGGACCGGTACTCGCTCTGATGCCATACGACGACGTCGGTCAGGCGGTTCAGATCGCTAACGATTCGGCATACGGGTTGGCCGGCACCGTGTGGACCGCAGATGAGGCTCACGGTATCCAGATCGCCGAGCAGATCGAATCTGGCACGGTAGGTGTCAACTACTACATGCTCGACCCGGTTGCGCCATTCGGCGGTATCAAAGCGAGCGGTTTGGGGCGCGAACTCGGCCCCGAAGGCCTCGCGGCATGCATGCGAACCCACACGACATATCTGTCGACCAGCGCGTAGCCACCCCGTGTGTCGTTCCTGCCGCAGTGCCCACCGGGCAGGAACGACACACGGACTGAGGGGAGGTTCCTGACATCACGGAGAGACATGACGGCTGGCGCTACGGGGACAAAGTCATCGTGCGCGCACGGCACGCAGCGGCGGTGCCAGCGTTTGGCTATGTGATCGGCAAACCCGACCGTTTGGGATCTATCCCTGTTCGCCTGGATGACGGATCCGCATGCTGGTATCACGCGGATGCACTCGTCCGGCTAGCAAGATGGTGAACCGTATTAGGATGCCTGACGATATTTTTGAGGACATTCTCTACTTTATTTTCAAGGCGCACTCGCGCGCGGTGCCGGCGCCGGGCTCCGACTTCGTCTCGCCCCGGACCTACACCAGCCATATAGGTGCGCCCGGAACCATCGGCGTCGAAATAGGTTGCCCTGCCCTGACCAAACGATCCGTCATTCACGGCGGAGACAGACCCGTTTCGATACGCCCATGGCCGGTGGCCGTTTCTCCGGCGCAGTTCCAGTGAAGCCCGTCGATGACGACGAAGACACTGCGAGCAGAGGCACGAAGCAGCCTGATCCGGCCACCGGAAGGGGTGTTGTTAGCGACTAGCGAGGTTGCGTGCATCGGTCGGGCCGCCGCGCCGCGGGTCGGTGTGGTCGAACGGTTCGGTGTGGTCGAGGTCGATCTGCCAGACCGGGGCGTTGCAGCCGGGGAAGGTGCAGCACAGTTCGCCGGCACGCACCAGGGCCTGGAGCTTCTTCGACGGGGTGTACCGCGTTGTCGAACTGTCCGCCTCGGGAGGCGATACCGGTGGCGCGTCGGGCGCGGCGGGGTTCGGTGCGGGATGGATGTAGGTGCGTCGGGCTTCGGCGAGCAGCTGCCGGGCGGTGTCGGCGTCGAGGATGCCGTGGCGGTCGAGGAATGCGGGGTCGTTGTCTAGACCGATCAGGGTCGACAGGTTGACCACGATGTGAAAGGTCGCGCGCGGCGCCGGCGATGACGACGGCGACGCGTCCGGACCCGGAGGGTCGGCGACAACCGTGTCGCTGTCCGGGGTGTCGGTGTCATCGTTCCCGGAGTGGCGCGCGGGTGCCTCAGTCGTGTGGTCGGCGGTGTCCACTGTCGCTGCGTCGACGTCGCCGGTGGTGTTGGCTTCAATGTCCATTGCGGCAGGTCGGCAGTCGTCGCATTCGCACGCGATAGAAGCTTCGCCCCGCGCGAGCGCTTTCAGAGCATCGACTCGGCGGTTGGCCAACTTTCGAGGGTCACCGGCGTGGACCGCGGTGGCCATCGCCGTCAGGCGGGCGTCGAACTCGGCGGAATCAGCAGTGGGCAGCGTGCCGGAGATCCGGGACTGCCCGGGTGTGAACCGGTCGGGGGTGACGGTCACCTTGCGGTCGGATTTCACTCGCTCCTTGCGTCGGCGGATCGCGTCGGGTGCCCACTTGGCGACGATGGAATCGACCATGGCGGTGAACCGGGCCGTGGACATCGGTGCGCGGGCGAAGATCGCCTCGGCGAGATGGGCGTCGACGGTCTGCATCTCTTCGTCGTCGGTGATGAGGTCGGTGCGTTTGAGGGCGATGAGGAAGCGGCGCTTGTCGATTCGACCGCACGCGAGTGCGTGTCCGGTGAAGGAGAGTCGGTAGCGCAGTGCGTCGCCGGCTTCGATGAGATCTTTCGCCTCGGCCGGCGTCACGGTGAGGGTGGCACCGACTTCGGCGATGGCCTGTTCGAGACCGTTGGGCCCGAACTGCTCGTAGGGATTCTCACCAGCGGCCACCCGCGCGGACAGGTGCTCGAAGGCTTCGATGGAGTCGAGTTCGCCGCTGTGCGTCTCGGCGCGCCGCTGCGCGTAGTCCATCTCGCGTTCGTCGTGAATGAGGCTGGCAACGACCATCATTCGATGCGCCGACGCTGCCGCCAAACCCGCGCAGTGGTTGAGGACCTCGACGAGTTCGGCAGCGGAGAGTTCATGGTCGGGACGAAAGCGCGGCTCGACCGACTCCTGTGATGGGTCCACAGATGTAGTGGACCCGGCCCCCGCCCCCGATGACATACCTCCACGATACTCGAATATATGTTCGAGTCAAGGGTGTATTTGTTTCTCCTTCGAATATCCGATGATGCAACCACGACGCACCGACAGGTCATCCTCAGATCGAGGTCAGCGATGTCCGCGTGGCAGGCCGATGCGGATCAGGCGTGGGTCCTGCGTGATCTCGCGTACCTCGAATGTCGGGTCGATCTCCTCCGCCACCCGATCGACGATCAGAGAACCGTTGCTGTCGAACCCGATTCGGTGGTGAGTCAACCTGGTCGTGAACTTCCAGACGGCCATCGCTTCGACCTCAGTGGTGACCGAGTCTTCGCATCGGACACAGTCGAGTGCTGCGTCACTGTCCGGATCGTCGGCGTGTTCGTCGCATGGCTCCCAGTCCGAGGTGACGAGGTATCCGGGGTCCCACAGGGAGCCCTCCGTCGGCGGCCATTCCACCGAGTACCACTCGCCGGCAGCGATTCCGTACGTTCCGATGGCCTCGTCGAGCACGGCCTTGCGGTCGGCTTCGGTCCATTCGATCCGGGGTGGAATCGCCACGTCCTCGATGGGGTCGATTCCGGCGTAGTCGGCGGGATCGCCGAGCAGTTCGGTATCGGTGGCCTCGTGCTGCGTTGCCCGACCGACGGATTCATGTGTGTCGAGCACTGCGGCCTCGGCTGTCGCAGCGTCGATATCCGCTGCCAGGTAGGCGGCGGAGTTCATCCGCTCATGAACCGCTCTCGCCGGGATCCGCGAGACGAGTTCGTCGACCACCGCTTGCTCGGCGTCGTAGAGCGCTCCGGATGCCAAGCGGAGTGCCGTCTTCCCAACCGGCACAGAGATTCCCGATGTCCGGCAGTCCCACAACTCGGCGGCGATCCGATCGCGCCGGTCGACCAACTCCCACGCGAGAGCTCTGGCTGATTCGCCGGATGTCGAGTGTGGGATCAGCGACTGCTCCTGCAACTCGGCGATGATCCGAGTGAACCGATCGGAGCCTTCGCCGGACGAGTCGATCCAGTGATCGTTCGTGAACGTGCCCAACGCGGCACCTCCTCCCTGACGTTCTGTCTCGGTCGTCCATTCCTACGCCGAGAACCTACTCGGGGCCAGTGACATCAATCGTGGGGTGACTCGTCGCAATCGGACGGCGATCGTTGTGGTGGATGTCGGTGCCGCGTCGCATTCTGGTGACGGAAGCCGACAGGTCAACTCGGCCGAACCGAGAGGAGGCGACATGGTGAACTCGAAAGCCCTCGCAGAATTCATTGATTCGGCCGAGGCCGGCGCTCGCGCGGGCATCGTGCGCGAGACCGGAGAGATGTGCCGTTCCCATCGACACCGCCATTCATCGTCTGCGATCGACTCGATGAGCCCACTGACGGGCGTGGATTTCGAGGGGCCCGCGGAGGCCGAGCGAGGCGTCGCCTGATGGCGCCCGAACCCGTCCGACTCCCCGCCGCGATGGCGTCCCCGGCAGTCGGCTGCACTGTGAACGCCGGCTGGTATCCGCTCTTGGTTCGCCTCCATCGCCGGCTCTCAGCCGTCACCGACGACTTCACCTACGCGCAGATCAAAGAGAAGTTCGGGGTTTTGCGCTGCTACCTCAATTACGGAAACTCGGTCGACGATTTCACGTGGAGCCTTTGCGAGCTCCTGGTCGACGCGACAACCGACGAGTCGAGCACCGTATGCGAATTCTGCGGCGACCGAGGAGAAACCCGGTACGACCTTTCCTGGATCAAGACGACCTGCGGAGATTGCTGACCGTAACGTTCGGCGGTGAGCAAGACCTGGGTCATCTGAAGCGGCGCGCAGATCGCCGAATGGACGAAGATCGCCCCGGGTACGACGAATGGTCGTGTGCTGACTCCGCGTCTCAGCCGATCCCGCGCGACAGCATTTGCCCGACAACCAGACCGAGTGCACCCTCGGCAAACCTCGAGACCGGCCCGACGGCGGTGTCCAGCGCCTCGTCGTAGCCGTCGCGTGCCTCGCCCCACAGGCGGCCCGACGAGCCGTTCGGCGTGACCCCGATCAGGGCGATGAGCTCACCGGTGGTGGGGATGCAGATCGCCCAGACGAATCGTGTCTCCGACTCCCAGTCACGCTGCGCCGCAGCGACGTACGCGGCGGGGTCGTCGACCTCGAGATGAGACAACGCCGGGACGTCGGTGATCCGCTCGTCCGCACGAAGCGCACGCAGATACCACGTCCCGGCGTTGATCTCGACTGGTTGCATTGCCTTGTTGTACGCCCGCCCTTCGAGGCTCGTCGCTTGCGCTCCTCGCACCTCAGGGAGCAGGGGCGCTCGCACCTCAGGCAGCGAGGGAGCGGTGTGTCTTACTTCAGCTCGAGCAGCACCGTGCCCTGGGTGACGGCAGCACCGGCCTCGATGGTGAGGCCGGTGACGACGCCGTCCTTGTGGGCGGTGACCGGGTTCTCCATCTTCATGGCCTCGAGGACGACGACCAGATCGCCGGCGGCGACCTCCTGGCCCTCCTCCACGGCGACCTTGACGACGGTGCCCTGCATCGGAGCTGCCACGGCGTCGCCGGAAACGGCTGCGCCGCCACCCTTCTTGCGCGAACGTGCCTTCGGCTTCTTGCGGACGACGCCGTTGGCCGAGCCGCCACCGCCACCGAGGGCGAGATCGCCGGGCAGCGACACCTCGACGCGACGGCCGCCGACCTCGACGACGACGTTCTGCCGCGGGGCGGCCTCGTCGTCTTCGATGGGCTCGCCGCCGGTGTACGGCTCGATCGGGTTCTCCCAATCGGTCTCGATCCACTTGGTGTAGACGTCGAACTTCTCGCCGTCGCCGATGAAGGCGGGGTTGGAGACGATGTGCCGGTGGAACGGGATGACCGTCGCCAGGCCCTCGACCTCGAACTCGGCGAGTGCGCGACGCGAACGCTCCAGCGCCTGCTCGCGGGTCTCGCCGGTGACGATCAGCTTGGCCAGCATCGAGTCGAACTGGCCGCCGATGACGTCACCCTCGACGACGCCGGAGTCGACGCGGACGCCGGGGCCGGTCGGCTCCTTGTAGACCGAGATCGGTCCCGGGGCGGGCAGGAAGTTGCGGCCGGCGTCCTCACCGTTGATGCGGAACTCGAAGGCGTGACCGCGCGGGGTCGGGTCCTCGGTGATCTCCAGCTTCTCGCCGTTGGCGATGCGGAACTGCTGACGCACCAGGTCGATGCCCGCGGTCTCCTCGGTGACCGGGTGCTCCACCTGCAGGCGGGTGTTGACCTCGAGGAACGAGACCAGCCCGTCGCTGCCGACCAGGAACTCGACCGTGCCGGCGCCGTAGTAGCCGGCCTCGCGGCAGATGGCCTTGGCGGACTCGTGGATCTTGGTGCGCTGCTCGTCGGTCAGGAACGGGGCCGGGGCCTCCTCGACCAGCTTCTGGAATCGACGCTGCAGCGAGCAGTCGCGGGTGCCGGCGACGATGACGTTGCCGTGCTGGTCGGCGATGACCTGGGCCTCGACGTGGCGGGCCTTGTCGAGGTAGCGCTCGACGAAGCACTCGCCGCGACCGAACGCCGCGACGGCCTCACGCGTGGCCGACTCGAACAGATGCGGGATCTCCTCGATCGTGTACGCGACCTTCATGCCACGTCCACCGCCGCCGAATGCCGCCTTGATGGCGACCGGCACGCCGTGCTCCTGGGCGAAGGCGACGACCTCGTCGGCGTCCTTCACCGGATCCTTGGTGCCGGGGGCCATCGGTGCGTCGGCCTTGAGCGCGATGTGGCGCGCGGTCACCTTGTCGCCGAGGTCGCGGATCGACTGCGGGGACGGACCGATCCAGATCAGCCCGGCGTCGATGACGGCCTGCGCGAAGTCGCCGTTCTCCGACAGGAAGCCGTAACCCGGGTGGATCGCGTCGGCGCCGGACTTCTTGGCCGCGTCGAGGATCTTGTCGAAGACCAGGTACGACTCCGCCGATGTCTGCCCGCCCAGTGCGAAAGCCTCGTCCGCGAGTTTGACGAACAGTGCGTTCGCGTCGGGCTCGGCGTACACCGCGACGCTCGCGATGCCTGCATCCCGGGCGGCGCGGATCACGCGGACAGCGATTTCGCCACGGTTGGCGATGAGGACCTTGCTGATTGCGGACGGAGTGTTCGCAGAGGTACTGGGCACTTGTTCTCCTGGGCCTTACTCGTACTCAGGTGCACGACGCGGTAGCGCACGCGACACGTTGGGCGGACGTCGGTCAAGTCTGGCGGCCCGCCGTCACCGGCCGGGATGCGGACGGCGAGGGCGATGCGACACCTTCGCGGTGCAGGTGTCGCGACCTTCCGGGCAATACCCTAGCCCACCGAGCAATCGTTCGGTGGAGCCCTGGGTCACAACGCCGGAGAGAATGTGCTCGCATCACCGAGGCGTCGGACCAGTTCGGCGAAAGCACGCAGGTAGGCGTGGACGGGACCACCTGTCGGGTCGATCGCCCAACCGTCTTCGGAACGGGCCTCGGCGGCGGGAAATGTGACGTTTCCCTCATGTTGTGCACCCGGAGTGTTCGCCGAGGCGGTGACGCCGAGCTCACGCAGCGGCGACTCGCGCGGGAACCGGGCGGAGTACCGCAGTCCCGACGGGGTGCGGTTGATCCAGATGTACACCTCGTCGGGCGAATAGCTGTGACTGCGGAGGACCTTCGCACGCCCCGCGTCGGCGGCCCCGGCGCCCGGTGCATAGCGCGTGTCGATGAACGAGATGACGAACCGCGGGCCACCCTCGTGCCCGATCAGGTCGGCCACCCGCAGGAACGGCAGCGAAGCGCCCTGACGCCCGTGCTTGAGCGCGGCGGTGGATCGGACGACGGCCTGGTCGAACGTCGGGGAGTCGGACATGTCGAGACAGAAGGGAGCGACCCCGACGAACCAGCCGAGGGAGGTCAGCCAGCGGGCGTCGTCGCGCGTGTGCCGCGGCAGCACACAACGGAACTGCCGATCGCCGGTCAGTTCGTGGTGCACCACGGCGAAGGCCGCCAGCACTCCGGCGGTCAGCGTGCCGCCGGCCTCCGAGCAGATCGCGGTGAACCGGTTGGCCGTCGCGTCGTCGGCGACCACACCCCACAGCGACTCCTGGGGGAGTGCCGCGTCCGTGTCGACATCGTCGGGGGTGCGGTGATCGTTGGCCGGGTCAGCCGTGTGCAGGCCGGGCATGTCACCGTTGCCGGCGGCCAGGAACTCCGACCACAGGCCGACGGCCGGATGATCGCGCCCGGTCTGGTCGGCGAGCCGGCGTTCCGCGGCGCTGAAGTCGACATAACTGCCGACCTCGGGCAGATTCGCGCCGCGATGCTCCCGCGCCGCCCGGTACATCGACACCAGCTCCTGCTGGGCCATGATCAGCGAGTACCCGTCGACCAGCGAGTGATCGGCGGCGAAGAGGAGCGTGAACGAGCGTTCGCGTCCGACCGTCGCGAACCGGTAGGCCGGCCAGTGCAGCGGCGCGGTGGCGCGATCGAACGAGCCCGCCAGTTGCTCCACGAGCGGACCCGACTCGGCGTACCAGCCGACCCGGCCCATCTTGAGTTTCACGGTCCCCGGCGCGGTGGTCAGCCGCTGCAGGCCGGAGCCCTTGATCACGACGTGACTACGCAGCACCTCGTGCCGGTCGATCCACTGGGTCAGCACCGACCGGATGGCCGGGATCGACAGCGGCTCGTCGAACTCGATGCTCAACCCGAGCCAGGCCTCACGTCCGCCCTCGCGACGCGTGCGGACCCGGTACTCGAACGCCGCCCGCAGATGCTGCTCGTGATTGTGCGAGGTCAGGCGCGAGTCGTAGTCCCAATTACCCAGTCCGCCCGGCACATACGGCGTCCACTCGACGAGACCGCCGGGCGCGATGGGTTCGTCGCGGATCTGGATGAACTTCATGCCCCGGGCGTGTCGGGCACCTGGGCGCGAACCTGCGCCTTGATGCGGCCCAGCATGCCCGCCATACCCCGCAGGCGCAGCGGACTCACGGCGCTGCCGAGTCCCAGGTCGTAATAGAAATCCGATGGCACGTCGAGGATTTCGCGCGCCGACGCGGTGTCGAGTCCCTGATGAAGGATGGCGGCGAAACCGCGGGTCGTCGGCGCCTCGCGCGGAGCGCTGAAATACAGCCGCACCGACGACGGGTCGGCGGCGTCGACGGACAGGAAGACCGGCGACTGGCACTCGGGTACCGGTTCCATCGCATCCTGCTCGAGATGCGCCGGTATGTCCGGCAATTCGCCGGCGAACTCGAGCAGGAGCGTGACCTTGTCGGAGTCGTCGAGTGCGCCGAAGTCGTCGACGATCTCGGCCAGGGCTGGAGGCAGACTCATCGTGCGGTCGGGTTCACTCGGTGCCGGGAACGGCGCCCGGCTCCTCGCCGACGGCGATCGGCACGCGCACCGCGTTGCCCCACTCGGTCCACGATCCGTCGTAGTTGCGGACCGCGGTGTGCCCCAGCAGATGTGTCAGCACGAACCAGGTGTGGCTCGACCGCTCACCGATGCGGCAGTAGGCGATCGTGGGCGTCTTCGGGTCGAGCCCGGCGTAGATCTCGTCGAGTTCGGCGCGGCTGCGGAAACGGCCGTCGGGGGCAGCGGACTTCGCCCACGGGATCGAGATGGCGGTCGGGATGTGCCCGCCGCGCAGCGCGCCCTCCTCCGGGTAGTCCGGCATGTGCGTGCGCTCGCCGGTGTACTCCTGCGGGGAACGGACGTCGACGAGGGGCTCGGTGCCCAGGGCCTCCAGGACCTGCGGCGCGAACGCGCGGATCTTGGCGTCGTCGCGCTCGACCACCGGGTAGTCCGACCGCGGGTAATCGGGGACGTCGAAGGAGGTGTCACGGTCCTCGGCCATCCAGGCGTCGCGGCCACCGTCGAGCAGGCGGACGTCCTCGTGGCCGAACAAGGTGAAGACCCACAGCGCGTAGGCGGCCCACCAGTTGCTCTTGTCGCCGTAGATCACGACAGTGTCGTCGCGTTCGATTCCCTTGCTGCGCATCAGTTCCGCGAACTGCTCGCCGTTGATGTAGTCGCGCGTGACCGGGTCGTTGAGATGAAGGTGCCAGTCGATCTTCTGAGCGGTCGGGATGTGGCCGATGTCGTAGAGCAGCACATCCTCGTCGGACTCGATGATCTTGAGTCCTTTGGCGCCGAGATGCGCCGACAGCCACTGGGTCGTCACCAGCCGCTCGGGGTGGGCGTAGTCGGCGAAGGCCGGATTCGGGTCGGTGTCAACGCTCACGGTGCTCTCCAGCTCGCTGTTCGGACGTTCCGCGTGGATCACGCGCGGACCATCTGCGGTCCCGCTGATAAAGCGTAGGGCATCGGCCGGAGCGTGCTTCGATCAGACGACAAACCCCAGGTGAAGCGGGTCCCGCCTGCTACGTTCGCCGAATGATCGATCGACGCGGGCCCCTCGCGATGCGGTGGGCGGTCGCTCTGGCCGCCGTGGTGACACTGACCGTCGGAAGCGGATGCGCACTCATCCCGTCCGAGAATTCCGGGGAGTCCCGTCCGTCGTCCGCGTCGACAAGCAGCGCACCGAGTCCGACGCCGTCGCGCTCAACGGACCCGACCGGCGACGCCGACGCGGCGCAGTGCCGGCCCGACGACTGCCCGAAGTTGCCGACGCCGACCGCGGAACTCATGACCAGCGGGGTCACCCCGGCCAACGTGGACACCGCGGTGCCCGACTACCTGACCACGCTCCTCGACGACCTCGACCAGACATGGGGTGGGTGGTTCGACGAACTGGGCTGGGGCGACCCGGCACCGGGACGGGTGCTGATCGAGTCCGGCACCTCCTTCGCCACGGAGTGCATTGCCGGCGACGAGGATTCGAACCCCGTACCGATCCCGTCCGACGAGGCCAACGCGTTCTTCTGTGGAGTGGACACCGAACCGAACGGAGAGGGCACCCCGACCGAGGGCAGCATCGTGCTCCCGGTCGACACCTTCGCGGCCATCTGGGACGGCAACGTCTTCGGGGTGCCATCGCCGATCGTCGGCGACTTCACCGCGGCGATCGTGGTCGCTCACGAATACGGCCACAACGTCGTGTTCCGGATGGCCGAGGCGTTCGACATCCCCGACAGCCGTCTCCCGGCCGGCAAGAACAGCGAGCTCATCGCCGACTGCCTGGCCGCGAACTGGGGTGCAACCGCCTACCAGCGTGATGCGCTCGGCGCGCGGGAGATCCTGCAGGTCGCGACGCTGCTGCCGATCATCGGCGACACCGGCGGCGCGTCCGGACACGGCTCGGCGCGCGAACGTGCGGTGGCGTTGACGGTCGGACTGACCGGCCCGCAGTTCAACCGCCAGGGTCAGCCGGTCGACTGCATCGAGCGGTACTGGCCGGAATTCTTCGAGGTGGAGTAGGGCCACCTCAGGGAGCGGGTCGTCGTCAGTGGCGCCAGAAGTCGGTGACCGAGAGCCCGACGTCGGCCAGGAGGGTGCGGACCAGCGGCAGGCCGATACCGATGACCGACGACGGGTCGCCCTCGATGCGCTCGACCAGCCAGCCACCCAGACCGTCGAGGGTGAATGCGCCGGCCACCTGTAGAGGTTCACCGCTGGCGACATACCGCTCGATGACGTGGTCGTCGGCGGCGGCGAAATGGATCGTGGTGGAGCTCGTCCCGCCGGCGGTCGCGGGCCGGTCGAGGCGGATCAGGTGATGGCCGGTCAGCAGGTCCGCGCTACGACCGCGCATCTCCGACCACTGCGCGACGGCGCGTTCGGGGGTGTGCGGTTTGCCGAGCAGCCGGCCGCCTAGATGGAGCATCGAGTCGCAGCCGATGACGGCCACGGCGCTGCCGGACCCGGCGAGTTCGGCGATCTCCGGAAGTGCCGCAACGGCTTCCGCCTTCGCGCGGGCGAGTTCGGCGACCACCACACCGGCCGGTGTGGAATCGGGGAGCGCGGCGAGGAGCGCATCCTCGTCGACATCCGACACCCGCACGACCGGCTCGACGCCTGCCGCCCGAAGGATGCGGAGCCGGGCAGGGGAGGCCGAACCGAGTACGAAGATCGGGCCGGGAGTACCCGGCCCGATCTCGGATTCGGATGTCATCGTCAGTAACGCAGGTTGGTGAAGCTTCCCGGGCCGCCCCACTGCGGACGCAGCCGGTCGATCGGGTGGCCCCAGTCGTTCCGGGTCTCGGGCTCGGCCGAACCGCCGCCCGAACCGGCACCGGCGAGGACGGTCACCAGCACGGCGAGGTCCTCGTCGGTCGGATTGCCGCCGACGACCGTCAGGAACGGACGCTCGGACTTCGTGGAGTCTTCGCTCACGGAATTCTCGCTCTCGGAACTGACCGCTGGTGTCACAGGGGGATGTTGCCGTGCTTCTTGGGCGGCAGGTTGACCATCTTGCGCTCGAGCAGCTTGAGCGCAGTGGCGATCTGACCGCGGGTGTGGCTCGGCGGGATCACCGCGTCCACGTATCCGCGGGCGGCCGCGACATACGGGTTGACGAGGGTGTCCTCGTACTCCTCCTGCAGCTGCAGACGCAGTGCGTCGACGTCCTCACCCTTGGCGGCCGCGTCCTTGAGCTGGCTGCGGTACACGAACCCGACCGCACCCGAGGCGCCCATGACGGCGATCTGGGCGGTGGGCCACGCCAGGTTCACGTCGGCACCCATGTGCTTGGAGCCCATGACGTCGTACGCGCCGCCGTAGGCCTTCCGGGTGATGACGGTGATCTTGCCGACCGTCGCCTCGCCGTAGGCGTAGAGCAGCTTCGCACCGCGACGGATGATGCCGCGGTACTCCTGATCGGTGCCGGGAAGGAAGCCCGGGACGTCGACCAGGGTGACGATGGGGATGTTGAAGGCGTCGCAGGTGCGCACGAACCGGGCGGCCTTCTCCGAGGCGTCGATGTCGAGGCAGCCGGCGAACTGCGTCGGCTGGTTGGCGACGATGCCGACGCTGCGGCCGTCCACCCGGCCGTAGCCGATGATGATGTTCGTCGCGTACTCGGCCTGCACCTCGAGGAACTCGTCGTCGTCGAGTATGCGACGGATGACCTCGTGCATGTCATAGGGTTGGTTCGGCGAATCCGGGATCAGGGTGTCGAGCTCGAGGTCTTCTTCGGTGAGGGTGTCCTCGATGGAACCGGCGGCCGGCTGCGCGACGGGCAGACGCGGGGCATCGGCGCGGTTGTTGCTCGGCAGGTAGCTCAGGAGTTCCTTGACGTACTCCAGGGCGTCCTCTTCGTCGGAGGCGACGTAGTGCGCGGTGCCCGACTTCGACATGTGCGTGTGGGCGCCGCCGAGCTCCTCCATCGTCACCTCTTCACCGGTGACCGTCTTGATGACGTCCGGACCGGTGATGAACATCTGGCTGGTCTGGTCGACCATGACCACGAAGTCGGTGAGCGCGGGGGAGTACACGTGACCGCCGGCCGCGGCGCCCATGATCAGCGAGATCTGCGGGATGACACCGGAAGCACGCACGTTGCGGTGGAAGATCTCGCCGTAGAGGCCGAGCGAGACCACGCCCTCCTGGATGCGGGCGCCGGCGCCGTCGTTGATGCCGATCAGGGGGCGACCGGTCTTGATCGCGAGGTCCATGACCTTGACGATCTTCTCGCCGTAGACCTCGCCGAGGCTGCCGCCGAAGACCGTCGAATCCTGCGAGAAGACGCAGACCTCGCGACCGTCGATGGTGCCGTAACCCGAGACGACGCCGTCACCGAGCGGGCGGCGCTCGGCGAGTCCGAAGTTGGTGCTGCGGTGCCGGGCGAGGGCGTCGAGTTCGACGAAGGACCCCTCGTCGAGCAGGTGGGTGATCCGTTCCCGCGCGGTGAGCTTGCCCTTGGCGTGGGTCTTCTCGACGGCGGCCTCACCCACCGGATGCTTGGTCTCCTCGAGACGATTGCGCAGATCGGCGAGCTTTCCCGCCGTCGTGTGGATGTCGGGAGCGGCGGCGTCGTCGCGCGAAGCAGTGGTCATGACTGACGATGCTAACTACCCGAGTGTGAGCCACGTCAACCGGATCAACGTGAGATATCCCTCAGGTTTACGAGCGATCGGTCGGTGGGCCGGCGGGTCGACCGTGAAACCGGTGGTATCCGTTCGTGCGGAGGCGGCGGCCAGTAGTTTCGTCAGGTATGAGTCTCGACGCCGATCTGCTCCGCACCCGTCTCACCGGCACCCGCTGGCACCGCATCGAGGTGGTCGAGGCGACCGGTTCGACCAATGCCGACCTCGTCTCGCGCGCCGCCGGCGAATCCGTCGGGGGCGCCGTGCGGATCACCACCGACCAGACCGCCGGACGTGGCCGCCACGCCCGCACCTGGACCGCGCCGGCCGGCACGCAGCTGGCCATGTCGGCCGCGCTCGACGTCGCCGACCACACCGAGGACCTGGGCTGGCTGTCGCTGCTGGCCGGACTCGCCGCCGTGCAGGGTGTCGACGACGCGATGGGGATCCGTCCGACGCTCAAATGGCCGAACGACGTGCTGATCGACGGCAAGAAGGTCGCGGGCATCCTCTCGGAATACACCCGCAGCGAGCATGCCGCAGGTGGCCCGGGAGGCGTGGCGGTGATCGGCACCGGGCTCAACACCACGATGGCGGAGGAGCAGCTGCCGGTCCCGACCGCCACCTCGCTCCGGCTCGCCACCGGCCGCGACGTCCCCCTGACCGAGCTCGCCGCGTCGTACCTGCGGGCGCTCTCCGAGCTGCTCGACCTGTGGCCGCACGACCTGGACGGGCTCGCGGCGCGGTACCGCGACGACAGCGACACCATCGGCCGCCGCGTACGGCTGGTCCTGCCCGGCAATCGTGAGGTCGTCGGCACCGCGACCGGTGTCGACCCCTCCGGCCGGATCGTCGTCGACGCCGACGGTGAGCAGGTGGTGGCCGCCGCGGGCGATGTCACCCACCTGCGGCCGGAGTGACTTCGACTCGGCTCGTCGCTCCGCTCCTCGCCGGCTCAGCCGGCGGGGCGCTGGACGCTCTTGCCGGCCATCGCCGGGATGATCGTCAGCGAAGGCAGACCGATCACCAGATGCACGATCGCGGTCTCGATGCCCACCGAGATCTGGTTGTAGGTCAGGATCGGGATCAGCACGGCCGCCACCAGCAGCAGGCCGACGATCCACCGGTAGAACTGATCGGGTGACGGCGTGACCAGGTGCAGCACGTACCAGAGCGCACCCGCGGCAAGCGCGCACAGGAAGCCGACGACGCCGAACCAGAGCTCGCTGGCGGCGACCGGGTTCCACACGCCGAACTTGCCCGACTCGTTCACCTTCTCCACGAATGCGGAGATGATCCAGGCGACGAGCCATGCCGCGAGACCGGTCACCACGCCGGTCATGACCACACCGCCGGCGAACGTGACGGGATTGATGTCCGGGCCACGACGGGGCTTGGCGGGCTGGCCCGGCCGGCCGTAGGCGCCCTGGCCCCCGTACGGATCTCCCGCATAGGGATCGGCGGCGTACGGATCGCGCGCATAGGGGTCGTTCTGGCTGCTGTAGGCACGCGACTCGGGTGTGTAACCGGACTCGTAGCGCGCGGTCCGCGGGTCGCGGGGATCCTGGTAGCTCATGGCGTTCTCCTCCCCGACCGGTCGTGAAAGCCGATGGTCGGATCTGGTGTCGGTCGGATCTGGTGTCAGGGCCCTGGCATGCTCACGGCACGAGGACGGCGGCGGTCGGCGTGATTGGCAGTCTACTGCGGCACCCGGCCGTTTATGCTGAGCCGCATGGCCTATCCGCGGGAGAACCTGGCGTCGGGGGAACGCGTCGTACTCCATCGGCACCCGCACTGGAAATGCCTGCTCGGGCCGTTCCTGTTGTTCGGGCTCCTCACCGCCGCCGCCGGCGTACTCCTCGGCGTCATCACGTCGTCGGGGTTGCGGTCGACACCGCAGACCGTGCTGCTCATCGCGGTCGCGGCGGTCTGGGCCATCGGCTTCTGCTGGTACTTCGTCCGCCCGCTGATGTCCTGGAAGACAACGCATTTCGTGCTCACCGACCGGCGGGTGATGTTCCGCAACGGAATCATCACCCGGTCGGGCATCGACATCCCGATCCGCCGGATCAACACCGTCGAGTTCCGGCACGGCCTCGTCGACCGGATGCTGCGCACCGGCACGCTGGTCATCGAGTCGGCCTCCGACGAACCGCTGTCCTTCGACGACATCCCGCAGGTGGAGAGGGTGCACGCGCTGCTGTACCACGAGGTGCTCGACGTCCACGACGACGAAGATCATCCGTGGGACGGACACCGGCGCGATTCCCACGACCAGCCCGCCGACGGTCCCGTGCACCCCGGTGACCGGGCGGAGAACCGGGGGGTCCGCGACCGATGACGACCGTGCTGCTCGCCGAGGACGACGCCGCGATCGCCGAACCGCTCGCGCGGGCGCTGTCGCGTGAGGGTTACGGCTGCGAGGTGGTCTCGACCGGGGCGGATGCCCTGGAGAAAGCCCTCGACACCCGCTATGAACTGCTCATCCTCGACCTCGGGCTACCGGTGCTCGACGGTCTGGAGGTGTGCCGGCGGGTACGGGCCCAGCGACCCGCGCTCGCGGTGCTGATGCTGACCGCACGCACCGACGAGGTGGATTTCGTGGTCGGCCTCGACGCCGGCGCCGACGACTACGTCGGCAAGCCGTTCCGCCTGGCCGAGCTGCTGGCGCGGGTGCGTGCCCTCCTGCGGCGTCGCCAGCCCGGCGACGTCGTCCTCGAGGGCGGTGCCCTACGCCTGGACGCGCGGGCACGCCGCGTCCTGGTGAACGGACACGACCTCACCCTGGCCAACCGCGAGTTCGACCTGCTGCGCTTCCTCATGGAACGCGCGGGCGAGGTGGTGACGCGCGAGGAGATCCTCACCGAGGTGTGGGGTTCGGCCGACCTGCGGTCGTCGAAGACCCTGGACATGCACATCTCGTGGCTGCGCCGGAAGATCGGCGACGACCGCCACGACCGTCCCCGCCACATCGTGACCGTGCGCGGCGTCGGATTCCGGTTCGACCCCTAGTCGTCTCATGCGCCGTCGCCTGCTCACGACCATGATCGCCGTCCTGCTGGCGGTCGGTGGGCTGCTGGGCATCCCGCTGAGTGTCGTCGCGTGGTGGTGGGTCGCCGACAACGCGCATCAGGACCTCGACAATCGGCTGAAGGTCATCGCAGACCAGCTGATCCGGCAGGAGGGGGCCGACGGCCGGATCCCGCCGGAGTCCCTCGACCGTGAGGCGTTCCAGCTGCTGCTGCCGCCGAACGGCAGCCTGATCGTCACCTTCCCCGACCTCACCGGCACCCTGCAGCGCACGGTGGTCGGGGCGGACATCAGCGAGCCCCGGCTCTCGGAGTCCATCGCGCTCGGCGCAGCCGGGACGCTGACCCTGTCCATCCCGCGCGACGAGGTGCGCAACGACCAGTTCACCGCCGCCTCGATCGTGGCCGTCATCGTCGTCGCGTCCGTCATCGGCGGCACGCTCGTCGCCGCGGTCACCGCGGGTCGGATCGTCGATCCGCTGACCGATCTCGCCGATCGGGCCGCGACCATGGGCCGGGGCGACTTCCGGACCCAGTGGAAGATGTACGGCATCGCCGAACTCGATCGGGTGTCGCGTGCACTGGCCGACGCGAACGCCGAACTCGCCCTACGCCTCGAGCGCGAGCGAGAGGTCGCCGGTGACGCCTCCCACCAGTTGCGCAGCCGCCTCACCGCGATCCAGCTGCGCCTGGAGGAACTCTCCCTGCACGATGACCCCGCGGTCGTCACCGAGGCCGAGGCCGCCCTCGATCAGATCGAGCGGCTCTCCGCCGAACTCGACGAGCTGGTCGAGGCGTCCCGGGCCGACGAACCCGCGCCCGAGTTCGTCGACGTGTCGGACATGCTGACGACGCTGGTCGGGGATTTCCGGCACGCCTTCGAGGCGAGGGGCCGCGAACTGCTGGCGACCTTCGACGGCGTCCCGCACGCGCTGACCGCGAACCCGGGTCGTCTCCGGGAGGCGGTCAGTGTGCTGGTCGACAACGCCCTGCAGCACGGCCGCGGGACCTGCCGGATCCACGTCGGCACCCTGCCCGCGGGCGATCTGGTGCGCATCACCGTCGCCGACGAGGGTGACGGGGTCGCCGACGAGATCGCCGCACACATCTTCCGTCGGGGTTTCTCGGCCGGGCGACGGCCCGGCGCGGGCCGGAGCGGGGTCGGCCTGTCACTCGCGCGGGCATTGATCGAATCCGACGGTGGCCGACTCGAACTGACCGTCCGGCGACCGCCGGTGTTCGCGATCGTCGTGCCCGCGCGGCTGGTCACCGGACGCGATCAGCTCGGCACCGACCGGGGCGACTCCGAACTCGCCGACGAGATCGACGAGAACTCCGGCCGGTCCCCGCGATCGGGCGTCAGGCGTGACCGAGTTCCTCATCGTTGAGCTCGGCGAGCGAGGGGTGCAGGTCGGTCGATCCGGCGTCCCCGCCGCGCAACTGTTCTTCGGGGAAGGCGAACTTGCGCAGTGCCCAGAACCGGAACGCCATCTGCATGAGGTTGCCGATGATGTAGCCGAGCACGAAGTCGATGACCACGATCTCGGACACGCTCAGGTTGGAGCGCATGTCGAAGATGTTGTTGGCGACGAACAGTGGAGCGGCCTGGAGGATGACGCCGATACCGCTGATGGCGAAGAACAGCATCGCCTCGTGGTGACGTTCGCGGCCGCCGCGGTTCTTGAACGCCCACTCGCGATTGAGGATGTAGCTCAGGATGGTGGCCAGGACGCCGGCAATGACCTTGGCGATGACCGGCTTGGTCTCCAGGACCGTGAGGCTCAGGCTGTAGAAGATGGCGAGGTCGAAGACGAAGGTGGTCCCGCCGACCATCGCGAACTTGATCAGTTCGTGGTGCCGCATCACGAGCCGACGGACCGGCGCTGGGAGGCGGGCGATCATCTCGTCGATCAATGGCACAAGATCCGAGTGTACGAAACGAAACCGCCGGGACACGTGCCGGGCGGTTGTGCGAATGATGCCGCATACATGCCACGATGGTGCGCGTGAATTCACGCGAGCAGGTCGGCGGGGCCGTGTCCCCGTCGTCGCAGGTGCCGCCGGTCCCTGAATCGGGGCGCCCGGGCGGCCGGGCGTCGGGGATGCCGACCGTGACGATGATCGGCGGCGGCCAACTCGCTCGGATGACCCACCAGGCCGCCATCGCCCTGGGCCAGTGCCTGCGGGTACTGGCGGCCTCGGAATCCGATCCGGCCGCCCAGGTGAGCGCCGACATCGTCCTGGGGTCGCACGACGACCTCGACGATCTGCGGCGCGCCGCGTCCGGGTCGGTCGCGGTGACCTTCGACCACGAGGGCGTCCCGCTGGCGCACCTGCAGGCACTCGAAGCCGACGGCGTCGCGGTGCTGCCGCCGTCGAAGGCGCTGCATTTCGCGCAGGACAAGCTCGCCATGCGGGTCCGGCTGGCCGAGCTCGGACTGCCCGTGCCCGACTTCGCCGACCTGTCCGGGGACCGGGCCGCGGCCCGGTCTCGTCTGATCGAGTTCGGCGAGGCCAACGACTGGGCCATCGTCGTCAAGGCGGTCCGCGGCGGTTACGACGGCCGCGGGGTGTGGCTCGTCGACGGCGCGGACGACGCTCTCGCGGTCTTCGACGAGTACCCCGACGACGCACCGGCGCTGCTCGCCGAACAGAAGGTGCCGATGCGACGAGAGTTGTCGGCGATGATCGCGCGGTCGCCGTTCGGTCAGGGTGGGGCGTGGCCGGTGGTCGAGACCATCCAGCGCCACGGGCAGTGCGCGGTCGTCCTGGCACCGGCTCCCGGGCTCGACGACGAGGTCGCCGCGCAGGCACAGCAGATGGCGTTGCGGCTGGCCGACGAGCTCGGTGTGGTCGGTGTGATGGCGATGGAACTCTTCGAGACCGTCGACGGCGAGCTGGTCGTCAACGAGCTGGCGATGCGTCCGCACAACAGCGGGCACTGGACGATGGACGGCGCGGTGACCTCGCAGTTCGAGCAGCACCTGCGCGCCGTCCTCGACTATCCGTTGGGCAGCACGGCACCGAGTGCGCCGGTGACGGTGATGGCCAACATCCTCGGCGCGGCGGACGCACCGGCGATGTCGATGGACGAGCGGCTGCACCACCTCATGGCCCGGATGCCCGAGGCCAAGGTGCATCTCTACGGCAAGGGCGAGCGGCCCGATCGCAAGATCGGGCATGTGAACATCGTCGGGCGCGAAGGGGATTCGCCGGAGTCGGTACGGGAGCGTGCCGAACGCGCGGCCCAGTGGATGTCGCGGGCGACGTGGACCGACGGATGGGATGAACATTCATGAGTGAGACGCACGGCCCGCGGGTGGGCCTGATCATGGGCAGTGATTCGGACTGGCCGACGATGAAGGCGGCCGCCGAGGCCCTCGCCGAGTTCGACGTGCCGTTCCAGGTGGGCGTCGTCTCGGCTCACCGCACACCGCAGCGCATGCTCGACTACGCGGCAGGGGCGGCGGGCCACGGCATCGAGGTGATCATCGCGGGAGCCGGTGGCGCCGCGCATCTTCCGGGCATGGTCGCGTCGGCGACCCCGCTGCCGGTGATCGGGGTACCGGTCCCGTTGCGGCATCTCGACGGACTGGATTCGCTGCTGTCGATCGTGCAGATGCCCGCCGGGGTCCCGGTGGCCACGGTGTCGGTCGGCGGCGCCCGCAACGCCGGGCTGCTCGCGGTCCGCATCCTCGCCGCCGCCGACGCCGACCTGCGCGCCCGGATGGTCGAATTCCAGCAGGGGCTCGAACAGATGGTTCTCGACAAGGACGCGGCACTCCAGCAGGAACTGCTGGGGGAGTAGCACTTCCGCCGATCAGATCGTCGGCTGCAGGCCGAGCTTCGCGGTGAAGAAGTCGATGACCCGATCGTAGGCCTCGCGGGTCGGTTGCCCTGGCTCGTCGCGGAGGTCCTCGGTGAGCACCGAATGTGGCCGCGGCAGCATCGAATCCGGGTTCGCGGACTCGTCGGGTAGCTCGATGCCGATGAAGGCGTCGCCGAGGATCTCCCGGAGATACGCGAATCGGGCTCCCGGCACCAGACGGTCGCCCTGGAAACGCAGACCCATCACCTCGAGGCCGCGTGCGCACCGCGCCTGCACCAGAGCGAGATCCGACTCGCTCACGTCGATGGCCCGCGCGCGTCCCGGCAACACCGCGAACGGCAGTGAGGGCTGGGACAGCACCGGGGCGAGCATCCGCTCGTCGGTGGCCATCGCGAGTGCGAACCCGCCGGTGAAACACATCCCGACGGCACCGACCCCGGGGCCGCCGCACCGGTCGTGTTCGCGGGCGGCCAACGCCCGCAGCCACGACGCGACCGGTGACGTCTTGCCGGTGGCCAGGATCGTGAACTCGCGGGTGATGCAGGCCCGGGCGATGGTGCCGAGCATGTTCGTCGCCGAGCCGACCGCGCCGAGGTTGTCCGGGCGAGGATCACGGCCGTCGACGCCGAACAGCGACGGCAGCACCGCGGTGGCGCCCGCCCCGGCCACCCGGCGCGCGACGTCGGCGACCTTGGGGCTGATCCCCGGCATCTCGGCGATGACGATGACGGCGGGACCACTGCCGAGGCGATGCACCCGGCGGGTGGTCCCGTACAGGGTCACGTCCTCGGCGACGAAGTCGTCGAGCGGGTCGTCGGCCATCAGATCACGCCGCGTGCAGTGTGCCGAGGAGCGCGGAGTCGAAGAGTCGCGCCGGGATGCGGGCACCCTGGGCGATGTCCGGCGAGTCCGACGGCACCACCCGCGGACCGGTCACCCGGTAGTGCCGGTTCTTGCGGATCAGGCCGAAGGTCCCGGCGGCCTGCACGTTTCGGACCCAATCGGTGTGCCGCCCGTACGTGAGGATGATGGTGAGACGATCGCCGTCGACCCACGCCATCACCGGGATGGAGTAGTGCCTGCCGGACTTGCGTCCGACGTGCTCGACCATCGCGTACGGAGCCAGTCTGGGCGCCCATTGTCGCTGGATGGGGTTGGTCACTCGCTTGTTCAGCCGGGCCACCACGCGGGGGATTCGCATGTCCCCACTGTGCCCGATCGGCGGCGTGCCCGCGGGGTTCACGACAGGATCAGGGTGGCCTTTTCCATCTCGGCGATCGCCGCGAGCCGTTCCGGTGAGGCCGCGGAGACGTGGACGAGGCTGCCGCCCGCCAGCAGAGGTGCCAGGAGGTGAGCGATCACCCGGTCGCCGGAGTACCACGGCCGGGTGGACACCACGCGGGCGCCCGGTCCGATTCCCTCGCGCTCAGCCGTCGCCCGGGCGTCGTCGAGCACCTCGCCGATGGGGGCGCCCTCCAGGGTGGCCGATGCAGGGTACCGAGACGAGAACTGATCGCCGTGGACGCGGACGACGCTGCCGTAGTCGCCGACGCCGGGCGGCAGGTCGCGCAGCGGCAGCGCGAACGGATCGAGCGAGGCGACCACGACCTCGTCGACGTCGGGATGGCTGTCCAGGCGATCACGGCTGGTGAACACGATCATCGGGTCTTCGGTGGAGTCGAAGTGCACCTCGGCGCCCGCCCAGAGCGCGCCCAGCAGGATGCCGGCCGTCTGCCAGTGCTCCGGGAGATCGACCGCGACGACATCGCCTTCGGCGACCCCGATCTCGTCGCGTAGGTAGTTCGCGGTCTTGGCCGCCCAGTTGCCGAGGGTCGCCGCCGAGAGCTCGGTGCGCTCACCGGTCGCGTCGTCGTAGTAGGTCAGCAGCGGACGCGAATGATCGGCGACCGCGGCGAAGATCGCGTCGGTGAGAGTGTTCGGAGTCAGTTCACGCACATGGGCCCCTCGTTGCCCGCGGTGATCGGCGGGCGCTTGTTGCCGACGCGCTCGCTCGCCGGCGTGTTGTCGGTCTGGTCGCCGGTGTCGCTGATCGAGCCCGGACCGGCGTAGGTGTTGGTGAGCACCACCTTCAACTGATCGTCGCCGAGGGCGGGATCGGCGACGACCTGGGCGCCGCCGAGATCCTTGGCGAGGAGCCGAGCGGCGTCGCTCTCCTCCTTGGCGTACACGATCGAGTCCTTCGTGTCGGCCTTGCCGCTGGAGGTGGCTCCGACCCGGAAACCCTTGTTGGTCAAGATGTTCGCGACGTTCGAGGCGAGCCCGTCGATGGTGCCGGCGTTGACCACGTCGACCGTGTAGTCGCCGCGCTGGATGCCCTGCGTCTGCTTCGGTGCCAGCAGGTCACCGGTGAAGGCCTGGACCTCGCGCGGGTCCACCTGGACGACGCTCTGCTGACCGTCCTCGCTCCAGCCCTGCTCGGTCACGATCGGGATGGTCGCGAACTTCACCCGGCCGCCGCTGAGATCCTTGAGCTGTTCGGCGAACCGGATGATGTCCCAGTCGTCGTCGATGACCACCGATCGCGACACCGCGTCCTGCAGCTCCGACAGCTTACCCGGATCGGTCAGGGTGTTCGCCGAGATGATCTTCTGCGTCAGCGACGCCATGAACGCCTGCTGACGGGTGATGCGGTCGAGATCGCCGCGGGGGAGGCCGTGGCGCTGGCGCACGAAGCTGAGCGCCTTGGGCCCGTCGAGAGTCTGACGGCCGGCGCGGAACCGCGCGCCCGTGAAGGGATCCCGGACCGCGTCGTTCAGGCAGACGTCGATGCCCCCGGCCGCGTTCGTCAGCAGCACGAACCCCAGCAGGCCCACCTCCGCGTAGTGGTCGACCTGCACGCCGGTCAGGTTGGCGACGGTGTCCACCAACGCCTTCCGGCCAGCCAGGGTGCCCTCGGACTCGGCCTCGCTCTCGGATTTGCCATCGGTGACCGCTTGCGCGCGAACGGTTTCGCGCGTCGTGCCGTAGGCGGCGTTGATCTTGCTCATCCCGACACCGGGTACGTCGACATACGAGTCGCGGGGGATCGAGATCGCGGTCGCCGACGAGCCGTCGTCGGGGATGCGGATCAGCAGGATGGTGTCGGTGTTGGTCGCCACCTCGTCGCCCGACCGCAGGAGTCGGAGTTCCTCCGGCGACAGCGGATTGCCCTTGGCGTCGGTCCGCGAATCGGTGCCCACGAGGAGGATGTCGACGGCCCCGTCTTCGGCGCCACCGCCGAGATCGAGTCCGCCGAGCTGGGTGATGCGGGTCTGCAGATCCGACATCGTGTTCCAGGCGTATCCGGTGCACAACAGCACCGCCACCGAGGCGACCGCGATGAGCGCACGACCCCAGCCGGCCCCCGGGGTCCGGGCACCTTTGCGTCGGCTGTCCGCCGGCGGCTTCGACGGTGGTTCCGGTGTCGACGACGTCGCCGCCGTGCGTCGGTCGCCGGACTTCGGTCCGGTCTGCTTCGGTCCGGCCGATTTCGGTCCAATCTGCTTGGGTCCGGTCTGCTTGGGTCCGGTCGGCTTCGGGTCGGTGGACTGACGTGCGGTCGGCTTCCGCGGGCTCGTCTTGGGGTCGCCCGGCTTCTGCTCGGACGTCCGCTTAGCGGCCGGGGCCGGGCGGGTGTGGATCTCGCCGGAGGTGCGTCGGACGGGCCGCGGCTCGCCGGGGCGGCGCTGCCGGGTAGGGGTGGGTTCCACGGCTTCTGGCGTGGCTCGTCGACCGCCGGGGGCGCGACGTTCGGAGTTGCGGGTGTCGGCGGCCGGCCGACGCCGGGGGTCGCGGGGGTCGCGTGGATCGGCAGCTCGACGTCGCGGGTCCGGCGGGGGCTGGCGTCGCGCTCGGGGTGGAGGATTGCCCGGTTCACCGGGGAGCGGTGCCGCGCGCCGCGGGGATTCGCGTCCATCTGGTCCACCGTCGTACGGGGGCCGGGCCGGGCGCCTGCGCGCACCGGGCTCCGGGGCGCGCCGATCGCCGGGCATCGGCTGACGCCCGTCGGGACCCGGCCGTGCCGGACGGCGCGGCTGCGCGCGCCGACGCGGGCCGTCGGATGGTGAATCCACTGGTGAGCGGTCCCTTTCGAGGTCGGCACATCGGGTCCGGGGTCGACGCGGCGAGCGTTACGCCTGAGGATGTCGATGCTGATGTGCAAGGCGGGTCGGCTGTTGTGTGCTGTCGCCAGGCTACTGAAGTGATTCGCGAATTCGAGAACGCAACGCCGGTCGTGTGAGTAGCCGTCGTCACGTGTTCCGGCGAGCGCGTCGTCGCGTGGGTACCGCCGGACTCCGGCACGATGGTGCTCATGCGTGTGACGCCGAGCAACCCCACCGTGTACATCGTCGGCGCCGGCGGGCAGCTGGGGACTGCCCTGCAAGCACGGTCGAGCGAGGTTCCCGACGTCGTCGTGCGGCCGCTCACCTCAGCCGACGTCGACATCGCCGACCCGACCTCGGTGGCCGCCGCACTGGGCGACCTCGGCCCCGACGACATCGTGGTGAACTGCGCGGCCTACACCGACGTCGACGGAGCCGAGGCCGACTCGGAAGGCTCGCGGCGGGTCAACACCACCGGGCCCGAGGTGCTCGCGCGCCGGACCGCCGACGCCGGCGCGTGGTTCGTGCACGTGTCGACCGACTACGTGTTCCCCGGGGGCGCCGCGGAGGGTTCCCGGCCGGTCGAGCGGAACGGATACGAACCCGACGACGTGAGCGGAACGCCCGCGACCGTGTACGGCCGCACCAAGCTCGACGGCGAACGCGCCGCGCTGTCGGCGGACCCGCGGGCCACCGTCGTGCGGACGGCATGGGTCTACACCGGCGGACCCGACAGCCGCGACTTCGTCGGCACGATGCGGCGGCTCGAACAGTCACGGGAGACGGTGTCGGTCGTCGACGACCAACTCGGGTCCCCGACCTACTCGTACGACCTCGCCGACGGGCTCTGGGAACTCGTCGTCGCGGGCCCCCGCGACGAGGTCTGTGGCGCGGTTCTGCATGCGACGAACTCGGGCACCGCCACCTGGTTCGACGTCGCCCGCGGGGTCTTCGAAGAGGTCGGGGCGCAGCCCGACCGGGTCCTGCCCACGACGACCGCCGAGTTCCCGCGCCCGGCCCCGCGGCCGGCGTTCTCGGTGCTCTCCGGCCACTCCTGGGAGGCCGCCGGTCTCACCCCGCTCCGGCCGTGGCGACCCGCGCTGCACGCGGCGATCGCCGCGTCGGACGCCGACCCCGGTTCGTTACCCTGAGCGGCGTGCCAGTTCAGCCAGCCGTGGTGACGGTGACCTATTTCTCCGGCGATCACCTCGTGACCTTCCTGCGCAGCCTCGACGCCGTCACCGACGTCATGCCGCAGGTCATCATCGCCGACAACGGGTCCGACGACGGCGCGCCCGAACGGGCCGAGCAGGAGTACGACACGGTCAGGCTGGTCCGCACCGGCGGCAACATCGGCTACGGCGGTGCCATGAACCGCGGTGTCGCCGAACTCGACCCGGATGTCGAGTTCGTGCTCATCTCCAATCCGGATGTCGAATGGAAGCCCGGTGCCATCGACGAGCTGATGGCCGCCGCCCAGCGCTGGCCGCGAGCGGGTTCGCTCGGCCCGCTCATCCGCGAACCGGACGGCTCGATCTACCCCTCGGCGCGGCGCGTTCCCGACCTCGTGTCGGGCACCGGACACGCGATCCTCGGCACGGTGTGGAAGTCCAATCCGTGGACTGCGGCCTACCGCGCGGACGACGAGACACCGTCGGAACGTCCGGTGGGGTGGCTGTCGGGCTCCTGCCTGCTCGTGCGGCGCGAGGCCTTCGACGCCATCGGCGGCTTCGACGCCCGCTACTTCATGTACATGGAGGACGTCGATCTCGGCGACCGCCTCGGCAAGGCCGGGTGGCAGAACGTCTATGTGCCGAGCGCGGAGGTCGTGCACACCAAGGGGCACAGCGCCGGCCGGCATCCGGAGAAGATGCTGCCCGCCCACCACCGCAGTGCCTACCGGTTCCAGGCCGACCGCAATCCGGGACCGTGGCGGGCGCCGCTGCGCCTGGCGTTGCGCATCGGCCTGGAGGTCCGATCCCGGCTCGCCGTGCGCGCGGCGCGACGCGCGTCGGCGAGCGAGAACTCCCGATGAATGCTGAAGTGAACACCAGTCACCTCGAGGAAGGACCCGATCCAGTGGACAACTACACCGTGCGTGAGTCGGTGGAAAGACCGTCCGTGGGGGGATCGGACAACATCAGGGAGGACGTCGAGGCCGTCGTCCTCGTCGGCGGGAAGGGAACCCGCCTGCGCCCACTCACCCTGTCGGCGCCGAAACCGATGCTGCCCACCGCCGGGCTGCCGTTCCTGACCCATCTGCTGTCCCGTATCCGGGCGGCCGGTATCCGCGACATCGTGCTCAGCACCTCGTTCAAGGCCGAGGTCTTCAGCGAGTACTACGGCGACGGTTCGAAGCTGGGCCTGCGCATGCGCTATGTCACCGAAGACGAGCCGCTGGGCACCGGCGGCGGTATCCGCAACGTCCTCGACGAACTGACCGCGAGCACGATCGTGGTGTTCAACGGCGACGTCCTCGGTGGCACCGATGTCGGCGACGTCATCGACAGTCACCGCGCCGCCGACGCCGACGTCACCATCCACCTCGTGCGGGTCAGCGACCCACGCGCGTTCGGCTGCGTCCCGACCGACGCCGACGGCCGGGTCACCGCGTTCCTGGAGAAGACCCAGGACCCGCCGACCGACCAGATCAATGCCGGCACCTATGTGTTCAAGCGCGAGGTCATCGAATCCATCCCGGCCGGCCTGCCGGTGTCGGTCGAGCGCGAGGTGTTCCCCCGGCTGCTCGCCGAGGGCAGTCACGTCCACGCACACGTCGATCACGCGTACTGGCGGGACATGGGTACGCCCGAGGACTTCGTCCGCGGCTCGGCCGACCTCGTCCGCGGGATCGCGCCGTCGCCCGCCCTGGGGGACCGTCGCGGCGAGTCCCTCGTGCACGAAGGCGCGGGAGTGGGCCCGGGTGCCCTTCTGATCGGCGGCACGGTGGTCGGCCGTGGCGCCGAGGTCGGCCCGCGCGCCCGTCTCGACGGCGCGGTCGTCTTCGACGGCGCCGTGATCGAGGCCGGCGCGGTCGTGGAACGGTCGATCATCGGCTTCGGTGCCCGCATCGGGCCGCGTGCGCTGGTCCGGGACACGGTCATCGGCGACGGTGCTGACATCGGCGCCCGTTGCGAGTTGCTGCGCGGCGCCCGGGTGTGGCCGGGAATCGAGATCCCCGACAACGGGATTCGATTCTCGACGGACGTCTAGTCCAGCAGGAGCGCGGCCGACTAGCGGATCTTCGCGGCGGCGAGCACGCCGGGCCCGAGCGGGATGACCACGGGAAGCAGCTGCTCGTCGTCGGCGATCAGCAGGGCCGCCTCGCGGGCCGCCGCCGTCGGCGGTTCGGTGCGGGCCGGGTCGCCGACCGTTCCGTGCGCGGTCGCGTTGTGGACGACCACGACACCTCCCGGTCGCAACATCCGGACGGCCTCACGCACGAACCGGGGCAGGTCCAGCAGTGGTCCGTCCACGAAGACCAGGTCATAGGACGCGTCGGACAACCGCGGCAGCACCTCGACCGGCGTGCCGTTGATCAGCCGGGTGCGGCCCGGGGCGATGTCGGCGCCGGCGAACGACGCCCGTGCGGCCCGGTGATGTTCGGGCTCGGGATCGATCGTGGTCAGCACGCCGTCGGCCGACATGCCGTTGAGCAGCCAGAGGCCGCTCACCCCGGTGCCGGTCCCGATCTCCACGACGGCGCGCGCATCGGCCGCGCGGGCCAGCAGAGCCAGTAGCGCGCCGACCGCCGGGCTGACCGGTGTCGCGCCAAGCTCCTCGGCGCGAGCGCGGGCGGCGATGACGGCGTCGTCCTCGACGATGGCCGACTCGGCGTAGGCGATCAGGTCGGGGCGTGTGGACGGCGTTGACTCGGTCACGCGTCGAGGTTAGTCCGGCCCCGCGGCGGAACCCGACCCGGCGCGCCAGACCTGGGCGAATCCGCTCGCGGCGAGACCGACGATGCATCCTCAGGCAACACTCAGGCGCCTCATACGGCGGCCACACTCCGATAGGAGAGGGTGAGAGCTGTTCCGGTTGGGACAGGTCCCGGGAGGTCGGTGAGAACTTCCTGGCAGCTCGGGAATACCCAGCCGGAATCATCCGTTCGTCTTCGGTGAGTGCTTGGGTCACCGGGTGCGTGTTTCACGAGAGAGGAACCGACCACCGACCATGACCGATCCCCGCGATCCCGCCGACGCCGTGCCCGCCGTTCCGGCGGGCACCGCAGGTTTCGACGCCACCGGCGACGAACTGCTCATGCCGTCCTGGGACGACCTGGTCCGCGAACACGCCGACCGCGTCTACCGTCTGGCCTACCGTCTGTCGGGGAATCAGCACGACGCCGAGGACCTCACGCAGGAGACCTTCATCCGGGTCTTCCGCTCGTTGTCGAACTACCGTCCCGGCACCTTCGAGGGCTGGTTGCACCGCATCACCACCAACCTGTTCCTCGACATGGTCCGTCGCCGCAGCAAGATCCGGATGGAAGCCCTGCCCGAGGAGTACGACCGGGTGCCGGCCGACACCCCGGATCCGCAGCAGGTCTTCGACGCGACGAACCTCGACCCCGACCTGCAGCGCGCCCTGGACTCGCTGGCTCCCGACTTCCGCGCGGCCGTGGTGCTGTGTGACATCGAGGGCCTGTCCTACGAGGAGATCTCCGCCACCCTCGGTGTCAAGCTGGGTACCGTCCGCAGCCGCATCCATCGCGGTCGGCAGAGCATCCGCGACGCACTCGCGGCCCAGGGCCACACCAGCAGCCGTTCGGTCGCGCTCGGCTCGCACGCCTGAGGTCGCTGCCGGGAACCCTGCTCCGCCGAGCATCGTTGCGAGTCTCGGATACGCTGAGACGTTGCCTGTGTCACGGGACACGATGCGATCGGAGTCCGTAGCCCGCGGACGCCACGCGTTCGGGGGACGGCATCGGATGCCGCCGGTCGGTACCGTGGCAGACAGCAGCAGAGCCCAGTGGCAACACAGGATTCATCGTGCGGCGGTTTCGTCGTGGAGAGGGGTGAACGACGATGATGGACGGCGATCGCGGGCGTCCGACCGGAAGCGGCGGTGTCGAACCGCCGACTCCCAACCTTCGTCGCCGGCGGTCCTCCTGGACCCCAGCCAGGTGGAATACGAACACCTGGAGTCCGGCTCCCTCGTCGTTCCTGCCCAACCGCGGCTACCGCGCGCCGGGTACGGCCGGCGGACGCGGCTTCGCACCCACCGAGCACCTGGCCCCCGAGGCGGTTGCCGCCTTCGTCGACGGCGAGCTCGGGATGTCGGCGCATGCGCGGGCCGCTCATCATCTGGCGCTGTGCCCCGAGTGCGTCACCGCGGTCGAGGCGCAGTCGTTGGCCCGCACCCGACTCCGCGAGTCCGGCCGCGTGTCGATCCCGGACTCCCTCCTCGGTCAGCTCTCCCAGATCCCCACGCGTGAGATCGATCTGAGCTCCGAGCCACCCCGCCCGGCAGGGTTCGGGCCGACGGTGTCGCCCGATGCGCCGACCGACGGCATCCCCGCGGCCCGCGGCCGCGCCTTCCGTCGCCGGGGCCGGTGACCGTGGCCCCCGACGCCGATTCTCCCGATACCGGTGACGCACAGTTCGCGCGGCGCGCCGAACCGCCCGAGTCACAACGTCTGACGCCGTCGCGGACCCGACACTGGCCCGTGTCGCCGTCGACCGCGCAGGTGTTCGGCCGCCCGTCGGGTGTGCGCGGCTCGTTCGCCACCTCGGATGGCGACAAGCGGCCGCCCGAGCCGCAGATCGCACCTCCGGACCCGGTGCTCGCCGAGGCCTTCGGCCGGCCGGCCGGATCGAGCGACACCCTGCAGCGGGATCCGCTCGCGACCTACGGCCACACCGAGCAGCCGCAGGCGCCGGAGGACCCGTGGCGCGACCCGGAGAGCCCGGCGCGGCTGGACGCACCCGCGCTGGCATCCGCATCGTCGGACATCCCGACCGAGACCGGCCCCAAGCTCGGTGTCCGCGACATCCTGCTCGGCAATCGCCTGAGCTGGGTCGCCCTTGCCACGCTCGCGGTGATCGCGTTGCTGATCGGGCTCGTCGGCGGGCTGATGGGCCGGTACACCGCGGAGGTGGCCGCGCCGCTCACCAGTGACACGGTCGAGTTGTCCACCGAGGACACCGGCGGCGACGCCGGACCGCGGTCGTCCGTGGCGGAGGTGGCCCGGGCGGTGGAGAAGTCGGTCGTCGCCATCGACGTCCGCGCGGCGGGCGCCTACGCCACCGGGTCGGGATTCGTCATCGACAAAGAGGGTTACATCCTCACCAACAACCACGTCATCTCGATGGCCGCGAACGACAAGAGCGCCAAACTGGAGGTCGTGTTCTTCGACCGTCAGCGGGTCCCGGCGCGCATCGTCGGTCGCGATCCCAAGACCGATCTCGCCGTGTTGAAGGTCGACAATGTCGAGAACCCGACGGTCTCGGTGCTCGGTAGCTCGGGCGACCTGCAGATCGGCGAAGAGGTGGTCGCCTTCGGATCTCCATTGGGGCTCAACCGAACCGTGACCAGCGGCATCGTCAGCGCGACCGACCGAGCCGTGGCGCTGACGCCCGACGCAGAGTCCGACACCGACGCGGTGATCGACGCGATCCAGACCGATGCCGCGATCAACCCGGGCAACTCGGGCGGTCCGCTGGTCAACGGCGAAGCCCAGGTGGTCGGCATCAACACCGCCGGGCGCCTCGGCGCCGGGGGCGGCAACATCGGTCTCGGATTCGCGATTCCCATCGACGAGGCCAAGCCCATCGCGGAGGCGCTGATCCGCGACGGCCGCGTGAACCACCCGCAGATCGGCGTCAACGCCAGTTCGGTGCGCAACGAGCGCGTGCTGGGCGCACAGGTCCGCAACGTCGTCGCCGGCAGCCCCGCCGAACGCGCGGGCATCCGGGAGAACGACGTGATCACCTCGTTCAACAATCGCCCGATCGAGAGCGCCGACGAGCTGAACGTCGCGATCCGAACCGCCAGCATCGGCGAGTCGGTCCCGTTCCAGTACTGGCGGGCGGGTCGCACGTTCAGCGGTACCATCACTCCGGCGAGCGACTAACCACACCACCGCACAGGTCAGGACGAGGCACATGTTCAGCAGCATCGGATGGGGCGAGATAGCGATCCTGGTGGTCGCGGCACTCGTCATCCTCGGCCCCGAACGTCTCCCCGGTGCCGTCTCCTGGACGATGCAGTCGGCCAAGAAGGTCCGTGATTACGCGACCGGTGCGAGCAATCAGCTGAAGGACGAGCTGGGTTCCGAATTCGACGACCTGCGCAAGCCGCTCGCCGACCTCAACGAACTGCGGGGCATGACGCCGCGGTCGATCGTCACGAAACACCTTCTCGACGGCGATGATTCACTGTTCCGGCTGAACGAGAGCGCCACCACGGTCGACCGGAAGGCCACCCCGGCGGCGCCGGAGATCAAGCCCGTGTCGGCGCCCCTGTCGTTCGAGAAGCAGGAGAGCGGGAATCAGGACTCCGCCGGCCCGGCGGGATCCGCGGCGTCGGACCGCCGGTCGCGGTCGGGGTCGCGTCCCGCCGCGGCCGACTGGGACGCGACCTGACCGGTCAGGAATTCCGGATGGTGTCGAGTCCCAGACTCATACCCGCCAGGCCGCGCTTACGCGCCGCGAGCTTGCCCGCGATGGCGCGCAGGGCGGAACCGGACGCCGATTCGGGTGCCGACAGCACCACCGGGACACCGGCGTCGCCGCCTTCGCGTAAGGCCGTCTCGAGCGGTACCTGACCCAGCAGGTCGACCTGGGCGCCCACCGCGCGCGTGAGGCGTTGCGCCACCTGCTCGCCGCCGCCGGACCCGAACGGTTCCATGCGGCTGCCGTCGGGCAGTTCCAGCCACGACATGTTCTCGACGACGCCGAGGATCTTCTGCCGGGTCTGCAGCGCGATGGCCCCGGCGCGCTCGGCGACCTCGGCCGCGGCCTGCTGGGGTGTCGTCACCACCAGGATCTCCGCGCCCGGGATGAGCTGCGCGATCGAGATCGCGACGTCACCGGTGCCCGGCGGGAGGTCGAGGAGCAAGACGTCGAGATCGCCCCAGTAGACGTCCGCGAGGAACTGCTGCAGGGCTCGGTGCAGCATGGGACCGCGCCAGGTCACCGGCGTGTTGCCGTCGGTGAACTGTCCGATCGAGATGAAGCGGACGCCGTGGTTGCTGGGCGGCATGATCATGCGCTCGACCTGCGTGGGTTTGGCGTCGCTCCCGAGCATGCGGGGGACCGAGTGGCCGTAGATGTCGGCGTCGAGAACGCCGACGGTGAGCCCGCGTTCGGCGAGCGCCGTGGCGAGGTTGACGGTCACGCTCGACTTGCCGACGCCGCCCTTACCCGACGCGACGGCGTAGACGCGGGTCAGTGAGCCGGGCTGGGCGAACGGGATGACCGGCTCGGCCTTGTCCCCGCGGAGCTTCTTGCGCAGCTCGGTGCGCTGCTCGTCGTCCATGACGTCGAGTTCGACGCGGATCGCGCCGACGCCCGGGACGTCGGCGACGGCCGTTTCCACGCGCTGCGAGATCTCGGTGCGCATCGGGCACCCCGATGTCGTGAGGTACACCCCGACATCGACGCTCGCGTCGTCGTTGATCGTGACCGACTTGACCATCCCGATGTCGGTGATGGGCTTGCCGATCTCGGGATCCTTGACCTTGCCCAGAGCGGCGCGAACTGCCGATTCCGTGGGCGCGACTCCTGTTGTCATCTGGCCCAGACTACCGGCGGCGCCGACGGTTCCGGGCGCAGGTCCTCCGGTGGCGCCGTCAGCGGACGGGAACCGGGGTGCTCGCCCCTCCCGGCCTGTTCGGGCCGGCGTTCCCCGTCGGTGCCTGTTGTACCGCCGGGGCCTCCCTCTTGGTGGGCGGGGGAGCGGGCTGGCCCGGGAACAGCGGCGGGATCGATGGCAGGCAGACGATGATGCACGGCGGCGGCGGAGGGCTCGGCCGCCGCGTGGTGGAGGACGACGACGAGGACGACCCGGACTCCGGCCGCCTGGGCTTGCTGGACGAGCTCGAGCTGCTCGACGGCTTGCGCTTCATCTCCGGGATGGGGTCGGTCGGCATCACGCCCGTCGCGTAGGCCCCGGCCCAGCCGAGGACGTTGGCGACATACTCCATCGAGCGGTTGTACCGCAGCACCGCCGACACGCGAGTGCGCTCGTTCATGATGTCGGTGACCCCGGCGCAGAGATACCGGCCGGCCGAGTACGTGGCGTCGAAGATGTTGTTGGGGTCGGGTTTCCCGTCGCCGTTGGCGTCGGAGCCCCACGCTGCCCACGTGCTCGGGATGAACTGCATCGGGCCCATCGCCCGGTCGTGTCCGGCGTCGCCGTCGATGCGTCCGCCGTCGGTGTCCTTGATGACCGCGTTGCCGGCCAGCGAGCCGTCGAGGACCGGCCCGGCGATCGGGTTGATCGTCGTGCCGTACTGATCGACCGAGCCGTTGCTCGCATGATTGGACTCGATGCGTCCGATGCCGGCCAGCAGGAACCACGGCAGTTTGCAGGCCGCGCTCTCGGCGGCGACGCGGTTGGCGGCCAGCTTGTAGGCCTGGAGTACGACGCCCGGGATCCCCAGTGGGCCCGAGGGGAGGTCGCTGGCGAGCCGGAACTGCGGCGCCGGCAGCGCGGTCGCGGGCTTCTCCGGCGGCGGCGCGAAGCCGAGGAGTGCACCCGGCGAACCCGCGACGAGTTCGGCCACCGTCACGGGGGCATCGGGCTCGACGACGGCCGACGCGACGTTGCCGCCGGAGGCGCTCGACGTCGCGGTCCCCAGGACCAGTGCACCGACCAGACCGCCGCCGACGACCAGCGTCGCGGCGCGTCGTGGGAACGAGGACGGACGGCGCGGACCACGGCGACGGCGGACGAGTTCGAGGGGCCTCACCGGAGGCCTCCTGCACATCGTGCGGCCCCGGGCCGCTGCCCGGTCCTGTTCACTCCGTTGTCAACACACACTTCTGCCCCCGAGAACGCGGCGATGCCCACCCGCGGCCCAGGTCCAGAGCCGCTCACATGGATGTGTCGGAGAATCTCGTCGCGCCGTGACAGACGCCGGGATCCGGTCCGAACTGTGACCCACCATACATATGGGTCTGACGTCCCAGACACGAACCCGGCTTTTGGTGTCAGTGATCCTTGGAACCGCGGCGGCCGGATTCGTCGCCGGCGGGGGCGCCGAGCCGTTCGGTGAGTTCGTCGAGCAGGTCGTCCAGTTCTTTGCGCAGGTAGTCGCGCGTGACGGTGTCGCCCACCGCGAGACGGACCGCGGCGAGCTCCCGGGCCAGGAACTCGGTGTCGGCCTTCGTCTGGGCGGACCGCATCCGGTCCTCTTCCAGCGACACCCGGTCGCGGTTCTCCTGCCGGTTCTGGGCCAGCAGGATCAGCGGCGCCGCGTACGCCGCCTGCGTCGAGAACGCGAGGTTCAGCAGGATGAACGGGTACGGGTCCCACTGGATCGACACCGCGACCAGGTTCAGCACGATCCACACGATGACGATGACCGTCTGGATCGCCAGATATCGTCCGGTGCCCAGGAACCGGGCGATCCGCTCGCTGTACATCCCGACGACGTCGGAGTCGAGATTGAACGAGATCGTGCGGCGGGTGCTGGGGGTGTCGAGCTTGCGTCCCGGTTCGCTCATCGGATCCGCACCTGGGGGCCGCCCGATGCCGGTTCCGGGCCACTCCCGACGCCGTACCCGTCGGCCTCGACGACGTCCTCGGGTTCGGTCTCACGCCAGTCGCGCGGCAGGATCTCGTCGAGCAGGTCGTCGACGCTCACCGCGCCGAGCAGGTGGCCGGCCTCGTCCACGACGGGGCCGCACACCAGGTTGTAGGTCGCGAAATATCTCGTCATCGTCTCCAGGGAGTCCTCGGGATGGAGTTGGGCGAGGTCGGTGTCCAGGATGCCGCCGACCAGGTGCGCGGGCGGTTCCCGGAGCAGGGCCTGCAGATGCACGCATCCGAGATACTTGCCGGTCGGTGTCGAAGTGGGCGGGCGGACGACGAACACCAGACTCGCCGCGGCCGGCGTCAGGTCGGGGTTGCGGACCCGGGCGAGGGCCTCGGCGATGGTGGTCGATGCGGTGACCACGATCGGCTCCGAGGTCATCACGCCGCCCGCGGTGTCGGGGGAGTGCAGCAGGAGTCGGCGGAGGGGCTCGGACTCCACGGGGTCCATCTCCTCGAGGAAGGCCTCGGCCTCGGTGTCGGGCAGTTCGCCGAGGAGGTCGGCGGCGTCGTCGGGGTCCATCGCCTCGAGGATGTCGACGGCGCGGTCGCGTCCGAGCGCGGCCAGCACCTCTTTCTGGTCGTCGGGCGGCAACTCCTGCAGCACGTCGGCGAGCCGTTCGTCGTCGAGGGCCGAGGCGATCTCGTCGCGTCGTTTCGCGGGCAGTTCGCGCAGGGCGTTGGCGACGTCGGCCGGGCGCATGCCCTCGAACTGCAGGAGGGCCTGCGCGACTCCTTGTCCGGGCAGGTTCAGCGAGCTCTGGGTGATGCCCTGCACGCTGGACCACTCCACGACCTGTGTCTCGTGGCGCCGGCGCAGGCCGCGACGTCCCGCCCGGATCGCGACGCGGGAGACGACCCAATCGCGGGTCCGGGTCTTCTCGATCCCGAGGTCGATCACCGTCACGTCGGCGTCGGCGAGCTCGGGGAGATCCGGATCGACGACCCGGACGTGGGTGTCGAGGACCTGTCCGATGGCGAGCGCCTCGCCGGGGCGCAGATGGAGTCGGCGGAGGCTCACGGTGCCGGTGTTGAGGGCCACGGCCTGGGGCTCGATCGCGGTCACCCGCAGCATCGGCACGAAAATCCTACGCCGAGTGGTCAATTCGACCGCGAGACCGAGGACGCGCGGTTGCTGCCCGGACATGCGGATCGAGATCACCACGTCGCGGACGCGTCCGATGGACTCGCCGTCGGGACCAAGGACGGCCAACCCGACTAATCTGGCCACGAACACCTTGCTCACCGACGACATGGGAGTAAGGGTAGTGCCATCGGTGCAACGGAGGCCGACGGCAGACACGAACGCCCACCGGTGGGAGACCAGTCCCACTGTCGGGTCTCACCGCGACGTTCAGCACTGGAGTCTGACAACAGGGAAGGCCCCGATATGACCAATCCCATGCGCCCGAGCCGCGAGACGCCGGGACTCCCCACCCCGCCCAAGGGCTGGCCGATCGGTTCGTACGGAACCTACGCCGAGGCCCAGCGCGCGGTGGACTTCCTCTCCGACGAGAACTTCACTGTCCAGGACGTCACCATCGTGGGCGTCGATCTGATGCAGGTCGAGCGGGTCATCGGCCGGCTGACGTGGGGCAAGGTGATCGGCGGCGGGCTGGTCTCGGGTGCCTGGCTCGGCTTCTTCTTCGGCTGTCTGGTGGCGCTCGTCTTCGCCGGTTCGCCCATTGCGCCCATCCTGGTGGGCATCGTCGGCGGCATGGTCTTCGGTGTGATCTCCGCGACCATTCCGTACGCGGCGACCCGGGGCCAGCGGGATTTCGCGTCGACCATGCAGCTGGTCGCCGGCCGCTATGACGTGCTGTGCGACCCGAAAAGCGCAGAGAAGGCGCGCGACATGCTCGCCCGTCTCACCTTCTGACGTCGCCTCCCGCGGTCGGACACGGAGCGATCACAATCGCCCGCGGAATGGCACGCCCATGCCGAATGTGTTGCATGTCACGAATCCTCACGTATAGCGTTGCTCTTCGGACGCTCACGGCGGAGCACCGCTGCGGCGCCGCGTACGACATCGAGGAGGCTGCGTGCGGAGCAGGGTCAGCACGGACGGATCCATCAGCACCGACGGATCTACCAGGCGCGTGAGACGAAAGGTCCTCGCCGCGGCGGTGGCAGCGGTGGCCATGCTGCCCGTGCTGTCCGCGTGCGGCTCGGGATATGAAGCGGGCGTACTCAATTTCTATCCGCCGGCCGACGGTGCGGACACCTTCGCCGAGATCGGCGACAAATGCTCGGCCGATTCCGGTGGTGCGTACAAGGTCGTGACCACCCCGTTGCCCAAGGGCGCCGACGATCAGCGTTTGCAGCTCGCACGGCGCCTCGCGGGCAACGACAGCGGGCTGGACCTGATGGGCATGGACGTGGTGTGGACGGCCGAATTCGCCGACGCGGGTTGGATGGTGCCGGTCCCCGACGCCATGGCCGCCGAGGTGTCGGCGCGCACCCTGGGCGGTCCGCTCGACACCGCGGTCTGGAAGACCGACGACGACGAGCGGGAACGGCTCTACGCCATCCCGTTCTCCACGAACACCCAATTGCTCTGGTACCGACCGGATGTGCTCGTCGAAGACGTCGACCGCCGGCGCCCGGCGTCGACGTGGAACGGCATGCTCGAGGACGCGCTCGTCAGCGGTCGCAACGGCGGACCGACCTACATCATGGTGCAGGGCAGGCAGTACGAAGGCCTGATGGTGTGGTTCAACTCGGTACTCGCCAGCGCCGGTGGGCAGATCGTCGACCCGGACGACCCCGACAAGGTCACCCTCAACGACACCCCCGAACACCGCGCCGCGACGGTCCGCGCCCTGGAGACGCTGAAGCGGGTCGCCACCGCGCCCGGTGCCGATCCGTCGCTGACCAACTCCGACGAGGGCGCCGCACGGCTCGGCATGGAGAGCGGTGAGGCCCTGTACCAGGTGAACTGGCCGTTCGTCTTCGCCGGGATGCGCGAGAACGCCGTGGCGGGCAGCGTCGCCTTCCTCGACCTCACCGAATACGCGAACCTGTACGCGGACACCGCGAATCCGCCGACCCCGGCGCAGGTGGTCCCGCTCAACCGCGAGATGCGGCGGGTCTTCGATTTCGCGCCCTATCCGGGCTTCGAGGGACTTCCCACCAAGACGACCCTGGGCGGCATCAACATCGCCGTCGCGAGCACCTCGCAACAGCAGGACCTCGCCTACCAGGCCGCCGAGTGCATCACCAGTGAGGCATCGCAGAAGGCGTTCTCGTTCAGTGCGGGTCCGCCGCCGGTCATCGAGTCCATCTACGACGACGCCGATTTCCGCCTCGCGTACCCGATGGCCGACGAGATCAAGCGGCAGCTCGAACCCGAGCACGCTGCTCTGCGGCCGAAATCGCCCGACTATCAAGCAATCTCGACGCTGCTGCAGGCCAAGTTGAGCCCGGTCGGCGCCTGGGAGCCGGAGGCCCTGGTCGACGAGCTCGCCGAAGCGGTCCAGAAGGCCATCGACGGGGAAGGGCTAATCCCGTGAGCGACAACGACACTCCGCGTAACGACGCCGAGAACGCGGGCGGCAACCCCGACGACGCGGGGTTCCGTGCCGGGCGACACGCCCTCCCGGAGGATGCGCCACCGCAAACCGGTCCGATCCCGATCGTCGGTGACACACCCCCGGTGCAGTCCGATCAGGTGTGGACCGCTCCGCCGGGAGGTCGGCACGAGGTGACCGCGGCGTCGTCGCACACCGACCGGCCCACCCCGGATCCCGCGCCCGCCTCGCTGTCGAAGCCGGCGACCGGGACGGGCGGGGGTACCGCGGTGATCGATCGGCCCCGGGCCGACACGCCGCCGGCCGCCCCGCGCAGGCGCAGCGAGGGCAAAACCGCCGAGCGCCGGCTGGCCTTCTGGCTCGTGGCGCCGGCCGCACTGATGATGCTCTTGGTCACCGGATACCCGATCGTGTACGCGGTCTGGCTGTCGCTGAACAAGATGAGCCTCTCGGCGCCGGGGGAACGCGAGTTCGTCTGGTTCGCCAACTACGCCACCGTCCTCACCGACAACTACTGGTGGACGGCCTTTGCCGTCACGGTCGGCATCACGGTCGTGTCGGTACTCATCGAACTCGTGCTGGGCATGGCGATCGCGCTCGTCATGCACCGGACGATCTTCGGGCGGGGCACCATCCGCACCGTCGTCCTGATCCCGTACGGCATCGTCACCGTGGCGGCGGCGTTCTCCTGGTACTACGCGTGGACGCCGGGCACCGGATATCTCGCCAACCTGCTACCCGACGGCACCGCACCGCTCACCGAGCAGTGGCCGTCGCTGGCGATCATCGTCCTCGCCGAGGTCTGGAAGACGACGCCGTTCATGGCCCTGCTCCTGCTGGCCGGCCTCGCGCTCGTCCCGGACGATCTGCTCAAGGCGGCCCAGGTCGACGGCGCCGGGGCGTGGACGAGACTGTGGCGCATCATCCTTCCGCTGATGAAGCCGGCGATCCTGGTGGCGCTGCTGTTCCGCACACTCGACGCGTTCCGCGTGTTCGACAACATCTACGTCCTCACCAGCGGGTCCAACAACACCTACTCGGTGTCGATGCTGGGTTACGACAATCTGTTCGGCGCCTTCAATCTCGGCGTCGGCTCGGCGATCTCGATTCTGATCTTCATCTGTGTCGCGATCATCGCGTTCGTGTTCATCAAGGGGTTCGGCACCGCCGCACCGGGTTCCGACGACGAGGGGAGGTAAGCCGTTGAATGCGAGCGGAAAGTCCAAGGCCTGGTGGTCGATCGCCAACATCCTGGTGATCCTGTATGCACTCATCCCGCTGCTGTGGATCATCAGCCTGTCCTTCAAGCCGGCGAGCAGCGTGACCGACGGGAAGTTCTGGCCGAGTGAGTTCACCCTCGACAACTACAAGAGCATCTTCGAGACCAGCGCCTTCACCTCGGCGCTGATCAACTCGATCGGCGTGGGTCTGATCACCACGGTGATCGCGGTGCTCCTGGGGACGATGGCGGCCTATGCGGTGGCCCGCCTGGACTTCCCGGGCAAGAAGCTCCTGATCGGTGCCGCGCTGCTGATCGCGATGTTCCCCCAGATCTCGCTGGTGACACCGTTGTTCAACATCGAGCGGGCCATCGGGTTGTTCGACACCTGGCCCGGCTTGATCCTGCCCTACATCACCTTCGCGCTGCCGCTGGCGATCTACACCTTGTCCGCGTTCTTCCGCGAGATCCCGTGGGAGCTGGAGAAGGCCGCCAAGATGGACGGCGCCACCCCGTGGCAGGCCTTCCGCAAGGTCATCGCCCCGCTCGCCGCCCCGGGCGTCGTGACGGCGGCGATCCTGGTGTTCATCTTCGCCTGGAACGACCTGCTCCTGGCACTGTCGCTGACGTCGACCGAACGGGCGATCACCGCGCCGGTGGCGATCGCGAACTTCACCGGCAGTTCGCAGTTCGAGGAACCGACCGGGTCGATCTCGGCCGCCGCGGTGGTCATAACCATCCCCATCATCATCTTCGTGCTCTTCTTCCAACGTCGAATCGTGGCCGGCCTGACCTCCGGCGCCGTGAAGGGATAACCCATGGCAGACATCGTTCTGGACAACGTCTCCAAGCAGTATCCCGACGGCTCCACCGCCGTACACGGGGTCGACATCGAGATCGCCGACGGCGAGTTCGTGATCCTGGTGGGCCCGTCGGGATGCGGTAAGTCGACGACGCTCAACATGATCGCCGGACTTGAGGACATCTCCGGCGGCGAGCTGCGGATCGGCGGGGAGCGGGTCAACGAGCGCGCACCCAAGGACCGCGACATCGCGATGGTGTTCCAGAGTTACGCGCTCTACCCGCACATGTCGGTGCGCGAGAACATCGCCTTCCCACTGACTCTCGCGAAGATGCCGAAGGATCAGGTGGCCGCGAAGGTCGACGAGGCCGCGCGCATCCTCGACCTCGGGCAGTACCTCGACCGCAAGCCGGCCAATCTCTCCGGCGGTCAGCGGCAGCGCGTGGCGATGGGCCGGGCGATCGTGCGCTCCCCGAAGGCGTTCCTGATGGACGAGCCGCTGTCGAACCTCGATGCGAAGCTGCGCGTGCAGATGCGTACGGAGATCTCACAGCTGCAGCAGCGCCTGGGGACCACCACGGTCTACGTGACCCACGACCAGACCGAGGCGATGACCCTCGGTGACCGGGTCGTCGTGCTGCGCAACGGGTATGTGCAGCAGATCGGTACGCCGCAGGAGCTGTACAACAATCCGACCAACGTGTTCGTGGCCGGTTTCATCGGCTCCCCGGCGATGAACTTCCTGTCCGGTCGCCTCGGCAGCGAGGGTATCGAGACCGCGATCGGCACCATCGTCCTCGACGACCATCGTGCGGTGGTCTCCCGTGCCGGAGACGTCGGCAGTGGCGGCGACGTGCTCATCGGCATCCGGCCCGAGCACCTCGAAGACGCGTCGCTCGTCGACTCGACGACCCGTGGACACGGCGGGACCTTCGCCGCGAACATCGACGTGCTCGAGTCGATGGGTTCCGACATCTACGCCTACTTCGGCGTCGGGTCGAGCCGGGCGTCGAGCGACGCCCTCGCGGAGTTGTCCGCCGATTCCGGAACCGATCTCGGCGGCAACCAGTTCATCGCCCGACTGTCCCCGGACTCGAAGGTGAGCCGCGGCGGTTCGGCGGAGCTGTTCTACGACGCGTCGAAGATCGCGGTGTTCGACCAGAGCTCGGGGCAGTCCCTGCGCGTCCGCTAGTGTCCCGCCTGTCCCTGCAGGCGTCGGCTCAGCGCCGGCGCCTGCGGGAGTGGTCGAGCAGTTCGTCGAAGACGTGTTCGTCCCAGATGTGCCTGCGCACAAGCCGATACCGTTCGCAGGCCACCCACATGTACAGCTCGGCGTCGCTGTCGAGGTCGGGCCGGATGCCCGCCCGGCGCGCCATCCGCACGACCGGCAGGAACTCCTCACCGAACCAGCGCCGAGCGGTCTCGGTGCGGTTGAGGAACTCGCCGATCTCCTGGCTCAGGCGAAATCCCCACGCCTCGACGTTCTCGGCGAGTTCGGCGTAGTCGAACGGGAAGCTGAGTCGGATGGCCTCGGCCTGGGACCCCTCGAGCGGCACGCGTGACAGGAAGATCCGACGATGGTCCTTGAGGACCAGGTCGGAGGTCGCGGTGATGCCCTCGGGGGAGATGCGCGTGTGGATCAGGGTGACGTAGGCGTCGATCGTGGCCCAGTTCCGCGCGATCGCGATGGACACGCGGTGGTGACCGTCGATGACGAAGTGCATCGACCCGATCCGGTAGAGCTGGACCGGTGGCACCGACTCGCCCCGTCGTTGCGCGGCCGCCAGCCGCTGCCAGCGCTCACGGCCGCGGGACGACGTGGGCCGGAAGTAGCGGTCGAAGTCCTTCGTGCGGTCGACACTGCCGACGATCGAGGACACCTCGACCACCTGCAGCCCGAGCGCGGTCTCCCCGGTCCGGCCGAGCGCGGCGACGACCTCGTCGAACGGGAGGATGGTGTTGACGTCGGCCGGTTGACGCATGAACCACTGCGCGAGCCGGGCCCGTTCGGCCTGCCGTCGCAGCCGGGCGAAGTCGTTCTCGGCGTCGGCATCGGGAAAACCGGTGTCACGCACCATATCTGCGCCTCACGATCTCGACCTCCCGCGTCACGGGATCGATGTCGAACTGACAGAAGCCGACGACGTTCATCGACGTCGTCGACGACCCGATGGGCAGATCCGACGGCCGTTCGCCATACGGATGCACGTGCCCGTGGACCAGCAGTGCGGGTTGCAGCGACCGCACCAGTGGATGGAAACAGTCGAAACCCCGGTGGGGAAGATCGTCGCGGTCGCCGACGCCGCGTGCGGGGCTGTGGGTGAGGAGGATGTCGGCGCCACGCGGCGGCGACAGGGCGGCCGTGCACCGCAGGCGGAGGGAGCGCAGCCGTTGCTGGGTGTCGGTGTACTGGTTGGTGCCGCCGTTGTAGCGACGGCTGCCGCCGAGTCCGCTGATGCGGAGTCCGGCGACCGAGACGGTACGCCCGTCGGCGTTGACGGCACCGCAGGGTCCTGGGTCCTCGGCGGGGAGCCCCGCCCGCGTCCAGCCGGTCCGGCCGCGCCGGTAGCCGCGCAGGTCCCGGTCGTGATTGCCGGGTACGAAGACGCACGGCGCGTCGCACAGCGACGACAGGATCTCCAGGTACTCGAACGGGAGATCGCCTGCCCCGAGGATGAGGTCGGGGCGGGACTCGATCCCCACGCCGAAGGTGAGGGAATCCACCACCTCGTCGGCGACAGCCAGAACCCGGACCATGGCTCCAGGCTAGAGGAGCGCCCCGGACCCTCGCGGCCGGTCGGTAGCCTGTCGGATGTGAGTGAAGCCGTGACAGAGGTCGTCGGACGATTCCTGGAAGACCGGCTGGGGGCGACGCCGCAGCATGCGTCGGTGACGTTCCTGGGGGTCGAGCCGATCGACGTCCTGCGGTTCGTGACCGGCGACACCGACGATCGCGGCACGGTGGTCTACGTGACGTCGGGCTGTGCGCGGCACCCCATGTCCGATCCCACCGACCTGCATGCCGATCCGGTCCGTGGCCCCCGGGCCGAATTGGTCGTGCGCATGCGGTCGGGTACGCCGCTGCCGGGTCTGCACAAACGCATGGCGACGCTGGCGGCCGCGCCCGCGGTCGAGGGTCTGATCATCGCCGCCGACGCCCTGGTCGACCTCGGCGAACCCCTCTGGGACGGTTCCCCGTTCACCGCAGTGCTGCTCGAGGCCGACGAGCTGGGCATCGTCGAACTGCCCGAGCCGATGGACCCGGTCACCATGCTCCGGGCCATACCGATCACCGCCAACGAGGCCGCGTGGGTCCGACTGAAGGGTGCCGACGCGCTGCGGGAGGCGTGGCGCGAGGCGGGTATCGACGTGACCAGGCCCGACCGTTCGTCGGCGACACCGTCCTGAGACGGCCGGCGGATCGTCGGCGGACACATCCGTTCCCAGGTTTCGGAACGTATGACAGAGGGAACGTCTGAGCACGACATCACGGTCGGTCGGAAAGGTGAGGGTGCATGGAGTCACGGGGTGCAGGGACCATCGGCACGGCGGATGGGCGGTGCCCGGCGTGACGCTCACATCATCGTCGCCGACGACGACAGCCGCACGGTCCGATCTCGATGTCTATCTGCCGCAGCAGGACACGCAGTTGCTGATCGACACCCTCCGATCCCGCGGGGTCTCCGGCGCCCGTGTCCTCGATCTCTGCACCGGCAGCGGGGCCATCGCCATCGCGGCGGCCCGGGCAGGTGCGGCCGAGGTGACCGCGGTGGACGCCTCCCCGGACGCGGTCGCCTACGCGCGCCGGGCGGCAGCCGAAGCCGGCGTCCGGATCGAGGTGACACTCGGTGATCTCCGCCGTCACCGGGGTCGCTATGACGTGGTCACCTGTAATCCGCCCTATGTGCCGACCCCGCCCGAATCCGAGGCGGCGCTTCATCCGGCCGGGCCGTCGCACGCCTGGGACGCCGGCCTCGACGGCCGGGCCGTCCTCGACCCGCTGTGCGCACGCGTTCCCGATCTGCTGGTGCCCGGCGGCGCATTCATCCTCGTGCACTCCGAATTCGCGGACGAGGACGCCTCGGTGCGCGCTCTGCGCGCCGGCGGGCTGACCGCGGAGGTGGTGGCCGAACGGGTCATCCCATTCGGTCCGGTCCTCACCGCGCGCGCGGGCTGGATGGAGGAGTGCGGAATGCTCGAACGCAACCGCCGGATCGAGCGACTGGTCGCGATCGTCGCGGTCGCCCCGGGCGGTTCCGGTCCAAGGGGATGCCCGGCGTGAGTGGGGACGGCAAGCGCAACGTGGTGCGGGTGGTCCGCGGCGGACCCGTCCTCGTATCCGGCCCCGTCGAGATCGAACTTCCCGACGGTGCCAAGGTCGAGTCGGATCGGTTCATGGTCGCGGTGTGCGCGTGTGGCCGCAGCAAGAACTATCCGCTGTGCGACACCAGCCATCGCAGGAAGCGTCGACGGACCGACTGACCCCCGGGGAGCTCAGATGCCGGGAAAGGCGCTCTCGCCGTTGTCCCAGGCGGACAGCACATACCGGTCGAGGGCGTCTTCGACGAACAGGAAGGCGCGGATCCCGAAGATCACGTCGACCTCGGCGTCCGGCTCGGTGCGGATGAGATCGCCGACGACATCGGTGCGCAGGATCTGCTCGTGAACCGCATCCGCCTCGACGTGTTCGCGATAGAAGCGTCGGCAGGCCTCCGGCGCGTCGAGCTGTTCCAGGCCCGCGAGCAGGCGCTGGGAGCCCGGGGGCGAGGTGATCTCGGTGGCCGCCAGATGTCCGACCGCGGCACCCCGGTACCGGCGATGGAGGCCGAACAGCGACATCAGGTTGACCGGTGTCAGGGCGACCCCGGGGACCGTGTCGAGGTAACCGAGGTAGTCGGCGCTCAGATCCGCGGCCCGGAGCAGGTCGGCGAAGAGCTCTTGATGCACGGCGTCGCCTCGCCCGCCGCCGAACTCGTCGAACTCGACGGCGACATAGGCGGCCTTGGCGTGGCCTCTCAGACGCGGGATCGCCCACGCGTGCGGGTCGGCCTCCTTGAGGTGGTACAGCGAGCGCAGCGCGAACAGCTGTCGGTACTGCTCCCACGTCCCCGCGTCGCGGAGGCGGTACGAAGCACCGTCGCCGTCGGGGTTCTCGATGCAGAGCTCGTCCATCTCGTGGTCGGCGGAATCGGCAGCGGTCGCGGTGGGCACGTCCCGGTGCAGGGCCGCGAGGAAGGGCCGCTCGAGCGCGGCCCGCACCGCGAGGAGCGCGGGGTTCCATTCCCACTCGACCTCGGCGTCGGCAAACCCCATGTAGTGCATCTCGTAGCAGAGGTAGAGGGCGAGCTGGAGGTCGTCGCCGTAGGGGTCGGCGTCGTCGATCGGCAACTCGGGAACCGACGCGGAGTCGGGATCACCCCGCAGGAGATCGATGACGATGCCCGACAGCGGTCCACGCGCACTCGGCAACTCCGGCCGTCGGAAGGCCGTGTCGTGCACCGTCGAGACGTCGACCATCGGATCAGCTGACACCTGCGAGTCCTCCTGTCGTGTCCGGGCGTCCGGTATCGCTGCGTGCAGCGAACGCGGACTCTTCCGGATAACCGAACCGGGCGCCACGCAAACCACCCGGATGTGACTGTGACCGTTGTCCCAGCATAGGGTCGCCGGTCGGCTCAGGCGATCTCCCTGCGCAGGGACTCGTCGAGGGAGACGCGGACCAGCGCGGCAGCCAGGGCCTCGGGTCGCCCGTCGGCGAGGTCGGCGAGCCGGGCCGGATCGTCGGGCAGGGCGAGGTCGCGCGCCGCGGCGAGTGCGCGCTTGTCGAAATACGGTGCCGCCCAGTCCCACACCGACTGCACCTCGCGCAAGAAGATGTCGGCCCCGACCGGCCCGATACCGGTGAACCCCTGGAGCAGCTGTGCCGCGCGGGCGGGCTCGGACCCGGCCTCGTCGGCGAGGCGGCGCAGATCGCCGTGATAGTCGTCGAGAACCTTCCGTGCTGCCTGGCCGAGGCGGGTGGCGGTGCTCTCGTCGTAGCGGACGTAGTGGCCTCGGCCGAGGGCGTCGACCAGGCTCTGCCAGTCGGCCCGCGCCATCTTCTCCGGCGTGCGGTAACCGGCCGCGAACAATTCGCGGGCGGCTGCCACCGCGATGTCCGCGGAGATCCGGGTGCTCAGCAGCAGGGCGAGCACCAACAGTTCGAACAGCGGCGACGGCGTGTTCTTCAGCGTGATGCCGGCGTCCTCGGCGTAGGTGTGGCCGGCGCGGTCGAGCAGGGCCCGGGCCGTGTCGCCGGCGTGGTCGGTGCGGGTCATCGCGGCCGATTACCCGTCGCTGTGCCCGGGTAATCCTCCGTGCGGTCGCGGGTCACACGCCGGGGGTCACAACCAGTGACTGCGGCGGAACACCACGAACAGCACACTGCAGAGCGTGGCCAGGCAGGCGAGCACGACGGGGTAACCCCACTCCTGATGGAGCTCGGGCATGTGGTCGAAGTTCATGCCGTAGATGCCGGCGACCATGGTGGGCACCGCGGCGATCGCGACCCAGGCCGAGATCTTGCGCATGTCGGTCGACTGCTGGATGCCGACCTTGGCGGCCGCGGCCTGCAGTAGTGAGGTGAGCAGGTCGTCGTACTCGAGGACGCGGTCGATGACGGTGGTGAGGTGGTCGGAGACGTCGCGGAACTGGCGTCGGATCTCTTTGGGCACCAACGGGTTACCGCTCGCCGTCAGGCTCTGCAACGGTGCCGCGAGCGGCGTCACCGCGCGACGCAGTTCGAGCACCTCGCGACGCAGGAGGTAGACCGGGTCGATGTCGAGCGAGTGGCCCTGGCGGCCGAAGACGACCTCCTCGATCGCGGCGACGTCGACGTCCATCCGGTCGCTGACCGCCAGGTAGGTGTCGACGACCTTGTCGGCGACGGCGTGCAAGACCGCGGTGGGGCCGAGGGCGAGTCGCTCGGGATGGGTTTCCAGACGGCGCCGCAGCTCCGACAACTCGGTGTGCTCGCCGTGCCGCACGGTCAGGACGAAGTCGGGTCCGGCGAAGACCATGATCTCGCCGGTCTCCACGACCTCGCTGGCCAACGCCATCGTCTCGTGCTCGACGTACTGCACGGTCCGCAGGACCAGGAACTGGGTCTCGTCGTACACCTCGAGTTTCGGTCGCTGGTGCGCGTGTACCGCATCCTCGACGACGAGTTCGTGCAGGCCGAACGTGGCTCCGACGTCGGCCATCTGCGCGTCGTCGGGGGCGTGCAACCCGACCCACACGAAGCCCTCGCCCGCTGCCCGCACCCGGGCGAGGCCCTCGGTGTAGGTGACGCGGCCGGGCTGTCGGCGACCGTCGATGTAGACCGCGCAGTCCACGATCGCCCTAGCCACCGGGACACGGATCTGCGGGAGCGGTCGGCGTTCGCGGCGTGGGGACAACCCGCGCGGACCGGGCCGGGGGAGCGACGGCATGAGTGCCGATGGTACCCGGCGGCCTCGTTCGGGCGCGGAGCTGTGCTGGGGATACGGTGGCGGGGTGCCTGAACGTCTTGTCCGCAAACGTCTCGTCACGCTGGCCGGCCTGCTCGTGGTCCTCGCGGCGGTGATCGCCGGATGCGCCGACGACGCCTCGTCCCCGCCGCGTGGGCTGGTGATCGGCTCGTCGGACGACCCGGCGATGCGGGTGATGGCCGAGATCTATGCGGGGGCGCTGCGCAACTCCGGCTCCGTGGTGTCCGCCGACCAGCTCCGCGGTGACGTGCCGACCCTGCTGGACGAGATGGATCGCGCCGGACTCGATCTCTTCCCGGCCTTCACCGGGGAACTGCTGACGATGCTCTCCCCGTCGTCCACCGCGATCGGTGCCGAAGACGTCTACCGCGACCTCAACCGCGCACTGCCGCAGGGTGTTTCGGTCGGTGACGAGACGCCGGTGGCAGCGGCTCCGCAGATTTTCGTGTCGACGACCCTCGCGGGCGACGTCGGCGCCACCGGCCTCGACGATTGTGCGCGACTGCCCTCGGGCCTGCCGGTCGCGGCCGTCGCCGAACCCGACGAGGCGACCATGCGTGCCTTCGCCGACGCGGGCTGCGTGTTCGGCCCGGTCGAGCTCGCCGCGACGTCCGAGGACGTGCTCCGTCGCGCCGCCGGCGGCACGGCTGTCGGTCTGCTGACGCCTCTCGAGCTCGCCGGCGAGAACGCCGAGGGCGCGTCCTCGGAGGTGCAGGCGCTCCGGACCACGCCGGGCGGCGGCGACACCGCGGACGGTGCGGTCGACGCGGACGCCGACCAGGCGGACCCCTCGGGCCCGCGGGCGGAGGTCCTCGTGCCGGTTTTCCGTTCCGCGGCGCTGAATCGCGACCAGGTCAAGGCGATGAACAAGGTGGCGGGCGAGATCACCACCGCCGATCTCGCCACCATGTCCGCCGAGGTCGACGGTGGGGCGGACCCGCGCGATGTGGCCCTGGCCTGGCTGGGCGAACACGGGCTGTAGACACGACACGGCCTGCCGGACACGACACGGCCCTGCCGGACACGACAAACGCCGTGGCACCAACACGCCCCCGACCGCGTGTTGGTGCCACGGCGTCGCCGGCTCACCTGAGGTGTCAGGCGGCCTTCGACATCGCCCAGCCGGTGAGCTTCGCCGACACCCACTGGTACTTCGACGCGACCAGGCGCACCGCGAGGTCGAGGATCTTGGCGTCGGTGCCGACGAGGATGCGTGCCTTGTTCTTGCGAACGCCCTCGATGATCACCTCCGCGGCGTCTTCGCTCGTCATACGGGCGAGATAGCGATCGAAGAGCGCCGCCGTGGCCTTCTGGTCGTGGTCGCCGGACACGGTGGCGTTCCGGGCGATCGCGGTCTTGATGCCGCCGGGGTGCACACAGGACACCTGCACCGGGTGCTTGGCGACGATCATCTCCTGGCGCAGCGCCTCGGTGAACCCGCGCACCGCGAACTTCGCGGAGTTGTAGGCGGCCTGTCCCGGCTCGGCGAGCAATCCGAACAACGACGACGTGTTCACGATGTGCCCGTCGCCGGAGGCGATCACGTGGGGCAGGAATGCCTTGGTGCCGTTGACGACTCCCCAGTAGTCGACATCCATCACCCGTTCGATGTCCTTGAACTCGGTGCGCTCGATCTCCCCGTGGTGGGCGATGCCCGCGTTGTTGAAGACGACGTTGACCACGCCGAAGTGCTCGGCGACGGTGTCGGCATAGGTGAGCACAGCTTCGCGCTCGGCGACGTTGAGCAGCTGCGAATGAACCTCGGCGCCGGCTTCTTTCACCAGCTTCTCGGTGACGGCCAGGCCGTCGGGGGTGACGTCGGAGATGGCCAGCCGCGCACCACGGCGCGCGAGCTTGACCGCGATGTCACGGCCCATTCCCGAACCGGCGCCGGTGATCACGACGACCTTGCCGCGAAAGTCCTTCATGTGTTGTCTCCTGTGAGTGGGTGCGGTCGGTCAGGCGTTGGCGGTGGCGGGCGAGTCGATGTCCTCGCCGGTGGCGGAACCGGCCGACACGGCGGGTGCGACGGGTCGCCGGGCGCCGCGGGTGACATCGTAGGCGGCGACATCGAAGGACCGGGTCGCCTGTCGGAACGCGAAGGTGAAGCCGGGCCACAGAGTCGTGATGTTGCCGTTGGCGTCCTTGTACCAGGAGGCGCACCCGCCGTTCACCCAGACGCTGTTGCGGAGCTTGTGCTGGATGCCCGCGTTGAACTCCTGCTGGGCGGCGAGCTTCACCTCGGTCCGGGTGATGCCCAGCGCGCGAGAGGTTTTCAGGTAGTCGACGAGGTAGTTGAGCTGCGACTCGATCATGTAGACCATCGAGGTGTGGCCCAGGCCGGTCGACGGGCCGACCATGAGCATCATGTTCGGGAAGCCGTGGACGAACGAACCCTTGTATCCCTGCATGCCGATCTCGCTCCACACCTGCGCGAGGCTGCGGCCGTCCTTGCCGATGATCTTCTCGAACACGGGGGAGTCGGTGACGTGGAATCCGGTGGCGACGACGATCACGTCGACGTCCCGGACGGTGCCGTCCTTGGCCACGATCCCGGTCGGGGTGATCCGGTCGATGCCGTCGGTCACCAGATCGACGTTGGGCCGCGCGAGCGCCGGGTACCAGTCGTTGGAGCGCAGGATTCGCTTACAGCCCACCTGGAACGTCGGAGTCGCCTTGCGGCGCAGTTCGGCGTCGCGGCCGATGCCGCGCAGGATGTTGGCGCGGCAGAGCAACTCGACCGGCTTGAGCGACTTCGGTGAGTAGGTGAGGCCGAACGCCACGACCTCGTTGGCGGCGTAGATCCCGCCGCGGACCGCGGACTGGTACCCCGGGACGTTCTTGTAGGCCCAGTGTTCGACCGAGCTGTAGGCGCGCTCTGTGCGGGGCACGATCCACGGTGCGGTGCGCTGGTAGACGTCCAGACGGCCGGCGACCTTCGCGACCTCGGGGACCAACTGGATGGCCGACGCCCCGGTGCCGATCACGGCGACCCGCTGACCGCCGAAGTCGTGGTCGTTGTCCCAGCGTGCGGAGTGCACGATCTTGCCCTCGAAGGACTCGATGCCCTCGATGTCGGGGAGGTTGGGTTCACAGAGCGGGCCGACACCGCCGACGAGCACTCGCGCCCGGACCTGGTCGGTCGTGCCGTCCTGGAGGGTGTCGATGATCCACCGGCCCTCGTCCTCGTTCCACTCGGTCCGGGTCACCTCGGTGCCGAATCGGGCCTTGGCGGGGATGTCGAACTTGTCGGCCACCCCGTTGATGTAGTCGTGGATCTCGGGCTGGTGCGAGTACGACCGCGACCACGTGGGGTTCTTCGCGAACGAGAAGGAGTAGAGCTGTGAGGGCACGTCGCAGGCCGCGCCGGGGTAGGTGTTGTCGCGCCAGGTCCCGCCGAAGTCGCGACCGCGATCGAGGAGGACGAAGTCGTCGAAGCCGTTCTGCTTGAGACGGACCGCGGCACCGAGACCCGAGAAGCCGGCACCGATGATGGCGATCTCTACATCGTTCGTTGTCATGGTGTCACCATAGGGTGGTACTGAACACGTGTCAATAGCTATTGAACGAGACTCAATAGGAGTAGTCTGGCCGGGTGGCCAGAGGACGAGGAAGTGCAGAGTGTCGGTGATCAACGGCAAGACGATCAGCGGCGACCCGATCGGCGGCGACGCCGGCGACCGGCGCGCCCCGCACAAGCGCACGCGGATGAGTCCCGAGGCGCGTCGCGACCAGCTCATCGAGTACGGCCTCGCCATGGTCGGGGACCGGCCGCTCGAGGAGATCACCATCGACGCGATCGCCGACGCCGCCGGGGTGTCGCGGGCGCTGCTCTTCCACTACTTCGCCTCGAAGCAGGAGTTCCACGTCGCGATCGCGCAGGCCCAGGCGGACCGGATGCTCGCGCGTACCGAGCCGGACGAGTCCCTGGGTGATCCGATAGCGATCCTGTCGGCGTCGATGGCCGCGTTCGTCGACTATGTGAGTGAGAACCGCACCGCCTACACCACGCTGATCCGCGGAGCCTCGAGTTCGGACGCCGCGATGCGGGAGGTGTTCGACCGCACCCGCGAGGTGATGGTCGCCCGGGTCCTCGACCACGCTCCGGTGTTCGGGGTCGAGGTGACCCCGGTCGTCGTGATGAGCGTGCACGGCTGGATCGCCTTCGTCGAGGAGACGACGATCCGGTGGCTCACCGCGGAGACGACCGAGGCGCCGACGCTCACCCGGGACGAACTGCTCGCCCTGATCACCGCCGCGCTTCCCGCCCTCGCGGCGGCGACCATCGGCTAGCTGCCGGCACAGCGGATCAGATCCGCCGGCCGCCGGCCGGGCCCGTATGCCGCGTGGCTACTGGCTCCGACCGTCGTCGCAGGAGCAGGCCGAGGCCCACCATCCCGACGCCGAGCACGAAGTGCAACCAGTTGTCGGCCGTGTTCACCGGTACGAAATTGGCGGCACTGTGGTGGTCGATCAGCAGTCCGTACACCCAGAGCACCAGGTACACGGCACCGCCGGCCACGAGATAGAGGAACGACGAGGACGCCGTGCGGGACATGAGCACACCCGCGACGCCGAACAGCAGGTGGACGATGTTGTGCAGGATCGACACCTGGAAGATGCCCAGCAGTGCGGCCTCGGAATGATGACCGGCGAACGTCAGGGTGTCGTAGTCCGTGGTGATGCCTGGGATGAACCCGAGGATGCCGACCAGCAGGAACACGATGCCGACTGCCAGCGCCGCGGTCCGGATCGGTGAACGTGTCAGTCGCGAATTCTCCGATGTCATGAGGATCGCCTCCGAGAGATGCCGGTTCGCCGCGGCGGGCTCTTCACCGTGGCGGGTGGACCGCAGAGGAGTATCCGCCCACCGGTGTCCCGAAACCTGCTCGTGAGGCGGTCAGAGACCGACGACCCGCGCGGTGTCGGGCCCGACGGCTTGCTCGAGAACATCGACACCATCGGTGTCCGCGAGTTCGGCGCCGTTGCGCAGCGTCCCGACGAGTTCGTCGGTGAACCGGCGGATCGTGCGGTGGGCGGTCAGCGTGTCGGGATGCCGGGCACGAAGCGCCAGTCCGTCGCCGGTCCGTGAGATCCAGAACTGCGCGTCGTCGGCGGTCGTCGCATTGGAGATGTGGTGGGCATCGATGGCCCGGTGCCGATCCGCACCTGGGAGCAGCCGGTAGTCGACGTAGGACACCATGAAGATGTCCGCCCGCGTGCGGCGTAGTCCGCCCATCGCCTCGATGACCTGCGGAACGGGTACCTCGCCGAGCGCGACGGCCCGACGCAGCTCCGGTCCGGTGCGCCGGATCGTCTCCACCAGATCCCCGGTACCGACGACCCGCAGCGGCGCATTGGTGGTGAACCAGCCGACGGCGTCGCGCCACTTCTCCTCCCGACGCGTGTGCATCGGGAACAGCAGAGGTAGTTCTGGCCCGCCGCCGCAGCGGCGCACCGCGTCGGCCATCGCGGCCAGCGTTCCGCCGAACACGCTCGCACCGTTGCGTCGGCACAACTGGGCGAACCGCTCCGTCGCAGCCGAATCCAACAGCGTGCGCACCTCGGTGGCCTGGGCCGCGATGGCCCCGGGTTCGACACCGAGATCAAGGGGAAAGGTGGGCAGCGCGCCGTCCCGGTCGTCGAAGAAGCGGAGCCATTGGCGCATCCGGGGATCGGACAGCGCGACGGGGGGTGCGGATGACTCGGCTGCGCAGAAGTCGACGAAACTACCGCTCATGGCAGTCGCCGAGGGATCGAAAGAACCTCCGTGGCAACGGTATCCGTCATACAAGCGGTGCAGGTCGTCGATCACGATGGAGATCGAGTAGGCATCCACGTGGCAGTGGTCGAATCCGCAGATGATCGTCGACGCGTCGTCGCGGTCGATCGCGGCGAACAGGTACGCCGGGTAGCCGAAGGGATGACATGCGCGGTCGAGGGTGTCGCGGAGCCGATCGCGCAGGACGGTGTCGGAGGACGTGTCGATCACGGTGTCGATGCGGAGTACGAGGTCGTCCGGATCGTAGGAGTGGCGCCGGACCCCCTCCGGCCCGGTCGAGAACGACGACCGCAGGGTGCCGTGCCGTGCGATGAGGGCGTGGTAGGCGGAGCCGAGCGCGGCGCGGTCGACCCGGCCGCGGACCGTGAACGCCGCGGCCAACCACGTACTCGAGTCCCCGGCGGTGGCCAGGTGCACGGTCTGGTTGAACGACGGTGGCACATCGGAGATCTCGGACCGTGCGGCAGAGGTGTCCACGGTCCAGCACAACAGCTCACCCGCGGGCGGACCATAGCGATCGATGGTGGTGACGTGCACTCGTCCTCACGCTCCTCTGCGCAGAGCCGCGGCGCCGGGGTCGGATGGCCCTGCCGCAACCGCCGGCCCGTGGATCTGCCGGTCGCCGGCTGCGGCGATGTCGGTGACGATGTCGCGCAGGTGGTGGTAGTAGGGGCGCGCCACCGACTCCGCAAACGGCGTCCCCGGGATCTGGCTGCCCAGGTAGAGCTCGTCGTGGTCGCGGTTGATCCACGCCGACGCGTTGGCCGTGCGGCCCTCCCCGGTGAACAGGGCGCCGCGCCGGAAAGCGTCGCGCGACGTTCCGGGAAACCATCGGAAATCGATGTACGACAGCAGGTTCGGGGCAGTGACGATCGCGTCCGGGGTGGCGCCCGCGGCGGCTATGGCGGCGAGCGCGGCCGCCACCGGCACCGCCGCGAGGTCGCGCGCGCGCCGGCGGGCCGCGTGGGCGGCCGGGATCAGTTCGGCGAAGGTGGATGCGCCGGTCATGGAGAACTCGACCGGTGCGAAGCTGCAGAACCATCCCTGAGACGTGGCGTAACCGTCGAGGGCGACCCGGGTGTTGAACACCGTCATGCCGTAGTAGTCCTCGGCGCCGGCCAGTTCCCGGTCGGCGATGGCGATGGCCGCGTAGACGCCGTCGATGAAGCGACCTCCCGCCGCGCGGCAGGCGGCGTCGAAGGCGACGATCCCGGCACGGTCGAGCAGCGAGACCTCGACACCGGTCACCTGCGCGGTCTCACCCGGACCCAGGCCGAGGTCGAGAGGGAAGCGGGGCATCTGCAGGTCGTGCCGACGGAAGATGTCCTGCCAGGCGCGGGTCTGTGGGGTTCCGGCCAGATGCGCGGCGGTCGCTTGCTCCTCGGCCGCGGCGTAGGCGAAGTAGCCCCCGGCGGGCGCCGCCGCCTCGGTCTGCATTGCCCCGGTCTGTATTGCCTCGGTCTGTATTGCCTCTGCGGCCACCGCGTCGTCGGGCTCGTCGGCCCGCACCAGTTCGGTGTAGATCTGCGCGATCTCGTCGAGGGCGAGGGCCTGTGACGCGCCGTCGGAGAGGGCGTGGTCGCACGCCAGGAAGATGGCGAAACCGCCCGGCCGGCTGATGGCCCCGAAGGCGAAGCCGGGGAAGGTGTCGCTGGGGGTCTCGCGGTCGAAACGATCGATGAGATACGGGTGCACGTCGTCGACGGTCGCCAGTCGGCGGTCGACGTGACCCTCGAACTCCATGTCCGACGAGTCGACGAGATGAGCGGTGACCTCCCCGTCGCGGCACTCGAACCAGGTGCGCAGTACCTCGTGACGCCGGACGAAAAGGGTCAGCGCGCGTCCGAGGGCGGCGGTGTCGAGGTCGCCGTCGATCTCGGTGCCCGATCCCAGGTACCCGCGATGGGTGCGACCCGCGGCCCGGGCCACCTGGGCACCGCGGACGTGGTTCTGCGCCAGGAACGTGACCGGCGCAGCGTGGGCGACGGCGGTCGCGGCGGCCTCGCGGCACGCTTCGGTCGGGTCGAAGCGAACTGCGGTTCCCGGTTGCGGGCGCCAGTTGCCCATTGCCGTGATTCTCATCGGGTCCTCTCGTCGATCAGGCGGGGCGGGCGTCGTCCAGCGCGGCGGTGCCGGCGAAGGTCGCGCAGGTGTAGGAGGACAGCGGGAGTGCTGTTCCCTCGGTCGCGAGCGTCCGCAGGATCGTCGCGTAGGTCGTGATGAGGTCGCGGATGCTCGCGTCGGCGGGATCGTGACCCGGATGCCGGGCCGACACCGTGATCCCGCCGGGCACCCGCGCGATCCAGAGGTACACCTCACGGTCCGACCTCGAGCCGCCCCGCAGGATCTGCGCCCGGGCCGCATCCCATTCGGCGGCTCCCGGGACGTGACGGATGTCCAGGTACGACACGACGAACTCCGGTTCTCCTCCGGTGCCGAGCAATTCGACGATGCGCTGATAGGGGAACAACGGCAGGTGCCGCACCTCGTCGATCGCGGCCGCCGTCGCGGTGAGTGCGTCGTCGAAGGTGACCGAGCCGGACAGATCGACCTCGAGCGGCGCCAGCCCGACATACCAGCCCACCGATCCCGCGTACCGAGCCTCCGTTCGCGTGTGCATCGGCATCGTCAGTCGCAGTGTGTCGCGCCCGGTGAGTGCGCGCAGGGTGACCGCGAGAGCGGCGAACACCGCCGTCTGCGTTCCGTGTCCGCTCGTCCGGGCCGCCGACGTCACGAACGTCGCCAGGCGGTCGGTGGCCACGTACTCGGAGACGCCGCGCTGGCGCGGTGTGCGCGCACGATCCCCGGTCTCCAGGTGCGGACGGACCAGTGGCAGACCGAATCCCGGTGCGTCCGCGGAACGGTCCAGAAACGTGCGCCAGCGCGAGACGGCCGGGTGCTGGCCGGTGAGTCCGAGCCCCACCGCGCGGTCATGGACGCCGAAGTCGAGATGACTTCCGACATCCGCCATCTCGGTGGACGCGCCGTGCCGCGCCGAGATGTACAGGCGCCGGATCTCACTCATGCTCAACAGGATCGAATACGCATCCATCACCACGTGATCGGCGGCGAACGCAACGCAGAAACCACCGCGGGGCGAGGAGATGGTGGCCACGATGCAGTGCGGCCAGCGCGTCGGCGCGAGTCTGGCGTCGAAGATCCCGGTCAGGAGCTCGCGGACATCGTCACCGGAGTCGAATCCGCCGGCCACCTCGGTGTCGACACCGAGATGGCCGCCCCGGTACGTCCGGCGTCCGTGGTGCGGATCGTCGCTCGTCGGGTCGGCGGTCGACAGAAGGGCCTCGTGCCGGGTGAGGAACTGGTTCAGGCAGGATTCGAAACGCTCGGCATCGAGCTCGTCGTCGATCTCGAAAATCGCTCCGAGCCAGGAGTTCTCATCGTCGTCACCGGCCGCCGACCGCCGTATCGACGCCGACTGGTCGTAGGTGAACGGCCGCGGATCCGACTGCCACCCCGCGAGATCCGTACGTGTGGTCGGTGTCCAGATCGTCACCGTCCCAGCCGGTACGGGATAGTCGGACAGCTCGGTGAACTTCATGCGCGGTCGTCCATGTGTCGGTCATCCGTTCCCGGGCCGCGACACCATGCCGTGCCTTCGACGACATGACCCCCCGGCCCATGAGTTCTGATCTGAGACAACAGGAATCGCTCGTACCCCGATGCACGTGCGCGACTCGGTACGACGCACCGGGGGAGTTTCCCCGGGATCGAGCGGATCACGTCGAAACCGCCTGTGTCTGTAGCGAGCCTAAGCGGTCACAACGGACACGTGCAGCGGCACGAGCGCGTGACGTTCATCACCGAGGCCGTTGTCGCTGCGTCGAGGATCGACCGTGTGGGCGTGGAAGTCGGCTGTGCACCTGGCTGTTTCGCTGATCGCGGATCGACGGCGGTGAACGCACCGGGGCTCTCGTTGCGTTCATGTAAAGAACTGGTGACGAGCTGCGACGCGATCGGGCGCCGTCCCGACGGAATGCGAAGTCAGACGGCGTGTCGACGAAAACCGTTGCCGGGCAGTGTCGAATACCGCAACAGGTCACGTTGCGACACCTCGGGAGCTCACCTACCGTGGGGCCGAAGTCGACCACACGCATCGGGGGTGCCATGTCCACGACCGTCCCGGCCATCGAGGCCCGCGGTCTGACCAAGGAATTCGGCGGCACACGGGCCGTCGACGCGGTCGATCTCCTCGTGCCCGCAGGTGGCGTCTTCGCCCTGCTGGGGACCAACGGCGCCGGAAAGACCACCACCGTGCGCATGCTCGCGACGCTGCTGCGGCCGGATGCCGGAGACGCCCGGATCTTCGGGCACGATGTCGTCACGCAGGCGACGGCGGTCCGGTCGCTCATCGGGGTCACCGGCCAATACGCCTCCGTCGACGAAGATCTCACCGCCCGCGAGAACCTCATGATCTTCGGTCGACTCATCGGATCGTCACGCAGCCGGGCGCGCATCCGCGCCGACGAACTGCTCGACGAGTTCGGGCTCGGCGCGGTCGCCACCCGGCGCGTGGGGCATTTCTCCGGCGGCATGCGCCGCCGTCTGGATCTCGCGGCGTCGCTGATCACCCGGCCCCGCCTGCTGTTCCTGGACGAGCCCACCACCGGACTCGACCCCCGCACGCGGGCCCAGATGTGGCAGACGGTGCGCGACATGGTCGCGCGGGGATCGACAGTCCTGCTGACCACCCAGTATCTCGACGAGGCCGACGAACTCGCCGATCACATCGCGGTGATGGATCGTGGCCGGGTGGTCGCCGACGGCACCGCGGACGAACTGAAGGCCGGCGTCGGGGACATGAGCGTGCGACTCGAACTCGCCGACGAGGAAGATGTGACGGCGGCCGCCCAGGTGTGCGCGCCGTTCACCTCGAGCGGCGAGGCGACGATCGCCCGGCGCGAGGGGGTCCTCGTGCTGCCGATGTCCGACATCGACCCGCTCGCCGACATCCTCGGTGCGCTCCGCGCCCGCGGGATCGTGCTGACGTCGGTCAACGTCGTGCGTCCGACCCTCGACGAGGTGTTCTTCGCGCTGACCGACGGCGGCGACCCCACGCGGTCCGCGCCGGAAGTCGATCCGACGGGAGCGCGGGCATGACCACGGGATCACTGCAACCGAGCGCCCTTTCCGGCGGCGCGACGCCCGAGGCGCACGATCGGGTTCGGCCGGCGGCCGCGGTGATGCAGTCGCTCACGATGACCCACCGGGGCCTGCTGAAGATCAAACACAATCCACAGCAGTTGTTCGACGTCATCGTGCTGCCCATCGTGTTCACCGTCATGTTCTCCTCGATCTTCGGCGGTGCGATCGCCGGGAACGTCGTCGGCTATCTCCCGTTGCTGATCCCGGGCGTACTGGTCCAGGTGTGTATCGCGGCGTCGGTCGTCACCGGAGTCCAGTTGCGCGAGGACCTCGACCGCGGGGTCTTCGACCGGTTCAAGTCGCTGCCGATAGCGCGTATCGCTCCGCTGGCCGGCGCGCTGGTGGCCAACACGTTCCGCTACGTGGTGGCCTCGGCCATCACGGTGTGCGTCGGGCTGATCATGGGGTACCGGCCGGCGAGCCCGGTGGGGATCGTGGTCGCCTGCGTGCTGATCGTGGTCGTGGCGTTCTCGTTGAGCTGGATCTTCGCGCTCCTCGGGGTCCTGCTCGACAAGGCGTCGACCGTCCAGGGTGTCTCGATGCTCGTGCTGATGCCGATCACGTTCGTGTCCAACGCGCTCGTCCCGATCGACACCATGCCCGGGTGGATGCAGGCCTGCGCATCGGCCAACCCCGTCTCCCATCTCGTCACGGCGGCACGCGGACTGGCCGCCGGCGAGAACGTGGGGACCGACATCGCATACACGCTCGTGGGCGCGGCGGCGATCCTCGCCGTGGTGGTGCCGGTGACCCTGCGGACCTACATGCGGCGGACCTGAATGTCCGCGCCCATGACGAACCGATCAGCACAAGGAGCAGACACCATGCCGCTCACCTTCTCGGTGGTGGTCCCGGTCTACAACGAGGTGGACACGATCGGCGAGTGTCTCGCCCGGCTGTCCGCGCAGTTCGACCGGATCACCGAGATCGTGGTCGTGGACAACAACTCGACCGACGGCAGCAGTGCGGTGATCGACGCCTGGTGTTCGGCTCACCCACGGATCCGCACGATCGACGAGCCACGACAGGGGCTGGTGTACGCACGGAACGCCGGACTCGACGCCGCGACCGGAGACCTCGTGGCCCGGATCGACGCCGACACCCGGGTGCCGCCGGACTGGGCGCGGACGATCGTGGAGTTCTTCGCCGCGGACGTCGGGGGAGACTGGTCGGCACTCTGCGGGCGCGGCGAGGCCTACGACGTGCCGCTTGCCGGCAGATTCGACAGATGGAAGACCCGGCTGCACCCGCTGAACCGGTTGCGGCGCGAGAAGGCCGTGACCGAGGTGCCCGTGCTCTACGGCTCGAACATGGTGCTGCGGCGCGAGACCTGGGCGGTGATCCGGGATCGTGTCAGCATGCGCCGGAACATCTTCGAGGATGTCGACATGGGTCTCTGCGTCGGTGACACCGGCGGGCGCAACGCCTTTCTCCGCTCGCTGACCGTCGGGGTGTCGCCCCGCCGGATGGAGACCGGCATGGTGCCGTTCGTCCAGTACATGAGTTTCCTCCCGCGAACATTCCTGCTGCACCGTCGATTCGGGCTGGCCGCCGGTGCCGCGGCGGTCTACGTGCCCGCGATCACGATCGCGCACGCGTTGCGCCTCGTCGTGCTGCGGTCCTACGACACCCGGACAGGACGGCTCGACCCGCGAAACCTGGTGCGGGGCGGTGGTTCCGATCGTGTCCTGCCGTGATCGGCGGAGTCCGGACACGACCATGCCGGAGTCAGTCGGCACGCCTACCCGTCGCCCCGGCGCCGGCCGCCCGCTCGGCGATGTCGGCCGCCGAGCGGACCGCCTCACCAGGCGGTACGAGCCGGCGGCGGAGATCGGCGGAACGCCGCCGGGTGTCCGCGTCCAGGATCTGCTCGAGCGCCGGGATCAGCGACTTCGCGGTCACCCGCGACATCGGCAAGGTGGCACCCACACGCGCCTTGCTCACCGCGCGTCCCCAGATCGGCTGATCGGCTCCGACCCAGGTGACCAGGGTGGGCAGACCGGCACGCAGGCCGGCGGCCACCGAACCCGCGCCGCCGTGGTGGACCGCGGCACGACATCTCGGCAATACGGTGTCGTGATCGACGTGCCCGACGACATGCACGGCGTCCCCCGATATCATTGCACCCGAGGTGGATTCGCTCGACATGAATCCGCTCCAGCCGCCCGACACCAGCAGTCGGATCCCGAGGCGTTGCGCCGCGGTACGGAACGCGTCGGCCAGCCCGTCCGGGTCGGCCGGCAGCATACTGCCGAAACCGACGTACACCGGAGCGTCGCCCGCGTCGAGCCACTCGCCGAGTGTGCCTGCGCCCGAAGCTCCGTCGAGTCCGGCGTCGCCCACCCCGGCTCGCTGTGCCGCGGCGAGGGTGAAGAATCCGACCAGCGGCCGACGCGGTCCCCACTGCGCTGCGAGCCCCTCGAAGAGCGCGGGGTCGTAGGCCTGGATCTCGGGAACCCCGGTGCGGGCGATCAGTTCGGAGTAGGGGCGGTTCAGTGGCGACAGTCCCAGGTCGGTCCGCAGTGTGTTCTCGGCCGACCGGGTGGCCAGCCAGAGAGCGCGTTCGGCGACCCGCCAGCTCAGGTCGTTGACCATCGCCGGGGCATCGACACCGAGGTGGGCGAGCAGCGACACCAAGCTGTTGCGCCGAATGGGGCAGTAGTGCAACGGGATGTGTGGAATCCCGAGAACCGCCGAGACGTTGTGGGCGCGTTCCTGACCGGCGCTGCTCGCGATGATCGCATCCGCGCCGTCGGCGAGCTCGAGCAAGCGTTGCTGCATGGTCCGGCCGCCCCGCACCGACATGGCCGACACTGCACGCAGCCTGGTGCGCGGGTTCTTCGACCGCATGTCCTCCCGCACCAGACCGGAATCGAGCAGGGCGCGTGTGCTCTCGCCGTAGACCTCGGTGGGAACACCTGCACCGCTGCCGAATCCGACCAGATCCGGTGGCGCCGCGAGAGTCACCCCATGACCCCGGCCCAGGAGTTCGGCGGCGAGGGCGACGGCCGGCTGGGCGTCTCCGCGACTACCGTTGACCGCGATCACGAACCTCAACGTCGGACCCCTCACGTGTCGGTGTGGTCAGATGGGCGACCGATTCTAAACACGGCCGGCCACCGCGCCGCGCGGCCGGAGACCGGGATCACCGGGGCCGTGTCATGAGAATCTCGTTCGTCATCAACGGGACCCGCGGGGACGTCCAGCCGGCGACGCTGCTTGCGACCGCACTCGCGCGGCGCGGGCACGACGTGCGTCTCGGGGTCCCGCCCAACATGGTGCGGCCGGCCCGGGGCTGGGCGGACGGGATCGCGCGGCTCGAGGTCGTGCCCCTCGGCCAGGACACCCGCGCCCACCTCGAATCGGTGGCGCGGGCTCGCGAGCAGGCGGGTCGTCACCCGCTGCGTCGGCTGCGTGTGTTCCTGTCGCTGCGGAACGCCGGGTGGGAGGACCTCGTCTCCGACATGACCGGCGTCGTCGACGGCGCGGACGTCATCGTGAGCGGGTTGATCACCGAACAGCCCGCACTCGCCTTCGCCGAGTCCGCCGGGGTTCCGCTGGTGTCGCTGCACCACGCCCCGGTGCGCCGCAACAGCCGCGTCGGCCCCGTACCCGGTCACCTCCCGGGTGGCCCGCGCGCCGTTCGTGCGCAGTGGGCGGCCTACGACGCCGCGTTCGGCGTCCTCACCAGACGACGCGAGCGTCGCCTGCGCGCCGAACTGGGTTCGACCGGGACATCGCGGCCCTACACCGCTCGACTCCGTGCGGCGGCGGGTCTGGAGTTGCAGGCCTACGACCCGATGTTCGGGGTGCACGACGACCAGAGGTGGATCGCCGACACGGCGGCGCGTCCTCGACCCTCGGTGGGGTTCCTCGGGTTGCCGGGGGAGCACCCGGTCGCCGGGTCCGACGCGCTCGCGTCTTGGCTCGACGGCGGTGACGCCCCGATCTACGTGGGTTTCGGCAGCATGCCGTTGCGGGGAGAGGAGAGCACCCTCCGCGTCGTCGCGGAACTCGGCCGCCGGCTCGGCCGACGTGTCCTGGTGTGTGCGGGCTGGACCGAACTGAGTGCGGAGGTGCGCACCGGCGCCGAGTCCGACGCGGTGCGCATCGAGTCCCAGGTCGACCACCGCACGGTCTTCGGCCGGTGCGCGGTCGTGGTCCACCACGGCGGCGCCGGGACCACCGCGGCCGTGCTGCGCGCGGGCCGGCCGTCGGTCATCTGCTGGTACGGCGCGGACCAGCCGTTCTGGGGAGCCGAACTCGAACGACTGGGTGTCGGCGTGTCGATGCCGATGGCCCGCGCGGGACGCGACCTGGACGTGGATCGGCTGTGCGACGCCGTCGCGGCGATGCTCGACCCCGCGGTGGCCGAGCGCGCCGCGCGGCTGCGGGACGTCTTGGTGGCCGAGGACGTGGCTCTGGCGGACGCCGTACACGCGGTCGAGAGTTCGGTGACAAGCTCGTGCATGAGGGAACCGAGTACGCGGGGACCGCAGATGCACAGCGAAACGAAGGTGGACGTATGACGACGATGCCGTCGCCCGTGACAGGACGACCCGAGGCCGGCCCGCCGGCGGCGGGAGATCGGGGCCTGCGCGGCATCACGGCGCGGCTGCGCGCGCAGAGCTCGGTTCTCCGAGGCGACCGCCTCACCTCCGAAGACGCCCCGTTCTGGTTCGTCACGCCGGCCCTCGGCTGGTCGGTCGTGCTCCAGCTGGTCTGGGTGTTCGACGACGAGGTCTCGATCGAGGCACTGACCGCGATGAACGCGGCCCTGGCTCGGGGGCGGCTGAACCGCATGCTCGTCGTACCGGATGTCGTCGGTGCGCGTCCCCGGTGGGTCGATGCGCCCGACGCACCCGGACTGGCCGCCGACAGCCGGCCGGTGTCGGACGCGGAGATCGACGAGTGGGCGACCGCCGAGATGTCCTCGGTGCCCCTCGACGCCGAGGGTGGCCGGTGCTGGCGGCTGCGGTCGGTTCCCATCGCGGGCGGCGGCACCGTGGTCTCCCTGTGCACGCTGCACGTGGTCACCGACGGCCGCGGCATGCTCGCGGCCGCGGCCGAGGCCGCCGCCGCGTCGGAGGTTCCGCTGAACCCGGTGTCGGGTCCCGCGACCGCAGCGACCGGCGTGACGCCCCTCCCGCCGGTCTCGTGGCGTCGCCGGCGGGTCGGTGACCTCGTGGACGCCGGATCACAAGCCGTCGCGGTCGTCACCGGGCTCGCGCGGGCGGCGCTCGAACAGCGCAAGGCCGGCGGCCCCGAACCCGACCCCCGCCCGGTTCGCGCCCCGATCGCCGAACGCTCGCCCGCCGCCGAGTTCACCTGGGCGACGGCGACCGTCCCGGCGGCGGACTTCGACCGGGTCGCCGCGGAACACGATGGCACCGCCAACACCCTGTTCATCGCCGTGGTCAGCGGTCTGCTGCGGTCGAGTGGCCATGCGCCGCTGCCGAACCCGATCAAGGTCGGAGTGCCGGTCGACCGTCGCGAGAGCGAGGAGGACACCCGGTCCAACCCGATCGCCGGCGTCTCGGTGTATCTCACCGAGGAGCCGGTCGCCGGTGGCGATCTGGGCGGCATCCGGGCGACGTGCAAGGCGGCATTCGTCCGCCTGTCGGAGGGCCGGCGTGCCCCGCACATCCACCTGCGACCGCTGGCCTGGTTCCTGCCGCCCGCGGTGATCGTCAAGATCGTCAGCGCGGGCAACGGTATTCCCGACGCGGTCATCTCCAACCTCGGTGACGTGCCGCCGGCGGCGACGGTGCTGGGGGGCAGGTCGGCGCGCAAGGTCGCCTTCCGCGGGATGGCACAGGGCGTCGACGCCTCGGCGGGGCAGCGGTTCGGCGACGGTGTCCAGTCGTGGCTGGTCCGCACCCGGGACCAGGTGACCTTCACCGTGCTGGGCTGTGACGAGACCAGTTTCTCCTCCGACGCCCGGGTCGCGGACCTGCTCGACCGTGAACTGACGGCGTGGGGACTGCCCCATGAGATCTGGTGACCCATGAGACCCCGTGATGCAGAGGAGAACACGTGACGGCAACGGCGACCGAGACCCGGCCCACCGAGGTGCTTCGCGTGACGGGTCCCGACGAGTCCTATCTCCTCGTCGCGGAACTGTTCGGGATGGGTGCCCCCATCCAGATCACCTGGATCTTCGATGACGATCCGGGGGACGAGGCGATCGACTCGCTACGGGCCGGACTCGCGGCCGGACCGCTGCACCGTGCGGTGGCCCGGCGTCGGGTCCCCTTCGCCCGCCACCGCTGGGTACGGTCGCCTCTTCCGGTGCAGGCCGGGCCGGTGGAGGTCGTCGACGCCGACGACGTCGGGGCATGGGCGGATTCGGTGCTCCGCGCGAGTCGTCTCGATCCGGTGCGAGGGTCGGGCTGGCAGCTCGACTCGGCACGGATCCGAGGCGGTGGCCGGGCGGTGTCGTTGCTCGCCTCGCACATGATCACCGACGGCCACGGTCTGTATCGACTGGTGGCGGACGCGGCCGCGGGCCGGGCCGCCGGGCTTCCCGCCGCGGGGAGTGAACGCTCCTGGGACACCGTGCGCGCCGACGCCGCCGACGCCGCCGCCTCGGTGCGCGCAGCCGCGCGATCGGTGCGGATCCTGATCCGCGAGGCGCGCACGGCACGGGCCGCCGGCACCGGAACCGCTCCGCGATCCGCGCGTGCCGACCGGCCGAGGAGGGTGCGGTCCGCGCCCGACCCGGACACGACGCTGGCCACCGTCGACGTCTCGGCAACCGAGTGGGCAGCACGCGCCGCCGAGCACGGTGGCACTCAGAACTCGTTGTTCACCGCGCTCCTCGCCGGGATCGTGCACCGCTCGGGCCGTCCGCTCGACGGCCCGATGAGGGTGTGCATCGCGGTCAGCAAGAGGGACGGCGACGAGGACAACCGCGCCAATGCGTCGGGCGGCGTGTGGATTCGGCTCGCCGATCCCGTCGAGCCGGGCACCGACCTCGCCGGCATCCGGGCGTCGAGCAAGCAGGCCTTCGTCGACTACGCCGAGTCCGGGGCCGATCAGGCCGCCGACAATCTGCAGCCGATCGTCCGGATGCTTCCGAAGCGACTCATCGGCCGGATGATGCGTGCCATCCCCGGACCCGACACGACCGTGTCCAATCTGGGGACGACGCCGGACTCGGCGTTGCGCATCGGCGACCGCACGGCGTCCCGGTTCGCCATCCGCGCGGTGATGCAGGGCATGCCCGCGCAGGAACGGCGGGTGCGGGGTCCGGCGATCGCCGCATGGGCGGTCACCTACGGCGACACGGTCACGCTCACGTTCTTCGGTATCGACCCCGACGACTTCGGCGACCCCGGGCGGTTGCGCACCCTCATCGCCGACGAGCTGACCGCCTGGCGGATCGGACACCGATTCTGGTGACGGCGCACCACGTCTCGATCGTCCTGTACGGCAGCCGCGGCGACATCCAGCCGGGTATCTGCCTGGCCCTCGAACTCCTGATGCGCGGGCATCGCGTGAGCGTCCTCGTCCCGCCGAACCTGGCCGGCCTCGCACGGGCCACCGGTGTGGGCGACGTCCACGAGATCGGTCTCGACTCCGACGCGGCGTGGTCGTCGGACGATGCGCGGTCGGCGCGCGGCAACCGTAACCCGGTGGCGCGCGCGGCGTTCGCGCTGCGGACCGTCCGTGGCGGATTCGACGCCCTCGACACCGACCTCGAGCGGCTGTTCGTGCCGGAGACCGCGCCGCTGCACGACGCCGATCTCCTCGTCGCCGCGCCGCTCTGCCAGGACCGCGTGGTGGCGGTGGCCGAACGTCTCGACATCCCACTGGCCGTGCTGAGATTCGGCCCGATGTCGGAGAACGGACTCATCGGCGCCGTGCCCGGTCTCACCGAGCGGTGGTCGCCGGCGTGGAAGCGCCGATCCTGGCGTATCGCCGATCGCCTGACCTGGATCGCGACCGGATGGAACGAGAATCGCTTCCGGCGCCGGATCGGGCTTCCCCCGAGCCGCCGCCCGCTGCCGCGGCGACTGGGTGCCGACCGGATCCCGCAGATCCAGGCCTACGACCCGGAGATGGTCCCGGGCCTGGCGGCGGAGTGGGATGATCGCAAACCCCTCGTCGGGTTCTTCGACCTGCCGGCGGCGAGCCGGGCGGGGATCGGGGAGATCGGAGCCGATGCCGACGAACTCGCCCGCTGGCTGGATGCGGGCGAACCGCCGGTGTTCCTCACCTTCGGCAGTATGCCGATCCTCGAGCCGCAGACGGTGATCGCACGCTGGCGCGCCGCCGCGCGCGCCCACGGGGTGCGCTGCCTGATCGCGATGGGAGACGCGACCGGGATCGATCCCGACGACCCCGATGTCTTCCACACCGCGGGCGTCGACCACGCGTCGGTCCTGCCTCGCTGCGTCGCGGCGGTCCATCACGGCGGCGCCGGGACCACCGCGGCGAGCCTGCGAGCCGGACTTCCGACCCTCGTCTGTGCGGTCACCGCCGATCAACCGTTCTGGGGCGAACGGGTCCGGGCCCTGCGGGTGGGTGCGGCCGTGCGGCTGTCCACCTTCACCGACGACGACGCGCACGCGGGTCTGGCCACGGTGCTCGCCGCCGAGACCCGTTCGGCGGCTGCCGCTTTCGCACGGCGGATGACATCCCCCGACAAGGCCGTCGCCGCCGCTGCCGACATCTGTGAGTCCCGGTTGCGATAGGCGTCGAGACGATCGGGGCCACAACGGCCGCGGCCACCGACCCTCTGGGTCGGTGGCCGCGGTGACGACAGTCGTACTGGCTACTCGCCGAAGGCCTCGTCGAGGATCTCCTGCTGCTCGACCGCGTGGACCTTGCTCGAACCCGACGACGGTGCCGACATCGCGCGGCGCGACACCCGGCGCAGACCGCCGAGCAGGTCCGGCAGCACCTCGGGCAGCCAGAGACCGAGGAACGGCCACGGGCCCTGGTTGGCGGGCTCTTCCTGAACCCACCGGAACTCGGTCGCGTTGCCGTACTGCTCGAGCGTCTTGCGGAGCCGGCGGTGCGGCACCGGGTAGAGCTGCTCGATGCGTACGACGGCGATGTCCTCGCGCTTCTCCTTGTCGCGGCGGGCGGCGAGCTCGTAGTAGAGCTTGCCGCTCACCAGCAGCACCCGCTTCACCTTGCTGCGATCGGCGCCGTCTTTCTCGAAGCGCGGGTCGTCGATGACCGACCGGAACTTGTCCTCGGTGAAGTCCTCCACCGGACTGACGGCGGCCTTGTTGCGCAGCATCGACTTCGGGGTGAAGACGATGAGCGGGCGGCTGATGCCGTCGAGCACGTGGCGGCGCAGCAGGTGGAAGTAGCTCGCCGGCGTCGACGGCAGTGCGACCGTCATCGAACCCTCAGCACAGAGCTGTAGGAACCGCTCGATGCGTCCCGAGGTGTGGTCGGGTCCCTGTCCCTCGTGGCCGTGCGGCAGCAGCAGCACGACGTCGGAGAGCTGGCCCCACTTGGCCTCACCCGACGAGATGAACTCGTCGATGATGGACTGCGCGCCGTTGACGAAGTCGCCGAACTGACCCTCCCACACCACGAGTGCATCGGGGTTGCCGACCGAGTAGCCGTACTCGAAGCCGACGATCGCGAACTCGGAGAGCGGCGAGTCGTAGACCATGAACCGGCCGCCGTTGCTCTCGGCGTCGTTCTCCTCACCGGCGGGCTGCAGATGGTTGAGCGGCGTGTACTCCTTACCGGTCGAACGGTCGATGAGTACCGAGTGACGCTGCGTGAACGTGCCGCGACGCGAGTCCTGGCCGGACAGCCGGACGGTGCGTCCCTCCATGACCAGCGAGCCGAACGCCAGCAACTCGGCGAAGGCCCAGTCGATGTTGCCCTTGCGGGCGGCCTCGGCACGCCGCTCCAGCACCGGCTTGACGCGCGGATGCGGGGTGAAGCCGTCGGGGACGTTGACGAAGGCGTCGCCGATGAGCTCCAGCGTCTTGTTGTCGACGGCGGTCACCAGCTTGGTCGGCAGGGTCTGATCGGCCTGGATCGACGGAGACGGCTCGACGCTGAACTTCTCGAGTTCCTTGACCTCGTTGAAGACCCGCTCGAGCTGACCCTGGTAGTCGCGCAGGGCGTCCTCGGCCTCCTTCGTCGAGATGTCACCGCGACCGATCAGGGCTTCGGTGTAGCTCTTGCGGACGCCGCGCTTGGTGTCGATGACCTCGTACATCGCCGGCTGAGTCATCGACGGGTCGTCGCCCTCGTTGTGCCCGCGGCGACGGAAGCAGACGAGGTCGATGACGACGTCCTTGTGGTACGCCTGGCGATAGTCGACGGCGAGCTTGGCGGCCCAGACGCAGGCCTCGGGGTCGTCGCCGTTCACGTGGAAGATCGGCGCACCGATCATCTTCGCGACGTCGGTGCAGTACTCGGTGGAGCGCGAGTGCTCGGGCGCGGTGGTGAACCCGACCTGGTTGTTGACCACGATGTGCACGGTGCCGCCGGTGCGGTATCCGGGCAACATCGCCATGTTCAGGGTCTCGGCGACCACGCCCTGACCGGCGAACGCGGCATCACCGTGCAGCATGAGCGGAAGGATCGGGAAGCGATCGTCCTCGTCCATGAGATCCTGCTTGGCGCGGACCAGACCTTCGAGGACCGGGTCGACGGCCTCCAGGTGGCTGGGGTTGGCGGTCAGCGAGACGTTGATCTCGTTGTCGCCGAACATCTGGTAGTACTTGCCCTCGGCGCCGAGGTGGTACTTCACGTCACCGGAACCGTGCGCCTGCGACGGGTTCAGGTTGCCCTCGAACTCGCTGAAGATCTTCGAGTACGGCTTGCCGACGATGTTGGCGAGCACGTTCAGGCGGCCGCGGTGCGGCATGCCGATGACGACCTCGGAGAGACTGTGCTCGGCGCTCTGGTCGATCACCGCGTCCATCATCGGGATGACCGACTCGGCGCCTTCGAGCGAGAAGCGCTTCTGCCCGACGTACTTGGTCTGCAGGAAGGTCTCGAACGCCTCGGCGGCGTTGAGCTTGCTCAGGATGTACTTCTGCTCGCCGACCGGCGGCTTGACGTGCTTGATCTCGACCCGTTCCTGCAGCCACTTCTGCTGCTCGGGTTCGAGGATGTGGGTGTACTCGACACCGACGTGCCGGCAGTACGCGTCCCGCAGGATCGACAACACGTCCCGCAGCTTCATCTTCTCCTGGCCGTGGAATCCGCCGACCTTGAAGCTGCGATCGAGGTCCCACAGGGTCAGGCCGTAGTTCTGGATGTCCAGATCCGGATGGCTGCTGCGCGCATCGCTGTCCATCATGAGCGGATCGATGTCGGCCATCAGGTGCCCGCGGCTGCGATAGGCGGCGATCAGCTCGAGCACACGGGTGCTCTTGTCGACCAGACCGGCGGGCAGGTCGCGACGCCAGCGGACCGGCTCGTAGGGGACGTGGAACGCGGTGAAGATCTCGTCGTAGAACGCGTCGTCGATCAGCAGCTCGTGGATCGTGCGCAGGAAGTCGCCCGACTCCGCGCCCTGGATGATCCGGTGATCGTAGGTCGACGTCAGCGTCATGAGCTTGCCGACGCCGAGCTCTGCGATCTGCTCCTCGCTCGCACCCTGGAACTCGGCCGGGTACTCCATCGCGCCCGCGCCGATGATCGCGCCCTGACCCTTCATCAGGCGCGGCACCGAGTGCACGGTGCCGATGGTGCCCGGGTTGGTCAGCGAGATGGTGACCCCGGAGAAGTCGTCGGCGCCGAGCTTGCCGTCACGCGCGCGGCGGACGATGTCCTGGTATGCGGTGTAGAACTCGGCGAAACCCATGGTCTCGCACTGTTTGATCGCGGCGACGACGAGCGTCCGGTTGCCGTCCTTGCCGACCAGGTCGATCGCCAGGCCCAGGTTGGTGTGCGCGGGCGTGACGACGTTCGGCTTGCCGTCGATCTCGGCGTAGTGCCGGTTCATGTTCGGGAACGCCTTGATGGCCTGCACGATCGCGTAGCCCAGGATGTGGGTGAAGCTGATCTTGCCGCCACGGGTGCGCGCGAGGTGGTTGTTGACGACGATGCGGTTGTCGATCATCGCCTTGGCAGGCACGGCCCGGACGCTGGTGGCCGTCGGGATCTCCAGCGACAACGCCATGTTCTTCGCGATGGCCGCGGCGGGACCGCGCAACACCTTGGTGCTGTCGGTGCTCTCGGACTTCTGCGCGGCGGACGCCTTGCCCGCCTCCGGCTTGGTCTGCTTGGGCTGCGAACGCGCCGAACCGTCGCGGCTGGCGACGCTGTGGCCGGATGCGGCCTTCGTCGCGGTCGACTCCTTGGCGGGGGCAGGCTTGCGCGGCGCGGTGCGGGCGGGGGTCTGATCCAGGGTGACCTGTTTGCGCGGCGCGGCTTCGGCGGCAGGTGCGGAGTTGCTGCGGGCGGACCCGTTGGTCGACGAACCCGTCGTCGAAGACGAGGCGGAAGTCGACGCCGTTGTGGCGGAAGACGTTGTGGCGGAGGGCTTTACGGACTTCGAGGGCGGAGAGGCGGACGCGGCGGGGCTACCGTTGTCGCCGGGTTCGTAGTTCTTCAGTAGTTCGTGCCAACTCGGATCGACCGAGTTCGGGTCTTCTTTGTACTGCTGGTACATTTCCTCGACCAGCCACGTGTTCTGTCCGAAGTCTGAAATCGAACTGCTGCTCACAGCGGTATCTCGCCTCAATTCCCTGAAGGTGCCGGGTTCTCTGCCACGCGTCGTCTCTTGTGGAGACTATCGGTGAACCACCTGACGATGCTACGCGTCGTCGACTCGCTCGCGCTGACCGACCTACTACTACGGAGTCAGTTCCGAGGTGGCCCGCGTGACCGTCACGGCGGCGGTCCGTGCGCTGGTCGGAGCCGGTGCATCGGTGTCGGGCACCGCCGGCTCGTCGGGATCGACACCGGCATCCCAGAAGCCGCGGTACCTCTTTCCCAACGCCAGCAACTCCTCGTGTGTTCCGAGCTCGACGATCCGCCCACCGTCGACCACCGCGATGGCATCGGCGCGGGCGGCGGTCGCCAGCCGGTGCGCGACGATCACGGAGGTGCGGTGCCGCGTTACCGCGCGCCCGGCGGCGAGCACCTGGGCCTCGGTCGCCTGGTCGAGGGTCGCGGTCGCCTCGTCGAGCAGCAGGAGGTCGGGTTCGACGAGTTCGGCTCGCGCGAGCGCGATGAGTTGGCGCTGCCCCGAACTGAGACCCTGGCCGCGTTCGCCGATCGGGTGGTTCATCCGACCGGGGAGGGCGGCGATCATGCGCAGCGCGCCGACCGCGGCCGCGGCGTCGACGATCGCGACCCGATCGGCACCGGGCCGGCCGTAGGCGATGTTCTCGGCGACCGTGCCGGTGAACAGGTGCGGCTCCTGCGGGACGAGACCGAGACGGCGGCGGTAGCCCGCGAGGTCGTAGTCGCCGATGTCGGTGCCGTCGACGACGACGCGTCCGGAGGTCGGATCGTAGAAGCGGGCCAGGAGTTTGACGATCGTCGACTTCCCGGCACCGGTCCGGCCGACCAGAGCCAGGGACGACCCGGCCGGGATGTGCAGGTCGACGCCGGACAGCGCGTCCGTCGAGGAGCCCTCGTAGCGGAATCCGACCCGGTCGAAGTCGACGACGCCGTCGAAACCGGTGTCCGGTGGGGACTCGGCCCGCGCCGAGGTGCGCAACGAGCTCGGCGTGCGCAGCAGGTCGCCGATGCGCCGGAGACCCACCGCCGCCTGCTGGTAGCCGTCGAAGACCTGCGACAGCTGCTGCACCGGGCCGAAGAGCATCGTCAGATAGAGGACGAAGGCCACGAGCGTGCCCGCCGAGAGCGAGCCCGACGCCACCTGACCGGCGCCGACGCCGAGCGCGATCGCGGTGGCGATGTCGGACATGAGCTGGATCAGCGGAAAGTAGGTCGCGATCGCCCGCTGCGACACCATCCGGGCCTCGACCCATTCCGCCGAGCGCCGGGCGAACCGCGTCTGGGCGCTGTCGGTGCGCAGGTAGGTCTGGGTGGTCTTGATGCCGGCGATGTTCTCCTGGAAGTCGGCGTTGACGACACTGATCAGTTCGCGTGAGCGCGTGTACGCCCGACTCGCGACGCGGCGGAAGACGATCGTCGCGGCGATCAGTAGCGGGAAGACGGGTAGCACCAGCAATCCGAGCAGGGGACCGGTCACCAGGAGTGCGACCCCGACGCCGACGAGGGTCAGCACCGCCACGATCGCCGAGGTGAGCCCCGTCTGCAGGAACGTCGACAAGGCGTCGATGTCGGTCGTCATGCGCGTCATGATCCGACCCGACAGCTCCCGCTCGTAGTAGTCGAGTCCCAGCCGCTGGATGTGGGCGTAGCTGCGGATCCGCAGTCCGAACAGCACGCGCTCGCCCGCCGTGGTCGAGGTGATGGTCATCGACTTCGCGGCGACCCAGCCGACGCCCACGAGCCCGACCCCGCCGAGCGCGGCCCACACCAGCGTCGACCGTTCGGCGTGGCCCGTCGCGTCGATGACCGCCCGCGCGATGCTCGGGAAGGCCAGACCGACGAGGGTGTCGACGGCGATGGCCAGCAACGCGGCGGCGAGCAGCCACCGGACCGGCGCCAGAAGTCCGCGCAGGGTGAACACCGGGTTCTCGCGCCGAGCGGCGTCGACGTCGACCTCGGGTCGCTCCACCGCGGGCGGGAGGGCATCCACCGACGCCTGGAGTTCGGGTGTGGCCGGCATCGAACCGAGGGCGCTGGCGACGCCGCCGCCGCGACCGGTCCGCGAGCCCGCCCCGGCCGGGACCGACGTCCGGGCCGTGACCTCGGCGGAATCGGATTCGACACTCGGCCAGAGGTTTTCGAGGTCGGCCGCGGTCGGCCCGCGCAACGGTGGGGCGGTGTCGGCGACCGCGGTCGGTCCCGTGTGGCCGTCGGGGGCCGTGTGCGCCGGGCTCGACATCAGCTCGCGGAATCGCGGTGAGGTCGCCTCGAGCTCGGCGAGCGTCCCCAGCGCGGTGATCCGGCCGTCGTCGAGCACGGCGACGCGATCGGCGAGAACGAGCGTGGACCGGCGATGAGCGAGGACGAGCATCGTGGCCTGCCGGTTGCGCAATTCGCCCAGGATGCGGGACTCGGTGGTCGCGTCCACCGCGGACGTCGCATCGTCGAGCACGAGGACGCGGGGATCGGCGAAAAGCGCCCGCGCCAGGGCGATGCGCTGGCGCTGGCCGCCCGACAGGGTGAGTCCGCGCTCGCCGATGACGGTGTCGTACCCGTCGGGGAGCGCGTCGATGAATTCTGCGGCGTCGGCGGCTGTGGCCGCCGCCCGCACCCGGTCGGCGGCATCGGGGTCCGCCGCGCCCGGGCCCATGGCGATGTTGGCGGTGATGGTGTCCGAGAACAGGAACGGCTCGTCGAAGACCACGGCGACGGCCCGATGGAGGGCCTCGGGTGCCAGTTCGTCGATGGGGTGCCGGGTCCGGACCGCGTCGTCTCCGGTGCTCGCACCGAGCAGGGAGATCGTCCCGGTGTCGGGGCGTTCGAACCGGCTGACCAGGTCGGCGATGGTCGACTTGCCGGAACCGGGGGGACCCACGATCGCCACACACTCGCCCGGTTCGATCCGGAGGTCGATCCCGGACAGGACCGCGGGCGGGTCGTCGGCGTCGTGTGTGTGGTGGGCGAACCCCACGCCGGCCAGTTCGACGCCCAGGGGCCCGCCGGGCAGTGAGCCGGTGGCCGTGTCGCCCGGATCGTGAGGGTGGTCGATGACGTCGTAGACGCGTTCGACCGCCGCGCGAGCCAGTTGCGCGTTGACGACGAGGTTCGTCAGGAGCCGTGCGATGCCTGTCATGGTGGCGACGTAGGTACTGAACGCGAGGAAGGTGCCGGCGGTGATCGCGCCGGTCATCGTGAGGTAACCGCCCGCCACGATCACCCCGACCATGCCCAGTTGCGGGATGGCGGCCAGCGTCGGGGCGAACCGCGAGTTGATCCGCGCGGCCCGTAGTCGGCGCGCGAACACCGTCCGGCACCGGGTGACGAGGTCGTCGACGGCGCGCTCTTCCTGTCCGAAGCCCTTCACGACCCGGACGCCGGTGACGGTCTCCTCGACGTGCTGGGCCACATCAGCCGCGGACTGCTGGGCCGACCAGGTCGCGGCGAACAGGCGACGCCGTGTCCGCCACACCTCGACGGCGATCAGCGGGACGATCAGCAGTGCCACCCCGGTCAGCAGCGGCGACAGATAGGCCATGATCGCCAGCGCCACGACCATCTGCACCGCGGCGCCCAACGACAACGGCGCCATGGCGAGCAGGCTCTGCACGACCTGGATGTCGGTGATGGACCGGGACACGATCTGACCGGTGCGGATCTGGTGCTGGCTGCGCCCGTCGAGGTGCAGCAGGGTGTCGAGCAGCCGGAGTCGCAGCGAGTTCTGGACGCTCACGGCCAGTCGCCCGGCGAACACCCGCCGGCCGACATGGCAGGCGTAGCGAACGGTCGCGAAAACGACCAACGCGACGATGATCGTCCGCAGCGGCAGACCGTCGTCGACGACGCCGGTGGCATGGTCGATCGCGGCCTTCGTCAGCAGCGGCATGAGCACGTCGACCCCGACCGCGATCAGGGTCACGGTCATCGTGATGACGACGACGCGCCGGTATCGCCACGATTCGCCGACGAGCCGGCGAATCCAGCCGGGCGCCGCCGCGGACGGAGTGGGCGGTGGGGACGCCGCGATCACCACGAACCGGGCGGGAGCGGATCCGGGGTCGGGGTCTCGGTGAAGTCGACGTCGATGACCCATGCACGGGGAGCAGGTCCGAAGGCCTCGCGAGCGTTGTGCACCACCTTGCGGCCAAGCGCGCGACTGCCCGCGCCCCCGATGACCGCACCGATCCCCGCGGGCATCAGCTTGCCGAAGATCAGCGGCGCCCGCCGGATCGCGTACTTCCGGACGAGCTTGTTCACCAGGGTCTTGTTCAGTTTGGTGATCGCGCCGGACGGCAGAGCCGCGCCGCCGAGCCTGCGCAGCGCGCCGCCGCCGGTGCCGACCACCCGGCCGAGTGCCAGCACGCCCTCTTCGCCGAGCGCGACGGTCATGACGAGTGCCTTGCGGCGGTCGGACTCGTGCACCGGGATGCCGTGCACCTCGGCGATCGACAGCGCCAGCAGGGCCGACGCCTCGAGGAAGAACGCCGTGTCGCCGGTCATCGCTCCGAACGCGGTCATCGTGCCGACCCCGGGCACTGCGGCGGCCGCGCCGACGGCGCTGCCGGACCCGGTGACCGCGTTCAGATAGCGCTTCTCGAGCCGCTCGACGATCTGCGCGGGTGAGTCGTCGGGGTATTTCCGTCGCAGCGAGTCCACGTACTTCTTCACCGCAGGCGCCTGCAGTCGCTGCGCACGGTCCAGGAGTCCGCCGGTCACCTCGACCGCCTTGCCGGGTGGCGTGCGGCCCTTGTTCGTCGAGACCCCTTGTGTCGACTTGTCTTTCATGTCCGGTCTCTCATGCTCTGGGGTACCCAATCCTCTTCGGGCACGACCTCGGCGGGTCGTGGGGGGCCAGGGGGTGTGCCGTCGCCGAACGGGCGTCCACCGAGGTCTTCGCGATGATGCGCGGTGAGCCAGCCGCGCAGGTCCGGGCCCTTGGGCACGATCTGCGTGGGGTTCACATCGGTGTGGACGATGTAGTAGTGCTGCTTGATCTGCGTGAAGTCGGTGGTGTCGCCGAAGCCGGGTGTCTGGAACAGATCCCGGGCGTAGGCCCACAGGACCGGCATCTCGCTCAACTTGCTGCGGTTGCATTTGAAGTGGCCGTGGTAGACCGCGTCGAACCGCGCCAGCGTGGTGAACAGGCGCACGTCCGCCTCGGTGATGGTGTCGCCGACGAGGTAGCGCTGCGTCGACAATCGGTCCGACAGCTCGTCGAGTTTGGTGAACAACCGGTCGTAGGCCGCGTCGTAGGCCTCCTGGCTGCCGGCGAATCCGCACCGGTACACGCCGTTGTTGACCTCGGTGTAGACGCCGTGGCTCACCTCGTCGATCTCGTCGCGCAGACGCTCGGGGTAGAGCTCCGGCGCGCCGTCGCGGTGGAAGGCGGTCCATTCCAGGGAGAAGTCGATGGTGATCTGTGGGAAGTCGTTGGTGACGACCGCTCCGGTCGGCACGTCGACGATCGCGGGCACGGTGATCCCCTTGGGATAGCCGGGGATCCGCTTCTCGTAGGCGTCCTTGAGCCGGGGGATCTGCAGCACCGGGTCCACGCCGCCGGGGTCGAGATCGAAGGTCCACGAGTTCTTGTCGTGGGTGGGACCGCAGAGACCGAGTGAGATGGCGTCCTCGAGTCCGAGGAGCCGCCGGACGATGAGTGTCCGGTTGGCCCACGGGCACGCCCGGGCGGCGACGAGCCGGTACCGGCCGGCCTCCACCGGATAGCCGTCCCGGCCGTCGGCGGTGATGCGGGTCTCGATGTACTTCGTGTCCCGGACGAACTCCTCGCCGGTCATCACGTACGAACCCTGTTCGCTCGTCGATGCCGCGCTCGGGTCGGACGCGGACCCGGTGCTGTGATCGGTCTCGGTGCTCATGGGTTCCACAGTAATGATCCGCCGTGACATACACGGCGAGCTGTGGCGCCGGACCCCGCGTCGTGCGGGTCGTGGCTGAAACGGACAGGTCTAGCATCGGGGAAATGCGATCGAGCGACGCCACCCGCGGCGAGAACGCGGGTACCGACGAGATGGTCACGACCCGACCGTGGGCCGCGATGCTGGCGCTCTGCGTGGGCTTCTTCATGATCCTCGTCGACATGACGATCGTGGCGGTCGCGCAGCCGCGCATCCAGGCCGATCTCGACACGAACGTCAACGGCGTCGTCTGGGTCACCAGCGCGTACCTGCTCACCTACGCGGTGCCACTGCTGATCACCGGCCGCCTGGGCGACAAGTTCGGTCCCAAGACGATGTATCAGATCGGTCTCGCGGTGTTCACCGTCGCCAGTCTCTGGTGCGGACTGTCGTCGTCGATCGGTGAGTTGATCGGGGCGCGCGCCCTGCAGGGTGTCGGCGCAGCGCTCATCACCCCGCAGACGATGGCGCTCATCACGCGCATCTTCCCGGCCGAGAAGCGCGGAGCGGCAATGGGTGTGTGGGGCACCGTCGCCGGTGTCGCGACACTCGTCGGACCGCTGCTCGGCGGTGTCCTGACCGACGCGTTCGGCTGGGAGTGGATCTTCTTCATCAACCTGCCGGTCGGCGTCGTCGGCCTCGTCCTCGCCGCCGTTCTCGTCCCCCGGGTCGAGACCAACGACCACCAGTTCGACTGGATCGGCGTCGCGCTGTCCGCCGTCGGTCTGTCCGCGCTGGTGTTCGGCATCCAGGAAGGCGAGACCTTCGACTGGGACGCCTGGATCTGGCTCCTCATCGTCGGTGGTCTGGTGATCCTCGGGGTCTTCGTCTACTGGCAGTCCCGGATTCGCACGGAGCCGCTGCTCCCGTTGTCACTGTTCCGCGACCGCAACTTCTCGCTGTCGACGATCGGCATCGCCTCGATGGGTTTCGCGGTGTCGGGGTTGATGATCCCGCTGACCTTCTTCCTCCAGCTCGTCGGCGGGATGTCGCCGACAGAGTCGGCGGTCGTCCTGGTGCCCATGGCCGTGCTGACCGGCGTCCTGGCCCCGTTCGTGGGTCGGATGGTCGACCGCGTCCATCCACGCACGATCGTCTCCTCGGCGTTGTTGCTGAATGCGATCGCCATCGCGTGGCTGGGCTTCGTGGCGCGTCCGGAGACCCCGGTCTGGCTGATCGTCGTCCCGCTGTGCCTGATGGGTGTCGCCTCGGCCGGCATCTGGGCGCCGCTGGCGGCGACGGCCACGCGCAACCTGCCGTGGCACCAGGCCGGCGCCGGTGCCGGTGTGTACAACACGCTGCGGGTCATCGGCTCGGTGTTGGGGTCGGCCATGATCGGGGCGCTCCTGCAGACCCGGCTCGCGGCCGAGCTGCCCGGGGTCGATGCCGAGAACGCGCAGGACGGCGGGACGGGCCAGCTGCCGGAGTTCCTCCGCGAGGGCTTCGCCACCGCGATGGGCCAGTCGCTGTACCTACCGGCCGCCGCGCTGCTGATCGGTGTCGTCGCGACGTTCTTCTTCGTCCGTCCCGCGCACCAGAACGTCCCACCGCAGGTCGTCGACCCGCAGGCCGTGGTCACCGACGCCCGGTAGCGGACCCGACCGCCCGGGTCGGGGTCGCCGAGAGCGCGCGTCCCACGATCTGTCGGGACCCGACCGTAAGGTTGCGCCCATGCGCATCGTGCACACCTCCGACTGGCACCTGGGCCGGACGTTCCACGGGGTCGAGCTGCTCGCCGACCAGCGCCGCGCGCTGTCCCACCTGGCCGAGCTCGTCGCCGCGGAGTCCGCGGACGTCGTGATCGTCGCCGGGGACGTCTACGACCGGTCGGTCCCGTCCGCGGACGCGGTCCGGGTCTACGACGAGGGGCTGGCCGAGATCGCCGCTGCGGGAGCGCAGATCGTCGTCACGTCGGGCAATCACGATTCGCCCACCCGCCTCGGTGCCGGCTCCGGGTTCGCGGCCGCCGGCGGACTGCACCTTCGGACCTCGATCGCCGACATCGACCGGCCGGTCGTGCTCGCGGACACCCACGGAGATGTCGCGATCTACGGCATCCCGTATCTCGAACCCGACACCGCCCGCCGCCACCTCGGCGTCGAGTCGGTCGGCGGCCACACCGCCGTGCTCGACGCCGCGATGGCGCGGGTCCGTGCCGACCTCGCCGCCCGCCGGGTGCGGTCCGTGGTGGTGGCGCACGCCTTCGTCAGCGGGGCCGCGGCCTCCGGGTCGGAGCGTTCGATCAGTGTGGGCGGTGTCGAAACCGTTCCCGCCGAGACGTTCTCGGGTGCCGACTACGTCGCGCTCGGGCATCTGCACTCACCGCAGCGCGTCACCGACACCGTCCGCTACAGCGGTTCTCTGCTTCCGTACTCCTTCGGCGAACGAACCCATCGCAAGGCGGCGCTGGTGGTCGATCTCGACGCCGGCGGTGTCGCGGAGGTCCGGGCCCGCGAGCTGCCCGTCGTCCGCGAACTGAGTTCTCTCACCGGCGTTCTCGCCGATCTGCTGACCGACGACCGGTTCGGTGAGGCGCAGGACCACTATGTCGAGGTGACGCTGACCGACCCGGTCCGCCCCACCGACGCGATGCGACGCCTGCGCGAGCGTTTCCCCTTCGCGGTCCATGTGCAGTGGGAGCGTCCGCACTCCGGCATCGGCGTCGACTACCGGTCCCGTGTGCGTGGGCGCACCGACGCCGAGATCGTCGCCTCGTTCATCTCCGACGTGCGCGACGAACCGACGAAGGGGGAGCGGGTTCTCCTCGAGCGCGCACTCCGCGCCGTCGTCGGCGAACCCGAGTCCGACGCCGCCGAACTGACCCTCTTCGACATCGAGGCGATCATCGCGGAGTCCGCATGAGGCTGCACCGCTTGCGCGTCCGTGCGTTCGGTCCCTTCGCCGAGGAGATCACCGTCGACTTCGACGACCTCGGCGGTGACGGACTGTTCCTGTTGCACGGACAGACCGGCGCGGGTAAGACCACGGTCCTCGATGCCGTCGCCTTCGCGCTGTTCGGGAGGGTCCCGGGCGTGCGCGACGTCAACCGGCGACTGCATTCGGATCACGCAGCGGCCGACGAGGTCCCGGAGGTCGAGCTGGAGGCGACGATTGCGTCCCGGCGGCTCCGGATCACGCGGTCGCCCGAGCACGAGCGACCCAAGAAGCGCGGGGGCGGCACCCGCAGGGTGAACGCTCGGGCGACGCTGACGTGGGTCGACGGGTCGGGGCCCGACCTGACCCGTATCCCCGAGATCGGTGACGCGGTGGTACGGCTGCTGGGCATGAGCGCCGACCAGTTCTTCCAGGTCGTGCTGCTGCCCCAGGGCGACTTCGCGCGGTTTCTGCGGGCGCACTCCGACGAGCGGGAAGCGTTGCTGGAGAGGCTGTTCGACACCGAACGATTCGGTGACCTGGAGGAGTGGCTGCGCGAACGGTCTCGGGAGAGCGCGGCCACGCTGACCGGTCAGACCGCGGTGCTCGACCGGATCGCCGGCCAGATCGTCGCGGTCGGCGGTGCCGAGCCGATCGCCGAGCCCGACTTCGACTGGGCGCAGGAATGTCTCGAGCGTGCGCGGGTGGCCGCGGAACGCACCCTCGTCGAATCGGGTGCGGCGCAGGCCGCGGCAGACCAGGCCCAGGCCGCGTACGAGAGCGGGAGCCGGGTCGCCGAGCTGCGTCGCCGGGGGCGTGCGGCCACGGAGCGCCTCGCCCGGCTTGCCGAGGGTGAGCAGGCGCTTGCGGACGCGGGCCGGGCACGCCGCCTCGCTCTGCGGGCCGCACCGATCGTTCCGCTCGCCGACGACTCCGATCGTGCGGTGCGCGATCTGACGGTCGCAGAGCAGGCCGTTGCGGGTGCCCGCGCCGAACTGGGCCGGTTGCCGGAGGGCGAGGTCCTGTGTGCCGTCGACACGGACGAGGACCTCGACGCGCTCCTGGATGCGGCGATCGACCGCTGGACCGAGGAATCGGGGCGCTGGGAACCGCTTGCCGAGCGGATCGCACAGCGGCCTGCGCTGGTCACCGAGATCGATGCACTCGATGCCACCATCTCCGACGCCGAACGCCGGGTCGCGCGGACACGGGAGTCGCTCGAGGCCGCGCCGGGTCGGCGTGCCGAGGCCGCCGGTGCGCTGCGCGCGGCCGAGGACCTTCGCCTGCAGGCCCCGAAGCTGCGGGCCGAGCGTGACGGACTCCGCCGTGTCCGCGACGCCCTGACCGACCGGGACGAGGTCCTGGTCCGGCTCGTCGCCGCCGAGAAGGAGCTGCTCGACGCCCGTGATGCGCATGCCGCCGCCCGCGAGCGGGTGCTCGACGCGCGGGAGCGTCGCCTCGCCGGGATGGCGGTGGAGCTGGCCGGCGAACTCGTCGACGGTGAGGCGTGCGTCGTGTGCGGTTCGGTCGCACACCCGCGGCCCGCCACCGCCGACGACCCCGACGGGACGGTCGCCGATGAAGAAGAGGCGGCCGAAGCCGAAGAGCGTGCGAGTGCGATCAAGGCCATCGCCCAATCCGCGGTCGCCGCACTCGGCGAGCGTCGCGTGCATCTCGACGCCGTCATCGGCGGCGCCGACCCCGAGGCCGTCGACGCCGACCTGGCCCGGGTGAGCGCCGATCTCGCGGCCGCCGAGCGTGCCGCGTCACGAGTGCCTGCACTGCAGAAGGCCGTCGATCGGGTCGACGCCGAGATCGATGCGTGGCGCACCACCATCGCCGACACCGAGTCGGCCCAGTCCGCCCGGCGCGAGCGCCTGAACTCGTTGCGGCAGAACCTCACCGAGCTCGATTCCGCGGTCCGCGAAGCGACCGGCGGGCGCGGAGGCGTCGCCGAGCGCCGCCGCGAACTCGCCGAACTGGTTCGCCGTACACGTCGTCTCCGCGACGCCCGGCAGGAGGCCGCGCGTGCGCGGGACCGGGTCGCCGGAGCAACGGCCCGGCTGTCCGCGGCCTGCCTCGATGCCGGTTTCGACGATCTCGCCGCGGTTCGCGCGGCGTTCGCCCCGGACACCCAGATCGCGGCGTGGGACACGATGTTGCAGGAGGCGGCGAGTCTGCGCGCCGCGGCGGAGGAGACCCTCGCCGACGACGACGTGCGGGCCGCGATGTCGGCCCCCGAGCCGGATCTCGAACGGCTGACGGTGGAGCGTGAGGCCGCTCGCCGGCGCCTCGAGACCGCGGCGAAGGAACACGCCGTCACCGCTCGACAGGCCGCCGGTCTGGAGGAGTACGTCACCCAGTTCTGGGCGGCTCTCGACGCGCTGGCGCCGATGCAGGAACGCCACGCCGAACTCCAGGGACTGGCCGAACTGGTCAGCGGACGCGGACAGAATTCTCGGCGGATGTCGCTGCGGTCGTATGTGCTGGCCGCACGCCTCGACGAGGTCCTCGTCGCCGCGTCCGGCCGGCTCCGCGAAATGTCCTCGGGTCGTTACGAGTTCGTCCACACCGACGCGGCTGGTGTCCGGGGCCGGCGCGGCGGCCTGGGCATCGAGGTGCGCGACGAGTACACCGGCGCGCTCCGCGCGACGACGACGTTGTCGGGCGGGGAGACGTTCTTCGCGTCGCTGGCTCTCGCGCTCGGACTCGCCGACGTCGTCTCCGCGGAGTCGGGCGGACGGGTGCTCGACACCATCTTCATCGACGAGGGGTTCGGCACCCTCGATCCCGAGGCGCTCGACCTCGTGATGGGCGTCCTGGACGATCTGCGGACCGGTGGGCGCGTCGTCGGCGTCGTGAGCCACGTCGACGAACTCCGGGCGCGAATCCCGGCCCAGCTGCACGTCTTGCGCGGCGAGCACGGGTCGTCGGTGCGCGTGCAGAGCCCCCTCGGCGTGTCGTGAGCTGCCCGATTGGGCTGCCGGGCGAACCGTGCGCTAGGCTGAGTCCCGCCCGATGAGCCCCCGTAGCTCAGGGGATAGAGCGTCTGCCTCCGGAGCAGAAGGCCGCAGGTTCGAATCCTGCCGGGGGCACCATTGCAGGAGCCTTCCCCTTGAAGCTTGAACGAGCCACCCCTTACTTCACGCTGGAAGTGGGACATGAGCTGTACTCGACGGACTGTTTGACGTCGCTCAAGTTGCTGGCGACACACACGTACGGGTCTCGAAGTGGCGCTGAATTGGCGTTGTCGTGAGAACATGCCCGAATGAGCGACTTACATATGGACGCGGACTTTCGAGCAAGCGTGCTCGGACTTGCGCAGCGATGTGACGAGAACGGCCTGGCTCAAAGCGCGCTCCGCAGACTAGCATGACGAGCGCATCCCGTCTCAGGATGGCACAGTAATGTCGCTCCTCCAGCGAGGGGAACACGCGGCGTGCAAATACACCGAGAAGTTCGCGCACTTGTTGAACTCCTACAACGGCGACCCATTAGACGTGAGCTTCCGCGAGCTGGTCGGGCCGCTCCCCTCAGACGACCTGACGCACAGCGTGTACCCCTACCCCGCACGACTTCTCAGACAGATCCCGAGAATGCTTTTGCGTTGTGAGCAGATAGTCGCTGACATAGACCACGTTATCGATCCATTTTGTGGGTCTGGCACCGTGCTTCTAGAGGCTCAACGAGCCGGATTCGGCGCCACCGGAATAGAGCAGAACCCGATTGGTGCTTTGGCCTCGAAGGTGAAAACCACACCGATCAACAGCAAGTCGTTTGAGTCGCTCTGCCGTGAAGTGCTCAAGGAGGCGAAGCGGACGCGCAAATATCTTGAACCAAGCGCCTATGTGACCAAATGGTACTCGCCCGAGGCCTACTCGGCGTTGTGTCGCTTAGCGTCGGTTATTCGCGAAGACTCAGGACCACACCACGCTGCGGTCGAATTGACATTGGCTCTGACCGCCAGGCGGACAGCATGCACAGATCGAAGAATTCCGGTACCCGTGCGTCCCAGACATCCTATTGGGTATTCGGGACAGGATGTTTGGGAATCCTGGGAGCGGGAGGCGTCAGCGTTAGCGCGTCGGATCGAGACGCTAGATGGTTCGCTGCCCACCGCGACGGTGACTGTTGGAGACACGCGCAGAGAAAGCTCATGGTCGCAGGCTCCGGCGTCTGGGCGATCTCTGGTGATCACCAGCCCACCATACGGCGCGGCGCAGAAATACATCAGAAGTTCGAGCCTAGAACTTGGGTGGCTGGGTCTTTCAGATTCCAAAGGCACCGTGAAACTTGAACACAGTAGTATTGGTCGCGAACATCTATCGCGCGCAGATAAACTTGCCCAGCAAAATATCAGTAACCACAGAGTGGTAAGCATTCTCAATGATATCCGGCTTGTTTCACCCACGCGAGCCGCGATATATGCAACCTATTTCAGCGACATGGAAAGCGCCCTACGTCACTTTAAGGTGCATGCAATGCGCGTGGTCTTAGTATCAGGCACAAATACGGTTGCGGGGCTGGAGATCGCTACACACGAACTGCTGGGGGAGCTGCTATCAAATTATGGGTTCAGAAAAGAATTAAGTCTTCGAGATGAAATTCGGGGTCGCGCGCTGCTGACTAAACGGAGGGCTAGCGCTGCACCAGCCCGAGCCGAATACATCGACGTATTTGAGTTTGGACAATAGGAGTCTTCATGGAGAACCGGTTCGGCTTGGTTGATACCTCGGACGAAGAGCGTCTAATGAGTCGTATCAGAGTGCTTTCAAATGAGGTCTGGGACGGACGGGTCACCGGAGCCGATGTCGACCGATGGCTTAGCAACTTTAACGGCAGGGCGTTCGAAGTCGAAAAGGAACGCGTCCACGCCCTGCAGCTCTTGGCTAATTTCGACTTCTTCAATGTAGAGACTATACGCGGTATGCTGAAGTCAATGTATCGAGATTTGTATAGATATCCGCTGATTCAAGAGCTGCGGGAGCATCTGGGCGGCACCAGAGATCAAGCGCTTCTCGAACCGGAGTTTCAGCGCGAATTGCAGGCGACCCGTTTTCTGGGAATGGGTAACCCTTCCGAAAGCGGCGCGCACCTTTTGTACTACTTCCGTCAAATCAATCGACTTAGTAAGACTCTATTCATTCACCAACACGAAATCCTTAAGAAGGCCCCAGGCGAGCCAGACAACGCGGTCGCAATTGCCGGTCTGAAGAGATTAGTATTTATCGACGACATTATGGGTTCAGGGACCCAAGCCAGGGAGTACAGTGACAAGTTATTGAAATATGTGCGTGCTGCTGACAATGGGTCGGAAGACCCGATCGAAATCTGGTACTTCACACTCTTCGCGCGGCCCGACGCGATGAGACGAGTTCGAGAACTTCCATTCGACTGCGTTGAGGCGGTGCACGAGATAGACGACGCAGAGAGAGCTTTTTCTCCACATTCGCGAGTTTACAGAACGTGCCCCGACAGTGTGACCATGGAAGATGGCCACCACTTCGCGAAAAAGTACGGTGAGCTCTTGGTCCCACCCTTCCCCTGCGGGTATAAGGATGGGCAATTGTTGTTAGGGTTCGAGCACAACGTGCCAGACAACACGCTACCTGTGTTTTGGGTGAACGAAACATCGGTCGATTGGGAGCCGGTTTTTCCGCGTTTCAACAAGGTGCTTAACTAATGCGAAGAAACCCGTTTGAGGTCACCAAGGCAGTAGACTTTACGGACCAGGAGATTGCAGCCCGTTTCGTCAGCTTCTCGCATGCGACCTACCCGCTTGTTGATCCTCGTAGTTCGATTACCCAGTACTTGGTAGGCGGCAAAGGTGGCGGACGAACGCATCTCATGCGCCACTATTCCTATAGCTTGCAAAAGTCTCGAGCCAAGGGCTCAATTCTCGCGCGCCTTGAGTACGAAGGGTATGTAGGAATCTACGCGCCTGCTAGCGGGCTCGACGGTAGCAGGTTCGAAGGCGGGCGAATCGGTGAAGAGGCATGGAGAGCGGTCTTCGCACAGTGGCTGGAGGTGCGGCTTGCGCTCTTGCTCTTTGACGTGCTTGCTGACATTCAGAAAGCTGAATCACCCTGGAGTATATCCGCACTCCGAAAGTTCGCGGCCGGAGTATCTGAGCTGGTCGAAGGTCTGGAGCCAATGGGCCACGAAGACGTTCTCGATGGTGTCCGGGTTTCCCTCACGGCTCTGCAACGTTCGATCGATAGTGCAGTCAACAATGCGCCGCTAACACGCGAGCTCAACTTAAAGGTCGCTTTCAATCCCGGTTCATTAATTTTTGGCATAGGGACACTTTTGCAGAGCACGTTGGTAGGTTTCGAGAACGTCCGGATTACGTACATGTTGGACGAACTCGAGAATTTGACCGCAAGTCAACAAATGTTTGTAAATACGCTCGTGCGTGAAAAGAAGCTGCCTACTTCTTTCCTCATCGGCGCTAGGGAGTGGGGTATCCGAACCCACAGAACTCTTAGTGCAGGCGAAGAGAACAAGGAAGGGAGCGAGTTTAGCAAGATCGTCCCCGAGAATGCATATAGTGAGGGAGGTGTCACCTATCGAACTTTCTGTATCGAGATGATAAGCAAACGTCTAAGCGAGACTAGTACGGCTGTGCAGGATACGCCAGCATGGATTGAAAAGCTCGATTCTGACAACTCGTTTAATAGCATAAACGATCAGCTCTTGGAAGTAATGGGAGCAAACGAGCCGCGCTATTTGATTAATCTGCGTAAAGCCATAACAAGCGTCGCGGGGAATAGGCAACTCGCAGAGGACGCTGTAGCCGCAGTCCGTTTTGAAGGTTTTCCTCTGGTAGAGAAGCTTGCTATATTGCGTGCATATCAGAGGTGGAGTCAGAACAAATTGCTGTCGCTAAGTCATTTTACTAGCGCAAGGGAGTTCGTTGAACCTCTTGTGGTGGGCGAGCACGTTTCAACGCAACTGAGGAATTTTCTGGGTCTTTGGCGGCAAGATTTGATTGCGCAAGTCTACGATGACTATTCTGTCGATCTGCCATATGCCGGTATCGACTCCCTTATCTCAATGTCGGGTTTCTTGCCGCGGAGCCTCCTTGTAATTCTGAAGGCAATTACCACACGCGCGGAGTGGCGCGGAATCGATCCGTTTGGCGGGCCCGAGACTATCTCAGTTGCTACGCAGTCAGCAGGTGTGCGCGAGGCATCTGCCTGGTATCTAAATGATGTACGTCCGCTTGGTCAAGCAGGTACTAATTGTGATCGAGCGATCCGCAGATTTGGTACTTTACTGCACGAAGTACGCTACTCGGATAAACCCGCGGAGGTCAGCCTGACGACGTTCTCTTCGAATCTAGAAGGCGTGGACGATAGCACAATTGAGGTAATTCGTGACTGTGTGAAGTACCGCATGTTGATTGAAGTCTCGGGTGGCCGGCGGGCGAGAAACCGCGGTCCGGTCCATCACAAGTATCAATTACATCCGATGCTGGCCCCATTCTTCGGCCTCGGTTTCGGAAGACGGGGTGACCTAACGCTCGCCGGGCATGAGGTGTTGACTCTTTTTTCGCCAGATGTAGAGGAGTCCGCGTTCAGAAAGATGGTAAAGGAGAAAACCGGTCCGATGAACGCGCCATTCACGAAACCTGAAGCTGGATATCTGTTCTGATATGTACGATTACAGTGTGTTCAAGCGGCGTCGGTTGACCCACTCCGATGTTTCGGGCTTGTCGTTCGACCTTTTTCTGTCTGCGTATAACGGATCGGAGCGGGTAAAGACGCTGTTCGAGCTTGCGCGTGCCGTTGAGAAACGGTGGCTCGTGCACCACGAGTACGAGTACTCGGATTCTGAGGTGCCCACGATGAGTTGGAAAACTGATCCACTGGAGTCTGAGATAGATTCCTGGGAGCGCTGTATACGGGATCTTGGCTTAACGCCGGATAAGCGTATTGGTATTGACATCACTGGGATGATGCGGCCCCACCTTTTGCTCCTTCCTCTAATGTTATTTCGCGCGGGGTTTACGGAAGTTTCCGTTTTCTATTCGGATCCGGTCGCGTATGTTTCAGGTCAGGAGACGACCTTCACTAGGGGTCCGGTTGAGCGAGTAGCTGTGGTACCGGGTTATGGGGGTGTGCAGTCGGCTTCGATCGACTCGCGGGACTGTCTTGTGATCGGCGCTGGCTACGACCACAGCCTCGTGAAGGCTATCGCTGAGTCAAAGAGTAAAGCTGAGCATTACCTGCTTGTGGGAATGCCGGGACTTCAACCTCATATGTATCAGGAAAGTGTCTATCGTATATCCCAGGCGAAAGAAGCGATCAATGAGTTTCGGTCGCGCAGTCTGCTATTCGCTCCGGCTAATAATCCATTCATGACCGCGCAGGTGTTAAGTGATCATATTTCGTCGATCCGCAAAAAAGGTGTATCTGGGAATGTGTACCTTGCGCCGGTTGGTCCTAAGTCTCAGGTTCTCGGGTTCGCTTGGTACTACCTATGCGAGGGTTTTGACTCCCCGCTTAGTGTTATTTTTCCTTACGCGCAGCGCTACAGTAGAGAAACGTCTACTGGGAGTGGCGCTATTCATGAGTATAAGTTAGAGCTAGACGCGCTAACGATTGATCGCTAGGTTGGTACGTCGCGACCAGGACCAGTGCGAGGTGGTAACCCGACACGTCGCAACGGGTCACCGCCGTCCACGAACAGCTCGCCGCCCGGTCGCAGCGCACGGGCCACGGCCTGCACGGCCGCGTCGTAGAGCTCGGGGTGTCGCCCGTCGAGTGCGCCGACCCGCAGCGCGAAGGCCACGTCGAACGGGATGCGGTCACCCAGTACGAAGTCCTCGATCGCGCCGCATTCGAAGTCGAGCGGGTCCGGGCGCAGCCCGTCGGCGAGCGCGGTACGACGCGCGGCGCTCACGGCCCGCGACGACCGGTCGATGCCCAGCACGAATCCGTCGGGGCCCACGCGCCGCGCCACCTCGCGTGCCGCTGCCCCGGGCCCGCAGCCGATCTCGAGGACTCGCAGACCGGGGGTCAGGGGCAGTGCGTCGACCGCGGCGGCGAGTCGTGGTGAGAGCACGTCGCGGCGCTGCTCAGTTCATCGGAAGCGGTTGTGCACCACGCAGTGCCAACATCTGGGTGATGATGGCGATCTCCTTGTCCTGGGTTCGCTTCATGCTCGACGCCAGGTCGCGGACGTAGGCCTGCTCGACGTTCGCCGGGTCCGCGGCGTACTCCATCATGTGCAGACCGCCCTCGTGGTGGCGCAGCATCAGCTGCAGGAACCGGATGTCCACCTCGGGACCCCGCATCGCGCGGAACTGCTCCATCTCCGTCGACGTCGCCATACCCGGCATCGCCGGTTGCTCGGCGTCGGACTCGGGCGCACCCGAAGCGGGCGCGCCGGACGTCGGCATCGGCATGTCCCCGTGATCCATGTCGCCGTGATCCATGTCGCCGTGGTCCATGTCCCCGTGGCCGCCGTCTCCGTGGTCCATGCTGCCGTGATCATGACCGCCCTCGGTGTGATCCGCGGGATCGGAATGGTCGTGTCCCTCGGTGTCCGACCCCCCGTGGCCCATCCAGGCCATGGTCGCCCCGGGGTTGGTGACGGGCCGGCCCCATCGCGACAGCCACGACTGCATCTGGCCGATCTCGTTGCTCTGGGCGGTGAGGATGTCGAACGCCATGCTCCGCACCTCGGGGTCGGTGCCGTGTTCGAGTTCGATGGCCGCCAGTTCCACTCCCTGCTCGTGGTGGCGGGTCATGTCCTGGGCGAATCCGACAGCCGCCGAGTTCGCGGCGGGCGAGTCCTCGCCGGTGGGGTCCTCAGCGAGGCTCGCCTGGATGAGCAGGCCGAGGCCGACACCGAAGAGAAGCAGCGCCGCCCCGCCCAGCGCGAGCAGGATCCGGGGACGCGACGACGTCTCGACAGCGTCGTCAGTTGCCACGGAAGTCGTTGTGTCGTCCGGGGTTTCGGGACGATCGCTGCTGTCGGTCATCGCTGGGTCCTCGTCGTTCGTCAGGCCGGGGTCGTCTCGTCGGGCCGGGCCGGTGGCCGGACTGATGTTCGGGTGTGAACCGCGTCAGCCCGCGGGCGTCGGGGCGCCGCTGCCGCCGTCCATCGGGACCGCATCGGGGCCGGGCTCGCCCTGGTCGGCCGGCGGAGGATTCGACGGATCGAACCCGGGGATGGCGGTACAGGTGGCCTGGGTCTCCGGGTAGGCGGCGGTCTGCGGATTCTCCGGGTAGACACCGGGCATCATGTTGCGGCGCAACGCGGTGATGAACTGGTTGACACGCGGGTCGCCGGCGGAGTCCAGCTTGAGCTGGTGGCCCCAGCTCTGCAGGGACAGCGGCTTGTCGAGTCCGGGGTAGGGCGACAGGAACAGGTACTGCTCACCGCGGACGAGCTGCTTGAGGTAGTCGAGGTCCTCCGGGGAGATCGTGTCCGGGTTGTAGGTGATCCACACCGCGCCGTGTTCGAGCGCGTGAACGGCGTTCTCCGAGCGCAGCGGATTCGGGTAGACGACGCCGGTGCAGGTCGCCCAGATCTCGTCATGGGGACCACCGAACGGCGGCGATTGGTCATAGGCGACGCGCTGGTCGGCCGTGACGTGGCGGGCGGCCTCGTAGTACCGCTTCGTCACACCGGGGATGTCGGACGCCGGGTCCGGCTTCTGCGGGGTGGGCACGAACTCCGACACCGACTCGACGGCGACGTCGTCCTTCTGTTCGGCGCGCTGCTCGTTGAACTTGGGGACGAGGTAGATCGCGAGACCCGCGATGAGACCGATGACCACCACGACGGCACCGATCAGCATCCAGTCGATTTGCCGTCCCGTCGCCGAGGGAACCGAGCCTGCTCGTTTGCGGGACTTGGGGACGTTCGCCCCTGGTTTGCGCGCCATTGACTTCTTTCCTCATCCGACTGCGGGCGCCGGGCGGGCGGGCGGAATGCCCCGGCACGCGCTCGGCGCCCACGAGTGTACTGGTGGGCCCCGTGGGTCGAGCGGGGTGCGATTGTCGGTGATCAGGCAACGGCCAATAGGATGATGTCCTGTGACTCCCGCCGACCTGGCCGCGCTGCTGCGCGCCGTGACCCTGACCGTGGTCCGTGACCGCGGACTGGACGAGAACCTGGTGCCCGACTCCATCGTCGTCGAGCGCCCCCGTCACGCTGACCACGGCGACTACTCCACCAACGTCGCCCTGCAGATGGGCAAGCGACTCGGCGTGAACCCGCGCGAACTCGCGGGCTGGCTCGCGGAGGCCTTCGCGGATGCCGAGGGCATCTCCAAGACCGAGGTCGCCGGTCCGGGATTCGTCAACGTCTGGCTCGGTGCCGCCGCGCAGAACACCGTCGTCGCAGCCGTGCTCGCGCGCGGTGCGGACTACGGCCGTGGGAACGAGTTCGCCGGGTCGGTCATCAACCTCGAATTCGTCTCGGCCAACCCGACCGGACCCATCCATCTCGGCGGTACACGCTGGGCCGCCGTCGGTGACGCACTCGGACGTGTTCTCGCCGCCCGTGGCGGAGCGGTCACGCGGGAGTACTACTTCAACGACCACGGCGCCCAGATCGACCGGTTCGCCCGGTCGCTGGAGGCGGCCGCACTGGGTGAGGAGACCCCGGAGGACGGGTACGCGGGCGATTACATCGCCGACATCGCCGCCAAGGTCGTCGAGACGGTCCCCGAGGTGCTGTCGCAGCCCGACGCCGACCGCCTCGAGACGTTCCGTTCGGTCGGGGTGGACCTGATGTTCACCCACATCAAGCAGAGCCTCCACGACTTCGGCACCGACTTCGACGTCTTCACCCATGAGGACAAGATGTTCGCCACCGGCCTCGTCGACGAGTGCATCGGCGAGCTCAAGGCCAATGGCAACCTGTACGAGAAGGACGGCGCGTGGTGGCTGCGGTCCACCGAGTTCGGTGACGACAAGGACCGTGTGGTCCTCAAGAGCGACGGCAACGCCGCCTACATCGCGGGCGACATCGCCTACTACCGTGACAAGCGCAACCGCGGCTTCAACCTCTGCATCTACATGCTCGGCGCCGATCACCACGGGTACATCAGCCGGCTCAAGGCCGCGGCGGCGGCGCTCGGCGACGACCCGGCCACCGTCGAGGTGCTGATCGGCCAGATGGTCAACCTCGTGCGCGACGGCACGCCGGTCCGTATGAGCAAGCGTGCCGGCACGGTCATCACGCTCGACGACCTCGTCGACGCGGTCGGCGTCGACGGCGCGCGCTATTCGCTGATCCGCTCGTCGGTCGACGTCAACATCGACATCGATCTCGACCTGCTCACCAAACAGTCCAACGACAACCCGGTGTACTACGTGCAGTACGCCCACGCGCGGATGTCCGCACTGGCCCGCAACGCCGCTGACCTCGGGGTCGTGTCGTCGCTGGACCATCTCGACCTGCTCGACGATCCCGCCGAGGGCGAATTGATCCGCACCATCGGCGATTTCGACGATGTCGTCGCGACCGCCGCCACGTTGCGCGAACCGCACCGGGTCTGTCGCTACCTCGAGGTCCTCGCCGGCACCTACCACCGGTTCTATGCCAAGTGCCGTGTCCTGCCGCAGGGTGACGAGAAACCGGCGGACATCCACCGGGCCCGGCTCGCCCTGTGCGAGGCCACCCGTCAGGTCTTGGCCAACGGCCTGGGGCTCGTCGGCGTCACCGCGCCGGAGCAGATGTGAACGCACACCCCGCCGGCCCCCGGCACGCCGAACTGCTGGCCGCACCCCATCTCGCCGAGCGTCCGAACGACCCGGCGGTGCTCGCCGCCATCCCCGCACAGGTGTGGCCGCGCAACGCATCCCGCGACGAATCGGGCGAGCTACGGTTGGCCGGCGTGCCGGTGAGTCAGCTCGCCGAAGAGTTCGGGACGCCGGCGTTCGTCGTGGACGAGGCCGACTTCCGGTCGCGCTGCCGGGACATGATGGCGGCGTTCGGCCCGTACGGGCGAGTGCACTACGCGTCGAAGGCGTTCCTGAGTACCGAGATCGCGCGCTGGGTCGACGACGAGGGGCTGTCCCTGGACGTCTGCAGCGGTGGTGAACTCGCCATCGCACTGCGCGCCGGTTTCCCGCCGGAGCGAATCGCATTGCACGGCAACAACAAGAGCGTCGACGAGCTGCGCGCTGCGGTCGACGCCGGGATCGGGCACGTCGTCCTCGACTCGATGATCGAGATCGATCGGCTCGACGTGATCGCCGGCGAACGCGGTGTCGTCGCCGACGTGCTGGTGCGCGTGACCGTCGGTGTCGAAGCGCACACCCACGAGTTCATCTCGACCGCACACGAGGACCAGAAGTTCGGATTCTCGCTCGCCGGTGGGATCGCGATGGAAGCCATCCGGCGGGTCTTCGCGACCGACAACCTCAGGCTCGTGGGTCTGCACAGCCACATCGGGTCGCAGATCTTCGACATGGACGGATTCGAGCTGGCCGCCCACCGGGTGCTCGGACTGCTCCGCGACGTCGTCGGCGAGTTCGGTGTCGAGAAGACCGCGCAGATGTCGGTCGTCGATCTCGGTGGCGGACTGGGGATCTCGTACCTCCCCGACGAGCGTCCGCTGCCGGTGCAGAAGGTGGCGGAGACGCTCGCGGCGATCGTCGAGCGGGAGTCGGCAGCACTCGGGCTGCCCATGCCGACCATCGCCGTCGAACCGGGCCGCGCCATCGCCGGTCCCGGCACGATCACGCTGTATCGCGTCGGCACCGTGAAGGACGTCGCACTGGGCGGCGGCGCCGTACGACGCTACGTCTCCGTCGACGGCGGCATGAGCGACAACATCCGCACCGTTCTCTACGACGCCGAATACGACGTGCGGCTCGTGTCCCGGGTGTCGGAGGCCCGTGCGGTGGTGTGCCGGGTCGTGGGAAAGCATTGCGAGAGCGGCGACATCGTGATCAAGGACTGTTGGCTGCCGGAGGATCTCGGCCCCGGCGACCTGATCGCGGTGGCGGCGACCGGTGCCTACTGCTACTCGATGTCGAGCCGATACAACATGACCATGAGACCGCCCGTGGTGGCGGTGGCCGACGGGAACGCCCGGCTACTGCTGCGCCGGGAGACCATCGACGACTTCCTCAGCCTGGAGGTGGGCCTGTGACCGAATCCGTGCAGAACACAAGTGGCGCAACCGATGCGGACTCGCGCACCATCGGTGTCGCGGTGCTCGGCATGGGCAATGTCGGTGCCGAGGTGGTGCGCATCATCACCGACAACGCCGACGACCTCCGGGCGCGCGTCGGGGCTCCCGTGGAGATCCGCGGCGTCGCGGTGCGGGATCTCGGCCGTCCCCGCAAGATCGCGCAGGATCTCCTGACCGACGACCCGGCGGCACTCGTCGCGCGCGACGACGTCGACATCGTCGTCGAGTTGATGGGCGGCATCGACCCGGCCCGCGGTCTGATCCGGTCGGCGCTCGAGAGCGGCAAGTCGGTGGTGACGGCGAACAAGGCGCTCCTCGCCGAATACACCGGCGAACTCGCGACCGCCGCGGCAGATGCCAAGGTGGACCTCTACTTCGAGGCCGCGGTCGCCGGCGCCATCCCGGTCATCCGTCCGCTGATGCAGTCGCTGGCCGGCGACACCGTCGAGCGGGTCAACGGCATCGTCAACGGCACCACCAACTTCATCCTCTCCGCGATGGACGAGACGGGCGCCGACTACGCCGACACCCTCGCCGAGGCCGGCCGCCTCGGATATGCCGAAGCCGATCCGACGGCCGACGTCGAGGGCTACGACGCCGCGGCCAAGGCGGCGATCCTCGCCTCGATCGCCTTCCACACGCGGGTCACGGCGGCCGATGTGCACCGCGAGGGCATCTCCTCGGTCACGTCCGCGGACCTGGTCGCGGCCAAGAAGTTCGACTGCACGATCAAACTGCTCTCGATCTGCGAGCGCGTCCGCGACGCCAATGGCGCGCAACGGATCTCGGCGCGCGTGTACCCCGCGCTGATTCCGCTGACCCACCCGCTGGCGACCGTGAACGGCGCGTTCAACGCCGTCGTCGTGGAAGCCGAGAACGCCGGGCGGCTGATGTTCTACGGGCAGGGTGCCGGGGGATCACCGACGGCATCCGCGGTTCTCGGCGACATGGTCATGGCCGCCCGCAACCGCGTGCACGGCGGGCGCGGACCGCTCGAGTCGACCTACGCCTCCCTGCCCGTCGCCCCGATCGACGACGTGTTCACGCGGTATTACGTCTCGATGCGGGTGGCCGACAAGCCCGGCGTGCTGGCGCAGGTCGCGGGGGAGTTCTCGAAGCGGTCGGTCAGCATCGCCGCGGTGCGCCAGGAGGGCGCGGGCGACGACGCCCGCCTGATCCTGGTCACCCACCGCGCCCCCGACCGAGCTCAATCGGATTGTGTTGCGGCGCTCGAAGACATGGACGCCGTCATCAAGGTGTCGAGTGTTTTGCGATTGGAAGGTACCGATGACTGAAGCGACTTCTACGCCTGTGCACCGCGCGTGGCCGGGCCTCATCGAGGCCTACCGGTCGCGGTTGCCCGTCGCCGACGACTGGAAGGTCGTCACGCTGCTCGAGGGTGGCACCCCGCTGATCAGTGCGCCGCATCTGTCGTCGCTGACCGGCTGCGAGGTCTACCTCAAGGTGGAGGGCCTCAACCCCACCGGTTCGTTCAAGGACCGCGGCATGACGATGGCCGTCAGCAACGCGGTCAACAACGGCAAGACCGCGGTCCTGTGCGCATCCACGGGCAACACCTCGGCATCAGCCGCCGCATACGCCACCCGGGCCGGGATCACCTGCGCGGTCCTGATCCCGCAGGGCAAGATCGCGATGGGCAAGCTCGCGCAGGCGGTCATGCACGGCGCCAAGATCATCCAGGTCGAGGGCAACTTCGACGACTGTCTCGAACTCGCGCGCAAGGCGACCGCCGAGTTCACCGAGATCGAACTCGTGAACTCGGTCAACCCGGCGCGGATCGAGGGTCAGAAGACCGCCGCCTTCGAGATCGTCGACGTGCTGGGCCGTGCCCCCGACGTCCACGCTCTGCCGGTCGGCAACGCGGGCAACATCACCGCGTACTGGAAGGGCTACAAGGAGTATCACGCCGACGGCGTCTCGTCGTCGGTGCCGCGCATGCTCGGTGTCCAGGCCGCCGGCGCCGCGCCGCTGGTGAACGGTGCGCCGGTGAAGGACCCGGAGACCGTCGCCACCGCCATCCGCATCGGCTCCCCGGCCAGCTGGAACCAGGCCGTCGCCGCGAAGGACGAGTCGAACGGGCAGTTCCTGGCGGCCACCGACGAGAAGCTGCTCGAGGCCTACCGCCTCGTCGCCGGCAAGGAGGGCGTGTTCGTCGAGCCGGCGTCGGCGGCCAGCGTCGCGGGTCTGCTCGCCGCGAGTGCCGACGGCTGGATCGGGCGGGGCTCGACCGTGGTGTGCACGGTCACCGGCAACGGTCTGAAGGACCCCGACACCGCGCTGGCGGGCATCCCGGCGGTCGAGGCCATTCCGGTGGACCCGGTGGCGGTCGCGAATGCTCTCGGTGTCGGCTGACGGGGCCGGGTCCGCGGCGGCTGCCGCGGGAACGGTGCCGGTAGGGCTCTCGACGAGGGTCCGCGTGCCCGCCTCCAGTGCCAATCTGGGGCCCGGATTCGACTGTCTCGGAATAGCTCTCGGAATCTACGACGAGGTGATCGTCGAGACGGTCCCGGATGGCGTCACCCTCGAGGTCGAGGGTGAGGGCGCCGACGCCGTGCCCCGCGACGACTCGCACCTCGTGGTGCGGGCGCTCACCCGCGGACTGGCACACGCCGGGCTGCGGGCCCCCGGTCTGACATTGCGCTGCGTCAACCGGATCCCGCATTCGCGGGGTCTGGGTTCGTCCGCCGCCGCCGCGGTGTCGGGTCTCGCCGCCGCGTCGGGCCTGATCTCGGCCGCCGGCCTCGGTCCGGGGCTCTCGGCCGACGAACTGGTACAACTGTCCAGCGAATTCGAGGGCCACCCCGACAACGCGGCCGCGAGCGTGCTCGGCTCGGCGGTCGTCACGTGGACCGAATCGGCCGACGGCGTCGCCTCGTATCACGCGCACCGCCTCCGGGTGCACCCCGACATCTACGCAACGGTCTTCGTGCCCGACACCGAGTCGTCGACGTCGTTCACCCGCGGACTGCTCCCGGATTCGGTCCCGCGCGCCGACGCCGTGTTCAACCTGAGCCGGTCGGCCCTCGCCGTCGTCGCGCTGACCACCGATCCGCGCAACCTCATGGCCGCGTCCCAGGATCGGCTGCACCAGCCGTACCGGGCGTCGGCGATGGCGCCGACGCACGATCTGGTCAGCGCGCTGCGTGCGCGTGGACATGCCGCGACCGTGTCCGGAGCGGGACCGACCGTCCTGGTGCTCGGTACGGCGCCGGTGCCCGCCGAGATCCGTCAGCTGGCGCAGGGCCTCGGATTCGACGCCCGGTCGGTCGCCGTCGCCGGCGGCGTCGAGATCACCGTCGGCTGATCGGCGTCGTCCGCACGACCGCCGGAGTGAATGCGCATTCATTTGGCGCTTCCGGCGTGTTGCCCCTATCATGCGAACGGGGTTACCATATTCTGGTCTAGCCGCGCAGGCTTGTCCTGCCGCTTCTCATCCTTCACCGATCGGAGATGACCGGCTGTGTATCCGGGCCGGGGTCATGGATCTCTGTCGACGGTGCCGAAGCGCAGGTGTTTCCGGGCACGCTCGCAGCGGACCACACATTCTCACCGTCCACCGCGGACGGACTCCCTAGCGCACAGAAGCAGGGAAACGTAGACCTCACGCAGTTCTCGTCTGCGGGAGGAACGAAAGGACTTCCGTGACCGATACGGACCTGATCACCGCACCTGCCGAGCAGGAATCCGCGGGTTCGGCCGGCCCCGACTCGGGACGACCGGCCACCAAGACACGTGCACGAACCGGCCTGTCCGGCATGGTGCTCAGCGAACTGCGGACGGTCGCCGGTGAACTCGGCATCAAGGGCACCTCCGGGATGCGCAAGGGCGATCTGATCGCCGCGATCAAGGAGCGCCAGGCGGGTGGCGACGCCCCGGCCGCGAAGAGCGCTCCCGCCCGGTCGAAGGCCGGCACGTCGAAGCCGGCGACGAACGACGACCAACTGACCATCGGCGACTCCCCGGCAACGGCCGGGGCGGACTCGACCGAGAAGAACGACGCCCCCGGAGCGGCGCGCGCACCCAGCGCGGCGCCGGCCGCAAGGCCGCTGCCGCCGACGCACCGGCCGAGGCGTCGTCCACCGAGACCGCGAACGCCGACGCTACGGGACCAACGAACAACCCGGCTGCCACCCAGGCCGACGGCTCGAGGAACGGCGCCGACGCGGCGAAGTCCGAGGCCCAGGCCGGGGATGCACCCAAGGGCGGCAGCGCTTCCGAGACCGACTCGTCGGAGACCGGTGCGGGACGCGAGCGACGCCGCGGCCGTGACGGCTCGGGCGAGGCCGCGGGTGACTCCGACGGCAACGACCAGCGCACTCGGCGCAACCGCAACCAGAACCGCGACAACCAGAATCGCGACGGGGGCCAGAACCGCGACAACCAGAATCGCGACGGGGGCCAGAATCGCGACAAGCAGAACCGCGACGGCAACCAGAACCGCGACGGTGGTCAGGACGACGACGGCGAGGGCGGCGGTCGCCGTCGGGGTCGCCGGTTCCGTGAGCGTCGTCGCGGCCAGAATCGCGACACCCCGAACGAGCCGCAGGTGTCCGACGATGACGTGTTGCAGCCCGTCGCCGGCATCCTCGACGTGCTCGACAACTACGCCTTCGTGCGCACCTCGGGGTACCTCGCCGGTCCGAACGACGTCTACGTCTCGATGAACCTGGTCCGCAAGAACGGACTTCGACGCGGCGACGCGATCACCGGTGCGGTCAAGGTGCCGCGCGAGGGCGACCAGCAGAACCAGCGCCAGAAGTTCAACCCGCTGGTGCGGCTGGACACCGTCAACGGCGGAGACGTCGAGACGGCCAAGCGTCGCCCCGAGTTCAACAAGCTCACGCCGCTGTACCCGAACCAGCGCCTGCGGCTGGAGACCACCCCCGAACGACTCGACACCCGTGTGATCGATCTGATCATGCCGATCGGCAAGGGGCAGCGCGCCCTGATCGTGTCGCCGCCGAAGGCCGGTAAGACGACGATCCTGCAGGACATCGCCAACGCGATCGCGACCAACAATCCCGAATGCCACCTCATGGTCGTCCTCGTCGACGAGCGTCCCGAGGAGGTCACGGACATGCAGCGTTCGGTGCGGGGTGAGGTCATCGCCTCGACCTTCGATCGGCCGCCGTCAGACCACACCTCGGTGTCCGAGCTCGCGATCGAGCGCGCCAAGCGACTCGTCGAGAGCGGAAAAGACGTTGTGGTGCTGCTGGACTCGATCACCCGTCTGGGTCGTGCGTACAACAACGCGTCGCCCGCGTCGGGTCGGATCCTGTCCGGTGGTGTCGATTCGACCGCGCTGTACCCGCCGAAGCGGTTCCTCGGCGCGGCGCGCAACATCGAGAACGGCGGGTCGCTGACGATCATCGCCTCGGCGCTCGTCGAGACCGGCTCCACCGGCGACACGGTGATCTTCGAGGAGTTCAAGGGCACCGGCAACGCCGAGCTCAAGCTCGACCGCAAGATCTCCGAGCGCCGGGTGTTCCCGGCGGTGGACGTCAACCTGTCGAGTACTCGTAAGGACGAGCTGCTGCTGTCGCCGGAGGAATTCTCCATCGTGCACAAGCTGCGTCGCGTGCTCTCGGGTCTCGACTCGCAGCAGGCCATCGACCTGCTGATCAGTCAGCTCAAGAAGACCAAGACGAACATCGAGTTCCTGATGACGGTGCAGAAGACCGCACCGGGCGGGAACAACGACGACTGAGTTCGTCCGGCATATCCCCGCTCCCTGAGGAGCGAGCTTGCGAGCGTCATATCCCCGCTCCCTGAGGAGCGAGCTTGCGAGCGTCATATCCCTGCTCCCTGAGGAGCGAGCTTGCGAGCGTCACGAAGGGTCCTGGTGAGACGACGGGTTGCGAAGACCCTTCGTGACGCGCCCTCCGCAAGCTCCGGGCGCTCCTCAGGGAGCGGGGTTGGACGCGCCCTCCGCAAGCTCCGGGCGCTCCTCAGGGAGCGGGGTTGGACGCGCCCTCCGCAAGCTCCGGGCGCTCCTCAGGGAGCGGGGTTGGACGCGCCCTCCGCACGCTTCGGGTGCTCCTCAGGAGCAGGGGGCAGGTCGTTCTCTCGGCTTGGAGAAGCAGTGGGAGACGGTACGGGTGCGCGACTCGCGCGGTACCCTCTCAGCCGGCGAGGTCGGCCGCCAAGTGGGCCCACGCCTGAGCACTCGGCGGTGCGACGGCCCCGGTCTGGGTCACGATCAGCGCGCACTCGCCTCCGCGGCTGTAGATCTCGAGTGATCCCGTGCGGTCCCACACCCCGCGGGGCCACGTCACCCAGCATTCGCCGACGAGGTCGAAGTTGATCATCACGCGGGTGCTGCCGGATGCCAGCACCATCTGGCCCCGATGCTCGCGGGCTCCATCGAAACGGTCCTGGCGCATCTGGATGCATCCCGGCGCCGCCGTCGCGAAGGTCACGGTCATCCCCAGTCCCGCTGCGTGCTCGAGTGCGGCGATCACCGCACGTGTCTCGACGCGGACGGTACGCGCGCAGTCGAGATGGGCGAGGGCCGCCAGGCGGGCGACACCTCCGTCGGTGAGTACCGCGTCGAATTGTGCGACCTGATCGTCGTCGATCGAGGCGGACGGGTCCACGCACTGTGGCGCAGGCGAATCCACGAAGGGCCCATCGAGGACCGCGGCCGCGCCGGTGCAGGTCATCGCCTCGAACGCCAGCCGGTCGGAGTTCTCCGTCAGGTAGGTGGCGTGAGCGGTGTTGCCGCGGTGGTCGAACAGTCGCAGGGTCGGCGGAACGTGGGCGGCGGGATCGCTGAGCAACGCCGACGACAAGCGAGAGGGGTTGAGCCGCAGTGCGATCTGCTGCGAGTCGACACGAAGCGGACCGCCCACGGTCGTCGGGAGGTCATGGACTCCGACCGCGTTCATGATCACCGGACCGGCAACGGTCACGCCGACGACCTGGGCCAGGCCGGGCAGGCGCGCGGCGACCGCGGGGACGTCGTGATTCACCGAGGAGTCCGCGAATCCGGCTGTCCGCAGCAGGATCTCGAGATCGCTGCGGGCGTGCGGATGGTCCCCGGCGGAGTGGGTCATCTCAGTAGACGTCGCGAGAGTAGCGATTCTCCGCGCGCAGGCGATCGACGTACGCCGCGGCCTGGTCGGGCTCGAGACCACCGTGTTCGGCGACGATCTCGTGCAGCGCCGCATCGACGTCGTCGGCCATCGTCGTGGCGTCGCCGCACACATACAGATGCGCGCCGGCCTCGAGCCACGCGAACAGCTCACCGCTGTGTTCGCGCATCCGGTCCTGGACGTAGACCTTGTGTTCCTGATCGCGGGAGAAGGCGAGGTCGAGCCGGTCGAGAAGCCCGTCGGTGACGAACCGGTCGAGCTCCTCGGCATAGAGGTAGTCGTGGCCGCGATGCTGGTCACCGAAGAACAGCCAGTTGCCGCCGGGTGCGCCGGCCGCGGCCCGCTCATGCAGGAAACCGCGGAACGGGGCGATGCCGGTGCCCGGGCCGATCATGATGGCCGAGACGTCGTCGGCGGGCAGCCGGAACTTCTTGTTGGGGGAGATGAAGACGGGCACGGTGTCGCCGGGCGCGCAGCGGTCGGCCAGGTGGGTCGAGCACACACCTCCGCGATCCCGGTCGGCGACGCGGTAGCGCACCGTGGCCATCGTGATGTGGACGGTGTCGCCGTGGACCCGCGGGCTCGACGAGATCGAGTACTCGCGGTGCGCGAGGGGACTCAACTCCTCGAGCAGTTCCTCGGGAGTCGGGGTGAAGGTCGGGTCCAGATCCAGGAGATCGAGGACGTCGAGTCCGTGGAGCCACGCGTCGAGTGCCTGCGGGTCACCGGCGTCGAGAAGTCGGGCGAGTTCGGGGTGTCCGGTGCGTTCGGCGACGACCCGGACGAGGTACTTCGACGGCGCGCCGATCTCGTACCTGCTGGTCAGTGCCTCGCGCAGGGTGTAGGTCGCCTTGCGGTCGGCGATGATCTCGTCGCCCACCGCGCGCAGCCGGGCGAGCAGGAGATCGACCAGCGCGGGATCGTTCGTCGGGGCGATGCCGATGCCGTCGCCGGGCTCGTAGGTGATGCCGCTGTCGCCGAGATCGAGTTCGAGATGCCGGACCTCCTTGGCCGATCCGGGACCGGAGAGGAGTTCGTTCCGTACGACCGTCGCCGGGTAGGGATTGCGCCGGTTCCACGGCGATCGGGCCGTCTTGCCGGTACGACGGGCGGGGGAGGTCCGTGCGGTGTCGACTGCGAGGCTGCTGCCGGTGGAGGCGGCGTCGTACATCGAGGATTCCTTCGGGGACGGGATGCGGGGGAGCGTGTGCCGCCGACAGGGCGGGCGACGCCACGGTACTACACTTAGGCAACCCTTACGAGGATCGCGATCTGCGTCACGTGCAGTGGAGTGCGGGTGGCCGTGCCGGGAATGGATCCGAGCGGCCTGCCGTTGAGGCACCTGCGACCGCGGTGACCGGGATTTTTCCCGGGTGATGCCCCCGTGGCATACTGATCGGTCGAGTCCGGTTCCGGTTCACACCGTCGACAAGCGACGGTGACCCGGCGACCTCAGAAAGGGACAGTCAGACATGAAGCAGGGAATCCACCCCGAGTACGCGACGACCACCGTCGTCTGCGGCTGCGGCAACACCTTCGAGACCCGCAGCACCGCTGCCAACGGTCGGATCAACGTCGAGGTCTGCTCGCAGTGCCACCCGTTCTACACGGGCAAGCAGAAGATCCTCGACACCGGCGGCCGCGTTGCCCGGTTCGAGAAGCGCTACGGCAAGCGCGCCAAGTAGACCCCGCTGCGACGCCCGCCCGACGATGTCGGGACGGGCGTCGCTGTGTTTTCCGGTCAGAGTTCTTCCCGGTGTCGCCGATCATCCGGCGTGCGCCGGTCGACAAGTGAGGTCGCCTTCATGAGTACGCAGAGTCCCTCGGCCATCGACGACATCCTGGCCGAGCACTCGGGTCTCGAACGCCAGCTGGCCGATCCCGCCCTGCACGACGATCCCGCCGCGGCCCGTCGCGTCGGTAAGCGATTCGCCGAGCTCGCGCCCGTCATGGCGACCTACACCCGGTTGAAGGCGGCACGCGAGGATCTCGAGGCCGCACGGGAACTGGCCGCCGATGACGCGTCGTTCGCCGCCGAGATCCCCTCTCTCGAAGAGGCCGTCGAGGAACTCGACGCGACGTTGACCGACCTGCTCGCCCCGCGCGACCCCCACGACGCCGACGACGTGGTCCTGGAGATCAAATCCGGTGCGGGCGGCGAGGAATCGGCACTGTTCGCGGCGGACCTGGCCCGGATGTACCTCAAGTACTGCGAGCGTCACGGCTGGAAGGCGCAGGTGCTCGGCGTGACCGAGTCCGATCTCGGCGGCTACAAAGAGGCCACCTTCTCGATCAAGTCGAAAGAGGCCGTGCGCGACGGGGTCTGGTCGCGACTGAAGTTCGAGGGCGGTGTGCACCGCGTCCAGCGGGTGCCGGTCACCGAGTCGCAGGGCCGCATCCACACGTCGGCGGCCGGGGTGCTGATCTACCCCGAGCCCGAAGAGGTGGCCGAGGTGACGATCGACGAATCGGAACTGCGCATCGACGTCTACCGCTCGTCCGGCAAGGGCGGCCAAGGCGTGAACACCACCGATTCGGCGGTCCGGATCACCCACCTGCCCACCGGAATCGTCGTCACATGCCAGAACGAACGTTCGCAGTTGCAGAACAAGGCGCGCGCGATGCAGGTCCTCGCCGCCCGGCTGCAGTCCGCAGCCGAGGAAGAGGCGGAGGCCGCCGCCGCGCAGGGTCGTGCGGCCCAGATCCGCACCGTGGACCGGTCCGAGCGGATCCGGACCTACAACTTCCCCGAGAACCGCATCACCGATCACCGGATCGGTTACAAGGCCAGCAATCTCGACGCGGTCCTCGCCGGTGACATGGACAACCTGCTCGACGCGCTCGTCGCCGCGGACCGGCAGGCCCGCATGGAAGCGGAATAGGTGTCGTGACCGGCAGGCCGACCCCGGTGCCGGACGAACTGCGTGCCGCAACCGCCCGTCTCGCCGCGTCCGGGATCGACTCCGCACGCCGTGACGCCGAATGGCTGATGGCGCACGTGCTCGGGATCGATGCGGGCCGTCTCGTGCTGGTGGACGCGATCGACGACGCGCCGGCGCGCGCGTTCCGGTCCGCGATCGACCTGCGGTCGCAGCGGATTCCGTTGCAGCACATCATCGGGACCGCCGCCTTCGGCCCGGTCGAGTTGGCCGTCGGCCCCGGAGTGTTCATCCCCCGGCCGGAGACCGAGTATCTCCTCGAATGGGCGGTCGACCGACTCCGGGCCACCCCCGGACCGCATTCCGCGGCTGATTTCTGCAGCGGCAGTGGGGCACTGGCGATCGGCATCGCCGCGATGAGTCCGGCGACGCGGGTCGTGGCGATCGAGGCCGACGAGGATGCGCTGGTGTGGTTGCGTCGCAACGTCGCCGACGCGACACCGGCCGTCGGGTCACGGGTCGACGTCGTCGCCGCGGACGTCACCGATCCGGATCAGGTCGCGGGAGCCGTCCCGGCCGGCAGCGTGTCGGTCCTGGTCACGAACCCGCCCTACGTGCCGCTCGACGCCGTGGTCGGACCCGAGGTCGCCCACGACCCGGCTCGCGCGGTCTTCGGCGGCGCGGACGGGATGTCGGTCATCGTGCCGATGGTGCCGGTCATCGCCCGCACGCTGACGCCGGGTGGCGTCGTCGGGATCGAACACGACGACACGACCGCCGACGCCGTCGTGTCGTGCCTGCACGCGCACGGCGACTTCGAGGAAGTCACCCGGCACACGGATCTGACGGGCCGGCCGAGGTTCGTGACGGCGCGCCGACGGCAGGCCGGGTCGGCCGAGCGCGGCATGGCAGGATGATCGTGTGAGCACTGTTTTCGACTGCAACGATCCACAGAACCGCTCGTCGGGGATTCGGGCGGCGGTCGGGGCGGCGAAGGCCGGACGGCTGATCGTGATGCCCACCGACACGCTCTACGGCGTCGGATGCGACGCGTTCGATTCCGACGCCGTCGGTGCGCTGCTGGCGGCCAAGCACCGCGGCCGGGACATGCCGGTGCCGGTCCTGGTCGGCTCTTGGCACTCGATCGACGGACTGGTCCTCTCGGTGCCGCAGCCTGCCCGCGACCTGATCGAGGCCTTCTGGCCGGGCGGCCTGAGTCTGGTTGTCCGACAAGCACCCTCGCTGGCGTGGGACCTCGGCGACACCGACGGCACCGTCATGCTGCGGATGCCGCTGCACCCGGTCGCGATCGACGTGCTGCGCGAGGTGGGGCCGATGGCGGTCTCGAGCGCGAACGTCTCGGGGCGTCCGCCGGCGACCACCGCCGACGAGGCGCGCGAACAACTCGGTGACGAGATCGCGGTGTACCTCGACGGTGGCCCGGCGCCGGCCGCGCAGGCGTCGACGATCGTCGATGTCTCCGGGCCGAGTCCGCGCATCCTGCGCGAGGGCGCGGTCTCGACGGACGCCGTCGCCGACGTACTCGACACGGACCCGGCCGCGCTGCTCGCGGAGCGATGAGCCCCGACGCGCCGAGGTTCGGACCACACGGCGTCGAGGCGGGCAGCGCCCCGACCGGTGACGCCGCGGTCGACGCCCTGGTGAGCCGCGAGGTCGGCCGGCGCCGCGACACCTTGCAGCTGCTCGCCAGCGAGACCGAGCCGACGCCCGGGGTGCGGGCCGCGATGGCGTCGGTCTTCGACGCGAAGTATGCGGAAGGGTATCCCGGGGCGCGCTACCACGGCGGTTGTGAGGTGGCCGACGAGCTCGAGGAGCTCGCCGTCGGACGGGCCCGCGCGCTGTTCGGCGCCGAGTACGTCAATGTCCAGCCGCTGTCGGGGAGTGCGGCGAACCTCGCCGTCTATGCCGCCTTCGCCCAGCCCGGAGACCCGGTGCTCGCGCTGCGCCTCGAACACGGCGGCCACCAGACGCATGGTTCTCGGGCGAACTTCTCCGGCCGGTGGTTCTCGCCATTGCACTACGAGGTCCGCCGCGACGACGAACTCGTCGACTACGACCAGGTCCGGGATCTCGCGCTGGTGCACCGCCCCCGCATCCTCGTCGCCGGCGCCGCGTCCTACTCGCGGACGTTCGACTTTGCGTCCCTGCGCCGGATCGCCGACGAGGCCGAATGCATCCTCTGGGTCGACGCCGCACATCTCGCCGGGCACATCGCGGCCGGCCTGCTGCCCTCGCCGGTGCCGCACGCCGACATCGTCACCCTGTCCACCAACAAGGTGATCCGTGGTCCGCGCGGCGGGGTCATCCTCGCGCGGGCCGAACACGGCGAGGCCCTGCGCAAGGCGGTCTTCCCGTTCGTGCAGGGCGGTCCCGCGATGCACGCCGTCGCCGCGAAGGCGGTCGCCTGCGCGGAATCCGGTACCGACGAGTTCGCCGGCTACGTCCGTCGTGCGGTTGACAACGCCCGCGGTCTCGCCGCGGAACTGGCGTCTCGGGGCGCCCGGGTGGTGTCCGGCGGCACCGACATCCACCTCGCGGTCGTCGACGTCAGCGGCTTCGGCATCTCCGGGATGGAGGCGCAGCACCGGCTCGGCGCGGCCGGGATCGTCGTCGACAAGGCGGTCCTCCCGTTCGACACCCGCCCCGTCTCCGAGGGATCGGCGATCCGGATCGGTACGCCGGTGGCCACCGAGCGCGGCATGACCGCCGCGATGCATCCGGTCGTCGCCGACGCGATGGCCGCGGCGATGTCGACGCGCGACCGTGAGACACACGAGCGGATCCGTCGCGAGATCGCCGCACTGGCCTACGGGTAGCGTGGTCGCAATGTCAGAGACCCTTGCCCGTCTGACACCGGTGGTGGCGCGATGACCGGTGCCGCACCGGTGTTGCTCGCCGCCGCCGCGGACGGGGGAGGGACGGGGGTCCCCCTGCGCGAGCTCCTGCTCGTGGGGCTCACGGCCGCGGCCATGACCTACCTCCTGACCTCGGCGGTCCGCGTCTTCGCGATCCGCGCCGGCGCGGTCGCCGTGCCGCGGGTCCGCGACGTGCACGTGATCCCGACACCTCGCCTCGGCGGGCTCGGGATGTTCGGTGGAGTGGTCGCCGGCATCGCGCTCGCCGCGAACCTCCCCGCGCTCAATCGCGGATTCGCCTACACCACGGACATGACGGCGGTGATCGCCGCCGGCACGGTGATCGTCCTCGTTGGCGTCGTCGACGACCGGTGGGGCCTGGACGCGCTGACCAAATTCGTCGGTCAGCTCACCGCCGCCGGCGTCCTGGTGCTGCTCGGCATCAGCTGGCTGCAGCTCTACATCCCGTTCGCCGACATCGGCACGCTGGTGCTCGACCCGCTGCAGGCCGGTCTCCTCACGGTCGCGATCACGGTCGCGACGATCAACGCGATCAACTTCGTCGACGGCCTCGACGGTCTGGCCGCGGGATTGGGACTCATCGCCGCGGCGGCGATCTGCATGTTCTCGCTCGGTCTGCTGCGCGACCAGGGCGGCGACGTCAGCTACTACCCCCCGGCCCTCATCTCGGTGGCACTGGCCGGCGCGTGCCTCGGATTCCTGCCGCACAACTTCTCACCCGCACGGATCTTCATGGGTGACTCGGGTGCAATGCTGATCGGTCTGCTGCTCGCCGCGGCCTCCACGAGCGCCTCGGGCCGTATCGCCGTGAACGCCTACGGACCGGCCGATATCTTCACGCTGCTGTCCCCGCTGATCCTCGTCGCCGCCGTCGTCTTCATCCCGATGCTCGACATGCTGCTGGCGGTGATCCGGCGGACCCGGGCCGGCGTCGGTTTCTACACCCCGGACAAGATGCACCTGCACCACCGCCTGCTCGAACTCGGGCACTCGCAGCGCCGGGTCGCGCTGATCATCTATCTGTGGGTCGGGGTGCTCGCGTTCTCGGCGGCGGCCAGCACGCTGTTCCCGCTGTCGGTGGTCGCCCCGGCCTTCGGCGCGGGCCTCGTCGTCGCGATGCTGGTGACGATGGCGCCGCGCCTGCATCGACGCCTCGCCGAACTGCGGACGGCGACCAAGGCCTATCACTGACCGGTGAGACGGGGTCCTGGTGTTTTCGGGAATGCCGCCACTGGGCCTAAGGTAAGGAAACCGTAAACACTGGTGTACTATCGCCTGTAGTAGGCGGTGAGAGCTCAGATCCGGACACAAAGCCCCGGATTCATCTCTTGCCACGTATGACCCCCGGTGAGACGCCAGGAATGGTGTTGGTAGGGTCACACCAAACGCGAGCTGACGCCCAGCGGCCATGTGTTGCTGCACGCACGCGGGTACCCCGTGCCATCGGTATGGAGTAGGAGAGCTGAGGAGAGGGACATGACCGCATCTGCCCCTGAATCGGCCCCCGTCTATCCTCAGGCGCCGACCGGACTCCGCCGCCCCGCGCTCATCGCGGGCGGGTTCGTCGTGGTGGTCGCCGCAGTCTCGCTCGCCGTCGGGCATCCGCTCTTCGCGGTGTTCTTCCTCCTCGGTGTCGCCGGGATCTTCGTCAACGCGATCCTCGTCCGACGTGCCGTCGACGTCGTCGTCGCCGACGACAACCCGCGCAAAACCGCACTTGCTCTCAACTCCGCCATGCGACTCGGTGCCATCACGGCACTCGCGCTGCTGGCGGCTTTCCTGGTCCAACCCGACGGGTTGGGCGCGATGTTCGGACTCGCCATCGGCCAAGTGGTCTTGGTGCTGAACACGGTCATTCCGGTGATGAAAGGACTTCGTAGCCAACCATGACGACCGCCTTCAACCTTGCCGCAGAGGATGGCGAACCGGCCATCCAGGTGGGTCACTACACCAAGTTCGAGTTGTTCGGACTGACCTTCAACCTGGAGACCATCATCGCGACCGCTCTCGCGGCGGTGATCCTGCTCGCGCTGGCCTTCTACCTGAAGTCGAAGGTCACCTCCACGGGCGTGCCGTCCGGCGTGCAGCTCTTCTGGGAGGCCATCACCATCCAGATGCGCGGTCAGGTCGAGAGCGCCATCGGCATGAAGATCGCGCCGTACGTGCTGCCGCTCGCGGTTTCGCTGTTCACCTTCATCCTGATCTCCAACTGGCTGTCGATCCTGCCGCTGCAGGTCGGCCACCACGAGATCCTCAAGCCGCCGGCCGCGGACGTGAACTTCGCCTACGCCCTCGCGCTCTTCGTCTTCGTCTGGTACCAGATCGCCGGCTTCCGGGCTCGCGGCCTGCTGGGTCACCCCAAGCGAATCATCAAGGGACACGTCGCATTCCTCGCGCCGATCAACGTGATCGAGGAGTTCACCAAGCCGATCTCGCTGTCCCTGCGACTCTTCGGCAACGTCTTCGCCGGCAGCATGATGGTCGCCCTCATCGCGCTGTTCCCGCCGTACATCATGTGGGCGCCCAACGCGATCTGGAAGTCCTTCGAGCTCTTCGTCGGTCTGATCCAGGCGTTCATCTTCGCCCTGCTGACGATCCTCTACTTCTCGCAGTCGATGGAGACCGAGGATCACTGACCGCCCACACCGGGCACCCGCGCGGGGCACCTGACGACCGCGCCCACAACCGAACACGACGACCTGCTCCGGCACCTGTCGGCGCAACCTCCAGACCTGACACACCAGATGTCAGCAACGAAAGGGAAATATCACAATGGATCCAATGATTGGCCTCGGCGCACTCATCGGTGGCGGCCTGATCATGGCCGGTGGCGCCGTCGGTGCCGGTATCGGTAACGGTCTGGCCGGTAGCCAGCTGATCGCCGGTATCGCCCGTCAGCCCGAGGCACAGGGTCGCCTGTTCACCCCGTTCTTCATCACCGTCGGTCTGGTCGAGGCGGCCTACTTCATCAACCTGGCCTTCATGGCGCTCTTCGTGTTCGCCACCCCGATCAGCGCCGGCTGATCGTCGCTCTCCCTTTTGTCGCCGAGTAGAAACGACACCTCACCACAATGACGCTTGCTGCAGAGAACTTCCTGCTCCCGAATGGAACGTTCTTCGTTGTCCTGCTCATCTTCGTGATTTTGCTGCTGGTCATCCGCAAGTTCGTGGTTCCGCCGATCCAGCAGGTCCTCGAGGAGCGGGACGCGATGATCCACCGCACCGTGGAGGACAATCGCACCGCCGCCGCCGAATTCGAGGATGCGGACGTGCAGTTCCGTTCGCTCCTGAAGGAAGCGCGCGGTGAGGCCACCGCCAAGCGCGACGACGCTCGCGCCCAGGGTCGTGAACAGCTGAACGAGATGAAGCATGCAGCGACCGCCGAGGCCGACGCCGCTCTGCAGTCGACCAGCTCCGAGCTGGCGACGCAGGGTGAGCAGGCCGCCTCGACGGCTGCAGCTGATGTGGACGCACTCGCCAAGACGCTTGCGGCGCGTGTGCTCGGTGTCGACTCGGCCACTCTTTCCGATACCCGATCGACGAGCGGAGCGGTGAACTGATCATGGCTGCCAACACTGAGACCGAATCCGACCAGGGGCCCATCGGCACCTGGCTCCACGACATCGGTGCTGCGTTCGACCCCGCGATCTTCATCGCTCAGCTCTTCGGCTTCGCGGTCATCATCTTCCTGCTGTGGAAGTACGTCCGCCCGCCGGTGCAGAAGATGATGACAGATCGACAGGAGACGGTGCGCCAGCAGCTCGCCGAGAGCGAGGCCGCTGCCAAGGGCGTCGCCGACGGCAAGCAGGCGCGTGAGAAGGCCGTCGCCGAGGCCAAGGCCGAGGCCGAGCAGCTGAAGAAGGACGCCGAGGCCGACGCCGAGGCGATCACCTCCGACATCCGCGCGCAGGCCGATCACGAGGTCAAGCGCATCTCCGAGCACGGCCGCAACCAGGTCGCCCTGGTGCGCGCCAACCTGGTCCGCCAGTTGCGTACCGATCTCGGACTCACCGCCGTCGACAAGGCCGGCGAACTGGTGCGCAACCACCTGGCCGACGACTCCGCCCAGGCGGCGAGCGTCGACCGGGTCATCGACGAACTGGAGGAGATGTCGGCGGGTACGTCGAACTCCGTCGCCTCCAGCGCCTCGCTCGTCGGGCTGCACGCAATGCGTGCCGCCAGTCGCGATGCCGCACTGGCCGTGTCGGAGCAGTTCGATTCGGCGGCACTCGATCTCGACGGTTCGGCACTGGCCGCCGCATCGGGTGACCTCACCGCGGCGATCAACTTTCTCGGCGAGAACCCGGTGCTGCGCAAGCGCCTGGTCGAGGACGACGAGAACCCCGAGGGCAAGAAGGCCATGGTGCACCGGCTGTTCGACGGCAAGGTCGCCCCGGTCGTCGTCGAGGTCCTCGCGACCGCGTCGAGCCAGCGGTGGTCGTCGTCGAGCGATTTCGTCGTCGGCCTGCGCCGCCAGAACTCCCTGATCGTGCTCACCGCCGCCGAACGCGACGGGGTCATCGAGCAGGTCGAGGACGAGCTCTTCCGTGTGAGCCGAGTCCTCGAGGCCAACCCGCAGCTCTCCTCGCTGCTGTCGGACCACGGCAAGGACGCCGACAAGCGCGTCGATCTGCTCCAGAAGCTGGTCGGCGACAAGGTCGGCACCCACACCTGGACGCTGCTGTCCTCGACCGTGCGCCTGCTGCACGGCCAGGCCGCGGACGTCGCGGTCGATCAGCTCGCCGAGCTGGCCGCCGCCCGTCGCGGCGAGTCGGTCGCCCACGTGGTGTCCGCCTCACCGCTGTCGGACGCCCAGATCGATCGACTGTCGAGCGTGCTCGGCGGAATCTACGGTCGGACCATCTCGGTGCAGACCGAGGTCGCGCCGGAGCTGCTCGGCGGTCTCCGGATCAGTGTCGGCGACGAGGTCATCGACGCCGATGTCGCGACGCGACTGGCCAAGGCCGCGGAAACACTGCCGCGCTGACGAGCTCCTCACCCGACCACCCGAACCCACGAAGCCCCAGAGCTCAGAGCCTTTGAGTCTCAGAGCCACATCAAAGGAAAGACGAGAACCCATGGCGGAGTTGACGATCTCACCAGACGAGATCAAGGGAGCGATCGAGCAGTACGTCTCGTCGTTCGAAGCCGAAGCGTCGCGTGACGAGGTCGGCATCATCACCGATACGTCGGACGGCATCGCTCACGTCAGCGGCCTTCCGAGCGCAATGGCCAACGAGCTCCTCGAGTTCCCGGGCGGCGTCCTCGGCGTCGCGCTGAACCTCGACGAGGACGAGATCGGCGCCGTCATCCTGGGTGACTACGAGTCCCTGGAAGAAGGCCAGCAGGTCAGCCGTACCGGCGACGTGCTCTCCGTGCCCGTCGGCGATGCGTTTCTCGGACGCGTCGTCAACCCGCTGGGCGCCCCGATCGACGGCCAGGGCGACATCGAGGCCGACGAGCAGCGCGTCCTCGAGCTGCAGGCCGCATCGGTGCTCGAGCGCCAGCCGGTCGAGGAGTCCCTCGCCACCGGCATCAAGGCCATCGACGCGATGACCGCCATCGGCCGCGGACAGCGTCAGCTCGTCATCGGCGACCGCAAGACCGGCAAGACCGCGGTCTGCATCGACGCCATCCTGAACCAGAAGGCCAACTGGGAGACCGGCGACCCCGCCAAGCAGGTTCGCTGCATCTACGTCGCGATCGGTCAGAAGGGCTCGACCATCGCGGGCGTCAAGTCGGCGCTCGAAGAGGCCGGCGCGATGGAGTACACCACCATCGTCGCGGCTCCTGCCTCGGACTCGGCCGGCTTCAAGTGGCTGGCGCCCTACACCGGCTCGGCCATCGGCCAGCACTGGATGTACCAGGGCAAGCACGTCCTCATCGTGTTCGACGACCTGACCAAGCAGGCCGAGGCCTACCGCGCGATCTCGCTGCTGCTGCGTCGCCCGCCGGGCCGCGAGGCATACCCGGGTGACGTCTTCTACTTGCACTCCCGTCTGCTGGAGCGTTGCGCGAAGCTGTCCGACGAGCTCGGCGGTGGCTCGATGACCGGTCTGCCGATCATCGAGACCAAGGCCAACGACGTCTCGGCGTTCATCCCGACCAACGTCATCTCGATCACCGACGGTCAGGTCTTCCTGGAGTCGGACCTCTTCAACAAGGGTGTCCGTCCCGCCATCAACGTCGGTACCTCGGTGTCGCGCGTCGGTGGTGCTGCACAGACCAAGGGCCTCAAGAAGGTGTCGGGCTCGCTGCGTCTGGAGCTGGCCCAGTTCCGTGAGCTGGAGGCCTTCTCGGCCTTCGCCTCCGACCTCGACGACGCGTCCAAGGCGCAGCTCGAGCGCGGTGCCCGCTGGGTCGAGATGCTCAAGCAGGACCAGTACACCCCCTTCTCGGTCGAGGACCAGATCGTCTCGATCTACCTCTGCGGTGAAGGCCACTACGACTCGGTCCCGGTCGACGACGTGCGCAACTTCGAGACCCAGCTGCTGAGCCACCTGCACCACAACGCGACCGGTGTCTACGACTCGATCGCCGGCGGCAAGGTCCTCACCGACGACCAGGCCGAGGCCCTGATCGCCGAGACCAACAAGTTCAAGAACGGCTACCTCACCCACGACGGCCGTCGTGTCGTCAACGAGGCCGAGGCCGAGGCGATGGATGCCGACAACGTCGAGAACGAAGAGATCAAGATCCGCAAGTGATCTCAGACGTCAACGGACATTGCGATAAGGAAGGGGTGAGGGCTCATGGCCAGCATTCGTGAGCTGCGCTCACGCATCCGGTCGGTCCAGTCGACCAAGAAGATCACCAAGGCGCAGGAACTGATCGCGACTTCGCGCATCACCAAGGCCCAGGGACGGGTGGCCGCGGCCAAGCCGTACTCGCAGGAGATGACCGCCGTGCTCTCCGAGCTGGCGAGCAACTCGGGTTCGCTGGACAACCCGCTGCTCAACGAGCGGGAGAACCCGAAGCGCGCCGCGATCCTGGTCGTCACCAGCGATCGCGGTATGTGCGGCGGCTACAACGCCAACGTGCTGAAGGCGACCCGCGAACTCATCGCGCTCCTGCGCGAGGAGGGCAAGGAAGCCGTCCTGTTCGTCATGGGACGCAAGGGCGTGGGGTTCTTCGGCTTCCGGGGTCTCGAGGTCGCCGATTCCTGGACGGGCTTCTCGGAGTCCCCGCAGTACTCGGACGCCGCGACCGCGACGAGCTTCCTCGTGGATCTCTTCGTGGCCGGGTCGGGCACCGAGGTCGAGCGCCCGGGCGGCGACGGCAGCCTCGAGGGCGTCGACGAGCTGCACCTCGTGTACACGCGCTTCCAGTCGATGCTGGCGCAGGTGCCGGAGGTCCGGCGGGTCGCGCCGCTGGTCGTGTCGACCGACGACGATTCGTCCGACGACACGCCGTCGCGCAACTACACCTTCGAACCCGGGGCCGAGACGCTGCTCGACGCGCTGCTGCCGAAGTACGTGGCGACGCGGGTCTACGCGGCACTGCTGGATTCGTCGGCATCGGAGTCGGCCGCGCGCCGTACCGCGATGAAGGCCGCGACCGACAACGCCGAGGACCTGTCCAAGTCGTTGTCGCGCGAGGCCAACCAGCTCCGCCAGGCCCAGATCACCCAGGAAATCAGCGAGATCGTCGGCGGCTCGAGCGCACTGGCGAACTAGCCGTCTGCGCCAGTCGAGTCCGGACCGACGAGAACCCATACTTCGATAAAGAGGAAGTGACCCAAGCACCATGACCGCAGCAGTAGAAACCCCCTCCGCGCAGTCGGCGGGTTCCGCCGACGGGCGGGTCGTCCGCATCATCGGCCCCGTGGTCGACGTCGAGTTCCCGCGGGGCTCGATTCCTGAACTGTTCAACGCCCTGCACGCCGAGGTCGCGCTCTCCTCGGTCGCCAAGACGCTGACCCTCGAGGTCGCCCAGCACCTCGGCGACAACCTGGTGCGCACCATCTCGATGCAGCCGACCGACGGCCTGGTCCGCGGCGCGGCGGTGTCCGACACCGGCAAGTCGATCGTCGTGCCGGTCGGTGACGTCGTGAAGGGTCACGTCTTCAACGCCCTCGGCGACTGCCTCGACAGCCCGGGCCTCGGCCGCGACGGCGAGCAGTGGAGCATCCACCGCAAGCCGCCGGCCTTCGACGAGCTCGAGGGCAAGACCGAGATCCTCGAGACCGGCATCAAGGTCATCGACCTGCTGACCCCGTACGTCAAGGGCGGGAAGATCGGTCTGTTCGGTGGTGCCGGTGTCGGCAAGACCGTGCTCATCCAGGAGATGATCACGCGTATTGCGCGTGAGTTCTCCGGTACGTCGGTGTTCGCCGGCGTCGGCGAGCGCACCCGTGAGGGCACCGACCTCCACCTCGAGATGGAGGAGATGGGCGTTCTCCAGGACACCGCGTTGGTGTTCGGTCAGATGGACGAGCCGCCGGGCACGCGTATGCGCGTGGCTCTGTCGGCGCTGACCATGGCGGAGTACTTCCGCGATGTGAAGCACCAGGACGTGCTGCTCTTCATCGACAACATCTTCCGCTTCACGCAGGCCGGCTCGGAGGTCTCGACCCTCCTCGGTCGTATGCCGTCCGCGGTCGGTTACCAGCCGACGCTGGCCGACGAGATGGGTGAGCTCCAGGAGCGCATCACGTCGACCAAGGGCCGCTCGATCACCTCGCTGCAGGCGATCTACGTCCCCGCCGACGACTACACCGACCCGGCGCCGGCCACCACGTTCGCGCACCTCGATGCGACCACCGAGCTCTCGCGTCCGATCTCACAGCTGGGTATCTACCCCGCCGTGGACCCGCTGACCTCGACCTCGCGCATCCTCGAGGCGTCGATCGTGGGCGACGAGCACTTCCGCGTCGCCAACGAGGTCAAGCGCATCCTGCAGAAGTACAAGGAACTGCAGGACATCATCGCCATCCTCGGTATGGACGAGCTCTCCGAAGAGGACAAGGTCACGGTGCAGCGCGCTCGCCGTATCCAGAAGTTCCTCGGCCAGAACTTCCTCGTCGCCGAGAAGTTCACCGGCCAGAAGGGCTCGGTCGTTCCGCTCGCCGACACCATCGAGGCCTTTGACCGTGTCGCCAAGGGCGAGTTCGACCACCTGCCCGAGCAGGCGTTCAACAGCTGCGGTGGACTCGACGACGTGGAGGCCGCCGCCGCCAAGATCAGCGGAAAGTAGCGATTCGCCATGGCTGAGAAGTCCTTCCACGTGGAGGTTGTCTCCGCGGATCAGAGCCTGTACTCGGGAGAGGCCACGTTCGTGATCGCGCAGACCACCGTCGGTGAGCTGGGTGTCCTGGCCAACCACGAGCCGCTCCTGGGCCAGCTGGTCCCGGGTGGCTTCGTGGTGATCGTCGAGGAGAACGGCAACCGTCGCGCGGCAGCGGTCGAGGGCGGATTCCTCTCCGTCACCGGCGAAGCCGTCACGGTGCTGGCGGAGTCTGCCGACTGGGCTGACGACGTCGACGTCAACGCGGAGAAGACCGCGCTCGACGAAGCGGAGCCGGATTCGCCGGAGTACCACCGTGCTCACGCGCGTTTGACTGCGGCACAACACCTTTCACGCTAGAACGGACCGCGCGAGCGGTTCGGGTCAACGACCGGCCTCGGCCGGCCACCGGGATCACCCCGGTGGCCGGCCGAGGCCGTTTGGCGTCTCATGTGCAGGTTCTGGCATGCTTGTGATCACAGCCCCCTGTCCCGCGTGCGCGCAGCCCAAGCCGTCTTGAGCCCTACCGGGTTCGACGCTTCGTTCGCACGCGGTGACCGGACGAAGGAGTAGGTGATGTCGCTGGCGGTCGTGTTGCTCAGTGTGCTGCTGGCGGTGGCGGTCCTGGTGTGTGCGCTCCTGATCATTCGCCTCGCCCAGCTTCGGCGTGCCGGCACGCCGGTCCTGCTGCGCACCGTGCCCGCGGCGGTCGACGAGGGATGGCGGCACGGCACGGTGCACTACAGCGACAACTCGCTGCGGTACTACCGCCTCACGTCCCTCAAGCCCGGACCGAACGTGACGTTCGCACGACAGGGGATGGAGATCTCCGGTCGTCGCGCGCCCGAAGGAACCGAGACCGAGATCCTGGACGGCATGCTCATCCTGCAGGTCCAGACCGCAGGCCAGGCCGATGACGACTACGAACTGGCCATGGGGCCGGGCGCGGTGACAGCGTTCCAGTCCTGGCTGGAATCCCGTCAGTCCGCGAGATCGCAGCGGCGCAAGAGCGCCTAGGATCGCTTCTTCGCCGGGGGCCGTTGCCGGCTACCGCCAGGCACCCATTTGACGTCACCGGGTGAGTCCGCGGTCGTGCGGTTCGCGACCCGCGACAGGATGAACAACAGATCCGACAGCCGGTTGAGGTACTTCGCCGGCAGCACGCTGGTGTCATCCGGATGGGTGGCGACCGCGGCCCACGCCGACCGTTCCGCCCGCCTGGTGACCGTTCGTGCCTGGTGCAGCAGTGCGGCGAGGGGTGTCCCGCCCGGCAGGATGAACGAGTCGAGCGCAGGGAGATCGGCGCCGAAGGAATCGCACCAGCGCTCCAGGGCGTCGATGTAGTCCTGGGCGATGCGCAACGGCGGGTACTCGGGATCGTCGACCACGGGCGTGGACAGATCTGCGCCGGCGTCGAAGAGGTCGTTCTGGATCGTGGTGAGGACTTCCCGGATGTCGCCGGGTACGTCGCCGCCGAGCGCGAGGGCGAGACCGATGGTGGCGTTCGCCTCGTCACAATCGGCGTAGGCCACCACGCGCGGGTCGGTCTTGGGGACCCTCGAGAAGTCGCTCAGTCCGGTGGAACCGTCGTCACCGGTCCGGGTGTAGATCCTCGTCAGGTGTACCGCCATGCGTCGAATGTACTGCGCGGGACCCGCGCGGCCGGACGCACGGGGTCGGACGTACGGGCCGGGGGCCGGTGAACCCGGGCGGTTAAGGTGGCAGGCGTGAGTGATCGGTTTCTGGTGTCCGGGGGAGCGCGTCTGTCCGGCGAGGTGGCAGTGGGCGGCGCGAAGAACAGCGTCCTGAAACTGATGGCCGCCGCACTCCTCGCCGAGGGGACGACCGTGCTGACCAACGCACCCGAGATCGCCGACGTCCCGTTGATGGCCGACGTACTCCGCGGTCTGGGTGCGGTCGTCGACATGGACGGCGAGACGGTGTCGATCACCGCCCCGGCGGAACCGAAGTTCCACGCCGACTTCGCGGCCGTCCGGCAGTTCCGCGCCTCGGTCTGCGTTCTCGGTCCGCTGATGGCGCGCTGCCATCGAGCCGTCGTCGCGCTGCCCGGCGGCGACGCGATCGGGTCGCGGCCACTCGACATGCACCAGGCGGGTCTGCGCGCGCTGGGCGCCACCAGCTCCATCGAACACGGTTGTGTGGTCGCCGAAGCCGACAGGCTGATCGGCGCACCGATCGCGTTGGAGTTCCCCTCGGTGGGGGCGACCGAGAACATCCTGATGGCGGCCGTGCTGGCCGAGGGGCAGACCACCATCGACAACGCCGCGCGCGAGCCGGAGATCGTCGACCTCTGCGTGATGCTGCAACAGATGGGCGCACGGATCGACGGAGCCGGAACGTCGACGCTGACCGTGGTCGGCGTCGACCGGCTGCAGCCGACCACCCATCGGGTCGTCGGGGACCGCATCGTCGGGGCCACCTGGGGGATCGCGGCCGCGATGACCCGCGGTGACGTGACCGTCCGGGGCGTGAAACCCCAACACCTGCAACTGGTCCTGAACAAACTGGTGGACACCGGAGCCGTGGTCGACACCTTCGACGACGGCTTCCGGGTCCGGCACGACCGTCGTCCGACCGCCGTCAACGTCTCCACGCTGCCGTTCCCCGGCTTTCCCACCGATCTGCAGCCGATGGCCATCGGTCTCGCGTCCATCTCCGACGGCATGTCGGTCATCACCGAGAACGTCTTCGAGGCCCGGTTCCGGTTCGTCGAGGAGATGATCCGTCTGGGTGCCGACGCGCGGACCGATGGTCACCACGCGGTCATCCGCGGGATCGACCGCCTCTCGAGTGCGCCGGTCTGGTGCTCGGACATCCGCGCGGGAGCCGGCCTCGTACTGGCCGGACTCGTCGCCGACGGCGTGACCGAGGTGCACGACGTCGAGCACATCGACCGGGGCTATCCGCATTTCGTGGAGATCCTGCGCAGTCTCGGGGGCGAGATCGAGCGCGTGCGCGACTGAACCTGTCCGATCGGGCAGGTACCGACCCGTCCCTGCGGGTGCACTGTGGTCGAGTACGGGCAGGACCCCTTGTCCCGGTTGTGATCTGGGCGACATTCTCGTTGTGACAGACCCAACCGTCACAAGGAGTTCACCACCATGGCCATTGAGCTGAACCAGATCTGGGACTTCCCGATCAAGGAGTTCCACCCGTTCCCGAAGGCGAAACTGGGTGTCGGCGCACACGACATGCTCGGTGTGGAGGCCAAGGACCTGGGCATGACCCGCGCGCTGCTGATGACCACGGGACTGCGCGGCTCCGGCATCATCGAGGAGCTCATCGGCAAGATCGAGTACCAGGGCGTCGACGTGGTGCTCTACGACCAGGTGGAGTCCAACCCCAAGGACTACAACTGCATGGACGCCGCAGCTCTCTACCAGTCGGAGAAGTGCGACGGCATCATCTCGGTGGGCGGCGGCTCCAGTCACGACGCCGCCAAGGGCGCGCGTATGGTCATCGCCCACGACGGCCGCAACATCAACGAGTTCGAAGGGTTCTCCAAGGCGACCAACAAGGAGAACCCGAAGCACATCGCGGTCTCGACGACGGCCGGCACGGGGTCGGAGACCTCCTGGGCCTACGTCATCACCGACACGTCGGACATGAACAAGCCGCACAAGTGGGTGGCCTTCGACGACACCTGTCTCGTCGATCTCGCCATGGACGACCCCCTGCTCTACTACACGTGCCCCGAGCACTTCACCGCGTTCTGCGGCTTCGACGTGCTCGCCCACGCCAGCGAGCCCTACGTGTCGCGTCTGGACTTCGCGCCCTCGCTGGGCAATGCCAAGTACTCGATCGAGCTGATCCGCGACCATCTGCGTACCGCGGTGTACGACCCGCGCAATCTCGAAGCCCGAACCGGCATGATGCATGCCCAGTACATCGCCGCACAGGCCTTCAACTCCGGCGGTCTCGGACTCGTGCACTCGCTGTCGCACGCGGTGAGCGCGTTCTACGACAGCCATCACGGCCTGAACAACGCGATCGCCCTGCCCCGCGTGTGGGAGTACAACCTCCCGGCCCGTTTCGAGCGCTACGCCGAGATCGCGGCCCTGCTCGGTGTCGACACGTCGAAGATGACCACCGTCCAGGCCGCCGACGCCGCCGTCGAGGAGGCCATCCGGCTGTCCAAGGACCTCGGCATCCCGGACAACTTCGGTCAGTTGTCGACGAGCAGCTACGACAAGAACCGGATGAACACCGGCAAGTACGAAGGTCGTGGCGAGACCATGGACACCTCCGACAAGCAGATCCGCGCGATCGCCGAGCACATGATGGACGACTGGTGCACGCCGGGCAATCCGCGGGAGAGCACCGTCGAATCGCTGATCCCGATGGTGGCGCACGCCTTCACCGGCAGCTACTGACGCGCGCCCGCCTGCACCCTGATCCGAGATCCCCTCTGTACTGAGAACCGTAGGCCGACAAGGAGTCCGACATCCGATGACGCACGTGTGCGCACCCAGGGCAGCAACCGAGGACATCACCCCGGACAGCCGTTCCTTCCCTTCGGTGGAGGAGCTGACCGATGCGCTGGGCGGGCAGGGGTACCTGATCGGTCCGGAACTGGCGGTCGTCGTCCATCTCGCGACGCTCCTCGACCGGCCCCTCCTGCTGGAGGGGCCGGCCGGGGTCGGCAAGACGGAGCTGGCGAAAGCGCTGGCGGCGGCATCGGGTCGCGAGCTCGTCCGGCTGCAGTGCTACGAGGGTCTCGACGAGTCGCGCGCCCTCTACGAATGGGACTACGCACGACAGCTTCTCCACGTGCAGATGCTGCGGGACCGGATCAGTGCCGAGCTCGCCGCCGAGACGACCCTCTCGGCCGCGAGTTCGGCACTGGCGCGCGCCGAGGTCGGCGTCTACACCGAGGACTTCCTGGTCGCGCGACCACTCCTGGCGGCCATCACGTCGTCGTCGCCGACTGTCCTCCTCGTCGACGAGATCGACCGCACCGACGAGGCGATGGAGGCGGTCATGCTCGAGGTCCTCGCCGAGCGCCAGGTGACGGTCCCCGAACTGGGGACGTTCGCGGCTCGATCGTCGCCGTGGGTCATCCTGACCTCCAACGACACCCGTGAACTCTCGCCGGCGCTCAAGCGTCGTTGCCTGCACTTCCAGGTCGACTATCCGGATCCGCAGACCGAACGCGACATCGTCGCGGTCCGCGCACCCGACGTCGAGGAGACGGTCATCGGTGAGGTGGTCGACCTCGCGCGTCGCCTCCGGGACCTCCCATTGCGCAAGAGCCCGTCCATCGCCGAGGTGATCGACGCCGCACGGGCCGCCTCCTATCTCCGAAGCCGGGACGGGCAGCCGGGCACGCCGATCGACGCGCACCATCACGGTGCGCTGCTGGCGCTGCTCGTGAAATTCGGATCCGACGGCGAGATCGCCCGGCGCGCACTGTCCGCCGAGTCCGACGCCGGGGGCTCGCGGGCGACCGGATCGCCGATCGGGGTCGACGGGTCGACGCCCGGCGGGTCGGTGACCGCGCGCGCGTTCGGTGCCGGACGGGCCCGCAGCGCGGGTGCCCGCCCGGGCCGGTGACCTCCATGCCGGTTGCCACGTCGAGGCGGGCGGACCCGCTCGATCTGCTCGCCGTCGCGTTCGGGCGGGTCCTGCGGAGCTCCGGCGTCGCGGCCTCGCCGGCCGAGGTGATCGAGATCCGCCGCACCCTGGCGATGGTCGGGCCCGCCGAGCCGGCGGTCCTGCGCGCGGCACTGCAGAGTGTCTGCGTCAAATACGGTCATGAGACAGCGGGTTTCGCGCGGGCGTTCGAGCTGTTCTTCCTCGGCGCCGAACCCGATCCGGCGCACGGGGACGACCTTCCCCGGGCGCGCGGGGTGGCGGCGGATCTGCCCGATGACGTCGTCTGGGACGAGGAGTTCGAGGGTGCTGCCCGGCAGATCGGTGCCGACGAACACACCGACGAGATCGGCGACCTGATGGCGGACGATCCCGATGCCGGGCACCGCGACGCCGAGAGCGCTCACCGTGAGGAGAACGACTTCAGCGTCTCGGCCGGAGCCGAGCAGCTCGGTGTCGACCCGGATGGCGGAACGACCGGCGGGGGAGTGACGTACACCGTCGAGGTCGACACCGCCGACTCGTCGACGGTCGGCGAACTGACCGGACCTGCGGCCCGGGTCTCGAGCCGGCCACTCGGGCTGGCCGGTGCCTCGGCCATCCTGGCCGCTCTCGACGCGTACGATCCGCGCAAGGCCTACGGTGTCGACGGCACCGACGATCTCGGCGACGTCCGGAGGGCCGAACTGGAACGTGCACTCGGTGCCTTCGTGGACGCGCTGGTCGCGCGGCTGGACGGCGGCGCCGTCGAGGCGGTGTCAGGCGTCGACCGTCCGGCCGAGGCCTACGTCGACCAGGCCGAGATCGACCGTGCATGTCACCGGCTGATCCAGCGCATGCGGGGCGCGCCGCGGCGCGTTGTCCGCCCGGTCGACCGCGGGGCCCTCGACATCCGGGCGACGATGCGCGCGGCGGTCGCGACCGACGGCGTGCCTGCCGAACTGTGGCGTCGTCGCAGGCGGCCCGGTCCGGTCCGGATGCTGGTCCTCGTCGACGTCTCGCTCTCGGTCCGTCCGGTCACCGGGTTCATCCTGCGTCTCGCACAGACATTGCACCGCTTCGGCGACCGTTGTGAGGTCATCGCATTCGTCGATCGGCCGGTGCGTGTCACGACCGCCCTGCGGACCGCGGCGGCCGGCTCGGCACTCGCGGCGGTGCTCGCCGCAGACGGCCTCGACCTCGCCGCGACCAGCGACTACGGGCGCATGTTCGGCGAGTTGCTGGGCGAGTTCGGCGACCTCATCGGCAGGCGGACATCGGTGCTCGTCGTCGGGGACGCGCGCAGCAACGGACTCGACCCGCGTGTCAACCTGGTCGCCGAGGTGGGTCGCCGATCTCACCGGATCGCCTGGATCACACCGGAACCCGAACGCTACTGGGCGCAGTCCGGATGTGCGATGGCCGACTACGCCGACCATTGCAGCGGCGTCGTCAGTGTGCGTGACGGCGCCGAGATGCTCGCGCGCTGCGACGAGTTGGGTGCGGCGCTCAGATGACGTGGGTAGCGTCGGGGTACCGGTGAGCCGGGCGGTCGGGGCGGACGGATGGGAGGCAGGTCGGATGCTGGGTGACGCGCGCCGGCGGACATCGGGCCAGGTCGCCAAGTTCCACACGCCGGAGATCGTTCTCGGACCGGGGGCCTTCGGCGAGGTGCCGGTGGCGACGGCGGGACTCGGGATGCGCCGGCCGTTCGTGGTCAGCGACCGGTGTCTGGAACGCACGCCGTGGTACGCACAGCTCATCGCCGGGCTGCGGGCCGGCGGCCTCGATGCGGCGTCGTACCTGGATGTGTCGCCCAACCCACGGTCCGGCGAGGTCGCGGCCGCGTTCCTCGCCTACAAGGCGCACGACGCCGACGGCCTCGTCGCCCTGGGCGGCGGCTCGGTGATCGACGCGGCCAAAGGGGTTGCCGTACTGGCCGCCAACGGCGGTCACATCCTCGAATACGAGGGGATCGACCGCGCCCGGCGGCCGCTTCCGCCGCTCATCGCGGTGCCGACGACGGCCGGCAGCGGCGCGGACGTCTCCCAGTTCTGCATCATCAACGACGCCGAGCGTCGTACGAAGGTGACCATCATCGGGCGATCACTCGTGCCGGACGTGACCGTGAGCGACCCGACCCTGCTGATGACCGCGCCCGCCGAGGTCACCGCGCAGGTGGGCATGGATGTGCTGACCCACTGCGTCGAGGCCTACGTCTCGCTCGCGCACGGGCGGCTCACGGATTCGCTTGCGCTGGAATCCATCCGCGGGGTGTGGACGCATCTCGAGCGTCTCGTCGACGATCCGCGGGACCGGGCGGCGGCCGAGGAGATGTCACTGGCCGCGCTGCGCGCCGGGATGGCTTTCACCAATGCGATCCTCGGCGCGACCCACGCGATGAGTCACCCGGTCGGCGGACACTGCGACGCACCCCACGGTGCGATCAACGCGGTCCTGCTGCCGCATGTGATCCGCTACAACGCCCACGTGTGTGCCGACGGTTTCGTCGACCTGGCCGGCGCCATCGGGGTCGAGACCTCCGGCGACGCCCGGACCGTCGCGGACCGGCTCGCCGATGCCATCGCCGCCCTCGGTGCCCGGGTGGGGATGCCCGCGTCGCTCGAACCGCTGGGCGTCCGCACCGCCGACCTCGACCGCCTCACCACCCACGCGCTGGCGGACTCGTGCATGACCACCAACCCGCGGCGACCGCAGGCCGCGGGCATCCGGGATCTCTACGCCGAAGCACTCTGATGACCGGTCCGTCGCCCGAGCGAAGCGCGCTCCCCGAACAGGCCGACCTCGACAGCCTGGTCGGCCTCCGCAGTGTCAAGGGCAGTCACTATGCGGCGCTGCGCGGGGTCGAGGCGCGGTTGAGTCGCGTGGTCGGGGCACTCGAGCGGATCTCGCGCGCTCTCGTCCGTACCGCCGAGGGGCCCGAGGCGCTCGTCATCGCGGTTGTCGAGGCGGCGCGGGACCATCTGGGCGCGGACTGGGTCGTCTTCGCGCTGGCAGATGGACGGCTGGAGCAATCGGCCCCGCGCCACCTGATCAGCGCGGGAAGTGGCCGGCTGTACGCCTTCGAGGGCTCCGAGCGGGCCGACGCGCCCGACGACCTGCCCGACGAGGTCCTCAATCGGCTCAACGACATCCTGCGCGGACACGAGACCGTCCTGCACGGCGCGATCCTGCAGGAGGACCACGTCCACGTCCCGGTCGAACTCGACGGCAACGTCGTCGGGGGGCTCTCGGCCTGGACACCGGTAGGCCGCATGGTCGACCCGACCGACCTCGTCGTCCTGCGCATCCTGGCCAGTCAGGCGATCGTCGCGCTGCTCAACGCGGAGTTGTTCTCCGAGACAGACAGGCACGCAATCGAACTGGCGAAGCGCAACACCGAGCTCGAACGAACCCAGCGGGAGCTGTCGGCCGCGATGCGTGCGACCGTGCTCAACGAGGAGCGCGCACGGATCGCCCGGGAACTCCACGACTCGGTCACCCAGTCGGTGCTGTCGGCGGGCGTGCAGATCGAACTGTGCCGCGACCTCGTCGAGGGCCCCGCACTCGACCGCCTGGAGATGGCCGGCCGGCTGACCAAGGAAGCCGTCGAACAGCTGCGGTCGTTCATCTACGCGCTCAACAACGCGACGAACGCACCGTCGCCGAGCGTGCGCGACGTCCTGACCGAACTGTGCTCGCTGCACATGCCACCGGACCTGACGACGGCTGTCCATGTGCGGGGCCGCGCGCGGGATCTGACCGACGAAGTCCAGCACGCCCTGCTGCGGATCGCCGGCGAGGCCCTGTTCAACGCCGCTGTGCACGCCCGCGCCGACCAGGTCACGGTGACTCTCACCTACTCCGCGGACACGGTCGCACTGTCGGTCGACGACGACGGTGTGGGCGATCCCGAGCATCTGCGCCGGGTGATGCGCACCGCCTCGCTCGGCGATCTCACCGCCGGACGGCACCGCGGCCTGGCGAACATGTCGTATCGCGCCGCCGAGCTGGGGGGCGAACTGCGGATCCGACGGTCGCGGATCGGCGGCATCCGGGTCGCGGTGGCGCTGCCGGTCGGCTCGACGACCACCGCCATCGCCGACGATCCGCTCGGAATCAAGGAGTTCGATTGAGTGACAACGACATCAGACGTCCCATCCGGACGCTTCTGGTCGACGACCACGCTCTGCTGCGGCAGGGCATGCGGTCGCTGCTGGAACGCGAGGACGTCGTCGAGGTGGTCGGCGAGGCGGGGACGGCCGATGCCGCGCTCGCCGAGGTGAACGCGCGACGTCCCGACGTAGTGGTGGTCGACCTCAAGCTGTCCGCCGGCACCGAGTACGAGGGATTACGTCTCATCAAGGAGATCGCGCAGCGCCACCCGGAGGTCGCGGCGCTGGTGCTCACCACGTTTCTCGACGACGACCTCGTGGTGCGCGCCGTGCGGGCAGGTGCCCGGGGATACGTGGTCAAGGACGTCGACACGACCGAACTCGTGCGCGCGATCCAGGCGGTGTCGGGTGGCGGGAGCGCGTTCGACCCGCGCAGTGCGGCCGTGGTGTTGCGTGCGGTGTCAGGTGAGAACGAGACGGCCGAGGCACTCAGTGATCGGGAACGCGAGGTGTTGCGACTCCTCGCGGACGGACTGTCCAACAAGCGTATCGGCGAGACGCTCTACATCTCGGAATCGACCGTGAAGTTCCACATTCGCAACATCATTCGCAAACTCGGGGTGTCGAAGCGGACCGACGCGGTCTACATCGCCAGCAAGCGCGGGCTCATCTGAGACCTCGTCTTGGCATTTCTGGGCTGAGCATTAGGGGCTCAGGGTTCGGGCGTGAGAATCAGCCAGCCGCCGTGGTCGACGAGGATCTCGGCACCGGCGTGTGGCACCGATCGTGCCCAGTCGTACAGGTCGTCTTCGGTGAGCCGCACGAGGTGGCCGAAGTGTGGGCTCGGTTCGTCTTCGAACGGCACCCCGACGACCACGCGCTTTCGCGCGACCCGGAGCGCCTCGCCGAGGGCGGTGCGTGCGCCGGCAGGGTCGAGGTGCTCGAGGAGATGGATGAGGGTGACGGTGTCCGCCGAGTCGTCGGCGTAGGGGAGTGCGGTCGCGTTCCCGACAGTTGCGACCACGGGGAGTCCGACTCGGCGTGCGGCCCGGGAGAGCAACGACACCGCACCCGGCGAGATGTCGCAGGCCGAGACCTCGAGGCCGTCCAGCGCGCAGGCGAGGGCGAAGAATCCGAAGCAGGACCCCACCTCCAGCACACTCCGGCCCGCGATCAGACTGCGTGCCCGCTGGTGGACCGGCGCGAATGCGCAAGCGCCCGTGCGCAGTTCGCGAAGGGAATTGTCATAGAAGGCCGACCAAGCATCCGCGGGCGTGTCCGCCGCGGTGCGGATGATGCCCGTCGCCGCGGACTCGAACTGCGTCTGGCCGGCCAACACCCCGGCCTCGACGAGCGCGACGAGCCCGTCGACGACAACCGCATCGGAGATGCTCCGTTCGTCGAAGGGATGCGCGATGAGCAGGGCGCCTGACTGTCGACGCCAGGAGAGGAGCCCACAACGAGTGAAACCCGATGGAACAAGCGGGGATCGGAGCGCTCGCGGTGCGAACGGGAGTGCCGGCGATGGTTCGACAGGCGCACTCGTCGAGGTCGTTGCCAGATCGGTCGCGGTCATGAATCGACCGTAGGAGCGTCCTGACCTGCGCATAACTGCCCGACTGGGGATGGTGACCTGTCCGAAAGGGTGGTTTGCGACGCACGTCACATCGGTGTGATTCGCGGGAATCTGCGCGCTTCAGAGCTTTTCGGTACCGTCGGGTGAGCGGTGACCTGCGGATATGGCAGAACCGTCGCGCGTCGAACAGGGGATTTGACCCTGGCGGTCCCGTTGCGTAACTTTCTTCAAGTCAGCGCGCCACGGCGCCGCCCCGGAGGGCCTGGAAGGGTCTGGTTCGGGGAGTGGAGACCGGGTTTGTGGCTGACCGCCCCTGATTGTTTTGGTTGAGGCTTTGTGTCTTGCCAGGTGGTTGGGGTTGCCAGGTCCCTGAGGTTCGGAACTGTTACTGGGTTGCAGGCTGGGGTTGGGGTCTGGTAGGTTGGAAGAGTTGCCTCGGAGACGGGGTGGCTTGGTAGGTTGACATGCAAGTCTGCTGGTGAGAGTCCCGTTGTTGGGGTGGGTAGCTGGTGGGTGTGTGTTCTTTGAGAACTCGATAGTGTGATGATGAATTGTCTGATGCCATTTTTTGGCATCGTGCATCTTTTGTGGATGTAGATGTTTGTTTTGTGTGGCGCTCGGGCCCCGTCTGGGTGTCACATTTTGCTAGGTTTATTTTGGTCAGGTTGTGCTTTCCTGATTATTGTTGAAACGCCGGCCCTCTTGTGGGGGTTGGTTTTGTTTCGCTGTTTTTTCATGGAGAGTTTGATCCTGGCTCAGGACGAACGCTGGCGGCGTGCTTAACACATGCAAGTCGAACGGAAAGGCCCAGCTTGCTGGGTACTCGAGTGGCGAACGGGTGAGTAACACGTGGGTGATCTGCCCTGCACTCTGGGATAAGCCTGGGAAACTGGGTCTAATACCGGATATGACCAACTGTCGCATGGTGGTTGGTGGAAAGCTTTTGCGGTGTGGGATGGGCCCGCGGCCTATCAGCTTGTTGGTGGGGTAATGGCCTACCAAGGCGACGACGGGTAGCCGACCTGAGAGGGTGATCGGCCACACTGGGACTGAGACACGGCCCAGACTCCTACGGGAGGCAGCAGTGGGGAATATTGCACAATGGGCGCAAGCCTGATGCAGCGACGCCGCGTGAGGGATGACGGCCTTCGGGTTGTAAACCTCTTTCACCAGGGACGAAGCGTGAGTGACGGTACCTGGAGAAGAAGCACCGGCCAACTACGTGCCAGCAGCCGCGGTAATACGTAGGGTGCGAGCGTTGTCCGGAATTACTGGGCGTAAAGAGCTCGTAGGCGGTTTGTCGCGTCGTCTGTGAAATTCTGCAACTCAATTGTAGGCGTGCAGGCGATACGGGCAGACTTGAGTACTACAGGGGAGACTGGAATTCCTGGTGTAGCGGTGAAATGCGCAGATATCAGGAGGAACACCGGTGGCGAAGGCGGGTCTCTGGGTAGTAACTGACGCTGAGGAGCGAAAGCGTGGGTAGCGAACAGGATTAGATACCCTGGTAGTCCACGCCGTAAACGGTGGGTACTAGGTGTGGGTTCCTTTTCACGGGATCCGTGCCGTAGCTAACGCATTAAGTACCCCGCCTGGGGAGTACGGCCGCAAGGCTAAAACTCAAAGGAATTGACGGGGGCCCGCACAAGCGGCGGAGCATGTGGATTAATTCGATGCAACGCGAAGAACCTTACCTGGGTTTGACATACACCAGACGCGGCTAGAGATAGTCGTTCCCTTGTGGTTGGTGTACAGGTGGTGCATGGCTGTCGTCAGCTCGTGTCGTGAGATGTTGGGTTAAGTCCCGCAACGAGCGCAACCCTTGTCCTGTATTGCCAGCGGGTTATGCCGGGGACTTGCAGGAGACTGCCGGGGTCAACTCGGAGGAAGGTGGGGATGACGTCAAGTCATCATGCCCCTTATGTCCAGGGCTTCACACATGCTACAATGGCTGGTACAGAGGGCTGCGATACCGTGAGGTGGAGCGAATCCCTTAAAGCCAGTCTCAGTTCGGATTGGGGTCTGCAACTCGACCCCATGAAGTCGGAGTCGCTAGTAATCGCAGATCAGCAACGCTGCGGTGAATACGTTCCCGGGCCTTGTACACACCGCCCGTCACGTCATGAAAGTCGGTAACACCCGAAGCCGGTGGCCTAACCCCTTGTGGGAGGGAGCTGTCGAAGGTGGGATCGGCGATTGGGACGAAGTCGTAACAAGGTAGCCGTACCGGAAGGTGCGGCTGGATCACCTCCTTTCTAAGGAGCACACAACAACACATGTTTCAGCAGGCGTTTGTTCTGCGGCGTGTGTGTGTTCAAGGGTGAAACATCAGACACATCCATGCTCGGCGCTTTCTGGTGTCGGTGCGGGGTGACTGCCAGTGCTCGTGAGGGCCGGCGGGTTCATCGTCACGCTATCGGGGTTCTGAGGGAACACACCAGTGTTGTCTCTGACCTAGCTGTGGGGTTGAGGGTGTTCGTGAGGTGTCCTGTGATGGGATGCGGAGATACCGGAAGCTTCATGGTGTGTGTTGTTTGAGAAGTGCATAGTGGATGCGAGCATCTTTATTTCAAACCAACTTTTGTTGGTCTGTGATTTAGCAGAAAATGATTTGTTTGTTGTGGTGATGTCTACATTCGGTCCTCGCGGCGTGACTCTTTGGGGTTGTGTGGTGGGGGTTGTTTGTAGGTGTTGTTGTAAGTGTGTAAGGGCGTTCGGTGGATGCCTTGGTACCAGGAGCCGATGAAGGACGTGGTAGGCCGCGATAGTCCTCGGGGAGTTGTCAAACGAGCTGTGATCCGAGGGTGTCCGAATGGGGAAACCCAGCACGAGTGATGTCGTGTTACCACCAGCTGAATGTATAGGCTGTGTGGGGGGAACGTGGGGAAGTGAAACATCTCAGTACCCATAGGAAGAGAAAACAATTGTGATTCCGTGAGTAGTGGCGAGCGAAAGCGGATGAGGCTAAACCATGCGCATGTGATACCGGGTAGGGGTTGTGTGTGTGGGGTTGTGGGGTTCGTCTTCTTCCATCTGCCTGTGGAAGCGTGAGTCAGAAAATCGTGTGTTAGGTGAAGTGGCCTGGAATGGTCTGCCGTAGTCGGTGAGAGTCCGGTAGCTGAAAACACATGGTCTTGCGTGACGGTGTCCCCAAGTAGCAGCGGGCTCGTGGAATCTGCTGTGAATCTGCCGGGACCACCCGGTAAGCCTGAATACTTCCTGGTGACCGATAGCGGACTAGTACCGTGAGGGAAAGGTGAAAAGTACCCCGGGAGGGGAGTGAAATAGTACCTGAAACCGGACGCTTACAATCCGTCAAAGCCTGCGCGTAGTTTACTGCGGTGGGTGATGGCGTGCCTTTTGAAGAATGAGCCTGCGAGTTAGTGCTCGGTGGCGAGGTTAACCCGTGTGGGGTAGCCGTAGCGAAAGCGAGTCTGAATAGGGCGTTTGAGTCGCCGGGTCTAGACCCGAAGCGGAGTGATCTACCCATGGCCAGGGTGAAGCGTCGGTAAGACGTCGTGGAGGCCCGAACCCACTTCAGTTGAAAATGGAGGGGATGAGTTGTGGGTAGGGGTGAAAGGCCAATCAAACTCCGTGATAGCTGGTTCTCCCCGAAATGCATTTAGGTGCAGCGTCACATGTTTCTTACTGGAGGTAGAGCTACTGGATGGCCGATGGGCCCCACAGGGTTACTGACGTCAGCCAAACTCCGAATGCCGGTAAGTGAGAGTGTGGCAGTGAGACTGCGGGCGATAAGGTTCGTAGTCGAGAGGGAAACAGCCCAGATCGCCGGCTAAGGCCCCTAAGCGTGTACTAAGTGGAAAAGGATGTGGGGTCGCGAAGACAACCAGGAGGTTGGCTTAGAAGCAGCCACCCTTGAAAGAGTGCGTAATAGCTCACTGGTCAAGTGATCCTGCGCCGACAATGTAGCGGGGCTCAAGTACACCGCCGAAGCCGCGGCACTCACATAAGCCCGCCTTCTGCCTACGGGTGGTTGGCCAGGTGTGTGGGTGGGTAGGGGAGCGTCCTGCATCCGTGGAAGCTACAGAGTGATCTAGTGGTGGAGGGTGTGGGAGTGAGAATGCAGGCATGAGTAGCGAAAGCAGAGTGAGAAACTCTGCCGCCGAATGACCAAGGGTTCCTGGGCCAGGCTAATCCGCCCAGGGTGAGTCGGGACCTAAGGCGAGGCCGACAGGCGTAGTCGATGGACAACGGGTTGATATTCCCGTACCCGTGTATCCGCGCCCATGCTGAATCAGTTGTACTAACCATCCTGATCCTCACGAGAGTGCCTTCGGGTGCCGAGTTGGGGTGATGCATGGGACCTTGGCTGGTAGTAGGCAAGCGATGGGGTGACGCAGGAAGGTAGTGGGGCCAGTCAGTGGTTGTACTGGTGTAAGCCTGTAGGGCGAGCGATAGGCAAATCCGTCGTTCATGAAGCCTGAGAGGTGATGCGTAGCCGTTGCGGTGAATTCCATGATCCTATGCTGCCGAGAAAAGCCTCTAGTGAGTTGGTACACGGCCCGTACCCCAAACCAACACAGGTGGTCAGGTAGAGAATACTAAGGCGATCGAGAGAACTGTGGTTAAGGAACTCGGCAAAATGCCCCCGTAACTTCGGGAGAAGGGGGACCCATCCTGGTGACGGCATGTACTGCCTGAGCTGGTGTGGGTCGCAGAGACCAGAGAGAAGCGACTGTTTACTAAAAACACAGGTCCGTGCGAAGTCGTAAGACGATGTATACGGACTGACGCCTGCCCGGTGCTGGAAGGTTAAGAGGACCGGTTAGTCACCTTGGTGGCGAAGCTGAGAATTTAAGCCCCAGTAAACGGCGGTGGTAACTATAACCATCCTAAGGTAGCGAAATTCCTTGTCGGGTAAGTTCCGACCTGCACGAATGGCGTAACGACTTCTCTGCTGTCTCAACCACAGACTCGGCGAAATTGCAGTACGAGTAAAGATGCTCGTTACGCGCGGCAGGACGAAAAGACCCCGGGACCTTCACTATAGCTTGGTATTGGTGTTCGGTTCGGTTTGTGTAGGATAGGTGGGAGACTGTGAAGTGGGCACGCCAGTGTTCATGGAGTCGTTGTTGAAATACCACTCTGATCGTATTGGACTTCTAACCTCGGACCCTGATCGGGTTCAGGGACAGTGCCTGGTGGGTAGTTTAACTGGGGCGGTTGCCTCCTAAAAGGTAACGGAGGCGCCCAAAGGTTCCCTCAGCCTGGTTGGCAATCAGGTGTTGAGTGTAAGTGCACAAGGGAGCTTGACTGTGAGACGTACATGTCGAGCAGGGACGAAAGTCGGGACTAGTGATCCGGCACCGGCAAGTGGAAGCGGTGTCGCTCAACGGATAAAAGGTACCCCGGGGATAACAGGCTGATCTTCCCCAAGAGTCCATATCGACGGGATGGTTTGGCACCTCGATGTCGGCTCGTCGCATCCTGGGGCTGGAGTAGGTCCCAAGGGTTGGGCTGTTCGCCCATTAAAGCGGCACGCGAGCTGGGTTTAGAACGTCGTGAGACAGTTCGGTCTCTATCCGCCGCGCGCGTAAGAAACTTGAGGAAACCTGTCCCTAGTACGAGAGGACCGGGACGGACGAACCTCTGGTGTGCCAGTTGTCCCGCCAGGGGCACTGCTGGTTAGCTACGTTCGGAAGGGATAACCGCTGAAAGCATCTAAGCGGGAAGCCTGTTCCAAGATGAGGTTTCTCACCCCCTTTTGCGGGGTTAAGGCCCCCTACAGACCATGGGGTTGATAGGCCAGAACTGTACGCACAGCAATGTGTTCAGGTGACTGGTACTAATCGGCCGAGGACTTACCAACAACACCCACAACATCACCACAAACCTAATCTTTGGTTTCTGGTTGTGTTCGCATCCACTATGTACTTCTGAAACAACACACGAGGCTATAAACAAGCAACCGTGTGTGTGGTTGTTTCACAAAGTTACGGCGGCTATAGCGGAGGGGAAACGCCCGGCCCCATTCCGAACCCGGAAGCTAAGCCCTCCAGCGCCGATGGTACTGCACCTTAATCAGTGTGGGAGAGTAGGACACCGCCGAACACAACATCCAGAAATGCCCCGCAACCGCCTGGTTGCGGGGCATTTCTCATACCCAGCTCAACTCGGTCTGTGCCCCTGATTCGGGCCCCTGACTCAGTCGGTGCCCTTGGGGACGACGATCATCGGAACGGACACAGCGCGGAGGATCTTCGCCGCGGTCGTGCCGAGGAACAGGGTGTTGGGCGCCGCGAGCCGGCTGGATCCGACCATGACGATGTCGCCGTCCTGCCAGTCCAGCGAACCGACGGCCTCCTCGACCGTGGATCCCTGGGCAACTACTGAGCTCACCGGGAAGTCCTGTGGCAGCTGCTCTCTGGCTGCTTCCAGGCTGCGGCGCGCATGTTCGCGCGCATGATCGAGTGCCCGCTCCTCCGGCTCGGTGCGCCATGGTTGCACGTCGTCGACTGCCACCAGCGAGATCAAGCGGATCGGCCGGTGGGCACGAACACCACTCCGAAGCGCCGTCTCGAACAGCAGTGGGGTCCCGGGTCGATCGCCGATGGCGACCGAGAACTCCCGAACCTCGTCGGCACCGAGATGCGCGAACCCCGGTGGGGCCACCGCGACCGGCACCGGTGCCGAGTGCAGGATGTCGTTGACGACGGTCCCGAGCGTGTGCCGCCCGCGGATGCCGCCGCCGGCGCCGCCGATCACCAACATGTCCGCCGAGGTCCGCTGGGCCTGGACGATGAGTCCCTCTCCCGGATTGGGGTGTTCGGCGATGGTCGTGGTGAGTTCGATGTCGTCGGGAAGTTTCTCCGCGGCCGCGTCGAGCCAACGTCTGGCGGCGCTGTCCAGGGCGTCCGAGAGCCGTTCCACCGAGACCTGTTCGGACGGGTCGGCACTCTCGGGCTCGGGAGGGATGACGATGCAGAGCTCGAGTTCGGCGTCGAAGGTGCGCGCGAGACAGGCACCGAGTGCGACCGCGTCCTCGCCCCCCGAGGTGGCGATGTAGGCGACGAGCAGCTTCATCCGTACTCCCAAACGTCTCTATCCCGGTCCCCGTTCGTCGCCAGCCTAGTCATCGGGACGCAACGTCGGGGGACACGCTTAGATGGGGGCATGCGATCCCTCGTCGACGGATACCTCAGCCACATCATGGACGAATGCCACTCGGATCGGTCCGGGCACGTCGCCGACTACATCCCCGAACTCGCCGCCGTCGACCCGGAGGGTTACGGGCTGTCGCTGTGCGTGCACGACGGGCACACCTACTCGCAGGGTGATTCGGCGACGACCTTCACGATCCAGTCGGTCTCCAAACCCCTCACCTACGCGATGATCTTGAAGAAGCACGGCACCGCGGCGGTCGACGCGAAGATCGGCGTGGAGCCGTCGGGGGAGGCGTTCAACGAGATCAGCGTCGACGATCGTCGCCGCCCCAAGAACCCGATGATCAACGCCGGGGCGATCTTCGCCGCGTCGATGCTCCTCCCGCCGACGCGGGATGTCGACGACGCCGCGGTGGACGCCGCGTTCCGAGAGGTGCTCGAGTTCTACTCGGGATGTGCCGGCCGGCATCTGGTCATGGCCGAGGAGGTCTACGCCTCAGAGGCCGCGACGGGTTCGCGCAATCGAGCCATCGCGTACATGCTCGACAGTTTCGGCGCCCTCGAGACCAGTCCGGACGCGGCGCTCGATGTCTACTACCGGCAGTGCTCGATCCGGGTGACGACCGACGACCTCGCCGGGATCGGCGCCACCATCGCGAACGGCGGGATGAATCCCCGTACGGGCCGGACGGTGTTCTCCAATGAAACTGCGCAGCGGTTGCTGAGCGTGATGACGACGTGCGGCATGTACGACGGCGCGGGTGACTGGGTCACCTCCGTCGGACTGCCGGCCAAGAGCGGCGTCGGGGGCGGCATCCTCGCGGTGCTCCCGGGCCAGCTCGGCATCGGCGTGTACTCGCCACGGCTCGACGCCCACGGCAACAGCGTCCGCGGAGTGGATGTCTGCCGCCATCTGTCGACAGACCTCGGGCTGCACATGTTCAACGTGACACGAGAGAGCCGCGTGACCATCCGCTCGGTGTACGACCTCGCCGACACTCCCGTCAGCGCCGAGTGGGGCGAACAGGAGCGCAGCTACCTCCGGACGTGTCGCGACCGGATCCGCGTCTACGAACTGCAGGGTGACCTGACCTTCGCGGGCGCCGAGAGCGTGCAGCGACGCCTCGAAGCCGACCTCGACGACTACACCGTGGTCATCGTCGAGATCTCGCGGATCGGGGTGATCGACGCCGTCGCACGCACCATGGTGCTGAGCATCAAACGACTGCTGGACGACAGCGGGCGGCGTGCGGCTCTCGTCGACCCCGACGGCGTCGTCCGTTCCAGTGTCGACCGGCATCGCAACGACGCGGCAGTGCCCGATCTCGATGCGCCGCCGGAACTCCAGGGCTTCGATCCTGCGCTTCCACATGTGCATTCGACGATGGACGACGCGGTCATCGACGCCGAGACGTTTCTGCTGAAGCACTATTACGACCAGTGACGGAGGCATGGGCGACGCGACCGCCGGGGGTCGAGGGGAACTCGATTCCGATGCCCTAGGGTGGGCACGTGCGTCTCGTCATCGCGGAGTGTCAGGTCGATTACGTGGGGCGGTTGACCGCTCATCTGCCGATGGCTCGGCGGTTGCTGCTGATCAAGTCCGACGGATCGGTGAGCGTGCACGCCGACGACCGTGCCTACAAGCCACTGAACTGGATGAGCCCGCCGTGCTGGCTCACCGAGGCGCAGGTTCCCGACGGAACGCAGGCGCAGGCGTACTGGGTCGTCACCAACAAGGCCGGTGAAGAACTCCGCATCACCATCGCGTCGATCGAACACGACTCCCAGCACGAGCTCGGTGTCGACCCCGGGCTCGTGAAGGACGGGGTCGAGGCGCACCTGCAGGAACTGCTCGCCGAGCACGTCGAGACGCTGGGGCCGGGCCACACCCTCATCCGTCGCGAGTACATGACCGCGATCGGGCCGGTCGACCTGCTGTGTCGAGACGCGTCGGGTGCCACCGTGGCCGTCGAGATCAAACGGCGCGGTGAGATCGACGGCGTCGAGCAGCTCACCCGATATCTCGAACTGCTCAACCGCGACACCACGCTCGCCCCGGTTGCCGGGGTCTTCGCCGCACAGCAGATCAAGCCGCAGGCCCGGACTCTCGCCGAGGATCGCGGAATCCGTTGTGTGGTGCTGGATTACGACGAACTGCGGGGAGCGGAAAGCACGGAGTTCCGGCTCTTCTAGAGCACGCGGAGCCGGTCAGGCGTTGGAGCGCACCTCAGACGACCGCGCCTCCGGAGACAGCTTGCGGTCGAGGAGCTCGAGGTCGTCGGCGTCGGACAGGACGGCGTACTCGGAGTCGTCGGGCTGGGCGAGCAGCTCCGGTAGCTCGGCGAGCTTCTCGCGGAGCCGACCGAGATTCGCGGCGATGTCCTGACGCGTCTGATCGGCTGCCCGGGCGAGTTCGCGAGACCTGTCGAGCCGCTCGGTGGCGATGTCGAGCGCGGTCTGCCGGATGTGTGCGGCTTCGTCCAGGGCGCGTTCGCGCTGGTCGGCCAGCTCGGCGTCGTGGCGTTCGCGCTCGGCGTGGCGCTCGGCGGCGCTGACGGCCTCCAGCTCGGCGACGTCGGCCTTGGCCTTCTCCACGAGACGACGGGCTTCGTCCTTCGCGGCCTGCATCGTCTTGGTGTGTTCGGCCTCCATCGCGGCGGTGCGCTCGGCGATGAGACGGGCGGATTCCGACTCGTTGGCGGCCGCGGTCTCCTTGACCTGCCGCGCCCTGGCAGCGGCCTCGTCGACGAGTTTCTTCGCGGCGGAGCGTGCCTCGCCGCGGACACGCTCGGCGTCGGTCGCGGCGGAGGACCGCATGTCGGCGGCCTCCTGGCGGGCGATGGACAGTGTCTCGGCAGCCTCGGCCGAGGCCTCGGCGCGCATCTCCGACGCCTCGTCGGACGCCAGTTGCAGCATGCGGGACAGTCGCTCGCTCATGCCCTGTGCGGTGGTCGGCGGGACCGAGAGCTTGTCGATTTCGCGGCGGAGTTCGGCGATCTCCTCGCGGGCGTCCTCGAGATGCGCGGCGAGTTCGTGCGCGTTGGCGGTGGCGGCGTCGCGATCGGCGGCGAGGACGCGCAGATCGGCGTCGAGCCGCTGGAGGTGGTCGGCGACCTGCTCACGGTCATAACCGCGCATCACTATCGCGAAGGGCAACTGCCGTGCGGGACCTGGCATGGCGGCCAGTGTATCGGAGAGCGCGCGCGATCTCCTCGGCGTCGGCGACGACGCGCGCGACGATCTTCGCCGTCCACGCGGTCGTCGCGAGGACGACCGCGTGGACGCGCCGGCCGGTCGGACCGTCGTTGGGTCCGGCCGGTCAGTCATGCTGAGTTGGTCAGCGGGGCAGCGACTTTCGGCAGTCGCGACCGGTCAGTGCGCGGTGGCGGCGGGCTCCACGAGTTCGAGCAGGACACCGCCGGCGTCCTTGGGGTGCACGAAGTTGATCCGCGAGTCCGCGGTGCCTCTCTTGGCGGCGGGGTAGAGGACGCGGACGCCGGCTTCGGTGAGTCGTGCCGTGACCGCGTCGACGTCGGTCACCCGCACGGCGAGCTGCTGGAGCCCGGGGCCGTTGCGGTCGATGAACTTGGCGATGGTGGACGACTCGTCGAGTGGTGCGAGCAACTGGATCACAGCGCCGGTGCCACCGGCCGGTCCGACCATGGCCTCTTCGACACCCTGCTCGGCGTTCGTCTCCTGGTGCAGTGTCTCGAACCCGAGGTGGGTCGCATACCACTCTTTCGCGGCGTCGAGATCGGGGACGGCGATGCCCACGTGATCGATGGCGACGATCAGGTCGGAGATGAGTGCGGTGGTGCTGGGGTCCGTTGCAGAGGAAGACATGGGACAACGGTAGCGTTGAGGTGTTGAGCGCACAGAGCGGGCGCTCGGTTGGCCCCCTTTTTTCACACCCCGGAGGTTCTCTTCATGACTTCGACTGCCGACACGACAACGGTCATCGTCGCCGGTGCACGCACACCCTTCGGCCGCCTGCTGGGCTCGCTGAAGGACTTCAGCGGAGTGGACCTCGGTGCGGTCGCGATCAAGGGCGCGCTGGAGCGGTCGGGCGTTCCCGCGTCCGAGGTCCAGTACGTGATCATGGGCCAGGTGCTGACGGCGGGGGCCGGACAGATGCCTGCTCGACAGGCCGCGATCAAGGCCGGTATCGGCTGGGACGTCCCGACCCTGACCATCAACAAGATGTGCCTGTCGGGCATCGACGCGATCGCGCTGGCCGACCAGCTCATCCGGGCCGGCGAGTTCGATGTCGTCGTCGCCGGCGGCCAGGAGTCGATGACCCAGGCGCCGCACCTCCTGCCGGGCAGCCGCGGCGGTTTCAAGTACGGCAACACCGAGCTCGTCGACCACATGGCCTTCGACGGACTGTTCGACGCCTTCACCGATCAGCCGATGGGGGCGCTGACCGAGCAGGGCAACGACGCCGACGGATTCACCCGTGAGCAGCAGGACGAGTTCGCGGCGCGCAGCCATCGGCTCGCCGCCACCGCGTGGAAGAACGGCGTCTTCGACGACGAGGTCGTGCCGGTGTCCATCCCACAGCGCAAGGGCGACCCGATCGAGTTCGCCGAGGACGAGGGCATCCGGGCCAACACGACAACCGAGTCGCTGTCCGGCCTTCGGCCGGCCTTCCGCAAGGACGGCACGATCACCGCGGGCAACTCGTCGCAGATCTCCGACGGCGCGGCAGCCGTCGTGGTCATGAGCAAGGCCAAGGCCGAGGAACTCGGAGTGACCTGGCTGGCGGAGATCGGTGCCCACGGCGTCGTGGCCGGTCCCGATTCCAGCCTGCAGGCGCAGCCGGCCAATGCGATCGTCAAGGCATGCGACCGCGAGGGCATCGCGCCCGCGGATCTCGACCTCATCGAGATCAACGAGGCCTTCGCCGCCGTGGGTCTGGCCTCGACCCAGCAGCTGGGGATCGACCCGGAGATCGTCAACGTCAACGGCGGCGCCATCGCGGTCGGCCACCCCATCGGTACCTCCGGTGCCCGTCTCGCGCTGCACCTCGCGCTCGAGCTGAAGCGACGCGGCGGCGGCGTCGGTGCGGCCGCGCTCTGCGGTGCCGGCGGCCAGGGTGACGCCCTGATCGTCCGGGTTCCCAAGGCATGACGAACGAGATGTCTACGACATCTTGTAGTAGTTTACTGTCCGATTCGGCACAATGAGGGCCATGCTGTCTTTCTTCGACCTGACCACACCCGCCAAGCGCTTTCGGTTCGTCGCCGTCGCCGAGGCGATCACCTGGGCTGTCCTGCTGGTCGCGATGGTCGTCAAGCGGGTCAACGACGACGACGAGGCGATCGCCAAGCCGGGAATGATCCACGGAATCGTCTTCGTGCTCTTCGTTGTCGTCGCTCTCCTCACGGCCGTACAGCTCAAGTGGAACTCCGTGAAGTGGGAGCTGCCGGTGGGTTCGCGCCGGATCGGGATCCCGATCGTCACCCTGCTCGCGCTGGCGTCGAGCATTCCGCCGTTCGGCACGATCGTGTTCGAGTGGTGGGCGCGACGCAACGGTCATCTCGCCGAGCTGTCCACCGACCGCGCACCCAGGCAGGCCACGGCCTGACCGTCCCGACCTCGCCTCCGATCGCCCCGACGCTACGCCGGTCACGCCGCAGCGTCGGGGCGATCTTGCGCTCAACGGGTTTCTCGCGGCGATGTGGGTGGCGCACATCCCGGTCATCAGCGCGCGCACCGGAGTCGATCATGATCAGCTCGGCGGCCTGCTCCTCCTGCTCGGCGCCTCGGCATTCGTCGGGATGCAGGTCTGCGGACGTCTGATCGACCGCCGGGGTTCTCGACCGGTGACCATCGGGGCCGCGCTGCTGCTGTCGGCGGTGATCATCGCGCCGGTGCTCGCCGTCGACGCGCTCACCCTCGCGGCCGCGCTCGTCGCCTTCGGCTTCGCCAACGGTTGCCTGGACGTGTCGATGAACGCGCAGGCGGTCGTGGTCGAACGGGCCCACCGCCGACCGATCATGTCGTCGTTCCACGGCTTCTTCTCGGCGGGCAGCCTGGTGGGATCCGGGGTGGTGGCCGCGACCCTGTGGGCCGATGTCGGTGTCATCCCCACGGTGGCCTGCGCTGCAGTGGCCGGTGTGGGTGTCGTCGCGTGGAACGCGCGAGGGCTCGCCGACCGCGAGGGCGGCTCCGACGATGCGAACCCGCGCGCAGAGTCCACCGCGGGGGCCGCGCCCACGAAGTGGTGGCACACGGTGGATCGGCGCCGCCTCGTGCTCCTGGCGCTGGTCGCCTTCGCACTGATGCTGGCCGAGGGCACCGCCTACGACTGGAGTGCCCTCCACGTGGTCGAGACCTTCGGTTCCGCCGAAGCCGTCGGCGCCATCGCCTTCGGCGCCTTCAGTGCGACGATGACCGTGGCACGGTTCGTGATCGCCCCGGTGGTCGGGTCGGTGGGTCCGGTCGCCGTCGTCCGCTACGGCGGTCTGCTCGGCACCGCCGGCATCCTGATCGCGGTGCTCTCGCCCGTACCCGCGCTCGCGATCGTGGGATGGGGCGTCTTCGGACTGGGCCTGGCGGGATTGATCCCGCAGATCTTCACCGCGGCGGGCAATCTGTCGAGTGAGTCGAGTGGCCGGACCATCTCCGCGGTCGTCGGATGCGGCTACCTCGGCATGCTCGCCGGCCCCGCGGTCGTCGGCTTCATCAGCAGCCGGACCTCGTTGAACACCGGGTTGCTCGCCGCGGTGGCGGCCCTTGTCCTGGCCGTCGCACTCGCACCGGTCGTCCGCGCCGACGGGGCCCGCGCGACCGCCGTAGGGGACGGCGCCCGTTCGCCCGACGCCACCTGATTCCGCGTCGCGGGTCGTGACACACTGGAAGGGTGACGCGACCAACCAATCGTCAGCAGGCCGCAGCCGCGGCCCGACAGCAAGCGGCAGCAGCCATGGCCATGTCCGGCGCAGTGGATCTCGGCGGACTCAAGGAGAGAGCCGAAGCCGAACGCGCGCAGGCGCAACGGGCACAGTCGCAGGCTGCCCACGCCGGTCAGGCACCCGTCCCGGGCGGGCAACCGCCGGCCGCCGGTTCGGGTCCCGCGCCGGCAGCGGTTCTCGATGTCACCGAGGAGACGTTCGAGGCCGAGGTGCTCAACCGGTCGATGCAGCAGCTCGTGGTCATCGACCTGTGGGCGGAATGGTGCGGTCCGTGTAAGCAGCTGTCGCCGGTCCTGGAGCGTCTCGCCGCCGAGTCCGGCGGACGCTGGATGCTGGCGAAGGTCGACGTCGATGCGAATCCGCGTATCGCACAGGCCTTCCGGGTCCAGTCGATCCCCATGGTCGTCGCGATCGTGCAGGGTCAGCCGGTGACCGCGTTCAACGGTGTGCGCTCCGAAGCCGAGATCACCCAGTGGATCGACGACATCTTCGCCCAGGTCGGCGACGTGCTGCCGGGCGTCCCCGGAGGGCCGGCCCCCGAACCGGAACCCGAGGACCCGAGGCTGCTCGCGGCCGAGGCGAAGCTGAACGACGGCGACTTCGACGGCGCCCTCGCGGACTATCGGGCCATCGCCGACGCCGAGCCGGAGAATCTCGAAGCCGCGTCCGCGGCGCGGAATCTCGAGTTCATCCTGCGCGCACAGGCGCACGACCCCGCCATCGTGGAGACGGCGTCGCCGCGTGATGTCGACGCGCAGCTGGCGGCCGCGGATGTCCTGCTGCTCTCGCAACAGCCCGAGGCCGCGTTCGACCGCATCATCGACGTCGTCCGGGTGACCGCGGGCGAGGAACGCACCCGCGCGCGCACCCGGTTGCTCGAGCTGTTCGAACTCTTCGATCCCGCCGAGCAGTTCGTCGTGAGCGCACGGCGCAAGCTCGCCAGCGCGCTGTTCTGACGGGGTGAGGCGCGCGCCGCGGGGGCTAGTCCCGCGGCACGAGCCAGATCGCCGAATTGGCGGGGAGCATGACCCGCGCGGAGACGGGACGGCCGTGATACGACGGCCCGTCCGCGGACACCGACCCCATGTTGCCCCGTCCGGCGCCGCTGTAGGCGGCGGCGTCGGTGCTGAGGATCTCGTCCCAGACGCCCGCTGACGGGAGCCCGATCTGATAATCGGCGCGATCGGAGCCGCTGAGGTTGAACAGGCATGCGACGACCGAGCCGTCGGTGCCGTACCGCAGGAAGCTGATCACGTTGTTGGCGGTGTCGTTGGCGTCGATCCACTCGTATCCGAGCGGGTCGATGTCCTGGGTGTACAGCGCGGGTCGCGAGCGGTAGATCCGGTTCAGGTCGGTGACGAGAGCCGAGATGCCGGAATGCAGTTCGCCTTCCCAGCCCTCCAGCTGGTGCCAGTCCAGACTCCGGTTGTCGGCCCATTCGCCGGTCTGCCCGAACTCCTGCCCCATGAACAGCAGCTGCTTGCCGGGGTGGGACCACATGTAGGCGAGGTAGACGCGCACGCCCGCGGCCTTGGCGAACGAATCGCCCGGCATCCGCGTCCACAGGGTGCCCTTGCCGTGCACGACCTCGTCGTGGGACAGGGGCAGCACGAAGTTCTCGCTCCACGCGTACACCAGCGAGAAGGTGATCTCGTGGTGGTGGAAGCTGCGGTGCACCTGGTCGCGTGACAGGTAGTCGAGGGTGTCGTGCATCCAGCCCATGTTCCATTTGAAGCTGAAGCCCAGTCCGCCGAGATCGGTCATGCGGGTCACACCCGGCCACGCGGTCGACTCCTCGGCGACCGTGATCACGCCCGGAAAGTGTTTGTGGACGGTCGCATTCGTCTCCTGGAGGAACTGCACCGCCTCCAGGTTCTCCCGGCCGCCGTGGACGTTGGGACGCCACTGCCCGGCCGGCCGCGAGTAGTCCAGGTAGAGCATCGAGGCCACCGCGTCGACGCGGAGGCCGTCGATGTGGAACTCGCCGAACCAGAACAGGGCGTTCGCGACCAGGAAGTTGCGGACCTCGTGCCTGCCGAAGTCGAAGACGTAGGTGCCCCAGTCGAGTTGCTCGCCGCGCATCGGGTCGGCGTGCTCGTACAGCGGGGTGCCGTCGAAACGGGCCAGCGCCCAATCGTCCTTGGGGAAGTGGGCCGGGACCCAGTCGACGATCACGGCGATGTCCCGCGAGTGGAGATGGTCGACGAGGTAGCGGAAGTCGTCGGGGGTCCCGAAGCGGGCCGTCGGTGCGTAGTAGGACGTGACCTGGTAGCCCCACGAGCCGCCGAACGGATGCTCGGCGACGGGGAGGAACTCGACGTGGGTGAAGCCCTTCTCGACGGCGTAATCGGCCAGCTCGTGCGCGAGTTCGCGGTAGCCGAGGCCCTGCCGCCAGGAAGCCAGGTGGACCTCGTAGACGCTCATCGGCTCGCGCTCGGGAGCGGACCGTTCCCGGCGCGCGATCCAGGCGTCGTCGGACCACACGTGCTCGGAGACGGTGACCCGCGAGGCGGTTGCCGGCGGGGTGCTGGTGCGGAAGGCCATCGGGTCGGCCTTGTCGCGGATGACGCCGTCGGCGCCGTGGACGCGGAATTTGTAGTGGGTGCCGTCGCCGACGTCGGGGATGAAGACCTCCCACACGCCGCTGACCCCGACCTTGCGCATCGGCGCAACCCGTCCGGTCCAGTTGTCGAAGTCGCCGATCACGGTGACGCCGTGGGCATTCGGTGCCCACACGGAGAAGGCGGTGCCGTGCACGTCGCCGTCGGTCGTGGTGTACGACGTCACGTGCGCGCCCAGGACGTTCCACAGCGCTTCGTGGCGGCCCTCGCTGAACAGGTGGATGTCGACCTCGCCCAGACTCGGCAGGAACCGATAGCCGTCGGCGACGACGAACTCCGACGTGCCGCCCGCGGGGTCGGGATAGACGACGCGGTACCGGTAGTCCATGAGGTCGGCCATCGCAACGGTGACCACCCACAGGTCGTCGGTCTGGCGGGACATCGGATGATCGACCCCGCCGATGACCGCGGACACCGACGTCGCGTCCGGGCGCAACGTGCGAAGGATGGTGGTGCCGCCGGGCGCATCGTGAGCACCGAGGAAGGCGTGCGGGTCGGGATGTGTCTGCGCGGCCAGGCGACGGAGGTCGTGGTCGGTGGCGCTCGGGTCCGGCAGGTCCGGCGGATCGGGGCGATCGGTCACGAATACCTCACTGGATCCGAAGGGCGAGTTGCTGTGCGGCGGCAGGGTCGAGGGGCGGCAGGGCGAGAATGTGCGCCACCGCGCGCCATGGCTCGAGGCGGACGTAGTTGTCCTGGCCCCACCAGTACTCCTCGCCGGTGACCTCGTCGCGGACGGAGAAGTGGTCGTACCACTCGAAGCCGAGGTTCGGCAGGTCGAGCCAGACCGTGGAGTCCTCGGCGCCGAACGGGTTCAGGTTGATCACGACGACGACGCGGTCGCCCGACACCGGGTCGATCTTCGAGTAGGCGATGAGCGCCGGATTGTCGACGTGGTGGAAGTGGATGTTGCGCAGTTGCTGCAGCGCCGGGTGGCGCCGGCGGATCTCGTTGAGCGAGGTGATCCACGGCTCGAGAGACTCGCCACGGCTCGCGGCCGCCTTGTAGTCACGGGGCCGCAACTCGTACTTCTCCGAGTTCAGGTACTCCTCGCTGCCCTCGGTGACGGCGACGTGCTCGTACAGTTCGTAGCCGCTGTAGACGCCCCACGTCGGGGCGAGGGTGGCCGCGAGAGCCGCTCGCAGGGCGAACATGCCCGGTCCGCCGTGCTGAAGACTCGCGTGCAGGATGTCGGGGGTGTTGACGAACAGATTCGGACGGGCCTCGTCGGCGTGGTCGGCGATCTCCCGGCCGAATTGCTCGAGCTCCCACTTCAGCGTTTTCCAGGTGAAGTAGGTGTAGCTCTGGCTGAAGCCGAGCCGTGCGAGGCCGTAGAGGCGCGCCGGGCGGGTGAAGGACTCGGACAGGAACAGCACGTCGGGGTGCCGCTTCTTGACCTCGCTGATCAGCCATTCCCAGAAGTTCGGCGGTTTGGTGTGGGGATTGTCGACACGGAAGATGTCGACGCCGAGCCCGACCCAGTGCAGGACGACCTTCAGCACCGCGCGGTAGATGCCGTTGCGGTCGTTGTCGAAGTTCAGCGGGTAGATGTCCTGGTATTTCTTCGGCGGGTTCTCCGCGAACGCGATGGTGCCGTCGGGCTGGGTGGTGAACCACTCGGGGTGTTCGGTCGCCCACGGATGATCCGGCGCGCACTGCAACGCAAGATCCAGGGCGACCTCGAGGCCGAGTTCACGAGCCCGGCCGACGAAGTACTCGAAGTCTTCTTCGCTACCGAGCAGGGGATGGATCGCATCGTGACCGCCGTCCGCGGACCCGATGGCCCACGGCGAGCCGACGTCGTCGGGACCCGCGACGAGAGTGTTGTTGGGACCCTTGCGGTTGACCTCGCCGATCGGGTGGATCGGCGGGAGGTAGACGACGTCGAAGCCCATGTCGGCGACGCGGGGCAGGTCCTGGGCGGCGGTGAGGAACGTGCCGTGGACGGGGTTGCCCTCCCCGTCCCAGCCGCCGGTGGAACGCGGGAACAGCTCGTACCACGAGCCGAACAGTGCCCGGGTGCGGTCGACCCACACCCGGTGGGTACGGCTCTTGGTGACGAGTTCGCGGACGGGGTGCGCGGTGAGCAGCTCGACCACCTCGTCGGAGATCGCCAGGCCCACCCGGTTCTCGACGCGGCGTCGGCGCGCCCGCAGCTGGCGGGCGGCGTCGAGCAGGAGCTCTCGGTCCTCGCCCGCGACGAGTCCGGCGGCGGTGTCGAGTACCTGCGCCCCGGTCTCGATGTCGTTGGCGAGGTCGGCGGCGCCCTGCCCGGCATCGAGCTTCTTGATGACGGCCGAGCGCCATGTGGCGTACGGGTCGCTCCAGGCCTCGATGCGGTAGGTCCAGAATCCGACGGCGTCGGGCACGAAGGCCGCGTTGAAGGTGTCCGGCTCAGGTGCCGGAACCATCCGGACGTCGAAGGACTCGCGTCGGGGAGTCTCGACGTGCAGCGTGACACCGATGGCGTCGTGTCCTTCACGCCAGGCTGTGGTGCTGACCGGGAAGTATTCTCCCACAACAGCTTTCGCCGGCTGCTGGCCTGCTGACACAAGGGGTGCGATGTCGTCGATACCCATGCGCCCGATCACGTAAAGCCTCCTGTCGTCAGCTCCCGTGACTGGCCGGGGTGCGCTGTCGGTCTCGCCTTCGTTGGTATCACCGGTTCCCAACCTAGTGCCCCGCGGACGGGATTGTCTTGTCATGGTCCGCGCGCCGTGTCGGCCGGACGGGGACTGCCGGGGTCGGTCGAGGTCAGCCCACCGAGCGCGCGGGATCGGTGAGCCGGGCGAGAGCCGAACGGACCACCGCGGGGTCGGTGGTCCGCCACATCGGGGGCAACGACGCGAGCAGATAGCCGCCGTAACCGGCCGTCGCCAACCGGGAGTCGAGGACCGCGACGACACCGCGGTCGTCGACCGAGCGCAGCAACCGTCCGGCCCCCTGGGCGAGGAGCAGGGCGGCGTGGTTGGCCGCGACGGAGAGGAATCCGTTGCCGCCGCGCGCGTCGACCGCCCGCTGCCGAGCTGTCAGCAACGGGTCGTCGGGACGAGGGAAAGGGATGCGGTCGATGAGGACCAGGCTCAGTGACGGTCCGGGGACGTCCACCCCCTGCCAGAGGGACAGCGTGCCGAACAGGCAGGTCGCGGGGTCGTCGGCGAACCGCCGGACGAGGGTGGAGGTGGTGTCGTCGCCCTGGCACAGCACCGGGTGGTCGGTGCGGTCGCGGATCGCGTCGGCCGCTTCGCGGGCCGCCCGCATCGAGGAGAACAGGCCGAGGGTGCGACCGCCGGCGGCATTCACGAGCTCGGCGATCTCGTCCATCGCGCGAGTCGAGATACCCGAGCGGTCGGGCCGCGGGAGGTGGCGCGCGACGTAGAGGATCGCCGACCGCGGGTAGTCGAACGGCGAACCGGCGTCGAGGCCGGTCCAGCGGGCCGAACCCGAATCGGACGGAACCGCCTTGCCGCTCGCGGTGACATCGGAGACGTTCGCCTCGTCCGTCACCGGACGGTCGGTTCCGCGCCCCGACGCGGGCAGTCCCCAGGTGGCGGCGAGGGCGTCGAAGGACCCGCCGATCGTGAGCGTCGCCGAGGTGAGGACGACGGTGGCGTCGGCGAACAGCGAGGCGCGCAGCAGGCCGCCGACCGACAGCGGCGCGATGTGCAGAACCGGCCGGGGTTCGGTCCCGCGGCGTGAGGTGTCCAGCGACGCCCACACGACGTCGCGTCGTTTGGCCTCGTCGGGTTCGTCGAACGCACCGAGAACCCGGACGACGGTGTCGTGCATGTCCTCGAGCGAGGTGAGCGCGGCGGATCGGGCGGCGGCCGCGCCGTCGTCGGCGCCGGCCATCCGCACGGGTCCGATGGCGGTGCGTGCCTGCCACAGTCGATCCCGGAGCATGACCAGGACCGCGGTCGCGTCGGCCGGCAGACCGGTCCACTGGCGCATCGGGGCCGCGTCGAGCAGGTCGCCCAGTTGCTCACCGGCGCCCAGGAGGGCATCGGCGGTCTCCTCGTCGACGAGCTTCCCGCACCGGCGCGCGACGAGCGCCACCGAGACAGCCGACAACTCGTCGGTGGCGACCGAGGTCATCCGGTCGACGAGCTCGTGGGCCTCGTCGATGATGACGACGTCGTGTTCGGGCAGGACGTTCGCCGGGCTCGTGGCGTTGATGGCCAGCAGCGCGTGGTTGGTGACCACGACGTCGACCTTCCCGGACCGCCGGCGCGACTGCTCGGCGAAGCAGTCCTCGCCGTAGGAGCAGTTGGCCGCGCCCAGGCACTCGCGGGCGGTGACGCTGACCTGTCGCCACGACCGGTCGGACACACCCGGGACCAGGTCGTCCCGGTCGCCGGTCTCGGTGTCGCTGCTCCACTCCCGAAGGCGCGTCACCTCGCGGCCGGTGCGCGACAACTCGAACGGGTCGAACAGCTCGGTGTCCGGCTCATCGGCGGTGCCGGAGTGGATTTTGTTCAGGCACAGGTAGTTTCCGCGGCCCTTCAGGATCGCGAAGGTGGGCTCGCGGCCGATCGGCTTCTTCAGCGCCTTGGCCAGGCGGGGGAGATCGCGTTCGATGAGCTGGCGCTGCAGGGCGATCGTCGCCGTGGACACCACGACGGTCCGGCCGCTCTCGACCGCGTGGCGGATGGCCGGCACGAGGTAGGCCAGCGATTTACCGGTGCCGGTGCCTGCCTGGACGGCGAGATGCTCACCGGTGTCGATGGCGTGCGCGACCGCGGAGGCCATCGCGACCTGGCCGTCGCGGCGACGACCGCCGAGTGCGGTGACCGCCGCGTCGAGCAGGTCGGTCACCGGGGGTGTGTTGGGCATGAGGTGGGTTCCGGTTGTCCTTGCTGTGGTCGCGGTGGAGACGCGGCCGGGTACGGGGTGTTGTGTTCAGACGTATCGCGGTCCCGGTCGGTTCCCTCGATGTCGAGATCGCGGCGGGCTACCCGGTGTGGCTCGACCCGTCGTAGAGCAGGTCGCCCACGAGTTCGACACCTGCCTCCCGCAGCGCCGACAGCGCCTTCGAGGTGGTCTCCGGCGCGACGCCGGCCGTGAAGTTGAGAAGGACCCGCGTGGTGAATCCGGCTGCCACCGCGTCGAGCGCGGTCGCCCGCACGCAGTGGTCGGTGGCGATGCCGACGATGTCGACCGTCTTGACCTTCCGCTCGCGCAGCCAGACGGCGAGGGTCGACCCGTCGTCGGCCGCTCCCTCGAAACCGGAGTACGCGGCGCTGTATTCGCCCTTGGAGAAGATCTCGTGTGCCGCACCGGCGTCGAACTCGCGATGGAACGCCACACCGTCGGTGCCGACGCGGCAATGGGGCGGCCAGGTGTCGACGTAGTCGGGGTCGTCGGAGAAGTGGTCACCGGGGTCGATGTGGTAATCGCGGGTCGCGACGACGGTCCGGTACTCGTCGAGGATCGACGTGACCGCCCGCGCGACCGCGGCGCCGCCGTTCACCCCGAGGGCGCCGCCCTCGCAGAAGTCGTTCTGCACGTCGACGACGATCAGCGCGTCGGCGGGCCGGGTGCCGTCGCTGCGTTCGGCGCTCATCCATTTCTCCTGTCGTCGAGGGGCATCGGGTTCCTCCTGGCGTCGGGGCCCATCGCCAAATTGCCGGCGTCGATGGGTTGGGCCTGTGCGGTTCGGTTCAGCCGAGTTCGTAGCGGGTCGGGACCGCGGGATCTCCATGGGACAGGCCGAGACCCTCCCACGGCAAACTGACCAGGCCGGCCGCGAGATGTGCGCGCGCATCGGCGAGCGACGGCAGCGACTCGACGGGCGTGCCGCCGCGGACGAGGGGGATCTGCAGGTCCCGCACGCCGTGTTTCTCCGGTACGGGGCGGGTACCACCGGCGCGATAGACGATCTCCTCGACGATCGTGCCGCTGGACCGGGCGGCGCGTACGGCCGATTTGGCGCCGCCGCGCGACTCCTTGTGGCTCGCCCGTTTGGCCACCGGGAGGCCGTCCACCTCGACGAGCTTGTAGACCATCCCCGCGGTCGGTGCTCCGCTACCGGTGACGAGCGACGTCCCGACGCCGTAGGTGTCGACCGGCTCGGCGCGCAGCGAGGCGATCGCGTACTCGTCGAGATCGCCGGAGACCACGATCTTCGTCTCCGTCGCCCCGAGGTCGTCGAGTTGTGCGCGTACCTGGCGGGCCAGCACGCCGAGGTCTCCGGAGTCGATCCGCACGGCACCGAGGTCGGGTCCGGCCACCTCGATGGCGTTGCGCACGCCCTGGGTGATGTCGTAGGTGTCGACCAGCAGCGTCGTCCCGACGCCGAGGGCCTCGATCTGCGCGGCGAACGCGGCCTTCTCGTCGGGCCCGTCGGGTCCGGTGAAGCCGAGGGTGAACGCGTGGGCGGCGGTGCCGGCGCTGGGCACGCCGAAGCGCCGCGCCGCCTCCAGGTTCGAGGTGGCCGCGACGCCCGCGATGTAGGCGGCGCGCGCACTCGCGACGGCCGCGCGCTCGTGGGTGCGCCGTGACCCCATCTCGATGATCGGCCGCGACCCGGCGGCGCTGACCATGCGAGCCGCGGCCGAGGCGATCGCACTGTCGTGGTTGAGGATCGACAGGATGAGGGTCTCGAGCAGGACGGCCTCGGCGAACGTCGCGCGGACGGTGAGGATCGGCGACCCGGGAAAGTAGAGTTCACCCTCCCGGTAGCCGTCGATGTCGCCGGAGAAGCGGTAGTCCCGCAGCCAGGCCACCGTGTCGGAATCGAGGAATCGTTCGACGACGGCGATCTCCTCGTCGCCGAATCGGAAGGCCGCGAGTTCGTCGAGCACACGGCCGGTCCCGGCCACCACGCCGTAGCGCCGGCCGTCGGGGAGTCGGCGAGCGAAGACCTCGAATGCGCACTGGCGGTGCGCAACCGGGTGGCGGAGCGCTGCCGCGACCATCGTCAGTTCGTACTGATCGGTCAGCAGCGCGGTGTTGTCGATGCTCACAATCGCTTACCCTGTCCCTATGGCGCCTGACGAAACTCGTGCGCACGAGGCTACCCCCGGCGGTACGGCGGTTGCCGAACCCGAGGTCGCCGACGGCGCGCCGGGACTCGACAAGCCGTGGATGACGATCGTGTGGGACGACCCGGTCAATCTGATGAGGTACGTCACCTTCGTCTTCCAGAAGATCTTCGGCTACTCCGAGTCCCGGGCCAATGAACTGATGATGCAGGTCCACACCGAGGGAAGGGCCGTGGTGTCCTCCGGCGACCGCGAGAAGGTCGAGGCCGACGTCGCGAAGCTGCACGCCGCCGGTCTGTGGGCCACGATGCAGCGGGATTCGTGACCGGCCGGTCCGCCTCCCGCACGACCCGGGCACACTGAACGCGTGCGCACCTGGAAACGCAAGGGGCGCGGCGAGACGTTGCGGATCGCATCGCAGCTCGACGCGCACGAGGCAGAACTGCTCGCATCGATGGTCACCTCGATGTGTGAACTGCTGACCGAACGGGCCGATTCCGCACCCCACGACGACCTCGCGACGCTCACCGGCATCCGTGTCGGTCACCACGAGGCCCCCGACGACGTCACGCTGGGACGTCTTCTCCCGGATTTCCATCGCCCCGACCAGGACGACCAGCTCTCCGCCGAGGTCGTCAACGGAAAGCTGAACTCGGCGCTGCGCAGCGTGCACGAGCCGCAGATCATCGACGCCAAGCTCGGCGCGGCCCGGGTCCTGCTCGACACCCTCCCGGCGGGTGGCGGGGACCTCGTCCTCACCCCGGAGCAGGCCTCGGCCTGGCTCACCGCGCTCAACGACGTGCGGCTGGCCCTCGGCGCGATGCTCGGGATCTCCGAGGACACCCCCGATCAGCTGCCGCCGGATCACCCGCACGCAGCTCATCTCGACGTCTACCACTGGCTCACGGTGATGCAGGACCTTCTCGTGGAAGCGCTGATGTGAGCACATCCGGACGACCGGTCCGCGCCGGCAACCGCATCACCGACATCGCCGGCATCTCGGTGGGGCATGCGCATCGTGTCGACGCCGACGCGCGCGTGGCCGGCTCGGCCGAGGCTCCCGACGGTCACGGCTGGGCCACCGGAACGACGGTCGTGCGGGTGTCGGCGCCCGGCGCGATCGCCGCGGTGGACGTCCGCGGCGGCGGTCCGGGTACGCGCGAGACCGACCTGCTCGACCCGTCGAACACCGTGCAGACCGCACACGCCATCGTGCTGAGCGGAGGCAGTGCCTACGGTCTGGCCGCCGCCGACGGGGTCATGCGAGCGCTCGAAGCCGAGGGGGTCGGCCTACCGCTCGATGATCGGGGCCACGTGGTGCCGATCGTCCCCGCCGCGGTGATCTTCGACCTGCCGGTCGGTGCGTGGGATCGCAGGCCCGACGCGGACTTCGGGGCGGAGGCGGTCCGGGCGGCGGACACCGAGTTCGCCGTCGGATGCGTGGGCGCGGGTGTCGGCGCCCGGGCGGGCGCACTCAAGGGCGGGGTCGGGACGGCTTCGGTGACGATCGACAGCGGGCCAGCGGCCGGGATCACCGTCGGCGCACTGATGGTCGCGAACCCGGTCGGTGCGGTCATCGACCCGCAGACCGGGCTGCCGTGGGACCTGGGCGAGGCCGCACTCGCCGAACTCGGGTTGCAAAGGCCGTCTGCCGCCGACCTCGACCGCCTCGCCGATCTCGCCGCGAAACACACGGTTCTCAACACGACCATCGGTGTCGTGGCGACCGATGCCGTCCTCGACGCCCCGATGACCAAGCGACTGGCGATGTCCGGACACGACGGACTCGGGCGGGCGATCCGGCCGGCGCACTCGCCGCTGGACGGCGACACCGTCTTCGGCATCGCGACCGGCGCTGTCCGGTCGTCGTCGCCTGTTCCGGCGCCGGCGGGCATGCACGCCGATGTCGCGGTCGTCGCCGAGGTGTGCCGGGTCGCGGCCGACGTCGTCCAACGGGCGATCGTCGACGCGGTCCTCGCGGCGGACTCGATCGCATCGATCCCCACCTACGCGCAGGCGGCGCCGTCGGCGTTCCGCTGACCGCGTTCGCGTCGGGGCAGAACAGTCGAGCGGAACAGTCGGGGCGGAATAGGTGTCGCGGCGCCGATGTTGCGTTCCGGAGATCGGCCACAATGAGGACAACCGCGAGAGACCTTGCGGGCATCGCTGAACAGGAGAACGGGACACCGATGCTCAAGATCGAGCAGAAGCTGGTCGACGCGATGGTCGCGCATGCGCGCGCCGATCATCCCGACGAGGCCTGTGGGGTGATCGCCGGCCCCGAGGGTTCCGACGATCCGCAGCGCTTCGTCGCGATGGTCAACGCCGAGCGGTCGCCCACGTTCTACCGCTTCGACTCGGCCGAACAGCTCGCGGTCTGGCGGGAGATGGACCGTCGCGACGAGGAGCCCGTGGTCATCTACCACTCGCACACCGCCACCGAGGCGTATCCGAGCCGCACCGACATCTCCTATGCGGGTGAGCCCGGCGCCCACTACGTGCTGGTGTCCACCCGCGACCCGGAGGCCACCGAGATCCGTAGCTATCGCATCGTCGACGGTGCGGTCACCGAAGAAGAGATCGAGATCAGGAGCTGAGAATGTCTGTCACCGTATCCATCCCGACGATCCTGCGTACCCACACCGGCGGGGAGAAGCGTGTCGAGGGGTCGGGTTCGACGCTGGCCGCGCTGATCGACGACCTCGAATCGGGCAACGCCGGCCTGAAGGAACGTCTCGTCGCGCCCGACGAGCACGGCACCGCGAAACTGCACCGCTTCGTCAACATCTACGTCAACGACGAGGACGTGCGCTTCTCCGGCGGCCTCGACACCCCGATCGACGACGGTGACGAGGTGACCATCCTGCCCGCGGTCGCCGGCGGCTGAGCGTGGCACGCTACGACTCCCTGATCGACTCGGTCGGCAACACACCGCTCATCGGTCTGCAGCGGCTCTCACCGCGCTGGGACGACTCCGACGAGGGCCCGCACGTCCGGCTGTGGGCCAAGCTCGAGGACCGCAATCCCACCGGGTCCATCAAGGACCGGCCCGCGCTGCGCATGATCGAGCAGGCCGAACGCGACGGCCTGCTGCGGGCGGGCTCGACCATCCTGGAACCGACGAGCGGCAACACCGGCATCTCGCTCGCGATGGCGGCGAAACTCAAGGGCTACGAACTGATCTGCGTGATGCCCGAGAACACCTCGGAGGAACGCCGTTCGCTGTTGCGCATGTTCGGCGCTCAGGTCATCTCCTCGCCCGCCGCGGGCGGTTCGAACACCGCGGTCGCGGTGGCCAAGGAACTCGCCGCGCAGAACCCCGACTGGGTGATGCTCTATCAGTACGGCAATGCGGCCAACGTCGCGGCGCACTACGAGGGCACCGGACCGGAGTTGTACGAGGACCTGCCCGAGATCACCCACTTCGTCGCCGGCCTCGGGACGACCGGGACCCTGATGGGCGTCGGACGGTTCCTGCGCGAACGCAACCCCGACGTCGAGATCGTCGCCGCCGAACCCCGGTACGGCGACGAGGTCTACGGTCTGCGCAACATCGACGAGGGATTCATCCCCGAGCTCTACGACGACTCGGTGCTGACCCGGCGCTTCTCGGTGACGGGCGTCGACGCGGTCGCACGGGTCCGGGAACTGATCGAACTCGAGGGCATCTTCGCGGGGATCTCCACCGGCGCGATCCTGCAGGCGGCCCGCGGCATCGGCAGGCGGGCGCTGAAGGCCGGTACCCGCGCCGACATCGGGTTCGTCGTCCCCGACGCCGGATGGAAGTATCTGTCGACCGGGGCCTACGAAGGTAGTCTCGACGACGCGGAGCAGGCTCTCGAAGGTCAGCTCTGGGCATGACCCCGCTACCGAGGAACTCCTAGGCCATGAGCTCGTACACCCCGCCGGTCGGGCAGCAGCCCACACGGCGAGCGCGCCCGCTGTGGTTGCGTTCGGCGATCATCACGGTGTGCATCGTCGCGGTGCTGTTCGTCATCGAGGCGATCGACGCGGCGACGCGCTACGACCTCGACCAGAACGGCATCCAGCCACGGCAGGTCGACGGACTGGACGGCATCCTGTGGGCGCCGATGCTGCACGGCGACTGGCAGCACCTCTTCGCCAACCTGATGCCCGGCGCGGTGCTGTGTTTCCTCGTGCTCATGACGCGGCGATTCCTCATCGTCACCGGCATCATCTGGGCGGTGTCGGGAGTCGGGGTCTGGCTGTTCGCGGCGCCGTACTCGGTGACTGTCGGGGCGTCGGGCATCGTGTTCGGCTGGCTCACCTTCCTCATCGTCCGGGGGCTGTTCAACCGCGATCTGTGGCAGATCCTCGGCGGGCTCGTCCTGTTCCTGGTGTACGGGTCGATCCTCTGGGGGGTCTTGCCGTCGGATCCGCTGATCTCCTGGCAGGCACACCTGTTCGGCGCGATCGCCGGTGTGTTCGCCGCGTGGGCGCTGGCTGCGCGGGACCGCCGTAGACCGGCGGCCGGCACACCGGGGGTGGCGCCATAATCGCGGCGGGCGGCCAGGACGCACCCATCGGGATCTTCGATTCGGGCGTCGGGGGACTGACGGTGGCGCGCGCCATCATCGATCAACTGCCGGACGAGGACATCGTCTACATCGGCGACACGGCCAACGGGCCGTACGGACCGCTGACCATCCCGGAGATCCGCCGGCACGCCCTCGCGATCGGCGACGATCTCGCCGAACGCGGCGTGAAGGCCATCGTCATCGCCTGCAACACCGCGTCGGCGGCCTGCCTGCGCGATGCCCGCGAGCGTTACGCGCCCATCCCGGTCATCGAGGTCGTGCTGCCCGCGGTCCGCCGCGCGGTGGTCGCCACCAAAACGGGCCGGATCGGCGTGCTCGGCACGGAGGCCACGATCTCCTCACGGGCGTACCAGGATTCGTTCGCCGCGGCACGTGACGCGGTGATCACCGCGGTGCCGTGTCCACGATTCGTCGACTTCGTCGAACGCGGGATCACCAGCGGCCGGCAGATCCTCGGGCTCGCGCAGGGCTACCTCGAGCCGCTGCAGCAGGCCGGGGTGGACACCGTGGTCCTCGGCTGCACGCATTACCCGTTGCTGTCGGGGGTGATCCAGCTCGCGATGGGCGACGAGGTGACCTTGGTGTCGAGCGCCGAGGAAACCGCGAAGGACCTCTTCCGGGTCCTCACCGAGGCCGACCTGCTGCATCCGCACACGGGCCGCGACGCCACCCGCGTCTTCCAGGCGACAGGGGATCCGGACCTCTTCGCGAAGCTCTCGAACCGATTCCTCGGTCCGGTCATCGGAGCCGTGCAGCACGTGTGAGGAGACGCCGGCGCTTCGCCGCGCACTTGTGACCCGTATGCCGACGCCCGGGTGCGAAATCGTGGCACAGTGGGGCCTATGCGTCTCACGGTCCTCGGGTGTTCGGGCAGTGTGGGCGGGCCGGGAGCAGCGTGCTCGGGCTATCTGCTCTCCGTCCCCGGTGAACAACCGGTCCTGGTGGACTGCGGCCCGGGTGTGTTCGGCGAACTGCAGCGGGTCACCGATCCCAACGACGTCGCCGTCGTCCTCAGTCACCTCCACGCCGATCACTGTCTCGACCTGCCCGCGATGCTCGTCTGGCGCCGATACGCCCCGGAGCCGGCCAGGCAGCGCGCACCGCTGTACGGCCCGCACGGCACCGCCATGCGGATCGGCTACGGGTCGTCGGAGTTCCCCGGACAGCTCGACGACATCACCGACACCTTCGACGTCCACGAGTGGAGCGACGACCAGGAGGTCACGCTGGGCGGGATGCGGATCCGGGCGATGAACGTCAACCACCCGCCCGACACGTTCGGGTTGCGGATCACCGGTCCAGAGGGACAGGTCGTCGCCTACAGCGGGGACACCGCACCGTGTGACGAACTGATCGATCTCGCGGCCGACGCGGACCTGTTCCTGTGCGAGGCGTCCTGGACGCACGCACCCTCCGAACGCCCGCCGGACCTGCACATGTCGGGGATCGAGGCGGGGGAGGCCGCGACCAAGGCCAACGTCCGTGCGCTCGCGCTCACACACGTCGCGCCGTGGTCGGATTCGGCGGAGATCCTCGCCGAGGCCCGCAGTACGTTCTCCGGACCGACCGAGCTCGTCAGCCAGGGACAGGTCTTCGACCTCACCTAGGAGACGGGTTCGCCTCGGTCGTTACAGTGAGACCCGTGACCACACGAGCTGACGGCAGAGCCGACGACGAACTCCGTCCCATCACGTTCACCCGCGGTTTCACCAGCCACCCGGCGGGTTCGGTCCTGGTGGAGTTCGGCAAGACCCGCGTGATGTGCACCGCGAGCGTCACCGACGGGGTGCCGCCGTGGCGTCGTGGTTCCGGGCTCGGGTGGCTGACCGCGGAGTACGCGATGCTCCCCGCCGCCACGCACGACCGGTCGTCGCGTGAGTCGGTCAAGGGTCGGGTCGGCGGGCGTACGCACGAGATCAGCCGACTGGTCGGTCGATCGCTGCGCGCGTGTATCGACCTCGGCTCGTTGGGCGAGAACACCATCGCCGTCGACTGTGATGTCCTGCAGGCCGACGGCGGTACCCGAACCGCGGCCATCACCGGCGCCTACGTCGCGCTGGCAGATGCGGTCACCAATCTTCGTGCGGCGGGCAAACTGTCTGACCCGCAACCTCTTTCGTGCGCGATCGCCGCGGTGAGCGTCGGTGTCGTCGACGGCCGCGTCCGGCTCGACCTTCCCTACGAGGAGGATTCGCGGGCCGAGGTCGACATGAATGTCGTGGCCACCGACGCCGGCACCCTCGTCGAGGTGCAGGGCACCGGCGAGGGGGCGACGTTCCCGCGCTCGACGCTCGACGCGCTGCTCGACGTGGCCGCCATCGGCACCGAGAAGTTGTTCGATGCGCAGCGCGCGGTACTGGCCGAACCGTACCCGGGCGAACTCCCCGGGCGGGCGTGATGTCCTCGGTCCTGCTCGCGAGCCGCAACGCCAAGAAGCTCGCCGAACTCCAGCGCGTCGTCGATGCCGCGGGCATCACGGGAGTCGAGGTCGTCGGTCTCGACGCCGTACCCGACTACCCGGAGGAACCCGAAACGGGCGCCACCTTCGAGGACAATGCGCTGATCAAGGCCCGCGCCGGCGCGAAGGCCATCGGAATTCCTTGTCTCGCTGACGATTCCGGCATCGCGGTCGATGCCCTGAACGGCATGCCCGGGGTGCTGTCGGCGCGCTGGTCCGGCCGGCACGGCGATGACGCCGCGAACAACGCGCTCCTGCTCGCCCAATTGTCGGACACCCCGGACGAACGCCGTGGCGCGGCGTTCGTGTCGGCCTGCGCACTGGTGTTGCCCGACGGGACCGAGACGGTGGTGCGCGGCGAGTGGCGCGGTCGAGTCCTGCGGGAGGAACGCGGGCCGCACGGCTTCGGGTACGACCCGCTGTTCGCCCCCGACGACGAGATCGCCGACGGCCGGTCGGCGGCGGAGTTGTCGCCGGGGGAGAAGGACGGTCTCAGTCACCGCGGAAATGCGCTGGCGCAGTTGGTGCCCGCGCTGCGAGCACTCGCGGGGTGACTCCGTTCGGGTCGGCCCCGGTCCGCGGTCAGCTCGCGGTGCCCGTGTAGAGGTAGACCCCCAAGGTGTGTGGCTCGCCGTCGAGCAGGATGTCCATGTCGTCGGCTGCGGCCCGCGACATCCCCTGCCGCTCATAGAATCCGAACGTGCACAGCGAGTCGGTGTACAGGTGGAAGTCCGACCGACCGCGGTCTCGCAGATGGTCCAGGAACGCACGGTAGAGCGTCGCTCCGACGCCGTGCCCGCGCGTCGAGGAGGCGACGGCGAACAGGGTCAGTTCGTCGTCGAGCGACTCGCCGGTCTGCGTACCCAGCCGGTGCGCCACGGCTTCGAAGGCGAAGAGGGCGCGTAGGGCCTTCCGTTGGGGCAGACCGAGCAATGCGGCTAGCGCGGTGTGCGCCCGCAGAAGCGCGCGGTTCTTCGTCCGCTCGCCGAGGTGCGGCTCGCCGTCGACTCGCCCGAGAATGATCCCGACCACGTGGCCTTCCTTCTCCGCGACGCGACTCCAGGTGCTCGCCACCAACTGCTCGCGGAGATAGACCTCGAGCGCGCTGTCGAGAACGCGCCGACCGTGGACGTAGCGGTGGATGTAGAACGCCTCGTCGATGATCTTCTTGACGTCGTCGGCGTCGGTGGAACGGTATGGGCGATAGGTGATGTCGGTCATGATCCCTTCTTTGCGGGTGTGTCGTGGAGTGTGGCTGATGAGGTGGGTGACAACGTCCCCGCGCCGTAGGTGAGGGCGAGGAGGTCTGCTTCGAGCGCGGCGCGGTCGGTGTCGTCGAGGACCGCGCCCCAGAGAGGGGCGGTGTTCGATCCGTCGGCGGCCGCGATGATCAGTCTCGTGATGGCGGGGTCGAGGCCGTCGTCGGACAAGGCGGCCCGCCAGTGGTCGGCGTCTCGCTGAGCGAGCTCGGCGGGACCTGGTTCGTACATCAGGCTCGCCGCCAGGGCGATCTGATCACGAAGTCCGGCCGAGTCCCTGGCGTCGGCGAAGCTCACCCGGATGTAGGCCCTGGTGAGCCGTCCCGGTGCGTCGTCCTCCTGGCCGGCGACCCGGTCGACGTCGGACCTGAACTGAGCCATCAGGTCGGCCGCGAGTTCTTCGAGAAGGCCCTCCTTGGCGGGGAAGTGATACAGCAGTCCACCTTTGGACACCCCCGCCGCGGCGGCGATCTCGGAGACGGACACGGCGGTACCGTGCCGCGCGATGAGACGAGCGGCGGCGTCGAGGATCAGCCGTCGCGTTTCGGCGGCGGTGCGCCCGGACGTGCGTGCCATCTCGGCCTCCTTCTGGTGGGGTCTCGTCTGACCTCGCCTTTACTATACCGTCCAGACGGTACAGTTTCAAGAGCAGGCCGACGCGGAGGAGATGGTGGACGCACCCGCTCCGTCGACCGTGCGCTCGATCTCGTCGACTGTGCGTCGCAACTCGTCGACCGTGCGTCGAATTTCATCCACTGTGCACGCTTGCGGCAGAGGTCGTTCAGCTGCCCGCGTGGACGCCCAGCATCCGCGCGACCGAGTCGGGCCAGCGGTACTGGGTGGCCCGGTGCCGGGCCGCTCGTTCGCGATCGACGCGAGGCAGACTGAGTACCTGGCGGATCGCACTCGCGAAGCCCGACCCGGAGTCCTCGGCAGCCGCCCCGCACGTGTCGTCGACGAGGCTCGCGACGGCCGACGATCGCGAACCGATGACCGGTGTACCGGCGGCCAGCGACTCCAGTGCGGACAGGCAGAACGTCTCGTGCGGTCCGGGGGAGAGGGAGAGGTCGGCACTGGCAAGGAGTGCGGCGACCTGCTTCCGGTCCGAGAGGTGACCCAGAAATGTCACCGGGAGTCCACGCGCCAGATGCTGCAGCGGCGCTCGCATCGGCCCGTCGCCCGCGATCACCAGGTGCGCGGGCGTCCCTGAGCGGTGGAGCCTGTTCAGCGCGGCGATGCTGCGGTCGGCACGCTTCTCCACCGAGAGGCGTCCACAGTGGGCGATGAGAGCTCGGGTGCCGTCGGACCACCGCGCGCCCAAGTCCGGGTCGAGGTGTCGCGGGTCGAAGATGTCGAGGTCGACACCCAGTGGGGCGCGTACGACGTTGGTCGCCGCGACGCGGTCGAACTCGGCGGCGGCGAAGTCGGTGGTGCAGACGACGGTGTCGTAGTCCCGGGCGGTGGCCGCGTTGGCGCGGTCGGCGAGCGCGCGTGCCGTCGGGCCGGGCATGATCTGGCCGAGTAGCCGGTCGAGACGCTCGTGGGAGACCATCGTCGAATGGACGTCCCGAGTGCGCGCCCATCGGCCGAAGCCGCGGAGCGTCAGGCGGTCGGACACTTCGAGGGCGTCGGGACGAAGATGGCGGAGGACGTCGGCGACGCGTCGGGCCGAGGCCAGGCGGTAACCGCCCGACGCCGGGATGCGTGGTGCGGCAACGGTGATCCGGGTGACGCCCGAGGCCAGCACCTCTTCGCCGGAGTCGGCCCCCGGAACGATCAGGACGACGTCGTGACCTGCTTCGACGTAGCCGGCACCCCAGCGGTCCACCGCGGTGCGCAGACCGCCGGAGCGTCCGCCGTAGAAGTTCGCGAGCTGGACGATCCGCACGGGGTCCAGTCAGCCGGACCCGGGTGAACGGACGTCCAGCGCGAGGAGATCAGAGGTTGAACTGCGCCTTCACTTCCTGGGTGCGCTTGTGCTCGAACCAGAAGGACAAGAAGGGAATCGTGCCGGCGATCGCCGTGATGATGGTCTTGCCCGCACTCCAGCGGACCTTGATCGCCAGGTCGATCGCCATGATGAGGTAGACGAAGTACACCCAGCCGTGCACGAACGGCACGAAGTCCAGTGCGTGGTTGTCGAAGCCGTACGTCAGGACGAGTTCGACGACGAGCAGCAACAGCCACACGCCGGTGATCCAGGCCAGGACGCGATACCGCAACAACGCACCGCGGACCTTCTCCACCGGGGCGGCGAGGGCGGGGGTGGTGGATTCGGTCTCGGTCACTGCGGGCCTTTCGATGAGGGGGCGGGTCGGGCGTCCGCCGAGTGTTCGTCGGCGGCGCGGAGTTCGGCCAGATAGCGGTTGTACTCGACAAGAGCAGTGTCGTTCGCGGGGTCCGACGACGCCAGCGAGGACGCACTGGGCGTCGTCGGGCGCTCGGGGAGAATCCCCTCGGGAATCTCTGCGATCGAGTCACCGGAACCGACCTTGCGAGCTTCGTCGGGATCGCTTTCCAGGATGACGAAACGTCGGTAGGCGTAGATCACGGCTGCCGCGAACGCCGGCCACTGAAGGGCATAGCCGAGATTGAGACCGGAACCGGAGGCGGACTCGTACCGTGACCATTGCCACCACGCGAGCGCCAGACACACCACGGCGGCCGAGACGGCCAGGACCGTGAGCGCGGGCCGGTGGGTGCGGCGACGGGTGGGGGACATGCCTACGACGGTACCTGGCCTGCGGTGATCAGAACGCGGCCGGTAGGGTGGTCGCCGTTACACTGCGTGACTCGCCGCCTCGGCCGGCGTCACGCCCACGCGCGAGTGGCGGAATTGGCAGACGCGCTGGATTTAGGTTCCAGTGTCTAAGGACGTGGGGGTTCAAGTCCCCCCTCGCGCACTCTGTACTTGTTCGGCGCCGCCCGGCGAGACGGCGACCGTCGGCGAAAGCGGGGCCCGCACATGGTGGACGACACGAGTTCGTCGCCATCGAAGCGGGTCTGGACTTACGCGTTGGTACTGGTGTCGGTCGTCGCTCTCGCGTTTGTCGTTGCCGGCCTCGTGCTTCCGTCACCCGATCCCGAACTCACGACCGCACCGCCCCCGTCGTCTGAGTCCCAGCCGACCGACACCGCCGCACCTGAGACGCCGGATGTGGTCAGTGAGCCGTTTGACCAGAACGCGCCCATCCCCGGATGCGACGTCGTCGAAGTTCCCGACGCGTCTGGCTACACGACGTTTACCGGGATGGGGAATCCTTCGTACGACAATCCGGACTTCCCGTGGTTCAGCGGGCCGAAAGCAACCGCGATGTCCGCCGCGCTCGCAGCAGCGCTCCCGGCCCGCGCCGAGATCGCCTTCGCGGGCCCCAGCCAATCGCTGATCTTTCAGCCGATCACCTCTCTCGGTGACCCGGACCCTGAGCCCCGAGGATCTACCGTCGCCTCGGGAGAAGTGGTCAGTGGTGACGTCAGGGGCACTGTGTCCGTCCAAGTCCAGCGCTCGTCGGACGCGGTTCCGGCATGTGTCGCTGGTCAACTCGACCAGCGTCGCACGCTGCCCGACGGGGTGGTGGTCGACGTCCACGACACCTGGCAGGAAGTGGACGGAGTCCGCGCCCTGAGCCGAACGGCACGCGCGTACGTGCCGGACGGATCATGGGTCACCGCGTGGGCCAGTGACGCAACCGGTACGAACCAGCGGGACAACAGCGGCTCGGTTCCGTTGACGATCGACGACCTGATGCGGATCGTCGTCGATCCGGGGCTACGCGTCAGCACTCCGGTCGCCCCGGGTACACCGGTGCCGATGGAAGACTGTGTCACTGGGTTCGAGTCCTACGAGGGGCCACCCGTGACACGTGAGCGAGCACGCGAACTCGACGAGATACTCGCCACCGTCGATCTGGGCGGCGCACGGTTGCCTCCGATGGTGCCGGCCGGTTGGTCCGCACAAGGCATGATGTGCACCGGTGTGGCGGATCTCGGAGGTGGTGTGGGGATCGATGTCACGATCGTCGGTGGTCAGCCGGTCCCATCTGGAGAACGCCCGGTTCCGGGCCGCGGCAGTCAGAAGAAGACACGCACACTTGCCGACGGGACCGCGGTGCAGACAGATGTCACCTGGCAATCGGGTTCGTCGACGACCGACCCCCGGAAACCCATTCGGCGGACGACCCATTCCGTGGTCGTGACCCGCCCGACGGGCACGCGGATCTCGGTCAGTTCCACGGCGGCCTCGCCGAGCGAGCCGATGTCGATTCAGGAGCTCGAGAACATCGCTGTGACACCAGGATTGGAACTCTGACCGATGCGGGACCGAAGTACTCGGGCTCTGGTTGTCGCTGCGGTGGTGGCGGTCGTGACCGTCTCCGCGGCGACGGTGGTGTGGTGGGATCGTGCTCCGACATCGGTCAAGAAGATCACCGGGACGACTGCGGATACGCCAGGTGTCGCCTGGGTCCTCGATCCCGCCGACGACCTCGGTCGTCCGTTCGCCGCGTTCGCCGATCCGCGCGAGGGCACTGCCTTCACGGCCGGCGAGCCCGGGATGATCCGGTCCGGTGACACACTCGTCACTGTCGTCGGAACCCCCAATGAGGGAACAACTCTCGGTGATCCCGTGATGGTCGGCATCGACGCCAAAACCGGAGGGGTGCGCTGGCAGGCTCCGGCTCACGACCTCGTCAGCTGCAGTGAGGTCCCGCTCCACGGCAAGATCTACTGCCACGCACTGCGCAAGGAGTACGAACTCGTCACCTACGACGTCGATTCGGGGGAGTCGGCACGGCGCACGGTGGCCGAGAGCATCTTCGCCATCACAACCACGCCGGACGCCCTGTACGTCGCCGAGGGCAGCGTCGAAGAAGACGACGTGCGAGTCCACTCGGGCACCTTCGACGATGTGTCCGCCCACTGGACCCGCCAGTTCGACCTCGGCGCATCCTACGAAGAGGTGTACAGCAGTGAGGCCCTCACCGTGATCGACGGGGTCGGTCTGATCCGCACCGGAGGCGACGTCGCCCAATTCGATGCCGACTCGGGCGCCGAGTTGTGGAGCAACCGCACACAATGCGTCGGAACCTCGTCGCTGCTGGCGGGCGGGTTTCTCGTCCACGCCGACACCGGTTGCGAGTCCGCCGGTCGTGCGTCCGAGCAGTTGCTGAGAGGTCCGGAAGGGAAGGTGATCGTGTCCAGCTCACACCCCGCCGTGCAACGACCGGGCTTGGAGTCCGTGACCACCGCCGACCCGGTCTTACTCGGCGACTCCGCCTACGATCGCGAGACCGGCGAGCGCCTGTGGACCAACAGCGATCTTGTATCGGGTGACACCAACGCAACGGGAACGGTGACAGCGGTCGTCGACGGCGTTGTATACCTCCTCGACAGCAACAGCGGCAGCGAGAGTGGCATCGACCTTCAGACAGGTAAGCGCTTGTGGCGCAACGTGTGGGGCGAGTACGCGAACGCCACCGTGACTCCAGACGCGTACCGCGATCGATTGCTGACCGGCAGTGATGGCGTCGCACTGACGGCTGTCGACGTGACCACCGGCAAGGTCGCGTGGACGGCGCCGTTCCTCGCCATCGATGCCGACCCGGAGAAGTTCGCAACGGGCCGGGCGCTCGAGTCCTACGGTGACGGGTGGATCTTCTCGTCGGACCGCCAGATGATCAGGCTCGCACCTCTGTGAGCCCCGGCTATGCCGGAATGACCTCGACAGCATCGTCATCGGCGAAGACGATGTCGTGATCATCGGTGGATATGGCCCACCTCCGCAGCCGGGCCACGTGGTCGTTGTCGATACGGGCCTCGACGGCGGTGTCATCGGGTGCGAGGTCGGCGAAGTCGTCGACGATCTCGCCCTCGCGGACCGACCCGTCGTCGAGGGTGACACGTACGCGCGCGGAGATTTTCGCGACAGGCCCACCGCCGTCGCCGGCATGGTCGTCGATGGTGTCGCTGTCGTCAGCCTTGCTCATCAGTCGCCCCCTCGCAGTCCCGTGTCACGTACGCAACTCCCACAGTAACAAAGATTTAGGTTGCGATAGTGAACCGCATGGCGCTGGTGCGGTGACAAGACGCCGATCGCCAGGCCCCTCGCGGGTCCTGGCGATCAGGTTGAAGGTACCTCTGTCAGTGCGCGGCGTTGTATGCCTCGACGACGTCGTTCGGAATGCGGCCGCGGGCCGACACCTCGTAACCGTTGTCGGCTGCCCATTCGCGAATGGAGGCATTCGCCGACGGGCCACTGCCGCCGGAATTCGTCTTCGTCCGAGCTGATGGCGACCGCCGTCGGCCGCCGACCCGAGTCGAGGCCTTGAGTAATTTCGCGACGGTCACCTTTCCCTGTTCGATCTTGTCGAGATTGGCCGAGGACACGTCGAGTTCGTAGTCGACTCCGAGCCATGACCACGAAACCGTTTGCGCGTCTTGGGGATCGAGCTCGCGACCGTCAAGGTCGTCGACAAAGGTCACCGTCTGAATTTTCGACACGGTGTTCACGGTAGTCGATCAACTCGCCGGAATCATGGACGTCCGCATTCCTGGTGTCGGGACTCACGTCGAATAGCCGCGAGATGAGTCCGTCGAATGCGGATCGAATGCGTCAATTCAGGCCGGGAATGCCGAATCGGGGCGGCTCGGGGTGCGGAATAGAGCTTGTCGCGCGCGGCCGTTCCGATCTTCTCGACACCGACGGTCGGGGGGATTCGCGATTGCGAGTTGCACCGGCACGCGCGGTGGAGTCGGTCGCGATCCGCCGATTCGCCTCGGCGCCCAAGCCGCTCCCCGAGGTGTCGTCGACACGCAGACACATCGACCGGATCACGTGATGCGCGGTCACCAGCCCGTAGGTCATCGGCAGCCCCAGGACGGTCACGAGCAGTCGGGTCGGACGCAGCGGGCTGTCACCGAGGATCGACGGCTCGATGACGTTGCCGACCTCGCGGATCAGGTGCAGCGCGAGCTTGTAGGCGTAGTGCGCCGCGGTGATCGGCTTGCTGACCGTGAGCTCGTCGAGGGAGACGGTCTCCCAGGGGTCCGCCCCATGGCCGAGGTTGTGTCCGATGCCCAGAAGTATGTCGAGCGGGGCGCCGCCGAAGACCGGAATCAGCGAGCCGAACAATGACGCGCCCAGTTCGCCGACCGATCGTTCTTCTGCCGGGTCGAGCGGGATCAGGTTGTGGTGGATGCGGATTCCGCGCATGACGCCGAGGATCCGGGTGGTCTCGGCGCGGATCCGCGGCGCATCGGCGGGGTTGTTCTCCTCTGCCTGCTCGGACACGTACCGCACCAGCCGACCGAGCGTGAGAGAGCCGATCGGCGTGCAGGTCTCGACATCGGCCAGCGCTAGGTGGTCGGCGATCTCGGCCACCATCGGCGGAATCGGGATGTCGAAGCGGACGGTGTCACTCGGACGCCCGGCCTGGGCGCGCTGCTCCTCGGTCACACGTGCGACGCACTGGTCGAGAACGGTCTTCGCGGTGGCGCGCAGGAGGGCCTTCACGGCGAATTCGGCCGAGAAGACGAAGGCGGAGATCAGCCAGTTGTAGGTGACGAACTGTGCCAGGCCGTCGGCGTCGGTGCCGGCGAACGGGCTGCCGAGGTCGGGTGCCGACCCGACGAGGAGCCGTGCGGGGATCAGGACGGTGGTGAACATGTACAGCCACACCGTTTCCACGGCCTGGATGACGGTGATGTTCCCGAGCGGGATCGCCTCGGCGTGTCTGCCGTCGCGGATCTTGAGGAGGTTGGAGACGAGAAGCTGCGAGATGGGGTCGCGGTAGTCGATTGCGGGATCGTCGTCGTCGGCGCCGAGGGTCAGCGGATGCTCGGTCACGGCGAGGGTCGAGATGTGCAACCGGCTCATGTCACGGTGTGCCGCAATGCGGCTGGCGCGCGCCGACGCCCGCAAGGAGGGCGGCAAGACGTCGTAGACCGACTCGAAGATCGAGTCGTACACCACGGACAGGGTTGTGAAATCACCGCTTGCGCAGCGTGTTTCGGCACCGTCGAGCGACTTCGGCGTCGGCAGCAGCGGGCGGGTCAGGCTGTCGATGCGCTCGAGCCGTTCCGGGTAGGTCTCGGTTTCCGGGTCGACCGTCGGAGTCAGCTCGTGGACCGGCGTCGCGCGCAACGGCGACACGGAGAACGGTGCCGTGCTGCCGAGGATCGCGGCCGTGCTCGTCCCGCCGGCGAGGGTGGGCAACGACATCGTCAACGTGAACACGGCAACGATCCGCAGAACCCATGGCTGTACCCGCCGTGCTGAATTGCCCCGACCTGAACTCATGCACCCACTACCCGAATAGTCGTCTGGTACCCCGGCGACAGCGACGCCCGTGCGCCACCGCGGCGTCGTGCGCGACCAGTGCAGTCCGCGAAGGGGAAGTTAGTCGAACGAATCTTAAGGTGCGCGGCGGATGTCCGCGCACCGGGTGACCGGCGGCACTGTCGGTGCGTCGTGCAACGATTCCGAGGTGAGACGTCGAACGGCATGGTTGTCGGTGGTGATCGCCGCAGTGTCGGTCGCCGTGGGGGCGAGCGCTCTGTTCGTGACCGGGACGGGTATCGACACCGCGCCCGGATCGGGACCACCCACACCGACTTCTCCCGCCATTGGTTCGTCTGCGTCACCGTCACCGCAACCCCAGACCTCGGCTCCCGCCGCCGATCGTGCGCTGACCGACCTCGCCTCGCTTGACGTGAAGGGTCGCGCGCCCAAGACCGGTTATGCGCGGACCCGGTTCGGCAGGGCCTGGGACGACGCGGTCGACGTGCAATTCGGCCGCAACGGCTGCCGGACCCGGGAGGACATCCTGCGGCGAGACCTCACCGGGATCACGTTCCACGCCGACGGTTGTCGAGTCCTCACCGGCACGCTGGCCGACCCCTACACCGGTACGACGATCCCGTTCACGCGGGGACAGGAGACGTCGGCGCTCGTGCAGGTCGACCACGTCGTCGCACTGTCGGACGCCTGGCAGAAAGGTGCTGCCGCATGGGCTGCGGACAAGCGCATCGCGTTCGCGAACGATCCGAGAAATCTGCAGGCCGTCTCCGGGACTGTGAACCAGCAGAAGAGCGACGGCGACGCCGCCACCTGGCTCCCGCCGAACAAGGCGTACCGATGTACCTACGTCGGCCGGCAGATCGAGGTCAAGAAGTCCTACGGACTGTGGGTGACCCCAGCCGAACGCGACGCCATGCGACGGGTCCTCGCCTCGTGCTGAACCCGTCCGGCCACGGGCGGCCGCCTCGTCGGTAGCCTTGGCGACCGTGACCGCGGATCAGGGACGACCCCAGCCACTCGCCGACGACGCGACCGGTCATCCGCTGACCGTCGACACCGTGGTCGCGGCGCTCGGTGCCGATCTGCGGTCGGCGGGATACACGAACGACGGCGTCACCGACCTGCTCGGCACCGACGCCCACGAGGCACTCGTCCGGGGCGTCTGGTGGCCGGCCCTCGCCGTCACGCGCGAGGTCACCGGCGAGCACGCTCGGCTCGCCACTCTCATCCGACTGTTCCTGCTGGGTTCGGACGAACCCGACGACGCTGTCGCCGCGGCTTTTCCGACGTCCGGGACGGACGTGCTGGTCGCCCAGGGCGTGCTGGCACGGGTCGACGGTTCGCGGCTCCGCGCCCGCCTGGACATCCGCCCGCACGCCGATGACACCCGCGACTACCTCGTCGTCGCCGATCAGGACGCCGCGATGAGGCCCGGACCCGTTGCTCGCGACCATGTCCTGGGCATCGGCGGCGCGTCGATCTCGCTGGCCCGCGCCGTCATCCGCGAACCCGTCCGCCGCGCGCTCGACATCGGTACCGGATGCGGCATCCAGGCACTGCATCTCGACGCCCACTGTGAGCAGATCGTGGCCACCGACACCAACGAGCGGGCGCTGGCGCTGGCCGCCGCGACCGCCCGCCTCAACGGGATGTCGTGGGATCTGCGCGCGGGGAGCATGTTCGAACCCGTCGCCGGGGAACGATTCGACCTCATCGTGTCCAATCCGCCGTTCGTCGTCGGCGCGGGTGGACAGGACTACATCTACCGCGACTCCGGCGTCGTCGGGGACGGACTGTGCGAGCAACTCGTCCGCGACCTGCCCGCGTATCTGAATCCCGGTGGTACCGCCCAGATCCTTGCCAACTGGGTGATCCGCGACGGCGAACCGTGGCAGGAGAGGGTCGGTTCGTGGCTCGCCGGCACCGGACTCGATGCGTGGGTCGTGCAGCGGGAGGTCGCCGACCCGATCAGCTACGTCTCCCTGTGGCTGTCCGATGCCGGTGAGGACGAATCGACCGCCGCGCGACGAGGATCGGAGTGGCTCGAGTGGTTCGACGCCCACGGCATCGTCGCCATCGGGATGGGGTCGATCACCGCCCGGGCCCCGCTGGAGGGAGAAGACCGCGACCCCGACGTCGTGATCGAGGAGATCACCGGCGCAGGCGAAGAGCTGACCGGATACGAGGCGCAGGCGTTCCTGGCGCGACGTCGCTACCTGCGTGAGACCTCCGACGACCAACTGCTCGCGCGGCGTCTGTCGGTGGCGCCGGTCATGCTCGAGGAACACTCGCTGCCGGGTGACGAGGGCTGGCAACAGGTATCGGCGGCTGTCCGGCGGCCCGGCGGGCCCGGCGCCGTGATGGGCGTCGACGAGATCTCGCGCGCGCTGCTCGCCGGCTGTCGGGGACAGGTTCCGCTGGGCGTCCTGCTCGAACTCCTCGCCGACTTCCACGGCGTCGACGCCGATGCTCTCGCCGAGGCCGCGCTGCCCGTGGTCCGCGAAGCGATCGGCCGGGGGATTCTCTACGAGGCGACCTGAGAGTGGTTGCGGCGGAGGCTCAACGAACCGGGAAGGTCGCGTCCAGTGCCGCGGCGAGGTCGGCGACGAGATCGTCGGCATCCTCGAGTCCCACCGAGAACCGCAAGTGTCCCCACTCGCGGAACGGTTGGGGGTAGGCGGCGACCCGCGGCCCGTCGGCACCGACATGCACGATGAGCGACTCGTCGTGACCCAGTGACACCGCCGAGGTGATCGTCGTCAGCGCCGAGACGAAGCGGTTCTGGGTGGCCGGATCGCCGCGGACCGCGAACGCCATCATGCCCCCGAAGCCGCGACCGCCGAATTGTCGTGCCGCGAGGTCGTGTTCGGGGTGCGACGCCAGTCCCGGGTAGCGCACATAGGCGATACGCGGGTCCTCGTCGAGGAAGGCGGCGACCCGCTCGGCGTTGCGTTGGTGCTGAGCGAACCGCAGCGGCAGGGTGATCGCGCCGCGGGCGATCAACCACGCATTGAAGGGCGAGATCACGCCGCCGACTTCGACCATCGCCTGCTCCCGGATCTGTGAGATCAGTTCCGGCCGGCCGAGCACGGCACCACCCATCGCGTCGCCGTGGCCGTTGATGTACTTGGTCAGCGAGTGCACGACCAGGTCGGCGCCGTCGGCGAGCGGGCGGTACAGCACGGGTGGGGTGAAGGTCGAATCGACGAGCAGCAGCGCGCCGGCGTCGGAGGCGATCTGCGCGAGAGCGCCGATGTCGGCGACCTTGGTCGTCGGGTTGGCGATCGTCTCGGCGATCAGCATGCGGGTTCCGGGGCGCAGGGCGGCGCGGGTCGCGTCGAGATCCCCGACATCGACGAAGGTGGCCTCGATCCCGTACTTCCGCGGCAGCAGATCCGACCACAGTTTCCAGGTGGCCTCGTACGTCGTGTCGGATACGACGACGTGGTCACCCGCGGACAGGAAGGTGAAGAACACGGCGTGGAGGGCGGCCACCCCCGAGGCGAGGACGACGGCGTCGTCGGCTTCTTCGAGTGCGGCCAGCTTGTCCTGCAACGCAACCTGGTTGGCGCCGGTGTTGCGCGTGTAGAACAGCTGCTCGGTGCCCGACCAGCTCATCGTCTCGGGTTCGGGCGGTAGGTGATACGAGTTCGCCATCGTGATGGGAGTCCGCACCGATGGGCCCGACGAGTCGTTCCCGGCATGCACACTGCGTGTCATCTCACCCGTCACGGATGAACTCCCATCGGTTCCTCGGTACGTGCCCCGGTTCGACTCGGTCCGGTCCGGTCCGCCTCCGATTGGTCGTCGACGAGCGGTCCGGCTCCCCGGCCGGCGTCCGACGTCTCCGGGGTGGGTACGCCGGGCCCGGGTCCCGGGGTGATCTCGGGTCGGTGCGGACGCATGAGGCGAACCGCCCGTACCGGGAGCTTGTGCAGTTTGTCGACGTGGGCGAAGTAGCGGAACTCGGCCCAGCCCCAGCAGGTGGCGAACACCAGCAGAGCAACGGCGTCCATCGTGACCGTGTCCCACGGGCGGTGCGCGATGTGGATGGGGACCACGACGAGAGCGATCGCCTGGATGACATAGGAGTCGAGGCTGCGGGTCCCGGTCATGACGAGTGGACGCAGCCAGTCGTGATGCCACCACTTGAGTAGTAGCCGGAAGAGCCCGTAGACGGCCGGGATCGCGAGATACGCGCCGATCGCCCGCGCCGGACGGAAGTCGAGTTTGTCGGCGACGTACGGCTCGAGCTGCGCCCAGGGGCCGTAGTCGATGCCGAAGTGGAAGAACAACGCCACCGCGAGGGCGACGGCGACGATCGCGACGAGCCACCGGTCGACGAACTCCGGCACCCGCCAGCGCGACCAGTTCCAGCCGATGACCAGGGCGGGGACGAACATGATCTGCCAGCCGGCGACGTTCTGGATGTGCGGGGCGGCCTGATAGGCGCTCAGGTAGAACCACCCGGGGGAGTAGATCAGCGAGAACACGTACAGACCCAGCGAGGCGCCGAGAACCCAGACCCACCAGCCCCGGCGCAACAGCGGAAAGAGTCCGAACGCGGAGATCAGCAGAACCATGTAGAGCAGCAGGATGTTGCCGCCGCTCGGCAGGTACTGCATCGTCAGCGCGAGCCAGATGCCGTCGCCCCAGCCGTCGACCGGCAGCAGGAGCGTCAGCCAGCGGTGGCCGGCCAGGGCGGCCGCGACCGCGACGAGCGCGATCGCCAGCTGGCACAGATAGAGCACGATGATCCGCTTGGCCAGTCGCTTGTAGGCGAAGGCGAGGCCGTGACGCGTGACCCACCGTTGGTAGACGAGGCCGAGGACGATTCCCGACAGCATCACGAACGCGGACATGCCGTCGACGTAGGGATAGGCGTGAGTCGGAGTGGCCAGCGTCGATTCATGCGCGAAATGCGCAGTGATCATGCTCCAGATCGCCACCCCACGGGTGGCGTCGATGGCCAGGTCTCGTTTCATTGACTTGCACGATAGACAGCACCGCGGCCCGGGGGCATCCCGGGCCGCGGCGAGTCGTGATGAGTTCTGCTCAGGTGTAGAGGTCGGCGATCGCTTCCTTGTGCGCGTCGTGGATCACGTTGCGCTTGAGCTTCATCGTCGGGGTGAGCTCACCGGTGTCGATGGTGAAGTCGGTGTCGAGGATGGAGAACTTCTTGATCGCCTCGGCGTTGGAGACCTTGGTGTTCGCCTCCTTCACCGCGGCGTCGATCTCCGCCTTGAGGTCGGCGTTCTCGACCAGGTCCGAGATCGGTGTGTCGGCGGGCAGCCCGTGACGGTCCAGCCAGCCGGGCACGGCCTCGGCATCGATGGTGATGAGCGCCGCGATGAACGGCTTGTTGTCGCCGACGACGAGGCACTGACTCACCAGAGGATGCGCCCGGATGGTGTCCTCGAGCTGGGCCGGGGAGACGTTCTTGCCGCCGGCGGTGACGATGAGTTCCTTCTTGCGGCCGGTGATGAACAGGTATCCGTCGTCGAGCGTGCCGATGTCTCCGGTGTGGAACCAGCCGTCGCGGATGGCGTCGTCGGTGGCGGCCTGGTTCTTCCAGTACCCGCCGAACACGACCGGTCCCTTGAGCAGGACCTCGCCGTCCTCGGCGATGGCGACGGTGACGCCCGGGATCGGTCGGCCGACCGAGCCGACCTTCTGGTTGTCCTCGTTGTTGGCGGTCACCGCAGCCGTGGTCTCCGACAGTCCGTAGCCCTCGTACACCGGGATGCCCACGCCGCGGAAGAAGTGACCGAGGCGCGCACCGAGCGGGGCGCCACCGGAGATCGCGCCCTCACACTGGCCACCCAGGGCGTCGCGCAGCTTGCCGTAGACGAGCTTGTCGAAGACTGCGTGGCGGAGCTTCAGGCCGAGTCCGACCTTGCCGGCCTCGATCGCCTTGCTGTATTCGATCGCCGTGTCGGTGGCCTTGTCGAAGATCGACCCCTTGCCGCCGTCGTAGGCCTTCTGCTTGGCGGAGTTGTACACCTTCTCGAACACGCGGGGCACCGACAGCACGTAGTTCGGCTTGAACACGCCGAGGTCGGCCACGAGGTTCGTCAGATCATTGGTGTGTCCGAGGACCACGCCGTTCTCCACACAACCGACCGCGACGACGCGGGCGAAGACGTGTGCCAGCGGCAGGAAGAGCAGCGTCGACTTGCCCTCGCGCATGCCGGCGCCGACCGCGTCGCGGGTCGCGGCGGTCTCGGCCAGGAAGTTCGCGTGGGTCAGGAGCACACCTTTCGGACGTCCGGTGGTGCCCGAGGTGTAGATCAGCGTGGCGGCATCGGACGACAACGCGTTCGCATGACGCTGGTCGAGGTCGGCATCGGCGATCTTCGCGCCGCGCTTGGTGACCGTGGGGAGCGCGTGCTCGTCGATGACCAGGGTTTCCTTGAGGGTCGCCGTCTCGTCGATGACCCGGAGGTGGCGGGTGTAGTGCTCGTGGTTCTCGACGAACAGCAACGTGGCGCCGGAGTCCTCGAGGATCCACTGGACCTGGTCGGGCGCGGAGGTCTCGTAGATCGCGACGGTGCACGCTCCGGCGCGCCAGATCGCGTAATCCAGGACGGTCCACTCGTAGCGGGTGGAGGACAGGATCGCGACGCGGTCCCCGGGCTGCACGCCCGAGGCGATGAGACCTTTGGCGACCGCGTCCACCTCGTCGGTGAAGTGCTTGGCGGTGACGTTGACCCATTGGTTGTGCGAGCGCTTGCGGAAGAGCGGCATCGTTGGGCGCTCCGCGCGGTAGCGCAGGATCGTGTCGACGGTCGTCGCCTTGTCGTCGATCGTGAGATCGGACGGGGTGGCGTACTGCTGCTGCATGGCACTCCTGAGACGGGAGAACAAATGGACATTCCGGACATCGGTATGCGTGTGACCGGGGCCGATGGCCGGATGAGTGGCACTGACAGTACCAGTATTCGTGGGATGCATCACACCGGTCGACAATCGTGGTTCATGCCCTGCTCACGGGGCCGATGCGACCTCGCACGGGCACGATGCCGACTTTCTGGTGGAGGGCCACTACAGTTGAGGGCGATGAATGAGACTTCCGCCGCATGAGTACTTCCGATCACGGCGAGCACGACGCCCCGGCCGACCCTTCCGTCGGCTCGTTCGACGACCTCGAAATCGATCCGCGGGTCCGCGCCGCCGTCACCGATGTCGGCTACGAGACGCCGTCGCCGATCCAGGCGGCCACGATCCCGACCCTCCTGTCGGGGCGCGACGTGGTGGGCCTGGCGCAGACCGGCACCGGTAAGACCGCGGCCTTCGCCATCCCCATCCTGTCCCGGCTGGACACCTCGGCGCGGACGCCGCAGGCCCTGATCCTGGCGCCGACCCGAGAACTGGCCCTTCAGGTCTCCGAGGCCTTCGGCCGCTACTCGGCGCACATGCCCGAGGTGAAGGTCCTGCCGATCTACGGCGGGCAGTCCTACGGCGTCCAGCTCGCCGGTCTGCGTCGTGGCGCGCAGGTCATCGTCGGCACGCCCGGGCGCGTCATCGATCACCTCGACCGCAAGACCCTCGACATCTCGGGACTCGAGTTCCTCGTCCTCGACGAGGCCGACGAGATGCTGACGATGGGCTTCGCCGAGGACGTCGAGCGCATCCTGGCCGAGACCCCGGACACCAAGCAGGTCGCGCTGTTCTCGGCGACCATGCCCAGTGCCATCCGCCGTCTCGCGCAGAAGTACCTGAACTCTCCGCAGGAGATCACGGTCAAGTCGAAGACCGCGACCGCGCAGAACATCACGCAGCGCTATCTGCAGGTCTCCCACCAGCGCAAGCTGGACGCACTGACGCGGTTCCTCGAAGTCGAGACCTTCGACGCCATGATCGTGTTCGTCCGCACCAAGCAGGCGACCGAGGAGCTGGCCGAGAAGCTGCGTTCCCGCGGATTCTCCGCGGTCGCGATCAACGGCGACCTCGCCCAGGCGCAGCGCGAACGAACGATCAACCAGCTCAAGAACGGTTCGATCGACATCCTCGTCGCGACCGACGTCGCCGCGCGCGGACTCGACGTGGACCGCATCTCGCACGTCGTCAACTACGACATCCCGCACGACACCGAGTCATATGTGCACCGCATCGGCCGCACCGGGCGTGCCGGCCGGTCGGGCAATGCGCTGCTGTTCGTCTCGCCGCGCGAACGTCACCTGCTCCGCGCGATCGAACGCGCCACCCGGCAGACGCTCACCGAGATCGGCCTGCCCAGTGTCGACGACGTCAACGCCCAGCGGGTGGCGAAGTTCGCCGACTCCATCACGCAGAACCTGTCGTCGGAGAACCTCGACCTGTTCCGCGGGCTGATCGAGAACTACGCGCGGGACAACGATGTCACGATGGCCGACATCGCCGCAGCGCTGGCACTCGAGACGCGGGACGGCGGGTTCCTGATGACCCCGGACCCGCCGCAGTCCGAGAAGCGCCCGGAGCGTGAGCGTGCTCCGCGGCGCCCCGGCGCGAGCTTCGCGACGTACCGGATCGCCGTCGGCCGCAAACACAAGGTCTCGCCCGGCGCGATCGTCGGTGCCATCGCCAACGAGGGCGGCCTGACCCGCGCCGACTTCGGCAACATCAGCATCCGCGACGACTTCAGCCTCGTGGAACTTCCGGACGACCTCGACAACGAGACCCTGTCCAATCTGCGGCACACGAAGATCGGCAAGAATCCGATCGACATCCGCAAGGACATGGGGTCGCCGCGCACACGTGGTGGTGCGAAGCGCGGCGCCGGAGGTCATGGAGGCGGACGAGACGGTCGTCGCGGTGACAGCTGGGGCAAGCGTCCGTCGCCGCGCGTGGCCGGCCGCGGTCGTCATTCCTGACCCGTCGGCGTCCACCTACCAGAGGTGGCGCACAATTGCGCAGTTCTGAGAGCTGCGTGAGAAAACTTGTCAATTCGAGATCGTTCCGTAACCTGGTCAGCGGGGGTCATCCAAGCGCGGATCATCACGCGGTGGTCGACGCGAGCATGATGAGACACGGATATTTCTAGCAACAGGATTGGTGAGTCACCGGTGTCAGTGGTGAATGCGATTTCAGCAGCAGAGGCAATGAATCACAGCCGCGAGGGGAACGCGGTCGTCGTGGATGCACGTCCGCAGGTGATGCGGCATCAGGGCAGCCTGCCGGGTGCCCTCGTGGTCGATCCCACCGAGGTGCCGACGCGGTTCGCCCCCACACCCTCGGGCACCTTTCCGGTCATCCGTGACCGCGACACCGAGATCGCCGTGGTGTCGGTCCGATCGGAGGCCCCGCGGATCGCCGAGCAGATCGCCGAGTGCGGCTACACCAACGTGCGCTACGTCGACGGCGGCTACCGCGCGCTGCGTTCCCGCACCAACGGCTGAGACGCCGGTTGGTGATCCGACGCCGTCCCGCGCGACTGCGCGGGTTCCTCTGACCAGCGTCTTGTAGCGTAGGAGTCGCCGGCCACGAGAGGAACACATCGGTATGCAGGATGACGCTCGCGAGATGCTGCGCGATCAGGTCACCCGGCTGATGACGTTTCTGGCCGACCTCGTCCGGTCCCGCTCCGGTGACGTCCACGACATCACCGACCATCCCGGTCACGTCTGGGTCGGTCCGTCCACATCGGTGCCCGTGCGCTCGAATGCCCTTCCAGGCCAGGTGGTGGTGGAGCTCCAGCACGAGGCGCCCGACGCCGGGTCACCGGATTCTGCGTCTTCCCGGCTCGGCGCCCTCGTCGACGCGCTTGTCGACAATCCCGAGGAGCTCGAGCTCGTCGTCGCCTCAGCGCTGGTCACGGTACGAGATGCCGCGGACGACGACGCCGCGCCGATCGTCCGGGAGCACCTTCTCACCCAGGCGCTCGTCGTCGATCGCGACGAGGACGACACGATCCGGCTGTCCCTCGGCGCGGGTTCGTCGCCGGCCGTGCACGACACGCATCTCCTGGCCGCGGTGGACGGACTCGATCTCGCGGGAGCGGTCAAGATCCGCGGCAAGTTGTCCGCGCAGACCTCTGTGCTGTCTCCGAAGACCACCGAGCTGATGGCCGAGTGGCGCGAGGCGATCGTTGTCGACACGGCACGGGTGAGCCTCGAGGTCGAGGCCCGGCCGGCTGTTGTCCTGCGCCGCCGAGGGGTGGAGAGCTCGCTCGCCTTCTACGACGCCATCATCGCCGACCTGCGGGACGAGACCTCGCAGGTGCCGGTCGGACTGGCGCAGCTCGTCCGGCCGATCGAGGCCGCCGACCGACTCGCCGCACTTCGCGCGCCCGGCGTCCTCGAGCCCGCGGAGCTGGTCGCCGATGCGCTGTTCCCGCTGCCGTCCAACGTCGAACAGCGCGACGTGCTCGCCTGGCTCGGCGCCGACAGCGGCGTGGTGGTCGAGGGTCCGCCCGGCACCGGTAAGACACACACCATCGCCAACGTGATGTCGGCGCTGCTGGCGAAAGGTCAGCGCGTCCTGGTGGTGAGCGAGAAGGCTCACGCGCTCCACGTGCTCCGGGACATGCTGCCGCCCGCGCTGCGGGCACTCACGGTGTCGATCGCCGATGTCTCCCAGGACAGTTCCGAGGGCATTGTCGACGCGGTGACCGAGCTCGCCGAACGCAAGGCGTCGTTCACCCCGAGCGTCGCGGACGCCGAGATAGCGGATCTGGCTGCACGCCGGGATCACGCTCTGCGGCAACGAGATCAGACGCTGCGCGAACTGTGGGACCTGCGTGCGGACGAGACCGAGATCCACGAATGGGTCGCGGGGGACTACCGCGGCTCTCCGGCGCAGATCGTCCGACGGGTGCGGGCCGACGCCGCCGCGTTCGACTGGCTGCCGGGTCCGGTCCACGGCGCCGTTCCGCCGCTGGACTCGGCCGAGTTCGTCCGGCTGGCGGAGTTGCTCGCGAGCACCGGGGGCTCCGATTCGCGTCTCACGCAGCGCTTCGTCGACCTGGACGACCACCTGCCCGAGCCGGGGGAGATGGACGCGATCTGCGATCGGATCGCCGCCCGGCCCCGCGAGCCGATGGCCGGTGCCGGGACACTGATGTCCGTGCTCGACGGGGTCGACAGCGCCCGGCTGGTCCGGATCAAGGACATCTGCGATGACCTGGCGGTGGCCTCCGGCGAGGTGGCCTCGTACCCGGATCCGATCATCGACATGGCTGACCGGCTGCTCGCCGGGAGAGCCGCACATCTGTGGTCGCGTGTGACGACGTTGTCCCCGGTCATCGCCGAGGCGGCTCGCCGGGATCGTGACCTGGGTGCGCACACCGTCGTCGTCGACGGGAACCGGCCCGGGGACGCCGCACTGTTCGACGCCGCTGCCGACTACCTGCGCGACGGCGGACAGTGGCGGGGACGGCTGCGTCGTTCACCCCAGCAGCGCGCACTGGAAGACGCGCCGGTGCGGGCCACGGTGGACGGTCGCCCGCCCCGGGACGAGGCGACGCTCCGCCGGGTCGCCGATCACCTCACCGTCGTCGACGCGACCCACCAGGTGCATCGCATCCTCGCGGACCTGCACGTCCCGGTCGACGCCTCGGGCTCGCGGTCGGCACAGCTCGACCACCTCGTCCGCCTCGACACCCAGCTGACATGGATCTCGCGGCTGCTCACCGGGCGCGAACACCTGGTGCGGGAACTCGAGGCGGTCAGTCCTGGCGGGCCGAGGCCGCGCACCGTCGCCGAGGTGGCCGAGGTCGCTCATCAGGCGCGATCGGTCGCCGCTGCCAACGACGCGGTCCTCGCCGAGCAGGAGCTCGCCGACCATGTGTACGGACTGACGACCGAACTCGAGAAGGGGCCGTCTCCGGAGGGGGACGCGCTGGTCTCGGCACTCGGCACGGCCGACCCGTCCGCGATCCGGGACGCGCGCCGCGCGTTCGCGGCCGCCGCGGCCGAGGCCGAGCAGCAGAACGCCCTCGAGTTGCTCGGACTCCGACTGCGCAGCCGCGCACCCGAACTCGCGAAGACCATGTGGGCGAGCGCGCGGGATCCGATCTGGATCGAGCGCGCTCGGGACATGGGTGCGGCGTGGGCATGGCGGTTCGCCCACACGTGGGCACAGGACCGTAGTGATCCGTTCGCCGAGGACCGGTTGCAGTCCTCGCTCGACGCGATCGAGGTCGACATCGCGTCCCTGACCACCCGTCTCGCGTCCGCGCGTGCCATCCGGGAGTTGCTGGCGCGCACCACCGCCGGCGAGCTGCAGGCCGTTCAGTCCTATCGCGACCACATGATCAACCTGGGCAAGGGATCGGGCAAGCACGCCAATCGCTTCCGGCGCGCGGCGCGCGAGGCCATGGTGGAGGCGCAGAACGCCGTCCCCGCCTGGATCATGTCGATCAGTCAGGTGGCCGAGACGCTGCCGCCGCGCCGCAACTCCTTCGATGTGGTCATCGTCGACGAGGCGTCGCAGGCCGACATCACGAGTGCCTTCCTCCTCTGGCTGGCGCCGCGGGTGATCGTGGTCGGCGACGACAAGCAGTGCGCGCCCGCCGGTCTGGGCGGCACCACACTCGATTCGGCGTTCGCCGAGCTCGATGCCGCGCTGCCCGATCTGCCGACCTACCTCCGCGACGGGCTGACGCCCCGGTCGAGTCTGTTCTCGTTGCTGCGCAGCCGATTCGGCAACGTCGTCGGTCTGCGCGAGCATTTCCGGTCCATGCCGGAGATCATCGAGTTCTCGTCGCGCCAGTTCTACGGCTCCGCGCCGCTGATCCCGGTGCGCCAGTACGGTTCCGACCGGCTCGAACCGCTGCGGGCGGTCGCGGTCGAGGGGACCGCGACGGGAACCGGCAACGGTGTCACCAACGACGCCGAGGTGGCCGCGATCGTCGAGGCCTTACGAGGTTGTCTGGCCGATCCGGCCTACGACGGACTGGACTTCGGCGTGATCGCGTTGCAGGGCGTCAAGCAGGTCGAGGCGATCGAGACGGCGCTACGCGCCGAGATCGACTCCGACACCTGGCGTTCGCGGCGTATCCGGGTCGGGTCCCCGCCGGACTTCCAGGGCGACGAGCGACGCGTGGTCTTCCTGTCGATGGTCGTCTCGGACGCCGGCGCGATCTCGGCGCTGAGCCGGGCGGAGTCCCAACGCCGAGTCAACGTCGCGGCGACGCGTGCCATGGACCAGCTGTGGCTGTTCCACTCGATCGGTCTCGACGAGTTGCGGCCCAACGATCTTCGTTACTCGATGCTGTCCTATGTCACGGCCAACGAGGGACCCTCGATCGGGGCGATGCCCAGTGACGTCCCCGACGATCGCCGCGTGCCCCCGTTCGACAACCTCCTCGAGCAGCGGGTGTTCAACCGTCTGACGGCACTCGGCTATCACGTGAGCCCGAAGGTCACGGTCAACAACCGGGTCGTCGATCTGGTCGTGTTGGGGGCCGACGCGCGCATGGCCGTCGAATGCGATGCCGACGAGTTCGCCGGGACCGGGCAGCAGGCACGGTCGGATCTGGAGCGTGAGCGTGAATTGCGCCGCTGCGGTTGGCAATTCGTGCGGGTGCGGGAGTCGGAGTTCGAACTCGATCCCGATCGCGTCCTGGATCACGTCGCGACCGTCCTCGACGAGCGCGGATGCAAGCCGGGTTCGCTCGTGGCGGTGCAGAGTCAGGACAGCGCGGTGCGGGACGCCGTCAGGTGGCAACCGATCGACCTGACCGCGGGGGAGTGACGCACCTCTGCCGCCGGGCCCGCCGACGCCGTCGGTCAGCCGAGTGATCTGAGCAGCGCGGGCAGGCCGACCGCGGCCGGCATCCGCAGGCTGTGGGTCACGACGTCGGAGAGAGCGGACGGCGCGGGGTTGAACTCGATGACCGGGATGCCCGCGCGAACCGCTCGTTCGGGCAATGCGGCCGCCGGGTAGACGATCCCGCTGGTACCCACCACGAGCACCAGCTCCGACGCGCGAAACGCCTGATCCGCACGCTGCCAGTCCGATTCGGGCAGTGCTTCGCCGAACCAGACGATGCCGGGCCGCACGGCCCCACCGCAGCGCGGGCAGGTGGGCGGGACCACACGGGGGTCGTCCGACGCCGCGCCGGGCTGGTCGTCGGCAGGATCGGGGCGCGCACCGGGTCCGTCGTAAGGGGTCCCGCAGACCGAACACCTGGGGGCGAACAAACTGCCGTGCAGATGGCTGACGACGTCGCTACCGGCCCGTTCGTGGAGGTCGTCGACATTCTGCGTCACGACCATGACGGTGCGTGAGGCGGCGAGTTCGGCGAGTGCGAGGTGGCCGGCATTGGGTTGCGCGGCAAGCACTTCGCGGGCGCGCCAGCGGTACCATCCCCAGACCAGTGCCGGGTCACGTGCCCACGCCTCGGGGGTGGCGAGTTCGGCCGGGTCGAACTTCTCCCACAACCCGGTCTGGACGTCCCGGAAGGTCGCGATGCCGCTCTCGGCCGACATGCCCGCGCCGCTGAACACCGTGATCCACTCCGCGCGGCGCACGAGGTCGGTGACCGCGGCCGGGATCGGTGTACCGGAGTCCGCGCCGGGCGGCCCGGCGAAGGTCATCCGGCGGACTCGATGCAGGCGCGGACCAGGGCGGCGGTCTCGTCGGGGTCGGAGTCGCGGCGGACGAGGAAGCCCTTGGCGAAGCTGAGCTTGTCGCCGTCGTGCCGGGGCACGACGTGCAGATGGGTGTGGAATACGGTCTGGAAGGCTGCTCGGCCGTCGTTCACCGCCAGGTTCACACCGTCGGCCGACATCGGCCCGGTCTTCATCGCGGTCGCCAGTCGCTGGCCGGCGCGGAAGAGCGCGGCACCGATCGTCGGGTCCAGGTCGTCGAGGCCGGCGGAGTGGACGCGGGGTACGAGGAGGGTGTGTCCGCGGGTGATGGGCCGGATGTCGAGAAAGCCGACCACGTCGTCGTCGGAGTAGACGATGCGCCCCGGGGATGTGCCCGCGACGATGGCGCAGAAGATGCAACTGCTCATGCGGCCGACTCTAGGTCACTCGCTGTCCGATCATGTCGGGTCACGACGCGCGGCGGGTGCTTCACATCACATAACGTTTCCATAACGGTTGACCGAGCGAAGACTCGGCCATCGGCATACCGCCGGGTATGTTGCCTGGCCTGGCGCTTTTCGGACCCTTCCCATGCCGGTTGACATGGTCCCCTAAGTTACCGGCGCGGTTACTGGCCGGTATACCGACAGGTCACCGCCAAACATGAGGGTTCCCTCACTTTCGTGTGTCATCATAGGAGTCACGTTCACGCCGACGCCGGCTCCCGACGAGTCGGTTGTCGTCAATGCTGTTGTGCAGCAGGCGTGTTCATTTGTTGTACCAGCTAGCTCGGCCCGGCAGTGTCGCCATGGCGGCCGGTCGTGCGCGCGCCGTCGACGAGTCCTTTCACGGCAGCGCACGAAACCCGGGTGCTGACAGCGTTTCTCGTGACCGAGATCCACACCAACTGCACAACACCCCCGACATCTACCGCACCTACACACTCCGCAAATCCACACTCTGACCGACCACCACAGAGGAGTATCCGTGACAGTCGACCAGTTCCGCTCCGGCTCGCAGGGCGCCGCCAACGCAGAACGCCCCACCACCACGCTCATCGAGCGGCTCACGCAGGGCGAGCCCTATGCGATCAGCTTCGGCGGGCAGGGCGGCGCGTGGCTGCCCACGCTGACCGAGCTGGTCGTCGACGCCGACCTCGAGCACCGTGTCGCCACGATCGTCGACGCCGCCGAGCGTCTGGTCGAGCCGGTCGCCGACGAGCTCGTCGTGGCACGCGTGTCCGGGTTCCACCCGCTCACCTGGGTCCACGCGCACGACGCGGGAGACGACGTCCCCGCCGAGGCTGCTCTCGCCGACTTCACCCTCTCCGGCCCGGGTGTGCTGCTCACCCAGCTCGCCGCCGTGGAGGCGCTCCGCAAGCAGGGTCTGGACACCGCCGTGCTCCCGCCGAATGCCGTGGTCGGGCATTCCCAGGGGTCGCTGGCCACCGACGCGGTCGGCGCCGAGGGCCGGACCGCCGAGTCCGGTCAGGGTCTGCTGCTGGCCGTGGCGCACCTCATCGGTGCCGCCGGCTCGCTGATCGCGCGTCGCCGCGGTCTGGGCGTGACCACCGACGGCACCCCGATGCTCGCCCTGACGAACATCAGCCCGGCTCGCGTCGACGAGATCCTGGCCCGGTACCGGGACGGTCTGCACGAAGACGATCTGGCGACCGCGCCGGTCGTCGCCATCAAGAACAGCCGCACCGCGGTCGTGCTGTCCGGCGCGCCGCGGCACCTCGCCGCGTTCGCCGCCCTCTGTGATCGGATCGCCGCGACCGAGGCCGACGAGCGCAAGCGCAAGGTCACCGGTGGGGCACCGTTCGCGCCGAAGTTCGACCAGCTGCAGGTGTCGGTCGCGTTCCACCACCCCGCGATGGCCGAGGCCGTCGAGCTGGTCGGCCAGTGGGCCGATCGCTGCGGCATCGACCGGGACCTCGCCACCCGTCACGCCCATGACATCCTCGTCGGCCACGTCGACTGGGTCGCGTCGGTCGACGAGATCGTCGCCGGCGGCGCCAAGTGGGTCCTGGACTTCGGTCCCGGGGACATCGCCACCCGTCTGACCGCATCGCTCGTCCGCGGGCAGGGCGTCGGACTGGTTCCGGCGGCCCTGCGCGTCGGACAGCGCAACCTCTTCAGCCCGGGCGGCGTCCCCGAGGTCGCCACCCCGTGGTCGCAGTTCGCACCGACCCTCGTCGAGCTGCCCGACGGCCGCACCGTCGTCGAGACCTCCTTCACCCGCCTCACGGGTCGTTCGCCGATGCTGCTCGCCGGCATGACGCCGACGACAGTCGACCCGGCCATCGTCGCCGCCGCGGCCAACGCCGGGCACTGGGCGGAGCTGGCCGGCGGTGGTCAGGTCACCGAGGAGATCTTCGCGCGCAACATCGCCACCCTCACCGACCTGCTCGAGCCGGGCCGCGAGGCGCAGTTCAACGCGCTGTTCCTCGACCCGTATCTGTGGAAGCTGCAGCTCGGCGGCAAGCGCATCGTGCAGAAGGCGCGTGCGCAGGGCGCCCCGCTCGACGGCGTGATCGTCTCCGCCGGTATCCCCGAGCTCGAGGACGCCGTCGCGCTCGTCGACGAGTTCGTCGAGGCCGGACTGCGTTTCGTCGCCTTCAAGCCCGGCACCGTCGAGCAGATCCGGTCCGTGGTGCGCATCGCGGCCGAAGTGCCGCACCACCCGATCATCGTCCAGATCGAGGGCGGCCGCGCCGGTGGCCACCACTCGTGGGAGGACCTCGACGACCTGCTGATCGCGACCTACGGTGAGCTCCGCGCCCGCCCCAACGTCGTGATCTGCGTCGGCGGCGGCATCGGGACACCCGAACGCGCCAGCGAATACCTCACCGGCACCTGGGCGGCCGCCCACGGCTACCCGGCCATGCCGCTGGACGGCATCCTCATCGGCACCGCGGCGATGGCGGCAAAGGAAGCGACGACCACCCCCGAGGTCAAGCAACTCCTCGTCGACACCGTCGGTATCGACGAGTGGATCGGTGCCGGTCACGCCACCGCCGGAATGGCCTCGGGCCGTTCCCAGCTCGGCGCCGACATCCACGAGGTCGACAACACCGCGTCGCGCTGCGGCCGGCTGCTGGACGAGGTCGCCGGTGACGCCGAAGCCGTGTCGGCCCGCCGCGACGAGATCATCGCCGCGATGGCCGACACCGCGAAGCCGTACTTCGGCGACGTCGCCACCATGACCTACCGCGAGTGGCTCGACCGGTACGCCGCGCTGGCCGTCGGTGACGCTCGGGGCGAGCAGGCCCCGTGGGCCGACATCACCTGGCAGCAGCGCTTCGTGGAGATGCTGCAGCGCACCGAGGCGCGCATGCACCCGCAGGACTCCGGGCCCATCCCGACGATGTTCGCCGAGGTCACCGCCGCCGCCGATGCGTATGCCGCAATCGACGCGCTCGGCAGCGTGTACCCCGAGATCGACACCGACATCCTGCATCCCGCGGACGTCGCGTTCTTCCTGGAGCTGTGCCGCACCCCGGGCAAGCCCGTCAACTTCGTGCCGGTGATCGACAAGGACGTACGCCGCTGGTGGCGCAGTGACTCCCTGTGGCAGGCCCACGATCCGCGCTACGGCGCCGACGCGGTCTGCGTCATCCCGGGGCCGGTCGCCGTCGCGGGCATCACCCGCGTCGACGAGCCCGTGGGTGAACTGCTCGATCGGTTCGAGGCCCGTGTCGCGTCCGATCTGCAGGCCTCCGGGGAGCGCCCGGTCGCCGTCGCCTCCCGGCACCGGGCCGGGCTGGCCGAGGAAGCCGGCGTGCTGACCTCGGTGCTGGAGTCCGACGACGTCAGCTGGGCCGGCCGGATCGTGGCGAGCCCGATCGCGCTGCTCGGCGATCGCGACGCCTGGACCGTGGTCGGACCCGAGCGGGCCGAACACGCCGTCAGCGGCGCCGTCCTGGAGCAGGTCTCCGCCGACTCCGACGCCACCCGTTTCGACCTCGTCGTCCCCATCTCGGGCGCTTCCGTGCGTATCCCGCTGCTGGCCGGCGAGAGCCTGCGCGACGGTGGTTCGCCGCTGGTCGGCCTCGACGACGCGTCGACCGCGATGCGCGAGATCCTCACCGTGGCCGCCGGCGGCAGCCTGGCCGAGGTGACCGATGGCGTGTCGGTCACGACCGTCTCCTGGCAGCCGGACTCGGTCGCCGATCACGCTGCGGTCACCGGTTTCTCGCTGCCGCCGCACCTGCGTCCGACCACCCCGACCGACCCGTTCGGTTTCGCCGTGCCCGACACCCTGGTCGGCGCGTGCTGGCCGAGCGTGTTCAGCGTCATCGGCGCCGCCCGCACCGATTCCGGTGACCCGGTCGTCGAGGGTCTGCTCGACCTGGTCCACCTCGATCACGCGATCGCGCTGGCCGGCGAGATCCCCGCCACCGCGGCCGACCTGACCGTCACCGCGCGGACCGGCGCGGTCCGGGATGCCGACGTCGGTCGTGTCGTCGAGGTCACGGTGGAGATCGCCGGACCAGCCGGCCCGGTCGCGACGCTCGAGGAGCGTTTCGCGATCCGTGGACGTCTGGGCGCCGCCGAGCTCACCGACCCGGCCCGGGCCGGCGGTGCACCCGCCGCCGAACAGTCGGCCACCCGCAAGCTGCTCCGGACGGCCACCATCACCGCGCCGAACCGGATGACCGGTTTCGCCGTCGTGTCCGGTGACCGCAACCCCATCCACACCGACGCCGCAGCCGCCAAGCTGGCCGGTCTCGGCGACCCGATCGTCCACGGGATGTGGCTGTCGGCCGCCGCGCAGCAGGTCGTCACCGCGACCGACGCGAAGAATCCGACGCCGTCGCCGCGTCCGCTGATCGGCTGGACCGCACGCTATCTCGGCATGGTCCGGCTCGGTGACCGCATCTCGGTGCGCGTCGACCGCGTGGGTCTCGACAACGGCCGCGAGGTCGTCGAGGTCAGCGCCAAGGTCGGCGACAACCTCGTGATGAGCGCGACCGGCCTGCTCGCCGCGCCGCGGACCGTCTACGCGTTCCCCGGCCAGGGCATCCAGAGCAAGGGCATGGGACTCGACGCCCGCTCGCGGTCGAAGGCCGCCCGCAAGATCTGGGATCGTGCCGACAAGCACACCCGTGCGGCGTTGGGCTTCTCGATCCTCGCCGTCGTCCGCGACAACCCGACGACGCTCGTCGCCAACGGGACCACCTATAACCACCCCGACGGCGTGCTGTACCTGACGCAGTTCACCCAGGTCGCCATGGCGACGCTCGGTGTCGCGCAGATCGCCGAGCTCAAGGAGTCCGGTGGCTTCGTCGAGGGTGCCATCACGTGTGGCCACTCGGTCGGTGAGTACAACGCGCTCGCCGCATGCGCCGGCGTCCTCCCGCTCGAGGCCGTCCTCGAAGTCGTGTTCCAGCGCGGCGAGGCCATGCATCACCTCGTCCCGCGAGATGAGCAGGGGCGCAGTGACTATCGGATGGCCGCCATCCGGCCGAGCCAGTTCGGTCTGGCCGACGCCGAGGTCACCGACTTCGTGTCCGGCGTGGGCGCCGCGGGCGGCGAGTTCCTCGAGGTCGTCAACCTCAACCTCCTCGGCTCGCAGTACGCGATCGCCGGCACGGTTCGCGGTCTCGAACTGCTCGAGGCCGAGATCGACCGGCGGCGTGCGGAGTTCGGGGGCAAGCGCGCGTTCATCCTGATCCCGGGCATCGACGTCCCGTTCCACTCGAGCGTGCTGCGCGCCGGGGTCCCGGAGTTCCGCGGTAAGCTCGCCGAGCTGCTGCCCGCCGACATCGACATCGACATCCTGATCGGTCGGTACATCCCCAACCTGGTGCCGCGCCTGTTCAACCTCGGACGCGACTTCGTGGAGGAGATCGCGGCGCTGGTGCCGTCGGATCCGCTGAACGAGGTCCTCGCCGACTGGGACGCCTGGGAGGCGACCCCGAACGAACTGGCCCGGGTGATCCTGATCGAGCTGCTCGCCTGGCAGTTCGCCAGCCCGGTGCGGTGGATCGAGACCCAGGAACTGCTGTTCAGCGGTCCCGAGCGGAACGGGCTGGGAGTCCAGCGCTTCGTCGAGATCGGTCTGAAGGGCGCCCCGACGCTGTCGGGTCTGGCCACCAACACCCTCAAGCTCGACGACTACGCCGCGGCCACCACCGAGGTGCTCAACGTCGAGCGCGACACCGACACGATCCTGGCCAAGGACGCCGGGCACGAGCCCGACGAGGACGAGCTCGACGTTCCCGCAGCGGCCGAGACGTCGGCGGCGGACGCGGCTCCGGCCGCCGCGGCGGCGCCCGCGCCTGCTGCTCCCGCGGCACCGGCGGCACCCGCCGCCGGCCCGCGTCCCGACGACATCGCGTTCACGCCGTCGGATGCGGTGAAGTCCGTGATCGCGCTGTGGACCAAGATGCGCGTCGACCAGATCGGGTCCGCGGACACGATCGAGGCGCTCTGCGACGGTGTGTCGTCGCGTCGTAACCAGCTGCTCCTCGACATCGGCGGCGAGCTCGGACTCGGCGCCATCGACGGTGCCGCCGAAGCCGACATGACCGCGCTGTCGTCGACCGTGGAGACCCTCGCCCGTGGCTACCGGCCGCTGGGTGCGGTGCTCACCGATGCGGTCAGCGACCAGGTCCGCAAGGTGCTCGGCCCGCTGGGTAAGCGCCAGAACTACATCACCGACCGCGTGTCGGGTGTGTGGCAGCTGGGTCCGGGGTGGGGTCTGCACACCACCGTCGCGCTGGCGCTGGGCACCAGGGACGGCGCGTCCGTCCGCGGCGAGGCGCTGGGCAATCTGCTCGACGGCCCGCTGACGAACACCGATTCCCTCGACGCCCTCATCGACAAGGCCGTGTCCGCGGTGGGTGCGGTCAAGGGCATCCCGGTCGGCAAGCCGGCCGCCGAATCCGGTGGTGGCGCAACGGTCGACGCCGCGGCGCTGGGAGAGTTCACCGAGCAGATCACCGGCCGGTCCGGCGCGCTGGCCTCGGCCGCGTACACCCTGCTGGACAAGCTCGGACTCGCCGAGGTCGCCGATCTCGCCGAGGCCGCGGCCGACCCGAACGCCGAGCTCGCCGAGCTGGTCAGCGCCGAACTCGGGTCGGACTGGGCCCGTACGGTGGCGCCGGCCTTCGACGCGGCCAAGGTCGTCCTCATCGACGACCGGTGGGCAACCGCCCGTGAGGATCTCGTCCGACTCTGGCTGACCGACGAGCAGGACCTCGACGCCGACTTCGACACCATCGTCGGCGGGTTCGCCGGAGCCGGTGACACCGTCGCCGACCACGCCACCTGGTGGCAGGGCAAGGCCCTCGCGAACGGAAACGCCGTGCACGGCCGCGTCTTCGGCGCGATCGCGCACGCTGCGGAGAATCCCGAGAAGGGTGCCTACAGCCGCGAGATCGCCGTGGTGACCGGTGCCAGCAAGGGTTCGATCGCCGCCGGCGTGGTCGCCGGGCTGCTGGCCGGCGGCGCGACCGTGGTCGCCACGACGTCGCGCCTGAACTCCGACCGTCTCGCCTTCTACAAGAAGCTGTACCGCGAGAACGCCCGGGCCGGTGCCGCGCTGTGGATCGCCCCGGCGAACATGGCGTCGTACGCCGATGTCGACGACCTCGTCGGCTGGCTCGCGGGGGAGCAGACGGAGAACCTCGGTGGCACAACGGCAGTGGTGAAGCCGGCGATGAAGCCGACGCTGCTGTTCCCGTTCGCCGCACCTCGGGTCGCCGGTGATCTCACCGACGCCGGCGGTCGCGCCGAGCTGGAGATGAAGGTGCTCCTCTGGTCGGTGGAGCGGCTCATCGGCGGTCTCGCCGACGTCCATTCCGATCACGACATCGCCGCCCGCGTGCACGTCGTGTTGCCCGGTTCGCCGAACCGCGGCATGTTCGGCGGCGACGGTGCCTACGGCGAGAGCAAGGCCTCGCTCGACGCGCTCGTGCAGCGCTGGTCGGCCGAGGAGTCCTGGGGTTCCAAGACGACGCTCGCCCACGCCCTGATCGGCTGGGTTCGCGGCACCGGGCTGATGGGTCACAACGACGGGATGGTCGACGCGGTCGAGGCGGCGGGTGTGCGCACTTGGAGCACCGACGAGATGGCGGCGAACCTGCTCACGCTGTGCAGTCCCGAGCAGCGGTCGGCCGCGGTGAGTGCGCCGATCCTGGCCGACTTCACCGGCGGGCTGGACAGCTCGACCGACCTCAAGGCGCTCGCGGCCACCGCGGCGGCGACCGCCGAGGAGTCCGCGGACACCGACGAGGAGTCGGCGACGACCGTCGCGGCGCTGCCGGCACCGGCGCGCGCCCCGAAGGCGATGCGTCCGCAGTGGCCGTCGATCGATGCCCGACCCGAGGACCTCGTGGTCATCGTGGGTGCCGGCGAGCTCGGCCCGTTCGGTTCGGCCCGCACCCGCTTCGAGATGGAGGTCGACGAGAAGCTGTCGGCCGCAGGCGTTCTCGAGCTCGCCTGGAACACCGGACTGGTGCACTGGGATTCGGCGCCGAAGCCGGGCTGGTACGACACCGCGTCCGGAGACCCGGTGCCGGAGAGCGAGATCGCCGAGCGGTACCACGACGAGGTCGTCGCCCGCTGCGGTATCCGCCGCTACGCCGACGACGGGGCGATGGTCGACAACACCTCGCCGCTGCTGACCTCGGTCTTCGTCGACGAGGACCTGACCTTCACGGTCAACTCCGAGGCCGAGGCGCGAGCATTCGCCAGTGCCAACCCGGAGAAGACCCGGGTCACGCAGAACGCCGACGGCGACTGGCAGGTCACCCGGTTGGCGGGCACCGAGATCCGCGTTCCGCGCCAGTTCGCGCTGACCCGGACCGTGGGCGGGCAGATCCCGACCGGTTTCGACCCGACCCGCTGGGGTGTCAGCCCCGACATGGTCGAGTCGATCGACCGGGTCGCCCTGTGGAACCTGGTGGCCACGGTCGACGCCTTCCTGTCGTCGGGCTTCACGCCGAGCGAACTGATGCGCTGGGTGCACCCCGGTCTGGTCGCCAACACGCAGGGCACCGGTATGGGCGGCATGACCTCCATGCGCGACCTGTACGTCAACACCCTGCTGGGCGAGGCCAACGCCAACGACATCCTGCAGGAGGCCCTGCCGAACATCGTTGCGGCACACGTGGTCCAGTCGTATGTCGGAAGCTACGGCGCGATGATCCACCCGGTGGCGGCATGTGCGACCGCCGCGGTGTCGGTCGAGGAGGGCGTCGACAAGATCCGCCTCGGCAAGGCGCTGTTCGCGGTGGCGGGCGGCTTCGACGACCTGGGTATCGAGGGCATCGTCGGCTTCGGCGCGATGTCGGCGACCGCCGACTCGGCGAAGATGACCGCGCGTGGCATCGACGATCGCCGGTTCTCGCGTGCCAACGACCGCCGACGCGGCGGGTTCGTCGAGTCGGCCGGCGGCGGCACGATCCTGCTCGCCCGCGGCGATGTCGCGGCCGAGATGGGTCTGCCGGTGCTCGGTGTGGTCGCGTGGGCGCAGAGCTTCGGCGACGGTGTGCACACCTCGATCCCGGCTCCGGGTCTCGGTGCCCTGGGCGCGGCTCGCGGGTCGCTGTCCTCGCCGCTGGCACGTGCGCTCGGTTCGCTCGGCGTCAGCGCCGACGACGTGGCGGTCGTGTCCAAGCACGACACCTCCACCAAGGCGAACGATCCGAACGAGTCCGAACTGCACGAGCGGCTCGCGGCGGCCATCGGCCGCGGCAAGGGCGCACCGCTGTTCGTGGTGTCGCAGAAGTCGCTGACCGGTCACGCCAAGGGCGGCGCGGCGGCCTTCCAGCTCATCGGCCTGTGCCAGATCCTGCGCGACGGCGTGATCCCGCCCAACCGCAGCCTCGACTGTGTCGACGACAAGATGGCCGAGTACCCGCACCTGGTGTGGCCGCGGGAGACGCTGCAGCTCGGCGAGCGGTTCCCGCTCAAGGCCGGCCTGCTGACCAGCCTCGGCTTCGGTCACGTGTCCGGACTGATCGCGGTGGTGCACCCGGAGGCGTTCATCGCCTCGCTGAACCCGGAGGAGCGCGACGCCTACCGTCAGCGCGCCGACGAGCGGACCCGCCAGGGCAGTCAGCGCTTCCTGCAGTCGATCTGCGGTGGCGAGCCCGCCTACCAGCGACCGCCGAACCGTCGCTTCGACGAGTCGGTCGACGAGCACGACGCCGAGGCGGGCATGCTCCTCGACCCGCAGACCCGTCTGGACGGCGCCGACGTCTACGTCGCCGGTGAGCCGGTGGCGGGTGGTCGGTGACACCCGGTGACGCGAACGGCGCGAGTGACTCCCAAGGGATGAGCGTGCTCGGTGTGGGCATCGACATCGTGTCGATCCCGGAGTTCGGCGAGCAGCTCCGGCAGCCGGGTACGACGTTCGCCGACCGGTTCACGGTCGGCGAGCGTCGGGACTCGGCCGCCGGGACCGGCGACGACGCCCGGCATCTGGCCGCCCGCTGGGCGGCCAAGGAGGCCGTCGTGAAGGCGTGGTCGGTGAGCCGCTTCTCGCGGTCTCCGCTGCTGCCGCTGATCCGACACAGCGACATCGAGGTCGTGACCGACACGTGGGGCCGTCCGGCCATCCGCCTGTCCGGCGAGATCGGCGAGCATCTGCGCGACACGACCGTGCACGTGTCGCTGACCCACGACGGGGACACCGCTGCGGCGGTGGCCATCCTCGAGGGCAGGTAGCCCGCACGGCTCTCAGACCGTCGTCGACTCCTCGAGCAGCAGATAGCCCGCGAGCATCCGCTTGAGTTCGGCGACGGTCTCGTCGTGGTCGTGGCCGTCCTGTACGGAGAAGCTCAGCAGCGAGTAGGCCGTGTGGACGAGCACCTGGGACATCATCTCGCGGCGTTCGCGCTGCGACGGCGTGAGCGGCGCGATGATCCGCGCGACCTGTTCGGCGAGCACCCGTTCGTTCAGCGACGCCGTGGCGCGGGTCGCCGGTGTCGACTGGACGGCCAGCCACACCGCCCGCCGCGACGGGTCGGTGCGCCACAGGGCCGCCAGGTGATCGAGGAACTTCTCGAGCAGGCTGGGCCACTCCAGGGACGGCACCTCCGAGGAGAACGCCGTGAGTTCCTCGCGGACGTCGACGGTGTCCTGGCGGTCCAGCTCGCACACGATGACGTACTTGTTCGCGAAGTACTGATAGAGCGTGCCGATGGGGACCTCGGCCCGGGTCGCGATCTCCTCGCAGGTCAGCGATTCGAACCCGACGTCGATCAACAGCTCGCGTGCTGCTTCGAGCATCGCCTGGAACTTGCGCTTGCTGCGTTCCTGAGTGGGCCGCTTGCGCGGCACCAGCGGTTCGGCGGACTCGGGCATCGGGGCCGGCTCAGACGGACAGGTCGCGGCGCAGCTTGGCGACGTGTCCGGTGGCCCGGACGTTGTACTGCGCGAGTTCGATCGTGCCGTCGGCGTCGACCAGGAACGTCGACCGGATGACGCCGGTGACGGTCTTGCCGTACATCTTCTTCTCCCCGAATGCGCCCCACTCGGTGAGCACCTTCTTCTCCGGGTCGCTGAGCAACGGGAACGTCAGGCCCTCGGCCTCGACGAACTTCGCCAGCTTCGCGGGCTTGTCGGGGGAGATGCCGAGGACCGCGATCCCGGCCTCGTTCAGCTCGCCGAGGTTGTCGCGGAAATCGCACGCCTGCTTGGTGCACCCCGGGGTGGCCGCTGCGGGATAGAAGTAGACGACGACCTTGCGGCCGGCGTAGTCCGACAACGAGACCGGGTCGCCGTTCGCGTCGGGCAGCGTGAACGACGGCGCCGTGTCGCCCACGGACAGTCGGGTGGTGGTCTCAGCCATGAGAGCCAGGCTAGTGCATGGCGACATGCCCGGATGCCGGGATGTCGTAGCATCGAGACGCTGCCATCTGGCGGTTCGTCCCCGGCGCCGAGAGGTCGTGCGGCGGCCGGGAAGTGAGAAGACCAACGAGAAGCGCCGGAAGGATGCAACGTGGCCGGAGATACCGAACGTATCGAGCAGGACATCGCCAAGGCCCGTGAGGACCTCGCCAGTACGCTCGACGCGCTGGCCGAGCGCGCCAACCCCCAGCGGCTCGCCGACGACGCCAAGTCCAAGGCCCTCGCCACGCTGCAGACGCCCGCGGTGAAGTACGCGATCGCCGGATTGGGTGCGCTGGTGGTGCTCATCGTCGTCCGCAAGGTCACCGCCAGGTGATCCGGTGATCCCGCCGGTGGGGACAGGGACTCGTCCGCGCAAGCCCGTCGGGCGGCAGAAACCGCGCCGACCAGGCGATTTCACTTCTGCCGCGCGGGTCCTGTAAGGTTCCATCTCGCACCGGCAAGCGCCATTAGCTCAATTGGCAGAGCAGCTGACTCTTAATCAGCGGGTTCGGGGTTCGAGTCCCTGATGGCGCACAGAGTTTCAAGACGCCTCGCATTCAGCGGGGCGTCTTGTGTCATCTCAGAAGGTTTTCGGTCGCGCGCGGGTGCTTGATGAACAGCAGGTGAACGTCCGGCGTTTCGCGTGCGCAACACGCCACTCGAACGGATGACCGGCGAAGCGTTCGGTGCGATTTCTCGTACACTGGTCGGCGACATCGGGTTCGGAATGTCCGGTTCGGCGGTTCGGGGTTCAGGTGTCAGGTTTTCACAGGTTGCGGGGCAGCGTGACCGGCCGGTTCGGGGTCGGGACGCCGACAGGCGGGAGTGAGATGGGGATGGGCCGTACTCGGCGGATGCCGCTGATCATCAGCGGGGTGATGTTGGCGATCGTCGCGCTGGTGACGTCGTGCACGCAGGAAGCGTCGTACTCCGACAACGTCAGCAGTTCCAGTCTTTTCGACGACCTGCTCAAGCCGGGTCTCGAGATCACCGAGTGGGCCGAACGTCCCCTGAACGACAACGCCGTCGGCGTGCAGCCCGGCGCGCCCATCAAGGTGAAGACCAGCGAGGGCACCATCAGCCGGGTGCTGATCAAGAAGTCCGACGGCACTCCCGTCAAGGGCACCCTCGCGGACAACGACACGGTGTGGGTCAGCGACGAGGCCCTCGGCTACAACCGCACCTACACGCTGGAGACCGACGCGGTCGGCATCGGCGGAGCGGTCACCAAGAAGGTCACGTTCACGACCAGCAGTCCCAACAACCTGACGCAGGCGTACCTGACCCCGAGCCCCGGCGAGACCGTCGGCATCGGGCAGCCGGTCGCGGTCAAGTTCGACGAGCCGATCGCGGATCGTCGTGCGGCGCAGCGCGCCATCCGGATCACCACCGATCCTCCCGTGGAGGGCGCCTTCTACTGGATCAGCCCCAGCGAGGTCCGGTGGCGGCCGGCGGAGTACTGGAAGCCGGGCACCAAGGTGCGGGTCGCGGTCAACACCTATGGCATCGACCTCGGTGACGGACTGTTCGGCCAGGAGAACGTGCGTACCAACTTCACGGTGGGACGCTCGATGGTCATCACCGCCGACGACAACACCAAGCAGGTCGTCTTCGAGCGTGACGGCAAGGTCATCCGGAGCATGCCGACGTCGATGGGCAAGGCAGGCGACGAGACCGACAACGGCGTCTACCTGATCGCGGACAAGCACGACCACATCATCATGGACTCTTCGACCTACGGTGTGCCCGTCAACTCGTCGAACGGCTACCGCACCCCGGTCGACTACGCGACCCGGATGTCCTACAGCGGCATCTTCTTCCACTCCGCACCGTGGTCGGTGTGGGCGCAGGGCAACACCAACACGAGCCACGGCTGCCTGAACCTGAGCCCGGAGAACGCGCTGTGGGTCATGGAGAACACCCTGCGCGGCGACCCGGTGGTCGTGAAGAACACGACCGGCGGAACCCTGTCGGGCACCGACGGACTCGGTGACTGGAACATCCCGTGGTCGGTGTGGCGCAAGGGCAACGCCGACAACGCCTGACGCCAGACAGTTCCCGGACGCCACCGAACCCGCATCGCGGTCGGTGGCGTCCGTGCGTCGGGCGGAGGATCAGCGCGACGCGACGAGGAACGTACGGCTCGTGCCGGTGACGGGTCTCGTCGTCCCGCTCGCATCGCGTCGGTCCCCGAAGTAGCGGATGCGGTATTCACCCGACGCATCCGCCGGCGGACGCCAGGTGATGGTGATCCGCGACGTGTCCGGGCTGCCGGCCGGTCGCGCCCACCGGAACTCCGTGGACCAGTCGTTGTCGTCGGCGACCGTCGTCCACCCGTACCCGGTGCGCCGTTGCACCTCCAGGTAGGTCCGCCCGTGCCGGAAGTCGTTGTTGGGGTGGGCGCCGACGAACTGCACGGTCACCGTCGAGCCGGGGCGGTACCTGGCCTCGGGCTGGCGCAGGACGTCGCCGTAGCGGTGGCCCGGTATCGGACGGTCCGCGGGGACCGGTGGCACCAGATCGGGTTGCAGGCCCGACTTGTCGACCGGCGCGGGACCCCGGCCGATCCCGCGTCCGGATGCCATGGCCGCCGCGAGCGCGGCGAACTCCTGGAGATAGGCGGACAGCGTGTATCGGCCGTACTGGGTCTCCCCGCCCTCGTAGTGCTGCAGGTCGTATTCCTCGGGCGTGGTCACGTATTGGGTGTAGGCGTTGGAGAATCCCTGCACGAGAACGTTGTCGAGATCGATCCGCAGTTCGTCGGCGACCACCTGTCGAAGTCGCAGGCCTGCGACGACGGTGACCTCGGCGGGCACGCCGACGAGCACGATCTCGCCGATACGCATGAGCTGCAGCGGTACCACCGACGGGATCCAGCCGGAGGGCGGCAGCAGACCGAGCGGAAACGCGATCAGCTTGGGCGCCTGCATGTCTCGCATCCACGGTGCGATCGGCGGGACGCGATCGCCGCCGAGGGCGGTGACGAGAGGGTTGGTCATGCCCTCGACGAGGAAGGGGAGCGGCTGCTCGTAGTTGTCCTCGCTGCTCGTCGCCACCGCACCGGCACCCATCATCGCCGGAGTCGTGGAAGCCGGCCGGCCGTCGGGCGTGTAGGTGCCCGAGATCGTGACCGATGACATGTCGACGTACCGCACGATCGAGTCGACGCCGCCGCGCGTCATCGGGCGAGCGCTGTCGAAGGCCCGCCGTCCCGCGACGTACTGGCGCTCACCGATGAGTTCGCAGTTCCGTCGGTTGTTCGAGGTCGGTCCGTTCGGATGGAACTGTGCCAGCGCGAGATTCGGCGTCATGTCACCGGAGTTGGTCTGGGGGAACGCGGCGACGAACCCTGGTTGTGCACGTTCCCACAGGTGGCTCGCATAACCCTTGTTGTCGCCGGCGATGAGGACGTTGCGGTCGGTGAGGGATGTGCCGTGGGTCGGGAACCAGGTGATGGCGCCGACATCCCGGCCGCCGGAACCGTCGTGCTGCCGTAGTCGCAGCACCGTGACCCGGGGGTCGATCGCGTTCGGGAAATGACGTTTGTCCCACGACGGATTCGCGTCGAAGGCCACCCGGGACCGGTTGCGGCTGGCGTCGTGCAGTTCCTCACGGCCGAGGGTGAGGGTGCCGGGCGCGAGGTCGTCGTGCGCGCGGACGATCGCGGCGAACATGCCGTCGACCTCGGCGTCGTAGGAGTTCTTCTTGAACCCGAATGCGGCGAGGGAGTACGCGTAGTCCCACGACGTGCCGCCGCACGAGGCGTGGGTGTGCTGCGCGTTCAGGTTCACGTTCGATTCGGTGTAGAGAGACCCGAACCTGGTGCGCAGCTTGGCCATCAGGCCCATGTGATGCGATTGGAACAGACAGGCGAGGTCGGCGGTGAGGAAGACGACGCGTTCACCGGTGGCGCGGTCGACGATGATGTAGGCCCGCGCCCAGCAACGCTGCAGGAGCCCGGCCGCGACCTGCTCGGGATTGGAGTAGCCCATCATGCCCTGGCCGGCGACCGCGCCGGTGACGTCGGCGATGCCGCAGCCGACGAGGTAGTTCGTCGACCCCGGCGGCGAAGCGCCGGCGCGCCCGGAGGTGAGGGCGGTTCCGAGGCCCGCGGCGGTGGCGGTCGCCGCGGCACCGGCCATCACCTGTCTGCGAGTGAGTTCCACGAGGCGTCCTTCCGGGCGTCGGACGACACCGGCAGACGTGCGGTGTCATCGCGGCAGCACCCCGACGGTGCGGCCGCGTGGGCTCCGATCAGGTCAGGTCGGCGGAGCGTCCGACCTCAGTCCTTGTCGCCGCCGCCAGGGATTCCGACGATGAACCCGATCCCGATGATGATGCACGAGATCAGCGCGACGGCAGGCATGACCCAGTAGGAAGGCATGGAGTGGACGTTACTGCGCACCGTCCTGATGTGCCGGGCTTCGGAGGCTTTTGAGGTCGAAGGTCCCGGAGGGTCGTCGACCGCTGTGGCTCGCCGTCCCGCCGGGAAACGCCCGTCAGTCGGCGTCGTCCGCGCGAGCGAACGCGCCGGAGTACTCGCTGACATCGATCTCCTCGGACACCACGGTCTTCTTGTCGTTGTAGACGTCGCGGTCGATCTCGTCGTCGGCGTTGGCCACGAGCATGGCGACGAAGGTGTCCCCGTTGACGTTGAGGAATGTCCGGAAGATGCCCGCGAACCAATCCACGGCGATGAGAATGCCCACGGCTTCGAGCGGGAGGTCGAGTGAGGTCGCGAGAAATGTTGCGATGACCGGGAATCCGCCGGGGACCGTGATCGTGCCCATGTTGAGCAGGATCGCGAGGCCCATTCCGAGCGCGATGTCGCCGACGGAGAGCTCGACGTTGCCTGCCTGGGCCAGGAACATGACGACGATCATGTAGTTGAGAACCGCGCCGTAGGAACCCATGGTGAGGCCGATCGAGAGCGTGAAGTTGGCGATCTTCTGACTCACGCCGATCTTCTCGACAGTGTTCTTGAGGACGGTGGGGAAGGTGACGGCCGAGCTCGTCGTGGTGATCGCGATGGTGGTCTGTTCCGCGAGTTTTCCCGGCAGCCGTGCCGGGTTGAGGCGGGTCCGGGCGGTGACGACCACGACGAACAGCACGAACAGGATCGCCACGCCGAGCGCCGTGGTGCCCAGGTACTTGACGGCGGTGGTCACCACCGAGAGCCCGACGTCGCCGGCGAGTGAGGCGAGAAGGCAGAACACACCGATGGGTGCGATGTACATGACCAGCCGGATCATCGTCAGGATGATCTGCTGGATCTGGTCGATGAACGTCAGGACGCGGTCGTCGCCGGACTTGGTGATCTGCATGCGCAGCGCGACGCCGAACAGCAACGCGAAGATGATGATCGGCACCATCGTGGCCGTGGACATCGCCTCGAAGACGTTCTTGGACACGAAATTGAGGAGCGTGTCCTGCCATCCTGTTGTCTGACCGGCCTCGTCTTCGAGTGTCGGGTCGAGCTCGCCGTCGAACACCATCCCGGCGCCGGGTCTGATCAGCACACTCAGTCCCCATGCCAGTACCGCCGCCACGACCGAGAATCCGAGCATCCACTTGACGGTCCGAAAGGCGATGCGGCCCGTGCCCGCGCCCGACATCGACGCTGTTGCCACGATCACCGACGCGAGAACGAGCGGCACGATGGACATCTGGATCAGGCGGATGAACATGTCGCCGATGAACTTCAGGTTGGCGGCCCACTCACCGACGACCAACCCGAAGATCAGGCCGGCGATCGCACCGAACCCGATCTGCAACGCGGGATGCTTCAACGCCTTCACGGACTCTCCTCGGACGCAGGGTGCGGCCGACGGCCGCGTGTCACGGCCTCTCGCCGAATGTGGGCGAGACGCTAGTGCGACGTCGCTTCGACGGTGTGTCATCGGTTTTACGGCCGGGTTTCGTCGCACGTCGGCGGGCGGAAGAATGCGGCTCCTGATGGGAGTTCACCGATCGGTCGGCGTCTCGTTCACGAGGCCCGACAGTGCGTCGGCGAGATAGTCGTCCTCGGCGACATTGCCGGGCAGCTCGAGCGCCCGACGGTACGCGTCGGCCGCGCCGCGGTCGTCGCCCAGTTCGGAGAGCGTGAGCGCCCGGGCGATGTGGAAGGGCCGGAAGCGGTCGAGCTGCTTGTCCGACCGCAACCGATCGAGCATCTCGATGCCACGAGCCATCCCGTAGGCGCGGCCGACGGCGACGGCGCGACCGACGCGCACCACGGGCCCGGGATCGTGTGCTTCCAGAAGCCGGTACAGGACCGCGATCTGTGTCCAGTCGGTCTCGGGGGCCGTGGGTGCTTCGGCGTGCACCGCGGCGATCGCGGCCTGGATCGTGTAGGGCCCGGCATCGGGCTGTGCCGCAGCGCTTTCGGCGAGTGTGATGCCCTCGACGGCGAGGTCCCGGTCCCACAGCTCGCGATCCTGGTCGCCCAGCGGAACGGGACGCCCGTCGGTGTCGAGTCGCGCCGGACGACGGGACTGGGTGAGCAGCAACAACGACAGCAGCCCGGTCGTCTCGGCGCGGGGGAGCAGCGAGCGCAGGGTTCGTGCGAGAGAGATCGCTTCGTCGGTGAGGTCGTCGCGTACGTGCGAGTCGCCGGCCGAGCGGGCGTAACCCTCGGAGAACATCAGATAGACCACCCGCAGGACCCCGCCGAGCCGGGCGGGGAGATCGTCCTCGTGCGGTGGGGTGAACGGAACACCCAGCGCGCCGATCCGTTTCTTGGCGCGCACGATTCGCTGCTGGGCCGTCGGGACCGGAATCAGCAAGGCGTGCGCGACCTCCGCGGTGGTCAGCCCGGCGACGAAACGCAGGGTGAGTGCGATCCGGTCCTCGGCGCGCAGCACGGGGTGGGTGCACGCGAAGAACATTCCGAGTCGTTCGTCGGGCAGTTCCGGTGGCGGCGCATCTGCCGGGTCCGCGAAATCCGGATGCAACGGTACGCGTTCGGTGTCGGCGTGCAGGCGGGCGAGCTTCCCGGCGAGGACGGATTCGCGGCGTATCACGTCGAGTGCCTTGCGTTTGGCCGTCGTCGTCAGCCACGCCTCGGGCGAGTCCGGTACCCCGGTTCGGGACCAGGTGGTCAGCGCCTGCGCGATCGCATCCTGCACGGCGTCCTCCGCGAGGTCGAGGTCGCCGAATCTCCTGGTGAGAGTGGCGAGTACACGCGCGCGGACGTCTCGGTCGACGGCGGACACCGCCCGGCGGGCCACGGATTCCGCGGACTCCGTGGTTGCCGGGCGGTGGGGAGGACTCGTCATCGATCAGTACGGTGCGAGCGGCCGGATCTCGACGTGACCGCCGGGCGCCGAGCCGGGGCTGCGTCGGGCCCACTCGATCGCCTCGTCGACGTTCGCGACGTCGATGACATAGACCCCGCCGACGAACTCCCGCACTTCCGCGAACGGCCCGGACGACGCCACCACCCGCTCGCCGCTGTCGTCGGTGTGCACGACCGCGCGCTCGTCCTCCAGAGCGAACGAATTGACCACGACGCCGGCCTTGGTGATCTCCTCGTCGAAGGCGAAGAACTCCTCGGGGCTCGCGCCCCCGTCCTCACCACACGCCGGATCGTTGACGTGTCCCATGAGCAGCAATGCGTACTTCATCGTTCCTCCAGTTCTCGGCCGCACTTCTCCGCCGATGTGGCTTCGGTGCCGAACCGGATCGGTCCGACACCATGGTGACGTACGGCGAGCACGGGTATCGACAGCAGGACGAAAAAAGTTCCGAGACGCGAAAAACCCCGCCTGCGGCTCGCAGGCGGGGTTTCGTCGGGGTGGATGACGGGACTCGAACCCGCGACAGCCAGGATCACAACCTGGTGCTCTACCAACTGAACTACATCCACCATCGGCGTCGGAAACCTGGGCATACGCGCCGGGCCTCAGAGCCATCAATACTCTAGCGGGTCGGTGCCGTAGAACTCCAATCGGTTACCGGACCAGCGTGTTCACGCGGGGCCGAGGTCCTTGACGATCTCGGCGAGGGCATCGGTGTCCGGGCCGGGAGCGGGTACGAACGCCGCCGCGCGGTAGTAGCGCAGCTCGCGGATCGACTCGCGGATGTCGGCGAGCGCCCGGTGCGCGAGGCCCTTCTCCGGCTGACCGAAGTAGACCTTCGGATACCAGCGTCGACACAGCTCCTTGATCGAGCTGACGTCGACCATGCGGTAGTGCAGGTAGGCGTCGAGTTCGGGCATGTCCCGGGTGATGAAACCGCGGTCGGTGGCGATCGAGTTGCCGGCAAGCGGCACCGCTCCGGCGGTGGTCACGTGCTCGCGGATGTAATCCAGGACCAGCTTCTCGGCCTCGGCGAGGGTGACCGTGGACGCCCGCACCTCCTCGGTGAGACCCGACGCCGCGTGCATCTTGGTCACGACGTCCGGCATCGAGGCCAGGGCGGCATCGTCGGCGTGGATCACGACGTCCACACCGTCGCCGAGGATGTTGAGGTCGCTGTCGGTCACGAGGGCCGCGATCTCGATGAGTTTGTCCGACTCGAGTCGGAGTCCGGTCATCTCGCAGTCGATCCACACCAGTTTGTCCTGCACCCGACAACCTTAGCCAACCTCATCCGCAGATCCGCGGGAGATCGGCGCCCGCGGGCTATCGTGTGCTCGTGACCGAAGCCTCCAGTCCCGCCGAGGGCAGTCCAGCACAGGGCAGTCCAGCACAGAGTGTCGCCGCCGGATACGCGTTCACCACACCCACACTCGAACTGGGGGCGGTCTCGGTCTCGGGGCAGGTCGATCCCGAGGCCAAGGTGCGTATCCCGTTGTCGATGATGAACCGGCACGGACTCGTCGCCGGAGCGACCGGGACCGGGAAGACCAAGACGTTGCAGCTGATCGCCGAGCAATTGTCGAGCAACGGCGTGCCGGTCGTCATGGCCGACATCAAAGGCGACCTGTCCGGGCTCAGCCGGGCTGGTGCGAGCAACGACAAGATCGTCGACCGAACCCAGCAGACCGGCGACGACTGGCAGCCCGCGGCACACCCGGTCGAGTTCGTCTCGTTGGGTTCGGACGGGATCGGGGTGCCGATCCGCGCGACCATCACCTCGTTCGGGCCCATTCTGCTCAGCAAGGTGTTGGGGCTCAACGCGACTCAGGAATCGACGCTGGGCCTGATCTTCCACTGGGCGGACAAGAAGGGCCTACCGCTTCTCGATCTCAAGGACCTGCGGTCGGTCATCGCATTCCTCACCGGCGACGAGGGCAAGGCCGAACTGAAAGGGATCGGCGGGGTGTCGCGACAGACCGCGGGCGTGATCCTGCGCGCGCTGACGTATCTCGAGGCCGACGGCGGTGACACGTTCTTCGGCGAACCCGAAGTCGATCCCGCCGACCTCATCCGGACGGCGGCCGATGGGCGCGGAATCATCACGCTGTTCGAGCTCGGCACCCAGGCGGCCCGACCCGCCCTGTTCTCCACCTTTCTCATGTGGATCCTGGCCGACCTCTTCGAGTTCCTGCCCGAGGTCGGCGACCTCGACAAACCCGAGCTCGTCTTCATCTTCGACGAGTCGCATCTGCTTTTCGACGACGCGTCGAAAGCGTTTGTGGACCAGGTCGTCCAGACGGTCAAACTGATCAGGTCGAAGGGCGTCGGCGTGTTCTTCTGCTCTCAGCTGCCGACCGACATCCCCAACGAGGTGCTCTCGCAGCTCGGTGCACGAGTCCAGCACGCGTTGCGTGCCTTCACCCCCGACGACCAGAAGGCGCTGCGCACGACGGTCAAGACCTACCCGGTGTCGGAGATCTACGACCTCGAGCAGGCGCTGACCTCCCTCGGCACGGGCGAGGCGATCGTGACGGTGCTGTCCGAGCGCGGCGCGCCGACACCGGTCGCCTGGACGGTGATCCGAGCGCCACGGTCGGCAATGGAGGCGATCGGCGCCGACGCGATCACGGGGGCCGCGAAATCCGGAGCGCTGTATGCGAAGTACGGCACGCCGGTCGATCGGGACTCCGCCTACGAGATGCTCGCGGCGAACACCCTCGGACCTGGTGAGTCCGCCGACGCGCCGGCGCCGGTTCCGACACCACCGCCTGCGCCCGCCCCGACACCCGCACCGGAGGAACCAGGGCTGCTGACCGAGGTGCTCACGAGCAAGCCGATGCAGAGTTTCCTGCGATCGGCGGCGAGCGCGGCCGGGCGTGAGTTCAGCCGCGCGATCTTCGGCACGGGGCGTCGCCGGCGGCGCTGACCGCCGTTATTCGGCGCTGAACTTGCGGTAGAACCCGCCGACGATCGGCGCCACCACTGCGCGTGGTGTGTATCCACCGGCGACCGACATCGCCTTCGACAGGCTGCCGGGTACTACGCGCATCTTGTTGTGCGCCAATGCATCCAGACTCATCTCGGCGACCTTGGCCGACGAGTGCCACAGAAAGTCCGGCACGACCTTGTCGACGATCGACGCCTCGTCGGGGGTGGGGGTGTGGGTACGTACCGGTCCGGGTGCGAGGAGGGTGACGTGGACGCCCTGCCCGGACACCTCACCGCGCAGCGACTCGCTGAAGCTGTTCACAAAAGCCTTCGACGCCGCGTACGTCGCATTGTTGGGGATCGGCATGTTCCCGGCCGCCGAGCCGACCATCAGGATGCCGCCCGAGCCGCGTTTCACCATCTGCGGCAGCACTGCCAGGGTGAGGTCGTGGACGGCGTTGACGTTCAACTGGACCTGCGCGCGTTCGTAGTCGGCGTCGAGGTCGGCGACCGGACCGAACGTCGCGATGCCCGCGTTGTTGCAGAGAATCGAGATGTCGCGACCAGCGAACTCGGCGGCCAGCACCTCTACCTTCGTCGGGTCGGACAGATCGACGGCACGGACCTCGACCGAGACCTCATGTGCCGTGCGCAGTTCGCCGGCGAGCTCTTCGAGAAGCTCACCGCGGCGGGCGACGAGGACCACCGAGTGGCCACGAGCGGCCAACGCGCGTGCTAGTTCCCGTCCGATCCCGGACGAGGCCCCGGTGACGACGGCGCGGGCGGTGGCGGAGGGCGGCGGTACCGGCATGTCGCAATGGTAGCCGCCGCCTCTCACGCCGAGGCCGACCGTCAGTCGATACCCGCGGCGACCTCGGTGCCCTGCCGGATCGCACGCTTGGCGTCGAGCTCGCCCGCGTAGTCGGCGCCGCCGATGACGTGTGTGGTGACACCGGCCAACGTCAACGGGTCGATGAGATCGCGTACCGATTCCTGGCCCGCGCAGATCACCACGTTGTCGACCTCGAGGACGCGGGTGTCGGTGACGTTGCCCTCGTCGTCGCGGAAGCTCAGATGCAGTCCCTGGTCGTCGATCTTGTCGTATGTGGCGCCGCTGATCTGCTCGACACCCTTCATCTTCATCGTCGCGCGATGCACCCAGCCGGTGGTCTTGCCGAGCGACTTGCCCTGCTTACCGGCCTTGCGCTGGACCAGGTAGACCTGGCGCACCGGGGGGAGCGGCCGCGGCTTGGTGACGAAGCCGGGCTTCTCCGGGTCCTCGGTGACGCCCCATTCCTGTTCCCATTCCTTGAGGTTCAAGGTCGGCGACTCATCGGTCGTGAGGAACTCGCTCACGTCGAAACCGATTCCGCCGGCACCGATCACGGCCACGCGTTTGCCGATCTCCCGATGCCCGAGCACCGCGTCGGCGTAGGACATCGCCATCGGGTGGTCGACGCCGGGGAAGCTCGGTATGCGCGGCACGACGCCGGTCGCGACGATCACGTCGTCGAACTTCTCGGCGATGATGGAGTCGGCGTCGGCGCGGGTGTTCAGCCGGACCTCGATGCCGAGCACCTCGATCTGGCGGGTGAAGTAGCGGATCGTCTCCTTGAACTCCTCCTTGCCGGGAATCTTTGAGGCGATGGAGAATTGGCCGCCGATCGCGTCGCCGCCCTCGAACAGGGTGACCTTGTGACCGCGTTGTGCGCCGGCCACGGCGGCCGACAGGCCGGCCGGGCCCGCGCCGATCACGGCCACGCGCTTGGCCTTTCGCGTCGGACCCAGGATGAGCGTGGTCTCGCGACCCGCGATCGGGTTCACCAGGCACGACACGTGTTTGCCGACGAAGGCATGGTCGAGGCAGGCCTGATTGCAGCCGATGCAGGTGTTGATCTCGTCGGACCGACCCTCGCGGGCCTTGTTCGCCAGGTGGGGATCGGCGAGGAACGGGCGGGCCATCTGGATGGCGTCGACGCGTCCGTTCGTGAGGATCTCCTCGCCGAGTTCGGGGGTGTTGATGCGGTTGGCCGCGATCAGCGGGATCGACACCTCGTCGCGGAGACGTTCGGTGAACTTCACGAATGCCCCGCGGGGCACCGAGGTCACGATCGTGGGGACCTGTGCCTCGTGCCAACCGATGTCGGTGTTGATCGCGTCGACGCCGTACTGCTCGGCCTTGCGCGCCATCAGTGCGACCTCGTCCCAGGTCTGTCCCTTGCGGATCAGGTCGGCGATCGACTGGCGCAGGATGACGGGGTAGTCGCGGGGAACCTGTCGGCGGATCTCCTTGATCACCTCGACCAGGAAACGCTGGCGGTTCTCGGTGTTGCCGCCCCATTTGTCGGTGCGATCGTTGGTGTGCGGGCAGAGGAACTGGTTGATGAGGTAGCCCTCGCCGCCCATGATCTCGATGGCGTCGTAGCCGGCTCTGCGGGCGAGCTTGGCGGACTGGCCGAACGACTTGATGACGTGGCGGATGATCGGCTCGGTCATCCGAAGGTGCTTGAACGGGTGGATCGGCGACGGATCGGTGCCGGGCGCGACCTTGAACGGGGTATAGCCGTAACGCCCGGCGTGGATCAGCTGCATGGCGATCTTGCCGCCCTCGTCGTGCACGGCTTTGGTCACGCGCTTGTGGCGGGTCATGTCGACGACGTTGGTCATCTTGCCGCCGGCGAACGCGAGCAGGCCGGTCCGGCTCGTGCCGAAACCGCCGGTGATGATCAGTCCCGCACCACCTTTGGCCCGCTCCGCGAAGTAGGCGGCCAGTTTGTCGGTGTCCCAGAACCGGTCCTCGAGGCCGGTGTGCATCGACCCCATGACCAATCGGTTCTCGATGGTCATGCCGCCGATCTGCAACGGCGTGAACAGGTGCGGATAGTGCTGGTTCGGTTGTGCCGTCGGGGCTGACATGGCGCGACCTTTCATCTCGGTGAACCTTGGTGGGCTGTGTAGTTGGGCTGCGAGCGTTGCGAACTCAGCTCTGGGACAGTTCGCGTTCGAGTCCGTGGATGACCTCGTCGCACCATTCGATGTATCCCTGCTCCTGCCGGATACCGCCACGGAGAACGAGGTACTGGTGCAGCTTGCGACCGGTGAGCGCGTCGGGATCGGGGTAGTAGTCGTCTTGGAAACCGGTGTAGAGCTTGAGCTGTGCGAGATGTTCGTCCCGGTGTGCCTTCAGTTCACCGATGATCGCGGCGAGGTCACCGAATTCCGCGGCCCGTAGCTTCACCCCGATGTCGCTGCGAACCGGTTGCAGCGGTGTCGGACTCATCGCCCAGTCGGCGAGAGCGTCACGGCCGGCGTCGGAGATCGTGTAGACCTTCTTGTCCGGGCGGCCGTCCTGGCTGATCGATTCGACGCTGACCAGGTCGTCGTCCAGGAGCTTCTTGAGCGTCCGGTAGATCTGCTGGTGAGTGGCCGACCAGAAGTAGCCGATGCTGCGATCGAACTGCTGACCGATCTCATAGCCCGTTCCCGGTCGCTCGGCCAGCGACACCAGAATCGCGTGTTCGAGCGCCATGAGTGCAAAATACCGTGCAACAACGCACTATGCAACAAGGTGTATATGAGTCGAGTTGCATATGCACGCCGTCTGGGCCGCGGGGGAGGCCCGACCCCGAAGTGAGGCGACGATGACCTCCGTGCCGCAGACTGTTCGGCATGGACGAACCGGAGACGAGGTCTCGGAATCTGCTGTCGTGGAAGCTGACCGACAACGTGGTGGTGGCACCGGAGGAACGGCTGACCTGGCCGCGCACGGTCAGCATCGGTCTGCAGCACGTGGTCGCCATGTTCGGCGCGACCTTCCTGGTACCAGTGCTGACCGGATTCCCGCCGTCGACGACGCTGTTCTTCTCCGGCGTCGGCACGATCCTGTTCCTGCTGATCACCCGCAACCGTCTGCCCAGCTACCTGGGTTCGAGCTTCGCCATCATCGCGCCGGTGACGGCCGCCGTCGCGTCCGACGGTGCGTCGTCGGCGCTGGGCGGGCTGGTGGCGGTCGGCGCGATGCTCGTGGTCATCGGACTCATCAGCCATTTCGCCGGCGTCCGATGGATCGAGACCCTGATGCCGCCGGTGGTGACCGGCGCGATCGTCGCTCTGATCGGTCTGAATCTCGCTCCGGCGGCCAAGAACAACTTCGTCGAGGACCCCGTTCTCGCAACCATCGTGCTGGTGTTGCTGGTCGCCTCCGCGGTCCTGTTCCGGGGCTTGCTCGGACGGCTCGCGATCTTCCTGAGCGTCGTGGTGGGTTATGTCCTCGCGCTGGTCCTCGACCGGATCGACAGCGACAACGACTTCATCGACACCTCCGGTATCGGCGATGCGGCGTGGATCGGTCTGCCCGATTTTCAGACACCCACCTTCGATCTGGGTGTCCTGCCGTTGTTCCTCCCTGTCGTGCTGGTGCTCGTCGTGGAGAACATCGGTCACGTCAAGTCGGTGGCGATGATGACCGGCAAGGACTACGACGCCACCATGGGTCGCGCACTGGCTGCGGACGGACTGGCCACGATGCTGGCCGGCAGCGGCGGCGGTTCGGCCACGACGACGTATGCCGAGAACATCGGCGTGATGTCGGCGACCAAGGTGTACTCGACCGCGGCCTACTGGGTGGCCGGCGGCGCCGCGATCCTGCTGGGGTTGTCGCCCAAGGTCGGCGCCGTGATCGCCGCGATTCCGCCCGGCGTGCTCGGCGGTGTCACGACGGCGCTCTACGGTCTGGTCGGCGTGATCGGCGTACAGATCTGGGTGAGCAACAAGGTCGACTTCTCCAAGCCGATCAACCAGTTCACCGCCGCGATCCCGCTGATCATCGGCATCGCCGACTACACCTGGCAGGTCGGCGACCTCGTCTTCGCCGGCATCTCCCTGGGGTCCGTCGCGGCGCTGGTCATCTATCACTCCATGCGACTCATCGGTCGATGGCGGGGGACGGTCGACGTCGGCAGAAATGGGCAGTCACCACGGGAGACGTAACGGAATGTCGGGGACCGGGCCCGGCAGGTCGATGTCGCCGTCGGCGCGATCGTTGAAGAGGTACAGCCACCACAGCGGGGCGGGCGCACCGAGAGGCGGCGGGAGTTCGGGGACGTCGGGCCGGCGCGGCACGTAGAGGTCGGGGTCTGCGCCGGTGATGACCTTCACCATGTTCTGGAAAGCCGTTGATTCCGGGTCATTCCAGTAGGCGCCGTGCGTGACGAGACCCCCATCGACCGTGCGTCCATTTCCGTCGACTGTGCGCCCGTTTTCGTCGACTGGGCGGCCGGTTACGTCGACTGTGCCGGTGTCGAGCCTGATCACGCCGGGCGCGGTGTCGGGGTCGTGGCCGTGGGGGTTCCCGGGGAAAGACTGCACGTAGTGGATCGGGTCGCCGGGAAAGGTGAGCGAGTACCGCTCGACGCCCGCGGGGTGCGGGGTGGCGTAGATGCCGGTGCCCGCCGATGAGGCGTAGACGACGCGGTCGGGGGACAGGCCGAGTTGTTCGGCCGAGCCCACGACCGATCCGCCGTAGCTGTGGCCGATGTAGGTGGTGGTCGCCGCGGGCGCGTGACGAGCGATCTCGGCGTCGAGTTCGGAACCGAACAACTCCAGACGGTGCGCCATCGCGGCGGCGAAGCTCGTGCTCGCCGCCGCGCGCAGGTCCGGCGGCAGGTCACCGTCGAGGTAGAGGAACACCGGGCCGCCCGTACGCGACGCGAGTTCGGTTGCAGCCGTGCGGTTGCGACCGACCACGGTGTCGAGAGTGGTGCCGGTACCGGGGACATAGGTCGCGGTGTTGGTGGTGTCGGACCGCAGCGATCCGATCATCTCGACCATGCGGCCCCGAGGTGTGTTGACGAAGGTGATGAAGGTCCGCTCGACGAGTCCGTCGTCGCCGCGGCGGGATGCTTCAGCGCTCGGTTCGGGCAGGGGGTCGAGCAGCCCCCGCAGAGTCCGAGCTCGGCGTCCCTGTCCGCGGCCGGCCTCGACCTCGTCGGCGAGCGCGTTGCGGATGTTGATCTCGTTGGCCTGGGCACGGATCGCGAACGGGACACCTGGCAGGTTCCCGATGACATGCGGGTTCGCCTGCATCAGGCGGCGCACATCGGCTGGGCTCATCCGTTCCACGACGTCCCGGACCTGGGTCGGCGTCAGCGTCTCCAACAATCGGACCGCCGCGTCGGCATCGGATGCCGTACCGCCCGGCAGCCGGACATCGGGCTGACCGGTGCTCATCGACGCGAGATCGGCGGCGAAACCCTCGAGTCGTTCGCCATAGCGTTCGTCGAGGATGTCCACGGTGTCGAGGGCGTCGGAGACGGAGGCCGCGAGAAGGGTGGCCTGTCCCCCGAGACCGGCGTCGGGGTGGGTGACGGTGCCGTCGTCGAAGACGGTGAAGCCCAGATTTTCTGCCCCTCGGACGACGCCCAACGCGAAGTCGCGCGCGTGGTCGAGGTCGGCGCCGGCGTCGGTCGCCTCGTCGGCGACCATGTGCAGCACGTTGCGTATCTCGCCGGCATGATCGTGTTCCGCCCAGATGACCTGATGCGCCGCATCATGCGTGTCACCCGACCACGACGACGCCGAGTCGAAGGCTCGGACCGCGGTATCGATGCCGGCGTCGAGGGACTCCGCGACACCGGACGCCGCAGAACCGGCGTCGGCGAACGACTGCGGACTCCACGCGCGCAACTGCGAGACGGTGGGCCGCATCAGCGGTCCTCGAGGTCGCGGAACCGCGCGCCCGAGCGGACGTCGGCGGCACTCGTCGACGCGTCGAACATCCGCAGCATTCTGCCCATCACGGTCAGGCGTTCGCCGATCGAGTCGACCGCCGAGCGCGCGGGGTGGGCGGTCGCGGACAGTGCCCGAGCGACCCGGCTCGACGGGCCGATGACCGCGCCGATGGCCTCGACATCAGCGGCGTGGATGGCGATCCCGGCAGACTGCCAGACGCGGGCGATCTCCTGGACCTCGGCGGGATCGACACCGAACAGCGAAGTCGCCGAGTCGGTTTGGTCACGTCGGCCCGCTGACAGCGGACCGGATGGCAGGGGCGGAAAACCGGAGAGTGGGCCGGGGAGCGTCATGATCCTCCAGGGGTCGCGACCCACCGATCTGTGGGGCAGGACTATGACGCACGGGGTGCCCTGAACGGTTCCCGTTCTGCCGCGCGCGGTCCGCGACAGACACGTGAGGTGCCCCCGGCAGGACTCGAACCTGCGACCTAGGGATTAGAAGGCCCTTGCTCTATCCACCTGAGCTACGGAGGCTGACCGGCGCGCGCGTGACGAGCGACACGAGGCGTCGGGCAGAGAGAGTCTACGACACGGCCGCGGGTATGCCGTGCGCCACCGCGGGCCAGGTCGAATTGGGATCGCGTCAGTTGCCGGTCCTACAGTTGAGGGATGACCCGCACGTCGACGCCCGCCTTCGCGGAGCAGCATCGCGACGCGATGAACGAACCGCGCGGCGTCGTCACCGCGATCCTGTGGGCATCGGGTTGGCTCGCCGCGATCGTCGCTGTCGCCGTCACCGCGATCTCCGCGGCGTCGGCACTCCGGCTGACCGGCGTGCCCGATCCCGGTCCGCTGACCACGTACGGGGCGCCGGCGCTCACTGCGGTCGGCGAGTTCGCCGCGGCGATCGCACTCGGCTCGGCCGTGTTCGCCGCGTTCTTCGTGCCGCCCCAGGCGAGCGGCGTCCTCGACGTCGGGGGATACCGCGCGATCCGGATCGGTGCGGCCAGCGCGTTGACGTGGTCGGTGTGTGCCCTCCTGCTCATGCCGCTGTCGGCCTCGGAGGTCAGTGGGGCGCCCCTGTCGGAGACGATCCGACCCGCCAACCTGCTCACCGCCTACAGCCAGGTCGCCGAAGTGCGCACGTGGTTCTGGACTGCGCTGTTCGCGCTGGTCGCGGCCATCATCGCGCGGATGACGCTGCACTGGGGTCCGACGATCGCGGTGACCGCGTTCTCCGTCTTCAGCCTGATGCCGTCGGCCCTGGCAGGCCACTCCTCGTCGGGTGGCAACCACGACGTCGCCACCAACAGCCTGATCCTGCACATCATCGGCGCGACGCTGTGGCTCGGCGGCCTCGCGGCGGTCGTGGTCTACGCCCTCGCCGATGGACACTGGCGTGCCCTGGCGGTCCGACGCTTCTCGCGCGTCGCGTTCTGGTGCATCCTCGTCGTCGGCGCCAGCGGTGTCGTCAACGCCCTGGTCCGGGTACCGCTGGGTGACCTGTTCACCGACACCTACGGCCGTCTCGTCGTGGCCAAGGTGGTGGCCCTCGTCGTGCTCGGCGGGCTGGGCGCCTGGCATCGCCGGGTGACCATTGCGCAGCTGGACTCCGACGAACGGCCCTCGCTGTTCGTACGGTTCGGACTCGTCGAGTTGGCGGTGTTCGCCGCGACCTTCGGTCTCGCCGTGGGTCTGGGCCGGACGCCGCCGCCCGTCGTCGACACCGCGCAGATCTCCGCGACCGAGAACGCCATCGGGTACGACCTCGACGGTGCGCCGACGTTCGTCCGACTCCTCACCGAGTGGCGCTTCGACCTGATCTTCGGGCTCGCGGCCATCGTGCTCGCCGTCGTGTATCTGCGTGGTGTCATCCGCCTGAGGCGCCGCGGTGACGCCTGGCCGGTCGGACGTACCGTGGCGTGGGTCCTCGGATGTCTGCTGCTGTTGCTGGCGACGTCGTCGGGCTTCGGCCGCTACGCCCCGGCGATGTTCAGCATCCACATGATCGCGCACATGCTGATGTCGATGATGGTGCCGGTACTGCTGGTGCTCGGCGGCCCGGTGACGCTCGCGCTGCGGGCACTCCCGCCGGCCGGCCGGGGCAATCCGCCGGGCCCGCGCGAATGGATTCAGCTGGGTGTGCACTCGGCGCCGTCCCGGATCCTGACCCACCCGCTGATCGCCGCGATCATGTTCGTCGGCAGCTTCTACGTCCTTTATCTGGGCGGTCTGTACGAGGCCGTGGTCCAGTATCACGCGGCGCACCTGCTGATGAACCTCCACTTCCTGCTCAGCGGCTACCTGTTCTACTGGCTGGTCATCGGCATCGACCCGGCGCCGCGTCAGGTGTCACCGGTGGCGAAGCTCGGCATCGTGATGGCCTCGATACCGTTCCACGCGTTCTTCGGCATCGCGCTCATGATGACGACGGCGGTCATCGCCGAGGCCTACTACCGTGGACTGAATCTCCCGTGGAACTACGACCTTTTCGACGACCAGCGCGTCGGCGGCGGAATCGCCTGGGCCGCAGGCGAGATCCCGCTGGTGGTGGTCCTGCTCGCGCTTTTCGTTCAGTGGCAGCGCAGCGACACCCGGCAGGCGCGACGCTACGACCGCAACGCGGAACGCGACCACGACGCCGACCTCGGTAGCTACAACGAGATGCTCAAGGAACTCAACAAGCGCGGTTGAGCGCCGACAGGCTCAGCCGGACCCGGTCGGCACCGCGCAGACCGACGACCCGGCTTGGATCAGGGCACTGATGTGCAGCGCATCGAAGTTGAAACCGTCTGCGGCCGCAGCGGATGCGGCGATCAGCGCCGGTGGGCACCGAAGACTCGTCACGAGTTCGCCCGCGGCCGCCAGTTCGTCGACGATGGCGACGTTGAACTCGTTGATCGCCGTCCGGACCGGGTCGAGATCCGGTGTCGCGGGCGGCGCCGTCTGACCGGGTAGCTGCCACCGGGCGAACAGCCCGCGCTGTACGGTCTTGCTCGCCTCGATCTGGTCGCGGAACACGCTGCGGACGTAGGCGGGGTCGAGGTCGCGATCGAGCGCCAACTGCGACACCGTGTCGAGGACCACCTGTTCGCGTGCCGGGTCGTCGATCGCCGCGCCGGATGCCCACTTGGTCGCGGCGACGGTGTCGGCGAGTGCGAGTCGGCCGGCGATCGCCTCGGTCAGACCCGTCAACTCAGTCTGTGTACTCGGGGCCGCACCCGAGAGGGGCGGCGCAACCAGCATGATGGTCGCCGCGATCAGACCGACCAGGAACACTCGCATCCGCATTCCGCGAGTCTAGGGCGCCGAGCGCCGGGTGCACCGAGATCTGTGGGTAACCCGCCGAGTTCTCCACAGCCGCTCTAGCTCGGCGTCTGACGGGGTCGTCGGGGGTGATGCTGATGCGGCCACACCTTCCCGTGGCCGACACCCGTAGGAGACGACCATGTTTGAGACGTACACGACCGTCATCGGAACCGTAGTGTCCGATCCCCGCCGGCGGCAGACGACCACCGGCGAGGACGTGATCTCCTTCCGCGTGGCGTGCACCTCGCGCCGCATCGACAAGAGCACCGGCGAGTGGAGCGACGGGCCGACGCTGTATCTCACGGTCAGCTGCTGGCGACGCCTGCTCACCGGTGTCGGCCTGGCGATCGCCAAGGGGAGGCCGGTGATGGCGCACGGTCAGATCAAGACCAACGAGTACCCGTCGGCGGACGGGTCACGGCGCTCCGACCTCGAGATGACCGCGGTGGCCGTCGGACTCGACCTGAGTCGCTGTGTCGTCACCTATCGGGGCACACCCGCCCAGGGGCGCGGAGCCGATGCACCGGTCCCGGCGACCGCCCAAGCAACCCAGGAGTCGGCAGCGTGACCCGAGGGCACCGGGGTTGGTGACGCGGAAACGGTTCAGGCCGAACGGTTCCGGACCAGGCGCCAGTGGTTCTTGCCGTCGGCGCGGCGGTAGGCGAGTTCGTCGAGGACGTTGATCGCGATGGCCAGTCCTCGACCGCGTTCGGCGAAGTCGTCGGGCAGGCTGACCGCGTCGAGATCGACGCGAGCGGGGTTCCCGTCGTCGGAGTAGCGGGCCTCGATCCGATCAGCTGTGACCTCGAGTTCGAGACGCAACGTGACGGTGGAGCCCTCACGGGCGTGTTCGACGATGTTCGCGCCGATCTCGGCGACCGCGAGTTCGAACTGCATGGCGTCCATGTCGTCGATGGGGCACTCGGCGAGGAGGTCGGCGAGCAGTGCGTGGATGTGGTCCATCGTCTCGAGGGAGGTGATCTCCTCGAGGTTGCGGGTCGCGGTGTTCTCGGTCATCGCGGAGTCCTCGATCTCTGGGTGAGCGGGTCGATACCCGTCAGGCCCCGTCGAATGCGGAATCGGCGGACGGGTGCACGCGGAGAACGCGATTGAGATTGGTCAACTCGAGCACGGTGACCACCTGCGGTGTGGGGGCGGCGATCCGCAGGTCGCCGCCCGCCTGGCGCGCCACCTTGAGACCGGAGACGAGCGCGCCCAGTCCCGACGAATCGATGAAGTCGGTGCCGGACAGGTCGACGACGATCCTCGACGATCCCGACCCGACCAACTCGTGCAACTGGTCTCGCAGTCGTGGGGCGGCAACCATGTTGAGCCGGCCCTCGGGTCGGATCACCACGGCACCCCCGTCGACGCTGCGGGTTGCGAAATTCGCCATCACTGCCTTTCCTCATCGGGACCGCGGTAACGCACCGCGATGATGACAACGCTCAGGATCACCAGGTCGAACAGTACCCAGAACAGGTTCACACCCACACCGAGAACGGAGATGGCGCCCCGGTACAGCTGCACGATGCCGATCACCGACGCCACCACGAGTACCGCCATCGCGATCAGCTGTGGCCGAACGATGTGCCACGGCAGCGCATCCTGCGACTGTTTGGTCTTCGGGGTGACCGCGAATCCGAGTGGACGGTTCATGTAGACGTTGCGGAATGCCGTGGTACAGGCCTTGATCCACACCGGGAACAGCGCGAGGCTGTACTGCTGACCGCGCCACGTCGGCGTGCCCCGGGCGACCACCAGGAACAGCAGTTGATTGACCACGAGGAACGGGATGAGCCGCAGGAAGAAGTCCCAGCTGTAGGCCTGCACGGGCAGGATGCCCAGCACCAGGTAGACCACCGGTGCCGCGATGTAGGCGATGGCCGCGAACCCGGCGAGATAACTCCACATGGTCGCCCAGTACATGAGCCGCTGGGTGATGGTGAGGCCCTTCTGGACCAGCGGGTTCTCCCGCAACATCACCTGGATCGTGCCCTGTGCCCACCGGAGCCGCTGTGTCACCATCGTTTTCAGGTCCTCGGGCGCCAGGCCGAAGGCAAGGTTCTCGTGATGGTAGGCGGAGTTCCAGCCGAGGGCGTGCAGACGCATGCAGGTCGCCATGTCCTCGGTCACCGAGATGGTGGCGAGGGGCAGCATGGGTTGGGCCTCGTCGGATCTCCCGACGTCGACGGCCTCGACCATGGCGCGGATCGATTCGATGGCACCCAGCGGAGACCACTCGCGCTCGGCGAGGACCGCGAGCGCGTCGTAGTCGACGGCGCCGGCGCCCGGTTCCTGTTCGCTCAGCTCGGTGAGCGCCTCGATCGCCTCCAGATCGGCACGCATCGCCTCGACATCGGCGTCGGCGAGGCCGCGCGCCGCCTCGTCGACGCGGGCCTGGAACCGGTAGGTGATGTCGGCCAGCGGTTCCTTCTTCTTCAGCTGTGCGCGTGCGTCTTTGACCGCCGCGTCGACGGCATCGAGGGCGGCCGTGACGGTGGGGTTGTCGCGCCCCACCTGTTTGCGCGTCGACTTGAGCACCGACCGCGCGGTGCGCAGGGCTCGATCGATGCCGTCGGCGACGGCGGAGACGTACTGGGTGATGCCCAGCTGCATCAACGCCTCCCGGCGCAGCACCGCGTTGGACCCGCAGAAGAACGCGGCGTTCCAACCGTCCTTGCCCTGCTGGATCGGCCCGTAGAACAGCGGCGCCTGACTGCCGAGCGGGTCCGAGGGCGGGACGTTGACGAAGTACTGCGGCGTCTGGACGAGGGCCATCTTCTCGTCGTGGAAGTAACCGAGCGTCCGATCCAGGATCTGGGGTTCGGGGATCTGGTCGGCATCGAGGATGAGCAGGAACTCACCGTCGGTCTGCATCAGCGCGTTGTTGAGGTTGCCGGCCTTGGCATGGCGCGGCTTGTCCAACCAGTTCGACGACCGGGTGATGTACCCGATGCCCGCCCGCTCCGCCGCGTCGGCGATCTCGGCCCTGTCACCGTCGTCGAGGATCCATGTCGTGTGCGGATACGTGATCGCCTTCGCCGCGACAGCGGTCCTCATCACGAGATCCAGCGGCTCGTTGTAGGTGGTGATGAAGACGTCCACCGTGGCGCCCTCGGGTGGGGAAGGTGGTTCGGGGCGGTGCTGCAGCCGCCACATCGTCAGACCGAACAGCAACGAGTCGATCAGGCTGTACGTCTCGGCGACGACGAGCGGCACCGCGATCCACCACGCGTCCCAGTTCACCGAGGCCAGCCAGCGCCACACGATGTAGTTGAGTCCGAGGATCGCGGCGGCGACGATCAGCAGGCGCAACCACGGCGACGGCGCCGTCCGTGCGAGGGTGGCCTCCTCCACGCTCTCGCTCATCCGGTCTCGTCACGCCGGATGGCCACGACGGTCACGTCGTCGATCGGCGATCGCGAGGCCACGAGCTCGCTCACCATCGAGCAGACCTCCGAAGGTGTGGCGGTCTCGTCGAAGAGCGCGCGCAGCGCCGCCTCGTCGCCGGACGGCAGCAGGTCCAGCAGACCGTCGGAGGTGATGATCAGCATGTCGCCCGGGCCCAGGTCGACCCGTGCGGTGTCCCAGGTCTCGTCGCGCAGGATGCCGATCGGCAATCCGCCGCCGTTCAATGACTCCACCTGACCGCCGACCCGGCGGACGACCGACAGGCCGTGTCCGGCGTCCACGTATTCGAGCCGGCCGTCGTCGGTGCTCAGCCGCGCGTGGAACGCGGTCGCGAACGTCTCGGTGCCGGCGAAGTCGTCGGCGAGCTGGTCGGCGACCGTGCCCACCACCTGTGCGAGGTCGGTGTCGGTCGCGTCCCGCGCGGCGGCATCGAGGGCACGGGATGCCGCGCGGATCGCCGACCGGACCGTCGCCGTGAGAATCGCCGCGCCGAGGCCCTTGCCCATCACGTCGGCGACGGTGAACACCAGGCCGCCGCTCCACGGGTAGTGGTCGTAGAAGTCTCCGCCGACGGCGAAGGCGGGCAGGCACATCGCCGCGATCGACCAGCCCGGGACGACGTCGAGGGGCGGCGGCAACAACTGGCGCTGCACGAGCGCGGCGCGTTCCAGGTCGTCGGTGTTGGTGATCTCCCGTTGTGCCCACGCGGCCATCTCGCGGAAGGCCGCGTGCTGGTCGGCGGTCAGCTCGCGCGGTCGGGTGTCGTAGAGGCAGAACGTCCCGACAGGGTGCCCGCCGGGGCCGTACAGCGGATACCCCGCGTAGAAGCGGATGCCGTCCTCGGCGGCGATCTGGGGGATTGCGGCGAAGGTCGGGACCTTCGAGAGGTCGGGGATGATGAGGGCCGGGTCCTCGGGGTGCTCGTAGGCGCGGGCCACGGTCACCTGGCAGACCGTCTGCTCGCGCGGCAGGTCTTGCAGCTCGATGCCGTCGGACGCCTTGAACCACTGTCGATCGCGGTCGAGCAGTGACACCGTCGACATCGGTACGCCGAACACGGCTTTCGCCATGCGGGTGATCTGCGCGAACCGGTCCTCCGGCGGCGAGTCGAGAACGTTCAGCTGCTGCATCGAGTGCAGGCGTGCCTCTTCGAGGTCGGCGTCGATGTGTGCGTCCATCACAGTCACCTGAGTCCTGCTTCCTCGAGTGCGCGCGCCATCGCCGCGCCCGCTGCTGCCGTGCTGCCCAAGTTCCAGTCCGCTTCCTTGTCGTGGTCGAACCAGACGAAGCCGGTGACGTCGTCGGCCCTGTCGAGGTAGGTCACCAGGTCCGCGATCCATTCGGCCTTGGAACCACCGGCTTCCGCCGATCCGACCTCTGTGACGAGTATCGGTTTCTCCGGCGACAAGTTACGAAGCTGGACCAGCGAACCGGAGAACAGCTCCTCCGGCGGAGTCCATCGATGGCCGGGCACCGCTCCCCAGTTGTAACCGTCTATCCCCAGGACGTCGACGTACCCGTCTCCCGGATACCAGCGGGACAGGGGAGCGTCGTCGGCGAGGGGGACGTTCGGAGCCCATACCCACTTCACATTGCTCGCGTTCTTGGAGGCGAAGAGGTCGTGCACATGCCGCCACGCGGCGATGTAGAGCTCGGGTGGAGTCCCGCCCGCGGGACTCCACGGGTACCAGTCGCCGTTCGGTTCATGCGCGAACCGCAGGTAGACGACCTGGCCCCAGGCGCGGAGTTCGTCGGCCCAGCGGTACAGGTAGTCGTCGTGGGTCCCGGCGACGATGGAGGACATCGAGAACGCGCCCCGGTCGTAGTCGTCGCCACCGAGATGGCGCCACGGCTCCCAGGTGACCACCGGCTCGGCGCCCGCCGCGACCACCGCATCGAGGGCGGCGATCGGGGGGATGGCGGTGAAGTCCTCGAAGAAGAGATTGACGGTCGGCCGTACCCCGACCAGCTCCGTGACCGCGGCGACCTCGGCCGGCCGGAGCGGGCCGCTCGGGGTGCTGACTCCGAACCGCAGGCAGTCCCCGGCCGGGCCGGACAGGGGTGAGATCGTCGTCGGACACTCTCGTGGCGGCGGGCCGCAGGCGATGACACCCATGGAGCCGACCATCACGCCCACAACCACGGAGACGATCGTCCACCTGGGTACCCCACCCATCGACCGCTCCCATCTCCTCGACGCCGTGCACCGGCACGGCGTCCTCACCCCAGCCCCTCCCTCTTTCCCCACGACATTGTCCCGGCAAACCGTCTCACTTGCGCGCCGACCCGCGAAAGTCGGCGCACAGCGAACCGGTCGCAGCCCACCGGGCCGCCGCCCGGCAACCGGCGGCGACTAGGCTGGATTCATTGTGTGTGCGCTCTCAGCGCCCACCCCCCGCCTCCGCGGCTGACAATCACACGGCATCGAACAGGTCCTAAGGAGTTTTCACGTGGCTGAGTTCATCTACACGATGAAGAAGGTTCGCAAGGCACACGGCGACAAGGTCATCCTCGACGACGTCACCATGTCCTTCTACCCGGGCGCCAAGATCGGCGTCGTGGGACCCAACGGCGCCGGAAAGTCGTCGATCCTGAAGATCATGGCGGGTCTCGACCAGCCGTCGAACGGTGAGGCCTTCCTCGACCCCGACGCCACCGTCGGCATCCTGCTCCAGGAGCCGCCCCTCAACGAGGAGAAGACGGTCAAGGAGAACGTCGAAGAGGGGATGGGCGAGATCAAGGTCAAGCTCGACCGCTTCAACGAGATCGCCGAGCTGCTCGCCACCGACTACTCCGACGAGCTGATGGAGGAGATGGGCAAACTCCAGGAAGACCTGGACAACAACGACGCCTGGGACCTCGACTCGCAGCTCGAGCAGGCCATGGATGCCCTGCGCTGCCCGCCGGCCGACTCCCCGGTCACCCACCTCTCCGGTGGTGAGCGGCGCCGCGTCGCGCTGTGCAAGCTGCTGCTGCAGAAGCCCGACCTCCTGCTGCTCGACGAACCGACCAACCACCTCGACGCCGAGTCGGTGCTGTGGCTGGAGCAGTTCCTCGCGAGCTACCCGGGCGCCGTGCTGGCCGTGACCCACGACCGGTACTTCCTCGACCACGTCGCCCAGTGGATCTGTGAGGTCGACCGCGGCAAGCTGCACCCGTACGAGGGCAACTACTCGACCTACCTGGAGAAGAAGGCCGAGCGTCTCGAGGTCCAGGGCAAGAAGGACCAGAAGCTGCAGCGGCGCCTGAAGGAGGAGCTCGCGTGGGTTCGTTCGGGCTCCAAGGCCCGACAGACCAAGAACAAGGCGCGACTCTCCCGCTACGAGGAGATGGCTGCCGAGGCCGAGAAGACGCGGAAGCTCGACTTCGAGGAGATTCAGATCCCGACGCCGCCGCGTCTGGGCGACGTCGTCGTCGAGGTCTCCCACCTGGACAAGGGCTTCGAAGGCCGGGTTCTCATCAAGGATCTGTCCTTCACCCTGCCGCGCAATGGCATCGTCGGTGTGATCGGACCCAACGGCGTCGGCAAGACGACGCTGTTCAAGACCATCGTCGGGCTCGAGCAGCCCGATTCGGGCACCGTGAAGGTCGGCGAGACGGTCAAGCTGAGTTACGTCGACCAGAGTCGCGCCAACATCGACCCGAAGAAGAACGTCTGGGAGGTCGTCTCGGACGGACTCGACTACATCGAGGTCGGCCAGAACGAGATGCCCTCGCGGGCCTACGTCAGTGCCTTCGGTTTCAAGGGGCCGGACCAGCAGAAGAAGGCCGAGGTCCTCTCCGGCGGTGAGCGCAACCGCCTGAATCTCGCGCTCACCCTGAAAGAGGGCGGCAACCTGATCCTGCTCGACGAGCCGACCAACGACCTGGACGTCGAGACCCTCGGTTCCCTGGAGAACGCGCTCGAGAACTTCCCCGGCTGCGCCGTGGTCATCAGCCACGACCGCTGGTTCCTCGACCGGACCTGTACCCACATCCTGGCGTGGGAGGGCAACGTCGAAGAAGGCAAGTGGTTCTGGTTCGAGGGCAACTTCGAGGCCTATGAAGCGAACAAGGTCGATCGCCTCGGCGCCGATGCCGCCCGCCCCCATCGGGTCACCCACCGCAAACTGACTCGCGATTAATCCCGGCCCCGTCCGGCACGGGTGACTAGCATCGGCAGATGTGACCTCACTCGTGCCGGACGCGGTGAACCACTACTTCAGGTCGCGGACCGACGGGTCGGCCGGCGGGGCGGCTGCGGACCAGGTGGTCAGACACCTCGACGCCGCGCGGGTCCGTCGCCGGGGGCAGGCACTCGTCGAGGTGACCGCGGGTGAGGGCGGGACGGTCGAGATCCTCGTCGTCAACGACGACATGCCGATGCTCGTCGAAGCCGTTCTCGCCACCGTCGAGGCGCACGATCTCACCGTCGACCACATGGATCATCCCGTGATGCCGGTACGACGCGATCCCGACGGCACGCTCGTCGCCGTGGACACCGGCGAGACGACCTTCGAGTCGTGGATCGTCGTCAACGGTCTCGCACGACACCCCGGAATCGACCCGGAACCGCTGCGAGACGACCTGCGAGAGGTCGTCTCGCGGGTCATCGACGTCGATGCCGATGCGTCGGAGATGCGCTCCCGCATGACCGAGTGTGCCGCCGGGTTGGCCGATGCGTCGCGGCGCCGGACCGGGGCCGCCGACGCGGATCGCGGTGAGTACGCCGCGCTTCTCGAATGGTTCGCGGGCAACCACTTCCATCCGCTGGGCTATTCGCGGGTGGGGGTGGACGGGTCCGCCGACGACACCGAACGTCTCGGCGTGTGGCGAACCGACTCCATCGACCGTGACTTCCCGTCGGTGACCGACCAGCCGCTGGTGCCCAGGGTCAGCCGGGTGTTCGTCGCGACCGGCATCCAGCGTACGAATTTCCCTGTGCTCCTCCAGGTTCCGACGTTCGACTCGAGCGGCGAACACATCGGTGAGCAGCGGTTCCTGGGCACGCTCACCTCGGCGGGCAACCATCAGGCGGTCCTCGACGTCCCGGTGCTGCGGGGCAAGGTGCACGCCGTCCTCGCGCAAGCAGGCGTCGAGGAGGACTCCTACGCCGGGCAGTCGATGATCGAGCTGTTGCAGAACTATCCGCTGGTGGAGATGTTCTCGTCCACCGAGGACGAACTCGAGCGCCGCGTCACCGAGATGCTCGACGCGGTGGCGACCCGGTCCCTGCGGCTGTTCGTGCGCACCAACTTCGACGGACGCACCGCGGTCGCGCTCATCTATCTGCCCCGTGACCGCTACAACACCCACAGCCGGTTGGCCCTCGAACGCGCGCTGGTCGCCGAAGTGGGCGGGACCGCACTGGAATACACGGCGCGGGTCAGCGAGATGCCGTTGGCGTTGCTGCAGGTGCTGGTCTGCATCGACCCGGCGACCGCGGCCGAACTCGGTTCCCTGGACACCGGATCGCCGACGCACGCACGGATGCAGGCCGCGCTGGTCGCCGCGATCCGCGGCTGGGACGAACGGGTCCGTGAACTGGCCGTCGCCGACGAGATCCCGGGACTCGACGGCGGCCCGGATGTGCTGCTGCGCCACCTGTCCTCGTTGTCGGAGGACTACAAGGAACTCCGCGAACCGCGCGCCGCGCTCGCCGACCTCATCCGCGTCGTGGGCCTGCAACCGGGCGAGATCGACGTCACCCTCGACGCGGCCGAGGGTGACGGACAGCAGGACCGGTGGACCTTCACGCTCTACCTCTGCGGAGCGTCGGCAACACTCACCGACGTCCTCCCGGTGCTGCACAGCCTCGGGCTCGACGTACTGGAGGAGCATCCCTACGAGATTCACCGTCTCGATGAAACTGTGTGCTGGGCATACGAATTCAGCGTGCAACTCGCCGCCGGGATGACCGTGGACCTCGACCATTCCGACGATCTCGCGCAACGGTTCACCGAGGCGTTCCGGCGCATCTGGCTCGCCGGCGCGGACGTCGACGCCTACAACGAACTCGTCATCCGGGCAGGCCTGGACTGGCGGTCGGCGGCGATGCTGCGGGCCTACGGGCAGTACCTGCGCCAGTGCGGGTTCTCCTACAGCCCGGCTCACGTCGCCAGTGTCCTCGGCCGGCATCTCGCCATCACCCGCGGACTCGTCGACCTGTTCGTGGCGTCATTCGACCCCGACACCGCCGACGAGGAACGTCGGGAGCAGGTGCGAGACAAGCTCGACGAGGAGATCGGACTCGTGCTGAATCTCGACGCCGACCGCATCGTCTCCGCGTTCGCCGCAGTCCTCACCGCGACCGACCGCACGAACTACTTCGTCGGCGGCCGGTCCGCGGGCACCGACCACAGTCCGGTCATCTCGTTCAAGCTCCGCCCGCGCGACATCCCGCAGACCCCGAAACCCCGTCCGCTGCATGAGATCTTCGTGTACTCACCTCGCGTGGAGGGGGTGCACCTCCGATTCGGCTCGGTCGCTCGTGGTGGTCTGCGCTGGTCCGACCGGCGGGAGGACTTCCGAACCGAGATCCTCGGACTGGCGAAGGCGCAGGCGGTGAAGAACGCGGTGATCGTGCCGCTGGGCGCCAAGGGCGGTTTCGTCGTCAAGCGACCGCCGCCGCCCTCCGGTGACGCCGCGAAGGACCGGGAGGCGCAGCGGGACGAGGGGATCGCGTGCTACCGGCAGTTCATCGCCGGCCTGCTCGACGTCACCGACAACATCGACCTCACGACCGGAGAGGTGATCCCCGCCCGCGGTGTCGTCCGCCTCGATTCCGACGACACCTACCTGGTGGTCGCGGCCGACAAGGGGACCGCCTCGTTCTCCGACATCGCCAACGAGGTGTCGAAGTCGTACGGGTTCTGGCTCGGCGACGCCTTCGCCTCCGGTGGGTCGGCCGGCTACGACCACAAGGCCATGGGCATCACCGCCCGCGGGGCCTGGGAGTCGGTCAAGCGTCACTTCCGCGAAATGGGCACCGACACCCAGTCGGAGGACTTCACCGTCGTCGGGATCGGCGACATGAGCGGCGACGTGTTCGGGAACGGCATGTTGCTGAGCGAGCACATCCGGCTCGTCGCCGCCTTCGACCACCGGCACATCTTCGTCGACCCCGATCCGCAGGCGGCGACGTCGTTCGCGGAACGCACGCGACTGTTCGGACTGGCGCGCTCCTCATGGGCCGACTACGACCCGGAGCTGATCAGCGACGGAGGCGGGGTGTGGGAGCGTGACCGGAAGTCGATCCCGATCAGCGCGCAGATGGCCGAGACGCTGGGCATCGACGACGGCGTCGACGAACTCTCGCCTCCCGAGTTGATCCGCGCGATCCTTCTCGCCCCGGTGGACCTGTTGTGGAACGGCGGGATCGGCACCTATGTCAAGGCCTCGACCGAGTCGCACGGGAGCGTCGGCGACAAGTCCAACGACCCGATCCGCGTCGACGGAAACGAGGTGCGGGCCAAGGTGATCGGCGAAGGCGGCAATCTCGGGGTCACCGAGCGGGGACGTATCGAGTTCGACCTCGCCGGAGGTCGGATCAACACCGACGCCCTGGACAACTCGGCCGGTGTCGACTGTTCCGACCACGAGGTCAACATCAAGATCCTGCTCGACTCGGCGGTCTCCGCGGGCGAGCTCGACCCCGACGATCGGGATCCGCTGCTGGAGTCGATGACCGACGAGGTCGCCGAACTCGTTCTCGCCGACAACATCTCGCAGAACTCCGAACTCGGGTTCTGCCGGTCCTTCGAGCTGACACGCGTGGAGGTCCACGCCCGGATGCTCGAACACCTCGCGGCCAAGCGGGGCGTCGACCTCCGGCTGGAAGCACTGCCCGAACCGCGCGAGCTGCGCAGGCGAGTCGACGGCGAGCTGCACCGTGGTCTCACCTCGCCCGAGTTCGCCACGTTGATGGCGCACGTCAAGCTCGAGTCCAAATCCGACCTGCTGGCCACCGACCTGCCCGACAACGACGTGTTCGCGCCCCGCATCGCGCGCTACTTCCCGGACGCGGTGCGTGCGAGATACCCCGACGCGATCAGCGGGCATCGGCTCCGCCGCCAGATCGTGGCGACGACGCTGGTCAACGACGTGATCGACCACGCGGGCATGACCCATCTGTTCCGGTTGAGCGAGGGGAGCAGCTGCACCACCGAAGAGGGGGTGCGCGCATACGTGGTGTCCAACAAGGTCTTCGGCATGAACGAGGTCTTCGAGGGCATCCGGCACGCGCCCGCGCCGGTCGAGGCCGTCGACGAGATGATGCTCTATGCGCGCCGGCTGCTGTTCCGGGCCTCGCGGTGGTTGCTCGCCTTCCGGCCGCAGCCCCTGGCCATGGCCGCCGAGATCACCCGGTACGGCGAACGGGTGGCGGCGTTGTCGGCGGTCGCCGGCGACTGGTACGGACCGAGTTCGCGACGCGACGTCGCCGAGCGCGCCCAGACCTACGTCGATCACGGTGTGCCCGAAGATCTCGCCCACACCGTCGCGGCGAGCCTGCACCGGTTCTGCCTGCTCGACATCATCGACGCCGCCGAGATCGCCGACCGCGACGACAACGAGGTCGGCGAGCTGTACTTCGCGGTGATGGAACACTTCGGGCTCGAACAGCTGCTGACGGCCGTGTCGGGACTCGACTACGGCGACCGGTGGCACGCGCTGGCACGGCTGGCCGTGCGCGACGACATGCACGGTGCGCTGCGCGCGCTGACCCTGAAGATCCTCGAGGTCAGCGAACCCGAGGAGAGCCCGTCCGAGAAGATCGCCGAGTGGGAGTCCTCGCACTCCAACCGGCTGAGCCGGGTGCGCAGCGTGCTCCGTGAGATCGAGGAGACCGGGACGACGAGCCTGGCCACCCTGTCGGTGGCGGCGAGGCAGCTGCGCAGCGTGATCCGCTGACGGCGATACCGGCTGCACCCCTCCGATCCGCCCCTGCCCGTTTTCCGGTCGTCGGGTGTCGTGTCGGCATAGCCTGGGCCCATGACCCGAACCGCACCGCGCATCTGCCCGCTCTGCGAGGCCACCTGCGGGTTGACACTCAGCATCGACCGGGACCGCACGACCGGCCGCGAGATCGTCGTCGCGGCACGCGGTGACGCCGAGGACGTGTTCAGCGCCGGCTACCTCTGTCCGAAGGGCGCGAGTTTCGCGCAGCTCGACAACGATCCCGATCGCCTCGACCGGCCGCTCGTCCGGCGTGACGGCCGGCTCGTCGAAACCGATTGGGACACAGCGCTCGCGGCCGCCGTCGAGGGGCACGCCGAGGTGATCTCGACCTCCGGCGGCGAGTCCATCGGCTTCTACCTGGGCAATCCGTCGGCCCACACCGTCGCCGGCACGATGTATGCGCCGTTGCTCATCCGGGCCCTCGGCACCCGCAACGTGTTCAGCGCCAGCACCCTCGACCAGATGCCGAAGCAGGCGGCCACCGGTTATCTGGTCGGACATGCGGGGACCTTCGCCGTCCCGGATCTCGATCGCACGGACCACCTCGTGATCATCGGAGCCAATCCGGTGGTCTCCAACGGCAGCGTCACCACGGCCGCGGACTTTCCCGGGAAACTCACCGCACTGCGTCGGCGAGGCGGGCGCCTCACCGTCATCGACCCGGCACGCACCCGGACGGCCAAGCTCGCCGACACCCACCTCGCGCCGCGGCCCGGTACCGATGCGGCCCTGCTGGCCGCGGTCGTGCAGTGCCTGTTCGGCGAGGAACTCGTCGCCGACGATCTCGGTGGGATAGCCGCACATGTCACCGGGGTCGACGCGCTGCGCCGAGAGCTGGACCCGTTCACGCCCGAACGCGTCGCGCCGTTCTGTGGTGTCGCGGCAGCCGACATCCGGGCGCTCGCGCGATCGATCGCCGCATCCCCCTCGGCGGCCGTCTACGGCCGAATGGGCACCACGACAGTACAATTCGGCACACTGGGCAGCTGGTTGATCGATGTGGTCAACATCCTCACCGGCAACTTCGACCGGCCCGGGGGAGTGATGTTCCCGCTCGCTCCGACGGCGCCGTCGCCGCGCCCGGCCCGCGCCGGACGCGGCTTCCGCACCGGGCGCTGGCGCAGCCGGGTGTCCGGCCACGCCGAGGTCGGCGGCGAGCTGCCGGCCGTCGCGATGGCCGAGGAATTCGAGACACCCGGCGACGGACAGCTGCGCGCCCTGGTGACGGTGTCGGGGAACCCGGTGCTGTCGGCACCCAACGGCGGACGACTGGGGCGCGCACTCGACGACGCGCAATTCGTGGTCTGCGTCGACCCGTACCTGAACGAGACGACACGGCACGCGCACGTGCTGCTGCCGCCCCCGCGTCCGTCTCAGAGTCCGCACTTCGACGCCATCCTGAACAACCTGGCGGTCCGGGCCACCGCTCGCTATTCACCGCCGGTACTGCCGCTACCACCGGGCCGTCCCGACGAGATCGAGATCGTCTCCCGGCTGATCCTGGGACTGTCCGGCGCCGGGGTCGACGCCGACCCCGGGCTCGTCGACGAACAGGTCATCGCGGCGACTCTGGCCAAGGAGGTCACCGACCCGCATTCGCCGGTCGCAGGTCGCGAGGTCGACTCACTCGTCGCGATGCTGCCCGACGCACCGGGACACCAGCGCCGTCTGGACATGCTGCTGCGGGTCGGCGCGTACGGCGACGCCTTCGGCGAGCGGGACGGACTGACGTTCGCGGATGTGCTCGCCGCGCCTCACGGCATCGACCTGGGGCCGATGCGACCGCGGCTGCCCGGGGTGCTCCGCACGGCGTCGGGCAAGGTCGAACTCGTTCCCGATCCGCTCATCGGCGACCTCGCGCGTCTGTGGGCCGCCGTGGTCGCCGACGACCCGGCTCCCGTCGGTGACGGCAACCTGCTGCTGGTCGGCCGCCGTCATCTGCGGTCCAACAACAGCTGGATGCACAATCTGCCTGCGCTCACCGGCGGCACCAATCGCTGCACACTCCTGATGCACCCCGACGACGCCGACCGGCTCGGGATCTCCGACACCGCCAAGATCCGCGGCGCAGGCGGGTCGCTGACCGTTCCCGTCGAGATCACCACCGACATCCGGCCGGGCGTCGCCTCCCTGCCGCACGGCTGGGGCCACGATGTCGAGGGCACCCGGCTGGGCGTCGCCGCCACCGAGCCGGGGGTGAACGTGAACGAGCTGAACGACGGCGCGTTGCTGGATCCGCTGTCGGGAACCGTCGTCCTCAACGGTCTTCCGGTGGAGATCGCGCCTGCCTGACCTGGCCGAGGGGTGCGTAGGGTTGGACCGAGGCCGCCGCGAGGGCCGGCTTCGACGACACCGACCTGACAGGGGATGACGCACGTGCTCAACGAGGACGCCGGGACCACGACCGCCGATGGGTACCTGGTCAGGGTGCCGGTGCGGTGGTCGGACATGGATGTCTATGCGCACATCAACCATGCCCGGATGGTGACGCTGCTCGAAGAGGCGCGCATCCCATGGCTGTTCTACGACGGCCGGCCCACCGCACCCCTGCGCGACGGCTGTCTCGTCGCCGACCTGCATGTGAGATATCAAGCGCAACTGCGTCATTCCGAGGGGCCGATCGAGGTCACCATGTACGTGGAGCGGTTGCGTGCCGTCGATTTCACCGTCGGCTACGAGGTCCGGGCCGCGGGCGCGGACCCGGCGTCGAAGCCGGCCGTCGTCGCCAGCACCCAGCTCGTCGCGTTCGACGTCGCCGCGCAGCGTATCGCCCGGCTCACGCCGGAACAGAAGGAGTACCTCGCCGGATTCCGCCGTGTGACAGGGGAACCCGCCACGCGAGCCGACGGACCCAGCTGATGGAGCGGTTCATCGAGATCGCCTCGTCCGACCGATCCAACGCTCTCGCGTTTCTCGCGCATGCGGTGCGACTCGACGAGACCGCGGTCGTGCGGGTGGTCGCGCGTTCGGATGGTCTGGTCGCACTGTGGGCGCACACCGGATTCGACGTGCTGGCCACACGTTCGGTGACCGGCCGGGTCGCGCCGGCCGACATCGTGTGTGACGCCTCGACGTTGCGATCGGCCGTCGAGGCCGCCGTCCCCGGGGGCGCCGTCGATCCCGGCTTCTCGCTCGACAGTGCCTGGCGCGGTGCGCTTCCCGCCGCCGTCGGTTTCCGGCACATCGACGACGTCCCCGCGCGCAGCGTCGTCGAACTGTCCCGCGAGGGCGCACGGGTCGCCCGTGAGGAGGGCAGTGGGCACGGTCCCGCAACGGGTCTGCTCGATCAGGACGTCCTGGAAGTGACATCCGAGGAAGGTGCCCTGCGGGCCGCGGTGAGCATGAGGTCGGTCTTCGCCCTCACCGGTATGGGGTTCATCCGCGACGCGGCCGGACGGGCGGTCACCGAGACCTCCGACACCGGAGCGATCGCCGCCGACGAGCCGGTTCGAATCCGGATGTCCGCGGCGTGGATTCGGATCGACGCCCGCTTCGGGTCGGTGTACCAGCGTCGCCACCGCGATCTCGCGGTGACGGTCCTGAACTAGCCCGGCAGGTGGGCGGTCACACCAGCCAGGCCGCCGCGTCCGGCGCGAGCAGGCCGTCGACGAGAGGCGAACTGACGAGCAGCAATTCGCCGGGCGGGAGGGGTACCGGTACCTCGCCGGCGTTCAGTGCGCAGATCAGCTGCCCCTCGGAACGACGGAACGCCAGGCATCCTTCGGGAGCGCCGTACCACTCGATGTGCTCGCCGGCGAACTCCGGACGGGACACTCGCAGGTCGATGGCGGCACGGTAGAGCGACAGCATCGATCCCACGTCCTCGAGCTGGGCTTCGACGGTGAGCGCCTGCCACGAGGTCGGGATCGGCAACCAGGTCTCGTTCGACGCGCTGAATCCGAACGGTGGCTCGGTTCCCTCCCAGGGGATCGGCACGCGGCACCCGTCCCGGCCGCGTTCGGTGTGCCCGGAACGCTCCCACACCGGGTCCTGCAGCGCGTCGTCCGGCAGGTCGTCGACGTTGGGCAGTCCCAGTTCGGACCCGTTGTAGAGGAATATGGTTCCGGGCAAAGCCATCTCGACGACGAGCATCGCGCGTGCGCGCCGTGTGCCGCGTTCGAGGTCGAGTGCGCCGGTATCCGGATCGACCACCGCGTAGCGGGTGACCTCGCGGGCGACGTCGTGGTTGGAGAGCGTCCACGTGGGTGTGCCCGACACCGACAGCACCGCGTCGATCGAGTTCTCGATCGCCTCGCGGATCGCGCCGGATTCGAACGGCGCCTTGGCCAGCCGGAAGTTGAAACCGAGGTGCAGTTCGTCGGGCCGCAGGTACTCGGCGAAACGCTCGTTGTCGCTGACCCAGATCTCACCGACGTTGGCCGCACCGGGGTACTCGTCGAGGACCTTGCGGATCTTGCGGTGGATCTCGTGCACCGCATAGTTGTTGAAACGCGGATCGTCGTCGGAGTTCTGCAGGAGTTTGGTCGCCGACAGGTCCATGTCGGGCAGGTCGGCGGGTTTGGCCATCCCGTGCGCGACGTCGATGCGGAAACCGTCGACACCCCGATCGAGCCAGAAGCGCAGTGTCTTCTCCAGATCGGCGAAGACGTCGGGGTTCTCCCAGTTCAGATCCGGCTGTTCCTTCGCGAAGATGTGGAGGTACCACTGGCCGGGCGAGCCGTCGGCCTCGGTCACACGTGTCCAGGCGGGGCCGCCGAAGATGCTGTGCCAGTTGTTCGGCGGCTCGTCGCCGTTGTCGCCGCGGCCGTCCCGGAAGATGTACCGCTCCCGTTCGGGACTGCCGGGGGCCGCCTCGAGTGCGGCTCGGAACCACTCGTGCTGGTCGCTCGTGTGGTTGGGGACGAGGTCCATCGTCACGCGGATGTCGCGCTCGTGGGCCTCGGCGATGAGGTCGTCGAACACATCGAGATCGCCGAAGAGGGGATCGATGTCGCGGGGGTCGGCGACGTCGTAACCGTGATCGGCCATGGGGGAGGCCATGATCGGACTCAGCCAGATGGCATCGATTCCGAGGAGTTCGAGGTAACCGAGTTTGTCGATGACCCCGGCGAGGTCGCCGATCCCGTCGCCGTCGAGATCGGAGAAGGAGCGCGGGTAGATCTGGTAGAACACCGCGGACTTCCACCACGAGGTGTCGGACGGATCCAGCTGCGGGACAACGGGCGGTGTGACCGGTGTGTCAGCGGCCACGACGGCCGCGTCGGTGACCGACTCATCGGGGGTCGGCTCGTCGAGCGCATCGACATCGGACTCGATCGCGCCGTCGTCGTACGGCGCGTCCTCGGGCTGGCCCACGTCAGATGACTCGGCGGGGACAACATCTGGTGTCTCGTCGCTCACCGTGGTCATTGTGCCCTACCTGAGTTTTCTCGGAGAAATCCAGGTCAGTCGGCGAGTCGGGCGGCGTGTCGGGAGGGAAACCGCTCTCAGATGGGCGAATTCATCATCGATTGCGCCGCCATCTCCATGTAGTCGATCAACGCTCGGCGGTGCGGGGCGTCGAGGGTCTCCTCGTCGATGGAGGCGATCGCGGTGTGCATGCAGCGCAGCCACGCGTCCCGTTCGATCGGCCCGACGCGGAACGGATTGTGGCGCATGCGGAGCCGGGGGTGGCCCCGCTCGTCGGAGTAGGTCCGCGGACCGCCCCAGTACTGCTCGAGGAACATCCGCATCCGGCGTTCGGCGGGGGCGAGGTCTTCCTCGGGATACAGCGGGCGCAACACCTCGTCGCGCGCCACCTCGGTGTAGAACACAGCGGTGAGGCGCCGGAACGTCTCGGCGCCGCCGACCTCGTCGTAGAAGGTCCGCGCGGGGGTTTCCGGCGCCGGTGGGGTCGGAGGGGATGTGTTGGGTTCGCCAGTCACCTACGCCATTGTCCTCACCCCGGCCGCACCTCTCAACGTCGCGCCGGTTCCAGGGCTCTGAGCTGGCCCGACACCGCGAAACGGTTCCCACGGAGACCGCCGCCGTGATGGACTTGTGCTCGTCGGAGTGGTGGGAGGCGATAATGACGCACAGATCACACGCGAGGGCGACACACGGCAGGGCGAGGTCGCGGGCAACGGGCGGTGCGACACCGATGCGGGACGTCGACACCGAGGAGAACGCGACCGGTACCCGCACCTGGACACGTCGTCGGGTGCTGCTCCTCAATGCCACCTACGAACCGCTGACGGCCGTCACGGTCCGGCGTGCCGTCGTTCTCGTGCTGCGCGGTCGCGCGGACCTCGTGCACGCCGACGAACACGGCGGTGCGATGCACTCGGTGGGTACCGCGGTCCCGATCCCGACCGTGGTCCGGCTCCGGAAATACGTCCACGTGCCCTACCGGGCGACGGTCCCGATGACCCGGGACGCACTGATGCGTCGGGACCGGGCGCGGTGCGGCTACTGCGGTGCACGGGCGACGACGATCGACCACGTGGTCCCGCGGAGCCGGGGCGGAACGCATACATGGGAGAACTGCGTCGCGTGCTGTGCGTCGTGCAATCACCGCAAGGCGGATCGCCTCCTCGGGGAGCTCGGGTGGGCGCTGCGTACGGTTCCGACCGCGCCGAAGGGCAGGCACTGGCGGTTGCTCGCGACGATCAAGGACATCGATCCGGCCTGGCTCCAGTACATCGACTCCGGCGCTGCGTGAGGCGTCGTGGAGGCCGCGCGGGGGCGCCTCGCGCGTCTACGACGCGCTGTAGGCCCCGGTGCGCCGGGCGGTGTTCGGTGGGTTAGATTGATCAACGATGACCTGCGCCGACAACCGGGCGGGTCCGGCGCGACCATCGAAAGGGTGACATGGACGTCGACAGCCTGATCGTCCCCATCGGAGTGCCAGTCACGATCGTGACGGTGCTCTTCGTGCTGCTCTGTGTTGTCGCGATGGTGTTCTCCTCGGGGGTCAAGTACCCGAAGGTCAAGGAGTACACCCTCGACCAGCAGTGGGAGCATGCACCGCTTCTCTTCAGTGCCACCGACATCGAACCGATGGCACTTCCGCGGCACGCGGAACCAAGCGACGTTGACGGGAGTTCGGCCAGTGGCAAGTGGTGAGGTTACGCACGCGAATGTGAGCGCAGAGGTCGCGGCCCGTTCGGCCGCCGAACTGCCGGTGGGCGCGGTGTTCACCAACAGCGGCCGCATCTCCGCGGCTCGCTACCCCGGTGACTCGCCGACGACGCCGCCCTTCAGCAAGCGGGACCTGATCGCGCTCGACGACACGCTCAAGGCCGCCAGCGAGAAGGCCCTCGTCCGTTTCTCGGTGTACATCGGTGACCTCGACGGCGACGTGGAGGCCAGTGCCCGCGAGATCCTCGCGAAGTCGCCCGAGCCCGCGTACGGCACGCTGATCGCCGTGTCGCCGAACTCGCGCGACGTGGTCATCGTCTCCGGCAGTTCGGTCTCCACCCGCGTGAACGATCGTGTGGCGGCCCTCGGCGTCACCGCCGCGGTCACCGGTTTTCGTCAGGGCAACCTGATCGACGGGCTGATCGCCTCGCTGCGGGTGATGGCCACCGCGGCCGCCGCCGGCTGACCCGCCCTTCTGCACAGACCACGAGGCCGCCCCACCTTCCGGTGGGGCGGCCTCGTCGTTGCCGTGGTGTCCGCGTCAGTGGGTGAGGACCTTCTCGTGTGCACCTCGCGCGGTGGTGGCGTCCGACTCGAGTTCGTCGTCGACCATGTTGGTCTCGTCGAACGGGTCCCGGCCCGACAGCACATCGTCGACGCGCTCCTTGTCGACGGTGCTGGTCCACGAACCGACGAGCAGGGTCGCGACCGCGTTTCCGGAGAAGTTGGTGACCGCGCGGGCCTCCGACATGAACCGGTCGATACCGACGATGAGGCCGACGCCGTCGAGCATCTCGGGGCGGTGGGCCTGCAGTCCACCGGCGAGGGTGGCCAGTCCCGCACCGCTGACGCCGGCGGCACCCTTGGACGCGATGATCATGAAGACGAGCAGGCCGATCTGCTCACCGATCGACAGCGGGTCGCCCATCGCATCGGCGATGAAGATCGACGCCATGGTGAGGTAGATGGCGGTGCCGTCGAGGTTGAAGGAGTACCCGGTCGGCACCACGACGCCGACCGTGGTCTTCTCCACGCCGAGGTGTTCCATCTTCGCGATGAGGCGGGGCAGCGCGGACTCCGACGACGAGGTCGCGAAGATGAGCAGGTACTCGCGGGCGAGGTACCGGACGAGCTTGAAGATCGAGACACCCGACACCGTCCGCAGCAGCACGCCGAGCACGCCGAACACGAACACCAGGCAGGTGAGGTAGAAGGCGAGCATCAACGTCAGCAGCTGCTGGACCGCCGCCCAGCCGGTCTGGCCCACGACGCTGGCGATGGCGCCGAACGCGCCGATCGGGGCCACCCAGAGCACCATCGTCAGCACCTTGAAGACGAGCTTCTGGAAGTAGGAGACCGCGGTCAGGATCGGTTCGCCGGTCCGGCCCATGCTCTGGATGGCGAACCCGACGAGGAGTGCGACGAAGAGGGCCTGCAGCACACTGCCCTCGGTCAGCGCGGACAGCATCGAGTCCGGGATGATGCCCTGGATGAAGTCGAGCGTTCCGCCGGACTCGTGTGACTCGTCGGCCAGCTCCTGCCCCTTGCCCGACACCGAATCGATGTTCAGGCCGTCGCCCGGCTGGATGATGTTGCCGACGACCAGGCCGATGGCCAGTGCGACCGTCGACATCGCCAGGAAGTAGACGAAGGCGAGGCCGCCGACCTTGCCGACCGTCGCCGCCTTGCGGACCGATCCGATGCCCAGGACGATCGTGCAGAAGATGACCGGCGCGATCATCATCTTGATGAGGCTGACGAACATGGTGCCGAGCACGCCGAGGTCCTTGCCGACGCCGGGCGCGACGAGACCGACCACCACACCCGCGACCACCGCGATGATGACGCCGATGTAGAGCCAGTGGGTACGGTCCCGTTTACCGCGTGGGGGCGCGCCGGCCGTATCGTCAGGCGTGGTCGCGATCGGATCGGAACCTTCTCCGGCCGGTGAGCCGCCGGACCTGCCTCGAATGTTCATCGGTGATTCTCTCCTCATACACCTCGGACAACAGTGATTAGGATTGTGGCCCGACGGGGTGACGCGGGTCACGATTGTGTTCATTACGTTCAGACAGGGAACGAGGTCGGCAGGGATGCGGTGGTACCCGCGAACGCTCGCCGGACAGGTCGCGGCCCTCGCGCTGTCGGTCTTCGCGGTGGTGGTCGTCGCCGAGAGCGTTCTGGCGGCCGTCGATGCCCGCATCGACGCAGACCGAGCGGCGCGGGCCGAGGTGACCGCCGTGGCGGTCAGCCTTGCGGAGTCACCGTCGACCGTCGCGGCACTGACGTCCCCGGACCCGAGTGCGGTGCTCCAGCCGGTGACCGAACGCGTCCGCGCGGCGACCGGGATCGCCTTCATCACCGTGCTCGCGCCGGACCGGACCCGCTTCACCCACACCGACCCCACGCGGATCGGCGAACCGTATCTGGGCAGCATCGACGCGGCGCTGCGAGGGCAGACGATCACCGAGAACTACACCGGCACCCTCGGACCGTCCATCCGCACGATCGTCCCCGTCCGCACGCCGGGCGGACGCGTCGTGGGGATGGTCGCGGCGGGGATCACGCAACGCACGCTGACATCGGCGTGGCGTGGCCAGCTGCCACTGATCGCCCTCGCGGCGTTCGCGGCCCTGCTCACGGCGGTCGGCGGCGTGTGGTGGATTCGGCGACGGTTGCTACGGCAGACCGGTGGCCTCGCGCCCGAGGAGCTGAGACTGATGTACGACCATCACGACGCCGTGCTGCGGTCCGTGCGGGAGGGGCTGGTGGTGGTGGAGGACGGGCGACCCGCCCTCGTCAACTCCGAAGCGCAACGCCTGCTCGGCATCGAAGCCGACGCGTCGCCCGACGAGCTGCCGGCCTTCCTCACCGACGGCGACGAGGAGACAGACGTGACGTATGCGGACCGCGGCCGAGTGTTGCTCGTGAGCCGTTCCCCGGTGTCCGGCCGACGGCGGTCGTCGGTGGTGACCATCCGGGACCGCACCGAGCTCGCGGAGGCGATGGGTGAACTCGACTCGATGACGCGGTTCGCCGAGGCACTACGGTCCCAGGCGCACGAGGCCGCCAACCGATTGCACACGATCGTCGCGCTCGTCGAGATGGGACGGCCCGACGAGGCGGTCCGCCTGGCGACCACCGAGTTCGAGTTGTCCCAACAGCTCATCGACCGGATGACCCAGGCGGTGGCCGAGCCCGCGCTGGTCGCCCTGCTGCTCGGCAAGACAGCGCAGGCGGCCGAACGCGGCATTCCGCTGTCGTTGACCGAGGAGTCGCAGGTCAGCGACGCCGGCACCGGCATCCTCACTCCCGGCGAGATGATCACGGTGGTGGGCAACCTGATCGACAACGCACTGGATGCCTGCGACCCGGCCGACCCATGGGTCGAGGTGACCGTCGTCGGGGACGACCGCGTGCTCGACATCATCGTCGCCGACAGCGGAACCGGCATGGACGCCGAACTGTTCGCCCAGGCGACCGCCCGGGGCTACTCGACGAAGTCGGGTGGCGACGCCGCCGGCCGCGGGCTCGGGCTCGCCCTGGTCGCCCAGGTCGTCGCCCGTCGACACGGCACGATGACCGCCGAGAACACCTACGGCTCGGTCATCTCGGTGCGCGTGCGCGCCGACGAGCGGGCGGGCACACCGTGATCCGCGTCCTGATCGTCGAGGACGAACCGGTGATCGCCGAGGCGCACCGGGACTACCTCGCCCGTCTGGGGGGATTCGAGGTCGTGGGCGCCGTGTCCACGGCGCAGGAGGCGCTGCGGATGGCCGGCGCCGGGCCCGTCGACCTGGTCCTGCTCGACCTGGGCCTGCCGGACGCCCGCGGGGTGGACCTCGCCTCCGCGCTGTCGGGTGTACGCCCGGCGCCCGATGTCATCGCGATCACCGCACAGCGCGACCTCGCGACCGTCCGGAGCGCCATGTCGCGCGGAGTGCTGCTCTACCTGCTGAAACCGTTCACCTTCGCGGCGTTCCGAGAGAAGATCGAGCAGTACCTGCGCTACCGCGAGGCGCTCACCGGTGATGCCGACGCGGTCAGCCAGCGCGACGTCGACCGTGCGCTCGCCGAATTGCGCACGAGCGACACCCGCCGGTCGGCGAAGAAGGGGGCCGCGCCGCAGACCGAGGACGCGGTGAGCCGGGCGGTCCGCGACAGCCCCGACGGACTCACCGCCTCCGAGGTCGCCCGCGCCCTCGGATCGTCGCGGGTCACCGCATGGCGCTACCTGGAGCGGCTCGCCGACGACCACGTCCTCGACCGCGACACCGAATACGGCTCGGCGGGCCGCCCGCAGGTGCGATACCGGTGGCGACGACGCTGACCGCAGGTCTGCCGGCTCAGCCCTCCTGTGCGTCGAAGGCGCGTGCTCGAAGCGAGCGTGCCACGCCGTCACGACCCTCGGAGATCAATCGCTTGAGCGCGGACGGATGGTCCCCGGACAAGAACTCCTCGGCGAGGTCGAGGGCCTGCTGCGACATCGCCCAACTCGGGTACAGACCGACGACGACGGTCTGCGCGACCTCGCTGGACCGGCGTGCCCAGACCTCCGGTACGGCGGCGAAGTACTTCTCGACATAGGGCTCGAGGAGTTCGCCCTGCCCGGGGCGGGCGAACCCGCCGATCATGGTGCGGGTGTACACGTTCGAGAGCGTGTCGTCCTCGACGGCGCGAGTCCAGGTGTCCGCCTTGGCTTCCGCGAGCGGACGGGCCGCCCGCGCCAGTGCCGCCGACCGCGTACCGGTCGCGGTGTTGTCACGCTCGGCCTCGGCGTCGATGACCGGGGTCGACGCCGGATCGGTGTCGATGGCACCAGCGGTCGCCAGGGCGGTCACCAGCTTCCACCGCAGATCGGTGTCCACGGCGAGACCGTCGAGGCCGTGCTCGGCGGGGTCCGCACCGTCGAGCAGTGCGCGGGCCACCTCGGTCTCGTCGTCGTTGATCCGGCCGGCCAGCCACGTGTTGACGAACGCGAGCTGATGGTCGGAGCCGGCATCGGCGGCGCGGGCGAGCTCGAGCATGCGAGCGCTGAACCCCGGGCGGCCCGTCGTCGCCGCCCACTCGGGGTCGGCGTAGGACTCGATGGCTGTCGTCGCCTGCAGCAGGACGCGTTGCACGACACCGATTTCCGACTCGGCGGCGATTCCTCGGCGAACGAGTTCGACGAAATCGCGGGCCCGCATCTCGGCCTGCCGGGTCATCTCCCACGCCGCCGACCAGACCAGGGTGCGTGGCATCGGATCGCTGATGTCGCCGATCCGTGCGGTCGCGGTCGCCAGCGACTCCGGGTCGAGTCGGACCGAGGCGTAGGTCAGGTCGCCGTCGTTGAGCAGCACCAGATCTCCGCGGTGCACGCCGACGAGATCGGCGACATCGGTGCGCTCACCCTCGATGTCGAGTTCGACGCTGCGGGTCTGCTCGATGGCACCGGATCCGTTGTCGGCGTAGACGCCCACACGCAGACGGTGGACCCTGGTCTCACCGGCGCCGGGGGCGGCACCGTCCTGGACGATGGTGAACCGGGTGAAGGCGCCCGAGTCGTCGACCTCGAAGTCGGGTCGGATGACGTTGATGCCGGTGGTGCGCAGCCATTGGGCGCCCCAGTCCGACAGGTCGCGGCCCGACGACTTCTCCAGTGCGCCCAGGAGATCGGCGAACGTGGCGTTGCCGAACTCGTGCGCGGCGAAGTAGCTGCGCAACCCGGCGAGGAAGTCCTCGAGACCCACATAGGCGACCAGCTGCTTGAGGACCGATGCGCCCTTCGCGTAGGTGATGCCGTCGAAGTTGACCTCGACGGCGGCGATGTCGGGGATGTCCGCGGCGACCGGGTGGGTCGAGGGCAGCTGGTCCTGGCGGTAGGCCCAGGACTTCTCGACGTTGGCGAACGTCGTCCAGGCGCTGGTGTACTCGGTCGCCTCGGACTGGCACAGCACCGATGCGAAGGTCGCGAAGGACTCGTTGAGCCACAGGTCATCCCACCACTGCATGGTGACCAGGTCGCCGAACCACATGTGCGCCATCTCGTGCAGGACCGTCTCGGCGCGACGCTCGTAGAGGTATTTGGTCACGCGGGACCGGAAGACGTAGTCCTCGAGGAAGGTGACGGCGCCCGCGTTCTCCATCGCACCGGCGTTGAACTCGGGGACGAACAGCTGGTCGTACTTGCCGAAGGGATAGGGGATTCCGAAGTTCTTGTGGTAGAAGCCGAATCCCTGTTTGGTCTCGGTGAACAGTCGCTCCGAATCCATGAACTCGGCCAGCGATGCGCGGCAGTAGATGCCCAGTGGGATGTCGCCGTGCTCGTCGGAATAGACGTCGGTCCACTCCGCGTAGGGCCCCGCGATGAGCGCTACGAGGTAGGTGCTCATCGGGACGGTCTCCTGAAAGCGATGCACCACAGCCGATGTGGCGGCATCCGGGTCACCGGGAGCTTCCGCGTGCGCCGCGTTGGAGATGACCTTCCAGTCCGCGGGAGCGGTGACGGTCACGGTGTAGGTCGCCTTGAGGTCGGGCTGATCGAAGCACGCGAACATCCGCTTGGCGTCGGCGGTCTCGAACTGGGAATACAGGTAGACCGAGTCGTCGGACTGGTCGACGAATCGGTGCAGCCCCTCGCCGGTGTTGGAGTAGGCGCAGTCGGCGACCACGGTGAGCGTGTTGTCGGCGGCGAGGCCGGACAACGGGATGCCGATCGACTCGTCGAAGCCGGACACGTCGAGGTCGGTGCCGTTGAGGGTGGCCGAGATCAGGGTGGGGGCGACGAGATCGACGAACGTCTCACTGCCTTCCGACGCCGTGAACCGCACCGTCGTCGTGGATCGGAACGTCTCGGTCCCGGGGGCGCCGGAACCGTCGGTGAGGTCGAGCTCGATCTGGTAATTCGACACGTCGAGAATCGCTGCGCGGTCGCGGGCCTGGTCTCTGGTGAGGTTCGGAGCAGTCACGCAGGCCAGCTTATCCAGGTGCGGACGCGGGCGGCGCTCAACGCAACCCGGCCGGGTTCAGGATCGCCCGGGCGATCGCCTCGAGGTCCTCCGCGACCCCGGGCCTGGACCGCAACCGTGGCGACTCGATGACCTCACAGGTGAAGCCGAAGAGCGCCTGCACGAGCGCATTCGCGTCAGCCGCCGTCAGCAGTCCGTTGCGGGATCGGATCGCGTCGATCCATTCGGCCCGATAGTCCGCCTGCGCGTTCAGCAGTCGCGTCTGCTCGGCGTCGGGAAGGTACATCAGGTCGCGGGTGAAGACCGGCATGATGCGACCGTGTTCGCCCAGCGAATACTCGACGAACACCCGGATCAGCGCGTCGAGTGCATCGCCGGCGACGACACGGTCCAGAGCGTGGCCGGAGACATAGAGAATTCCCTGGACGCCGCGCCACAGGACCGCCAGGAGCAAATCGGATTTGCCGGAGACCTCTTGGTACAGGGTCGCGATGGAGACGTCCGCGGTCCGCGCGATCTCGTCGATACGCACGTCGGGGAATCCACGCTCGGAGAACAGTCGGGTGGCGGCGTCGAGTATCCGCTCGCGGCGGGCGGCGGGGCGCCGGCGCGCGGGTGGGGTCTGGTCACCGGTGTCCGGACCGCGCGCCCTTGGCAGCTCGCAGGTGATGAGCGAGTCCGCCACCGCTCGCTGAACCTGCTTGAGGCGGGCCGGCGGAAGTGAGCCGCGCATGCCGGAGGTGTTGGAGAACACGCTGAGCAGTGCCGCACTCAGCACCTCCGCGGCCGCCGGCGAGAGGTCGGGCCGCGTGGCGACGATGAGCGAGGCGACATGCTCGCTCAGCTCATCGAAATACTCTTTCATCACGTCGAGTTCGGCGTGCTGCAGATGCCGTTGTTCGCGGCGCCACAACGTCGAGACGTCTCGATGCGCGGTGAGGTCGCCGAGCCCGTCGAGGAGAAGGGAGAGCTGGTCGCCCGGCGAACGGCCGCGGCTCTTCGCGTCGGCCATCAGTTGGGCGACGAGCTCCACCTGGGTGGTCAGGGCCTGCGAGAGAATGTCGTGTTTGCCGGGAAAATGCCGATAGACTGCCGGGCCGGTGAGACCGACGGCGGCGCCGATCTGCTCGATGCTGACGTTCCGGAACCCGGCCTCCTGGAAGAGCTTTGTGGCGGCCCGGACGATCTGTGCCGATCTCTGCCCGACGGATCTGGGTACGACCGGGTGGCCGCGCCGATCTGCCCGGATCGGCTGATCCGGATCAGACGGTGGTGGCAGCGACATCCCGGGTCCTGTTCCTCGGCGGTCCATGCACCATCTCACATCACGCCCGGCCCGGGCGGTGCGTATCCCCAGCCCCGCGGCCGGCTGTCCGACGCACCCGGGAACAGTTCGGCGCACCGCGATGTTGAGGCGTCCGACGGCGGAACCGGCCGGACGGCCGGCGCCCGACAGACAGCCGACTCTCGAGAGGACGTTCCAATGTCAGTGCAGGCCCAGACCACCGACCGCGTCGATTTCTGGTTCGACCCGCTGTGTCCCTGGTGCTGGATCACCTCGCGCTGGATTCTCGAAGCCGAGCAGGTCCGGCCGATCGAGGTGAACTTCCACATCATGAGCCTCGCTGTCCTCAACGAGGGCAAGGACATTCCCGAGGAGTACCGCGAGGGACTCAAGCACGCCTGGCGTCCCGTCCGCGTCGTCGCGGCCGCCGCCGCGCAGAAGGGGGACGAGATCCTCGCGCCCTTGTACACGGCGATGGGCACCCGCATCCACAACCAGGGCATCAAAGACCTCGACGAGGTCATCGCCGGTGCGCTCGACGAACTCGGTCTCGACGCCTCGCTCGCGGAGGCCGCCGACGGCACCGAGTTCGACGACACCATCCGCGCGAGTCATCACGCCGGCATGGACAAGGTGGGCGACGATGTCGGCACGCCCACCATCCACGTCAACGACGTCGCGTTCTTCGGCCCGGTGTTGTCCCGCATCCCGCGCGGTGAGGACGCCGGGACGGTCTGGGACGGTGCGCGCGCGCTGGCGTCGTACCCGCACTTCTTCGAGCTCAAGCGCACGCGTGACGAGGACCCGCAGTTCGACTGACCGGTCCGGTTGTGCCGCAACGGACCCCCGCGTCAGAAACGGGGCGGGGGTTCGATGCCGTTGGGGAGTCCGCCGGGCGCGAGGACGGCCGGGTGTGGTGCCGGTGGCACCGCCACCACGTTCCCGCTGCCCACACCGCGGACGATCCGGCGCGGACGCAACAGCATCGCGCCCGCACGGGTCCGGTCGCGGAGAGCGGCCGCGCGCCAGGTCAGCACCGGATGCGACGACATGGCGTTGGTCAAGAAGGTGAAGAAGCCGCGCTCGTGGGTCGCCCGGTCGGCGAACTGGTCGAAGTCCACCGCCGAGAGCATGTATTTGCCCGCGGCCAGGACTCCGATGGCGCCGGGTGCGCCACCGGGTCTGGCGTAATACCCGTAGTTGTCGGCGCTGTATTCCTGCGCGCGGGACAGCGCGGCCCCGAGGACCGGGATGTTCATGCCGACGATCGTCGAGAGCTGTCGCCAGTACGAGGTGTGCCCGGCGGCGATGTGGCCGACCTCGTGGCCGATGATGAACTCGAGTGCCTGCGGGTCCCGGGCCGCGCCACCCACCTCGAACAGGTCGGAGTACACGACGACGAATCGTCGGAACCCGTGCCCGGAGGCGAACGCGTTGATCGCGCCGTTGCCGAGGACGACGTAGGCGTCGGGCACGTATTCGAGGCCGAAGCGCGCCGCGGCCTCGACGACCATCCGATGCCCGTCCGGGAACTGGGTCGGCGTCATCTGCACACCGTTCACCCGTGGAGACGCGTAGGTCAGACCGCGGATCACGAAGAGCAGGAGCGGGAACAGCAGCGCACCCAGCAGGAGCTGGTCGAGCATGCCGAGCGCCACGAGCACGATGATCGCCGCGTATCCCAGCACCGTCGCGAGGATGACCACCACGAGTGCGGGGATCTCCCAGGGATGGAGCCGAGGCCTCGCCGCGTAGTGGGCCGGACGCAGCCACCGACGGGCGGGGTCGGCGGGAGCAGGTGGTGGCGGGTCGGCGACACCGGGCACGTTCGGGATCGGCGCCCCGGAGGCGGGTGCGCCGCCGTTCGGCTCGCGGGGGATGGGCAGGGGCGTGTCCACGCCCTCAATCTATAGTGGCGCCATGCGTGTCTATCTCGGTGCCGACCATGCCGGATTCGAACTCAAGAACCAGATCGCCGATCATCTCGCGGCGACCGGCCACGAGGTCGTGGACTGTGGAGCCCATGTGATGGATCCCGCCGACGACTACCCGGCGTTCTGCATCGCCGCCGCGTCCCGGACCGTCGCCGACCCCGGCAGCCTGGGAATCGTGCTGGGCGGCAGTGGCAACGGCGAACAGATCGCCGCCAACAAGGTTCCCGGTGCCCGCTGCGCACTCGCCTGGAGCGTCGAGACCGCACAGCTGGCCCGGCAGCACAACAACGCGCAACTCATCGGAATCGGTGGCCGGATGCACAGCACCGACGAGGCGCTCGCCATCGTCGACGCCTTCCTCGCCACCCCGTGGTCGGAGGAGGCGCGGCACCAGCGTCGCATCGACATCCTCGCGGAGTACGAGCGCACCGGTGAGGCTCCCGAGGTGCCGGCGGCCCCGGCCCAGTAGGCCACCGGCGCAGCCCGTGCCCGAGGGCCACACTCTTCATCGACTCGCGCGTCGCCAGCAGCGTCTGTTCGGCGGCACGCAGGTCCGCGTCAGCAGCCCGCAGGGGCGGTTCGCCGACGGTGCGGCGGCGGTGGACGGACTGACCTTCCACGCCGCCGAGGCCTGGGGCAAACACCTCGTGCATCGATACCGAGATGATCGCACCGAGCGTCTGGTGCACATCCATCTCGGCCTCTACGGCGCCTTCACCGAACTCCCGGTGCCCGTGCCCGAACCGGTGGGGCAGGTTCGACTCCGAATCGAGAGTGAGACCGCCGCCACGGACCTTCGCGGACCGACGGCCTGTGAGATCTACCACCCCGCCGACCTCGAGACGTTGATAGCCCGCCTCGGTCCGGATCCACTCCGACGCGACGCCGACCCCGGGCGGGCATGGGCTGCGATCTCGCGGTCCGCGCGCCCCATCGGCGCCCTGCTGATGGACCAGAAAGTCATCGCGGGGATCGGCAACGTGTATCGCGCCGAGATCCTCTTCCGTGCGGGCATCGACCCGATGCGTCCCGGAAAGCGTGTTCTCCGTGAGGAATTCGACGCGCTGTGGGCCGATCTGGTGGACCTCATGAAGATCGGTGTACGTCGTGGACGCATCCACGTGATACGTCCCGAGGATGATTCCGGCGCGCCGGCGTACGCGCCGAACCGGCCGCGAACCTACGTGTACCGGCGGGCCGGGGAGCCGTGCCGGATCTGCCGAACCCCCGTCCTCGTCGCCGACCTCGAAGCGCGAAAACTGTATTGGTGCCCCGTCTGTCAGACCTGACACGTTACTGCCCGGTCGGTGTGGGTAGCCGAACCTTAGTAGCATCGTGCAAGACCATGAGTTCCTTACTCATGCGAAGGGTCGGGGATGACAGAGGGGGCAGTGTGACAATCAGCGAAAGCATCCGGTCTCATGCCGGATTGATCTCGCGGGGCGAGGTGTCCCCACTGAAAGACGTACCTTTCCACGGGGCCGCCGATGCGCCGATCACCCGCCGTGTACTGGCCGGCGGCGATCTGTTCCCGGAAGCGGAGAAGCGTGTCGTGGCGCACGAGATGCGCGCCGTGTCGGCTGCCGCCCGTGACTACTGCGAGCCGCATGTGCACGACTGCCCGGAGATCAACATCCTGTTGTCGCTCGACCGCCTCGTCTACGAGATCACCCTCGGCGACGAGGTCTACGAGGTCGAGGCGCCGGCGAGTATCTACATCCCGGCCGGACTGGTGCACAGCGCCAACGTGATCGAGGGAAGCGGATTCTTCGTCGCGATCATCGAGACCGCCGACTACGTCGCGAAACCGCCGCCTGCCCAGGCGTCCTGACCCGCGTCGGCATACCCGCGGAGGGACTCTCAGCGAGCCCTCAGCGACCCTGCGGCCGGTTCACACATGCCGGCGCCACGATGGGTGGGTGCAGCAGAGTCTAGGAGTCGGTCCCGGACGACCGGGCGACGCGTCGTCGGCGGTCACCGTCTTCGTGGTCGGTGGGACGGGGGAGTCCTTCGCGGGCGACACCCGGACCGACGTGTCGGGCCTTCTGGCGGGCGTGGCGGACGAACTCGACGACCGCTTCGTCTGTCGCTGGATCGGATACCCGGCGAGCTACGGGCCTGCCCCGACGCCGGGTGGGATGAGTTTCGTCGAGAGCGTTGCCCTCGGCGCATCCAGTCTGCGCGCGGCCATCCGTGCCTCGACAGGTCCGATTGCCCTGGTGGGTTACTCGCAGGGAGCCGTGGTCATTCGCGCCGCCCTCGCCGACCTGGCCGCCGGCAGCGCGACCGACACGCCGCCCGCCCTGAACCGGGTGATCGGCGTGGGTCTGGTCGCCGATCCGCACCAGCCACCCGGTGTGGTGCCCGGCTGTCGCGGATGGGGCGTCGCCGGCCCCGGGGTCGACCTGCCCGCAGGGCTCCCGGTGCACTGGGTGGGCGCGGCCGAGGACATGATCTGCAACGCGGGTGCGGACTCACTCGTGCGTGACGTCGCCGACCTCACCGGGTCGATGACCTTCGCCGGACTCGGCCGATGGGGCAGGAGTGCGTGGGATGTGCTGCGCGCCAATGACTTGCAGAACGCGCGACGCACCTCCGTCCGGCCGGCGCAGTGGCGTCGCGACCTGGGACGTCTGGCGGCTGCGTGGCGTGAGGTCCGGTGCTACCTGCCGGCGCGGATGCGCATCAGCGGTCTGTGGGTGTCGAATGCCGCGGGCGGTCGGCACACGTCCTACGGGAGCGAACCCTACCGACGGGCCTCGGTCACCGATCCCGCCTCCACCGGCTGTCAGGTGATCGCGCGATGGCTACAGGTGCAGGCGACGTTCGCCGCCCGCACCGCCGCGTAGCGCGCGACAGGGGCCGGTCACCACTGGTGACCGGCCCCTGTCGCTGTCTGTTGCTGACCTAGGTGTTCTGGTACTTCGGTCCGATGGTGTTGCGGACCACGATCGGGGTGTTGCGGGGGACGTTGTCGTACACCCACTTGCCGTACTCGGTGGTCACGTTGATGCAGCCATGGCTGACGTTGCTGCGACCCTGCTGGTTGACCGACCACGGCGCGGCGTGGATGAAGATTCCGTCCCACGACATGCGCGTGGCGTACTCGACGTAGGTCCGGTAGCCCTCGGCGGAGTCCACCGGGACGCCGTATGTGGACGAATCCATGTACATGTCGCGGTACTTCTCCTTGGTGTAGTAGACGCCGTGGGGGGTCGGGTTCTTGTCGGACCCCATCGAGATCGGCATCTTCTTCACGACCTCACCGTTGTGCCACCAGGTGATGGTGTGGGTGTTGTCGTCGGCCAGCGCGATGTAGCCGGTCTCGGTCTTCACGTTCGGGATGGCCGGGTCGGCGGGCTTCTCCTCGGTCGTCGTCGACGACGGCGGCTGCGGAGCCTCGGGAGTGCTCGGCGCCGGAGGGGTCGGCAGGCCCGGGACCGCGGGGATCTCGACCGGCGGCAGGCCGGGGATCACGGTCACCGGGACGGCGTTCGCGACACCGGGAAGGGCGAGGGCCATCGCCAGGACGCCGAAGACGACAGCCGTGAGGCGTCGAGCCGAGCGGCGGCGCGAGGCGCGCGGGGTCGGCGTTGGGGAGTTCAACACAGGTCGTACCTTCGGTTCGATGGGTCTGTCCGCGCATCGGCCTGAGCGCTGCACCATCGTTACACAACCGTTGTCTTGGGTCCAAGGAGTCGCGCACGCTGAATGACCCCGCGATCGCGAACGGGGAGTACGACGTCGCAAAACCCAAGGTGAGCATGGCTGCGGGCACTACATGTGACGGTCATCACATTCGGGCTGTCGCATGTCCGGACGGCGACGATCGGGACTCATCTTCGTCGAAGTCCCGCCGATGTCAACAGGATCGTTTGTCCCAGTGTTACTTGGGCTTTGGACTGCGTTGGGTTTTCGGTCAGGCGGGTTGTGGGTGCTCGGTCCGGAGGTGCCGCGCTGGTTGCGAGCATGCTTCGTCCCGGCAGACGAGCATCACGTCGACGCGGCCGATGCCGGCCTCGGACTCGGTGACGTCTCGGCGTACGTACAGGGGGGCGCCGCAGGAGCCGCACCGGCGCTGGGTTTTCGTGTGGCTGGAGGACATGGGTCAACGGTACGCCTGGTGTGTCGAGGATCACAGGGCGGTCGGGTTGCGGTGATCGCGCGCGTGGGTGTGGTCCGGTCGGGTGACTCGGGCTGCGATCTGAGACATCCGGAGCGGAACCGGGTGTGACGCGCGCACGACAGAGGAGCGTCGATGGCGGGGGCGGTACGCGGTGCCCCGGGAAGGAGTGCGCTTCTACATCTCGCAACCTCTCCGGCACGAGAGGTGAGACACCGTAAGGAAAGTCGATGACCAGACTCATTGCAACACTGACATTCGCCGCAGCGGCATTCATCGGAGGCGCGGGACTCGCGAACGCCGAGCCCTGCAAGATGGCCATCGGCAACGGCCAGTTCGCGCCCTGCCCGCCGCCGATCGTCTCGACCGGCCCCGGTGATCCGACGTCGCCCGGACATCCCGAAGAGGAGCCGGCCCCCGAGATCGAGTACGAGTACGTGCCGCTGCCGCTGCCGTGGAACGCGCCCCCGGCGCCCTGAAACGGCGCCCTGAAATGCAGAAGGTCCGGAGGCGTGATGCCTCCGGACCCGGTGGAGCGGGTGACGGGAATCGAACCCGCGTAGCTAGTTTGGAAGACTAGGGCTCTACCATTGAGCTACACCCGCGTTGCTCGCGATGGCCGTCGAAAACCCGGTGGCGCGTGCGATCAGTGACTGTACCGGCAGTGGGGCGGGAACCGAAAATCGGGGTCGGTGTTGCGGCTGCGGCATACGTCGGGCGTCCCCGGTTCCGTGACGCTTCGGACACCCGTGCGCGGCGTCGGCAGCGGCGGCACGTACTATCTCTTGTTGGCCCTGATGCGCGGTCGCCCTCCGGGGTGCTCCTCGCGTGTTCGGACCCCGGGATGTGGCGCAGCTTGGTAGCGCATCCGCTTTGGGAGCGGAGGGTCGCAGGTTCAAATCCTGTCATCCCGACTTGATCGATGTGGCCCGACCGGTCACCCGGTGCACGGCCCGCGAACGACCGAACTTCCACCACCGCAGATATAAGGAGTATTCAGGCGTGAAGAGCACTGTCGAGCAACTCACCCCGACCCGGGTCAAGCTCAACGTCGAGGTCCCGTTCGAGGAGCTGTCGGCAGACTTCGACCGGGCCTACCGGTCGTTGGCCCAGCAGATCCGGATCCCCGGATTCCGTCCGGGCAAGGCGCCCGCCAAGCTGATCGAAGCCCGCGTCGGTCGCGATTCGATCCTCGCCCAGGTCGTCAACGACGCCATCCCGGCCAAGTACTCCGAGGCCGTCGCCGAGACCGAGACCAAGGCCATCGGCCAGCCCGAGATCGACCTCTCCGAGCTGAAGTACGGCGAGTCGGTGTCCTTCACCGCCGAGGTCGACGTCCGTCCCGAGATCACCCTGCCCGACTACTCGACCCTGTCGGTCGAGGTCGACGCGATCGAGGTCGACGAGGCCGCGGTCGACGAGCAGCTCGAAGGGCTGCGAGCCCGCTTCGGCACCCTCAAGGGTGTCGAGCGCGGCATCGAGAACGGCGACTTCGTCTCGATCGACCTGGCGGCGACCGTCGACGGCGAGCCCGTCGAGGAGGCCACCACCGAGGGCCTGTCGCACGAGGTCGGCTCCGGTCAGCTCATCGACGGACTCGACGAGGCGCTCATCGGTCTGAAGGCCGGCGAGGACAAGGAGTTCACGACCAAGCTCGTCGCCGGCGATCACGCCGGTGAGGAGGCGCTCGTGAAGGTGACCGTGCAGTCGGTCAAGGAGCGCGAGCTGCCCGAGGTCGACGACGAGTTCGCCCAGATGGCCAGCGAGTTCGACACCGTCGAGGAACTGCGTGCCAGCCTCGCCGAGCGCGTCGAGCAGTCCGCGAAGCTGGAGCAGGCCAACAAGATCCGCGACGCCGTGCTCGAGAAGCTGCTCGAGACCGTCGAGATCCCGCTGCCCGAGAAGGTCGTCGACGAAGAGGTCGAAGGCCAGCAGCACCAGGTCATCCACGCCCTCGGGCACGACGATGAGCAGGTCGCCAAGTTCCTCGAGGCGCAGGGCAAGACCCGCGAGGAGTGGGATGCCGAGTCCCGCGAGGAGGCCGAGAAGTCGGTCAAGCAGCAGCTGCTTCTCGACGCCATCGCCGATCAGCAGGACACCGAGGTCAGCCAGGACGAGCTGACCCAGCAGATCATCTTCACCGCCCAGCGGTACGGCATGCAGCCGCAGGAGTTCATCCAGCAGCTGACTCAGGCCAACCAGGTCGGAGCCGTCTACGCCGACGTCCGTCGCGGCAAGTCGCTGGCCGCCATCGTCGGCGATGTGACCGTCACCGACACCAACGGCACCACCGTCGACACCGCCGAGTACTTCGGTGGCAAGGACGACGCCGAGGAATCCGCAACCGAGGAGTCCGACGCCGACAACTGATCGGCTCCACCGCGGCCATGCGTGCCGCATTGTGATCACGCACATCGCCGGTCCTCGTCCACGAGGGCCGGCGATTGCCGTCGGTCCACCATCGCGCATGAGCCGTTCACGGTGCCGAAGTGGTTCTGCTCTCAGCGAAGTGGCGTGTCCTCGGGAGTGCCCGGGGGTCTCGATTGGTTAGTGTCGGTGAGGACGTCATCAGAGAAGTATTCGATGAGCGTGTGCGTCATCCGAGATGACGCACAGGTCATGACAACAAGGCAAAGGTAGGAACCTGTGAGTGAGCCGACCATCCACACACCCTCGATGAGTTCGGGTATGGCTGGGTTGAACCTGACCGATTCGGTGTTCGAGCGTCTGCTGCGCGAGCGCATCATCTTCCTGGGCACCCAGGTGGACGACGAGATCGCCAACCGGCTGTGCGCGCAGATCCTGCTGCTCGCCGCCGAGGACCCGCAGAAGGACATCCACCTCTACATCAACTCGCCCGGTGGCTCGGTCACCGCGGGCATGGCGATCTTCGACACCATGCAGCTCGCCGAGTGCGACGTCGCGACCTACGCAATGGGCATGGCCGCGTCGATGGGGCAGTTCCTGCTCGCCGCCGGCACCAAGGGCAAGCGGCACGCGCTGCCGCACGCGCGCATCATGATGCATCAGCCGTCCGCAGGCATCGGCGGTACCGCTGCCGACATCGCGATCCAGGCCGAGCAGTTCGCGCTGACCAAGAAGGAAATGAACAAGCTCAACGCCGAGTTCAGCGGTCAGCCGCTCGAGAAGATCGAGGCCGACGCCGACCGCGACAAGTGGTTCACCGCCGAAGAGGCCCGGGAGTACGGCTTCGTCGACAAGGTGATCTCGCGACCGGGCCAGGGATCCACTCCGTGATCGCGTGATCCGACCATCTCCGAGCCACCTCTACTCACTGGAGCATCACATGACCAATTCCCTTTCCTTCGACGGCCTGCCCGCCGAGGTCGCCGCCGGAATCCCTGCGTCGGCCCTGGCGCTGAAGAACATCGAGGCGCGGTACATCCTGCCGCAGTTCATCGAGCACACGCCTAACGGCCAGCGTCAGTACGACCCGTACGCGAAGCTCTTCGAAGAGCGGATCGTGTTCGTCGGGACCCCGATCGACCAGGTCGTGTCCAACGACGTCATGGCACAGCTGCTGGTGCTCGAGTCGCAGGACCCCGACCGTGACATCACCATGTACATCAACTCGCCGGGCGGCAGCGTGCCGGACATGCTCGCGATCTACGACACGATGCAGTACGTGCACTGCGACATCGTCACCGTCTGCCTCGGGGAGGCGGCCTCGGCCGCGGCGATCCTCCTCGCCGGCGGAACACCCGGCAAGCGTGCGGCGCTGCCGAACGCCACGGTCCTGATCCACCAGCCGCGCACCGGTGGTGCGTACCAGGGTCAGGTGTCCGACCTCGAGATCCAGGCCGCCGAGATCGAGCGCATCCGCGATCGCCTCGACGAGATACTGTCCGGCCACACCGGCCAGGACAAGGAGAAGATCCGCAAGGACACCGACCGCGACAACATCCTGACCGCTGCGGCGGCCAAGGAGTACGGCATCATCGACGAGGTCTTCGAATATCGCAAGAAGTCCATGAAGAAGTAGTTGTGGCAGTACAGAAGTCCCGGTGATTTTCTGCCGCGACATTTGGCCTTATCGGTCGAAGTTCGGGCGGCACGCGGGTACCGTCGGGTTACTGGGCATTCGAGTGTCGATCAAATGACCCATGCCCGGCTGCGCGCGACGCGACGGACCAGACACGACAGTCCGGCAACGAGGAAGTAGGTACAGCGCGAGATGGCACGAATCGGAGACGGTGGCGACCTGCTCAAGTGCTCTTTTTGCGGCAAGAGCCAGAAGCAGGTGAAGAAGCTCATCGCCGGCCCCGGCGTGTACATCTGCGATGAGTGCATCGACCTGTGCAACGAGATCATCGAAGAGGAACTGGCGGAGAACGGCGACGTCAAGCTCGACGAGCTGCCCAAGCCGACCGAGATCCGCGACTTCCTCGAGAAGTACGTGATCGGCCAGGACACCGCGAAGCGAACGCTCGCGGTGGCGGTGTACAACCACTACAAGCGCATCCAGGCGGGGGAGAAGAAGGACTCCCGCACGGGTGAGACCGTCGAGCTGATGAAGTCGAACATCCTCATGCTCGGCCCCACCGGATGCGGCAAGACGTACCTGGCGCAGACGCTGGCGAAGATGCTCAACGTGCCGTTCGCGATCGCCGATGCGACCGCGCTCACCGAGGCGGGCTATGTCGGCGAGGATGTCGAGAACATCCTGCTGAAGCTGATCCAGGCCGCCGACTACGACGTGAAGCGGGCCGAGACCGGCATCATCTACATCGACGAGGTCGACAAGATCGCACGCAAGAGCGAGAATCCGTCGATCACACGCGATGTGTCGGGCGAGGGCGTCCAGCAGGCGCTTCTGAAGATCCTCGAGGGCACTCAGGCGTCGGTGCCGCCGCAGGGCGGACGCAAGCACCCGCACCAGGAGTTCATCCAGATCGACACCACGAATGTGCTCTTCATCGTCGCCGGTGCGTTCGCGGGACTCGAGAAGATCGTGTCCGAGCGGATCGGCAAGCGCGGCCTCGGTTTCGGTAACGAGGTGGCGAGCAAGGACGAGGTCGACACGTCGGATCAGTTCGCCGACGTGATGCCGGAGGACCTGATCAAGTTCGGCCTGATCCCCGAGTTCATCGGCCGGCTCCCGGTCGTGGCCTCGGTGACCAACCTGGACAAGGATTCGCTGGTCAGCATCCTGTCGGAGCCGAAGAACGCATTGGTGAAGCAGTACACGCGCCTGTTCGACATGGACAACGTGGAACTCGAGTTCACCAAGGATGCGCTCGAGGCGATCGCCGACCAGGCGATCCACCGCGGCACCGGTGCCCGTGGCCTGCGGGCCATCATGGAAGAGGTCCTGCTACCGGTGATGTACGACATCCCGAGCCGGGACGACGTCGAGAAGGTCGTCGTGACGGGCGAGACCGTCCGAGACAACGTCCTGCCGACGATCGTGCCCCGCAAGGCCTCCAGCGACGAACGCCGCGACAAGACCGCCTGACGCACAACATCTTTCGCAGACGCAAGAGAGCCCCGCCCGAATCCGGGCGGGGCTCTCTTGTTCGTCCTCGACGGCTAGGCGGGTTCGGCCGGTTCCAAGCGGATGACCACGGCCTTGGACACCGGCGTGTTCGACTCCTTGGCCACCGATCCGAGCGGAACCAGCGGATTGGTCTCCGGATAGTATGCGGCGGCGTTCCCGCGCGGCGTGTCGTAGGGGACGACCTCGAAGCCGCGGACCCGGCGCTCCTCGACCCCGCCCTCGCCGTCGAACTCGGAGACGATGTCGACGAGCTGTCCGGCGCGCAGACCGAGGGTCGTGACGTCGTCGGGGTTGACCATCACGATGTGGCGGTTGCCGGAGATGCCGCGGTAACGGTCGTCGTGGCCGTAGACGGTGGTGTTGTACTGGTCGTGGCTGCGGAGCGTCTGCAGGATCAGGCGGTCGGCGGGGATGTCCACCCATTCGAGGGGATGAAGCGCGAAGTTGGCCTTGCCGTTGGGGGTGTCGAACGACCGGGTGTCGCGGGGCGGGTGCGGCAGTACGAAGCCGTCACTGCGTCGGACGCGGATGTTGAAGTCGTCGAAGCCGGGGACGACCCGCTCGATGCGGTCGCGGATGCGATCGTAGTCGCGCTTGAGTTCCTGCCACGGAACCGGATGGCCGGTGCCGAAGACTCGGGTTGCCAGATCGCAGATGATGGCGACCTCGCTGCGCAGATGCTCCGACACCGGCGGCAGCGACCCGCGTGAGAGGTGCACCGCCGACATCGAGTCCTCCACCGAGACACGTTGCGCCACACCGTCTATGACGTCCCGGTCGGTGCGGCCGAGCGTCGGCAGGATGAGTGCGCTGCGACCGGTGACCAGATGGGACTCGTTGAGTTTGGTGGACACGTGCACGGTGAGTGAGCAGCGCCGGAGAGCCTCGGCGGTCGCCTCGGTGTCGGGTGAGGCCGACACGAAGTTGCCGCCCATCCCGACGAAGACGCGGACCTTCCCGGCGGCCATCGCGGTGATGGCGGCGACGGTGTCGTACCCGTGCTCGCGTGGGGAAGTGATGCCGAACTCGGCGTCCTGGGCGGCGAGGAAGGACTCTGGCATCTTCTCGAAGATGCCCATCGTGCGGTCGCCCTGGACGTTGGAATGCCCGCGAACCGGGCACAGTCCGGCGCCGACACGGCCGATCATGCCGCGCAGGAGCAACACGTTGGTGCCCTCGGCGATCGTCGCCACGCCGTGCCGATGCTGGGTGAGGCCCATCGCCCAGCACAGGACGATGCGGCGCGAGGTGGCGACCGTTCGCGCGAGCTCCTCGATCTGCGCGCGAGTCACGCCGGTGACGTCGGCGATCTCGTCGAGGTCGACGTCGTCGAGCAGGGCGAGGTACTCCTCGACCCCGGCACACGACTCGTCGAGGAATTCGTGGTCGAAAACCGTTCCGGGCGCGGCTCGTTCGGCATCGCGGAGCAGACGTGCGACGCCGCGGAACAGTGCCATGTCGGAGCCGAGCCGGACCTGCAGGAAGTCGTCGGCGAGTTTGGTACCCGCGCCGACGAGTCCACCGACCTTCTGCGGGTCCTTGAAGCGCATCAGGCCGGCCTCGGGGAGCGGGTTGATCGCGACGATCCGGGCGCCGTTGTGCTTCGCCTTCTCCAGCGTCGCGAGCATTCTCGGGTGGTTGGTGCCGGGATTCTGGCCGGCGATGAGGATCAGGTCGGCGGCCTCGAGATCGGGGACGGTCACCGAACCCTTGCCGATGCCGATCGACGCGCCGAGCGCGGCGCCGGACGACTCGTGGCACATGTTCGAACAGTCGGGCAGGTTGTTGGTACCCAGGCTCCGGGCGAAGAGCTGATACAGGAAGGCGGCCTCGTTGCTGGTGCGCCCCGAGGTGTAGAAGACCGCCTCGTGGGGCGAGTCCATCGCGGCGAGTTCGTCGGCGATGACCGCGTTGGCCTCGTCCCAGCTGATCGGGCGGTAGTGGGTGTCACCCGGACCGAGGTACATCGGGTGGGCCAGACGGCCCTGCTGCGAGAGCCAGTAGCCGCTGCGCGTGCGCAGGTCGTCGAGGCTGTGGGCGGCGAAGAAGTCGGGGGTGACCGCGCGACGCGTGGCCTCCTCGGCGACCGCCTTGGCGCCGTTCTCGCAGAACTCGGCGTGCTTGCGGTGTCCCGGGGTCTCCGGCCAGGCGCAACCCGGGCAGTCGAATCCGTCGCGCTGATTGAGCTTGATCAGGGTCTGCGCCGTCCGGAGCGCGCCCATCTGCTCGACCCCGCGCTTGAGGGCGACCGCGACGGCCGGGACCCCGGCGGCGTAGGACTTCCGATGCTTGCGCCGGACCTCGCGCGGGTCATCGACGTCGTGGGTCGAGGAGTTCCGGTCGTGCGTGTTGCTCATGATGTCCATCTTGCCCCCATCGTGTGACGCATCGCGCACACTGGTCACTGTGACTCAACACACGGGATCGGACACATCGGTGATCGCCGCTCTGGTACTGGCAGGCGGACGCTCGCGGCGGATGGGCAGCGACAAGGCCGCGCTGGACTGGGAGGGCGAACCCATGCTCGCCCGGGTGGTGCGCGTGGTGTCGCAGCGATGCGATCCGGTGCTGGTCGTGGCGGGCGAGACGTCCGCCGCGTTCCGCGGTGTCGACGACATCCGCGACCGTGCGGCGCCGGGTATCGATTCGTCGAAGGTGCACTGGGTGACCGACGAGCAGGAGGGGACGGGTCCGCTGGGCGGTCTCGTCGCGGGTCTGTCCGCGGCTGCCGCGGCGGGCGCCGAGTACGCGTTCGTCTGTGCCACGGACATGCCGCTCATCGCCCCGGAGCTGATCGACGAGCTGCGGCTGGGGATGACGGGCTCCACCCAGGCGGTCATCGCGCGCGACGCACAGCGGGATCATCCGATGGCGGGGATCTACCGCACGGACGCGGCCGCACAGATCGCCGATCTCGTCGCGAGCGGCGAACGACGCATGCTCGGCGCGATCGAGGCGCTCAACACCCATCGCGTCGGAGTGTCCGAACCGGACTGGCTCGTCAACGTCAACGCCCCCGAGGACCTGCACCGGTTGCGCGTGTCGCCGGGTTAGCGGGAGCGCGGGTGCACCGACGGGTCCCGGGCGAGGTCCGGCCCGGCGGAAACATAGAATAGCGCCCGTGACATCACCCGACCAGACATCCGCGTTGCCCGACACAGCGTCGTCCCGGACTGCCGTACCCGAGACCGGGTTGCCCAAGTCCTGGGACCCCGCTGAGCACGAGGCGTCGCTCTACCAGGGCTGGGTGGACGCCGGGTACTTCACCGCGGACGCGGCGAGCGACAAACCGCCGTTCTCCATCGTGATCCCGCCGCCGAATGTCAACGGCTCCCTGCACATGGGCCATGCCTATGAGCACGTCCTGATGGACGCGCTCTCGCGTCGTCGCCGCATGCAGGGCTACGAGGTGCTGTGGCTGCCCGGCATGGACCACGCGGCGATCGCGATGCAGACGATGGTCGAGCGCAAGCTCGCCGCCGAGGGCAAGACGCGCGACGACCTCGGCCGGGAGGCGTTCATCGACCGCGTGTGGGCCGAGAAGGCCGAGATCGGCGGCAACATCGGTGAGCAGATGCGTCGCCTCGGCGACAGCGTCGACTGGTCACGCGAGCGATTCACGATGGACGAGGGTCTGTCGCGCGCGGTGCACACGGTGTTCAAGAAGATGTTCGACGACGGGTTGATCTACCAGGCGGAGCGACTGGTCAACTGGTCGCCGGTCCTCAAGACGGCCGTCAGCGACATCGAGGTGAGCTACGCCGACGTGGAGGGCGAGCTCGTCAGCTTCCGCTACGGATCGCTCGACGACGCCGAACCCCACATCGTCGTCGCGACGACCCGGCTGGAGACGATGCTCGGCGACACCGCGATCGCGGTGCATCCCGACGATGACCGTTATGCGCACCTGGTCGGCACCGAACTGCCGCACCCGTTCGTCGACCGGATGATCCCGGTCGTCGCCGACGACTATGTCGACCCGGAATTCGGCAGTGGCGCAGTGAAGATCACCCCGGCGCACGATCCCAACGACTTCGCGCTCGGGCAGCGACACGATCTGCCGATGCCGACGATCATGGACTCCTCGGCCCGGATCGCCGACACCGGAACCGAATTCGACGGCATGGATCGGTTCGAGGCGCGCGTCAAGGTGCGCGAGGCGCTGGCCGAACAGGGTCGGATCGTCAAAGAAGTGCGTCCGTACCTGCACAGTGTCGGTCACTCGGAGCGGACCGGCGAGCCGATCGAACCGCGACTGTCGATGCAGTGGTGGGTGGCGGTCGACAGGCTGGCCGCGGCGGCCGGCGACGCGGTGCGCGACGGGTCGACGGTGATCCATCCGAAGTCGATGGAACCGCGCTGGTTCGCCTGGGTCGACGACATGCACGACTGGTGTATCTCGCGTCAGCTGTGGTGGGGTCACCGCATCCCGATCTGGTACGGACCCGATGGTGACGTGGTGTGCGTCGGACCCGACGAGCAGGCCCCCGAGGGTTACGTCCAGGAGACCGACGTCCTCGACACCTGGTTCTCCTCCGGGCTGTGGCCGTTCTCCACGATGGGCTGGCCCGACCAGACCGCGGATCTCGAGAAGTTCTATCCCACTTCGGTTCTGGTCACCGGATACGACATCTTGTTCTTCTGGGTGGCCCGGATGATGATGTTCGGCACCTACGTCGGCAAGGATCTGGGGCCGGGCAACGAGATCCCGTTCCACAACCTGTTCCTGCACGGGCTGGTGCGCGACGAGCACGGTCGCAAGATGTCGAAGTCGAAGGGCAACGGCATCGACCCGCTGGACTGGGTGGAGCGCTTCGGCGCCGACGCCCTGCGTTTCACGCTTGCCCGCGGCGCGAATCCCGGTTCGGACATCTCGGTCGGTGAGGACCACGCCCAGTCGTCGCGCAACTTCGCGACCAAGCTTTACAACGCCACCAAGTTCGCACTGATGAACGGTGCGAAGGTCGGTGAGCTGCCCGACGCGGAGACGCTGACCGACGCCGACCGGTGGATCCTCGGCCGCCTCGATGAGGTGCTCGCCGAGGTCGACGCCGGATTCGAGTCCTACGAGTTCTCCAAGGCCTGCGAGGCGCTCTACCACTTCGCCTGGGACGAGGTGTGCGACTGGTACCTCGAGCTGGCGAAGGTGCAGATCGCCCAGAACGACGAGAACCGTTCGGAATCAACCGCGCTCGTGCTCGGCGCGGTCCTGGAACCGTTGCTGAGGGCGCTGTCGCCGGTGATGCCGTTCGTCACCGAGGTGCTCTGGAAGACCCTCACCGGGGGCGAATCTCTCGTGGTCGCACCGTGGCCGACCACGTCGGGACGCGAATGGTCGTCGGATTCGGCGGCCCGCGTGGACGATCTGCAACGACTGATCACCGAGGTCCGCCGTTTCCGCAGCGATCAGGGTCTGCGTCCGGGTCAGCGCGTCTCCGTCCAGTTCGACGGACTCGGCGAAGCCGGGCTCGAACCGCTGCTGCCGTACGTGACCTCCCTGGCGCGCCTCGATCCGGCCGGACCGGACTTCGGTGCGACCGCGACCATCGAGGTCCGACTGAGTGTGGCCACGGTGGTCGTCGCGATCGACACCTCGGGCACCGTCGACGTCGAGGCCGAGCGCAAGCGACTCACGAAGGACCTGGCGGTCGCCGAGAAGGAACTGTCGACGACGTCGGCGAAACTGGGCAACGAGCAGTTCCTCTCCAAGGCGCCGGACCACGTGGTCGCCAAGATCCGGGACCGACAGCGGATCGCGACCGAAGAGGTCGAGCGGCTGAACGCAAAGCTGGCGAGTCTGGCCGGCGCGTGAGTGACGACAACGGTTTCCCCGAAGAGGACCCCGCCGTCCTGGGAATGGATGCGGCGGGTGACCCCCTGGGTCTCTCGGCGATCATGGACGAGGACGAACCCGATCCCGATGCCGCGCCGGCGCCGTTGCGCGTCACCGACAGCGCCGACGAGCTCGCCGAACTCGCCGACGTCGAGGCAGAGCTCGACACCCGGTGGCCCGAGACGAAGATCGAGCCGTCGCTGACCCGGATCGCGACGCTCATGGACCTGCTCGGGTCTCCGCAGCACGGTTACCCGGCCATCCACATCGCCGGAACCAACGGCAAGACGTCGGTCACCCGGATGGTCGATGCCCTGCTGTCCGCGCTGCACCGGCGCACCGGCCGGATCACGAGTCCGCACCTGCAGCGGGTCACCGAGCGGATCTCGGTGGACGGCAGGCCGATCCCCGCCCGCACCTACATCGACACCTACCGGGAACTCGAGCCGTACATCACCATGGTCGACGATTCGTCGACGACGGCGGGTGGACCGCGGATGAGCAAGTTCGAGGTGTTGACCGCGATGGCGTACGCGGTGTTCGCCGAGGCGCCCGTCGACGTGGCGGTCGTGGAGACCGGCATGGGTGGGCGCTGGGACGCGACCAACGTCATCGACGGCACGGTCTCGGTCATCACGCCGATCGCGATGGACCACGCGGACTATCTCGGCGACACGTTGACCGCGATCGCGGGGGAGAAGGCCGGAATCATCAAGGCCGTCGAACCCGATGCCGCCGGGACCGTCGACCCCGTCACGGTCATCGCCGAGCAGAGCCCCGAGGTCATGGACGTCCTGCTGCGCGCGGCCGTGGACGCGGGCACCATCGTCGCCCGCCAGGGTTCGGAGTTCGCGGTCCTCGATTCGGTCATCGCCGTCGGCGGGCAGATGCTCACCATCCAGGGTCTCGGCGGTGTCTACGACGAGATATTCGTGCCGTTGCACGGCGCGCATCAGGCGGCGAATGCCGCGCTGGCCCTCGCTGCGGTGGAGGCGTTCTTCGGTGCGGGTGCCGACCGGCAACTCGACATCGATGCCGTCCGTGCGGGTTTCGCGACAGTCGAGAACCCGGGGCGGCTCGAACGGCTGCGCAGCGCGCCGACGGTGTTCGCCGACGCGGCGCACAATCCGCACGGCGCGGCCGCGCTCGCGCAGGCCCTGGCCGAGGAATTCGACTTCCGTCGTCTCGTCGGCGTGGTCGGCGTGCTCGGCGACAAGGACGCCCGTGGGGTCCTCGAGGCTCTGGAACCGGTGCTCGACGCCGTCGTCGTCACCGACAACGGATCTCCCCGTGCCCTCGATCCCGAATCGCTCGCGGAATACGCGCGCGAGGTGTTCGGCGAGGACCGCGTGGTCGTCAAACCCTTCCTGCCCGATGCGGTCGAAGAGGCCATCGCCTTGGCCGAGGAGGCCGACGGGGAGCGCGTGTCGGGAGCCGGCGTGGTCATCACCGGGTCTGTCGTGACCGCCGGTGCCGCGCGAACTCTTTTCGGTAAGGAACCCTCATGACCCGGTACACCCCACCCACGAACGATCCGTGGAAGGGGTTGCGCGGCGTGATGGCCGGCACGATGATCCTCGAGGTCATCGTCGTGATCCTGGCCTTCCCGATCGTGTGGCGCCTCGGCGACGGTCTGACTTGGTTGTCGGGCGGGTACCTCACGCTGGTCGTCATCGCGATGATCCTCGCCGCCGGGGTCCAGGGACGGCCGTACGCGATCACCCTCGATCTCATCCTGCAGGTGGTCCTGATCGTCGGCGGGATCTTCCACTGGTCGATCGCCGTGGTGGGGATCATCTTCGGGTCGGTCTGGCTCTACATCCGCTACATCAAGGCCGACGTCGAGAAGCGTGTCGAGCGCGGGATGCTGCCCGGCCAGGAGCCGATCGAGTAACCGGGAACTCGGGCGGTGCCGCCGGCCCCGGACATGTGACCAGCCGTGTTCGCGTTGATCAGGCCGGGGTTTGGTGGCCGCAAGACCTGTGGCCGGACCGTTATCGCCGAAGCGGGCCGGTGTGGGGTGCTTGCTGCAACAATGGCCCAAGCCGCGGGGGCGACAGGTCGTTCCTCGCAGCTTGTCGAACCCCATTCCGATACACCCGATGTGAGGACATACGTGCAGTTGCAGCTCTCCCGGACCGCCATCTTCGACCGCACCCGCCGCACTGTGCTCCCCGCGGCTGTCCTGGCCGGCGCGGCACTCGCGCTGGCCGTCCCGGCATCGGCCGCCGCGGCTCCGGAGGACGAGCAGCCCCCGGTCGCGATCGCGAACTTCACGGGAGCGCCCGTCGCCGATGCGCCGGTTCCCGTCGGGCCGGGGGAGTACAGCTATGTCGCCACACACGCGATCACCGAGCGCGCCGCCTCGATGAAGGCGCCCGAGGCGATCGCCAGTCTTCCTGTGCCGGCTCAATACCGGCCCGCGAATCTCGGTCTGGCGCAACAGTTCGACCTCGCGCTGGCCGGCGCACTCGCCTCACCGGGCGGATGCGTTCAGGTGATCGTCGATCCGCGCTCCCGCACCGGGAGTCTCTTCAATTACGGTTTCTTCCCGGTTGCGGGTGAGTACTGCTCCTGACCGGTGCGGAATCACAGCCGGTCGATAGGGTGTCAGCGTGACTGAACGCACTCTCGTACTCATCAAGCCGGACGGCGTCGAACGCGGCCTCGTCGGCGACATCATCAGCCGCATCGAGCGCAAGGGCTTGACCCTGGTGGCTCTCGAGCTCAAGACCGCCGGCGACGAGGTCGCCCGCGGACACTATGCCGAGCACGAGGGCAAGCCGTTCCATCCCTCGCTGCTCGAGTTCATCACCTCGGGCCCGCTGGTTGCGGCAGTCCTCGAAGGACCCCGCGCGGTGGCCGCGTTCCGGCAGATCGCCGGCGGCACCGATCCGGTGGAGAAGGCCGTGCCCGGAACCATCCGCGCCGACTTCGCGCTCGACACGCAATACAACCTGGTCCACGGGTCTGATTCGCCCGAATCGGCGCAGCGTGAAATCGCCCTCTGGTTTCCCGGACTCGAGGGCTGAAACGGGGTCTCCAGCTCGACGCGCGCGGTCAAACGCTCATCCTTTGCGGTCATCCGACCGCGGTGTGGGATACTTGTGCAGTTATCGCCGACACACTTTGTCGACGACAACCGGATGACGCGCCCTGGTTCCGGCGCGTCGCGGTGCGGCACTGACGCACCGCGACGCCACGGAACCGCAGCTGACCCCACCGAGTTCGCACTGCTGCCAGCAGCCGAACAGTCAGGTTCTGCCTGTGCCCGGTGGCGTGGAAGGCGTCCGGGGACGCGGTCATCGACACAGCAAGAGCGTCGTCGGGTGATCCGCAGGTCGGGTCGTCGTGACGACGCGCAGACCACACAACACCGGTCCGACACGGACCGGGACACAGAGCAGACCCTCGCGTGGCCGCGTCAGCCCGACGCGCCCGGGGGTTCGAGGAGACTGAGTGACCGACAACGGGTCGCCGGCTGACGCGAACGCAGCGTCGGAATCGGCGGAGGAATTTCCCAGCAAACTTCGTGTGCACGCCCTGGCGCGTTTCTTGGGCCTGACGAGTCGACAGGTACTGGCTCACCTGGCGAATCTCGGCGTGCAGACCCGCAGCCCACAATCCAGCGTCGACCGCGACCTGGCGAAAGCCGTGGCGGAACGAGTTCGGGCCGGCGTCGACGAGAACGCCGAGACGCCTGCGCAGACAGTGCCGGCCGACACCCCGACCGAGGCGCCGTCGGCCGAGCCCGCACCGGCCGAGACCGGATCAGCCGAGATCACGTCGGCCGATCCGGAGCCGACCGCGGTCGAGCCGACACCGACCCCCGCGGACGAGCCGACACCGACCCCCGCGGACGAGCCGACACAGACCTCCGCGGACGACGCCTCATCGACACCGCCGGCGGCCGAGGCCCCGACTCTGTTCTCGGCGGCGTCGGCGCAGTACGACGCGCCCGTGGCATCGTCTGCCGGCGAGGCCGACACGTCTGCCGGCGTGCAGCCGCTGTTCCTGCAGCCGCAGGCACCGGCCGAGAAGCCCCGCTCCGCCCGCTCGGGGCGCGCCAAGCCCAAGGTCGAAACGAGCGCCAGCGGCGACGCGAACGCCGAGGACGAATCGGCCGGCACTGCCGCCCCTGAGGCCGCCGCGACCCCGGAATCCGGGGATGAACCCGCCGGCGCGCGGGGTCGCGAGGCGTCGGCGTCCGACGTGGCGACAGCGGACGAGGCGACGACCGACGATTCGAACGCCGGCAGCTCGACCCCCGATGACACCGACGATTCGAACGGCGACGACTCTGCCGACGATTCGAACACCGACGATTCGAACGGCGACGACTCGGGTTCGGGTCGGAGTCGCCGGCGCCGGCGCGGTCGGCGAGGGCGCGGGCGAGGTCGGGGAGACCAGGGCGCGGACGGCGAGTCCGACACGGACGACTCGGACGCCGACGAGTCGGACACGGACGACGCAGACGACTCCGCCGTCACCGACGGGCGGGGCGCCGAGGCGACCCGCGAGTCCGACAGCACCGCCGGCGAGACCGATTCCGACGACACCTCCGCCGACGACGAGTCGTCCGACGAGTCGCGCTCGGAGGAAGGCCGCCCGTCGGGCAAGCGCACACGGCGCCGCAGCCGCCGGTCGGGTTCGGACAAGTCGGGTGACGCCGAGTCCTCGAGCTCGTCGGGCGACCGTGCCGACGAGGCCACCGACGACTCCGACACCACTGACGAGTCGGACGACGACGCCTCCGGTGACGATGACTCCGGCGATTCGTCGTCGACTCGTCGCCGTCGTCGCCGTCGCCGTCGCAAAGGTGGCGGCGAATCGGAAGAGGTGTCTCCCGACGATCCGCCGAACACCGTCGTCCACGAACGCGAACCGCGCAGCAAGCGCGCCCGTGACGAGGTCCAGGGGATCTCGGGATCGACGCGGCTGGAGGCCAAGCGCCAGCGTCGCCGCGACGGGCGCGATGCCGGCCGGCGTCGGCCACCGATCCTGACCGAGTCGGAGTTCCTGGCGCGGCGCGAGGCGGTCGACCGGGTCATGGTCGTCCGCGAACGCAGCGCCAACAGCCGCATCTCCGGAAACGACGGGCACGAACACGCCGCGGTCGAGGACTACACCCAGGTCGCGGTCCTCGAAGACGGCGTCCTCGTCGAACACTTCGTGACCACCGCGACATCGTCGTCGATGGTCGGCAACATCTATCTCGGTCGGGTCCAGAACGTCCTGCCGGGCATGGAGGCCGCATTCGTCGACATCGGCCGGGGACGCAACGGTGTCCTGTACGCGGGTGAGGTCAACTGGGACGCCGCCGGACTCGACGGTGGTTCGCGCAAGATCGAGCAGGCGCTCAAGCCGGGCGACAACGTTCTCGTGCAGGTCAGCAAGGACCCGGTGGGGCACAAGGGCGCCCGACTGACCACGCAGATCTCGCTGGCCGGCCGCTACCTGGTGTACGTGCCGGGTGGTTCGTCGACGGGGATCAGCCGCAAGCTGCCCGACGTCGAGCGCAAACGTCTCAAGCAGATCCTGGCGAAGCTCGTCCCCGACGAGGCCGGGGTCATCATCCGCACCGCCTCGGAGGGAGTCAGCGCCGAGGAACTCGGTGCCGACATCGCTCGTCTCGAGTCGCAGTGGAAGACCATCGACGAGGCGGTCACACAGGCCAAGAAGGGCGGGTCGTCGAACCCGAAGCCGCTGTACGAGGAGCCCGACCTCCTGGTGCGTGTGGTCCGAGACCTGTTCAACGAGGACTTCAAGAAGCTCGTCGTCGAGGGCGACAAGGCCTGGAACCTGGTCGAGGGTTACGTCGGCTCGGTGGCCTCGGATCTGATGGAGCGCGTCGAGAAGTTCGAGAAGCCTCATGCCGACGCGCCGGATTCGTTCGTGGTGCACCGCATCGATGAGCAACTCGCGAAGGCCCTCGACCGGAAGGTGTGGCTGCCCTCCGGCGGCACGCTGATCATCGAGCACACCGAGGCGATGACCGTCGTCGACGTCAACACCGGCAAGTTCACCGGCTCGGGCGGCAACCTCGAGGAGACCGTGACGCGCAACAACCTCGAGGCCGCCGAGGAGATCGTGCGGCAGATGCGGTTGCGCGACATCGGCGGCATGATCATCGTCGACTTCATCGACATGGTCCTCGAGTCCAACCGGGACCTGGTGCTGCGCAGGCTGACCGAGGCCCTCGCCCGTGACCGCACGCGCCATCAGGTGTCCGAGGTGACCTCGCTCGGCCTCGTCCAGATGACCCGGAAGCGTCTGGGAACCGGTCTGCTCGAAGCGTTCTCGACCACCTGCACCGCGTGCAGCGGCCGGGGCATCATCGTGCACTCGAATCCCGTCGAGGTGAAGTCCGACGACTCCGCACGCGCGGAGGGTTCGGGCTCGAAGCGGTCGCGCCGGGGCAAGAAGAAGGCCGACGCACAGCCCGAGGCCGCACCGGCCGTCGCGCCCGCCCACAAGCCCGCCGAACATCCGATGTTCCGGGCGATGGCAGCGCACTCCCACGACGACGACCACGATGAACACGGCGGACCACACCCCGACGGCGACGCTGCGCGTCGTTCCGACGGTGACACGGCACCGACGGTCGAGGCGTCCGAGCAATCGGCCGCGGGGGCCGGGACAGACACTTCCGGGGACCGCACGGCCGCCGCGCCGGACGTCCCAGAGCCCGTCGTCTCAGCGCCCGTCGCTTCGGAGCCCGTCGCGACAGAGGCTGCCGTCACGGAGCCGGCGGCGACGGAATCGGCGGACGCCGAGTCCGCCGGTACGTCGTCCGACGGTCAGGCTCCGGCGGCCGCACGGCGTCGGCGCCGGGTCGTCCGGCGTCCCGCGCAGACGACCACGGCACCCGAGAACGTGGTGATGACCGCGGTCGACGTGGTTCCGGACACCCCGACCACGACCTTCGGTCCGGTGTCGTCCGGAACCGGTGAGGCGGCCGTCGCGGTCCGGCGCCGGCCGCGCAAACGCAGCGCCGGCCGTCCGGCGGGACCGCCGCCGGCCGAGGACTGACCGGAGTGGGGCAACTGGTCACGGGCCGGCGGTGGGCGAGTTTGACCCGACCACCGACGTTCCCGTAATCTTGGAAAGTCGCCTCCTGCGGAGGGTCTGCGCTGTTCTGCCCGCTTCGGCACAGCAACGGTGCGAATCCCGTCGGAGGCCCTCTGGTGCGAACCGCAGCTTCCCCGCCACGTGACGGGCTACCCTGCGGCCCGCCCCGGCACGCACAACACAAACGCCCCAGGAGCGTCAGCGCCCCGAGGGTCCGAGTAGACGAGTAAGAGGAAAACTTCGATGGCAACGTACGCGATCGTCAAGACCGGCGGAAAGCAGTACAAGGTCGCTGAGGGCGACACTGTGAAGGTCGAGAAGATCGACGGAGAGATCGGCAGCACGGTGAGCCTGCCGGTCGCGTTGGTCGTCGACGGGTCGAACCTGACCACCGATGCCGACAAGCTGGCCAAGATCTCGGTCACCGGCGAGGTCGTCGACCACGTCAAGGGTCCCAAGATCCGCATCCACAAGTTCAAGAACAAGACCGGCTACCACAAGCGCCAGGGTCACCGTCAGAAGCTGACGGTCCTCAAGGTCACCGGCATCAAGTAGTTCGACCAGTTCGAGAAGACCTCAGGAGGACTGACACATGGCACACAAGAAGGGCGCGTCCAGCTCGCGCAACGGTCGCGATTCCAACGCCCAGCGACTCGGTGTGAAGCGCTTCGGCGGCCAGCAGGTGAGCGCAGGCGAGATCCTGGTCCGCCAGCGCGGCACCAAGTTCCACCCCGGCGTCAACGTCGGTCGCGGTGGCGACGACACCCTGTTCGCGCTGGCCGCGGGCGCGGTGGAGTTCGGCTCCAAGCGTGGCCGCAAGACGGTCAACATCGTCCCGGAAACCGCTTCGGTCTGACCCGAGCAACCGGCACGACACAGCCTTTACACAGGGCGGGCAGGGTCATCGCGTACCCCGCCCGCCCTGTTCTTTTTTGACTGAAGTAAGGAATCTCGATGTCTCGGTTCGTCGACCGCGTGACCATCCATGTCGCCGCGGGGAACGGCGGCCACGGCGTCGCGTCGGTCCATCGGGAGAAGTTCAAACCTCTCGGCGGGCCGGACGGCGGCAACGGCGGCAACGGCGGGTCGGTGCGACTCGTCGTCGACCCCCAGGTGCACACCCTCCTCGACTTCCATTTCCATCCGCATGCCAAGGCCTCCAACGGCAGGCCCGGAGGGGGCGACAACCGCGACGGCGCGAACGGTGAGGATCTCGTCCTCAAGGTGCCCGACGGCACGGTCGTCCTGGACGATCGCGGGACCATCCTCGCCGACCTGGTGGGCGAGGGCACGGTCTTCGAAGCCGCGCAGGGTGGTCGTGGCGGTCTGGGGAACGCGGCCCTCGCGTCGAAGGCTCGCAAGGCCCCCGGCTTCGCGCTGCTGGGGGAGGAGGGGCAACAGCGTTCGCTCGTCCTCGAACTCAAGTCCGTCGCCGACGTCGGCCTCGTCGGATTCCCGTCGGCCGGCAAGTCCTCGCTGGTGTCGGTGCTCTCGGCCGCCAAGCCGAAGATCGCGGACTACCCCTTCACGACGCTCGTCCCGAACCTCGGAGTCGTGCAGACCGCGGGCGACGTGTTCACCATCGCCGACGTCCCCGGTCTGATCCCGGGCGCCTCGACCGGCCGCGGTCTCGGCCTCGAGTTCCTCCGTCACCTCGAGCGCTGCGCGGTGCTCGCACACGTCGTCGACTGCGCCACACTGGAACCCGGCCGCGACCCGATCTCCGACATCGACGCGCTCGAAGCCGAGCTGGCCGCCTACGTCCCGGCACTCGACGACGACCACGGACTCGGCGACCTCGCGTCCCGTCCCCGCGTGGTGATCCTCAACAAGCTGGACGTTCCCGATGCCGCCGAGCTCGCCGATCTCATCGAACCCGAACTCGCCGAACGCGGTTGGCCGGTGTTCCGGATCTCGGCGGTCGCCCACGAAGGTCTGCGTGAGCTCACCTTCGCGCTGGCGCGGATGGTGCGGGAGTACCGGGAGGCCCAGCCCCCCAAGGTCGCCCGGCGCGCGATCATCCGGCCCAAGGCCGTCGACGACACGGGCTTCACGATCGAGACCGATCCGGACAACGAGGGCGGCTTCATCGTCCGCGGTACCCGCCCCGAGCGCTGGATCGCGCAGACCCAGTTCGACAACGACGAGGCCGTGGGCTACCTGGCCGACCGGCTCAACCGTCTCGGCGTCGAGGACGAACTGGTGCGTCGCGGTGCCGAGCCGGGTGCACCCGTCACGATCGGGCCCGTCACCTTCGACTGGGAACCGTCGACGCCGATGGGCGACGACGTCCCGGTCACCGGTCGCGGCACCGACATCCGACTCGACCGCTCCGATCGCGTGGGCGCCGCCGAACGCAAGCAGGCACGACGCCTGCGTCGCGGTCTCCCGGACGAGGACGGCGGGGAGCGGGACCTCCCGTGACCGCGGGGTCCGTCGATCGCGTCCGCGACGGGTCGGTGCGCGACCGGATCGCGCACGCACGCAGCGTGGTCGTGAAGATCGGCTCGTCGGCGCTGACCGACCTCACCGAGGGGCTCGACCGCGACCGGCTCGACGGCCTGGCCGACGCCCTCGAAGCACGGATGAGGGCCGGGTCGGATGTGATCGTCGTGTCCTCCGGTGCCATCGGCGCCGGTATCGCGCCGCTCGGGCTCAAACGACGCCCCACCGATCTGGCCACCAAGCAGGCGGCGGCCAGCGTCGGGCAGTTGGCTCTCGCGCACGCGTGGGGTACGTCCTTCGCGCGGTACGGCCGCACGGTGGGTCAGGTCCTGCTCACCGCCGACGACATCTCCAATCGCAGTCATCACGCGAACGCCCAACGGACACTTGACCGTCTGCGTTCACTGGGTGCCGTCGCGGTGGTGAACGAGAACGACACCGTGGCCACCAACGAGATCCGCTTCGGCGACAACGACCGGCTCGCCGCGCTCGTCGCGCACCTGTCGGGAGCCGACGCGCTCATCCTGCTCTCCGATGTCGACGGCCTCTACGACGGTGATCCGCGCAAGGTCGGGATCGACGGTCGTCGTGCCCGGCTGATCCCGGAGGTCCATGGACCCGAGGACCTCGACGGGGTGATCGCCGGATCCGGCGGCGCGTTGGGTACGGGCGGCATGGCGTCCAAGCTGGCCGCCGCCCGGTTGTCGGCCGACGCCGGCGTGCCCGTGCTGCTGGCGGCTGCCTCGTCGGCGGCGCAGGCCTTGGCCGACGCCTCGGTGGGGACGGTGTTCGCCGCCCGGCCCGAGCGGCTGTCCGCCCGACGCTTCTGGGTGCGTCATGCCGCCGACGCACGCGGTCGGATCGTGCTCGACGACGGAGCGGTCGACGCGGTGTCGCGCAGGCGGCGTTCGCTTCTCGCCGCGGGGATCGTCGGGGCGACCGGCAGGTTCTTCGAAGGGGACGTCGTCGAACTCGTCGACCAGTACGACACGGTGCGGGCCCGGGGAGTCGCGGCCTACGGGATCGACGACGTGACCTCGATGGTCGGCCGCTCCACCGTCGACCTTCCCCCTGAGCTGCAGCGCCCGGTGGTCCACGCCGACGATCTGGTGGTCGTCTCGCGCTGAGGCGCGGACCGTGTGATCAGAAGGTTGCCAGCGCCGGGAGCACGAACCCGGCCTCATGGTCGATCTTCAGTGTGGCGATGTCGTCGGCACGCGTGACTCCGCGGTTGACGATGATCAGCGGCTTGCCCGTCCGGTGTGCGCGCCGGGCGAATCGCAGACCGGACATGACGGTGAGCGATGATCCGACGACCACCAGCGCGTCGGCGGCGTCGACCGCCGAAAATGCCTCGTCCACAACGTCTCTGGCCACTGTCTCGCCGAAGTAGACGATGTCGGGCTTCAGGATCCCGCCGCAGTTCGGACAGTCGATCATCACGAAGTCGGAGGTGTCGGACAGGGTGGCGTCGGCGTCGGGGGCGACTTCGATGGCGCCGTGCCCGCGGACGCGGCGCGCGAACTCGGTGTTGAGACCTTCGAGAAGCTCGGCGAGCCGATGCCGCGAGATCCGCCAGTCGCAGTTCAGGCAACGGACCCGGCCGTAACACCCGTGGAGCTCGATGACTCCGCGCGTCCCTGCCTTGGTGTGCAACATGTCGACGTTCTGCGTGAGGACCCGCGAGATCCACCCGCGCTGCTGCAGCTCGGTCAGGGCGAGGTGCGCGCGGTTGGGGACCGCGGCGTCCATGTGCCGCCAGCCGAGGTGGTTGCGGGCCCAGTAGTGGCGGCGGAAGTCGGCGGACGACAGGAACATCTCGAGGGTCATCGGTGTCCGCGGCGGCGAACCGGGGCTGCGGTAGTCGGGGATGCCGGAGTCGGTGGAGATGCCGGCCCCGGTCAGAACCGCGACACGGCGACCGGCGAGGATGTCGGCGGCCAGCGCGATCCGGTCCTCGACGTCGTCGTCGAGCGGTGTGTGTTCGGCGGGGGTGGTGCCGAGCTGGAGACGAGTACGCACCCTGCCCAGGATAAGCGCGACTCAGGCTCCGTCGAGCCGGTCCAGAGTGGCGGTGGTGTGTACGACGAACCACTCCTCCCACCGGTCCGGACTCCACCCGCGTTCGCGGACGAGACGAAGCCAGAGTGTTCGCGACGAGAGCATCCACATCGAGTCCACGGTCTCGTCGTCGGCCGGCCGGCCGAGGATCAGCGAGAGCGCGAACCGGACCTCGTTCCAGCGGGTCTGCTCCCGTTCATCCCGGAGCGTCGCCGCGTCGTCGTCGGTGACGGCGGCCTCGTCGAGTACGTGCTGGATGGCCGCCGAGCGAAGGTGCGCATCGCGCAACCACGATGCCGCGGCGCGGATGCGTCGAGGTCTGTTGCCCTCACCCATCGCCTGGTAGTCGGCACCGTCGCGGACCGGGACGCCCTCGTCATGCCGCAGGGCGGCGACGATGCAGGCGTCGAGCAGGTCGAGTTTGTTGTCGAACTGCCGGTAGACCGTGGGACGGGTGAGTCCCGCACGGGTCGCCACCCCGGACATCGTCGTCGCCACCCACCCGTCTTCGCAGAACATCGCGGTGGCGGTGGCGAGGACCAGGGCACGGTTCTCGCGGGCTCGCTCTGTCCGCAGTTCGGATGAATAGGGCCTGACCACGACGATGAGTCTAGACAGAATTGAAAATACACAGTGTAATGTCAATATTCGGTGAGCCGCTCGGGCGTCACCAATCACCGGTGGGAGCAGTGATGGAAGAATTCGATGTCCCGACGCGACTGGGGCGACTCCGTGTTCGCGATGTGGGCAACGGCCCGCCGGCTGTGTTGTGGCACAGCATGTTCGTCGATTCGCGGAGCTGGGACCGGGTGGTACCCGCACTGGCGGAGAGGCGGCGTCTGTTCCTGGTCGACGCCCCGTGGTGCGGGCAGAGCGAGAAGACCGCCCGGCCCGCCGACATCGCGGCGTGCGCCGATGCCGCACTCGACGTGATCGCAAGAGTTCGCGAACTGACGGGTGCCGCTGCGGTGGACTGGGTCGGGAACGCGTGGGGAGGTCACGTGGGTATGCATGTGGCCGCCGTCGAACCGGCGCTGGTGAACACCCTGGTCGCGGTGAGCGCACCGACCGGTGCGATCGAGCCCGCTCTGCGGCGCCGGGTCAGGCTGTTGCTGCCGCTGTACCGGATGATCGGAGCCCGCGGCCCGGTCTGGTCGACCATCGTGTCCACGCTGTTCACCGAGCGCACCCGCCGCGAGGATCCCCAGGCGGTCGATCTCGTGCGAGAGGCGGTCCGCGTCTCGGGCAGGTCCATGATCCCGGCCATCGAGACCGCGATTCTCCACCGCACGGATCTGGCGTGGGCGGCCGAGAAGATCTCCTGTCCGGTGCTGTTCGTGACGACCGATGACCGTGGCGAATGGACGCCCGAGGAGGCGCGGGAGGTGGCGCGCACCATGCACGATGCGCGTGAGGTCACCGTCCACGAGGCCCGGGTGATCCCGGCGCTCGAGCAACCCGCTCAGACCGCGGGTGCGGTTCTGGCCTTGTGGGAGTCGAACGCACGACAAACGCCACTTCCGGTGCCGATCACCTAACCCGCCTGGGGCGAGAGGTGATCCACACCGGAAGTGGCGATCGTTCGGAAGGGTCAGACCGTCAGGAAACGGCTTCCTCGGCGTGCTTGCCGGTTGGTGCGGGCACCGTCACCAGCGGATAGACGCCGTTCTCGTCGTGCACCTCGGTGCCGACGACCGGGGGATTGAACACGCACAGCATGCGCATCTGCGTGTCGGCGGTCACGGTGTGGCGCTCATGTCCGTTCAGCAGATACATGGTGCCCGGCGCGAGGGGATAGGACTCGCCGGTCTCACGGTCGAGCAGCGTTCCCGTCCCCTCGACGAGCCAGACGGCCTCGACATGGTTGGCGTAGTGGAACTCGTTGACCGAGCCGGCCTTGATGGTGGTCTCGTGGAACGAGAAGCCCACCCGATCGCCGCCCAGGACGATGCGCTTGGAGACCCAATTGCCCTTGGGGTCGGCGACATCACGGTCGGTACCGGTGATCTCGGCTGTGGTTCGGACGATCATCCGATCACCTCCTTGACTGCATCGGACAGGATGGACAGGCCGCGGTCGAGGTCCTCGCGCGAAATGGTCAGCGGCGGAAGCAGCTTCACGACCTCGTCGGACGGACCCGACGTCTCGGCCAGGAGTCCCGCGCCGAAGGCCTGGGTGCAGACCTTGCCCGCGGCGGTGTGGTCGTCGAAGGCGAGTCCGCGGACCATGCCGCGTCCGCGGGTGGAGATGCCGTCGTAGCGGCTGCACAGGTCGGTGAAGACCTCGTGGATTCGCTCACCCTTGGCGTGGACGTCACGCGTCAGCGCGTCGTCGGTCCAGTAGGTCTCGATGGTCTTGGCAGCGGTGACGAAGGCCGGGTTGTTGCCGCGGAAGGTGCCGTTGTGCTCGCCGGGGGTCCACACGTCGAGCTCCGGCTTGAACAGGGTCAGCGCGAACGGCAGTCCGTAACCGCTGATCGACTTCGACAGGGTGACGATGTCGGGCTTGATGCCGGCTTCCTCGAAGGAGAAGAACTCACCGGTGCGTCCGCAGCCCATCTGGACGTCGTCGACGATCAGCAGGATGTCGCGCCGTTCGCAGAGGTCCGACAGCGCACGCAGCCACTCGGCGCGGGCGACGTTCACGCCACCCTCGCCCTGGACCGTCTCCACGATGACCGCGGCCGGCCGGTTCAGGCCGCTGCCGGAGTCGTCGAGCACTCGCTCGAACCAGTGGAAGTCCTCCATGACCCCGCCGAAGTAGTTGTCGAACGGCATCGGGGTCGCGTGGACGAGCGGGATGCCCGCGCCGGCGCGCTTCATCGAGTTGCCGGTCACCGACAGCGATCCGAGGGTCATGCCGTGAAAAGCGTTGGTGAAGCTGATGATCGACTCGCGTCCGGTCACCTTGCGGGCGAGCTTCAGGGCCGATTCGACCGCATTGGTACCCGTCGGTCCGGGGAACTGGATCTTGTAGTCCAGTCCACGCGGCTCGAGGATGTGATCGGTGAACTTCTGGATGAAGTTGCCCTTGGCGACGGTTGCCATGTCGAGACCGTGGGTGATCCCGTCGGCCTCGATGTACTCGAGGAGGGCCTTCTTGAGGATCGGGTTGTTGTGGCCGTAGTTCAGCGAACCGGCGCCGGCGAAGAAGTCGAGGTATTCACGACCGTCCTGGTCGGTGATGTAGGAACCCTTCGCGGTGGTGAACACAGCAGGCCAGTTACGGCAGTAGCTGCGCACCTCCGACTCGTGGGTGGTGAAGACGGAATCGTCCATGTGGGTGTCGAGAAGTTGCATTTCTTTGCTTCCTTCTGGTGTGACAGCGTGGGGTTCTCAGATGTGCTCGGCTCGGAGGCGCTTCGTTGCGATGGCCGAGGTGGAATATGTCCCACGGGCGGGGTCGGCTTGTGTTCGAGAAGTCCAGCGGGACAATCGATCACGGAGTCGGCAGACGGTTCGATCTGCACTGGTGCACCCGGTCGTCAGGCGCCGATCTGCGTTCGGCGCAAGCGCGCTCGGGGCGTTCGCCTCAGGGCTCGGGGATCTCCGGCTCGAGCATGTAGAGGTCCTCTGGCTCGTGGGAGTCGGGAAACGCGTTGGCGGGGAACAGGTCTCGGCGCTCGAATCGGAGTCCACGGGCCTTGGCGACCGATCCGAACAGGCGCTGCGACGGAATGTTGTCCGGGCTGATCGTCGTGTGCATGGCCACCATGCCCTGGCGGTTGGCGCGGTCGAACAGCTCATGGAGCATCGTCGCGGCGATGCCGTGTCCACGGACCTCGTCGTCGACGGCGACCTGCCAGACCATCAGGGTGGAGGGGTCGCTCTGCCGACGGTAGCCGGTGACGAAACCGACTGCGCGGCCGTCGACCTCGGCCACAATGGACGTGGCGGCGAAGTCGTGGCACCACAGGACGTAGGAGTAGCTCGAGTTGACGTCGAGAACCTTTGAGTCCGAGGCGATTTCCCAGAGTCGGGTGCCGTCGTCGACCGTGGGTGTCCGGTAGTCGACGGCAAGAGTGGTTGTTGGGGCCGTTCTTGTTTGGGAAGGGCTCATAACGCACTCGACGTTAACAACGCGTGTCGGGGAAGTCATGTACCTGCGGAAATTGGCCTGCAGAACCACTACCTTGTCCCTGTTCAGGCATGCAATGTGAAGTGGCTCACAAAGACGTGATTCAGGATTGGTTTGCGCGGCTGCACGGGTTGCAGAATGGCCTCATGACGAGGATCATCGCCGGCCGGCTGGGTGGGCGCAGGCTGCGCGTTCCGGGCGAAGGCACCCGACCCACGTCCGACCGTGTTCGTGAGTCGGTGTTCAACATGCTGGCCGCCCGATCCGATCTGGACGGGCTCTGGGTTCTCGACCTCTATGCGGGATCGGGCGCGTTGGGTCTCGAGGCGATCTCGCGGGGAGCCGCGGGCGCGACGTTCGTCGACTCGGGGCGCCGGGCTACCGCCACGATCACCGCGAACGTGCGGGCGTGCGGGGTGGCCTCGAACGCCACCGTACATACGCGCGCGGTGTCCGCCTACCTCGCGGGCGAGCCGGAACGGCGCTTCGGTCTGGTGTTCTCCGACCCGCCCTACGACGTCGCCGCCGACCGGATAGCCGAAGACCTCACTCTCCTGACCACACGCCTGGACGACGACGCGCTGGTCGTCGTCGAACGGGCGGCCCGTTCCCGCGGAGAGGTGTGGCCGGCGTCGTACGACGTGATGGTCGACAAGTCCTACGGCGACACCCGGGTGGAGATCGCCCGCCTGATCTGACCGGTAGGTTCAGACCATGACGACGGCTGTGTGTCCCGGTTCCTTCGATCCCTTCACCCTTGGTCACCGTTACGTGGTGGAACGCGCCGCGGCGTGTTTCGACGAGGTCGTGATCACCGTGGTGGTCAACCCCAACAAGCGCGGCATGTTCGGCGTCGACGAGCGCATCGGACTCATCGAAGAGGACTGCGCGGACCTGGCGAACGTGCGGGTCGATCGGTGGGAGGGTCTGCTCGTCGACTATCTGCGGCAGGAGTCCATCCACACGATCGTGAAGGGGCTGCGCTCCGCGGTCGACTTCGACTACGAGGTGCCGATGGCGCAGATGAACCGCGAGCTCGCCGACGTGGAGACGATCTTCCTGCTCACCGACCCGCGTTTCGCTCACGTCTCGAGCTCGTTGGTGAAGGAAGTGGCGAAGTTGGGCGGTGACGTCTCGCCATTCCTGTCGGGACATGTTCACGACCGCCTGATGAGCCGGCTGTCAGGCGAACTGTCGGCCTGATCCGGGGCATATCGCGACACACCCCACGCGCTTCACGAGTCACAAGCGCACCATTCGGCACAATAGTCACAGATTCACCAACTGTTGCAACCAGGCAAGCGCCGGATTGGGGTGGCTGTGTACCGGGTATTTGAGGCTCTCGACGAGCTGGTCGCGATCGTCGAAGAGGCACGGAGTGTGCCGATGACCGCAGGCTGTGTCGTCCCGCGCGGCGACGTGCTGGAACTGCTCGACGACATCAAGGACTCCATCCCCGGCGAGCTCGACGACGCGCAGGACGTGCTCGACCAGCGCGACACGCTCATCGGCGACGCCCGCGAGCACGCCGAGACGACGGTGGCGAAGGCGGATTCGGAGTCCGAGGCCGTCCTCGCCCACGCGCGCGCCGAGGCGGACCGCATCCTCTCCGAGGCGAAGGCGCAGGCCGACCGCATGGTCGACGAGGCCAGCGCGCACTCGAGCTCGCTCGTCGAGGACGCCTCCGAGGAGGCCCATCGCCTGCAGACGAGCGCGGCGCGGGAATTCGAGGCCGTCACCGGCCGGGCGCGGGCCGAAGCCCAGCGCACCATCGACGCGGCCAACAACTCCTACGACAAGTCGGTGGCCGACGGCATCGCCGAGCAGCAGCGACTCGTCTCCGAGACCGAGGTGGTCGGTGCGGCGAAGTCCGAGGCGGAGCGGATCATCGACGCCGCGCACGCCGAGGCAGATCGCCTGCGCGGTGACTGCGACGTCTACGTCGACGAGAAGCTCGCTCAGTTCGAAGAGGTCCTGACCGGCACGCTGCGGTCGGTGAACCGTGGGCGGCATCAGCTGCGCACCGGTGCCGGAATGCACGACTACGTCGAGTACCCCCGGGGCGTCGACGAGTCCGCACGGCCGGAGGGTCGTGGTGACGGATCGCGCTCGCGCGAGGCATCGGCCCGCCACACCTACGACCGCGACCACGGTTCGCCGCTCGCGGTGTGACACGGCTGTCGACCGGGCTCTCACGCGCCGCCGGCGTCGGTCGATCATTCCCGGAGGCGAGCGTATGGTAGGCGTCTGTGGCTGATCATGCTGTGACTTCAGAGCCGTCGCGCGGTCCCGGTTCGACTCCGAAGCGCGAGCCGTTCGTGCTGGATGTGCGTTCGCTGGGACGTCGCCCGGGAACCATGTCCGAGGTGCATCGCACCGTGCGGACACCTGAGCGGCTCGGCGTCGAGATGGTCGGAATCCCGGCGGATTCCGACGTCGACCTCGACCTCCGCCTGGAGGCAGTCTCCGAGGGAATCCTCGTCACCGGAACGGTGTGTGGTGAGACGGTCGGTCAGTGCTCGCGCTGCCTCGAGCCGGTCGACGGGACCGTGACGGTCTTCCTCACCGAGCTGTTCGCCTATCCGGACAGCGCCACCGAGCAGACGACCGACGCCGACGACGTCCATCGCATCGCCGACGACCGGATCGACCTCGAACAGTCGATCATCGACGCGGTCGCACTCGAACTGCCGATGTCGCCGCTGTGTTCCGAGGACTGTGAGGGTCTGTGCCAGGTCTGCGGAGTCCGGCTCGCCATCGCCGAGCCGGGGCACTCGCACGAGGTCATCGACCCCCGCTGGGCGGGCCTCGCGAACAAGTTCGCCGACCTCGCCGAGGGCGACTCGGTGTCGGCATCGGACGGCGACACCGCCGAGACCGCGGATTCCGACCGGGAACGACATCGTGACTGAGGTCGTGCGCGAGGGCGGACCGCGAGCCGCGCTGCTCGACGCCCTGGACACCGAGATTCGCGACGACCTCCTCACCCTGGCGCTGACCCACCGGTCCTATGCCTACGAGCACGGTGGTCTGCCCACCAACGAGCGGCTGGAATTCCTCGGCGACTCGGTGCTCGGCGTCGTCATCACCGAACGTCTCTATCTGCGATATCCCGACCGGCCCGAGGGCGAGCTGGCCAAGATCCGGGCGAGCGTCGTCAACATGCACGCGCTCGCCGACGTCGCGCGCGGGCTCGGCGGCGAGGGCGGACTGGGCAAGTACCTGTTCCTCGGACGCGGCGAGGAGATGACGGGCGGTCGTGACAAGGACTCGATCCTGGCCGACGGTCTGGAATCGCTGTTCGGTGCGGTCTTCCTCAGCCATGGACTCGAGACGTCACAGCGGGTCATCCTCCGGCTCTTCGACGAACGCATCGATCGTGCCGGTCGTCTCGGCGCCGGACTCGACTGGAAGACCTCGCTCCAGGAGTTGAGTTCCGAACGCGGGTTCGGCCCGCCGCAGTACCAGATCAGTGCGACCGGTCCTGACCACAACAAGGAGTTCACCGCCACCGCGCTGGTCGCCGGCGAGAGCCTCGGCGAGGGCGTCGGCCGGACCAAGAAGGAAGCGGAGCAGCAGGCCGCGGCGCACGCCTGGAAAGTGCTCACCGAGCGCGCCTCCGCCTCGTGAACCTCCACCCCGTGAACGACTCGCACGTGGCGATGCATGCCTGAACTACCCGAGGTCGAGACCGTCCGCATCGGTCTCGAGACCCATCTCGTCGGTCGGGTGGTGGCGTCGACCGAAGTCCTTCATCCGCGTGCGATCCGTCGTCACCTCGGCGGGGAACCGGATCTGATCGGGCGGCTCGCCGGCAAACAGGTGACCGGGGTGCGCCGGCGCGGCAAGTACCTGTGGATCGATCTCGCCGACTCCGCCGACCGGGCGGCGCTGGTGGTCCACCTCGGGATGAGCGGACAGATGCTGATCGCGCGGACCGGGACCCCCGACCACACGCATCTGCGGGTCCGTGCCGTCCTCGACGACGAGAACGAACTCCGCTTCGTCGACCAACGGACCTTCGGCGGTTGGCATCTCGACGACTACACCCCGGATGTGTACGCGCTCGAGAACGCAGCAGCGCCCGCCGACATCCCGATGTCGGTGGCGCACATCGCCACCGATCCCTTCGACCCGGCCTTCGATTCCGGCCGCGTCGTGGATCGCATGCGCGCCAAGCACTCCGAGATCAAACGGGTCCTCCTGGACCAGACCGTGATCTCCGGGGTCGGCAACATCTACGCCGACGAGGCGCTCTGGCGCGCGCGACTACACGGCGCGCGGATCGCCGAGACGATCAGTCGCAAGAAGCTGCGGGAGCTGATCGACGCCGTCACCGAGGTGATGGCGTCGGCCCTGAAGGTCGGCGGCACGTCGTTCGACGCCCTGTACGTGAACGTCAACGGACAGTCCGGGTACTTCGAGCGGTCTCTCAACGCCTACGGGCGGGCGGGGGAGCCGTGCCGCCGGTGCGGGGCGATCATGCGCAGGGAGCAGTTCATGAACCGCAGCTCGTTCTTCTGTCCGCGCTGCCAGCGACCACCGAGTGCCCGCTGACCCAGCCGGGTGGTGCTGCGGCGCCGGGAACAATTCCCGATCCGGAGCTCTTACTATTGTTCGCGATGCCGGCGGCGCCCGCCGGAGACTCTGAGAGGACCCGCCTTCGATGACCACCGAAGCCACTGCCCCCACGTCCGGGGTCCCTGCCGACCAGGTCCACACCGACCTCTGGGTCGAGCGCACGGGCACCCGCCGTTACACCGGACGAAGCTCTCGCGGCGCCGAGGTGCTGATCGGCTCACAGGACGTCGAGGGTGTCTTCACCCCGGGCGAACTGCTCAAGATCGCACTGGCCGCCTGTACGGGGATGTCGTCGGACCGGCCGCTGGCCCGTCGCCTCGGTGACGACTACGACGCGACGATCCGGGTGAGTGGCGACGCGGACCGCGAGAACGAGGTCTACCCGCGCATCGAGGAGATCCTCGAGATCGACCTGTCCGAGCTCGAACCCGAGGCCGCGGCGCGCCTGCTCGTCGTCGTCGAACGCGCCATCGACGCGGTGTGCACCGTCGGACGTACCGTCAAGGCCGGTGCCGAGGTGGATCTGCGGATCGAGACGGACTGACACGGTGCCAGACCAGACCCGGACCGACGACGGCACCGACCGCATCCGGCTGACCGCGCATGTCCACGGACACGTACAGGGCGTGGGCTTCCGGTGGTGGACGCGGTCCCGGGCCCTCGAACTCGGTCTGGTGGGCTATGCCTCGAACCAGGCCGACGGTCGGGTGCTGGTCGTGGCCGAGGGGCCACGAGACAAGGCGCTCGCCCTGCTCGACGCACTGCGGTCCGGCACCACCCCGGGACAGGTGGACCTGGTGGTCGAGCGTGTGGATGAACCGCGCGGGGAGCTCGACGGCTTCGTCGAACGGTGAGCGGAGCCCGAAACACATCGCGATGGTGAGTAGTCTGTACCGTCGTGCACCTCAAAAGCCTGACCCTGAAGGGCTTCAAGTCGTTCGCCTCGGCGACGACCCTGCGCTTCGAGCCGGGTATCACGTGCGTCGTCGGGCCCAACGGCTCCGGTAAGTCGAACGTCGTCGACGCCCTGACCTGGGTGATGGGCGAGCAGGGGGCCAAAGCGCTGCGCGGCGGGAAGATGCAGGACGTCATCTTCGCCGGCACGTCCGGCCGCCCGCCACTGGGCCGCGCCGAGGTGACGCTGACCATCGACAACGCCGACGGGGCGCTGCCCATCGAGTACTCCGAGGTGTCGATCACCCGCCGGATGTTCCGCGACGGGGCCGGCGAATACGAGATCAACGGCAGTTCGTGCCGGCTGATGGACGTGCAGGAGCTGCTGTCGGATTCGGGCATCGGCCGCGAGATGCACGTGATCGTCGGGCAGGGTCGGCTGTCGGCGATCCTCGAGTCCCGGCCCGAGGACCGACGTGCCTTCATCGAAGAGGCGGCCGGTGTCCTCAAACATCGCAAGCGCAAGGAAAAGGCAGTCCGCAAGCTCGACGCGATGCAGGCCAATCTGGCGCGCCTGACCGACCTGACCGCCGAACTCCGCCGTCAGCTCAAGCCGCTCGGTCGTCAGGCCGAGGTGGCACGCCGTGCGCAGACCGTGCAGGCCGACCTCCGCGACGCCCGGTTGCGTCTGGCCGCCGACGACCTCGTCACCCGCCGGATGGAGATGGCCGAACACGCCGCCGTCGAGGACGAGGTCCGCCGCAGGCAGGACGAGGTGGCCGCCGAGCTGGACCGCGCGAACGCGGAAGTGGCCGAACACGAACAGCATCTCGCCGAGATCACACCGGCCGCCGCTGCTGCGAACCGTGCGTGGTTCCGGTTGTCGGCGCTCGCCGAGCGCGTCGACGCGACCCGCCGGGTGGCCGCCGAACGCAGCCGATACCTCAGTGAGCCGGTGGGTGAGACGTCTGGGCCCGACCCCGACGAGCTCGACGAGCAAGCCCTCGAGGCGGCCGAACTCGAAGCCGAACTGACCGAGGGCGTCGAGATCGCCGCCGAGCAGCTCGAAACCGCCAGAGAAGTGCTCGGTGAGCGCGAATCGATCGCGGAAGCGGCCGAGGCCGCACATCTCGCCGCGGTCCGGGCCATCGCCGACCGGCGTGAGGGGCTCGCGCGGCTGGAGGGCCAGGTGGACAACCTGCGGACCCGCTCGGAGTCGGCCGACGCCGATGCCCAGCGCCTCACCGACGCGATCTCGACCGCCGTCGAACGGGCCGAAGTTGCTGTGACGCAACAGGATTCGACTGCGGGTGAGCTGGCGCAACTGGAGGCCGCCGAACGTGCGCTCGACGAACACCACGAACGCTGCGTCGCCGCGCTGAACCTGTCCAACGAGCGCGTGGCCACCTTGCAGGCCGCACACCGCGAGGCCGAGCACGCCATCGCCTCGTTGTCGGCGCGAGTCGACGCGCTCGCCATGGGCCTCGAACGAGGCGACGGTGGCGCGTGGTTGCTGGAGAACGCGCCCGACGGTCTCCTCGGTCCGATGTCGGAGCTGGTCACCGTCGAGCCGGGTTACGAGACCGCCATCGCCGGGGCGCTCGGACCTGCGGTCGACGGCATCGTCACCGTGGACGGGGTCGCCGCGGTGCGGGCGTTGGAGGCACTCAAGTCGGGCGACGGGGGACGGGCCGCGCTGATCTGTGGCGGACTCACCGGTCCGGATCGGCGGGGCGAGATCGCGTTGCCGGACGGGGCGAGGTGGGCCGCCTCGGTGGTCGACACCCGGCCGGAGATCCGCGGCGCCATCGACACCGTCCTGGCCGACACCGTGATCGTCGACGATCCCGCGCAAGGGCTCGAGCTCGCCCGCCGTCTCGGTGTACGCGCGGTGACCCCCGCCGGAGACCGCATCTCGGCGGCGTCGGTCGAAGGTGGCTCCTCGCGCCGGCCCTCCACGCTGGAGGTCCAGTCGGCCATCGACGCGGCGACCGCCGAACTCACCGCGACGCGCCGACGCGTCGAAGAACTGGAGGCGGCGCTCGACGGTGCGCTGACCGAACAGCACGAGCGCCGGGAGGCGGCCGAGGAGGCGCTCGCCGCCCTCCACGAGTCCGACGCCGGCGTCGGAGCGGCATACGAACAGATGGCCCGGCTCGGCCAGGAGATCCGGGCGGCTCGCGCCGAAGCCGACAAACTGACACGACAGCGGAACCTGCTCGAGAAAGGCCGCGCGGAAACCCTGCAGTCCCTGCAGGAACTCACCGAGCGACTCCGGCTGGCCCGGGACGAGTCCGACGCGGGGACCGAGATGTCGACCGACGACTCCGAGCGCGCCACCGCGTCGGCGGCCGTCGGCGTGGCGCGCAGCGCGGAGATGGAGGCCCGTCTGACGCTGCGGACCGCCGAAGAACGCCTGGCCTCGGTCCGCGGCAAGGCGGACTCGCTGCGCCGCGCCGCACAGCGCGAGCGAGAGGCACGCGAGCGGGCCCGTCGCCAGGACGAGATCCGGCGACAGGCCGCCGGGGTCGCGGCGGCCGTCGAACGCGCCGGCGCGCAGGTGAGTGAACGCCTCGCCGCCGCGGTGGCGTCGGCCCAGGCCGGACGCGACGAACTCGAGGAGATCCGGACCGCGCGCACCGCGACCCTGGACGAGCTGCGGGTGCGGGCAGGCGAACTGACCAGCACCCTGAACTCCCTGCGCGACACCGTCCACCGCGACGAGGTGGCGCGGGCCCAGGTCGCGTTGCGGATCGAGCAGCTCGAAGAGCAGGTCCTCGAGACCTTCGCGATCGCCCCCGACGATCTGATCGCCGAGTACGGTCCCGACGTGCCGATGCCCCCGTCGGCACTGGAGATGGCCGAGTACGAGCAGGCCAGGGAGCGCGGCGAGCAGGTCGTAGCCCCGGCCCCGATGCCGTACAACCGGGCGACCCAGGAAGCCCGTGCGAAGAAGGCGCAAAAGGACCTCAACACGCTCGGCAAGGTCAACCCGCTGGCACTGGAGGAGTTCGCCGCGCTCGAGGAGCGGTACAACTTCTTGTCGTCGCAGCTCGAAGACGTCAAGGCGGCGCGCAAAGACCTGCTCGACGTCGTCGAAGACGTCGACGCCCGCATCCTGCAGGTGTTCACCGAGGCCTATGCCGACGTGGAACGCGAATTCGCCCAGGTCTTCCAGACACTGTTCCCGGGTGGCGAGGGCCGACTCGTCCTCACCGAACCCGGCGACATGCTGACGACGGGCATCGAGGTCGAGGCGCGTCCGCCCGGCAAGAAGGTCAAGCGGCTCTCGCTGCTGTCGGGTGGGGAGAAGTCGCTGACCGCGGTCGCGATGCTGGTGGCGATCTTCCGCGCGCGTCCGTCCCCGTTCTACGTCATGGACGAGGTCGAGGCCGCACTCGACGACACCAACCTGCGGCGACTCATCACCCTGTTCGAGCAACTGCGAGAGAAGTCCCAGCTCATCGTCATCACCCACCAGAAGCCCACGATGGAGGTCGCGGACGCGCTCTACGGCGTCAGCATGCGCGGCGACGGCATCACGACGGTCATCTCGCAACGCATGCGCGGAGTGAACATGCCCGTCGGTCAACAGGAGGACACCAGCCAGTGAACACCGGAATCATCATCGGCATCGTCGTCGCGGTACTCGTCGTGATCGCGTTGATCGTGCTCGGTCTGGTGCTGTCGCGCCGCCGGCGCATCTCGCTGACCGACGAACGGCAGCCGGAGGTCGTCGACGGCACGACCCGTCAGGTCGACCGGTCCGGGGGATACCAGGCCGGATCGGGCTTCAGCTTCAGCCGCGGGGAGACCGCGCTCGCCGAACCGCCCCGACGCGAGCCGCAACCCCGGACCCCGGAACCCCCGGCGCCCGAGGTGGTGCGGCCCGCGGGGGACCGCACGGACGTGGACGGCCAGCCGGGTGTCGGCGACGACGCCGCGGTCCCGCGCGACTCGATCCGACGCGGCGTCACCGAGGTGTCGCTTCCCGAGCCGGACACAGCAGAGCCGGAGATCGCCGAACCCGAGACACCAGCGCCCGGGACACGGGAGTCCGAGGCGGCGGCGCCCGAGAGCACACTGCCGGAGACGGCCGATCCCGCGGTCGTCGAACCCGAGGTCGTCGAACCCGAGGTCACCGAACCCGGGGTCATCGAACCCGAGCCGGTCACGGCCGAGCCGGAACCGGAGACCGTCGAACCCGAGACGCGGGTGCCCGACGATGTCGCGCAGGCGACCTCGGCGCCACCGCTGGACGACATCGCGCCGACGGCCGGCCGGATCGGTCGCCTGCGTGGCCGTCTGTCCCGGTCGCAGGGCGCGATCGGCAAGGGAGTACTCGGACTCCTCGGTGCCGGCGACCTCGACGAGGACAGCTGGGAGGAGATCGAGGACACGCTCGTGATGGCCGACCTCGGCGCCTCGACCACGGCCGTCGTCGTCGAGACGCTGCGTACCGAACTCGCGGCCAATCCGGTCCGGACCGCGGGCGAGGCCCGCGCGTTGCTCAAGCGGGTCCTGGTCGACCAGCTCGACCCCACGCTCGACCGGTCCATCCGGGCGCTCCCGCACGCCGGCCGTCCCGCGGTCGTGCTCGTCGTGGGGGTCAACGGAACCGGGAAGACCACCACGACCGGCAAACTGGCGCGGGTGCTCGTCGCCGACGGACGCCGCGTCCTGCTCGGTGCCGCCGACACCTTCCGCGCCGCCGCCGCCGACCAGCTGCAGACCTGGGGCGAGCGGGTCGGTGCCGAGATCGTGCGCGGCAAGGAGCAGTCCGATCCGGCCGCGGTGGCGTTCGACGCGGTCGACCGCGGTATCGAGACCGGCGTCGACGTCGTCATGATCGACACCGCCGGACGCCTGCACACCAAGACCGGACTGATGGACGAGCTGGGCAAGGTCAAGCGCGTCGTCGAGAAGAAGGCGCCGGTCGACGAGGTGCTGCTCGTGCTCGACGCGACCGTCGGACAGAACGGGCTGATGCAGGCCCGCGTCTTCGCCGAGGTCGTCAACATCACCGGCGTCGTGCTCACCAAACTCGACGGCACCGCCAAGGGCGGCATCGTGTTCCACGTGCAGAAGGAGCTCGGGGTGCCGGTCAAGCTCGTCGGGCTCGGCGAAGGCGCGGACGATCTCGCACCCTTCGAGCCGGAGGCGTTCGTCGACGCCCTCCTGTGAATTCCCCGGGTGCTGCTGTGAATTCGGGATCTGTGATCGGAAACCTGGTGTTAGCGGTCGCCCGCCGAACCTGAGAGACGGCTCAGAGCCGAACTGGGGCGTTACATGGGCGAAATATAAACCGGCCAGGGGGTTACGCGCCTGAAACGTCGGGGCACCACGGCTGAAACCGACTGCGGACAATCTCTTTGGAGGCGCCGAGCCGTCGGCGCATCCTGAGGAGGTTTCGTAGTGGATTTGGCTCAGTTGCCAAACGAATCGTTTGGCCCGATAGACACGGGCAACACGGCATTCATGCTCGTGTCGGCCGCCATGGTGTTGCTGATGACCCCAGGTCTCGCCTTCTTCTACGGGGGGTTGGCGCGAGGCAAGTCTGTCCTGAACATGATGATGATGTCCTTCGGAGCACTGGCGACGGTGAGCGTCGTGTACGTGCTCTGGGGCTTCTCGATGTCGTTCAGCGATGGTTTCACCGGCAACAGCGACATCGGCGGCATCTTCGCGAACCCGTTCGCGCTGTTCGGGTCGGATCAGCTCATGAACACCATCGGGGAGGGTGACACCGAGCAGTACGTCACCGGCGGACTCAGCATCCCCGCCATCGTCTTCATGGGATTCCAGCTGACCTTCGCGGTCATCACCGTCGCGCTGATCAGCGGTGCGCTCGCCGAGCGGGTGAAGTTCTCGACCTGGCTCGTCTTCACCGTGCTGTGGTCGACGATCGTGTACTTCCCGCTGTCGCACATGGTGTGGGGTGGACTCGTCGGCGGCGGCGGCCTGCTTGGCGCCGGTGAGGACGGTCTGGCCGCCAAGATGTTCGGCGTCGACGAGGAGGGATCGGCCAATGTCGCACCCATCGACTTCGCCGGCGGCACCGTGGTCCACATCAACGCCGGTATCGCTGCACTGGTGCTCGTGCTCATCATCGGCAAGCGTGTCGGGTTCGGCCGTACCGCGTACCGTCCGCACAACATCCCGTTCGTCATGCTGGGTGCCGCACTCCTCTGGTTCGGATGGTTCGGGTTCAACGTCGGCTCCGAGCTGGGCGCCGACCTCCTCGCCGGACAGGTGTGGGTCAACACCACGGCGGCAACGGCCGCCGCGATCATCGGCTGGCTCGTCGTGGAGGTCATCCGCGACAAGCACGCGACGAGCGTCGGTGCCGCATCGGGCATCGTCGCCGGTCTGGTCGCCATCACCCCGGCCTGTGGTTCGCTGACGCCGGTCGGCTCGCTGATCCTGGGCCTCATCGCCGGTGCCCTCGCCGCGACGGCCATCGGGCTGAAGAACAAGTTCGGTTACGACGACTCGCTCGACGTCGTGGGGGTCCACCTCGTCGCCGGCCTGTGGGGCACCGTCGCGATCGGTCTCATCGGCAAGGACGTGGGCCTGTTCTGGGGCGGCGACTACAAGCAGCTCGTGGTCCAGGTCGTCATCGCCCTCTTCGCACTCGTGTTCACCGGTGTGCTCACCGCGATCATCGCCTTCGTCCTCAAGCCTCTGGGTTGGCGGGTCAGCGATGAGGACGAGAAGACCGGCATCGACGAGGCAGAACACGCCGAGACGGCCTATGAGCTGGCATGACGCTCGAGCCAAATCGCTACTACGCTGATTCCTGTGGAGAGGGATAACTAATGAAGCTGATCACTGCAATTGTCAAGCCGTTCACGCTCGAGGATGTCAAGGCCGGACTGGAGCAGGCCGGAATCCTCGGCATGACCGTCAGTGAGGTCCAGGGCTACGGACGCCAGAAGGGCCACACCGAGGTCTACCGCGGCGCGGAGTACTCGGTCGATTTCGTACCGAAGGTCCGTGTCGAGGTCGTCGTGGACGACGCGGCCGTGGACAAGGTGGTCGACGTGATCGTCGAGGCCGCTCGGACCGGCAAGATCGGTGACGGCAAGGTGTGGGTGTCGCCCGTCGAGTCCGTCGTCCGCGTCCGCACCGGCGAGCGTGGCGGCGACGCTCTGTAGCGAGCCCGTGCTGCGTTGACGAACTCCGGTGAACGGCCCCGTGCCCGACGACCAGTCGGGCGCGGGGCCGTACCATTCGGCAGCGCGAATCATCCTCTCTCCCTCACACTTTGGAGGCAGTCGTAAGCGCCGCAGACCTGGCCAAGACCCGACGGCAACTCACCGAATCCGGCCGTTCGGGAAAACTCGACGCACCGGCATTGCGCCAGGTGCTCGTCGACCTGCACGAGTTCTGGCTGACCAGCAAGGGCGCCGAACTCGGCATCAAGCCGCACAGTGGCTTCGCGATCGTCGCCGTCGGCGGACTCGGGCGCGGCGAGATGCTCCCGTACTCCGACCTCGATCTGATCCTGCTGCACGACGACATGCCCGCCGAACGGGTGTCCGAGGTGGCCGACGGTCTCTGGTATCCGTTGTGGGACGCCAACATCCCGCTCGACCACAGCGTCCGGACGGTGCCGCAGGCGATGCAGGTCGCGGGTGACGACGTCACCGCGGCGCTCGGCTTGCTCGAAGCCCGCCACATCGCCGGCGACGAGGACCTGTCCACCCTGCTGATCAGCGGCGTCCGCCAGCAGTGGCGCAACGACATCCGCAATCGGTTCCCCGAAGTCGTCTCCCACGCCCAGGACCGCTGGCGGCGCGCGGGCGACATCGCGCACCGTGCCGAACCGGACCTCAAGAACGGCCGGGGCGGGTTGCGCGACGTGCAGCTCCTGGGAGCACTGGCGATCGCTCAGCTCACCCACGGGATGGCGAGCCTGCGGCCCGACTCGCCCGGCGCCGGACCGCAGGTCGCCTACACGCGGCTCCTCGACATCCGCACCGAACTGCACCGCATCGCCGGGCGTCCCCGCGAGCACGTGCAGGCGCAGGACGCCGACGAGATCGGGGCTGCGCTCCGGATCGGGGACCGGTTCGATCTCGCCCGGGTCATCAGCGACTCGGCCCGCACCGTCAGCTACTCCATCGACGTCGGCCTGCGGACCGCCGGCAACGCCCTGCCGCGCCGCGGACTGGCGAAGCTTCGGCGCTCGCCCCTGCGCCGTCCGCTCGACGAGGGCGTGGTCGAGCACAGTGGCGAGATCGTCCTGGCGCGCAACGCGATCCCGAGCAAGGACCCGGGCCTCATCCTGCGCGTGGCGGCGGCGTCGGCACGCACCGGTCTGCCCATCAGCGCTTCGACGCTGAGCCGACTGGCCGACTACGCGCCGGAACTCCGCGAGCCGTGGCCCGCCGAGGCGCGCAGCGACCTGCTCGTCCTGCTGAGTTCGGGACACCACATGGTCGACCCGATCGAGGCGCTCGACCGCACGGGACTGTGGGGACGGCTGCTGCCGGAATGGGGTGCGGTCCGCGACCTCCCGCCCCGCGACGCCATCCACACCTGGACCGTCGACCGGCACCTCGTGGAGACGGCCGCTTATGCGAGCGCGATGACCACGCGGGTGTCCCGGCCCGACCTCCTCGTGCTCGGTGCGCTCATCCACGACCTGGGCAAGGGCCGGGGTGCCGATCACAGCATCGTCGGCGCGGATCTGGCGGTCCAGGTCGGCAACCGGTTCGGACTCTGGCCGCAGGATGTGGCGATCCTCTCCGACATGGTGCGCCACCACCTGTTGCTCCCGCAGGTCGCCACCCGTCGCGACCTCGACGACCCGGCCACCGCCGAATCCGTCGTCGAGACCCTCGGACACAATCGGGTGCTCCTGGAACTCCTCGCCGCACTTGCCGAGGCGGACTCCCTGGCCACCGGTCCGGGGGTGTGGGGGGAGTGGAAGGCCTCGCTCATCCTCGACCTCGTCCGCCGATCGATGCGACTCATCGACGGGGAGGAGCCCAGCGCGCCGGAACCGCTGACCGCCGAACAGCTCGCGACTGCGGCCGAGGGGGACTTCGCGGTGCGGCTCGTCCGGGCGGACGGCCAGCACACCTACCGCGTCACGATGGTCGCGCCGGACCAGCCCGGCCTGCTGTCGAAGATGGCCGGGGTGCTGGCCCTCGGTGGGTTGCGATCCCATTCGGCCTCCGCGCAGAGTGCCGACGGCAAGGCGATCAACTCCTTCCAGGTGGTCCCGATGTTCGGGAGTCCGCCCGATGCCGGTCTGTTGCGTCAGCAGCTCATCGCTGCCGTCGACGGCAAGATCGACGTCCTCGCGCGGCTCGACGCACGCGAACGGGACTCGCCGATCCCGACGATCGGGACGGTCAGCACGATTCCCGGCACCGTCGTGACGATCGGCGCGAGCGCGGGCAGCACCGATCCCGAGGTGGACGGGGCCGGGCATCCGAAGAACGCGGTGCCCGCGCTGTTCGCCGTCGCACCGCCACGGGTGACGTGGCTCGACGCACCCGCGGGGGAGGCGGTGCTGGAAGTCCGCTCGGATGACCGCATCGGCCTGCTCAGCCGGGTCAGCGCGGTCCTGGAGCAGCGGGGCGCCGACATCCGATGGGCCAAGGTGTCGACTCTGGGCACCACCGGCGTGGACATCTTCGGCCTCCGGCTGGCGACCGACACCGAGGACGCGCGGGCCGAACTGGCCGAGGCCGTCGTCGCGGTCTGTCCGCCTCCGCGGCCGGTGCGCGAGGAAGACGGCGACGGGCCCCAGTCCTACGGCGGGACCGGCCGGTCCGGAGTGCCCATCTCCTAGATGTTCGGTCCCGGGACCCACATGGAAGGATGGGACCATGTTCGATTCCCTCTCCGACCGGTTGACCGGTGCCCTGAAGGATCTGCGTGGCAAGGGGCGGCTGTCCGACGCGGACATCGACCGCACCTGCCGCGAGATCCGGCTCGCGCTGCTCGAGGCGGACGTCTCGCTCGCGGTGGTCCGGTCCTTCATCGCCCGGATCAAGGAGCGCGCCAAGGGTGCGGAGGTCTCCGGGGCGCTGAATCCGGCGCAGACGGTCGTCAAGATCGTCAACGAGGAACTCGTCGGCATTCTCGGCGGCGAGACCCGGCGAGTGCGGTTCGCCAAGAACCCGCCGACCGTCATCATGCTGGCCGGCCTCCAGGGCGCCGGTAAGACGACGCTCGCCGGAAAGCTGGGTAACTGGCTCAAGCAGCAGGGGCACACGCCGCTGCTCGTCGCCTGTGACCTGCAGCGGCCGGGCGCGGTCTCGCAGCTGCAGATCGTCGGTGAACGCGCCGGTGTGCCGGTGTTCGCGCCGCATCCGGGCACGAGCGTGGGCGGTGAGGGCACGCTCGGCGTGACCGCGGGCGATCCGGTCTCGGTCGCGCAGGCCGGTGTGGACGAGGCACGCAGCAAGCACTACGACGTCGTGGTCATCGACACCGCCGGCCGTCTGGGCATCGACGCCGAGCTGATGAAGCAGGCGTCCGACATTCGCGACGCGACCTCGCCCGACGAGGTGCTGTTCGTCGTCGACGCGATGATCGGCCAGGACGCGGTGACCACCGCCGAGGCCTTCGCCGACGGCGTGGGTTTCACCGGCGTCGTGCTGACCAAGCTCGACGGTGATGCGCGCGGTGGTGCGGCGCTGTCGGTGCGTGAGGTGACCGGCCAGCCGATCATGTTCGCGTCATCGGGCGAGAAGCTCGAGGACTTCGACGTCTTCCATCCCGACCGCATGGCCAGCCGCATCCTCGGGATGGGCGACGTGCTGTCGCTCATCGAGCAGGCCGAACAGCACTGGGATGCGCAGCAGGCCGAAGCGGCTGCCGCCAAGATCACGCAGGGCGAGCTGACCCTCGAGGACTTCCTCGAGCAGATGCTGATGATCCGCAAGATGGGCCCGATCGGCAACATCCTGGGCATGTTGCCCGGCGCCGGCCAGATGAAGGACGTGCTGTCGCAGGTCGACGACAAACAACTCGACCGGGTCCAGGCGATCATCCGCGGCATGACTCCCGCCGAACGCGACAACCCGAAGATCATCAATGCCTCGCGCCGCATCCGTATCGCCAACGGGTCGGGTGTGACGGTGAGCGAGGTCAACCAGCTCGTCGACCGGTTCTTCGAGGCCCGGAAGATGATGGCGCAGATGTCGGGTCGGATGGGCATGGGCGGGATGAACCGCAAGTCCAACCGCAAGAAGGGCAAGGGCAAGAAGGGTAAGGGCCGCGGCCCCACGCCGCCGAAGGTGCGCGGCGGTTTCCCGGGCATGCCAGGCGGTATGCCGGCCGGGTTCCCGGACCTGTCGAACATGCCGGCCGGCCTCGATCAGCTGCCGCCGGGGCTCGAGGGTCTCGACGTGTCGCAGCTCCAGCAGCCCAAAAAGAAGAAGTGACCCGGCACTATCGCGGCACCGACCCGCTGACCGCCGAGCCCATCGAGTTCTGGGTCGACGGTGACACCATCAGTGCCACACCGGTTCCCGACGCCGAGACGGCGGTCGACGGCGGCTGGATCCTGCCGGGACTCGTCGATGCCCACAATCATGTGGGCATCGCACCCGGCCTCGGTGTCGACATCGAGCAGGCCCGCGGGTTCGCCTATGCCGATGCCCGGGCGGGCACCCTGCTGATCCGCGAGGTCGGGTCGCCGCTGGACACTCACCCGCTCGACGACGATCCCGCGTGCCCTCGTTTCATCCGCTCGGGCAAGCACATCGCACGGCCCAAGCGGTACCTGCGCGACTACGGCGTCGACCTCGACGATCCGGACGAACTGGCGGCCGAGGTGGCCCGGCAGGCGCAGGCCGGCGACGGCTGGGTGAAGATCGTCGGGGACTGGATCGATCGCGAGGTCGGCGACCTGGCCCCGCTGTGGTCGCGTGCGCAGATCGAGTCGGCGGTCGCCGTGGCGCACGAGCACGGCGCGCGGATCACCGCCCACGTCTTCGGAACGGACGCGCTGGTCGACCTGATCGGCGCCGGCGTGGACTGCATCGAGCACGGCACCGGGTTGACCGACGATCTGATCGATCAGCTCGTCGACCGCTCGATTGCTCTCGTGCCCACCATGATCCAGGTCGAGAACTTCCCCGGGATCGCCGACGGCGCCGAGCGCTTCCCGACCTATGCCGCGCACATGCGCGCTCTGCACGCCGGTGCGCCGAAGGTGTTCGACGCCGCGCGCGAGGCCGGAGTGCAGATCTTCGCCGGGACCGATGCGGGCGGATTCGTCGAACACGGTCGTATCGTCGACGAGATCGAGGCGTTGTCCGGCATCGGCCTGGGTCCCGCGGCCGCGATCGCGGCCGCCTCGACGAACGCCCGGCGCTGGCTCGGCGCCGACGTCCTGGAGGACGGGCATCGCGCCGACTTCGTGGTCTATGCGGCCGACCCCTGCGACGATCTGGGCGTCCTGCGACACCCGCTAGCAGTGGTGTCGTCGGGGCGCCACATCGTGTGAGCAACGACACACGACGGCCTCTGGTTGGCGTTCTTACCGCCACGTAACGTAGCAACGGCGTTGCAACGGTTCTCCTATCTGCGAACCGGATCAGTCCACGCCGGATCCTCTCAGCCTGGGTTCGGCGACGCGGAACCGTCGGAGCCAGGGGTCGAGGGAGGCTCCGGCGGTGTCGCGAGCCCGGACACCGATGAGCCGACACCGATGAGTGACGGAAGAGCGACGTACGGCATGTGGTCGTCCTCGCGGGGTGGGTGACCACATGCCGGTACATCGGCGCCTCCGACTCCGGCATCGCTCACCGCCCGGTCGTCGGATTCGGTGTCCGCGGTCCGGTCTGGCACAATGGCTCGCTGGTTCGTCGGATCCGGTTACGGCCGCCCGACGGTCACACCGATACAGACGCAAAACCGGGTCCGCCATTCCGGGCGGACTGCTGAATTGCGCAGTGACCACACGAAAGAGAAGTAGACATGGCTGTCAAGATCAAGCTCACGCGGCTCGGCAAGATCCGCAACCCGCAGTACCGCATCGTCGTCGCCGACGCCCGCACCCGCCGCAACGGCCGGGTCATCGAGACCATCGGCAAGTACCACCCCAAGGAAGAGCCCTCGCTGATCGAGGTCGACTCCGAGCGCGCCCAGTACTGGCTGGGAGTCGGCGCGCAGCCGACCGAGCCCGTGGCCGCCATCCTCAAGGTGACCGGTGACTGGCAGAAGTACAAGGGCCTGCCGGGCGCCGAGGGCACCCTGAAGACCGCCGAGGCCAAGCCGTCGAAGCTCGACCTGTTCAACGCCGCGCTCGCCGCCGCCGACAACGAGCCCGTCGCCGCCGCGACCACCCCGAAGAAGAAGGCCGCCAAGAAGGACGACGAGGCTGCCGAGGCGCCCGCCGCCGAGGGTGACGCGTGAGCGCAGTCGTCGCCGACGCGGTCGAGCACCTGGTCCGCGGAATCGTCTCCAACCCCGATGACGTCAGGGTCGACCTCGTCACAGGCCGCCGTGGGCGGCTCGTCGAGGTGCACGTGAACCCCGACGATCTCGGCAAGGTGATCGGGCGCAACGGTCGTACCGCGACCGCGCTGCGCACCCTGGTCTCCGGAATCGGCGGACGCGGGATGCGCGTCGACATCGTCGACACCGACCGCTGACCGAGAACCCGAACACCGAACGCATCGTGGATCTCGTCGTCGGCCGTGTGGTCAAGTCACATGGAATCCGTGGGGAGATCGTCGTGGACGTCCGCACGGACGAGCCCGAGGTGCGTTTTGCCCCGAACGCGGTGCTGCGCGGCCGTCTGCCGCGTGGTGCCGGGGAACGGGACTTCACCATCACAGCCGCCCGGGAGCATTCCGGGCGGCTGTTGGTGTCCCTGGCCGGCGTCGCGGACCGGAATTCGGCCGACGCCCTGCGCGGCACGCTGTTCCTCATCGACTCCTCGCAGGTGGAGCCCTCCGACGACCCGGACGAGTTCTACGATCACGAACTCGAAGGCGTGCCCGTGCAACTGGTCGACGGCGCCGCGGTCGGCGTCGTCGAATCGGTCCTGCACCTGCCCGGCGGCGAGTTGCTGTCGGTGCGGACGACCGACGGCCGCGAGGTGCTCGTCCCGTTCGTGCGGGAGATCGTGCCGAGCGTCAGTCGCGAACTGATCGTGATCGACCCACCCGAGGGATTGCTGGATCCGGATTCGATCGACGAGGCGCCGTGATGCGCCTCGACGTCGTGTCGATCTTTCCCGAATATCTCGATCCGCTCCGAGTTGCGCTGCTGGGCAAGGCGATCGATGCCGGACGAATCAGCGTCACGGTGCACGACCTGAGGAACTGGACGCACGACGTCCACCGCAGCGTGGACGACTCGCCCTACGGAGGCGGACCCGGGATGGTCATGAAGCCCGACGTCTGGGGTCCGTGCCTCGACGAGGTGTGCCCCGACGACGCGTTGCTGATCGTGCCGACCCCCGCCGGCGTGCCGTTCACCCAGGAGACCGCCCGTCGCTGGAGCGCGGAGAAGCACCTGGTGTTCGCCTGCGGCCGATATGAGGGCATCGACCAGCGCGTCTTCGACGACGCCGCCCGGCGGGTGCGCGTCGAAGAGGTGTCCCTCGGCGATTTCGTCCTCATCGGGGGAGAGGTCGCGGTCATGGCGATGATCGAGGCGACCGTGCGTCTCCTCGACGGTGTGCTCGGCAATCCTCGGTCGCATCAAGAGGATTCGTTCTCCGACGGCCTGCTCGAAGGTCCGAGCTACACACGGCCGGTGACCTGGCGTGGTCTCGACGTCCCGTCGGTGCTTCTCAGTGGCGACCACGCGAAGGTGGCCCGGTGGCGTGCGGAACAGGCCCTCGAACGCACGCGCGCGCGACGACCCGACCTTCTCACGGACGCTGTGGACTCCGCCACGGACCATCCGCGCGATCCGGGCTAGGATTCGCGAGGGATTCGACTCGCAGGGGGTTCGGGGATGCAGGGGTATTCGGCCATGGTCGACGAACTCGACCGGCAGCGCAGCGAACTCGAACGCATCCGGAAAGCGTTGTCGCAGCTGACCTCTCGGGCCACCAGTCACGACCGGCTCGTCGCGGTGACGGTCGACGCGCGTGGACTCGCGGTGGACATCGCGATCGAACCCGCCGCACTTCGACGCTACCGCGCGGATCAGCTGTCGACCCTTCTCACCACGCTGATCGCCGAAGCGGACACCGCCCTGCGCACCCGATCCGCCGAAGTGCTCTCCACCGCAGCAGATCTGCCGATCGATTACGCCGACGCCCGTCTCGAGCGCGTGGTGACCGATGGCGACTCCTGATCCGGTCCCGGTCGCGGACGCCGATCGCCACCGGGTCGCGGCGGACACCGGCGCGGCCGCCGCACTGGCGCTGCGTGTCGCGGAGGCGACGGTGGGACTCGCGGACGTGCGAGCCCAACTCTCCGCGCTTCTCCGCGACGTCGACGCGGCGGTGGGCGTCGGTGACCCGGCTCGAGCATTCCGGCAGGGTTTCTCGCCGGCGGTCGCGGCGGCCGCCGAGTCCCTGTACGACGCGGAGAACCGGCTCGATGCGCACCGGCAGGCCCTGGTGTCCGGCGTGGATGCGCTCCTCGCCACCGACGCCGAAGCGTCCACGCGTATCGGTCGGGGGGACGTCCGATGATGCCGGACGAGGCCGAGCGGATCGCCGAGAGGCTGGCACCCGGGACGTGGCCGACTGCCGACACCGCCGCCCTGCGCGACTCGGCGCAGCGCGCCCGCGAACTGGCGGATGCACTGGACGGCCTCGCCGGAGCGGTGGCGTCGGCGACCGACTCGTACACGGGGGATGAGGGTGCGGCCGGCCGGTTTCACCAGGCCGTCGTGGACGGCCTCGGACGGAGCGCCGCGGCCGATCTGCCCGGGGCGGCGGACCGGCTTCGCGCACTGGGGACGTCGCTGGACGCCTATGCCCGGACGGTGACCGAGACCCGGCAGCAGATGTCGGTGATCGCGCTGATCGCCGACCGCGACGTGCGGCGCGCGGAGGTAAATTCCGCGATCGGTGACGACACGTGGCGCGTCGAAGCCGCGAGCACGGGCCGGATGGCACTCACCGCCGCCGGCGACGACCACACCGAACGGTCGGGCGAGGCGGGGCAGAGCGCGGGTGCGCCCGCGGCGACGAGCGGCATGATGCCGATGATGCCGCTCGGGGCGATGGGCGCGGCGGGAGCGGTGGCCGCCGGTGTCGGCGGTCTGGCCGGCGCCGCCGCGCGCACCGGCCGCGATGGGGTCGGCGCCGCTGACCTGACCTGGTTGCGGGCGAGAGCCGAGCGACTGCAGACGACGGTTCCGTCGTCGATCGCCGGCTGGTTCCGGACGGCGGTGGGGGTGGGGACCGGTGCACGAGGAACGCGGGTGGTCGTCGTGGGTACCAACGACCCGCAGCCATATCAACGGGCCGGGGTGGAACTCGCCGACGACGAGGCGCTCACCGCCGACGGGCGGGCGCCGGAACTCGCGATTCTCGACCACATGGTGCACGCCGGAGTCACGCCCACCGCGATCGCCGCGGCGACCCCGATGGACCCGGCCACCGTCTCCGCCTTGCAGGCCGACAATGTGGTGGTCGTCGGCCCGCGCGTGTAGTGCCGCACCGCGATTTCGTCGGCCCGGGGTGTCTCTGGCACAATAGTCGGGTTGCCTGCCGACGATGCCCCGTCTCCGGGGCCGTCCGTGACCTCGACGTCAGTGACACCGTCGGCAGCGACGCCAACGACTCGGAGCACGAACCGGTCGAGCCCACGGGCCGCCAGGTTCCTCTGCTCAACGTTTTCCGCCAGACAAGGACCACGCCACATGAACACGCTCGATTTCCTCGACAAGCAGTCCCTCCGCGACGACGTGCCGGACTTCGGCCCCGGCGACACCCTCGACGTCCACGTCAAGGTCATCGAGGGCAGCAAGGAGCGCGTCCAGGTGTTCAAGGGCGTCGTCATCCGTCGTCAGGGTGGCGGCGTGCGCGAGACGTTCACCGTCCGCAAGGTGTCCTTCGGCGTCGGCGTCGAGCGCACCTTCCCCGTGCACAGCCCGAACATCGCCAAGATCGACGTCCTCACCCGCGGTGACGTCCGTCGCGCCAAGCTCTACTACCTGCGTGACCTGCGCGGCAAGGCAGCCAAGATCAAGGAAAAGCGCTGACGCGTCTAACCTGACGAGGTGGCCGACACACAGCGACCCCACGACGCCCCCGGCGGCGACCGCGACGAGGACGCCAAGCGTCCATGGCGGTTGAAGACCGACCGGGACGACCCATCCGACGAGCGCGGCAAGCGTACATCCGGATCGGGTTCGCTCCTGCGCGAAGTCGTGATCATCGTGGGGTGCGTCTTGCTCCTCACCTGGGTTCTGCAGACCTTCATCGGTCGGCAGTACGTGATCCCGTCGGAGTCGATGGAGTCGACCCTCATCGGCTGCGACGGCTGCACGAACGACCGCATCGTGATCGACAAGCTCACCTACCGGTTCGGTGATCCGCAGCCCGGCGACGTCGTCGTCTTCAAGGGGCCGTCGGAGTCGTGGAACGGCGCCTGGGTGTCACCCCGGTCGACGAATCCGGTGATGCACAAGGCGCAGGACGCCCTCTCGTGGTTCGGTTTCGCGCCGCCCGACGAGAACAATCTCGTCAAGAGGGTCATCGCCACCGGCGGTCAGACCGTCGAATGCCGTAACGACGAGGGCGTCGGCGTCAAGGTCGACGGCCGCCCGCTGCGTGAGCCCTACATCGACATGAAGCTCCAGGAGGAGACGGTCGCCTCGTTCGGGCCCGGCGTGGCCGGTCCGGGCAATCAGGTGCCCCCGTGTCTCGGCCCCGACTTCGGTCCGATCAAGGTTCCCGAGGGCAATGTGTGGGTGATGGGTGACAACCGCCTGAACTCGCAGGACTCGCGCTACCACGTCGAGGACCGGTACCAGGGCACGGTCCCGGTGAGCGATATCCGCGGCAAGGTCCGTTTCATCATCTATCCCTTCTCGCGGATCGGTGGTGTCGGTTCGTTCAATCCGCAGCAGTGATGGGTGAGCCGTGACGACTCGATGGCCTCCGCGTTCGCCCGTCCGTCGCGCTGCCGGCCTGCGGACGTTCGAGTTCGCACTGCACCGCCAGGGTCTCGGGCCGGTGGCCGGTGTCGACGAAGCCGGTCGCGGTGCGTGTGCCGGGCCCCTCGTGGTCGCGGCGTGCGTGCTCAAACCGACCCAGCTCGCATCCCTCGCCGATCTCGACGACTCCAAGAAGCTGACCGAGCGGACACGTGAGGGGCTGTACCGATCGGTGACGCGCTACGCACAGAGCTGGAGCGCGGTGATCATCGAGGCCGCAGAGATCGATCGCATCGGCATCCACGTCGCCAACATCGAAGGCATGCGGCGCGCGGTGGCGGCACTCGACGTGAAGCCCGGTTACGTGCTGTCCGACGGTTTCGCGGTGCCGGGGCTGACCGCGCCGTCGCTGCCGGTGATCGGGGGAGACGGGGCCGCCGCGTGCATAGCCGCCGCCAGCATCATCGCGAAGGTCACCAGAGACCGCATCATGATCGCCATGGACGACGACCTGCCCGGGTACGACTTCGCCATCCACAAGGGCTACAGCACGGCGTTGCACATGTCGCGCATCGACGCGGCAGGCCCGTCGCCACAACACCGCATGTCGTACCGTAATGTCGCGGCACGTGTGGTCACCAGCGCAAACGACAACAGGGATAGGCTGACAGGATGAGTGCTGAGGATCTCGAGAAGTACGAAACCGAGATGGAACTCTCTCTGTACCGCGAGTACAAGGACATCGTCGGGCAGTTCACCTATGTGGTGGAGACGGAGCGGCGCTTCTACCTCGCCAACGCCGTCGAGATGATCCCGCGCAACACCGACGGCGAGGTGTACTTCGAACTCCGGATGAGCGATGCGTGGGTGTGGGACATGTACCGCCCGGCGCGCTTCGTCAAGCAGGTTCGCGTGATCACGTTCAAGGACGTCAACATCGAAGAGCTCGAGAAGCCGGAACTCCGACTGCCTGACGAACCCTGATCCCGCGCCCGCTCTCAAGTGAGAGCGCAGCTGTTGACAGAGCCCTGATCGTCCACAGATCAGGGCTCTGCTCGTATTCGAGCGGTGATCGAAAGCGGTTCTGCGCGACGCTGATCGGCATGAGTGCTGAACCGCGCGGACATCCCCGCCCCGATCGACGCGGACACATCGGCCGGCTCGGTGAGGATGTGGCCGCGGACTATGCGACATCGCTGGGTTGGACTGTCCTGGAACGCAATTGGCGTACCCGATACGGCGAACTCGATCTCGTCGCGGCCGACGGATCGATCCTGGTGATCGTCGAGGTCAAGACCCGCGCGAGTCGCACCTACGACGATCCGGTCATGGCGGTCACGCCGACGAAGCTCGCGCGGATGCGCCGGCTCGCCCGGTTGTGGCTCGCCGCGCAGGACCGCCGGTGGTCGCAGATCCGGTTCGACGTGGTCAGTGTGCGGCTCGACCAGGCCGCACCCGACGACCTGGCCCGTGCGCGCGTTCGGCATCACCGCGGCGTCTACGTCTGAGCTGAACGCGTCAGAGCTTGCTCAGGTCGGTGCGGATCAGCATCACGTTGTAGTCGCTCCAACGCGATGCGTTGAAGTACAGGTCCTTCGAATCCCCCTGCAGCGCGGGGGAACCGGGGAGCATCATCGGTCCGTAGACGACGAGGGCGCCGCGGGGCACGATGGTCTTCGGTGCGCTCCACGGGCCTTCGGGACGGTCCGCGGTGCGCAGCGTGATGTCGTTGTCGCCGTCGAGCATGATGTATTTCTCGAGATAGGGACTCCAGGCGACCGAGAGTTCGGTGACCGGTTGACCGACGACGATCGCGGAGCCGTCGTCGGGGATCGCGGCGATGTCGTCCACCCAGCCGCGGCTCTTCCCCGCCCAGTATTCGTACGCGTTCAGTGACAGGATGTCCGCCGGCCGGAAGCGGGCGAGGAACGCGGCGCCGAATCGCCCGTTCGGCGTGCCGTACTGGTAGACGTACTCCGCGTCGGGGGTCCCGGCCCGGCCGCGGACGTAGGCGTTCTGCTGGAACTTGCCGTTGTTGAACTCGATCGGGCGGAACTCGCCGGGAAGTCGGAGTGACACCGGCGCATTGATGAGGATGGTGTCCTGGTCGGTGACCCAGGTCTGGCCGTTGTCGTCGGAATGGGCGATGGCCGAGAAGTTGGTGACCCAGTTGCCCGGCGAACCCCACGATCGCACCGACATGTAGTTGACGTACTGGCGGAAGCCGTCGCCGTGCGGGAGGGAGATGGCCGCGGTCGGGATGGTCGTGACCTCGACGTTGGAGATCCCGACCGACGGGATGAGCTCCTGCGCGTAGTGGGGTTGGCCCGGCGCGATCACCGAACCCGAGGTCACGTCGCCGGCGCGACCGTCGGGAACCGAGAGGCCGTTGGCGAGGTTGTCGTCGTCGGTGCGGAGGAGCACGTTGTGTCGCCACTGCTGCCCTGGTGCGTTGCAGTTGCCGAAGGTGTCCCCGAAGGCCATCAGGGTCTGTCCGCGGCCGTTGTCCCAGGCGACGCCGAGATCGGTGCCCCCGATCCCGAACCGGCTGTACGTCCGGTTGGCGCTGAGCGGGCCCGTCACCCACCCGACGGTGCGGGACTTGGACCCGACATAGGGGACCAGCGGCGCCTGGGGACCCGGGTTCGGGATGCTCGAGCCGCCGGAGGACCCCGCCGAGCCACTCGAACCACTCGATCCGCTGGAGCCGAAGCCGAGGACACTCGATCCGGTGCTCGCGTTGCCGCAGGGTGCGGCGTGGGCGACGCCGGCGCCGGTCGTCAGGGCGATCGTGGTACCGCTGAACGCGATGACCCCGGCGAGTGCCAGCCGGACACTCGTGGTGAGACGGCTCGACACGCACGCCCTCCAGTTACTCTTGTGACAGAAGTGATTGACGTGACTATTGTTACTGGTGTTGTGCACAAACGTGTGGTCGAGGCGGTCACGATCTGGTGTCAGCGCACGAAGTGGCGCTCCTCAGACGCAGTCCGAGCCTGCCAGCCGACACGTTCGAGTTCGGGCGTCTCCGAGTCGTGGGCCGGGTAGCCGATACACAGGTAGGCGACCAGCTTCCATTCGGACGGGACCGCGAGAGCCACGGTCACCCGATCGGGTTCGATGATCGACACCCACCCCACCCCGACGCCCCGGGCCCGCGCCGCCAGCCAGAGTGTGGAGATCGCGGTGACGACCGAATACTCCAACGTCTCGGGCACTGTTTGTCGGCCGAGTCCCTGGCCCTGGGCGACAGCGGGTTCGCAGAACACGGCGAGGTGGACGGGAGCGTCGTCGAGACCCGCGAGCTTGAGTGACGAATACAGCTGTGCGCGCTCGCCCGTGTAGCCGTCGAGCGCATCGGCATTGCAGCGGGTGAAGCTGTCGCGCACCGCCTTTCGGGCCGTGGTGGACCGCACTTCGACCCAGCGCCACGGCTGGCTGTTGCCCACCGACGGCGCGAGTTCGGCCGCGTCGAGGATCTGGGGCAGCAGATGTGGTTCCAGTGGCTCGCGGCTGAAGCGACGGACGTCGCGTCGCCATCGCAGCAGCCGGTCGAGATCACCGACGAACGCATCGTCGAAAGTTCCGTGGTTCATCGGTTGTCGAGCCTAGTCAAGCGCCTCGGCAGGTAGCGCGGCTCCCTCGCGTGCGCTCCCGACAATCGCGTTCGCACCGAGGCGAACCTCGAGGCGTGACCATGGTGGACAACCACGGCCTCATCCACAGATCAGCTATCCGAGCCGTTAGGGACCGCCCGCCATACCCGGTCATTGGCGACACTGTGCCCATGTTGGGACAAACACAGGCGGTGGGGCTCAATGCCTTTGCCGCGCGGGTGGTCGATGTGCAGGCGAGTGTGAGTTCGGGTCTGCCGGGCTTCGCGGTCACGGGCAATCCGGATCCGTCCGTGCGAGAAGCGCGGGATCGGGTGCGGGCTGCGATCAAGAATTCCGGGTTCAGTTTTCCCGAGCTGAAGGTGACGGTGGCGTTGTCGCCGGCCGACATGCCGAAGATCGGTTCGGGGTTCGATCTGTCGATGGCCGTCGCGATTCTGGCTGCCACCCAACAGGTGTCGGCGGAGAAGTTGTCGTCGACGGTCTTCCTGGGCGAGCTCGGTCTGGACGGCACCGTACGGCCGATCCGCGGGGTGTTGCCGGCGGTGATCGCCGCACGGCAGGAGGGATACCGGCGGGCGGTCGTGCCGATCGAGACCGTCGCCGAGGCGGCGCTCGTCGAGGGGATGGACGTCGGCGGCGCGACGAGTCTCAAAGAGGTGACCCAGTGGCTGGCCGGAGACCATGTGCTCGACACGGTGCACGACGCGACGGTCTCGCAGGCGCCACCGATTCCGGACATGGCCGATGTGGTTGGGCAGCAGGAGGCCCGGCATGCGCTCGAGATCGCCGCGGCCGGAGCACATCACGTGTTGATGACGGGATCGCCGGGAATCGGCAAGACGATGCTCGCGCGGCGGCTGCCGGGCATCCTGCCGCCGCTGGGTCTCGAGGACTCGCTGGAGGTGACGGCCATCCACTCCCTGGTGGGGGAGCTGTCGCCCGGACGTCCACTGATCGCCGACCCGCCGTTCGTCGCCCCGCACCACAGTTCGACGACCACGGCACTCCTGGGAGGTGGCACCGGTTTCGCGCGTCCGGGTGCAGTGTCCAAAGCACATCGGGGAGTGCTGTTCCTCGACGAATGCGCCGAGATGAGTGTCAAAGCCCTGGAATCCCTGCGCGAGCCATTGGAAGACGGCGAGGTGCGAGTCCCGCGTCGCGACGGCGTCGCATCGTATCCCGCACGCTTTCAGCTCATCCTCGCGGCGAACCCGTGCCCGTGCGCGCCCGCCCACGATGTGGACTGCGTGTGCACGGCCGTCGTCCGGCGGCGCTACCTGGGCAAGCTGTCGGGGCCTCTGCTCGACCGCGTGGACATCCGGGTGCGCATGGACCCGCCGGGGAACACCGCGCTGATGAGCGGTGCCGGGGAGTCGAGTGCCGACGTCCGCGCCCGGGTCACCGCGGCGCGTGCCACCGCGATCGAGCGGTGGGCGGAGTTCGGATGGCGTACCAACGCCGAGGTCCCCGGGTCCGCGTTGCGCCAGCGGTTCCGGCTGCCACCGGACGTACTGCGGCCCATCGAACTGTTCCTCCGCGACGGCCGCGTGACGGCGCGCGGCGCCGATCGGGCACTGCGGCTGGCCTGGACCCTCAGCGATCTACGCGGATCCGAGCGTCCCGTCGAAGACGATGTCGCGCAGGCACTTCTGTACCGAGACCGAGGAGCGACCTGGTGACCGCCCATCCTGCCGAGTCCATCGCCTGGGCCTATCTGGCGAGGGTCGCCGAACCGCCCTGTGCCGCGGTCATCGCGCTCGTCGACGACATCGGCCCCGTCGAGGCCGCGTCGGCGATCCGCCGGCGCACCGTGCCCGCCGGTCACGACGAGGTGCTCGCCGCGACCGCGGCCCGATGCGATTCCGACTGTGCATCACAGGATCTCGACGCCGCCGAGCGGATCGGTGCGCGCCTGGTGACCCGAGCCGACCCGGAATGGCCGGCCTGGTCGCTGCTGGCGCTGGGGCGGGCCGACACCGCGGCGCGCGGTGGCGAACCGCTCGCGCTGTGGGTGCGCGGCCCGGCCCGGCTCGACGACCTGGCCGCGGCGTCGGTCGCGTTGATCGGGTCGCGCGCCGCGTCGTCCTATGGCGAACACGTCACGCAGACGCTCGCGTCGGGAGTGTCGGCACATGGTTTCGCGGTGCTGTCCGGCGGAGCGTTCGGCATCGACGGTGCTGCCCACCGCGCGGTTGTCGCGGCGGGCGGGGTGACCGCGGCGGTGATGGCCTGTGGGATCGATCGGGACTACCCGGCGTCGCACTCGGCTCTGTTGGCCGCGATCGCGCGCACGGGCGCGGTGATCAGTGAGTACCCGCCGGGGACGACGGCCGCCAAACACCGGTTCCTCACCCGGAACCGCCTGGTCGCGGCGATGAGCGGTGCGACCGTGGTGGTCGAGGCGGGGCGACGGTCCGGCGCGGCGAACACCGCCGCGTGGGCGCGCAAGCTCGGCCGGCCCCTCGGCGCGGTACCCGGCCCGGTCACGTCGGCGACCTCGGTCGGCTGCCATCGGATGATCGCCGACGAACTCGCGGTGCTGGTCTCCGACGTCGCGTCGGTCGTCAACCTGGTGCGCCCCGACGGTGGCGGTGACATCGGCCGCGGCCGCGCGAAACCGACCGACGGGCTCGACGCCGAGCAGCTGCGGGTCCACGACGCCATTCCCGGCCGCGGCGGCGTGGGGATCGACGAGATCGCGTTCGCCGCGGGCCTCGACATCGGGGTGGTGCGGTCGGCGCTCGCGCACCTCGACGTCACGGGACACGTGCAGAACGTCGACGGACGGTGGCGCCTGGCGTGACCTCAGCGGCGGGTGAGGATGTCGATGATGACATGCAGATCTTCGACCGTCGCCTCGTTGAGACGGCCGTGCGCATGGACGTAGCCGATCCCCGCGTACAGCAGTGTGGTGGCGCGAGCGTGTGCCTCGGCCTCGGAGAACCCGAGTTCACGCATCGCGGAGATCGCGATCGCAAAGATCCGGCAGTCGAGCCGGTCGACCGAATCCGCGATTGTCGGATCGGTCTCGGCCCACCGCCGCAGGGCCGACTCCATCGCCCGGCGACGTGGATCGGACAGCAGTCGCGCCAGCGCGTCGACACGTTCGATCGGCGGCAGTGACTCGAGCGACTCGATCCGGGCGGCCGCTGCCGACTGCGCTTGCCGACAGTGCTCGGCGAGCGCGGTCTTCAGCGCACCGATGTCGGTGAAGTGCCAGTAGAAGCTGCCCTTCGTCACGCCGAGCCGGGCGCTCAGGCGTGAGATCTTGAGGGCGTCGATGCCGTCGTCGACCAGGATCTGCGTCGCCGCCTCCAGCCAGTCGTCGACGCTGAGCCGTGAACCGCGGCGCGGGGTGGATTGATCCACGGGCTGATCCGGCATGGAATCACCTCTGGTCGGGTCTCACGACGTCTGATTTTAGTAATGGCAAAGTCTCAGATGCACATCGCTTGATCAGTAGAAAACCTTACAACTGCGGATGGGTGGTTCGGGTCAAGCCCCTGGTAGTGGTGTAACTGGTTTTTGATCCTTCGTTGGTGATCAGGCGGGTAGTTGCATCAGTTCATCGGTGCTCACCTCCGTGGTCGAGCTGGTGCCGGTGTCGGTGGTCAGTGTGAGGCGGCAGCGGCTCAGGACTTCGAGTCCGAGGTAGCGGCGTCCTTCGGCCCATTCGTCGGTCTGCTCGGCCAGGACCGCCCCGATGAGGCGGACGATGGCGTCCCGGTTGGGGAAGATGCCCACGACGTCGGTGCGGCGGCGGATCTCCCTGTTGAGCCGTTCGGTGGGGTTGTTGGACCAGATCTGGCGCCATACGTCGTCGGGGAACACGGTGAAGGCCAGCAGGTCTTCGCGGGCATCGCCAAGGTGGTCAGCAACGTCGGGCAGCCTGCCTTCGGTGTACTCCAACAGCCGATCGAACTGCTCGTTCACCGCGGTGGCCGTGGGTTGGTCATACACGCTGTGCAGCATCGCTTTCACGGCCGGCCACATGGACTTGGGGCACACGCCCATGAGGTTCGCCGCGTAGTGGGTGCGGCACCGCTGCCACGCTGCACCGGGCAGGTTCGCCGCGATCGCGTCCACGAGCCCGGCGTGGGCATCGGAGGTCACCAGCCGCACCCCGCCCAGTCCGCGGGCCACCAGGTCGGCGAAGAAAGTGTTCCACGAGGCCTTGGTCTCACTGGTGGCGACCTGCATCCCGAGGACCTCGCGGTGCCCGTCGCCATTGACCCCGGTGGCCAGCAGGACGGACGCCTTGACGACCTGGTTGTTCTCGCGGACCTTGATCGTCAACGCATCGGCGGTGACGAACGTGAACGGGCCGGCATCGTCCAGGCGGCGGTGCCGGAACGCGGCCACCTGCTCGTCCAGGTCGGCGGCCATGCGTGAAACCTGCGACTTTGACAGTGAGTCGATGCCCAGGGTCTTGACCAGCTTGTCCATCCGGCGGGTGGATACCCCGGCCAGGTAGCAGTCCGCCACGACGGTGATCAGCGCGGACTCGGCCCGCTTGCGGCGCTCGAGCAGCCATTCGGGGAAGTAGCTGCCCGAGCGCAGCTTCGGCACCGCGACGTCGACGGTGCCGACGCGGGTGTCCAGGGGCCGGTGCCGGTAGCCGTTGCGCCGGTTGGTGCGCTCGGCGGTGCGGGCGTTCCACTCGGCGCCGCACACGCTGTCGGCGTCGGCGGACAGCAGGGCGTTGATCATGGTCTGCAGCAGCTCGCGCATCAGATCCGGTGATGCGTCGGATAGGGCTTGGCCAAGTAGGCCTGCAGGGTCGACAATATGGGGTGCGGTCATCGTGATGACTCCTCGAGGATTCTTTAGACGGTTGACTCGAAGGATCACACGGTGGCCGCTCTACATCCGTGTACAACACGTAGCTGCAGGCGATCTCGGCCACCGAGTTACACCACCCTATGGGGCACTACTGTGGTTCGCTCGGCTAAAGCTAAGGGTCCCCTAAACGGAGGGGCGTAAGGTGACCTCTGAAAAGGGAGGTTCGATGGCGAAACGCGTGAACACGATGACGGTGCTCCGAAGCGAGCGGATCAGTCCGCACTTCGTGCGCCTGTACCTGGGCGGTGAAGGGTTCGAGGACTTCCAGCCGGCAGTCGGCAAGTCCGGGGAACCCGACACCGACATGTATGTGAAGTTCATCTTCGCACCGCCGGGTGTCAGCTACCCGGAGCCGTTCGATCTGCAGGAGGTCCGTGCCAACGAGCCCCCGGAGCGTCAGCCGGTGCTGCGGACCTACACCGTTCGCCGCGTCGATGCGGCCGCTCGTGAGCTCGTCGTCGACTTCGTCGTCCACGGGAGCGAGGGCATCGCCGGTCCCTGGGCGGCCACGGTCGGCTCGGGCGAGACGATCCGCTTCATCGGACCGGGCAGCGGTTATCGCCCGCGTGCGGACGCCCCCTGGCACCTGCTGGCCTGCGACGAGGCCGGCCTCCCCGCGGTCGCCGCTGCCCTCGAAGCGCTTCCCGCCGACGCCGTCGCCAAGGTGTTCATCGAGGTCGCCGGACCCGAGGACGAACTCGATCTCGACGCGCCAGCCGGGGCGGAGATCACGTGGGTGCATCGCGGCGGGCCCGCGGGCGAGGTCGACGACTCACTCGCCGGCGACAACGCGCCGCTGATCGAAGCGGTCCGCGCCACGGAGTGGCTCGACGGCGAGCCCCACGTGTTCATCCACGGTGAGGCGCAGGCGGTCATGCACAATCTGCGGGCCTACGTCCGCAAGGAGCGCGGAGTGGGGGCGGCGAACGCCTCCATCTCCGGATATTGGCGGCGCGGACGGACCGAGGAAGGCTTCCGCCAGTGGAAGGCCGACCTGCGGGCCGAGGAGGAAGGGGTCGGCGCCCAGGGCTGACGACGTCTGGGGATCGGGCATCGATTCGGCCACGACGCCGCGTGTGCGGTTGCACCCGGATGCCCGACACGATGAGGTCGTGACCATGCTCGACGACTTCGCCGACCACCTGCGCCTGGAGAAAGGGCGCAGTGAGCACACGATCCGTGCCTACGTCGGTGGCGCGCGCGCACTGGTCTCGTTCGCCGGTGCCCGGGGTGTCGCGGTCGGCGACATCGATCTCGCCCTACTGCGGGCCTGGCTCGCCGAACTGACCCGGCGCGGGGCGGCGCGCACGACCGTGGCCCGACAGGTCTCGGCGGCGAAGACCTTCTGCGCGTGGGCGGTCCGGGAGGGGTATCTGGCCACTGACCCGTCGCAGCGACTGAAGGCGCCCAAGGCCCACCGGACGCTGCCCGCGGTACTGGCTCCCGCCCAGGCCGAGGCCGCGATCGCGGCCACCAGCGCGGATCGCGCGCCCGACGACCCGCTCGCACTGCGCGACCGGGCCATCGTGGAATTGCTGTACGCCAGCGGGATTCGCGTGGGGGAGTTGTGCGGGCTGGACGTGGGCGACGTCGACGCCGACCGGCGGGTGATGCGGGTGATCGGCAAGGGGGACAAGGAACGTTCGGTCCCGTACGGCGAGCCGGCCGCGCGCGCGGTCGAGGATTGGCTCCGCGCCGGGCGCCCGGCTCTGGTCACCGACGCCTCGGGGGCGGCGCTGCTCCTCGGCGCCCGCGGTGGTCGGCTCGACCAGCGGATGGCGCGCTCGGTCGTGGCACGCGCGGTCGCCGCGAGCGGCGGGCCGGCGACCGGACCGCACGGACTCCGGCACAGCGCCGCCACACACCTGCTGGAGGGCGGCGCCGACCTGCGCGTCGTCCAGGAACTACTCGGTCACTCGTCGCTCGCGACGACGCAGATCTACACCCACGTGAGCGTCGAACGCCTACGCGCCGTCCACCGTCAGGCGCACCCCCGCGCCTGAGGCGCATCCGTTCGGCCCGTCCGGCGGTCATCCGACCGGTTTGAGCCGGACTCGCACCGCGCCGAGCAGACCCAGGGGGTCCAGGTAGTCCGCTCCGCGACCGCTGCCGCGCCGTGCGCCCCAATGCAGGCAGACGAGCACCGGGCATCCCGGATGCCCGCCGATCACCGTCCCGATGATCTCGCCGCGTGAGACGTGGTCGCCAGCGTCGACGCCGGCCTCGACCGGCTCGTATGTGGTGATCACGCCGTCGGGATGCGACACCGAGACCAGCGGCCGCCCGGCGACGGTTCCCGCGAACCGCACCCGGCCCGCGCCTGCCGCACGGACGGCCTGGCCGGGCCCGGCGGCGAGGTCGACGCCCCGATGTCCCGGCTGCCACCGCTTCTCGGGCTCGTCGTAGGCCGTCACGACGGTCGGCCGGGGCGCCAGCGGTACCGTGTACGCCTCGCCGGAGGCGGCCGTGACGACCGGAGCGGCGAACCAGAGGGCGGCGAGCAGGATGGCGGCCACGAAGCGTGGCGTTGGAGTTCGCACGGTGGTTGGACGCACCGGAGGCCGAGTGGGATCCGCCGGGTCGGCGACCCGATGCCGGATCCGTCCCCCGACGTGGGCGAAGGCGTTTTGGTGTTCGTTCCGTGGCGGCGTAAACTTCTGACCGCACCTCATCGCGCGTTGGTGAGGTGACTTCGCGCGCCTGCATTCAGTTCTGTGCCGCTCGGGGCTTCGACGCTCTGACCAGCACAGTCGACGGACACACGCCAAGTGAGCAGTCCCGGACGGCCCAAGCCGTATCGGGTGGCACTCGGCCGCAGGCGCCAGGGTCGGTACCGACGGTGCCGACGACAACTGCGAGAAAAGGACGATCATGGCTGTCGTGACCATGAAGCAGCTGCTGGACAGCGGCGCACACTTCGGGCACCAGACCCGCCGGTGGAACCCGAAGATGAAGCGATTCATCTTCACCGACCGCAACGGCATCTACATCATCGATTTGCAGCAGACGCTGACCTACATCGACAAGGCGTACGAGTTCGTCAAGGAGACCGTCGCCCACGGCGGCACCATCCTCTTCGTCGGCACCAAGAAGCAGGCCCAGGAATCGATCGCCGCAGAGGCGACCCGTGTCGGCATGCCGTACGTCAACCAGCGCTGGCTCGGTGGCATGCTCACCAACTTCTCGACCGTCCACAAGCGCCTGCAGCGCCTGAAGGAGCTCGAGACCATGGAGCAGACCGGTGGCTTCGAGGGCCGCACCAAGAAAGAGATCTTGATGCTGACCCGCGAGAAGAACAAGCTCGAGCGCACGCTCGGCGGTATCCGCGACATGGCCAAGGTCCCCTCGGCCGTGTGGGTCGTCGACACCAACAAAGAGCACATCGCCGTCGGTGAGGCACGCAAGCTGAACATCCCGGTCATCGCGATCCTGGACACCAACTGCGATCCCGACCTCGTCGACTACCCGATCCCGGGCAACGACGACGCCATCCGCAGCGCAGCGCTGCTCACCCGCGTCGTGGCCTCGGCCGTGGCCGAGGGTGTCCAGGCCCGTGCCGGTGCCGCCAGCGGCGACGCCAAGCCCGAGGCCGGCAGCGGCGAACCGCTGGCAGAGTGGGAGCAGGAACTGCTGACCCAGGCCGCAGCACCGGCCGGCGGCGACGCCGCGGCCGACGCACCGGCTGCTCAGTAGTCCCCACTGCTCTGCAGTCCGGTCCCAACACACTTCCCGAAGGAGGCTCGCCAACGATGGCGAACTACACCGCAGCTGATGTGAAGCGTCTCCGTGAGCTCACCGGCTCTGGAATGCTCGACTGCAAGAACGCGCTGGCCAACAACGACGGCGATTTCGACAAGGCCGTCGAAGAACTGCGCATCAAGGGCGCCAAGGACGTGGGCAAGCGCGCCGAGCGCTCCACCGCCGAGGGCCTGGTCGCGGCCAAGGACGGCGCGCTCATCGAGATCAACTCCGAGACCGACTTCGTCGCGAAGAACGGTGAGTTCCAGCAGCTCGCCGACGACATCGTGAACGCGGCGGCCGCGGCGAAGACGAACGATCTCGCCGAGCTGAAGAAGGCTCCGCTCGGCGACGGCACCGTCGATGAGGCCGTGGCGGCACTCTCGGCCAAGATCGGCGAGAAGCTCGAGCTGCGTCGCGTGGCCTACTACGACGGTCCGGTGGCCGTGTACCTGCACAAGCGTGCATCCGATCTGCCCCCGGCCGTCGGCGTGCTCGTGTCCTACACCGGCGAGGGCGCGGGTGCCGAAGAGGCCGCCCGCGGCGCCGCCATGCAGGTCGCTGCTCTCAAGGCGCGCTATGCCACTCGCGACGAGGTCCCCGCGGACGTCGTCGAGAACGAGCGTCGTATCGCCGAGCAGACCGCCAAGGAGGAGGGCAAGCCCGAGCAGGCTCTGCCCAAGATCGTGGAGGGTCGCGTCAACGGCTTCTACAAGGACGTCGTGCTGCTCGACCAGTCGTCGGTCCAGGACTCCAAGAAGACCGTGAAGGCACTTCTCGACGATGCCGGCGTGACCATCAAGGGCTTCACCCGGTTCGAGGTCGGCCAGGCCTGATCGAACTCGCCACACATCGCCCCGTCTCCGCCGAGGAGACGGGGCGATGCGCGTTCACGGGGACTGTCGCGTCCGTAGCGCTGTCGTGAGCACCGCGATCGCGACGGCGACGAGACCCAACGTCACCAGGGTCGTCCGCAGGGCGGCCAGGAAAGTCCGGGCCGTCACCGACCGTGCCGCGTCCTGGGTCCACGGCCGCGCCTGCGCCGCGACCGCCGCGATCGCCGGCGACACCGGGCCGCCCGCGCAGGCCGGCGCCGGTCGCTCCGGATGAGCGGACCTCAGCTGCTCGCCCGCGCAGGATGCGAAACGATCGGCGACCGCCTCATGCAGCACCGGGCGGACCGGTGAGTCGGGCAGCGCCGCAACGAGTTCGGCTCGTACAACCGGAACCGTCTCGGCGGTCTGGCCCGCCACCTGGCCGAAAAAGAACAGGGTGACGACCGCCAGCCCGATCGAGGCGCCGATCTGCTGAACCGTGGGGATCGTCCCGGTTGCCGTGCCCACCGTGGACTCGGTCGTGTCGGACAGGATCACGGCCTGCAACGGTGCGATGAACAGGCCGGTCCCCAGACCGCCGAGTACGAGGGGACCGAGGATGCCGGGCCACGGCAAGGTCTCCACTGCCGGTTCGATGATGATCGCGAGCCAGACGAATCCGGCTCCGACGGCGAGGGACCCGACCGTCAAGGTGTGCGGGGCCGTGAGCCGGACGACCACCCGTGGCGAGCAGAGCGAGCCGACCGCAGCACCGATCGCGAAGGGCAGTGCCAGCATCCCGGTCCGGAACGCCGAGAAGCCGAGTCCGAACTGGGCCGAGATCGACACGGTGAAGAAGAACCCGGCGAACACGCTGAAGAACAGAAGCGACAGGAGAAGCCCGACCGTGAACCGGCGGGAGGCGAACAGTTGTGGTCGCAGCAGGGGAGTGCCACCCCGGGCGTCGACGCGCAACTCGTGAAGGGCGAACAGCGCCAACAGGATTCCGGCCGTCCCGATCATCACCCACAGGATCGGGGGCCACCCCATCTCGCGTCCGAGGGCCAGCGGGTACAGCAGCAGGAACAGCGCCGTCGCCGACATGACCACACCCGGGACGTCAACCCGTCCCGCCGCCGGCTCACGGGCGTCGGGCAGGCGGCGGTGGGCGAGCAGGCAGGAGAGCAGGCCCAGTGGGACGTTGACGAAGAAGATCGCGCGCCAACCCCATCCGAGAACGTCGGCGTCGACGAGGAATCCGCCGACCACCGGACCGAGGATGGCGGCGAGGCCGGCCACGGCCCCGTAGACGCCGAAGACCAGTCCGTGGCGCCTCTTGTCGAAGAGGGCCGCGATGAGCGCCAGGGTCTGCGCAGACATGAGCGCCGCACTGACACCCTGTAACCCGCGAAACGCGATGAGTTCACCCGGCCCGGTCGACACACCGCACAGCACCGATGTGACGGTGAAGGCCACCATGCCGATCACGAACATCCGGCGGCGTCCGACTCGGGCCCCCAGTGTCGCCGCGGTCAGCAGGGTGCAGGCGAACGACAGCGTGTACACCGTCAGCACCAGGAGTTGCTGCGACGTCGACGCGCCGAGGTCCCGGGCGAGATCGGGCAGGGCGATGTTGACGATGGTGGTGTCCAGCATCTGCATGAACACCCCGAGCAGACATCCCGCGAGAGCAGCCCAGGCTCCCGGGCGATCGCCGATCGCGCCGGTCGGCCGCCGTCCCGCCGCGGGGCCGGCGGTCACGGTGCGAGAGCCGGCAGCGAGGGTCGGTAGTCGTCCAGGTCGGCGACCGCCGACATCACCGCGACGAAACGTTCGACGTACTGCGTCACGGACTCATGAGCGATCTCGGTGTCGGGGTACAGCAACGTGATCGAGGTCTCGCCGGAGAACCGGTTGACCCACATGTACACCTCCTCGCTGCTGCCGCGATTACCGAAGAGGCACCCGTTCCCGGCTTCGAAGATCTCGACGCCCGGGAGCTTGCGGACGTCGATGTAGGACACCATCGGCACCGCCCAGCCGGATCGGACCGCGATGCCGTCGCCGGGTTCCACGAGTTCGAGGACCCGGTGGAACGATATGTCGGTCAACTCTTTTCCGGACTCGTAGCTGCGCGCGGCCTCCGGTGCCAGCGAGCGGAACGTGGTGTCGTCGTCGACGGTGAGCGGAACCGGGATCAGACTCGTGAACCAGCCCACCGACTTCAGCTCCGCGGCGCCCGACCTCGTGCTCTTCGGCGTCATCCCGAAATACTCACTCCGGCCGGTGAACTCGGCATAGACGAGGGCGGCTGCCGTCATGATCCCGGCGATCATGTTGGCTCCCAGTTCGCGACAGATCTGTTCGAAACGCGCGGCCGTGGGCTCGTCGAACAGGGTCGAGTTCACGATTGCGCTGCGCGTATACGTCTGCCCGCCGGTGCCGAGCGGCAACGGGAAACTCGGCAGGCGCCCACCGTTCGCCTGCACCAGATCGATCCAGCGCTGGACGTGCGGCGATCGACGGGTCAGCCGGCGCGACACGTCGCGCTCGCGCGCGCAGTAGTCGAGGTAGCTGCCGACCGGGGGCAGCTCGACGTCGCCACCGAAGGCCTCATTCATGTAGAGCGACAACAGGTCCACGCAGGTGATCGCCTGTGAGATCCCGTCGGTGTTGAGGTGATCGGCCGCGGCGTAGAGCGTGAACCCGCCCTCCCACTCGATGGCCCCGAAGGTGAAACAGTCCCAGTTGAACGGCCCCGAGGTCTCGTCCTGCACATGCGTCCGCAGCTGCGGGGCGTCGCGGTCGCCGTATGCGACCGGAACCATGTCGACGACTTCCGGGGGCACGAGATGGCGGAGGACCGAACCGTCGTCCTCCATCGAGAACCAGGACCGGAAACTGTCGTGGCGCCGCACGAACTCGTTGACCGCGATCGTCATCGCGGAGACGTCCAGAGGTGCCGAGACGTCGAACGCCATGAGACAGAGCCGGGCGAAACGGAACCCCGCGGACTCGTTGCGCCAGGCCACCCGCAGGTACTCCTCCTGCTGGTGGGACGGCGGGGAGGGATGCACAGGAGCCCGATCGGCATTCGTCACCGAAGCGAGGGAGGCCACCCAGCTGGTCAGGTGACCGGCGCGGGGCTCCCATTCCTCGATGAGGCCGAACTTCATCATGTGTGTACCTCGATTCGCCTGCGGGAAAGTGGATTCGGCGACCGATGCACGACAGGTGCCCGAGGTTCCCCGGACGGTGGAGCGGCCGACCGGGACGGACCCTACCGCACGGTAACCTCGGCGGTCGCCGAAACAGGGACAACCACGGTGTGATGAGACGCTGTAACAGTCCTCGTCTCTCTGTGTCATCGAATGCCGTTGTGGTGCCGGACGATTGACCCATGTGGACATCCGGCGGTGCGTCGGGCACACTGCCGTGGTTGCGTGTGACGCCGGTCGCACCCGGATGAAGGCGAGGGGTATGGACGACGGGTCTGCCGACGTGGATCGGGCGTGGCGCAGGCACTCGCCGATGCGGGTGGCCGTACTCGTGACCGCGCTGGTCGTCTCGACTCTCGGAATGGTGGTGCCCGCCGCCGCGTCACCCGCGCCCGCTCGCATCGTCGCCGAGACGGTTCAGCGCGGAGGCGAGATCGAGGTCGGCGTCCGGTCCGCCGCGATGCGCCGGGTGGTTCCGGTCAAGGTGTGGCCCGCCCGTGGAACCGGGCCCGCGCCGACGCTCTACCTCCTCAACGGAGCGGCGGGCGGCGACGGAGGGAGCAGCTGGTTCGACCGGACCGACATCCGGACGTTCTTCGCCGACGAGAACGTCAACATCGTCGTCCCGATGGGCGGCGCGGCGAGTTACTTCACCGACTGGCAGCGACCCGACCCCGTGCTGGGGAGGCAGAAATGGGCGACCTTCCTCACCGAGGAGCTGCCGGCAACGATCGACGAGCGCTTCGACGGCACCGGACGCAACGCGATCGCCGGGATCTCGATGGCGGGCACGTCGGTGTTCCAGTTGGCCCTTCACGCACCGTCCGTGTACCAGGCACTCGGCTCGTTCAGCGGCTGTGCCCAGACCAGCGATCCGCTCGGTCAGGCCGTCGTCCGGATGGTCGTCGAGGGTCGCGGCGGCGGGAACACCCTGAACATGTGGGGACCGCCCGACGATCCCGCCTGGCGTGCCAACGACCCGTACCTGCATGCCGAGGAGTTCCGGGGGACGTCGATCTACGTGTCGAACGGGTCCGGGATGCCGGGCCGATACGACACCCTGGACGGTCCCGGTATCGACGGCAACGGCTCCAAGCTGTTCGACCAGATCGCGGTCGGGGCGGTGATCGAGACGGCCACGGCGCAGTGCACGCGGAACCTCCGGCGCCGGATGCGCGACATCGGTGTCCCGGCGACGTTCCACCTCTATGAAGGCGGCACCCACGCGTGGCCGTACTGGCAGGACGAACTGCATCGTGCCTGGCCGCAGTTCGAGGCGGCACTGCGCGGGTGAACTCTCCCGCGGCGCGCACGACGCGTGTCGCGGGTCGATTCCGGTGAAGACGTACGATAGTTCACCGAACCGACGAGTGAGGAAGCCGATGAGTGAAGCGTCCGACCCCATCCGGCGGGATGGATTCCGTAGGGTCTTGCTGAAGTTGGGCGGCGAGATGTTCGGTGGAGGAGAGGTCGGGCTCGATCCCGACGTGGTGGGCACCGTCGCCGACCAGATCGCCGACGTCGTCAATTCCGGTGTCCAGGTCGCCGTGGTGATCGGCGGCGGGAACTTCTTCCGCGGCGCCGAACTGCAGCAACGAGGCCTCGACCGAAGCCGCTCGGACTACATGGGCATGCTCGGAACGGTCATGAACTGCCTTGCGCTGCAGGACTTCCTGGAGAAGCGCGGGATCTCGACCCGCGTGCAGACCGCCATCACGATGGGACAGGTGGCCGAGCCGTACCTGCCGCTGCGTGCACAGCGGCACCTGGAGAAGGGGCGCGTGGTGATCTTCGGCGCGGGCATGGGGATGCCGTACTTCTCCACCGACACCACCGCCGCCCAGCGAGCGCTGGAGATCAAGGCCGAAGTGGTCCTGATGGCCAAGGCGGTCGACGGTGTGTACGACGCCGACCCGCGCACCAACCCCGACGCCACGATGTTCACCGAGATCACCCACCGCGAGGTGCTCGACAAGGAGCTCAAGGTCGCCGACGCGACGGCCTTCAGCCTGTGTATGGACAACAAGATGCCGATCTTGGTGTTCAATTTGCTCCAACAGGGCAATATCGCCCGTGCAGTCGCAGGCGACCGCATCGGCACCCTGGTCAGCACCTGAACCCGACGCCTGACCCTGAGATCGACGAGAACACCGACTGAACGGAACAAGGACGAACATGATCGACGACGCGTTGCTCGACGCCGAGGAGAAGATGGAGAAGGCGGTCAACGTCGCCAAGGAGGACATGGGTTCGATCCGGACCGGGCGCGCCAACCCGTCCATGTTCAACAAGATCAACATCGAGTACTACGGCTCGATCACCCCCGTGACGCAGGTCGCGAGCATCAACACGCCCGAACCGCGCCTCGTCGTGATCAAGCCGTACGAGGCGTCGACGCTGCGTGACATCGAGACCGCGATCCGCAACTCCGACCTCGGGGTCAATCCGACCAACGACGGCACGATCATCCGGGTCGCCGTCCCGCAGCTCACCGAGGAGCGGCGCCGCGAGCTCGTCAAGCAGGCCAAGGGCAAGGGTGAGGACGCGAAGGTCGCGATCCGCAACGTGCGTCGCAAGGCGGCCGACGAACTCAAGCGCATCCAGAAGGACGGCGAGGCCGGCGAAGACGAGGTCACCCGCGCCGAGAAGGAACTGGACAAGACCACGGCGACCTATGTGCATCAGATCGACGAGCTGGTGAAGCACAAAGAAGACGAATTGCTCGAGGTGTGAACGAGGTTCCGCAACGAGGCGGTGAGAAGAAGTCGCGCGCGGGGCGCGATCTGCCGGCCGCCATCGCGGTCGGCGGCACGCTCGGCATCAGCATCATCGCGATCCTGATCTTCGTACCGAAGGTCTGGTACGGCCTCGTGGCGGTCGCCTTCGCGATCGCCACCTGGGAGGTCGTCAAACGCCTCCGGACCGGTGGATACGCGGTGGCGCTCTGGCCGCTTCTCATCGGCGGGCAGGCCATCATCTGGGCGAGCTGGCCCTGGGGTCCGACCGGCGCGCTCGTCGCCTTCGTGGCGACGGTCCTGGTGTCCATGGTGTGGAAGCTCCTCGGGCAAGGCATCAACAATGCGCCGGTCGACTACCTGCGCGACCTCGCGGTCACCGTGTTCGTCCTGGCGTGGCTGCCGCTGCTCGCCTCGTTCGGCGCGCACCTCGTGGTGCAGGACGACGGCGCCGCGCGGGTGGCCACGCTGATGGTCGTCGTGGTGTGCTCCGACGTCGGCGGCTATGCCGCGGGCGTGATGTTCGGCAAGCACCCGATGGCACCGGCGATCAGCCCGAAGAAGTCCTGGGAAGGCATGGTGGGCTCCCTCGTCGTCGGCACCGTCGGCGCCGTCGGTTGCGTGGTGTATCTGCTGGAGAGCCACTGGTGGATCGGCATCATCCTGGGACCGGTCCTGGTGGTCTGCGCGACCCTGGGTGATCTCGTCGAATCGCAGGTGAAGCGCGATCTCGGCATCAAGGACATGGGCACACTGCTGCCCGGGCACGGCGGCATCATGGACCGCCTCGACAGCCTGCTGCCGTCGGCGTTCGTGGTGTGGGTCGTGCTGACCGCACTGCTCTGACCCGCGGGCAAAGGGCGCCGGCGTCCGCGCTACTTCGCGGCCTTCTTCAGCGCACGCCGCAGCTGCAGCATCCGCAGACCGCCCACGAGCGCCACGATCAGCGCGCCGGCGATGGCCGCGATGAGCAGGCTCACCCCGAGCGGCAGATTCACTTCCCAGAACAGCAGCTCGATCTCCTGCGAGTCGAGGTTCTGCACGATGAAGACCAGGAGCAGGACGAGGATGATCGCACCGATCACCACGCCGAACCAGGTCGCCCGGGTCCGCGTGTGCTCCACATCGGCGACCGTGCGTCGGAGGCGATCGCGGTGGTCGGGGTCGGGGGAGTGCTGATCAGGTGTGTGCGGGTGGCCGGTCGCCGGTACTGGTGCCCCGGCGGGCTGTTCGCCCCACGCAGGTACCGAACCCGTGTGCCGTCGGTCCTCGGGTGTCGTCATCGCTTCATCATGACATGCGACAATGACGAAATGACCTCATTGCCACTTGTGTTCGACGCGCCCCGACGCGGGCGTCCGCCGACACACTTCGCCGACCTCGACGCCGCCGGTCGCGTCGCGGCGCTGGCCGAGCTGGGGCTGCCGAAGTTCCGGGCCGATCAGCTGGCCCGTCAGTACTACGCGCGTCTCAACGGCAACGTCGACGAGATGACCGACCTGCCCGCAGCCTCTCGCGAAGTGGTGCGGGACAAGCTCTTCCCGCAGCTGCTCACCCCGGTCCGGCACATCTCCTGCGACGACGACTCCACCCGCAAGACGCTGTGGCGTCTGCACGACGGCACCCTCCTCGAGAGCGTTCTCATGCGCTACACCGAGCGGAACACCCTGTGTATCTCGAGCCAGGCCGGATGCGGCATGGCCTGCCCGTTCTGCGCGACCGGACAGGGCGGGCTCGATCGCAACCTGTCGACCGCCGAGATCGTCGACCAGGTCCGTGCCGCGGCTCGTGCGCTGCGTGACGGCGAACTCGGCGAACCCGGGCGCCTGTCGAACGTCGTGTTCATGGGCATGGGCGAGCCGCTGGCCAACTACAAGCGCGTGGTGAACGCAGTCCGGCAGATCACCTCGCCCGCGCCGGACGGTCTCGGGATCTCGGCACGCTCGGTGACCGTGTCGACCGTCGGCCTCGCGCCGTCGATCCGTCGTCTCGCCGACGAGGGCCTCGCGGTCACCCTCGCCGTCTCGCTCCACACGCCCGACGACGAGCTGCGCGACACCCTCGTCCCGGTGAACAACCGATGGTCGGTCGACGAGGTGCTCGAGGCGGCCCGCTACTACGCCGACACCACCGGACGACGCGTCTCGATCGAGTACGCCCTCATCCGAGACGTCAACGACCAGCCCTGGCGAGCCGACCTGCTGGGGCAGAAGCTGCACCGCGCCCTCGGGTCACTGGTGCACGTGAACCTCATCCCGCTGAATCCGACGCCGGGCTCGGAATGGGACGCCAGTCCCAAACCGGTCGAACGCGAGTTCGTCCGGCGGGTCCGCGAACAGGGAGTCTCGTGCACCGTCCGCGACACGCGCGGTCAGGAGATCGCCGCCGCCTGCGGACAGCTGGCAGCCGAAGAGCGCTGAGGCACGACGAGGCAGAACGAGAAAACGCCGAGCGGATCACCGCTCGGCGTTTCTCGTGGATCTGGTGTCGTGGCGGTCAGGACCACTTTCCGCGGTTCATCCACCAGCCGCGGACCGCGAAGAACAGCGTTCCCACGGCGAAGGCGATGAGGTACAGGTCCTCGATGTGGCCGGTGTGGTTGCCGATGATCATCGCGAGCAGGAACAGCGCGAAGAAGATGGCCGCACCGTAGAAGGTCTTGGTCGCCGCACCGTGCCAGCCGAACCGGGCGGACGGGGCATCGGCGGGCTCGCGGCGCCAGCCGGTGTCGATGACCTCGACGTGGCCTCCTTCGCCATGCCCCACAGTGTGCTCCACATCGGTGCTTGCCACAGCCACTCCTCACAGCGCGGACGTCAGATGTCTGACGATCGGTAGTAGTTCTCCGAGCAGCATAGCGGCACACCGCGCCCGCGGGTCTGTCCGGTCCACCGGCGACTGCGTCCGCCGAATCGGGATGGTCCAGAATGGGTGCGTGCCCACACGTGTGCTGATCCTCGGTTCCACCGGCTCCATCGGCGTCCAGGCGCTCGAGGTGGTCGCCGAGCACCCGGACCTCTTCGAGGTGGTCGGCCTCGGCGCCGGCGGATCGCACCCCGGCCTCCTCGCCGAACAGGCCGCCGCGTTCGGCGTCCCGGCCGCGCGGATCGCCGTCGCGGATGCCGCGCGGGCACCGGAACTCTCCGAACGGCTCGGCGGCCGGGTGCTCGGCGGGCCCGACGCCATGTGCGACCTGATCGACGCGGTCGTCGCGGACACCGGGGTGGATGTGATCCTCAACGCGGTCGTCGGGTCGATCGGACTCGCGCCCAGTCTCACCGCACTCCGATCGGGTGCCCGGCTCGCGCTGGCCAACAAGGAGTCGCTCGTCGCCGGAGGCGCACTCGTCCTCGACGCTGCCGCGGCCGGGCAGATCGTGCCGGTCGACTCCGAGCACTCCGCCATCGCGCAGTGCCTGCGCGCCGGGACGGCAGCCGAGGTCGACCGGCTGGTCCTCACCGCCTCGGGTGGCCCGTTCCGGGGGTGGACCCGCGCGCAACTCGAGGACGTCACCCCCGAGCAGGCCGGCCACCATCCCACGTGGTCGATGGGTCCGATGATCACGCTCAACTCGGCGACCCTGGTCAACAAGGCGCTCGAGGTCATCGAGGCGCATCTGCTGTTCGGCGTCGACTACGACCACATCGACGTCACCGTCCACCCGCAGTCGATCGTGCACTCGATGGTGACCTTCGTCGACGGCGCGACCGTGGCCAAGGCCTCGCCGCCGTCGATGAAACTGCCCATCGCGCTGGCCCTGGGATGGCCGGACCGGGTGCCCGGTTCGTCGGCCGCATGCGACTTCTCGACCGCGTCGTCGTGGACGTTCGAGCCCGTCGACGACACAGTGTTCCCGGCGATCGAGCTGGCGCGGCGCGCGGGAAGCGCGGGGGGCAGCCTGACCGCCGTCTACAACGCGGCCAACGAGGCCGCCGCGGCCGGGTTCTTCGCGGGCGCGATCCGCTTCCCGCGCATCGTCGAGGTCATCGAGGAGGTGCTCGGCGAGGCCGATCAGTGGGCCCGGACGCCAGGTACTGTGGAAGAGGTCTTCGCCGCCGATCGGTGGGCCCGGGATAGCGCTGCGCAGCTGGTCGCGGCCGCATCCTTCTGATCGGCGGCCCTCGTGAGCGGGTACGCCCCGTGATCCGGATGGAGTAGGTACGTGAGTTTCGCGATCGGCGTGACGCTGTTTGCCGTGGCGCTGTTGCTGTCGGTCGCCTGGCATGAGTGTGGTCACATGTGGGCCGCGCAGGCGACGGGCATGAAGGTCCGACGGTACTTCGTCGGCTTCGGTCCCACGATCTGGTCCACCCGTCGAGGCGAGACCGAATACGGGATCAAGGCGCTGCCGCTGGGCGGCTTCTGCGACATCGCGGGGATGACCCCGCACGAAGAACTCGCCTGGGACGAGAAAGACCGGGCGATGTACAAGCAGAAGGCGTGGAAACGCCTCGTCGTGCTGTTCGCCGGACCGGCCCAGAACTTCATCCTCGGTTTCGTGCTGATCATCATCGTCGGACTGAGTTTCGGGTTGCCCGACCTCAGTCCGCCGCCGGTGCCCGCGCGGGTCGCCGAAACTGATTGCGTGGCGCCGACCAGTACGGTCGTCGACGGCAAACAGACGAGCGCACCGTGCGCGGGGTCCGGGCCAGCCGGCGCCGCCGGCCTCTTACCCGGCGACGACATCGTCGCCATCAACGGTCAGCCGGTCGGCCAGGCGTCGGACCTGACCCCGGTGATCCGCGAGTCGACCGGACCGGTCGCGCTGACCGTCGACCGTGATGGGCAGCGACTCGACCTGACCATGACGCCCGAGCCGACCACTGTCACCGTGAACAAGTCGGACGGCACGACGGAGACCCAGACCTACAACATGGTCGGAATCGCCTACGACGTCCCGCCGGGGATGATCCAGTACGGCGTGATCGACATCGTGCCCGGCGCGTTCGCCTTCACCGGTGACCTCATCGTCGAGACCTGGAACGCACTGCTGTCGCTGCCGTCGAAGATCGGTGACCTGTGGACGGCGGTCACCGGCGGGGAACGCGCACTCGACACCCCGGTCAGCGTCTACGGCGCGTCGGTGCTCGGCGGCCAGGCCGTCGAGCGCGGTCTGTGGGACATGTTCTGGATGCTCCTGATCAGCATCAACTTCTTCCTGGGGCTGTTCAACCTGGTGCCGTTGCTCCCGCTCGACGGCGGGCACATGGCGATCGTCGGCTACGAGAAGGGGCGCGACACCGTGCGGCGCTGGTTCGGCCGCGCCCCCGGCGGTGCCATCGACTACTACAAGCTGCTCCCGATCACCTACGCGGCGGTCGTGGTGATGGCCGGCTTCATGGTGCTCACGCTCACCGCCGACATCGTCAACCCGATCAATCCCTGGTGAACACATCCGGCGTGAGCCCGCACGACGAACACCCTGTGACCCCGCCCGACCACACCGACACTCCGATTCCCCAGAGGTGAACGAGATGAACGCCCCGACTCCCGCGAACCCCGTGCCGATCGGACTCGGCATGCCCGCCGGGCCACCCCCGGTGCTCGCCCCGCGGCGAAAGACCCGGCAGTTCTTCGTCGGCTCGGTCGGCGTCGGCAGCGACCACCCGATCTCGGTGCAGTCGATGACGACGACCAAGACCCACGACATCAACGCCACGCTCCAGCAGATCGCCGAGCTGACCGCCTCGGGATGCGACATCGTGCGCGTCGCGTGCCCCCGTCCCGAGGACGCCGAAGCGCTGCCGATCATCGCCAAGAAGTCCAAGATCCCGGTGATCGCCGACATCCACTTCCAGCCGAAGTACATCTTCGCCGCGATCGACGCCGGGTGTGCCGCGGTGCGTGTCAACCCGGGCAACATCAAGGAGTTCGACGGTCGGGTGAAGGAGGTCGCCAAGGCGGCCGGTGATGCCGGCATCCCGATCCGGATCGGTGTCAACGCCGGGTCGCTCGACAAGCGCATCCTGCAGAAGTACGGCAAGGCGACCCCCGAGGCCCTCGTCGAGTCGGCGCTCTGGGAGGCCGGGCTGTTCGAGGAACACGGCTTCGGCGACATCAAGATCTCGGTGAAACACAACGACCCGGTGATCATGGTGGAGGCCTACCGCCAGCTCGCCGCCGCCTGTGACTACCCGCTGCACCTCGGCGTCACCGAGGCCGGGCCGTCGTTCCAGGGCACGATCAAGTCCGCGGTGGCGTTCGGTGCGCTCCTCAGCGAGGGCATCGGCGACACCATCCGAGTGTCGCTGTCGGCACCGCCGGCCGAGGAGATCAAGGTCGGCGATCAGATCCTGCAGTCGCTGAACCTCCGCCCCCGCAAACTCGAGATCGTCTCCTGCCCGTCGTGCGGACGCGCCCAGGTCGACGTGTACAAACTCGCCGACGAGGTCACCGCGGGACTCGAGGGCATGGAGGTACCGCTGCGCGTCGCCGTGATGGGGTGCGTCGTCAACGGTCCCGGCGAAGCCCGGGAAGCCGACCTTGGCGTCGCATCCGGCAACGGCAAGGGTCAGATCTTCGTCAAGGGTGAGGTCATCAAGACCGTCCCCGAGGCGCAGATCGTGGAGACCTTGATCGAAGAAGCGCTGCGGATCGCCGAGGAATCAGGAGAAACTGGAGACGGTACAACTGTGGGCGCGCCCGTGGTGACCGTTTCGTAGGTCGGCGGAAACCCGGAGAGGAGGAGCGGCGTTGCTGAAGCTACTGGGCGACAAGCCGCTCGGCGCTCGTGATGCGGCTGCCGTCGAACGTGTCCTCACCTCCGACCCGGTGGCGATGTGCATGGTGGCGGCCCGATTCGAGACCCACGGGATCAACCCCCGCCTCCTCGGCGGTGAGCTGTGGACGGCGCACAATCCGGCGTCGTCGCTCTGTTTCTCCGGCGCGAATCTGATCCCGCTCGTCGGGTCGCCGGGCGATCTCGACTACTTCTCCGACCGCGCCGTCGCCGCGCCGCGGGCGTGTTCGTCGATCGTCGGCCGCGCCGAACTCGTGTTGCAGATGTGGGACCAGATCGAGCCGGTGTGGGGTCCGGCGCGAGAGGTCAGACCGGTGCAGCCGCTGCTCGCCCTCACCACCTGCTCGGCGGTACCCGCCGACCCCCTGGTGCGGCTGGTGACCCTCGACGACCTGGACGCGTACATGCCCGCGGCCATCGACATGTTCATCGGCGAGGTCGGTGTCGATCCGACGGCCGGCGACGGCGGCCGGTCCTACCGGCGTCGCCTCGCCTCGCTCATCACCGCGCAGCGGGTGTTCGCGCGGTTCGACGGCCCCGACGTGGTGTTCAAGGCCGAGATCGGCTCGCTGTCCCGCCGGGTCGGCCAGATCCAGGGTGTCTGGGTCGCTCCCGACCGTCGTGGCGAGGGGCTCGGGCTGGGCGGCACCGCCGCCGTCGCGGAGGCCGTCGCCGCGCACGGGCGTATCCCCAGTCTCTACGTGAACGGCTTCAACGTCACCGCGCGGGCAGTGTACGAGCGCATCGGATTCACCGAGGTCGGCACCTTCGCGACCGTCCTCGTCGACTGACCGCCCTGCCGCGTGGCGTCGCGGGAATCCGACCGCGCCACCCTAGACTCGACCTCGATGTGGCGCATGCGAACTCGATGGACCCCGGCGGTGATCGTCGCGCTGTGTGCTGCCGTGACGGTGGCCACGGTCGGCTGTTCGGCCTCCGAGGACGACGGCCCGCGCCGCGCCGCCGAACGCTTCCTCCAGGCCTATGCCGACCGTGAGGTCGCCTCCGCGGCCGCACTGACCGACGCCCCCGGCGTTGCGGAGTCCGCGATGGAGTCGGCCTGGGCCGGTCTGGGTGCCGAGGCGCTCGAGTCGCAGGCCGGCCGGGTTCGCGTCACCGGCGACACCGCCGAGGTGGACGTCGACTACCAGTGGGCGCTGCCGCGGGGTCGCGACTGGACCTATGACGCCACCCTGCGGATGGGCCGCTCCGACGACGGCTGGGCGGTGCGCTGGGCGTCGACGAACATCCATCCGAAACTCGGTGCGGACCAACGGCTCTCGCTCCAGATCGTCGAGGCGCCGCGCGCCACGGTCAACGAGGCCGACGGCTCGGAGGTGATGGTCAACGGCAGCGTCGTCGGCGTCAACTTCGACCCGGTCGCCGCCGCCGAACAAGGAGCGTCGATCGCCGAGTCGGTGACCGCCGCGGTGGCGGTGCTGCGCCGGTTCAGCCCGTCGCTCGACGAGCAGACGATCACCGAACAGGTCACCGCCAACCGGCAGCAGTACCCGCTCGCCCGGCTCTCGCACGAGCAGTTCGACCGACTGCGCGACCAGCTGGCGATCCCCGGCGTGGTGACCAATGAACAGGCGGAACTGGTCCCCGAGGACCCGAGATTCGCGCCCGCACTGCTGACCGAGGTCAAGAAGGTCGTCGACTCCGAGGTGTCGGGACGCGCGGGCTGGCGCGTGGTCACGGTCAATCCCAACGGCCTCGACGCCGACGTGCTCGCCGATCACGACCCCGACCCCGCGCCGGCGGTCTCGCTGAGCCTGTCCCGGACGGTGCAGAACGCGGCCCAGCGAGCGGTCAATGCCACCAACCGTTTTCAGATCGCGCTCGTGGCCGTGCAACCGTCCACCGGACGGATCCTCGCGGTTGCGCAGAATCCCGCCGCCGACCGGCAGGGTCCCATCGCGACGACCGGTCTGTACCCGCCCGGCTCGACGTTCAAGATGGTGACCGCCGCGGCCGCGATCAGCCGACGCATGGCCACCCCCGACACCCCCGTCGGATGTCCCGGTGCGATCCAGATCGGGCCGCGCCTGATCCCGAACTACGACGGTTTCTCGCTCGGCACCGTGTCGATGCTGCGAGCGTTCGCGCAGTCGTGCAACACCACGTTCGCCAAGCTCGCCAGCCAGATGGGTCCGTCGGACCTCGCGCACGCCGCGGCTGCGATGGGCATCGGACAGCAGTACGAGATCGCCGGCCTCGACGCCGTGTCCGGGTCGGTGCCGATCGAGAACGAACTCGTCGCCCGCAGTGAGGACGGCTTCGGACAGGGCAAGGTGCTCGTCTCGCCGCTGGGCCTCGCGCTCGTGGCAGCGACCGTCGCGAACGGCACCAAGGCGCCGGTGCCGCAACTCATCCTGGACAAGCCCACGAAGGTCGAGGGGCCGACGCCGACCATGGCGCCCGAGGTCTACGACCAGCTCCGCCCGATGATGCGGGCCGTGATCACGAGCGGTACGGCATCGGTGATCGACGGGCAGGGAGCGGTGTTCGGCAAGACAGGTGAGGCGGAGTTCGCCGGCGGGTCACACGCCTGGTTCGCCGGCTACCGCGGCGACATCGCCTTCGCGACCCTCGTCGTGGGTGGCGGGGACTCGAACAACGCGGTGGCCGTCACCCGCGACTTCTTCGGTGGTCTCGGACCGGGGTACGCGGTGCGCCCTCTGCCCTGACGGGCAGGACCACCCGTCGACCGGCGTGCTCGATGACCTCGACGGGGTGATCGTAGGTGCGGCTGAGCAGGTCGACGGTCATCACCTCGGACGTCGGTCCGCTCGCCAGCAACCGGCCGTCCTTCATCACGGCCACCCGGTCGGCGTAGGCCGCCGCGAGAGTCAGGTCGTGCACCACCAGCAGCACCGCGTTGCCCGCGTCGCGATGGATGCGCAGGATGTCGAGCACCTGCTCCTGGTGGTGGATGTCGAGGGCCGCGGTCGGCTCGTCGAGCATCATCACGGGAGTGTCCTGGGCGAGTGCGCGAGCCAGGGAGACGCGTGCCTGCTGGCCGCCGGAGAGCTGTCCGAACGGGCGGTCGGCGATGTCGCCGAGTTCACACAGCGCCATCGCGTCGGCGATCACGGCGGGGGAGTCGGCGGCGCGCGGTGTCCGCAGCCACGGGTACCGGCCCATCGCGACGACCTGGGCCACGGTGAAGGGCGTGTCGACCCGGTTCTGCTGCGTCACCAGGGAGCGGTGGCGCGCGAGTTCGCGCATCGAGGTCGACGTGACGTCGCGCCCGTCGACCTCGATGTGTCCCCGCTGTGGCGTGCGGGTGCCCGACAGCGCCGACAGCAGCGTCGACTTGCCACATCCGTTGGGTCCGACCAGGGCGACGAGTTCACCCGGCCCGACGTCGAGGGACACCCCGCGGACCACCTCGCGCCCGCCGAGGACGACCGAGACATCCTCTGCGCGGATGCCCAGGACCGTCGTGGCCGGGGTCTCGGCGGTCACCATCCGGCACCCGCATGACGGCTGCGACGCAGCAGGATGAAGAACACCGGACCGCCGATCAGCGACGTGAACATGCCGAGCGGGAGGTCGGCGTCACCGAGCATCGTCCGGGCGGCGAGGTCGGCGGCGGTGATGACCAGGGCCCCGCCGATGACGCTGGTGGGCAGCAGGATCGCGTGGCGCGGTCCGACGATGAGGCGCATCACGTGGGGTACCACGAGGCCGACGAAGGCGATGATCCCCGCGAAGGCGACCGCGGCGGCGGTCAACACCGCGGTCAGGACGATCGCCTGGCGACGGACGGCTTCGACGTTCACGCCGAGGGAGGCGGCCTGGATGTCGCCGAGGGCCAGCAGGTCGAGCTTGTGGACGAGGAACAGGCAGGCGGCGACACCCGCGACGACGAGTGGTGCCACGACCCAGATCTCGCTCCAGGTGCGTCCGGCGAGCGAGCCGAGCTGCCAGAAGATGATCTGCTCGCGGGCGGCGGTGGTCGCGACGAAGGTCAGGAACGCGATGATCCCGGCGGCGAACGCGTTGACGGCGATGCCGGTGAGCACGAGCATGATCGCCGACGACGAGCCGTCCCGGAGGGACAACAGGTACACCGCCGCCGCCGTGATCAGACCGAACACGAACGCGGCACCGGCGAGAGCCCAATTGCCCGCGGCGCCACCGACTCCGGCGGTCCCTCCGGCCAGCACGATCATCAGGCAGGCGCCGACCGCGGCGCCCGAGGAGACGCCGATGATGCCCGGCTCGGCCAACGGATTCGCGAGCACACCCTGGAGAAGGCAGCCCGCGGCACCGAGTGCGGCGCCGACGAACAGTCCGAGCACGATGCGGGGGAATCGCACATTCCACAGCGCGCCCTCGCCGTTCGGGTGTGACGGAAGCGGTCCCAGGTCGAGGTGGAAGTGGTGGGCGATGCTGCCGAGTACCTCGAGCGGCGGTACCGACACCTTGCCGGTGCCGGCCGACACGATGACGAGTACGACGGTGGCGACCAGCATCACGGTGACCACGGTGAGGTCGCGGACCCGATGCGGTGTGTCACCGGGGGAGGGGAAGGCCGTCGACGCGGTGGTCGGTTCGGTCGCCGGCGCTGTCGTCGTCCGGGTGGGTGCCGGGTCGGTCATGCGTAGATCGACCTCGCGAGGGCGCCGAGCACGAGTCCGACCTCGGGTCCGAACGCCAGGATCTGGGTCTCGTCCATCTGGACGACCCGTGAGTTGCGGCCGGCTTCGGTGTCGGCCACACCCGGCAACGTCAGGACCCCAGCGGGTCCGCCGACCGTCGCCGCGCCCTGGGTCATCACGAGGATGACGTCCGGGTCGGCGGTGATCATGGCCTCGGCGCTGATCGCGGTGAACGCGCCGGTGAGATCGGCAGCCGCACCGGCATCCCGGCCGCCGAGCGCCTCGATCAGGTCGTCGGCGCCCGATCCGGGCCCGGCCAGCAGCAGCAGGTTGCGTCCACGGATGTAGAGGAACGCCATCGTGGGATCTCCGGACGGGTCCGGCACCAGTTCGCGCGCTTCCTCGATCTGGGCGTCGGTCCGGGCGACGAGCTTCTCGCCCGCGTCGGGGACACCGAGCGCGGCGGCGACCGAGCGCATCAGGGTGTCGTTCGACTCGAGATCGCGGGCGGCCGGGAAGACCACAACGGCGACCCCGGAGTCGCGGATCTGGTCGACCGCGGTGGTCGGCACGGTCGACTCGCTGACGAGCAGCACGCTCGGGTCGAGTGCGAGAACGGATTCCGCGTTGAGGCTGTGTCCGCGGTTGGTGACCACCGGCAGCGACCTCGCCGAGGGAAAGGCGGTGGATGTGTCGCGCCCCACCACGCGGGACCCGAGTCCGAGGGCGTACACGATGTTGCCGAGGGTCCCGTTGATGTCGACGGCGATGATCCGGTCGGCGTCGCCGACGGTCACGTCGCCGTACCGGAGTGAGTCGACGGTGGCGGGCAGCCGAGGGGCGGGATTCTCGACGACGGGGGTGACGTCGGACTCCGCGAGTGTGGCGGTCTGCGGACCGGAGCGCAGCGACGCACCCGGCGAGTGCCGGTCCTGCTCGATCGGGGTGACGAAGCATGCCGACAGGCTCAGGACGGTCAGCACCATCACGAGCGCCGCCCGCAACCCCCTGGTCCGCACCGCGTCACCACCTCCATCGTCGGCCCGACGCCGCCGTCGGCTCCTCCCGGCGAGCTTAATGGCGATCGGTCCGTGGTCCGCCCACGGGCCTCGGCGCGACGGGCAGCGATAGTCTGGACGCATGCCAGTTCGTAGTGCCCTCACGCCGGGGATCGTGTCGCCCATCCGGTCCGTGCCCGACTCCATCGAACGTCCCGAGTACGTGTGGAAGCCGACGGTCGACGAAGGGCACGAACCCTGGGTGCAGACGGCCGAGACCATCGAGAAGATGCGCATCGCGAGCAAGATCGCGGCCAACGCGCTCGCCGAGGCGGGCAAGGCCGTCGCCCCGGGCGTGACCACCGATGAACTCGACGCGATCGCGCACGAGTACATGATCGATCACGGCGCGTACCCGTCGACCTTGGGCTACAAGGACTTCCCGAAGTCGTGCTGCACGTCGCTCAACGAGGTCATCTGCCACGGCATCCCGGACTCGACCGTGATCGAGGACGGGGACATCGTCAACATCGACGTCACCGCCTACATCCACGGTGTGCACGGTGACACCAACGCGACCTTCCTCGCCGGCGACGTCGACCAGGAGGCCGTCGATCTCGTCGAACGGACCCGGATCGCGACCGAACGGGCCATCAAGGCCGTGAAGCCGGGCCGCGAGCTGAATGTCGTCGGACGGGTCATCGAGTCCTACGCAAATCGTTTCGGCTACACGGTCGTGCGCGATTTCACCGGCCACGGCATCGGTGAGACTTTTCACAACGGGCTGATCGTGCTGCACTACGACGAGCCGAACGTCGACACGGTCCTCGAACCGGGGATGGTGTTCACCATCGAGCCGATGATCAACCTCGGCGCGCTGCCATGGGAGATGTGGGACGACGGCTGGACCGTCGTGACCGCCGACCGCCGGTGGACCGCGCAGTTCGAGCACACCCTCGTCGTCACCGACGACGGAGCCGAGGTCCTCACCCTTCCCGACAACTGAGAGGTCAGGCCGACCAGGAGTCAGGCGGGGAACCGGACGGGCTGCGGTTCGCTGCTCGTCGTGGTCGTCCCGTTGCCGAGCTGACCCTTCCCGTTGAGGCCCCAGCAGTACATCTCGTCGTCGGCGACGGCGCACACGTTCGCCGACCCGGTGGTGACCTCGGTGACCCCGGACAGGCCGTTGACGCGGTCCGGGCTCTTGTCGGGCTGATCGCTGCGCGAACCCCAGCAATAGGCGGAACTGCCGGCGGCGGCGCATCCGCCGTACGCCGCGGTCGACACCTCGGTGGCCCCGCGGACGTCGATCCGGGTCGGGGTCCGCCGGTTCTGCTCGGTGCCGTCGCCGAGCTGGCCGCTGGTGTTCTGGCCCCAGCAGAACACGCCGCCGGAGCCGGCCACCGCACATGTCGAGTAGAGGCTCGCACTGATCGACGTCGGCGAATCGAGACCGAGAACCCGCGTCGGGGTCAGGCGGTCGATCGTGGTGCCGTCACCGATCTGGCCTTCCCGGTTGTTGCCCCAGCAGTACGCGGAGCCGCCGGCGATCGCACAGCTGGTGGTGTGCGAGGTGGAGACAGCGGTCACGTCCGTCAACCCGGCGACGCGGGTCGGCACGTCCACCGAGCCGGTGCTGCCGTTACCCACCTGCCCGCTGGCGTTGTTGCGCCAGCAGTAGGCGTCGCCGTCGCTGATCGCGCAGATCGTCAACCCGACCGACACCGCCGACACCCGTGACAGGCCGGTCACCTTCGTCGGGAGCGGCACGTTCTGGCCCGGCTGTCCGACACCGTAGCCCCAGCAGTAGAGGTCGCCGGAACTGATCGCGCAGGTGGTTCCGAGACCGCCCATGCTGACCGCGGACACATCGGAGATGCCGGTGATCGCGACGGGCCGCGGGCGGTCGGTGGTCGTGCCGTCGCCCAGCGTGCCCCGCTCGTTGCCGCCCCAGCAGTACAGCCGGCCGTCGCGTACCGCGCACGTGCTGTCCCCGCTGGACGCGATGGAATCGAAGGTGCCGCTGCCGGCCGGGGAACCGGACGCGCTGGGCCCCGACGTCGACGACCCGGCGACCGTCGTCGGGGAATCCGACTCCGATCCGCCGAGGGCGATGGCGGCTCCGACGACCCCGACGACGAGGACGATGACACCGAGGACCGCGGCGATGATCCATGCGGTCCGCGAGCCGGCTCCCCGTTGCCCGGGGCCGGGCCCATGCGGTCCGGTCGGATGGCCGAGACGCGGGCCGCCGGGACCGTAGGCGGGGAACGGTGCGTACTGACCGCCGCCGGGCGGTGGGGCCCGGTGGGCAGCGGCGGGGTGTACCGGCGCGTGCTGGGTGGGCGGATGCTGGGTGGGGGAAGCTGCTGGGGGCGACCCGGGGGCTGGTGCTGCCCGAACGGCGGCGTGGACGCCGTCGGTGCGGTCTCGACGGCCCGGGCGAGGGCAGCGGCGAACTCGGAACAGGACGAGAACCGGTCGGCGGGGTTCTTGGCGAGGGCGCGGGCGAACACCGGATCCAGATATTCGAGATCGGGTCGACGCCCGGATATCCGCGGTGGGGGTGCGTTGACGTGGCCGGCGATCAACGCCATCGGGGTCTGGCCGGGGAAGGGTTGTGATCCGGTGAGCAGCTGGAAGGTGGTGCACGCGAGCGCGTACTGGTCCGACGCCGGTATGGCCGCCTCGCCGGTGAGGATCTCGGGTGCGGCATAGGCGAGGGTGCCGACGAACAGATTGGTGGCGGTCATCTTGGCGCCGTCCATCAGGCGGGCGATGCCGAAGTCGAGCACGGTGACCCGCGTGATCCTGCCGTCGGACCCCCGCGCGATCACGATGTTCGCGGGTTTGATGTCGCGGTGGATGACGCGCTGTGTGTGCGCGTAGTCGAGGGCATCGGCGACCTTGCCGACGATGGTCACCACATCCGCGACCGGCAGGATCGGTACGGCGGTGAGGTCGTCGCCGTCGAGGTAGGTCATCGAGAACCACGGACTGCCGTTCTCCACGCCGTGCGTGTAGACCGTCACGATGCCGGGATGATCGAGTGCCGCCGCGGTGCGGGCCTCGTTGCGGAACCGCTCGGCGAAGCTGGGGTCGGCGGGATTGGGCGAGATGATCTTGAGTGCCTCGCGCCGGCCAAGGGTCGGATGTTCGACGAGCCAGACCTGTCCCATGCCGCCGTGCCCGAGCAGCGAGAGAACGCGATACCCGGCGAACACGGATCCGGGCTTCACGACCTCCACGTCCGACGACCCCCCATTGCTGTGCACGACTGCTGACCCCTTCGATGGGCCACTGTATCCAGCGCCACCGCGCCGCGAGGCGAACGGTGCGCCGTGTGAACGACGCCACCACTAGGCTGTCCGGGTGGACGCAGTCGGTGGCGCAGTGCTCGTGGGCGGTACGAGCAGCGATGCCGGGAAGAGCCTGATCGTCGCCGGGCTGTGCCGGGCGCTGCACCGAACCGGCGTGCGCGTCGCGCCGTTCAAGGCGCAGAACATGTCGAACAACTCGGTGGTCACCCTCGACGGCGGCGAGATCGGTCGCGCGCAGGCGTTGCAGGCCTTCGCGTGCGGACTCGAGCCGTCCACCCGGTTCAACCCGGTGTTGCTGAAGCCGGGCAGCGACCGCCGCTCGCACGTCATCCTGCGCGGCCGCCCGGCCGGCGACGTCGGGGCCGCCGACTATCTGCAGTGGCGGGCACGACTGCGTGCCGTCGTCGCCGACGAACTGGCCGGTCTGCGACGCGATTTCGACGTGGTCATCTGTGAGGGTGCGGGCTCGGTCGCGGAGATCAACCTGCGCGCCAACGACATCGCCAATCTCGGTCTCGCACAGGCGGCTCGACTTCCGGTGTTGCTGGTGACCGACATCGACCGGGGTGGCTCGCTGGCACACCTGTTCGGGACCACCGCGGTTCTCGACGACGCCGACCAGCGCCTGATCGCCGGGTACGTGATCAACAAGTTCCGCGGCGACCCCTCGATCCTCGAACCGGGGCTCCGCCAGGTGGAGGCGATCACGGGACGGCCGACGCTCGGTGTCGTGCCGTTCGCCGACGACCTGTGGCTCGACGCCGAGGACTCCCTCGCCGCACCCGTCGGCCGACGCGTCGGGCCACCGCGCTCGTTCACCGAGTCCGGCCCGACGGTGGGCGCCCGGTTGCGTGTTGCGGCCATCCGGCTGCCGCGGATATCGAACTCGACCGACGTCGAGGCGCTGGCCTGCGAACCCGGTGTCGACGTCACCTGGGTCGACGACCCGGCCGGGGTGGCGGCCGCCGACCTCGTCGTCGTGCCCGGTACCCGGGCCACCGTCGCCGACCTCGACTGGGTCCGGGCGCGCGGCATCGGGGAGGCGCTGACCGAACGCGCCGCCCGCGGACGTCCGATCGTCGCCGTCTGCGGCGGATTCCAGATGCTCGGCCGAACACTCGACGACCGGGTCGAATCCGGTCGCGGGCGTGTGCCCGGGCTGGGGTTGTTCGACCTCGACATCGAGTTCGACGCCGACAAGACCGTGCGGCAGGTCACCGGCGCCGGCGGATCGGCCGGTGACCCGGCGTCCGCGGTCGCGGTCGCGATCAGCGGCTACGAGATCCATCACGGACGGGTGACCCGCTCGGCGGAGGACACGTGGATCGTCGACGACCGGCACGGACCGGAGGGCGCGATCCGGGGGGCCCTACGGGGTACGCACTGGCACGGATTGCTGGCGTGCAACGACTTCCGTCGCCGTCTCCTCACCGACGTGGCGACCGAGGCCGGGGTGCGCGGGTTCCGCGTGGCACCGGACACCGATGTCGACGCCGAACGTCGCCGGCAGGTCGACCAGATGGCCGACCTCGTCACCGAACATCTCGACCTCGACGCCGTGACGCGTCTCATCGAACAAGGGCCGCCGCGCAATCCGCCGATCATCCGGCACCACCTCGATGCTCTGTAGGCGCTGCGATCCTGCGAACGGGTTATCGTTGCCCAATGACTGAAGATCACCGTCAGGTGACCGTGAACGGCCTCACCTTCGACGTCCGGATCGGGGGGCCGGAGGCCGGCCCGTGGGTTCTGTTGCTGCACGGCTTCCCGGTGAACGGAAGCTGCTATGACCAGGTTCTGCCGCGCCTGCACGAGTCGGGCCTGCGCACCCTCGTGATCGACCAGCGCGGGTACAGCCCGGGCGCGCGGCCGTCCCAGGTGGACGACTACCACCTCACCCACCTCGTCTCCGATGCGATCGGCGTGCTCGACGCGCTCGGCATCGGCTACGCGATCCTCGTCGGACACGACTGGGGCGGCATCCTCGCGTGGCATCTCGCCGGGAAGTACCCCGACCGGTTCACCGGACTCGTCGTCGGGAGCACCGGGCATCCGTCGGCGATGCGCGACGCGCTCGCCGGCAGCGACCAGCGCGAACGCTCCTCGTACATCCTCGATTTCGTCGCCGACGGGGCAGAGGAGAAGCTCCTCGCCGACGACGGTGCGCAGCTGCGGGCCGTGGGGATCACCGAGGACGAGCTCGCCCCGCTGCGGGAGCCCGGCGCCCTGACCGCGGCGCTGAACTGGTACCGCGCGAACTTCACCGGCGACATCAAGGCGACGATGGCCTGCCCGCCGGTGGAGATCCCGACGACGCTGCTGTGGAGCGACGCCGACACCGCGCTGGGTCGCGAACAGGCGCAGGGGAGCGGGCGGTACGTCTACGGCGACTTCCGTTTCTGCGAACTCGCCGGCGTGGACCACTGGATTCCGCAGCACGCCGCTCCGGCCCTCGCCAGCGAGATCGCCCTGCGCTCAACCATTTTCTGAGGGTCTCGCCGGCGCCGTCAGATCTCCAGGCCGAGCAGCGCGTTCTCGAGGACCTCGGGCATCGCCGGGTGGATCCAGTACTGCCCGCGGGCCAGCTCGTGTGCGGTCTGTCCGAAGTGCATCGCCTGGATGACCGGCTGGATGACGGTGGGTGCCTGCGGACCGATGAGGTGTGCGCCCAGCAGCCGGCCGGTGCCGCGCTCGGCGATCAGCTTGCAGAATCCGGTGGTGTCCTCCATGGCCCAGCCGTAGGCGACGTCGCCGTAGGCCTGGACCTTGACGGCGATGTCGAGGCCGGCGTCGAGCGCCTGGGCCTCGGTCAGCCCCACCGACGCGATCTGCGGGTGGGTGAACACCGCGGCCGGTACGAACCGATGGTCGAAGGAGTCCAGATCGGTTGCGTCCCAACCCTTCAGGAGGTTGGCCTGGACGACCCGCTGCTCGTGGTTGGCGACGTGCTTGAGCTGGTAGGGCGAGCTGACGTCGCCGAGGGTCCACACGCCGCGGGCGGCGGTGCGGCCGTGTGCATCGCAGCGCACGCGGCCCTCCTCGTCGAGTTCGATGCCGACGGAACCGAGGTTGAGCCGGTCGCCGTTGGGCCGGCGGCCCGTCGCGACCAGGAGTACGTCGGCCTCGAGTGAGGTGCCGTCGGAAAGCCCCACGCGGACACCGCCGTCGGGCAGGTCCTCGGCGTCGGTGATCGTGGTCTCCAGGCGCACGTCCCACTTCTCCCCGGCCACCTGGGTGAAGCGGTTGGAGATGTCGGCGTCCTGCTTGCCCAGCAATGCCGGTCCACGCGCGATGACCGTCACGCGGGAACCCAGCGCGCCGAAGACATGCGCGAATTCCGCGGCGATGTAACCGCTTCCGGCGATGATCAGGCGTTCGGGCAGCTCGGCGAGACGCATCACGTCGTTGTTGGTGTAGTAGGTGACGCCCGAGTCGGCGATGACCTGGGGGATGACCGCGCGCGAGCCGGCCGCCAGCACCACCTCGGCGGCGAGGACCGTGTCGCCGTCCCTCGTGACCAGCCGGTACCGGCCGTCGTCGTCCCGCCCGTCGAACTCCACATGGGAGTCGTAGACGGTGATGTTGTCGCAGCGGTCGACCCGGTACTCCTTGCCGCCCTGCGACAACGGGTCGATGCGGCCGAACACGCGGTCGACGATGCCCGGCCAGTCGACCGAGTCGACCTTGGCGTGAACGCCCAGGCGCGCGCCGTGAGTGGCGATCTCGGCCACCTCGGACGCGTAGACGAACATCTTGGTCGGGATGCAGCCCACGTTGAGGCAGGTGCCGCCGTAGACGCCCTCCTCGAAGATCGCGAGGGTCTTGTCCGCGAACCGGTCGTCGGGGATGGCGTTGCCGCTCCCGGAGCCGATGATGGCCAGGTCGACGACCTGTGTGGCGGTCATGGGGGATTCTCGCTTTCGGTTGAGAGGACGGCGGACAGCCAGTGGTCGACCTCGCGGTAGGCGTGCTCACGAGCATGCGCGACGGAGAGGAATACGTCATGCCGGGCGTCGGGGATCGGCACCGCGGTCACCCGGCCGCCGAGACAACCGCTCCAGCGCGCGATGTGGGTGACGTCGAGGACGGCATCGGCATGATCGGTGGACGGGGAGTAGGTCTTGGCGAAATGCGTTTTGTCCGAACGTAATACAAGGGCGGGGACGCCGACGTCGATACCGTGGTGCAGGCGGCGCTGGCCGCTGCGCACCGCGTCGAGGAAACCGAAGGTGACCGGGAATCCGCCGAGCGGTTTCGCCGACAGGTCATAGTTCCACTCGCCGTGGGCGCTGTCGTGCAGGCTCTCGCCGTAGGCCTGCGAGAGTTCTTTCGGGATCACCCTTGTCGGCGCGACGGCGGCGACCGCCTTGATCAGCAGTGTGACCGGCAGCGTGCGCAGGACCGCGTCGCCCTGCAGGTCGAACCACGGCGAGTTGAGCAGGAGTCCGTCGACCGCGGCGTGCAGGGCCGGCTCGCGCTGCCGCAACCGGTCGAGCCAGAGCGCGGTGACGAGGCCGCCGGTCGAGTGGCCGGCCACCACGACCCGGCAGTCAGGGCCCACCTCGTCGAGGATGATCCGCAACGAGGCGTTGAGCTCCTCGTCGTACATCGCGAGGTCGGTGGTGAAGTGCGGGGTGTGGTGCGACTGCCGCGAACGTCCGCATTTCCGGAGATCGACGGCATAGAACGCGTAACCGCGGTCGACGAAGAAATCGGCGAGCGGCTCGTGGAAGAAGTAATCGGTGAAGCCGTGGACGTAGAGCACCGCGCCGCGTGCGGGTGACGTCTCGGCGCGGCGCACCAGGGTCGCGGTGACCGGCGACTCGCCGTCGGGGTCGGGTCCCAGCGGGAGCACGCGTTGCCGGTAGGCGTCGAGGAATCGGTCGGGCCGCCAGTCGGCGGCGGCGGATACGCTCACGCCAGCCAGCATAGTGACAGGTCACCGACTGCCCAGGTGTCGTGCAGCACACAGTTGCGCAGGTCGATTCTGTCGGGGGACGTGCCATGCTGGACAATGGCGGTTGAGAAGGATCGGGTGAGAAGTGCCCGGTCGAGAAGGTGCCATCCGGGACGACGTGCCGCGACGAACTCAGGTCACAGTGTCCCACCAGGTGAAGTGGAGTCCAGGTGTCGAAAACGGAGATCACGACCGACGTCGCGTTGGTGGGTGCGGGAATCATGAGTGCCACGCTGGGAGCGCTGCTCCGGCAGCTCCAGCCCGACTGGTCGATCAGCCTGTTCGAGCAGCTCGACGCGGCCGCCGCGGAGAGCAGCGACCCGTGGAACAACGCCGGCACCGGCCATTCGGCGCTGTGCGAGCTCAACTACACGCCGAAGACGGCCGACGGTGACGTCAACATCGACAAGGCGCTCACCATCAACGAGCAGTTCCAGGTGTCGCGCCAGTTCTGGGCCCACGCGGTCGACAGCGGCATCCTCGGTGACCCGTCGGAGTTCATCAACCCGATCCCGCACGTCGCCTTCACCCACGGCGCGGAGGGGCAGAAGTACCTCCGCAAGCGCTACGACAACCTCGCCTCGCAGACCCTGTTCGAGGGCATGGAGTTCATCGACGACCCAGCCGAGTTCAGCGAGCGGCTGCCGCTGATGTCCCACGGACGCGACTTCGCCGACCCGGTCGCACTGAACTGGTTCGACCAGGGCACCGACGTCGACTTCGGCGCACTGACCCAGCAGCTCCTCAACTACGTCGCGCAGGGCGCCGACATCTACTTCGGCCACTCGGTCACCAACCTGTCCAAGCAGTCCGACGGCAGCTGGATCGTGAAGGTCCGCAACGGGCGGACCGGCCAGAAGCTGTCCGTGCACGCGAAGTTCGTGTTCGTCGGCGCCGGCGGTGGTGCACTGCACCTGCTGCAGAAGTCGGGGATCAAAGAAGCCAAGGGGTTCGGCGGATTCCCGGTCTCCGGTGAGTTCTTCCGCTGCACGAATCCCGACCTCGTCGCCGAGCACCACGCGAAGGTCTACGGACAGGCCGCCGTCGGTGCGCCGCCGATGTCGGTGCCCCACCTCGACACCCGCGTCATCAACCACAAGCCCGGCCTGCTGTTCGGTCCGTACGCCGGCTGGTCGCCCAAATTCCTCAAGAGCGGCAAGATCACCGATCTGCCCGCGTCGATCAAGCCGGGCAACCTGCTCCCGATGATGTCGATCGCGCCGAAGGAGTTCGGCCTGCTCAAGTACCTCATCAGCGAGCTCGCCGCCGGCCCCGCCGACCGGGTCAAGACGCTGTCGGAATTCGTCCCCCGCGCGCTCGGCGCCGACTGGGAGCTCATCACCGCCGGACAGCGCGTACAGGTCATCCGCAAGACCGGCGTCGGTGGGCAGCTCGAGTTCGGCACCGCGGTCGTGGCGGCCGGTGACGGCACGATCGCCGGCCTCCTGGGGGCGTCGCCCGGCGCCTCGACCGCCGTCCCGGCGATGCTCTCGGTGCTCGAGCAGTGCTTCCCCGAGGAGTACGCGGGCTGGACGTCGAAGCTGTCCGGGATCATCCCGTCCTTCGGCCAGAAACTGAACGGCAACCGGGACCTGTACCGCCAGGTCTGGGACTGGACGAACAAGTCGCTGCAGCTGACCGAGCGCAACGAGACCCCCGCCGAGACCGGCCGGCTCGCGCCCGCCACCGCCGGCTGATCTCTCGGGAGATGAAGTCCGGCCGCGTTGTGTGCTAACCACGACACATGATCTCCGTACCGCGGGTGCATCGCGCCCAGGCCGATGACATCGATGCAGCCACGCTGTATCGGATCCTGCGGCTCCGGGTCGAGGTCTTCGTCGTCGAGCAGGCGTGTCCGTACCCCGAGCTCGACGGACGCGACCTCGAGCCGACCACGAGACAGTTCTGGATCACCGACGGTGCAGACCCGCCCGAGGGTGCCGGAGAGGACGCGACCGACGGGGCGGGTACGGTCCTGGCCACGCTGCGACTGCTCGAGGAACCCCAGACCGACGGCGGGCAGGTCTTCCGGATCGGGCGGGTCTGCACCGAGCGGAACCATCGGGGCCGCGGTCTCGTGGCGACCCTCATGACCGCTGCGCTCGACGAGGTCGGGGACCGCCCGTGCCGGATCGAGGCCCAGACCTACCTCACCGAGATGTACGGCAAGTTCGGCTTCGCCCGCGACGGCGACGACTACCTCGAGGACGGAATTCCCCACGTGTCGATGCTCCGCGCCGGGTCGCGATGACCACCCTCGGTGAACTCCCGGCCCCCGCCGATCTGGCTGCCGACGTGCGCTACCCGTTCAGTGCGGTCGTCGGCCAGGAGCAGCTCAAGCTCGCGCTCATCCTCTCGGCCATCTCGCCGGGTATCGGCGGAGTCCTGATCCGCGGCGAGAAGGGCACCGCGAAGTCGACGATCGTGCGCGGCCTGGGTCCGTTGCTCAGCGTGCCCGGGTCGGTGGACGACACGGCAGGCCGCGTCGTGGAACTGCCGATCGGGGCGACCGAGGACCGCGTGATCGGCTCGCTGGACCTCACCTCGGTCCTTCGGGACGGCCGCGCGGAGTTCACCCCCGGCCTGCTCGCCCGGGCGCACCGCGGGGTCCTCTACATCGACGAGGTCAACCTGCTCGCCGACCACCTCGTGGACGTCCTGCTGGATGCCGCGGCGAGCGGGCGGGTCACCATCGAACGCGACGGTGTGTCGCACACCCAGGCGGCCGATTTCGTGCTCGTCGGGACCATGAACCCCGAAGAGGGCGAGCTCCGCCCGCAGCTGCTCGACCGGTTCGGGCTCGCCGTCGACGTGGCGGCCGGACGCGAGGTCGACGAACGCGTCGAGGTGGTGCGCCGGCGGATGGCCTACGACGCCGATCCGGAGTCGTTCGTCGCCGCCCACGCCGCCGCCGAACACGAACTGACGCAACGCATCGCGACGGCGCGCGCCGCCGTGGGCACCGTCGAGCTCCCGGACCGGGAACTGCGCCGGATCGCCGGCATCTGCGCCCACCTCGACGTCGACGGACTCCGCGGCGACATCGTCGTGGCGCGGACCGCGCTCGCCCACGCCGCCTGGCGCGGAGCAGTTGTCGTCGAAGACGTCGACGTCCGGGCGGCGGTGGAGCTGGCACTGCCACACCGGCGCCGCCGCAACCCGTTCGACGAGTCGGGACTCAGCTCCGACCAGCTCGACGAGGCGATGTCGGCGGGTGAGGACGCGGCCGGGCCCGACTCACCCGACGACGACCCGGGACCGCCGGAGACGCCACCGCCCGGTGGCGGGGGCGATCCGCCGGCGTCCGAGCCGAACGACACCGCCACGGCTCCCGGCGCAGCACACGACACCGACACCGCCGAGGATCCCGGCACCGCGCCCGAGACCGGCGACGGCGAGGTCCCGCAGACCGCCCCCGGCCCCGCGTTCGGCTCCGCGTCTGTTCCGACCGGTCGTCGGATGCCGACCCTGCGGGTCGACGGACTCGGCGACGGGGATCCGGGCCGTCGCTCGAAGGCGCGCAGCCGTCGTGGGCACACCACCCATGCCGTCGACTTCGACGCCGAACGACCGGTCCATCTGTTCGGCACCGTGCTCGCCGCTGCCGGCCGGGCGACACGGGGCGACGACGGGCGGCCGGGCGGCCTGCGTATCGCGGCGCCGGATCTGCGGTCGGCGCAACGGATCGGCCAGGAGTCCAACCTGGTCGTCTTCGTCGTCGACCTCAGCGGTTCGATGACCGCGCGGCGTCGTCTGGCCGCGGTCTCCGAGCTGTGCGTGGAGATGCTGCGTGACTCCTACACCCGCCGCGACCGCGTCGCCGTGGTCGTCGCGCGGGGTTCCGCCGCGACACTGGCGGTGCCGCCCACCAAATCCGTCGAGATCGCGGTGCGTCGCCTCGAAGAGATCCGTACCGGTGGCCGCACGCCGCTCGGCGAGGGCCTGCAACTGGCCGCCGACGTGGTGGAGCGGTGTCGACGCGCGGAGCCCGACCGCCGGCCGTTGCTGGTGGTCCTCACCGACGGACGGGCCACCTCCGGGCGCGACGCCTCGGGTCGCAGCGCGATGGCACGCGCCCGGCAGGCCGCGGACGGCATCCGCCGCCGCGGGATCGGGTCCGTGGTCGTCGACTGCGAGCAGGGCATGGTCCGGCTCGGACTCGCCGGCGATCTGGCGGCTCACCTCGGTGCCGACCTGATCCCCATGGACGAGCTGTCGGCCACCGCCCTCACCGGACCGGCACCCGCACGCGGGGCGGCCTGAGCCCTCCGTCCGGGACCGACCCGCCCACCCGTCACCGCCCACCACCCGCAACCGGCAAGGAGAAGTCGAGTGCCCCAGGGAGTTCCGGTCAGCATCCCCGATGACGGGCTGACGACGCGACAGCGCCGCAACCAGCCCGTCCTGGCGGTGCACACCGGCGACGGCAAGGGCAAGTCGACCGCTGCGTTCGGCATGGCGATGCGCGCGTGGAACGCGGGCATGCGGGTCGCGGTGTTCCAATTCGTCAAGAGCGCGAAATGGAAGGTCGGGGAGGAGTCGACGATGCTCGCCCTCGACCGGGTCCACGCCGAGACCGGCGCCGGTGGACCGGTGGAATGGCACAAGATGGGCCAGGGCTGGTCGTGGCTGCGCGCCAACTCCGACCACGACGACGACCACGCCGCCGCCGCACAGGCCGGGTGGGCCGAGATCGCCCGCCGCCTCGATGCCGGTGAACACGACTTCTACGTCCTCGACGAGTTCACCTACCCGCTGCACTGGGGATGGGTCGACACCGCCGAGGTCGTCGACACCCTCGCGCGGCGCCCCGGACGCCAGCACGTGGTGATCACCGGCCGGCGTGCGCCGGCCGAACTCGTCGACGCCGCCGATCTCGTCACCGAGATGCGCAAGATCGCCCACCCGATGGACGCGGGCCGCAAGGGGCAGAAGGGGATCGAATGGTGAACTCCGCCGGCGGTTCGACGCCGGCCGTCGTGATCGCCGCACCGTCGTCCGGTAGCGGCAAGACGACCGTGACCACCGGCCTCATCGGTGCACTGCGGGCAGCCGGGCACCGGGTGGCCCCGTTCAAGGTCGGTCCCGACTACATCGATCCCGGCTACCACGCGGTGGCCGCGGGACGTCCCGGGCGCAACCTCGACCCGAATCTGGTGGGCGCCGAACGCATCGCGCCGCTGTTCGCCCATGGCGCGGCGGGTGCGGACATCGCGGTCGTCGAGGGCGTGATGGGCCTGTTCGACGGTCGCATCGTCGACCACGACAACGGCAGCTCCGACGACGGCGGCATCGGGGCCGGGTCCCTCGGCGTGGGCTCCACCGCGCACGTCGCGTCGATCATCGGCGCGCCGGTGATCCTCGTCGTCGACGCCGCCGGGCACAGCCAGTCACTGGCCGCGGTGCTGCACGGATTCCTGTCCTATGACCCCTCGGTGTCGATCGCGGGCGTCATCCTCAACCGGGTCGGCTCGCCCCGTCACGAAATGGTGCTGAGACAGGCCGCCGCCCGGGTCGGACTGCCGGTTCTCGGCGTGCTGCGTCGTCACCCGTCGCTGACCGTGCCCTCCCGCCACCTTGGCCTGATCCCGGCTGCCGAACGCAATGCCGACGCGGTCGCGGCGGTGGACGCGATGACCGCACACCTGCGCGGCGCCCTCGACCTGCCGGCCATCGTGGCCGCCGCCCGCGCACGATCGGTGCCCGATGCGACGGCGTGGTCGGCGTCGGAAGCCGTTGCGCCCCATCGCCGTACCGCGACGACCGAGTCGCCGGTCATCGCCGTCGCCGGGGGAGCGGCGTTCACCTTCGGCTACGCCGAGCACGCCGAGATGCTGACCGCCGCCGGTGCGCGCGTCGTCGTGTTCGACCCGCTCGTCGATCGGCTGCCCGCGGATGCGGGCGGCGTCGTGATCGGCGGTGGCTTCCCGGAGGAACACGCCGAGGCGCTGGCCGCCAACGAACTCCTGCGCGCCGACCTCCGTGCGCATGCCGCGGCGGGTCGTCCGATCCACGCCGAATGCGCGGGCCTGCTGTACCTGTGCGCCCAGCTGGACGGGCACCCGATGAGCGGCGTCCTCGACATCCCCGGCCACTTCGGCCCCACCCTGACCCTCGGCTATCGCGACGCCGTCGCCGTGAGCGACTCGGTCCTCTTCCGGACCGGCGAACGCGTGACGGGCCACGAGTTCCACCGCAGCGGGGTGGGCGACGGCGCGCACGCACCCGCCTGGGCGTGGCGGGATGCCTCGGGCCGGGCATCGAGGCACGGGGTCACGACGGCGTCGGTGCACGCCTCGTATCTGCATCTGCATCCGGCCTCGATCCCGGAGGCGCTGTGCCGCTTCGTATCCCGGGCCGCCGAGGTGGCGCCGGCACTGTCCTCCGACCGGGCCGGTGACACCGCCGGGGCGTCGTGATGCTCGACCACCGGCTCCGCGAGACCCTCGACGCGCTCGCCGACCACGGTGCCGACGACCCGGCGTTGCTGCGGGAACTGCTGGAGGCGGTCCTCGTCGTCGGTCAGGGTGTCGAGCTCGACCGGGCGCTGCAGCGCATCGTCGAGGTCGCGGCCGGTCTGGTGGACGCCCAGTACGGCGCCCTCGGAGTGCGCGGTCCCGACGGCGGACTGAGTGAGTTCGTGCACATCGGGATCACCGACGCCCAGCGGGCGACCATGGGACATCTGCCGGTCGGACGCGGGGTACTGGGGCTGCTCATCGACGAACCCCGCCTGCACCGCATCCACGACCTCGGCGCGCACCCGACCTCGGTCGGCTTCCCGGCCAACCACCCGCCCATGCACACGTTCCTCGGCGCACCGATCATGGTGCGCGGGGAGGTCTTCGGCAGTCTCTACCTGACCGAGAAGCGGTCCGCGGAGGACTTCTCCGAGGTCGACGAGACCGTTGTCGCGGTACTCGCGGTCGCCGCCGGTATCGCCGTCGACAACGCGGGCCTCTTCGAGCGGGCCCGCACCCGGCATCGCTGGATGCAGGTCCTCGCCCGGCGTGGGTCGGAGCCGCTGGCCGGAATCGCACTGTCGGACACCATGTCCCGCATGTGCGCGGATGTCGCCGACCTGGTCGGCGCCGTCGATGTCTACCTGTTCACCGAGCTGGCCGGGGAGGTGGAACTGCGCGGTCACACCGGGGAGCCGGTGGAGGTCGACACCTTCATCGCGCCGGATGCCACGTCTCTACGGGTGCAGCGCTCCGGGCAGATCGCGGAGTCGCTCATCCGGCGTGGCGCCCGCTGGACCTCGGTGCAGCCACTGCAACGCGCGTCGGGCGCGTTCGGCTGGATGCTGATCACGCACCGCAATCGCCCGTACTGGGACGACGAGGAGATCGCCGGTCTCGCCGGTGTGGCCGAGGTCGCCTCGCTGGCGGTGGTCTACGCCGAACAGCAGCAGATCGCCCGCGATCTCGAGGTGCTCGAGGACCGGCACCGGATCGCCCGAGACCTGCACGATCACGTGATACAACGACTCTTCGCGGTCGGCATGTCGGTGCAGACGCTGCTCGCCGGGACCACCGATCCCGCCGCCGCCACAGCGCGCCTCGAGCAGATCATGACCGACCTGGACCGCACGATCGCGCAGATCCGCACCTCGATCTTCGATCTGCAGACGGCCTATGGACCCGATGCCGACCCGACGCTGCGACGGCGGGTGATCGACATCGTCTCCGAACTGTCCGGGCACGCGTCGATCTCGCCGAGCGTGGAGTTCGACGGCCCGGTCGACACAGTGGTGCCGGACGCGCTCGGACCGCATATCGACGCGGTCCTGCGGGAGGGATTGAGCAACGCCCTCCGGCACGCGCGGGCCGAGCACATCGCCGTCTCGGTGACCGCCGACGACGTGCTGACCGTCGAGATCAGCGACGACGGCATCGGCATCGGTGCCGACGTCACCTACCGCGGACTGGAGAACCTGACCCGGCGGGCCGAGGACTGCGACGGGACGTTCAGCGTCCTCACGCGCAGGGGCGGGACGACGCTCACCTGGTCGGTGCCCCTCCTCGGATAGCTCAGGCCCTGCCGTCGCGGAGTCTGGTCGCCATCACCGCGACCTGGGTGCGTCGCTGCATGTCCAGCTTGCCCAGGATGCGGGACACGTAGTTCTTGATCGTCTTCTCCGCCAAGAACATCCGCTCGGCGATCTGCCGATTGGTCAGACCCTCGCCGATGAGGGCGAACACCTCGCGCTCCTGATGGGTCAGCTCGGCGAGCGGGTCCTTCTCGGTCTGCTTGCCGTCGCGCAGCTTGGCCAGCAGTGCGGCCGTGGACCGGTCGTCGAGCAGTGACCCACCCCGTCCGACGGTCCGGACCGCGGCGACCAGGTTGTGGCCCAGGATCTGCTTGAGGACGAATCCCGAGGCGCCGGCGAGGACCGCGGCGAGCAGCGCATCGTCGTCGGCGTAGCTCGTCAGCATCAGGCACTTGATCCCGGGTTCGGCGGCGCGCACGTCCCGGCACAGTTCGACGCCGTTGCCGTCGGGCAGCCGGACGTCGAGGACGGCGACGTCGGGTTTGGTCGCCAGGATGCCGACGAGGGCCTCGCCGACCGACGCGGCCTCGCCCACCACCTCGATGTCGTCCGCGGTCCCGAGTAGGTCGCGCAGGCCACGCCGGACGAGTTCGTGGTCGTCGACGAGGTAGGCACGAACCGGGGACGGGGTCGGACCGGTGGTGGGCGAATCCGTCGTGACAGGGGCCATGGGTCTGAAAGTACCGGATCCGGCGGGTCGCCAACTCGCGACGTCGGACCCCATGCAGGCGGGACTTTTGCCTCACGAGCACCACCCGCCCCGTCGCGCAGAGTGAAACGGTACGACCCCAGCCCCGACCAGGAGAGCACGTGACAACCCTCATCGGACCCCCCGACGCCGACCTCGGCAACCCCGGCATGACCGGCTCGGACCTGCTGCGCGAACTGCTGCCGGTGTGCGAGACCGAGGTCGAGCGCCATATAAAGATGACCCGGGACTGGCACCCCCACGACTACGTGCCCTGGGACGACGGCCGCAACTTCGCGGCACTGGGCGGACACGACTGGGAACCCTCGCAATCCCGGCTCTCCGAGGTCGCCAAGGCCGCGATGATCACCAACCTGCTCACCGAGGACAACCTGCCGTCCTACCACCGGGTGATCGCCGACAACTTCACCCTCGACGACGCCTGGGGCTGGTGGGTGGGCCGCTGGACCGCCGAGGAGAACCGCCACTCGATCGTCATGCGGGACTACCTGGTGGTGACCCGTGGCGTCGACCCGGTCGAGCTCGAAGAGATCCGCATGGCGCACATGACGTCCGGATTCAACCCGTTGCCCGACGACGACGGCCAGCGCGACCACAGCTTCGACATGCTGTTCGCGGTCGCCTACGTGAGTTTCCAGGAGCTCGCCACCCGGGTGTCGCACCGCAACACCGGAAAGGCGTGCGGCGACCCGATCGCCGACCGGATGCTGCAACGTGTCGCGGCCGACGAGAACCTGCACATGCTCTTCTACCGCAACATCGTCGCCGGCGCGCTCGACCTCGTCCCCGACCAGACCATGGCCGCCATCCACGCGATCGTGACCAACTTCCAGATGCCCGGCGCGACGATGCCGAACTTCCGGCGCAATGCCGTGCTGATCGCCAAGGGCGGTATCTACGATCTGCCGCAACACATGTCGGATGTCGTCATGCCGGTCCTGCGGAAGTGGCGCATCTTCGAACGCGACGACTTCGGGCCCATCGGTGAGTACTACCGCGAACTCCTCGCGGAGTTCCTGGAGCAGATGGATGTCAAGGTGCGCAAGTTCGAGGAGTCGCGCGAACGCGCCCTGGAACGGCAGCGCGCACGCGAGCAGCGGAGACGGTGACCGACGCCGCTGCAGATCAACCGACGCCGCTGTGGATCAGCGGTCCCGGTAGTGTCAGCTCCCATGTCCGAGCCTGACTCCGCCTCGTCGAATGTCCCGGGGCCCCCGCACGTTCCCGGGCCCGACGCCTTCCCCTCCGGAGAGGGGCACTACCTGGTCGGCCTCGACCTCCGCGGACGCAGGGTCGTCGTGGTGGGTGGTGGGTCCGTCGCCCAGCGACGTCTGCCCAACCTCGTGGCGGCGGGAGCCGACGTCCACGTCGTCGCACTCGACCCGACGCCCGCCGTCGAGTCGTTCCCCGGTATCAGCGTCACCCAGCGTCGCTACGTCGACGGGGATCTGGAGGGCGCCTGGTATGCGATGGCCTGCACCGACGACCCCGCCGTCAACGAGGCGGTGGTCGCCGAGGCCGAGCGCAGGCACACGTTCTGCGTGCGCGCCGACGACGCCCGACACGGCACCGCGGTCACGCCGGCGTCCGGCCGCCACCGCGACGTGCAGTTCGGGGTCCTCGCCGGTGGCGACCACAAGCTGTCGGCAGCGTTGCGCGCCGCGATCAGCCGCGCGCTGGCCGACGGTTCACTGAGCGTCGACGACGCCGCCCCGCATGCCGCGGGCGTGGCCCTCGTCGGTGGCGGACCGGGTGATCCCGACCTCATCACCGTCCGTGGTCAGCGGCTCCTCGCCGAGGCCGATGTGGTGGTCGCCGACCGGCTCGCGCCCCCCGAGCTGCTCGCCGAGCTCGGCCCGCAGGTCGAGATCATCGACGCCGCCAAGGTGCCGTACGGCCGTGCGATGAAGCAGGAGGCCATCAACGACGTCCTGGTCGAGAAGGCGAAGGCGGGCAAGTTCGTCGTCCGTCTCAAGGGGGGAGACCCCTATGTCTACGGGCGGGGCTTCGAAGAACTCCAGGCCTGCGTGGCCGCCGGTGTCCCGGTGACGGTGGTCCCGGGCATCAGCAGCTCGATCGCCGCGCCGGCATCCGCGGGGATCCCGGTCACGCACCGCGGGGTCACGCACGAGATCGTGATCGCCTCCGGTCACGTGCCACCCGGCCACCCCGACTCGCTGATCGACTGGTCGGCGATGGGCAAGCTGCGGGGCACCCTCGTCCTGATGATGGCCGTCGAACGCGTCGAGGTCTTCGCCCGGGCACTGCTCGACGGCGGCCGGCGACCCGACACCCCGGTCGCGATGATCGAGAACGGATCGCTGCCGACGCAGCGGCTGCTGCGCACCGACCTCGCCCACGCCGGCGAGGTCGCCGACGCCGAGGGACTGCGGCCGCCCGCGATCGTGGTCATCGGTGACGTGGCCGCGTTCACCGAGGGAGAGCCTGACGGAATCCGGGCCTGACCGGATCCGAGCCCGACCGAATCAATGGGGATTGGCATGTGCCTGCCATCGGCCGGTACGGTCGTTCTCTATGTCGACTCCCGGATCTGCGCACACCGGAACCGTGAACACTGGAACGGTGGATACCGCGCAGTTCCGTCCGGTCTTCGGTTTGCCGATCCTGGTGCTGTCCGGGATGCAGCTGCTCGTCGTGCTCGACGGCACCGTCGCCGCGCTCGCGCTGCCGAGCATCCGCGACGCCCTCTCGCTGTCGGAGTCGAGCGCCAACTGGGTGATCAGCAGCTACGTCCTGGCATTCGGCGGACTCATGCTCCTCGGCGGCCGGCTCGGCGACACCTTCGGCCGCAAGCGGATGTTCATCGTCGGTGTCGTCGCCTTCACGCTCACGTCGCTGCTCTGTGGCCTGGCCTGGAACGAGGCCAGCCTGCTCGCCGGGCGAGCCCTCCAGGGTGCGTCGGCGGCCATCGCGGCGCCGACCGCGATGGCCCTGGTCGCGACCACCTTCGCACCCGGTAAACCGCGCAGCCAGGCCTTCGCCGTCTACGCGGCCATGACCGGGGTGGGGTCGGTGGCGGGGCTGATCCTCGGCGGTGTGCTGACCGAGCTGTCGTGGCGACTGGTCTTCCTCATCAACGTGCCGATCGGGTTGATCGTCGTCGTCGGAGCATTTGTCGCGCTGCGGGAATCCCAGGGTGAACGACTGCCCCTCGACGTGCCCGGCGCGGTCCTCGGCACGCTCGGCTGCACCCTGCTCGTGCTCGCGGTGAACGAAGGACCCAACGGCTGGACGGCGCCGGTCGTGGTCGGCTCGTTCATCCTCGGCGGCCTCGCCCTGGCCGCGTTCATCGTGGTCGAACGCCGCGCCCGGAACCCGTTGCTGCCGTTCTCGCTCTTCGACAACAGCTCCCGCGTCGCGGCGCTGCTCGCGATCCTGCTGGCCAGCATGATCATGATGTGCATGGCGGTCTTCATCTCGCTGTATCTGCAGGGCATCCTGCAGTATTCGCCGATCCAGAGCGGGCTCGCCGTCGTGCCCTTCGCGTTCGGACTGGGCATCGCCGCGGCGATCGCGTCGAAGCTGGCGCTGATGATCCAGCCGCGATGGCTCGTCCTGGTCGGTGGCGCGGTGATCCTCATCGGCTGTCTGTACGCATCGTCGATCGCGACCGACTCGCCGGACTATTTCCCGAGCATCTTCATCCCGGTCGTCGTCATCGGCTTCGGTGTGGGTCTGGCGGTCATCCCGCTGACCCTGTCCGTGGTGGCCGGCGTGGGTACCACCGAGATCGGCCCGCTGACGGCACTGGCACAGGTCGCGCAGAACCTCGGCGGCGCCGTCGGCCTGGTCGTCGTCGGCGCGATGGTCACCTCCCGCGCGCTGTCGAAGGGTGGCACGACCGCGCCGGTGGAGACGATGAACCCCACACAGCTCGCGGCGCAGGCCGAGGGCTACGGTCTGGCCTTCGCCGCCTGCGCCGGGATCGCCGTCCTCGCCGCGATCGTCGTGCTGTTCATGCGGTTCACGCCCGAGCAGGTCGCCGAGGGGCAGGCCGCGCAGGAAGCCGCCGACGCAGGGGTCGACGCCGAGACGCGCACCCCGGGGCCCGACACCCAGCGATGAGTTGTCGGCGGGAGCACGGTCGGTCCCTTCATGGACGCCAAGAATCTCGCTGAGCTCTACGACATCGACACCCTCGACTGGCAGCCCGTCGCGGCGCGCCTGGCGGCCGGGGTGTCCCAGGCACCCGGCACCGGCGGCCCCGGCCGGCACACGTGGTGGATCGCCACGATCAACTCCGACGGCAGCCCGCACGTCACCGGCATCGGGGCGCTGTGGCATCAGGGGGCGCTGTGGCTCGAGACCGGTCCCACGACCCGGAAGGCGAACAACCTCGCCCGCGACCCGCGCTGCACCCTGTCGGTGGCCCTCGACGTGGCCGATCTCGTCGTCGAGGGTGATGCGCGACGGGTCACCGAGCCCGGCGTAGTCGCAGAACTCGCCGAGCTGTGGGCGAACGACGGGTGGCCGTGCCGCGTCGACGAGTCCGGTATCGCCCTGACCGCGGACTTCAGCGCGCCGTCGGCCGGGCCGCCGCCGTGGTGGGTCTACCGTGTGACGCCGCGTCGGGCGACCGTCCTGCAGACCGTGGAGCCCGGTGGCGCGACCCTGTTCGAGTTCGACGCGCAGTAGCGACGCACGTCCGGGGGCCGGGTCAGTCGGTCAGCACGACGATCCGGTCGGGCGCCTCGATCTCGACCCGCTGCCCGGCATCGGCGAGAACCGCGGCCACACCGTCGATGTCGCGCACGGTGCGTCGCGTACGGACCAGTTCACGAGCCATCAAGCCCTTGTAGTGCTTGTTGAAGTGGCTCACCACCTTGCGCGAGCCGTCCGGCTGTTCGGTCATGACGGTCGCCGTCACCGCACCCCGTACCGGCCCGAGCTGGTGGTAGACACCCGACCGCAGATCCACGACGAAGTCGTCGACGGCGTCGAGTGCGGGGGACAGATCCGGCTTCCACAGCGACGCCAGGGTCGGCAGGCCGGGCAGCTTGGAGCCGCCGGAGAGCCGGTATGCGGGGATCGGATCGGGTGCTCGTACCACGCCGAACAGCGCCGAACCGATCGCCAGCCGGTCGGCCGCCTTCGTCTTGCCCGCCCGGGTGAGCGACCGATGGTCGAGGGCGTCGTAGAGGACGCCGGTGTAGCGCTCGAGCGCCGGCCGGGTCGGGGACAGCCAGAGTTCGGCGTTGCGGTCGACCTCGTCGAGCTGGGTCGCGCCGAGCCCGAGCGCAGTACGACTGGCGTCGAGATCGGCGGCCAGCGCGACGAGGGCCTCGGCGAGCTGTTTGCGGATCGGGTTCAGCTCCGGGAAGGACAGCGTGTCGAGATCCAGGGGAGCCCCGCGGCCGCCGTCGGATTTCGTCTCTGAGGGAGGCAGGATGACGAGCACCGCAACACCATAACTAAGCTGGTTTGTCGTGATCACACGCATGTCGACCCTGTTCCTGCGGACCCTGCGCGACGACCCCGCCGACGCGGAGGTCCCCAGCCACAAGCTGCTGGTCAGAGCCGGCTACATCCGCCGAGTCGCGCCCGGTGTGTACTCGTGGCTGCCGCTCGGTCTACGCGTGCTGAAGGCGATCGAGAACGTCGTCCGCGAGGAGATGAACGCCATCGGCGGCCAGGAGATCCTGCTGCCCGCCCTGCTGCCCCGCGAGCCCTACGACACCACCAACCGCTGGACCGAATACGGCGACTCGCTCTTCCGCCTCAAGGACCGCAAGGGTGCCGACATGCTCCTCGGCCCGACCCATGAGGAACTGTTCGCGACGCTGGTCAAGGGCGAGTACTCGTCGTACAAGGACATGCCGGTCATCCTCTACCAGATCCAGACCAAATACCGCGACGAGGAACGGCCGCGCGCGGGCATCCTCCGCGGACGTGAGTTCGTGATGAAGGACGCCTACTCCTTCGACCTCGACGACGACGGACTCAAGACCGCCTACAACGCGCACCGTGAGGCGTATCAGAAGATCTTCGAGCGGTTGCGGATCGAGTACGTCATCGTCGCCGCGACCTCCGGCGCGATGGGTGGCAGCGCCTCCGAGGAGTTCCTGGCCGAGTCGGCGGTCGGCGAGGACACGTTCGTGCGATGCGTCGAATCCGGCTACGCCGCCAACGTCGAAGCGGTCATCACCCGCGCGCCCGACCCGCTGCCCTACGACGACCTGCCCGCGGCGGTCGTCCACGACACGCCCGGTACCCCGACGATCGACAGCCTGGTCGACTGGGCGAACGCGACGCTCGACGGTCAGTACACCGGCGCCGACACCCTCAAGAACGTGCTCGTGAAACTCCGTGTGCCGGGCGGTGACTGGGAGATCACCGGCATCGGTGTTCCGGGCGATCGCGAAGTCGACTTCAAGCGACTCGAGGCCTCCGTCGAGCCCGCCGAGGTCGAGTTGCTCACCGACGCCGACTTCGCCGCGAACCCGTTCCTGGTCAAGGGGTACATCGGTCCGAAGGCGCTGGCCGAGAACGGAATCCGTTACCTCGTGGATCCGCGCGTGGTCGACGGGACCTCGTGGATCACCGGCGCGGATCAGCCGGGCCGGCACTATGTCGGGCTCGTCGCGGGGCGCGACTTCACCCCTGACGGAACGGTCGAGGCGGCCGAGGTCCGGGACGGCGATCCGTCGCCGGACGGGGCCGGACCGCTGGTGAGCGCCAAGGGCATCGAGATCGGGCACATCTTCCAGCTCGGCCGGAAGTACACCGACGCCTTCGAGGTGGACGTCCTCGGCGAGAGCGGCAAGCCGGTGCGCCTCACGCAGGGTTCCTACGGTGTCGGGGTGTCGCGCCTGGTCGCGGTCATCGCCGAGCAGTCCCACGACGACAAAGGGCTGCGCTGGCCGAAGTCGGTGGCGCCGTTCGCCGTTCACCTCGTCATCGCCAACAAGGACGCCGCCGCCGTCGCGGGTGCCGAGCAGCTCGCCGCCGACCTCGACGCGGCCGGTCTCGAAGTACTCCTCGACGACCGGAAGGCGTCGCCCGGGGTGAAGTTCAAGGACGCCGAACTCCTCGGCATGCCGACCGTCGTGGTCGTCGGCCGCGGATATGCCAACGGCACCATCGAGATCCGGGACCGGTTCACCGGTGAGGCCACCGAGGTCGCCGTCGACGCCGCGGTCGACGCGGTGGTGGGGGCCGCCCGCGCCTGATCGATCAGGCGCACCTGTTCGTTCGGGTCTGCCCGGCTACCCGTTCGCGGGAGACCCCGGGAACGCCACCGTGACCGGGCTCTCCTGGAGGACCACCCGCCACCGGGCGGCGCGCACGGCGCTCTCCGAGAGCCCGTCGACGCCGATCCGGCGTGCGGTCTCGTCGTCGGCCTGCTCGAGCAGGGCGCGATAGGCCACCGTGCAGTCGATCTCGGCGCCGAGTGCCGCGCGGGCCGCGGTGGTCGGGTCGGTGACCTCGACGCCGAGTGTGTAGCCGGCGGCGGCCAGCGGTGGCGTGTTCCCCGCCGCCTCGATCGCCCGCTCGATCTCGTCGCGGCGGGCCCGGTGCGCGTCCGCGTAGTCGGCGACGGTGCGTCGGCGCGATGCGGCGACGAAGGCGGTGATGACGCCGTAGGTGAAGACGGCGGCGTTCTCCGCCTCGGCGGCGACGGCGAGCGGATCGTCGGGATCCGCTTGCTGCTCCGCGGAGTTCGGCGCCGGTGTGTTCAGTGGTGAGGTCATGCCAGTTGCACCTGTCGCATCGATGTGACCGCGGCGGCGACGGAACCCGTCAGCCCGGAGGCGTACCCGCCGGCGGAGAGCGCGACCGCGCGGGCCTGCCCGGCCGCGGCGTCGAGATCGGCGCGTAATCGCGCCAGTGACGGCGGGGCCGACGGGGCGCCCGCCGCCGAGGTCGAGGCGGTGGCCGAGGTGACCGGACGATCGAGGGTCGCGGCGACGTCCTGGTCGAGCCGGATGATCTCCTCGCGGAGTGCGCGTGCGTGCTGGGCGCGTTGGTCGGCCACGACCGAGAGAGCGGTCGCGTAGGCGGGCTCGACGGCGACCAGGGCGCGCGCGGTGCTCTCGTCGGCGTTCGCCGACCGCACCAGGGCCACGAGGGTTTCGGCGAGGAGTGTCTCCGCGGAGGGTGACGACTCGCAACCGGTCAGTCCGACGCCGGCCGCCCCGGCACCGACGACGGCGGCGCCCGCGAGGAGTCCGCCCCGCAACGCGGTGCGCCTGTCGATCGGGTGCCGCACGGTCCGTCGCTCGATCGGGGGCATGCTCACCCGGGACATCATGCCAGCAGTTCTCCGCCCGATCGATCCACTACGATGTTCGGAGCAACGTCGTGCGACACCCGGCACGGCCCGACAACTGAAGACGAGGGGAGTGGCATGCCGATCAGCCCGACGCACGTGAGCGAACTCGTCGAAAAGCTTGTCGCCGAACGGGGATTCGACCTCGAGGCCGTCACGGTGCGCACTCGCGACGGCCAGGAGGAACTGTCGATCGTGGTCGACCGCGACGGCGGTGGCGACCTCGACGTCCTCGCCGGGCTCAGCGCCGAGATCTCCGACCTCCTCGACGCCACTCCCGCATTCGCCGATCTCGCGTACGTGCTCGAGGTGACCTCGCGCGGCGTCGAGAGCCCGCTGACCCTGCCCCGGCACTGGCGCCGCAACACCGGTCGCCGGGTGGTCATCGAGATCGACGGGGACCCGTCATCGGAGGCGCGCACGGTCACCGGCCGCATCGGCAGGCTGCGCGACGATCCGGCACCGGCGGTCGAGGTGGTGGTGAACCACAAGGGGCGGATCGCGGTCGAGTCCGTCGACCTCGAGTCCGTGACCAAGGCCGTGGTGCAGGTGGACTTCTCCCAGCCGAGCGTCCGCGAATTGGAACTGTGCGGACTGGAACCGGACGAGATCGAGCTCCGCCGCGCGCCCGCCGCGGCGCGGCCGCTGAACACCACAAATGAACCCGACAAATGAACACGACAAGTGAATAGGAGACCGACGACATGAACATCGACATCGCCGCCCTGCGCATGATCGAGGCCGACAAGGGCATCTCGATCGAGACCGTCATCACCGCCATCGAGACCGCGTTGCTGACCGCCTACCGGCACACCGACGGATTCGCCCCGCACGCCCGCGTCGACGTCAACCGCAAGACCGGTGCCGTGCGTGTGATGGCGCAGGAGGTCGATCAGGACGGGAACGTCGTCCACGAGTGGGACGACACCCCCGAGGGGTTCGGCCGCATCGCGGCGACCACCGCGCGGCAGGTCATCCTCCAGCGTCTGCGCGACGCGGAGAACGAGAAGAACTTCGGCGACCTCGTCGCCCACGAGGGTGAGATCGTCGGCGGCGTCGTGCAGCAGGACTCGCGTGCCAACGCCCGCGGGATGGTCGTCGTCCAGATCGGCAGCGACGCCAACTCCACCGAGGGCATCATCCCGCCCGCCGAACAGGTGCCCGGCGAGGTCTACACCCACGGCGACCGGATCAAGTGCTACGTCGTCGGTGTCAGCCGCGGAGCACGCGGGCCGCAGATCACCCTGTCGCGGACCCACCCGAACCTGGTGCGCAAGCTGTTCTCGCTCGAGGTGCCCGAGATCGAGGACGGGAGTGTCGAGATCGTCGCCGTGGCGCGCGAGGCAGGCCACCGGTCGAAGATCGCCGTGCACACCGGGGTCTCCGGTCTCAACGCGAAGGGCGCCTGCATCGGGCCGATGGGCCAGCGCGTGCGCAACGTGATGAGCGAGCTCGCCGGCGAGAAGATCGACATCATCGACTTCGACTCCGACCCGGCGGCCTTCGTCGGGAATGCGCTGTCGCCCGCGAAGGTTGTGTCGGTGACGGTCGTCGACGCCGAGCTCAAGGCCGCACGGGTCGTCGTGCCGGATTACCAGCTCTCGCTGGCGATCGGCAAGGAGGGCCAGAACGCCCGGCTCGCCGCCCGGCTGACCGGGTGGCGGATCGACATCCGGTCCGACGCCGCGCCGGCCCCCGAGGCCGGGTCGGAATGACGCGCGCAGCGGCCGATTGTCCTCGGCCCGCCCGCTCGCGCTAGACTGATCGATGGTTCAGCGATCCGCCCCCAGGTCGCCGACCGGAGGCACACCCATCCGGATGTGCATCGGTTGTCGGCAGCGGGCAGAGGCCGACGAGTTGGTCCGTGTGGTCGCGCAGTTGCGCGGTGACACCCCGACAGTCGTGGTCGATCCCGCGAAGACCATGCCGGGGCGAGGCGCGTGGCTGCACGTGCGGGCGGAGTGCATCTCCACCGCGACGCGACGCCGGGCCTTCGCCACGGCACTCCGGACCCCCGGTCTGACCGTGGACCCGGACGATCTCACCGAACAGCTCGGCGCGATCACCCACCAGAGGAAGGCTCCCCGGAGCCGGAACAGGTAGCAGAAGACATGAGCACACCGTGAAGTCACGATGAGCATGTACCGGACATAAATCGAGGCCGTAGCGGGTGAGCCGCTTGGCCTCCAAGTGAGGAGAGCAGTGGCAGGCAAAGCCCGCGTGCACGAACTGGCCAAAGAGCTCGGCGTCACGAGCAAGCAGGTGCTCGAGCGTCTGAAGGAGCAAGGCGAGTTCGTCAAATCGGCGTCGTCGACGGTAGAGGCCCCCGTGGCCCGTCGACTGCGTGAATCGTTCCCCGGCAAGGACGGGGCGGCCAAGGACTCCAAGTCCGCGGCGCCCGGCCCGCGCCAGGGTGCCAAGCCCGGACCCAAGCCGTCCGGCGGCACCAACGCACCGAAGCCCGGTGCATCCGCAACCCCGGCGGCGCCAGCCGCCGATCGCCCGAGCCCCGGTCCCCGTACCAGCGGCCCGAAGCCGGGCGCCCCCAAGCCGGCTCCCGCACCGGTGGAGACCCCGGCACCGGCACCCGCCGCCCCCGCGGCGGAACGTCCCAGCCCGCAGCCCGCCCCGGCGGCACCCGCCCCGCAGGCCCCGGCCGCGTCGGCAGCACCCTCTGCCCCGGCGTCGACCCCGGGTCCGCGTCCCGGCCCGAAGCCGGGTCCGCGCACGCCGCGGGTGGGCAACAACCCGTATTCGTCGGCACCGGCTCCCGCGCCGCGACCGGCTGCCCGTCCCGGTCCGGGACAGGGTGGTCCGCGTCCCGGTGGTGGTCGTCCCGGCCCGTCCGGTCAGGGTGGTCCCCGTCCCGGTGGCGGTCGTCCCGCTCCCGGCCAGGGCGGTCCCCGTCCCAATCCCGGCAACATGCCCCCGCGTCCGAGTCCCGGCGCCATGCCGTCTCGCGCGGCCCGTCCTGACGCCCGACCGGGTGGTCGTGGCGGTGCCGGCGGAGGCCGTGGTGGCCCCGGCGGCGGCGGTGGCGGCTACCGCGGTGGCGGCGGCGGAACCGGCGCACCGGGAGGTCCTCCCGGTGGCGGCTTCCGGGGTCGTCCCGGCGGCGGTGGCGGTGGCGGCCGTGGACGCGGCGGCGCAGCAGGCGCCTTCGGTCGTCCTGGTGGCGCACCTCGTCGCGGTCGCAAGTCGAAGCGGGCGAAACGCGCCGAGTACGAGAACATGCAGGCGCCGGCCGTCGGTGGCGTCCGGCTGCCGCGCGGCAACGGTGAGGTCATCCGCCTCGCCCGCGGCGCGTCGCTCTCGGACTTCGCCGACAAGATCGACGCCAACCCGGCATCGCTGGTCCAGGCGCTGTTCAACCTCGGTGAGATGGTCACGGCGACCGAGTCGGTCAACGACGAGACGCTGGAGCTGCTCGGCTCGGAGATGAACTACCGCGTCCAGGTGGTCAGCCCCGAGGACGAGGACCGTGAGCTCCTCGACAGCTTCGACCTCACCTACGGCGAGGACGAGGGCGGCGAGGAAGACCTCGAACAGCGTCCCCCGGTGGTCACCGTCATGGGCCACGTCGATCACGGTAAGACCCGACTGCTCGACACGATCCGTAAGGCCAACGTCCGTGAGGGCGAGGCCGGCGGCATCACGCAGCACATCGGTGCCTACCAGGTGAACACCCACCTCAACGGTGAGGATCGCCTGATCACCTTCATCGACACCCCGGGTCACGAGGCGTTCACCGCCATGCGTGCCCGCGGTGCCAAGGCGACCGACATCGCGATCCTCGTGGTCGCCGCCGACGACGGCGTCATGCCGCAGACGGTGGAGGCGGTCAACCACGCCCAGGCGGCCGACGTGCCGATCGTGGTCGCGGTGAACAAGATCGACAAGGAAGGCGCCGATCCGCAGAAGATCCGCGGGCAGCTGACCGAATACGGTCTGATCCCCGAGGAGTACGGCGGCGACGCCATGTTCGTCGACATCTCGGCCAAGCAGGGCGAGAACATCGACGCGCTGCTCGAGGCCGTCCTGCTCACCGCGGACGCGTCACTCGATCTGCGTGCCAACCCGGACATGGACGCCCAGGGTGTCGCCATCGAGGCGCATCTCGACCGCGGCCGTGGCCCGGTGGCGACCGTGCTGGTCCAGCGCGGCACGCTGAAGGTCGGCGACTCGATCGTCGCCGGTGACGCCTACGGACGTGTTCGCCGCATGGTCGACGAACACGGCGAGGACGTCCCCGAGGCGCTGCCGTCGCGTCCGGTCCAGGTCATCGGTTTCACCTCGGTCCCCGGCGCAGGCGACAACCTGCTCGTGGTCGAGGAGGACCGGATCGCCCGGCAGATCGCCGACCGGCGCAACGCGCGCAAGCGCAACGCGCTGGCCGCACGCAGCCGCAAGCGGATCAGCCTGGAAGACCTGGATTCGGCGCTCAAGGAGACGAGCCAGCTCAACCTCATCCTCAAGGGTGACAACTCGGGTACGGTCGAGGCCCTCGAAGAGGCCTTGCTGAACATCGAGATGGGCGACGAAGTCTCGCTGCGCATCATCGACCGCGGTGTCGGTGGCGTCACCGAGACCAACGTCAACCTGGCGGCGGCCTCGGATGCGATCATCATCGGCTTCAACGTCCGTGCGGAGGGCAAGGCCACCGAGCTGGCCAACCGCGAGGGCGTCGACATCCGGTACTACTCGGTGATCTACCAGGCCATCGACGAGATCGAGAGCGCGCTCAAGGGCATGCTCAAGCCGATCTACGAAGAGGTGGAGCTCGGCCGCGCCGAGATCCGCGCGATCTTCAAGTCGTCGAAGGTCGGCAACATCGCCGGTTGTCTCGTGCAGTCGGGCGTCATGCGGCGTAACGCCAAGGCCCGCCTGCTGCGCGACAACGTCGTGGTCGCCGAGAACCTCACCGTGTCCTCGCTCAAGCGCGAGAAGGACGATGCCACCGAGGTTCGCGAAGGCTACGAATGTGGTCTCACGCTGACCTACTCGGACATCAAGGTGGACGACGTGATCGAGACCTACGAGCTGCGGGAGAAGCCGCGCGACTGATCGCGGCAGCGACCGAACTCGTACGACATCTCGACAGCTGTGGTGCGCGCCGACCGGATTCCGGTCGGCGCGCACGCAGCGCTATGGAAGGAGTCCTGGAATGGCTGATCCAGCACGGGCGCAGCGCATGGCGAAGCGGATCTCGACGATCGTCGCGTCGGCGATCGCGCACGAGATCAAGGATCCGCGCCTGACACATGTGACGGTCACCGACGCCCGGGTGACCAACGATCTCCACGACGCGACGATCTACTACACCGTGATGGGCGAATCCATCGACGCCGAACCGGATTACGAGGCTGCGGCCGCCGGTCTGGCGAAGGCGACCGGTGTGCTGCGGTCGAAGGTGGGCGCGGGCACCGGCGTGCGTTTCACGCCGACTCTGCGTTTCGTCCTCGACACGGTGCCCGATGCCGCGCGTCAGATGGAGGAGCTCGTCGCCCGAGCCCGCGCGAACGACGAACTCGTCGCCCGGCGTGCCGCCGAGGCGAAGCCGGCGGGGGACTCGGACCCGTACCGCTCGGCCGACGACGACGCCACCGGTATCGAAGAGTGAGCGGTTCGTCGAGCGCGGCGATCGCCGCGACGCTGGCCTCCGCGACCGCGGTGACCATCTGCTGTCACGTCCGCCCCGATGCGGACACGATCGGCAGCGGTCTGGCGCTGGCGCTGGCACTCGACCGCCGGGGCGTCGACGTCGAGGTCTCCTATCCGGGGGCAGAGCAGCTCCCGGCCTCGCTCGCCGGACTACCCGGCGGCAAGCTGTTGTGCTCGCCCGCGCAGGTCGTCGGGCACCCGCTGGTGGTGGCGGTCGACGCCGCCAATCTCGAGCGGCTCGACTCCCTCGGCTCGACGTTCACCGCGGCGCAGACCTCGATCGTGATCGACCACCATGCGTCGAACCCCGGTTTCGGGGACCTCGACCTGGTCGATCCGGCCGCCGACTGTACCGCCGTACTGGTGCTCGATGTCCTCGACGACATGGGCGTCGAGCTCGACGCCGACATCGCCACCTGCATATACGCCGGACTCAGCACCGACACCGGCTCGTTCCGGTGGGCCCGACCGGCGTCGTTCCGCGTCGCGGCCCGGTTGTTGGAGACCGGTGTCGACGCGCGCCGGTGGAGCCGCATCCTCTTCGATTCGCATCCGTTCGCGTGGTTCTCGATGATGTCGGGCGTCCTGGCGTCCGCACAGCTCGTGCCGGCCGCGTGCAACGGCGAGGGGCTCGTCTACGCCGTCGTCGACCAGCAGGCGCTGGCCGGGATGAGCTGGGAGGAGTCCGAGAGCGTCGTGGACACGATCCGGACCGCGCGCGAGGCCGAGGTGGCCGCGGTGTTCAAGGAAGGCGAGCCGGGCGTCTGGACGGTCTCGCTGCGATCCAAGGACAGCGTCGACCTCGTCCCGATTGCGCGGGCGCACGGTGGTGGCGGGCATCGTCAGGCCTCGGGCTACAGCGACACCGGTACCGCCGACGAAGTGGTCGCCAGGTTGCTGGAGTCGCTCTGAACCTCGCTCGGCAGCCCGACATCGGAGAGTCCGATTCCGCGGACGCTCCCGGGGTCGCGCGTATCGCCACCCTCACCGTCTCGGCGCTCGCGGTCCTCATCGCACCTCCGCTGTACCTTCTGCTCGACCTGGCGGTCGTGGGACGCCTGGGCGGCGAACAGCTGGCTGCTCTCGGTGTGGGCACCCTGGTGCTCTCGATCGTCAGTACCCAGCTGACCTTCCTGTCCTACGGCACCACCGCCCGCTCCGCGCGACGATTCGGTTCCGGTGATCGGTCCGGTGCGGTCGTCGAAGGCGTGCAGGCGAGCTGGATCGCGGTCGCGGTCGGCGTCCTGATCGTCGCCGTGGCGTATCCCTGCGCCCCGGTGGTGATGCGCCTGCTGGTCGGGACGTCGTCGCCGGAATCGGCCGCGGTCGCCGAGGATGCGGCGGGCTGGCTGCGGATCGCGATGTTCGGTGTCCCGCTGATCCTGCTGTCGATGGCGGGCAACGGGTGGATGCGGGGAGTGCAGGACACCCGCCGCCCGGTCGTCTACGTGGTGGTCGGCCTGTCGCTGGCCGCGGTGCTCGTCGTCGGACTGGTCCACGGCATCGGCCCGTTCCCGCGACTGGGACTGGACGGCAGCGCGGTGGCCAATGTGATCGGACAGGGCGTGACCGGGGTGTTGTTCGCCGTGCGGGTGGTCCGCGAGGCGCATACACGCGCCTTTGCGCCGGACTGGTCGATCATCCGCGCCCAGCTGGTCATGGCGCGCGATCTGGTGGTGCGCAGTCTGTCGTTCCAGGTCTGTTTCGTCTCGGCGGCCGCGGTCGCCGCGCGCTTCGGGGTCGCCCAGGTGGCTGCTCATCAGCTGGTGCTGCAGCTGTGGGAGTTCATGGCGTTGTTCCTCGACTCGCTGGCCATCGCCGCCCAGGCGCTGGTGGGGGCCGCGCTCGGTGCGGGCCGGCTCGGCGCCGCCGACTCCGTCGCCCGGCGTGTCACCGCGGTCTCGGTGGTCGCCGCCACCGCGATGGGTGCCGTCTTCGCGACCGGCGCGACGCTGATACCGCGCATCTTCACATCCGACGCCGCTGTCCTCGACGCCGTCGGTGTGCCGTGGTGGTTCTTCGTCGGCATGCTGCCGATCGCCGGGGTGGTCTTCGCGCTCGACGGCGTACTCCTCGGCAGCGGCGACGCCGCCTTCCTGCGCACGGCGACACTCACCGGCGCCCTGGTCGGCTTCCTGCCGTTGATCTGGTTGTCGCTGGTGTTCGACTGGGGTCTGGCGGGGACCTGGTCGGGTCTGGTGGTGTTCATGCTGGTCCGGCTGGCGACCGTGGTGTGGCGGATCCGCTCCGGCCGGTGGCGTCGGGCAGGTGCGGTCCGCGCCTGACCGCGGCCCTCTGGCACGATGGATCCTCGTGGCTACTCTGTGGGCGATCAGCGATCTGCACATCGCACATCGGGGCAACGAGCACATCATCGACAGCATCCGGCCGACCTCGCCGGACGACTGGCTCATCGTCGCCGGTGATGTCGCCGAACGCACCGACGACATCGTCGACACCCTGCGGCGTCTGCGGGCGCGGTTCGCCACCGTGGTGTGGGTGCCGGGCAATCACGAGCTGTACACGACGGCCAAGGACCCGCTGCAGGTGTTCGGGGTCGCGCGGTACGACTACCTCGTGCAGGCCTGCCGCGACGTCGGTGTCGTCACCCCGGAGGACATCTATCCGCTGTTCGATCCGGGCGACGGCTCCGATCCGGTCCGCGTCGTCCCGATGTTCCTGCTCTACGACTACACCTTTCGCCCGGAGGGCACGGCCAACAAGCTGACCGCGCTCGCGCTCGCCCGGGAACGCAATGTGGTGGCGACCGACGAGTTCCTACTGTCGCCGGAGCCGTTCCCCACCCGCGACGCCTGGGGACGGGCGAGGATCGAGATCACCCGGCGCCGGCTGCAGGCCATCGATCCGGCCGAGAAGACGATCCTCGTCAACCACTGGCCGCTGCGTCGTGAGCCGTGCGACGCGCTGTTCTACCCGGAGTTCGCGCTGTGGTGCGGCAGCGAACTCACGGCCGACTGGCACACCGAGTTCAACGCGGCCTGCTGTGTGTACGGGCACCTGCACATCCCGAGGACCACCTGGTACGACGGCATCCGGTTCGAGGAGGTGTCGGTCGGCTACCCACGTGAATGGAAGCGTCGCGGACTCCCGAACCCGCTGATGCGCAACATCGTCCCGGGGGACGGACTCGGTGCGGCGGATCTGCCCGAGCACGGGGTCCGGTTCGATCTGCCGCCGGACTATGCCGAACGGGCCGCCGAGTTCCGGCAGCGCGTCGAGCAGCGGCAGGCGGAGCGCCGATCGCGACAGGCCGATCGAGAGGCGCAACGGCAAGCACGAGAGGACAACCGATGATCGAGCAACTCATGCCGGCGGGCGTCGCCTCGGCGGAGGCGTTCGCCGACCCGCCGGGTCTGGTCCTGCTGCCCGCCGAACAGAGCCTGATCTCCCGAGCGGTGGAGAAACGCCGCCGCGAGTTCACCACCGTCCGGCACTGCGCCCGGCAGGCGCTGGGCGAGCTCGGCCACGAGCCGGTCCCGATCCTCAAGGGCGACAAGGGTGCACCCGTCTGGCCGGCCGGGATCGTGGGGAGCCTCACCCACTGCGACGGCTATCGTGCCGCGACCGTGGCGTACGCGCTGTCGGTGCGTTCTCTCGGTATCGACGCCGAGCCCCACGACAGCCTCCCCGACGGCGTGCTCGAGCACACCAGCCTGCCGGCCGAGCGGGAGGTCCTCGCGACGCGGTCGGGCGACCTGCACTGGGACCGGTTGCTGTTCTGTGCCAAGGAGGCCACCTACAAGGCATGGTTCCCGGTCGCCAAGCGCTGGCTGGGTTTCGAGGACGCCCACATCACCTTCGAGCAGTCCACCCCGACGTCGGGCACGTTCACCTCGAGGATCCTCATCGATCCGGCCGCTGCGGACGGCGGGCCGCCGCTGCTCGAGTTCTCCGGGCGCTGGCTGGTCGATCGCGGCATCATCACCACCACGATCGCGCTGACCTGACGTGGCCGACGCAACCATCGAGAACGCCGGCCTGCTCGTCGTCGACAAGCCCGCCGGGATGACCAGTCACGACGTCGTCTCGCGCTGCCGGAAGATCTTCAACACCCGCCGCGTCGGGCACGCGGGCACCCTGGACCCGATGGCGACCGGCGTATTGGTCGTCGGGATCGAGAGGGCGACAAAGCTTCTCGGTCTGTTGTCGCTGACGACGAAGTCCTACACCGCGACGATCCGGCTCGGTGCGTCCACGACGACCGACGACCGCGAGGGCGAGGTCATCTCCACCGCCGACGCGTCCGGACTCTCCGACGCCGAGATCGCCACGGGGGTGGCCGATCTCACCGGCGACATCGAGCAGGTCCCGGCGAAGGTCAGCGCGATCAAGGTCGACGGCCGTCGCGCGCACGCGCTGGTGCGCACGGGCACCGACTTCGACCTCGCGGCGCGTCCGGTCACCGTGTCCCGCTTCGAGGTGCTCGACACCCGGCGCGACGGGACCTTCGTCGATCTCGATGTGGTGGTGGACTGTTCGTCGGGCACCTACATCCGGTCACTGGCACGCGATCTGGGTGCCGCACTCGGCATCGGCGGGCACCTGACCGAACTCCGGCGGACCGCCGTCGGCCCGTTCACGCTCGACCACGCGCGCACGCTCGACGACGTGCGCGACGAGCCGCGTGTCAGCCTCGACATCGACGAGGCGGTCAAGATCTCGTTCCCGCGCCGGGACATCGACGACGACGAAGCCGAGTCGATCAGCCAGGGACGATGGCTGGAGCCGATCGGCCGGAAAGAGATCTATGTGGTCGTCGACCCGCGGGAACAGGCGATCGCGCTGATCCAGGAGAAGGGTCGCCGCGCGAGCTCGGTCATGGTGGTCCGGCCGGCGACCCTGCGCTGACGCCCGGGCGTCGGTCGGACGGTCAGGACCGCGGGACGACGAAGATGGCGCGCGCGGCGATGTCGCCGAGATCGATCGGATCGGCGTCGTCGAGCGACACCGAGATCGTCCCCGCGAAGGGACGTTTCTCGGCGACGGTCACCACGCAGTCGAGCGCGACGCCCACCTGGTCGAAGTAGCGCAGCATCTCGGGATCCGTGTCGGAGATCCGGGCGATGGCGCCGGACGCCCCGACCTCCAGGTCGGCGAGCAGCGCCGCATCCGGCGCGGGGATCGAGCCGTCCAGTGCCGGGATGGGGTCGCCGTGCGGATCCCGGTCGGGGAAGCCGAGTTTCGCGTCGAGCCGAGCCATGAGGCGGTCGGACACCGCGTGCTCGAGGATCTCCGCCTCGTCGTGCACCTCGTCCCACCGGTATCCGAGTTCGCGGACGAGAAAGGTCTCGAGCAGACGATGACGACGCACCATCAGGATGGCCGCGGACCGGCCCTCGTCGGTGAGTGTGACCGCGCCGTACGGTTCGTGCGAGACGAAGCCCTGGTCGGCGAGTTTGCGGATCGCCTCCGAGGCGGTGGATGCGGACACGCCGAGCGACTGGGCCAGCAGCTTGGTGGTGACCTTGACGTCTTCCCACTCCTGGCTGGTCCAGATCACTTTCAGATAGTCCTGGGTCACCTGTGACAGTTCTGTCACCGGACGATCCGATCCCCGAGGCATGACCAAGAGCTTAACCCCACCGCAAACGCGAGTGGCGGTGGTGGTTTGGAACACCGGGTGCCCGTACTCTGGTCGCGTGTTGCGATGGCGAGGTCTGGATGACATCCCCGCGGACTGGGGACGGTGCGTGGTCACCATCGGTGTCTTCGACGGTGTCCACCGGGGACACGCCGAGCTCATCAACGCCGCCACGACGGCGGCGAAGGAGCACGGGGTGCCGTCGGTGCTGATGACGTTCGACCCGCATCCGTCCGAGGTGGTCCGCCCGGGATCCCATCCGCCGCAACTGACGACGCTGACGCGACGGGCGGAGCTGGCCGAAGAGCTCGGCATCGACGTCTTCTGCGTCATGCCGTTCACGCCTGAACTCGCTGCCCGGTCGCCCAAGGACTTCGCCCACGACATCCTCGTGGAGACGCTGCACGCCGCCGTCGTGGTGGTCGGTGACAACTTCACGTTCGGTCGCAAGGCGGCCGGCGACGTGGCCAAGCTCGCCGAACTCGGTGGGAAATTCGGCTTCTCGGTGGAATCGGTGTCGCTGTTCGGTGAACATGCGGTGACCTTCTCCTCGACCTACATCCGTTCCTGTGTCGCGGCCGGTGACGTCGACCGCGCGACCGAGGCGCTCGGACGCCCGCATCGTGTCGAGGGAGTGGTGGTGCGCGGCGACGGCCGCGGCCGCGACCTGGGATACCCGACGGCCAACGTGGCGCCGCCGATGTACGCCGCGATCCCCGCCGACGGGGTCTACGCCGCGTGGTTCACGATCCTCGGCGCAGGCCCGGTGGTCGGCGAGGTCGAGCCGGGGGAGCGCTATCAGGCCGCGGTGTCGGTCGGTACCAACCCCACTTTCTCGGGCCGTACCCGCACCGTCGAGGCGTTCGTGCTGGACAAGAGCGCCGACCTCTACGGTCAGCACGTCGCCGTCGACTTCGTCCACCGCATCCGCGGGATGGAACAGTTCGACGGGGTGGACGACCTGATCACCGCGATGGGGGACGACGTCGTCAAGACCAGGGAGATCCTGGCCGCGGCGGAGAGCTGAGGGTACGCGGCCCACTCGCTGCGCTCCCGGCGCCGATTTGGGTCCGGCCCGTCACGCCGGGTAGCCTGGCCAGTCGGTGTTGCTGCAGTCCGCGGTGGCGCACCGTGGTTGTTTCGGACGCGGTACTGAGAAACAGGAGTATCTCCATGGCTTTGACTGTCGAGCAGAAGAAGGAAATCCTCGCCGAGTACGGTCTGCACGAGACCGACACCGGGTCGCCCGAGGCACAGGTCGCGATGCTGACCAAGCGCATCACCGACCTCACCGAGCACCTGAAGCAGCACAAGCACGATCACCACAGCCGTCGCGGCCTGCTGCTGCTGGTCGGCCGTCGTCGTCGTCTGCTCAAGTACGTCGCCAAGGTCGACATCAACCGCTACCGTTCGCTCATCGAGCGTCTCGGCCTGCGTCGCTGATTCCACGACTTCCACCGGCCGGCCCCCGAACGCGGGGCCGGCCGGTTTGTCGTATTGAGGTATCCACAGTCGGCGGTGATAGGCTGACAGACGGATCGTGCCGAAACTCGAGGCAGTGCGGAACGACCAGCCAGATCGGTCCTCGGTAGTGGCCGCCGGAACCCCTGCCCGGGCAACCCCCGGGCGTGCAGGATTCCGGCCGCTTCGATCGAAGGCCGTCTGAGCACTCATCCGGCGCAGACACGCTGCGCCATTCACCGTGCTGCCGCACATTCTCGGTGCGTTCTGGGTCGGTCCGATCCGCGCGTGCGCTCTCACGGACGTGTCCGCTCGATGCGGCATGTGAGTAGGTGCTGCGCACCTCCGCGATGACCACCCCCAACCGCACAAGCGGCCGATTTCGTGCCGCGTCAGACGGCCGCCACCGGCAGCCGCAACGAAGGGATTCCACCCCACATGACAGATGTGAACACCACCGAAGATTTCGCCGACGACTACGACGACGCGATCACCGAGGCGACCGCCGTCATCGACAACGGCAGCTTCGGCACCCGCACGATCCGGTTCGAGACCGGACGTCTCGCGCTGCAGGCCGCGGGTTCGGTCACCGCCTACCTCGACGACGAGAACATGCTGCTCTCGACCACCGCGGCGTCGAAGCACCCGAAGGAGCACTTCGACTTCTTCCCGCTCACCGTGGACGTCGAGGAGCGGATGTACGCCGCCGGACGCATCCCCGGATCGTTCTTCCGTCGCGAGGGACGTCCGTCGACCGACGCGATCCTGACCTGTCGTCTCATCGACCGCCCGCTGCGCCCGTCGTTCGTCGACGGCCTCCGCAACGAGATCCAGGTCGTCGTGACCGTCCTCTCGCTCAACCCGAACGACCTCTACGACGTCGTCGCGATCAACGCCGCGTCGGCCTCGACGCAGCTCGCCGGCCTCCCGTTCTCCGGCCCCGTCGGTGGCGTGCGTGTCGCGCTCATCCCGACCGAGGAGAACAAGGCCGGCCAGTGGGTCGCGTTCCCGACCGTCGAGCAACTCGAGGGCGCCGTGTTCGACATGGTCGTGGCCGGCCGCATCGTCTCGGGTTCGGGTGATTCGGCCGACGTCGCGATCATGATGGTCGAGGCCGAAGCCACCGACAACGTCATCGACCTCATCGCCGGTGGCGCCCAGGCGCCGACCGAGGCGATCGTGGCCGAGGGCCTCGAGGCCGCGAAGCCGTTCATCGCCCGCCTGTGCGAGGCGCAGAAGTCCCTGGCCGCCGCCGCGGCCAAGGAGACCGCCGAGTTCCCGCTGTACCCGCCGTACCAGTCGGATGTCTACGACGCCGTGGCCGCCGCTGCCACCGATCGCCTGTCGGAGATCCTGACCATCGCAGGCAAGCAGGAGCGCGACGACAAGACCGACGAGCTCAAGGCCGACATCCTCGGCCAGCTCGGCGAGCAGTTCGAGGGTCGTGAGAAGGAGATCGGCGGGGCCTACCGGTCGCTGACCAAGAAGCTCGTCCGCCAGCGCATCCTGACCGACCACTTCCGCATCGACGGTCGCGGCATCACCGACATCCGTGCGCTGTCGGCCGAGGTCGCGGTCATCCCGCGCGCGCACGGCAGTGCGCTGTTCGAGCGCGGCGAGACCCAGATCATGGGTGTCACCACCCTCGACATGGTCAAGATGGCGCAGCAGATCGACTCGCTCGGACCCGAGAAGTCCAAGCGGTACATGCACCACTACAACTTCCCGCCGTACTCGACCGGTGAGACCGGTCGCGTCGGCTCGCCCAAGCGTCGCGAGATCGGCCACGGCGCGCTCGCCGAGCGTGCGCTGGTGCCGGTGCTGCCGAGCGTCGAGGACTTCCCGTACGCGATCCGTCAGGTCTCCGAGGCGCTGAGCTCCAACGGCTCGACCTCGATGGGTTCGGTGTGCGCGTCGACCATGTCGCTGCTGAATGCCGGTGTGCCGCTGCGTGCTCCGGTCGCCGGCATCGCGATGGGCCTCGTGTCCGACACCGTCGACGGTGAAACCCGTTATGTCGCACTGACCGACATCCTCGGAGCCGAGGATGCCTTCGGCGACATGGACTTCAAGGTCGCGGGCACCAAGGACTTCGTGACCGCGCTGCAGCTCGACACCAAGCTCGACGGCATCCCCTCGCAGGTGCTCGCGGGTGCGCTCAGCCAGGCCAAGGACGCCCGGCTGACCATCCTCGACGTCATGGCCGAGGCCATCGACGAGCCGGACGAGATGAGCCAGTTCGCGCCGCGGATCACCACCATCAAGATCCCGATGGACAAGATCGGTGAGCTGATCGGCCCCAAGGGCAAGACGATCAACGGCATCACCGAGGAGACCGGCGCCAACGTCTCCATCGAGGACGACGGCACCGTGTTCGTCGGTGCCGCCGACGGTCTGTCCGCGCAGGCTGCGATCGACCGCATCAACGCGATCGCCAACCCGCAGCTGCCGAAGGTCGGGGAGCGTTTCCTCGGCACCGTCGTCAAGACCACCGCGTTCGGTGCGTTCGTGTCGCTGCTGCCGGGCCGCGACGGCCTGGTGCACATCTCGAAGCTCGGCAAGGGCAAGCGCATCAACAAGGTCGAGGACGTGGTCAACGTGGGCTCCAAGCTCCGCGTCGAGATCGCCGACATCGACGAGCGCGGCAAGATCAGCCTCGTCCCGGTCGACGACGCCGCCGACAAGGCGGAGGCACCGGCTGCCGAGGCAGCCACCGCAGACGCCTGATCTGACATCGAGTAGGTCCTGAAGGGGCCCGTCGTCCACGCGGACGGCGGGCCCCTTCGCCGTGTCGTGGCTCTACCGACGATCGGGTTCGTCGAACCAGATCTCGAACCCGTCGGTCCAGGCCGACCCGGAGCCGGCGATCTGCGCGTACAGCCCTTCGATGGTCTGGGCCGTCGAAATCGCCTGGTCGGGGTTCTGGGTACCGAAGTTGCCGCTCGAGGAGATCCCGACGAGGACATAGCGCCCGGCACGGGTCTCCTGGTACCAGGGCGAGCCGGAGTCTCCGCCCAATACCACCAGTTCGGCGTTGACGAGGCGGTGTTCGGGCGCCGCCTCCTGATGCAGCAGTGCGGTCACGGTGCCCACGGTGGTGCCGGTGCGCTCACCGGTCTTGGCCACCGGTTCGCCGACCTCGGGGTCGGCGGCGGTGACGAACACCGGGTCAACCTCCCAGTCGTCCTCGATCGCGATGACGGTGTACCCGCGGGGATCGGCGAGCGTGATCGACCCGTCCGGGGTGCCGCCGTCGTCCTTCCACTCCACGACTTCGCCGATGTGCTCGCCGGTGGTCGTGGTGACCTCGTCGCCGATCCCCTCCGCGCAGTGCCCGGCCGTGACGGCGAGACGGTCGCCGTCGGCGTTGGTTCCGAAGAATCCGATGGAGCACAGGCCGTCACCGATCAGGATGCCCTGACCGGCGGTGAGCGTGTCGGCGTATTGCGGGGTGACCGCGGCTGCGGGGGTGGCGGTGCCCAGCGCCGCGGCCAGGGCCAGCAGGGCGGTCGCGGCGGCCACGTGAGGCTTGATCATCGGGTGTCCTTTGCTCCGGAAGTGTGTCTGCTCCTTGGAGGGACGCCCGGGTCATGCGGTGTGCCTGCGGGACCCGGAATCATTCGACCGGCCGACGGGCCTCGTGATCGCGTGGCGCGCCTAGACTCTGCAGAGATGCCCGGTGAGGAGAAGCTGCAGCTGACGGTCGCGCGCCGTCGGGACGCCGGCGACGTCTCCGCCACGCGCGCCGTCGCCGAACTCCTGCGCACCGCACCGGTGATCGGTCGGGCCGACATGACCGTCCGTCAGGCGGCCGCGCTGATGACCGAACGCGGACAGGACTATGTGGTGATCCCGCTGCCGGGCCGACGCCACGGCGTGCTCACCGACGGCGTCATCCGGGCCGAGGTGGTCGCGGCCGGGCGTGGTGTGGACACCCCGGTGGGGGAGATCGTGACGGAACCGGCGTTCGTCGTCGACGCCGGGGCGGCATCGATGGACGTCCTGACCGAACTCGTCGATCGTGACCTCTCGATCGTCCCGGTCTGCGACGCCGCCGGCGACGTGGTGGGTGTCGTCGGGCCGGGGGACTTCGTCGCCGACCCGGCGGGTGCCGGTATCCCACTGCGCGAACAGATCCGCCGCTCGATCGACGTCGAGGAGCTGCAGGGACATGCGCGGCGGCTGCCGCAGTTCGCCGCCGATCTCGTGCGCCGCGACCGGCCGCCGTACGAGATCACGCGTGCGGCTTCCCTGATCGTCGACGCGGTCGTGAGCCGCGCGCTCGATCTCGTCCTGGTCGCCCATCCCGAGCTCGATCCATCGGCCTTCACCTGGTTGTCGCTGGGCAGCAATGCCCGCCGGGAACCGGTGCTGAGTTCCGACGTGGATTCGGCTGTGTCCTTCGACGATTCGGCCGCAGGCGAGATCGAGCGCTACCGAACGGCCTTCGGCGAGGTCGACGAGGTCGTGCGGAACGCGGGACTGCGGGTCGACGCCAACGGTGCCGTCGCGTCGAAGCCGCTGTTCGCGCGGACACACTCACAGTGGCAGGCGGCCGCGCGGGCCTGGATCGACGACCCGCTCGCCGGCAAGGGCATGATCTTCACGTCGCTGATGCTCGACGGCCGGCCGATCAGCGGGCGCGGCGCGGTGTCGGCCACGCCGGCGGTGGCGATGATCGCCGGTCTGCGACGCGACCCTCGGACGATGAATCTGCTACTGGCCGAGACCTTGTCGACGCGCGCCCGGCTGCGCTCGCGGCGGGATGTGCTGACCGGGCGCGGCAACATCGTCGACGTCAAGCAGCATGCGGTGACGCCGTTGGTCAACATCGCGCGGTGGGCCGCGGCCAGTGTCGGTTCGACCGACGTCGGCACCCGAGGCCGTCTGCGCGCCGCCGCCGGCAGTGAGTTGCTGCCCGACGAGCAGGCGTCGACGCTCATCGAGGTCTTCGATGTGTTGCAGCGCGTCCGGCTGAGATATCAGGTCGCCCAGTTCGACAACGGTGACCCGCCGGGGGACCGGTTCGATGTCCGGCAGTTGTCCCCGCTCGACCGCAGCCTCCTCGGGCAGGCCGTCCGTGAGATCGCCGGTGTGCAGCGTCGGATGGCGAACATGAGCCGCCTGCTTCCCGGATCCGAGAAGGTGACCTGAAAACCCGATGTGCCTGATCCTCTTCGCGTGGAACACCCACCCCACCCAGCGTCTGATCGTGGCCGCCAACCGGGACGAGCAGCACCGCCGCCGCACGTTCGCGTTGTCGCACTGGGACGATCTGCCGATCATCGGTGGTCGCGACGCGGTGGCCGGCGGCACGTGGATGGCCGTCTCCGCCGAGGCTCCCGACCGGGTGGCGATGGTGACGAACGTCCGCGTCGGGCCGGCCAGGCGGACCGGCATCCGTTCGCGCGGGCAGCTTCCCGTGGACTACCTGCTCGGCGACGACGACCCGAAGGTGTACGCCCACCGCGTCCTGGACGACGCCGCCGCGTACGACCCGGTCAATCTGCTCGTCGCCGACCGGAACGAACTGTGGTGGATGACCAACCGGCCGGAGCCGCGCGCGGAGCGGGTCGCCGACGGCGTGCACGGACTCTCCAACGGTGCCCTGGACAACGACTGGCCGAAGGTCGTCGACGGGGCGACGGCGATGACGGACCTGGTCGCGGCCGACGGGCCGGACGAGCAGTATTTCGCCCTGCTGGCCGACCAGGATCGGCCGGACCCGTCGCGCCTGCCCGACACCGGCGTCGGCCCGCAGGCCGAAGCGGCGCTGTCGTCGTTGTTCATCAACATCCCCGGCTACGGCACCCGGGCGTCGACCCTGCTCCGTGTGGGATACGACGGGCACGGGTCGATGACCGAACGCCGCTACGGCTGGCGGGGCCGACGCCGTGGAACCACGACGCTGACCTTCTGATCAGTTGTGCACGAACGGGTTCGGTGACACGGGGAGGTCGAGCGCGGCACCGACTTCGGCGGTGAACAGCTCGCCGTGCCGTGTGCTCAGGCCCGAGGCGAGTGCCGGGTCGGTCGCGCATGCCTGCTCCGGTCCCGAATCGGCCAGTCGGAGCACGTAGGGGAGCGTCGCTCCGGTGAGCGCCTGCGTCGACGTGCGCGCGACGTTGCCGGGCATGTTCGCGACGCAGTAGAACACCGTGTCGTGGACGGCGAAGGTCGGGTCGGCGTGGGTGGTGGGTCGGGAATCCTCGAAGCAGCCGCCCTGGTCGATCGCGACATCGACGAGCACCGCGCCCGGCTTCATCCGGGCGACAGTGCCGTTCGAGACGAGGACCGGTGCCTTGGCGCCGGGGACGAGAACGGCTCCGATCACCAGGTCGGCGTGCACGACGGCTTCGTCGATCGCGAGCCCCGTGCTGTACCGGGTGTGGACCCGGCCGCCGAAGCGGGCGTCGATGGCGCGCAGTTTGGCGATGTCGATGTCGAAGACGGTGACCTGGGCGCCCATGCCGAGCGCGATCTGCGCCGCGTTGACGCCGCTGACGCCACCGCCGAGGACGACGACGTCGGCGGGTTCGGTCCCGGGGACACCGCCCATGAGCACGCCCCGTCCGCCCGCCGAACGCATCAGGTGATAGGCGCCCACCTGAGGTGCGAGGCGCCCGGCGACTTCGCTCATCGGCGCCAGGAGCGGAAGGGCGCCGTCGGCGGTCCGGACCATCTCGTAGGCGATGGAGGTGACGCCCGAATCGAGCAGCGCCTCCGTGCAGGCCCGTCCCGCCGCGAGGTGCAGGTACGTGAAGAGCGTGTGCTCGCGGCGCATCAGCGCGAACTCCGCGGCGATCGGTTCCTTCACCTTCAGGACCAGTTCGGCCTGGTCCCACACCTCGGCGGCGGTTCCCAGGATCTGTGCACCGGCCGCCTTGAAGTCGTTGTCGGAGATCGCCGAGCCCTCGCCGGCGCCGGCCTGGATCACGACGTCGTGACCTCGATGGTGGAGTTCGGTGACGCCGGCCGGGGTGATGGCCACCCGGTACTCGTGGTTCTTGATCTCGGTGGGGATGCCGATGCGCATGGTGACTCCGTATGGGTTCGCGGTCTCCTGAATGTTCCTCGGTGAACTGATTTCCAGAGTGAAGTAAAGTCGACCATGCCACAATGTGACTGAAGAATATTCTCGCCAGCTGCGGTCTGGCGACGATCGTGTGAAACGAGGGAGATTCGATGGCCGCGACTCCGAAGGATGTTCGGGCCGGTGAGCTGGACGCGACGGACCGAGAGCTGCTGCGCCTGCTCCAGTCGGATGCGCGGATGGCGAACAGCGAACTGGCGCAGCGCGTCGGCATCGCCGCGTCGACGTGCCACGGCCGCTTGCGCAGGCTCGTCGAACTCGGCATCATCCGTGGCTTCTTCGCCGATGTCGACCCGGCTGCGCTGGGGCGTCCGCTCCGAGCCATGGTCGCCGTCAGCCTGCAGTCCGACGCGCGCGGTCAGATCCGGCGGTTCGTCGGCGAGATCGCCACCCACGACGAGGTGATCGACGTCTTCTTCCTCGCCGGCGCCGACGACTACCTGCTGCACGTCGCCGCCGCCGACACGGAGGCGTTGCGACAGTTCGTCGAACGGCTCAACGGCCGGCCGGAGGTCGCCGGAACCACCACGTCGCTGGTGTTCGAGCACCGCCGCGGCGGTGCCCCGATCTTCTGAACCGGGACGCCACTAGACTGGCCCGGCAACGGTTGGGACGAGGCGGCGTCGACAAGAAGAGGTGGACATGAGCGGTATCAAGGTGGGCGTCCTGGGCAGCCAGGGCAAGGTCGGGCAGGCGATCGTCGCCGCGGTCGAGAATGCCGACGACCTCACCTACACCGTCGGAGTCGACAAGGGGGACTCACCGGAGTACTTCACCGACACCGAGACCCAGGTCGTCGTCGACTTCACCCATCCCGATGTGGTGATGGACAACCTGAAGTTCCTCATCGCCAACGGGATTCACGCCGTTGTCGGCACCACCGGATTCACCGAGGAACGTCTCGACACCGTCCGCGGCTGGCTGTCCGACAACCCCGGCGTGGGTGTTCTCATCGCACCGAACTTCGCGATCGGCGCCGTCCTGTCCATGCGTTTCGCCGCGCAGGCCGCCAAGTACTACGAGTCGGTCGAGGTGATCGAGCTGCACCACCCGCACAAGGCCGACGCCCCGTCGGGCACCGCCTATCGCACGGCGGAGCTGATCGGGCGTGCGCGGGCCGAGGCGGGTGTCGGGCGGAGCCCCGATGCCACGACGGAGGAACTCGACGGCGCCCGTGGCGCGGTCGTCGACGACGTGCGCGTCCACTCGGTGCGGCTCGCGGGACTCGTCGCCCATCAGGAGGTGCTGCTCGGCACCGCCGGTGAGACGCTCACCATCCGGCACGACTCCCTCGATCGCGCATCGTTCGCCCCCGGCGTGCTCCTCGGCGTGCGCAGCATCGCCGGCCGGCCGGGGCTCACGATCGGACTCGAAGAACTGATGGATCTCTGACCGATGACCCCCGCAGGCCCACCGGACGAGCCGGCCCACGACGACGACACCGAAGGCGGCGCACCGCGCCTGGGTCCCCGTGCGAAGGACTCCCGCCCGATCGTCTGGATGATCGCGTTCCTCGTCGTGGCGCTCATCGTGTACTTCGCGCTGCTCGGCTGGCGCGGCGTCCAGCTGATCGCCTCCGGCACCGTCGCGGGCGTCGGTCTGGGAGTCGGCGTCATCGCGCTACCGCTGATCGGGGCGTGGCTGGTCTACGCGACGCTGCGGGCGGGGCTCGAGCACCAGAAGCTCGCCGCCGTGATGGCCGACGAGGGTCGCGAACTCGACATCTCCCACCTGCCGCACCGTGCCTCCGGACGGATGGAACGCGATGCGGCAGACGAGCTCTTCGCACAGGTGAAGGCCGAGTGGGAGGCCGACCCGCACGACTGGCACAACACCTACCGCATCGCCCGTGCCTACGACTACGCCGGCGACCGCACCCGGGCCCGGTCGATGATGAAACGGGCCGTCGCCCAGTACCACGGCCGAGAGCAGTAGCCACATGAGCCGGCTGCTCATCGTCCACCACACGCCGTCACCGGCGTGCCAGGAGATGTTCGAGGCCGTCGTGTCCGGTGCGACCGACCCGGAGATCGAGGGCGTCGAGGTGGTCCGCCGGGCGGCGTTGTCGGTGTCGGCGAGCGACTTGCTGGAAGCCGACGGGTACATACTCGGCACCCCCGCGAACCTCGGATACATCAGCGGCGCACTGAAACACGCCTTCGATGTCAGCTACTACCAGATCCTCGACTCGACGCAGGGACGACCGTTCGGGCTGTTCCTCCACGGCAACCAGGGCACCGAAGGGGCTGTGCGAGCGGTCGATTCGATCACCGCCGGTCTCGGCTGGACCAAGGCCGCCGAACACGTCATCGTCTCCGGCGCCCCGGACAAGGAAGCCCGAGAAGCGTGTTGGGAGCTGGGCGCAACGGTCGCAGCACAGCTCATGACTTAGCCCGAAGGCCCGCATGAAACACAGTTATCCACAGGCGTGTATGGAGGTTGTCGGAGCCGCTGCTTACGATGATGAACGGCAGGCTCACCCGGGTCTGTCCTGAGACGCCGAGGCCCACGTGTGGCCGAGGGGGTCTTGAACGCTGAACGGGCGCGCACGGTCAGATTGTCGCGCGACTTCATAGGCGGCGAGGCGCGACTGCCACGAGAACGTGCTCATGTCGCCGGAAGCGGTACCGATCACTGCTGCTGTCATGGGGATAAAGCTAGACACCCGGGGGTGCAACGCAGCGCCGCTCACTCGGCCTGGAGTAGGCGACGATGACGAAAGGCGTTGGCATACTCAGAGTTTAACGACCACCTAGACGAACGTGAGCGTGCAGCCATCGGACCGCGTAGCGTCGCGTGATGACCATAGACAGCACAGTTTCGTGCGGTCACTCATCGATTGGACCGTACTTCCAGCCGTGGTCGACGGCACGGGCAAGCAGTGCCTTCGCGGTGTTGAGATGCGCGCCCTTCTCGGAGAACGGGACGCCGTTGTAGTCGATATGCCCGTGGGTGTCAGGTACGTCCTCGTTCATCGAGTCATCCCACGCGCTCAGCGGTCGACGTGCCTCGGAGCCATCAGGGGACTTGATCTCGACGGACTCGACCTCTTCGACTGTCACGCCCAGGACGCCCACCGGGGGTCGGTAGGGCGCACCTCGCTTCTCGCACCCCGCTTTGAGGGTGGCGGCGCGCTCGTTGTACGCGTCTTCGGCCGTTGCGACCGATCCCCGCGTGACCGAGAGCCGGTTCGAGTCGGCCCTGTCATTGGAGTTAAGCAGGAATGCATCGGGCGCGACCACGCCTTCAGATACGTACGCACGCGCAATTGGTCGGTAGAGCACCTGATCGGGCTGGGTAATGCGCTCGCGGGTCTTCTCCGCTCCCTCGTTCATGAGGTCGTCTCCGAGAGCCAAGAGTCAAGGGCGGCGACAAGATCGACGACGTCGGGAGAGACCTTGTCCTCGACGAAGGTACCGGCGGGTAGGTCGGTCGCATGTACATAGAGTGCGCCGGTCGGCTCCACCTCGATCGAGAGCTGGTTCTCGGCCTCTGGCCAAAAGAACCGGATGCCGCCGGGCTCGGTGGGGAACACCGCCCGGGTGATGTTGCCCAGGGAGATCATCGCGTCGATAACCGCCCGACCCCGCTCGACCACCGCCGCCACGATCGGTTCGCCAGACTCCCCATCGAGCCAGCCCTCACCGAGATCGGCGAGCGCTTCGACCGCAGCCCGAGCGGCGCGGGCATCCTCGGTGACGTCGACGACTTTGAGTGTCTTGACAGTGGCCAGCTTGGTCAGTCGACCGTCAGCGTTGAACTCTCCCATGCCCTCGGCTTCGCACTCGAATAGCTGGCGCGCGGAAGCGATCTCGACCGCAACATCGGACTCGCGGTACGGAACGGTGATGTCGCGCTTGTGCTCTCGATCGCGGACGGTCATCTTGCCTGAGAGAACGTGGAAGTCGATCACCTGTCCCTTGACGGTGGCGGGTTTGCGGGTCTCGACGGCGAGGCTATCGATGGCGTGGCTACGGGCGGACTGGGTATACCGAGGGCGACCCTTCCACTCGACGGCGTCAGTGGGCGCGACCTGAATCGCATCGCCAGTGTGGAGGGTTTGGCCGAGTCGCTTGACCTTGTTGGGCGGGAGGCGGCGCATGTCGGCGGGAATCTGACCCTCGTCGCTCAGAGCGAAGGAGATGAAGTCATCAACGGTGTTGAGGGCGCGGCCGTAGTACTCCTCGACCTCGTCCTCCTCGTCGAACGCAATCGTGCCGGGTCCGAGGTCGTATTCGAGCGTTGCGCGGCACGAGCCCTCGCCGATCTTCTGGACCAAGCGCAGGGCGATCCGGTCGTCGTACCCCTTCGGCATCCGCTTCTTGGTCGGGTAGCGATCGTGCCAGTAGAGCCGCACGAGCGAGCGGAGTATGTCTTCAAGGGCTGAGATCTCGACGAGTGATTCAGCTGGTATTCCTGGGGCGTTGAACCGTGCTCCGCTCAGGCGCATCGCCGCGACGACGCGGGTGTCCTGGTGGGGCTCGGTCATGGTCTGCAGGTTAGCCGAGCCCACCGACCTCGGGGACTCGAACCCCGGCGATCACGCCGCGCGCCGGAGCAGGCGAGCCACCGACGCCGACGACCACGGGCCACCCTTGCGGGTCGTCAGTCCCTCATCGCTAGTGACGTCGGCGATCGCACGTGTGCGAGACCGTCGGCGTGGAGCGAGCGCATACGGGTGAGCACAGTCTGCTCGGCCTCGTTGGGAACCAGCTCGCCCGCGGCGTCGCCGCATCGATACTTGAACGGGGGCTGCCCGTCCGCGTAACCACCGCTGGCCTTCTTGATGCGACGCCCGGCCTGCATTCGCTGCACGATCACCGACCGGTCGTACCGGGACACCGAAGGGGCTGTGCGAGCGGTCGATCGATCACCTCCGGCCTCGGCTGTACCAAAGCTGCGGTGCAGTCATCGTTTCGGGACCCCGGGCAAAGGCGACCGCGAAGCGCCCTGGGAGCTGGGTGCGACGGTAGCGGCGGGGTTGATGGAGGGGTGAGCGCGTGTTCCGCGGAACACCCTCGACCTTGGGTTGAGGCCGGGCGGATTGTCGGTGCTGGGCGATACATTTGTCCTGTTCCGTTCGCTTGGTTCAGGGGGTTGCGGTGGGGGTCAGTGCTTTTCGTAGCGGTGGGGATGTTGCGTCGATGTTCGACGGTGCGGATCCCGGGTCGTTGTCTGATGAGGTTCTCGAGGGGCGGGTGTTGGGGTATGCCGCGCAGATCACGGCGCTGACAGCGGATTTCCTTGAACTGGTGGGGGAATTGGACGAGCGGGAGTCGTGGCGGGGGCCGGGGATTCACTCACTGGCGCATTGGCTGTCGTGGAAGGCCGGCATTGCACCGCGAACCGCGCACGAGCACCTGAGAGTCGCAAAGGCGATACGAGAATTGCCGGTCATCCGCAAGGCCTTTGGCGAAGGTCGCCTGACGTATTCGAAGGTGCGGGCGTTGACGCGGGTGGCCACGCCAGAGCGTGAGCGGGAGTTGGTGAACCTGGCTTTGTCGTGCACGGCGAGTCAGTTGGATCGGGCGGTGCGGGCGATGGGCCAGATCGACCGCAACCGCGGCGTCGCCGAGGAGGGTCGGCCGCCGGTGGAGTCGTCGGGTCGGTGGAAGTGGAATGCTGATGGGTCGTTGTCGGTGTCGTTGAGGTTGAGTCCGTTGGATGGGGCGCGGTTTCTGGCGGGTGCGGTGCGCGCGGAGTACGAGCGGACCCGGACCTGCGAGGATCCGGATCTGCCTACCGCTGCGAGTGTTCCGCGGAACACCGAACCGGACTCGGAGGTGGTTCCGTCGCGGCGTCGGGATCTGTGGCGGCAGGTGCCGTCGGATGTGGCGCCGGCGGTGGTGGTGATGGCCGGCATGGTGCATGACGGGATCGCGATGCCTGATGTTGCGCCGGGTGCGGAGATCCTGATTCATGCTGGTGAGGGGGTGGAGCAGGCTCATCTCGATGATGGTCCGGCGTTGTCTGAGGTCGAGGTGGCCGAGGCTCGGTGCGGTGCGTCGATTCGAGATGTGGTGAGTCGCAGGGTTCCGGGGCAGCCGGGGAAGCTGGCGTTGTTGGGTGTGGGGCGTCGTCGGCGGGCGCCGAACAAGGCGTTGGTGCGGGCGTTGTTTGTGCGGGATCGGTGTTGTCAGATGCCGGGGTGTGGTCGGACGCGTCATCTGCATGCTCATCATGTGCGGTGGTGGTCGGTGGGTGGGCGGACGGATCCGGACAATTTGATCTTGTTGTGCGGGTCGTGTCATCGGTCGTTGCATCGGGGTGAGTTCTCGATCACCGCGCACGGTGAGCAGCGGTTCACGTTTCACCGCCCGGACGGTGGCGAGATCGCGGTGGCGCCACCGACTTCGAAACCGGCTGGGTGGCAACCGAACCCTGGAATAGGGATCAACGCGACGGTCCCGGTCGTTGGGGGTCGGATGGATCTGGGGTACACCACCGAGGTGCTCTACGCGGTGTGGGAATGGAAGGAACGCAATTCTTCTGGTGCCGACCTCGACAGGTCAGCGGCGTAGTCGTCGATGGTCGCCCGGCCGAGGTCGCCGGCCGGCGCGAGCCGGCTGATCAGTCGACCGGGTCCACGGAGCCGGCGAGTTCCCTGCTCACCTCGAATTGCCGGACCAGGAACGCCTTCTCGTCGAGCTTCTTGCGCCGCATCCACGTCGTGACCTCGGAATTGCACTTGCTGGCATTGCACGGACCGCAGCAGGGCACGACGTTGGCGACGGTGTACCGGCCGCCCCGGGAGATGGCCAGCATGCAGTCGCGCTGCAGGGCGACTCCGACGGCGCCGCAGTACGCGCACCCTCCCCAGGCCCGCTGCAGAGCGAGCCACTGGGTGTCGGTGAGGTCGTTGTCACGGGACGCGACCCGCTTGCGACGTCGCTTCGCGTAGCGGTTGGCGCGGGTCGTGCTGCGGGTGGCCACGAGAGCAGACTACCGCGAGGGCCACAGGAGTCACAGCAGTCACACGGGATGGGTGGGATCGCTGAGTAGTAGTCGGCACCACGCGTCGTGCAGCCAGTTCGAGAAGCGGTCCGGTGTCCAGCCGCGGTCCGTCACGAGCATCGAGTAGTACTCGGAGGAGTTCATCGTCCAGACGATGTCGGCGATCTCCTCGACGGTCAGATCCGTACGCGTGGCGCCGGTCGAGGCGAGGTCTGCCGCGAGCCGACGCATGTTCTCCGCGCGCCGCTCGGTGATCTCCTCCCACAGATCCCGCAGGTCGGTGTCGAGGGCCGCGGCGTCCCGAAGGACGAGAAACAACGGTGCGAGCCGTCCTTGGATCGCGGTGACAGCGTGGGCGTAGATCGCCAGTTTCCGGCGCGCGTCGTCCTCGGCGAGCATGCGTGCGACATAGTCGCGCTGCGTGCCGGGAACTGGTTGGTCGGTACCCGACAGCGCGAGTTCGATCAGTTCCCGGAACATCGCCGGTTTCCGGCCGACGACGGTGTAGACCGTGTCGGGCGAGACTGCGGCACCGCGCGCTATCGCGGCGACGGTCGTCGCCGCGTAACCCTGGGACAGGAACAGTCGACGAGCCGTGTCGAGGATGCGCGAACGGGTCTGCGCGGCCGCCGCGCGGCGACGGCTGGTGTCGTACCGGCGGGTGTGTTGACCTGGGGATCGGGATGTGGCCGCCCCGTCGGACCGGCCATTGACTGCGTCGGGCATCGGACCTAGTCTAGGGGCACACGAATTAATCCGATACATACTCGGATGAATTAAGGGGCGCACGATGGCATTCTTCGCATGGACCCAGGACGTCCCGATCGACGCCGAGATGTACGGGGAGATCGCCGACCGAATCGGGGACACCCCGATGCCGGGGCTGCTCGTCCACCTGGCGCTCGAGAACGCGGACAAGAGCGTGAGCTACCTCGACGTGTGGGAGTCCGAGGAGAGCTGCTTCGCGTCGCTCCAAAAGGTGGTCCACCCCGCGGTGCACCCGGTTCTCGAGGCTCGGGGCATCCATCCGCCCGGCGAACCGCCGCGCACGCCGGCCACTGTCCTCGAGGTGCGGTTCGGCGACGGGACGGCGCAGCGCCCGTCGTAGACCCGCGGGTCGGGTGGGGGTGCGGCCTCCGAGCTGTGGTGCGGGTCGGGCCGTAGACTGTCCCCCGTGAGTACGGCGATCCGCGACATGTCATCGACCGGGACCATTCCGACTCCGTACGAGGACCTGTTGAGCCTCGTGATGGAGACCGGGACACCGAAGGCCGACCGCACCGGTACCGGGACGCGCAGCCTCTTCGGCCGACAACTGCGTTACGACCTCGCCGAGGGTTTCCCACTGATCACCACCAAGAAGGTGCACCTCAAGTCGATCGTCTACGAGTTGTTGTGGTTCCTGCGCGGTGACTCCAACGTGCGATGGCTGCAGGACCGCGGTGTGACGATCTGGGACGAGTGGGCCGACGAGAACGGTGAACTCGGTCCTGTCTACGGCGTGCAGTGGCGGAGCTGGCCGACCCCGTCGGGCGAACACATCGATCAGATCGCTGCCGCCCTCGACCTGCTCAAGACCAATCCCGATTCGCGCCGGAACATCGTGTCCGCGTGGAACGTGGGGGAGATCCCGCAGATGGCATTGCCGCCCTGCCACGCGTTCTTCCAGTTCTACGTCGCCGACGGCAAGCTGTCGTGCCAGCTGTACCAGCGCAGCGCCGACCTCTTCCTCGGTGTGCCGTTCAACATCGCGTCGTACGCACTGCTGACGCACATGATGGCCCAGCAGGCGGGTCTCGAGGTCGGCGAGTTCGTCTGGACCGGCGGCGACTGCCACATCTACGACAACCACGTCGACCAGGTGACGCTGCAATTGTCGCGCGAGCCGTACCCGTACCCGAAACTGGAACTGCGCAAGCGGGATTCGATCTTCGACTACGAGTACGACGACATCACCATCGTCGACTACGAGTCCCATCCCGGGATCAAGGCGCCGGTGGCGGTGTGACGTCGGACCTCACGGGGGAGGGGTCGCGCTCGGTGCGACTGGTCTGGGCGCAGGGACGAGGCGGGGCGATCGGCCGGGACAACACGATCCCGTGGCGGGTCCCCGAGGACATGGCGCGGTTCAAGGAACTGACGGTCGGACATCCCGTCGTCATGGGCCGCCGGACATGGGATTCGCTGCCGCCGCGCTTTCGGCCGCTGCCCGGCCGAACCAATGTCGTCGTGACCCGCAATGCGGGTTGGTCCGCCGACGGTGCGGTCGTCGCGGGATCGGTCGCCGAGGCGCTCGACCTGGCCGGCGATGACCGGATCGGAGTCATCGGCGGCGGTGAGATCTACCGGTTGGCAATGGAGTTCGCCACCGAGCTCTGCGTCACGGAGATCGATGTCGAGGTCGACGGCGCCGACGCGTTCGCGCCGCCGATCACCGACGACTGGGCGGTGGCCGAACACGGCGAGTGGCAGACCTCGACGAGCGGGATCGACTACCGGTTCGTCGACTACCGGCGCGCCCGGCAGGTCTGATGCCGCCGGATCGTCTCTCGCTCGCGCAGGCACGTCGAACCGCCCTGGCCGCACAGGGTTTCGCCGACCGCAGGCCCGCTGGAGCGCCCACCATGACGCACCTGAAGCGGGTCGTCGGCCGGACGCGACTGTTGCAGATGGACTCGGTCAACATCGCCGCGCGCGCCCACTTCATGCCCCTGTACTCACGACTCGGTCCATACGACCCGGACCTGCTGCACCGCGCCGCCTGGCAGCCCGGGCGCGGTCGACGGCTGCTCGTCGAGTACTGGGCTCACGAAGCCGCGCTGATCCCGGTGACCGACTGGCCGCTGTTCCGCTGGCGGATGGACGACTTCGCCGACGGCCGGTACCGGCACACACGAGACGTGATGCGTCGCAATCGATCCCTGGTCGCTGACGTCCGAGCGGTGATCGAGGCCCTCGGCGCGACCACGCCCCGTGCCATCGAAGCGGAACTGGGCATCGAACGCGAACCCGGCGCCGCGGGCAGCTGGTGGCAGCGCGGGGAGGTCAAGCACCTGTGCGAGGCCATGTTCGCCGCCGGTGACCTGTCGGCGGTGCGCAACGGGAACTTCGTGCGCCACTACGACCTCACCGAACGGATCGTCGGCGCCGACATCGTCGCGCAGCGACCCGGCCGTGCCGACGCCCACCGAGAGCTCGTCGGCCGGGCCGCGCAGTCCCTCGGTGTCGCCACCGTCGCCGATCTCGCCGACTACTACCGGATTCGTCCGGCCGATGCGCGACCGGCGGTCGCCGAACTCGTCGAAGCCGGTGCGCTGCACGAGGTCTCCGTGGACGGCTGGCGGGACCCGGCCTATCTGGCCGCGGGTGCGCCGATGCCCCGGCGCATCGACACCTCGGCCATCCTGTCGCCCTTCGACCCGCTGGTCTTCTTCCGTCCGCGGGCCGAGCGTCTCTTAGACTTCCACTACCGCATCGAGATCTATGTGCCCGAACACAAACGGGTACACGGCTATTACGTGCTGCCCTATTTGCTGGGCACCGACATCGCCGCGCGCGTGGACCTGAAGGCCGACCGCAGGAATCGCACCCTGCTGGTCCTCGGGGCGTACTGCGAGCCGGGGCAGTCGCGCGACCTCGTCGCCGAACGGCTGTCCGCCGATCTGCGGACGTTCGCCGGCTGGCTCGACCTCGACGACGTCGTGGTCGCTGGGCGTGGTGACCTCGCGCCCGACCTGCAACGGATGGTGCACGCCGGGTGAGGCAGGCCGGGTGATGCAATGCTGATGACCGAGAATTCACGACCGCGATGGGAGACGAAGCGATGACCGTGTCGTATGAGGGCAACGACTACCGACTGGTGATGTTCGATCTCGACGACACCCTGGCGCCGTCGAAGAGCCCGCTCGACGACAAGATGGTCGAGCTCCTGCGTCGCATGCTCGACGTGAGTCTGGGCTGCATCATCTCCGGCGGCAACTTCACCCAGTTCGAGAAGCAGGTTCTCGCGCGGCTCGGCAGTTTCGACAGCGTCGGGAACCTCCATCTCATGCCGACCTGTGGAACCCAGTACGTGCGGTGGTCCGGCGCCGAGTGGGAGACGGTCTACGCCGAATACCTCACCGACGACGAGAAGCAACGCACGCTCGACGTGCTGGAGACCGGCGCGAGAGAACTCGGACTGTGGGCGAGCGAGACGTGGGGTGACATCCTCGAGGACCGCGGCAGCCAGATCACCTTCAGCGCGCTGGGGCAGAAGGCTCCCGTCGAGGCGAAGGCCGCCTGGGACCCCGACGGAGCGAAGAAGGAGTCGTTGCGTGCCTACGCCGCGGAGCGGCTTCCGGACCTCGAAGTCCGCAGTGGCGGCTCGACTTCGGTGGACGTCACCAAGAAGGGCATCGACAAGGCGTACGGCGCACTGAAGCTGATGGACATCCTCGGACTCAGCACCGCCGACATCCTGTTCTTCGGCGACAGGCTCGACGAAGGCGGCAACGACTACCCGGTCAAGGCCCTGGGGATCACCTCGATCGCGGTCCACGGCTGGCCCGACACCCACGCCAAGTTGTCGGCCCTGCTGGACCAGGTCGACCCCGTCGGCTGACAGGCCGGCCGGCTAGGAGACCGGCCCGCCCGCCGGAACGACCCGCTGGGTGCCGTTGGCGACCCGGTAGGACTTCGCGTAGTACTGGCCGGACCGTGGGTTCGTCTTGTCGTGCACGAAATACCAGTCCATCTGCGTGGCCGCCGGGGTCACGGTCAGGACCGAGTAGCCGTGCGCGTCGAACTCGCTCCAACGCACGTGGTGGTTGGTGGCGCCGAAGGCCGAGGACACCGCGACCCCCGCGGTGTTGGCGGGCACGTTCAGCATGTCGTCGATGTTGGTCGACGTGATCGACGTGCCGACCAGTTCCGTCGCGACGCTCCCGCCGCCGGGATAGTTCGCCGGGTCGGCCGGGATGTCGCAGGCCCACGACGAGTGGATGTCACCGGTGATGAACACGACGTTGTCGACACGGTCGCGCCGGAGCGATTCCAGCAGCCGTCGGCGATCGGCCGCGTAACCGTCCCACTGATCGGCGTTGTAGGGGATTCCCTCGCGCGGGACGCCCAGCAGCGCGGTGACCGCGCCGGTCGTCTGCGGGTCCAGCGGCGGGATCAGCACCGGGGCGATCATCACCGGGTTGCCGACGATCTTCCAGCGGGTCTCCGACGACGTGAGTCCGTTGGTCAGCCAGGACATCTGGGCGCGGCCGAGGATCGACCGGGCGGGATCGTCGATCGCCGCCGATCGGGAGCTGACCTGGAGGTCGCGGTAGGAACGCAGATCGAGCATGGACAACTCGAGGAGACGGCCGAAGCGGAGCCTGCGGAACAGGTGCCGGCCGGCGGCGTCGACGGCGGGGCGGATCGGCATCCACTCGGCGTACGCGCGCAGCGCCGCGGCGCGGCGCGCGGTCCAGGAGCCCTCGCCCGGCTGATGGTTCTCCGCACCGCCCTGCCACGTGTCGTTCGACGACTCGTGGTCGTCCCAGATGCAGATGAACGGCACCTCCCGGTGCAACCCGGCCAGATCGGGGTCGGTCTTGTACTGCGCGTGACGCGTTCGGTAGTCGCGCAGCGTGGTGATCTCGTGCCGGGGGTCGTGCGGCCGGACCGTTCCGGTCTTGCCGGTGTAGCGGCCGGTCTCGTATTCGTAGAAGTAGTCGCCGAGATGGACCACCGCGTCGAGCCCGGGCTGCGCGGCCAGATGACGATAGGCGGCGAAGTACCCGGCCTCCCAGTTCGCGCACGAGACGACGCCGAACCGGATCTTCGCGACGTCGGCGCCGGTCGCGGGCGCAGTGGATGTGTGTCCGACCGGCGACACCGCACCGGCGGCCGGACCGGACACCACGGTGAAGCGGTAGTGGTACCGGGTCCGCGGGCTCAGACCGGCGACATCGACCTTCACCGTGTGGTCGGCGTCCGCCGAGGTGCGGGTCTCGCCCGACGCCACGACAGCGCCGAAGCCGGGATCAGCGGCGACCTCCCAGCGGACCAGACTCTCCGGCCCGATCCCGGAACCGGGCGCCGACGCCGGGGTCGGCGTGAGTCGTGTCCAGAGGATGACGCCGTTCGGAAGCGGGTCGCCCGACGCGATGCCGTGGCGGAAGACCTCCGCGGACCCGGGTTGTGGAGACCCGGATCGGGGCGTCCCCGGCGCGGCCTGTGCGGCCACCGCGGGTGAGGCGAGCGCGGTGCCGGTCACCACCGCACCGGTGCGCAGAAAACCGCGTCGTGTCGTCATCGCATCCCACCCCCGGTCATCACGCACGCCTGCAGGGACTCTACCCGCGGACTGAGCCGGACGGAGCCCGAAAGTGCGGTACGGAGGCGGTGGGGGAGAATCGGGTACCGCAGGGCACGCGCAGGTGTGGCCGGACGTGAGGGACGACAGGAGACATGCGTGTCCGAATTGGTGCCGCTGAAGGTGCAGATGGTGGCGATGACCCAGTTCACCCCTCCGGAGGACGTGCCGTGGAGCACCGACGCCGAGGGCGGTGAGGCACTGGTCGAGTTCGCCGGCCGGGCGTGCTATCAGAGCTGGGACAAGCCCAACCCCCGTACCGCGACCAATGCCGGGTATCTGCGGCACATCCTCGAGGTCGGTCACCTGTCGCTGCTGGAGCACGCGTCGGTGACCTTCTACATCAGTGGCATCTCGCGTTCGTGCACCCACGAGCTGATCCGCCACCGGCACTTCTCGTACTCGCAACTGTCCCAGCGGTTCGTGCCAGAGCACGACTCCAACGTCGTGGCCCCACCGGCGATCGTGGGTGACCCCGAGCTCGAGGAGCTGTTCACCGCGGCGACCGACGCGAGCCGGGCGGCCTACACCGAGCTGCTCGCGGCCCTCGAGGCGAAGTTCGCCGACGTCCCCAACGCCATCTTGCGGCGGAAACAGGCACGTCAGGCCGCTCGTTCCGTGCTGCCGAACGCCACCGAGACCAAGATCGTCGTCACCGGCAACCACCGGGCCTGGCGGCACTTCGTCGGCATGCGGGCCACCGAGCACGCCGACGTCGAGATCCGCCAGCTGGCGGTGGAATGTCTACGCCAACTGATGCGCGTGGCGCCCACCGTGTTCGGCGATTTCGAGATCGGCACGCTGGCCGACGGGACCGAGGTCGCGACCTCACCATTCGTGCTGGAAGGGTGAGGATCGTCACGGACAGGGAGGCGGTAGCCTTGAGCACCATGAACGCAGTCCAGGAACCGCTTCACGAGCATCCCTTCGGGACGAACGTGGTTGCGATGGTCACCCCCTTCCACACCGATGGAAGCCTCGATCTGGACAAGGCCGCGGTCCTCGCCGACCACCTGGTCTCGAAGGGCTGCGACGGTCTGGTGGTGTCCGGCACGACCGGTGAGTCGCCGACCACCACCGTGCCGGAGAAGCTCGAGCTGCTGCGCGTCGTCCTCGACGCGGTGGGCGACCGGGCTCGAATCACCCAGGGCGCAGGCAGTTACGACACCGCCGAGAGTGTCCGGTTCGCGATCGAGTCCGAGAAGATCGGCGCGCACGCGCTCCTCGTCGTGACCCCGTACTACTCCAAGCCGCCGCAGGCGGGCATCCTCGCGCACTTCCGCACGGTCGCCGACGCCACCGCGCTGCCGGTCCTGCTCTACGACATCCCGCCGCGCTCGGTCGTCCCCATCATGAACGAGACGATGCTCGCCCTCGCCGAGCACCCGAACATCCGGGGTGTCAAAGACGCCAAGGGCGATCTGCATTCGGCCGCGGGCCTCATCGCGAGCACCGGTCTCGAGTACCTCTCGGGCGAGGACGCGCTCAACCTGCCATGGCTGTCGATCGGTGCAACCGGATATGTCAGCGTCATCGGGCACCTCGTCCCGGATCGGTTGCGGGACATGCAGATCGCCGTCGAGAAGGGTGATCTGCACGCGGCGCGCGCGATCAACACCTCCATGCTCCCGCTCGTCAACGCCATGGGCCGGCTCGGCGGGGTCACGATGGTGAAGGCGGCACTGCGCATCCTCGGGCTGGAGGTCGGCGACCCGCGCCTGCCGCAGGTACCCGCGAACGCGGCGCAGATCGAGGAACTGATCGTCGATCTCCGAGCGGCAGGTGTGCTGGTCTGATGACGGACAACGACAACACCGGCCCCGATGCCGGGACCGACCGCCCCCGGACCCGACGCCGGGCGGCCGCCCGCAAGGCCGGCCCGCCCAGTCCGCCGCCGGCCGTGACCACGCCGCCGGCCGTGAGCACGCCGCCGGCTGTGACCACGCCGCCCGCCGGTGCCTCGCAGCAGAAGTCCGACGCGAACGCGCCGAAGCACGCGGCCAAGCGTCCGGCGAACCCCGGTTCGAATGCGCGCCGCCCCCGCCACGAACGTGGCGACGCGCGTGGCGGCCGCCGACCCGAACCGGCGACCCCCGCGCCCGTGGACCGGCTGGGCACGCCGCGGCGACTGCCCAAGGGCGGTCTGCGTGTGGTGGCGCTCGGCGGCATCGGCGAGATCGGCCGCAACATGACCGTCTTCGAGTACAACGGCCGGCTGCTGATCGTCGACTGCGGCGTGCTGTTCCCGGAGGACCAGCAGCCCGGCGTCGACCTGATCCTGCCGGACTTCAGGTACATCGAAGACCGCATGGACGACGTCGACGCGGTGATCCTGACGCACGGTCACGAGGATCACATCGGCGCCATCCCGTTCCTCCTACGGCTGCGCAGCGACATCCCGGTGATCGGGGCGAAGTTCACGCTCGCGCTCGTCGACGCGAAATGCCGTGAGCACCGGCTGCGGCCGAAGCTCGTCGAGGTGATCGAGGGGCAGACGACCTCCCACGGCCCGTTCGAATGCGAGTACTTCGCGGTCAACCACTCGATCCCGGACGCACTCGCGGTCGCGATCCGCACTCCCGCCGGGGTCGTGCTGCACACCGGCGACATCAAGCTCGATCAGCTCCCGCTCGACGGCCGACTCACCGACCTCGCCGGATTCAGCCGCCTCGGTGACGAGGGTGTCGACCTGTTCCTCGTCGACTCGACCAACGCCGAGGTGCCGGGCTTCGTGACCCCCGAACGCCAGATCGGCGGGGTCCTCGACCAGGTCATCGGCAAGGCCAAGCAGCGTGTCATCGTGGCCTCGTTCGCCAGCCATGTCCATCGCATCCAGCAGATCATCGACGTGGCGCACACCCACAACCGCCGGGTCACCTTCGTCGGCCGTTCGATGGTGCGCAACATGCAGATCGCGCAGGATCTCGGCTACCTGTCGGTGCCCGACGGCGTCGTCGTCGATCTCGACACCGCGGCGAGCCTGCCGGACCATCGCGTCGTGCTGATCTCGACCGGCTCACAGGGCGAGCCGCTGTCGGCGCTGTCGCGGATGGCGCGCGGAGAGCACCGGCAGATCAACATCCGGGCCGACGACCTCGTCGTGCTGGCGTCCTCGCTCATCCCTGGCAACGAGAACTCGGTCTTCGCCGTCGTGAACGGCCTGGCCAAACGCGGCGCGACCGTCATCACCCAGCAGAGCGCGAAGGTCCACGTCTCGGGCCACGCCTCGGCAGGCGAGCTGCTCTACCTCTACAACGCGGTGCGGCCCTCGAATGCGATGCCGGTGCACGGCGAGTGGCGGCACCTGCGCGCCAACGCCGCACTGGCCGTCGCGACCGGGGTACCCGAGGACCGGGTGGTCCTCGCCGAGGACGGCGTCGTCGTCGACCTGGTCGACGGCCGCGCCGACATCGTCGGGCGGGTTCCGGTCGGCCACGTCTACGTCGACGGCCTGTCGGTCGGTGACGTGGGGGAGTCGACGCTCTCCGAACGTCTCGTGCTGGGGGAGGGCGGTTTCATCGCCATCACGGTTGCCGTGGACGTGGCGACCGGCCGTGCGGTGAGCACGCCCGAGGTCTCCGGTCGCGGGTTCTCCGACGATCCCGACGCGCTCAAGGAGGCGGCGAACATCGTCAACCAGACGCTCGATTCGCTGGCGGCCGAGGGCGTCACCGACACGCACCGGATCGCCCAGGGGATCCGCCGGGCTGTCGGACGCTGGGTGTCGACCGCCTACCGCCGCCGTCCGATGATCGTGCCCACCGTGATGGCCGTGGGGGACTGAACCGGCGTCAAGGAACGGATTGCCGGCGATGTCGCTACCGTGGTCGTGTGACCGGTGCGCAGAACGAAAGAGCAGCCCTCGTCGAGACCTTGACGAAGGTGGGCCCCGACGCGCCCACCTTGTGTGAGGGCTGGACAACTCGCGATCTCCTGGCCCACCTCGTCGTCCGCGAGCGGCGGCCGGACACCGGCCCGGGCATTCTCATCCCCGCCTTCGCCGGCCACACCGAGAGGGTTCGGGCACAGGCGGCGTCGAAGGACTGGGATGCCCAACTCGCCCTGCTGGCGTCGGGTCCGCCGATCTTCTCACCTCTCAAGCTGGTCGATCGATTCGCCAACCTGGCCGAGATGTTCGTCCACCACGAAGACGTGCTGCGCGGCGGCGCCGATCCCGACGGACCCTGGACCCCGCGAGTCCTCGCTCCCGAACTCGAGGCGGAGCTCCGGACCCCGGCGAAGACCATGGGCAGGATGACGCTCAAGAAGGTCCCGGGACGTGTGACGCTGCGTACCCCCGACGGCGAGGATCTGGTCACCGCGGGATCGGGCGACGAGGTCGTCGTCACCGGTCGTGTCGGTGAGCTGGTCCTGTTCGCATTCGGTCGCTCACCCGTCGACGTCACGTTCGACGGCGCCGAGTCGGCGATCAAGGGCGTCCGGGAGAGCTCGCGGGGCTTGTAGGGCGGTCACAACTTCGACACGTACCCCGTTGTCCGTGTTGCCCGTGTGACTGATGTGATCGCTGCCCACTAGTCTGTCGGTATGGCTTCGAAGGCAAGCACGGGTACGCGCGCGTCCTCTTCGCGCGGCGCCGCCGGTTCTCCACGCGGGAGTTCGACGCGTGCCGGATCGGCGCGTGGTGGTTCGACGCGCGGGAGTTCGACAGCGAGCCGGCGCTCGACGAGCGGTGGGGCGAAGGGCGGGGGTTCGAAGAGCAACGGTTCGAAGAGCAGCGGTTCGACGGGCCGATCGAAGAGCGGGGCCTCGACGAGGTCGAAGGCCGGTGCGTCGCGGGGCAGCGCGCGGTCCAACCCACGTTCGGAGTCGGTGGATCTGCATCGTCGTTCCGTCGCCGCGGCCGGGGCGTCCGCGGTCGGCAAGGGCATCGGCGCCGGATGGTCGCTGTTCGCGCGTGGAGTCGGTAGTGCCGCCCGGGCGGGGTCGGGCGTCGGACGCGGACCGCGCACCGAAGTCGTCGGGGAGTTCGACGACATGGACGATGCCGACTTGGATCAGGACCTGGTCGACGACGACTCCGGGCCGGACGGGCGTGGCCGTCCCGGGGCCGGCGGTCACAGCCATCGGCGGGACGGCATTGCGCTCGGTCTGCTCGCCTTCGGACTGCTCGTCGGCGCCAGCGTCTGGTTCGGCGCGGCCGGTCCGGTGGGTGCGTTCATCGAGGCCCTCATCCGCGCGGTCATCGGCGCCGCGGCCGTGCTTGTCCCGATCGGTCTCCTCGCGCTCGCGATCATCTTGATGCGCCGCCCGGCCGCCCCGGAGCGTCGTGGACGCTACCTGGCCGGCGGGTTCCTGGTCGCTCTGCCGCTGCTCGGTCTGATGCACCTCATCGCCGGGGCACCGGTGGACCTCCCGGGCCGTTCCGAGGCGGCCGGGTTCGTCGGCTTCGCGGTCGGCACGCCGTTGACGGCGGGTGTCACCGCCTGGGTCTCCGTACCGATCCTGTTGCTGTGCATGGCTTTCGGTGTCCTCATCCTCAGCGGGCGGACCGTCCGCGAGGTCGTCGACGCGGCCGCCGGCTACCTCGGCCTCGGTATGGGGCACGACGACGCGCCCTGGGACGACGACGAATGGGATGCCGACGCGGAGAACTACGACAATCCCGACTTCGGCGATCCGACCGACGCCGACGCCGACGCCGACGCCGACGTCGACGCCGACCCGTGGGATTCCGGAGCGCTCGATTCGCGGTCCCGGCGCCGCCCGTATTCGTCGAACCCGTACGACAACTACCCGCCGGATTCGGCACCCGCGCGGACCGCGGGACGGACCTCCCGGCGCAAGCCCGCCGAGGTCGCCGACGTCACCCCGCTCGAGGAGGCCGTGACCGAGAATCTCGCGGACCCCACCGAGAGTGTCGCCGAGCAGGTCACCGAGGTGATCGCGCCGAGCCCCCGCTCGCGTGCCACCCCCGCCCGACGGGCGGCCGCGCGGCCCGCGCCGCGTCCCGCGCCCGAACCGGAGCCCCAGCGCGAACCCGAGCCCGACGACGCGATCGCCGACGACGAGGCATTCGTCCCGTCCGACCCGACGGCGGACGGAGACTACCGGCTGCCGCCGCCCGATCTGCTCCTCGAGGGCGATCCGCCCAAGATGGGCAGCAGCGCCAACGACGACATGATCGACCGGATGACCGGCGTGCTCGAGCAGTTCAAGATCGACGCCGCGGTCACCGGATACACCCGCGGACCGACCGTCACGCGGTACGAGATCGAGCTCGGTCCCGGCGTCAAGGTCGAGAAGATCACCGCCCTGCAGCGCAACATCGCCTATGCCGCCGCGACCGACAACGTCCGCCTGCTCGCTCCGATCCCCGGCAAGTCCGCGGTCGGCATCGAGGTCCCCAACTCCGACCGGGAGATGGTCCGGCTGGCGGACGTCCTGAACTCGCCGTCGACGCGGAAAGACAAGCACCCGTTGGTGATCGGGCTCGGCAAGGACATCGAGGGCGATTTCGTCAGCGCGAACCTGGCGAAGATGCCGCACCTTCTAGTCGCCGGTTCGACCGGCTCGGGCAAGTCGAGCTTCGTCAACTCGATGCTCGTGTCGCTCCTCAGCCGCGCGACCCCCGAGCAGGTGCGGATGATCCTCATCGACCCGAAGATGGTCGAACTCACCCCGTACGAGGGCATCCCGCACCTCATCACACCGATCATCACGCAACCCAAGAAGGCGGCCGCGGCCCTCGCATGGCTCGTCGAGGAGATGGAGCAGCGGTACCAGGACATGAAGGCGTCGCGGGTGCGACACATCGACGACTTCAACTCGAAGGTCCGATCCGGTGACATCACCACACCGCTGGGCAGCGAACGCGTCTACAAGCCGTATCCGTACATCCTCGCGATCGTCGACGAGCTCGCCGACCTGATGATGACCGCACCCCGGGACGTCGAGGACGCGATCGTGCGCATCACGCAGAAGGCCCGCGCCGCCGGCATCCATCTGGTGCTCGCGACGCAGCGACCGTCGGTCGACGTCGTCACCGGTCTGATCAAGACCAATGTGCCGTCGCGGCTGGCGTTCGCGACGTCGTCGTTGACCGACTCACGCGTCATCCTGGACCAGCCGGGCGCCGAGAAGCTGATCGGCATGGGCGACGGCCTCTTCCTGCCGATGGGTGCCAACAAGCCGATTCGCATGCAGGGTGCCTACATCACCGACGAGGAGATCGCGGCGGTCGTCGACTTCTCCAAGGAGCAGGCCGAGCCGGAGTACACCGAGGGTGTCACCGCGGCGAAGGCGGGCGACAAGAAGGACATCGACAGCGACATCGGCAACGACCTCGACGATCTGCTGCAGGCGATCGAACTGGTCGTGTCGAGCCAGTTCGGGTCGACGTCGATGCTGCAGCGCAAGCTGCGTGTCGGCTTCGCCAAAGCAGGCCGGTTGATGGACCTGATGGAGACCCGGGGAGTGGTCGGTCCGAGCGAGGGGTCGAAGGCGCGGGAGGTGCTCGTCAAGCCCGACGATCTCGCGGGTGTGATCGCCTCGATCACCGGCGGAGGCGACGAAACGGACACTTCCGACACCTGAGGCGGGCGTCTGACCAGGGGTTTCTGCGCGTCACCGGGAGTTTGTATAAGGTGACCAGAGATCCATGAGGGGAGTATCCCCAAAGCGGCGTTTCCGTCAATACGGTCACGGTCAGCGACGATGCCGATCATCGTCGCGGCCGGGGCCCGGAGCGTCGGCCCCCGTTCGGTGGGAGAGACCTCTGGCTCGTCAGCTCATGCTGCCTGCTGGAGGTTCTTGTAATGGATGTGTCCCTGTCCGTCTGGCTGATCACCTGTGCGGTGATCGTCGGACTGTTCGTGTTCGACTTCTTCACCCACGTGCGTGTGCCGCACGCCCCTTCGCTCAAAGAATCGGGCATCTGGTCGGCGGTGTACATCTCCATCGCCATCCTGTTCGGTCTGTTCGTCTGGTGGCAGTGGGGATCGACGTACGGCGGTGAGTACTTCGCCGGCTACGTCACCGAGAAGGCGCTCTCGGTGGACAACCTGTTCGTCTTCGTCATCATCATGGCGAAGTTCGCGGTGCCCAAGGAGTACCAGCAGAAGGTCCTCCTGCTCGGCATCCTGATGGCCCTGGTCATGCGCGGTATCTTCATCGCCGTCGGCGCGGCCGCGATCAACGCCTACAGCTGGGTGTTCTACCTGTTCGGCGCGTTCCTGATCTTCACCGCCGTCAAGCTGCTCCGCGAGAGCGACGACCCGGTCGAGCACGAGGAAGACCGCGAAACCCGCCTGGAGCGCTTCGTCAAGCGCTACCTGCGTACGCACGACAGCTACGACGGCGACAAGCTGTTCACCCGCGTGAACGGCAAGCGCCTCGCCACCCCGATGCTCATGGTCTTGATCGTCATCGGCTTCACGGACATCCTGTTCGCGCTCGACTCGATCCCGGCGATCTACGGCCTCACCTCCGAGCCCTACCTGGTCTTCACCGCCAACGCCTTTGCCCTGATGGGTCTGCGTCAGCTGTTCTTCCTCATCGGTGGGCTGCTCGATCGTCTGGTGTACCTGTCCATCGGCCTGTCGATCATCCTCGCGTTCATCGGCGTCAAGCTGGTGCTGCACGCCCTGCACGAGAACACCCTGTCGTTCATCAACGGAGGCGAGCATGTGGCCGTCCCCGAGATCTCGACCGGGTTGTCGTTGTCGGTGATCCTCGGCGTCCTGGTGATCACGACGGTGGCGAGCCTCATCAAGAGCCGCGGGGCGGCCAAGACGCCGCAGGTCGACTCCGCCGATGACTCGACCGATGCCCCGGTGCCGAAGTCGAAGGACGTCTGACCGCTCCGACCCCGACCGGCGGGTGGACGTGGGATCAGGCCGGGAACGGCCCGAACACCTGCGTCCACTCGTCGATGCGGATGGCATCGACGGCCTGATGTGCCTGGAACGGGTCGTTCGCCAGGAACGCCTCGGCTGCCTCGAGGTCGGCTGCCCGGATGACGATGAGTGCGCCCGAGCCGTCGGGGTAGGGGCCGGCGATCAGCACGTTGCCGGCCGAGTGCTCCTCGGCGAGCCACTCGCGGTGCAGCGGCCGGTGCTGATCGCGCAGCGCTGCCTTGGCGGGGCGGTAGGTGTACTGCACGGCGAAGAACGGCATTGTCACTCCTGCTCGATGGTTGCCAGCATCCTGGTGTTGCCCAGGGTGTTGGGTTTGACATAGCTGAGGTCGAGGAACTCCGCGACGCCGGTGTCGTAGGACCGGCACATCTCCTCGAAGACCTCCCGCGTGACGGGAGTGCCCTGGATCTCGACGAAGCCGTGCCGCCCGAAGAAGGCCGTCTCGAAAGTCAGCACGAAGACACGGGAGAGCTGGAGATCGCGCGCGACCGCCATGAGGCGGTCGACGAGGAGGTGGCCGACGCCCCGCCCGGCGTGCGCGCTGTCGACGGCGACGGTGCGGACCTCGCCGAGATCGGCCCAGAGCACGTGCAGCGCACCGCAACCGACGACCACCCCGCCGACGTCGGCGACCCAGAACTCCTGGACGGACTCGTAGAGCGTGACGAGATTCTTCTCCAGGAGGATCTTGCCGGCGTACTGATCGATCAGTTCCTTGATCCGCGGGACGTCGGAGGTGCGCGCACGACGGATGACGACGTGTTCGGCGGGGGACATGGGAAATCACCTTAGTCCTGTCCGCCGCGGGCGCTCGTCGGCGCGACGCGGACCGCGTCGTCGGCACCGACGCGTGCGCGCTGGGCCGACCTGTGCACCGCGTCCCCGGGGCCTGCCGATACCCTGATGGGCGTGTACATGAGAACCGCCCTGAACTGCGGCACGACGCCGCGATCGGGGGCGGGTTCATGACCGACCGGATCAGGCGGGCCGTCGACGAGAAGGGTATCGCCAACGTCGGCCGCGGGCCCGATCACATCACCGACCCGGTCGACCCGGTTCCGGTGGTCAACATCGCCAACGCGCTCACGGTGTTCCGGATCATCCTGGTCCCGGTGTTCCTCGTGGCGCTGTTCATGGATTCCGGCGAGTCGACGCTGTGGCGCGCGGTCGCGACGATCGTCTTCGGCGTCGCCGCGCTGACCGACCGCTACGACGGGATGATCGCCCGACAGCGTGGCCTGATCACCGACTTCGGGAAGCTGGCCGACCCGATCGCGGACAAGGCACTCATCGGCGGCGCGCTCGTCGGACTCTCGACGCTCGGCATCTTGCCGTGGTGGGTGACCGTGGTGATCGTGGCGCGCGAGTTGTGGGTGACCGCGCTGCGCTTCTGGGTGTTGCGGCACAAGGTGATCCCGGCCAGCCGGGGCGGCAAACTGAAGACCCTGCTGCAGGCGCTGGCCATCGGCCTCTATCTGCTCCCGCTGGGCGGCCCGTGGCAACTCGCCGCCGACATCCTCATGGGACTCGCGGTCGTGGTGACCATCTACACCGGGCTCGACTACACCTGGCAGGCGATCAAGGTCCGGTCCGACAGCGCTGATCGGCGACCCCGACCGTCTGAGCCGCCTCGACGTCCTGTGGGAGGAACCGGCGGCGGTCGCTGAGTTCGACTATCGTCGACCAGACGGTACTGCGAAGGCCCAGCGGTGTCGCGGGAACTCGTCGACGCCGCGGAGCGTTGGGTAGGGAAGCAGACGCGCCGCCGTGAGGTGGGCGCGGCGAGATGTGCAGTAGGGAGGAGACTCGATGGCGAAGCTCTTACGCGAGGCGCTCGGCGACAGCCTGCGTCGGGTCCGCACGCAGCAGGGCCGAACCTTGCGCGAGGTGTCCACCGGAGCGCGAGTGAGCCTGGGGTACCTCTCGGAAGTCGAGCGCGGCCAGAAGGAGGCGTCGAGCGAACTGCTCGCCGCGATCTGCGACGCTCTCGACGTGGAGATCGCCGACCTGCTCCTCGACGTCGGCAGTGCGATGCGTCCGGCGGGTGCCGAACCGGTCGTGGTCGGTGCCGAGCCGATGGGCGAGGCCACCGGGGTGGACGCGGTCGAAGCCGGACTCACCGCCACGAAGGTCGTCATCCCCGCTCCGGCCGGCAGGCGCGACGCCACGGCTCTCGCGGCTGCCTGACCCCCGACCCGTCCGAAGGACGCCGGTTGCACCATCCGAACGACGACACCGATTCAACGGGGACTCACAGACGCTAGATTGGTCACCAGAGTTCTCAGACCCCGGAATGGAGTACGACGAGCATGGCGAACCCGTTCGTGAAGTTGTGGCGCTACCTCTCAGCACTCGGCAACGCGAAGATCGACGAGCACGCTGACCCGAAGGTGCAGATCCAGCAGGCGATCGAGGACGCCCAGCGTCAGCATCAGGCGTTGTCGCAGCAGGCGGCATCGGTGATCGGCAACCAGCGCCAGCTCGAGATGAAGCTGAACCGGCAGCTCGAGGACATCGAACGGTTGCAGGCCAACACGCGGCAGGCACTGACTCTTGCCGACCAGGCCGCCGCCGCGGGCGACACCCAGAAGGCGACCGAGTACACCAACGCCGCCGAGGCGTTCGCGGCCCAGCTGGTGACCGCCGAGCAGAGCGTGGAAGACCTCAAGTCGCTGCACGATCAGTCGCTGCAGGCCGCGGATCAGGCCAAGAAGGCCGTCGAGCGCAACGCGATGATCCTGCAGCAGAAGCTGTCCGAGCGTTCGAAGCTGCTCAGCCAGCTCGAGCAGGCGAAGATGCAGGAGCAGGTCTCGGCCTCGCTCAACCAGATGAGCGAACTGTCGGTGCCCGGCAACACGCCGAGCCTCGATCAGGTTCGCGACAAGATCGAGCGGCGCTACGCGAACGCGCTCGGCTCGGCCGAACTCGCCAAGAACTCCGTCCAGGGTCGCATGCAGGAGGTCGAGCAGGCCGGGGTCCAGATGGCCGGGCACTCCCGCCTCGAACAGATCCGCGCCAGCATGCGCGGTGACGCGCTGCCCTCCGCCGGTGCCACCGCACCCGGCCTGCAGAAGCCCGCGACCCAGGCCGCGCCGCCGACCACCGAACCACCCCAGCAGAACTGACGCATCCCGGACGCGCGCACGGTGAACCCGTGCGCGTCGCGATAGTCGCCGGTTCCGATGCCGGGCACGCATTCCCGGCCTTCGCACTGGCCGAACGGTTCCGCGCGGCCGGCGATGCGCCGACCGTGTTCACCTCCCTCGGATGGTCGGATGCCGCGCGACGCCGGGGCATCGACATCGCCGATCTCCCCGGATTACGTGCGGAGGACTCCGACGACGACACCGACGCGGGCGCCAAGCTGAGCGTCCGCGCCGCGCGCATGGCCCGGCAACTGGTCGAACCACTGCGTGCGACAGGCACCGAGGTCGTCATCTCCGACGTCATCACGGTCGGCGGCGGCTGGGCGGCCCAGCTGTGTGGCCTGCCGTGGATCGAGCTGTCGCCGCACCCGCTGTACCGGCCGTCCCGGGGACTCCCGCCGATCGGTTCCGGACTCGAACCGGGCCGCGGCGTCGGCGGTCGGCTGCGGGACACGCTGATGCGGGCCGCCACCGCATCCTCGATCCGGCAGGGCGAACGGCAGCGCCGTATCGCCCGTCGTTCCATCGGACTGGGCGAGCTCGACGCGGAACCGTCGGCGCGTCTGATCGCCACCCTGCCCGGGCTCGAGGTGTCGCGTCCGGACTGGCCGGCGGACGCCCATCTCATCGGCCCGCTGGTGTGGGAGCCGACCGACGAGCTCTTCTCCGTACCACCCGGCGACGGCGACAGTCCTCTCGTCGTCGTCGCACCGTCGACCGCGCACACCGGTGCCGCCGACATGCTCGGCGTGGCGCTCGACGCGCTGTCGCCGGGGTCGCTGGGCCGGACGGTTCGGGTGGTGGTCTCCGGGCTGCGGAGCCCCGCCGACGCCGATCTCGCGCGGTTCGACGGTGAGCTGATCACCGCCGGGCCGGGCAGGCAGGACGAGGTGCTCACGCACGCGGATGTGCTGATCTGCGGCTCCGGGCACGGGATCCTCGCCAAGGCGATGCTGGCCTCGGTGCCGGTCGTGGCAGTGCCCGGCGGGGGCGATCAGTGGGAGCTCGCCACTCGTATCCGACGTGCCGGCGCGGGCCGGGTGGTGCGCCCGGTCACCACGGCCGCCGTCGCCGAGGCCGTGCGCGCGGTGCTCGACGATCCGGCGCATGCACGTGCGGCGGGTGTGATCGGGGACTCGGTGACCGACGTCGTCGACCCGGTGGCGGTCGCGCGCCGCGTCGTGGGGTCGTCACCTAGGCTGGACCCGTGCGTCTGACCGAGTTCACCGAGCTGATGACCGCCGAATTCGGTGTGCCCTCGGCGGATTCGATCCTGACCGATCACATCCTGATCGATGTCGGCGGACGCACCGGCGCCCAGGCGATCGACGACGGGGTCGACCCGCGCGACGTCTGGATCGCGATCTGCCGCGACTTCGACGTGCCGCGCCATCGCTGGTGACACGCCCCGCGTGTCACACTTGCCATCGAACAGGTGTTCGTCCATTCTGGTGGCCAGAGGTGAACATCAGACGGAACCGCACGGGCCGCGTCTGCGTCTGAAGAGTTGTCGGACCCACCGGCTACCTTCATCCCATGAACGCCCGGACCGCACAGACCGCCCGCCGGAAATCCGGCTCACAACCGAGGAGAACTCCCATGGCACCTGCGCCCCAAGACCGCGAGAAGGCTCTCGACCTCGCCCTCGCGCAGATCGACAAGAATTTCGGCAAGGGCTCGGTGATGCGGCTCGGCGAGGAGACCCGTCAGCCGATCGAGATCATCCCCACCGGATCGATCGCCCTCGACGTCGCCCTCGGTATCGGCGGGCTGCCCCGCGGCCGCGTCGTGGAGATCTACGGTCCGGAGTCCTCGGGTAAGACGACCGTCGCCCTGCACGCGGTGGCCAATGCTCAGGCGCAGGGCGGCATCGCCGCGTTCATCGACGCCGAGCACGCACTCGATCCCGACTACGCCGCCAAGCTCGGCGTCGACACCGACGCGCTCCTGGTGTCCCAGCCCGACACCGGTGAGCAGGCGCTCGAGATCGCGGACATGCTGATCCGTTCCGGCGCGCTCGACATCCTGGTCATCGACTCGGTGGCCGCGCTGGTCCCGAAGGCCGAGATCGAGGGCGAGATGGGCGACAGCCACGTCGGTCTGCAGGCCCGTCTGATGAGCCAGGCGCTGCGCAAGATGACTTCCGCGCTGAGCCAGTCGAAGACCACCGCGATCTTCATCAACCAGCTGCGCGAGAAGATCGGCGTCATGTTCGGTTCGCCCGAGACCACCACGGGCGGAAAGGCATTGAAGTTCTACTCCTCGGTGCGCCTCGATGTCCGTCGGATCGAGACCCTGAAGGACGGAACCGAGGCGGTCGGAAACCGCACGCGCGTGAAGGTCGTCAAGAACAAGGTCGCGCCGCCGTTCAAGCAGGCCGAGTTCGACATCCTCTACGGCCAGGGCATCAGCAAGGAGGGTTCGCTGATCGACATGGGCGTCGCGGAGGGCTTCATCCGCAAGTCCGGCTCGTGGTTCACCTACGAGGGCGATCAGCTCGGCCAGGGCAAGGAGAACGCCCGTAAGTTCCTGCTCGAGAACATCGACATCCGCGACGAGATCGAGAAGAAGATCAAAGAAAAGCTGGGCATCGGCGCCACAGTCGACGCCGATGACATCGCCCCGGCTCCGGTGGAGTTCTGAGGCAGGTCTTGAGCGAGGCATCGGACCCCGAGCAGACGCGCAGGCGTCGGGACAGCGATCCCGACCGCAAGGGACCCAGCGCATGGGACTCGGCACTGCGGCTGCTCGGGGTCCGTGCGCGTTCTCGCAACGAGATGCGGGAACGGTTGATGCGCAAGGGTTTCGAGGCCGACGTCGTCGATGAGGTGATGGCCCGCCTGGAGCGGCACAACCTGCTCGACGACGAGGAGTTCGCCTCCGAGTGGGTGCGGTCCCGTCACCTCAACTCCGGCAAGGGACGTCTGGCGTTACGGCACGAGCTGCGCACCAAGGGCGTCGACGAATCGATCATCTCCGAGGCGCTCGCCGACATCGACCCCGACGATGAACGGACCATCGCGTCCGGGCTGGTGGCCCGCAAACTCACGCCCTCGGTCGTCGACCGCATCGGTGATGATCGCGCCGAACGCGACAAGGCCATGCGCCGGCTCGTCGGGATGCTGGTGCGGCGCGGCTACTCCCAGTCCCTCGCCTTCGAGGTCGTCGGGGAGGCGCTCAGCGCGCTACGCAGCGGCTGAGCGCCTCGGGTCACCTACCGGTCGGCAGGTTCTCCGACGCGGCGAGTTCCGTCGCCTCCGGGTCCGCGGTCGGTCCGGACGATCGGCGCCCCTGCCGAAGCCGGCGTTCGAGAGCGGTGGCGAAGGTCGAGAGCCCGAAGTTGATCAGGATCATGATGATGGCGACGACGATCAGCGCGGGGATGTAGTTGCCGTAGCGCGATGCCGAGAGCAGGCCGCTGCGCACCACCTCGGAGTACCCGATGATGTAGCCCAGTGCGCTGTCCTTCAACGCCACGACCATCTGCGAGATCAGGGCAGGCATCATCGCGGTGATCGCCTGTGGCAGAAGGACGATACGCATCATCTGGCTCTTGCGCAGACCCAGCGCCATCGACGCCTCGGTCTGTCCCTTGGGCAGCGAGTTGATACCCGACCGCAGGATCTCGGCCATGACCGACCCGTTGTACAGGGTGAGGCCGGTGACCACGGCCGCGAATGCCAGTGCCGACGACGGGAAGATGCCGTAGATGGCGAACAGGAACCAGGTGAACACCATCAGGATCAGCACCGGGATGGCGCGGAAGACCTCGACGAACAACCCCGCGAGGGTCCGCACCCACAGATGGTCGGAGAGCCGGCCGATGCCGAGGACGGCACCGAGCAGCAGCGACAGCACGATGGACACCGCTGCGGCCGCCAGGGTTCGCCACAGTCCCGGCAGGATGTAACCGGTCCAGGTGCTCCAGGTGACGAACGGCGACCACTTCTCCGCGGTGAACTGTTCGTTGGCGGCGAGGACGGCGATCACATAGATCGCGATCGCGGCCAGAATCGCGAGAAAGCCGATGGCCAGCAGGCGATTTCGAGCCCGGGCGCGTGGCCCCGGGACGTCGTAGAGGACGCTCGAGTCGGCGCTCATCGTTTCACCGCCAGTCGCTTGGCGAGGTAGCCGAAGACGGCACCCTCGCTGAGTGTGATGATCATGAATCCGACCGCGATGACGCCGAAGATGACGAACAGCTGATCGGAGTAGGTCTCGATCTCGGTCTTCATCAGCGCCGCCGCCTCGGCGACGCCGATCACCGACGCGACCGTGGTGTTCTTGGTGAGCGCGATCAGGACGCTGCCCAGCGGGCCGATCACCGACCGGATCGCCTGCGGCAGCACGATGATCCCGAAGACCTGGGTGAACGACAGACCGAGGGACCGAGCGGCTTCGGCCTGGCCGAGCGGGACCGTGTTGAAGCCCGACCGCAATGTCTCACAGACGAACGTCGAGGTGTACAGGACGAAGGCCAGCACGGCGAGCCAGAAGTTGTTCGACTCGATCGTCGGCGCGAACGTGAGTCCCAGGTTCTGGTACAGGCCGATCGCACAGAACAACACCACCAGTGTCAGCGGTGTGTTGCGGACGATGTTCACATAGACCTCGGCGAACCCGCGCATCACCGGCACGGGGGAGACCCGCATGGCCGCGAGGATCGTGCCCCAGACCAGCGAGCCGATCGCCGAGTAGAAGGTCAGCTGGATGGTCACCCAGAAGGCGGGCCACAGCTCTGGACCCATGCTCTCCCACAGAGAGACGTCATTCATCGGTTGCTCCGTCGTTCACTGGAGCCCGGGCGGGCACGGTGTGGAGGGCGAGTCGAGGAAGTCGAGGTCGCCGGGGTCGGGCAGGTACGGGAACTTCGAGTCCGGCCGGTCCGCGCGGGCGATGATCTCGTCCACGTACGGGTTGCCGAGTGCCTTGCGCAGCGCGGCGTTCCACGCGGACTCGCCGTCGACCGCAGGCGCGAGCATGGCGTCGAGAGCCTTGTTCACGGCCTCCTGGGACGCGGTGTCGTCCAGGGCGAGCCCCACGCCGTAGCGCTCGGTCGAGAACGGGCTGCCCGCGGTCTTCAGGGCATCCTTGACGCAGGCGTCCTTGAGGTAGGTCATCTCGACGAGCTTGAACTCGCCCTCCCAGAAGTTGGAGTAACCGGCCAGGATCGCCTCATCGGTGGTCACCGCGTCGACCTTGTCGCGGCGCAGCGCCTCGACGCACGCCGAATAGGAGTCGTATTCCTGCAACTGGACCGCGGGCAGCTGTGCCTTCACGTTCTGCGCCGGCGTCGAGCCGGTCACCGAACAGAGCTTCTTGCCCTTGTCGAGGTCGGCGAGCTGGTCGATCGAGGTGTCGTCGGCGCGCACCATCAGACCCTGGTAGGTGACGAGATACGGGCCGCCGAAGGACACCTTCTTCGAGCGGGCGGCGTTGATCGAGTACGTCGCCGCGATCAGGTCGACCTCGCCGTTGTCGATCATCGCCTCGCGTCGTGCCGACGGCGTCTCGCGCCAGGTGACCTCCGGATGGGGGACACCGAGGTCGTCGGCGATGTGGTTGACGACATACCGCGACACCGAGGCGTCGAATCCCTCGACGTTGCCGTCCGGTTCGTACAGACCGAGACCCGGCTGATCGAACTTCACGCCCAGCACGACCGAGCCCTCGCGGATGGAGTCGAGCAGGTTGCGGGGTTCGGTGCTGCCACACGCCGACAGCACGGTGGCGAGCAGCGCGCCGACTGCCAGGATCAACCCGGCCGTGCGTACCTGTCTCATGTCAGTGCCCCAGGATCTTGCCGAGGAAGTCCCGGGCGCGATCGGTCGAGGGATTGCTGAAGAAGGTCTCCGGGTCGGAGTCCTCGATGATCGCCCCGTCGGCCATGAAGATGATGCGGTCGGCGGCCTTGCGCGCGAAGCCCATCTCGTGGGTCACCACCACCATCGTCATGCCCTCTTTCGCGAGGGACACCATCACGTCGAGCACCTCGTTGACCATCTCCGGGTCGAGCGCGGAGGTCGGCTCGTCGAACAGCATGATCTTGGGGTCCATCGCCAGCGAGCGGGCGATCGCCACCCGCTGCTGCTGGCCGCCGGAGAGCTGGGCGGGATACTTGTCCTTCTGACTGGCGATGCCGACCCGCTCGAGCAGTTCGAGCGCGCGCTTGCCGGCCTCGTCCTTGCTCTTCTTGCGCACCTTGATCGGTGCGAGGGTGACGTTGTCGAGAATCGTCTTGTGCGAGAAGAGGTTGAAGGACTGGAAGACCATGCCGACATCGGCTCGGAGCCGGGCGAGATCCTTGCCCTCGGCGGGCAGGACCTCACCCTCGACGAGGATCTCACCGCCGTCGATCGGCTCGAGGCGGTTGATCGTGCGGCAGAGGGTGGACTTGCCCGACCCGGAGGGTCCGAGGACCACCACGACCTGACCGGCGGGGACCTCGAGATCGATGTCCTTGAGGACGTGCAACGACCCGAAGTGCTTCTGCACCCCGCGCATCGTGATCATCGGCTCGGACCCAGGGTCCGCGGACTTCCTCGGCGAAATGGTCATTGCCGAACCCTATCCGCCGACCTGCGTACGGGTGTCCTGTGGGAGTCGATTTGCCTGCGCCCCGTACCCTCGTAAGGGTGAGTATCGAGTTGTCGGATCGGCCTGAGCAGGCAGCACCCGCCGCGCGTAGCTATCAGGTTCGCACCTACGGCTGCCAGATGAACGTCCACGATTCCGAGCGGATCGCCGGTCTCCTCGAGGACGCGGGGTACGTGCGCGCCGCCGAGGACGACGCCGCCGATCTCGTCGTCTTCAACACCTGCGCGATCCGCGAGAACGCCGACAACAAGCTGTACGGCAACCTGTCTCATCTCGCGCCGGTCAAGTCGGACCGGCCGGGCATGCAGATCGCCGTCGGTGGATGCCTCGCCCAGAAGGACAAGGACACCGTGCTGTCGCGGGCGCCGTGGGTCGACGTCGTGTTCGGCACGCACAACATCGGATCGCTGCCCGCGCTGCTCGATCGTGCCCGCCACAACGACGCCGCCCAGGTCGAGATCCTCGATGCGCTCGAGCGGTTCCCGTCGACCCTTCCGGCCAAGCGGGACTCCGCCTACTCGGGCTGGGTGTCGGTGTCGGTCGGGTGCAACAACACCTGCACGTTCTGCATCGTGCCGTCGCTGCGTGGCAAGGAGGTCGACCGCCGGCCGGGTGAGGTGCTCGCCGAGGTGCAGGCCCTCGTCGACCAGGGCGTCGTCGAGGTGACCCTGCTCGGCCAGAACGTGAATGCCTACGGCATGTCCTTCGCCGACCCCGACCAGCCCCGCAATCGCGGTGCCTTCGCCGAGCTGCTGCGCGCGTGCGGTGACATCGAGGGGCTCGAACGCGTCCGGTTCACCTCCCCACATCCCGCCGAGTTCACCGACGATGTGATCGAGGCGATGGCGCAGACGCCGAACGTGTGTCCGCAACTGCACATGCCGCTGCAGTCCGGGTCGGATCGGATCCTGCGTGCGATGCGCCGCAGCTACCGGCAGACGAAGTTCCTGGGCATCCTCGACAAGGTCCGCGAGGCCATGCCGCATGCGGCGATCACGACCGACATCATCGTCGGGTTCCCCGGCGAGACCGAGGAGGACTTCCAGGCCACCCTCGACGTCGTGGAGCGGGCCCGCTTCTCGAGTGCGTTCACCTTCCAGTACTCGCCTCGCCCCGGCACCCCCGCCGCGACGATGGCCGACCAGGTCCCGCCCGACGTGGTCGCCGACCGCTACCGCAGGCTCATCGCGTTGCAGGAGCGGATCTGCCTGGCGGAGAACGAGGCACTGGTCGGGACCGAGGTGGAGTTGCTCGTCGTCGCCGACGAGGGGCGCAAGTCGGCGAAGACACAGCGCATGACCGGCAGGGCCCGCGACGGCCGGCTGGTGCACTTCGCACCTGGCACGGCGTCGGGCATCCGCCCCGGCGACATCGTGCACACGCAACTCACCGCGGCCGCGCCGCACCATCTGATCGCCGATTCAGGCGTCCTCGCGCATCGCCGGACCCGCGCAGGTGACGCGCACGAACAGAGCCGCACCCCTACCACCGCGCCCGTCGGCGTCGGGCTCGGACTGCCGGGGGTCGGTGCCCCCGCTCCGGTGCCGGCCGACGCCGGTTGCGGCAGTGCCTGTGGCAGCTGACCATCATTTCGAAGTGAGGCGATGACCATGTCCGACCCCGATAAGAAGCCCGAGCCCGAGAGCATCTCCGGCCCCGAGAACAAGGCCGACACCGAGAAGTCGACGTTCGCGGAGTACGAGAGCGACCTGCGCAAGGCCGAACGCCGGGTGGCCGGCGAGATCGATCCGGGAGCACGGGCGGTCGTCGTCGCCGTGGCCGTCGTCCTCGCCATGGTGTCGATGGTGTTGCCGCACACCGGATCGGTCACCGGCCTCGACGTCCTCACCTTCACGCCCGAGGCGGCCGCCGAGCGCGTCACGATCGTGTCGAGGATCTTCGTCTACCTGGTGACGATCTTCGGAATCGTCGTCTCGATGCTCGCGCTGCTGACCCGGCGCTGGTTCCTGGCCTGGATCGCCCTGTGCGGGTGCGCCATCGCGTGCGTCGCCGGGATGCTGGCGTGGTGGTCGCGCAACACCCCGGGCGTCGGCGGCATCGAGCCGCCGTCGGGCGTCGGCATCGGTCTCGTGCTGGGCTGGATCGCGGTCTTCGTGCTCACGTTCCACTGGTCGCGCGTGGTGTGGGCCCGGAGCTCCTACCAGCTCGCGCTCGAGGACGAACGGCGTCGCCAGGCCGCCGAGCAGGAGGCCTACGCCGCGGCGCTCTACCACAAGAAGCCACACCAGCCCTGACCCGGCGAACGCCGGTCCGGCTCAGCGGTCGGTGACGGCGTTCTCCGCGGCGTCGGCCCACTCGCGCCACTGCGCCGCCTGGTCGCGTAGCTTCGCGGCGTCGCGGTCCTTGCCGCGTTCGGCGGCCTTGCGTGCCTGGTCCTCGAGCTGAGCGGCGCGGTCGGCGAACTGCGCCGCACGCGCCAGCGCCTCGGGATCGGTGCGCTGCCACTGCGCGTCCTCGGCGTCGCGGATGCGCTTCTCCAGCGCCCGCGCACGGGCCTCGAGGCTGTGCATCTGGTCACGTGGGACCTTGCCGAGTTCGTCCCACTGGTCGCGGAACGACCGGAACTCGCGCCGGGCGGCGTCGAGGTCGGCAGCCGGGTCGATGGCCTTCTCGGCGGCGTCGAGCAGCGCGATCTTGGCGGTCGCATTCGCGCTGAACTCCGCGTCGCGTTCCGACGACGCCGCGTTGCGAGCTCCGAAGAACACGTCCTGGGCGGCCTTGAACCGCTGCCACAGTGCCTCGTCGGTGTCGCGCGGTGCGCGGCCGGAGGCCTTCCACTCGGCGAGCAATTCCCGGAACTTCGCCGAGGTCGGACCCCAGTCGGTCGAGCCGGACAGTTCCTCGGCTCGCGCGATCAGCGCCTCCTTGCGTTCCTTCGCACCGGCGCGCTCCCGATCGAGTTCGGCGAAATGCGCACCGCGCCGGCGGTTGAAGGCGTCGCGCGCCTTCGCATAGCGCTTCCACAGCGCGTCGTCGGTCTTGCGGTCGACGCCCTTGATCGACTTCCACTCGTCGAGGATCTCGCGCAGGCGGTCGCCGGCACTCTTCCAGTTGGTCGCGTCGGCGCCGATCTGTTCGGCCTCGGTGGCGAGGACTTCCTTGCGGGCGACGGCATCGGCCCGGGTCTTCTCGCGTTCGGCGCGGATCGTCTCGGCCACCTCATCGGCGCTGCCGACGATGGCCTCGAGCCGGCGCTGCAGCGCGGCGACGTCACCGATGACGTGCGCGTTGGGCAGCCCTTCGAGCAGGTGCTTGGCGGCGCCCTGCGCCTTGCGCGGATCGCCCGACCGTGCGGTGAGCCGTTCCTCGAGGATTTCGACCTCGGTGGCGAGATCGTCGAACCGGCGTCCGAAGTGCGCGAGTCCCTCTTCGACCGTGCCGGCCTGCCACGAACCGATCTCACGTTCCCCGTCGTCGGTCTTCAGCCACACGACACCCGATTCGTCGATCCGGCCGAAGCGGTGCGGATCGGCGGTGACGAGGTGCGTGACGACCGGCTCTGACGCGACGCCCGGTCGCGGACCGGGTTTGGGGCGCGGACCGGGTTTCGGTGAGGGCGGCGGTGCGCTCTGGCTTGTCGGCTGGCTTGCCGACGTTGCCTCCGTATCGGGTGACGTTCCGGTCGGGGCTGACGATTCGGTCGCGGGTGCCGATTCGGTCGGGTTGGTCATCTGCACGTGTCCTGCCGCTCTGTGGTGCCGCGCGTCACGGCTGCCGGTCGCTGGAGTCGATCCTCGCTGGGCATCCGATGCCCCGCGATCGCCGACGAGTACCGTTCCATTCAAGCAGTTCAGGCCCGTCGATGTGGCGTCCGTGCCGAGTTTGTGGGTCGCGGAGCGAGCGGGCCGAAAGTTCCGGCGCCGGGAGCGGAGCGAGCGGGCCGAGTGTCACGGCGCCGGGAGCGGAGCGAGCGGGCCGAGTGTTCTCGACTAGCGTCGTGGTGTGCTTGTGGCCGTCGTCTTCGTTCCGAGTGCTCCGCTGCTCGTTCCCGAATTGGCCGGTCCGGCCGCGTCCGACACCGAACCGGTGCGTCGGGCCGTGCTCGACGCGGTCGCAGGCGTGGGCGAGCTCGGTGTCGACCGATGGGTGGCTCTGGGGACCGCCGACGAGGCGACCCCCGGCAGCGTCGGCGAGCCGGTGCGAGGGACCTTTGCGCGTTTCGGTGTCGACATCCCCGTCATCACGGACACCGAAGCCACAACGGAAACGGCGGTCGACGGCGCGACGCGCCGGATGAGCCTGTCGGTCCTCATCGCCGGCTGGGTCGCCCAGCGGATGTCACTCGGCCCGCTGCGCGTGTGCAGCGTCGGGTCGACGACGCCGCCCGCGGACTGCGTGGCGCTGGGTACGGAACTGTCCGCGCGCCTCGACGACGCGACCGAGCGGGTCGGGGTCCTCGTGGTGGGTGACGGATCGACCGCGCTGACGGACAAGGCCCCCGGCGGGGGTCGTCGGGAATCCGCCGTGGAGCTGAACGACGCGGTCGTCGTCGCGCTCGCTTCGGCGGACACGACTGCGCTGGCGGCGCTCGATCCGCAGGAGTGCGATGCCGAGGGCGTCGGTGGCCGGGTCGCGTGGCAGGTGGCGGCCGGGCTCGTCGCTGACCGGCCGGTCCGGGCGGAGCTCGACTTCGCCGACGCGCCCTTCGGGGTCGGGTACGTGGTCGCGAGGTGGACCGTCGAGAACGGCAAGCGCCGGTGAGTACGCCGCCCGTGCCCATCGCGGTCGTCGGCCCCACGGCCGGTGGCAAGTCCGACCTGGCCCTCGACCTGGCCGAACGGCTCGGCGGGGAGATCGTCAACATCGACGCCATGCAGCAGTACCGCGGTATGGACGTCGGGACCGCCAAGCTCCCGCCCGGTGAGCGCCGCGGCATCCCGCACCATCAGCTCGATGTGCTCGACGTGACCGAGGTGGCGACCGTCGCGCGCTATCAGGAGGCCGCACGCGCCGACGTCGACCGGTTGCGCGCCGCGGGGCGGGTTCCGGTGATCGTCGGCGGATCGATGATGTACGTCCAGGGACTCCTCGACGACTGGCAGTTCCCGGCGACCGACCCCGAGGTCCGCCGACGCTACGAGGACATGCTCGACGAGCGGGGAGTGGGCGCGATGCACCGGTTGCTCGCCTCGGTCGACCCGGCCGCTGCGGCGACCATCCTCGACACCGACGCTCGCCGTATCGTGCGGGCGCTCGAGGTGGTCGAGTTGACCGGTGCGCCCTTCTCCGCGTCACAGCCCGTGATCGGCGAGCCGCGCTGGGGCACGATCATCCTCGCCCTCGACCGGGACACCGAGGAACTCGACGACCGGATCCGGCGGCGCACTCGGGCGATGTTCGAGCAGGGCCTCGTCGACGAGGTGGAGGATCTCTGTTCCCGCGGTCTGCGGGAGGGACGCACCGCGTCCCAGGCCATCGGCTACAAGCAGGTGCTCGCGGCCCTCGACGGCGAGTACGACCTCGCGCAGGCCGAGGAACTGACGTTCATCGGCACCCGGCGGTATGTCCGTCGGCAGCGGTCGTGGTTCCGGCGCGATCATCGGGCCGTGTGGCTCGACGCCGCCGCACCCGACCTCCTCGACCGAGCGCTGCGTGTCGTCGACCCCGACGCCCCGTAGGCTGTTCAGCGTGACTTCCGCCCCGCAGAGCAGTGCGCGCGACGGCCTGCCTTTCGTCAAGGGCCATGGCACCCAGAACGATTTCGTGATCCTCGCCGACCCGGACGCCGCTCTCGCGCTCGACGCCGAGATGGTGGCCGCGCTGTGTGACCGGCAACGAGGGATCGGGGCCGACGGATTGCTGCGCGTCGCACGCTCGGATGCCCTGCTCGCCGCCGGCGTCCTCGACGCCCTGCCCGACGGGGTGTCGGCCGACGACTGGTTCATGGACTACCGCAACGGCGACGGCTCGGTGGCCGAGATGTGCGGCAACGGGGTACGCGTGTTCGCGCACTTCCTGCGAGCATCGGGACTCGTCGACACCGACACGTTCCCCGTCGGTTCCCGCGCGGGCGCCCGGGGAGTCACCATCCATTCGTTCGACGCGGTGCACGCCGAGGTCACGGTCGAGATGGGCGTGGCACGCCTGGACGGATCGTCGGTGGTCCGCATCGGCGACGACATCTATCCCGGCGCGATGGTCGACGTGGGCAACCCCCACCTGGCATGTGTCGTCGCGGACATGACCCCGGCCGACCTCGAGGCGGTCGACTTCGGCGCCGGCGTCACCATCGAGGCCGACGACTTCCCCCACGGCGCGAACGTCGAATTGCTGACCCCGCCCGTCGAGGGCCCCGATGGGGGTCTGAGCGCGCGGATGCGGGTCTTCGAGCGGGGCGTCGGCGAGACGCGCAGCTGTGGGACCGGGCTGGTCGCGGCGGCGCGGGCGGCGCTCGACGCCCGTGGCGCCGATGCGGGGGAACTGCGCATCGGCATCCCCGGCGGTGAGGTCACCGTGACGATCCGTCCCGACGGATCGACCCTGCGCGGACCGTCGATGCTCGTCGCCGACGGGGTGCTGCGGCCCGGCTGGGCGCGCTGAGCACGATATTCGCGTGCTCGTATCCGGGCGGACATGAGACCATGGACCGCGTATGACCGAATCACGAGAAGACATCATGACCGCAGCCGATCTCGGTGTCCGGGACACCGCGGATCCGACCGGTGCGGGTCCGACCGGTGCGGACCCGACCACCGGTGAACTCCAACTGTCCGAGCGTGCGTCTCTGCAACGCGTCGCGGGACTCTCCACCGAACTGACCGACGTCACCGAGGTCGAGTACCGGCAGCTCCGGCTGGAGCGGGTGGTCCTGGTCGGCGTGTGGACCGAGGGCAGCGCGGCTGCGGCGAAGGCCAACATGGCCGAGCTGGCCGCGCTCGCCGAAACAGCCGGCTCGCAGATCCTCGACGCGGTGATCCAGCGTCGGTCCAAACCCGATCCCGCCACCTACATCGGCAGTGGCAAGGCCGAGGAACTCCGCGAGATCGTCCTCGCGACCGGCGCCGACACCGTCGTCTGCGACGGTGAACTCACCCCCGCCCAGCTGAACGCGCTGGAGAAGGTGGTGAAGGTGAAGGTCATCGACCGCACCGCACTGATCCTCGACATCTTCGCCCAGCACGCGACGTCGCGGGAGGGCAAGGCGCAGGTCTCCCTCGCCCAGATGGAGTACATGCTCCCGCGGCTGCGCGGCTGGGGTGAATCGATGTCCCGGCAGGCCGGTGGCCGAGCGGGAAGCAACGGCGGTGTGGGCCTTCGCGGTCCCGGTGAGACCAAGATCGAGACCGATCGTCGCCGGATCCGGGAGCGGATGGCCAAACTGCGCCGCGAGATCCGCGGCATGAAGAAGGCCCGGACGACGAAACGTGCTGCGCGCAAGAGTGGTTCGATCCCGACGATCACCGTCGCCGGGTACACCAACGCCGGTAAGTCCAGTTTGGTCAACGCGATGACCGGTGCCGGGGTCCTCGTGCAGGACGCGTTGTTCGCGACCCTGGATCCCACCACGAGGCGCGCCACCCTCGACGACGGCCGCGCCGTCGTCTTCACCGACACCGTCGGGTTCGTCCGACATCTGCCCACGCAGCTCGTCGAGGCCTTCCGTTCGACCCTCGAGGAGGTCGTCGACGCGGACCTGCTGCTCCACGTGGTCGACGGCGCAGATGCCTTCCCGATGGCACAGATCTCGGCCGTCCGTCAGGTCATCAACGACATCGTCGCCGAGGAGGGCGTCACCGCGCCGCCGGAGTTGCTCGTCATCAACAAGATCGACGCCATCGACGGCAACCGCCTCACCGAGTTGCGCGGGGCGCTCGGCTCGGATGCGGTGTTCATCTCGGCCCGCACCGGTGAGGGACTGCCCGAACTCTTCGGGCGGGTACGCGAATTCGTCGGGCGCGAGGACGTGGAGATGACCATCGAGGTGCCGTTCGATCGCGGCGACGTCGTCTCTCGCGTCCACAGCGAGGGCGAGGTCATCTCCTCCGAGCACACCGAGGCCGGCACGACGATGAAGGTCCGCGTCCCGGCCGCATTCGCGGGCGAGATCGCGGACCTCCGGGTCTGAGGGCCCCGCCGTCCGGGTCTAGTCCGCGTCGAGGTCCTTCTCGACGAGGGTGACGATGGCGTCGAGCGTGGCCTGATCGTCGGCCGTCACGACGACCCGGGTGCCCTTCTCGGCTCCCAGCGTCATGATCATCAGCGCCGACCCCGCGTCGACCGGGTCGCCGCCCTCGAGGCCCAGCGTCACCGGGTTCCCGGCTTCGGCGACCGCCTCGGCGATGATCGTGGCGGGGCGGGCGTGGAGGCCGACGGCGGAGCCGACGGTGGCGGTGGTGCTGGGCATGGGAACTCCTTCGGGTGGGTTGGGGTGTCGCGTGCGGTGGGTTGTGGTGCGATCCGGTGCCGGGGTCCGACCCGGATGTCGCGGGGTCGTGTGAACGTGTCGTCGTGGCGTCAGGCGGCGACCGCCTCGAGTTCGTCGAAGGCGACGGCGTCGCGACTGCGGTGGACCTGCTTGGCCGCGATCACCAGGACGGCGGACAGGACGGTACCGGCGACGAGCGCGACGAGGAACAACACCCAGTTGTTCATCGCGAAGAAGACGAAGATGCCGCCGTGCGGGGCGCGGAGTTCGACGCCGAACGCCATGATCAGTGCGCCGCTGAGTGCGCCGCCGGCCATCATCGACGGGATGACGCGGAAGGGATCGACCGCCGCGAACGGGATGGCGCCCTCGGAGATGAAGGACGCGCCGAGAAGCCATGCGGCCTTGCCGTTCTCGCGCTCCGGTTCGGTGAACAGGCCGGGACGCAACACCGTGGCGAGGGCGAGCGCCAACGGGGGGACCATGCCGGCGCACATGACGGCGGCCATGATCTGGTACTGCGCGGTGCCTGCGGTCGCCGCGTCGGCGATGCCCGCGGTGGCGAACAGATAGGCGGTCTTGTTGACCGGTCCGCCGAGGTCGAAGCACATCATCAGGCCGAGCACGACGCCGAGGGCGATGGCTGATCCGCCGGACATGCTCTCGAGACCGCTGTTCATCTGCTCGGTCAGCCACGCGAGAGGTTTGCCCAAGACCATGTAGAGCAGTCCGCCGACGATCATGCTGCCGAACAGCGGGATGACCACGACCGGCATCAGGCCACGCGCCCACTGGGGCACCGGGGTTCGAGCGATCCACAAGCACACCACGCCGGCGATGAGACCGCCGATCAGTGCGCCGATGAAGCTGGCGCCGACCGCGAGCGAGACGATGCCGGCCACGAAACCGGGTGCGATGCCCGGGCGGTCGGCGATCGCGAAGGAGATGTAGCCCGCGAGCACCGGGACCGCCAGCCCCATGATCCCCGAGCCGATCGCGAAGCTCACCGCGCCCAGATACTGCAGGAGTCCGCCCGACGGCAGGTCCCAGAGGCTGTTGTTCAGCGCGATGAAGGCACCGTCGCTGAGGGTGCCGCCGTCGTCGAGGGTCGTGTTGGCGACCTCGTAACCGGCGAGGAGGAATCCGAGTGCGATGAGCAGGCCGCCGGCGGCGACGAACGGGATCATGTAGCTCACACCGGTCATCAGCGCTTGGCGCGTGCGGCCGGCGAGGCCGACACCTGATCCCGACGACTCGTCCCCGCCGGCGTCCGCGCCGTCGGCGGTGACCCGTGTCGCATTCGGGTTGCGTCCCGCCGCGACCGCCTCGGCGATCATCGCGTCGGGCTCGTTGATCGCGCGTTTCACCCCGGACGCGATGACGGGTTTGCCGCTGAACCGGTTGCGGCCCTTGACCCCGACGTCGGTGGCGAAGATGACCGCGTCGGCCGAGGCGATCACGTCCGGATCGAAAGCGGTCGTGGCCGAGGACCCCTGGGTCTCCACCGCGAACTCGACACCGGCCCGTTCGGCGGCGTACTTCAGTGCATCGGCGGCCATGTAGGTGTGGGCGATCCCGGTCGGACACGCGGTGATCGCGACGATCCGCGGCTTCGACGGTGACTGGTCCGGGGTCTGGTCCGAATCGCTACGTACCGGCGAGCTCTCGGCCTTCGCGGTCGACACCGCCGTGTCCGCGGTCGCCGGGGAAGCGGTTGCCGGGGCAGCCGGAGCCGGCGGCGCGGGATCGACGGCCTCGTTGACCAGCTCGATCACGCGCTCCTCGTTCTCCGCCGCGCGCAGCGAGGCCACGAAGTCGGGCCGGACGAGCGAGCGGGCCAGCGAGCTGAGGAGTTTCATGTGCGCGCTGGCACCACCTTCGGGGGCGGCGATGAGGAAGACCAGGTCGGCCGGCCCGTCCGGTGCGCCGAAGTCGACCTTGCGGGACAGTCGCGCCATGGCGAGACTGGCCGCGGTCACCGACGCGGTGCGGGCGTGCGGGATGGCGATGCCGCCGGGAAGTCCGGTCGCGGACTTGGCCTCCCGGTCGAGAGCGGCCCGCGCGAGATCGGCGGGATCGGTGGTCCGGCCGGCCGCGGCGAGCGCATCGGCCAGGGTCGTGATGACGGCGGCGGGATCGCCGCCGGCGTCGACGTCGAGACTCACCGTCTGTGCGGTGATGATCTGCTCGGTCATGGGATGTCCTTCGGTGAACGGGGTGGAACAGGGCGGGGGTATCGGGCGGGCGGTCCGGGTTACGGGATGTGGCGTCAGGTCATGCGGGCGGCTCCCGACAGTTCGGTCACCCGGACGCCGGGGAGGTCGAGGTGGTCGGGAGTCGGAGCCTGTGTTCCCGCCAGTGAGGCAGCCGCGGCGCCATACGCCACCGCAGACCGGAGGCACTCGGCGGGCGAGGCCCCGGTGCTCTGTGCGATGAGGAAACCGGCGAGCGAGGAGTCGCCCGCGCCGACGGTGCTGCGCGGGACGATCGGCGGAGGCGTCGCCGACCAGGCGCCCGACGCGGTGACCAGGACGGCGCCGGCGGACCCGAGCGTTGCCAGGACGTTGCCGCCGATCTCCTCCGCGATCGTGGTCGCGGCCTCCACCACGGGTCCGAGATCGTTGCGGGAGAGAGCGTCTCGGAGTATGGCCGGGTCGGCGCCGGTCAGCTCGGCGAGCTCGTCCTCGTTGGGTTTGATCAGGTCGACGCGACCGGCGACGACGGCACGGAGCGGAGCGCCGGAGGTGTCCACCGCGACCCGGCATCCGGCGAGGACGAGGTCGTCGGCGATCGAGCGGTACCAGTCATCGGGAACGCCGGGCGGCAGCGAGCCGCAGAGGGTGACCCAGTGCGCGGAGTCGGCGTGAGCGCGGACGAGTCCGACGAGTGCTTCGCGATCCTGCGTCGTCAGGGCGACGCCCGGCGCGTTGATCTTGGTGGTCGTCCCGTCCGACTCGGCGATGGTGATGTTGGAGCGGACCTCGCCGTCGACGGGCACCGCGTCGTAGGGGAGTCCGAGGTCGTCGAGTGCGGTGCGCAGCGGATCGCCCGACCGGGCGGGGAGCAGGGCACGGGTGGACAGACCGGCGGCCGCGACGACGCGGGACACGTTGACACCTTTGCCGCCGGGTTCGGTACGGACCACGCCGGCACGCTGCACCTCGCCGCGGGCGAGCGGTGCGCCGAGTTCGAGGGTGCGGTCGAGGCTCGGGTTCGCGGTGACCGTCACGATCATGCGATCACCACCTCGACGCCGCGCGCGGACAGGGCCGCCGAGAAGGCCGGGTCGATCCCGGAGTCGGTGATGAGGACGTCGACGTCGTCGAGCCCGGCGAACGAGGACAGATCTTCGCGGTCCATCTTCGAGCTGTCGGCGAGCACCACGACGCGTTGTGCGGCCGCCACCATCGCCGCCTTCACCGCCGCCTCGTCGGGGTCGGGGGTCGACAACCCGTGGGACTCGCTCAGACCGTTGGTGCCGAGGAACGCGGTGGTGACGCGCAACCGGCGGAGTGCGTCCACCGTCTCGACGCCCACGGTGGCCTGGGTGAGACCGCGGACGCGTCCGCCGAGAGCATGGAGGCCGTCGGGATGGGTGCCGGCCAGCAGACCGGCGATGGGCAGGCTGTTGGTGAACAGGGTGAGTCTCCGATCCGGCGCGGTGGCCTCGGCGGCGCGGTAGGTCGTGGTGCCGGCGTCGAAGAGCACGGAACCGCCGTCCGGCGGCAGGAAGCGGATCGCCGCGCGGCCGATCGCGGTCTTCTGTTCGATCTGGCTCGACTCGCGCTCGTCGATCCCGAGTTCGCCCAGAGCCCGCATGACCTCGGCGCGGACGGCACCTCCGTGGACACGCTGCAAATGCCCGGCACGCTCCAGAACGGCGAGGTCTCGACGGACGGTCTCGCTGGTGACGTCGAATTTCTCGGCGAGCGCGGCCACGGATGCCCGCCCCGCGACGCGCACCTCGTCGACGATCGCCTGTTGTCTCTCCTCGGCGTACACATCGCTCCGATCTGAAGGTTCCAGCCACCCCGCTTGTTGAGGCGTGTGGGATTGGATGTTGTAGTAATTGTGTTTACGCCTGTTTGTGTTGACAAGTCAAGCACTTTTTGTAACGGTGGTCACATCGATAGTCGAGTGAGAGGCAAGACGATGGCGCAGATCCTGACAGGGACCCCGGTGGTCGGCGGACTGGCGCACGGTCCGGCGCTGTGGCCGGGCGAGCGGCCCGATCACTCGCCGGAGACGCTCGGCGTCGGCGTGGAGATCCCCGAGGAGCGCCGCGCCGACGAGGTGACGCGCTTCGCCTCGGCTGCCGGGGCCGTCGCTGCGCGACTGCGCACGCGCGCCTCCCAGAACACCGGGGTGGCCGCGGAGGTGCTCGCGGCGACCGCGGGGCTGGCCGAGGACCGGGGATGGATCGGTTCCGCGACGGCGCTCATCACCAAGGGCGCCTCCGCCGAAGCCGCGGCCGTCGCGGCCACCGAGCAGTTCGCGGCGGTGTTCACCAAACTCGGCGGGCTGATGGCCGAGCGGGTCACCGATCTCAACGACGTCCGCGACCGCGTGCTCGCCGAACTGCTCGGCCTGCCCGAGCCGGGTGTGCCGACACCGCAGGTGCCGTCGGTGCTGCTCGCCGACGATCTTGCGCCCGCCGACACCGCCGGCCTCGACCCGGCGAGCACGATCGCGCTCGTCACCCGATTGGGCGGCCCCACCAGTCACACCGCGATCATCGCGCGGCAGCTGGGGATCCCATGCGTCGTCGCGGTCACTGATCTGGCCGAGATCGAGCCCGGCACAACCGTTCTCGTCGACGGAACAACCGGTCGCATCGAGGTCGAGCCCGATGCGGACACGGCCCGGGCACGCGTCGAGGAGGACCGGCGACGCGCCGAGGTCGTCGCCGGCTGGACGGGTCCGGGGCGCACCGCCGACGGCGTGGGTGTGTCAGTGCTCGCCAATGTCGCCGACGGATCGTCGGCACGGGCCGCGGCCGGACACCCCGTCGAGGGTGTCGGACTCTTCCGCACCGAACTCGCCTTCCTCGAACGCGCAGACGAACCGTCGGTGGACGAGCAGGCCGGGATCTACCGTGAGGTCCTCGGTGCTTTCGACGGGCGGAAGGTGGTGATACGCACCCTCGACGCCGGCTCGGACAAACCGCTCCGCTTCGTGACGCATCCCGACGAGTCCAATCCGGCGCTGGGGGTCCGTGGGGATCGAATCGCCCTGGCGCATCCCGAGATCCGCGCACATCAGCTCGACGCGATCGCGCTGGCCGCCGTCGGCTCGAAGGTCGCGCCGTGGGTCATGGCGCCGATGATCGCCTCGCCGGCGGAGGCGCGGGTGTTCGCCGCGGAGGTCCGGGGTCGGGGTCTGGTCGCGGGGGTCATGATCGAGGTGCCCGCGGCGGCGATCCTCGCCGAGGCCGTGCTCGCGGAGGTGGACTTCGTGTCCATCGGTACCAACGATCTGACGCAGTACACGATGGCGGCCGATCGGATGTCGGCCGATCTCGCCGGGCTGACCGACCCGTGGCAACCCGCCGTGCTCAGCCTGATCGCGGGTGTTGCCGCCGCGGGTGTCCGACAGGGAAAGCCGGTCGGGGTCTGCGGTGAGGCGGCCGCCGATCCGAATCTCGCCTGCGTCCTCGTGGGTCTCGGGGTGACCTCGCTGTCCAGTGCGCCCGCCGCGGCCGCCGCGGTGGGGGCCAGGCTCGGTGCGGTGACCACACAGGACTGCCGTGCTGCCGCCGACGCCGCGCTGGCCACGTCCGATCCTGCCGCGGCGCGCGAAGCGGCCGCGGCAGTGCTCGACCGTTCGGTCGGCGGAGAGGTCAGATTCGCCGCATCACGGTGACGACCTTGCCGAGGATCACGGCGTCGTTGCCCGGGATGGGATCGAACAGTTCGTTGTGCGGCATCAGCCACACGTTGGCGCCCTGACGCTTGAAGGTCTTCACCGTGGCCTCGCCGTCGATCATCGCCGCGACGATGTCGCCGTTGTCGGCGACGTTCTGCTGCCGGACCACCACCCAGTCGCCGTCACAGATGGCCGCGTCGATCATCGATTCGCCCACGACGCGCAGCAGGAACAGCGAGCCCTCGCCGACCAGCTCGCGAGGAAGCGGGAACACGTCCTCGACCGCCTCCTCGGCCAGGATCGGACCACCGGCCGCGATACGACCGAGGACCGGCACGAAGGTCGGCTCGGGTAGTTGACCGGCCGAGGGGGTCTCCGGCGACGGCGGCTCGCTCGGGGCGATGTTGACCGCGCGGGGCCGGTTCGCATCTCGCTTGAGCAGGCCCTTGCGTTCCAGCGTTCGCAGCTGGTGGGCGACCGACGATGTCGAGGCGAGCCCGACCTCGTCGCCGATCTCGCGGATGCTGGGCGGATAACCGCGCTCGCGAACCGAGCGGCGGATCACCTCCAGGACCCCGAGCTGTCGCGGGGTGAGTGAGGCCTCGGCGGCGGCGACGTCGATCGGGGCCTCGTCGTCGACTCCCCGCGCTCGGCCGCGCCTGTCGCCGGTGTCACTCATGTTCAGTTCCTCTCGTCTTCGGAACGTGCAGGTAGATGGCCCGTGGGATGTCCGGTGGGGATGTTCAGCCGGGTCCGAGCCTAGCGGAGTGCGACCCTCACCTCAAACATTTGTTCGATGTGTCGCGAGACTTTGTCGGTGCGCCGTGCTACAAATTCGAACATCAGTGCATCGAACACCTGATCGAAGTTCGAACACCGACAGCACCACACACCACACCAGAAGATCTCACCCAGAGGATCTCGCACCGAACACTCGGAGGGCACCATGCGCACCGACACTCTCGTCGCTCCCGTCCGTACCGACCGTCCCGACACCGTTCGGGCGCGTACCGATCGCGCCGATCGCGTCCGGACCCGTGCCCCGCTGTCCGACGGTCGCCGCCCGGTCGACAACCGGCCGGCAGGCAACCGTCCGGCGGGCGGGTCACCGCTGACCCCGCGTGTCGGCGCCACGAGCTGCGGCTCGGCGGTGGGGTCCAGGGGCCGGGGCCCTCTCGCGCCGGATGCCGCGGTGTTCCGTCGCCGTCGCCGCACCGCGGTGGCGGTCCTCGCCGGCGTCGGGCTGGCGTTCGTCGTGTGGGTGTTCGGCGTCGTCGGCCAGAACTACTCGGACTCGATGACCCCTGCCGCCGTGAGTGCGGAGGTCGTCCACGTGCGCGCGGGGGACTCCCTGAGCACGATCGCCGGCCGGGTGGCGCCGGAGATGCCGCGCGAGATCGTGATCGACGAGATCGTCGCGATGAACGATCTGCCCACGAGTGCGCTGCAGGTGGGCCAGCCCCTGCTCACCCCCCGGTACCGCTGAGGCCGGGCGGTATCCTCGATGTCACAGGGGCCGGCCGAGAAGCGGCGGGGCGCACGGATTCGGTGCGTTCCAGCGTCCCGCGACCTGCGTGAGGACACGATGCGCTGCCCCTTCTGCAAGAACGACGACACCAAGGTCATCGACTCGCGTGTCGCAGACGAAGGGCAGGCCATCCGACGCCGCCGCTCGTGCGTGGAGTGCGGCCGCCGTTTCTCGACCGTGGAGAGCGCCGTGCTCGCCGTGGTCAAACGCAACGGTGTGACCGAGCCGTTCAGTCGCGAGAAGGTGATGCGCGGTGTCCGACGCGCCTGTCAGGGCCGACACGTCGCCGAGGACGCACTCGCCCAGCTCGCCCAGCAGGTGGAGGACACCGTGCGCGCCAGCGGATCGGCCGAGATCCCCAGCAACGAGGTCGGTCTGGCGATCCTGGGTCCGCTCCGCGATCTCGACGAAGTGGCGTACCTGCGGTTCGCCTCGGTGTACCGGTCGTTCGACTCGGTGGAGGATTTCCAGCGCGAGATCGACGACCTGAAGTCGGCGTCCGGCGGGCGGGCCGACACCGTCTCAGCCGAGCCGGTCCAGAGCTCGTAGGACCCGTTTCTCCGAGACGGGAAACGCGGTACCGAGACGCTGGGCGAACAATCCCACGCGTAGTTCCTCGACAAGCCACTGCGCTTCGTCGTCGACGATCGCCCGTCGGTGTTCCGGCACCTGTTCGAGTCGTTGGGCCCACCGTTCGACTACTCGATCGATGACCGCCACACCGGCCTGGTCGCGCGATGCCGACCCGGGCAGCGCCTCCAGACGTGCCTGCGCACCTTCGAGGTAGCGCGGCAGGTTCTCCAGGTGCCGTCGGGCGGTGGCTGCGACGAATCCGTCGAACACGAGGTGGTCGATCTGCTCGGCGACGTCGTCGGCGGCCAGCGAACCGGCGTGCCGGTCGATCGCCGCCCGGACCGGCGCCATTCGTTCGAGCGCCGCGACGGCGAGCGAGAAGTAGTCCGGTGCGGCCTCGGTGATCCGTGGCCGGATACGCTCCAGGAAGCCCGAAAATGCCTGTGGTGAGCGAAGAGCCGTCAGCTCGGCGTCGTCGACGCCGGCGACGGTGTCCCGGATGGCCCGTCGTGTGCAGTCGGCGAGCAGCGCCTCGGTGTCCGCATACGGGCTCTGGCTCAGGGCGAGTCGGGCCGCCGGGCCCAGGGATCCCGCGATTCGCTTGTGCAGCGGTGGTATCGCCAGATCGAGGAGGGCGACGATGCCGCGACGCAGCAGCCGGTCGCGGGTCTCGGGAGTCGCAGCGTCGACGGCGAAGACGCCTCGCGTGCGTCCCTTCTCGTCGGACACCGCGTCGATCGTCGGGTACCTGGTCAGCCGTTGTCCGGCGACGTCGACCGTCTTCTGGTCGGCGAGCGTGCCGATCCCGTCGGCGGTCCAGTTCCGGTACAGCGTGCGTGACACCGTTCTCGGTGCCGCCGGCGTCCGGGTCTGCTGTAGCTCGGACAACGAGTCGGCCCGGGCGATGATCTGTCCGGATCCGTCGGCGACCGCGAAATGCATCCGAAGGTGTGCCGGTACCCGGTCGGTGTCGAAATCGGCTGCGGTGACCGTCATCCCGGTGATCGCGGAGAGTTCGCGAGCGAGCCCCGCGGTCAGCGGTTCCTTGCGCGGGGTGAGCCGGCCGAGGGCCGCCTCGGCGAACCGTTGGGCGGGGGACATGCTCTTGCGCAGCTGTTTCGGCAGGGTCTTGACCAGCGCGGTGGCCAGTTCGGTACGCATCCCGGGGACCGACCAGTCGAAGCCGACCGGGCGGATGTGGGGGAGCAGTGCCTGTGGGATGACGACCGTGACCCCGTCGTCGGGTGCGCCGGGCTCGAACCGGTACCGCAGTTCGAGTCGTGTGTCGCCCTGCTGCCATGCGCCGGGGTAGTCCGTCGGAGCCACCTCGGTGCCACCCGTGACGTCTTCGGGACGCAGGTCGAGCAGATCGGGCTCGGCGCGCCGGGCCTTCTTCCACCAGGTGTCGAAGTGACGTGCGGAGGTGATGTCGGGCGGTAGGCGCCGGTCGTAGAACTCGAAGAGCTGATCCTCGGTGATCACGAGACCGCGGGTGCGCGTGCGGTTCTCGACATCGGTGGCGGCGTCGAGGAGATTGCGGTTGCGCTCGAAGAACCCGTGTTGCGTCCGCCAGTCACCCTCGACCAGGGCGTGCCGGATGAACAACTCGCGCGAGACCTCCGGGTCGATGGGGCCGTAGTCGACGCGCCGACGGGCGACGAGGGGGACCCCGTAGAGGGTGACGCGCTCGTAGGCCATGGCCGCGCCGCGTCGGGCGGACCAGTGCGGCTCGCTGTGGGTGCGTTTGACCAGGTCGCCGGCGAGGCGCTCGGCCCACAGGGGATCGATACCGGCGACGGTGTGCGCGAAGAGCCGCGACGTCTCCAGGACCTCGGCGGCCATGATGAAGGCCGGCGGCTTCTTCGCGAGGGACGAGGCGGGGAAGATGAGCAGTGTCGTGTTGCGCGCGCCGGTGAACTCGCGGCCCTCGGTGTTGCGGGCGGCGATGTTGCTCAACAACCCGGACAGGATGGCCCGGTGGACGGCGTCGGCGTCGAGCTCGGTCGCCGCGACCGACCAGTCGAGGTCCTTGACGATCTCGGTCAGCTGTCGATGGAGGTCCTGCCATTCCCTGATGCGCAGGAAGTGCAGGTACTCACGCTCGCACATCCGACGGAAACCGCTGCTGGACATCGCTTTACGCTGTTCGCCGAGGTATCGCCACAGCTCCACGTACGACAGGAAGTCCGACTGGGGCACGACGAAGCGCCGGTGCTGGGCGTCGGCGGCCTCGCGGTGTTCGGCAGGCCGTTCCCGGGGGTCGGGGAGGGACATCGCGGCGGCGATGACGAGAAGGTGATCGAGGCAGCCGAGCTCGTGCCCGGCGATGAGCATCCGGGCGACCCGGGGATCGACCGGAATCCGCGACATCGACCGGCCGATCGGGGTCAGTCGCGGGGGGCCGCCCTCACTCGGGACGGTGATGGCGCCGAGTTCGGTGAGAACACCCATCCCGTCGCGGATCGCCCGGTCGTCGGGCGGTTGGACGAACGGGAACTCGGCGATCTCACCGAGCTTGAGGGAGGTCATCTGCAGGATGACGGCGGCGAGATTGGTGCGCAGGATCTCCGGGTCGGTGAACGCAGGCCGGGACTCGAAGTCGTTCTCGCTGTAGAGGCGGATACACACACCCGGCGCGACGCGACCGCAACGACCGGCGCGCTGCCGGGCGCTGGCCTGCGACACCGGTTCGATGGGAAGGCGATTGACCTTCGTCCGGGTCGAGTATCGACTGATCCGGGCGGTGCCGGTGTCGATGACATACCGGATGCCGGGCACGGTGACCGAGGTCTCGGCCACATTGGTCGCCAGCACGATCCGGCGCCCGTCGGAGGGGGCGAACACCTTCTGCTGCTCGGCGATCGACAACCGCGCGTACAGCGGCACGATCTCGGCAGCCGGCCCCTTGCCGCCGACGGTGCGGCGACGCAGCGCGTCCGCGGTCTCCCGGATGTCCCGTTCGGTGGGCAGGAACACGAGGATGTCGCCGCGGCCACCCGCCCACAGTTCGTCGACGGCGGCGTCGATGCCCTGGATCTGGTCGAGGTCGGCGTGTTCGCCACCGCCGGCGTCGTCACCGTCGTCGGGCCGCTCCTGCAGGCTCAGCGGACGGTAGCGGATCTCGACCGGATAGGTACGGCCCGACACCTCGATGACGGGGACCGACGCCGAGGGGGTGCTGAAATGCCGCGCGAACCGGGCCGGTTCGATCGTCGCCGAGGTGATGATCACCTTGAGATCCGGCCGCCGGGGCAGCAGCCGGCGCAGGTATCCGAGGATGAAGTCGATGTTGAGGCTGCGCTCGTGCGCCTCGTCGATGATGAGGGTGTCGTAGCGGCGCAGCATCGGGTCCGTGGCGATCTCGCGCAGCAGGATGCCGTCGGTCATGACCCGGACGAGGGTGTCGGCACCGGACCGGTCGGTGAACCGTACGGAGTAGCCGACCGCGTCGCCGAGTTCGGTCTCGGTCTCGTCGGCGATGCGTCTGGCGACCGAGCTCGCCGCGATCCGGCGGGGCTGGGTGTGGCCGATCGACCCACGGATGCCGCGGCCGAGTTCGAGGCAGATCTTCGGCAGCTGGGTGGTCTTTCCCGAGCCGGTCTCGCCCGCGATGACCACGACCTGGTGGTCACGGATCGCCGCGGCGATCTCGTCCCGGGCCGCCGAGACGGGGAGCTCGTCGGGGAATCGAAGGACCGGTACGCTCGCCCGTCGCCGGTCGAGACGGGCATGTGCCTTGTCGACGTCGGTGACGAGCTGCTGCCACTTCGCGGCATCGGGACGCGCCGAGAGCCGGTCGATGCGACGCCGCAGCCGGTCGGCGTCGACGAGGCCCACGTCGTCGAGTGCGCCGAGGAGGTCCGCGCGCGAGACGCTCGATGCATCTGTGGACGAGGCACTTCCCGAGGACGGGGAGGGGGAGGAAGACGGGGCCGACATGATCTCTCCAGGATATGGGTCGGTGCGGACCGGAGTTCACCCCAGTGGCCGCGCACGGCGCGCAGACCGGCATCATTGGGGCCATGGCTGATGGTTCGAGCACGGGAACTCCCGGATCGCTGTGGCACGGTTTCGCCGACATGGGGGCGGTGACCGCGAGTGGACCGTTCGTCGTCACCAGGGGCGAGGGCGCACGGATCTTCGACCGCGCCGGCAACTCCTACCTCGATGCGACGGCCGGGCTCTGGTTCACCAACGTGGGCCACGGACGTACCGAGATCGCCGACGCCGTCGCACGACAGCTCGGCACCATCGCGCACTACTCGAACTTCGGTGACATCGCGAGCGACCCGACGCTCCGCCTCGCCGAGGAACTCGGCGGGATCGCACCCGTGCCCGGGTCGAAGATCTTCTTCACCTCCGGCGGCAGCGACTCGATCGACACCGCGGTCAAGCTCGCCCGCCGCTACTGGGTGGAGCAGGGACGCGAGTCCAAGCGGGTCGTCGTCAGCCGCACCAAGGCCTACCACGGGATGCACGCCGCGGGCACCTCGCTGGCCGGCATCCCGCTGAACCACGACGGGTACGGCGAGCTCATGCACGACGTCCAGAACGTCGACTGGGACGACGCCAAGAGCCTGCTCGGACTCGTCGAACGCGTAGGCGCCGACAACATCGCCGCATTCTTCTGCGAACCGATCATCGGCGCCGGGGGCATCTACCTGCCGCCGGAGGGGTACCTCGCCGAGGTGCGCGCCATCTGCCGGGACCACGACATCCTCTTCGTCGTCGACGAGGTCGTCACCGGATTCGGCCGTATCGGCGGCGAATCCTGGTTCGCCTCAACGCGATTCGGACTCGAACCGGACATGATCACCACCGCCAAGGGGCTCACGTCCGGGTATGTCCCGATGGGTGCGGTGTTCATCGCCCCCTGGATCGCCGAACCGTTCTTCGCCGGCGGCGTGTGGTGGCGGCACGGCTACACCTACGGGGGGCACGCCGGCGCGGCGGCGGCCGCCCTGGCCAATCTCGAGATCATCCGGCGGGAGAACCTCCTGGCCGAGGCGACGCGTCTGGAAGGCGATCTCGCCGCGGCGTTGTCACCACTCGCCGACCTCGACTCGGTCGCCGAGGTCCGGACCGGGCTGGGCGCGGTCACCGCGGTTCAGCTGGCCGACCCCGCGACGGCCCCGGCGGCGGTGCTGAAGTTGCGCGAACACGGGGTGAGCACCCGCGCCGCCGGGCAAGGAGCGCTGCAGGTCTCGCCCGCCTTCGTGATGACGACCGCCGAGGTCGGCGAACTCGCCGACCGGATGCGCGCGGCGCTGAGCTGACGCACCAGACCACGACATACGACAGGGCCCGGCTGCTGAACGCAGCCGGGCCCTGTCGTTGTTCCACGTGCGGTGCATCAGGCGTTGGCGAGCACCTCGGTGGTCGCGATCGCCTGGGCGACGCCGCTGACGATCGACGCGACCTTGAGCGCCTCGAAGATCGCCTCACGGTCGACGCCGGCCTCGCGCAGGGTGTTCTCGTGTGCGGCGACGCAGTGGCCGCAGCCGTTGATCGAGGACACCGCGAACGACCACAGCTCGAAGGCGGCCTTGTCGACGCCGGGGTTGCCGATGATGTTCATCCGCAGGCCGGGCCGCAGGTCGTCGTACTTGCCGTCGAGGAAGCCGCGACCCCGGTAGAACACGTTGTTCATACCCATGATCGACGCGGCGCCGAGCGCCGCGTTGTAGGCCTCCGCGGAGAGCGTGTCGGCGGCCTCGTCGGCGATCTCGCTGAGCACCTTCGCATTTCGCGTGGCGGCAGCGGTCGACAGCAGGGTTCCCCACAGCTGTTCCTCGGTCAGCGCGGTGGTGCGGCTGATCGAACCGAGGTTGAGCTTGAGATCCTTGGCGTACTCGGGGAGTGCTTCCTTGAGATTGTCGATGCTCATCTGGTCTCCTCTCAGACGCCGGCCGTCATGAGCTCGCCGGCGTCGATCGTCGGGTCGCCCTTCTTCCAGTTGCAGGCGCACAGTTCGTCGGACTGCAGCGCGTCGAGGACACGCAGGACCTCGTCGACGTTGCGGCCCACCGAACCCGCGGTGACCGACACGAACTGGATCTCGTTGTTCGGATCGACGATGAAGGTGGCGCGATCGGCGACCCCGTCGGCGTTGAGAACGCCTGCCGCGGTGGCCAGTTCACGCTTGAGGTCGCTCAGCATCGGGAACGGGAGGGTCTTGAGGTCCTCGTGCTGTGCGCGCCACTGGAAGTGGACGAACTCGTTGTCCACCGAGGCGCCGAGCACCTGGGTGTCGCGGTCGGCGAACTCGTCGTTCAGCTTGCCGAAAGCGGCGATCTCGGTCGGGCACACGAAGGTGAAGTCCTTCGGCCAGAAGAACACGACGCGCCACTGGCCGGGGTGGTCGTCGGACGAGACGGTCGTGAAGTAGTCGTCGGGCTGCTGGGCATTGACCTTGCTGAGGTCGCCACCGATGACGGCGGTGAGGTTGTAGGCGGGGAACTGGTCACCGATGGTGAGCAGGGGCATGTTTCGCTCCTTCAGCTGGTGAATGTAGTGAAATTGCGCGCGAACGAGTTTCGCGAGGTACGAGTACCATCGTGCCGGATATCGGCCAAAAGCGAAACGTGATGATTAGCACTACACTGATAGGCATGCCCGATAGAACTTATCAACCGACCGTCGCGGGTCTGCGTGCCTTCGTCGCCCTGGCTCACCGTCGCCACTTCGGAACTGCCGCAACAGATCTCGGTGTCAGTCAGCCCTCGCTGTCGCAGGCGCTGTCCGCGCTGGAGGCCGGTCTCGGAGTGACCCTCGTCGAACGCACCACACGGCGTGTCCAGTTGACCGCCGACGGTGTCGAGCTCCTGCCGCGGGCGATCGCGGTGACCGAGGCCGTCGACGAGTTCACCTCGGCGGCCGCGGGCGCCGGACAGCCGCTGCACGGGGCGCTGCGGCTGGGTGTCATCCCGACGGTGGCGCCGTATGTTCTGCCGACACTGCTGCGCGGGCTCTCCAGGCGGTTCCCCGACCTCGTGCCCCGCGTCGTGGAGGAACAGACCGCGCGGCTGGTCGAACAGCTGCGTACCGGCGTCCTCGACGTGGCACTGCTCGCCCTCCCCGTCGACATGCCCGGCATCGTCGAAGTCCCGATCTATCGCGAGGATTTCGTTCTCGCGCTCCCGTCCGGGCATGCGCTCGCCGGACGCCGCCGCGTCGACCCCACCGCACTCGCGGAACTGCCCCTGCTCCTCCTCGACGAGGGACACTGCCTGCGTGACCAGGCCCTGGAGGTGTGCCGGCTCGCGGGCGTGCGGCCCGATCTCGGACAGACCCGGGCAGCGTCGCTGACCACGGCGGTGCACTGCGTCGTCGGTGGTCTCGGCGTGACCCTCATCCCGCAGACGGCGGTCGCGTCGGAGACGGCGTCGGGCGATCTGGCCACCGCGACGTTCGCGGCCCCCCGTCCGGGTCGACGGATCGGCCTGGTCTTCCGGGCCTCGGCCCGCCACGACGAGGCTTACCACGAACTCGCCTCTGTCATCGGCGATCTCGTCGGTGCAACCGGCGCCGTGACCCCGCTCTAGACCGGGTCGCCGGCCGGCTCGGTCGACGCGGCGGCGGCTGCCTGCGCGGCGAGGGCCTCCCATTCGTCGACGAGGCTCGAGTCGACATCGCGGACCATGGTGCCCAGATCTTCGACGATCCGCTCGATCTCGGGCGTCACCACGCTCGTCGGCACACCCTGGCGCAGGACGCGATAACAGTCCGACAGATAGCGCAGCAGCACGCCCTCGCTGCGGGCGAGCCCGTACGCGGAGATCAGCTCCGTGAACGTCATGGCCTTCTCCAGCATCTCGCGGAGAACGGATTTCGGCGCCGGCGGGAACGACGACACCCATGGATGGCCGCGACGATAGATGTCGAAGGCGGCGAAGATCTCCTCGGCCAGCGGCTGCGGCCAGGTGATCTCCTCGAGTCGCGACATCCGTTCCTCGTACTCGATCCCGTCGGCCTTCATCTCGGCGATCGCGGCGTCGCGCGCGACCTTGCGCTGCGCGAGCAACAGCGGCCGCGGGTTCTCCAGCGTCGATTCGAGGACGGAGACCACATCGAGCGCGTAGGTCGACGACTCCGGGTCGAGGATCTCGAAGGTCGCCAGCGCGAAGGCGGACAGCGGGTTGGTCAACGCGAAGTTCTCGGGCATGTCGACGCTCAGGGCGATGTGCCGGCCGGTGTCGTCGGGTTCGTCGAGTTGCACGACGATGCCCGCGTCCCGCAGCCCGCGATAGAGCTCGATCGTGTGCTTGATGGTGCGCAGCTGCCGATCGCGCGGCTCGTGGTTGTCCTCGAGGAGGTGGCGTACCGCGGCGAAGCAGTCACCCGGCCGCCCGAGCACCTCGAGCAGCATGGCCGTCGTCATCTGGAAGTGGCTGCGCAGCGGCTCGTCGGGAGCGTCCATGAGCTGGGTGAACGTCTTCTCACCCCACGACACGAAACCCTCGGGGGGCTTCTTGCGCACCAGCTTTCGCAGCTTCTTGGGATCGTCGCCGGCCTTGGCCACCGCCCGGGCGTTCTCCACGTCGTGATCGGGGGCCTGGGCGACGACGTATCCGATCGTGTCGAACCCGGCACGCCCGGCGCGACCGGCGATCTGGTGGAACTCGCGGGCCCGCAGACGACGGACCCGGCGTCCGTCGTACTTGCTCAGGGCCGCGAACAGCACCGTGCGAATCGGCACGTTGATCCCGACGCCGAGCGTGTCGGTGCCGGCGATGACCTTCAGCAGGCCCTGCTGGGCCAGACGTTCCACCAGGCGGCGGTACCGCGGGAGCATGCCGGCGTGATGCACGCCGATACCGGCGCGCAGCAGTTTGGACAGGGTGTTGCCGAAACCGGTGGAGAACCGGAAGTCGCCGATGGCCTCCGCGATCGCCGCCTTCTCGGTCTTGTCGCAGATGCGGACGCTGAGCAGGGCCTGCGCGCGCTCGACGGCGGCGGCCTGGGTGAAGTGCACCACATAGACCGGCGCCCGGCCCCGATCGACCAGTTCCTCGATCGTCTCGTGGATCGGGGTCATCGCGTAGGAGTGCTCGAGGGGGACCGGTCGCTGCGCGCCGGTGACCTCGACGGTCTCGCGGCCGGTGCGGCGGGTCAGATCGTCGACGAAGAACGACACGTCGCCCAGCGTCGCCGACATCAGCAGGAACTGCGTCGACGGCAGTTCGATGAGCGGGACCTGCCACGCCCAGCCGCGGTCCGGTTCGCCGTAGTAGTGGAACTCGTCGGCGACGAGGGTGCCGATGTCGCTCTCACCGCCCGCGGCGAGCGCGAGGTTGGCGACGATCTCGGCGGTGGCGCACACGATGGGCGCGTCCGCGTTGACCGCGGCGTCGCCGGTCAGCAGACCGACCTGGTCGGCGCCGAACATCGCGCACAGCTCGAAGAACTTCTCGCTGACGAGCGCCTTGATCGGGGCGGTGTAGAACGCGCGCTCGCCGCGGCAGCGCGCGAAGTACAGCGCACCCGCCGCGACGAGTGATTTGCCCGAGCCCGTCGGCGTCGCCAGGATCACGTGGCTGCCGGCGAGGAGTTCGAGGAGCGACTCCTCCTGATGGGCGTAGAGGTCGAGTCCGTGCCCCGTCCACCAGTCGGTGTACCGCTCCAGGGCGGCGTCCTCGTCGTCGGTGGGGACCAGGACGTGGGGTGCGGGAATCGGGGCGGTGTCCGAGATCAGATCTGTGATCGTGGACCCTCGTCCCCGGGGCCCGCCTCGCCGTCACCGGTGTGCTCGGCCAGGAACCGCTCGAGTTCGGCTCCGAGTTCGTCGCCGCTGGGCAGCGATTCCTCGGCGGCGAGCAGCGATGCCCGTTCCTGTGCGGCCTGGGTGAACGTGTCGTACTGGGTCTCCAGCGCGGCCACCACCGACTCGATCTCGGTGTTTCCCTCGACCTCGGTGTCGACCTGTGCGCGCACCTTTTCCGCGGCGCTGTCGAGAGCGGCGAGCGGGAGGTCGAGGCCGGCGAGTTCGGCGACCGCCGCCAGCAGCCGTGCCGACGCCGCCGGATAGTTGGTCTGGGCGAGGTAGTGCGGGACGTGCACGGACAGACCCGAGGCACGGTAGTCGTGCTCGCCCATCCGCAGCTCGAGCAGCATCGACGCACTGGCCGGCAGTTTCATCGCCGATCCCCAGCGGGGCAGGTCGCCCAGGGCGTCGGGATCGCTGCCGTGTGCCGTGATCGACGGCGGGCGGGTGTGTGGCACGGCCATCGGGATCGCGTTGAGACCGATGACGTCGGTGACACCGAGACCGTCGCTGAGGCGACGGACCGCATCGACGAACTGTTCCCACCGCAGGTCGGGTTCGGAACCGGCGAGGAGCAGGAAGCCCTTGCCGGAGTTGTCGCGGATCGCGTGCAGGGCCAGCGACGGCATCTCCACGTCCGTGAAGGTCTCACCGCTGAACGAGATGGTCGGCCGGCGCGAGCGGTAGTCCATCAGCTCGTCGGAGGAGAAGGTGGCGACCAACTCGGACTCGAGGCTGTCACGCAGGTGCGCGGCGGCCAGTGCGACCGCGTGTCCGGCGTCGGCGAACCCCTCCAGCGCGTGGATCAGTACCGGTCCCGTGCCGTCGGTCCGGCTCACCTGCGGAGCGGGAAAGGCGAGTTCATACAGCGCGTCGTCGCGCGCAGGCTGCTCGTCCACGTCGTCCCTCCTTCTGCTGCCAGCTGTCTGAAGAGACAGCTGAACGTCCATTGTCTCGCACCCGGGTGCCGAGCGTCATCTGGGTGCAACCACCTCGACACGCCGGTGATTCCCGCGCTGATCCGGGCGGTGTGTCGGAGGGCCTGCAGGGTCGGAACCGATGGCACAGTAGACCGTTGTGACCGAGCCGCGTGCGCCCCGACTGTGCTTGTCCCCTCTGCGCTTGTCCCCTCTGACGGCGGCCGCCTGCCTGGTGGCCGCCGCGGTCCTGCTCTCCGCATGCTCGGTCGCCGGGGAACCCGCGGCGTCCAGTCCGGACCTCTCCGCCCGATCGGTGACGGCCGAGGACTTCCCCGAGGGGGCCGCGAGCAGGATTCCGTCGTCGGCGGTCGCGAACGCTCTGGCCGACGTGACCGGCGCACCGATGCCCGGACAGACGGGCACCCGGGTGTCGCCGCCGGACTGTGCACCGGCTCCCGTCTCCGCCGACGGCGCGGTCGCGTTCCTGGGCCCCGGTCCGGGGGAGCGGTCCACGCTGACCACGGTCGTCGCCGGTGTCGACTCGCCGCTCGAGGACGTGGTCGACCTGGCCGAGCGGTGCCCGCAGACCACGACGACGACATTCGGGGCGTCGTCGACGATCACCACCGAGGTCCTTCCTCCTCCGCCGGGCATGGACGGGGTCGAGACCGCCGCCATCCGTCGCACCATCGTGACCGGCGGCGGCGCCCCCATGACGACGAGTGCCCTCACCCTGCTCGGCGAGCGTGACGGCGTCCGCGTGTACGCCGAATACCGGTGGGCCACAGCGGGCCCGGTGCCGGCGGACGCGGCCGCCGCACTCGATGCGCTCTTCGTCGAGGCGAACGCCGCCGCGTTCGGCTGATCCGTACTCCGCCTGTGCATGACCCGGCCCGGGTTGTCCACAGCCTGCGATCGCCGCGGTTGCGGCGTCCGGCACCGGGTGAAGCTGGCGTCCATGCAGATCCTGGATTCGGGTCCACAGGGCCCCCACGACCCGTCGACGCTGCTCACCTCCATCCCCGCGCGTCTCGGCTTCCTCCCGGAGCGGTCGATCATCGTGATCGCGTTCGCCGCCGATCGCACCGTGAACGCGACCATGCGACACGACCTCGTGCTCGAGGCCGACGGCAGCCCGACCCGGGAACTCGTCGCCGTCCTCGCCGGACTGGGCGAGATCACGTCCACCTACGGCGTCGAGGAGATCGTGGTCGTGATCGCCGATGACCGGTACCCCGTCGACGATCACCGCTATCGCCGAATCCTGGCGATGAGCGACCGGTACTTCGGCGAGGTCGGCGGGGTCGCGGCCGGATTCGGACTGGCGGCGTTCGACGCCGGTGCCCGGTGGACGACCATCTGGTGCCCGGAGGATCGGGCCTGGTCTGTCGTCGTGTCCTCGGAAGCGGCCGGATGTCTCGCCGACCCGCACACATCCCCGACGGCGATCGCGGAAGCCGTGCGCTCGGGCCGACGAATCCTCACCCGGCGCTCGGAGATGCGGTCCATGCTCGAACCGCTGGACTCCGAGTGCGGCCCATCGCGTCCGCGGCCGGATTGTCATCACTGCCGCGGCCACGATCTCGACGAGACCGATCGCGGCCGGCCCGACCCCGGTCCCGAGGACATCGAGGAGTCCGCACGGGCGCTGGATCTGGTGATCGGCGCGGTGCTCGGCGCGGACCGGCCGCTGGACTGCGCAGAACTGGACCGGCTGGAGCGGGCCATCCTCCGCCCCGACGTGCGCGACGCCGCACTCGCCCTGTCCGTCACCGAACTCCGGGGCGCGGCCGAACGCCTGTGGCGAGAACTGACCCGGCGCTTGAGTGGGCGCGGAAGGGCAGCTGCCGCAACACTTCTCGCGCATCTGCACTACATCGGCGGGGACGGCGCCTACGCCGGTGTCGCACTCGACGTCGCGCTCGGGTGCGCGGAACCCGGAACGCTGGCCAGGCTGCTGGACACCGCCCTCCGAGCAGGCGTACGCCCGGCCAGGCTGTGGGGCACGATCGACAAGTCGTATGACGCAGCGAAGCGACTCGGCGTCGTCATCCCGGCGGTGACGCTGCGCACCGCCGGGTGACGGTCAGACCTTCACCGTGTCAGACCTTCGCTGTGTCAGACCTTCTCGACCACCCGCTCGACGAACAACGAGTGCGCCATCTCGGGTGAGAGCTCGAGGCCGTCGTGACCGGGTGTGTCGATGGTGATCGTGCCGGCCGTGTTCGACACCGTCACGCGGGCGTTGGGAACCACGCCCGCCTCACGAAGCGCGGCGATGAGTTCGGTGTCGGACTGCGCGTGCTCCGACAGCCGGCGCACGATCACCGGCACCGTCTCACCCGGCGGGAGGTCGGCGAGGCGGGTGGCGCCGTCGTCGGAACTCGACGCCTCCACTCCCAGAAGTTCCAGGCCCGGGATCGGGTTGCCGTAGGGCGACGTCGTCGGGTATTCCAGCACGGCGAGCAGTCGACGTTCGACGTTCTCGCTCATCACGTGCTCCCAGCGGCACGCCTCCTCGTGGACCTGGTCCCAGGGCATCCCGATCACGTCGACCAGGAGGCGCTCGGCCAGGCGATGCTTGCGCATCACCGCGACCGCGAGCGAGCGGCCGCGATCGGTCAGTTCGAGGTGCCGGTCTCCGGCGACGCGCAGAAGCCCGTCGCGTTCCATCCGGGCAACGGTCTGCGAGACGGTGGGACCGGACTGGTCCAGCCGTTCGGCGATGCGCGCCCGCAGCGGCACGATGCCTTCTTCTTCGAGATCGTAGATCGTTCGCAAGTACATCTCGGTGGTGTCAACCAGGTCGTTCACTATGCGCAATCCCTTTCGTCCCCGCCAAGATTACCCTGTTTGCGGGCGGTGACCGCGATCTCACCGCGGCCGTGGGCCCGCGGGTGCGATATGGCGCGGGCCCGCCCGTGTCCGACGCGACATCCGTGGCCGCTGCGCGAGGTGTACCACTAGCCTGAGGTCGTGATCAACACTACGAGTGCCCGATGACGACAGCTGTCATCTGGAGCGAGGACTTCCTGTCCTATCGCTGGGCCCACACGCACCCGATGAACCCGGTCCGACTCGCCCTCACGATGACCCTCGCGCAGAGTCTCGGTGTCCTCGACGGCGTCGAGACGGTCCCGCCGCAGGTCATCGACGACGACGCGCTGACCGTCGTGCACAGCCGCGACTACATCGACGCGGTGCGCGCTGTCGGGTCCGGGACGGCGTCGTTGTCGGGTCCGCTGCTCGAGCGTCTGTTCGGGCTCGGCGATGCCGACAACCCGGTCTTCGACGGCATGCACGAGGCCGCGCGGCTGCTCGTCGGTGGCACGCTCGCCGCGGCGCAGACGGTGGTCTCGGGTGCTGCGACGCGCGCGGTCAACATCGGTGGCGGCATGCATCACGCGATGCGCTCGCGCGCCGCCGGATTCTGCATCTACAACGACTGCGCCATCGCGATCAGGTATCTGCTCGACCACGGATACGACCGCATCGCATACATCGATGTCGACGCCCACCACGGCGACGGCGTCCAGGTCGAGTTCGCGGCCGACCCGCGCGTGATGACGGTGTCGCTGCACCAGCACCCGGCCACCCTGTGGCCGGGCACCGGATGGCCGACGGAGGTGGGTGACGGCGACGCGGCGGGCAGTGCGGTCAACCTGGCCCTCATGCCCAACACCGAGGACCGGCTGTGGCTGCGCGCCTTCCACGCCGTGGTGCCGTCGCTCGTCGCCGAGTTCCGGCCGCAGATCATCGTCAGCCAGTGCGGCGCCGACAGCCACCGGGCCGATCCGCTGACCGACCTGTCGCTCACCGTCGACGGCCAGCGCGCGGCGATGATCGCCATGCGCAACCTGGCCGACAAATACTGTGAGGGTCGCTGGATCGCGGTCGGCGGCGGTGGCTACGGCGTGGTGAACGTGGTGCCGCGCAGCTGGACGCACCTGCTGGGGGTCGCCCTCGACCGCGAGGTGGACGTATCGTCGGTCATCGATGAATCCTGGTGTGCCACGGCCGAACAGATCTCCGAGCAGGTTCACTCCGACTATGCCGCCCCGCCGGTTCGGGTCATGGGTGACGGGGGCATCGTCGACTACCAGCCGTGGGCGGGCGACGCCGGCCAGGAGCCACCAGAGGGCGTCGCGGCCAACGCCCAACGCCAGACCGACCGCGCGATCCTCGCCACCCGGCGCGCGGTGTACCCGCTCCATGGTCTCGACCCGGAGGATCCTCGTGACTGACGACGCCACCACCGCAGCATCGGACACCACCGGCGCGGTCGCCGACCAACCTGAGCCGCGCAGCCCCTGGGACTACCCGCGGCACTGGATCGCCGACGTGCTGGCCTCCGACGGCGGCGTGGTGCACCTGCGGCCGATCGTGCCCGACGACGCCGACCGTATCGTGGCGTTCCACTCCAAGCTCTCGGAGCGAACGCGCTACATGCGCTATTTCGGTCCGACACCCACACTGCCGCCGCGCGAGGTGGCGCGGATGACGACCGTCGACCACCAGCAGCGGGTCGCCATCGTCGCCGAACTCGGCGGCGAGATCATCGCGGTCGGCATCTACGAAGGACTCGGCTTCGACGGGAAACCCGAATCGGCCGAGGTGGCGTTCGTCGTCGCCGACGAACACCAGGGCCGCGGCCTCGGACCGATCCTGCTCGAACATCTCGCCGGGGCGGCCGCGGAGAACGGCTTCGCCCGCTTCGAGGCCGAGGTCCTCAGCGAGAACCCGAACATGGTCGCCGTCTTCCGAGACGCCGGGTATCAGCTCGCGCGCAGCTTCGACGGCTCGACCGTGCACGTCGAGTTCCTCATCGACCCGACCGAGGCGCTGCTGTCGGTGCGCAACGCCCGGGAACGCGCCTCGGAGGCCCGCAGCGTCGCGAACCTGCTGCGTCCGACCTCGGTTGCGGTCATCGGCGCCTCGACGGACCCGAACAAGGTCGGCAATGCGCTGCTGGCGAACATCATCGCCGGAGGTTTCACCGGACCGGTGTTCCCGGTCAACGGTCCCGCCCGGGTGGCGGAGGACGAGCCCGAGCGGGGGAGGCGCGGGCCCGGTCGTGAACCGTTGCCGGCGCGTCGCCGCACCCGCGAACGACCGCCGTCGGTGCGTGGCATCAGGGCGTACGAGACGGTGCGCGACATCCCCGACCCCGTCGACCTCGCGGTGGTCGCGGTGCCCGCCGCCCGGGTCGACGACGTGCTCGACGACTGCCTGGTCAAGGGCGTGCGCACGCTCGTCGTGGTGTCGTCGGGTTTCGGTGAGTCCGGCGAGGAGGAGGGGCTCGAGAACGAGCGCCGGCTCGTCGCCCAGGTCCGCGAACACGGAATGCGTCTGGTCGGGCCGAATGCGCTGGGAGTGGCGAACAACGACCCGACGGTCGCGCTCAACGCGACCCTGGCGCCGCGCATCCCGGCCGCCGGCCGGGTCGGGTTCTTCTGTCAGTCGGGCGCCCTGGGCATCGCGATCCTCGACACCGCGGCCCGTCGCCAGATCGGCCTGTCGACGTTCGCCTCGGCCGGCAACCGCGCGGACGTGTCCGGCAACGACCTCCTGCAGTACTGGGACACCGACGCCACCACCGACGTCATCCTGCTCTACCTGGAGAGCTTCGGTAACCCGCGCAAGTTCTCCCGGATCTCGCGGCGGGTCTCACGCTCGAAGCCGATCATCGCGGTAAAATCCGGCCGGGGTGCGATGACGCCGGTCCGGGCGGCGCGCTCGGCGGCCACCCTCGACGACCAGATCGCCCGCATGATGCTCGAACAGGCCGGCGTCATCCAGGTGGACACGATCCCCGAGTTGTTCGACTGCGCGGCCGTGTTCGCCTATCAGCCGCTGCCGCGCGGCCCGCGCGTCCGCATCATCGGCAATTCGTCGGTGCTGGGCAGCCTGGCGGCGGACACCGCGCGCAACGGCGGCCTCGAGGTCGTCGACACCGTCGATCTCGGTGCCGGCGCCTCGGAGGAGGAGTTCGAGTCGACGGTCTCGGCGGCCATGGCCGACCCGGGCGTGGACGGGATCATCGTCGTGTTCGTGCCGCCGGTCGCGGTCGGCGCCGACTGGCACGCCCGGGCGCTCATGGCGGCGGCCAACACCCCCGACGCCGACGCCGACAAGCCGATCGTCACGACCTTCCTAGCCGTCGACGGCATCCCGCCGGGGTTGACTCGGCCCGGCCCGAACGGCATGCCGACCAAGGGGTCGATTCCGTCGTACGGCTCGCCCGAGCGCGCGGCCGCCTCACTGGCGAGGGCGTGGCAGTACGCCCGGTGGCGCCTGCGGCCGGAATCGGTGGTCCACCGTCCCGACGGCACCGATCCCGAGGCCGCGCGGATGTTCGTGCGCGAGGCGATGGTCGGCGACGGTGCGACCGGTCGTCCCGCCGAGCGGTTGCTGGGGCATGTGGAGTCGGCGAAGCTGTTGCGCTGGTACGGGATCGACGTGGTCCCGTTCCGCGAGGTGACCACGATGCACGAGGCATCCGCGGCGGCCCGTGAACTCGGGCTGCCGGTGGCGGTGAAGGCGACGTCGGACAAGTGGCGCGGTCGTCTCGACCGCGAGGGCGCGCGCCTGGACCTACCCGACGCGACGACGGTGGTGACGGCGTTCGCCGAACTGACCGAACTCACCGGCGACCGCGTGCTGCACGTGCAGAAGATGGCGCCGAAGGGCGTCGGTACGGTCATCCGGGTGCGCGACGATCCGTCGTTCGGTTCGGTGATGTCGTTCGGTCTGTCCGGGCGGACCTTTGACCTGCTGGGCGACCACGGTTACCGCGCCGTCCCGCTGTCCGAACTCGATGCACGGGAACTGATCGAGGAGCCGCGTTCGGCACCGCTGCTGTCGGGCTACCGCGGGGAGGAGCCCGCCGACAAGGAGGCGCTCGCCGATCTGCTGCTGCGCATCTCGACGCTCACCGACGACATCCCGGAGGTCCGCGAGGTGGTCTGCGATCCGATCCTGGCCTCGGTCGACGGCGCGGCCGTTCTCAATGCCCGGATACGCGTGGGCCCGGTGCCCGACAGGCGGGACACCGGACCCAGGCGACTCGGGTGACCGAGTGGACTCAGTGAAGGAGGCGGCGGAGCGTGCGGGGACGCTCAGCTGGCGTAGGCGCGCAGGCGCTCGGCACGGTCGCCGTGGCGGAGCTTGCCCATGACCTCGCGCTCGATCTGGCGCACGCGCTCGCGCGACAGCCCGAACATGCGGCCGATCTGATCCAGGGTGCGCGGCTGGCCGTCGTCGAGGCCGTAGCGCATCCGGATGACCTGCTGCTCACGCTCGTCCAGCGTCGCCAGGACGGCGCGGATGTCGGAGTGCAACAGGCCGGCGATGACGGCGTTCTCGGCGGAGGTGGCCTCGGCGTCCTCGATGAAATCGCCCAGGGGAGCTTCCTCGTCGCTGCCCACCGGCATGTCGAGGCTCACCGGATCGCGGCTGTGGTCGAGCAGGTCGGCGATCTTCTCCGCGGGGATGCCCGATTCGTTGGCCAGCTCGTCGTCGGTCGCTTCGCGGCCGAGCTGCTGGTGCAGCTCGCGCTTGATGCGGGCCAGTTTGTTGACCTGCTCCACGAGATGGACGGGGAGCCGGATCGTGCGGCTCTGGTCCGCCATTCCGCGGGTGATCGCCTGACGAATCCACCAGGTGGCGTAGGTCGAGAACTTGAAGCCCTTGGCGTAGTCGAACTTCTCCATCGCCCGGATCAGACCGAGGTTGCCCTCCTGGATCAGGTCGAGGAGAGGCATGCCGCGGCCGGTGTAGCGCTTGGCCAGCGACACGACCAGGCGGAGGTTCGCCTCGAGCAGGTGGGCCCGGGCGGCCTCGCCTTCACGGACGATGACCGCGAGGTCACGCTTCTTGGCCGCGGACAGCCGCTTCTTGGTGGCCAGAACGTGTTTGGCGTAGAGCCCGGCCTCGATCTGCTTGGCGAGTTCGACCTCCTGCTCCGCGTTGAGAAGGGCGGTGCGACCGATTCCGTTCAGATAGACACGGACCAGATCCGCCGCTGGAGACTGGGCGTCGAGATCCTGTTCGGTCATCGCCGGCCGGGTACCCGGAGGGGTGACTTCGGCGAAACCTTTGGTCGGGGTCGAACGTGCAACTGTCGAGCGTGACATGCGGCCTCCTGACTTGAGTGCGTTCACTGGGTCCAACGCCCTTGTGTGGGCGATAGTTCCCGAGAGTGGTTCGGAGCAAACCTCGCCGAGGCTTGGTGACCTGCGCATTCTTTTTCGCGACTCGACAACCGGCTGAGAAGTTGCTGAGATGTCGCGCGCGGGGGAACCCGAGGGAACGCGGGAACGCACGGGGCCGCGGTGCCGACCCGTCTGGTCCGGAGGTGTCAGGCGCGGGGGTCGTCGGGATCGACGACCTGCCCGTCGATGGTGCGCGACAGCTGGTGGTCGGTGCCGGTATCGGTCAGTGCCGGGGGTCCGACGACGTGATGGTCGGCGCCGTACTTGTACTGGGGGACCTCGCCGCGCTTGCGCGGCGGACGGTCGTTGGCGATCAGGACCGCCGCCCATGGCAGCGGGATGGAGATCGCGACGATGGCCAGCGCCAGTAGTCCGGACCCGGTGATGCCGTAGGCGATACCGGCGATGACGAGCGCCGGCACGCGGAAAGCCATGAGGAACAGATACTTACGCACACGCGCTCGGTGCTGGGCCTCGAGCGAGTCCGGTGCGTCGGTGATCAGGTACGCCTCGGCGCCCGGACGTTTCGACGCGGGATGTCCGTGCTCGTCGCCGTGCGGTGACGTGCTGCTGTGGCCGTACTGACCGCGACCGGTCTCACCCATGGATTCCCTTTGTTCGAACACTCTCTCCACTGTCCCACTTTCGATGTGGGATTGCACCCGCCGCCGGGAGCGGAGCGAGCGGGGCAGATTGGACCCGCCGCGATTCTCGACTCCGGTGTTCCGTCGCGCGGCCGTTGACGCACAATGTAGGTATGGGAACCGAAACCATCGAACGCCCGGACCTCGACGAATGGTCCGACACCAAGACCGACGAGCGTCCCGATGCCGACGCGACCGATCGGGATGACGACGACCGCCCCAAGTTCTTCCACTACGTGAAGAAGAACAAGATCGCCGAGAGTGCGGTCATGGGAAACCACGTCGTCGCCCTCTGCGGCGAGACCTTCCCGGTGACGCGGTCGGCCAAGCCCGGGTCTCCGGTGTGCCCGAAGTGCAAGAAGATCTACAGCAAGATGCGTAAGTAGCGGCTGCCCGCACGTGCCGACGCGGTTGGCCGGTCCCGGTACCGGTCAGCCGCGTTCGCGTTCCCGGGGATGTCTGCGGATCGGACCGGAGGACAGCCGGTCGGGCAGGGTCCGGAGTTGTCCGGTGAAGTCCGAGGTCTGCGAATTCACCCAGTGCCGCACCTGGGTAGTGGTCGATGCCTTCGCCGGCCAGAACTGTTGCACGGCGGCGTTGAACTCGGCGCCGATCACGATGCCGAATCCCAGCGAGAACGTGAAGAGCAGGAAGGCGATCGGGGTGGCCAGCGCTCCGTAGGACACCCCGGCCTCGGTGATCTTGGTCAGGTAGATACGCAGCAGGTAACTCGCGAGCCAGAAGAACACGCCCGCCACGACGGCGCCGCCGATCAGCCGGTGCCACGGCAGGGGATTGGGCAGCGCGAGGTGGTAGAGCGTCGTCAGGACGAACAGCAGCAGCACGGCGACGAACGGGAAGTAGCCGTAGTCGATGAGGGTGGTGACGAAGGAACCCCACGACTCCGGCACGATCGCCCGGAGGTAGTTCGGTCCGAGCGCGACGAGGGGGAGCAGGAACACCGCCACGCTCAGGAATCCGACGTAGAGGAACAGTGCGAAGAACCGCTGCCACACCGGATTCCGGACCTCGTGCTGGTCGTGGGCGTGGGCGATCGAGGCGATGAAGCACGAGACGGCCGACGATCCCGCCCACAGCGACAGGACGAAACCGACCGACATCAGGCCGATCCGGCCGCGTCCGAGCACGCTGTCGACCGTGGGGGTGATCAGATCGTCGACGACGGTCGGGGTGAAGGTCCGGTCGGCGAAGTCGACGATGCGGGCGTAGACGACGTCGACGGTGTCGGGGCCGAACCAACCGGCCACGTATCCGACCGAACCGAGCAGCCCGAGCAGCAGCGGTGGCAGCGACAGCGCCTGCCAGAACGCGGCCTGGGCGGCCCAGCCGATGATCCCGTCGTCCCATGACTTGACGATGGTGCGCCAGATCACGCGATGGATGTTCGGAAGTACCGGCAGTGCGGGCCCGGTCGAGGCCTCGGCCCGTACCGGGTCGTCGTTTCCCGGCTTCTGCGGATGATCCGCGTCGTGGAGCACCTCGACGTCGCCGGATGCCGGGGCGGCTCGTGGCGCAGCGCGCAGGGGTTCGGTCGCGGTGTCGTCGAGCGGGGCGGTGATCGCCGCGGACAAGGGCGCGGGCGGCGGCACCGGGCGCAGGCTCGGCGCAGCCACCGACGACGTGTCGTCGGCCAGCGGGACCGGATTCCTCTTGCGCGTTGTGATGAGTTCAATATCCCTGATCGGAGGGGCAGTTGGGTACTCGGGTCACCAGGCGAGTCGTTCGGATCGCCCACGAGGGGCGGCTTCCGGGACCATCTCGGCCCGATGTCGGGATGCGGGAGCTGTCGCCCGTCGGCGGTACCATTGGCGGGTCCCCTTGGGCGCGGGTCCCGCACGCGAGGGGTCATTTCATGTCCGGCAGTATCCGCACCCGTGGAGGAGCAGCACAGAAGGTGACGTCAGCCGAACCCTCCGCCAGCAGCCCGTCCGGGTCCGCGAGTGCCGGACCCACATTCCAGCTCCGCGCCTGGCAGCGTCGTGCGCTGACCAAGTACCTGACGCAGAAGCCGAAGGACTTCCTCGCCGTGGCGACCCCCGGCGCGGGAAAGACGACGTTCGGTCTGCGCATCGCCCGCGAACTCCTCGACGACCGCACCGTCGACAAGATCACCGTCGTGGCGCCGACCGAGCATCTGAAGCACCAGTGGGCCGAGGCCGCGGCGCGGGTCGGGATCGCACTCGATTCCCGTTTCACCAACGCCGCCGGACAGACCAGCACGGACTTCCATGGCGTCGTGGTCACCTACGCACAGGTGGCCGCCCATCCGGCCCGGCACCGGGTGCGCACCGAGAACTACCGCACCCTGGTAATCCTCGACGAGATCCACCACGGTGGCGATGCCAAGTCGTGGGGCGAGGCGATCCGGGAGGCCTTCGACGACGCCGAGCGCCGGCTCCTGCTGACCGGTACACCCTTCCGCTCCGACGACTCGCCGATCCCGTTCGTCACCTACGAACCGGAGGCCGGCGGGCATCAGCGCTCCAAGGCCGACCACACCTACGGCTACGCCGACGCACTGAAGGACGGCGTCGTCCGTCCGGTCGTGTTCCTCGCCTACTCCGGTGAGGCCAGCTGGCGCGACAGCGCGGGCGAGGAGTACACCGCCCGGCTGGGCGAACCGCTCTCCGCGGAGCACACCACCCGCGCCTGGCGTACCGCGCTGGACGCCCACGGCGACTGGATTCCGGCGGTCCTCACCGCCGCACACACGAGGCTGGGACAGCTCCGTGCGACCGGCACACCGGATGCGGGCGGGCTGGTCATCGCCACCGATCAGACCGCGGCCCGCGACTACGCCGAACTGCTCACCGCCATCACCGGCAAGCCGCCGACGCTGGTGCTCTCCGACGACCCGAAGTCGTCGTCGAGGATCGGCCAGTTCGCCGCGTCCACGGACGAGTGGATGGTGGCGGTCCGCATGGTGTCCGAGGGTGTCGACGTCCCCCGCCTGGCCGTGGGTGTGTACGCCACCAGCTCGTCGACGCCGCTGTTCTTCGCCCAGGCCATCGGACGATTCGTGCGATCGCGTCGTCCGGGTGAGACCGCGAGCGTCTTCCTGCCGTCGGTCCCGGTGCTGCTCGACCTCGCCAGCCAGATGGAGGTCGAGCGCGATCACGTGCTCGGCAAGCCGCACCGCGAGAGCGACGGCCTCGACGACCAATTGCTGATCGACGCCAACAAGCAGGAGGACGAGCCGGGGGAGGACGAGCCGAAGTTCCAGTCGCTGCATGCCGACGCCGAACTCGATCAGGTCATCTTCGACGGCACCTCGTTCGGCACGGCCACGTTCGCCGGTAGCGACGAGGAGTCGGACTATCTGGGGTTGCCCGGGCTGCTCGATGCCGACCAGGTGCGTGCCCTCCTGCGCAAACGCCAGGAGGAACAGGTCACGGCGCGAACGGTCGCGTCGTCCTCGGAGTCGTCGGCTGCCGAGCCGCCCACTCCCGGCCGGCCGGCGGGAACCACCGGCGAGAATTTGCACGCCCTGCGCAAGGAACTGAATACGCTCGTCGCGATGCATCATCACCGCACGGGCAAACCACACGGCATGGTGCACAACGAGTTGCGGACTCGGCTGGGCGGGCCCCCGACCGCCATGGCGACCGCCGATCAGCTGAAGGAACGGATCGCCGCACTGCGCGAGTGGCGCTGATAGACACTGCGCGAGTGGCGCTGATAGACACTGCGCGAGTGGCGCTGGTCGGGCGGCCCGGAACAGGCCCGGACACGACAGAGCCCGGCCGGTTGCTCCGGCCGGGCTCTGTGCGCGTAGGGAAAGCCCGCGTTCGATCGTCGGAGGTGTCAGACCAGCTCGCCGGCGGATTCGACGACGGTGGCGCTCAACTCGACAAGGCGGGCCTCGTGCTCGTTGAAGTGGTGGCGGCAGAAGAGAAGTTCGCCGCCCTTGGGCAGGACGGCCCGTACCTTGGCTGCGGCGCCGCAGCGATCGCAGCGATCGGCGGCAGTGAGCGGCAGGTAGATCGGGGCTGTGGTGGCGATGTCAGTCATGGTTCGTTCCTCCGTCCCGGTCCGGCGCCGGGTGTCCGGTCGCCTTCCCTTCGAGCCGACACATCCGGGCGATGCGTCAACCTCACTCTGTCAGACGCTCGGGGCGTTCGTATTGTTCCGACGGTGCTCTCGGTGTGTCGTCACTCACCGTTTACACCAGGCAACAACTCGACAACGATCGCCCGAACGCAATGCGACCCGGCCATGGGGCCGGGTCGCACCACTCTACGCGTTGTGCGCGGGACGAGTCGTTCGGTCAGCTCGTCCGCGTGGGGGTGTGTGTTCCGCTCGCACCCGCATCGGGTTCGGGTGCGGAGTCGGCGGCCGGGATGTCCGACGTCGACGTTCCCTCGGAGCCGGGGCGTTCCGCGCCCTCGGCGCCCACGAGCGCCTCTTCCTGCTCCTCGCGCAAATGGGTGACCGCGTCGGAGGACTCGTTCTCCCGGTCGCGCAGGTACTCGCGGAGCGAGTAGGCGAACGCCGCGGCCCAGGCGATGGCGATCACGATGTAGAAGACGTTGCGCACCGAGCCGGGGGCGTCGATGAAGTCGCTCTTCAGCAGGCTGCGGGTGTTCGTGAGGACGATCAGGCCGCCGACCGAGGCGCCCAGCAGGCGCGGCGGGATGTGACGCACGAGCCACGCCGCGATCGGTGCGGCGATCACGCCGCCGACGAGGATGGCGGCGACCCATGCGAAGTTGATTCCCTGCGAACCGAGACTGAACAGGAAGCCGAGGCTCGCGGCGACGGCGATGATGAACTCGCTTGTGTCGATCGAACCGATGACCTTGCGGGGCTCGAGACGGCCGCTGGCCAGGATGGCCGGGGTGCCGACCGGACCCCAACCGCCGCCACCGGTGGCGTCGACGAATCCGGCGACGAATCCGAGCGGGCTGAGGAATCGCTTGCGCAGCGGCTTGCCGAGGTTGTGGCGGGGGATGCCCTGGAAGGTGAACCGCACCAGGATGTAGAGCCCGAGCAGCAGCAGGATCACGGCCATGACCGGCGCGGCGGTCTCGGTGGAGAGACTCGACAGGATCGTGGCGCCGAGGAAGGCGCCGATGGCTCCCGGGATCGCGATACGGCGCACGACGCGCCAGTCGACGTTCCCGAACTTCCAGTGCGAGACGCCGGAGACCAGCGTGGTGCCGATCTCGGCCAGGTGCACGGTGGCCGAGGCGGCAGCCGGGTTGGTGCCGATGGCGAGGAGGAGGGTCGTGGTGGTGACGCCATAAGCCATGCCGAGACTGCCGTCGACGAGCTGAGCAGCGAAGCCGACGAGGCCGATCAGGACAATCGTTCTCATAGTGGGTCTTTCCGGGAAGTCACGCCGTCAGGGACGTGACGAGGCTGGGGCAGGCACTCGGTGCCCGCGACGAAGTGGAACGCGGAGGAGGGGATCGCAGGTGGCGTTCTCGCCCTCGGGTGGGGTCTGTCGCGTCACAGACACAGCATCGATGCTGTGCGCAGCAGGTCGACGGTGGCACGGCGCACCAGCATGGCGCCGCGTCTGCTCCCGGTCACTGCGTAAGTCACCGCGCCATCCTATGTAGTGCGTCCCCGAAAGCCCGAGAATCCGGTCGTGTCCAAATCGGAGCGCGCAGAACTATTGACAGATCGATGTCGATGTGGATGACACAACGACATCGCCCCCGGAACCGTGAGGTTCCGGGGGCGATGAGGCTGTTGTCGTCACCGACTAGTCGAGATAGTCACGCAGGACCTGGGAGCGCGACGGGTGGCGCAGCTTCGACATCGTCTTCGACTCGATCTGACGGATGCGCTCGCGGGTCACGCCGTAGACCTGCCCGATCTCGTCGAGGGTGCGGGGCTGGCCGTCGGTCAGTCCGAAGCGGAGGCGGACCACGCCGGCCTCACGTTCGGACAAGGTCTCGAGCACTGACTGCAGTTGATCCTGCAACAGCGTGAAGCTGACCGCGTCGACCGCGACGACGGCTTCGGAGTCCTCGATGAAGTCGCCGAGCTGGCTGTCGCCCTCATCGCCGATGGTCTGGTCCAGCGAGATGGGTTCCCGGGCGTACTGCTGGATCTCCAGCACCTTCTCCGGGGTGATGTCCATCTCCTTGGCGAGTTCTTCCGGCGTCGGCTCGCGGCCGAGGTCCTGGAGGAGTTCACGCTGGATGCGACCGAGCTTGTTGATGACCTCGACCATGTGCACCGGGATACGGATGGTGCGGGCCTGGTCGGCCATGGCGCGGGTGATCGCCTGACGGATCCACCAGGTGGCATATGTCGAGAACTTGTAGCCCTTGGTGTAGTCGAACTTCTCGACCGCGCGGATCAGACCGAGGTTGCCCTCCTGGATGAGATCCAGGAACGCCATACCGCGGCCCGTGTAGCGCTTGGCCAGCGACACGACGAGGCGCAGGTTCGCCTCGAGCAGGTGGTTCTTGGCGCGGTTGCCGTCGCGGGAGATCCAGTTCAGGTCACGCTTCTGGGCGGTGCTGAGCTTCTCGCCGGCATCCATGATGCGCCGAAGACGTTCGGTGGCGAACAGCCCGGCCTCGATGCGCTTGGCCAGTTCGACCTCTTCCTCGGCGTTGAGGAGGGCGACCTTGCCGATCTGCTTCAGGTACGCGCGGACACTGTCGGCGGAGGCGGTGAGCTCGGCGTCCTTGCGGGCCTGACGCAGCGCCTCGGACTCCTCTTCGTCCCAGACGAAGTCGCCGGACTTCGCGGCGGCGGCCTCGTCCTTGGACGCGGCCTTCGCGGCGGCCGGGGTTGCGCCGCCGGCGGCGGGCGCGGTCGCCTCCTCGGACTCGTCGTCGTCCTCCGACTCGTCCTCGGAGTCGTCGTCGACCTCCAGGTCGTCGTCGATCTCGACGTCCTCGAGTTCGGCGTCGGGACCGTCGATGTCGTCGATCGAGTCCGGGTCGTCGGGCTCGGCGTTCGGATCGTCGCCGGAACCCTCCGCGGACGCGGCCTTCTTGGCGGCCTTCTTCGGTGCCGCCTTCTTGGTGGCCTTCTTCGCCGGGGCCTTCTTGGCGGGGGCCTTGCGGGCGGCGGTCTTCTTCGCAGCCTTCTTGGCGGTTCGCTTCGCCGGGGCGTCGGTCGCGGCTGGGGTCGACTCCGTCGACTCGGCCTCTGCATCACCCTGGTGGGTCGTGATGGCTGCCACGTACAACCTTTCGAACTGTCTTCTGTGGTGTCTTCTGTCGTCTGTCACCAGACGCGACACGGCAGCATGAGCCGCCGTGGACGAGGTCTTGGTTTCTCGGTTGGAATGACCGGTGACGACCATTGTAACGACATCGCCGTCCCCGGTGTGTCAAAGCCCTGGTCACGCCCTGCGCGGCGTCACGTCTTCAGTCCCTGGGACACTGCCATGGCCGCACCGACGATGCCGGCGGTGTTCAACAGCGTCGCCGGTACCACGGGCGTCTTGTTGGTCAGCAGCGGAATCCACTTGTCGGACTTGCGGCTGATACCGCCGCCGGCGATGAAGAGATTCGGCCAGAACAGCGCCTCGTAGGTCTCGAGGACCTCGGAGACCTTCTCGGTCCACTTCTCGTACGACCAGCCCTTCTCCTCGCGGACACGCGAAGACGCCTGGTGCTCGGCTTCCTTCTTGCCGACCTGTAGGTGACCGAGCTCGGTGTTGGGCACGAGGGTGCCGTTGATCAGGATCGCCGACCCGATACCGGTTCCGAACGTCAGCAGCATCACGACCCCCGCGACGCCCTTGCCCGCGCCGTACGCGTCCTCGGCCATACCCGCGGCATCGGCGTCGTTGAGGACCGACACCTGCCTACCGCCGAGGTATCCGCTGAAGAGGTCGTAGACGTCGGTGCCGATCCAGGCCTTGTCGATGTTCGCCGCCGTGCGCATGATCCCGTCGGTCACGACCCCGGGGAGGGTGACACCCACCGGGCCGGTCCAGTCGAAATGCGCGACCACCTCGGCGACGCCCCGGGCCACGGCCTCGGGTGTCGCGGGCTGCGGGGTGAGCACCTTGAACCGTTCGCCGACGAGTTCACCGGTGTCGAGATCGACGATGCCGCCCTTGATCCCGGAACCGCCGACGTCGACCCCGAAACCGAGGTTCGTCGGAGGTGTTGGATCATCGGGGCCGGCGACATCGGAGTCGGACGATCCGGGGACGGACGTGTCGGTCATGGCGGGGCTCCCTGTCCGGGTCGGTGTCTGAGGGTGGGGGCAATCCGAGACCAGCCTATTCACGCGACCGGCGCAACGCCCGTCATCGCAACGCATGTCGACACGATTCGACCACCCGGGAGGAGAGATCGGTCACCGCGATCGGTGGTGCGCTCCGGCCATGTGCTCACATGGAGGGCGTGGATCAGACAATTCCGGTGGACGAGCTCGCCGCGGTCGCCGGCGCCGTGGCCCGGGAGGCCGCCGCGCACGTACGTCGCCGCCGGCCCGAATTGTTCGGTGCGACACCGGGACACGGCGAGCCGCCGCAGCCCGCCGCGGTGGATTCCACCGTCCGGCCCGTCTCGACGAAGTCGACGGTGCAGCCCGTGTCGACGAAGTCGACAGTGCAGCCTGTGTCGACGAAGTCGACGGAAACCGATCCGGTCACCCTCGCCGACACCGAGACCGAACGCCTGATCCGCTCGCTGCTGCGTGAGGCGCGCCCCGACGACGAGGTGCTGGGCGAGGAGGACGGCGGGAGCCGGGCGGTGCCTACCGGTGTCCGATGGGTGGTCGATCCGATCGACGGGACCGTCAACTTCATGTACGGCGTGCCGGCCTATGCGGTGTCCATCGCGGCCCAGGTCGACGGACAGTCGGTCGCCGGGGTCGTCGTCGACGTCGCCCGCGACGTCACGTACGGCGCGACCCTCGGCGGGGGAGCGTGGGCGGCGGACTCCGCCGGGGTACGCCGGCCGCTCCGCTGCAATCCGGTCGACAGGGCCGAACTCGCGCTCGTCGCAACGGGCTTCGGGTACGACGCGGCGCGCCGCCGGCAGCAGGGACGCATCGTCGCCGAACTGCTCCCACGTGTCCGCGACGTCCGACGCATCGGCGCCGCGGCCCTCGACCTCTGCATGGTCGCGGCCGGCGCGGTCGACGCCCACTACGAACACGGTCTGAGCCCGTGGGACTGGGCCGCCGGCGGACTGATCGCCGCCGAGGCCGGCGCCGTCGTCCAGACTCCGCCACCGGATTCGCGGGCCGACGAGGGACACATCACCGTCGCTGTCGCGCCCGGGGTGGCCGACGAATTCCTCGCGCTGCTCGACGAATTCGACGCTCGCAGCCCGCTCACCTGACGGCCTCCCGCTTCTCGCCAGAGGTCGCCGGCCGCCGCACTGCGTGCGGAGCTCAGCAGGGGGCGGAGTGCACGGCCTCGACGAGGACCGGGTCGACACCACTCGCCGGATTCTTCGGATCCGCCGACCGCAGCGCCTCGAGGGCAGCCTGCGCGTCCTGCGACATCTCGCCACCCGAGTGGTGGACCCCGAGTGCGACGTCGACGGCCGTGCCGCGCCGGCCGTCGTCGACCAACTGGGCGCACGGGAACGCCAGCCATGTGGCCGCCGCCGCCGCGCGACCGGCCGGCCCGAACCGGATCTGTGCGACACAGTTGAGATCCCGGTTGGGATAGACCGGGTCATCGGCGTACGGCGTGTCCGGCACCGGGCTGAACCCCTGCGCGGTCAGGTCGTCGGACACCGTGCGGGCCGCGCCTCGTTCGTCGGAGGCGTTGAGGACGCGGACGCCGAAGGTCGACAGCGGGGCCGGAGCGACTCCGAGCATCTCGTCCCGTCCGACGACGGTGAGGGTCGGCGGGGCCGGCGGAGGTGGCGCGCCCGCTTCCACCGACGTCGGCGGAGTCGGTTGATTGCACGCTGTCGGAACGGATTCGGACTCGCCGCCGCCCAGCGCAACCGCCCACACCACCACGCCGACGACCATCAGGACGACGACCGTGACGATCGCCGGTGCGTAGCGCCGCCGACGGTAGGGTCGGCCCTGCTCGTCGGTCGGATAGCCGACCGTAATCTTCGACACCACCGTGGACTGACTCCTCACTGGGCGTTGCGTGATCTCGGATCACTGTAGAGGGTGACCCCGCAGTCCCCCGCGAGCCTCGCCGGGAGCGGTACGACTGGGGTGTACCGGGGCATGGATCGGGCGCCGAACCGAAACTTACCGACGAGTTGGGTCCCGGGTATTGACCTTCGATAGTGTGTCGACTATACTTCGGGCGCCCGCGCTTCCAGACCCGGGGTGCGCCCGATATGAAACCGTGATCGAAATCACGCAATACGTCTGATCCTCTGGTACGAATCTCGCCCGAGACGACGTTGCAGTGACCCCATCGGTAAGACAATCCCGGCGGAGTCGTGCGCAATAACACCGGGTGGCGACGCCAGCGCCGTCACCGTGAGCGCCCCTCACACTCTCGACAAGTTAGGCAAGGAATGGCTACAGATTACGACGCGCCACGACGGACGGAGACCGAGGACCTCAACGAGGACTCGCTCGAAGAACTGAAGGCTCGACGCAGCGAGGCGCAGTCCTCGGCAGTGGATGTCGACGAGAGTGATACCGCGGAGTCCTTCGAACTCCCGGGCGCCGATCTCTCGGGCGAGGAACTGTCCGTGCGTGTCATCCCCAAGCAGGCCGACGAGTTCACCTGTACCAGCTGCTTTCTCGTCTACCACCGCAGCCGGTTGGCCGAGGAGAACGGAAGCTCGCTCATCTGCGTCGACTGCGCGTGAGATGAACTGAGTCCAGCTGTCACAGCTGATGAAGGGGGCCGACGCCGAATACGGCGCGGCCCCTTCGTCGTGTCTCGGGTAGAGAGTCGTGCCCGGGTCAGGCGGTGGGTGCGGGACGGTCGGCCGCGGCGTCGTCGACGCCCAGCGCCGCAAGGAGTTCGGCGGGCCGACGTGTCGAGACCAGCCAATACGGTGTCGGGTCGTCGGGGTCGTCGAGCACGATGAGGACCATCGTCTTCACCCAGGAGCGGTGCACGAGATAGGCCGCCGGGTCGAGCTGCCGCCCGAGTGCGGCGCTCTTCGCGGTCGCCGGGACCGTCGCCGCCCGCGCGACGACGGCGCGCGGCAGGACCGCACGGTGGGCATGCAGCTCCCGATCCGCGGTCACCCGGATGCGGGTACGGCTCATCGACCACAGCATCACGACGCACAGCACGCCGGTGGCCACGTATCCGATGATGCTCCAGGCGCTCCCGCGCGCCGACAGCTGGATCTCGTAGCCCACCACGCCGGTGAGGACCACGGCTGCCAACCACCACCACCACGGCACGTACAGGCGCTCGTCGAACAGATCGGCGGTCGAGTCGGTGACGCCGGCGTTCCGCCCGGTGGGTGCGGGGGAGGCGTCCGAGGGTCCTCCGGGGCGCTCGGGCGAATGATCTGCGGTCACGTGACCAGCGTAGTCTGCCTGCGTGGCCTCAGATCTCCCCCCTGCGCACCCCGCTGACCCGGCGCCGATCGCGCTCCGACGCCTCGATCCCGACCTACCGCTGCCGACCAGGGCGCACCCCGGGGACGCGGGGGTCGATCTCTATTCGACGATCGATCTCGAACTGCCCGCCGGACGCCGTCAACTCGTCGGGACCGGGATCGCCGTGGCGTTGCCGATCGGCACCGTGGGGCTGATCCACCCGAGGTCGGGACTGGCCGCCCGGGCCGGCCTGTCGGTCGTGAACACCCCCGGCACCATCGACGCGGGCTATCGCGGGGAGATCAAGGTCTGTCTGATCAACCACGATCCGGAGCAGACGATCTCCATCTCGCGGGGAGACCGCATAGCCCAGCTGATCGTGCAGCGCGTCGAGCTGCCCGACTTCGTCGAGGTCGACGAACTCGACGACACCGCACGCGGCGACGGCGGGTACGGATCGAGCGGGGGATCGGCGATTCTCGCCTGACCGCTGCGGTGAACCGTCGCCCGGGGCTCTCCCCGACGGGAGTCGATTAGTGTTTCCCGTGTGTCCGGCGGATCGCTGTCGCCGGCGGTGACGAACGAGGAGTGACGCGATGGCACAGGACGGATCAGAGGAGCTGCGGGTCGGTCAGGCGCGCGGCCCCTACGACATCGACGCACTGGCGACCCGGCCGCAGGAGCTCGAGAACTCCCATCTGGACCTCGGATCGGTGCTGGTCCCGGTGGTCGAGGGCGGACAGGTCACCGTCGAGATGTCCGAGGCCCACCAGCCGCAGAACGTGTACCTGGTGACCCCCATCGGCCGGATCTCGGTGAGCGCCTTCGCCGCACCCAAGTCCCCCGGGATGTGGCGTGAGGTGGTCCGTGAGCTGGCCGCTTCCCTCCGCGACGACGGCGCGGCCACGAGTGTCGAAGACGGGCACTGGGGGCGTGAGGTGGTCGCCGAGACGGACGGTGCGACCCACCGGTTCATCGGGGTCGACGGCCCGCGCTGGCTCGTCCGGTGCGTGGGCAGCGGACCCACCGAGCATGCGGACGACCTCGCACGGTTGAGCCGCGCCGTACTGGCCGAGACGGTGGTCCGACGCGGGTCCGAGCCGTTCCCCCCGCGGGATCCGCTGCCCGTCGTGTTGCCGCCGGTGCTCGCCGAGCAGGTCGCGGCCGCCCAGCAGCAGATGTTCGCCGGCCCCCCGGCCGGACAAGAATCCCCGGACCCCTCCGCCCAGAACCCCACCGCCCCGAACCCCACCGCACAGGACGCGGGCCCGGGTGCCGCGACCACCGAGGACGCGACCGACGATTCGGTACCCGTTGCCGGGGGTGCGCTCGATCAGGTAGCCCACGCCACCGTCTATGGGGAGAACGCCTACCGCGACGAGCCGGAGGCGGCCGCCGCCCCGGAAGTGGAGTCCGCGGCTCCCGCCGATCCCGAGGTCGACGAGGAGCCGTTGCCGCCGTCGTCGGGCTCGGCGATGCAGCGCTTCCGCCGCCGCCGCTGAAGCTCCGGCCACACCGGGCTCCGATCACCCCGGCGGGTCGGTGAGTGCGACAAGCCCGGCCCGGAGCTCGTCTCCCAGCACACCCGGATCGTGGCCCCAGTCGTCGAGCGTGATCTCGACGAGGGTCGATTGCGGTGCGGCAGCATGCCATTCGCGGGCGACGGCGATGGGGTGGACCGGATCGTCGGCGGCCGCGACGATGGCCAGCGGCACCGTGAGCCCGGCGATCTCGGCCGGCGTCGGCGCCCGATGACGAGCCGCCTCGCGCAACATGCCGGCGAGGCCCGGGTACAGACCCCGCCACGACCGGGTCAGTTCCGCGGCCAGCCAGGCCGGGCTGCTGCTCGCCATCGCCGCGATGGTCGCCTCGAGTCCGTCGCGTTCGAGCGCCTCGGCGGTGGCGCCGGCACTCGCGGCCGCGGGTGCCGAGTGGGCGTCGCCGCTCCATGCCGGCAGTGCGGCGAGCACCCCGGCGCAGCGTCGGTCGGTGTCCTGCAGGGCCCACTCGAGCGCGATCGCGGCCCCGATCGACACCCCGCCCACGAGGATCGAGCGGTGGGCTCCGGCGGCCCGCTCCAGCCCGCGGAGGTGGCCGTCGATCAACGGCGTTGTCGGGTCCAGCGCGATGAGCTCTACCTCCAGGTCAGCTGCGGCGCGCTGAAAGGAACGGGTGACGTGATCGGCGTCGGAACCCGTTCCGGGTATGCCGACCAGAGCCGTCGGGCGAGGGCGGTGCGGACCGTCGGTGCCAGGCATCAGGGCATCATCCCCTAGTGGTATGTCTCGAAAAGAGGTGGCCGGTATCCGGTGGGGCGCCGGGGACCATTCGCTTGTTTCCGAGACACACCACTAGGGTGTCCCGAGGCCCCCGCGCAGACCTGGACAGCGGGGGTCCGGCGACCACGGAATGGCCCCGCGGTCGCCGACGTTGTCACTGGCCGAGGCCGAGGTCTACGCTGGCGGGCAGGTCACCGATCACTCGTTCGGCGACCCACGGACACCGCTCTGTACAGCCCTGCGGTGCCGGCCGAAATCCATTGGGAGGGTCGAGATGCCCACTGCCGGCTATCTCAAACGACTGACCCGTCGGCTGACCGAAGATCTCGGTGACGCCGACGCAGAGAAGATCGCCGAGGAATCCAAGGCGACAGGTGCCCAGCGCGCATCCGAGTGCTGCCGCGGTGACGAGGTCACCATGCACGGCGAACTGCGTGCCGTCGAGACCTGTTCGCGCTCGGCCAAGGCGGGGGTGAAGGCCGAGTTCTTCGACGGCTCCGACATCGTGATGCTGAAGTGGCTGGGCCGTAACCGCATCACCGGCATCGAGCCCGGCCGCAAGGTCACCGTCCGGGGCCGGCTCGCCGAGCAGGACGGCCACAAGGTGATCTACAACCCTTATTACGAGTTGCACGGCGTCGACGAGTGACCGGTCCGGTCCCCGAGCATCCGGCCTCGAGACAGCCGGACGCCGAACCGTCGGCACCCGGACAGTCAGCACCCGAGCAGGCGGCGCCCACGGTGCTCGAACAGATCGGTGGCGTCTCCGGCCTGGTCTATTCGACCGTGCCCGTGGTGGTGTTCGTCCCCGTCAACTCCTTCTTCGACCTCCGGACCGCCATCTACGCGGCGCTCGGCGTGGCGGCGCTGCTCTTCGTCGTACGGCTCGTGCGCCGCGAACCCCTGACCCCCGCGATCTCGGGTCTGCTCGGCGTCGCCATCTGCGTCTTCATCGCCGACCGGGTGGGGGATGCCAAGGGCTACTTCCTCTTCGGGATATGGAGCACCCTCGTCTATGCGATCGTGTTCGCCGTCTCGATCCTGGTGCGGTGGCCCCTCATCGGGGTGGCCTGGCATCTGATCAACGGCGAGGGTTCCGGCTGGCGCAAGCAGCGGTCCATCCTCCGCGCCTACGACATCGCCACCGCGCTGTGGGCGGTGCTCTTCGCGGCGCGCTACCTCACGCAGTCGGAACTGTACGACGACGGGGCCACCGGGTGGCTGGCGTTCGCGCGCATCGCGATGGGGTGGCCGCTGACCGCACTCGTGGTGCTCGCGACGATCCTCCTGGTCCGCCGGGCGCAGCGAGGCCGAGGCGGCGCGCGCCGGCACCCCGCCGGACGCGGACGTCACCGCGCGATCTGCATAGCCTCATAGAGGGCGGGTTCGGCCTCGGTGGGCGCGATGAAGACCAGTTCGTCGCCGCCCTCGATGGGGTCGTCGCGCTGCGGGACGATGACGCGGCCGCCGCGCAGGATCGCGACGAGCGCGGCGTCGCGCGGCAGTTCCAGCTTCCGGACGGGCTTGCCGGCGAGGGGAGTGTTCGACGGCAGGGTGAGTTCGACGAGGTTGGCCTGCCCCTGACGGAACGTCATCAGCCGGACCAGATCGCCGACGGACACCGCCTCCTCGACCAGGGAGGCGAGCAGGCGCGGGGTCGAGACGGCGACGTCGACGCCCCAGTCCTCGCCGAACAGCCACTCGTTACGCGGGTCGTTGACGCGGGCGACGACCCGGTTGACGGCGAACTCGGTCTTCGCGAGCAGGCTCACGACGAGGTTGGCCTTGTCGTCGCCGGTCGCGGCGATCATGACGTCGTAGGTCTGTAGTTGCGCCTCTTCGAGATTGGCGAGTTCACACGCGTCGGCGAGCACCCATCCCGCGCCGACGACGGCGTCGGTGTCGATGTGGCCGGCGTTGCGCTCGAAGAGCGTGACCTCGTGGGCGTTCACCAGCAGTTCGCGGGCGATCGAGCGCCCGACCGCGCCGGCTCCGGCGATGGCGACCTTCACTTCGGGACTCCTTCGGCCCGGGTCATCCGGACTCGTTCTGGGTGAACGGCCGCGCGGCGACGCCACGGGCGTTCTTGAGGTTGTCGAGCATGACCGCTCCGTAGACCACATCATCTTGTTGCAGAACGGTTCTCGCCTCGGGGAGAACCGGACGTCCGACACGGCTGAGGAAGGCCACCCGCGCGCCGGTCTGCTCCTGGAACTTGCCGACCGAGATCCCGATCCACGAGTCGTCGACGTCGATCTGGGCGATCGCCAGCGAACCCGACGGGTCACGCCACTCCATCGTCGTCGTCTCGCCGAGCGCCGAGACGAATCGCTCGGTCGTCCAGGGGACGGTCGCCACCGTCGGAATCCCGAGCCGCTCGTACACCTCGGCGCGCTTGGCGTCGTAGATCCGGGCGACGACGCGCTCGACGTCGAAGGTCTCGCGGGCCACCCGCGCCGAGATGATGTTCGAGTTGTCCCCGGAGGACACCGCGGCGAACGCGTCGGCGTGCTCGATGCCCGCCTTGACGAGGATCTCGCGGTCGAACCCGACCCCGGTGATCGTGCGGCCCGCGAAGTCGGGACTCAGCCGCACGAACGCGCTCTGATCCCGATCGATGATCGCGACGTCGTGTCCGCGCTTCTGCATCGACATCGCGAGCGCGGATCCGACCCGCCCGCAACCCATGATGACCACCTGCACGGCATTCCTCTCCACACGCGGCTCGTCTGCCGCGAGTCGAACCTACCCGCCTCGGCGCCAACGCTCTAGGGTTGCCTGGTGTCCACCGTCTCCAAGGTGTCCGTCGCGACGAAACGCCTCCTGCTCGGCAGGCCTTTCCGCAGCGACACGCTCGGTCACACGCTGCTGCCCAAGCGGATAGCCCTGCCGGTGTTCGCCTCCGACGCGATGAGCTCGGTGGCGTACGCGCCGCAGGAGATCTTCCTGGTCCTGTCCGTCGCCGGCATCAGCGCGCTGGCGTTCACGCCCTGGGTGGCGATCGCCGTCGCCGTCGTCATGGCCGTGGTCGTCGCGAGCTACCGCCAGAACGTGCACGCATACCCCTCGGGTGGCGGCGACTACGAGGTCGCGACCGTCAATCTCGGTCCCAACGCGGGCCTGACCGTCGGCAGCGCCCTGCTGGTGGACTACGTACTCACGGTGGCGGTGTCGGTCACGTCGGCGGCGGAGAACATCGGTTCGGCGATCCCGTTCGTCGAAGAGCACAAGGTGTGGTTCTGCGTCGGCGCGATCATGCTGCTCGCCGCGGTCAACCTGCGTGGCATCAAGGAGTCCGGGGCCGTGCTCGCGATCCCGACCTACGGGTTCATCATCGGTGTCCTGGGCATGCTCATCTGGGGGTTCACCGAGATCTACGTGCTCGGGCAGGACATTCATTCCGAGACCGCCGACTTCGGCATCGTGCCCGAACAGGACAACCTCACGGGGCTGGCGCTGATCTTCCTCGTCGCCCGGTCGTTCTCCTCGGGCTGTGCGGCGCTCACCGGGGTGGAGGCCATCAGCAACGGGGTGCCGGCCTTCCGGAAACCGAAGTCGCGCAACGCCGCGACGACGCTGCTGCTGCTGGGCGCGTTCTCCATCACCCTGCTGATGGGCATCGTGCTGCTGGCGGAGAAGATCGGCGCGAAGTACGTGATGAACCCGGAGCAGGACCTCATCGGGGCGCCGGAGGGTTACCAGCAGAAGGCCATGATCGCCCAGCTGGCCCATGCCGTCTTCGACTCCTTCCCGCCGGCCTTCTTCTTCGTCGCCACCGTCACCGCGCTGATCCTGCTGCTGGCCGCGAACACCGCCTTCAACGGTTTCCCGGTCCTGGGGTCGGTACTCGCGCAGGATCGCTACCTGCCGCGCCAGTTGCACACCCGAGGCGACCGCCTGGCGTTCAGCAACGGCATCCTGTTCCTCGCGATCGCCGCGATCATCTTCGTCGTCGCGTTCGGCGCGCAGGTGACGTCCCTGATCCAGCTCTACATCGTGGGCGTGTTCGTGTCGTTCACCCTGAGCCAGACCGGCATGGTGCGGCATTGGACCCGCCTGCTGCGTACCGAGACCGACCCGAGCGCGCGGCGTCGGATGATGCAGTCCCGGGTGGTCAACACGGTCGGCCTGGTGATGACCGCGACGGTCCTGGTCGTCGTCCTGATCACCAAGTTCACCGAGGGTGCCTACATCGCCGTGATCGCGATGGTCTCGCTGTTCGTGATCATGAAACTCATCCATCACCACTACGCGTCGGTGCAGCGCGAACTCGACCGCGCCGAGGACGACGACGAGGCCGTCCTGCCCAGCCGCACACATTCGATCGTGCTCGTGTCCAGCCTGCACATGGCGTCCAAGCGGGCCCTGCGGTATGCGCGGGCCACCCGTCCGGACGTCCTGGAGGCGATCACGGTCAACGTCGACGACCGCGACACCCGCAAGCTCGTCTCGGAGTGGGAGGCCAGCGACATCACCGTCCCGCTGAAGGTCATCGCCTCGCCCTATCGCGAGATCACCCGGCCCGTCATCGAATACGTGCGCCGGGTGCGGCGTGAGTCGCCGCGCGACGTCGTGACCGTGTTCATCCCGGAGTATGTCGTCGGGCACTGGTGGGAGCAGATCCTGCACAACCAGTCGGCGCTGCGCCTCAAAGGCCGGCTGCTGTTCGAGCCCGGCGTGATGGTGACCTCGGTGCCGTGGCAGCTCACCTCGTCGGACCGGCGCAAGGAAGACCGCGCGTACTGGGCGCCGGGGGAGACCCGCCGTGCGCTCGGCGAACCCGAACGGCGACCGTGAGCGGCCCGGCAACACCGCGACGGGTCGAGGTGACCGTCGACCGTCCGGCCAACGGCGGTGAGTCCGTGGGCCGCGCCGACGGCCGCGTCGTGTTCGTCCGCGGGGCGATCCCCGGCGAACGGGTGGTCGCCGACATCACCGACGACCGGCACGACTCGTACTGGCGGGCCGAGGTGGCGGAGGTGCTCGACGCCTCGCCGCATCGGGTGGCGCCGCGGTGTCCGGCGGCCGCGGCCGGGGCCGGGTGCTGTGATCTCGCGCACGTGGCACCCGGTCACGCGCGGGACCTGAAACAGGCTGTGCTGCTCGATGTCCTGGATCGCGTGGGCCGTCTACCGGGCGCGATCGTGGCCGGCACCGAGCTGGCGACCGACGGCGTGCGGCGTCTCGGGGACGCCGACACGGGGTGGCGAATCCGGACCCGTCTGGCCGTGGACGGCCGGGGGCGCCCGGGGCAGTCGGCGTTCCGCGGCCGCGGCGTCGTCACCGAGGCCTGTGTCCAGCCCGCCCCGGGAATGCTCGACGGACTCGCCGACCGCGGTTTCACCCCGCACTCCGAACTCGCCGTCGTGCTCGACGCCGACGGCGCGCGCCACGTCACCGAACTCGCGCCCGTGGCGGAGCCGCGGCGGGGCCGTGCCGACAGCCGGCGCCGGGCGCAGCAGAACCGCGCCCGGCACGCACGGCCCCGTGCCCAGCGGGTCGTCGAAGGCGAGGCGACGGCCGTCCAACGGGTCGGCGGGCGGTCGTGGGACATTCCCGTCGCGGGATTCTGGCAGGCGCACCGCGACGCGCCGCGGGCCTACGCCGAGACCGTCGTCGACTTCGTCGGTGCGCATCTCGGGGGACCGCCACGTGTGGCGTGGGATCTGTACGGCGGGGCAGGGGTGTTCGCGGGCGCACTGCTCGACGGCCCGGCCGGTGCGCCGGACACGGTGCACATCGTCGATTCGGATCCGGCCGCACTCGACGCCGCCGAACAGGCCTTCGCCGGCGGCGGCGATCGGGTTCACACCCACCGCGGGGAGGTCGCGGCCCGGATCGCGGACCTCACCGCGCGGCCGGACGTCGTAGTCCTCGATCCCCCGCGTACCGGAGCCGGGGAACGGGTGATCGGGGCGATCGCCGACGCCCGGCCCGGCATCGTGGTCCACGTGGGCTGTGACGCCGCCCGATTCGCACGTGATCTCGGATACTTCGCCGCACGCGGATTCCGTGTCGTCGACATACGCGGTTTCGACGCTTTCCCGCTGACGCACCACGTGGAGGCGGTGGCCTGCCTCGTTCCGGCCGCCGACGGGTGAGCGGGGCGCGCTCGCGAGGTCCGGGATCCCGACGCGTCGGCCATCCGTCGATCGGGCTCGCGACGAATGCTTCCGTAGACTGACCAGACATGTGCCGGACGTTGACCGGCTCGACAGCCGACCTGGCGTCACGCCGGTGATGGAGGAAACGATGGGTGTGCTCGACCGGATCAGCTCGCCGGCCGATCTCCGGCCGCTGTCGGACGAGGAGATGAAGGTCCTCTCGGCCGAGATCCGGACGTTCCTGATCGAGAAGGTCGCCGCCACGGGCGGACATCTCGGACCGAACCTCGGAGTCGTCGAGTTGACCCTCGGTATCCACCGCGTCTTCGACTCGCCGTCGGATCCGATCCTGTTCGACACCGGCCACCAGTCCTACGTCCACAAGATCGTCACCGGACGCAAAGACGGCTTCGATCAGCTGCGCCAGCGCGACGGGCTCACCGGCTACCAGGAGCGCGCGGAGTCCGAACACGACTGGGTGGAGTCTTCGCACGCGTCGGCGGCGCTGTCGTATGCGGACGGGCTCGCGAAGTCCTTCGAACTGACCGGTCAGCCGGATCGCACGGTGGTCGCGGTGGTCGGCGACGGCGCCCTGACCGGCGGCATGTGCTGGGAGGCGATCAACAACATCGCCGCCTGCAACCGCCGGGTCGTCATCGTCGTCAACGACAACGGTCGGTCCTATGCGCCGACGATCGGCGGACTCGCGAGCCACCTGTCGGGGCTGCGCCTGCAACCCGGGTACGAGAAGTTCCTCGACGAGGGTCGCCGCGTCGTCAAGCAGGTGCCGGTCGTCGGGGAGCCGGCATACGCCGTCCTGCACGGGATGAAGAGCGGGCTCAAGGACCTCCTGGCCCCGCAGGCGATGTTCACCGATCTCGGACTGAAGTACGTCGGACCCGTCGACGGTCACGACATCGACGCGGTCGAGTCGGCGCTGCGGCAGGCCCGCGACTTCGGCGGCCCGGTGATCGTGCACACCGTGACCCGCAAGGGCATGGGCTACGCCCACGCCGAGAACCACGTCGCCGACCTCATGCATGCGACCGGCATCATCGACCCGGTCACCGGCCGGCCCACGAGCGTCTCACCCCAGGACTGGACCGCCGTGTTCTCCGCCGCACTGCTCGACGCCGGCGCCAACCGTCCCGACGTCGTCGCGATCACCGCGGCGATGCCCGGGCCGACGGGACTCACCCCCTTCGGCGAGCGCTACCCGGACCGCATGTTCGACGTCGGCATCGCCGAACAGCATGCGATGACCTCGGCGGCCGGTCTCGCGCTCGGCGGACTGCATCCGGTCGTCGCGATCTACTCGACGTTCCTCAATCGCGCATTCGATCAGCTGCTGATGGACGTCGCGCTGCTGAAGCAGCCGGTGACGCTCGTCCTCGACCGTTCCGGCATCACCGGACCCGACGGCCCCAGCCACCACGGCATGTGGGATCTCTCGCTGATGGCGATGGTGCCCGGCCTGCGGGTCGCCGCACCCCGTGACGCCGTCCGACTGCGCGAGGAGTTCGACGAGGCTCTCGGCGTCGCCGACGGCCCCACAGCCCTCCGGTTCTCCAAAGGTGCTGTCCCCGAAGACATCCGGGCGGTCGAGCGGCTCGACGACGGTGTCGACGTGCTGCACCGGACGGACCGGGACCTCGGTCCGGCGGGCGGCGATGTGCTCATCGTCGCGGTCGGTGCCTTCTGCGGGCTGGCCGTCGACACCGCCGAACGCCTGGCCCGTCAGGGAATCGATGCGACGGTCGTGGATCCGCGCTGGGTACTGCCGGTGCCCACCTCGGTGGTCGAGGTCGCGCGCCGCCACCGGCTCGTCGTCACGCTCGAGGACGGGTGCACCAGCGGCGGCGTCGGGTCCGCGGTCGCCGCCGCGCTGTCGGCGGCGGAGGTGCTCGTCCCGGTCCAGATCAAGGGCATCCCGCAGGAGTTCATCGCACACGCCTCGCGCAACGAGATCCTCGCCGATATCGGGTTGACCGCGCAGGACCTCGCCCGGTCGATCACCGCGACGGTCTCGGGCATGCAGGCCGGTCCCGGCCTGGACCGGGCGATCGAGAACACGCCCGATCCGGCGGAGAGCCGCGCCGAGGACTGACGTCCCGTTTGACCGATGCCGCCGCTGGGCATTTTCGCCGTGTGAACGACGAGTACGGTTCCGCGGGCGGGGATTTCCGGGGCATTCCGGCGCCGACCCTCGGGGTCGAGGAGGAGTTCGTCCTCGTCGACCGGGAGACCGGACGGCCGGTCGGGAGCAACCGCGAGGTGGCGACCGCGGCATCCGCGCGCGGCCTCGACCTCGAGTTGGAACTCACCTCGTCGCAGGTGGAGATCGCCACGCCGACCGCGGCGACGAGCCAGGAGATCGGCGACCACCTGCACCGGCTGCGGGGCATCCTGGCGGCGGCGGCCGGTGAGGTAGGCGTCGACGTGGTCGCCTGCGGGGTGCCGCCACGCGTGCCCGAGTCGTTTCCGGTGACCGACACCGGCCGCTACCGGGCGATCGCGGCGCGGTACGGCATGCTGGCCCACGAACAGGGCATCAGCGGCTGTCACGTCCACGTGGGTGTCCCGGACACCGACACCGCCGTCGCGGTGTGCAATCGCCTGCGCCCGTGGCTACCGATACTGCTTGCGCTGTCGGCGAACTCGGCGATCTACCGCGACGCCGACTCCGGCCACGCCAGTTGGCGCTCGGTGCTCTGGTCGCGATGGCCGGCGGCGGGACCGCCACCGCACCTGCGCTCGGCCGAACACTTCGCTGAGACGGTCGAACTCCTCGTGGCCACGGGCACGATCCTGGACCCGCACATGCTGTATTGGGACGCTCGGCCGTCGGATCACCTGCCCACGGTCGAGGTGCGGGTCGGGGACGTGCAGATGCGGGTGGAGGAGACACAGACCTTCGCCACCCTCGTCCGTGCGGCGGTGATGACCGCCCTCGACGACCTGCGCGCGGGGGACCGGCGGTTCCCGGCCGCGGACCTCGATCCGGCGCTGCTGTCGGCCGCGTACTGGATCGCCGCCCACGACGGCGTCGACGGGCGCGCGCTCGACCCGACGACCGGCGCGTTGGTGCCGGTCTGGACGCGGGTCGAGCAGTTCCTCACCGTGCTCGCGCCGGCGCTGGACCGACTCGGTGAGCGGGACGGCGTCATGCAGGCGCTGGACCGGCTGCGTCTGGATGGCAACGGGGCCTCTCGCCAGCGGCGCCTCTTCGAGGAGTCCGGATCGGCTCTCGCCGTGGTCCGGGCCGCGACGCTGCACCCGCCCGTCTGACGACGGACGCCTGCCCTTCGTGGGGCTCGTCGCTAGGCGCTCCTCGCACCTCAGTACCAGCGGCCTGACGGCCGTCCTGGACTACGAAAGAAACCCGTGTGCTCGCGGCGAGCCTTACTACTGCTCCCTGAGGAGGCCGGAGCTTGCGGAGGCCGTCACGAAGGGTCCTGGCGAGATGCGTCGCGAACCCTTCGTGGCTCGTCGCTGGCGCTCCTCGCACCTCAGGGAGCGGAGGGAGGGTGTCGCTTGCACCCCACAGACCAGCGGTTTGGTGGTTCCTCGGGTTAGGGTGCAGAGGGGTCAGGTCGGCCCCGATCGACTCAGCGCAGTGTCGCCAGGTTCGAGATCGACTTGTGCACATCGGATTCCAGGATCTTGGCGACGAGCCTGCCGACCGAGCCGTTGAGCAGACCGCCGGACAACTCGGCCGACAGGTCGAAGTGCGAACCGTCGGCGATCTCGTCGACCTTCATCGCCAGATCGATGTTCACCCCGCCGCGGCCGGTTCCCGACAGCGCGATGAGCCGCGGCTCGTCGTAATCGGTGACGGTCCAGTGGATCACATTGCGGAAGCCCTTGACCTTGATGAGGGAGGAGATGGTGGTGCCCTCGGCGATCGTGTCGGGGACCGGCGAGCGCCACCCGCCGAAGATGGTCATCCACTCGTCGAAGCGCGAGAGGTTGCTGGCGAGCGCCCATGCTGCGCTCGGTTCGAGGTCGGAGTCGATGCCGACGGAGACTGTGGCCACGGAACTGCTCCCATCGCGGAAGGTGGTGTGCACACCGGAGGTGACTTCCCGGTGGCTCGCGTACTCGGGTGATGGCATTCGGGTCGTGACCCCCGAATGTACGCGAAGGTCGGCACCACAGCGCGATGGCCGGGGGTCTCGTCGGGCTGGGCGATCTACTCGGCGGCCGCCGTCGGCCCTGGTCGGGCGGCGTCGAGGAGGGCCTCGGTCAGGGCCTCCGCACAGAGCGTCCGCTGCCACGTGCGGGCGCCGGCGGCGGCCAGATGTGCATCGAGCGCCTCGGTCGTGATCGGTTCCGGCAACCCGTCCCAGCACAGCTGTCGCACCACGTCGGGTGCGAGGAGGTTCTCCACCGGCAGGGTGTGGTCTTCGGCGATCTGTTTGAGCACCGGCCGGACCGCCTGCAGCCGCGCCGCGGCCTCCGGGTTGCGCTGATCCCACCGGCTGACCGGGGGCAGGCCCGGTCCGGTCGACTTCCGCGAGGGCAGCTTGCTGTCGGGGATCTCGCGCGCCCGCTGCAGCGCGGACATCCAGATCCCGGCCTGACGGCGCTGGCGCGGACCGCCGAAGACCGGCAGCTTGGTGAGTTCGGCGATGGACTGGGGGTTCACGGTCGCGGCGTTGACGATGGCCGTGTCGGGCAGGACACGTCCGGGCGCGACATCCCGACGCTGCGCCAGTTCCTCACGCGCGGTCCACAATTCGCGGACCGCGGCGAGGGCGCGGGTGGATTTGACGGTGTGCACGTTCGACGTCTTGCGCCACCGGTCGGTGCGCGGCGGTGCCGGTGGCCGGCCCAGGACGTAAGCGAATTCCTCTCGCGCCCAGCCGTCCTTGCCAGCTTCCGCGAGTGCGGCGTCCATGGCGTCGCGCAGTTCGACGAGGACCTCGACGTCGAGCGCGGCATAGTTCAGCCATTCGTCGGGCAGCGGGCGGCGCGACCAGTCGGCGGCGCCGTGTCCCTTGAGGAGTCCGAGCCCGAGGAACTCCGCCACCATCGCGGCGAGGTTGACCTTCGCCAGGCCCAGGAGGCGTCCGGCCAGCTCGGTGTCGTACAGCTCGACGCACTCGAAACCGAGTTCGCGGAGGCACGGGAGGTCCTGATCGGCCGCGTGCAGCACCCATTCCGGTCCGCGCATCGCGTCGATGACGGGCGCCAGCGCGCCGGGATCACCGATCGGGTCCAGCAGGAAGCTCCCCGATCCGCGTCGTTTGATCTGGATCAGATAGGCGCGTTGTGAGTACCGGTAGCCCGACGCGCGTTCGGTGTCGACGGCGATCGGCCCGTCGCCGGCTGCCAGAGCGGCTGCCGCGTCGGCGAATTCGGTGGCGGTCGCCAGTACCGGGGGCACGCCGTCGGCCGGCCGGAGCAACGGGGTGACCTCCGGCGCGGGGTCCGGCTCGATCGGGTTCTCGGCCGCATCCCCGGGGGCGGAGTCGTTCACGTCGCGCCGAGTTCGGTGACCCCGACCGGCGGGAGGCCGGCGGCGGAGGCGAGCACGTCGCAGAACGCCTCGAGGTGGTTGTTCAGGCCGTCCGAGCTCAGGGCGGTCCACGAGGCGCGCACCTCGAGCTGATGTGCGCGCGGAGGTCCGGCGATGTCGCCGTACCGGACCGACGTCGTGGAGGTGACGGTGCCGCCGAGCGCGGTCACCTCGACGCGGTGGGCGGAACCGTCGGGCGTGGCGGTCGCGCCCACCGGGACGCCGAGGGCGTCGCTGAGCCAGCTCCAGGCCACCTCGGGCAGCAGCGGATCCATGGCCAGGGCCGCCTCCACCTCCGCCTGGAGGAACGCGACGAGGCGCATGGTGCCGTTCCACGCGTCCTGTCCAGCGGGATCGAACAGCAGGATGAGGCGCCCGAAGGCGCTTCCCTGCGAATCCGTGGGCACCACGTCGAGGTCCTCGGGCGGGCGCACCTCGGCGCCGACGGCGTAGCTGTACGGCGCCAGGCGCTGCGGCGGGCGGATGGGCCCGACCTCGATCTCGCGGCGCACCCGGGCAGCATGCAGCGACTCCACCGCCGCGCGGAAATCAGCAGGCTCGTCCGGAGCTCCCGAAGAGGTCACCGTTCGACCGTAGGGCTGGGGTGCCCGGCCACGGCGGAGGCGCGCCGAGGACCACCCGTGCGCAGATCGAGGGGCATGGCAGAGTAAGCGGTGATGTCGAACGCAACTGGTACCCGGGTCCATAGGTCGAACCTGCCGCTCGTCGCCGCGGCCACCGGCGCGACCCCGTCACGCCGGCCGGTGTGGTTCATGCGGCAAGCAGGCCGCTCGCTGCCCGAGTACCGGGCCATCCGCGCCGATCACGGCATGCTGGAGTCCTGCTTCGACGCCGAACTGGTCTGCGAGATCACCATGCAGCCCGTCCGCCGGCACGACGTCGACGCGGCGATCCTGTTCTCCGACATCGTGGTGCCGCTCAAGGCCGCCGGCATCGACCTCGACATCGTCGCGGGCACCGGGCCGGTGATCGCCGAGCCGGTGCGCTCGCCCGACGCGGTGTCGCGCATCCCGCGGCTGGAACCGGCGGCGGTCGGCTCGATCGCGCGGGCCATCGAACTGCTGCTCGGCGAGCTGGGGGACCAGGTGGCGCTGATCGGCTTCGCCGGAGCGCCGTTCACCCTGGCCTCGTACCTCATCGAGGGCGGCCCGAGCCGCAACTACGAGCGGACCAAGGCGATGATGCACGGCGACCCGGAGACGTGGGCCGAGCTGATGGCGCGTCTCGCCGACATCACCATCGCGTTCCTGCGCGTCCAGCTGGAGGCCGGGGTCGACGCGATCCAGCTCTTCGACTCGTGGGCGGGCATGCTGTCGGCCGCCGACTACCAGCGTTTCGTCGCACCGCACAGCGCCCGTGTCCTGGCCGAGGTCGCCGGGTACGGCGTCCCGCGCATCCACTTCGGCGTCGGCACCGGTGAGCTGCTCGCCCCGATGGCGCATGTCGGTGCCGATGTCATCGGCGTCGACTGGCGTGTGCCGCTCGAGGAGGCCGTGCGCCGGGTGGGTCCGGGTAAGGCAGTGCAGGGCAACCTCGATCCGACACTGCTGTTCGCCGGCCCCGACGTCGTCGACGCCGAGGTCCGCCGGGTGGTCGCCGACGGTGACCGGGCGATCGCCGCCGGGGCGGTCGGGCACATCTTCAACCTCGGACACGGCGTGCTGCCCGGCACCGACCCGGACGTGCTGACACGCGCCGTCGAAGTCATCCACAGCCTCTGATGTCCCCGCGGGTCCGAATCGCGATCGTCGGCGGCGGGATCTCCGGTCTGACCGCCGCCTACCGCCTTCGTCGTGCGCTCGGGCCCGACGCGCACCTCGACCTGCTCGAGGCCTCCGGACGGGTGGGCGGGGTCCTGCACACCACGACGGTGGGCGGTCGGGCCGTCGACGTCGGGGCCGAGGCGTTCATCGTCCGGCGACCCGAGGCGCTCGAACTCGTCACCGAACTGGGCCTCGCCGACCGGATCGTCTCGCCGACGCCGCGCCGTCCCGCGGTGTGGTCGGGTAAGCGGTTGCATCCGTTGCCCAGTCCGGCGCTGATGGGCATCCCGGCCGGACCGGCCGTCGTCGACGGTCTCGCCGACCCCGAGGACGTCGACCGCATGTCCGGTGAACCCGACCGTTCGATGCGGTGGGAAGCCGGGACCAATACGTCGGTCGGGCAGCTGGTCGCCGACCGGTTCGGGCCCTCGGTGGTGGCGCGCAGCGTCGACCCGATGCTCGGGGGTGTGTACTCCAGTCTCGCCTCCGACATCGGGGTCCGCGAGGCGCTACCGGCGCTGGCCACGCGCCTCGACGCGGGCGCGCCGTCGCTCACGGCGGCCGTCGGGGCCCTCATCGCCGCCGGCGCGGGCGCGTCGGGACCCGTCTTCGGTGCACTCGTGGGCGGCTACGCGATCCTCCTCGACGCCCTGCGGACCGCGGCCGGGGTCGACCCCGACACCAGCAGTCCGATCACCGAACTCGTTCCGTCGGGGGATGGCTGGGAGCTCGACGTGGACGGGGCCGCAGACCGGCGACCGTACGACGGGGTGATCCTGGCGGTGCCGGCGTGGCGGGCCGGCGATCTCCTGCATCGGTCCGTGCCGGACCTGTCCGTTCCGTTGCGGACCGTCCGGCGCGCCTCGTCGGTCGTGGTGTCGATCGCGTTCGCGCCGGGCACAGTGCTGCCCGAGCACTCGGGTGTGCTGGTGGGCACCGGAGAAGGGTTGCGCGCCAAGGCGTTCACGTTCAGCTCACAGAAGTGGGCCCATCTGTCGGGGCCGGACCCGTCGGGCGCGGACCGGCCGGTGTCGGTCCGTGCGTCGTTCGGGCGGTTCGGTGCGCCGGTGCCGGATGAGGCCACCGAACCCGGGGTCGACGACCGGTTGCGGAGTGCGGCGCTGGAGGATCTCGACGAGGTGTGCCGTGCCGCCGGCGTCGCGCCGGTGTCGTCGCGGGTCGTCGACGTGTACGTGCAGCGCTGGGACGACGGGCTGCCGGTCTATGCGCCGGGCCACCTCGCGGCGATGGCGCGGGTGCTGGCCGCGCGCCCACCGCGCCTCGCACTGGCCGGGTCGTCGTACGCAGGGGTCGGGGTACCGGCGTGTATCGGCCGGGCCGGCCGCGCGGCGGCCGAGCTGCTCGACGATCTGACGTGACCTGTCACCGCTGACCTGCCTGGTAGTTGTGTGGGCGGCGGTGGCACGATGGCATCCATGAGCCGCTTGGACTACGCAGAACTCAACTCGACGATCCGCTACCTGATGTTCTCGGTGTTCGCGGTGCGCCCCGGTGAACTGGGTACCGACCGCGATCAGGCCAAATCCGACGCCACGGACTTCTTCAAGTCACTCGAGGACAGCGGCGTCGTGGTGCGCGGGGTGTACGACGTGTCGGGGCTGCGCGCCGACGCCGATTTCATGATCTGGTGGCACGCCGCCGACGTCGAGCCGATCCAGGCCGCCTATGCGAAGTTCCGCCGCGAGACCGTTCTGGGACGCGCGTGCAACCCCGTGTGGAGCAATGTCGCCCTGCACCGCCCCGCCGAGTTCAACAAGAGCCACATCCCGGCGTTCCTCGCGGGCGAGGACCCCGGCAACTACATCTGCGTCTACCCGTTCGTGCGGTCCTACGAGTGGTACCTGCTGCCCGACGAGGAGCGTCGCAAGATGCTCGCCGACCACGGCAAGGCGGCCCGCGCGTACAAGGACGTCCGAGCCAACACGGTGTCGTCGTTCGCCCTCGGCGACTACGAGTGGCTGCTGGCCTTCGAGGCCCCCGAGCTGCATCGCATCGTCGATCTCATGCGTGACCTGCGTGCCACCGAGGCCCGGATGCACGTACGCGAGGAGACGCCGTTCTTCACCGGTCCCCGGGTCGAGGTGCCCGCGCTCATCGACGCGCTGCCCTGATCCGGGGGACCGTCGCTACTCGGCGGGTTCCAGTTTCAGGCTGATGCTGTTGATGCAGTAGCGGAGGTCGGTGGGGGTGTCGTAGCCCTCACCGGCGAAGACGTGACCGAGGTGGCTCTTGCAGTTCGCGCAGAGCACCTCGACGCGCCGCATACCGAGCGAGGTGTCCTCGACCTCGATGATCTTGTCGCCGGCCAGCGGAGAGAAGAACGACGGCCAGCCGCAATGTGATTCGAACTTCTGCTCGCTGCGGAACAGCTCGGTGTCGCAGGCGCGGCACCGATAGACCCCGACCGTCTTGGTGTCGGTGTACTCGCCGGTGAAGGGGGCCTCGGTACCCGCCTGGCGTAGGACCCGGTATTCGGCGGGAGTCAGGCGCTGCTTCCACTGCTCGTCGGTGAGGTCGGCGAGATTCTCGGTGTCGGTCCGCGGGGTGCTGTCGGTCATGCCTTCCACGGTAGCGCGCGCGTCCGGACCGACTGTGTCAGCGCTGTTTCGACAGGCTGATCGAGTCCTTGTCGCCGGGCTCCGCCGTGCTGTCGAAGGCGTCGGCTCCACCGGCCGGGATGCGCGGCGCATCGGACTCCGACCGGACCGGCGTCACCATGCCGGTCACCCCGTCGGACCGCATGTCGAGGTAGCGGAACAGCAGCGAGCAGAACACCGCGATCATCAGCAGCGACCAGCCCCACGTGACCTTGTTGTACTCGACCATCCAGCCGAACGCGGTCCAGCGGTCGGAGTAGAAGCCGTCGAAGGTCATACACCCGTAGACGCCCAGCCACGCCGGCCAGTTGCGCATCGGTGACCCGGGTAGCAGCACCGTCATGAGCAGCGGGAACAGGAGCATCGAGTAGTAGCCCTGGCCGAGCGAGCCGACCAGGAACGTGGTGCACAGCAGCACTCCCGATGACGCCGTGAGCCACAGCATTTCGTTGGTCTTGCGGTAGTAGCGGTACAGGAACCACAGCGAGAACGCGGCCATCACCACGAACGCCACGCGCAGCAGCAGGATCAACCACGGGGCGACACCGAAGTACGCGCCGTTGCCGGCGATCGAGCTGTTGTAGTAGTCGCGCGCCTCGCCGAGATACGGGACCGTTCGGCTGATGAAGTCGTTCGCGTCGACCGAGAGCGGCCAGGCGACGACCGTCAGGACGACCGGGATCGCGATGGAGAGGGCGAACACCCGCCACTGACGATTGAGCAACGGCAAGAGCATGAGAGGCGCCAGCACCGGCTTGACGGCCAGAGTCAACCCCATCGGTACGCCGGCCCACCAGTCGTGCCGGGTCAGCATCAGCATGAGAAATGCGATCAGCCCCAGGAGCACGAACGAGTTGAAGTTCGTGAAGATCAGTGTGTGCGAGACGGTCTCGGTGCTGAAGAAGAAGAACAGGACCGTCGGCAGGACCCACGAGTTGATCGCGTAGCCGAACATGCGGGTGAGCAGGTAGGCGGAGACCAGCAGGGCGATCACGCTGACGGCGATGAAGGCCCAGCGCGCGCGCTCGTAGTCGATGACCGCGACCGGTGCCATCAGGAGGGTTCCCGATGGTGGATAGAGGTAGTGCGGGTCCACGGTGGCGTAGTTCTCGCCGTAGACAGGCAGACCGTTGAGGAAGTTGAAGGCCGCGTTGTACACGGGCTTGAAGTCATCGGTGCGGTCGCCGTTGACCCCCAGGAACACCGAGCGGTGCACGACCATGAGCAGGCTGATCGGCCACAGGACCATCGGGATGATCCGTTGAGCACTCATCGGGGGGTAGAGATACCTGTCGAGATTGGCCACCCGCGAACCGTACTACGCGCGCCGTCGAGCTCAGAACCCTGCGCGGGGTCCGACCGTCCTCACGTCGGGCAGCCGCGCTGGGTCGGGCCCTGCAGACGGGCCCGGTCGACATATTCGACGACGACGCCGGCGGCGCAGGCGCTCCGTCCCAGGACCGAGAAGCCCAGACCATCCCAGGTGACCGTCACCGGTTCGGCTCCGGCGTTCATGAACAGCGGGACCAGGGCGGCGGCTCCCTCACCGCCGTTGATGGAGTCGCGCGTCCCGTTGAGGATCAGCGGGTCGGCCGGCAGCGACGTGGGTGGCCGGACCGGATCGCCCGACGCCCAGCCGTTGCATCGGACGAGCGAGAGCGCGCTGTCGGCGCCGGTGAGGGGATTCTGCTTCGACCACGCGTCCACGAGGCCCGGCACTTCGTTCTGGCCGACCGGTCCGGTGACGTCGTTGCAGCGGGAGACGTGGGCGCCGTCGGGGAGCCGGAGGGTCGCGGCGCGTTCGGCGAGGCGGACGAGCGCCGCGGTCTCCCCGCGGTCGGCGGCCGCGATCGCGTCGGCGAGGTCGAGGAGCGACTGCGGCCGGTCCGCGGCGAGTGCAAGTGTCGTCGTGATCGCGCTGAGGGCGGTGGTGTCCGACAGCGACGGGAGGTCGCCCGCGCGTGCCTTGGTCAGCAGGCGGGTCATCGTCGCGACTCCGTTGGAGCCGAGCGCACAGCCGGTCAGCGCCGAACAGCGCTGTGCGAAGCCTTGCAGGGCGAACTGAACGCCCTGTGCCTGCGACTGCGCGCGGTCGCGCGCGTTCGCGCCGAACGGCGTCGGGGTGTCCAGGATGATCCGCCCGGCACGTCCGCCGTACAGCGACGCGTAGCTGAGCACGACGTCGGAACCCTCGCCGGTCCCGATGAGCCCGAGGTGTTCGACGCCCCAGCGCTGACGGAGCGACTCGAGGTCCGCGGCTGCGTTCGCCGCCCCGAAGCTCAGCTGGTAGGGGGTGAGCGTCTCCGTGCAACCGTCGGAGGACGACGACCCGGCGGCCGCCAGCCGGGAGATCCGTGCGTCGGTGGTCGTCCCGCGTTCGGTGAGGCCGTTGTTCGCGATCGTCTCGCGTTCCAGTCGGGTCATGCAGTCGATGTCACTGCTGAGCGGGATTCCGCGATGGTCGACCGCGACGACGGGGTGCGACGCGAGCAGTGCCCGGCCCGGCCCGGCCGTCATCACCATCAGGGTTCGGGACGACGGCAGGTCGGAGCCGGAGGTGAGGACGAGCGGCGCGGCATCGGGTGGGGTGTCGGCCGTACGGGCTCGGGTCACCGCCACCGAGATGGCCTCGCCGTCGGGTTTGTCACGGTCGATGGGCGAGTCGTATTCGGCGCATTCGACGGTCACGCCCTCCGGACGTGCGACCCCGTACCGTTCGCTGGTCTCCGCCGCGCACTCGCTCCACTCGAGATCGGTCTTGGGCGCTGCGAGCGCCGGTACCGGTGGAGCGGTAGACGAGGACGGGGCCGGCCCCTGCTGACCGCCGCCCCCCGGGATCAGGTCCGGGCCCCGATCGGGGCCGACCGCGCAGGAGGAGAGGACGATCGCCGCGATCGCGCCGACGACGACACCCGCGAGAACCCTCGGGCGGGTGCTCGGTCCTACGCCGACGGCCGGGGTGTGCGCTCTTGGCATGTCCGCGAGAGTAGTCAACGTCGACCGAGAAGACCCCGGGCCGGGTGTCGGCGCGTCAGGCGTGGAACCGACGGCTCACTGCGTCGAGGAGCGGCCGTGACGGAGCCAGCGGGTGAACACGAAGCCGTCGTCGTCGGTGATGATCGTCGCCGGACGCAGGGCGCGTAGCACCGCTGACCCGTCGGCGGACCCCGAGCCCCCGGTGGCCACGATGCGCCCGGCGTTCCCCCCGACCAGGTGCGGGCTCGTGGTCAGGCAGAGTTCGTCGAGGGCGTCGGCCGCCACGAGTGAACCCAGCAGGCTGGGGCCGCCTTCGCAGAGCACACGTGACCATCCGCGATCGGCGCACCGCTCCAGGATCGCCGGTGTCGACACGGTGTCGTCGCCGCAGTCGAGCAGGGTCGCGCCTGCGTCGAGCAGCGCTCGCCGACGATCAGCGGGTGCGCTGGTGCACGTGAGGATGACCGTGTTCGGGTCGGACACGGGCTCGAAGTCGGGTGGTATCGACAGCGATCGGGACACCAGCGCGAGTGCCGGCGCAGGGGCCTGCCCCAGCGATTCGCGATGCGCGGCGAGAGCCTCGTCCGGCTGGGGCTGGCCGTAACCCTCGGTCGTCGCGGTGCCCGCGCCCACCAGGATGACGTCGGCGAGTCCGCGCAGCACGCGGAAGACGGCCTTGTCACCGGGTCCACCGAGTCCGCCCGATTTGCCGTCGTAGGTGACGGCCCCGTCGATCGACGACACCATGTTGGCGCGTACGAACGGCGCGGCTGCGCCGGGACCCGACGACGGACGAGGTGGGTAGAGGTAGAGCTCGGCCAACCGGTCCAGTTCGTCGTCGGGTGTGACCTGGGTCGCTTTCTGCAGGTGGAACATGTGTCCATCATTCCGCGGATGGCTACTCTCCACACATGGTGGCCCGACTCTGCGATCGCAACCCTGCGACCTCGCCCGACGCACTCATCGACGAGATGGTGCCCCCGTCGACCTTCGACGACGTGAGCTTCGACTCCTACATCCCCGACCCGAACGAGCCGTCGCAGGCCGAAGCGGTGGCCAAAGCGCGCGACTTCGTGGTGCGAGCGTCGAAGGCGCGCTCCGGGAAGAAGGGCCTGTTCTCGCGCAAGTCACCGTCCCAGGGCGTCGGCCTCTACCTCGACGGCGGTTTCGGCGTCGGCAAGACCCACCTCCTGGCGTCCATCTATCACTCGATGCCCGCGCCGAAGTCGTTCGCGACGTTCGTGGAGGTGACCCACGTGGTCGGCGCGCTCGGCTTCGTGAACGCGGTCGAACGACTCTCGCAGCACACCGTGCTGTGTATCGACGAGTTCGAGCTCGACGACCCGGGCGACACGATGCTCGTCTCGCGGCTGCTCACCGAACTCACCGCCAAGGGCGTCTCGATCGTGGCCACCTCCAACACGCTTCCCGGACAGCTCGGCGAAGGCCGGTTCGCCGCCCAGGACTTCCTCCGCGAGATCCGCAAACTCTCGGCCGTGTTCGAGACGATTCGCGTCGACGGTCCCGACTACCGTCATCGTGATCTGCCGCCGGCACCGGAGCCGCGCAGTGAGTCGGAGCTGACCGCGATCGCCGAATCAACCGAGGGTGCGACCCTCGACGACTTCGACGCTCTGTGCGACCACCTCAGCACGCTGCACCCGTCGAAGTACAAGGACCTCGTCGACGGCGTCTCCCTGGTCTGCATCTCGGGAGTGCATCCGGCAGAAGACCAGTCGGTGGCGCTGCGCCTGGTCGTGCTCGCCGACCGCCTCTACGACGCCCACATCCCGGTCACCGTCGCGGGAGCGAAGCTCGACGAGATCTTCACCGACGAGATGCTCGCCGGTGGCTATCGCAAGAAGTACCTGCGCGCGACGTCGCGTCTGCTCGCCCTGTCGCGGTTCGCGGAGTCGGCCGCCTGAACTCCGGGCCGACACCATGGTCGGCCCGCACGCTTGAGGTCGTAGCGTGCTCTCCATGACCGCTGCGATCTGGACTGACGGGGTGCCCGTCCAAGGGCTCGGGCTGATGCGACTGACCGACGACGGATGGGGCGACAGCGACCGTGACCCGGCCACGCTCGTGCAGGTGGCGCTCGACGAAGGAGTCACACTTCTCGACACCGCCGAGATGTACGGCAACGAGGACATAGTCGGACGGGCACTGGGTTCCCATCGCGATCAGATCACCCTCTGTAGCAAGTTCGGCGTGTACCGGGGTGACTCAGGTCGTCACGACGACTGGTACGTGCGCGCCGATCCCGCGACCGTGCGCACAGCCGTCGACGGTTCGCTTGGTCGGCTCGGTGTCGATCACCTCGACCTCTACTACCTGCATCACCGCAGCGAGGAGACGCCGATCGAGGAGACCGTCGAGGCGATGGCCGAGTTGAAGCAGGCCGGCAAGATCCGCGCTCTGGGACTGTCGAATGTCACGCTCGAGGACATCCGCCGTGCACACGCCGTGCATCCGATTGCGGCAGTGCAGGAACAGTGGTCACTGACGCAGCGCGGTGTCGAGGACTACCTGCCGACACTCGCGGAGCTGGGAATCGCGTTGGTCGCGCACTCGCCGATGGGGCACGGGGTCCTGAACCAGAACGCCGACGGGGAGCTCGCACACGAGCTCTCTCGTATCGCTTCGGAGCTCGGGGTCGGGGCCGGACAGGTCGCGCTCGCGTGGGTCCACCAATGCGCGCGTCAGACCCAGGGGACCGTGATACCTCTTCCCGGAACGAGCAGCGTCAGCCACCTGCGCGCGAACGTGGCCGCGTCCCGCATCGAACTGGGGGACGTGGACATCCGCCGGCTCACAGCCGCAGTGTGAACACGTAATCGTGCTCGACGCTGTCCCCGAGGGCGAAGGTCTTCTCTCCGACACGCGTGAAGTCCATCTTCGCGTAGAACCGCTGGGCGCGGACGTTCTGCTGGTTGACACCGAGCCACACGACGCTGCTGCCGTGTGATCGGGCACGCTCGAGCGCCGCGGTCATCAGCAGACGGGACGGGCTGGCGCCCTGGCGGGAGTGATGGTCGGGGAGTACGTACAGCTTCGACACCTCGGTGACCGGACGTCCGGTGACGACGGCACACACGTCGGGGTCGGTCGGTTCTCGGTGGAAGACCAGCGCGTAACCCACGATCGGACCGCCGGCGCCGTCGCGTGCCACCAGGACGTCGGTCTGCGGCTCGGCGATGTGTTCGCGAAAGTTGTTCTCGCGCAGTTTGTTTTCGATGAAACCGGAGATGTCGTCGGGGGTCGCGTGCGGTGGGCACGCGAGCGGGAACGTGCGTGCGGCCACATCCGCGACCGAGGCTGCGGCGGCGGGATCGGTCACGAGTTCGACGGCGAAGGCGATGTCGTCCACGTCTGTCACGACAGCGGACGAGCGGGGTCGGCGGTCCAGGCGTTCATCGACCCGTCGTAGACGGCGACGTCCTCCCGGCCGAGGGTGCGCAGCGCGAAAGCGGCGGCGGTGGCCGCGATCCCGCCGCCGCAGTAGGTGACCGGCCGCACCGACGGGTCGAGGGCGCCCGCGTTGCCGAACAGCTCGCGCAACTCCTCGAGTGGCCGGAGTCGGCCGGAGTCGTCGACGAGGTCACCGAACGGGACGTTGACACTGGACGGGATGTGGCCGTTCGCGAACGATTCGCGGTCGAGCGCGTTGACCAGCAGGACAGAAGAATCGGCGGTGGCGTCGGCGACCTCGGCGGTGGACACGACGCGCTCGGGCCGGCGACGCGGGGTGAATGATGCTGCCGGATGGGTGACCTCGCCGGTCTCGACCGGCAGACCGGCCGCGGTCCAGGCGGAGTACCCGCCGTCGAGGACGAGCACGTCGTCGAAGCCCTCGAGTCCGAACTGCCACCACAGGCGGGTGGCCCAGATGCCGTTCACGGTGTCGTAGACGACGACGGTCGAGTCGTCGCCGATCCCCAGGCCGCCGATCGCCGCGGCGAATCGGGCCGAGTCGGCTGCCGCGAAGGGCGCTTCGCCGTCGGGATCGCTGAGGTCGGCGATCTGGTCGGCGAACACCGCGCCCGGCAGGTGCCCGGCCAGATAGGTGTCGCGCCCGGAGGCGACATGGGCGCCGTCGGCGTCGAAGGTCAGGTGAACGGTCGCGTCGACGATGCGCAGGTTCTCCTCGCCGAGACGGGCGGCGAGGTCGGGGGCGGAGATGAGCGAGGTCATGACAGACACCGTAGTCCCGTCGGTCACCGGAGAGGTTCGGCGAGGAAGTCCGCGAGGTCGACGGTGCGCGTGCGCGCCCAGTAGTCGACGATCCGCCACGGCAGGACGGCGACGACGCGGCCATCGGGGTTGCGGTACCAGTTGGTCATCGCCGGGTGCGTCCACACCATCGTCGCGTGGGCACGGTCGACGGCATCGTTGTATTCGTCGGTGACATCCCGCCGTACTTCCAGTGCGCCCAAACGGTTCTCGATCATCGCGCGAATGGCATCACAGACGTAGCGCACCTGGTATTCCAGGATGCTGATGAAGCTGCCGCCGTGTCCCAGGGCGGTGTTCGGTCCGGTGAGGATGAACAGGTTGGGGAAATCGGGGGCGGTGATGCCGAGATAGGCGTAGGCGTCGTGATCACCCCACGCCTCGACCGTGTTCTGCCCGCTGCGTCCCACGATGTCCATGGGGTACAGGTAGCGGTCGCTGTGGAATCCGGTCGCGAAGACGATGATGTCGAAGTCGTGTGCGGTGCCGGTGCCGTCGACGAGCCCGCCGGGTGTGACGCGCTCGACACCATGCGGGACCAGCTCGACATTCGACCTGCGCAACATGCGAAACCAGCCGTTGTCCAACAGCATCCGCTTCCCGAAGGGCGGGTAGTCGGGGGTCGACAGGTCGACGAGGTCGGCGCGGTCGCCCAGCTCGGAGCGCAGGTAGCGGAGATAGAACTCGCGGTGACCGTGATTGACCGCGTTGATCGACGCGGTCTGCTCCGGCCAGTCCGGGTCGACGTGCAGGGTGGAGTGGACCTTGTCGTTGAAGATCCACGACAGCCGTGCGCGATACCACTCGCGATATCCGGGGAGGTTGTCCATCAGCCAGTGCACGTTGTCGCCGACCGGTGCGAAGTAGTCGTCGTTCGGCGCGATCCACTGCGGTGAGCGCTGGAAGATCGTCAGGGACCCGACTCGATCGGCGATCGCCGGCCCGATCTGCATCGCACTGGCACCGGACCCGACGATGGCGACCCGCTTGCCCGTGAGGGCGCCGGGCTCGTCCAGTTCGTCGGGCCACTGCGCGGAATGGAAGATCGGGCCGGTGAAGCCGGCCATGCCCGGGAGCTCGGGAAGCTTGGGACGGTTGAGGATTCCGACCGCGCTGATCAGGATCCGGGCGGTGAGTGTGTCCTGGTGGCCGTCGCGGTCACGGACGTGGACCGTCCAGCGCTGGGTGTCGGTGTCGTAGGCGGCCGAGAGGACCTCGGTGCCGAATCGGACCCGGTCACGCACCGCGTGCCGGTCGGCGAAGGCCTGCAGGTAGCCCTGCACCTCGTCGCGTTTCCCGAAGTGTGTCGACCAGGGGTGGTCGAAGGACGAGATCGAGTACAGGTAGCTCGGTGTGTCGACCCCGGCGCCGGGGTAGTGGTTCTCGTACCACGAGCCGCCCACCTCGTCGTTCTTCTCCAGCACGGTGTGCTCGACGCCGGCCGCGGCGAGCTGCGTGGAGATCAGCATGCCGGCCACTCCGGCACCGATCACCAGCGCGTCGATCGACGTCGCGAGATCGGCCGGCAGGGTCGGGAGATGCCTACCCCGCAGGTCTCCGCGGACGATCTCGGTCATCATCGGCGCGAATTCCGGAGCCACCTGCTCGCCCGCGGTGAACGACATCAGTGCGGCGACGAGGGTCTCGTCGGCCGGCTTCCGCTCGGGACGACCGCGGTCATACCAGTCGTCGAGGGCGTCGACGACCGCCTCGCGGATCTCCTGCTGGATGTCCTCGGCGAGACCGCCCGAGGAGTTGTCGTCCATGCCGCGGCTACGCGTCGGGCGGTACCGGTCCGCCATCCACCGCCGGTCGCCGGTCATCTCCACGAGAACGGCGAGCAGGGTCGGGATGTTGCCGTCGGCGACCGCCGCGCGGATCTCCGCGGTGTGCGGCCGGGTCGACCGTAGGGAAACGGATGTCATGACTGAAACTAACCACTGTTAGTAGTGCCTCGTCAATACCAACTTCAGACACCGATATCGACTATTGACGCCGCGATCGGCGTGTGTAAGTGTGGGCTCAGTCATACTAACGCTGGTTAGTGATCACGGAGGATGGACATGGATCTCAGCGAAGCAATGCGCACGACGGGCACCTGCCGCTACTTCAGCGAGCGGCCCGTCGAGGACGACGTGCTGTACCGGGCGTTCGACGACGCGCGGTTCGGCCCGCAGGGCGGCAACCGGCAGCCCGTTCGCTGGGTGGTCGTCCGCGACGAGGTCACGAAGAAGGCGCTCGCCGACCTCTACCTGCCGTTCTGGGAGGGCTACTACGCGGCGGTCGTCGAGGGTTCGAAGAAGGTCGGTGCGGTACCCAAGACCGTGGAGAGTGCGAACTACTTCGCTCATCATCTCGCCGAGGTGCCCGCCCTCATCGTGGTCTGCGCCGAGATGGAAGGACTGCACCCCACCGACCACGAGCTCGGCAGGCTCAGCGTCGTCGGCGGGGCGTCGATCTACCCGAGCGTGCAGAACCTCACCCTCGCGCTCCGGCAACAGGGCGTGGCGACCGCGCTGACAACCCTGCTGTGCGCCGCCGAGAACGAGGTGAAGGACCTCCTCGGCATTCCCGAGGGATACCTGACCGCCGCGCACATCGCCGTCGGCTACCCGCGTGACGACTTCCCCCGCAAGCTGACCCGGACCCCGGTCGAGGAGATCACCTTCCTCGACCGGTTCGACAACCGGATGTTCGCGTGAGCGCCCCCGCCGTGGACTCCAGCACCCGCGCACTCACATCGGCACAGACCTCGAAGCTCGGCCGGGCCACCGTCGGTGACCAACTACGACGCCTGGCCCGGTCCCAGGGTTCGACACCGGCGATCGTGGCCTACGACGCGCAGGGCGGACGGACGTCGACGTCGTACGCGGAACTCGACTCGATGGCCAATCGGGTCGCGCATGTGCTGCTCGACCTCGGCGTCGGACGAGGGGACCGGGTGGCGGTGATGAGCCGCAACCGGGTCGAGACGGTCGCCACCTACTACGGCGCGCTGAAGGTCGGCGCCGCGTACTCCGGCGTGAGCCCGATGTTCCGGGAAGGCGAAGTCGCACAGCAGCTCCGTCACCTGGAGCCGACGGTGCTCGTCGTCGAAGAACCCCTGTCCGCGCTGGCCGGTCCCATCGCCGACGGTCTCGGCATCTCGGTGCTCGTCGTCGGTGACGACGACGCGAACTCGTGGAACTCCTTCGACGAGTCGGTCGCCGCGGCAGACGATTCCGAACCCGACTGCGACGTCGACGAACACGACCTCGCGATGATCGTCTACACCAGCGGGACCGAGTCGACGCCCAAGGGCGTCGAGATCGCTCACCGGAACTACCTCATCTCCACCTCGCCCGCATACACGTGGGGGCTGCGCTGCCGCAACGACGACGTGTGGCTCTACGTCATGCCGTTCCACACCATCGCCGGAATCGGTTCGCTGACGTCGCTGACGCTGCTGGGCGCGACCCTGGTACTGCCGGCCGCGGTCGACCCGGCGACGGCGTTGCGGATGATCCGGGACGAGAAGATCTCGGTGCTGGCGCAGACGCCGACGTTCTTCATCGCGCTGGCCAACCACCCCGACTTCGGCCCCGCCACAGTGGGTTCGGTACGTCGGTGCCTCACCTACGGCGGTCAGGTGTCGCCGCATGCGGTCGACGCGTGGGCCGCGGCCACTCCGGAATCGGTGTGGGGCACCTACTGGGGGCAGTCCGAACTCACCCAGCTCGGCTCCGTCGGCTGGTTCCGGCGGCTCGAGGACGTGCCGGATCAGGACCCGACCTGGATCGGCAAACCGGTCGGGCACCTGGAGGTCCGGGTCGTCGACGCCGACGGCAACGACGCCGAGGAGGGCGAGCTGCTGTGCCGCACACCGTCGGTCATGCTGGGCTACTTCAAGGACCCCGAACGCACCGCGCAGGTCTTCGAGGGCGGTTGGGTGCACACCGGTGACATCGTCCGTATCGACGCCGAGGGCAACCTGTTCTTCCGCGACCGGCGCAAGGACATGATCAAGACCGGCGGCTTCAACGTCGCCTCGCAAGAGGTCGAGCGAGTGCTGCAGGCGCATCCCGACGTCGAGCGCGCCGCCGTCGTGGGGTTGCCCGACCCGTACTGGTCGGAGGCCGTCACCGGTTTCGTGGTGCTCCGCCCCGGCGCGGAACACACCGGTGCCGACATCCGCGAGTACTGCCGGACCGACCTGGCATCGTACAAGGTGCCCAAGGAGGTCTACGTCGTCGATGCACTGCCGACCGATGCTCAGGGCAAACTGCTCAAACGCGAGTTGAGGAAGGCCTATGGAACCGGTCAGGGCTGAGGACGACGCCATCGAGGCAGCCGACGATCACCGGCAGCGGACGGATCGACGGCCACGCCGGCGCCGCGACGAGATCGTCGAGGCCGCCGCCGGTTACTTCGCCGAACACGGATATTCCAACGCCGGGATGCGCGACATCGCCCAGGCCGTCGGTATGCGAGGGGCGAGTCTCTACAACCACTTCCAGTCGAAGGAGGAGATCCTCTACGCGATCGCGCTGCGCATGACCGAGGACCCGCAGGAGGACCTGCTGCTGCTCGATGCCGAGGGCGGTCCCGTCGAACGGCTGACGAACCTCATCGAGGCGCACGTCCGGCGACTGGCGCGACACCGGGTGGAACACCTTGTCGCCCTCCGGGAGCTGTCGGCGCTGACGCCCGAGCACCGACGCGTGGTCACCGACTACCGCAAGTACTACCAGCGTCGTATCCGCGATGTCATCGACGCCGGTGCACGGATGGGGCTGTTCGAGGTTCGCGACCCGCACCGATCCGCGGTCGCGGTGCTGGACCTGATGAACGGGATCAGCTGGTGGCTCAACGACTCCCACGATGTCGACCAGCTGGCACGCGACTACGTCGACTTCACGATCGGTGGCGTGCTCCACCACCGTCCGACGTCGTGAGCGGCCCGCTCGCCGGGGTGCGGGTGGTGGAGATGCCCGGTCTCGGGCCGACGCCGCACGCGTGCATGCTGCTCGCCGATCTCGGCGCCGACGTCCTCCGGATCCGGCGCCCCGGCCCCGATCTGCCCGGGCCCGACGGCATTCCGGCTGCCGACGCCGGTCTGTACCGGTCACGACGCAGTGTCGACGCCGACGTCAGGGACCCCGCCGACCTGGCCCGCATCCGCGAGCTGATCATGCGCGCCGACATCGTCGTGGAGGGTTTTCGGCCGGGCGTGATGGAACGTCTCGGACTCGGTCCCGAGATCTGCTCCGACGCACCGCGACTCATCTATGCACGGATGACCGGATGGGGGCAGGACGGCGACCGCGCCCCGAGCGCGGGACATGACATCAACTATCTGGCGGTCACCGGTGTACTCGAGGCGATGGGTCCGGCCGGAGCGCCGCCGGTGCCGCCGCTCTCGCTCGTCGGCGACTTCGGCGGTGGCTCGATGCTGCTCATCGTCGGGGTGCTGGCCGCCCTGCACGACCGCACGCGCACCGGTCGCGGTCAGGTGATCGACGCCGCGATGGTCGACGGCGCCGGCCTGCTCGCCGCGCTGCAGTGGTCATGGAAGGCGGCCGGACGCTGGCGTTCTCGGGACCAGGGCAACCTGCTCGACGGGTCGGCGCCGTTCTATACCACGTATCGGTGCGCCGACGGCAGATTCATCGCCGTCGGCGCGCTCGAGGAGAAGTTCTGGCGGAATCTGGTCGACACCCTCGGGGTGGGTGATCTGCCCGACCGGTGGGACCGCGCCTCGTGGCCGGTGATCGGCGCCGCACTGCAAGCCCGATTCGGAACGCGCACGCGCGACGACTGGGGGAGTGTGTTCGCCGATGTAGACGCCTGTGTGACACCGGTTCTCGACTTCGACGAGGCCGCCGCTGACCCGGTCGCGGTGCAGCGGGGCTCGTTCGTCCGCCTGGACGACGCGATCACGCCGGCGCCCGCGCCGCGCTTCTCGCGGACCGTGCTGCCCGCCCCCTCCTCGCCGTCGGCGGTCGGGCTGGGGGAGATCGTCGACGAATGGTCGGTGGCGACCGCGACGGCACGCTGATCGCAAACGAAAAACCCCCGGTCAGACCGGGGGTTTTGTCGTGGTGCGCGATACAAGGATTGAACTTGTGACCTCTTCCGTGTCAGGGAAGCGCTCTCCCACTGAGCTAATCGCGCGGGTATGGAATTGTGCAGCGTTGGAGGTGGCGACGGGAATCGAACCCGTGTACACGGCTTTGCAGGCCGTTGCCTCACCACTCGGCCACACCACCAGATGCGAGTCGACTCGCGCCGAGCGGATGACGGGATTCGAACCCGCGACCCTCACCTTGGCAAGGTGATGCGCTACCAGCTGCGCTACATCCGCATGCCCACGAGCGATCTTGTGGATCTTGCTGCTCGCGGTGCGAAGAGAAACTTACGCGATGGTTTCCGAACTATCCAAATCGCCTGGTCAGAGGCGTGGGCGAGAGTGAATCCGCAGCATGTGATTCACCCGCGGGTGCAGATCGCCATGCAGTGACATGGCCCACCGCCGGAATTTGGGACTTCTGCGCAACCCGTGTAATCTTCTGGCTCGTGCACAGGCGCCCCTGTCACTGACAAGAGGCGCCCGACACGGTCCCGTGGCTCAGTGGAAGAGCGTCCCGTTCACACCGGGAAGGTCGCTGGTTCGATCCCAGCCGGGACCACCGAACGACAAGAGCCTCGCCGAATTCCCGGCGAGGCTCTTGTCGTTGGGGGCGCTTCCGCGGTTCGGCACCTACGGTCAGGACGACTCCGGACGACTTTCCGCTACCTCCGGCGTGAACGAGTGCTGCCGTAGATACCGGATCACGTCGTCGTCGATGGGGCCCCGCGCCGAACTGGTCGTGTCGCCGTGAACCTCGGCGTGCAGCCGCTCCATCCGCTGATCCAGTTCGTTCGCCGTGCGGGCCGCCGAAGCGAGCTCTGCCGACAGGTGGTCCGGGACGCGGCCGTCGTACTTGTAGAAGATCTTGTGCTCCAGCGTGGCCCAGAAGTCCATCGCCACGGTCCGGATCTGGAGTTCGACCACGACCTCGACGGGACCCGTGGACAGGAACACCGGGATCGCGACGATCGCGTGCAAACTCTTGTAGCCGTTGGGTTTGGGCGCCGCGATGTAGTCCTTGATCTCGATGACCCGGATGTCGTCGTGTGAGGTCAGGGTCTCCAGGATTCGGTAGGTGTCCGCGATGAAGCTGCACGTGACGCGGATGCCGGCGATGTCGGTCAGTTGTGCGCGGATCGACGGCAGGTCAGGAGAGATGCCCTTGCGCATCGCCTTGCGGAGGATGCTCTCGGGTGTCTTGACCCGCGAGGTCACGTGCTCGATGGGGTTGTAGTGGTGCAGGTGGAGAAACTCTGTACGCAGGATGGTCACCTTGGTCAGGATCTCGTCGACCGCGAACTGGTACTCCATCTGAAACCGGGTCAGGTCGTCCCGCATGTGGGCCAGATGGTCGAGGATCTCCCGGTCGATCGGACTGTCGCTGGATACTGTCATCGCTCCTCCGCGGGTACACGAAGTAGTGCCCCATAGGGTGGTGTAACTCGGTGGCCGAGATCGCCTGCAGCTACGTGTTGTACACGGATGTAGAGCGGCCACCGTGTGATCCTTCGAGTCAACCGTCTAAAGAATCCTCGAGGAGTCATCACGATGACCGCACCCCATATTGTCGACCCTGCAGGCCTACTTGGCCAAGCCCTATCCGACGCATCACCGGATCTGATGCGCGAGCTGCTGCAGACCATGATCAACGCCCTGCTGTCCGCCGACGCCGACAGCGTGTGCGGCGCCGAGTGGAACGCCCGCACCGCCGAGCGCACCAACCGGCGCAACGGCTACCGGCACCGGCCCCTGGACACCCGCGTCGGCACCGTCGACGTCGCGGTGCCGAAGCTGCGCTCGGGCAGCTACTTCCCCGAATGGCTGCTCGAGCGCCGCAAGCGGGCCGAGTCCGCGCTGATCACCGTCGTGGCGGACTGCTACCTGGCCGGGGTATCCACCCGCCGGATGGACAAGCTGGTCAAGACCCTGGGCATCGACTCACTGTCAAAGTCGCAGGTTTCACGCATGGCCGCCGACCTGGACGAGCAGGTGGCCGCGTTCCGGCACCGCCGCCTGGACGATGCCGGCCCGTTCACGTTCGTCACCGCCGATGCGTTGACGATCAAGGTCCGCGAGAACAACCAGGTCGTCAAGGCGTCCGTCCTGCTGGCCACCGGGGTCAATGGCGACGGGCACCGCGAGGTCCTCGGGATGCAGGTCGCCACCAGTGAGACCAAGGCCTCGTGGAACACTTTCTTCGCCGACCTGGTGGCCCGCGGACTGGGCGGGGTGCGGCTGGTGACCTCCGATGCCCACGCCGGGCTCGTGGACGCGATCGCGGCGAACCTGCCCGGTGCAGCGTGGCAGCGGTGCCGCACCCACTACGCGGCGAACCTCATGGGCGTGTGCCCCAAGTCCATGTGGCCGGCCGTGAAAGCGATGCTGCACAGCGTGTATGACCAACCCACGGCCACCGCGGTGAACGAGCAGTTCGATCGGCTGTTGGAGTACACCGAAGGCAGGCTGCCCGACGTTGCTGACCACCTTGGCGATGCCCGCGAAGACCTGCTGGCCTTCACCGTGTTCCCCGACGACGTATGGCGCCAGATCTGGTCCAACAACCCCACCGAACGGCTCAACAGGGAGATCCGCCGCCGCACCGACGTCGTGGGCATCTTCCCCAACCGGGACGCCATCGTCCGCCTCATCGGGGCGGTCCTGGCCGAGCAGACCGACGAATGGGCCGAAGGACGCCGCTACCTCGGACTCGAAGTCCTGAGCCGCTGCCGCCTCACACTGACCACCGACACCGGCACCAGCTCGACCACGGAGGTGAGCACCGATGAACTGATGCAACTACCCGCCTGATCACCAACGAAGGATCAAAAACCAGTTACACCACTACCAGGGGCTTGACCGTACACGAACCGGTGGACACACAATCGACCACCGACCACCGACCATAGAAGCCCGGACCGTTCCATGGGCGCCGCGACCGGTCGAGCGCAATGGCGGACGGCATCCACGCTGCAGTGCGGCGTTCGATTGATCGGATGAACAAAGCCAGTGACCTCAAGTTTCGGCACCGCGGATGGATACGATGCGGCGGCAGTTGTAGCGATCGGTGGCTCACGGCTGCAGGCGGACGCTTGGAGACAGACATGACCACACGCTGTGGCTGGCTTGCTGGAGTCGCCGCGCTCACATCGGCTGTCGTTGTCGCGTTCGGTGCCGGTGATGCCTCGGCATCGCGCGGCGACTATCTCGCCATTCTGCAGTCGCAGGGGATCTACACAACAACCCCCGGAGCGGCGTCGTGCTTCGACCATCCCGGCGACGGCGCCAGCGGTTGTAGCCGACGTTTCACCACAGCTGACGACGCGCTTCACACCGGCTACTGGGTGTGCGGTCAGCTGGACACCGGCCGTTCGTCATCGTCCATCGCCCACGCGCTGTACGCAGCGGACGGACTGTTTCTCAGCAAGGAGAACTCCGCCATGGTCGTCACCGCCGCGCAGACAGAACTCTGCCAATGAAACGACTCATCACCGGAATGCTGGCCACGATGGCACTGGGTGCGGGTCTGCTCGTCGGCACCGGGCAATCGTCCGCCATCACTGTCGCCGAGCAGGCTTTCGTCAACAAGGCGCGAACCCTACCCACTGCAGCCTGGCCGAACAGTCGCTACACCACTGACGCGGAAATGGTTGCAGGCGGCTACCGGGCCTGTGGGGTCATGGACCGACATGCGGACACTCAGATTGCCGAGCGGGTCTTCTACAACCCTGACGGCAGCTACCAGCCTGCTTACGAACAGCGACTGTTCTTGCTCTACGCGACCCAGGACCTCTGTCCTCGCCACGCATATCGCTACGAGAACTTCTGAGGAGATCACTGATGGCCAGAAAGTCCGTCGCCGGAATAGTCATGGCAGCAGCGGTCATCGGCGCTGTGGCCGGCGTCGGCGGGGCGTCGGCGGCGCCGTCTTCGGTTCAACGCGAAGGCGGACCCTGCTATCAGCACGAGTACGGCATGGACTCTGCCGACGGCACGCTGTACTGCTCCGCCGAAGTAGCTGGTTGGCGCAGCTACGCCGTAACCCGTGCGCCCAAGGTCCGTATCGGCACCCCCTGCCCGAAACTCGGTGCTCGCGCGATGGTCTATCAAACCGACGGCACCGCCACGTGCCGGCAGTCGAACAGCGCCGGTTTGCGGTGGCAGTGGTAGTTGCCGCACCGGCGTTCCGTGAGTGCGGCGCGGCGATCGGTCGAGCTCAGTAAGGACTGCACCCCTGCACGAACACGGGCCGGTAAGGCCCCGCCACCGCGTCGATGTCGTGAAGAAGCCGTGCCAACACGACGACCGCATCGTCCGCGGACCGTTGCTGCGGTGCGGCGAGGAGTGCGTGGCCGTACTGCATCGTGTCCGTGGCGACGATCCGTACCCGCCACCCCGGGGCGTCGAGGGGCGGTGACTGGATGTCGCTCAGAAGACGGCATGCGGACCGCTGCGCGAGCTTCTCGCCGTCGCTTCCTGACGACAGACGGACGAGTGCCTCGGCGGCACGGCGCTGCTCGGGCCTGAGGGCGGCGTCGTCGGGGAGCGGCCAGAGGTCGATCCGCGGGCGCACGACGTCGGACGGGGTCTCGACCGCGATGCGAATCGGTGGAGCCGGACCGTCGACTGGGCTCGACGAGGTGGCGCGCGTCATCGCGGCCCGCTCGATGCCGTTGTCTATGCAGGCCACGGCCAGTGTCAGAGTCGCCGCAGCGAGTGCCGGCCCGAGTGTCCAGGGCGCTTTCGGTGGCATGGTGTCGTCCCCAAGGTGATCTCGTCACCCACCGGGATCAACGGTAGCCCGCCCCGAACCGTCGGAACCCGACTGTCTGCCGAACAACCGACCGCTTCCCGCGGCGTTTCGAGTGAGCCATGTCACAATTCGGGCGTACTCTCGCCGCGTGGCCGAGAGGACTGCCGTCGAACTGCCGGAGTCGTCACGCCCTGCGCCCGCATCGGTGTCGACGGCAGCGATCGTCGGGGCGGCCGTCATCGCGATCACGGTGATCGCCTGGCACATCGCGGCATTCCCCATCACCAACCCGTTCTACGGACTGTTCGAGAACGCCACCGACGTCCGCGTCTACCGGGCGGGCGCCGCCACCGTGCTCGACGCCGCACCGCTGTACGACGCCCCTGTCCTGTGGCGTCTGCACTTCACCTACCCGCCGTTCGCCGGACTGGTCTTCGTCCCGCTGGCTCTGCTCACCGAGAGCATGGCCCGAATGGTCTGGTGGGCGATCGGTTTCGCCGCGCTCGCGGGCGTCGTCGCGATGAGTCTCCGGAGCCTGAACTACCGACTCGATGCGCGTCTCGGCGTGTTCGCCGTGCTGATCGCGATCGCGTCGACCGCCCTCGAGCCGATCCGCACCACCATCTGGCTCGGCCAGGTCAACCTTCTGGTGATGGCGTTGATCCTGATCGACCTGGTGTTTCTCGGGAGGTGCTCACGGTGGCGCGGGGTGGCCATCGGAGTCGCCGCCGGACTCAAACTGACGCCGCTGTTCGCCGTCGTCTACCTGCTGGTGACCCGGCAATGGCGTGCGGCCGGCACCGCGGTGGCGACCTTCGCGGCGACCGTGGCGATCGGATTCCTGATCGTTCCGGCCGACTCGTGGGCCTACTGGACCCGTCACCTCGCCGACACGGACCGCATCGGCCGGGCGGATTCACCCGCCAACCAGTCGGTGCGCGGATTCGTGTCCCAGTTGCTGGCCCACTGCGACATCGGACGGTTTGCCGAGCGCGCGCCCGGCGGGCCCGTCTTCGTGGCGCCGACGTGGCTGTGGCTGCCGCTCGCGCTGATCGTCGCCGGTCTGGGGTTGCTCGCCGCGGTCCTCGCTCATCGCGAGTCGCGCGACCTTCTCGCCGCGACGATCGTCGGGATGACGATGTGTGCGGTCTCGCCTTTCGCGTGGGGGCACCACTGGGTCTGGTGCGTACCCCTGTTCATCGTCGCGCTCGACCTGGCCATTCGGCGGGGGAGGACGGCGGGTGCGTGGTGGTACTGGCTCGCTCCGATGGGCGTGGTCGCCCTGACGTTCACCTGGTGGCGGCACTGTTGGGACAGCGGGCCCTACCTGACGTCGGATCACGCGATCGCCCTGGGGCTGTTCATGATGCCGCGCGACCCGAACGGCTCCATCGTCGACGACGTGCTCGTCGTGCTGTACTCCGGGTGCTATCCGCTTCTGCTCGCGGTCACGGTGTCCGCGACGCTGATCGACGCCGCGCTCATGTGGCGTCGCCGTCGAACGCCGAGCCTGCCGGCGCCGGAGGACGCCGCTGTGATCGCGTAGCCTGGACGTCACTTTCCGGGCCGAACGAACAGGGTGGGAGACGATGCCGACACCGGGGGCGAGCGAGTCCGGAGTGAACGAGACCTCCACACCGGACCCGGCGCGGAGCGTTTCGTCGAATCCTGCTGCCGGGCGCGCCGACGTCGACCGCGGATCCCGCCGGCACCGCCTGCGAATCCTCGCCCGCCACCGTCGGTTCGTGGTGCGCAGCAACCCTCGCTGGCACGGCATCTACCGCATCGCGGTCGGGACCATCGGCACGATCGTCCTGCTCTGCGGCATCCTCGCGATCCCGTACCCGGGCCCCGGATGGCTCATCGTGTTCCTCGGGCTGGGAATCCTGTCGTCCGAGTTCGAGTGGGCGCACCGGCTGCTGAAGTTCGCGCGGGCCAAGTACGACGCCTGGATGGAATGGATCGGCCGCCAGCACTGGTCGGTGCAGGCCATCTTCTGGCTCGGCACCTGCGCGATCGTGATCGCGACCCTGTGGTTGCTCGGAGCCCTGCACACCGTCGCCGGCTGGGTGGGCCTGGACTACAGCTGGCTGGCGAGTCCCGTCTTCGGCTGATCGCGAGGGCCACAAGGTAGGGGTGCACTCCACGACGACGCGGCGCGGATACCATCAGAGTCGCAAACGTCCCGACCCGGACGCGTCTTCGCGTGTCCGCCCCGACCCTAGGAGCGCCCCCGTGCCCGACGACGTCCAGGTGACCAGCCCCGCCACGATCCGTGTGCCGGCTGGGACGACCGCGGGCACCGCACTGCGCGAGGCCGTGTTCCCCAACAAGGGGCCGGAGGCCATCGTCGTCGTCCGTGACGCGGACGGCGATCTGCGCGACCTGTCGTGGGCACCCGACGCCGACACCGACGTCGAACCGGTTGCCGCGAACACCGAGGCCGGCCGCAGCGTGATCCGGCATTCATCCGCACACGTTCTCGCACAGGCGGTCCAGGAGCTCTTCCCAGAGGCCAAGCTCGGCATCGGTCCGCCGATCAAGGACGGCTTCTACTACGACTTCGACGTCGCCGAGCCCTTCACACCCGAGGACATCGCCGCCCTCGAGAAGAAGATGAAGCAGATCATCAAGTCGGGTCAGCGATTCTCGCGGCGGGTGTACGCGTCGAAGGACGAGGCCCGTGCCGAGCTGGCAGGTGAGCCGTTCAAGCTCGAGCTCATCGACGACAAGGGCGCCGCCGACGACGCCGAGGTCATGGAGGTCGGCGGTGGCGAGCTGTCGGTCTACGACAACCTCAATCCTCGTACCGGCGAACGCATCTGGTGCGATCTGTGCCGCGGGCCGCACGTCCCGACCACCAAGTACATCGCGGCCTTCAAGCTGACCCGCAGCTCGGCGGCCTACTGGCGCGGTGACCAGGACAACGCCGACCTCCAGCGCATCTACGGCACCGCGTGGGAGTCGGTCGAAGCCCAGGACGCCTATCTGGAACTGCTCGCCGAGGCGGAGAAGCGCGACCACCGCAAGTTGGGCGCCGAACTCGATCTGTTCAGCTTCCCCGACGAACTCGGGTCCGGCCTGCCGGTGTTCCACCCCAAGGGCGGCATCATCCGCAAGGAGCTCGAGGACTATTCGCGTGCCCGCCATGTCGCGGCCGGATACGACTTCGTCAACACGCCACACATCACCAAGTCGCACCTCTACGAGGTGTCCGGACACCTCGACTGGTACCGCGACGGCATGTTCCCGCCCATGCACGTCGACGCCGAGTACGACGAGGACGGGGCGGTTCGCAAACCCGGGCAGGACTATTACCTCAAGCCGATGAACTGCCCGATGCACAACCTGATCTTCCGTGGCCGGGGCCGTTCATATCGCGAACTGCCGCTGCGGATGTTCGAGTTCGGCGCGGTGTACCGGTACGAGAAGTCCGGTGTCATCCACGGTCTGACACGCGTGCGCGGCATGACCCAGGACGACGCGCACATCTACTGCACGCGCGAGCAGATGCGCGACGAGCTGACCTCGACCCTGCAGTTCGTTCTCGACCTGCTCAAGGACTACGGCCTCGACGACTTCTATCTCGAACTCTCCACCAAGGACCCGAAGAAGTTCGTCGGGTCCGACGAGGCGTGGGAGGAGGCGACCGCCACCCTCGCCGAAGTCGCGCAGGCGTCCGGGCTCGATCTCGTCCCCGACCCCGGCGGCGCGGCCTTCTACGGCCCGAAGATCTCGGTGCAGGCGCGCGACGCACTCGGCCGTACCTGGCAGATGTCGACCATCCAGCTCGACTTCAACCTGCCCGAGCGCTTCGAACTCGAGTACACCGCCTCCGACGGAGCCAAGCACCGCCCGGTGATGATCCACCGCGCGTTGTTCGGTTCGATCGAGCGGTTCTTCGGTGTGCTGACCGAGCACTACGCGGGTGCGTTCCCGGCCTGGTTGTCGCCGGTCCAGGTCGTGGGCATCCCGGTCGCGGAGACGTTCGCCGGGCACCTGCAGGGGGTCGTCGATTCGCTGGCGTCCGCCGGAATCCGTGCCGAGGTCGACAACTCCGACGACCGGATGCAGAAGAAGATCCGCAACCACACCACCGGCAAGGTGCCGTTCATGCTGCTGGCCGGCGAACGCGACGTCGAGGCCGGCGCGGTGAGCTTCCGCTTCCGCGACGGCACCCAGGTCAACGGCGTCCCGGTCGCCGACGCGGTGTCCGTGCTCGTCGAGTGGGTTCGGAGCAGGCGCAACGAGTCGCCCACCAAGGAGCTGATCGAGACCGCCCTGGGCGACGTGGAGACGGTCGTGGTGGCGGGGGCACTCGATGAGTGACGCCGCGTTCGGGGACGCGCCCGGCGAGATCCGGGACGAGGGTGTCGGCGTCGGCGATCGCCTGCAGCGGTTGTGGAGTCCGCACCGGATGACCTACATCGCCGACCCGCAGCCGGCGGAGAAGACCGGGCACCCGTTCCTCGACATCCCGACCATGTCGGACGAGGACGGCCTCATCGTGGCGCGCGGCGAGGCCGTCTACGCGGTGCTGAACCTGTACCCGTACAACCCGGGGCACACCATGGTGGTGCCGTACCGGCAGGTCGCCGACCTCGAGGACCTGACCGCCACCGAATCGGCCGAGCTGATGTCGTTCACCCAGCGGATGATCCGGACCATCAAGTCGGTGTCGAACCCGAACGCCTTCAACGTCGGTCTGAACCTCGGCTACGCGGCGGGTGGCTCGCTGTCCGAGCACCTCCACCAGCACATCGTGCCGCGGTGGATGGGTGACGCGAACTTCATCACGATCGTGGGCGAGACGAAGGTCATGCCGCAGTTGCTGCGGGACACCCGCGGACTGCTGGCCGACGCGTGGCAACGTCTGGGTGACTGACGTACGCGGCGTGCGATCGGGTGAGGCGATGTCAGACGATGGATGACCGGGAAGCGTCGGGGTGCGGCGCACGGCGAGATGGGGGAGGAACTCCGCGATGCTGAGCATTCTGGGTCGGGCGTCGGTCTCGAAGGTGACCCTCCCGATGGGTCGGGCGCTCCTGCGGACCGGACTCACGCCGGACTCGGTGACGGTGATCGGCACGCTCGCGGGCGTGGCGGCCGCGCTCACTCTGTTCCCGATGGGCCATCTGTTCGTGGGCACGCTGGTCATCTGGCTGTTCGTGATGTTCGACATGCTCGACGGTGCGATGGCGCGTGCCCGGGGCGGCGGTACGCGATTCGGCGCGGTGCTGGACGCGACCTGTGACCGCGTCGCCGACGGTGCCATCTTCGCGGGGCTGGCGTGGTGGTGCGCGGTCACCGAACCCCATCACCTGCTGCTCGTCGCGACCCTGATCTGTCTGGTGACCTCGCAGGTCATCTCCTACGCCAAGGCCCGCGCGGAGGCCAGTGGCCTCTACGGCGACGGCGGTCTCATCGAACGGCCCGACCGGCTGATCATCGTGCTCGTCGGCACCGGGCTCACCGGTCTCGGGTTGTGGTGGGCCGTACATGTCGCGATGTGGTTTCTCGCGATCGCCAGCGTGATCACCGTCGGACAGCGCATGTGGTCGATCGCCCAGTCGCCGGGTGCGCGCGACCTCATCCCGATCACCCCGAAACCCGGGGACACCGCCGAGACCGGTACCGACCTCGGGGGCTCCGACCCGCCGGCCGGCTCGGGCGGACAGAACCCACCTGCGGGACAACGATGACCGATTTCGGCGCGCTGGCGGCCGACCTCGGGTACCGGGCGGGCTGGGCCGCGGTCCGATGGGCACCAGAGCGGGCGGCGCGGGCTGTCTTCGACCGTGCCGGAGCCTATGCGGGACGCCGTCGCGGCGGTCCGGATCAGTTGCGGCGCAATCTCGCCCGTGTCCTCGGCGTCGAACCCGCGCAGGTGCCCGACGACCTCGTCGCCGACGCGATGCGCTCGTACGCGCGCTACTGGTGCGAGGCTTTCCGGCTGCCGGCACAGGATCGCGCGACCGTCACGTCGACCGTCACGCTCCCGGCGCCGGACCGGGCTCGGCTCGATGCTGCCGTGGCCCGCGGCAAGGGTGTGGTCCTGGCCCTGCCGCACACGGGCAACTGGGACATGGCCGGTGTGTGGCTGGTCCATCACTACGGCAGGTTCGCGACCGTCGCCGAACGACTCAAGCCGGAGTCGCTGTTCGACCAGTTCGTCGCCTACCGGGAGTCGCTCGGTTTTGAGATCTTCCCGTTGAGCGGTGGCGAGCAGCCTCCCTTCGGACGCCTGGCCGATCGGCTGCGCGCCGGCGGCATCGTGTGCCTGCTCGGCGAGCGTGACATCGCCCGGCACGGGGTGCCGGTCACCTTCTTCGGCGGGCGAACCAGGATGCCTGCCGGGTCGGCGCGGCTGGCGATCGAGACCGGCGCAGCGCTGCTGCCGGCCCATCACTGGTTCGAGGAGGCGCCCTACTCCCGGATGAGCTGCGGCGAGCCGATCGACACCTCCGGCGGCATCGAGTCCGCCACGCAGGCGCTCGCCGACGCGTTCGCGGTCAACATCGCCGCACACCCCGCGGACTGGCACATGCTGCAGCCGCTCTGGGAAGCGGACTGGACCGACCGGCAGCGTGGTCGTGTGGAGCAGGACGGACCGCCACCGTGACCGGCGGGGACGATCGGGATTGGGGAACGACGACCAGGGGAGTGCCATGCGAATCGGGATGATCTGCCCCTACTCCTTCGATGTGCCCGGCGGGGTCCAGGCCCATGTCACCGAACTCGCCGACGTCTTCCTCGACCGTGGTCACGAGGTGAGTGTGCTCGCCCCGGCCGCCCGCGACACCGAACTCCCGGAGTACGTCGTCCGGGCCGGGCCGGCGCTGGCGCTCCCGTACAACGGGTCGGTCTCCCGGGTGAACTTCAGCCCGAAGGGCTACCTGCGAATGCGCCGCTGGATCGCCGAGAACGGCTTCGACGTCCTGCACGTCCACGAACCGAACTCGCCGAGCATCTCGATGCTGTCGCTGATGGTGGCGTCGGGACCCATTGTCACCACGTTCCACACAGCCACCTCGAAGTCGTTGTGGCTGAGCGCTTTCCAGGGGATCCTGCGGCCCTACCACGAGCGGATCGCGGGCAAGATCGCCGTGTCCGAGCTCGCGCGCCGGTGGCAGATGGAGTCGCTGGGCTCGGATGCCGTCGAGATCCCGAACGGCATCAACGTCTCGTCCTTCGCCGACGCGGAGCCCCTCGACGGTTATCCGCACCCCGGAGGGACGATCCTGTTCCTCGGTCGCTTCGACGAACCACGCAAGGGCATCGACGTGCTGATGCGCGCGCTGCCCTCGGTCGTGGCGAAGTTCCCCTACGTGCGAGTCCTCGTCGTCGGCGGCGGCAACCAGGCAGCGTTGCGCCGACGGGCGGGGGCGCTCGCCGAGCACCTCGTGTTCCTCGGACAGGTCGACGACGCGACCAAGGCGCGGGCGCTGGCCTCCGCCGACGTCTACTGCGCCCCCAATCTGGGCGGCGAGAGCTTCGGCATCGTCCTGGTCGAGGCGATGGCGGCCGGGGCGGCGGTGATCGCCAGCTCACTGAACGCCTTCCGCCGGGTTCTCGACGACGGCCGGGCGGGACATCTGGTCGAGACGGGCTCTCCGGACCAGCTCGCCGCCGGTCTGGTCGAGCTCCTCGCCGATCCGGAGGCACGTGAGGATCTCGTCGCCGCCGGGCGGGTGCGCGCCGACAGGTACGACTGGTCGCGGGTGGCCGATCAGATCCTCCGGGTCTACGACACCGTCACCGTGGGCGCCGGTCCCGTCGTGGTGTCGGACTGATGGCCACCTGGATCGTTCTCGGCGTCGTGGCCGTGCTGCTCGTGATCGGCTGGGCCCACCACACGGCGAATCGACTCGACCGCCTCAACGTGCGGGTCGACCTCGCCCGCCAGGCGCTCGAATCCAGCCTCGACCGGCGCGCGGTGGTCGTGCGTGCGGTGTCCGCCGAGATGATCGCGGGCGAGGGGACCGCGGGATACCGCAGGTCCGCGGGCGACGACGTCGCCGCGCAGGCGCGGGAACTGGCGCTCCTGGCCGACCTGGCCGAGCGTGCTGCACCGTCGGAGCGTGAGCACGCCGAGAACGCCGTGTCGGCCGCACTGGCGCGGACCGACCCGAATCGCCGATCCGCAGCGCTCGTCGTCGAACTCGCCGACGCCGAGACGCGGGTGATGATGGCGCGTCGTTTCTACAACGACGCCGTGCGCGACACCCGGGCTCTCGCGCAACGCCGGCCCGTCCGGTGGTTGCGGCTCGGCGGACACGCGACGCCCCCGGAGTACTTCGAGATCATCGAGCGCGTCACCCCAGGCCAGGCGGACTGACCCTCGTCAGGGGCGATCGGCCCCTCACCTAGACTGGTGGGGTACCGCCGCTGCGATCGCGGCAGGTCGAGACTGCGACACGAGGAGATCTTCAGTGAGTCACAACGGCGCGACCGTCCCCGAGGTCGGCCAGGGCACGGCCCGGGTCAAGCGCGGCATGGCAGAGATGCTCAAGGGCGGCGTGATCATGGACGTCGTGACCCCCGAGCAGGCGAAGATCGCCGAAGACGCCGGTGCGGTCGCGGTCATGGCGCTCGAGCGGGTGCCCGCCGACATCCGCGCCCAGGGCGGCGTGTCCAGGATGAGCGATCCGGACATGATCGACGGCATCATCGCCGCGGTGTCCATCCCGGTGATGGCCAAGGCCCGCATCGGTCACTTCGTCGAGGCGCAGATCCTGCAGAGCCTGGGTGTGGACTACGTCGACGAGTCCGAGGTCCTGACGCCGGCCGACTACAGCAACCACATCGACAAGTGGGCCTTCACCGTGCCGTTCGTGTGCGGTGCGACCAATCTCGGTGAGGCCCTGCGCCGGATCACCGAGGGTGCGGCGATGATCCGCTCGAAGGGTGAGGCCGGCACCGGCGACGTGTCCAACGCGACCACGCACATGCGCAAGATCCGCGACGAGATCCGCCGGCTGACGTCTTTGCCGAAAGACGAGTTGTACGTCGCGGCAAAGGAGTTGCAGGCGCCCTACGACCTCGTCGTCGAGGTGGCCGAGGCCGGCAAGCTGCCGGTCACGCTGTTCACCGCAGGCGGGATCGCCACCCCGGCCGACGCCGCGATGATGATGCAGCTGGGCGCCGAGGGCGTGTTCGTGGGATCGGGGATCTTCAAGTCGGGCAACCCCGCACAGCGCGCCGCGGCGATCGTGCAGGCCACCACCTTCCACGACGACCCCGATGTGCTCGCGAAGGTCTCGCGCGGTCTGGGCGAGGCGATGGTCGGCATCAACGTCGACGACATCCCGCAGCCGCACCGCCTCGCCGAGCGCGGCTGGTGAGGATCGCGACCAGATCGTAGGTGGTCAGACGGACCGCCGTCCGCCGCGGCGCCCCCGCCCAACACGCCGAGACCGAACAGTCGACATGCGTAGCGGGTCAGGGGCTCCGCGGCGGTAGTATCTGCTGATCATGGATGCGGCGACCATCGTTCGAGACGCCTCGGTCTCGGGCACACACATCGTGGGTGAATTGCGGCTCGAGTGGTCGGCCGCGTGCAACGTGGGGCGAGTCCGGGAGACCAACGAGGACGCGGCTCTCGCGCTGCCGGGGATGTACCTGCTCGCCGACGGCATGGGCGGACACGACAGCGGTGAACTGGCCAGCGAGGCGGCACTGCTCACGCTGTCGGAGGCCACCAGCGCCGGTGACCTCAAGGCAACCCAGCTGCAACTCGACGACCTGCTGCTCGCCGCCCAGCGCCGCATCGGGGAGATCGACACCGAGACCGAGCGCCGCGCGGGCACCACCGCGACCGGCATCGTGCTCGTCACCCACGAGCAGAGCCCCCACTGGCTGGTGCTCAACATCGGCGACTCGCGGACCTACCGCTTCCAGAACGGGTCGCTCAACCAGCTCACCACCGACCACTCGCAGGTGCAGGAATTCATCGACGCCGGCTTCCTCACTCCCGAGCAGGCCCGAACCGACCCGCGCCGCAACGTGATCACCCGTGCGCTGGGTGCGGGCATGGTCGATCCGGTGGCTGACTACTCGAGCACGCCGGCCTTCCCCGGCGACGTGCTGCTGCTGTGCACCGACGGCCTGACCGGAGAGCTGCCCGACGAGGAGATCGGTGACATCCTGCGCAACGCGGCCGACTCCCAGCAGGCGGCCGAGCGACTCGTCGACGCCGCGCTGGCACTCGGCGCACACGACAACGTCACCGTGATCGTGGTGACCGTCCACGAGTCGGTACCGACCCTGACGATGCCCGCGCTCGACGATTCGGCGCCGGGAGAGGCCGCCGGACAGGCACCGGCCCCCGACCCGAGCTGATCGGAGAGCTGATGACCACGGGGCAGGACCGAGCCGCGACCCCCGCAGAACCGGGCGACGCCGCGCTCGATGCCGGGGCGACCTACGTCGAGTACTGCGGCGAGCGCATCGCCCTCGACGCCGACCGCCGGTTCTTCATCGGGCGTGAGGCAGATCTGTCGATCGACGACAATCCCTACCTGCATCGGCGATTCCTGGTGATCCACAACGAGAACGGGCTGTGGTGGCTCACCAACCTGGGTACGCATCTGTCGGCGAGCGTGTCGGCGGGCGACGTCGGGTTCTCGGCGACGCTGGGCCCCGGTGCGCGGATGCCGCTGGTCTTCGGTGAGACGACCATCGTCTTCACCGCCGGCCCCACCACCTACGAGCTGAGCCTGTTCGCCCGCGCCCCCCAGGTGAAGTCGGTGACGCGTCCGGAATACAGCGGGGGACACACCACGCAGGGGGTGCCGACCCTCACCGAGAGTCAGAAGCTGCTGATCATCGTGCTGGCCGAGGAGATCCTGCGACGCGAGGGGACCGGCGCGAGTGCCATCCCGTCGTCGGCGCAGGCGGCCCGCCGGCTGGGGTGGCCGCTCACCAAGTTCAATCGCAAGCTCGACAACGTCTGCGACAAACTCGATCAACTCGGGGTGAGCGGAATGCGCGGCGGGGGTGGCAAACTCGCCAGCAACCGCCGGACCAAACTCGTGGAGTACGCGGTGTCGTCGCGCATCGTCACCCGCGAGGATCTCCCGCTCATCGACGCCGAGGCGGCACGCAACGCCGCCGGCTGAGTCCGGTGTCTCATCACTGCCCGTCTGACCTGCGGTTTCGTGGTGGGTAGTTCTCCCCACGGGTAGGGGAGTTCTCCCCATCGACCACCCGGGCGAAAGCTCATAATCTTCATCTCATCGCCGGGACAACCCGGGTGACCACCGGAAGACAATGAGTGAAGAGGAAGCACACATGACTGCGATCGCCCACCAGGCCCCCCAGCACCTGCGCTCGGTCAGCGCTCGTCGCGATGCGGAGGCCATCGCGCGCCGGAAGGAAGCACTGGCGCGTCTCGCAGCCCGCCGGATGCCGTTGCCCGGCCACCAGATCCAGCCGTCGCGCGCTGGTCAGCCGCTGGCACTCGGACATCGTCCGGGACATCCCCACCTGCACCGGGCGGTCACCGTGCCCGCCGCCGAGATCCCCGAGGTGGCAGCGTCATCGGTCGATCGGGCCAAGCCCAATCTCACCTCGCGCGAGGTCGAGGTCCTGCGCACCTGGATGCTGGTCGATTCCAAACCCGCTGTGGCACAGGAGCTCTACATCTCCCTCGGCACGGTCAACACCCACCTCACCCGCATCCGTGCGAAGTACGCCGAGATCGGCCGTCCGGCCCCGACGAAGGCGTCGCTGGTGGCCCGGGCCATCCAGGACGGGATCATGACGCTCGACGAGCTCTGATCGTCGCCGGCGCTTCGGTGGGCAGGGGAGTCCCCACCGGGGTCGTGCGCGATACTGGTCTGCGTGGCAGCCATCGAGGACATACTCCAGGTCGAGCAGATCGAGACCGACATCTACCGCGGCGGTGCGTTCCCGAGCCATCTCCGGCGGACCTTCGGCGGACAGGTCGCCGGACAGTCGCTGATGTCGGCGACCCGAACGGTGTCCGAGGAGTTCGACGTCCATTCCCTGCACGGCTACTTTCTGCGTCCCGGTGACCCGGACCGCCCGGCGGTGTTCCTCGTCGACCGGATCCGGGACGGGCGCTCGTTCGTCACCCGGCGGGTGACCGGCGTCCAGAACGGTGAGGCGATCTTCACCATGTCCGCGTCGTTCCACGTCCGCACCGACGAGGGTTACGAGCATCAGGACCGCATGCCTCCCGCGCCGCAACCGGACGAATTGAACGACCGCCTGGACGAACTGGGCGCGGAGGAACGCGCGGTGTTCAAGGAGTGGGCCAACTTCGACCTGCGCATCGTGCCGCGGGAGAAGATGGTCACGTCATCGTATTTCGCTGCGCAGCAACGGGTGTGGTTCCGCTACCGCCACCGGCTGCCCGACGACACCGTCTTCCACGTCGGCACCCTCGCCTACATGAGTGACATGACCCTCCTCGGGTCTTCGCGGGTGCCGCACCCGGAGTCCAACCCGCAGGTCGCCTCGCTCGACCACGCGATGTGGTTCATGCGGCCGTTCCGCGCCGACGACTGGCTGCTCTACGACCAGACGTCGCCGTCGGCGGGGTCGGGCCGAGCGCTGACCCAGGGACGGATCTTCGACATCCGGGGCAGACTCGTCGCCGCGGTCACCCAGGAGGGGCTGGCCCGCACCGGCCGCGCGATGCCTGCCGACCAGCACGCGCGGACCGATCGGTGAGCGGGCCGAGCCGACCGCGTATCGGGGTCCTCGCCCTGCAGGGCGACGTGCGCGAACACGTCTTCGCATTAGAGGCGGCCGGCGCCGACGCCGTGGCCGTCCGACGACCGGCCGAACTCGACGAGATCGACGGGATCATCATCCCCGGCGGTGAGTCGACGACGATGAGCAAGCTGCTCGGCATCTTCGATCTCTTCGACCCGCTGGCGGAAAAGCTGTCCGACGGACTGCCGGCCTACGGGTCGTGCGCCGGCATGATCATGCTCGCGTCCACGATCCTCGACACGCGGCCCGACGCACGCCATCTCGATGCCCTCGATGTGACGGTGCGGCGCAACGCATTCGGTCGCCAGGTGGAGAGCTTCGAGACCGACCTCGAGTTCACCGGCATCACCGACACCGACGGCGCCGCGCCCATGCGCGCGGTGTTCATCCGTGCGCCCTGGGTCGAGACGATCGCCCCCGAGGTCGAGGTGCTGGCGCGCGTTCCCGACGGCCCGGCGGCCGGACGCATCGTCGCGGTCCGCCAGGGGAACGTGCTCGCGACGTCGTTTCACCCAGAGGTGACCGGCGACCGGCGCGTACATGAATACTTCGTGGAGATGGTGCGTCGGTAAGATCGTGCCGAACCAGCGGTAGACCACGAGCCCGGCACGCCGGGAACAATCCACCAGGGCGCCCAACCGACAGGGCGACCGAGTAGAGCCAGGAATGCGCCGGATGCGGGCCGCGGCCCGCCGCACGTGCCGGCGCCGGGAAAGGAATCGACGGACATGAGCGGCCACTCCAAATGGGCCACCACCAAGCACAAGAAGGCGGCCATCGACGCCAAGCGCGGCAAGATGTTCGCCAAGCTCATCAAGAACATCGAGGTGGCGGCACGGACCGGCGGCGGCGACCCGGCGGGCAACCCCACGCTGTTCGACGCCATCCAGAAGGCGAAGAAGTCGTCGGTCCCCAACGACAACATCGAGCGCGCGCGCAAGCGCGGCGGCGGTGAAGAGGCCGGCGGCGCGGACTGGCAGACCATCATGTACGAGGGCTATGGCCCCAACGGGGTGGCCGTCCTCATCGAGTGCCTCACCGACAACCGCAACCGCGCGGCGGGCGAGGTCCGGACCGCGATGACGCGCAACGGCGGCAACATGGCCGATCCCGGCTCGGTGTCCTACCTGTTCACCCGCAAGGGAGTGGTGACGCTGGAGAAGAACGGGCAGAGCGAGGACGACGTGCTGATGGCGGTGCTCGACGCGGGCGCCGAAGAGGTCACCGATCTCGGTGATTCCTTCGAGATCGTCAGCGAGCCAAGCGATCTCATCGCCGTCCGCAGCGCCCTCCAAGAGGCCGGGATCGACTACGACTCCGCCGAGGCGAGCTTCCGCGCGTCGGTCGAGGTGGCGGTGGACGCCGACGGTGCCCGCAAGGTGTTCAAGCTGATCGACGCGCTCGAGGACTCCGACGACGTCCAGAACGTCTACAGCAACGTCGACATCAGCGACGAGGTCCTCGCCGAACTCGAGAACGACTGACGCCGAGACCCCGCGCGGTGTGTTGATCACCGGACTTGTCCGTCCTCCCGGATAAGATCTCGAACAACTGTTCGCAGAACACGATGCCTGGGAGGGTACGAGTGCGCGTCATGGGCGTCGATCCGGGTCTGACCCGGTGCGGTATCGCGCTGGTCGAGTCGGGTCGGGGCCGAACGGTGACCGCCCTCGACGTCGACGTGGTGCGAACCCCGAGCGACATGGAACTCGCCGAGCGGCTGCTCGCGATCTACACCTCCGCGTGTCACTGGCTCGACGTCCACCAGCCGGATGTGGTGGCCATCGAACGGGTCTTCGCGCAGAACCAGGTGTCCACCGCGATGGGGACCGCGCAGGCCGGCGGCGTCATCGCGCTCGCGGCGTCGCAACGTGATGTCCCGGTCCGATTCCACACCCCGTCGGAGGTGAAGGCGGCGGTGACCGGCAGCGGGCGCGCCGACAAGGCGCAGGTCACCGCGATGGTCACCCGGATTCTCGGCATGCAGACCAAACCGCGTCCTGCCGACGCCGCGGACGCGCTGGCGCTCGCGATCTGTCACTGCTGGCGCGGACCGATGATGGAACGGATGGCCGCCGCGCAGAAGCAGGCCGACGCGGCCGCGGCCCGTCACCGCGCGCGGGTGGCCCAAGCACGAGAGGGGAGTCGCGCATGATCGCGTCAGTCCGCGGACCGGTGCTCGAGATCGCCCTCGACCACGCCGTGATCGACTGCGGAGGAGTGGGTTATCGCGTGCTGGCCACACCCGCGACACTGTCCCGGCTCCACCGGGGCGACGAGGCGACGCTGCTGACCTCGATGATCGTCCGCGAGGACTCGATGACGCTCTACGGCTTCACCGAACCCGACGCCCGTTCCCTCTTCGCGCTCCTGCAGACGGTGACCGGCGTCGGTCCGCGACTGGCGATGGCCACCCTCGCGGTCCTCGAGCCCGATGCGCTGCGCCGCGCGCTCGCCGAGTCCGACACCAAGGCCCTCACCTCGGTTCCGGGTATCGGCAAGCGGGTGGCCGAACGGCTCTGCGTCGAACTGCGGGACAAGGTCGACCGGCCCACCGGCGAGCCGTCGGGCGGTGTCACGGTCGTCGGCGGCATCCGCGATCAGGTGGCCGAGGCCCTCGTCGGCCTCGGGTTCACGCCCGGCCCCGCCGAGAAGGCGGTCACCGCGGTACTCGCCGAACACCCCGATGCCGACGCGTCGACGGCGCTCCGGCACTCGTTGTCGCTGCTGGGAAAGGCGTCCTAGATGACCGAGGACCCGGACTACGTCGACGATCGCGACGTGAGCGCGATGCCGGTGCGGTCCGACGGTGACCTCGACGCCGGACTGCGGCCCCGATCGCTCGCCGAATTCGTCGGCCAGCCGCGCGTCTGCGAGCAACTCGAACTCGTGCTCCAGGGAGCCAAGGGTCGCGGCGGGACCCCCGATCACATCCTGCTGTCGGGTCCGCCCGGGCTCGGCAAGACGTCGCTGGCCATGATCATCGCCTCGGAGATGGGCGCCGCGATCCGCGTGACCTCGGGCCCGGCACTCGAGCGAGCCGGCGATCTCGCGGCCATGCTCTCCAATCTCGTCGAGGGCGATGTGCTGTTCATCGACGAGATCCACCGCATCGCGCGGCCGGCCGAGGAGATGCTCTACCTGGCGATGGAGGATTTCCGGGTCGACGTCGTGGTCGGCAAGGGCCCGGGTGCCACCTCGATCCCGCTGGATGTCGCGCCGTTCACCCTGGTCGGTGCGACGACGCGGTCGGGGTCGCTGACCGGTCCGCTGCGCGACCGCTTCGGTTTCACCGCGCACATGGAGTTCTACGAGCCGGAGGAACTGGTCCGGGTGTTGCGCCGGGCGGCGGCGATCCTCGGCATCGAACTGCGCGACGACGCCTCCGGCGAGATCGCCCGCCGCTCACGCGGCACCCCCCGCATCGCGAACCGGCTGCTGCGTCGGGTTCGGGACTACGCCGAGGTGCGCGGCGACGGTTCGATCACCGTGGAGGTCGCCCGCGCGGCCCTCGCGGTCTACGACGTCGACGAGCTGGGGTTCGACCGACTCGACCGGGCCGTGCTGGACGCCCTGATCCGCGCCTTCGGCGGCGGTCCGGTCGGTGTGTCGACGCTGGCCGTGGCGGTCGGCGAGGAGCCGGCGACCGTCGAGGAGGTCTGCGAGCCGTTCCTGGTGCGTGCGGGCATGATCGCCCGGACGCCACGCGGGCGGGTGGCCACGGCAGCCGCCTGGCATCACCTCGGTCTCACCCCGCCGGCAGGTGCGATGAACGCCACCTTCGGGGTGCGTCCGCGCGACGTCGCCGCGGAGACGTTGTTCGACGACCTCTGACCCCACCGGCACCACCTGCGGGGATGACCTCCCCGCAAGACGTGGCACACTGTGTGGAGCACAGCTGAGCTGATGCTGCCCGGATCCGTCCGGACAGGCCGCTCGCTCACGCCGTACATCCCGATACCCGAAGGATTGACTCGCACTCATGGACGCTCTGCTCTTCCCGCTCCTGCTCGCCCTGCTCGCCGGCTTCATGTTCCTGTCGATGCGGAAGCAGAAGAAGCGTGTGGCCGAGATGCAGGAGATGCAGAACTCGGTGTCCACGGGCACCCGCGTCCAGCTGACCTCCGGGCTCTTCGGCACCGTGATCGACGCGAGCTCGCCCGACGTCGTCGACGTCGAGATCGCGACCGGTGTGGTCACCCGCTGGAACCGGCTGGCCGTCATGCGTGTCGTCCCCACCGACGAAGCCGCCGCCACCTATGCGGGCCATGTCGCACCGGAGATCGACTCCGACGACTACGACGTCGACTCGGTCAGCCTGGACAAGCCTGCCACCGACGACGCACGCGACACCGACAAGTAAGCCGAATCCGCGCCGCGTCGGTTCACGACGCGGCGCGCCCACCTGCCCGCGCGGCCGCCCTGGACCTCCTCTGGTGTGTCCCGGACACCGGGCCGATGGTGGCCGTGCCGGTCGAGATGCCTGTCGGCCGGTTGACGCTCTCAAGGAGACCTGAACAGCTGTGACAACTCCCTCTCGGACTTCGGGGAAGGGCCGGACTGCAGGGAAGCGGTCGCGACCGGCTCGAGAGATCCCGCCGTGGCGCCCGCTCGTGGCCTTCATCGGCCTGCTCGCGGTCGTCTACGGACTGATCTTCTTCACCGGCCCACAGACCATCGAACCGAAGCTCGGTATCGACCTGCAGGGCGGTACGCGCGTCACCCTGACCGCGCGGACCGAAGACGGTAAGGCTCCGACCCGAGAGCAGCTCGACCAGGCCAAGCAGATCATCGAACAGCGTGTGAACGGACTCGGTGTCTCCGGTTCCGAGGTCGTCGTCAGCGGTGACAACCTGATCATCACGGTCCCGGGCCAGGACGGCGCTCAAGCCCGCTCCCTGGGCCAGACGGCGCGCCTGTATGTCCGGCCGGTGGTCGGGCAGCCCGTCATGGCGACCCCGCAACCGCCGAAGCCCGAAGGCGCCGACGATCAAGCGGACGCCCTGCCGACCGAGGCCGCGGCAGCCGCGATCGACGAGCAGCGCAAACTGCGTCAGGCCCCCGCGAACGCGAGCCCGCAGCAGCTCGAGGCGCTTCAGCAGCAGATGGCGAAGATGGACTGTTCGCCGACGGCCAACGATCCGCTGCTGGGCAACGACCGCCCCGACCAGTACCTGGTGGCCTGCTCGACCGACGGCTCGGAGGTCTACCTTCTCGGCCCGGAGATCATCGACGGTCGCGACATCAAGAACGCGAACGCCGGAACCGACCCGCAGACCGGCGAATGGGTGGTGACCCTGGAGTTCGAGGGCGAGGCCGCGAGCTTCTGGCCCCGGTACACCGCCGAGCAGGCGCCCAACCGGACCCAGACCGCGTTCACCCTCGACTCGCGCGTCGTGTCGGCGCCGGCGATCAACGAGCCGATCCCGGGCGGTCAGACCCGGATCAGCGGCGGCAGCGCCAGCCCGTTCACCGAGTCGTCGTCGAACGAGCTCGCGAACGTGCTGAAGTACGGTTCGCTGCCGTTGTCGTTCACCGCCTCCGACGCCGAGACGATCTCGGCGACCCTGGGTCTCGCCTCGCTGCAGGCCGGTCTGATCGCCGGACTGGTCGGCCTGATCGCGGTGTTCATCTATGCGCTTGCCTACTACCGCATGCTCGGCATCCTGACAGTGCTGTCACTGGTCCTCGCGGGAGCGATGGTCTACGGCATCATCGTCCTGCTCGGCCGCTGGATCGGGTTCACGCTCGACCTGGCCGGTATCGCGGGTCTGATCATCGGTATCGGTATGACCGCCGACTCGTTCGTCGTCTACTTCGAACGAATAAAGGACGAGATGCGCGAGGGTCGCAGCTTCCGGTCCGCGGTGCCCCGCGGCTGGGCGAGCGCGCGTCGCACCATCTGGTCCGGTAACGCGGTGAGCTTCATCGCCGCCGCCGTCATCTACATCCTGGCGATCGGCGAGGTCCGCGGATTCGCGTTCACCCTGGGTCTGACCACGATCCTCGACGTCATGGTCGTGTTCCTGGTCACCCATCCGCTGGTCGTCTACGCGAGCCGTTCGACGTTCCTGTCGAAGCCGAGCGTCAACGGACTCGGGGCGATCAGCGAGGTCGCCCGCCAGCGTCGCGTGGCCGCGCACCGGCAATCGGGTGCGAGTCCCGCCGCCGGGTCCGCCGCCGCGACGGCCGACGCCGATGACACCACGGACGCCACTCGGGAGAAGGGGACGGTGCGATGACCGGGCCGGACAACAAGGCAGCCGGCGACTCGGCCGTCCTCGACGCCGACAAGGCGCAGGCCGGCGCGGACGCCGACTTCGTCGCCGACCGCGACCGGTCGTTCCTGTCCCGGCTCTACACCGGTACGGGTGCTTTCGAGATCGTCGGACGCCGCCGGATGTGGTACGGCGTGACCGCGGCGATCCTGTTGATCTGCCTGGCCTCGATCGGTATCCGCGGGTTCACCCTCGGCATCGACTTCGAGGGCGGTACCCAGATGTCGGTGCCGGTCGTCTCCTCGGAGATCACCGCCGAATCCGTGGAAGAAGTCGTCACCGCAGCCCTGGGTGAGGCGCCCGAGTCGGTGCAGACCGCGGGCGCCGGTGGCAGCCAGACGATCCAGGTGCGCACCGAGACACTCGACCTCGCCGAGGCGGAGTCGGTGACCCGCGCGCTCGCCGACGAGTTCGGGCCGGAGCTCGCACCCGCCGAGGTGAGCATCTCGGATGTGAGCTCGACCTGGGGCAATGAGATCACCGAGCGGATGCTGATCGCGCTTGCCGTGTTCCTGGTCATCGTCTTCGTCTACATCGCGGTGCGATTCGACCGGGAGATGTCCGTCGCGGCGATGGGGTCGTTGTTCTTCGACCTGGTCGTGACCGCCGGGATCTACTCGCTGGTCGGCTGGGAGGTCACGCCGGCGACCGTCATCGGTCTGCTCACGATCCTCGGCTTCTCGATCTACGACACCGTGGTGGTGTTCGACAAGATCTCCGAGAACACCCGCTCGGTCCTGCAGACCACCCGGCGCACCTACGCCGAACAAGCCAATCTCGGCGTCAACCAGACCCTGATGCGGTCGATCAACACCACGGTCATCTCGGTGTTGCCGATCATCGCGCTGATGATCATCGCGGTCTGGCTGCTCGGGGTGGGCACGCTCAAGGACCTCGGCCTCATCCAGCTGGTCGGCGTGATCGTCGGCGCGTACTCGTCGATCTTCCTCGCCGCGCCGCTCCTGGCGACGCTGAAGGAACGTCGACCCGACGTCGCCCGGCACACCGAGAAGGTCCTTCGGCGTCGCGCCGCGGTCGAGGCCGGCGTGCCGGTCGGCGACGCGCGACCGGTGCGGACCCACCGTCGAGGCGAGACCGTCGACACCGACGACGCGGACCGGGCGGTCCCGACCGGCAAACGCCGCCGCAACCGCTAGTCTCACCGACGTGACCAGTCGGAGCCGGGAGTTCGTCAGGATCCTGAGCCTCGTCGTCGGGCTCGTCACGGTCGCCGGGTTGCTGACGGCGTGCGGCGACGACGGACCCCCGACCATCGACTACGTCGTCGACGCCCGGATCTCGACCTACAACGCGAACACGGTGGGCGGCAACGCCGATGGCGTGCTCATGGCGACCACCCGGTTGCTGCCGGGTTTCAGTCTCCTGGGCCCGGCCGGTCAGGTCATCCCGGATCGTGACGTCGGCACGGTCACCCAGGTGCCCGGCCGGGTCCCGACCCTGCGGTACGAGTTCCACCCCGAGGCGACCTTCTCCGACGGAGTGGCCCTCGACTGCGACGACCTCCTCCTGGCCTGGGCGGCGATGAGTGGACGCCTTCCCGGGTTCACCCCGGCGACCACCGCGGGCTACCGGGACATCGACTCGGTGGACTGCGCGGCCGGCGACAAGAGCGCGACCGTGACCTTCGCGCCTGGACGTGAGTACCGGAACTGGCTCTCGCTCTTCGGCGCCGGCGCGATGGTGCCGGCACACGTCGTGGCCCGGGTGGCGGGACTCACCGACGTCATCGACCCGATCCGCGCCATGGACCGGGCCGCCATCGGGCGTATCGCAGACGCGTGGAACACCGGCTTCGATCTGACGTTCGGCCGGGTCGACCACGCGCACTACCCGGCGTCCGGGCCCTATCGCATCGACCGGTACTCGCGATCGGGCGGTCTGGTCCTGGTGCCCAACGAGACCTGGTGGGGAGACAAGCCCGAGACCTCGCGCATCGTCGTCTGGGGTCGCGGCACCGACGCGACCCGCCGGCTCCCCGAGGGCCGGTTCGACGTCGTCGACGTGACGGCGGGCCTCGTCGACGGCGATGTGGCCGGCTCGGCGGGTGCTGCCGGCCCGGCGTCGCCCGCACGGGCACTCGGGGTGGAGGAGCTCGTCCTGGCCGGTCGCGGCGTCTTCGGTGATGTGCGGATGCGCCGTGCGTTCGCGTCGTGTGTGCCGCGTGCCGACCTCGCGCGCGACTTCGGGGCGGGTGCGCAGATCTGGAATCTCCGTGTGCTCTCACCCGCGGACAATCTCGCCGGGCAGATGAACACGGAGTTCGGTCAGGCCTACCAGCGGCCCGACATCGAACGGGCGCGGGGACTCGTGCGGTCTGCGACCGGTCAGGGCGCGGGTGTGGATCCGGCCACCGGTGAGACGACCGCGTCCGGAGTCGCGCCGCGGACGGTGCGCATCGGCTATGTCGCACCGACCCCGCGATGGGAGCAGATGACCGCCGCGATCGCGGCATCCTGCCGCGCCGCCGGCCTCGTCGTCGACGACGTCTCTTCCCCGGAGCTCGGTCCCGATGCGCTCGGGCGCGACGCCGACGTCCTGATCGTCGCCGGTGGCGCGTCGTTCGCCGCGGCCGGGGCCGCCGACCCCAGCCGCGACGCCTACGCCCTGCGCGGAGGCGACCCGCTGAATCTGTCCGGCATCCGGGAGCCGATGGTGAGCCGGGGAGTCGACCAGCTCGCGACGACCGTGTCGGCGCCCGATCGTCTGCGTCTGGCCCGGTCCATCGAGAACGCGACCTGGGCGACGATGCCGTCGGTGCCCCTGTTCGCGGCACCGCGGGTACGGCAATGGAAGGATCGGGTGGGCAACGTGGTGGCCGGCATGGGCCGCGACGGCACCGGATGGAACATGGATCGGTGGACGATCCGTGGCTGAGCAGGGGAGTGAACCGATGGGTGGTGTCGTGCCCGAACGTACGGCGGAAGCGGTCTCGCGAGCACGGGCGGCCATCGCCGAACATGCCCGCCTCGTCGACGACTTCCCTGCTCCCGGAATCGCTTTCAAGGATCTGACGCCGGTTCTCGCCGACCCGGAAGGGTTGTCGACGATCGTCACCGCGCTCACCCACGGCTGCACGTCGATCGATCTCGTGGCCGGTATCGACGCGCGCGGGTTCCTGCTGGGCGGTGCGGTGGCGCGTGAACTCGAGGTCGGGGTGCTCGCGGTGCGCAAGGGAGGCAAACTGCCGCCGCCGGTCATCGCGATCGACTACAGCCTCGAGTACGGACAGGCCACGCTCGAGATCCCGGCGAACGGTCTGAACCTGTCCGGCCGCCGCGTGCTGCTCGTCGACGACGTGCTCGCAACCGGCGGAACTGCGGTCGCCGCGGCCGAACTGCTGCACCGGGCGGGCGCACACGTCGTCGGGGTCGCGGTGATCATGGAACTCGCCGGTCTCGGCGGTCGGGACACGATCGCACGCGGGCTCGGACCGGACGTTCCCGTCCACGCGGTCGCGCTGGACTGACGGCGTCGACACGATGCCGGCCGGCGCGCGACTAGAATCGACTGAGCGCGCCCGGGCAGGCCGGACGGCTCGCCGTGTGGCGGCAGACAACCGTGAGGAGGACCGCTGATGCCCGATGAATCCGACACGGCGCAGCGCGGCGTGACCCCCGCGGAGACCGCCGGGACGACGACCGAGAGCGCCGACCGGGCGAGCGGATCGGGCGCGGTGGGCTCCATCCAGCCCGGTGCGTCCTCGTCGGCCTCGCGCCGGGTGCGCGCACGACTCGCCCGCCGCATGACCGCCACCCGCAGCCAGGTCCGCCCCGTGCTCGAACCCCTGGTCACCCTGCACCGCGAGATCTACCCGAAGGCCGACGTCGCGCTGCTGCAGCGCGCCTACGACGTCGCCGACGAACGGCACAGCGGCCAGAAGCGCAAGTCCGGCGACCCCTACATCACCCATCCGCTGGCGGTCGCCACGATCCTCGCCGATCTGGGTATGGACACCACGACCCTCATCGCGGCGCTGCTGCACGACACGGTCGAGGACACCGGCTACTCCCTGCCGGCACTGGAGGCGGACTTCGGGCCGGAGGTCGCCCATCTCGTCGACGGCGTGACCAAGCTCGACAAGGTCGCGCTCGGCAGCGCCGCGGAGGCCGAGACCATCCGCAAGATGATCATCGCGATGGCGCGCGATCCGCGTGTTCTGGTCATCAAGGTCGCCGACCGCCTGCACAACATGCGCACGATGCGCTTCCTGCCGCCGGAGAAGCAGGCCCGCAAGGCGCGCGAGACCCTCGAAGTCATTGCGCCGCTTGCGCATCGGCTCGGTATGGCGACGGTCAAATGGGAACTCGAGGATCTGTCGTTCGCGATCCTGCACCCCAAGCGCTACGAGGAGATCGTCCGGCTCGTGGCCGATCGCGCGCCGTCCCGCGACACCTACCTCGCCCGGGTGCGTGCCGACATCAACAACGCGCTGTCCGGCGCGCGCATCAACGCGACCGTCGAAGGACGTCCCAAGCACTACTGGTCGATCTATCAGAAGATGATCGTCAAGGGCCGCGACTTCGACGACATCCACGACTTGGTGGGGATGCGCATCCTCTGCGAGGAGGACCGCGACTGCTACGCCGCCGTCGGCGTCGTGCACTCCCTGTGGCAGCCGATGGCGGGCCGCTTCAAGGACTACATCGCCCAGCCTCGGTTCGGTGTCTACATGTCGTTGCACACCACCGTGATCGGACCCGAGGGCAAGCCCCTCGAGGTGCAGATCCGCACGCACGAGATGCACCGGACGGCCGAGTTCGGGATCGCCGCGCACTGGCGCTACAAGGAGAACGGCTACCGCAAGTCGGGCAAGAAGTCCGACACCGCCGAGATCGACGACATGGCGTGGATGCGTCAGCTGCTCGACTGGCAGCGGGAGGCCGCCGATCCGGGTGAGTTCCTCGAGTCCCTGCGCTACGACCTCGCCGTGCGCGAGATCTTCGTGTTCACGCCGAAGGGCGACGTCATCACGTTGCCCGCCGGGTCGACGCCGGTGGACTTCGCCTACGCGGTCCACACCGAGGTCGGGCACCGATGTATCGGGGCGCGCGTCAACGGCCGACTGGTCGCGCTGGAACGCACGCTCGAGAACGGCGAGGTGGTGGAGGTGTTCACCTCCAAGGCGCCCACCGCCGGCCCGTCGAAGGACTGGCAGACCTTCGTGGTCTCGCCCCGCGCCAAGGCGAAGATCCGGCAGTGGTTCGCCAAGGAACGCCGTGAGGAAGCGCTCGAGGCCGGCAAGGACGCGATCGCCAAGGAGGTCCGCCGCGGTGGACTCCCGCTCCAGCGGCTCCTCAGTGCGGAATCGATGTCGGCGATCGCGCGCGAACTGCGCTACACCGACGTGACCGCCCTGTACACCGCGGTCGGCGAGAACCACGTCTCCGCACGCCACGTCGTCAACCGGCTGGTCGCCTCACTGGGCGGCATCGAGGACGCCGAGGAGGCGATCGCCGAGCGGTCGACGCCGTCGACGATGCCGACGCGGTCGCGGCAGGGCGGCGACGCGGGCGTGATGGTCGACGGCATCGACAACGTGGTGATCAAGCTCGCCAAGTGCTGCACCCCGGTGCCCGGCGACGACATCCTGGGGTTCGTGACCCGCGGCGGTGGCATCAGCGTGCACCGCACCGACTGCACCAACGCCGAATCGCTGCGGCAGCAAGAGGAACGCATCCTCGACGTGTCGTGGGCCCCGTCGCCGGAATCGGTGTTCCTGGTGGCCATCCAGGTGGAGGCCCTCGACCGTCACCGCCTGCTGTCGGACGTCACCAAGGTGCTCGCCGACGAACGCGTCAACATCCTGTCCGCATCGGTGACGACGAGCCGCGACCGGGTGGCCATCAGCAAGTTCACCTTCGAGATGGGCGACCCCAAGCACCTCGGCCACGTCCTCAACGTCGTACGCAACGTCGAAGGCGTGTACGACGTCTACCGGGTCACCTCGGCCGCCTGATCGCAGCGCGGACCGGGCCGCACCGGGAGAACAAAACCCCCGCTCCCCAATCCGAAAGAACCTCATAACCCCTGGTCCCTGAGGTGCGAGGAGCGATAGCGACGAGCCTCGAAGGGCCTGGCGAGGCATCTCACCATGCCCTTCGTGGCTCGCTTCGCTCGCACCTCAGGGAGCAGAGGGGTTTGCCAGCGGCAACTCTCAGGGAGCGAAGGGGTTTGCCAGCGGCAACTCTCAGGGAGCAGAGGGGTTTGCCAGCGGCAACTGCTCAGGGAGCAGAGGGGTTTGCCACCGGCAACTCAGGATCAGAGGCTCGGCGACTACTCGATGGTGGCGGTCTCGATGGTCACGGGGAGTTTGGGCTCGCCGTCGCCGGGCTGACTGCCGACCGGGCCGGGGTTGATGCCGCCGGCGTAGACCTTGTCGAGCACCGCGAGTCCGGGCTCGTCGACCTTGCCGACGATCGAGTAGTCGGGACCGAGCTCGCTGTCGTTGATGACGATGAAGAGCTGGCTCGACCCGGTGTTCGGGTTCTGTCCGCCCTGGCTGCTGTTGGCGATCGCGATCGTCCCGCGGGGATAGATCACGGGCTGCGAGCCGGTCATCGGATCCGGCTGGCCGACCTTCTGCAGGTCGGTCGGCGGCTCGTCGGGACTGGTCCAGCCGGGCCCGCTCATGCCGGTGCCGGTGGGGTCGCCGCACTGCAGGATCTTCAGCTTGTCGCTGGTCGTCATCCGGTGGCACGTCGAGTCGTCGTAGAACTTGTTCTCGATCAGCGAGGTGACCGCCGCGGTGTTGCACGGCGCGCCGTCGCGCTCGAGTGTGATCGGCAGGTTGCCCTGGGTGGTGGTGAAGAGGGCCTGCTCGGTGCCCGACTTGAGGACCCGCTCGTCGGGCTTGGGGGAGGTCCGCTCGTTCTTCGCGGCCGCTTTCAACTCGTCGAGTTCGGCCTGATACTGCGGGCGCTGATCAGCCGGGACGGTGTCGGGCACCTGATCGGGCAGCTGGTCGAAGCGGCTCGGGGAGTCCTCGTAGGCGCAGGTCGTCCAGCGTGCGGCCTCACGGTCGTCCATGATCTTCTTCACCACGACGGCCGTCACGCCCGCGACCACGGCCACCACGACGGCGGTCGACACCGAGGCGATCACGATCTTCCGCTTGCGCCGGGCGAGGCGCTCGGTCTCGAGGCGTTCTTCGAGCTTCCGCTTCGCCGCCTCACGGCGCTCCTCATTGCTGGACACGCGGGTGAATCCTCCTGAATCCCGGCACGAGGTGCCGATCTGCTGCCCGCACGGAGTGCCGATCTGCTGCACCGCACGGAGTGCCGACGGTCTGTCGGCATGGCAGTGCCGACATCGTCGTGGATGTCACTTACTCGGGGGCAAGTGTGCCAGTTGTACCTGAGAACAGGGTGCGGCGGGTGGCGAGCCATGCCGCCTACGCAACAATGGACTCTCGACGTGTGTGCGTCGTCCTGTCCGCGCCGACCCGAGGAGCATCATGCTCATCACCGGATTCCCCGCCGGGATGTTCCAGACGAACTGCTACATCGTCGCCGCCGAGGCGGGATCAGATGCGGTGATCATCGATCCGGGACAGGACGCGGCTCCCCGGGTCCGGGAGTTGCTGGCCGAACACGACCTCACCCCGGTGGCCGTCCTCCTCACGCATGGTCACCTCGACCACACCTGGAACGCCACGCAGCTGTGCGACGAGTACTCCATCCCGGCCTACATCCACGCCGCGGACCGGCCCATGCTCGCCGATCCCGGCCTGGGCATCGGACGCGCGCTGGGCGCGATGATCGGGGACGAGGTGTTCACCGAGCCGGAGAAGGTCATCGAATTCTCCGACGGTGAACCGGTGGAGCTCGCCGGGATCTCGTTCTCGGTCGACCTCGCGCCCGGACACACGCAGGGCTCGGTGCTGCTCGGTGTCGAGGTCGACGTGCCGGGCGAGGCCCGCGACCAGGCCGGACCCGACACGCCCGCGGTGGTCCCGGTGTGCTTCTCCGGTGACGTACTCTTTGCCGGGTCGATCGGTCGGACCGACCTGCCCGGTGGCAACCACCAGCAGTTGCTCGACTCGATAGCGGCGAAGCTGTTGCCGCTGCCCGCTGAGACACTGGTGCTGCCCGGGCACGGACCCCAGACCACGATCGGCCAGGAGAGCGCGAGCAATCCCTTCCTGGCCGGACTCGACAGCCAGAGCGCACGACCGAAGGGACGACACGGACTGTGAGCGGAGCATTTCAGGCCCCCCGGGGCATCCCGGACTACTTCCCGCCGAACTCGGCGGACTTCCGGAGGGTCCGGGACACGCTCACCGACGCGGCGCGTCGCGCCGGCTACGGGCACATCGAACTCCCGGTGTTCGAGGACACCGCGCTGTTCGCGCGTGGGGTCGGCGAGTCGACCGACGTGGTCAGCAAGGAGATGTACACCTTCGCCGACCGCGGCGACCGGTCGGTGACGTTGCGTCCGGAGGGCACCGCGGGGGTGGTGCGGGCAGTGATCCAGCACGGCCTCGACCGCGGTCAGCTCCCGGTGAAGGTCTGTTATGCCGGGCCGTTCTTCCGCTACGAGAAACCGCAGACCGGTCGCTACCGTCAGCTTCAGCAGGTGGGCGTCGAGGCGATCGGCGTCGACGACCCGGCGCTCGACGCCGAGGTCATCGCGATCGCCGACGAGGGGTACCGGCGCCTCGGTCTGACGGGATTCCGGCTCGAGATCACCTCGCTGGGTGACGACGAGAGCCGTCCGCGATATCGAGAGGCGTTGCAGGAGTTCCTGTTCGGACTCGACCTCGACGAGGCGACCCGGGCGCGCGCCGAGATCAACCCGCTGCGGGTCCTCGACGACAAGCGTCCGGAGATCAAGGCGGCCACCGCGGGTGCGCCGCTGCTCATCGACTACCTGTCCGACGACGCGAAGTCGCACTTCGATCTCGTCCTCGCCCACCTCGACCGGCTCGGCGTCGTCTACGAGATCAATCCGCGCCTCGTCCGCGGCCTGGACTACTACACGAAGACCACCTTCGAATTCGTCCACGACGGGCTCGGTGCGCAGTCGGGCATCGGCGGTGGCGGGCGCTACGACGGTCTCATGCGACAGCTCGGCGCCAAGCAGGACCTCTCCGGTATCGGCTTCGGGATCGGCGTCGACCGGACCATGCTCGCGCTGGAGGCCGAGGGCGTCGCGGGTACCGAGGCGGCGCGCTGCCAGGTCTTCGGGGTACCGCTGGGCTCGGCGGCAAAGGCCGAACTCGTCGGTGTCGCAGGCACTCTGCGCGCCGCCGGGATCAGTGTCGACCTCGCCTACGGCGATCGCGGCCTCAAGGGTGCGATGAAGGCCGCCGACCGCTCGGGTGCGCGGCTGGCCCTGGTGCTCGGGGAGAACGAACTGGCCGAGCGCCGGCTGGAGATCAAGGACCTGGGCAACGGCGAACAGCACCGGGTGGCCCTCGACGATGCGGTCGCCGAGGTCCGTCGCCTCCTGGGCTGAGAACGTCAGTCGTCGGGACGGCCGACGACCTCGGCCGCGAGTACGTCCAGGGACACACCGCCGAGAGCCAGTGCGCGCGAATGGAAGTCCTTGAGGGTCCAGTCCGGGTGGAGGCGGAGCGCGTCGGTGCGGGTCTGTTCCCAGACGCGCTGGCCGAGCGCGTACGAGGGGGCCTGACCGGGCCAGCCCAGATAGCGGTCGAGCTCGAAGCGCAGCACCGAGTGGTCCATCGCCACCGACGAGGTCAGGAACGTCCAGGCCTTGTCGGCGTCCCAGATCCCGCCGCCGAGGGACTCCGGCGCGGGCAGACGGCAGTGCACGCCGATGTCGACCACGATACGCGCGGCCCGCAGCCGCTGGGAGTCGAGCATGCCCATGCGATCACCCGGGTCCTCGAGCCAGCCGAGCTCGTCCATCAGCCGCTCGGCGTACAGGGCCCAGCCCTCGCCGTGTCCGGAGGTGAAGGAGGCGAGCTTGCGCCAGGAATTGAGGTCCGGGTCGACGATCGCCGAGCCGAGCTGCAGGTGATGTCCGGGGACGCCCTCGTGGTAGACGGTCGTCTTCTCCTGCCAGGTGTGGAAGACGGTCTGATCGTCGGGTACCGCCCACCACATCCGGCCCGGCCGGGACAGATCCTCGCTGGGCTGGGTGTAGTAGATGATGCCGGTCGACGACGGGGCGAGCCGGCATTCGAGCCGGGACAGCCGGGCCGGCAGGTCGAAGTGGGTGCCCGCGAGGCCGGCGACGGCCGCGTCGGAGGTCGCCTGCATCCAGTCGACGAACTCGCCGCGATCGTGGATCTGATACTGCGGCTGGCGATCCAGCCAGGCGAGCGTCGCCGGCACGCCCTGTCCCGGGAGCAGTCCCTCGGCGATCTCCTGCTGCTCGGCGACGATCTGCTGCAGCCGGGTCATCGCCCACGCATAGGCGTCGTCGGGGTCGGCGTCGGCGCCCAGATACGCCGGCAGGTGCAGCAGGTACCGGTCGCGGCCGACGGCGTCGTCGTCGACGGCGTGATCGAGAACCTCGGTGCGCAGGTAGTGGGCGAACGTCCCGAACGAGGTGCGGGCGGCGTCGAGCGCGGTGGCGAGCGTGCCCGCCAGCGCCGGGTCGGCCGCAATCGGCGCCGTGTTGCCGCCGATGCCGTCGGCCGCCGAATCCGCTTGCCGGGCGACGGCCTCCACCTGCCGGCGTGCCGGCCGCGGACCGTGCCGGAGCCGGTGGGCCAGACCGTCGACGACGCCGGTGAGCGAAGCCGGGATCGCGGTGAGCCGGGACAGGAAGACCTCGCGTTGTTCGCGGGTGTCGGTCGGCATGAGGTCGAAGACGTCGCGCAGTGCCTGCAGCGGCGACGCGATGACGTTGCATTCGCCGATGTGCTCGCCGGCCTCGGCGAGCGCGAGTTCACGACGCAGCGAGGCGCTCATGGTGGCGACGGTGACGCGGTCGATGGCATCGGCGACGTCGGCGCGCGCCAGGGCGGACAGGGTGCCGGCGGCGACCTCGGCGCGTTCGGCGCACCCCTGCGCCGAGAAATCGGTCATCCGGTCGTCGTGCTCGCCGTGACCGATCTCGGTGGCGAACAGCGGATCGAGCGTGCACAACCGGTCCAGATGCGCCTCGGCGATCGCGTCGACGGCGGTGGGCTCGCGCGCGCCCGCGGTGTCGGTGGCGTTCACAGGGCGTCGGTGGCGAACGTGTCGCAGCGATCCGGGTCGCCCGCCTGATAGCCGATGGTGAACCAGCGGGTGCGCTGCGCGGCCGAACCGTGGGTCCAACCCTCGGGATTGGAACCCGGACCCTGGATGGTGTCGTCGCCGATGGCCTTCGCGGTCTGGATCACGGTCGCGATCTGTTCCTCGGTGATGGGCGCCAGCAGCGCGTCGGGACCGTCGTCGGCGTGGTGGGCCCACACCCCGGCGAGGCAGTCTGCCTGCAATTCGACCCGGACCGACCCCGATCGCGGTCCCTCCGAACCCATCCGCTGTCCCTTCGCGAGCGCGCCGGTGAGGTTCTGCACGTGGTGCCCGTACTCGTGGGCCACGACGTACTCCTGCGCGAGAGGTCCGTCGCTGCCGCCCATGCGGCGGAGCTGGGCGAAGAACGTGGGGTCGAAGTACGCCGTCGAATCGGCGGGGCAGTAGAACGGGCCGGTCGCCGAACTCGCCGAACCGCAACCGGTGTTCACCGCATCGGCGAAGATGACCGTCTGCGGCGCCTGGTACTCGGGCCAGAGGTCCGACCACACCGTGTCGACGCTCACGGTGGTCGCCTTGATCCGGCAGATCGTGTTCTCATTGGCCATCTCGTAGGTGCACGAGTCCAGCTGCTGCTGGATCTGTGCCGCGTCGGACGACGTCCCGGGCGCCGGACCACCGCCGCCGAGCAGGTCGCCGGGATTCACGCCGAAGAACAGCGCGACGATCGTGATGAGGAGCCCCGCGCCACCGCCCAGCGCGATCCGGCCCCCGCCGCCCCCGCCGCCGGAGACGTTGCCGGTGTCGATCGATCCGCTGCCTTGGAAGGTCACGCGGCCATTCTGGCACGATCGGCACCCGCCCCTCGTTGGTTGAGCAGCTGAGGAGCGAAAGCGACGAGCCGTGGCGAAACCTGTTTCGGTGAGGCAGCGCCGGTATGCGATTGACGCCTCGGGGCACGGATACGGCACCATGGACACCTGGTCTGCGTTTCCGCCGGCCGATTTCGACTCCGGGAAGGATTCTCAGTGCTCCGCACGCATTCCGCAGGTTCGCTGCGCCGCGCCGACGCGTCGCAGACCGTCACCGTCGCCGGGTGGGTCGCACGCCGTCGCGACCACGGTGGCGTGGTCTTCATCGACCTGCGCGACGCCACCGGGCTGGTCCAGGTGGTATTCCGGGACGAGTCGGTCGCACCGGCCGCCCACCGGCTGCGCGCCGAGTACTGCGTGGCGGTGACCGGCGTCGTCGAGGTGCGCCCCGAGGGCAGCGAGAACCCCAACCTGAGCTCCGGCGAGATCGAGATCAACGCCGTCGAGCTCGAGGTCCTCAACGAGTCGGCGCCCCTGCCGTTCCAGCTCGACGAGACGCCGGGCGAGGAGGCGCGTCTGCGCCACCGCTACCTCGACCTCCGGCGCGAGGGGCCGAGTGCGGCCCTGCGTCTGCGCTCGCGGGCCAACGCGGCCGCGCGTGGCGTGCTCGCCGCGCACGACTTCACCGAGATCGAGACGCCCACGCTGACCCGGTCCACGCCGGAAGGGGCCCGGGACTTCCTGGTCCCGGCGCGCCTGCAGCCGGGCACGTTCTACGCGCTACCGCAGAGCCCGCAGCTGTTCAAGCAGCTGCTGATGGTCGCCGGCATGGAGCGCTACTACCAGATCGCGCGTTGTTACCGCGACGAGGACTTCCGGGCCGACCGGCAGCCCGAGTTCACCCAGCTCGACATCGAGATGAGCTTCGTCGACCAGGACGACGTCATCGCGGTCGCCGAGGAGATCCTGGTCGCGCTGTGGAAGCTCATCGGGGTCGACATCTCGACCCCGATCCCGCGGATGACCTACGCCGACGCGATGCGCCGCTTCGGTTCGGACAAGCCGGATCTGCGCTTCGGGATCGAACTCGTGGAATGCGCCGAGTACTTCAAGGACACCCCGTTCCGGGTGTTCCAGTCCCCGTACGTCGGTGCCGTGGTCATGTCGGGCGGGGCGTCGCAGCCGCGTCGCCAGCTCGACGCGTGGCAGGAGTGGGCCAAGCAGCGCGGTGCGCGCGGTCTGGCGTATGTGCTCGTCGGTGAGGACGGCACGCTCAGCGGGCCGGTCGCCAAGAACCTGTCCGAGGAGGAGCGCTCCGGTCTGGCCGCTCACGTCGGCGCGAAGCCCGGCGACTGTGTCTTCTTCGGTGCGGGAGAGGTGAAGTCGACGCGCGCGCTGCTGGGCGCCGCCCGCGGCGAGATCGCCTCGAAGCTGGGTCTGATCAAGGACGGCGACTGGGCGTTCACCTGGGTGGTCGACGCGCCGATGTTCGAACCGGCCGCCGACGCGACCGCTTCCGGCGATGTGGCACTCGGGCATTCGGCCTGGACCGCGGTGCATCACGCGTTCACCTCGCCCAAGCCGGAGTCGATCGACGCCCTCGAGTCCGATCCCGGCGCGGCCCTGGCCTACGCCTACGACATCGTGTGCAACGGCAACGAGATCGGCGGCGGATCGATCCGTATCCATCGCCGTGACGTGCAGGAGCGGGTCTTCGAGATCATGGGCATCGGCCACGACGAGGCGCAGGAGAAGTTCGGCTTCCTGCTCGATGCCTTTGCCTACGGCGCACCGCCGCACGGCGGCATCGCCTTCGGCTGGGACCGCATCACCGCGCTGCTCGCCGGTGAGTCGTCCATCCGCGAGGTGATCGCCTTCCCGAAGTCGGGTGGTGGCGTCGACCCGCTGACCGATGCCCCGGCCGCGATCACCGCGCAGCAGCGCAAGGAATCGGGGATCGACGCCAAGCCCGCGCCGCGGGGCGGCGCCGGCCGGCCGGACAGCGAGCAGAAGGGTGCCGAGACGGGCGCCGAAGGTACCTCGGCCTGAGCCGAAATGCGGTGGCCGGACGTGAGTTCGGCCACCGCGGGTCCTTCCGCGGTGCTCGCCACCCGGCGCCTTCCGGTCATCTGTGATGAGATCTCCTCCATGGCGCACAGCGGTGGGACCGAGTCGGCTGCCGGGACCGTGGTGACACGCACCGGCGGGGAGGTCAGTCGGTGACGATCAAGGTCGCCCTCGAACACCGGACGGTGTACTCCTTCGACCGGCCGACCAGGATCTACCCGCACGTCGTCCGCCTGCGTCCGGCGCCGCACTCACGCACTCCCATCGAGGCCTACTCGCTCACCGTCGAGCCCGGTGCGCATTTCCTGAACTGGCAGCAGGACGCGTTCAGCAATTACCTGGCGCGCCTGGTGTTCCCGGAGCCGTCGAACTCCCTCGGGATCACCGTGAGCCTGGTCGCGGACCTCACCGCGATCAACCCGTTCGACTTCTTCATCGAGGACTGGGCCGAGTTCTTCGGGTTCGAGTATCCCGCGGAACTACGGCGCGACCTGGAGATCTTCCTTCGCCCGGCCGGTGTCACCGAAGGTGAATTCGCCGGTGCACCAGTACATCCGGAGATCGCGCAGTTCGCGGCCAAGCACCGTCCGGCCGGTCGTACGCGCGTCATCGACTTCCTCGTGCGCCTCAACGCGGCGGTCCGGGACGCCGTCGGCTACACGGTTCGTCTCGAGGCGGGCGTTCAATCACCGGAGTACACCCTGTCCAGCGCCATCGGGTCGTGCCGGGACTCGGCCTGGTTGCTGGTCGCCCTGCTGCGCGAACTCGGGTTCGCGGCGCGTTTCGTCTCCGGCTATCTCGTCCAGCTGACCTCGGATGTGAAGTCGCTCGACGGCCCGTCGGGTCCCGACGCCGACTTCACCGATCTGCACGCATGGACCGAGGTGTACCTCCCCGGTGCCGGATGGGTGGGTCTGGACCCGACGTCCGGGTTGTTCGCCGGCGAAGGGCACATTCCCTTGGCCGCCACCCCACACCCCGTCGGTGCCGCCCCGATCACCGGATCGACCGGTCCGTGCCACGCGACACTCGATTTCACCAACACGGTCACGCGGTTCCACGAGGACCCGCGCGTCACCTTGCCCTACACCGCCGAACAGTGGAACCGGGTGACCGACCTCGGTGCCCTGGTCGACGAGCGGATGGAACGCAACGACGTGCGCCTGACGATGGGTGGCGAGCCGACATTCGTGTCCATCGACAACCAGACGGATCCGGAATGGCGGACCGCGGCGGACGGCCCGCACAAACGGTTGCTGGCCGGACGGCTGGCCGGCCGTCTGCACCAGGCGTATGCCCAAGGTGGGCTGATCCGGCGCAGCCAGGGCAAGTGGTATCCCGGCGAACCGCTCCCGCGCTGGCAGCTCGAACTGATGTGGCGCGCCGACGGTCTGCCGATCTGGCGGGACCCGCAACTGCTCGCCGATCCGTGGGCGACGCCGGAACAGTGCGCGGCCGCGATCGAGACCGAGACCCACGGCCCGGATCCGGAGAACATCGGCGATGCCGGCCCCGCGCGGGAACTGCTCACCGCGTTCGCCGAGGCGCTCGGGCTCCCGGCCGGCCAGGTCGTGCCCGCCTACGAGGACCCGCTGGTGCGCATGCGCGAGCTCGCCGCGATGCCACCCGGTGATCCCGGGACCGACCCGACCCTGCCCGCCGCGCGGTCGTTCGCGCAGGCCGAGATCGCCGTCGACGCCGATTCGACGGAGGGCGACGACGACGAGAGCCTCGCGCCGGCAGTGGATTCCGTCAACCGCAGGCGAGCGCTGATCGCCCGGCTCGACGCCGCCGTCACCGAGCCGAGCGCCCACCTGTTGCCGTTGAGCCGGTCGGAGGACCGGACCGCGTGGCAGAGCGCGGTGTGGACGACCCGGCGAGGACGGATCGTGCTGACCCCCGGCACCTCGCCGGCCGGGTTGCGCCTGCCGCTCAACTCATTGTCGTGGGGTCCGGCGCCGACACTGTTCGAGGCCGACCCGTCCGCACGCCACGAGGACCTGCCGGCCGACCCGTCGGAGGCCCTGGGCCACACCGTGCGCGCGGTGGACCCCGCGCAGTTCCTCCCGCGCACGGCCCTCGTCGCCGAGGTCCGCGGCGGCGTGGTCCACGTGTTCATGCCACCGACCTCGACGCTCGAGGAGTACCTCGCGATCGTCGAACTCGTCGAGGACGCCGCGGCCGCGACATCGACGCCGGTCGTCGTCGAGGGATACGGACCGCCCGCCGATCCGCGCCTCGTCTCGTTGTCGGTGACCCCGGACCCGGGCGTCGTCGAGGTCAACATCCAGCCGACCCATGGTTTCGCCGAGCAGTCCGAACTGCTCGAATCGCTGTACGAGCACGCGCGACAGGTGCGCCTGGGCACGGAGAGTTTCGATCTCGACGGCAGCCACGGCGGCACGGGCGGCGGCAACCACATCACTCTCGGCGGCGTCACGCCGGCGGATTCGCCGATGCTGCGCCGCCCCGACCTGCTGGTGTCGATGCTGACCTACTGGCAGCGTCATCCCGCGCTGTCGTACCTGTTCTCCGGCCGGTTCATCGGCACCACGTCGCAGGCACCGCGCGTCGACGAGGGACGCGAGTCGGCGCTGTACGAACTGGAGATCGCCTTCGCCGAGATCGACCGGCTCGCGGTCAAGAACGCCACCGGCGGGCGATTCGACGGCGCGCCGCCCAATCCCTGGGTCACCGACCGGGCGCTGCGACACCTGCTGACCGACATCACCGGGAACACCCACCGGGCCGAGTTCTGCATCGACAAGCTCTACAGTCCGGACTCGGTGCGCGGCCGGCTGGGCCTGCTGGAACTGCGGGCCTTCGAGATGCCGCCGCACCACCGGATGGCGATGGTGCAGTCGCTGCTGGTGCGCAGCCTGGTGTCGTGGTTCTGGGAGAAGCCCTACCGTGCCCGGCTGATCCGCCACGGCGGTGACCTGCACGGCAAACACCTGTTGCCGCACTACGTCATCGCCGACATCGCGCTGGTCGCCGAGGAACTGCGCGAGGCCGGCTACCCGTTCGAGACCGCGTGGCTCGATCCGTTCACCGAATTCCGCTTCCCGCGTCTGGGGACCGTGCAGATCCGCGACCAGGAGATCGAGTTGCGCAGTGCCATCGAACCGTGGAACACGCTGGGGGAGGAGTCGACCGGAACCGGCACCGCCCGGTACGTGGACTCCTCCGTCGAACGCGTACAGGTGCGGGTCCTGGGCGGCGAGGACGATCGATATCTGCTGACCTGCAACGGGTTCCCGATCCCGCTGCGTGCCACGGGACGTACCGGCGAGCGCGTGGCCGGCATCCGCTTCCGGGCCTGGCAGCCGCCGAGCTCGCTGCACCCGACGATCACCATCGACACCCCGCTGACCTTCGACCTGATCGACACGGTCAACGGCCGGTCGGTGGGCGGCGCGACCTATCACGTCGTGCACCCCGGCGGACGCGCCTACGATCGTCCGCCGGTCAACGCCGTCGAGGCCGAATCGCGGCGCAACGGGCGGTTCGAGGCCGCCGGACACACCACGGGCACCGTCGACGTCGGACTGTTGCGCGAGCGGCAGTCCCGGCAGGCCATCGACTTCGGGGTGCCCGGAATCCTCGACCTCCGGCGGGCACGTACAGTTCTTCGGTGACCTCTTCGCCGGGCAGCGCTTCCGCGGTGTTCGACCGCTACCGCGCCGAGGGCCACACTCTCTTCGATCCGGGCCGGCCGCTCGACTCCTACGACGAACTCCTGGAACCCGGTGGGGAAATCCGCCCGGCATGGGCGGACCTGGCCCGCATCTACCAGCTGCGCGGACCCGACCGCCTCCGGGATTCCGCCGCCCGGCTAGCCGCCGCGGTGAGCGACGACGGCGTGGTCTACAACGAGTTCGACGGCCGCGACACCGTGACCCGCGACTGGGAGGTCGACGCGGTGCCGCTGGTCGTCGACGGCGTCGAGTGGGCCGAACTCGAGAAGGCCATCACGCAGCGTTCTATGCTGCTGGACCTGCTGCTGCGTGACCTCTATCGAGATCAGAAGACAATCGCCGCCGGACTCGTCGCGCCCGAGATGGTCTTCGGGCATCCGGGGTACATCCGCAAGGCCGCGCGCCTGGAGGTCGCCGGCCCGCATGCCTTGTTCCTGCACGCGGTCGACATCTCGCGAACCCCCGACGGCGAATTCGTCGCCTACCGCGATCGCACCCAGGCGCCGTCGGGCGTCGGGTACGCGATCGTCGGTCGCCGGCTGATGTCGAAGACCTTCCCGCAGCTGTTCCAGGCGTGCGCGCCACGGCCGATGGCCAACTTCGCCGCCACGATGCGGCTGGCGCTCACCGAGTACGCGCCGCCGGGGGTCGACGACCCGACGGTGGCGGTCCTCAGTCCGGGCAGCATGTCCGAGACCGCGTTCGACCAGGCCTATCTCGCCTCGGTGCTCGGCTTCCCGCTCGTCGAAGGTGCCGATCTCACCGTCCGCGACGGTGCGGTCTACATGCGATCGCTGGGCCGGTACAAGCGCGTGGACGTGTTGTTGCGGCGCGTCGACGCCGCCTACGCGGATCCGCTCGACCTGCGGACGGACTCCCAGCTCGGCGTCGCGGGCCTGGTCGAGGCGATCTCGCGCGGCACCGTGACGGTCCTCAACACCCTCGGCTCGGGCGTCCTGGAGAACCCGGCGCTGCACACCGTGCTGGAGCGTCTGGCGCCGGTCCTGCTCGACGAGGATCTGCGGTTGAGGTCGGTCACCACCCACTGGGCGGGAGATCGGCTGCAGCGCGGTCTGATCCGTGACCGGCTGGCCTCCCTGGTGCTGACCAACACGTGCACGGGGGAGGAGTTCATCGGTCCGCTGCTCGCCGCTGCCGATCGCGCCGAGCTCGACGCCCGGATCGAGGCGCAGACGTGGCAGTGGGTGGCGCGCGACCTCGAGGCGTTCTCGGTGGCCCCCACGGTCACCCCCGGCAGTGGTTCCGGCGGTCCACCGGCGACGCTGCGCGCGGCACCGGTGTCGGTCCGCGCCTTCAGCGTCGCGCAGGGTCCCGGCTACGCGGTGATGCCGGGCGGGTTGGGCGCGGTCCTCGCCGACGGGGTCGAGGGTGCTGCTCACCATGTGGTTGCCGCCAAGGACGTCTGGGTCACCAGCACCGAGGTGGGCGGGCACATATCGCGCCGTTCGGAGACGCGCGGCGAGCCGGCCGCCGAGGTCGCCGCGGGTGCGGCGGGGCGTCCGGTGACCCGTGAATACTCCGACGTCGCGGCCGCGGCCAGCCCTCGTGTGCTGGCGGACCTGTTCTGGCTGGGCCGCTACGGCGAACGGACCGAGCTGGTGACGCGACTGGCCAAGGTGTCCCGCGAGCGGTATCAGGACTTCCAGTACCGCCCGTGGATGTCGGGAACACCGGCGGTGCCGCTGCTGCTGCACGCCGTCGCCACGGTGACGGGCACCGCGCGCTACCTCGACACCGCCGATCTCCTGATGTCGGGATCGGACCGGCCGCCGTCGCCCGACCAGGTGAACGAGGCGATCGAGAAGATGGCCGACCTCACCGTGTCGCGGTCGGTGCCCGGGACCATCGCGTATTCGGTCGACCGGCTTCTGAGTACGGCCCGGGCGGTCCGGGATCAGATGTCGACCAGCACCTGGATGGTGCTCGCGCCCGTCGAACGGATCATGGCGAGCACGACCCGGCTGGTCGCCCGGTCGCGCACCGACGCCGACGCCGGTGTCGGCGACGCCGCACTCGATCTCGGACCCGACCTGGCCCGCGCACATGACGAGATCCTGCATGGCGTCCTGGCCCTCACCGGACTGCAGGCCGAGTCGATGGTGCACGACCCGGGCTGGATGTTCATGGACGTCGGCCGACGCATCGAACGGGCGGTCACCCTCGCCGACCTCACGCGCGCGATGTTCGCCGAGGCGCAGGACACCGACGTCGAGCAGACGCTGCTGGAGTCGTACCTGGTGGCCAACGAGTCGTCGGTCATCTATCGCCGCCGCAATCGCGGTCTGTACCAACCGGCCAGTGTCGCCGAGCTGTTGCTCTTCGACCCGACCAATCCGAGATCGATGATCTTCTGCCTGGAGCGGATGAACGCCGACCTGTCCTCGGTACCGGAGACCCTTCGGTCGGCCGGTGCCGAACGAGCCGTCCAGGACATGATCGCCGAGCTGCGTCGCGGTGACCCCGCCGACCTGGTGCGCGTCGACGCCGACCGCAGGCGCCCTGAACTCGTCGAACTGATGACGACGCTGCGCACCGGTGCCACCGAGCTCTCCGACCTGCTGACCCGGACCCGCTTCGCCACCCCGCGCCAGGCGCGACCGATCTGGGCAGGTGGGCAGTCGTGAGTTCGCGTGTCTACCGCGTGATGCACCGGACGAGCTACACCTACGACGACGACGTGTCGTCGTCGTACGGGCGTTGTCACCTGACCCCGCGCGACCTGCCGGGCCAGCGCGTGCACTCGACATCGCTGGAGATCGAGCCCGAACCCGACGACCGGTCGACCGGGCTCGACGTGTACGGCAACCACGACAGCTACTTCCACGTCCGGACCTCGCATCGCGAGCTGACCGTCACCGCGCGGTCGGTCGTCGAGGTGGATTCCGTGGACCCGGGTGTGCTCCTGAGCCCGGCGGCCCGGACGCCGTGGGAACAGGCACGACCCTGCGTCGTCGACGGCCGGGAGAGCGCCCTGGCTGCCGAATTCGTCCTCGATCTCGATCCGCCCGAGATCACCGACGCGGTCCGCGAGTACGCCGCCGGGGTCTTCACCCCGGGCCGTCCGCTCGTCGAGGCCGTCACCGACCTCACCTCACGGATCTTCGCCGACTTCACCTACCGGTCGGGTTCGACGGCCATCACCACTCGGGTCGACACCGTCCTGCAGCGGCGCGAGGGCGTCTGCCAGGACTTCGCGCGGGTCGCGATCGCCTGCCTGCGGTCGCAGGGCCTGGCCGCCAGGTACGAGTCGGGCTATCTCGCGACCGAACCGCCCCCCGGCAGAGAAAAGGTCTACGGTGCCGACGCCAGCCACGCATGGGCTGCGGTCTGGATGCCCGACGGCCGGTGGCTGCCCTTCGACCCGACCAACGACAAGCTGGTCGACGAACGTCACGTCACGCTGGCGTGGGGACGTGATTACGACGACGTGCCGCCGCTTCGCGGGGTCATCTACACCGACTCCACGAAGAGCCGCATCGACGTCTCGGTGGACGTCAGCCCGACGGATGGCCTCACGCCGGGCTGAACGGGGCACGGTCTGATGACCCACCTGGTGATCCGTTCTGCCGCAGTGTGTTCGGCAACCGGTTCGGCGATTTGTCAGCTGCGACGTGATACAGATGAACGAATATTGCTGTTGCGACATCGTTGCAACGGGTAGGTTGGTGGGCGACATGACGGTCATTACGGAAAGCCGCATCACCAGCGTGGTGCGGGCGGCAGAGGCGCTGCTGTCACACCGCGCCGGATCAGCAGTGGTCCTCGACGATCCCGAGGACCTCGGTGGCAGCGGACGCACGACGGTGGTGCGGGTCCGGGTCGCCCAGAATCCTCTGAGCCTGGACCGATCACTCGTGATCAAGGCTCTTCCCGAACACGAGGACCCGCAGGCCTTCCATCGGGAGATCGCGTCCTACAAGTACGCGACGGCGCTGCCGAACGAGTCACGCCCGGGCCCGCAGCTCATCGCGTCGGATCCGGACCTGCGCATCATGGTCCTCTCCGACCTCGGCCACGGCCGTTCGATGCTCGAGTATCTCGCCGGCGTCGACCCGGTCGAGACCTCCCGCGCGGTCAGCGCCTGGGGTCAGGCCCTCGGCCGGATGCACGCGGCGACGGTCGGCGGCGAAGGGGACTTCCTCGCGCTGCTGCGCCGCGGACCGTCGGGCATGCACGGACGCGACATCCTGCGCGACGAGGCACTGCGGTCGATCGACTCGGTGGTGGGGCACGCCGCGGCCCTCGACGTCGTGGTCCCGGACCGGGTGGTGGAATCCCTGCGTACCGCGGCCACGCTGTTCGACGAGGGCGACCACCGTGCGTTCAGTCCCTCCGACGTCGGTCCGGAGAACATCCTGCTGAACGACGACGGCGTGCAGTTCATGGACTACGAGTGGGGCGGATTCCGCGACGCGACCCTCGACATCGCCTACGCGGTCGTCACCATCACCGCGCAGCTGCCGCCCCGGGCCTCCGCTCGTGCCACCGACCTCGAGGTGTCGATGGTCGACGCCTGGCGCTCGGAGGTGCATTCGATCTGGCCGGCACTCGCCCACGAGCGGGAGATGCAGCGCAAGGTGCTGCTCGCCCGTCAGCTCTGGGTGTGGCTGTCGACGGTGTGGATGCTGCCGGGCGATCCGGAGGCCGATCACGCCGACGCCGACTTCGACGTGGCCGACTTCGGCGCGTCCGGTTTCACCCACGACTGGGCCCTGCACACGAACGACCCGCGCGTGATCGTCAGCCGCTGGACCGATCTCGCCGCCGCGGCGGGACGTGCGGGTGACGACGAGATCGCCGTGTTCGCGACCGCGATGGGCGTCGCGCTACAGCGCATCTGGCTGGCCTGACCCGCTCGTGGACGGACTGTTCGACCCACCCGACGACCCTCGGGCCGGCTCCGGTGGGCGTGGTGCCGCCGGGGGCCTCACCGCCCCGCCGTCTCCGTCGGCACCCCTGGCGGTCCGGATGCGGCCACAGACCCTCGACGAGATCGTCGGGCAGCAACACCTTCTCGGGACCGGCTCGCCGCTGCGGAAGCTGATCAGCGGTTCGGGCGCGGCGTCGGTGCTGCTCTACGGGCCGCCCGGGACCGGCAAGACCACGATGGCCTCGCTCATCGCGCGAGCCACCGGCGGCCGTTTCGAGGCCCTGTCCGCGCTGACTGCCGGGGTCAAAGAGGTACGTGCGGTCATCGACGTGGCCCGGCGCCGCCTCATCGGTGATGCCAGGTCCGGCGGTCAGCAGACGGTCCTGTTCATCGACGAGGTGCATCGGTTCTCCAAGACGCAGCAGGACGCGTTGCTCGACGCCGTGGAGAACCGCATCGTCCTGCTCGTCGCCGCCACGACCGAGAATCCGTCGTTCTCCGTGGTCGCACCGCTGTTGTCCCGATCCCTGGTGCTGCAGCTGCGGTCGCTGACCGATTCCGACATCCGGGAGGTGCTCACCCGGGCGGTCGCCGACCCGCGCGGGCTGGACGGCAAGGTCGAGGTCACCGACGCCGCCTATGACCACCTCGTCGCGGTGTCGGGCGGGGACGCGCGCCGGGCGCTGACCGCCCTCGAGGCCAGTGCCGACTCGACCGACCGCATCGACCTCGCCGACGTGGAGACCGCCATCGACCGCGCCGCGGTGCGCTACGACCGGGACGGCGATCAGCACTACGACGTGACGAGCGCGTTCATCAAGTCCATCCGTGGTTCCGACGTCGACGCCGCCGTGCACTATCTCGCGCGGATGATCGCGGCGGGGGAGGACCCGCGCTTCATCGCACGGCGCCTGATGATCCACGCCAGCGAGGACATCGGGATGGCCGACCCGACGGCCCTGCAGTCCGCGGTCGCGGCCGCCCAGGTCGTGAACCTCGTCGGGATGCCGGAGGCCAAACTGGCGCTCACCCAGGCGACCATCCATCTCGCGACGGCGCCGAAGTCGGCCGGTGTGGTCTCGGCCATCGGCGCCGCCCTCGCCGATGTCGAGTCGGGCAAGGCCGGCGCGGTTCCGGCCCACCTGCGCGACAGTCACTATCCGGGAGCCAAGAAGCTCGGCAACGGCGTCGCCTACCGATACCCGCACGACGACCCCGATGGTGTTGTACCGCAACAGTATCCGCCCGACGAACTCGTCGGCAGGGACTATTACGTCCCCACCGACCACGGTCTGGAGCGCGAGATCGGGCCGCGGGTCGCGAAGTTGCGGTCGATCGTGCGCGGCGCGGTCTCACGGCGCCGGTCCCGCTGACGGTCCGCGACGACGTCGTCGCGGTCGAGAGTCCCTCCGCTCTGCGGCGACCCGCCGACGGTAGTCTGGGATGTCGCGACATCAACGGCCGCTACCACCAACGGCGAGGACGAGACCCACAGTGCAGACGCATGACATCCGGAAGCGCTTTCTGGACCACTTCATCAAGGCCGGGCACACCGAGGTGCCGAGCGCTTCGTTGCTGCTCGACGATCCCAACCTCCTGTTCGTCAACGCCGGCATGGTCCCGTTCAAGCCGTTCTTCCTGGGTGAGCAGACCCCGCCCTACTCGCGGGCGACCAGCGTGCAGAAGTGTGTCCGGACCCTCGACATCGACGAGGTCGGCATCACCACCCGCCACAACACCTTCTTTCAGATGGCGGGCAATTTCTCCTTCGGCGACTATTTCAAGCGCGAGGCCATCACGTTCGCCTGGACGCTGCTGACCAACAGCGTCGAGGACGGCGGCTACGGGATCGACCCGCAGAAGCTGTGGCCGACGGTCTACCTCGACGACGACGAGGCCGAGGCAATCTGGCGCGACGAGATCGGTGTGCCGGCCGAGCGCATCCAGCGGCGCGGGATGAAGGACAACTACTGGTCGATGGGCGTGCCCGGCCCCTGCGGGCCGTGCTCGGAGATCTTCTACGACCGCGGACCCGACTACGGCGTCGAGGGCGGCCCGGAGGCCGACGAGGACCGCTACATCGAGATCTGGAATCTCGTCTTCATGCAGAACGTCCGCGGTCCCGGCGGCGGCAAGGACAACTACGAGATCCTGGGCCCGCTGCCCAAGCAGAACATCGACACCGGCATGGGCGTCGAGCGCGTGGCGTGTCTGCTGCAGGGCGTGGACAACGTCTACGAGACCGACCTGTGCAAGCCGATCATCGACCTCGCCGCGCAGCTGTCCGGGCGCGCATACGGTGCCGGTTCGCACGCCGACGACGTCCGGTTCCGCGTGGTCGCCGACCACGCGCGGACCTCGGCCATGCTGATCGGCGACGGTGTGCTGCCCGGAAACGACGGCCGCGGGTACGTCTTGCGTCGTCTGCTGCGCCGGGTCGTGCGGTCGATGCGTCTTCTCGGTACCGCCGACAATGAGCCCACCATGGGCGCGATCATCGGTAAGGTCATCGACCTGATGTCGCCGTCGTACCCCGAGCTGGAGACGCAGCGCCGGCACATCGTCGACGTGGCGGTGGGCGAGGAGACCTCGTTCTCCAAGACCCTCGCCGCGGGTTCGAAGCTGTTCGCCGACGCGGCGACCGCCACCAAGAGCGCGTCGCGCACGACCATCAGTGGGTCTGACGCCTTCACGCTGCACGACACCTACGGCTTCCCGATCGACCTGACCCTGGAGATGGCGGCCGAGGCCGGTCTCGCGGTCGACCAGGAGGGCTTCACCTCCCTCATGGCCGAGCAGAAGCAGCGCGCCAAGGCCGACGCCACCGCCCGCAAGACCGGACACGCGGACCTCAGTGTGTACCGCGACTTCCTCGACCGCGGGCCCACCGAGTTCACCGGTTTCGACGAGCTCGTGTCGGAGGCGCGGGTGCTCGGCCTCGTCGCCGACGGTGCCCGGCTGCCCGCCGCGTCCGCCGGACAGGAACTGACGGTCGTCCTCGACCGGACGCCGCTCTACGCCGAATCCGGCGGTCAGATGGCCGACGTCGGCACCATCACCACCGGCTCGGGTGTGCGCATGTCGGTCACCGACGTGCAGAAGGTCGGCAAATCGGTGTGGCTGCACAAGGTGCGCATCGACGAGGGCGAGATCGAGGAGGGCGACGAGGTCCTGGCTGCGGTCGACACGGCGTGGCGGCACGGCGCCACCCAGGGGCACTCGGGGACCCACATGGTCCACGCCGCGCTCCGCGAGGTCCTCGGCCCCGGTGCGACACAGGCCGGTTCGCTGAACCGTCCCGGCTACCTGCGTTTCGACTTCAATGCCACCGGTCCGGTGACCGAGGCCCAGCGCCGCGAGATCGAGGAGATCAGCAACGCCGCGGTCGAGGCGAACTACCAGGTCAACACATTCGAGACCGGGCTGTCCGAGGCCAAGGCGATGGGCGCGATGGCGCTGTTCGGCGAGAACTACGGTGACGTCGTCCGCGTCGTCGAGATCGGCGGGCCCTTCTCGATGGAGCTGTGCGGCGGCACGCACGTCGCGTCGTCGTCGCAGATCGGACCGATCACACTGATCGGAGAGTCCTCGGTCGGTTCCGGGGTCCGGCGCGTCGAGGCGTATGTCGGCATGGACTCGTTCCGATTCCTGTCGAAGGAGCGGGCTCTGCTCGCCGGCCTGGCCTCGTCGTTGAAGGTGCCGTCGGAGGAGGTGCCCGGGCGCGTCGAGCAGCTCGTCACCAAACTGCGCGACGCCGAGAAGGAACTCGAGCGGGTGCGTGCCGAAGCCGCGCGGGCCGCGGTGTCCGGTCTCCTCGACACCGCGACGACCGTCGGTGCCACCCTCGTGGTCGAGGGCCGGGTGCCGGGCCTGGACGCCAACGGGCTACGTTCGGTGGTGACCGACCTTCGTGGCCGGGTCGCCGACCGCCAGGCGGTGATAGCGCTCTTCTCGCCGAGCGGTGACGGGCCGGAGGCCAAGGTGCCGTTCGTGATCGCCACCACCGCGGCCGCCCGTGATGCCGGGATCAAGGCCGGCGACCTCGTCAAGGAGGTCGCGCCGCTGCTCGGCGGCCGTGGCGGTGGCAAGCCGGACCTGGCCCAGGGCGCCGGCACCGATCCGTCCGGGATCGACGCCGCGCTGATCCGCATCCGTGAGTTCGTCGCCTGATGCCCGACCCGCAAGCCCGGCCCGACGCTGCGCCGCGGACCCGAGGACGACTCCTCGGCATCGACGTCGGGAGCGTGCGGATCGGCGTCGCCGTGTGTGACCCCGACGGCATCCTCGCCACGCCGGTCGAGACCGTGCGTCGGACTCCCACGGGCGCAGACGATCTCGACCGGATCGCCGCCCTGGTCGCCGAGTACGAGGCCGTCGGCGTGGTCGTGGGGCTGCCGAAGACCCTCAAGAACACCGCGGGCGCGGCGGCGGAGACCGCGCGTGCCTTCGGGGACCGTCTCGCGACCCGGATCGACCCGGTGGCGGTGCACTGGCACGACGAACGTTTCACGACGGTGACCGCACAGCAGGCACTGCACGCCAGCGGCCGGACGGTGAAGTCCTCACGCGCGGTGATCGACCAGGCCGCGGCGGTCGCTATTCTTCAGGGGTGGTTGGATGCACGACGGTGAGTCAGGGGAGCCTCCGGTGACCGACGATCGGCGTCGCACACGCCACCGCGACGGCCAGGGCCGCCGCACCGAGGGCATGGACCCCGAGCGTCTGCGGTACTTCACCCAGCCGGCCGCCGGGTCCCCGCACACGCGGCACCGTCGGCGTCGGACCGGCCCGGAATCCGGGGACTCGGCCGGTCGTCGGCCGGCCCCGCCGCCCGTCCCGCCGGCCGAACAGGCGCGACCGGTCACCGGGACGCCCGGACCGCGCGCGACACCGGTCCGCATCCCGCCGGGACAGGCACCCACGCCGCCCCCCGCCCCGCCTCGACCGGCCCCGCCTCAGCGGCCGCGGGTCGATGACGACGTCGACACCGACTTCACGATGGCTCGCCCGGCCACTCCCGAACCGCCCGTCCGTGGCGCCCGCAACGAGGGATTCCGTTCTGCCCCCGCCGGATACGAATCCGCGGGGAAAGAGCAGGACGACTACGCCGACCCTGGCTACGGCAACGAGAACTACCGCGACGAACACCACGGCGACGAGCACTACCCCGAAGAGAGCTACGCCGAAGAGAGCTACGGCGACCCGCGCCAGGACCGGCCTGCCGACACCGCGCGTACGGTGCGCGACCCGGGCCCGGTCACCCCTGCACCCGTCCGGGAGGCCGAGGAGCACGACGACTGGTGGGCCGGGGTCGACGACGCCGAGGCAGCGCAGCAGACGCGCCGGGCTCCGCGCCGCAAGCGCAGCCGCGGGAAGCGTCGTGCGGTGCTGGCGATCGCGATCGTCTTCATGCTCGCGCTGATCACCGGCGTCGGCTACTACGGCGTGCGCGCGACCGGCCTGCTCGAGTCCCGCAAGGACTACACCAACGCCGCCGGTGCGGGCGACGTCGTCGTCGACATCCCGGACAACTCCACACTCGCCGACTTCGGCCGCATCCTCGTCGACGCCGACGTGGTCGGCAGCGTGCGGGCGTTCGTCGATGCCGCCGGCGGACAGCCGATCTCCGGCGGGCTGTACAAGATGCGCACCCAGATTCCGGCGACCACCGCCGTGGAGATGCTCACCGACGACGGAGCCGAGCACCGTGTCGGGCGAGTGGTGATCCCGCCGGGGCTGCAACTCGATTCGAAGACCGGTATCGACGGCAAGGTCACCCCGGGGATCTTCCAGCTGATCGAGAACGCCACGTCGTTCTCGGTCAACGGTCAGCAGGAGGGTGTGACCGTCGCCGACCTCGAGAAGGCCGCGGCCGAGGCCACGCCGGAGGAACTCGGCGTACCCGAATGGGCCCGTCAGAACGTCGCCGGGATGACAGGCGATCACCGTCGAATCGAAGGGCTGATCGCACCGACCACCTGGGAGCGCGTGGAACCCGATCACACCGCCACGCAGATCCTGCAGGAGATGATCTCCCAGAGCGGGTCGATGTTCGAGCAGTGGGGACTGCTGGACCGCAACAACTCCGGGCTCGAGCCGTACGAGACGCTGATCGCGGCGTCGATCGTGGAGCGTGAGGTCCGCCACGTCGAGGACGCGCCGAAGGTCGCGCGGGTCATCCGCAACCGCCTCGACCGCGACCAGCTGCTGCAGATGGACTCGACGCAGAACTACACCGCCGACATCACGAACATCGATGTGCACGGCGAGGCGTACAAGAACGACAACGAATGGAACACCTACCGCTACAAGGGGTTGCCGCCCACACCGATCGCGGCGGTGGGCGTACCGGCTCTCGAGGCGATGCTCGACCCCGCCCCGGGGGGCTGGCTGTACTTCGTCACCGTCGACACCGCCGGGACCACGTTGTTCGCCAACACCTTCGAAGACCACAAGCGCAATCGCGAGGTCGCCTGCCGCAACAAGCTGGTGGCCACGGGATGTAGTCAGTGACCAGCGGACCCGCCGTGAACACCGTGCCCGCCGACGTCCGTTCCCCGCACGGCGACCACCGTCGGGCCGCGGTCCTGGGTTCGCCGATCACCCATTCGCGGTCACCGCGCGTCCATCTCGCCGCCTATCGGGCGCTGGGGCTCGCCGATTGGCGGTACGACCGGATCGAGTGCACCGCCGAGCGCCTGCCGGAGATCGTCTCCCGCGCGGACGCCGACTTCATCGGGTTCTCGGTCACCATGCCGAACAAACGCGCTGCCCTCGACTTCGCCACCGAACGCACCGAGCGCGCGGAGTTGGTCGGGTCGGCCAACACCCTCGTCCGGGTGCCGTCCGGATGGCGCGCCGACTGCACCGACATCGACGGCATGTCGGGTGCCCTCAACGATCTCGCGATCGGTGCCGACATTGATTCCGGGACAACACCTCTCGCCGTGGTCGTCGGGGCGGGCGGAACCGCCCTGCCGACGATCATGGCGCTCGACGACGCCGGCGTCACCGACGTCGTGGTCGTCGCCCGAGACGCCGGGCGCGCCGCACCCGTCCTCGACCTCTGTGAACGGTTGGGCATGAGCGGCGACATCCTGCCCTTCGAACCCGGCGAGCCCCTCGACCGCCGGTGCCGCGACTCCGCGGTCGTCGTGTCGACCGTGCCCGCCCAGGCGGCCGCCTGCCTGACATCGGCGGTGGCGCGGGCGCGCAAGGTCGTGGACGTGATCTACGACCCCTGGCCGACGCCTCTCGCGACCGCGGTCGACGCGGCCGGCGGAACCGTCGTCGGCGGTCTGGTCATGCTGGTCAACCAGGCCTTCCGGCAGGTCGAGCTGTTCACCGGGCTCCCCGCGCCCCGCGAGGCGATGATCGAGGCCCTGAGCGCAGACTGACGCCTGGTCGTTCCGAGACCGTCCACAGGATGTGGGGCTTGTGAACGGACCGGCGGCGAGGTGCCGATGTCGCGCCATGCTCGGCCCATGGGCGAGTGCGTGATCTTGCTGTGGCTGTCGGTCATCGCCGTGACCGATGCCGACACCCACCGGATCCCGAACGTGCTCGTCTGGCCGGGCATCTGCGGTGCGATGGGCGCGTGCCTGGTTCATCCGGGGGCGGCGGTGGCCGCACTGACGGCGGCGACCCCGTACGCGTTCGCGTTCGGCATGCGATGGTGCGGCGGCGGAGACGTCAAGCTCGCCGCGGCCTGCGGTGCGCTCGCCCTGCGCTGGGATGCCGCGCTTCTCGTGGTGGCGCTCGCCTCGCTCATCGCGGCGGGCACGGTGGTCACCGACCGGATGGGTCGGCGGGACCCCGCCGGTACGGGCGCGCATCCGCACGGACCGGCGCTCGTCGCCGCGACGATCGTCGTCGCCGGTCTGCTGTGACAGGAGCTACCCGTGGTTCGGCGCCGCCGTCGGACGGGGTGCGGGAGCATGGAACAATCGTCCACTGTGTTGCGCTGGATAACTGCCGGAGAATCCCACGGTCCCGCCCTGGTCGCCATCGTCGAGGGCATGGTGGCCGGCGTCGAGGTCACCTCGTCCGACATCGGCGAGCAACTGGCTCGCCGCCGACTCGGCTACGGCCGCGGTGCTCGGATGAAGTTCGAGGCCGACAAGGTGACTGTGCTCGGCGGGGTCCGCCACGGCCAGACCATGGGCGGCCCGGTCGCCATCGAGATCGGCAACACCGAGTGGCCCAAGTGGGAGACGGTGATGGCAGCCGACCCCGTGGACGCCGCCGAACTCGAGGGCAGCGCCCGCAACGCACCGCTGACCCGTCCCCGGCCCGGCCACGCCGACTACTCGGGCATGCTCAAGTACGGCTTCGACGACGCCCGCCCGGTGCTCGAACGCGCCAGCGCTCGGGAGACCGCGGCACGCGTCGCGGCCGGCACCGTCGCCCGTAACTTCCTCCGTCAGGTGCTCGGCATCGACATCGTCTCCCACGTCATCTCGATCGGCGCGAGCGATCCGTATGTCGGTCCGCCACCCCGCATCTCCGACCTCGAAGCCATCGACGCCAGTCCGGTCCGCGCCTTCGACTCCGACGCCGAGAAGTCGATGATCGCCGAGATCGAGGCGGCGAAGAAGGACGGCGACACCCTCGGCGGCGTGGTCGAGATCGTCGCGACCGGAGTGCCGGTCGGCCTCGGTTCGCACGTGAGCGGTGAGACCCGACTGGACGCCAGACTGGCGGCCGCGCTGATGGGCATCCAGGCCATCAAGGGCGTCGAGGTCGGCGACGGCTTCACCACCGCCCGCCGCCGAGGCAGCGAGGCCCATGACGAGATGGTGCCCGGCGCCGACGGTGTGCTGCGCTCGACCAACCGTGCCGGCGGGCTCGAGGGCGGCATGACCAACGGCGAGGACCTCCGCGTACGCATCGCCATGAAGCCGATCTCGACGGTGCCGCGCGCACTGTCGACGATCGACATGTCGACGGGGGAGACGGCCAGCGCGATCCACCAGCGTTCCGACGTCTGCGCCGTGCCCGCGGCGGGTGTGGTCGCCGAGGCGATGGTCGCACTCGTCGTGGCCCAAGCCGCGCTGGAGAAGTTCGGCGGGGACTCGGTCACCGAGACCGCCGCGAATCTCGCCGCCTACCGGGCTGCCGTCGACGCGCGCCCGCCCCGGGCATGACCCAGCCCCCGGTACCGCCGACCCCGCCCCCGACCCCGACGCGTACGACGACGGGTCGTCGTCCGGCGGCCGTGCTGATCGGCTTCATGGGGGCCGGGAAGTCCACGGTCGGGCGCGTGCTCGCCGATCGGCTCGGCGTCGACTTCATCGACACCGATGTCGAGCTCGTCCGACGGACCGGGCGCAGCATCCCGGAGATCTTCGTGTCCGATGGCGTCGAGGCGTTCCGGACGATCGAGGAGAACGTCGTCACCGACGTCCTGGACAACCATGGTGGCGTGGTGTCGCTCGGCGGCGGAGCGGTCACCACCGCCGGTGTCCGGGAGGCCCTGACCGATCATCGCGTTGTATACCTTCGGGTCTCGCCCGAGCGCGGATACGAGCGCGTCTCCGGGACCGATCGCCCGCTCCTGGCGTCGGCGGACCCTGCCGCCCGGTACGCCGAACTGCTCGCCGAACGGACGGCCACCTACGAGGCGATGTGCACCTTCGACGTCGATGCCGACGCCGACCCCGACACCGTGGCCGATGCCGTCGTCGTCCGACTCGCCCGCGAACTGATGTGAGGAAGCCGAGAATGTCAGTGAACGAACAGCCCGGGAACGAACAGCCCGGGAACGACCAGGCCGGGAACGAACCCGCAGGGACCGAACCGGTGGCCATCCGCGTCAACGCCGGCGCGCCCTACGACGTGATCATCGGCCGGGGACTCCTCGGCGAGGTGGCCGCAGCTGCACAGGGTGCCGACCGCATTGCGATCCTGTATCAGCCGCCGCTGGCCAAAACAGCCGAGCAGGTTCGAGAGTTCTTGGCGGAGAAGGGGTTCGACGCCCATCGGATCGAGATCCCGGACGCCGAGGACGGCAAGGACCTCTCGGTCGCGTCCTTCTGCTGGGAGGTGTTCGGCCGGATCGGCCTCAAGCGCAACGACAAGGTGATCAGCCTCGGCGGCGGAGCCGCCACCGATCTCGCCGGGTTCGTCGCGGCCACCTGGATGCGCGGCATCGGGGTCATCCACATCCCGACCACGCTGCTGGCGATGGTCGACGCCGCCGTCGGCGGCAAGACCGGCATCAACACCGAGGCGGGCAAGAACCTCGTCGGGTCGTTCCACGAGCCCGACGCCGTGCTGATCGACATCGGCACCCTGGAGACCGTCCCGCGCAACGAGATCGTCGCCGGGCTCGCGGAGGTCATCAAGACCGGCTTCATCGCCGATCCCACGATCCTCGACATCATCGAGGCCGATCCCGAGGCCGCCCTCGACCCGACGTCGGGGGTGCTCCCAGAGCTCATCCGCCGCTCGGTCCAGGTCAAGGCGGACGTGGTCTCGGCCGACCTCAAGGAGTCGTCGCTGCGCGAGATCCTCAACTACGGCCACACCCTGGGACATGCAATCGAGCGCCGTGAGCGCTACCGCTGGCGTCATGGCGCGGCGGTGTCGGTGGGCCTCGTGTTCGCCGCCGAGCTCTCCCGCCTGGCGGGGCGCCTCGACGACGCCACGGCGGATCGGCACAAGGCGATCCTTGATCTCGTGGGGCTCCCCACGACCTATGACCCGGATGCGTTCGCCGATCTCCTGCAGGGCATGGCGGGGGACAAGAAGAACCGCTCGGGTGTGTTGCGCTTCGTGGTCCTGGACGGGCTGGCCAAGCCCGGCCGACTCGAAGGGCCGGACCCCGGGCTGATCGCGGCCGCCTACTCCGCGGTGGCCGGCGGACCGGCGTCGAAGAGCACCTCGGTACTGCTCTAGGACCCGGTGCCGTCAGCCGGCGGTCACGACCGGTGCCGCCTCAGCGGATGCGCTGGGTCGGCGCGTCCGCGTCGGTGGAGGTGCCGTCCTCGTGGACCGACCAGTCGTCGTCGGCGGCGTTCTTGTTCTGGTCGCGCCGGACGAGGAAGCGACCGATCGCCGCGCCGACGAAGGCCGGGACGAAGACGAGCAGTGCGGTGAACGACGCACCGGCGATGAGTTCGACGAACAGGCTGGCCTGCCCGATGCCGGCGAGGACGACCGTGCCGAGGATCCAGGAGATCAGCCCGGCGAGGACACCCGCCAGGACACCGGCCTGCAGCCAGCGCACGGTGAGGTCCTCGTAGTCGTCGGGATCCGGGTTCGCGCGGGCGTCGCGGATACCGTCGTAACCACCCCACACCAGGGCGATGAGGACGACGACGGCGATCGCGATGGTGCGCCAGACGGTCGAGTTCAGCGGCGCCTGGACCACTGCGAACCCGAGCAACACGCGGGCGAGGACGTGAACTGCGGTCATCGTCAGACCGCGCACCAACCACGAAGACATGCGCGTCATCTTACGCACGGGTCGCGTGACAGCGGACACACCTGGTCGAAGTGGTCGGGTTCGCGCGGTTCGGACGCCCGCCGTAGCGTGGCGGGGGTGCCGATCATCCATGACACCGGTGGCCGCCGCGACCGGTTGCGTACCGAGCTGCGATCCGCAGCCGACCCGGTCTCGTTCCTCGTCGTCTCCGACCTCGTCAACGTCCGCTATCTGACCGGTTTCACCGGCTCGAATGCCGCTGTGCTGATCGACGTCGACGATCCCGCGGGCGATCGGATCGCCACCGACGGCCGCTACCTCACCCAGGTCGCCGAACAGGTGCCCGACGTCGAACCGATCATCGAACGCGCGGTGGTCCGTGCGCTCGTCGACCACGCACGGACCGCCGGGGCGGGTCGCGTCGGCTTCGAGTCCGACACCGAGACGGTGGCCGGGCATCGGGCGCTGTCCACCGCCGTCGGGGACTCCGGGGTCGAGCTGGTCGGCATGTCCGGGGTCGTGCAGAACCTGCGCGCGGTCAAGGACCCGGGGGAGATCGAACTGCTGCGGGCGGCGTGCGCGATCGGCGACGCCGCCCTGGCGCAGATCGTCGCCGACGGCGTGCTGCGGGCCGGGACGACCGAACGTCAGGTCGCACGTGCCCTCGAGTGGGAGATGTACCGGCTCGGGGCCGACGGCATCGCCTTCGAGACGATCGTGGCGGCCGGCGCGCACTCGGCGATCCCTCACCACCGGCCCACCCACACCGCCCTCGCCGACGGCGATCTCGTCAAGATCGACTTCGGGTCGGTCGTCGGCGGGTATCACTCGGACATGACGCGGACCTTCGTCCTGAGGCGCGCCGCGTCGTGGCAGCGAGACCTCTACGAGCTCGTCGCGACCGCGCAGACCGCGGGCCGGGCGGCGCTGACGCCCGGCGCCGACCTCCGGGCGGTCGACGCGGCGGCCCGGGACGTGATCGACGACGCCGGACACGGCGAGCACTACGTGCACGGTCTCGGCCACGGGGTGGGGTTGCAGATCCACGAAGCGCCGGGAATCGGCAAACTCGCGGCGGGTACACTGCCATGCGGTGCTGCGGTCACCGTGGAGCCCGGTGTCTATCTGCCCGGATGGGGCGGGGTCCGGATCGAGGACACTCTGGTGGTCACCGACGGCGACCCCGACCTGCTGACCGCCACCGACAAGACATTCACCGTCATCTGACTGCAAGGGAACGAATACCACATGGCATCCACCGCCGACTTCAAGAACGGCCTCGTGCTGCGCATGGACGACCAGCTCTGGCAGATCATGGAGTTCCAGCACGTCAAGCCGGGCAAGGGGCCTGCGTTCGTGCGTACCAAGATCAAGAACGTGCTGAGCGGCAAGACCGTCGACAAGACCTTCAACGCCGGCGTCAAGGTCGAGACCGCCACCGTCGACCGTCGTGACATGACCTTCCTCTACAACGACGGCACCGACTACGTGTTCATGGACTCGCAGGACTACGAGCAGTTCTCACTGCCGCCGGCCACCGTCGGCGACGGTGCGCGCTTCCTGCTGGAGAACATGACCGTGCAGGTGTCGTTGAACGAGGGCAACCCGCTGTTCGTCGAGCTCCCGGTCACCGTCGAGCTGATCGTCGCCCAGACCGATCCCGGACTCCAGGGCGACCGCTCGACCGGCGGCACCAAGCCGGCCACCCTCGAGACCGGCGCCGAGATCCAGGTGCCGCTGTTCATCAACACCGGTGACAAGCTCAAGGTCGACTCGCGCGACGGCAGCTATCTCGGCCGCGTCAACTCCTGACCTGTGAAACAACCCGGAACCCGACACAAGGCGCGGCGCCGCGCGGTGGACCTGCTCTTCGAGGCCGAGGCCAAGGGGGTCAGTCCCGCGCAGCTCGTCGCCGAACGCCGCGAGTACGTCCGATCCGACGAGAGCGTCGGCTCGATCCACGACTACACCGCGACCGTGATCCAGGGCCTCGCCGACGATCAGGCGCAGGTCGACGCGGTCATCTCCTCGTACCTGCGGGACTGGACCCTCGAACGACTCCCGGCGGTCGACCGCGCGATCATGCGCCTGGCGACCTGGGAGCTCTTCAACTCTCTCGACGTCGACACGATCGTGGTCGTCGACGAGGCGGTGGAGCTCGCCAAGGAACTGTCCACCGATGACTCGCCGGCCTTCGTCAACGGGGTGCTGGCCAAGATCGCCGAACTCGCTCCGCAGGTCCGCGCGGCCGCGTCCGCCGAGCCCGGTGGTGCCGCACCCGGACGGCCGGAGCCGAACTGATCCGCACCGGGTGTGGCGTAGGTCGCGGGAATTCGTCCGCGTCGCCGCCCGGTGTAGAGTGTCGCGAGACAGACATCCTTTAACGATCCGTCCCGAGAGGCGGAGAAGGAGGTCGGCTGTGGCCAGCCCCGCTCCCAGGGTGCTGCTCGATGCCGCTGACGTGTCGCGCACGATTGCCCGTGTCGCACACCAGGTCATCGAGAAGACTGCTCTGGACTCGCCCGACGCACCCCGCGTCGTTCTCATCGGAATCCCCACTCGCGGAACATCTCTCGCCACCCGGCTGGGTGGCAAGATCGGTGAGTTCGCGGGCGTCGACGTACCGGTGGGTTACCTCGACATCACGCTGTACCGCGACGATCTGCGCGGTAAGCCGCACCGTCCGCTCGAGCGGACGATGGTGCCGGCCGGCGGCGTCGACAACGCGATCGTGATCCTCGTCGACGACGTCCTCTACTCCGGGCGGACGGTGCGCGCGGCGCTCGACGCGCTGCGTGATCTCGGTCGTCCCGCGGCCGTTCAACTCGCGGTCCTCGTCGACCGCGGCCATCGCGAACTCCCGTTGCGCGCAGACTATGTCGGCAAGAACATCCCGACCGCCCGCGACGAGCAGGTCTCGGTGCACCTCGTCGAGCACGACGGCATCGACGAGGTCGTCCTCGGGTCGGCATCGAGTTCGGCTGCAGCAGAAAGTGATTCGTGATGCGGCACCTGCTGTCGACCCAAGACCTCAGCCGCGACGACGCCACCGCCCTCCTCGACGACGCCGAACGTTTCGAACAGGCCCTCACCGGGCGCGAGGTTCGTAAGCTGCCGACGCTGCGCGGGCGCACGGTGATGACCGTGTTCTACGAGAACTCCACCCGCACCAGGGTCTCCTTCGAGGTCGCGGGCAAGTGGATGAGCGCCGACGTCATCAACGTCAGTGCCTCGAGTTCCTCTGCGGGCAAAGGGGAATCGTTGCGCGACACGGCCAAGACCCTGCACGCGGCCGGCGCCGACGCGCTGATCGTCCGGCACCCGGCCTCGGGTGCGCCGGCCCAGATCGCCGACTGGACGACGACGCCGGACGGCGACGGCCCCGCGGTGATCAACGCCGGTGACGGGACACACGAGCATCCCACCCAGGCGCTGCTCGACGCGCTGACGCTCCGCCAGCGCCTCGGGTCGCTCGAGGGCAGGCGCATCGCGATCGTGGGCGACATCATCCATTCCCGTGTCGCGCGGTCGAACGCCCATCTGCTGTCGACGCTCGGCGCCGAGGTCGTCCTGGTGGCGCCCCCGACGCTGTTGCCGGTCGGCGTCGACGAGTGGCCGGTGAGCGTCTCGGGGAGCCTCGACGCCGAACTCCCCGCCGTCGACGCGGTGATGATGCTCCGGGTCCAGGCCGAACGCATGAACGGCGGGTTCTTCCCGAGTGCCCGCGAGTACTCGGTCCGATTCGGGCTGAACGACCGCCGCCTGGGACTGCTGCACGACGACGCGGTGGTCCTGCATCCCGGGCCGATGCTGCGCGGCATGGAGATCGGCTACTCGGTGGCCGATTCGCCCAAGGCCACCGTTCTCGAACAGGTCCGCAACGGTGTGCACGTCCGGATGGCGGTTCTCTTCCGCCTGCTCGTCGGTTCGGATTCCGCGGGAGCCCACCTATGACCCCCCTCGACACCATTGCAGGAGTTGGACAGTGAGCGCCTCCACCGGATCCGTACCGCAGACCGGGTCCGTCGTCATCAGTGCCGTCCGCCCGTATGGCGAGGGAGACCCGATCGATGTCCTCGTCGTCGACGGCGTCATCAGCGAGATGGGCTCGGCGGTCACCGCTCCCGAGGGCACCGAGACGATCGACGGCAGGGGTGGCGTGCTGCTGCCCGGTTTCGTCGACCTCCACACTCACCTGCGTGAACCGGGTCGTGAGGACACCGAGACGATCCGCTCGGGCTCGGCGGCCGCGGCGCTGGGCGGTTACACCGCGGTCTTCGCGATGGCCAACACCAGTCCGGTTGCCGACAACTCGACCGTCACCGACAACGTGTGGCGGTCCGGGCGCGAGGTCGGACTCGTCGACGTGTACCCGGTCGGCGCGGTCACCGTCGGTCTCGCCGGCAAGCAACTCGCCGAGATGGGCATGATGGCCGCCGGTGCCGCCGGCGTCCGGATGTTCAGCGACGACGGCAAGTGCGTCGACGACCCGCTCCTGATGCGTCGCGCGCTGGAGTACGCGACCGGTCTCGGCGTCCTCATCGCCCAGCACGCCGAGGAGCCGCGGCTGACCGTCGGTGCCGTCGCCAACGAGGGGCCGACGGCCTCACGCCTGGGCCTGGCGGGCTGGCCCCGCGCCGCCGAGGAGTCCATCGTCATCCGCGACGCCCTCCTCGCGCGCGACGCCGGCGCCCGGATCCACATCTGCCACGCCTCCACCGAGGGCACCGTCGAACTGTTGCGCTGGGCCAAGGACCAGGGGATCGCGATCACCGCCGAGGTGACGCCACACCACCTGTTGCTCGACGACTCGGTTCTCCACACCTACGACCCGGTGAACAAGGTCAATCCGCCGCTGCGCGAGGTCCGCGACAAGACGGCGTTGCGGCAGGCGCTGGCCGAGGGGATCGTCGACTGTGTGGCCACCGACCACGCCCCGCATGCCGCGCAGGAGAAGTGCTGCGAGTTCGCCCAGGCCAAGCCCGGGATGCTCGGCCTGCAGACCGCGCTGCCCATCATCGTCCAGACCCTCGTGAAGCCCGGCCTCCTCGACTGGCGCGGCGTCGCGCGCGTCATGAGCGAGCGGCCCGCGCAGATCGTCGAACTCACCGATCAGGGCCGTCCGATCGAGGTCGGCGAGCCGGCGAACCTGACCGTCGTCGATCCCGAGACGTCCTGGGTGGTGCACGGTCCCGACCTGGCGAGCCTGTCGGCCAACACCCCGTTCGAGGCCATGACCATGCCCGCCACGATCACCGCGACCGTGCTGCGCGGCGTCGTGACCGCCCGCGACGGTGAGGTGACCCGATGACCGCGATCTCCAGGCGTGGGGTGGTGCCGGCGATCCTCGCGGTGCTGGTGATCGCCTCGGTGATCGCCTCGGTGCTCGGATACGGCAAAATCGTGTTCAACGCGTGGTTCATCGGCGTCGTCGCCTTGCTCGCCATCGGCGTGGTCTCGGTGTTCTACCTGCTGGCCACCGGGAATCAGAAGAAGACCGCGGCGCAGGCGGACGCGATCGGTGCACTCCCGGTGATACCCGCGGACCCGGGCGCCGTGCTCAGAGGTCCAGACACCGGCCTCTACCTCGGCAGCACCATGGCGCCGAGCTGGCAGAACCGGGTGACCGTGGGTGACATCGGTGACCGCGCGTCGTCGGTGCTGACCGAATTCGAGACGGGCATCCTCATCGCACGTCAGGGCGCGAGCGACATCTGGATCCCGCGCGAGTCGATCACCGCGGTCCGGACGGAGCGCGGTATCGCCGGCAAGGTGATGACCGCCGACGGGGTCCTCGCCATCCGCTGGGTCCTGCCCAGCGGCACCGAGATCGACTCCGGGCTGCGCGCCGACGACAAAACGATCTACCCCGGCTGGGTGAACGCCTTCGCCGGGACGCATGACAGTGGACAAGGGGCACAGGAATGAACACAGCGGTCTTGGTGCTGGAGAACGGCCAGGTGTTCACCGGCCGGAGCTACGGCGCAGTCGGCGAGACCCTTGGCGAGGCGGTGTTCTGCACCGCGATGACCGGCTATCAGGAAACCCTGACCGATCCGAGCTACCACCGGCAGATCGTGGTGGCCACCGCGCCGCAGATCGGCAACACCGGCTGGAACACCGAGGACGGCGAGAGCACGGGCAGCGCCGGGAGCACCGGCGTCGACGGTGACTCGGGCAAGATCTGGGTGGCGGGGTACGCCGTGCGCAACCCCACCCGACGCGTCTCCAACTGGCGCGCGACGACCTCCCTCGAGGAGGAACTGGACCGCCAGGGCATCGTCGGGATCGGCGGCATCGACACCCGCACCGTGGTACGCATCCTCCGCGACCACGGGTCGATGAAGGCCGGGATCTTCTCCGGCCCGGCGCTCGCCGACACCGACGAACTCGTCTCCCGCGTGCGCAACCAGCCGGACATGAAGGGCGCCCGGCTGGCCGACGAGGTGACCACCGACAGCGGCTACGTCGTCGAACCCCTCGACCAGCACCGTTTCACGGTGGCCGCGATCGATCTGGGGATCAAGACCAACACACCGCGCATGTTCGCCGAACGCGGCGTCCGCACCCACGTGCTGCCGGCGACCGTCGCGCTCGACGCCATCGCCGACCTCAAGCCGGACGGGGTGTTCCTCTCCAACGGTCCCGGCGACCCGGCCACCGCCGACGACATCGTCGAACTCACCCGCGGGGTTCTCGGCCGGGACATCCCGCTGTTCGGCATCTGCTTCGGCAACCAGATCCTGGGCCGCGCACTCGGCCGCTCGACGTACAAGATGAAGTTCGGGCACCGGGGCATCAACATCCCGGTCGTCGACCACGCCACCGGCAAGGTGTCGATCACCTCGCAGAACCACGGCTTCGCGCTCGAGGGCGAGGCGGGGGAGGAGTTCGACTCCGACTTCGGCCGCGCGCGCGTCAGCCACGTCTGCGCCAACGACGGCACGGTGGAGGGCGTCGAGTTGCTCTCCGGCCGCGCCTACTCCGTGCAGTACCACCCGGAGGCGGCCGCCGGACCCCACGATGCCGCGTACCTGTTCGACAAGTTCGTCACCCTGCTCGAGGGCGACCGTGAGCAAGGAGCGAGTGCCTGATGCCGCGCCGCGAAGACATCAACCACGTCCTGGTCATCGGCTCCGGACCGATCGTCATCGGCCAGGCCTGCGAATTCGACTACTCCGGCACCCAGGCGTGTCGGGTGCTCAAGGCCGAGGGCCTGCGGGTCAGCCTGGTGAACTCCAACCCGGCCACGATCATGACCGATCCGGAGTTCGCCGACGCCACCTACATCGAGCCGATCACGGCCGAGTACGTGGAGAAGGTGATCGAGGCCGAGCGCGACGCGGGACATCCCATCGACGCCGTCCTCGCGACCCTCGGCGGTCAGACGGCGCTGAACACCGCGGTCGCCCTGCATGATCGCGGCTCGCTGGAGAAGTACGGCATCGAGCTGATCGGTGCCGACTTCGACGCCATCCAGCGCGGCGAGGACCGGCAGATGTTCAAGGACATCGTCGAGAAGGTCGGCGGCGAGAGCGCGCGGTCGCGCGTGTGCCACACGATGGACGAGGTCCGCGACACCGTCGCCGATCTCGGTTTCCCGGTCGTCGTGCGCCCGTCGTTCACCATGGGCGGCCTCGGCTCGGGTATGGCCTACGACGACAAGGACCTCGACCGGATCGCCGGTGGTGGCCTCGCCGCCTCGCCCACCGCGAACGTCCTCATCGAGGAATCGATCCTCGGGTGGAAGGAATACGAACTCGAGCTCATGCGCGACAACCGCGACAACGTGGTCGTCGTCTGCTCGATCGAGAACCTGGACCCGGTCGGCGTCCACACCGGCGACTCGGTGACGGTCGCCCCGGCGATGACGCTCACCGACCGCGAGTACCAGATCATGCGGGACCTCTCGATCGACATCCTGCGTGAGGTCGGCGTCGACACCGGCGGCTGCAACATCCAGTTCGCGCAGGACCCGCGCGACGGTCGCCTCGTCGTCATCGAGATGAACCCGCGGGTGTCGCGGTCGTCGGCACTGGCGTCGAAGGCCACCGGCTTCCCGATCGCCAAGATCGCCGCGAAACTCGCGATCGGCTACAGCCTCGACGAGATCGTCAACGACATCACCAAGGAGACTCCGGCCTGCTTCGAGCCCACCCTCGACTACGTCGTGGTCAAGGCGCCCCGGTTCGCGTTCGAGAAGTTCCCGGGCGCCGACGACACCCTCACCACGACGATGAAGTCGGTCGGCGAGGCGATGAGCCTCGGCCGGAGCTTCGCCGAGGCCCTGGGCAAGGTCATGCGGTCGCTGGAGACCAAGGCGGGCGGTTTCTGGGCCGAGCCCAACCGTCCCGACCCGGCGACCGTCGACCTGCCCGCGCTGCTCGAGGACGTCAAGACGCCCCGGGACGGGCGGCTGTACAAGCTGATGCTCGCCTTCGAGGCCGGCGCGACGATCGAGGACCTCTACGAGGCCACCGCGATCGATCCGTGGTTCCTCGCCGAGATCGGCGGGATCGCCGCGCTCGGTGCGGAGATCCGCGACGCCGACACACTGGACGAGGCGTTGCTGCGCGAAGCCAAGTCCACCGGCTTCTCCGACCGTCAGATCGCCGCTCTGCGAACGGATTTCGCCGATGAGGCGGCCATTCGCGCACGGCGGATCGAGCTGGGCGTGCGTCCCGTCTACAAGACCGTGGACACCTGCGCCGCCGAGTTCGAGGCGAAGACGCCGTATCACTACTCGAGCTACGAGCTCGATCCCGGGGCGACCAGCGAGATCGCCCCGCAGACCGACCGGCCCAAGGTGCTGATCCTCGGGTCGGGCCCCAACCGCATCGGGCAGGGCATCGAGTTCGACTACTCCTGTGTGCACGCCGCGCTCACGCTGTCGGACGCCGGATACGAGACCGTCATGGTCAACTGCAACCCGGAAACGGTGTCCACGGACTACGACACCGCCGATCGCCTCTACTTCGAGCCGCTGACCTTCGAGGACGTGCTCGAGGTCTACCACGCCGAATCGCAGTCGGGCACCGTCGAAGGTGTGATCGTGCAGCTCGGCGGCCAGACCCCCCTCGGCCTCGCGCACCGTCTCGAGGAGGCCGGCGTGCCGATCGTCGGCACCAGCCCGGCCGCCATCGACCTCGCCGAGGACCGTGGTGAGTTCGGAAGGGTGCTGACCGCGGCCGGTCTACCGGCTCCGGCGTTCGGCACCGCGACGAGCTTCGACGAGGCCCGGGATACCGCCGCCCGGATCGGCTACCCGGTGCTCGTCCGGCCGTCGTATGTCCTCGGTGGTCGCGGCATGGAGATCGTCTACGACGAGAAGTCGCTGGAGGACTACATCTCTCGCGCGACCGAGCTGACCCCGGACCACCCGGTGCTGGTCGACCGGTTCCTCGAGGACGCGATCGAGATCGACGTCGACGCCCTGTGCGACGGTGACGAGGTCTACATCGGCGGCGTGATGGAGCACATCGAGGAGGCCGGTATCCACTCCGGTGACTCGGCGTGTGCGCTGCCGCCGGTGACCCTCGGACGCGCGGACCTCGAGATGGTGCGGACCTCGACCGAGGCCCTGGCCAAGGGGATCGGCGTGAAGGGACTCCTCAACGTCCAGTACGCGCTCAAGGACGACGTCCTGTACGTGCTCGAGGCCAACCCCCGCGCGAGCCGGACGGTCCCGTTCGTCTCCAAGGCGACCGCCGTGCCGCTGGCCAAGGCGTGCGCGCGCGTCATGCTCGGTGCGTCCATCGCCGACCTGCGGGAGCAGGGCATCCTGCCCGCAACCGGCGACGGCGGAGAGGCCCCGGCGACGGCCCCGATCTCGGTGAAGGAGGCGGTCCTCCCGTTCAACCGGTTCCGGCGTCACGACGGCAGCGGGGTCGACAACCTGCTGAGCCCGGAGATGAAGTCGACCGGTGAGGTCATGGGCATCGACGCGGACTTCGGGCGCGCGTTCGCCAAGTCGCAGACCGCCGCCTACGGATCGCTGCCCACCAGCGGCAAGATCTTCGTGTCGGTGGCCAACAAGGACAAGCGGGCGCTGATCTTCCCGGTCAAACACCTCGCCGACCTGGGATTCGAGATCCTGGCCACCGAGGGCACCGCGGACGTGCTGCGCCGCAACGGGATCAAGTGCGAGACGGTGCGCAAGCACTTCGAGGCCGCCGAGGGGCAGCGCACCATCGTCGACATCATCCGTGCCGGCGAGGTGACCATGGTCATCAACACCCCGTACGGAAACTCGGGCCCGCGTGTCGACGGCTACGAGATCCGCAGCGCCGCGGTGTCGGTGAACATCCCGTGTATCACCACGGTGCAGGGTGCCTCGGCCGCCGTGCAGGGCATCGAGGCCGCGATGACCGGTGACATCGGCGTGCGTTCGCTGCAGAATCGCCACGCCGACCTGGCCGGGCGGTCGTGACGGACACGTCCGGTATCGGCGACTTAGGTTCGGGCGGCCCCGGTTTCGGGGGCCGTTACGCCCGTGCGGTCGCCGAACGCGGGCGTCTGTGCGCGGGGATCGATCCACACGCGGCGCTGCTCGACGAGTGGGGTCTGTCGGTGGACGTCGACGGGCTGTCGGCGTTCGCCGATCTCTGCGTCGAGGCGCTGGCCCCGGTGGCGGCCGTCGTCAAGCCCCAGGTGGCGTTCTTCGAGCCGTTCGGGGCGGCTGGTTTCGCCGTCCTCGAACGCGTCGTCGCCGCCTGCCGAGAGGCCGGGGCGCTCGTCATCGCCGACGCCAAACGCGGGGACATCGGATCGACGATGGCCGCGTACGCGCAGGCCTGGCTGTCCGAGTCGTCGCCGCTGTGTGCCGATTCGGTGACCGCCTCTCCCTATCTTGGGTACGAAGCCCTGCGCCCGGCCCTCGATCTCGCACGCCAGGGGGAGCGGGGGGTCTTCGTGCTGGCGCGGACGTCGAATCCTGAGGGCGCCGACATCCAGCGGGCCCGGGCGGGCGAACGGACGGTCGCGCAGTCGATCGTCGACGCCGCCGCGGCCGAGAACGCCGACGGCACGGCCACGGTCGGTCTGGTCGTCGGGGCCACGCGTGAGCACGGTCTGGATCTCGCGGACCTCCGGGGCCCGATCCTGGCCCCCGGCCTGGGCGCGCAGGGGGCCACTCCCGCGGACCTGCCGGTCGTGTTCGACGGGGCCGACCCCGCATGGCTGCTGCCCGCCAGCTCCCGTGGTGTGCTCCGCGCCGGGCCGGACGCGACCGCGCTGCGGGACGCGTTCGTCCGCACCCGCGACGAGGTCGAGGCCGCACTGGGCTGACGGTCCGGTCGAGGATCGGTCGGCCTGCGACACGCGCGGAGCGTCGCCGATTTCGCACGGATTCCGTCACACCTCTGGCGTCACACGCGTATCACCTGGTGCATGTTCACAATGCAGGTCTTTCGTCGTGCTATCGACCCAGCCCTCTCCAGCCGACCTGCTGACCTGCGAGAACACCGGAAAACGCGTAGTCAGGACGACGACGGGAACAGTGAATCGGTGCTGTGCTCCCGTGAACGCACCGACTGCCCTACAACATGAGAAAACGCCGCGAAAACGGGGGGTCGCACTCGCAAATGCCTGCTCACGTCGGTACGGTCGCATTCGCCGCCAACATTTGATGGCGTCGGCCGGGTGCAGACCCGGCTGACAGGCCGGCGATGGCGATCCAGCCGCGGTCGCACGGCAACAGCGCCTCGGACGCCCCAGGGCGAACGATGCAGTCCCACTCGAGAACGAAAGACGGAGGAACCCCGTGGCCCTTCCCCAGTTGACCGATGAGCAGCGCGCCGCTGCGTTGGAGAAGGCAGCTGCCGCTCGTCGTGTCCGCGCGGAGCTCAAGGAGCGCCTCAAGCGCGGTGGCACCGATCTCCAGCAGGTGCTCAAAGATGCCGAGAACGACGAGATCCTGGGCAAGATGAAGGTCTCGGCCCTGCTCGAGGCCCTGCCCAAGGTCGGCAAGGTCAAGGCACAGGAGATCATGACCGAGCTCGAGATCGCCCCGACCCGCCGCCTGCGCGGTCTCGGCGACCGTCAGCGCAAGGCTCTGCTCGAGAAGTTCAGCTCCTGAGCGTGAGCAACCGAACCGAATACGGCAGCGAGACGAACCCGTGGACCGGACGGTGAACAACCGCCCGAACCACGAGGGAACCGGACGCACGAGGGGTCGACTGATCGTTTTGGTCGGCCCCTCGGCCGTCGGCAAGTCCACCGTGGTCGCGAAGGTCTGCGCCGCGGTGCCCGACGTCTACTTCAGCGTGTCGGCGACGACGCGCGACCCGCGGCCCGGCGAAGTCGACGGCCGCGACTACCACTTCGTCTCGGCCGGCGAGTTCGACCGGATGATCGCCGCCGACGAGCTCCTGGAGTGGGCCGAGATCCACGGCGGGCTGCAGCGCTCGGGCACCCCGATCGCGCCGGTCCTGGCCGCACTGGAAGCCGGTAAGCCGGTTCTGGTCGAGGTCGACCTGGTCGGCGCGCGCAATGTGGTGGCCCGACTCCCCGAGGCGGTCACCGTCTTCCTCGCACCACCCAGCTGGGACGAACTCGTGTCCCGCCTGACCGGCCGGGCCACCGAGACGCCCGAGGCGATCGAGCGCCGACTCGCCACCGCTCGGACCGAGATGGCCGCCCAGGACGAGTTCGATCACGTCATCGTGAACAGCGAAGTCGACCGGGCCGCCGATCAGTTGGTATCCTTGCTGGTCGGACCCGAACAGCCGGCCGCATCCGCGACCTGACCGGCCTTTTCCGACACCCAGACCTCGACGCAGGAGTTCGTGTGAGCACCCCGACCAATTTCGACATCTCCGAGATCAGCGACGCACCGGCGTACGACACGCCGCTGGGCATCACGAATCCGCCGATCGACGATCTGCTCGACCGCGCGTCGTCGAAGTACGCGCTCGTCATCTACGCGGCCAAGCGCGCGCGCCAGATCAACGACTACTACAACCAGCTCGGCGACGGGATCCTCGAGTACGTCGGCCCGCTGGTCGAGCCCGGCCTCCAGGAGAAGCCGCTGTCGATCGCGATGCGCGAGATCCACTCCGACCTTCTCGAGCACACCGAGGGCGAATAGTCTCCGGCGCCGTTGATGAGCACTGCGATCGGAACCCGACGCCGCGTCCTGATCGGCGTCGGCGGCGGGATCGCGGCCTACAAGGTCTGTTCGGTCATCCGGCACTTCACCGAGGCCGGCCACGACGTCCGCGTCGTGCCCACCCCGGCCGCGCTGGAGTTCGTCGGTAAGGCGACCTTCGAGGCGCTGAGCGGCAATCCCGTCTCCACGACCGTGTTCGACGATGTCGACGAGGTCGCCCACGTCCGTCTCGGGCAGGGCGCCGACCTCGTGGTCATCGCCCCCGCCACCGCCGACCTCATGGCCCGCGCCGCCCAGGGTCGCGCCGACGATCTGCTGACCGCGTCGCTGCTGACCGTGCGATGTCCGGTGCTGTTCGTCCCGGCGATGCACACGGAGATGTGGGAGCACCCCGCGACGCAGGCCAATGTGGCGACGCTCCGGGCCCACGGCTCGGTGGTGATGACCCCCGCGTCGGGACGCCTGACAGGAACGGATTCCGGTCGCGGCCGTCTTCCTGACCCTCAGGAGATCGCTCTTCTGGGTGAGCTGCTCCTCGACCGCGTCGACGCCCTGCCGTACGACCTCGACGGTGTCCGCGTGCTCATCAGTGCCGGCGGTACCCGGGAGCCGCTCGACCCGGTCCGCTATCTCGGCAATCACAGTTCGGGCAAGCAGGGTTTCGCGCTGGCCCGGGCCGCGGCGCAGCGCGGGGCGAGTGTCACCGTGGTCGCGGGATCGACGTCCGGCGCGGGTGACCCGGCCGGTGTCTCCATCGTGCGGATCTCGACCGCCGAACAACTCGCCGACGAGATGACCAAGCGCGCGGCAGACGCCGACGTCGTGATCATGGCTGCCGCGGTCGCGGACTTCCGCCCGGTCGCCGTCGCCGAGTCCAAGATCAAGAAGGGCGACGAGGGCCCTGCGCCGATCCGGCTGACGACCAACCCCGACATCCTGCGCGGCCTCGTCACCGCCCGCGACGATGGCCGGATCCCGCGCGACACCGTGATCGTCGGTTTCGCCGCCGAGACCGGCGACGAGTCCGGCGGCGTCCTCGACCACGGTCGCGCGAAGCTCGCCCGCAAGGGCTGTGACCTGCTCGTCGTCAACGCCGTCGGCGATGGCAAGGCCTTCGGAACCGAGGACAACACCGGCTGGTTGCTCGCCGCCAACGGCGACGAGACCGCACTGCCCTTCGGGTCGAAAACACTCATGTCGAGTCGGATACTTGACGAAGTGCGCCAACTGGTGCCTGATGGTCGAGGAGCTCGACCGACCGATTAGGTTGGATGTATTCCCCCGGCCAGTCGCACCTGGCCGACACTGCCAGCGGCGCGGCGACCATCGACGCGCGTAGATCTCGAGAGGATCTGATGACCACCTCGTCACGCCTGTTCACGAGCGAATCCGTTACCGAGGGACACCCCGACAAGATCTGTGACGCGATCAGCGACTCGATTCTCGACGCCATCCTCACCGACGATCCGAAGGCGCGTGTCGCGGTCGAGACCCTCGTGACCACGGGACAGGTGCACGTCGCCGGCGAGGTCACCACCACCGCCTACGCCGACATCCCGAAGATCGTGCGCGACAAGGTCCTGGAGATCGGTTACGACTCGTCGACCAAGGGTTTCGACGGCGCGTCGTGCGGCGTGAACGTCGCCATCGGCGCGCAGTCCCCGGACATCGCGGGCGGCGTCTTCAACTCGCACGAGAGCCGCAGCGGCATCTCCGAGGATGAGATCGACAGCCAGGGTGCCGGTGACCAGGGCCTGATGTTCGGCTACGCCACCGACGAGACCCCCGAACTCATGCCGGTGCCGATCGCCCTGGCGCATCGCCTGTCGCGCCGCCTGACCGAGGTCCGCAAGAACGGCACCCTGCCGTACCTGCGCCCCGACGGCAAGACCCAGGTCACCATCGAATACGACGGTGACACCCCGGTCCGCCTCGACACCGTCGTGCTCTCCACCCAGCACGCCGCCGACATCGACCTCGACAACCTCCTGGCCCCGGACATCAAGAAGCACGTCGTCGACGCGGTGCTCGCCGAGATCGACCTGCCCAGCCTCGACACCACCGACTACCGCCTGCTGGTCAACCCGACGGGCAAGTTCGTCCTCGGCGGCCCGATGGGTGACGCGGGTCTGACCGGCCGCAAGATCATCGTCGACACCTACGGTGGCATGGCCCGTCACGGCGGCGGCGCGTTCTCCGGCAAGGATCCGTCGAAGGTCGACCGCAGCGCGGCCTATGCGATGCGCTGGGTCGCCAAGAATGCGGTGGCCGCAGGCCTGGCCAGCCGCATCGAGGTGCAGGTCGCCTACGCGATCGGCAAAGCCGCCCCGGTCGGCCTGTTCGTCGAGACCTTCGGCACGGAGAAGGTCGACCCCGCGGTCATCGAGCGCGTCATCGCGGAGAATTTCGACCTGCGTCCGCTCGCGATCATCCGCGACCTGGACCTGCTGCGCCCGATCTACGCACCCACCGCGGCGTACGGCCACTTCGGCCGCACCGACGTCGACCTGCCGTGGGAGCGGACCGACCGCGCGGAGAAGCTGCGGGCCGCCGCGGGTCTGTAGACCCTCTGCGGAAGTACTCTCACTGACACCCAAAGGAGCACGGGTCCCGGCGGCTGAGCTGCCGGTGGCCCGTGTTCTGCCTGTTCTGGGACTCGCGCACCTCGATCGACCCTTCGACTATCTCATCGACGTCGACCAGGACGAGGCCGCGCAGCCCGGCGTGCGCGTCCGTGTGCGATTCTCCGGCCGTCTCGTCGACGGATACCTCCTCGAGCGGATCGACAAGAGCGATCATCCCGGCAAGCTGGGCTGGCTCGACCGTGTCGTGTCCGCCGAACCGGTCCTGACCCCGCAGCTGGCCACGCTGTGTCGCGCGGTGGCCGACCGGTACGCGGGCACCATGGGCGATGTCGTGCGCCTGGCGATACCGCCGCGGCACGCGCGCACCGAGAAGGAGACGACACCGGAACCGACCGCCGTCGTCGAGACCCCCGAACTCACCGACTGGCACCGGTACCCGCTCGCCGATTCCTACGTCGAGAACCTCGTCGACGGTCATCCTCGTGCCGTCTGGCAGGCCCTGCCGGGGGAGGACTGGCCACGGCGTCTCGCCGAACTCGCCGCAGCAACCCTCGCCGCCGGACGGGGGTGCATCCTCACCGTCCCCGATCAGCGAGATCTCGACCGCGTGTGGGCCGAGGTCGAGCCGTTGATCGGCGACCGCGGTGTCGCGCTGTCCGCCGGACTCGGACCCACCGCTCGCTACCGGCGATGGCTGGCCGTGCGTCGTGGCGCGGCGCAACTGGTGATCGGTACGCGCAGCGCGGTGTTCGCGCCGGTCGCCGATCTCGGGCTCGTCGTCGTCTGGGATGACGGTGACGACAGCATGTCGGACCCGCGGGCGCCTTATCCGCATCCCCGCGAGGTGGCGGTGCTGCGTTCCCATCACGAACGGTGTGGTCTCCTGCTCGGCGGTTTCGCCCGGACCGCCGAGGCACAGGCGCTGGTGGCGTCGGGCTGGGCACACGATCTCGTCGCCGACCGCGCGACCGTCCGCACCCGCAGCCCACGGGTCCAGGCCATCTCCGACGACGACCGCCAGATCGCCCGCGACCCCATGGCGAGGTCCGCACGCATCCCCGAAGTCGCGTTCGACGCGGCGCGGTCGGCGTTCGCCGCCGATCGTCCGGTGGTGTTCAGCGTGCCGCGGCGCGGCTATGTGCCGTCGCTGGCGTGCACGCGCTGCCGCGAACACGCGCGCTGTCGCGCCTGTCACGGTCCATTGCAGCTCGACTCCGACCAACGGCTGAGCTGTCGATGGTGCGGGCGCCCCGAGCGCTCCTTCCGCTGTCCGGAGTGCGGCAACACCTCGGTGCGCGCCACGGTCACCGGTGCGCGCCGGACCGCCGAGGAGCTGGGGCGCGCTTTCGCCGGTGTGCCGGTGCTGACCAGCGGAGGCGACACCATCCTCGACGAGATCGAACCCGGTGCACGGCTCGTGGTCGCGACACCGGGCGCCGAGCCGGTCGCGCCGGGCGGGTACGGCGCGGCGATCGTCGTCGACACGTGGGCGCAACTCGACCGTGCCGATCTGCGTGCCGAGGAGCATGCGGTCCGCCGCTGGATGGCGTTGGCCGCCATGGTCACGCCGCACGGTGACGGCGGTCGCGTGGTGATCGTCGCCGATTCCTCACTCGCACCCGTGCAGGCGCTGATCCGTTGGGACCCGGTGGGTTTCGCCTCCATCCAGCTTCGGCAACGAGTGGAGCTCGGGTTCCCGCCCGCCGTGACGATGGCATCGGTCGACGGACCGACCGGGGTGATCACCGACTTCGTCGAGCACCTGGAGTTGCCGACCGACGCCGACGTCCTCGGGCCCGTTCCGTTGCCGCCGGGGGTGCGCCCGCCGGCCGGCAGCGCCGAGTGGGAGGCCGCTCCGGACGACGAGATGGATCGCATCCTGGTGCGGTTGCCGCGCAAGCACGGACGCCTGCTGGCCGAGGCCCTTGTCGCCGGTCAGGTCCGGCGCAACACGCATCGGCAGACCGGGCCGATCCGGGTGCAGATCGACCCGCCTACGATCGGATGAATGCGCATCGTTTTCGCCGGGACCCCCGAGGTGGCCGTGCCGTCGTTGCAGGCCCTCATCGCCTCGTCGCATGAGGTGGTCGGGGTCATCACCCGCCCCGATGCCGTGTCCGGCCGCGGTCGCAAGGTGATGCGGTCTCCCGTCGGCCGGCTCGCCGACGAGCATTCGCTCGAGGTGATCACCCCGCAGCGGTTGTCGGAACCGGAGGTCGATGATGTTCTCCGGCGCTGGGCGCCCGACTGCGGGGCCGTCGTGGCCTACGGCGGGCTCGTGCCACCCGGGTTGCTCGACCTCCCGCAGCACGGCTGGATCAATCTGCATTTCTCGGTGCTGCCCGCCTGGCGCGGTGCGGCCCCGGTTCAGGCCGCGATCGCGGCCGGCGACGAGGTGACGGGAGCCAGCACGTTCCGGCTCGAGAAAGGCCTCGACACCGGCCCGGTCTTCGGCGTGCTGACCGAGACCATCCGACCCACCGACACCAGCGGTGACCTACTGGCACGCCTGGCCGACGCCGGTTCGGGACTCTTGCTGTCCACCCTCGACGGTCTGGAGGCCGGCGAACTCGCCCCCGAACCGCAGCCGACGACCGGGGTGAGCCATGCGCCGAAGGTCGAGGTCGACGACGCGCGGGTCCGGTGGGATCTGCCGGCGCACATCATCGATCGCCTGATCCGCGCATACACCCCCGCGCCCGGGCCGTGGACGAGTCTCGACGAGGCTCGGATCAAGGTCGGGCCGGTGTCGGTCGTCGCGTCGACCGAGGATCCCGGTCTGCCCGATGCGGTGCGGGACGGTGCGCTCGCGCCCGGTGTGCTCGCGGTCACCAAGAAGGCGGTCTTCGTCGGAACCGGTTCGCAGCCGGTCACTCTCGGCACCGTGCAGCCGCCGGGTAAGAAACCCATGCCCGCCGCCGACTGGGCGCGCGGTGCACGGCTGACCGACGGGACGGTCCTGCGATGAGCGGCAAGTTCCGGCAGAAGGATCTCGATCCCGCGCGTGTGGCTGCCCGCGACACCCTGCGCGCGGTGCGTGAACGTGATGCCTACGCCAATCTCGTCCTCCCGAAGATGCTGCGGGACAGGAAAATCGAAGGCCGCGACGCCGCCTTCGCCACCGAACTGGCCTACGGCGCCGCGCGGGCGCAGGGGTTGCTGGACGCAGTGATCTCCGCCGCGGCCCAACGGCCCGTCGCCGACATCGACGGCACTGTCCTCGACGTCCTGCGCCTCGGCACCTATCAGTTGTTGCGGACGAGGGTCGGCGCGCACGCGGCGGTGTCGACGTCGGTGGATCTGGTGCGCGCGGAAAACGGGATGGGGCCGTCGGGCTTCGTGAATGCGGTGCTGCGCAAGGTGTCGCAGAAGGACGAGGACCTGTGGGTGGACGAGCTCGCCCCGTCACCCGCGGACGATCTCATCGGTTACCTCGCCTTCCAGTACGCGCATCCGAGATGGATCGCGGAGGTGTTCCGTGATGCGCTCGGCGGCTCGGCGGGACAACTGCAGGCGGCGCTGGCCGCCGATGACGAGCGACCGCCGGTGCATCTGGTGGCCCGCCCCGGATTCATCACCGCCGAAGAACTCGCCCTCACGAGCGACGGTGAGGTCGGCGACTTCTCCCCGTACTGCGTGTATCTCCCGGGTGGTGATCCCGGTGACGTCGCGGCGATCCGCGAGGGGTACGCGGGCGTGCAGGACGAAGGCAGTCAGCTCGTCGCACGTGCGGTGACCGTGGCCGAGGTCGTCGATGACGGCGGGCGATGGCTCGACATGTGCGCCGGCCCCGGCGGGAAGGCCGCACTCATCGGTTCGCTCGCCGAGATCGACGGTGCCCGGCTCGACGCGGTCGAGGTGTCCGAGCATCGAGCCGGGCTGATCCGCAAGGTCGTGTCCGATCTGCCCGTGACCATCCATGTCGCCGACGCACGGTCGAGCGGACTCGACACCGGTTACGACCGGATTCTGCTCGACGCCCCGTGTTCGGGGCTTGGCTCGCTGCGCCGACGACCCGAATCCCGCTGGCGCCGGACCGCTTCCGACGTCGACGAACTCGTCGTTCTGCAGAAGCAGTTGCTGACCGAGGCCCTACGGTTGGTGAAACCCGGTGGCGTCGTGGTCTATTCGACCTGTTCGCCGCACCCGGCCGAGACCACCGCGGTGGTGGCCGACGTGGTGGCGTCGGTCGACGGCGCGCGCCAGCTCGATGCCCGCCCGCTCGTGACGGTCGGCAAGCTGGGCCCGGATCTGTTGGGCGAGGGCCCCCACGTACAGCTCTGGCCGCATGTCCACGGCACCGACGCCATGTTCCTGGCGGCGTTGACGCGGGACTAGCCGCCAGCTCGCGGTCTATCGGGTCACGGCGCTCGCTCCTGCGTAGTCCGCGACCGCCGGCGGTCCCACCGCCTCGTACTCGAGAATCATCAGATCTCCGGTCGTGGCGTGGTGTTCGGCCAGTCGGAAGCCGGTCCCGACCCTGTTGCGGCCGAACAGCGTTCGCCCGGAGCCCAACAGGGTGGGCGCAACCACGAGGCGCAGGGTGTCCACGACACCCGCCTCGAGAAGCGACGACGCCAGCGTCGCGCTTCCGTGGACCTGCAGCTCACGGTCGGAGTCTGTGCGCAGGTCCCGTATCGCGCCGATCGGGTCGTCGACCAGCAGTGTCGCCGGCTGCCATGCCAGATCAGTCTCGGTGAGTGAGCGGCTCACCACATACTTCGGCAGTCCGTTCATCCGCACCATGAACGGGTCGTCGGGATCGGTGATCGCGGGCCAGTCGCGGGCGAACGCCTCATAGGTGCGCCGTCCGAGAAGTAGCCCGTCGGCGAGATCGAGCCACCGCGACGCCTGGCGGATGAACTGCTCGTCCATGTGAGGCACCAGCCAACCGCCCGCGAGGAATCCGTTCGAGGTGTCCTCGTCGGTGGCACCGGGACCCTGGGTGACCCCGTCGAGTGTGATGAACTGCGTGATGGTGATCTTCACTGTGAGACTTCGCGTTCCACGAGCTCGGCAAGTGCGGCGGTGACCGAACCCCAGCCGTCGTAGAAGCCGAGTTCGTCGTGGCGGTCACGGTCAGACGGACTGCGATGGCGCACCACGACGTTGTACTCGGTTCCGTCCGCATGCTCGGCGAACGTGATCTCTGCGGTCATGGCGACGGGTGCTGGTTCGGCGGGACGCCACGAACTGTCGACGGCATTGGTGAACACCAGACGCTCGCGCACGTCCGCAACGAGGAAGACGGCATCCATGTGCGGGACGAAAGTGGTTCCGTCCTCGCTCATCCGGGTCACGAGCGCACCGCCGGGCGCGGGCTCGAGGCGGTCGACACGGGTGACCGTGGGGGCCGGAGTCCACCACTTGGCAAACTGATCGGGTTGAGTCCACGCGTCCCAGATACGTTGTCGCGGAGCGCGGATCACCCGGTGCAGGGTGAGGTCCAGTTCGGGGTCGATCATCATGTCTCCTCGGTGTCGGTGTCGGTGTCGGTGACGAAGTGTTCGAGTCGGTCGGTGCGTTCGGTCCAGACGGTCCGCTGATGGTCCAGCCAGGTGGACAACCGACGTAGACGGCGTCGGTCGAGCGTGCACATACGCGTGCGGCCCACCTTCTTGGTCAGAACCAGCCCGCTGTCCTCCAGTACGCGTAGGTGTTTCATGAAGGACGGCAGAGTGATGGGGAAGGGGTGGGCGAGTTCGCCGACGCTCGCCGGTCCGTGCCCCAGCCGCTCGACGACGGCGCGGCGCGTCGGGTCGGAGAGCGCGCCGAAGATGTCGTCCAAAGGGGCCGTACTATGTGCCATATGGCTAAGTGTTGCAGATCCCGTCACTGATCTCAATGGCTAAGTGAAAATATCTTTGGATGTGCTGTGGAAAGTGCCTCCTGAAACGCGCATACTTCGGTACTATCGAATGTATGAACGAGGCTAGGCCGGACACAAAGTCCTCCTTGGGAACCGACCATCTGCGATCGATCGTTGATGGTATGTCGGTGATGCCGGTTGGCCTCGACGAAGCGGAATCGGTAAGCCGACTCACTCTCCTCGAGGAGATCAAGTCGGCGTGCACGGCGGCTCAGGTGCGTGAGACGGCAAACCTCGACGACCTGCGTGCAGCGGATGAAGCCTCACGGAACATCCCAGAGCGCAGACGTGGTCGTGGACTGGCCGCCGAAGTGGGTTTGGCGCGGAAGGTTTCGCCGCGCAAGGGAAGCCAGTGCCTCGGGTTCGCCCGTGCGCTGGCGCACGAGATGCCGCATACCCTGGCGGCACTCACCACAGGAGTCCTCACGGAGTGGCGGGCGACGATCTTGGTGCGTGAGACCGCATACCTGACACGCGAATCGCGTGAAGAGATCGACCGTCGGATCTGCGGTGATCCCGTGGCGGTGGTCGGCGTGTCCGATCGTGAGATCGAGGTGCTGGCCAAGTCTCATGCCTATGGGTTGGAACCTGAAGCGGTCGTGGCTCGGAAGGCCAAGGCGGAGAAGGACCGTCACGTTACCGTCCGGCCTGCGCCCGACCTGATGACGCAGTTCTCGGCGCTTCTGCCGATGACAGACGGGATCGCGGTGTACGCCGCGCTCAAGAAGCACGCTGACGCCGTGTGCGGTTCCGATGACCGCTCGCATGCAGAAGTCATGGCCGACACTCTCGTGGAGCGTGTCACCGGTCGCTCGATTGCCGAGCCGACGCCGATCGCGCTGAATCTTGTTATGTCCGAGCAATCTCTGTTGGGTTTCGACGACTCGGCTGCGGACGTCCCCGGGTATGGACCCATCCCGGCGACCGTCGCGCGGCACCTGGTTGCCGATTCGGTGACACCTGGGGGCGAGACAGCGTCGACACTTCGCCGCCTGTATGCGCGACCGTCGGATGGATCGCTGGTGACGATGGAATCGCGATCGCGTGTCTTCCCGCCTTCACTCGCCGGTTACATCCGCCTGCGTGATCAACGATGCCGGACCCCGTACTGCGGTGCGCCGGTCGCCGAGATCGACCACGCCAGACCGCACCGTCGCAACGGCCCGACCAGCGCGGTCAACGCCGACGGAACGTGCGTGACCCACAACCGCGCCAAGGAGGCTCCCGGGTGGTTCTACGACGTCAGAGTCGTCGACGGGGTGCGCGTGATCGACGTGATCACCCCGACCGAGGCCCGACATCGGAGCGTGCCTCCGCCTGCGATCGGACACACGCCGGCAGCGCGGAGTGGTGTCGAGACTCGGCTGATCCAGATACTGGCCGCCTCCTGAGTGTGGATGACCGACGCACGGTGGGGCCGAGTCGTACTAAGTTGTTCGTCGTGGCGGTGTGCCACGACGAGGATTGCTGCAAACTCGGGGGTTTGTATGGCTGAGCGCTTTGGTGTCGAGGAACTGGGTGTCATCACGGGCGTCGGAGATGCGCTGGCTCGGTGTTCCTCGGAGACGCGCGCCCTGTGGACCGGGAAGTCCGCTTTCGGCGACGCCTCGAACGCGATGCCGGCCTCGGCCATCGGGGCTGCGTGCGCCGGCAAGGACGAGACCGTCCGGTCGCTGCTCGGCCGGGCGGCGGCGAGGATGGACCTGGTGTCGCAGACCTGCTACCAGGCAGCCGGCGAAGTCGCCGACACGGAGGAGTCGCTCGCCAGTGGTTTCCGCGCGATCAGCGAATTCTGATGTCGCGTCCATCGCGTTCCATCGTCAACGGCTGGGACCTGATGTCTCTCGATGCTGCGGCCAGTGCGCTCGATACGGCGGTGAATGACCTGGGGAGTCTGACCCAGCGGATGGCCGAAGCGCCGATGAGAGCCGGCGATTCCAGAGGATGGGTGGGGGCCTCCCAACTCGGGTGTGAGAGCCGCACCGACTCGGATCGAGCCGAGATCAACAAACTGGGGGCCGACCTCACGCACGCCGCCAACGTCTTGCGAAACACGTCGGCCGCGATCAGTCCGAATCGCACCACGGCGCTGGTCCGCGCGCTCGGCCTGGAACGCGACAAGTTCAGCGTTGCCGACGACTGGACGGTGCGCGACACCCGCGACTATGCGGCCGAGCTGAAGGGCGTGGAGGCGGGCAGCGCAACGGAGCGCGCGATTCTCGACGCTCAGGCCGCCCGAGCGGAGGAGGCGAAGACGGCGACGCTGTCGCTCCAGTCCCTGGCCGATCAGATGGGTGAGGACGATCGCAACGGGGCGAGAGTTCTCGCGGCAGCTTTTGGCGATGCCGAAGGTAATGCGCCACTCGCGTCAAGCTACTCACCGGGCCAGGCGAGCATCGATGTCCAGGCCATCATGAGTGGCACCGCCACCACCGAGCAGAAGGACCGTTTCTCCCGCGCGACCAGCCTGACCCCAGAGCAGCGAGCAGCACTCGCCCGCGGTGATTTCGCAGTCATCCCGAAGGAGCAGTTCGACTACCTGAAGGCGATTTACACACCGAGTTGGGGTGGCGGACCTCAAGGGCAGCCGCTGTCCCTCGGCGCCCTGGAGTCGTTCGGCGACAAGTACACCGGCGCAGAGCGAGAGACTTTGAAACAGAGTCTCGCTGACGGCGTGTATCTGCTGGGAAACCGACATCTGCGGACCGGCCAGACAGACTCGAACGTGTTCGCCGAGATCTGGGGGACGGATGCCCCGTTCGTGACCGGCGGGATGAGTCAACTCCCGGCGCCGATCCGGGACGCGCTGTCCGAAGCTGCTGCGAGTAGGGGACGACTGACGGTTCCGGACTCAGGCGCGCACTCCGGCGGCCACAGGTCGGTCACCGATCTGAAGACCTTCGCCGACCTCAAGTCGATCATGGGCATCTTGGAGCACCGCTCCGTCGACCCGCCGGGGGGTGCGTACGGCTCGGGGTCCGTGCAGTTGGGAAGCGACGTCGACCGGGCATTGATCGCGAGGGCCAGTGAGATTGCAGCTGCAGGCGCCACGGAATACGCGTCGAATCCAAGCATGTTGGACCACAACATCGTTGGCAAAAGCGAAGCCGAGGGCCTCCTCGTCGACATGCTCGGTGTCGCGGGCGCCGATCACATCGCGGTACATGATGCAGTGATGTCGGCAACCGGTAACCCGTCCAGCAGTTCGATGCCGACGACCTACGATCTCGGCGGCGCCGAACGGTCGTTCAAGGACGCAGAGGCCCTCAAGCATCTGTTGACGTTCGACTGGACTGATGAAGCGGGCAAGGACTCGGACGGAATCAACAGGCTGTTCAACTGGATGCCCGGTGCTGCCTACGCGCCTGATGGTAGTTCTCCCGAAGCGGTGCTCGAGAGCGAACGTGCCGGCAACATTTCGACCGCCCTTGCGCAGTACTTCGGCGACAACAAGGACGCGCTGATTGACATCGGAGACCGGAAACCGGCTCTGGGCGAACTCAACCCCGAGCTGACCCGCACGCTGGCCTCCGCGATCGGCTCGCACACTGCTGTTATGGCAGGCGCCGATCCACAGCTCTTTCACACGCATGGTGTGTCGGAAGTCGACGCGAGCGACTTGAAGTCGACCTTCGAAGTATTGAATTCGGATGCGACCGCAGGAAGAATCGTCAACTCTTTGACCGCCTTGCAGATCGATGTGATGCAACAGGAGTTCGGAAAAGACCCGCACGACTACGGGCTCGGTGAAGTCACCGGACGCCTCGAAGGAGCCATGATCGGCGGATTGGACGCGCACATCGAGGAAACAAAGGTCGACGGCCGGCACCTGGCTGCCTACGACGCCGCAGTCGTCGGCGCGATGTTCGACAGCGCGAAGGCGCTGCTGACGGCAGTTCCAGGTCTGGACCCGGCTGTGAAGGTCTTGATCGACGGCGTGGCGCCCCAGGCGAAGCTGGACTTGTCTGGCCTGCCGGTCGACCCGGATACGGTCAAGGCCGACCCGGAACTCCAACGGCTTCGGACCGAGTTGTTCGAAGACGAGATCAATCCGAACGCGAAGTACGTGCAGATCCTTGCGGGATACTTCGAGACCCATCCAGAACTCGCGGATCACCCTGAGTTTCGAAATCTGTTCTCGAGCGACGCCGATTTCGCCGAAATGAAGCGGACTGGTGTCATGGCTAGCGTCACTCAAGAAAGCGAGGCCGCAACGTTCATTCAGCAGAAACTCATGTCCGACATCAACTCTTTCGCGTTACGACACAACGAGAATCTGGAAGATGTATACAAACGGTAAGCGCATCGCAGGTCGCTCTGCCAGGCACAGTTATCGTCTGCGTCTGACGCCGGTGCTTCTTGTGGTCCTTGCGGTAGTCGGTTGTTCAATGGCTCCGTCGCACAATGAGCAGCCAACTAGCAGTTCTGCCGTCGCTCCTCCAGGAAAACGCTTGCCGCCTGGTCTGGATATGTCTTTCCGCTGGATTCCCACCAGCATGCTGGACCTTGCGAGTTCAGAGGGTACGTTTGTTCGCGCGTACACGGAGTCATTCGAGCTTGCCTTCGAGGGGCAGTCGATGGAATGGGGATATCCCGGCTTCGCGGCGGCATCGCCGCCAGGCACCGACGAGCGGATCCGCTTGGTAGCGAGCAACAGCCAGACAAGCAGAGTGGTAAACACACTTTTCCTGCGGCCACTGCGTCGCGAAGATATCGATGACCGCAGTCGGTTGACGATATGTCGCAGCGAGCTGTTGTCCATCGAGCAACGATCGGACGCTGGCGTCGAGTGGCGGAACATTGGTGACCCCTGGGCTTTTCCGATCACGATTGAGCTCGTACGCACGGGCGAGAGGTTGCCGCCTGCAGATCAGCACGGCTCCCAGATCACGCCTTCGACTTCGATGTTTGGCAGTTGGAGGGTGTCGTACTTCGACCGCTTGGGGGTTGGGCCGGAGAACCGCGCCGACGTCGTCGCGTGCAACGCTTTGCCGCCGAATCCCGACCTGCCGAGACTCGGGGTCGAGCCCGGTCCCGAGCCTTGGCCGGTACTGCCACCCACTCCCGGCTGGCCGGTCAACGGCCTCTGAGACTGCGGAGCTCTTTCGTCCGTACCGGAACCCGCGTCCTACACTTGTCGACCATGTGCACCGCCGGTTCCGCGCCCATGATCGCCCCGTCCATCCTGTCCGCGGACTTCGCGAATCTCGCGGCCGAGGCCGCTGCCGTGGCGCGGCCGGGCGAGACCCGGGCCGACTGGTTGCACGTCGACGTCATGGACGCACACTTCGTGCCGAACCTGACCCTGGGACTACCGATCGTCGAGAGCCTGCTGAAGGCAACCGACATCCCGCTCGACTGCCACCTGATGATCGAGAACCCGGAGCGGTGGGCGCCGCCGTACGCCGAGGCGGGGGCGCACAACGTCACGTTCCACGCCGAGGCCACCGAGAACCCGATCGGCGTCGCCCGTGACATCCGCGCCGCCGGGGCCAAGGCTGGGCTGTCGATCAAGCCGGGTACCGCGCTCGAGCCGTATCTGGAGATCCTGCGGGACTTCGACACCCTGCTGATCATGAGCGTCGAGCCGGGCTTCGGAGGTCAGAAGTTCATCCCGGAGGTTCTCGAAAAGGCCCGCGCCATCCGGAAGTTCATCGATTCCGAGGATCTGAGGCTTCTCGTCGAGATCGACGGCGGCATCAACGCCGACACGATCGAGGAGGCCGCGGAGGCCGGGATCGACTGCTTCGTCGCCGGATCGGCAGTCTACGGCGCCGACGATCCCGGACAGGCCGTCGCCGCACTCCGTGAGTCGGCCGCCACCGCACGGGCGCAGAGCCAGGCCTGACCCGATGGACATCGCCGGTGCCATGGAGCGCGCGATCAGCGCGTCCCGGGAGGCGATGGGGGTCAGCTCACCGAATCCGCCGGTCGGCGCTGTCATCCTCGCCGCCGACGGCACCCTAGCCGGCATCGGCGCGACCCAACCGCCCGGCGGACCGCACGCGGAGATCATGGCCCTGCGAGCCGCGGGCGACGCCGCGCGCGGCGGCACCGCGATCGTCACCCTCGAACCGTGCAACCACACCGGCAGGACCGGCCCGTGCGCGCAGGCACTCGTCGAGGCGGGTGTCGCCGAAGTCCACTACGCGGTGAGTGACCCGAACCCGGTCGCCGCCGGCGGCGCCGACACGCTGCGGGCCGCCGGGGTGCGCGTCACCGGGGGAGTCGCGGCCGACGACGTCGAGAACGGCCCGCTCCGCCCGTGGCTCACCCGGCAGCGTCTCGGGCGGCCGCACGTCACCGCGAAGATCGCCGCCGGAGTCGACGGCCGGATCGCCGCCCCCGACGGCACCAGCCAGTGGATCACCGGCCCGCAGGCCCGCGACCACGCGCACTCGCAGCGCGCTCGCATCGACGCCATCGTCATCGGCACCGGTACCGCGCTGGCCGACAATCCCACTCTCACCGCGCGCACAGCCGACGACACGTTGCACACGCACCAGCCCGCCCGCGTCGTCCTCGGTCACCGCGACCTCCCGGCCGACGCCCGTCTCCGAGACCCGGCGGGCGGCCCGCTGATCCGGGTCGAATCCCACGACCCGGCCGACGTGCTCGCCGCACTGCCGGACGCATTGTGGGTGCTGGTCGAGGGCGGACCGCACATCCTGGGGGCCTTCTTCGCGGCCGGACTCGTCGACGAGGTGCACGCCTACGTCGCCCCGCTGGTGCTGGGCGCCGGACGCGGCTCGGTGGAGATCCCGGGCGTGACCACCCTCACCGACGGCCTGCGGTTCCGCACGACGTCGGTGACGCGGCTCGGGGACGACGTCCTCCTGACACTGTCGCGACCCTCGACCGCCTCGCGTGAACGGTGAGCGGCACGACATGCCCGCGGCGCCTTTCGCTCACCGGAATCGCAATGCGACTGACATCTCGGACCGTGCTAGCGTCGATGTCACCAGTTCTCGGGGCGGGGTGAAACTCCCCACCGGCGGTGATGAGGGTGCGGTGGATCCGCATCGTCCAGCCCGCGAGCGCCTGCCACCAGGTAGGGACAGCAGATTCGGTGCGAATCCGAAGCCGACGGTCACAGTCCGGATGCGAGAGAACAGGCGACACGAGGCCGCCCTGTCTGCTCCGAGCGAGCAGGAGGAGTGCGTGTTCACCGGAATCGTGGAAGAACTCGGCGTCATCGCCGACCGCGAGGATCTCTCCGACGCCGCCCGATTCACCGTCCGCGGGCCCGTGGTCACCGCCGATGCCGGTCACGGCGACTCGATCGCCGTCAACGGCGTGTGTCTGACCGTCGTCGACCTCCGCCCAGGTGAGTTCACCGTCGATGTGATGGGCGAGACGCTGCGCCGGAGTTCGCTGTCCGACCTGGGTGCCGGCAGCACCGTCAATCTCGAGCGCGCCATGCCCGCCAACGGTCGTTTCGGCGGCCACATCGTGCAGGGACACGTCGACGGCACCGGGACGATCGCCGCGGTCAACCCGTCGGAGAATTGGACGGTCGTACGGATCGCGGTTCCCGCGAAGCTCACGCGCTACCTCGTCGAGAAGGGATCGATCACCGTCGACGGGGTGTCGCTCACCGTGTCGGCCGTCGGCGGGGCCGGCGACGACTCCTGGTTCGAGATCTCCCTGATCCCGACGACACTCAACGAGACCAACCTCGGCGCCGCCCGACCCGGCACCGTGGTCAACCTCGAGGTCGACGTCATCGCCAAGTACGTCGAGCGCCTCCACCTGGGTTCGGACACGACTGGTACTCCTGATGTTGCGGGGGCGAAATGAGCACAACGAGTGAGGTTCTGATGAGCGAGTCGTCGCGAGACGGTGAAGACGTGACCGCAGCTGAGGGCACCGGAGTCGCGTTCGACACGATCGAACGCGCCATCGCCGACATCGCGGCGGGCAAGGCCGTCGTCGTGGTCGACGACGAGGACCGCGAGAACGAGGGCGACCTGATCTTCGCGGCGGAGAAGGCGACCCCCGAACTGGTGGCGTTCATGGTGCGCTACACCTCCGGGTACCTGTGCGTCCCGCTCGACGGCGACGCGTGCGACCGGCTCGGTCTGCCCCCGATGTACTCGATGAACCAGGACAAACACGGCACGGCCTACACCGTGACCGTCGACGCCCGCGAAGGCATCGGCACCGGTATCAGTGCCGCCGACCGTGCCACGACGATGCGCCTGCTGGCCGATCCCGACGCTGCGGCGGCCGATTTCACCCGACCCGGTCACGTGGTTCCGCTGCGTGCGAAGGAAGGCGGCGTACTTCGCCGCCCGGGTCACACCGAAGCCGCGGTCGACCTCGCCCGTCTGGCCGACCTCTCGCCGGCCGGGGTGATCTGCGAGATCGTGAGCCAGAAGGACGTCGGCTCGATGGCGCAGACCGACGAGCTGCGGGTGTTCGCCGACGAACACGACCTCGCCCTGATCTCGATCGCCGACCTGATCGCCTGGCGCCGCCGCCACGAGAAGCACGTGGTCCGCGTCGCCGACGCCCGGATCCCCACCCGCCACGGCGATTTCCGCGCTGTCGGGTACTCCAGCGTCTACGACGACGTCGAGCATGTCGCGCTCGTCAAGGGCGACATCACCGGCGAAGCCGACGGTCACGATGTTCTCGTGCGCGTGCATTCGGAGTGCTTGACGGGCGACGTGTTCGGTTCACTCCGCTGCGATTGCGGGCCCCAGCTCGACGCGGCGATGGAGATGGTGGCCGACGAGGGCCGGGGCATCATCCTGTACATGCGCGGTCACGAGGGCCGTGGCATCGGGTTGTTGCACAAGCTGCAGGCCTATCAGCTGCAGGATGCCGGGTCCGACACCGTCGACGCCAACCTCGAGCTCGGCCTGCCCGCCGACTCGCGGGACTACGGACTCGGCGCACAGATCCTGGTCGACCTCGGGGTGCGGTCCATGCGCCTGCTGACCAACAATCCGGCGAAGCGCGTCGGCCTCGACGGGTACGGTCTGCACATCGTCGACCGGGTCCCGATGCCGGTGCGCGCCAACGCCGAGAACCTGCGCTACCTGCGTACCAAGCGCGATCGGATGGGCCACGACCTCGTCGGGCTCGACGATCACGCCCAGCCCACCGACGGCGCGTCCGAAGGAGCACCCGCATGAGCGGCCACGGAGAGCCGACCCTCGAACTCGCCGATGCCGGCACGCTGCGTCTGGCCATCGTCTCGTCGCAATGGCACGAGACCGTCTGCGGTGCACTCCTCGACGGCGCCATCCGGGCCGCACGCGACAACGGCGTGACCGAACCGACGATCGTGCAGGTCGCCGGCGCGATCGAGCTGCCCGTCATCGTGCAGGCGCTGGCCCGCACCCACGACGCGGTGGTGGCGCTTGGCGTCGTGATCAAGGGTGAGACACCGCATTTCGAGTACGTGTGCGACGCGGTGACCGCCGGTCTCACACGGGTGTCCCTCGACGAGTCGACACCGGTCGGCAACGGGGTGCTCACCGTGCTCACCGAGGACCAGGCGATCGCCCGTGCCGGGCTCCCGGGTTCGACGGAGGACAAGGGCGCACAGGCCACCGTCGCCGCGCTGGCGTCGGCGCTGACCCTGCGCGCGCTGCAGCGCGGCGAGACCCTCCCGGTGGCGGTCGGAGGAGCGTCGGCGTGAGTTCTGCGGACTCCCACCCGGCCGGCACCGACGCGGCCGGGTGGGACCTGGTGTACCGGCCCCGCAACCTGCCGCGATGGGCGATCGTGACAGCCGCGGTGGTGCTCGCGATCCACATCACGTTCGGCCTGCTGTTGACCATCGACGACGTCGGCGTCCGCAATCTGGGCGGCTCCGACCAGGTCGCGATCATCCTCATCGGCGTCCTGATCTCGGCGGCCATCCTGCTGTTCACCCGCCCGCGCCTGCGTGTCGGCGCCGCCGGGGTCGAGGTCCGCAACCTGGTCTCGGTGCGACTCTTCGAGTGGGACCGTGTTCTCGGTCTCACCTACCCGGAGAAGGGTTTCGGGGCGTGGCTGTTGTTCCCGGCCGACGAACACATCACCGTCCTGGCTGTTCAGGCCGGCGACGGCCAGCGCGCCATCGACGCGATGGGCCGGTTCCGCGAGCTGGAGGAGCGCTACCGCGGGACTGTCCGGCCCGGCCACTAGCCTGGAACACGTGGCCGACCCGACTACCTACCGCCCCGCGCCGGGGTCCATCCCGACCGATCCCGGGGTGTACAAATTCCGCGACGAGCATCGTCGCGTCATCTACGTGGGCAAGGCCAAGAATCTCCGGTCGAGGCTGACGTCGTACTTCGCCGACATCACCTCCCTGCATCCGCGCACCCGCCAGATGGTGACCACCGCCGCGTCGGTCGAATGGACCGTCGTCGGCACCGAGGTGGAGGCGCTGCAGCTCGAATACAACTGGATCAAGGAGTTCGACCCGCGCTTCAACGTCCGCTATCGCGACGACAAGAGCTACCCGATGCTCGCGGTCACGCTCAACGAGGAGTATCCCCGGCTGTTCGTCTACCGGGGCCCGCGCCGGCGCGGCGTGCGCTACTTCGGCCCGTACGCGCACGCCTGGGCGATCCGCGAGACGGTCGACCTGCTCACCCGGGTCTTCCCGGCCCGGACCTGCTCGGCCGGTGTGTTCAAACGGCATCGCCAGATCGACCGGCCGTGCCTGCTCGGTTACATCGACAAGTGTTCGGCCCCCTGTGTGGGGCGGGTGGACGCCGAGGAGCACCGGGAGATCGTCGAGGACTTCTGCGACTTCCTCGCCGGCCGCACCGACCTGATGATCCGCAGGATGGAACGGGACATGACCGTCGCCGCCGAGGAACTCGATTTCGAGCGCGCCGCACGGCTGCGCGATGACATCGGCGCGATGCGACGCGCGATGGAGAAGCAGGCGGTCGTGCTCGGCGACGGCACCACCGCCGACGTGATCGCCCTCGCCGGCGACCAGCTCGAGGTGTCGGTCCAGGTCTTCCACGTCCGCGACGGGCGGGTACGCGGTCAGCGCGGATGGGTTGTCGAGCGCAGCGACAACGGAACCGACGGCGATGTGGTGGGGGAGTTCGTCACCCAGTTCTACGGCGCCCAGGTCGATTTCGACGCCACGGTCGACGTCGGGACCGACCGGGCACACGGGGAGTCCATACCGCGCGAGGTGCTGGTCCCGGAGTTGCCCTCCGACGCCGAGGAACTCGAGGAGTGGCTGTCCGGTCTCCGGGGAAGCCGCGTGCGGCTGCGGGTTCCCCAGCGCGGCGACAAGAAGGCGTTGTTCGAGACCGTCGCCCGTAACGCGTCCGAAGCCCTTGCGCAGCACAAGCTCCGGCGCGCCGGCGACCTCACGACCCGTTCGGCGGCCCTCACCGAGCTGCAGGAGTCGCTGCTGCTCGATCAGGCACCGCTGCGCATCGAATGCGTGGACATCTCGCATGTCCAGGGCACCGACGTGGTCGCCTCGCTCGTCGTCTTCGAAGACGGCCTGCCGCGCAAGTCCGACTACCGGCACTACTCGATCCGCCATGCCGCCGGCGAGGGTCACTCCGATGACGTCGCGTCCATCGCCGAGGTCACGCGACGGCGGTTCCTGCGGCACCGTACCGACCGTGACGCACCGCCACCGGTGTCCGGGGAGATCAGCGCCGCCGCCGACACGCCGGCACAGCCGCGGAAGTTCGCCTACCCGCCGAACCTGTTCGTCGTCGACGGTGGTGCGCCGCAGGTCCACGCCGCGGCCGCGGTACTCGACGAGCTCGGCATCACCGACGTCTCGGTGATCGGGCTGGCCAAACGCCTCGAGGAGGTGTGGGTCCCCGGCGACGACGACCCGATGATCCTGCCGCGCAACAGCCAGGCCCTGTTCCTGCTGCAGCGAGTGCGTGATGAAGCCCATCGCTTCGCCATCACGTTCCACCGCAGCAAGCGCAGCAAGCGCATGACCGAGTCGGTGCTCGACGGCGTTCCCGGTCTGGGCCGAACCCGCCGCACCGCGCTGGTGACCCACTTCGGCTCGGTCGCACGCCTGCGTGAGGCATCCTTGGACGAGATATCCCAGGTACACGGAATCGGCCTCACCACGGCGCGCGCGGTCAAGTCCGCGCTCTCCGACGAGGCGCCGGTGCCGGAGCAGGCCCCGACCCCGGCCCCGGCGGAGGCCGAGAAGGAGATGACGGTGGCAACCGGTGACGCGGGACGAGGTGTCGATGAGTGACCACACCGAAGTGGAGGGCACGGTGACCGCGGAGCAGACCGGGACCGACTTCACCGTGCTGTTCGTGACGGGGATGTCCGGCGCGGGACGATCCACCGCGGCGAACGTGCTCGAGGACGACGGCTGGTACGTCGCCGACAACGTGCCGCCCTCACTGATCTCGACGATGGTCGGGATGGTGCGGGAGGACGATCCCTCGATCACGCGGCTCGCCATGGTGCTGCGCGCCTCCGACGACAACCTCGCCCACCAACTCGAGCAACTGCGGGACCGTCTCGAACAGTCCGGGATCCGCACCCGACTGCTGTATCTCGACGCCAGCGATCAGGTGCTGGTGCGCCGGTTCGAACAGGTTCGCCGCCGTCACCCGTTGCAGGGCAAGGAGACCCTCGTCGAGGGGATCGCCCGCGAGCGCGCGATCCTGGCCCCGATCAAGAACGTCGCCGACCTGGTGGTGGAGACCTCGGCGCTGACCGCGGCGAAGCTGCGCGCGATCGTCGAGGGCGTCGCGCCCGGCGACACCGAACCCCGCCTGTCGATCGTGGTGCAGTCGTTCGGCTTCAAATACGGGCTGCCCATCGACTCCGATCTCGTCGCCGATGTCCGGTTCCTGCCCAACCCGCACTGGATCGACGAGCTGCGCGACCACAACGGCCGGGAGGCGCCGGTCCGCGACTACGTGCTCGGTCAGCCGGACGCCGACGGGTTCCTCGACCTCTACACCGGACTGGTCTCGATCGTCGGTCGCGGGTATCTGCGAGAAGGCAAGCGCTACATGACGATCAGCGTCGGATGCACCGGTGGCAAGCACCGCAGTGTGGCCATCGCCGAGGAGTTGTCGGCTCGTCTGCGCCGCGCCGTCGACGACGCCGGGCTCGCGTCCTACGACGTACGGGTCATGCACCGCGACCTGGGGCGCGAATGAGTTCCGCCGAGCCGCGGATCGTCGCCCTCGGCGGCGGACACGGCCTCTACGCGACGCTGACCGCGATGCGCTACCTCAGTGCCGACATCACCGCGGTGGTCACCGTCGCCGACGACGGGGGATCGTCGGGGCGACTGCGTGCCGAACTCGGACTCATCCCACCCGGTGACCTGCGAATGGCGCTCGCCGCGTTGATGAGTACCCCCGAGGGGCTCGAGGATGCACAGCCCGCCGATCCGGTCGTCCGCCGCCGCCACGAACTGTGGGCCGAGGTCCTCCAGCACCGATTCGGCGGCCGCGGGGCCCTGGCCGGACATCCCATCGGCAACCTGCTCCTCGCCGGACTCACCGAGGTGCTCGGCGACACGGTCGGTGCGCTCGCGGAGTTGCGGGCGATCTTCGGCATCACGGGGCACGTGCTGCCCATGTCGACCGTGCCGCTCGACATCGAGGCCGACGTCTCGGGACTCGAGGCCGATCCGCGCATCAGCCGTGAGATCCGTGGGCAGGTCGCGGTCGCCACCACCCCCGGCAAGGTGCGTCGTGTTCGGCTGCTGCCGGACGATCCGCCGGCCTGCGAATCGGCCCTCGCGGCAATCGAATCGGCCGATCTGGTGATGTTGGGCCCGGGCTCGTGGTTCTCGAGCGTGATCCCGCACGTCCTGGTGCCCGAGCAGTTGAAGGCCTTGCAGCGCAGCCGTGCTCGCAAGGTGCTCGTGGTCAACCTGGCTCCCGAGCCGGGGGAGACCCCCGGGTTCTCGGTCGAGCGACACCTCCACGTGCTGCACGCCCACGCGAACACGTTCCGCGTCGACCATGTCCTCGTGGACGCGTCGTCGGTCCCGGCCGGGCGTGAACGTGATCACCTCGAGCGTGCGGCCGGATTGTTCGGCGCGGAGCTGAATGTCGGGGACGTCGCGGTGCCCGGCCGTCAGGTCCATGACCCGGCGAAAGTCGCCGCCGTGGTGAACGAACTGTGCGAAGGTGAATTGACCCGTTACTCTGGCCGAGCGGACGCCTGACCCGGGCGATGTTCCGCGACTTTCTCGAGGGACGTGTGGTCTGTTGACAGGAGGACAGGTACCGGTGGCGATGACGGCGGCGGTGAAGGACGAACTCAGTCGCCTGTCGGTGACTCAGGTGAGTTGTCGGAGAGCCGAGGTGTCGGCATTGCTGCGTTTCGCCGGCGGCCTGCACATCGTCGCGGGTCGCGTGGTGGTCGAGGCCGAGGTGGACATGGGCAACGTGGCGCGTCGCTTGCGCCGCGAGATCCACGACCTCTACGGCTATGCCTCGGATGTCCACGTCCTGCGCGGCGGTGGACTCCGGAAATCGGCGCGCTACATCGTGCGGATCACCAAGGACGGCGAAGGCCTGGCACGGCAGACCGGATTGCTCGACCTGCGCGGCCGGCCGGTGCGCGGACTGCCCGCACAGGTCGTCGGCGGCAGCGTCGCCGACGCCGAGGCCGCCTGGCGCGGAGCGTTTCTCGCGCACGGCTCGCTCACCGAACCCGGTCGGTCGTCGGCTCTGGAGGTCAGCTGTCCCGGACCGGAGGCGGCACTCGCCCTGGTCGGCGCGGCCCGGAGGCTCGGTGTCACGGCCAAGGCGCGCGAGGTCCGCGGCGCCGACCGGGTCGTCATCCGCGACGGCGAGGCCATCGGCGCGTTGCTGACCCGCATGGGTGCCCACGACACGAGGCTCGTCTGGGAAGAACGCCGCATGCGGCGGGAGGTCCGCGCCACCGCCAACCGCCTCGCCAACTTCGACGACGCGAACCTGCGTCGATCGGCGCGCGCGGCCGTCGCGGCCGCAGCCCGGGTGGAACGCGCGCTGGACATCCTCGGCGACGAGGTGCCCGACCATCTCATCGCGGCTGGGCAGCTTCGCATCACGCACCGGCAGGCGTCTCTCGAGGAGCTCGGTCAGCTCGCCGACCCGCCGATGACCAAGGACGCCGTCGCCGGACGGATCCGCCGGCTGCTGTCGATGGCCGACAAGAAGGCCCGCCAGGACGGGATCCCCGACACCGAGTCCGCGGTCACCTCCGAGCTGCTCGACGAGGCCTGAGACCCGCACCGGAGCACCACCGGCGTGCGTGACCCGGACCTGCGGTGTGCCGAGCGCAGGGTCGCCTACTAGGCTGGTGGCGACGTGGGCGGAGGCGTGACCACTCAGGTGTGCTTCGCTGACCGCTCACGCGCGGCCAGACCGGGCTTGACCACCAGGCCCGACCATGAATACCGCTAAGGAGCACAACTGTGACTGTTCGGGTAGGCGTCAACGGATTCGGCCGGATCGGCCGCAACTTCTTCCGTGCCGTCGAAGCGCAAAAAGCTTTGGGCACCACCGACATCGAGATCGTCGCGGTCAACGACCTGACCGACAACGCGACCCTCGCGCACCTGCTGAAGTTCGACTCCATCCTCGGTCGCCTGTCCGACGACGTCACCCTCGAGGGCGACGACACCATCGTCGTCGGTGAGCAGAAGATCAAGGCCCTCGAGGTCAAGGAAGGTCCGGCCGCCATCCCGTGGGGCGACCTGGGCGTCGACGTGGTCGTCGAGTCGACCGGCATCTTCACCGCTCGCGCCAAGGCTCAGGGACACCTCGATGCCGGCGCCAAGAAGGTCATCATCTCCGCCCCCGCCTCGGACGAGGACATCACCATCGTGATGGGCGTCAACGACGACAAGTACGACGGCAGCCAGAACATCATCTCGAACGCCTCGTGCACCACCAACTGCCTCGGCCCGCTGGCCAAGGTCCTCAACGACGAGTTCGGCATCGTCAAGGGCCTCATGACCACGATCCACGCCTACACCCAGGACCAGAACCTGCAGGACGGCCCGCACAAGGACCTGCGTCGCGCCCGCGCCGCCGCCATCAACATCGTGCCGACCTCGACCGGTGCCGCCAAGGCCATCGGCCTGGTGCTCCCGGAGCTGAAGGGCAAGCTCGACGGCTACGCGCTGCGTGTCCCGATCCCCACCGGTTCGGTCACCGACCTCACCGCCCAGCTGTCGAAGACCGCCACCGCCGAGCAGATCAACGCCGCGCTCAAGGCCGCTGCCGACGGTCCGCTCAAGGGCATCCTGAAGTACTACGACGCACCGATCGTCTCGTCCGACATCGTCACCGACCCGCACAGCTCGCTGTTCGACGCCGGCCTGACCAAGGTGATCGACGACCAGGCCAAGGTCGTGTCCTGGTACGACAACGAGTGGGGCTACTCCAACCGCCTCGTCGACCTCATCGGTCTCGTCGGCAAGTCGCTCTGACCCACCCCCAACGACCTTAGGAGTCAACGCCTCATGGGTGTTTCCACTCTGAAAGACCTTCTGGACGAAGGTGTTTCGGGCAGGGGTGTGCTGGTCCGGTCGGATTTCAACGTCCCGCTCGACGGGTCGACGATCACCGATCCGGGTCGCATCCTCGCGTCCCTGCCGACGCTCAACGCGCTCATCGACGCCGGTGCCAAGGTGATCATCACCGCGCACCTGGGTCGTCCGAAGGGCGAGCCGGATCCGAAGTTCTCGCTTGCGCCGGTGGCCGCCCGCCTCGGTGAGGAACTCGGCCGCAACGTGCAGCTCGCCGGGGACGTCGTCGGCACCGACGCGCTGGCCCGCGCGGAAGGACTCACCGACGGCGACGTCCTGCTGCTGGAGAACATCCGCTTCGATCCGCGGGAGACCGCCAAGGACGACGCCGAGCGCGAGGCGCTCGCCAAGGCGCTGGTCGAGCTCGTCGGGGACGACGGCGCGTTCGTCTCCGACGGCTTCGGAGTGGTGCACCGCAAGCAGGCCTCGGTCTACGACGTCGCCAAGCTGCTCCCGCACTACGCGGGCGAGCTGGTGGCGGCCGAGGTCGACGTGCTGTCCAAGCTCACCGAAGAGGTGACGCGTCCCTACGCGGTCGTCCTCGGCGGGTCGAAGGTCTCGGACAAGCTCGGCGTCATCGAGGCGTTGGCACCCAAGGTCGACACGCTGGTCATCGGCGGCGGTATGGCGTTCACCTTCCTTGCCGCACAAGGGCATTCGGTGGGCTCCTCGCTGCTGCAGGAAGATCAGATCGACGTCTGCAAGAGCCTGCTCGAGCGGTTCGGCGACGTGATCCACCTGCCCGTCGACGTCGTGGTGGCCGACAAGTTCGCCGCGGACGCCGAGTCGGACACGGTGGCGTCCGACGCCATTCCCGACGGCTGGATGGGGCTCGACATCGGACCGGAGTCGGTGAAGCGATTCGCCGCGGTCCTCTCGGGTGCCAAGACCATCTTCTGGAACGGTCCGTCGGGCGTGTTCGAGTTCGAGAAGTTCTCGGCGGGCACCCGCGGTGTCGCCGAGGCCATCGCCGGTGCGACGGGCAACGGCGCGTTCACCGTGGTCGGCGGCGGCGACTCGGCGGCCGCGGTCCGCACTCTGGGTCTGCCCGACTCCGATTTCTCGCACATCTCCACCGGAGGTGGCGCATCGCTGGAGTACCTCGAGGGCAAGGAACTCCCCGGACTGAAGGTTCTGGAGAGCTGATCCATGGCAACTCGTAAACCGCTCATTGCGGGCAACTGGAAGATGAATCTGAACCACCTCGAGGCCATCGCGCTGGTTCAGAAGATCGCCTTCGCCCTCCCGGCGAAGTACTTCGACAAGGTCGACGTGACGGTCATCCCGCCGTTCACCGACATCCGCAGCGTGCAGACGGTCGTCGACGGCGACAAGCTCCTGCTCACCTACGGTGCGCAAGACCTGTCGGCGCACGACTCAGGCGCCTACACCGGCGAGATCAGCGGTGCGTTCCTCGCGAAGCTCGGCTGCACCTTCGTGGTGGTCGGGCACTCCGAGCGTCGCACCCTGCACAACGAGACCGATGAGGTCGTGCTGGCCAAGACGAAGGCGGCGCTCAAGCACGAACTCACCCCGATCGTGTGCATCGGTGAGGGGCTCGACGTCCGCGAGGCCGGCGACCACGTGACCTACAACGTGGCGCAGCTCAAGGCATCGCTCGCCGGTCTGTCCGCGGCCGAGATCGCTCAGACCGTCATCGCGTACGAGCCGGTCTGGGCGATCGGCACCGGCCGGGTGGCGAGTGCGGACGACGCCCAGGAGGTGTGCAAGGCGATCCGTGAGGCGCTGGTCGAGATCGCCGACGCCGAGACCGCGGCATCGGTGCGGATCCTCTACGGCGGATCGGTCAACGCCAAGAACGTCGGCGACATCGTCGGACGTCCCGACGTCGACGGCGCCCTGGTCGGCGGCGCATCGCTGAAGTCCGACGAGTTCGCGACGCTGTCGGCGATCGCCGCGGGTGGCCCCTTGCCCTGACGGGTCGCACCCACGCGTACACTGTGGCAGGTTGGCCTCTTTTCGGGGGTTGACCTGCCACAGCTGTATGTAGGGGCTTTACGGAAGGGCGTTGCGACTCGTGACTGTGCAAGGTGCACTCGACATCGGATTGATCGTGACCAGCGTGTTGCTGATCGTGCTCATCCTGCTGCACCGCGGCAAGGGTGGCGGTCTGTCGTCGCTGTTCGGCGGCGGTGTCCAGTCCAGCCTCTCGGGCTCGAGCGTCGTCGAACGCAACCTGGACCGGTTGACGATCTTCGTCGGGCTCATCTGGGTGATCTTCATCGTCGGCGTGGGCGTCGACATCAAACTGTCCGGCTAGTCACCGTTCGCGCCTCGGGATGCCGCGCCCGTAGGTTGCCGGGATACTTGACGGCATGAGTGAAACCGTTCCCGCGCGGGGAGTCCCGGACTGGCGCCCATCGATCTCCATCGTCGACCACATCGTCGTCGACGACGAGGGCCGAGCACTCACCGAACCCCTACGGGAGGACATCCGCCTTCTCGGCGGGATCCTGGGTGACGTCGTCCGCGAACACTCCGGCAGCGACGTCTTCGACCTCGTCGAAGCCGCCCGCGTCGCCGCATTCCGGGTGCGCCGCAACGAGATCGACCGCACCGAACTCGCCGACATGTTCGTCGATCTGGACATCTCCACCGCGGTCCCGGTCATCCGCGCGTTCAGCCACTTCGCGCTGCTGGCGAATCTGGCCGAGGACATCCACCGTGAGCGGCGCCGCGCCATCCACGTCCGGGCCGGAGACCCGCCCCAGGACAGCAGCCTCGCCGCCACCTACCGCAAGCTCGCGGAGGCGGGACTCGGCGACGACGAGGTCGGCCGGGCGCTGGCCGATGCCGCCGTCGTGCCGGTCATCACCGCTCACCCCACCGAGACCCGCCGCCGCACCGTCTTCGAGGCCCAGAACCGCATCACCGAGCTGATGCGGTTCCGCGGCCGGACCGAGCTGATGCCGGACGAGGACGCGGCGGTCACCGAGTCGATCCGGCGGCAGATCCTGACGCTCTGGCAGACCGCCCTCATCCGGCTCGAACGTCTCACCATCCAGGACGAGATCCGTTCCGGGCTCCGCTATTACGACGCCTCGTTCTTCGAGGTCGTGCCCGCCATCAACACCGCGGTACGCACCGCGCTGCGCTCGACGTACCCCGACGCCGGACTCGCCGACGAACCGATGATCCGGATGGGGTCCTGGATCGGCGGCGACCGCGACGGCAATCCGTTCGTGAACTCCGAGGTGGTGACCCTGGCCACCACGCTCGCCGCGCAGACCGCAGTCGGACATCACCTGGCCGAACTCGAGAGTCTCGCACAGGAACTCAGCATGTCGGCCCGGCTCATCGACGCCAGCGACACCCTGTTCGACCTCGCCGGGGCCGACGCCGACGACCCGGGGGCCGACGAACCCTTCCGGCTCGCCCTGCGCTCCATCCGGTCCCGCCTTGTGGCGACCGCCCGGGAGATGTTCGACGACGACTTCCTCACCTCGAGCGACCTCTTCCTCATCGACGGGAAACAGCCGTACGGCGACGCCGCCGAACTCCTCGCCGACCTCGATGTGATCGACGGCGCGCTGCGCGCGAACAACGACGACACGATCGCCGACGACCGGTTGCTCGCCCTGCGAGAAGCCGTGCGCACCTTCGGGTTCCACCTGTCCGGGCTGGACATGCGGCAGAACTCCGACATGCACGAGGAAGTGGTCGCCGAGCTGCTCGCGTGGGCGGGTGTGCATCCGGACTATGCGTCGCTCGACGAGTCCGCGCGCGTCGAGATCCTCTCCGCGGAACTGCGTGCGCGTCGACCGTTGACCAGTCCCGACGCCGAGCTGAGCGAGCTGGCCACCAAGGAACTCGGGATCGTCCGGGCCGCCGCCAGGGCGGTCGCGACCTTCGGTCCCGCGGCCGTGCCCAACTATGTGATCAGCATGTGCACGTCGGTCAGTGACATGCTCGAGGCGCTGATCCTGCTCAAGGAGGCAGGCCTATACGACGCGAATGACGGTTCTCCGCGGTGTAGCGTCCGCGTGGTTCCGCTGTTCGAGACGATCGAGGATCTCCAGCAGGGCGCAGCGACCCTCCTCGCCGTTCTCGACGTCCCGTTCTATCGGGCGATGGTCGAGTCCCAGAACGGGATTCAGGAGATCATGCTCGGCTACTCGGACTCGAACAAGGACGGCGGCTACATGGCCGCGAACTGGGCGCTCTACCGCGCCGAGCTCGATCTGGTCGACGTGGCGTCGCGGTCGGGCATCAGGTTGCGTCTGTTCCATGGGCGCGGCGGGACCGTCGGGCGCGGCGGCGGTCCCAGTTACGACGCCATCCTGGCCCAGCCGCCCGGTGCGGTCCAGGGCTCGCTGCGCATCACCGAGCAGGGCGAGATCATCGCCGCGAAGTACGCCGAACCGGTCACGGCGCGGCGCAACCTGGAGACGCTGCTCGCCGCGACCATCGAGTCCTCGCTCCTGGACACCGAAGGCCTCGGCGACGAATCCGACTCGGCCTACGAGATCATGGACGACATCGCGGCGAAGGCGCGAGCCGCGTACAGCCGGCTGGTCCACGAGACCCCGGGATTCGTCGAGTACTTCACCACCTCGACGCCCCTGTCGGAGATCGGTGCCCTCAACATCGGCAGCCGGCCGGCGTCGCGCAAGCAGACCGAGAAGATCTCCGATCTGCGGGCGATCCCGTGGGTGCTCTCGTGGACGCAGTCGCGCGTGATGCTGCCCGGCTGGTACGGCACGGGCTCGGCGTTCGAGGAATGGGTCGGGGACGATCCGGAGCGGTTGGAGACGTTGCGGCGGTACTACGCCAAGTGGCCGTTCTTCCGCACCGTGATGTCGAACATGGCTCAGGTACTGGCGAAGTCGGACATGGGCCTGGCCCACCGGTACGCACAGCTGGTGCCCGACGAGGAGCTGCGCGAGCGGGTGTTCGGCATGATCGTCGACGAACACGAGCGGACGATCGCGATGTGCGCGAAGATCACCGGCACCGACGACCTGCTCCACGACAACGCCGCGCTGAAGCGGTCGGTCTACAACCGCTTCCCGTATCTCGAGCCGCTCAACCTGCTGCAGGTCGAGTTGCTGCGGCGCTTCCGTGCGGGGGAGGACACCCCGATCGTGCGGCGCGGGATCCAGCTCACGATGAACGGCCTCGCCACCGCGCTGCGGAACTCGGGCTAGCGGACGGTCACCGGATGTCGGCGGCGGCCGCGTCGTCGAGGAACCAGATGGTCTCCTCGGTGCCGCGCGCCCCGGCGGCGGGCCAGTCGGCCGGGTCCGCGCCACCGTGTGCGGCACCGACCGCCTCGGCCTTGTCGGCGCCGGCGACCAGGAACCACACCTGCCGGGAACGGTTGACGACGGGCAGGGTCAGGGTGATCCGGCGCGGCGGCGGCTTCGGCGAATCCTCGACGGCGACCACCGACTTCGTGGTCTCCGCGGTGGCCGCAGTGTGCGGGAACAACGAGTTGATGTGTCCCTCACCGCCCATGCCGAGCAGATGGAGATCGAACTCCGGCGCCACGCCGTCGCTCGACCGGCCGGCGAGAATCGCGGCGTAATCCGCGGCGGCGGCCTCGATGTCGTCGCCGAGCGGTCCGTCCGACGGCGCCATCGGGAACACCCGCGACGGGTCGACGGGCACCTTGTCGAGCAGCGCCTCGCGCGCCTGACCCGAATTGCGTTCCGGATCGTCGGCGGGGACGAAACGGTCGTCGCCCCAGTAGATGTCGATTTTGGACCAGTCGATGGTGCCGCTGTCGGCGGCGAGCGCGGACAGGAGGCCGATCCCGTTGCTGCCGCCGGTCAGCACCACACTCGCGACGCCGCGTTCGGCCTGGGCTCGGGTCACGAGATCCACGAACCGGCTCGCGGCGGTCTCGACGAGTTCCTGCTTGGAGCCGAAGACGAGGGTCTCGGTGGTCATCGGGCGGCAACTCCTTCGGTGTCATCTGTGAACTCGACCTCGGGCACACCCTTGAGTGCTTCGATGTACACCTCGTCGGTGTCGAGTCGTCGTAGCTCCTCCGCGATACACGCGGGAAGTTCACGTCGGCCCATGGCGACGCGTCCATCGGGTTTGCCGGGCATCGTCAGCACGGCGTTGTTCTCCTCGTCGACGGCGAGGATGGTCGGACCGTCGTCGCGGTGGAGTCGGATCTCGAAACTGCCGCGGCGGCGTCGCGTCGGGACGTTCAGGGTGGACCGCAGCCAACCGGCGATCAGGTCCACCGAGGGCGAGTTCTGCGACCCGGTGACCACGACCTCGGTGATCGGGGTGTGCGGCGGTCGGTCGACCGCGGACGCGAGGATCGCGCGCCAGTGGGTGATGTGGGTCCAGGCGAGGTCGGTGTCGCCGGGGGAGTAGGTCTCGAGGCGCTGCGCCAGCACCGCGAGCGAGTCGCCCGCCTTGCTCGCGTCGACGATGCGCCGGTGCCCGAGTTTGCCGAGCGGATCGTCGGCGGGGCGTCGTGGTCCCTTGCCCGGCCACCAGGTGACGACCGGGGTGTCGGGGAGGAGGAAGGGGGTCACCACGCTGTCCGGATGGTCGGCGAGTTCGCCCTGCAGCGACAGCACGACCACCTCGGAGGCGCCGGCATCGCCGCCCACGCGGATCTGCGCATCGAGCCGTGAGTCGCCTTCACGCACACCGCGATACACGACGATGACGCGGCTGGGGTGCTCGCGGCTCGCGCCGACCGCCGCCTCGATGGCCCCTTCCATCGGCTCACCGAGTTCGACGCACACGACCAGGGTGAGCACGCGACCCAGACTCAGCGCGCCGCCTGCGGCGCGCACCTCGATGATCTTCTTGGCGACCTTTCCGGTCGACGTGTCGGGCAGTTCGACGATCATCGGGAGGCCTCCTGAACGGATCGGACGGTGCGGGCGTACGGACGTCTCGTCACGGCCGGCGCCACGCGCGACCGGTGCGGGCCATCATCTCCTCGGCCGAACGCGGCCCCCACGTCCCGGACTCGTAGGTGTCGGGCGACCCCGACTCGGCCCAATGGTCGAGCACCGGATCGAGGATGCGCCACGACAATTCGACTTCCTCGTTGACGGGGAACAGCGAGGGTTCACCCAGCAGGACGTCGAGGATGAGACGCTCGTACGCCTCCGGCGAGGCCTCGGTGAAGGCGGTGCCGTAGCTGAAGTCCATGTTGACGTCCCGGACCTCCATGCTCGACCCGGGGACCTTCGAGCCGAAGCGCAGGGTGATGCCCTCGTCCGGCTGGACCCGGATGACGAGCGCGTTCTGGCTGAGCTCCTCGGTCATCGTCTGATCGAAGGGCAGGTGTGGTGCGCGTTTGAACACGAGCGCGATCTCGGTGACCCGCCGGCCCAGACGCTTACCGGTACGGAGGTAGAACGGCACACCGGCCCAGCGCCGGGAGTCGACCTCGAGTGCGATGGCGGCGAAGGTCTCGGTCGTCGAGTCCTTCGCGAAGCCGTCTTCGTCTTTGAGGCCCGGGACCTTCTCGCTGCCCTGCCAACCGGGTCCGTACTGACCGCGGGCGGTGTTGTCGTCGATCGGCAGGACGTTGCGGGTCGCGGCGAGGACCTTGATCTTCTCGGCCTGTAATTGCTTGGGCTCGAAGGAGATCGGCTCCTCCATCGCGACCAGGGCCATGAGCTGCATGAGGTGGTTCTGGATGACGTCGCGCGCCGCGCCGATGCCGTCGTAGTAACCCGCCCGACCGCCGAGACCGATGTCCTCGGCCATGGTGATCTGGACGTGGTCGACGTAATGCGAACTCCAGAGCGGGTCGAAGAGCTGATTGGCGAACCGCAGGGCCAGGATGTTCTGAACGGTTTCCTTGCCGAGGTAGTGGTCGATGCGGAACACCGACGACTCCGGGAAGACGTTGTTGACGATCGCGTTCAGCTCGCGGGCGGACTCGAGGTCGTGACCGAACGGCTTCTCGATCACCACCCGGCGCCAGCTGTCGCCCGTCGGGGCGGCGAGTCCGCTGCGTTCGAGCTGCTCGCAGACCGTGGGGAACGCCTTCGGTGGGATCGACAGGTAGAAGGCGTGATTGCCGTCGGTCCCGCGTTCGACGTCGAGCGACTTGAGGGTGTCGCGCAGCCGGTCGAAGGCGGCGTCGTCGTCGAAGGCGCCCTGCACGAAGCGGAATCCCTCGGCGAGGCGTTCCCACACCTCTTCGCGGAATCCGGTCCGTGCGTGCTCGCGGACGGCGTCGTGGACGATGGCGCCGAAGTCCTCGTCGGTCCAGTCGCGACGGGCGAACCCGACGAGAGCGAACGAGGGTGGCAGGAGGCCGCGGTTGGCCAGGTCGTAGACCGCCGGCATCAATTTCTTGCGTGCCAGGTCACCGGTGACCCCGAAGATGACAAGGCTGCATGGTCCCGCGATGCGTGGCAGCCGTTTGTCCTGTGGGTCACGGAGCGGATTGGTCCACGAACCGGACCCGACCGACTGCTCGCCTCCGGCCACCTGCGCTCAGCCCTCGTTCGCTGCGGACAGTTGCTCGGCGGTCGCGCTGAGCAGATCGTTCCACGCGTCCTCGAACTTGCTGACGCCCTCGTCCTCGAGAACTTTGAAGACGTCGGCGACGTCGACGCCCACCGCCGAGATCTTGTCGAAGATCTCCTGCGACTCGGCGGCGAGACCGATGATGGACCCGGTGTTGACCCAGCCGTGGTCGGCGAAGGCGTCCATCGTCTTGCCGGGCATCGTGTTGACCGTGTTCGGCGCGACGAGCTCGCTCACATACAGCGTGTCCGGGTAGTCCGGGTTCTTCACACCCGTCGACGCCCACAGTGCGCGCTGCGGCCGCGCGCCCTTGGCGAGCAGGTCGGGGAAGCGGGACTCGACCTCGAAGACCTGCTGGTAGGCCGAGTAGGCGAGGCGGGCGTTGGCCAGTGCGGCCTTGCCCTTCAGTTCCACGGCCTCCGGGGTTCCGATGGCGTCGAGCCGCTTGTCGATCTCGGTGTCCACGCGCGACACGAAGAACGACGCGACGGAGTGGATGCGCGACAGGTCATGGCCTGCCTGGGCGGCGGCGTCGAGGCCGTCGAGGTAGGCGTCGATGACCTTCTCGTAGCGCTCGACCGAGAAGATCAGCGTGACGTTCACGCTGATGCCCTCGGCGATCACCTTGGCGATGGCCGGCAGGCCCGCCTCGGTGGCCGGGATCTTGATGAGCAGGTTCGGCCGGTCGACGATCTTCCACAGCTCGACGGCCTGGGCCACCGTGGCGTCGGTGTCGTGGGCCAGGCGCGGGTCGACCTCGATCGAGACCCGGCCGTCGACGCCGTCGGTCGCCTCGAAGGTCGGGGCGAGGACGTCACAGGCGTTGCGGACGTCGTCGGTGGTGACCGTCCGGATGGTGGCGTCGACATCGGCGCCCCGTGCGGCCAGCTCGTTGACCTGATCGTCGTAGGCGTTGCCCTTGGACAGCGCGGCCTGGAAGATCGACGGGTTGGTGGTCACCCCGACGACCGACTTGGTCGCGATCAGGTCTGCGAGGTCGCCGGAGCTGATCAGGTCCCGGGACAGGTCGTCCAGCCACACCGAGACTCCGGCGGCGGACAGTTCGGCGAGCTTCTCGTTCTGGGTCACGATTCTCTCCTCATGGGGTTGGCTTGTCAGCCGGTGTTGTCTACGGCTTTGTCAGCCGGCGACGACGCGCTCGGCGGCCGCGGTCACGGCCTCGGCGGTGATACCGAACTTGGTGAACAGCACCTTGTAGTCGGCGGAGGCACCGAAGTGCTCGATCGAGACGATCTCGCCACCGGCGCCGACGATGCGGTACCACGGCATCGCGATACCGGCTTCGACGGCGACGCGCGGGACCGACGGCGGCAGCACGTCGTCCCGGTAGCCCTGCGGCTGTTCGTCGAACCACTCGACGCAGGGCATCGAGACGACACGCGCCTTGATTCCCTTCTCCGCCAACGCCTTCTGCGCGTCGACGGCCAGGTGGACCTCGGAACCGGTGCCGATGAGCACGACCTGCGGGTCACCCTCGGAGTCGCTCAGGACATACCCGCCGTTGGCGACGCCCTGCGCCGAGGTGCCCTCGAGGATCGGGATGTTCTGCCGGGTGAGTGCCAGGCCGACCGGATGGTTGCGTCGCGTCAGCAGGTGCTGCCATGCGAACGCCGTCTCGTTGGCGTCGCCGGGACGCACCACATCGAGATTCGGGATCGCACGCAGCGCGGCGAGGTGTTCGATCGGCTGGTGGGTCGGGCCGTCCTCGCCGAGACCGATCGAGTCGTGGGTCCAGACATAGATCGGGTCGATCTCCATCAGGGCGGCGAGCCGGACCGCGGGACGCATGTAATCGGCGAACTGCAGGAACGTGCCGCCGTAGGCGCGGGTGGGACCGTGCAGGACGATGCCCGACAGGATCGAGCCCATCGCGTGCTCGCGCACACCGAAGTGCAGGGTGCGGCCGTACGGGTTCGCCGACCACTTCTTGGTGCTGATCGAGGTCGGTCCGAACGACGGTTCGCCGTCCATCGTCGTGTTGTTGGAGCCGGCGAGGTCGGCCGAACCGCCCCACAGCTCGGGCAGCACGGGCGCGAGGGCGCCGAGCACCTTGCCCGACGCGCTTCGGGTCGCGACGTCCTTGTCGCCCACGTTCCAGCTCGGGAGGGCGTCGGTCCAGCCCTCCGGGAGCTCCTGGGCGGTCAGCCGGTCGAACAGCTTCTTGGCGTCGGGGTTCTTCTCCGCCCAGGCGTCGAACGACGACGTCCACGCCTTGCGCTGCTCGGCGCCGCGGTCGATGAGCTTGCGGGTGTGCCCGATGACCTCGTCGCTCACCTCGAAGTTCTTGGCGGGGTCGAAGCCGAGGACCTTCTTCGTCGCCGCGACCTCGTCTTCGCCGAGCGCCGCACCGTGGGCCATGCCGGTGTTCATCATGTTGGGTGCCGGGTAGCCGATGATCGTCCGCAGGCAGATGATCGACGGCTTGTCGATGACCTGGCGGGCGGCCTCGACCGCGGCCTCGATGGCGACGATGTCCTCGCCGCCCTCGACCGTCTGGACGTGCCAGCCATAGGCCTCGTACCGCTTGGCGACGTTCTCCGACAGCGCGATGTCGGTGTCGTCCTCGATCGAGATCTGATTCTGGTCGTAGAACACGATCAGGTTGCCGAGCTGCTGGGTACCGGCCAGCGAGCTGGCCTCCGAGGTCACGCCCTCTTCGATGTCGCCGTCGGAGGCGACGACATAGATGTAGTGGTCGAACGGGCTCTGCCCGGGGGCCGCATCCGGGTCGAACAGGCCGCGTTCGCGACGGGCGGCCATCGCCATGCCCACCGACGACGCCAGACCCTGACCGAGCGGGCCGGTGGTGATCTCCACGCCGCGCGTGTGACGGAACTCGGGGTGGCCCGGGGTGAGGGAGTCCCAGGTCCGCAGCGCCTCGATGTCGGAGAGCTCGAGGCCGAATCCGCCGAGGTAGAGCTGGATGTAGAGCGTCAGGCTCGAATGCCCGCACGAGAGGACGAAACGGTCGCGGCCGGCCCAGTCGGTGTCGGTCGGGTCGTGGCGCATCACCCGCTGGAACAAGGTGTAGGCGAGCGGCGCGAGGCTCATCGCGGTGCCGGGGTGTCCGCTTCCGCATTTCTGCACTGCGTCGGCCGCCAGGAGCCGGGCCGTGTCGACGGCGCGGGTGTCGAGGTCGGTCCAGTCGTCCGGGTGACGGGGGGTGGTCAATGCGCGGATCTCGTCTGTGTCGGCCACGATGCTGATTGTCTCCTGTGCCTGCTCGGTGCGATTCGTACAAGTGGCGATCGGTACTGGGGGCTGTCGGCGCTCGGGCGACCGACGCCCGTCGGCGCGTACGGGTCCAGAGTAATCGGCGCCGGGCTCGCACTGCGCGCCGACCGATGGTTACCGGCGAGTTCATGCGTCCGCGCCGGTCGTGGGCCCGCCCGCGTCGTCGCCGTGCCTCGATTCACGGTTCGCAAAGGCAAACGTCTACCATGCTGTGTAGTAGCCCGCGGGCGTCTGTGCGGGCGGACGAGGAGTGTTCGTGAGGATAGGGGAGCGTGTGAGCGGGGACAGTTCCGCCGCATCTCACTCGACCGACACCGCATCGAATCCGCAGGTATCGACCGATCCGGTCGCACCGGCCGATCAGTCGTGGGCCGGGCGCGTGCGTGCGACGGTGCTCGCCTACATCGCGTTGACCAAACCGCGCGTCATCGAGCTGCTTCTCGTCGCGACGATCCCGGTCATGCTGCAAGCCGACCGCGGCCACGTCGACATCGCGGTCATCGCCTTCACCCTGATCGGCGGCTGGCTCGGAGCCGGGAGTGCGAACACTCTCAACATGGTGGCCGACGCCGACATCGACAAGAAGATGAAGCGCACCGCCCGGCGTCCGCTGGCCCGCCGTGCCGTCGCGACCCGCAGTGCCCTCATCTTCGGTCTCGTCCTCTGGGCGGCGTCCTTCGCGGTTCTCTACTTCGCCGCCAATCTGCTGTCCGCCCTGCTCGTCTCGGCGACCATCCTCTTCTACGTCGGTGTCTACACGCTCATCCTCAAGCGTCGGACCTGGCAGAACGTGGTCTGGGGTGGTGCTGCGGGCTGCATGCCGACCCTGGTGGGGTGGGCTGCGGTCACCGGCTCGCTGAGTTGGCAGCCGATCGTTCTCTTCGCCGTCATCTTCTTCTGGACGCCGCCGCACACCTGGGCGCTCGCGATGCGCTACAAGGAGGATTACAAGGCGGCAGGCGTGCCGATGCTCCCGGTCATCGCGACCGAGGAACGCGTCACCCGGCAGATGCTCATCTACACGTGGCTCACCGTGGTGAGTTCGCTCCTGCTCATCCCGGCGACGAGCTGGATCTACACCGTGATCGCGCTGGCAGCCGGCGGCTGGTTCCTCGAGCGCGTGCACAAGTTGTACCGCGATACCAAGCGTGGCGCCGAAGTCGCTCCGCTGAAGGTCTTCCTGCAGTCCAACGAGTATCTCGCCATCGTGTTCTGCGGACTCGCGATCGACGCGGTCGTCGGACTGCAGACCATCTCGTCCTACTTCTGAGCCCCGCTCAGATCCCGGCGGGCAACAGCACCGTGGTGCCCGTCGTGACGCGTGCCTCCAGATCGGTGTGCGCCGCCGCCGCGTCGGCGAGTCGGTACCGCTGCCCGACGCGCACCTCGACGCTGCCGTCGACGATCGCCTCGAAGTACTCGCCCGCTCGCCAGTGGAGTTCCTCGGCCGTGTCGGTGAAATGGCCCAGTGTCGGGCGGGTCACCGACAGCGATCCCGCCGGGTTGAGACGCTGCAGATCGAACGGCGGAACCGGTCCGCTCGCCGCTCCGAAGAGCACGACGATCCCACGTATCGCGGTCGACGCCAGTGACTGCTCGAAGGTGTCGGCGCCGACGCCGTCGTACACCACGGGCACGCCGCGCCCGTCCGTGAGTTCACGGACCCGCGAGCTCAGGTCCTCGCCGTAGCGGAGTACGTGGTCGGCGCCAGCCGCCCGGGAGAGTTCTTCCTTCTCGTCGGACGACACCGTCGTGATGACCCTCAGTCCGCGGCGTTTGGCCAGCTGGGTCAGGATCAGCCCGACACCGCCGCCACCGGCGTGCACGAGGATCGATTCGCCGGACCGGGGATGAGCGCTTCCGTCGAGGAGGTAGTGCGCGGTCAGGCCGCGGAGCAGCGACGAACCGGCGACCGCATCGTCGACCGCGTCGGGCACCGGAACGGCTTTCGACGCCGGGACCGCGACGAGCTCGGCGTAGGAACCGGGCGCCGCACACCACGCCACACGCTGACCCTCCCGCAGCGACGTCACGTCCGAGCCGGTCGCGACGACGACGCCGGCGCCCTCGCTGCCGGGGATGTAGGGCGGGGTCGAGGGATAGAGGCCGCGTCGCAGATAGGTGTCGATGAAGTTGACGCCCACCGCAGATGTCCGGACGATCACCTCGTCGGGCGCGGGTATGGGGTCGTCGACGCTGCCGAAGGTCAGGACGTCGGGTCCGCCGTGGCGGGTCACCTGAATCGCTCGCACGACACCGTTCTACACGCCGAAACCGCCCCGGTATGCTGACCCCCATGACGAACACCGCCGCCGACGAGAACTCGAGCCAGCAGAAGAAGGTCGAGGCACCCACCGAGGTCGTCGCCTCGGCACGCAAGTTCGTCGAGCGCGAAGGTGGCAGCGCGAAGGTGGTTCTCCAGGCGATCGGGGACGCCGGGGTACGGATCACCATGGTGGGCGACGCGAACGGCATCCTCGGTGACCGGGTGGTGCCGGACCTGGCGACCGCACAGGCCGTGGTCGATGCGGTCGACGGTCTCGAGATCGCCGAGTGGGACCGCGACCTCACCTCGGAGACGACGGTGTCGACCTCTCACTACCGCAAGATGGCGGGCTGGGTCGCTCGGCAGAAGCGCTTCCCCCGAGCGCGTAACCGCGCCATCCTCTGAGGCCGGGCGTCGATCAGGCAGACTCGCGCAGCGGGTCTGCCTTTTTCGTGCCTGAGTTACTCACGTCTGTGTTCTTCGCGACCACGAGCTGCCAGGTGGCGCCGATGAGCAGCAGAGCGCTGCCGAACATGTGCGCGATGACGAGAGCGACGGGCAGATCGGTGGCGAACTGGACGAACCCGATCAGGCCCTGGAGCAGCAGGAGCAGCATGAACACCACTGCCGATCGCTGCTGCGGGCGAGCGAAGACGCGGGCGTAGACGAGAGCTGCGATCGCGAGTCCGACGAGGGCGAAGACGGCGTCGGCGTGCAGCTGGGTCGCGTTGTCGGGGTCGAGGCCGTTGCGTGGCGCGTCCGCGTCGCCGGCATGCGGCCCGGAGCCGGTCACCACCGTGCCGAGGTAGATCGTTCCCCAGGTGACGAGGTAGACGAGCCAGGCGAGGTAGATACCGAGTCGGCGGGTTGCGGTGGGCGGAGCGTCGGAGTCGGACGACTCGGGCGCGACGGGCGTCGGATACGGCCGCATCCGGTAGACCAGCACCGTGGCCGCGGACACCAAGGCCATGGAGAGAAGGAAGTGCAGTGCGACGACCCACGGGTTGAGCTGCGTCAGCACCGTGATGCCGCCGATGACCCCTTGGAAAGGGATGCCCAGGGCGATGAGGGTGACCAGCCACTTGTCCCGTCGCGCCGACCCGGCGAACCGGAGAACGGCCACCCAGGTCGCGATGGCGATGACGATCAGCACCCAGGTGAGCATGCGGTTGCCGAACTCGATCGCGCCGTGCACGCCCAGCTCGCCGTGCGGCACGAAGGACTCGTCGGTGCATCGCGGCCAGGTCGGGCAACCGAGTCCCGAGCCGGTGACGCGGACGGCGCCGCCGGTGGCGACGATGCCCACGTTCGAGATGAGCAGGGCGATCGCCCAGCGGTGCACGAATCGGGCGGTCGGCCGGCCGAAGCCGGGGATGAACCGCCACGGACCGGTCAGCGGACGCGGTTCGTCGGTCGGCGCCGGTCGCTCGCCGGACCGGGATGCCGCCGGCGCGTTCGAAGTATCGGATGTCATCGGAATCGGAACCACCTCACCGCCAAGGTGCCGGCCACCGCGGCCCACACCAGCAAGACACCCACCCCGAAGGCGTCGAACGAACCTTCCGAAGCCATCTCGAGCGCCTCACTCAGGGCCCCCGACGGGAGGCACCGCGCGATCCAGTACACGGCGTCGGGGACATTGGAATCGACGACGACGAGACTGCCGAGGCCGATCAACGCGAACCACAGCAGATTCGCCAGGGCCAGGACGACCTCCGCCTTGAGCGTGCCGCCCAGGAGCAGACCGAGAGCCGCGAAACACGCGGTGCCGACCACCAGGACCACCGCGCCGATGAGCAGGCCGACGGGACTCGGCCGCCAGCCGAAGGTCGCACCGATTGCACCCAGGATCACCGACTGCGACGCGACCACCACGAGCACCGCGATCGATTTGCCGACGATGATCCCCCAACGCGGGATCGGGGTGGCGCCGAGCCGTTTGAGGGCTCCGTAGCGGCGGTCGAAGCCCACCGCGATCGCCTGCCCGGTGAACGCCGTCGACATCACCGCCACGGTCAGGATCGCCGGGACGAACAGAGCCGCGCGCTCCGCCGGGCCCGCGCCGAAACCGGTGTCGATCGGCAGCAGGCACAGGCCGACGAGCAGCGTGATGGGGATGAACATGGTGAGCAGTAGCTGCTCGCCGTTGCGGAGCAGGAGCTTGAGTTCGAGTCCGGACTGCGCGGCGATCATGGCCGGCAGCGACGCCGGACGAGGAGCCGGACGGAACAGGCCGTCGGGGAACGTGCCGGACCGCTGCGCGTCGGTGGGAACAGGTGAGGTCACGGTCGTAGGGCCCGTCCGGTCAGGTCGAGGAAGACGTCTTCGAGGCTGCGGGTCTCGACCCGGAGGTCGGTGGCCAGGACGTTGATCTTCGCGCACCACGCCGTCACGGTCGCCAGCACCTGCGGCGTCATCGGACCGATCACGAGGTACGAACCGGGGGTGGCCTCGGTGCAGTGATACCCCTCCGGCAGGGCCAGCACCAGCATCGACAGATCCAGTCCGCGGGGAGCGGTGAAACGCAGTTCGTTCTCCGCGCCGGTGCTGGTGAGGTCGGCGGGTGTCCCGTCGGCGACGACCCGGCCGTGATCGATGATCGTCACGTGGTCGGCGAGTTCCTCGGCCTCGTCCATCAGATGCGTGGTCAGGAGCACCGATACGCCGTCGGCCCGCAGCCGGTCGATGAGTTCCCACACGACGAGCCGGGCGTGGGCGTCGAGCCCGGCGGTCGGCTCGTCGAGGAAGACCAGCTCTGGCCGGTTGACGACGGCGCACGCCAGCGCCAGGCGCTGTTGCTGCCCGCCGGACAGTCGCCGGTAGGACGTACGCCGCACCTCGGTCAGGCCGAGTGCGTCCAGAAGGAACTCGGGGTCGATGGGATCTGCCGCGTACGCCGCGACGAGGCGCAACATCTCCTCGGCACGCGCTCCCGGATAGGCGCCGCCGCCCTGGAGCATGACGCCGATGCGGCGCCGGAGTGCATCGTTGTCGGCGATGGGGTCGAGTCCCAGGACGCGGACGGTACCGGCGTCGGGCTCGGTGAATCCCTCGCAGATCTCGACGGTGGTCGTCTTGCCCGCCCCGTTGGGCCCCAGGAGAGCCAGGATCTCGCCGCGTCGGAGCGTGAGGTCGAGCCGGTCGACGGCCGCACGGTCGCCGAAACGTTTGACCAGGCCGCTGATCTCGACCGCGGGACCGGCGGAGTCCGACCGGTCCGCGGTCACTTCTCCGGAAGTGGACCCGGGATCGCGGAGCCGACGATCGTTCACCCGATCGTCGTCGTTGATCTGCCGAGAGGTCGTGCTTCGCACACAGGTCAGACTAGGCGCTCGGAGCCCAGGGACGAAAAACGGTGACCCGGCCCACCACGCACGTCGTCATCGGCGCGTCGAGGCCGACGCGGCCGGGGTCTCGTCGTCATCCGGAGCGGATGCACGCCGACGTCGGCGTCGCGGCGCGCGGTCCTCGAAGAACAGCGCGGTGAGGACCGCGACCATGATCACGCCGGCCAGAAGTCCTTGTGCCAGCACCACTCCGCTGGTGTTCGAACTCGTGGGCATCACCACGATGGCGATGATCGCCGACGCGGCGATCGTCGAGATCCGGAACCAGGCGCCGGTCGCCCACGCGGCCAGCGGGATCACGGCCCACAGGAGGTACCAGGCCTGGACGAACGGGAAGAACAACACCACTGTGGCCATCGACACACCGAGCGCGCCGAGCGGATGGAGGCGGCCGCCGAGCGTGGCGAGCATCCACCGGACGATGAAGAGCGCGGCGACGAGTTGCGCGATCGGCCGGGCGACCTCGAGGATCGCCTGCGTGTGCTCACCGAGGCCCAGGGTCACCCCGATCCGCCCGGTGGTCACCGACAGCAGCGTCGGCATCGACATCCAGGAGCGGACGATCTCACCCGTCGACAGCGTGCCGGTCCAGCCGAAGCCGAGCCCGGTGCCGAGGGAGATGGCCATCATCACGACGCCGAGGACCACCACGTAGAAGGCCGCGGACGCACTCAGCATGAACACCGACCACCGCGACCGGCCCCACCATTCGCGGACCGGCGCGTGCCGGAGCGCGGGCAGGGTCGCGCCCCACCGCATGGCGAGGGCGATGCCGACGAAGCCCAGCGCGAGCATCGACGTGACCTTGATCATCGCCGACGCCGCGAGGACCGCGCCCCCGGCGATGAGCAACCAGCCCGCGCGGGTGGGGACGAGGGTGCCGGGTCTGCGGAGGCGTTCGGCGCCGTAGATCGCGCGAAAGCTCAACTCGAGACCGACGAGCATCAGCCCGAGCATCAGGGCCTCGTTGTGGATGCCGCCGACGAGATGCAGGATGACCAGCGGGTTCATCGCGCCGAGCCACAGTGCGGCCACCGACGACACCCCGCATCGCCGGGCGAGCCGGGGGAGTGCCCACACGATGAGTGCCACTCCGATCAGCGCGACGATGCGGTGCAGGAAGATCGCGGCGGTGATGTTGTCGCCGGTGACCTTGGTGATGCCCTCGCCGATCCACAGGAAGAAGGGACCGTAGGGCGCCGGGGTGTCACGCCACAGGTTGGGCACCGACCGGGTCAGGATGTGGTCGACCCCGAGTCCCCGGACCGGGCTGACCGAGTACGGATCCATGCCGCGGAACGCGATCGCGCTCTGGGCGAGATAGGAGTAGATGTCCTTGCTGAGCAGCGGGGGCGCGACGATGATCGGGGCGATCCAGAGCATCAGGGTCCGGTCGGCCTGGCGGCGGCTCATACGGCGCTCGGGGCTCCGCCCGTGGCGCACCTCGACGCTGAACCGGCCGACCGCGAACCGCCCTAGCAACAGCCATGCGACGACCAGGGTGATCGCGCCGCCGATGGACAGGGCGAGCGCGGTGCCGAACATCCGTGACGGCAACGACAGGACCCGCATCCCGGCCACCGGATTCTGCAGCACGGGTACTGCGCCGGTCCCGAGGGCGCCGATGAGGATGAGGACCGACCCGGTGGCACCGAACAGCTTGATGCGGCGGAGCCTGCGGTTCTCCTCGGCGTTGAGCGGCCCGACCTCGCGCTCGTCGTCGTGCAGGCGGGCGACGGTCTTGCCGTAGTCGCCGCGGGCGGTGTCGGCGGACGCGGCGTCGGCAGGGCGCTGTTTGCGCAGTCCGAGATAGTTCAGCACCGCCAGCAATCGCGTCCACACGAGTCCGAAGTAGTCCGGCACGCGGCGCGGAGCTGTGGTTTCGGGCACACGACGACTGTAATCGGCGGACGTGGGGGCCTCACGACCCCCTGCGATTAGGGCACCCTTGCTGGCAGCTGGGAAGCAATTACGTCACACTCGTGTTGTGAAAACCATGCGGAACGATGTTGTGCTGTCTTCAGACAGCTCCGGCGCCGTGCCATCCGCTGGTACCGGTGCCACGACGACCGGTGGTGCCGACCCGCACCACGACGGTCAGACCCGTGAGGCCGTGGTCACCTTGCTCGTCGAGGACGGCCCCCTCACCGCGGGCGAGATCGGCGAGCGCCTCGGGATCTCCGCGGCGGGTGTCCGACGTCACCTCGACGCCCTCGAAGGCGCGGGGGACATCGAGGTCGCCTCTCCGGGATTCGGCCAGCGCGGTCGCGGCCGGCCGGCGAAATACTTTCAGCTCACCGCTTCCGGACGCGGCAAGATGCGCCACGCCTACGACGATCTGGCCGGCGCGGCGATGCGCAAGCTCCGCGACCTCGGCGGATCCGACGCGGTCACCGAGTTCGCCCGCGAGCGAGTCGAACGCATCGTGGCCGGCGTCCGTCCCAACACCGACCCGGTGACGGTGGCCGACACGGTCGAGGAGATCGCCGACGCGCTCACCAGCGCCGGATACTCCACCAACACCCGGCAGGTGGGCACCGGCCTGCAGATCTGTCAGCACCACTGCCCGGTGGCGCACGTCGCCACCGAGTTCCCGGAGCTGTGTGAGGCGGAGACCGCGGTCTTCACCGAACTCCTCGGCACGCATGTGCAGCGCCTGGCGACCATCGCCAACGGTGACTGCGCCTGCACGACCCACGTGCCGATCCACCCGCCGCCGGGCGGGACCACCGACGAGAGACCCGATCGATCCGGGGCCGTCGCGGTGTCCGATACGCAGCCCGTATCGCGCCGCGCCACCCCGATTCCCACCCCGACCGCCACGACAACCCGAAAGGCCACGCGATGACTGTCACCGATCCGGCCGCCACCCCGACCCCAGCGGCGCCCCTCACGCAAGAGGAGACGATCGCCGCCCTCGGCAAGTACGGCTACGGCTGGGCCGACTCCGACGTCGCGGGCGCGAGCGCCAAGCGCGGGCTGTCCCCGGCGGTCGTCGCCGACATCTCGGCGAAGAAGAGCGAGCCCGAGTGGATGCTCGAGCAGCGCCTCAAGGCACTCAAGATCTTCGACAAGAAGCCGATGCCGGGCTGGGGCGCGGGGCTCGAGGGCATCGACTTCGACAACATCAAGTACTTCGTGCGGTCCAGCGAGAAGCAGGCCGCCACGTGGGACGACCTGCCCGAGGACATCAAGAACACCTACGACAAGCTCGGCATCCCCGAGGCGGAGAAGCAGCGTCTGGTCTCCGGCGTCGCGGCGCAGTACGAGTCCGAGGTCGTGTACCACTCGATCCGCGAGGACCTCGAGAAGCAGGGTGTCATCTTCCTCGACACCGACACCGCGCTCAAGGAGCACCCGGAGATCTTCCAGCAGTACTTCGGAACCGTCATCCCGGCCGGTGACAACAAGTTCTCCGCACTCAACACCGCGGTGTGGTCGGGCGGCTCGTTCATCTACGTGCCGCCGGGTGTCCACGTCGACATCCCGCTGCAGGCCTACTTCCGGATCAACACCGAGAACATGGGCCAGTTCGAGCGCACGCTGATCATCGTCGACGAGGGTGCCTATGTGCACTACGTCGAGGGTTGTACCGCGCCGATCTACAAGACCGACTCGCTGCACTCGGCGGTCGTCGAGATCATCGTGAAGAAGGGCGGCCGCTGCCGGTACACGACCATCCAGAACTGGTCGAACAACGTCTACAACCTGGTGACCAAGCGCGCCAAGGCCGAGGCCGGCGCCACGATGGAGTGGGTCGACGGCAACATCGGCTCCAAGGTCACCATGAAGTACCCGGCGGTCTGGCTGACCGGTGAGCACGCCAAGGGCGAGGTCCTCTCGGTCGCGTTCGCAGGTCCCGGCCAGCACCAGGACACCGGATCGAAGATGGTCCACCTGGCGCCGAACACCTCGAGCAACATCGTCTCCAAGTCGGTGGCGCGGGGCGGTGGCCGCGCGTCCTACCGCGGCCTGATCAAGATCAACAACGGTGCTCACGGCAGCCGGTCGACGGTGAAATGTGATGCGCTGCTGGTGGACACGATCTCCCGCAGTGACACCTACCCCTACGTCGACATCCGCGAGGACGACGTGACGATGGGCCACGAGGCGACCGTCTCGAAGGTCAGCGACGACCAGCTCTTCTATCTGATGAGTCGTGGCCTGACCGAGGACGAGGCGATGGCCATGGTCGTTCGCGGCTTCGTCGAGCCGATCGCCAAGGAACTCCCGATGGAATACGCGCTCGAGCTCAACCGCCTGATCGAGCTCCAGATGGAAGGAGCTGTCGGCTGATGGCCGATCCCACACTCCCCGTGTCCACCCCCGGCTCCCAGGCGCCCGTCGTCAACAAGGGTGAGCTGTTCACCTCGTTCGACGTGAACGCCTTCGAGGTGCCGAGTCCCCGGGAGGAGGCCTGGCGGTTCACCCCGTTCCGTCGTCTCCGTGGTCTGCACGACGGTTCCGCGGTACGCACCGCGGAGGCGAACGTGGAGGTGACCGGGCTTGCCGACGGTGTGACCGTCGAGACCGTCGGTCGCGACGACAAGCGACTCGGCGATGGCGGTGTGCCGTTCGATCGTGTTGCCGCGCAGGCTTATTCGTCGTTCACGCAGGCGACCGTGGTGACCGTCGGCCGCGAGGTCGAACTCGCCGAGCCGGTCACTGTCACGGTCACCGGCCCCGGTGAGGGCGAAACCGGCTTCGGCCACACCCAGGTCCGTCTGGAGGCGTTCGCCCGCGCAGTCGTCGTCCTCGACCAGAGGGGCAGCGGAACGTACGCGGAGAACGTCGAGTTCGTCGTCGGCGACAGCGCGGCCCTGACCGTCGTGAACATCCACGACTGGGCAGACGACGCCGTTCATGTCGCGACACACCACGTGCGCGCGGGTCGCGATTCCGTGGTGCGGCACTTCGCGATCAGCTTCGGTGGCAACCTGGTTCGCCTGTCGCCGATCGTCCACTACGACGCACCGGGTGGTGACGTCGAGTTGTGGGGTCTGTACTTCGCCGACGCCGGCCAGCACCTCGAGCAGCGTCTCCTCGTCGACCACAGTCAGCCGCACTGCCGCTCGAACGTGGTCTACAAGGGTGCGCTGCAGGGCGACACCTCCGGTGATCGGACCCGCGAGGCCCACACCGTCTGGGTGGGCGATGTGCTGATCCGCGCGGAGGCCGAGGGCACCGACACCTTCGAACTCAATCGCAACCTGGTGCTCACCGACAATGCGCGCGCCGACTCGGTGCCCAACCTCGAGATCGAGACCGGCGAGATCGTCGGCGCCGGACACGCGAGTGCCACCGGACGATTCGACGACGAGCAGCTGTTCTACCTGCAGGCGCGCGGCATCCCCGAGGATCAGGCGCGTCGACTGGTGATCCGCGGCTTCTTCGGCGAGGTGATTGCCAAGATCGGCGTGCCGGAGCTCCGCGAACGCCTGTCCGCAGCTGTCGAGCGAGAGCTCGAGCTCGCCGACGCCTGACCGCATTGCGCGCCGGACCACTAACATTCCACAGCCTGAGAAAGAACACACATGACCACACTCGAAATCCGTGACCTGCACGTCGACGTCGTCCAGACCGACACCGACGCCGAGCCCATCCACATCCTCAAGGGTGTCGACCTCACCGTGAAGTCCGGTGAGACGCACGCGATCATGGGCCCGAACGGCTCGGGCAAGTCCACGCTGTCCTATGCCATCGCCGGACACCCCAAGTACCAGGTGACCTCCGGGTCGATCACGCTCGACGGCGAAGACGTCCTCGAGATGAGCGTCGACGAGCGCGCACGCGCCGGCCTGTTCCTCGCCATGCAGTACCCGGTCGAGGTGCCCGGTGTCTCGATGTCGAACTTCCTGCGCACCGCCGCCACTGCCGTCCGCGGTGAGGCGCCCAAGCTCCGTCACTGGGTCAAGGAGACCAAGGAGGCGATGACCGCCCTGGAGATCGATCCGTCGTTCTCCGAGCGCAGCGTCAACGAGGGCTTCTCCGGTGGCGAGAAGAAGCGCCATGAGATCCTGCAGCTGGATCTGCTGAAGCCGAAGATCGCCATCCTCGACGAGACCGACTCGGGCCTGGATGTGGATGCCCTGCGCGTCGTCAGCGAGGGCGTGAACCGCTACAAGGAGCGCGACAACGGCGGCGTGCTGCTGATCACCCACTACACGCGCATCCTGCGATACATCAAGCCGGACTTCGTGCACGTGTTCGTCAACGGGCGCGTCGTCGAGTCGGGTGGATCCGAGCTCGCCGACGTGCTCGAGGAGAACGGGTACGAGCGGTTCACCTCGGCGGCCAAGGCCGTCTGAGTCACCCGACCGGTCCGAGTCCCTCAGTACAGGAGGTGTACCAGGTGACACTCTCGACAGAGGCAACGACACAGGCTCCCGCGGCACTGGACGTCGACGCGTTGCGGGCTGATTTCCCGATCCTGTCCCGCACGGTGCGCGACGGGAAGCCGTTGGTGTATCTGGATTCCGGCGCGACCTCGCAGCGTCCGGTCCAGGTGCTGGATGCCGAGCGGTTCTTCCTCACGCATCACAACGCCGCGGTGCATCGCGGTGCGCACCAGCTCGCCGAGGAGGCGACCGACGCCTACGAGGACGCCCGCGAGGTCATCGCGGGTTTCGTCGGGGCATCCGCCGACGAACTCGTGTTCACCAAGAATGCGACCGAGGCGCTCAACCTCGTGACCTACACCCTCGGCGACCCGCGGGCCGCCGATGTTCTCGGCGGTTCAGCACTCGGACCCGGCGACACCGTCGTCATCACCGAGCTCGAACACCACGCGAACCTCGTTCCCTGGCAGGAGCTGTGCCGACGCACGGGTGCGACCCTGCGGTGGTTCGGGGTGACCGATGACGGCCGCATCGACCTGGATTCGCTGACCCTCGACGAGTCGGTGAAGGTCGTCGCCTTCACACACCAGTCCAATGTGACCGGCGCGGTCGCCGATGTGGCCGAGCTCGTCTCACGCGCTCGCGCGGTGGGCGCGCTCGTCGTGCTCGACGCGTGCCAGTCGGTGCCGCACATGGCGGTCGACTTCCGCGCCCTCGGCGTCGATTTCGCTGCCTTCTCGGGCCACAAGATGTTCGGTCCCAGTGGCGTCGGCGCGCTGTACGGCAGGTCGGACCTGTTGAACGCGTTGCCGCCGTTCATCACCGGCGGGTCGATGATCGAGACCGTGACGATGGAGGCGTCGACCTACGCTCCGCCGCCCCAGCGGTTCGAGGCCGGCGTGCCGATGACCTCGCAGGTCGTCGGACTCGGTGCTGCGGTGCGGTACCTCACCGATCTCGGCATGGAAACCGTTGCCGCGCACGAGCACGCGCTGACGGCGCGGGCGCTCGAGCAGCTCGCCGGCATCGACGGCGTACGGATCATCGGACCGCAGACCGCGGAGAATCGCGGCGGGGCCGTGGCCTTCCTGGTCGACGGCATCCACGCCCACGACCTCGGTCAGATCCTCGACGACGAGGGCGTGGCCATCCGGGTCGGTCACCACTGCACGTGGCCGCTGCATCGTCGCTTCGGTGTCGCAGCGACCGCACGCGCATCGTTCGCCGCCTACAACACGTTCGACGAGGTCGATGCACTCGCCGCCGCGATCGTGAAGGCGCAGAAGTTCTTCGGGACGGTCTGAGCCATGCGGATGGAACAGATGTACCAGGAAGTGATCCTCGATCACTACAAACATCCGCACGGCCGCGGACTCCGTGAGCCGTTCGGCACCGAGGTCCATCACGTCAACCCGACCTGCGGTGACGAGGTGACCCTACGCGTCGCGGTGTCCGACGACGGCTCCCGGATCGACGACGTGTCCTATGACGGACAGGGGTGTTCGATCTCGCAGGCGTCGACGTCGGTGCTGCACGATCTGATCGTCGGCCGCCCGGTCGGGGAAGCCCTGGCCACCGTCGAGTCGTTCAGCTCGATGATGACCTCACGCGGTAAGGACGCCGGGGACGAGGACGTCATCGGCGACGGGATCGCCTTCGCCGGAGTGAGCAAGTACCCGGCGCGCGTCAAGTGCGCACTCCTGGGCTGGATGGCCTTCAAGGACGCACTCGCGCAGACGATGGAAAGCCACGAGACACGAGCGGAGACAGCATGACTGACGACACAGTGACCACCGATACAGCGACCACCGATACAGCGACCACCGAGACAGCGACCACCGACACCGGCGTGACGGGCACACCCCCGGCACCGGCGACCTCGCTGCCGGCCATCGAGGACGTCGAGGAGGCCATGCGCGACGTGGTGGATCCAGAGCTGGGCATCAACGTCGTCGACCTCGGGCTGGTCTACGGGATCGAGGTGACCGACGACGCGGTCGCGAAGATCGACATGACCCTCACCTCGGCGGCCTGCCCGCTGACCGACGTGATCGAGGACCAGTCCCGCGGGGCACTGGTCAGCAGTGGTCTGTGCACCGAGTTGGAGATCAACTGGGTCTGGCTGCCGCCGTGGGGCCCCGACAAGATCACCGACGACGGTCGCGAGCAACTGCGCGCCCTGGGCTTCACCGTCTAGCCGACGGTCGGGAACTCCCACGCGCCGGCACTCGGGTCACCATCGGTGACCGGGTGCCGGCGTTTTTTTGATCATGGTGCTGGACGTGCGAGGAGTTGATCGCATGAGACGTTTCGAGTCGCGAGTCGAGCGGATGATCCGCGAGGCAACCGAACGCGGCGAGTTCGACAATCTGCCGGGCGCGGGCAAGCCGCTCGATCTCACCGACAGCGACGACCCCGACTGGTGGGTCAAACGCAAGATCCGCGACGAGAACCTGGACTCGTCGGCGCTGCTTCCCGCGCCGCTGCAATTGCGCCGGGAGGCGCAGGACTTCCCGGAGTCGTTGCGCGACATCGCCGACGAGGCGGCGGTCCGTGACATCCTCGTCGACTTCAATCGCCGTGTGCGCGAAGCACATCTCGCGTCGCGCCAGATCGCGCTGCCGCACAGTGTCGTCGCGCACACCGTTGACGTCGACGACATGATCAGGCGCTGGCGGGCACTGCCGCGCTGATCGGTAGTGCCCGGGATGCCAGGATTTGAGGTTAGCCTAACCTGCATGCTAGCTTCGCCTCAGGAGCTGCGCGGGTAGCTCACAGGGGAGCGAAGGCAGGGGCCGGTGGCAGTCGCAGTCGGTGCCGCGCGCGATGATCAGCCCGCCGTTTCCGGACACCTTCGCAGTCCCGTCGTGCAGGGCCTGCGCGCGGTCGCGGTTCTGGTGGTGATCCTCGACCATGTCGGAATGCCCGGTTTCCCAGGTGGTTTCATCGGCGTCGACGTCTTCTTCGTGATCTCCGGGTATGTCATCACCCAGATGCTCCTGCGGCGGTCCACCGAATCGCGCGGCGCCTGGTTCCTCGGTTTCTACGCCGCACGTGCGCGACGTATCGTGCCCGCGGCGACCCTGGTCATCGTTCTCACCGTCATCGCGACATTCGAGTTCACGAACTTCGTCCGGGGCGCCCGGGTGTTGCCGGACGCGACGGCCGCGTCGCTGTTCCTCGCGAACGTCCACTTCATCGAGACCGGGTCCGACTATGCCCGGCTCGGCGCCGATCCGTCACCGCTGCAGCACTATTGGTCGCTGGCCGTCGAAGAGCAGTTCTATCTGGTCTGGCCGGCGCTGATGATCGTGGCGATCGGCGTCGCCGCCCGGACGAGCCGGGTGACGTTGCGACAGTTGCTGTTCGCTCTTCTGATCGTGCTTGCGGTGGCCGCCTACCTCTACTCGATCGTGCTGACGCCGGTCAACGGGACCGAGGCCTTCTTCTCGCCGTTCACCCGCGCCTGGGAGCTCGCAGTCGGTTGTCTGCTCGCCGTCGCGGGCCCGTGGTTGATGAACGCTGTCGCGGATCGGCCGGTCGTGGCCTCCGCGCTAGGCTGGGCCGGGTTCGCGGCCATCGCGTGGTCGGTCGGGGCCCTGGACGGCACAGACGGTTTCCCGGGGTGGGTCGCCGTCGTCCCGGTGTTCGGCACCGCCGCGGTGCTGATCGCCGGAATGCGCAGTCGCGGCACGGTTCCCGTGTCGGTGCTGGGCACCCGCGTGCTGGTCTACCTCGGGAACATCTCGTACTCGCTCTACCTCGTGCACTGGCCGCTGTTCACCCTCACCGCCGCCCGCATCGGCGCCGACTTCACGCTGCCGATGCAGCTGCTTCTCGTCGGTGTGACCGTCGTGTGCGCGGCGGTCATCTACCACGCGTTCGAGAACCCGATCCGCCGGTCGCGCGGACTCGCCGGCCGGCCGTGGTGGAGCCTGGCCGTCATCCCGGTGAGCATCGCGGTCGTGTTCGCGGTCGCAGCATTCGAGCGCTATCGATGGGCGCTCCCCGTTCCCCTTGTCCAACAACTGTTCTGAGAGTTTCACGAAAGGGTCAGCGGATGACCAGGAGAGTCACCGCCACGGTCGTGGCGGTCGTGTCGTTGTGTGTGGCCGTGATGGTGGCCGGTTGCCAGGCGGTGCCCGAACGGCCCGCCGCCGCTACGTCGGAGTCCGAGGCGGTCCCGGCGGCGGTGTCCACCGCCGATGTTCTCGCAGCGGTCCGGGCCGCGACCGCGGTGCGAGACCTCCCGCCGACGATCACCACCGACGAGTTGCTCGCCGCCAGCGGTGACTACTCCGATCAATGGTCGATCGAGGGGTGCGAACCACCCCTGGAGGTCAGCCGTCTCGACGACATCGGACCGTGCATCCTCGGTGACACGACCAGCGACCGGACCGTGGCGCTGATCGGCGACTCGGCGGCATCGATGTGGCATTCGGCGCTCGATCTCGTCGGCAAACGCCACGGCTGGCGAGTACTCGCGCTGACCAAGAGCAACTGCGGACCGGCCGCGCTGACGTACTACCAGTGGCAGCTCAAGCGGGCCTACACCGAATGTGACGACTGGCAGGACTGGCGGATGGAGACCATCGCCCGCGAGAACGCCGAGATCGTCGTGATGGCCGGCTGGCACGACGGCGGCAACCAGGGACCAGGACGGGACACGACGCCGGAGGTGTGGCGCGACGGCCTGGTCTCCACGATCAACGACCTGCCGGCGGGCGCGAGGGCATTTCTGCTCGGCGGTGTCCCGCGTCCGTCACAGAGTCCGTCGGAGTGCGTGGCGGCCAACCCCGCCGACCTCATCCGGTGCGCCGAACCGGCCAGCGACGCCCTCCCGGTCCAGGCGGGGTGGTCGGCTGCCGCGGAGCTCACCGGACAGACTTTCATCGACGTCGACCCCTGGTTCTGCGCTCAGACGTGCCCCGCGGTGATCGCCGACCGGCTGGTGTACTCCGGCAAGTTCCACGTGACGGGGCAGTACGCCCGCCACCTGTCGGGTCCGCTCGAGGAGATCATGGCGCCCGCGCTGCGCGCGCAACCCTGACACCTGCGCGAGCGGTCAGTCGGTGTCGCCGGCCCACGCCGGCGTCGACATCGCACCCCGCGCCACCACGGCGCGGGTGCGCATGTCGACGGCCTTGATGACACGCGTCATCGCGCCCATCGTGCCGGTGAGATCGTCGCGTCCGCTGAGATAGCTGCGCTGGGCGGCGATGGGCATGGCGAAGAACGCCTCGAAGAAGGCGATGGTCTGCGAAGGACTCAGCCGCAGTAGCGCGCTGAGCCCGCGCAGACGGAGGTTGTGTACCGCGCGGGCGGACGACGGCCACAGCTCGGTGGCGGGGTCGCGACCCGAGGCAAGAGCGGTGACCACTGCGTCCGTGCACATCAGGGATGTCGCGACGCTGTAGCCGGTCGTCGGGTTCTTGAAACCACCCGCGGCGCCGAACCGGAAAGTGGGATCGCGCCACGGTTGTGGCGACGAGCCGGTCAGCGGGAAGTCGACGTGCTCGACCCGCAGGATCTCCGACGGCATACCGCCCAGGCGGTCGGCGAGCCGCCGCTGGAGTTCGTCGAGGCCCAGCGCGGGGTATCCGGCGAGGCAGGTCTCTTCGAGGAGATACTCGCCCCCGCCGAGGGGTACGACATACAGGAACGACGGCAGCGCCCGACGATGCTTCGCGCCGCCCCGCCAATCCATCAGCAGCGCTTCGTGTCCGGCCAGGATCGGCTCGGCGGTCCGGGCGCCGACGACGATCCCGTACGCGGTCTGCCGGGGTGCGTCGTGGGGGAGCGCACCACGACAGTCGACCACCGCCTCGCCGGTCAGGACCTTTCCGTCGTCGAGATGCACACGCGCACCGTCGATCTCGACCACGCGTGCGGCCACGGCCGGAACCCCGTCGAGGGTCAGCGACCGTTGCAGCCCGGGGGTGTCGAAGACGGTGTAGCCGCGGGCGATCTCCTCGAGGTCGCGACCCGCGACGCCGATGCGCGCGGTGCCGGCGGCGATCGCGGCCGGATCGATCCAGTCAGGCAGCTCGTCGGACCAGCAGGCGAACGTGGACCGCCAGATCCGCTCGGGAGACGGGTCGACGAGGGTCACGGACACACCCGCGCGTGCCAGTCGGTGCACGAGGGCCCGCCCGGCCGGCCCGGCCCCCGCGACGATGACTCCAGAACTCACATCCCGTCCTTCGTCGCGGGCGGCGATCCGGACGGGCACGCGCCGTCGGGCAGGAGGCTCACGAACCGCCGGTGGCCAGCATGCCACCGTCGACGGTGAGGGTTTCGCCGGTGATCCACGCCGACTCGTCGCTCGCGAGGAACGCGACGGCGCGGGCGACGTCCTCCGGCTCGCCGATGCGCTTCAGCGGATACGAACTCGCGACGCGTGCCTCGTTGTCGCCCTCGGTGAACACCGAGGCGAACTTCGTCCGCACGACCGACGGGGCGATCGCATTGACCCGGATGTTCGGCCCCAGTTCCCAGGCGAGTTCGGCGGTGAGGCGGATCAGCGCCGCCTTCGACGTGCCGTAGGCCGCGATCACCCCGGTCGACCGCAGGCCCGCCACGGACGCGATGTTGACGATCGAACCGCCGGTCTCCTTCATCCCCGCCCGGTAGGCCTCCTGGACGAACCCCAGCGCGGCGACCACGTTGGTGTCGAAGGTCTTGCGGTACGCGGAGAGATCGGCGCCCATCAGCGGGCCGGCCAGCGGCGCGATGCCGGTGTTGTTGACGAGGATGTGGATACCGCCCTGGGCGACGGCCGCGGCCACCGCAGCCGACCGGTCGTCGGCGTCACCGGTGTTGGCCGCGCACACCGAGACGGTCGCGCCGGGCACCGACTCACGAATCCGGCCGGCCGCCTCCTCGAGGGGCTCGGCCTTGCGGCTGGTGATGACGACCGAGGCGCCGCGCCGGGCGAGTTCGGTCGCGATCGCCTCTCCGATGCCGCGACTGGCGCCGGTGACCAGTGCCGAGCGGCCCGTGAGGTCGGAGGACTGGGGAAAGTTCTGCGGAATCGGTGTGGAGTGCGTCACGCTCCACACCGTATCGGTCCACCGTGTCGCCGCGGGCGGAGTCGGTGGCGTCGCCGGCGATGAGCGCGTGGTCAAACCGGTGGCGCGGCACCGGTAGAATGGAACGTCGTGATCACCGCGACCGACCTTGAGGTACGAGCGGGCGCTCGGACCCTGCTGTCGGCGCCCGGCGATGCGCTGCGCATCCAGCCCGGCGACCGCATCGGCCTCGTGGGCCGCAACGGTGCGGGGAAGACCACCACATTGCGCATCCTTGCGGGGGAGACCGAACCCTACGCGGGTTCGATCCGCCGCTCCGGTGAACTCGGCTACCTCCCGCAGGATCCCAAAGAGGGTGATCTGGACGTCCTCGCCAAGGATCGGGTGCTCTCCGCGCGTGGGCTCGACGAGATCCTGCGCGACATGGAGAAGCAGCAGGCGGCGATGGCCGAGGCCGCCGACGACAAACTCCGCGACAAGGCGGTCGCCCGCTACGGGCGCCTCGAAGAGCGCTTCTCGTCCCTCGGCGGGTACGTCGCCGAGTCCGAGGCCGCCCGCATCTGCAACAGCCTGGGTCTGCCGGACCGCGTCCTCAACCAGCCGCTGCGCACGCTCTCCGGTGGTCAGCGTCGACGCATCGAACTGGCCCGCATCCTGTTCGCGGCGTCCGACGGCTCCGGTAAATCCGACACCACCCTGCTGCTCGACGAGCCGACCAACCACCTCGACGCCGACTCCATCGCCTGGCTGCGCGGCTTCTTGCAGAACCATGAGGGCGGGCTCGTCGTGATCAGTCACGATGTCGACCTGCTCGCCGATGTGGTGAACCGGGTCTGGTTCCTCGACGCGGTGCGCGGTGAGGCCGACATCTACAACATGACCTGGAAGCGGTACCTGGACGCGCGTGCAACCGACGAGCAGCGTCGTCGTCGCGAACGGGCCAACGCGGAGAAGAAGGCGTCCGCACTGCGCACGCAGGCCGCGAAGCTGGGTGCCAAGGCGACCAAGGCCACGGCCGCCCAGAACATGCTGAAGCGGGCCGAGCGGATGATCGACGCGCTCGACGACGAGCGGGTGGCCGACCGTACGGCGCGGATCCGCTTCCCCGAACCCGCCGCCTGCGGCAAGACCCCGCTGATGACGTCTGGTCTCTCGAAAAGCTATGGCTCGCTGGAGATCTTCACCGGCGTCGATCTGGCGATCGACAAAGGCAGTCGAGTCGTCGTCCTGGGTCTCAACGGCGCGGGCAAGACGACGCTCCTGAAAATGCTTGCCGGGGTGGAGAAGCCGGACACCGGTCGCCTCGAGCCCGGTTACGGGCTGAAGATCGGCTACTTCGCCCAGGAACACGACACCCTCGACGACCAGGCGACCGTCTGGGAGAACATCCGGCACGCCGCACCCGACGCGGGCGAGCAGGATCTCCGAAGCCTGTTGGGCGCGTTCATGTTCACCGGTCCGCAGCTCGACCAGCCGGCCGGCACCCTGTCGGGCGGCGAGAAGACCCGTCTCACGCTGGCCGGTCTCGTGTCGTCGGCGGCGAACGTGCTGCTCCTCGACGAGCCGACGAACAACCTCGACCCGATCTCGCGCGAACAGGTCCTCGACGCCCTCCGGAGCTACACCGGCGCTGTCGTACTCGTCACGCACGACCCCGGGGCAGCTGCCGCTCTCGACCCGCAGCGCGTCATCCTGTTGCCGGATGGCACCGAGGACCACTGGAGCGACGAGTACCAGGAGCTCATCGAGCTCGCCTGATCGCGGCGATGACCAGGTCGGTACCGGCCCGGTCAGGCACCGTCAGCCGGTGACCGTGACCGTCGAACTCCCGGCCGACGACTCCGGCGGACCGCAACCGTCGACCGAACTCGAGGCCGTCGGCACCCGGCACGTAGAGGAAGTTGGCCTCGCTCGGCAGCGCCGGATGGCCCGCGTCGTCCAGGGCGGCGGCGAGACGGTCGCGTTCGCGGCGCATCGCAGTCACCCGGCCGGCCAGTTCGTCGGAGGCCGCGAGCGCGAGCGACGCCGCCTGTTCGGCGGCCGCGGTGATCGAGAAGGGGACTTCGTGGCGCCGCGCGCCGCGGATCGAAGTCGCCGATCCGATCGCGTATCCGACACGCAGGCCCGCGAGGCCGTGGGCCTTGGAGAAGGTCCGCACCACGATCAGATTGGGATGCTCGGCCAGCAGCGTCCCGATGTCGGGCGCAGTCGAGCTGTACTCGATGTAGGCCTGATCGAGGATCACCGGAGTGGACGCGTCGACGGTCGCCAGCAATCCCCGGATCTCGTCGTCGGTGACCACCGATCCGGTCGGGTTGTGGGGACTGCAGACGATGACGGCCGCGGTGTCGGGACCGGCCGCCGCGGCGAGCGCGGTCATGTCGGGGCGCCCGTCGTCGAGCAGCGGGGTCGTGTCGAGCATCATCCCGATCATGTCGGCGAGCAGTGCGAAGCCCTCGAATGTCGGTGCCGGGGTGGCGATTCGAGGTGTCCGACAGCCCGCGGTCCGGGACCGCGCCGCTGAGTCCTGCAACATCGCCGACAGAACCGCGGTCGCACCCGCGCCGATGGTGATGTTGTCGGCCTCCGATCCGGTGTGCTCGGCGATCGTCGTCCGCAGGTGCTCGGGACGGAAGGACGGATAGTGGTGCGCGTCGGCCGAGTGGCGACGCAGCGCGGAGACGACGGCGGGAAGAGGTGGGTACGCGGACTCGTTCCGGTCGCATCGCACGATGTCCGTCGACCGCGTGGGCGCCTGTTCGAGCCGTGCACCCGACGGATCGGGGAGGACGACGGTCACGAACGCCCGCTCCACCGGATCGCGCCGGCGGCGGCGAAGTCGCCCGCATGGGCGAACGCCGACATCATCACGACGTCTCCGGGGCGGACGCGACCGTCGTCGATCGCCGCGTCGAGTGTCATCGGTATCCCGACCGCGAACAGGTTGCCGCACTCGTCGAAGGTGTCCGGATGTCGCGACTCGGGCAACTCGAGGGCCTCGCGCCAGTTGCGCAGGAAGATCCGGTTCGGCTGATTGGTGACGAGGACGTCCAGGTCGGCGGGTCGAATGCCGATCCGATCGGCCAGCGCGACAGCCACTTCCGGAACCATCCGGTTTCCGCGGGCCAGGACCTTCGCGATCTTCGCCTCGGTGAAGCCCACGTGGATCTGGCCCGGACCCGCCTCCCAGTACTTGCGCTCCGGCTGGGCGACGGCGGTCATGTCCGCCGAGAACTGGCCGAAGGACCGGGATTCGGTGCCCAGCACCGGGTTCCCCGCATCCCCGAGCGTCAGGGTCGCGACCGCCGCCCCGTCTCCGGGAATCGCGGCCTGCGCCTTCACGCGGACCTGATCCTGGGTGAAGATCTGACCGGCGCTGTTCTGCGCCAACCCGATCAGGGCTTTGCGACCGCCGCCGGCGCGGAGGAGCGCGCCGGCGATCTCGATCAGATGGACGAACGCGGCACAGCCGCCGTTGTGCACATCGAGCACGGTCCGCGGAGCGAGTCCGAGGCGGTGGGCGACCTCGCCCACGCACCCGCGGACCGGGACCTCCGGAAGCTGACTGTGGGTGAGCACGACGTCCACGTCATCGAGGTAACCGTCGCCGTGCCGGTCCTGGAGCCGGCGCGCAGCCGCGACGATCATGTCCGCGGAGGTCTCGCCGTCGGCCGCATGGTGGCGGAAGGCCGGTGCCCGGAACATGACGTTGTCGGCGAGTTCGTCGTCCTCGGCGAACTGCGCGAAGAACTCCGCGGGCACCCGTGCGGCGGGCCGGTAGGTGGCGAGATCGGCGAGGGAGACGGCCGGGGCGATCGCGGTCATGAGCGCATCCATTCGGGGGTCAGCGGAAGTCCGTTGCGGTGGCGGTGTTCGGCGATGGCCGTGAGATTGTCGAGTTCGATCTGGTGTCCGGCGCCGAACATGTCCCACAGGTCACCGACCCACTCCTCACGACCGGCCGGCGCGGTGTCGGGGTACGGGTTCTCGTCGTAGAACGGGTGGTGGCAGTTGTTCCACAGGACCACCGAACCGGGGCGGTCGAGAACGAGCTGTGCGTCGACCACGCGCATCAGGTAGATCATCCAGAGATGCTTTCCCTGATCCCACGCGCAGTGATAGTCGACGGTCATGGCGTCGGCGTTGGCCACCGTGCGGACGTAGATCTTCGTGTCCTCGTTCAGGCGATCGTGTCCGACCCACAGGCCCGGTTCCTCGGTTTCCGTGAAATCCCGTGTGCTGTAGGTCCATTCTTCGAGTGAACGCGTGTCGGCGAGCCACTCGAACAGTTCGCGGGGAGGTGCGTCGACGTATCCCTGGACAGGGCAGTAGTCGCCGAACACCTGGTGATGGGGATACACCGAGCGGACCTTGTCGACGACGAGTGCGGTGTTGGCGGAGCGGGGGTGGGTCTCCACCCGGACCACGCCGTCGAGCGTGGCCGCGGTGTCCCCGAGGTCGGACAGGGCCGAGGAGTGCGTGGTCATGGAGTGCCTCTCGCGATCAGTGGGGCGAACGGGGGTGCTTCGTCGGGATCGACATCCACGACGATGCAATTCGGTCCGGGACGCGACAGCATCTCGTCGCACGCCGCATGCAGGGTCTCCAGGTCCGGGGCGGAGCGGACCGCCAGGCCGGCGAACATCGCGTCGAGCCCGCCCGCGACGTCGGTGTGACGGAACCTGTTGACGCTCGGCGCGCCGGGGAAGAAGCGGGCCTCGCGGGTGACGCACATGCCGTGCGCGTCGTTGTTGAGGACGATCAGGGTGATCGGCGCGTCGTGTTCGATCGCGGTGTGGATCTCCATGCCGTGCATGAGAAACGAGCCGTCACCGGCGATGACGACGATCCGGCCGCCCGGGATCGGATGACGCGCGGCGATCGCGGACCCGATTCCCGCGGCGATCGCCCACCCCATCCCGCCCATGCCCAATGCGACGACGAACCGGCCGACGCGGAACCGACCGTCGCCGAACGGGAGGTGGTGGATCGCCGCGGCACCGGTGTTCCCGGCGTCGGCGAACACCGCGCAGCCCGTGGGGAGGGCGTCGCCGATGGTGACGAGCGCGTCGCGCATACCGACAGCCGTCGCCGACGGGACGACCTCCAGATGCTCGATCGGATGGACCCGGGGTGGGCGAGGTCCGGGAACCCGGTCGGCGAGCGACCGGTGGATCGCGCCGACGGTGTCGGTGAGACGTTGCGTGGCGATGTGCTCGACGGCGGCCGCGGTGCGCGGCGGCGCGCCGCCGAGATGGACGACCGGGATCGTCGCCAAGGCGTCGTCGAGGCCCGCGCGGTCCGTCATCGACATTCGGCAGCCGATCGCCAGGATCAACTGCGCATCGCGCACGGCCCGGTGTGCCGACGGATGTCCCATCACGCCGGTGACCCCGGAACACGACGTACGGCCGATGTCGCGGCCGCCCGGGGAGACCACGACAGCGGCGCCGAGGAGGCCCGCGAGATTGTCGACGGCATCCGCCAGCCCGAGCCGGGATGCTTCCTCGCCGGCCCAGATGCACACGGTCCCGCCGGCTCGCGCCACCTCCGCGAGGCGGTCGGCGAGATCGTCGACCGTTGCGGCCGGCATCGATGCGAGGTCTGCCGGCCTCGCCGGTGGCGAATGTGCTTCGGTCCAGGGCGACGTCTGGACGTCTTTCGGCAGGATCACCGCGGCCGGTAGCCCCCGCGCCGTGGTGGCGAATGCCTCGTCGAGAACCCCGTCGAGACGGGAGGGCTCGTCGACCAGCCCGCAGAAGCCGACCACGCCGGACAACACGGCACGCAGGTCGACGGTGTCGGGCGGGTCGAGCATGTCCTGGAACCCGCCGCGTCCCACCGCGGGTGTCGGTGCCGAACCGATCAGGGCGATCACCGGAACGCGGCTGTCGTAGGCCTCGCCCAGTGCCGGTACGACATTGAGTGCCCCGCCGCCCGACGTCGTCAGGACCGCGGTCGGCTCACCGGTGAGCCGGGTGTGCCCGTCGGCCATCGCGCCGGCGCCGAACTCGTGCTTGGCGACGACCGGGGCGAGTCGCGGGTGCCGCACGGCCGCGTCGAAGACGTCTTCGATGTTGGCGCCGTGGACGCCGAAGGCGGTACGCACACCGGCGTCGACCAGTCGTGCGACGACCCGGTCGGCCACCGTAGGAGCCGTGTGCCCGTCTCGCGCGTTCAAACCCTGTACTCCCAGCCCCGAACCGTGGTGCGGCACCGGTCGATTCGTCGGTGTCCGAACATCGGACACACTCAGTGCTAATTAGCTTAGCGTAAGCTAATGTCCGGCGGCAGGGGGAGTGACTCGGCGAGTGCCCGGCGCCTCAGCCGACCGGCGTCTCCGGCCAATACCGCTTGCGCAGATCGCCTTTCACGAGCTTTCCGGTGGGCGTACGAGGTAGGTCGTCGACGAAGTCGACCGATCGAGGCGCCTTGTACGCCGCGATGTTGTCGCTGGTGAACGCGATCAGTTCCTCGGCGAGAGGATCGGTGGGCTCGATGCCGTCGGCGAGCTGGACGCACGCCTTCGCGACCTCGCCGAGGTCGGCGTCGGGAACGCCGATCACCGCGACGTCGAACACCGCGGGGTGGTTGATGAGGACGTTCTCGGCCTCCTGCGGATAGATGTTGACGCCGCCGGAGATGATCATGAACGCCTTGCGGTCGGTCAGGTACAGATAGCCTTCGTCGTCGACATACCCGACATCGCCCGTGGTGGACCAGTTCTCGTGCTCGGGGTGCTGGGCCTTGCGGGTCTTGTCCGGGTCGTTGTGGTACTGGAAGGCCACCTCCTCGCGTTCGAAGTACACCTGGCCGACCTCACCGGTCGGCAGTTCCCTGCCGTCCTCGTCGCAGATGTGGACCACGCCGAGGAGCGGTTTGCCCACCGAACCCGGATGATCCAGCGCCTCCTGCGGACCGATGAAGGTCGCACCGGCGGCCTCGGTCGACGCGTAGTACTCGTGGATGACCGGTCCCCACCACTCGATCATCGCGCGCTTGACCTCGACGGGGCACGGTGCGGCGGCGTGCACGGCCACCTTGAGGCTGCTGACGTCGTACTTCGTGCGGACGTCGGCGGGGAGCTTGAGCATCCGGATGAACATGGTGGGAACCCACTGGCTGTGGGTCACGCGGTACTTCTCGATGGCGGCGAGGGCCGCCTCGGGATCGAACCGGTCCATCATGACGACGGTGCCGCCCACCGAGTTCGTCATCCCGCAATAGCGCAGTGGCGCAGCGTGATACAGCGGCGCGGGGGAGAGGTAGACGGCGGTGTCGTCGTAGCCGTACATCGGCGCGAAGATCGCGGTGTAGGCGTCGGGTACCTCGTCGACCTGTCCCTCCGGCATCGGTGTCTTGATGCCCTTGGGGCGTCCGGTGGTCCCGGAGGAGTAGAGCATGTCGGTACCGCGCGGCTGGTCGGTGCGCGGCTCGGCCGACGCATTCGCCAGGACCTTGTCGTAACTCTCGAAGCCGTCGAGATCCCCACCCCAGACGACGCGTCGCCCCGGACCCGCCAGTGCCTCGATCTCCCCGGACGTCGCCACGGCGTCGACGACGGATGCGCCGGCGAACAGGACCTGCGCGTTGCAGTCGGAGAGGATGTAGTTGGTCTCGGCTGCGGTGAGATGGTGATTGACGGCGGTCACGTACAGGCCGCTGCGCAGTGCCGCCCAGTACACCTCGAAGACGTGGAAGTCGTTGGCCGAGACCACGGCGATGTTGTCACCGCGCCGGAGGCCCAGTGACTCGAGGTAGTTGGCGAGCCGGGTCGAGTTCTCGTCCAGCTGGCGGTAGGTCAGTTCCTCACCGGTCGCGGCACGGATGACGGCCGGCTTGTCGGGAGTGGATTTCGCGAAGACTCCAGGGAACAAGGGTGGCGCTCCTCGTGACGAAGGGATGGTCACCCCGAACGACCGTATCTAACGATCGTTCGGGGTGGTGCGAGTCACATTACCCTAGCGCCGTGTCCGATTTCGCAGATCCTCAGTGCGTCGCGAGAAACCTGTCCATGGTGCGTTCCGCGAGGGCGGTGATCGTCAGCGCGGGATTCACCAGACCCACGGCGCCCGGGACGAACGAGCCGTCGACGACCCACAGGTTGTCGTACCCGCGTACGCCGCCGTCCATGTCGGCCGCCGCGCCCATCACCACGCCGCCGAGTCCGTGATACGTGCTCGCGGAACCGAATCCGAGCGCTCGCGATGATATGTGAGTGCCGTTCGCGCGGAAGCCGAAGCGGCCCTCGGTGCGTTCGTGGAACCGTGCGATGAATGCATTGCTGCGGCGGTCGAGGTCATTGCGGTCGGCCGGGTGGGGGTAGTTCAGCTGTGCGCGCCGCGTGCGGTGGTCGTAGTCGATGGTGCCGCGCTCGTCGGTGTGCGCCTGCACCAGGTGGGTGGTCGCGGCCTTGCCGAGCGGGGCGGGCAGCGGGGTGGCCTGATAGACCATCGAGACCGGCCCGCCGGGCAGATCGTCCTCGTAGATCCGGGCGTAGCCCGGTCCGCCCTGGACGGCACCGAAGTCCTCGCGCGGGTTCGCCCGGATGGTGAGGAAGTCGCCGTTCACGCCGAAGCCGTCACCGATGCGCGACGACAGCCGTGGCAGGCGCCCCTGGGCGCGGGCCTCGACCAGCAGCCGGGTGGTGTGGAAGGAGCCCGCGGCCATGAAGAGATGATCGGCCTCGCTGGTCACGGTGCGTACCGTGCGCCCCTGTTCGTCGAGAACCCTTGCGGTGACGACGAATCCGGCGCGCCGCGACCGGGGCCGGATGTCGAAGACCTCGTGCATCGGCTTGACGGAGACGTTGCCGGTCCGTTCGGCGGCGAGGAGGTAGCTGCGGTCGAGTGACTTCTTGGCGCCGCTGTTGACTCCGTAGCTGAGTTCGCCGGCGGAGACCGACGGGGTGGCCCGGCCGGCGAGTTCGTCGCGGACGATGTCCCAGTCGATGGCGAAGTCGAAGAAGTGCGGTGACGCGCCGTAACGCTCGATGACCTTGAGCCACGAGCGGGCGCCGACGTACTTGGGATGGGCGAGGATGTCCGCGGGCAGCGGCGAGACGCCGAGCCCCGCCTTGGCGCGCGGGAAGTAGGTCTGGGAGAGCTGCGCGTAGTCCGCGGCCGCCGGGAAGATGTGGTCGAAGTCCTGGCGGCGGGGGACGGGCGTGAACGAGCCGAAGACGAGTGACCCGCCGCCCACGCCCGCGCCGTACACGGCCTCGACGCCGTTGCCCATCACGTGGTCGAGAACGCCGGGGCACGGTTCGACCGGGATGCCGCTCGCCGCACTTGCGCCGGCCGGGCTGCCGAACCACGCCGCGCGTTTGTCCGGATTGGTCGTCGTGGCGAAGGTGTTGCCGTCCGGGCGGATCGGCCAGCGGCGACCGCGCTCGAAAACCGTTGTCTTGTATCCGGCCTCGCCGAGGCGTCGGGCCGCCACCGCGCCGCCGAAGCCGGTGCCGATGACGATCGCGGTCTGCCCCGGCGCCGCCTGCGCCGGAGTCGCGGTCGCGCCGAACGCGGCGAGGGCCCCGACGCCGGCCGCGGAGCGCATGAGGGTCCGGCGAGAGACTGCCGGACCGGAATTGTCGTAGTTCACCACGGAACCTTAGCGTGAGCTAAGTAAGGTTAGGAACTCCTTAACCCTTTGCGCTTACTGTGGGATGGATCACCACTCGGCTCGTCCCCGGTCACCGGGGCGGGATACACACCCGCCGGCACGATGACCATGACCTTCGGCTCGGAACGGCGGGATGAGGCGCTCAGTCGGACGCGCGCACGGACTCTTCGACGAGGTCGAGCACGGCGTGTAGGTCGTCGGTGGGCTGTCCGGTCGCCAGCCGGGTGATCAGGCCGTCGAGCACCAGGTCGAGATAGTTCAACAGGACGTCGGTCGGCACGTCGTCGCGCAGGCGCCCCGCCTGGCGGCCGCGTTCCAGCCGGTTGAGTGTCGCCTGCTCGACCTCGGCCGAATAGGATACCCACTCCGCCCGGAAGCTGTTGTCCGTCCGCAGTTTTCGTGCGATCTCCAAGCGCGTCCCGAGCCAGTCGAAATCCTGCGGCCGGGTGAGCATGTCGCGCATGACCTGCACCAGACCCTGCTCGGCCGCCACATCGGCCATCCGTTCGGCGTCCTCACGCGCGAGAGCGAGGAACAGCGCTTCCTTGTCCCGGTAGTGATGGAAGATCGCACCCCGGGACAAGCCGGTGGACTCTTCGATCCGTTTGACGGTCGCGCCGTCGTATCCGTACTCCGCGAAGCAATGCCGCGCGCCGTCGAGAATCTCCCGACGACGCGCGGCAAGCCGGTCATCGCTGACCTTGGGCACGTCGCGTGCCTCCTGTCAGCTCTTGATCATGTTGCGCAGCACGTACTGCAGGATGCCTCCGTTGCGGTAGTAGTCGGCTTCACCGGGGGTGTCGATGCGCACCTTCGCATCGAACTCCACCGTCGAGCCGTCCTCCTTGGTGGCGGTGACGTGCACGGTCGACGGCGTGGTGCCGTTGTTCAGCTCCTCGATGCCGGCGATGTCGAAGGTCTCGGTGCCGTCGAGGCCCAGCGACTTGTGCGACTCGCCCTCCGGGAACTGCAGCGGGATCACGCCCATGCCGATGAGGTTCGAGCGGTGGATGCGCTCGAAGCTCTCGGTGATGACGGCCTTGACGCCGAGCAGGCTGGTGCCCTTGGCGGCCCAGTCGCGCGACGACCCGGTGCCGTACTCCTTGCCGCCCAGCACGACGAGCGGGATGTTCTGCTCGGCGTAGTTCTGCGCGGCGTCGTAGATGAACGACTGCGGTGCACCCTCCTGGGTGAAGTCGCGGGTGTAACCGCCGGTCACACCGTCGAGCAGCTGGTTCTGCAGGCGGATGTTGCCGAAGGTCGAGCGGATCATCACCTCGTGGTTGCCACGGCGGGCACCGAGCGAGTTGTAGTCCTTGCGGGCCACACCGTTGGCGTCGAGGTACTGCGCGGCGGGGGTGCCGGGCTTGATCGTCGAGGCGGGGGAGATGTGGTCGGTTGTCACCGAGTCGCCCAGCTTGGCCAGGACGCGAGCGCCCTTGATGTCGGTGACCGGTGCCGGCTCACGCTGCATGCCCTCGAAGTACGGAGGCTTGCGGACGTAGGTGGACTTCTCATCCCACTCGAAGGTCTTGCCCGACGGCGTCGGCAGGTTCTGCCAGCGCTCGTCACCCTTGAAGACGTCGGCGTAGTCCGAGGCGTACTGCTCCGGCGAGATCGACGACGCGATGGTCGCCTCGATCTCCTCGTTCGTGGGCCAGATGTCCTTGAGGAAGACGTCGTTGCCGTCGTTGTCCTGACCCAGGGCGTCGGACTCGAAGTCGAAGTCCATCGTGCCGGCCAGCGCGTAGGCGATGACCAGCGGCGGCGACGCGAGGTAGTTCATCTTCACGTCGGGGTTGATGCGACCCTCGAAGTTCCGGTTGCCCGACAAAACGGCGGTGGCCGTCAGATCGTGCTCGTTGATGGCCTTGGAGATCTCCTCCGGCAGCGGACCCGAGTTGCCGATGCAGGTGGTGCAGCCGTAACCGACGAGGTAGAAACCGAGCTTCTCCAGGTACGGCCACAGGCCGGACTTGTCGTAGTAACCCGTGACGACCTGCGAACCGGGGGCCATCGACGTCTTGACCCACGGCTTGGAGGTCAGGCCCTTCTCGACGGCCTTCTTGGCGAGCAGTGCCGCGCCGAGCATGACCGACGGGTTGGACGTGTTGGTGCAGCTGGTGATCGACGCGATGGTCACGATCCCGTGGTCGAGGATCATCGAGCCGCGTTCCTCGGAATCGACCCGGACCGGCTTGGTCGGGCGGCCCTCGGCGTTGTTCGCCGCCGAATGCAGCGGCTCGGCGCCGTCGTCGGCGAAGGACAGCGTCGCGGGATCCGAAGCCGGGAAGGTCTCTTCGACGGCCTCGTCGAGCTTGGTCTGCGGGGCCGAGTTGCCGTTCTCCACGTAGTTGTGGATGTCCTTGCGGAATGCGTTCTTGGCGTCCCACAGCTCGATGCGGTCCTGCGGGCGCTTCGGCCCGGCGATCGAGGGCACGACGTCGGCGAGGTCGAGTTCGAGGTACTCGGAGTAGACCGCTTCTTCGGCGTCCTTCTCCAGCCACATGCCCTGTTCCTTGGCGTAGGCCTCGACGAGCGCGAGCGTCTCCTCGCTGCGACCGGTGAGCCGCAGGTACTTCACGGTCTCCTCGTCGATGGGGAACATCGCACAGGTGGAACCGAACTCGGGGCTCATGTTGCCGATGGTGGCGCGGTTGGCGAGCGGGACCTCGCCGACGCCGTTTCCGTAGAACTCGACGAACTTGCCGACCACACCGTGCTTGCGCAGCATCTCGGTGATCGTGAGGACCACGTCGGTGGCGGTCACGCCGGGCTTCGCCGAGCCGGTGAGCTTGAAGCCGACGACGCGCGGGATGAGCATCGAGACCGGCTGGCCGAGCATCGCGGCCTCGGCCTCGATGCCGCCGACGCCCCAGCCCAGGACGCCGAGGCCGTTTTCCATCGTGGTGTGCGAGTCGGTGCCGATGCAGGTGTCCGGGTAGGCGACGCCGTCACGGACCATGACCGAGCGGGCGAGGTGCTCGATGTTGACCTGGTGGACGATGCCGGTGCCCGGCGGCACGACGCGGAAGTCGTCGAAGGCGCCCTGGCCCCAGCGGAGGAACTTGTAGCGCTCCTCGTTGCGCTGGTACTCGATCTCGACGTTGCGCTCGAACGCCTGGGCGTTGCCGAAGGCCTCGATGATGACGGAGTGGTCGATGACCATCTCGGCGGGTGCGAGGGGATTGACCTTGTCGGGATCGCCGCCGAGTTCCTTCACCGCATCGCGCATCGTCGTGAGGTCGACGATGCAGGGCACACCGGTGAAGTCCTGCATGATCACGCGGGCCGGGGTGAACTGGATCTCGATGCTCGGCTCGGCGTTCGGATCCCAGTTCGCGATGGCCTCGATGTGCTCCTTGGTGATGTTGGCACCGTCCTCGGTGCGGAGCAGGTTCTCGGCCAGGACCTTGAGCGCGTAGGGGAGCTTGCCGGTGCCCTCGACGGCGTTCAGACGGTAGATCTCGTAGCTGTTGTCACCGACGTCCAGCGTGCCGCGGGCGCCGAAGGAATTGATACTCACGTCTAAATCCACTCTCCTCATGTGCCGACGGGCTGCGCCGGCGATTACTCGATGATCCACTTGCGGTCGGGCGGTTCCGGCCGGGCGGGCGTCGCTCCCGTTCCGTCGGTGTCCGCGCGGTCTGACGTTCCGCACCGGCGGGCTGCACCGGCGCCATCGGATGTCCGCGAGGGCCACCCGCGACAACATCGTCCAGTCTAACAGTACGAGCGTACTGTTACCAAGCTCGGGCCCGGGACGCGCCGGGCGGACGTGCCGACACCGGAATACCCAGACGACTCCATTGTGTCGTACGGTGCAGGGCGGGGTTCGGCGAGTGGGCACTCGACGCCGACGCGAAACCGGCTGTCAACGTCCGCGCAACCCCGGTGATCTCGAGAGGCAGGGGTGGCGGATGGGTCCGCAGGCGACGACGCTGGTGCTGGCAGCTCCCACGGAGAACAACGAACTCACCGGACTCGTCGGAGTCGACATGGGCGAACTGTCCCGGGACATCGCCGACGACGGTGTCGCCGGCGCGACCCCCGAGCAACTGCCCCGGATGCTCGAGGTCGTCGAGTACGCCGGGTCCAAGGGTCACGACGTGAGTTTCGTGGTCGTCGATCAGGTGCAGCCGCGGTTCACCCTCTACCGGGACATCGCCAACCAGTTGCAGGATCAGGTCGGTGGCACCGTCATCGTGCTGGGTCCGAACTCGGTCGGCAGCTCGTCGCCTGACTTCAGCCGCGTGGTGCAGGAGCAGGCCACCGACGGACTGACCCTCACCGACCCGGCGGGTGCGGCCCGCCAGATGATCGACACGATGACCGGTCCCAACGTGGACTGGACGATCGTCGGCATCCTGCTGGTCCTCGTCGTCGCGGCCGGTGCCGTGCTCGCCAGGGTGCGCCGGGTCCGCGCGCGCAAGACCGAGGCCGCCGGCCCGCTGGGGCCCGTGCGGGCGACGGTCGACGCCTCGGACGAACCGTCGTCGCGAGATCGCGAACCCTCCTCCTCCGGTCAGTAGTCCGGCCCCTCGCGCCCTGCTCCGAACCGCCGCTGCGCGGCGCACGATCCGAGCCCATGCCACCTGCATCCGGCCGCGCGCGGACGCTGTCCGGCGTGTCGGGCGGTCTGTTGCCAATTCGAGACCTTGACGACGGTCCGATCTTTCGCCAGTTCACGGCATTTTCGCAGGTAATCACGCGTTTGTAATTCACGAACGCGGTTTTCGCGTGTGGTTGATGTGACGTACGGTTCTGATGTCACGTGTGATGCCTGTGTCCCCTGCAGGGTCCCTTGTGACGTAAGTGCAGTGCGTGATCGCCGCGGTTCTCGACAACCCGGACGATCGCCGGGCCGGGGATCGCAAGATCCCCGCACATACCGCGAGGAGTTCCAGGTGAGGCGAGGAAGAACTGGTGCGTCGTGGCCGGCGCGCGTCTCGGCGGCCCTGGCTGTCGTACTCATCTGCGCGGTCGGCGCGGGTCATGCCGACGCGGCACCGAAGAAGACGCCCGAGTCGCCCATCTCCGGGTTGATCAACCGCATCGCGACGGTCAACCAGGACATCGCCGACCTCGACCAGGCGCTCGCGGCCCGTCAGGAGAACGTGAACCGGTCGATCGCCGATTTCCAGAACTCACTCGCGCAGCGTCGCCTGGCCACGGTCGCCGCGCGCGGAGCCCGGACCGAACTCGACCGCTCGAGCAAGGCCGTCGTCGACGCGCAGAAGGAGTTCGACCGCTTCGCGCGTCTGGCCTATCAGCAGGGTCCCGAGCAGGGCTCGATGTCGAACTACGTGTCCTCGGAAGACCCGCAGGCCGTGCTGGACCGGATGAAGCTGATCGACCAGGTCGGCAAGAAGCAGCAGGAGATGATCCGGCGCCTGCAGGTCGCACGCAATCAGAAGGCCAACCGCCTCGCCGCCGTGGAGGCCACCCGCCGGCAGGCATCGTTCGCGGCCAAGAGTGCCGAGCAGCGCAAGATCGATGCGATGGCGGCGGTCACCGAGGCGAAGACGGCCATCGCGACCCAGCAGAAGCGCAAGGCCACGCTGATCGGTGAACGCGACCGGGTGCAGAAGCGCCTCAACACCATTCGCGGATACGTCCCGAAGAAGACGGTCGAGGGGCCGTCGGCGAGCGATCTGCTCACCAACCTGTTCCCGACGGGTCCGTCGGCCGAGGGAGCCCTGAAGGCGCTGCCGGCCACCCCCGCCACCGACAACCAGGCACTCGCCGTCGCGGCCGAGGCCGCCGCACGCCTGGCCCTCGACGTCGGTCAGTCGATCCTCGCGGGGCTCGTCGGTCAGCAACAGTTGCCCCAGTCGGAGTTGCTGAACGAACTCGGCATCGGGGGTGCGGACCTCACCGGCAGCAGCGGGGGCGACACCCTCAGTGCGCGAATCGGTTCCGGGAGCCTCGGCACCCTGTTCGGCAGTTCCTCCGGGGGTGGCGGCGGAGGCGGCATGGTCCGTCCCGGACTGCGCGGCCCGCAGGCCGTGGAGATCGCCGTCAACCGCGCGCTCTCGCAGCTCAACGTGCCCTACGCCTGGGGCGGCGGTGACGCCAACGGGCCGACGCAGGGCATCCGCGACGGCGGCGTCGCCGACAGCTACGGCGACTACAACAAGATCGGTTTCGACTGCTCGGGCCTGATGATCTACGCATTCGCCGGCGTGGGCATCGAGTTGCCGCACTACACGGGCTACCAGTACACCTCGGGTCCGCAGTTCCCGCTGTCGCAGATGCGTCGCGGCGACATGATCTTCTACGGCCCGAACGCGAGCGCACACGTCGCGCTGTACCTCGGTGACAACAAGATGGTCGAGGCACCGCAGTCGGGTGACGTCGTGAAGGTGTCGCCGTTGCGCACCGACGGCGCGATGCCGAACGTGGTGCGTCTGCTCTGACAGCCGACGATTCGGGCGGGGCTCGTGAACGACCGACACCCGCCGAGTCTTCTTGGCACCTTTTCAGTTCACACGGCTAGGCTGGCACAGACACGCGGGGTCGACGCCTGCGCGCTGCGCGATCGCGGCCGCGCCCACGGGCCGACGCATCGTGGTTCGACGGAACAGCAGTCCAGAGGAACAGGAGCACGGGTTGACCGAATCGCACTCCCTCGGCAAGGCGGCCACGGGGAATCCCGCGGCGGCAGGAGCGGACTCGGTGCTGAGCGACGCCGACGTCGCCCTGCTCGAGCGGGCCATCTACGAGGTCAAGCGAGTCATCGTCGGCCAGGATCAGCTCGTCGAGCGCATACTCGTCGGACTCCTCGCGCGTGGCCACATCCTGCTCGAGGGTGTGCCCGGCGTCGCCAAGACACTCGCGGTCGAGACGTTCGCCCGCGTCGTCGGCGGATCGTTCTCCCGTGTGCAGTTCACCCCCGACCTGGTGCCGACCGACCTGATCGGTACGCGTATCTACCGGCAGGGCCGTGAGGAGTTCGACACCGAACTCGGCCCGGTCGTCGCGAACTTCCTGCTCGCCGACGAGATCAACCGCGCACCCGCGAAGGTGCAGTCCGCCCTGCTCGAGGTGATGGCCGAGCGTCATGTGTCGATCGGCGGCAAGACGTATGCGATGCCGGATCCGTTCCTGGTGATGGCGACGCAGAACCCGATCGAGAACGAGGGCGTCTACCCGCTGCCCGAGGCGCAGCGGGACCGTTTCCTGTTCAAGGTCCTCGTCGACTATCCGTCGGTGGAGGAGGAGCGCGAGATCGTCTACCGGATGGGCAACGTCCCGCCGACCGCGTCCCAGGTCCTGGACCCCGAGGCGATGCTCCGTCTGCAGCGGACCGCGGCGAACGTCTTCGTCCACCACGCCCTCGTCGACTACGTCGTCCGAGTCATCAACGCCACCCGCCGCCCGGCCGAGCTCGGCCTCAACGACGTCGCGTCCTGGTTGTCCTACGGCGCGTCCCCGCGCGCGACGCTGGGCATCGTGGCCGCCGCCCGGGCGCTGGCGCTGGTCCGCGGGCGCGATTACGTGATCCCGCAGGACGTCGTCGAGATCATGCCCGACGTGCTCCGCCACCGTCTGGTGCTGTCGTATGACGCACTGGCCGACGAGATCGATGCCGATCAGGTCATCGCCCGGGTCCTGCAAACGGTCGGACTGCCGCAGGTCGGCGCGCAGCCCGTTCCGCAGGGGCAGTACCCCGCCGGGCAGGCACAGGCGCCCAATGCCGGGCACGGGCCGAACGGTTATGCAGGACAACAGGTCTCGCAGTCCGCCGGCCCGCTGGACCCGAATTCGGCCCCGGCGAACCGGAATTCGCCTCAGTATGGCGGCTAACCGGGACCTCCCGCGGCTCGGCGCCGGTCTGCTCGACGAGCCGCAACTGACGGCGGCACTGAAGATGCTCGAGCTCACCGTGCGACGCAAGCTCGACGGCGTGCTGCAGGGCGAGCACCTCGGGCTGATCCCCGGACCGGGTTCGGAACCGGGGGAGGCACGGGCCTACCAGCCGGGCGATGACGTCCGGCGCATGGAGTGGTCGGTCACCGCCCGCACCACCCAGCCCCATGTCCGACAGATGATCGCCGACCGGGAGCTCGAGACGTGGCTCGTGGTCGACGCCTCAGCCAGTCTCGACTTCGGCACCGTCGACTGCACCAAACGCGACCTCGCGGTGGCGGCGGCCGCGGCTCTGGTCCACCTCACGACCGGCGGCGGCAACCGGCACGGTGCGCTGGTGGTGACCGGCGACGACATCGTGCGGGTGCCGGCCCGGGCCGGACGCGCGCACGCCCAGAACCTGCTGAAGGCCATCGCCACCACCCGGCGCAGTTCACCCGGCGTGCGCGGTGATCTCAAGGCGGGTATCGAGGCGCTTCGCCGGCCCCAGCGCAGGCGCGGCCTCGCCGTCGTGATCAGTGACTTCCTCGGGCCCATCGACTGGGAACGGTCGCTACGCGCCATCGGCGCCCATCACGAACTGCTGGCGGTCGAGGTCCTCGACCCCCGTGACCTCGACCTCCCGGCGATCGGGGAGGTCACCCTGGCGGATGCCGAGTCCGGCGAGATCCACGACGTGACGATCACCGAGGACCTCCGGCGCGACTTCGCGGCCGCGGCCGCGGCTCACCAGCAACGGGTACACCGCACGTTGCGGAGCTGTGGCGGTTCGGTCCTCACCCTGCGCACCGACCGGGAATGGATCGCCGACACCGTCAAGTTCGTCGCACGACGCCGCCGCGGGCTGGCGGCGGGGGTGGGGTAGGCCGATGTTGTCCAGTCCCTGGTGGTTGCTGCTGCTCCTGGTCGTCGTGCTGCTCGGCGTCGCCTACGTGTACATGTTGCGCCGCCGCCGGCAACGCGCGTTGACCTTCGCCAACCTCGACCTGCTGAAGTCGGTCGCGCCGGCCGACCGCGGCCGGCTGCGGCACGTGCCGATCGCGCTGCTGATCATCGCGCTGATCCTGCTGACGGTTGCGCTCTCCGGCCCACAGGCGGACCGGAAGGTACCGCGCAACAAGGCGACCGTGGTCCTGGTCATGGACGTGTCGCGGTCGATGAATGCCACGGACGTGTCGCCCTCGCGGATCCACGCGGCACAGGAGGCGGCCAAGAAGTTCGCCGACGAGCTGACCGAGGGGATCAACCTCGGACTGATCTCGTTCGCCGGGACCGCGGCGAGCCTGGTGTCGCCGACACCGGACCACAACGCGACCAAGGTCGCCGTGGACAAGCTGCGGCTCGACGACAAGACGGCGACCGGTGAGGGCATCTTCGCCGCGCTCCAGCAGATCAGCACGCTGAACGCGGTCCTCGGCGGCACCGAAGGGGCGCCGCCCGCCCGCGTCGTGTTGCTGTCCGACGGCAAGGAGACCGTCCCGGACGATCCCGACGACCCGCGCGGTGGCTTCACCGCGGCCCGCAAGGCCAAGGAGGAGAAGATCCCGGTCTCCACCATCTCCTTCGGCACCCGGACGGGCACCGTCGAACTCGAGGGTGACCGGGTGCCGGTCCCCGTCGACGACGACTCGCTGCGCAAGATCGCCAACCTGTCCGGCGGCGACTTCTTCACCGCGGCCAGCCTCGACGAACTGAACAAGGTCTACGAGCAGCTCCAGGACGAGATCGGTTACGAGACCCGTCGAGGGGACAATTCGAAGCCGTGGCTGATCGCGGGTACGTTGTTCGCGCTGGTGTCGGCGTTCGCCGCGCTGGCCATCAACCGCCGGCTGCCCTGAGTCGGGTTGCCGGCGCCGGGATGGAAGCGAGCGGCCCACACTGACACGGCGCCGGGGTCGTCCCGGCCCGAGCGGGCCACCGCGATGCCACCCCCGCAACGAGAACGGATAGGTTGAACACCCATGACGGCAGCTAGCAACGAAGCGCAGAATCCCTCCCGCTCGGTCTTGGTCACCGGCGGCAACCGCGGAATCGGCCTGGCCGTGGCACAGCGCCTGGCCGCCGACGGCCACCGGGTCGCGGTGACCCATCGCGGTTCCGGAGCCCCGGACGGCCTGTTCGGCGTCAAGTGCGATGTGACCGACTCGGAGTCGGTCGACCGCGCCTTCGCCGAGGTCGAGGAGCACCAGGGACCCGTCGAGATCCTCGTGGCCAACGCGGGGATCACCGAGAACATGCTCCTCATGCGACTGTCCGAGGAATCCTTCGAGAAGGTTCTCGACGCGAACCTCACCGGGGCATTCCGCTGCGCCAAGCGCGCCACCAAGGGGATGCAGCGCGCCAAGTGGGGGCGGATGATCTTCCTCGGCTCGGTGGTCGCGATGTCCGGTATCCCCGGCCAGGTGAACTACGCGGCCTCGAAGGCGGGCCTGATCGGTATGGCGCGTTCCATCGCGCGGGAGATCGGCTCGCGCAACATCACCGCCAACGTCGTCGCGCCCGGGTTCATCGAGACGGACATGACCGCGTCGATGGAGGACCGCTACATCGAGATGGCCAAGCAGGCGATCCCGCTCGGCCGTACCGGCAAGCCCGAAGACGTCGCCGCCGCCATCAGCTTCCTCGCCTCGGACGAGGGCGGTTACATCTCGGGTGCGGTCCTGCCCGTCGACGGCGGCATGGGCATGGGGCACTGACCGACCCGCACCGCGCGGCTGCACGACACGTCAATCAACGTCGATCTCAGGAGCACATCTACGTGAGCGGAATCCTGGACGGGAAGACCGTCCTCATCACGGGCATCATCACCGATGCGTCGATCGCCTTCCACGCCGCCGCCATGGCGCAGGAGCAGGGCGCGACCGTCATCATCACCGGCATCCCCGAGCGCCTGCGGCTGATCGACCGGATCGCCAAGCGGTTGCCGAAGGAGGTGCCGCCCGCGATCGGGCTCGACGTCACCAACGAGGACGACCTCGACGCGCTCGCCGGGAAGATCACCGAGCTGGCGCCGCAGGGCATCGACGGCGTCATGCATTCGATCGCCTTCGCGCCCCGGACGCTGATGGGTCCCGAGGCCAAGCCGTTCCTGGAAGGGCCCGGCCCCGACGCCGCGAAGGCCTTCGAGATCTCGGCGTGGAGCTACGCCTCGCTCGCGCGCGCCGTGCTCCCCGCCATGAACGAGGGGGGCTCGATCGTCGGCATGGACTTCGATCCCCGCACCGCGATGCCGTACTACAACTGGATGGGCGTGGCGAAGGCGGCCCTGGAGTCGGTGAACCGGTACGTGGCGCGGGAAGTGGGCAACGCCAAGAACGTCCGGTCGAACCTCGTGGCCGCCGGACCGATCAAGACCCTGGCCGCGAAGGCCATCGCCGGCACCGCCACCGACGACGCCAAGCAGCTCAACATGCTCAACGAGTACTGGGACGGCGCGTCGCCGATCGGCTGGGATGTCGACGACCCGACCGTCGTCGCCAAGTCGGTCTGTGCGCTGCTGAGCGACTGGTTGCCGGCGACCACCGGTTCCATCGTCTACGTCGACGGCGGGGCCAGCCACAACACCTGGTTCCCGGAGGGCATGACCACCGGCTCATGAGCTCGTCAGCACCGGGGAATGCGGCACCCGTCGACCCCACTCCGACCGATTCGGCTCCTTTCGACGCCGTCCTGTTCCTGTCGTTCGGCGGGCCGGACGGACCCGAGGACGTGATGCCGTTCCTGGAGAACGTCACCCGCGGTCGGGGAATCCCGCGCGAGCGGCTCGAGTCGGTGGCCGAGCACTACCTCCATTTCGGGGGTGTCTCGCCGATCAACCGCCTGAACCTGGAGATGATCGACGCGCTCCGGCGTGAGCTCGACCGACGCGGTGTGGACCTCCCGGTGTATTTCGGAAATCGCAACTGGCACCCGATGGTCGAGGACACGCTGGAAGAGATGTACCGGGCCGGACACCGCCGGATCCTCGTGTTCCCGACGTCGGCGTGGGGCGGCTACTCGGGATGCCGGCAGTACCACGAGGACATCGACCGCGCGCGCAAGGCCCTGGCCGAACGTGTGCCGGCGAGCGCCGGACCCGACGGCGCGGTGGTGCTGCGCAAGCTTCCCCAGTACTGGTCGCACCCCGCGTTCGTCGCGGCGGGGGCGGATGCGGTGCGCCGCGCGCTGGACACCCTCGGGCCCGGTGACGAGACGCCGCGGTTGGTGTTCACCGCCCACTCGGTACCGACCTCGGCCGACGCCGCGTCGGGTCCCGCAGCGGACGGTGGGCGCTTGTACTCGCGTCAGGTGATGGCCGCGTCGCAGGCGGTCGCCGACGAGCTCGGCATCACCGACTTCGACCAGGTCTGGCAGTCGCGGTCGGGTCCACCGCAGATCCCGTGGCTGGAGCCGGACATCTGCGATCATCTGGAGAACCTTGCCGCCGAGGGGGTCCGGCGAGTGGTGGTGTACCCGGTCGGGTTCATCTCCGATCATCTCGAGGTGATCTGGGACCTCGACAACGAGGCCGCCGAGGTCGCCGAACGCCTGGGCATGGACTATGCGCGCGCCGACACCGTGGGTGCCGACCCGCGTTTCATCTCGATGATCGGCGAGTTCGTGGAGGCCTACGCCGGGGGGCTCGGTGATCTCTCCGCGATGGGGTGCGCCGACAACGGCCGCACGTGCCGGGAGAACTGTTGTGTGCCCGCGGCTCGTCCGAGGTCGTCGGCGAGTCCTGCCGGCCGCGGTCGGTAGAGACGCAGGCAACCCGTACGGCGTCGTCTCCGAACCACCTCCGTCACGGCCACGGGTGTGACAGGTCGGCGACGACGTCGGGGACTCAGCGGCGCAGCAGTTCGAGGATCGTCTGGTTGACCGCGGCGGCACGCGCCGTCCGGGTCAGCACCTGCAGTCCACGAAGGGTCGCGTCGCCGGAATCCCATTGTCCGGCAGTGTCGCCGATCTCGACACTGCGTGCGCCCGCGAGGTCGACGATGGCCTCGACCTGCGCGGCCGTGTCGATCAGACGGGTCGAACGCGCGTCGAGGATGTGCGGGGGCAGGGCGACCCGGTGCCGTGAGGTGAGCGCGGCGAGTTGAGTCCGGAGATCGGTCGCGTCGGCCGTCCGGCGTCCGCCGAGCCCGCCGATGATCGAGGTCGCATCCCGAACAGCTTGGCGCAGTTCGTATTCCAGGTCACCGGCGCTGGGTCCGGCGGACACGAGGTGTCCGAGGTCGAGTGCGGCGTCGTAGCGGTAGGCCGACCATGTGCACGAGACGAACGGCGGGTCGGTGGCCTCCGCGGCGGACGCCCGCGCGGTGAATGCGGGCACGAGTGCGAGGGTGCCGGTGCTCGACGCGTCGTCGACGAGCAGCACCTCGCCCGCGCCGAGGGCGGCCGACGTCGCGGGATGAGGCGGCAGACCCTGGGGGTCGCCCGTGGACGGCAGGCGGACCACGAGGCGCCGCGCCGGTCGGAGAAGCGCGAGGAGATCGAGCACGCCGTTCGCCGAACCCGTTGCGGGCGACACCCGTTCGTCCGGTGTTCCGGGCCCGTCCGGCCACCGCACCGCGTGCCGGTCGGCGGATTCCGCGAGTGCCTCGATCACGTCGTCGGGGGAGCAACGACCGGTGAGCCAGGCGGCCGACCATGCGCCGAGTGCACACGTCGGCCACGCGACGGTCGAGGAGAAGAGGCTGCGATTCATCAAGATGCCAGGATACCGCCGGGGCCGACGGCCGGGCCGGGCGTGGCAACCCGGTGGTCGGAGTCGCCGGGGCTTAGGGTGTGTGCGCCACCGAAACGGGTTCCACCGCGGCGGCGAGAAGACGGATCGAGAAGGTGGTGTGCGATGGATGACCGATACGGTCGCGACGTGCTCTCTCAGCCCCGCCGGGCGAAGCCGCGTCCCGCGGAGGTCGCGGCGGAGCGAGACCTGGTCGTCGAGGACGCCGCCACCGGATTCTGCGGTGCGGTCGTCGGACTCGAGAAGAGTTACGCCGGCGACCTGGTGCGTCTGGAGGATCGCCGGGGTCAGACGCGGGTGTTCCTGATGCACCCGGGCGCGTTCCTGATCGACGGGCGGCCGGTGACGCTCCTGCGGCCGCGCACCAGGGGCCCACAGAAGCCGGCCACGACGGCGTCGGGTTCGCGCGCCGCCCCCCGTGCCCGCGCGCGTACGGCCCGCGCAAGCCGGATCTTCGTCGAGGGGGTGCACGACGCAACGCTTCTCGAACGCGTGTGGGGCGACGACCTCCGCGCCGAGGGCGTGGTCGTGGTCAGTCTCGACGGCCTCGACAACCTCGACGCGGCGCTCGACGAATTCCAGCCGGCGCCCCACCGTCGGGCGGGGGTACTCGTCGACCATCTGGTGGCCGGCTCCAAGGAGGCACTCCTCACCGCCGAGTTGGGTGAGCACGTCCTCGTGTGCGGGCATCCCTACATCGACGTCTGGGAGGCCGTGAAGCCTGCCTCCGTCGACATCCGGGCGTGGCCGCGGATCCCGCGGGGCACGGATTGGAAGACGGGGGTGTGCACCGAGCTCGGCTGGGGCGATCCCCGCGCCGGCTGGCGCCGAGTGCTGAACGGCGTGAGCAGTTTCCGCGACCTCGAGGTCGATCTCCTGCGCTCGGTCGAGGAACTCATCGACTTCGTGACCGCGGCCGAAGAACCCAGCTGACGCCGTCGGCCGGACGCCGCCGGCGGTTCATCCGGGTCGCGAGCGGCGAGGCCGGTCCGGGCATCTCTGGCAGACTGGACGCGTGAGCGCCCTGCTGTGGTTGGCGGCCGCGATCGTCCTGACGGTCGCGGAGATGTTCGGGGGCGAACTCGTCCTGCTCATGCTGGCCGGCGGTGCACTCGCCGCCGCAGGCGTCGATTTCGTCTTCGAGCCACCGCTCTGGGTGGACGGTCTCGTCTTCGCGCTCGTCTCGGTGCTGCTACTCGTCGCGATCCGTCCGGTGGCCCGCCGCCACATGCTCAACCGACCCGCGGTGCTGATGAACACCGAGGCTCTCGAGGGACGACCGGCGGTCGTGACCGAACAGGTCGACGCCACCGACGGACGCGTCAAGATCGACGGCGACGTGTGGTCGGCCCGCGCGATGGACCCGTCCCAGGTGCTCGAACCCGGAACCCACGTGACCGTCGTGCAGATCGACGGCGCGACCGCGGTGGTGTTTCGCGCCTGAGACGTGCAGCGCTGCGGCACCAGCAGTGCGGACCGCCGAGAACGACAACGCAGGAAGGTGACCATGGAGTACGAGATCTTCGGCCTGACCGTCCTCGTCTTGCTCGTGTTGCTCGTGGTGGTGATCCTGGTCAAGTCGGTGGCGCTCATCCCGCAGGCGGAGGCAGCGGTCATCGAGCGGCTGGGCCGCTACACACGAACCGTGTCCGGACAGCTCACGTTGCTGTTGCCGTTCATCGATCGCATCCGTGCCCGCGTCGACGTCCGTGAACGGGTGGTGTCGTTCCCGCCGCAGCCGGTCATCACCGAGGACAACCTGACCCTGTCCATCGACACCGTCGTCTACTTCCAGGTCACCAACCCGCGGGCCGCCGTGTACGAGATCGACGACTACATCGCGGGCGTCGAGCAGCTGACCATCACGACACTGCGCAACGTGGTCGGCGGGATGACGCTCGAGGAGACCTTGACGTCCCGCGATTCCATCAACGGTCAGCTGCGCGGCGTGCTCGACGAGGCGACCGGCCGCTGGGGACTCCGCGTCGCACGCGTCGAGCTGAAATCGATCATGCCGCCGCCGTCGATCCAGGAGTCGATGGAGAAGCAGATGAAGGCCGACCGCGAGAAGCGGGCGACGATCCTCTCGGCCGAAGGCCAGCGCGAGTCGGCGATCAAGACCGCCGAGGGAAACAAGCAGTCGCAGATCCTCGCCGCCGAGGGTGCCAAGCAGGCCGCGATCCTGGCCGCCGAGGCCGAACGGCAGTCGCGCATCCTGCGCGCGCAGGGTGAGCGCGCGGCGTCGTACCTCAACGCGCAGGGTGAGGCGAAGGCGATCGAGAAGACCTTCGCCGCGATCAAGGCCGCCAAGCCGACCCCGGAGCTGCTGGCCTACCAGTACCTGCAGCAGTTGCCCGAGATGGCGAAGGGCGAGGGCAGCAAGGTGTGGGTGGTGCCCTCCGATTTCGGTTCGGCCCTGCAGGGTTTCGCCAAGTCCTTCGGTGTGCAGGGCGACGACGGTGTGTTCCGGTACGAACCGGCGGACTCACCGCCCTCCGAGGTCGACGAGTCGGAGACCGAGGACTGGTTCTCCCTAGCGTCCGATCCGAAGGTCGCCCAGGCCGTCGCCGAGGCCGAGGCCGTGGCCCGGACCCCGGTGGCCCCCGAGATCACCGCTCGCGCGGCGCGGGCCTCCCGCCATGTGCCGCCGGTGGGGTCCGAGCCGGCTGAACTCGCCGATGCCGGCTGGGCCCCGCCCGAGCAGCCGGACACCGCACCGACCGAACCGTCCTGATCCGAAGGAACCGGCCGACCGGTGGGTCCGGAGTCAGTGGATCGCGATCCGCGGAGGCGGCCTGAGTCGCAGCAGATGGCCGGCGCCGGTGGTCGCGCCGCGACCGGCAGACCTCAACTCGACCGATGGACTTCGATCGAAGTCTGGCTGTCGAGGTGAAGTCTGTCTGTCAGCGCTGGCTGTGACCAACGCACGCTCTGGTTGTCCGCGACGGCCCTCGGGCCGCAGATGCTGAGGTGGTCGTGCCAGGTCAGTGGGTGAGGAGATGTTCGATGCCCGCCATCCCGACCGCCCACATCACCGAGGCGAAGGTGCCCATGATGAACTGCTCGGCGGCGTGCGGCGCACGGAGTTCGGGATAGCGGGCGAGGCTCTTCACGGCGAGGATGATCGCGAGGCCCTCGGGCCACCCGGCCATGAGTGTGGTGACGACCGCGAGACGTTCGAGATATCCGATGACCCGGCCGCCGCGGAGCGGTCCGCCTTCGCCGGTCCCGGCCGGCCCGGGACCAGGGTTCTCGGTCGAATCGGGCGTGTCGGCGTCGTTCCCGGGCTCGTGGTCCGGCGCCCCGGAGCGTCGGATCCGGTGTCCGGGCGCACGCCGACGCCACCGGCGACGAGAACCGTCCGGACCACGGGTCCACCGCCGGTGACCGCGGCGAGGGCGGCGACGACCGGGACGGCCGATGCGAGGAAGCCGGTGGCCGGGCCGGCCGCGGCGGCGAGGGCGGCGGCCACCGCGGCCGGCACCAGGAGGACGACGGCCCCGATCACGTCGAGCCTGCGCACGACGGCCTCCGGCGCCTCGCGGCGTCGCTTCCGCGTCGCGAGAGACCAGATCGGCGTCGTCAGGGCGGTCACGAGGAGGAGGACGACCGCGGCGATAATCATTCCGATCCTCCGGTCGGGGTGTGTCGGTCCGCTTCGGCGAGCGCGTCGGCGACGAGATCGAGGGAATCGGACTCGAGGTCCCATCCCGCTGCGCGTAGGCGTTGGCTCATCGCCTGCGGGGTGATGTCGAGCTCGGCGGCGGCCTCGACCTGGGTGAGCCCGCGGCGCATCAATTCGACCGCCTCGCGGCCGGCGGAACTGCGAGCGGTGATGACGTCGGCGATGAGTCGCCCGGCGGTCTGGGCATGACGGCACCAGCGGGTGTCGGTGCCGCGGACGCAGAGCGGGACCCGCTGCCGTTTGGCGGCCTCGACGGCGTCGCGGGCATGGACGAAGGCGGGTCCGCGCCCGGCGCGGGTGGACGGGGGAGCGGCTCGTCGACCGCCCCGGCGCCGATGCCGACGCTCCAGTGCCCGTCGGCGGTGAGTTCGACGGCCAGTCGGGCGGTGGCCACCGGGTCGGCGAGGATGCCCTGGATCTCATCGCCCGCGGTGCGTTCGAACTGCCGCACCGTGTCGACTGCGTCGAGTGCGGCGAGGACGGTGTCGACACGGTCGATGTCGCGGCGGCTTCCGCGCTGGTCGACGGTGAGAACGAACATCGTTCAAGGCTATGTACTTGATCTACAAGAATCAAGCCCTACAACTGGATTGATCAACGCCGGTGACTTGATCGACGACGATCAAGTCCGAGGGGTTGTTGCTGTCGCGTTCGCCACGGGCAAGCGGGAGTCCAGGACCAGGCCCGCGATGCCGATCGCGAAGAGACCTCCGGTCACCGCCAGTTGAAGCGGATGCGTGTCGCCGGTCAGCGAATCGCCCAGCATCACCACGGCGGCGGTGCCCGGCGCCATGCCGAGGATGCTGGCCACCGTGTACGGCACCGGGCGCACCGACGACAGTGCCGAACAGTAGTTCGCCACCGAGAACGGGCAGACCGCGATGAACCGCAGCGAACCGACCGCCAACCATCCGCGACGCTCCAGCCGGTACTCGACCGCGCGGACCACCGGGCTCTTCAGGTACGGCTGCACGCGATCACGCCCGACGCTGCGGACCAGGGCGAAGGCGGCCACCGCCGCGATCGAGGAGGCGATCATCGCACCCGCGAACCCGACGAGCGGCCCGAAGAAGATCCCGGACATGACGGTGAACGTCGAACGCGGGATCGGGGCGATGGTGATAACCGCATAGGCGAGGAAGAACAACCACACGAAGGCCGGTCCCAGGTCGGCGCCCCAGTCGCGCACGCTCGCGACCGAGGGCAGCGGGACGAAGTAGGACCCGGCCAGGACGGCCGCGAGAAGCGCTGCGACAACCAGTGCCCGGCGGATGACCCGACGATCGAATCCCCGGCGATCCGCCGACGTGGCCCGGCCGTCACCGGTCGTCCGGGCGTCCGCGACACCGCCGGCGTCGTCCCCGGTCGCGTCGGCGACGTCTTCGCTGACAGTGGAGGGATCGGACACCCGGACACTCTACTCTGGACAACAGCGGTGGACCGGTTCCGTCGAGTGCGCCATGTCACGCCGACCTCGACGCCGAGCCGAGCGAGCGATCGGCTAGTGTCGTCTACGCGCTCATCACAGTGCATTCACGGAGGTGTGCTTCCCCACATGCCACAGCAAACTGACCAGCCCACAACGGACCCAGAACTCGATCAGGCCTACCAGACCTGGTCCACGGCCGCGGCGGCCGTTCTGGCGAAGTCGCGACGTGTCGACGTCGACGAGCTGCCCGACACGCCCGAGGCGCTGCTCTCGACCGACACCGCCGACGGGTTGACCATCCGGCCGCTGTACACGCGTCGCGACGAGCTCGCCGAACCCGGTGTGCCCGGCCGCTTCCCGTTCGTCCGCGGCGCCGACCCCGCTCGTGACGTCACCACCGGCTGGCGCGTCACCGAGAGGTTCGGCGACGACGCGACCGCTGCGGAGGATCTCAACGAGCTCATCCTCGAGGCGATGTCCAACGGGACGAGCGGCCTCTGGCTCTCGGTGAGCAGGCCCGGTGACGGGCTCGGGGTCGCCGACCTCGCGACCGCGCTGCGCGGCGTCTACCTCGATCTGGTGCCGGTGACCCTCGACGCGGGCACCGAGGGGATCGCGGCGGCCCGCGAGCTGCTGTCCCTCAAGGAGCAGGCGCAGGCCGCACCGGTCGCCGCCGCTCCGACCGCGGCCACCGTTCATTCCTTCGGTCTGTCGCCGCTGACGGCCGCCTTCTCCGGTCGACCCACCGTCGATCCGGACGAGGCGACCGGGCTCGCGGCCTCCGGGTTGCCCGTCGGCGTGCGCACGTTCCGCGTCGACGGAAGCGACTTCGCCACCGCGGGTGCCGACAACGGCCTCGAACTGGCCCTCACGGTGGCGGCTGCGGTCGCCCATCTCCGTGACCTCACCGCGGCCGGCCTGTCGGCAGAGGCGGCGCTGGGTCAGATCACCTTCGGCGTCTCGGCCGACGACGACCAGTTCGCCACGATCGCGAAATTCCGTGCGCTGCGCAAGATCTGGGCCCGGGTGGCCGAGGTGCTCGGTGCACCCGAGGCCGGCGGCGCGCTGACCCACGGAGTGACCGACCTGTCGATGTACTCCCAGCGCGACCCGTGGGTGAACATGCTCCGCAGCACCATCGCGGCGTTCGGAGCCGGTGTCGGCGGTGCCGACCAGCTCACCGTCCTGGGTTACGACGCGACCATCCCGGCGGACAAGCGCACCTCGAGTGCGTCGTTCTCACGTCGTATCGCCCGCAACACCCAGTTGTTGCTGCTCGAGGAGTCCAACATCGGACGTGTCCTCGATCCGGCCGGCGGTTCGTGGTTCGTCGAGTCCCTCACCGACGACCTCGCGACCAACGCCTGGGCGGCGTTCACCGAGGTCGAGGCCGCCGGCGGATACCGCGCCGCGCTCGACACCGGCTGGATCGCCGAGAAGGTCGACGCCTCACTGGCACGCCGCGACACCGAGGTCGCGCATCGTCGGATCTCGGTCACCGGCGTCAACGAATTCCCCAACATCGACGAACGCGCACTGTCGGAGACGACCGGGGCGCCGGCCTCGGCGGTCACCGACGTCGTCACCGGGACGCCACGCCTCGCGCGGATCGGACGCGCCTTCGAGGCGCTGCGCGATCGTTCCGACGTCGTGCTCGCCGAGCACGGCGCGCGGCCGTCGATCCTGCTGATCCCGCTGGGCAGCGTCGCCGAACACAACGGGCGCACCACCTTCGTCGCGAACTTCCTGGGGGCCGGCGGGATCACCGTCGTCAACCCGGGCCCACTGACCGCGGACAAGGTCGGCGACGCGGTGGCCGGGGCGAACACCCCGATCGCGGTGCTCTGCGGCACCAAGGCGCGGTACGCCGAGGAGGGGCCCGCGGCACTCGCGGCCGCTCGGGCGGCCGGGCTGTCGAAGGTCTTGCTCGCCGGACCGGACCGGGAGTGGCCCGAGGGCGACGATCGGCCCGACGGTTCACTGCGGGTGGGCATCGACGCGGTGAGCACCCTCGGCGACCTCCTCGACGAGCTGGTCTCGACATCCCTGAAGACGGCGGGAGCAACGGCATGACCCAGACCGAACCCGATCTGACACAGTCGATCCCGAGTTTCGCCGGAATCGGGCTGTCATCGGAGCAGCCCGCCGCCCCGGCCGCTGCCGGAGGACCTTCCGGGTCCGCGGCCGCCGTCACCGGGGAACTGGCCTCCGCGCACGGCTACTCGGTGGACCAGGTCACCTGGAACACCCCCGAGCAGATCGACGTCACGCCGGTGTACACGCGCGCCGAACGCGACGCCGTCCTCGACGACGCCGAGCATCCGTACCCGCTCGACTCGGTTCCCGGTGCCGCGCCGTTCATCCGGGGCCCGTACCCGACGATGTACGTCAATCAGCCGTGGACCATCCGCCAGTACGCCGGCTTCTCGACCGCCGCCGAATCCAACGCCTTCTACCGACGCAACCTCGCGGCCGGGCAGAAGGGGCTGTCGGTCGCGTTCGACCTCGCCACGCATCGCGGCTACGACTCCGATCACCCGCGCGTCGCCGGTGACGTCGGCATGGCCGGTGTGGCCATCGACTCGATCCTCGACATGCGCCAGCTCTTCGACGGCATCGACCTCGGCAGCGTGTCGGTGTCGATGACGATGAACGGCGCCGTGCTGCCGATCCTCGCGCTCTACGTCGTGTCAGCCGAGGAACAGGGTGTGCCGCCCGAGAAGCTGGCCGGGACCATCCAGAACGACATCCTCAAAGAGTTCATGGTCCGCAACACCTACATCTATCCGCCGAAGCCGTCGATGCGGATCATCTCGAACATCTTCGAGTACACCAGCCAGAAGATGCCGAAGTTCAACTCGATCTCGATCTCGGGCTACCACATCCAGGAGGCCGGGGCGACGGCCGATCTGGAACTCGCCTACACCCTCGCCGACGGCGTCGAGTACATCCGGGCCGGGCTCGAGGCCGGTCTGGACATCGACAAGTTCGCCCCGCGACTGTCGTTCTTCTGGGGCATCGGCATGAACTTCTTCATGGAGGTCGCCAAGCTGCGGGCGGCACGCCTCCTGTGGAGTGAGCTGGTCGCCGACTTCGAGCCGAAGAACGCGAAATCGCTCTCGCTGCGGACACATTCGCAGACCTCGGGATGGTCGCTGACCGCCCAGGACGTGTTCAACAACGTGGCCCGCACGTGCGTGGAGGCGATGGCAGCGACCCAGGGGCACACCCAGTCGCTGCACACCAACGCCCTCGACGAGGCGATCGCGCTGCCGACGGACTTCTCCGCGCGGATCGCGCGCAACACCCAGCTGCTCCTGCAGCAGGAGTCGGGCACCACGCGGCCGATCGATCCGTGGGCCGGTTCGAACTACGTCGAGTGGCTGACCCATCAGCTCGCGCAGAAGGCGCGCAAGCACATCCGCGAGGTCGAAGAGGCCGGCGGCATGACGCAGGCGATCAACGAGGGCCTGCCGAAGCTGCGAATCGAAGAAGCCGCGGCACGCACCCAGGCACGTATCGACTCGGGCCAGCAGCCGCTGGTCGGCGTGAACAAGTACCAGGTCGCCGACGACGAGGAGATCGAGGTCCTCAAGGTCGAGAACTCCAAGGTGCGCGCCGAGCAGCTCGAGAAGCTGGACCGACTGCGCGCGGTGCGCGATTCGGCGGCGGTCGAGGCGGCCCTGGCCGATCTCACGCGCGCCGCCGCGTCGTCGGAAGGCGGCCTGGAGAACAACCTGATGGCGTTGGCCATCGAGGCCGCGCGCCATCAGGCGACGGTCGGCGAGATCTCCGAGGCGCTCGAGAAGGTCTACGGTCGGCATCAGGCGGAGATCAAGACGATCAGTGGTGTGTATCGACATGAGGCGGGTGAGGTGAGCAACATCGACGCGGCGATCGAGGCCGTGCGCCAGTTCGCCGAGGCGGAGGGCCGTCAGCCGCGTGTCCTGGTCGCGAAGATGGGTCAGGACGGGCACGACCGCGGCCAGAAGGTGATCGCGACCGCGTTCGCCGACCTCGGCTTCGACGTCGACGTGGGCCCGCTGTTCGCCACGCCCGAGGAGGTGGCCGCACAGGCCGCCGACAACGACGTGCACGTGGTGGGTGTGTCGTCGCTGGCCGCCGGACACCTGACGCTGGTTCCCGCCCTGCGGGAGGCGCTGAAGGAGGTCGGCCGCGAGGACATCATGGTGGTCGTCGGCGGCGTGATCCCGCCCGGTGACTTCGCCGAACTGTACGAGGCCGGCGCCGCCGCGATCTTCCCGCCCGGATCGGTCATCGCCGACTCGGCCGTGGAACTCATCGGCAAGCTCGCCGACACCCTCGGCCTGGAGCTGCCCGGGGCGACCGCGAACTGATGGCGGTCCAACCTCGACGTCAGATCGACGTCGACGCGCTGGCCGATGCCGTACTGGCCGATCGCCGCGCCGATCTGGCGCGCGCGATCACGCTCGTGGAGTCCAAGCGCGCCGACCATCGGGCGGCCGCCCAAGAGCTGTTGCTCAAGCTGACGCCGCACGCGGGAAAGTCGTTCCGCGTCGGCATCACCGGTGTCCCCGGCGTGGGCAAGTCGACGACGATCGAGGCGCTCGGCATGCATCTGCTGGAGCTCGGTCACAAGGTGGCGGTGCTCGCCGTCGACCCGAGTTCGACGCGCACGCGGGGCTCGATCCTCGGCGACAAGACCCGGATGGGCCGGTTGTCGACGGCGGAGAACGCCTACATCCGGCCGTCGCCGACGTCGGGCACACTCGGCGGCGTGGCCAAGGCCACCCGGGAGAGCATCGTGCTGGTCGAGGCCGCGGGGTTCGACGTGGTGCTGGTGGAGACCGTGGGCGTGGGCCAGTCCGAGGTGACGGTCGCCAACATGGTCGACACGTTCACGTTCCTCACCCTCGCCCGGACCGGAGACTCGTTGCAGGGCATCAAGAAGGGCGTGCTCGAACTCGCCGACGTGGTCGTCGTGAACAAGGCCGACGGCAAACACCTCAACGAGGCGAAGGGCGCGGCTCGCGAGCTCAAGAACGCGCTGAAGCTCATCTACCCGCACGATGCGCTGTGGATGCCACCGGTGCTCACCATGAGCGCGATCGAGAACTCCGGGGTGGACGAGTTCTGGAAGACCGTCGTACGTCACAACGAGACACTCACCGAGGCAGGGGAGTTCACCGCACGACGCAATCAGCAGCAGATCGACTGGACGTGGGCGATGGTCAACGACATCGTGCTGTCCCGGCTCGGTGACTCGCCCGCCGTCCGAGGCATCCGCGGCGAGGTCGAGCAGCAGTTGCGCGACGGATCGCTGACCCCGGCGCTCGCCGCCCAGCGGATCGTGGACGCGTTCGACGAACGCTGAGTCACTGGTCCCTGGATCGAGAGACCTGCTGAGCACCGCTCCCTGGTCCGAAAGACGTGACCCCCCTTCGCTCCCTGAGGTGCGAGGAGCGCTAGCGACGAGCCACGAAGGGTCCGGCGACTCGTCTCACCACGACCCTTCGTGGCTCGCTTCGCTCGCACCTCAGGGAGCAGTGGGTGGCTTCGCTCGCACCTCAGGGAGTAGTGGTGGCCGCGGTCAGGCAAGCAGCGGCGCGAGCGTCTCGCCGAGAAGCGAGACCCGCCCCGGCACATGGCCGTTGGCGGGTGCGTTCACGGTGACGCCGTCGACCCCGGTGGCCAGGATGTCGGCGTAGCGGGCGGCGACCTCGTCGGGGTCGCCGACGATCGTCGACCCGCGGCGCACCTCGGCCGCCGGTGTGCGCTGCAGGTAGGCCTCCAGCTCGGCATTCGCCTCGTCGTGGGTCGGAGCCACGCACGCCGACGTCTGTACGGTCACGGTGATCTCCGAGCGGTCCCGGCCGAGCCGTTCGCAGTGTTCGGCGAGGGCGTCGAGCTTGCGCGGGATGTCGGCGGGCAAGCACAGCAGGTTCGATTCGTCGGCGTACTGCGCGACCATCCGCAACGTCTTGCGTTCGCCCCCGCCGCCGATCATCACCGGGATCTTCGACAGCGGCGCCGGCACATTGAGGGCTTTCACGACCCGGTAGCGCTTGCCGTCGAGGCTTGGTGCCTCCCCGGCGAGCATGCCGAGGATGATCTGCAGCGCCTCCTCGAGACGCTCGAACCCGTCGGTGAACGTCCCGAACTCGTAGCCGAGGGAATCATGTTCCAGCTCATACCATCCCGCGCCGATGCCGAGCTGGGCCCGACCGCCGGACACGACGTCGAGTGCCGTGATCGTCTTCGCGAGCAGGGTCGGGTTGCGGTAGGTGTTTCCGGTGACCAGCGACGACAGGCGCACCGTCGAGGTGTGCTGGGCAAGAGCCGCGAGAAGGGTGTAGCACTCGATCATCGGATCGTCGGGCTCGCCCAGCATCGGCAGCTGATAGAAGTGGTCCATCACGAACACGGTGTCGAAGCCGGAGTCCTCGGCTTCGCGTGCCTGCGCGACCACGGTGGGGAACAGCTGGTCGGCGGCGACTCCGGGGTAGGTGAAGTTCGGGATCTGGTAACCGAGTCGAGTCACCCGTCCAGACTAGTCCGTGGACTTCTCCGGGGCGGTGCCGACGACCTCGGGAGCACGGCTGCGGGCGAACGCGCCGATCGTCTCGATGAGTTCGTCGAACACGGCGTCCACGTCGACGGAGGTCGCGATACGGGCGTTGGGTCCCGGCGAGGTCATCCACCGTTCGTCGGCAACGGTCATGCCCCGGGTCAGGGTGCCTGCGAGTTCGACGTCGACGCGCGCGGCGCGCGTCTGCACCGTGTCGGGGGCCAGCGCGACCAGCGCGGCGAACGGGTCGTGGAGGTGGGCGATGTAGCCCTCGTCGTGGTCGTCGTGGAATTCGAAGTAGAACCGCAGGGCGTCGACCAGGTGCCGGATCAGCTCGTTGTCGGCGACCGATCGGAGTCCGCGGTCGTCGGTTGGGTCGGGGCACTCGACGGGTGTGCTGCCGGCGGCGGCCGCGAGCCGGACCACGTGGTCGGGGGTCAGGATGACCGACTCGGTGATATCGAGTGCGCAGACGATGGGCTCGGTGGCGCCCGCGGTGCCGAACGCGGCGAACACCTCGGCGGCCGCCTCCGGATCGACGGCGACGTTCCACTCCGAGGTGGGCGTCGTGTTGCCGTGCGTGTGGAAGGCGCCGCCCATGATGACCAGACGCCGCAGACGAGCCGGTAGGCCCGGATCCCGTCGGATCGCGGTCGCCAGAGACGTGAGCGGTCCGGTCACCAGGCCGACGAGTTCGCCGTCGTGTGCCTGCGAGGCCTCGATCCAGGCGTCGGCGGCGTCGAGATGGCTGGGTGTCGTCGTCGGAGCCGGCAGCTCGGCGTGTCCGACGCCCAGCGGTCCGTGCGTGTCCTCGGTGGTCATCAGGGCGGCGACGAGGGGAGTGGCCGAACCGGTGTGGACCGGTACCTCGGTGCGACCGCACAGTTCCAGCCACGAGAGATTGTTGGCTGTGACGACGTCGACGGGCACGTTGCCTGCGGTCGACGCCACGCCGACGAGGTCGACATCGGCGCGAGCGAGCAGGTAGATCAGCGCGAGCGAGTCGTCGATTCCGGTGTCGCAGTCGAAGAACAGGCGCTGGGTCACCACACAATTGTGCCGGGTGCGGCCCGAAGGTCGGCGCGCCACCCCGCCGGGCCCCTACGCTCACCGCAGCCGGGACGAACGGTCGTCGGCCTGATGAGTCCCGGAGGAGCCGATGGCCTCGACACGACTCGCGCTGGCCGCCCTCGGCGCCGGCGCGATACTCCTGGTGAGCGCGTGCGGCACGGATTCGTCGGATCCGGACGCCTCCTCGGGCAGTGCCGCGGCCTCGTCGAGCGGCGCACCATCGGAGCCCGTCGTCACACCGGTGGTCGGTTCGGTGATGTTCGCCCCGACGCCGTTCGCCGGTTCCGACGGGAACAACCACCTCGTCTACGAGGTCTCGCTGACCAACTACATGCGCACACCGGTGACGATCGTCGGGGTGGAGGTGCTCGACGCGACCGAGGACGACGAACCGCTCCTCGTCCTCGACGAGAACGGGGTCCGCACCCGGCTCAAGCCCACCGGCGCACCGTCGGTGCCGCCGGCCCCGGGAGCACCGGAGGAGTACTCGCAGGTGCTGGCGCCGGGACAGAACGGAGTCCTCTTCCTCCATGTCGTCTTCTCGTCGGAAGCGCCGAAGCAACTCGTCCACGAGGTCTCGGTGCGCGCCGACGCGGCACCGCCGGGTATGCGGGAGGTCGACGAACGCATCGCGCCCGTCACGGTGAGCGACTCGACCGTCCCGGTCCTGGGACCCCCGCTCGTCGGCGAACGCTACATCGCCGCCGACGCGTGCTGCGACGCGGTCCGGCACACCCGCGCGATCCTCCCGCTGAACGGGTCTCCCGTCCTCGCCCAGCGCTACGCGGTGGATTGGGAGCAGGCCGACGCGGACGGAAGGATCTTCGTCGGTGACGCGAAAGACCCCGCGAGCTATCGGATCTTCGGCGACGACGTGCTCGCCGTGGCCGACGGCACGGTCGTCGCCAGTCGCAACGATCTGCCGGAGCAGACGCCGGGGTCGTTTCCCGCGGATCTGGCGATCGCAGACGCCGACGGCAACAACCTCGTTCTCGACATCGGCGACGGCTTCTATGTGAACTATGCGCACATGCAACCCGGTTCGGTGCGTTTCGCGCCGGGCGATCGCGTACGGCGCGGCGACGTCATCGGCAAGGTCGGCAACAGCGGGAACTCGGTGGCACCACACCTGCATGTGCATGTCATGAACGGACCGGAGTTCCTCGGGTCCCAGGGTGTCCCGAGTGTGACCGAGGAGTTCACCATCACCGGGCGGGTGGCCGACACCGCGGCCTTCGACGTCTCCGAGGGAACCGGGGTGCCGCTGCGGCTCGTACCCGGCGTGACGGAGAGCACACACGAGGATCAGATGATCCTCGATCAGAACATCGTCACGTTCACCGCAGGCTGACAACGGTTTCCGATCCCGCACATCCGCCCTGCCGCGCCGGCGGGGTGCCGCGGTGACTGGACAACGATGTCATCGTCCGTACGGTCGGACCCATGTCGATTCAGGACTCTGCCTTCGAATGGACGGAAACGAATCGCGAATGGCTGATCGAGAATCCCGCTCGCATCGTCGCTTACGTGATCGTCGCGTTGATCGTCCGGTTCGTCATCCACCGCTCCATCGACCGCGCCACCCGGCCACGGGCCGCCGGCGGGGAGCCGGGCCGGGGTGCGGCCCTCATGCGCGGGCTGCGCTCCAAGTCGGCATCCACCGAACGCAACGCGCAGATCGCCGCGCGGCGGGCCCAGCGGGCCGCGACGATCGGCTCGGTACTGAAATCGACGGTCTCGATCGTCTTGCTCGTCTGGGTCGTGCTGTCGGTGCTCAGCGTGCTGGGCGTCAACATCGCACCGTTCATCGCCTCGGCCGGGATCGTCGGCCTCGCAATCGGTTTCGGTGCGCAGAATCTGGTGCGCGACTTCGTGACCGGTGTGTTCATGCTGCTCGAGGACCAGTACGGCGTGGGTGACATCGTGGACCTCGGCGAGGCGGTCGGCGAGGTGGAGTCGGTGGGACTGCGTGTGACCACCCTGCGCGACATCGACGGCACCCTCTGGTACGTCCGCAACGGTGAGATCGCCCGCGTGGGCAACATGAGCCAGGAGTTCGCGGTTGCGCGCGTCGACGTCCCGGTGGCACCCGGCGCCGACATCGACAAGGCGCAGCAGGTGGCCGATGACGCGGCCCGCACCGCGATCGAGGAGGACTCGACGGACATTCTCGGACAGATCGAGATGCTCGGCGTCCAGGAGGTGTCGTCGGATCAGGTCGTCTTGCGATTGACGGTGAAGACCAAGCCGAACGGCCAGTGGGCGGTGCAGCGACGACTGCGCCGGGCGATCCTGCGGTCGTTCGTGGAGAACTCGATCGACCTGCCGTACTCGCGGGCCTGGGGGGCGCTGGCGGATTCCGTCGCGCCCTGAGGGCTGCGGCGGGACGATTGACCCGCAAGACGATCAACCCACAACGAGAAGAACCCCGGCGGTGAGCCGGGGTTCTTCTCGTTGTTCTCGTGGTGTCCGAGGGGGGACTTGAACCCCCACGTCCGTTAATAGGACACTAGCACCTCAAGCTAGCGCGTCTGCCATTCCGCCACTCGGACCTGCGTGCCGCGGTGAGTGTTCCGGCGATCTCTCGCCGGTGATCTTTCGACCGTCTCGCTGCAGCGGGATAACCCTAACCGAGGTTGCCCGTGTATCCCAAATCCCGTAGGAGTGAGGGGTGTCTACACAGTCTGCGACCGACGAAGTGGTCGATCTGGTCAGTCGATTGATCCGTTTCGACACCTCCAACACGGGCGAGCCCGAGACCACCAAGGGCGAGGAGGAGTGCGCCCGCTGGGTGGCCGAGCAGCTCGAGGAGGTGGGCTACACGACCCAGTACGTCGAATCCGGGCGGCCGGGCCGGGGCAACGTGTTCGCGCGGCTCGCCGGACCTCCGGATTCGGACCGTGGCGCACTGCTCATCCACGCCCACCTCGACGTCGTGCCCGCCGAGCCGGCCGACTGGAGTGTGCATCCGTTCTCCGGGGCCATCAAGGACGGTTACATCTGGGGTCGGGGCGCGGTCGACATGAAGGACATGGCCGGCATGGCCCTGGCGCTCGCGCGGCAGTTCAAACGGGACGGCACCGTCCCGCCCCGTGAGCTCGTGTTCGCCTTCCTCGCCGACGAGGAGGCCGGCGGGTCGTGGGGTTCGCACTGGCTCGTCGAGAACCGGCCCGACCTGTTCGAGGGCATCACCGAGGCGGTCGGCGAGGTCGGCGGCTTCTCACTCACCGTCGACCGGCCCGACGGCACGCAGCGGCGGCTCTATCTGGTCGAGACGGCCGAGAAGGGCCTCGCGTGGATGCGACTCACCGCCGAGGCCCGCGCGGGACACGGATCGTTCCTGCACGAGGAGAACGCCGTGACCGAGGTCGCCGAGGCGGTCGCTCGGATCGGACGGCACCGGTTCCCTCTGGTGATGACCGAGTCGGTGAGCCAGTTCCTGGCCGAGGTCAGCGCGGAAACGGGCCTGGGCCTGAGTCCCGAGGCGCCCGACCTGGAGACGTCGCTGTTCAAACTGGGCAATCTCGCGCGGATCATCGGCGCGACGCTCCGCGACACCGCCAATCCCACGATGCTCAAGGCCGGCTACAAGGCCAATGTCATCCCGCAGAAGGCGGAGGCGGTCATCGACTGCCGGGTGCTCCCCGGACGCCAGGCCGCCTTCGAGAAGGAGATCGACGAACTCATCGGTCCCAACGTGCGGCGCGAGTGGATCACCCATCTCGATTCCTACGAGACCACCTTCGACGGCGATCTGGTCGAGGCGATGAATGCCGCCGTCCTCGAACACGACCCGCAGGGAAAGACGGTGCCGTACATGCTCTCCGGCGGCACCGACGCCAAGGCGTTCGCGAAGCTGGGCATCCGGTGCTTCGGCTTCGCGCCGTTGCGACTACCGCCCGAACTCGATTTCGCGGCGCTGTTCCACGGCGTCGACGAGCGCGTGCCCGTCGACTCGGTTCTGTTCGGCACCAAGGTCTTCGAGCACTTTCTGCGGCACAGCTGAACCCTCACCTAGAGTGAGCAGCACGGCTTCTTCGGCGACCCTGACCTATCGGTCGGAGAATGCCCCGCACTCTTCCGACGCGCGAAACGTGAGAAAGGTGAACACATGTCGTCATTCGACCCGTACTCCCCGCTACCGAGCCTCCCCGGCTTCACCCTGACCTCGGAGAGCCTCACCGACGGGGCCGCGCTGGCCAACGGACAGGTGAGCGGGATCATGGGCGCGGGTGGCGAGGACCTCTCGCCGCAGCTGAGCTGGTCCGGGTTCCCCGCCGAGACCAAGAGTTTCGCCGTCACCGTGTACGACCCCGACGCTCCCACCGCCGCCGGGTTCTGGCACTGGGCTGTCGCCGACATCCCCGCCTCGGTCACGAGCCTCCCCGAAGGCGCAGGCGACGAGGAGGGTTCCGGGTTGCCCGAGGGCGCGGTCACCCTCAGCAACGACGCCTCGCTGCGCCGGTACATCGGTGCGGCGCCGCCGCCCGGACACGGTCCGCACCGGTACTTCGTCGTCGTGCACGCCGTCGACACCGAGTCCCTCGGTCTGCCGGAGAACGCGACGCCCGCGTACCTGGGATTCAACCTGTTCTCCCACGCGATCGCGCGCGCAACCCTCGTCGGTACCTACGAACAGCCCGGCGAGAACGTCTGACTCCGGCCATCGATGGCCCGGTGGTGCGAGACCGCCGGGCCATCGATGACCCTCAGGGCTGGTTGCGCGCCGCGCAACCGACCGCGTCGGAGATCGAGGCGAAGCCACCCGCCCGCGCCCGCTGTGCGAGGCCGGCGTGGAGCTCCGTCAACCACACCGGGCCTCCGTAGATGAAGCCGGTGTAGACCTGCAGGAGGTCGGCGCCGGCGCAGATCCGTTCCCAGGCCTGGTCGACCGTCTCGATGCCGCCGACACTGACGAGCGCGATCCGGCCGCCCACCCGGTTGTAGAGCCGGCGCAGGACGGTCAGCGAGCGCGCGGCGACCGGCGGCCCGGACAGGCCACCCGCACCGATCTCCCGGACCTCGTCCGACGAACTGCGCAGACCCTCACGACCGATCGTGGTGTTGGTGGCGACGATTCCGGCCAGGCCGAGTTCGACCGCCAGATCCGCCACGGCGTCGACGTCGTCGTCGACGAGATCGGGCGCGATCTTGAGCAGCACCGGGACGTGAACCACACCGAGTACCGCGGTCAAGATGGGCCGCAGCGAGTCCACGGCCTGCAGATCCCGCAGCCCCGGGGTGTTGGGCGAACTCACGTTGACGACGACGAAATCCGACAGGGGTCCCAGCAATTCGGCCGAGCGCCGGTAGTCGTCGATCGCGTCGTCGACCGGGACGACCTTGGTCTTGCCGATGTTGGCGCCGATGGGCACCGAGACCGGCCCCCGTCGGACATCCATCAGGTGCTGCGCGGCCTCCTCGGCACCCGGATTGTTGAAGCCCATCCGGTTGATCAGCGCACGGTCGGCGGGAAGACGGAACAGGCGCGGTGTCGGATTGCCGGGCTGCCCCTGACCGGTGATCGTGCCGATCTCGGCGAAGCCGAATCCGATCTGGCCCCAGGTGTTCACCGCACCGGCCGTCTTGTCGAACCCGGCCGCCAGACCGATCGGGGCGGGGAAGTCGACACCGAAGACCCGTGTGCGCAGGACCGGGTCGTGCTGGGCCAGCAGCTTGGCGGTCAGGAACGCCAGCGGCGGAAACCGTCCGACGACGCGCAGGACCGCGAAGACGATGTGGTGGATCCGCTCCGGATCGACGCGGAACATGATCGAGCGCAGGAGGGGGTAGCACCACCGGTTGAGGACGGGAAGTACTCCGGTGGCATTGCGGGACTTCAGCATGCGCGTGCGCTCCGGGGGTCGTGGCCGTTCTGGTCGGGGGACCGATCGTCGGCCGAGTCGTCGCTGTGGGAGCCGCGTGAACCACGCGGCGGGCGGCGCCGCTTCAGCAGCACTTTCCGGGTGCCGTCGGAGTAGAGCCGCACCCGCGACAGTTCCCAGCCGCCGAACTCGGCTTCGAGGGCCAGGCGCATCGAGGCGGTCACGCGGGTCACATCGGGTGGCAGACGCAACAGGACGCACTCGACGTCCTCCGTGGTGACCTCCCAGCCGTCCGGATAGCGGGAACCGTGCCGTGCCGTGGTGCGTCCGGGTCGCGTGCCCGACCTATCAGGACTCATTCGGCCCGCTCATCGGTGACCACCTGGAGTCCGCCGTCGCGCGCGGAGAGCACGTAGACGGTGCCCGACTCGTCGACCGCGATCCGGTCGGGCTGCACGACCGAGGCGAACCGCTGGACCTCGGTGGGTTCGCCGTCCGCCAGGTCATAGGCCACCACCTCGTTGTTGCCGGTCGTCGACACCCAGAGCCGGTCCCGGGTGTCGTCGTAGTCTACGGCGTACGGTCCGTCCGCCACCGGGTAGCGAAAGCGCATCACCAGAGGTGATCCGAAGAAGCCGAGGATCTCGCCGTCGCGCGTGTTGGCCACCAGCACCCGTCCGAACTCGTCCACGGTGGAGTTGGTCGCCCCGTTGCCCGCACGAAGAGCCGGCCCGAGTTCGCCGGAGCCGGGGTCGACGGGGGTCACCGACGACTGTGCGCGATCCAGCACGACGACCTGCCCGCCGAGTTCCCCGGCTGATTCCGGCGCGGCCGTCAGCGAGTCCACCCGGACGAACCGATCGACATCGTGCTTCTTCGCGAAGTCGGGGTCGTACACGAGAACCCGTCCGTCCGCCGTGCCGACGACGAGGAAGCCGGTCGGGGTGCGCGTCACCGCGGTCGGCTGGTCGGACTCGAGATCGCCGGTCTGGACCCGGCCCTCGGCGTCGACGACGACGAGCACACCTGGGCCGGCGCCGACATACCCGCCGTCGTCACCCTCAGCCAGGGCGACGAGGCCCGGGACGGCGATGGTCTGCGGCGGCGCGGTCACGTTTCCCGCGTCGTAGCGGAGGATCTGGTTGCCGTCGGCCGAGAGGACGGCGACGGTCCCGCCCGACGTCGCGAGCGCGCGCGCCCCGGCGGGCGCGGGGACGACGGTGCCGGCGGGCGCCGACGCCGAACTCGCCGGCGCCTCGGGTGCGGTCGCCGGCGTCACGGTCGGTACGTCCGGCGTGCCGTCGTCGGATCCGCACGCGGTGATCATGCCCACACCGATCACCAGTGCCGCCGCCGCGGCGACCGGACCGCGCAATCGCGAGACGCCCGTGCGGAACTGGTGAGGGGGCTGGGATGGTCGCGGCGAGGACATGTCCCCATCTTGCGTGACCGCATCCGAACGCCGGTCGGGAGGGTCGAGGCCGTGTCGCCAGTCGGGTCGACCGGGGCGGTCCCAAGTAGCATCGGGCGCCGTGACCGACACCATGACGTGGACCCAGTCGATCGTCCTCGGGGCGTTGCAGGGCCTCACCGAGTTCTTGCCGATCTCGTCCTCCGGACATCTCCGGATCGCCTCCGAGCTGATGTTCGGCGAGGACGCCGGCGCCTCCTTCACCGCGGTCACCCAACTCGGGACCGAGGCCGCGGTCCTCGTGTTCTTCGGCCGCGACATCATCCGCATCGTCACCGCCTGGTTCCGGGGTCTGCGCCACGCCGACGAGCGGAACGTCGACTATCGGATCGGCTGGTATGTGATCTTCGCGACCATCCCGATCGGACTGATCGGCTACCTGTTCAAAGACGAGATCCGGACCACCGGTCGCAACCTGTGGCTCGTAGCGATCATGCTCATCCTGTTCGCCGGGGTGTTCTGGCTGGCCGAACGGTACGGGCAGAAGCAACGGAACCTCGAGCAGCTGACCCTGCGCGACGGCCTCGTGATGGGCGGCGCGCAGTGCCTCGCGCTGATCCCGGGGGTGTCGCGCTCCGGCGCCACGGCGAGTGCGGGTCTGTTCCTCGGGCTCGAGCGTGAAGCCGCGTTCCGCTTCTCGTTCCTGCTGGCCATCCCCGCGGTCACCGCGTCGGGCCTGTTCAGCCTCCCCGACGCCTTCGACCCCAGCGGAGAGGGCATGCAGGCCAGCGGGGCGCAGCTGCTCGTCGCGACGCTGATCGCCTTCGTCGTCGGCTATGCCGCGATCGCCTGGCTGCTGAAATTCGTCAGCGCGCATTCGATGAACTGGTTCGGCGCCTACCGCATCGTGCTCGGCGTGACGCTGATCGTGTTGCTGTCGACGGGCGTGATCTCGGCGACATGACGCCGCGCCCGCCGCGCCGGACTCCGCGCGCCGTGCGGGCCCGCGCGGCCGGTGCCTATGGTTGTGGGATGACCGTGATCCTTCTCCGGCACGGCCGTTCGACGGCGAACACCTCGGGGGTGCTCGCCGGTCGCAGCGCCGGCGTCCATCTCGACGACCGCGGGCGCGCCCAGGCCGACGATCTTGTTCGACGCCTCGGCGACCATCTCGGCTCCATCCGGGCGGTGGCGCGGTCGCCGCTCGACCGGTGCGCCGAGACGGTCGCGCCACTGCTGGCCGCGCTGGGCACCGACGGGCAGGCGCCGCCCGAGATCGTCGTCGACGATCTCGCGGAGGTCGACTACGGCGAATGGACCGGTCGGTCGATCTCGGAACTCCTGAAGGAACCGCTGTGGAAGGTCGTGCAGCAGCAGCCCTCGGCCGCGGTGTTCCCCGACGGAGAGGGTCTGGCCGACGTCCAGGCCCGGGCCGTGCGTGCTATCCGTGAACTGGACCGGATCCATGGTGGACCCGACGGCTCCGGGGTGTGGATCGCCTGCTCGCACGGCGACGTCATCAAGTCGATCATCGCCGACGCCATGGGCACTCATCTCGACGCCTTCCAGCGCATCGTCGTCGAGCCGGCGTCGATCAGCGTGATCCGGTACGCGTCGTCGCGGCCGTACGTGCACACGGTGAACACCACCGAGAACCTGTCCATACCGAAGCCCCCGCCGCCGGCCGAGGACGGGCAGCGGTCCGCCGACGACGCGGTCGTGGGCGGCGACACCGGGGCGGACGTCGCGCCGTCGCCGAACGGGACCGCGACGATCCCGGCGACATCGGGATAATGAACCAGACGACGAAGGAGGTGTGATGTCTCGAGCCATCCATGTGTTCCGGAGCCCGGACCGCTTCGTGGCGGGCACGATCGGGCAGCCCGGTGACCGTACGTTCTACCTCCAGGCGGTCCACGAGGCCCGCATCATCAGCGTGATGCTGGAGAAGCAGCAGGTCCAGATCCTGGCGGACCGGATCGGCGCACTGCTCGACGAGATCCACCGCCGCTTCGGCACCCCGATCCCGCCGGAGACCGACCGGGTCGGCGACCTGAGTCCGTTGGTGATGCCGGTCGATGCCGAGTTCCGGGTCGGCACGATGGGTCTGGGATGGGATGCGGAGTCCGAGGCCGTGGTGGTCGAGCTGCTCGCCGTCACGGAGGGGGAGTTCGACGAGAGCGTCGTGCTCGACGACACCGACGAGGGTCCGGACGCGGTGCGGGTCTTCCTGACCACCGCGGCCGCCCGTGAGTTCGCCGCGCGGTCGTCGAAGGTGATCTCGGCGGGTCGGCAGCCGTGCCCGCTGTGCAGCGAACCGCTCGACCCCGAGGGCCACCTGTGTATCCGGACCAACGGCTACAAGCGGGATGCGGAGTTGAGCAAGTCCCTCGACTTCATCGACCCCGATGTCTTCAACAGCCTTGCTGCACAGGGCGATCCGGGCCTTGCGGTCGACGAGGACCCCTTGGGCCAAGAGGGGGGCGCACCGCCGCCCGGGGAGTCCGACGACCCCGACGAGCCCGGTGACGCCGACCCCTCCGCGCGTGACTGACGAGCCCGCGGCCGACCACGTCCTCCGCGAAGGCGAACTCACGATCCTCGGCCGGATCCCGTCGGCCAGCAATGCGACGCTCGTGTGCGACGCGGTGCTCGACACGCAGACCTCCGTGCGCTGTGTCTACAAGCCGGTGCGCGGGGAGGTCCCGCTGTGGGACTTCCCCGACGGCACCCTCGCCGGACGGGAGGTCGCGTCGTACCTGATCTCCGAAGCGCTCGGCTGGGACACCATTCCGACCACCGTGCACCGCGACGGCCCGCTCGGGCCCGGGATGGTGCAGCGCTGGGTCGAGACACCCGACAACACCGATCATCCGATCCCGGAGACCGAACCGCGGGTCGACCTCGTCGACCTGTGCCCGGTGGGTGCCGTACCCGCCGGCTACCTCGCCGTGCTCCAGGCCTACGACCCGTACGGCGACCCCGTCGTGCTGGTGCACGCCGACGACCCGCGACTTCAGCGGATGTCGGTGCTCGACGTGATCCTCAACAACGCCGACCGCAAGGGCGGGCATGTGCTGGAGGGGCTCGACGGCGGCGTCTACGGCATCGATCACGGGATCTGCCTGCACAGCGAGGACAAGCTGCGGACGGTTCTGTGGGGCTGGGCGGGGGAGCCGGTCCCCGGGCACCTCGTGGCCGACATCGCCGAGCTCGCCGAGAGTCTGGAGACCGACGGATCGGCGCTGCGCACGCAGCTCGTCGAACACATCACCCCCGACGAGGTCGAGTCGCTGGCGATCCGGGCGATCGTGGTCGCCGAGAGCGCGACCATGCCGCATCCGCCCGGCCATCGGCCGATTCCGTGGCCGCCGTTCTGAGGTGTCCGGAGACGTCCTGAGGCGGTACGGTCCGGCGGGCGCGAGGGGAGTGAACAGCTCGCGCGCCGTGGGCAATACAGTGGACGCATGCAGTCGTGGCCCGATCTCGAACTCCCCGCCGTTCCGGGCAGTGGACCCGCCCTCCGTCTCTACGACACCGCCGACCGTGCGGTCCGTCCCGTCTCGCCCGGGGCGACGGCGACCATGTACGTCTGCGGCATCACCCCCTACGACGCCACCCACCTGGGGCACGCCGCCACCTACGTGACCTTCGATCAGGTCAATCGGGTGCTGCGCGATCAGGGTCACGAGGTCCACTACGTCCAGAACGTGACCGACGTCGACGACCCGTTGTTCGAGCGGGCCGACCGCGACGGCATCGACTGGCGCGACCTCGGTGCTCGGGAGACGCAGCTGTTCCGCGACGACATGACCGCCCTGCGTGTACTGCCGCCGCGCGACTACATCGGCGCGGTCGAGTCGGTCAACGAGGTCGTCGAGGTCGTCGACAAGCTGTTGGCCTCCGGTGCCGCCTACACCGTGGACGACGCCGAGTTCCCGGACGTCTACTTCCGCACCGACGCCACCGAACAGTTCGGGTACGAGTCGGGCTACGACCGCGAGACGATGGCGCGATTCTTCGCCGAGCGCGGCGGCGACCCCGATCGTCCCGGCAAGCGCGATCCGCTCGACGCGCTCCTGTGGCGCGCCGAACGTCCCGGCGAACCGTCGTGGGAGTCGCCGTTCGGACCCGGCCGCCCGGGCTGGCACATCGAGTGTTCGGCGATCGCGCTGAACCGGCTCGGGATCGAGTTCGACATCCAGGGCGGCGGCAACGATCTCATCTACCCGCACCACGAGTACTCCGCCGCGCACGGTGAGGCCCTCACCGGTTCGCGACGGTTCGCCCGGCACTACGTGCACACCGGAATGGTCGGCCTCGACGGCGAGAAGATGTCCAAGAGCCGCGGCAACCTCGTGTTCGTCTCGGTGCTGCGCGGCGACGGGGTGGACCCGGCGGCCATCCGCCTCGCACTGCTCGCCGACCACTACCGCGGTGATCGGATGTGGACCGCCGAGGTCCTCGACACCGCCGTGCAACGACTCGCCCGGTGGCGTGCGGCGCTCGGCGCGCGCACCGGACCCGACGCCGGGCCGGTCATCGCGCGCCTCCGCCAGCACCTCGCCGACGACCTCGACACCCCCAAAGCGCTTGCCGCAGTCGACGGTTGGTGCGCGGACGTGCGCAACGGCATCGGTTCGTCGACGACGGCGCCCGCCGAACTCGCGGCCGCGGTCGACGCACTGCTCGGGATCCCACCGGCGCCCGGCGTCTGAGGAGCGCTGTGCTGCGCACCGAGATGTCTGCTCGGCGGCGTCTGGGTAGAGTGCTGGCGTGACGCGCGTGCAAGAGATCCGACCAGAGACCGACGCCGGGGTGTACACCGTCGTCACCCGGACGTCGACCTATCTGCTGGATTTCAGCGAGATGACGCTCCTGCGAGCCCCCGGGGTCGGTGGCACCGACAACGAGGACTGGACGGTCAGCCGGCTCCGGCGTGATTCCGAGGACATCCCGCTGCTCGGCGTGAAGTCCTGTCGCCTGGGAGAATCCGCGCAGTTCTGGGTGCGCGCCGCCGACGATCCCGACGTCCGCACCTGGCGGATCACCACGCCCGTGGTGTCGATCGAGAAGATCGGCTGACGCCCGGCATCCGGATTCAGGATCCGAACGGACCCTGACCGCGGCGCTTGAGATAGCGCTCGAACTCGGCGGCAAGGGCGTCGCCGTCGATCTTCGCCATCACCTCGTCCGGATCGACCTCGGCGTCGCCGCGCTCCTCGAGCCCGCGCACGTAGTCGGCGATCTCCTCGTCGTCCTCGGTCATCTCGGTGACCGCACGTTCCCATTCCTCCGCCTGTTCGGGGAGCGTGCCCAGCGGCACCTCGATGTCGAGGACCTCCTCGACCCGGGTCAGCAGCGCCACCGTCGCCTTCGGGTTCGGCGGCGTCGACACGTAGTGGGGGACCGCCGCCCAGAACGACACGGCCGGCAGGCCCGCCTGGACGAAGAGGTCCTGGAGGACCCCGGTGATGCCGGTGGGCCCCTCGTAGCGGCTCTCGGCGAGGTTGTAGCGGGCCGCGGACTCGCTGCTGTAGGCGGCGCCGGTCACCGGCACCGGGCGGGTGTGCGGGGTGTCGGCGAGCAGGGCGCCCAGCATCACCGTGGTCTCGACCCCGAGCTCCTGCGCGAGGTCGACGATCTCCGCGCAGAACGCCCGCCACCGCATGTTGGGTTCGATCCCGCGGACCAGCACGATGTCGCGGTCGGCGCCGCGCGGACTGCAGTACGAGATGGACGTCGTCGGCCAGTCGATCCGGCGCGTGACACCGTCGATCTGATTCACGGTGGGGCGATTGACCTGGAAGTCGTAGTATTCATCGGAGTCGATGTCGGCGAGGGGTCGGGCGTCCCATTCGAGTGCCAGGTGCTCGACGGCGCTGCTGGCGGCGTCCCCGGCGTCGTTCCATCCCTCGAAGGCCGCGAGCAGAATGGGTCTGCGCAGCTGGGGAAGGTTCGACGTCTGCTCAGCGTTCACCGATCCAGCCTACGACCGAACACGCAGAGAGGGCGAACTACGCTGTCAACCATGTCCCCTGAATACTCCGGAACCGATCCTCGCGATTTCGACACGACATTCTTGTCGTCGATGTCGCGCCGGGTGCTGATCGGCGACGGGGCGATGGGCACCATGCTGCAGGCCGCCGATCTGACTCTCGACGACTTCCGCGGCCTGGAGGGTTGCAACGAGATCCTCAACGACACCCGTCCCGACGTCCTCGAGAGCATCCACCGCGCCTACTTCGAGGCCGGCGCCGACGCCGTGGAGACCAACACCTTCGGTTGCAACCTGTCGAATCTGGGCGATTACGACATCGCCGACCGCATCCGTGAACTGTCGTACAAGGGCACGGCGATCGCGCGCGGCGTCGCCGACGAGATGGGTCCTTCGGCCGACGGCATCGACCGGTTCGTACTCGGATCGATCGGGCCGGGCACCAAGCTGCCCAGCCTCGGCCACACCACGTACGCGGCCATCCGCGACGCCTACCTCGAATGCGTCATCGGCATGCTCGAAGGCGGGGCCGACGCGGTCCTGATCGAGACCTCCCAGGATCTGCTGCAGGTCAAGTCGGCGGTGGTGGCCGCCCGTCGCGCGATGGAGCGGGTGGGTCGCCGGATCCCGATCATCACCCACGTCACGGTCGAGACGACCGGCACGATGCTCCTCGGATCGGAGATCGGCGCCGCGCTGACCGCGCTGGAGCCCCTCGGGATCGACCTCATCGGCCTGAACTGCGCCACCGGTCCGGCGGAGATGAGCGAGCACCTGCGGTACCTGTCCAAGCACGCCCGTATCCCGGTGTCGGTGATGCCGAACGCCGGTCTGCCGGTCCTGGGCCCCAACGGTGCCGAGTACCCGCTGACACCCGAGGAACTCGCGCAGGCCATGGCGCAGTTCGTCGGGGAATTCGGACTGGAGTTCGTCGGCGGCTGCTGCGGGACGACGCCCGAACACATCCGGCAGGTCGCGGCGGCGGTCGCCGAGGTGACCCCGGCGACCCGTACCCCGGAGCACGAGTCGGAGACGTCGTCGCTCTACTCCGCGGTGCCCTTCGACCAGGACGCGAGCTTCTTGGTCATCGGTGAGCGCACGAACACCAACGGTTCCAAGGCCTTCCGCGAGGCGATGATCGCCGAGGACTACCAGAAGTGCCTCGACATCGCGAAGGACCAGACCCGCGACGGCGCCCACATGCTCGACCTCAACGTCGACTACGTGGGCCGCGACGGTGCCGCCGACATGACCGCCCTCGCGAGTCGATTCGCGACGTCGTCGACGCTGCCGATCATGCTCGACTCCACCGAGCCGGAGGTCATCCGGGCCGGTCTGGAGTCGCTGGGCGGGCGCTGCGCGGTGAACTCGGTGAACTACGAGGACGGCGACGGACCGGACTCCCGGTTCACCAAGATCATGCAACTGGTCGTCGAACACGGCGCGGCGGTCGTTGCGCTCACCATCGACGAAGAGGGACAGGCGCGCACCGCCGACTGGAAGGTCCGGGTGGCCGAGCGGCTCATCGCCGACATCACCGGCAACTGGGGCCTGGCCGAGGAGGACATCATCCTCGACACCCTGACCTTCCCGATCTCGACGGGTCAGGAGGAGGTCCGGCGCGACGGCATCGAGACCATCGAGGCCATCCGCCGGCTGCATGAAGCGCACCCCGACGTGCACTTCACGCTGGGCATCTCGAACATCTCGTTCGGACTCAATCCCGCTGCGCGACAGGTGCTCAATTCGGTGTTCCTGCACGAGTGCGTGCAGGCCGGCCTCGACACCGCGATCGTGCACGCGTCGAAGATCCTGCCGATGGCCCGGATCCCCGAGGAGCACCGCGAGGTCGCCCTCGATCTCGTCTACGACCGCCGGCGCGAGGGTTACGACCCGCTGCAGAAGCTCATGCAGCTCTTCGAGGGTGTCTCCGCCGCCTCGGCGCGCGAGTCGCGGGCCCAGGAACTCGCCAAGCTGCCGCTGTTCGAGCGGCTGGAGCGCCGGATCGTCGACGGCGAGCGCAACGGGCTCACCGACGATCTCGACGAGGCGATGACGCAGGTGCCGCCGCTGTCGATCATCAACGACACACTGCTGTCGGGGATGAAGACCGTCGGCGAGCTCTTCGGATCGGGTCAGATGCAGCTGCCGTTCGTGCTGCAGTCCGCCGAGGTCATGAAAACCGCGGTGGCACATCTCGAACCGCACATGGAGGCCACCGGGGAGGACGGCAAGGGCCGCATCGTCCTGGCGACGGTCAAGGGCGACGTGCACGACATCGGCAAGAACCTCGTCGACATCATCCTGTCCAACAACGGCTACGAGGTCGTCAACATCGGCATCAAGCAGCCGATCGCGACCATCCTCGACGTCGCCGCGGACAAGCGGGCCGACGTCATCGGCATGTCCGGATTGCTGGTGAAGTCGACCGTGGTGATGAAGGAGAACCTCCAGGAGATCAACTCCCGGGGTCTCGCCGGCGAGTACCCGGTCCTCCTGGGCGGCGCGGCGCTCACCCGCTCGTACGTCGAGAACGATCTCTCGGAGACCTACGAGGGCGACGTGCACTATGCGCGCGACGCTTTCGAGGGTCTGCGCCTGATGGACGACATCATGGCGGCCAAGCGCGGCGGGGGACCCGACCCGGACAGCGCCGAGGCGAAGGCGGCGGCGGAGAAGGCCGCCGAACGCAAGGCCCGGCACGACCGGTCCAAGCGCATCGCCGCCAAGCGCAAGGCCGCCGAGACGCCCGTCGAGGTGCCGGCCCGCTCGGATGTGGCCGCCGACAACGAGATCCCGACGCCGCCGTTCTGGGGGTCGCGGATCGTCAAGGGCGTCCCGATCGCGGACTACATGCAGCTCCTCGACGAGCGCGCCCTGTTCCTGGGCCAGTGGGGACTCCGCGGTGCGCGCGGCGGTGACGGACCGTCGTACGAGGAGCTGGTGGAGACCGAGGGCCGTCCGCGCCTGCGCTACTGGATCGATCGCCTGTCGACCGAGAACATCCTGCAGCACGCCGCGGTGGTCTACGGCTACTACCCGGCGGTGAGCGAGGGGGACACGGTCCACGTGCTCACCGAGCCGGAACCGGATGCGCCGGTACGGTTCAGCTTCACGTTCCCGCGCCAGCAGCGGTCGAGGTTCCTGTGCATCGCGGACTTCATCCGGTCGCGCGACGACGCGAAGGCGGCGGGCAAGGTCGACGTGCTGCCGTTCCAGCTCGTCACCATGGGACAGCCGATCGCCGACTTCGCCAACAAGCTGTTCGCCGAGGACGCCTACCGCGACTACCTCGAGGTGCACGGCATCGGCGTCCAGCTCACCGAGGCGCTCGCCGAGTACTGGCATCAGCGCGTGCGCAGCGAGCTGACGTTCGGCGACCGCACGATGGACAGCGAGGACCCGGAGAACGCGCAGGGCTTCTTCGACCTCGAATACCGCGGTGCGCGTTTCTCGTTCGGCTACGGTGCCTGCCCCGACCTCGAGGACAGGGCCAAGATGATCGAGCTGCTCGAGCCCGGCCGGATCGGCGTCGAACTGTCCGAGGAGTTGCAGTTGCATCCCGAGCAGTCGACCGACGCGTTCGTGCTGCACCATCCGGAGGCCAAGTACTTCAACACCTGATCGGGGACACGAGATGACGGTTCGGGAGCGGACCGAGGGGCCGGTGCGGATCATCGGGATCGACCGGCCCGATCGGCGCAACGCGGTCGACCGGGTGACTGCCGACGCGCTGGCGGATGCGTTCCGCCGGTTCGACGCCGACGACTCGGTGTCCGTCGCGGTGCTCTACGGCGAGGGCGGGACATTCTGTGCCGGTGCCGATCTCAAGGCGATCTCGGAGGGCGAGCCGAACCGGGTGGCACCCGACGGCGACGGTCCGATGGGTCCGACGCGGATGCGGTTGTCCAAGCCGGTGATCGCCGCGGTCTCCGGGCACGCCGTGGCGGGCGGGCTCGAGCTCGCGTTGTGGGCGGACCTGCGCGTGGCCGACGACGACGCCGTCTTCGGGGTGTTCTGCCGTCGCTGGGGCGTTCCGCTGATCGACGGCGGCACGGTCCGTCTGCCGCGCCTGATCGGGGAGAGCCGGGCGATGGATCTCGTGCTGACCGGCCGGGCGGTACCGGCGCAGGAGGCGCTGTCGATCGGGCTCGCCAACCGCGTCGTACCGTCCGGGACGGCGCTGACGGCCGCGATCGCCCTGGCCACCGAGATCGCGGCGTTTCCGCAGACGTGCATGCGTGAGGACCGGCTGTCGGTTCTCGAACAGGACGGCATGGACACCGATGCGGCGATCGCCAATGAACTGCGCCACGGCATGGCCTCGCTGGCGGCCGACACACTCGCGGGCGCAACCAGATTCGCCGGTGGGGCGGGCCGGCACGGCGAGGGCGTCGGATAGGCGCCGGTCTGGCGCCTAACCGGCCAGCGCCTCCGTCAACTGCGGCACGATCTGCTTCTTGCGCGACACGATGCCCTTGCCGAAGGCATGACCGTCGATGACGGAGACCCCCAGAGCCTGCTCGACGGCCGCGGCCGGCTCGCCGACCACGAGGAGGTCGGAGTCGCAGGCGATCACGTCGGTGATGAGCAGCAGATACAGGTCGTACCCCGCGGCGTCCTTCTCGGCGGTCATCGCGGCGAAGAACTCGTCGCGCCGGTCGAGGACCTCGGCGGAGTCGACGGTGGTGAGCTGCGAGACCCGCACCGTCTTCGGTCCCATCGCGAAGCTCTTGGAGTCCCGGCCGATGATCGCCGACGCCGGCTCGTCACCGAGTGCGGTGCCCGCGCGGAGCAGTGCGTCGCCGTACTCATCGACGTCGACACCGGCGATCGCGGCGAGCTCCGCCGCAGCCGCACGATCAGCGTCGGTGCAGGTGGGCGAATTGAACAGCAGGGTGTCGGAGATGATGGCCGAGAGCATGATGCCCGCCTCCGGGCGGGGGATCTCGACGCCGTTCTCCGCATACATCCGGGTGAGGATCGTGCAGGTGCACCCGACGGGCTCGACGCGAACGTACAGCGGCGCCGCCGTCTCGAAGTTGGCGATCCGATGGTGGTCGATGACCTTCAGCACGGTGACGTCGGCGATGTCGGCGACACTCTGCTGTCGTTCGTTGTGATCGACGAGCATGACGTCCGACGGCGCGGCGGTCTCGATCACACGCGGTGCGTCGAGGCCGAAATGCTCCAGCGCGAAGGCGGTTTCGAGGCTCGGATGGCCCAGGGCCACGGCTTCGACGTCACTGCCCAGCGCGGCTTCGAGGCCGGCGAGGCCGATCGCGGCCCCGATGGCGTCGGTGTCGGGGTTGCGGTGTCCGAACACCAGGATCTTCGACATGGGACCTCGGCTTTCTCCCTGGGCGACGACGCGTGGGCCCAGACTACGACGATCCCGGCAGATCGTGGGTGTCGTTCCGCGAGGGTGGATCCTCGTCGAGCTGACGCCCGCACCGCGGGGATCGTTCTAGATTGGCCCCATGTCCACGACCGGACGTCCACGCGTGATCCTGGTCGTCTGCTGTCTGAGCATGTTCCTCGTCGGACTCGACACCTCCGCGGTCAACGTGGCACTTCCGTCGATCCGTGCCGATCTCGACGCCACGCCGTCGCAGCTGCAATGGGTGGTCGACTCCTACACGCTGGTGGTCGCGAGCCTGCTCATCCTCGGCGGCACCACCGGAGACCGGCTCGGACGCAGGCGCATCTTCGGGGTCGGCCTGGTGATCTTCGGGACCGGCTCCGTGTTCTGCGCGGTGTCGCCGACACCGGAGGTCCTCATCGCCGCCCGCGCGGTACAGGCGGTCGGGGGATCGATGCTGAATCCGGTGGCGCTGTCGATCGTCACCGCCGTGTTCACCGAGCCGCGAGCGCGCGCTCGCGCAATAGGGCTGTGGGGAGGCGCATTCGGGGCGAGTCTGGCCTTCGGCCCGGTCGTCGGCGGGGCACTGGTGTCCGGTCTGGGCTGGCAGGCGATCTTCGTGCTCAACGTTCCGGTGTGCGTTCTCGCCGTCGTCCTGAGCAGGCGGTACATCCGGGAGTCGAGGGCGCCGCGCGGTCGGCGGACCGACGTGGTGGGTCAGCTGCTGATCTTCGTCCTGCTGTCGACCCTGACCTTCGGGATCATCGAGGGCCACGTCCTGGGCTGGACGTCCGGCGCCATCGTCGGTTGTTTCGTGGTCGCCGCATGTTCGTCGGTGATCGTCGTCTGGTACGAGTCCCGACGCGAGGAACCTCTCCTGGACCCCCGGTTCTTCGGCAGTGCGCCGTTCGGCATCGCTGTCGTCTGCGCGGTGATCGCGTTCGCGGCCACCGGGGGGTTTCTCTTCCTCAACACCCTCTACCTGCAGGAAGTCCGGGGACTCACCCCGCTCGGGGCAGGTCTGATGCTGCTGCCGATGGCGGTCGCCTCCGCGTGCTGTGCACCCGTCTCCGGGCGTCTCGTGGCCGCCCGGGGCGCGAGGACGCCGCTGTCCGCGGGTGGAGTCGGGATGGCGGCGGGCGGGTTGCTGCTCCTCGGCGTCGGCCCCGACACCGCGTTCATCCACCTCGGCGCGGCCTACCTCGTGTTCGGCATCGGGTTCGGACTGGTCAACGCGCCCATCACGAACGCCGCGGTCTCGGGAATGCCGCAGACCCAGGCCGGTCTCGCCTCCGCGATGGCGTCCACCGGTCGCCAGGTGGGTACCGCGCTGGGCGTGGCGGTCTCGGGGGCCATCGCGTTCTCGGGAACGGCGGGCGCGGTGGCCGACGAACTGGCGTCGAACGCGCGTCCCTTCTGGGTGGTGGTGACCCTGTGCGGCGTGGCCGTCACGGCGCTGGCCTACCTCGCCACCGGCGCCTGGGCGGCCCGGACAGCGGTACGTACCCGCGACCGGTTCGAGTCCACGTCGGGCATCTGGACGGCGTGAGATATGACGCGCGGACTCAGGGTCGTTGTGGGGGCGGGTCCTGTCCTCGAGATCGCAGCCCGACGCCGTCGGCACCACCACCTACCAGGTAGTCGTTTCAGGCCGCCGTCGAATGGATACGAACCATCGGTGATCGACGCCGACGCGAAGGGAGCGACACATGTCCGATGTGAGTGATTTCTCGGAGACCTGCCGGCGCGTGGCCGACGCCGCGATGGAGGCCGGTGTGCGGATCGCGGTCGCAGAATCGCTGACCGGTGGCAATCTGGCGACGGAGCTGAGCAAGGCGCCGAATGCGGGTACGTGGTTCCGCGGTGGCGTCGTCGCCTATCACAAGGACGTCAAGTACAGCCTGCTCGACGTGCCCGAGGGGCCGGTGGTGAGCGAGACGGCGGCGCGCGCGATGGTGGCGACGACCGCCCGCCTCTTCGACGCCGATCTCGTCGTCGCGGTGACCGGCGAAGCCGGACCCGAACCGGACGAGGCTGCGCCGGGCACGGTGTGGTTCGGTCTGGACCACCGCGGCCGGGTCAGTGCGTCGCGTGAGGTGTTCGACGGCGAACCCGAGGAAGTCCTGGCCAAGACCATCGGACACTCGCTGGCATTGATCGAGTCCTGTCTGCGGTCCTGAACGCCGGATCACGACCGCTACCCGTGAGGTAGTCGTCACGGTCCCACCCGGGACCTACCATGACGCACATGGCCGTCGAGGTGGGAAGCATGCTGCGGCAGTGGCGCTCTCGTCGCTCGCTGAGTCAGCTGGATCTCGCCTACGAGGTCGGCGTCTCACCCCGCCATCTCAGCTTCGTGGAGACCGGCAGGTCACGGCCCAGCCCGGCGCTGCTCGAGGCGCTCGCCGAACGCCTCGACGTCCCTTTGCGAGAACGCAATTCGCTCCTTCTCGCCGCGGGTCACGCACCCCGCTACAGCGAGAAACCACTGGACGCGGATGCCATGGCGCGCGTGCGCTCGTCGGTGCAGAGATTGCTCGACGCCCACAACCCGAACGTGGGCATGGCGCTCGACCGGACCTGGAACGTCGTCCTGGCCAACGACACCGCCCTCACGCTTCTCGACATGCTCCCGCGTGACCTGCGATCGGGTCCGGTCAATCTGTTCCGGGTCTCCCTTCATCCGGACGGGTTCGCGCAGCGGACGCACAACTTCGACGAATGGGCGACCTACCTGCTCGACCTGCTTCGGCGGATGGCGCGGATCACCGGGGACCAGCGCCTGGCCGACCTGGAACGCGAGGTGTCGGCGTACCCGTCCGTCGCGGCACTCGACGGTCGCCTCGCGCGCGAGCGTGCCGAACCCCGGGACCGGGCGGAACTGCTGGTGCCGTTCCGGCTCGCACTCGGCGACCAGGTGTTGTCGTTCTTCAGCACGCTCACCACGTTCGGGTCACCGCGAGATGTGACGCTCGACGAGCTGACCATCGAGCTGTTCTACCCCGCCGACGAGCCCACCGAACGGTGGGTTGCGATGATGCAGGGGTGACAGACACCGCCCGACCGAGCCGGCCCGCCCCCGTCGGTACGTCCGTCCCCGCGACCTCGCCCTCGGGCGCGCGCCTGCCCGCCGCCGTGCTGTGGGACATGGATGGGACCCTGCTCGACTCCGAACCGATCTGGGACGTCGCGATGGCCGAGCTGGCCGCGCGGCACGGCATCGTCATGTCGCCCCGACTCCGCGAATCCACCCTCGGGAACTCGCTGCCCGACGCGCTTGCCAAGGTGCACGACGCGGCCGGTCTTTCCGCCGCGGAACGGGATCCGGATGCCGACGGGCGGTGGACCCTCGACCGGGTCGCCGAATTGTTCGCACAGGCACTTCCGTGGCGTCCCGGCGCGCCCGAAGCGCTGGACCTGGTGGCCGGGGCGGGGATCCCGATGGTCCTGGTGACCAACACGGTGCGGGAGCTCACCGAGGTGGCCCTGGAGACCATCGGGCGAGGACGCTTCGCCACCACGGTCTGCGGTGACGAGGTCGCCGTGGGCAAACCCGCGCCCGATCCCTACCTGCGCGCCGCGGAACTCCTCGGCGTCCCGACGGCCGACTGCCTGGCCGTGGAGGATTCGCCGACCGGTGCTCAGGCGGCGTCGGCCGCCGGATGCCCGACGCTCGTCGTCGAGTCCGCGGCGCCGGTCGAACCGGGTCGGCTGCGGGTCTTCCGGACATCCCTCGTCGGGTTGGACCTCGACGATGTGGCCGACGCATGGACCGGCGGTCTCGCGCGCATCACGACATGCAAAAATGAGGAATCGTGAAGACTTTCGAGGAGCTGTTCGCCGAACTCAGCGACAAGGCGCAGAGCCGTCCCGAGGGTTCGGGTACCGTCGCCGCCCTCGACTCCGGTGTGCACACCCTGGGCAAGAAGATCATCGAAGAGGCGGGTGAGGTCTGGCTCGCGGCCGAACACGAATCCGACGAGTCGCTCGGCGAGGAGATCTCCCAGCTCGTCTACTGGCTGCAGGTGATGATGATCAAGCGGGGATTGACGCTGCAGGACGTGTACCGACATCTGTGACCGGGGCGACCCGGTCCGGACACACCTCCCGCACGACACAGTTCCGCTCCATCACCGCGCCCGCGGGCGCACCCCACGAAAAGGACATCGAGATGCTGCGAGTGGCCGTACCCAACAAGGGTGCGCTCTCCGAATCCGCGTCGGCCATCCTCTCCGAGGCCGGCTACCGACGCCGGACCGACGCCAAGGACCTCACGGTCCTCGACAACAACAACGACGTCGAGTTCTTCTTCCTCCGCCCCAAGGACATCGCGATCTACGTGGCGTCCGGCCGCCTGGACCTGGGCATCACCGGGCGCGACCTCGCCCGGGACTCCGGCGCCGAGGTCGGCGAGCAGCTGGCGATGGGTTTCGGCTCGTCGAGCTTCCGCTATGCCGCGCCGGCCGACCAACAGTGGAGCGTGGCCGATCTCGCCGGCAAACGGATCGCCACGTCGTACCCGAACCTCGTGCGTGAGGACCTGGCCGGTCACGGCATCACCGCCGACATCATCCGGCTCGACGGTGCGGTCGAGATCTCGATCCAGCTCGGCGTCGCCGACGCGATCGCCGACGTCGTCGGTTCCGGTCGCACGCTGCGCCAGCACGGCCTGGTGGCCTTCGGGGAGTCGCTGTGCGATTCCGAGGCCGTTCTCATCTCCCGGCGCGACGCCGAACTCACCAAGGCCGAACGGCAATTCGTCGCCCGGGTCCAGGGTGTGGTGTTCGGACAGCAGTACGTGATGATCGACTACGACTGCCCCCGTTCACTTCTCGACCGGGCGTCGGTGCTCACCCCGGGCCTGGAGTCACCGACCGTGGCACCCATGGCCGACCCGGACTGGGTCGCCGTCCGTGCGATGGTGCCCCGCAAGGACCACCAGAACCTCATGGACGAGCTGTCCGAGCTGGGCGCGAAGGCGATCCTCGCCACCGACATCCGCTCCTGCCGGTTCTAGCCGTTTCGGTAGATCCACCAGCCCCTGCTCCCTAATCCGAAAGAACCACAGACCCGCTGGCCCGCCCTGCTCCCTGAGGAGCGCCCGGAGCTTGCGGAGGGCGCGTCACGAAGGGTCTGGCGACCGAGGCTGCGAAACCCTTCGTGACGCTCGCAAGCTCGCTCCTCAGGGAGCCGGGGGCTTTCGTAGTCCACGCCGGCCGGCCGCCAGGCCGCAGATACTGAGGTGCGAGGAGCGCAAGCGACGAACTTCCCGTTCCCTGAGGTGCGAGGAGCGCAAGCGACGAGCCACGAAGGGCGTGGCGACGCATCTCACCAGGACCCTTCGAGACGGCCTCCGCAGGCTCCGGCCTCCTCAGGGAGCAGTGGGTGACGCGCTCGCTCGCACCTGAGGGGGCAGTGGGTGGCTGGCTTTGCCCGCACCTGAGGGGGCAGGGGTGGCTGGCTTTGCCCGCACCTCAGGGGGCAGGGGTGGCTGGCTTTGCCCGCACCTGAGGGGCAGTGGGTGGCTGGCACTGCTCGCACCTCGGAACGCAGAAGGCGTGGCTACTGCACCGCGCTGAGCATCACCGTCTGGGCCGACCGCCCGATGTGACCGGAGGCGTCGTAGAGGTCGGCGAAGGTGCTGCCGAACCCGTCCGGGCCGGCGATCATGTGGGCGTCGATCCCGACCCACGGTCCGCTCGGGACGCGCGTCAGGTGCACGGTCGTGTCGGTGTTCATCCAGGTCCACTGGTCCGGGCGCAGTCGGGTACCCAGCCCGTTGGCGACGTCGATGACGGTGAACACCGACTCCAGGTCCTCGGTCTTCTCGCCGGCGACGAGCGGGATCGCCGGGCGCAGCCACACCGCGGGAGTCGAGCCGTTGCGTCCCTCGGCCCGGATCGACTCGATGGTGCCGATGAACCCCAGGGTGCCCCAGTCGACGGCCTCGCCGCTGTCGTCGGAGAAGCCGATCACCGCTGCCGACTCGTCGGGACCGGGAGCCAGGGGAGCGGGACCGTTGGCGATCTCGGCGGTGTCGGCGACGCGCAGTCGCCAGCCCACCGATCGTGCCGCGGCGCGGAACGACCCGTCGGCCTGCTGCACCTGCAGTTCGGTCTCGACGAGGCTGATCTGGCGGCCGGGCCGGATGACCCGGGCGGCGACCCGGTTGATGCCCAACCCGACCGGCCCGAGGATCTCGGTGGTCACCCGCGTGAAGTGCTGGGCCGGGTCGGGCTCGCATCGCAGCAGCGAACGCATCAGGAGGGCCGACGGGGGACCGCCGTGCTGCATGGTCGGCGACCACACGCTCAGCGTGGCGTCGGTCGGACGGAAGTACTCGAAGTCGCCTTCGGAATCAGTGTGGGCAGAGTCCGACGGGGCGTCGACGGGTTCGTAGTACGAGTTCTCCACGCGGTCACCTTATGACTGTCGGCATAGTCACCCGGTACGGGGGCACCCGGACCCCGGTTCCGGTGTCGGTCAGGAGGCGAAACCCGCCGGTGGACCGGGGTACAGCGGGACCTCGCCCCCGAACTCGGGACAGCGGGCGTGGTGCTCGCAGAACTTGCACAGCCACGACTTCTTCGGCGGGAAATCACCCGAGACCACGGCTGCGCGGATCGCCTGCCATATCGCACGCAGGGTGCGCTCGAAACGGAGCAGTTCGTCGTGGTCCGGGCGATAGATCAACTGCTGCCCGTCGGAGAGGTACATCAGTTGCAACCGGGCCGGAACCACCCCGCGGGTGCGCAGGATCGCGAGCGCATAGAACTTCATCTGGAACAGCGCCTTGGCCTCGTAGGCCTGGCCCGGGGATCGTCCGGTCTTGTAGTCGACGACGCGGATCTCACCGGTCGGCGCGACGTCGATGCGGTCGATGAAGCCGCGCATCAGCATGTCGTCGGCGTCGATCTCGACGTGTTCCTCCACCGCGTCGGCGTCGAAGGCGGTGGGGTTCTCCATCGTGTAGTAGGTGGCGATGAGCTTCTGCGCATCCGCGAGGAACGCCTCCTGCCCGTCTACTCCGACGACCTTCGCCAGTTCCGGGTCGCCCTCGCACAGCGCCGCCCAGGCGCCCTCGACCAGCAGCTCGGCCGAATCCTGGGTGCGGAGTTCGGCCGGGAGGTCGAACAGGTTCTCCAGGGCCGCGTGCACGACGGTGCCCCGGGTCTGGGCGGTCGTGGGTGTTTCCGGGAAGCGGTCGATCGCGCGGTAGCGATAGAGGAGGGGGCATTGCTTGAAGTCGGCGGCCCGGGACGGGGACAGGGCCAGCGGCCGCCCGACGATGCCCCGGCCGTCCGACCCGGGGGTGTCCGGTGCCGTTGCCCGCGTCGTGCTGGTGGAGGTGTCCCCGACTCCGGTCATCGTGCTCACCCTTCGCAGGGTAGGCGCCGGTCCCGACAGGCCGGCGTCCCGACACTCGCAGTCGCCACACCGAAAAGTCGCTCGCCGGTCCGGCGGGGCGACACGAGGCGGGTTCGGCCCACGTCGTCGGGTAACGTCCACACGGCCCACGAACCGGCGCCGAGTCGCGCGGGTTCGGATCGTTCACGAGAGGAAGCACCAGTGCCCACCACCGGACCGTTCGTCGTCGGCGACCGGGTTCAGCTGACCGATGCGAAGGGGCGCAAGTTCACGGTGCTGCTCGACGAGGGGAAGCAGTTCCACACCCATCGGGGTGCCATCTCGCACGACGATCTGATCGGCTCGCCCGAGGGCAGCATCGTCTCCGCGACGAGCGGGACCCAGTATCTCGCGTTGCGGCCGCTGCTGGTCGACTACGTGCTGTCGATGCCGCGCGGAGCCCAGGTCATCTACCCCAAGGACGCGGCGCAGATCGTGCTCGAGGGCGACATCTTCCCTGGTGCTCGTGTTCTCGAGGCCGGTGCCGGTTCGGGTGCGCTGACCTGTTCGTTGCTGCGCGCGGTCGGCGCCGAGGGCGAAGTCGTCTCCTACGAGATCCGGGACGACCACGCCGAGCACGCGATCCGCAACGTCGAGACCTTCTTCGGCGGCCGCCCCGGCAACTGGCACCTGACCGTCGACGACCTGGCGAACGTGGACCAGGACGAACGCTTCGACCGGGTCATCCTGGACATGCTCGCGCCCTGGGAACCCCTCGACGTCGTCCGCACGGTGTTGAAACCAGGCGGGGTCTTGACGGTGTACGTGGCGACCGTCACCCAGCTGTCCCGGGTGATGGAAGCCCTGCGCGAGCAGGAGTGCTGGACCGAGCCCCGGGCGTGGGAGACGCTCCTGCGTGAGTGGAGTGCGGTGGGACTCGCGGTGCGGCCGGAGCACAAAATGCAAGGCCACACGGCCTTTCTGATCACCGCTCGGCGCCTGGCCGACGGAACCACCACGCTGCGTCCGCAGCGCCGCCCCAGCAAGGGCTGATCCCGCCGCGGTCGCGGTGAAACATCGCGAATACGTTGCGAAGACGCACATTTAACACACCGTCAACACCGGCGATTGCGCGGCAGACGGCGATTCCGCGTCGCGGCCGGTAGCGTAGGGATACGGCGCGAGCATTCCGATCGAGGGATCGGGTGATTGCCGGCGAGAGGAGTCAGCAATGACCGAATCTGACCGCCACGACGCACTGGGGGACCGCGCGGTTCCCGAGAGCGCCAGTGCATCCGACGAGGGCTTCGTCCCCGCCTACACTCCGCCACTGTCGCGGAGCGGCTCGGACCCGTCTGCGCGAGGCGCAGCCGGCCGGCCGGCCGGGGATCTCCAGGAGCGTGTGGACAGCCTCACCGCACGCAACGCGAAGCTGCTCGACACTCTCAAGGAAGCCCGCCAGCAACTCATCGCACTCCGCGAGGAGGTCGACCGTCTCGGTCAGCCGCCGAGCGGGTACGGCGTACTGCTGGACGTGCATCCCGACGCCACCGTCGACGTGTTCACCTCCGGCCGCAAGATGCGGCTGACGTGTTCACCCAACATCGACACCGAGACGCTGACCAAGGGCCAGACCCTGCGCCTGAACGAGGCGCTGACCATCGTCGAGGCCTGTGAGTTCGACACCGTCGGCGAGATCAGCACGCTGCGTGAGGTGCTCGGCGACGGCAAACGCGCCCTGGTCGTCGGCCATGCCGACGAAGAGCGGGTGGTCTGGCTGGCCGAACCGCTCCTCGGCGAGGTCGACGGTGAGGACGGTCTGCGTCGCAAGCTGCGCCCCGGTGACTCGTTGCTCATCGACACCAAGGCCGGCTTCGCCTTCGAGCGGGTGCCCAAGGCCGAGGTGGAGGATCTCGTCCTCGAGGAGGTCCCGGACGTCGGGTACGAGGACATCGGCGGCCTCGGTCGTCAGATCGAGCAGATCCGCGATGCCGTCGAACTCCCGTTCCTGCACAAGGACCTGTTCCGCGACTACCAGCTGCGTCCGCCGAAGGGCGTGCTGCTCTACGGTCCGCCCGGGTGTGGAAAGACGCTCATCGCCAAGGCAGTGGCCAACTCCCTGGCGAAGAAGATCGCGCAGGTGCGCGGCGACGACGCCAAGGAGGCGAAGTCGTACTTCCTCAACATCAAGGGCCCCGAACTGCTGAACAAGTTCGTCGGTGAGACCGAGCGGCACATCCGGCTGATCTTCCAGCGCGCGCGGGAGAAGGCCTCGGAGGGCACACCGGTCATCGTGTTCTTCGACGAGATGGACTCGATCTTCCGCACGCGTGGCTCGGGTGTCTCCTCGGACGTGGAGACCACCGTGGTCCCGCAGCTGCTCAGCGAGATCGACGGCGTCGAGGGCCTCGAGAACGTCATCGTGATCGGTGCGTCGAACCGCGAGGACATGATCGATCCCGCGATCCTGCGTCCGGGACGTCTCGACGTGAAGATCAAGATCGAACGTCCCGACGCCGAGTCGGCGATCGACATCTTCTCGAAGTACCTGACCGAGGAGCTGCCGATCCACGCCGACGACATCGGCGAGTTCGGCGGTGATCGCACGGCCTGCGTCAACGCGATGATCGAGAAGGTCGTCGAGCGGATGTACGCCGAGAGCGAGGACAACCGGTTCCTCGAGGTCACCTACGCCAACGGCGACAAAGAGATCATGTACTTCAAGGACTTCAACTCCGGCGCGATGATCCAGAACGTCGTCGACCGCGCCAAGAAGTACGCGATCAAGTCGCAACTCGACACAGGTGCGCCAGGTCTGCGTGTGCAGCATCTCTTCGATTCCATCCTCGACGAGTTCGCGGAGAACGAGGATCTGCCCAACACGACCAACCCCGACGACTGGGCCCGGATCTCGGGCAAGAAGGGCGAGCGGATCGTCTACATCCGCACCCTGGTCACGGGCAAGAGCGCGGGCGCGAGCCGCGCCATCGACACCGAGACGAACACGGGCCAGTACCTGTAACGACCGACACATCCGCCGAGCAGACAGCCGACTCCGACGGGGTCGGCTGTCTGCTCGACAGAACCGCGTGAACAGCGCGTTCAGGCACTAGAGTTGTCGGCGATGAACAACACATCGATGGCGCGTGGACGAGTGATCGTCGACGGTGGGGCACCGCATCCACTGGGCGGGTCCCCGCGCGTCACCCTCGGGCGCGAGCCCGACAACGACATCGTGATCAACCACCCGATGGTGTCGCGCCGGCATCTGGCCATCGAGTGGCGCGGGGCGGCCTGGTGTCTGGTCGACATCGGGAGCACGAACGGCTTTTTCGTCAACGGTCAGCGGATGGCCGAGTTCATGGTGCCGGGCTCGATGCAGGTGCGCCTCGGCGACGTGACGACCGGTCCGGTCGTCGATCTCGTGGTCGACTCGCCGGCTCCCGGTCGCGGTGTGCCGCCCCGGCCGGTTCCGCCGGTCTCGCGCCCGATGCAGTCGGGCCATCCCGCGTCGGGTCCCCGCTCGGCGGGTTTCCCGCCCGCCGGAGTCCCGGCCTCCGGGCAGATGCCCGCGCGCGCACCCGGCGGATACGTCCGTCCCGGCGACCGCGCCGGAAGCGGAGCGGGCGGGCGGGTATTCGGCGGCACGGATCCGATGCCGCAGGAAGTGTTGAACGCGCCGCATCTGCAAGCGCTGCAGCAGAACGTGTCCGCGGTCTACCGGCTGCCCGGCGCGCCGACTCCGCCGGAGCGCGAGTCGATCTCACTGCGCGGGGTCCAGCGGATCGGTCGCACCCCCGACAACGACATCGTGGTCAGCGATGTGCTGGCGTCGCGGCATCACGCGCAGGTGTCCAGCCGCGGGGCCGCCCTCGTCATCGAGGATCTCGGCAGCGTCAACGGGACCTTCGTCAACGGCCGGCGGGTGTCGAGCGCCCCGCTGACCGACGGTGACGTCGTCACGATCGGCAACAGCGATTTCGTGGTGTCCGGCGGCACCCTGATGCGCGGCCAGGAGAGTGCCGCGGTCGCAGACGGGCTCCATGTCCATGGGGTCAGCCTCGTCGTCGACGGCGGGAAGCGATTGCTGGCCGACGTCGAGTTCAGTGCCAGTCCCGGCACGTTGACCGCGGTGATCGGCCCGTCGGGCGCGGGTAAGTCGACGGTGTCGAGGATCGCGGCCGGACTCAACTCGCCGACGAGCGGCCTGGTCACCTTCGAGAGCCGCAACGTGCACGCCGAGTACGACGCGCTGCGCACCCGCATCGGCATGGTGCCGCAGAAAGACGTGCTGCACCACAAGCTGACGCTACGACAGGCGTTGCGTTATGCCGCGGAACTGCGCCTGCCACCCGACCTCTCGAAGGCCGACCGGGACCGCGTGATCGACGGGGTGCTCAGTGAGCTGCAGCTGACCGAGCACGTCGACACCAGGGTGGAGAAGCTGTCCGGCGGCCAGCAGAAGCGTGCGTCGGTGGCCATGGAACTGCTGACGGGCCCGTCGCTGCTGATCCTCGACGAGCCGACCTCCGGTCTCGATCCCGCTCTCGACCGCCAGGTGATGGCCACGCTCCGCCGGCTCGCCGACGCCGGACGTGTGGTTCTCGTGGTCACGCACTCACTGACCTACCTGTCCATGTGCGACCAGGTGCTGCTGCTCGCCCCCGGCGGCAAGACATCCTTCTGCGGCCCGCCCGGACAGGTCGAGGGCGAGATGGGCACCTCCGACTGGGCCGAGATCTTCGCCTACGTCGCCGACCAGCCGGACACCGCGCACATGCGGTACCTGGACCGGCACCGCCGCGCACCCGCTCCACCGCCGCCCCAGCGTCCTCCCGGCCCGCCGATACCGGTGCCGCACACGAGCTTCCCCCGCCAGTCGTCGACCATCGCCCGACGTCAGGTACGGCTGATCTTCGCCGACGTAGGCTACCTGGTGTTCCTCGTGTTGCTGCCGGTCGTGTTGGGGTTGCTCACGCTTGTGATCCCGGGTTCGAGCGGATTCGCGCGTCTCGAGGTGATCCCCAACGCGCCTCCACCCAAGGACGGCGCGGAGGCGATCCAGATCCTGGTCGTGCTCGTCGTCGGCGCGGCGTTCATGGGTGCGGCACTGACCGTGCGCGATCTGGTCGGTGAGCGCGACATCTTCGAGCGCGAGCGTGCGGTCGGATTGCGGCCCGGCGCATACCTTTTCGCGAAGATCGTCGTGTTCTTCGTCGCCGCGGTCCTGCAGACGATCATCATGGTCGGCATCACCTTCGCCGGTCGCGGGCTGCCCGACTTCGGCGGACCGATCCTGCCGCCGCCGCTCGCGTTGCTGGTCGCGGTGGCTGTCCTGGCCTGTGTGAGCACGCTGGTCGGACTGGCCATCTCGTCGGCCGTGAAGTCCAACGAGCAGGTCATGCCGCCGCTGGTCATCGTCGTGATGGTCCAGTTGGTGTTCTGCGGCGGGCTCTTCAAGCTCGACGGCGTCGGGCTGGAGCAGTTGTCGTGGATCTTCCCGTCCTTCTGGGGCTACGTGGCCGCGGCCGGCAGTGTCGACCTCTACAGCATCAATGTCGCCGCCCCGCAGCGAATCACGCTGTGGGAGACGTCGATCGCCCACACCGCGCTGGCGTACGGGGTGCTCGCGGTGATCAGCGCGCTGCTGCTCGCGTTCACCTACTCGCGTCTGCGTCTGAAGAAGCGCTGACGCCCGGTCTCACTAAACGCTGACCGCGGGTCCGTCCCTCAGGCGTCCCGCATCGTGGCGCACAGCACCTTCCGGTCGGCGTCGAGACGATCGGGGAGTGGTATCGCACTGAGCGACGCCGGTTCGACGCGCACGTTCTCGATCCGGTGCCGCCGGCCGCGGTGCCGCACCGTGGCTCCCTGCGCGGCGATCACATTGGCCACCCAGTCCGATCCGGTGCCGTAGTTCAGGACGACCCAGAATCGGTGATCCGATACGACGGCCATGACCGGCGTGCGGTGGCGACGCCCACTACGACGGCCCACGTGCTCGATCACCGCCATGCCGGGCACCCGTCCGGCCCAGAGCCGCACGACCGGATTGGTCACGTACTTGTTCAGCACGGCGACCAGGCGCATCCGGCGCTGACCCAGCAGCGAGGCGATCCGCGAGGCCGTCCGAGCGACCGCTGACGACAAGGCCATTCGCTTCTCCCGTCACCGCACCGTCCGATCAGTGTGGCGGCACGACGCGGGTGGCGACATCCGGGACAACCCTGAATTCTCCTCCGGTGTCCGGCGGATCTGACCCACGGCCGCCGGTCAGGCCAGGTGTGGACTCCTACCGGTCGTCGTCGGGAAGCGCACCAGGCCGAGTTCGGATTCGGCGGACAGCTGCGGATGACTCGGCAGCACCCGGACGGTGTAGCCGAGTCGGCCCGATGCGGACGGCGGCACGAGTGCGGAGAACACCACCCGGTCCGATGCATCGCGGTCGGGTTCGGGCGTCATGTCGGTGAACGTCGGATCGAGGATGTCATCGTCGTCGCCGACCCGGCCGAGCACGACCTGGACCGCCACCGACTCCGGTGCCAGGTCTCCGAGTGCGACGTGCGCCGTGACGTGGAGGCCGTCCGCGCGCGTCTCGTCCTCGACCCCGGCCACCAGTACCGATGACCACCCGGTCTCCAGCGTCCGGCGGAAGGCCGCGAGGTCGCGTGCACCCGCATACGAGTCGGCGCACGCGGATTCGTAGGCCTTCGCCGCCGGGCAGTAGAGGTCGGTGGTGTAGTCGCGGACCATGCGCGACGCCAGCACTCGCGGCCCCAGTCGGGTGAGCGTGTGACGCATCATCTCCACCCACCGGCGGGGCACCCCGTTCTCGTCGCGGCGGTAGAACAGCGGGATCACCGTCTCCTCCAGGAGCGTGTACAGCGCCTGCGCCTCGAGGTCGTCGCGACGGTGCTCGTCGGCGATGCCCTCCGCGGAGGGGATGGCCCAGCCGTTCTCGCCGTCGGCCATCTCGTCCCACCAGCCGTCGAGAATCGACAGGTTGAGCCCTCCGTTCAGCGCCGACTTCATCCCCGACGTCCCGCAGGCCTCCATCGGCCGCACCGGGTTGTTCAGCCACACATCGCAACCCGCGTAGATGGCGCGAGCCATGGAGATGTCGTAGTCGGGGAGGAACACGATTCGGCCGCGCAGTTCCGGATCCTCGGTGAACCGCACGACCTGCTGGATCAGTGATTTGCCCCCGTCGTCGGCGGGATGCGCCTTGCCCGCGATGACGAGCTGCACCGGCCGATCGGGGTCGGTGAGGATGGCGCGCATGCGATCGGGATCGCGGAGCATAAGGGTGAGGCGTTTGTACGTGGCCGCCCGCCGGGCGAACCCGATCGTCAGCACGTGCGGGTCGAACAGGTCGGCGGTCCAACCCAGTTCGGCTTCGGTGAAGCCCCGCTCGAGGCCGCTGGCGCGAGCACGGCGGCGCACTTCACCGACGAGTCCCGCACGTAACTCCTCATGCGTCTGCCAGATGGTCTCGTCGGACAGGCCCGCATACACCTCGGCCGCGGAATCCTCGTCTCCGCCGGCGAAGTCGCGCCACTGAGGGGCCACCCAGGTCGGACCGTGCACACCGTTGGTGACCGCTCCGATGGGGACGTCGGCGGCGTCGAAACCCGGCCAGAGGTCGGCGAACATCTCGCGACTCACCGCGCCGTGCAGTCGGGAGACCCCGTTGCTGCGTTGTCCGAGCCGAAATCCCATGTGTGCCATGTTGAACACACCCGGGTCGGCCTCGTCGCCGAGTTCGACGACCGTCGCCGCGGCCAGCCCCGGGAGCAGGCGGGACCCGCCACCGTCGTCGGCGTCGAGATACCGGGCCACGAGGTCGGCGGGGAACCGGTCGATACCGGCCGGCACGGGGGTGTGGGTCGTGAAGACGTTCGACGCGCGGACCACCGCCTCCGCGGTGTCGAAGTCGAGACCGCCAGCCACGAGCTCCCGGATGCGTTCCACGCCGAGGAAGCCCGCGTGTCCTTCGTTCATGTGGAACACCGTCGGCTCGTCCCGGCCGGCGATGCGCACGTACTCGCGCAGCGCGCGCACGCCACCGATGCCCAGCAGGATCTCCTGCGCGATCCGGTGCTCCTGGTCGCCGCCGTACAGCCGGTCGGTCACGGCGCGCAGGGCGGCCCCGTCGGGCTGATCGTCGTTGTGGGCGATGTCGGAGTCGAGGAGCAGCAACGGGATTCGCCCCACGGTCGCCACCCACACCTGAGCCGACAGGGTCGCGCCATCGGGCATCGCGACCTCGATGATGACCGGGTCCGCGTCGTCGACGCGGTTGACGCCGCCGCCGGTTCCGTCGTGTTCCCCGCGGTGCAGAAGGGTCAGGGGGAGTTCGGCGGGGTCGTTCACGGGATACCGCTCGATCTGCCATCCGTCGTGGTCGAGGCCCTGGCGGAAGTAGCCGGACCGGTACAGCAATCCGACGCCGATGAGCGGCAGGCCGAGGTCGGAGGCCGCCTTCAGGTGGTCACCGGCGAGGATGCCGAGGCCGCCGGAGTAGATCGGGAGGACCTCCGAGACGCCGAACTCCATGGAGAAGTAGGCGATTCCCCGCGGCACCACCCGGTCCTGCCCGGCACGGTCCTCGCCCGATGATCCCGCCGCGTACCTCTGGAACCACTGCGGTGCGTCGAGATACTCCCGGAGGTCGGCGTATGCGTCGGTCACCCGCGCCACGAAGCCCTCGTCGGCCGCCAGTTCGGCCAGTCGTCGCGGGTCGGCCTCGGCGAGGACCCGGAGCGGATCGCCGGTCGTCGACCACAGGTGCGGATCGATCGTGGCGAACAGTTCCTGGGTGGGGAGGTGCCAGGCCCAGCGCAGGTTGTGCGACAACGGCGCGAGGTCCGCGATGCGGTCGGGCAGCGGGACTCGAACGGTGAACCGGCGGAATGCTTTCACGGCGTCGACCGTACTGCGCACATGCGGTGGTTGCGACCGGCGGCGAATGAACCTCTACCCTCGAAGGATGCAGCGAATCATCGGGACCGAGGTCGAGTACGGAATCTCCGCGCCCGGCGACCCGACCGCGAACCCGATCATGACGTCCACGCAGGCCGTTCTCGCCTACGCCGCGGCCGCGGGAGTGCCGCGCGCGAAGCGGACACGCTGGGACTACGAGGTGGAGTCGCCTCTGCGCGACGCCCGTGGTTTCGACCTCGGCCGCGGGTCCGGGCCGGCTCCGATCATCGACGCCGACGAGATCGGTGCGGCCAACATGATCCTCACCAACGGCGCCCGGCTCTACGTCGACCACGCCCACCCCGAGTACTCCGCCCCCGAGGTCACCGACCCCATGGACGCGGTCATCTGGGACAAGGCGGGCGAGCGCGTGATGGAGGCCGCGGCCCGCCACGTGGCCAGTGTCCCGGGCGCCCCGAAACTCCAGCTGTACAAGAACAACATCGACGGCAAGGGCGCGTCGTACGGCACCCATGAGAACTACCTCATGGCGCGGGACACGCCGTTCACCGCGATCATCGCCGGGCTGACGACCTTCTTCGCCTCGCGCCAGGTGATCACCGGTTCGGGACGGGTGGGCATCGGACAGTCCGGCGACGAGGCCGGTTACCAGCTGTCACAGCGGTCGGACTACATCGAGGTCGAGGTCGGGCTCGAGACCACCCTCAAGCGCGGCATCATCAACACCCGCGACGAACCGCATGCCGATCCCGAGCGGTACCGGCGCCTGCACGTCATCATCGGCGACGCCAACCTCGCCGAGACCTCCACCTACCTCAAGGTCGGGACCACGGCGCTCGTCCTCGATCTCATCGAGGCCGGCGTCGACTTCTCCGACATCGAACTCGCGCGGCCGGTGCAGGCCGTGCACACCATCAGCCACGACCCGACGCTCACGGCGACCGTCGCCCTGACCAACGGCCGCGAACTCACCGGGCTGGCCCTGCAGCGGGAGTATCTGGAACGCTGCCAGAAATTCCACGAGCAGGAACACTCCGACGACGAGCGCGCCGCCCACGTCCTGCAGACGTGGGCCGACGTGCTCGACCGCCTCGAGCGCGATCCGATGGAGTGTGCCGACATCCTGGACTGGCCGGCGAAGCTGCGCATCCTCGAGGGCTTCCGCCAGCGCGAGAACCTGTCGTGGTCGGCGCCGCGCCTGCAGCTCATCGACCTGCAGTATTCCGACGTCCGGCTCGACAAGGGGCTGTACAACCGGCTCGTCGCGCGCGGATCGATGAAGCGGTTGGTCGACGAGAATGACGTGCTCGCCGCGATCAGCGAGCCGCCGCGCGACACGCGGGCCTACTTCCGCGGTGAGTGCCTGCGCCGGTTCGGTGCCGACGTCGCCGCGGCGAGCTGGGACTCGGTCATCTTCGACCTGGGCGGGGACTCGCTGGTCCGCATCCCCACACTGGAACCGCTGCGCGGTACCGCGGCGCACGTCGGCAAGCTCCTCGACTCGGTGAACTCGGCCGCCGAACTGGTGGATCAGCTCACCACCTGACGTGACGCGGGGCTTGTGCCTCGTTCCGCCACACTTGTCGTCCCCACAGGTAGTGTGGGAGCACACGATTCCGCAGGGTCGAGACACCAGGGATCACCGCCGCGACAGCGACACCCGATCCCGACTCTCCCTCGACCGCGGTAGCCCGCCAAGGGGCGATCGGTTTCAAGGAGGCAGCAGATGGCGCAGGAACAGACCAAGCGTGGTGGCGGCGGCGACGACGAGGGCGTGGGCCCCGATTCCGGCGCCGGACAAGAACGTCGCGAGAAGCTGGCCGAGGACACCGACGACCTGCTCGACGAGATCGACGACGTGCTGGAGGAGAACGCCGAGGACTTCGTGCGCGCCTACGTCCAGAAGGGCGGCCAGTGAGCGACAGGTTCGGTTCACTGCCCCCGCTGTCCCAGTCCCGCTCCGCTTTCGGTGCCGACATCTCGTCGTTCACCGACTTCCTCCGGACGCATGCGCCCGAACAGCTCCCGCAGGCGCAGATCGACCGCGTGGGGTCGTTCGCGGGCGGCACCGACGGCGCCGGTGACATCCCGCACGGCACGACGATCGTCGCGGTGTCGTACCCGGGCGGGGTCGTCCTGGCCGGAGACCGCCGGGCGACGATGGGCAATCTCATCGCGACCCGGGACGTCAAGAAGGTCTACATCACCGACGAGTACTCGGCCGCCGGGATCGCCGGCACCGCCGGTATCGCGATCGAGATGGTGCGGTTGTTCACCGTCGAACTCGAGCACTACGAGAAGATCGAGGGCGTCCCGCTGACCCTCGACGGCAAGGTCAGCCGGCTGGCGTCGATGGTGCGCGGCAATCTCGGCGCCGCCCTGCAGGGCCTGGCCGCCATCCCGCTGCTCGTCGGTTACGACATCGATCACGACGACCCGAGCGAACGCGGACGGATCTTCAGCTTCGACGTCGCCGGTGACCGCCACGAAGAGTTCGGCGGGTACACCGCCATCGGCTCGGGGTCGGTGTTCGCCAAGTCGTCGCTGAAAAAGCTGTACCGCGCCGACCTGACCGCCGACGAGGCACTCGCGATCGCCGTCGAGTCGCTGTACGACGCGGCCGACGACGATTCGGCGACCGGCGGGCCCGATCTGGTCCGCAAGATCTTCCCGATGGCCGCGATCGTCGGGGCCGACGGGGCGCGGGAGGTGGACGCGACCGACATCGAGGCGGCGGCGCGTGCCGTCATCGAACGCCGGAGTGCCGAGCACCAGGGGGGTGCACGATGACCTTCCCGTATTACGCCAGCGCCGAGCAGATCATGCGCGACCGCTCCGAGCTCGCCCGCAAGGGCATAGCCCGGGGTCGCAGCGTCGTGATCCTCACCTTTTCCGACGGCGTGCTGTTCGTCGCGGAGAACCCGTCGAACACGCTGCGCAAGACCAGCGAGATCTACGACCGGATCGGATTCGCGGCCGTGGGCAAGTACAACGAGTTCGAGAGCCTGCGCAAGGCCGGGATCCAGATCGCGGACATGCGCGGCTACAGCTACGACCGTGCCGACGTGTCCGGGCTGTCCCTGGCCAACACCTACGCGAACGCACTCGGCAGTGTCTTCACCGAACAGGCCAAGCCGTTCGAGGTGGAACTCTGCGTCGCCGAGGTCGCCCGACCGGGTAAACCGAAGCGTTCGCAGCTCTACCGGATCTCCTACGACGGGTCGATCACCGACGAGACACGCTTCCTCGTGATGGGCGGGGCGACCGAGCCGATCGCGGCCGCGCTCAAGGAGAGCTACGAGCCGGACATGGAACTCGGACGGGCCATCGGTGTCGCGGTCGACGCGCTGACGGCTCCGGCCGACAACGGCGGCGGGACCCCGACCGAACGTCGGGCGTTGGCCGCGGGTGACCTCGAAGTCGCGGTCCTCGACCACAACCGTCCGCGGCGCGCATTCCGGCGCCTCACGACGTCCACGGTCGAAGGTTTGCTCCCGGCGGCCGCGACCGCGACCGCCGATTCCGGCGAATCCCCTGGTGAGACGCCGTCCACCGAACAGTGATGAGAACGCCGCGGCTCGCGGCGGCCGGTGCGTGTCGACCGGTCCGCCGCGGCCCGCGCGAGTAGGGTTGGTCAAGTGCAGCGACGAATCATGGGCATCGAGACCGAGTTCGGTGTCACGTGCACCTTCCACGGCCACCGCCGCCTGAGTCCGGACGAGGTCGCCCGTTATCTCTTCCGGCGGGTCGTATCGTGGGGCCGGTCGTCGAACGTCTTCCTGCAGAACGGCGCCCGCCTCTATCTCGACGTGGGTTCGCACCCGGAGTACGCGACCGCGGAGTGCGACAGCCTCATCCAGCTGATCAACCACGACCGGGCGGGCGAGCTCGTGCTCGAGGACCTGCTCGTCGACGCCGAACAGCGTCTCGCCGACGAAGGCATCGGCGGCGACATCTACCTGTTCAAGAACAACACCGACTCGGCCGGCAACTCGTATGGATGCCACGAGAACTACCTGGTCGTGCGGGCGGGGGAGTTCTCCCGCATCTCCGACGTCCTGCTGCCGTTCCTCGTGACCCGCCAGCTGATCTGTGGCGCCGGCAAGGTGCTGCAGACCCCGAAGGCGGCGACGTTCTGTCTGTCGCAGCGCGCCGAGCACATCTGGGAGGGCGTCTCCTCGGCGACGACCCGGTCGCGTCCGATCATCAACACGCGCGACGAGCCGCACGCCGACGCGGAGAAGTACCGCAGGCTGCACGTCATCGTCGGCGACTCGAACATGTCCGAGATGACGACCCTCCTCAAGGTGGGTTCCGCGGCGCTCGTGCTGGAGATGATCGAGGCCGGCGTCGCGTTCCGTGACTTCGCGCTCGACAACCCGATCCGCGCGATCCGTGAGGTCAGCCACGACCCGACGGGGCGTCGGCCGGTACGACTCGCCGGCGGTCGGCAGGCCAGCGCCCTCGACATCCAGCGCGAGTACCACGCCCGCGCCGTCGAGCACCTCACCAACCGCCGACCGGACCCGGAGATGGACATGGTCGTCGACCTCTGGGGCCGCATGCTCGACGCGGTGGAGAGCAACGATTTCGCCAAGGTCGACACCGAGATCGACTGGGTCATCAAGCGCAAGCTCTTCGAGCGCTACCAGAACCGGTACTCGATGGAACTGTCGGATCCGAAGATCGCGCAACTCGACCTGGCCTTCCACGACATCAAACGCGGCCGCGGCGTCTTCGACGTGTTGATGCGCAAGGGACTGGTCGCCCGGGCGACCACCGACGAGGCGATCAAGACGGCGGTCAACGAGCCGCCGCAGACCACCCGCGCAAAACTTCGTGGCGACTTCATCTCGGCCGCGCAGAAGGCGGGCCGCGACTTCACCGTCGACTGGGTGCACCTCAAACTCAACGACCAGGCGCAGCGGACCGTGTTGTGCAAAGACCCGTTCCGCAGCGTCGACGAGCGCGTCGATCGCCTCATCGCGTCGATGTGAGTGCCCGGGTTACCCGCGAACGCAGCGTGCCTCCGCACGCGGTGAGCGGCCACGTTCTAACCTGACCCGGTGGCAACCCCCAAAGTCGAGCGTCTGCTCAACCTCGTGATCTGCCTGCTGTGGACGCGGCAGTACGTCACCGCGGAGTACATCCGCCGCAACGTTGCCGGCTACTCCGATGACGGGCAGTCCGACGAGGCGTTCAACCGGATGTTCGAACGGGACAAGAACGAGCTGCGGGATCTCGGGATCCCGCTCGTCACCGGCCGGTCGCCGATGGCGGCCGGCGGCGAGGGATACCGCATCGACCGCGACTCCTACGAATTGCCGGAGATCTCCCTGGAATCCGACGAGGCGGCGGCGATCGCCATGGCCGCCGCGCTGTGGGACACGCCGGAGGTCTCGACGCTGTCGCAGACGGCGATCCTCAAGCTGCGGGCAGCCGGGCTCGACGTCCGTTCCGAGGACGATCTGGGGATCACCACGGGCGGGTCGTCGAGATCACTCGGCTCCGAAGAGGTCATCGCGGGCCTTCTCGCCGCGGTCCAGGACAGGCGTGCGGTCGAGTTCCGGCACCGGTCGTCGGCGGCCGCCGCACCGACCACCCGGCGCGTCGAACCGTGGGGAGTGGTGTCGCACCGGGGCCGCTGGTACGTCGTCGGTCACGACCGCGATCGCGACGCCACCCGGACGTTCCGGCTGTCGCGGATCACGGCCGTCTCCGCGGTCGGTGCCGCCGACGCCGTCGTGGTGCCGGCGGGCACCGATCTCCAGCAGATCGTCTCGGCGGCTGTCGATTCCGCTTCTGGTTCCGACGGCCGCACCGCGCGGATCTGGGTCGCGGCCGACCGGGCGTTTGGCCTCCGCCGGGCCGCGACGGCGACCGAGCCCGCCGACCTCGACGGCGATCCCGGCGACATCGTGACCCTGGAGATCCACTCGCTGACCACGGTCGCACGCATGGTCCTGGGTGTGGGCCGCGACGCGGTCGTCCTGGACCCGCCGGAGCTGCGCGACCTCGTCATCGCGAGCCTCGACCGCCTCAGCGGGGTGACGGTCTGATGGCCGCCGCAGCACCGTCCCGCCTCAACCGCCTGCTGGCGATGGTCCCGTACTTCCAGGCCCGCCGCGGCATCTCGATCGTCCAGGCCGCCGCCGAACTCGGTGTGACCCAGGCGCAGCTCACGAAGGATCTCGAACTCCTCTTCGTCTGCGGACTCCCCGGGTACTACCCCGATGACCTCATCGAACTCGAGTTCAGTGAGGGTTACGTGACGGTCGGGTTCACCGCGGGCATGGACCGGCCCCTGCGGCTGACCACCGTGGAGGCCAGCACGCTCCTCGTCGCACTGCGAGCGCTCGTCGAGACGCCGGGAGTCGTCGATGTGGCGGCGGCTCGTCGGGCGATCGCGAAGATCGAGCAAGCGGTGGGTGCGACGGTGCCCGGGGTCGCCGGTGCGTCCGACTCGGCTCCCGATCCGTCGGGGGAGAACCCCACCTACACGACGATCCGCGAGGCCACCAAGCACGCTCGTGCACTGCGCCTTCGCTACTACTCGGCCGGCCGCGACAGCGTCACCGACCGGGTGGTCGACCCGATCCGTCTGCAGGTCATGGATCAGCACACTTATCTCGAGGCGTGGTGCCGGATGGCCGAGGGCGTGCGGTTGTTCCGCTTCGACCGCGTCGACACCGCGTCGGCCCTGGACGAACCGAGCCGTCCGCCGGCCGAGGCCGCGTCGTCGAATCAGTCGGTGCTGGTGGCCGAGAACCCCGATCTCCCGGCTGTCGAGATCGAGATCGACGCCGACCATCTGTGGATCCTCGACTACTACCCGCTCGAACCCGTCGAGAAGGTCGAGGACCGGCCCGACGCCGACCTGCCGGTCCGCGCCCGGCTCGTCTACGGCTCGCCGGAGTGGCTCACCCGGTTCCTGCTCGGATTCGGTGGAGCCGTCCGGGTCGTCGACGCGCCGGCCGTCGCCGCGGCGGTCGCCGACACCGCGACCGCGGCACGCAGGCGATATCGCTGAGGACCGCCCACCGCTGGGCCGGGCGGATCATCCGGTCGGGCCCGCTCCCCGCCGGGCGCGACTCAGGTAGCATTGGACACTGTCTGATCCGAACTGAAGGGTGATCTCATGGGCTTCACGTCATGGTGGCACTGGGCGATCGTTGCCATTGTGCTGCTGATCCTGTTCGGCTCGAAGAAGTTGCCGGACGCCGCCCGAGGTCTGGGACAGTCGCTGCGCATCTTCAAGAGCGAGGTCAAGGAGATGCAGAAGGACGACGACAAGGACTCGCAGGCCACCGCCGACGCGACGCCGGCCGACCCGTCGCGCCGTGAGCTGCCCGCGGGTGACTCCACCCAGGCCGCCACGCAGCGCGACGCCGACGTCAAGAAATCGGCATAGGGGCGCGTCGGAGCATCGCCAGTGCGCACTCTTCCGATTCCCCGACGTCTCGACCCCCGGCAGCGCAAACGAAAGCTCAACCCCGACGGCACCATGTCGTTGGTCGAGCACCTGTACGAGTTGCGCACTCGTATGGTCATCTCGATGCTGGCCATCATCGCCACGACGATCCTCGGGTTCCTCTGGTACAGCCACGGCTTCCTCGGCATCTCCTCGCTCGGTGACATGCTGCGCGGTCCGTACTGTGATCTGCCGCCATCGTCGCGTGCCTCGCTGACCGCCGACGATTCCTGTCGCCTTCTGGCGACCGGGCCGTTCGACCAGTTCATGCTTCGCCTCAAGGTGGCGCTCACCGCCGGTGTCGTGATGGCCTGCCCGGTGTGGATCTACCAGATCTGGCAGTTCATCACCCCCGGTCTCCACGACCACGAACGCCGATACGGCATCCTGTTCGTGGCGATGGCGACGACCCTGTTCGTCAGCGGCGCGGTGCTGGCCTACCTGGTGGTCGCCAAGGCCTTCGACTTCCTGTTGACCGTCGGCAACGAGGTCCAGGTCACGGCCCTGGCCGGTGACCAGTACTTCGGATTCATGCTCAACGTGCTCGTGATCTTCGGCGTGAGTTTCGAACTCCCGCTCCTCATCATCGCGCTCAACGTGGTGGGAGTGCTGACCTACGCCCGGTTGAAGAGCTGGCGGCGCGGCCTCATCTTCACGGTCTTCGTCTTCGCGGCCATCGTCACGCCGGGCCAGGACCCGTTCACGATGCTGGCCCTGGCGCTCGCGCTCACCGTCCTGCTCGAGTTCGCGATCCAGTTCGCGCGCATCTTCGACAAGCGCAAGGCGAAGAAGGCGTCGGCCTGGGCGGACCTCTCCGACGACGAGGCCAGCCCGCTGCCGCCGACGAAGCCGATCGCTCCGGCGTCGCCGATCCCGGCGCCGGCGAACCATGTCGGCGCCGGCGCCACCCGCACGTCGACGCGGGCGCGCGCGACCTTCGACGACGTCCTGTGACACAACTCGACTCGTTCACGTCGAGACTCGCTTTCCGGCTCGACGACTTCCAGCTCCGCGCGTGCGAGGCGCTCGAAGGCGGGCACGGTGTGCTGGTGTGCGCGCCGACCGGCGCGGGCAAGACCATCGTGGGTGAGTTCGCCGTGCATCTGGCGCTGGCCGGGGGCACGAAGTGCTTCTACACCACGCCGATCAAGGCGCTCAGCAATCAGAAGTACAACGACCTGGTGGCGGTCCACGGGGCCGAGTCGGTCGGGTTGCTGACCGGCGACAGCTCGATCAACCCCGATGCGCCGGTCGTCGTGATGACGACCGAGGTCGTGCGCAACATGATCTACGCCGAGTCACGAGCTCTGGACGGGTTGTCGCACGTCGTCATGGACGAGGTCCACTTCCTGGCAGACCGGTTCCGCGGGGCGGTGTGGGAAGAAGTCATCCTGCACCTCGAACCATCGGTTCGGGTGGTGAGCCTGTCGGCGACGGTGAGCAACGCCGAGGAGTTCGGCGACTGGATTCAGACGGTTCGCGGCGACACCTCGGTGATCGTGGACGAGCACCGGCCGGTGCCGCTGTCCCAGCACATGCTCGTCGGGCAACGGTTGTTCGACCTGTTCGACCCCGCCGACACCGGTCCGGCACGCAAGGCCGGTACCCGGCCCCGGGTCAATCCGGAACTGAAACGCCAGATCCGGCACCGGATCCTGATGGCCGACGACGAGCGGGAGTCGTCGCGCGGCCGTGGACGCGGTCGCGGCAGCGGACCCCGGCGTGACGGACGGGGACCGGCGCTGTCGCGGCCGAACCTCGTCACGCGTCTCGACCGGGAGGGCCTGCTCCCGGCCATCGGCTTCATCTTCTCGCGCGTCGGATGCGACGCCGCCCTGGCGCAGTGTCTGCGGTCGGGTATCTCGCTCCTCACCCCCGCGGAGATCGGCGAGGTCGACGCGATCGTCGACCGCCATCTCACCGAACTGTCGCCGACCGACCTCGATGTGCTGGGTGTGCACGAATGGCGAGAGGGGTTGCGCCGGGGGCTGGCCTCGCACCACGCGGGCATGCTCCCGACGTTCCGGCACACCGTCGAAGAGCTGTTCGTGCGGGGCCTGGTGCGGATGGTGTTCGCCACCGAGACGCTCGCGCTCGGCATCAACATGCCCGCGCGCTCGGTGGTCCTCGAACGTCTGGTCAAGTACAACGGTGAAGCCCATGTCGATCTGACCCCCGGCGAGTTCACGCAGCTGACCGGGCGGGCGGGTCGCCGCGGGATCGACGTCGAGGGCCACGCGGTCGTCGTGTGGACACCCGAGGTGGTACCCGAGGAGGTGGCCGGACTCGCAGGCGCGCGTACCTTCCCGCTGCGCAGCTCGTTCTCGCCGGAGTACAACATGGCGGTCAACCTGCTCGGACGGCTGGGTCTCGACGGTGCCCGCGAGCTGCTGCATCGGTCGTTCGCGCAGTTCCAGGCCGACCGGTCGGTTGTGGGACAGGCGCGCAAACTGGACGAGGCCCAGCGGGCGCTGCGCAAGCTCGACGGCGAGCTGGCGCGCACGGCGCAGGCGCGAGGGCTGGAACCTGCTGAGGCCGAAGCCGATTCGGAAGACGAGCCCTATGCCGGTTTTCTCGGATACGTCACGCTGCGCGAGGACATCCGCAGCCGCGAACGCGATCTCAAGTTCCGCAGGCGCACCGACACGCACGACGCCATCACCGCGGACCTGGCCGCGCTCAAACGCGGGCATGTCATCGGCGTACCCGTCGGACGGCACCGCGGTCTGGCGGTCATCATCGAACCGGCTACGCAGGCGCAGGATCCCAAGCCGCTCGTACTGACCGAGGACGCCTGGTGCGGTCGCGTCGGTACCCGCGACTTCGTCAATCCGCCCGAGGTGCTGGGCAACATGCGACTGCCGAAGAACGCCGACCGTCGCACCGGTCGCGGCCGACGCGATCTGGCGTCGGCGTTGCGATCGACCGGCATCGAGATGCCGCGCGGACGGCAGAAGAAGCGCGCCGACGCCGCCGACGACACCGAGCTCGCGCGCCTTCGACGCACCCTGCGTGCGCATCCGGCGCATCAGTTGCCGAACGGTGACGAGTTGTTCCGGCTCGCCGAACGCCGCAACCGGTTGCTGCGCGACATCGTCAACGCCGAGCGCAGCATCGGGGACCGGACGTCGACCCTTGGCGTCACGTTCGATCACATCGTCGGTGTCCTCAGCGAGTTGGGCTATCTCGAGCGCGTCGCCGAATCGACCGAGTCCACCGGCCACACGATGCTGGTGACCGACTCGGGCAAGCTGCTCGGCCGCATCTACAGCGAGAGCGACCTGGTGGTGACCGAGTGCATCCGGGCCGGCGTCTGGGACGATCTCTCCGCGCCCGATCTCGCCGCGGTGGTCGCGGCACTGGTCTACGAGAGCCGGCGCGACAGTTACAGCGGAGTCGATGCTCTTCCGGGCAGCAGCTCGATGCGCGCCGCGATGGCGGCGACGGTCGGGATCTGGTCGCGGGTCACCGCGGTGGAGCAGCGGCATCGGGTGAGTCCGACACGCGAACCCGACACCGGATTCTCCGTCGCCGTGGCGACGTGGGCATCGGGCCGTTCGCTCGGCGAGGCCCTGCTCCTGGCAGGCGAACGCGGACAACTCCTCTCGCCGGGGGACTTCGTGCGGTGGAACCGGCAGGTCGTGGATCTTCTCGAACAGATCCGGCTCGGGGTGGGGTCCGACACCCGTCTCGGTGGGACGGCCCGGGCAGCGGTCAAGGCGATCCGTCGCGGGGTGGTCGCTGCCGAACTCGGCTGATCGTTTCGGCCGAACTCGGCTGATCGTTTCGGCCGAACTCGGCTGATTATTTCAGCCGAACTCGGGTACATGCATCGGTCGGTCGGCGGGTGTCGGTTCACCGGACGACGCGCCCGCGGGGCGCGTGCGATGTTTGCTGATAGTCCCAGGCAGCTGAGGTAACGTTCATCCCGCATCCGGTGTCGGCGTGCCCGCCTCGATACCGCCGCGACGTCACAGTTCGCCGACACCCGTCGCCGGGTGAACGGCCGAGTGGGAGGGATTCATGACCGACCCGTACAACCCCAACCCGTCCCAACCGAATCCCCCCGGCCCACATTCTTCCGGCCCCGATCCGCAAGCCGGCCCGCGAGCGTCCGGAGACCAGTCGGGTCCGGACGGCAAGACCGAGATCGTGAACCTCCCCGGCGCCGGCCAGGCCGGCGCACCACCGGCCGACCCGACCACCATGGCGCCGAACCCGGCCGCGCAGACCCCGGGTTACGGCCAGCCGCAACAGGATCCGTATCAGCAGAACCCTTACCAGCAAGCGGGTGGACCTGCGGGGCAGCCTCCCCATTCCGGTCCGGCCCAGTCCCAGCCGACGCAGGTCGGCAACCCCGGACAGTACGGTCAGCCCGGTGGTCAACAGTATGGCCAGCCGGGTGCCCAGTACGGCGCCGACCAATATGGTGCACCGGGGCAGTACGGTGCCCCAGGGCAGTACGGGGCCGGCCAGTACGGGGCGCCCGGACAGGGGCAGTACGGCCAGCAGCCCTACGGCCAGAACCCGCAGGGCGCCACGGGACCGAATGCGCAGAACCCCTACGGCCAACAGCCCTACGGTCAGAACCAGTACGGTCAGAATCCGTACGGTGGCGGCGATCAGTTCAGCGGGATGGCGGCCGGGAAGTCGAACAAGACCGCCCGGACACTGATGTTCGTCGGCGGCGGCGCGCTGATCCTCATCGCCGCGATCGTGCTGATCACCGCGTTCCTCTTTCCCGGGTGGGCACCGAAGAACCTCGACCAGCAGGCTGCGCAGGACGGTGTGCAGCAGATCCTCACCGAGGATTATCAGGCCAGCGACGTCTCCGATGTGCAGTGCCCGTCGGGTCAGCGGGTCGAGACCGGTGCGTCGTTCACCTGCTCGGTCACCGTCGGCGGTCAGCAGCAGCAGGTCACCGTCACGTTCATCGACGACGACGGCCGCTACGAGGTCTCACGCCCGAGCTGACCGGCAAGGGGCCTCAGCCGGCTGTCACCCTCAGGGGCCTCAACCGGCCTGGGGCCAGCCGAGGGCCTTGGCGAGCCGCCCCACCGACGCCCCGATGCCCAGTTCCTCGACGAGTTCGGCGAGAGCTGCGGGGTCGGCGGGTTCGGCCGGCAATACATCCGACCCGCTGTCGATCGTCTCGGCGTCGGTGCGCACCGAGACGACGATTCGCGCCGCCTGCAGGTAGTCGACCGACGCGAGCAGTGACTTCCGGCTACGGGTCGGCACCGTCGACGACGGGTCGGCGGCAGCCGCCTCGAGTGCATCGAGGCTGCCGTACTCGCTGATCAGCTTCGCCGCGGTCTTCTCACCGATGCCGGCCACGCCCGGCAGCCCGTCCGAGGGATCCCCGCGCAACATCGACATCTCCGCGTAGCCGATCCCGGCGCGATCGACCGGCACGCCGTACTTCTCGGCGACCTCCACCGGCCCCATCATCTCGGCCTTGGCCAGGCCGCGGCCGACGTACAGGACGCGCACCGGGACCGGATCATCGGCGACCACCTGCAGCAGATCCCGATCACCGCTGACCACGATGACCGGATCCTCCGCCTCGTCATAGGCGAGCGTGCCGATCACGTCGTCGGCCTCACAACCGACGGCGCCCGAGGTCGCGATACCCGAAGCCGCCAGGACGGCCATGATCATGTCGACCTGCGGGGTGAGCGTGTCGGGCACCTCTTCGACGTCGATGTCCCTGCCCTCGACGTCGGTACCGCCGTCGGGAACCGCCACCCGGTGGGCCTTGTAGGTGGGGATCAGGTCGGTGCGGAACTCCGGGCGCCAGTCCAGGTCCAGGCACACCACCAGTCGCGTGGGTCGTTCGCGCACCACGAGATTGGCGATCGTGTCGAGGAAGCCCCGCACCGCGTTGACCGGGCGTCCGTCCGGGCTGGTCATCTTCTCCGGCAGGGCGAAGAACGATCGGAACCACAGGCTCGCGCCGTCGAGCAGCATCAACGAATCCGTCACCCCCACACTCTGTCATGAGTCGGCGGTAGTCTTCGTCGCATGGCATCTGGGACCGGAACAGCACGGGTGGCGACGTCGAAGGCGGGGGCCGCGCCGCTCTTCGGCGCAGAGGTGTACCGCGACCGGGTTCGCCGTGCCGCCGAACTCACCCGCGCCGCGGATCTGGACGCGCTCGTCGTCGCTCCCGGACCGGACCTGCGCTACCTGGTCGGGTCACGGGCGGAGACCTTCGAACGGCTCACCGCGCTCGTGATCCCCGCGACCGGCGACCCACGGCTCGTCATCGCGCGCCTCGAGGTCCCGTCGCTGTCCTCCTCGGCGGTGGGCGATCTCGACATCGAGGTGGCCGACTGGGTCGACGGTGACGACGCCCATGCGCTGGCACTGGCCGGGTTGCCCTCGCAGCCGCGCATCGCCGTCTCCGACTCCATGCCCGCCCTGCACGTGATCCCGCTCGCCCGGCACACCGGCGCCACACCGCAATTGGCGACCGACGTACTGCGCGAGCTCCGAATGATCAAGGATGCCGCGGAAATCGACGCACTCCGCCGTGCGGGTGCCGCGATCGACCGGGTGCACGCGCGGATGGGCGACTGGTTGATCCCCGGCCGCACCGAACGGGAGGTCGCCGCCGACATCGCCGCCGCGATCCTCGAGGAGGGGCACACCGAGGCGGCGTTCATCATCGTCGGGTCCGGCCCCAACGGCGCCGATCCCCACCACGAGTTCTCCGACCGGGTCATCGAGCGGTCCGACATCGTCGTCGTCGACATCGGCGGTCCGGTCGAGCCGGGTTACAACTCCGACTCCACGCGCACCTACTGCTTCGACGACCCGCCCGCCGACATCGCGGATGCCTACGCCGCGCTGCTCGAGGCGCAGCGTGCGGCCGTGGCCGCCGTCCGGCCCGGGGTGAGCGCGTCGTCGATCGATGCCGCGGCTCGCGATCTCCTCGCCGCACGCGGCCTGGCCGAGCGGTTCATCCACCGCACCGGGCACGGGATCGGGCTGTCGGTGCACGAGGAGCCCTACATCGTCGGCGGCAACGACATCCCGCTGCGGGCCGGAATGGCGTTCAGCGTGGAGCCGGGGGTGTACGTGTCCGGGCATTGGGGAGCCCGGATCGAGGACATCGTGATCGTCACCGACGACGGCTGCGAGTCCGTCAACAACCGCCCGCACGAACTGGTCCGGCTGGACGGATCGAACTCCTAGGGGTCAGGCCGGCCGCGACTCGCTGAACAGCGACGCCGAACCCAGTACGCGGCTCACCCTGATCTCGATCACCACGCGGCGGGGATTCGGCCGGGGTTCCCGGTATCGCTGCGCGTAGCGCTGCTCGGCCTCACGGACCTGGTCGGGTTCGCGGCGGACGGTCGCGGGTCCCTCGAGGGTCAGCCAGCGCGGGCCGTCGACGTTGGTGACGGCCGCATATCCGCCGCGCTCGGTGTTGCGGACCTTCTGATTGCCGTCGGAGGTGATGACCCGGGCGAGGCGGGCGTCGGGATCCCAGGTGAATCCGACCGCGACGGCATGCGGGGTGCCGTCGGCGCGCAGGGTGGTGAGGGTGCCGAGGTGGCGTTCGGTGAGGAACGCGAGGGCATCGGATCCGAGGTCGGCGGCGGTGCGGGGCATGACCCCACGGTAGTGGCGACGGCGCGCACGACCGGTGTCGGGGCCGATGCGATACTGCTAGCCATGGCGTCACGCAGCGAAGGGGCATCAGCGGGTCCGGATTCCGACCCGGTCGGTGCCCTCGTCCTGTTCGGCGGCCGCAGTGAGATCGGCGTGGCCACCGCCGCGCGTCTCGCGTCCGGGCGGACGGTCGTCCTGGCGGCCCGCCGTCCCAACGACCTGGGCGACGAGTCGGCACGCCTGCTCGAGGCCGGGGCGGTCGCGGTACACACCGTGGCATTCGACGCGAACGACACCGACACCCATCCCGCGCTCGTCGAATCGCTGTCCGAACGGTTCGGTCCGATCGGGATCGCGATCGTCGCGTTCGGCATCCTCGGTGACCAGGACCGGGCCGAAACCGATGTGGCACACGCACTTCAGATCGCGCACACCGATTACTACGCGCACGTCAGCGTGCTGACACCGCTCGCATCGGTGCTGCGCGCTCAGGCCTCCGGGACGATCATCGTCTTCTCCTCGGTGGCCGGCATCCGGGTGCGCCGGGCCAACTACGTCTACGGCTCGACCAAGGCCGGACTCGACGGGTTCGCCAGTGGTCTCGCAGATGCGTTGCACGGCAGCGGTGCTCGTCTGTTGCTGGCCCGCCCCGGCTTCGTCGTCGGCGCGATGACCCGCGACCTGATGGATTCCGGCGTGAAACCGGCTCCGTTGTCGCGCAATCCCGAGCAGGTTGCCGACGCCGTGGCGCACGCGTACCGCAAGGGACGCGGCGAGGTCTGGATCCCGGGGGTGCTACGTCCCGTGTTCTTCGGTATGCGGCTGCTGCCACGCGCGGTGTGGCGGAGGCTTCCCCGATGAGGTCACCGGGGGCAGCCGTCACGTCGACGGTCCCCACATCCGAGTTCGTGGTGGTCGGCATCGGTGCCGACGGCTGGCCCGGCCTCGGTGAGCCGGCACGCGACGAGTTACGCCGTGCACGGGTGATCTACGGCGCTGCACGGCAATTGGCGCTTCTCGACGGTGCTGCGCCCCGACTCGGTGCACAACTGCGGCCGTGGCGCTCACCGATGTCGGAGCACCTGGCCGAGCTCGTCGAGACGTGGGGCGTCGACGACGCCCACCCGGACACCGTGCACATCCTCGCCAGCGGCGACCCGATGTTCCACGGGGTCGGCGCGAGCATCGTCGCCCGCGTCGGTGCGGACCGGGTGCGGGTGTTTCCGGCCGTGTCGAGTGCGAGTCTGGCCTGCGCGCGCCTCGGCTGGGACCTTGCGACGACCCGGATCGTCAGCGCGGTGCGCACCGAGCCGGGCGTCGTGCTCGGCGAGGTCACCGACGGTGCTCGCGTGCTGGTCCTGAGCCGCGACGAGACCACTCCCGCCGCCGTCGCCGAACTCCTCACAGATGCCGGTTTCGGTGCGTCGGCGATGACCGTCCTCGAGCAGCTCGGTGGCCCCGCCGAACAGATCGCCACCGACACCGCGGAGGGCTGGCACCGCAGGGCCGGCGATCCGCTGAACATCGTCGCCGTCGACTGCGTCGGACCACACCGGACCCGGCTTCCCGGTCGGGCGGACGAGGCCTACGAGCACGACGGCCAGATCACCAAGTCGACGATCCGCGCCCTCACCGTCTGCGCACTCGAGCCGGCCGGGGCGCAGATCCTCTGGGACATCGGGGCCGGGTCGGGCAGCGTCGCGATCGAATGGTTACGCGCCGACGACCGCGGACTCGCGGTCGCCTTCGAGCGCGACCCCGAGCGCGCCGATCGGTTGCGACGCAATGCCGCTCGTCACGGCGTGGCGCACCGGCTCTCGGTGCGAGGACCGGCTCCCGACGAGCTGGCCGACGCGCCGGAACCCGATGCGGTCTTCATCGGCGGCGGACTGGACGAGGAGATCCTCGCGCTCGCCTGGGATGCGCTGGCGGATTCGGGCCGGCTCGTGGTGAACGCGGTGACCGTCGAGAACCAGGCCCTCGTGACACGACGGCACGCCGACCAGGGCGGTACCCTGCGGCGCCTGTCGGTGGAGACCGTCGCGCCCCTCGGCACGATGACCACCTGGCGTCCGGCCCTCCCGATCGTGCAGTGGTCTGTCGACAAACCGACGACGGGGCTTCCGGATGCCGGTCTCGCGGAGGTTGTCCGATGACCGTGTACTTCATCGGCGCCGGGCCGGGGGCGCCCGACCTGATCACGCTGCGGGGAGCACGGGTGCTGGGGGAGTGCGAGACCTGTGTCTACGCCGGATCGTTGGTGCCCGCGGAGCTTCTCGCACTGTGTCCCGAGGGTGCCGAACTCGTCGACACCGCCCGGATGCCGTTGTCGGACATCATCGATGTCATCGCGGCCGCAGACGCACGGGGGCATGACGTGGCCCGCCTGCACTCGGGTGATCTCGCCGTCTACTCGGCGATGGCCGAGCAACAGCGTGAACTGACCGCACGCGGTATCCCTCATCAGATCGTGCCCGGTGTGCCGGCGTTCGCGGCCGCCGCGGCCGCACTCGACACCGAACTCACCGTGCCGGGCGTCGGCCAGAGCCTGTTGATCACGCGCGTGTCGACACTGTCGACGGACATGCCGCCGGGGGAGGACCTCGCGAGCCTCGCCATGACCGGAGTGACACTCGCACTGCATCTCGCGGCACATCGCGCGGAACAGATCGTGGAGGCGCTCACCCCGCACTACGGCAGCGACTGCCCCACCGCGACAGTTGCTTTCGCCAGTCGCGAGAACGAGCAGATCGTGCGCTGCCCGTTGTCCCGGTTGCCCGAGACCCTGGACGCCGCCGACATCCGCAAGACCGCGGTCATCTTCGTCGGGCGTGTGCTGGATCCGTCGACATCGGACGCCACCGACAGCTACCTGTACTCGCATGCGCGGATGACCAAACTCCGCGCCGACCGCGACTCGTCGCGGTGAACGGTTCCGCCCCGGATCCCACCGAGCATGTGCTCATCCTCGGCGGAACGGGGGAGGCGCGTGCGCTGGCCTCGAGTCTGGCCGAGTCCGGCATCGAGTTCATCAGCTCACTCGCGGGTCGGGTCAACGACCCTCGCCTGCCGGTCGGTCCCGTGCGAATCGGCGGGTTCGGCGGAACCGAAGGGCTCCGGGACTGGCTGCGGAGCAATCGGATTCGTGCGGTGGTCGACGCCACCCACCCGTTCGCCGCGACCATCACCCGCAACGCTGCTCGGGCCGCCGCCGATGCGGGTGTCCCGCTGCTGCGGTTGCGCCGGGACCCGTGGGTGCCCGGGGACACCGACACGTGGACCCGCGTACCCGACCTCCCCTCGGCCGCGCGGGAGGTGGACGCCCGTGGCGGACGCGTCTTCCTGACCACCGGTCGCCAGGATGTCGTCGTCTTCGCGGGGATCCGTTCGGCGTGGTTTCTGATCCGGGTCGTCGACGCCCCGACCGGAGCGCTTCCGCCCCGCCACGAGGTGTTGCGTTCGCGCGGTCCCTACGACCATGCCTCGGAGTCGAGGCTGTTGCGCGACAACGACATCGACCTACTGGTCACCAAGAACAGCGGCGGATCACTGACCTCGGCGAAGCTGGTGGCCGCGGCCGAACTGGGGATCGAGGTCATCATGGTCGACCGGCCCGCCGAACCCGACTCGCCGGTCATCTCAGATGTCGGTGCCGCCCGGGACTGGCTCGAGGCGCTGCTCGACTGACTGATCGGCAGTCTCATCGGCGCTGTCCACCGGGCGGTGACTGCGTGGCGTGAACACCAGCGCACCCGCCGCGCGCGGGACCACCCTCGTCGCCGACGACCCGATGATGATCATGGTCCGCATGTCCACGACGGCGGGATCGAAGTCCGCGACCGTGGTGATGGTGAGCTGCTCTTCCGGACCGCCGACGTCCCGACCGAGCACGACGACGCGATCGGGCGACACCGTCTGGGCGAGGGTGTGCTGGAGGGCGCCGACCTGCCAGGTGCGGCTCGCCGACCCCGGGTTGTAGATGGCGATCACCAGGTCGGCACCGAGGGCGGCGCGGATGCGCCGTTCGATGACCGACCACGGCTTGAGCCGGTCGGAGAGCGAGATGATCGCGAAATCGTGCCCGAGCGGCGCTCCGACCGCCGCGGCGACGGCGGTGGCTGCGGTGACGCCGGGCACCACGCGTACCGGCACCTCGTGCCACCGCGGTTGCGCGGCGACCTCGGCGACCGCGGCGGCCATCGCGAACACGCCGGGATCGCCGGACGAGACGACGGCGACGCGAGCGCCGCGGCGGGCGAGATCCAGTGCGAACTCGGCGCGCTCGGCCTCGACCCGGTTGTCGCTCGCGTGCACTCGCTGACCCGGGCGCGGGGTGACGCGCTTGAGATAGGTGGTGTACCCGACGAGGTCGGTGGCCGTGGCGAGCTCGGCGCGCACCTCGGGGGTGGTCCAGCTGTCGTGACCCGGTCCGAGTCCGACGACGACGAGCTCACCGGGGACCGGCTTCGGCTCGAACATCGGATTGTTGCGGCGTCCGGGGACGACGAGGATGGAGAAGTACGGCACCTCCGCGGGATCCACGTCGGCCGCCGGCAGCACCCGTTCGACCGTCGTGGAGGCGCGTTCGACATAGAACGCCTCGTCGAGACGCCCGGCCTCGCCGAGTGCATCGCGCACCCGCTCGAACGTGCGACCGAGCTTCATCACCACGATCGCGTCCGCGGAACGGAACCGGAAGAGCAGCTCCGAGGTCGACGCCGTACCCGGAACGACCGTCAGGGTCTCCTCGCCTTCGACGAGCGGGACCCCGGTCGCCGCCGACGCCGCGCTGACCGAGGTGACACCGGGCACGATCTCGGCGTCGAAGTGCGGCGACAGGCGCTTGTGCATGTGCATGTAGGAGCTGTAGAACAGCGGGTCACCCTCGGCGAGGAGGACGACGTCGCGGCCGGCACGCAGGTGCACCGCGAGGCGTTCGGCGCTCTGGGCGTAGAAGTCGTCGAGCGCGCCCTGGTAGCCGCCCGGATGGTCGGTGGTCTCGGTGGTGACCGGGTACATCAGACGTTCCTCGGTCTGGCCGTCGCGCAGGTACGGTTCGGCGACCGACCTCGCGATGCTGTTGCCATGGCGCGCAGAGTGATACGCGATCACGTCCGCGGTGCTGATGAGGCGGGCGGCCTTCACGGTCATCAGTTCGCTGTCGCCCGGGCCCAGGCCGATGCCGTAGAGCGTGCCCTGGCGAGACGCGTTCCCGGCCGTCGAGTTGCCGTCCGGGTTCGTCGAGGAATTGTGAGAATTCATGGGAGCCACCATCATTCCTGCGGGGTCGCGAGCGCGTTGACCGCGGCCGCGGTGATCGCCGAGCCACCGCGCCGGCCCGTGACCGTGATGAATTCGAGGTCGTCGCGCTCGGCGAGTGCAGCGCAGGACTCGACTGCGCCGACGAAACCGACGGGTGCCCCGACGATGGCGGCGGGCCGCGGTGCACCGTCGTCGATCATGTCCAGGAGCGCGAACAGTGCGGTCGGCGCGTTGCCGATCGCGACCACCGCGCCTTCCAGGCGTGGGAGCCAGAACTGCAGTGCGGCAGCGGTTCTCGTGGTTCCCATCTGCTCTGCGAGCGACGGGAGGGTGGGTTCGGACAGGTGGCAGAACACCTCGTTGTCCGCGGGCAGACGCTTGCGCGTGATACCGGAGGCCACCATGTTGGCGTCGCAGAGGATCGGGGCGCCGGCCGCGAGCGCACCGCGCGCAGCGGCCACGACACCGGGCGTCGCGACGACGTCGCGCGTCAGGTCGGTCTGGCCACACGCGTGGATCATGCGGACGACCACGGTCGCCACGTCGGGCGCGAAGGCGGAGAGGTCGGACTCGGCGCGGATCGTGGCGAAGGACTGGCGGTAGATCGCGGCGCCGTCACGCAGGTACTCGGTCATGGTGTTGACGAGCCTAACGGCGCCGCCGTTCGTATCCGCCGTCGGGCGTGGCCTGCACCGAGAGGTGTGATTCGGCCGGCGATCCGCAACCCCGGGCACAACCCACCCAGTGTTCGCGTTCGTCGACGGGGTCGCCGTCTTGCACCCGGGCCATCAGGTCGTCCCGGACCGGGGCGTGCGCGGACGAGCATCCCGGGGCCCCGACGCAGCAGCTGACGGATGCCCAGGGCGAGGCGGCGTCGAAGATCAGGCCCATCGGGGCCAGCACGCGGACGACGGTCTCGGCCACGCCCTCGTCGAGGTCGCACAGCAGGATCTCGCGGTCGGGTGTGAAGACGACCGGCGCCTGGACAGCCGCGATGAACTCGGCCAGCCGGGCCGGCAGCCGTCCCAGTTCGACGACCGCGCCGAGCAGAACCGCCCCGTCGTCCTGGTCGAACCAGCCGACGATCGGTTCTCGGGACACGATCGGCGCGGCGTCGGGGTCGTCGCCGATCACGGGGTCGAGTGACGGCGCGGCGATATCGGCGAGCCGGCGCCGGGAGTCGGCGTCGAGGTCGCGCACCCGCCACGCGCCGGGCGCGACCTCGCCCAGACCGGCGGCCACCGCGATCAGCGCACGCACGATCGACTCCGAACCGGTGGCCGAGCCGACCGGGACCCCGCCGATGACGATGTCGGCCACGAGGGGAGTGTCGGCCACGACAGAGCTGCCGGCCCGGATCACCGCGCAGGCATCCGGCCGCCGGGCGGCGATGTCCCCGCGGCCGTCGTCGATGCCGAACAGGAACCGGCCCGACAGGGACGCCGCGGCCGGATCGGCACGCAAGGCGTCGTCAAGTGCCGCAGCGAGGGGCCGTGCGTCGGCGATCCCGCCGATACGGCCCGTGAGCGGGCTGAGCTCGATGTTGCGCACCTTGTCGTGGGTGCTGCTCGGCGCGAGTCCGGCGGCGACGACCGCCTCCGCGACGGCCTCGACGTCGGTGATCCCGCGCACCTGGAGATTGCCGCGCACCGTCAGCTCGAGGTGTCCGTCGGCATGTTCGGCCGCCGCCCGGGCGAGCAGCTCCAGCTGGTCCGGACGGATTCGACCGCCTGGCAGCCGGACCCGGGCCAGCGCGCCGTCGGCCGCCGGATGCGTGTCGAAGACCCCCGGGCAACGGTCGGCGGCGGGCCGGGCTGGTTGGTTCATCCCACCAGCCTACGACCGGCTCGTGCGGTGGCCGTAGGCTGAACGCACCGCGAGCGGGCTGAAGCCGGTGCGATTCCGGCGCGGTCGCGCCACTGTGATCGGGGGCCGGGATCGACCGGCCATCCGGGAGTCAGACCAGTCCCTCGCACTGCACCCGCCATCTACGGCACCGACACGCACCGGGCGCGACAACCCGGCGAGGAGACACGATGATCCTGCTGCTCTCGACCTCGGACACCGATCTGCTCACGGCCTCCGCCGCCCACGACCCGGAGCCCGGTTCAGCACTTGCCCCTGTCACGTACCGCGGGGCCAACCCGTCGCGCATCCTGGTCGAGGACATCCCGGGACTCGCCGCCGACGCCGACCTCATCGTCGTGCGCATCCTGGGCGGCGTGCGCGCCTGGGAGGACGGGCTCGCCGCGATCGAGGCGACCGGCAAGCCGCTCGTCGTGTGTTCCGGTGAGCAACAGCCCGACCCCGATCTGATGGCGCACTCCACCGTGCCCTCCGGCGTCGCCGCGCAGGCACACGACTACCTCGCCGCGGGTGGCGTCGCCAACATGGTGAATCTGCACCACTTCCTGTCCGACACCGTCCTGCTCACCGGCAACGGCTTCGAACTCCCGCAGCAGACCCCCGCCTGGGGCGTGCTGGAACGGACGCCCTCTCTGCTCCCTGAGGTGCGAGGAGCGCACGCTGAGGCTTCTCCGCTCCCTGAGGTGCGAGGAGCGCACGCTGAGGCTTCTCCGCTCCCTGAGGTGCGAGGAGCGCTAGCGACGAGCCACGAAGGGCCCGCCGATGCCCCCACCATCGCGGTCCTCTACTACCGCGCCCAGCACCTCGCGGGGAACACGCGCTACATCGCCGCCCTGTGTGACGCCATCGAGGCGAAGGGTGCCCGTGCGCTGCCGATCTTCTGCGCCTCGCTGCGGACTGCGCCCGACGACCTCCTCGAACTGCTCGGTACCGCCGACGCCCTCGTGGTCACGGTGCTGGCCGCCGGTGGCGCCACCCCGGCCACCGCTTCGGCCGGCGGCGACGACGAGGCGTGGAACATCGAACGGCTCGCCGCCCTCGACATCCCGATCCTGCAAGGTCTCTGCCTCACCGGGTCCCGCGCGGACTGGGAGGACAGTGATGACGGCCTGTCGCCACTCGACGTCGCCACCCAGGTGGCGGTGCCCGAGTTCGACGGCCGCATCATCACCGTGCCGTTCTCCTTCAAGGAGTTCGACGACGACGGATTGCCGTGGTACCAGCCGGATCTCGAGCGCTGCGCACGGGTGGCGGGGATCGCCACCGCGCACGCCCGGCTGCGTCGGACCCCGGCCGCCGACAAGCGGATCGCGGTCATGCTGTCGGCCTACCCGACCAAGCACGCGCGGATCGGCAACGCCGTCGGTCTCGACACGCCGCGAAGCCTGCTGCGCCTGCTCGCCGCGATGCGCGACGCCGGCTACGACATCGGCCCGGAGTCCGGTCCGGACGCGATTCCCGGTCTCGCCGACGATGATTCGGATGCGCTGATCCACCAGATCATCGCCACCGGTGGCCAGGATGCGGACTGGCTCACCGAGGAGACCCTCGCCGCCAACCCGATCCGGCTGTCGGCGCGCGATTACCGCGAGTGGTTCGACACCCTGCCCGAAAGGTTACGTTCGGCGGTCACCGAACACTGGGGTCCCGCACCGGGCGACCTGTTCGTCGACCGCACGCACAACCCCGACGGCGACATCGTCATCGCGGCATTGACCTTCGGCAACATCGCGATCATGGTGCAGCCGCCGCGCGGGTTCGGCGAGAACCCGGTCGCGATCTACCACGATCCGGATCTGCCGCCGTCGCACCACTATCTGGCCTCGTACCGGTGGGTCGCGGCGCACGACACCGGCTTCGGCGCCGACGCCATCGTGCATGTCGGCAAACACGGCAACCTGGAGTGGCTGCCCGGTAAGAACCTCGGCATGTCGGCGGACTGCGGGACCGACGCCGCCCTCGGCGACCTCCCGCTCGTCTATCCGTTCCTGGTGAACGACCCGGGCGAGGGGACGCAGGCCAAGCGCCGCGCTCATGCGGTTCTCGTCGACCATCTGATCCCGCCGATGGCACGCGCCGAGTCCTACGGCGACATCGCCCGGCTGGAACAGCTTCTCGACGAGCACGCCAACATCTCCGCACTCGACCCGGCGAAGCTGCCCGCGATCCGCCAGCAGATCTGGACACTGCTGACCGCGGCGAAGATGGACTCCGATCTCGGGCTCACCGAACGGCCCGACGAAGAGGTCTTCGACGACATGCTGCTGCACGTCGACGGGTGGCTGTGCGAGATCAAGGACGTGCAGATCCGAGACGGGCTGCACGTGCTAGGCGAGCCCCCGCGCGACGACGCCGAGGTCGACCTCGTCCTCGCCATGCTGCGCGCACGCCAGCTCTGGGGCGGCACATCGGCCCTGCCCGGCCTGCGCGAGGCCCTCGGACTCGTCGAAGACGGCTCGGCCGAACGCGGTTCCGTCGACGCCGTCGAGGCGCAGGCCCGCGAACTCGTCGCCGCCTGCGCGAAGGACGACTGGTCGACCGAAGCGGTTGCCGCGGCCACCGCGGGACTGCCCAGCGCGGTCGGGGATGTGCTCACCTTCGCGGCGACCGAGGTCGTCCCGCGCCTGCGTCAGACGACCGGCGAGGTTCCGCGGGTGCTGCACGCACTGGACGGCGGGTTCATCCCGGCCGGACCGAGCGGGTCACCGCTGCGCGGGCTGATCAACGTGCTGCCGACCGGACGCAACTTTTACTCGGTCGACCCGAAGGCCGTGCCCTCGCGGCTGGCGTGGGAGACCGGCCGCGCGATGGCCGACTCCCTGCTCGAGCGCTACCTGTCCGACCACGGCGAATACCCGGCGTCGGTGGGGCTGTCGGTGTGGGGGACCAGCGCCATGCGCACCTCGGGTGACGACGTCGCCGAGGTGCTCGCGCTGCTCGGGGTCATGCCGGTGTGGGACGAGATGTCGCGGCGGGTCTCTTCGCTCGAGCTCATCGGCCTCGAGGAACTCGGCCGTCCCCGCATCGATGTCACCGTCCGCATCTCCGGCTTCTTCCGAGACGCCTTCCCGCACGTCGTCACGATGCTCGACGACGCGGTCGCGCTCGCCGCGGCCGCTGACGACGAGTCCGACGAGCAGAACTTCGTTGCGGCACACGTGCGCGCCGCGATGTCCGAGCACGGCGACCGGCGTCGGGCCGTGACACGTGTCTTCGGTTCCAAGCCCGGCACCTACGGCGCCGGCATCCTGCAACTCATCGACTCACGGGACTGGCGCAGCGATGAGGAACTGGCCCGCGTCTACACCGAGTGGGGCGGTTACGCCTACGGACGCGACCTCGACGGGGTGCCCGCGGTCGACGACATGCGCGCCGCGTACAAGCGGATCGCCGTGGCGGCCAAGAACACCGACACCCGCGAACACGACATCGCCGACTCCGACGACTACTTCCAGTACCACGGCGGCATGGTCGCGACCGTTCGCGCTTTGACTGGTTCCTCGCCGGAGGCCTACATCGGCGACAGCACCCGCCCCGACTCCGTCCGCACCCGCACGCTGTCGGAGGAGACCAGCCGGGTGTTCCGCGCCCGCGTCGTCAATCCGCGCTGGATCTCGGCCATGCAGCGCCACGGATACAAGGGGGCCTTCGAGATGGCTGCCACCGTCGACTACCTCTTCGGTTACGACGCCACCACCGACGTCGTCGCCGACTGGATGTACGAGAAGCTCACCGAGTCCTATGTCCTCGACGAGACGAACCAGCAGTTCATGCAGCAGTCCAACCCCTGGGCGTTGCACGGCATCGCCGAACGTCTCCTCGAGGCCGTCGAACGCGACATGTGGCGCGAACCGCCGGCCGAGCTCCTCGACGCCCTCCGCACCGTCTACCTCCAGACCGAGGGCGACATCGAGGGCCGCGGCGAGGACGCCTCTGCCGGCTGAGCCGCCCGCCGCCGGCTGAGCCGCCCACCGCCGGCTGAGCCGCCCAGCGCTGGTTGAGCTTGTCGAAACCACCCCCCGGGACAAAACCGCGTCGTCGTTCGTTGTCCACGCAGACCCTGACGTCAACGGGTGCCGAGGGGCACCGAAGGACAGGTGAAGCATGATGGCTCTCCGCTGGTTCGCGGCCTATGCCGTGCTGGAGATCGCCGCATTCGTCGCGATGGTCATGACCCTCGGATTCGGCTGGGCGGTGTTGATCAGCCTCGCCGCCGTGGTCCTCGGATTCGTCGTCCTGCGCTGGCAGGGCGGCAAGGTCTTCGACGAGCTGCGCCGCGCGTCGAGAAACGAGGTCGACGCCCGCGCCCCGCTGGCCGACACCGCGCTCGTCGCCGTGTCGACCATCCTTTTGGTCGTTCCGGGCGTCGTGTCGACCGTGGCCGGGACCCTGCTGCTGTTCCCGCCCACCCGTCGGGTGATGCGTCCGGCCGTCGCCGCGGTGGGTGCCCGCCGTGTGGCGACCGCGATGGACCGGGCCGGGATGTACGCCACCGGTGTCTACGGCGCAGGACGTGGCGGAACCGTCGTCGAGGGCACGGTCGTGGAGTCCGACACGCCCGAGCCGGGATCTTCGTCGTCCCCGTACGGGACCCGAGGTCTGCCGCAGGGCCACTGAACAGGTCCTGATCTGCGCCCGAGCGCAGCACAACCCACCGCGGTCCCGGAACACACGCACCCGGACCCCTCGCCACCCTCCTCCGACGGCAAGGCACACTGAACGATCGTGGCAACCCAACTGCTTCTCGGCGGCGCCGTGTACTCGCCGGCGGCCCCCGACGCGACCGCGATGGCCGTGACCGACGGAATCGTCGTCTGGGTCGGGACCGACGACGTCGGCCGCGCACTCCATCCCGACGCCGAGGTCATCGACCTCGCCGGACACTTCGTCAGTCCCGGGTTCGTCGACTCCCACGTCCACCTGACGTCCACCGGGCTCGGACTCGACGGCCTCACCCTGAACGAGGCGTCGAGCCGCACGCACTGCCTGCGGCTGGTGGAGAAGGCCGTGGCCGCCGAATCCGCCCATGACGGAGGCGACCTCATCTGGGGTCTCGGCTGGGACGACTCGACCTGGGCGGGCGCCGAACCCGACGACGGTCGCTTCCCGACGACCACCGAGCTCGACGCCGTCGTCGGGACCAGGCCGGTCTACCTCGCCCGGATCGACGAGCACTCCGCGGTGGCTTCCACCGCGCTGCGACGCCTGATCCCGGACCTGGCCGACGCCGTCGGGTATCACCCGGAGGAGCCGCTGGTCGCCGAGGCCCACCATCTCGTCCGCGGCGCGGCCCGCCTGCTGGTCACCGCGGCGCATCGTGAGCGTGCACAACGCCGCGCGCTCGACGGGGCCGCCGCCCACGGGGTGGTGGCCGTGCACGAGAACGGCGGACCGGACATCAGCGGCATGGACGACTTCCTCGCGCTCGCCGAACTCGACCATCCCGTCGAGATCCGGCGCTACTGGGGCCAGGCCGTCACCGACGCCGACCACGCCCGCGAACTGATGTCGATCACCCGGGCCGATGCCCTGGGCGGTGACCTGTTCATCGACGGTGCCATCGGCTCCCACACCGCGTGGCTCTCGGAGCCCTACACCGACGATCCGCACACCAGCGGTATCAGCTACCTCGACGCCGAGGCGATCCGCGATCACCTGCGCGCCTGCACGATCGCAGGCATCCAGGCGGGCTTCCACGTCATCGGCGACGCCGCGACCGGTGTGGTCGTCGGCGCACTCGCCGAACTCGCCGACGAACTCGGCACGCCCGCGCTCGCCCGCTGTGCGCACCGGCTCGAACACGCCGAGATGGTCACCGCCGCCGACGCCGAGGTCCTCGCCCGCTGCGGCGTCATCGCCAGCATGCAACCGTTGTTCGACGCCGAATGGGGCGGTCCCGGCGACCTGTACGACGCCCGTCTCGGGGCGAGCCGCGCGGCCACCCTCAACGACTTCGCGATGCTGGCCAAAACCGGTGTCGCCCTGGCGTTCTCGTCAGACGCGCCGGTGACGGCCATCGACCCGTGGTCGACCATCCGGGCCGCTGTGCACCATCATCAGCCGACCAACGCGATCTCGGCGCGCGGCGCGTTCGCCGCGACGACCCGCGGCGGCTGGCGGGCCGGGGGAGTCAACGACGGTGTCACCGGGACCCTGACGCCCGGCGCCCCGGCGAGTTACGCGGTGTGGGAGGTCGACGAGCTCGTCCTCGCCGGATCCCACGAGAAGGTCCAGCGCTGGTCGACCGATCCGCGGTCGCGGGTGCCCGCGCTGCCGGACGTCTCACCGGGGGCCGCGCTGCCGCGCTGCGTACGCACCGTGCACCGGGGCCGGACCCTGTACGACCGGGACGCCGGGTGAGTCCCCCGCGGGTCTCCCGATCCCGGATCTCACGGTCCTGGCTCGCACGTACCGGGACCGCCGCCGCCGCGGGTGTCGCGATGTGGGCCGCGTTCCCACCCCGCAACTGGTGGTTCCTCGCGGTCCTCGGCCTCGGCCTGTTGTTCGCCGCACTCTTCGTCGGGTCGCCCCGGGTGCGCACCGGCGCGTGGATCGGCTTCGTCTTCGGGCTGGCGTTTTTCGTGCCGCTGTTGCCGTGGATCGGCGTGTACGTCGGTCCACTCCCGTGGCTCGCCCTGGCCGCGGTGCTCGCCGTCTATCTCGCGCTGTTCGGCGCGATCGCCACCCTGACGATGCGGCTTCCGGTGCCTCCGGTGTGGTTCACGCTGTCGTGGGTGCTCGTCGAAGCGCTCCGTTCCGCCTTTCCGTTCGGCGGGTTTCCTTGGGGGAGAACCGCATTCAGTCAGGTCGACGGACCGCTGCTGCCGCTGGCCTCGGTGCTCGGCGCGCCGGGGTTGTCAGCAGGTGTCGCGCTGTTCGGCTCCGCGGTCGCCTGGCTGCTCGTGATCCTCACCCGGGCGTACCGGCGCACGACGACCGTCTCCGACCCCGAGCACGCCGACGGCCCGGGGCCGTCCACCGAACGGTCCTCGGGCGTGGTGCGCATCGCGACCGCCGCGGTGGCCATCGCGCTGCTCGCACCGATCGCGGCCATCGCGGCGACCCCCGCCAGCCTCGACCGCAACATCGCGACGTCCTCGGCCCGGATCGGTGCCATCCAGGGCAATGTCCCGCGACTGGGTCTGGATTTCAACGCCCAGCGGCGCGCTGTCCTCGACAATCATGTCCGCACCACGATGGCCTACGGCCGGGCGATCGACACCGGGCAGACAGAGCAGCCCGACTTCGTCCTGTGGCCGGAGAACGCCTCGGACATCTCGCCGCTGGACAACGCAGACGCGGCCGCCGGGATCACCGCGGCCTCCGAGGCCGTCGACGCGCCGATCCTGGTCGGCACGCTCATCCGCAACCCCGATGGCCGACCCACCAATTCGGTCCTGGTCTGGGACGGCGCGCAGGGCCCGGTCGACCGCTACGACAAGCACATCGTCCAGCCGTTCGGCGAATACCTCCCGTGGCGGCCGTTCTTCCGCCTGTTCTCGTCATATGCGGACATGGCCGGAGACTTCCGCCCCGGCACCGGACCCACGGTGGTCGATGTGCCCGGTCGCTCGGGGACGGTGACCGTCGGGGTCGCGACCTGCTGGGAGGTCGCCTTCGACCGGGCCGCGCGACAGTCCGTGCGCGAGGGCGCCCAGATGCTCTTCGTGCCCACCAACAACGCGACCTTCGGCCGGACCGAGATGACCTACCAGCAGTTGGCCATGTCACAGGTCCGCGCCGTCGAACACGGACGTGCCGTCGTCGTCGCGGCCACCAGCGGGGTGAGCGCCGTCATCGAGCCCGACGGATCCATCAGCCGACAGTCCGGCGTGTTCACCTCCGACGTCCTGACCGGACGTCTTCCGCTGCACGACGACATGACCCTCGCGACCCGCCTGGGCCCGTGGCCGGAGGTGCTGGCGATCATCGCGGCGGTGGCCGGACTTTTGTTTGCGCTGCGCTCGCGTACTAGGTTCTCACTCAGGCCACGCAGGGTCGCCGCACGGGCGACCGGTGACACGAAGGAGCTCGATGGCATCGGGGATTGACGCCACGGCAGGGCAGCGGCGGCCCGACGACGCGCCGCAACGCGTGGTCGGCGCCGACGGCACGGGCGCACTGGTCGTCGTGCCGACGTTCAACGAACGCGACAACCTGCCGCTGATCATCGGACGTCTGCAGGACGTACTGCCGGGGGCGCACGTTCTCGTCGTCGACGACTCGAGCCCGGACGGTACGGGCGACGTCGCCGACGAACTCGCCCGCGCCGACGAGACCACGCGCGTGCACGTGATGCACCGCGTCGACAAGGACGGCCTGGGCAAGGCCTATCTCGCCGGCTTCGCGTGGGGACTCGACCGCGACTACGCCGTCATCGTCGAGATGGACGCCGACGGCAGCCACGCACCCGAACAGCTGCATCGACTCTTCGACGCCATCAACGACGGCGCGGATCTCGTGATCGGATCCCGGTACGTCCCCGGCGGCAGACTCGTGAACTGGCCCAAGCGCCGAGAGTTCCTCTCCCGTGGGGCCAACACGTACGCACGACTCGCCCTCGGGGCGGGGGTGCACGACATCACCGCCGGTTTCCGCGCCTACCGCCGCATCGTTCTGGAGAAGATCCAGCTCGACACCGTCGAGTCCGCCGGATACTGCTTCCAGATCGATCTCGCCTGGCGAACCGTGCGTGCCGGATTCGACGTCCGGGAGGTGCCGATCACGTTCACCGAACGCGAGATCGGCGTCTCGAAGATGAGCGGCGGGGTCATGTCCGAGGCGTTCACGATGGTCGCCCGCTGGGGAGTCCAGAGCCGGCTCGAGCGCTGGGGGCTCCTCCGGACGCGCTGACCCTTGTGTGCAGACGAACAGACCCGGCAGGTGATCCTGCCGGGTCTGTTCGTATCGGGGCGTCAGGCGCCCTGTGTATCAGTTGGTGATGCCCTTGCGTCGCTGCTTGAGGAGGTCGAGGCGCTCGTTGAGCAGCACTTCGAGCTCTTCCTCACTGCGACGTTCGAGGAGCATGTCCCAGTGGGTGCGCGGCGGCTTGCCCTTCTTCTCCTCGGGCTCGGCGCCTTCGAGGATGGTGCCTTCCATGCCGTTCTTGCACGGCCACTTCGACGGGACCTCCGCGTCGTCGGCGAACGGCACGTCGAAGATCTCGCCGTTGTCGGTGCGGTACTGGACGATGCGTCGTGGCGCGAGGTCGTGGTCTCGATCGGTCTCGTAGCTCACCGCGCCGAGGCGGCTACCCCGAAGTACTCGATCTGCCATGAAGGGTTCCTCTCAACTTCGTCGGATCTCCCGGTCTGCCGGGAGATCTCTGTTGCATTCCTGGTTCGCGCGCAACGCTGCGCACGACTTTCGGGTCGTCAACAGGAATATTCTACGCGCTTTCCCGCGCAGGTTCGTCACCGGCGACGACCCGTGTTGCCCAGCGCCGTCAGCGGGACCGTAAGCGGTACGGTCTCGGTGTGGAACCAGGCACTTCGCACCGGGTGGAGAACGGCGCATCGCCGGGTGTCGGACCCGGCGTTTCGCGCCGACGTCGGCCGTACGCCTGCGCGTGGTGCGGTCGCGCGATGGTCGACTCCGAGCTGGGGCGCCGTCGGAAATACTGCAAGCGTTCGTGCAGGCAGCGAGCCTACGAGCAGAGAACGCTGCTCGAGGGCACATCCATTCCCGACGACGCGGTCATCCTCTCCGCGGCCGAGGCCGCCGACTTCGGCGACCGGATGTTCGCCCTCCGGTGTGCCGCCGAGGACCTCGGCACGGCCGTGGCCGAACGCGCCGACCACCATGTGCTCGCCGGCCTCACCGACACCTTGCTGGATCTCGCCCGGGAAGCCGAGAAGTTGCGATGATCGCGCGCATCTTCGCACCGTCCCTCGTCGTCACTCTCGTGGCGCTGGTCGTCGCCTACCTCTACCTCGGCTGGACCGGACTCGCGCTCTGCGCCATCCTCGGGGTCCTCGAGGTGTCGCTGTCGTTCGACAACGCGGTCATCAACGCGACCATCCTGGAGCGGATGAGCGCGTTCTGGCAGCGCATGTTCCTCACCGTCGGCGTCCTCATCGCGGTCTTCGGGATGCGCCTGCTGTTCCCGCTCGTGATCGTCTGGATCACCGGGAACCTCAATCCCGTCGAGGCGCTCGAGCTGGCGATGAACCCGCCGCCCGAGGGCCAGACCCACTTCGCCGACGGACAGCCCAGTTACGAGACCATCCTCACCGAGGCGCACCCGCAGATCGCGGCGTTCGGCGGGATGTTCCTCCTTCTGCTGTTCCTCAACTTCGTACTGACCGAGCGGTCGCTGACGTGGCTCACGTGGCTCGAGCGGCCACTGGCCACCCTCGGCAAGCTGGACCAACTCGCCGTCGTGCTCGCCGCACTGGCACTGGTGGTCACCGCCGAGTTCCTGGCGCCCGACGAGAGCCGCGCGACGGTCCTGATCGCCGGCCTCCTCGGCATGGTCACCTACATCACCGTCGACGGATTGAGTTCGCTGTTCATGGAGCCCGATACGGGACGGGACGGTCCGCACCCGGTCACCGTCGCCACCGGCAAGGCCGGGTTCTTCCTCTTCCTCTACCTGGAGCTGCTGGACGCCTCGTTCTCCTTCGACGGGGTGATCGGCGCGTTCGCCATCACCTCGGACCCGATCATCATCGCGCTCGGGCTCGGTTTCATCGGCGCGATGTTCGTCCGGTCCATCACGATCTACCTCGTTCGCAAGGGCACGCTGGGGGAGTACCGCTACCTCGAGCACGGCGCGCACTGGGCGATCGGCGCGCTGGCCGCGATCTTGCTGATCAGCATCGAGGTCGAGATCAACGAGGTGATCACCGGGCTCGTCGGCGTGGCGTTCATCGGCGCCTCCCTCGCGAGCAGCATCCGCGCGAACAGGCGCGAGGCGCGGGCGGCGAGCCCCGATCGTGTCGCCGTCTGAGGTTCGTCTCGGGGTCTTCTCGAACGCGCGATGAACGTTTGAGACACCTTTGGAATCAGCCTGGGCCACCCGCTGTCATCTGTCGGTCGACAGGTGTAGAAATGACGACGTCGGTGACGTGCGTCACGCGGGGGCCGAAGCCGGATGGCTCCGCGGCGAACGTTCAGGTTCTCGGTCGAAAACGCAGATTCGGTGGCTTTCATGGACAGCAAGCAGCAGCATATGATCCAGTTCGAGACGAATTGGTACTCCTTGGGCGGGGGCTCCTCCCGACAGATCGGCGAGGAGTTCGGTCTCACCGATCGGGACTTCTTCTCGGAGGTCGACCGCCTGGTCGACACCGACCCGCCGTCGGCGTTGACGGACTCGGAGCTGCGTCGTATGCGTGAGGTCATCCGCCGGCGGCTGTGGATGGCCCGCTGACCCGAGAGACCGCGCGCGACCCGGGCCGCCCGGCGCGATGGACCCGCGCCACAGGGGGATAATCGACGGGTGCCCTTCTCCGACGACGATCTCGAAGCGTTCTATCGCGAGATCGAGGCACGCACCGCGTTTCGCGATCAACCGCGCCGCCCGCGCCGGTCCGGTGTCGACTACCCCGCGTGCCCGACGCCCGACAAGTTGCCGTTCGCCTCGCCCGCCGACGCGCGTGAGGGCATCGATCGGCTGCGTCGGCACCTGGTCGGTACCGCGTCAGAACTTCGGTACTACGAGTGTTCGTGCGGCGCATGGCATATCACGAGCTCCGCGCAATTGATCCATCGACGGGTACCGCCGCCCGCGGCGCGTCGAAAGGGTAAGAAGAAGCGGTGACGAACCTCCCCGCCGGCCCGCACGCCCTCGTCGACCTCGCGAGCGACGATCTGCCGTCGGCCGCCGAGACCTATGAGCGGCTGCTCGGACGCGAGGTCGGTGCCGGCGCCGACGGCCGTCGAGCCGTGGGCGTCGGCAACGTCGTGCTCTCGCTGCGGCCACGCGCCGGCGGATCCGACACCCACGACGTCTACTTCACCGTCGACGACGTCCCGGCGACCCGGCGGCTGCTCGGCCGACGCGGTCATCCGCTCGCCGATTCGGCCCTCGGCGCACTCGGTGACATCTCCGCGGTCGGGATAGCCGAGCGTCCCGACCTCGGGGCCGACCCCCGCGGCGACCTCACCGGTCTCGACCACCTGGTCTTCACCTGCGACAACCGGGATGTCGCCGTCGCCCTGTTCGCCGGCACCTTCGATCTCGATTTCCGGCTCGACCAGCCGATCGGGCAGGACGCCCGCCAGTTGTTCTTCCGGCGGGGCGACCTGATCGTCGAGGTCGTGGCGGCGCCTCGCCCGGCGGCCGACCCGGTGCCCTCGTCGCCGGTCTCACTCTGGGGCGTCGCATGGCGGTCGGTCGACGTCGACGCCACCCACGCGCGCCTGACGGCGGCCGGCCTCGACCTCAGCGAGATCCGGGTCGGACGTAAGAAGGGCACGCGGATCTTCACGGTCCGCCACCGCGAACTCGCCTCGCGAACCGTGGTCATCGGTCCCGACTCCTGACAGCGGCCTTCGGCGTCGAAGCGCCCGAAATCCGGCAAACGGTGGGTTTTCGAGAACGCCTGCGCTAATCTGACTACGAATGTTGTCGAATTAGCTTTGTTTCCGAGCCGATGTTGGGGGCCACCATGACCGCGGTACACGAAGAACGGACAGTGACCGAACCCGTAACCAGTGACGTCGTGACGGGTGAGCCTCTGCTCAACCATCGCGACGACGAGATCGAGCTGATCCCGCCGGACTCGCTGACCGCCAAGCTCACGGGTATGTACACGTTCCTCCCGATCAACGGGGCGGCGTTCGTGATGCAGGTGATGCACCCGGTCATCGGCGACGTCGTCGACAAGTACTCGGTCTTCCGCACCGACCCCGTCGGCCGTGCGATCCGATCCGCCGATTCGGTGCTGCGCTGGACCTACGGCGGGCAGGAAGCGCTGGAGGAGGGCAAGCGACTCCGGAAGTTGCACCAACCGCTGCAGATGCGCAATTCCGAGGGCAAGCACATCAGTGCGCTCAACCCGGAGGCCTATGCCTGGGTGATCGCCACCGCGCTGCCGACCATCAAGACCGCCGCGCCGCTGGTGCTGGGCCGTCACTTCACCCTCGACGAGCGCAAGGAACTCCTGCGTGACAACCGGCGGATCGCGAAGATCGTCCAGGTGCCGATGAAGGACTACCCCGAGACCTTGGAAGAGTTCGACGAGTACTTCGACGACTTCATCGAGAACAAGCTGGTCCGGCACCCGGTCGCGCTGGAACTGATCGGTCAGATGCGTGCGGCGCCGGTCATCCCGAAGTCGGTGCCCAGGCCGTTGCGTCCCGCTGCCAAGAAGGCGGCCGCCACCGCTTCGGTGCCGTTCCAGAACTTCAACTACCTGACCACCGTCGGTGTCATGGATCCGCGCGTGCGCGAGATCCTCGGGCTCACCTGGACCGACGCCGAGCAGCGACACCTCGAGCGAATCCATCGCAATCTCCGGTTCGCCTACCGCACACTTCCCGAACGCCTGACCTACTTTCCGCTGGCGTACCACGCACGACGCCACCACGACGCGATCCAGGCCATGAAGGTCCGCGAGAAGGCGAGCGCCGCCTACCAGCACCATCCGAAAGAGGCCGGGGCACAGCAGGGCTGAGGTCGGCCGGTCGGTCTGGTCACGTCGTCGGGGGCGTGACCAGACCGACCACGTGGTCGGCGATCGCCAGTGACGACGTGATGCCCGGTGACTCGATACCGAACAGGTTGACCAGCCCGGCGATCCCGTGTGTTTCGGGGCCGTGGATCTCGAAGTCGCCGGGAGCAGTGCCGGGTCCCGCGACCTTCGGCCGGATCCCCGCATAGGCAGGAACCAGTGCGCCCGTGGGTAATCCCGGCCAATAGCTGCGTATGGCGCGTTCGAACGCGTCGGTGCGGGCTTCGTCGACCGCGTAGTCGAGTTCGGCCTCGGCAACCGCCCGTTCGGCGGGCACGGTCAACCATTCGACGTCGGGGCCGAATCGCGTGGCGCCGGCGAGGTCCATCGTGAAGTGCACGCCCAACCCGCCGTCGGCGGGTACCGGATACACGAGGTGCCGGAACGGCGCTCGGACGCCGGACAGTCCGAAGTAGTTGCCCTTGGCGAGAAAGCGCGGCGGGATCGGGCCGTCGAACCCCATCAGGCTCCGAGCCACCTGCCATGCACCGATGCCGGCGCAGTTGACCAGTGTCCGGGCCGCGGCCACCTCGCCGTCGCGCGTCTGCACGGTGACACCGCCCGGATCGACCCGACCGCCGATCACCGTGCTGCGCAACGCGATCGCTCCGCCGAGTGCCTCGAGGTCCTGCCGGAGCGCACGGACCACACCGTCGACGTCGACGATCCCGGTCGACGGAGAGAACAGTGCCGCCGCGCCGTGGACCTCTGGTTCGCGGTCGCGCAGTTCGTCGACGCCGACCTGCCGGAGGTCGGCGACGCCGTTGGCCAGTCCGCGCCGGAGTATCCCGTCCAGTCGATCGCGCTGGGTGTCGTCGGTGGCGACGATGAGCTTGCCCGGCCGCGCCCACGACACGTCGTGCTCATCGCAGAAGCGCGTCAACCGTTCCCGGCCCTCGACGCACAACCTCGCCTTCAGGCTGTCCTCGGGATAGTAGATGCCGGCGTGGATGACCTCCGAACTCCGCGACGTCGTTTGCGCGCAACGGAATCCCCAGCCTCCAAGACGACGACCTCGCGCCCTTGCAGGGCGAACGACCGTGCCACGGCCAGACCGACGATCCCACCGCCGACGACGAGACAGTCGACCTCGACACGCTCCTTCGTCGCGTGCTCGGCCCGGCGAATGCGGGTCACGGCGTACCTCCCTCATCAGACCGGCCCGCGGGCCTCGTGATCGAGCATGCCACCGACAGCTCCACGGGCGCGCTATCCCGGCAAACCCGGCGGCGTGCGGCAGACTGGGGTGATGCGTTATTCGGAGGTTCTCGCGATCGTGCAGGCCGGTGGACGTGGTTCGCGGATGGAGGTGCTGACCGACCGGCGCGCGAAACCCGCGTTGCCGTTCGCGGGCAACTATCAGCTGATCGACTTTCCGCTGTCCAATCTGCATCACAGTCACATCGACGACGTGTGGCTGTGCGTGCAGTACGAGGCCGAGACCATCACGCAGATCGTGGCGGGCGGACGTCCCTGGGACCTGGACCGCACGAGCGGCGGGCTACGCGTCGTGACACCGGAACAGACCGACGCCGCGGAGACCGAAGACGGATTCGCCACCGGTAACGCCGACCTGCTGTATCGCATCCGCGGTCGCATCGCCGCCCACGCTCCGGCCGAGGTCATCGTCATGAGCGCCGACCACGTCTACGACTTCGACTTCCGCGATGCCATCGAGACCCATCGCCGGCACGGGGCCGAGTGCACCGTCGTCACCACCACCTGCCCGCTCGACGAGGCCGCCCAGCACGCCACCGTCAAGACCCGCCGCGACGGGACGGTCCGCGAGTTCCGCTACAAGCCCGAGCGCGCCACCACCCGCACGATCGCGACCGAGATCTTCGTCTACGACCCGGCCGCCCTCATCGAAGGCCTGGAGTATCTCGAGAGGCGGACGACGGAGGGTTCGCCGAAGGACGACACCGGCCTGGGCGACTTCGGCGAGCATCTGTTGCCCTGGTTCGTCGACCGCGGCAAGACGGTCGCCCACGCGATGCCGGGCTACTGGATCGATGCCGGTCGTCCGGAGACCTACCTTCAGGCACATCGCGACCTCATCTCGGGGTCGATCGACGTCTTCCGCAGCGACCGGCCGATCCTCACCAATCAACCCCAACGACCGGCCGCGCGTATCGAGGCCGGGGCGGTCGTCGAGGACAGTCTGGTCAGCGGCGGCGCCCACGTTCTCGGGACCGTCCGGCGCAGCGTCCTCGGACCGGGGGTGGTCGTGGAGAAGGGCGCGGTGGTGGCCGATTCGGTGGTCTTCGCCGACGCCGTCATCGGCGCCGGCGCCTCGGTCGCATGGTCGGTGCTCGACGAACGGGTTCGCGTCGGCCCGAATGCGGTGATCGGCGGGCACCCCCGGACGCGCCCGGTACCCACGGACAAGATCACACTCGTCGGAATGGACACCCAGATCCTGCGTGGCGCCCGCGTCGCGTTGGGCGACCGCGTCGAGCCCGGCCGCCGCATCCGGTGACGACGATCGAGACCGCACGACACTGGCGAGACCACGATCCCGATCCGTCGACCCGAGCCACGCTCACCGAACTGATCGACGCAGCCGAGGCCGGCGACGACGCTGCCGCCGAGGAACTCGCGTCACGCTTCGGCGGGCCGCTGACCTTCGGGACCGCGGGCCTGCGCGGTGAGGTCGGGGCGGGCGAGTCGCGGATGAACGTCGCCGTCGTCACCCGGGCGACTGCCGGGCTCGCCCGGTATCTGCTCGACACGGTCGGTCCCGACGCGCGCGTAGTGGTCGGGTGCGACGCCCGGCACGGATCCGCCGAGTTCTTCGACGCGGCGACCGATGTGCTTGCCGCGCAGGGGCTCACCGTCTTCGCACTGCCGCCCCGACTGCCGACCCCGGTGACCGCCCACGCGACGCGATCGCTGCGCTGCGACGCCGGGGTGATGATCACCGCCTCGCACAACCCGCCGGCCGACAACGGCTACAAGGTCTACCTCGGTGGCCGCGCCACCGACGACGCGGGCCGGGGAGTCCAGATCATCTCGCCCGCCGACGCCGACATCGCGGACCGGATCGCGCAGGCGCCGCCCGCCGACGAGGTGCCGCGTGTCCCCGCAGCGGTGATCCACCTCGACGACGAGGTCGTCCGCACCTACATCGAGCGCACCTCAGGGTTACGGACCGACCCCGGTCCGTCACCGGTCCGCGTCGTCTTGACCCCGCTGCACGGGGTCGGCGGCTCGGTTGCCCGAGATGTGTTGCGGGCCGCGGGAATCGGCGACGTGCATGTCGTGTCGGCGCAGTCCGATCCCGACCCGGACTTCCCGACGGTGCCGTTTCCCAACCCGGAGGAACCCGGCGCACTCGATCTCGCGCTGGCTCTCGCCCGCGACGTCGACGCCGACGTCGTGATCGCCTTGGACCCCGACGCCGACCGATGCTCGGTCGCCACACCCGGTCCCGACGGGCACTGGCGGCAATTGACGGGTGACGAGATCGGCGGGTTGCTGGGGGAGCAGGCGGCGCGTGACTCGACCCGAGTCGGGGACACTCTGGCGAGTTCGATCGTGTCGAGCCGGATGCTGGGCCGTATCGCCGCGGATCACGGACTGCGGTTCACGGCGACGCTCACGGGGTTCAAATGGATCGCCCGCACACCCGGCCTCCGCTTCGGCTACGAGGAGGCGATCGGGTACTGCACCGACCCCGGCACCGTCCGCGACAAGGACGGCATCGGTGCGATGGTCCGGGTGATCTCGCTGGTCGAGGAACTGGCCCGCGATGGCGGTACGCTCTCCGACGAACTCGACCGCCTGGCGCGCCGCCACGGCCTGCACGCCACCGCACCGATGACGATCCGCGTCGAGGACACCGCCCTCATCGGCAAGATGATGGGGCGCCTTCGGTCCACGTCCATCGATCACCTCGCCGGGTCGCCGGTGGTGGAGAAACTGGACCTCGCACACGGATCGGCCGACCTGCCGCCGACGGACGGCATCTTGCTGCGGACCGCAGCCGACGACCGCGTCGTCGTCCGTCCCTCGGGCACCGAACCCAAGCTGAAGTGCTACCTGGAGGTCGTGCTCGACTGCCCGGACGGCGTCGTACCCCGTGCGGAGGCCGCCCATCGTCTCGACGCACTCGGCACCGACATAGCCGCAGTACTCGAGGTCTGAACCGTCTGCGCAGCAGATCGTCAGCGCATTACGATCTACTCGTGCCGCGAACCGATTCCGATCAGCGCCTGCGCGATCTGACCTTGCTGCGTCAGGTCCGCGACCGCATCGATCGCGAGTACGCGCAACCGCTCGACGTCGAGGCGCTCGCGCGCGGGGCGAACATGTCGGCGGGTCACCTGAGTCGGAAGTTCCGTCAGACCTACGGCGAATCGCCGTACTCGTACTTGATGACTCGTCGTATCGAACGCGCCATGACCCTGCTCCGGCGCGGCGACCTGAGCGTCACCGAGGTCTGCTTCGAGGTCGGCTGTTCCTCGCTGGGCACCTTCAGCACCCGGTTCACCGAACTCGTCGGGGTCCCGCCGACGGTGTACCGCGAACAGTCGGCCGACGCGACGGATGGGATACCGGCGTGCCTGGCGAAGAACATCACCAGACCGATCAGGAATCGAGAAGCACAGCGTGGATGAGACTGCCTAGCCTGATCCCATGAACATCACGATCCAATACACCTTCCTCCCACACACCGACGGCGAAGCGGCCCTCGCCTTCTACCGCGACCTCCTCGGCTTCGAACTCCGCAAGGACGTCGGATACGACGGCATGCGGTGGCTGACCGTCGGCCCGCCCGGACAGCCGGGTACGTCGATCGTCCTGCATCCGCCGGCCGCCGACCCCGGCATCACCGACGACGAGCGTCAGACGATCCTCGAACTGATCGCCAAGGGAAGCTACGGTGCCCTGACGCTGGCGACCGACGACCTCGACGGCCTGTTCGAGAAGCTGCAGGGCAGTGGCGTCGACATCGTGCAGGAACCGATGGATCAGCCGTACGGCGTGCGCGACGCCGCCGTCCGTGACCCGGCGGGCAACCTCATCCGTATCGACCAGGCCGGCTGAGAGATGTGCGGACCCGGTCGATTCCCGCCGTCGGACGCACTCGTCGCCGCCGTCGATGGACAACTCTCCGCGGCCGTGCCCTCCACCCTGGTTAGATCGACCGGGAGTCCGCGCACACCCCCCGCGCAGCCGAACCCCCGGAACGACACGAGTGCCCCGAACCATGACGACCGTCGACCGGTGGTCGTTGCCCTGATGGAGAGACGATGAGCCCAGCAACGCGCACCGCCCGGCCTGCCCGATCCGCATCAAGGTCCGCCGAGCAGGACGGCGCCGCACCGAGTGCCGATGTCCACCCCGCCGACACGCACGACCTCATCCGCGTCCACGGGGCACGCGAGAACAACCTCAAGGACGTCAGCGTCGATCTGCCCAAACGGCGGCTGACGGTGTTCACCGGTGTGTCCGGTTCCGGGAAGAGCTCCCTGGTCTTCAGCACGATTGCCGCGGAATCCCAGCGCCTCATCAACGAGACGTACAGCGCGTTCGTCCAGGGTTTCATGCCCTCGATGGCTCGCCCGGACGTCGACATCCTCGAAGGTCTGACGACCGCGATCATCGTCGACCAGGAACGCATGGGTGCCAACGTCCGGTCGACCGTGGGTACGGCCACCGATGCCAACGCGATGCTGCGTATCCTGTTCAGCCGCTTGGGAACTCCGCACATCGGCTCACCGCAGGCGTTCTCGTTCAATGTCGCCTCGATCAGCGGGGCGGGTGCGGTCACGATCGAGAAGGGCGGCCAGCAGGTCAAGGAACGCCGGAGCTTCTCCATCACCGGTGGTATGTGCCCGCGATGCGAGGGTCGCGGAGACGTCTCCGACTTCGACCTCACCGCGCTCTACGACTCGTCGAAATCCCTGAACGAGGGCGCGCTGACCATTCCCGGTTACTCGATGGACGGCTGGTACGGCCGGATCTATCGGGGCTGCGGCTTCTTCGACCCCGACAAGCCGATCGCGAAGTACACCAAGAAGCAACTCAACGACCTGCTGTACAAAGAGCCCACGAAGATCAAGGTCGAAGGCATCAACATCACCTTCGAGGGTCTGATCCCGAAGATCCAGAAGTCGATGCTGAGCAAGGACCGTGAGGCGATGCAGCCGCACATCCGTGCCTTCGTCGACCGCGCGATCACCTTCGCGAAGTGCCCGGACTGTGAGGGCACCCGCCTCACGGCGGAAACGCGGTCGTCGAAGATCAAGGGCATCAGCATCGCCGATGCGTGTGCGATGCAGATCAGCGATCTCGCCCAATGGGTTGCCGACCTCGACGACCCGTCGGTGGCACCCCTGATCGCGGCGGTGCGCGATCATCTCGACGCGTTCGTCGACATCGGTCTCGGCTACCTGTCGCTGGAACGCCCGGCCGGCACCCTGTCCGGTGGGGAGGCCCAGCGCACCAAGCTGATCCGTCACCTGGGTTCGTCGCTGACCGACGTGACCTACGTCTTCGACGAACCGTCGATCGGCCTCCATCCGCACGACATCACCCGGATGAACGACCTGCTGCGGGCCTTGCGCGACAAGGGCAACACGGTCCTCGTGGTCGAGCACAAGCCCGAGGTGATCGCTATCGCCGACCGCGTCGTCGACATCGGTCCGGGCGCCGGCACCGACGGCGGCGAGATCGTCTTCGAGGGCACCGTCGAGGAACTGCGGGCCGCGGACACGCTCACCGGGCGCCACCTGGAGGACCGCGCAGCCGTCAAGGACGAGGTCCGGACGCCGAGTGGACATCTCGAGGTCCGTGGGGCCGACGCGAACAACCTGCGCGATGTCGATGTCGACATCCCTCTCGGCGTGCTCGTCGTGCTCACCGGCGTCGCCGGCTCCGGAAAGAGTTCCCTGATCAACTCGACGGTGGCCAAGGAAGACGGGGTCGTCTCCATCGACCAGAGCGCCATCAAGGGGTCGAGGCGTTCCAATCCGGCGACCTACACCGGTCTGCTCGAACCGATCCGCAAGGCCTTCGCCAAGGCCAACGGCGTGAAGCCGGCACTGTTCAGCGCCAACTCCGAGGGCGCTTGCCCCAACTGCAACGGCGCGGGCGTCGTCTACTCCGACCTCGCGATGATGGCCGGCGTCGCCGCGCCCTGCGAGGTGTGCGAGGGCAAGCGATTCCAGGCCGAGGTGCTCGAGTACACCTTCGGCGGCCGCAACATCAGTGAGGTGCTCGAGATGTCGGTCGCCCAGGCGGAGGCCTTCTTTGCCGACGGGGACGCCAAACTCCCGGCAGCGCACAAGATCCTGCATCGGATGGTCGACGTCGGGCTCGGCTACATCAAGGTCGGCCAGCCGCTGACGACCCTGTCGGGTGGCGAACGTCAGCGACTGAAGCTGGCCAGCCACATGGGGGAGAAGGGTGACGTCTACATCCTCGACGAGCCGACTACCGGCCTCCACCTCGCCGACGTCGAACAGCTCCTCGGACTCCTCGATCGTCTCGTCGACTCCGGGAAGTCGGTGATCGTCATCGAACATCACCAGGCCGTCATGGCACACGCCGACTGGATCATCGACCTCGGCCCCGGCGCCGGTCACGACGGGGGCAGGATCGTCTTCGAGGGCACGCCGGCCGACATCGTCGCCGACCGGTCCACACTCACCGGCGAGCACCTCGCCGACTACGTCGGGGCCTGAGACTGAGGAACGCGCAAGTCCCTGACCTGCAGACGCACAGAAGCGCGCGCCCACGGGTGGAGCCATAGCGGTGCCGTCGCTCCCAGATCCGAAGAACCGCAGAACCCCCACCCCCGCGAGGTGAGGAGTCGACGTGACTTACTCGTTGCGCCGGTGACCAATTCGACCGATGAACCTCATCTCGACTGGTGGACTTCGATCGAGGTCCACCAGTCGAGTTGAGGTCTGTCGGTCACGAGAGTGGTAGGCGCGCGCCAGGCGATCGCGCTGGCTGAGGACGGTGCGCCCCCGCGGGTAGAGTTCCGCGGCTGGCGGTGAGGCGGCCCAACAGGTCGCTACCTACCTGGATCTGCGCCTGATACAACTAGCGCACATTGGGTCGAAGTAGCGCGGACCTGCAGCCCGCAACCTCGGGACAGGTCTCTCCGGGACCACGACGGCCGCCAGTCCGCAGACACTGAGGTGCGACGAGCGATGGCGATGCACCCTGACGTGCGAGGAGCCATGGCGATGCCCTTGCCCCCTGGGGTGCACAGCGTCCGCCCCTCCGCTCCCTTAGGTGCGAGGAGCGCAAGCGACGAGCCACGAAGGTTCCGGCGACCGAGACTGTGAAACTTTCGTAACGCTCGCAAGCTCGCGCTTCAGCGAGCAGGGCGACGCTGGCACGTTCGCACCCAGCGAGCATAGCTTCCAACTCTCGGCGTTTGCTATCCCACTATGGAGTTGTCAAGGGACGGAAGTGGTCCGGCCAGGCCGGGTGCGGAAGGTGCTACGCGAAAGTGTGATCGGCGGGGGTCAGGCGGCGTTGTCGAGTCGCATGGTGCGCCGGTTGTGGGCGGGCATGGGCCGTCGTTGTGGGTCGATCGATGCGGGCGGGACCAGCCAGGGATGCCGGTCGAAGCCCATCACGACGTCCCAGCCGTGATGGTGGACCTGGGTGTGGCAGCGTTGGCAGAGCAGGCACCCGTTGTCGAGGTCGGTGGGACCGCCGTCGGCCCAGTGCTCGATGTGGTGGACTTGCGTATGCGCCGGCGGCGCACCACATTTGATGCAGCAGCCATCTCTGACGATCACGGCTTTACGTAGGTGCGCCGGGAACAACCGCCGGGCGTGCCCCATCTGCAATGGAACTCCCTCACTGTCGAGGACGATCTCGGTCAACGACCCGTCGCACGACAGTCGTTTCGCGGTTGCCTGGCTGACGGATCCAGTCCACGGCAGGGTTGCCGGGTCGGCGCCGGCGGCGGGGATGGTCACCAACAGCTGCGTGCGGGGACTGCCGATGCTGTCAATGCTCGCACCCAATGAGGCTTGGTCGAGGATCAACTCGAAGGCGTCGGCACGGCGTTGCTCAGCGGTGCGTCGGTCGTCCGCGCCGTCGGGTTCAGGTCGTGGGCAGGAACGTTCGTCGATCATCGCGAGAAACTTCTCGCCGACGACCTGGGTGAGGTCGGCGCGGATGTCGATTCGGCCGTCGTCGGTGGTGTGGACGTTGACGGTGTTCAACGACGAGTCCTCGGCCGCGGGGATGGCGGTGTCGGTGGCGTCGGCAAGGGTGTTGGCGATCGTACGGGAGTGTTCAAGCACTTGCGCCGGTGTCGCACCGGAGAGTGCTTGGCCGAGGAGTTCGACCTCGTACGAACTCCTGTAGTTGTCGGAAAGTCCGTCGGGACAGCGTTTGTCGATGTGCGACATCCCGCGGACGATGGCATCGACGATTTCCGATGACAGGCGTCCGTCGGCGGCGTGACGTGCCAGGGCGGGCAGCGTGGGCAGGCCGTCGACGCTTCGCATGATGCGTGAGGCGATGGCGGGTGCGTGTCCCATCTCGATCAAGAGCCGCCGGGTGGTGCCACCTGCGTTGTGTGCGACTTCGAGTTCGTCGAGTTGCGCTGTGTGGGTGACGATCTGGTGATCGACGGCGTTGCGTATCAACCGGAGCACGTTCAACGCGTCGAATGTTGCTGTGCCCGTGGAGTCGTCGGCGGGCGGTGCGGTCTCGATGAGCTGATCGAGGAGGGTGGTGAGCTCTGGCATGACTCCAAGGTACAGGAACATTCGTGGCTCTTCTGACGTCGAAGTGGGTTCCTTTTCGCGAGCCTAACGCACGCAACGCCCAGTCTCGCTTAGGTTTTGATTTGCGAAGAACAAGACCAAAGGAGTGGGCGTTGCGCACTGTCAGAGTACTGCAGAAGTTGCTCGGAATCGAGCGTGCCCGTGTTGTGGGTGTCAGGTTCGATGAGGATGACCGCGGGCAGATGGTGGTCGTGTCGCTGGAACTGCACAAGAACGCACGATCACGGTGCCCGCAATGTAAGAAGCGCTGCCCTGGTTACGATCAACCTGCGGCGCCGCGACGGTGGCGACATCTCGACATGGGCGGTTGGCGGTGCTTCCTCGAGTTGCCCGCCAAGCGTGTGCAGTGTCCTCGCCATGATGTGAAGACTGAGTTGGTTCCGTGGGCACGTCCGGAAGCGAAGATGACCAGGGCGTTCGACGACACCGTCGCATGGCTGTGCGCGCACGCCCCGATGACCGCGGTCAGTGCCTATCTGCGGGTCTCCTGGCGGACGGTATCTCGTATCGTCGAGCGCGTGGTCGACGACCATGTCGGACTCACTAAACGCTTGAACGGGTTGCGGCGCATCGGTATCGATGAGATCGCCTATCGCAAGGGCCGCCGGTACCTGGTTGTCGTGGTCAATCATGACACAGGTCAGTTGGTATGGGCGGGTGAGGGCGCCAAAAAGGAGACGATCGAGCGGTTCTTTGATGAACTGGGTGATGTGCGCGCACGCAGGATCACCCATATCAGTGCTGATGGCGCCGAGTACATCGGTGCGGTCCTCGCCGAGCAGGCGCCGGGGGCGTACTGGTGTATGGACCCATTTCATGTGCTGCAGTGGGTCAATCAGGCGTTGGACCGGTGCCGGTCTCGGGTGATGAGTCGGATAGCCGGCTTGTCGAAGGTGGAACGTGGCCGGTTGAGGTGGGCGTTGTTGAAGAATCCTGACAGCCTCACCGAGAACCAGGAGCGGTTGCAGTCCATCGTGGTCAGCGATGCCAACAGTGTGCTGGCCCGTGCGTATCAGATGAAAGAAGAGATACGGCACATACTTTCAGGTGCCTACTTGTCATGTTGGGCGCCGTTGCGGCGGTGGTTGAAGAAGGCGGAGGCTTGTGACATACCAGAGATTCGCACCCTGGCGCCGAGTATCCGTAAACGTGAGGTCCAGATCTTTAACGCGGTCGAGTGTCAGATGAGCAATGCGCGAGTCGAAGCAACGAACTGCCATCTGCGGTCATTGACAAAGCGGTCGTACGGATTTCACACTCCCGACGCTTTGATCGCGATGGCGAACCTCACCAGGGGCGGCGCATGCCCAGAACTCCCACATCGAAACTGACCGAAAACCGCCCACTTTCAGATCAGGAGATCCACATTCGTTCGATTTCGAGGAGTTTCCACAAGCCCGGGATCGCGAAATATTCGACTGTGCAGTCGATTTCGTCGACTGTGCGTAAATCGTTGACAGTGGTGAACTCCCGTCACAGCCGTATCGCGATTCGGGCCGCAAGTCGGCTTTCAATCGGCAACTTGCGCTTCTGCGTCCGCGGATGTGGAGCACGCCCGGCGAACGCCGTAGGAGTGGCTCGGCGTCGTTCTTGCACCTTTTCGATGTGAGTTGTTTCTCGTCCCTTATCCCTATGTGGTGGTCATGCGTACTTCGTGGCGGTCCCAGTCGGGGTCGTAGCGTGTGCCACCGTCGAGTTCGAAGCCGTGTTTGCGGTAGAACGCCACGGCCCGTGCGTTGTCGCGTACAACCCACAGGTAGGCCGGGACGCCGGTACCGCCGAGCACCGAGGTCATCAATTCAAGGGCCACGCCGTGGCCGTGATGACGGGGAACGACATTCAGCGACCACGGTTCAGTCGATGCAGGAGCGACGCGAGCACCAATGCATCCACGAGATCCGCCAACCCAGAGGTTCCTCAGATGCAGTGCGGCCACTGACGAGCCGCAGAACGGCCGCCCACGAGGCACTCTCGCCAACTGCACCAGCGGCAGCCGCCGCAGGTGACCCGCGCACGTCCCGTCGTTCCACCGAGTTGTCCCACCGCCGTGGCAGCATGTCGGTTGATGAACGACGGGCGAGGTGAGAGTGGATCGTCGCGATCCGTCTCAGGGGTAACCCCTGGGTGCAATTCACAGCTGGTTCCTGCGTCCGACGCCGGCGCGCACGCTCCACGTGCCACCCGGCGCCGCTGCATCACAGTTCTGGTCACTACACCCGTCGTTCATCACCGAGACCCCTCACGCCGACACACGACGATGCCGTGACCGAGCCTTTTCTGGACGCGAACGAGGCAGCCGAAGTCGCTGCAGCGTTTTCGCGGACCTATTCCGCCTGGACGTGGCCGGAGGTGCTCACCGCGTTGCGCGCGGTTCTGCCCGCTGACGTCACCACGGACGTGGCCGCACGGATCTTCGACCTCTCACCACACGAACCGCGCCACCCCGCGACCGTGATGATCGAGGCCCTCCTGCCATGGACACACCCGGCCCCCGCGGTCGGTCAGCCCATCCTGCTCCACGAGCCGGAGTCGACGGGCACAGTGCTCGACGACCTGCCTGATCTCTACGATGTGGAGCAGTTCGCGCACTGGCTCGACTTCACCGTCCCGGAGCTCGAGTGGTTCGCCGACCGGGGCCAGTGGTTGCGGACCGCGCGTCCTCCGCTGCGGCACTACCGCATCTGGCGCCGTGAGAAACGCGACGGTGTTCGCGTCATCGAAGCTCCGAAGCCGCGGATGCGAGAAACGCAGCGGCGTCTTCTCAGACGGCTGGTCGAACGCATCCCGGCACACCCGGCGGCCCGCGGTTTCGTGCCCGGGTCATCGCCGGCTGCTTTCGCCTGGCCGCACACGGACCGGCCCGCGGTCGTGCGCGTCGACCTACGGCACTGCTTCGAGACCATCACCGTCCAGCGTGTCCGTGCGGTCTTCCGGGACGTCGGCTATCAGCCACACATCGCGCGCCTGCTCGCCGAATTGTGCACCACGGCGACGCCTGTGGACGAACTTCGCGGACTCGATCGCGAACATGCGGTGCTACTACGGGACCGGCACCTGCCTCAGGGTGCGCCGACCTCGCCGCATCTGGCCAACCTCGTGATGCGACCACTCGACCAGCGCCTGGACGGCTATGCCCGCCGCAACGGTCTCCGGTACACCCGGTACGGCGACGACCTCGCGATCTCCGGCGACGCGATAAACGCCGACCGTGCGCTCTGGACGATGCTCCGGATCGTCGAGGACGAGCGTTTCACCGTCCACCCGGGCAAGGTCCGGATCATGTACAGCCATCAGCGCCAACGCCTTGCCGGCCTGGTCGTCAACGACCGACCCCAGGTCGCGAGATCCGACTACGACAATCTGAGGGCCCTGCTTCACAACGCGCGCCGCCACGGGGCGTCGTCGCAGAATCATGATGACCACCCGGACTTTCGTGCACACGTCTACGGACTCATCGCCTGGGTGGGCGCAACGGGGGAGGCGCGCCGACGCCGGCTTCTGGACATGGCCGGCTCGATCGATTGGGACACCTGAGAACCATCGGCACCGAAGCATCCCGAACCTCACATTGGGCTGGCCTCGATGTGAGACCACTGTTACCTCTGCCTTCCGCGTCGCGAGTCCAGCCGCAATGCCCGGGCAGCAAAGTCCGCACATGGACAAGCAACTGCTCGAAGAGAGCCTGGCCCTCGTCGACCTGCCCGACTCGGGACTCACCGTTCGCTTCTACGAGATCCTGTTCGACCGCTATCCCACGGTCCGTGCGATGTTCGGCCGAGACAGTCGCACCCAGGCCGAGATGTTGCGGAACGTGGTCGTGTCGGTGGTGAAGCATGTCGACGACGCCGAGTGGCTGACGACGACGCTGCACGCGCTGGGGCGTCGGCACGCCGGGTTCGGCGTCACGCGGCCGATGTACACGGCAGTCGCGGAATGCATGATCGCCGCCATGAGCGAGATCGCCGGCGACTCGTGGACTCCGGCCATGACGCTGGCATGGGACCGTGCGCTCGGCGCGGTCGCGACCATCATGCTCGACGGTTACCCGGCAGAGTCCCGGACTCCGGCACGCGCTCCTCGACGCAGCGCCGGCGCGGCCTGACACCTACCGAACGACGGCCGGTCCCAGACTCCGCTCCGATGCGCAGGGCGCGCCCCGCGATACGATCCCGCTCGGAAGTGAGGGCTCGTGACTGCTGCTGGAACCACCCGGAGTTCGCTGGATCGCTACCTGGAGACGCCCTGGGCACGATGGGCGACTCTCGCCGCCTTCCTCATCAGTTCGGTGGTCGCGATCGTCGTCCTGCCGAATCAGCCGCCCGCCCCGTATCGCATCGACTTCGACGTCTACCGCATGGGTGGTCAGGTCCTGCTCGACGGCGACGAGCTGTACGGCGTCCTGCCACCGCTGGCCGAGGGCGCGAGTCTGCCCTTCACCTATCCGCCGCTGGCCGCCGCGCTGTTCTCGGTGTTCACCCTCGTCCCGCTGGCAGTCGGGCAGGCCCTGTTCACGGCGATGTCCATCGGCTGTCTGCTCGTGGTGTGCCGGATCGTGCTGTCGCGCCTCCTCGACCGATCGGCCTCCGACCTGTGGTGGCTCGCAACGGCGGCCGCGACGGTCGGTCTCTGGCTCGAGCCGGTCCGCGACACTCTCAACTTCGGACAGATCAACATCGTGCTGATGACGCTCGTCGTCGTCGACGCCCTGTTGGGCCGGGGCAGGTGGTGGAACGGACTCCTCGTCGGTCTCGCCATCTCGATCAAGCTGACTCCCGCGGTCTTCCTGCTGTACTTCTTCGTCCGGCGGGACTGGCGTGCACTGGGAGTGGCTGCGCTCTCGGCGGTCGGCTACGCCGCACTGGGCCATCTGCTGACACCGGACGACTCGACGACCTACTGGACGTCGACCCTCTTCGACACCGACCGGATCGGGAGCCCACACTTCGCGAACAACCAGTCGATCAAGGGTGAACTCGGACGCCTGGGTGCGGAATCCGACCTCGCATGGTTCCTCGTCTCGCTGGTCGTCGGATTGCTCATCGCGTGGGTGGCGTGGCGTCTGGTGTCCGCGGCACCGGCAGACCCTCGAACGACGACACCGCACGACGTGGCGGCCCTGATCGCGGTCGCTTTCGCCGCGCTGTTCTGCTCGCCGGTCGCCTGGGACCACAGCTGGGTGTGGGTGGTCCCGCTGCTGATCCTGCTCACCTACCTCGCGACGCGGCCAACGGCGTCGACGATCTGGTGGTGGCTGTTCGGCACCGGACTGGTCATCTTCGCCGTCGCGCCGCATCAGCGCATCCCGCAGCGGTACGACGCCGAGCTGTCCTGGTCCTGGTGGCAGCACGTCATCGGGTCGTCGTACCTGCTCTGGGGCCTGGTGGTCCTCATCGCCCTGGGATCGTCCGCGCCACGCGTGCTCGCCGCCCGGAGAGGCGCCGACACGCTCGCACAACCTGCCCGAACACCTCGTCTGCGCGATCCCCTTGAAACAAGCGCTAAAATCCGTTCCACTGGTGCACAGTGATGTAACGCACATCGGATCAACGGGGAGTGGCAGGTTCATGACGAGTCGGAAGAAGCAGATCCAAAGCGTGCTGGCGAAGGCGAGCAGCATGTACCCGAGCTCGGAGCGCCCGCTGGCCGAGCCACCCGCCGGGTCCGACCTCAAGCCGGTCATGGGTGACCCGGGGATCCCGTGGCTCGGCAACACGCTCGAGGCGCTGGTCGACCCGCTGAAGTCGGCGATGGACCGGTTCGAGAAGTACGGCGAGGTCTCGTGGTCGGGTGCGCTGGGCATGAACATGGTCACGCTTGTCGGCCCGGACGCGATCGAAGCGGTCTGGATGAACCGCAAGAAGGCCTTCTCCAGCGAGCTCGGCTGGGAACCGATGATCGGGCCGTTCTTCCGCCGGGGCGTCATGCTGATGGACTTCGACGAGCACATGCAGCACCGCCGCATCATGCAGCAGGCGTTCAGCCGGCCGCGGCTCACCGGCTACCTGGACATCATGACGCCGCACATCGAGAAAACCCTCGCCAACTGGGAGGTCGGCAACGGGTTCAGGATGTACTCGCGCACCAAGGATCTCACCCTGTCGCTGGCGACCGAGGTGTTCATGGGTGCGCACGTCAGCGAGTCCGAGGCCCACCGCCTGGAGCATGCCTTCGAGGCTGCGGTCCGCGGCGGCCAGGCGATGGTCCGCAAGGACGTCGGCAACTGGACCTGGGCGCAGGGACTCCGGGGCCGCGAGGCGCTGCAGGAGTACTTCCGCTCGGAGATCCCGCTGCGTCGCGGCAACGATGCCGACGACCTGTTCAGCGTCCTCTGCAACGCCGAGAGCGACGAGGGTGAGACGTTCTCCGACGAGGACATCGTCAACCACATGATCTTCGTGATGATGGCGGCGCACGACACCAGCACCATCGCGCTGTCGATGCTGACCTACTTCCTCGGCCGCCATCCTGAGTGGCAGGAGCGTCTGCGCCAAGAATCCCTCGCCCTCGACAAGCCGACGATCGACTACGACGACGTCGACGAGCTGCCCAGCATGGAGCTGGCGTTCAAGGAGACCCTGCGCCTCAACGCCCCCGTCGGCATGCTCTTCCGCATGGCGATCGAGGACACCGAGATCTGCGGCCACTACATCCCGAAGGGGACCCTGCTCGCCATCCACCCGTGGGCGACGATGCTGCGCAAGGAGTGGTGGCCCAACCCCACCCACTTCGACCCCGAACGTTTCTCGGCCGAACGTCGCGAAGACAAGGTCCACCGGTTCGCGTGGGCGCCTTTCGGCGGCGGCGCACACAAGTGCATCGGCCTGTATTTCGGTGGCATGGAAGTGAAGTCGATCCTGCACCAGATGCTGCTGCGCTTCGAGTGGGACGTCCCGGCCGACTACCGCCCGGAACTGACCTACGGCACCGGACCGACCCCCGCCGACGGTCTGCCGATCAACCTGCGGCACCGCAAGATCTGACAGCCCCCGAGGAGCGCAAGCGACGCCCCTGTCTCTGCTCCCTGAGCCTGGATCCGTGGATGGGTGCGGGGTGTCGATAACGTGAAAATGCCCTCTGAGCTGGAATGATTGGTGGTGTTGAGACACAAAACATTCCAGCTCAGAAGGCACTTTCAGTGAAAGTATCGCACAAGTTCACCGCCACATCCGCTGTCTTCGACGACGACAACCTGGTGTCGCACGCCGGGCTGGTACCGGTCATGGCGGTGGCCGAGTCGACCGGGTTGGCGTCTCTGCTGGACGACCGGGTCGATCTCGGCACCACCCAGGTCGCCTCGGCCGGGGCCAACCTCAAGGCGAAACTGTTGACCGTGATCGCCGGATTCTGTTGCGGTGCTGACAGTATCGACGACCTCGGGATGGTTCGCAGTGGTGGGCACACCCGCCTGTTCGACCACGTGTACGCCCCAGCCACGATCGGACAAACGCTGCGCGAGTTCACCCCCGGCCATGCCCGACAACTCAACGCGGTGATGACCCGGGCACTACCAGCGATGTGCGCCACCGCTGACCTGCTACCCACCGACGGGTCCCGGGTGTTTGTCGACATCGACTCGCTGCTGCGCCCGGTCTACGGCTACCACAAGGCCGGAGCCTCCTACGGGCACGCCAAGATCGCTGGACGTGAACTCCTGCGCAAAGGTCTGTCCCCGCTGATCACCACTCTGTCCGCACCCGATCATCCACCGGTGATCGCCAACGCCTGGCTGCGCGCCGGCCGCTGCGCCTCCGGTAGCGGGGCCGCGAAGATGATCGCTGAAACCCTCACTACTGCACGGCAGTGTGGGGCAAGCGGGGAGATCACCGTACGCGGCGACTCCGCTTATGGCACCGCCGCGGTGATGCGCACCTGCCAACGCCTCGCAGCGACGTTCTCGCTGGTCCTGCGCACCAACACCGCGATCACCCGCGCCATCACCGCGATCGGAGACGACGCCTGGACCCCGGTGCACTACCCCGGCGCGGTCACCGACCCCGACACCGGCGAACTGATCTCCGAGGCCGAAGTCGCCGAAACCCTGCACACCGTGCAACCCCAGTCATCACAGCCGGTCACCGCCCGACTCATCGTGCGCCGGGTCAAAGCCCACCACCCCGCCAACACCGACACCCTGATGCCCGCCTGGCGATACCACTCGTTTTTCACCAACACCACCGACGACACCGTCACCGCCGACATCACCCACCGCCGCCACGCCATCATCGAAACCGTGTTCGCCGACCTCATCGACGGACCGCTGGCACACCTACCCTCCGGGATGTTCGGCGCCAACGCCGCCTGGCTGGCGTTGACCGCCATCAGCCACAACCTGATGCGCACCCTCGCCGCACTCACCGCCACCCCCAGACTCCGCGCCGCCCGCGGCGCAACGCTGCGCCGCACACTCATCGCGATACCCGCCCGACTAGCCCGACCAGCACGAACACCCGTCCTGCACCTACCCCGCCACTGGCCCACCCAACACGCCTTCACCGCCCTGTGGGCCGCAGTGCACACCACCTGACCCCTCAACCCTCACATGCCCACCCACGACCAGGAACCCCAGTGAAAAAGCTGACACAAGGTCAGCGAATACCACACGCCCACAACACAATCAGACACTCAAACACCGCGACCTCACCCGACCAGACCTCATCCACGGATTCAGGCTGAGGTGCGAGGAGCGCAAGCGACGCCCCCTGCCTCTGCTCCCTGAGGTGCGAGGAGCGCAAGCGACGAGCCACGAAGGGCCCGCACCGCGAAATCGGTACGGGCCCTTCGTGGCTCGCTGCGCTCGCACCTCAGGGAGCAGGGGCTGCGCTCGCACCTCAGGGAGCAGGGGGGCTGCGCTCGCACCTCAGGGAGCAGGGGAAGGCTGCCTCGCAGGCTGCGGGAACTACCGCCTTACGACGCCGAGAGGATGCTGATCTCGAAGACGAGCGTGTCGCCGACCTCGATGCCCGCCTGGGGGTTTCCGGAGGCGTAGCCGTCGGCCGACGTCATGGCGACGCCCACCTTGGACCCGACCTTCTGCCCGGCGATGGCCTTGCTGAAGCCCGGGATCACGCCGTCGAGCGGGAAGGTGGCGGGGGAGCCGTTTGCGTAGGCGCTGTCGAAGGTCTCGCCGGTGCGGCCGTTCACACCGACATAGCAGACCGACACCGAAGCGGTCTCTGGCACGACGGCGCCGTCACCTTCGACGAGGACCTTGACCTGGGTGGCATCGACGCTGAACGGGTTCTCGACGGTGATGTCCGGGGCCTGGGTCGCTGTGGACGCGACCATCTGCAGGCTGCCGGTGGTGCCCTGCTCGGTCCACTGCGGTGTGGCGTCGGCGTTCGCGGGTGCGCTCGGGCAGCTCTCCGATCCTGCCGGTGTCTCAGCACCGCCGGTCGCCGCGGTCCCCGTGGGTTCCGTTGTGCCCGAACCGGAATCGGAGTCGGAGCTGCAACCGGCGACGGCCAGGACGAGGGCGGTGCCGAGGACGAGTGTCGCGTTCTTGATGTTCACCCTGGGAACGCTACCCGAGCCGCGACCACTCACCGAGAGCCACGACCGGCGAGAACACGTGCGGCTCGCTCGAGATCGGCCCGCACCGCTCGCGCGGCGGGCCACCGCGCCGCGGTCAGCACCAACCCGCCGACCGCCGGCACCGTCAACACCACCTCGGCACGGACATCGGTGCCCCCTTCCCGGCTCCCACCGTCACGCTCGGCGAAGGTCAACGTCAGGACCGCGTCGACCGACCGCCACCGCCCGATCTCCTGCCACACGCGATGCCCCTGGCACACAGTCACTTCCATCCGCGGTGACACCCCGGGTACGACGGTGACGTCGGTCCAGCTCGTCCCGACGTCACCCGCCCGGTCACCGATCGGCCGCAGGTCGTCGACGCGCCGCAGACTCGACTGCCACTCCGGACGATTCGCCGGGTCCGCGAGGTAGTCGAAAGTGACGTCGAGCGGCGCGTCGAATGAGACCACCGCATCGATGACGGTGACCTGGGCGGGGGAGAGCATCACCGGATGAGGTCGGCGAGTTGTTCGACCTCGGCGACGCTTCCCGGCGACACGAGCATCATCGTCACCCCACACGCTTCCCAGACCTTGATCTGTTCGCGTACGTGGTCGAGGTCGCCGACGATCGCCGAGTCGTCCACGACGGCGTCGGGGATGATCTGTGCTGCTTCGTCTTTGCGGTTGTTCCGGAACAGTGCGGTCACCTCGTCGACGACGTCGGAGTACCCCATGCGGCGGTAGACCTCGGCGTGGAAGTTGGTGTCCTCGCTGCCCATCCCGCCCATGTACAACGCCAGGAACGGCTTGATCGCGGCATAGGTGCCCGCACGGTCGTCGGTGACGACGATCTGGGCGGTGGCACACACCTCGAAGTCCTCGCGGCTGCGTCGTGCACCGGGGCGCGCGAAGCCCTCGTCGAGCCACTCGTTGTAGGTGTCGGCCATCCGTGGCGTGTAGAACAGCGGCAGCCAGCCGTCGGCGATCTCGGCCGCGAGCGCGACGTTCTTCGGCCCCTCGGCACCGAGCATCACCGGGATGTCGCTGCGCAGCGGATGGGTGATCGGCTTGAGCGACTTGCCCAGTCCCGATGCGCCTTCTCCGGTGAACGGCAGCGGGTAATGGGGCCCGGCGCTGCTGACGGGGGCTTCGCGGGCCCACACCTGGCGCATGATGTCGATGTATTCGCGGGTCCGGGCGAGGGGCTTGGCGAACTTCTGCCCGTACCAGCCTTCGACGACCTGCGGCCCCGACACCCCGAGTCCGACGATGTGCCGCCCGCCGGACAGGTGGTCGAGGGTCAGCGCGGCCATCGCGCAGGCGGTCGGGGTACGGGCCGACAACTGCAGCACCGACGTCCCGAGCCGGACACGTTCGGTCGACGACCCTAGCCACGCCAGTGGGGTGTAGGCGTCGGATCCCCAGGCCTCGGCGGTGAAGATGCTGTCGAAGCCGGACGCCTCGGCCGCGGCGACGATCTCGGCGTGATGGGTCGGCGGTTGCGCGCCCCAGTAGCCCAGTTGCAGACCGAGTTTCACTGGACAGCCCCTTCGGAGTCGGCAGCGGCTTCGGCGGCGATCTGATCGAACTGCGCGCCCATCGCGGCGGCGACGGCCTGCGCACCCGACAGCGGGCGGACCATGACCATGAGGTCGTCGATCTTGCCGTCGTCGTCGACGTGGATGAAGTCGCACCCGGTGATCTTCTTGCCACCCACCACGGCCTCGAAGACGAGTGCCGAGTCGTGTCCGCCGGCGTCGTTGATCTCGCGGATGTAGCGGAAGTCCTCGAAGACCCGCAGCACGCCACGGAGGATGGCCGACGTGATCGCCTTGCCCGGGTACGGCTTGAACGCGACCGGACTGGTGAAGACCACGTCGTCGGCGAGCAGCGCGCTCATCGCCTGCTCGTCACGTGCCTCGACGGCCTCTCGGAACTGCTTCATACGTCGACCTCCCTGTCGATGATTCTGAGTCGACGCTAATGGATGCCGGGCCGGTCGATGTAGGAAGGCGAGGAGCCAGGAGTACGAGCAAGGCCATCACGAGCAGTGCGATGCCCACCCATCCGATCGCGGTGATCGGTTCGGCGAGCACCACGACGGCCAGCACTGTCGCCACGGCGGGCTCGATCAGGGTGATGGTGGTGGCGGTCGAGCTGTCGATCCGGCCGAGCCCGCGGCTGAACAACACGTACCCGAGGAACTGCGGGACCAGGACGAGGTAGGCGAGGACACCGAGCGTCTCGGGGTGCGCGACCATCGCAGGCACGCCGAGCGCGACGATCGGCAGCAGCAAGACCCCGCCCAGACCCATGACGGTCCCGGCCGCGGCGCCGCGCGGCACGGAGCTGTTCATCAGTCGACGCATCGACCACGACAACCCGGCATAGGTGATCCCGGCGAGCAACCCGAGCCCGACGCCCAGCGCGGCCGACTGATTGCCCGACAGCGCGTCCCCGTGTGACGACTCGCTCCGCGACAAAGCCAGCGCCGCGCTGCCGACGATGCCGAGCAGGCAGGCGACCGTCCATCGCGGGGTCAGCTTCCGACCCTCGGCGACCCGTTCGATGACCGCCGACACGAGCGGTGCCGACGCCAGGGACACGACGGTGCCGAGCGCGACGCCGCCGACGCGCATGGATCCGAAGAAGCACAGCGGGTAGATCATCACGCAGATCCCGCCGAGGAGCGCGACCCGCCACTGCGCGGTCACCTGTGACCATGAGCGTCGAATCGCCCGCGCGTTGACAGACGCCTGCAACAGGCCGCCACCGCACATGGCCACGGCACCGATGGTGACGGCACTCAGCGCCGGGGCCATCGCCGCCGCGGTACCCGACGTACCCCACAGGATGGCCGTGAGCGCCACCGCCAGCATCCCGGCGCGTTCGTTCCTGCGCGAGTCGCTCATTCCCGCGTGTCGATCCGCCCCGCCGGATGCGGGTGCCGCGCGTAGAACTCGAGGTGCTGGCGCGCCGCGTCGTCCCACGTCAGCGAGGCGGCCAGGGCACGTCCCGAGACCACGCGGTCGGGGTCGGGCGCGAGTGACGCCTCGAGAGCGGACGCCAGCTTTCTGACGGTCGAGGCATAGGCGACGGTCTCGCCGAACACCTCGCGCAGGATGGGGAGATCTCGCGCGACGACGGGCCGTCCCGCGGCGAGCGCCTCCATCGCGGCCAAGCCGAAACCTTCTTTGACCGACGGGAACGCGAACACTCGGCAGGCGGCGACGAGCGACGGGAGGTCGTCGTCGGGCACGTTGCCGAGCACGAGCGGTTCGACGTCGAGTTCCGCGCGCCGACGGTCGAAGTCGGCACGGTAGTCCCGGTAGTCGAACAGGGTCTCGCCACCGGCGAAGACGAGCGTCAGTTCCGGATGTGCTGTGCGCAGAACGGCATACGCGTCGAGCAGGTCGATGCTGCCCTTGCGCGGTTCGATCCCGCCGACGGCCAACACGTAGTCGCCGAGCCGATCCGACCAGCGTCGGCGCGCTTCGGAGGCATCGGTATCATCCGACGCAGCGCCGGCAAAGCGTTCATACGCAACGCCGTTCGGGATCACAGTCGGGGTGAGGCCCCAGCCCGATTCGACCTCGTCGGCGACCGCGCGCGACACACAGATCCGCGCATACGGATCGACCACGGCCTTCTCGTGGCAGTCGACGAGGATGGGCGTCGTGAACTGGTCGAGATGATGAATGGTACGGATACACGTCCCAACGGCGTTGGCGCTGATGCAGTCCTGCGCGTGCACGATGTCGTAGGCACCGGGATCGAACGCAGCCCGCAGGGTGTCGATGGACCGGACGATGCGTTCGGTGATCGTCTCGTTCTCGCGATCAGGGAAGGTGACGAGCCGCACCCGGACAGCCGGATCGACGGCACGAAAGAAGCCCTCGTCGCCGCCGCGGGCCAATGACCACACCGTGACATCGACGCCGAGCCGGGCCATCGCCTCGGCCAGGTTCAGCGTGTGGACCACGCCGCCACGGGGTTTCGTCGAGTAGGTGAGCAGTGCGACGCGCAGTGACGGATTCGACGCCCCGGTCATCGCTGGTCCGCCGACGTCGTCGACCGGTAGGTGTCCGGCCGGAGTTCGCCGAGATGACTCAGGACCCGTCGGGCGCGGTCGACCTCGGCATCGACATCGACTGTTGCCGTGGCCAATCCACCCTTCGATCGGGTGGTGGCCAAGACGTCGCCGCCTGGTCCGACGACCTTCGCCTGTCCGAGGAAGCGCAGCGAACCCATCACCCCCGTCTGGTTCGACGACACGACGAAGACCTGGTTCTCCGCAGCTCGGGCGCAGTCGTAGAGGTCGAACAGGCGTGACTGTCGGTCGGCGGGCAGCCGAGCGGCACGGTCGGTGACGCTGGCGGGCCACGCGGACAGCGCCGCGATGATCCGCGCCCCGTCGAGGGCCAGCGTGCGCGCCGACTCCGGGAACGTCTTGTCGTAGTCGATCAGCATGCCGAGGCGGCCGACCGGGGTGTCGAAGGCGCCGAACCGGTCACCGGCCGCGTATGCGAGTTCCTCGCCCGCGGGCTGATGGACTTTGCGGTGCGTACCGAGAATTCCGTCTCCGTTGACGCAGACGGCGGTGTTGAACCGCTGGTCGTCGACGGCTTCGGTGTAACCGATACACACCGTCATGTCGCCGGCGGCGGCGGCGATCGCGGCGAGTTCGGGAGCGTCGGGGTGGAGAGGGGGCGGCAGCTCGGCCGGGTCGGGATGGCGCAGGTCGCCGAGGTAACCGCCGAGCGAGGCGTCGGGGAAGACGAGGAGGTCGACGCCGTCGCGTGCGGCGGATTCGATGATGCCGACCGCTTTGGCGACACCGCGTTCCACGTCGCGTCCGAAGTGCGCGGCGAGGGCGCCGAGGGTGACCGTCCTCATGGGCGAACTGTACCGCTGGGGTCCGATACCGGGTGTGGACTCATGCGCTGCCCAGCCCGGTGACGGTCGACGCGACGGCGACGGTCGTCTCACCGTCGGGCCACCGCAGCCGCACGCCGGGTTCGGAGGTCAGCCGGCCGCAGTCGGCAGTCGTCACCGGGTCAGGCGCGGGGACCGCGGATCGGGCGCCGGCACGGTTGGTGCTGAGCATGGCGTAACCGGGGAAGCAGGTGAGCCACGCGCCCATCGAGGCATCGTCGGGTCGCGGCACCGCCGTCACATCCAGTTCGGCCCCGGTTCCCGACGCTTCGGCGAGCATGCCCAGTGTTCCGACGATGCCGGCCATGCTGACGTCCTTGGCCGACGCGGGTCGGACGTTCGCCAGGTGCGACGCCATGGCGCACAGTTCGTCGCTGCTGCGGGAGCTCGTCGAGTCCCATTGGCGGTCGTGATAACCCGGTCGCCAGGAGCCGCCGAGGTCGGCATGGAGGGTCACGGTGTCGCCGACGGCGCCGCCTCCGGCTCGCAGCGGACGGTCCGTCGTGCCCAGTGCGGTCACCGACAGCGCCGACGGCACGCCGACCTGGGTGTGTCCGCCGAGAACGGGTGTTCGCCACGCCGCCGCGGCCGAGCTGATGCCCCGGATGATGCGGGTCAGGTGTGACGTCGTGGGCGCCCCGACGGCGTCGAGCAGACCGAGTGGTCGAGCACCCATGGCGCTGAGGTCGTTGATGTTGACGAGCACCGAACACCAGCCGGCCCATTCGGGATCGCGTTCGATCATCGACGGAACGATGGCGTCACAAGCAGCGATCACGTCGGTGCCGGGCAGCGGAACGCCGTCGTCGCCGCGGAATCCGGCGGATCCCAGTCCGCCGGGCATCTCCGCGAACGGCGCGAGCGCCTCGGCGAGAACTGCTTTCGTCCCGTCGACCGTGCGTTGAACTCGGTCGACCGGGTAGCGCATCTCCCGATGTGACCGACCCTCGATCTGCGGCCCGGGACCGTGATCCCGCCAGCCGAGGCGGACGAACATCGGTGCGTACCGATCCTGGACGGTGGCGTCGAACCGCAGTGCACCGAGCTGCTCGACGTGCGCGCACGCCGCCCGGACGAGTGCTGCGCCCAGTCCGGCGGTGTGCCCCGCCTCGGCGACGACGAGACGACTCCCGAACCACCAGCCGATGTCGGCGTGTGCCGAGCCCGCCCACGGTGTGGGGGCAACCCGCACCCCGCCCGCGATCGTCCCGTCGGGCAGGGTCGCGACGAGGACGGCGGTCCGTGGGTCCTCGTCGGTGTCGTCGAGATCGGTGTGCTCGAAAAGTGCCTGGCGCTCGACGAATTCGCGGTGTCGCAGCGCCCGATACGCCGCCAGCTCCCGGGGGCTGTCCGCAACGGTGATGAGGAACTCGGACCGGGGAGTCGTTCGCGGCAGCCCGGACAGGATCGACAGTTCGCCCGGCAGCGGAGTCGCGGACGAACCGCGGGGGATGGACAGCATCTCAGCCTCCGACCGTCGGCAGCACGCTGCACGCACCACACGCCGCGCAACCCGCCCGCTGCTCCGACCCGGACATGCCAATGAAGCTCAGATGGCCCGCGACCTCACGGCTGATCTTCTCGACGATCGCGGGATCGGGTGCGGGAGCATCGTCGACGTCGACGGCCAGGGTCCCCGCGTGACGACGGAACGGCACGATGAACGGGTACACCCCCAAGTCGGCCAGTTCCTTGGCGCCGGCGATCATCTCGTCGGTGTCCTCGCCGAGACCGACCAGCAGGTAGGTCGACACCTGGTTGCGGCCGAACACCCGGACCGCCTCGGCCCAGGCCGCGCGGTACTCCGCCATCGGTACCGTCGACTTGCCGGGCATCCAGCGGCGCCGCACGTCGTCGTCGAGCGATTCGACGTGAATCCCGATGGCGTCGGCGCCGGCCTCGCGGAGTTCGGTCAGGACGGCGAGGTCCGCAGGCGGCTCGCATTGGACCTGGATCGGCAGTTCCGGCACCGCCTCCTTGATGGCTCGGACGCACCGGGCGAGGTGGCGGGCTCCGCGATCGCGCCCGCCGCTGGTGCCGGTGGTCATGACCATCTGGGTGACGCCGTCGAGATCGACCGCCGCACGGGCGACTTCGGCGAGCTGCTCGGGTTTCTTCACCGCGATCGTCGAGCCCGACTTCAGCGACTCCTCGATCGAGCAGAACCGGCAGCGCTGATCTTCGGCGTAGCGGATGCAGGTCTGCAGAACAGTCGTGGCCAGCACGTTGCGGCCGTGCAGGCGGGCGATCTTCTCGTAGCTGACGCCCTCGGCGGTCTGCAGGTCGTAGAACCGCGGACGTCCGATGGCGCTGACCTCGACACCGATGTCGACCCCGTCGTACAACACTCGGTCACCGTCGAAGACGAACGGACTCTGCGGGTTCCGCGGAATCGCGGCGTGCAAGCCGTCGACCATCAGGTGACCGTCGTCGCTGGGCCCCGCACCGCCACTGCGCTGCAACGGCGGGTCACCGCGAATACCGAGCAACGCCAGGTCGACTCGTGTGGATACCGTCATGGGTACTCCTTAGAAGAATGAACTGTCCGCTCGCCGGTGAGCGCGACGCCCCTCTGCTCCCTGAGGTGCGAGGAGCGCTAGCGACGAGCCACGAAGGGTCCCGTGAACCCCCGCGACAATCTGAACCAAAATCACTGCGCAGCAGCCAGATACGGCTGCCCACTCCGTACCACCTCGACAACGTGCTCCGCCACATGCCGCGCGTCGCGATCGATACCGAGGAACCGTCCGGACCCCCAGGTGTGCATCCACGGCAACCCGACGAAGCTGAGTCCGGGAACCTCCGTGATCCCGCGGGTCTGCATGGGCCGACCGCCGCCGTCGAAGGCGCTGGCCTCGATCCACCGGTAGTCCGGCCGGTAGCCGATCGCCCAGATGATGGACGTGACGCCCTCGGCGGCGAGGTCGAGTTCGACCGGATCCACGTCCGGAACCCACACCGGTTCGTATCGAGAACCCTTGGGCGCGTCGATGCCGTGCTTGTCGATGTGACGGTCGATGTCGCCGCAGATCGAGTTGTACACGGCGTCGGCGCGGTCGAGAGCAGCGGTCAGGGTCGGCGCGAACCGCAGCGTCGAGTCCTTGCCGTCGGTGAGGACGCCGTAGAGCTTCATGCCCTCGACGGCGAATCGTCGTAGGTCGATGTCGCGACCACCATCGCGTCCGGTGACGTAGTGGTTGGTCTTCTCCTGTGCGGCACGTCCGCCCGGGTACTCCTGGGTCGGGGTGTCGTAGAGGCCCATGTCCGACAGCCATGTCATGCAGTCGCGGCCGCGGTAGAAGCGTGCGACCCGCGGCGCATTCCCGATCGCGAGGTGTACCTGCCGGCCGGCGAGGTGCAGGTCTTCAGCGATCTGCGTGCCCGATTGGCCCGACCCGACGACCAGCACAGCACCGTCGGGGAGTTGTTCGGGATTGAAGTACTCCTCAGAGTGCACTTGGTGCACTGCCGGATCCAGCGACGGCGCGAACGGCGGCACCACCGGCAGTGGGTATCCACCCGTCGCGATCACGGCGTGGTCGCAGGTGATCGAATGGATCCCGTCGGGGCCGTCGAGTGTCAGCTCGAACCGATCACCGGACAACCGCTGTAGCCGAGTGACTTTCGTGTGTTCGACGAGCGGCGGTTCGAACGTCTGCAACCACCCGTGCAGCCACTCCACGACCTCGTCGCGGGTCATGAACCCGTCCGGATCCGGACCTTCGTAGGCGTAACCCGGGAGTTTGCAATGCCAGTTCGGCGTCACGAGGGTGAAGTTGTCCCAGCGCTTGTCGGCCCACGCATGCACTGCGGTATCGGCTTCGACGACCAGATGCTCGACGCCGGCCTGTCCGAGGTACCAGCTGACCGAGAGCCCGGCCTGTCCGCCGCCGATGACCACAACCGGCACGTGTGCGTTCATGAGAGCTCCTCACTGCTGGTTCCACCGCTGGTTGAGCCGGGCCGGAGCGAAGCGACGCCCGCGTCCCCTCCGCTGGTTGAGCCGGGCCGGAGCGAAGCGACGCCCGCGTCCCCTCCGCTGGTTGAGCCGGGCCGGAGCGAAGCGACGCCCCGTGTCGAAACCACTTCCGCACCCGGCAACGGCGGGTACATCGAGACCACCTCGACCTCTGCGGAATCGGGGTGCCGAGCGGCGTCGATGGAGATCTCCTCGGCCGACGCCGCCGCGGACGTGCAGGCGAAGCCGTACTTGGCGCGGACCCGTGCGCTGGCCTCGTCGAGTGCGGTGGTGGCACGCGACCGGAAGTCGTCGACGCGGTAGGTACCTGGCGCGAGATGGTCGTGCAGCACGAGGCTGGGGGAGTAGTACTGGCGGAACAGCCCGTCGGGCCAGCGCACCTGGACGGTCATCTCAGGCATGAGCGAGGTCCCGCCAGGCGAAATCGGCGCCGGCGTCGGAATCGCTGTCGGCTTCGACGAGCATGCCGTACACCTCGGGCCGACGGTCCCGCAGGTGGAACATCCCGGCACGCATGGCGGTGAAGCTCTCCGCGATGTCCACCTCGGCGACGGCCAGTCCGCTCCCGAGAAGCGTTGTGTCGAGGATGTTTCCGCCCGGGTCGACGATCTTGGCGTTGCCGACGTAGCGCAGCGACCCGAATGTCCCGCTTTGATTAGAAGCCACCCAGAACACCTGGTTCTCCAGGGCCCGCGCGGTGTCGAAGAGGTTGAACCGGTAGGTCCACCGATCGTCTTGGAGGTTCTCGGCGGTCGCGGTCCGTGCGGCCGGCCATGCGGACAGGCTGGCGATGATCTCGGCACCCTTGAGTGCCATGATCCGGGCAGCCTCGGGAAAGGCCTTGTCGTAACAGATTTGGAGACCGATACGTCCGACCGGAGTGTCGAAGACGCCGTATCCGTCGCCCGACGAGTACGACATGTTCTCGCCGAGCGGCTGGTGCACCTTGCGGTAGCTGCCGAAGATGTGGTTCCCGTCGAGGACGGCGGCCGCGTTGTAGCGGGTCTCGCCGTCCTCGCCGAGTTCGCAGAATCCGATCGCCACCACCAGATCGCCGACGATGGACTGCACCCGAGCGATCTCGGGTCCGTCGAGGGAGATCGCCGGCGGCAACGACTGGGCGCTGTTCTTCCGGGTGTCGCCGTGGTTGCCCAGCGACGACAGGTATCCGCCGATCGCCGCTTCCGGGAACACCAGGAGGTCGACTCCCCGCGTTCGTGCTTCGCCGACGTACTGTTCGATCGTCGCGTAGTTCTGCTCGAGGTCGCGGGTGAAGTTCGCCGCGACGGTTCCGATGGTGGTCATGTGTTTCGGATCCTCAGACCATGTAGGTGGAGTTGATGATTGCGCCCTTGCGGGCGTAGTGGATCAGCGCGTCCTGCACGTCGAGCGGGTGTGCCGGGATGACACCTTCGATCAGGTCCTCCTCGCGTCCGCCGTGCAGTGCGAGGCCGAAGCGACAGCAGAACACGGTGCCGCCCTCGGAGATGAAGGTCTCCAGCGAGTTGTTGATGTTCTGCTCGCCGGGGAACCCTGAGTCGCCGGTCGTCGGGAATCCGCGTGTGGCAAGGCAATTGATGGCCCCCGGACCGTAGAAGTACATGGCCGACTCGAAGCCCTTGCGAAGTGCGCGTGTGGCCTGAAGAACGGCCACGAAGGACACCGACGACTCGTGTGCGATGCCGTGCACGAGGGTGAAGTAGGACTCACCGTTCTCGGCCTGGTAGTCCGGGAAGATCTTGGTACCGCCATAGATGTTCGAGCCCTTGGGAAGTGAGGGGTGCGGGATCTCCGCCAGCGACGCGGCGATGTTCTCGGTGATGGTTTCGTCGAAAGAGGGCACAAGAACTCCTGGGATGGCGAGACGGTGTCTGCAAGTGTTCGGCCGCAAGGCGGCTCGACGTGCGAAGGTGGGATCGGGCATCATTGCCCGGAGTGGTTCGACCGAAGATCCGGTCTTATCGAGTAGCGATTGCTCGCTACGACACTCAGTTCACTCGCCACCGATTACCGAATGGTTTCCGGCGGAATAAAGAAACCGCCGAATCGTGTAACACGACCCTGGTCGGTCGACCGACACGCATGCCCGGCTGAGCAGACAAAAATGTCCGACGAACCGGTCGGGTCGGGGGTCTGACCGGTTCGTCGGACATACACAGTGTATCCCTCGCGCCCCAGCACGGTCCATCGAGGTATCCGCAATTCTGTGACCTGTTGGATTACAGATCCTTCATCGCCTCTTGCTCGCTGATGTTGGGGGAGCGAAGCGACCACCCGCGCTCTCCAATCGAAAAGAAGCGACCCCCCATTGCTCCCTGAGGTGCGAGGGACCACCATTTGCTCCCTGAGGTGCGAGGAGCGCTAGCGACGAGCCACGAAGGGCGCCGCAACCCACAATCACCACTCCCGCGTGCCCCACTCGCCAATCCAAAAGAACCGACCCCCCATTGCTCCCTGAGGTGCGAGGAGCGCAAGCGACGAGCCACGAAGGGTCCACGCAAGCCGCGCCGGAAACTCCGCACCCCACTCGCTATCGACCGATGCACGAGGCAACCTTGTCCTCATGCTCACCGCGGTTCTGTACGGTCTCGCGACCGCCGTTCCCATCGCAGTCGGCGCTGCAATCGGGCTGCGCTGGAATCTGCCGAATCCGATCCTCGCGACCCTGATGGCGTTCGGCGCCGGGACGATGATCGCGGCGGTCTCGACCGAACTGTTCGAACCGGCTTTCACCCAGGCCGGCACCGGGGTCGCGGCGATGGCGCTGTTCTCCGGCACCGCGGTCTACGTCGTCGCCGACCGGCTCGTCGAAACCAAGCTCGGGTCGTCGGCCATCGGACCCGCGCTGATGATCGGCGTGTTCCTCGACGGCGTCCCGGAGAACACCGCGCTCGGTGTCTCGCTCACCGCGGGCGGTTCGCTCGTACTGGTGGTGGCGATCGCGGTCGGCAACGTCCCTGAAGCGGTGAGCGGAGCGTCGTTGATGCGTCGCGAGCACGACGCCTCGATCCGCTCGGCGCTGGCGATGTGGTTGTTCACCGCCGTCGTCCTGGTTGCGGTCACGGTGGGCGGGTACGCGGTGGCCGACGCCATCTCACCGACCGCGATCAGCGTGGTGCAGGCGTTCGCCGGCGGCGCGACGCTTGGAGTGCTTGCAAACTCGCTGATGCCGGAGGCATACCGCGAGGGCGGATGGTGGGTCGGCCTCGCGACCGCCGGTGGCTTCCTGCTCGCCTTCGTGCTCGGGTGACTGTGCCCACCGCTTCCTCAGGCGGACCGTCATGGCCCCCGACGCGGTGCCGTACCTCAACTCTGCCTCCGTGCCTCTGCTTGCTACGTCGTGGTCGGTGGCAGACCTTGGTCGTCGGTGCGGTCGGTCCTGTCGGCGGCTCGTTGCTGCTCGCGCGCGGTCCGACGTTGCTGTTCGGCGCGTTCTCGCACCTGCCGGAGGAACTCCTGGTCCGCCTCCGGGTCCCGCGGAATGTAGCGACTGGGGTGATCGTATTCCGGGAACTCACCGGCCGCGGCCGACTGCCGGCGCGGTCGTTCGTCAGCGGTGGGGCGTCCGACCGCCAGCCATACCAGCGCGCCGGCCAGTGGGATCATCACCACCAGGACCACCCAGGCGAACTTGGGCAGCCCGCGCACGGCGGCGTCGTCGGTCTTGATGATGTCGATCAGCGCGACCACCAGGATCAGCAGGTAGATCAGCCCGAGATACGGCATGTCTGTCCCCTCTTCTCAGCGTCGGTCACCACATCGGCCGTATCCACGGCGGAGGTCCGTTGAGGCTCTTGGTTCGTCCAACATAAACCGCTGTCACGATCCGCCCGCCCGGGAGGCGGCGACCAGGGATCTCGGCCGGGCTACGTTCGCTCCCCACGACACCCGGCGACGACGACGCCTCGACGATCCGCGCGGCAAACTCAGTGCGTCTGCGCAGCGTCCGGATCACCTTCGACGTGCCCGTCCGCCAGTTCCGACAACGCCCGGAACACGCGCTTCGACGCCTCGGCCCATGGCATGAGGATGGGGAAGACGTGGAACATGCCGGGTTCTTCGATGGCGTGTGTCGGCACCTCCGATGCCTCGAGCCGTGCCGCGAAGTCGCGTATCCCGTCGCGGAACATCTCGCTGCCACCCCAGCAGACGAAGGTGGGCGGGAACCACGACGGGTCGGGTTCGGCGTTGACGGGTGAGACCCGCGCGTCGTTCGGCTGGACACCGTGCAGGTAGGGAGTGACCGGGATGCTCCAGGGCAGGATGTCGTATTGGGCGTTCTCGGTGATCGACGGGTGGTCGAGGTCGAGATCGATCTCGGGGGAGAACAATGCGAGTGCGCCTGGACGAGGCAGGTCGTGGTCGTGAAGGTAAGCGACCAGCGACGCCGCGAGCCCACCTCCGCCGGAGTCACCGGCGACGATGATGTGGTCCGGGTCGACGCCGCGGCCCAGCAACCCCCGGTACACGTCGGCGGCGTCGTGAACACCTGCGGGAAAAGGGAATTCGGGGGCCATCCGGTAGTCGGCGATGAACACCTCGTGTCCGGCGATGCGCACCAGCGACGCCGCGAAGGCGGAGTACATCATCGGCGAGGTGCCGATGTATCCGCCGCCGTGCAGGTAGAGGATCGTCGCGCCGATCTCTTCCTTGTCCTTCTCGTCGTCGACGTAGGCGTCGGAGCTGGCCTTGGCGCGACACCACAGCCCGGGGACCCCGCCGACGATGTCGTCGGTGAGTTCGACGCCGTCGGTCAGCTCGACGAAGGGCGGCATCACGATGCGGCACAGGTCGTCGAGGATCTTCTCCATCGACCGGAACTCCTCGATCGGCAGTCCCATCGAGTAGCCCATGAACGCGCGGATGGTCTGGCGGGTGACGGACTGGCCGACGTTGTCGAGCAATCCGGACGGACCCGACCAGGGCTTGCGGAACGGCACCCGCGCGAGGCCGTTGATCATGCTCTGCGCGAGGCCGACGACCGTCAGCGCGGTCACCGGCGCCGACGCGGTCTGGACCTCCGGACGATCAGCCATCACCATGCCGCCCAGGGTAACGAGAGTGCCGATGTGCGGCTGGACGCACGATGGGTAACTCAAGCCTCGACAGGCGCAGTCGTTGGATTAGATGTTTGGACAAGGATCACGACTTCACATGTCTCTCGACGCAGACTCGGAGCGACTTGCTTCGGTCGACGCGAATGATGTAGATCACTGTCTACCGCCGTGAGCGATGTGGCTCCTGCTTCTACCCGCGCTTCGATAACTCCGTCGAAGTCGAGAATCTAGCTGGTTGTGCGCGGCTGGGGATTGCTGGCTTGATTACAGAAGGTGTGAGTGTGGCGACAGGACAACCCAGGACCGGTCACGCACGCGCGGAGCGGCTGTTCAGCTTGGCCGACCAATCGCTCCAGACAGCGTTTAAGAAGTCCGAAGAGGCCTACCAGCACATGGGAGATCGAGGTGGAGCGCGTGAATCTGCGGTCCGGGACTTCCTGCGGGATCAGCTTCCATCGCGGTTTGCCGTCGCCGCGGGTGAAGTGATAGACGCAGCAGGCAACTGCTCTGGCCAGACTGACGTGATCATCTATGACGACTCCAACACGCGCCCCTTGTCTATTGCTGATCAGGTCGTGACCCTTCCTGCCGAGGCTCTTCTTGCTGTAGTAGAGGTCAAGTCAACTCTGACCAAAGTAGAGACCAACCGCGCGATTGGGTCGGCAATAAAGCTCCGCGAGCTCCGGCCTTGGGACGCTCCGTGGACGAGCGCTCGTCGAGGAGGCCAGCACGCCGATGACGGACTACCAAGAATCTTCTCGACGGTGCTGGCGTTTCGCTCAGATCTTTCAGAGGACGACTGGGCGATGAAGGAGATGCTGAGAGTCCGGGACTCCTGCGACGAGCTGACGCTTCCGACCGCCCACGTCGACCGAGTAGTTGTCTTAGGTCGCGGAATGCTGATCCCATCTGATGGCACGGTTTTCGTACCGCCGCCAGACGCGAGCGTAATCGGACAGTGGTTTCTCTCTCTTGCTGGGTTCTTGGCTCGCGAGGTTGACCGCCGCGAAACATTCCCCTGGCAACGGTATCGACTGCCGCACAGTGACAGTTGGCAGCACATTGCTGACGCACGGAACGACGCACCACCGGTCGCCCGCGCGACCGCGAAACAGCGAGCGCAACACAAACTCGAGCGCAACACTGGTCAAGTCCCAAGTAGTGGTGTAACTCGTTTCTGATCCTTCGTCGGGCTTTCAGGCAGGCAGTTCGATCAGCGGGTCGGTAGTGGCCTCCGTTGTTGTGGTGGTGTCGGTGGTCAGGGTCAGTCGGCATCGGTTGAGGACCTCGAGGCCGAGGTATCGGCGGCCTTCGGCCCACTCGTCGGTCTGCTCGGCCAGGACCGCGCCGATGAGTCGGATGATGGCGTCACGGTTGGGGAAGATACCCACAACGTCAGTGCGGCGGCGGATTTCGCGGTTGAGTCGTTCGGTGGGGTTGTTGGACCAGATCTGTCGCCACACGTCATCGGGGAAGCCTGTGAAGGCCAACAGGTCCTCTCGAGCGTCACCGAGATGGTCAGCAACCTTGGGGAGTCTGCCTTCGGTGTATTCCAGGAGTCGGTCGAACTGCTCGTGCACGGCGGTGGCGGTGGGCTGGTCATAAACGCTGTGCAGCATCGCTTTGACCGCCGGCCACATGGACTTGGGGCACACCGCCATGAGGTTGGCCGCGTAGTGGGTACGGCACCGTTGCCACACGGCGCCGGGCAGGTTCGCCGCGATCGCCTCGACCAGTCCGGCGTGGGCATCAGAGGTCACCAGACGCACCCCGCCCAGCCCGCGGGCGACCAGATCGGCGAAGAAGGTGTTCCAGGAGGCTTTGGTTTCGCTGGTCGCTACTTGCATGCCCAACACTTCACGGTGGCCATCGCCGTTGACGCCGGTGGCCAGCAGGACAACGGCTTTGACGACCTGCTTGTTCTCGCGGACTTTGATCGTCAGGGCATCTGCGGTGACGAAGGTGAACGGCCCGACCTCGTCGAGGCGACGATGGCGGAACGCTGTGACCTGCTCGTCGAGGTCGGTGGCCATGCGTGAGACCTGTGACTTCGACAGCGAGTCGATGCCGAGAGTTTTGACCAGCTTGTCCATCCGGCGGGTCGAGACTCCAGCGAGGTAGCAGTCGGCCACGACGGTGATCAGTGCTGACTCGGCCCGCTTGCGGCGTTCGAGGAGCCATTCGGGGAAGTAGCTGCCCGAACGTAGTTTGGGTACCGCGATATCGACGGTCCCGACGCGGGTATCCAGTGGCCGGTGGCGGTAGCCGTTGCGGTGGTTGGTGCGCTCTGGTGTGCGTTGGTTCCATTCGGCTCCGCAGACCGCGTCGGCATCGGCCGACAGCAGCGCGTTGATCATGGTTTGCAGCAGCTCACGCATCAGATCTGGTGATGCCTCGGCCAGGGCTTGGCCAAGAAGGCCTGCAGGGTCGACAATGTGGGGTGCGGTCATCGCGATGACTCCTCGAGGATTCTGTGGAAGGTTGACTCGAAGGATCACGCGGTGGCCGCTCTGCATCCGTTAACGACACGACGTCGATAACGAACTCGGCCACCGAGTTACACCACTCTATGGGGCGCTACCGCAACACTCGCGCGCTCGGTGAAGTCTAAGACCGTCCCAATCATGTCCGTCGACAGTCGCCTGGTGCGGTAAGAAGTAGCCGTCCGGGGCTCAGTCCTCGATGGTCAACCGCAGCTGCGACATATTCGTCGCTACGGAAGCCGAGATCAAGCTCAGTCGCCTTCAAACGAGCATCCACCTCAAACTGGACACGCGACCACCGGGTGGGGCCGCGGCCGCCAGGCGTGGCAGACTACCCGGGTCCTCTAGTCCCCGAGATCCCCGTGAGGCGGCGATGGAGTTCTCAGCCTTCCCGGCTCCGGTCGAGGCCCCCGGCGCGTCGAGCGGCCCCGAGTCCGTGCAGCTCACACTGGCCGACGCGTGGGAAACGAACCGCTCGATCCAGAAGTCGGCGGTGGGTCGGCTCTTCGCGGCCACCAACTCGGCCCTCTACGTCACCTTGATGGAACGCCACCTCGACTACGGCACCAAACTGTCGGAGACCGAGCTGTCGGTGCGCCTCGACCGCGACCTCACCGACCTCGACCTCACCGATCAGGCCACCGGTCTCGAGCTGGTCAAACTCTGGGCCCGGCAGGGCTGGCTGCACCGCGTCACCGACACCACCGACCCGAACGCCCCCAACCTGTGCCATCTGACCAGCGAGGCGCGGTCGGTCCTGGACTTCATGCGCCGGCAGCGTCGTGAGGATTCGATCGCCACCGGCGGATCCATCACCGGGATCGCCGCCGAGCTCCGACGAGTCGCCGGCCAGGTCAGCAACGATCCCGACCAGATCCGCTCGGAGATCGAGGCGCAGATGTCCGACCTCGACGCCGAGCTCGCCGACCTCGACGCCGGCCGACGCCCGCCCGTCGACCTGCGCGTCGCCGAGGATGCCGCGCGCACCATCGGCTACCAGATGGAGCAGATCATCTCCGACATCGGCCAGTACGGCACGATGCTCGACCGCATCACCACCGCCCTGCTCGACGACCCGGGCGACTCCGACCTCGCCTACCGCGACCGTCAGCGGCAGCTCTTCGACGACTACGAGGCGCTTCTCGACTCGCCGCAGTCCGCGTCGTACCAGGCGTTCTCGCAGATGATCCAGGACCCAGAGCGTCGGGCCCGCCTCAAACACGACATCGAGACGATCGTCGACAACTTCCCAGCCATGGACGCGGGCCTGCGGTCGGTGATGGACAACTTCTTCGGCCTCGTCACCCAGCAGATGGCCGAAGTCGGACGCACGAGGCAGCGCTGCGCACGCCGTATCCGACGCTTTGTGGCGTCGGGAACCCTCGAGCAGAGCCGCGGCCTGGCCCGTCAGCTCAACGACGCCCTCGCCACGGCCAACGAATTGCTGAAGACGTCCCTGGCCGACCGTCGTATCGGCTACGAGCTGCCCCTCGCCGCGCCGACGGTGAACTCCATCGGCCGACTCGCCTTCGAGATCCGCGAACACATACCGCCCGCACCGGCGCTCCCGGCCGTCGTCGACGCCGACCTCACGTCGTTCGCGTCGCTGTCCGGCCAGGTCGACACCACCGAACTCACCGACACCGTGAACGCCGCGGTCGCCACCGGGCCGGTCGCCCTCGCCGACGTCATCGACGGACTCGAGGAGCCGTATCTCGCGCACGTCATCGTCCTGTGGTCGTGGGCCTCCAAACAGCAAGCGGCGGGGGAGAAGGTGCCGATGACCACCGTGCGATTCCGGTCCCTCATCGGAGACGACCACGCCATCGAAGTGCCCGACCTGACCTTCACCGAACCGATTCCGACTGCGGAGGTCGACGCCGAATGACATCTTTGCCCCCTGAGGCCGGCCCTCTGCCCCCTGAGGTGCGAGCGAAGCGAGCCACGAAGGGCGCTCTGCCCCCTGCGAGCGACGCCGATTCTCTGCCCCCTGAGGTGCGAGCGGAGCGAGCCACGAAGGGCACCCCCGACGAATTCGCCGGCTTCGACGACCTGCCCACCGTCGCGAACCGCGCGGCTACCCACACGCCGGACGCACCCCGCTTCGACGGCGACGTCAGCGAGCTGCCCGACCGCGCGTGCTGGGCGCTGCAGAACCTGTTGACCCGCCGCTACATCAGCGGTGACCGGCAGCCGCAGCTGTGGTCGTGGGTCTCCGAGTACCAGGACGTGTTGCGCGGCCGCCTCTCCGAACTCGACCTCCGGCTGCGCATCGTCGACGAACTGCAGGTCGCGTTCGTCGAGCAGGCGGGTTACGACTCCCGCTGGGGCCGAAAGATTCTCAAGCGCGAGACGATCCACACCTACGACGCCATCCTGGCGTTGCACCTGGCCAAGTACGTGCGCGCCGCTCGCGACGAGCCGGTCCTGATCACCCGCGAGGAGATCCACGAGCTGTTCGCCGGCGTCACCAACACCATCGACCGCGACCTCGCACTCTTCGACAAGCGCATCGAACGCGCGCTCGACAAGATGGAAGAGCTCGAGTTCCTGCGCAAGCAGCGCGACGACGCCGACACTTTCATCGTGAGCCCGGTGATCTCCGCGGTCATGACGGCGTCGGTGATCACCGACCTACAACGGCAATTCGAGCAGTTCATCGGATCCGGTGACACCGGCGAGATACCGCCGGAGGACCTTGCCTACGAGCCGACCGAGCGCGACGACGACGCGGCCGACCTCGACGGAGCATATGGCGAGAATGACGAAGGAGACGACTGGTGAGCGGGCAGGTCGACCAGTACCACCTGTCCCGGTTGCAGCTGATCAACTGGGGCGTGTTCGACGGGTATCACTCGATCCCGTTCAGTCCCAACGGTTCTCTGATCACCGGGTCGTCGGGTAGCGGCAAGTCGTCGTTGCTCGACGCGATCTCGCTGGCGTTCCTGCCCGACCATCGGCGCAACTTCAACGCCTCGGGTGATGCGACGGCGGCCGGCTCCTCCAGCGGCAAGCGCACGGTCGGCAAGTACGTGCGCGGCGCGTGGGGTGAGCGGCGCGACGGTACCAACGCGCACCGCGAGATCATGTACCTGCGCGGCACCGGCCCGGCGTGGGCGGCCATCGCAGTCACGTACACCTCCAGCTCCGGCGAGGCCATCACCGGTCTCGTCTTGAAATGGCTTGCCGCGGGCAAGATGACCGACGCGCACAGCTCGTACTTCATCTACGACGGCGACGCCGACATCGTCGAGGCCTGCAACGACTGGGCTGCCAATAACTACAACTCGGCCAAGTTCCGCGACCGCGGCTGGCGTGGCGGACCCGGTGAGGGCAAGTACCTCTCGACGCTGTACTCGCTCATCGGGATCCGCGGCTCCGACGCCGCGCAGCAGCTTCTCGGAAAGGCCAAGTCGCTCAAGAGCGTCGGCGGTCTCGCGCAGTTCGTGCGGGAGTTCATGCTGGACGCCCCGACCAGCATCGTCGGCATCGCTGACGCCCTTGACCAGATCGACCCGCTCGTCGAAGCGCGCGAACTGCTCGACGTCGCGCGCCGCAAGCGCACCATTCTCGGCAATATCGAGGAGGTGCACGAGCGGTACGCGGGGGAGGCGGCCACGTTCTCCGTCCTCGACACCATCGACAACACCACCATCCGCAGCTACGTCAACAACCTGCGGATCCGCAACGCGGAGCCCGAGGTCGCCGACCTCGACGACCAGATCACCCGCCTCGACGGCGATCTCGCCGCGCTGACCACCCAGCACGACCAGCTCCGCCAGGACCACAGCCTGTTGCTGTCGCGGATCGCCACCTCCACCGGCGATCTCGCCCCGCTCCGCGAACAGCTCGGCGGCGCACAGAAACTCAGTACCGAGGTCACCGCCCGACGCAACGCGTACGAGGACAAGGTCTCCGCGCTCGGCTTCACTCCGCCCACCCGGGCCGAGGGATTCTGGTTGCTCCGCGAGGAACTCACCGAGGAAGCCGCCAAGATCGACGGCCAGCTCGACGCCGGTCGCGCGCACTACGCGGAGGCGCTGGCCAGCGAGGTCGCCGCCCGTACCCGCCGCGACGCCGCGATGGAGGAACTCGGCCGCGTCGAGAACGCCGGCTCCGCACTCCCGCGCACCGAACACGAGATGCGCCGCGCCATCGCCCACGGACTGCAGATCGACGAGTCCGAGCTGAAGTACGTCGCCGAACTCGTCGAACTCGATCCCGACGAAGAGCGTTGGCGTCTGGCCGTGGAGAAGGTGCTGCGGAACGTCGGTCTTCGTCTGCTGGTGCCGGACAAGCACTTCCGCGCCGCCCTGCGCTTCGTGAACTCGCACGACATGCGCGGCCGGATCCAGCTGCACCAGGCCGATTCCCGACCGATGCCCGTTCTGGAGCCGGGGACCCTGGCCTCGAAGCTGCGTCCCGTCGACGCCTCGCACCCGTGCGCCGCCGAGGCGATGACTGTCCTGTCGAAGCTGGGCAGCCACATGTGTGTCGACAGTCCCGGCGAGTTCTCCCAGTACGCGAAGGCCGTCACTGACCAGGGTCTGCGTAAGGATTCGGCGAAGCTCGCGGTGAAGGACGACCGCCAGCAGTTGCGCCGGTCGCAGTACATCTTCGTCGGCGACGTCGCGTCGAAGATCGCCGCGCTTCGCGACGAACTCGACTACGAGGAGCGGGCGTTCGAGGACGCCCGCCAGGACTGCGCCGAGCTCGATCGTGAGCGAAGCGCCAAGGAACGACGCCGCGATGCGTATCGCCGTGTGTGCGAGCAGTTCACGCAGTGGAACGAGATCGATGTCGACTCTGTCGATGACCGGGTCGATCAGCTCACCGACCAGTACGACCTGCTCATCGAAGAGAACCCCGACGTCGAAGCCCTCCAGCGCAAGGCCGAAGACCTGTGGGAGCAGGTGCGCAACGCGATTTCGCAGGCTGCGTTGGTCAAGGACAAGATCGCCCGCCAGGACTCGCGGCGCACCCAGCTCCTCGACCTCATCGACCGATTGAAGCCCGAAGACGTTCCCGCCCAGGCGGAGAAGACCCTCGACGGTTTCCGGGAGGATCTTTCCGCGACGCTCGACGTGCTCAATCCGGAGCCGTACCGCCAGGAAATCGTCAAGGCAGCCAGCCGTGAGCGCGACCGCATGCGGTCCGACGCCCGACGCTCCCGCGATGAGCTGGCCCGCATCCTCGACACCTACGACGAGGAGTTCCCCGACGCCATCCCGAACGACAGCGACGACTTTGACGAACGTCTCCATGACTACGTCGCCGTCTGCCGCCGCATCGACGAGCGTGAACTGCCCGCCGCCTACGAGCGGATGCGCCGTCTCATCACCGAGCAGGCGCCGGGCGCGATCCTCGGTCTGCACATGGCCGCCGACGCCGAGGAACGACGCATCGTCGAGCAGATCGAGCGCGTCAACACCGGCCTCGGCGCGGTTGCCTTTAACCGCGGTACACGCCTGCGGCTGCGACCGGGACGCAAGAAGCTCGCCGCGGTCGAGGAGCTGACCGAGAAGGCCCGCCAGATCTCCAACCGTGCCACTGCGGTCAGCTTCGGCGATGAGCAGGCGATCCTCGAGCAGTACTCCGACATCCTGCTGCTGCGCGAACGCCTCGCCGGCAACACCCCGGAGGACCGCCAGTGGACACGTGACGCGCTCGATGTGCGCAACCGCTTCGACTTCTACTGCGAGGAGCACGACGCCGAGTCGGGGGAGACCATCCGCACCTACTCGAACGCCGGCGACAACTCCGGCGGCGAGCAGGAAAAGCTGATGGCGTTCTGCCTCGCGGGTGCGTTGAGCTTCAACCTGGCCAGCCCCCACGGCAACGACAACCGACCCATCTTCGCGCAGCTGATGCTCGACGAGGCGTTCTCCAAGTCCGACCCGCAGTTCGCGCAGCAGGCGTTGAGTGCGTTCCGCAAGTTCGGGTTCCAGCTGATCATCGTGGCCACGGTGCAGAACACCAGCACGATCCAGCCGTACGTGGACAACGTGGTGATGGTGTCGAAGACGGAGGCCGGGCCGGAGTTGCGGCCGGTGGCTACCGCTACATCAACGGGGATTAAGGCGTTCTCGGAGCTGAGGCGGTCGGCGAGTCAGTTGTCGGTGTGAGGGCATACGTGATGGGCTTAGACACTCGCTGCGCGATGCTTCAGCCGGGCCTTCGGTCTCGGAGTACCGGATCGTGACGGTGTCGACGCTGCGCAAGCCGAGGCTCCAGCGCGTACCGGCAGGTGCCGGTGTGCTGAATCAAAGCGTTCCGCGGGACACTCGCGATCGAGGATCGATCGCGTCGCAACTGCGTGCGGCAACTCCGCGATCCCACCTCCGATCGAGATCGTGGAACTCCGCCGTACAGCCGACGCCGAGCAACGACGCACGACACTCTGAGGGTTGATGTGACGGACCCGTGCCACGCAGGACGATTCCTCGTCCCCAGCTACCCTCAGGGTCGCAACCTGCTACCACTACAGCAGGAGTTTCTTGGTCAATGGACGTTAGAGGAGTGCTGTGAGCAGCCTAGGTAGCTTCATCTGGTCAATCGCCGACCAACTTCGAGGCCCCTACCGCCCCAATCAGTACGGCACCGTAATCCTCCCACTTACGATCCTGCGCCGCCTCGACTGCATCCTCGAGCCCGACCGAGACACGGTCCGCGAGCTCGCAGCGAAGTACGACAACCCCAACCGGCTCAAGGTCGAGGTCAAGAAAGCCACCGGACGACCGTTCTACAACACCTCCAACTACTCTTTCGCGAACCTGCTGGCCGACGCTGACGGCCTCGCGGACAACCTGGCCGACTACATCGACCGCTTCTCCCCCGACGTCGACGTCTTCGAGTACTTCGACTTCAAGAAGGAAATCCTCACCCTCGACAAGGCGGAACTCCTACGCGAGGTCGTCACCTCGTTCAAAGGCATCGACCTGCATCCCGACGTCGTGTCCAACGCCGACATGGGCGACGCGTTCGAGTACATCATCCGCAAGTTCAACGAGGCCGCGAACGAAACCTCCGGAGACCACTACACCCCGCGAGACGCGATCCGACTGCTCGTCGACCTGCTCTTCGCCGAAAAGGACGCCGACCTAACCGAAGCCGGCATCGTCCGCACTTTATACGACCCCACCGCCGGCACCGGCGGCATGCTCGCCCTCGCCGAGGAACACCTCCTAGAGCAAAACCCAGACGCGAAGCTGAGCCTGTACGGCCAGGAGTACAACGGTCAGTCGTACGCGATCTGCAAGTCCGACCTGCTCGCGAAGGGGCACGATGCCACCAACATCGTCTTCGGCAATACCCTCACCGACGACGCGTTCAAGGGCCGCCATTTCGATTTCTGCATGTCGAACCCGCCCTACGGTGTCGACTGGAAGCAGTACGCCAAGGCGGTCATGAAGGAGCGCGACGAGGCCGGCCCCTTCGGTCGGTTCGCCCCTGGACTGCCGGCGACGTCGGATGGGCAGATGCTCTTCCTACTCCATCTGGCCCACAAGATGCGGGGGCCGGAGGACGGCGGCGGCCGGGTCGGCATCGTCATGAACGGCTCACCACTGTTCAACGGTGCCGCCGAGTCCGGTCCCTCCAACATCCGTAAGTGGCTGCTGGAGAATGACCTGGTCGAGGCGATCGTCGCGCTGCCGACCAACATGTTCTTCAACACCGGTATCGCCACCTACATCTGGATCCTCGACAACACCAAGCACCCCGACCGCAAGGGCCTGGTCCAGCTCATCGACGGCACCTCGTTCTGGACCAAGATGCGTAAGAACCTCGGCTCCAAGGGCCGCGAGATTAGCGACGACGACCGCGCCGAGGTCGTGAAGTTGTACGACGACTTCACCGACGCCGACCCGGACTACTCCAAGGTGCTGCGCACCGACGAGTTCGGCTACTGGACCATCACCGTCGAGCGTCCGTTGTTGGACGAGGACGAGAACCCAGTCGTGGACCGCAAGGGCAAGCCCAAGTCGGACTCAAAGAAGCGCGACACCGAGAACGTCCCCTTCACCTACGGTGGCTCCACCGCCGGCGCTGCAGGCAAGACCAAGGTCATCCAGGCGTACTTCGACGCCGAAGTGGCCCCGCACGTCCCCGACGCCTGGATCGACTGGGGCAAGGTCAAGACCGGCTACGAGATCCCGTTCACCCGTCACTTCTACAAGTACGTCCCACCACGCCCCCTCGCCGAGATCGACGCCGACCTGGAGAAGCAGGTCGCCAAGATCCTCGACCTACTGCGCGAGGTGGAGGGATGACCGACTCCGTCCGCCTCAAGTGGCTGCTTACGGAATCCGACGCCCGAGCGGGGTTGGAAGCCGGAACGCTTCCGCTCTTGTCGGTCTCGATCAGCTGGGGCGTCCGACGTCGTGAGTCGTCGGACACGACCACCCGGGCAGCGGCCGAGGATCTGTCCAACTACAAGCTCTGCCGGGCGGGCGACCTCGTCATCAACCGGATGCGGGCGTTTCAAGGCGCGCTCGGAATCGCCCCAGAGGATGGGGTAGTGAGCCCGGACTACGCGGTGCTGCGAGTCGACCCGACGGTCGACAAGCGGTGGCTGAACTACTTCCTCTCCAGTGAATTCACTGTAGCGACGATGGCGAGCTTGGTTCGGGGCATCGGCGGTACTGAGGCCGGAAACGTCCGAACTCCCCGGCTGAACGTCAGCGACCTGCAGTCAATGACGGTCCCCGCCGTGTCGGCAGAAGAGCAGCGCGCTATCGCCGACCACCTCGACCGCGAGTCCGCCCGTATCGACACGCTCATCGAGGAGCAGCAGCGTCTGATTGAGATGCTCCACGCGCGACGTCAGGCTGTCATCGAGTCTGCCGTTGGGCGTGGGTTGGACCCGGCAGCTCCGATGCAATCTAGTGGGTTGTTCTGGACAACCGAGGTCCCTCAGCACTGGACAGTTGCGAACATTCGCAAGGTCGCGACTATGAAGACGGGGCACACTCCGAGTCGGAGTAAGCCGGAGTACTGGGTCGACTGCACCATCCCCTGGTTCACTCTTGCGGACGTGTGGCAGTTGCGGGACGGCCGGCAGACCTATCTCGGCGAAACGGTCAATCTCATCAGTGAAGTCGGTCTCGCCAACTCCTCTGCCGAGTTGCTGCCAGCAGGGACAGTCGTGCTTTCGCGCACGGCCTCCGTCGGATTCAGCGGAATCATGCCAGTTGAGATGGCAACCAGTCAGGATTTCTGGAACTGGATCCCGGGCGACCGCCTCATCGCGGAGTACCTGATGTGGACGTTCCGGGCGATGCGGAACGAGATCCAGTCGCTGATGATTGGATCCACTCACAAGACGATCTACCAGCCGACGGCTGCCGCGTTTCGAGTCCCGCTCCCGCCGGTTGCTGAGCAGCAGCGCATTGCGACGTATCTCAACGACCAGACCAGAAAGATCGACACTCTCATCGCGGAATCCGAGCGGCTCATCGACCTGTCACGTGAGCGGCGGGCTGCGTTGATCACGGCTGCAGTGACGGGTCAGATCGACGTGCGGGAGATGGTGTGATGGCCGCTCACAACGAGGTCGTGTTCGAGTCCGAGATCTGCGCGTACCTGGAGTCCCACGGGTGGCTGTACTCGGCGAACGACACCGGGTACGACCGGGAGCGGGCGCTGTTCCCCGAGGATCTGTTCGCGTGGCTGGAGGACACCCAGCAGGCGGCGTACGAGAAGGCGTTGAAGGCGGCGGGGTCGGGGGCGAAGTTCCTCGACGTGCTGACCACCGCGCTCGACAAACCGCTCGAGCATGGTGGCGGGACCCTGAACATCCTGCGTAACGGGGTGCCCTACATCGGCGGTGGCCGTTTGAAGATGGCGCAGTTCCGCCCCGAGACCAGTCTGAACGCGACCACCAACGAGCAGTACGCGGCGATGCGGGTGCGGGTGATGCGGCAGGTGCATTTTTCCACCGCTGACCGGCGCAGCATCGACCTGGTGTTTTTCGTCAATGGTCTCCCGGTGGCCACCGTCGAATTGAAGACCGATTTCACCCAGTCCCTCGATGACGCGATCAACCAGTACCGCAAGAACCGGCATCCGCTGACCAACGGCCGTCTGGAGCCGCTGCTGTCGTTCGGACACCGGGCGCTGGTGCATTTCGCGGTGTCCAACGATCTGGCGGCGATGACTACCCGCCTCGAGGGTGAGAAGACTCACTTCTTGCCGTTCAACATCGGCCACGACCATGGCGCGGGTAACCCGCCCGGTACCGACGGGCGGTCGGCGACGGCGTACCTGTGGGAACGGGTGTGGGACAAGGACTCCTGGCTCGGCATCATCGGCCGGCTGATGATCGTGGAGACCAAGCATGAGTGGGACGTCGCCACCGGGACGTCGGTGTCGCGGACGAGCATGCTGTTTCCGCGGTTCCACCAGTGGGAGGCGGTGACGAATATCGTCGCTGCGGTCCGCGACGAAGGGGTCGGGCAGCGGTATCTGATCGAGCACTCGGCCGGATCGGGAAAGACGAACACCATCGCGTGGACGGCCCACCGACTCGCCCGACTGCACGTCGACAACAAGAAGGTGTTCGACTCGGTGATCGTCGTCGTGGACCGCACTGTCTTGGACGGGCAGCTCCAGGAAGCGATCCGCCAGATCGACGGCTCGGGGAAGATCGTGGCCACGATCAGCCCGGAGGATGTCCGCAAGGCGGGCGCGAAGTCGAAATCCGGACTGCTGGCGACCGCGCTCAAGAACGGGGAGCTGATCATCGCGGTGACGGTGCAGACCTTCCCGTTCGCTCTCGACGAGATCCGGAAAGACTCGTCACTGAAGGGGCGCCGGTTCGCGGTAATCGCCGATGAGGCGCACTCTTCGCAATCCGGCCAGATTTCCTCCAGGCTCAAGGCCGTCCTGACGGCAGAAGAGGTCAAGGAGATTGAGGAGGGAGGTTCGGTCGACGTAGAGGCAGTTCTGGCCGCCGAGATGACCCAGCGAGCCGAGTCTGAGAACATCTCATACCTCGCGTTCACCGCGACGCCGAAAAACAAGACCCTGGAACTGTTCGGCCGAAAAGGTTCCGACGGGAAACCGGCTGAGTTCCATCTCTACTCGATGCGCCAGGCGATCGAGGAAGGCTACATCCTCGATGTGCTGAAGGGTTATCAAACCTATGACACCGCACTGAAGATCGCCGGCAAGGCGGAAAGCGGCGACAGTGGCGAAGTGGACGAGTCCGCAGCCCGCAAAGGGCTGATGCGGTGGGTGAAACTGCACCCGACAAACATCAGCCAAAAGGTTCAAATTATCGTCGAGCACTTCCACACCAATGTCGCCCACCTGCTCGAGGGCAAGGCGAAGGCGATGGTCGTGACTGACTCCCGCAAGGCGGCGGTGAAGTACAAGAAGGCGATCGACGCCTACATCGCCAAACGAGCCGCGCTGGACGACTCGTACAACTACCGCACCCTGGTCGCCTTCTCCAGCTCAGTCACGATGGACGAGAACGAGGGGTGGGCGGCGGATTGGGGGCCGCAGCCGGGCAAGGACGACGAGTTCACCGAGGCGAACCTTAACCCTGGCGCCGGCTCGGACCTGGCAGCTGCGTTCAAGGGCACGACGTACACGATCATGCTGGTTGCCAACAAGTTCCAGACCGGGTTCGATCAGCCGTTGCTCTCGGCGATGTACGTCGACAAGAAGCTCTCCGGAGTCACTGCGGTGCAGACGCTCTCTCGGCTCAACCGCACCCACCGTACGGCGAGTGGAGAGCAGAAGCGCAAGACGTTCGTCATCGACTTTGTGAACAAGCCTGAGGACATCCGGGCTGCGTTCGAGCCGTACTTCACGGACGCCACCCTGGAGACCGAGACCGACCCGTACGTCGTGGTCCACCTCGCGACCAAGCTCGACCAGGCCGGGATCTACACGCCGGAGCAGGTACGTGAGGTCGCCGAACTCTGGGTGACCCGCAAGGGCAACAACGCACTCTCTGCCGCGATCAGCCCGCCCAAGCACGACTTTGCGCGGCGCTACGGGGCAGCACTCGAGACTGACGACAAAGTCACCCTCAACGAACTCGACCTTTTCCGCAAGGATATTTCCACCTACGTCCGGCTTTACGACTTCATGAGCCAGATCGTCGACTACGGCGACCCCTACATGGAGATGCTATCGATCTTCTTGCGGTTGTTGGAAAAGGTTATTGCTGACTCGTCATGGGCGGCGGAAGTAGACCTTTCGGACGTGGTTTTGGTGGGCGTCAAGCACACGTCGAGACCCAGAACGGACATCTCGCTGACGGGTGACGGTGAACTGAAGGGCATCAGTGCCGCTGGCAGTGGCGCCCGGAAGGAGCCAAAATACGTTGCGCTGCAGGTAGTCATCGACAAGATGAACGACCTCTTCGGTGCTGAGGCGTTCACAGAGTCGCAGATCCGCGAATTCGTTCAAGGGCTGGTCCAGCGATTGCTTGCCTACCCGGACCTGGTCAACCAGACTGCGGTTAACTCAAAGAAGCAATTTATGGAGTCGCAGGACTTTCAGACCGCGGTGACCGAAGCCGTCATCGACAACCAAGGAGCACACAACACCATGGCCGACTACTTCTTTAGCGAAGGGCCCGCCGTCAATGGCGTCATTATGGCGCTCGCGGATGCTTTCTATGAGGCAGCTGTAGACCGGAGCGATGAGCCACAGGGTGCTGCCAATTGATGCGCAGTCAAGATTGCTTTGTGGATTGAACCGACGCCCCGTCAACCGGCTACGGTTCCTAGCACCTTCTGCCGTCCTCGCGCACGAACAGTGATGCACACAGCCGAGCGGGTGCGAATTATACAGGCCGACATCTACCCAGAGTCGTCCATTTGCCCAACGAGGAACAGAGGCAGGACCATATGCTCGGTACAGAACTTGCGGAACTAACCACTGCCTACCGAAAAGCCAAGGTCGACCTCTATTACTCTTCAAATCCTCGCAGAACCGATCTAGTTCGCTACGAACGAAACCTAAACCAGAACCTAAACGAATTGAGTCGTCGAATCAATTCGAGTAGTGAATCCTGGGTCCAGGATTCAAGATTTGTCGGCACCTTTACGTTAGCGCCCAAAACTCTCAAGTACGACCCCAGTCGCCAAGCGGTCATCCATTCGGACCCGAACCAAGCATGGCGTTCTGTTGCCAGCAACCAGGGCGAGAGGCCGTTGGCCGAGTTCAGGATCATGTCGAAGTGTAGTATCGACTTCCACGTCTTATCTACACTATGGATGCTACACGTTGGGTCTGCGATGGATCGTAGACTCTCCTTCCACTCTCGCGGAAACAGGCTAAGGAAATCCAACAGAGCGGGTATCAACCAGCTGGGTGTCGGTAGCTTTCAACCCTACCAGTTCGCCTATCAGGAATGGCGCGATGGCGGTATCCGTGCAATGGCGAAGTCTGTAGCAGAAGGCAAAGAGGTAGTAGCCGTTACGGCTGATATTTCGTCCTACTACCACCGCCTTAACCCGGAGTTCCTCTTGAATGATTCGTTCGTTCGAGAAATTCTCAATCTTGAATTAAGTCCCTATCAGGACAAATTGAATCGCCTCTTCACCGCCGCTCTAATCGAATGGTCACGGCAGACCGGACAAACGGTGGGCTCCTCAATGGTTGGTATACCTGTTGGTTTGCCGGCTTCCGCTGTCGTCGCAAACCTGGCCTTAATTGAACTCGACAGGATCGCACTCAACACTAATCCTGTCTACTACGGTAGGTATGTCGATGACATTCTTCTCGCAATTGAAACCACAGAGGAATTTTCAGATCCAAGCAGCCTTTCGTCATGGATAGTCGAGCGGAGCGACGGCCTCATACGATTGCGGGGGGATGTGATAGACGGTGCCAGCGCTAAAATGGACGAATCTGCCGGATCTCTTTCATTTATTCCGCACTACTTGGCATCCTCTCAAATTCACTTCGGGAACTCTAAGAACAAGATATTTCACTTAAGTGGCGCGAGCGGCCAAGCGGTAATTGAGTCTATCCGCTTGAATCTACAGGACAGGACCAGTGAATGGCGGTCCTTCTCGCCGCTCCCGGAGGTGGGTGATCGAGTATCTAATGCCCTCGCTTTCGCAACAACAAACGTTGCTACTAAGCTGCGTGATTTCGACTTAACTTCGGGCCGTAGGCAAGCTCTGTCTCTGAGACTCCGTGACCTAAGCGTTTACGAACGCAATCTACCGGCGAATCGATGGGCGAAAGAGCGACTCGAGTCTATTCGCGCTATTTCGGAGGCGTCGCTAACGCTACCGAGATTCTTTGAACTAGAGCCCTACAGTGTTCGGTTGATTTCGCTAGCAGCAGCATGCGCGGATACTGATAGTCTTGGCGTTATCCTGGACGTCTTAAAGACGACGGTTACATTAGTCCGCGAAACTTGTGATATGAGACTTTCCGGACCGCAGGCTGGCCGTGTACCAGTGACGGAGCCGCGCGGTCAGTTGCAGATGCAGTCTCTGCTGGTTCGTTGGTCAGAGGATTACCGAGACCACCTTGTTGAGTCCGTCATTTCTGCGTGGCCTGCACGCTTGTCTACGAAAAGTTGGGATGTAATTCGCGGCCTATTTAGGCAACATTTCGAGAGTGATCAACGGCCGCTTAAGACGATCGCAACTGTTCGAAAGTATCAGCTCGAAATGATGCGACGCGACCTTTCTCACAGACCATACAGATGGTCTCTGCTCAATATCAAAAATGCTCCTGACCTTGATCCGGCGACATCAGACGACCTCGTGCTTCCCGAGGAACTATCTGAAGGAGCAGACCTTCTGGTTAAGGCCCTACGGGCCCTTCCGCGGCGAAGTGACTTCAACTCCAAATCGCAAGTGCCTCGTCTAGTGGGCCTCCAAATTGATGGCTCTCGAAACCTCGGTGTCGTCCTCCCCACCAGGCCTCCGACTATCTCAGAGCTCGAGACATGCCTCGCTCTAACTCGTCCTGGGGTATATGGACTCGCGCCATCCGGAATCATTCAGCGAGTTATCCTAGGTTTGCGGGGTGCACCTGGTTATCCCCGAATGTGGCTCAAGCGGACTGCCGGACGACCACCCTCTATCGTAAGCAGCACATTTAAATCTCGCGATTCCGTCCGCATTGCAGTGGCGATGCTAGAACTGGATGAAACTGATGCCTTTAATGCTGCTCGAGGGCTGCCAAACGATTCGCTGGACCGTTTCGATGACCTGTACAAACTAGCCATTTCGGTTGCGAAACATCCAAGTCGGCCCGATTATCTTGTCCTTCCCGAAATTGCAATTCCTAGCAAGTGGTTCAGCGACCTTGCAACCGTTCTCCGTCGGTCTGATATTGGGTTGATTTCAGGGATTGAACACCAGCCTTCTCGTGTTGGCCCTCCGGGCTCCGTTACCAATCAGGTGTGGTGTGCGTTGCCGATACGAAACTTCGGCTCTCAATATAGTGTTTATCGCCAGGATAAGCAGTGTCCCGCAGTTCCGGAAAAGTCCAAGATTCTAGAACCTAACGGATTGACCCTTGTGCCTGACGTCCCTTGGTCGATTCCTCCTGTGATCCTCCACGACGGATTTAGATTTTCGCTTCTCATCTGCAGTGAATTGACGAATATTGAGCACCGGGCGGCATTAAGAGGATCGGTCGACGCACTCATCGTTCCTGAATGGAACAGAGATGTTCACTCTTTTGAGTCACTTGTCGAATCTTCCGCTCTGGATCTTCATGCATATATAGCTCAGGCGAATTGCTTGGGGTATGGAGACTCGCGGATTCGTGCTCCGATGAGGGAGTCGTACAGGCGCGACGTGGTCCGCCTCACCGGGGGTACACATAGTTACTTCGTCGTTGGTGATGTCGCCATTAAGAAACTACGTCAGTTCCACACCTCGGCTCCCGTCACGTCAGATAAGCCAGATTTTAAGCCGTTACCTGACGGTTTTAGGGTCCACCCCGATAGGAGGGTTGACTGAACACTCCGCCGTAGCTTTCCGTGGCGGGAACGTGCAGTGGATATGGCAGACTCCGGCATCGTATTGCTCGAATCTGCTCGGCAAGGAGTTAACTCGCCACCACCGAACCACTCTCAAACACATCCATCGGCATCGGACGACGCAGCTTCCAAGTGATTGCGATCGGACGTTCGCCGCGGTGACTGACATAGTCCACGGGCCCCAGGAAAATGAACGGCTCCGCACCGAACGCACCATTGGGTCGGTCGCGAACGAACAGCAGGATCTCACATCCGTTGTTGCGCTGCTCCACGTATCGCCGACCCATAGGGGAGTCGACGGCTGTGTTGTTCGGCGACTCCCAATGAAAGGTGTCCCGGGAGATGGGGTAGTCGCGGTACATCGTAGAAGGACTGAACTCTCGCTCGTCCTTGTGCAGGTTCACGAATAGCGCACCGATATCGCCACTCCAGGTGACGCCGCCAGCTTGTCCTCGCGCCTTACGTTCCCAGTTGGCGAAGCCGACGGCAGCCAACACTTCCTCACGCCGGTACTGAGCGTGAGTCTGAAGGGGGAGACCGTCGACGGTGCGCGGCACGTGATGGATCCCGGCAGAGGTGATGTCGAGTAGCTGGCCGATCTCCGCACAGATCGCCTTGTGTGCGCGTAGGAAGTTAAACCCGGCGTCGTAGCTGGTGAAACCTCCCCGATCGGACCACAGAGTGAAGAACAGCATCCGTGCGAGAGTCTGCTCGCGCGGCGAGAGTTCGTGATAGGTGGGCCCGTCAGGAGCGGCCAGCCGGCGATAGACGTCTGCGCGCTCCAGGTCGTCGACATGAGCGAGTGCTCGGACGCGCTTGGCAAGCGAGTCCTCGTCTGGACCTGATGGCAGTGTCGGTAGTCCAGCATCGCGCAGGAGCGGCGTCCACGCCCGAGTTCCGCTACCTGAGTACACGATCGAGAGATCGCTATCCGTCTGCGCGAGAAAATCGCTTAGATCACTAGTGTTCGCTTCTTTCACCATCGCGATCAGTGCCGAGCGGCGATTGGTGGGCAACGCTCGTTTGATCGACTCGAGGACGATCTCTTGGGCCTGCCGATCCATGACGATCCGGCTAGCGCCGGGTAGGAATGGAAAGCCCTCTGAGATTTCGTCGAGCAGGCGGTTTCCACGTGTCCCGGTTAGTGCGCTGAACCGGGGAGCGAAGTTGAACTCCGCGCGGTGGTGGCCGATGAAGTCGAGCACCGTGAGAACCGCTTTCCGCCTACTGCGACGCAACCCACGCCCAAGCTGTTGGAGAAAGATAGTGGCGCTCTGAGTGGGCCGAAGCATCAGCAGGGTGTCTACATCGGGAAGATCCAGGCCTTCGTTGAAGAGGTCGACTGCAAAGAGACAAGCGACGGCACCCGTTCGGAGATCGGAAAACGCCTGCGCTCGAACGGCGCTGGGCGTCTCGGCCGATACCGCGAACGCGGGGATGCCCTGCTTGGAGAAGGCGTCGGCCATGTACTTGGCGTGGGCGATCGAAACGCAGAAGCCAAGTGCTCGCATTGTGAACGGGTCGGACACGTAGTCACGCACGGCGTTGAGTATGAGGAGTGTCCGCGCGTCGTTTCCCGTGTACACATTCTCGAGGTCAGTGATTCGGTAGTCGCCGCGGGACCACGTCAGGTCACGAAGGTCTGTGTTGTCGGCGAGACCGTAGTAGTGGAAGGGGCACAGTAGGTCTTGTTCGAGAGCGTCCCACAACCGGAGTTCGTACGTAGGTCGGCCGCCGAACCAGTGGAGGATGTCGAGGGTATCGGTGCGTTCGGGAGTTGCGGTGAGGCCCAGCAGCTCCGAAGGCGCAATTCGTTGCAGCAGCGATGTGTATGTGCCTGCGGCGGCGTGGTGAAACTCGTCGACGACGACAACATCGAACGCGGTCGCGTCGACGCTGTCGCCGCCACGGCCGCTGAGTGATTGGATACTGGCGAAAACGTGTTGCCAGTCGGTCGGTCGGTGCCCGTCGACGTACAGCTCCCCGAAACTTCCGTCCCCGAGAACCTCGCGATACTTCCGTAGGGACTGCTCCAGGATCTCCTTGCGGTGTGCGACGAACAGTAAGGTCAGCGGCTTGCCGGCCTGTTCGCACAGGCGCTTGTAGTCGAGGGCAGCGATCACGGTCTTGCCGGTTCCGGTAGCCGCAACGATGAGATTGCGGTGGTGGTCGTGCACTTCGCGAGCTGCCTCGAGAGCTTCCAGAACGCGCTCCTGGTGCGGCCATGGCTGCACCTCTAGCCCTGAGACGGTAATTGTCTCCCTACCGCTCTTGCCGCCGCCGGCCTCGAATAGGGCTTGGTCGAGCGTTGTGGCATCCGTTGCTGGGTCGTACGGCTTGAATGCCGGGTCGTGCCAGTAGGTGTCGAAGACGCCTTCGAACTTTCGAATGAGGGTGGGCGTGCTGATACCCGAGATTCGGACGTTCCACTCCAGTCCGTCGACCATCGCCGATCGAGAGAGGTTGGAGCTGCCCACGTACCCGGTGTCGAATCCGGACTCTCGGCGGAAGAGCCAGGCCTTAGCGTGTAATCGGGTAGTAGCAGTGTCGTAGCGGACGCGAACGTCGGCGCCGTACTTCGTGACGAGTTCGTCGACTGCGCGTCGTTCGGTAGCGCCACGATACGTCGTAGTGATGACTCGCAGGGGCACGCCCCGCGCACGTAGCGCTTCCAGCTCATGTCCAATGACCGCGATGCCAGCAAACCGGATGAAAGCACAGAGAAGGTCGACACGATCCGCGCTGGCGAGTTCGCGTGATATCTCGCTCGCCATGTTGGGCTCGTCACGACGGTTGGTCAGAAGCGCGACCTCGGACAACGGCGTTGCCGGACGGGTCGGGGCTGATGTACCCGCCGCACGCAGCGATGCCAGCATCTCTGTGCGCGAGATCGCCTCGTCGTCCTCAGCAGTGAGGTGATTCAGGATGGCGTTAGCCGCTTCCTGCCGCGCGCTCTCCGGCAAGCTGCTGAGATGTCGTTCGACGACACCCGCGACATGTCGTGCGTAGACGTGCGGCTCGGATGCCGGCGAGATATCGGCGAACTCTGGCACAAGGCCCGTTGAAGCCAAGCGATTCGTTAAGCGCTCCGTCAGAACGGATTCGTAGATTCCGGGAGACAGGTCATCGGACACAGATGGAGTAGATCACGTAATCCGGACATCCTGGGCGAGACATCGGCGATCCGCGTCCCCGGCCCGGGCTTGTTACCCACGAATCCGCGACCGCTCGTCGCGGCCGTAGACCCGCCCTGCCACGGCCCATCTGCGTACGACCGAATCCGTCCGCGCAGACGATGGTGCCGCCTAGTCCGAGAAGGCGACCGTGGGGCGTAAGCGACATCCGCCGTCCGTTATGTCGGCAGTACTCCCGTAGCGCACTCACGTGCCGGTTTGCTGTCGCTGTTCAATCGGCGAAGAAGCCCTGACCTCATTGTCAGACTCAGTGATACGTCGGCGCCGCATCTTCAACCAATTACCTTCGACTGAAGGCCTTCAGCGCAACGAGCAGTCAGGCTCTGCCCGAAGCCGTCTTGAGTCGGATGTTGTTGTGAACCTACGAATCCGGAGTCACATGCGACTGCTTGGAGCTAGTCCTCAACATCTGTGCAGATTCTAGCGCGCAGTTCCCGAAGTCCTTTTCGATAGGGAGATCCAGTCGCGTGGACATCATTCAGCGGAGGAAGGAGTTCCGCGATCACCGCCGCCTCCACCGGTCCGGGTCTGTTGGTCGCGAGCCAGGAGACCGACAGGTGCTCCCGCATCCAATCGGTGAGGGCTCGCTCGCCGAGGGGAGCAAGGGTGAACTTTCCGGGGGCTTGTAAGCGCTCGACGTGCGGCCGGAGTTTGAGGTCGTCGACAAGCAGAGCGGTGAGACTGCGCCGGAGTGCTGACCGGCGTGTTGAGCTCAGATGGTTTTTGGCAATCCGCTTGCCCACAGTCTGGGATGCGGCCAAACCTACATACAGTGGGATGGTGATCGACGTTGGCGTGAAGTCAGGTGGCCAGGGTAGGTACTCAGAGCCCCACCACGCGTACACGCCGGTGCCGGCAGCTTCGGAAGCCGTTACATCGGGCGTGCGTCGGGGTCCGGTCAGCAGTTGCGACCAGGACATCTCGAGCGCCTCGTCCCGATTACTGGCCCGCCGGCGCCCACCGTCGTCTGTCATTGCCAACGCCGCCCTTGCGGCGTGTGCCGGCAAGTGGCGACGCTGTCGGTCTGAAGTCGGTGGGCCCGGTCGCCCAACTTGGCGCATGGTGTTCCAAGTTGGACGCTCGGCGCGCGCGTCAGTGCCTTACTCGTCCTGGAGGCAGTCAGTCCTGAGCAGTAGAGCTGCCCGTCGGCTGAGTCTTTGCCTAGCTCGTGTTCATAGCTGGGACCGCCGTCGCGGTGCACCGACGATGGCAACGCCTCCGCGATTCCAGGGCTATGTGCACAGAACACTGCGGCCGTCGCAACTCCGATGCCAACAAATCGCATGAGGACCATCTCCCGGTAGACGTGTCTGTAGGCTTCGGCACCCACGTCCATCGCTGGTCCGGAGCGTGTACGGGTCCGCTCGGACATTATGACGCGGCATGGAGGGCGAGCGGAGCTCAATCGACAGAGGACTGCCGAACCAGCGAGCTCTGTGGCCGCACGGAGTCCGCTAGCGTCTTTGCGGTTGCTGTTCGCCCGCCGTGTCACCCACCAACCCCGATCGGCGAGTGGAAGATCGCCGCGTCCCGGCTGACCGAGCGCTGGCGGATGCGGCAGCAACTATCGTCGGAACGTCGAGATCACCGAGGGGACGTTCGTCGGGGAGGATTGAACAAACCGAACCCGCCGGAGATACCGTGGTCGTGCTGCTCGCGTCGACAGTAGCGTTCCCACGCAACCGATTACGCGACTCGCAGGACCGCCACGAGGAACTCCGACTTGTCTGTGAACGGCCGGACGTCCCACGATTCGAGCAAGAGGTCCTGAGCGAAGCCGGCTGTGGCTGCGTTCTGGAGGAACTCGTCGAACGAGTAGTCCCGACCAGCGCCGAACCCGACGACAGCACGGCCGTCGTCACTAAGATGCGCGCGCAGTCGCTCGAGGACGGTCACTCGGGTGCTCGGCGCGAGGAACGCCATCACGTTGCCGGCGGAGACGATGAGGTCGAACGGCTCGTAGATGCCGCGGGCCGGGAGGTCGAGTTCGGCGAGGTCGTTCACCAGCCAGCGTGGGCCTGGGTGGTCTTCTTCGGCGGCTTGGATGAGGACCGGGTCGACGTCGACGCCGACGACGTCGTGTCCCACCTCGGCGAGGTACCCGCCCACGCGCCCCGGGCCGCATCCGGCGTCAAGGATGCGGGACCCGCGCGCCGACATCGTGTCGATGAGCCGAGCCTCGCCGACCAGGTCGTTGCCCTCGCGTGCCAGGGTGCGGAAGCGTTCGACGTACCAGCTTGAGTGGTTGGGATCCTCGGCGGACTTCTGCATCCAGATGCTCTGTTCGACCATGCCCGCATTCTGCCAAACGTCCCTGGAAGCATCGATTCGCCAGCGGGCAGCGGATGACCGGCTCGCGCTGCTACTTCACCCCGACGCCGAAACCTGCCGGAAATAGGCGGTTGAGCGAGGAAGCCATAGGAGACTCAGTACGGCTACTTCGATCACCAGCAGCAGCACGTCGAGCGTGCCGGTTATCGACTTGTCATAGGTTGCGACGGACACTAACCCGGAGACGATGCCTGCCGCGCCGATGACCGTAGCCGTCACACGTGCCCAGCGGAAACCGCCCAGGTTGGCGTACGCAAGCAGTAGCCAGAGTCCGGCAAGAGCGAGGCAGGACGCGACGATCAAACCGGTCGCGACGTTGGTCCCGGTCTCGCTCGCGACATCTAGTGCGTCAGAGCTCCGATAAGTGTCAACGGCCAGTTTGATGTCCCCGCTGGTGGCCAGGTAAAAGTCCCCACCCTGTGCGGGATGTTCTAGGTGGGTGGCACCTCCGTTCGGTGTGTCATGCGGTAGGAGTCGCCGTCGGTGATGACGATGGTGGCGTGGTGTAGGAGCCGGTCGAGGATGCTGGCGGCGGTGGTGTGTTCGGGCAGGAATCGTCCCCATTGTTCGAAGGGCCAGTGGCTGGCGATCGCGAGAGATCGGCGTTCGTAGGCGCCGGCGACGAGCCGGAACAGTAGTTGGGTGCCGGTGTCGTCGAGTGGTGCGAATCCGATCTCGTCGAGGATGAGCAGATCTTGGCGTAGCAGGGTGTCGATGGTTCTGCCGACGGTGTTGTCGGCCAGTCCGCGATACAGGGTCTCCACGAGGTCGGCGGCGGTGAAGTACCGCACTTTGTGTCCGGCGTGTACTGCGGCGATCCCCAGCCCGATCAGGGTGTGACTCTTACCCGTCCCGGCTGGGCCGATCAAGGCCAGATTGTGTTGGGCTCGAACCCATTCCAGTGAGGATAGGTATTCGAAGGTATTGGCCGGGATGGAGGATGCGGCCACGTCGAACGATTCCAAGGTTTTGGTGACCGGGAACCCGGCAGCTTTTAGTCGGTTGCGGATGTTGGAGGCATCACGAGCGGCGATCTCGGCTTCGACCAGGGTTCGCAGTACTTCTTCGGGTGTCCATCGCTGGGTTTTCGCGGTGAGCAGGACCTCGGGTGCGGTGCGGCGGATCGAGGCGAGCTTCAATCGGCGTAGCGCTTGGTCGAGGTCGGCCGGTAGTGGCGGCACTGTCTCGAGGTGCAACGGGTGTCGATGTTGTGGTGGTCATGACACCTCCTTGTCGCCGGCGCCGAGCTTGTAGGCATCCAGCGAGCGGGTGGGCGCGGTAGGCAGGTGCCCGAGCAGTGCTGTGCCGGCCGGTCGCGGGTTGGGGGTGCCGGCTCCGGCATCGAGGATCGAGCGCACATCGGCGGCCTTGAACCGTCGGAATGCCACCGCCCTGGTCAGGGCGGTGAGCACCTGTTCGTGGCCGTGGGAGGTGACGAGCCCGAGGATGTCGTCGAGTTCACCGCCCAGGCGGGTGTTCCCGATGGCCGCGGCACCGACCAGGAACTGCTCAGCAACCTCACCGAGATCGCAGAACTGCTTCTCTGCTGCGGTTTTGGGTCGTGGTGCACGACTGGGCGGGGTGCGTGGCCCCCCGTAGTGGGCATCGTTGAGGACGACCTCTCCGGGTGCGGCCAACAGATGATCGGCGACCACCTCACCGGAGGTAGGTTCGGCGATCAGGAGCCGTTCACCGTCCTGGATGAGGGTCACGGTGGTGCCGATGAGCCGGTTGGGTACCGAGTAGCGGGCCGAGGCGTACCGGATACAGGAGAGGCGATCGACCTTACGGGTGACCGGCGGTGGACCGACCTGGGCCCGCAGAGACGGCAACGGGCTCAATGTGTCTCGTTCGATCGTGAGTTGGTCAGCAGGCACGCACAGTGTGTCGCTGTGACGGCGGGTGTTGACCTCGACACACCAGTCCCGCGCGGCCCGGTTCGCTGCGTGCACATCCAGCTGCACGTCGTCACGACCAGCAGCGATCTTGGCTTCGGTCCACAACGGCTGCGCCAGATCCGACTGCGCGTACCCGCAGAGGTTCTCCACGATCCCTTTCGATTCCGGATCGGCGCCGTGACAGAAGTCCGGGGAAAACCCGTAGTGGGTGGCAAACCGCACATACGTGGGGGTGGGTACGACGACGTTGGCGACGACTCCACCTTTGAGGCAACCCATCCGATCAGCGAGTACCTTGTTGGGCACTCCACCGATCTCTTCTAACGCTTCGGCGATGAATCCGAGTGTGGTGATGGATGTTTCGTTGGTGGCGAACCGAACGAACCGCCACCGCGAGAACGCCAACACCGCGCAGAACATGTGCAGCCCGCCGATTACGGCCCAATCGATGACCAGGTAGTCACCCGGAGCCCACACCGCCGGGCGGCGGCCACGATGATGATCACGGCGCCACTGTGTTTTCTCCTGGGCGACGAGACGACGGAAGTTGCGGGCCGAGCCCTCATAGCCCGCGGCACGTGCTACCGGCAGCAGTCGCTTGGCGGTGATCCGGCCGTGTGACCGCTCGACTCGCTCAGCGACCAACTCGGCGACCGCATCGTAGTTGCGGGCCCGTTCCTTGCGGTCGGGTGGTTGATCGTCGGCCTCGAACCGGTCGACCACACGCTTGACGGTCTTGTGGGTGGTGCCGCACACCTCGGCTGCGGCGCGATAGCTTCCGAGTTCTCGGTAAGCAGAAATGATGTCCATACGGTCCTTCGCAGACTTCAATGGAACTCCCAGGCGGTGATGGTGATCGGTTGGCACCTTCACCGTCATCGCCTGGGCCCTCAGTTCCGGGTCGACACGACGAACACAGGGTGGGGACTTTTATCTGGCCACCAGCGGGGACCTCGACCTGGCCACCAATGGGGACTTTCTCATGGCCATGGACAATAAGTCGATCCGTCACCGAGGCGAACGGACTGCCGCAGACACGCTTCTTCCCTAGCTGCGTCGACCAACGAGAGCGCGTGGAACATGCCGATGAGCTGGATGCTCGCTCCGGTGATCATCAGTCCGGTGGCTAGCCACACCGTGGACGGTGTGGACGCGGAGCGTGATCTTGACAGTCTTTGCCTACCGTTCGCGTCAGTGCTCATGCGGCGACGGTAGGGCGATTTGCTCGCAGCGACAGTTTCCTCTGCACAGTGCGAAACCCCTTCTGAGAACGGATGCTGAAGAGTCGCATCGGAGGTGCAGGTTCGAAGTGCACTGCCTGCGCCGCAAACAGCTAACGCTTGACCGTCCTGCGACGATCCGAGTCGGATCGCCCGCCAACCCTGTGTGATTCCAGCCAGAGCGCTCCAGTCGCTGCCCGGATTGGGCTGCTGGGAGGTTTCAAACCGGAATCTGGTTGATTGTCGCACGCAGGAATTCGACAGCCACGGCGCAAGTTTCGCGAGTCGGCGGTGGGTCCGATTGCAACCGAAGAACCGATGTGATGACGACGGCGTTGCCCGAACGAACTACGGCACCGCACTCTGCGTCCATATACGACCCAACTAGGACGGGTCGGCCAGCAACTTCCGTATCCGCAAACCATGCCGTACTCGACGCGTACATCGCCTTATAGCCACCGAGACCCTCCGATGGCCGGGTCAAGTTACCTACTGACTGGGCGAGGGAAGAAAGGCGGTCATCCTGGAACCTCCACCTGCATCCGCGTGCGGTCTGAAAGTCCGACGCAGCGACGTCCGAAACCGTGGACTCCTCTAGACCGAACTCGCGGACAACAGACACGGGAACCTGAGTGCAGGGTTCGTACCGAGTGCCATCGTTGTTTATGCTCCAGCGGTTTTGAAACTTCGTCTCGAACGGCAGTATCCGTCCGTCATCGTCGGTTTGTCGAGGTAGTGAATGGACGCTGGACGACGAATTGGCGGACGAAGGGACTGGAACGGGTGATCCAGGTACCGTGCACGCGATTAACACGAGACCGGCCAGTGCAGCGGTCGCAACAACAACCGCACCCTTTCTAAGTCGCAATCTCGGCCGCACCCTCCACATCGACTTCCTCGATTGTTGCCGCGGCCGCACGGCATCGTTCGCCGAGAGCCGAGGTCCTGTGCACTCCGCGGGTAAGTTCGCTCGACAGCTGAGCCGTCGCCCGGGTCAACCCCGCGAAGACGCTCTCACCTTCGCGACAATCGCCGAAATAGTTTGAACGAACAATGCCGTTGAGCGCCTCTAGCGCAGAGGTCAGGTCGCTAGTCACCTGCTCTGCCACAGCAGCCCGACGCTCCCAGTCAGCACGCTCAGATCGCAGAACCATACCTCGCCCGTGCGGGCCCACCGGCATTTCTGGGACAGCCTTGGGTAGCAACGAGTCGTCGGCGAATGGCGTGCTCAAGGGGCCCCCTCCCGGTAGCAGACCCGTGCTGGGCCCGGCTCGTCGAACAGACTAGTACGACGAGCACCAATTGTGATGGGGGCTGTCGAGTTGTGGAGGGACTCACCCAGACTTCGGGCAGGTCCGGCGTGTACGGCAACGGAATGTCCAGCCGAGAAGCTCCGGGGTCACTGCCGAAACACGACCGTCAGGCACAAGAACTGGCGCGGAGACTGGCGTGGCCTGCCGTCTGTCAACTGACCTGTGGACACCACCGCGAGAATCGAAGTTCCATCATCTAGCATCAACCGGCACGGTGATGACTGCGGGGGAGTCCGGTGATGACGACATATGTCGATGAGGTTCGGGCGTATTTGTCCGGTTTCGGTGATCCACCTCGGCTCTACGATGCCCTCCGCGATGCCACCCTAGCCGTTCCACTCGATCTCAACGGCCGCCTGTTCACGCTGGTTGAAGCCGGTATCCCCTGGATGCTGGCGTTCACAACGCCTGAACGTCTGCGCGAGTTCGCTGAGTTCACCGACCGCGACCTAGCCGAGGTCCGCTACCTCGACGTTCCCGGTCACGCGCTCATTGACCGCGTCCTCGACCAGGCGCCCGAACCCACCGGGCTCGTCGTCGACCCCGCGACACCGTCGACGATGACGTTTCCGCCGAGCCGCGAGCTGACGCCGCACTGCTACTACGACGACGAGGGTGAAGTAGTCCGATGACCGACAATTTGCATGTCGAGCCCTCAGCCCTCGACAAGGCCAGCGCCGGTATCAACGGCGTCATCGACGGGCTCGCCGACACCGGCGTCGGGTCGGACTACAGCGCTGCGCTCGGTCGCGGATACGGCGACCTCGACCTAGACGGCCGCACCATCGGACACGCCGACCCCAAGAGCGGACTCGAGGAGTACTGCGCTCGCTGGGAATGGGGCGTACGGGCGCTCGTCACCGGCGCGGCAGAGATCTCGAAGGGCCTCGGACTCGGAGCGAGTCACTACGAGCGTGAAGAGAAATGGGCGGGCGACCAGCTCAAGAATTTCACGATGGACCTGATCGGTGACCCGAGCCTCACGGCGGAGGTCGTCAAAGACAAGTCGTGGGGCGAGCTGTGGGAGCACAACAAGAACGCCATCACCGACCCGCAGTGGGCCCTGACGCCCGAGGAGATGGCAGCGCATCGGCAGTTGGGCCAGGAACTCAGAGGAACACTGATCGAGGACCTCGAGACCATCGCCCGCCACCAGGTCGACCCGTCGACACTTGTCACCGACACGATCGACGGCTTCGAGCGTGACGGATTCATCGCGGATCCGCCGAGCAGCGCCGAGTCCGAGCCGGCTGACAAACCGGCCAAGTAGGTGGGCCTCTTCGACGCCCTCGAGGGCGGCAAGGAAGTGCTCGGGGGACTGGTCGACGGTGCTACCGAGATACTCGGCGGCGGTTTGCGCGCCGTCGGCCTCGACAGCATCGCCACCGGCGTCGAGGACTTCGGCGACGACGTCGCGAACTCGCTGGGCGCCATGCCCGACGAGAAGAATCTCGACGAAACCAAAGACCCCAAGGAACTCATCCTCGGCGACCCTCCCGGGATCACCGCTCTCGCCGAGAAGTTCACGGGCTTTGCCGGCAACTTCGTCGCGGCGGGTGAAGGTTTACGAGGGATCTCGGTCGGTGACTGGTCCGGCACCGGCGCAGTGGAATTCCGCGATGCCACTGGACGCCAGGTCCCGCAGTGGTTCGCAGCCGGCGACGCCGCCTCCAAAGCGGCTGCAGCGCTCTCTGGTTGGGCCGGCGTCGTCACTTTCGCGCAGCAGAAGGCCGCAGAGGCCGTCCGCATCTGGGAAGAGGGAGAGCGCAAACGGGACGAGTGGGTCACCAAGGCGAACATCTACAACGACGAGCTCGACGACTACAAGAACGATCGTCGCGACACCCCGCCGACACATCCGGGGCCCGACCCATGGCCCGGATACAAAGCCGAGGCGGAGCGAGTTCTGAAAGTCGGACGCGACCATCGCAACTCGTCGGCCCCGGGGGTCAAGGCCGAACTCAGCGGCGCCGCGAACATGGCACCACCCATGCCGTCTGCGTTCGACCAGGCACGCATGACTGCCAGCGACGTCGGGACTGCCGGGCTAACCGGCTTCAACCACTTCGAAGCGGGCCTTATCGGGTCGGTCACCGAGGTCGTCAAGGGGCTCAACATGCTGAGCCCGCAGAACCCTTACAACATCGCGAACCCCCACCAGTACATGCGCAACTCGGCGACCATGGTCACCGGGATCGTGCACCAGGTCGCCCACCCCGACGAGTTCGTTCGAAACTTCGCCGGGTCCGGATGGTCGACGGATCCGTCCCAGGCGCTGGGCAACGTCATCGGCAATACGGTCATGATGATCGCGCCGGGACCCAAGGGCGGCAGCCTGATAACCGGGCTCGCGAAGTCAGGCCGCAACCTCCCGACGACGCCGCCGACTCCACATATCAGCCCGACTTCACATCGCCCAGACGCCCCGCCAGCGTCGCCGCACCCGACGCCCGCGCCACACGGGTCGTCGCCGAACACGCCTGGTGCCAGTCCCAGTGCCGAGCTGCCGGGGCGGCACGGTCCCGACATCCCCGTCGATCACGACGCGCCTCCAGTTCCCAGGGCCGACGGTCCCGCCCCGGAGGCTCCGGCCGCCGAGCCCCCGTCACCGGCCAGCTCGCCGAATCCGGCTCCCACGCCCGATTCGTCTGCGCCACCGGCAGGAGCCGTCGACACTCCGCCCAGCGGGGGATCACCTGAATCGCCTGCACCACGCCGTGACGCTGCGTCCCCGGACCAGCCCGTCGCCGGCGGACCTGTCGACGGCTTCGGCCCACATGCCCCCAATCCCGACACTGCCGCCCCCGCGCCGAAACCCGAGCCCGCGCCGTCGCCTGTTGCGGACGGGCCGGGATCGCAGACGCCGGGACCCGCGGACAATCCATCCGGACCAAGAATCCTGGGCGACGACGACCCGCCCGGACCCAACCGCGGCGACACCACCACGCCCGCGGCCGCGCCCGGTGGCGACCATTCACCCGGCCAATCCACTCCCGGCACCAACACGGTCGACCGCGACGCCGCACCGAGCCCGACGCACCACGAACCGTCGCCGGCCAAACCCGACGAGCCCGTCGTCGACCGGACCCCGATACGGCATGACGAGCCGGCCGGCGGCCACCCGCCAAAAGCCGACGAAGCCACGCCGGCGACACCTCATGCGCGACCAGACACAGACGCGCCTGGTCCACGTCCGTCACCGACTTCGACGCACCCGGATGCGCCGACAACCCGACCCGACACCGTCGACGCCCCAACGCGTACGCCTGACCAGGCAGACACACCCGCAACCGGCCCCATCGCGCCGGTCGGCGGGCATCATCCGGTGTCGACGCCGCATGCCACACCGGATGCCGCGCAACCGAAGCCAAGCGCGACGCCAACCAGTCCCGGCGCTCCGAGCCGGGCAGATGCTCCAGCGGCCCCTCCGCGCACTTCCGACCACACCCCGGACCGCACGCCTCCTGCGCGCACCACACCGGAATCCACCACACCGCGCGACATCGACCGCGGACGTCCGGTGCCGACGAACACCCATCATGTCCCCGAACCAACCGTCCGGAACGCGCCGGAAACCACTCCCTCGCCTCGCAGCGGCCCCGACGATCGGCCGATCCCGCCGGCCGTGATTCCGGACCGCCCGTTCACACCGGAACGCCCCGCTGCGGCCAACCCACGGCCGGCGGGCCCGGACGCGCCGTCGTCCCCGCGCGACCCCGATCCGTCGGACCGGCCCGGTAGCGACAACCCCGACGGCACCAACTCCACCCCGGACAACGACACCGGCCAACCACACGACCCTGGGCATCCAGATCGCACCGACTCAGGCTCGACCGAACGCGCCGACACCAGCGAGGGCAACGAGTCGCCCGAGCAGTGCCGCAGCAACGGCGAACCGGTCAATGTCGCGACGGGCGAGTACTTCCTCCCGCTGACCGACGTCGACCTCCCCGGAGTTCTTCCGCTCCGTCTGACCCATCGACATCGTTCGCGTTACCGGTGGGGACGGTGGCTCGGACCGACGACGCCGTCCGCCTTCGACGCCCGTGCAATCGTCGCTGACGATCTGGTGACCATCGTCGACGCCGACGGCACCATGACGAATTTCCCCAGGCCACACGCTAACTCGGTGTCACGAAGTGTCAACGACACAGACTGGGAGCTGCGTGCGACGGCCACGGACGGGTATCAACTGACCCACATCCGGACGCTCGTCAGCTGGTTCTTCATTCCGATCCCGGAACTGGACGGCGTCGATGTGCGGGCGGGGAGCATCGCGGTCTCAGCCCTGACCGACCGGCATCGCAACCGGATCCGCTTCGTCTTCGACGAGCACGGAAGGCCCTCGGCCGTCGAACATTCCGCCGGGTATCGCATCGACGTCCAGTGCGACGGCGCACGGATCCTCGGGTACCGCCTGGTCGCCGGGGTGGACGGCGCCCCCGTCGACCAGCAGCTGTGCACCTTCGCCTACCATCGCGGCCATTTCGCAGCGTCGACCAACGCCGTCGGCGCGACAACACGTTTCGGCTACGACGACGCCGGGCGAATGACCTGGTGGCGCGACTCGATCGGGATGGAGTATTGGAACCGGTACGACGACCTCGGCCGCGTGACCATCCAGTCCGGCATGAACGGAGTGTGGTCGGGGCGGTTCGACTACCAGCTCCGAACGGCAGGTCCGGGGTCGATGACGACCTACACCGATGCCGTCGGCGCAACGACGTTGTACGGCATCGACGCAGACAATCGAGTGCGGCAGGAGATCGATCCGCTGGGCCGGATAACCCGGACCGACTACAACGACAGTCGGCAACCGATGGTGCTCACCAGTCCGGATGGACCTCCGACGCGGCTGCACTACAACGCCTTCGGCGATGTCGAGCGGATCGTCGGCCCCGACGGCGCAGTGACGGAGGTGATTTACGCAGGTCCGGGGCGCCCGGACAGGGTCGTCGAACCAGGTCCGATCACCACGCGTATCACCTACACCGACAACGGAAGTCCGCTGACAGTGACCGACAATGCCGGCGGGGTCACGTCATACACCTACGACGAACACGGTGCACTGACCTCACACACGGATCCCGACGGTCTGATGGTTCGGTACCGCAACAACTTGGCCGGATTGCCGACTGAGATCACGGACATGCTCGGCAACACAACACGGATCGCGTACGACGCGTTCGGGCGGCCGGTCGAGGTCGTCGACGCCGAGGGTGCCATCACGGTCGTCGGGTACGACGCGATCGGGAACAGGACTAGTCTCGTCGCTCCCGATGGTGGACAGTCGCGTTGGGAGTACGACGGCGAAGGTAACTGCGTCGCCTACGTCGATCCCGTTGGCGCGACCACTCGTTGGGAGTACGGCCACTACGACCTACCGATCGCCCGGGTCGACGCCGACGGATCGCGAACCGCGTTCACCTACGACACCGCACGCAGACTCGTCGCGGTCACCAACCCTGACGGTCTGGTGTGGAGCTATTCCTACAACGCGGACGGGTCGTTGCAGTCCGAGACCGACTTCAACGGCGCGACAACCACGTACGCCTACGACGCGGGCGGACGACTCGCCACGCGGACGAACGCCGCCGGGCAGACCGTGGCGTTCGAATACGACGCGGCTGGTCGTGTAGTCGCTGAACGGTGCGCCGACCCGCCCAACCCTGAGTTCGATGGCGAGGTCACTGGGTACAGCTACGACTCCGCAGGACGGCCCGAGAGTGTCGTCGGTGTTTTCGGGCAGTGGCACTCTACCTACACGGCAGCGGGATTGCCGCAACTGACCGGCGTGAACGACGGATCCACCGATTGGATGATCGCGTCGGGGTGGACGGGTGCGGGTCGGCTGGCGTCGGTGACATCGCCGACGGCGGTTCACACCCGCTACGGGTACGACCCGCGCGGAGTGCTCGACTTCATCTCGACCGCTGGCCGTACCTGCGACATCACCACCTCAGCCACGGGCCGCGAGCAGCGTCGAAGGTTCGAGGGCACGGCGATCGACTCGTCGTGGGACCCAGTCGGACGGCTGGTGGGACGGTCGGTTGCGACAGTCTCTGCGAATCCGGCGACGCTGAACCTCGGTCCGAGCGGTGCAGGCGGTGGGGCACCGGAGCGTACCGTCGCACGAGCCGAGTACAACTACCGCGCCGACGGAATTCTGACAGCTTCGACGACGACCCTGGCCGGTCGCGGCCGGACCGACTACAGAGTCGACGTGCTCGGTCGGATAACTGCGGCAATCAGCCCTACCGGCTCGGAGCAACTCACCTACGACGCGACGGGCAACATCACCGAGTACGGGACCTCAGCGATCACGTCTCCTGATGCGCAAGACACCGGCCGACCTCCGTTCCCTGAGGTGCGAAGCGGCAGTCAGCCTCCGCCCCCTGGGGTACGGGGCGCCAGCCAGCCTCCGCTCCCTGAGGTGCGAGGCGCTAGCCAGCCGCCTCCGATCCCTGAGGTGCGAGGCGCTAGCCGAGCCTCGAAGGGCCCCCGCTGGCGATACTCCGGCACCCTGCTCGTCGACGACGGACGGACGTCGTACCGGTACGATCCCGCGGGTCGCCTCACCTCGATGAGTCGTCGACGACTGTCGCGGAAACCTGATGTGTGGCATTACGTCTGGGACGCTCACGATCGACTGCGCAGCGTGGCAACCCCCGATGGAACGACCTGGACCTACACCTACGACCACTTGGGCCGTCGACTCAGCAAGACCAATACGGCAACCGGGGCGGTCACTCGGTTCCACTGGCACGGCGAGCAGATGGTCGAGCAAACCGAGTCGACGGCTGGTATGCCGGACGCCGAGCCCAGCGATGGCCTCAATGCCACTACCTGGACGTTCGCGCCCTACGCGTACACGCCTCTAGCGCAGACGCGCAGTACGAAATCGATCACGCCGTCCGAAGGCCTTGAGTTCGAGGACGGCGCATCTGACGGCGAGGTGAGCCTCAACCTGGGCTCACCGGCGCCCACGCCGCGTGCACCGCGAGACTGGACGCAGACCGAAGTCGACCGAGAGTTCTTCGCGATCGTGACTGATCAGATCGCGACACCAACTGCACTCGTTGACCCGCTAACTGGAGAGGTCGCAGGACACTCAGCGAGGACACTTTACGGCGAGAGCACGTGGGTTGGCTCCTCGACGCCGTGGGCGTTCCCTGGTCAATACGCCGACCCCGAGAGCGGTCTGCACTACAATCGTTTCCGCTACTACCATCCGGGGACCGGGAGGTACCTGAGCCCGGACCCGCTGGGACTGACTCCCGCACCTAACCCGCACGCCTATCCAGGCAACCCCGTGGGGTGCGCAGATCCCTTCGGGCTCGCACCCACCGAGGGATGTGAAACTCCGGCCGCTCCTGAACATCGACATTCAACGGAGATTGCACGATCGCCCTGGCCGTCAAACGACGGATTTATGCATCCGCCGGCGCGGTTCACAATGCAACCAGGTCAACGCTTTGACCGGTTCGGCCACGAGTATGGCTACTTCGTCGCAGACGTAGGCACACCTATTCCCAAGCGGGCAATGCGGGCCGGCGCCGAAATGCTTCAATACCGGGTTTTCGAAGTCCTTAAGCCATTCGACGTCAAAGCAGGACTTACCGGTCCGGCGTTTGGGCAACCAGGTGGAGGAATACAGTATGAACTCCCGGGCAGGGTGACGGACCTCGAGAATCAGGGTTTTTTCAAGGAGGTATTCGACTATGAGTAGGCAGGAATTCACCGGCAGCGGGTGGCACCTTTTAAGGGCCATATCCGACTTTATTGACAGTTGTGTCGAATCGATGGCGGACAACGCCGGAGTGTCGTCCTCGAGCGTCTTCGTGCCGGGTAGCGAACAGAACAATGACGAAGGATCAGCATTCTTTCACGACGAGGCTGACGGAACCCTCGTTTACGAGGCGCGGGACAGGGGCCGAGTGGTGATGCACAAACAGACCAGGGATCCTGACGAACTTGTTTACTGGGTGGTCGACGACGTTGCGCGTTCGCTCGCAAAGCGTGCCGCAGCCAAAACCAAAGAATACAACGAAGCTACCGATCCGCGTCGTGTGTGGTTCCCTTTGTGGCGCGAGCTGGTCGCATCCCAGGACGCCGAATGGGGGTCGCGAACGTCACGCGAGATCACGAAGATCCTTGCGCACTCGCCGTTCCAGGATTGAGATGCCAGTTCGTGGGTTCGGGGACAGCGGAAAGGGTGGTCGGCGTTCCAAGACGCCGATTCCGCTTGCAGCACCGTGGCACGCTTCGCAATCCAGCACGTCATGCGGCAGGGTGGCAAGCCCATGTCAGGTACTGAACGCGCAACCTACGAGATCGCTTGGCAGTCACGACTGGTGGGAGGGTGTGATCACATCGACCAGAACAAGCCAATCCACGATCCACAACTGACTCGGGCGATGTCCGACGTCCTGCTGGAGCCCGAAAACCCACTTGCGGTCGCCGATCTCGAGGCCGAGATTCTGAAGCGCGACCTGTACGAAGACGACGCCTACGAGGAACTGATCTTCGTCCTGTCGCTGTACAAGATGGGCGGTTCGACGCCATACTCGAGCATCGAGGAGGTGCGCACAGAAGTTCGCAAGCTACTCGAGTGAACTTGGTTGTGCGTCAACCAGGAAACAAGCCGCGCGTCGGAGACGATGCCACCACAGTCCATGTGGATACCTAGCAGGGAAGTACGGCTTTACGACTTAGCATTGACCGGACACGGTGATGACTGCGGGGAGTAGCGATGAGAGAGAAGTCAGCGACGGGCGGGTCGGCCCACCGGCCCGTGCGTTCGCGACGGGGGGCCGTTCAGTGGGCTCGTCGAGATCGCTGTCCAGCAGCGGAACGGCTCCATATCACTCTGGCCAGAAGAGTCTCTGACGAAACACGAACGGCCGAATGACCGTCTCGACTGCCGAATCCGCAAGGCGGGCAATCGAGACCTTCTTCGGCATACACGCGTCATCAGTTATTACCCTGAGGTTGCCAGATGGGTACTTTGGCAAACCGTATGACAACTACTACACGCTCGAAAACACAGACACACACGGACCACGCATTGAGATCGGGTTGGGGTATGGCCTGACTTTGACATTGATACCCACGGACTTTCGACTCAACGACCGAGGTTTGACTCTGAACGTGGCCGGTCATCACATACTGCTCGAGTCCCAAGAGGTTCGGTTTTGGTACGACTTCGGCAACGTAGCCTTCGAAGTGTCCTCATGACACTGATTCGATCGAAGTGCGACGAAGAGCGACCACTACAGAGGCGTCGAAGTTGATCAACCAAGTGTGCGAACTCGCGCGCCAATCTCTCCTTGCATTCTTCGACACCTACTCCAAGTCGACCGTCATATATGTGGAAATCCCTGGCAGCGATCGTGGAAAGACGCTGGACAGCTACTTCTTTCTTGACTCCGTCGATGTTCGCAACACTGACGAACTGTACGCTGACCTTGGGTTTACGTGGGGGTTCTCGATTCACCCGACCGCCGCGATCCTGACCGACGATCTCTCCATGCTGACCATCGAAGGCAACAACGTGCGCTTCAGATCATCGAGTATGGATCGCTCTTACGCTAAGGGTTTCGTGCGGTTCTCCGTGGTCGCGGGCGCCCCCATTGTCAGAACACTGCGTGATGAGCGAGGCGCCGGTTTGCGTGACCTCCACCCGAAACTGGCGGATCTCGCCCTACCGAGGCGGGATCCGTCTAGTGAATAGGCATCTGTGCGAAGTGTCTAGTGCGGCCCTCACCAAGTTTTTCGAAACGTACTCGACCTCGACTGTGATTTGGATGGAGCTACCGGACGTACCGAGGGGTAGGGGGCTCGACTCGTATCTGGCACTCGAGTCTGTAGAGATCCTCGACGAATGTCGAATACACGCCGACTTAGGATACGGATGGGGATTCACGATAAAACCCTCAGGAGCCCTTGTCGATGCAGATCTGTTCACAATCACGATAGAGGGAACCGACCTCGACTTCGAGACAACCAGTGTTCATCGCCTTTACAGAGAAGGGTGGGTTCGATTCTTCGTCATTCCCAACACCCCGATAACAAGCAGGGCGAGAGCGAAGAACGGTCACGAACTCGAGGTCTTCTCACAGAGTACGGACAATGACGGTGGAGAGTGACGGACCGAACAGTCGTGCCGCAGCGGGCACGGAGAGGCACTTCGGATGCGCGCTCGCTACACAGGCGACCACCATCACATGTTCGAGAACGCCAGTGTCGTCGCAGACCGAACTTTCACGGCGACTGGCCGGGAGTCTGAATTGCCAGACTTGGTGAGCGAGCCCTGGCTAGGGTCGTCGATCAGATACAACCGGCCACGTGCAGGCGCGAATCGGCAGTCACGCCTTTGGGACATCGATCTCGGACAACCGATCGACGACCTGCGCCGCGATCTGTCCACCCTTCCCCTGAATCCACCGTCACCGGTGCAGTCTCTCGACGCGTTCGAGGATTCGTTTGCGGAAGGGTTGCGTGATGAGGAGGACTCGGTTAGAGCAGTCCTCCGAAACTGGACTGCTCTGAAGCAATCAAATAGCGAGTTCTGGCAGATGCTGTCGCGAATCTCCTTTTCCGCAGTGGATGAAGCCATGGTCGGCTGGTACGTCGACGAGTTCCCCCCGAACCGAGAGCCTCTCCCGGAGATAGCAATAACGTTCCTGCAGGGAACCTCGACTGGCTCGGCCGAGTCAGTCGAGATGCCGTCCGATTGTGTTGCCACGGTCGGATTCGCGCGACAGGCCATGGCGGGCAATCCTCAACGACCAGAACTGCACTACTCCCTTGACCTCACCGGCTGTGAAGAATTCGGCGAGTGCACGACACGGCTTGTCGAGTGCGGTCTCGTCGATCCCGCCGCCCAGGCGGAGACTCAAAAGGACCTGCGCCACGCACTTCTCGTGGGAGCCCTCGGTAATCAACCGAGCAGCACGTTGTTCGTGCACTGGACCGGACGGTTGAGCTCAGAACACCAAGGCCGGGTACGACAGAAGGCGCTCGAAAGGTCGATCGCGCACATGTTCGCTGAAGTAATCTGCGCACTCGAGGAACACGCCCGAGATGGCAGCCCCACTCCCACGATGGTGATTGACGTCGACGGTCCGGTCTTCGACTTGGCAGCGGAGTCTCCACCCCGTCCTCCGGGCATGCCATGACGTTGACGAGAGCAGTATGCATAACAGTGCGAATTGTTGATCCCGGGTTATCAGACCTTGGTGGACGAGGAGGATGATGATCGAGTCACGGGGTGAGTACGAGACTCTTATCGAGAGCGACCTGGTCATAGATCAGAATCGCGCAGTCCGCGACTCGGCGTTACTGGATCTCTGGCTCGAAATAGTCTCCGATCTTCCGCAATACAGGCACTTCGTTGCACGCAACAAGACCATCCCCCGCGAAGTTCTTCGGGTTCTGGTCGAGGATGACGATCGCGAGGTCCGGTTGACCCTGGCGATGCGACGCGCCGTCGGCGAAGATGACGAGCTGGCTGGTGTCCTTGCTTCGGATCTCGATCCGGCTATCCGAGCAGCGCTCGCGAAGAATCCGAAGCTCAGTCCACACCTACTGGTGCTGCTGACTCAGGACGACGATGAGTGGGTCCGCGACTGTGCGTCGCAGACACTTGCGCAACGACAGACCCACCCGTGCAGCGATTCGGACGGGATCGCATCGACATGAAAGACGGTGACCCATTGGGGCAGAACGTGGGCGACATCCCCCCAAAAACAAGCGACGATGCGCAACAGGTGGTGGCGTTGACCGGGTTGACCGAAGCCCAGGCAGTGACCCTGGCGTCGCGGGTCGGCGCACCAGCCTCAGATCGCCAGTGGGCACGCCTGGAGAACCCCCGCGATCGACTGTTGTTGGGGGAGTTGGATGCCAACGTCCTTCGCGACGTACTCGACCTATTGAGCGCGGAGGAGGTGACGGAGGTGTTGGGCCGATACGACGCCGGCCTGCTGTGTGATTGGGTGCAGAACGCCCTCGACGGCATCCGATGACCGAGCTCACGGATTCGACGGTGGCCGCATGCGCCCAGATGGCGGAGGGCCTTCGCGCCAATCGGTGGACTGCAGACTCGACCATGGACGCGGTGAGCCGCGCCCTCGTTCTCTCGGGCGGTGAGCCGGCACGGCTGGACTGCTACCTGCAGCTGTACGCGCACGCTCACGTCAACCAACAGCGAAGCCGCACACCGAGTCGCCTCGACCGTCGTGCCGAGCCGATGGCCTCACCGCTCGACAGACAGTGGACGATCACGCTCCTGGATGCCCCCGACGGCGACCGATGGGTGACGGAACTACCGGACGTCGCCCCTGAAGCGACGGTGCTGTACGCCGACCGGCCGTTCCTCCACGGCGACTACGACAGCTTCCGGATGCTCTCCGAAGCGCTCTACATCGCGCTCGAGAACGCACCTGTCACCGGTTGCGTATCGCGATCAAACACGGTCCGCCTGCTGGAGCGCGTCGGCACCTGGCTGTCCGAGGTTTCGCCACAGTGAAAGATTCGCACGATGTCCAGACGGGCGACGGTACTCCGACGTCACCCGCACATACGATCGCGGATCAACTTCTCGCCGGGGCCGTGAACCGCTCCACTGCGGCGGCGGAGGGTCGACAACTGATCTTGGCACTGCCATCGGATTCTGACCCCGCGGAAATGAGGGGTCTGAGTCTTCTTGCCATCGCGGACCTCACCGACGAGACCGGACGATGGGCTGTCGACCTGGCGAGCATCGCGGAGTGGCGCGACAACTCCTCAAGAGACCCGGTAGCCACCCACTGGTGGTCGATGGTCGTTCCGGGATTGACGACTAGCAACCCAATCGAGGCAGAAGACCACATTCAGACGCACGGGGCGTCAGCCGAGGAGCTCGACACCATCGACCCTCGTAAGCATTTGTCCATGGCCATGAGAAAGTCCCCATTGGTGGCCAGGTCGAGGTCCCCGCTGGTGGCCAGATAAAAGTCCCCACCCTGTGTTCGTCGTGTCGACCCGGAACTGAGGGCCCAGGCGATGACGGTGAAGGTGCCAACCGATCACCATCACCGCCTGGGAGTTCCATTGAAGTCTGCGAAGGACCGTATGGACATCATTTCTGCTTACCGAGAACTCGGAAGCTATCGCGCCGCAGCCGAGGTGTGCGGCACCACCCACAAGACCGTCAAGCGTGTGGTCGACCGGTTCGAGGCCGACGATCAACCACCCGACCGCAAGGAACGGGCCCGCAACTACGATGCGGTCGCCGAGTTGGTCGCTGAGCGAGTCGAGCGGTCACACGGCCGGATCACCGCCAAGCGACTGCTGCCGGTAGCACGTGCCGCGGGCTATGAGGGCTCGGCCCGCAACTTCCGTCGTCTCGTCGCCCAGGAGAAAACACAGTGGCGCCGTGATCATCATCGTGGCCGCCGCCCGGCGGTGTGGGCTCCGGGTGACTACCTGGTCATCGATTGGGCCGTAATCGGCGGGCTGCACATGTTCTGCGCGGTGTTGGCGTTCTCGCGGTGGCGGTTCGTTCGGTTCGCCACCAACGAAACATCCATCACCACACTCGGATTCATCGCCGAAGCGTTAGAAGAGATCGGTGGAGTGCCCAACAAGGTACTCGCTGATCGGATGGGTTGCCTCAAAGGTGGAGTCGTCGCCAACGTCGTCGTACCCACCCCCACGTATGTGCGGTTTGCCACCCACTACGGGTTTTCCCCGGACTTCTGTCACGGCGCCGATCCGGAATCGAAAGGGATCGTGGAGAACCTCTGCGGGTACGCGCAGTCGGATCTGGCGCAGCCGTTGTGGACCGAAGCCAAGATCGCTGCTGGTCGTGACGACGTGCAGCTGGATGTGCACGCAGCGAACCGGGCCGCGCGGGACTGGTGTGTCGAGGTCAACACCCGCCGTCACAGCGACACACTGTGCGTGCCTGCTGACCAACTCACGATCGAACGAGACACATTGAGCCCGTTGCCGTCTCTGCGGGCCCAGGTCGGTCCACCGCCGGTCACCCGTAAGGTCGATCGCCTCTCCTGTATCCGGTACGCCTCGGCCCGCTACTCGGTACCCAACCGGCTCATCGGCACCACCGTGACCCTCATCCAGGACGGTGAACGGCTCCTGATCGCCGAACCTACCTCCGGTGAGGTGGTCGCCGATCATCTGTTGGCCGCACCCGGAGAGGTCGTCCTCAACGATGCCCACTACGGGGGGCCACGCACCCCGCCCAGTCGTGCACCACGACCCAAAACCGCAGCAGAGAAGCAGTTCTGCGATCTCGGTGAGGTTGCTGAGCAGTTCCTGGTCGGTGCCGCGGCCATCGGGAACACCCGCCTGGGCGGTGAACTCGACGACATCCTCGGGCTCGTCACCTCCCACGGCCACGAACAGGTGCTCACCGCCCTGACCAGGGCGGTGGCATTCCGACGGTTCAAGGCCGCCGATGTGCGCTCGATCCTCGATGCCGGAGCCGGCACCCCCAACCCGCGACCGGCCGGCACAGCACTGCTCGGGCACCTGCCTACCGCGCCCACCCGCTCGCTGGATGCCTACAAGCTCGGCGCCGGCGACAAGGAGGTGTCATGACCACCACAACATCGACACCCGTTGCACCTCAGACAGTGCCGCCACTACCGGCCGACCTCGACCAAGCGCTACGCCGATTGAAGCTCGCCTCGATCCGCCGCACCGCACCCGAGGTCCTGCTCACCGCGAAAACCCAGCGATGGACACCCGAAGAAGTACTGCGAACCCTGGTCGAAGCCGAGATCGCCGCTCGTGATGCCTCCAACATCCGCAACCGACTAAAAGCTGCCGGGTTCCCGGTCACCAAAACCTTGGAATCGTTCGACGTGGCCGCATCCTCCATCCCGGCCAATACCTTCGAATACCTATCCTCACTGGAATGGGTTCGAGCCCAACACAATCTGGCCTTGATCGGCCCAGCCGGGACGGGTAAGAGTCACACCCTGATCGGGCTGGGGATCGCCGCAGTACACGCCGGACACAAAGTGCGGTACTTCACCGCCGCCGACCTCGTGGAGACCCTGTATCGCGGACTGGCCGACAACACCGTCGGCAGAACCATCGACACCCTGCTACGCCAAGATCTGCTCATCCTCGACGAGATCGGATTCGCACCACTCGACGACACCGGCACCCAACTACTGTTCCGGCTCGTCGCCGGCGCCTACGAACGCCGATCTCTCGCGATCGCCAGCCACTGGCCCTTCGAACAATGGGGACGATTCCTGCCCGAACACACCACCGCCGCCAGCATCCTCGACCGGCTCCTACACCACGCCACCATCGTCATCACCGACGGCGACTCCTACCGCATGACACACCGAACGGAGGTGCCACCCACCTAGAACATCCCGCACAGGGTGGGGACTTTTACCTGGCCACCAGCGGGGACATCAAACTGGCCGTTGACAGCATTTCTCACCGAGATGGACCCCCGACCGCGTAGAGCTTCTCGCTAGATGTCTTCAACGGGGCATGTCGGGCCTCGACGCGGACGAGTCACTGATTGTTTCGGCAACGATCGACGAAATGTCCGAGTGGTTACGGTGGCGAGAACCGGACGTCCAAGGGCAGCTCGTCAAGCGGGTGACCGATGTCGTCGAGGCCATCTCGGACGGCGATGCGAACGCCTTGTTCATGATTCGCGCATCCACTGACATGTCGGGCGAAGACATCGTCGGCATGATTCAGCGCCCGTCGACGCCGGTCGAACCTGTGACGGACGTCCGCGTGCTGGTAGCCGAGGCACTTCGGTCCATTGACAGCGGTTCACCGCTGCACGTGCCGTTGATCGACCGCGAGCAGGAGAGATGGTCACTCCGTGTGCGCTTCACACGATCGGGTACGAGCACCATCGCGGTTCTATTCGATGGACTCGACGCCACATCTGACGCACCATAGTTCGCTACTTCATCCGCGATACCAGGAGGACGGTTCCGCAGGTGCACCGATCCATCGCCACCGTAATCCGGCATACGTCCCTCAGCGCGTGTGGCGCCCCGTGACGACCCTCGAGATCGTCCGACACGCACTGCCGCTGCGCATAACGCGATGCGAGCTGAACGACTACAGCTTGCACATCGGTGGCATGGAGTGGCATCTGAACACCACGTGTCCGTATGCGATCGACACGGCTGAGGGGGAGTTCAGCGACGACTCCGCACCGAGCGAACTCGAAGAACTGGCTAGTCGACTGATCGGCACGACAGTGACGGTCGTCGAATCGAACAACGACATGGACGATCCCAGGTTCTCGCTGGACGAGGGCATCCGGATCTCGCTAACAGCAGACCCGAACGATCCGTACGAACCCTGGACGATGCGGGTGCCGGGCATCCTCTTGATCGGAAGTTCACCGTCCGAGATCGAGCATGTCCGCACCACAACGCGGGTGGTCGAACCCGGAGAGCTCGATGGCCTCGGCGAAGTGCGTGGCGTGCGGAGCTTCCCGCCGGGATGGTCGGTGTCAACCGACGAGTGGACCGTTGTCGTCGCGTGCCCCTGGCAGGTCGATCCACCGGTGGGGCACGCCCGCCATCTCGCCGGCCCGGCGCCCGCGGCTATCGGCATGCAGCTAGAACGCATCCGATACTCAGCCCGCCAGTGCGTCTTTGAGTTCAGCGACGAGCATCGCGTCATTGTGACGTCCGATGCCGGACGAGCCCCCTGGTTCATCAGCAATCGCGCAGCAGGCGTCTCCATCGTGGGCTTACCACTCGAGCCTCGAGATGCCCGCCAAGCCATTGACGGAGTCGCCGGTGCTTGATTCGACAGCGGAAGTAGTGCCGATCCTGATCGACGAGGCCCGTTCGCTGGTCGCGGCGTACACAGCGGGCAGTCTGTCTCTTGACCGCCTCGCCTGGCGACTGGAATCGGCCGTCAATGCCCTCGGCGACGCCGGCTGGCCGCGGTACTACGACCTCTGGGAGACCTGGGCGGAGATCGGAATCGAGAACGCGGTGTGTCTATATAGGAATCGAGATCCGAATCAGCAACTGATCGGATCGCTCTTCTCAGATTTCGAGGCGGTGCTCGATGATTCTCGTCTGTAACGACCTCTACCGTCCTGACGCCCTCAGCGGCACTGCCGCATTCGCGCTGACCGAAGGACACCGTTATACCTGTGTCGCCCACGCTGTGGTCAACGAGTCGTCGCGATTCCTCACAGTCGATGACCACGGCGTGATCGGATGGATCGATGGGCGATACTTCGACACCATCGAAGTCATTCGTCCGTTACCGCTTTCGTCGGCGTGGGGCGTGGCCGCAGAGCACTTCGCGAATGACTGGTGGCGGGTCAGCATCGCGCATCGATCGCTTTTGCCGCTCATGGACCGACTCGACGACGGTTTCATCGTCGGGGATCCGGACTTGGTTGCGTCGGTGAAGTTCGCCGTCCGAACCGAGTCTGCACGCGATGCAATCGTTCTCAGACTGGCCAGGTTCGAGGGCGGGTACTACGGATGGACGGAACTCTCGAGCTGGGCGCTGGACCAGTTGAATGAGTCGTCCAGTAAGGCCTTCTGGATTTTCTCCGACGAGCAGACGATGGTTCTGGCAGAGATCAGCGCACGCGTGGATGCGCCCACTGACACGGAAACATTCGTCGAAGGCCTCTTTCCGCGTCTGTGACGTCGTCCGCACACTGCTTTCTCTTGCTTCCGCGCTGTTCGAGACATTTTGGCCCGTACTTGTTCATTTCGACGACGAAACTTGCTTGCGCATTTACAGCGAGGTCTCAGCCACAGTCAGGCTGACAGTCGAGTCCGTCGACGAGCCATTTCCGCCGTCCATTCAAGTGTCAGGCAAGGTCGCGACTGTCCGAGTTGCCACCGGGCGAGTCTCCCTCCTCGAGGTGAAGGAGACACCTTGGGCGGCAATGTTTGTGTTCGACCACTCGGAGCCTCTCGGCGTTGCTCTTGGCGAGACCACTCGTAACGGCGACATCGAGATGATTCCGGATTCCTTCGTCGTGATCCGCGACCGGGAAACCGCCGAGCGCTACTCTTTCGACGGCAGCCCGAGCGGAGCCTGGGGCAAGCCCTTATCACCGAACTAGGCGTCGCAGTACCGACTCTACGAGGGCGTTCCCTGGCAGTGCGGCCTGCATCGGCACCATTGTTGAGAACTCTGACCGGTGCAGCACCATGCGGAGATCGATGGCCGATGACGACTCGACCGCGGGACGTCCTCTCAGATCTGGTCCCGACTGACCACACACTAACCGGCGAGGTTCCCGGTCGATCCGACGAGTTGGGCCGCCACGCACGGTGCGGTCCCGCCCGCGGCGAACGTGCCGATGTTGAACCCAGCACGACACCGGGGTAGCGGGTGGCTCGGAGGAACCAGCGGGAGCGACGATGCCGAGCGGATCGTTCGGACCGTCGAATCACATCCGATCGGAACGCCGACAGGTGATACAACACAGACGATCCCACCGACATGTCGGGGGGATCGTCTGTGTAGCAGGGTCAGGCGTCAATCACGGATGAACCCCTCGCTTGTTGAGCCACGCCTGCGGATCGATCTTGGTGCCGTTCGCGTCCCAGACCTCGTAGTGGAGGTGAGGTCCGGTGGACTGGCCGCGGTTGCCGACGGTCGCGATCTTCTCACCGGCGCGAACCTTCTGGCCGGGACGGACGAAGCTCTGGTCGACATGCCCGAAGACGCCGACGGTGCCGTCGTCCTGCTTCACCCGGACCCACTGGCCGAACCCGGAGGCGGGGCCGGACTCGAGGACGACACCATCGGTCACGGCATAGATGGGGGTTCCGACCTTGTTGGCGATGTCGACTCCATTGTGGTGGGTTCCCCATCGCGGGCCGTAGCCGGAGGTCACGGTGCCACTGACAGGCTTCACAGCCTTCTTGATGCCAGGAATACCGGGGTTGCCGGGACCGAACACCGACGGCGGCAGGACGTCGCGAGCCAAGTCGTCGATCTCGGGCGGCAGAACCAGGCCGGCCGGCAGCTTGACGTTGTCGGGCAGAGCGATCTTCGGCGCAGGCGGGGGAGCGGGCTGGGCCGTCGCCTGCGCTGCGGTACCGGCCGTCAGGCTGACAGCACCGACGAACGCGGCGAAGGCGCCGGTTCGCACAGCCGTGCGGGTGGTCGAGCGCGAGGCGGCGCGATGACGCCCGGGCCCCGACGCGCGCGGCGTCGAGTCGAGCAGGGCGCGGGTGGCGGGGCGCGTCGTGGTCTGGGCGTTCAGGCGGTGTTGAGGCACAGCGTTGTCCATCTCAGGTTGGGTAACGGTTCGGTATCGGCAAGGACACGGCGAGGTTACCCACGCAGACATAAGCGGACCCTGAGAGTGCTCGCTCATCGTCCGCAGAATCGCAGTTCACACGCCCAGAGAGATCTGGGTCACACCCGCCGATCTCCGCCGTGGCACCGTTGAACCATGCCCGATCCCGAACACACCCCCGACGGCCACCACATCATCGTCAACGGCCGGAAGTGGCGGGCGACGGATCCGTTGATCCCGGACGAACGCCGAGCCGAACTGCAGTCGATCCTCATGGCGTGGCGTCGGGACGTGAAACGGACGAAAGGCGCACCCGAGTCACGCCAAGGCGTCCAGGCCGCGAAGGTTGCGCTCGGGGAGCGCGGTACCCCGTGGTGGGAGCAGAGCGACGAGGAGCGCCGGCAGAGGTGGGAGACTGACGTCCCGCGACCCGAAGCAGAGGGTTGACGGGCTCGCCACTGCTCACGAGCGGTCGGAATGCCTATCGGCCGGCCCGCCGACCCGGCTGACGTGCCCAACCTCGGATATCGCCCTCCAATTCTCGCGGCCCTTTGTCGAGTGCCATTCCGGGCACGATCACTTAGAAGGCCCGCATCTCTCCATTGACATGCAAGTGGCGACTTGCCTATTGTCAGGTGTGGCCGATGTGTTCCATGCACTCGATGACTCGACGAGGCGGGCAATCCTCGACGAGCTGGTCGAGCGCGACGGCCAGACGTTGTTCGAGATCTGCGGTCGTCTCACATCGCGGCGTGGGCTGAACCTGAGCCGGCAGGCGATCTCGCAGCATCTGGGCGTCCTGGAGTCCGCCGGACTCGTTCACACCGAGAAACGTGGACGCTCCAAATTCCACTACTTCGACCCCGCACCGCTCGGCGAGATCACCGACCGATGGCCCACCCCTCGAAAGGACCTCCCATGAGGCTCACACTGATGTCCGTCTTCGTAGACGACCAGCGCAAGGCGCACGAGTTCTACACCCAGATACTGGGATTCACCACGCGACACGACATCCCGATGGGGGAGAACACGTGGTGGCTCACCGTGGTCTCACCCGAGGACCCCGAGGGCATGGAGCTCCTCCTCGAACCGTCCGGCCACCCCGCGGTCAAGCCCTACCGCGATGCGCTCATCGAAGATGGAATTCCGTTGGCGCAGTTCGCCGTCGACGATGTTCAGGCCGAGTACGAGAGACTACGCGGCCTCGGTGTGGAGTTCACCCAGGAACCCACCGACATCGGACCTGCGGTTGTCGCGGTCTTCGACGACACGTGCGGCAACCTCATCCAGATCGCTGCAACGAAAGACGTTGCCCCGCAGTGACTACTGCTGAGTAGCCAGCGGCGGTGCCGTGTCGACCGGCGCAACAGGCAGTTGAGCCTGCCCGGCCGGCGCTTCGAGCGGAGGTATCTCGACCACGCGGTATGGCAACTTCAGCTGTGACTTCTCAACCACAGCGGTCCACGCGCCGATGTTCGTTGCCTTCTTCTTGCGGGACCCGACGTTGTCGTTCCACCGAGTCAACGCAGGAGCGGCGATGTACAGCGGGGCGGCACGATCGTTCGCTTTCGCCTCGAGCAGACGTGACTGACCTTTGTGGCGAATGGTCTTGCCGCGCATGCGGAGCGGGCCGAACGCGAGCTTGAACACGTTGACGATGCCGTACATGGCGTTCATCGACTTGTTCGTGGTGTATTTCCGATCCGCGGGGTCGATGGGGTATCGGATCGGGGTGAACCGGTCGTACGAAAACTGCAAACCGGCGAGCGTCGCCTCGCGCACCATCCAGGACAGACTCAGTTCCGACGGCTCGGTGATCGCCAGACCCCCGCCGATGTCTGAGTGGACGCCCTCGAACCACACCTGCTTGACATCGATCTTGCCCTGATCCTCGTCCTTGACCTCCCAGACGCAGGGGTCGAACGTCAGCCGGCGTTCGTCGATGGCGAGTGCCTGCCGGGCCACTTCGACGTTCCTGCCCAGGTTCACATCGTGGAACTTGTGCTTCACACGAGTGATACCAGGGACGCCGAGCGCACCGACGGTGTCGAAGACGCCGATGAATTTGACCGGCACCCGGGTGCCCGGGGTAGATGCCGGTCGGTTCTCTCGCTTCATCCGGTAGTACCGCAGGACCGTTTCGAACAGATTCTCCGTCGGGTTCTCGGCAAGTTCGAGCGGCGTGACCAGGCCGACGTGCCAGATCATCCCGGCGAGACTCCGGGCGGTGTACGCGCCGCGGCTGAAGCCGAAGACGAAGATCTCGTCGCCGGGCTCGTAGTTGAGAGCGAGAAAGCGGTAGGCATCGATCAGGTTGGCATCGAGACCCCGCCCGAAAGCCCCGCCGATGACACGGTCGGACCAACTCGACCCGGTACCGACGCCGTTGACGTAGTGGACCAGCTGGACCGCGCCGTCGTCGGCATCGGTGGTGACGGCTCGGGCGATCTTCTCGACATTCGAAATTCTCGGGTCTTTCGACGACTTCCACGTGCCGTCACAACAGACCACCAGACGCTTCTTCATTTTTCCGACCCTCCACAGGCTCGCGCGCGGCCCACCCGGGTCACACGGTAACCCCTTTTCACGGCTTGATGCGATGAGTGTCGGTCGTACGGTTTACTGCGGTCATGAGGTTGATGGACGTAACCACCCGCCGATTGGCGATCATCTGTACCGCCGTGTTTGGTGCCCTGCTGATCGCAGGACTCGGTCCCGGCCCGGCGACGGCCGCACCTCCCACTGCCGGCCTCGATCCAGTACTGGCGACGGCCTACCAGCAAGCGTCGAACTCTGCTCGCGCGCAGGGGGTTCCGCTGTGGATCACCTCCGGGAAGCGAACACACGCCCAGCAGCGCCAGATGTGGCGGGACGCGATCGCGACCTACGGCAGCCCGGCAGCCGCACGACGCTGGGTTCTGCCGCCCGAGCAATCGCCGCACGTGCGCGGCAAGGCCATCGACGTCGGCCCACGAGGAGGCGCCGCCTGGCTCGAACGCACCGGTCACCGCTGGGGCCTGTGTCGAACCTTCGCCAACGAGTGGTGGCACTTCGAGATCGCCACCGTCCCCGGCCTGCCATGTCCCGCGATGTGGCCCGACGCGGCGGCCCGTGCCGATCGGTTGGGGTGACCCTTCGTGACGGCCCTCCGCAAGCTCCGGGCCTCCTCAGGGGACGGGGAGTACGGCCGTCCGCAAGCTCCGGGCCTCCTCAGGGGGCGGGGAGGGGTCCACCGTCCGCAAGCTCCGGGCCTCCTCAGGGAGCGGGGGCACGGCCCTCCGCAAGCTCCCGGCCTCCCTCAAGAGGCGGGGAGCGGTAGGGACGACGGAGAAACTTCGGAAAGATGTCGAATGGCGCGCGGCACGGTCGTCATCACTGCACACGGACCGATGAGCGGCCCGCTGGACGAGAGGTCAGATCATGCACTACTCGCTTCTGCTGCACTACCCGGAGATGGATGCCGCAACCCTCGGTGAGGAGGCCCTCGCCCAAGGCCAGGCGGCCTTCTCCGCCTACACCCGCGCGCTCCAAGACGCCGGCGTGCTCGTGAGCGCCGAAGTCCTGCAGCCCTCGGAGGTCACCACGACGCTGCGCAAGGTCGACGGCCGGCTCGTCGTGCAGGACGGTCCGTTCGCCGACACCAAAGAGCAACTCGGCGGAACCGTCGTCATCGACGTCGCCGACCTCGACGCCGCCATCGAGTGGGCAGGTCAGGCACCGCCGATCGAATGGGGAGTCGTCGAGATCAGGCCGGGCGCGACCTACACCGTCGAAGGATCGTGGACCCCCAACACGTGACCGGACGAGAAGCGCACACCGCTGCCGAACACGCTGCCCGCGAATCGTATTCGCGACTGGTGGCGCTTCTCGCCGCATCCTCCGGGGACCTCGCTCTCGCGGAGGATGCGCTGGGCACCGCCTTCGAACGGGCACTCGTCACCTGGCCGTCGGACGGGGTGCCGGCGAATCCGGAGGGCTGGCTGCTCACCGTCGGGCGCAATCAGCAGCGTGACGCCTGGAAGTCGGCAGCGCACCGCACGTCGACGGTCCTCGACGACACCATCTCTCATGGAGCGACCGCCGTGACCCCGTTCGACGACGTGGACCCCGACGCCATCCCCGACAAGCGGCTCGAGTTGCTGTTCACCTGTGCTCATCCGGCCATCGACGCTGCCGCCCGCACTCCGCTGATGCTGCAGTCGGTCCTCAACTTCGAGGCCGCCGACATCGCGGACGCCTTTGCGGTCGCACCGGCGACGATGTCGCAGCGCCTCGTACGCGCCAAACGCCGGATCCGCGACGCGCGGATCCCGTTCGTCGTTCCCGACCGGGAGGCCATGCCGGAACGGCTGCCCGCCGTTCTCGAAGCCGTCTACGGGTGTTTCGCAATCGCGTGGAACGATGCGGACGGGGCCGATCCCGACACCGTCGAATCGATGGCGGGGGAGTCGCTCTACCTGGCCGTCACGCTCGCCTCGCTGCTCGACGAACCGGAGGCATGGGGTCTCGCCGCGCTGATCGCGCTGTCGCTGTCACGTGCCCCGGCGCGAACCGGTCCGTTCGTCCCGCTTGAAGAGCAAGATCCCGCGACCTGGGACGCGGCGCTCATCCGTGACGGCGAAGCGATGCTCCGACGGGCGTCGTCGTTCGGCCGACCGCACGGTCGGTTCCAACTCGAGGCGGCGATGCAGTCCGTGCACGCCGACCGCGCTCGCACCGGTGTTGTGGATTGGGTGTCGTTGGAGTCGTTGGCAGCCGCCCTCGTCGCGATTGCGCCGACACTCGGTGCGCGCACCGCCCACGCAGCGATCGTCGGACGGGCGAGTTCGCCACAGGACGGGCTCGCACTCCTCGAGCGTCTGGACGGCGAACCGGGAGTCGCCGACTTCGGACCGTTCCATGCCGCGCAAGCCGATCTGCTCGTTCGGGCCGGTTCGTACGATGCGGCGCGAAAGCACTACGAGCAGGCGGCAGCGGTCACTCGCGACAAACGCGCGAACGAATATCTTCGACGACGTGCACGTGACGCGCGGTTGCCGTGAGTCACGAACTTCGCTGACTGGGTAGGCATTTCCGTCGACTGGGCAGGCTCTTCCGTCGACTGGGTAGGCCTTCACGTCGACTGTGCGTCGACCTGCATCGACTGTGCACATCCGACCGGCCCCGCCGCCACCCGATCCGCACAGGGCCGTCGCGCCGCAGCAATTGCGCCCAGGCACTGAGTTGCGTCCAAGCGAAACGCGAAATGGATGTGACTGGAGTTCACCACGGCCATGGACAAACGCACAGTCAACGCAATGTGACGCACAGTCAACGGATGCGTCCACCACCCGAACCGCGGGAATGCCTGAATCTGGCAACGCCGACGACCTAATGTGTGACACGGGACACAACAGTGCCGGACCCTCGCCGAGGGCGTTCACTACGGGTCGAGTCCGCTCGACGAATGGGAGGCAGTCATGACTGCAAGTGCCGAGGTCGCCAGCAATTTGACCACCGAGCCGTATCGCTCGCGACGCAATCACTGGAACAACCAGGTTCGCCGGCACGCGATGATGACCCCGGACAACACCGCGATCACCTACCTCGACACCAACACGACATGGAAAGAGCTCGACGATCGGTCACGCGCCTTCGGTGCGGCACTCCATCGGCGGGGTGTCCGGTTCGGTGATCGTGTCCTGATGGCCCTGCTCAATCGCACCGAGTACATCGAGGCGATTCTCGGGGCGACGCTGATCGGTGCCATCCCGGTACCGGTGAACATCCGGATGAGTCCGGCCGAGGTCGCCTACCTGGTCACCGACAGCGGAGCGAAGATCGTTGTCACCGAGACCCTGCTCGCGCCAGTCGCCGACGCGGTCGCCGGGTCGACCGGGCAGATCGACACCATCATCGTCGTCGGTGGCAGCAACAACGAGTCCCATCTCGACTTCGAGACCCTTCTCGCCGAGGACGCTGCTGACCTGCCGGAGGTCGACGTACCCGAGGACACCGTGGCGGTCATCATGTACACCTCGGGAACCACGGGAAAACCCAAGGGCGCCATGCTCACCCATCAGAACATCCAGGCGCAGGCGGTGACGACGATCGCCACCACCAACGGCCAATCCGACGATGTCGCCTCGATCGTGCCGCCGCTCTTCCACATCGCCGGGATCGGCGGGTTCGCACCGATCTTCTACCGCGGGGTGCGCGCGGTCCTGCATCCGCTCGGCGCGTTCGACCCCGACACCATGCTCGACACACTCGAACGCGAGGGCGTCACGTCGATCTTCATGGTGCCGGCCCAGTGGCAGGCGGTGTGCGCCGCGCAGAAGGCGCGGCCGCGCAACCTCAAGCTGCGCACCATGAGCTGGGGCGCGGCACCGGCGTCGGACACCATCCTCAACGCGATGAACGAGTCCTTCCCCGACGCCGCGAACATGACCGCGTTCGGACAGACCGAGATGTCGCCGGTGACCACGATCCTCGAGGGCAAGGATGCGCTGCGCAAGCTTGGTTCCATCGGCAAGGTCGTCCCGGCCGTCACCGCGCGCATCGTCGACCCACTGATGAACGACGTCAAACCCGGCGAGGTGGGGGAGATCGTCTACCGCGGGCCCAACATGATGATCGGCTACTGGAACAAGCCCGAAGCGACCGCAGAAGCCTTCCGCGGCGGCTGGTTCCACTCGGGCGACCTGGTGCGCCAGGACGAGGAGGGCTTCCTCTATGTCGTCGACCGCGCGAAGGACATGATCATCTCTGGTGGGGAGAACATCTACTGCGCCGAGGTCGAAAACGTCCTCTATGGACACCCCAGTGTCAGCGAGGCGGCGATCATCGGCCGGGCAGACGAGAAGTGGGGCGAGGTGCCGGTAGCGGTGGTGGTGTTGGCCGAGGGCGTCGAGGATCTCACCCTGGCCGAGCTCGAACCGCATCTGAACGAGAACCTCGCCCGGTTCAAGCATCCGAAGGATCTGGTGATCATCGGCGAACTCCCGCGCAACGCCGGCGGCAAGGTCGTCAAACCACGACTGCGGGAGGCCTACGGCAGCAAGGACGCCGGTCTGGCCGACTGAACGGTCTTCGTCCCGGCGGCGTGACCGACCCGGGCCCGGTGAATCGACTGGGCCCGGGAGCGAGTCACTCGGGGTCGGCGAAGCGCGCTTCGCGTCGCGACATCCCGGCGTGTACCGCTTCCATCTGATTGGGTGACCCCATCAGACCGACCTGGAGTCGGCTCTCCAGCATCAGCGCTCCCGCCGGGTCCGTGCCCGCCCACGACTCGTCGTAGAGCCGCTTGGCGGCGCGGACAGCGTGCGGCGACTTCGACGCGATCTCGTGCGCGAGGTCGAGTGCGGCGGTGAGCGGATCGTCGACGACGCGAGTGACCAGGCCGAGCCGATGGGCCTCGGTGCCGTCGATGATCCGGCCGGTGAACGTGAGTTCCTTTGCCACATCCGCGGACACGAGTCGCGGCAACGTCTGGGTGATGCCCATGTCGGGCACCAGACCCCACTTGACCTCCATGATGGACAGCCGCGCGTCGGGGGTCGAGTACCGGATGTCGGCGCCCAGCGCGATCTGCAGGCCACCGCCGAAGCAGTTGCCGGTGATGGCGGCGATCACCGGCGCCGGGATCCGGCCCCAGTCCAGCGACACTCGCTGCGCGTGGTTGCCGAGCACGCCCGGTTCGCGCTCCAGTAGCGAGTTCACGCTGCCGCCCTGACCCAGACTCGACACGTCCAGTCCGGAGCAGAAGCTCTTGCCCGAACCGTGGACCACGACGGCGCGGACGCGCTTGTCCTCGGCCAGGGTGCCGGTCACCTCGATGAGGGCGTCGAACATCGCCGGGTCGAGAGCGTTGTGCTTGTCGGCTCGGTTGAGGGTCGCGGTGGCGACCCCCGCGTCGTCGATGTCCACGACGATCCGCTGCTCGGTCATCTGTCTACGTCCGATCTGTGGTGGGGTGCTTGATCTCTCGAAGCTGGCGGCCACGGCGCCGGTAGCGCCAGATGAAGTAGCCGACGCCGACCGCGAGAACCGCGCCGATGATCACGCCCCACGCGGTGGCGGCACGGAAACCGGGCGCCTCGACGTCGAAGATGCGCTCACCGGCATGGGCGCCGTTCCCGCCACCGGCGACCACGGTGAGGGTGAGCAGATTGGGGACCGCGACGATCACGCCGAGAACAGCGAACATGATCGTCGGGACGTTCTTCATCCGACCGCGGTAGACGAAGGACAGCGTGAAGAACAGCACCGGCACAAAGGTGCAGACGATCCCGAGGACCAGGCCGGTGCCGATGCCGCGACTGAACGAACCCTCGACACGCTGTCCGATCTGACCGGCCCACCAGCGGGGCAGGAATGCCTCGAGAATGAAATAGGTGACCACGAGCAGCGCAGCGATGACGAGTCCGATCACCACCTTCTTGACGACGGCGTTCGCGCGTTCGCCCGCGGTCGGCTTGACCGGCGTCGCGTCTGTCGTCGGGTCGGTCGCCGGCGCCGTACCGGGCTCGCTCCCGACGGGATACGAGGCGGACGAAGGAGTGGTTCCCGGTGGCGACCCGGCGGGCGGCACCGCTCCCGGCGGGTACGCACCTGACGACGGCTGTCCCGGTCCACCCGGCGTCGGGGGATGTCCGGATGGATTCGCCGAGAACGGTTCGTTGCTCATGGGCCGAGTCTATGCGCGGGTGGCGAGCTGACCGCCGAGAAGAGCGGCACGGTCACTCCGCCTTACGGATGCCGCCGTAGATGCCGCGACGGACGATCCATGGCTGCAGGATCGTGTCGACCGACCAGGCGGGGAAGCGGAACGGGCGGCCGTTGGGCGCGAACACCTGCAGACCGTCGGCCTGCACCCCGAGCACCGAACCCCACCTTCGCCGCGGCGGAACGTAGCTCCGCACCCGGTCGGGCCGTCCGGCGAGGTCGGCGCGGATGTTGTGCGCGAGCAGGCGATCGGCCCGGTTGCGGGCCGAGCTGCGGAGGTCGTCGGTCGCCGCGACGTCGCCGATCGCGTACACGAATTCGACACCGGGGATCCGTAGTTCGGCCGTCACACGGACGAAGCCCGACGGGTCGAGGACATCCGGCGGCAGCCATTCCGTGTTCGGCGTGACCCGGCCGATGGCCCACAGCACGGCGTCGGCCTCGACCGCCGGTTGCCCGGTCGAGAAGCTCACCGGCCCCGGCGTGATCTCGTCGCAGCCGAATCCGTCGGGCACGGCCGCGCGGTGGCCGCCGTGCACGCCGACCCCGAGCCGGCGCAGCCGCGCGAGGACCGTGGCCCAGGTCCGCGGATGATGGTGTGGGAGGGCGCGTTCGCCCGGGTGATAGAGATCGATGCTCTTGTCCGGCCAGGTCCGCGCCAGGTTGGCGGCGGCACTCACCGCAGCCGCCCCGCCACCGATGACGGCGATGGAGGCGGCCTCGGCGAACCGCTCGTGCGACGACCGTAGGTCGGCGTCGATGTCCGCGGCGGACTGCAGGTCCGGTTGTCGCCAGAAGCCGTTGCGGACCCCGGTGGAGATGACCAGCGCATCGAAACCCTCGACGCTCTCGGAGCCGGCGGCATCGACGACGGTGACGGTGCGGTTGTCGAGATCGGCGGCCGTCAGCGTGCCGTGGACTGTCCGGATATCGTCGAGTTTGCGGAAGCGTCCGAACGGGATTCGGTAATCACGTGCCCAGGCGTCGGGCCGGCTGATCCGCAGACCGAGTTCCTGCCCGCTGACGAGTCCCGGCTTCGACGAGATCCCCACGACATCGACGTGCGAGGCGAGGTGGATCGCGGTCAGCACTCCGGAGTCACCGAGACCGGCGACGACGACCCGCGGTCGGCTCACGCAGAGACCTGATCCGGCGGGTGCGCGGCCGAGCGTGGCGGGCGTGGGACGAAGCGCGGTACCCGGTCGATGACGTCCTGATAGCCGGGGCGTCGCTCGAGACTCCGCTTCTCCATCATCGGGATGCTCGCACCGAGGAACATCGCCAGCATCAGCACCGCTCCCACGAACAGCCACCACCAGTCACCGGGTGAGGCGGCGAGCCCGAACAGGGCCATCGACACCCAGAACATGACCTCCCCGAAGTAATTCGGGTGGCGCGACCACGCCCATATGCCCGTGTCCAGGACGGCGCCCGGCGTCCGGTGAGCGGCGAACCGACGCAGTTGCCCGTCGGCGACGTACTCGAGCAGTGTGGCGGCGAGTCCGACGACGGCCGCCACGGCGGTCAGCCATGCCACGACGCCGCCGGTGTGGGTGACCGCCACGTAGACCGGGATCATGCCGAGGAACACCTGGACGGTGGGGAAGACGTGGATCGCCATCAGGTCGACGGGCAACTCCGCGCGTCCGGCCCCGGATTTGAGCATCGGATAGCGCCAGTCCTCGTGCTGCAGACCCGGCCAGCCGATCGCCCAGTTGGCGGTGAGACGAATCGCCCAGGCACCGACGACGACGGCGATGACCCAACAGTGCACCGCGTCGATCCCGAGGTCGCCTGCCGCCCACCAGTAGATGAGGAGCGCGGGCGGCACCACACTCCAATAGGCGTCGTAGAAGCTGGAATTGCCGTAGTACCTGCTGAACGCGAAGATCACCAGCGTGGCCAGCAGATCGGCGATCAACGTGTCGAGCCACAGGTGGCCGGTGGCCGGACCCCAGATCAGCCAGGCCGCGGCGACGGCAAAGGCGATCACATAGGCGAGGGTGACGCGGACGAACGAACCGGTGCGACTGATGGCGGTGTCGGTGCTCACGGGCGTGTCCACTCGGTCACAGCTGTTCTTCGATGGACCCGGCGAGTTTCTCCGGCTTGGTGGTCGGGGCATACCGCGCGACGACCGACCCGTCCCGGTCGATCAGGAACTTGGTGAAGTTCCATTTGATGCGCCCGCCGAGGACGCCGGACTTCTGGTCCCGCAGCCATGCGAACAGCGGGTGGGCGTCGGGACCGTTCACGTCGACCTTCGCGAACATCGGGAACGTCACGTCGTAGGTCAGCGAGCAGAAGTTCTTGATCTCGTCCTCGTCACCGGGCTCCTGGTGCCCGAACTGATCGCAGGGAAAGCCGAGGACGCGCAGCCCCTTGTCGGCGTAGTCGCGGTGCAAGGCCTCCAGACCGCGGTACTGCGGGGTGAATCCGCACTGCGAGGCGGTGTTCACGATGAGCAGGGGACTGCCCTGGAATTCCGAGAGTTCGACGGGGTTGCCGTCGATACCGGTGGCGGTGAAGTCGTACGCAGAGGTCATGACCCTACGCTACGTGCCGATCAAGCACTTGCTCGGGAGAACCGTCGAAGGACTTCGGATCACTCCCCGAAGCGTTCCGTCCGGATGCGGGTCCGGTCGTGGCCGGCGTCGACCATCCACTGGGCGCAGTTCTCGACGAAGCGGTTCGGCCCACAGATGAACACCGTCGGCGACGTCGCGGGATCGAGCGTGAGTCCGGCCAGTTCGTCCGCGGTGAGGCGGCCCGGGGGTCGCGTCGCCTCCTCGGGCCCGACGCGGGTGTGGATGAGGTGAACATCCATGCGCCGGTGGTCGATCAGCTGCCGGAACTCGTCCCGGTAGTAGACGCGGTCGGGACTACGGACGGAGTAGACGAGTGAGAACGGCGTCTGCGGCGCCTCGACCTCGCGACTGCGGATCATCGACATGAGCGGCGCGATACCGGAGCCGCCGCCGATCAGCTGGACGGGGCGGTCGTCGCCGGACGGCCACGTGAACCAGAATCCGTGCGGATCGCTGATCTCCAGCGGGTCACCGGGCTCGACGACGTCGACCAGGTACGGCGACACCTCGCCGTCATGGAGTCGTTCGACGGTGACCTCGACCGAGCGGGTCTCGCGGACGTCGGACAGCGAGTAGGCCCGCGCGGTGGAGTAGCCGTCTTCGGCGGTCAGGCGGATGTCGACGTGTTGGCCGGGCAGCGCGTGGATGGCCTCGGGAAGGGCGAGGCGCAGCGTCCGCGCGGTCGGGGTGATGTCGACAACCGAGGTGACCGTCGTGAGATGCCAGGTCGTCACGAGTAGCGCTGCTCGCGCCAGGGGTCGCCGTACATGTGGTATCCGCGCTCCTCCCAGAAACCGGGTGCGTCCTCGGTCATGAACCGAAGTCGCCGAACCCATTTGGCACTTTTCCAGAAGTACAGGTGCGGCACCAGGAGTCGTGCCGGACCGCCGTGCTCGGCGGCGAGCGGTTCGCCGTCGTAGGTGTCGGCGATCCAGCCGCGCCCGCCGACGAGATCGGCGAGCGGCACATTGGCGGTGTAGCCGCCGTGGCAGTGCGCCATCACATACGGTGCGGGCTCCCACGGCAGCGCCTGCAGCAGCGTGTCGAACGAGACTCCGCGCCACCGCGTGTCGAACTTCGACCACCGTGTGACGCAGTGGATGTCGGTGGTGATGTCGTCGTGCGGCAGATCCTGGAACTGCTCCCAGGTGAACGTGGCCGCCCGATGGTCTGCCGACTGCACGGCCAGCATCCAACCCTCCGGGGCGACGGAGGGTGTCGGCTCGGAGGACAGGACCGGGAAATCGAGTGTCGTGTACTGCCCTGGTGGGAGACGCCGCGCATCGCGGTCGCGGCGTCCCACGAACCCTCGGTTGACGATGGCCATGGTCGCGCAGTCTACGCGGCTGCATTCCATTCGGCCCGCTCGCTCCGCTCCCGGCGCCGTCCATCGATTCGGCCCGCTCGCTTCGCTCCCGGCGCCGTCGCCCCTTCGGCCCGCTCGCTTCGCTCCCGGCGCCGTCAGGAGAAGTCGAACAGCGGCGGCACCGCGACGACCACCGCGGCCGCCCAGACCCCGAACACCGGCAGGTAGTCCGTCTGCCACCGCTCCGTGGCGTCGAACCCGCGGCGGCGACGCACGAAACCGAAGAGCAGATACGCAGCCCACGACAGGTTCACCAGCAGAACGAGGTTGAGGCCCAGGGCCACGGTCTTGTTGGCGGTGAACCCGAACTCCGCGATACGCGAGGCCATGATCGTCAGCATGACCGCGTCGACCGCGAGCGCGGTCACCACCAGTACCAGCTGCAGACGGTCGAAGAGCTCCGGGCGCAGATGCGGATCGCGCGCCGAGATCGCGTACAGCAGCAGGCCGAGAACGAGGACGAGGATCAGGTCGACGAGGATCAGCAACTCGCGGTCGACGTCCACGACGTCGCCGCTGGTCACCATCGCGACCAGCAACACGACGAGCATCACCGCGGTGACCGGCGTGAACACCTTGGTCAACACCGGTGCGATGTTCTCGACCACGCTCTGCTTCGCTTCGACCAACCAGGCGGCGAGCAGCACGATCCCGGTCGCGGCGATCGGCGCCAGCCACTGGGAGATCACGGCGTCGACGTCGATGTCGAGGGCACCGAAGGCGCCAGCGGTCAGTCCCGTGAGCACAGCCGCGCCCAGGCCGAGAAGCGTTGCATACACCACCCATTCGCCGGTGAAGCGGATGAAGTCCATGCGCCGGGGACCCGATCTCCATCGGCCGCCGACGTACGTCACGCCCACCAGGAACCACAGGACGATCGGCGCGTGGATCGCGACGATGACCTGCGTCGGCCCCTCGTCGACGAAGGGATAGATGTTGACGGCCACGCCGGTCACGACGAATGCGGCGGCCACCGCGAGCGCGGTTCGTGTCGAGACCCGGCGTTTCCAGCCGAAATACACTGCCAGGAACGGCAACACGAGCAGAGTCGCATTGCGGACGAGAACCCATTCGGGCATGACCTCCAGCGCGATGCGGACCGTGGCGGCCGCCGCGACGACGAGACCGATCACGACGCCGAGCTCGTGACGTCTTCGGCCCAGATCCCCGGCCGGTTCCGCGGTCAGGACCAGCTGTTTCCACAACCTGTCGGAATGCTCGCGGGCGAACTCGCGCGAGAGCGCATCGACTCGTCCCATTCGCTTGACGGCGACCAGGAACGCTTCGTCGTCGTCGAGACCGCCGGCGGCGAGGTCGGCGATCTGACCGCGCAGGTGGTCTTCCATCTCATCGGCGTCGGTGGTGGCAATGGCCTGATGGCGCAGGACATATCCGCGCCACCGGTCGATCTGGCTCTCGAGTTCGGTGTCCGCGCTCACGCCAGGCCCTCCGCGGTGGGCGGCAGGGCGACCGTCCGCCACACCTGATCGAGCGCGTCGGCCACGACTTCCCATTGGGACCTGCGCTCGGCGAGGGCGGCCAGCCCCGACGGCGTGATCGTGTAGTGCTTACGCCGTCTGCCGGTGTCGGCCTTGCCCCAGGTCGCCTCGACATGGCCGGCACGCTCGAGCCGGTGGAGCAACGGGTAGAGCATGCCGTCGGTCCATTCCATCCGGCCACCGGACATCTCGCGGACGCGCTTCAGGATCGCGTACCCGTAGGACTCACCCTCGGCGAGAATGCCGAGCACCAGCGGCGTCGCGGAAGCGGCCACCAGGTCTTTCTCGATATACATAGAACCCCTATACCTAGAACTACAAGGAGCATAGCAGCTCTAGGTATGGGGCCGACTCGATCGAGGCCTTCCGGGTATCTCTGCGACAGCTATTTCTTGGACAGCGACGACTCCTTGTGCGCCGCCTTCGAACCCGTCTTCGACGACTTGACGATCCAGTACGGCTCGTCCTCGCTGGCCTTGAATTTCTGGCCCTCGAAGGTGAATTCCTTGGTCCGCTTCTCCTCGGCCGTGCCCTCGGTCTCGCCCTGAGACGTGTTCCAGCGCACGGTGTCGTTCTTCTTGATCGCCATGGCCGCAGAGTGCCCCGCCGGCGACGACGGTCAAACCTCCGCCGCCCGCTCAACTGGGCTGGGCGACCAGCGCGAACCGCACCTGTCGGATCGCTTGCTGTGGAACGATCATCAGGTCGTGTCGAGCCGGAGGTACGCATGGGCGTGGAACGCTCCGAGAACCATCAGGGAACCGATCCGGTCATCGATGTCCGGGGGCTGCGCAAGAACTTCGGCAAGTTCGAGGCGCTACGGGGGCTCGACCTCCAAGTCGCCCGCGGCGAGGTCCACGGTTTCCTCGGTCCCAACGGCGCAGGCAAGTCGACGACGATCCGCGTCCTGCTGGGTTTGTTGCGAGCGGACGGGGGAGAGGTCCGACTGCTGGACGGCGACCCCTGGCGTGATGTCGTGGAGCTACATCGGCGACTGGCATACGTACCCGGCGACGTCGCGCTGTGGCCGACGATGACCGGCGGCGAGATGATCGATCTGCTCGGCTCGATGCGAGGCGGTCTCGACGAGGAGCGTCGTGCCGATCTTGTGGCGAGGTTCGAACTCGACACGACCAAGCGCGGGCGGCAGTACTCCAAGGGCAACAGGCAGAAGGTCGCGATCGTGGCCGCGTTGGCGTCCGATGTCGAGTTGCTCATCCTCGACGAGCCGACGTCCGGGCTGGACCCGTTGATGGAGAACGTATTCCAGGAAGTCGTGCGCGAGGCCACCGACCGGGGTACCACCGTGCTGCTGTCGAGTCACATCCTTGCCGAGGCCGAAACCCTCGCCGACCGGCTCTCCATCATCCGCGACGGGGCCGTCGTGGCGACCGGCACGCTAGCCGAGCTTCGCGGACACACCCGCACTTCGGTTCGTGCGCAGCTGGATTCGCTTCCGGATCCGGATGTCCTGGCGCAGCTGCACGACGTCGACGTGCGCGAGACCGGTTCCGGAGGGCATCGCCTGAGCGCGACCGTGGACTCGGATCGGATCGGATCGGTCATGGCGGTGCTGCCATCCTGCGGCCTGCGTGCCCTGACGGTCGAACCACCGTCGCTGGAGAGTCTGTTCCTGTCGCTGTACGAGACGGGCGATCTTCCCCGAGGCGAACGGTGAGGCAATGACGGCGTCGACGATCGGCACCGCCCCGCTGTTGCGGGCCTCCCTGCACCACGAGGGTCGCAGCTTCCTGCCGTGGATCGTGCTGCCGACCGCCCTCGCCGTGTCCTCGGTCATCGCGTATCCGTTGTTGTTTCCCGACGCCGCGGAACGCTCCGCGTTCGCCGCGACCATCGGCTCGAATCCCGCGCTGGGCCTCATCTTCGGGCCCGCCTACGACCTGTCCACCGTCGACGGTTTCGTCGCGTGGCGCAGCCTCGCGCTCGGCGGATTCGTCGCGGCCCTCGCAGCGATCTTCATCGTGGTCAAAGCCGCGCGCGGACAGGAGGACTCCGGACAGGCGGAACTCCTCGCCGCAGGTGTGCTCGGGCGCGCCGCGCGACTGTCGACCGCGCTGATCATGGCCGGCTTGTGCTCGATCGCCGTCGGAGTCGTCGCGGGTCTCGCGACGTCGCTGAGCGGCGGGGACTGGGAATCGTCGTTTCTGCTGGGATTCGGTTTCACCGTCACCGGCTGGATGTTCGGCGCCGTCGCGGCGGTGAGTGCCCAGGTGGGCTCGGACGCGCGGGCCGCCACCACGATCGCGGTGTCGCTTCTCGGCGTGCTGTTCGTGCTGAGGGGCTTCCTCTTCTCGGTGAACGCACCGGCGTGGACCACGTGGATCAATCCGCTGGGATGGGTTCAGGAGACCCGACCGGCAACCGGAGATCACTGGTGGCCTCTGCTGCTCGGGGTGGTCTTCGTGGTCGTCGTGGGAGCGGCGGCTTTCGTATTGCAGAGCGCGCGGGACTTCGGTCAGGGACTCGTTCCGGCGCGACCTGGTCCGTCACGGGGCCGCGTCGGCTCGCCACTGTCTCTTGCGTTCCGCCTCAACCGCGCGCCGATCGTGTCGTGGGCACTCGCCTTCGTCGGACTCGGCGTCGTCTTCGGCTACTTCACCAGGTCGGTTCGCGGTCTCCTGACCGCTAATCCGGCGATGGCCCAGATCTTCGCTTCCGGCGCCGCGTCGCCCGCGGACCTGGTGTCGGCATTCGTCACGACGATTCTCGGTCTGGTGGGGATCATCGCGTCCGTCGCCGGCGTACAGATCGTCAACCGAATCCGTACCGAGGAGCTCGACGACCGCGCGGAGGCGGTACTCGCCACCTCCGTCAGCCGGCCGAGCTACTTCGGCGCCACCACCGGGGTCGCACTCGTCGTCCCCGCCGTTCTCGTCACCGTCGCCGGCTCGGTCATCGGGATCTTCGCCTCGACAACGGATCTCGACATCGGTTTCGGCGACGTCTTCGTCCAGTCGATTGCCACGATCCCGGCGGTCTGGGCCGTCGTCGGCATCGCGGTCGCCGTGATCGGCGCCCGACCCCACATGCGGCCCGCGATCTGGTTGGGCGTCCTGGTGTCGTTCGTGCTGACGATCCTGGGCCCGAGCTTCAAGCTCCCGGAGTGGGCGCTGGGAGTCAGCCCGTTCCACCACGTGCCGGATGTCTCTGCCGCGCAACCCGACTGGTGGGGGCTGTGTGGGGTGGGGGTGGTCGTGGTGTTGCTGGTCGTACTCGGGTTCGCCGGGTTCCGGCGGCGGGACGTGCCATAGACGCACCCTGGGGTGCAAGCCCAACTACTGACCCCTGAGGTGCGAGCCCAACCAATGATCCCTGCGGAGCGAACCCAACCAATGATCCCTGAGGTGCGAGCGAAGCGAGCCACGAAGGGCCTCGCAACGTGTCTCGCCAGCCCCTTCGTGGCTCGTCGCTTTCGCTCCTCACACCTCAGGGAGCAACGGAAATTCACGCTTTCGCTCCTCACACCTCAGGGAGCAGGAAATCAGCCCAGGGCTGCCGCAAGGCGGCGCCACTGCTCGCGCGGGAAGCCTCGGTGGTCGGCCTGCAGAACCTGCACGCACACATGGTCCGCGCCGGCCGCACGGTGCTCGTCGATCCGCTTGCGGATCGCGGCCTCGTCGCCCCAGACGATCAGAGCGTCGAAGAGTCGGTCGCTCGCCGAGGTCAGGTCCTCCTCGGAGAACCCGAGACGCCGAAGATTGTTGGCGTAGTTCGGCATCGCGAGGTAGCCCTTGAGCCACTTCGTGCCGATCGCGCGTGCCTCGTCGCGGTCGGCGGCGAAGATCGCCGTCTGCTCCGGCGCGAGCAGCGGCCTGTCGCCGAGAGTGTCGCGGGCGATCGAGGTGTGTTCCGGGGTCACCAGGTAGGGGTGGGCTCCGGCAGTCCGGTCGGCCGAGAGCTGGAGCATCTTCGGTCCGAGCGCGGCCAGCACCCGGGCACCGGCCGGCACCGGCTGCGGCGCGTCGTCCAGGCCGTCGAGGAACGCCTTGGTGGTCGCGAGCGGCTTCTTGTAGCGTCCGGCTTCCTGCGCGTCGATCAGCGGTGCGTGGCTGATGCCGAGGCCGAGAAGGAACCGGGGGCCGAACTGCTCGCTGAAGCGCGCGTGGGCCGCCGCGACGTCATGCGGCTCATGCATCCACATGTTGAGGATTCCGGTGGCGATCACGGCGTTGCGGGTGGCACCGAGCAGGTTCTCGACCGCATCGAGGACCGGACCGCCCACATCGGGGATCCACAGGCCTGTGTAACCCAATTCGTCGAGCTCGGCCGCGGCTTCGGCGGCCTCCCCGGTGTCTCCGTACCGTAGCGGTGAACTCCAGATTCCTACGCCGTCGAATTTCATGCCCTCGACACTACCGATCGAGTGATCGGGTTGTGGCGACGGTCGAATCCGGCTCAGCTGTTCGCCGGTCGACCCGCCGCCGCCTCCAGCCGCGCGTCCATCGCGGCGGTCATCCGCTTGAACAGGTTGATCGCGACGACCCCCGCGACGATGAGGACGACTCCCGCGACGGTGCCGAGTGAGTCGGTGACCAACCCGGAGATGCCGATCGCGAGAACGTAGATCGGCACCCAGCCGAACAAATGCAGGATGCTCTCCGGTTTCTCGTCGGTGGCCCATCCCTCCCGAATCGCAGCACGGTAGGTCGCGTAGTCGGGATAGAACTCGGTGAACGCGATCGCGAAGATCGTGCCACCGATCTGGATGATCCACCCGGTCCAGAAGTTGTTCGGGTCGTCGAGCACCAGATCGCCGAACGCGCCCGATATCGCGGCGACACCGAACCCGGCCACCCATGCCCAGGTGATGACGTAGTTGATGTGGATGAACAGCGGGCTGTCCCAGAATTCCTTCTCGGTGGTCTCCCGCGCGTACTGGAGGGTGAACGGCTGACGCACGAGGATCGACCCGAGCGCGAACGAGACCAGAGCGATGTTGGTCATCTCCCCGCCCCAGCGCTCCAGCCAGTCGATGACGCCGTCGGAGGCGAACAACGCGATGATCGCCATCGTGCCGAAGTAGGTGACGTCGAAGACTTCGAGGAGCTTCACACTCGTGCCACGCTTGTGACCGCCGATCACCAGCAGGAGCGACAGCGCGAACGCCGACGCCGCGGCCTCCTCGAACCGGCCGGGCCCCGCGAGCAGCGCCATGAGGATCCACGGGGACATACCCGCGAACGGCGAGTTGAGGAACAGCGTCAATGCGTGCCGTGCGCCCGACGTCGGCGGTGGATCGGTCCGCGTCGAGTCGGCCACCGGCGGAGTCGGATCATCGCTCATTGCTGAATTGTGAGGCGCGACGAGGCAATCCGCAGCGCACTACGACAATTCGCCTCACATTTCTTTGGGGCCGGGCCCGCAGGTCCCGCCCGGACATCCGCACTCATGGCGTCCCCGACGACGGCCACCCGTCTCAACGTCAGCGACATGGCGGGCGGTCGACGAGAACTCCGCGATTCGGGTAATTCAGGCGGCGACCGGGGCAAATTCCCCGATGGACACATTCTTTCACCGCGCAGCGCATAAATTCCGTGGTGGTGTGGGGGAGGATGATCCCGGAGGCGGGAGGGGTGACTCGATGGCACGATCCGCAGGTGACGACCACGGGTCCGCGGGGATGCCCGCCGGAGTCGTTCCCGGCGCTGGGGAAACACCCGGCGACGCCGCCGTTGCCGAACGTCATCGCCTCCTACTCGAACTGAGCCCCGACGCGATCGCCGTGCACCGGGACGGCTTGATCGTCTATGTCAACTCTGCTGCGCTCGCTTTCGCGCGCATCGACGACCGCGAGGCAATGCTCGGCCGTCCGATCGCCGAGTTCGTCCATCCAGACGAGTTGCCCCGGATGGTCGAGCGGATCGCGGCCATGAGCGATGTGCCAGGTGCCGCGACGAAACCCGAAGAAGTCGTGATGGTGGACGCCCACGGTGTCTCGCGACCGATGGAGGTCATCTCGGTTCGCACCGTGTGGCACGACTCCCCGGCCTACCAGGTCATCCTGCGCGACGTCTCCGCGCACAAGGCGGTCGAGTCGGCTCTCCGCCGGCACGCGATACTCATCGAGCATGTGAGCAACGCGGTGGTTGCCGTCGACGACCAGTTGACCGTCCTGTCGTGGAACCCTGCCGCAGAGCGGATGTACGGCCGCCTCGCCTCCGAGGCGATCGGACGGAATCTCGACGACGTGGTCGGCGTCCACGTCGATCTGCAGACGGCGGTCTCGCTCGGCAGAGCGGTGGATCAGCAGCACCGCCGTTACGACAACGGACGATCGTTTCCGACCCGGACGTCGGTGACGACCATGGACGACGGCTTTCTCGTCGTCGTCGAACCGACGCACCGTTCCTTCGTCGAGCGTCTCGGTGTCGTTCTCGATGCACTCCATCAGGCGGTGATCGTCGTGCGCGAGGACGGCGACATCGAACTCGCGAACCCGGCCGCGGCGATGCTGCTGGGCCAGGAGGCGGTCCCGGGATCGGGGATAGACGAGCTGAAACTGGAGTTCGCCGAGGGCGAGTCCCCGATCACGCAGTGTCTGCGCACCCGCGAGCCGGTCACCAACACGACCGCGAAGGTCACGACATCCGTCGGGGCACGCTGGTTGTCATGCAGCTGCCGACCGATCCCCGACGACGGCACCGACGTGGTCGCCCTCGTGTCGTTTGTCGATGTCACCGACGACTTCCGGGAACGAACCGACCTCGCGTGGGGCCCTGTCCGCGACCCGTTGACAGGCTTGTACAACCGCTCCGGGATCATCCGTGAGCTCGAATCGCACATGGAAGGACTCGAAGCGGAAGTCGAGGACGACTCGTGCTGTGTCGCGATCTTCTACATCGATCTCGACAACTTCAAACTGGTCAACGACTCACTCGGTCATGCCGTGGGCGACGAGGTGTTGCACACCGTCGCACAACGGCTGGCGCTGATCACACCCGACTGCGCCGCGGTGGGACGTCTGGGTGGCGACGAGTTCGTGCTCGTATCCACCCTCGGAACAGCGTGCTCCGCTGACGAGATCGAGGCGCAGATCGACAAGATCCGCGGAACGGTGGACGAACCCGTCACGGTGACTTCCCGGTCCGAACCGCTCACTGTCCGGGCGAGTATCGGCGTTGCGACCGTCAACGCCGGGGACGAATTCACAGCCGCCGATCTCCTGCGCGACGCCGACATCGCGCTGCACCGGGCGCGCAAGGCTTCTCGAGCCAGCTACGTACGGTTCCAGACCCAGCACCGGGAAGAACTCCAGCGCCAGCAGCGAATCGAAGAGGAACTGCGACGCGTTCTCGACGCCGACACCGACCAGCTCGAGGTCCACTATCAGCCCATCGTGTCGACCGGTGACGGCACCCTCGTCGGACTCGAAGGCCTCCTGCGCTGGCACCACCCGGAGCTGGGCTCCATCTCACCGACCGAGTTCATCCCGCTCGCAGAAGGGTCCAACCTCATCGACCGGGTGGGGAACTACGTCCTGGAGACCGCCGCCGCCGAGGTGGCGGCCGTCCCCGAACTGCGCCGGGTGATGTTGTGCATCAACGTCTCCCGGCGCGAACTCACCAACGGGCAGTTCCCGGACCGGCTCCGGGACACGATCACCCGGTCCGGCCTGGACCCCGCCGCGTTCTGTCTGGAGATCACCGAGAGTGCACTCGACCCACTCGACGGGGACCTGCTCACCCTCTTGCGGGACGTACGCGAGCTCGGAACACAGGTGTCGCTCGACGATTTCGGCACCGGCGCGTCGTCGCTGAGCGAGTTCTACCGCCTACCGGTCAGCGTGTTGAAAACCGCGAAGTCCTTCGTCGACGCCCTCGATGAACATCCGAGCGCGAAGTCGATCCTCGCCGGCATCGTGACGATGGCGCACGCCGCCGGGATGCGGGTCGTCGCTGAGGGAGTGGAAACGGAGTCGCAGGCCGCGATCGTCGCCGAGGTCGGGTGCGACCTGGCCCAGGGATACCATTTCGGCCGCCCGGCTCCGCTGGCGGAGGTGATCGCGTCCGGACTCCGGATCCGTCCGAATCCCGGTGTCTGGGAGACCGCCTGACCTGTCCCAGGCACGCGTCGACTGCCCCCCATACTGCGACACGAGACCACCGGCGCGCGCCTGCGATCCGTGTTCGTCTGTGTCCGATAGCGTCAGTCAGGGCGACTCACGCGAGTAGATTGAGCGCCAACGTCGATTACCCGGCGTCCATGCAACCGGACAGCGAGGTCACGGACATGACACACATTCTGCGGTGGGCTTCTCCGACGGTCGGGACGACGCCATGACCGACCAGCAGCGCGAAGTCGCCGAACAACACACTGCCAAGGTCATCGGCGTCACGGTCGCCGCCGCGGTCGGCGGATTCCTGTTCGGTTTCGACAGTTCGGTCGTCAACGGCGCGGTCGACTCGATCGAAGCGGATTTCGGACTGGGCAAGCTGATGACCGGCTTCACCGTCGCGATCGCACTGCTCGGTTGCGCGCTCGGCGCCTGGTTCGCCGGCCGGTTGGCCGACGTCTGGGGTCGCAAGCGCGTGATGCTGCTCGGCTCCGCACTTTTCATCATCTCGGCGATCGGGACCGGTTTCACCCAGACGATTCCCGACCTGCTGCTGTGGCGTGTCCTCGGCGGCATCGGCATCGGTATCGCCTCGGTCATCGCGCCGGCCTACATCTCCGAGATCGCACCGGCCCGATACCGCGGGGCCCTCGCCTCCATGCAGCAGCTGGCGATCACACTGGGAATCTTCGCGGCGTTGCTCTCCGACGCCCTGCTCGCCGACAGTGCCGGGAGCGCGTCGAGCGACTTCTGGTGGGGTCTGGAGGCGTGGCGGTGGATGTTCCTCGTCGGCGTCGTGCCCGCGGTCGTCTACGGTGTGCTGGCGCTCCTGATCCCGGAGTCGCCGCGATACCTGGTGGGCCGCAACCGCGATGCCGAGGCGGCACGGATCCTGCAGGAGGTGACCGGCGAGGAGAATCCGCTCGAGCGGGTCAGAGAGATCAAGCTGACGGTCAAGCGTGAGGCGAAGTCGTCGATCAAGGACATCACGGGGCCGTCGTTCGGACTTCACCCGCTCGTCTGGGTGGGCATCTGGCTGGCGATCTTCCAGCAGTTCGTCGGTATCAACGCGATCTTCTACTACTCGACCACCCTGTGGCAGTCCGTCGGCTTCTCCGAGGCCGACTCGTTCAAGACGTCGGTCATCACCGCCGTCATCAACGTCGTGATGACCTTCGTGGCGATCTTGTTCGTCGACCGCCTCGGACGCCGGAGGCTGCTGCTCGGCGGATCGGTGGGCATGTTCATCGGTCTGCTCATGGCGTGTATCGCGTTCACTCAGCAGATCGGTGAGGGCGAGAACATCACGCTGCCCGACCCCTGGGGTGTGGTCGCACTGATCGGCGCCAACCTCTTTGTGGTCGCCTTCGCGGCGACCTGGGGCCCGGTGATGTGGGTGATGCTGGGGGAGATGTTCCCGAACCGGATCCGCGGCGTCGCCCTGGGCGTCTGCACGGCGGTCAACTGGGTCGCGAACTTCACCATCTCGATGCTGTTCCCGCCGATGACCGAAGCAGTGGGCTTGGGGATCATCTACGGGTTCTTCGCCTTCTGCGCCGCGGCATCGTTCTTCTACGTCTTCCGGAAGGTCGAGGAGACCAAGGGTATGGAGCTCGAGCAGATGGATTCGGTCGCAGACGCGCGACTCTCACAGTTCACCGCGGTCCGCGCGGCGAAGGACAAGGGCTGAATGTTCGATCTCCGCGAACTCTCGCGCCGCGTTGTCGCCGCCCCCATGGCCGGTGGTCCGACCACCCCGGAGCTGGTGGTGGCGGCGGCGTCGGCCGGCGGTGTCGGCCAGCTTGCCGCCGGCTACCTGAGCCCCGACAGGGTGCGCGCCGACATCACGGCCGTGCGGGCGGCGGGCACCGAGGTCTTCGGCGTCAACATCTTCGTTCCGGAATCGGAGCCGGTGGACCCCGACGCCCTCGCCCGCTACCGTGCCGAACTGGTGCCGTATGCGCGAAATCTGGGTGTGACCCTTCCCGACGTCGACGACCTGGGCGACGACGACGACCATTTCGACGCCAAGATCCGGCTGATGTGCGACGAGCGGATCCCGCTTGTCTCCTTCGCTTTCGGGTGTCCCCGGCCTGAGGTCTTCGCCGAGCTACACCGGCATGGGTGCAGCGTCGGGGTCACGGTGACCACGGCCGCGGATGCCGAGATCGCCGGGCAGGCCGGGGCCGACTGGCTCATTGTGCAGGGTCCGGACGCCGGCGGTCATCGATCGGTCTTCGACCGTCGGACCAGCCCTCCCACACTGCCTCTGCCTGACTTGATCGGCGAGGTGGCCGATCGGGTGAAACTGCCGATCGTCGCGGCGGGCGGGATCTCGACGGCGGCCCGGGCCGACGAGATCCGATCCCTGGGACCCGTTGCGGTACAGGTCGGTACCGTTCTGCTGAGAACCAGCGAGGCCGGTACCAAGCCCGCCCATGCGGCCGCACTCGCCGATCCGGAACGAACCGAGTCCGTGGTCACGTGGGCGTTCAGCGGCCGACCTGCCCGCGCACTGCGAAACCTGTTCACCGACAGGTTCTCCGACGTCGCGGTGGCCGAATACCCGGCAGTCAACACGTTGACCGGCGGCATCCGGCGCGCCGCCGCCAACGATCCCGACGGCATCAACCTCTGGGCCGGGACCGGGTTCCGCGACGCCGTCGAGGAGTCGGCCGTCGATACGATCACCCGGCTCGGCTGATCACGCTCCGAACGAGTTCAGGAACCGTGCGGGTCGCGCTCGTTCAGCGTCGCGACGACCTCGGCATAGTCGCCGCGCGCTTCGCCCCACCGCAGGAACTTCACCCGCTCGACGAGCAGTTCGGTGGCGGTGGGCTGTGAGCCGATGAGGTCGACCACCTCGTCGACGAATTCGTCGAGTGGCATGGCGATGTCGCTGTCACGCTGCCCGGGCAACAGATCGGTGCGTACCGCCGGCGGTACGAGTTCGACGACGTCCACCGATGTGCCGGCGAATTGGAGGCGCAACGACTCGCTCAGCATGTGGATGGCGGCCTTGGTGGCGTTGTAGGTCGGTGTCACCCGAAGCGGGGCGAACGCCAGGCCGGAGGACACGGTCATGATCGTGGCGGCCGGCCGCGCCTGCAGGTGTTCGATGAACGAGGCGATCAGACGGATCGGGCCCAGCAGGTTGGTGGTGACGGTCGCTTCGGCGGTGTCGAGGAAGCCCGCAGGTGACGACCAGTCCTCGATGCGCATGATCCCGGCCATCGCGACGAGCACGTCGAGATCAGGGTGCTCGGCGATGACCTGTCGTGCGGCCACATCGACACTGTCCGGGTCGGCGACGTCGATCTCCATCGTGTGCAGCCCGGGGTGCTCGGCACGGATTCGGTCCAGGAGTTCGGTGCGCCGCCCACCGACGATGACGGTGTTGCCCTCGTCGTGCAGCCGGGTGGCAAGGGCCAGACCGATTCCGCTGGTCGCGCCGGGGATGAAAATGGTGTTTCCGGTGAGGTTCATGCCCTCGAGTCTCCGATCCGGCAGGGGCACGATCCAGAGCGCGCTCATCGGGGGATCGCCGATCCCTGGCAACGCGGTACCGGCGCCGCGATACTGACGAGATGGATCGCGATGCGCTGGCCGGGTTCCTCGTGAGCCGACGCAACAGTCTGCAACCGTCGGATGTGGGTATCCCGGCTGGCGCCCGGCGACGCACGACGGGTCTGCGTCGTGAGGAGGTCGCTCAGCTCGCGACGATGTCCACGGACTACTACACCCGACTCGAGCAGCGCCGCGGCCCACAACCGAGCACGCAGATGCTGTCGGCGCTCGCTCGCGCCCTACGCCTCACCGCCGATGAGCGGGACTACCTGTTCCGGGTCGCCGGGCACAGCGCACCGGACCGGGTGGCTGCGTCGGACCACATCGCACCCGGACTTCTGCGCGTCCTGGACCGACTGACCGGCACGCCCGCCCTCATCCTCTCGGCGCTGGGGGAGACGTTGATCCAGAACGATTGCGCGAGAGCGTTGTTCGGCGACACCGACCACCTCACCGGAATGGAACGCAGCGCCATCTACCGGTGGTTCGTGCACCCCGACGACGAGCGCGCCCGCTATCCGGCCGACGACCACGAACGGCAGAGCCGGGCACAGGTCGCCTCACTGCGGGCTGCGTACGGTGTGATGGGTGCGGAGTCACGAGCCGGAGCGATGGTGGCAGAGCTCCGGCGCCGCAGCAGCGAGTTCACCGCACTCTGGGACACCCACATGGTGAGTCGACGCTTCGAGGACCACAAGATCCTGCTCCATCCCGAGGTCGGCGCGATCGAGGTGGATTGCCAGGCGTTGTTCACCGAGGACGAGACCCAGGTCCTGCTCGTGCTGACGGCGGCACCGAGGACCGACGCGGCCGGAAAGATCGAGTTGCTCAACGTTCTCGGCACCCAGCAGCTCCGGCTCGACCCGCGCTGACGGTCCGGCCCGTGACGCGCGCCGACGGCCGCTGCGACAGCGCGCATCGCGGTGGGACTACGGCGAACCGGTCGGACGCGTGTTGATCCGCCTGCCGATCGCGGACACCTGCCGAAGCTGCGCACGCGTCAGCCGATCGATGACGAGTTCGCGCACATTGGCCACATACCCGGGCGCGGTGGCGACCACCTTCTCCCAACCCGACTCGGTGAGAACGGCATTGGTGAACCGCCCGTTCTCCGGGCAGGGGTGGCGCACAACCCACCCACGCTTCTCGAGTCTGGAGACCACATGCGACAGCCGCGACAGCGAACCGTAGGACAGTTCGGCGAGCTGGCTCATCCGCAAGGTGTGGTCCGGCGCCTCGGACAGAGCAGCCATCACCTCGTACTCGAAGTGTGTGATCTGGGCGTCGCGGAGGAGCTGGGCGTCGAGCGCGTGGGGGAGGTGGGCCAGCGCGGTTGCCACCTGGATCCAGGCGTCCATTTCCTCGTCGTCGAGCCAATTCGGCTCGGGGGCAGTCGACACCTGCGCAGTGTATATGAAGTGAACACATCCGTGATCAGGTTGACGCGTCAAGTGTCATAGCCTAGCCTTCACTTGATTCATCAAGTCAGAACACACTCTCAGTGAGGCGGCTCAGTCATGACCAACCCCATCGTCCGCAGCGCGGGCATCCTCCTCGGACGCGTCGCTCTCGGCGTCATCTTCCTGGCCCACGGCCTGCAGAAGTTCCAGCAGAACGGCTGGACGGGACCGCAGACGGGATTCGACATGATGGGCGTCCCGGCCGCATCGTTCTCGGCGTTCGTCGTCACGTGGCTCGAGATCCTGGGTGGCATCGCGCTGATCATCGGACTGCTGACCCCGATCATCGCCGCGCTGCTGACCCTGAACATGATCGGCGCACTGTTCATCGCACACGTGGACAACGGCATCTGGGTCTCCGACGGCGGCTACGAGTTGGTCCTCGCCCTCGGGGCCGGCGCACTGATCCTGGCAGTCATCGGCGCCGGGCGTTTCAGCGTCGACGCCGCACTGGGCTCGAAGGTCAGCTGGCTGGCCGCCGACGTCTCCCGGTCGCGCGAACTCGCGGGATCCACGCGCTGACGGCCCGCTCGCTCCGCTGACGACGCAACGCCCCGGACCCGTTCGGCCGGGGCGCTGCGTCGTTGACATACAGTCCCCGTCAGGGTGCCGAGCGGAATGAGAGAAATGACCTGGCTGATGCTGATCGCGGCGATCGCCTCCGAGGTGGCGGCGACGTTGTCGCTCAAGGGTGCACAAACAGAACCTGCGCTGTACGTCGTGGTCGCCGTCGGGTACATGCTGGCGTTCGCACTCCTCGCCGGAGTCCTCAAGCGCGGCATGGGGATCGGGGTGGCCTACGGGATCTGGTCGGCGTCGGGTGTGGCCCTCACCGCGGTTCTGGCGACCTGGATCTTCGACGAACCCTTCGGGATCGTGATGGGGATCGGCATCGTGTGCATCGTGATCGGGGTGGTCCTGGTCGAGACCGGTCACCGGCCACCCGTCGACGCCGGCACCACGGAGGCCTGACCGTGGGATATCTGTTCATCGTCGCGGCGATCGTCGCCGAGGTCACCGGCACCCTCGCATTGCGCGCCGCCGCAACCGGCCGTCGGCGTTTCTACGCAGTCGTCGTGGCCGGATATCTGACGGCGTTCGTCGCGTTGACATTCGGGCTGAGGAACGGTGTGCCGCTCGGTGTCGCCTACGGTATCTGGGCCGCCGCCGGCGTCGCGGCAACGGCTGTCGCGGCACACTTCCTGTTCCGCGAGCGGCTCACCCGTCGAATGGTCGCCGGTATCGGCGTCATCATCGTCGGAGTGCTCCTCGTCGAACTCGGTGCGCTGCACTGACCTCCGGCTCGGAGAATGTCCCCGCTGGGGGCCACAACAGGTCAGCCGCGTTCGGAATCGGGGGAGCGCACGTCCATCTCGACGTCGGACTCGACGTCGCGTGGATTGTCGAATGAGACGTCGATCTCCTGGAAACCCTTGTTGCGCTGCGCGAGAACCTGCGCCGAGTACGCTGCCTCATCGCCCTTCGTCAGGCTGACGTTGTCGGTGAACGGCGTCAACAGCGACCGTGGGTAGAGGTGATCGACCCGCACCGAATTGGTCTCCAGGCACAACACGATCACGATCGACGCCACGTACAGGAACGCCAGCAGGCCCAGCACGATCGCGAAGACGCCGTTGGTGGAACTCGCGTTCCCGATGACGTGCTGCACGTAGACCGCACCGAAGGTCTGGATGATCTGCCAGCCGACCGCTGCTGCGAAAGCACCTGGCAGCACGTCCCGCACCGACACATTCCGGGCGGTGCCGATCCGGAACGCGACCGTGAACACCAGCGTGCTCAGGGCCACCGACCCGAGGATCGCGAGCCACCGCCCGACGATCCCGAGCTCGAAGGCGGCCGAGACGCCGTTGACGACGGTCAGACCTATCACCGCGACGCCGATCGTCGACAGCAACAACAGTCCACGTAGGCGGGCGACGATCGGATCCGGGCGCTCGTTGCGCGGGACCGCCCAGATCGTGTTCATCGCGTTCTGGGCGGCGACGGCCACTCCGAGGCCGCCGTACAGCGACACCACGACCCCGATGACGATCGCAGTGACACCGCCACTGAGTTTCTCGGGCTCCTCGAGTTGTCCGCCGATGACCGGGATCTGGCTCATCGCCGAGTCCAGAATCCGTTCCTGGAGGTCGGGATTGTCTGCCAGGACGATCCCCAACACGGTCGCGAAGAGCAGCAACAGCGGGAACAGCGAGATGAAGGCGTAATAAGCGCACAGTGCCGCCAGGTACGCGCCCTGATCGTCGACGAACTTGTAGATGACGGCGAGTGGAAAACCCGTCGCCGGATGGTCCCGCTGGAACCGGTCGACCCGCTCGGTCAACGACACCCGTTCATTCCTCCTCGACGGATCGTCCGCGCTTCTCGCTCAGTCGAACGAGTCATTTACCGGGAGTTACCACAGTGGTGCCGACTGTAACCCGCACGCGGCCTGATTGTCCGACACGCCATCGGATCGGCGATTCACCGAAATGGATCAGCGCCGGGGATGCCGAGTGCCCGGAACGGGAGCCCTAGACGCCAATAGGCGAGACCGGCCAGACCACGTGGGAAGAAGCGTTCCGTGGTCGTGGTCTCCACGACGCCGCGCGAGCCGTCGACGTCCTGGATCTGCTGTTCGCGATACGACCTACCGAACCTGTTGTCGCGCAGGCGCACTCGGAGGAAGTCCGGCCGTCGCGCATGTGCGATCTCGCCGCGGTGCCGCGCGTCCCGTTCGAGCCGGTCCCAGACCGTCGTGCGGCTCGCCTGCTCGCTGCTGCGGGTGACGGTTTCGAACATCTCCTCGCCGGCCCATTCCGGGTCGGTGGGCAGGGGCTCGGCGGGGGACACATCGGCGGAGGCGTTGGCCCAGGAGGCCGGCCCGTCGCCGCGCGCGGACCGTTCGAGGGTGAGTGCCACCGCCCGCGAGTAGGGGGTCAGGCCGCCGTCCGGACGATCGATGATCGCGTCGACCGCACGGTCGCGGCACACCGCGTCGCATTCGAGCGATTCGATCAGCGGTCGTGCGATCTTGCCGCGAATCGGCGTGACGAACCGTACCCACCGGCTGGCCAGGGCCGGGGTGAGGTACGGCAGGACCACCATGATCCGCGGACGCAGGCCCGCGACCTCTGCATACACCTGCATCATGTCGCCGTATTCCAGGACGTCGGGCCCACCGATGTCCCAGGTTCTGGACGACGGGACGGTCGCGGTGGCCGCCTTGACGAGGTAGTGCAGCGCATCGTCGACGGCGATCGGCTGGATCTTGTTGTGCACCCACCGAGGTGTGGTCATCGCCGGTAGACGCTCGGTGAGGTGCCGGATCAGTTCGAACGAGGCCGACCCCGATCCGATCAAGGTGCCCGCCTGCAACGCGACGGTTTCGATCGGCGAGTCGATCAGGATGTCTCCGACCTCGGCACGGGATGCGAGGTGTTCGGAGAGCTCGGTGCCGGACGGGTGCAGGCCGCCCAGGTAGACGATCCGGGAGACCCCGTTCTGCTGTGCCGCGGCGACGACGTTCTCCGCGGCACGTCGTTCCTCGACAGCGAAGTCGGCATCGGTGCTCATGGAATGCACCAGGTGGTAGACGACGTCGACGCCCGCGAAAGCCTTCACCAGCGAATCGCGATCGGACAGATCGCCTTCGACCACCTCGGCTCCCGGCTCGGACAACCACGGTGCGCCGGACAGCTTCTCCGGCGTCCGCGCCAGCGCGCGAACGCTGTGTCCGCGTGCCAGCAACCGCGGTGCCAACCGGCCGCCGACATAGCCGGTCGCTCCGGTGACCAGACAGGTTCGCGACTCGTCCACCTGACTCCTCTGCTCTGGGATGTGCTTCCCAGGCTATGGAGAGTGTTCGCGTCGTGCCGCCCGATCGGCAGGGTCGGTGCCGGATCGTTCTCTGCGGCCACGGTTCGGTAACGACGCGATGCACAGGGCACGTGACCGACCCGCATCAGCCGTCGGCCGGTGAGCCGTCATCCGCTCCCGCCGGCGAGTTCTCGAACCACAGGCACTCTTCCACGAGCCCGGCGCTCTTCCATCCGTCGGCGGTCCGGACCATCGAATGGTGATAGTTTCCGCCGCACGTGCTCAGTTCGGGCATGCCCACAAAACGCATCGGGTTGTAGAACATCGCACGCACGTCGGCACGATCACCCTCGCCGGAGTGGGCGAAGGTGTACTCGATGTTGGTGATGAAGTGCTGACTCACCGACACGAACGCGAAACTCTCCTCGAGCCACCTCGCGATCTCGTCCCGGGTGCCCGCCTGACCGAATGGCGTCGACGAGTAGTCGACCACCGCTTCCGGGGTGAACACCGAACGCCACAGTTCCCAGTCCCTGGTGTCGATGGCGCGTGAGTACCTGTACAGCGTGTCCGCGATGCCGAACCGGTCGCTGATCTCTTGCAGATCCATCGTTCTCCAGTCGGTCGATCTCCGCTGTGCCGAGGTGTCCCGCGGTCGCGGGCTTCCTCGTCGACGACTATAGACACCAGTCCAGACGCCTGTCAGCGATTTCCGCTGTGCTGCGTGATCGGTCAGCTGGTGCTCGCGAGATCCCGGACGACGCGGAGATCGGCGACGAAGGCGTCGAACGCCTGATCGCGCTGTTCTGCGGGTCCGCGGAGAATCGACGAGGGATGAACGGTCGCCACCACGGACTCGGAATGGTCGGGACCGACATCTCCGTCGGCTCCGAGGTCGAAGCGTTCGCCGCGGTGCTTGGTGAGTCGAAAACCGGTGCCCAGCAACGCCTGTGCGGCTGTGGCGCCCAGACACACGACGATGCGGGGCGAGACCGCGTCGAGTTCGGCCAACAGCCAGGGCCGGCACGCGACGACCTCACCGCGGTTCGGCTTCTCGTGAATTCGTCGCTTCTGACCCGCTGCCCGGGTGAACTTGAAGTGTTTCACCGCGTTCGTGACATAGGTGATCTCGCGGTCGATGCCGGCGGCCTCGAGTGCGCGGTCGAACACGCGGCCGGCCGGACCGACGAACGGTTCACCGGCACGATCCTCCTGGTCACCGGGCTGCTCGCCGACGAACATGATCGTCGATCCGGGATCGCCCGCGCCGAACACGGTCTGGTCGGCGTCGCGGTAGAGGTCGCACCCACGACAGGCGCGCGCCGCCGATGCGAGGTCGTCGAGGTCGTGCAAGTCGGGGACGAACTCAGCCGCGCCGACATGCGTCGTCTTTGCTCCGGGATTCACGATGCCTGCCAACCGTGGTCATCGACGAGACCGTCGAGCAGAGCGGACCAGTCGGCGAACCGCGACACCGGCGACCGCGCCGGTGACCACCCACGGCCCGCCCACGAGCAGCGGATCGATCCAGGCATGACTGCCGTCGACACGGGTGCGGCCATGGCGCGATGACCAGCCGTGGTGGGTGAACTCAGACGCGATGCCGGTCTCGGTCAGTGGGTTGTCCGGTCGGGCGGTCGCCAGGGACGCGAGGTGCGCTTCGATCGACGCCACACGGTCGGCGCCGAGGAGGATCAGCCAGTGCGCCGCGCGACCTTCGCTGTAGCGGTAGGCAGATCGCCGGATCGCGCCGGACAGCCCGCGCGGTGGCGTCGATGTACCGAAAACCGGTGTGAGGAAGGCGTGTTCGTTGGACCGTTCGCGAGGTCGACGCTCGGGCTGGTCGTCCGGGACGGTCCAGTGGACGCCGGGGGCCGGTTCGACGGGCAGTTCGCGCGGAACCGCCGGACGGTTCGCGGTGTCCAGATCGACGCCCCAGCCCGGGATCCGGTCGACGAGGGCGGAGGTGTCGGGATCGTTCGGGCGGTCTGCGGGATATGCGGGCACGGTTCCTCCTCAGCCGGCGTCGGCGACGATGATGGGCTTGATGCAGTCATCGAGCTTCGCCGAGAAGATGTGATAACCCTCTGCGATGTGCTCGAGCGGTATGCGATGGGTGACAATGTCATTCGGCTTGAAGTAGCCGTTGCGTATGTGGTCGAACAATCTGGGCCACTGACGTTTCACCGGACATTGGTTCATGTTGAGAGTGAGTCCTTTGTTCATGGCGTCGCCGAACTTCACCGCACTGAACATCGGGCCGTAGGCGCCCATGACCGAGACGGTCCCGCCTTTGCGGACCGAGTCGATGGCCCAATTGAGGGCTATCGGCGATCCGCCCTGGAGCTTGAACTTGGCCGCGGTCACGTGCTGGAGGAAATTGCCGTCGGCCTCGGCGCCCACGGCGTCGATGACGCGATCCGCGCCGATGTTGTCGGTGATCTCCTTGAGGTGGACGATGATGTCGTCGTACTCCGCGAAGTTGTAGGTCTCGGCGTGGGCGAACTGCGCGGCCTGGTCCAGGCGATACTGCAGGTGATCGATGACGATGACCCGTCCCGCGCCCATGAACCAGGCGGACCGCGCGGCGTACAGACCGACCGGTCCGGCGCCGAACACGATGACGGTCTCGCCCTGCCGGATGTCGGCGAGCTGGGCTCCGAAGTACCCGGTGGGGAGGGCGTCGGTCAGCATGAGCGCATCCTCCGGGTCCATCCAGTCCGGTATGACGCTGGGTCCGACATCGGCGAACGGAACACGCACGAACTCGGCCTGTCCGCCGTCGTATCCACCACAGGTGTGCGAATAGCCGTAGATCCCGCCGACGGCGGTGGCGTTCGGATTCACGTTGTGGCAGTTGGAGTACAGGCCCCGCGCGCAGAAGTAGCACGTTCCGCAGTAGATGTTGAACGGGACCATGACCCGGTCGCCGACACCCACGTTCTGGACCGAGCCGCCGACCGCCTCGACGACCCCGACGAACTCGTGTCCGAAGGTCATCCCCGGGCGGGTGTCGGGCATCATCCCGTGATACAGGTGCAGGTCCGAGCCGCAGATCGCGGCATGGGTCACCCGGACGATGGCGTCGTTGGGGTGTTCGATCTGCGGTACAGGCTTCTCCTCGACGCGGACCTTGTAGGGCCCGCGGTAGACCATCGCTCGCATTGTGTCTTGGCTCATGCGCTGCCGGATACCCCGGCGTCCGCGGGACTAATCGCGCTGGAGACACTGCGCGAGAAGACCGGTGTCACGGGCAGGGGTGTACAAAAGGAACCCGAGCCCAGGACAGTCTGCAGGAGGAGATGTCGATGTCAGTGGTGTCCTATGTGATCGCCGGGTCGGAGGCCAGCGGGGGAGCGGGCATCCAGGCCGACCTGCGCACTTTCGCGCAGCTCGGTACCTACGGGGTGGGGACCATCACCTGCATCGTGTCCTTCGACCCGAACAACGACTGGGCGCATCGCTTCGTACCCGTCGAGTCCGAGGTGATCGCCGATCAGATCGAGGTGGCAACCGCTGCGCACGAGCCCGATGTCGTGAAGATCGGCATGCTGGGTACCCCGGCCACGATCTCCACCGTCGCGGCGGCCCTGGCCTCGCGACCGTGGCGCGAGGTCGTCGTCGACCCTGTGCTCATCTGCAAAGGCCAGGAGCCGGGGGCCGCACTCGACACCGACAACGCTCTGCGTTCGGAGATCCTGCCGCTGGCCTCCGTGGTGACCCCGAATCTGTTCGAGGCCGCGACTCTGGCCGGCATGGACGAGCTGACGTCGATCGACGATCTCGGCGAGGCGGCTCACCGCATCCACGACCTGGGGCCGAAGGTCGTCGTCGTGAAGGGTGGGGTCGGACTCCCCGGCGACGAGGCGATCGATGTCGTCTTCGACGGCACGGACGTCACCGTGTTGCGCGCCCCGAAGGTCGGCAACGAGCGTGTCTCCGGGGCCGGGTGTGTGTTCGCCGCGGCCATGACCGCCGAGCTCACCAAGGGGGTCGACGTACTGGACGCGATCCGGACCGCCAAGCAGTTCACGCACGACGGCATCGTCGGTCGCCTGGCCTCGCAGGCCCCCTTCGACGCGGTCTGGCACGGAGGGAAGTAGTGCCCAGGGTCTCCGACGTCGCAGTCGTCGGTGCCGGGATCATCGGCCTGTCGTCCGCTTATCGTCTTGTCCGGCAGGGTCTTTCGGTCACCGTGTACGACGTGGGCCGGCCGGGTTACGGCCAGTCGGCGGGGCAGTCGCGGATCTTCCGGCACGCGCACGACGACCGGCGCCTGGTCGATCTGGCCGTCCGGGCCCGGCACCACTGGGACGTCTGGTCCGACGAGTTCGGGATCCCGCTGATCTCGCCCGACGGTGCCGTGATGCTCGGCGATGCGGTCCCTCGCCGTCGCGGTCTGCTCGAACGGGCCGGAGTGACGGTCGTTCCGCTCGACGCCCAAGGGCTTCGGGAGGTGATGCCCGTGCTGGCGGACTATCAGGGCGAGGCGATGCTCGATGTCGACGGGGGTTCCATCGACACGCGCTCCGCGATCGCGGCACTGAGCGGCCGGTTGTCCGGGACCTTCGTCCACGAGGAGGTTCTCGCGGCGCATTCCGACGGTGGCACCGTCACCATCAGGACACCGACGACAGTGGGGGAGCATGGTGCGGCGGTGATGTGCGCGGGACGCGGAACCGCACCACTGGCCCGGGGCCTCGGTGTGGCGATCCCGGTCCGATTGGGCGCGCACGTTCGGGTCTCGTTCGCGGTGCGGGACAGCGACCTTCGGCTCCCGACGCTTCAGGACGGCAGCGGACACTTCGGTGCGGACGCCGTCTACGCCGCGGGATATCCGGACCGGTCGGCGTATGGGCTGGGCATCGCCGACGACATCGACGCACACGACGACGGAACCCTCGACGACGCGACTCGGTTGGGTGAGCTCGCGGAAGCAGCCGGCCGCTATGTGGCGACTGCACTGCCGGGCCTCGATCCCACACCTCGCGACATCGTGCACTGCTGGGTGACCACTCTCCCGTGGGGTGACGACGGTGTCGCGCTCTGGCGTACCGGACCTGTCGTCGCGGTGGCGGGCCACAACATGTTCAAACACGCACCCGTGATCGGTGAAGCGCTCGCCGAGGCCGTTGTCGCAGGGCGCGTTCCGTCCGGATTTGCGCCCGAGGACAGACTGGGCGGCGTCGCGGACAAGGCATGAGCCTGGTCGACAGCGCCCCGTGAGTCCTGGTCAGCAGGCCGGGCGCGAGGTCGAGACCTCGACCTGACGTCCGTGGTGCATCCTGGAGACTGCACACCATAGTCGACCAGAGGAGTACCGGGTGACGACGACGCCGGACAATGTCGATGTCCTCATCATCGGCGCAGGCATATCGGGTATCGGGGCCGCCCGGTACCTGCGAACCGAGCACCCGGGCAGGACGATCGTCATCGTCGAGGCCAGAGAGTCGGCGGGTGGCACGTGGGATCTGTTCCGGTACCCGGGAATACGGTCGGACTCCGACCTCCACACCTTCGGCTACGCGTTCAAGCCGTGGACCGACAAGCAGGCCATCGCCGACGCACCCCGGATACTCGACTACCTGCACGAGACGATCGAGGAGAACGACCTCGCGCCGCACATCTGCTACGGCCATCGGGTGATCGCGGCGTCGTGGTCGTCCGCCGACGCACGCTGGTCGGTCACCGTCGAGCGCACCGACACCGGTGAACACATCCAGATCAGTGCGCGGTGGATCTTCTGCGGGTCCGGTTATTACGACTACGACGAAGGGTTCAGCCCGGACTTCACCGCGCGCGAGCGGTTCCAGGGACAGATCGTGCATCCTCAGCACTGGCCGGAGGACCTCGACTACACGGACAAGCGGGTCGTGGTGATCGGCAGCGGTGCCACTGCTGTGACGCTGCTGCCGGCGATGGCTGAGCGTGCCGCGCACGTGACGATGCTGCAACGGACACCCACCTACATCATCCCGTTGCCACGCGAGGACGCGATCGCGAACACCCTGAAGAAGGTGTTGGGCGACGAACGCGGTTACGCGTTGACGCGGCAGAAGAACGTCGCCCAGCAGCGGGTGCTGTTCGAACTGTGCCAACGGTTCCCGAAAACCGCCCGCCGGATCATCCGAAAGATCAATCAATCTCAGCTACCGGACGACTATCCGGTGGACACCCATTTCAACCCGCCGTACAACCCCTGGGATCAGCGGTTGTGCGTCGTCCCCGATGCCGACCTGTTCCGGACGATCCGGTCGGGCAAGGCCTCCATCGTCACCGACCGCGTCGAGACGTTCACCGAGACCGGGATCAGGCTGGAGAGCGGCGAGGAGCTCGCCGCCGACATCATCGTCACCGCAACCGGTCTCAACATCAAGATCATCGGCGGAATCGACCTCAGCGTCGACGGCGAGCGGGTGTCACTGCCCGACACCGTCGTCTATCGGGGAATGATGCTGTCCGGGGTGCCCAACTTCGCACTCGCCATCGGGTACACGAACTCGTCGTGGACGCTCAAGATCGGCCTCATCTGCGAGTACTTCTGCAAGCTCCTCGCGCACATGGACGCCGCGGGGTACGACACGGTCTGGGCGGTGGCCGACCCGGACATGCCGACCCGGCCACTCCTCGACTTCGGCGCGGGCTACGTGCAACGAGCGCTCGACACCCTGCCCAAGCAGGGTCCGGAAGCGCCGTGGGTCATGTCCATGAGCTACTACACCGACCGTCGCCTGCTCCGCGGCCACGTGGCCGACGACAATCTGCGATTCGCTGTGGCGGGGGACCGAACCGTTTCGGCGACCACGGCTGCGCCGTCGTCCTGACCCCGTGTCGGAAGAACGGTGCCGGCGAGTTCGGGACCGTACGCTGACCGCATGGAGTTCGAGGAGACCTTCACCGTGGTGGCCGTGGTGTTCGAGGCGGTCGGTGCGCTCGCGATGATCATCGGGTTCGTCGTCGCGATCGTCCTGGGAGCGCGATCCCTGCTCCGTCACGAAGGCGGAGGGGTGGCGTTCTCCGTACTCCGCAACACCCTGGGCGCAGCCATCCTGCTCGGACTCGAGGTATTGGTCGCCGCCGACCTCATCCGCACCATCACCTCCAAACCCTCCATCGAGGACGCGCTGATCCTGGGGATCATCGTCGTGATCCGGACCGTGCTGTCGATGTCCATCCAGATCGAGATCGAAGGGGTACTTCCGTGGCGCCGAGCGCTCCTCACCAGCGGCGGACAACTCCTGGGCCAGGCGGTCGCTCGCGATTCCGCGGCTTCCGCGGCCGCGCGTGAGAACTCCGCGGCCGACGCGCGGCGGACATCGGGCTGACGGCCACGTCCGACGGCTATGTCCGTCGGAACTGTTGCCGGTACCTCGCTGGTGACGTCGCGAACGCGGTCGCGAAGTTCTGCCGCATCGTGACGCTGCTCCCGAATCCGCAGCGACGGGCGATGGTGTCGACGGCCAGGTCCGTGGTCTCCAGCAGCACGCGCGCCGCGTCGAGTCGCTGGGTGAGGACCCACTGTGCGGGGGTGGCGCCGGTCGCGATCTTGAAGTTGCGAACGAAGCTCCGCGTACTCATGCATGCGTGTGCGGCCAATCGCTCGACGGTCAGCGATTCGTCGAGATGCCCCAGCGCCCAGGCGATCACATCACCGATCGGGTTGTCCGCAGGGGTCGTGGGCACGGGACGCCGGGTGTACTGGGCCTGCCCACCGTCACGATGTGGGGCCACCACGAGACTGCGCGCCACGTCGTTGGCGACGTCGGCGCCGAGCCGCTCCCGCACCAGGTGCAGGCATGCGTCCACCGCGGAAACCGTTCCCGCAGAAGTCATCACGTCGCCGTGATCGACGTACAGGACCAACGAGTCGAGGTCAATGTCGGAGTGCCGGGACTTGAGCGCCTCCATCGCAGCCCAGTGGGTCACCGCGGTCCGGCCGGCCAGGAGACCCGAGTCCGCAACGGCCACGGCCCCGAGGCACAAGCCCACGATGGTGGCGCCGCGGGCGTGCGCCGCGGTCAGCAGTTCGTCGAGACGGGCGTCGAGCTCCGGCAGATCCTCCGGCCAGGACGGCACCACGACGATGTCCGCCGTGGCGGCGGCGTCGGGACCGGACAGTCCACTCAGGCGGTAGCCCTCGGCGAGGGTGACCGCATTCTCGGTGAAACTCCACAGCGTGGTCGTCCACGGCGTACGTGGCGACACCCGGCGCACTTCGCCGAACACCAGCTGGGGTGCGGCCAGATGGAAGCTCGATACGCCGTCGAAGGCGTAGATGGCGATGTACCCAGTACCCGCCGCGCGAGACGAGCGTGCGCAACATCGCGCGAATCATCGACCATGCGGTCGCGAACGCCGTCCCGGTCGTCGTCGTCCGCCACACGCTGCCGTCAGAGGCTCCGGTGTTCGCCGAGGGGAGCGATGCCTGGCAATTGCATCCCGAGGTCGCCCGACGGGTCGATCCGAGTTGGAAGTCGGTGCACATGAACGTCGGAAGCGTGTTCGGCGGCACCGACCTCGCCGAGTGGCTGCGGGCCGAGGGCGTGGACACGATCACCCTCGTCGGCTACATGACCAACAATTGCGACCTCGCGTCGGCGCTGGAGGGGCAGAACGTCTTCGGTGCCTGACCCCCTCCTCGCGGTTCAGGTGGATCACATCCGTGTGGATCACATCCGTGCGTACCGCGCCAGCCAGTAGCAGTACACGCCGTACGCGGCGATACCCACCGCTGCCAACACCATCAAGACCTGGCCCGCCGGCAGGCCCGCGAGAGATTTGACCGCACCGTCGATCCCCGTGGCCTTCGAGGGATCTGCGGTCGCGACCGCGACGATCACCAGGATGCCGGTACCGGCGAGGACGACACCTTTGCCGCAGTAGCCGACCACGCCGGCAACCGTCGCAGCCTTGTCGCCGGAGATGGTGAGATCGTCGAGGAACGATCGGCTGGCTCCCTTGTACACGTGGTAGATCCCGACCCCAATGATGATCAGGCCGGCTGCGACGAGAACGAATTTGCCTCCGCCCGACTGCAGGAGCCGAGCTGTCAGACCGGCGTTCTCCTGACCGCTCGACTTCCCCTGACCTGTCGCGAAACGGATTGCCGACCAAGCGAAACCGACGTAGACGACGGCCAGCGACAGCGCCTTTCCGCGGTCGAACCACTGCTCGGCACCGTCGCTGTCCTCGCCCGGTTCGGTCGCGTGTGGCCCCACAATGGCCTCGGCGAGTCGCCACAGGGCGAGGGCGGCGAACGCAACCGCGGCGACCCACAGCACGATTCGCCCACCCGACGAGTCGGCGAAGATGCCCAGGGCCCCTGACTGGTCGGCGTTTCCACCCCCGCCGAAGGCGAGGCGAAGGACGATGTAGGCGATCAGCAGATGGAGCAGCCCGCTGACCGCGTGCCCGGCGCGGGCGAGGCGCTCGAACCACGGGCTGTCGGTGGCGCGGTCCACCGCGCCGGTCACTTGATTGCGGCTCATCGTGCCACGTCCCTTCCGCCGATCGACCGAGCTCGTGCCCGGCCGGTCCCATTGACGTTACGGGGTGCCACCCGACGGCTCAGTTCCCCTGCGAGTTGCGAAGCGCCCGCGCCTGTTCGATGAACTTCTGATCCTTCTCATCGTTCTTGTCCGAGGCCGTGGTGTCCCGCGGCGGCAGTTGCAGGTGCTCCTCGGCGGGCATACCCGCCTGGAGCTGCCGGCCGCGCTCGAGTTCCGAGTCGAACTCGGCGCCGAACAGCAGGGCGAGGTTCGTCAGCCACAACCACAGCAGGAACACGATGACCCCGGCGAGTGCCCCGTAGGTCTTGTTGTAGCTGCCGAAGTTCGACACATACAGCGCAAACGCGGCCGACGCGACGATCCACGTCACGATGGCGAGCACCGCACCGGCACTGATCCAACGGAACTTCGGCTGCTGCACGTTCGGCGTCGCCCAGTACAGGATCGCGACGATCAGGATGACGAACAGCAGCAGGATGGGCCACCGAACGATGTTCCACACGGTGAGCGCGGTGTCGCCGAGCCCGACGGCGTCACCGATCGATTTCGCGATCGGCCCGCTGATCGCGAGCATCAGTGCCACCGCCGCCGCGAGAACAAGCGCCACGAGTGTCACCAGCAGCATGATGGGACGCAACTTCCAGATGGGGCGGCCCTCGTCGATCTCGTACATGCGGTTCATGGCGCGGCCGAAGGCTCCCACGTATCCCGATGCGGACCACAGCGCGCCGAGCAGACCGAGCACGAGTGCGAAACCGGCGCTGGGCGCGGCGACGAGTTGTTCGACGGGCCCTCGCAACGTGTCCACCGCCGACGACGGGCCGATGTCGTCGACCATCTGCAGGACTGCGTCGGTCGTCTTCTCGCCCTGGCCGAACACGCCGAGCAGCGAGACCAGCGCGAGCAGCGCCGGGAACAGCGACAGCACCGAGTAGTACGTCAACGCCGCGGCGAGGTCGGTGCACTGGTCGCGAGAGAACTCGCGAGCGGTCTTCTTCAGTACGAAGAGCATCGACGGCTTGGTCAGGTCGGTCGGCGAGTCCGGCTTACGCGGGTCGTCGGGATCGGCCGAATCGGGGTCGTCGCGAACGTCCCGGTCGCCCGCGACCGGATCTCGCTCAGCTGGGTCGGCGGCGTCATCTCGTTGCATCTCCTGCGCATATCCCTCGGGCACGCAAGCCAAACCCGATCGACGTCGTCAACCCCCACCGGGCGTTCGGGGTCAGCGCGCGAGGGCGCACGCGTCGTCGACCGCACGTTGCAGATCACGCTGGATCCACCGCGTCACCGCAGCCGGCGTCTCGTCGCGATGAGCGCGGAGGTCCATCGGGTCGCCCAACGCGACGACGGGGCGTCCGCCTCCGCTCGGATAGGCGATACCCGCGGACACCATCCACACCTCGACGTCGTTCCGCAGGGCGCGATGGGCGATGTGCCCGATCCCGGTACCGAGTCGCTGAACCTGGGTGGGGTCACCCTCGTTGCAGGTTCCCTCCGGGAACACCGCGATGCTGTCACCGCGGGCCATCCGTTCGACGCAGACGCCGATCATCCGACGCCCCGCATCCGCGGCCGCGCGCACCCCGTGGTCCTTGCTGCGGAAGACCGGGATCCCGCCCAGGGTGTCGATCTTCCTACGCTGCTCCGGATCCTCGAACAATTCGTCCTTCGCGAGGACCCGCAGACTGCCGATCCGCCGTCGCAAGGGTGAGCGGAACCCGGCTGCGGCGAGGACCAACGGGTCCCGCTCGGAGACGTGGTTGGCCGCAATGAGCATCGGCACCCCGGTGCGGACGGTGCGGCTGAGCCGGTCCCGCGAGCGAAAGCGAACGACCGGCCGAATCCGGGCGGCGAGCACGCCGTACATCATCCGCGCCCGGGTTCGGTCCTGCTGATGGACGAGGTAGTGCTCGTACACAGCCTGCGACTCGGACAGCTCGACTCTCACCTAAGTTACGGTACCGTAGGTTGTGACGGCGCGATGCGGTTCTGGTCAGTCCGGGACGACGACCGCCCGTCCGCGCAACTCATTCGCAGCGAGTCGTCGGTACGCCTCGAGCCCGTCGTCGAGGGAGAACTTCTCCACGGCGACCTCCAGCACACCGTCGCGAGCGAGGTCGAGTACCTCGATCAGCTCATCCCGAGCGCCCCAGTAGGGGGCGCGCACCGACACCTCGTACGGCTGCGAGAAGAATCCCACCTTGGCAGCGGCGACGCCGTCACCGATGCCCACGATCACGACGTCACCCATCGTGCCGACGACCCCCATCGCGGTGTCGAGCGTCGGTTGGAGTCCGACGAAGTCGAATACGGCTGTGGCCCCGTCGTTTCCGGTGATCGACCGGACATTCGCCACGGCGTCGGCATCGCTGAGGACTGTCTCATGGGCGCCCACCTCGCGCGCGAACGCGAGCTTGTCCTCGCTGACATCGAGAGCGATGATCCGCGCCGGGGTCAGGTGCCTCAGCAGCTGAATCCCGATGTGTCCCAGACCGCCGGCACCGATCACGACCGCCGTTGTGCCGCCGACGAGCTTCGGCAGCGATGGTCTGATCGCGTGGTAGGGGGTGAGCCCGGCATCCGTGAGCGGGACCGCCGCGATCGGGTCGAGATCACCGAGCGGCACGAGATGACGAGCGTCGTCGACGATCATGTACTCCGCCATCGCGCCCTCGTTGCCGAGTCCGGGTGGGGCGATGCCGAGTTCGGCGGCGCGAGTGCAGTAGTTCTCGAGCCCCCGCGAACAGAAATGGCAGACACCGCAACCCCACGGGCCGTAGACCGCGACCGCCGTCCCCTCGGTGAGTGTCGTGACGCCACTACCGATTTCGGCGACCACGCCTGCGCCCTCATGCCCGAGCGTCATCGGCAACGGATAAGGGAAACCCTCTGCGGGCATGTTGAGCACGAAATCGTCGGAGTGGCATGCACCGGCAGCGGTCACCTTCAGGAGCACCTGTCCGGGACCGGGTGTCGGCTTGTCGACCTCACGGAGCTCTGGCGGACTTCCTGGCTTGATGATCTGGATTGCTTTCATGCCGGACACCCTTCGGTTCGAGTAGTTCGCGTGCTCTCCCGCCCTCCGGTCTACCCCCGTATGGCCAGACGCGCATGGGTCTACGGCGAACCGGACATGAATTCCTGGTCGGATCTCACCATCGCCGCGACGGGCTCCGAGCCGCACAGCGTACGCACTGCCGGGCGGCCGGCAGCACCTCGAGGCGCTCGGCACCGATCGGTGCGCCGCATGTCTCGCAACGCCCGTACGCACCGGAGCCGACACGATCCAGCGCGGCACCGATCTCGTCGAGCCGAACCCGCGATCGTTCCAACTGGGCAACCAGGTGTCCGCGTTCGACCGCCAGCGTCGAACCCTCCGGATCGTGCTCGTCGTCGGCTGCCGCGTCGCTCGTCGCCTCGAGGACGGCAGCAAGGCGGGTCGACAACGACTCGATCAGTGCGGCGGTACGTTCCCTCTCGGCGACCAGTGCATCGCGGGAGTCGACGTCCTCACTCGGGTTCACAGTGCGCCCATCCGACGGCGTCTCGCTCAGGTACCGCAGAAGGTCTGGAAGGTGTCGCTGAACGCCTGCGGGGCCGGTGCCGCGTAGTGAGCCCAGTCCATGCGACGTTCGAACGGATGCGTGACCGCGGTCAGCAACCGGCCGAACGGTTCCAGATCTCCCTCGGTCGCGGCACGCAGGGCAGCATCGACCTGGTGATTCCGTGGGATGTAGACCGGGTTGACACGGTCCATCGCCGCGGCGACCGCCTCGGGCTCGCGGCCGGCACCGGCCAGTGCACCTCGCCACCGTTCGAGCCATGGACCGATGTGCTCGCGGGGAATGAGGCTGGTGATCGGGACCTGGTCGCCGCGGAGCTCGTCGGCCAGCGCCCGGAAGGTGCCCGTCCAGTCGGCGCGCTGGTCGCGCATCAGGGTCAGAAGGTCGGCGATCAGGTCGGGTTCGGCAGACACATCGTCCAGTCCGATCTTCGACGCCATGCCGGTGATGAAATGTCGTTCGTAGCGCGCCTCGTAGGTGGTCAGCACCTCGGTCGCCGCAGTGATCGCGTCGTCGGGCGTCGGCGCCATGAACCTGAGCAGGGTTTCGGCGAACCGGGCCAGGTTCCACTTCAGGACGGCGGGCTGATTCCCGTATGCGTATCGACCGGCATGGTCGATCGAGCTGAACACCGCTGACGGATCGAACGCATCGAGGAAGGCGCAGGGGCCGTAGTCGATGGTCTCTCCGGAGATCGTGGTGTTGTCGGTGTTCATCACCCCGTGGACGAAGCCGACGAGCATCCACTGGGCCACCAGGGCCGCCTGACGTTCGAGAACGGCTTCGAAGAACGCGACGTAGCGGCTGTGGTCGCCGGGTTCCGACGCCGCGGCGAGTTCCGGATAGTGACGGTCGATCGCGTAATCGGCCAGTTGCTGCGTCAGGTCGGTGTTACGCGCGGCGTATTCGAAGGTTCCCACGCGGAGATGGCTGGCGGCGATCCGGGCCAGCACCGCGCCGGGTTCGGCACCGGTGCGCTGGATGTCGCGCCCGGTGGCCACGACCGACAGCGAGCGCGTCGTCGGGATGCCCAGCGCATGCATCGCCTCACTGACGAGGTACTCGCGCAGCATCGGCCCCACCACGGCGAACCCGTCGCCGCCTCGAGAGAACGGAGTGCGCCCAGAACCCTTGAGCTGCAGGTCCACTCGTCGACCGTGGCGATCGACGAGCTCTCCCAACAGCAAGGCCCGACCGTCGCCGAGAAGTGGGGTGTAACCGCCGAACTGGTGCCCGGAGTAAGCCGTCGCGACGGGGACGGCGTCGACAGGGGCGGCCGCACCCGCCAGGAGCGCGATGCCGTCGTCGGTTCGGAGGGCGTCGGTGTCGAGCTCGAGGTCGGCAGCGAGTGCCTCGTTGACGACCAGCAGGCGCGGTGCGGGTGCATCGGCGCCCTGCCACGGCACGGTGAGTGGCGTCAGCGCATCGACGAAAGTGCGCTTGAAGCCGGCGATCGCGGCACTCGTGCGTGCGGGGGAATCAGGAGAGGCGGACACCCTACCGAGGGTAACCAGTTTCGCCATCGGCAAACCGGGTGCGCGGTCGGAACCGTCCGGTTCGCCGGCCTCGGACGGCCGTCAGACAGCCAGTGCCGCGCCACAGATGCCGCACGCCTCGAAGTTGCGTCGATTCCACCGGGCGATCGGAATGAAGAAGACACTGAACTGTGAGTACTCACGCATCCTCGCCCACTGGGTGGTGTTGTGGCAGCGGGGACACGCGCGGGTCTGACCCGCGCCGAGATGCTTTTGCCTACGGCCATATCCGAACAAGAAGAACACACCGCCATGGTAGAGATCCCGGCGGCGACTGGACGTGTGCGCAGCACCAGTTCCTCTCCGATCCCGGACCCGCGGAACGTCGGCCGGACATACAGGTGGCCGAGGTAGCCCCATCGGCCGCCGGCGGCCCGGCGCGGACTGGGCATCCGGATGTGCTCGGTCAAGCACACCATTCCGATTGCGAGTTCATGTGTGCCGGCGGTCCAGACCGTTCGCCGGTCGTCGCCGAGCCAGGTCGCGACCGCGGCGACGAAGTCCACGTCGCCCTGCCATGGTCCGACTGTGGCATCGGTCTCGCGCGCCCACTCCCACCGAAGTTCGGCCACTTGTTCCGCGCTTCGACAGCGGTGTATTCCCACTCCGTCCCGATCGGTCACCCCCCAAGGGTGACCGATGTTCCGCGTCCGCCGTACGACGACGCCACGTTCTCGCCCGGCCACGCGCGTTTCACTCCGGTGAAGGCGCGGCGTCGATCGGGTTCCGCGACGAGAATGGACACCGTCGGAGGTAGCGTCGCCCACTCGGCGACGCGGCCGTCGCGATGCCGGGAATCGGTAGGCTCGATGGTGACCGAATTGTCGGTCTGATGACGACAACGGCGGGCCGCGGACACGCAAACCGGAGGGAAGCATGGAAGCACTGATACTGATTGCCGTCATCGTCGTGATCGTCGTCGGGGTGGTGGTCTTCGCACAGCAGCGTTCCGGCGCCAACGCGGCCCGCACACTGGACGACGCGAAGGCCGACGCGCGGCAAGCCATCGAACGACTCGGGGGACAGGTGTTCATGCTGGTCGGCGACGGCCCGGCGTCGAAGCAAGCGCTCGCCGACGCGGGGGAGCGCTACACCGCGGCAGGGTCCCAGATCGAGCAGGCCAACTCGCCGACGCAGGCCCGGCTGGCCAAGCAGACCGCGATCGAGGGTCTCTATTACATCCGGGCCGCCCGCGCGGCGATGAATCTCGACCCCGGACCGGCCATCCCCGAACTCGACGGTCAGAAGAGTGCGGGTGCGGTCACCGAGGATCGCACCGTGGAGTTCGAGGGACGACAAGTCGCGGCATCGCCGAATCCGTCGGCGCAGACCCCGAATTACTACCCCGGCGGTCGTGTCGCGGGTCGGCCGGTTCCCGCCGGTTGGTACTCGGAGCCGTGGTGGAAACCGGCTCTGGTGGCCGGCGCCTGGGGACTCGGGTCGATGTTCTTGTTCTCGGCGATGTTCTCCGGGATGGCGGGCGTGCCCTACGACGCGCAGGGATTCGAGAGCGGCGCCGGCGACGGTTCCGAAGCGGGTGCGCTCGAGGGCGGCGGCGACTCCGGCGACTTCGGCGGTGGCGATTCCGGAGGCGGTGATTCCGGCGACTTCGGCGGTGGAGGAAGCGATTTCGGCGGCGGCGACTTCGGCGGTGGATTCGACTTCTGAGCGCTCTCCCTGGGGTCTCCCGGCTACCCTGAGGACCGCTCAGGTCGCTGTCGGTGCGGCGACGACGGAGAGCAGCCGGAGCTTCTCCGCGCTCGCGCTACCCGGTGTCGCGGTGTAGACGAGGAGTGAGTGCGAACACCGCGGGTCGACGAGGATCTGGCAACTCAGCTCCAGGAACCCGACCTCGGGGTGCTCGTACCGCTTGAGCTCCCGAGGTGCGATGCCCACTTCGTGCCATGCCCAGATGTCGCGGAACTCCTCGCTCTCGGCGCGGAGTCGTTCCGCCAGTGACGCCGCGTAGGAATCAGGGCCACGGAGCGCCATGACTCCGCGGAGCCCCGACACGTACATCCGCGAGTAGAACTGATGGTCCTCGGCAGGGTGCAACCGGCGACAACCGGCGTCGGTGAACCACCGATAGCCGATGCTTCGCGCGGGACCGTCGAACCGCGTGAGGTCGCCGACGAGGGCGACCCCGAGACGGTTCTGGCGCAACGTTTCACCGAGTTCGGTGACGATCTCGGCCGGAGTGTCGTCGAGTCGGTCGAAAATGCGCATCATGCCCGGGGCGACGTGCTCGCGGTCGGAGCCCGCAATCGGCGGCTGGTGGCCGGCGAGGAGGAACAGATGGTCTCGCTCCGCGCGCGAGAGGTGCAAACCCTGGGCGATGGCGGCGATCATCTGCGGCGACGGCTGCGGGCCGCGCTCTCGTTCGAGCCGCGAGTAGTAGTCGGTGGACATGTGACTCAACGCCGCGACCTCCTCGCGACGGAGGCCACCTGTGCGACGCCGTTGTCCACGCGGCAGTCCCACGTCTTCGGGTTGCAGCGCGGCGCGCCTCACCCGGAGAAAGTCTGCGAGGCCCGGTCGATCGATCATGTGGCCATTGTTCCGTGCACGGGTACCGCTCAGCCACGGATCGACAGGCCGTGGTTAACGGTGCGGTAGGCCGCGACACTCGGAGACGTGAGAACGAACCCGGCCCGACGAGGAGCTCAGATGTCACCAGGCAGCAGATACACCCTGACCATTCCGGATCTCACCGGTCGACGAGCGGTGGTGACCGGCGCCAGCGACGGGATCGGCTGGGAGATCGCGGCGGCCCTCGCCGGAGCCGGTGCGGAAGTGGTCATGCCGGTACGCAATCCGAGCAAGGGTGCGGCGGCCGCCACACGCATTCGCGACCGACACCCCGCGGCCACCCTCACCCTCGAGCACGTCGACCTGTCCGAGCTGGCCTCCGTCGAGTCGCTCGCCGCACGGCTCCGCGCCGACGGCACACCGATCAACATCCTGGTCAACAACGCCGGTGTGATGACTCCGCCGGAACGGATGACCACGTCCGATGGGTTCGAAGTCCAGTTCGGCACCAATCACCTCGGGCATTTCGCGCTCACCGTCGCGCTGCTGCCGGTACTCCGTGCCGGAAAGGCGCGGGTTACTTCGCAGACGAGCATCGCCGCGAAGCGGGGCTCGATACAGTGGGACGACCTGAATTGGGAGCACGACTACGACGGGATGAGCGCATACCGCCAGTCCAAGATCGCGTGTGCGCTGTTCGGCCTCGAACTCGGACGCCGCAGCCACGCCGCGGGTTGGGATGTGACGAGCACGATCTCGCATCCCGGGGTCGCTCCGACCAGTCTTCTCGCGGCCAGGCCGGAGGTCGGCAGGACGGCGTCAACCGGCGGCCGGCGGATCATCGAGTGGTTGTCGCGACATGGCCTGGGGGTCGGAACGGTCGAAACCGCTTCTCTCCCAGCGCTGATGGCCGCCACAACGCCCGAGGTGCCCGACGGTGCGTTCTACGGACCCCAGTGGCCGGGGAACGCGGGCGGTCCACCCGGCGCGCATCCACTCTGGGGGCCGTTCCGTGATCACGGGGCGGCGACACGGCTGTGGGAGGTCTCTGAACAATTGACCCGCGTGAGGGCGAGCTGACGATCAGACCTCGCGATGACTCTCGATCGGCTAAGTGGTGTGTGCCACCTGCGGACCGCAGTCGACGCAGGTGACACACCGGCAAGGAGCACTTGTGGTGCTTTCCACTCGGAGTCTTGGGGACGAACGAGTCAGGGGAAGAGGGTGAGAAAGGTCGCCGCCGAGGTGACACACAGCAGCGCGGCGATCGTCACGCCGGCACGAGCATGATCGGCTATCGGGACTTCGCGCGCGCCTGTCGAGACATCTGCTGTGGTACTCGCCTTCGTCACAAGATTTCCCTCCGATGACCCGATACCGTCCCTGAGAACATTAGGGCCGCGAACGTTCGGGATTCCCCTGGTGCCGCCGGTCGACGCCGCACCGATGCACAAGATAACGAATTCGTAACGGTCATCTCTCCGTAGGTTTGAAATCCACTCAGGCTGCGGAGATCGCAGTCTGAACGCCCCGATCCCGCGGCAGCCGTTCGCACGCATGTGCGACAATGTCTCGGTGAGTTCTCAGACAAGAGCCGGACTGACGCCCGGAGATCTGGAGTCGCTGTCCGCCGCACTCGCCTCCGGCAAACGGGCCACGGTGTATCTGCGCGACGCGATGCCGTCGTTGAATCTGGAGGCCGGCGCCTCGGCGCGGGTCGTGTCGATCGACGGTTCGACAGTGACGGTGAGCCCGAGAGGCATCGACGACCAGTTACCGTTCGAGGCCGACGAATTGCGGCGGAACCGGCCGGCGCCGGGCACGACGACGGCCGCTCGCGGGCGCACACCGAAGCGGGCACCCGCCCAGGACGATCCCGCCCCGGTCGCCAAACCTGCTGTGACCCCGACAGTTCCCGCTGACGCACCCAAGAAGTCACGGCCCGCGTCGGACACACAACCGAAAGCGGTGGAGCCGACGCCCCCACCCGCGACGAGCAAACCGCCGCGAAAGTCGAAGGCGTCGACCGCGCCGACGACCGTCACGATCACCGCGTCGGGGGAGAGCACCTGGACGGTGTCAGTTGCGCACGGGACCCGAAAGCAGGGGAAACCTGCCGAGGTCACGGCGGATCGGGTGGCACGAGCGATGCGAGAGCTGGACGACGAGACCGCGATCGCGGCAGTCGACGCCGTGATCGAGTCCGCACGATCCGCCGCCCAGCGTCGCATCGAGGAGCTCAGTCAGGAACTCGAAGCCGCGCGGGCCGCCCTCGCACACCTGGACGGTCCCGGCGACGACGACTGACGACTGGCCGGCTGGGTCGCCTCAGCCCTGCCGGTCCCGAAACCGGTACATCGCGCGGATGTCTCGCGTGATGGCCTTGTCCCTCTTGTTTCGCTTACTCGACCGACGGGCATCGCCCCGAGCCGCCGACCACTCGCTTTCGCGTAGCAGTTTGCGGTAGCGCTCCAATCGACCGGCATCGAGCCGGCCTTCTCGGATTGCCTCCTGCACCGCGCATCTGGGCTCGCTGCGGTGCTCGCAGTCGCGGAATCCGCAGTCGCGGGACAACTCTTCGATCTCGGCGAAGGTCCGGCCGGCCGCGTCCGCAACATCCTGCACCCCGATCCCGCGCAGACCGGGGGTGTCGATGAGCACCTTGCTCCCCGGGAGAGGCAGCAGCTCACGGTGCGCCGTGGTGTGCCTGCCCTTGCCGTCGACCGAGCGAATCTGCCTGGCCGCCATGTGCTCTCGTCCAAGCAGCGCGTTGGCCAGGCTCGACTTGCCGGCACCGGAAGAACCCAGGAGAACGGCGGTACCGGTGATGGCCGAGGCGAGCAGATCGATACCGACGCCGCTGACCGTGCTCGTCGTCACGATCTCGGCGCCCGGGGCGACCGCGGTGACCGCGGCTTCGCCGGCGAGGGTGTCGTCGACCAGGTCGGACTTGGTCAGCGCGATGACCGGTCGAGTGCCGGCGTCGTAGGCCAGCGTCAGCAGGCGCTCGATCCGGCCGACGTTCACCCGGTGCGCCACCGACACCGCGATGATCACCGTGTCGACGTTGGCGGCGAGCACCTGCCGTTCCGAAGTCCGGTCCGAGCTCGCGCGCGCGATCGCCGTCCGCCGCGGCAGGACGCCCACGACCTGGGCCCGCTCATCGTCACGGCGCAGCACGACCCAGTCACCGGTGCACACGGCCAGTTCGCGGTCGCCGATGTGGTGGGAGCTGCGGACGGCCCGGACCGGACCCGCTGCTGTCAGGGTGTCGCACCCGCCGCGATCCACTCGCACGACGCGAGCAGGCACATCATCGTCGGCAGCGTGATCGGCGAACAGAGTCGAGAAATGCTCGTCCCAGCCGATGCTGGTGAGCTCGATAGGGGAGGACGAATGATCTGGAGAATTCACTGTGGAGACCTTCGGGATGAGCCCGCGACCCCGGAAGTTCCCCAGTGCTGCGACAGAGTCGCCTGTGAGGGAACAGATTACGAGGGTCGGAGACGGGCTGGAGAATTGGGGATGGCTCGGATGCTGCTGTCGACGACAGCGATCTCGACGGCAACCATCGACACACCTCCAGGTCTCGAGCTGTCCATTGTCGGACAGCGCGGCTGACGCTAGCACCGTCCGACGAGGGCCGCCACTGTTTTTCTCGATCCGTATGACGATGAGCCCGGATTCCGGGTTCGACGTCATACAAGTTCTCGCAACAACCGGGGCCTTCGAACTATCGCAGCCCCAACTCCACACCCCGAGCGAGGATTTCGCGACGCGAGGTCATGCCCAGCTTGGACAGCACCGCCGACACGTGATGGTCCGCGGTCTTCGACGAGATGTACAACCGCCGGGCGATCTCCGTGTTCGACAACCCCTCTGCCACCAGACGCGCGACCTCCAGTTGCCGGTTCGTCAGGCCACCGGGGTTCACGCGGGTTGTCGAACGGGGGCGCTGGGGGACTGTGTCGCAGCCGCGTTCGCGCAACATCGCTCGCGCGCGATCTGCGGTACCCACCGCGCCGAGACCGTCGAGCATCGTCACACCGCGTCCGGGATCGTCGGAGTCGATCCAGCACAACGCCGCCGAGAACGGGTCGCCGGCGTCCGTCCACCACCGGGCGGCGTCGGCGTGCCGGCCGTCGATGGACAACTGATACGGCTCCGCGATCGGACCGGTCTGGGTCGACATGCCCAGTCGGGACCGCCAGACGGCGACGCTTCCCGATGCCCACTCGGTTCCGTCGTCGTCGAGAGTGTCCGCCGCGACGACCCGCGCATCCTCGGCACCGGTCATCCAGCTGATCTCCGCGAGAGCGGCCAGGACCGCGAGTCGCCGGAGAGGTTCGTCGATCTGACCGGCCAGGGTCCACGCTTTCTCGATCTCGTGGACATCGAACGGAGCGCCACACCGGAGCGGCACCAGCGCCGTGACCAGGCGCGGCCACAACGTGGCGATCGGCATCCCGTCGGCTTCGATGACAGCTCCGGCGTCCTCGAGGGCACCGTTCCAGTGGCCACGCGTCAGCTGCAGTCGGCTCCGCACCGCGGTCTGCCAGTGCCGACAGATCTGGATGTCGCGCTCGACCGTGAACGGGAGACCGGCGTCGAGGATCCGGTCGGCCGCACGGTACCTGCCCTGTTCGACGTCGAGGCTGGCCACCTGCGAATAGACGGTCGAGGCGAGTTCGTCGAAACCGAGTGTGCGAGCGGCTTCCATGTGCGCGAGAAGCCTGGTCCGCGAATGTTCTTCGCCGCTGGACAGGGCGGCCGAATCCGAGACGACCTGATTCCACAGGCGCAGTTCGTCGTCGGTTGCGGAGGTGGTGTCGGCCAACAGAGTCGCGGTCCCCGACACGTCGCCCCGCATGAACGCCAGAAAGGCGCGCTGGATCTGGGCCTGGCTGTACACCGTGGTCGCCCCGGTGCCGTACGCGATCTCTGCCGCACGGGTCAGGTGTGACTCGGCGCGTTGCCGGTGCGCACTGTAGTACTCATAGACACCGACGGCGACATGAGCTGTCGCCACACCGGTGTCGTCGCCCAGTTCCGTCCACAGCGGGAACGTCTCGTTGACAGTGGCTATCGCATCGCGGAGTCGGCTGACCATGTACTGCTCGTTGGCCAGCGCCAGCAGCAACTCCGCACGCTCACGCGCCGAAGCGTTGCGCTGGTGCCGCTTCGCGATTTCGTAGTACGCCACGGCTTCCGTGTGCGCGCCGCCGCGGATGGCGTCCTCGGCCGCCGCGACGGCATATCGGATGGCGCGGCCCGAGTCTCGGGCGGCAACCGCGTGATGGGTCAACACGGACGGGTGCACGGTGCCCAACTGCTCGAGCGCCTCCAGCAGCTGTGCATGCAGGTGCGCGACCCCACCCGGTGGGATGGTGGATTCGATTGCCCGGCGCGCCAACTCATGTCGAAAGACGATGCCATCGGATCGCCACTCCAGGAGTCCGGTGTCGGCGAGACGCTGGAGCGTGGGGTAGTCGATCCCCAGGACGGGCAACGCGGTGTCGGCGACGCGTTCCGGGGACGCCGCTATCAGCTGGAGTGCTTCGAAGTCTGTCGCGCTGACCTTCGTCGTCCGCGCCAGCACGGCGTCACGCACCGACGAGGGGATCGGCAGGTCTGGTTCGCGGGAGACCTCGGTCGCGAAGTACGGATTGCCGCCGGTCGCGGCGTGCACCAGCGTGGGATCGAGACCCGTACCCTCGACCAACTCGGCGATCGCCGCGACGCTGAGCGGCGGCAATTCGATGCGGCAAACGTCCTCGGCGAGGAGCGCACGCGCCGATGCCTGCGGTTCGAGGTCTCGATGTGTCAGGAGCAGGACCAAGGGCATCGACTCGATACGACGGCACAGGAACCGCAGCACATCGGTCGACGCCGCGTCGACCCAGTGCAGATCTTCCACCACCAGCAGTGACGGTTCGGCACCGAGATGGGCGAAGGTTGCTTCGCAGACCTCTGCCAGCGTCATCGGCTCGAGGCCGATACCGAGATCTTTGACGGGTCCGAGGGGGCGCGGGGTGTCGAGCGGATCGCAAGCCACTCGGAGAACCCGCACATCGCGGGCGGTCGCACACACCTGGGTGACCAGCGCCGTCTTGCCCGCGCCGCTCTCGCCGGCGACCGAGAATGCCGAGCCGGTCGGAAACCGGGCAAATGCCGCCCTGATCTGCGACAACTGCTCGGCTCTCTCCAACAAACGCACCGTCCGAGTGTAGGCCGCGGAACGGTCGAATAGGTGGGTCTACCCATTCATGGACAGGACGCTCGACGAAAGATGGGAGGTCCTCACCGATGTCGCCCCTACGCCCGGTGACCGACTGTTGTCAGTGCGCCGGTACCGAATCGGTCACCGACGTCAAGTCGTCCCACACACAGAATGGACAATCCAATGACGACATCCATCACCCCGGACCTCGTCTCGTTGCGCGACAAGCAGCAGAAGGTCTGGAGCAGCGGCGATTACAACCGTATCGCCGCGCTGACCGTGCCGGTCAACGAAGCGACCGTGACCGCGGCGTCGGTCATTCCCGGTGACCGGGTCCTCGACGTCGCGACCGGCACCGGTCATTCCGCACTCGCCGCGGCTCGGCAGGGCGGCGACGTCACCGCGATCGACTATGTGCCGGCGCTTCTCGACATCGCCCGCACCCGTGCCGACGCAGAGCATCTCGACGTCGAGTTCGTCGAAGCCCCGGCGGAGGTCTTGCCGTTCGGCAACGCGGTATTCGACACCGGCATCTCGACGATCGGCATCATGTTCGCCGCCGATCACGAACTGGCCGCGCGTGAACTGACCCGCGTCGTCCGACCGGGAGGGAGGATCGTGGTCACCAGCTGGACTGCGGACGGCTTCGTCGGCGGAATGCTCGCCACCGTCGGCCGCCACGTGACCCCGCCTCCCGGCGCACGTCCCGCCACTCGATGGGGCGATCAGGACTACGTCGCGTCGTTGTTCGGTGATCGCGTGCAATCGGTCGGTTCGCACACCGAGGCGCTGACCGTTCGATTCGTGGACGCGGCCGCGTTCGCGGACCTGTTCCTGGGCTACTACGGCCCGACGTTCGCCGCCGCGTCGAAACTCGACGAGGACGGCAGTCAGGCACTGCGAGCCGACCTGATCACGCTCGCCGAGTCCCACCAGCAGCCGGTGCCCGGCGGGATCTCGATCGACTGGAAGTACCGGGTGGTCGAGGCGGTGCGGTCGTGAACGCTCCTCGCAGACGCAGCACGGTCATCACGCGCCTCGGTGCGGTGACAGCGATCGCCGCAGCCGTCGGTGTGGCGGCACCTCTCGTGACGACTGCATCGGCAGCACCCGCCCGCACCCCGGGCGCGACGCTGACGATCGTCGATCAGAACATCACCGGCGCCGGCAAGAACCGCATCATCATCCAGGGTCTGTACCCGATGACCCGGGCGGACGCAGTCGGATTCGTCACGCACATCAACGATCGGGGCTGCGGTGGCATGCACTACATCGTGCTGGGAGACGACGGGAAGGAGCAGTACCTCTACGATCGCAACTTCCCGGGCACATCAGTGGGTACCGACGGATTCTTGCGGGCGTCCGACCGTGGACTCGAATACCTCCGCCAGTTCGTGGTTCCCAGTTCGGTTCTCGACGAGGACCGGGACGGCGCCGACGAGGTGTTCGTCCGGGTCCGGTTCACCGACGGCGACTGCCGCGCGCGAGTCCAGACCACCAACGTGGTGGCCGGCAGGTTCTGAGCCGACCTCGCCCACCCGGGCACATCCGGGTGGGCGAGTGTCGATTCAACCGGCTTCGGCGGGGTCGACGTCGGTGTCGATACGCATGGCGGCCACCAGTTCCCGATAGAGCTCGTCGGTGGCGAGCAGGCTCCGATGGTTGCCGACCGCACGCACCCGTCCGGCTTCGAGGACCACGATCTGGTCGGCGTCCATGATGGTGGAGAGCCGATGGGCGATGGTGACGACTGCTCCGCGGGCCGCTTGTCGTCGGATGCCGTCGGCCACCGACGCCTCGGTGAGCCCGTCGAGTTGGGCGGTCACCTCGTCGAGAAGGAGGAGTTCGGGGTCGACGACCAGTGCTCGGGCGAGTGCGATTCGTTGCCGTTCCCCGCCGGACAGCGTGGATGCGGTGACATCGGTCAGGAGACCATCGGGCATGGAGCGGACCCGGTCATCCATCCGCACGGCCGCCAGGGCACGCCACACGTCGTCGTCAGAGGCCTCGGGTGCCGCGTAGACCAGATTGTCGCGCACCGTCCCTGGAACGAGCGGGGTGTCCTGTTCGACGTAGGCGATACGGGCGCGCAAGTCGTTGAGTGTCCACTGGTCCAGCGGCCGGCCGTCGAGCAGGATCTCTCCCCGATCGGGCCGTAGGAACTTCAGGAAGAGGGAGAAGATGGTCGTCTTCCCGGCGCCCGACGGTCCGACGATGGCGGTATGCCCGCGGCGCGGAATCACCAGATCGATGCCGTTGAGCGCGGCTGGGGCGTCGGGCGCGTAGCGGTACACCACGTCGTGGAGTTCGAGCGCGGCGGCGGTCCGGTCGACGTGCGCCGGTGAGGATCCGATCACCGCATCGTCAGATTCCGTTCGGAGGTCGGAGATCTCGGAGATTCGCGCGGCGGCGGCCAGCCCCGACTGCAGCGCAGTGACACTCATGGTCAGCAGCGAGACCGGCATCATCAGCTGAAATGCATAGAGCAGGAAAGCAATCAGGGTGCTGACGCTCATCGAACCGTCCGCGACACGCCAGGCGCCGAACGCCAGGACGATCATCACCGCCAGATTGATTCCGCCGCCGGTGATCGTCCACGCCCAGGCCTCGATGCGGACGGCCCGGATACCCTTGCTCGCCGAGCGGTGCGCGAATTCGCCGATCCGGGCGGATTCTCGCGCCTCGGCGCGACTTGCCTTGACCGTGCGGATCGAGCGGAGGACGCCCTCCAATCGGCCACCGAGGAAACCGATCTCGGCTTGCGCGTCTTGCTGCGCCTTGGCCAGTCCGGGCATCAGCACTGCTGCGGCGGCACCGACCATGATGACGACGGCCATCGTGGTCGCGAACAGCGGGAGGTCCAGAACCGCCATGAGAACGAGCGCCCCGACCATCCCGACCGAGCCGTTGACACCATTGACGATGCTCGATGTCGTCGCTTCACGGATCAGCAGGGTGTCGGAGGTGACGCGCGCTACCATCTCGCCGCTCGGTCTCCGGCCGAGTTCGGGGATCTCGACACGTAGGAGGTGACCGATCAGGCCGGTCCGGGTGGCCAGGATGATGCGTTCGGCCAGTGTGCCCAGCATGATCGTCTGGATCAGACTGATCACCGATCCGGCGACGAGCAGAACGGCCAGGACGGTGATCGGCGCCGCCAGCGATTCCGAGACCGCCAGCCCGTCGAGTACCCACTTGGTGACCAGGGGGGTTGCGAGTTCGGCTGCGGTAGCGAGCAATCCGAGGAAGACACCCAGCGCGAGGAGCCCGCGGTTCGGGCGCATGTACGACCAGAGGATCGCCAGTTTGGCGCGCATCGGCATGTCCGGGGTCTGCCCGGGATCGGCAGTGGATATCGAAGTCGTCATCGGACAAGCCCTCCGGAGTGGTACATACGAGTTCTAGATTGACACAGGCCCTCGGCGACATCGCCGTGCGTGCCGACGTCAGCCGCAGCACCCTGCACCGCCATTTCCCCGACCGCCAGTCCCTAGTCGACACGGCTCTCGTCGAGGCGAGCACCATTCTCGTGGTTGGTCGGGGCCCACCGGCTGTTCGCGGCGGCGCCGCCGCCAGGGGGCCGGCGATGAGTTTCGTCAGGTGGTGTGGTCAGACTTCGCACACACACGATCGGATGAAGAATGAGCAACGTCAACGTATGGGCGTGCGTAGTCGCGGTCGTCGCTGCATTCGTGGCGAGCGCCCTGTACTACAGCGTTCTGGGCGCACCGGCTACGGCAGAGGTTCACCGGCCGACCTGGGCGACGCCGGTCGTCGAACTGGCCCGAAACGCTGTGCTCGTGGTGCTCGTCGCCGGCCTGGTCGCGCAGCTCGATCCGGATTTCACCGGCGCACTGTTGCTCGCTGCGGGGCTGTTCCTCATTCCGCTCGTGCTGCTCGCCGGCGCGGTGTTTCACGAGGGAGCTGCGATATCAACAGCAGCAGTACACCTGGGGGACTGGGCCCTGAAGCTGCTCATTCTCGTCCTGATCGTGTCGCTGTGGCGGTGAGAACACAACGGTCCTGGCGCGCGAAATGTCAGGCAGGCTCCAGGGCCCGCTTGGCCTTTTCCAATGCGGCCAGCGTACGCAGCACCGAATCGCGCTTGGCGGTCAAGTCGGACACCTTCGCCTTGCCGCTCAGGCCGGGGTCAGCCTGCGCGACGGCCAGCCGTTCCTCGATCTCTGTCAGCTGCCCCAGCAACGACTGGGCGCGGCTCATGAGTTCCTCGCGGTCGGGTCGGGAGACATCCGCCGGCCGGGCGTTTCCGGACACGGCGTTCTTGGCCTTGGGGGCTGTCGTGTGTCCGCCTGTCCTTGTGGTGGTGGATGCGGATCGTGCGATGCCGCGCTGCCCGGACCGGGCGCGCAGCGGGGGCTGTGTGCGGGTCCGGTTCAGCACTGCCCAGGCTTCACGAGCCGCCACCCGGTGTTCGCGTTCTTCGTCGTCATCGGACGTCAATGACGCGCCCAAGGGTCGTAGACCATAGAAGCCGACGAACTCACGGGCCGCCGCGATGATCTGTTCTGCCCCTCGGCAGCGCCCGCACCGCGGTTCGCCGCGGAGTTCTGCGATGTCGTCGCTGGATGAGCACCACACGCAGGCGCGGGCAGTGGAGTCGGTCACGATGGCATCGGCAGCAGCGAGATTCACGGGTGAATACACTACGGGACAATATCTTTCATTCCGCGACCGGGCTCCGTCCCGCAGCTTTGGGCCTGGATTTGCACTGGTCGTTGCCGCGTCGGACCACGTCCCTCTCCCGCCGGATGGCGGGCGCGCATCACGATCGTCACGATCTGACGCCGGCAGAAGTCACAGTGCTGTTGGAATCATTCTGTCGAGACACCCGTTGGTGCCACCATGCGAGCTATCACCTACGACCGCTTCGGCGGTCCTGATGTCCTGCAACTGACCGACCTCCCCACGCCCAAGGTCGGCCCCGATTCCGTGCTGGTGCGCGTCCGGGCCTCGAGTGTCAATCCGGTGGGCTGGAAGGTCCGCGAGGGCTACCTCGCCGAGATCATGGACACCGTTTTCCCGGTGGTTCCGGGCTGGGATGTCGCGGGCGTGGTCGAACAGGTCGGCCTGGACACGCCCGAGTTCAAGGTCGGCGACGAGGTGTTCGGTTATGTCCGGAAAGACGTCGTCGGAGGGGAAGTGGCGGGCGGAACCTTCGCCGAGCTGGTCGCCGCACCGGTGCGCACTCTCGCCCACAAACCGTCGAGCTGGTCGTTCGAGGAGGCTGCCGCTGTTCCCCTCGCCGGCCTCACGGCGTATCAGACCATTCGCCGGGCGGGAGTCCAGGCAGACCACACAGTGTTGGTCCATGCTGCCGCGGGCGGCGTCGGATCCTTCGCGGTCCAGGTCGCACGCTCTCTCGGCGCACGAGTGATCGGCACCGCCTCAGAATCCAATCACGACTATCTCCGGACCCTCGGGGCCGAGCCCACCACATACGGGGAGGGTCTGGCCGACCGGGTACGCGCACTCGCACCCGGCGGCGTCGACGTCGTGCTCGACTACGTCGGTGGCGACGCACTCGACTCGGTGCCAGATGTGCTGAGGGACGGCGGGACGGTCGCCTCGATCACCGACGCACGCGCACGAGACGACTTCGGCGGTCACTACGTGTGGGTGCGGCCCGACTCCGGCGACCTCGCGGCGCTGGCCCGCCTCGGCGACGCCGGCGACCTCAATCCGGAGATCGCCGAGGTGTTCGACCTGGCCGACGCCGCCGGTGCCCACGAGAGCAGCCAGTCCGGTCATGTGCGGGGCAAGATCGTGGTCCGCGTTGCCGGCGAATGACAGCGCGGGCTCTAGTCAGGCTGGTGGGCAAACCCGGTTGACAACTGCGGGTGACCACCGATCAAGGCATCTCCATCGTCTGGGCGCGACGGATCTCCTCCACAGCCCGGGTCAAGTACGCTGCCGGGTCGACCTCGGCACGCGCGGCGAGGTCGGCGATGACCACCAGTGCAGCGGCGGTGGTCTCGGTGTCCAACGGGCCGGCGGACGACAGCGCATGGGAGTCAGCGGTATCGCCGACTCCCAACGCGCCGGTCAGCACCAGCGCCAGAGCTGCGGGACTGACTGCGGGATTCCATGATGCGACAGCCCGGCTCGTGTTGGTCATCACCTCGGACACATCCTCGCCGGTGAGCCCATCTGGGAAGGCGGTCTCGAGTAGTTCCCGCAGCATCAGCGCATGCACCTCACGCGACTCGGGGTGCAACGCAAGCAGGTCGGTGGTGGCATCGAACGCCTCGGAGTCGTAGGCGCGTGCAGCACGGATCGCCCGGCCGGTGGTCTGCGCGACCATGTCTGCTATCGACGACCGGTCGAAGCGTGACTCGTTGTGAGACATAGGAACCACTCTCCCTCATGTGTCCGGCAGCCACCAACCCAGAAATCCACGCCGAAGATCAACCCCGGTGGCACTCCACAAGGCGTCGGCCACACTTGGAGTTCTCCACACCGGGGTCCGACCTCCGTTCACGAGCCGGTTCCCCTGTCAGTATTCCGCACATGGGAATTCGCTACTACGCCTACCCGTTGCAGCCGAGTGATGTGGACGCGGCTCGACGGAATCCGTATCCGTTCCTCTCGGCTGACCCGCTCATGGATGCATGGGGACCGGAGGAAGACCGCCCCCGGATGCTGTATCTCGACAAGGCGTGGCGAGAGCTCCAACACATTTTCGCTGTGACTGACGGCCGGCTACAGCCGCGCATCTCCTTGGAGCTCGTCAAAGGAAACGTGACCCCGGTGGGGCAATACGGTGCTCACGTCGGGTTCGTTCACGTGTTACCTCCCGACGTGGTCGAAGAGGTTGCGAAAGACATTGTCATGGTCGAGCCGATCACGAAGACCGACATCATCGAGGCAGTGCCGTACTCGAGCGCCGACTATGCCAATGCGTTTCTCCGCCGGGCACAAGACTTCATGGTCGCCCTCGCTGACGACGGTCTGGGACTGGTCTACACAATTCGATGACGTGCAGATTGCGGGGCCTCCTCGGACCCCTACAGAATCCGCCCTCCTCGATCCGCTCGTCATCCTGTCGGCGGGGTAAAGGATGGCGGATTCGCCACCGACATTTACCCGAACGTTCTGATGAACATCATTCAAGCTGCAGCGGGGCGGCGTCGGATCGCGTCGCCCGTTCTCAGACGACCGGGAGTGTCGCCAAAGCGAGGTCGGAGCCACGGGGTCCGACCGCGCAGAGACCCACCGGTGGTCCACCAACAGGGAGTGGATTGCTCACCGCGGGACGACCGGTGATTCCGGCAAGGCATGTGAGCTGGAACGTGCGTGCTCGAGTGTCCTCGATGACCGAGCCGCCAAGCGCGGCACTCGCGCGGGTGGGAGCGGTCGACGACGCAGACGGCAGCAGCAGGATCGTCTCACCGAGCGCGCTGTTGATCCGGTTGCGCGCTGTGGAAAGTGTCCGGTCGGCTGCGGCCAGGTCGGATGCGGTGACCTTCGAGGCAGTCTCGAACCTCGATCGGACGTCGGGGTTGAGCGAATCCCAGTGCCGCGACACCCATTCACCGTGAGCCCGCCATGCCTCCCACCCTTGCCGGGTCTGAAATGCCTTGACCCACAGAGGCAGCACAGCCGTATCGAACCGGATCGCGCGCAGCGGCATCTGGCTGCCCAACCGCTTGATCCCGGCTCGCACGGCGGCGGCCACGTCGGGACTCGCGAGGTCGATGATGTCGTCGGAGTAGGTGATCGGGAAGTCGACGCGTGAGGGGAGTCCTGGCATGAGCACGCTCGTGGTCGCGACCAGGTCGGCCCGCGAACGGGTCATCCACCCCACGGTGTCGAACGATGGCGCGAGGGGCAGGAGACCGTCACGGGACACCGCACCGTGGGTCGTGCGGATTCCATACAGACCCTGGTACGACGACGGGATTCGGATCGATCCGCCGGTGTCGGTGCCCAACCCGATGGTCGCCTGGCCGAGCGCGACCGCACTCGCCGAACCCGACGAGGAGCCGCCCGGAATGCGGTTCGACGCTTTCGGATTGGGCGGAGTTCCGTAGTGGCCGTTGGTACCGGCCAGACTGTATGCGAACTCGTCTGTGCGACTGATGCCTGCGACAGACGCACCCGCCGCCAGTAGCGCTGCCACCGAGCGCGCCGTCGTCCTCGAGGGCTGTGATTCTCGCAACCATTGCTCGTTGCCCGCGCCGACCCGGTGTCCCTTGATCGTGTAGAGATCCTTCACCGCAACGGACTTGCCCTGCAGGATCCCGACGCCGCTCGGGCGTACCAATGGTTCGCCGTATTCACGCCACACGGTCGGGTCGACGCGGGGCGAGCGGGTTCCCGGAAGCGGTGACGCAGAGCCGGTCTGGGCCGTCACGAGACCCACCGCTCCCGCCACGGAAGCGCCGGCAAATCCGAGGAACCCTCGCCTCGTCAAATCCTGCATCAGTTCGATCCCCTTGTCCCAACGGCGTTGTCATGTGAGGGGCGTCGCCCGCAATGATGCAGGCGTGCGCTGTGTACCCTCGAGTCGTAGGAATGTTAGGCCATCTAAGGGCTGTCGGCGACCGGAGCACCGAGAGGTTCGGGCGGCGGGGCGACGATCACCCGCGACCCGATCGGCCGCAGCGAGCTGAGTGCCCCGGGGGAAGACCTCGACAACCGGTTCGCTAGCGGGGGAGCTGGGCCCGGCGGTTGTCCGCGCGGAAACGACTGGGTGTCGTGCCGTACGCCTCGCGGAACCGGCGTGCGAAGTGGGTGGGGTCGACGAAGCCGTGCCGGTGAGCGAGAGCGGCTATCGAGAGGTTGGGCTCGGACACCAAAGCGGCGCAGGCAGACTCAACACGCCGACGGGTGATGTAGGACGAGACCGTCGTGTTGTCGGCGGGCCAGATCTTGTACAACTGCCGCACCGAGATGTGGTGCGCCGCTGCGATCGTGGCCGGCGACATGGACGAGTCGCGGATGTTGTCATCGATGTACTTCTCGATCACAGCCACGAGATTGCTCTCTGAGGGGGAACCTCCCGTCGCTGCTGCATTCAGAAGCAGCGAGCGGATCAGGGCCACCGTGGGCACATTTAGTTCGGGCAGTAGTGCCGGTGCCGTGCGAGCCAGCCGCCAGGCAGCGCCGGAGATCGCCTCCAGCGTGGCCTCGGTTGCGCAGCTCCTGGTCCTCAACAGCGTTGACTCGCACCACGATGCGTGCATCCCGCCCGCCCGGGTGGTTGCGGCGCCGACGCCGGCCGAACGCGCGATGAGCGTTGTCTGGCTCTGCCATCTCGCGTTCCCTTCTCCTGCATCGTTCCCGGCCTGGCCGGTCAGCCCAGCGCAGCGACCCCACCAGTGGGGACTACCGCACAGACCCGAGTCTGTGCCCCTCACCGTACCGACGACAGGGACGGTGAGCAAGGTTTAGGGCACCTAAACGATAGCTTGCTCCCGCGACACGGGTGCTTTTAAGTGCGAGCGCGCGTGCGCGCGGGGCTACCGAGTCCACGCGCAGCGTGGTCGTTCTCCGCCGCGGAGACGGCGGCCCACCGTTCGCCGGCTGGTGGCGAAACGTCGGCTGGGGACAGCGGTGGCCTAGGGGCCTGGTTGCGCAGCGCGCCCGGCACCGGGAAGGTGTCGGGGCGGTCCGTAAGGTGCATGCATGGTTGCGCCGACTACCTCGACTGACGATCTGTATCTGCCGCTAGCGTTCTCGATGTACTCCACACCCGGTGCCTACGCGGTACTGGCCGGCGCCGGTGTGTCGATGGGAGCGAAGCTCCCCACCGCGTGGGACATCGTTGTCGATCTCGCACAACAACTTTGCCGACCAGACGACCCCGACCGGGCCGAGTTGCTGACGCCCACCAACGTCGAAGACTGGTACGTCGAGACCTACAACAAACCACTCACCTACAGCGGCATCCTCGAACAAGTCGCCGACACTCCCCACGAACGAGAGGCGGTGCTGCGGCGATTCTTCGAACCACACAGTGGCCCCGATGGCGCTGCGCAGCGCCACGCACCGTCAGCGGCACACCACGCGATCGCCGACATGATGGTGGCCGGAACTCTCCGCGTGGTCGTCACGATGAACTTCGACCACCTCTTCGAGGACGCGTTGAGCGAACGGCACATCGACCCCGTGATCGTGCGCACCGACAGCGATGCCGCCGGGCTGGCGCCACTGCACACCATCGATCACCTTGTTGTGCATTTGCACGGCGACTACCGCGACCCCGCCTCGATGCTCAACACCGGCACCGAACTCAGCGGCTACCAGCCGCACATGCAACAGCTGCTCGCTCAAATCGCCTCTTCGCACGGGCTGTTGATCGCGGGGTGGTCGGCGGAGCACGACCATGCACTGCGGGCGATCCTGGGTCGCGCGCACCGCCGCTTCTACACACCCGGGTGGATCAACCCCGGCCGACTCGGCCCCAAGGCTGACGAACTCGCGCGGCTCCTCGGTGCTCGCGTGTTGCATGACACCGCCGACGGCGCATTCGTACGCCTGTCTGACGCGGTGATCGCCATGCGCCGACGCGAAGCTCGTCATCCGCTCACGCCGACCGTCGCCGTCGATCGCATCAAACGCGACCTCACCAACCAGCACCCGGCCATCACCGCCCACGACACCCTCACGACCGAACTGGCGACCCTCGACACCACCCCGGCACTGGACATCAGCAACTACCATTCCGAGCTGATCCTAGGCACCTACCAGACCATCGTGGAACAGGTCGATGAACGCTGCCGAGTGTCAGCGGCCGCAATCGCGACGCTGACCTATTGGGGGAACGAAACCACCGACGGGTGGTGGCTCCCCGCAGTTGAACAATGGTCACGCAGCATCGACCGCGGCGGCTTCAACGATCTCCTAGACACGCCCCTTCTCGCTGGTGTGCGGTTGTTCTACGCAGCGGGCATCGCCGCGACCGCAGCCAAACGCTACGCCCTCCTCGCCGAACTCTTCGCGCTCCCGACGACCGCGACCGCGACGCATCGGCGGCGGGTGCCGGCTTGCGTGACTCTCGGATGGAACTCCGTTCACGCCAGGCTTGAGCCAGCATTTGTCGACGCCGCACGGGAACGGTTCGCGACACTGCTGAGCGAAGCACTCGCAGTGAGCGAAACCCGGTTCGACGTCCTGTGGCAGGAGTTCGAAACGCTTCGCGCTACCGGGCAAATCCTCACCCACCTGACTGACGACCACATCGCTTCGCTGCGCACGGCAGAGGTGCAATGGGAACACCTCTCGGACCAACCAGCTAGCGACGATAAGGCAGCAGCACACATGGAACTAGACCGGGAACGGGCGGCCATCGCACGGCTCGCGGGCGACACTTCCGATCGCTATCCGCACATCGAAGTGGTTGACGAGAGCAACGCAGAAGGCGACCGTTGGGTCTCTCCTGTAGCGCAGCGACTTAACGACAACCCCGACCGGCTCGTCCCTCTGCAATCGCTCGGCATCGACGTCCCAGGGAATAGAAAACCTCAGGCGTTGACGATCGCGCTCGCGGGTGCGCAGAAGTACTTCGGCCTTTGCGCGAATCAAGTGGTGAACACACAGATTGTCTGGCCGGGCATAGCGACTGTGCTGCCGCGCAGAATTTGGATTGACCGATCAAGGCCAGACGCAATGCACCTATAAACCGAGGTGACGCATCAGTGTTCGTACCCAGCGCCGGGCCGTCGGCCATGGCTGCTCGGAACGCCGAACGGCGGGCGGCGGTAGGTCGTTGGGGTAGCGCCCGCAGCCGGGGACTGCCGAGACATGCCGCGGCCAGCGATCCGGGCCGCGCGCTGCGCATCGGTCTCACGCTCGGCCGCGGCGGCTTGGGGTGGTGTGAGTGGTTCGGCGATCCTCGCGAACACCGGGACCATGGTGTCGGGTACGGGCTCGAACGCGCCGCGGTCGGGGTGGGAGAGCATGGCGGCGTTGACCCACTGTTGCGGTGTGACGCGGCCGTAGTCGAGTCGGTAGCCGGCATCGGCGGCGAGTTGGGACATGAACACCTTGGCCGCGCGGCCGTTGCCTTCTCGGTAGGGGTGGCTCATGTTGATCGAGGCGTAGACGGTGGCGGCCTCGACGGCGAACCCACCGTGGTCCAGGTCGGTCCAGTCGACGGCGGCGATGTGGTCGCGGGCGTGGTCGAGGTACCGGCCGATCTGGTTCGGCTCAGCAAACGGCAGGCCGTCTTTGCTCAACGGATAGGTGCGCGGAACGCCGGCCCACTCATAGATCGGGGAGAACAACGCGGCGTGGATGGCGTGCAAATGCTCGGCGTCGTAGGTGCGGGCGATCGGGATCTGCCCGTCAACGATCATCGCTTCGCGGTGCGCAGTGATCGTGTATTCGGCCGCGGCGAGCGCGTCGGGATCGGTGATGCCGAGTTTGTTGGCCAACACGGTGGTGCCAGGGATGAACGTGGCGTCCCAGTCCTCCTGTGCGGTCACTCAACCTCACCTTCCAGACACGCCGACGGCACCACCTCGACGAGGCGGTGCCGTCGTGAACAACTCCACAGTTTGTGCGCGGTCAGCCGAGGGCGTGTGCCGCTCGTGAGCCTGTCGCCATGGCGACGGCTTCGGCGATCACTTCGGCGTCGGTCAGTTCGCCGCGCGCCGACCGAGTGAGCAGGTCCACGTCGGCGCGTTGCGGGTCCCACCCCTCAAGGACGTTGTTGTCGATTGCCTGCACGACACCACGGACCTGGGTGTCGGTGAGACCGGCGAACAACTCCGGCCAGCGGGTGATCCATCGTGACTCGATCATCGCCGCACCTGCCTTTCCTGGATGTCTCGTCGTACTCAGTTTACCGATCATCGGCTCTCCCACGGTGGAGACGCTTCTCCCGACCTCGGGGTGCGTGATCAGAACAGCGCGATTTGGTCGCGGGCGGCGAGTTCGGCGGCACGCTGGTGGGCTTGGTCGGCGGCGCGTTTGACGGTGGCCTCGGGTAGGGCGAGGTCGTGGGCGATGTCGGCCCAGCTGCGGCCGTGCTCGCGCATGTCGGCGGCGAGGTCGCCGATTTCGCGGTCCTGGGCGTCGGGGTCGTCGTCAGTCATCACGGCGTGGTCTTTCCGTTCAGATGCGGGCGAGGGTGTCGCGGATGGCGAGCCACCGGGTTTCGGCGGCCTGCTGGTGTCCGGTGAGGGCCGTCCAGTGGCCCGCGAGTTCGGCGGTGGGGCGTTCGGCGGTCACGTGGGTCATGCGGGCCAGCAAGGCTCGGTAGCCGCGGCGGTACCAGCCGTCGATGAGGGCAGCGGCGAGGTGGGGTAGGTCGGCGCTGTCGGCGACGGGGCGGCCGTGCCGCGGGGAAGCGATCTCGAGCATGACGCTGCGAGTGCGGGTAGTCAGTCCTCGATCGGCAAACCGCGCATTGACCAGCACCGGTGTGGCGGGGCTACCTTCGTCGAGCAACGCAACGACGGTGTCGAACACGTCCTGGTGCACAGCACTGAGGAACATCACACTGCCGGCGGGAAGCACCGTGGTGGTGGTGCCGGCGTCGCGGTCGGCGCGCGACCCGATCAACGCTTCGACGACGTGGCGGGCTCGGGTCGGTGGTGCCCACAACAGTGCGGTGAGCATGTCCAGCTCCAGGGCGAGGGTGTTGTCGACCTCGGCGGTGTCGTCCCCGATGGTGCCGGTGAGGGTGAGGTCGTCTGCGGCGGTGACGGTTTCCAGTTCGGGCAGCGGTTCGATCGCGGTGGCCGGCGGCTGCGGCACATCGCAGGGTGTGACCTCGGGTTTGTCGGCCATGACGATCACCTGCTGTCTCCTCGTGCGTGTCGGTGGTTTAGGCGACGTCGCTGCGGACGCCGGTGAGGTCTTCGTACGCCCACTGTTCGCATTGGGCGGCCAGTTCGGCGAGGTCGGCGCCGTAGCGGGGGTCACCTTCGGCGTAGGCCCGTTCAGACTTGGCCCAATAGGCCACGGCACGCTGCGCGTAGTCAATGGAAGGCATGAGTCTCGGCCCCTTTCCCAGTCACGCGGCCGTAGAGGCTGGTGGAGTGTCGATATTCCTGTGTGCATTATCCCGCCACCTCCTTACTTCATTCTAGTAGTTATTATATTGGGATGCAACCATTTTCACGTATCAATTTCCTAATTACGTTGTCTTGTAACGATATTGCCCGTGGGGATTGGTGCCACTAACCGGGGGGGGTTCAAAGTGAGTCATTTCCCGATACCTGGCCGCATGTGCGTGCGGGCCGCAGGGCCAAGAAGCAGACGTCACGAGGTGCCGCGAAATAAGCGCAGCGCGTGGGGCCTCGTGACGGTCGTCTCTTGGCCCTGCGGGTGGCACGTAGAACAATCGGCCCATCAGGAACGACTGCCCAAACTGTCGGTTGCGTGTGACGCCCCGGCGGGATTGCGTACCGATGTCGCGGGTGTGCGAAGGCAGCGGGCAAATCATTTGCCGAACAACTGATCACGTGGATGTAGGTACTTTGCCGGCACAGGCGGTAGCAGAGCAATCGGCGTCGTCAATGCTCGAAACGAAACGAAACGAAACGGGCAGGTCCCTTCAATAATCGCTTGGATCCGATCGGCGGGTTCGTTGCGGGTGGACAGACCAGTCCGCGCGACGGCAGCGGTCTCCAGGTGACCGCTTGCTGTGAAAGGCCCAGGTGTGGTCGCTGGGCTCGATTGTTCGGTTTCTCGGGCGTGGCCGGTTGTCGACGTGGCGTGGCCTCGTGGCGCGGCGATTCAGCGCGCCCAGATCTTCTGTATTACCGGGTCGTTGATCGGGCGGCGGCCGTGTGGGCACTGGTGGTTGGGAGTCGTGATGAGCGTGTGGCCCGGTAGTCGGGTTTCCATGTCAGGAGCAGGGCCAGTGCGAGGAGTATTTCGGCGATGTCGCCCCAGTAGTACATGAGGGTTCCGCCGGCCCGGAGTTCGCCGGATGGGGCGTCGACGTGAACAAACAGCCCGGCGTAGAGAAGTTGGGCTATGGCGGCGTGGCCGGCGATGGCGATACCGAGGATGACGAGCCGGGCACGCACTGTCGGTCTGTCCGGGCCGGGGTCTGGTCCGGCGATCATCCACGCGAACAGGTATCCGGCAACGAAGAAGTGCAGGTGGATTGCCGTATGAAGGATCTCGTGGCGCTCGGAGAGCGCGAACAGCGGAGTGAAGTACAGCGCCGCTAGTCCTCCCAGGTTCGCCAGGAGGAGAAGAGGTGCCCAGGTGAGCAGACGTGCTGGTCTCGAGCGCATGAGGTGTACCAGCGATCGCCCTACGTGCGGGGGTGTTGAGCGCAAGGTGAGGGTCAGCGGTGCCCCGAGCATCATGGCCAGCGGTGCGAACATCCCGATGAGCAGGTGCCCGAGCATGTGATCGCTGAAGGTCGGCGAGTCGGAGGGTTGCAGTGCTGCGCCGAGCACTGCGATACCGGCGACGAAGCTGGTCGTGCGCCAGTGGTTCCATCCTGCGGGTTCGCGTCCTCGTAGGTAGGCCGCTATCAGGTAGGCGGCGGCGACGCCGGCCAGGAGCACCCATCCGATGATCGTCTCCAGGGGCACGCTGTGCGCCGCGGAGTCGCCGTGCGCTGTCGTCATCGTGGTGGTGCGGTGGAGGTGTCTGGGTCGTTGAGGGCGGGGGTCAAGGGGCGGGCTGTGCGTTGCAGCGCCCACCCGCCGAGCACGAGGAGCGCTCCGAAGATGAGGAAGCCGATGTCCCAGAGTGCTTGGTGTTCACCGCTGCGCACGTGGTGGATCCCGAGGATGTGGTGGTCGATGATGCCTTCGACCAGGTTGAACAGGCCCCACCCGACGAGTACCCATCCCCATAGGGCCCTCGAGGTCCAGAGGCGGCGACGGTGCGTGGTGACCCGTGAGTACAAAAGCGCCAGTCCGATGAGCACGGCGAGCCAGGTGAAGGTGTGAAAGAGCCCGTCCCACAGGGTGTTGATCTCGAGGCCGTGGACGGTGTTGTTGGGGTAGTAGTCCACGCCGATGCGGTCGTCGTTGGTGCTGGTCAGCATGTGGTGCCACTGCAGGATCTGATGGAGCAAGATGCCGTCGACGAATCCGCCGAGACCTACCCCGAGCACGATGCCCGGCACTGCCAGCGATCGGGCTGTGTCGTGCGTGCCCTGCCTGTTCAGACGAGTGTTCATGAGATCAACCCCCACATTGGTCGGTACTTACACAGCGCCTACCCCGCCCCGCGGTGTGGTAACCCTGGTGGCCGCGCGGGCCCACCGGTGCGTGCGCTGATCCGGCTGGGGTGGCTCAGTGGGCAGGAAAGGTCGGTGGTCCGCTGTGCGGGCGTTGAAGTTGGGCGAAGGCGTCGGTGGCTGCCACGGTGACCAGGGCGTCGAACAGTTTGTCGCCCTCGGCTGGTGCGGGGATGGCGGTCAGTACCGGTCCTAGAAAGCAGTGTCCGTCGATGCAGATGATCGGGCTGCCGCCTGTGTCGCCGAGGTTGTCTTGGCTCTCCTGGTGTGCCACGCGTACAGAACTGTCGTAGGTGGGGTCGTCGATGCTGGTCGCCATGCTCGGGTCCAGGCCGCTGTCGGTGAGAGCGGCGGCAACCATCACGGTGGTCACCGGTTCATCCTGGTGGTGCACGCGCTGACCTAATGCTGTGTAGAGCGGTCCCAACGCTGCGTCGCCGACGTGATCATGCGCGGAGGCCAGGACGCGTCCCAGTTTGCGGGAGACATCCATGTGGTGACGCTGCGGCTCGGGGACATCTGTTCCTTCGTTGAGCACGGCCAAACTCATTTGGCGCCACTCGATGTCGACATCGCGGTGTGCGGTGGCGCCGACAAGCCACCGGGAGGCAGCCCACGCGAAAGGGCAGGCAGGGTCGAAGTAGAACCGAACGGCGGTCATAGATCCTCCTAGGGATGGGACAAGATGGGCTATTTGCTGGCTACTTGGAGGCCGCGGCTTCGAGTGAGGCGATTGCGGCGGTGAGTTTGACGGTGGCATCGTCGGCGATCGGGGTGAGCTCGGGCTCCCCGGAAACCTCGACCATGAGGTTGGGGTTCATCGCTTCGACGATCGAGTTCGAGGGATCTTCGGGGTCGGTGCGCACGACGACGTTGCAGGGCAGCAGCAACCCGATCTGGCGATCCACCCCGAGTGCGCGGTGGGCCAACGCTGGATTGCACGCGCCGAGGATCAGGTAGTTTTCCATGTCTTCGTCGAGTTTCGCTTTGAGGGTGTCGGTGACGTTGATTTCGGTGAGGACACCAAATCCCTGGTCGGCCAGAGCATCTCGAACTGATGAGACAGCTTGGTCGAAGGGAAGATTCAGAACGGTCGAAATAGCGAGAGCCATAACGAGTTTTCCTTTTCAGTGGTGGTGTACTTCGCGGGCAGCCATTGTCTATGGTGCCTGGTCGATCGTCGGTCAGTGCGAGAACTTGATGGAGGGCAGAACTCGGCGCAGCCACGCCGGGGACCACCATGCGGCCCGGCCGGTCAGGCGCAGCAACGCCGGTAGCAGCATCAATCGGATCAGAACCGCATCCAGCAGCACCGCCACACCCAGGATGATCCCCATCTCTTTGGGTGGCAACGGGTCAGCAAGGGCGAAGGTGAAGAACACTGCGACCATCACCGCTGCGGCGGCGAAGATAATTCGTCCCGAATGGGCCATGCCGTCGATCTGCGCGCGGTCGGGGTCACCGGTGCGTTCGTAGTGTTCTTTGGCGGTGGCCAGCAGGAAGACGGTGTAGTCCATCGCGATGGCGAAGATCATGGCGAAGAAGAACACCGGCCCCCAGCCGTCGAGGAAACCTTGCGGGGTAAATCCCAGGACCCCCGACAGGTGGCCGTCCTGGAAGATCAGCTTTGCCACCCCGAATGCTGCTGCTGTCGACAACAGGCTCACCAGGGTGCCGATCACCGCTATCAGCGGTGCTTGCAGTGCAAGCAACAGCAGCACGAACCCCAGGACCAAGATGATGCCGACGATCAGCGGGAAGTAGTCGTTGAGGGCCTGTTGCAGATCGAGGTTCTCCGTCGGAGCGCCGCCGACCAGAACATCTGCGGGCAAGGCGGTACGCAGGTCATCAACGACGGTGGCCATGCGGGCATCGGAGGGGTCCACCGACGGCAGTGCTTGCACCATCACATAATCGGTGCCGTCGCCGGCCGGTTGCGGCGGGGTGACCATGTTGATGCCGGGAGTTTGCGCAGCTGTGGTGGCCGCCTGTTGCGCCTGGGCAGCAGGCGCGATGATCTGCAGCATGCCGGGAGCACCTTCACCCATCTGCTGCTGGACCAGTTCATAGCCCTGCCGCACCGGCGCATCTTCGGGCACCACCGAGATCGAGGGCATGGCTACCTTGAGTCCGATCACTGGAAGGGCCAGCGCTACCAGCACGATCAGCGAGCCGACCGCAAACGGCCACGGATGGTCGTGCAGGGCCTTTCCCCACCGTTCGAACAGCGGCGAACGATGCTGCTGGCGTTTGGCATACGGGAGCGATGCCGCGTTGACCTTCGGGCCCAGAGCGCCCAGGGTGGCCGGAAGCAATGTCAACGTGGCCGCCAGGACGAACGTCACCGCAAGCATGATGCCCACCGCCATCGTCCGCACCGCAGGTGCCGGCACCAACAAGACCGCCGACAAACTCACCAACACCGTGATCCCGGACAGAACCACCGCTTTGCCTGCGGTGTCCATGGTCTCAGCGACCGCACCCGACCTGGTGCTGTGGTTGTTCAGGGCGTCACGAAAACGGGAGACGATGAACAGCGCGTAGTCGATCCCCAGGGCGAGGGCGAACATCATCGCAAAATTCATCGCCCACACCGATATCGGAGTGACCTGATTGAGAAGGACCAGGCCACCGGCTGAGGCCACCAACCCTGCGATGGTCAGCAACAGGGGCAACCCGGCGGCCACCAGCGAACCGAATGCCAGCACCATGATGGCCAGGGTGACCGGCCAGGAGAACAGTTCAGCCTTGATCATCGCGTCGTGGTTGGCCTTGTTGAAATCGCTCCACAGCGCCGACGCACCCGTCGGATACACCTGCACATCATCACCCGAGAGTCCGGTGAGCTGTCCCTTGACATCGTCGACCGCCCGGACCATGTCGTCGGTGTTCGCATTCGCACCCGCGATCAGGATGGCTGTGTGCTGATCCGGGCTGATCGTCATCCCCGGCTGTGGGGCCAGCACCTCACCGAACCGGGAGTCACCGTCGAACACCGCCGCCGCGGCCGCAATCGTTTCCTGCATCGCCGGGCCGTCGACGGTGTCGCGGTCTGAATGGATGACGACCTGCACCGCCGCCGACGAGTTCCCGCCGAAGTGCTGCTGCGCCAGCTCACGGACCTGCACCGACTCCGAGCCATTCGCCTGCCACCCGGCCCCGGCTAACGAGGAAAACACCGACGGCGCGATGGCCCCCAAACCGATCAGCACCAGCAGCCAGACCCCGAAGACCACGCGCGACCGGCCGGCCATCGACGCACCCCAGCGGCCCAGAACTCCGACAGTGGTCGTGGTCGATCTGGTGTCGGTCATCGCAGTAGCGCTCCTTTCACTGTGGTATACCCCCATGGGTATCGATCTATGTCTCGAGACGATACCCCCTAGGGTATTTATGTCAACCGTGTAGCGTTCGTGGCTTGATACCCCAGGGGGTACCCTCGGGTAGATTGATTCAAACAGGAAGGGGCGCATCCAGTGGCCGGAGATGAAGAAGCGATGACTGCGGTGCTCAACAGGCTGCGCCGGGCGCAAGGCCAATTAGCTGGCGTGATCACGATGATCGAGGCTGGCCGCGACTGCAAAGATGTCGTGACCCAGCTCGCCGCCGTGTCTCGAGCGCTCGATCGTGCCGGGTTCAAAATTGTCGCCTCGGGAATGCGCCAGTGCATCAACGGCGCCGACGAGGGGCAGGCCCCGCTCACCGAGGCCGAACTGGAAAAATTGTTCTTGGCGCTGGCATAACTTCGCTGTCGCCTTGACTGGTGTTCCGGGTGTCTCTTTGGTCCAGAAGACGGCACGTAGAACAATTAGCCCATCAGAAGCTACGCACGATGTGGGGGGTGCAGCGGAGAGACACCTTGCCGTTCTACCAGTGTCCGCGAAACCGGCCCTAAGAGACGAAATGGTGCGAGCAGAAACCCAGTACAGCGGGCAATGCCGTTAGTGCGGCCCTGACCGATGGCTCTGACCATCTGCTGGACGACGGTCTCTTATCAATTCTTCGGTGCTGGCGGTGCGTACTCGGCGAGCTGGGTGGTGAGTTCGCGCGCGTAGGCCAGTTGTTTGGTGAGTTTGGCGCATGCCTGTTCGGCCCGTGTGTGGCAGTCCGCCAGATAGGTCGCCGCGGCGGTCTGTTGCGTCTTGGTGGAGGTGGGTTCCGCGATGGTCTCGAGCGCTTGAAGGAGTTCGCGCATCTCCTCGAGGGTGAAGCCTAGGGGTTTCATCCGGCGGATCGCCAGGAGCCGCTCGATGTCACTGGTGGTGTAGAGGCGAAACCCCCCGGCCGAACGTGCTGAGGGGGTCACCAAACCGACTTCGTCGTAGTGGCGAATGGTTTTGACCGACAACTCGGTTCGTGTGGCGACCTCCCCGATCTGCAGGTGGCCATCGTCGATGTCGGTGCTCACGTGGTGCTGCCCTTTCCCGATACCGCTAGTGCGAGCCGGTGAGTTGTCCGCTCAGCTGCTGGTGTCGCTGCGCGCTGTTGTCGTTCATACCAGTGATGGTGACCGTCTTGCCTTTGGCGGCGTACTTGGTGGTGATCGCGTCGAGGGAGGCGACGGTCGAGGCATCCCAGATGTGCGAGCGGCTCATGTCGATGACGATGTTGTCCGGGTCGCCGGCGTAGTCGAACTGGTAGACCAGGTCGTTGCTGGAGGCGAAGAACAACTCCCCTTCTACGGCGTAGACGCGGGTGTGATCGTCGGGGTGGGCGATGTCGGTGACGGTGGTCAGGTGTGCGACGCGGCGGGCGAACAGGACCATAGCCGCGATGACGCCGACGGCCACACCGTAGGCCAGGTTGTGGGTAAGGACGGTGACCAGGACGGTCAGGGCCATGACCGTGGTCTCGCTCTTGGGCATGTGCCGCAACGTGCGTGGGGTGATGCTGTGCCAGTCCATGGTGCCGACCGCCACCATGATCATGACGGCCACCAGAGCGGCCATGGGGATCTTGGCGACGATATCGCCCAGTCCGACAACAAGAATCAGCAGGAACACGCCGGAGAGGAACGTGGAGATGCGGGTGCGTGCGCCGGAGACCTTGACGTTGATCATGGTCTGGCCGATCATGGCGCAGCCGCCTAGGCCGCCGAAGAAGCCGGTGACGACGTTGGCCACCCCTTGTCCGGTGGCTTCGCGGGTTTTGTTGGAGTGGGTGTCGGTGATGTCGTCGACGAACTTGGCGGTCATCAGTGATTCGAGGAGTCCGACGATCGCCATGGTGAAGGCGTACGGGGCGATGATGGTCAGGGTGTCCAGGGTCATCGGGACATCCGGGATCAGGAAGGTGGGCAGGCTCGAGGGCAGGTCGCCCTCGTCGCCCACATTGGGCACGGTGAACCCGAACGTCAGTGTGGCGGCCGTCAATAGCACGATCGCCACGAGCGGGGCCGGGACGATGGTGGAGAGTTTGGGGAGCAGCACCATGATGGCGATACCGATGGCGACCAGCGGGTACACCAGCCAGGGCACGTCGATGAGGTGCGTGAGCTGGGAGATGAAAATCAAGATGGCCAGGGCGTTGACGAAGCCGACCATGACGCTGCGGGGGATGAATCGCATCAGTCGCGCGACTCCCAGGCCGCCCAGGAGGAGTTGGAAGATGCCGGCGAGAATCACCGCAGCGATCAGGTAATCCAGGCCGTGGCTCTCGACCAGCGGGGCGACGACCAGAGCGACCGCGCCGGTGGCTGCGGAGATCATGGCGCGGCGCCCGCCGACGATGGCGATCGTGACGGCCATGGTGAAGGACGCAAAGAGGCCGACCCGTGGATCTACCCCGGCGATGATAGAAAACGAGATGGCTTCGGGGATCAAGGCCAAGGCCACCACGAGGCCGGCGAGTACCTCGGTGCGCAGACGGCGGGGCGAGCGCAGCGCGGCGAGCACCGAGTGCTCGTCGGCCACAGACTTCGATAAGGACGTGGGTAGAGAGACCACCACCGGCTCCGTTCTCACGCCGCGCGGTATGCAATGGCGGCGATAGATGTCTTGGGCACACGCGTCGTTGCGTGCAAAGGACTGTCAGAAAGCCGAATGCGCTTCTGGCGACAAGCGCTCAGTGCGCACTGCCCGACTTCGATTCATGACTCTACCCTTACCGGAGGGTAGAGTTGCAACCGGCCTGTTCTAGTGTGATCGAGCGCCCTGGTGCCTGGCTCAGGTTTCTAGGCGCCCGTGCTCGCGAACATGTGGTCTGCGGTCCGTGTCGTGGCTGTGGAGGTAGGCGGTGTAGTCGCGCCCGGCGAGTGCGGCCCAACCGGTGGTGGTGGTGGCGCTCAGCCCCAGTTGGGTGGCGATGACGGCGGCCGGTAGATCAGCGCCCAGGACGAGCATGGCATGGTTGCGGCTAATGCGGCTGGGAACGTCTGCGGCGGTGAGCTTTCGGCTCAGAGTGGCTAGATGCAGCGGATGGTGCGCCCGGCTTCCGGGAAAGAGGTAATGGCCGCGGCCGTCTCTGGTGAGGGCGTTCGGGTTGGCTGACACCGTCTCGGCGAGCTGATCGATGAGGTCGGCGAGGCGATCGGGCAGTTCCACAGGGTGGCGCGCCACGGTGATGTAGCGGCGGGCCTTTCGGCTCGTCAGCGACGAGGTGGTCAGATTCTGTAGCTGGGATAATCGCGCGCCGTAGAGCAGGACAAGCAACCCAGCCACGCGAATGGACAGATCAGCCGACGTGTCCCCCGACAGTAGGGCCGCGATCGCTCGCTGGTGATCGTTTTCGTCGCCGGTCTGCGACGGAGGCGGGTTGATATAACGGCTGACCGACAGGTTGTTAGCCAGCCCGCGGTAGGTGAGCCAACCGATGAAACCGGCAATGTTGTTGGTGCGCTGGTGCCGGCCGCCGGTCCAGGCGTCCAGCATCGGCTGCGTGAGATCGTCTATTGTACAACCAGATTCATCGAGGTGTACTAGCAGCAGGACGGCGGTGCGGATCCGGCTACGCGCGTTGTCGGCGGCAGCGTGGGTAAATCGTCGGCGACGGGATCTGCGGCGGGCACGGCGCAAGATGGCCCAGTGTCCATAGGGCCCGATCAGAGAGCTCTGATGGGGCGGCAGAGCAGCAGCGGTTTCGGTTATCCACGTCTCGAGCCGTTCTAGTGGTTCATCGCGCACCGGCAGGAGTCGGGCATCGACGAGCAACTCACGCAGGTGGTGCCGTCCCCACGACGGAGGGCACTGGTCCAGTGTCCGGTGGCTCAAGGGTTCGTCGATCAACGCCAGACGGGTGAGCAGTGCCGAGGTGGTGGGTTTGCTCAGCCACCGCAGCGTCGAGTGCGGTTGGCCCCGATCCGCTAGATAGTTGGGCAGCGGCTCAAGGCCCACTGGTACCGATCCGTGGGGACCGGTCAGCAGTTCACGGGTGAGCCGGATGATCGAACATCGGTGACACGTCTGGGCAAAATGGTGCGGTCCCGCATGACCGCAGACGCTACACACGTAGCCGACCTCCGACCCAGCGCACGGGCCACATATCGGCTGCCCGGCAGCATTTCTCCCGATCAGCGCACGATCGTCACTGCATTGCGCGCACCGCCCTGGGTGGTACAGGGTTGTCCGGTAGCACCGCTGGCAGACCGGGCCCAGCGGCCACTGAGTGTGGACTGGGCGCGACTGCGCGCAGATTCCACATACCTTCGCCGGGGTGCTCGCGCAGCGATGGCACAGATCCACGGTGCCAGCGCGGGCCCGGATCGCGATCGGTGCGGGGGTCCCACACTGTCCGCACCGGCGCGAGGGGGCGGTGTAGCAGCGTTGGCACAGCTCACCTACCTCATTGGTGGCTTTGATGTGGTCGGCGCGGCCGCATCCGGCACAGCGCCGTTTGGGCCGTGAACAATGCACACACAACGGCTCACCCGCGGCGGTCCGCGTGGACGGCAGCTTCTGTTTGCCGCAGCTGCTGCACTTCTCGTGGCGGCGGGCGTTGTAGCAGCGGCGGCACAGCCCGCCCTCGGGAGTCCGTTTGACCCGGGCGGCTATCCGCCCGCAGTCAGAGCATGGGTATTTCGGAGGTACAGCGACGCTCATGATTCGGTATGGGGACGCCGGATCGTGGTGCGACGCGCCGCGATAGGGGTGACACCTGCATCACGACCGGCAGTCTTCTTCACTGCGGCGTCGATGATGCGGGGTTCAATCAGATCGTTAGGGGTGCAGTCGAGGATGTCGCACAGGGCTACCAGGGTGTGCATGCTCAGTCGCTGCGGCTGACCGGTCACCAGCCGGTACACCTGTTCGCGTGACAACGTGATGCCGCGGTCGGCCAGGTGTGGTTGCAGGTCGGTCGTGGAAAACATCCCCTGCTCAGCCATCTTGGTACGCAAGTGCCAGAGGTAGTCGATCTGTTTCATGGAGTGGTCCTGTCGTCGAAGTGGTGCCCATAGCGGGCATGGATCGATTGCATGAGCAGGCCGTTGCGGTATTCGTTGCTGACTCCGACGTACACCGCGGTGGTCGAGGAGAATGCATGCCCGACCTGCTCTTGGATGAACCGTTCGGGGTAGTCGAACTCGACGAGATGGGTGACATAAGAGTGGCGTAGCGAATGCAAGTCCAGCGCGGGATCGAGGCCGGCGGCATCGCGGGCAGCAGCAAATGCGGCATTGATGGCGCGTACGCCCAGGCGGCTGCCGCGCTCGGTCAGAAACAGAGCCGGGTGCTTGTTGTGGTCGAACTCGCAACGGATCTCGGTGAGGTAGTGATCCAGGATCTCGACGATCCAGCTCATCTCCGGGACCGTGAGCACAGTTCGCCGCTTCGGTGGCCCACCACGGGAGGCCTTGCCGGACCGCACGGTCACCGCACCGAACCGCCCGAACGCGGGGAACTTGGAGTTTCGGCGCAGATCAACAACATCGGACCGCGAAACCTCATTGCGACGCATTCCGTAGGCGTAGCAGTACTTCAGCGCAACCGCGTCCCGCAGCGCGGGTAGCGCACCCTTGCGGCGGCGGGCCCGGATCTGAGCCACCCGACCGTCAGCAGCATCAAACAACGCCTGGGTCTCGTCGTAGGTCATCGGCCGCCGGCCCTCATCGCCCTCGTACTCACCCACGTGAATGATGGAGTTGTCTTCATGGAAGACCTGCAACGGCGCCCGACCAAACCGGCTGGTGCACTCAGAGATCCATCCGTACCGAGGGTCGATCAGATAGGAGCAGAACAGACCGATCTCGACCTCGTAGCCGCGGACCGTCGAAAACCGCAGAGGAGTAGCCCCCGAACGCAAGTCACTGACCCACGCCTCGCCCTCCTCAGGAGTCCACTGCCACGGATACAACCCGGTATACTCAGCAAAGCGCTGGACCAACCGGACCCGCGGCCTGATCGTCGCCTCGCGCAAGAACCGTGCCCGCTGTTGCTGAGCCCAACCCTGCACCATCGCCTCGAACACCGACCGTTCAGGATCAAGCTCTACAACATTTGATGCCAGCACCTTTCGCGCACCGGCTACATCTTCACCCGTCACACCACCGTTGTATCAGATGCATCATTGATGCACACAAGGTAGGCGGCTCTACCGGCACATTCACGGACACATTCGTTAACATCCGGCGGGAAAGCCAGCTAGAAGGCCAATCCCGTCACCCCGCCAATGATGCATCCGATGACAATAAATCCTGTTGGGCGAGTGCTTTGATGCGGTCGGGACGGAATCCTGACCAGTGGTCGTCGCCGGCGACCACGACGGGGGCTTGCAGGTAGCCCAGGCTCATCACGTAGTCACGCGCGGTGTCGTCGGTGCTGATGTCGACCACCTGGTAGGTCAGGCCCTGCTTGTCGAGGGCTTTGTAGGTGGCGTTGCACTGCACGCACGCGGGCTTGGTGTAGACGGTGATCGTGGTGTTCTCGTTCATGATGTCGGCCCTTCTCTGGTGTCGTCGCGAGTGCTGGTCTGTGCGTCTATTGTACCGCGTATTACGTTGCTGCACAACGATTTACGCTGTTCACAGTCTGTTTTCAGGGTGTCTGGTGGTGGTGCTTTTCCTGATATCTGCCGCCCATACGCCCGGCCGGGGGGTGTCAATGGAGTGCAGGGAAGAAGTCGCCGCGATATAAGCGGCGCCGAGCGGGAGCGAGGCAGAGCGCGTGGCGAGTTGTTACCGAAATGGATTTGACGCGGTCCGGTTGGGCGCCATGACAATTCGGCAGGCCAGGCAAAGCCCCGGAAGGTGAGTGGAACGAGCGACGGGCCCCCGCCGGAAATGGCTGATGCTGTGAGGTTTTCGGACGTGACTCGCGGATGGCTGGTTGCGGGGCGCACTGGTGGGCGGTGGGCGCGTAGCGCCCTGCGGTGCTTCGGGTTCGATGCCCGAAGCACCGGACTCGCCCCGCCTGCGCGGGGTGGGTCCGGGCTGGCTCGTCAGGCCGTGGCGGCGTCTTCGGCGGTGTCGGTGGTCTCGCTCTGGGGGCGGTGGCCCTGAATCTCGGGGTAGGGCACGGTGTGGCGGATCATGCGGCCGCCGAACGGTGCTGGCGTTTCGACGCTGACGGTCTTTTTGTTAGTGCGCAGCACGGGCGTCCATCCTTGGTGACGGACCTTGACCAGGTCACCGGCGGTGATGGTGTCGGGGCTGTAGTCGCCGGCGGTGCCGTCGGCGATCTGGGCGTCGCGGATGCCCTGCCAGTAGGTGATGTTCGCGGCGCGTTCGGCCATGCGGGCGATGAGGCGTTCGCGGTACTCGCCGGTTGCGGCCGTGGTTTCCTCGGTGTGCTTCATCCCTCGGGCGTCGGTGAACAGGGTTCGGGTGTGCCCATCGAGGGCGCGTTGATCGGCGCGCTGCTCGGTTTCGAGTTTCTGGATCCGGTTGGCGACGGTGACCGGGCTGTTGCGTAGTGCGGTGGTGCGGGCGGCGGATTCGGCGCGCTGGGCGGCGTGGTCGGCTTCTCGGTCGGCGGCTACGGCTTCGGTGAGGGCGTTGTGGGCGCGGTCGATCGCGCGGCGGTGCCGGCCTTCGCTGTGGTGTCCGACCTTGATCGGCTCGCCGCCCGGGGGGAGTGCGGCCGTTGCCCGTTGTTCGGCGGTCCATGCGGCCTCGGCGTCGGCGGCGCGGCGGGCGGCTTTGTTCTCGAGTGCGGCGACCCGGTCGGCTTGGCGGTTGGCGCGGTCGGTTTCGGCCTGGGCGGGGTCGCGGTGGGTGCGGTCGATCTCGACGGTGACGGTGTGGCCGGCTTCGGTGAGGGCGCGGGCGGCGCGGTTGATCTTGTACTCGTTGGGTTGGCGGTCTCGGCTGGACTGGATCCCCATCATGCCCAGGGAGCGGAACCAGCGAAACCCGTTCGCGCGCAGTATTTCGTAGGTGCCATCGCCTCGGATCATGCCGTCGGCGAGGGTGCCGTCGGCGGCGGTGTGGGTGATGTCGATCGTGGTCATGATGTGCCTTCCCGGCCGGTGTGGTGGAGGGGTGAGGGGTGGGTTAGTGGGCGTGGTTGGGGCGGTGTCGGTCGATGTCGGGCCAGCGGCCTGGGGTCAGTCCCTCGGTGAGGTCGCCGGGTTGGCTGGCGGCGGTGGCGGCGCGGGCGAAGATCTCCCACAGCTGGGGGCCGGGGTGGTGGTGGTCGGCGCGGGCGTGGGCGATGACGGCCTGCTGCCAGCTCATCCAGGCGCCGGCGGGCCCGTGTAGCGCCGGGGTGAGGTGGCGGTTGCTGGTGGCGGCGGCGCGTCGTGCTGCGGCGCACACCTCGGGGTAGGTCCTGGTGAGGGTGCGTTCCCGGCGCGGGTAGTGCTCGGTGAGGGTGTCGAGGGTCCAGGCGAGTAGGTCGACGTCGAGGAGCATGCGGTGACCGGTGCGGCGGCGGGTGTCGGCGGCGAGGTTCGCGGCGGTCCAGAGGAAGCCGGCTCGGGTGGCGGCGTAGTCGGCGGGCACGACGGCGGGGCTGTAGGTGTCGGGTGTGGTGAGGGTGGCGGTCATGGGTCGGGTCCTTCCCGGGTGGTGGGTGTGGCGGGTTGTGGAGCTGCGGGCGCTCACCGCAGCAGGTGGTCGTGGACTTTCACCTGTCGGGGAGCGTCGATGCCGTCCAGGGCGGGCAGGGTCGCGGTGCGGTGTCCGGCGGCGTGGCGGCCGGTGAGGGTGAAACCGTGCTGGCCTGGGGTGACGGGAGAGAGGTACCAGCTGGTACCGGATGGGTTGCCGAGCAGGCCGGGCACGTACTCAGTGCGCGAGGTGCCGGTGTCGGCGTTGATGGTGGTCAGCTCGGTTGCCCACGTCACCGACACGAGCGCGAACAGCGGGCCGTCGTGGTCGGTGACCGGCTCGCCGGTGCCGGTGGTGAGCGGTTCGACCGGGGTGCCGGGGTCGGGGTGCCCGGGGAGGCGTCGACGCGGCCAACGACGTGGGCAATGGTGCCGTCGTTGAGGGTTGCGGGGATGGTGCTCAGTGCGGCGCGGCTGGTGGTCATGTTGTGCTCCTTCGGGTTTGGGGGTATCGGTTGATCAGTGGTGGGTGTGCAGGGCGCGGCTGGCGGCGGCGCGGTCCTGGCGGTTGGCCTGGCGCTTGGCGGCGCGGATGGTGTGGCGGTTCTGGTGTGCGCGGCTGGCGCGGGTAAAGACGTCGCGCTGGGTGCCGTTGCGGGTCTGGCGTGCCATCGTGGGTTCCTCCTGCGGCCGGGTGGTTTGTGTGACACCTGCCATCTCGTTGCCGGCGGGAGGTCGGTGCAAGGGTGTTCACAGCGAAAAAGTCATCCGGGGCGCAGCCCTGCAAACCCGTAGGGCGGATTAGTTTTTCGCGGCCCTTGTCGCCGGGCCGACCAGAGGTACGAGAATGGAAGGGGGCAACAAACCCCCGTTCGTGTGCGGCGCAGCCGCGCACAGGTATCGAGTCCGGCCGGCAGGCCGGTCGATCTAGTGCGCCGGGCGCAGCTCGGCCAACAGGGCTGTTCGGCGTAGCCGTTCCGCTGTGGTGGCCGTTACCGTGGTGGGTATGTCTTCTGTGGAGCGCGCGTTGGCTGATCTGTGGGTGCCGCTGGTGTCTGAGGTGGCAGCGGTCGCCGAGGGGCGGGCGGTGTCGGGTCCTGACGCGCCGCGCACTGATCTGTGGTGGCGGGAGGCGATGCCGCCGGGGGTGGAGGCTCAGATTCTCTGACCTGAGCCTCCGACCCACCGCGCTACACGTCGTCGGGGGTGGGGAAGTGTCCGCCGAACAGTTCGTCGACGGTCTCGGCGGCGGGGATCATGCCGACCAGGCGGTGGGGGTGCGTCCCGGCCTGTAGCGACTGGTTGAGCAGCTTCGCGAGGTTCGGCAGGGCGTCGGTTTCGGCGATGTGGTCGAAGATGATTCCGGCCATTGCGCCGTTTCCGCCGATGTAGTGGCAGGCGGCGGCGAGGGTGAGTACGTTCGCCCGGTCGCGGCCTCGGAGCGGGCGGGACAGTTCGGTGAATACGGCGGCGGCGGAGCGCGGGTTGTAGGCGGCGGTGCGCAGGAATGCGTCTCGGTAGACCGGGTGGTTGCCGATCATGGCGGCGACCTGGGCGGACAATTCGCGCGGGACCTCGGTGGGCCAGTGCACCATGGCTGAGACGACGGCCTTGGCGGCAAGGTCGGGTTGCAGCTCGACGCCGTGGGTGGTGATGGGGTCGGTGGTGGCCAGGGTGTCGCGCGCGGCGTCGCGGGTCGCGGTGATGGGTGCCCCTGCGGCCACTCGGGCGGCGCTGGCGAAGCTGTCGCGGTAGTCGTCGCTGACGCCGAACTCCCCGGCGATCAGGTCGTGGTAGACGGCGGGCTGGTCACAGCGGGCGATGAGGATACGGTGGTCGGTCTCGATGCCGTGGCGAACGAGGGTGTCGCTCATCGTGCCGGCCGCTGCGTCTGCAACCTCGAGGTTTTCGGAGATCGCGACGACGGAGGCGGAGGGGATGTTGTTGGTGCGCAGAGCTTCGGCGATGATTTCGGCAGCGTCGGCGGTCTCGGCAATGTCGTGGCGGCAGGTGACAGCCAGCTCGGCGCCGATGACGACGATCGACTCGGCGGGGACGAATCCGAGCAGGCCGGGGATCGCTGCGATGAGGGCTTCGGTGGTGAGTGTGCGGTGCATGGTCGCTCCTTTGAGTGTGCGGGATCGCTTTGCTACCGGAGGACTCTGGCTGGAGGTCACCGACACCAAGGAGGAAAGCGTGATTGTTTTCGGGGCGCTCGCGCCCTGTGAACCGCTTGCGGCGAAAAGAATCTCGCGCCTTGGTGGCGGGGGCTGGAAGCCATAGGCTCGGAGGTGCAAAGCGATCCGGGACCACGCTTTTCACAGCGCGGCGTAGCCGCTTCCGATCAGGTGTCGGCGTAGCCGGCAGTCTCGTGCCGTACTGCCGTACTGCCAGCAGTCAGGCTCGACGTAACCACACCGGACGCAACCCCGCAGTCGGGGATCTCAATGCGGGAACGCAAGTGCGCTCCCGGGTATCGGAGGGCCTTGTCCCGTTGAATCGATGTATGTCAATATTGACGGGTGTCGAATAAGAACTTGCTTCTCTTGCCAGGCCGCGGCCTGAGTGGTGACGAGACCGGAGCGGTTACCCCGCTGCTGAAGGCGCTCGCGGATCCGGTTCGGCTGCGGTTGCTGTCGGAGGTCGCCGCGCATCCGGGAGGTGAGGCGTGCGTGTGCGACATCTCCGGGCCGTTCGAGCTGTCGCAGCCGACGATCTCGCATCATCTCAAGGTGCTGCGTCAGGCGGGTCTGGTGACGAGCGAACGCCGCGCGACCTGGGTGTACTACCGTGTGAACACCGAAGCACTGCAACAACTGTCGGTCCTGCTGGGCGATCTCGCCATGGTTGTGGGGGAAACTCGTTCGTGCGAGGCCGACCAGTGACCACCACCGACACCGCGGTCGCGGCGAAGTTGTCGATGCTCGACCGGTTCCTGCCGGTGTGGATCGGCGCAGCAATGGTCGCGGGCCTGATGCTGGGCCGCACCGTTCCCGGCCTGGGTGACGCCCTGGCGGCCGTGGAGATCGACGGCATCTCGCTGCCAATCGCTCTCGGACTGCTGATCATGATGTATCCGGTGCTGGCCAAGGTGCGCTACGACCGACTCGACTCGGTCACTGGCGATCGTCGCCTGCTCCTGGGATCGCTCCTGCTGAACTGGATCGTCGGACCCGCGTTGATGTTCGCGCTGGCCTGGCTTCTGCTCCCGGACCTACCGGAATACCGGACCGGACTGATCATCGTCGGTCTGGCGCGCTGTATCGCGATGGTCATCATCTGGAACGACCTGGCGTGCGGCGACCGCGAGGCGGCTGCCGTCCTCGTCGCACTGAACTCGGTGTTCCAGGTGATCATGTTCGCCGTGCTGGGCTGGTTCTACCTTTCGGTGCTACCCGGATGGCTCGGCCTGGAACAGACGACCATCGACACCTCGCCGTGGCAGATCGCGAAGTCGGTGCTGATCTTCCTCGGAATCCCGTTGATCGCCGGCTATCTCACCCGCCGCATCGGCGAACGGGCCAGAGGCCGCGAATGGTACGAATCCTCGTTCCTCCCGCGATTGGGGCCGTGGGCCCTCTACGGTCTGCTGTTCACCATCGTCATCCTGTTCGCCTTGCAGGGGGAGCAGATCACCTCTCACCCGTGGGACGTCGTGCGGATCGCGCTGCCGCTGCTGATCTACTTCGCGGTGATGTGGGGTGGCGGATTCGTCCTCGGCGCCGCGATGGGGCTGGGTTACGCACGGACCACCACGCTGGCGTTCACCGCCGCCGGCAACAACTTCGAACTCGCCATCGCCGTCGCGATCGCGACCTATGGTGCGACCTCCGGCCAGGCTCTCGCCGGGGTCATCGGGCCACTGATCGAGGTCCCGGTTCTCGTCGCCCTCGTCTATGTGTCCCTGGCGTTGCGGAAACGCTTCACAACTCCCACTGCTTCTAGCCTAGATGTGTCGAAGGAGCCTGCTCGCGATGTCTGAGAATGCGTTGGACGAACACCTACGTCGCGGTGAACACCGCGAGCAGCCCGAACTGTTGATGCCTCATACCGTGTTGGCCCGTACCGCCGCCGACTTGGCCGCCAAGTACGAAGGGGTGGTGTCTCGCCAGACGGTAGAACGCTGTGTCTTCGAGTCCTACACCGTGTTACGGCGTACCTCCCGGGTGCATACGCATCTGACGACCTTGGCGGGCCGGTTCGCGGCTGATCGGTTACGCGCCCTCGCCCAGGCTGAGGGCGCGGTGCCCAAGGATGTGCCCGAGGTTCTCTTCATCTGCGTGCAGAACGCCGGCCGCTCGCAGATGGCCGCAGGATTGTTGACCCATCACGCCGCTGGGCGGGTACACGTGCGCTCAGCCGGGTCAACACCCGCGCACTCGATCAACCCGACCGTCGTCGAAGCAATGAGCGAGATCGGCGTCGACTTGGGTACGCAGTACCCCAAACCGCTAACCGACGATGTGGTCGCCGCCGCCGACGTGGTCGTAGCGATGGGTTGCGGCGACGCGTGTCCGATCTATCCCGGTAAGCGGTATCTCGACTGGACGGTCTCCGATCCTGAAGGCCGTCCACTAGGCGAGGTTCGCGCCATCCGCGATGACCTTGATGCCCGGGTTCGCGAGCTCCTTGCCGAGCTCACGGCCGACCGTGTGTGACTTTCCGAGCTTTCCTCCACAGCTGAAAGGGCCTGTGTTTCATGTCTTCCTCTCGACCTAGCGTGCTGTTCGTGTGCGTCCACAATGCTGGCCGCTCACAGATGGCCGCGGGGTTCCTCACCGCTCTGAGCCAGGGCAGTGTCGAGGTCCGCTCCGCCGGATCTGCTCCCGCCGACTCAATCAATCCCGCCGCTGTCGCGGCGATGGCCGAAGTCGGTATCGACATCTCCGCGCAGTCACCGAAGATCCTCACCCCCGACACGGTCGAATCCTCCGACGTGGTGATCACCATGGGCTGTGGCGATGCATGTCCAGTATTCCCCGGCGTCAGGTACCGCGACTGGGCCCTCGACGACCCAGCCGGCCAAGGCATTGACGCGGTCCGCCCGATCCGCGATCAGATCCGCGGACTCGTCGAGGACCTCCTCGACGAACTCGTACCCGCCGACCAGCAGGTCGGCCGGTGAGCACGACACCGCAGGTGCTGTTCGTGTGCGTGTCCAATCGCGGCAAATCGGTGATGGCCGAACATCTCACACCGACAGTCACCGCCCGGATCACCCCATCCTCGGCCGGCACCAGCGCGAAAATCGGCGGCCAGGTCAACGACCTGTCCGCCCAGGCGCTCGCCGAAGTCGGCGCCACCGTGGACGGACATCAGCCGCGCCAACTCACCGACGAACTGATGCAAACTGCAGATCTCGTCGTGGTGGTCGGCACCGCCGACGTCACCCCACCCGACGGCGTCGCCCTCGAAGTGTGGAACACCGACGAACCCTCCGAACGGGTCATCGACGGCATCGAACGGATGCGACTAATCCGCGACGACATCACCAACCGGATCCGCGCCCTCGCCGACCGCATCGCGCGGTAGGCGAGAGCGCAAGCCACGACCCCTCAGCAGCAAGCAGTGCGCACCTCAGCCGGTTCGGCGGCGCTGCCACCGCAGCACACCGAACCCTGCTCGACGTCATCGTTGGCGTTCTGCTCCAACAGTTTCGGGCTGGTCCCGAACGTGTCGGAGTCGGCGAGCACGGTGTAGACCTCCCACTTCTCGTTCGCCGGTCCGGTCACCCAGACCTTGTCCTGGGTTGCGAAACAGCAGGTGGAGTTGATCTCCTCCTGGGTGAACAGGCCCTCCCCGGACAGCCTGGCGATCTCGGCGTGCACCTTCTCGCTCGATTCGACCTCGACGCCGAGGTGGTTGATCGTGCCGCCCTGGCCGGGGTTCTCTAGCAGCACCAGTTTCAGGGGCGGCTCGACGATCGCGAAGTTGGCGTATCCCGGCTTGCGTTTGGCCGGGGTGGTGTTGAACAGCTTGGAGTAGAACTCGATCGCGGTATCGAGATCATCGACGTTGAGCGCGAGCTGCATACGGGACATGACCATCACCTTCACCTGTGAGACATATATCGAACTACTGACACATGCAGGGTGCCACCTTTTCGACATATGTCAAGTAGGGGCGTACGATCTGGTCATGCCGAAGCCCTTGCCGATGGTCGACATCAGCGCCCCGATCTGCTGCGCACCGGTATCGGCGGCACCGCTCGATGACGACACCGCGCTGCAGATCGCGTTGCGGCTCAAGGCGCTTGCCGATCCCGTTCGGATCAAGCTCGTCTCAATCCTGCTTACCGACACCGGTGACGGGACCTGCACCTGCGACCTCGCGACCGCGGTCGGCCTCACCGAAGCCACCACCAGTCACCACCTGGGGCAGCTCCGCAAAGCCGGCATGGTCACCCCCGAGCGCCGCGGCATGAACGTCTACTACCGAGCGCAACCGGACTCGTTGGAAGCACTACGCAACGTTCTCAGCGCTACGACGGGTTGCTGTTGAACGGCGACGGCACGAACTGAGCGAGCCTTATCCGGGTGTCCTTTTGGCAGGCCAACTCCGGTGTCTTTCAGCAGGTCAGCGAGCATGGCGAGCAATCCAGCTCGGCTGGTGGCGGGCAGATCGGATCGGTGATCACGGCGTGGCCGGCGCCAGCGAGGGCGGTGATGCGGGCGGCGACGCTGACCGCGTGCCCGAACAGGTCTCCGTCGCGGACGACTGCGCTGCCGTAGTGGATCGATCCCGGCGCGTAGGGCGATGAATCCGTCTTGACCGGCGGCCGCGGCCGCGGGGGCGGTGATCGTGGCGAGGATCACTTGGGGGGCGTCGGCGGTGAGCATCACCGCATCGCCGATGGCCTTGACCAGCCGCGTGCCCGGTCGTAGAGCCTGCCTGCCAGGTCTGAGAGGCCAACCGTATGGCCAGTTCTGCGGCTTCCTGGTCGCCGCAGAACTCGGTGAACACGCTGTATCCGGCGAGGTCGACGAACGCCACCGCGACGTCACGCTGCTCGAGCTCGGCGAGCTCGTCCGAGGGAGGGCCATGGTGATGCCCGTGCAGTGGTGGCGTGGTCATCGGTCACCGGCACGGCGGGCACGGAACCGGGCGAGCGCAGGGTTCTCGCGGACCGTGATGTCGGTCAGAGGCAAAGACGTCAGGCGCAGGCGGAGTTCGCCACGGGGGATGAACCGGTGCGGTGCCCCTTCGAGGTTGTGCAGCAGCCGCGCCGGTGCGCTGCCGAGCAGGTCGTAGCCGACCAGCATTCCGCCGGGCGCGAGCACTCGGGCGGCCTCGGCGAGTGCGCGTTCCCAGTCGATGACGTGGTGCAACATGATGAACGAGACGACGGTGTCGAAGCTTCCGTCCTCGAACGGCAGGGCTGTGGCGTCGGCGACCTGGGCGTGAGCGCGGGCCCCGAAACCCTGCAGCCGATCGCTGGCGGCGGCGACCATGACCGGGTCGAAGTCGGTGACGGTCACATCCACGAGTTCGTCGGGGTTGGTGGTGAGGATCTGTTCGGTCATCGCGCCGGCGCCGCCACCGATTTCAAGGACCCGGCCTCGGGGATGGATGCCTTGCAGCGCCCACGGGAGTACCCACCTGCCGGTGGCCGCCTGCCACGGTGCGCTGCGGCAGAACAGAGACTCGATCGTCGACATCGACGGCATACCAACAGCTCCCACCATCTCGCCCGGCCGCGCCTGCTGCCACTTCTTCGTGATGATTCGATTACAGCACACAATGCCGCTATCATCGTCATATGACGATGAATGAGTGCTCGGTGGCGACTGGGGCGGACCTCGATCCCGCGGTGGCGTTGTTCCACAGCCTCTCCGATGGGACCCGTCTGGCAATCGCAACCCGCCTCGCGCACGGTGGCGAGGCCCGGGTGGCGGATCTGATGGCGGAGCTGGGGTTGGCGCAATCGACGGTCTCCGCGCACGTGGCGTGCTTACGGGACTGTGGGCTCGTCGAAGGCCGCCCGCAGGGGCGGCAGGTGTTCTACAGCCTGGCCCGACCGGAGCTGATGGACGTGCTCGCCGCCGCCGAAACCCTCCTGGCAGCGACCGGAAACGCGGTTGTGTTGTGCCCGAACTACGGCACCGACGCCACCACCTCCTGCTGCACAACGGGCGACACGAAGGCGGGGGTGCGGCGATGAGCGACGCATGCGGATGCGGGCACGACGAACCGGCCAGTGAGGACGAGCAGGCTCCGGAGCACTGGTGGCAGGTGCGGGAGCTGCAGGCTGCCGCCGCGGCCGCGGTGTTCCTGCTCGCCGCGTACATCACCAGCTGGTCCGGCGGCCCCGAACCGGTCGCGCTCGCCCTGGAGTGGGTGGCGCTGCTGATCGGGGCGTGGACATTCGTCCCCTCGACCCTGAGCCGGTTGGCGAAGGGCAAAATTGGCGTCGGCACCCTGATGACGATTGCTGCGGTCGGCGCGGTGATCCTCGGCGAGGTCGGCGAAGCCGCGATGCTCGCTGTGCTGTTCTCCATCAGCGAAGGCCTTGAGGAGTACGCCGTCGCCCGCACCCGCCGCGGGCTGCGGGCGCTACTAAATCTGGTCCCGGACTCCGCGACCGTGCTCCGCGACGGCACCCCGGTCACCGTCTCCCCGGCGGAATTGGCCGTCGGGGACCAGATGTTGGTCAAACCCGGCGAGCGGATCGCCACCGACGGCACCATCACCGAAGGCCGCACCGCACTGGATGTTTCGGCGATCACCGGCGAATCCGTGCCTGTCGAAGCCGGACCCGGCACGCAGGTCTACGCCGGGTCGATCAACAGCACCGGCGCCCTGAGCGTGCATGTCACCAGCACGGCGGAGAACAACTCGCTGGCCAAGATCGTGCAGATCGTCGAGGCCGAACAGTCCCGCAAGGGCGACGCGCAACGCCTCGCCGACCGGATCGCCAAGCCCCTGGTACCGGCGATCATGATCTTCGCCGCCGCCATTGCGATCCTCGGCTCCCTGCTCGGTGACCCGGCCACGTGGATCGAACGGGCCCTGGTCGTGCTCGTCGCCGCGTCGCCGTGTGCGCTGGCGATCTCTGTGCCGGTGACCGTGGTCGCGGCGATCGGCGCCGCCAGCAAGATCGGCGTCCTGGTCAAAGGAGGTGCCGCCCTCGAAGCCCTCGGCCGGGTCCGCACCGTCGCCCTCGACAAGACCGGCACTCTGACCGCGAACCGGCCCACCGTCGTCGACATCGCCACCACCCCCACCGACACCGCTGCTCCTAGCACCGGGAGCAGCCTGGGCGACCGCACTCCGGGCCAGGAGCGGGTGCTCGCCGTCGCCGCGGCGCTGGAAGCGCACAGCGAACACCCGCTCGCCCGCGCGATCCTCGCCGCCCACGGCGAGACCACCGCCGCGCGCGATGTGCAGGCTGTTCCCGGGGCCGGCCTGACCGGCCTCGTCGACGGACGGCCCGCGCGGCTGGGCCGTCCCGACTGGATCGAGCCCGGCCCGCTCGATGAGCGGGTCGCGGCCATGCAGGCCGACGGCGCCACCGCCGTCCTGATCGAACACGACGGTCAGGTCATCGGCGCGGTCGCCGTCCGTGACGAGCTTCGCCCCGAAGCCGGCGCGGTAATCGAGCACCTGCACCGCATCGGCGCCACGGTCGCGATGCTCACCGGCGACAACACCGCCACCGCCAACGCGCTGGCGAAGATCGCCGGCATCGACGACGTACACGCCGACCTCCGCCCCGAAGACAAGGCCCGCATCATCGGCGACCTCCGAACGAACTCGTTCACCGCGATGGTCGGCGACGGCATCAACGACGCTCCCGCCCTGGCCACCGCCGACCTCGGCATCGCCATGGGCGCAATGGGATCGGACGTAGCGATCGAAACCGCCGACGTCGCCCTCATGGGCGAAGACCTCCGCACCCTCCCGCAGGCACTCGATCACGCCCGCCGCGCCCGGAAGATCATGCTGCAGAACGTCGGCCTGTCCCTCGCCCTGATCGCGATCCTCATCCCTCTCGCGCTGTTCGGGATACTCGGCCTCGCCGCCGTCGTCGCCGTCCACGAACTCGCCGAGATCGTCGTCATCGCCAACGGAGTCCGCGCCGGCCGGGTCAAAGCGCTAGCCCGGGCGAGGACCGGAACTGGCCAGCGGACTCCGTCCGTAGTGACGGTCGGGCAGTGATCACCGCGGTTCCGGTGGCGCACCGCCGCGTACGCCTCACACGGCGGTGCGGGCTGCTGGCCGTCGCTGTCGGACTCGCGGCCACCGATCTGGCCGTCAAGGCATGGGCCACAAGCGCGCTCGCGGACGGCGCAGTCATCGGAACGGGGCCGGTGCAGCTGCGGCTGGCATTCAATCCGGGCGCGGCGTTTTCGATCGCCGCCGATGCCCCGGCATGGGTGCTGCCCACAGTCACCGGAATCATCACCTTCATCGTCGCGGTCACCTCCTGGCGGATGGCGCCAGGCACCGGGCACCTCGGGCGGCTGGGGTTAGCAGCGATCCTCGGCGGGGCAAGCGCCAATCTCATCGATCGGTTCCCCGACGGAGTGGTCACTGACTATCTCCACACCGGTTGGTGGCCAACGTTCAACCTCGCTGACACATTCATCGTCGGCGGCGCTGCCATCTTGATCACCCTCACCGCATTCAGGAGTCCCGACGAACGAGCGCAGCATTCACCCGAGCGCTGACCCCCCCCCGATCCGGCGCAGGGCCCGGCTGGCCGCGCTGGTCACTGCCCGGCTCACCGTCTGCCCGGAGTCTCGATGGTCCGCTCCCAGAGGAAACGCCAGAGACTCCTCGCTGCCGGATACAGAATCTGATCCGCTTGTAGCGCGCACCCATGAAGACTGAGAACAGACATCAGGTTCATACATTCCGGGCGCTACCCCGAAGGCAACCCCCGGCCTGATGAGACCGATCCTCATTCCCGCCGACATCGCCTCTACGTTGAACGTATGACCAGACCAACCAAGTTCGCGTGGGCGTTCTTCGTAACCATTATCGTCGGTATCGGAGTCGCCGTCCTCGTCGATCAGGACACTTCCACACCCGCCCCGTCCGATACCGCCGCGGTGTCTGATCTGGTGACCCGGCCCGACAGTCATCGGCTGACGTCGCCTGCGCAGAGCCGGGCGCAATTCGTCGAGTTCCTGGACTTCGAGTGCGAAGCCTGCGGAGCCATCTACCCGGTCATCGAGGATCTGCGGCGAACCTACGGCGACCGCGTTACGTTCGTCGTCCGCTACTTTCCGATGCCCGGACACTTCAACGCCGAACGTGCTGCTCGCGCGGTCGAAGCCGCCGCCCAGCAGGGGCGGTTCGAGCAGATGTACCAGCGCATGTTCACCACCCAAACCCATTGGGGCGAACAGCAAGTCCCCGCTGACGACCTGTTCCGTAGCTTCGCCGTCGACCTCGATCTCGATATGGCGGCCTTCGACACGGTCTACAACAGCCCGGCCACGCTCGAACGGATCCGCGCCGACGTCGCTGACGGTCTGGCTCTCGGGGTCCAAGGCACCCCCACATTCTTCCTCGACGAGAATCGGCTACAACCGAACACGATCGACGACCTCACCGCGGCGGTGCGTGCAGCGGCGTCTGAATGATCTCAGGGGCTAGGCGGCAGCCTCCGCGATGGGCGGGCCGGCGCCCCTCGGAGTCCATTCTCGGCCATCACGGATGAGTGCCCACACAACATCAATCAACCGTCTGGCCAGCGAGATGAGCGCATGCACGTGAGAGCGGTTCTCGCGTCGTTTGCGCTGGTAGAACTCCCGTGATGGTCCGTCGCGTTGCGAGCTGTTGAGTGCGGCCATGTAGAACACCTTCCGCAGACCCCGGTGGTAGCGCTGCGGTCTACGCAATGTGCCCCGCCGGTTACCTGAATCATGCGGGACGGGAGCAAGACCGGCGTAGGCAGCCAGTTTGGCAGCCGAGCCGAACGACGTGAGGTCGCCACCAGTGAACGCGATGAGTTCGGCACCACTTCGGGTGCCGATACCGGGTACGGATTCAAGAATCCGGGCGTGGCGGTCTCGGCGGAACACCTCGGCGATCTGTTTATCCAGGTAGGTGATCTGGCGAGTGAGCGCCATCAGCGAGGTAGCCGCCTGCTGCACCAGCAATGCCGTGGTCGCCTCACCAGGCAGAGCGACGGTCTGCGCGGCCGCGGCGGCACGCGCCTTGCTGATCATCTTCGGGATGGTCGGCCGGCGGACTCCTTGACCGCGTAGGTGGTCGTAAATCTCCTCGTCGGAGACCCCATCAATCGCCGACGGTGTGGTGAAGCGGGTGACGAACGCCAAACCAGTCAACGTCGAGTAGTCGAAGCACCGTTCGAGACCGGGGAAGATGCGGGTCAGCAGGCCGCGCAGTCGATTGATGCCTCGTGTGCGTTCGGTGACCAAGTCGCGGCGATGCCCGGTCAACAGGTCGAGTTCGATCGCGACGTCATCAGGGACCGCGACCGTCGCGAGATCACCACGCAGGCGCGCGGTCTGGGCGATCACCACCGCGTCGCGGGCGTCGGTTTTGCCTTCGCCGGCGAAAGCGCCGGTCATGCTGTGCACAACGCGACCAGGTACATAGCGAATGTGTTGGCCGCGGCGGGACAACACCCCTCGGAGGAGGGCCGATTCCGGCGCGGTCATGTCGATCGCCCACACCACCGATTCGACACGGCACGCCTGGTCCACAATCGCTTCGATGGCCGCCTGATCGTTCGGTACCCGACGTGACCACAGCACCGTCCCCGCGTCGTCCACAGCGGCGGCGTGGTGTGCGTGACGGCCGACATCGATTCCTACCCAGATTGTTTCGACCACATGAACCTCTCTGCTCGAACCTGTTGACCTCGTCAGGGGTTGTTTCGCCGGCGCACCTTTACACAGCGACAAGTTCGCGAACACTTCTCAATCAGCGGCCGAAACGACCCGTCACGGTCCGGGGTGGCCTTCCACGCCGAGCCACCGAGGGCACACAGGTGATTGTCGAGCCACGCCCCGAACCGCGGACGAGCGTCCGAGGCGACCGCCCCGGACGTACTCCAACGTAAAGGTGATTGTGCGGGAGCGACGCGGGCCGCGGTAGGGCTCGGTGTCGCGGCAGCACAACGTCGTCTTTGAAAGTGGGCGCATCTCGTGGCGCTCACGCCCTCGTGGTGGGTGCGGCGGCGGATGCCGAGTCGATCAGTACTGACGTAGAAGCCACGGCGGGTGGCCTCGAAGCTCAGTGCGGATACCTGGCCTACCCAGACTCCGATGAGATCGTGACACCGGACGGCAAAGGTCGCTTTAATTCGTTTCAGAATGGCTCATTTACCCCACAACTGGCGCACATCCTGTCAACGAACCTATTATGGACATTTGGGCGGATGCTGGATATGAAGCCGGAAAGTGGGGTTAGCCCATCGCCGCACCGGTCATCGACCGCATCAACAACAAGGTCTTTAGGGTCCTCTCCGAAATGCTCGGCCATCAGAGGTAGCGCGGTGGATCGACCGTAGGGTCGTCGTCGATGGTGTCGACGTGCGGGTCGGCGAGAATGTTGGTAACCGCAAGGGAGCTGGCACCGAAGGTGGCGAAGTGCGGGTTGACGTCTCTGACGACACTCCGTGCACGGTCCGCCGGCCAAACGAACGCCGGGATCGGCCAAGAAGACCCGAACGGCGCGCGGCGTGGTTGTCGTCCCACGCGGCCAGATCAGCCTCGCCTCGCACAGGTAGTACCGACGGACGCTATGCCGCCGCTGCTCGTTATTGATGTTGATCCTCACGGCACCGGTTCGCCCGCACAGGGTCTCGACATGACTGACCAACGGCCCTCGTGAATTAACCCCTGGCTCAGTGGGTGACCGGTAGTAGCACTCGTCGCGAGTGGTGGTGTGCTGCATTCGAGCGAAGTTCTGTACACCGCGAGAAGCGCCTGAGACAGTGAGCGGGTGAGCCCGTCGTGAACTCGCCCCGGCCGTGCATGGTCGGAAGAACGTGCTGAGCGTCGACGAACTCCAGCCAGGCGGGGGCGCCTAGGTGTCTGCGTTGCCGTTCTTCCATTGTGGCCACGGGATGTTCCAATCGCCGAGTCCATCAACTCCCGGCAGTGTGTCGGCGTTGGTGTTCTTGACCGTGACGGGGTCACCGCGCAGGGTGTTCTTCACGAGCCATTCCGCGTCAGTGGGACTCAGGTTTGGGCAACCGTTGCTGACGTTGCTGCTGCCTTGCGCCGACATCGACCACGGTGCGCCGTGCATGTAAATGCCGCTGTAGGACATTTGCACCGCCCATTGAACGGGTGTGCGGTATCCCGCTGCGGACTCGACAGGCACTCCGTAGGTGGACGAGTCCATGATGATGTGCTCGACGCGATCTCCGATCATGTAGATACCGCGGGGCGTCGGAGTGCTGTCTTTGCCGAACGAGGTCGGCATCGTGCGGATGACCTTGCCGTCTCGTTTGACGACTATCGTTTTGGTGTTGTCGTCGGCAACGATTTCCTGAGCTCGGCCAATCGTGAAGTCGTAGGACAAGTTCTCGTCGCCGTAGAGCCCGTCGCCGAGGTCGACTCCGTAAATGTTGACGGCGACACTGACTTTGGTGCCCGGCGTCCAGAAGCGTTCGGGCCTCCACCGGACTTCGGAGTCGCTGATCCAATAGAACGCACCCCGCATCTGGGGGTCAGACGACACGGTGATCGCCGCCTGTGCCTTCTTTCGGTCGGGGATGGGATCGGCGAACCGCACCCCGACTGTGTGGGCGATCCCGACGGTTTTCTCGCCGAGGATGGCAGCGCTGGTCAGTGACTCCGGTGAGGTCGTGGTGAAGCGCTGCGAGACGACCGATCGACCGCCCACGCCCACGGCCTCGGCTTGAACGGAATACCGCTTCGAATATCCCAGGGGTTGGGTGCTTGTCCACGTTGAGCCGTCCTCGCTCAGTGAGCCCGCCAAGGGACGGCCGCTGGCTGTGGGGATACGGACGTTTGTCAACGCGCCGCGGCTGGCCGTGACAACAATAGGAAGCCCAGGTTCGACAACCGCGTTGGGCGCGAGTCGACCGCCACCTTCGGTGGCCACAGCAATGGAAGGCTGTGCGATGTCGGCGAAGCTGTCAACGGCCTGAATCTCGTTGCTGTAGGCGGCGCCTCCGGTTGAGCTGCACGAGGTCAATAACATCACCACAGCCGTCAGGGCTGCGAGCATCAGCAGTCGCGGAATACCTGCCCGGACCGACCCGCGGCATCCACGAGCGCTCGAGCACTGCGGCTGCGCACCGTAAGCCGCCAAGAGATCACGTGGCTCTTCGATAGCTCGAGTCCTTCTTACGCGGCCCATCGATTGTGGCGAACCCTCTCACTCGGCGCCTGGACTAGGTTTACTATCCACGATAGTAGTTGAATGCTGTGCGCTCCTCTACCCGCTGCACAGCGCGAGAGAAGGTTCGAAACGTCTTCGTGGTGGGCGACCGCCGAGCGGTCACGTCGACCTCATTATTGCCGTGTGGCGACACCCCACAGGTAGTCCCCGCCGATGCGTGTTCGCCACCGCTCGCCGACGTCGGGGCCGTGGTGCGACAACTCTCGCGACACCTGCGGGACCACTCGTCCTCATACCTCCCGCGCGCCGATAAGGCGGGTCGTCCGACGACGTAGACTCCCCGGGTTCTCAACCACGGTGCAGGATCGAGTTTGGGTCCATCTTGCTGCCACACCTTGTAGTGCAGGTGTGGGCCGGTGGAGTAGCCGCGGTTTCCTACCGTTGCGATCTGCGCGCCGGCCAGGACTCGCTGCCAGACGCTCACCAGTGTCTCGCTGATGTGCCCATACACGCCGATCGTGCCGTCGTCTTGCAGCACTCGCATCCACAGCCCGAAGCCGGCGGCCTTCGATAACCGTCCCCGCCCAAGGCGATCTTTGAGGTCGCGGGTTCGGTGTGCTCACGCAGCTGTGACACGCGCAGCAAGTTCGTGGGGTAGTCGGGGCTGCTCGTCTCATCGATAACGACAGTGACGTCTCGAAGACGTGGCGTTTCTGGGTGCCGTCAGGTGGTCGAGAGTGACCACCCAGGTCGGCCGGGTGCCACCGTCTGTCAGATCCTGCTCGTGGAGTGGGTGGAGTGGACGTGATCAAAAGCGCGTCCGGATCTGAGTCGCCTCCTTCCTTCGTTGCTCCACACGAGTCCGTTAGCTGAGCGTGTAGAGCAATTGTTCGTTTGCGGCGTATGCATTTTCGGCGTTTCTGGCGACCAGCGCGTTGACACTATTGATGGTGCTGCGTTGTTCCCAGTGTGTGCCGTCTGGGCTGCGCCAGACGGTGTCGGCGGTGTCGATGCCCCAGAGCGTGCCATCGGGTGCGGCCGCCAGGAGAGCTAGGGCCGGCGCATCGGGAACGGTTGTGAAGGTCTGGGCGTCGTCGGTGCTGTGTTGCAGGCCATCTGGGGTAGTCGCCCATACGCCGCGGTCGGTGATCGCGAGTGCTGCTGCGGCCAGGGGCGCGCCGGGGGTCCAGCTTCTCCCGTCATCGGTCGATACGAGCAGGCCGTTGATTCCGTCGAAGCCTACGAGTAGTTGTCCGTTGGTGGCGAGCGCGTGGAAGTCGATGTCGCCGGCCACCGATCTCGGTGTCCATGTCTGCCCGCCATCTTCGCTGGCGACGAGTCCCAGCGGGTTGGGTGCCGAGCTCCGCGGGCCGGGATGGCCGGAGGCGAAGATCCGATCAGAGCCGGTTACCCCGGCCAGTCCCATGAAGTCGTCGTCGGAGACGCCGACCCGGCTGGTGGTTCCATCTGCGGTGAGGGCGATTACGCCGGTGTGAGTTCCGGCGAGGATAGTGCCGTCGGCGCGGATGTGCAGGGCGTGGAGGTGGTCGAGTTCTGGGGTCAGTGTTGCGCTCTCTGCTGAGGTTGCCGACGGTGGTGGGGATGTGGGTTGTTCCCGGGTGGAGCAGCCGGTTAGCACAATCAGCGTGGCGATGACTGCGAGGACGACCGCAGCGGTGCGGTTGGACGGGGTTGAGGCAGGCAAGCGGCTAGGACTTTCGTGTGGGTAGGACTGAGTTCGGGCGTGGGTGGTGTGGTGATCGGGGTGGTGGCGAGACCGGGTAGGAGCCGCCCTAACCCTCTGGGGGTGTCGTGGTCACGACTTCTGGATGGGGGTGGAAGGCTGTGAAGGCTTTTGGCCGCAATGCTTTTGGAGGACGAGGGAGATGAGGACGTTGCCGAGGTGGTGACGTGCCCCGGAGAGGTCGCCGATCGCAGCGAGGTGGCGGACGAGACCGATGTGTGCGGCGAGGTGGCGGCGTCGGTTCGAGGTGACGCTGAGGTGGTGGGCGCGGTGGAAAAACTGGTGGGTCGAGTATGGCGTGGGTGCTCGGTAGACGTCTCGCATGGCATGCAGATACTGACGACGGTGGTCGTCGGGGGGCGAGTGCGTCTCCTTCGGGTTCTCGGTCACGGCGCATTCCTCGGACTGGTACGCGCAGGCCGGGTCAACCCGCGTCAACTAACTACTATAAAACCTAGTAATTGGCGGCGCGGTCGGTGCCTGAGTTGCGGCGTCACCGACGAACTTCTGGGGCATACTGGCTGGTGGTGCAGGTGGTGGGTCGCCGGGAAGGTGTGTTGAGTGTGGGTCTCAGCGAGCTGACGGCGGGGCGTCGAGGATCGAGGCGAACGATGGGTGAGCATCCATGAGTGCAGCGGTGGTGTTAGTTGTTGCCGCGGGTGTGCTGGGCTGGTTGTGGCCTCGATGGATGGTTCGGGTGCAGGGCCGTATCGATGCTCGTTGGGTGTTGGTGGCCTGGCCGGCCGCGCAGGTCGTGTTTGCGATGTTGTGGGTGGGAGCTGTTGTGACGCTGGCGGTTCCCGGCCATTTCGGCATCCATTCGTTGTCCGAGGTGGTGTCGTGTCTGCGGGTGTTGTCACACGGCGCATCCCCGCGGGTGGAGGCGATCTCCGGTGGCGTGCTGGCGGTGGTGACCGGGGCAGCGATTGTCCGAGCGGTGACGATCGCGGTGCGATCGGCGGTGCGGATGCGTGGTGCTCGTGAGGAGTATCTGCAGTCGTTGCGGTTGGTGGGCGCCCGCAGTGAGCGCTATCCCGATGTGTGGTGGCTCGCCGACGGGCGGCCGATGGCGTTTTGTCTGCCGGGCAAGGATGCCGGCATTGCCGCCACGACCGGGTTGCAGGCGGCGTTGTCCGGTGAGGAACTCGATGCCGTCGTTGCTCATGAGCGCGCACACCGGCGGCAACGTCATCACACCGTGGTGTTGGCGGCCCGCGCTCTCGGGCGTGCGTTCCCGCTGATTCCGTTGTTCAGCCGCGCGGGCCGTGAGGTCGCCGGCTTGGTCGAGCAAGCCGCCGATGCCCGCGCGGCCCAGCTGGTGGGTGCGCGGGCGGTCTGCTCGGCGTTGGGAACGTTGGCCCGTTCGGGACCTGTAGCGGGCCCGGTGGGTGTGTTGTCGATCAGCGATTCGTCGTCGGTGGGGCCTCGGTTGAGCCGCTTGGACTCCGGTCACCGGTGCCGGTCGCGACGTCATCATGTGGGTGCTGCCGCGGCGGTGGCTGGTGTGGTGGCGGTGCCGACCACGCTGGCGGTGTCCGGTGTCGTCTCGGCGATGGTGATCGCGATGTGTGTGTAGCCGAGACCGACCCGGGCAGGTCCGACCGCTAGGGGTTGTTGAGAAGCTGCTGCATCCTCGCAATTTCGCTCTCCTGATCAGTGACGATCTGACGTGCCAGAGCGATCGCCTCGGGCGATTGGCCGTCTTGAATCTCGGTCTTGGCCATGGCGATGGCGCCGCGATGGTGTTCGATCATCTGGGTCAGGAACAGGCGCGACGCCTCGGCTCCTTGCGCGTCGCGTAGCTGCTGCATCTGTTCTGGCGACATCATGCCCATCATCGACGGCATCGGGGAGGAACCCGGCGCCATCGACGTACCCATGTCCATGTTGTGTCCCTGGCCCTCGAGTGGGGCTCCCCATTGCTTCAGCCACGACTGCATCTGCTCGATCTCAGGCTGCTGAGCGTCTTTGATCTGCTGGGCCAGACTGACGACCTGGGGGTTGATGTTGTCCTTCTCCAACAGGATGTCGCTCATCATGATCGCCTGGGTGTGGTGCGGGATCATCTGCTGGGCGAACGAGATGTCCGCGCTGTTGTGTTCGGCAGTGGCCGCCGCTGAGGATTCGGTACTGGCCGCGCTGGTACCCATCCCCGACATCGAGGAATGATCCTCAGTCGAGGTGTCCGAACACGCGGCCACCACTGTCAGAACAGCCGCCGCGGCAGCAACGACGACACCCGTTCGTGTGACTCTCATCGATCTCCTCCTCAAGAGTGATACTTCGCCACCGCCCGGCGGCGCTTCGATAACAATTCTACTAACACCGATAGTAGTTAGTCGCCTGCCCGGCACCCACAAAACGGGCGGTGAACTGCGCAAACAAAGCCGCTAATGCCTGATTAGTTCGCTTCGTAGTGGAGCCGCGTGTGACTGGTGGGGCACAAGTGACTTGTGGTGTGATCTCGCGGGTACACGCATGGCACTCGTGCGTGGGTCTACGACGTCCGCGGGAAAGGTCCGACCGCATGCAGATGGTGTTGACATCGCTACGGGTCAAGGCGGGGCAGCAGTGGGGCCCCAAAGCGCTGGGGGTGGCAGCGGCGGTGTGCGTGGGCGTTGCGCCTGTGATTGCCACCGCACCGGCGGCGGCCTCGACCGATGGACATGTGGCCGGGGAGTTGATCGCGATCGTGCAGGACTCGGTGAAGGCCGCTTTGGGTGGTGCCGCGGCGGCGAATTTGGGGAAGCCGATCACGCAGGCGGCGTCCTGCCTGGGCGCTCAGGCCCAGTCGGGCAGTGTCGGCGATGCGGGCAGTGTGGCCGCGCTGCAGTGCTTCGGAACGTTTTCGCTCATTGATCCGATAGACGGGTTCCGGATCATCGACGCGTTACCGCTGGCTCGGCTGGTGGCCACCCTGATCGCCGCGATCGTGCCGCACGATCCGAACGAGCCGCATGGCCCCCAGCCGCAGGAACCCGGAACGCCGACGCCGCTGCTGCCCGGTAGTGGCGGTGCGGTGGCGCCGACTGCGGGTGAGATCACGTCCACCTTCGGTGACGGACGGGGCCATCAGGGCATTGATATCGGCAATGATCTGGGTGCGCCGATTGTCGCTGTGGCTGACGGGGAGGTCATCACCTCCGGACCTGCCGAGGGGTTCGGGTTGTGGATGCGGATCCGGCACGATGACGGCACGATCACCACCTACGGCCACAACGACGAGAATCTGCTCGAGCAGGGCGCGCGAGTACGGATGGGGCAATCGATCGCCACGGTGGGCAACCGTGGGGTGTCGACCGGCCCGCATCTGCATTTCGAGGTTCTCGACCCGACGGGAGTCAACGTTGATCCGGCACAGTGGCTGGCCGATCGTGGGGTGGTTCTGGCGATGGCCGCTGATGCCGACGCCCGCGCGCCGGGGCCGGTGGTGCCGCAGTGGGTCGGCGAACCACGCCTGTGACGAACCCGGTGTGGTGGGTCAGGAACGAACGAGGCGAGCGATGGCCGCCGAGGCTTCAGCGATCTTCTCCTGCGCCTCGTCCCCGCCGGCGTGGGCGGCATCGAGCACACAGTGGGTGAGATGGTCGTCGAGCAAACCCAGCGCGACCCCCTCCAGCGCCTTGGTCAGCGCCGAAATCTGGGTCAGGATGTCGATGCAGTACTGCTCCTCGTCGACCATCCGATAGATACCTCGGGATTGCCCCTCGATGCGCTTGAGGCGGGCCAGGTATTTGCCCTTGTCGCTGATGTAACCGTGGGAAGAGTGTTCCGAGGCAGAGGATTCTTCCGGGGTGGAGGATTGTCCCGGTGCGGACGCAGCGGTCATGGACTCACCTTCTCAGTGGATCGCGGTCGGTTGTGCTGCAGTGCACGCACTGTACTCGCGCCTGGGTGCAGGTCGAGTCGGCGTAACAGTTGCGCGTTGAGTGCGACCACGACCGTCGAGGCTGACATCAGGATCGCTCCGACCGACATCGGCAGGACGAACCCGATGGGCGCGAGAATTCCGGCGGCCAGCGGTACCGAGATCAGGTTGTATCCCGCTGCCCACCACAGGTTCTGCTTCATTTTTCGGTAGCTGGCGTCCGACAGCTCGATGACCGACAGCACCGAGCGGGGGTCGTCGCTGGCGAGGATGACCCCCGCCGAGGCGATCGCGACGTCGGTGCCGGCCCCGATCGCGATGCCCACATCGGCTTGGGCCAGGGCGGGGGCGTCGTTGACGCCGTCGCCCACCATCGCCACCTTGCGTCCTTCGTGCTGCAGTTCGGCCACCTTGCTGGCTTTGTCTTCCGGGCGTACACCGGCGAACACCCGGTCGATACCGAGGTCGTGAGCGACGGTGTGCGCCACTGCTTCGGCGTCGCCGGTGATCATCACGACCTCGACCCCGCGGGCGTGCAGCGCCTCGACGGCTTGGCGGGATTCCCCGCGCACCTCATCAGCGAGTTTGACAGCTCCGATCAGCTCAGTGTCGCGGGTGACATGCAGGATGATTGCGCCGTCGGCGCGCCAGCGATCAGCGATGGCCAGTTCCTGATGGCCCTGTTCCTCGAGCATGCGGGGCCCGCCCACCCGCACTGTGGCGCCCTCGACGCGAGCGGTCACACCGACCGCCGGTGACGAGGTGAAGTCGGTGGCCGCGGGAACCGGCTGGGCGCGGTCGCCGGCCGCTGCGACAATTGCTCGCGCCAGCGGGTGCTCGCTGTCGGCTTCGGCGCTGGCGGCCAGGGTGAGCACGGTGTCCTCATCGACGCCGTCGGCGGCCGCGATCTCGATGACGGTGGGCTCACCCTTGGTCAGGGTTCCGGTCTTGTCGAACAGCACCGCATCCACAGTGCGCATGGCCTCAAGTGCCAACCGGTCTTTGACCAGCACGCCGCCGCGGGCGGCGCGTTCTGTGGCAATGGCCACCACCAGGGGGATAGCCAAGCCGAGTGCGTGCGGGCAGGCGATGACCAGCACGGTGATGGTTCGAATCACCGCCTGGTCGGGTTGGCCGATGACCGTCCACACGATGGCGGTGATGATCGCTGAGCCGAGCGCGAACCAGAACAGCAGCGCTGCGGCGGAATCGGCCAGCCGCTGGGCGCGGGAGGTGGAGTTCTGCGCGTCTGCCACCAGGCGCTGAATCCCGGCCAGCGCCGTGTCGTCGCCGGTGGCGGTGATCTGGACCCGCAGCCCCGAGTCGGTGGCCACCGTGCCGGCCACCACCTGATCGCCGATGCCGCGGCGCACCGTGCGCGATTCTCCGGTGACCATGGATTCATCGAGCTCGGCCGAGCCGTCTACGACGCGACCGTCGGCCGGGACGCTGGCCCCCGGGGCGCACGATCACCACATCTCCGACCTGCAGCTCACTGGGAGCAACGGTGGTGATGTGGTCGCCCTCGACGCGTTCGGCCTCATCGGGCAGCAGCGCGGCCAGCGAGTCCAGGGCCGAGGTTGTCTGGGCCAGCGACCGCATCTCGATCCAATGCCCCAACAGCATGATCACGATGAGCAGGGCCAGTTCCCACCAGAAGTCCAGTTCGTGGTGCAACACACCGATGCTCGCACCCCAGGACGCCACGAAGGCCACCGTGATCGCCAAGGCGATCAACAGCATCATTCCCGGTGCGCGCGACCGCAGTTCTGCAGAGGCGCCTACCAGGAACGGCCGCCCACCCCAGCAGTACATCACCGTACCCAGCACCGGTGAGACCCACTTCAACACTTCACCATCGGGTAGGTCATAGCCGATGAGCATCGCGAACATGGGCGAAAAGGCCACGACCGGCACAGCCAGGGCCAGCATGATCCAGAACAGCCGCCGGAACTGCCCGACGTGATCACCATGCCCCCCATGCCCAGCGTGATCATGGTCTGCGCGGGCGCGCTCAGCATGGTGATCGTGGTGGTTGTGTGACGCTGCGGCGAGTTGGCCGTGGTGGCGTTCATCGGCGGCGTCGTGACCGACGTGCTCAGGGGAAGAGTGCTCGTTCATGCCGCTACCTTATACCCCTGGGGGGTATACGTCGAGGGGTTGGTGGGTGGAACTGTGGACGATGAGTGGGGCGGGCTGGTGAAGGCGCGCAGCCGCAGGCTGTTGCTGACGACGAACACGCTGGACAACGCCATGGCGGCCCCAGCCAGCATGGGGTTGAGCAGTCCCAGCGCGGCCAGCGGTATCGCGGCGACGTTGTAGGCGAATGCCCAGAACAGGTTCATTTTGATCGTTTTCAGAGTGGTGCGTGCCAAGGCGATCGCGTCGGCGGCAGCGTTGAGGTCGCCGCGGACCAGGGTGATGTCGGCGGCATGCATGGCGGCGTCGGTGCCGGTGCCCATCGCCAGCCCGAGATCGGCGTGGGCCAGGGCAGCGGCGTCGTTGACGCCGTCGCCGATCATGGCCACAACCTTGCCGTCGGATTGCAGGTCGGTGATGACGGCGGCTTTGTCGGCCGGCAAGACGTTGGCGATGACGGTGTCGATCCCGACCTCAGCGGCGACGGTGTCGGCGACGGTCTGGTTGTCGCCGGTCAACAGGATGGGCGTCATACCCAGTGCGGCGAGCCGGGCGATGGCGTGTGCGCTGGTGGGTTTGATCGCATCGGCGACCGCCAGGACCGCATGGGCGCGGCCGTCCCAGGCGACGAGTACGGCGGTCTGTCCGGCTTCTTCGGCGGCGGTCTGCGCCTCGTTGAGGTGGGGGTCATCCACGGCGATGCCGTGTTCGGCCAGCAGCGTCGGACGCCCGACGGTGACCACACGTCCCTGGACCGTGCCGCGCACGCCTCGACCTTCGAAGCTGCGGAAGTCTTCGACCTCGTCGAGCTGTCCGACTTCGGCGGCTGCACCAGCAGCGATGGCGGCCGCGACGGGGTGCTCGGAGGCATTTTCCACCGCTCCAGCGAGGGCGAGCACGTCGGCGCGAGTGGTGGTGGGGGAGGTGGTGACCTGGACGAGTGTCATCTGGCCCGTGGTGACCGTGCCGGTTTTGTCGAGGACAACGGTGTCGATGGTTCGGGTGGATTCCAGGACTTCGGGGCCTTTGATCACGATGCCGAGTTGGGCTCCGCGGCCGGTACCGACCAGCAGTGCGGTCGGGGTGGCCAGTCCCAGCGCGCAGGGGCAGGCGATGATCAGCACAGCGACCGCGGCGGTGAACGCCGCTTGCAGGGGATAGCCGGCGCCGATCCACGCGCCGAGGACTGCGATGGCGACGGCGATGACCACCGGCACGAAGACGCTTGAGATCCGGTCGGCCAGTCGCTGGGCGTGGGCTTTGCCGGTCTGGGCGCGTTCGACCATCGCGGCCATTTGCGCGAGTTGGGTGTCCGCTCCCACGCGGGTCGCCCGCACCCGCAGGTGCCCGCCGGCGTTGACTGTCCCGCCGGTCACGGTGTCGGCGGGGGCGACCTGGACTGGCATCGACTCGCCGGTGACCATGCTGGCATCGACTGCCGAGGTGCCGGACACCACCACACCGTCGCTGGCGATCTTCTCGCCGGGGCGCACATTGAACTCGTCGTCAATGGCGAGCTCGCCGATCGGGATCCGATGCTGGTGGCCGTCCCTGATCACTGTGACGTCTTTGGCGCCCAGCTCCAACAAGGCCCGCAACGCCGCACCGGCTTGCCGTTTGGACCGCTTCTCGAAGTATCGGCCGGCCAGGACGAACATCGTGACCCCCGCGGCGACCTCGAGGTAGATGTTGCCTGCACCGTCAGAGGCGCTGACCGTCAGGGTGAATCCGTGGGTCATGCCTGGTTGTCCGGCGGTGCCGAAGAACAACGCATACAACGACCACAACAGCGCCGCGGTGGTGCCGACCGAGATGAGGGTGTCCATGGTGGCCGCACCGTGGCGCAGGTTGAGCAACGCGGCGCGATGAAACGGCCATGCCGCCCACACGATCACTGGCGCGGCCAACGTCAACGACGCCCACTGCCAGTAGGTGAACTGCAACGCCGGGACCATTGCCAGCGCGATCACCGGTACCGAGAGAACCACCGCACCGATCAGTCGGTGACGCAAGGCCACGAGCTCCCCGTCGTCGTCCGAAGGGTCATCGTCGGGGGCGGCACCTTTGGTGGGAGTGGCGGGCAGCGCAGCGTGGTATCCGGCCTGTTCGATGGTCTCGATCAGCAGGTGTGGGTCGACACCGGCGGGTGCGCTGACGTGAGCTTTTTCGGTGGCGTAGTTCACCGAGGCGCTCACTCCGTCGAGTTTGTTCAGTGTGCGTTCGATGCGTGCCGCGCACGATGCACACGTCATGCCCGACACGGCGAGTTCGACATCGACGGCGCCTGTCTGCTCGGCGGTGGCCGCAGGTGGGTGGATCGGAGCTGAGGTGGTCATGGGGGAGTTCCTCGTGGGTGAATGCCTCGGCGCAATGCCCCGGGGTGGCGCTGGTCAGCGAGTTAGTGTCCGGCGTGCGGATCGGCCGAGGGGGCCGTGGAGTCAGGTGTCGGGGCAGGGGTGCCGGTGGGGGCATCGAGAACGAAGGTGGCGGTGTGCACAGCGCCGTCGACCTGGAAGTCGAGGTAGAGCAGATAGCGGCCCGGGGTGGGGGCGGTGGTGGCGAAGCGGACCTGTGGTCCCGCTAGTTGACCGGCGGTCGGTGCCACGCCCTCAGGGTGAACATGCAGGTAGGCCAGGTCGCCTTGACGCAGGGCCACCAAGTGACCGAAAGCGCCCAGATACGGCTGCAGGGTGGTAACCGGTTGTCCTGCTCGGCGCACGGTGACGGTCAGTTCGGACTCGGCGCCCGCGCGCAGATGACCGGCCAGCTCGATGTCGAACCCGTCGACGGATGACTGTCGTGATTCGGCGGTGGGTGGGGCCGGCTGGTAGTCACCGCTGACTTCGACGGTGCTGGTGAGGGTGAGGGGTTGGCCGGTGGCGGCGGGCACGAAGTCGGCGTAGATCCGGTAGCTGCCTCCCGTCGCCCACTGCCAGGGCAGCGTCCAGCGCCCTTCGGGCGAGAGGGTGGGGTGCACGTGTCGGAAGTGGGTGCCATCCGCGCGGACGACGATCAGGTGCAGCTGCTTGTCGTGCTCGGTGGCGAAGTCGGTGACCGCGGTCCCGGCGGCATCGAGGATCTCAAAGCTCAATGGAGCCTGCACCCCGGACGCATGGGGTGCCACCACATTCCCCAGGATGAAGCCGGCTGCTGCCATCGAAACTCCGCGAACCTGATCGGCCCCCGGAGACGAGGCGGATGTTCGCGACTGTGGTGCAGCATTGTGATCGGCATGGGCGGACTCAGCCGGGGAGGTCGACGCCCTGTCGGGAGCGACACCAGCGGCGATGGCGTACGCCGCAGCGAAAACTATCAGCAGGGCCGCGGCGAAGACGCCGAGCTTGGTTGGAACATTCATCGTTGGATTCCTGTCATCGGTGGTGGCGACACCCACGCCGCCCGGGAGAGGCTGAAGTCGCCAGTGGGGCAGACACTTCAGCCCCTCGTCGGCTACTGCGCCAGGTGGTAGCCGGCCTCTTCGATCGCGCCGCGGATCGCGTCGGCCTCGATCGGGGCCGAGCTAGAGATGGTGACTCGCCCGCTGGCCACGTCGACGTCGACGTCAGTTACGCCGGCCAGTGCGCCGACTTCTTCACGCACCGACGCCGCGCAGTGCCCACACGTCATTCCGGAGACGATCACTGTCGATGTGCTCATGAGATGTGCCCTTTCGGTACAGCAGTGGTGCCAACGACCCTCAGGGGGTCTGTCGCTGTGGCGTCTCGCCACACCACCGTTATACCTTACCCCCCTAGGGTAATCAATGGGTTGTGGTGGGCTGAGCTTCGGTGGGGGCGGCGACACTGAGCCATCCGCGGCGGTGCAACAGCAACAGGGCAGACGCCGCCGCCATGCCGGTGAGGACTAGAGCGATCCACACCAGTTCGGGCATGTCGCGGGTGGTGGCCGCGCTGAACAGCCACCCGGTCGCGGCGTTGCCGAGCAGAATCCCGATCCCGACGATGGTGTTGTAGAGCCCGTAGTGGGTGGCGACAAGCGTGCCGCGGGCCAGTCCCACCACCGTGTCCATTTCGAATGGGAACACTGCTGCGGTGGCGGCGGCGAGCAGAGCTGCGGTGAGTAGCAGGGCGGCGATGTTGAGGGCGATGTTGCGCTGATGCGTTGCGGTGCTGGCGACTAGGGGCAGGAAAGCTGCAGCCATCAGCGTCATTCCCACGCTCAGGCTGCCGGTGCTGCCCCAGCGGTTGCCGAACCATGTGGTGATGCGTAGCTGGCCGGCGATGGCCACCAGACCGGTCACCACGAACATTGCGGTGACAACACTGGTGGCGAGGGTGGGGTTGTCTGCTATGCGGTCGGCATGTAGGGGCAGGGCGAGGTAGACCTGGAAGGACAGCACGTAAGAGCTGGCCATCGCCGCAGCGAAGAGCAGGAATCGCCGGTTACGGACGACGCTGCGCCAGTCCTGAATGATTGAGGTGCTGCTCGGGGCCGGTGCTGTTGCGGGTAGCGCTTTGATCTGCACGAGGGTCAGGACCGCGAAAACTGCTGCCGCACAGAGAGAGGTGAGCCGGAAGTCCAGGGCGGTCAGGGCTAGTCCGACCAGCGGCCCGAGCAGGATCCCGGCCTGGTAGAAGACGTTGAACACGGCGAATGCTTCGATGCGCCGCTCACCGGCGTCGGCGGCCAGGTAGGCCCGTACGGCGGGGTTGAACAGCGCCCCGGCGAATCCCGTTGCCGCCGAGGCGATCAGGATCGCCGGCAGCGAACTGACCAGGGCCAGTAGGACGAATCCGATGACCCTCATCAGGCATCCGGCGATGATGAGCGGTTTGTAACCCCAGCGGTCAGCGAGTGTTCCCCCGATCAGGAACATGCCCTGTTGGGAGAAGTTGCGTATCCCCAGGACCAGGCCCACTGCCCATGCGGCCAGGGCCAGCGGGCCGGCGAGGTAGGCGGCGAGGTAGGGCATGAGCATGTAGAAGCCGAGATTGATGGTGAACTGATTGACCATCAGCACTTGGCTGGGGCGATCGAAGCTGCGGAAACTGCGGTAGATGCGTCGCATAGATCAGCTCGTGGGCTCGGCGTGCGGCACGCAAGTGGGGTCGATGATGGTAGGGCACCGCGTCCAGCTGCTCGCGACCTGAGTGAGCGGATCGCTGATGGTGCGGGGTTCAGTGGGCGGCGCCGGGGCGCCGATCAGGTCGTGAGCGCGGCAGTACTCATCGTTGTAAATGGTTCCGTAGTAGCGAGCGGGGCCATCGGGGAACACCGCCGCGATGCGCGTATCGGCCGAACGAGTACGCGCTGAACCGTCCTGGATCGGATGGAGACCTCGTTTAGGCCACCGCCATCTCGGAGGTGGCTGTCTCACGGTAGCGCCTCTCGTACTCAATGGGCGGGCAGTAGCCGATCGATGAGTGCAGCCGCTCGGTGTTGTACCAGTGCACCCAGGCGGCGGTCTCGCGCTCGACTTCTGCGCGCCCGGTCCACGATCGCTGGCGCTCGATCAGTTCGGTCTTGTACAACCCGATGGCTGATTCCATCAACGCATTGTCGAGTGCATCGCCGACCGACCCGATCGATCCGGCCAAGCCGGAGTCGCGTAATGCTTCGGTGAACGCCAGCGCTGTGTACTGACTTCCGGCATCGCTGTGATGAATCAAACCTGTTGCAGTGAACGAGAAGTCGGTTCTACGTCGGGTGAACAAGGCCTGTTCGAGAACGCTGGTCACCAACGGTGTCGACTTGCTCGTCATCACCCGCCACCCGAGGATTCGACGCGAGTACACATCGACGAGAAACGCGGTGTAAACGAACCCTGCCAGGGTCCAGCAGTAGGTGAAATCAGCCACCCACCACTGATCTGGCCTGGCCGGCAATGACCACTTGCGCTCCACCAGATCAGGATGCCGCGGCGCGCGATCATCGCGCTGGGTCGTGATCGTGCGATGTTTTCCGCGGGTGACTCCGGCGATCCCGCAGATCCCCATCAGTCGGCCCACCTGATCACGGCCCATCTCACGGCCCTCGCGGCGCATCGTGTGCCAGATTTTGCGGACGCCGTACACGCCACGATTGCGATGAAACGCCTGGTAGACCGCGTGAGCGTCGTACGCCTCGGCCAATCGTGTCACCGAGACCGGACCCGCTTGCGTGCGGGCGTAGTAGGTGGACGGGGCGATCTGCACGCCGTGCTCAGTGAGCACTCGGCAGATCGGGGCGACCCCGAACCGACCCTTGTGAGCGTCGATGTAATCAACGATCACCGCAGTCGGCGGTCGACCTCCGCCGCGGCGAAAAACGCCGACGCTGTCTTCAAAATCTCATTGGCCCTTCGCAATTCAGCGTTCTCCTTGCGAAGCGCCGCCAACTCGGCGTCCTGCTCGCCCACCGTCATCGTTCCCCGCGCAGTCACGATCGGCCGGTCCTTCTCGATCCAGTTCCGCAACGTCGCCTGGTTGATATCGAGCAATGCGCCCACGTGTTTCCGGGCGGCGAGCTTTCCGCCGCCATGCTCGGCGAGGTGGTCGTGATACATCCTCACAGCCCGCTCACGCGTCTCTGGATCAAACTTCCTCAGTGCACCCATACCGGCATTCTCCTGGTGAGATCACGGTCTCCACCAGACCCAGGACGGTTCAACTTGCACAACGGCTGGATTCACAAGACGACATCCGTAAGCGGATGCTGTCAGACCTTGCCCACGAACTGCGCACCCCACTGACCACCATCGGCGCGATCACCGACGCCATCGAAGACGGAATCCGGGCTCCCGACTCACAGACCTTTGACGTCGTGCGCACCGCCACCACCCGCCTGCAGCGTCTCGCCGAGGACATCGCGACCGTATCCAGCACCGACGAGCATCAGATGCCCCTCCACCCGGCGACGATCACTGTCAACGAACTGCTCATCGCGACCTACGAAGAAGCCGCCGACCTGTTCACCGACGCCGAAGTCACGCTGGGCATCGTCACCACCGCCGCGCGCGTACACATCCATGTCGACGCCGAACGAATGAGCCAAGTACTGCTCAATCTGCTCACCAACGCGCTGCGACACAGCTCCCCGGGCCAGCGAGTCGTAGTGAAAGCCGACACCGCCCCGGCACACGCGGTGCGCATCAGCGTCGTCGACTGCGGTGACGGCATTCCCCCTCAACACCTTCCACACATCTTCGACCGCTTCTACCGCACCGACTCCTCACGCACCAGAGACGCCGGCGGCAGCGGAATCGGCCTCACCATCGCCCGCTCTATCGTCGAAGACCATGGGGGCACCTTGCTCGCCGAAAGCCTGGGAGCCGGACACGGAGCCACCTTCACCATCACGTTGCCGACCACCACCCGACGTCACATCCACCGCAGCACCCCTGGAACCGAATTCTCCGTGGCCTTCAAACACCGCACGCGTCGCGGCGCTGCCGATGCGCTCCAACGGGACCAAGCTACTAACTGAGGTAGTCCGTCGTAAGATTGACCCGCATCTAGAGATGGTGGGTGAAAATGACTGGGCTGGGTTCACTGGAACGCGCAGTGATGGACGTGCTGTGGTCAGCCGGTGCGGCGATGTCGGTGCACGACCTAGTCGAGGAACTCCACGACCGCGAACCGGCCTACACCACAGTGCTCACCGTCGTCACCAACCTGCACAAAAAAGGGTTCGTCGGTCGAGAAAAAGTCAGCCGCGCCTACCGGTACTTCCCCATGCAGACCCGTGAAGAGGCCACCTCACGCACCTTGCGTCAGGTCCTCGACGCCAGCGGGGACTCCGCGGCAGTACTGATGCACTTCGCCCAGACCGTGACACCCGCCGAGCGTGAAGTGCTCAGCGAATACCTCACCCTTAAACCTCGCCACACCCGCGGCGGCGGCACCAAAGCCTAAGCCATAGAAACCCTCCGACAAGGGAAACTCCGGCGAGGCCCAGGCCCGACTACTCAACCGGTCGCGCGCCCCTTGACTGCTGGGAGTAGACGCGCCACCAGCGCACCGGCCACACCCGCAGCGAAGGCCGCAGCACTCAGAGCCGACACCCAGTCGTGCACATCCACAGCGGTCAGCACCCGCAGCTCAACCGGATCACCGCGCCCGACTCCTGAGCGGGGGTCGGATGGCACGAGATCCGACGTTCGGAGCAGCATCACCAGCCAGAACGCGGCCACCGCCTCAAACATCACCACAGCAAGACCCACCGCACGGGAGATCGTACGGGCAGGACCGCGCGGGCCGAACCGACCCGCACGCCGCACCTCGACACCGTCAGTCATGCCCAACCATCTCCTCAGCACACCCGCATCACACCCCACTTCTACTAACCACCTTCGTATTCTGTGGCCATCGGGCGTGGGCGCCGGGAACGAGGGTCTCGAAGCAATCTGAATCGCCCCGGGTTTGCTGGGGGCTCGTTTACTTGGTTCCAGCGACTGCCGGGACCGGGTTCTCACGGTAGCTGGTGACTGTGTGGGTCGACCAGTAGGTGGTCTCGTACTCGACGGGTGGGACGTGCCCGATCTCGCCGTGCAGGCGGCGGTGGTTGAACCAGTCGATGTACTCGGCGACGGCGATCTCGACCTCGCCGACACCGCCCCAGCCACCGCGAGGGCGCATGACTGGGTTACGGATACACTCGGCCTTGAACAACGAGTTGAACGCCTCGGCCATCGCATTGTCGTACGAATCACCCTTGGAGCCAACAGAAGTCACTGCGTCTGCTTCGGCGAGACGTTCGGTGTAGCGGATGGCTCGATACTGCACTCCGCGGTCGGAGTGGTGAATCAGCCCGGCCACGCCCTGGCCGGCACGCGACCGCGCCCACAACCCCATATCCAAGGCGTCGAGCGCGAGGTCGGTGTGCATGGTGGTCGAGACCTGCCAGCCCACGACCATCCTTGAGAAGACGTCGAGGATGAACGCGGCATACACCCACCCCGAGTGTGTGCGGATGTAGGTCAGGTCCGCCACCCACAGCGCGTTGGGCGCCGCCGCGGTGAACTGCCGTTCGACACGATCGGCCGGCTGCGGAGTTTCGGCCCCCTCGCTGTGCGTGGTCTTCCGCGTCTTGGATCTCGTTATCCCCTGCAGCCCATCAGCTTTCATCAACCGCTCGACGGTGCACCGGGCCACGCCGATACCCTTTCTGCGTAGTTCGGCGTGGACTTTGCGGGCACCGTAGACGCCGAGATTGTCGGCATGCACGGTGCGGATCTCACCGAGGATCTCGCGGTCACGGACCACCCGTGGCGCCTCGACTCGTCGAGAGCTCAGATGGGCTCGGACTGTGGACGGAGCGATCTGGGCGGCCGTGTCGCGCAGGGCCGCGCAGATCGGATCGACTCCGTGTTCGTCGCGGAAAGCGGCGACGAACTCCACGATCAACGCTGTGGGCGGTCGATCTCCGCCGCAAAGAAAGCTGATGCCTGCTTCAAGATGGTGTTCGCCCGCCGCAACTCCCGGTTCTCCCGTTCCAGCTGCGCGATCCGCTCAGCCTCGCTGGTCGTGGTCCCCGGGCGGTCCCCGCCATCGATCTCGGCCTGCTTGACCCAGGTGCGAAGCGCCTCCGGGTGCACACCGAGTTGATCGGCGATCCGTTTGAGCGCCCCTGGTCGCGTGGCTGGGTCCTTGCGGGCCTCCACCGCCATCCGCGTCGCCCGCTCCTTCAGCTCAACGCTGTACTTCCGTGGTGCTGCCATGCTCTCCATCCTTCACAGATTCGAGAGCCTCCGACAAACCCGGGGCGTTTCAGGCGATTGATGACCCTCGATCTCGTGGACCTTTCCCCACCCTCGCGGGCAAAGCTCACAGATCCAGTTCTCGGACGCGCGCCGCTGGCTTGTCACGTCGACCAACCAAGCGACGCAAACCGACATTCTGCGGCAACTGAGGATTGAGGCTGATCCGAATGGTCCCACTTGAGCAGAGCCGCGCAACCACACGCCTGCAGGGGCTACTGCTCGCCCTTGAACTCGATCGGCACCGGCTGTTAATACGCGCTCGGCTCGACACCCGGGCGCGACGACCGCGCGACGCAGCCGGTGACCACGCAGACCTAGCAGAGGTCGTCGAGTTGTTGACCGCACTCGTCACAACATATCGTCTGAATGAGCTGTACCCCTTCGACGCCGTCCGCGAAGCGCGCAACACCTCCCACCGCGCAAAATACCTACTCGCCGCCATCGGCCCGAAGTCGAGCGGGCGGCCGAAATTATCCAGGGGCGAGGAGCTGTGTCCCCCCGGAAATTAGTAGTGCGGGCGGCTGAAAGACTCGCTCTCACGGCGGAGAGATCCAGCTTGGCACTACACGTCTCTGGCGGGCCCAACCATCACCGCGCCATCCACAATCTCGACATCGCGCTCAATCGTCTACAGATTTTGCGGACTCATCGAGACCTGGCGCCTGGATCATACTCGGTCTGCACACTCGGCGAGAGACGTGAACGGCAGGCGTGGTGACCGCCGCGCCCGCTGGTGTCAGGATTCGTCACCTAACGACGGATGGTACCGATGAATAAGAATGAGATACCGGCATCGCCGACGCCGCACATCCAGCGTTGTGCAGGACCGCAAGGCCAGGGACAAATCAGCACCGGATCAGGTCTCGAGGGGAGAAGTCGAGCCCACGGTCGCGCATATTCGATTTGTAGTGACTGCGGCACTCCCGACCGGAAGGAACCCCAACGATGGCCGCGAAGTTCGAACTGTTCACCGACGAGGCCCGGCAAGAACCGTTTCCATCTGAAGCAGCCAACGGCGAAATCATCGCCGCCAGCCACGCATATGAGTCGAAGGCCTCAGCGCGAACCGGGATCGAGTCGGTCAAACACAACGCCGGCGACGCCACAGTCGACGACCAGACCACCTAGGCACCACACAGTCGCGCACTACTCATGTCGACCGCAGTCCAAGGACTGAACCTGCCCATTCGACCACGGACCAGACTCACTCACCGGCATCGAGTGGATCGAACGACTCAATCGCATACATGCCCATTTCCATCCGAAAGAAGGACTCGCTCTACACCCTGTCGACGCTCGCACTTGACCCCCACGATCTGACCGCGGCGCTCTGACACTCTCCACCCGTTCCGACAGAACTCGAGGCGCAGCCACCGTTGCAGACGTCGCCTACGACAATGGGTTTGCTCATGTGGCACGGTTCGCGGCCGCCTACAAAGCCGCCTACGGTGAAGCCCCTATCTTATGTCAAGTAAGCCCCTGCATATTGCATCAGATGCAACACGTGGCCTGAGATCCGTCATTTGGATGTCAGTTGGCGACCTGGGGATTCGTCACTCGTGTCAGTAGCGCTCGTCACCGGAGTCATCTACCCGTGCGTATCTCGAGCGCGCACCGCCACCCTGACTCTCGATCTGTAGATCAGCGGATGCCTTCGGCCGCCAGGCCCTCGCGCTGCTGGGTGGCGTCGATGCTGAATGCGCCGCCGTGGATCAGCTCACCGAGGCCACTACCGAGGCATTCCAGCAGTACCCCGACTACGCGGTGATCACCAGTTTTCCTGGCCTGGCTGACCTCTCCGGCGCTCGGGTGCTCGGCGAGATCGGCGACGACCGCGAGCGGTTCACCGACGCCCGTTCGCTGAAGGACCTACGCCGGTTCTGTGCTGATCACGCGGGCCTCCGGGCGCAGCATCTCGATTACCCGCCGCGTGGTGAAGAACAACCGACTCAACGCTGCAGGATTCCTTTGGGCGTTCGCCGCGATGGCGAAAGCCGGCGCACCCCAAGACCATTAACGCCGAGGACGCGACCGCGGCGATCGGCACGCCGCTGCGCTTCGGCACCTCTTCGACCGCTTGCTCGGGCAGCTCCACTACTGCTTGCAAACCGGTCAGCACTACGACCCGATCAAGGCGTTCGGGCCCGCTCAGGACGCGTCCTTCGAGATCGCGGCTTGACCTCTTGGTGTGATCGGAGGTCTTCTTCGGCGCGTTCAAGACCGATATCGACGCCGAACTCGCCCAGCTCGGCCCGACCGGGTACCGGCCCTTGTGGGTGCGCGACACCCTGTTCTGAGTCAGCAGCACGGCGCCTCGCCGGCCGGGTCGATGAGCGCCTCGGCCAGTGGGCGTGCGAGCTGGGTGTAGGCGTCGGCGACCGGTAGCACGGTCATCCCAGGATGCTCGGATCGCCACTGCTCGGCGGCGTCGGGAGTGGCCAGGAACATCTGCGGATTGCAGCAGGTGGCGCGGACCTGCCCGCCCCGGATCCCGGCGGGGTCGACGAAGGCCACCATCGCGGCGGCCGGTTGCAGGTCGGTGACTCCCGTGACTGGATCGACGGTCAATCGCACGGCGCTGACGGTAACCGGGCACTCGGATTCGACGTGTGCGCTCGCCCCGATCACGGCGGGGAAGACGAGCGTGTCGGGCGCACACCAGGTGTAGAGCTGATGGCCTGCGACGGTGAATCGGTGCGGGGTCGGATTCAGGGTCAATCCCCACCCGAGGACCCGGCCCTGCTCGTCGTATTCGATGTCGGCGCCGATCGGTGTCTCTTCGAGATCTCCGGCGTCGACACCGGCTGCGGCCGCCAACTCCGTGACGGTGACCGGCGCTCCGTGGGCCAGCAGCCGCAGCGCGGCCCGCAGCAGCGCCCGGTCACGGTCGGCTGGTGCGATCGTGGCGAAAACGTCGGCGGGAATGGAGTCGGTGCTCATGAGAGTCAGCCTTTCCGAGAATGCGTCGGGTGCGATGTCGATGACGGTAGGGTCTGCCCCCGGGGGCAGAGTCAAGCCCGCGTCGGGCATCGGCACGGACCTCGGTCCAGCACACATCGTCGGCGGCCCACCGCGCACGGTGGATGCTGGTGAAGTCGTCGATGCGGTCGAGGATCTGCTGGGCGTCGCTGATCCGGCGGTGCAGCCGCTGTCGCGACCGCTCCAGTAGCTCGGCCAGACGCGCGCCGACCGCTCCGTCTCCACTATCGACGGCGTCATCGGTGAGCTGGCAGATCTCGGCGATGGTGAGCCCAAGCCCGCGCAGCTCGCCGATGAACCGCACACACCACAGTGCGTCATCGGTGTACAGGCGGTAGCCGGCCGCGCTGCGCCCCAGGGTGTGGATGAGCCCGAGGTCGGTGTATTCACGCAACGCCTTCACCCTCACCCCGGTCCGCGCCGACAACACGCCGATCGTCATGTGCCCGTTCATCTCGGCCTTTCCTGGAGGAGATCGTCAGCCTGCGCAGCAGGACAGTTTCGTCACGTCGGTGGTGAAGGTCTGGGCGGTCAGTTTCAACGCTTCGGCCATGGTCAGATACGGCGCCCAGCTGTGGGCGAGCCGGTCGACGGTCATACCCGCGGTCATCGCGTATCCGGCGGCGGTGATCAGGTCTCCGGCACCCTCGGCCAGCGCGTGCACGCCCAAGATCCGGCCGGTATCGGCGTCGGCGACGATCTTGGCCAGGCCACGGGTATCGCGATTGACCAGCGCCCGCGCCACACTCGACAACGCCAGCGTCCGGCACCGGCACCGGTATCCGGCCGTCACCGCCTCGGCCTCGGTGAGCCCCACGGCGGCGATGGCGGGGCTGGTGAACGTCAGCCGCGGCACTGTGGCGTAGTCCAGGACCCGATCCGCGTCGGCGAACGCGTTGTCGGCCACCAGCGTTCCCTGCGCGGCGGCCACATACACGAACTGCGGGCCCCCGGCCACGTCCCCGGCCGCCCAGATCCGGGCATTGCCGGTGCGCTGACGGTCATCGACGATCACCGCGCCGCGCCCGTCGACACCGACCCCGACCGCCTCCAGGCCCAGCCCCGCGGTGTTCGGGCGGCGACCGGTCGCGACCAACACGTGTTCGGCCCGCAGCTCGCTGACCCCGGCCCGAGTGCGCACGCTCACCAGCTTGTGGCCGCCACCGGCCAGGACCTTCTCGACGGTGGCCGCGGTCAACACGGCGATATGCTCATCGGCGAAGACAGCCTCGATCGCGGCCGAGATTTCCGGTTCCTCGCCCGGCGCCAGCCGCCCCAGGGCCTCGATCACCGTCACCCGGGCGCCGAGGCGGGCGAACAACTGGGCTTGTTCGAGCCCGACAGTGTTGCCGCCGATCACGATCAGCGACTCCGGGAGCCGCTTCAGGTCCATGGCGGTGGTCGAGGTCAGATACCCGGCCTCGACCAGACCGTCGATCGGCGGGATCCACGGCGTCGCACCGGTCGCGATCAGGTAATGGCCAGCCTCGATCACCCGGGTCCCGCCGTCGTTCGCTCCGACCCGCAACCCCGGCGCCGCACTCGTGCCGTCGAACACTGCCGTGCCGGAGACGATCTCCCACCCGTACTCGCCCGCCAGCTCGATGTACTTGTTTGCCCGCAGCTGCGCGACCAGCGCGTCCTTACCGGCGATCAGGCCCGGAAAATCCAGCGGCACCGCAGCGGCACCCAGGCCGGGAAACCGGTCGGCGGCGGCTGCGGCGTGGCGGGCCTCCGCGGCGGCCAGCAACGTCTTCGACGGCACACACCCGACGTTCACGCAGGTGCCACCGACGGTGTCGCGCTCGATCATCACCACGGACCTGCCGTGGCCGACCGCGGCGATAGCGGCGGCGAACGCCGCCGAACCGGACCCGACGATCGCCAGATCCGGACGGGATTGTGTCGTGGCCACGCCTGCCTCCTGAGGGGTTGAGCAACCGCGTCGCCAGCCAACGGCTGCTATTCGCATTGACGAATACCTACAGGGCTCATACTATGCGCTTAAGCGAATAGTTCAAGTGGTGTGGAGGTGCCCCATGTCCCGGTCCACGACCGCCGTGCCCGGCGACGAGCTGGCGTGCACACATCTGGATACGACGGCGAAGTTCTTTCGCGCCCTGTCGGATCCGACCCGGTTGAAGCTGCTGGAATACATCCTCGCCGGCGAACGCACCTCGGCCGACTGCGTCGCGCACGCCGGCATCTCCCAGCCGCGGGTGTCGGTGCACCTGTCGTGTCTGGCCGATTGCGGATACATCGTCGCGCGCCGCGACGGCAAGAAGCTGCGGTACACGGTCGGAGACCCGCGCGTGGCCGAACTGGTGCTGCTCGCCCGGTTGCTCGCGGCCGACAACGCCGCCGCCCTGACGTGCTGCACCCGCATCGACCAGGTACCGGACGGTGACCGGACATGAACGCCCTCGACAGCCCTCACGTCTCGGCAGCCGCTCACCGTCGGCGGGTTCACCGCGGCTGGGACTGGGTGTCAAGCTCGCCGAGGTCGATGCCGAGCTCGCCGAACTCACCGCGGTCCGGCGACACCCTGGCCGCCGCGCTGGCGGCCGGACGCGAAGACCTGCTCGAGCGCAGCGAATCCCCCTGCTGCCCTGTCCCATCGACACCGAACCCAGCGCCAGGCAGCGGTGGCTCGGCGAGCTGCGGGGGAGGCCGTTGTGGCTGCTGCGACCTAGACACGCCGCTGGCGGGCTTGCATCGGGACCGCGGCACTGCTGCCTGGGCTGTTGCGCGGTGGTGCCCCGCTGCTGATCGCGGCCGTAGCACTGAGCAGCGGCACGCTGCTGGTGAGCCTGTCATGGCTCCAACCGCTCGGATTCGCCCATCGGACTCGGGCTCCTCGGACTGATCTGGTCCCGCCAATGACTCGCGCCCGCGGCTGCGATGAGGGCTGCGCAGCCACACCTTCCGGCGACGCGGGCACTCCGGCCCGCACCACCGCCGCGACCTGGCTCAGGCCGTCACCGAGTTTGGCGCCTGCGAGGCCACCACGGTGATCAGCACCGTAGCCATCAACGGCGCCATCGCCGGTGCTCACCGCGCGCCGAGACCCGCTGCCCGGTCCCGGCGCGCGGTACACCTGGGGTGAGCCACGCCAGCGTCAGTGGGATGACGATCAACACGAGGAACGCTTCCAGGAACGGTCCGGCCTCCACGAACTCGGCCAGATCCGACGTAGAGCCGCAGCTGGTGGCAGGGACACCGCTCCGCCGCGCCAGCTGGGTAATACGCATCATCACCACCCCGCGACCCTGAACCTTCGACTCGACTCGAAGGTCAGACCGGCCGTGACGGTTGCCCCCGAGGGCGGTGTGGCCCCGGCGGCCGGTCCCGTGTCCGCGACGAATCAACCTGGTCTGATCGCCGCGCTACTCAGCGGCGGCCCGTGGTGCGCGAGTGTTGGGTGGGCGAAACCTGAGGGCGGGCAGCCACCAGTTCCAGCCGCCGAGCAGGCGCATGAGGGCGGGGACGAGGACGAGGCGGATGAGGACGGCGTCGATGGCGACGGCGACGGCAAGGGCGAGTCCGAGTTGTTTGAGTTCGAGGATGTCGGCGGTGAGGAAGCTTGCGAAGATGGCGATCATGATCGCGGCGGCCGCGGTGATGGGGCGTGCGGTGTGGGTGAGCCCGGCCGCGACGGCGCGCTGGTTGTCGCCGCTGGCGTCCCAGTATTCGCGGATGCGACGAATCAGGAACACCTCGTAGTCCATCGAGAGCCCGAACAGTAGCGCGAACACCACGGTGGGTAGGTAGACCTGCACGAATCCGGGGCTGGTGAAGTCGAGGACATTCTCGCCCAGACCCCACTGGAACACCGCGACGGTGATACCGAGGGCGGCGCCGGTGGCGAGCAGGTTCATCGCGATGGCCTTGAGGGGTAAGGCGATACTGCGGAAAGCGGCGATGAGGAAGACCAGCGAGGCGGTCAGCACCAGGGCTACGACCAGCGGAAGTTTGGTGGTCATTTCGTCGGAGAGATCGACGAATTCGGCGGTGCTGCCGCCGATGCGGATCTCGGCTCCGGCTGCGCCGGCGGCTGTGTTGCGCAGGTCGCGGACGAGGTCGGTGGCGGCCATCGAGTCGAAGGTGACCGAGGGGATCGCCATCGCGAGCATTCGACCGTCATTGAGCTGGGCGGGCAGGACGGTGTCGATGCGGGCGTCGCCGTCGATCTCGGTCAGGAATCGGTTGACCCGTGCTTCGGCGTCTGCGGTGAGTGGGGTGTCGCTGGGGCCGGTGGCGATGATCTCGACCGGGGAGAGTGCTCCGGGCGGGAAGTTGGTGTTCAATGCGGTGCTGGCGCGTCCGGTCGGGGTGTCGTCGAGGGCGGTGGTGCCCATGTCGAGGCCGTAGCGGATCCCGAATACCGGCAGCGCGGCGAGGACCAGCACCGCTGCGGCCGCGGTGCCGAAGAGGACGGGTCGGCGCATGACGAGATACGCCCAGCGCGCCCAGCGGCCACCGAGAACGCCGGGAGCGTCGGTGGCGCTGTCGGCAGGGCGCCAGCGGGCCGGGAGACTACCGCGGTTGACAGCCGGGCCCAAGGCGGCGAGCAGGGCGGGTAGCAGGGTGACGGCGACGGTGAGCATACTGGTGACGGCGGTGGCGACGCCGATGGCGATGCCACGGAAGATCGGTGCCTGGATGATGATCAACGCGCACAGCGAGATCATCACCACCAAGCCCGAGACCAGAATCGTTTTGCCTGCTGTGGCGAGGGAGCGACCGACGGCGCCGCTGATCGCGGCATGGTCTGGCCCGGTGTGGTGGGTGAGTTCTTCGCGGAAGCGGCTGACGATGAACATCGCGTAGTCGATACCGACGCCGAGGCCCACCATGGTGGCCATGGCCACGGTCAGCGAATCGAACGCGGTCACAGCAGTGAGGGTGAACAACACTCCGACCGCGGTCAGCATCCCGGCGATGGCCACTGCGATCGGGACCGCCGCTGCGGCCAGGGCGCCGAGGGCGAGGACGAGCAGGACCAGCGCGACCGGGATGCCGATTGCCTCGGCGCGGGCCAGGTCGGCGTTCTGCAGTTCGGTGGCCGCGTTCTGTACCGCCGAGTACCCGGTGACCCCTACGTCGATGGAATCGTCGCCGGTGGTGGCGATGGCGTCTTGCAGGTCGCGCGCGACTTTCGCGCGTTCGGCCATGTCGCCGTCCATGCCGGCGAGCGCGATCGCGACGTGACCGTCGGCCGAGATCTGGGATCCGGGCAGCCCGTCGTAGGGGCCGACGACGTCGACCACGCCCTCGACCGCGGTGGCGGCGGTGATCGTGCGAGCCACCGCTGCACGGAACTCGGCGTCGGTGGCGGTGACCGCGCCAGACTGCAGCACGATGACCGCCTGTTCCGTACCGAACTGCGGGAAGTGCCGGGCAACCAGGCGATCCACCTCGGTGGACTCCGAGCCCTCGACACCGAAATCCATCGCACCGAGCCGGTTCTCGAGCAGCGGGTAGGCCACCGCGCACACCACCAGCAGCAGTCCCCAGACCGCCAGGACCGCACGTCTGCGCCGGGCCATCAGAACGCCCCACCGATATAGCACTCCGGGCGAGCCCGGCGGCGATGGTTGCTGAGGCGAGTTCTCGACGACGGCGGACTTCTGCTGGTTCACGCGTCCTCCCTCCGTAGCGACCACGAATTGATCGCCATATCACGATGTAATCGTTGAAACGAGATTAATCACACTCTCACTCGATATCAATAGCTTTCGCCGCTATCATCGCTTTATGGCGATTAATGATGGCGGGGGTTGCCTCGTCGAGACGCAGGGGTTGGATCCGGCGGTGGCCCTGTTCCACAGCCTCTCCGATGCGACACGGTTGGCGATCGTGCACCGGCTGGCGTGCGGGGAAGCGCGGGTCTTGGACCTGATGGCCGGGCTCGGACTGGCTCAGTCAACGGTATCGGCGCACGTAGCGTGCCTGCGCGACTGCGGGCTGGTCGTGGGCCGCCCGCAAGGGCGGCAGGTGTTCTACAGCCTGGCCCGCCCGGAGTTGATGGACCTACTCGCCTCGGCAGAGACCTTGCTCGCGGCGACAGGCAATGCGGTGGCGTTGTGCCCGAACTACGGCACCGACTCCACCACCGAGACGGAGAGCGCGGAGGTACGAGCATGAGCGACGCATGCGGCTGCGGCCACGACGAACCCGCCGGTGACGGCGAGGCCGAGGAACGCGAACCCGAAAAGCTCTGGGAAGTCAGTGAACTGCGCGCCGCCGCGGTCGCCGGAGTGCTGCTGGTCGCGGCACTGATCGTCGGCTGGACCGGCGGCCCACGCGCCGTCGAGTTGGGGTTGGAGATCGCCGCACTGCTCGTCGGTGCATACACCTTCGTCCCCTCCACGCTCAAACGGCTGGCCAAGGGCAAGATCGGTGTCGGCACGCTGATGACGATCGCCGCGATCGGCGCGGTGATCCTCGGCGAGGTCGGCGAAGCCGCCATGCTGGCGTTCCTGTTCTCCATCAGCGAGGGCCTCGAGGAGTACGCGGTCGCGCGCACCCGCCGCGGGCTGCGCGCCCTGTTGAACCTGGTACCGGACCGGGCCACCGTGCTACGCGACGGCACCGAAACCGTCATCGCCCCTGCCGAGCTGCGCGTCGGGGATCGGATGCTGGTGCGCCCCGGTGAGCGGGTCGCGACCGACGGGGTGATCGTCGACGGGCGTAGCGCGCTGGATGTTTCGGCGATCACCGGCGAATCGGTACCGGTAGAAGCCGGGCCGGGCGCGGAGGTGTTCGCCGGGGCGATCAACGGCACCGGTGTGCTGACCGTCGAGGTCACCACGACCGCCGAGGACAACTCCCTGGCACGGATCGTGCGGATCGTGGAGGCCGAGCAGGCCCGCAAGGGCGACGCTCAACGCTTGGCCGACAAGATCGCCAAACCGCTGGTGCCCGGCATCATGATCGCCGCCACAGCCATCGCGGTGATTGGCGCGCTCTTCGGGGATCCGGTCACCTGGATCGAACGTGCGCTGGTGGTGCTGGTCGCCGCCTCACCGTGCGCGCTGGCGATCTCGGTGCCGGTGACCGTGGTCGCCGCGATCGGTGCGGCGAGCAAGCTGGGTGTGCTGGTCAAGGGCGGTGCCGCACTCGAGGCGATGGGCCGGGTGCGCGAGGTCGCGCTGGACAAGACCGGCACGCTGACGGCGAACAAGCCTGCCGTCGTCGAGATCGCCGCCACCGGCGGTGTGCACGGGGACCGGGTGCTGGCGGTCGCGGCCGCGCTGGAATCGCGCAGTGAACATCCCCTCGCCCGCGCCATCCTCGCCGCCGTCGACACCGTCACTCCCGCCACCGACGTCGAGGCGGTCACCGGTGCCGGGTTGACCGGCCGCGTCGACGGACGCCGGGCGCGGCTGGGCCGTCCGGGCTGGATCGAACCGGGTGTTCTGGCCGCCGATGTGGAACGGATGCAGCACGCGGGGGCGACCGCGGTGCTGATCGAGCTCGACGGCCAGGTGATCGGTGCGATCGCTGTGCGCGACGAACTGCGGCCCGAGGCACACGAGGTCATCGACCGATTGCACGCGCTGGGAATCCGGGTCTCGATGCTCACCGGTGACAACGCCCGCACCGCCGCCGCTCTGGCCGCTGAGGCGGGGATCGAGGACGTGCACGCGGATCTGCGCCCGGAGGACAAGGCCCACATCGTGGGCGAACTGCGCAGCGACCGGTTCACCGCGATGGTCGGCGACGGCGTCAACGACGCCCCCGCACTGGCAACCGCCGACCTCGGTGTGGCGATGGGCGCGATGGGCACCGATGTCGCTATCGAAACCGCGGATGTGGCGTTGATGGGTGAGGACCTGCGGCACCTGCCGCGGGCTCTCGAGCACGCTCGTCGGGCTCGCCGGATCATGTTGCAAAACGTCGGTTTGTCGTTGGGGTTGATCACGATCTTGATCCCGCTCGCGCTGTTCGGGATTCTCGGGTTGGCGGCGGTGGTGCTGGTGCACGAACTCGCCGAGATCGTCGTCATCGCCAACGGTGTCCGCGCCGGACGCACCAAACCCCTGGCCTCGCTGACCGATTCGGCGGCAAAGCCCGCACCGGTACTGGCCGGAGCGCCCGCGTGACCGCCACCGCGTCGTCTGCTCCCACCGTGTCGCGGTGGGGGCGGCGACTGCGGTGGGTCGCTGCCGCGGCCGCGCTGGCCGGTATCGACCTCACGCTCAAAGCGTGGGCGCAGACCACGCTGGCCGGGGCCCCGATCGAGGCGGGTCCGGTGGACCTTAAGTTGGCGTTCAACCCGGGAGCGGCGTTCTCGATCGCCGCCGACGCACCGAGCTGGGTGATGCTCACGCTCACCACGGTGATCACCACCGCGGTCGCGGTCGGCGGATGGGTGGTCGCGCCGCGCGCGAACCTGCTCACCCGCGTCGCGCTCGCCGCGATCCTGGGCGGTGCCGCCGCCAACGTCATCGACCGGGCCCCCGACGGTGTGGTCACCGACTACCTGCACACCGGCTGGTGGCCCACCTTCAACCTCGCCGACACCTTCATCGTGCTCGGCGCGACCGCCCTCATCATCGCCACTCTGATCGGAAACTCCGATGAGCGAGAACCACTCTCACCCGAACACCACGCCGACGACCGGGACTGAGCCGGGCCCGTCACGTCGGTGGGCAGGGCTGGCGGCGCTGGTCGTCGCCCTGCTCACCGTCGGGCTGGACCTGATGGTTCTCAACGTCGCCCTGCCCACCCTGGCCCAAGACCTCGGCGCGAGCACCACCCAGTTGCAGTGGATCGTCAACGCCTACACCCTGGTCTTCGCCGCGCTCATGCTGCCCGCCGGCGGCTTCGGTGACCGCTACGGTCGCAAACGGCTGCTGCTGATAGGTTTGGTCGCCTTCGTCGCCGCCTCGGCCTGGGCCGCTTTCAGCGGGTCCACCGGCTCGCTGATCGCCGCCCGCGCGGTCATGGGCATCGGGGCCGCGATCATCGTGCCGCTGTCGCTGGGGATCCTGCCGACCCTGTTCGGCCCCGACCAGCGTCGCCGCGCGATCGCGGTGTGGGTCGGTGCACTGGGTGTCGGGTTGCCGCTGGGGCCGATCGTCGGTGGCTGGCTGCTGCAGCATTTCTGGTGGGGCTCGGTGTTTCTGATCAACGTCCCGGTCGGTGTCGCCGCCCTGGTTGCCTGTGTGGTGCTGTTGCCCGAATCGGTCGACCCGCATGCACCGGCGTTGGACTGGCTCGGGATCCTCACCGCCGTGCCCGGTACGGCGGCGCTGGTATTCGGCATCATCCAGGCTCCCGCGTACGGGTGGACCGATCCCGTCGTGCTCGCGGCTCTGGCGGCCGGTGTGTGGCTGATCGCGGGATTTCTGGTGTGGGAAAGCCGTGCCCGCGACCCATTGGTCGATCTGGCACTGTTCACCAATCCGGCCTTCACCTGGCCCACCCTGGCCGCAACCGCGGGCACCTTCACCCTGGTCGGCGTGCTGTTCGTGCTGCCGCAATACCTGCAGATACTGCGCTACCACGACGCCTTCGGCACCGGCCTGCGCTTGGTGCCTCTGGTGCTGGCGATCATCGTCGCCGCAGCCGCTGTGGACAAGATCGTGACCCGACTCGGCGCCAAAATCCCGATCGCCACCGGCATGGTGATCGCCGCGGCCGGATTCGTGCTCGCATCCCGCATCACCGTCGACTCCGGCTACGGCTTCGTCGCGGTGTGCCTGGCGACCGTGGGCCTGGGAGCCGGGCTGGCGTTGGCGCCGGCTGTCGACGCGGTCATGGCGAGCCTGCCCGAGCATCGCAGCGCCGCAGGAGCTGGGTTGCTGATGGCCATTCGACAGGTCGGTGCCGCGTTCAGCGTCGCGATCCTGGGCACCCTGCTCACCGTCGTTTACACCCGCGACCTCGACCCCCACCTGAGCGGCCTGCCCGAACCAGTGGTCAGCGCGGCGCGTGACAACATCGCCGGAGCGCAACTTGCCGCGACCCAGATTCCCGGCCCAGCGGGCGCCGATCTGGCCGCGTCCAGCGCCCACGCCTACAGCCACGCCATGTCCGCAGTGTTCCTTGCCAGCGCCGCCATCAGCGCACTACTGGCCGCGGCCATCGCCGCCAAACTCCCCAACCACACTCCTGCGCCCGCGCCGACATCACCGGCGCGTGATCGAAACTGAAATAGCCACTCCCATGACAGCGGCTACGGCACGCGACACAACTGCGTGTCAGCCGAGCAGCAGTGCACTCCCAGAGAAAGGGCATCCGCCGGAATGGTTACCTCGATCCTGCAGGCCATCGGACTCTTCCTGGTGACCAACATCGACGACATCATCGTGCTTTCGCTGTTCTTCGCCCGCGGCGCGGGAACCCGCGGAACAACGGCCGCCATCGCGACCGGACAATATCTCGGTTTCGGAGCGATCCTCGCCGCGTCGGTCCTCGTAGCGCTGGGAGTCACGGCGCTGCTGCCCGAAGAAGCCATCGCCTACTTCGGGCTCATTCCTCTGCTGCTCGGTCTGCTCGCCGCCTGGAGAGCATGGCGCAACAACGGCGACGACGATGAACGGTTCGAGGGCAAGAAGGTCGCGGTCTGGACGGTGGCGGCGGTGACCTTCGCCAACGGCGGCGACAACATCGGCGTCTACGTCCCGGTCTTCGCGACCGTGGGTACAGCGGCGATCGTCGCCTACTCGGTCGTGTTCCTGCTCTTGGTCGCCGTGCTGGTGTTCACCGCGAAGTTCCTCACCACCCGCAAGGCCATCGCCGAGATCTTGGAACGGTGGGAACACATCCTGTTCCCGCTCGTGCTGATCGTTCTCGGAATCGTCATCCTCGTCAGCGGCGGCGCATTCGGCCTCTGACCGTCGTCCCGGTCTGCACGGCCCAGATCACGGAGGACAGCGGCGATCGGCTCCAAAGAATGAAGTGCTATTCGAGGCCGTAACCGGTAGACAGCCGTCCTTCGGTTGGTCCATGGTTGTGCTCAGGGGCGCTGCACCGTTGTGGCACTACTACCACTGTGGCACTACTACCATCGACGTAGTTCAAGGCCTCCGGCAACGTGGGGCTTCTACCGCGCCTAGCGGGGTCGCTCGTGCAAACGCTTTAGTCGGGCGCTGTCATCGTTGCGAACTGTTTCCGCCCCAGCGCATAGCCCTGACCCACTGGTCAACTTAAAACGCTGATGGAACCGTGAGGGGCGCCGGTTCGGCGCGCCCGCGCGGAGAGAAACTAACCCACGTAGTAGTAACCTGTTCGTGGCTCGTTTGATATCGATCTGTTCCATCCGGGACGACTCTTGGACTGAAGGACCTTCCTTGGCACGGCATCGCAAAGCTGACCCCAGCCCGCTCCCCATTGGTATGCACACGTCCCCTCGCGGTGCCTCGGCGGCCTTCACCCTCGGAGCCACGGGGCCGCAGCCTTCGGGTGTCGCGCGTGCGGCGGGGCGACATCGGATGCCTCCCTCCCCCGAAGCTGTGGTCAGGTCCATCCGGCCCGCTACCTCTGTTCCCCCGCGCGCGTCGCACGCTCGGTCGGGGGGTGCGCCCGGGACGTCTTCATCTTCATATCTACCTCGCGATGGCCGTCCATACACGTCTCGCTCGCATGATGTATGGCCGCGCGCAGCCCGGTTCGATCATAGGGGTTTCGGGCCACCGCGCACACCGCGCACGGTCGATCTCGGCAGGAACCCAGGGCCGCACCGCCTACTGCTCCATGGGAGCGGGCGTCCGGTCTCGATTGCCAAGGCAGTCAGCAAGTTCGATCTGCTTTTCTCGACGTGCTCGACGACGAGAAGGTCTCGGGCGCATCAGCCAGGTCGACGGCCGTTGCCGGGCTGAGTGGATCGCTCGTGGCCGCGGTGGTTCTCTGTGTAGCCGGCGGGGCCGCGGCCACCGCGCTCGCCGATCGTCACAATCCAACGAACACCCCAGCGCTCATGGCTGGCGTGTCCGCCGACGACCGATCCGCAGCAGCGCCACGACCTGTAGCCCCCGGATCGGTGGACGAAGAACAAGGCACCACTCTGGCAAGGGCATCGTCACGCGATGAGCTGTCCGCGGCCGTGCGGGAGCTAGCCTCGTGCTTTCACGCTGATTCCGTGTCGTGAATGAAGAATGGTGCCCTGACCTGGGATGATTGAGATTGCGAAGTCATCAATCGGACCAGATCGAGGAGCACCATTCAGGTGAGTAAGTCTACGTCGCCCTATCCCGTGCTGTCTGCAGATGGCACCGGAACCGGGGTAGTGTCGCAAGCCGGCGCCACGGTGTTGCTGCGGACAGCCGAGAAAACGGGCCTGACCACCGATTTATCGGACGCGTTGACACCGTGGCGTAAACCCCTGGCGACCCACGATCCAGGCAAGATCATCACGGATCTGGCCGTGGCAGTCGCGATCGGCGGTGATTGTCTGGCCGACATCAACCAACTGCGCGCCGACCCCGCCGTATTCGGTCAGGTCGCCTCTGACCCCACGGTGTCACGACTGATCTCGGCGTTGGCCGCCGACGCCCCAGCGGCATTGACGGCCATCAACTCCGCCCGCGCTGCTGCCCGGGCAGAGTGCTGGTCAGCAGCCGCCACGTCCGCCCCCGATCACGACGCCGATACTGGCGATCCCCTGATCGTCGATCTCGACGCAACCTTGGTGACCGCGCACTCGGAGAAACAGGATGCGGCACCAACCTACAAGCGCGGGTTCGGTTTCCACCCGCTGTGTGCGTTTGTCGATCACGGTAGCCAGGGCACTGGCGAACCCCTGGCCATCCAATTGCGGCCCGGCAACGCCGGCGCCAACACCGCCGCCGACCACATCACGGTCACCGCCGCCGCACTCGAGCAGCTACCGACGGTGCAGGGGTATCGGGTCGGCAAGTCGGTGCTGGTACGCACCGACTCGGCCGGCGGCACCCACGAGTTCCTCGGCTATCTCACCCGCCGGCGCCTGGCCTATTCAGTGGGATTCGGGCTGACCGAGACCATCGCGGCCGCAACCGACCGGATCAGTCCCGAGGCGTGGACCCCGGCCTACGATGCCGACGGCGTGCAACGCGACGGGGCGTGGGTGGCCGAGTTGACCGGGTTGATCGACCTATCGGGCTGGCCGCAGGGGATGCGTGTGATCGTCCGGAAGGAGAGGCCGCACCCGGGTGCACAATTGCGGTTCACCGACCGTGATGGGTTGCGGCTGACCGCGTTCGCCACCAACACCGTCCGTGGCCAACTCGCTGATCTGGAGCTGTGTCACCGGCGGCGGGCTCGATGTGAGGACCGGGTCCGTACCGCCAAAGACTGTGGCCTGACGAATCTCCCGCTGCACGGCTTCGATCAGAACCGGATCTGGTGCGCGATCGTGATGCTCGCCTGCGAGTTGATCGCCTGGACGCAGATGCTCGCGTTCACCGATCACCCTGCTCGCCGGTGGGAACCCAAGCGACTGCGCCACCGCGTGTTCTCGATCGCGGCCAAGATCAGCCGCCACGCCCGGCGAACCCGCATGAAGCTGGCCACCCACGCTCCGCACGTCGATCTGCTACTCGACGGGCTAGCAAGGCTTGCAGCACTTCCAGCGCCGGCCTGACCACCAGGCCGACCAACCTTCGATCCAGAAAGGACATTCACACCTCGGGGCCGTGAAACCCGACGCACACCGACGCCTCGGACAACACCACACGGCCCACGCCCGAAATCCGGTCCTCAGACCACCCAACCGGGCCACTCAACAAGGGACCGCCACCTCACGAAACATCGAGGTTAGATGCCGGATTGCCTGGCCCGTACATAAACTTCTGGAACGACTTAGATGCGGGATTGTCTTCCCCGTACATGAAGTTCCGGAACGCCTCGGAGCGCAGCGTCGTGTCAAACGCCTCGTTGGTGCGAACCCATTCCCTCAGGCGCTCCATAGTCTCTTCGGGCAGAACGATCCTCGAACCAGAATCGGAGACAGAAATGCGTGCATTCTTGACCTCGTCGATCACATCGTTGTCCACATCGGCGTCGAGATAGGTGTTGAGGTCTTCGAGGAAGGTGTCCGAGTTCACGTGGTGGTATCGCTGGCCGGTTTCGTCAGCGAACTCACGCAGAAGGTCAGGTAGAGGCCCGAAGTCCTTGTCGTCAACGATCTGACGCCAGTCTGCCTTCATGTCGTCGCTCACAAACAGCACGTCCTGCTCGACAGCTCGGGCCAGGTCCATCATCTCCATCCAGATGAGTGGGTCACCGATCCCGCCGTCCCGCTTGGACTCATCGACTCCGGTCCCGGGGGGCATGGCAGCGGCGAGCCGAGCACGTGCCTGGTCCTCCCATGCCCGGAGGTCGGTCGATGTCCGCCGACGACCGATCTGACCGGCATCGGTGAACAGCTTCTCGATACGATCCCGGATTGGGTCATCTGTCTGAATTTGTTTGGGGTGGAGGATATTCGACTCACGCTCTGCCCGTATCGCTCCGTCGATGGTAGTCGCGGCTTCCTTGAATGCCGTGTCCGCCGCGTCGAGTAGTCGTTTCTGTACTCCGGTGTCCTTGACTTCCCTGATAGCCGCGCGAAGTTCCTGCAGGAGCTGACTATTGACGCCTTTGCCCTTGACTCCCGAGATGATGTTCGTCGCTCTGGTGTATTGCTTGGCGTGATCGGCTGCGACGGACAGTCGTTGACGGTGGTATTCGAAGCCGGCGCGGTAGGGAAGGAAGAGGCGCGGACGGATATCGTCCCGTTCGAGCTGGACGAGGATCTTCTCGCGGGACTCCTTCGATATCCGGTACAGGCCCAGCAGGACGTTGGCATCCAACGCGATTCTGGCCTTAGTGACGAAATCGCGGCGCTCATCGTCGCCATCGGAGTACCACTCACCGAACACATCACGCATCGCGTCCTCCTGCCTTCGCTGCGCCATTCCCGCTTTGCGGCGGGGCCGCTGGTCAAATCTAAAGCTCGGGTCCGTGGTCGCGGGAGCGTTCTGTGCTACGCGACGATGGCCGCGGGGAGGTCCCCGGTGCCGGTGTGCGCGGTGCCGCCTGTGCAGCACGGGTGTCGGCGAGCAGTTCTCCAATCGAACGTGGCCTGTCCGAAGTCCAGACACCGTCGTCGGGGTTCCACTGGCCGTTCTCTGTCGCGCCCGTCAGGATCGGTTCGATGAGGCTGTTGGCGGCCGTGAGCGCGGCGTCGGCCTGGTGCAGGTGCGCCGGCAAGCCGCTGTGCGCGGCGCGCTCTGGGTAGTCGCGCTCCCAGGTCGGGTTGGGCAGCACCAACGGCGCAGGGATCGTCAGGTCGCGGCGCTGTTCTTGGTGGCAGATCGCAGCATGCAGCTGCTCGGCGTCGAACGACTGGGTGCGGGCGAGGATGACGAGGTCGACCAGATCGTGGGCGCGGGTCGAGGGGCTGTCGCCGTGGGGGCCGTGCAGCTCGTAGAGGGCAGCGACTTTGTCGGCGACTGCCTCGGCGGCGGCCTGCATCCGGATCACGGGCATGGGGTCGAGTTCGTCGAGCGCGAGCACCGGGCGCGGGCTGATCGTCTCGGGCGGTAGCAGCATCTCCCGGTGGGTCGCGAGGTCGAGCGTGGCGTCGGAGAACCGTTGTCCGGCAAGGTTGTAACGGATACGCCCGGCGAACAAGCCCGGGCTACGAGTCGCGGTGATCGTGATGTCGAACTCGCCGAAGTCGCCGGGTCCGGGGTGGGCGGCCTGGCGCAGCGAGTGCTGCATGTGTTCGGCGTCGAGGCGGGTCGCCAGGTCGGCGTCGGCGGTGGGGCGGGCCTGGGTCGGCGCCCGGAATTGCAGGGCGGTGCCGCCGGTGAGGATCCACTGGTCGGCGTCGGGGGAACGGAACAGCCGGGCCAGGAACAACTGGAGGGTCACGGTCTGAGCGAGCTCGTCACGGCTGAATCTGCTCGTCCGAGCCTCGGCGGACAGGCGGGCTTTCAGCCCGGCACGGAAGGCCTCTTCGGACGCATACGCCATCAGCCGACCAGCACCGGTTCGGCCGGCATCTGGGCCTGATCGAGCAACGAGGCGAACAGCTCAGCACCCGAGGCGTACTTCCAGCGCGGCGCGGCCCGATCACATGCCGCGATCAGCTCGTCGGCGTCGACCAGCGATTCGGTCAGGCAGGTGTGCAGCGCGGTCCCGATGTGCCCGCCGTCGCCGTGGGTGAGCAGCAGGTCGACCACGGTGCGCGCGGGTGTGGTCACCGGCAGTCCGTCGACGAGGTCCCAGTCGCGGCCGCGGTCACCGATCGGCCGGCGCCAGGTGCGCACCGACGGGTCGCGGACGTTGATGCGATGCGGGCTGCTCAGCTCGAGCCCGGATGCGGTGATCGTGCCCAGCCGAAGGACCTGGGCGGCGGCGGCGTGGCTCACCACGCTGTCAGGGTGGGTGCGGCGGTCCTCGATGTCAGCGGCGGGGTGCAGCGCCAACCACTGTGCCGCCCAGTCACCGAGCGTGGTCCAGGCCGAGGACTCGGGGACCTCGTAGACACCGTGGTGTACCCGGACGATGGCCTCACGGGAAGCGAGGCGAGCCAGGACATACGGCGCGACGCCGAGGTTGCGGGCCTGGGCGGTGGTGAACAGCCCGAACTGGCGATCAGCCAGGTCGCGGATCGCACCCCACCGGCCAGCGTCAATCATGCAGCAATAATAGCAACGGGCGTGATCGGTGAGGCTTTCCGAGCTGTCCGAGCGCGGCCCGTCCGTGTGGACTGGGCCGGATGCCCCGGCACAGTGGTCACGGTGTGCCGGGGCGGTCGACGTCATCATCCGCTGGTGGGGTGCAGGACTTCGCGTAGGCGGGTGCCGATCCACAGCGGGACGGGTGGGGTGACGGCGTTGCCGTAGCCGTCGATCTGGTCGCGGCCTTTGCCCCAGACGGTGAAGGTGCCCTTGTGGTCGCCGAAGTCGGGGTCGAATCCGCAGCCGCGGCCGACCTCGTGCGGGGTCATCATGCGGAAGAAGCACTCATCGAGGGAGATCTCGGCGAGGGCGTCGCGCCAGTGGGCGGCCAGCAGGGCGGTGGTGTCGCGGCTGGTCAGGGTGCCCAGCGGATCGGTGAGCGGGTGCGCGGCGGTCTCGGTGCCGGTGCTGCCGTTCTGCTTGAACCAGCCCGCGAGCAGCGCGGGGTCGCCGGTCGCGGTGAGCAGGCCGGGGGTCTGTTCGGCGGTGACCGTCGGCATGGCCTGGGCGTGGCTGGTCGGGGTGGTGTGTTTGCGGAAGGGCACCACACCGGAGGACACGATGCTCAGGGTTTCCGAACCGCCCTGGGTGGGCAGCGCCTCATCGAGGCCGCGTGGTGCGCCCTGGAAGTTGTTGATGGCCATCGCGACCGGGGGAGTGAGCAGGCCGGTGGCGTTGGTGGCGGTCTGGGTCCACAGCGGCTGCCCCAGGGTTCGGGTCCGGCACTGCGATCCGGGGCGCTCGAAGGTGTTTCCGGCGGCGACCATGATCGCGCCGGTACTGAGCAGCGCGGTCTCTTGCTGCGAGGTTTGCGTCGACATCGGTTGCAGCGGGTGGCGTTCCACGCCGCGTTGGGCCTTGGCCGGCATCAGCACGGCGGGGAACTCGGCGAACTTCTGACGGCACCGCTCCGCGCGGGCCATGGTCGCCGGGGCCAGCGGCTTGGCCCGCTCGCCGATCCGGGTTCCCAGGTGGGTGAGGTCCAAGGCGGTCAGCGACGGTGTGGCGGTGGGGGAGACCTCACCGAAGCAACGCGGGCAGCGGTAGTTGTACTGCTTGCCGTAGCGCACCGATCCGCTCGCGGGCACGCCGGTCTTCCACGCCCACATCGCCTCGACGGCCTCGTCGCAGGGGCCGCACCACGCCTGGGGGCGGTGGTCGAGGTCGGGGGCGGGCAGTGTGCGGTCCCAGAACACGATGTAGAGCCGGTCCCGGCTCTGGGGGACGCCGAAGAACATCGAGTTGAGGTAGAGCACCTTGTGCTCGTAGCCGAGCTTGGTGATCTCGCGCAGCCACCACCGATACGTCGACCCGTCGCCGACCTTGCGTCGGCCGGGGACCGCTGGACCCCAGGACTGCAACTCGGTGGTGCATTCGACCAGGATCAGCAGGGGGTGGTGCTGGTCGGCGTAGTGCAGCACACAGTTGGCCGTTGCGCGGTCCCGCTCGGATCGGGTGGCGCGTTCCTCGAACTCGGGGTCGTCGAGGTCGAACAACGTCAGACCCTGTTCGTAGGCGCGCTGGGTGTTGGCCTGGGAATGGTTGGTGCAGGTCACCCCGGCGACCAGCAGATCGGCCGCCGGGAGTTCGCGCACCGAGTGGTAGGTGTCGGAGTCGGTGTTGATCAGATCGGCGATCCAGTGCTCGACATGCGGGTGGTTGGCCTCGTGCACCTCGACCTTGTAGCGGTTGTGGTTGGCCCCGACGATGGTGTCGAATCCGGCGGCCTCGATGCCCTGGGTGAATCCGCCGAATCCCGAGAACAAGTCCAGCGCGGTCGGGTTGTCGTGACGGAATCGTCTGCGGCGCAGCGCCGGTCGATGTTCCGCTGTCTTCGAGATGATGTGCCCCATGATCGTCGTTTCCTCGCTCATTCCATCCTTAGTGGTTGCCTATAGACTACCATTAACGGTAGCCTATAGGCAACCACTGAGGCACGGAGGAAAGAAGGAGCAGCACATGGCCACGACCACCGAAAACACCTGCGCGGCAACACCGATGAGCGTTCATGCGCGAGCAATCGCCGCAGGCATCGAGCGGTGGCGCCAAGCCTGCGACCTCGCAGGAGGTGTCGACGCTGAACATGACGCGGCCGCCGCCCTGGTCGGGCTGGTCGAGCAAGCGATGCCGGAGCTGGCGCGCACCGAGGTTGTCGAGCGGTCGTATCTGGTACGCCGGGTGCAGCGCTATGTCGGCCCGCTGCCCGAGCAGTGGGCAGCGATGGACGATTCCGAGCGCGACCAGTACGTCTGCGGCCACTGGCTGGCCATTGAGGAGTTCGACGAGCACATCGACGACGACCAGCTGACCGTGACGATCGTGAAACCCGCGCAGTGAGTAGCTGTCCCGCGTCGGCCGGGCGCACCGCCGTCGTCCTGCCGCCCGTGGCGACCTCGCCGGTAGGCTCAGCCATGCCGAGTGTGCCCGCCGACCTGGCGGGCGACAGGGGAGGAGGAGCCGTCATGGCCGTCGACATCGACGAACCTGCGTTGCTACGCGCTCTCGGAGAAGCGATCACGACCCGCCGCGAGGAACTGGGCCTCAGTCAGCGGGCCCTTGGTCTCGAGGCCGGCGTCGAGCGCAACATGCTGCGCGGCGTGGAAGACGGATCGCGGCGGGCAACCGTCATCACCCTGGCGCGCATCGCCGGAGCGCTGAAAGTGCCGATTTCGCAACTACTTCAGCAGATCGGGCGCTAACACTCCACGACCCTCAGTGAAGACCCGCACCGGCTGGTCGTCGCCGCGCGTAGCCAGGAGGGAGGGGAGGGGGCTGCACATTCGGGGGAGTTCGCCGCCCTCCCCTCCTATCCTGTGAGGAACGATCTTCGGTTGGGTGTGGCAACTCAGAAGAACGTCCCGCCACACTAGCAAATCGTCTCTTTGCTGTAGTCACCGCCGCGCGCGCACTTGGCGTTTGTGATCGCAGACACTTCCTGCTGGCCGCCTCGGCGACGTGGCCTCAGGCGGCGCCGGTGGGCAACTGCGGGATGAGTTGCTGGTCGAGGGCGGGCAGTGCGGCGATGTCGGCCCAGGACACCGAGACGGTGTGGATGCGGTCGAGGCAGGCGGTGATGTCGCGTTTGACTGCGGCGAGTTCGGGATCGTCGGCGCTGCTGCGGGTGAGTCGGGTGACGAGTTTGTTGAGGCGTTGCAGCGCGGCGCGTTCGGTGGGGCTGCGATCGTCGAGCCCGACGGCGGCGGCGTGGTCATTCGCGTCGTGCCAGGCCGCCCAGGCGCGGTCGGCGAGGGCCAGTGTGTGGTCGACGTCGTTGGCGGTGGAGTGTTCGCCTAGGGCGTCGACGGCGGCCGCGAGATCGGTCATGGCGCTGGTGTAGGCGACCGTGGTGGCAACGGTGCCGGTGGTGTCGTGCAGCAGGGGTTTGGTGAGGTACCAGGCTTCGGTGTCGAGTTTGTAGTGCCCCCAGGCGGCGAGCAGGTCATCGAGCGAGCGGGCGGCGGCGGCTCGGCGCCGGGCGAGGTCGTCGTCCCCGGCGACGGACGGCTGGTCGGGAGTGTCGTCGTCGCGACCGGCGTAGGCGACGTGGGCGGCCTGTTCAACTATGCCCTGCCAGCCGCGAGCATCCTGGCCGGAGTGGTGAAGGGTGTAGTAGCACCAGTAGGCGGCGATGGGGGTGAGAGCGGCCATGACCATTGCTACGACGTTGAACCCGTCCAGGGACGGCGGCAGCTCGAAGCCGAAGGCGCCGAGGAGGTACGCTGCTGGACCCGTCAGTCCGAAGAAGCCATAGAAGGCGATGTCGCCGCCATGTCGAGCCGGGTGCTGTCCGCTGAGGCGGAAGTCCTGTTTGAGGTCGGCCAGCTCCGCGGCCGCGGCCAGCTCGTCCACCCGCCTGCGTAGCTCATTGTGAGCGATCACAGCGCCTCTGGGGTCTGCCAAGCTGCCGCTCGCCTGCACGCCGTCTGCGGCGAGGACGATCTGGACTGCCCGCGCCCTCAGCAGGGGGTCGGGATGGGTGCGGATGCGTTCGGCGACGTGCGCGACGAAGTCGGCGCGGTCGGTGCCGGCGCGAATCGTCCTGTCGTTCACTAGATGCGGACCCTTCGTCAGGGAATGGATTCGATGTCCGGCGGGCCGGACGACCGCCGACGGTTGTCCAGCGCGCGGCGTAGCTCGGCCCAGAATCCGAACAGTCCGAGGATCAAAACGTTGACGACGGTGCAGAAGATCGCCATGAGGGTGATTAGAGTTACGTCGCCGGCCTGGTACTGGCCGGAGGCGATCGTGAGGACTGCGCCGGTCACAAGGGTGACGGTCGAGGCCACCGGGGGTGCGGCCGCGAGCAGACGCACCCCTCGGCGACGGTGTGGGTATGCCGAGTTGGCGACAGCCAGGGCGAGGACTCCGGCCAATTGCAAGGCGACGGCGAAGTACAGGAAGGACCACACGGTTGACCCCTTTCGTAGGTCGGTGGCGTTCAATGTGGGTCATTGTTGCAGCTGCGGCCGACAGACTGCCGTGTTGAGTTGCCGCTGAACAGCTTCTGCGACCAGCGCCCGGACCGGTGGGATGCGGCGTGCGCCGGCCTCGGCGATGAGTGTGGTGATGCGGTCGAGCAGGTTGTCGCGGTAGGCGTCGGTGATGGTCGGGTCCAGTGCCTGGTCGAGCATTTTGCGTGCTCGGGTGAGCTTTCCACGCTTGGCGGGCTGGATGTTCAGGCCGGTCTCGCGGGCATGGCGTGAGGCACTGTCCCGTGCGTCGCGGGCAGCGAGGGCGGTGGCGACGGCACGGTCGGCGAGGTCTCTGTCCAGGGGCCGGGAGTCGTAGGCCGCAGCGTGGGCCGCGGTGTAGGCGTCGAGGAACGCCGCGGTGCGGGGATCGTTGGTGTCGTCGAGGAGTGGGCGCGCGAACAACCGGTCGGCGAGGTCGGCGTGGTAGGCGGCGTACTCGGCGTCGATGGAGCCCAGGACGTCGGCCGCCTTGACCCACTGAGCACGCACACTCGTCACCAGAACGGCTCGGCGAGAACGTGCTTGGCTCACTTTGTGGCAGGCGAGAACCGCGACAGCGATGACGATGAGGCTGGCCGCGGCGGCTCCGCAGATGATCCACAGCGTCGTGTAGTCGGTGGGCGCCTCGGGGGCAGACGGTGTCTGCTCGGCCGGGGCCGGCGGCGGTGGCGCGGGGGACGCGTCGGGGGAGGTTGGCTGCCTGTCCCGATCCGGGCCGGGGCCGACCAGTGTCAGAACGAGTCCGACGGAGGAGAGGATGACACCACCGACCGCAAGTGGAACGACGGCGGCGGCGCCCCCGCCTGATTTCTTCGCAATGGCGGCTCGCAGGCCCGCCCCCAACAAGATGACCACCCCGATGATCGAGGCCCCCCATCCGAGATTGGCCGCCACCTGCACAAAGGCCTCAGGGGCCTCCGGTATGAGGGGAGCTGCGTCGGCCAGGACTCCGAGAGTTGCGAACTCCATTGGCCTACCGCCCCTTTCGCTGATCGGCAGACGCCACGTCAGGAGTGAACTCGACAAGCCGCTGTCGGAATCCAGCATCGAACGCCGAGGTCGGCGGGTAGTGCGCCAGGATCGCCGCTGCGGCGCTCGCCCGGGCGGTCGGGGTGATGCGGCGGATGGTGTGATCGGCGGCGAGATAGCCGGAGGCTTGTTCGAGTAGAGTGGGGCATTGGTGCATGTCACGGCCCTTTCCGTGGTGTGCGTCGGGTCCGTGGGTGTTCCAGCACCCGCGGACCACTCTTGTTTCTGCCCGAGTCGGCAGCGAAGGTTCACCGCATCATCAGCGATGATGGTTTTAGTCTACATAGGTGTGGGTTATAGTCAACATCGTGGAGAGACTTCGGGAGCTGGGCAGCCGGGTGCGTGACGCGCGGACCGGTCGCGGTCAGACGCAGGCCGAAGTAGCCAAAGCTGTTGGCGTGCACCGGACACACTTGTCGGCGATCGAGTCCGGCGGTGAGAACATCACCGTCGGGACGCTGTACCGGATCGCTGACCACTTCGACATACCTGCTTCGCAGCTACTTCCGGATTGATGACCTGTGTGACTCTCGGACGCATCGTGGCATCGAGTCGGGCGTCGATGGTGGAGATGACGGCCCTTGGTAGGGCTCACCCCCGCCCACCGCAGTGTCGCCGACGCGAGACTGTCGGACCACTGTGCGACAGTGCCTTACAGGTGAACCAATCCGAAAGGTGAGTGATGATCGAGTCACAGTGGATCGCCCGTTGGCCGGAGTTGTTCTCAGGACTCACCGATCTGCAGGTCCGCGGTGTCGTGCAGGCGATCGACAACAACGTCCTCGACGGCTGGAACCCGCAACGTGACGACATTGAGTTCCTGACCCGCTCGGCACGCGGCGAGGTCACTGAGAACGAGGAAGTCGCCGAAGTCCTCGCGCTCATCGCCAACAGAAGGAAATAACACCTATGGAAACCACGGCGATCATCCTGCTCTTTGCCGGAGCCGTCACAATAATCACCGCCGGGGTAATTCGGCAACGCGTTAACCGTTTTCAGCCTCGCCCACACAAGGACGCCGCGACCGCTGTTGCCCGTGCACGGCAATTCCAGCGAGTTGCGATGACCTTTGCGGCGATCACAGTCGTATGCGGCGCCACCGCAGCCGCCCTCAACGACGGAAACACCACGACGTGGGTGTGCGGCGCTGTGGTGCTTGTTGCGGGAGCGGTCGAGTGCTTCCTCATTGCGCGGGTTCGCATTCCCGATGTCCAGCACCTTCGTGCCCTCGGCTTCGACACCGGTCGAACCAATCCGGAAGGACAACGCCGATGATCCTTGCTGCTGACGCCAACTTTCCCGACACGTCGATCGTCCCGTCCGGCGCATGGGGCGCGGCCGTGGGATGGGTGATGATTGCGGTGTTCTGGGTGGGCGCGGCGACTATCGGACTCATACTCGGAGGGCGCCAGACACCGAGCGAGGACGGCGAGTCTCGCTCTTTCATCGTCATGACCCTGCTGATCCCTGCGGCGATCATGATTGCCGGGCTCATTTTCTTCCGCACGGTGCTGCCATTCCCCCTGGCGATCGTCATCGCCGTGGGCGTAGGCGTCGCGGCGTTTGTCGCGTTGCGCATGAAGTTCTTGGGTGCGTTCCGACGCCGAATATGACAGCGGTACAGGGATACCCGTCATCTGCGCCGTAGTAGGCCACAGCCCCACCCTCGCGACGGAAACCCAACGGCTACCCGATGGGCATACCCGTCAACACACCGGTACCTTCTGCCGGCGGTGCGCATCGCGCATCGGCGATTGAGCCACCAATCACGCCTGTTCAGACCGTGAAGAAAGGACGCCGCATTGAATCAAGCGGTAGCGGCCGGATTCGTCTGGCAGATCCTGCTCCTGAGCGGCCTCGTCTACTGGTCGAGATTCGGCGTGGCCGCTGTCATAGACGCGGCAACACAACCTGTTCGGGCGGTGCGCTGGCAGCCGCACCCTGAGCTTGGACCTACACCGCCGCCCGCCCGGTTCAAATGGACCACCGGCCTGGTCGGCCTGGCTACCCTGCCCGTCGGCGTGCTCCTCGCTGGCTTCTGCGCGCTCTGGCGGATTACCGCCACCGCGTGGCCGTCGGGAGTCTTCGTCGGGGCAGGATGGACGCTAGCCATTCTCGGGTGGTTGGCGTTGCTGATGGCCGGCGAACTGTCGATCGCGAAAGAACTCGGACCAGGGCCCACTATCCGCTCAGCACTACATCGGCACCGCAATCGGAAACACCTCAGCTCGTCGAGACCGCAGTGACCGCTGGTCTCACCCGTAGACGAGGGAGCCAAACAGTGCCGCCTGAACAATGGCGTCTGCATCTGTCGCGTCGATGGTCTCGGCATCGTGGGTGCGGACAGCGGCGGCGATCCTACGACGCTGCACATCCGGAATCATTGCTGCGCCATTGACGATGGAGTTCACGCCCCGGGCGATCGTGTCGAGCGTGATCACGTGCGGATCGCGGTCAAGCCCCTGGTAGTGGTGTAACTGGTTTTTGATCCTTCGTTGGTGATCAGGCGGGTAGTTGCATCAGTTCATCGGTGCTCACCTCCGTGGTCGAGCTGGTGCCGGTGTCGGTGGTCAGTGTGAGGCGGCAGCGGCTCAGGACTTCGAGTCCGAGGTAGCGGCGTCCTTCGGCCCATTCGTCGGTCTGCTCGGCCAGGACCGCCCCGATGAGGCGGACGATGGCGTCCCGGTTGGGGAAGATGCCCACGACGTCGGTGCGGCGGCGGATCTCCTGTTGAGCCGTTCGGTGGGGTTGTTGGACCAGATCTGGCGCCATACGTCGTCGGGGAACACGGTGAAGGCCAGCAGGTCTTCGCGGGCATCGCCAAGGTGGTCAGCAACGTCGGGCAGCCTGCCTTCGGTGTACTCCAACAGCCGATCGAACTGCTCGTTCACCGCGGTGGCCGTGGGTTGGTCATACACGCTGTGCAGCATCGCTTTCACGGCCGGCCACATGGACTTGGGGCACACGCCCATGAGGTTCGCCGCGTAGTGGGTGCGGCACCGCTGCCACGCTGCACCGGGCAGGTTCGCCGCGATCGCGTCCACGAGCCCGGCGTGGGCATCGGAGGTCACCAGCCGCACCCCGCCCAGTCCGCGGGCCACCAGGTCGGCGAAGAAAGTGTTCCACGAGGCCTTGGTCTCACTGGTGGCGACCTGCATCCCGAGGACCTCGCGGTGCCCGTCGCCATTGACCCCGGTGGCCAGCAGGACGGACGCCTTGACGACCTGGTTGTTCTCGCGGACCTTGATCGTCAACGCATCGGCGGTGACGAACGTGAACGGGCCGGCATCGTCCAGGCGGCGGTGCCGGAACGCGGCCACCTGCTCGTCCAGGTCGGCGGCCATGCGTGAAACCTGCGACTTTGACAGTGAGTCGATGCCCAGGGTCTTGACCAGCTTGTCCATCCGGCGGGTGGATACCCCGGCCAGGTAGCAGTCCGCCACGACGGTGATCAGCGCGGACTCGGCCCGCTTGCGGCGCTCGAGCAGCCATTCGGGGAAGTAGCTGCCCGAGCGCAGCTTCGGCACCGCGACGTCGACGGTGCCGACGCGGGTGTCCAGGGGCCGGTGCCGGTAGCCGTTGCGCCGGTTGGTGCGCTCGGCGGTGCGGGCGTTCCACTCGGCGCCGCACACGCTGTCGGCGTCGGCGGACAGCAGGGCGTTGATCATGGTCTGCAGCAGCTCGCGCATCAGATCCGGTGATGCGTCGGATAGGGCTTGGCCAAGTAGGCCTGCAGGGTCGACAATATGGGGTGCGGTCATCGTGATGACTCCTCGAGGATTCTTTAGACGGTTGACTCGAAGGATCACACGGTGGCCGCTCTACATCCGTGTACAACACGTAGCTGCAGGCGATCTCGGCCACCGAGTTACACCACCCTATGGGGCACTACTCGGATCGCCGGAGCTTTCCTCGACAGTCGCTCGCGGATCACTGCTCCAGCGATAGTCGGTACAGGTCGACCAGTAGCCGATACCGCCTTCAAGTGCGCAGGTGTAAACGTCGCACAGGAACTCGGTGCGCACCGTGGTCCGCGTTGCCATGATCGGTCTCCTTGAACTGCTAGTTCGCGTTGCATTACGTCACTGGTGACGTAATATAAAGCAGCACAACATATTTCGCCGATAACTTATGCTATGTCAGGCACAGGCAAAGGATTATGCCTTAATCGAGCCGGACGGAAGTCCTGACCTTTACTGTTCAGATGTGCGTGAATACATCGAGTCATGTATCATTTTGGCGTGAGCACGGTGGTAGAAGCGCAGCATGACGCGTTGACGAGGTTTGGATACGCACTATCCGATTCGACGCGAACGCAGGTGTTGGTTCGGTTGCGCCATGGTGGAGCCTATCCGGCGGACTTGGCTGAGGCGATTGGGGTGTCGCGGCAAACGTTGTCGAATCACCTGGCCTGCCTACGGGGATGCGGTTTGGTGGTCGCGGTACCTGAGGGTCGACGGAGTCGGTATGAACTGGCTAATAGCCGGATTGGTCATGCACTCGACGATCTACTCGGGCTGGTACTTGCGTTGGATGATCCGTGCTGCGCCGAGGAGGCTGGCGATGGCTCGCATTAGTGAGGCAGCCCGTGACCTCTACCGGGCAGAGATGGCAGCGGCCGCCGCCGCCGAGGTGGCAGAGCAGCGCTGGCACCATCTTGAACGCGCCCACATCGTGTCCCAGCCGGACCCGTGGTTGCATACTCAGAACCACATTTCGATGTTCAGATTCGCTGTGCACCAACATGATCGGCGCGAAGCGCTCGGCCAGGTGGTGCGCATCATCGTTTCCGCTCCCGGATCGCTGAGCGGACGCTACCCCGAGGGCAACACCGGACGTGTTGCCGCCGGTCTGATGCGCCCGATGCCGGTTCCCGGCGATATCGCTTCTGCGTTACGGTCATGAACAGCCGCAGACGCGACAGTGATGAGCATGCGCTGCGCGGCGGCCGTAGCGATATCGGGAATGACCGCTCACTCTGAGGCTCGGGTGGCCTGTCAGAGTAGAGCGGCGAACATGATTCCTGTCCCACCGGCGGTTAACGTGTGGCATATCCACGAGAACTCTAGATGCGGGCGGCGAAGCGTCGCTACAGCGTTTGACAGTGGTGGCGCTGGGGCCGCGGTGCGTGGCAGCTGAATTGACCGGGCTGCGCAGTAGAGGGTGAGCGCGAGGAAGCCGAGCACGAGTAGCAAGGTGACCGACCCCATCCACATGGGATCTGATGACGGGCCGTGCAGCGGTGTCATCTCGTTGATGGCGTCGGCCCCCGACGGGCCTCCGTGGTGTGCGGGGGCGGTGGCAGCGGGAACGGCGGATGTGGAATTGTGCCGGCTCATCACCGCATACATCCACACCATCGAGGCCATCATCACTGCGGTAGAGACGTAAAGCCGCCGCGCGGTCGTCTTCGGCACCGCGAAGACGACCGCGATTGCTGTGGCGAGAGCGAAGAGCAGCATCAGAGGCAGCAGTGGGAGCTGATTGCCTTGTGGCCACGCCATGACGATCATCGCCAGCGACATCAGGAGCATGAGGCAGTGCACGACTGAGAGCCGCAGGTCGCTGCGGTGGGCGGCTAGGGTGCGAATGCTGTCGATCGCTCCGATCGCGAACATGGCGGTGACGATCCACCGCAGGAGTAGGTCGTCGATCACCGCGGCCCTCGATCCATGTGAGTTAACTACTATGCGCAGTAGTAGCATACGGTTGGTGGGCGAATCAAAGGCGTTGCCGGAGGCTGACACCTCGTCAATCCAGTCGCGACTGCTGCGCGCAGTTCCTCTTCGGGTGGTGGCGCCGTTGCTGGTCGGTGGGCTGATGCTGGTGTTGGCGGTGTACGCCTGGGCGTCCGGGGCCACTCGCTATGTCGAGAGTGCGGATCCTTACCCGGGGATGGGTACGGCTGTGGCCGATGTGGTCGGCAATTTTGCTGGCTTTGCGTTGGCTGCGGCGGTCCTCGGAGGGTTAGTTTCGGTGGTGCTCACCGCGTCTCCCGACTCGCAGGGGTTCATTGACGCTGCGGTGTATCCGGTGTTTCGCCGCGTCCGCCGCGCTGCAGGGTTTGGTGTGGTTGTTGCGGTGCTGATGGCGGTTACGTCGGCCGCGGACACCACTGGTGTGTCCGTGGGCGCGATGGTGTCCAGCGGCAAGGTTGGTTACGCGTTCAGTGTGAGTTTGCCGGCGCTGGCGTGGCTGGTTGTGGCGGCAGCGGGTGTCGTGGTGCTGGTCGGTTCGGTGTCGCTGCGGTGGTCGGTCCAGGTGGCGCTGGTGGTTCCCGCGACGGTCGGGGTGCTCGCGCTGCCTGTGGTCGGTAATGCCGCGCAGGGGCCTGACCACGATTACACGACCGGCGCGGTGATTGTGTTCGCGGCGAGCTTGGCGGTGTCGGTGGGGCTGCGGTGGGCCGACCGGTTTAGGGCTCGTGGTTTGGGGTCGGCGACCATCGACAGGGCGGCCGACCGACGTGTCAGCTATGTCGTCTTGGGCGCCGATGTGACAGCTCTGGTGGGCGCGGTGTGTGTGGTGGTGCTGCTGCGGACTCCGGGCGTGTGGTCGTCGGCTTTCGGTCGCGCTGCGGGGCTGTTGGTGGGTGTACTGGCGGTGCTTGTGATCGCCGATGTTGTGCGCCTGCGCCGGGGTGTGCCGATGTCGGCAACTGCTTCTTCCCTTGCCGCGGGGGCTGCGCTGGCAGCGGTGGCGTGTTGGGCGGTGATGGACACCCGGGTCGCACCCGGGTTGATTGCCCACCCATTCACTGCGTGGGACGTGTACCTGGGTTATTCGCTTCCTGGCCCGCCCGGTGTCGGGTCGCTGGTGTCGTTGTGGCGTGTTGATCTTGTGGTGGGTGTGGCAGCGGTGGTGAGCGCCGTGGGATATGTCGTAGCCGCCAGGCGGGAGCGGGGCGGTGGACATCGCTGGCCGATACGGCGGACCGCGTCATGGGTCACGGGCTGCGCTGTGGTGGTGGTATCCACCAGCTCCGGATTGAAGGCCTACGGCAATGCTCTGTTCAGCGTGCACATGGCCGAACACACGGCTTTGACCATGATCGCACCTATTCTGCTGGTGGGTGGCGCACCGATCACGTTGCTGTTGAGGGTGCTGCCAACGGCAGGTAACACTGGTGGAGCGGCGTGCCGGCGGGGACTGCTGACTCTGCTCGGCTCTGGAGGCGTGCACCTACTGCTCAATCCAGTTGTCGCGTTCGCGTTGTTTGTGGGCTCGTCGTTTCTGGTGTACTTCACACCGGTGTTCGACGTACTCGTCCGCTACCACTGGGGGCACGTCTTGATGAGCGTGCTGTTTATCACCCTTGGGTACCTGTTCTTTTGGGTCTCTGTGGGGATCGACCCGGGCCCCAAGCAGTTGCCGATTCTGGCGCGCCTAGGTCTGCTGTTCGCCGTCATGCCTTTTCACGCCATTTTTGGTATCGCACTGATGACCTCCACGACGGTGATCGGTGAATCCTTCTACAGCCAGTTGCAACTGCCGTGGGGTCCCGACCTCGCGCGCACGCAGTGGGCGGGCGGTGTGGTGGCCGCAGTGATCAGCGAGATTCCGATGGTGGTGGTCTGCCTGGTGCTGTTGGTGCAGTGGGTGCGTGCCGAACGCCGGCCCGATCTGCCCGAGTCCGTCGCCATTGATGGCAGCGACTCTCGAACCGTCGCAGCGATGGTGTCTCAGCTGGCACCGACCCAGCAACTGTCACCCTCAGTGGTCTACACGCGCGAAGTTCTGCAGACGCAGGCTGTTGGAGACGACGAAAAACGATGACAAGGCCATTGCCGCCCCGGCGATCAGGGGGTTGAGCAGTCCAGCGGCAGCAAGCGGCAGTGCGGCGATGTTGTAACCGAACGCCCATGCCAGATTGGTGCGCATCGTCCGTCGGGTGGCCGAGGCGAGGTGCAGGGCCAACGCGACGGTGGTGAGATCGTCGCGCACCAACACGATGTCGGCGGCGCCGATAGCGACATCGGTACCGCCACCGATAGCAATGCCCAGATCCGCCGAAGCCAGAGCGGGCCCGTCGTTAATGCCGTCACCGACCATCGCCACACAGGCACCGCTCCTGCGCGCGTCGTCGATGATGGCCACTTTCTCAGCCGGGAGCACCCCGGCGGTCACGTCATCGATGCCGACCTGCGCTGCTACGCGCTGCGCTGCGCCGGCGTTGTCGCCGGTGACCAACAACGTGCGAAGTCCCATGCGGTGCAACTCATCGACTGCCTGGCGAGCAGAGGGTTTGGCGCTATCGCGAATGTCGATGAGGCCCCGAACTGCATCGTCGACCGCGACGTACACCGCGGTGCCACCAGAGCGTTCGACGTCAGCGCGCTGCGCGTCGAGCGCGGCAGGCACCGCAGCGGTACGGGCAATCCACGTCGGCGAGCCCACCTGCACCCTCAGGCCGTCGATCACTCCACGCACGCCACTGCCGACGTCGGTGACCACCTCGACCGGTGCAGGAAGGGACTGCGGACCGGCCGCTGCGGCGATAGCGGTAGCGATGGGGTGGCTGGTGTGCTGCTCGAGTGTCGCGGCCCAGCCAAGGATCAACTCCGTGCTGTTGTTGTCGACGGTGTACACGCCGCTGACCTGAGGTCGCCCATTGGTGAGAGTGCCGGTCTTGTCGAAGACCACCACATCGATCGTCCCGGACAGTTCCAATGCGGAATGCCCTTTGAGGAAGATTCCCAGTTGGGCGCCGCGCCCGGTGGCGATCACCAGGGCCATCGGCATGGCCAGGCCCAGCGCGCACGGGCAGGCGATGACCAGCACGGCCACCGCGGCGCTCACGGCGTGCTCCCAGGACGCTCCGGTTAGTGACCAGCCCACGACAGTGCTCACAGCCAGGGCGATGACGCATGGTACGAAGATCGCGGCGATACGGTCAGCGACCCGTTGAGCGCGGGCCTTGGCCATCTGTGCGCTATCGACCAGCGCGATCATCTCCGCAAGGCGTGTGTCGTCACCGACTGCAGTGACTTCCACCCGTAATCGCCCGTCGAGGCAGGTAGTGCCCCCGACTGCGGTGGAGCGGTGGTTGGCTGATACTTGCACCGGCGTCGTCTCTCCGGTCATCGCACTGAGGTCCACACTGGCTGTGCCCTCGATCACATGCCCGTCCGAGGGAATGGTCTCACCCGGCAGCACGATGAGTCGTTGACCGACTTTGAGTTCCGCCAGGGGTATGAGCATGCTCGTACCCCCTGCACACTCGACGCGGGCCTCGGTTGCGCGTAGCGCGGCCAGCGCGCTCAATGCCTGGACAGCTTGTGTGCGGGCACGCGCTTCGTAGTAGCGTCCCGCCAGCACGAAGACCGTCACGCCGGCGGCAACTTCGAGGTAGATCGAGTCACTGGAGAAGATCGCTGACCACACCCCCTGACCCGCGGCAGACATCGCATCGGCCGAGAACATCGAATACATCGACAGGGCGGTCGCGGCCAGCACTCCCAGGGAGACGAGCGTGTCCATCGTGGCCACACCGGTCCGCAACGTACGCACCGCGGTGCGGTAGAACGGCCACGCACAATAGGTCACGACTGGTGCGGCAAGCGCCACCAACACCGCTTGCCACCCGGGAAAACGCAGGTCCGGGATGACGGCGAGCACTACGGAGAGGTTGGCCAGCGGCACGAACAGGGCCAGCGCGACGATCAGTCGGGTGAACAGCGCCTTCGCCGTCGACGCATCCTCGTTGACAGGAGGAGCCTGCTCGGTCAGTTCCGTAGCCGAATAGCCTGCCGTGTGAACAGCGTCGATCGCATCGGCCACGCCTGCGTGGCTATCGAGTTCCACGGTGGCCCGCCGAGTAGCGTAGTTCACCGAGGCGCGTACGCCGTCAATCTTGTTGAGTTTGCGTTCCACTCGGGCTGCGCACGCACCGCAGGTCATGCCACCTACATCGAGTTGGATGCGGCGGGTCGAGTACGTGTCGTCAACGAGGTCGGTCACGAGTGGCGCTTTCAGTAGGCGGTGAGGTGAGTCATGGCACCGCAGGAAATGCGAAAAGTGTGTCAGATGGTGGCGGCCAACCTGGCGAAGCCACCTTCGGCTACTAAGCAGGGTAGTTTGTTCTAGACTGGCAGCAAAGACAAGGCGATCAGGCAGGCGACGGTGACTCAATTGGGTTCGTTGGAACGCGCAGTGATGGACGTGCTGTGGGGCGCTTCTGCGGCGATGAGTGTGCACGACATTGTCGATGCGTTGGCCGATCGCGATCTGGCGTACACGACGGTGTTGACCGTGGTAACCAATCTGCACAAGAAGGGCTTCGCCGGACGCGAGAAGATCAGCCGCGCCTACAGGTACTTCCCGTTGCAGTCGCGGGAGGAGGCGACGTCGCAGACACTGCGACGGGTGCTCGATGCCAGCGGCGATTCCACGGCGGTCCTGATGCATTTCGCGCGGATGGTTACCCCCGAGGAGCGCGAGGTCCTTAGCGAACACTTGTCCCGGACGCGGACGGATCGTCCGAGAAGGCGCTGAGAGTGTGAGCGTTGCTTTGGCCCACCTGGTGGGCGCGGCCGTGCTGGGTGTGTTGGGTCCTTACGTTCTCGACCGATTGCCACAGCGATGGTCACCGCGGGTAGTGATCACCGCATGGGTCAGCAGCATTGCCACTGCGGTGGGACTGCTTCTCCTGTCGGCGCTGTCGGCCTTATGGCCCGATGCGCCGCCTGCGGAGCGTTTCGTCGACACGTTGGCTCGGTGCGCTGGCGCTGTCCTGCATGCGGTGCGCGACGATTTCAGCCAGGTGTATGGCATCACCGTCGCCGTCGTGCTGTTCGCCGTGGTCGCTCGCACCGCGATGTCGTGCGCTCGTCACACGCGCGATGTGCAACGTGTGCAACGCCTTCATCGCGACGTCGTTGCGGTGGTAGGCAGCACCGAACCCGATACCCCCGACGTACTCTGGATCGATCATCCCCACCCCATGGCCTACTGCGTCGGCGGACGCAGCGGTTTCGTGGTAGCCACCAGCGCGCTGCGCACACGCGTGCCGGCCGAGGCGCGGGCAGCAGTACTGGCACACGAGTTCGCCCATCTAAGGTCTCGTCACGACCGGGTCCTGGCGGTCTGCGACGTCATGGCACGTGCTCTGCCCTTCGTACCGCTGTTTCGGCGGGCGCCAGCGGCGGTCGCGGCCCTGATCGAAGTGGATGCCGACATGTCGGCAGCCCGGGTCACCAGCACGGCTGCGGTACGCAGCGCACTGGCCCATGTCACCGGTCAGGGCGTAGGCCCCGGGACCCCCATGCAGCACTCCACGCGCTACCGGCTGCGCATGCTCGACAATGGCGTGATCGAGCCGACCAAATCGAAGTACGCAGCGGCGAGTGTACTGCCACTTCTGGGTGCCGCATTGTGTACCGTTGCAGCACTTCCGGTGCTCTCAGTTGTTGCGCATGGGCTCACCGCGTGAGTCCCCGCACCGCCACGTTCACTCTTCAGCAGTTAGTGTCGCAAACCCGGTGACGTTTCGTTCATCTGCGCCACCGGTAACGACGACCTTCACCGGCGCGTGTCTCATGGTGTTGCGCGCACGCCCCGCGCGCGCCGCCCCCGCGAGGCCCAGAGTGCATCTTCGCCATCGGACCCGCCAGCCGAGAGACTGTCGCAACAGGATGCATAATCCACGTCACCAGGGTCATACCGGGATCGCGTCAGCTATGCATCGGGGCGTGCAGTCTCGACATGGCCCACGTGGCGCTGTGCAGCACCACGCCCCGCAGGCAAGGCTCTGATCACGCAGAGTTGGGCCGATGGATGACGCGACCGGCTACCGCCGCAGCGCACGGCCGCGCGCTGGTTGTGCTGTGCGGGCCGCGATCGCGGCTGCTCCGCGGGCCGCGCAGGCTGCCGCGGTCGCCGCGATCAGCCACAGCAGCAGGGGAGTGCCCTGAGCGAGGACAGAACCCGCGAGCAGGGTCAACGCAAAGGTCATCAACGCGGTGTAGCCGACTGCGAGGATGGCGAACCATCGAGGAACGGTCAGCGGGCGGCGCGATCGCGGGACGGCGGCCTGGTCGAGGGCAGGGAAGGGGGAGTTGTTCACGGTCGGCTCTCCGGGTCGGGATCTGTAGATGCTTCATGGTCTCCGGTGGTCAGCGGCGCACGGCGGACTTCTTCTGCGGTCTCGCTGGGTTCACCGTGCCGTGTGCCGACGTGAGCTTCGGCGCGCATCCGCTCCACCATGTGCGGGTAGTGCAGTTCAAACGCTGGACGCTCCGACCGGATGCGGGGGAGTTCGGTGAAGTTGTGGCGCGGCGGTGGGCAACTGGTGGCCCATTCCAGGGAGTTGCCGAAGCCCCATGGATCGTCGACGGTGACGACCTCGCCGTAGCGGTAGCTGCGGAAGACGTTCCACAGGAACGGCAAGGTCGAGATGCCGAGGACGAACGCGCCGGCGGTGGAGATGATGTTGAGCGTGGTGAAGCCGTCTGAGGGCAGGTAGTCGGCGTACCGGCGGGGCATGCCTTCTGCTCCGAGCCAGTGTTGCACCAAGAAGGTGAGGTGGAAGCCGATGAACGTCAGCCAGAAATGGATCTTGCCCAGGCGTTCGTCGAGCAGACGTCCGGTCATCTTCGGGAACCAGAAGTAGATGCCGGCGTAGGTGGCGAACACGATGGTGCCGAAGAGGACGTAGTGGAAGTGGGCCACCACAAAGTAGCTGTCGGAGAGTTGAAAGTCGATGGGTGGGCTGGCCAGGAGCACACCGGTGAGTCCGCCGAAGAGGAAGGTGACCATGAAGCCGACCGAGAACAACATCGGTGTCTCGAACGTCATGTGGCCCCGCCACATTGTGCCGATCCAGTTGAAAAACTTTACGCCCGTCGGCACCGCGATCAGGAACGTCATGAAGGAGAAGAACGGCAACAGCACGGCGCCGGTGACATACATATGGTGTGCCCACACCGCGACCGATAGGGCGGCGATGGCGAGGGTGGCGTAGACCAGTCCTGAGTACCCGAACAACGGTTTACGGCTGAAGACCGGGAAAATCTCGGAGACGATGCCGAAGAACGGCAGCGCGATGATGTAGACCTCGGGGTGGCCGAAGAACCAGAACATGTGCTGCCAGAGAATGGCGCCGCCGTTGGACGGATCGAACAGATTCGCGCCGAATTGACGGTCGACTTCGGCGCCGAGCAGTGCCGCGGTGAGCAGCGGGAACACCAGCAAGATCAGGACACTGGTGACCAGGATGTTCCACGTGAAGATCGGCATGCGAAACATCGTCATTCCCGGTGCGCGCAGACAGATGACCGTGGTGACCATATTGACCGCGCCCAGGATGGTGCCCAAGCCGGACACTGTCAGTCCGAGAAACCACATGTCCGAGCCGACGCCGGGTGAGTGAATGGCATCGCTGAGCGGGGTGTAGGCGGTCCAGCCGAAGTCGGCGGCACCACCGGGGGTGATGAAGCCGGCGATCGCGATGGTCGAGCCGAAGACGAACAGCCAGAAGCCGAGGGCGTTGAGCCGCGGGAAGGCGACGTCGGGAGCGCCGATCTGCAGGGGCAGTACGAAGTTGGCGAAGCCGATCACGATGGGGGTGGCATACATCAGCAGCATGATCGTGCCGTGCATGGTGAACAGCTGGTTGTACTGCTCGGTCGAGAGGAACTGCATGCCCGGCGTCGTGAGCTCGCCGCGCATCAGCAGCGCCATCAGGCCGCCGATGAGGAAGAACGCGAAGCACACGACGATGTACATCATGCCGATCAACTTGTGATCGGTCGTGGTCAGCAGCTTGTAGATGAATGACCCTCTGGACTTGCGCCGCTCGGGGTAGGGCCGCGTAGCGACCACCTCGGGTGGGCGCGGGGACACCGCGGTCATCAGGCCTCCATCTGAGTCGGACAAACGGTGGCCCTGATCGAGCAACACGCGCATCCTGCGTGCGACTTCCCGGGCCGTAACTACGGACTGTAGTCGATTAACTACTAGGTAGCATAGTTGGGCCCGGAATCCCGAATCTCGGGCGAGTACCGACATGGCGGCAACGAAAAGTCGGCTCCCTCACCAATATCAGGCGCGGAGGGTCATCGCGGTTACGCGGCGCTGCTCCCTACCGCCAGAGGTCTGCACTTCCGCTGCTCGGCGGTTCGTTGGGAGGGATAGTAGGTTCGCCGTCGGCGGGCAGACGGACGCCGCGTTCGGCGAGCCAGCTCACCGGGTCGAGGGCAGCACCGGATGCATCGGCCACCTCGAAATGCAAGTGGGGGCCGGTTGAGTTACCTCGGTTGCCAACCGTGGCAATGGGTTGGCCGACCGTGACCGGAGCCGCTACCTCGATGAGGTTGTCGTCGTTATGGCCGTAGGTGGTGACTGTTCCATCGGCATGTCGGATACGTACCCACAATCCGAAGCCTTGGGCAGGGCCGGAGTTGATCACTTCGCCGTCGGTGACCGCGAAAATCGGCGCGCCGAGGTCGTTGCCGATGTCCATGCCCTGATGACCTCGACCGTCACCGAAGGTGGAGGTGATTCGACCATTCGTCGGAGCGACTACGGACCCCGGCGACGGCGACGAATAGACGGGTGGACCGTTCGGTGCGGGATGCGGGGTCGCAGGATCGTGGGGACGCATCTCAAATGCCAGCAGCGCCAGCAACCGCCCGATCGGTAGCGCGTCGACAACCAGTTCGGCGGCTGCTCGTCCCGCACTGAGAACGGCGGCAAAGCAACCCACCGCAGTGATGGGGTCATCCGTTGGCTCCGACGGCTCGACTGGGCGCGCACGATCGGCCAGACATGTGCTGACGGTCCGGATCTCGTCGGCTAGTTCCCCCATCGCCGGCCCCCCCAAGGATGCCGAGATCGTCTCGGCGACCAGTTGGGCGAACTGCTGGGCCACATGGGTGTCATCTGCGTCGGCGCGCGCTCGAGCGTCAAGCGAGAGGCTCAGCAGAACCGCAGCAACAATTCCCACGGCCCCCAGCCTCAGACAGGGCCGTGCAACGCCGCAGCGGCGAATGAGGGACGACATAGGCATGCCAGCGAGACCTTCCGGAGACGGGCGCGACGCACTGACGTTCAGCACCGCACGCCAGGTGCACATGAGGCCCCGATTGGCAGCCCTCCGTTCGAACCATAGGCCCCACAGGTCACAGCAGTAACACGATCCGGTTGAGCGTCAGTCGCAACTGGCGGCCTCTATTACTAGGGAACGTAGTTGCAGATAAGCAATGATGCCCAGCCTCGGGACCTCGACCGAATCAAGCGTAATCACAGCTGAGCGCACCGATACGTCAGATGAACGCGGCAGAACCCTCGCCGCGGGACGTGGGCCTACGGGCCGGTGCAGATCGCAAAAACTACGGCTATGTTGACAACGCGAACGTTAATCTACCACGCTGCGTAGTAGATCAAGGTCAAGGAGTGCTGGTGCAGCAGGAGAGAAGGATATCCGCGGTGCGGGCGGCAATCCTGGCGCTGATGTGCGTGGTGCCGTGGGTAGCGTCGGGTTGTGGTAGCGCTGGCGACGACGCCGTTGCGCAGGGGGGAACCTTTCAGTTCGTCTCACCCGGCGGGCAGACGGTCATCACCTACGACCCGCCTGCAAGCCGTCAGAGGATCGCTGACGTCTCAGGCCCTGATGTGGTGACCGACCAGACCGTCGGACTCAACGACTTCGCAGGCAAAGTCGTCGTCATCAACGTATGGGGTTCGTGGTGCGGACCCTGCCGGGGAGAAGCCGACGACCTCGAGCATGTCTACGCCCAGAACAAGACCTCGGGGGTCGAGTTCCTCGGTATCAATCTGCGCGACAACCGGCAAGCGGCGAAGGACTTCATTGTCGACAGGAAAGTCGCCTTTCCCTCGATCTACGACTTTGCCGGCATCACTCTGGCTGCGCTGACCACTCCAACGTCGGTGGTGCCGACGACCATCGTGCTCGACCGCGACCACCGTCCGGCCGCGGTGTTCCTCAAGGCCATCACCGCCGACGAACTCGGGGCAACAGTTCAGCGCGTCGTCGCTGAGCCTGTGACACAACGCCCATGACGGCGCAGTCAGTCGAACTGCAAGCCTCGGTCGGCGAGACGTTTGCTGACGTCGTCGCCAGCGGTCCGCTACTGCTGGCGCTGCTCGCATGCATGATCGCCGGGCTGGTGTCGTTCGCCTCACCGTGTGTGGTCCCGCTCGTCCCGGGGTATCTGTCTTATCTGGCTGGCGTGGTCGGCGCCGAGGCGCCGGCGGTGTCGGTGGGGGAGTCGAATAAACGGGGTCGCTCGCGTGTGGCGCTCGCCGCAGGCCTGTTCGTCATCGGTTTCACCGTGGTTTTCGTGGCAGCGACCGCCACAGTACTTGGGGTCACCACGACTTTCGTGGTGAATCGTGAAGTCCTGCAACGTATCGGCGGTGTGGTCACCATCGTCATGGGCTTGGTGTTTATCGGGCTGGTGCCGGCACTGCAACAGGAACGACGGTTCGCCCCCCGCCGCGTCTCCAACATCGCCGGCGCCCCGCTGCTCGGCGGGGTCTTTGCACTCGGGTGGACCCCGTGCCTGGGGCCCACACTCGCGGCAGTCATTGCTACGGCCAGCGGCACCGAAGGCGCCACCGCAGCCAAGGGCGTCGCGCTGATCGTGGCGTACTGCGCCGGCCTTGGCATTCCTTTTGTTGTGCTTGCGTTTTCCTCGGCGTGGGCGTTGCGAAGCCTCGGCTGGTTGCGCACCCACGCCCGCATGATCCAGATCGCCGGCGGGGCCATGATGATCGCGGTGGGCATCGCTTTGATCACCGGCCTGTGGGACCAATTCATCGTGTGGGTGCGCGACGCGTTCATCACCGATACTCAACTACCCATCTGAGCCCTGTGGTGGCGGCCCCGATTCGACGTCCACAGCGTCCCCCTGTTTCCGGTCACCGCACCCTCACGAGACCGAACAACCACCGCCTCCACGCCGCCAACGTCGGGCCATCTCAGCACATCCCGAGTCAGTCGTGACGTGATCCGCTGGTACCGTTCCGGCCCGGTCTGTCATATAGTCACATGCGCATGTATTGATATATAGGGGTAGCGTGGCTATCTGGGTGTGGATGAGAGGGAGTACGAAGTATGGGAGCCGGACACAACCACGGACCAACCGATCCTGCGTCCAGCGACTCGTCGCTGCGTGTCCGTCTGGCGATAGCGTTTGTTCTGACGGGGATCATTGTCGTGGCCCAGTTGGTCGGGTCGGTGATCACGGGAAGTCTGGCGCTGCTGACCGACACCGCGCACGCTGCGACAGATGCGATCGGGTTGGCGGTCGCGCTGGTCGCAGCAACCGTGATGCACCGTCCGGTCAGCAAGACTCGCACATGGGGACTGCGGCGCATCGAGGTCATCGCCGCTCTGGGGCAGGCCTCGCTGCTGCTTGCTGTCGGGCTCTACGCCGCTGTTGAGGGCGTGCGGAGACTGTTCGCTCCGCCAGAGGTTCCCTCGACCGAACTGCTGATCTTCGGAATCATCGGGCTCGTGGCGAACATCGTCGCCATGCTGGTGCTTGCCTCAGGACGCGGGGCCAACTTCAACATGCGAGCGGCGTTCCTGGAGGTCCTCAACGACGCACTGGGATCGCTGGGTGTAATTGTCGCCGCGATCGTCATCGCTACCACCGGCTTCCAACAAGCCGACGCACTGGCCGGCCTGTTCATTGCGCTACTGATCGCACCCCGCGCCCTCAAGCTCATGGCAGAGACGACGCGAGTGCTGATGGAGTTCACGCCCAGGGAGATCGATTTGGACGACGTCAGGGCCCACATTCTCGAGATGGACCGCGTGCAGGACGTGCACGACCTCCACGCATCGACGGTGGCCACTGGTCTGCCGATCATTAGCGCTCACGTGGTGGTCGATGACGACTGCTTCCAGGACGGGCACGCCCCCACGATCTTGAATGACATCCGAACGTGCGTGGCGACCCACTTCGCCATCTCCTTCGAGCACTCCACCTTCCAGCTCGAGACCAGTGCCCAGCGTCACCAGGAGGAAGCCTTGGCAGCCCATCACCCGTGAGGGGTGGCGCATCGACGACACCCACGCCGCCGGTCTGCGCACGAAGTGCACGATCGTTGCCAGGGGAGAGACGATGCTTCACCCCTGTCAATCGGGCCACGGTCACACCAGCGTGGACCAGTACCACCAGAAGCGTTCGATGATGAGGGCGATCACCGCCATCGCCCACACCAGCGGTACTACGGTGTGCACCGTGAGGACCACATCGAGGGCTCGGCGTGCTCTCCCGGATGGGCAGACATGGTCGGCATTGCGCAGGCTCACATACCAAAAGGCAACCACGACAACGACCCACACGGCCATGCAGTACGGGCAGAGTGCATCGATTCGATACAGACTCTGAAATATCAGCCAATGGACGAACACCACCGCACCCGTCAGGCCGATCTGCAATCCGATCATGACCCACAAGGCCGGGCGGGGTCCTAGCAGGACGGCGATAGCGATCAGAGCTGTGAAGCCTGCGATTCCGAGCAGTGAGTTGGGGAACCCGAAGACGGCTGCTTGGGGGGTGTCCATGACCGATCCGCAATTGACGATCGGGTTGATACTGCAGGTCGGCGTGTAGTTCGGATCGGTTGCCAGTTCGAACTTTTCGACGGTCAGTGCGAACGCAGCGACAAGTCCAATGCCTCCGCAGACCGCAAGAATCCACGGGAGCAGCCGCGGGAAAACCGGGATCTGCGTGTCGGGCGCAAAGCCTGACGGCTCTGAGGTCTGCCGGGGTGTGATGGTCACTGACGTATCGCGGATTCGAGCGCAGAGCTCAGATCGTCATAGCCTTCGGGCTTGATGAGTTCGTCGTTGATGAAGAACGTGGGGGTTCCGGTCACGCCTAGTGCTTTGCCGTCAGCGACATCGCGGTCGATGAGCTCGCGGGTGGCCTGTGAGTCATAGGCGGCGGCGAATCGCTCCATGTCCAGGCCCAACACCTGGGCGTAGGAGAAGAACAGATCGTCCAGCGGCACCTTTTGTTCGCCCCAGCTGCGTTGAGTGTCGAACATCTTGCGGTACATCGGTTCGAATTGGCCTTGTTCGGCCGCCGCGGCCACGGCCCGTGCCGCGCGGTCGGCGTTGAAGTGCCCGGGGAGGGGGAAGTAGCGGACCACGAAAGTGACTTGATCGCCGTAGGTTTGGCGAAGCTGCTCCACCGCCGGGTACGCCGCCCCACACCCTTCACACTCGAAGTCCAGGAACTCGACAAATGTCGCCTTGGACTCGGTCGGAGCCGATAGCCGTGGAGAATCAGGCCGTACCGTCGTATACGCCTGGTCGCCGGACTGTTCGCTCTCTCCGGCCCGGGAGACCACGAACACCACTGTGAGCGCCAGGCAGAACACGAAGACTGCCGCGAGCGACATCTTGACGTTGCGACTCATCGAGACATCCCTCCGCGTCGAACCTTGACCGCTTGAGCTGGCACGATCATCACTCCCGTCACGATTACTACTACGTTGGCTAGTAGTTTACAGGGCGTGCGGTGTCGTCCGGGCGATTGGCGTGCATATCACGCACGACCGAACCGGTGAGGGGAGCGGTGGGCGGTGAGTCGTCACTCGGATGCTCGGCATGCCGGCGCAGGTCTGCCACCGATATGTGCATCTGCACTACGTATCGCGGCTGCGGCCGGTTCGGGCGGGCTGCTGTATGTGAGCTTCCCTCCGCGCCAACTGTGGTTCCTTGCCCCGGTGGCGATCGCGGTCCTGGTGGTGACACTGCGTGGGCGGTCGCTGTGGGCGGCGTCAGGCTACGGCTATCTCGCTGGGCTGGGCTTTTTCGTGCCGCTGCTGCCGTGGGTCGGTACGTATGTGGGTGCGGTGCCGTGGCTGGCCTTGGCGGCGGTCGAGGCGGTGGCGTTCGGTGTCTTCGGGGCGGTGGCGGCGCTGGTCGGCAGATGCCGCGGAGCGCCGGTGTGGCTAGCATGCGCCTGGGTGGCAGTCGAAGCCGTCCGCTCCCGCGTGCCTTTTGGCGGTTTTCCCTGGGGCCGAATAGCATTCGGTCAGCCGGACGGGTTCTTGCTGCCGTTAGCGGCCTTGGCTGGCGCGCCGGGGTTGTCCTTCGTTGTGGTGCTGCTCGGCGCACTCCTGGCCGCGATCGCAGTGGCGGTAATCAACGTGCACCCTCGGGCGTTGGCCGGCCCAGGCGTAGCAGTCGCCGTAGTGGGAGTGCTGACATGGACCCTGGCGCCGTCGCAGACAGCAGAACCGGAGGAGCAGTCGGTGACGGTGGCGTTGGTGCAGGGCAACGTACCGCGGTTGGGTTTGGACTTCAATGCTCAGCGACGTGCAGTGCTCGACAATCATGTCCGGCGCACTCTCGACCTGGCGGAGGAGGTCAGCTCTGGGCGGGTCGTGCGTCCCGATGTGGTGGTGTGGCCGGAGAACTCATCCGATATCGACCCGTTCGGTAACCGTGATGCTGCGGCGCAAATTGATCGTGCCGCGCGGGCGATCGAGGTGCCGATCCTGGTGGGCGCGGTGATCGCCGGGAGCCACAGCACGTCCCGCAATACGTTGGTGGTGTGGGATCCCGTCACCGGGCCTGGTCAGGAGCATGACAAACGTCAGCTGGTGCCGTTCGGGGAGTACTTGCCGCTGCGGGGACTGATGACACAGCTTTCGTCCTACGCCAGCCGGGCTGGCAACTTCATTCCTGGCACAGGCGATGGCGTTGTCGATCTTGCCGGGGTGCCCGTGGCGGTAGCGACCTGCTACGAAGTCGCGTTCGACGATCTGGTGACCGAATCGGTGCGCGCCGGTGCGCAGCTGATCGCGGTTCCGACGAACAACGCGACGTTCGGGCGCACCGAGATGACCTACCAGCAACTCGCGATGTCGCGAGTTCGGGCAGTCGAACACGATAAGGCGGTGGTCATCGCAGCAACCAGTGGCGTGAGCGCGGTCATCGAACCTGATGGGACCATTGCACAACGCACAGAATTGTTCTCCCCCGATGTTCTCATCGCGCGGGTGCCGTTGAGGACAACGACGACCCTGGCGACGCGGATCGGAGCAGCAGGAGAAGGGATCTGTGCTGCCGCCGTCCTGGCGGCACTGATTGTACGCACGTGGAGATCACGCCTACGCTCCTGACGCGGCGTGGCTCCCTCAGTGACGCTCGCGATGAAACGTTGGCGAGCTACTCGGTACGTCATCGGCGCCATCCGACGGGCTCGAACAGCAACTGCACCCTGGTTCTGTTGTGGCCGAACAGCTCTTGCTGGTCGCCGCGCCGCGTGCTCGTGGTGTCGGCAGCAGGGGTACCGCGGGCACCGACCGTGGTTGAACGGGGGTGGTGGCTGGTCCTGGAGCGCAACAGGCGTCGCCTGTGTCGTGGTAGGCCGACACCGAGATGTTGAGCGTGCCGGGGGATACCCGGGGCACGGCACCGGTGCCCGGCAGCGCTTTCGTCCGGGCGGCACGAATCGCGTTGGCGATCACCAGCACTTCTGCGAGTTCGTGGACGAAGACCACTGTGGCCAGGCCGAGGACGCCCGTGGCGGCCAGCGGAATCAGCACACCGATGATCGCTAGGGAAAATCCTATGTTCTGCATCATGATTCGGCGTGCGCGCCGAGCATGGGACAGTAGTTGCGGGAGATGGCGAAGATCTTCGCCCAGCAACGCCACATCGGCGGTTTCGATAGCGACGTCGGTACCCATCGCTCCCATCGCAATACCGACATCGGCGGTGGCCAACGCCGGGGCGTCGTTGACGCCGTCGCCGACCATGGCGATCGCCCGCCCGCGCGCTAGCGTGGCCAGCAAGTCGGCTTTGTCTTCGGGAAGGAGTTCGGAATGGACGGTGCTGATTCCGGACGCAGTGGCCAAAGCATGTGCGGTGCGGTCGTTGTCCCCGGTCAGCATGACCGAGTCGACACCCAGCGCCGTCAGTTGCCCGATCGTTTCAGCGGCCTCGGGGCGAAGCTCATCGCGGACCGCGATCGCGGCGACGACGGTGCCTTCCCGTTCGATCAGCACGACGGTGGCGCCGTCGCTCTGCAATCGAGTGACGTCTCCGGCGAGCGCGCCGGGATCGAGCCACCCGGGTTTGCCCAGGCGCAGTTGCTGTCCGCGTATCCGGCCGGTGAGGCCGTGACCGGCGATCGCGGTGACGTCATCGGCAGGTGAGCCCAGAGCAGGTGCGGCCGCGAGAATCGCGCTCGCCAACGGGTGCTCGCTGCGAGCCTCGAGCGCGGCGGCATAAGACAACGCGTCCTCGCGGGTGACCTCGGGTGTGCTCACCACGTCGATGACCTCCGGAGTGCCGCGGGTCAAGGTGCCGGTCTTGTCCAGCGCGACGACGCGGACCTGTCCCAGCTCTTCGAGTGCAGCACCGCCTTTGACGAGTGCGCCATGGCGGCTGGCGGCGCCGATCGCGGCGACCACCGTCAGCGGCACCGCGATCGCCAACGCACACGGGGACGCGGCAACGAGCACCACCAGGCCGCGTTCGAGCCACAGCAGCGGATCACCGAGTAGCGCACCGATACCGGCCACGAGTGCGGCTAGCACCATGATGGCCGGGACCAGGGGGCGGGCGATGCGGTCGGCGAGACGTTGGCCGGCGCCCTTGCGTTCCTGCGCTTGCTCGACGATGTGCACGATGCGGGCTAGGGAACTGTCGGCGGCGCGGGCGGTTACGCGGACTTCGATCGCACCGCCACCGTTGATCGCGCCGGCGTAGAGCAAGTCACCCGGACCCGCCTCCACGGGCACAGATTCGCCGGTGATCGCCGACAGATCTACGCTGGTAGTGCCAGCGGTGATAGTCCCGTCGGTCGCCGCGCGCTCACCGGGACGCACCACCATCACATCGCCGAAGATCAACTCATCCGGTGACACGGTGACCTCGAGACCCCCACGAATCACCGATGCGGTCGGTGGAACCAGCGCGAGCAGCGCCCGCAGGCCTCGCCGGGTCTTGGTGACCGCGTAATGCTCGAGTCCTTCAGCGACCGAGAACAAGATTCCCAGCAGCGCGGCCTCGGGTATTTGGCCTAGCGCCACGGCGCCGATTGCGGCGATCGTCATCAGCGTTCCGACACCGATGCGCCCGTGGCGCAGCGATCGCAGTGTCGACGGCACGAACGTGGAGGCGGCAACAACTGCCGCGAGCAGTTCCAGGACGACGCCTGCGGTGTCCGATAGCGAGCTTCCGATGATCCAGCCGAACGCGAGGAAAACTGCTGCTGCGCCGGCGAAACGCAACTCGCGTACTTGCCACAACCGGACCGGTCCCTGATCGGCCTCAGCCTCGAGGGCGGCGGAATCTGAGGGTCCGCAGCATGCGTCACTCATGTGTATGCCCCTGCACTATGGCCGCCGCCGGTTTCGTCGCGGCTGTCGTGGAGACCCCGGCGACCGCCAGAACCGCTGTCACGAGAGCATGACCGGACGGAGTCAACGCATACATCACCAACCGTCCGTGGCGACGCCCGGTCACGAGGCCGGCACTCTTGAGCAGGCGCAGATGGTGTGAGACAAGGTTCTGCGCCATGCCGACCACCCACGCGAGGTCGCAGACACACAGTTCGTCCCCCGACAGCAACGCTGTCGCTACGCGCAGACGAGTGGGATCGCCGAGCGCACGGGCCCCGGTGGCGGCACGGTCGACCGCCGTCGCATCCGGCAACGCAGACCGGATACCTTCTGCGTGAGGCAAATCGAGGCACAGCAAGTCGCATGTATCCACCGGCTCCCGGGTCATATCGACATCCTTACGTTCGTTGATATGTCGCCATGTAACCACCTTCGGGCAAATACCTCAATATCCGTTGATGTGGCGGATGGCATACCCGCGGGCACGGACCGGTCGGGGCCGGCCCGTAGGCGTCCAGGGTCAAGGCCGGACGAGCTCAGTCGACTGGACCGTGATGGAGTGTCTGGATCGAGCCAGCCCGATGCCTAGGTGTCTGCGTTGCCCTTCTTCCACTGTGCCCACGGGATGTTCCAGTCGCCGAGTCCATCGACTCCCGATAGTGTTTCGGCGTTGGTGTTCTTCACCGTGACGGGGTCGCCGCGCATCGTGTTCTTCACGAGCCATTCCGCGTCCGCGGGACTCAGATTCGGGCAGCCGTTGCTGACATTGCTGTTGCCCTGCGCCGACAGAGACCACGGGGCACCGTGCATGTAGATGCCGCTGTAAGACATCTGCACCGCCCAGTCGACGGGTGTGCGGTATCCCGCCGATGACTCGACAGGAACTCCGTAGGTGGAGGAGTCCATGACGATGTGCTCGACGCGATCACCGATCATGTAGATGCCGCGTGGAGTCGGTGTGCTGTCTTTGCCGAACGACGTCGGCATCGTTCGGATGACCTTGCCATCCCTCTTTACGACGATGGTCTTGGTGTTGTCGTCGGCTTCGATTGTCTGAGCTCGGCCAATGGTGAAGTCGTAGGACAGATTTCTGTTGCCATAGAGCCCGTCGCCGAGGTCGACTCCGTAAATGTTCACGGCGACACTGACCTTGGTCCCCGGCATCCAGAAGCGCTCGGGCCTCCATCGGACCTCGGAGTCGCTGATCCAATAGAACGCGCCTTGCATCTGTGGATCAGAGGCCACGGTGATTGCAGCCTGCGCCTTCCGGCGGTCAGGGATGGGATCCGAGAATCGAACACCAATCGTGTGCGCAATTCCGACGGTCTTCTCGCCCAGAATGGCCGCGCTGGTCAGCGACTCCGGCGAGGCTGTGGTGAAGCCTTGCGAGACGCTCGTTCGACCACCCACACCCACGGCTTCAGCTCGAACGGAGTACTGCTTCGAGTACCCCAACGGCTGGGTGCTTGTCCAGGTACTGCCATCCTCGCTCAGCGAGCCCGCCAACGCACGCCCGCTAGATGTTGGGATATCGACGTCGGTCAACGCGCCGCGACTGGCCGTCACAACGATAGGAAGCCCAGGTTCGACAACCGCGTCGGGAGCGAGCCGATCGCCTCCTTCGGTGGCCACAGCGATGGAGGGTTGTGCGATGGCCGCAAAACTGTCGACGGCCGAAATCTGGTCACTGTAGGTAGAGCTACCGCCAGCCGAGCTGCACGAGGTCAGTACCACCACGACGGCCGTCAGCGCCGCCAATACCAGTACATGCCGAGCCTTGACCTGCGCCGAACGGTGGCGTCGAAGGGTTCCCAGACGTTGCCGCAGCTGACTATGGCCAGTCGATCGGCGGTCGCGACGCATCGTCCTCGGAGTGCCAAAGCGGCCCATCAGTTACAAAGCCCTTCATCCGGAGCACACACCGACGACCACAGAATGTAGGCGCCGCCACAGGTCTTACTAACAATGATAGTAGTTTACGGCTCACCAGGCCTCACCGCTCCGATCGAGCAAGCAAGACCCAACGTGGTTGCCATCCGGGTTCTATAAATACTACGGTGCGTAGTAATCCGGGTAGGTGAGGGAGAGCAGGTGAGACCCATAGTGGCGGTGCGGGGGAGTATGTCCCGGCGACCCACCGCGCTCGTGGTGGCGGGTGTCGATCGGCACTCGGCCGGCGACTTCGACGTCGCTCCTGCAGTCATGGACTGTCGGAGTGCGACGACGTTACCCCCACCACGATGATGGGAACCGAAGCGCCGACGCCGCGCCGAGCGCACCCGGCGCTTGGCTCCCTGCGCAGACTGTGGCGATCGCTCACGTCGATGAAAACCGCACTCATGCTGCTGTTCCTGTTGGCCGCAGCCGCGATCCCGGGCGCCATGCTGCCACAACGACCGCTCAACGAGCAGAAAACAACCCAGTACATTGCCGACCGCGGCGCGCTCGGGGTGTGGATGGACAGACTGCAGCTGTTCGACGTCTTCGCCAGCACGTGGTTCACCGCGATCTACGTCCTGCTGTTCGTATCGCTTGTGGGCTGCCTCACCCCCCGAATTCTCGAGCATGCGCGCGCAGTGCGCGCTCAGCCGGTCCCCGCGCCACGCAACCTCATTCGTCTGCCGCGGCACGTCGAGGACACGGTGCACGGAGATCCTGACGAGGTTGCTGCCCTGATAAATACCAATCTGCGTGGCTGGCGCCGAGTCACCACCACGCGCCCGGCGACGGGTGCCCAACCCACCGAAGCCGTGGAGATCTCCGCGGAGAAGGGCTACCTCCGCGAGTGGGGCAACCTCCTGTTCCACTTCTCACTGCTCGCCCTGTTGATAGCGATCGCGGCCGACAAACTTTACGGGTACGAGGGCACCCGCAGTCTCATCGCCGATGGCACGCAAGGCCTCTGTAACACCTCGACGGCCGTCTATGACTCGTTTCGAGCAGGCAGCCTTGTCGACGGCACCGATCTCTCACCATTCTGTGTTCGTGTCGAGGGCTTCGATGCGAGGTTCCTGCCGAGCGGCCAGCCCGACATGTACGAAGCCGACGTCAGTTACACCGACGACGTACGACAGTCCGACCCCACTACCTGGAACGCTGCGCGTATTCGAGTGAACGAGCCTCTGCGAGTAGCCGGTGACCGCGTCTACGTCCTAGGCAATGGCTTCGCACCTACATTCACAGTGACCTTCCCGAACGGTGAGCAGCGCACTCAGACAGTACTTTTCATTCCCGACAACTTGCAGACGATGTTGTCCTCAGGCGCGGCCCGTTTTGATACTCCCGCGGGGCTTTACCCCGACGCGGATGAACGGCGCCGCCGACAGATCGCGATTGAGGGTCTGTTCGCGCCGACCGCGGCATTCCAAGGAACGCTTCTCACCTCGTCGTTTCCCGTGCCGAATGATCCGTATGTAGCGATCAGGATCTACCAGGGCGACACCGGACTGGATACCGGTCGTCCGCAGAACGCATACTCCTTGAACCAATCACTCATCGAGCAGGGCCGGCTCCAGCAGCGGGCCCAAGTCAATCTCGGCCCAGGAGAGACCCACACCATCGCCGACGGCACCGTAGTGCGCTTCGACGGGTACGAACGGTTTGTGTCCATGCAGGTGTCGCACGGGCCGGCACAGAACTGGGTCCTGCTGACCGCGACTGTGATGCTGGCTGGGCTACTTGTGTCCCTGCTTGTCCGGCGCCGACGAATCTGGGTGCGGTTGGTGCCCACCGAGATCGATGGCCAACGACGCACTGCTGTCACCATCGCCGGTTTGGCCCGCACCGATCAGGCTGGGTGGGGCGAAGACTTCAACGAGCAAGCGCGGCGATGGATGACCGAGCCAGCGTCAGCGAACCGCCGACTACGACGCACACGTCACGAATGAGACTCACATCAGCAGAGATTCATCCTGCGGGGATCGATGTCCCCCAGTTGAAGCACTCGACGAGAGGGCGTGCCACGTCACACATACATCCGATCGCATTCAACAAGCAGCACACGGAAGGCCTACCGAACATGAGCAGAAGCACTTCTGACCATGCCGCCCCCTCGCCCGCCCCTTCGGGCAAGTCACTCGTCGCGATTGCCCTGCTGTATAACGCCGCGCGGCTAGCACTCGCCGCTGCGCTGTGCGGATTGATCCTGTTGATTTCCTTCGTATTTGACGTGAAAATCCCGATTTTCGGAGCCGTCGTGCTCGCAGTAGTGCTCAGTAGTCCAGTCTCGATGCTCGTCCTCAAACCCCTACGAACTCGCATCAATCACCAGGCCGAAGCGATGGACGCCCACCATGCGAGCAAGAGGGGACTCGCGAAGAGCCGCTCGGTGAACCTGCCAGATAGTTAAACCACAACCCAGGCACGTACGCACCTCATCATGGGGTACGACCACCAACCAGCAAAGAGCGGCTGCCACTGTCCGCCGCGGCCTGTGACCACGATAGATTTGCACACCGTTGCGATCCGATCGATCGGGCGCATTTGCCAGAAGCTTGCCGTCGGTAAAGCTCAGTAAGACCACGAGACTGGCAACGTCGGCTTGGCTTACGCCCGCACACCTGCCACGAAATCTCCAGCAGCTTTGCACCGTTCACGCCGGTTCAGCCGACGACGTAGACGCCCCGGGTTCTCAGCCACTGTGCCGGATCAAGTTTGGGTCCGTCTTGCTGCCAGACCTCATAGTGCAGGTGTGGTCCAGTGGAGTAGCCGCGGTTTCCTACCGTTGCGATCTGCTCGCCGGCCCGGACTCGTTGTCCGACGCTCACCAACGCCTCGTTGATGTGCCCGTACACGCCGATCGTGCCGTCGTCTTGCAGCACGCGTACCCATAAACCGAAACCATCGGCCGGACCGGATTCGATGACCTGCCCATCGCTTGCGGACACCACCGGCGTGCCAATCGCGTTGGCGATGTCAAGGCCATAGTGCGTGGTACTCCAGCGTGCCCCGTAGCTCGAGGTCACGGTGCCGTAGGTAGGTGCCGCCGACCGCGGCCGTTGTGGCGCAGGGGGATCGGAAGGCCGCAGACGATCTGGCTGCACCAACTCTCGCACGGCCGCGGTCAGCTCATCGAGTGACGATGTCCGCGCCGGCGTGGTGTCTTGTCGATCGTCCACCGATCCGAGGGCTACAGGTGATGGCGTTGCCGCGGATCGGTCGTCGGCGGACACGCCAGCCTGGAAAACTGGGGTGACTGTTGGGCTGTGACGATCGGCGAGCGCAGTGGCCGCGGTCCCGCCGGCGACGCAAAGGACCACCGCAGCCGCGAGCGATCCACTGACCCCGGCTGCGGCTACGGACCTGAGTGGTGTTCCCGACGTCTTCTCCTCGTCGAGCACATCGAGAAAATCAGAGTGAACTGGCTCATTGTCATGGTGATCGAGAACGGACATCGCCCGCTCCCATGGCGCGGTAGGCGCTGCAACCCTTTGGTTCCTGCCGACGTCGACCGAGCGTGGTGTGCGCCACGGCCCATACGCGTCATGGTCGAAACGGGCCGCGTGCGGCCGTGCATGATGCGAGGGGGACGGGTGTGGGCGGGCGCCGCGAGGCGGGTTGGGAGGAGACGTCCTGGGCGCACTCACCGATGAAATCTGCGGCGAGCGCGTGAGGGCCGGGGCAGGTGAGGGGACTGCTCGGGTGAACCCGACCGCAGTCTCAGGGGGGTGGGGTATCCGATGTCGCCCCGACGCCCGCGCGATACCCGAATGCCGTGGCACCGAAGGCCCGCGGTCGAAAGCCGCCGACGCAGGGCGGCGGGACGCAGGTATACCAGCAGGAGGTGGGCTGGGGTCAGATTTGCGATGCCGTGCCAATGAAGGTCCCTCAGTTCAAGCGTCGTTCCGGATGAAACAGTTCGATATCGAACGGGCCACGGACAGATTACTACTACCGTGGTTAGTTTCTCCGAGTGGGCGTCAGAATCGTCATCCTGCGCCTCTATCAGCGTTCTGAGCCTGACGGCGATCGTGGCATGATCGACCGCATGCGTGGACTCCTACGAGCACTCGGCTGGGGTGCGGTCCTCGCCGCTGTCGTCGGGATTGCTGCTCACTACTCTGGCCTGGTCAGCAATACCGCGTCCCGGGTGGCGGCGTTCACGCCGGTGTTAATCGGCGTCGGTGTCCTCGGCCTGGTGCTGTTGCTCGTCGCGCGCGCCTGGATCTCCGCGGTGGCAGCTGTGCTCGTCGTTGCCGTGGGCGTCACGGCGCAGGCCCCGCTGTATTGGGGAGTGGACGAACTGGTCTCGGACTCGGACTTGACCGTTATGCAGGCAAACATCTTTCGCGGGCAGGCCGATCCGGATGAGATGGTGTCGCGGGTACGCAGCTCGCGAGTCGACGTCATGACGGTGGTCGAGCTGACGCCCGAGTCGGTGGGGGCCCTCGATCGCGCCGGGTTGCGCCACGCCTTGCCGTTCGCGTTTCTCCGTCCCCGCGAGGGTGGAGGTGGAGCCGGCATCTATGCTCGGTCCCCGCTGACTGACGGGCAACTCCTGCGCGGATTCGAACTGTCGAATCTTCATGCGCGACTTACGCTACCAAACCGCTCGCCCATCTCGGTCTATGCACTGCATCCGTTGCCGCCCTATCCGGAACCATCGTGGCGCTGGAATGCCGAGCTCCGCGAGCTACGCTCGATCCTGTCCGCCGACACAGATCCGCTGATCATCGGCGCCGATGCCAACTCGACCTACGATCACCGCTCCTTCCGGCAGCTGCTCTCCGGACCGCCGGATTCACCCCAGCTGACCGACGCCGCCGAGCATCTCGGATCCGGCGTCGTCGCGACCTACCCCGCCGGCCGACCCTACCCGCCCCTGCTCGCGCTCGATCGGGTACTCACCCGCAACGGCCCGACACCGACATCGTTCCGGCGGATCGATCTGCCGGGCTCCGACCACCACGGGGTGCTCGCGAGCATCCGGCTTTGAGATTGAATCGCGGTCTGGCCGAGGCCGCCCGACTGGTGACGAAACACGTTGATTCGCATCAAGATTCGCCGATAATCTACGTTATGTAAAGTAGGCGATGCCGAGTATCCCGCGAACTCGACCTCTCCCAGAGCGGGCCAAATGGCAGGTGGCTTGGTAGAGGAGCCTAACGAGCTATCCGATTGTTAGCTGGTGGCGACTGTGCCTTCCGTGATTGCATCACGCAGCACGTGCTTGAGAATCTTCCCCGAGGGGTTACGGGGAATGGGCCGGGTGATGAGCTCGCGCGGAAGCTTGTAACCCGCAATGAACTGGGATCCGTACTCGCGGAGCGACTCCAAGGTGACCTCGCGGCCCTCGACCGGGGTGACGACGGCGATGAGGCTCTCCCCGAGCATCTCGTCCGGCCGCCCGACGACCGCCACATCGGCCACGTCCGGGTGGCCGGCGAGGGCCTGTTCGACCTCCACCGAGTACACGTTGCGCCCGCCCGTGATGATCATGTCCTTCATCCGATCAACGATCGTGATAAACCCGTCGGCGTCCCGGACCGCCACGTCGCCGCTGTGCAGCCAGCCGTCGCGGAGCGCATCGGCGGTGGCCTCGGGCTTGTTCCAGTAGCCCTTCATGATGGTCTCGCCTCGGTAAATGATCTCCCCGGGCTCGCCGACCGCGGTGTCGTTGCCCTCGTCGTCGACGATCCGCGTCTCGGCGTTAGTGATGGACGCCCGTCCGGTGGCATCTGGGCGGGCGCGTACTTCGTCCGGAGTGAGGAAGATGCCGGTCGGGCCGCCTTCGGTTTGGCCGCACAGCTGGAAGAACTGCACGTGCGGCAGGGTGGCGAGCAAGCTGGTCGCCGCGCTCGGCGGCATTGGTGCGGCGCCGAAGAAGCCCAGCCGCCACGCGGACAGATCGCGCGTGCCGAGCTCGGGGTGCTGCAGCAGTATCTGGTACATGGTGGGCACGCCCAGGAACACGGTGATGCGGTGCTTCTCCAGCGCATCCAGGACCGCCTTGGGCTCGAACGCTGGCAGCACCACGTGAGTGGTGCCCAGGCTGAACCCTGACATAACGAACAGGACCAGCTCCGCGCAGTGGTACATCGGCGCGACGTGCAGATTCCGGTCGAAGATATTCATACCGAGTGCGGAAACCGAGTTCCCCACCCACAGCATGCGGTGATGGTCGAACAACGCTCCCTTGGGACGCCCGGTCGTGCCCGAGGTGTAGAGGATAATGCAGTCGTCGTCCTCGATGACCTCCACTTCCGGCGCGGTGGTCGGCATGGTGTCTGCGAGCCGCGCGATGCCCTGCGCGGCGGGCTCGTCCAGCACCAGACTTTGCGGCGCGGACGGCAGCGGATCGAGTTCGTCGAGGCCGGCCACCACCACCGCGAGCCCCTCGGAGTACAGCAGCACCGTCGCACCGGAGTCCTCGAGCAGGTAGCGAAGTTCGCGGGCCGGCACGCGAGGGTTGAGAGGCACGGCGACGGCCCCCAGTCGGAACGCTCCGTACAGGCCCAGGATGTACGCGTCGGAGTTCGGACTCAGCAGTGCCACCCTGTCGCCCTTGCCGACTCCGAGCGACGCCAACGCGTGCGCATACTGATTGATCCGGGCCGCGAGCTGCTCGTACGAGTAGGTGCTCTCGCCGAAGATCAGTGCGGTCTTGTCCGGGTGCCGGCGGGCATTGAGCGCGAGGGCGCCTCCGAGAGTGGCCATGGTGACTCCTGAGGTGTCGATGACTCCGGGATCGGGTATGTGACCCCGGACACAGCAGGAACAGTAACCGCCAGCGTGATGCTTGTACAGATGTTCAGTGAAAGTGAAACTCGGGTCAGGTGGCTGACCCGTGGGAACGATCGACAGCTCCTCCCCCGGACACGCTCACGCCGAGTTCGGGCTTGCTGTGCCCCTCGGTGTGGGTGAAGGTCCCGAGGTGGGTCCAGACGGCATCCACCAGCGGCTGCAGGAACAGTCGGCCCATCTGGTTGATGATCACGTCGACCACCTGGACGGAGTCGGCGCGACCTCGCGAGGCCGCGCCGGTCTCGCGCATCGCAACGACCTCCCGGTGGGTGAGTTCGGTGAGCCGCTCCAGCAGTTGCCCCCGCTGGCCGCCGGGTTCGAGTAGCGCCCGGCGGAGGTAGTTGACCACCTCCGGGTTTCTGAACAGCATTTCCGCGACGGATTCATTCCGGACGCGAGCGATTTCTTCGCCGGCCCCGTCGGTCGGCGCCGAAGCAAGGGCCGACGCAAAACGCTCCACGACGATCTGCTCCACGGCCTCGCGGAGGCCGTCTTTGGACCCGTAGTGATGGACCACCAGCCCGACAGTCACCCCGGCGGCGGCCGCGACCGCCCGCATCGGTGTGCGGTCCTCGCCGTTGGCCGCGTAAAGCTCGAGAGCGGCGTTGCGGATTCGCGCTTTGGCGGTGAGATCTTGGTCGCCGGAGTGCTGGGCGGGGCGGTCCACGCGGTCTCCCTTCGGTCGACAAACGAGTCTACGGGGACGCGCCAATCGCTAAAGCTATACAGTGGCTAAGTTTACTGACTACTTGTATAGTCGCTGGAATGAGTCTTCGATCGCTCCGACCCCTGGCCGGCATACAGGTCGTCTCTTTGGCTACCAACCTGCCCGGTCCGCTGGCCGTGGCAGGCCTTCGTGACCTCGGCGCAGCGGTGATCAAAGTGGAGCCGCCGGTGGGTGACGCCTTGGCCGTGGCCGCGCCCTCCTGGTACGCAGAACTGACACAGGGGGTGGAGGTTCGTCGGGCCGACCTCAAGAGTCGTAGCGGCCTGGAGGAGCTGACCAGGCTGCTCGATACGGCGGACGTGTTGGTGACCGCCATGCGCCCGTCAGCGTTCTGCCGACTCGGCCTCGGCGATCTCAGCGACCGCTACCCGCGGTTGTGCCATGTGGAGATCGTGGGCTACGACGGCGCCGACGAGGAGGTCGCGGGCCACGACCTGACCTATCAGGCGAGATACGGCACCATCCGGCCGCCGCACCTGCCGCTGGTCCCGGTCGCCGACACCGTCGGTGGGGAGCGGGCCATCTCGGCCGCCCTGGCACTGCTGCTGGCGCGGGGACAGCACGACTCCGGTGGACATCAACGCATCACTCTCGACGCGGCCGCGTACGACTCCGCGGCTGCCCTCCGGCACGGCCTGTTTGGCAATGGAGCACCACTGGGCGGGGCTCTGCCCTCCTACAACATCTATGCCACCGCCGACGGCCATATCGCCCTGGGGGCACTCGAGCCGCACTTCGAGGCCCGCACCAGAGAGGTACTCGATTGCGACGGCACATCCGCCGCCTACACCCGCGCCTTCGCCGCGCGCACCACGGCCCACTGGGAGGATCTGGCCGCGCGCCACGACATCCCGCTCAGCGCCGTTCGCGATGCCCACCCGGCCACAGCGCAGACCACTCACGCGCTCACGGCGACTACCGCCTGACCACCTTGAGGAAGGACCCAGTCATGACCGACTCCCCCCAGCCCCGTAGTTCCCGAGCCACCCGCGAGGCGGTGATCGTCGATGCCGTCCGGACCCCGGTCGGCAAGCGCGGCGGGGCGCTGGCCGCCTGGCATCCCGCCGATCTGCTGGGGGCCACCCTCAGTGAACTGGTTCGCCGCAGTGATGTGGCGCCGGAGAAAATCGACGACGTGATCGCTGGCTGTGTGATGACGCACGACCAGCAGAGCTCCAACATCGCCCGCCATGCTGTACTCTCCTCCGGCCTGCCCGATTCGGTGCCGGCCGTGACCGTGGACCGACAGTGCGGCTCGGGGCAGCAAGCTGTCGCATTTGCCGCCCACGGTGTGGAGGCGGGGTCCTACGACCTCGCCATCGCATGCGGCGTGGAGTCGATGTCACAGGTGGCGCTGCCATCCTCACTACAACCCGGCGCCCCGCTCGGCCCGCAGTACTCCCCCCGGGAGCTGGCCCGCTACGACGGCGGACTGCTGGTGCAGGGCCCGTCCAGTGAGCTGATGAACACCCGCTTCGACCTCAGCCGGGAGGAACTCGACGCGTTCAGCCGCCGGAGCCATGAGCGGGCGCTGGCTGCCACCCGCGACGGCCGCTTCGAGACCCAGCTGGTTCCGTTGCGCCGCGACCCGCTCGATGACTCCAGCGAGCCCGTGACCGCGGATGAGGGGATCCGGGCCGAGCTCGACCCGGAGAAGATGGCGTCCCTGCGGGCGGTGTTCGCCGAGGACGGCAAGACCACCGCAGCCAACTCCTCCCAGCTCAGCGACGGTGCCGCCGCACTACTCATCGCCGACCGTGAGTTCGCCGAGGCCCACGGGCTCACCCCCCGCGCCCGCTTCGTGGTCCACGCGGTCGCCGCGGCCGATCCGATCATCCAGTTCACCGCGATCCTCGAGTCCACCCGCAAGGCCCTGGTCCGGTCGGGGCTCACGGTGGACGATATCGACCTGTTCGAGGTCAACGAAGCGTTCGCGGGAGTACCGCTGATGTTCCAAAAAGAGTTCGGCGTCCCCGACGACAAACTCAACGTCAACGGCGGCTCGGTGGCCGTGGGCCATCCCCTCGGATCCACCGGCGCCCGCATGATGACGGACCTGCTGACCGAGCTCGAACGCACCGGCAGCCGATACGGGCTACAGACCATCTGCGAAGCCCACGGCACCGCTAACACCACCATCATCGAACGCCTCTGACGAGCCCCCTCCGTCCCAGCCACCGTCCCAACCCCACTTCAGGAGCACCAACATGACGTCCCACCCCATCGTCACCGGTCTGCCGTCGACACACGGTGACAGTTACCAGCTCAACACCACCACCCTGCTGCGGCACTCCGCCCGGACCTACCCCGAGCAGGAGATCGTATTCCGCACCATCGACGGGGGCTGGGACCGCTACACCTACGCAGACATGTTCGAGCGGGTCGGGAAGTCAGCCCACGCGCTCACCGGGCTGGGGGCCGGCCCCGGAACGGTGGTGGGAATCCTGGATTGGAACTCCAAACGCCATATGGAGCTGTACTGGGCGATTCCCGGTATCGCATCGGTGATGCTGCAGATGAACCTGCGGCTCGCCCCGGTGGACCTGGCCTATGTCACCGACCACGCCGAAGCCTCGATCGTGCTGGTCGACGAGTCCCTGCTGCCCGTGGCCGAGGCGCTGGTCGAGCAGGGCGTCGGGGTGAAGACCTGGGTGGTCATGACGGACAAGCCACTCTCGGAGATCTCCACCACCCTGCCCGGGGTCGTCCACTGGGAAGACGCGCTGACGGCCGCGGAATCGACCTTCGACTGGCCGATGATCGACGAAACCTCGGCGTACAGCGCGTGCTACACCACCGGCACCACCGGCCGCCCCAAGGGCGTGTACTACTCCCATCGCGGGATCTACCTCCACACTCTTGCCGAGGCAGCGCAGTTGAAGATGGGCGACGACGACACCGTCATGGTCATCACCCCGATGTTCCACGGCCAGGGCTGGGGACTGCCGCAGTCGGCCATCTACTCGGCCGCCAAGGTCGTGCTGCCCGGACGGTATACGGCCGAGGACACCTCTGTGCTGGTTGACGCGATGATCTCCGAGTCCGTCACCGTAGCCAACGGTGCCCCCGCGATCTTCGAGCCGATGCTCGACTACATCCGCACACTCAAGACGCGCCCGGACTTCAGCCGCGCCCGTCTGCTGTCCGGGGCGACCGAACCGTCGTTGACGCTCATGCGCGGCTTCCATGACCTCACCGGCGCCGACATCATCCACGCCTACGGCGCCACGGAGACCACTCCGCTGGTCACCGTCAACGCAGGCCTGAAGCACACGCTGCGGGACGTGCTCAGTGAGAAGGAGAAGTGGGATCTCAAGCGGGCCCAGGGTCTGCTGGTCAACGGGATCGACATCAAGGTCGTCGGACCGGACGGAACCGAACTACCCCACGACGGTGTCTCCCAGGGCGAGGTGCTCATGCGCGGCCCGTGGATCATCGAGCGCTACCACAAGATGGAAGACAAAGGCGGCGCGTTCGCCGATGGGTGGTGGCGCAGCGGCGATGCCGGCACGATCCGCCCCGACGGCTACCTCAAGCTGACCGACCGCATCAAGGACGTGGTCAAAAGCGGCGGCGAATGGATCTCCTCGATCGACATGGAAAACGCGATCGTCGCCCACCCACAGGTCCGCGAAGCCGCCGTGGTGGGGATCGAGCATCCCAAGTGGCAAGAGCGCCCGGTTGCGATCGTCGTCCAAGAAGACGGTGCCGATCTTGACGTCGACGACATCCACGCCGTGTTGGAAGACAAGTTCGCCAAGTGGCAACTGCCCGACATCGTCATCTTCGCCGACGCGCTGCCGCGCACCAGCGTCGGCAAGTTGGACAAAAAGACGCTACGCACCGACCACGCCGATCTCTACCGGGGAGCCGAGGAATGAACAACCGGAGCGGACACGATGATGTGGTGCGCAGCGAACGACGCGGAGCGGTCGCGATCCTGCGCATCAACCGACCCGAGGCCCGGAATGCACTGAACGCCGCGGTGTTCGCAGCCTTGAACGGGCACCTAGCCGAGCTGCGGACCGATGACTCCGTGCGCGCCATAGTTTTGGCCGGCGCGAGCGGCGTGTTCTGCGCTGGAGCAGACATCACCGCGTTCGACGCCCTGCGGGCCGATCCGTTGATCGGGCAGCGGCGGGCCTCCGGGGGGACTCTATGGGCCGACCTGGAGAACTTCCCCAAACCGGTGATCGCAGCCGTCGAGGGCCTGGCCCTGGGGGGCGGGCTCGAACTCGTCCTGGCCTGCGACACCAGCATCGTCGGCCAGGGTGCCCGCCTTGGATTACCCGAGGTCAAGCTCGGCGTCATCCCCGGCGGCGGCGGCACCCAACGACTCATCCGGGCGCTCGGCAAACCTCGCGCCATGGCACTGCTGCTCAGCGGCGACCTGGTCACCGGGACCGAGGCCGCCACCCTCGGCCTGGTGGGAAAGGTGGTCGACGACGACGAGGTCGTCGAACAGGCGATCGCCCTGGCGCAGCGGATCTCGGCTAATTCCCCGCTGGCCGTGGCCCTGGCCAAAGACGCCGCCCTGGCCGCGCAGACCGGGTCGATAGCCGCAGGGCTCGAGCACGAAAAGCGCAACTTCGTCTATTCACTCGCCTCAGACGACAGCCACGAGGGCCAGGCCGCCTTCGTGGCCAAGCGTTCGCCGAACTTCACCGGCCGCTGACCCGGCCCGACAAGGACAAGATCATGACCACCACCCTGTTCCCCGACCACCGCCCCACCTGGCAAACCGAGTCCCACGAGTTGCTACGGGACCACGCCCGCGCCTTCTTCGCCAGAGAAGTCACCCCCCGCCAGGCGGACTGGGCCCGGCAGGGCCACGTCGACCGCGAACTCTGGAACAGAGCCGGAGCGGCAGGCCTACTGCTCACCGACATCGCCGAAAAGGACGGCGGCGGGGGAGGCGACTTCGGCCACGAGGCTGTAGTGGCCCAGGAACTGGCGTACGCGCACGACAGCGCGTTCGGCTTCACCGTGCACTCCACGATCGTCAGCCACTACATCAACGCCTACGGGACCGAGGAGCAAAAGCGCCGCTGGCTACCCGGGCTCGCCTCCGGCGAGAAAGTGGTGGCCGTCGCCATGACCGAGCCTGGTACCGGCTCAGACCTGCAGAACGTCAAGACCACAGCGATCCGCGACGGCGACCACTACGTGGTCAACGGCGCCAAGACCTTCATCTCCAACGGCACCCACTGCGACTTGGTTGTCATCGTGGCCAAGACCGATCCAGCGGCCGGCGGCAAGGGCATCTCCCTACTAGTCGCCGAGGTCGACAATAACGTCGCGGGCTTCTCCCGCGGCGCCGTCCTCGAGAAGATCGGCATGCACGGATGGGACACCCGCGAACTCTTCTTTGACGACATGCGGGTACCGGTGGAGAACATCCTTGGCGAGGAGGGCTCCGGCTTCGCCGAACTCATGACCCAGTTGCCGCGGGAGCGACTCATCATCGGAGTCGCCGGCGTGGCAGTGGCCGAGGCCGCGGTGATCGAGACCATCCGGTACGTCAAAGAGCGCGATGCGTTCGGCAAGAAACTCCTGGACTTCCAGAACACCCAGTTCGTACTAGCCGAGTGCAAGGCCGACGTCTACGCCGGCAAGGCGCTGATCGACGACGGCATCCGCCGCCAGATCGACGGCACCCTCGACGCCGCCGGCGCCTCGATGATCAAGCTGTGGGCCACCGACATGCAGTGCCGCGTGGTGGACAAGTGCCTACAGCTGTTCGGTGGCTACGGCTACATGATGGAGTACCCCATCGCCCAGATGTACACCGCCTCCCGCGTGCAGCGGATCTACGGCGGCACCAACGAGATCATGAAGCTGCTCGTAGCCAGGTCGCTGTGAACGCCACTCCCCCAAGTCCGTCCGTCTACGCCGAAGACTTCACCCCGGGCCAGATCCTCGAACTGGGCGATCACACCGTCTCCAAGGCCGAACTGGTGGATTTCGCCACACGCTGGGACGCACAGTGGTTTCACATCGATGAGGAAGCGGCCGATCAGGGACACTTCCGCGGACTCATCGCCAGCGGGGTACACACCATCGCCATCGCTCAACGGCTGCTCACACAAACAGTGCTCAACCAATGGGCAGTGATCGCCGGGCTCGGATTCGACCGGGTCCGGTTCCCGGTGCCCGTCCGACCCGGGAACGTTCTCACCGGAACCGTCCGGATTGCCGAGGTCACTCTCGACGGAACACGCGGGCGAGTGAAGATGGAGATGCGGCTGACCGATCAGGACGACCACACCGTCCTCTACGCCGAACTGACCATCGTCATGTGGCAAAGAGAGCAGGCCACGACACCGTCCGGAGGCTTCAACTGACACACGGCAGGACGTCACCAGAAAGAGCCACGGTCCCGCCCTACATCGACGAAGCGACCTTCATCTCGTATCCGCAAGTCAGCGTGGGACGTGACGACCCCACCTCACGACGGTGGCTCAAGGTAGTCAAACCCCCGTCCGAGCGCGTCCGCTAGCTAGCGATCGATTTCGCGACACTCACAGAACCAGTCGTTTCCGCAGGGCAGCAGTGTCCGAAAACTCGTGTCGCCTTGCCACCCACATCGAGCACCGGTAACCAGACGTTATGACAAGTAGCGGGTGCTGAGTTGTAAGTTCTGCGAACTCGACACCTCCCGGACATTCTCTCGCCCGCCCTGTCCGGCACCCCGACTGACCTGCACGTCGTCACGTGACGGACCGCTTCCCGGGGCCGCCTCTGAGTGCAGTGGCCCAACCTCCGCGGACTGACTGGCAATGCCGCTACCTGCGACCTCTTGTGTTGATTCGCGCAAAGTGCGATACTTTCGCATATATCGCGAACCATGTTTGGGTGGTGCGAGATGGCAGATCAGGATCCTCCGCCGGGGTCGGCGCGGCTGCAATTGGCCGACGGCATCGCTGTCCTGCGGCCGGAAGCCGCGGTGTTCGAGGCGATGGTCACCGGGTGGTCGCACCAGCAGATGGCCCGGAACCTGTCCGTTGGCACGATCGCGGCCCAGGTCGCCACGATCCGGCGGTTCCAGGACTTCTGCGGTGTCGCCGGCCCCTGGCACTGGACGCCCCGATGGTCGATGACTGGTTCACCGAACTGCGCGGGGTCCACGGCCTGGCCCTGGGCACGGTGCTGAGCTACCAGGGTGCACTGCGGCATTTCATGGACTACCTGCTCGATCCGGCCTACGAGTGGACCCAGCAATGCCAGGACCGATTCGACACGCATCCGATACAGATCATCACCGAGGCCAACTCGGCCCGCCACACCTACGAGGGCCCCGACAATCCACTCAAACGGGCCTACACCACCGATGAACTGCAGGACCTTTGCGATTTCGCGGACGATCAGGTCAACCACCGTTTCGAGGCTGGCTCGAAGGGCGCGATGGTGGCCCTGCGGACCGCGACGATCATCAAGGTCGCCTACGCGTGGGGCCTGCGTCGCAACGAAGTCCGCATGCTGGATCTGACAGACTTCGGACCGAACCCTCGAGCACCACAGTTCGGCCAGTTCGGGTTCTGCTACGTCCGCCACGGCAAACCCGGCAAGGGATCTGCGGCCAAGCGGCGTGGCGTCCTGACGGTCCCGGAGACCGCCTGGGCGATCGACTGCCTCAAACGATGGATCGACCAGGGCCGCACCACCTTTGACCACCCGGTCGGGACCGCATTGTTCCCGACCGAGCGATCCGAGCGCATCTCGAACGGCGCGTTGTCCCATAGCTTCGCCGACCTCTGCGACACCGCCGGCCTGACCGATCCCGGACTGGATTTTCACTCCCTGCGCCGCAGCTACGTCACGCTGCTGGTCGAGTCCGGATACGACACCCGCTTCATCCAGGAACAAGTCGGACACAAGTACGCCTCAACCACCTCGCTCTACACCTTCGTCTCCCCCGACTACCGCAGCCGTGTCGTGGCCGCCGCACTTCGCGCCGCGGCCAAACGCCTGCCCGAAAGGACCGACCAGCAATGAAACACCGGATCGCCTACCAGTGGCGACTACGCCAGGTCATGACCGACCGAGATATGCACACCCTGTCCGACCTGATCACGCCATTGCACGACGTGGGAATCGAACTCTCCGCCTCCCAGCTCTACCGCCTCCTGGGACGCACCCCTGAGCGACTGCCCCTGGCCCTACTCGGAGCGCTGTGCCACGTCCTGGACTGCACCGTCGAAGACCTCTGCGTCTTCCACGTCGACACCTCCCCCTCCAGACGCACCGCCACAGCCACCGACGCCTCCCCCGCAACCGACGTGCCACTGCGACCGAAGCGGGCACACATCCACCGACCCGGACCGACGGCGTAGACCCCCAGGCAGGCGGCGGACACATGGCTGACACATCGAAGTACCACTGCACACGGTGCAACGACGAGCAGCAGCATCGCGGAGTGCGCTGGCCCGAGGGCTTCGTCTGCCGCCGCTGCTACCAACAGGCCACCCGCCGACGCGGCACCTGCCCCCGCTGCCAACGCCCGGATCGACTGCTGCCTGGCCTCGCCAACGACCAGCCCATCTGCACTGACTGTGCCGGAATCGACGACCCCCGACTGACCTGCACCCGCTGCGGAGACCAGGACGAACCCCACCGCCGAGGACTGTGCGCACGATGCTGCCTCACCGACGACCTGACCGCTGAAGTGCCCCGGGTTTGATGGAGACATCGATTACCCGGGGCACTTCAATGGGATCTGCCCAGAAGTTGGCCATCTCGGGTTTTCGGGTTGTCAGGACAAGGGCTTCACTCCCTGGCCTGCGAGTGCTTCGGAGAGGCGGACGGAGTCGCCGCTGGTCTGGCAGACGTGGGCGCGGTGCAGTAGCCGATCCACTGTCGCGGTGGCGATGGTCTTGGGCATGAGTTCGTCGAAACCGGCCGGGTGCAGGTTCGAGCTGATCGCGATGGCACGTTTCTCGTAGGCGGCGTCCACCAGGCGGTAAAGCCCATTCGCTAGGCACCCGGACCGAACTTCTCGACGCGGTGCGCACGATCCGTTCCCGGGGGTTCGCGTCGAGCAAGGAGGAGAGCGAGGAGGATGTCGCCTCCCTCGCCGTCGCACTGGCCTCGACCCGCTCTCCGCGGTTGGCTGTCAAGGCCTCGCTGCCGCTCAGTCGCATGAGCTCGGCGACCGAGCAGGACATCCTCACTCGGCTGGTAGCTGCGGCGGAGGAGATCGACCATCTCCTGCTCTGATCGGCGTGGTCAGGCCGAAGTCGGCTGGGCCTCAGGCTGGACTGGGCTGCCCGCCGTCCCGGTCCAGCCGGTTGCCGGTCCCCTGGACGTGGCGCACGAAGGACCGTACCGCCGGGGCGATGCCTCCTTCGCGTGACCAGTAGATCCACAGCGGGGCGCTCATCGGGGTGTGCTCGTCGACCAGCACTGGCCATCTGGCCGAGTCGTCGGCACTGAGGTTGTCGTCGGCGATGACGGCCACGCCCAGCCCTGCCCGGGCGAGCGCAACGATGGTGGTGGCGTTGACGCTCTCCGACGTGATGTCGAGCCCGAAGCCCCCTGCCCGCAGCGCCGGCTCCAGCAGGCGCCGGGTGAGGCTATCGGCGTGCCCGGTGAGCACCGGCTGGCCACGCAATTCAGCGACCAAGACGTGGCTCCGGCCCCGCCACGGGTGGTCGTCGGAGGTCACCACCGCCAGCCGCACGTCGCCGAGCTGGTGGCCCGCAAGACGCTGGTCGGCCTGCCCGAGGCCCGTCACGAGATCGACGTCCCCGTTAAGCACCTGTTCGATCGCGGGCAGGCCCGAGTACTCGTGGACGGCGACGTGGATAGCGGGATGCGCCGACCGGAAGGTGCCGATCAGGGGCGCGAGGAACCGTGACACGTGCGGATATGCGCAGGCCACCGTGACGACGCCCGCTCGACCGCGAGCGAGTTCGTGGGCAAACTGGGAGACCGACTCCGCTCGATTCAGCAGGTAATGGGCGCGGGGCAGCAATTGATTCCCGGCACCGGTGAGCTGTACTCCGCGGCCGGACCTCTCGAAGAGGGCGATGCCCAGCTCCGCCTCCAGCGCCTTGATCGAACGCCACAGCGAGGGCTGCGGCACATCGAGGGTGGCGGCGGCGCGGAGGAACGACCCCTCGCGGGCCACCGCAACGAGATACCTGAGTTGACGCAGCTCCACGCACGGCTCCTAGTTTCACCAGTGAATAGCTCGATACCAAAATAGCCCATAGACAGCCTGTGATGAAGGTCATACTCTTTTATGTGTACTGCAATGCAGAAAGCCGTCCTAACTTGAGGAGAATTGGATGTCGGAGTCTGGTGGAGAAACCGTGGCCACTGCGCGGCAGCGTCAGCTGGTCGAGCGGGCACTCGGTGAGTGGCAGGGCGAGGCGGCGGGTCGAGTCATCGTTGTCACCGGTGGAGCCCGCGGCATCGGCCGTTCCCTCTGCGAGGGACTGTTGCGCGCCGGCGCCAAGGTCGTTGCAGCGGACCTGACGTGGGACGACGCTGACGACTTCCGCAAGCAGCTGGAGTCGGACGGCAGCGGCATGGCCGTCGACATGGACATCACCGACGACGACGCCCTCGACGCCGCCCGAGACGCTGTAATCGACAGGTTCGGGACCGTCGACGTCCTAGTGAACAACGCGTCTCTGGTCTCCGAAACCCTCTTCCCGCCCACAGGCCACCGGAACACCCTTGACACGACCGACCGCGACTGGGAGGTGATGTTCGGCGTCAACGTGTTCGGCACGCTGAAGGCCATCCGCCGGTTCATCGAGCCGATGCGGGCCCAGCAGCGGGGCAGCATCGTCAACGTCGTCAGCAGTGGCGTCCTGGCCGTCGCCGCCGGCGGCGGCTACCACGGGCTGCGCCCGTGGACGGTCGAGATGCCTTACCAGGCCACCAAGGCCGCCGTGATGGCGCTGACCTTCTACCTCGCCGAGGAAGTGCGCGGCGACGGGGTCGCGGTTAACGCGATCATGCCGGGGCACACCCGAGCGTCGTGGTTCGACGCCACCGCCCGGGCCTTCAACGAGCAGGGCATTGCCTACTTCATGCGCCCGGCGATTCCCGAGCACCTGCTGCCGATCTCGCTCTTCCTCGCCGCCCAGGACAGCGCGGGGACGTCCGGGCGCCTCTACTACGTGCCGGAGTGGAACTACGACCACGGCTACGAGGACTACGCCGCCTGGCAGGACCATGAGCTGCCTCCGGACATGGAGGAGATCTACAGCCGGCTGGAAGCCGCGACCCCGTCATACGAGCGGGCCGGCGTGGCCCACCTCCCCTTCGACGCGCAGGGTGCCCTGTACGCCGCGGGCATGGCAAACCTCGGGGCCCAGAACAGTTGGACCAGCAATGACAGCGCTCAGTGATACCGCAGACGCCCAGACGATCCGCCTACAGGTGGGCCGTTCGGGTCCGCCCTCCCATCTCACCTCACGCAACCCGTCAGACCCCGAGAGGACCCGATCATGACCAGCATTAGCGAACGCCCCGTTGACGTGGCCGCCGCAAGACTGCACGACCTGGTGAAGCCCGACGAGGGTGCCGTCAGCAGAACAGTCTTCGTCGACGAGGCAACCTACCGCAAGGAATTGGACCGGGTATTCACCAAGACGTGGTTGTTCATCGGCCACGAGTCCCAGTTGAGTGAGCCGGGCGACTACCTGACGAACTTCATGGGCGAGGACCCTGTGATCGCCACTCGCGGTGCGGACGGAGTGATCCGGGTGATGCTCAACTCCTGCGCCCACCGGGGCATGGCCGTGTGTAGCACCGACGCCGGGTCCTCGAAGTTCTTCCGCTGCCCCTACCACGGCTGGACCTACAGCAACAACGGCGATCTGATCGGTGCACCGCGCGCAGATACCGTCTACCATGGCGAGCTGGACAAGCCGCGCCTAGGTCTGAAGGCCGTTCCGCGGGTGGAGAACTACAAGGGCTTCATCTTCGCCAATTGGGACGAGGACGCCATCCCGCTGGTAGACTACCTCGGCGCTGACCAGCTCTGGTATCTGGACCTGGCCTTCGAGGCGCCGCTCGGCGGGCTCGAGGTGATCGGCCCCACGATGAAGTTCCGGATCAAGGCCAACTGGAAGCTGGCGGCGGAGAACTTCGCCGGCGACGACTACCACGTGCTCTACACACATGGGTCGGCCTTCCAGATCGGCTTCCTCCCCGATTACGACACGCTCGGCGACTACATCGCATACTTCGACCACGGCCACGGGATGGGCGACATCAGCAAGCCCGGCCGGGCCTATCAGAACGACGTCGGGATGGCTCAGCTCCTCGGGCCGGAGGCGATCGAGTACGTCAACGCCGTGCACGAGCGGCTCAAGGCCCGGGTCTCCCCGCTGCAGGCGGAGATGCACGGGCTCGGTCAGGGCAATATCTTCCCGAACCTGTCATGGATCAAGTTCGGCGTCTTCCACGTCTTCGGGCTCTTCCAATGGCACCCGAGGGGACCGGGTGAGATCGAGGTCTGGCAGACGGCGCTCTTCGACCGCGACGCGCCGCAGTCGGTCAAGGACTTCGCCCGCACCCAGATGTCCCAGGAGAACGCCGCGGCCGGGATCTTTGGCCAGGACGATGGCGAGAACTTCGAGCAAATCACCGAGTCCGCCCGAGGGGTGGTCTCCCAGACCCGGGATTTCAACTACGCGATGGGCCTGGGGCACGAGGGCGAGATCCACGAGGAGGGATACCCCGGCCATTTGGGGCCCCACTATTCGGAGCAGAACCACCGCAACTTCTATCGCTACTGGCTCGAACTCATGACCACCCCGGGAGAGCAGAAATGACCAATTCCCTCACCGATCTGCGCCGCGACGTCGAGGACTTCCTCTACAGCGAGGCCAAGATGCTCGACGAGCAACGCTACGACGAGTGGCTCGACCTGTTCACTGAGGATGTCCATTACTGGATGCCGATCACGGAGACCCGTGAGGTGCGGCAGCACCGGGACCACGTCCCCGGCGAGTGGTCGCTCATGGAGGAGGACGCCCGTTTCCTCGCCAAGCGGATGGAGCGCTTGGCCGGTGGCCTTGCCCACGCGGAGCAGCCGCGGTCGCGGACGCGCCGGTTCATCAGCAACGTCCTGGTCACCCCCGGGCCGGACGGCGACCTGGTAGCGGAGTGCAACTTCATCATCTTCCAGTCCCGGCGAGCCAACTCCGAGCAGTTCTTCGTCGGCTCCCGTCGCGACCGGATCGTGACCTCCGGTGAGAGCTGGAAGATCGCCGAACGGACCGTGCTCCTCGACCACCGGGTGTTGCCCCGTGCCATCTCCATCTTCTTCTGAGGCCCAGGCGGCTGACCTCGACGGCAGTCGGGACGTCGGGGCTGATGGCGCACCAGAGCCGAGTTCTTGGCTGCGCATCGGCTCTGCCGACGGCGAGCTCGTAGTCCGCAACGAGTTCGCCCGGGTGCGGGTACGCGCCGACCGAGACGGCAACGACCTTCGCCTGGCCATCCGTAGCCTGCGCACCGGCCGCGAGGTCTTCCTTGACGCGCTGCAGCTGGAGAGCCTCACCTGGCTCGACGAGAGGGCCTACACGACATTGCTCTCCGAGCCGTTCGGACCGGAGTGACCGACCATCCCGCACCGGCCGCACGGCCGAACAGAGAGGAGCTTCAACGTGACGAGCACTGAAGGGGGAATGGCCCAGCCCCAGGGGAACTCGTTCTGGGTGGACCTGCTGGGAACCGAGGTCCGGTACCGCCAGGCGAGCTCTTACCGCACCCGCAGCATCGAGGCAGGCGCCGGTGAGCCGGTAGTCCTGCTGCACGGCGTGAGCGGGCACGCCGAGACCTGGGTGCGCAACGTCGCCGTCCTCGGCCGGGACTTCCGCGTGCATGCCATTGACATGCTGGGTCATGGCTTCACCGACAAGCCGCAGATCGAGTACTCGATCCGCGCGCTCGCCGAGCACGTGCTCGGCTTCCTCGACGAGATCGGCGCCTCGCGAGCCCACCTGGTCGGGCAGTCTCTCGGTGGCTGGGTCGCGGCGTTTCTCGCCGTCCACCACCCCGAGCGGGTCGCCTCGCTCGTCAGCGTCACCGGGGCGGGGCTGCAGGTGGACGCCGACGGTGCCACGCTGACCGAGAACGTCGGCCGGCAGGTCGCGGAGGCTACCACCAAGGCTCTGGACACCCCGACCCGGGAGAAGGTCCGGACTCGGCTGGAATGGCTGGTCCATGACCCGTCCGTGGTCACCGACGAACTGGTGGAGACCCGGTACCGGATCTACGCCAGCCCGGACTTCGCCGCCACCGCCGGTGACATGGTCGCCGCATTCACCTCCCGGCCCCGGCCGGAGGAACTGCTGACCGCCGAGCGGCTCGCGACGATCAACTGCCCGACGCTCGTGCTGTGGACCCGGCAGAACCCGACCATGCCGTGGACGGTGGGGGAGGCGGCCAGCCGGATCATTCCCGATGCAACGTTCCGTCTGATGGAGGACGCCGGTCACTGGCCGCAGTTCGAGAAGCCGGCGGAATTCCACGCTGTCGTCGGCGGTTTCGTGCGTTCGGTCACCGCGGGGCGCCGAGGTGGGCGCACCGACGGCGACGGCGACGGCGGCCCCACGGATCCGGCCACCAACCGGCAACGGGCGGCCCGCTGATGGGCAGGCTGGTAGGTGCGTACGCGACGTCCCACACGGCGATGATGATCCGAAAGCTCCAACCGGACAACGACGTGCACGCCGCAGTCCATCAGGCCTTCGCTCAGGTGCGTGCGGAAATTGACCGGCTGTCCCCTGACGTGCTCGTCGTCGTCAGCAGCGAGCACCTAGCATCCTTCAGCTACGACAGCTTTCCGCAGATATGCGTCGGAATCGGAGAGATAGCCACCGGTTGGGGCGATGGAGGAGTGGCCAGCGCCGAGGTCCCACTTGCTGGCGCCTTCGCTGCCCAGCTGCTCTCCGAAGGGGTGGCCGCCGGATTCGACCTCGCGTTCTCCGCCAACCCGAAGATCGACCATGCGTTCATGGCACCATTGACCCTGATCCGACCAGAGATGGACATCCCGGTGGTCCCGGTGTTCCAGAACGCCAACACCGAGCCTCTGCCACCCCTGTGGCGCAGCGCCCAACTGGGGGAACTGCTGCGCGACGTCATTACGCGGCGGCCCGCAGCCGAAACAGTGGTCGTGCTCGGGACCGGCGGGCTCTCCCACTGGGTCGGCACGCCGGAGATGGGCCAGATCAACTCCGCCTTCGACGAGCGATTCCTGCAGCACGTGCGCGCAGGGGACCTCGGCGCGATCCTCGCCATGAAGACCGCCGACGTCCTCGCTGAGGCCGGCAATGGTGCCCCGGAGATCTGCAACTGGGTCACCGCGATGGCCGCCGCGTCCCGTCAGGAGGGCTGGGGAGTGTCGGAGCCTGAGCGGACGGCCCGTGGGCCGAGAGGGGTCGTCCTGGCATACGAGTCCGTCCCGGACTGGGCGACCGGGATCGCGCTGGCTCGGTTGGCCCCCGAGGAGGAACCGTGAACTTACCCCTGGACCAGGTCATCCGCCGGGTCGTCCGGGATCCGGAGTTTCGTTCTATTGCGGAAGAGTCGGGCCAGCTCGCGGCCGACCTCGCAGGCGTACGGCTGGCCGATCTTGCGGCCGTCCTGGAGGGCGACCTGGTCACCCTCCAGCAAAGGGGCGCCCACCCACTGCTGATCATGCAGCTGGCCGGCGCGCTCAGGATCGATCCGATGCGGCGCTTCGCCGCCGAACAGACTGCCCATGACTTAACCACGGAGGGACGATGAACATGATGAACATTACGGTGGACCTCGAGCGGTGTGAGGGCTTCGCCTCGTGCGTTGTGACCGCGCCCGAGCTCTTCGACCTCGATGACGAGCGAAGCGTCGCCGTCGTTCTGGAGCCTGTTGACGGTGGCCCCCGCACCCGCGCCTTAGCGCTCGAGGCCGCCGCGAGCTGCCCGATGCGGGCCATCACCGTCTCCGACCCCCTGGTGGACGAACCATCGCTGCCGCGGCGCGGCCGGTGACCGACGGAGTTTCGCCGGACGCGGTGGCAACCGCGGTCGAGAACGAACCCCGTCGGGCGGCGGTGGCCGGTACGCCCTGTGCCCCGGTTCGTGAACGTGCTACCACCGACGTTAGCGGCCGGCTGCGCCGTTCAGCAGGTTCTCTCCGCTCGCGCTCTCGGTTGGAGGGGTGGCAGCCGCAATGGCCGATCGCTGAGCGGGTCAACGACCACGTTGTCAGACCGGGCGACTCGCGATCCGGGGCTCGATGCCAGCATCCCGGGCTGCCACGCGTACAGCATTTGGTCGCCGCGGCGGGCATATCGTTGACGCCCAAGAGGATACCGGCCTGCCTTCCTGCCGCACCTCGGGCACTGGCCCAGTCGGCTAGATGTACTGACCACGGAGGTTGTGTCTCCGGTCGGCATGGCGAGATGAAATGAGGAAGACCTCCGTGTGAGGTGTGAAAGCGACCAAGCAACCACACCCACAACGGAGGTCTTCGTGTCCCACGCTAACGCGACCTTGACGCCCACGGGAAGACTGCGCCTGGCCCGGTGTGTCGTCGAAGACGGCTGGCCCCCGGCCCGAGCTGCGGAACGGTTCGGTGTCTCGGTCACCACGGCCCGACGCTGGGCCAGCCGGTATCGCGAGCAGGGCAAGGCCGGCATGGTTGACCGCTCCAGCCGGCCGCACACCTGCCCCCACCGCACCCCGCGTCGTCGGGAGCGCCGGGTGATCGGCCTGCGCGTATCGCGCCGGTGGGGGCCAGCCCGAATCGCTTACCACCTGGGAATGCACCCCTCGACGGTGCACAAGATCCTGTCCCGCTTCGGGTGCGTGCGCCTGGCGTTCACCGACCCGGCCACCGGCGCCCCGGTGCGCGCCACCAAGCGACGCCCGCAGCGCTATGAGCACGCCGCACCGGGCGATCTGGTGCACGTGGACATCAAGAAGCTCGGACGCATCCCCGACGGCGGCGGGCACAAGTTCCTCGGCCGCGCCAAAGGATGGTCCCGGGCCGTTCGGCGAAGGTCCTCACCGAGTGGCTCAACGCCCGCGACCAGGCATTTCGAGACCGAGTCAAGGTGGTCACGATGGACGGGTTCGCCGGCTACCACTCCGCCGCAGCCAAGGCCGTGCCCGCAGCACGCACGGTGATGGACCCGTTCCACGTCGTGCATCTTGCCGCCGACAAGCTCACCGTGTGCCGCCAACGCATCCAGCAGGCCACCACCGGGCACCGGGGCCGCACCGGCGATCCGCTGTACGGCATCCGCAGGACGCTCAACACCCGGGCAGGGCTGCTGACCGACAAACAGAAAGTGCGCTTGTTCAAGGCGTTCACCGCCAACGATGCGCACGCGGCGGTGGAGGTCACCTACGGCGTCTACCAGCGACTCATCGCCGCCTACGAGGCCTCGGGCAAGCGGGAGGGCAAGATCGCGATGTACAAGCTCCTGCGCTCGATCCGGACCGGGGTGCCCACCGAGCTGCCCGAGCTCGCCCAGCTCGGCCGGTCGCTATGGAAGCGGCACCGCGAGATCCTCGCCTACTTCGACGTGGGTGCCTCCAACGGCCCCGTCGAGGCCATCAACGGCAGGCTCGAACACCTCCGCGGAATCGCCCTGGGCTTCCGCAACCTCAAGCACTACATCTTGCGGTCACTGATCCACTCCGGACAGCTTCAGGATCGGATCAATGCACTCTGAATCCGGAAGGGCCCTTTCTATTGACAGTCGATGCGGAGGCGCGTAGCTTTCAGGCACACGCAGAAGAGATTTCTACTGGCCAGAACTACCACGTCGGTAGGGGTCGAACTGCGATGAATTGTTCAATCGTTATCGTGCACAGAAAGGCGTTATCCGTGCCAAGCTCTTCAATCACCCAGAAGTTCCATACCGTCGATGTGAGAGGGGTTCAGACGCGTTATTTCGACGACGGCCAGGACAAGGATCCGATCCTCCTCATCCATGGGGGGCATTTCGGGTTCTTCATACCGGTCGGAATCGAATCCTGGGGCAACGTTCTAGAGGATTTCGGCGAGTACGGCCGTGTCCTCGCGGTCGACAAACTCGGTCAGGGCGAGACTGGTCTCCCGCTGAATGACGAAGACTGGACTGTCGACGCGGTCGCCGAACACGTTGCGAACTTTGCAACTCAGTTGGGGCTCAAGAACCTGACCCTGGTGGGTCACTCGCGCGGCGGCATGACGGCGGTCCTTCTCGCGTTGAAGTACCCTGAGATGGTAAAGAAGCTGGTCATCATCAGCAGTGCGACTGCGGCACCGGCGCCGCCCGTCGGAACCGACATGGACTTCTACGAGCGAGTCGAAAGGACTGCCCCCGGAGGTTCGGCCGAGTTGATCCGTCACTATCATGCTGCCCAGGCGGTTAATGAGGGAGATCTGCCCGAGGACTACATCGGGATCGCCACAAAGTGGCTCGAGAGCGAAAAGCAGCTCGACGCTGTCGCCGGATATGCACGCAATGCGGAGGAGCACTGGTTGCCTAGCCTCAGCGAGGGCAGGCGCTGGGTTCAGGAACGGCTTGCCGACGCAGGAATCCCGGTGCCGACGCTGGTTGTGTGGGGAGTCAATGATCGATCGGCGCCGGTGTCGATGGGTAAGGGGCTCTTCGATCTGATCGCTGCCAACACCCTGGATAGCTCGCTCTATCTCATCAACAACGCTGGTCATCATGTGTTCAGTGACCAGCGCGAAAAGTTCAACGCCGCGGTTGGTGCGTTCATCTCGCTTTAGCAGAACCCTTCGTCGGTCTTTCGTGCTCGAAAGACCAGATGTCTGATACAAACAACTTCGAAGAGGAAGCTGGAATCTAATGCACAACTCGCTTTACGACTATTCACCATTACTGAGCGTCCACGATTCGAGTGGCCGGGCGGGAAGAAGGTCGCCTTCTACGCGGGCGTCGCGGTGGAACACTATCCGGTCGACAAGCCGTCGACATCAATTTTTGCCGGAACAGCTGGGCTGACCCCGGACCCCCTCAACTATGGGTGGCGAGACTATGGAATGCGGGTGGGGATCTGGCGGATGATCGAATCGCTCGATCGTCACGGAATGCGGGCGACCGCCTTTGTGAACTCTGACGCATGTTCGCTTTATCCCCAGGTCATCGCGGCCGGAAACGAGCGCAACTGGTCGTGGGTGGCTCATGGTCGCGACAATTCGACCTTCCAGAACGGGATGGAGAAGAGCGTAGAGAGAAAATATCTTGAAGAGGTCGTGGACGAAATCGAGCGGCACACGGGGACTCGTCCGACTGGTTGGATCGGTCCCGCGCTTACCGAGACATTTGAGACACCTCAGATTCTCGCCGAACTGGGGCTGGAATATGTGCTGGACTGGTGCGCCGACGACCAGCCGTTCTATCTCAATGGCGAGAAGCCGATGCTCAGTGTTCCGTACTCGACCGTTTTGAATGATGTGATGCTGTTCGGCGGAAACGGTCTCAGCGGTGAGGGCTTTGTCCAGCTGATTAAGGACCAGTATGAGCAGCTGTCTAAGGAAGCGGATGACCATGTGCGAGTAATGGGCATTGGCCTTCACCCGTTCATCATCAACCAGCCGTTCCGTCAGAAGTACCTTGACCTGGCCCTGGATTTCATCGCCGAACAGGACGATGTTTGGATTACTACGTCGGATGATATCGCGGCTCACTTCAAGAATAATGTTGCGGATCGTCCTGCGGCCTAGTGTCGCGTTTCTGAAGTTGGTTTAGGGTTGGCTTTCGCGAGGATCTGTTCGGGAGTTTTGGTCCAGACGAATGGGTGTTTGCGGTCGTTCCAGCCCGTGATGAACTGGCGAATCTTGGCATTGAGGTCCTTGACGGATGTAAAGACACCGCGGCGGATGGCCTGCCGGTCGATGATGCCGAACCAGACTTCCACGAGGTTGAGCCAGGACCCGGACGTCGGGGTGAAGTGCACGTGGAACCGCGGATGCTGTGCCAGCCACACCTTCACCGCCGGGGTTTTGTGGGTGGCGTAGTTGTCCATCACCAGGTGCAGGTCCACCTCCGGGTAGGCGCGGTCGAGCTGACGCAGGAACGCCAGGAACTCCTGATGGCGATGCTTCGGCTTGACCGCGCCGGTGACGTGCCCGGTCGCAATGTCCAACGCGGCGAACAGAGTCGTCGTGCCGTGCCGCTTGTAATCGTGGGTGTGCCTTTCGATGCTGCCGGTGCGCATCGGCAGCATCGGCGCGGTCCTATCCAGCGCCTGGATCTGACTCTTCTCGTCAACACACAACACGATCGCGTTGTCCGGTGGCGCCAAGTACAACCCCACCACGTCGGTGACCTTCGCGACCAGTTCGGGATCGGTGGAGAACTTGAACGTTCCGGCCCGCCAAGGCTGCACGCCGAACTTGCGCCACGCCCTGGCCACGGTGGCGTTACCGATCTTCAGATGATCCGCCAGCAGGCGTGAGGACCAGTGCGTCACCCCGTACTTCTTCGGCGGAGGAACAAAGCAGAGAAGAGAAGAGACAACAATGTCTATCAGCAATGCCGTTGAAGAATACGAACGTCTTCGAGCAGATTTCCGAGCCAAAGGTTTGGGCGGCCGGACCGGCTTCGGGCAGCGGCCAGCGCTGCTGGTCATCGACCTGATCCGGGGGTTCACCGACACCAGATCCCCCCTGGCCGGCGAACTCGACTCTCAGTTGCAGGCCACCCAACAACTGCTTGCAGACGCACGCGATGCCGACGTGCCCGTGATCTTCTCGACGGTCGCCTACGATGCGGACCTTCAGGAGGCCGGCAAGTGGATCCGCAAGATCCCTTCCAACAGCTGGCTGATGGAGGGAAACGAGTGGGTGGAGCTGGATGAGCGACTGGGTCGTCGCGAGAACGAGATGCTGCTGGTCAAAAAGTACGCGTCCTGTTTCTTCGGTACCGATCTGGCAGCTCGTCTGATCTCCCGGGGCGTGGACACGGTGATCCTCCTCGGATGCACGACCAGCGGATGCATCCGCGCCACCGCTGTGGACGCGTGCTCCTACGGATTCCACACAGTCGTTGTGGAAGAGGGCGTGGGAGACAGAGCAGAGCTGCCACACCTGGCAAGCCTCTTCGACATCGACAACAAGTACGGTGACGTCGTGAGCCTGGAGGACGCCAGCGCCTACCTCCAGCATGTCCACCAGTAGAGACGCCGAATACGGACACCGGTGACGAAAGCTCATCGGCCAGCGCATCAGCGGATCCTTGAGGACGTCGATGCGAAAGAGTTACCACCACGGGAAAGCACATGGACTCCGTCAACTATGACAGGGCCTTGAGCGCGCTGGCCATCATCTTGTTCAGCTTCGCGCTGGGCACTTTGTCCGTTGTCGTCCCTCTTTTGGGTGTGCATGCGGGCTACACCCCCAGTGAGATCGGGCTGCTGGTCGCCGTGGCTGCCATCGCACAGCTGATCACCCGCCTGTACATGGGCGCGTTGATGCGTCGGATTCCGGACAGGTCCTTCCTCGTGGGATCCGGGCTGATGATCGCGATCTCGTGCGCACTGCTCGCGATTTCTCCCGCGGTCGTGTTTTTTGTCGCGTCCCAGTTGGTCCAGGGAATAGCCCGGGCGTTCTTCTGGACCAGCAGCCAGACCCACGCCGTTCGTACATCCGCCGCACCGGTCAGTGGCCTCCGGGACGTCAATCTGGCGGCGGGGATCGGTGCGCTTCTCGGCCCCACGGTGGCCGGATACCTCTGGGAGGCCTCGGTGCAACTGCCACTCATGATGGGGATCGTCGCAGGTTCCGTCGCCGTCGTCCCCGCGGCCTTGTTGATCAGGTTTCCCCCGTTCGCGGCCAGGCCTTCTTCACCCACTGGCAGGGATGTCCGTCTGTGGCGACGACCCGGTGTCAACGCTGCCTGCTGGATGAACACGGGCGCAGGGGTTTGGAAAAGCCTTCTGGACTCCTACGTCCCTTTGGCCCTGTCCCTGGCAGGCCAACCGGCTGCAGTCATCGGTATCCTGCTCTCCATCGCCAACGCCACCGTTCTCGTCGGTAGTACCGCCAGCGGGTGGGTCCGGCGCCGGGGCGTCAGGGCGTCTCTGGTCATCGGGATGATAGCTACAGGGCTGGGACTGGCCGCAGTGGGACCGTTCGCCGGTCTGACCGCCCCGGTGGCCATTGCCCTGGCCATCTCCGGCATCGGTGCCGGGGTCCTGCAGACCGTCGGTCCGGCCATCGCAGCGGAGAAGGTGCACCCAGAAGAACGCGGAGACGCCCTCGCATTGACGGGCACTTTCCGCGCCACGGCGCTCTTCCTCTCACCGCTGGGCATGGCCGGGCTGGTCACCCTCGTTCCGGTGACCGCGGCCCTGCTGGCCGCGGGCCTGCTGGCCGCGGGCCTGCTCATCATCACCCCAGCTGCAACCACCTGGAGATCCAACAAAGATGTCGACTGACCGACACAGACCCCGAGGCTCGCGCTATTTGCCTCCGGTGACAAGAAAGCAAGACGTTTCGACGAGAGGCTGTCCATGACGACGAAAACCCATCCGAGCGATGACCCCGCAACGGTCCCGAGGCTCCGACTGCGGCACGGGCATAGCATTCCGCATCTGGGCCTGGGCACCTGGCCACTGGTGGGGGAAGAGTGCGAGACGGCCGTCCGCTACGCCATTCAAAGCGGCTACCGGCTCGTCGACACCGCGTTCCAGTACCGCAATGAAGACGCGGTGGGACGCGGTGTCCGCACTGCCGGCGTTGCGCGTGAAGAGCTGTTCGTCTCCAGCAAGTTCAACAAGGAGTCCCACAGCGTCGACGGTGTGCAGAGGGCCTACGACCGCAGTCTCCAAGCCTTGGGCCTGGACTACCTGGACATGTTCATGTGCCACTGGCCCGTGCCGGCCTTGGACCAGTACACCGAGGCATGGAGAGGCCTCGTCAAGCTCTTGGACGAAGGCCGTGTCAAAGCGATCGGTGTCTCCAATTTCAAGCCGGACCATTTGGAGAAGGTCATTGCCGCGACCGGCGTGGTTCCTGACGTGAACCAGATCCAGCTCAGCCCCGATCTCGCACGGCTACCCCCGCGGGCAGTGCACCAGGACCTGGGCATCATTACCGAGGCCTGGAGCCCTATTGGTCGCGAATCGGGACTGCGTGACCACCCCATCGTGGTGCAGATCGCGCAACGGACAGCAAAGAGTCCGGCGCAGGTTCTGCTCCGCTGGCACGTCCAGCAAGGAATCGTCCCGATCCCGCAGGCCGCCAAACCCGCATGGCTGGTCGAGAACATCTCGGTGTTCGATTTCTCCCTGACTGCCGAGGAAATGGCCGCCCTGGCGAGGCTGGACCGCGGAGAGAACGCCGCCCGCGACTCCGACTCCCCCGAAAACGGCCACTGACCCTTGCCGCACCCACCCGTACCTGGCACGAAGAGTGGGAGGGGTTGACGTAGATCACAAAATGCGGAAACCTCTTCACGACAGAGTGGACCTCTGCTCTACAGACTGACTGATCGATGATCGAGAAGGAGCTCTCCCATGGCAGACCATCACGGCGTCCTCGAGGACGTACGGCGGGGCATGATCCCTGCACATATCTACAACGACAAAGAGCTCTTCGAACTCGAGAAGGAACGTCTCTTCAGCCGCAGCTGGCTGTTCGTCGCCCACGAGTCGGAGGTCCCCGAGGCTGGTGACTACGTGGTCCGCAGGGTCCTCGAGGACTCGTTCATTATCTCTCGGGACGAACAGGGCCAGGTCCGGGCCCTGTTCAACATGTGCCTCCACCGGGGCATGCAGGTGTGCCGGGCGGAGATGGGTAATGCCTCCCACTTCCGTTGCCCGTACCACGGTTGGTCTTACCGCAATGACGGGCGCCTCGTTGGCCTGCCGTTTCACAAGGAGGCATACGGCGGGGAGGAAGGCTTCAAGAAGAAGGGCCAGACCTTGTTGCCTGCTCCCTCGCTGGCCACGTACAACGGTCTGATCTTCATCAGCATGGACCCGGATGCCGAGCCCCTGGAGGAGTTCCTGGGGGACTTCAAGTTCTACCTGGACTACTACACGAAGCAGAGCGCGGACGGCATCGAGCTGCGTGGCCCTCAGCGTTGGCGGGTCAAGGCGAACTGGAAGATCGGGGCCGAGAACTTCGCCGGGGACATGTACCACACGCCCCAGACCCACACCTCGGTGGTGGAGATCGGCCTCTTCCGCGAGCCCAAGGCGGAGAAGCGCAAGGACGGCACCACGTACTGGGCTGGCAACGGTGGCGGCACCACTTACAAGCTGCCCGAAGGTGGCCTGGAGGAGCGCCTGCGCTACGTGGGCTACCCGGACGAGATGATCGCCCGGATGAAGGAGCAGTGGACCCAGGAGCAGCTCGACGTGGTCGGCAAGGACGGGTTCATGATCTCGGCGGCCTCACTGTTCCCGAACATGAGCTTCGTCCATAACTGGCCGCGGGTCGAAGAGGGCTCCGACGAGGTGCTCCCCTTCATCTCTATCCGCGTGTGGCAGCCGATCAGCGAGAACGAGACGGAAGTCCTCTCGTGGTTCGCCGTCGACAAGAACGCGCCGGAGGAGTACAAAGCGCTTTCCTACAAGGCGTATCTCATGTGCTTCGGCAGTGGCGGCATGTTCGAGCAGGACGACGTCGAGAACTGGGTGTCCCTCACCAATACTGCCGCCGGCTCCATGGCACGGCGTCTGCTGCTCAACAGCCGGATGGGCATGCTCGAGAACGGCGAGAACGTCGTCGAGGCCCTGTCCCCCGAGGAATACTCGGGACCCGGCGCCACCCGTGTCGGCTACAGCGAGTACAACCAGCGGGAGTTGTTGCGCCGGTGGGCCGATCACCTCGAACGTCCGGTAGAAGCCGCAGCGCAGGTGCACGTGGGCTCGGACCCGGTGCAAGCGCCACCGGCCGCCGGATCGGGGCCCGCCCGCCCGGCCTGCGGCAGCGCAGAGACCGCGCCCGCAGCAACCCTTCACGAGGAGGTCTGATCATGAGTGTTGGAACGGCACACGAGAACGAGAACTTGACGCTGTCCGAACAATCGGCGCTGGGAGCCCACGCCCCGCGTACTCAGCGGACGGGGCAGACCCTGCCTTTCAACGATGAACTTCACCTGGAGGCGCATCGTTGGCTGGTCGATGAGGCGTACCTGTTGGACGCCCAGGACTACGACGAGTGGCTCTCCCGGATCGCCGATGACGTGCACTATCTCATGCCCGTCCGCGTCACCACTGCCCTGGGCGCCGGATACTCCACCTCACCGGGGATGGCGCACTGGGACGAGAACAAGTACTCGCTCAGTCGCCGCGTGGCACGCTTCGCCACCGAGCACGCGTGGACCGAAGACCCCCCATCACGGCTGCGCCACTACATCACCAACGTGCGCACCTTCCGCACCCCCGACCCGCAAGAGATCATCGTGGACTCGGCGGTTCTTCTCTTCCGCAGCCGTGGTGACGTCGGGGAGTCCTCCACTGTCTCGGCAGGACGCGAGGATCTCCTCCGCCGTACCTCATCCGGGTCCGGGTGGGAGCTGGCCCGTCGCACCATCATGGTCGACGAGTCGGTCATCCGCATGCAGAACCTGGCGATCTTCCTGTGAAACTGGAATGGGAAGGCGAGGAGGAAGACCGCCTCGCGGCGATCCAGGCCACCGAGGAACGCCGCCGGCTCGAAGAGCACGTCACCGGCAAGCCGATCGTGATCGCTAACGAGTTCTCGGAGGTCCAGGTCACCCGCATCGAGACCCGCAACGGTTCGCGGCTGATGATTCAATCTCCTCGTTCGGGCCAGTGGGTAACGCTCTGTCCGCTGGAACTGGAGTCCCTGACCTGGCAGGCCCCGGCCACGTTCTCGGCCATGATCGGACACCCTTTCGGGCCGCTCGTGGCCGAAGACGAATAAACACCCCAACCGCCAGAGCACCACCGTCTCAAGCTAAGGAGTTCGACCATGCCCGTTGTAAAAGCCGATCTGCAGGCCTGTCAGGGATACGCGAACTGCGTCGTCGGAGCCTCTGACTACTTCGACCTGGACGACGACGGGATCGTCGTGCTGCTCCAGACCGAAGTCCCCGAAGCCGACCGCGCCCGCGTCACCGAAGCCGCGCGCAGCTGCCCGGTCTCCGCACTGGTGGTAGAGGACGCATGAGCCCGGGCACCGTCGTCGTCGTCGGGTCCTCCATTGCCGGGGTGCGCACCGCGCAGTCCCTCCGGCTGGAAGGCTATAAGGGGGAGATCATCCTCGTGGGAGAAGAGACCGAACTTCCCTACGATAAGCCGCCATTGTCGAAATCCGTTCTTGCGGGATCCGCCGACGAGGACTCTATCCGGCTGCTGACACAGGAGCAGGCCGATGCCGAGGACATCCAACTCTTGCTGGGGCACCGCGCTGTCGATCTGGACGTCGCCGAGAACCTGCTGAAGCTTGAAGGGCATGACCCCCTTCGCTACGACAACCTCGTCATTGCCACCGGAGCATCACCCCGGCCCTCTCCCTGGGGCCAGTCTCCAGGGATTCACGTGCTGCGCACCCTTGAGGACGCCCGCGAACTACGTGGGGACCTTCTCCGGGGTGGGGCGCTGGCCGTTATCGGGGCAGGGTTCATCGGCGCCGAAGCGGCAGCCACCGCCCGCGGCCTGGGATTGGAGGTCACCGTCATCGACCCGGTGCCCGTGCCCATGAGCCGCCTCTTTAACCCTGAGATCGGCCAGTGGTTCGCAGACCTTCACCAGGACAACGGGGTCGACACCATGTTCGGCACCGGAGTGGAAGCTATCGAAGGCGAGGAGGGCAACTTCTCCCTCCACCTGACCAACGGTGAGAGCGTTCAGGCGGCCACCGTGCTGATCGGTATTGGCGTCATCCCCAATGACTCCTGGCTTAGCGCATCCGGCCTGCTGGTGGACAACGGGGTCGTGCTCAACGAGTACTGTCAAGCCCTCGACGCTGCGAACGTGTACGCCGTCGGCGACGTAGCCCGCTGGCGCCACCAGAAGCACGGCGAGGACGTCAGGACCGAGCACTGGACTAACGCGGTGGAACAGGCCGCCTGCGTGGCCTACAACATCATCCATCCGGAACAGCCGCGCGCCTACACGCCCATTGAATACGTGTGGAGCGACCAGCACGACTGGAAGATCCAGGTCGTGGGACGCGTCGGAGGCAATGTCGACCACGTCCTCATCGGACACCCGCAGGTCCACGGCAAGTTCGCCGCCCTCTACACCATCGACGGCACCACCGTCCGGGGCGCAGCCATCGTGAACTGGCCCAAAGCCCTCATTGCCTGCCGTCTGGGCATGGCCAGGGGCATCACGGTGCAGGATCTGCGCGCCAAGCTCGAACCCCAGTTGGAGCCACCGCCGAGGAGGGCGTCATGACACCCGGAAACTTGCTGCCCCAGACCGAGAGCGTCAGCCGGGAACGTATCGCCCTCGCCTGCCGGGTCTTGGCCCATCGGGGCCTTGCAGATGGAATCTTGGGTCACATCAGCCTGAAAATTACCGACAGCACATTGCTGGTGCGCTGTCGCGGCCCGTACGAACGCGGACTGGCGTATACGCAAGCCGAAGACATCCGCATGGTGGACCTCGACGGCAATCCCGCCGCCGACGGCGAGCTCGCGGGCGGATACACGGTCCCCAACGAACTGCCGCTGCACACCGAGCTCTTCCGGCGCCGCCCAGACATCCGGGCTGTCGTTCACGCCCATCCCCCGCGAGTGGTTGCCGCCGACCTGGCAGGGCTTGCAGTACGCCCCATCGTAGGGGCGTACGACATTCCCGGAGCCCGCCTCGCCGCCAACGGGGTGCCCGTCTATCCCCGCGGAGTACTCATCCGCGACCGTCGGCTCGCCACCGAAATGGCCGATGCTATGGGAACAAGGCCCGTTGTTGTGCTGCGGGGCCACGGCCTCACCAGCGCGGCCGAAACCGTCGAGCAAGCAGTTCTCCAGGCCATCAGCGTGGACGGCCTGTCCGGGTTGGCACTGCAAGTGACTTCGGCTGGTGGGCACCTCGTCGATCTGCCCGACGCCGATATGGCCGAACTGCCCGACCTCGGAGGAGCATTCAACACAGAGACTGCTTGGAGACATGAACTCGCACGACTTGGTGAGCCTCGTTGATGGCCTGCGCCCTAGCCGGACAGAGACTGAACCCCCGGTCAGTAACATGAAGCTCATGTCCGCATCACGGGCGGAGGACGACTCCAGATACGGCCCTCCTCCGCAGTACCCCATCGAATCCGTCGACAACGCACTCCGATTGTTGCTGCTCTTCGAGACTCGGCCGAGCATCCGGCTCACCGATGCCAGCAAGTACCTCGGAGTGGCGTCATCTACGGCCCATCGCCTCATGGGGATGCTCCTCTACCGAGGTTTCGTACGGCAGAACCCTCAGACCAAAGCGTACGAACCCGGACAAGCACTCAGCTCCATCGCCTTCGCCATACGGCGCCACGTCGACATCGGAACGCTAATTCGTCCAGCAATGGAAAGGGTATTCGAGGCAACCGGAGAGACGGTGCACTTTGCCGAGCTCAAAGGCTCGAACGCACACTTTCTGGAGGCCATCGAAAGCCAACGTGCCGTCCGCGTTGCCTCACGTCAAGGTGCGATGCTTCCTGCCAACTGCACTGCAACGGGCAAAGCAATGCTGAGCCTACTCACCACGGAACAACTGCATGCCCTGTACCCGTATGAGGAGCTCCCGGGTCTCACCAAGGGATCTATCATTTCCCGTTCCGATCTGGAGCGTGCCCTCGAAACGATTCGGCAAACCGGGTACTCAACGAGCCAGGAAGAAAGCGAAGACGGCGTCATGTCAGTCGCTGTTCCCATCACCAGCCCGAGCGGAGGATACTACGGGATCAATGTATCCGTGCCCGCTCACCGCATGACTGAACAACTCCGCACAGAACTCGGAGCTATGCTCCAGACAGCCGCCAAAGAAATCCAGAACTTGCTCGTTTAAGGATCTCGACGGCCGGTGACGGTGGTGCTGTGGACAGGACCACCTCAGGCCAGCGGCGATTCCAGAGAGTCGATTCTCCGCAGTCGGAGCCCGAAGAAGAAGGAAATGACCACGGCGACGGTTGCCATAGTGACGAGCATCGCCCAGGTCAGTGTCGAGTTACCGAGGCTAACCCGGGTGATTCATGGGAATCTGCGGATCGCTGGGCGAAAATAGACCGAAGTGCTTCCTGAACAGGGGAAACTGGGACTTGTCTAAGGTTCCATGTTCTCCAGCAGAAAGCACTCGGTAGGTGAAGCGTACTTCGTGGTCGGCCGGTCTGTCCGTTACTGCAGATGGTGTCGGGGTGGTCTCGCATGCCGGGGCTATCGTGCCTCGACTTCTGGCTGATCAGGTCGGTCTGACCGCCGAGCTGTCAGGGGCCATGGCTCGCCGCCGGTTCATCCCGATCCACGATCGCGGCCGGGTGTTGATCGATACCGCGGTGATGCTCGCCGATGGCGGCGAGTCCATCTCCGACATCGGCGTCCTGCGCCACCAGTCCGGCGCCCTGGGCCCAGTGGCGTCGGCGCCGACGGTGTGGCGCACGCTCGATGAGGTCACTGCCGGCAAGCGCAAGAAGATCCAGGTGGCGCGGGCTCGCACGCGGCGGCACGTGTGGTCCCACCTGCCCGGCGGAGTGCCCGCATCGGCGTGTGCGGGGCGGGATCTGGGATCGACGGTCGTGCTCGATGTGGACGCCACCATTGTGGTCACTCACAGCGAGAAGGAGCTTGCTGCGCCGACGTATAAGCGCACGTTCGGGTACCACCCGATCGGCGTGTGGTGCGACAACACAGAAGAGTTCCTCGCCGCGAGCTTGCGCCCAGGCAACGCCGGGTCCAACACCGCCGCCGACCACATCGACGTCCTGGGCCAGGCAATCGCGCAGATCCCCGCCAGTCATCGGCGTGATCTGCTGATCCGCTCCGACGGTGCCGGCGCCTCCCACGACCTGATCGACTGGATCACCGAGCAGAACCGCGTCCGTGGTCGACAGGTGGAGTACTCGGTCGGCTTCTCCATCACTGCCCCGATTCGCCGGGCCATCGCGACCTGCCCCGAAGCCGCGTGGGGACCAGCGCTCAACCCCAACGGGGACATTCGTGACGGGGCCGACATCGCGGAGCTGACCGGATTCCTCTCCCAACGGATGCTCGCCAAGTGGCCAGACGGGATGCGGGTGATCGTGCGCCGCGAGCGGCCCCATCCGGGTGCTCAGTTGTCGATGTTCGAGGAGATCGATGGATGGCGCTACCAGGCTTTTGTCACCAACACCACCGCCACGGGTCAGCTGCAATTCCTCGAGGCCAGGCATCGGGCTCACGCCCGGGTCGAGGACCGGATACGCCACGCCAAGGACACCGGGCTCGGGCGGCTACCTTCGCGGGGGTTCGCGCTCAACCAGGCCTGGCTCGTCGCGGTGATGATCGCAGCGGACCTCGTTGCCTGGACGCGGATGCTCGCTTGCACCGGCGAGGCCGCAGTCCTGGCGTTGTGCGAGCCCAAGGCACTGCGCTACCGCTTCCTTCACGTGGCAGCCCGGCTGGTCCGCAGCGGCCGACGGCGAAAAGTGAAGATCCCGGAAACATGGCCCTGGGCCGTCGCGATCGTCGCTGTGTTCAACACGATCGCCGCGATCCCCAAACCAGCCTGACCTCACATGCCCGCCCACGACATCACCACCCGGGGACCCGCCCACCGGCAGCGCCAGCCGGCACACACGCACGCCCACCCACGAAATCGATCCCGCCGTCACCCGACAGCAGCAGTCACACCGGCCCGTGAATCAGCGGGGCTAAGGGCCACCCCGGTGAGCACGGGGCCGATGGTATTGCCGATGTACGTGCCGGTCTGGACAATGCCGGTGGCCGCTGCGGTGGCCCCAGGCGCCATGTGCGAGATGAGGAAGTGCACCAGACCTGGCCACCCCCACCCCAGGCCCACCGCTAGCAGGACACCTACCACGTAGCTCCAGGTGGTGGGGATCGCCATGAGTGAAAGCCCGACGGCGCAGACGATGAGTGCTGTCTGGATCAGAGAAAGTGCTGACACGCCGCCTCGATCGACGACTCCGCCAATGACGATACGGGTCGCGGCTCCTAAGGCGCTGCCGACGGCCAGAATCACACCAGCCGGGCCGACTGCAATCCCCCGCTCCAGCGCGCCGATCACGGCAAAGGCCACGGCGGACGTAACGGCACCGCCCGCGAACATCGTCATCGCGGCCATCAGCACCAACGCCGAACGCATCTGGGTATCCCATTGCCCCGCCGGCCGGGTCGTACCCATAACGACCGGCATGGTCCGGGTCCGGGCCACGGGGACCAGTACGAGCATGCCCAGTACAGCCATCAGCAGGAAGGCCATGGACCATCCCAGAGTCAACGCAACCAACGGGATCGAAACGCCGGCGACCAACCCCGTCACAGGGACCGCGGCCTGTTTCACCCCGAAGGCCAGCCCGCACGAGGCGGCTGGGATGTGCGTGACGAGCAAGTGGTTGGAGGAAGGGTGCCCGAGACCGTTCCCGAGTCCCCCCAGGGATGCCCATACAATTAGCCACGGCCACGCAGAGATCCAGGACGCGCTGCCGGTCAGGCTCACGACCGCCAGAAGCAAGGCGGCGATGCCCATGCCTTTCTCGCTGAGCACACGACCAATCACACCGGTGCACGCGGAGGTGAGGGCGGCCGCAGCCCAGTAGACCCCTACCGCCAGGCCGATCCCGTAGGCCGGGACGCGGATTGTTGCGGTGATCTCCGTGGCCAGCGCCCCAAGGAGAAACACCGGCATGTTTGTTAAGACAGTCACCAGTACGGCCACAGCCAAAGCGGCGAATCCACGGCCCGGATGTCTCACGCGCTGTGACCTGCCACCGGGGCATCCGATGCCGCATCCATCTCCGGCACGCTGCGCTTACGCACCCGTGGGCAGGGCGGTAAAAAGTTCATGGCTGGCATTCCTGCCCTTCCAGGTCAAGGCTGTGGTGCGAGCAATACCGCTTCTGAAGTGCCCCGGGTTTGATGGGCACATTGGTGTGCCCCGGGTTTGATGGGCACATTGGTGTGCCCCGGATTCCGTGGGGTTCGATTTTTTGAATTCTCATGCCTCAAGTACGACTTCGCCGGACATCGGTCTAGATGGGTCAGCGTCGGCCCCTGTGTCCCTCTAGCCCGCGTCAGATCTCCTTCCCATCACCCGCCTGACGCCAGTTCCCGGCCGATACCGAACGCCGCGGCCTGGAGGACTCCGGCGAGGCGGGTCCTGTCCCTCGTCAAGCGGGGAACCACAAGACCCAGGGATGCGACGACCGCGGTGTCTCGAAGCACGGGGACGGCCACCGAGCACGCCCCGAGGGACATCTCCTCGACCGTTGTCGCATACCCATGGCGCCGCACCCGAGCCAGCTGCTGTCGCAGGAGCCCGGGCTGGGTCACCGTGAACGGCGTCATCCGGGTCAACGAGCCGAGCGTCTCGGCGAGCACGTCGTCGGGCGCGTGCGCGAGCAGCACCTTCCCAACCGCCGTGCAGTGCAGCGGCAGTCGGGAGCCGACGGTGCTGACGATCGGGACGGACGCCGTGCCGGACAGCCGGTCGAGGTACAACACCTCGGCGCCCTCGCGCACCGCGAGGTGCACGGTGGCCAGCGTCGCGCCGTACACGTCGTGGAGGAACGGCTCAGCGATCTGGCGCAGGCCGGTCTGGGTCGGCGCCAGTAGTGCGAGCTCCCAGATCCGGCGACCCACCACGTACTCGCCGGTCGGCCGCCGCACCAAGCCGCCCCAGGTGGCCAGTTCGGCCACCAATCGGTGAGTGGTCGGCAGCGGTAGACCCGCCCGACGCGCAATCTGGCTCAGCGTCATCGCCCGGTGCTCATCGTCAAAGGCGCCGAGAACGGTCAGCAGGCGCGAGGCGACACTGGCTCCCGGGTCGGAGGTGTTGCCGGCCATCGTCGCCCTCTTTCACTCAGTGAACGATATAGCTCGAAGCGTACGCCCCGGCCACCTACCGTCGGGCTGGTGAGCACTCCTGACCTATCGACCCAAGCCGAGATCAGCGCCGAGATCGCCGACCTGTCCGCCGGCACCGACCCGTCCGCTATCAGGCCCCGCCTCGACTACTCCCCGTACCGCAGCAGCCTCCTGCGGCATCCGACCAAGGATCTGCACCAGGTCGATCCGGAAGGCGTCGAGTTGTGGTCTCCGTGCTTCAGCCACCGGGACGTCGATCCACTCGAGGCCGATCTGACGATTCAGCGCTCGGGCGAGCCGATCGGCGAGCGCATCACGATCTCCGGCCGGGTCGTGGACGGCGACGGACGCCCGGTCGCGGGCCAGCTGGTCGAGATCTGGCAGGCCAACGCCGGAGGACGCTACATCCACCAGCGTGATCAGCACCCTGCGCCGCTCGACCCGAACTTCACCGGCGCCGGGCGGTGCCTGACCGGTGCGGACGGTAGCTACTCATTCCAGACGATCAAACCGGGTCCGTACCCGTGGCGGAACCACCGCAATGCGTGGCGTCCCGCCCACGTGCACTTCTCCCTGTTTGGCACCGAGTTCACGCAGCGCATCGTCACGCAGATGTACTTCCCGGGCGATCCCCTGTTCGCGCTGGACCCGATCTACCAGTCGATCACCGACCAGGGCTCCCGTGACCGCCTCGTCGCCCGCTACGACCATGACCTGACGCGACCCGAGTGGTCGACCGGCTACCGGTGGGACATCGTGCTCACCGGAGCCCACCGCACCTGGACCGAGAACAACGACGACAAGGACCACGCATGAGCCCCCGCCTGCACCCCACGCCCGGCCAGACGGTGGGCCCGTTCTTCCACTACGCACTCCCCTATGACGGCGACTCCGAACTGGTGCCTGCGAGCAGCCCGGGTGCGATCCGGTTCCACGGCCGCGTGCTCGACGGTTCTGGTGCGCCGGTCCCCGACGCGCTGGTCGAGCTCTGGCAGGCGGACGCGTCCGGCGCGATCGTCCAGCAGCCGGGCTCGTTGCGCCGCGACGGTTGGACGTTCACGGGCTGGGGCCGGTCGTCGACCGACAACGCCGGCCACTACTCGTTCTCGACGATCGCGCCGGGTGGGGTCGACGGGGGCGCACCGTTCTTCGCGCTCACGGTGTTCGCGCGTGGCCTGCTCGATCGGCTCTTCACACGCGCATATCTGCCGGGACACGAGGCCGCCCTCGCTGCGGACCCCCTTCTCAGCAGCCTCGAGCCGGACCGTCGCGCGACGCTGGTCGCGGAGGCCGATGCGCAGGGACATGCGTTCGACATCCGTCTGCAGGGCCAGGGCGAGACCGTCTTCCTGACGTTCCCGGGCCACGGGGCGGCACACTGAACGCCATGACCGACCTGTTCTGGCCCGGCGACGAGCGCGCCGGCGACCTGATGAGTGCTGAGGCGTTGCTCGCCGCCATGGTCAGGGTGGAGTCCGCGTGGCTGGACGCTCTCGTGGCCTCCGGGCTCGCGCCGTCCGCCGCCGCCACCGACCTCGCCCCGCTCGTCACCGTCGACGACCTGCCGCACATCGCGGCGGCAGCCGAGGGCAGCGGCAACCCCGTCGTCCCGCTCGTCGGCCTGCTCCGCTCGCGGGCGCCGCAGCCCGCCGCCACCTGGCTGCACCGCGGGCTCACCAGCCAGGACGTCCTCGATACCGCCCTCATGCTCGCGCTGCGCGATGCGCTCGATCGCCTGATCGACGAGCTGCGCGCCCAGGTGACCGCGCTCTCACGCCTCGCCGCGCAGCACGCCGACACGCCGATGGTCGGTCGCACCCTGACCCAGCACGCCGTCCCCACGACGTTCGGCGCCGTCGCCGCAGGCTGGCTCGACGGCCTGGTCGACGCCGCCGATCTGGTCCAGGACGCCCGCTCCCTCCTGCCGGTGCAGCTCGGCGGGGCGGTCGGCACTCTGTCGGCGGCCACCGAGCTGGCGAACCTGCGGGGGCACGAGGATCCCCAGGGGACCAGCGCCGACCTGGTCGCCAGCACCGCCGCGGCCCTGGGGCTACGGGAACTCCGCCCGTGGCACACCTCGCGGGCGACGGTCACCCGGACGTCCGACGCGCTGGTCTCGTGCACGGACGCCTGGGGACACGTCGCGACCGATGTCGCGACGCTGGCGCGGACCGAGATCGGCGAGCTGGCCGAGCCGACGGCCGAGGGCCGCGGTGGCTCGTCGACGATGCCGCACAAGAACAACCCGATTCTTTCCGTACTGGTGCGCCGCGCAGCCCTGGGAGCCCCCGCTCTGGCCGCGACGATGCACCTCGCCTCCGCCACCGCGGGCGACCAGCGCCCGGACGGCGCGTGGCACGTCGAGTGGTCGACCCTGCACATGCTCGGTCGACGCAGCGTCGTCGCCGCGTCCCAGACCACCGAGCTGCTGCAAGGTCTGCACGTGGACGCCGAGCGCATGCGCGCGACGCTCGACCGGTCGACCGACAGCGTGCTGGCCGAGCGCCGCACGATCGCCGGGCTGCTGGACAAGACCGCCGATTCCGACCCGACCACCTACCGCGGGTTCTCCGAGGACCTCATCGTGGGCGCCGTGGAGCGGGCCCAGACCTTCTTGGAGGAGAACGAGTGACCGTCCCTCGCATCACAGCCGTCCAGCTCGGCGGTTCACCCGCCATGCCCCTGCTCGTCCTCGGGCCCTCGTTGGGCACGTCGGCTCAGTCACTGTGGGCGCGCTGCGCCGCCGGCCTCACCGATCGCTTCGAGGTCCTCGCGTGGGACCTGCCCGGGCACGGATCCAATGTCGGTTCGGCCGAGCCGTTCACGATGGCCGAGCTGGCCGCCGGTGTCCTCGAGATGGTCGACGACGTGGTGGCCCAGCGCGACACGTTCGCCAGCACTTTCACCTACGCGGGCGACTCGGTGGGAGGCGCCGTCGGGCTGCAGCTGCTGCTGGACGCACCCGCGCGCATCGACTCCGCTGTCCTGCTGTCGACGGGCGCACGGATCGGCGAGCCGGATGCCTGGCGGACACGGGCCACGTCCGTGCGCGCGTCGGGCACCCCGTCGATGATCGAAGGGTCGGCCCAGCGTTGGTTCGCACCCGGATTCCTGGAGCGGGAGCCGGAGATCGGCGCAGCCCTGCTGCACGACCTGCGGGACGCCGACGACGAGGGCTATGCGCTGGTGTGCGAGGCGCTGGCGGGCTTCGACGTCCGTGACCGCCTCGGCGAGATCGAACCGCGAGTGCTGGCGGTGTCGGGTCTGCTCGACGTCCCCACTCCGCCGGCCGATCTCGCGGCTATCGCCTCCGGAGTCCGGAACGGGCGGCTCGTCGTCCTCGACGGCGTCGCGCACCTGCCCCCGGCCGAGCAACCGTCCGAGGTCGGCCAACTCATCCGCGATCACGCGAACGCGGGGCAGGCGGTTGCCGCTCCCACGACCGTCGCCGGGGTGCGCGACGCCGGCATGGCGGTGCGCCGGGCGGTCCTGGGCGACGCCCATGTCGACCGCGCGACCGCGGCGATCACCGATCTGACCGCCGACTTCCAGGATTTCATCACCCAGTACGCCTGGGGGTCGGTGTGGACGCGTCCGGGTCTTGACCGGCGCAGCCGCTCACTCATCACGCTGACCGCCCTGGTGGCCCGCGGCCATCACGAGGAGCTGGCCATGCACGTGCGGGCCGCGCGTACCAATGGGCTGACCAACGACGAGATCAAAGAGTTGCTGCTCCAGACGGCGATCTACTGCGGCGTGCCCGATGCCAACGCGGCCTACCGCATCGCCCAGCGCGTGCTCGACGAGCTGGACCACCCCGCTTACTAGGAGACTGCTGCACAATCCTCGTGGCAGGAGCCCGGTGTGGTGGCTGGCGTGAAATCCTGTGGCTATGCAGGGTTGTGATTGTGACTTTCGCGGGTAAGTGGCGGTGGCGGTGGTCTACGGACGTTTCGCGGCGGTCTCACTGGCGAGTGGTGGTCACCCGGGCGCGCACTAGGTCGCGCCGAACGAGACGGTGGAGCTCATTCCAACCGGAACTCACTGACGCGTGCTCGAACCCTCGTCGTCCATGCCGTAGCGGGGATCTCCGAACGCGGCATCTCGACGCAAGGGCTACGACTTCGGTGTCATGTAAGGGTGTCGCACCAGCTTCGTCGCGCAGTGGGCGGGCTAACGCGACGTGTCGGCGGCGCCTACTTCCTTACTCGCTGGAGTGCGCGGTAGAGCGTGGATCGACCCACCCCGAGATCCCGGGCGATAGCTGACGGCCCCTCCCCCGCCTCGATACGGGCAAGGGCCTTGTCGATCTGCTCCTCAGTCAGGACGCGTTTGCGTCCCTTGTACTTGCCCTTCGCCTTGGCGATGGCGATACCCTCGGCCTGGCGTTCGCGAATGATGGCCCGCTCGAACTCTGCGAACGCCCCGAGCAGCGAGAGCATCAGGTCGGCTCGAGGATCCTGGGCACCGGCAGCGTAGGTGGCCCGCTCGTGGACGAACCGCACACTCGCACCCTTCGCGGTGACCTCGCCGACGATCTGCTTGAGATCAACCAGGGAACGAGCGAGTCGGTCCATCGACGCGACAACCAGCTCATCACCGTCCCGCAGATACCTGATGCACTCTTCGAGCTTTACGCGATCAGCGCGCGAGCGTGCCGACTGTTTCTCGATATAGACCCGGTCGCACTCCCCCACCGCCTCGAGCTGACGCGCCTCGTTCTGATCCGCGGCTGACACCCGCACGTACGCCACCCGCTGCCCACGCGCATGCGAAGATCGGCGAGCCGGCTTCGGATCTGGCTTCGGCTTTGGCGTTACCTCGATGACGTTCTCCGAGTCCGTCGACTCCACCCGAAAGTTCCAACCCAACTCATCCCGACGACGGAACCGAGTCCGCACCTTCCCGCGGCTGACGATGAGCACCTCCTCGCCACCCGAACGATTCAGCAACGTCCCGATCCGATCAGCCATGAGGGGACCCTTTCGCCCGGAATCTGTATCAATAGATCCTAGACCCCCCGGGAGAACGTTTCATAAGTATCAAACTAGACCCTGTGACACAGCAGCGACTGCCGGCGGCGCATCGTCCCGCACGGGTGTACCCCACCAGGACGTTGCCCGTTCACGGCCGGATCACCTGCCTGCCTCACCCCTCCCACTGCGGTAACATCGCTCGATGCCTTCCGCGACATTTAAACGCGCCGATTCCCGCTACTTCGCTTCCAGCCTAAGCGAGGGCACAACCCATTCTGGAATTGACACGTTCGAGGGGCCACTTGGCATTACAACCGAGGGAAATAAAGGAGAACGAAGCAACAAGATAGTGCAGCACATCTTTAACGGTCCGAACACTGATCTACTCCTTATTGAGCTTCTAAACTTCCTATACGTAGAAAACAGCTACGCTGACACATCCGACAGCAATCCTTCATACGCCAACTTGCGCAAGCGCGTACTGGACCCTCGAGGCATATCGCTCACCGAGAGCGGGTACACCCTGCCAGATGGTCGGGACGTTGACGACCTTCGTGCATCCAACGGCGCCCTTGAAAATGAGCGCTCCGCAGTCTCTAAGCCGGTTACAGCCATACAGTCCCCTGACACGCCAATTGAGAATAGAGATCCCGCCAAGATATTTATAGTTCACGGCCGAGACGCACGTCCGCTTGTTGCCCTTAGAACATATCTATTGTTTCTGGGGCTTCATGACATCTCGTGGTCAGAGGCAGTAAAACTGACCGGGGAACCCCAACCGCACACTTACGATATTGTCCGTGCCGGAATGCTGCATGCCTCAGCCACGATCGTAATTTTCTCCCCAGACGACCTCGCCCGAGTTAAGGACGAATTCTCCGAGACCGGAGATCCGGATCGAACCCCTCAAGGTCAAGCTCGACCGAACGTACTTCTGGAAGCTGGAATGTCATTCGCCATGGCCCCCGAGCGCACGATATTTGTCAAGAGCGGGCCGTCCAGGGAAATTTCAGATATCGCCGGGTTCAACTGGATCAAGCTCGACGGAAAGTGGGACAGTCGGCTCGATCTCAAGTATCGACTAGAAACCGCTGGCGCTTCCGTTAGGGCAGGAACATATGACCTTCAAGACCCGCTAGCTGGACCCTTCATGGTCCAGTAGTCCACTTCCGCCGATAATGTCATATTCCGTCATGCTTGCTGGTCAGTGGGCGACCGATTGCCGCTGACAGCGCGGACTGCGTGTGCGGTCATTTTCGGTGTGACGTCCGAGGAAGGTTCGCTCCCCTCGACGCCGTGGTCAGTCGAGAGTCCGGTCAAGCCCCGTGTGGTGGTGTAACTCGTTTCTGATCCTTCGCTTGCGGTCAGGCGGGGAGTTGCATCAGGTCATCGGTGCTCACCTCCGTCGGACTGGTGTGAGACAGCCGAAGCGGTGACAGTCCTCGTGGCCTACTGCCGCTGAATCCGAGCTACTCGCGGGCAGCGGTATGCGACTGAGTCGAAATGACGTGGGCGACGGGCCACGTCTTGCTGAGGTCGGTCAGGACCAGGTCGGCTCGGAAGCCTTCGGTCAGCACGCCACGGTCGTTGAGACCGACACAGGCGGCCGGGCCTGAGGTGATCAGCCGCACGGCGTGCGGGAGTGAGAGGACACCGTCGCGCACAAGTCGCACTGCGGCTGGGAGCATCGAGGAGGGAAGGTAGTCGCTGGCCAGGGAGTCGGCCACACCGGCGACGACGAGCTCGGCTGCCGAGACGTTCCCGGTGTGGGAGCCGCCACGGACGACGTTCGGGGCGCCAGCAACGACGAGCATGCCTCGGTCGCGGGCGGCACGGGCGGCGTCCAGGGTCGTTGGGAACTCCGCCACGGTGCAGCCGCGGTCGGCGGCAGCCGCGACGTCTTCCGGGGTGGCCAGGTCGTGGCCGAAGAGCCGGATGTGTCCGGTCCGGGCCAGGTCGCCCAGCCACGTGAGGGTGCGGTCGCGCACGGCGAGACGTTCGGCGCGGGTGCAACGCCACCGGTCGACGTGGTCGACCGCAGCAGCCTCGGCCATGCCCTCGTTGGTGATCAGCCACCGCTGCATGGTCGTGGGGTCGGCGAACTGCCCCTGCCCCGGTGTGTGGTCCTCGTGAGAGACGATCGGTACCCGTGCGTGTGGGGGATCATTCGGTGTGGTGATGCTCCGACGCGTTTCAGAATCCGCGGAGTCGTCGAATGCGGCCAGCTCCGTTGCGAGCAGCGTCCGGCCGTACTCGCAGCGGGCGTCCAACCGGTGCAAGACTTGGTGGTCGACCTGGGTGTCGTCAGCGTGACGCAGCGAATCGGACAATTCTGCCGCAGCGGGGGAACCGATCGTCGTTCCCACGATGGAGCGCTCCTGGAACGCAAGGCCATGGAAGGCGGTCGTGATACCTGCCGCGCGTAGACGGCCGCCCGCCGACATCAGTGCGAAGGCAGGGTCTAGGACGACGCCCGGTCGCGGCCGGGTCTCCCGCGCGAGGATGTCGGTGTGGACATCGACCAGGCCCGGCAGCAAGTGGGCGCCGTGGGCGTCCAGGGTGCAGCCGGCACCCGGCGGGTGTGGGCCCACCTCGGCGATCCGACCCTCGCGCACCACCACTCTTGCGTTATCCACCACCCGATGGGGCAGCACCGCTGTGACGTGGCCGATCACAAAATCTGTCGGCGTCCAACACGAGTTCCCAAAGGTCATGACGACACATTCTGACAGGGCCCTATGGCCGTCGCATGAACGCGGAAGCCATCGGCCGTTCACCGGCATCGGATGGTCGGACGGGGTTCACTCACCGTTCTCTCAACCCTAATCGCCCGTTCGTAAGTCCTCTATAGGTTTCGGGGTGTTCGACCAAGTCCTATAGAGGGGTTTCCATGATCGAGCTCGTCGAGGTGAGCAAGACCTACAAGGGGGGCGTGCAGGCGCTGCGCCGAACCGACCTGACGATCGAGGCCGGGCAGGTGACCGTGCTGCTCGGTCCTTCGGGAGCCGGCAAGTCGACGCTGCTGCGGTGCATAAATTTGCTCGTGCAGCCCACCACCGGGACTGTGCGTGCCGCCGGTCTCCCGGCACTGGACTCGCGCCGTGCATTACGACGGCATCGCCGGCGCACTGGCATGGTTTTCCAGCACCACCATTTGGTCCCGCGGTACACCGCGCTGCGCAACGTGCTGCTCGGCCGAGTCGGCTACCACAGTTTCTGGCACGGTCTCCTGCCCGCTGGTCGCGCCGACGAGCGCATCGCCCTCGAGGCGCTCGACCAGGTGGGTCTGCTCGACAACGCGCTCACCCGGGTCGACAATCTCAGCGGCGGCATGCAGCAGCGCGTCGGCATCGCCCGCGCACTCGCCCAACAGCCGCAGCTGATCCTCGCCGACGAACCGGTTGCCAGCCTCGACCCGGCCACCGCAGGCCGAGTGATGGCGCTGTTGCGCCGTGTCTGTCACGACAACGGCATCACACTCGTCGCCAGCCTCCACCAGGTCGACCTGGCCCTTGAGCACGCCGACCGCATCGTCGGCCTCGCACACGGCGAGATCGTGCATGACAGCCCCGCGTCCGATGTCACCGATGACGCCATCCGACTCATCTACGAAGGCGTCACTGAGGAACCCAACGGGGAATCCGACGGCGACGCCGTCACCAGTACTGTCACCGGCCACCTCGCTGCTGGTGTCCGCTGACCGGAAGCTGTTCGCATCACCCGAATCACATTCACCAGATCCTGGAGTTCTTCACAATGACCAGACCAGCCCGTTCCACAGTTGCCGCCCTGGCGGCGCTGATCTCTTTCGCGCTTGTTCTCACCGGCTGCGGCTCCGGCTCCACCTCCGAGCCTGCCGCCGGCGAGGTGCCTGAGACCCTCCGCGTGGCCCTGCTGCCCGACGAGAACGCGTCTCAAGTGATCCAGGACAACGAACCGCTCAAGGAATACCTAGAGGACGAGTTGGGCGTCGAGGTCGAACTCATCGTCACCACCGACTACTCCTCGATGATCGAGGCGATGACCCGCGGCCGGTTGGACCTGGCCTACTTCGGGCCATTGTCCTACGTGCTCGCCCAGGAGCAGGCCGACATCGAGCCCTTCGCCGCGCTGCAGGAGGAAGAAGGCGCTGCCCCCACCTACCAAGGGGTGTTTCTCGCCAATGCCGACTCCGGCATCACCACACTCGACGACGTCGCTGGCAAGACCGTCGCGTGGGGAGACCCGGCCAGCACCTCCAGCCACCTGATACCCAAGGCCATGCTCGCCGAGGAAGCGGACCTGCGCGTCGACGACGGCGACTACGAAGAACAGCACGTCGGCGCCCACGACGCGGTGGCGCTGGCAGTGCAGAACGGCAACGCCGACGCGGGCGGCATGAGCCTGCCCATCTACGAGCGCATGGTCCGAGACGGGACCATTGACCCTGAGGTGGTCGTGACCGTCCAGGAGTCCGAGCCCTACTACAACTACCCGTGGACTATGCAGACGAATCTGCCCGAGGACTTCAAGGACAAGGTGCGGGCGGCGTTTTTAGAACTCGACGACGACGCCGTGCTCGAGGCGTTCGAGGCCGCCGGTTTCGGACCTGTGACCGATAAAGACTACGACGCGGTGCGCGACCTCGCGCCCCTGCTGGACATCGACCTGGCGGACTACCAGTGACCGCCGACACTTTGCCGGACCCCGTCGAGGAACGGCGGGAAGAACAGTACCGGGACATCTCCCGTCGGGTGTGGATTGGCTGGGGGCGCAACAGCGCCGCCATGGGCGTCGTCGGCGTCCTGGTGCTGGTGTGCGTCTGGGCGGTGGGACTACTCGACGGCGAACGGATGATCACCGGGCTGGCCGACATCGCCGACCTCCTGGGCGACATGTGGCCCCCGGACTTCACCCACATCAACCGGTGGTGGGGCCCACTGTGGGATTCGATGTCGATGAGTATCGCGGCCACCGCACTGGCGGTCCTGCTGTCGGTCCCACTCGCGCTGCTCGGGGCCCGTAACACCTCCCCGCACCCCACCGTCTACGCGGTCGCGCGCCTGGTCCTCAACACCCTGCGATCGGTGCCCGAGCTGATCATGGCGATCGTGTTCGTCGCCGCCGTCGGCTTCGGCGCCCTTCCCGGCGCACTGGCGCTGGGTATCCACTCCGCCGGCATGGTCGGAAAGTTCTTCGCCGACTCGATCGAACGCGCCGATCAAGCATCCGTCGAGGTCGCCCGCGCCGCCGGAGCCACCCGGGCACAAGTGATCCTGCACGGCATCCTGCCGCAGGTGCTGCCCCAAATGGCCGACGTCACCGTCTACCGGTGGGAGCTCAACTTCCGCGCCTCGGTAGTCGTCGGCGTCGTCGGCGCCGGCGGCATCGGATTCGAGCTGATCGCCGCCCTCCGCACCCTCCAGTACCAGGAAGTCTCCGCAATCCTGCTCGTCATCCTCGCCACCGTCACCGTGGTCGACGCCCTCGGCGGAGCATTACGAAGAAGGTTCCAATGACAAACGCGTCCGCGCGCCCGGTGGTCGTTCTCACCCACCGGGTGCATCCCCAGATCCTCGACATGCTCGGCCGCGAGTGCGACGTGGTGCCGAACCAGCAAGACGACAGCCTCCCGGCATCCGAACTGAAACGCCGAGTGGCACACGCCGACGGGCTGATGGCGTTCATGCCCGACCAGATCACCGCGCAGTTCCTCGACGGTTGCCCGCGACTGCAGGTGGTCGCCGGCGCACTCAAGGGCTACGACAACATCGACGTTCGCGCCTGCACCGAGCGCGGCATCTGGCTCACCCGAGTCGAGGACTTACTCACCGAACCCACCGCGGAATTGGCAGTCGGGCTGCTGATCGGCCTCGCTCGACACGTCGCGACCGGTGACCGCACCGTGCGAGCCGGTTTCCGCGGCTGGCGGCCGGTGCTCTACGGACGCACACTCGTCGGCTCCACGATTGGCATCGTGGGCGCCGGCGTACTCGGCCGGGCCGTGGCGCAAATGCTCTCCGGATTCAATCCCCGACTTCTCTACCACGACCCCGATCCGGTGCCGTCCGCAACCGCGGCGTCGATCGGTATGGAACGGGTGGAACTCGCCGAGCTTCTGCAGCACAGCGACTCCGTGGTGGTCTGCGCCCCCCTGACGGCGGACACACTGCACCTGCTCGACCACGAGGCGATGACATCGATGCGACCCGGAGCGCTGCTGGTCAACGTCGGACGAGGCTCAGTGGTGAACGAAGGCGCAGTGGCCGAGCTCCTGCGCAGCGGACACCTCGGCGGATATGCCGCAGACGTGTTCGAGTTCGAGGACCTCTCCCGACCCGACCGCCCCAGCGGCCTGCACCCGGACCTGATGGAACTGACGAGCCATACCCTCTTCACCCCGCACCTCGGATCTGCGGTCGCGACGGCACGCTTGGCGATCGAGGAACACGCGGCGAGATCCATCCTGCAATCACTCGCAGGCAAAATGCCCGACGGAGCCGTCAACGACCCGCGGAAACCGTCGACCTCCTCCGTTCCCGCAGTATGATCACGCCCATCAGCGACGCCGCACCCACCAAAACCAGTCCTCGGGTACCGGTGTACCTTTCCGCCGCCGACGCGCTCGCCGAGACAATTGCCAACCAGCCCGTCGGCACTCGGCTCCCCTCAGAAGACGAACTAGCCCGCATCCTGGGCGTCAGCCCGCTCACCGCCCGAGCAGTACTGACCGAGCTGGAGAGGCGCTACCTGGTGCGCCGCCGACAGGGCAGCGGCACCTTCGTGTCCCAACGCATCGACTACACCATCAGTCGACACATCCCACCGTCCTGGAGCGCAAGCGTCCGCAAAGCCGGATTCACCCCAGACGTTCGCACCACCGGATGGCGACTCGAGACCCCCCCAACCGAGATCCGTGGCCGCATGAAAGTCGGAGCACGCAGACAACTGCTCGCACTCTCCCGGAACCGATACATCAACCACGAGCTCGTCGGCTACGCAGACACCTACCTCGACCCCCAACTCGTCCCCGACCTACCCCAGATCCTCGGCCCAGCCGACTCATTGCACGACACCCTGGCCACCCACTACAAACTGGAACCCGAGCGCGGATGGTTCGGCGTCTCCATCGACCCCGCGCCACCCCACGTCGCCGAGCACCTCGAACTGAGCGGCCGCCCACCGGTCATCTCTATCCGGTCCCGCACCGATGCCGCCGCACGCAACCACCGCCCCGTGGAACTCACGATCTCCTGGCTTCGAGCCGACGTGTTCCGAGTCGAGGTCGACTTCGACACCACCTAATCAGGACGACAAACCCATCGCCCGCCCCGAATAGCCGCCAGGTCCTCAGCGCGGAGCAGGACGACCTCACCGTCGCGCCACACCCGCGGAATTATCGCAGGTAAACGGCAGTAACCGCAGCTACTGATACTTCCGTCATGTTAACGCCGATAATGTTGCGTTATGTCAGGTACTCCTGACGCGACCCGACTCTTGTGTCTGGTTATCCTGACACAGCGGGTCTACCCTATCGGCATGGGCTGGGTACACGAGAGCGCCACGCACTTGCACGAGGCGGCGTTGGTGCCGTTCTTCGAGGACGGGGCCGAGAGCCACGGGTCGACCATGGTCGACGGCGTTGACTACGAGATCGTCGGGACCGGCCGGCACCCGGACGAGGATCGTCGGCGGCCGTCGGCCGAGATCGTCGGCTGGCTGTTGTCCTGCAATTGCGCCCGGCGAACCAGCTCTGATGTGTCGACCTGGACCGATCCCGTCCAGTGGACGCGGGTGCCCTCAGCGTCCCTCGAGGACCTGGCCCGCCACCAGGTGTTCGCCCCCGACATCGACCTCGACGTCAACGTGCGGCCCGATGTCGCGGCGGCCGCCCAAGCATTGTGGCGGCGTGAGCATCTCGATTCGATCGACATCGACGACGAGATCCGGGCGGCCGTGGAGGCCCGCAGGGACGCCGACGCACTGCTCGACGCCGCGGTGGCCAAGGCCCGCCGGCTGGGTCGCTCGTGGGCCGACATCGGCGCGGCGACCGGCATGACCCGACAATCAGCCAACGAGCGCTGGAAAGACCGCACGTGAGTGCTGCCGGGCGAGTATCGTCTAATTCGATTCTGCCGCAGGTAGTTTCGAAATCTGATACTAGATATCATGTCGTCAGGACGGGCGTCGGCTGCCAGCACATGGTGACGGTGGTGCCGTCGGGTCCGGTGGTAAGCGCATGGGTGTCGCTGAGCGCAGTGATGAGTGCGAGTCCGCGGCCGCGGAAGCGCTGTGCGGGGCTGAGGTCCCAGGTGCCGGTGTCGGTGACAGTGATTTCGAGGGTGCCGCTGGGGCGGCGGCGGCTGCGCACGGTGACCGCGCCTGGCTCTCGAGCGTCTTTGTAGGCGTGTTCGGTGGCGTTGGCAATCGCTTCGTAGACGGCCAAGACGATGTCGGCGCGGCGTTCGGTGTCGGCCTCGACGGTTGCTGTCACCCACACGGTGAACAGTTCGCGCAGTCTGTGGGCGGCCTCGGCGGTGGCCTCGACCGATCGTTCGAAGTCACCGGTGGAGTCGCCATCGAGGTGCTGTGATGAGTCCACGCCGTCGTGTTTACCCAGTCGGGCTGCCGCTCATTCCGGTGGGTCTGGTCATGGCGGTGACGGCGTGGGCGAGGGTGGGGTAGAGGACGATTGTCTGGTCCAGGCCCATGAGCGTCAGCGGCCGCGACGTTGCGGGTGCGGCGGCCACGACTCCGAACAGTCCGGTCGGTGCGATCGCCTCGTGGGCGGCGACGAGTGCGGCCATGCCGGCCGAGGCCAGGAAGTCGGTGGTGGTCAGATCGATGATCAGGCCTCGTGGTTGTCCGTGCAGCGCGTTCGTCACCTCCTCGGACAGTTGTGGTGCGGTGAGAACGTCGATGCTGCCTTGGACGGTCAGGATCACCAGTTCTTCGTGCTGCGCGGAGACGATGGTCATCAATGCCCGGCCGGCGGTGTCTCCGCTGTCGTCAACGAACACGGCATCGGGGTTGTCTGGCTGCACGGTGACTCTCACTTTCACGGAAGGGGGTCACACGACTTGCTGAGTGACCCGGTCCCGACCGACTACATGATCACGGCTATCTCAACGCCATCCAAACCTAGTCCGCCGCCACCGACGGCGCGCGAAGGGTGAAGTGACCTTATGTCACACATCGTTCGCGTACCTCCGGTTATCTGCCGGTAGCGTGAAGGAATGCCGATCGCGTTGACTACCTTGTTTCCCGACGGTTCTGTTCCCGATCGCGAATGGGTCTTGGGCCAGTCAATTCGGTTCGATCCGGCTGCGGTGCGCGCACGCTTGCCGGATGCTGCGATGTGGCCTGACGAGCTCGACAGTGTGTCGGCGGGCAGTGGTCGCTATCGAGTGGTTTCGCGCCGCGATGTCTTTGAGGTCGCAGCCCGAGCGGTGCAGGACGGGTCGCCGATCGTAGCGGCGCAACTGCACGTGGCGTGTGTGGTGTGGGGTACGAGTCCGGGCCTGACGATGGTGCGGGCGCTGCGTCCCCTCAGCCAGCCCGACGCCGCGGAGAAGCTCGCCAAGGCTCTGGCTGTCGTGCGGACCGAGGGGCCGGTCAGCGCCTACAAAGCCCTCAGCGGGCGCAACCGGTTGAAAATCACCGGACTGGCGGCGGGCTTCTTCACCAAGTTCCTCTACTTCGGCGGGTACGACGCCAATGCGTTGACAGGCCGCCCACTGATCTATGACAGCAGGGTTGTAGACAGTCTGCGTCGAGTGACCACCGAAGAGTGGGAGATCGACGGCCCGGCTGACATGTACGGCCGTTACCTTGATTTGGCTGCGGAGTGGGCCCACGACTTCGACACCACCCCGGATGTGATCGAACGAGCACTGTTCGGCCGCTGACAGCCCTCACCGCACTCCTTTTACATGAGCAATCCGCCCCGGGGGGTCTGGTCAGGTCTGGAAGCAACCGGCGATCGCTGGCCCGGTGAGCTGGCATCGGTTCCGGGCAGATCATTGCCCGAGACATGGTCGTTCGCTACGTTCGCGAGAGGGATCGACACCAGACTGTGCCGTTGTTGGGAGGATCATCGTGGCTGATCACGACGTGCGATTCAGCGCCAGTAGGGTGCGCGTTGCTGGCATCGACTTCGAGTTCGATGTCGCGATCGACGGGAGAACTCTCGGCACCCTTTACGTTTCTGAGGGCAATCTGCAGTGGCGACCCAAGCACGGGCAGAAGCGTATTCCGATCTCGTGGAAGGAATTCGCTGAATGGGCCGAATCGTAGCCCGCAGGAGAACCCCACGGGTCGCCGGCACCGGCAATGCGGACGGCCGACGAGTGCAGTTATGCCTGCTTCAGCCGTGGCGGCAAGCCGTAAATAGCTTCTTCCCTGGCGACGACGACGACCCGGATGTTGACGATCTCGTCTGGCTGACCCCACGAACGTATGCTGCCGGCGACATCATGGTGTACCTGGTCGACGCCCCCAGCCCAGCGATCATCAAGATCGACACCCTGTCCCGCGGCTCCGAGGACGATGGCCTGAACGCCGAACCCGACTTAGAGTGGGGCCCCTTCGACCAGGGATTGTCGCTGCGGGCGACCGCGAGAAGTGCCTGAGACAGTGAGCGGGCGCCCGTCGTCAACTCGCCCTGGTCGTGCATGAGCGTTTGATCGAAAGGGTCAACGACCTGTGGTACGGCCATAACCGACCGGGCCGCACGCCAGGTTCTACTGAACCGTCCTGGGTCTGGTGGAGACCGTGATCTCACCAGGAGAATGCCGGTATGGGTGCACTGAGGAAGTTTGATCCAGAGACGCGTGAGCGGGCTGTGAGGATGTATCACGACCACCTCGCCGAGCATGGCGGCGGAAAGCTCGCCGCCCGGAAACACGTGGGCGCATTGCTCGATATCAACCAGGCGACGTTGCGGAACTGGATCGAGAAGGACCGGCCGATCGTGACTGCGCGGGGAACGATGACGGTGGGCGAGCAGGACGCCGAGTTGGCGGCGCTTCGCAAGGAGAACGCTGAATTGCGAAGGGCCAATGAGATTTTGAAGACAGCGTCGGCGTTTTTCGCCGCGGCGGAGGTCGACCGCCGACTGCGGTGATCGTTGATTACATCGACGCTCACAAGGGTCGGTTCGGGGTCGCCCCGATCTGCCGAGTGCTCACTGAGCACGGCGTGCAGATCGCCCCGTCCACCTACTACGCCCGCACGCAAGCGGGTCCGGTCTCGGTGACACGATTGGCCGAGGCGTACGACGCTCACGCGGTCTACCAGGCGTTTCATCGCAATCGTGGCGTGTACGGCGTCCGCAAAATCTGGCACACGATGCGCCGCGAGGGCCGTGAGATGGGCCGTGATCAGGTGGGCCGACTGATGGGGATCTGCGGGATCGCCGGAGTCACCCGCGGAAAACATCGCACGATCACGACCCAGCGCGATGATCGCGCGCCGCGGCATCCTGATCTGGTGGAGCGCAAGTGGTCATTGCCGGCCAGGCCAGATCAGTGGTGGGTGGCTGATTTCACCTACTGCTGGACCCTGGCAGGGTTCGTTTACACCGCGTTTCTCGTCGATGTGTACTCGCGTCGAATCCTCGGGTGGCGGGTGATGACGAGCAAGTCGACACCGTTGGTGACCAGCGTTCTCGAACAGGCCTTGTTCACCCGACGTAGAACCGACTTCTCGTTCACTGCAACAGGTTTGATTCATCACAGCGATGCCGGAAGTCAGTACACAGCGCTGGCGTTCACCGAAGCATTACGCGACTCCGGCTTGGCCGGATCGATCGGGTCGGTCGGCGATGCACTCGACAATGCGTTGATGGAATCAGCCATCGGGTTGTACAAGACCGAACTGATCGAGCGCCAGCGATCGTGGACCGGGCGCGCAGAAGTCGAGCGCGAGACCGCCGCCTGGGTGCACTGGTACAACACCGAGCGGCTGCACTCATCGATCGGCTACTGCCCGCCCATTGAGTACGAGAGGCGCTACCGTGAGACAGCCACCTCCGAGATGGCGGTGGCCTAAACGAGGTCTCCATCCGATCCAGGACGGTTCATACACCCTGACCACCGGATGATTAACCGGTTGGCGCCGGTGAGGGTGGTGGCGGGTTGCGGTCGCCGGGTTGGGGTATCGGAAAGGTCATCGACGGGCTCGGTGGGGCCGGTGGTGCGAGCCGGTTTTGGGGGTTGGCGCGCAACGCGGCCTCAGCTGCGGCTAGGGGCGCGGAGGCTCTGTCGCGGGCTTGTTGTTCAGTCACAGGCTTGCGGCCGTCGACAGGGACGAGGGTGTACCACTTCTCTGACTCGAGGTAGCGGGTGGCGAACAGGTACCACTGGCCGACCTTGAGAGGTCTGTCGCCGTTGACGGAAATGTAGACACCGTCTTTGACTCCGCCTTGCTGGTTGACTACCACGCTCTCGGGGACTTCACCTTTGATCGCCGTTTTGGTGAGCACGCTGTACTGAGTTTCGGGGAGTGGCCCGAGTGCCTTGGTGCCGGCGGCTGATTCGACGCGGCCGGTGAAGACGTGCGTCGAGATCGCCATCAGGTTGCGTAGGTCAGAGGTGTCGGTGATCGAGTCCGCATGGGCGGTCGAGGTGGCCGTGGCCGATTCGAGGGGAGGGATGCCCTCATTGACGGTTTGTTCGCCGCACGCGGCCAGGGTGGCAGCGGCGAAGATGCCGACGATGCCGAGCGTGAGGGCCGCCGGTCGTGTTGCTCGGTGGTTGGTGGTCATCAGAATCCCCACTTGTTGTGGTAGAGGTCGCGGGTGAGCCCAGTGGGCGTGTAGGACGTTCCGCGGGCCCCGTCATTATCTGCCATCAGGTCGTTGGAGCAGGTGTGGAACAGTCCCAGTGCGTGCCCAATCTCGTGGGCGATCACCCCCGCTCTCCTCGCCGATGAGTAGCCCTGCACGTAGTGCATGTTGATCTGGATAGTGCTGGTCAGCGGCGCGTTGTAGCGCGTGTGCAGCCCAGACCAGCTCACATCGGATCGGTTTTCCGTCGAGATCGCCACATCGGCAACCTCGAACACACCTACCGGCGCGACCGTGATAGGACTGAGTTGGTTCCAGGAGTTCACCGCAGATTGCAGCTCGGCGCCGTAGAGGAAACCGCCGCCGGTGCTGTAGGCGAGGCGCTGCCCATCGACGTCGTTGTTGGGTAGGAAGTAGCCGCCGACGCCCGTGTCCTTGTAGAGCACAGTGCCGCCCTGGAAGTCTTGCGCCCAGACCGAGCAGGTGGTGGTGCGGGTGTCTTCAGTGGGAAACTTGAATCGCCCGTTCTCCCAGCCTGAATCGGCCCAGACGTCGCGGATTCCCAGCCACACGTTTTTAGCTCCGGTCGTGGCCGAGTAGTAGATCGACCCGGCCACCATGTGATTCGCGCGCCCGCCGTTGACGCCGAACTCGCGGGTGATCGGATAGCCCAGATACCCAGTCTCCCAACCTACTCGGCCCCACGCATCGCGAATAAGTCCACCGATCTGGTTGGCATGCCCGCCGGCCACGGCGGAGTGCCAGTAGATCGAGCTGTTCTTGACGAACTTCTGAAACTTGCCGCCGTTCTGGGTGTTTGACTCGGGGATGGTGGCGTTGCCGAAGAAGTTGTAACCACCGGCTTGTTCGTATTCCTCGTGGATCTTCCCGTAGATCCAGTAACCATGGAAGACGTCCGCGCGTACCGCGCCTGCGCCGATCCACATTAATGCGGCAATTACTAACGAGGCCAGGGCAATACCAAACCTACGCACCGTCACCACCTTCACTCGCCCCCCAAGACCAGCAAGTGGTGGACACGCTATCTGCAATGTGTGATCTACGTCAACGAAAATCGGGTACCGCAGATCACTTCGGCACTCCTGCCTCGCACCTACCTGCCCGACTGATGTAGCGGGACGCTGTGGTGACTTTGTCGGCCTCGAGGGCCCGGCCCGTCCAGGTGACCTGACGTGTGAGCGGGAGAGTGTGTCGAGGTTGAAGCTCATTTGCGCGCGGCAATATACGCAGTGGATACTTGTTAGAGTTGTATAATGTTGTATAGTTTTAATCATGGCTGAACAAGGTTTTCTGCGAGTCGCGGAGGCGGCTGCTTATCTCGGGGTGTCCGCCCAGACGCTGCGGCGATGGGATCGTGACGGCACCTTGCCTGCGCTGCGGCGCCCCGGCAGTGATTACCGGTATTACCGGCGCGCCGACCTGGAGCCGTTCCGGCTGGAGTATCGCCGTGCCCAGGAGGCCGCCGCGGCTGGCGCCAACAGCAGTGTGTTCGTCACCGCCAACGCGGACGTCGAGGCCAACGCGGCGTTGCGGGAGCCACAGCGCGAGGCCCACCGTGCTGTGCGCGAGCACTTCGCTGAGAACGCCACCCCGGCGATCGTGCAGATTCCAGTCGGGTGCGGCAAGACCGGCATCATGGCGACTCTGCCCTTCGGCATCGCCCGTGGTCGCACGCTGGTGATCACGCCGAACTTGACGATCCGTAAGGGGGTCGCCGATGCCGTGGACATCACCAGCCCGCAGTGTTTCTGGACCAAGTGTCGGGTGTTGTCGGATTTCACCGCAGGGCCGTGGATGGCCGTCCTGGACGGGCCAAACGCCAACGTCCACGACGCGATCGAAAGTGACTTCGTGGTCTGCAACATCCAGCAGCTGGCCAGCCAGGCCGACCGGTGGCTTCCGCAGTTCCCGGAGGACTTTTTTGACATGATCCTGGTCGATGAGGGCCATCACGCTGCCGCCGAAAGCTGGCAGAAGGTGTTCCGGCGCTTCCCCAATGCCAAGGTCGTCAGCCTGACCGCCACCCCGTTTCGCTCCGACCAGCAGCAGCTGCACGGCGACATCGTCTACCGGTACCCGTTCACCCGGGCGATGATCACCGGCTACATCAAGCAGATCCACTCCCGCAACGTCGCCCCCGCCGAGCTGTACTTCACCTACCGTGACGACACCCGCCGCCACACCCTCGACGAAGTCCTGGAACTGCGCGAGGAGGCCTGGTTCCGCCGCGGCGTGGCGCTGAGTACCGAGTGCAACCGCCACATCGTGGAGGCCAGCATCCAGGCGTGTGACCGGATGCGCGCCCAGACCGGTATCCAGCACCAGATCATCGCCGCGGCCTGCTCGGTCGACCATGCCCGCCAGGTCGCCGCGATCTACAACGAATGCGGATACCGCGCGGCCGAGATCCATTCCGACATGGACGAAAACGACCAGGACGCCGTCATCGCACGGCTGCGCCAAGGGCAGCTCGACTGCGTCGTGCAGGTGCAGATGCTCGGTGAGGGCTTCGACCACCCGCGCCTGAGTGTCGCGGCGATCTTCCGGCCCTTCCGCAGCCTGGCGCCCTACATCCAGTTTGTCGGCCGGGTGATGCGCGTGGTGCAGGAGGCGGCCCCCGAGCACCCCGACAACCAGGGCCACATCGTGTCCCACATCGGACTCAACAACGACGCCCGCTGGTCAGAATTCCGCGAACTCGACCTCGATGACCAAGCCTTGGTGCACGGATGGGTTGCCGGCACCACCGACGATGACGGCGATGGCAACGGTGATGGCGAACCGCGTGCCCGCCGATTCGACGAGGGCATGCTCGTCGACAACGAGATCCTCACCGACTTCGTCGAGCAGACCTACCTTGATCCCACCGACGACCGGGTCCTCGACGAGATCTTGAACCGCGAAGTCGCCCCCGGCATTCGTGTCGGCGACGTCGTTGACCGCGAGCAGCTACGCCAACGCCTGCTGGCGCAGCAGGCAGCAGCCGCACCCCCTGCGCCGCAGCCGATCCCGGTCTCCCCGCAGCGGGCACGACAATCGGCCAAGACCCGGGTCAACCAGCGCACCAAGGCGGTCGCCAACCGAATTCTGGCCGACCTCGACCTCCCGACCCGGGGTCACCAGCTGATGGCCGTCACGGGCGGCCCGCGTCAGCACAACACGGTCATCGCAATCCGCCGTCTGGCCGCGGCGATCAACGAGGCGGTGGGCATGCCCAACGGCACCCGCGGCGAGTGGTCGGGCGAGCAGTTGACCACCATCTTCGAACGCATCGACAAGATCGCCGACACCGTCCGCGACACGTTGAGATCCCAACTGTCCCAACGCGGGTAAAACCTCACCCGTACCGTGCCCCAAAGGAGTCAGCATGCCCACCACCAAAGCGATCCTGCGCCACGTCCGTGTCGAGACGCCCCGCACGAATCACGAGCGTCCGTGCGCCGCCCACCGCAAAGGCAAGAAGGCCCACTTCATCCTGGCCGGTGACACCCACCTGGTCATCACGGAAAACGACAAGGCGATCAGATACTGCCCGCCGGCGGCCGCCGAGATCCTCGACGTCGCTCAACAGGACCTCGCCACGCTGCGCCAGCAGCTCGGCCTGTGACGCCGACGGGCCTATGTCTATCTGGCTAGCTAAAGCCCTGTCCCCCAGCATTTTTCAACTGGTAACGGGACGTGTTGAACTAGGGCGAGTTGCAAGAAGCAGTCCTGATCGACAAGGTCTATCCCAAGCCCCAATCGGTCCATGCCCCGAGTAGCGCGATCACTCCGGCCGTTACGCCAGCCGCGAGCGAGTACGCCCAGCCAGCCCAACGGGTGCGTGCCGGGAGCATAACCGCGATCCCGGGAAGGAGTAGCACCGCCCATGCCAGCAACCACGGAACCCAGTACGTGGCGATGAGCGGCCTGTCCACCGGTGCATCCAGGGGCGCGGCGGTGGGTTCCGACAAGCCCAGCCAGCTCCGTGTCAGATGGGCGAGCGGGATCACGACGAACATCCCGACTACGAAGCCGATGATAGCGGCGGCGACGACCTGGGCCTTGCCTGCACGCGATACGGCGAAAGTGGCTACCATCGACCCACCTTACGGTGAGTCCCGGCTCAATCTATGGCACCGAGGGCCGGTTCGTAAGAGAACTTGTTTAGCGCGAAAATCTCATCCGCAACGGCGGGTTCGTCTCGCGGGAGTCGGTGTACCGGCTGGGCGACTACGGTCCCGATCGCCGCCTGAACAACTGGATCGCTCCGTTCAACTCGATCTACGAGGAGCTGGTCGAGGACCGCGGTCTGGAGTCGGAGACCCTTCCGGTCGCGGCGGTGTACGACCGAGCGGTGAGCGGGTACCAGCGGGCACGCGGGTACCGCGTGTTCCAGGGGATCGTGCGACTGGTCCGCGAGCGCGAGGACCGCCTCACGCAGGCATAACCACGTATGAGCGAAAGCCTCCCGCTGCCTGGGATGTCCGGGCAGCGGGAGGCTTCGTTCCTACTTACCGCTTGGTGAGGCTGTAGCCGAGGGTGTCGGCGAGCATCGTCAGGAGCTGGTGGGCGTTAGGCAGGTGGGCCTCGGCCATTCGTGCTGCAGCTCGTTCGCAGTCGGAGTCGTCGCCGCACAGGCATTCTTCGCTAAGAGGGTGCTCTGAACGACGCGTTGCTGTCGCTAAGCAAGACCAACCCTGGAGCTTTCGATGACGTGGCTTCCAGGTTGTGGAAGTCTTCAGGACTGGATATGGCCATTCGCAATGGCGGTTTCGGGCTCGGCGATGCCTTCGGTGGTGATCGCAGCTTGCTGCCCGACCCTTCCAACTGGCCGGACCGTCGCTCGGGACCCCCGGATAGCACCGATGGCGAGGCTGACAGCTCGCACAGCGGTGATGGATAGTGCGTGTTCCGCTTACGATCACTCCATCGTCACCACTACAAGTGGTCTTGAGGCGGCGATGATCATGCTGACCTGGCGTTGCAGCGCGATGATGAGGTCTTAGAGCTGGTCGACAGCCCAGGAATGCGGGTACTGACGACGAGCAGTGATTCAAACTGGTTTCCGTCAACCAATGTTGACGGATCGCGGAGACACGGGCACGCTGGTCTGCATGAGGACTGGACTGGACCGCGGCGACGACGACGAGACACCAATCGAGCAGCTTTCCCGAGTCGCAGATTGGCGACGGGAGATTGCCCGCGAGGAGGAAGTCGCGGTGCGGCGGGCACGCCTGGCAGGACTGTCGTGGGCAGAGATCGGCACGCTCCTTGGAACGACGAAGCAGGCAATGCACAGGAAGTACCGCCGGGTCGGTTGAGAATTCAACGCACCAGACTCAGGTGCGGTAGGCGTGGGCTCGGTGGTCGATTCTGACAATGACGATGGTGTGGTTGGGGTCGTCGATGCGGAGCAGGATGCGATAATCGCCGCGGCGGGCGCTGTGAAGGTCTGCGAGGTCGTCGCGCAGCGGCTTGCTAAGCCGGTGGGGGTTCTCGGCGAGCGGCCCGGAGATGAATTCGATGACGGCGTGGACGATCCGGGATGGGAGTCGTTGAAGGTCGCGTCGAGCTGGGGATGCGACCTCAACCCGGTACGGGGCGGACGAGTCTGTCGGAGCGTCGCTCATTTCGGCGGCATGCCGTGTTCGGCGCGCAGGTCGTCGATGGAGACGGTCTCACCGGCCGCGTACTCGGCGTCTGCGGTAGCGACGTCGTCGCGGACGCCGGCGCGTGAGAGCCAGTAGATCGTCTCGTGCAGCGATTCGAGGTCGTCGGCCGACATCAGCACCGCGGCGGGTTTGCCGTGCTTGGTGATCGTGATGATGTCGTGCGTGCTCTCGGCGCTGTCGACCAGCGCGGAGAGCTTGTCCTTAGCTTCACCGAGTGGCACTGTCGTCATGGCTACATGATAGCCGCAATACTAGCCTTCCACTAGCCTCGTTTTTAGCCGATAATAGATATTATGTCAAGTTAGTCACTACTAGCTCATTTGATGCATCGACCTGTCCACGCTGCCCTTACCCCGCCGACCGATACGGTAGAGCCAGCCGTTCTACGACTGACCCGCATGGCTGAGGCTACTGGCCGTACGTGTAACGCAGGTTGGCGTTGATCAGGTTGCCGATGCGTTGGCACAGGTGACGCAATTGGCGGTCATCCGGTGCGGGCTGCTCCGTGAGCAGCGTCCACCGCAGATTGGTACCACTACGCCCGCCGCTCAGATCGAAGACCACTTGAGCATCCGGTCGCTTCGTCCACAACGACGACCACACCACCCGCCTGGGTCGCGCCGCTTCGAGGACCGTCGGCGCAACCTCGTCGTCGTACAGATGTAGCCATGGGCGTGACGGCTGCCTGTTCGGGCTGACGAGGTCATCGAAGACCACATGCGGCGGTGCCGGCTGGTTCTTCTCCTTCGACGCAATAGCTTCGACAAAACTCCCACCGAATCGCGGGGCACTGCAACCGCTGTCCATGGCTGCACATGTTCTGCGCGGTGTTGGCGTTCTCGCGGTGGCGGTTCGTTCGGTTCGCCACCAACGAAACATCCATCACCACACTCGGATTCATCGCCGAAGCGTTAGAAGAGATCGGTGGAGTGCCCAACAAGGTACTCGCTGATCGGATGGGTTGCCTCAAAGGTGGAGTCGTCGCCAACGTCGTCGTACCCACCCCCACGTATGTGCGGTTTGCCACCCACTACGGGTTTTCCCCGGACTTCTGTCACGGCGCCGATCCGGAATCGAAAGGGATCGTGGAGAACCTCTGCGGGTACGCGCAGTCGGATCTGGCGCAGCCGTTGTGGACCGAAGCCAAGATCGCTGCTGGTCGTGACGACGTGCAGCTGGATGTGCACGCAGCGAACCGGGCCGCGCGGGACTGGTGTGTCGAGGTCAACACCCGCCGTCACAGCGACACACTGTGCGTGCCTGCTGACCAACTCACGATCGAACGAGACACATTGAGCCCGTTGCCGTCTCTGCGGGCCCAGGTCGGTCCACCGCCGGTCACCCGTAAGGTCGATCGCCTCTCCTGTATCCGGTACGCCTCGGCCCGCTACTCGGTACCCAACCGGCTCATCGGCACCACCGTGACCCTCATCCAGGACGGTGAACGGCTCCTGATCGCCGAACCTGCCTCCGGTGAGGTGGTCGCCGATCATCTGTTGGCCGCACCCGGAGAGGTCGTCCTCAACGATGCCCACTACGGGGGGCCACGCACCCCGCCCAGTCGTGCACCACGACCCAAAACCGCAGCAGAGAAGCAGTTCTGCGATCTCGGTGAGGTTGCTGAGCAGTTCCTGGTCGGTGCCGCGGCCATCGGGAACACCCGCCTGGGCGGTGAACTCGACGACATCCTCGGGCTCGTCACCTCCCACGGCCACGAACAGGTGCTCACCGCCCTGACCAGGGCGGTGGCATTCCGACGGTTCAAGGCCGCCGATGTGCGCTCGATCCTCGATGCCGGAGCCGGCACCCCCAACCCGCGACCGGCCGGCACAGCACTGCTCGGGCACCTGCCTACCGCGCCCACCCGCTCGCTGGATGCCTACAAGCTCGGCGCCGGCGACAAGGAGGTGTCATGACCACCACAACATCGACACCCGTTGCACCTCAGACAGTGCCGCCACTACCGGCCGACCTCGACCAAGCGCTACGCCGATTGAAGCTCGCCTCGATCCGCCGCACCGCACCCGAGGTCCTGCTCACCGCGAAAACCCAGCGATGGACACCCGAAGAAGTACTGCGAACCCTGGTCGAAGCCGAGATCGCCGCTCGTGATGCCTCCAACATCCGCAACCGACTAAAAGCTGCCGGGTTCCCGGTCACCAAAACCTTGGAATCGTTCGACGTGGCCGCATCCTCCATCCCGGCCAATACCTTCGAATACCTATCCTCACTGGAATGGGTTCGAGCCCAACACAATCTGGCCTTGATCGGCCCAGCCGGGACGGGTAAGAGTCACACCCTGATCGGGCTGGGGATCGCCGCAGTACACGCCGGACACAAAGTGCGGTACTTCACCGCCGCCGACCTCGTGGAGACCCTGTATCGCGGACTGGCCGACAACACCGTCGGCAGAACCATCGACACCCTGCTACGCCAAGATCTGCTCATCCTCGACGAGATCGGATTCGCACCACTCGACGACACCGGCACCCAACTACTGTTCCGGCTCGTCGCCGGCGCCTACGAACGCCGATCTCTCGCGATCGCCAGCCACTGGCCCTTCGAACAATGGGGACGATTCCTGCCCGAACACACCACCGCCGCCAGCATCCTCGACCGGCTCCTACACCACGCCACCATCGTCATCACCGACGGCGACTCCTACCGCATGACACACCGAACGGAGGTGCCACCCACCTAGAACATCCCGCACAGGGTGGGGACTTTTACCTGGCCACCAGCGGGGACATCAAACTGGCCGTTGACAACCGCATTATGCAGTGTTCGACTATGCAGGATTACCAGTAGAGTCTGCTCATCGCGTCAGCGCAGTGCTGTAGTCCCGCTGCACCGTGTCGAGATCGCGCCCTATCGGGGACGCCAAAAGTCCCCAGAGGACCAGGTACCGCGACACCTCCGACGACTTCTCGCTGGCCGACTTCGATTTCATGTACGCACCGGGCGGTCGCGCACCGATGATCGCTTCAACGACAATCCGGTCGTGGGAGAACTGCTGAACAACCTGCAACAGAACGGCATCCCCCGATCGGACTGATCTGCCACGCGCCGATCGCCATGACCTCGGCGAAGTATCGACTGGACGCCGATGGCAACGTCATGGTGCGCGAGCCGCCAGCCCCGGTCGAGAGCATCGCACTTCAGACGTCGATAGACCGGGCGTACGGGGCATTTGCCGTTCAAGGCCGGATCGATCAGGCCTACCTAGACACCGACGGCCCTGCGGCACTGTCAGCTTCCGACTTCGCGCCACACGATCCCGGATACACGCACACACTGCCCACCTCGGCCGCGGCGCGCACCGGCGCCGGCCCGGTTGTGACGACTGTGACCGTTCTGCGTGAGCAGTACGAGGGACCGCCCCGCCCCATCACCATCGTCCCCGGCCTCAACGCCCTCCTGGTGCCCTGACTCCTCCCCGACCCCATTGACTCACATGCCGGCCCGCGGCCGAACGATCCAGGATGCAGTCGCGGACCCACCGTGAACAGCAACACCTCGCCCGTGGAGTTCTCGCTGGGCGTGAGGCAAATCGATTGCGCCGCATTGACAACGCCTCAGGTTGTCGCCCACGCTGTGGCCGGCATGCGTACGCAGCTACCCCCTGGCACGGTGGCCCTGCCCCGATGCGTGGATTCCGATCTCAGGTGGAGCTGTCGACGTGCGTAGCGATGCCGTCCAGGATGAGTTGCAGTCCGAAATCCTCCCCCACCGGCTGGGAACGCGGGGCGCCCAGGGCTGCGACCGTGCACGGAAACTGGCCGGGATCGGCCAGATCGGTGAGAATCCGCTCGAAGTACGACGTCCCGCCGGAGCCCTCACCGCCTGCCAGCTCGCTCGCACGACGATGCTCGATCTGCACGCGGCTGGCCGACAGTGCGTACTGCGCAAGCAATCCGACGATCTCGAACAGGTCGTCACCGGGCAGGTCGAATTCGTCGAGGATCTCGAAGGCCGCCTCGATCCAGCGCATCCGGCTCGGACCGGGGACGGCACTGGTGAGCGGAAGGTCGAGGTACCACGGCCGCTCCACGATGCCGACGATCTGCGCTCGGGTCCACTCCGCCAGGTCCTCACGCCATCTGCCGGTGCGCGGTGGAAGCGTCAGCGCACCGGTCGCGGTGTCGAGCATCAGCGTCAACAGCTGCTCCTTGCCGGACACGTGGCGATACAGCGCCATCGACGAGCACCCCAATGCTTCGCCGATCCGCGCCATCGACACCGCGTCCAGCCCCTCGGCATCGGCGATCCCGATGGCGGCGTCGACGATTCGATCGAGGCTGAGTGCCGGCTTGGGACCCCGGCGGCCTTCTCGTGCACCCACCCACAGTCGTTTCAGCGTGTCCTCGGAACCCATGCGCCCTCGTCTTCTCTTGCCGAATCACAGAACTGCGTTTAGTGTACGCAGTTACCGTTATAAACAGTTTCTTTCGTACACAGATTGGACACATCATGCCTGCTCGCGTTCGGTCCGCCCGTCACCCCATTCAGACCGTCGGCCTCACCAAATCGCTGGGGAGGGGGAACAGTCGTGTGCCTGTTCTCCGTGGAGTCGACCTCGAGGTCGAGGCGGGCGAGGTCGTTGCCCTCCTCGGCCCGAACGGGGCAGGCAAGACGACCACCGTGCGTATCTTGTCCACGCTCATCCGGCCCGATTCCGGGACCGCCCGCGTCGGCGGTTTCGACGTCGCCACCCAGCGGGGCAAGGTGCGCGAGATCATCAGTCTCACCGGCCAATACGCAGCCGTGGACGACAAGCTCACCGGTCGCGAGAACCTGACGATGATGGGCAGGCTGGCCCACCATCGCCGGCGGACCGTGGATCATCGGGTCGACGAACTCTTGATCGCGTTCGATCTCGCCGGCGCCGCCGATCGAATCGTCGCGACCTACTCCGGGGGCATGCGCCGCCGTCTCGATCTGGCTGCGGGACTGCTCGATCGGCCCGTCGTGTTGTTCCTCGACGAGCCCACCACCGGCCTCGACCCGCGCAGCCGCCAGATGCTGTGGCAGGTGGTCGATGATGTGGTGGCCGAGGGGACAGCGGTGTTACTGACCACGCAGTATCTCGAGGAAGCCGACCGCCTGGCCGACCGCGTCGCTCTCATCAACGGCGGCCGGATCGGGACCGCCGGCACCCCGGGCGACCTCAAGCGCCGCGTCGGCGAGGCGGCACTCGAGTTCGTCGTGCCGACCGCGACTGATGCCGCGGCCTTTGCCGGTGAACTGGCCGGTTTCGCTCCGTCGGTCCAGCAGACCACCATTCGCATTCCCACCGATCGCTCGGTGTCGCACACGCGCGCGGTCTTCGACGTGGTGGATCGGATCGCTGTCACCGTCAGCTCTTGGGAATTACGCACTCCCACACTGGATGATGTGTTCCTTGCGGCAACCGGCCAGCCGGCTGTGGCGGCGCCCGGCGAGGAGGTCGCGGCATGAGTGTCGACACCGCCACAACCCACTACGCGTCGACCCGTCGGCTCCGTCATCTCCGCATCGACGCGACCACGATGACCTGGCGTTCGTTGCGGATGATGAGCCGCGATCCGGACGAGCTGATTCTCGCGCTCGTCCTGCCCATCGCCATCATGCTGATGTTCGTCTACGTGTTCGGCGGCGCGATGTCCGTGGGCACCGACTACATCACCTACGCAACGCCCGGGGTCATCCTCCTGTGCGCGGGGTACGGCGCGTCCAACACCGCACTCGCAGTGGCGAATGACATGAACGGCGGCGTCATCGACCGCCTCCGGTCGATGCCTATCGTCGGCGCGACCGTGGTGTTCGGCCATGTCGCGGCCAGTCTGGTGAAAAACTCAGTATCCACCGCGGTGGTCCTACTCGTCGCGATGGCCATCGGCTTCCGTCCCTCGGCAACGCCGGGCGAGTGGCTCGCTGCTGCCGGGATCGTCCTGGCCTATGTCCTGGCCATCACCTGCCTGGCAGCGTTCATCGGGGTCACGGTACGAACACCCGCCGCGGCAGGTGGTTTCAGCTTCGTCATGCTCTTCCTGCCCTACGTGTCGAGCGCATTCGTGCCACCGGAGACGATGCCGGCCTGGCTGCGCGACTTCGCCGAGACACAACCGGTCACCCCTGTCATCGAATCGATCCGGGCCCTGCTCGTCGGTGTGGGCACCGGCGGATCACCGGTGCACCATCTGGCGTCACAGGCCGCCACCGGACTCACCTGGTGCGCGGGGATCACGCTGGTCTCGCTGTCCGCGGCCGGTTGGGTGTTCGCCCGAAAAGGACGGTGAACCGCTGGCCGCAGATCTCAGCCCTTCAACAAAACGTTGACAATTTGTTGTTGACGACGGAGGATGGTCTTCGTGACCAATGAGCAGCTGTTCCGTCCCCCGGAGCCCGATCGAGAACGTGCACAGCGCGAGTACATCGGCCTGTTTCACATCGCCGAGCGGCATGGAGGTACTCCGGAACGTCGTGCACGCCAGGCGCACCCAGACATGCTCGAGCCCTACGGTGCCGCGAAGATCGTTGCCGGCCTGGCGGGCGGTGGGTTCGTGCCGCACCCGGACGAGGACCCCGTCGACGACACCGACATCATGGCCGCCCTGACGCTGATGCCGAAGCTGCGGCTAGAGATCGACGAACTCGAGACGATGTTGCTCCTCGCGGCGCGACGTTCGGGCATCACCTGGCAGCACATCGCGTACGGACTCGGACTGGGCAGCGCCCAAGCTGCACGCCAGCGCTATGACCGGTTGGTCCAGCGCACATCTGACACCGACGGGGACGACGATGACAAAAGCGCAGAGTCGGGATCATCGACCGACGCCTGACATGTAGAACAATCCCCATCAGCACACGCGTGTCATCGCTCCTCAACGCGTGACCGACCTCATGATGCCGGGTGCGCATTCGTCGACCTCGGCGTCAGGACCAATCGCCAGCCGCCCGGAAGGTACACGGCGGGTACAGTCGCGTCGGACCAGTGTACCAATGGCAGCAGTGCATGAGAACCACTCTCCCCCAGTGTATTTCACATGCCGATAACTGCCATCATGCCAGGTGGAACAGAGCGCAGGACCTGCGCCCGGGCGATGAGGGTCAGATCTTGGTCGCCCCGTGGTCCACGGGTAGCTGAATCCCGGTGATGGTGCGGGATTCGTCGCCGGCCAGGAACACGACGGCGTTGGCGATGTCCTCGGGTTCTGAGATCGGCGGATCGAACCAGTACTGGCCCATGGCAGCACCGTAGGAGGGATTGTCGGCGAACACCTTTGCTCCGTCGGCACCCATCGCTCCCATTGGGGTGTTCACGCCCCAGGGATGGATGGAGTTGACGCGGATCTTATATGGCGCCAGTTCGATCGCGGCTGACTTCACCAGGCCCACGACACCGTGTTTGGCGGCGCTGTAGTGGGATTGTCCAGGAAGTGATTTGATCCCGGCAACCGAGCTGGTCGCGATGATCGAGCCACCGTTGCCGAGCTCGATCATGACCGGGGCGGCGGCGCGCAGTGTGTTGAAGACACCGGTCAAGTTGATGTCGATCATGTCCTGCCAACGCTCTGGGGCCATCTCCCAGAATCGTCCCCAACTGACGATGCCGGCGTTGGCGACCACAATGTCCAGCCGGCCAAACTCGGCAACGCCTTGTTCCACCACCGCCTGCATCGCGCTCAGATCGCGAACGTCGGCGACCGCGCTCACTGCGCGCTGACCGGCTTTCTCGACGAGGGCTACTGTCTCTTCGAGGTCTTCGGGAGTCGTTGCGGGATAATCTGTCTCGGCCGGGGTCGCGCAGATATCCGAGAGGATGACGTCAGCACCGTGTTCGGCAAGTGCGACAGCTTCAGCTCGTCCCTGGCCGCGCCCGGCGCCGGTGATGAAGGCGACTCGGCCAGCCAGCTTCTTGGCGGTTGTCATGGTGTCCTGCTTTCTTCGGGGGTACGACCCCCGACATCATGGGTCAACAGTGGGCCGATGGCCTCGAGACAGGTGCGTACCGTGGAACAGATCCCCCGGCGCGGGTCCGTTGACCAGCTTTCGACGGCCACCCGATTGGCGGCGATCACGCAAGCAGCCACGAACTCGGCACGGTCGCCATCGGGATCGAGTCGGAGCCTACGGGCCAGCACCGGTCGCAATGCGGCACGGCATCGATCGTGCACACTCAACCAGGCAGGCGCGAGCATCGGTGACCTCGGCAACGACCGAAGGAACATCGCGTGCCGTCGTCCGTGTGGCCCGTCCAACACCGCCTCGAGCGATGCGACAAGGCCGTCGATCACCGACTCCGAGTCGGGCCGACTCGCGAACCTGCCCACATAGTCCTGCCAGCCGGCATCGAGAGCTGGTGCGATGGCGTCCACTTTGGCCGGAAAGTAGCGGTGAAACGTCCGCACAGACACGCCCGCAGCCTCTGCAGCAGAAGCAACTGTCGTCTCGACATACCCGTTCTCGGCGAACATGTCCAGCGCCGCGTCGGAGATGGCGAGCATCGCACTCTGCTGACGTCGCTCACGCCAGTCCAACGGTGCGCCCATGTCGGAAGAGTACTTCGCGTTGGCAGATTATGCCACCAAGAGCAGAGACTGCCATATGCGACAGCTCCCCCGGGGCGCCCTTGCGCAAGCCATTCCACCGCTACAGCCATCCCCGGTCGAACTCGTTTGATGGTTATCCAGAATCGTGCTGACTGGGATCCGTCGTCGCCTGCGCACGGCGGTCTGGGCTGCGATTCGATCAGCGCTGGGCTGCGCAACCTGCTGGTCGTTGATACCGAATGTCGAAGCACTCCCAGCTTCGTCGGACTCCGGGCTGGCCGGACCGCCGTCGCCGGCACGGTTCGGCACTCGTGCACGCTGGAGGTCTCAGAGCGCGCAGTGGCAACTAAGCCGCCGACCTCGCCCGGAACTCGTCCGCTCGTGCACGGCTCCACCGATGTGGGCGATGTCAGTTGGGTGACACCCACAGTCCAGCTCACCGGTAGCAATTGGGCGATCGGCACTCCGATTCACTCGTGGCAGGCCGTAGCTCAGGGCAAGCTTCCTGCCGCCCACAAGGGAATGGTGTACGCAGCCAAGGTCATCGCGGCAACCGCAATCGAGTTGTGCACCGATCCGGATCTCATGAAGAGTGCCCGTCACGAATTCGAGATGATGGTGACAGAGACCCCCTATGACTGCCCCATCCCCGACGGTGTCGTCGCGCCGCCGGCTCGCACGGGTCAGACAGCAGGAGATACAGAGACGAAATGATCGACCCTGACGGTTGACGTCAACGACGATCGCATCTTGCCGGTCAGCGGTGTAACTGTCTGAGCCGTGGCTGGTTCGCCCGGCGGACAGGGCCTCTGACGAAGGTGATCTCGAAAGCAATCAGCGCTTCCTTCCAGCGGTGAGACCACCGCTGGAAGGAAGCGTGTAGCGCTGTTCTTTCGCTTCTGCGAAGTTCCCACATCGGCTGTAGGCGTGCACGATTCGTATACCTGGCCGAGGCGTCGGCGCAGACGTTCACCAGTTCACTTGTTTGATTTCTCGGTGAGGAGTTGAGTGATGCCCTGGCGGTATGTCGTGACCGCGAAGTCGGGGAATCGGGTGGCGAATTTCGTCGAGTCGAAGATGTTGTCGTCGCGGTAGCGCGGCAGCAGTTCGGAGGCTTCTTTGACGGACTGGTTGATCAGGCCGCCGAGGGCGAAGAGTTTCTCTGGGATGGTGATGTAGTTGATGTCGCGGTCGGTCACCTCGTCGGCGATCGCGACCATCTCCCGATAGGTGAGCCGCTGTGGGTCGACCGGCAGGTGCCAGGTGTGCCCGTAGGCGTCGGGGGTGTTGCCGATCAGTCCCATGCCGCGGCTGGCATCCGGTGTCCAGATCAGCGTGCGTTTGGTGTGCGCGCTGACCGGCACCAGCGGTCGTTTGCCCTGCCTGATCCGGTCGAAGATCGCGGAGTTGGTGAGGCTCTGGGTTTTGCCGGGTCCGTAGAACTCCGGTGCCCGACAGATGACGGCCTCGATCGTGTCGCGGCGCATCTGCTCGAGGAGCATGTCGGCGATGTGGGCACGGACGGTCGCCTTGCGGCCGACGGGACGAAACTCGGTGTTCTCGACCTGCGGGGTGGAGGTGCGCGGGTACATGTAGGTGTTGTCGAAGACAACGAGTTTGGTGTCGTGCTTCTGGCAAGCGGCGATCGTGTTGGCCATCATGACCGGGAATTGCTGTTCCCACAGCGTGGAGTCGATGGGCAGCCCGACGGTCAGGTAGGCGATGTCGCTGCCTTTGACCGCGTCGGCGGTGGCGTCGGCGTCCAACAAGTTGGCGGCGACGAGTTGGTCCGTGTCGTGGACCCTTCTCGGGTTTCTGCTGACGAGCCGCAGGTCGTGGGTGATGTTGTCGTGCAGGTAGCGGGTGAGCTCCTCGGCGATCTGGCCGTTGGCTCCCAGGACGGTGTGCATCGGGATCCTCAACTTCGTTGGGTTGCAGTGTGGCGGTGGACGTTTGCTATTTCAGGCGGGGTACGCGCCTGAGTAGGCGCAGCGCCAGCGACGCCACCTGGGCGTAGCGCCCAGCGTTCATGCCGTCGGGGACGCCGACCGGCAACAGCCGTTCGATGGCGATGGTCTGGGACTCGGTGTATTTGACGATGCCGTGTTCGCCGTGGCGGCGGCCGAGTCCGGAGGCTTTCATTCCGCCCATCGGGGCATCCATCGATCCCCAGGCCGCGGCGTAGGCGTCGTTGACGTTGACCGTGCCGGCATGCAGCCGGGCTGCCACGCGGTAGCCGCGCTGCTCGTCTGAGGTCCAGACACTGAAGTTGAGTCCGTACTCGCTGGCGTTGGCCTGAGCGATGGCTTCTTCCTCGTCGGCATCGCGGTACACCGAGACCAGCGGCCCGAAGGTTTCGTGGTCGTAGACCGTCATCGTGTCGTCGACATCGGTGAGGACGGTCGGTTCGTAGAAGAACGGCCCTAAGTCAGGTCGTGCTCGACCGCCGGCGAGCACGCGCGCCCCCTTGGCGACGGCGTCCTCGACATGGCTGACGACGGTGTCGAGCTGTTTCCGCGAGACCAGCGAGCCCATGTCGCCGGAGTAGTCGATGTCGGCGGACAGATTCATCGCCGTTGTCGCCGCGGCGAACTTGGTGGTGAACTCATCCCACAGGACATCAGGAATGTAGATGCGTTCCATGGAGATACAGAGTTGGCCGGTGTTGGAAAAGCTCGCCCGCACCGCGCCGGCGACGGCTTTGTCGATGTCGGCGTCATCGAGCACGAGCAGCGCGTTCTTGCCGCCGAGTTCCATCGAGCAGTCGATGAGGTTCTCGCCGGCTTGGGCGGCGACCGTGCGGCCGACGGCGGTGGAGCCGGTGAACATGAGGAAATCGGAATTCTCGATGATCGGCGTACCCAGCTCGGCTCCCCTGCCGGTGACCACCTGCACCAAGCCGGACGGCATTCCGGCCTCTTCGAGCAGTTCGACCGCCCACAGCGCGGCATACGGGGTCTGCACGTCGGGTTTGGTGAGCACCGCGTTGCCGGCGACGATCGCGGGTAGCGCGTCGCTGATGCCCAGGGTGAGCGGGTAGTTCCACGGAGAGATGATCCCGACCAGCCCCTTGGGGTGATGAAGTTCCCAGACTGTGGTCAGCGCCAACTGCACTCCGCGGCGACGCTTGGGGCGCAGGTACTTTGCGGCGGTGTTGGCGTAGTAACGGGACGCCAGGCACACGTCGAGGATCTCTTCGAACGCGTGGCGCCGCGCTTTGCCGTTCTCGAGCTGGATGAGGTCGAGGACCTCGTCCTGGCGGGCGAGCACGAGGTCGTGGAAACGCATCAGTACTGCCGCGCGTTCGTCGACCGGGCGTGCGGCCCAGGCTTTCTGCACACCGCGGGCGCGTTGCGCGGCGGCAACCACGTCGGCAGGCGTGCAATGCGGAACGGCACCGAGCACCCCGCCGGTCATGGCGTTGGTGACCTCGAGGACGCCTTCGGGATCGGCTGCCGGCACCCGCCGGGTCAGGGCGTCGAGTCGGTTCGCGTCGATGCGACGGGTGATGGTTGGGGTGACCACTGGGCTCCTCATTTCGCGGGGACGGACACCGGGACGGGAATGTGCAGCGCGTTCTGGCAATCGGTGGCCACGTCCAGTCGCAGCGGCTTGATGGGCGCCAGAGAGCGCACATCGTCGGCCAGACGGCCCGACCCCAACTCGAGGTTCACATCCCTGGGCAGCAGCTTGCTGCCCGCCGACAGAGTGTTGGTCTGGCTGAGTGTCGCGTGCCAGGCGCCTTCGAGCTGCGTGTAGGAGACCAGCGTGGACACATTGGTGCCGCTGGGAAACGTCTTCTGTTGCGGGGTGGGCACCGTCAGCGCGATGTCGGTGCCACCGTCGTCGTTGGCCACTCGTCCGGTCACCCGCCGGTGGTCTATGTCGACGTCGATGTCGGTGACCCACTTGGGAAAGCCGTAACCATCATGACCACGTACCTGCGCGATCTCAGTGTTGACCGGCAACGACAGGACGTAGGCGTGCATCGAGTCGTTGGACAGTGCGGACAGGGCGTCGACGGTCCCCGCGCCGCCGTGGCGCGCGGGCCGGACCGCGATACCGACGGTGGCCTCGGTGTAGAAATCGATGTCGCACACGTCGTACCGGAAGAACACCACCGAAAACAGTCCGAGCCCCGGAGCGATCTGCAACGGATCGAGCTCATCCGGCAGCCGGGAGCGCAGCGCCTTCATCGGAGCGACATAGACGATCTGTGCCCGAGACATCGAGTAGTAGAAGTTCGGGGTCCGGGTCGGCCCGATCGCCGACTGCACCTCGGTCTTCGGCAGAGCCCGGAAGAAATCGACACTCCGCACGCGCGGGTCCCCGGCCACCTCGTCGAGATCGGTGTTCATCCGGTAGCGGTCGTACAGTCCGCCCTTCGGCACGCTGACGGTACGGCCGCCGAGGTCGACCTCGACCACCTCGATGTTCGGCCCGGCCTTCGACGATGTCATGGCAACTCCCTTGAATGTATACATTGCTCACATCAGGGTAGAGTGTAATGTGTTCAGCGTCAACATGGTCCGCCCGCAGACCCAGTCGCCCGCATCGGCAGCCTGAGCCCCAGAGCGGATCACCGGCCCCATGACGACGACAATCGAGACCCGAGCACAATGACCATGAGAGGAGGACCGGCAATGCCCGCGAGTACCAAGAAGAGCTACCACCACGGCGATTTGCGTGCCGCGCTGCTCACGACAGCGATGCGCATGCTCGAGCGCGGCGAATCATTCTCCATTCGCGCGGTCGCCCGCGAGGCCGGCGTCTCCGCTACCGCGCCATACCGGCACTTCCCGGACCGCGACGCCCTGGAGTCCGCCCTGGCAGCTCAGGGATTGCGGGATCTGAAGACAGATCTGTCCCGCGATCGCGACCTCCCGGACACCGTGGAACAACTTGCCGACCTCGGTGCCGCCTACGTCGAATTCGCACTGCGCCGCCCCGCGCTGTTTCGACTGATGTTCGGCAACGAATGCGATCACGAGAGCGACGAGCGTGTCGCCGCCGCAGCGGCGGTACACGAGCTGCTGGCGGCGGCCATCACCGGCGTCTTTCCCGATTCCGACCCGATCGACCTCGCCCTCGGCGGCTGGGGCTTGGTGCACGGCATGGCCTGCCTTTATCTGGACCGTAAGCTCGCCAGCCCTTCGATCGACGACACCGTCGCCCAGGTGCGCTCGTCCCTCATCGCCGTTCTCGCGGCCCAGCCAGGAACCGACCAGCGCTGACCCCTCCCCTGTGGACGACTCATTGACTCTCCCGGACATCGGCGTTAGCCTCCATGTAAGCGCTGCATACATTTGAGCGTGTCCGACTCTCGAAGTGCCCAGCACACGGAGGAGACGATTGTGACCGAGCTGCCAACCCCGATAAACCCCGTTCTCGAACCCGAGGCGAAGCAGTTGTGCGAACAGACCGACCCGCATCCCCGAATCTATGAGGTTGCGCCGGAAGAGGGCCGAAAGATTCTCTCCGACTTGCAAAGTGGTGAGGGCGTCGAGCGCCCGGAAGTCGACGAGGAATGGGTCGACGTCGACGCCGGCGAGTGGGGAACCGTCCGCACCCGCATCATTCGCCCCAAGGGAGCCGCCGGTCCGCTGCCTGTGGTGTTCTACATCCACGGAGCGGGATGGGTATTCGGTGACGAGCACACCCACGACCGCTTGTTCCGCGAACTCACGGTCGGAGCGGGCGCGGCTGGTGTCTTCCCGGTCTATGACCGGGCTCCGGAGAAGGGCTACCCCACGCAGGTCGAGCAGAACTACGCCGTGGGCCGGTGGGTGCTCGACCATGGTTCCGAGCACGGCCTGGACACCTCCCGGATCGCGGTCACTGGCGAATCGGTCGGCGGGTGCATGTCTGCGGTGTTCGCACTGATGAACAAAGACCGCGGCGGCATCGACCTCAAGGCCCAGGTGCTGCTCTATCCCGTCACCAACGCCGGATTCGATACCCCGTCTTACCTACAGTTCGCCGAGGGGTACTACCTGACACGCGATGGCATGCAATGGTTTTGGGACGCCTACACCACCGACCCGGGCCAACGTGCCGAAAAGTATGCCTCTCCCCTGCAGGCCTCGCTCGAGGACCTCACAGGACTTCCACCGACACTGGTGATCACCGACGAGGCCGACGTCCTTCGCGACGAGGGTGAGCAGTACGCCAACAAGCTGCGCGAAGCCGGAGTCGACGTCACGTCGGTCAGGATCGCCGGCATGGTCCACGACTTCCTACTCCTCGACAGTCTGCGATACACCAAGGGCGCAAACGTCGCGCGGCATCTCGCGATCGATGCCCTGAGGACCGCTTTGGAGTAGCCCACGGTCGCGGAGATGACCCGGCTCGGAAGAGATCCGCTGCCTGGAAGGGCGTCGCCGACCTGCCACCACCACGAATCGAAGGAAGGGCACGCATGCCCACACGAATCCTGAACGTCGTCACCAACGTCGGTCACTACGATGACCCCGAACACCCGACCGGCCTGTGGCTGTCCGAACTCACCCACGCCTGGCATGTCTTCGAAGAGCACGGCTTCGAACAAACCCTGGTGAGCCCGCAGGGTGGCGCCGTACCGCTGGAGCCTCGCGCCCTGAAGTTCCCCAACTACGACAAGACTGCCAAGGCCTGGCGCGCCAACCCAGCCAAGATGGCGCTCCTGGAGAACACCAAGCACCCTGACGACATCAACTCCGCCGATTACGATGCGATCTTCTTCACCGGTGGCCACGCGGTCATGTACGACTTCCCCGACAGCCCTGGCCTGCAACGCATCACCCGCGAGATCTACGAGCGCGGCGGCATCGTCTCCTCGGTCTGCCACGGTTACTGCGGCCTGCTCAACACTCGACTATCCGACGGCTCGTATCTGATCGCCGGCAAGAAGATGACCGGATTCGCCTGGCAGGAAGAGAAACTGGCGCGAGTCGACAAGCTTGTCCCGTACAACGCCGAAGAGGCTGCCAAGGAGCGTGGTGCTCTCTACGAGAAGGCCAAGCTCCCGTTCGTCTCCTACGCCGTCGTCGACGGCACCCTCGTCACCGGCCAGAATCCAGGTTCCGCCAAAGAAACCGCAAAGAAGGTGGCTGCCCTCCTCTGACATCGGCGCCCACTGTGCCGACCTTGTCACGGCAGTGCCATGGCTCTCGGCCGCCACCGGTCCACCGTGTCACCGTGCAAGTGTCCGCGGTTGCTCGACCCCGCCGAGCTTGTCGGGATTGCGCATCGCGTAGACGTGTTCGATCACGCCGTCGACGATGTGGAATGTGAACGCACCCTGGAGTTTTGCATCGAAGTAGACGAGCATTCCCGGCTCGTGGTTGAACACGGCCGGTTCTACCCGGTAATCGTCGACAGTGGTCCCGAGCCGCGCGAACCCGGCGAGCAGGCGCGCCACCGGCAGCGCGCCTTGAACGGGTCGTTTGACCGCGGTGGCCTTGCCGTTGCTGTCGGCGGTGAACACCACGTCGGGGGCGAGCATCGCCATGAGAGGCTCGATCTCCCCAGACTCGGCGGCGGCCAGGAACTCCGCCACGACCGCGCCGGCGCGCTGCGCATCGACCTGTTCGAAACGCGGCCGGCGCGACTCGACATGCGCCCGTGCGCGGTGCGCGATCTGGCGAACTGCGGCAGCGGACTTCGAGACCATCGTCCCTATCTCGTTGTGGGAGAAGCCGAAGACCTCACGCAGGACGAATACCGCACGCTCGTCGGGGTTCAGGGATTCGAGCACCACCAGCATCGCCGTGGACACCGACTCGGCGAGTACGACGTCGTCGGCCAGATCGCGGTCATCGAGCAGGATCGGCTCCGGAAGCCACGGTCCGACATACTCCTCCCGCCGCCGCGACCGGGACCTCAGGGTGTTGAGCGCCTGGCGCGTGACGATCTTGGCGAGGTAGGCCTTCGGGTCGACGACATCGTCGTCGACCCGGGCCCACCTCAGGTAGCTCTCCTGCAGGACGTCGTCCGCGTCGGCCGCGGACCCGACGATCTCGTAGGCGACGGTGAACAGCAGCGGCCGAAGCTCGGCAAAACACACTGCACGACGGTCGGACTCGCTGACGGGCATGTTCACTCCGCTCCTCATCGTCCTGCCGGTCAGCGCGCGACCGGTTCGGGTTCGGTTGACGTCACCTTCGCCCCACCGAACCAGCTGAACCTACCGGGCCGAGCGGCCTCACGCCGGATGTTCTGCACCGTTCCGCGACACACCAGCTCCTTCGCCCAGGCCGCAACACGACCGGTCACGACCGCTCGCGCAGGCGAATCGTCGCGGTGCGTGAACTGCAGGGTGGCGGCGTGGCGGCCGACGCTGGCGCACTGCGCGACAAAACCCTGGTCGACAGCGTTCGGCTGCTCACCGCCGATCTTCGCGAGGACGGCATCAGCGGCCTGAGCACCGAGCGGCTCGGCGGCCTGGCAACTCATCCGCAAACTCATGCCCTCGACCGCAACCGCATCCCCCGCGCCGACGATCCGGTCGTCACCGACGGCAACCAGGGTCGCATCGGTGCGCAACCGGCCGATCTCGTCGACGACCAGACCGCTGTCGGCGGCCAACTCGGGAGCCTCGAAACCCGTGGCGAGAATCGTTGCCGCGCTCGACAAGACCATCCGTTGGCCGTCGATCTCGACGCTGACGGTCCGCTCCCCCACCTCGACGGCGCGTCCCCGGTCCACGACGTCGACACCCAGTCGGTTCAGTTGCGTCCGCGTGGCGCGCCGGGCCCTGGCGCTCACCGAGGTCGCGATCCCCCCGCCGCCGACCAGCCGGACATCGTGCCCGGTCTCGGCGAGTTCGGCAGCTAACTCGACTCCGGTGAGTCCCCCGCCGACGACCGTGATCATGTCATTCGCCGCGAGGCCCTCGACGCGTTCCCGTATCCGTTGTGCGCCCGCCCAATCGGCGATGGACAGGGCATGGTCCGCCGCTCCCGGGATCTCCGGAGTGCGACGGCGGGTCCCGATCGCGTAGATCAGGTAGTCGTAGTCGAGACAAGCCCCCGAGGCGAGCTGCACCCGGCGCCCGCGCACGTCGATGCGCACGGCGGTGTCGACGAGGACGCGCACGTCGTCGGCCAGCACGTCGTCGAAACCGACCTTCGGATCACCGGTACCCGATACGAACTGATGTAACCGTATGCGCTGCACGAAGAACGGCTGCGGATTCACGACCGTGACGTCGACAGCGGGATTCCGCCGGAGCCGGTTGGCCGCCATCGCGCCGGCGTAGCCCGCGCCGAGGACGACAACGTGCGTCCGATGCCCGTTGGCGTTCGTGTCGTCGAATCCGATGATGTCGGTGGTGTTCATGGTCCTGCCTTCCGTCGGGTGTTCGAGGTGGTCATCCTCGAGACACCGACGGTGCCGCGAATGTGACAGCTACGCGACATCGCGGACCGCACTGAGTCGGACGCGCGGCGTCCACGCGCTGACGGGTTACACATCTTCGGGGAAGTCCGCGTCCCTGGAGAGGTCCTCGTTGGCTCGGATGTCCGTCAACGCCGCTTCCAGCGTGTCGGTCACGGCATCAAAACCGTCACTGCCCAGGATCAGCCGACGGGGAGGCTGGTCCTGGTCGATGGCAGCGATCACCGCACGGGCGCCGCGTCGCGGGTCGCCGGGTTGTCTACCGTCCATGTCCACGAACGCTGCGCGGATCTGCTCGAGCATCTCGTGGTACTTCGGAATCGGCTCCGACACCGGCTCGTCGGCGAAGCCGGCGTAGGCGTTCGTGCGGAATGCTCCTGGTTCGACTGCCAGCACCGAGATCCCCTGCGCCATGACCTCCTCACGGAGCGCCTCGGTGACGGCTTCGATCGCGAACTTCGTCGCGCTGTAGTAGCCGAAGCCGGTCGCCGCGACAAGCCCCGCCACCGAGCTCACGTTGACGATCCATCCGTCGCCGCGGGCACGCATGCCCGGCAGTACGGCGCGCGTCACGGAGAGCACTGCGAAGAAGTTCAGCTCGAACATCGCCCGCACCGACGATTCGTCCATACCCTCGATCGATCCGAACCAGCCGCGGCCGGCGCTGTTGATCAGCACGTCGATACCGCCGAAGTGCTCCTCGGCTGCACCCACCGCTCGCTGCACCTGCGCGGGATCGGTGACGTCGAGCGGTACGACGAGCACGCGGTCTCCGTACTGCTCGGCCCACGTCACCAACTTGTGCGGACGCCGGGACGTGAGCACAACGCGGCCCCCCGCCTCGAGTGCAGCTTCGGCGAACGCAACCCCGAAGCCACCCGGCGTGCCCCCGGTGATGAACCATCGCCGCGTCATGGCTCGATCACCAACCGGCTGATCAGCGCGTCGCGCAACGTGAAGCGGTAGTGCAGGTCGACGACGCCGCCCGGGAAGTCACCGTGCAGGTGCTGCCCGACGTCGACGATCTCAGCGGTCGTGGTTGCGCCGGTGAACTCGGACGTATAGGTGTACTCGCTGACCGAGTCGGCCAGCCATGCTTCGATCTCATCCCGGCCCCGGTAGTCGCGGCCGTCGTCGGTCACGACGGCATCGGCGGCGAACGTGGCGGACGCACGGTCGTCCTCTCGGGCGTCGAGCGCGGTCATGAACGTCTTTATGGTGTCCGGGAGAGCATGCCATTCTGTGGTCATGACCCAACGATGGAGTCTCCCCTTACGGGAAAGTCAACTGTGAACGCCGCAGTTCGTCGGACTGCACCGACATGTTGACCTTCCCCCAGGGGCAGACTGCAGGATGTCCCTCGAGTGGTAACACGCGCGACGGATCACAGGAGGACGCGATGGGCGCACAGGTTTCGATCGGCGACTTCGCAGTGATGACGAGCCTGAGCCGGAAGGCCCTGAGGCATTACCACGACATCGGCATTCTCCAACCGACCCACATCGATTCCCGCACGGGCTACCGGTTCTACGACACCAGCCAGGTCGATCATGCGCATATCATCCGCCGGTTCCGATCTCTCGGAATGTCCATACCCGACGTCAAGGCGCTACTGAGCACCGACGACGCAGCGGCCCGCACCGAGATCATCGCAACTCATCTCGAGCAGATGGAGGTCCAGCTGCAGCAGACTCGTGACACCGTCGGCGCACTGCGCGAACTACTTTCTCCCGTGCACACCCCCACCGTGGTGGCGGTCCGGCATGAACCCGCGCTCGCCGTATGGTCCATTGGTGCCACCCTCGAGGTCTCCGAACTCGACGGGTGGTTCGCGGCGACGCTGAGGACGCTGCGGAACGCCGTCGCCACGGTGGGAGGCGCCACGTCCGCAATCGTGCCGGGCGGCCTCTACGATCGAGCGCTGTTCGTCGAATCACGAGGTGAGGCAACCCTCTTCGTACCCGCACCGGAGTCCGCGACTCCCCCAGAGGGCATCCGTGCCGAGGTCTTGCCCCGGGCCGAATTCGCAGTGCTCACCCACTCCGGTGGCCATGAGGGCATCGACCGCAGCTACGGGGCCCTGGGGGTCTACGTGAACGAGCATCTGATCAGCGGCCCGGGGCCGATCCGCGAACATTACGTCGGCGGTACGCCGTCAAACCCGACATCGATCACCACGACCGAGATCTACTGGCCGATCTTCAGCACCACTCCACCGACCGACTGACAGCAGCAGGACCCGCGGTCCCACAACTCGCGGTCCGGCCGCCGGGTCCGATCAGGGAGCCTGCTTCCACCAGGCGATCACGTACAGCGCCAGCGATGCAACGAGACCGCCGAGGACCCACAGCACCACTGAGTAATCGACCCACGACCCGAATGGGGGCGTACCGGGAAAGATGTTGCGCAACGGCAGCACAGCGAACAGCATCACCGCGAACCAGGTGACCATCGGGGGCTGAAATGCCTTGCGACGGCGAACCGTTTGGATCGAGACGAACAGCGTGCAGATCGGCAGGACAACCAGCATCACGCACAACGCGAGATCGAAGGTCAACGATCCGGCCGTTCTCGACGAGGAGATCGTGAAGGCCTTTCCGCCGGAGGAGGGCGTGTCTCCGGCTTCGATGTTCCAGCCGATGAGCGAATCGGTGAGCACGACGTCCGTCGGCAACTCCACGTCGTTCGGCCCGAAGGCCTGAACCGTCACGGAGTCGGACACATAGCTGTCGAACGGCCAGTGTCGGATGTCGCCGTTGCTGTACAAGGTCACCGGCAGGGCGCCCGGGCGTGTACCAGCGGGGAACTGCAATTCAGCGGCCGAGACTCTCGGTGAGACATCGACGGTGATATCTTCCCTGAGCTCTCCGCGCTCGTCGAGCAGATCGCTGCCGGCATAGACCGAGACGTTGCCCCCGACCTCGAACGCCGCACCATCGACCGAGTCGATGTCCAGATAGACCAGGACCTCGTTGGCAGCGGGTTCGTTCGTATCCGGGTCGCCACCGGCACCGCCTGCGGCGTACGCCACCAGCACCGCGACATACATAATCACTACTCCGACGACAATCGCCAGACCCTTGACCCAACCCGATCGTCTACCGCTCTCCGCCATACGCCGGCCTCCGTCGTCACCACCGTTCGGCGGCCATGAGCAGGCGCCGGCTGGACGTGAGTGTATCGGTGATCATGCTGAGTAAGAGAGGTTCTCGTCGCCGGAACGGCCCAACGACGCACCTGTGAGCGTCATGTCGCGGCTACTCGCTCACCAGTGTCCCGCGAACGATGATGAATCGAGCGATTTCGCTGGGCGAATTCTGCCGCGAACCATCACTCGTGCCCCGTGTCGATTCATGTCACGGTTTGTTCAGTTTTTCAGAGGCGATCCGTTCGATGCGTGGCAAGGCAACAGCCAGCACCGGCAGATACCCGATCGCCCACACCGGCGCACCGAAACTGAGGACGCAGCCACCCGGCACCGCGATCACCTCGTGACGGGTCGCGTTCACTCCTGCCACCTTCCACGCCCAGGATCGATGTTCCACGAACTCGGTGATCTCGAACGGCAGTGGAACTCCCGCGATGGTCGTGACGGTCCCTGTGGTCCCAAGCGTCAACCCGCCGGCACCTTCCACCTGCGCACCCGAGACGGTGGGACCCCATCGCGGCCAGTCCTGCACATCGACGAGCGTTGCCCACACCGCCTCTGGGGCCAGGTTCATCCGAAGTTGGGCCGTAGGCATCCCGCGACGCCATGTACTGCGAACGCGCAGAGCCGACTTCAGCCACGTGGGTGAAGCTAGGTGGTTCATGAGGGGTCCAGCTCGCCGAGGATGTGATGCAGCATCAGACCATCGTCGCAGAGCGAGCTGTACCGCGCGCTGACTTCTCGGCCCAGCCGGCGCCTCGCATCACGCGGGTGGTGCGCTCCCCCGCCGGCGTTGGCATTCCCGCCCGTTCGAGGTCTCGGCATCCGATACTGGTTGCACCTGATCACCCGCACCGAACTCGAGGAGACCTGATGTCGGTCAGCGAGCCCGCCGCCGGTCGCGGCACGTATTTCGACGACCCGATCACGATCGATGAGCAGACCACGATGATCCCGGTGTCGCGCCGCGGGTTCCGCGGCCGGCCGGTCGCCGTCGGCGCCTATACGGTGACCGGCGGCGTCACGACCTGGACCCCGGCCGTCGACAGCGGTCGAGTGGCACTCATCGGAGTGATCACCGGCCTCGTCGCGGCCACACTGGGATCGGCTGCAGTCCTCCGGCAACCGCCCTGGCCGCGAATGACCATCGAGCAGAGTCACCTGCCCCGCCACGGATCACCGACAACGCCCTCCCGTCGTCTGCGGGTGGGCCGATTGCACGGGTCGGCCCAGCACTCTTGACGCCGCCTACGCCCGGACGCCTGCTGCGAAGTATTGCGATGCGTTGAGCACATCGAGTCTCTAGCGTTCGAGTGATGAACGAGCACGGGAACGAGTGGTTCCGCGATCTCGCACGCCTGCAACCGAAAGACAACCCCGACCTCCGGCCTACCCGGTGAGACCGACCACTGAGAGGAGACTCGTCCGATGCAAGCCGACACCTATCCCGATGACTGGCGTCCGGCGCAAGCCGACGGCCCGGTCGATCTCGTCGTCAACGGCGAGCTGTTCCAGGTGAGTATCCGGGCTGACGGAGGGTATTCGAGCAGGTGGGTGTCAGGTCCGAATCCCGGGTACGGCTTCGACTCCAGCGCACCGTGCGTCGCATGGAACAGTGGGGACGGGCTCCCGCCCGCGCCGCTTCCACTCCCCCTTCCGACCATTGCCGAACATCGCGAGTCGATCACTGAGTTCCTCTCTGACATCGACCCGCTGACCGGCTATCTCCGGGAGTAGCGATGCGGGGACACCGCCCGACGGCGAGCGGACTCGACCTCAGCCCCGCGCGACGACCGACCGGCCGCGGACTGGCCACCACAACACCCAGACCGTGATGGCGTTGATCACCGACATGGCGACGTACGGTGCGGTGAACACGAGCAGCTCGGCGGCCGTAAGGGTTGGGACCCAGGCGAATTCGTCGTAGGGCTGCGGATCGAATGTCATGCGTGCGATGTCGGCCACCGCGACGGTCCACACCACGGTGGTCCACAGCAACCCCGTGGTCGCGATGATTCTTCCGGCCAACGGCAGGGCGGTGAGTACTGAAACGGCCAGCCCGGCAGCCACGAGAGCCGGCAGATAGAACAGCGCACCGAGTGTCATCAGCAACGCCCAGGTGGCGGTCACATCCAGCGCCGACGAAGGATTGGCGACCTCGTTGAGCACCGCCATGGACGCGAACCCGACCACCAGAAGCAGCGGGGGCCCCAAGACCGCACACCGCGTCCAGCGTCTGATTCGGGTCACCCGGCCGATACTCGCACAACTCTCGCACTACCCGTGTCGGCGTTCCGGTCCGTGTCGCCGGTCAGCGGCATAGATCAGTCACGTACGACGATCGCTGCGACCGACGATCATCGCCCGCTGCGTCGTGCTGCGCGGCGGCGACCAGGAGCTGTGATCGCAGAGGGTGCGCATGAACTCGTGATCTGGGGCGACGGCAGCGCTGACAGCGCACGCGTACGCACACCTCAACTGTCGTGAGAAGCGCGGGTCTCCGCCAGCGAGCGCTCGAGAAGTGTCCTCAACACCTCACGGTCAACGTCTTTCAATCGCGTGAGGTGCAAGCACGATTTGCCGGCGCGGGTCTTACCGAGTCTGTCGATGAGGTCTGGCCATCGTGAGGCAAAATCGCTGACCAGATAGATGGTGTGGGTTTTCGGACCTGTCGCGAAGGCGAGTTCGGGTGCCCGACCACCGTGTCCGCTGTTGTAGCGGTACTCATACTCGCCGAAGCCGACCATGCGCCCGGCCCACACCACCGGTGTCTGCCCGGTGATGTCTTCCAAGAGTGCGATAAGTTCGTCAGCCTCGCGACGACGGGGACCGCCCGCTCGGTCCAGCGCCTCTTCGACCGCTGTCGCGGACGGAACCATAGCCGGCGCTCTGCCACCGGCGCGCTGATTGTCGTTCACGACAGCTTCTCTTTGTCTCGATTGAATCGCCGAGCCGAATGAACCTAATACACCGTCGAAGTTCGTTCCGCGACGGGCGCTTTCGTCCATCGGATTCGTAGGCTACCAGCACCTTCGCCATCCTGCGGGAATCTCGACACGACGGGAGCCCAGGAGCCGACGCGCCGCAGGTGACACCCCGGGAGGCGTAGAAGAGCGCATGTGATGTGGGTCGCTAAAGCAGTCGTGAAACGAGACCACCGTGCAATAGTTAGGCAATGCTTGCCTTAACTGAGAGTGCTCGTCCGTGGCTGATCGGCGTCTACCGCATCGTCGTCGGTTTCCTTTTCTTCTGTCACGGGACGACGACGCTGTTCGCGTGGCCGATCGAACCGTACGGTGGCTCGACAGCAGAGTTCGGCGCGTGGCCGTCGTGGTGGGCCGCCGCGATCCAGGTGGTCGGCGGACTGCTCATCATGACCGGCGTCGGAACCCGGGTTGCGGCGTTCGTCAGTGCGGGAAGCATGGCGGTGGCCTACTTCTGGAAGCACCAGGGCGACGGGCTGCTGCCGATTCAGAACGACGGTGAGTCCTCGGCGCTCTTCTGCTGGGCGCTTCTGATCCTGGTCGTCATCGGCCCGGGCAAGCTGACCGCGCAGTCCATTCTCGATCGTCTACGCGGCAACGCGACCCCCGCGAATCAGACAGACACAGAGTCGATCTCGGAGCCACCCGAAACGTCGATGGTCCGATAGTAGGACACCGGCAGGACAATAAATCCCGACCAAAGCCCTCCACTCGGCCGTCGCCCGGCCTTACAACCGCGCGCGCCGATGAATTCTGACAGTCGCGAGGGTCTGCCTCGGTGTGGACAACGTCGTCCGCACCGAGGCAGACCGATGTCCACAGACATCGACGACCAGAAGGCAGGCTCACGATGACCGACGCGACCGGGGCGACCCTCACCTATATCTTCGGAGCTTCCCCTGACGCGGTGTTCGACGCGTGGACGACACCGGCGCTCTTCGCGACCTGGTTCGGCGGCAGCACAAACGAGGTGCCCGTCGAGTCGGTCGCGCTCGACGCCCGATCCGGCGGCACTTGGGCCGCAACGATGATCGTCGCGGAAGAAATGCCCGAATTCCATTGGCGTGGTGAGTACGTGGAGGTTGCGCGACCGAACAAGCTCGTGCTGACGATGACGGACGAGCCCGGTGACGAGCGCGAACTTCTCACCGCGGACTTCATCGCCGTCGATGCCGGTACCGAACTCCGGTTCAGCCAGACCGGCGGGAACCTCACGGACGAGCAATACGACTACGCCGCCGCCGGCTGGCGCGCGGCGTTCGAGACGCTGGACTCGCTACTGGCCGACTGACCGACCCGCCGGTGTCTCGATCCTGACCCGAGGCTGCGGGCTGCGGGCATCGGACTGGCAGACTTCGTTTCGTCGACGCGACCCCGACCGAAGTCGCGTCGACGAAACGAAGTCCGGGTGTCCGGTCCCGACTGTCGATGGCCTGGCCCGCGCCTACTCCCAGCCCGCGGTCTCCGCCGCCGCCTGATGGGTTTGCCGAAGGAAGTTCAGAACCATGGAGTCTGGGTCCTCGGCTTGGCGCACGAGGTGATACGGCAGCACGTATTCCCCCAGCGCGGCATCCCAGCGGGCCGGGGCCTCGACCGCAGGGTGGGTGTCGTAGCCCTCGGGATGCGGGTACGCGTATGCGTAGAAGGCGCCCTCCACGGCGCCGCCTGGCCAATATCCCGCGCTCGACACCTCGTCGCTGTAAGCCTCGTGCATCACCCAGTCGGGACAATTCGGCACCCCACCGGGATGTTGCGGCGCACTGCGTCCCGAGAAACGCGTGACCGCCAGATCGAAAGCGCCCCAGAAGAAGTGCACTGGTGACGACTTTCCCCGGAACTCGCCGCGGAACGTCGACAACACACGATGAGCACTGACGAGCGACCGCCAGAACCTCGACACGGCCTCTGCGTCGTACGACGAGTGGGCGGTGTCCTCGGCGAACGGGGTCGCCTCGGGCAATTCGACGGGGGTCGCGACGATGTCGATGTCGAAACCCAGATCGGTGAGGTGGGACGTGTACTCGGTGTAGAAGTCGGCCACCGTCCGAGGTTCGAGCTTCATTCGACGAGTGGTTCCGTCGGTCACCAAGAGGAGCAATTCGTGGTCCAGGAAGTCGAAGCGGATCTCGAGACCGCGGCCTCCGACGGCCATCAGCGATGTGGTGAGTCCTCGGGCGTCGACATACAACGGCACTCCCCACCAGTGATTGACCTCCGGACCGAGAGCCAGGCGCGTCTTGCCGACGATCTGGGTCCACAACTGCACTGTGTCCCTGGTATCGATCCACGAATCCACCGGTAGCGCGGGCCATGCCTCGTATTGCGTCTCCATGCCCCCATGATCCCGGACGCGTCAACTCGACGAGCGCGCCCCAGAATGCCCACGAGGTCGGGGCTGGGTGATGGCTACACGGCGGCGCCTGCCACCTGTGGAGTTCGGCAACAGGAGGGTCGAAGGACCGCTTAACCTGTCGGGATCAGAGGCGCCACGCTACGTGTGCGCCATCACCGAGGAGGGCACATTGCCGCGTATCACGTTGGGAGCGATTCTGGTCTTCGTCGCGATCGGGAGCACCATGGTTGCCGCGCTGCTCGGGGCACCGGACTGGTTGATCATCGTCGTACTCACCGTGCTCTTCGTCTTTGCTCTCGTGCTGCCTACGGCGATCCGCGAGTTCGGACGGGATCAACCGACGTCGGTCGACCGGTCGGGGCTCGGGAATCCGGAGGGTCCGCGTCCGACGCCGACGCGGCGGCGTCGACATGCCCAGAGCTCGGATTCGTCCTCGGGTTGGTTCGGATTCGATGGCGGCTGGTCGGGCGACGGCGGTTCTGATTCCTCCGGCGGAAGCTCGGGTGGCGGAGGAGACTGAGCGGCCAGAGGCGGCTCGGCGACCGGTCGGGGCCGCTGTCAGGTCGTCGACACGATCCCCCGGTGGGCGGCATTGACGTGATCAGAAGAGGAGACCCGGTGAGCAGGATCAGAACTGATCTGACGGCAGTTCTCGGCAGGAGCGTCGGTATGGCACTGCAGCGCCGCACGCTGCTACCTCGGGCAGTCTCCGAGGCCATCACCGGCGAAGGACGCAGTGTCCGTGGACTCACCGTCGTCGTGACCGGCGCCTCGGCGGGGATCGGACGGGAATCCGTACGACAGCTCACCGCACGCGGCGCGCATGTGGTGGCCGTGGCACGACGTCGGCAAAAACTGAGCGAGCTGTCCGACGAGACCGGCTGCGACTACAGACTCTGCGACCTTTCCGACGAGGCCTCGACCGCTGAATTGATCGACGAACTCCGACAGGAACCGGTCGACGTACTGGTCAACAACGCGGGCCATTCGATCCGACGAACCATCCTCGACTCCACCGACCGGTTGCACGACTACCAGCGCACCATCCGTCTCAACTATCTCGCCCCCGTCCAACTGTCTCTCGGCCTGCTGCCGGACATGATCGACCGTCGGTCAGGACACATCGTCAACGTGTGCACGTGGGGAATCATGGCGAACACCTTTCCCAGGTTCTCGGCCTATGCTGCGTCGAAGAGCGCACTGGCCATCTTCGGCCGGAGCCTCAACGCGGAAAACCCTCACCCACACGTTCGGGCGACGAACGTCTACTTTCCACTAGTACGAACCGAGATGATCTCGCCCACAGCGGAATACGACAACACTCCGGCGCTCAGCGTTGACGAGGCCGGCCGGTGGATCGTCCGCGCGATCACCCACCGTCCGACCTCCGTGGCGCCGGCTGCCGTACGTACACTGCTGCCGGTCATCGACTATTTCGCACCGACGGCCGCCGACAAGGCGATCGCGTCGATCACCTGACCAGCTGCGGACAGGCTCTCATCCGCTTTTGCGGCAACCGAGCTGTTGCCCGGCATGAAGCCGGAAGAGTCATCGTGGACGATCAGGCCTATTGGAACCACGACGACAGCGAATTGCGCTCATACGGACCGCCGTCCCTATTTTCATTCGTTCCGGTGTCAATTCTCGGTGTGATAGACAGTGGTGAGACCTCAAGGCGGCGAATAGACGATGAAACGACATATGCGGGTAATTCTGGTCCTGATACTGGCAATTGGGATCGGACAATGGTCGCCGGTCGTCGCCGGCGCGGCACCGGGCCCTGGAGGTGCCACGGTCCTGACACTGGACCCGGCGTTTCGGTCGCTACCGATGAACTGGCTCCGCGGGGAGCTGTTCGCAGCACCGAATCACGTTGTGAACGTGCCGTACAACAACTTCCCGGGCGCGACGAACACCCACCGCGGACGAGACAAGCTCAACGAGATGCTGCACGAGATCCCAGGGCGGAAGATCGTGGTGGGCCACAGTCAGGGTGCGCAAGTTCAAGACGACTGGCTACGCACATACGGACCGACCAGCGACATCGACCCCGCCACAGTGATGTTCGTGCTGACCGGTGATCTCGAATCGAAGTACAACGGCTGCGCCAATCAAGGCGGATGCCGGGCCGACTATGGCGGGAACAACTTCCCTGACGACACCCGGTACACCGTCAAGGTCGTTGCGAGACAGTACGACTACTGGGCCGACGCACCCAATCGTGATCTGATGACCGACGCTGCTCGTCGCAACCACAGCGCGTCGAACTCTGTTGGCGGACAGGGCGAAGGCCGACCCGTCCACAACGACTACAGCATGATCGGGCTCGACGATCCGGCCAACAAGACCTTCGTCGAAGGCAACGTCACCTACATCCTCGGGTCGCCGGCCACCTACTACCTGCCGATGGTCACGCAGATGTGGACAACCGCCGCCCGAAAGGCGGTCGAGGACGCCCGACTTCGCCCAGAGGTCGAGAAGGCCTACGACCGGCCGATGGGGGATCCACCAGCACCCTCGGGTAGCTGACCCCGGCAACCATCTCGCGTGGATCAGGTGGAAACCGACGTCGAAACGGACGCCGAGATCTACCATCAGTGCACAATCGGACGATGTGGTGAGCGAGGACCGGCATGAAGAAGACTCTGAATTCTCTGTCCGAGAGCGACTATCTTCTCGTCCGTGAGACCAAGAAGTCCCAGATGGCCGGGCTCGACGAGGACGGGCTGATCGACCTCCACTCCCGCATCCGCCGCGCACGCAACAAATACGTCACCTTGTATCGCCGAGCAGGAGCGGAGAAGGTCAAGGCCAAGGGCGGCCGTGGCAGCGCCAAGGCGGCGAATGTCCGGAACGCCGCGAAAGCCGAGGTGTTCGAGGACGCGCTGAGTCGAGTGAGTCGGCGACTGGCTCGGGTCTCCCGCGACGCCGCGCTCGAGTTGAAGGCGGAAAGACTGGCACGCGCGCGTAACGATGAACCAGCGTCGGGCAAGGGCGGCAAACCGGACAAGAACGCGATCGACGGTAAGGGCAAGGTGAACTCGTCGGGACGAATCCGTACGGACGACACGCGCGATTCGCCGGGCCGGAAGAAGTACGAGGCGTCGACTATCGCGGCCGGCGCGCGCCGTCAGACCAAGAAGGACCGGCGTCACGACTCCTGACGCCGGCCGGCGTTGACGGTCGCCTCGGTCTGCGACGTGCCCACCCGCCGGTAGCCTCGGCGCATGCTGATCTGGATCAACGGCGCCTTTGGCGTCGGCAAGACACAGACCGCCCACGAACTCCACCGCCGGCTGTCCGCGTCGCATGTGGCAGATCCCGAACTCATCGGATTCGCGATGCACAAGATGCTGCCGGCTGCTCGGCGCGACGATTTCCAGGATCTACCGCAGTGGCGAACGAGTGTCACACAAATCCTCGCCGACGCTGATCGGTCGAGCGGCTGCCCTGTGATCGTTCCCATGACGCTCGTCGACACCGACTATTTCGACGAGATCATCGGCGGACTCGTCGACCACGATGTCGATCTCAGGCATTACAGTCTGACGGCTTCCGTCGAGGTGATCCATCGACGGCTCAGAGCACGCCTCGCTCACCGGCTCGGCTCCATCGTCGGCGTCGACGAGACCTGGGCGATGCGCCAGACGGAGAGATGCGTTGCTGCGCTACGCGAGGACCGATTCGCAACCCACGTACCCACGGACGGACGCAGCGTCGACGACGTGGTCGAACACATCGCCGACGCTGCCGGACTCGAGCTCGTCCGTCCGCGACTGACTTCGGCGCGATATCAGCTGCGCCGAGCAACCGTTGCCGTCCGTCACATCCGATGGTGAGCCGCCCGATCTTGTAGTGACAGTGGGGATATGGCGCCGACTATTGCTACGAAATCCCGGGCCGCCGAAGGTGCAGCAGCGGGAACGGCCGGCCGTCGGAATCGAGAGGCGAGCGTCCCACCTGTTCGAATCCTCTGCGGCGATAGAACTCCACCGCACCCGGATTCTGTTCGTTGACGTCGAGCTCGTCGATGCCCGCGTGTTCGACCGCATGATCGAGCAGCGCCGTGCCGACGCCCCGCCCGTGGGCGGCCGAGTCGACGAACAACATCTCGAGCCGGTTGTCGGCGGTGCCACTGAAGCCCACGACGACCCCGTCGACCTCCGCGACGACCAGCTCCACCGCCGGGAAGAAGTCCCGCGCGAGTCGATCCGCAAAGCCGTCGATGTCCGCGGGAGTCAGAAAATGATGCGTCGCTTCGACCGCCGAACGCCACACGGCCACGAGACGGTCGGTGTCGGCCGGCTCGCACGGTCTTAGTCTCACCTCAGCCACGATGTCCCCGAACGCGTTTCTGCCGGTGAGCCAAGGGTCGCCGACGAGGTCGATGAAGCACGGTCGGCACTGTAGCGGGCACCGCCGTCGCAGGACAACGTAATACGATCTCCCGCAAACCTCGGCGTCGACGGTCGCGCCGGATATCGTGATGACGACACATCCGCAGGGACGAGGGGTAACAGGTGCTCGAGATCCATGGTCTGTCGAATGAAACGGTCGTGCTCGACGGGGACTGGTTCGAAAAACTCCGGGGTGGCACATCGAAGACCCGGTTGCCGGCGGCCTCGTTCGTCTCCGCGGAGATCACGGAGATCGACCGGCGGAAGAAGCTGTTCGGCGGCGAACGCGAACAACTCCTCCAGGTCACCCTCACCTTCTCGCGTCCGCCGTTCGTCGGCCTGATGACGTCTGCCGACAACCGCGCCAAGGTCGACGCGCTCGTCGCCGGACTCGAAGCCGCCCGCGACGCCGGCTGAGCCCAGCCCCGCGTCATGGTGAACCCGCGCCCCGATCCTGTTGCACGCGAATCAATTCGAGTAGCAACCGGCGGAGCTCCGGCTCGGATTCACCGATGGACGCGATCAGTGCCGGATCGGTTCGCTCGCGCTCGAGCAGAGCGTGATAGACCTCGGTCCCGGCCGGCGTCGAGCTCACGTGCTTGCGGCGCTCGTCGTCGGGGTCGATCTGGCGTTGCACATAACCCATGCGTTCCAGTCGTTCGATGGTGCGGCTCGCCGTCTGGTCGGTCACCCTCGCCTTCTTGGCGATCTCGCGCTGGGTGGCCGGCCCGGTGCTCACCACGTGCAGTACGACGAGTCCGGCGCTGGAGATGTGGTACTCCCGCAGCACGGCCTCCCAGGCATGCTCGACAAGTCTCGCCGCCGCCGACAGCAGCCGGCCGGTCGGCCACCCGTCCATCCCGTCGTCCATCGTGTCCTGCCGATTCTCGTTGTCACACCGCACAGACTTGCAATTGTTCAGCCTGCTGAACATCATGGTGCTGTCCCCGGCCCGCCGCAACCAACGAACGGAAGCCCCGTGAACCCACCCACCCCTTCTCGGCGAGTCAGTCGCCTGCGATGGATTCTGCCAGCCCTGTTGGTCATCGGATGGCTGGCCCTGGGCTCCGTCGGCGCCAGACCCCCATCCCGATCACCTCGGCCAGTGCGAACGCGACGATGACGACGGGGAAGGCGAACAGGATGTCGGTGATGCGCATGACCGCCGAGGACAGCCACGATCGCGACCATCCGGTGAGCAGGCCGATCACCGACCCGATCAGGACCGCGACCGAGGTGGCGATCGCGGTCGGCCCGATCGTCGCCCGACCACCCCAGATGAGGCGGCTCAAGATGTCGCGACCCTGCTCGTCGGTACCGAACAGATGACCCTCGGTGCCCGGTGTCAGGTACCGCGACGCCGGATCGCCGACGGTGGGGTCATGGGGCACGATCCACGGCGCCAGCACCGATACGACGATGACCGCCGCCAGCACCGACACCGCGACGACGAGTTGCCGGTGATGGGTCCACGCCGGGCGCCGCGGCCGACGTCGAGGGACCGGGACGCCGGCGTCGACCGTGCGGTCGACTGATTCCTCGGACAGGGACACGTCAGCTCCTCAGGCGCGGATCGAGTAGGTCGCCGACGACATCGGTGACGAGGTTGACGAGGACGAACACCACGGTGACCAACATGACGCCGCCCTGGATGACGGGATAGTCGTGCGCACTGATGGCGTTCATCAGGTCGGTGCCGACACCGGGCCAGCTGAAGACGAACTCGACGAACACCGCACCGCTGAGGAGTGTCCCGACCTCGAGACCGGTGGTGGTGACGATGATCGGCGCGACATTGCGCCCCACGTGCTTGACGAGGATCCGCCGTCGCGGCATGCCCTGGCTGCGCAGCGTCCGGATGTAGTCCGACTCCATGCTCTCGATGACCCCGGCACGGGCGAAGCGCGCCAGGATCAGCATGGAGATGAGCGCGGCGGAGAACGCCGGGAGGATGAGGTGATGGAACAGGTCGCCGGCTCCCCCGTCGCCCGAGGCGTCACGCATGCCGGTGGCGGGCAGCACCTTCCACTCCAGGGCGAACAGCCAGATCAACAGCAGCCCGAACCAGTACACCGACAGGTTGGAGCCGACCTGCACGAGCAGCATGATCGCCCGGTCGACGAACCGGTTGTGGTTGAGTGCAGCCACCGTCCCGATGAACACGCCGAAGACCACGAACACGAGCGCCGCGGCCGCGGTGAGGACGAGGGTGTTGCCGAACGCCGTACCCAAGGTGTCGAACACTGTCGAGCCGTTGATGATCGAGCGTCCACCGCCGTCGGTGAACAGACTCGACAGCCACGTGAGGTACTGGACCACCACGGGGTCGTCCAGTCCGAAGGCCTTCTGGAGGTCGGCCACCGCGTCGGGCGAGAGCACGCCGTGCAGGCTCGCTTTGACGGGATCACCCGGACTGGCCTTCCCGAGGACGAAGACCAGGATCGAGATGACGAACAGCACCGGCACGAGGAGGAGGACGCGGCCCGAGATCCGGAGCGCGAGACGGTGTCTTCGGGCCGCGCGACGGATCGTGGCCAACCGGCCCGGCCGCTCCTCCACCGGCTCTCCGGGCTGCGGCGGAGGCGGTCCGGGCCGGGCGACGGTCTCGTTCGTGAACAGGGTCGTCGACATCAGCCCTCCTTCGACACCGGACCGAGGTCGTACCAGTTCGTGTTCGACCAGACGAATCCGCGGACCTGCGGCGAGATCGCGTAATAGCGGGTGAAGTTCACCGTGGGGATCACCGCGTGATCGGCGGCGATGACCTCGTCGGCGTTCTGCCAGTTGGCGATCCGGACAGTAGGATCGGCTGTGTACCGCGCGGCGTCGAGAGCACGGGTGATCGCCGGGTAGTCGACGTAGCGCTCACCGCCATTGGCGACAACGGTCGAGTTGAATCCCTCGAGGGCCCACTCCGGGTAGGTGCCGCCGTACTCGCCGAGATGGAAGCCGTCGTCGGGCTGCGGGTTGGAGATGCGCGACGAGTAGTTGCCGCGCTCGAGCGCGACCACCGGCGCGTTGATCCCGACGGCCTTCAAGTTCGCCGAGATGGCCTCTGCCTCGGGCTGACCCGCGAGATCGGCGATGATGTTGAACGACACCTGACCGTTCCCGACGCCGGCCTCGGTGAGCACCGCTCGCGCACGCTCGGGATCGTAGGAGTAGTTCCGGAGGTTCGCGTCGTATGCCTCGTTGCCGGGATTGAGGAACGACCACAACGGCTGGGCGTGACCGGAGTAGATGTTGTCGGCGAGACCCTGCCGGTCGATGGCGAGCGAGACCGCCTCGCGCACCGAGGGATTCTGCGCCCACTTGTTGCCGAACAGGAACGACACGTAGTCCAGTTGCGCCCCGGTCCCCTTCGGCACCACCGCGCCCTGCCGTTCGAGCAACTCGACATCGGTCGGCTGCACTCGGGTGAGGATGTCGATCTCGCCACTCTGGAACGCGGCGAGCCTGCTCTGGTTGTTGGGGATGGTGCGGAACACCAGGCGCTTGAGCGCGGGAGACTCACCCCAGTAGCCGTCGAAGCGATCGACAGTGATGTGGTCGTTGATCTTGCGCTCGACGAATCGATACGGCCCCGTGCCGGTCGGATGCTCGGACAGGCCGTCGTTGCCGTACTCCCGCAGGGCCGCGGGACTGAAGATCAGCGGCGAACCGATGGACTGGGCGAGCAGACGGGGAAAGCCCAGGTACGGGCGGTTGAACGTGAACTCGTAGGTGTGATCGTCGACGATGCGGGTGCTCTCGAGGTCGTTGAAGCGCGCCTTGAGCATCGCGGCACTCTTCTCGTCGTAGAACTCGAAGCCGGGGTCGGTGAACCGCTTGACGTTGAAGTCGAGTGCGGCAGCGTCGAAGTCCGTTCCGTCGTGGAACTTCACTCCGCGTCGGAGGTCGAATGTCCAGGTGGTGGCGTCGGGAGTGTGTCGCCACGCGGTCGCGAGCCCCGGTGCCAACTCCGTGACGCCCTGGTCGCTCGACAGCACCTCCTGCACCAGCGGCTCGTAGATGTTCCGTGACGCGCGGAAGGTCTCCCAGAAGTACTCGCGCTGCGGGTCGATCGCCGTCGGTTCCGTGTAGAGACCGACCACCAAGGTGTCGGTGGGGTTCTTCGAGGAGATCGAATCACCTCCTCCTCCGCAGGCGGTCGCGATGACCGCGACCGACAGTGTCAGGGCGGCAACGATGACGCCGCGACGACGGATCCGTTCGATGAGCATGGTGCTGTGGCCGTTCCTCGAAGGGGTGCGCCGCGATCGCCAGCGCACGTCGGGGGACGACGCTACGGGGCGGGCGCGTTCTTCGGCATGTCTTCGATTCAACGCGATCCGATGTCGGGCAGAAGGAATATCGGCCTGGTTGGCGTCTCATATTCGGTTGCCACACACTATGATTCCCAATCTGGACAATCGAATCTCGGCGCGCGAAACAGTCGATTTCCATCGCCCGCACGCCGATACTCGGGCGAGTGACCCTCGAGATCCGGAACCTGTCGACGCCAGAGGAAGTGCGGTCGGCGCTCGGCGCCTTCTTCCGCTCCATGGTGGGACTACCGCCGTTGACTCTCGACGCCGCCACGATCACCGACCCCGGGCGGTACATCGGCGCGCTCGACGAGGGCCGGGTGATCGGCGGAACCGACTCCTACAGCGGGTATCTCGTGGTCCCCGGCGGCACCCGGGTACCCCACGCCGCCGTGACGCACGTCGGCGTGCTGCCGACGCACCGGCGCCGCGGCGTGCTCAGACGGCTGCTCGCAGCGCAGTTCGACGACCTCGCACGCCGTGGAGAGGTCGTAGCGACGCTGCGCGCGTCGGAGGCGGTCATCTACGAGCGCTTCGGCTACGGAGTGGCGAGCAGCGCCCGCTCGGTGCGGGTGGATGCCCGGCGTGCCCGTCTCCGACCCACACATCCGGAGGGAGGCCGGATCGTCCTCGTCGACGACGCGGTGACCACCAGCCGGCTGCGAGATATCGCCGGGCTCGTCGAGTCGCCGGGCTCGATCGGTCTCCCCGAGCCGTGGTGGGAACTCCAGCGTCTGCGTCGTGCGGGTGATCCGGCCTCCGTCCACGTAGCGGTGCACCGCACCGGAGACGTGGACGACGGCTTCGTCATCTACCGCCCCGAGGGCTCCGACCACTGGTTCGAGAGCAGCGAACGGACGATCACGGTGACCGACTTCGTCGCCGCGAACGACTCGGCACGGGCCGGCCTGTGGCGGCACCTGCTCTCGCTCGACCTCGTGGACGTCATCGACATCGCGGCTGTCCCACTTGACGATCCGATCGTGGTCGCGGTCGACGACCGCCGGTCCCTCACGCTCGGGCCGGAACGCGACGAGACCTGGCTCCGACTCATCGACGTCGAGGCGGCGCTCGGTGCACGGGCATACGCCGAGGAGGACCCGGTGTGCGTCGCCGTCGTCGATCCGCAACTGCCGTCCAACTCCGGCATCTACGAGATCGGCTCGAAATCTGTGCGGCGCACCGACGCCCGGCCGGATGTCACGGTCGACGTGTCCGCGCTCGGCGCCACCTACCTCGGCGGCACCCGCTGGCGTCAACTCGCCGCGGTCGGCCGGGTCACCGTGCACCGAGACGACGCGATCCGTCGTCTCGACGTGCTGTTCGGCACCGACCGGCTGCCCTTCTCCGGAACCTCGTTCTGAGGCCGATGCCGATACCGGAACCCGTTCCCCGACAGACTCCCGACAAGAAAGCAGTGAGCACATGACCGACACCGTGGCGCCGACCGCGCCGGTGTACCTGCAGCCCGCAACGGCAACCGACACCGAACTGGACGAACGCTTCACCCCGATCTTCGAACGCATCGCCGCGGGCAACATCGACCGCGAGCGCCACCGCGAATTCGCCCACGACCAGGTGTCGTGGCTCAAGGCCGCGGGCCTGGGCCGGATCCGTATCCCCGTCGAGCAGGGCGGACTGGGCGCATCGCTCGAGCAGACCTTCGCGCTCCTCGCCTCACTGGCCGAGGCCGACGCCAACGTGGCCCACGTCTGGCGCAACCACCTCGCGTTCGTCGAGGACCGGCTCAACGCACCGCAATCGGCCGCCAACGACCGGTGGATCGACAGATTCCTGGCCGGCGAGTTCGTGGGCGGCGGTTGGACGGAGGCCAACAACGGCACCCTCGCCGCGATGGCCACGACCATCCGGCCCGACGGCGATCAGTACCGCGTGACCGGGGCGAAATTCTACGCGACCGGCAGCCTGTTCGCCGACTGGCTCGACGTCATCGGCCGGACCGACGACGGAGCACTGCTCACCGCCCTCGTCCGCCGCGACCACCCCGGCGTCGAACTCGTCGACGACTGGACCGGTTTCGGGCAACAGACCACCGCGAGCGGCAGCGCGAACTACATCGACGTGCCGGCCGAGGACGGGAACGTCTTCCCGGTCGCCGAGCGGTTCGTGTACCAGGGGCACTTCTACCAGGTCGCGATACTCGCAGTCCTGACCGGGATCATCCGTGCGGCCTTGCGCGACGGCGTGATCGCCCTGCGCTCGCGCGGGCGCAACTACCCCCATGGTCTCGACCCGGTGCCTGCCTCGGATCCCCAGCTGCTGCAGGTCATCGGCAGCGTGTCGGCGCATGCATTCGCCGCGGAGGCGGCTCTGCGGCAGACCGCACGCGAGTTGGATCGCCTCGCCATCGCTCACGCTGCCGGCGACGCCGACGAGCGCGCACTGCGAGTCCGGACTTCCCAGGTGGCCACCGACCAGGCTCAGCTGGTGATCATCGACGCCGCGCTGGACGCCACGACCACCGTGTTCGACGCACTCGGGGCATCCGGCGTCTCGACCACCACGTTGCTCGACCGACATTGGCGCAATGCGCGGACCCTCGCATCGCACAATCCGCGTGTATACAAGGCACGCATCCTCGGGGACTGGGTGGTGAACGGCGCCGATCCGGTGCCCGACCTCTTCGCCGCCGGTCGCGGCGGACAGGGCAACTGACGATGGCCGAGCCCTACCTCGCACTCGGGCTGACCGGCACGGCGGTTCTGCGGCTGCTCGACGATCCGCAGCTGAGGGCCGAGTGGGACGACCTTCCGCTGGCGTTCTCCATCCTCGGGATCGACCGGCTCGACGGCCGTTCCGGTCCCACTGAGGTCATCGTCGACGGGAGTGCTGCCGCGGCAGTCCTTCTGGCGCGCACCGTGGCTGCGCGAGTCCTCGTTCCCGCACCGCCTCGTCGTGATCACCCGTACAACCTCGCCCGTCGCGTTGCATCCCTCGGCCACCTGTCGACCGGACGGAGCGGGGTGGTCTTCGGACCCGAAGATCACGCGGGCGCGTCCGGGGACCCGTGGTCGGTGTCCACCGGCGGGGTAGCCGCAGACACGTCCCCAGCGGGTCGCGCGGTCGCCGCGGCCCGAGCGGTGCGGGCCTTGGAACGTAGCTGGCCACTGGACTCGGTGGTGGGCGACCGCGAGTCGGGGATCTTCGTACGCTCGGACGAGATCGAACACGTCGACGTCGAGGGCGTCTTCCGGATCGCCGGCCCACTGACGGTCCCAGAGCCGCCGCACGGCCCGTCCGTCATCGGGTGGTACGCCGCCGGAGAGCACGACCCCGAGGCGGACGACGCGGTCGACCTCGTGATCGGCGGAAACGGCCCGGTCCCCGTCGTGGAACCAGGTGAGCCACTCCCCGGCGACGCGACGGGCGTCGTCCTCGCGTCCCGCGCCGACACAGACCTCACCGAGTTGCTGTCCACCGCGCGCCGGTGGTTGGCCGACGGTGCTCGTGCCACCGAACGGTCGCAGCCCCTGCGCGCGGCCCTCTCCCTGCCGGCACCCCCGCGCGACCGCGGTCGGCCGGCTTTCGCTGTACCCCAGCCCCATCCGTGGCTGTAGTCGCCACCGACGAGCCCGGTCCGACGCCGGCACCCCGACACAATCCTCAGGAGTACCCATGACCGAGCGCCGCGACGGACACGTCATCCTCGGGATCAACGTGCTGGTCCTCGGCTACCTACCCGCCGCGTGGCAGTCGCCGGAACTCGACGCCTTGTCCTTCGTCGACCCCGCGTACTGGCGGCGGATCGGGGCGGCCGCCGAGCGCGGCACCCTCGACGCCTTGTTCCTCGCCGACGTCCCGGCCCTCGGCGATCCCGCCCACGACGCCAACCCCGCGCACCTCGAGCCGACGGTGAACTGGGGTTATGTCGCCGGGGTCACCGAGAACGTGGGACTGGTGTCGACGGCCTCGACGACGTTCAACGACCCCGTCGAACTCGCCGAACGGCTGTTGTCCCTCGACCACGCGTCGGGTGGCCGCGCCGCATGGAACATCGTCACCAGCCGTGGCACGGCGCCGGCCCGCAACTTCGGCCTGCCCGACGTCCCGCTCCGCGACGACCGGTACGAACGTGCCGCCGAGTTCGTCGACGTCGTTCGCGCGCTGTGGGATTCGGCTGTGACCGGACAGGAGGTGCACCATCGGGGCGACTTCTTCTCGGTGGATGCGCAGCTTCGCGTGCCGCCCTCCCGGCAGGGCCATCCGGTACTCTTCCAGGCCGGCGGCTCGGCCAAGGGCCGCGCACTGGCGGGACGGGTGGCCGAAGGAGTGTTCGCCGCCGAACTGACACGGGACAAGGCAATCGAACACTACCGGCTGGTCAAGGGGCTGGCCCATGCCGCGGGTCGCTCCCCCGACGACGTCAAGATCCTCCCGGGATTGCTGCTGTCCCTGGGGAGCACGGAAGAGGAGGCTCGTCGGCGAAGCGACGCGCTGCACGACCGCGGCCCCGCGTCGTACTCGCTCGGATGGCTGTCGCAGGCCATCGGCTATGACGCCGCCAAGCTCGAACTCGACGAACCGTTCCCCGAAGACGTGCTGGCCGCCCCGGTGGACCTCCAGACCTTCACCGGCAGTGTGGGTTTCCGGGAATCGATCGTGGCCCAGATCAGGCGGACGAACCCGACGGTGCGGGAATATCTCACACAGACGCGCTACACCGGTTCCGGACATGCCGGTTTCGTCGGGACGCCGGACCAGCTGGCCGATCACATCGAGGACTGGTTCCATTCCGGCGCGATCGACGGCTTCAATCTGCAGCCGGATGTCCTCGTCGACGGCCTGGACGTGATCGTGGACGAGCTCGTGCCGATTCTGCGCCGCCGCGGATTGTTCCGGCACGAGTACGAGACCCACACCCTGCGTGAGCATCTGCGGGCGGCGTCACCGACTCCTGTCTGGGCGCTCTGACTTCTCGCCGAACCCGAGGAGAAAGAACCGCAGCGAGCGCAACGAGTTTCTCGGCGACCGAATCCGCGCATACTCGGTCCCGACCGTTATCACCTCGCGACAATCATCGAAACAGCTGCGCGCCAGCGTTTTCCGACGCCATCGCGATTCGAGAAAGCAGGGAGTCATGACCGCATCCGCGGAGACCCCACCGACCACCGATGCCGGCACGTCCCGGCCTTCTCCAACGGGCCCGGATTCGCCGGCACCATCGCCGACGACGCTGTCCCTCGGTGGACGCAACCTGACGTCCGCGGAAACCACAGGACTGGAGAAGGACGCGCTGGGCACCTGGGGCGTGTTCGCCCAGGGGCTCGCCGCGGCGGCACCGAGCGTCGCGATTGCCGTCGTACCGTTCGCGCTGTACACGGCGGCCGGTAAAGGGGCGGCCTGGGCGGCGATCGTCGGGCTGGTGATCGCTCTGCTGATCGCCGGCACGATCGGTTTCCAGGCCCGCCGCACGGTGTCGAGCGGTTCCCTGGGTACCTACACCGGTAACGGTCTCGGCCCGGGATTCGCGTTCGTCGCGGGCACCAGCCTGCTGCTGGGGTACATCGGTTTCGCCACCACCGGCACCCTCGGCGGCGTCCTGTACGTCGACGCGTTCCTGTTCGAGATCGGATTGGGCAGCGAGGCAACGTGGTTCAAGCTGCTCCTCGTCGTCATCGTCGTCGGAGTCGGCATCTACCTGCCCCTTCGCGGAGCGACCCTCGCGGCGAGGTACGAACTCGCCTTCGAGGTGCTGGCACTGGTGTCCATCGCCGTCATCATCATCGCGTCGTATGTCGCCTACGGGTTCCGGTTCGACGCCGAGCAATTGAGCCTCTCCAATCTGGGTGACAGTTCGACATTCGTCGCGGCAGTCACCGCCGTGGGTGCCTATGCGGGATTCGAGAGCGTGGCATCGCTCGGCGCCGAGGCACGCGATGCGCACCGCACGATCGCCCGGGCACTGTTGCGCGTCGTGCTCATCATCGGGGTGCTCTACCTGCTGGCCACCTACCCCCAGGTGCTGCACTTCGACGGTTTCGACGGGGACAAGGCCGTCCTGCCCCAGCTCGCCGACGACACCGGGGTGGCGTGGATCAACCCGGTCGTGAGTGCGGCGGTGGCCATCGCGTTCATCGTCTTCGTCACGGCTGTCACCACCTCGGCCGCCCGGTCACTGTTCACCCTCGCCCACGAGGGAGCCCTCCCGAAGGTGCTCGCGCAGGCGCACCCGCGCTATCGCACGCCGTGGGTCGGCATTCTCCTCGTCGGCGCGGTGGCGCTGGTGTTCGCCGTCGTCGCGACGTTCAGCTCGGCCGGGCGGCTGGTCTTCGATGTCTACGGCGCCTACGTGGCCAACTGGGGCTTTCTGATCAGCTACCTTCTCGTGGTCATCGCGACGCCGATCTGGCTGTATCGGATCAAGGCCCTCACACCGGTGCGTGCCATCGTCTCCGGTCTCGCCGCGCTCGGTCTCGGCTACGTCATCCTCAACAACGTCTACCCGCAGCCCGAGTGGCCGTTCAATGTCCTGCCGCTGGTGTATGCGGCCATCCTGGCCGTCGCGGTCGGCTGGTACCTGTACCTGCGCCGCGCACGCCCCGATGTGGCGCGCCGCATCGGTAGCATCCAGACGCTGTCGGTCGAGGAGCACGCCCGGCTCGCCGACCTCGGCATCGTCGAGGTCCTTCGCGCCGACAGCGACTCCACCACAGACGATCACCGGCGCCCCGACACAGACCACTTCGACGCGGCAGCGCGTCACTGATGTCGAGCCCGGCCGACCTGGGGACCCGGGCGCCGTCCCGAGGTCGGCCGGGGGTCAGGTCTCGGTCGTCTCGACGGGGCTCCGCCGCCGCCGGACGACCCCGGTCGCCACGGTGATGACGGCACCGACGGCGAGGACAACCGCCGACGCATACGGAAGAGCGTTGTCGACGGCGCCCACGACGAGCACCACCGGGATGACCAACGCGGGCCAGGGGACCACGGTCTTCCAGTTGCCCGAGCTCCACCCGAGGATCGAGCAGACCCCCACAGTGAAAAGAGCGATACCGCCGCACAGGATCCATCGCCCGGCAGACTCCAACTCACCGATCGGGTGGAGCACATACTGTTCGATACCCACCCCCACGAGAGCGGCACCCAGGGTGAGCGGCAGATGACCGTAGATGTACCCGTCGGCCCGTCCGCTGCCCACCGCACTGTCGTCGTCTTGGATCTCGACCTTGGCCTCGGCCCCGCCGATGTCGAAGTACATCCACCAGACGGAGGCGGCGATCGTGAACCCCAGGGCTGCCACGGCGGTCGACGACCATGCCCAGTGGCTGTCCTTCATGCCGAGCACGATGGCCGAGATCGACTCGCCGAGAACGAGGATGACGAACAGCCCGAAGCGTTCCGGAAGGTGTTCGAGGTGTAGCGGTACGTCCGGGCCCCAGCGCGTCGCGGCGAAGGGCGCCACCGCCTCTACGAGAATGCCCACCGCCCACAGGATGTAGGTGACCGGTGACGGCATGAACAGCGAGACCGTCCAGATCAGCCCACTCACGATGGTGGCCGCGAGATAGATGTCGACCGTGACGCGCACCTCGATGATGTGTCGCCAAGCCCGGAAATACAACGCTGCCAGGATGACCCGGGTCGTGATGTAACCCACCCCGAACGCCACGGTACCGTCGCCGCCGACCGCGGTCGCGGCACCCGCGGCCATCACCGCGACCGCGAATGTCGCGGCCAGTTTCAGGACCCGGTAGAACACATCGTTGGTGTCGAAGCGGTTGGCGTACAGCGTCGTGGTCACCCACGACCACCACGTGACCACGAACAACCCGGCGAACACACCCACGCCCCGCCAGCCCATGCTGTCGGTGAGCGAGATCGCCAACTGGTGGATGACGAGGACATAGGCGAGATCGAAGAACAACTCGAGCCTGGTGGCCGCCCGGTCCTCCTCCACGCGCAACCGTGGGGGTTCGACGAGCGGGGCCCGCTGGCCCGCACCGCTGCTGTCCTCGCTGTCCCGTACATCAGTCGCGTCGTCGACGCCGGCAGCGTCGTCGTGCCCACCGTCCGGCGGCGACTGCGTACTCTCACCCATCATCGGCGTCCCATCCTCGGCCTGGCGGGCTCGTCCGCTACCCGTCCTGCCCTACGGGCGTCGACGCATTCGAGCGACGCCTCGTCGGTGCACTCCGGTACCCCACCGTCGCAACACCCAAACGACAGGGGGGCAACCCTCGAACAGTGGCCGCCCCCAGCCCCGGTGGGGTCCGGACATCGCGACCTAGGAGGCGAGTCGTTCGTAGATCGTGGCGTTCGCCAGTCCGCCCGCCTCACACATCGTCTGGAGGAGGTAGCGACCTCCACGCTGCTCGAGGGCATTGAGCCCGGTGGTCGCGAGGCGCGCGCCACTGGCGCCCAGCGGATGACCGACCGCGATCGCGCCGCCGTTGACATTGACCTTGTCCAAGTCCACGCCGAACTCCCTCGACCATGCGAGCACCACCGGCGCGAACGCCTCGTTGACCTCGAACAGGTCGATGTCCTCGATGCGCAGCCCGCTGCGCGACAATGCCTTTCGGGTTGCCGGGATGATGCCGGTCAACATCAGCAGCGGATCGTCACCCGCGACCGCGATGGTGTGTACCCGGGCTCGGGCACGCACGCCGAGCTCGGCGGCCTTCTCCTCGCTCATGAGTAGTACCGCGGACGACCCGTCGCTGATCTGACTCGCGCTCGCCGCGGTGATCTTCCAGTCGATCTCCGGGAATCGGCGTGCGATCGCCTCGTCGTAATAGGCGGGCCGCAGTCGGGCCAGATCGTCGAGACTGCCCCCGAGCCGGATCCCCTCGTCCGACGTCAGTCCGGCAAGAGCCGCGAGTTCGTTGTCGAAGAGTCCGTTCTTGGTGGCCGTGGCGGCCAGATCATGGGACCGCAGGGAGAATTCGTCGATCTCCCGCCGCGAGATGTCCCAGCGGGCGGCGATCAGTTCGGCCGAGATCCCCTGACCCACGAGCCCCTCCGGGTATCGCTCGTCGAAAGCCCGCCCGTTCAGATCGCCGGTACCGGCCGCGGCCGAACCCATCGGAACCCGGGACATCGACTCGACTCCCGCGGCGACCGCGACGTCGTAGGTACCCGCGATGATGCCCTGTGCAGCGAATGCGATGGCCTGCTGGCCGCTGCCGCATTGGCGATCGACGGACACGCCCGGCACCGACTCGGGATAGCCCGCGGCCAGGAGGGCGCGGCGCGCGAGGTTGAAACTCTGCTCGCCCACCTGGCTGACCACTCCGGTGATCACGTCGTCGACGAGTTCGGGGTCGACGCCCGAGCGATCCACGACCGCGCGCAGGCTGTGCGCCAGCAGGTCGACGGGATGGACGTCATGGAGGGCGCCGGTGGGCTTGCCCTTGCCGATGGGCGTGCGAACAGCGTCGACGATGACCGCAGATCTCATGACTGATCCTCCATCAGTTCGCGGGTCGGAAACTCCAGCCGACCCGGATATCCGGCTGACTTTTGTCTGCCATAGTCAGATCTACGCCCTGACTATGGTTCTGTCAAGTCAGGGTAGGGTGGAGCCATGATGCACCTGAAGGGACCGCTGGCCGAGCGCGACAGCTGGGAGGCCACCGGTTGCTCGATCGCGAAGGCGATCGACCTGGTGGGGACCCGGTCGGCGATCCTCATCCTGAGGGAGGCCTTCTACGGCGCCACCAGGTTCGATCAGTTCAGTCGCCGGGTCGGGATCACCGATGCGGTCGCGTCGGCCCGCCTGAGAGAACTCACCGAGGCGGGGATCTTCACCAAGGTGCCCTACCGCGAAGCCGGGCAGCGTGAACGGTTCGAGTATCAACTCACCGACAAGGGCCGCGACCTGTTTCCCGTGGTGATGTCGTTGATGCAATGGGGCAACGACCATCTGCAGCCCGACGGTGCGCCGCTCACCGTGACCGACAAGGAGCATGTCCCCGTGCGTGTCGGGGTCGTCGCCGAGCCCACCGCGGTGCTCGCACCCGAGGATGTCGAGCTGCGCGTCGCCCGGCGCCGGCGCTGACTCGCGCGACAGGAACGGTCGGGATGATTCTCCCCAAGGTGTTCGATCCCCGCTTGGTCACCATCCGCCGTGGCGGGACACTCACCGACGCCGACCATCACTTGCTGGCACTCTGGGCCGCGGCGTGCGCCGAGCACGTCCTCCCCCTGTTCGAGTCGGCGCGACCCGAGGACACGCGACCCCGCGACGCCATCGCCGCGGTCCGCGCGTGGACCAGGGGTGAGCTGTCGATGATGGAGTCGCGAGCCGCGGGCGGACACGCCATGGGTGCCGCTCGTGACCTCCGTGGCGCTCCACGATTCGCCGCATACGCCGCCGGACAGGCAGCGGTGACCGCACACGTTGCCTCGCATGATCTGGGCGCCGCGGCGTATGCGATCAAGGCGGTACGCGCCGAACACGGCAGCGATGACGCCGGCAGGCGCGAATGCGCCTGGCAGCGTGCACAACTCCCGGACCAACTGCGCGACCTGGTGCTCGCCGACCAGCGCGCACGAAATGACCTGTGCTGGTCGGTGTTCTCCGACGGCTGATTACGGCACCGCGGTCCACGATTGGCTTCCGCCGCGGTAGGCCTGATAGTGTCGGACTCACGCTCGCGCGGTGCTGTAACCCGCATGTCGAGCCAGAGGCCGGGGTGATTACAGAAAACCCCCGGTCTTGTCCAAACTTCCGAGGTCGTACCACGGTTTGCCGCTGCCCCCGCCGGGTATGCGCCCGAGCATGACCTTGCATCGCGACGTCGTCCCCGGCATCCATTGGCTCGAACACGCGCACACGAATCAGTATCTGGTCGAGGACGGTGACCGGCTGGTGCTCGTCGACTGCGGACTCCCCCGGTCGTACGAGCCGCTCCGCAAAGCCGTCCGCGAACTCGGCCGGGACACCGACGCGGTCTCCGATCTGATCATCACCCATGGCCATTTCGACCATGTCGGCACCGCGCGACGCCTGGCGCGTGAGTGGCGGATCCCTGTCCACGTCCATCGTGACGACGCGTGGCTGGCATCGCATCCCTACCGCTACGCACATCAGAACGCCACCAGATTCGGGGTGCCCCTTCGTCATCCGCGTGCCCTCCCGCTGCTCGGGCGCATGGCAGCGGCGGGCGCGCTCACCGTGCGCGGCGTCGACCACATGGACGTGACGACCTTCGGCGACGACGCGGTGCTCCCCGGCGGCGCGCAGGTGGTCCCCACCCCAGGGCACACCTACGGCCATGTGTCACTCCACTTTCCGTCCCGCGACGCGGTCATCGCCGGCGACGCCCTGGTGACGCTCGATCCGTACACCGCAGCGACCGGCCCGCGCATGATCGCCGGGTCCGCAACCGCCGACCTCGATCGCAATCGCACATCGCTCGACGCGCTGGCGGCAACAGCGGCGAAATCGCTCCTGCCCGGCCATGGCGTCCCGTGGCACCACGGGGTGGCCGTCGCCGTCGCCCGCGCGCGTGAGACCAGCGGCTGACCCAGCCGAAGACAGCAGGGCGGGCCGACGCTTCTCGCGTCGGCCCGCCCTCCACGTCGTGGAGACCCGCTCGTCGTCGGGTGATCCGATCTATGCGGAGGCTGTCCGACGGAGCTTCGTGTTGACGAATTCGCCCATGCCCCAGCGTCCGAGTTCGCGGCCGTAACCCGAACGCTTGACCCCGCCGAACGGGAGCCCGGGCAAGGTGGTGCCGTGCTCGTTGACATAGGCCATCCCGACCTCGAGCCGGTCGGCCACCTGTTCGGCCTTGCCGATGTCGCCGCTCCACACCGAACCGCTCAGGCCGAACTCGACATCGTTGGCGAGCGCCACGGCGTCCTCGGCGGAGGCGACCTTGTAGATCATGGCGACCGGACCGAAGATCTCCTCGGAGTACGCATCCATGTCCGGGGTGATGTCGGTCAGGACGGTGGGCTCGAAGAAGGCGCCGTCCCGCTGCAAGGGCTTCCCACCCGTGCGCAGCGTGGCACCTTGTTTCACCGCGGTCTCGACCTGCTCGGCCACGGTGTCGCGCGCCGAGAGAGATGACAACGGCCCCATCTGGGTGGATTCGTCCGCCGGATCACCGACCGCGGTCGACTCGAACTGCTTCACCACCCCGTCGACGAAATCGTCGTACAACTCCTCGAGCACGATGAAGCGCTTCGGTGAATTGCACGCCTGACCGGCATTCGACAATCGTGCCCGAGCCGCGATCTTCGTCGTGCGTTCCATATCGGCGGAATCGAGGAGGATGTACGGGTCCGACCCCCCGAGCTCGAGCACGGACTTCTTCAGGTTCTCCGCCGCCACCTTCGCCACGGCGGCGCCGGCCTTTTCGCTTCCGGTGAGAGACACACCGCGTATCGCGTTGTGGGCCAGCAATTCTGCGATCTGATCACTGCTCGCGTACACGTTGATGTACGCGTCGGCGGGCACACCCGCGTCGTGCAGGATCTCCGCCATCAGAGCCGACGACGCGGCGCAGATCGATGCGTGCTTGAGGATGACGCTGTTGCCCGCCAACAGGTTCGGTGCGACGAATCGAGCGACCTGATAGTACGGATAGTTCCATGGCATGACGCCGACGAGCGGCCCGACCGGCTTCACCTGCACGATCGACGCGTCCGCTCCCTGTGGATCGAGGGCTTCGGTCTCCAGGAGATCGGGTCCGTGCTCGGCGTACCAGCGATAGATGTCGGCGGCCAGCTGAACCTCACCGGCAGCTTCCTTGGCCGGTTTGCCCATCTCGGTCGTGATGACGGCCGCCAGTTCATCGGCTCGCTTCTCGTACAGATCCGCGGTTCGCGACAGTATCGCGGCACGCTCGGACGCCTCGGTCGAACGCCAGTCCTGGTAGGCAGCCAGCGACCGTTCGGCAACGCCGGCCACCTCGTCGTCCTTCAGTCCGGGGAATTCCCGGTCGGTCACACCCGTGGTCGGATTCGCGGTGACATATGTGCTCACGGAGCACCTACCTTCCTCTGTCGTTGCATCCCGACTGTCCACAGCCCGGGACCAGTCGGGTACCCGCGTCCCACGGCCCAAAACCCCGACCGTCGGCGCGCTCTGGTCCCACGACGGTCACGAACCTGTTCTACTATGGCGGCGGTCCGAGTTCGGACCCGTGATCGACCGACACGCGGCGGATGCCGGACGTCGACCTGGGGGTGGGTCGCGACTCGTGATCGGGAAGCGTCCGAGGGGGATCGAAGAGTGTCACACTGGCGGCGAGCCACGGGGCTCGGTTGTGCTTTCCTCATCGCGATCGTCGCGAGCCTCTCGACAGGGCAGCCGGCCGCGGCGACTCCACCGAAGCTCGGCGATTCGGCGCGCATCCTCGCGGTCTCCCCGGAGACTGCGACGCGCACGACGATGACCGTGTATTCGGCAGCGATGAAGCGGCCGGTCCGAGTGAGCGTGCTGGTTCCCCGCGACCGGACCGGACCGCGCCCGACGCTGTATCTACTCGACGGAATCGACGGTGGGGTCTACACCAATTACACCCAGAGTGGATGGACGTTCCAGACCGACATCGCGCGCTTCGTCGCCGACAAGAAGGTCAACGTGGTTCTGCCGATCGGGGGTACGGGCTCGTATTACACCGACTGGCGCCGGCTCGACCCGGTGCTGGGGCGGAACATGTGGGAGACCTTTCTCACCGACGAACTCCCGCCACTGGTCGACCGGCGCTTCCGGGGCGACGGACGCAACGTGATCGGCGGGCTGTCGATGGGAGCGCTGGGCGCGATGTCCATCGCGGTGCGCAACCCCGATCTCTACCGGGGCGCCGTCGCATTCAGCGGGTGCCTCGATCAGGGATCGCCCGAGTTCCGGCAGGCGACCGCCACATCGGTCAGCACGAGGGGCGGAAATCCGGAGAACATGTGGGGGCCGCTCGACCACGACACCTGGGATGCCCACAATCCTGCCGATCACGTGTCCGCGCTGCGCGGCAAGCCCGTGTACGTGGCGGTCGGCAACGGGCTCCCCGACCCGGCACTCGGAATTGCCGGTCTCGCGTCGCCCGTCGGCGGCGTCCTCGAGGGTATCGTCGCCCGATGCACCGAGAGCTTCAAACGTCGCGCGGACCGCGCGGGAGTCGACATCACGTATGACTTCCGCGCCGGACTGCACTCATGGGGTTATTGGAACCAGGACCTGCACCGTGCCTGGCCGACCATCGCGCGGGCACTGAACGGCCCGCGCTGACGCCGCGATCGGCCGTTCACCGCTCCTCGAAGGAACTGCTCGCTCCTCAGGGAGCAACCGCGTCAGCGGGCACTTTTCCTCCTCCGAACAATTGAGGTGTCCTCGAGTGCGCGTTTCCGCTCACGGCGCTCCTTGAGTTCTTGGCGGCGTTTCTTGGAACTCGAATTCTTTTCTGCCATTTTTCCTCCATCGATTGTCGACCACGACGGCTCTGACCTACCACCTCCGTGACCATAGCCCGGAAAAAACAAAAGTCCAGCCTCGCCGCGCGTTCACCTTTGCCGTGACCGTCACCTACTGGCGTACAGGCGATTTCGTCGCTATCAGACAAACCGAAACCGTCGAACTGGCTTTTATTTTTTTCTCGGCTAGAGTCCATGGCACCGGTCGGAGATGACCGGCAGCAGTGAAAGGAAGAGTGGCCGTGAAGGCGGTTGTGATGGAGTGCCGGATACGCGTATGCGGGTCTCCGAGTCGGGTGAGAGAATTCGTGGATCGCGCGTCGACACGCGCCCAGGACGCTTTTTCTCACCCCACCAGATGCTCGGTTGTCGTCGAAGAGTCGAACTCGTTGCTGCTGCGCAGGCAGTGGCACCGCGAGAACGACGTGGACGTGTTCGGGGTCCCGGAGGGTCGAGATGTGTGCTTCGGATTCGCGGACTCGTCCGGTCGCCTGACCGTCGCGAAACTCGAGAGCCTGTCACGCGACATCCTGGCCCACCTCGAGTTGGATCCATGGGTGTCAGACGACACCGAATCGGTGCCCTGGATTCTGACGCTCACCACCGGCGCCGACCCGACGTCCCGGCGTGAGATCGCGACTCGGCACCCGTCGCTCGAGATACGACGACCTGTTCTCGCGCCATCGTGATACGTGCGTCGCGGTGAGCGCGATCCCCCTCGTCGTCAGGGCGAGTCCATCCTGATCTCCCCGTCGCGGATGCACCCGTGATGTTCGTCAGACGGACCGGTCTGTGGTGGAATTTCTGTCGATCGATAGGGTGCGGGTGGCGACGTGCTCACGCACGTCGCCGTCCCACACGTATCGATAAGGAAGTGGTCGCCATCGTGGCCGTGCTCGACGAGAAGATCAGTGATCTGTACGCGCAGGTCGTTGCGCGAAATCCCGGGGAAGCCGAGTTCCACCAGGCCGTCCGGGAGGTCTTCGACAGTCTGGGTCCGGTCCTGGCGAAGCACCCTCATTACGCGGACGCGGGGATCATCAAGAGGCTGACCGAGCCCGAGCGCCAGATCATCTTTCGGGTGCCCTGGGTCGACGACCAGGGCCAGGTGCAGATCAACCGCGGTTTCCGTGTCGAGTTCAACTCCGCTCTGGGACCGTACAAGGGGGGCTTGCGTTTTCACCCGAGCGTCTACCTGGGCGTCGTCAAGTTCCTCGGGTTCGAGCAGATCTTCAAGAACGCTCTGACGGGACTCCCGATCGGCGGCGGCAAAGGCGGCGCCGACTTCGATCCCAAGGGGCGCTCCGACGGGGAGGTCATGCGCTTCTGCCAGTCGTTCATGACCGAGCTGTACCGCCACATCGGCGAGTACACCGACGTGCCCGCCGGCGACACGGGCGTCGGTGGTCGTGAGATCGGTTATCTCTTCGGCCAGTACAAGCGCATCACCAACCGTTACGAGTCCGGCGTCCTCACCGGCAAAGGACTCGCGTGGGGCGGCTCGCAGGTCCGCACCGAGGCGACCGGGTACGGCGTCGTGTTCTTCGTCCGTGACATGCTCGCCGCCGTCGGCGACGATCTCGCCGGCAAGACCGTGGTCGTCTCGGGCTCGGGCAATGTCGCGATCCACGCCATCGAGAAGGTGCAGCAACTCGGTGGCCGCGTGATCGCCTGCTCGGACTCGGGAGGTCATGTCGTCGACGAGGCCGGTATCGACCTGGAACTGCTCAAGGACATCAAAAACGTTCGGCGTGGCCGGATCTCGGACTATGTCGACGCTCGCCGCGGGTCCGCCCGGCACATCGGCTCCGGCTCGTTGTGGAGTGTGCCCACCGACATCGCCATTCCCTGCGCGACGCAGAACGAACTGAACGGGGTCGACGCCACCGAACTGGCGAAGAACGGGTGCCGCATCGTGGCCGAGGGCGCGAACATGCCCAGCACGCCCGAGGCGGTGCGCATCTTCGCCGAGGCGGGCGTCAGCTTCGCGCCGGGCAAGGCCGCGAATGCGGGCGGAGTTGCCACGAGCGCACTCGAGATGCAGCAGAACGCATCCCGGGATTCGTGGTCGTTCAGCCACACCGAGGAGCGGCTGTCGGAGATCATGACGTCGATCCACGATCACTGCCTGCACACGGCGGACGAGTACGGGGTGCCCGGCAACTACGCGACCGGCGCCAACATCGCGGCGTTCACCCAGGTCGCCGATGCGATGCTCGCACTGGGTCTCATCTGACCCGAAGCCGCGACGCCGGAGATCCACGGACACTTGACCTTCAAGTAGGTCGAAGCCGGATGATCTCCGATCAGACCTCGCGGCGTCGGACCATCTCGGCTATCCACACCGGCGCATACGGCGACGTGCATCCAGGTGACGTCGGATAGTCCTCCAGCACCTTCAACCGCTCACCGATGTCGATTGCACGGGTACGGAACTCGGGATTCTCGATGCCGATGGTCGCCAGGCACGTGTTCATCGCCCACTGCAGACGAGGCGGCGTCTGTGTCATCTCCGACTCGATGACGTCGAGCAGGACCGCGAGGTCGAGATCACCGGGGCGCTTGGCCACCCGATCGGAGGTCAGCGCCCAGCCCGCTGCCGCGACAACGGGATCGGCGTCGCCCAGCCACGCCGTCCGCAGTTCCTCGGCATGCGGATTCTTCTTGACGACATAGTTGACGAGCCAATCGTGCACCTTCGGCCGGTCGGCCTCGCGGACCATCGTGTCGAGCGCTGCGGCGTCGAACGACTTCGGGCGGCAGATCAGCAGAGCGAGCAACCGCGCCGCCGTGTCCTCGGTCGCCCACAGCGCCGCGGAGAGGTCGGGCTGTATCCGAAGTCGTTTCGCGAGGGCCCTGAGCTTCGTGAGATTGACCCCGTGATCGTCCCCGTGCCTCTCGTTCACCGCCCGGATCTTCGGGTCATCGAGTGCCCGTAGCTCATCGAGGACCTCGGCGAGACTCTGGTGGACGTCGGTACTGCCGGTCATCTCTCTCCCCTCGCGCGGCGCGCACACAGCGTACGACGACGACCGGCGCACGGTCGTCAGTCCGGAGCGCCGGCGAGGATCCGGATGTCGGCGACATCGTATTCGGCGACCGCCGCCGAGAGGATCGCCTGCGCCTGCTCGTCGCCGACCCCGTCACCCCGGAATGCGTCGACTGCCGACTGCGAGTCCCATCGCTCGAAGATGTTGACACGGCCCGGGTCCGTCGTGTCGGCGCTGATCGCGAAGTCGCGACACCCCGGAGCCCGACGGGCCGCACCGATCACCTCCTCGCATCCGGCGAGGTAGTCGGCCCGCCCGCGCGGGTCCACTCGAAGACTGCCGGCGACGATCACCATGGGTTCCTCCTCCGTCGATTCTCGGTGCGCCGTCCTGCCTGCGTGACCGTGTCCCCCGCGTGCAGCGGCAACACGAGTACAGACCGGCTCTCCCGGACGAACTCATCGCGCCGATCGACGCGGGCGCACGAGCGCGCGCGACGGCCTACTCTGATCGAATGGCTTTGGTTCTGGGTCCGATCCTCCGGCACGTCGACGAGACCTCCGCGCTGGTCTGGGTGCAAACCGACGAACCGGGCGAGGTCGAGGTGCTCGGTTGCGGCACCCGGACATTCGAGGTGTCCGGTCATCACTACGCGTTGGTCGAGGTCACCGGCCTGGTGCCCGACACGATCACCGAGTACCAGGTCCGCGTCAACGGCGCCCTCGAGTGGCCGCTTCCCGACATGGAGTTCCCGCCCAGCGTCATCCGAACCCGGGGACCGGACACCGCGGACCGGCACCGATTCGTGTTCGGGTCCTGCCGGTATCCACGTGCCGAGGACCCGAAGCTCGACCAGAAACTCGGACTCGACGCGTTGGACTGCTACGCCATCCGGATGCGTCATCTCCCTGTCGACGAGTGGCCCGACACGCTCATCTTGCTCGGCGACCAGGTGTACGCCGACGAACTGACCCCGCAGGTGAAGGAGTCGCTGGAATCGAATCGGACGTCCACCGCCGGACCGTCGGACGAAGTCGTCGACTTCGAGGAATACGAGGGCCTCTATCGGCACACCTGGGGTGACCCCGAGATCCGATGGATCCTCTCCACCGTGCCCACGGCCATGATCTTCGACGATCACGACATCCGTGATGACTGGAACACCTCCGACACCTGGCGTCGTCAGATGCGGGAGAAGCCGTGGTGGCAGGACCGTATCCGCGCCGGCCTGGCGTCGTACTGGGTGTATCAGCACCTCGGCAACCTCTCCCCCGCCGAACTGGCCGAGTCCGAGGACTACCGCCGCGTGCGCGAGATCGACGGTGACTGTTGGCCCCACCTGATCGGTGTCGCGGATCGCGCCGATCACGAAACCGACGGAACCAAGGGCATCCGGTTCAGCTTCCGATGGGACCTGGGCAACACGCGGCTCGTCATGATCGACTCCCGGAACGGTCGCATCCTCTCCGGGGGGACGCGAAAGATGTTGAGCGACGTCGAATTCGATTGGGTCGAGAGCCAGGTCGACGATGATCTGGAGGGGCTCGACCACCTCGTCCTCGGTTCATCGCTGCCGTGGTTGCTGCCGCCCGTCGTCGGCGATGCGGAGACCCTCAACGAGATCGGTGCCCGGCGGTCGGGGCGTCGTGGGCAACTCGCCGAGAAGATCCGGCAGGGCGCGGACCTCGAGCACTGGCCGGCCTTCTTCGACTCCTTCGTCCGGCTCAGTGACATGATCCGGCGGGTCGCGACCCGCGATCCGGGGCCGGCGACGGTCAGCGTACTGTCCGGCGACGTCCACCACAGCTACGCCGCGCGTGCGACCTTCTCGGACGCGACCACCGCCGACGTCCACCAGCTGGTGTGCTCGCCCGTGCACAACGCGATCCCGCCGTACATCAAGGTGGTGTTCCGGCTGGGATGGTCCAATCGGCTCGCCTCGATCGTCCGACGCTGGGCCCGTCGCGGTGGGTCGCCCGATCTGCCGGTCGCCTGGCGCAACTCTCTCGGCCCGCTGTTCGGCAACACCATCGCGACGCTCTCGGTGGAGGGGCGTTCCGCCGAGGTCACCTTCGAGCAACCCGACCTCGACGGGACGCTGGGTAGGGCCGGAAACATCTCCCTGACCCCGGATCTCGTAGCAAGAGAACGCACATAGCGCGCAGTGTCGCTACGAAATCCCTAGTCCAGGCAGAACTCGTTGCCCTCGGGGTCCTGCAGGACGATGTGCCCCTCGCCGAGCGGTGGGGCCGGATCGTGCCGTTCGACCCGGGTCGCGCCGAGTCCGACGAGGCGGTCCGCCTCAGCCTCGAGAGCGTTCATCCGCTCGTCCCCGCGCAGACCGGGTGCGGCACGGACGTCGAGGTGGACCCGGTTCTTGGCCGCCTTGCCCTCGGGGACGCGCTGGAAGAACAGCCGGGGCCCGCGTCCGTCCGGATCGATCACCCCCGACGCGTCGTTCCGGCGTTCCGGCGGGACACCGAACGCATCGAGCGCGGCATCCCAGCTGTCGAAACCGGGTGGTGGGTCCTGGAGCCGATAGCCGAGCACCTCGGCCCAGAACTCCGACAGCGATGCCGGATCACCACAATCGAACGTCACCTGAAATTCAGTTGCCATGCCTCCACTGTGCGCCACCATGAGGACAGCGCGCGTCCTCATTCGACAACGCGGCGCCCGACATCTCAGCGAAGACGTTCGCCGTACACCCGGTCCACCGCCATGACCATCAGGACACGACGGTCGGCGACCATCACCCTGCGGTACTCATCCCAGTCCGGGTGCTCGCCGGCAGCTCGGCGGTAGTAGTCCACGAGGGTCTCGACCTCGGGCCCGTCCGGTTCGGTACCCGGACCTATCAGTGTCACGGTGCCCTCCGCCGTCGCCCAGGTGTAGCGATCGGGGCCGGTGATCTCGAGGGCTGCGCGTGGATCGCGCCGGAGGTTCGCCGTCTTGGCCCGCCCCTCGGTCATCGAGACATAGATGGTCTCGGCGTCGCGGTCGTAGAAGGGCGTCACGGGCGACAGCTGAGGAAGTCCCGATGCCTTGATCGTGGCCAGGACACCGAGCCCGCCTTCGGCGAGAAGGTCACGAGGGTCGTACGCAGAGTCGGTCATGCCTGCGGCAACCCGGCGATCGCGTTCGGCGGACTCGGGATCGCCGAGAAGGCACCCGGGGTCAGATCGCTGTCGTTCGCGACGCCGATCGCGGCGACCCGTCTCCTCAGTGGCACCCGACGAGCGCGTGCCCGTCTGCGCACCACCCGGTACCGCGGCACGGACACGGCCACGATGGTCTACGACCAGCTGCCGATCAACGACGTCTTCCGCCGGATCTCCGACGACGCCGTCCTGGGCGCCATGGATCTCAAGGGTTCGCCGAAACCGTACTTCTTCGTGCTCCGGCGCGACGACTCACTGCGCCTCGTCGGCCACTGACCCTCGCTATCGGTTCCGCATCGGCGTGGCCGATCCCAGGTCAACGGGATTGCACGGGCGTTCAATCGACAGATGGACACCGCACTCACATCCCATCTCCGTCACTGTGCCGCGCCGGCCGCCGCGGTTCTGATCGCTGGGGTGATCACGCTCGTCGCGCCCGGCACCGCGCTGGCCGCCCCGCCCATGCCGACCGGGTACTACCGCGGCGATGTCACCAGTGCCCCCATCGCCGACACGGTGTGGTTCGGCAAGAACTTCACGGGCTCGCGGGTCGTCAACGACACAGCCATCGGATGGGCGTTCCCCGGTGCGGTGTACCCGGGCCGCTCGGTGCAGGACGGCGCGCCCGTCATCGTCGTGGACTACTCGGGAACCCCCGTCGGATTCGTGCGTGACGAGCTCCGCGCCGACGGCCGCGGCGGCTACTGGGGCCGTGCGCTCAACGGCACCTCCGAGTTGCTGCGCTTCCACTTGACGCGCTGACCCTCAGGCGCCGACCATCCGCGTGGCGCGCGGTGCCCTCAGAGTTCGGCCAGCGCCGCGCGGATCTCGTTGGTCGCCGCGACCGCCTCGCGGAGCGCGATCCGGGCCTCGGCCCTGCCATGCTCGGCGGTCGACAGACGTTGGCGCGCAAAGCGCAGCGACTCCTCGCAGCGCGCCAGCTCAGCCCTTAGTTCCTGAGCCCGGCCGACGACCTCGTCCACTTCCGACGACACACCGTCGACCGCCTTCGAGGCATCGTCGAGGTCGGATCGCGCAGCCCGCTCCCCCGCCTCCGCGTCGGCCAGCCGGGCCTCGAGCTCACGGCGTTCGCGTTCGCTGTCGGAGTCGTCCGACGGGGTCGGCTCATCTGGGTCGTCGGCCGTACCTCCCGCATCGTCGACCTCCGGCTCGTCCTCGCCCCGTTCCGGTGACGGCTCCGGCACCACGAACACGCCGGCGGGTCCGAAGCCGCTGTACTCGGCAGACGCGGTGAGATTGCCCCGCAACACCTGCTCGAGTACCTCCTGGTCGGCCACCGCGGCGCGCAGTGTCTGCGTGACCTCTCGAACGGCACCGTCCGCCAGCCTCACCTGACGGTCAGCCGCTGCCCTCGCGACCGCGGTCACCGACGAGCTGATCAGCTCCTGGCGGCGCCGGGACAGTGCCCGAATCTTGTCGACCGCCGAGCGGCGCTGCGCCGCAGTCAATTCCGACGCCAACTCGGCGATGAGCGCACTGTCGTCGGGGTACGCGCGCACCCACTGGTTGATCGCCCAGGCCGATTGCGTTGGTCGCCGCAGCTTTTCGATCCGACCGGCGAGTTCGCGGTCGCCATCCGCCTTCACCTCACGAGCCAGTTCATTCCGGCGGGTCACGAACGCGCCGGGCGCGAGACCGTAGAGCTCGTCGACGATCTCGTCGTAACGGGTCATCAGCTCACCCGCGAACGAGTCGGCGTCGCTGTCGGCATGAGCCGATCCTACGACTTCGGGGGTGATCGGCACCTCACTTCCCCACATAAACTTGAATGGTTCCAGAAAAGTGGGCACGATGGGCGTCATGCTCACCGACGACGACTGCACCCGGCACCTGCGGGCGGCCGGACTGCGGGTCACTCGTCCGCGCATCGCGGTGATGCAGGCCGTCCGGGCCCACCCCCACGCCGACACCGACGAGGTGCTGCGTTCGACTCGCGCACGGCTGCCCGAGGTCTCGCAACAGACGGTGTATGACGTTCTGGGCGTGTTGACTTCGGCCGGCCTGATCCGACGTATCCAACCGTCGGGCCACGTGTCTCGATATGAGTCACGGGTCGGGGACAACCACCACCACGTGATATGCCGTACATGCGGGTCCATCGGTGACGTCGACTGCGCAATCGGCGAAGCCCCGTGCCTGACCCCGTCCGACGACCGAGGTTTCGTCATCGACGAAGCCGAGGTCATCTACTGGGGCTACTGCTCCGACTGCATCCCCGACCGATAACCCCGACGACCGACATCGCACCGACTCTGTGATCGCCGACCCGGCGATCACAGTTCTCTCCGTGCCCGAAAGGAAACCCCAGATGGCCCAGCACGACCCCACGTCCGTCTCCGACGCGCGGGAACACCCCCCGATCGCCGAGGCGAACACCGAGCCCGCGACCGGCGGATGCCCGGTCGCACACGGTAGGCTCAAGCCGCCGACCCAGGGCGGCGGCAACCGCGACTGGTGGCCGAATCAATTGAATCTGAAAGTCCTCCAGCACAATCCGGATGTCGCGAATCCGATGGACGCCGACTTCGACTACGACTCGGCCCTCGAGACCCTCGACGTCGAGGCTCTGCGCGCGGATCTGACAGCGCTCATGACCGATTCCCAGGACTGGTGGCCCGCCGACTTCGGACACTACGGCGGTCTGTTCGTCCGCATGTCCTGGCACGCCGCGGGCACCTACCGCGTGGAGGACGGACGCGGTGGCGCCGGCGCCGGAATGCAACGATTCGCCCCGCTCAACAGCTGGCCGGACAACGCCAACCTGGACAAGGCGCGCCGCCTGCTGTGGCCGATCAAGAAGAAGTACGGCAAGGCCCTGTCCTGGGCCGACCTGCTGGTCTTCGCCGGAAATGTCGCGCTGGAGTCGATGGGATTCGCCACCGCGGGCTTCGCATTCGGTCGCGTCGACGAGTGGGAGCCCGACGAGGTGTACTGGGGACCCGAACTCGAGTGGCTCGCCGATCACCGGTACTCGGGCAACCGCGAACTCGAGAAACCCCTTGCCGCAGTGCAGATGGGCTTGATCTATGTGAATCCGGAAGGGCCGAACGGCAATCCGGACATCCTCGCATCCGCGGTGGACATCCGCGAGACGTTTGCGCGTATGGCGATGAACGACGTCGAGACCGCCGCACTGATCGTCGGCGGCCACACCTTCGGCAAGACCCACGGTGCCGGTGACGCCGGGCTGGTGGGTCCCGAACCGGAGGCCGCCGCCGTCGAGGACGCCGGCCTCGGCTGGGCCAGCTCACACGGCTCCGGCAAGGGTGCGGATGCGATCACCAGCGGACTCGAGGTGATCTGGAATCCCACTCCGACCACCTGGGACAACGCATTTCTCGAAACTCTCTATGGCTATGAGTGGGAGCTCTACAAGAGTCCGGCCGGGGCCAACCAGTGGCGCCCGAAAGACGGAGCCGGAGCAGGCACCGTCCCGAAGGCGTTCGGCGACGACAGGACTCATCCGTCGATGCTGACCACGGACCTCGCGATGCGGTACGACCCCGGTTTCGAGCAGATCACCCGGCGCTGGCTGGACCACCCCGAGGAACTGGCCGATGAGTTCGCCAAGGCCTGGTTCAAGCTCCTGCACCGCGACATGGGGCCCGCCGTCCGTTATCGCGGGCCGCTGGTCCCGACCGAGACCTACCTCTGGCAGGACAATGTCCCGGCGCATGAGGGACCGGTCGTGTCCGAAGCCGACGTGGCGATCCTGAAGGGGATGCTGCTCGACTCGGGATTGACTGTCGCGCAACTCGTCAAGACCGCCTGGGCGGCGGCGTCGAGTTTCCGCGGCAGCGACAAGCGCGGCGGCGCCAACGGCGGCCGCATCCGGTTGCAACCGCAGTCGGAGTGGGAGGTGAACGAGCCCACCGAGCTGGCGGCCGTGATCGACACCCTCGAAGGGATCCGGGACTCGTTCATCGGTGAGGCCGGCGCGACGATCTCCTTCGCCGACCTGGTGGTGCTCGGCGGTGCGGCGGCCGTCGAGAAGGCCGCGCGGGACGCGGGCGTGGACATCACCGTGCCGTTCACCCCGGGTCGCACCGACGCCTCCCAGGAGGAGACCGACGTCGAGTCCTTCGCGTACCTCGAGCCCAAGGCCGACGGGTTCCGCAACTACATGGCCGAGGGCAGTGATCTCCCGGCCGAGTTCACCCTCGTCGACAAGGCAGCGCTGTTGACCCTCAGCGCACCCGAGATGACGGTGCTGGTGGGCGGACTCCGAGTGCTGGGCAACAACTTCGGCGGCTCATCTGCGGGTGTTCTGACCGATCGCCCCGGCATCCTCACGAACGATTTCTTCGTCAACCTGCTCGACATGTCGACGGCCTGGTCGGCCTCGGATGAGGAGAACGTCTACATCGGTCGGGATCGCGCCACCGGTGAGCAGGTCTGGACCGGTACCCGCGCCGATCTGGCGTTCACGTCGAACTCCCAGCTGCGCGCTCTCGCCGAGGTCTACGCGACCGACGACGCCGCCGAGAAGTTCGTGAACGACTTCGTCGCGGCCTGGGACAAGGTGATGAACCTGGACCGGTTCGACCTCTGATCGAGGCGGCGCACCTCGTCACCACGACGGTCAGAACGTGGCGGCGGCACCCTTGGCGGGTGCCGCCGCCACGGCGTTCGGCATCACCCGGCACACACGGGCATCCGCAACTATGCTGGCGCTTTCCCTGAAGTGGCGGGTGACCGTCTCGACAGAAGTGAGGACGATGACGATGTCCGGCGAACACAGGTCCCTGGGCCACATCCGACTGACCTCCCACAGCGGCGGGATCGACGCGCCGTCCATCCACTGGGGGGCCGCCACCGCGGCCGAGCGCGGTCCCGTCATCGGGACCACGGGCACGCGTGGGCATCGCAATGTCATCGGCACCCACAGCGGCTCCTACAGCGTGTACCGCGCCCTGGCCGTCGCCGCCGGCGCCCTGGCGCGCGAGCACCGGGCCGACCTCACCAACACCTCGCCCACCGACCACATCGGACCGTATCCACAGTGGGGTGACCCGCGCGCCATCGTCTCGATGGATCCCTGGGGTGCCACGGTCGCCGAGAGTTTCCCCGACGAGATCGGGCGCGGTTACGACATCCGGCCCACCATCGCGGTGACCAAGGCGCACGTCATCCTCCCAGAGATCGCCGAGGCGATCGAGAAAGGTCGTCTCATCCCCGACGGCGAGGTCCTGCTGCCCAGTGGCGCCGCGCTGGTCACGAAGGCGGCCGTGGAGCCGGTGTGGCATCTGCCCGGCGTCGCCGATCGCTTCGGATGCTCGGAAGCCGAGCTGCGTCGGGTGTTGTTCGAGGAGACCGGCGGCATGTACCCCGAACTCGTGACCCGCTCGGACCTGGAGGTGTTCCTGCCACCCATCGGCGGCCAGACGGTCTACATCTTCGGCGACCCCCGCGACCTCGCCGATTCGTCGGTGGAACTCACCGCACGCGTCCACGACGAGTGCAACGGTTCCGACGTCTTCGGCTCCGACATCTGCACGTGCCGTCCGTATCTGACGCACGCGATCGAGGAGTGCATCCGCGGGACCCAGCGCGGCGGCGTCGGCCTGGTCGCCTACTCCCGCAAGGAGGGACGCGCGCTCGGCGAGGTCACCAAGTTCCTCGTCTACAACGCCCGCAAACGTCAGCTCGGCGGCGACACCGCCGATCAGTACTTCGCACGCACCGAATGCGTTGCGGGCGTTCAGGACATGCGGTTCCAAGAGCTCATGCCCGACGTCCTGCACTGGTTCGGCATCACCAGGATCCACCACCTGGTGTCGATGTCGAACATGAAATACGACGCCATCACCGGCTCGGGCATCGAGGTCGGCGAACGCGTGAACATCCCCGACGAACTGATCCCCGCCGACGCCCGGGTCGAGATCGACGCGAAAATGGCTGCCGGCTACTTCACCCCCGGACCTGTCCCGGACGCCGAACAGTTGCGACAGGTCAAGGGTCGGGCGCTCTGATGGCCGGTGCGCCGGACGTGGAGTTGTCGGCTTCCCAGGCCGGTCGGATGCTTCGGTCCACCGCCACCATCCGGAGCCGATCGCGGCAGCTCCTGGAACGAGCGCGGTCCGGCGAGTCGTCGTGGTTCGTGGTTCGCGACGAGGCACTGGACGCGGCGGCCGACCTCGTCGCGGAGACGACACTGTCACGATATCCCGACGGGGACATACCTTTTCACAGTCGATGGCGACACTTCGAGGCCGGCGGCGTCGACCGCCTCGGCGCGATCGATGCCGCCTTGCCCGCGGCCGGTTCGGCCGAGCGGACCCGCGCCCTCGTCGACGTCGTGCTCGTCAGTGTCCTGCTCGACGCCGGGGCCGGACCCGAGTGGTCCTACCGCGAGCAGTCGAGCGATCTCGTCCTCACGCGTTCGGAGGGACTCGGCGTCGCGAGCTGGGTGGCCTTCTGCGACGGGCTGTTCTCGAGTGACCCGACCGATCCCCTGCGAGTCGACGCCGGCGGTCTGAGCCGGATCAGTGCCGACACTCTCGGCGCCGCCTTCCAGACAGGTCCCGACAATCCGCTCACCGGCCTCTCCGGACGAGTCGATCTGCTGCGCCGACTGGGTGAGACCCTGTCCCGCCGGCCCGAGATCTTCGGTCCGGACGCGCGGCCCGGCGGCCTGTTCGACCACCTCACCCGCGGTGGGCGCTCGGAGGTGTCCGCGGTGGACATCCTGAGTGGCATCCTCGAATACCTGGGCCCGATCTGGCCGTCGGACAACGCGATCGACGCCAATCCACTGGGTGACTGCTGGCATCACGACGCCGTCGTCGGTCCGGGTCTGACAGCAGGCTGGGTGCCGTTCCACAAACTGTCGCAGTGGCTGACCTACTCACTGCTGGAGCCGTTCCGGTGGTCCGGTGTCCGGGTGACCGGACTCGACGAGCTGACCGGTCTCCCCGAGTATCGCAACGGCGGACTTCTGATCGACTCCGGGGTACTCGAGCTCCGCGACGAGGGCTGGGCGGATCGCGAGTGGGAGGTCGGCGACGAGCTCGTCGTCGAATGGCGTGCGCTCACCGTCGCCCTGATCGACGAGATCGCCGACCTCGTGCGCAAGCGGCTCGGCGCGGATACGACCACCATGCCGCTGGCCTGCGTGCTCGAGGGCGGGACATGGGCGGCCGGTCGTGTTCTGGCGAACCGGATTCGAGATGGTCTGCCGCCCTTGTCGATACGCAGCACCGGCACCGTGTTCTGAGCACCGGCGTCCAGACCACGACCCGATCCACACATCGCTTCACACACTCGACCGAGAGGTATTCATGGGCAGCGTCGCCGTCATCGACCATCCGCTGGTGCAACACAAGCTGACGCTGATGCGTCGCAAGGAAACGTCGACCAACGACTTCCGCCGCCTCCTCGACGAGATCTCGATCCTGATGGCGTACGACGTCCTGCGCGACATCCCGATGCACGAGATCACCATCGACACGCCACTCGAGACCACCACCGCGCGAGTCATCGACGGCAAGAAGCTGGTGTTCGCCGCCGTCCTGCGTGCCGGTGCGGGCATCGCCGACGGCATGCTGACGGTGGTCCCGGGCGCGCGCGTCGGCCACATCGGTCTCTACCGTGACCCGAAGACCATGGTCGTCGTCGAGTACTACTTCAAGATGCCGTCGGAGCTGTCCGAACGTGACGTCGTGATCGTCGATCCACTGCTGGCGACCGGCCATTCGGCCGTCGCCGCCATCGACCGCATCAAGGAGTACGGTCCGAAATCCATCAAGTTCGTCTGCCTGCTCGCCTGCCCGGAGGGCATCGAGGTACTGCACCACTCGCACCCCGACGTGCCGATCTACACCGCAGCGGTCGATCGGGAACTCGACGACAACGGCTTCATCCGCCCCGGGCTCGGCGATGCGGGCGACCGCATCTTCGGGACCGCGTGAGGCCGGCGATCCGCGGGTGATGCCCGTCTAGGACACCTGCCAGGCCACGGCGGCACCGATCGCCCCGGTCGCGTTCAGGGCCCAGTGGAGCGCGATGGGCGCGAGCAGGCTCGTGGTGCGCTGCCGGAGCCAGCCCAGCACGAAACCCGCGACCGCGGTCGCGAGCACGGCTCCGGCGATGCCGACGATCTGCGCCACCGTCCCGGCGCCCAAGATGCCGCTCAGTCCTTCGTTGCCCGCGGTGAGCCCCGTCGAGGACAGGATGTGCCAGAGGCCGAAGGCGATCGCGCCGACGACCAGCGTCGTCAACGGGGCGAACAGCCGGCCCAGAACCCCTTGCAGCACACCGCGGAACAAGACCTCCTCCGGGAGAACCGTCTGCAGCGGAATGATCACAAATGCCGCGAGAAGGGCCTCGGAGGTGTCGTCGTACCGGTCGGACAGGAAGAACTCACGCGTGGCCGGGATCGCGACCGCCGTGGACACCACGGCGGCGACCACGAGGACCGCTGCCACGGCAACCGGGATCCCGGCGCGCAGCTCCGCGCGGCTCAGGCCGAGGTCCCGCCAGCCGAGGCCGGCGAGACGAGCGATGACCACGGCCACGACGGCGGCCACGGGGACGATCGCCACCGACACCGCATCTTCGGTGAGATGCGCGCCCACGTTCACCGCGACGAGAAGCGCGACCACCACGATCAACAGCGCGACGTCGGTGCGCCGGGAGGGGGTGATCACCCGTCGAGTCTGCCCCACCGCGTCCCTGCGGTGCCGGTGAACGAGACCGCGGTGTCGCAGAATGATGCGGTGCCCGGATCCGCGACCGTCGTCGACCGCCTCGAACGCCATCAGGTGGTGCTGTATCTCGGCGCGATCCTCACCGGGCTGGTCGCCGGTGTGGTGGTTCCCGGTCCTGCCGAGTTGCTCGAGGCGGCGATCACGCCACTGCTCGCAGCGCTGCTCTACGTCACCTTCTTGCAGATCCGCCTGTCGGACCTGCTGGCTTCGTGGCGCGACCGCCGGTTCATGGCGGCGGTGTTGCTCCTGAACTTCGTCCTCGCCCCGCTGCTGATCGCGGTACTGTCCCTCGCCCTGCCCGCCGACGACGCGATACGGCTCGGTGCTCTGTTGGTGCTGCTGTGCCCGTGCGTCGACTACGTCGTCGTGTTCGCCGGACTCGGCGGCGGTGACGCCCGTCGACTGCTCGCGGCCACGCCACTGCTGCTCCTCGCCCAGATGCTGATGACACCGCTCTACCTGCTGGTACTGCTCGGCGACGGGCGGTCGGTGATCGAGCCGGAGCCCTTCCTCTGGGCGTTCCTGATCCTCATCATGTGCCCGCTCGCGCTGGCGTGGGCCACCCAGGCGTGGGCGGACCGGTCCGAAGCGGGCCGCCGAACCTCGGCCGGAGCCGCCACCACCATGGTCCCCCTGATGATGGCCGTTCTCTTCGTCGCGGTGAGTTCTCAGGTGCCCCTTGTCGGTTCACGCTTCGCCGAGATCGCCGGCGTCATCCCGGTCTTCGCCGCGTTCCTGGTGATCATGGTCGCGATCGGGTTCGGGGTGACGCGCTCGTTCCGGCTCGCCCCGGAACCCTCGACCGCGGTCGTCTTCTCCGGTGCCACCCGCAACTCGCTCGTCGTCCTACCGCTCGCGCTGGCCCTGCCGGTCGGAGCGGAACTGGCCGCCGCGACGGTGATCACCCAGACGCTCGTCGAACTGCTCGGGATGGTCGTTCTCGTGTGGGCCTTCACTTGTGTGGCACGTCGGCGCTGAGGCCACCATCCATCACGAATTCGGCGCCGGTCGCGTACGACGACTCGTCGCTGGCCAGGAACACCACGAAGGTCGACACCTCGCGCGACTCCGCGGCCCGGCCCATCGGCACGGTCACCATGTCGTCGGGAATCCCCTCGGTCATCGGCGTCCGGATGAGACCCGGGTGGATGGAGTTCACCCGCACGTTGTGCGGAGCCAGTTCGAGCGCAACCGATTTCGCCAGACCGCGCACTCCCCACTTGCTTGCGACGTAACCGTGCGCCCAGGGACTGCCACGCAGACCCTCCACCGACGAGACGTTGATGATCGACCCGCCGCCCGCATCGATCATCAGATCGGCGACCGCCTGGATACCGAGGAACGTGCCCGTGAGGTTCACATCCAGGATCTGCTTCCATTTGTCGAGCCGGAACTTCTGGATCGTCGAGCCGTTCACGATGCCTGCGTTGTTCACCAGGACGTTGACCTTGCCGAACTCGTCGACCGCGGTCGACACGGCGCTCTGCCAGTCCTCGGGTGAGGTGACGTCGAGGTGGACGTAGCGTGCCGCGTCCCCCAGTTCGGCGGCCAGCGCCTTGCCCTCGTCGTCGAGGATGTCGCCGATCACCACCTTCGCGCCCTCCGCGACGAGGGCCCGGGCGTGTTCGGCTCCCATCCCCCGCGAACCGCCGGTGATCACTGCAACCTTGTCGTCTACGCGTCCCATGGGGCGCAACGCTACCGCGATGAGATCGAAAATAGAACAGGTTCCACCGAGAAATGGTCTACTGAACAGACAAACGTCCGGACAGGTGTACACCATGCCCGACCGGCGACTACCGAGCGCAAGGAGTTCCACGTCATGTCCATCCGGGTAGCTCTCGTCGGAACCGGCAACGTCGGCCGGTTGTGCCTCACCCAACTGATCGAGGACTCGCGGTTCGAGCTCACGGCGGTGTCCGTGTCAACACCGGAGAAGGTCGGAGTCGACGCCGCGACGCTGGCCGGAGTGGAGGCGCCCACCGGAGTCCTGGCGGTGGGCGACCTCGACGAGGCGATAGCGACCGAGCCGGACTGCGTCGTGTACTGCGCGATGGGCGACACCCGGCCCGTCGAGGCGTTCGACGACGTGGTGCGCGTACTGGCCGCGGGCATCGACGTCGTCGGTTCCTCGCCCAACACGCTCCAGTACCCGTGGGGCGTGATGCCCGCGAAGGCCATCGCCAAGATCGACGAGACCGCCGCGGCCAGCGGGGCCAGCCTGTTCGTCACGGGCGTCGATCCCGGCTTCGCCAACGATCTCATCCCGTTCGTGTTCGCGGGAACCTGCCAGCGGATCGAGCAGGTGCGCTGCATGGAGATCGCCGACTACGCGACCTATGACGGGGCGACGGTGATGTTCGACGTCATGGGCTTCGGCAAACCGCTCGACGAGACACCCATGCTGTTCCTCCCGGGTGTGCTGGGTCTGGCGTGGGGGACGACGATCCGGCAACTGGCCGCCGGTCTCGGCGTCACGATCGACGAGATCGACGAGGTCTTCGAAAGCGAGCCCGCGCCCGAAGATTTCGACATCGCGGCCGGGCACATCGCCGCGGGCACCCGCGCCGCCGTGCGGTTCGAGATCATCGGCAAGGTGGCCGGTGAACCGGTGATCGTCATCGAGCACGTGACGCGGCTTCGGGGCGACCTCCGGCCGGACTGGGCCCAACCCGCCCAGCCGGGCGGGTGCTATCGCGTCGAGATCACCGGCGAACCGTCCTACACCGTCGACATCTGTCCGACGAGCCGCAAGGGCGACCACAATCACGCCGCCATCGTCGCCGCCGCAGGCCGGATCGTGAACGCGATCCCGGCGGTCGTCGACGGACCCGCGGGACTCCGCACCACGCTCGACCTCCCCCTCGTGACGGGTCCAGGGGTTTCGACAGGCTCAACCGGCAGATGAACCGCTCAACGGCAGGTTGACGATCAACGGCAGGTTGACGCTCCACCGCCGGGGAGACCTCGGCATGCCTTCTCGCTCAGACCATCCCGGCGTCGTGCATGAGGATCGCGACCTGGACACGGTTGCTCGCATCGAGCTTGGTGAAGATGTGCGAGATGTGCGCCTTGACCGTGGCGAGACTCATGTAGAGGCGTTCGGCGATCTCGGCGTTGGACGCGCCGCGGGCCAGTTCGACGGCCACGTCCCGCTCGCGCGCCGTGAGCTGGTCGACGCGCCCCGCCGCAGAAGATGCGCGATGGCCACCGGTGCTCACGACCTGCTTGATCAGGGCGGCGGTCACGGCGGGACTCAGGGCCGGCCGGCCGTCGAGCACGTCATGGATGGCGGCGACGATGTCGTCGGGTGGAGTGTCCTTCAGAAGGAACCCGTCCGCGCCCATCGCCAGTGCGCGGACCACGTAGTCGTCGGCGTCGAAGGTCGTGAGGACGATGACCGCAGGCGCCGAGGACAGGGCTTTGAAGCGGCCGGTTGCCGCGATCCCGTCGAGGATCGGCATCCGTAGATCCATCAGGACGAGGTCCACGGGTCCGGCGCCATGGGTGTCGAGGGCCTCCTGCCCGTTGCTCGCCTCGGCGACGATGTCCAGACCCGAGTCGCCGCCGAGGAGAAGCCGGAGTCCCGAGCGGACGAGCGGGTCGTCGTCGACGATCATGATGCGGGCGGTCATGACTGCCACGGTAGCCACACGTGCAACAGGAAGCGCTTGTCCTCGCTGACCGTCACCGACTGTCGGCCGCCGTGCAGCTCGACCCGCTCGGCCAGACCCACGAGGCCGAACCCGGGTGTGGGACGACTCGAACCCATCGACAGCGGTAGCGGATTCTCGACGAGCAGATCCACTCCGTGATCCGGACCGCCGCGGATGTGCATGGTCACCGGCGCGCTCGGTGAGTGGCGGCGCGCGTTGGTCAAGGCCTCCTGCACACACCGGTACAACGTCCGCGAGATCGCCGGACCCAGTGAGGTCACGTCGATGTCGCAGCGGCTCTCCACCCGCATACCCAGCCGGCGCGCCTCCTCGATGAGCGCGGACAGGTCCGGAACACCTTGCGGTTCCTCCGGAGTGGCGTCACCGGGGCCTTCGCGCAGAACCCCGAGCACCTCCCGCAGTTCGGTCAGCGCCAGGTGTGAGGTCTCCTGGATGGTCTGCGCCGTCTCGCGGATCTGCTCGCCGGACAGGTCCGAACGGTAGGCCAGCGCACCCGCCGACATACTCATCGCCGAGATGCGGTGAGCGAGGATGTCGTGCATCTCCCGCGCGATCCGTGCCCGTTCCAGCGATCGTGCCTGCATGACCTTCGCCTGCTGCTCGGCCTCCGAGGCGAGCGCGCGCGCCCGCCAGCTCGCGAGAAGCTCACGGCGCGAACCGATGTAGAGACCCCACGCAACCATTGCCGCCGTCGCGACCACCGTGACCGTGTACTGGACGATGACCGGATCGCTCGCCTCGGTGGGCGTGGCGAAGAACTCGAGGGCGATGATCCCCGCGCCGACGGACAGCACGGCCTGCGGGATGATCTCGCGCCACCGTCGCCGGGTGGACAGGGACACCATGGCGAGAATCCCCGGTCCGAGCGACGACGACGACATGATCGTCACGAGGTTCGTGAAGGTCGTCACCGGTACGGGATGGCTTCGGCGCCACCAGATGACGACGTAGGAGAGCACCCCGAGCGCGAGGTCGGTGATGAACCACCACCGGGCCTCGTCCCAGAGGTACGACGCGCGCGTGGCGAAGGCGCCGACCGAGATGCAGAGCATCACCGCGAGCCGCCACAGTCGGCCGGTCCACGTCATCGGGGGTTGGTACTGCTCAGGACGCACACCGTCACCGTAGTCGTGCGGCGTCGTCGATCGCGTCCGACCGATGGGTGCCGACCCCTACGACTTTCGGCCGATACGACGGTGTCCGGATGCCCGATGTGATCGTCACCTGCGAAGGACACGATGGACGCCATGATCACTGTGAAGAATTTGACGAAGCGATACGGCGACTACGTCGCGGTCGACGACGTGTCCTTCACCTGCCGGCCCGGGCAGGTGACCGGATTCCTCGGTCCCAATGGAGCCGGGAAGTCGACGACGATGCGGATCATCGCCGGACTGACGCCGCCGACTTCCGGAGTGGCACATCTGTACGGCGTCGACTACCGGATGATCCCGAATCCGGCGACACAGGTCGGCATCCTCCTGGACGCCTCGGCCCAACATGCCGGCCGAACCGGCGCGGAGGTGCTGCGACTGTCGGCCATGACCATGGGCATCGGCCGCGACCGCGTCGACGAGATGCTCGAACTGGTGAGCCTGACCCCGGAGGAGGCCGGACGGCGGGTCCGCAACTATTCACTCGGTATGCGCCAACGGCTCGGCATCGCCGCGGCCCTGCTGGGCGATCCGAAGATCCTCATCCTCGACGAACCGGCCAACGGACTCGACCCGGCCGGGATCCACTGGATGCGAACCCTGCTGCGCGGATATGCCGATCGCGGCGGGACGGTGCTGCTGTCGTCGCATCTGCTGCACGAGATCGAGATCGTCGCCGACGACATTGTCGTGATCGGCAACGGCCGGATCGTCGCGCAGGGCACCAAGGACGAGCTACTCGCCGGCGCCGGCACGCGTGTCCGGTCACTCGACGACGCAACACTCGGCGACGCGCTGACGGCCTCCGGGATCACGGTGCAGCGCAACGCTTCCGGTGGCCTCGATGTCGATGCCGAGCCGGTCGACGTCGGCCGCGTCGCGACCGCCGTCGGCGTCGTCCTCACCGAGCTGCGTCCTGCTGACGGAGCTCAGCTCGAAGCGATGTTCCTGCAGCTCACCGCCGAAACCCAGCGCGAACACACCACACTCGAAGGAGCAGCCCGATGACCGTCGCCGACTTCGGCACACCGCTACCGCCGGCCGACGTGATCGACGTCGACCGCCCCGGAATCCCGTTCTCCCGACTCGTCCGGGTCGAACTGCGCAAGCTCGTCGACACCCGCGCCGGCTTCTGGCTGACCGCCTCGATCGGCGTGATCGCGGCTGTCGTCGTCGTCGCGATGCTCATCGCCAACCGCAACACCCCCGAGAACCTGAACCTCGGACAGTTCTTCGGGATGATGAACATCCCCACGGCCATCATCCTGCCGATCCTGGCGATTCTGCTCGTGACCGGCGAGTGGAGCCAGCGCACCGCGCTGACGACGTTCACGCTCGAGCCGCGGCGGCAGCGCATCGTCGGTGCGAAGCTGGTCGCGGCGCTGCTCACCGCCATCGCGGCGGTCGCGGTCGCGCTCGTGCTCGGTGTCATCGGCAACGGGATCGCCGGTCTGGCGTTCGCCGATCCCGCCGGCTCCTGGGATCTCACCCTCGCAGGCTTCGTCAACTCGTTTGTGTCGCAAACCTTCGGGTTGCTTCTCGGGTTCGGGTTCGCCGCCCTGATCCTGAACACCCCGGGCGCGATCGTCGCGTACTTCGCCCTGCCCACCGCACTCACCGTGGTGAGCCAGCTGGTTCCGTGGTTCAAGGACAATCTCGGGCAATGGGTCGACACCGGACTGACGAACGTGCCGTTCCAGGAGGCCGACTGGGCAACCGGAGGCGAATGGGCGCGGATGCTGGTCTCGGCCGTCATCTGGATCGGACTACCCCTCGGCATCGGTGTCCTGCGAATCCTGAGGTCCGAGGTGAAGTAACGGACGCCGCCCGGTGGCACGACGGTCACGGTCGCCGTAAGCGCCGCTCCCACACCGACGATCGGTGTTACGGTTTCCGGGTTCTCGAGAAAGAGGAACCCACGTGTCGTCCACCGCACCCACCTCGCAGCCACCCGCCGCTCCGGAACCGGACGAACCGCCGGTCCCGGGGCACGCGGCGGCATCCGGCCCGGCCGACGAACCGAAGCCGTCGTGGTGGCGGCGACGGCTCCACCGGTACTCCTGCGTAGGGCTGACGGTCGCGCTCGTCTTCCTGTGGCTGTCGGTGACACCGTCGCTCCTACCCCGCGGTCCACTGTTCCAGGGCATCGTGAGCGGGGCCTCGGCCGCCGTCGGGTACGCCCTCGGTGTCGGTGTCTCGTGGCTGATCCGCTACATGATCTCCCGGGACGACCCCTGGCCGGCGCCGATGCGTCGGCTCTGGGCGGCGCTGGGCCTCGCGGCCATCGCCGGAACCGTGGTCATGCTCGTCGCCTTCCAGCGATGGCAGGACCAGATCCGGACGATGATGGGGGTCGATCTGCTGTCGTGGACGGCCTACCCGCAGATCGTGCTCATCGCCATAGTGGTCTTCGCACTGTTGATGACCATCGGCCAGGCTTGGGGCGACGGTGTCGCCTGGCTCGTCCGGAAGATCAATCGTGTTGCGCCTCCCCGCATCTCGGCCTTCGCCGCGGCGACCATCGCGATCATCGTCACGGTGCTGGTCCTCAACGGCGTGGTCGCGAACTACGGGATGTCCGCGCTGAACTCGTCCTTCGCCGCGGTCAACGACGAGACCACCGCGGATTCGAATCCGCCGACGACGCCGCTGCGTTCGGGTGGTCCGGGCTCGCTGGTGACGTGGGATTCGCTTGGGCGCCAAGGCCGCATCTTCGTCTCGGTGTCGCCGACGGTGGCCGAGTTGAGCGAGTTCAACGGCGCGCCGGCGATCGAACCGATCCGCGCCTACGTCGGACTCGGATCGGGCAAGGACCTGCGGGCCAATGCCGAACTGGCCGCCGAGGAGCTCGTCCGCGCCGGTGGGTTGCAGCGCAAGCTCATCGCGGTCGCGTCCACCACCGGAACCGGCTGGATCAACCAGGCCACCGTGGACTCCCTGGAGTACATGTACAACGGCGACACCGCGACGGTCAGCATGCAGTACTCCTACCTGCCGAGCTGGCTGTCGTTCCTCGTCGACAAGGAACGCGCCCGTCAGGCGGGGCAGGCACTCTTCGAAGCGGTCTCGGAACGGGTGCGCGAAGTTCCCGAGGCCCAGCGCCCGAAACTCGTCGTCTTCGGCGAGAGCCTCGGCTCCTTCGCGGCCGAGTCGGCGTTCGGGACCATCCCGGCGCTCAGCGCGCGCACCGACGGCGCGTTGTTCAGCGGCCCGACCTTCAACAACAAGCTGTGGGTGGACACGACCGGGTCGCGCGACGAGGGGACCCCGGAAGTCCTGCCCACCTTCGACGACGGTCGGCAGGTCCGATTCATCGCCGACGCTCCGGACCTCGACGAGCCGACCACCGAGTGGGTGTCTCCGTCGGGTCGCGCGGTGTACCTGCAACACGCCTCCGACCCGATCTCGTGGTGGAACCCCCGATTGATCCTGCGTGAACCCGACTGGCTCCAGGAGGATCCCGGCCGCGATGTGCTGTCGGCGATGCGCTGGATTCCGTTCGTGACATTCCTCCAGGTCAGCGCGGACATGGCGGTCTCGGTCGGGGTGCCCGACGGCCACGGACACAACTACCTCTCCGCGATCCCCGCGGCCTGGGCCAAGATCCTGCAGCCACCGGGCTGGACCGAGGCCAAGACCGAGAGACTGATCCCGCTGCTGACGCGGGACTGACAAGCGCCCGCCGGTCGAGCGGAGCAATTTCGGTCGGGCGCGCCGGGTCCCCGCCGTTCCATACTCAGAGGGTGAGCACTTCACCGGCCGACCGCGACCGCCTTCGGCAACTGCTCGATGCGGTGCTGTCCGAGGACAACACGTCGCTCGACGACATGGCGTCGGGTGCCTACGCGTCACCGTTCCATTTCACGCGGCAGGTGCGGCGCGGTGCCGGCGAGGCACCGGTGGCCCTGCGACGCCGCGTCCTCCTCGAACGTGCGGCGTGGTTGTTGCAGCGAGGCCAGTCGGTGACCGACGTGGCCTTCGAGTCCGGGTACTCGTCGGTGGACGGATTCGCGCGCGCGTTCAGCCGGGCCTTCGGGCACAGTCCCGGCCGGATGGGCGCGGTGGGCGAGCACAGCCACTGGCTGCCCGCGCCGAACGGCATCCACTTCCACTCACCCACCGCGCTCTACATCGACAGCGGTTCACCCACCACCGAGGATGCGGGCAACGTGGTGATGCTCATGGTTCGCCATGACCTCGACGACATCGAGGCGATTCTCGACGCCGCGAAGGGTGTCGACGCCGCGTCGTGGACGGCTCCGCGCCTGGCCGGGAACCAACCGCTGTCCTGGAGCGGACCGGAGGAGAATCTCGCTCAGGTGCTCTCGCATCTGGTCGCCGACAAGCTCCCCTGGCTGGCGACGATCGAGGGGGCCGACCTGCCACCCGCGGCGCCGACCGAACCGATCGACCTCATCGAGCTCCACCGCGACATCGCACCGCGCTGGCTGGCCCTGATCCGCGACATCGATCGCCGGGGCGCATGGCAGGACCGCGTCATCGATGCACTGTGCTATCCACCCGAGTCGTTCCTGCTCTCGCAGATCGTCGCGCACGTCCTGACGTTCTCCGCACACCGTCGACTCGTCGCCCGGTGGATGTTGCAGGACGCCGGCATCGACATGACGGCCCCCGCACTCGATCCCGACCCGATCATGTGGCACCGCAAACACTCCGGAGGATTCTGATGACCTTTCGCTACTACACGGCAACCACCCTCGACGGCTTCCTCGCCGACGACCGGGACAACCTCGACTGGCTGCTCAGCCAGCCGCTGGAGAAGGGCGGGCCGATGAACTACGACGACTTCTTCTCCCGGGTCGGTTGCGCCGTCATGGGTGCCACGACCTACAAGTGGCTTCTCGATCACGAGGTCTCCGACGGGAAACCCTGGCCGTACGAGATCCCGACGTTCATCTTCACCCACCGTGCGCTCACGCCGGTGTCGGACACCATCACGGTGGTGGCCGGGAACCCCGCAGACTTTCGCGATCGTCTCGTCGAGGCAGCCGACGGCCGGGACATCTGGATTGTGGGCGGCGGAGACCTGGCCGCGCAGTTCGCCGAGGCCGGCATGCTCGACGACGTCATCGTCACGTTCGCGCCGGTCACCCTCGGATCGGGACGTCCACTCTTCCCTCGCCCCTACGACTTCGAGCTGCAGGACTTCGCACGCAACGGCGCATTCCTGTGCGCGCGCTACTCGCCCGTCGGGCCGCGGTCGGTCTCTGCCCCGATCTGATCCCTCACGGTCTGACCGGTATCGGCCCCTGGGCGCGAAGTCAGCCCTCGCCGACCGACTTCCGCATGACGTCGGGCACCTCGCCGCGAGCCCACCGCGGCAGGATGAAGATCCCCTCCGACTCGGCGGTCACCTCTCCGCCGACCGAGATCGTTCCGGTGACGAAGGTCTTCACCCCCTCCACCCGATCGACTCGCGCCTCACCCCGGATCGGTCCGAGCGGCGTCCCGCGCCGATACCGCACGGTGAGGGTGCCGGTCATACCGGGCACGCGCTGGAACACTGCGGTCGAGCCCAGCAGTTGGTCGAAGACGAGCGCGAGCACGCCGCCGTGGACGAGTCCCGCCGGGCCCTCGTATTGGGGTCCGAGTTCGACCTCGAACCAGCTGTGGTCGGTTTCGTGACGGACCTCGACCGGCGGTGCGATCGGGTTGCGACGGCCCAGCACGGCGTTGCCCCAGGAGCGCTTCGTACCATCCGCGTTGAACCGGATGCCGAACGGACCCGGCAGCTGATCCTTCCGGAGTATCTCGGCGGCCGCCGCGATGAGTCGCCTCGCCTCCTCGATGTCGGAATCGCCGACCTCGGTGCGTACGGTCGCGTCGATCAGGTCCCGGACGCTGCCCGCGATCGCAGACGCGAGTTCGGCCCGGTGCGCGAGCTCCTCCGGATCGATGTCCTCCTGGATGTATCCGCTCATGGACTCATCTAACAGGGCTCGATGTGTGATGGTCGTCGCAACCCGGGCCGGCCGTCGGAACCGACGCATCGTCGGCGGATCCGATCTCGGACAGTCCTGACCGCCGAGTAGGCTCCCTCGCATGACAGACCATGCCTGGAACGATCGCGCCTGGACCGCGTTCGACGTCACCGTCGCCGACCACATCGCCGAGGTCACCCTCACCGGCCCGGGCAAGGGCAACGCCATGGGACCGGACTTCTGGCGGGAACTCCCCGAGTTGTTCGGACACCTCGACACCGATCCCGCGGTGCGCGCGGTGGTGCTGACGGGGTCGGGGAAGAACTTCTCCTACGGTCTCGACCTCGTCGCGATGGGCGGGACACTGTCCGGTGTTCTCGCCGGGGACGCCAAGGCGGCGCCACGGACCGAGTTCCTCGACTCGCTACGCACACTGCAGGCCGGGATCACCGCGGTCGCCGACTGTCGCAAGCCCGTGGTCGCGGCAGTGTCCGGCTGGTGCATCGGCGGCGGGGTCGACCTGATCTGCGCAGCAGACGTGCGCTACGCGAGCACCGACGCCACGTTCAGTGTGCGCGAGGTCAAGGTCGGCATGGTCGCCGACGTGGGCACGCTCGCACGGCTGCCGTTCATCATCGGCGACGGCCACCTGCGCGAGCTGGCGCTGACCGGCAAGGACATCGACGCCGCTCGTGCCGAGAAGATCGGTCTCGTCAACGACGTCGCCGACGATCAGGACGCCGTCCTCGAACTCGCCCGGACAACCGCTCGCGAGATCGCGGACAACCCGCCGCTGGTCGTCCACGGCATCAAGTCCGTGCTCGACCATTCGCGCAGCGCCGCCGTCCACGACAGCCTCCGCTACGTCGCGGCATGGAACTCGGCATTCCTGCCCAGTGAGGACCTCTCCGAGGCCATTACCGCCGTCTTCGAGAAGCGCAAACCCGAGTTCAAGGGGCGCTGAGCCGGCGGTTCACCACGCGCGGTACACCTCCCCGGACAGCGGGTGCGCGTTGTCGAGATCGGCCAGGAGTCGCACGCCGTCGAACGGCCTGCCGTGCGGCGGTGCGACCGTCACGCCTGGGGATCGGCGAGACACGCTGTCCACGAATCGGTTTCGGAGTCGGTCACTCGCCGACATCACGCCTCCCACCCAACTCACGCGTGCGGGGTCGTCAGTGCCGTGGCCGCTGCGGTCCAGGGCGGTGACCGCCGCGGTGGCCAGTTCGTCGGCCGCATCGTCGATGATCCGCTGTGCCACCGCATCCCGGTCCTCCGACGCGGCGTCGACCGTCCGCGCGAAGCCGGCGACGCGCGCGACCCGGTCGGGATCGGCCTGCACCACCATGTACAACTCCGGCAGCGGACCGAACTCCTCCTCCGCGGCCATGCGCAGCGTAGTGTCGGGTCCCCGGCCGTCGAAGGCGCGGAGGGCTGCCGCGATCCCCGAGCGCCCGATCCAGTACGCACTGCCTGCGTCACCGAACAGGTGACCCCAGCCGTCGACGCGGCACACCCCGCCGCGGCCGACGCCGAGTGTGACCACGCCCGTCCCCACCGCGGTGACCGCACCGAACTCGTCGCGATTGGCGGCCAGATAGGCGGTCACCGAATCGTGGGCGAGCGCAACGGAAACGACGCCGACGCCGGCAAGTGCCTCGAGCAGGTCGACCGGGCGAGAGGCGTCGGGGGTCAGGCCGGACACCCCGGCCGCGATCACCGACCGGCCGACCGACTCATCGGCCGCCGGCTGGCCGGCCCCCGCGTCGAGGATGTCCCGCACCGTCGTGGCGATCTGCTCCACGACCGGCCGGTCGGTACGGATCGGCGGTGCCTCGTGGTCGGCGGCACCGCCGGCCGTCTCGATGCGGACGCGGGTACCGGTCTGGCCGCCGTCGATCAGGATGCGCGTCGCGCTGTCACCGGTGGGCATGGATCGCACGCTACCCGGGTGATCGCCGGCCTCGAGAGGGTCGCGCATATCGACGGCATCGTCGACCGCCGAGAGCACCTCGACGGCGTCGGCGGGATGTGCGGGGAGTCGACGCCGAGGCCGGGACGCACATGACACACTGGGCGCATGAGTGTGCGGCGCGGACTCGCGGTGAAGATCGGTTCGATCTCCTGGATGCCTCGGTTTCTCCCGCAGATCGTCAAGTGCGACAGCGTGATCCAATCGGTGTCGGGCAACCGGCTCAGCTTGCTCGACATCGGTGACCTGCCGAACATCACGATCCGGGTTCCGGGACGCAAGAGCGGCGCGATCCGGACGACGCAGCTCCTCGCCGCCCCGGACGGGTCGGACTGGCTGATCGCGGGGTCGTACTTCGGCGGCCCGAAGATGCCGGCGTGGGTGTTCAATCTCCGAGCTGCCGACGAGATCGAGATCGTCGTCCACGGCGAGGTGTCCGCAGCCGTGCCCACCGAACTGTTCGGCGCCGACCGGGACGCGGCCTGGCAGACACTGCGCACCGTCTGGCCCAACTTCGATCTGTACGAGCAACGCACCGACCGCCGTATCCCGGTGTTCCGGCTGCGGCCACTGACCTGATGCCGGTCAGCCGTCGGTGACGAACTCCGGTCGGCTGTCGGTGAGATCGACATGGCCCACGAGATACTGCTCGTCGACCGTCTCGACCCGCGGCCCGTCGGCGTCGTAGTCGGGGGTGTAGGACACCCGCCAGCGCACGGGTCCGACCACATCGACGACCCCCAGACCGGATCCGCTCCGAGTGCCCCTGTCCCCCGGTGCATCCGAACCCGGATCCCGGAGCAGATATCGCAGACCGGACAAGTCCCTCGGCGCGGTCCACCGCACACTGCCGTCGACCGCGGAGCGATACAGCCGTTGGGTGCAGCCCTCGACCTGCCGGCCCGCATCGGCGCGGCTCGACGCCGCACACGCGGTCAGGTGGGCCGACACCGCGTCGCTGACGGCCCCGGTGCCGGCGGCACTCAGCTCGCCGACGACCCGCACCGTCATGGGTGCTCGCGGCGTGGTCGGGTGATCGTCATCCGACGCGCGCGCGACGAAATCGGTGTCGCGGGAGCCCCAGCGCTGCGGTCCGGGGAACAGATGGACCGTGTCGCCCTCCTCGACCTCCGCACCGAAGAGCGTCGGCTGCACGACAGCCAGCGAGACGATCCGAACCGCGACCGCGCCGTCGACGACCGCCCACCCGTCGGCGACCCGCGTGGTCCGGATCTCGGTGTCGACCACCCGCGTCCCCATTCGGTACCGCGCCCGGACCTTCGCCTCCGGTTCGCCGTCGGCCGCAGGCTGCACCTCGATGTCGCCGAGAGGTGCGGCAGCGCGTTGTGCGCGCAGGACGTTGTCGGTCAGGAACCGCGCATCGGGACGCGGGTCGATCACGCCCAGAGCGGCGTCGGCGTCGGCGTCGGCAAGTGCATCGAGATAGGTGCGGACGGCGTCGGCCGGGGTGGCCGCCCGCTCGTCTTCGCGGGCCAGACCGACGACGAGCGCGGCTACCAGCACCATCGTCAGGACAACCGCCACGCCGCCGAAGACGATGATCCGTCTCCGGCGGCTCACCGGCGGCCTGTCCGTGGTCCGGCTGGAGCGATCAGGACTCCGAACCGGCCGCCGACCCGTTCCCGGTGAACGCCTCGGTGAGGCGGCCGGCGAGGATCTTCGCGAACTCGGCCGGGTCGTCGAGCTCGCCGCCCTCGGCGATGACGGCCATGCCGTACAGCAGCTTCGCGGTGGGCACGAGCTGCTCGTGATCACCCGCTCCGTAGGCCTTGTTCAGAGCGGCGACGAGTGGGTGATCGGGGTTGAGTTCGAGGGCCCGCTTGGACTTGGGGAACTCCTGCCCCGACGCCCGGTACAGCTTCTCCAGCTGCGGTGACATCGAGAACGTGTCACCGACGAGACATGCCGGCGATTCGGTCAGGCGCGAGGAGAGCCGCGTCTCGCTGACATCGTCGGAGAGGGTGCTCGTGAGCCACTCCAACAGATCCGCGTAGGTCTTGTTCTGCTCTTCCTTGGCGGAGTCGTCGGTGTCCTCGTCGTCACCCTCGAGGTCGACAGCACCCTTGGCGATCGACTGGAACGTCTTGCCGTCGAACTCCGCGCCCGCCGAAACCCACATCTCGTCGACGGGATCGGACAGGACGAGGACCTCGATCCCCTTGGCGCGGAACGCTTCCATGTGCGGCGAGTTCACGATCTGCTGACGCGATTCGCCCGTCATGTAGTAGATCGTGTCCTGACCGCTCTTCATCCGGCCGATGTAGTCGGCGAGTGTGGTCAGCTCATCCTCGGAGTGGGTGGTGGCGAACGACGACGCCTTCAGGAGCGCATCGCGGTTGTCCGGGTCGTTGACGAGCCCTTCCTTGAACACCCGGCCGAAGGCATCCCAGAAGGTGCGGTAGTCCTCGGGACGACCGGCGCGCATCTCGGTGACCGTCGAGATGACCTTCTTCGTCAGACGGCGACGGATGGCACGGATCTGACGATCCTGCTGCAGGATCTCCCGGGACACGTTCAGCGAGAGGTCGGCCGCGTCGACGACACCCTTCACGAAGCGCAGATACTCCGGCATCAGTTCGGCGCAGTCGTCCATGATGAAGACGCGCTTGACGTAGAGATGGATGCCGACCTTGCTGTCCCGCATGAACAGGTCGAACGGCGGCTGCGTCGGGATGAACAGCAGGGCCTGGTACTCGAAGGTGCCCTCGGCCTGCAGCGTGATGGTCTCCAGCGGCGAATCCCAGGCATGGGAGACGTGCCGGTAGAACTCCTGGTACTCCTCGTCGGTCACTTCCGAGCGCGACTTGGCCCAGAGCGCCTTCATCGAGTTGATCGTCTCCGGCTCGACGATCGTCGTCGTCTCCGGTGTCTTCGCCTCGCCCGCGTCCTCGGTGTCGGCGTCGGGGGTCTCCACCGGGACCGTCTTCTCGACGTTCATCCGGATCGGCCACGCGATGAAGTCCGAGTACCGCTTCACGAGCTGACGGAGCTTGGTCTGATCCGAATAGTCGTAGAGGTGGTCCTCGGTGTCGACGGGCTTGAGCGCCAACTTGACCGAGGTGCCCTGCGGCGCGTCGGGGACATCGTCGATCGTGTACGTGCCGTCACCGGTCGACTCCCAGCGGGTACCGGTGGTCTCCCCCGCCTTGCGGGTCACCAGGGTGACCTTGTCGGCGACCATGAACGTCGAGTAGAAGCCGATACCGAACTGGCCGATCAGTTCCTCGGCAGCCGCGTCGGACACCCCGTTCGCACGTGCCTCCGTGAGCGATCGGCGTAGTTCGGCCGTGCCCGAACGGGCCAGCGTGCCGATCAATCCGACGACCTCGTCACGGGTCATGCCGATCCCGTTGTCGGCGACGACCAGCGTCCGTGCCTCCGCGTCCGGGTCCAGGGTGATGTGGAGATCGGAGGTGTCGACGTCGAGGTCCTTGTCGAGCAGGGACTCGAGCCGCAGCTTGTCCAGCGCGTCGGATGCATTCGAGATCAACTCGCGCAGGAAGCTGTCCTTGTTCGAGTAGATCGAGTGCACCATGAGATCCAGCAGCTGCCGGGTCTCGGCCTGGAACTCGTGGACTTCGGGCTGAGCGCTCATCGCAGACCTCCATGTTCTGTTCTCGTGCACCGGGCGGCGGGGATCTGTCGCACCGGTGCGACACGTGGGGACGGACACCGACTTTACCGAGCGGTGGTGTGGCTACCCTGGGTCGGGGACCGACTAACCCGGGCGGCATCCGTGCCGGCCGGGAACGATCAGGAAGCCAGGTGGATGGGCACACCACGACTGCTGTTGGTGCACGCGCACCCTGATGACGAATCCCTGTGGACCGGCGGCCTGATCGCGCGTCACACCGACGCCGGCGGCGAGGCGGACCTCGTCATGTGCACCTGGACCGACGGCACGATCAGGCACCGCGAACTCGCCGACGCGGTGAACATCCTCGGGATGCCCCGCCCGCCGATCATGCTCGGCTATGCCGACGACCGGCGACCGGAGTCGGCCCCCGATGCGGAGCGGTTGTGCGACGCGTCGTTCGACGAACAGGTCCGCGCACTGACCCACCACATCCGCGCCCTGCAACCGGACATCGTGATCACCTACGACTCGCTGGGCGTCTACGGTCACCCGGACCACGTCCATGCCCATCGGCTCGCGTGCGCGGCCGCGGATGCCGCGGCGTCGACGAAGCTCTATCACCGCGCCGGGCCGGCCTGGCGGGTCCGTTCGTTGTACTTCGCCACGATCCCGGAATGGATGATGGACATCCTCGCGGAGAGCCTCTTCGCGGACATCCCGCGGGCGCAGTTGCCCGGGACGCCGGAGTCCGAGATCGACGTGGTCGTCGACGTGTCGGATCTCGCGGCCCGGAAGCGGGCCGCGGTCACCGCCCACCGTTCGGAGATCCCTCGCAGCCGGGCCATCTCGGGCTTCATGACGTTGCCCGACGACGTCCAGGAGAAGCTGCTCGGCGTCGAGTGTTACCAGCGGCGAGACCTCGTCCCCGGTGGGTGCGACCTGTTCTAGGACGGTCGACGAGTTACCCCGCGCCCGCAAACCCACCCCTTTTCCAGATTCTCACCGCGCTCGGACCGGGTGGGTTTACGGAAAAGGGGTGGGTTTGCCGGAATCACTCCGTATCCCCGAACGGTGTCACCGCTGATCGCAGACCGCTGGCCCGCTGCACGCGTCGATCGACCGCCGCGGCGAGGACCTCTGGCGTCCCGACGATCCGCACGCGCTCGCGGGCTCGGGTGATGGCGGTGTAGAGCAGCTCCCGGGTGAGCAACTCCGACCCCGGGGGAGGAAGGATCACCGTGACCTGCCGGAACTGACTCCCCTGGCTACGGTGGATCGTCATCGCGTGGACCGACTCCACGTCGGCGAGTTGCGTCGGGTGCAGCAGTCGGACAGATCCGCCCCGCCGGAAGGCGACCCGGACGGCGTCGGCTCCCTGCTTTCGGCCGTCGGGGTCGGCGATCACGACACCGGTGTCACCGTTGAACGTCGACGTCTGACGATCATTGGCGGTGACCAGGATCGGCTGTCCCGGATACCATCCGGTGTGCTCCGCGCCTGCGGTACCGAGCCACTCGGTGATCCTGGCCGACCATCCGCGGACGCCCGACGACCCTTCACGGTGCGCGCACAACACACGGTGGGTGTCGAGGGCATCGAGGGCGGCTTCGGCATCGGCGTCGCGGGCAGCCGTTCGAAGGGCCCTACCCCACTCGACGACATCAGCACGCACGTCGTCGAGGTCATCGGCTGACACGAGCTCGACGTTCGGAACGTCATCCGCGGTCACGAGTCTCACCACCTCGTCGGCGTCGCCGGAATTCACGGCGGCGGCGACCCGAGAGATGCCACCGCCGAACCGGAACTGCCGCCGCAGGGTAATGACGCCGTCGGCGAGGCGATCCGTGTCGGCCGGGTCCAGGTCTTCGCCGGCCGGACCCACCGCTTCCAGCGCGGCCTGCGACGCCCTCACCGCAGCGTCCGAGTCCGCCTGCACCCCGATGACATCGGTCCGTTCGACGAGGTCGGCCAGCACCGCACCCGCCTCGACCGACGCGAGCTGATGCGGGTCACCGACGAAGATCACGCGCGCGTCGGGCCGGACCGCGTCGAGCAGCCGGCTCATCGCGGTCATCGACAGCATGGATGTCTCGTCGACGACGATCACATCGTGCGGCAATGTACGCCCGCGGCCATACCTCGGGTTGGCTCCCGGGCGCCAGCCGAGCAGCGAGTGCAGGGTGATGGCGTGCGCCGTGACCGGCACCGTCGACTCCGCCTCCACCGAGGCCTGCAACTGGGCGGCTGCCCGGCCGGTGGGCGCACACAGTCCGATCCGGAGGCCGGGGCCCTGCAGCGCGTCGAGTACGGCGAGAATGCGTGCGACGGTGTAGGTCTTGCCGGTGCCCGGACCGCCCGCCAGGACGGTCGTCCACCGGGTCGCGGCGACCGCGGCGGCGAGCTTCTGCAGCCGGCCGTCCTCCGGCGAGGTGTACACGGCGGCGATCGCGGCGCGCAGGGCGTCGGCGTCGACGGCCGGTGACGTCTGTGCGCGGCGGGCCAGCGTGTCCCGGATCGTCTGCTCCTGCCGGAAGTACTTCTGGAGATAGACCAGCGGCCCGTCGACGGACTGCCGTACGACCAACGGACGCAACGGACCCGCCTCGCTGCCGGCCACGAGCGGACTCTCCAGCAACGCGTGGAGCATCGCATCCGACGACGGGACCGTGAGATCCGGGCTGGTCTCGCCGGCCAGGTCACCCAACCGGTCCAGTGCCAGGCACGTCGAACCCAGCCGCACCGCGCGTACCGCGAGCGCGGCGCCGAGGCGCGCGGTCTCGGAGACCGGTTCGGCGCACATCGCCACGAGCCGATCGGTGATGTGCACGTCTGCCGCGGCCAGCACACCGGCCTCGTTCCACTCGGCGAGCACACCGGTGGCCCACTCAGTCACCTGCACATCGGAAGTGGACATCAGGATGCTCCCGCCAGCGCGTCGGACAGCGCGATGATCAGCTCTGCGGGCAGGTCCCACTCGAACACGCCGCAACCGGGCGGAGTATCCGGACCGGCCATTCCGCGTACGAAGTGGTACTGCACCGGACCGAGATGCCGGACCGGATCGTAATCCTGTACGCGCCATCGCAGATATCTGTGCAGCGCAACGGAATACAGCATCGCCTGCAGTGGGTAGTGGGCCGCGGTCATCTCGCCCGCCATCGCCTCGGTGTCGAAATCCTCGACGAGGAGGTCGCCCGGACGGATCCGGTTGGTCTTGTAGTCGACGACGACGTAACGCCCGTCCGGGGTGCGCAGCACCGAGTCGATGCTGCCCGTGAGGAACCCGCGGAGTTCTCGGGCGGGGAGTTCGCGCAGGTGATCGGCGTAGTCCCGCAGCGGATCCCCGCCGGGCAGATACCGGTCCAGGAGCTCGGCGAACCGCCCGGGGGTCGCCCCACCGCCGCCGGATGTGCGGTCGGCCGGTCCCAGCGGGAGCTCGAAGTCGAGCTCGGCGAGCCGATCGCCCGGTTCGACACCCCAGAGGTCGCCGAATCCGAGTGGGGTGGTGAGAACGCCCACCAGTGCGGTGACCAGCACATCGGCGTCGATGTCGGCCGGCAGGACCCCCAGGGCGCGTGAACAGAGCTCGCGCACATGGGCGTTGATGTCGGGCGCCGAGGTGTCGACATACTCGAGGACCTCGTGCACCAGGGTTCCGAACGCCGCACCGTAGGGCAGCCCGTTCATCAGCGACGGCGTTCCGGCCCGGTCGGCGTCCGGATTCGTCTCGTCGACCTCGGTCGGATCGGCGACCGGCTCGTCGGTCAGAATGTCCTCGGTCGGTTCGCTGCCGGTGGTGACGACCGGGCCGGCGGGCGCACCGGGTGCGCTGTGCGCGACGTCGGCGACGATGGCCGAGTACGACGTCCGACGCCATTCCTGATCGATGCCACGCCGAAACCGTGCCACCCCGAGGGTTGCGGCCTCCCCCTCGGACCGCGGCGGGGCCGCCACCGCGGCTGCCTCGATCCGGCCGGCGGGCTCGACAGAGATCGCCGCGTCGCGTTCGGCCAGGGCGCGAAGCTCGCTCACGCAGGTGGGGTCTTCGTCCGGAATGGGCACATCAGAGGCGACGGACCACACCGATTCGCCGGTCTCGGAAGGGATCCGCGTCGCGGTGCCGCGGCCGAAGATCAGGCGGTGCAGCGGCCCGCTCGTGGTGTTCATCGACGGCGCCCACCACGCGACGACCTGCGACTGCGCCCGCGTCAGGGCCACGTAGAGCAATCGGAGATCCTCACCGGCGGTCTCTTCCGCATAGCGTTTGCGCCGGGCCGCGCGTCCGGGGGCCTGCCCACCGCCGACATCGAGACGCCGCGTACCCGATTCGTCGTGGTAGGTGATGTTGCCGCGGTCGCCGATCCACGTCCCGTCCCAGCCGTAGGGAACGTAGACGATCGGGAACTGCAGCCCCTTGCTGGCGTGCACGGTCATGATCTGGACTGCCTGGGTGTCACGGTCGAGCCGGCGGCTCTGATCCTCGTACCGTTGCCGCGCGGACGTGTCCGCGATCCGCTCGGCCAGCCACTCCACGAGGGCGCTGAGTCCCGCCGAGGTCTCCACGACGTGCTTGTTGCACAGCGCGGACACCTGCAGCAGATCGGTGAGGATGCGTTCCCCGTTCTCGGTGGCCAGCACCCGAGCCGCGACCCCATGCGCGTCGAGGAGCCGCTGCGCCATCGCGGCGAACCCGCCTTGGACAAACACTCTTGCAAGCGAGGACATCTCGGCGCCGAGCTCGGCGATCGCCGGTTCACCCGCGGTCGCCACCTGCTCGGTCGACCAACCGAGGAGTGTCGTGAGTGCGGCCAGCCGCACCCGGTCGGCGCGGGAGGGCTGTTCGATGGCGCGCATCACCCACAACCAGTGCTGGGCCGCGGTCGTCGAGAACACGTTGACCCCCGAGCCGATGACCGAGTTGATGCCGCGCGCGGCCAGTTCGCGCTGCAACGGCTCGATGGTGCTGTTGAGCCGCACGAGGATCGCGATGTCGCCAGGGTCGACCAGGCGAGAGACTCCGTCGACCTCGAGCCGAGCCCTCTGGGCCAAGGTGTGCGCGATGTCGTCGGCGACGTCGACCGCGATCCGGGCGCGGACGTCCTTCACCGAGGGCAGGTTGTAGGAATTGCGGGTGGAGAAGTCGTTGCGCAGGAACGCACGGATCCGCAACGGTGGCCGGTCGTCCAGACGGCTCCCCGCGTGCGCAGCGGAGACGGGATGCACGACGATGCCCGGATGTCCCAGCGCGGCTTGGCCATACAGATGACCGAGGGCGTCGACCAGGGCGCCGTCGGATCGGCGGTTCACGTCGAGCGCCTGGAGGGTGTCGGCGGAGGACACCGCGGCGAGGTAGCTGAGGACCTCGGCACCGCGGAATCCGTAGATCGACTGTTTGGGATCGCCGACGAGGATGAGGCGGCGGTGTCCGTGGAAGCAGCGGCGCACGATCTCCCATTGCAGCGGATCGGTGTCCTGGAACTCGTCGACCAGGACGACGGTGAAGGTGTCGCGGATTCGGCGGCACGCGCGCTCGCCGACCACCGGGTCGGTCACGATCCGGTGCAGGATGGCCTGCAGGTCGTCGTAGGTCCGCACGCGCGCATCGCGTTTCCGGGTCTCGACGATGCGGCGGACCGCGGACGCGAAACTCACCCGGCGGGCGGCGACGGCGTCAGCCCCCGGCCCATCGGTCGACTCGGACTCGTCCGGCGCCAGCGCGACCGACGCCTGACGCACCGCGTCGCGGGCGATGGCGCGGGCCTCGGCGAAGTCGAACTCCGGTGTGTCACTGGCCCAGAATCCTCGCAGGTACAGGTCCAGAGCCACCTCTTCGGTGAGCTCGTCGACCTCTTCGACGATCGAGTAGACCAGTTCACGCTCACCGAGAAAGCCGAGCGCCTCCAGCATGCGGTTGCAGAACGTGTGGGTGGTCGCGATCGTCGACGCGTCGAAGTCGCTCAGGGCGCGGGCCAGATTGTGGCGGCGCGCGGCCACCTCGGCCGGAGATCCCTGCGCCAGCATCTGCAGCAACGCGTCGTGGTCGGGCACCGGTCCGGTCCGGCCGAGCCCGTCGAGCAACTCCCGCACGCGGTCTCGCATGCGTTCGCGCAGTTCGGCGGTCGCGGCCCGACTGAACGTCACGAGCAGCATCTCCGAGATGGGAACCCCCTCGGCGATGTGCCGGGCGGCGAGACCGACGATCGCGTAGGTCTTCCCGGTGCCCGCGCTCGCCTCCAGAACCGTGGTGTGGTCCGGCAGGTCGGCGGTGATGTCGAAGGTGGCCGGGCGTCTCATGTGCCCTCCCGGTGCTGATTGAGCGGCACCCACACGGTTCGAGCCAGGCCGGCGAACAGCGGCTCTCCCTCGGTCATGGCCAACTCGACACCGCCGATGGTTCGTTGCTCGGCTGCCGGGTCGTCGAGGAGGTCGTCGAACTCGACATCGGCCAGTACGTCTCCTCCGAAGGCTAGCTTCACGTAGGGGTCGTTGGCGGGACCGAACTTGTCGTCGAAGGTCCTGCGGGCATTGGCCAGCGAGAAGGTGCTCCGCCGGCCGGGACCGTCGTTCTCGACGAAAGTGCACGCCGGTTCCAACGGCAGCGGCAGCGGGCGACGCAGACCCTCGTCGCGCAGTCGGACGAGGTCGTGGAGCAGCGAGACCGGATCCTCGGGACGCCGGAGCCTGACGGTGCTGGTCCCACCGCCCCGTGCGGCACGCCCGACCAGGACCGCCGACTCGACCGGTCGGGCTTCGGGGTTGCCCTGAGTCGCCGCGGCGGCGACCGCGAGGAGCGTGATCCAGCCACTGAGTTGCTGTTTGGCCTTGAGTTTGGAATAGGTCGCCCGTACCACCGCGGCCGGTCCGGTGTCGCCGAACACGTCGCCGACCGTGCCATGCACCCGGCGTCCGTCGGGCAGGCGGACCAGGACGTCGAGGGTTCTGGGAGTCCCCGACCGCAACGGCTCGACGACGCCGTGCAAGCGGGTCACCGCCCGCGAGATCGCGCGGAGCTCGCGGGTACCGAACGCGAACGGCGGCAGGGTGCCGCGCCGGAGTTCGGCCGCTTCGCAGTCCGCGATCGACACCCCGGTCAGCATCCGGGACAGGAACCGATCGCCGATTCCCCACTTGTCCAGCGGTTCCAGTTCGACGTCGAGCTGGTCGTCGTGCGGCCGGTCGTCGTCGGGAATGCGGGCACCGAGTCGTTGCCGGACGAACGCGACGATCGGATCCACGTGGAAATCGATGAGCGTCGCGAGGTCGATGTCCTCGGTGTCGAAAGTGCGTTCCGGCGCGGGCAGTACCTCGTGCGCGGCAACCACCGGACGCTGCGACGGCTCGCGCAACGCCTCGGCGCCGGCGAGCATCGACGCATCGTGGCTGAACGGTCCCGGAATGCCCGGCACCCCACCGGGAGTGAAGTTCCGCGCATCGAACCCGTGCAGAGAGTGCCGACGGAGAACGCTGGTGCCGGTCAGGCCGGTGAGGGTGTCCGTGAGTTCGCTGACGACCACGGCGGGCGGGATCCGCCGGCCCGACACCGGATCGGCACCGCTGTAGAAAACCAGGAGTGCGTCCTGCGCCGCGCAGATCGCGTCGAGGAAACACTGCCGGTCCTCGTCCCGCGGGTTACGCTCCCCCACCAGCGGATCGACGCCGAGGACGTCGTCTCCGTCGATGCGCTGCACACGCGGGAAGACCTCCGCGTCCACACCGAGGAGCACGATCACCCGATGCGGCACCGAGCGCATGGGCACCATCGTGCAGACGGTGAGTTCTCCGGTGCGGAAGTTCGAGCGCGTCGGCCGGCCCGCGACCAGAGCCGCCAACAGGTCCCGCACGTCTGCCAGGCGCAGTACCTCCTCCGGCTCGACCGGCCGGGTGTCGCCGAAGGCCTCACTCAGCATCCGGATGGCCTGCGCGCGTTGCCAATCGTCGACGGGCTCGGTCGCCGTGAGAGAGGAGACGGCATCGATGAGCGTCTCCGCCCAGCGGTGCGCGGGCGCGGCTTCCCGCAGTTCGGCCAGCACGCGTCCGAGGCGGGAGAGGAACTCGTCGAACCGGCCGACGAGGTCGATCCCGGTGCTCTCGACGCCGGCCAGCGGGAGTGCGGTGCCGAGCCATTCATCGTCGGACTCCTCGGCGACGACGCCGAGGGAGATGCGATCCAGGCCGGCATCGAAGGTGCCCTGACGGAAGCGTTCGAGACCGTACCGGGCCCGTTCGGCGACGCCCAGACCCCAGCGGACATTGCTGTGCGCCAACCATTCCCGGATGAGGTCGAGGTCGTCGTCGGTCATCGCGAATCGTGTTCGTACCGGCGGGGCCCCGAGGAGGTCGACGACATCACCGGCGGTCACGCGTCCCGCGGCCAGCTCGACGACCCCGACGATCACGTCGAGGATCGGGTTGACGTGACGGATTCCGCGGTCGGCCAGCCGAACTCGGAGGTCGAAGGCCGGATGCGGCAGTCCCGCCTGACCGAACGCACCACGGATCAGGGGCGCGAAGGTCTCGACATCGGGACACATGATGAGGACGTCGCGCGGCTGCAGCTCGGGATCGTCGGCGAACAGATGCAACAACCGATCCCGCAGCACCTCGATCTGGCGCTCGGGTCCGTGACAGGCGTGCACCTCGACCGACCGGTCCGCGACTGCCGACGACGATGCGAGGCCACCGTGCGCGATGCCGACGGGGCCGGAATCACCTGAGGAGTCGGTGACGTCGGGCGCAGGGTCGAGGTCATCGCGGATCCCCGACTGGACCGCGTGTAGCGCCGAATCCGCGACCACCGGCTGCCGCGGCGGATGGTGGACGTCCCGATCCACGATCGGGGCAAGCCGCAACTGCAGTTCCTGTAGATCCCGGGAGAGGCCGGCCAGCAACGGGTTTCGCAGTTCGGGGAGCTCGCGTTCCCCGCGCCTCGGCGGAACCCCCTCGTGGGCATCGCGGTCGACGAGGGCTCCGAGTTCGTCCCACAGGCGCGGACTCGGATGCGGAACGAACAGGTGGACATCATGGTGGACGGCCGCGGCGGCGGCGATCTGACGGAACGACTCGGTGATCCGCGTCGGCCCGAACACCGACAGTCGTTCCGGCAACCCGCCGGCCGCGGGGTCGGCGCGGAGGCGATCGCAGACGGCGGCGAGATCCTCCGCGGGATGCGGTCGGCCGATCTCCTCGCGGACCGCACGCCAGAACGCCGGCTGCCAGGCGAGGTCATCCCGCAGTGGTCGACCGGCGCCGTCGAGGTCGTCACCGGCGGCCCAGTCGGCGATCAGGGACGGCCGCGACCGCCCGTACCGGTCGAACAGTTCGGCCAGATGCCGCGCAGTGGCGTAGCGGCGTCCGATCCGGGGCGAGGAGGCATCGCCGGCTCCGATGTGCCGCGCGATGACGTCCAGAGCGGGATCGTCGATCCGGTCGTCGAGGACGCGCAGCACCGGCCACGTCAGCTCGGTCGCGCGCCACGGGTCGTCCGGCGCCGTGAGCGAGGCGGCGGTGTTCAGACGGGTTCCGCCGAGCACCGCGGCGCCGATCGCGTCCGCCAGACGGGACGGCCCGGTGAAGTCGATGTTGGCGGCGATACCGTCGCCGCCGGCACCGGTCCCCAACCGCCGTGCCAGATGCTGGGCGAGCCACCGCTCGACCCCGGCGGCGGGGACCGACACGATCTCCGGACGCATCGGATCGTCCAGCGGATGCGTCAGGACGTCGGCCAGGGCGTCGGCCAGCGTGTCGGTGCGTTCGGCGCGGTGGAGGATCAGCATCGGAAGGGTGTGCCCGTCGGGCGCGGGCCGGTCAACCCGCGACGTCCGGCCGGGGTGTGTGGAACCGCACCGGTTCCCCGAGCCGTGCCGACAGAAGTCCCCGGGCGTCGTCGGGAATCGGGGTCGGTCGGCCGGTGTCCGGGTCGACGACGACCATCGTGGTCTCGGCGGTGGCGCACAACGTCCCGGACTGGTCGAACAGGCGCAGGGCCATGACGAACGACGACCGGCCGACGCGTCCGATGCACGTGCGGACGTGCACGGGGTCGGGCGAGTAGTGGACGGGAGCGGAGAACTCGATGTCGTGGCGGACGACGAGGAACGAGAACCGCCGCGGGCGGTCGGGCATCCATTCGATGAACGAACGCACGCGGCTCTCCTCGAAGATCCGGGAGATCTGCACGTTGTTGATGTGGTTGTTGATGTCCATGTCACCCCACCGCAGCGCAACCGGGACGTCGAGGTGATAGTCGGGCCCGGCAGAACCGGCTGCGTGCCCGTCGGGATCGAGGGCGTCGGGATCGAGGGCGTCTGGGTCGAGGGCCACGGCGCAGATCTTAGTGCGGGACACGCGTGCGGCGAACTGCCGGAGTCACCGACGGCCAGACCGTAGACTCACTCGCCGGGGGTCAGAACCACAGGCGAATCGGTGCGCGCACCCCCGGCGCGCGGTGAGGGGCTCGGGTGAACATCGACACGGTACGGGCTCGGCTGCGCCCGGTGTCCGCCGTCGATGTCGACGAGCTCGTGCACCTCGACAGTGATCCCGAGGTCATGCGCTATGTGAGCGGCGGTGCGGCCACCCCGCGCGCCGTGATCGAGGACTGGATGCTCCCCCGTGCCGAGACCGAGCGTCGCAAGTACGGCACCGGCACCTGGATTCTCTGCGACCCCGCCACGACCGCTTTCCTCGGCTGGATCTCGCTGCGCACCCCACGGCACAGCTGCCGGGCCGAACTCGAACTGAGCTACCGCCTCCGCCGCACGGTGTGGGGTCGCGGGCTGGCGACCGAGGCGGCGTTCGCCCTCGTCGCCTTCGCGTTCGACCACCTCGGGACCGAACGGGTCTTCGCCAGCACCGTCGCCCGCAACGCGTCGTCGCGGCGGGTGATGGAGAAACTGGGCATGACGCTCTGCGCGATCCACCTCTGCGACGATGCCGCCGACTCGGCCGACCTGCTGACCATCCACCCGGACCGGGACCGCTCCGAGGTCGAGTACGAGATCCTTCGCGCCGACTGGCAGCAGCGATCGCAGCGCTGGTCGTCGGCCGGCGGTCTCACCGCGTGAGCACAACACCCCTCTGGCCGCGCCCATCGGATCATCATTGACTACCGTTGAGAACATGCACGGTCGTACTCCGGCCCCGGCGCTGCACCGTCACCTCGGGTAGCGCCCCCACCCGGTCCGCCGAAGTCCCGCACGACCGTCGCCCAACGACGTAGAAGGAGATGTCTGGAGATGAGCAGCCCCGCCGTCCAGGCCCCCACTGGAGCAGCCACGACCCGCCGGAAAGTCGTCATCATCGGGTCCGGCTTCGGCGGATTGTTCGCCGCCCAGCGACTGGCCAAGGCCGATGTCGACGTGACGCTGATCGCCAAGACCACGCATCACCTGTTCCAGCCGATGCTCTACCAGGTGGCGACCGGCATCGTCGCCGAGGGCGAGATCGCGCCGGCCACCCGCGTCGTCCTGCGCAAGCAGAAGAACACCGCCGTGCTCATGGGCGACGTGTACGACATCGACCTGGATGCCAAGACCGTCACCTCCCGGTTGCTCGAACGGATCACGGTCACCCCGTACGACGACCTGATCGTGGCCGCCGGCGCCGACCAGTCCTACTTCGGCAACGACCACTTCGCCGAGTTCGCACCCGGCATGAAGACCATCGACCACGCCCTCGAGCTGCGCGGCCGCATCCTCGGCGCCTTCGAGCAGGCCGAGTTGTCCCACGACCCCGCCGAGCGCGCCAAGCTGCTGACCTTCGTGGTCGTCGGCGCCGGCCCCACCGGGGTCGAGCTGGCCGGGCAGATCGCCGAGATGAGCGACAAGACGCTCAAGGGCGCGTTCCGCAACATCGACCCGACCGAGGCCCGGGTGATCCTGCTCGACGCCGCACCGGCCGTCCTGCCGCCGTTCGGTCCGAAGCTCGGCGGCAAGGCCGCGGAGCGGCTCGAGCGGATGGGTGTCGAGATCCAGCTCAACGCGATGGTCGTCGACGTCGACTACGACGGTCTGGTCGTCAAGGAGAAGGACGGCACCACCCGCCGCATCGAATCACAGTGCAAGGTCTGGTCGGCCGGCGTGCAGGCCAGTCCGCTCGGACAGCAGCTCGCCGAACAGTCCGGCGTCGAACTCGACCGCGCCGGACGGGTGAAGGTCCTGCCGGATCTCACGATCCCCGGCCATCCCGAGGTGTTCGTGGTCGGCGACATGATGGCGGTCGACGGCGTGCCGGGCGTCGCACAGGGCGCGATCCAGGGCGGTCGCTACGCGGCCGACGCCATCAAGGCCGAGCTGAAGGGCCAGACCCCGGACCAGCGCAAGCCGTTCAGCTACTACGACAAGGGTTCGATGGCGACCATCTCGCGGTACTCCGCGGTGATGCAGGTCCCGATCCCGGGCATCAAGAAGACGTTCGAGACCGAGGGCTACTTCGCCTGGCTCGGCTGGCTCGCGCTGCACCTCGTGTATCTGGTCGGGTTCCGCAACCGGTTGAACACGCTGATCAACTGGTTCTTCGCGTTCACCACGCGCGGTCGATCGCAGCTCGCGGTGACCGAGCAGCAGGTGTATGCGCGAACCGCGATCGGCCAGCTGTCCGCCCTGGAGAAGGCCGGCACGACCTCGGAGTCAGAACCCGCGAAGACCGACGCCGGGACCGTGGACTCGGGTTCGACCGGCCCCGGGACCACCGGGTCGGTACCCACCGAGGGTAAAGACGCCGACGGCAACGAATCCGAGGCCGAGGCCAGCTGACCCTCCGCGGCCTGCTGACCGCGGAGGGCTACGGCGCCACGGCCAGTGCGTCGAGCTCGAGGTCGTCGGCCAGCCGGCGCGCAGCGCTGACCGACGCCCCTAGCGCACTGGTCAGGCTGGCACCACCGGCCAGCTGGAGGCGCGCGGCGAACTCGGTCGCGTGCACCACCCCCGGCCGATTGTCCGGGTAGCGGAAGACGCTGCTCGCCGCGCGGTGGCCGGCAGCTGCGGCCGGTGTGCCGTGACCCAGCCGCAGCCGATGCGCCAGCACCACCTCGCCGTCGGTGTCCACGCGCAGTCCCCCTGTCCAGGTGCCCGCCCGATCACGGTCGGCCAGCGTCGTGTCCGTCATCGTGGCCGCCCGGCCGATCTGCACGTGTTCGTGCAGATCGAGGGTGGCGCCGGACGCGAGACCGACCGCGATGTCGGAGTGGTGGACCGAGCCGCCGGCGACCACGGTCGGCTGCGGATCGACGCGCAGACGGCCGCCGTCGCCGACCAGGATCTCCCACCGGGCCGACGAGTCCACACGGTCGCGGGCCGGTAGTGCGATGGTCGCCGCGACGCTGCCCACCCGCAAATGCGCACCGGGTTCGACCTCGATGCGGACGACGATCTCGTCACCGCCCAGCGGCGTCGCGGCCGTACCGATGAGCTGCACGTGGCCGGGAGCGGTGACCCGCACGCCCAGTCCCCCGACCGCCCGGTGACGCACGCCGCGGTCGACCGTGGCGACGATGTCGACCTCGGTGCGCATGGTCACCCGGCGACGACCGGGGCCGCCAGCTGAGTCCGGACCCACGCCAGCACGTCGGTCGCCGCGGGATCCTCCGTCAGCGAGATCATCGCGGTCTGGCGGCCGTCACGGACCTTCGCCGCGTCGCGGCGCATGACCTCGAGGTCGGCGTTGACGCGTTCGGCCAGATCGATCTTGTTGATCACCAACAGGTCCGAGAACGTGACGCCGGGGCCGCCCTTGCGGGGGACCTTGTCGCCGCCGGCGACGTCGATGACGAAGATCTGGACGTCGATGAGCCCGGTCGAGAAGGTGGCGGTGAGGTTGTCGCCGCCGGACTCCACGAGGATCAGGTCCAGCGGCGGGTTGGCCTCGACGAGATCGTCGATGGCGTCGAGGTTGGCGGTGATGTCGTCGCGGATGGCGGTATGGGGGCATCCGCCGGTCTGGACGGCGGTGATCCGCTCGTCGGGCAGAACGGCGTTGCGGCGCAGGAAGTCGGCATCCTCGGTCGTGTAGATGTCGTTGGTCAGCACGGCCACCGACAGCTCGTCCCGGAGCTGTCGGCACAACGCGGCCACCAGCGCGGTCTTGCCGGACCCGACCGGGCCGCCGATGCCGATGCGCAGGGCCTCACCGGGTTCGCGCTTGCGGCGCGGCCGGTCGTGGTCGTGGGTGTGCGGCTGCCCGTCGATGAGATGCGGGGGCATGAGGACTCCTCTCGGTTCGCGACGTGCGGCTGCGCGAGGTCGCGGGATCAGGACATGAAGAGCGGCATCGGTTGCCGCTCATGACGTTCGGCGAATATGTCGAGGACCGGGTCGGACAGGTCCGCCAGACCGACCGCGGCCTCGGCGGCGACTCGTTCGCATTCGGCGCCGAGCTCGGCGATCATGATCGACACGTCGGCGGGGTCGAGTGCGAGCAACCGCTGACCGGCGGTCGCCGACCCGCTCATCGTGGTGTAGACGAGGATCAGCGCGGTGTGGAATCCCGACAGGGAGGACACCGCGCCGATGGACCCGCTGATGACCGGAAGGTGCGTCGACGGCCGGTGGGCCGACCAATCGGTGTCCGGCCACATCCGGCGTGCCAGCCGCACCATGCCGCGCCCTTGCGCCAGCGAGGCCTTCCGAGCGGCGGATGACGGTGTGCGGGCGTCGGTCTCACGTTGCGCGCGGGGCACCTCGAGTACGCCGTCGGCCACCGCGGCCGCCACCGAGGCCGCGACCAGACCGCTCGTGGTCACCCGGCGGTACAGAAAGGCCGCGAGATCGCCTGCGGTGCGGATGAATCCGTCGGCGATCGCCTGTTCGACACCGCCGGAGTGCACGTGCCCGCCCACCGGCAGCCGGGAATCCGCCAGCGCGAGCATCATCGCCAGCGGCGCGGAGGTGACCGTGGTCGTGTCGTCGGAACGCATCAGAACAGGAAATACCGTTGCGCCATGGGGAGTTCGGCGACTGGTTCGGACTCCCACACCTCACCGTCGACCGTCACGGTGAACGTGTCGGGATCGACCTCGATCGTCGGGCATGCGTCGTTGTTGATCATGTCGGCCTTGCCGACACCCCGGGTGTTCTTGACCGGGACCAGCCTGCGGTCGACCCCGATCCGGCCCGCGAGGTCTGCGTCGGCCCCCGGGGCCACGAAGCTCACCGACGTCGCGGCCGCGAGTTTCGGTGCGGCGCCGAACATCGGCCGCGGGAAAACGGGCTGCGGCGTGGGGATCGACGCGTTGGCGTCGCCCATCGCCGCCCAGGCGATGGCGCCGCCCTTGATGACCAGATCCGGCCGGATCCCGAAGAACGCGGGATCCCACAGCACCAGGTCGGCGAGCTTGCCGACCTCGACCGAACCGATCTCGTCGTCGAAGCCGTGCGCGCGCGCCGGGCAGATCGTGTACTTCGCGACGTAACGCCGTGCACGATTGTTGTCGGCCCGGCCGTCACCGGGAAGTGACCCGCGTTTGCGTTTCATGACATGCGCGGTCTGCCAGGTTCGCAGCACGACTTCGCCGATGCGGCCCATCGCCTGCGAATCCGACCCGATCATCGAGATGGCACCCAGGTCGTGCAGGAGGTCCTCGGCGGCGATCGTGGACGGACGGATCCGGCTCTCGGCGAAGGCGAGATCTTCCGGCACGGTCGGGTTGAGATGATGGCACACCATCAGCATGTCGAGATGCTCGTCGAGCGTGTTCACCGTGTGCGGGCGAGTCGGATTCGTCGAGGACGGAAGCACATTCGGATAGGCCGCGACCGTGATGATGTCCGGCGCGTGACCACCGCCCGCTCCCTCGGTGTGGTAGGCGTGGATGCCCCGGCCCGCGATCGCCCCGAGCGTGGTCTCCACGAATCCCGCCTCGTTCAGGGTGTCGGAGTGCAAGGCGACCTGGACGCCGGTCTCGTCGGCCACCCGCAAGCAGGCGTCGATGGCCGCGGGCGTACTGCCCCAGTCCTCGTGAAGCTTGAAACCCGATGCGCCCGCCCGGATCTGCTCGTGCATCGACTCGGCGCTGACGGTGTTGCCCTTGCCGAGGAGCGCGATGTTCATCGGCCAGTGATCGGTCGCGGCGAGAATCGATGCCAGGTGCCAGGCGCCGGGCGTCACGGTGGTCGCCTTGCTGCCCTCGGCCGGCCCCGTCCCGCCACCGACCACGGTCGTGATCCCGTTGCCCAGCGCCTCGTCCATGATCTGGGGACAGATGAAGTGCACGTGGCAGTCGATGGCGCCGGCGGTGACGATCTTGCCGTTGCCGGCGATGATCTCCGTCGATGGTCCGATGACCAGGTCCGGATGCACCCCGTCCATGGTGTCGGGGTTGCCCGCCTTACCCATCGCGACGATGCGGCCGTCCCGGATCCCGAGGTCGGCCTTGATGATTCCCCAGTGGTCGAGCACGACGACACCGGTGATGATCGTGTCGGGGGCACCGTCGGCGCGAGTCGCCCGGCTCTGTCCCATCGACTCGCGGATCACTTTGCCGCCGCCGAAGACCGCCTCGTCCCCGGCGCGCCCGGGCCCACCCGAGAGGTCGTCGGTGACCTCGATGAGCAGGTCGGTGTCGGCGAGCCGGATCAGATCGCCCGTGGTCGGGCCGAACAGTTGCGCGTAGCGGTCGCGTCCCAGGATGGCCATGCGTCACTCACTCTCGTCGCTGCGGACGGCGTCGACCGGACCGCAGGCACCGGGGGGATCGAGGGTGATCCCGTACACCTCCCGGGTGCCGCCGAGCGGGACGAGACCGACGGTCGTCTCGATACCCGGCTCGAACCGCACGGCCGTGCCGGCCGGGATGTCGAGCCGGCGGCCATGTGCGCGGACACGGTCGAAGACGAGTGCGTCGTTCGACTGCGGGAAGTGCACGTGACTGCCGACCTGCACGGGGCGGTCACCGGAGTTGACGACACGGAGCTCCACGGCGTCGACGCCCGCGTTGAGTTCGATGGTCCCCTCGACGGCGATGACCTCGCCCGGCACGATCGTCGATCGCGGGCCGGTGGAATGAGTACCCGGCATCTCGGTCCTCTCTGGAATGCTGCGGTTCGGTGAACGGGACGGGGTCCGGCAAGGACCGACCCGCCACTGGTCTCGATCGACGACTCTCAGGCGATCGGGTCGTGCACGGTCACCAGCTTGGTGCCGTCGGGAAAGGTCGCCTCCACCTGGACGTCGTGCAGCATCTCCGGCACACCGTCCATCACGTCGTCGCGCCGGAGCACCTCGCGTCCCGAGGTCATCAACTCGGCCACCGAACGGCCGTCGCGCGCGCCTTCGAGGACGTGGTCGGTGATCAGAGCCACCGATTCCGGGTGATTGAGCTTCAGACCTCGTGCCTGTCGCCGGCGGGCCAGTTCGGCCGCGTAAGAGATCAACAGCCGTTCTTGTTCATGCGGCGACAATCGCACCGGGAGCGCTCCTCGAAAGTGTTCGGCCGGACGGTCGTCTCGAATGGGTCCGGCCGGGCAGTACGAGTCATCCTGCCATGCCGGGGCGGGGTCGGCGCGCCGAGCCGCCCGGGGGTGACGCGGGCCTCAGCGGCCTACTTGACCTCGATGTTCTGCAGTCGCACCTGAGACTTGGCCAGCAGCGCGCCGTCCTGGTCGACCATGTCGACGGCCCACAACTGCTGACGTCGGCCCCGGTGGATCGGAGTCGACGTCGCGGTGACGGTGCCCGCGCGGACCGACCGGAGGAAGTCGGTGTTGTTGTTCACCCCGACGGCGGTCCCACCGATCCCGGAGTCCTGCAGCCACAGGAAGCCACTCATGCTCGCGACGCTCTCGCCGACCGCGCAGTAGACCCCGCCGTGCACGATCCCGAACGGTTGATGGTGACTCTCGGTGATCTCCATCGTGGCCACGATCCGGTCAGGACCCGCCTCGACGACTTCGAGGCCCAGGACGCCGTCGAGGCCCTTGCCGAATGAATCCCGGAGAACACCGTCCGCACTGTTCGCAGTCATGCCGTCAACAGTCGCATGCGGCTCCGTGCGTCGCGACAGCGGTCGGCTCGCGCCCAGGAGGCCGCCGGGAACACGGGACACACCCTCCGACGTTGTCCCCCGTAGATACCGGAAGGCCCCGCACCTCTGGGAGATGCGGGGCCTTCCGTGCCGTGGACCGGGGGTCTCTGCAGCCCTCAGGACTCTCGCGCGGTCCGACGTGACACTTAATGTAGGCTAGCCTTACCAACGTGTCAAGCGCCGGGGAAAAGGCCACGTCAACGGCGTGCCGCTCCGCAAGGGCGTCGCTCGGCACACCGGCACGCAACAACTGGGTATCCAGCGGACCCACAAACGGAGGCACAGCAGTAAAATGCGAAAGATGAATGGCCTGGGCGACCTCGAGCGCGCTGTGATGGACACGTTGTGGGAGAGTTCGACCCCGCAGACCGTGCGGCAGGTTCATGCCGCGCTGTCGCGGGACCGCTCCCTCGCCTACACGACCGTCATGACGGTCCTGCAGCGACTGGCGAAGAAGAATCTGGTGACCCAGATCCGGGACGACCGGGCACACAAGTACGTCCCCACCCATCCACGGGAGGACCTGGTCGCCAGCCTCATGGTCGACGCCCTCAGCGAGGCCGACGCCCCTGGCTCCCGACACGCGGCACTGGTGTCGTTCGTCGGACGCGTCGGCGCCGACGAGGCGGCTGCCCTCCGTTCCGCACTCGATGAGCTCGAAGCCGCACGAGGAACAAGCGACACCGGTTAGATTCGCGGCACCACCACTCGCAGCCCACATTTAGGAATCACCAGATGACCGCCTTGCTCTTCGGCATCGTCAGCCTGGTGCTCGCCGGACCCGTCCCCGAGGCACTGTCCCGGGCACGCTGGCCGATCCGAGCCCCACGCGCGGCGATGACGCTGTGGCAGGCCATTGCCCTCGCCGCCGTGCTGTCGGCGTTCAGCTGTGGCCTGGCGATCGCGGCGAACATCCTCGTGATCGGACCGGATGGCACCCCGACCACTCACCCGGTCCGCGAGATCGAACGGCTCGGCCTGCCGCTGTGGCTCCTCTGCGTCGGCGTCTTCGTCCTGACCCTCCTCGTCGGCGCGCGCCTGTTCTACACGGTGATCCGCGTCGGTGTACGCACCCGCGCCCGCCGGAAGGCGCACCGCCAGCTCATCGACATCCTCGACCGCTGCGACCGGATCGACGACGCCGACGACCCCCTCTATGCCCGCGACGTCCGGATGATCGACGTGGAGCAACCACTCGCCTACTGCCTGCCCGGACTCCGACAGCGCGTCGTGGTCAGCGAGGGCGTGGTGCACCGCCTCACCCGTGACGAACTGGTCGCGGTCATCGCCCACGAGCGCGCCCACCTGCGCGCTCGGCACGACCTCGTGCTCGAGGCCTTCATCGCCTTGCACGAGGCGTTCCCCCGATTCGTGCGGAGCAGTTCCGCGCTCGGCGCGGCCGAGTTGCTCGTCGAGGCACTGGCCGACGACCAGGCCGTCCGGGCGACCGCCCCGACCACCCTCGGTCGTGCCCTGGTCGCCTGTGCCGACGCGGTGGCGCCGCGCGGTGCGATGGCGGTCGGCGGGCCGACCACCCTGACGCGTGTCCATCGTCTCCGCGATGACCGTCCCGCCCGGGCCCTCGCCGCCGGCGCCTATGTCGCGGCGGCCGCGATCCTGGTCCTCCCGACCCTTGCGGTCGCGATCCCGTGGCTGACCGAGCTCAACCGCCTCATGTCGGCATTCTGACGACCCGACTCCCCGACAGCCGACTCCCGACAGCAATCGGACCGCGGTCACACGTGGAGGCAGATCGCCGGTTCGGACACCGAGGCAATAGGCTGTCGGCATGAACAACGTCGACTCATCGTCTCCCTCCGCGAAGGCCCAGATCGGTGTCACCGGCCTGGCCGTCATGGGTTCGAACATCGCACGCAACTTCGCCCGGCACGGGTACACCGTCGCGCTGCACAACCGCAGCATCGCCAAGACCGACGCGCTGCTCGAGAACCACGGCGGTGACGGTGATTTCATCCGCACCGAGACAGTCGCCGAGTTCGTGGCCGCCCTCGAGCGTCCGCGCCGGGTGCTGATCATGGTGAAGGCGGGCGACGCCACCGACGCGGTGATCGAAGAGCTCGCCGACGCGATGGAGCCCGGCGACATCATCATCGACGGCGGCAACGCCCTCTACACCGACACCATCCGGCGCGAGGCCGCGATGTCGGCCCGCGGACTCAACTTCGTCGGCGCCGGGATCTCCGGTGGCGAAGAGGGTGCGCTCAACGGCCCGTCGATCATGCCGGGCGGTCCCGTCGAGTCCTACGAGTCCCTCGGGCCGCTCCTCGAGTCGATCGCCGCCCAGGTCGACGGCGAGCCGTGCTGTACCCACATCGGCCCCGACGGCAGCGGCCACTTCGTCAAGATGGTGCACAACGGCATCGAGTACGCCGACATGCAGCTGATCGGCGAGGCCTACGACCTCATGCGCAAAGCCCTGGACATGCCTGTCTCGGAGATCGCCGACGTCTTCCGTGACTGGAACACCACCGAACTCGAGAGCTACCTGATCGAGATCACCGCGGAGGTCCTCAGCCAGGTCGACGACGAGACCGGCAAGCCGCTCGTGGATGTCATCGTCGACGCCGCGGGCCAGAAGGGCACCGGCCGCTGGACCGTGAAGTCCGCGCTCGATCTGGGCATCCCGACGACCGGCATCGCCGAGGCCGTGTTCGCCCGTGCCCTGTCGAGCGCCACCGACCAGCGCGTCGCCGCTCGCGGTCTGTCGGCGGGCAATCTCGGCTCGGCCCCCGCCGACCGCGAGACCTTCGTCAACGACATCAAGACCGCCCTGTACGCCTCGAAGGTCGTCGCCTACGCCCAGGGCTTCGATCAGATCGCCGCCGGCAGCGCCGAATACGGCTGGGACGTCGACCGCGGGGCACTGGCCACCATCTGGCGCGGCGGCTGCATCATCCGGGCGCAGTTCCTCAACCGCATCCGCGAGGCCTACCACGACGATCCGGCACTCCCGAGCCTGCTGCTCGCGCCGTACTTCCGCGAGGCCGTCGAGGTCGGCATCGACAGCTGGCGCCGGGTGGTTTCGACCGCGACCCTCCTCGGTATCCCGGTGCCGGCCTTCGCGTCGTCGCTGTCGTACTACGACGGTCTGCGCGCCGAACGCCTGCCCGCCGCACTGACCCAGGGCCTGCGCGACTACTTCGGCGCGCACACCTACCAGCGCATCGACAAAGAAGGCACGTTCCACACCCTGTGGAGCGGGGACCGCTCGGAAGTGACCGAATAGGAGCCTGCGAACTCAGTGCGATTCATCGAAGGCCACCGGCCGACACACGATCTGACGTACGACGATCTGTTCATCGTCCCGGGCAGGTCGGACGTCAGTTCGCGCTTCGACGTCGACTTGTCGACCTCAGACGGCAGCGGGACCACGATTCCGCTGGTCGTGGCGAACATGACGGCGGTCGCGGGCAAGCGGATGGCCGAGACGGTGGCCCGCCGCGGTGGGCTCGTGGTGCTCCCCCAGGACCTGCCCATCGAGGCGGTGTCCGCGTCCATCCAGTACGTGAAGTCGCGGCATCTGGTCGCCGACACCCCGGTCATCCTCGACCCGGGGGCGTCGGTGACCGACGCGGTCGCGTTGATCCCGAAGCGTGCGCACGGGGTGGCCGTCGTGGTCGAGGACGGCCGACCGGTGGGTGTCGTCACCGAGAAACGCTGCCGCGACGTCGACCGGTTCGCACGGGTGCGCGAGGTCGCCGACCCCGACATCGTGACGCTGCCCGTCGACACCCCGCCCCGCGAGGTCTTCGACGCACTCGGTGATCTGCACCTCGGCCTGGCCGTGCTCGTCGAACCCGACGGCCGGCTCGCCGGGGTCCTCAACCGCGTGGGGGCCCTGCGGCACGCGATCTACTCGCCGAACGTCGACTCCGCCGGCTCACTGCGCATCGCAGCGGCCGTCGGCATCAACGGCGATGTCGTGGGCAAGGCTCGCGCGCTGGTCGCGGCGGGTGCCGACCTGCTGGTCATCGACACCGCGCACGGTCACCAGGAGAAGATGCTCACCGCGCTCTCCGCGGTCGCCGACGCCGACCTCGGCGTCCCGATCGCCGCCGGAAACGTCGTGTCCGCCGAGGGCACCCTCGATCTCATCAGCGCGGGGGCATCGATCATCAAGGTCGGAGTCGGCCCGGGGGCGATGTGCACGACGCGGATGATGACCGGCGTCGGGCGCCCGCAGTTCTCGGCCGTCGCCGAATGCGCCTCGGTCGCCGCGGGGCACGGTGCGGCCGTGTGGGCCGACGGCGGCGTTCGACACCCGCGCGATGTGGCTCTGGCCTTGGCCGCCGGGGCGTCGAACGTCATGGTCGGCTCCTGGTTCGCCGGTACGCACGAATCGCCGGGTGACCTTCTCGAGGACGCGCAGGGCCCCTACAAGGTCAGCTTCGGGATGGCCTCGAAGCGGGCCGTCGCGGCGCGGTCCAGCGGCGACAGCACCTACGACCGCGCACGCAAGAGCCTGTTCGAGGAGGGCATCTCGAGTTCGCGGATCCGCCTCGACCCGGAGCGTCCCGGCGTCGAGGACCTGATCGATCACATCTGCGCCGGTGTGCGCAGCACGGCGACCTACACCGGCGCCCGAAATCTGCGCGAGCTGCACGACAAGGTGGTGCTGGGGATCCAGTCGCCCGCCGGTTTCGCCGAAGGACGGCCCCTGCCGGGCGGGTGGTGACGTGGAGATCCTGCTCCTGATCGCGAGTCTCGTCGGGTTCATCGCGCTGACCCTGGGAACCGCCCTGTTCGTGGCGGCCGAGTTCTCGCTGACCGCGCTGGAGCGTTCGACCATCACCGCCGACGTCGCCGATCGCGGGGACCGGCGTGCGCGGATGGTGCAGCGCGCGCACTCCACCCTCTCGTTCCAGCTCTCCGGCGCCCAGCTCGGTATCACCATCACGACGCTGATCACCGGCTACATCGCCGAACCGGTCCTCGCCCGGATCCTCCGGCCGCCGCTGGACGCACTGGGGGTCGGCGAGGCGGTCGCCTCGGCGACGTCGCTGATCCTCGCGCTGGTCATCGCGACGTCACTGTCGATGGTGCTCGGCGAGCTGATCCCGAAGAACCTGGCGATCTCGAAGCCGCTTGCGGTGGCACGAGCCACCGCGGGCCCGATGACCGTGTTCTCCGCGGTGTTCCGCTGGGCGATCGACGGACTCAACGGCGCGGCGAACTGGATCGTGCGCCGGCTGGGCATCGAACCGACCGACGAGCTGGCCTCGGCGCGGTCGCCTCAGGAACTCGTGTCGCTCGTGCGGAACTCGGCACGTCGCGGCGCTCTGGACGAGCAGACCGCAACCCTCGTCGACCGGTCACTGCGCTTCGGCGAGCTCACCGCGGAAGACCTGATGACCCCCCGCGTCACGATCGATTGTCTCGACCGCGCCGACACCGTCCGCGACCTGGTCATGGCATCGTCGCGGACCGGTCACTCGCGTTTCCCCGTCGTGATCGACGGCGACCTCGACGACCTCGTCGGGGTCGTGCACATCAAGCAGGCGTTCACCGTTCCGCCGGAACGGCAGGCCACCACGTCGGTCACCTCGATCGCCCGGCCGGTCCCACGCGTGCCGGCCAGCCTGGACGGCGACGCGCTGATGGAGCGGATCCGCGCCGACGGCATGGAACTGTGCGTGGTGATCGACGAATACGGGGGCACCGCAGGGATCGTCACCACCGAGGACCTCATCGAGGAGATCCTCGGCGATGTCACCGACGAGCACGACGACGAACGCGCCGACGTGGCCGTCGACGGCAACGGTTTCCTGTGCGCCGGGCTGTTGCGGATCGACGAGCTCTACGACGCCACCGGCTACCATGCGCCCGATGGTCCGTACGACACGCTGGGCGGGCTCGTCATGTACTGCCTGGGTCGCATTCCCGCCGTCGACGACGTGGTGGACCTGCCGCGCCGCTCACCCGGCGGCGAGACCGACGACGACACCAGCCAATCGCCTGATCGCGGCCCGGACGTCGCCTGGCGTGCGACCGTGACACAGATGGACGGGCGCCGGGTCGATGTCGTCGCCATCCGGCCCGCGCCCGCGGACCAGGACGACGTACAAGGGGCCGCCGGCCAGGACATCCACACGCCGACAACTCAGGAGGAGGACCCACATGGGTGATCTGTGGGCGGTCGGACTGACCGTCGTCCTCCTCGCCGGCAACGCGTTCTTCGTGGGTGCCGAGTTCTCCCTGATCTCGGCACGACGCGACCGCCTCGAAGCACTCGCCGAGAGCGGTAAGACCCGTGCGCGCACCGTGATCTACGCCGGCCAGCGGCTGTCGCTCATGTTGGCGGGTGCACAACTCGGCATCACGATCTGCTCCATCCTGCTCGGCCGCGTCGGCGAGCCCGCGGTCGCGCATCTCATCGAGGCGCCGCTGCATCTCGCGCACGTTCCCGACGCCCTGCTGCACCCCATCTCGTTCGCCATCGCGCTGTCGCTCGTCGTGGTGTTGCACATCCTGCTGGGTGAGATGGTGCCGAAGAACATCGCGCTCGCCGGGCCGGAGACGTCGGCGATGCTGCTCGTGCCGGCGCACCTGCTGTTCATCCGCCTGGTCCGGCCGCTGATCGCCTTCTACAACTGGACGGCGAACATCTCGCTGCGACTGCTCCGCGTGGAGCCGAAGGACGAACTGGAGTCGACGGTGTCGCTGGGCGAGCTGGCCGAGATGGTCGGCGAGTCCAAGCAGGAGGGCCTCCTCGATGCCGAGGAGCACGAACGCCTCACCCGCGCCCTGCAATCCGTCGGCCGCACGGTATCCGAGGTGATGATCCCGCTGGAACAGATGCGTAGTGTCGGCGTGCAGGTGTCCGGTACCGGCGGCATCGGGCCCACGCTGGGCGCCGTGGAGAAGGCGGTCACCGAGACCGGATTCTCCCGGTTCCCCGTCCGCGGGCCCGACGGCACCTTCACCGGTTACCTGCACCTCAAGGACGTGCTCGACGAGATCCTGGACGAGCACATCGGATCGGACACCATCATCGGCGTCGACAAGATCCGGCCGCTGCCGGTGATCGATTCGACCACGCCACTCGACGAGGCCACCGGCGTGCTGCGTCGTTCCAGTTCGCACCTGGGCGCCGTGGTCGACGACAGCGGCCGCACCATCGGCATCGTTCCCCTCGCCGATCTGGTGGAGGAATTCGTCGGCAACGTTCGCGACGAGACCCATCGGGTGTGAGTGCGATGGCGAGCACGCGACTGACCTCCCCGGGCACGGTTCGCGACGCCACGCTCCTCACCGGCGGAGCGTGGCGATCCCGCCGCGACGCGCATCGTCGGGCGGTCGACGACCTGATCGGCCCCTACCTCGACGCTCGGCGGCGCGGTGCGCGGCATCCGGTGATCGACTTCTTGTTCACCTACTACTCGTCACGCCCGGCGCACGTACTGCGCTGGCATCCCGGCTTCGGCGTGACTCTCGAGGAGGGTGAGGAGTTCCTCGGTCTGCGCGGTTACGAGCAGAACGAGGCCGGCGTGCACGTCGGCGAGTTCTATCTCCGGAGCCGGGCCGACGCGCTCGCAGCGGCCGTCGACATGCTCGGCGCCACCGCCCGGCGGCCCGCCCGGCTGGGGTGTTTCGGCCTGCACGAGTGGGCGATGGTCTATCGCACCGACCACACCCGGCACGACATGCCGTTACGTCTGGGAACGGCCGGGACGGACGCGGTCGTCGAGTCCATGCCGTTGCGGTGCACGCATTTCGACGCCTTCCGGTTCTTCACCGATCCGGCGCGGCCGCACAACGACACCATGCTGACCCGGGCGTCCCAGATCGAGCACGAGCAACCGGGGTGCCTGCACGCGACCATGGACCTCTACCGGTACTGCTTCACTCTCGCGCCGCTCGTGCCGTCGGACCTGACGCTCGACTGCTTCGCGCTCGCCCTGCGGGCACGTGACCTCGACATGCGCGCGAGTCCCTACGATCTCAGCGATCTCGGGTATTCACCGGTCCGAATCGAGACACCCGCGGGCCGCGCCGAGTACGTCCGCGAGCAATCGGCGATCGCCGAACGCGGAGGGACCCTGCGGTCTCGGCTCTTCGACCTGTGTACGGAGCTCGCGGAGCGCGCACACCACTCGTGACGGGAGGCGCCTGCCGCGCGCCGTTACCGACGAGTAGCATGTATGCGTCGTCATTCGCTCGAGAAAGGCTGCCATGTCTGACCGGATCACCGTCAACGGGTTGCAGGTCGCCACCGTCCTGCACGACTTCATCAACAACGAGGCGTTGCCCGGTTCCGGTGTAGATGCGGATGCCTTCTGGGCCGGCGCGGCATCGGTGATCGCCGATCTCGCCCCGCGCAACCGCGAGCTGCTCGCCGTCCGCGACGAACTGCAGACCAAGCTCGACGCCTGGCACCGTGACCACAAAGACGCCGATCTCACCCCCGGCACCGCCGACTTCGACGAGTACACCTCGTACCTCACCGAAATCGGTTACCTCGCCGAGGTCCCGGCCGACTTCCAGATCACCACGTCCAACGTCGACCGCGAGATCGCCGACACCGCAGGTCCGCAGCTCGTGGTCCCGATCCTCAACGCGCGCTTCGCGCTCAACGCCTCGAACGCACGGTGGGGCTCGCTCTACGACGCGCTCTACGGCACCGACGCGATCCCCGAGTCCGACGGAGCCGAGAAGGGTTCGTCCTACAACAAGGTCCGCGGCGACAAGGTCATCGCCTACGCCAAGGACTTCCTCGACAAAGCCGTGCCGCTCGAACAGTGCAGCTACACCGACGTACGTGCGTTCGCGGTCGTCGACGGCGCACTGCAGGTGACGCTCGACGGCGACAAGACCTCGACCCTCGCCGATCCGACCGCGTTCGTCGGATACCGGGGCGATGCCGGCTCGCCGACCTCGATCCTGCTGCGCAACAACGGACTACACCTCGACATCGAGATCGATCCGTCCTCGCCCATCGGCTCCACCGACCCGGCCGGCATCAAGGATGTCGTCGTCGAGTCCGCCATCACCACGATCATGGACTTCGAGGACTCGGTCGCCGCGGTCGACGCCGAGGACAAGGTGATCGGTTACCGCAACTGGCTGGGCCTCAACAAGGGCGATCTCGCCGAAGAGGTCTCCAAGGGCGGCAAGACCTTCACCCGTGTGCTCAACGGCGACCGCGAGTACACCGCCCCGGACGGCACCACGTTCGATCTGCACGGTCGGTCGCTGCTCTTCGTCCGCAACGTCGGACATCTGATGACCAACGACGCCATCCTCGACGCCGACGGCAACGAGGTCCCCGAAGGCATCCTCGACGGCCTGATCACCTCGCTGATCGGCATCCACGGAATGAGCGACCAGGGACTGCAGAACTCGCGGAGCGGTTCGGTCTACATCGTGAAGCCGAAGATGCACGGTCCCGATGAGGTCGCCTTCACCGTCGAGCTGTTCGGCCGCGTGGAGAAGGTCCTCGGCCTGCCGGAGAACACCCTCAAGGTCGGCATCATGGACGAGGAGCGCCGCACGACGGTGAACCTCAAGGCGTGCATCAAGGCCGCCCAGGAGCGCGTCGTGTTCATCAACACCGGCTTCCTCGACCGCACCGGCGACGAGATCCACACCTCCATGGAGGCCGGGCCGATGGTCCGCAAGGCCGAGATGAAGCAGCAGACCTGGATCGGTGCGTACGAGAACTTCAACGTCGACACGGGCCTGCACGCCGGCCTGCAGCACAAGGCACAGATCGGCAAGGGCATGTGGGCCATGCCCGACCTGATGGCCGACATGCTCGAGCAGAAGATCGGGCATCCGAAGGCCGGCGCCACCACCGCGTGGGTGCCGTCGCCGACGGCCGCGACGCTGCATGCGCTGCACTACCACCTCGTCGACGTCTTCGAGCGCCAGGACGAGATCGCCAAGCGCGATCCCGCCCGGGTCGAGGACGTCCTCACCATCCCGCTCGCGCCGAAGACCGACTGGTCCGACGAGGAGAAGCAGCAGGAACTCGACAACAACTGCCAGTCCATCCTCGGCTACGTGGTGCGCTGGATCGACCAGGGTGTCGGCTGTTCCAAGGTGCCCGACATCCACGACGTCGCGCTCATGGAAGACCGTGCGACCCTGCGGATCTCGAGCCAGCTGCTGGCGAACTGGCTGCGTCACGGCATCGTCGGCGAGTCCGACATCGTGGCCTCGCTCGAGCGGATGGCCCCCGTGGTCGACCGTCAGAACGCCGGCGACCCGACCTACCGTCCGCTGGCGCCGGACTTCGACTCCAACATCGCCTTCCAGGCGGCCAAGGAACTGATCCTCGAGGGCACGACGCAGCCGAGCGGCTACACCGAGCCGATCCTGCACCGGCGGCGCCGCGAGTACAAGGCGGCCAACCCGGCGGGTTGAGCGACCGCGTTCCGACATAGGCGATACGACCGTGCCGATCCACCGCGGATCGGCACGGCGTATCGTCGTACCCTGCACTGCGCACCGGCTCGCCACGGCCGACCGGGCGAGGGACGCACCGAGCAGGGAGGGCATCGGCGTTGGCACATCACCGGAGTAGCGGCGGGGAGAGCATCCGAAGCCGCGGCGTGAGCCGAGGTGTCGTCGCCACACTCTTGTCGATCCTGCTCGTCGCGGCCGTGGTCGTCACCTGGCAGGACCTCGGCGATCAGATCGATCGCCAGGCCGAGGAGGCCGCCGCGCAGTGCGTCGAGGGTCGTGAGTCGGTACCGATCGTCGCCGATCCCGACATCGCGCCGGGACTGGCGGCCGTCGCCCGCAACTTCGGCGAGACGAGCCCCGTCGTGCGCGACAAATGCGTCAGCGTCGACGTCCGGCCGGGCGACGCGAAGATCACCCTCGACGGTCTGTCGGGGTCGTGGGACACCGAGTCGATGGGCGCGTACCCGGCCGCCTGGGTGCCGCAGTCGTCGGTGTGGTCGGCAGATCTGGCGGCGGCGAAACCCGATGCGATCGAGGGCAACACCCGATCACTGGTCTCGACGCCGGTCGTGCTGGCGGTGTCCCCTGAGCTCAACAGCTCCCTGGCCGGCCGCCTCGACTGGTCACAGATCCCCACCCTGCAGCGCCGCGACAACTCACTCGCCGACTTCGGACTCCAGGGTTGGGGATCGTTGCGCATGGCGATGCCGATCGGCGCACAATCCGACGCCAGCGCGCTGGCCGCCCAGGCGGTCGCGACACGCGTCACCCGGACCACCGGACCGCTGACCACCGCCGACGCCGAGTCGCCGCGGGTCAGTTCCAGTGTCCGCGCCATGCTGGAGGGCGCGCCGCTCTCCCCGGACGGGACACCCCAGGGCGCGGCAACGGCCATCGCCGACGCACCGGACGCGGCCCGAGCGGAGATCCACGTCGTGCCCATCACCGAACAACGCCTGTTCCAGATGACCCGCGAGGACGACCGCGCACGCCTGGCCGAACTCATCCCGTCGGGTCCGACGCCGATCGCCGACTACCCCGTCATCCGGATGTCGGGTCCCGAGGTCTCCGAGTCGGCAGCCGATGCCGTCGCCGAGTTCATCCAGTTCGCCTCGGAGCCCGAGCAGTTGCAGTTGCTGACCGAGCTCGGTTTCCGCGGCGACGCCCCGATGCCCTCCCCGACCCCGACCGTGACGTTCCCGCGCACGCCCGATCCGATGGCGACACCCGAGAACGGCGCGATCGTCGCCATCAACCGGCTCGTCTACGGGCCGGCCAGCGTTCCGGCGAGCTCCACGCCGCCCTCGGTGCCGTCGGGAAGCGCGGGGGGTTAGAGCTCGCGAGGACGGGTCGTTTCGACACGGTTCGTCGCTGCGCTCCTCACCTGCTCAACGAACAGGTGAGGAGCTTAAGACGATGAAGAAGTCAGCTGCTGTAGGCCTCGATCGGCGGGCAGCTGCACACCAGGTTGCGGTCGCCGTACACCCCGTCGATCCGCCGGACGGCCGGCCACACCTTCGCCCGGCCACCTGCGGACGGCAGTCCCTGCGGGTAGACGGCGACTTCCCGCGAGTACGGGTGGTCCCACTCGCCGACGAGCGACTCGGCCGTGTGCGGGGCGCCGCGGAGCGGATTGTCCTCGGCGGGCCACTCCCCTCGTCCGACGAGTTCGATCTCGCCGCGGATGGCGATCATCGCATCGCAGAACGCGTCGATCTCGTCGAGGTTCTCGCTCTCGGTGGGCTCGACCATCAGCGTGCCGGCCACCGGGAAACTCATGGTCGGTGCGTGAAAACCGTAGTCGGCGAGTCGTTTTGCCACGTCGTCGACGGTGACGCCGGTGGCCTTGGTGATGGCCCGGAGGTCGAGGATGCACTCGTGGGCGACGAAGCCGTCCTCGCCGGTGTAGAGCACCGGATAGTGCTCACCGAGCCGCTTGGCGACATAGTTGGCGGCGGTGATCGCCGTGAGCGTCGCCCGCCGGAGACCGTCCGCGCCCATCATCGCGATGTAGGCATAGGTGATCGGCAGGATCGCCGCCGAGCCATACGGGGCCGCGGCGATCGTGGCCGACCCGGGCAGCTCGTCGGCGAGCGGGTGTCCGGGGAGGAACGGGGCCAGATGCTCCCGGACCGCGACGGGTCCGACGCCGGGCCCGCCGCCGCCGTGCGGGATGCAGAACGTCTTGTGCAGGTTGAGATGGCTGACGTCACCGCCGAAATGACCCGGCCGTGCGACACCGACGAGCGCGTTGAGGTTGGCGCCGTCCACGTAGACCTGGCCGCCGGCGTCGTGCACGGCGCCGCAGACGTCGCGGACGTCGTGCTCGAAGACGCCGTGCGTCGACGGGTACGTGATCATGATCGCCGCGACCCGGCCTTCGTTCGCCGCGATCTTGGCGCGCAGATCGTCGAGGTCGACGTCGCCGTTCTCGCGGCACCCGACCACCACGACGCGCATCCCGGCCATCACCGCCGACGCGGCATTCGTGCCGTGGGCGCTCGACGGGATGAGGCAGACATCCCGGTCGACGTCACCGCGGCTGAGGTGGTATCCGCGGATCGCGAGCAGTCCCGCGAACTCCCCCTGTGAACCCGCGTTGGGCTGGAGGCTGACGCGGTCGTAACCGGTGACCGCCACGAGCCAGCCCTCGAGCGTGGTGATCAGCTCGCGGATGCCCGCGGTGTCGTCGACCGGGGCGAAGGGGTGCAGCTGGGCGAAGCCGGGCCACGTGATGGGTTCCATCTCGGTGGTGGCGTTGAGTTTCATCGTGCACGACCCGAGCGGGATCATGCTGCGGTCGAGCGCGATGTCCTTGTCCGACAGGGCCCGCAGGTAGCGCAGCATCGCGGTCTCGGTGCGGTACCGGTTGAACGCCGGATGGGTCAGGTACTCGCTGGTGCGATTCTCGATCGGCTGCGCGAGTGCCCGCGGGGTGACGCCGGCGACGTCGAAGGCCCGCAGGACGGCATCGATGTCGGCGTCGGTCGTCGTCTCGTCACAGGCGATGCCGATGGTGTCGGCGTCGACGCGTCGCAGGTTGATCCCGTCGTGGCGGGCGCGGGCGAGGATCGTGTCGGCCTGACCGGGTGCGTGCACCTCGACGGTGTCGAAGAAGTTCGCGTGCGCCACCGAGAACCCGCCCGCGGCGATCGAGTCGGCGATCCGGGCCGCTGCGTCGTGGGTGCGTCGTGCGATGGCTCGCAGGCCGTCCGCCCCGTGGTACGAGGCGTACATGGCGGCCATCACCGCCAGCAGCACTTGCGCGGTGCAGATGTTGCTCGTGGCCTTCTCCCGGCGGATGTGCTGTTCGCGGGTCTGCAGCGCGAGCCGGTAGGCCAGGTTGCCGTCGGCATCCTTGGAGATACCGACGAGCCGCCCGGGAAGCTGTCGGGCGTGCATCGACCCGACGGCGAGGTAACCCGCGTGCGGTCCGCCGAAGCCCATCGGCACACCGAAGCGTTGCGTCGTGCCGAAGCAGACGTCGGCTCCCTGCTCGCCGGGCGGCGTGACCAGTGTCATCGCCAGGAGATCGGCACCGGCCGCGACGAGAGCGCCGCGCTCGTGCGCGGCGTCGACGATCGCGGTGGCGTCGACGATGCGACCCGATGCGCCGGGCACCTGGAGGATCACGCCGAAGAAGTCGCCGTCCGGCAGTCCGCATCCGGGCAGATCGGGGTGCAACGAGGCCTCGACGACCTCGATGCCCAGGGGCTCGGCGCGCGTGTCGAGGACGGCACGCGTCTGCGGGAACAGGTCCGCGTCGACGATCACGCGGTTCGACTTCGACTTGCCCGCGCGACGCATCAGCGTCATCGCCTCGGCGGCCGCGGTGGCCTCGTCGAGCATGGAGGCATTGGCCACCTCCATGCCGGTGAGGTCGGCGACCATGGTCTGGAAGTTCAGCAGCGCCTCGAGACGTCCCTGGCTGATCTCGGGCTGATATGGCGTGTACGCGGTGTACCAGGCGGGGTTCTCCAGCACGTTGCGCAGGATGACGCCGGGCGTGTGGGTTCCGTAGTAGCCGAGCCCGATCATCGACCGGGCCACGGTGTTACGGGCTGCGAGGTCACCGAGTTGTGCGAGGACCGCACTCTCGCTCAGCGGTGCGGGCAGCGCCCCCAGGACGTCGGAATCGAGTTCGTCGGCGATGACTGCGGGTATGACACGGTGCGCCAGATCATCGAGGGAAGCCGCGCCGATCGCCTCGAGCATCCGGCGGGTCTCGTCGGCGTCCGGACCGACATGACGGTCGACGAAGGCGGCCGACAGATGGGGAGCGGCCGGAGTGGGATCCGGGCCGGAACCTTCTGGGCCGGATCCTTCTGGGCTGGATCCTTCTGGGGCGTCGGACGGGGTCGCTTCAGTGGTGGACACGGTGGCGGGCAACCTCTCGCAGGCGCCGGTACACGGACCGGCTGCTGACCCTCCCCCTCTGTCATGTCTTCGGCCACAGCCGATGTGACGCCTGAGAGATTCGGCGCCGCGCAACTCTGCGCGATCGCCTTTCACCGTGGGCGGACGACGGATCGTCACTTTCCAGAGACGTCGTCACCACCGCGGTCCTGGGTGCCTGAGAGTTTGACGGAGAGGTGTTGCTCCTTCGGCGGCCGCCGGCGATGAGTATCCGACGGCGCTCTCCCGCAGCGTAGCGACGCGGGGCCAGTCTACGCGGAGTCTCGACTACCCGGTGCGACGGGCGCGGTTCTTGCGCCGCGCGGCCAGTTCGTCCTCGGGTGCGGTCTCACTGACACCGCCGTCGGCCCGCTCGCCGGGGAAGTCGGCGATGGTGCCGGTGAGTTCGCGCATCGCGCCGCTGACGGCGATGCCGAACACGCCCTGCCCGCCTTGCAGGAGGTCGACGACCTCCTCGGCCGAGGTGCACTCGTACACGGTCGTACCGTCCGAGAACAGGGTGATCTTCGCGAGGTCCTCGACACCGCGCTGACGGAGGTGGTCGACGGCGACGCGGATGTTCTGCAGGGAGATCCCGGTGTCGAGCAGACGCTTGACGATCTTGAGGACGAGGATGTCCTTGAACGAGTACAGGCGCTGGCTTCCGGAACCCGCCGCTCCGCGGATCGACGGGACGACCAGCGATGTGCGGGCCCAGTAGTCGAGCTGGCGGTAGGTGATCCCGGCGATCTGGCACGCACTCGGCACGCGGTAACCGACGAGTTCGTCGGGCACGGTGTCGTCCGGGAACAGACCTGGGGCGATCTCGCCGAGGCTGCCCTGGGTCGGGACGGCGTCTGGACGCTCGCCCACCGGACGATCGGGTGACTGGTCGCTCGACGTCGTTTCGCTGTCGACCGGACGATCGCCCACTTCTGACTCCCTCGCAAAGCTCGGATCGGACGCCGCACCACGGTGCCTGACGTCCACGTCCACAGTACGCGGTCCAGGCTGTTTCCGGTCGGCCGATCATCTTCATCGGCCCGTGTCCGGTGCTCGATGTCGCTGATGACGCTATGCGGCGGAGGACGGTGGATCAACGCGACTCGCCACGACACTCAACCTCAACTTGAGATCAAGACAAATGGTGATCGGGCGGTGTCGATTCCGTGATCTGAGTTTCGGTTCCGGTCGGCGAACACGTTCCTCGACGGATTCCACGAACCGGTCAGGCGCCGCTTGCCTTGAAGTCGTCCGGGGACACGTTGTCGAGGAACTCCTTGAACTTCTCGACCTCGTCCTCTTTGACCTCTTCGGGCTGCACCTCGGCGGACTCGTCGGAATCCTCGTCCGGGATCAGCAACCCCGCCTCGGCGAGAACCTCTTCGTCGGCGATGATCGGCACCTCGGCACGCATCGCGACCGCGATCGAATCCGACGGCCGCGCCGACACCCGCAGATCGCCGGTGAAGATCATCTCGGCGTAGAAGGTGCCCTCCTGCATGTCGACGATCCGGACCTCGACGAGGGTCTGCCCGAACTCCTTGATGAGGTTCACGATCAAATCGTGGGTCAACGGACGAGGAGGCTCGATCCCCTTCTGCCGCAGCGCAATCGACGCAGCTTCACTCTGCCCGATCCAGATCGGCAGGTAGCGTTCGCCCTCGACCTCGCGCAGCAACAACACCGGCTGACTCTGCGGGGGTTCGACCCTGATGCCCACCACACGCATCTCGCTCATCTCGCACCTCCCAGACGCCTTGTACGGCGCTCGATTCAGTGACCTCGACGCTACACCGACTGAGCGGACAGCGGCGGCCGACTCGCGGCGCCCCAGCGGATCCCCTCAGCGGATGCCCTCGACGGATCGTCGCTGTTCAGTCCGGTGCGGCGGTCGCACGCGCGCACGGCGATCTCAGTCCAGCGCACCCTTGACGGCCGCCTTGACCAACTGCGTGTGCAGCGTCACCGACAAGGCCGCGATCTCGCGCACGAGTTCCTCGGCACGGTCGCGCGCACCGGTGCCCTTGCCCTTGGCGATCGGGTTGGCGATCTGGGCGACGAGGCCCGCCTCGCGATCCGCGGACACCTTGAATGCCCGGAGATGACGCGTCTCCAGGCCGTAGCTGGCCAGGGCCGCAGCCGCCTCGACGAGCCGTACGGCGTCCTCGTCGAAGAACCCGGCGGGCCCGGCGGTCAACAGGCCGTTGCGCTGGAGTTCGGTGACGAACGCCGAATCCACCCCGGTGCGTTCGATCAGCGACTCCCGGGAGACGCGTCCGGCGCGCGCACCGAAGTCGGTGGCCGGCGCCACGGTCCCGCGGGCCGCGGACAGCACGCGCGTTCCGCCGGGACCGAAACCGCCGTTGCCGTTGTCGATCGCGTCGAGCTGTTCCTTGATCACCTTCAGCGGGAGATACCGGTCCCGCTGCGCGGTCAGCACGAACCGCAGCCGTTCGCAGTCGGCCTGACTGAACCGCCGATACCCCGACGGAGCCCGCTCCGGGGTCACCAGACCCTCCGACTCCAAGAATCGGATCTTCGAGATCGTGATGTCCGGGAAGTCATCACGCAATTGGGCGAGAACCGTGCCGATCGACATCGATCCTTCGCCGCGGGGGGCCGTGGACGCCGTCACGGGTGTCAGGCGTCTGCTTCGTCGCGGGGACCGCTGAGGAACACCAGACGGAACTTGCCGATCTGAACCTCGTCGCCATTGCTCAGCGACGCGGTGTCGACCGGCTCGCGGTTGACGTACGTGCCGTTGAGGCTGCCCACGTCGACGACCTGAAAGTCGTTGTCGCCGAGACGGAACTCGGCGTGACGACGGCTGACGGTCACGTCGTCGAGGAAGATGTCGCTGTCGGGGTGCCGGCCGGCCGAGGTCGTCGGCTGATCGAGGAGGAACCGCGACCCCGCATTGGGTCCTCGCTTCACGACAAGCAGCGCGGTCCCGGGAGCGAGTCGTTCGACCCCCGTGTCGGCCGGCTCACTCGAGGTGCTGGTCCCGGCATCGAGTTCATTGATGAACTCCTCCCGGAACACCGATGTGGTCTCCACCGGCGCCTCGAAGTCCCTGTCGTTTTCGCTCACCACTTCTCCTTCGTCGTCGTCAGTGCCGACCGCACAGTCGCCAACCTCGTTCTCGGAACCGCCGGCATCGCCTGGGACGGTGCCCGTCGGCTCTCGCCACGATGGCCGGTCGAATCTACATGACTTGTGCGGCCGGGTAGTTCTCGGCGCGAGATCGTGAGCATCGGTGTCACGTCGCGCCTCGTTCCCACTGCCGTAACCGTACCGGTCCTGCCGATCCCACCGGCGCGCGAGTCGACTCCGGCATCGACGATCATATCGTTCCGGAGGCGATCAGCCGGGTCGATCGGGGCACCGGCCGTTCACGGCCGGGAGAACTCACCCCTCGATGACGGCGCGGTACCCCGCGGCGTCGAGTACCTCACCCAGGTGTTCGTCGAGGGTCGCCTCGTCTGCCGCCTCGATCTCGACCAGCCACCCCTCGCCGTACGGGTCCGAATTGACCAGTTCCGGCGAGGCGTCGAGGGCGTCGTTCACCGCCGACACCGTGCCTGCGAGCGGCCCGAAGATGTCCGAGACGCTCTTCGTCGACTCGACCTCGGCGAACGACTCGCCGACGGTCACCTCCGCACCGCTCTCGGGTAGCTGGACGAACACCACGTCGCCGAGAGCGTCCTGGGCGTAGTCGGTGATCCCGACGCGCACCGTCGTCGGCCCGAGTCGCTCGATCCACTCGTGCTCCGCGGTGTAGCGCAAGGTCTCTGGCACTTTGCTGTCGGTCACGCGAACCCCTTTCGTCCTCGTCAGACTCTACTGTCTGCCGAGTCGCCTGCCGGGTGACGCGGCGGCATGAGCCGCATCACCAGGATCGTCTGATACCAGTACAGGACGAAGGACCACAGATACAGTCCGACGCCCCAGATCATGAAAGCCCAGCCGATCGGGTACGCGATGGTCCCCACGATCGAATCGAGCTGTCCGGCAAGAAGCCACGGGAATGCGCTCATCAGCGCGAAGGTCCCCGCCTTGCCGATGTAGAGCACCGGGAGCGCCAGCACGCCCCGCGATCGCAACAGTGGAGCGGACGCGAACAGCAGGACGTCGCGCGCGATGATCACACCGATCAGCCACCACGGCAGGAACTCCCGGATGCCGAACGCGATCGGGATGATCACGATGTAGAGCCGGTCGGCGGCCGGGTCGAGCAGCGCACCGATCTTCGACGACTGGTCGAGGAGTCGCGCAATCTTGCCGTCGGCCCAATCGGAGAAGCCCGAGAACATGAGGACGGCGAAGGCCCAGCCGTCCGCCTTCTCGACGAGGAGCAGCCACACGAACACCGGGATGAGTGCGAGCCGAAGCACGCTCAGCGCGTTCGGGACCGTGACGATCCGGTCCGGAGCCGGCGTGGTCGCCGCCTCCGGCTCGGTCACCGGAAGATCCCGATGATGCCCTGCAAGGTTTTCGCTCCGCCCGAGGAGAACAGGTTGTCGTGGACCATGTAGGTCCAGGTGGTCGTCGACCGGTGCAGATCCGCCGATCCGAGGTCGACGCCGTCGGGGGTGATGTCGGCCTCCCGGAACGTCTCGCGCGCCTTCGCGAGGGCCGTGCCGGGCAGATCGGCGAACTCGGCGAGGATCAGCCGGTGGAACTCGTCCAGCGGGCTCTCCTTGCCCAGCGACCGGAGGTGGATGCTGGCGCGGACGTCGGAGACGAAGGCGAGATGGTCGGCCCAGGCGCGGTCGAGATGGTAGAGCACGATCTCGCGCGCGGCCTGTGACAGCACCTCGCGAGGCACGGGCGCGACGGCGGGGGTGGCCTCGTGATCGGTCGCGGCCTTCTCGGCGTCGGCCGTCTCGGCGTCGGCCTTGTCGGCGTCGGCCTCATCGGTGGTGGTCTCCACCGTCGTCGTGTTCCCGGTCAACTGCGCGTAGCGGTCCGGTTCCAGATCCGCGAGCTCTTCGAGCGCGGCGTCGGTGGTCAGGATCTGCATACGACGTTCGACGATGATGTCCCGCTGCTGATTGACCAGCTTGTTGTAACGCCAGGTGTTCGCGTGGAGTTCGAGCATCACGCCCTCGGCAATCCGCTGGGCCTGCTCGATGAGGTCGACGCCCTTGCTGCCCATCGAACCGTCTTCGTTGGGCGACACGGGATCTCGCTTGAACGCGAGGTTCTTGGTGACGACCGGGTCCTCGAGGCTGGAGAAGAACACCGACGTACCGGGATCGCCCTGACGCCCCGCGCGTCCGCGCAGCTGACTGTCGAGACGTTCGGTGTCGTGGCGGCCCGTGCCGACGACGCACAACCCGCCGAGTTCGATGACCTCGTCGTGGGCGTCCGCGTCGTCCTTCGAGCCGCCCAGGCGGATGTCGGTGCCCCGTCCGGCCATCTGGGTGGACACGGTGACGGCGTCCCGGGCGCCGGCCTCGGCGATGATCTTCGCCTCTTCGGCGTCGTTCTTCGCGTTGAGCACGACCGACGACACCCCGGCCTTGTCGAGGAAGTACGCGAGTTCCTCGGACTCGGCCACGTCGTGGGTACCGATGAGGACGGGTTGTCCGGTCTCGTGAATCTCCTTGACGTAGGCGACGATCGCCTCGACCTTGTTGGCCTTGGTGTCGTAGACCCGGTCGGGCAGGTCGGTCCGGACGTTGGGGGTGTTCGGCGGGATCTGCGAGACGCGCAGTTCGTAGAACTGGCGGAACTGCTCGCCGGCGGCGAGCGCGGTGCCGGTCATGCCGCAGACCTTCGGGTAGCGGCCGATCAGGGCCTGCACCGTGATGGTGTCGATGACCTCACCCGAATCGGTCTGCGCCAGCCCTTCCTTGAGCTCGACCGCGGCCTGGACCCCGTCGGGCCAGCGCTGGAGCTGCGCGACGCGGCCGCGCGAGGCGTTGATGAGGTGCACGCCGCCGTCGCGGACGATGTAGTGGATGTCGCGTTCGAGCAGATAGTGGGCGTGCATGGCGATGCTGACGTGTACGAGCGTCGTGCCGACGTGTTCCTCGCTGTAGAGATCGATGCCGCCGAGTTCTTCCTCGACGAACACCGCACCCTCGTCGGTCAGGGTGACGTTGCGGCCCTCCGCGTCGACCTCGTAGTGCTTGTTCTTCATCCGCGACACGACGTCGTGGATCGCCGCGTCCGGCACCTCGGTCTCGGTCGAACCGGCGAGCACCAGCGGCACGAGCGCCTCGTCGACGAGCACCGAATCCGCCTCGTCGATGATGGCCACGTCGGGTGTCGGTGAGACGAGGTCCGCTTCGGACAGGGCGAGCTGATCACGCAGGACGTCGAAGCCGATCTCGTTGACCGACCCGTAGGTGACGTCCCCGGTGTAGGCGCGTCGCCGTTCCTCGCGGCTCGAGTTCTCCGAGACCGCGTGGACGGTGATGCCGAAGGCGTCGAACAGCGGCTTCATCCACTCCGCGTCGCGGGTCGCCAGATAGTCGTTGACCGAGATCACGTGGACCTGATGTCCCTGCAGCACATGGCCGATCGCGGCGATGGCGCCGGCGAGCGTCTTGCCCTCACCGGTGGCCATCTCGACGATGTCGCCCTCCAGGAGTCGGAGGGCGCCCTGCAACTGGACATCGAAGGGCCGCAGGTCGATGGTGCGGTCGGCGGCTTCCCGGACCAGGGCGAGGAACTTCGCGCGGTCCGCGGGCTTCTCGGCGATGTCGAGTTTCTCGGCCTCCGCGCCGAACGCGTCGTCGGCGAGTTCGGCGGCCCAGTCGGTGTGGGCTTCGGCGTCCTTGATCACACCCAACGACTTCGACTGGTTGCGAGTCGACTGGGCGCCCAGAAGGCGCCACATGCTGTTGCTCAGCTTTCCCACCGAAACATTTCTCCTGATCGTTCCCGGTTCCGTCGCGACCCACCCCCTCCGGGCGGTCAGGTCAGCAACAACGGTACGCGGCCGCTGGTCGACCGAGGACGCCGACATTATGATCAGTCCACCCGATTCGGCTCGAGGACTAAGGACGGCCCATGACCAGGACTCGCCGGACCAGGGTTCGACTCCGTCTCCTGCGCGCGACGATCGCCGGGTTGCTCATCGCGGTCGGGGTAGGCCTCGGTGCATTCAACGACTGGTGGGTCGCGCTGTTCTTCGGGATCCCCCTGGTCTTCGCCGGCATCGCGGTCAGTCCCCGCGCTTCCCGGGTGTCGGAACTGCCGGAGTTCCGGCGCGCGACGTCGCCGGACGCCCCGCAGGTGGAGGTCGAGGCGCTCACCCGCAGCAGCCTCACCGCCGACGACTCGCAACCGACCATGGTCACCGCGACGATCAACCCACCGAACGACACCGCGTACCGGGCGCGCTGGATCACCTCGATGACCAAGGGGAATTTCCAGTCGCTGACCGACACCCCGTTCACGACACTGCCGCCGGACTCACTGCCGCCGCGCGATCAGACCGACACCCCCGAGTTCGACGACCAGCCCGGGCGCTGGGCTCTCGCCTACCCGGTGGTGACCCTGCTCGTGGCCGGCGCACTGCTGTTCGGCGTCGCCGGCGGTTGGCACGTGGAGGGACCCTCGCTGTCGGGTTTCGACTCCGCCCTCGATTCCGGCGACGACTCGTCCACCGAAGAGGAAGCGGCGAGCCTCGCCGACCGGCACCGTCGGATGCTGGAGGCGATCGTCGAATACGAAGGGCCGGAGGCGACGCGCAACGTGCTGGCGCTGAGGTATCAGATCGACTCCTCGTCGGATCAGGCGATCGTCCTCGACCCGGCAACCGGACGCGCGACGAGCGTCCTCGTCGGGGACGGGTACTCGAATTCCTCGGCGGTGCCGAACACCGACCGGGCGAACAAGACCTTCGACGCCACGACAATCGACCCGAACGTGCTCGGCTCGGTCACCGAACCGATGGTTGCGGCCGTCCGTCCGTACTCCACCGAACCCGAACTCGAACGAATCGCGATCGAGCGCGGCGCACCGGACGCGCCGGTGCTCATCACCGGGACGATCGAACCCGGCGAGGGCGTCTTCGAGGACTACTCCGTCCAGGCGACACCCGACGGCACCGTCGCCGAGTTCTTCGACCCTGCTGACTTCCAGAAGTCCTTCGAACTGGCCCGGCGTGAACTGGCCGCGGCACGCGTCCCGCTGAACGCACCCGTCATCGAGGAGTTCATCATCCAGGGCATCGCCGACGGCGTTTCTCCGGTGACGGCGAGCGTCATCCAGAACTCGGGCGGCGTTCTGGTCCGCTACCGGATCGCCGACCGTGGCGGCGAGATTGCCGTCGCCCCAGGCTATTTCCCTTCATCGAGCATCTCGGCGGGCCGGTATCGAGCCGACGGTTTCCGCTTCGACAGCATCTCCGCGGAGGTCTTCGATCGGGTGCGTGCCGACCTGATGACACGCGCGTCGGTCCCCGAGTACGACCGCGACGCAGTGGGCGTGGAGGTCGAACTCGACCGCATCAGCGACACTCAGGAGTTCGTGATCCGGATGGAGATCGCCAATACCGACGGCGCCGAGGGTTTGTACACCCTGGACGGACGTTTCATCAAGGAAGGCCGGTAACCGGACGGCTCCCCTGGCCGGGGCCTTTACCGCCTCACCTCACACCTTCGGCGTACCCGCCTCGAGCGCTCTCCGGGTGACGGCCTGCAGTTCGGCCACCGCCGCCTCGGGCGGGTGGAGCACACCGCGGTCGGTCATGGTGCTGACGATGTCGCGGACCCGGCCGTAGTAGGTGGCCTGCTCGGCAGGCGTGGTGCTGGCCGCGGCGTGGTTGTAGAGCTTGAGCGCGGTGTCGAGGTCGTCCTGATCGCCCTGCTCCAGGTAGGACGCCCCCACCCGTCGGCCGTTCTTCTCGCAGGCGATCCAGGCCCGCCGCAGTCGGGCGACCGACTGCTGGTAGGCGTCGGCGCGCGAGCGGTTGCCCGGGTAGTCGTCGGTCCGCAGGGCCATCGCCTCGTCGAGCGCGAGATGGAAGGTCTGCGTCTGGTCGACGGTCACGTCGGTCACGGCCGGGTACCGGAGCAGCATGGCGGGATCGAGTTCGTAACTTCCGTAGGCGCCGAGAACTTCGTCGTGGCGACGCGCTGCCTCCTCCCACAGTCGTTGCGCCGCTTCGTCGGAACCCGCGTCGACGATCCGCGGTCCGCTCGTCGAGGGCCGGGTCAGATCGACGGGCTCGTCCGGCGGAGCACTTGCCGCGGCGGCCCGCGGCTGCTGCCCGGCCGACGTCGCGGTCTTCTTCCTGGTGGCAATGCGTTCGGGCGCGTGCCGCCGGAGACGGGCCAGGACCTCCGCCACCGCCGGGTCCCCTTCCACGACGGCGACCCGCCAGAAGTGCGTCTCCGGCGCGGTGTCGGGGTCGTCGTCGCGGTCACGCGGGGTCCGGTCGGCGGGGACCGGCTTTCCGTCCCGGGTCGCGAAGGTCAGTTTGAGGTACTTCTGCCCGATCACCGTGAGATGTCGAGCACGCTCGCCGGTCATGTCCGAGGTGGCGTCCGCCGGCCCGCCCACCGCGACCGTGACCAGTGAGGAGAGCGGATAGCTGACCAGTGTGCGGTCCTCGTTCCCGAAGTAGACCGTGTCCTCGTCGACGGTCAGCAGGACAGCGCCTCGTTCGCCGAGCCGCCCGAATGCCGCCCCGAGCAGGGAGGCCACGATTGCCGCGCCGACAACCGCCGAGGTGACCAGACCGCCGAGGTGACCAGACCGCCGACCCCGGCGACGTTGAGGGCCACGAGGGCGACCATCCCGGCGACCATGAGGACCCATGCGGCTGTGGCCGAACGATGATGGCGACCGGTCAGGTACTCGGTTCGACACGTCACCGGGACCATGGAGCGCCCACATTCGTCATATCCATACCCCTGTCCGGTCGGCTACCGTTGTGCACGTGAGCTCCGGCGAACGCCGTCATCCGGCGCAGAGACGTCAACCCGTACCGGGACGTCGATCCGCGCACGACCGTCACCCAGCCCGCGAACACCGCATCAGCTTACGCATGGCGTTGCTGCTCAGCGCGGTGATCGTAGCGCTCGGTACGACGATCGTCGGAGCCGGTTCCGCGTCCGCGGCTCCCCCGGCCCCCGGCTTCGTCGGCAAGACCTACACCTCGACTGCGGTGACCGGAGAGCAGATCCCCGGCGGCGGACCGCTGGAGGTCAGTTTTCCCGCCGCCAACCGGATCGCCCTGTCGGCCGGCTGCAACCGACACATCGGCGACCTCCGCGTCGACAACTCACTGCTGCGCCTGGGCTCCCTCGCCTCGACGATGATGGCCTGCCCCGGGCCGCGCGCCGGCGCCGACACCTGGGTCACCGAGTTCACGAAGGAACCGCTGACCTGGTATTCCGTCGGCCACGCCCTGGTCCTCGTCGGACCGGCGGCTCAGGTCCTGCTCACGGAGAAGGCGTCGTGAACCGTCGGATGCCCGTCACCGTGACCGTGACCGGAGCGGCGGGCAGCATCGGGTACGCCAGCGTGTTCCGCATCGCCGCCGGCGCGATGCTCGGTCACGACCAGCCCGTCGCCCTGCGGCTTCTCGAGCTGCCACAGGCGATCTCCGGCGCGGTCGGGACCGCCATGGAACTCGACGACGGCGCCTTTCCGCTCCTGACGTCGGTGGACGTCCTCGACGATCCGCGCAAGGCGTTCGACGGGGCGAGTTTCGGTCTGCTCATCGGGGCCCGGCCGCGGACCAAGGGCATGGAACGGGCCGACCTGCTCGCGGCCAACTCCGACATCTTCGCGGCCCAGGGTTCGGTGATCAACGACGTTGCCGCGGACGACATCCGGGTGATCGTCGTCGGCAACCCCGCCAACACGAACGCCGCGGTGGCCGCCGCGCATGCACCCGAGGTGCCGGCCGAACGGTTCACGGCGCTGACCCGTCTGGACCACAATCGCGCGATCGCGCAGCTCGCCCGGCGCACCGGCGCGAGTGTCGACGAGATCAGCCGGGTCACCGTGTGGGGCAATCACTCCGCGACGCAGTATCCCGACATCTTCCATGCGCGGGTCGGCCGCCGGAGCGGCGCGGACATCGCCGCGGACCGCGACTGGCTCGTCGACGACTTCATCCCGACCGTCGCCCGGCGCGGCACCGCGATCATCGAAGCCCGCGGATCGTCGTCGGCGGCGTCGGCGGCCAACGCCACGATCGACCACGTCCACGACTGGGTTCTCGGCACACGGCCGGACGACTGGACGTCGGTGGCGTTGCCGTCGCCGGGTGTGTACGGCGTCCCCGACGGACTCGTCTGCTCGTTCCCGGTGCGATCGGTCGACGGGCGGTGGCAAATCGTGGAGGGTCTGGACATCAACGAGTTCTCCCGGGCGCGCATCGACGCGTCGGTCGCCGAACTGCAATCCGAGCGCGAGGCCGTCCGCACCCCGTAGTCTTTCTGCTCATGTCGAAGAAGGACAAACCGAAGCAGGCCAAGATCGCGAACAAGGTCTACGAGGCGGAACTGTTCCGGTTGCAGACCGAGCTCGTCAAACTCCAGGAGTGGGTCCGCGAGACCGGCGCCCGCGTGGTGGTCGTCTTCGAGGGACGCGATGCCGCCGGCAAGGGCGGAACGATCAAACGCATCAGCGAGTACCTCAGCCCGCGCATCGCGCGGGTCGCCGCGTTGCCCGCACCGACGGATCGTGAACGCGGCCAGTGGTATTACCAGCGCTACGTCGCACACCTGCCCGCGCCCGGTGAGATCGTGTTGTTCGACCGGTCCTGGTACAACCGGGCCGGCGTCGAGAAGGTCATGGGTTTCTGTACGCCCGAGGAGCACTCGCGGTTCCTGCGGCAGACCCCGATCTTCGAGCAGATGCTCATCGACGACGGCATCCTGCTGCGCAAGTACTGGTTCTCGGTGTCCGACGACGAACAGCTCAAACGATTCCGGTCACGTATGAACGACCCTGTCCGGCAGTGGAAGCTGAGCCCGATGGACCTCGAGTCGGTGTATCGGTGGGAGGACTATTCGCGCGCCAAGGACGAGATGATGGTCCACACCGACACCGCCCTGAGCCCCTGGTATGTCGTCGAGTCCGATGTGAAGAAGCACGCGCGGCTCAACATGATCTCCCACCTGTTGTCGACCATCGACTATGAAGAGGTCCCGCGTCCCCGCGTGTCCCTGCCCAAGCATCCGATCGAGTCGGGCAACTATCACCGGCCGCCGCGCTCGCTGTCCAAGTACGTACCCGACCACGTGGCGACGCTGATCCGCACCGACCACTGATGTGGATCGGGTTCTGCGAGTTCGACTATCTGCTCGGTGATGTTCATTCGCTGAAGCAGAAGCGGTCGGTGGTACGGCCGATCGTCGCCGATCTCCGCAAGCGGTACACGGTCTCGGCGGCCGAGGTGGGTCACCTGGACGTGCATCGTCGGACCGTCATCGGTGTCAGTGCGGTGGCCGCCGATCGCGGGCACGTCGTCGACGTGCTCGACGCCGTCGAACGGTCAGCTGCGGGCCACCCCGAGGTCGAGCTGTTGTCGGTGCGGCGCCGCGTCGTCAGCTCCGAGGACTTCTGAGGTCCTCCACCACCCCGGCGGCGACCGCGGCCCGACGGTAGGCGGCGGCGAGGGAGTCCACGGTCTCGTGGGCGTTCAGCCCGCTGGGGTTCGGAACCACCCACAGTTCGGCACCGTCCCCTGTGCCCACATCCCACGTCTCGTCCTGCCGTCCCGGCACGGCGTCGCGGCGCCCGAACGCGCTGCGGTAGGCGGTGATACCGGCGATGGCAACGACCCGCGGGCCGATCATCCGAACCCGCTCGCGCAGCCGGCGTCCGCCTTCACGGAGTTCGTCGACGGTCAGTTCGGCGGCGGTCGCGGTGGCACGCGGCACGACATTCGTGATTCCCACACCGCGGTCGAGCAGCAGCGCGCGGTCGGCGTCGGACATACCGCGTGAGGCGTCGATGACGTGGTCGACGATGCCGGCCTTGGCGAGCGCCGGGTAGAACCGATTGCCCGGACGCGCGAAATGCGCTCCGGTGGCCGCCGTCCAGAGACCCGGATTGATCCCGACGAACAGCAGCCTGCACCCTTCGCCGACCAGATCGTCGACGGTGCGGTCCTGATAGCCGAGGAGTTCGGCACGAGTGAATCCCATCAGGGGCACCCGTCGGTCGGCCGGACGACATGCCTGCGTGTCAGGACGTCGCCTCCGCCTCGTGCCTGGCCGACACACAGAACTGATTGCCGTCGGGGTCGGCCAGGGTCACCCACGCGAAGCCGGGCATCTCGCGATCGGCGATCTTGGTGGCGCCCGCGGCCACGAGTCGCCCGACCTCCGACTCGAGATCGTCGGTCGTCAGGTCGAGATGGATGCGGTTCTTCCCCGGTGTGGGGTCCTCGACCTGCTGGAACGCGAACAGCGGGGTGCCCTCCCCGACTGCGACGACGACGAAGTACCCGTCGTTCTCCTCGACGATCCGACCGCCGAGCTGGTCGGCCCACCACGTCGCCAGTGGTGCCGGCGCGAGCGCGTCGACGGTGATCATGCCCAGTGCGAGAGTCATGGCAGCCAAGCTACTCCCGGTCACCGACATCCGGGCTCGGTCGCACTGGGGGTCGCCGGGCGCGTTCGCCACTACCGCCCCACGGCTGCGGTCACCACCTAGACTCACGCTGATGCCCGAACTCTCCTACACGATCCTGGGCGGCCTCGGGGCTCAGATCGGTTCCGACCCCGTCGAACTCGGCACGCGCAAGCAGCGGGCGACGCTCGCCCAGCTGATCCTCGCCGAGGGCGCGCCGGTGCGCGCCGACAGTCTGATCGAGGGCATCTGGGGCGATTCACCCCCCGAGCGGGCGGAAGTGTCACTCCAGTCCTACATCTCGGGTCTGCGCAAGGCCCTCGAACCACACCGGAAGCCACGGACCCCCTCCACGGTCCTGCTCACCCACGGAACCGGATACAGCCTCCCCACGACCGCCGAGCAGGTCGACGCGCGTCGGCTGACCGCGCGGCTCGGCTCCGCACGCACCCTGATGCAGCGGGGCGACGCGGCGGGGGCCGCACCACTCCTGGCACAGGTGCTCGACGACTATCGCCCCCTGCTGCCGGAGTTCGAGGGCCTGGCGTTCCGGGACGAGGCCGCCGGACACCTCGACCGCATGGTGCAGGCCGCTCGGGAGATGTCCTTCGAGGCCCGGATGGCCGACGGCGACCACCGTCTGCTCGTCACCGAACTGGAGAGCGAGGTCGCGCGTTCGCCTCTCGACGAGGGACTGTGGGTGCTGTTCGCCACGGCGCTCTACCGTCTCGGTCGCCAGTCCGACGCCCTCGGTGCGATCGCCACCGCCCGTCGAATCCTGGCCGACGAGATCGGCGTCGACCCGGGACCGCGGCTCCGGACCCTCGAGAGCGACATCCTCGACCACGCTCCGCATCTCGACGTGCCGAGGGCGCCCCGCCCGGACACCGCGACCATCGCGTCGGACCTCGCCGACCCCGGCCCGACGACCCCGGCGGACACCGTTCCCGACCACGGTGTCGACACCCTCGAACCCGACGAGACGCCGTCGGTCGTGGGCCGGACCGAGGAACTCGCCGCCCTGCATCGCGCAGTGCTCGCCTCGATGTCGGGGCACGGGGGCGTCGTCGTGGTCGAGGGTGAGCCGGGCGCGGGAAAGACCGCGCTGATCGACGAAGCCGGCCGCCGAGCCGCGGGTGCCGCCGATCTGCTGGTCCTGTGGGGACGCTGCGTCGACGACCCGGCCGCGCCGTCGATGTGGCCATGGGTGCAGATCCTCGGTGCGGTGCTGCCCCGGCTCGATCCCGCCGATCGGGAACGTCTCCTCGACAGCTCGCTCGGCCGGATGGTGACCGAAGGCGTCAACGTGATCCCGCCGCCCCGGCAGATGCCCGATGCGGCCGCCCGATTCCAGTTCTACGACCAGGCCGCCGATCTCCTCGACGGAGTGGCCGCGACGGCGAAGCTGATCATCGTGCTCGACGACCTGCAGTGGGCCGACGGTGCGTCGCTGGAACTGTTCGCGCACATGGCCGCACGACGGACCACCGGCGTGACGTTCTTCGCCTCGCTGCGTTCGCCGTCGGCACGACCCGTCGTCGCCACCACGCTGGCGACGCTGGCCCGTCTCCCGGAACACCGGCGCCTGCACGTCGGACCGCTCAGCGGCGACGACATCTCCGAACTCATCCGGCGCGAGACCCGGCAGTGGCCGGAGGTCGCCACCGTGTCGTCGATCGAGCGACGAACCGGCGGCAACGCCTTCTTCGTCAGGGAGCTGGCCCGGATCCTGGCCGATCGCGGGTCCATCGCCGGCACCGCGGTCCCGTCCGGTGTCCGCGATGTGGTCCGCCAGCGACTGGTCGGATTGTCGCCGGAGACGACCGAACTCCTCGAGCTGGCGTCGCTCATCGGAACCCGCGTGGACCTCGTCCTCCTGGCGACCGCCGCGAACCGCCCGGTGGACGAGGCACTCGACCTGCTCGAGCCCGCGGGCGGTGCGGGGGTCATCGACCTCGGACCGGATGATCCGTTCGGTTTCGGGTTCAGCCACGACATCATCCGGGAGGCGATCGCGGACGGCATCGCCGCGATGCGCGCGCGACGGCTGCACCTCGCGATCGCCGACGCCCTCGCCGGCAACTCCTCGCCGCATGCGGTGACGAGAGTCGCCCGGCACCTGTGGTCCGCCGGACCGCTGGCCGATCGGGAACGCACCACCATCGCACTGCTCACCGCGGGTGACATCGCCTTGCGCACCTACGACTTCGACGGCGCACGCAGACATCTCGGAGATGCGGCGACGCTCGCCCGCTCGACCGGCGACCAGCAGGCGGAACTCGTCGCGATCACCACCCAGCTGGCCGGCGAGGTCGCGGCGCACGGCTACTTCGCCGCCGACCCCGTCCTGCAGGAGCGCGCCCGGACGCTGGCATCGACACTGGGCGACACCCGCCTGCTCGCGACCCTCGACTACGCACGCTGCGCGGCCCACATCCAGATCGCGGACACCGAGACCGGTCACCGCCTCGCGCAGGACCTGCGTCGGCGCGCCGAACGATCCGACGACCCGGTCGTCACCCACCTGGGCATGCACGCCGCCGGTATCGACGACTTCCACCGCGGGAACTTCGGTGCGGCGCATCGCATCCTGGAGACCTACGCGCCGATCGACGTCGATGTCGAAGGCCTGCGCGACGATCAGCTCGCGATGGCCCGCGGTTTCCGTGGCTGGGCGGCGACGGTGCACCTCGGCTCCGATGCCGGCCGGGCGCTGTTCGCGACGATGGCCGACGCCCATCCCGATCCCCGGTCGCAGTTCGGCATGGCCATCTTCGCGGTCGGCGCGGCGTCCATGCTCGGCGACGCAGAGTGGGTTCTGGATGCCGGTCCGGCCATCATGTCCGACGGCGCCGCCGCGCTCGCCTACCTCCGTCGTGGCGGCGAACGGATGTACTGGTGGGCGCGGGCGATGACCGGCGACCTCGACGAAGCACTCGAGCACATCGACCGGCTCGGGGCCGACGACATCGGCATGGAGGACCATCCGCGCACGGGTGAGGGCTACTGGCTGGGCCTGCACGCCGAGGTCCTGGTGGTCGCGGGCAAACTCACCGACGCCGCGACGCTCCTCGACCGGGCCGCGGACTTCGCCGGCCGCACGGGCGAACGCTATGCCGACGCACACCGTCTGATCGTCCGCGCCCGGTACGAATACGCCAACGGTCGCCCGGCCTCCGTTGTGGGCGCGACCCTGTCCGCCGCGCGCGACACCGCACTCGCACAGGAGGCGGACGGGCTGGTCCGGAGGATCGACGCACTGGCGTCGACCTGGGGACTCACCTCCCCCGCCTGAGCGCACCAAGTCCGTCTCAAGTCGCATCCAAGGACCTTCGGCGACCCTTGTCGGGAATCCGGCGCCGACCGGAGCCCGACGAATCCTGCCGGACCGCTCCGGCCGCAACCGAGGACCTGCCGATGACCGCAACACCCGCCTCCTCCACGCCCGAGAACACCGAACGCCTCACCGTCCGAACCCGCACCTCGGTGCTCGCACAACTCCGCGATCGGATCGCGGGTGACGTCTACGGTCCCGGCGACGCGGGCTACGTCGACGCACGATCGGGTTTCAGCCGGCTCGACGTGCATCGTCCCGCCGTGATCGCCGTTCCCGCCAACCACTTCGATGTCGTGGAGGCGGTCCGTTTCGCCGTCGAGGAGGACCTGCGCGTCGCCGTGCAGGCGACCGGGCACGGCACCGGCAGGCCGGCCGACGGCGGGTTGCTGATCAACACCTCCCGCCTCGCGTCGGTCAGCGTCGACCCGGTCACCCGGACCGCGCGCGTGGGTGCGGGCGCCACCTGGCGGACGGTTGTCGACGCCGCCACGCCATACGGACTGGCGCCGCTGATGGGCTCGGCGAGTGGTGTCGGTGCGATCGGATACACCCTGGGCGGCGGCTTCGGCTGGCTCGGTCGGCGCTTCGGCCTGGCGTCCGACCACGTGCTCTCGTTCGACCTGGTCACCCCCGACGGCACGCCGATCCGGGTCACCGACACCAGTTTCCCGCACATCTTCTGGGCGTTGAAGGGCGCCGGCGCAGGCGGCCTCGGCGTCGTGACGTCGATGGAGATCTCGCTCGTCGAGGTGTCGACCGTGTACGCGGGCAACCTCTTCTACCCTGCCGCCGACGCCGAAGAGATCATCCGCAGATTCCGGGACTGGGCACCCGCGCAGTCGGACGCGCTGACCTCGGCGGTCGCCATCCTCAACCTCCCGCCCACCGACGACGTCCCGGAACCGCTACGCGGCCGGAGCTTCGCCGTCGTGCGCGGATGCTGGTCAGGCGATCTCGACGCCGGTCGCGCGGTCGTCGACGAATGGCGCGACTGGCGCACGCCCGTCGTCGACATGTGGGATGTGCTGCCGTTCGCCGCGATCGACGCCGTCAGCATGGATCCGACCGAACCGATGCCGGTGATGGTCACCACCGAATGGTTCGACGACCTCCCGGACGTCGCCGTCGACATCGTCGCCGCGAGGGTCCGGCCCGCCCCGGCATCGGCACCGCTGATCGTGATCGGCGAGATCCGCCACGCCGGCGGAGCGATCGCCCGCGGCGCGGAGCACGCGCCCAACGACCGGGCCCGGACGGGACGGTTCCTCCTCGAACTCGTCGCGGCGGTGCCCGACCCCCAGGTGGCGCTGGCGGTCGAGTCGACGCTGCGCGTGACCCGCACCGAGCTTGCGCCGTACGTCACCGGCGCCGCCTATCTCAACTTCACCTCGGGTACCGAACGGGTGGCCCGCGCCGACGACGCGTACAGCTCGGACCACCGACGACGTCTCGACGAGATCAAAGCCGCCCTCGACCCGTCGAACCGCTTCTGCCACGGCGACATCTGACGGGACGACCCGGGCGGGCGATCACGGCCCACTTGCCCCGGCGCGCACTGTGTGCGCTGATGGTCGGCATGACTGATCCGTCCGGACTCCGGTCCCACAGCGCGGACGATGCCCGTCCCCTCCTGGTCGTCGACGGCGCCAACGCCGTCGGTTCGGTGCCCGACGGCTGGTGGCGCGATCGCCGTGGTGCCGCCGAACGACTGCGGACGCGACTCGAGGCCGTCGCCCTCGGTGGCCTCGCGGGACTGCCGGGACCGCTCGAGGTGGTGCTCGTCGTCGAGGGCCGGGCTCGCGGAGTCGAGGCGAGCGAACACGTCCGGGTCGTCGAGGCACCCGCCGAAGGCGACGACACGATCGTCGAGGTCGTCGCCGACTCGAGCCCGCACCGGGAGCGGATCGTGGTCACCGCCGACCGCGAACTGCGGGCCAGGGTCGTGCGATTGGGCGCACGGGCGATCGGTCCCGCCGCCATCCCGCGGTAGTCCGCCGCTCGGTGACGTCTGTTCGGCGTCCGCTTTCTCCGACTTGTCACCCGGTCGGCGCGATCGGCCGATAATCTCCTGAGCATCGGCGACCGGCCGACCACAGGAGGATTCCATGACCGAAGCAGATGTCCTGATCGCCGGTGCCGGACCCATCGGCCTGACCGCCGCCGTCGAACTACGCAGGCGCGGAATCCGTGTCCGCATCGTCGATCCGCTCCTCGAACCTCCGCAGTACGCCAAAGCTGTCGGCATCCAGCCCCGCACGCTCGAGGTGTTCGAGAGCATGGGCGTCGTCGGACCGGTGCTCGACGCCGGCCTGGAGATGCGCGGTCAGCTCGTCTACGTCAACGGAAGTCAGGTCTCACGGGTCGACCTCACGACACCGCCCGATGTTCCCTACCGTTTCCACCTGCTCCCCCAGTACGCGACCGAGCGCATCCTGCGTGAGCGACTCTCCGATCTGGGCACCGAGATCGATCGGGGCACGGCGGTCTCGGCATTCGAGCAGGACGCAGACGGCGTGACCGTCACCCTCACGGGTCAGGACGGGGAAACCACCGTCCGGGCGGGCTATCTCATCGGCGCCGACGGTGCGCACAGCGTCGTGCGCAAGGGACTGGGGCTGAGCTTCGAAGGCGGCGCCTTCACCGAGCAGTACATGCTCGGCGACGTCGTGGTGGACTGGTCGATGCCCCGCGGCTACGCCATCCGATCGATGCACCAGACCGCGGACGGCACCACCGACGACCAACTGGTGTGCATCCCGCTGCCCGGCCGCGGCCGCTACCGGATGTCCATGCTGGTCCCCGACGAGCTGGCGGTCGCACCGACGACCGGCGGAGACGGTGTGGCCCACGGCTTCGAGGGCACCCGCGCGCCGGAGTTGTCCCACATCCAGGCCGTGGTCGACAGGCTCGCGCCCGAGCCCGCAACGGTCTCGCACCTGCGATGGTCGTCGGTGTTCCGCATCAGTCATCGGATCGTCGATTCCTACGGCCGCGGACGCGTGTTCGTCGCGGGCGACGCCGCCCACATCCATCCGCCGACCGGTGCGCAGGGCATGAACACCGGCGTGCAGGATGCGCACAACCTCGCCTGGAAACTCGCGCTCGCCGTCACCGGGGTCGCCTCCGACGCGCTCCTCGACAGCTACGACCTCGAGCGCCGGCCCGTCGGCGAGGAGGTGGTGGGACGCACCGTCCGAGACGCTCGCGAGGGCATCGGCGCCGGTTCCACCGACATGGACTTCATCATGCGGCGGGAGGCCCAGCTGCTGATCTCCTACGCCGACAGTCCCGCCGTCGCGGGGTCGACGGTGCCCACCGCCCCGGCCGCGCCACGGGCAGGCGAGCGCGCGCCGGACGCGACGGGCCTCAGCCGCGAATCGGTCAATCACCCGGTGCGCCTGTTCGGCGTGCTGGACGGCGTCGACCACTCGCTCATCCTGTACGCGGACGCCACCGCCGGGACCGGGGACGTCGCGGTTCTCGAATCCCTCGCCGGCGAGATCTCCGCGAAGGCGCACGGCCACATCGACATCCATGTGATCGCGGCCGCGACGGCACAGGTCGGCAGCACCGATCTACCGCTGCTCCGCGACACCGACGGCCGGTTCGCCGACGGCTACCTCCCAGACGGTTCGACGGTGTTCGTCATCCGGCCCGACGGTTACATCGGATACCGCGGCCCCATCGCCGACACCAAGGCCGCACTCGCCTACCTCGAGGGCACGTTCGGGTAGCTCTCGCGGGCCCCCCGGCACACCGTCCGGCGGGGGCCGATGCCCGGGCACGCCGTAACGTTGGGGACCGTGACGAGACGACCGGCAACCGACCGTCCGCTGTTCCGGACCGCGGGCATCCTCGCCGACCGCATCGGCATTTCGGTCCGGCACCGCACCGCCGATTCCCGGCTCGGCCGCGCGATGGGCACCGGCGAGGTGATCTATCTGGTGGCCCCGGCCGGTCATCCGAACTACGGCGACGAACTCATCGCCCGGACGTGGCTGCGACATCTGGCTCGGGTGCGCCCGAACGCCACGGTCGTGCTGGACTGCCACAGCCCCGGTACGGCCACGACGCTGCTGCACGACGCACATCCGAACATGCTCGTCGTCGACACGCTGTGGCAGTTGACCACCTACGCGGCGGACGCCGAACAACAGGACCCCTGGGAATGGGTGTCGTCCGCTGCGCTCGACTCCGGTCTCGCGCCGCGCGTGACCGCGGGTATCGACCTCCTGCACTCGGCGACCACCATTCACCTACTCGGTGGCGGTTACCTCAACACCGTGTGGCCGCACCACGTTTCGTTGTTCGTCGCCGCCGCCGGAGTGGCCCGGCGATCCGGCGCCCGACTCGCCGCGACCGGTCAGGGACTCGTTCCCGCACTGCAGGGCCGGGCTCGGGCCGCGCTGACCGAGGCGTTCGCCGCATTCGACATCGTGGACGTGCGCGACACCGCGTCGGTAGACGTACTCGACGGCGCCGTCGCGGCACGGCATTCCGGTGACGATGCATGGCTGGCTCTGCACCGGCCCCGACCTCCGCTGTACCGCACCGACCCGCCGGCCGAACGGGGTGTCGTACTCTGCCTCCAATCCGATCTCACCGAGCGTTTCGTCGGGCCACGGGCGACCGGCGTCGAGGCCCTGGCCGATTTCGTGCACGCGACCCTCGACGCCTGGGACGTGCCCGGATCGGCGGTCACCGTCGTCGAAGGAATCCCGGGGCACGACAACGAGGTTCCCTACCTCCTCGGTCCGCGCCTGGCCGGCGCCACCGTCCTCAACTTCCGCGACGTGTGGAGTGGCGGGTTGCCCGCCGGGCATCGAAACACGTGGATCAGTACCCGGTTCCACCCGCATCTCATGGCCGCGGCCGCGGGCGATCCCGGGGTCGCGGTCGTGGCGATGCCGGGGTACTACTCCACCAAACACCGGTCCCTGATCGAGGCCGGCTCGGACTGGACCGTCGTGGATTCCGGTACGTCTGTACCGGACCGACCGGACGGACACGGCTTCGACGCGGTCGCGCGGGAGCGGGCGGTCGCGGCCAAACTCGCCACGGCCATCGACATCTACCCCGTCCCGCCGGTGCTGGCACACCGCATGTGACTCCTCGCCGGAACCTTTGCGGCTTTTGTCTCAATCCACCTCGCCGCGCCGGTCTGCCGCTACAGTGAGCGGATGAGCCGAAAGCCTCTGCGCGCCACCGTCCTCCTCCGTATGACGACGCTCGGTGCGGTGGCCGCACTCGGCCTCGTCGCGTGCTCGCCCTCGGAGACGGCGTCGGGTACGGGATCGTCGGCACCGGCGTCCGGTTCGGGACAGACGACCTCGGTGCCCGCCGACACCGCTGCGGCATTCCAGAAGGCGATCGACGACACGCGCGCCGCCGGCGACCTCCCCGGCGTCATCGCCCGGGTCATCTCGCCGGCCGGAACCTGGACGGGGACATCGGGTGTGCGGGCGGCCGGCGGGAACGAGCCCACCGAACCCGCGGACCATACGCGGATCGGTTCACTCACCAAGACGATGACCGCGACGCTCCTGCTCCAACTCGTGCAGGAGGGCCGGGTCTCCCTCGACGATCCGATCGAGAAGTATGTCCCGGACGCACCCAACGGCACCGCGACGCTGCGGCAGGTCGCCGACATGACCAGCGGCATACCGTCGTACACCGCCTCCGAGGCCTTCGACCGCAGGTTCTTCGCCGATCCCGAAAGCGTGTGGAGCCCCACCGAACTCGTGGACACCGCGAAGGCGCTGCCACCGAGCTTCCCGCCGGGGCAGGGCTGGCAGTACTCGAACACGAACTACGTCCTGCTGGGTCTGGTCATCGAGAAGGTGCTCGCCAAACCCATCGGCGAGATCTTCGCCGACCGGATCTTCACGCCGCTCGGAATGGACGAGTCCTCATGGCCCGGCGGGTCCGTCGAGATCCCCGATCCACACCTGAACGGACTGACCGACCAGGGTCAATCCGACGGTAAGACGGTCGATTCCACTCGCTGGAATCCATCCTTCGCCTCCACCGCGGGCGCCGTGATATCGACGATCGACGACCTGCAGACCTGGGGCGAAGCGCTGTTCACCGGACAGGGTGTCCTGGATCCGGCGACTCAGCAGCTCCGCCGGGATTCGATTCTCACCTCGCCGGCGCCCAACACCGCCACCTCCGGATATGGCATCGGTATCGGGAACCGCGACGGATGGTGGGGCCACGACGGCGATTTCCCGGGATACAACACCTCGCTGTTCCACGACTACGAGTCGGACACGACGATCATCATCGTGATCAACACCGACGATGCCGTCACCGTCGACGGCAAGTCCATGGCCCCGGTCTACGCGGTCCAGGCGGGCCTCGTCGCCGCACTACCCGACTGAGTCCGGCACCTCACCCGAATCGGAACGGGGCCCACTCCGACACCGGTCCCCGCGTAAAGTCGGCGGCATGGCCAGAACAGTCGCGAAAGCCGATGTCGTCGACCGTGCCGGACTGCTCGAGTTCATCCGGCCGCGTCACCACATGATCCTCAGCACCGTCCGATCCAGCGGCAGTCCGCAGATGTCGCCGGTCACCGGCGGGGTCGACGAACAGGGTCGCATCGTCATCTCGACCTACCCCGGTCGGGCCAAGGCCGCGAACCTCCGGCACACTCCTGTCGCCACCGTCGTGGTGCTCTCCGACGACTTCAACGGCGCCTGGGTCCAGGTCGACGGCGACGCCGAGGTGCTCGACATGCCCGAGGCCGAAGATGCACTCGTGGACTACTTCCGCAGCATCTCCGGTGAGCATCCGGATTGGGACGAGTACCGCGCCGCGATGCGGACCCAGGGCAAGTCGCTGATCCGCATCACGCCGACGAGTTGGGTCCCGGTCGCCACCGGCGGATTCCCCGCCGACGTCGCGGCACGACTCGACGCCGACGATCGATGATCGACGCACGCGGCACGACGACGGACCCGATCGGTTGACCGCCGCCGCCGACATCGAGATCAGCGGACTCACGAAAAGCTATGGCGAGCACCGTGTTCTCGACGGCATCGATCTGCACGTTCCCGCGGGCGGCGTGACCGCGCTCCTGGGCCCCAACGGTTCCGGGAAGACGACGACCGTCGGCATCGCCTCGACCCTGTTCCCCGCCGACTCGGGAACGGTGACCATCGGCGGCTACGACACGGTCGCGCAGACCCGGTCGGTCAGAGCGATCATCGGCGTCACCGGCCAGTCGGTCGCCGTCGACGATCTGTTCAGCGGGCGAGACAACCTCGCTCTCATCGCCGACCTTCGCCGGCTGGGCCGGCGCAGCGGGCGGGCACGAACGCAGGAGTTGATCGAACAGTTCGACCTCGTGGAGGCCGCCGACCGCCCGGTGTCGACGTACTCCGGCGGAATGCGCCGGCGGCTCGATCTCGCGATGACGCTCGTGGCGATCCCGCGCGTCATCTTCCTCGACGAACCGACCACAGGACTCGACCCCAGGAGTCGTCGGATGCTGTGGGAGACCATCTCCCGGCTCGCCGCCGACGGCGTCACGATCTTCCTCACCACGCAGTACCTCGAGGAGGCCGACCACCTCGCCGACCGCATCGCCGTCCTCGACCACGGACACATCGTGGCCGAGGGAACAGCTGCGGAGTTGAAGAGCCGGGTTCACGCCTCCGAGGTGCGCCTGACGTTCGCCGACCGCGACTCGCTCGACGCGGCGGCCTCGCTGCTCCCGGATGCGCGTCGCGTCACCGACTCACGGCGCCTCGACATCGCGACAGACGACACCGTCGCCACGATCCGGACCACTCTGAATCGGCTCGAGGCCGCAGGGGTACCGGTCGCCGACGTGAGCGTCCATGCGCCGACACTCGACGACGTGTTCTTCGCCCTCACGGGCAACCCGGCTCCCGAGGTCCCCGACCCGGATCAGTCCGGAGCGGGATCATGACGGCCCTGGCCCACACGGTGTCGGATTCGCGGGTCATGATCCGCCGCAACGTTCGTCGGCTCCTCCGGTTCCCGGCACTCACCGTGATGCTGGTCGGAATCCCGGTCGTTTTCCTGCTGCTCTTCGTCTTCGTGTTCGGCGGGCAGCTCGGCGCCGGGATGACCACGCAATCCGGTGACAGCGGGCGGGCAACCTACCTCGACTACGTGGTGCCCGGGATCGTGCTGGTCACCGTCGCGTCAGCGGTGCAGGGTACCGCCATCGTCGTGGCGATGGACATGACCGCGGGAATCATCAACCGATTCCGCACGATGGACATCGCCCGCTCCGCGGTCCTGACCGGTCACGTGGTGGCCAGCCTGCTCCAGGCACTGTTCAGCATCGTCCTCGTCCTCGCCGTTGCGGTCGCGATCGGGTTCCGACCGACGGCCGGCCCTCTCGACTGGCTGGGCGCGTTCGGGGTGACCAGCGTGTTCGCGATCGCATTGATCTGGCTGTCGGTCTATCTCGGACTGGCGGCGAAAAGCGTGGAGACGGCCAGCAACACACCGATGTTCCTCACGATCCTGCCTTTTCTCAGCACGGGTTTCGTCCCGGCCGAGTCGCTGCCCGCCGGGCTGAGGCAGTTCGCGGAGTATCAGCCCTTCACGCCCGTCATCGAGGTCCTGCGCGGTACCCTCACCGACGCCTCGGTCCCTGCCGGGAGCGTGATCGCGGCACTCGCCTGGAGTGTTGCCATCGGCGGGGCCTCGTACTTCCTCGCCCTCCGAACCTATGAGCGGCGGCGCATTCCCGGATAGGGTCGTCGGCGTGCCCGAGAAGGTCGATTTCAAGAAGACATTCGACGCGTACAAGGCCCATCGGGGCCGGATACGTGTGCTCGAGGTACCCGTGATGCGCTACGTCATGATCGACGGGTCGGGAGACCCGAACACCACGCCACAGTTCGTGGCGACCATCGAGACGCTCTACCCGGTCGCGTACACCCTGAAGTTCGCGAGCCGAGGCGAGCTGGGCCGCGACTACGTCGTCCCCCCGCTCGAGGGTCTCTGGTGGGCCGAGGACATGAGCGCTTTCACCGGTGCTCGGGACAAGGGCCGCTGGAGTTGGACTCTCATGCTGATGATCCCGGACTGGATCGACGACGGACTGCTCGACGCCGCCGTCCTGCGGGTCGGCTCGAAGAAACCACCGCCGCGCCTCGACGACCTCCGCATCGCATCCCTGGACGAGGGACTGTGCGTCCAGACGCTTCACCACGGTTCGTTCGACGACGAGGGCCCGGTGCTGGCAGAGATGCACGATCGGTTCATACCCGACAACGGTTTGACCATGCGGGGCCATCACCACGAGATCTATTTCAGCGACTTCCGCCGGGTCGCGCCGGACAGACTCCGGACGCTGTTGCGCCAGCCGGTGGAACCCGCGACGCCGGCCACCGGGATTTCGTAGCGAAAGACGGTGTATAGCACGCACTTTTGCTACACATCGCCCCCGGCCGGCGCCCAGCCGAGCGCCGGCCCGAGCCGTCCGGCGAGGTCACCCACGATCTGCAGGTAATCGGGTTCATCGAAGGAGAACGGCAACGCGAAGGCCACCTCCGTGGCGCGTTGGAATCCCGCGTGATCATAGAGCTTCTCGGCGAGCTCGTCGGACGGCCCGACGTGGTCCGGCGAGAACAGCAGGCCACGCGGACCCTGCGGGGTGAGCGTGCGCTCGTATCGGCTGTCGGCATAGGCCCGGTATTTCCGGACCTGGCTCGGGGTTGCCGAGTCCGTGGGGATGACCACCAGTCCCTGGGAGACCCGCGCACGGTCGGGATCGATGTGATTGGCGCGGTAGGCGTCGATGTGTTCGGCCTGAATGGTGGCGAAGTCTCGCGACCGTGTTCCCTCGACGGTCACCACCGAGGAGGTCAGGTAGTTGATCCCCTGCCGGCCCGCCCAGATCGCCGAGCTGAGTCCGCCTCCGTACCAGACCCGATCGGCCAGGCCGGGTGAGTGCGGTTGCACTCGCCGCGAGAAGGTCTCGATCCCGACGGTCCCCTCGAAGTCGCTGACCGGTTCACCGCGCAGGCCGTCCAGCAGCCGCACCACCCGGTCCTTCGAGAAGTTCTCCAGCGCATGGGTTTCGGGATACATCGCAGTCTTGTAGTCGTCGTAGCGCATCGGGACGCCCACGGACACACCTGGATTGAGACGTCCGTCGCTGAGGATGTCGACGGTCGCCAGATCCTCGGCCAGGCGCAGCGGGTTCTCCATACCGAGTGGGATCACCGCGGTGCCCAGCTCGATGCGGCTGGTCCGCACCGCGGCGGCCGCCAGCACTGCCACGGGTGAGGAGATGCCGTACTGGAAGTGGCGGTTGCGCACCCACACGCTGTCGAAGCCGAGTTGTTCGGCGAGCTCGATCATCCGCAGCGTTTCGAGGTGGCCGGGGCGAGGGTTGTCGCCGTCGAAGCGTCCGATGGTCAGGAATCCGAGCTTACGGAGGGGTTCACCGCGTCGAGGCATGCGTCGATTCTCACACTGCCATGAGCCGGACGACGCCCAAGAGGATCAGCGTGAGCCGAACTCCGTGGCCGCCGGCGGTACCCGACTCGCGTCTATAGTCGGGTCACACCGACCCCGACCGAACGGATCGCCATGTCGACCACAGTCGCGGAGAGGATCGTCGAGGAGCTCGACCGTGCGGGAGTGCGGCGCGTCCACGGGCTACCAGGCGATTCGCTCAACGGTTTCACCGATGCCCTGCGCAGGAACGACACCATCTCGTGGCGGCATGTCCGGCACGAGGAGTCGGCGGCCTTCGCCGCGTCCGCGGAAGCCGCCCTCACCGGTGAACTCGCGGTGTGCGTGGGAAGTTGCGGGCCCGGCAATCTGCATCTGATCAACGGACTGTTCGACGCACACCGCAGTCGTGTTCCGGTCCTCGCGATCGCCGCGCACATCCCCGCGACCGAGATCGGCACCGGCTACTTCCAGGAAACGCACCCCGAGCAGCTGTTCCGGGAATGCAGTGCCTTCTGCGAGATGGTCAGCACTCCCGAGCAGATGCCGCGCCTGCTCGACATCGCGCTGCGCACCGCCGTCGAGAAGCAGGACGTCGCGGTGCTCGTCATCCCGGGCGAGACCTTCCTCGCGCCGTGCCCGAAGCGACGAGCGGGCGCCCCCATCCGCCACATCCCGCGCGTCACACGTCCCACCGACGGCGAGATCGCGCGTGCCGCTGCCACTCTCAATGCCGCCGAGCGGGTGACCATTCTCGCCGGTGCCGGGGTGAAGGACTCCCACGACGTGGTCGTCGAGCTGGCGCGGGTCCTGCAGGCCCCCATCGTGCATGCGCTGCGCGGCAAGGAGTTCACCGAGTACGACAACCCCTACGACGTGGGAATGACCGGGCTGCTGGGCTTCTCGTCGGGGTATCGCGCGATCGAGAAGTGCGACACCCTGCTCATGCTCGGCACCGACTTCCCGTACGAACAGTTCTATCCCTCGAAGGCGACGATCATCCAGGTCGACATCCGCGGTGAGCAGATCGGCCGACGCTGTCCCGTCGACCTGCCACTCGTCGGTGACGTCGGCGACACCGTCCGAGCGCTTCTGCCGTCGATCACCACCGGCCGCGACTCCGAACACCTGTCGACCTCGCTGGCCCACTACGCCACGGCGCGGCGCCGCCTCGACGACCTCGCCGGCAACGACCGCAACCGGGCACCGATCCACCCGCAGTACCTGGCCCGCCTGATCAGCGAGAAGGCAGGCGACGACGCGGTGTTCATCCCCGACGTCGGTTCACCGGTGGTCTGGGCGGCTCGCTACCTCGCGATGAACGGTGCCCGCCGCCTGATCGGTTCGTTCACCCACGGCTCGATGGCCAACGCGGTGTCCCAGGCCATCGGTGCGCAGACCGCCTTTCCCGACCGCCAGGTGATCGCGCTCGCCGGCGACGGCGGGCTGGCGATGCTGCTCGGCGAGTTGCTCACCATCACGCAGAACCGGCTGCCGGTGAAGATCGTCGTCTTCGACAACTCGTCCCTGAACTTCGTCGAGGTCGAGATGAAGGCCGCCGGATTCGTCAATTACGGAACCGATCTGGAGAACCCGGACTTCGCCGCGCTGGCGGAGTCGGTCGGCATCCGAGGCCGCCGGGTCGAGCAGCCCGACGATCTCGCCGACGCGGTCGACGAGTTCCTCGCCCACGACGGTCCGGCCCTGCTCGACGTCGTCACCGCCCGGCAGGAGCTGTCCATTCCGCCGGCGATCACCGCCGCCCAGGCGAAGGGGTTCACGCTGTACGCCCTGCGAACCGTGCTGTCGGGACGTGGCGACGAACTGGTCGACCTCGCCGAGACCAACCTGTTCCGACGTCTGTTCGACTAGGCCTGCCGGTCGACGGCCGCCCGCACACCGTGGGCGGCCTCCGCGACATCCGCGCTCCACGTCGACGCGTCGACCCGGTGAACGGCGGAGTCACCCGCATAGGCACTGGAGATGACGACGTCCGGATCGAGCGTTCCCAGGAGTTCCATACTCGCCGCGAGCTGGTCCGCGTCGCTGATACCCGGTAGGTAACCGGCGGTCCATCGCCCCGAGGCGTTGCGGTAGAGAGTGTCCCCGGTGAACAGGTACCGGTCGCCGTCGGCGCCTGTCGCGAGGTAGCTCGTGCTCCCCGGGGAATGGCCGGGTGTCGGGATCACCTCGACCCCGTTGTCGTCGATGTGCCGGTCCGCGACGGCAACCCCGATCCGAGCGTGGCCGCCGATCCGGTCCGCTTCGGCGGCCGGCGCGTGCAGCGTCGCCCCGAAGCGTTCGGAGATCGCGCCCAGCTGCGGCCCGGCCTCGTCCTGATGCGACAGGTACTGGTGATCGATTCCTCCGAGCCGCTCGAAGTCGTCGAACTCGGCGTCGGAGGCAACCGAGTAGAAGAGGACGTTCCGGTTCGACGTCCACAGGTAGGCATGTGTGGTCAGTCCGGGAAACGGACTGTCGCTGATGGTTTCCCACAGGTCGGCGAGAACGCGGCGCATCGGTGTCTCCTCGAGTCGGTCGGTATGTCCAACCACGGTGCAACTTCATGTCCGCTTGAAGTCAACGTCCACGACCGCCCGTACACGAGTCCGCCACCGAGTGATACACATATGAAGATCCGTCTCACCTGTTTGGAGTTCACGTGTCCACTTCGCTGTCGTCCGACGCTCCCGCGTTTCCCGCCGCGGTCGGCTATGAGTCCGCGATGGCGAACCGGCGCCTCCGACGCGCCCGGGCGCTGGTCCGCCGCGCCACCGGGAAGGACCTCTTCCCGGAGCAGGAGAACCTGCGCACCTTCGCCGCAGACATGTTCCGCACCGATCCGGTCGCCGAACGGTTCGTCGACGAGGTCTACGGCACGATCGGCGGCGACGCGGCCCGAGCGCTCCTCGACCAAGCACTCACCGACGGCCTCGACAGCATCGACGATCCCCCGCCGGCGCTGGTCGAGTTGTTCGAGGAGTTCGAGGCCGTGCCCGACTGGGTCGACCCCGAGCTGATCGCCGAGGGCGAGGCCATCTGGCGTCGGTGGGGTACCGGCCTGTTCAGTGTCGCCGGCGGGATCACCTTGGAGATGTACACCGAAGCCGCTGTGGCGAAGCCGCTGTCACTGGCCGGCGGTTACGCGGGAGACAACGCGTTGCGCAGGTTCCTGGAGACCTCGCGCTTCTGGATCGACGTCTCGCAACCCGGGGCGTTGCTCACGCCGGGGTCGCAGGGTCGCGCGACGGCCATGCGGGTGCGCGTCATGCACGTGTGGGTTCGTCGCACGGTCGCCGACCACCCGGAATGGGATCGGCATCGCTGGGGCGACCCGATCAGCCAGTCGTATCAATTGCTGACCCTGCTCGGCGGCAGCGTGGTTCCGGCAATGGCCCTGTGGCTGACCGGAGTACAGACGACGCCCCGTGAGATCCGGGTCCTGATGCACTACCAGCGCTACCTCGGCCACCTGCTGGGTGTACGCACCCAGTGGTACCCCGAGACCATCGCCGACTCGCTGCGATTGCTGGCGTTCGTCACCTCGACCCGCAGCTACGACGCCGGGGACGACGGCGCCGAGCTCATCGAGTCGTTCCCCGCGGCGTTCGCGAAGAGCGGAGCGACCGGCCTGGAGCGACTTCGCGGCCGGTACAACGCGGCGATGTACGCGGCCTATTCGAGCATCTACATGCTGCCCATGACGCGGTTGCGCTATCGGATGCCGAGTCCGGTTCCGGGGGTGCTGGTCATCGTGCTCCGCCTGCCCGCCGTGATCGTCGTCGAGACAATACGTCGACTGTCACCCCGATTTCGCCGGGTGCACGAGAAGTGGATGTGCCGCCACCGGGAGAACTGGCACGACTGGCAGACCTCCGGGCGTCCCGCCGAGTACGCGCACGGGAAAGGACTCCGGCGCTGACGACAGCACACCGAAGTTACTCCGGAGTTGGACACGAATGCACACACCGTTAGCCTGTTCGGGGTGACGCACACTCCGACGACCACCGCCACGACCGATGATCCCGCCGGGATCGAATCCCGCGTGGGTCATTACTACGTCCTCGACGGCTCGTACCAGGTCGGGCGAGAGAAGGTTCGCGAGTACGCACGCGCGGTCCAGGACTATCACGGCGCCCATTGGGAGCCCGAAGCCGCTGCGGCACTGGGTTATCCGGGACTCGTCACACCGTTGACCTTCACCTCCATCCCGGCCATGGCGGCGAACCGGGAGCTCTTCGAGAAGGTCATCGTCGGATATGACACCTACGTGCAGACCGAGCAGGTCTTCGAGCAGCACCGTCCGATCGTCGCCGGGGACGAGCTGACCACCGACGTCGAGCTGACCAGTGTTCGGCGGATCGCGGGTAAAGACCTGATCACCGTGACCAACACCATGACCGACGCCGCGGGCGAGCGAGTGCACACGATGCACACCACGGTCGTCGGCGTGACCGCCGACGAGGTCGACCCGGAGTTGAGCATCGCGGTTCGCAAGGTGATGATGCACGACGTCAACATCTTCAGCCACGACGAATCCGCGCAACGATACGTGAAGACGGTTCGTCCCGACGGCGACATCCGGGCCGCCGATGACACCGGCCGGACCTCGGGAGCCCGCAACTTCGACGAATTGAGCGTCGGCGACGAGCTACCGCCGCACACCATTCGGCTGTCCCGCGGCGATCTCGTGAACTACGGCGGTGTCGCGGGCGACGCCAATCCCATCCACTGGGACGAGACGAGCGCGAAGCTGGCGGGCCTGCCCGATGTGATCGCGCACGGCATGCTGACCATGGGCCTCGGGGCCGCCTTCGTGTCCTCGTGGTCTGGTGACCCGGGTGCCGTCACCCGCTACGCGGTCCGCCTGTCCCAGCCCGCTGTCGTCTCGGGCGCCGAAGGCGGCGAGATCGAATACAGCGGTCGCATCAAGTCGCTCGATCCGGAGACCCGAACGGGCGTCGTCATCGTGGTGGCGAAGTCGGGTGGTCGCAAGATCTTCGGTCTCGCGACCATGAACATCCGCTTCAAGTGACCGTCAGGGTCAGTACTCCCCTTTGATGACGAAGTACGACCCACGGATGACGCCGGCGAGCTTCGATTTCTGCCTTGCGAACTTGAACCTGGACTCCAGCTCCGCCGGAACGTCCATACCGTCGGAGAGTTTGAACCCGACGGCCCGCTTCCCGGCCGGGTCGATGCTGTACATGACGTTGACGGCCAGGCCCGACTCGTAGAACACGTACGACATACGGAGCCTGGCGTCGTCCGGGCCCACCTCGAAGTCGCTGACCTCGAGCGCGGGCGAGCTGATGGTGATGTCCCGCTCGTTCGCCAGGATCGTGGTCACCCGATCGAGGATGTCGGGCGCATCCGACGCCGGGACGACGGTGAAGTCGTGCCCGTACTTCGTCTTGTGGTACCGGGCCTCGTTGGCCCGCAGACCGGCCAGCGCCTCCGACACGGGTGAACTCTCGAGTCCTGCGGTGGAGACATCTTTGAAGTCGGCGACGTGGCCCATGGCACTTCCTTCCCGAACACTGCGTGAGACAGAGTAGAGCCCCCGACCACCGTCGGGGGCTCTATCGGTTCAGCGTGGCTCAGTCCAGCGCGATTCTCACTCGAGGACGAACACCGGGATCTGCCGGTCGGTCTTGGTCTGGTACTCCGCGTAGGGAGGGTAGGCCGCGACAGCGAGCTCCCACCAGTGGTCACGCTCCTCGCCGTCACTCAGCTCACGAGCGGTCAGTTCCTTCACCTCGGTGCCGTCCTGAGCGGTGACCTGAGGATTCGCTTTCACGTTGTGGTACCAGGCCGGATGCTCGGGAGCGCCGCCCTTCGAGGCGACCATCAGGTACTTGCCGTTCTCTTCAACGCGCATCAGCGGGACGTAGCGCTTCTTGCCCGACTTGGCGCCGGTGGTCGTGAACAGGACGATCGGGCGGTCCATCACTGTCACACCGTCGGTGGTGCCCTGCTCGAGGATCTTCTCGGTCTGCTCGCGGACCCAGCCTTCAGGACTCAACTCTGCATTAGCACTCATGGTGGGCGGAACACCACGACCGCCCCGGATATTCCGCGTGCCGACGTGCTCCTCACCGTCCGATGTTCTGACCCTCCGCTACTGTGGCGACACCCGACCCCTGATCGCGAGTCTCCACCGATGCCCTCACCACGCCGTGCTCTCCTGCCGACGCCGGTCGGCACCGTGGCCGTCGACAGCAACGGCTCCGCCATCGTGCGCGTGGCCTGGCGGGTCGGCACCGATACAGCGACCGACATCGACACCACCGATGCGGTTCTCGCCGAAGCGATCCGACAACTCCGGGCCTACTTCACCGGCGAGCTCACCGACTTCGATCTGCCTGTCGACCTCGACGGGATGTCGGACGCCGCGCGTGCAGTCCTGACGACGCTGCATCGGGAGGTCACCCACGGCGACACCGTCACCTACGGGGAGTTGGCGGCGATGACCGGCACACGGGTCTCCGCGCGTGGCGTCGGGACCATCATGGGCATCAATCCGGTACCGCTGATCGTCCCCTGCCATCGCGTGATCGCGGGTGACGGTCTCGGCGGCTACTCGGGAGGCACGACCGGTCAGGGTCTGGCGACCAAGCGCTGGTTGCTCGAGTTCGAAGGCGTTCTCCCGCCGACGCTGTTCTGACGTCGAGCGTCACGTTCGCGACGCCCCGGACAGATGGTCGACGACCAGCGACTGCAGCCTTGGAGCGTCCTGGCCGAGCCACAACGACAGGTGCGTTCCTTCGTCGACGGCTTCGAGGCGAGCATCGGGCAGCGTCTGCGCCGCGTGGACACTCTGATCGAACGGGACGTCGGCGTCGGTTCGGGCGTGTATCGCCAGCACGGGTGCGCTCACCTCCGCGAGCGGTAGGTCGAGGTCACAGAATTGGTCGAAGTCGTTGTCGAAGCCCGCTTTTCGCGACCCCGACACGGTGTCGAACAGATCGATCGCCAGCGTGCGCTGGTCGTCATCGGCGATGATCTCCGCGGTGAGCGCCCTGATCTGCGCACGCGACAGGTCTCCCTCACCGGACAGGAGTGTCGAGATGGCCGTGGACGGCGCCTTCGACACGAGCGTGGTCGCCAGCCACTGACCGAAACGGCTGAAGAGGAGTTTCTCCTCGGATAGTTCGAGTCGTCCGCGCAGGCTGCTCCGCGGGTCGAAACGAGTGCTGACCGTGGCGACGGCGACCATCGATGCGACCCGCTCCGGCACCGCGGCAGCCAGCGAGTACGCGGCGGGTCCACCACCGGACCAGCACATCAGCGCGAAACGCTCGACCCCCAGTGCATCCAGGGTGGCCGCGGCCAGCTCACCCTGCGCTGCCGGGGCGCGCGTGTCATGACCGAGGGGCGTGCCCAGGTAACCGGGCCGCGAGATCGCGATGACACGGTGCGACCCGGCGAGGAAACGAGTCATCAGAACACCCTGGTCACAGCCACCCGGCGACCCGTGCAGGAACACCAGCGGCGGTCCCGTCCCGACGTCGATGCACTCGACCGGCCCGGCCGGCGTCTCGATCAGCCGCGATCCGGTCGCATGGCCGTCGGAGTGTGTGAGTCCCATGAACCTGCCTCCACCGTCGACGTCGGGTGGTGCGACGGTAGCGCCGGTGCGGGCCGTTCGCGGCGGAAGCGGACGAAACCCCTGTGAACAGATGGTGTCGGCGCGCTTTACATCTATGCCATCCGTCCCGAAAGCAAGGGCGATGTGCACGATCACCGCCGACCGCGGCCTTCCACCCGCCTCGCCGGCAGTCTCAGATTATTTCGAGACCATATATGAGACTTCTGAGAGTTCGTAGCCGGCATCCACCACTGAGTGCGCAATCGCTCCGCAAATGCAGTCTCGAAAACGCAGCGCGCCGTGGCGCGGTATTTCGATACTTTTGAGATACGCTGCCCCGGTGACAGCAGATGCAACAGAGTCGTCGGGGATGGCCCTCGGCTATGCCCGCGAAACAGCCGGCGCCCACCCACTCGCGCCGCAGATCGATGCACTCACCGACGCCGGCGTCGATCCCGCACGCATCTACACCGACGCGAGCGACCGATCCGCACCTTCCGGCCACCGGCCCGGGATGGCCGCACTTCTCGACTACGCACGTGCCGGAGACATCACGGTGGTGGTCGGTATCGATCGCCTGGGCCGCACCGTGCACGAGGTCATGGAGATCGCCAACCAGATGACCGGGCGTCGTATCGGACTGCGCTCGTTACGCGAGGGCATCGACACCGCCGACCCGGCCGGAGCGATGATCGTCGCAGTCTTGGCGTCGTTGGCCGAACTCGACGACGCGGGACCGCGGTCGGACCGTTCGACACCGAGGACGCTGCGCGGGTCGACGTCGACCATCGGTCGTCCGCGCGCGCTCGACGCCGACCAGGTGGCGCGCGCCGAGCAGATGCGCGCGCGAGGGGTCTCCGTACCGAAGATCGCGCAGGAGCTCGGGGTCAGTCGCGCAACCCTGTATCGTACGCTTGCCGAAAGGCGTTCGGTCCGTTGAAGAATCCTGATTCCGACCTGCCCGAGCTCGATATCGTGACCGAACACGGCGTCGTCACGCGGTTGCCCACGTCGTTTCCCATCTACGACGCCGAACTCGACGAGCACCTCGACCCGGACCTGTTCCAGCAGGGTTTTCTCGATGCCGCTGCCGATCTCGATGCCCTCCCGGCGCCCTGGGCGCGACAACTCGCGTCGTCCACGCTCGCCTGCCCGCCCCATCCCGATGACGAGGAGCCGAGCTACACCCGCGGCTATCGCGCCGCCCTGTACGGGCACCTGCGGCACGCCGGAAAGTGAGTGCTGCAAAGGATTCGGCGGTTCGCACTGCCCGGAAGGCCGGACTTGCCGCAATCGAACCGGTGCCCGGCAACGGATCTCGCCGCGGTGACGTATCGGTCGTTGGTGAATCGTGATCAGGTGGTGACGTCAACGCCTTCGCGATCTCGCGGTCGGTGCGACCATGGACCGAGGCGGGGTTGGGGTTCGCCGACGCGAACCCAGGCGCAGTACCCACGGGGCGGCGCCGCATTTCGGGGCGGTTCAAGCCGGCGGGCCGCACATTCGGACACTTCTAGGTGGTCGCGCCGTGAACCAATCGACGAACATCGACGGGCGAGTGCTGGGTGAGAACGAGCTCAGCGAACGCGAACTCGAAGCACTGCGAACGGAATTGGACGGGATCGACGATCGATTGCTCGAAGACGTGCGCGCCCGGCTCGAGGTGTGTACCCGCATCGCGCAACTCAAACGGCGATACGCCATTGCCGTGATGCAACCGCACCGCGTCGGAGCTGTGCACGAGCACGCCCACCGGTTCGCCGTCGATCATGACCTGTCCCCGGATTTCCTGCACGCCCTCTACGACCTGATGATCTCGGAGACCTGCCGCGTCGAGGACCTCATCGTGGCGGCCGAGCAACCACGGCCGAACCGCGGTTCGGCGCGACAGGCGAACCCGGATCGGGCCCCCGTCCAGCGCACGTCCGCCGACTCGAGCGCGGAGTGAGGTGGCCGCGGTGCGCACATTGCTGATCGACAACTACGATTCGTTCACCTACAACCTGTACGCGCTGTTGACCGAGGTCAACGGCCAGGAGCCGGTCGTCGTCGCCAACGACGTGCCGTGGGCGTCGGTCGACCTCACGGCTGTCGACAACGTGGTGGTCTCCCCCGGCCCGGGTCGACCGGACTACGTCCGCGACTTCGGGATCAGCGCAACGGCTCTGACCGACAGCGGGCTGCCCGTACTCGGTGTGTGTTTGGGACACCAGGGCCTGTGCCATGTGTTCGGCAGTCCCGTGGTGCGGGCCCCGGAGCCACGACACGGGCGGGTCAGCGCGGTGCACCACGACGGCCGGGGCCTCTTCGCGGGGCTGCCGTCCCCGTTCCGGGCGGTGAGATATCACTCGCTCGCGGTGATGGATGTCCCCGACGTGTTGGAGGAGCAGGCGTGGTCGGACGACGGCGTCCTGATGGCGGTGCACCACCGGGATCTGCCGATGTGGGGGGTGCAATTCCATCCGGAGTCGATCTGCAGCGAGTACGGCCGGGAACTGCTGGCGAACTTTGCCGCAGCGACACCGCTGCGTACGAACCGGCGGGCGACGGGCGTGGCGGCGGGAACGTCACCGACGACGAGATCTGTTCCCGCAGAGCATATGCCGTCGACGAAACACGAACACCGCTATCGGGTGCGATCGGTGCGCGTCGACCGGACCGTGGATGCGCAAGCGCTGTATGAGCGATTGTTCGCCGACGGACCCAACAGCTACTGGCTCGACGGATCGGCGGCCGACGACGAGGACGGCAGATTCTCCGTCATGGGCGACTGTTCGGGACCGCACGCCGAGTATGTGACCTACCGTGTGCCGGAAATGACGGTGCGAGTGCAACATTCGAACGGAACGGTCGAGGTGGTCGGCAGCACCTTCTTCGACTATCTCGGCGCGCAGGTGCGGGAGCGCTCGGTGGCGCCGCGGTCGGATCTGCCGTCCGGGTTCTGTCTCGGTTATGTCGGCTACCTCGGTTACGAACTCAAGGCGGACACCGGTGGACAGTTGGCTCATGCGTCCGAGCAGGCCGATGCCGCGCTGGTGTTCGCGGACCGGGCGGTGGTGATCGACCACGAGGGCGGGTGCGTGTACGTACTGGCACTCGAACCGGTCGAGAATTTCGGCACACCGGATCCCGACACGACTCGATGGTTGCGCGAGACGGCGTCGACCATCCGGGAGTTGCCGCCCCCACTCCCCCGATCGACGACTCCCCCGCTGGTCCCGGTTCCGCATGAGGTGCCGATCGTGTTCCGGCACAACCACGAGACGTACCTGAGGCTCGTCGAGGACTGCCTGGCGGAGATCCGGTCCGGGGAGTCCTACGAGGTGTGCCTGACGAACTCGGCCACCGTGCACCGCACCCTCGACCCCGTGTCCGGGTATTCGTGCCTCCGCGAGATCAGCCCGATGCCCTACAGTGCGTTGCTGCAGTTCTCGGGGCTGTCAGTGCTCAGCGCGTCTCCGGAACGCTTCCTGAAGGTCGCCGCGGACCGCACGGTGGAGTCGAAACCGATCAAGGGCACCCGGCCTCGGTCGGCGAATCCGCTGGAGGACCAGGAATTCCGATGCGCGCTGCGAGCGAGCGAGAAGGACCGGTCGGAGAACCTGATGATCGTCGACCTCGTCCGCAACGACCTCTCGCGCGTCTGTGAGCCGGGTTCGGTGCACGTGCCGTCCCTGTTCGACATCGAGACCTACGCACCGGTGCATCAGATGGTGTCGACGGTGCGTGGGACGCTGCGCGAGGGGCTGTCGGCGGTCGACTGTGTGCGGGCGGCGTTTCCGGGCGGTTCGATGACCGGGGCGCCGAAGATCCGCACGATGGAGATCATCGACAAGCTCGAGGCCGGTCCGCGGGGGGTGTACTCGGGCGCGATCGGCTACTTCTCGCTGACGGGAACCGCCGATCTGTCGATCGTGATCCGCACGATGGTCGCCACCGATTCCGAGGTGACGTTCGGGGTCGGCGGTGCGATCGTCGCGCTGTCGGATCCGGACGAGGAGTTCGAGGAGACGATGGTCAAGGCGCTCACCATGCGACGCTGCCTGTCCGTTGCCGACGAAAGCGGGCCGTGACAGGATCGACCGCCCCCGGTGCGCGGTCGGTGGTCGTGGCCGGCGGTGCGGGAGCGGTGGGGGCGATGTTCGCGGACCGGTGGCGCGCGGACGGCGCCGACGTGTACATCCTGGACGCCGCGTTCGGGGACGACATCAGGTCTCCCGGCCCGGAGTCGGCGGCGCGGATGCGCGAGGCCGACATCGTGGTCCTCGCGGTCCCCGAAGACGTGGCGCTGGCGGCGGTGGCAACGGTCCGGCCGTTGCTGCGTTCGACGGCGCTGCTGATGGAGACGCTGTCGGTGAAGTCGCGGTTCTCGGCGGCTGTCGCGCGTCTCGACGGGGTCGACGTCGACGCGGGCGGGCCGATCGTCGGGGTGAATCCGATGTTCGCGCCGTCCCTCGGACTACCCGGCCGTGCGGTCGCGGTCGTCGTCCATCGGGGCGGGCCGGGCGCGGACCTTCTGCTCGACGACCTGGCACGGTGGGGCGCCAGGAGGGAGGTCACCACCGCGGACCGGCACGACCGCCTGTGTGCGGCGGTGCAGGCCCTCACCCACGCGACCATCCTGTCGTTCGGGTGCGCGCTGGCCGACCTCGGCGTCGACGCCGACGAGACCGCGACGCTGGCAACCCCTCCGTTCACGACGATGTCGGCGATGCTGGCTCGGATCACCGGTGGGACACCAGAGGTGTACCGGGACGTGCAGAGATCGAACCCGTGCGCGCCTGCGGCGCGAGATGCGCTGGCGCGGGCCGTGTCCCGGGTGTCGGCCGCCTGCGACGGTGACGATGACACCGCCGGCACCGAGTTCACGGCGCTGCTCGCCCGGGCGGGTGCATCGCTGGGCGACCGCGGGGACGGATACGCGGAGATGTGTGCCCGACTGTTCGACGGAATGGCATCGTGACCGGGGGGCTGCCCGACCACGACGCCTCCGATCCGGTGGAGACGGCGGTGATCCGCGGGCTGGTCCGCAGCTGGCCGCGCCGTGCGACGGTACGGCGCACCGAACCCGAACTCGACGGTCCCACGATGGACGACGTCTTCGACGACGCCCGTTCCGACTATCCCGATTCGATGCTCCCGTTCGACGGGCATCCGGGCTGGGATCGGCTCGACGAGGACATCCGGTCCAGGGTCCGCGCCTGGGCCTGGATCGCCTACAACAAGAACGTCGTCGACATCGAGCAAGACGTGGTGACACCCGGTTTCGGACTGCTGTTCCGGGATACGTTCGGCACGGGGTTCTCGGATGCGGGCCGGGCGGCGGTGGTGCAGTCGATGGTCGACGAGGAGTACCACACGCTGATGCACCTGAACGCGTCCGCGCTGACCCGCCGGCGGCGCGGCTGGGCGCTGCCGGACGCGGCGCTGCCCGAGTCGTTGACGGTGCGCCGGCACCGAGAGGCGCTCGCGCGGGCGGAGTCGGCGCGAGCCGCGGCTCTGACGACCCTGGCGTACGCGACGGTCGCCGAGACCTCCATCGGCGACTACCTGGCCCTCATCGCCGACGACCGGACCATTCAGCCGGTACACCAGGCCACCGTCGCCCTGCATCGCCGCGACGAGCGCGCGCACGGCTCGGTCGCCGGTGAGATGATCGGTCTGGTCCACGACCGGCTGGACCCAGACGATCGGATCATCCTGGCGCGCGCCCTGCGTGACGGTGTCGACGCGTTCACTTCCACCGATGGGGCCCTGTGGTCGGCGATCGTCGACGCCGAGCGAATCCCGGACGGCGACACGATTCTCCGCGATGTCGCCGAGGACCCCGATCGCCGTCGAGTCCTGCAGGACTGCAGCGCAGTCGACCGTCTCCTCGCCCGGTTCGGCCGGATCGGCTGAGTGCGCACCGCTACCGTGGGATCGTGAACGTCCACAACCGCGCCCGACTGGCGACGACGGCAGACGCAGCGACGATCGCCGATCTGCTGGATGAGTTCAATCGCGAGTTCGACGAGCCGTCGCCCGGGCCGGTGGCGCTGGCACGCCGTCTACACGAGTTGCTCTCCGGTGCTTCTACTTTCGCCGTCGTCGCCGGCGCTCCGATCGTGTCGCTGGGACTGGTCACCATCCGCACCAACGTCTGGGTCGAGGGCGGCATCGCGCTGCTCGACGAGATGTACACGACACCCGCCGAACGGAGCCGCGGACTCGGCAGTGCCGTTCTCACCGCTGCCGTCGCCGAGGCGACACGGCGGGGCGCCGGCGAGTTCGAGATCGAGGTCGACGAACCCGATGTCGACGCACACCGCTTCTACGCCAGGCACGGATTCCCGATGCGCGACCCCGCCACCGGCGACCGAGCTTTCGTACTGCGCAAAGAGCTGTCCACCCCGTAAGTCCGATGAGATGCCGCTCGTGCCAGTAAGGTACGGGCGTGGTTCAGCTGACAGTGGGAAGCCATCGCGACAACGCGACGACCGACGTCCTCCTCGCCGCGGAGAAGTTCAACCGCCACACCTTCTGGTGCGGCCAGAGCGGATCCGGAAAGACGTACGCGCTCGGGGTGGTGCTAGAGCAGCTGTTGCTCCGCACCCGACTCCCCTTGCTCATCCTCGACCCGAACGCCGATTTCACGCGGTTGCCGGAGACACGAGGCACCACCGACCCCGCAACGGCCGACGCGATCGCGGCCGCCGACATCCGGGTGCTCCATTCCACCCGGCGCGACGGACCGCAGTTGCGGACACGTTTTCTCGCCCTGCCGCTCGCCGCGAAGGCCGCGGTCCTGCAGCTGGATCCGATCGCCGACGCCGACGAGTACAACGTCCTGCTACACGCCGACGCCACGCTCACCGAGACGTCGGACCAGACCACCTACCTCGAGGCCCTCCGCCGTTCCGACGACCCCGGACACCAACGGCTGGCCAAGCGGATCGAGAATCTCCAGGTTCTCGACTGGGCACTGTGGGCGCGGGGTGGCGTCGCAGCCACCGACATCGTCGACGAGCGACCGCAGGCGACCGTGCTCGACCTGGGCGGCTTCGCCCACCCGGCGGAACCGAAGGTGGCCGCTCTCAGTGTGCTCGAGCACCTGTGGGAACGCCGCGACGAACGACGGCCCGTCCTCATCGTGATCGACGAAGCCCACAACATCTGTCCGCCGCTGGCCACGAGCGCGGTGGAACAGGCACTGATCGATCGCGTCGTGCAGATCGCCGCCGAGGGACGCAAATTCGGCCTCTGGCTGCTGCTGTCGACGCAACGGCCCACCAAGATCCATCCCAATGTCCTGTCCCAGTGCGACAACCTGTGCCTGATGCGGATGAACGCCCCGCGGGATCTCGCCGAACTCGCCGACACCTTCGGCTTCGTCCCCGAGCACCTGCTGGCGGAGTCCCCCGGATTCCGCCAGGGTGAGGCGCTCTTCGCGGGCGGGTTCATCACTGCCCCCACCTACACCCAGATGGGTGCCCGGATCACCGAAGAGGGCGGTGCCGACGTCGCGGTGCCGCTGGGTGTCTAGCGCCGACGACAATCCGGCGTGGCGGCAGGTCGACCGCTGCTAGTGTGTTCACCGTCCGTGCGACAGACCGAGGAGGCGATACCCATGAACGATTCGACGTGGGCGCTCCCCTGCGGAGTCACGGTCGGGCGATAGGTCGTCCGGGGAGCGCCGTATGAGCGCACTCCCCGAAAGGCACGACCATGCACTTCACCTCTGAGACCCACCTCGTCGGCGGCGTCGTCGAACGGAACTTCGTCCTCGGCGACATCCCGGGCATCCTGTGGTCGCCCGCCACGACCTCGTCACCCGTTCCGCTGATCCTGCTCGGCCACCCCGGCGGCCTTCAGCAGATGTATCCACGGCTGTCCGCCCGGGCGCGGCGGGCAGTGACCGACGGCTTCGCCGCGGCGACGATCGAGACTCCCGGCGGCGGTGACCGACCGACGTCGATCGCTGCCGAACACGCCCGTGCCGAGCTGCGTCGAACGCTGCAGGCCGGCCTTGAGGTCAGCGCCGACATCGTCGACCGGCTCGTCCTGCCCCTGGTCGAGCAGTCGGTCCCGGAATGGCAGACGGCGATGGACCAACTCCTCGCACTGCCCGACATCGATGGGCCGGTGGGCTATTCCGGGGGCGTCATCTCCGTCGGCGTCCGGCTCGCCGTGACCGAACCCCGGATCGCGGCCGCCGTGCTGTTCGCGGGGAGCTTCATCCCGCGAGCGATTCTCGACGAGGCCCGACGCGTCACGATCCCCCTGCACGTGCTGCTGCAATGGGACGACGAACACAATGACCGGCAGGCCGCGCTGGACCTCTTCGACGCCTTCGGTTCGACGGAGAAAAGCCTCCACGCGAACATGGGTGGACACACCGGCGTCCCGACGTACGCGGGTGACGCCGCCGCCGGATTCTTCGTCCGCCATCTGAGCTGATCGGGCGCCGAGCGTCAGCCCCGTGGGCCTGTTCCGTCCCGGTCGGCGCTCGGCCCCAGCGGCCGTCGGTCGAGCGTTCCTGCGGCCGAACCGATCTCCCAGTGCACCGGCCCACTCGGGACAAGCGCGTCGAGCCACGTCGCGACGACATCGACGATCGTTTGCTCCAGGTCATCTTGCGACCATCCCCGCGGTCGCGACGGCACCTCCGGTTCCCCGCCGAGTTCCCCCCATTCGACGCCGAACAGCCATCGCTCGTCGCCGAATCGCCGGTCCAGTCCGAACGCGTCCGCACCCTCGAATCGTGCCCAGACATCGAACGGACCTTCGCCGTCTTGGTCGACGAACACATCGATCATCACACCGTCGACCGTCACGCCGCCGGCGACGTCGGACGCCGCCGCGCCGAGGCGTTCCAACATTGCTGCGACATCTACGGATCGCGTCGCAAGGATGTGTGCCAGGCTGCGTCGGTACTCGGCTGCGTCCACACCACGAGCGTATGTGGGTCGCCACCGGCGCACCGCATCGCACAGTGCGACCTGCCGGCGCGTACGCCGACCCGGAAACGGGAGAACCGTCGGACGCCGCGAAAGAAAAAACCCTGATGAGCGACGCTCATCAGGGTTTTCTGTCGGGCTGACAGGATTTGAACCTGCGACCACTTGACCCCCAGTCAAGTGCGCTACCAAACTGCGCCACAGCCCGTTGCTCCCGCCGAAGCGGAGCGATGTAAAGCGTAGCCGACGAGCACGGTCCCGAACCAATCGGCTGGTCAGGGGCCGATTCGACGCTTGCCGTCAGGTGTCGCGAAACGGTGCGATCGGCGCAACGATCCGCGACATCTCTTTGCGGCCTAGACCGCCGAACGCCTCTTGAACCAGATCCAGCCCGCGGTCACCAGGACCGCGCCGACAAGGGAGCCGATGATGCCGCTGGGACGGAGTTCGAGTCCGTCGCCGGAGAGCAGGCTGATGAGCAGCCCGCCGAGGAACGAACCCACGAGTCCGGCCACCAGGGCGAGACCCCAGTCGACGGTTCGCAGGTTCTTGCCGCCGAGGAGGATCTGCGCGAGGGCGCCGATGACCATGCCGAAAACGATGATTGCCAAGATGAGCACGAGACACCCTAGCCCACAACGCGTGTCATACACCACAGATCCACCAGAGCTGGACACGTCCACCACCTGAGCGGTGGAGGAACTGTCCAGCCGTGGTGGACCTGACGGCGCCGCGGGTCAGCGCTTGCGGCGTTGCTCCCGCTTGTCGCGGACGCGGACGTTGATCCGAACCGGCGAGCCGTCGAAGTTGAACTCCTCACGCAGCCGCCGCTCGAGGAATCGGCGGTAGCCCGCCTCGAGGAAGCCGGTGGTGAACAGCACGAAGGTCGGCGGCCGGACCGAGGCCTGGGTCGCGAACATCACGCGCGGCTGCCGGCCCCCGCGCAGCGGCGGCGGGTTGGCGGCGATGACATCTTTGAGCCAGTTGTTCAGCGGGCCGGTCGAGATGCGCTTGTCCCACGACTCGAGCGCCGATTCCAGCGCGGGCACCAGCTTCTGGACGGCCCGGCCGGTCGACGCCGAGATGTTCACCCGCCGCGCCCAGGGCACACGAGCGAGCTCGCGGTCGATCTCCTTGTCCAGCTGATACCGACGATCCTCGTCGACCAGATCCCACTTGTTGAACGCGATCACGAGCGCGCGGCCGCTCTCGATGATGAGCGACAGCACGCGCAGGTCCTGTTCGGTGATCGGTTCCGACGCGTCGATCAGCAGGACCGCCACCTCGGCCGCGTCGAGCGCCGACCGCGTCCGCAGCGACGCGTAGTACTCGTGACCGCTCGCGGTCCGCACCTTGCGTCGCAGACCGGCGGTGTCGACGAAATTCCAGGTCTTGCCGCCGAGTTCGACGAGTTCGTCGACCGGGTCGACGGTCGTGCCGGCCACGTTGTCGACCACCGAACGCTCGCTACCGGTCAGCTTGTTCAGCAGCGAACTCTTGCCGACGTTCGGTTTGCCGACGAGCGCGACCCGACGAGGACCGCCGAGAGTCGGTGCCTCCCGGGGAGTCTCGGGCAGCTTGTCCAGGATGATGTCGAGCAGATCGCCGGCGCCGCGGCCGTGCGCGGCCGACACCGGGTACGGCTCGCCGAGCCCCAGCGACCACAGCGAGGCGGTATCGGACTCGAGACGTTCGCTGTCGACCTTGTTGGCACACAGGATGACCGGGGTCTTCGAGCGCCGCAGCACCCGTGCGACCGCTTCGTCGGTCGCGGTCGCGCCGACCGTGGCGTCGACCACGACGACGATGGCGTCGGCAGTGCGCATGGCCAGTTCGGCCTGGGCGGCGACGGCCTGTTGCAGGCCCTTGGCGTCCGGCTCCCAACCTCCGGTGTCGACGACGGTGAACCGCCGGCCCGACCACGACGCCGCATACGACACGCGGTCACGGGTCACGCCGGGGATGTCCTCGACCACGGCTTCCCGACGGCCCAGGATGCGGTTGACGAGCGTCGACTTGCCCACGTTGGGCCGTCCGACGATCGCCACCACCGGCATGTGCTCGACGCCGGACGCGTCGTCGGCGCCCCCGACATCGGTCAGCTGCCAGTCGGTTTCGTCCGACCACGTGCCGTCGCCGGGCAGCGCCGTGAGATCGTCCGAGTAGTTGTCGCTCACCGTTCCACAGCTCCGATCCGGGTCTCCACGAGGCCGCTCAGTTCGTCGAGCACCTCGTCGAGGGTTTTGTCACTGGTGTCGACGAGAGTCGCGTCGTCGGCCGCACGCAGCGGCGACACCTTGCGCGTCGAGTCGAGATGGTCGCGCCGGTTGACACTCGCCAGCACCGCCTCGTAGTCGCTGTCGCGTCCGCCGGCCAGGTTCTGCTTGTGCCTCCGCTCGGCGCGCGCCTCGGGCGTCGCGGTCAGGAAGATCTTGACGTCCGCCTCGGGGAACACCACGGTGCCGATGTCGCGGCCCTCGACGACGACGAACCGTCCTTGCGCATTCTGCTGTTGCAGCGCAACCAGTTTCGTGCGCACCTCGGGTACCGCCGACACCGCGGACACGGCGCTCGTGACGTGCTCGGTCCGGATGGGACCGGAGACGTCGCGACCGTCGAGAAACACCTTGGCCCCGTCTCCGTCCGGCACCAGCGCGATGTCGACGCCGGCCGCCACGCGGGCGATCCCGGCTGGATCGTCCAGCGCAACACCGGCATCGAGAACAGCGAGCGTCACCGCCCGGTACATCGCACCGGTGTCGAGGTAGCTGGCCCCGACCTTGGCCGCGAGCAGTTTCGAGACCGACGACTTACCGGTACCCGCCGGACCGTCGATGGCGACGACATGCGTGGTTCCGCCGGCAGACGAGGACACCCCGTCGGTCACAGGCCGACCGCCTTGTACAGGCCACCGACCTCGTCGCTGCCCAGGACGCGCAGGCTGCCCGGGCGCTGCTCGCCCAGTGCCACCGAACCGACATGTGTGCGAACCAGTTTGACGACCGGGTAACCGACCTCGTCCATCATGCGACGCACCACGCGATTGCGGCCCTCGTGCAGAGTGATCCGCACCAGCGACTGCCCCTCGTGGACCTCGATCACGGTGAACTTGTCGACCGTCACCGGGCCGTCGTCGAGGTCGACGCCCTCGCGCATGCGTCGCGCAATCCCGCGCGGGACCTCGCCCTTGAGTGTTGCGAGGTAGGTCTTGGGCACCTCGAAAGACGGGTGCATCAACCGGTGCGCGAGTTCGCCGTCGTTGGTCAGCAGCAGCAGACCCTCGGTGTCGGCGTCGAGGCGACCGACGTGGAACAGCCGCTGGCCCGCCATGACCCGCTCGGCGACCACGTCACCCACACAGGGACGGCCCTGGTCGTCCGACATCGTCGACTGCCAGCCCTTGGGCTTGTTGAACGCCAGGTACTGCCGCGTCTCATCCATGATCACGCGGGCGCCGTCCACGCGGATGATCGCGGTGTCGGGGTTGATCCGCAGACCCTGCTCGGTGACGATCTCGCCGTCGACCTCGACACGACCGGCCGCGATCATCTCCTCGGCGCCGCGTCGTGACGCCACGCCGGCCTGGGCGAGCACCTTCTGCAACCGAACGCCGTCCTCGACGTAGGCGGCGCCGTCGCCGGAGCCGTGAGTGTCATCGGCGGGCGTCTGGTGGCGCGCCGGCTTTGCGTTGTTCAGCCGGATCTTGCCCACTTCGGCGTTCGGCTTCGAGGACCCCTTGCGGTGGGTCTTCTTGGTTCGCGGCTGTTGTGCGGGCGCGCCCTTGCGGCGGTTTCCCGGTGAGCCATCTCGGCCAGCGGATGCCATGTTCTCTCAGTCCTGTGAGTCGGTGGTGGTGCCACCGTCGATGATCAGTTCCTTCGAGTCTGACGGTTGAGAGGACAGTTTGGCGAATCGGGGATCCGCCAGCAGTTCCTCGTCGAGGTCGTCGATCAGGTCCACGTCGGGTAGGAGCGGCGCCAGATCGGGTAGCTCCGACAGGGACGCGAGGCCGAGGCGCTCGAGGAACAGCTCGGTGGTGGCATACGTCGTGGCGTTCGTGGTCGGTTCGTTGCCGACCTCGTTGATCAGCCCGCGTGCGACGAGCGTGCGGATCACGCCGTCGACGTTGACGCCGCGGATGGCGCTGACCCGGGCCCGGGTGACCGGCTGCCGGTACGCGATGACCGCCAGTGTCTCGAGGGCCGCTCGGGTGAGCTTCGACCGCGCCCCGTCGAGCAGCAGCCGCTCGACGTACGGGGCGTATTCCGCTCGTGTGTAGTAGCGCCAGCCGTCGCCGGCGAATCGCAGATCGAAGCCGCTGCCCGACGCGGTGAGCTCGGACGACATCGCGTTGAGCGTCTCTCGTACCCGCGTGCGGTCCTGGTCCACTGCGTTCGCGAGTTCGTCGGTGGTCACCGGGGTGTCGACGACGAGGAGCACCGCCTCCAGGGCTGAGCGCAGACGATCGTCGTCGAGATACTCCCCGTCACCCTGGAGCGCGGTCTGCTCGGGTTCGGCCGGTCCCGGATCCTCCCCCGCGGCCGGCCTGGTCGCGTCGTATGTCTCGACGTCGGGAACGTGGTCTGTCATCCGTAGTCCTCTGCCTTGTCGATGCGCAGGTCGTCGGCGCCGCGTTCGCTGGTCCACATCACCGCCAGGTCCTCGAGCGCCACGGGTTGTTCGAAGGCGACGGCCCGCTCCCGGAACAGCTCGAGCAGTCCGAGGAAGCTGCCGACGATCTCCAGCCCGCTCGCACAGTCCGCGGTCAGATCACGGAAGCTCAACCATGTGCCCGGCGCGGCACTGAGCAGGGACGCCATCCGACGCGCCTGGCCCGGAACGGACACCTTCTGTACGTCGTGCAGGTGGTCGAGGCCGACGGTGGGCACCGGGCGCGGCGTCAGCCCCGTCGCGGCGACCTGGGCGAAGCCGTCGGCGTCGACGCCGAGGGTCACCTCCGGCAGCAGATCCTCGAACCGCTTCTCCAGCGACACCGCCCGCGGGTAGCGCTGGAGCGCGGCCGCCTCGAGCTCGCCGAACAGAGCGGCCACCTGCTTGTACGCGCGGTACTGCAGCAACCGGGCGAACAACAGGTCCCGGGCCTCGAGCAGTGCGAGATCCTCGGGATCGTCCACCTCACCGGACGGCAGGAGGCGAGCCGCTTTGAGATCCAGCAGCGTCGCGGCGACTACGAGGAACTCGGTCGTCGCGTCGAGGCCCATCTCCGGCCCGAGTTCGCGCGTGTAGGCGATGAAGTCGTCGGTGACCACATGCAACGCCACCTCGGTCACATCGAGGCGGTGTTGTGAGATCAGGTTCAGCAACAGGTCGAACGGGCCCTCGAAGTTGCGCAGCTTCACCCGGAAGCCGGACTCCTGGGCGCCTTCCGGCGCCACCGCTTCTGCGATTGTGGCGGGTTCGGAGGCCGCGGCGTCGGGCGCCACCTGGTCCGTGCCGAGCGTCATGTGCCTTTGACGTTGCGGGCGATGACCTCGCGCGCGAGCGCCCGGTATGCCTTCGCGCCGGCCGACCGCGGCGCCCAGGAGGTGATCGGTTCTCCGGCGACGCTGGTCTCCGGGAACCGGACTGTACGGGCGATGACGGTGTCGTAGACGGCGTCACCGAACACCTCGACCACACGCGCCATCACCTCGCGCGAGTGCAGCGTGCGGGCGTCGAACATGGTCACCAGGATGCCGCCGAGATCGAGACGCGGGTTGAGCCGGTCACGCACCTTGTTGATCGTGTCGGTGAGCAGCGCCAGTCCGCGGAGGCTGAAGTACTCACACTCCATCGGGATGAGCACGGTGTCGGCGCAGGCCAGCGCGTTGACGGTGAGCAGACCCAGCGACGGCTGGCAGTCGATGAGGACGACGTCGTAGCGGTCGAGCACGGGATGCAGTGCCCGGCCCAGCGATTGCTCGCGGCCGACCTCGGTGACCAGTTGGATCTCCGCGGCGGAGAGGTCGATGTTGCTGGGCAGCAGGTCGAGACCGTCGACGCGGGTCCGCATCAGGACCTCGTCGGTCGCCACCTGCGGCGGCACGAGCAGGTTGTAGACGGTCTGATCCAGTTCGTGGTGCGGCACACCGAGACCCGCGGACAGCGCACCCTGAGGGTCGAGGTCGACGAGCAGGACCCGGCGACCGTATTCGGCAAGCGCCGCACCGAGATTGATGGTCGACGTCGTCTTGCCCACGCCGCCCTTCTGGTTGCAGACCGCGATCACCGTGGCGGGTCCGTGGCGGTCGAGCAATGCCGGTTCGGGAACGTCGCGATACGGCCGCCCGGTGGGCCCGATCTCGTCGACGTCGTGCCCTGCTTCTTCGGTGTCGTTGCCGGGCGACACCTGGATGCTGTACTGATGATCTCCCGGACGGGCGCCAGACCGCGGTGCGCTCGGAGTGGTCACGTGTCCGCCGCTCCCTTCGCTGTTCGATGCCGCTGCTGTTCGATCACGCTGCTGGTCGGTGCCGCTGTCGCCGCTGTTCGGTCGGGCAGCCGGTCCGCCCGTCGGCGTCCGAGCCTCGTATCAGCCTAGGACATCTGCCCGATCATTCCGGCGTCGGCGCGCCCGACGCGACCGCAGCGGTCAGCGCGCCCGCGGATGGGCGACGGCATAGACCTCGCGCATCGTGTTCACCGTCACGAGTGTGTACACCTGCGTAGTGGTGACCGAGGCATGGCCCAGGAGTTCCTGGACGACGCGGACGTCGGCGCCGCCGTCGAGGAGATGCGTCGCGAAGCTGTGCCGCAGGGTGTGCGGCGAGACCGCCTTGTCGAGTCCGGCACGTTCGGCCGCGGTGACGAGCACCTGCCAGGCGCTCTGCCGCGACAGCCGGCCACCGCGAGCGTTGAGGAACAGCGCGGGCGTCGCCCGCGACACCAGCGCGGGCCGTCCGCGGACGAGATACGCCTCGAGAGCGTCGACGGCCGGTCCGCCGATCGGCACGAGACGCTCCTTCCCGCCCTTGCCCCGCAGGCGAACCGCCCGCATGTCGTCGAGATCCAGGTCGTCGATGTCCAGCGAGGTGGCCTCGGAGATCCGCGCCCCGCAGCTGTAGAGGAACTCCAGCAGGGCACGGTCCCGCAGGCCGCGCGGATGGTCGTCGGCGCCCGCGGCGTCGAGGATCGCGAGCACCTCGTCCACCGGCAACGACTTCGGCAGGCGGCGGGCGGCGCGGGGCGGCCGGACATCATGCGCGACGTCGGTCGTCACGATCCCCTCGTCCACCGCGAACTTGTGAAACCGTCTGGTCGCGACCAGGGTTCGCGCGATCGAACTGTCCGCGAGGGGCGCGAATCCCGCGTCGGCGTCGCCGCGCCGCAGCTCCACGAGGAACTCGCGGATGTCCTCCTCGGCCACCGTGTCGAGGGCCGAGATCCCTCGTCGGTCGAGGTATCGCCGGTACCGCTCGAGGTCGCGCCGGTACGACGACACCGTGTTGGCCGCCGCACCTCGCTCCACCGTCAGGTGATCGAGGTAGCGCGAGATGTCGGCGGCCAGGGTCACGACCGGCGGCCCCGATCGTCGGCACGACGGTTGCGTAATGCGGTCGGTTCGTCCGGCCACGGGGCGCCGACACCTCGCAGACCGGTCGTCGATTCGCGCGCAGCCGCCGCGGCCAGGATGCCGGCGACGCTGGTCGCGTTGACGATCTCGCCCGCAAAGACCTGGGCGACAGCGTCGTCGAGCAGTACCCACTCCACCGACATGTCGGCCTCCTCGTCCACGCGTTCGGCTGCGTCGAGATGGTGCAACCCCTCGGCGAGATACAGCCGCAGCGCCTCGTCGGTGAACCCGGGTGAGAGGGCGAGGTCGACGAGGACGTGCCACGAGTCGGCGGCGAGATCGGCCTCTTCGGCCAACTCGCGCTGCGCGGCGGCCAAGGGCTCCTCGTCGGCCTGGTCGAGCAGCCCCGCGGGCAACTCGAGCAGTCGGCGTCCGAGCGGATGACGGTACTGCCGCACCATCGCCACGCGACCGGCTTCGTCGCGTGCCAGGATCGCGACGGCCCCGAAATGCTCGACGACCTCACGCTCGGCGACGCGTCCGCCCGGCATCTCGACATCGTCGACCCGCAGGGTGATGATCGCGCCGTCGTACACCGTGCGGCTGTCCTTGACCTCGAAGTCGTGGCCCAAGGCGGGTCAGCCCCTGCCGACGGAGTCGTCGAGCGCTGCCTCGCCGAGCCCGGCCACCGGTTCGACCGTGACCGCGTTGACCGCGGCGACCGCGTCCGCGGGAGCGTCGTTCGACTCGTAGTCGTCACCGAGGTCGACCGGGAGGCGCTCGGCGGCCTTGTACTTCAACGCGGCCTCGATGAACGACCGGAACAGCGGATGCGGACGGGTCGGCCGACTCTTGAGCTCCGGATGCGCCTGGGTGGCAACGAGATACGGATGAACGGACTTGGGGTACTCGACGAATTCGACGAGATGCCCGTCGGGCGAGGTGCCCGAGAAGACGAGTCCGGAGTCGGCGATCTTGTCGCGGTAGGCGTTGTTGACCTCGAAGCGGTGGCGGTGACGCTCGGACACCTCACGCGTCCCGTACGCCTCGGCGACGACGGACCCGGCCTTCAGCACGGCGTCGTAGGCTCCGAGCCGCATGGTGCCACCGAGGTCGGCATCGCCGGCCACGGCGTCGGCCTGATCGGCCATCGTCGAGATCACCGGGTGCGGCGTCTCCGGATCGAACTCGGTCGAGCTCGCCTCGTCGAGCCCGACCGACCGGGCTGCCTCGATGACGACACACTGCAGGCCGAGACACAGACCCAGCAGCGGGATCCCGCGGCGGCGCGCATACGAGATGGCACCGACCTTGCCCTCGATGCCGCGGATGCCGAAGCCGCCGGGGATCAGGATCGCGTCGACGTCGCCGAGCGCGGCCTGCGCACCTGCCGCAGTGGCGCATTCGTCCGAGGGCACCCACTTGATCTCGGTGCGCGCCTTCCAGGCGAAGCCGCCCGCACGAATGGCCTCGGTCACCGACAGGTAGGCGTCGGGCAGGTCGACGTACTTGCCGACCAGCGCGACGCGGACGGTCTCCCGCGGCTCGTGCACGCGGCGCAACAGTTCGCCCCACACCGTCCAGTCGACGTCGCGGAACGGCAGACCGAGCTTGCGGACCACGTAGGCGTCGAGGTGCTCGCTGTGCAACACCTTCGGGATGTCGTAGATCGACGGGGCGTCGGGAGTGGAGATCACGCCGTCGAGTTCGACGTCGCACATGAGCGCGATCTTCTTCTTGAGCCCCTCGGGCACGTCCCGGTCGCAGCGCAGGATGAGCGCATCGGGCTGGATGCCGACGTTGCGCAGCGCGGCGACCGAGTGCTGGGTCGGTTTGGTCTTCAGCTCACCCGACGGAGCCAGGTACGGCACCAGCGACACGTGCAGGAAGAAGACGTTGTCGCGGCCCACGTCGTGGCGCACCTGACGCGCGGCCTCGATGAACGGCAGCGACTCGATGTCACCCACGGTGCCGCCGATCTCGGTGATCACCACGTCGGGGACCTCGCCGTCGGCGTCCGGCTCGCCCATCGCCAGCACCCGCGACTTGAGTTCGTCGGTGATGTGCGGGATGACCTGGACGGTCTCGCCGAGGTACTCGCCGCGGCGTTCCTTGGCGATGACCGTCGAATAGACCTGTCCGGTGGTCACATTCGCCGACTGCGAGAGATTGCGGTCCAGGAAGCGTTCGTAGTGCCCGACGTCGAGGTCGGTCTCGGCGCCGTCCTCGGTGACGAACACCTCTCCGTGCTGGAAGGGGTTCATCGTGCCGGGATCGACATTCAGATAGGGGTCGAGCTTCTGCATCGTGACCCGGAGGCCCCGCGAGGTGAGAAGCTGCCCCAGGCTGGAGGCCGTCAGGCCCTTGCCCAGCGAAGAGGCGACACCACCGGTCACAAAGATGTGCTTGGTGTCATGAACATGGCGAAGTGGTCGCAAAAGAAGTGTCTCCCGTCGGCCGAATCGGGGCCGATGCCCTGATTACCTACGGGACTCCAGGGTAACACCACCGGCGCCCGACGCCGCACCGCCACACCGCAGGCGGGCGTGGCGGCACTTCCGCGAGCGCAGCGAACCCGTTCTCACGCGGCCGGCCGGCCGTCGACGCCGACCGTGATCGCGGTCGCCCCCGCTCCGGTGCCGTAGGAACCGGTCGTACCGTCGACCTCGGCGGCCAGGGCGAGAATCGTCGTGATGAGGCCGGTCGGCTGATCGATGTTGTCGACCGTCGAGACCGCGTTGGCCAGCGACGGATCCGAGCGGACGATGGCGATCGGCGACCCACCCGAGGCCGACCCGGTGCGCCCGACGAGTACACCGCCGACCCCGCGTGCCGACATCGCGGCAGCGAAGCGGCCGACGAGCGCGCCCTGCGCGCCCGAGTCCGGTCCGAACTCGTCGCCGGTGACCACGACGACCAGATCGGTCGGGGTGATGGCGTTGTCGGCGTAGTCGATGAATCCACCGTCGCGCAGCGTGCCGAGACCGGTCCGACGATCACCGGACGACGCCGGACGTGCCGTCTCGTTCGACAGCACGAGGGCCCCCAGGAGGTCACCGACCCGCCCGCCGGAGTCGGTCAGTTCGGCGCGGAGCATCGTGCCCGGCGGGATGGTCTGGTCGACGATCGTCCGCAGCTCCTCGGACTTGCCGTCGGTGAGCAGTGCGTCGGTCAGGGCCAGCTGTCCGCCGAAGCGTGCCCCGGCACCCGAGATCGACTCCTTGACCGCGTCGACGTCGGCTTCCGCCGCGTTTGGTGCGGTCACCACCAGAACGGACTGCCCCTTCAACTTGTCGGCGATCAGCCGCGGCGCGATGGCGAGGTCGAAGCTGTTGGAGGCATTGAGCTTTGCGTTGAGATCGTCGCGCTCGTTCTCCAGGTCGCCGATGCGGTCGCGGCTCGTGCCGGTCATCGAGTTGACACGGTCGCCGACGAAACCCGATCCCAGGAACAGTCCCAGGGCGAGCGCGAGAAAGACCGCGACCAGTGAGATCGCGTGCTGTCGTAGCGAGATCATCGGCTACCTGTTCCAAACCTCTCGTGCCCAGTCCAGCAGCGCGTTCCACTGCAGGACGATCCAGTCGGTGATGTCGGTGCCCGCATTCGACAACATCACGGCCGCGATCACGGCCACCAGGGCCGCGAGGACGACACACGCGATGGCCGCTCCCGACACCCGGCTGCGGTACAGCGTGGCGACCGCCTTGGCGTCGACCAGCTTCTGACCGACCTTCAGCCGCGTCAGGAACATCGAGGGATTGCTCTCCCGGCGCGAGCGGTCGAAGAAGTCGTCGAGTGACCCGGGATAGCCGACGGTGACGATCAGATCGGCGCCGTGGTAGTCGGTGAGCAGCAGCGCCAGGTCGCCGGCCGAACCGGCGGCCGGGAACGTGGTGGCGCCGATGCCCAGATCCTGGATGCGTTCGAGCCCGGTCGCATGGCCGTCGGTGTCAGCCGGAAGCACCAGCTGTGCACCGGATTTCAGCGTCGCAGTCTTCATGGTGTCGGGGTCGCCGACGACGATCGCGGGCTTGTACCCGGCCTTCATCAGGGTGTCCGCGCCGGCCCCGACACCCACCATGACGGGCTGATACTCCTTGATGAACGGCTTCAGGGAGCGCAGGTCGGCGGCGCGGTCGGCGCCTTCTCCGACGATGACGACATGGCGGCCCGCGACGTCGACGTCGATCTCGGGGACACCGACGCCGTCGATGAGCAACGGGGATTCGCTGCGGATGAACTCGATGGTGTTGCCCGAGAACGCCTCGAGATGGTCGACGAGACCGGCTTTGGCGCCGATCATGATGTCGGCGATCTCACGCTCGTCGAGTTCGGTGCCGAGTGCCAGTCGTCGTTCCCCGACGAACAGCCGGTCGTTGTGGACCCGCACCTTGGCGCCGTCCTTGACCCGCTTGAAGATGTCCGGTCCCACGTCGTCGAGCAGCACGATGCCGGATGCCACCAGGACCTCGGGCCCGAGGTTGGGATAGCGGCCGGTGATCGACCGCGAGGCGTTGACCACGGCCACGACGTTGGCCTCGACGAGGGCATCGGCGGTCACCCGGTCGAGGTCGACCTCGTCGAGGATGGCGATGTCGCCCGGCCCGACGCGGTTGAGCAGCCGTTTCGTGTTCTTGTCGATTCTGGCGATACCGGTCACGCCAGGCAGTTCTTCGGTGGTACGCGCGAGCAGTGCAGGCATCTTCATGACGGCCATGATCGGCCGAAGGCAGGTCTCAGCCGTGGAGGCGCGCCGTAACAGGAGCAACTTTTGTCACACACGCACCATGTGTTTCACCGTTCGTGACCGGTCAGTTGGCAGCGCGCTCCGTCTCCGCGATCGCCAGCAGTTCTTCGGCGTGGGCGCGTCCGGTGTCGGACTCCCCCAGGCCCGCGAGCATGCGGGCCAGCTCGGCGACACGCTCGTCCCGATCGAGCGTGCGGACGCTGCTGGTGACCAGCGCACCCTTCTTGCTCTTGCCGATGACGAGGTGATTGTCGGCGAACGCCGCCACCTGCGGGAGGTGCGTCACCACGATGACCTGGTGCGCCCGGGCGAGCCTCGACAGGCGCTTCCCGATCTCGACGGCCGCGCGGCCACCGACGCCGGCATCGACCTCGTCGAAGACCATGACCGACCCCGACGTGGGTGCGGCGAGGACGACTTCGAGCGCGAGCATCACCCGCGAGAGCTCGCCACCCGATGCCGACTTCGCGATGGGCAACGGGGTGGCGCCGGGATGGGCGACGAGCGCGAACTCGACCTTGTCGGCGCCATCGGCGCCGGCGTGCACAGCGGTGCCCGCGACGGTGACCGCCAGCCGGTCGTCGGGCGACGCCGGGTCCGGGTTGACCGCGACGGCCAGCGCCGAGTCCCCCATCGCCAGCCCCTTGAGCTCACGGGACACCTTGTCCGCCATCGACTTGGCGGCCTTCGCGCGCAGCGTGTGCAACTTCTCCGCCGCGGTCTGCACGGCATCCCGCGCGGACATCGCGGCGACCTCGAGCTCCTCGACCGAGGCACGCGGGTCCTCGAGTTCGGCCAGTCTGGCCTCTGCGGTTCGGCGCCAGTCGATCACGCCGTCGACGTCGGGTGCGTACTTACGGACCAGCGTCTTCAGCTCGGCCTGACGGGCGAGCAGTTTGTCGAGTTCCTCGGCGTCGGCGGGCAGGCTCGACGTGAAGGCGGTCAGTTCGGCACCGACGTCGGTGATGATGGTGAGCGCCTCGGCGACGCGCGGCACCAGATCGCGCAAGGTGTCGTCCGCCGCGGTCTCGAGGAGCGTCCGGACCGTTCCGAGGCCCTCGATGACCGACGACCCCGATTCGCCCGCGACGAGATGGTGGGCCTGATCTGCAGCACCCCGGATGGACTCCAGGTCGGAGAGCCGACGGATCGTCGCGGTCAGCTCCTCGTCCTCCCCGGGCGCCGGGTCGACGGCGGCGATCTCGTCGATGCCGAACCGCAGCCGGTCGGCCTCCTGCGCGAGCTCCCGCTGGTTGGCGCGCCGGGTGTCGAGCTCGTCGAGCAACTCCACCCAGGCCGACCGCGCCTTCCGGTACGACTCCAGTGCCGAGGCGGCCTTCGGTCCGGCGAAGGTGTCGAGCGCGGCACGCTGGTGCTCAGGACGCAGGAGGCGCAACTGATCGTTCTGGCCGTGGATGGCCAGGACCGCGGTGGTGAGCTGACCCATCACGCCCACCGGCACCGATCGCCCGCCCAGATGGGCACGGGACCGCCCGTCGGCGCTGACCGACCGGACCGCGATGACGGTGTCGTCGTCGTCGAGCTCGGCCCCGGTGGAGTCCAAGATCTCGGCGACGACCGGGTCTCGCTGCGCGCCACCGTTGTTCGCGAGACGGAATCGGCCCTCGACGATCGCCTTGGCACTACCGGTCCGGACGCGGGACGCGTCGGCGCGTGCGCCAGACAGCAGGTGCAGGCTGGTGACGATCATCGTCTTACCCGCGCCGGTCTCGCCGGTGAGCACCGTGAACCCGGGATGGAAGCGCGCCTGCGCCTCCTCGATGACGCCGAGTCCGGTGATCGAGATCTCTTCGAGCACGCCTACGCCTGCCTCCCCCGCCAACCCGTGACCGGGAGGGCGAACTTGGTGACCAGTCGGTCCGCGAAGGGATCGGAGTCGATCCGGATCCATCGCACCGACCGCTCGCTGCGCACGACCTCGACCCGCGCACCGGCGGGGACGTCGAGCGCGCGCCGGCCGTCACACAGCGCCACCGCCGACCGTCCGTTCTTGTCGACCTCCACCGCTATCCGCGATCGTGGACTCGTGACCATCGGCCGTGCGAACAGCGCGTGTGCGTTGTTGGGGACCACCAGGATGGCCTCCAGATCGGGCCACATCACCGGGCCACCCGCCGAGAAGGCATAGGCCGTCGACCCGGTCGGTGTCGACACCAGCACGCCGTCGGCGCCGAAGGCCGAGACCGGCCGGCCGTCGACCTCGGTCACGAGTTCGAGCACACCGTTGTTGCTCGTGTTCAGGACCGCGACCTCGTTGAGGGCCCAGCTGCAGGCGGTCGGCGGATCCGGGTCGGCCGGATCGACGATGGCGATGTCGAGGGTCATCCGCGGTTCGATGCGGTAGTCCCGGGCGATCAGCTGGTTCATGACCTCGTCGACCCGATGGGCCTCCGCCTCCGCCAGGAAGCCGATGTGCCCGAGGTTGATACCGAGGACGGGGACCTCTGCGGGATAGGCCAGCTCCGCTGCCCGCAGGAAGGTGCCGTCGCCGCCCAGCACGATGACCAGCTCACAGCCCTCGGCCGAGGCGGACTCGGCGGTTGTCACCTCGACGACAGCTCCGAGGGACCGCAGGTATTCGGGATCGACGGGGACGTTCGGGGGACGCGGCGACCCGCCCTCGTTGTTGCGGTACAGCACGTCGTGATCGGGGGCGTCGCGGTCGAGAGTGTCATGGTCGACGACGCGGAGTGCGACGCCGGCGGCCGCACAGCGTCGCGCGATCGCTTCGATGGTGTCGAGAACGTTCTCGCGTCCGGTGTGGGCGACCACCAAGAACTCGCGGGCACCGGTGTGGTCCGGCGCCGAATCGTCGGTCACTGGTGATTCCCTCCATCGAAGTGCGGTCTGGGAAAAGTGCGGTGTCGGAGTTCGGCCACGTCACCGAACCGAGCGATCAGCGCGGACCCGCGGCGACCGCTTGTTCGATCATGGCTCGGAGTTCGTCCGGGGATCCGGTGAGGCGATCCGCGTCGGCCGAGTCCGACCGGTCGACCCTATCGCTCTGTCCCGACTCCCCGCCTGTCCGGTGGTGCTCGTTGTGCAGCCAGAGGAAGAACTCGACGTTGCCCGACGGCCCGGGCAGCGGGCTGGCGACCACACCCCGGGTGCGGAGACCGTGTGCGGCGGCTTCGGTCGCGACCGCCAGTACCGCTTCGGCGCGCAGCGCCGGGTCGCGGACCACGCCGCCCGAACCGACCCGGTCCTTGCCGACCTCGAACTGCGGTTTGACCATCGGCAGCAGGTCGGCGTCCGGCGCGCAACACCGGGCCAGCGCAGGGAGCACCAGCCCGAGCGAGATGAACGACAGGTCGGCGACCACGACGTCGACCGGACCTCCGATGGACTCGGGCTCGAGATGTCGGACGTTGGTCCGGTCGTGGACCACGACGCGATCGTCGTTCTGCAACCGCCAGATGAGCTGTCCGTAACCGACATCCGCGGCAACCACCTCACGGGCGCCGCGCCGGAGCAGTACATCGGTGAATCCCCCGGTGGACGCGCCGGCGTCGAGGCATCGACGTCCCTCGACCACGAGTCCCTGCGGCTCGAAGGCGTCGAGTGCACCGAGCAGTTTGTGCGCACCCCGTGACGCCCAGTCGTCTCGTGGACCCTCGTCGACGACGATCGGAGTGTCGCGGGTGACGCCGGTGGCCGCCTTCGACGCGACGGTCCCGTTTACCCGGACCGAACCGGCATCGACGAGTTCACGCGCCTGCTCGCGTGAGCGCGCGAGACCGCGACGGACGAGTTCGGCATCGAGCCGTGCTCTGGTCGCCATGCTCAGGACCGTTCTTCCACCGACGACTGCGCCCCGCTCGGGGTCATCGCCGGTCGACGGCGTCGAGGGCCGCGGTGAGCGAGTCGTGGGCCTGCTCGAGGAGCCCAGCCTGACGTTCGAGTGCCGCAAGGGAGAACGTGTCGCCCACCGATTCTCGAACCTCGTCGACCTGCGCGAGTATCCCGGTGACCTCGGCCTCCACGTCGGGCAGCTCGGCCACGTCACCAGCCGCCCCGAACCCGTCGGCTACCGGATCGAACTGCCGACGCGGCATCGCACCCGGCGTGGGCCGGGACGGTCCTGGGTCAGCCGGGGAGGCGGTCGGGTGATTCATCGTGCACCACGCTAGCCGACGAGTGTGACACCGAGGGATTCGAGCTTGGCCAGTGCGGTTCCCTCCGCGACAACCCGCAACTCGTCCGGATCCGCCGACCCGGCATCGACCGCTTCCCAGACGGCCGCCGCGAGCGCGGGCACCAGACCCGCCTCCGCGCCCGAACCGGCGACCCGCACCGTCGAACCGTCCACCTCGACGTCCCACCCGGGTTGGTCGGACACGCGCACGGCGTCGATGTCGACGAACAGGCCCGCGAGATCGTCCAGAACGTAGGTGGGCCGCTGCTCCGGCGGAGCCGCCAGCAGATCGTCGACGGTGCTCACGCCGGTCAGCACCAGAGCACTCTCGATACCGACGGCGTGTCCGCCCTCGATGTCGGTGTCGAGCCGGTCCCCGACGACGAGCGGTGCACTCGCCCGTGCGCGCGCGATCGCGTCGGCCATCAACGGCGCGGCCGGCTTGCCCGCCACCAGGGGCTCTTTACCCGTCGCGTTACGCAGCGCGGCGACCATGGAGCCGTTCCCCACCAGCAGTCCCCGCTCGGAGGGCAGGGTGGCGTCGACGTTCGTCGCGATCCACAGCGCACCGGCTCGGATCGCGAGCGCGGCCTCGGACAGCTGCGCCCACCCGGTGTCCGGTGAGTGCCCCTGGATCACCGCGGCGGGCCGGTCATCGGCACTTCGTGTCACCCCGACGCCGACCTCGCGCACCTCTTGCGCGAGGCCGTCGGTACCGATCACCAGGGCACGCGATCCCGGCTCCAGATGCTCGGACAGCAGCCGGGCACCCGACTGCGCACTCGTCACGACGAGGTCGTCGGTCGCCTCGAATCCGAGTTCGCGGAGATGGGCGGCCACCTCGGACGGACGACGGCTCGCGTTGTTGGTCACGAAAAACCGCGGTATGGCCAGCCGAGCCAGCGCGTCGAGAGCGTTGGGCAGCGCGTGGTGCCCGGCGAACACGGTGCCGTCCAGATCGAGGAGAAGTGCGTCGTGACGATCGACGAGGGTGACGGAATCGGCCGGACCGTCGGCGGTGGGCGCGGCCGGAGCCCGCGACTCCGACGAGTCCTCCAAAGCAGTCAGAGGGTTCGGCACGCCTTCGACGATCGTCGACTCGGAGACGACCACGTCGGTGGTCTCGCGGTCCACTTCCGATTCGACGGCGGGGCCGGCTTCGTCCGCGTGCACGGCTGTGTCGACCGGAGTCGAGGTCTGCGACAGGTCTGCGGTACCCGGAACGGTCTCGATGTTCTCGGCCTCGTCGTTCTGGGTCTCGACATGCCCGATTTCGACGGCAGGTGCAACCGGCTCGGCGGACGAACCGCTCGCGGCGGCGTCGCCGGACGAGTCCTCGACCGGTGCCGGCGACTCCGACAGCGGTTGTTGCTCGACGTCGTGTTCGACGCCCGGCACCGGCGCCGCCTGTGCGTGGCCACCCGCTGACGCTCCGTTCACCGAAACGCCCTGTGCAGGCTGATCGTCGTTGGCCAGTTCGGTAAGGCGGTCCTCGGCGTCGGTGACATCGTCGACGTCGGCTGCCGCGGCGTTCATGAACCAGGTGATCGCATCGTCCCGGCGACCGGCCGACTCGAGCGCGGAGGCATACGCGTAGAAGAGGCGAGCCGGACCCGTGCCGAGCTGCCCTGGCTTGAGATTCTCCGCCTGCAGGGTGACGACGGCCTTCTCGGGCTCGCCGAGGTCCATCCGGGCGCCCGCTTCGACGATCCGCATCTCCGTGGCGTCTTCTCCCGTCAGTGACCGGCCCTCGTCGCCTCGGGCGATCTCGACGGCACGTTCGGGGCGCCCGAGACCACGTTCGCTGTCCGCGATGAGCGGCAGCAGGGCGGAATTGCCGGTGATGCGTTTGGCGGCCCGGAGTTCCGTCGCGGCTTCCTGCCATTCGCCGGCGTTGTAGGCGGCGATGCCGACGGTCTCCCGGACCACGCCGACCCGGGACGCGCGAGCACGGGCTGCGCGTGCGTGCTCCAGCGCCTGGGCGGGATCCTCGAGCAGGATCCGCGACACCATCACGAGATGCCGCGCGACGATCTCGGCGTTGGCCTTGTCGAGTGTCAGCAGGTCACGACGCACCTCGGGATCGAGATCCGAGGCTGCCACGTCGTCGGGTAGCGGCGGCCCGGGCTGACGGCTGCCACGGTCAGACGCCCGGTCACGCCCCGGACGATCAGGACGGCCGCCTCGGCCACCGTCTCGCTGTCCACGCGTGTCCCGCTGTCCGCGGCCCTCGCGGCGCGGACGATCACGATCACTCATAGCTGCCAATCTATGCTCTCGAACCTTGCTGGATGCCACTCGGCGACGACGCCGGCATGGGCGGACGCATGAGAAAGGCCCCGTATCCGACGAAAGAAATTCATCGAATACGGGGCCTTTCTGAAGTTGTGTTCGGCGGTGTCCTACTCTCCCACACTGATTAAGGTGCAGTACCATCGGCGCTGGAGGGCTTAGCTTCCGGGTTCGGAATGGGGCCGGGCGTTTCCCCTCCGCTATAGCCGCCGTAACTTTGTGAAACAACCACACACGATTGCTTATTTATTCGTGTGTTGTTTCAGAAGTACATAGTGGATGCGAACACAACCAGAAACCAAGAATAGGTTTGTGGTGATGTTGTGGGTGTTGTTGGTAAGTCCTCGGCCGATTAGTACCAGTCACCTGAACACATTGCTGTGCGTACAGTTCTGGCCTATCAACCCCATGGTCTGTAGGGGGCCTTAACCCCGCAAAAGGGGGTGAGAAACCTCATCTTGGAACAGGCTTCCCGCTTAGATGCTTTCAGCGGTTATCCCTTCCGAACGTAGCTAACCAGCAGTGCCCCTGGCGGGACAACTGGCACACCAGAGGTTCGTCCGTCCCGGTCCTCTCGTACTAGGGACAGGTTTCCTCAAGTTTCTTACGCGCGCGGCGGATAGAGACCGAACTGTCTCACGACGTTCTAAACCCAGCTCGCGTGCCGCTTTAATGGGCGAACAGCCCAACCCTTGGGACCTACTCCAGCCCCAGGATGCGACGAGCCGACATCGAGGTGCCAAACCATCCCGTCGATATGGACTCTTGGGGAAGATCAGCCTGTTATCCCCGGGGTACCTTTTATCCGTTGAGCGACACCGCTTCCACTTGCCGGTGCCGGATCACTAGTCCCGACTTTCGTCCCTGCTCGACATGTACGTCTCACAGTCAAGCTCCCTTGTGCACTTACACTCAACACCTGATTGCCAACCAGGCTGAGGGAACCTTTGGGCGCCTCCGTTACCTTTTAGGAGGCAACCGCCCCAGTTAAACTACCCACCAGGCACTGTCCCTGAACCCGATCAGGGTCCGAGGTTAGAAGTCCAATACGATCAGAGTGGTATTTCAACAACGACTCCATGAACACTGGCGTGCCCACTTCACAGTCTCCCACCTATCCTACACAAACCGAACCGAACACCAATACCAAGCTATAGTGAAGGTCCCGGGGTCTTTTCGTCCTGCCGCGCGTAACGAGCATCTTTACTCGTACTGCAATTTCGCCGAGTCTGTGGTTGAGACAGCAGAGAAGTCGTTACGCCATTCGTGCAGGTCGGAACTTACCCGACAAGGAATTTCGCTACCTTAGGATGGTTATAGTTACCACCGCCGTTTACTGGGGCTTAAATTCTCAGCTTCGCCACCAAGGTGACTAACCGGTCCTCTTAACCTTCCAGCACCGGGCAGGCGTCAGTCCGTATACATCGTCTTACGACTTCGCACGGACCTGTGTTTTTAGTAAACAGTCGCTTCTCTCTGGTCTCTGCGACCCACACCAGCTCAGGCAGTAAATGCCGTCACCAGGATGGGTCCCCCTTCTCCCGAAGTTACGGGGGCATTTTGCCGAGTTCCTTAACCACAGTTCTCTCGATCGCCTTAGTATTCTCTACCTGACCACCTGTGTTGGTTTGGGGTACGGGCCGTGTACCAACTCACTAGAGGCTTTTCTCGGCAGCATAGGATCATGGAATTCACCGCAACGGCTACGCATCACCTCTCAGGCTTCATGAACGACGGATTTGCCTATCGCTCGCCCTACAGGCTTACACCAGTACAACCACTGACTGGCCCCACTACCTTCCTGCGTCACCCCATCGCTTGCCTACTACCAGCCAAGGTCCCATGCATCACCCCAACTCGGCACCCGAAGGCACTCTCGTGAGGATCAGGATGGTTAGTACAACTGATTCAGCATGGGCGCGGATACACGGGTACGGGAATATCAACCCGTTGTCCATCGACTACGCCTGTCGGCCTCGCCTTAGGTCCCGACTCACCCTGGGCGGATTAGCCTGGCCCAGGAACCCTTGGTCATTCGGCGGCAGAGTTTCTCACTCTGCTTTCGCTACTCATGCCTGCATTCTCACTCCCACACCCTCCACCACTAGATCACTCTGTAGCTTCCACGGATGCAGGACGCTCCCCTACCCACCCACACACCTGGCCAACCACCCGTAGGCAGAAGGCGGGCTTATGTGAGTGCCGCGGCTTCGGCGGTGTACTTGAGCCCCGCTACATTGTCGGCGCAGGATCACTTGACCAGTGAGCTATTACGCACTCTTTCAAGGGTGGCTGCTTCTAAGCCAACCTCCTGGTTGTCTTCGCGACCCCACATCCTTTTCCACTTAGTACACGCTTAGGGGCCTTAGCCGGCGATCTGGGCTGTTTCCCTCTCGACTACGAACCTTATCGCCCGCAGTCTCACTGCCACACTCTCACTTACCGGCATTCGGAGTTTGGCTGACGTCAGTAACCCTGTGGGGCCCATCGGCCATCCAGTAGCTCTACCTCCAGTAAGAAACATGTGACGCTGCACCTAAATGCATTTCGGGGAGAACCAGCTATCACGGAGTTTGATTGGCCTTTCACCCCTACCCACAACTCATCCCCTCCATTTTCAACTGAAGTGGGTTCGGGCCTCCACGACGTCTTACCGACGCTTCACCCTGGCCATGGGTAGATCACTCCGCTTCGGGTCTAGACCCGGCGACTCAAACGCCCTATTCAGACTCGCTTTCGCTACGGCTACCCCACACGGGTTAACCTCGCCACCGAGCACTAACTCGCAGGCTCATTCTTCAAAAGGCACGCCATCACCCACCGCAGTAAACTACGCGCAGGCTTTGACGGATTGTAAGCGTCCGGTTTCAGGTACTATTTCACTCCCCTCCCGGGGTACTTTTCACCTTTCCCTCACGGTACTAGTCCGCTATCGGTCACCAGGAAGTATTCAGGCTTACCGGGTGGTCCCGGCAGATTCACAGCAGATTCCACGAGCCCGCTGCTACTTGGGGACACCGTCACGCAAGACCATGTGTTTTCAGCTACCGGACTCTCACCGACTACGGCAGACCATTCCAGGCCACTTCACCTAACACACGATTTTCTGACTCACGCTTCCACAGGCAGATGGAAGAAGACGAACCCCACAACCCCACACACACAACCCCTACCCGGTATCACATGCGCATGGTTTAGCCTCATCCGCTTTCGCTCGCCACTACTCACGGAATCACAATTGTTTTCTCTTCCTATGGGTACTGAGATGTTTCACTTCCCCACGTTCCCCCCACACAGCCTATACATTCAGCTGGTGGTAACACGACATCACTCGTGCTGGGTTTCCCCATTCGGACACCCTCGGATCACAGCTCGTTTGACAACTCCCCGAGGACTATCGCGGCCTACCACGTCCTTCATCGGCTCCTGGTACCAAGGCATCCACCGAACGCCCTTACACACTTACAACAACACCTACAAACAACCCCCACCACACAACCCCAAAGAGTCACGCCGCGAGGACCGAATGTAGACATCACCACAACAAACAAATCATTTTCTGCTAAATCACAGACCAACAAAAGTTGGTTTGAAATAAAGATGCTCGCATCCACTATGCACTTCTCAAACAACACACACCGACCACCAGTCAGCCGCTCCACACCCCATCACAGGATGCCTCAGCACGACGTCTCAACGATCAGCCCAGAGAAAACGTGTGTTCTCTCAGAACCCCGATAGCGTGTTGGCAGCAACAAACCGGTCACCCGGCAAGCTCACCACTGGCACCCGCCCATTGAAGGCCGGCACCGTTGCGTGGCGTGTTTGATGTTTCACCCTTGAACACACACTCACCGCGACACAATCGGCCACGTAATGAGTGTTGTTGTGTGCTCCTTAGAAAGGAGGTGATCCAGCCGCACCTTCCGGTACGGCTACCTTGTTACGACTTCGTCCCAATCGCCGATCCCACCTTCGACAGCTCCCTCCCACAAGGGGTTAGGCCACCGGCTTCGGGTGTTACCGACTTTCATGACGTGACGGGCGGTGTGTACAAGGCCCGGGAACGTATTCACCGCAGCGTTGCTGATCTGCGATTACTAGCGACTCCGACTTCATGGGGTCGAGTTGCAGACCCCAATCCGAACTGAGACTGGCTTTAAGGGATTCGCTCCACCTCACGGTATCGCAGCCCTCTGTACCAGCCATTGTAGCATGTGTGAAGCCCTGGACATAAGGGGCATGATGACTTGACGTCATCCCCACCTTCCTCCGAGTTGACCCCGGCAGTCTCCTGCAAGTCCCCGGCATAACCCGCTGGCAATACAGGACAAGGGTTGCGCTCGTTGCGGGACTTAACCCAACATCTCACGACACGAGCTGACGACAGCCATGCACCACCTGTACACCAACCACAAGGGAACGACTATCTCTAGCCGCGTCTGGTGTATGTCAAACCCAGGTAAGGTTCTTCGCGTTGCATCGAATTAATCCACATGCTCCGCCGCTTGTGCGGGCCCCCGTCAATTCCTTTGAGTTTTAGCCTTGCGGCCGTACTCCCCAGGCGGGGTACTTAATGCGTTAGCTACGGCACGGATCCCGTGAAAAGGAACCCACACCTAGTACCCACCGTTTACGGCGTGGACTACCAGGGTATCTAATCCTGTTCGCTACCCACGCTTTCGCTCCTCAGCGTCAGTTACTACCCAGAGACCCGCCTTCGCCACCGGTGTTCCTCCTGATATCTGCGCATTTCACCGCTACACCAGGAATTCCAGTCTCCCCTGTAGTACTCAAGTCTGCCCGTATCGCCTGCACGCCTACAATTGAGTTGCAGAATTTCACAGACGACGCGACAAACCGCCTACGAGCTCTTTACGCCCAGTAATTCCGGACAACGCTCGCACCCTACGTATTACCGCGGCTGCTGGCACGTAGTTGGCCGGTGCTTCTTCTCCAGGTACCGTCACTCACGCTTCGTCCCTGGTGAAAGAGGTTTACAACCCGAAGGCCGTCATCCCTCACGCGGCGTCGCTGCATCAGGCTTGCGCCCATTGTGCAATATTCCCCACTGCTGCCTCCCGTAGGAGTCTGGGCCGTGTCTCAGTCCCAGTGTGGCCGATCACCCTCTCAGGTCGGCTACCCGTCGTCGCCTTGGTAGGCCATTACCCCACCAACAAGCTGATAGGCCGCGGGCCCATCCCACACCGCAAAAGCTTTCCACCAACCACCATGCGACAGTTGGTCATATCCGGTATTAGACCCAGTTTCCCAGGCTTATCCCAGAGTGCAGGGCAGATCACCCACGTGTTACTCACCCGTTCGCCACTCGAGTACCCAGCAAGCTGGGCCTTTCCGTTCGACTTGCATGTGTTAAGCACGCCGCCAGCGTTCGTCCTGAGCCAGGATCAAACTCTCCATGAAAAAACAGCGAAACAAAACCAACCCCCACAAAAGGGCCAGCGTTTCAACAATAATCAGGAAAGCAAAACCTGACCAAAATAAACCTCAAAAAAACTGGCATCAAAAAATAAACTCATCAGCGTCACACGACTTGAAGCCGCGTGACACATCATCTAAGCAAACCATTCGACGCCACAATAAATGGCATCAAACAATCCACCAACACACTATCGAGTTCTCAAAGAACACACACCCACCAGACGTCTTCGGTATGAAGCCGGCTCCGATGAGCTCTCCCCAGAGCGCGCTGAACGCTCGCGATCTCGTTCTCGGGAGTGGCCCCGCACAGGCGGCCCGAGCGAGTTGCTCGGGCACTTCGGCTTCCCCGGGGCTTGCGGCTCCGGGGGAGTTGCTCTCTGCGGTGCGTCGATTAAGTTACACAGGCGCGAACAACGCGTCAAATCGCCTGGTCAGCGGCCTAGTCTGGCGCCGGCGAAACTCTTCTTGCCGCGACGGACCACCAACCACCGTCCGTGGAGCAGGTCGGCGTCCGCCGGCTGCCACTCCGGGTCCGTGATCTTGGTGTTGTTCACGTACGCGCCGCCCTCCGAGACCGCGCGACGGGCAGCCTTGTTGCTCTCCGAGAGCTTCGTGTCGACGAGCAACTCGATGATGGTCGGACGTGTCTCGGGGTATTCGGCGATCGAGGTCTCCCGAACGGCCGCGGCAAGCGTGCTCTCGTCGAGTTCGCCGAGCTCGGCCCTTCCGAAGAGCGCCTGGCTGGCCAGCTCGACCGCATCCGTGTTGGCCTTGCCGTGGATGAGGGTCGTCATCTCGCCAGCGAGTGCTCGTTGCGCGCGCCGAAGATGCGGGGTCTCGACCGTCGCGCGCTCGAGTTCGTCGATCTCCTCCCGCCCGAGGAAGGTGAACCACCGCAGGTAGCGGACGACATCGGCGTCGGCGGTGTTCACGAAGTACTGGTACCAGGAGTAGGGGCTCGTCAGCTCGGGGTCGAGCCACAGGCTGCCACCGCCGGTCGATTTGCCGAACTTCTTCCCGTCCGACGACGTCACGAGGGGAACCGTCAGGGCGTGCAGCGCCGAGCCGTCGAGACGTCGGGCCAGGTCCACACCGCCGACGATGTTCCCCCACTGGTCGGAGCCACCGATCTGCAGGACACAGCCGTACCGGCGGTGGAGCTCGACGAAGTCGTTCGATTGCAGGAGGAGGTAGCTGAACTCGGCATAGCTCATGCCATCGGCCTCGAGGCGTCGCTTGACCGTGTCGCGGGCGAGCATCACGTTCACCGAGAAGTGCTTGCCCAGGTCGCGCAGGAACTCGATCGCCGACAGCTCACCGGTCCAGTCCAGGTTGTTGACCACCACGGCACCCGTGGGCGTGTCCTCGATGTCGACGAATCGTCGGAGCTGGGCATCGATGCGTCCGGCCCACTCGGCGACGACGTCGGGCGAGTTCATGGTCCGCTCCCCCACGTCACGGGGGTCACCGATCAGGCCGGTGGCACCTCCGGCGAGGACGATCGGCCGATGGCCCGCGAGCTGGAACCGCTTGAGGGTCAGCAAGGGGACCAGGTGACCGGCGTGGAGACTTGCCGCCGTCGGATCGAACCCCGCGTACAAGGTCACCGGCCCGTTCGCCAGCGCATCACCCAGGGCGCCGAGATCGGTGGACTGAGCGATCAGCCCACGCCACCGGAGCTCGTCGAGGATGTCGACGGTTGCGGGGACGTCAGTCGGCTCGGGGGTTTCGGCCGGCTCGGGGGGTTCGGCGTTGTCAGCACTCACCCCTCGATCTTGTCATCCGACGAGAGACCCCCGATCGGCGACTACTGCGAGGCGACGATGCGTTCGTGCTCGGCGTCGTCGACCGCGCGCGCCTCGTCGATCAGCATCACCGGGATTCCGTCGGAGTCGATGCGGTACGCGACATGCAACCGCGGGTTGTAGAGCTCGTCGCCGGCATTGATCAGCGGACCGTGGTCCTGCGGGCAGGCCAGTCGTTCGCGCACGATCGGGTCGATGGCCTCAGCGCGTGTCGTCACCCCGATCACCCTAGGGCATCGCTCGTCCGCGACCCGGCCCAGTCCAGCTTGCCGGCCACGGTGCGGGTGTACCTGCGGTAACGCCCCTCCTCGTCGCGATACCAGACGCGCGCACCCGGTTTCGGCAGTCCGTCCTCGACCAGGCCGGTGCTCAGCGGACGGAAGGACGCCGACTGCGGGATGTCGTCGACGACGTGGATGAGGTGCGGCCGGGCGTCGGCGCGGTACTCCCCCAGCGCGATCCGCAGCTGCGTGACCGTGAGCGAGTCCGGTTTCGCGTCGGGACGCAGGGTCATCGCGGCGACCACGACCTGGTGTCCGGGTTCGCCGACGCCGTACACGACGACCTGGTCGACACTCTTGAGCCGCGACAGTGCGTGGGTGAGCGGGGGGATGAACACCGGCCCGTCAGCGGTCCGGATCACCCGGTCTGTCGCACCGAGGAAGTACAGGTCGCCGTCGGCGTCACGTACGAACAGATGTCCCGACACCTCCCACCGGTCACGAGTCGTGAAGACGTCGCGCAACACCGTCCCGTTGGTGTCGAACTTGTGCTTCGCCTTGGCCAGGAGCAGACCCGGCTCCCCCGTCTCCGCCCGGCGGACGAAGCCCGAGTCGTCGATGAGCAACCGGTCGCCGACGATGTCGTAGGCCGCGACCTCGACCGGATTGGTCTCCGGCAGTGGCCGGCCGACGGAGGACAGTTTGTCCCCGGACACGTTCGCGAGGATCGCCGAACCGTCGGCGGTCGCGAAGAACTCGAGGATCCGCGCCCGAGGGAAGCTCGAGCACACGTCCTCCCACAGTCCCGCCGACATGCCCGAGCCCATGAACAACCGGATCGGGTTGTGCTGGTTGATGTGGAAATCGGGATCTCGCACGATGCCGCTGAGCATCGACCACGTGTACGACACGACCGTGATGCCGTAGCGCTGTACCTCCACCGAGAAGTTCGCCGGATCGATGCCGTTCGACAGCGCGATCCGCGACCGTCCGACCACGGTCGCACCCAGCGTGGTGAGCAGTCCCGACGCGTGGTGCAGCGGTGGCAGGCAGTACACGGTGTCGCGGTCGGTGAGCGCCGCCGCCGACGCCGCACCGAAGGCCGACATCGCGAACCGGTGGTTGGTCACCGGCCACGGGACGAGTTTGCCGTACGCCCGGCTGAACAGGATGAATGCGAGATCGCCCGCGAGCCCGGGATCGGGCCGGTACCAGGTCGGCATCACCACCTCGTCGGGGTCGATGCGCTCCATGTCGACGATCGACGTCCCATCGGCACCCTCGATGGCGCGGGAATCGCCACTTCCACCGCCGAGCACCAGAACCCGATCCGATGCAGCGGTCGCGAGGTCGAGATTCGTGGGATCGGTGACGATCACCGAACTGTCGGCGAGCCGCATCATCTCGCGGACGTCGGCGTCCGCGGCGAGCAGCACCGCCACTGCACCCAGGCGGGACAACGCGGCGATCACGACCAGCGCGCTGGGCCGGGTGTCCATCAGGACGCCGATGTGCTGGCCCGGACGGATGCAGCAGTCGACCAGACCCGCGACCACGTTGTCGATGCGCGCATTGACCTGTGCGTGGGTGAGCACGCGGTTCTCGAACAGGAACAGCTCGCTGTCGCCGCCGCGTTTGGTGTTCTCGGCCATGAGCTTCGAGAGCGAGATGCGCGTCCCGCTCTGGATCTGGCCCAGTCGGAACAGCCGGGGCACGGTCCGCACCGACTCCGAGGCCACCGCCCGCGAGGTCCGTTGCAGGGAGTTGGCCAGACCGAGCAGCTCGCGCGAGGCTGCGGTCCCGGCGTCGGCCACCGAGCCCATTCCGTGCGTGATGCGCGAGGACAGGCTGACCCCGCCGCCGTGCCCCGGCTCCACGAGCGACATCTCGGAGACGAGTTCCGGGCGCGGACCGTTGTCGGAGATCCAGTTCACCCAGTCGGAGGTCGTCGGCCAGGTGTGCTCACCGGCCGCGCTGCCGACCACGAGTCCGAAATGTCCGACCGGCAGGGTCGATTCGTAGACCTCCGCGTCGGGCGCGGCCCGGACGATGCCCCGCACCGCCGCGGGCTGCCCGATGTCGTCGGCATCGCCGACGAACGCGAGGACCGGGCAGGTGATCTCGGCGAGAGAGACCAGATCACCGTTGATCACGAAGCCCCCGGACACCATCCGGTTGTGCGCGACGAACTGCCGCAGCAGTTCGGCGATCGCCGGCCCCGACCACGCGACCCAGCCGTCGGCTTCGAGGAACCGGCGCTGGTCCTCGCGGGGCAGCAGCGCCTCGCGGTCGTGCAGGCGACGCAGGAAATCAATGCGGCTGCGGACCGTCTTCACCGGGTCCAACAGCTGGAATCCGGTGCGTGCCATCCAATCCCGCACCCAGAGATTGCGCGAGAACGCCTTGTCCGCCAGGAATTCGGCGGCCGGTGCCACCAGTCCCGCGGGCAGCCCCAGGGGCAGTGCGGCGAGCACGTCGACCGGGCTACCGAAAGTGATCAGGCTCGCGATCCCCTTGGATCTGCGATACGCCGCGGTCTGGTACGCGAACATCCCGCCCTGGGAGTACCCGGCCAGATGGATGTCGCGCCCGGTCGCCTCGACGATCAGGTCGATCGCCCGACTGATGGCGACCACGTGGTCGGCGAGATTGCGCTCCATCCCGCCCTCTTCGGAGTCCGGCGAGCCGAAGTCGACGACCCACGGCGTGATGCCGTTGCGGTGCAGGATCGACACGGCACCGTTGTGCTCGGTCACGTCATAGACGTTGGCGGACACCATCATCGGCGGCACCAGAACGATGTTCGGGCCGGTCGACGGATCGTTCGGGAAGTACCGGCGAAGCTTGAACATCTTGTGCGTCTCGACCACCGCGAAGGGCGCCGGCTCGGTACCGGTCTCCAGCCCGCCGAAGCGCAGCACCTCCAGACCGTTCTGCGCGGTGGCCAGCACCCTGCCGACCATCCCCGCGAGATCGGGGCCCCCGTCCCACACCGCCATCGTGTCGATCCTCCAGTCGTCGGTGTTCCCGGACTCACCGACGAGTCGGTGACTCAGGTCACTGTACCCAGTCGGGCGGGATCAGCGACGCCCGCCGGGCCCAGCGGTCCAGCGTGTTCGAAGATCGGTGGTCGCGGCCGTCACGACCTCGATCTGTCGCCGCACCTGTCCGGGCGCGGTACCGCCGTGTGCGTTGCGCGATTCCACCGAACCGCGCACCGTCAGGACCTCCCGCACCGCCGGCGTCAGCGCCGGATGGACACCCGCCAGCGTCGCGTCGTCGAGTTCGTCCAGGCCGACACCGCGTGATTCCGCTTCGCGGACGCAGGCGCCCGCGGCCTCGTGGGCCACGCGGAACGGCACGCCCTCTCGGACCATCCATTCGGCGATGTCGGTGGCGAGGGTGAAGCCCGCGGGGGCGAGTTCCGCCATGCGGTCGGTGTGGAACTCCAGTGTCGCGACCAGTCCGGTCACCGCCGGCAGCAACAGTTCCAGCTGCGCCACCGCGTCGAAGACCGGTTCCTTGTCCTCCTGGAGGTCCCGGTTGTACGCCAGCGGCTGCGCCTTCAGCGTGGCCAGCAGTCCGGTCAGGTCACCGATGAGTCGACCGGCCTTGCCGCGCATGAGCTCGGCGACGTCCGGGTTCTTCTTCTGCGGCATGATCGAGCTGCCGGTGGACCATGCGTCGGCCAGCGTGACGTAGCCGAATTCCGGTGTGCTCCAGATGATCACCTCTTCGGACAACCGGGAGAGATCGACCGCGATCATCGCGAAGACGAACGCGGCCTCCGCGGCGAAGTCGCGCGCGGAGGTGGCGTCGATCGAGTTCTCGGCAGGCCCGTCGAAGCCGAGGTCGGCCGCGATCGCCGCCGGGTCGAGGCCCAGCGAGGAGCCGGCGAGTGCGCCGGAACCGTACGGCGACACCGCGGTTCGACGATCCGCATCGGCGAGCCGGTCGATGTCGCGCAACAGGGGTTGCGCGTGCGCGAGCAGATGGTGACCGAGCAACACCGGCTGCGCGGCCTGCAGGTGCGTCTTGCCCGGCATGATCGCATCGGGATGCGCCGCCGCCTGGGCGGTCAGCGCGTCGACGACATCGAGCAGGCCGAGCGCGACCCGACGCATGGCGGCACGCAGCCACATCCGGAACAAGGTGGCGACCTGGTCGTTGCGGGACCGCCCCGCCCGCAGCCGGCCGCCGAGTTCGGGACCGACCCGCTCGATCAGGCCTCGCTCGAGGGCGCCGTGGACGTCCTCGTCGGACTCCGCGGGCCCGAAACTGCCGTCGGCGACATCGGCGGCAAGGCGATCGAGCCCGTCGAGCATGCCGACGAGGTCGTCATCGGTGAGCAACCCGGCGCTGTTCAGCACCCGGGCATGCGCCTTGGAGGCCTCGATGTCGAAAGGGGCCAGGGCCCAGTCGAAATGAGTCGACTTGCTCAGCGCGGCCATCGCCTCGGCCGGCCCACCGGCGAAACGACCGCCCCAGAGCGAACCCTGGTTGGTCGTCCCACCGGTCTCCGGGCCGGTGCCGCCGCCGGTGCCCGCACTCACAGATTCAGGTCCCGCTTCGCGGCGATCTTCGACGACAGGCCGTGCAGTTCGACGAAGCCGCGCGCCGCGGACTGGTCGAAGGTATCGCCCTCGTCGTAGGTGGCGAGGTTGAAGTCGTAGAGCGACTCCGAGCTGCGACGACCCGTGGCCGCGATCGTGCCGCCGTGCAGGGTCAGTCGGATCTCGCCGGTGACGTGCTCCTGCGTCGAGGCGACGAAGGCGTCCAGCGACCGCTTCAGCGGCGAGAACCACAGACCGTCGTAGACCAGCTCGGCCCACTTCTGATCGGTGCCGCGCTTGTAGCGGCCGAGCTCGCGCTCCACGGTGACGTGCTCCAGCTCCTCGTGCGCGCGGATGAGGACCATCGCGCCGGGAGCCTCGTACACCTCACGGCTCTTGATGCCCACCAGTCGGTCCTCGACGACATCGAGGCGTCCGACGCCCTGGGCTCCGGCACGGCGGTTGAGTTCCTGGATCGCCTCGAGCACACTCACCGGCCGGCCGTCGATGCTGACCGGGCGGCCCTTGTCGAAGCCGATGATGACCTCGTCGGGCGAGTTCCAGTTGACCGTGGGGTCTTCGGTGTAGTCGTAGACATCCTTGGTCGGCGCGTTCCACAGGTCCTCGAGGAAACCGGTCTCCACGGCGCGACCCCACACGTTCTGGTCGATCGAGAAGGGCGACTTCTTGGTCACGTTGATCGGGATGTCGTTCTCCCCGGCGAAGGCGATGGCCTTCTCGCGGGTCCACGCGTAGTCGCGGACCGGCGCGAGGACCTGCAGATCGGGCGCCAGGGTCGCGAAGCCCACCTCGAAGCGGACCTGATCGTTGCCCTTGCCGGTGCATCCGTGGGCGACGACGGTGCCGCCGTGATCACGGGCCGCGGTGACCAGGTGCTTGGCGATCAGCGGGCGGGACAGCGCCGAGACGAGCGGGTAGCGGTCCATGTAGAGCGCGTTCGAGGTGATGGCGCCGAGGCAGTACTCGTCGGCGAACTCGTCGCGGGCGTCGACCACGACGGCCTCGACCGCGCCGCAGTCGAGTGCACGCTGACGGATGACCTCCATGTCCTCGCCACCCTGGCCGAGGTCGAGCGCCACGGCGACGACCTCCTTGCCGGTCTCCTTCTGGATCCAGCTGATCGCGACCGAGGTGTCCAGGCCGCCCGAATATGCGAGTACGACACGTTCTGCCATGAGGTGAAGCTCCTGTTCTGCGCGTTGACCGAGTCCATCATCGGCCCCGGTGTTCCGACGCCACCGTCCGGGTCTCGGTTGGCGGCGTCTCGTCTGTTGTGGTTGGTGTGGTCTGTCCGCCATGGGGGGCGGAACCGGACATGGATGAGGGGACGGCTACACGAGGCCCTCGATCCGGCGGGCGAGTTCGGCTCCGTCGAGCGGTTCGCGTGCCACCACGAAGATCGTGTCGTCCCCGGCGATCGTCCCGACGACGTCGGGCAGGCGTGCCCGGTCGAGCGCGGCCGCGAGATAGTGCGCGGCACCCGGGGGCGTTCGCAGCACCGCGAGGTTGCCGCTGCTGTCGGTCGACACCAACAGGTCGGAGACGAGCCTGCCGAGCCGGTCGGTCCCGCCGGACACCCCGCGGACGGGCGAACCGTCTTCGGGCACCACGTAGACACCGGCGCCGCCGTCCGCGGCGCGCAGCTTCACCGCGCCGAGCTCGTCGAGATCGCGCGACAGCGTCGCCTGGGTGGCGTCGACGCCCTCCTCGGCGAGCAGCCGCTGTAGTTCGGACTGGCTGCGGACCTGATGCGTGGAGAGGATCTCGATGATCCGCGCATGTCGCCCCGCGCGGGTGGCGGCGAGTCGGCTCTCCGAGGGCTCGGCTCCGGCGGTCATCGTGGATTCCTGGTCATGGTCGGTTCGACGCTCACTGTCGTTCCCCGGTCACTCGTGGTACCGGATCACTGGTGGTCCAGCAGCCAGATCAGCAGGGCCTTCTGCGCGTGCAGGCGGTTCTCGGCCTCGTCGAACACCACGCTGCGGGGACCGTCGATCACCGAGGCGGTGATCTCGTCGCCGCGATGCGCAGGCAGACAATGCAGCACGATCGCGTCGTCCGCGGCATGAGCGAGGAGTTCGTCGTTGATCTGGTACGGCCGGAACGGCGCCGTGCGGTCCTTGCCGTCGGCCTCCTGCCCCATCGACACCCAGGTGTCGGTCACCAGCACGTCGGCACCGGTCGCGGCGGCGACGGGATCGGTCACCAGCTTCACCGAGCCGCCGGTCTGCGCGGCGCGCTTCTCGGCGGCGGCGATGACCACGGGGTCGGGCTGGAAGCCGTCCGGCGAGCTGATGATCACGTGCATGCCGGCCGTGACGCCGCCGAGGGCCAGCGAGTGCGCCATGTTGTTGGCACCGTCACCCAGATACGTCATCGTCTGCCCCGCAGGCGCACCCTTGTGCTCGGCGATGGTCTGCAGGTCGGCGAGCACCTGGCACGGGTGGAACTCGTCGGAGAGGGCGTTGACCACGGGCACGGTGGCGGTCGACGAGAGCGCTTCCAGGCGGTCCTGCCCGAACGTCCGCCACACGATCGCGTCGACGAAGCGGGACAGGACGAGACCGGTGTCCTCCAGCGTCTCCTCGCGCCCCAGCTGCGTCGTCCGGCCGTCGACGACGACCGCGTGACCGCCGAGCTGAGCGATGCCGACCTCGAACGAGAACCGGGTTCGAGTGGAGTTCTTGTCGAAGATCACCCCGACTCCCCGCGGGCCCTCCAATGGCCGGAAGTCGAACGGTTTCGCCTTGACCTCGGCCGCGAGTGCGAGCACCTCGGCCTGCTCGGCCGGGGTCAGATCGTCGTCGCGCAGGAAGTGTCTGGTCATGGCTTGTCCCCCTCGTTCGATGTGGCGGCGTGTGCGGCCGCGGCGGTGTCGAGCAGTTCTGGCAGTGCGCGCACGAAACCCCGTCCCTGCTCCTCGGTGAGGATCAGCGGTGGGGCCAGGCGTAGGACGTCGGGCGCGGGCGCATTGATGAGGAATCCGGCGTCCCGGGCCGCGGCCTCGACGCGCTGCGAGAGCGGTTGGGTCAGCACCACTCCGAGCAACAGACCCGACCCCCGCACGTGGGACACCAGCGGGTGCTGCAGGTCCTCGATACCGGTCGCGATCGACTTCCCCACCGCTGCAACAGAATCGATTAGATCGTCGGACTCGATGACCCGGAGTACGGCCAGCGCGGCGGCCGCACTGACGGGATTGCCGCCGAAGGTGGTGCCGTGTTGACCGGGCTCGAACAGGTCGGCAGCGGGGCCGGTGGCGATACACGCGCCGATCGGCAGGCCACCGCCGAGCCCCTTGGCGAGCGTCATCACATCGGGCACCACGCCCACCTGCTGATGGGCGAAGAACGTTCCGGTCCGGGCGACGCCGGTCTGCACCTCGTCGAGGATCAGCAGTGCGCCGCGCTCCTCGGTGATCCGGCGTGCGGCCGCCAGATAGTCGGCCGGGGGCACCACGACGCCGGCCTCCCCGAGGATCGGCTCGAGGATCACCGCGGCGGTCTGGTCGGAGACCGCCGCGTCGAGGGCGTCGACGTCTCCGTAGGGAACGAACCGCACGCCGGCGGGCATCGGTTCGAACGGCGTGCGCTTCGCCGGCTGTCCGGTCATCGCGAGCGCACCCATCGTCCGGCCGTGAAAGGCCTTCTCGGCGGCGACGATCTCGGGCCGACCGGTCCGCCGGGCGAGCTTGAACGCGGCCTCGTTCGCCTCGGTCCCGGAGTTGCAGAAGAAGACGCGGCCCGGGTGGCCGAACCGGTCGAGCAACTTCTCGGCGAGCTCGACCACGGGCGGCGCGATGTACAGGTTCGACACGTGCCCCAGCGTCTGGAGCTGAGTGGTCACTGCGTCGACGATCGCCGGGTGCGCATGACCGAGGGCGTTCACCGCGATCCCGCCGAGGAGATCGAGATAGCGCTTGCCGTCGGCGTCGGTGACATACGCTCCCGAACCCTCGACGAGGGCGATGGCGGGGGTGCCGTAGTTGTTCATCAGCGACTGTGTCCAGCGCTGCTGCAGTGGGGCGGTCATGCGTCCTCCTCGGGAACGACGACGGTGGTGCCGGTCGAGCTCTCGGTCAACAGTTCGGCCAGTACCGAATGGGCGACACGCCCGTCGATCACGTGCGCGCGGTCGACGCCGCCGGTGACCGCGCGCAAGCACGCCTCCATCTTGGGGACCATGCCGGAGTCGAGCGACGGCAACAGCTCGGTCAGTGTGTCCGTGTCGATCTGGGACACGAGGGACCCGCGGTCGGGCCAGTCCGTGTACAGACCTTCGACGTCGGTCAGCATCACGAGCCGAGCAGCACCGAGCGCTTCGGCCAGAGCACCTGCCGCGGTGTCGGCGTTGATGTTGTGCACCACCCCGTCGCGGTCCGGCGCGATCGTCGAGACGACCGGGATACGGCCGGCGGCCACGAGGTCCAGCACGGCCGAGGTGTTGACCGACGCGATGTCGCCGACGAGCCCGATGTCGGTGGGCACGCCCTCGACGAGCACCGTGCGGCGCGTCGCGGTGAACAGATGGGCGTCCTCGCCGGTGATGCCGACCGCGTACGGGCCGTGTGAGTTGATCAGGCCCACGAGCTCGCGCCCGACCTGGCCGAACAGGACCATCCGGGCCACGTCCATGACCTCCGGGGTCGTCACCCGGAAGCCGCCCTTGAACTCACCGGAGAGTCCCAGCCGTTTCAGCATCGCCGAGATCTGCGGGCCGCCACCATGAACCACCACGGGATGCAGGCCGCACGCGCGCAGGAAGACCATGTCCGCCGCGAACGCCTTCTTCAGCGCGTCGTCAATCATGGCGTTGCCGCCGTACTTGACGACGACGGTCGCACCCGCGAGTCGCTGCAGCGCGGGAAGGGCTTCGGCGAGGACCTTCGCCTTCGCGAGGCCGGCGGCCGGGTCGATCGGGTGGGCCCCCGATGTCGTCCCACTCATGACGAGTACGCCGAATTCTCTTCGACGTACGCGTGGGAGAGATCAGTGGTCCGGACACTCGCCGCGGACTCCCCCAGCTTCAGGTCGACGACGACGGTGATGTCCGGACCCGACAGGTCCACATCGCGAGCTCCCTCGACGCCGAAACCGTTCTCGCACACCGGACTCCCGTTGAAGGACACGGCGATCCGGTCGGGATCGATCGTGACCGGCGAGGCACCGACAGCGGCCAGCACCCGGCCCCAGTTCGGATCCGACCCGAACAGGGCGGTCTTCACCAGGGAGTCGCGCGCGACGGCGCGGGCGACGGTCAGTGCGTCGTCCTCGGTATCGGCCCCCATCACCGTGATGACGACCCGTTTGGTGACGCCCTCGGCGTCGGCCATCATCTGGGCGGCGAGATCGTCGCAGACCGCGAACACCGCGTCGTCGAGGTCGGTCTGCTCGACCGGGATCTGGCTGGCGCCCGAACTCAGCAGCAGCACCGTGTCGTTCGTCGAACAGGAGCCGTCGATGTCGAGCCGGTCGAAGGTCCGCGCCGTCGCCCTGCGCAAGGCGGTGTCGAGTTGCTCGGGGGTCGCGGCGGCGTCGGTCGTGAGGACCACCAGCATGGTCGCCAGCGACGGCGCAAGCATGCCCGCCCCCTTCCCCATGCCGCCCACGTTCCACCCCTGCGGATGATGCAGCGCAGCCTGTTTGGGCACGGTGTCGGTGGTCATGATCGCGTGCGCGGCATCCGTCCCGCCGGACAGGCCGCCGCCCATGTCCTGGACGATCTCGGTGACCCCGGCAAGCACCTTGTCCATCGGCAGCCGGTCGCCGATCAGTCCGGTGGAGCACACCGCGACCTCGACGGCACCGGTGCTGGTCCCCCAGTTGCTGAGCGCGTCGGCCACGGCCTCCGCGGTCTTGTGGGTGTCCTGGAATCCGCCCGGTCCGGTGCAGGCGTTCGCGCCGCCGGAGTTGAGGATCACCGTGCGCAACCGGCCGGTGGTGAGGACTTGCTGCGACCACAGCACCGGCGCCGCCTTCACCTGATTGCGGGTGAAAACGCCTGCGGCGGAGTGATCGGGACCCTCGTTGAAGACGAGCGCGAGGTCGAGCGCGCCGGACGCCTTGATCCCGGCGGCGATGCCGGCGGCCCGGAATCCGAGCGGCGCGGTGACGCCCTGCCCCCGCACGAGGCGGGGATGGTCGCCGGGTGCGCCGCCCTCGATCCGGTCCTGCCCGGTGTCGGCGCTGTCGGTGTCGTGCGATCCGGTCACGGTGCCACTCCCACGGTGCTCAGTCCCTCGTTCTCGGTCCAACCCAGAGCCAGGTTCATCGATTGGACGGCGGCACCGCCGGTGCCCTTGGTCAGGTTGTCGACCGCTCCGACGACCACCAGGGTCTGCGCGCGTTCGTCGACGGTCACGCCGAGCTGTACGGCGTTGGAGCCGATCACCGAACCGGTGGCGGGTAGCCGCCCTTCCGGCAGGACGTGCACGAATTCCTCGTCGGCATAGGCCTTTTCGTACACCGCGCGGGCCTCCTCGGCGGTCGCTGCAGTGCGCGCGGTGCAAGTGGCGAGGATCCCGCGGGCCATCGGGGCGAGGATGGGCGTGAACGAGACGGTCACCGGCTGGTCCGCGGCGGCCGACAGTGCCTGGGAGATCTCCGGTGTGTGCCGATGGACCCCGCCCACCCCGTAGGCCCGCGCGGACCCGATGACCTCGGACGCCAGGAGGTCGACCTTGGGTGACCGGCCGGCACCCGAGGCACCGCTCACCGCGACGACGGTCACGTGCGGGTCGGCGATGCCCGCGGCGATCGCCGGGAGCAGCGACAGGATCGAGACCGTCGGATAGCAGCCCGGCACCGCGATCCGACTCGCATCCTTGAGCACCTCCCGATTGCCGGGCAGCTCCGGCAGACCATACGGCCAGGTCCCGGCGTGGTCGCCGCCGTAGTACGACGTCCATTCACCGGCGTCGCGGAGCCGGAAGTCCGCACCGCAGTCGATGATGAGCGTGGTCGGCGGCAGCGCATCGGCGATCACCGCCGACGCGCCGTGCGGCAGGCCCAGGAAGACGACGTCGTGCCCGCCGAGGATCTCCGGTGTCGTGTCCTGCAGGACCCGGTCGGCCAGCGGGAGCAGATGAGGGTGGTGGGTGCCCAGGAGTGACCCGGCGTTTCCGCCCGCGGTGAGCGCCCCGATCTCGAGCTCACCGGATCGCAGACGGGGATGCCCGCACAGCAACCGGAGGATCTCGCCACCCGCGTAGCCGCTCGCGCCGGCCACCGCCACCTTCACCTTGCCGGTCGAGGATGTCCCTGCACTGCCGGTCGAGGACGAACCCTCGCCGCTGGTCGAGGACGAACCCTCGCCACTGGTCGAGCGCAGTTCGCCGCTGGTTGAGCTTGTCGAAGCCATGGGATCATTATGCAGCAGGGTGCAAATGAATTCACTCAGGGGTGGGTGTGGATCTGGACTGTCAGCGGAGTCGGGCCCCCACCCGGGCGGCTGCGGCATCGACGGCGGCCAGCTTGGCCTCGTTGGCCTCTTCCTCGGTGAGTGTCCGGTCGGGTGCGCGGAACCGCAGGGAGAACGTCAACGACTTGTTCCCCGCGCCGACCTGCTCGCCGGTGAAGACGTCGAACAGCGCGATGTCCTCGAGCAGGTCGCCGGCCCCGTCACGCAGCGCCTTCTCGACGTCCGCGGCCGGGACATCGCCACCGACGACGACGTTGACGTCCTGCAGCACCGCGGGGAACACCGACACCGACGGCGCCGGAAGTCGCTCGCCCAGGGGCAGCGCGTCGACGTCGATCTCCACTGCGCAGGTTCGCTTGGGCAGATGGGCTCGCTCGAGTATCGCGGGGTGGAGCTCGCCGGCGTATCCGACCGTGCGTCCGTCGACCGTGAGCCGCGCGCAGCGGCCGGGGTGCCACGGGCGGTGATCGTCGGCCGTCAGCTCGACGGTGACACCGGCCGCCCGGCCGATCGTGCGTGCCGCCTCGAAGGCGTCGAGATGGTCGGCGGCGCGTCCCGGACCCCAGGGTCCGGCCGGATCGCGCAGTCCGGTGAGAACGACGCCGACGTGCAGCGGCTGATGCGGCAAGGAGGCGTCGAGCGCGGCGATCTCCTCGTCGGTGGGACGGCGCGTCACGTCGAGCGCCGGCACCGCGGCCACGTGATCGCCCGCGACGACGACCTGACCGATGGTGAAGAGCGACAGATCGCGCTGTCCCCGGGCGATGTTGCGGGCCGCCATCTCGAGGAGGCCCGGCAGCAGCGTCGTGTTCAGCTCGGGACGGTCGGACTCGAGCGGGTTGAGGACCTTGACCGTGCGTCGCCGTTCGTCGTCGGCCGGGAGGTCCCAGAGGTCGAACACACCCGACGGCATGAACGGGTACGGCAGGACCTCGACGTATCCGTCGAGCGCGAGCGTGCGCCCGATGCTGCGCCGGCGTCGCTGGACCGGCGTCAGACCGGTGCCGCCGGGTGCCCGGGGAACCACGGCGGGGATGTCCTCGAGACCTTCGAGCCGCAGGACCTCCTCCACGAGGTCGGCGCGCTGACGGAGGTCGGGTCGCCAGGAGGGCGGGAACACGTCGAGCTCGTCGGTTCCGGTCACCACACAGCCGACCTCGGTCAGTCGGGTCAGGGTGGTGCCGGGCGGGTAGCCGACCCCCGCGACGCGGTCCGGTTCGTCGGCCGCGATGGAGATCGTCGGCCGGGCCGGGGTCTGGACGTGTGTCTCCGCGAGCGGCGAGGCGACCCGCCCACCGGCGATCTCGACGATCAGCTGCGCCGCGCGATCGGAGGCCACCGCGGTGATCTCGGGATCGACGACCCGCTCGAACCGCTTGCTCGCCTCGGAGGTCAGCTTGTGGCGCTTCGCGGTACGGAAGACCCGAACCGGATCGAAGGTCGCCGACTCCAACAGCACGGTGGTGGTCTCGGACCCCACCTCGGTGCTCGCGCCGCCCATGACCCCGGCCAGCGCGATCGGCCCGGATTCGTCGGTGATCAGCACGTCCTCGGGGTCGAGGACGCGCACGGTGTCGTCGAGGGTGGTGAGCTTCTCCCCCGGTTGTGCCGAGCGGACGGTGACGGTGCCCGTGACCCGGTCGGCGTCGAAGGCGTGCAGGGGCTGACCGAGCTCGATCATCACGTAGTTGGTGATGTCGACGATGGCCGAGATCGGACGGATCCCGGCGACCATGAGCCGCTTCTGCATCCACCACGGCGAGATGGCCGTCGGGTCGACGCCGGTGATCACCCGTGCGGTGTAGCGCGTCGCGCCGGAGTCCTCGTCGATGGCGACGGGCCACGCCGGGACCGACCCGTCGTCCGGCAGGTCCGCCGATCGCAGTCCCGGATCGACGAACGGCACCCCGAAGCTGCCGGCGAGTTCGCGGCCCAGACCGCGCACCGAGAACGCGTAACCGCGGTCGGGGGTGACGTTCACATCGATCGCGGCGTCGTCGAGTCCGAGGACCTCACGGGCGTCGGCACCCGGTTCGGCGGTGCCGGGCGCGAGTACCAGGATGCCGCTGTGATCGGTACCGATCCCCAGCTCGGAGACCGAGCAGATCATGCCGTCGGAGACCCGGCCGTAGGTCTTGCGTGAGGCGATCTCGAACGGACCGGGGAGCACGACACCGGGCAGGGCGGCGACGATCAGGTCACCTTCGGCGAAGTTGCGCGCGCCGCACACGATCCCGCGCGGCTCGGCCTCACCGACGGCGACCGTGCAGAACCGGATCGGCTTCTTGAACTCGGTGAGTTCCTCGATCGTCTCCACGCGACCGATCACGAGCGGACCGGTGATCTCCGGGAACGCCTCGATGTCCTCGATCTCGAACCCGACGCGAACGAATCCCGCGTCGATCTCCTCGGTGGTCGCCGACCACTGTGGGTCGCCGGATCGGAGGACCTCGGTGTACCAGGACTGTGGTGCACGCACTGTGTATCAACTACTTTCGTCGCGTCGTGAGAAGTCGGCGGAGGTGCGGCCGCGTGGTGTCAGGCGGCCGGACCGAACGGGAGGGTGAAACGGATGTCACCCTCGACCATGTCGCGCATGTCGGAGATGTCGTTGCGGAACTGCAGGGTGCGCTCCAGACCCATGCCGAAGGCGAAGCCGGAGTACACGTCGGGATCGATACCGCTGGCGCGCAACACATTCGGATTGACCATGCCGCAACCGCCCCACTCGACCCAGCCCGGCCCGCCCTTCTTGGCGGGGAACCACACGTCGACCTCGGCGGAGGGTTCGGTAAACGGGAAGTAGCTCGCCCGCATACGGGTCGTCGTCTCCGGTCCGAAGAGCGCTCGGGCGAAGGTCTCGAGAGTGCCGCGCAGATTGGCGAGCGTGAGCCCCTTGTCGACGGCGAGGCCCTCGATCTGATGGAACACCGGCGTGTGGGTGGCGTCGAGTTCGTCGGTCCGGAACGTACGGCCGGGACAGGCGACGTAGATGGGCAGGTCGCGGCTCAGCATCGAGCGCACCTGCACCGGCGAGGTGTGCGTCCGCAGGACCTGACGAGACCCCTCGGGCGCGATGTAGAAGGTGTCCTGCATGGACCGGGCGGGATGATCCGGAAGGAAGTTGAGCGCGTCGAAGTTGTAGTGCTCGGTCTCGACCTCCGGGCCCTCCGCGATCTCCCAGCCCATGCCGACGAACACGTCGGCCACCTGCTCGGCGATGACGGTGATGGGATGACGTGCACCCACCGGACGCCGCCCACTCGGCAACGTCACGTCGATGGACTCGGCGACGAGGACCGCCGCGTCGCGCTCGGCGTCGAGGACTGCGGTGCGTGCCTCCAGAGCCGCCGACACCCGGCCGCGGACCTGATTGACCAGTTTGCCCGCCTCCGAGCGCTGGTCCTTGGGAATCGAACCCAGCGCGCGGCGGGCGAGAGCGATCGGCGAGCGGTCACCGAGGTGCGCCGACTTGGCCGCGGCGAGCTGATCGAGATCGACCGCCGCCTCGAAGGCCGCGATCGCCGCGGATGCGGCCGCCTCGAGGTCGTCGGGTCCCGGGAATGCCGTTGCGTCGGCGGAAGTGGCCACGGTGGGCGTGCTCCTCATGCGTCGATCGGTGGATGGTGGGCCACCGTCGTCCCGCTGCGCACGCTGACCCAGCGGCACACCTCGGGTGCCGACGATGACTCCCGTCGAGGGTAGTCGACTACCGCGACGCGCTGACCTGCCGGGAGCCCCGTCTCCGGGAAGCAACTCCCGCCGTGGTCCGGCGACCGGCGGGAACCGCCAGCCCACGAGCGGCGACGGCACACACGAGGCCCACGACCAGCCACCACACGCCTCCACCGGCCAGTCCGGCACGCGCGACCATCAGGATCGCCACGCCGACACCGGCCAGCAGCATCAGCAGGGTCGCATTCCGCAGCGGCCCGCTGCGTCGGGCAACGGGATCGTCCCACCACGGCAGGGGCCGGTTCTCCAGCGGCGACAGCACCCCGACCACCGGGATCATGGCCGCGAGCAGCAGCAGGGTCTGCACACCGACGACGGCCCCGAACGATGCCGACCCGACATCGGCACGGTCGACACCGAGCGCAGCACCGGTCCCGATGATCGCCGCGAGCACCGGCAGATGCCAGAGATAGAGCGTCATCGCACCCCGGTTGCCCAGCACCACCCACCACCAGACATGCGGACGGCCGACGACGACCGCGAGGAACCGGCGCACGGCGATCGCGCCCGCGCACAACACGATCGCGTGACCGGCGAGCAGCAGGCTCGGCGGACTCATGTTGGACAACTGCTGGCCCGGCACGGTCACGAGCGAGACCTCATACGGCCCCCACGCGACGAGGGCGAGGTCGGCGACGAGCGCGCCGACGGCCACCGCGAGTGCCGTGGCGGGTCGGAGGATCCTCTTGGCGTAGGCGACTCCGAGGACAGCGGGGATCGTCCACACGGTGAGGAAGTTCAGGTAGCCCAGTGCGGCGGGACCGTCCGCCAGTCGGACGGCGTCGACGATCGCCGTACTCCCCCAGCAGAACGCCAGGGCGAGCGCCACGCCACCACCGGAGGAGAGCCGTTGCAGGAACGGGACGACGGCCAGCACGAGCAGGTAGGCGCCGAGAAACCACAGCAACTGCACCCCGAGACGCGCGACGACGTCGGCCGCTGCCGAGGCACCGATGCGGGACAGGACGGCGTACACGGCCCCGACGGTTCCGAGGTACCAGAAGACCGGGCGCAACAAGCGCTGCGACCGCCCGAACAGCCACTGCCCCGCCGTCGGGATGTCGGCAGGGCCGCGTGAGGTCCAGCCGAGGGTCGCCGCGGCGGCCCCGGCGAAGAAGAACAGCGGCAGCACCTGCAGCACCCAGGTCGCCGGCTGCAATGCGGGCACGTCGCCGAGTGTGTTGCCCAGATGGATCGAGCCGTCGGCGACCTCGACGGTGAGCATGATCGAGTGGCCGGCGACGACCACGACGAGCGAGACGATGCGGAGGAGGTCGACGACGCGATCACGGTTGCCGGTGAGAGCGTCGAGGTCACGGGTACCCGGCAGACCGGTCGACGCCGGCCATCCGGATTCGGTGCTGAGCATGCCGTCAGTCTCGGCAGCGGCGGCCGCGACGACCTGAGCAGAACTACTCGGTCGGGGTCAGCAATTCCCGTGTCGCCGGACGCCGGCCGGAACCTCTGGACACCACCTGTGCCCGTGGCGGCCCGGTTCGAGAAACCGGACCGCCGGGGCTGTGACGCTACTTGCCGAAGCCGGCTCGCTTGAGCGCGTCGGCCATCGCTCCGCTGGGCGCCGGCCGCCGATCGTTGCGATTCCCGCCTCGATTGGCCTGACCTCCCCGGCCACCCTGCCCGGCCGGGTTGCCGCGACCGCCGCCGCGCTGGTCGTTCTTACGCGGCTGCCCGCCGCCGCGCGGAGAGTCCTCACGCGCCTGACCGCGAGGTGCGCGGGCAGGCTTGCCATCGCTCCCCGGCTCGTCGTCTAGCCGGAGCGACAAGCCGATGCGCTTGCGTTCGACGTCGACGTCCATGACCTTCACCTTCACGATGTCACCGGACTTGACGACCTCGTGGGGGTCGGAGACGAAGCGGTGCGCCATCGCGGAGACGTGGACGAGTCCGTCCTGGTGGACACCCACGTCGACGAACGCACCGAAGGCGGCCACGTTGGTGACCTGACCTTCGAGGACCATGCCCGGGGTGAGGTCGGAGACCTTCTCGATACCGGTGGCGAAGGTGGCGGTCTTGAACTCGGGACGCGGGTCGCGTCCCGGCTTGTCCAGTTCGGCGATGATGTCGACGACGGTCGGACGACCGAACGTCTCGTCGACGAACTCCTCGGGACGCAGCGTGGTGAGGGTCGCGGTGTCACCGATCAGCGACCGGACGTCGGTGCCCACCTTCTCGATGATGCGAGTGACGACCGGATACGCCTCGGGGTGCACGCTCGACGCGTCGAGCGGATTGTCGCCGTCGGCGATGCGCAGGAAGCCTGCGCACTGTTCGAACGCCTTGGGTCCGAGTCGGGGTACAGCTGTGATCTGCTTGCGATTCCGGAACGCGCCGTTGGTGTCACGGTGCGCGACAATCGATTCCGCGAGACCGGCGGTGATGCCGGAGACCCGGGACAGCAGGGGCACCGAGGCGGTGTTCACGTCGACGCCCACCGCGTTCACCGCGTCTTCGACGACCGCGCCGAGCGAGCGCGCGAGCAGGGTCTCGGAGATGTCGTGCTGGTACTGGCCGACCCCGATGGACTTCGGGTCGATCTTCACGAGCTCTGCGAGCGGGTCCTGGAGTCGACGCGCGATCGAGACCGCGCCGCGGATGGAGACGTCGAGGTCGGGCAGCTCCTTCGAGGCGTAGGCCGACGCGGAGTACACCGAGGCACCGGCCTCGGACACGACGACGCTCGTCGGCGGAGTCTTGCCGGCCGCCTTGATCGCGGACAGCAGTTCCCCGGCGAGCGCGTCGGTCTCCCGCGAGGCGGTGCCGTTGCCGATGGCGATGAGTTCGACGCCGTGCTTCTCGACCAGCGCGCCCAGCACGGCCAGCGAGCCGGACTTGTCACGCCGGGGCTCGTGGGGGTAGATCGTCGCGGTGTCCACGACCTTGCCGGTCGCGTTCACGACGGCGACCTTCACACCGGTCCGCAGACCCGGATCGAGCCCCATGGTCGTGCGCGATCCGGCGGGCGCGGCCAGCAGGAGGTCTTTGAGGTTCGTCGCGAACACGGCGACCGCATCCGCTTCCGCGGCCTGACGCAGCCGCATCCGGACATCGAGGGACAACCCGACGAAGAGCTTGGTGCGCCATGCCCATCGCACCGTGTCGACAAGCCAGCGGTCGGCGGGACGGCCCTGATCGGAGATGCCGAAACGGGCGGCGATCCGCTGCTCGTACGGCCCGGGGCCGGCGGGTCGATCGGCCGCCTCGGGATCGGCGTCGAGAGTGACCGAGAGGATCTCCTCGCGCTCCCCGCGCAGCACCGCCAGGACCCGATGCGACGGCAGCGAGGTGAACGGTTCGGAGAACTCGAAGTAGTCGGCGAACTTGGCGCCGGCCGACTCCTTGCCCTCGCGAACCGCGGTGCGCAGCACTCCCGTCTGCCACATCAGTTCGCGGAGTTCACCGACCAGGTCGGCGTCCTCGGCGAACCGCTCCACCGCGATCGCGCGAGCACCGTCGAGTTGCTCGGCGGTGAAGGTCGACGGGTCCGTCGTCGGGTCCGAGAGCAACGCATCGGCCACGGGCTCGTGGCCGGCCTCGCGCGCGATCTGGGCCTTGGTGCGGCGCTTGGGCTTGTAGGGAAGGTAGATGTCCTCGAGGCGCGCCTTGGTGTCGGCCTCGAGGATGCGTGCGTCGAGAGCGGCGTCGAGCTTGCCCTGCGCGGCGATCGATTCGCGGACCGCCTGACGTCGGGCTTCGAGGTCGCGCAGGTAGCCGAGACGCTCGTCGAGCGTGCGGAGTTGCGCGTCGTCGAGACCACCGGTGGCCTCCTTGCGGTACCGGGCGACGAACGGAACGGTCGATCCACCGTCGAGCAGTTCGATCGCCGCCCGCACCTGGCCGACGCCCACACCGAGCTCGGTGGCGATCGCCGAGGCGATGCGGGAGTTCACGACCGCGGGATCGGGCGCGGGCACCGTCTGCGGTGCGGCGGCCGGCGAGCCGGGGGTCGAGGGCGCGGGTTCGGGGGCGGAGTCGGGTGACACAGTTTCTGACACGATCGCCGACCCTACCGGCCGACTCGGACAGCGGTCAGACGCGACCCGCCGCGCGGTGGACGCGAGCGCTCTCGTACAGACAGATGGCCGCCGCGGCAGCGACATTCAGGCTCTCCGCGCGACCGCGGATCGGAATGGACACGCGATGGTCGGCCGAGCGCTGAGTGTGCGGCGGCAGCCCGTGCGCCTCGTTGCCGAAGAGCCAGGCGACGCGGCCGGCGAGGATGTCGCCGGCGGAGTCCAGGTCGACCTCGCCGTCGGCCGCCGTGGCGAGCAGCGTGACACCGGCCGCGCGAATGGCGTCGAGCGCGTCCTCGACGGACCGCTCGCGCACCACGGGCACCGTGAACACGCTTCCCGCACTCGCCCGGACGCACTTGCCGTTGTGCGGATCGACGGCGTCGCCCAGCAGGACGACGGCGTCGGCGCCCATCGCGTCGGCGCACCTGATCAGCGTCCCCGCATTGCCGGGCTCACGGGCCTCGACGGCGATCGCCAGGAGCCGGGGTTCACCGGCGAGAGCGGACTCGAGCGGAACGTCGAGAAGCGGACAGATCGCGAAGATACCTGCGGGCGTGGATGTCTCCGCGAGTTTGGACGCGGCACGGTCGGTGATCACCGACACCGGTATGTCGGCCGCCGCGGCGGTGTCGACGAGAGCGCGGTGGCGGTGGTGCTCCTCGTCGGCGATCAGGAGCGCCTCGACCCGTCCGACGGAGAGCGCCGACGCGACGGCGTTCGCCCCTTCGGCGAGGAAGCGACCCTGCTCCCGCCGCTCGGCGGCGCGATGCAGCTTCGCATACGACACGACCCGCGAGGATCGCTCGGACAGGATCTCCGTCATCGGAGGCTCGTCCGCGCGACTCGCGGGTCGTGGGTGCTGGGGCGCAATCAGGCAGCCGGGGCGTTGACGTCGGCCGGCAGTGCCTTGCGGGCGACCTCGACCAGACCGGTGAAGGCCTCGGGATCGGTCACGGCGATGTCGGCGAGCACCTTGCGGTCGACCTCGACACCAGCGGCCTTGAGGCCCTGGATGAGTCGGTTGTAGGTGATGTCGTTGGCGCGGGCCGCGGCGTTGATACGCGAGATCCACAGCTTGCGGAACTCACCCTTGCGCGCGCGACGGTCGCGGTAGGCGTAGTTCAGCGAGTGGAGCTGCTGCTCCTTCGCCTTACGGTACAGGCGCGACCGCTGTCCGCGGTAGCCCTTGGAGGCCTCGAGGGTGGACCGACGCTTCTTCTGGGCGTTGACGGCCCTTTTCACGCGTGCCATGTGTTAGATCCTTTTGCTTGTCAGATGTCTGGGGTCGCTGGCGTCAGCGGTTGAGCAGTCGCTTGATGCGCGGGGCGTCGTTCTCGCTGACGACGGTGGTGCCGTCGAGACGACGGGTGCGCTTGGACGACTTGTGCTCGAGCAGGTGGCGGCGGTTGGCCTTCTGGCGGACGATCTTTCCGCTGCCGGTCACCTTGAAGCGCTTCGCGGTGCCCTTGTGGGTCTTGCTCTTCGGCATGTTCTTCCTTCTCTCGGGCGAACTCGGGCACCGGACCTGGCGAGGTCCGGTGTGTACCGGGTTCGCGTGTCGTGATCTCGGCCGGAACGGTTCGGACTCTCGTCCGGCCGATCGACTCAGTTCTCGTCCGCGGCGGCCTTCGGGCCACCGGAACGTTCACGGCTCTCTTGCGCCTTCTGGCGGGTCTTCGCGCCCTTGTGCGGGGCGAGGACCATCGTCATGTTGCGACCGTCCTGCTTGGCCGACGTCTCGACGAAGCCGTAGTCGGCGACGTCGTTGCCCAGGCGCTGCAACAGTCGGTAGCCGAGCTCGGGACGGGACTGCTCGCGGCCGCGGAACATGATGGTGACCTTCACCTTGGATCCCGCCTCGAGGAACCGGATGACGTGACCCTTCTTGGTCTCGTAATCGTGGTCGTCGATCTTGGGACGGAGCTTCTGCTCCTTGATGACGGTCATCTGCTGATTGCGACGCGATTCGCGCTGCTTCTGGGCCGCTTCGTACTTGAACTTGCCGTAGTCCATGATCTTGCAGACCGGCGGACGGGCGTCCGGAGCCACCTCGACCAGGTCGAGATCGGCCTCGTAGGCCAAGCGAAGCGCATCTTCAACACGCACGATGCCCACCTGCTCCGAGTTGGGTCCGACGAGTCGGACCTCAGGGACGCGGATGCGCTCGTTGATGCGGGTCTCAGTGCTGATGGGGCCTCCTTGTTCAATCCTGCAGTGGTAACCGTCGCGTCGTGGCGAGGGACGTATGCAAGAGAACCTGCGGGACACCTCAGCAAGGAAGCCCCGGGACTTTTGTCCGCGGGGCTCCGATACCGACCGGTTCGCAACGCGGATGCCATCACTGACACACGTTGCCGCCGATGTACAGCTCAGCATCGAAAGATGCGATCTGCGACGATCGGCGTGAACCGGACCGTGCGACTGCGAGTGACCTCGCGTCGAACGGTGGGAGCGGAACTCCACTTACGACCCCGGCGCATACCAGGGCGGTCGTGCTATGGGAGTCTAACAGCCATGGCCGAGAACTCCTATTCGTCACCTGCACCGTTACCCCCGGAAGGTGCGACGGGTGGCGGCGCCGACACGGGAGATGCAGCGCACACCGATCCGGACAACGTCCGTGACCTGGGCGATATTCCGGCCATCGAGGTCATCACCCGGTCCATCGTCATGCTGATGAGTGCGGCGGCCGAGAAGCTCGGACTGGCCGAGGGCACCCCCGCCGACCGCATCGACCTCCCCGAGGCCCGCACCCTGATCACCGCCCTGGCCGGCATCGTCGACGCGTCGAAGGCCGATCTCGGCATCCATGCCGCGCCCATCCGTGACGGCCTGAAGAGCCTGCAGCTGGCGTTCCGGGAGGCGAGTGCCTACCCGGACGAGCCCGGCGAGGGCCCGGGCGAGAAGTACACCGGTCCGGTTCGCGCGCCTCGGCGGTAGCGGTTCCTGCTGGTTGAGCAGGCGAGGAGCGTAGCGACGAGCCGTGTCGAAACCCTCTACCCTGGACTCATGACGAATGCCGATGAGCCCGGGGGATCCGACGAGATCGTCGATGCCGAGATCGTGCCGACCGCCCCGGTACCGGGAGCGTTCCCCGATCCGAACTACTCCGACAGCGGCGTCCCGACCTTCGATTTCGTCCGCGACAAGATCGAGAACCGGATCACGACCGCGATCGGTTCCCAGGAGCTCGCGGAGGCCAGTCCGGAAGGACACAGCGTCGACGAGATGATGCGCAAGCGCGACGAGGCCGCGAAGAAACGTCTCGATGAGATCCGCAAGTCGATGGGCAAGTAGGCCCGGCAACACTTACACGTAATCGCCACTTCCCCGCAGACGCGCAGGCTGTGACCAGCGCTGCTGCAACGGAAGTGGCGATTCTGTCCGGTGGGTCAGCCGACCGACGCCACCGCGCGGTCGATGTCGACGATCTCGGCCAGGAACTTGCCGGTGTGGCTGCCCGGGGTCGCCGCGATGTCCTCCGGGACACCTTCGGCGACGACGGTCCCGCCGCCTGCGCCGCCCTCGGGTCCCATGTCGATGACCCAGTCGGCCGTCTTGATGACGTCGAGGTTGTGCTCGATCACGATGACCGTGTTGCCCTTGTCGACCAGGCCGTTGATCACGGCGAGCAGCTTCTTGATGTCCTCGAAGTGAAGCCCGGTGGTGGGTTCGTCGAGGATGTAGACGGTCCGGCCCATCGACCGCTTCTGCAACTCGGCGGCCAGCTTGACGCGCTGCGCCTCGCCACCGGACAGGGTCGGTGCCGGCTGTCCGAGCCGGACGTAACCGAGACCGACGTCGACCAGTGTCTTGAGGTAGCGGTGGATCGACGTGACGGGTTCGAAGAAGTCGGCTGCCTCTTCGATCGGCATGTCGAGGACCTCGGAGATGGTCTTGCCCTTGTAGTGCACTTCGAGGGTCTCCCGGTTGTAGCGCGCACCGTGGCAGACCTCGCACGGGACGTAGACGTCCGGCAGGAAGTTCATCTCGATCTTGATCGTGCCCTCGCCGGTGCACGCCTCGCAGCGGCCGCCCTTGACGTTGAACGAGAACCGGCCCGGTTGGTAGCCGCGCACCTTGGCCTCGGTGGTCGCCGCGAAGAGCGTCCTGATCTTGTCGAAGACACCGGTGTAGGTGGCCGGGTTGGACCGCGGGGTGCGGCCGATCGGCGACTGGTCGACCTGGACGAGCTTGTCCAGGTTGTCCAGACCCTTGATTCGCGTGTGACGTCCGGGCACCTGCCGCGCACCGTTGAGTTTGTTGGCGAGCACGGTCGCCAGGATGTCGTTGACGAGCGTCGACTTGCCCGACCCCGAAACACCGGTCACCGCGGTCATCACGCCGAGCGGAAATGACACGTCGATGCCACGCAGGTTGTGCTCGCGCGCACCGACCACGGTCAACTGCCGCTTGCGGTCGATCGGCCGGCGGATCTCCGGCACCGGCAACGTGTCGCGACCCGCGAGGTACGCACCGGTCAGCGACTTCCGGTTCTTCAGCAGGTCCTTGTAGCTACCGCTGTGCACGACGTGGCCGCCGTGCTCGCCGGCCCGGGGACCGATGTCGACGATCCAGTCGGCCGCGCGGATGGTGTCCTCGTCGTGTTCGACGACGATGAGTGTGTTGCCGAGATCCCGAAGACGGGTCAGCGTGTCGATGAGCCGGCGGTTGTCGCGCTGGTGCAGACCGATCGACGGCTCGTCGAGGACGTAGAGCACGCCCGCGAGGCCGGATCCGATCTGGGTGGCCAGTCGGATGCGCTGTGCCTCACCGCCCGACAGCGAACCCGCCGCGCGCTCCAGGGACAGGTACTCGAGCCCGACGTCGAGCAGGAACCGGATGCGGGCCTGGACCTCTTTGAGGACACGGCCGGCGATGGCTGCCTGCCGCGAGTCGAGCTGCAGCTGGTCGAGGAAGTCGGCACAGTCGGCGACCGACAGTGCACACACCTCGGCGATCGACTTCGGCCCGTACTCCGGGTGATCGAGCGTCACCGCGAGGATCTCGGGGCGGAGGCGCGCACCCTGACATGCGGGGCACGGCACGTCGCGCATGTAGCCCTCGTAGCGCTCCTTCATCTGCTCGGACTCGGTCTGGTCCATGCGGCGCGCGAGGAACGAGAGGACACCCTCGAACTCGGTGTAGTACGACCGGGTCCGGCCGTATCGGTTGCGGAACTTGACGTGGACCTGGTGATCGCTGCCGTTGAGCAGAGCCCGACGTGCCTTGATGGGCAGCTTCTTCCAAGGCGTGTTGATGTCGAACTTCATCTGGTCGGCCAGACCCGACATCAACCGGAGGAAATAGTCGGCGTTGTGTCCGGTCGACCACGGCGCGATCGCACCCTCGGCGAGTGACATCTCCGGGTCGGGCACGACCAGTTCCTCGTCGACCTCCTTGCGGACGCCGAGCCCGTCGCATTCCGGGCAGGCGCCGTAGGGCGAATTGAACGAGAACGACCGCGGTTCGAGGTCGTCGATCGCGATCGGATGCGCGTTCGGGCAGGCCATCCGCTCCGAGAAGCGCCGCTCGCGCTCCGGGTCGTCCTCGTCGAGGTCGACGAAGTCGAGCACGATGATGCCGTCGGCCAGGCGCAGACCGGTCTCGACCGAATCCGTCAGGCGCTGTTTGGCACTGCTCTTGACCACCAGGCGGTCCACGACCACCTCGATGTCGTGCTTCTCCTGCTTCTTCAGCTTCGGCGGATCGGTCAGCGGGTGCACGACCCCGTCGATGCGCGCACGTGAGAAGCCCTGCGTCTGGAGTTCGGCGAACAGGTCGACGAACTCACCCTTGCGCGTGCGGACAACCGGCGCGAGGACCTGGAAACGCGTGCCCTCGTCCATGGCGAGGACCTGGTCGACGATCTGCTGCGGCGTCTGCTTGGCGATGGGCTCGCCGCAGATCGGGCAGTGCGCCTTGCCCGCGCGGGCGTAGAGCAGACGCAGGTAGTCGTAGACCTCGGTGATCGTGCCGACGGTCGACCGAGGATTGCGGTTGGTGGACTTCTGATCGATGGACACCGCGGGCGAGAGCCCCTCGATGAAGTCCACGTCCGGCTTGTCCATCTGCCCGAGGAACTGCCTCGCGTAGGCGGACAGCGACTCGACGTAGCGCCGCTGGCCCTCCGCGAAGATCGTGTCGAAGGCCAGGGACGACTTGCCCGATCCCGACAGCCCGGTGAAGACGATGAGGCTGTCCCGGGGCAGGTCGACATCGATGCCGCGCAGATTGTGTTCGCGGGCACCTCGGACGATCAGACGATCAACCACTGCAGTCCTAACATTCTCGAGTCACAGGGCGCACGACCGGCGCAGGGGCACAGTACCGACGGCCACCGACAGGATCGTCATCACGAGCTCGCCCCGGGAAAGATTCGGAGTCCGACGACCGGGCGATCGGTCTCGCCGCCCGTGTGTCATCGTCGAACCGATAGTCCAGGATACGCGCGCCACGCAAACCCTCAGGGTCACGACCGTCACATTCCGGCCGCCCGCTGTCATAGCCTGTCGGCATGACCTCCGAAGCGACACCGATCAGTGACACCTACACCGGCGATCTCTCCGAGTCGAAGACCCCGCAGCGCCGCACGCTGTCGTCGGCCACGATCGTGAAGTTGTCCGTCGGTCCGATGGACAACAACGTCTACGTGGTGACCTCCCGCGCGACAGGTGATCAGCTGATCATCGACGCAGCCAACGACGCGGACACGATCACCGAGGTGCTCTCGGCTGTCGAGGGGACCCCGAAACTGATCTTCACGACCCATCAGCACTTCGACCATTGGCAGGCCCTCGCCGCTGTGGCCGAGTCGACCGGGGTTCCCACCGCTGCCGGACGACTCGACGCCGGCGAACTCCCGGTCGCACCCGACCGCCTCGTCGACGACGGTGACGTGATCGAGGTCGGCGACCTCTCCTTCGAGGCCATCCACCTCGTCGGACACACTCCGGGGTCGATCGCCCTCGCCCTCACCGACGTGAGTGACGGCGGCGAGCGAACCGTGCACCTGTTCACCGGCGACTGCCTCTTCCCGGGCGGCATCGGGAAGACCTGGAAGCCGGAGGACTTCGACACCCTCCTCGAGGATGTCTCGACGAAGCTGTTCGACCGGTTCGACGACTCGACCGTCGTCTATCCCGGACATGGCAAGGACACGACTCTGGGTGCCGAGCGCGGGTCGTTGCCGGACTGGCGCGAGCGCCGCTGGTGACCACTGCGGCGCGAGCGTCGCGGGTGACCACTGTGGCGCGAGCGACGCTCGTGAACACCGGGTGTTTGGTCTTCGTCGTGGACGGTTACCTGTTCATCGGATCGTTCGGCGAGACGTGACCCGGGAGGCCCCGCGAGCGGCAAACTCATCACGGCACGCCGAGTGACCTGCAGATTCGTCGCGAGAGGGTAGCGTTGAACGGGCCAGAAACGTGCTTCACCCGACGGATCTCGATAGCCAAACCCGACTGAAGAAGGTTGTGACCGATGATTCTCCGCCGTATAGCCCGTCCGCTCCTCGCCTCGGCGTTCGTCGCCAGCGGCGTGGACGCCATCCGGAGCCCCAAACCGATCGCGCAATCCGCGGAACCGGTTGTGGACAAGGCCCGGTCGTCGCTCCCGCCGGAGGTGGCCGGCCGGATCCCGGAGAACACCGAGACGCTGGTCCAGATCAACGCGGCCGCCCAGATCGGCGGCGGCATCCTCCTCGCGACCGGTAAGTTCCCGCGAGTCGCGTCGGTCGTCCTGGCCGGGACACTGATCCCGACCACCGCGGCCGGCACCGATTTCTGGAACGAGGCGGACCCGGTCAGGAAGGAAGCGCAGCGCAACGCCTTCATCAAGAACGTCGGTCTCCTCGGCGGCGTTCTCCTGGCTGCCGTCGACACCGAGGGCAAGCCCTCGCTCGCGTGGCGCGGACGTCAGAAGGCTTCCGCCGTCGCCGCGGCCCTGCCGATCGGTGCCGCCGCCGGGTCGTCGACCTGGGAACACCTCGTCGAACGCACGCACGACGGCGCCGAGATCGTCTCGGAGCGGTCTGCCGACGCCGCGGCGAAGTTCCGCGAGCACGCTCCCGAGATCGCCGAGGCCGCGCAGAAGCGTTCGCTCGAGTTCGCCGAGAAGGCTGCGGACACCGCATCCGACGTCGCCGACCGCATCCGTGACCGCGCCCCGGTTCTGGCCGATGCGGCGCTCGTTCGTTCGTCGGAACTCGCCGACACCGCTCTCGCGCGCTCGTCGGATCTCGCCGAGACCGCCCGCAAGCGAGGCCCGAAGCTCGTCAAGGAAGCGCAGAAGCGAGCCGAGAAGGCCCAGAAGCAGGCCAAGAAGGCGCAGAAGCAGGCCAAGAAGAAGGCTCCGAAGATCGCCGATTCCGCCCGCGACCGCGCGTCGGATCTCGCCGACACCGCGCGCAAGCGCGCACCCGAGTTCGCCGACGTGGCCCGCGACCGCTCCGCCGAGCTGGCCGACGTGGCCCGCGCACGATCGGCCGAGCTCGCCGAGACCGCGCGTCAGCTCGCCGCAGCCGCCGAGGACTCGGCCGATCAGGGCCGCAAGCGTCTGCGCAAGGCACGTCGCTGATCCCTCGGGATCCTTTCGCGAACGAGCACAAGATACGAGCACGACCCTGAACACAACCGATCTCACGACCACGGACGCGGTGCACCCGCCGGAGGATTATCCCTGGGTGCCCGCGTCCGTGGCGCTGAGAGAGGCAATGCTACAGGACGTGCTCGGCCATCCGGCGTTCGGGACCGTTCCGCCCGTCGGCGCCCGGCTGGTCGTCGCAGTCGGATCCAACGCAGCCCCGGACGTCCTGCGCCGCAAGCTGGCGCACGTGCCGTCGGCGGACACCATCTGCCTGCAGGCGGTCCACGTCACGAACATCACAGTCGGCCATTCCGCGCATGTCGCGGCCCGCGGCTATCTACCTGCTGCCCCGGTGTTCGCAGGTCAACAGACAATCGGGACCATCGCGGCCTGGCTCGGTCCCGCACACGTCGCGGCACTGGACGCCACCGAACCCAACTACCATCGACAGACAGTGAATACGCGCGACCACCCCTTGACACATGGCCGGCCCGCCACTCTCCTCTCGGACGATCGGCCGCCCCTGCCCACGGATTTCGACCTCTACGTGTCCCGGCACGGCGTGCTCGCCGACCCGGTGACCGGTGAACCACTCCCCTTCGCTCCGCAGGCCGACGTTCTCGCGTGGTTGTCCCTGCAGCTCGACGATCTGTCCCTCGCTGCCCGGGCATCGCAGGTGTGCACCCGACTGGCGGCCGATCCTCAGGCGACGACCGCCCGGATCCGGGCCGCCGGATTGTCCCGGCCGTGCGGGTCCGACGATCCGCTGCCGATCGGACACGGCCGATGACCGCGCTCTCTCCGGACACCGATCCCCGGGTGGACGAGGAACAACGGCACCTCGACCGCGTATACGGCCGCCTCGACCGGATGCGGCGGACCACGCAGCGCCGGTTGTCGTCGACGTTGTCCGAGCGAGGCGGCACCCCGCAGGCCTTGTCCGAGCGCGAGTCGTACGAGCGGATGTACAACGAGGATCTCGCCAAATTCGATGCCGCCGAACACAATCTGTACTTCGGACGACTCGATCTCGAAGACGGCGAGGTCCGGCGCATCGGACGCATCGGTGTCCTCGACGACGGTTTCGCCGACGACGGCGAGCTCGACGCCACCGCAACCGACGCCACCCTCCTGCTCGACTGGCGCGCTCCCCTGGCCCGTCCGTTCTATCTGGCGACCCCGGCGGCGCCCGAGGACGTCGCGCGCCGTCGGCACATCCGCACCCGCAGCCGCAAGGTCCGCGGCGTCAGCGACGAGTCCCTGACCGCCGGCGATGCCCTACTCGACGACTTCGGGCACGGCGACGTCGTCAACGAGTCGGCACTGGTGGCAGCACTCAATGCGGCGCGCACCGGTGAGATGACCGACATCGTCGAGACCATCCAGCGCGAGCAGGACCTGATCATCCGCTCAACCCACCGGGGAGTCACCGTCATCCAGGGGGGCCCCGGCACCGGCAAGACCGCGGTCGCACTCCACCGGGCCGCCTATCTGCTCTACACCCATCGCGAGAACCTCTCGCGCAGTGGCATTCTCATCATCGGACCCAATGACGACTTCCTGAACTACATCGGCCAGGTGCTCCCCTCACTGGGCGAGTCCGGCGTACTCCTGTCGACCATCGGGGATCTGTTCCCCGGCGTGCGGGCGGGCACCGAGGACCCGCGGCCGACCGCGGCGGTCAAGGGTGGACTGCGGATGGTCGACGTACTCAAGCGAGCGGTCCGCGCACAGCAGTCGCTGCCGTCCCGGCCCGAGGCGGTGGATTTCGACAGCTACCGGGTCGAGATCGACTCCGAGCTGATCAAGACCGCGCGCGCCAAGGCCCGCGCCACGCGTCGCGCCCACAACCTGTCGCAGAACGCCTTCCTCAAGGCGGGACTCGCCGAGCTCGCCGCGCGGCACGCGGCGACGATCGGATCGAGCCTGCTCGACGGCTCACAATTGCTCAGTCCCGCCGACATCGCCGACATCCGCGACGACATGAGCCGCGATCCCGACATCCGTGCCGCGCTGTTGCGATACTGGCCGACCCTCACGCCGCAGGCACTGTTGCGCGACCTCCTCGCCGACGAGCGCGCGATACGCAAGGCCACCCCGGGATGGACGGACGCCGATCGTGCTGCGCTGCAGCGGTCGTCGCGGCCGGCCACGACGACGGGCGAGGATTTCTCACCGGCCGACGTCCCGCTGCTGGACGAGCTCGCCGAGCTGATCGGTTATGGCACCGAGGACGCCGAGCGGGCCGAACGCGCACGCTGGCGCCGCCAGCTCGCCGACGCACAAGACGCCCTGGACATCCTGACCGGCTCGGCGCCTCAGGACCTCGAGGACGAACTCGACCCCGAGATCCTGATGGCCTACGACCTGATCGATGCCGAGCAACTCGCCTCCCGCCAGACCGAGACCCGGCGCGCCACCACAGCCGAGCGCGCCTACGGCGACCGGACCTGGACGTTCGGCCACGTCATCGTCGACGAGGCCCAGGAGCTCTCGGCGATGGCCTGGCGCATGGTGATGCGGCGCATCCCGAATCGGTGGATGACGATCATCGGCGACACCGCCCAGACGTCCGACGAGGCGGGCACCCGCTCGTGGGGCGAGGTCCTCGAGCCGTACGTCGCGAGCCGCTGGCAGTTCAAGGAACTATCGGTCAACTACCGAACGCCCAGCGAGATCATGGAGTACGCGGCCCGTGTGCTCGACGAGATCGGCAACGGCGAGAAGGCGCCGACCTCTCTGCGCAGCAACGGGATCGAACCGGTGGCACTGCGTGCGAACGGTGGGTCGCCGCAGGACATCGTCGCCACCGTCCTCCGAGCCGTCGCGCTCGCCGAACCCGAGGGCCTCACCGCCGTCGTGGTCCCCGATCACCTGCACGACGTGATCCATGCGGCTCTGTCGCCGGACGGCTTCGCCCTCACCGACCGCGAGCCGCCCCGGGTGTACACGGTACGAAGCTGCAAGGGCCTGGAGTTCGACACGACGATCGTCGTCGAGCCCGCTGCGATCATCGACCAGTCGCCGCGCGGACTCAGCGACCTGTACGTCGCCCTCACCCGGGCGACCCAGCGACTCGTCGTCGTCCATCGCGACGACCTCCCCGACGTACTCGACGACCTCCCGGACGGCTGATCGGCCGCGGGGGTCAGGGTCGCGTGCCGGCGACGTGCTGGTGCGGTGACTCGTTGTGCAGCAGCCGGTCTCGTCTGTACCTGCTCCACGTCACCTGCGGGATTCCATCGTCGACGGTGATGTGGGCGCGAACAGAGTACACGTGCTCGACGAGTTGCTCGGTGATCACTTCGGCCGGGGTGCCGAGTGCGACGATCGACCCGTGGGCGAGAACGACGACGCGGTCGCAGAACATCGCCGCGAGGTTGAGATCGTGCAGCGCGATGTAACTGGTCATCGGGAGATCGGAGACCAGGGCCAGGAGGTCGAGCTGGTGAGAGATGTCGAGGTGGTTCGTCGGTTCGTCGAGAAGCAGTTCGTCGGGTTGCTGTGCAAGCGCCCGCGCGATCTGGACGCGTTGGCGCTCGCCGCCGGAAAGCGTGTGCCAACGGCGATTCCGATACCCGAGCATGCCGGTGTGGGCGAGTGCCTCGTCGATCGCCGAGCGGTCGGCGACCTCGTCACCTCCGAACATGCCTCGGTGTGGGATGCGCCCGAGTCGGACGATGTCGCCGACCGTGATGTCGACTTCTGTGTCGGCCTGTTGCTCGACGATGGCCACTCGTCGCGCGACGTCACGCCGGCGCAGCGTTCGGATGTCGTTGTCGTCGAGCAGAACTCGCCCGGTGTCTGGATGGTGAACCCCGGCCAGGAGACCGAGGAGCGACGACTTTCCGGACCCGTTCGGCCCCAGGAGTCCGATGGTCTCACCCGGGGTGGGTTCGACGGTGACCCCGTCGAGTACGAGGTGGCCGCCGCGGCTCCATCCGATGTGCTTGGCGTGTAGCGGCATCAGCGCACCGATCTCCGCGTGGGTGGGGTCACTGGCTGCCACGCATCCGGAACAGGATGAGAGCAAAGGCCGGGACGCCGACCAGCGCCGTGACGACACCGACCGGAATCTCCTGCGGAGCGAAGAGAGTGCGCGCGACTGCGTCGACCCAGACCATGAACACCGCACCGACGAGGATGGTGGCCGGAAGTAACCGCCCATGCCGCGGGCCGACGAGGAGCCTGGCCGCATGTGGCAGGACCAGGCCGACGAATCCGATCGCGCCGGCGGCGCTGACCAGTGACGCCGTGATCAGAGCGGTCACCGTGAGCAACAGGAACCGGACCCGACGGACGGACACGCCCAACGACGACGCGGCGGAGTTGCCGAAGGTGAACGCGTCGAGCGACGAGGACATCAGCAGGCACACGATGATTCCGAAGCTCGTGATCGCACCGCAGACCATGACGTCGGTCCAGTCGGCGCCACTGAGTGAACCGAGTAGCCAGAACAGCACGCCACGGGTCTGTTCGGCGTTCGCCGAGGACATGACGATGAACGAGGTCACCGCGGAGAACAGTTGCGTGCCCGCGACTCCCGCGAGGATGACCCGCGCGGTTCCTCCTCCCGCGCCGGCGGCGAGGGCGATGACTGTGGCGAACGCCAGCACCGCGCCGCCGAACGCGCCCATCGACAGCGAGACGGCGCCGCCCCCGATCCCGAGGATCGCCACCAGGACTGCGCCGGTCGAGGCACCCGAGGAGATGCCGAGGACGAAGGGGTCGGCCAGCGGGTTGCGGAGCAGCGATTGCATGATCGCGCCACATAATGCGAGACCCGCACCGCACACCGCGGCGAGTAGGGTGCGCGGGAGCCGGAGCTGCCAGACGATGCCGTCCTGCAGTGCGGTCAGACCTGATGAGCCGATGCCCCAGTGCGCACCGATGACGGCGTACACGTCGCGTACCGACAGGTCCGCCGGCCCGAACGTGACCGTTACCGCGACCGAGACGACCAGTAGCGCGACGCCGACGACGACAACCGCCGCGAAAACGGTCGCGGACTCATGACGCGGCGCGGGCACAGCGGGGCCGCCGGACACCCGAACCCCCGATTCGACTGCACCGGTGCTCATGACCGAGGAGTCACGAGGTTCCAGTCCTGGAGGGCAGTGGCGACCTTCTCCATCCCGTCGACGGTGCGGATCGTCGGGTTCAGGTCCGCGCCGTTGACGATGACGTAGCGCTTGTCACGCACGGCCCTCATCTGGGAGGTGACCGGATTGGATTCGAGGAACGCGATCTTGCTGTCGAGTGCGTCGCCGTCGATGCTGCGCCTGCTCAGGTCGGCCAGTACCAGTGCGGTGGGATCGCGATCGGCGACCGTCTCCCATGGCACCTGCGGCCATTCGTCGGTGGTGTCGGCGAAGACGTTCGTCGCGCCGACGGCTCGGCTGATCGCGCCCGAGGAACCACAACAACCCGCCATGTACGGGGTGTGGGTGTCGGCGAACCAGAACGCAAGCGATACGCCTGCCTCGTCGACCGGATGAGATGCCGCTCGCACGCGGTCCTGCAGCTCGCCGATGAACTCGTCGCCACGTTCGTCGACCCCGAAGATCGCTGCGAGATCCCGGATCTCCTGATAGACGCTGTCCATCGTGTACGGGGTCGTCCGCGCACCGTCAGCGTTGGATGCCGACGACACCTCACCGCTGCAACCGTTGTCGGTCGGCGAAAGGTAGGTGGGCACACCGAGTTTCTCGTATTGATCCCGGCCCGCCGATCCCCCGTCGCCCACAGACGAGCCGAACGACGCGGTCACGAAATCGGGATTGGCCCCGAGCACCGTCTCCATGGTGGGTTTGTTGTCGGCGAGCCTCGGGACCGAGGCGTTGGCTTCGGCAAGGTTCGCGCGCACCGGATCGGTCCACGTCGCGGTCCCGACCATGCGATCAGCAAGTCCCAACGACAGCAGGATCTCCGTGGAGGCCTGGTTGAGCGAGACCACTCGCTGTGGCGGAGTCTCGACGTGGATCGTTCGACCGCAGTTCTCGAGCGAGATGGAGGTTTCCTTGCCGCCCGCCGAGGCGTCAGGTCCGGTGGTCGAACTGCCGCACGCGGCGAGGCTCAGGGCCGACACAGCCAGGGTGAGTGCGCAGCGCAGAGCTGACATGGGCATGAGTGGGAACACTTTCTGGTCGTAGGTCCGTTCGCGGGACCTCGGTTCACCTGTGCCGGATCGGAGGAGCGATCGGACTCGCATCCGGCCCCAGGCGGGGGCCGGACACTCACCGTTGCGCGTCAGTTCCGGATTCACACCGGATTCTCTCGACCGATCGGCGCCGCACCAGCGGCCAGGGTCACCATACGCCGTCCCCTTGTCTTGTCCGAATCCGTCTTGTCCGAATCGTCCGCCTCACATCAGCGGTGCACGAGTGTCAGGTCAGGCGGCGGGACCCGGTGTGGCATCTCGCATCATTCCGGTCGCGGGATGGCAGTTGATGTACTCGAAGGTCTGATCGGCACCGGAGGATACCGAGACCTCGTGATACAGACGGAGTTTGTCGAGATCGCCGGCGACCTTGAAGAATGTGGTGAAGATGCGCAGATGGGTGGGATGGGATTCTGCCCAGCGTTCCAGCCTCTCGAGTGATCGCCAGTGTCCGATGTTGTAGGACTCGTCGACGGGATTGCCGTCGACGTCGATGTTGCGCACCATCCGGTTGCTGTAGCAACCGACGTCGGCGCCGTTGTCGCGGAGGAAATCCATGCCGGCTTGTAGTGTCGGTTGGATTTCGTCGAGATAGAGTGCTCGCTCTTCCACTCCGGCTTCGCGCCAGTCCTGACCGGACCTGATCAGCGCGATGTTGTCGTGACCGGCCACGACCACTCGGCCGCCGGAATGTGGGTCCCCGGAAACGATGTGGAGGGTGTCGGTCTCCGCGGGCTGCATCCAGTCCGTCTGGGAGAGCGGGACACGTTCGCGCATCGATCCCCAGTATCCGTGCTCGTTGATCTCGCCACTGATGTCGCTCATGAGTGCACCGACTCCGGGAAGCTGCTCCTGGAATGCGTAGAGAGTCTCGAACTGGTCGACTCGCGGGGAGATGATCTCTCGGAAATAGCCGATGCCATCGGTGATTCGGTCCTCTGATGTCCACCACTGGTCGACCTCGGGTGAACGCAACCATCGGCGGAAGGTTGCGGGGTCGTTCCAGTAGCCGACGACGATGTAGTTGTCGTAACCCTGGTTGTCGACATGGTGGGTGATGTCGTGGTGCTGCGTGCCGTCGGCGGTGGAAAGACTGTCCACCAGGTGTCTGACCGCCCCCAACGCGGCGAATCGCTGGTCTTCACCGCGGGATTGGACCCCGAGGTAGCCCATGGTGACCTGCTCGATCTGGTGGTCGGCGCGTCCGACCCACATGGGGAACGGTGGCTGATAGTCGGCTGGCACCCGGCGGGAGATACTGCGCGGACAGGCGAGGTGGGTGTCGATCGCGGATTCCATGGAGGGCTGCTCCTTTCAGAGATTCTGTACTGAGTCGCCGGCCGAGGTCTGCCGCCACGGGCCGGGATTGCCACCGGAGGCGGGCTCGCGTTCGCGGCAATGTGGTGCGGCGTCGCGGAATCAGGACGGGCCGGTCTGGATCGTCGTCACTGCGATGGCTTGCGCGGGACAGATGGCGGCGGCCCGGCGAACGCTGACGACATCGTCCGCGCTCTCCATGACCGCAGTTGTGCTCTGTGCGCGCCCCTCCGTGAACTCGAAGTGGTCGGGCGCGACAGAGACACAGAGGCCGGCACCGATGCAGTGGCGCGAGACCTCCGAATGCCAGCGCTGTTCGGACATCGAAACTCCTTCCGTCACTTCGCAGGTCGTCTCGGGAACCGGCCACAGAGACAGTCGGGCACCTATGCGTCCGTTGATGCCGGCCAGGTCACGCCGACACTCTTCATCCCTGCCATCACGTCCATGTCAGGGTGTTCCTTGATGACATCCTTGAAGGTCGGGCTGCCCACGATGACCGACCTGTACGACCTCAGAAAGGCTTCGATGTCCTCTGCTTCCCTCGCCGGGATGTCGAACTCCGCGAACGCCGGTGTGACGATGTCGTCGAACAGTGCGTCCCAGTACTCTTCGGTGATTCCCATGCCCCTGTGGGACGTGGCCATGTCGGGTCCGTGGTAGGTGTGCGGGCCACCCCAGTGCATGCCCAGGAATTCGACGAATCCACTGATCTCCTCCTGGACTTCGGCTTCGGTCTTGTGGTTCCAGATGTGCCCGATGGTCGGGTTCAACATTGCCCGTACCACAAGTGTTTTCGCCAGGAACTTCACTGTCTCCAGTCCACCCAGCCGGTCGTAGAGGCTTGCGGGCTCGGTCATGTTCTCTCCTTGGTGTGTCGATGAATCATTTGGGCTGAAACGTTGCTGCTTCGGGCCGTCGTGTCTGCCGCAGCGCCGTGAGGAACAGGGCGAACACCGTCGTGAGTGAGGCCCACAGAACGGCATGATCGGCGATGGTGTACATCCGGAAGGCGCCGAGAACATCGGCGGGGAAACCCGGGTAGGCGATCGCGGAGCCGTTCATGAGTGGACCGGGCACTTCGTCGAACCTCGGCAGGATGGTGGCTGTGACCGCGATGGCCGCCAGGTACACGGCCACACCGGCCAGTGCTGAGACGAGCCCTCCGAATCGCGCTCGTAGCCAACCGGTCACCAGCATCGTCGAGGCGACCGCGGCCAGAACGGACACGAGTGTGATGGTGAGGAATGCGCTGGTCCGTGCTCCGATGGTCTCGTCGCTGCCGACCGCGGGCGGGTTGGCGGGATAGACGAGATACGGGATGGCGAACACCGAGATGAACCCGGCTGCGCCCAGCGCCGCGGCAACCCACCGCGGGTCGGTGTCGGGGTGGCGACTGCCGACGTGGCTCCACAGGAGGGTGAATGCGACGGCGAACAGGGCGCCCATGCAGAGCGCGAACGCGATGCTGCCGACGGCGGCGCCCAGATTCGCCTGCATGGCCCGGCTGAAGACCTCGCCGTGGTCGTGCGCGTGTGCACCGGCGCTGTCGAGTGCCTCCTGTGCGCTTGCGCGACCCTCCTCATAGGTGATCGCCGCGCTCACCTGTGGCTGAAGAAAGAGGCGGGCGAAGACATAGGTGATGATGCCTGAGATCAGGCCGGCGCAGAGACCCGCGCCGATGAACTTCTTCTCCATTGGTCTGGTGTCCGTCGGTGCGTCAGTGGCACGGGAAGCCGAGGAAGTGGCGGGCATCGTGCACGAACTCGTGCACGTGGGTGTCGGATCCGAAGATCGACACCGCTCCCTGGTCGTAGCCGATGAAGTAGTACGCAAGCAGTGCCAGCGCGGTCGTCAGACTCAGAGTGAGTGCGACGGACGCGGTCTCCAGATGCGGTACCGCCCAGCCGCGGACGGCGGTGCGGGTGTGGGCTGCGGTGTTGGACATGACGTTGCCTCCTTGGGGCGGGATGACCGGCGGGTGCCCTGATGCCTCAGGACGTCGTGGCGCGGTCGATGGCGACTGGTTCGAGAACGGCTTTGTGGTGGTTGCGGTTCGGTGGCGTGGCCAGGACACGAGCGGTGCGGCCGGCGACATCGCCGGGGTGCACGGCGCCGACTTCGGAGAGGACGTGTTCGAGCGCTGTGACCCAGTGCTGGTAGTAGGACCAGGATTCGTCTGACAGGTCCGCGACCGAGGTCTCCCACTCCTGGATCGAGGCGATGAGCGCGCCCTGGAACTGTGTCCACTCATAGTGGCCGCTCTGGTGGGCCGCCACGGCGAGCGCGAACGCCCTGATCTCCCACGGGCTGTTGAATGCGAGGTCCTCGGGTCGACCACCGGGCAGATCACAGACCAGGTCTTCGACTGTCTGACGCTGCTCGGCCGAGATCGGTGCGATGGTCCTCATGACGCCATCGCTTCCTTGACCGGTCCGACACCGATCATGGAGTCCCGGGTCACCAGGTCGGCGAGCTGTTCCTCGGTCCAGCCGTCAGTGCCGGCGGGTCGCTGGGGCAGGACCCAGTACCGCATTTCTGAACTGGAGTCCCAGATCCGGATCTCGGTGGTCTCGGGGATGTCGTACCCGAAATCCTCGGCGAGGACCTTGCGTGGTTCACGCACGATGCGCGCACGGTACTGAGGTTCCTTGTACCAGTTCGGCGGCAGCCCGAGCACCGGCCACGGGTAGCAGGAACACAGGGTGCACACGATCGCGTGGTGGACGGTCTCGGTGTCCTCGAGGACCCGCATGTCCTCGCCCTGCAGGCCGCTGATGCCCAATTCCTTGCAGGCCTCGGTGGCATCGGCGAGGAGCCGCGCGCGGTAGTCGGGGTCTGTCCAGGCCTTGGCGACGACCTTGGCGCCGAGCTGTGGGCCGACCTCGTTCTCGTAGATGTCGACGATGCGGTCGACCATCGAGGTGGTCATCACTCCGTTCTCGATGAGCATCGACTCCAGGGCCTTGACGCGCGCGGCGATTTCTTCCTGGCTGGGTACTCCGTTGCTCACTTGTCTGCTCCTTCTGTTGCGAATTCGATGTAGGGGTCCCACACGTCGAAGTAGACGGAGCTGTTCGGGTCTGCGTAGCCGGTACCCCACAGTTCCGCGGCGGCGAACTTCACCGTGTAGACGTGTTCGGGGTCTTCGCCCAGTCCGTTGCCGGCGGTGTCCGGGTAGATGAACGAGCCATGATGCGCCACAACGGTTCCCGTCTTGCCCCGGACGTACCGTGCACGCCGGGTGTGACCAAACGGGCTCACGTCGGTCACCGTCACCGCATCACCCGGACTGAACCTGGCGACTTTGTCGGTCGCGCGGATGGCTGTCGCGCCGGCCGGGACGACAGCGTTGACGAAATCGATGAGTTCCTCGGACTCCTCGTGCTCAGGCAACGGGGCATCCGGGTTCGCGAGGTAGTACTCGGTGCGGCGATCGAGTTCGGCCGGATCGATCGCACCGGCGGCAATGGCGTGATTCTCGATCGAGTACAGCCAGTGCTCGTAGTACGGAGCCTTCAGATAGACCGCAGGGTCCATCTTCTCCATGCCGTGCCGAAACGAATCGACTCCGAAGTACCCGGCACGGAAGCACGCCGGGAACATGGTGAACATCGGCTTTTCCCACTCGGCGCGGAACACCGGCTCGTCCTCGACGACGACGACCGGACCGAGACCGTCGGTCCCACCGAGATCAAAAACACCGTTCATGAGATGGCCTCCTTGTTTTCTTGTGCAACGGCGAGCACGTCGCGCACCGTCTGACGCTTGACAGTCGTTCTCGCGGAGCCCGGTCCGCGAGAATCCCGATTCGCGATCCTGCTCACGCTCTTGTTCTCCGGAGAGTTCGAGCAGCGGTGCGGTCGGGCGGCAGCTCCCTCACCAGACGGACCCCTCGCGTCCCCTTCATCAGCGCGCGGACACCGAATCACGTTGTGGTGTGGCGAATCCACCGCTCAGTTCTTCGAAGGCGTGCCCGACGCGCAAGACAGTGGCGTCGTCGAAGTGTTTGCCGATGATCATCATTCCGACGGGCAGTCCGTCGACGAGACCGGCAGGCACCGACAACGCGGGATGTCCGGTGACGTCGAGGGGTGCAGCGTTGACGATCATCCCCAGGGCCTTGGTCAGGTACGTGGCGCGATCGATCCCGGCCGAGGGGAGTTCGGTGGCAACGTAGGGAACCGTGGGCATCACCAAGACGTCGTAGTCGTGCAAGGCATTGTCATAGGCTGCTCGAACCAGTGGAACGAGGTTGCGGGCCTTGCCGTAGCTCGCCCCACCCAGGGCGCTGACGCCGTGATGGCCGCACAGTGCAACGAGTTTGACGGTCTCGGAGAGTTCGTCCGCGAACTCCACGCGACCACCGGCGAAGTAGGCCATCTGTTCAGGGTCGTACAAACCGCCGGCGTTCAGACCGTACCCATTCCCATCGAGCATCTGATAAGCGCCGCCGTCGGTGGCGATCACATTCCACACGTGGAAAGCGTCCCGATGCCACGGAATGCTGATCTGCTCGACAACCGCTCCGGCATCGGCGAACCTCAGGGCCGCATCCTGCACCGTGGCGTCGACCTCGAGCTGTGACGCATCGTGGCCGAAACCTTCCGCCACCACACCGATCCGCAATCCGCGCACACCATCGGCGATACCCGACAGATAATCAGCGGGCGTGATCGCGTCGGGCTGGCGTGGATCGAGCCCGTCGCGACCGGCGATCACCGACAGCACCAGAGCCGCGTCTGCGACCGTACGGGTGATCGGGCCCACATGGTCGATGGTGCGCTCGATGGGGAAAGCGCCCGTATACGGGACGAGTCCGAAAGTCGGCTTGTGCCCTACGATTCCGCAGAACGATGCCGGAATCCGTATCGACCCGCCCTGGTCTCCACCGATGGCGAGATCCACGTCGCCGTTGGCGACCAACGCCGCGCTGCCACCCGAGGACCCGCCGGCCTCACGGTCGCGATCCCACGGATTGCGGACCGGCCCGGAGGCCGGGGTGAAACTCGAACCGGAGAAGCACAGGTCCTCACAGACGGCCTTGCCCGCGATCTCAGCACCTGCATCGAGCAACTTCGTGACAACGGTCGCGTCCCGGGCCGGAACGAAACCCTCGAGTGATCGAGACCCGTTCATCATCGGCACCCCGGCCACCGCGACGTTGTCCTTGATCGCCACCCGGCGGCCGGCGAGTCGGGTATCTCCTGGTGCGTCCTCGGTGAGAGCGGTTCTCACGTACCACGCGCCCAGCGGATTCGACTCCCCCGGCGGCACCACGTCGTAGGTCCGAGCCGGGGCCACCGGTGCCGCCGATGCTTCGTACAGGTCGTCGACCACGTCGTAGGACCCCAGGGCGCCGTCGACGAGTGCCGCGAACTCATCGCAGTCCGCTCTCGTCAGCGTCAGTCCGAAATGCGCTGCAGCAGCACTGATGTCATTTCCGTCAGGACGAAGAACCGCCATGCTATCCCCTTCTCGAAGTGAACCGTGTGAGACCGGCGCCCGCCGGCGCCTCCGCCGATGTCTGAACAACTCGAGGCTACGAACACCACCTCCAATACGTCAACATATGCCGACATATTGACATGTTAAGGTTGTGTTTCTCGCCGGCCGGATGGGTCCGCACCTCACCGGTGAGATGCGAACTACACTGCCTGCCATATGTTTTGGCTCGCGTGGTCACCATCGAACGGCTGGCGGCGCGCACCGATCAGGCTGTCGAGCCTCTCTGGACGACCCGGAGAACCCTGGTGGCTGCCCGCACATATGCACACGGTAGTGGCCCACTGCACATATGTCAATGAGTACAGACATATCGACGTCTGCCTATCGAGGGCGCAGAGTGCCCCGACGCGATTCGGCGAGCAGAATGGGTCGGGCAGTCTCGTTGCTCGAAGTTGCTGTACCGGCGATCATCCTGTGCCGCAGCTCTTCTCTGTCGAGTCCTGGTTCGCTCGTCATCAGCTGGCCGTAGATCTTGATCGCTTCGTACGTTGTCTCGGACAGTGAACTCATGGGCGGTACCGGCCCCCGCTGTTCGTCACGGTAGCGGCGCTCGAGATCCCGGTAACCGTCAAGAGCGCCTTGGAAATACGCAAATGCCGCCCATACCCCGTCGGCAGCGCTGTCGCCGATCAGCTGCAGGGTGGCCTCGTCGAGCACGAGAGCGAGTGTTCTGGTCGTACTGCGCAGCCCTTGCTGAGCGCATTGCCGCTCGAAGACGACTTCGTCGTGACCCACGAGCGTCGAGAGGATCAACTCGGCACCCGACTCCTCGATCGCGGCGACGGTGGAGCTGAAGTCCTGGGTGCCCAACGGCACGTAGACGTCGCCGAGGACCGACCCGTTGTTCTCGGCCACCACCCGCCGTACCGCCCAGTGGGCGCCGTAGGACCAGGAGTACCGATGGCCCACGAAAAACCATCTGCGGCTGCCCGTTTCCGTCATCAACACCGGAACCGCGGCGCGCGCTTGCGCCAACGGCCGTTCACCCAGCCGCACTGTGGTCGGACTCGGTCTGCCGCCCTCGTTGAGCACCGTGTGCACGAGCAGCGCGTTCGTGCCCCGCAGCGCGGAGGCTGCGGCGTTGAAAGTCGCCGAGGTGACGCAGGCGAAGATGATTCGGCAACCGCTGCGCAACAACCGGGTGGCGGCCGTGGCTCCCGCGAGGGAGTCCGATGCGTCGTCTCCGATCAGGAGTTCGACCGGTACACCACCGATGCCGCCGCCGGCGTTGATCTCCTCGACGGCCAACTGCGCCAGTGATTCTGTCGCTTGGGCGAAGACCGCCGCGGACCCGGACTTGCTCACGAGCAATCCGATCCGGTGACGGTCGGGACGCAATGGTTCAGGCGGATCGTAACCGCGCTTGTGGGCCAGCCACGTCACGCCATCCTGGTCCAGGCTGGATTCCACCACCACTCGCGAACCGTCGCGGTCGGCGAAGAACCGGATGGTCAGGCGACCGCGCCAGGGCTGATGGTGGACGATCGTCACCGAAGTTCCCCAACGAACCGCCGCGACATGACCCAGCAATGTGATGGGTGACCCGGCAACACCCGGGCCCCCACCGACCGGTAACGACACCGATACCGCCGCACCGACTACGAGCTTGGTGCATTCCAGCTCGAGAAGTCCGCCGTCAGCGAATCGACGGAAGGCGGCTTCTGGCGGGTCGACAGTCGAGATCTGGGCAGTCACAGAAAGAGTCGGCACAGAACACCACCCCGGGTAGCCGGCGACAGACAGAAGGTCAGGCTCGGCGCCGCACGCGTGATCCGCTGTCGTCGCGCACATCGCCGGTTCGAGCGTCCTCATCCAAACTCAGGGCCCGCTCGAGCACACCTTGCAAGAACTGCAAGGCATCATTCGCCGGTCCGGCAGGATCGATGGAGAAGTAACGGTGCCGTCCCGAGCGTCGCTCGACGACGACTCCCGACAGCTTCAGCGCCTTGAGGTGAGTCGACACCGTGGTGCGGCCGACCGATGAGATCTGATCGCTGATGAAACCAGCACTGCATTCGCCGTGCGACGCAAGCGTGTCGAGAATCTGGCGGCGAACCTGATCCGCCAACGCGGCGAACACCAGCTCACGACTCTGCTGATCATCGGTCACGCTCATTGCCACAACCCTCGCCGTCATCGGCCACTCAAGAAGTAGATACGTCAGTGACAGTCAACATATCGTACTTCCGTGCGTGGCGGCCACCCCAGCGAGCTCGCGGCCCACTTGCCGAGTGTCCACGGACCGCGTTCGCCCCGAACGCGGTGGCACCGCTCGGATGGCCACGCCAGGCTGTATGCGTAACTCGGGAGAGTCGACCGTGGTCGGTGGCGGAGTCACCGATCCGGTGCGTCAGCTCCTGTCGTCAACCGGTTTTCGGCGGCAGCAAGCGGGTCGAACGAGGGGTCTTTCAAGAGTTTGTGCAGGTTGCGGCGCCGGACGCCCATGTTGCCGCCGTCATAGACGGGAAAACACAGCACGTCTTCCATGATCGACGCGATCGGGGTGAGGTTGGTGTACGCGTCGACACCCACGAGGCGCATGGCGTCGTAGACGGTCTGGACGGCGGTTTCCGAAGCGAAGATCTTGACGCCGTTGGCCAGTTCACGATCCTTACCGCCGGTGCGATCGAAGTGGTCTGCGGCCTTCCAGGCGAAGTAGCGCACGGCTTCGATCCGGGTTTTGATGTCGGCGAGCATGTACCCGGCGTTCTGGTAATCGATGACCGGGACCGGTCCGGACCGATGATCGGTGGTCGTGAACTGATAGGCGTAGTCGAAGGCTGCGCGCATCCGCCCGACGCACGCCGCGCCGATGGATGAACAGGTCCACGAGAAGGCGGTGGCCACGATGTCGAGCCCATCACCGGGGTGGCCGATGAGATTGCCGACCGGAACACGGACGTCGGAGAATTCGACACGCGGAGAGTTGGTTGCGCGGTGGCCCATGGTGTCGATCATTCCGGTGATCGACACTCCGGGCGTGCCCCGCTCGACGACGATCACGGCCAGGGACTCGGCGGGCGGCAACGCCGGGTCGGTGCGGCACACCACACTGATCAGGTCAGCACCGAGTCCGTCCCAGCCTGAGGCGTTGGTGGTGTAGTGCTTGGCGCCGTTGATGACCCATTCGTCTCCGTCACGAACCGCGAACGTCTGAATGCCGACGGTCGGATCGGGTGAATCGTAGTTCGCTCCCCCGGTGACCTCGGTGTAGGCGATCGCCGCAAGGCGAGGTTCGTCGCCGCAGAACAGGGGCAGCCACCGTTGCTTCTGCTCCTCGGTGCCGAAATTGATGATCGGGTTGAGCCCCAGTCCGGTACCGAGAAGGGCCGAGGGCACGTTCACGTCGACCCGAGCCAGTTCCTCAGCAGCCAGTGCGAACGTCAGGTTGTCGAAGTAGGCGCCGCCATACTCGTTGGGCACCAACCCTTTCAGGAAGCCCATTCCGACAAGTTGCTTGTAGATGGGCAGCAACGCGTAGAACCTGTCCTCAGGCTTGTCCAACGAGCTGATGGCGTCCGCGACCTGCGACAGCACCGTGTCGGCGACGTGACGTGCCTGAGTACGAACGGCCATCTGTTCAGAGCTGAGCTCGAAACTCAACGACATGGGATTCCCTCCTGCTTCGACAGTGACCGGGGTAGACGATGGTGGGGCCGAGTCACATGTGGAGAAACTGTGCCCGACCCTCGGGTCGCCGGTCTTGGATCTGTCTGCGCAGTTCGCAGTAGATTTCTGCACCGATATTCCGTTCGACAGGCGAGGAGCCCGTCGATGCGGTTGGGTGGACCCAGTGGCCGTACGAGACCTGGCGGCGGCGGATCGCGGAGTGCGCAATGACAGACTTTTGGACGACCACAGAGTTGGGGGCCGCCGACCAGGTCGGCTATTGGGCCGACGTGCTGTGCCAGGCATTCACGCCACTGGCGCCGTCACGCTCACGCGACCACATGGAGCGCAGCCGCGTCAGCACCGGCCTCCCCGGTTGGGTGCGTTCGTTGCCCATCGGTACCTCGAATGCCGCCGAGATCGCGTCATGCACTCAGCGGGTCGATCACGGCGAACGAGAGGTTTCCCGAACCGCGGACGACGTGATCTTCGTGAACCTGCAGATCGATGGACAGTGCCTGACCGAGCAAGACGGCCGCCGCTGCGTCGTGGGACGCGGCGAGTTCGCCATCGTCGACTCCACACGGCCCTACAGCCTCGAATTCGTGGAGCCCGAGGACTCCTCACAGCTGTGGCGGGTGCTGTCGTTTCGTCTTCCACGAGAGTCTGTCGCAGACCTCGTAGCGGACCCGTCTCGGGCAGCCACCGCAACGACTTTCACCGGTGATGGTGGTAGCGCCAACATCGCGCGCACACTCATGACCTCGACGTGGCAGTCGGCCGGCAGCGTCGAGAACGCGGCCGAACTCCAGATGCTCGGAGCTGCTCACACCGCCGTCATCCGCGCCGTACTGGCGGGAGCCCGGCAATCCCCGACACCTGACTCGAGTCACGTCGACAACGCCGCTCGTCACGCCGCCGCGGTCCATTACATCGACACGCATCTGCCGCTCGGGCCGGTATCGGCCGCCGGGACCGCCCGAGCCATCAACGTCTCGGTACGCACGCTGCACAAGGTCTTCGAACGATCCGGCACCACCTTCGGCGCGGCCGTTCGCCAGCGCCGTCTCCACGCCTGCAGCCATGACCTGCTCAGCGGCGACCACCGTCGGCCGATCGGCGAGCTCGCGGCACGCTGGGGGTACGCGGACTCCGCCCACATGGCCAAGGCATTTCGCGCACACTTCGGTTGCACCCCGGGCCAGTACCGGCAGGAGCGATCTCCGCAGTTCCGCGCGTCGACGGTATCGACGACCACCGACCTCACGGACTGAACCGGCACAGACCTCATCGCCGGGGCCCGGACGCCGACGGTCGTCAGTGGGTAGAAGTGCGCACCCGACCGAGGCCACCAGCTGGGTCACCGTGCAACTCCTCACGCAGGAGTCGTAACCTCTGCCTCCGCGATCGCCGCGTCGATCCGCGGTCCGATCTCCCGCAGCGCATCGCTGCCGACGATCCCGAGGTGATCGGCATCGACATCGACGCGGGTGACCCGCCCACGGAGGAACGGTGCCCAGCGCTCGGCCGTCATGTCCGGGTCGGCTTCACCGGCGGCAGCGATGACGAGCATCGCGTCGCCGTCGTAGGCACGCGGCCGGTGGTCGACGGTGCGCTCGGCCGACGTCGCCATCCGCTGCAGCATGCGATCGAAGGCAACGCCGTCGAGCAGGCCCAGTCCGGTGACCCGCTCGCGGATCGCCGCGGCGATCACGGCCGGATCGTCCGCCGCGGTGACCGTGTCGATGTCGATGACGGCCTGCCACCCGCCGAGCAGGTCCGCGACCGTGGTCCGTGTGTCCGCTGTTCTCGCGTTCGCGGCGCCGGCCGGCGCGTCCTGGGTGGACACCCCGGAATGCGCCGTCTCGTCGTCGATCTCGAGGTCGTCACCGGTGGCGGGATAGCTGTCGAGGAGGGCGAGGACACCGACTTCGGCACCCTGCGAACGTAGTTCGGCTGCCATCTCCTGGGCGATCAGCCCACCGATGGACCAGCCGACGAGGTGGTAGGGGCCGTGCGGGACGATCCGTCGGATCTCGGTCACATACCGTGCGCCGAGGTCACTGATCGACGCGTCGGCCGTGTCGCCGGCCACGACGAAGGGGTCTTGCAGACCGAAAACCGGCCGATCGTCGAGATACGGGGTCAAGCCGGCGAAGAGCCACGCCAACCCATCGGCCGGGTGAACACAGAAGACCGGCGCGCGGCTGCCCTCCGCACGTAGCGGAACGACCACCTCGCCCCGCGGGACGTCCGTGGCGCCCGGGTCCTCCTGCACGACGTACGCGGCGAGTCGCGCGCCCAGATCGCGCGGCGTGGGTCCGGCGAAGATCCAGGCGACTTCGACGGGCACACCGGTTCGACGACGCAGCAGCGACACCAACCGCACCGCCGACAACGACGTCCCACCCGCGTCGAAGAATCCCTGGCCCGCGCTCGTCACCGCCTGTCCGGTGATCTCCGTCATGGCTTCCGCGACGGTCACCTCCCAACGACCCGTCGGCGCCGTGTCCTCGGTGCCGTTCCGCACGCCACCGTCGGCGGTCATCCGTGCGGCGACCTCGCCGTGGTCGGGCCGGCCGTCGGTCCCGAGCGGAATGCTCTCGACGATGCTGATCATCGTCGGCACGCAATGGGCTGCCAGAGTCTGCGACAGTTCGCGGCGGAGCCCGGGAACATCGAGGTCGTCACGGTCGAGTACGACGCAGGCGCCCACCTCGACGCCGTCATCGGTCGGCAGACCGACAGCGGCCGCCGCGGTCACGCCTGTCACCGCGGCCAACGCCTCCTCCACCACATCCAGATCCACTCGTCGCCCGTCGATCCGGGGATGGCGCGCGATCGGCCCCACGATCTCGGGTCGTGACCCCGGTGCGTCCACCCACCGCGCCCGCACTCCCGTCGGGATCAGCGCACCGTCCTCCGCGCGCTCGTACAGCTCCCCCGGCACCCGCGGGGGCACGGCCCGGCCGGCGGAGTCGACGATCGCCGACACCCCATCCCCGGCACCGGACACGTCGACCTCGTCGACGACGGCGTCGACGTCACCGGTGACGGCATCGAGCATGTGCAGGAAGACGTCCCGGATCGTCATCACCGTCTCGACGTCGAACAGCGCCGCGGCATAATCGATCTCGCCGACCAGCTCGACACCGGAACCGGCGCCGACGGGTCGCTCCGCGAGACCGAGGGTGAGATCGACCTTCGCCGGCGGCGGCCCCGGTTCGACAGCCACCACTTCGAGACCGTCCACGATCAACGGGTGGGAGTCCACACCGATCACCGGGCCACGACCGGGTCCCGGTACGGCCGGTCCCCCCGACGACTCGGCGATGTAGTTGAGCATGACCTGGACGAGCGGCGCGTGAGCCGTGGAACGAACCGGCGCGAGATGCTCGACCAGTGTCTCGAAGGGGATGTCGGCGTGCGCGAACGCCGCGAGGTCGGTGTCGCGTACCCGACGGAGAAGGTCCCCGACCGTGTCCGCGACCCGCAGTTCGGTCCGTAGCACCACCGTGTTGACGAACATCCCGATCAGCCCTGCCGTGGCCGCGTGGCCGCGCCCCGACACGGCGGCGCCGACGCTGACATCGTCCACGTCGGCCACGCGCGCGAGTGCGGCGACGAACGCGGCGTGACAGACCATGAACGGCGTCATCCCGTGGGCTCGTGCAGTCGATGCCACTGCCGCACTGCGTCGCTCGCCGAGTTCGAGAGACAGCCGGCCGCCGGTGGGATCGGCGACCGGCGGACGCGGACGGTCACCGGGTATCTCCAGCGCGGCCGGGACGCCGGCGAGCGTCTCGGCCCAGTACGAATACTGCACGGACATGGGCGAAGTCGGATCGTCGATGTCCCCGAGCACGTCGCGTTGCCAGAGAGCGTGATCGGCGTACGCGATCTCCGGCACGTCGATCGTCGCGTCGTGGCGGTATCCGCCGAGCACTTCCCCGGCCAGGATCGCCAGGGACGCCGCATCGCCGGCGATGTGATGGAGGACCAGCACCACCCGATGCGTCGGCGGCGTACCGCTCGACGCCTCCGGTCGTGACGTGGCGATCGCGACGCGCAGCGGCAACTGCGTCGACACGTCGAATCCCTCCGCGCACAACGCCATCGCTTCCTCTGGCGTGCCGGCCGAGTCGAAGCGCAGTTCGTCCGCAGCCGTCGCCGGATCGAGGATGTGCTGTGTGGGTACCCCGTCCTCGCCCAGCGGGTAGACGGTCCGCAGCGGTTCGTGTCGGGTCATCACGGCCACGACCGCCGCGCGCAGCGCACCGACATCGAGGAATCCGCGGATGTCGAAGGCGACGGGCATGTTGTACATCGGAGAGGTCACGTCGAACTGGTTGATGAACCAGAGGCGTTGCTGCGCATACGACAACGGGATGCGCTGCGGACGGGGGCGCGCGACGAGCGGATGCTCGGCGACCCGACGTCGCATCAGGATCCGCGCGAGCTCGCGGACCGTCGGGGTGCGGAAGAGGTCGCGGACATCGAGGTCGACACCGAGTTGCTCGCCGATCCGGGCCACGACCCGCATCGCGGCCAGCGAGTTGCCACCGAGATCGAAGAACGGCACCGTCACCGACACCTCGTCGAGTCCGAGCACCTCGGCGAAGACGAGGGCGACCGCTCGTTCGGCGGCGTCGGCAGGCGGCTCCATCCCGGTCAGCTCGCCGCCCGGTGCGGGCAGTGCTCGACGGTCGAGTTTGCCGGTCGCCGTGAGCGGGACCGAATCGAGGATCACCCACTGGGCCGGACGCATGTACTGCGGCAACGATTGTCGGAGGTGCTCACGGATCGCGTCGAGGTCGACGCTGCCGGCGAGATATCCGACCAGCGCATCGCCCGCCGGACCGCTCCGGACGGTGACGGCCGCGTGCGTCACACCGTCGGCGCGAGCCAGGACGGTCTCGATCTCGCCCAGTTCGATTCGCTGCCCGCGCAGCTTCACCTGGAAGTCCGCCCGGCCGAGATACTCGAGCGCGCCGGAGACGTTCCAGCGCACCAGGTCACCGGTCCGGTAGAGCCGCCCTCCCACCACCCCGGTGGGGTCGGCCACGAAGCGCTCGGCGGTGAGATCGGGTCGACCCGCGTACCCGCGCGCCAGCTGGTCCCCGCCGACGTACAGCTCGCCGACCACCCCGACCGGCGCCGGACGCAGCATGTCGTCGAGCACCCACGTCGTGGTGTTCGCGTTGGGCCGGCCGATCGGCACGAGCACATCACCGGGAGCGAAGCGATACGCCGTCACCTCGACTGCTGCCTCGGTCGGACCGTAGAGGTTGTCGAGGTCGGCCTGCGGTGCCAGTGCGGTCATCGCCTCCGCTACGGCGGCAGGCAGGGCCTCACCCGAGGCGTTGATCCGCCGCAGCGACGACAGTGCCTCCCGCCGCTGCGGATGGTCACCGATGTACTCGACGAACGCCGCCATCATCGACGGCACGAAGTGGACGGACGTGACCCGGTGCCGCTCGATCTCGGCGAGGACGTGGGCCGGGTCGACATGCCGACCGTCCTCGACGATGACCAGGCGGGCGCCGGCCATCAGCGCCTCGAACAGCTCGGGGACGGACACGTCGAAGGTGACCGGTGTCTTGAGCATGACCGCGTCGTCGGGACGCAGCGGGGAACGAACCGACATCCACGTCAGCCGGTTGAGTACGGCACCGTGACTGACGGTGACGCCCTTGGGCGTTCCCGTCGATCCGGACGTGAACAAGGTGTAGAGGGCGTTGCTCGGACGAGGCCGGCGCAGTTCCGGTCGTGGACCGGAGATCGCCGCCTGCGGCGCGCTTCCGTCGACCACGAGCGTCGGCGTGGACAGTGCGGAGAGCGCGGGCGGTCGGACGTCGACCGTCAGGATCATCGCGATCGACGCGGCGTCGACCATGGCCGCGACCCGGTCGGTGGGTGTCGACGGGTCGATGCTGACGTAGCTGCCGCCCGCCATGATGACGGCATGGATCGCCAGGACGAGTTCGACCGAGCGCGGGATGCACACGCCCACCGCCACATCCGGCCCCACCCCGCGGGTGGTCAGGGTCTCGGCGAGCCGGGTGACCCGGTCGAGGAACTCGCGGTAGGTCACCGTCCGCTCGCCTGCCACGAGGGCCGTCGACTCCGGTGAGCGGCGCGCGGCGGCCACGAACGCATCGGTGATCGTCGACCACGGCACCGGCAGGTCCGGTCCCGCCACCAGCCCGGCGATCCGCGCACGCTCGGCCCCGTCGGTCAGGTCGATCGCGCCGACGGGCAGGTCACCTTCCCCGACGATCGCCTCGAGGATCCTGGTCAGCCGGATGATCGCGGTGCGCGCGGTCGGTTCGTCGAACAAGTCGGTGGCGTAGACGATCTCCACCGCCCACGGGCGTCCGGGACGGATCGTCACCGCCACTGTCAGGTCGAGTTGGGTGGTGCCGGTGGTTGCTTCGATCGGTTCGAGGACGAGTACGTCCGACCCCACCGCGCCGGATCTGACGACCGGCACCCGCGGGGTGGTGCCGTCCCGGTCAGCGTCGGCCCGGTCAGGATCCTCCCGGTCATGCAGGACCGACAGCATCACCTGGCTGATCGGGGCGAACGCCTCCGACCGGACCGGGGAGAGGCGGTCCACCAAGTACTCGAAGGGCACGTCGGCACGCGCGAGCGCGTTGACGTCGTCGACGCGCACCCGCTCGAGAAACTCTCCGATCGGTGTCCGCGGGTCCACGTCGGTACGCAGTACCACGGTGTTGACGAACATGCCGACGAGATCGTCGAGCTGTGCGTGCCCGCGACCGGCGACCGGTGTGCTGATCACGATGTCGCGGGTCGCCGACAGCCGCGCCAGCATGATCGACAGTGCCGCGTGGACCACCATGAACTCGGTGGCGCCGTGTGCGCGGGCCGTGGCCGCGATGCGCCCCGTCAGCTCAACCGGGATGTTCGCGGTCACGCGGCCCCCGCGCTGCGACGCCACCGGCGGTCGCGGCCGGTCCGTCGGCAGCGGGAGCAGGTCGGGAACTCCGGCGAGTCGGTTCGTCCAGTAGCTGACCTGGCGACCCAGAACGGACTCCGCCGAGTCGATGTCGCCGAGCGTGTCCCGTTGCCACAGAGCGTGATCGGCGAACTGGATCAGCGGTGCCGCGGCGATGGTATTCGGCCCGCTCGCTCCGCTCCCGGCGCCGGGTTCCGGCGCCCTTCCTTCGGCGCGTGCCAGATACGCACTCCACAGGTCGGCGACGAGCGGGCGCATCGACTCGCCGTCGGCGGCGATGTGATGCAGCACGACGACCAGGATGTGCTCGTCGGGTTGCATCCCATCGCGGCCGACCGCGACGAGTCGGACCCGCAGCGGGAGTTCGGTGGTGACGTCGAAGGTCACGTCCCCGACGAGCTCGTCCGGATCGGCGAGATCCCCTGACACCTCGACGGTCTCCCACCGCAGGCGGGCACGGGCCTCGTCGACCGGCAGGATGTGCTGGCGGGGCTCGCCACCCTGCGCCGGGAAGATCGTTCGCAGGACCTCGTGGCGGGCGATCAGGTCGATTACGGCGTCGCGCAGGGCGTCCCGATCGAGTCGGCCGCGAAGACGGGCGAGCAGCGGGATGGTGTAGGCACCCGATCCCGGGTCGAGCCGGTTGAGGAACCAGATGCGCTGCTGCGCATACGACAACGGGATGAACGCCGGCCGCGGATCGGCCCGGCGCAACGGCGGCGGGCGCGATGCGTCGTCGTAGGCGGCGTCGATGCGACGCGCCAGCCGACGGACCGTGGGCGCCTCGAAGATGTCGCGCACACCCACGCGGACCCCGAAGGCGTCGCCGGCGCGGGCACTGACGCGGGTGGCCGACAACGAGTTGCCGCCGATGGCGAAGAAATCCGCGGTCACCGAAACCCCGGTGCCGGACGAGCCGTCCGACGCCGCCTCGTCGACGCCGAGGACGTCACCGACGATGGCGGCGAGTACCCGCTCGGTGTGGGTCGAGGGCGGAACGCGCTCGGCGTCGGCACTCGTCGGCTCGATGGCCGGGAGGCGCGCACGGTCGATCTTCCCGATCGGGCTGCGCGGCATGGTGTCGAGGACCGCGAGCGCGGCCGGGATCATGTGCGGCGGGAGGTGGGCCGCCAGATGCTCCCGGAGCGCGGCGGTCATCTGTCGCGCCTGGTCCGGTCCGCCCCCGGGATCGACCGGTTCGACATAGCCGGCCAGCGAGGCCACCGGGTTCCCGACGCCGACGACCGCGGCCGTCCGCACCTCCGGGTGCGCGCTCAGGACCGACTCGATCTCACCGAGTTCGAGCCTCTGGCCGCGCAGTTTGACCTGGAAGTCGGACCGGCCGACGTACGTCAGTGCGCCGTCACGGGACCGGCGCACGAGATCTCCGGTTCGGTACATCCGCGTCCCCGGCTCACCGAACGGCGCGGCGACGAAGCGCTCGGCCGTCATCGCCGGCCTTGCGTTATAGCCGCGCGCGAGTTCGGGTCCGGCGAGGTACAGCTCCCCGACGACCTCCGGCGGTACCGGGTGCAGCCGCTCGTCCAGGACGACCGCGCTCGCACCGGGGACCGGGCTGCCGAGATGGACCGGCTCGTCGGTCCCGATCGGGGGCGAGGTGACGCTGATGATCGTGGTCTCTGTCGGTCCGTAGCCGTTGTGGAACCCCACGTGCGGGGCCCACCGGTTCTTCTCGGTGTCGGGGACGGCCTCGCCGCCGACGAGTACGTCGGTCATGGGCAGACGGGCGGGGTCCGGCAATGACGCCGCCACCGAGGTCACCAGGAAGGCATGGGTGGCATTGTTCGCCGTGACGAAATCGGCGAGGTCACGACCGCCGACGACGTCGGGAGGTACGACGACGAGCGTTGCGGCGCTGCCATAGGTTCCGAGAACCTCGAGAATGGCGGCATCGAAGGCCGGCGAGCTGATACCCAGCCAGCGCGCCTGCGGCCCGGACCGGTGCCGGTCGCGCAGCACCGCGGCGACGCCCGCGAGTCCTCGGTGCGTCACCAGCACTCCCTTGGGAGTTCCGGTCGACCCGGAGGTGAAGATCATGTAGGCGCCGGAATCGGCGGTCATCGGTCGGAGGGGACGAGGGGGGTCGACGACCGGTCGCCGTCGCAGGTCGCGGACGAGGTCCGGGGTGAGCAGCAACGGCGCCGACGACGTCGCGGCCACGTCGGTGGTGAGTCCGTCCACGGTCCCATCGGTCAGGATCAGCGCGGCGTCCGCGGCGGCGAGGACGCGAGCGATGCGTTCCGCCGGATACCGGGGATCGATCGGGCAATACACCGCACCGGTCTTGGCCACGGCCCACAACGCGAGTTGCGCGGTCGCCGACCGCGGAAACGCGCACGCCACCACGTCCTCCGGGCCGATGCCGCGCTCGACCAGGTCATACGCGAGATGTGAACTCGCCGTGTCGAGTTCGGCGTAGCTCCAGATCTCCTCGCCATCGACGACGGCCGGGTGCGCCGGACGCGTCCGCGTCGCGCCGATGAGCAGGTCGGCGAGGAGCGTCGGATCGGGATCGGGAATGCCGGACACGAGGGGGACCATCTCCTCATCCCCGGTCAGCACGTCGAGGTCACCGACCGGGCACGTGCTGTCGCCGACCGCGGCCGCCAGCACGCCGACGAAGCGATCGACGAGACGGCGGGCGTCGGATTCGTCGTAGAGGTCCGTCGCGTAGGTGAGTGAACCGCGCCAGGGAGCCCCCTGCGCCGGGTCGGTGAGGACACCCAGAGTGAGGTCCAGTTTCGCCGAATTGTCCTCGACCGAAACGGGTTCGATCTCGAGTCCGGCGAATCGACCGTCGGGTGTGACGGGAACGGCGAGTTCGGAGGTGGTGAGCAGAACCTGGACCAGCGGTGCGTGAGGGGCAGCGCGGACCACGCCGAGTTCGTCGACGACGTCGTCGAACGGCACGTCGGCATGATCGAGGGCGTCGAGATCGACCTCGCGCACCACCCGCAGAAGGTCGGCGAATGCCTGTGCGGGCACGATCGGGGTCCGCAACGCAACGGTGTTGACGAACATGCCGATCAGGTCGTCGGTGTCGCCGTCCCGGCCCGCCGCGGCGGTCCCGATGACGACGTCGCGGGTCCCCGCCAGCCGGCCCAGTACCGCGGCCAGTGCCGCGTGCAGCACCATGAATGCGGTGGCGTCGCAGTGCCGTGCGAGTGCGTCCACGCCTTGCGCCACTCGTCCCGGGATGACGAACTCGACCGCGGCACCTCGCATGGTCGGCGTGGCCGGACGAGGATATGTGGTGGGCACATCGAGAAGAACCGGCGCACCGGTGAGCTGCCGGACCCACCAGTGCCGGTGCTCGTCCTGCTCGTCCACGCGTCCGGCCGTGCGCACGACGTGATCGGCGTACTGGATCGGCAGCGGCAACCAGTCCGGGGTCCGACCGTCGCGTCGCGCCTCGTACGCGATGAGCAGGTCGCGTGACAGCGCTCGACCCGACTCGCCGTCGGCCGCGATGTGGTGGATGCTGATGACCAGCAGCGCACCCGTTCCGGGCTCGACATGTGCTCGGGCACGCACGGGCAGGTCGCGCGTCAGATCGTACGGTTCGGCGGCCACGGCGAGTGCTTCGGATTCAGAATCCACAGTTGACCAGTCGAATACATCTCCGTCGAATGCAGGCGACCCCGGATCGACCTCGCGGATCAGCTGTTCCGGGCGCCCGTCGCGGCCGATCGGGTAGGTGGTCCGCAGGATCTCGTGGCGTGCGACCACGTCGGCGAGTGCACGACGTAGGTGCTCGACGTCGACCTGGCCGCGAATGCGGAAGGCGAACGGGATGATGTACGACGCGACTTCCGGCTCGTACTGATTGATGAACCACATCCGGCGTTGCGCACTCGACAGCGGCAGCACGGACGGACGCGGTGAGTCGGACGGACGGGACACCGACGAGCGGCGCAGACCCGGTGTCGCAGTACCGGAGCCGGGAGCGTCGACTCGGCGCGCGAGGTCGCGAACCGTCGGGGCGTCGAAGACGTCCCGGACCCGCACCGTGACGCCGAGCATCCGGGAGACGCGTGCCGCCAGCCGAGTGGCGGCCAGCGAGTTGCCGCCGAGGTCGAAGAAGGTGTCGGTCACCGAGATCGACTCCGAGCCCGACAGTCCGAGCACGTCGGCGAAGACACCGGCAATCGCCACTTCGGTGTCGGTGTCGGGTTCGACCCGTGCGGCGGAGACGACGTCCGGCGCGGGCAGCGCCTTGCGGTCGACCTTGCCCGCGGTGTTCAACGGCAACGCGTCCAGCACGACCCAGGACGCGGGCCGCATGTACGCAGGCAATCGTTCAGCCGTCGCACGCAGCACCTCGACGTCGACATCGGTTCCGGTGACATGAGCGACGAGTTGCTCTCCCGCGGGGAGCGCCATGACCGAGACGACCACCTGGGCGACACCCGGCGCACCTGCGAGGACGGTTTCGATCTCCCCCAACTCGACCCGCTGCCCCCGCAACTTCACCTGAAAATCAACACGACCCACATACTCCAACTCCCCCACACCACTCCACCGCACCCGATCACCCGTCCGATACAACCGCACACCCACCCCACCAAACGGATCCGCCACAAACCGCTCCGCAGTCAAACCCGCCCGCGACGCATACCCCCGCGCCACCTGCACACCACCCAGATACAACTCACCCACCACACCCACCGGCACCGGCCGCAACCGCGAATCCAACACCCACACCGACACATTCGGTACCGCCCGACCAATCGGCACCACCACCTCACCACCCGAGACCACATACGACGTCACATCCACCGCAGCCTCAGTCGGCCCATACAAATTCACCACCCGCACCGACGGCACCAACCCCCGCAACCCCTCCACCGCACCCACACCCAACGCCTCACCCGAACAAAACACCTGACGCAACGACCCCAACCCCACCGAACCCTGCTGCTGCGCCGACTCCCCCAGCGCCTCCACAAACACCGACAACATCGACGGCACAAAATGACACACCGACACACCACACCGCTCCACCACCGACGCCACATACCACGGATCCCGATGACCACCAGGCTCAGCCACCACCACCGAAGCACCAACCATCAACGGCCAAAACAACTCCCACACCGACACATCAAACGACACCGGCGTCTTCCACAACACCACATCCCGCTGCTCCAACCCGAACAACGACTGCATCCACCCCAACCGATTCACCACCGCAGCCTGCGACACCGTCACACCCTTCGGCCGCCCCGTCGACCCAGACGTGAACAACGTGTACACACCCGCACCACCAGGCACCTCCCCCACACCCGACACCACCCCACCCAACAACCCAGCCCCCACCACACCCGACACACCACCAACCACCACACCATCAACCGAAAGACCCACCCCCTCACCACAATCCACCACCACACGCCGCACACCCGACACCCCACCAACACCAACAGAAGCCACATCACCAAACGCCTGATCACCCGCCCGCACCACCACCACACCCACACCAGCCGTCGACAACATGAACCCCACCCGCTCCGCAGGCGCATCCACCTCCACCGGCACATACCGACCACCCACAGCCACCACCGCATGCACCGCCACCAACAACTCCAACGACCGCGACATCACCACACCCACAGCCGAATCCACACCCACACCCAACCCCGACAACTCCCGCGCCACACCCCCCACCAACCCACCGAACTCCCCATAAGACACCACCCGCTCACCCACCCGCACCGCCACCGCACCCACCGACAACCCCACCCGCTCAGCAACCACCGACCCCACCGAACGACCCGACCACCCCAACCCCACCCCAACACCACGCGACCAACCCTCGATGGCGGCGCGCTCGTCCGCGTCGACGAGGTCGATGTCGCCGACGATCACGTCCGGATCGGCGAGGCCTGCGTCGAGAACGTCGACGATCCTGGCGGCGACGCGTCGTGCCGTGCGCGCGTCGAACAGATCGGTCGCGTAGACGATCCGGCCGGCCAGCGATGCGAGGGCGCCACCGGAGTCTCGCTCGGCACTCATCCCGATCATCAGGTCGAATCGGGCCGCGGGCGGACCGGCATCGACGGGCGTGATCGTCAGACCCGGTGCCGACAACTCCCCCACGGACGTCTGTTCGAGAGTCAGCAACACCTGTGTCAGCGGCGCGAACGCCTCGCTGCGAGTGGGTGCGAGCGCCTCGACGAGGTACTCGAAGGGCACGTCCGCCGCGGCGAACGCGTCGAGATCGGTGTCCCGCACCAGCCGGACCATCTCACCGAAGGTCGCGGCGGGATCGACGGAGGTGCGCAGCACCAGGGTGTTGACGAACATCCCGATCAGGGCGTCGAGTTCGGCGCGGCCACGTCCGGCGACCGGCGAACCCACCGCGATGTCCGAGGTTCCCGACAACCGGGAGAGCACGACGGCGACCGATGCGTGCAACACCATGAACGCGGTCACGCCGTGGCTCCGGGCGAAGGCCTCGATCCTCGGCGCCAGGTCGTCGGGTAGGTCGAACGCGACCGACGCACCACGATGGGATGCCACCGGCGGCCGTGGACGGTCGGCCGGCAGTTCGAGGACCTCGGGCAGGTCGGCGAGCCGAGCCCGCCACCAGCGGGCCTGCCTGCCGAGTTCGGAGTCCGGATCGTCGACCGAGCCCAGGGCCCGCTGCTGCCACAGCGCGACATCGGCGTACTGCACGGACAGCGGAGGGCGGGCGGGCGCGACGCCGGCGACCCGAGATCGATAGGCGTGCAGGAAATCGTCGACGAGCGGCACCAGGGACTCACCGTCGGCGGCGATGTGGTGTACGACGACGACCAGCATCTGGTCGTCGGGACCACTCTCGCCTGGGTCGACGTCGGTGATCCCCGCCCGGATCGGCAGGTCACGGGTGACGTCGAACGGTTCCGCGGGCAAGGTGTCCACGCCCGCGTTGCGCCACCACTGATCGACGGTGATCTCCGACATCGGCGTGATGTCCTGCCACGGCCGGCCGTCGGCACTCTGCGGGTACCGCGTCCGAAGGACCTCGTGACGCTCGATGACATCGGCGAGCGCCGTCCGGAGGGCGACCACATCGACACGGCCACGCAGGCGCAGCGCGAATGGAATGTTGTAGGCCGATGACGTCGGGTCGAATTGGTTGATGAACCACATCCGCTGCTGCGCGGTCGACAACGGAGGACGCGCGGGACGTGGCATGGACCCGAGTTCCGTTGTCCCGCCGGAGGTGTCGACACCGGAGTGGCGGCGTTCCGCATCGACGTACGCGGCCATCGACCGCACCGTCGGCGCGTCGAACAGTTCGCGCACGCCGAAGCGGACACCGAAAGCGTGCGTGATGCGCGCGGCGACGCGAGTCGCGGACAGCGAGTGCCCGCCGATCTGGAAGAAACTGTCGGTGACCGAGACTGCTGCGGCGTCCTCATCGCGGCCGAGCACCTCGGCGACGATGGTCTGGATGGCGAGTTCGGTGTCGGTGTCGGGTTCGACCCGGGCGGCGGAGACGACATCCGGCGCGGGCAGCGCCTTGCGGTCGACCTTGCCCGCGGTGTTCAACGGCAACGCATCCAGCACGACGACGGTGTCGGGCACCATGTACGACGCGAGTCGCCGGGCCGCATGCTCGCGTACCCCGGGAACCGCGGACTCGTCCGGACCGGCGATGTAGGCGACCAGCCGGTCGTCGCGCACCACCACCGCCGCGGCGACGACGTCGTCGGCACCTGCGAGGACGGTTTCGATCTCCCCCAACTCGATCCGCTGCCCCCGCAACTTCACCTGAAAATCAACACGACCCACATACTCCAACTCCCCCACACCACTCCACCGCACCCGATCACCCGTCCGATACAACCGCACACCCACCCCACCAAACGGATCCGCCACAAACCGCTCCGCAGTCAAACCCGCCCGCGACGCATACCCCCGCGCCACCTGCACACCACCCAGATACAACTCACCCACCACACCCACCGGCACCGGCCGCAACCGCGAATCCAACACCCACACCGACACATTCGGCACCGCCCGACCAATCGGCACCACCACCTCACCACCCGAGACCACATACGACGTCACATCCACCGCAGCCTCAGTCGGCCCATACAAATTCACCACCCGCACCGACGGCACCAACCCCCGCAACCCCTCCACCGCACCCACACCCAACGCCTCACCCGAACAAAACACCTGACGCAACGACCCCAACCCCACCGAACCCTGCTGCTGCGCCGACTCCCCCAGCGCCTCCACAAACACCGACAACATCGACGGCACAAAATGACACACCGACACACCACACCGCTCCACCACCGACGCCACATACCACGGATCCCGATGACCACCAGGCTCAGCCACCACCACCGAAGCACCAACCATCAACGGCCAAAACAACTCCCACACCGACACATCAAACGACACCGGCGTCTTCCACAACACCACATCCCGCTGCTCCAACCCGAACAACGACTGCATCCACCCCAACCGATTCACCACCGCAGCCTGCGACACCGTCACACCCTTCGGCCGCCCCGTCGACCCAGACGTGAACAACGTGTACACACCCGCACCACCAGGCACCTCCCCCACACCCGACACCACCCCACCCAACAACCCAGCCCCCACCACACCCGACACACCACCAACCACCACACCATCAACCGAAAGACCCACCCCCTCACCACAATCCACCACCACACGCCGCACACCCGACACCCCACCAACACCAACAGAAGCCACATCACCAAACGCCTGATCACCCGCCCGCACCACCACCACACCCACACCAGCCGTCGACAACATGAACCCCACCCGCTCCGCAGGCGCATCCACCTCCACCGGCACATACCGACCACCCACAGCCACCACCGCATGCACCGCCACCAACAACTCCAACGACCGCGACATCACCACACCCACAGCCGAATCCACACCCACACCCAACCCCGACAACTCCCGCGCCACACCCCCCACCAACCCACCGAACTCCCCATACGACACCACCCGCTCACCCACCCGCACCGCCACCGCACCCACCGACAACCCCACCCGCTCAGCAACCACCGACCCCACCGAACGACCCGACCACCCCAACCCCACCCCAACACCACGCGACCAACCCTCGACCGTCGAGCGCATGGCGGCCGGCATCGGATCGAGCGCGGCGGTCGGCAGCGCCGGATCATCGGTTACCGCGTCCAGGACATCCGTCAGCGTGGCCGCGATCACCTCGGCGATCCCGTCACCGACGACGGCCAGATCGGCCTTGACCGTGAGACAGAGGTCGTCCCCCTCCGGCGCGGCGATGAGTGCCAACGGATAATGCGTGGCATCAGTCGTGCTCACGTCGCGGATCTCCAGACCCGAGGTCCGCGACCCCTCCACCACCGTGTCCACGTCCACGGGATACGACTCGAAGACCACGAGGGTGTCGAAGAGCCTCGAGTGTCCGGTGACCGCGGTGATGTCCCCGAGCCCGACGAACTGGTGGTCCAGCATCCGCGCCCGGGCGCGGTGCAGTTCACCGATGAGCCCGGCCAGCGTCTGACGCGGGTCGACGTCGGCGACCACCGGCACCGTGTTGATGAACAGGCCGATCATGCTGTCGGCACCGTCGAGGTCGGCGGGCCGCCCCGACACAGTCTCACCGAAGACGACTCGCTCCTCGCCGGTGAAGCGGGACAGCACGATCGACCACGCCGCGTGCAGCACCGTGCTCGTCGTCGTGCCCAGCCGGCGCACCGTCCGTTCCAGTGCCGTCCGCCGGTCCGCCGTGACCCGGACGGTCACCTCGTGGCGGCGGGGTTCGCGATCACCGCGGGGGTGCACCTGTGGACAGACCAGCGTCGGGCCGACGTCGGCGAGATGCTCGCGCCACGCGTCCAGCGCGGTCGTCCGGTCGCGACTCTCGAGCCATGCGAGGTAGGACTCGAAGTCGCGGGCGGGGGTGATCGCGGGCCGGCCGAGATGTGCCGCGAGCAGGTCGGCGACGAGGACCGGACCCGACCAGCCGTCCAGGATGATGTGGTGGGCCGTGATCACCAGCGTGAGAGCCGGGCCGGTCACCGTGTCGTGGGACACCGCCGAGAACCGGAGCAACGGCGGGGTGTCCAGTGCGAACGGGCGGCGCAGGTCCTCGGCGGCGATCTCCGCGATCCGCGCCGCAGCGTCGGCCACGCTCACATCGGTCAGATCGGCGCCGCGGAAGTCCGGTTCGGTGACCGCGGGATGGTCGGTCGGCGGCACGACCACCACCAGCCGGCCGGACGGCGTCCGGGTGAACCCCGAACGCAGGACGCGTTGCCGGGCCAGCAGTTCGCGGATCGCCGGCAGAATCGTGTCGACGGGATGATTGCCGTCGAACTCGATGATCGACTGCGTCACGTAGGGGTCGGCGCCCACGAGCCGCTCCGCCTCGTAGAACAGCCCGTGCTGCAGCGGGGTCGGGGGCCAGATCGCGTAGGGGGCGCGCGTACGTGGTGTCGCCGACCGCGCGGCGAGCACGTGGTCGATCTCCGCCTGATCGAGTCCGCCGATCACGTCGGTCTCACTGGGCCCCGGATCGCCCACGGCGTCCACATACGCCGCGAGCGACGACAGGGCCGTCGCCCATCGATCCGCGATGCCGGCCAGTGCCGACTCGTCGAGCAGACCTTCGGGCGCGGTGAGGTCCACCCGCAACTCGCGACCGTGTGCGGTCGCCGCCGCTGCGACCGTCACGGTGAGCGCGGCCAGGGCCGACATCTCGCCCCGCACCGACGGCGGAAGAGACGGCGCATCGGGGACCGGAACGAATTCCGTTGCGGTCGTCTCGGTTTCATCGAGGTTCGCACGATTATTCGGCCCGCTCGCTTCGCGCCCGGCGCCATGACCCAGAAGGCCCAGGTAGTTCACCGTGATCGGTGGGAGGGGCCGCGCCCGAAGCGGCGAGTCGGGACGTGACCAGCGCAGCGGTCCGAACGCGATGCCGTTGTCCGGCATGCGGGCCTGTATGTCCTTGAGCGCCTTCACCATCGTTGCCAGACGACGCCCCGGAGTGACGTCGTGGGTTTTCCCGACCGGGCCGGGCACACCTCCGGTCCACGCTGTCCCCGGGACATCGACACTCACCGGGACGAAGGAGGTGAACCACCCGACCGTCTCCGTCAGGTCGGCACCGGGTGCGATGCCCTCTTCGCGGCCGTGGTTCTCGATCATCATCGACACCGGACCCGACGCCGACTCCGGACCCCGGACCGCGAGCGCGACGGCGGCCGCCAGCACCGTGTCCGGGCGCGCGCGGAACGACTCGGTGACCGTGCCCAGCACCCGCTCGGCGAGAACGGGCTCGACGGTACGGGTCGCCGAGACCGTGGTGGCCAGGCGGTCCCGGACGCGGTCGACAGTCCACTCCGGAGGCGACGCGAGGGGCAACTGTCCTGACCACCAGTCGATCTCCGCGGTCCGGTCGGCGAGTTCGGCCAGCACGCCCGACCAGCGCCGGAACGAGGTACCCGATGTGGTGAGGGCCGGCGACTCCCCGTTGCGGTGCTGCCACCACGCGCGGCCCAGACCCGTCACGATGGTCGGCCACGACACGGCGTCGACGCCGAGATGGTGGGCCGCGACGACCAGTCGGCCGGTGCCGTCGGCGAAGCGGACACCGACTGCGGCGAGCAGGCGCCCGTCGGCGGGCGACAACGTTCCGAGAGCTCGCGCGTGGGCCGCCCGGACGGCGTCGTCCACCGCGGGTGCCGAGGTCGCCGTCCCGGTGCCCGTCCCGGGGATGTCGGAACGGTCGATGATCTCCACCGCGACGTCCCCCGGGTCGCCGCCGCCTGCCAGGACGCTCGGCGCACCACCGGCATCGATCCGCAACGACGCGGTGAGCATCGGGTGGGCCGCGGCGACGGCGGTCACCACCGCCCGCACCGCCGCATCGTCGGCCTCGGCGGGGAGTGTGAGCACAGTGCTCTGCGAGAAGTCCGCGAGCTCGTCCGGTTCGTCGGCGAGTTCGAGCATCCACCCCAGACCCGGGGTCATTCCGACCGGACCGACTGCGCCGCCGGGTAATTCGTCGAGCCCGGCGATCGACTCCGTCCGTGCCACTCGCGCGAGATCACGGATCGTCGACGCCGCGAACACATCGCGTGGTGTGAGGTGCAGTCCCGCGGCGCGCAGTACCGACGTGAGCCGGATGGATGCGATCGAGTCCCCGCCGAGTTCGAAGAACGAACGGGTCATCGGTATGTCCTCGAGCCCCAGCACCGAGGCGACGATCGCGGCAACCGTCTGCTCCGACTCACCGACGGGAGCGGCATCGGAGTCCTCGGCTGCCGACAACGGGTCGAATCGCGGCGCGGGCAGCGCCTTGCGGTCCAACTTGCCGGTACTGCCCAGCGGTGCCTCGGTCATCGGGACCCACAGAGTCGGCCGCATGTATGCCGGCAGCGACGCGGTCACCGCCTCCCGTGCGCGCGCGACGGAGTCGGCCCCGCCCGTTCCGCTGGTGTCCGGTCCGATGAGGTATCCCACCAGGTGATCCGACCCACCCGGGGCGCTCGCGACGGTGACCACGGCCTGCCGGACGCCGTCCACCTCGGCGAGGACCGCCTCGATCTCGCCGAGCTCGATCCGCTGACCGCGTAGTTTGACCTGGAAGTCGCTGCGCCCGAGATACTCCAGGTCTCCGGCGCGGTTGCGTCGGACGAGGTCGCCGGTGCGGTAGAGCCGGGCACCGCCGCCCGCGGGATCGGCGACGAAGCGTTCGGCGGTGAGATCGGGGCGGTCGGCATACCCGCGCGCGAGCTGGACGCCTCCCAGATACAACTCGCCGGTCACGCCGGCGGGCACCGGACGCAGCCGTCGGTCGAGGACGAGCGTCTGGGTGTTCCACACCGGTCGCCCGATCGGCACCATGTCGGCGTAGGGGTCCGGGGTCGCCGCGGTGACCTCGACGGCGGCTTCGGTGGGACCGAACAGGTTCGTGACGCGAACATGTGGGAGCACCGCGCGCGCCGCCCGCAGGGTCGCCGGCGGCAACGCCTCACCGGAACAGTAGAGGTGGCGGAGGGTCGGCAGGAGTGGGTGCGCGGCGTCCCGAATCTCATCCACGAAGACCGCGAGCAGTGACGGGACGAAGTGGACCGTGGTGATCTCCTCGGCGTCGATGAGACGGGCCATCGAGCGCGGATCGAGATGTGCGTCGTCGGGCGCGACGACCAGTCGGGCGCCGGTCAGCTGCGGGGTCAGCAGTTCGGGAACCGACACGTCGAAGGTGACGGGTGTCTTCAGCAGGATCGAGTCGTCCGGCCCGATCCCGAATTCGTCCACGCCCCACCGCAACCGGTTCACAACTGCGCGGTGGCTCACCGTGACGCCCTTCGGCCGGCCGGTCGAGCCCGAGGTGAAGATGGTGTAGGCCGCGTGCTCGGGTCGTAGCGTCGACCGGCGTTCGGCGTCGGCGACCGGGGCCGTGTCGAGGTCGACGGGGCTTCCGGCGTCCACCACGACGGTGCGGTCGACCACGTGTGCGGCCGGCGCCCGGTCGTCGCAGACCAGCGCGATCGTCGCGTGCGAGGTGTCGACCATGTACCGGGTGCGGTCGGTCGGGGCGTCGGGTGCCACCGGCATGTACTGTCCGCCGGCGGCGAGGACCGCGTGGATCGCGACGACCAGTTCGACCGACCGTGGCATGCACACCGCGACGCAGTCCTCGGGGCCGATCCCCAGATCGATGAGATCCCGGGCGAGAGTGGCCACCCGCGCGCCGAACTCGCGGTGGGTGAGCGTGCGCTCGCCACAGCGCACCGCGACCGCCTCCGGAGTTCGGACGTGGTCGGCGGCCGCGATCGCGCCCGGCACCGTGAGGTCTGCCGACCGCACCACGCGGCCGACCGAGAGTTGTTGTTGGGCAGCAGCTTCGGCCGTCGTGAGAATCGGGATGTCGGCGACCGGGAGATCGGTGTCGGCGGCGAGTGCGGTGAGTGCCGAGGACAACGCCGAGGAGATCATCTCCGCGGTCGCCTGGTCGAACAGCGCGGTGGCATAGGTGATCGAGCCGGCCACCCCGCCGTCGGCGGTCTCGCGGAAGCCGATGGAGAGGTCGAACTTGGCCGCGGTGTCCTCGAGTTCGACGAATTCGGCGTCGAGACCGTCGAGACCGTCGAGTGCGCCGAGCGACGGTTCGCCGGTCGTGGCGTGCACGAGCAGGACCTGCGCGAGCGGCTCCACGTTCTCGATGCGTCGCGGGTTCGCCGCGTCGATCACGCGCTCGAACGGGACGTCGGCGTTGTCGAACGCCGCGAGGTCGGCGTTCTTGACACGCTCGAGCAGTGCGCCGACGGTGAGATGCGGCTCGACGTCGACCGACAGGACGACGGTGTTGACGAACATGCCGATGAGCTGGTCGATCTCCTGGCGGCCGCGGCCGGCGACGGGTGTGGCCACCGCGATCCGGGTGGTCGACGTCAGACGCGCGAGCACCGCGGCGGTGGCCGTGTGCGCGACCATGAACAGGGTGGCGCGGCGCGCCGCGGCGCGCCGGCGCAGTCGCGCGACGGCCGCCGCCGGCAACGTCCACCGCACCGTGGCCGCCCGTCCGTCGGATACGGCGGGGCGGGGACGGTCGGTCGGCAGCGGGAGGACGTCGGGTAGGCCGGTCAGCCGCTCGGCCCAGAACCGCAGCTGTCGTGCCATCAGGGATTCGGGGTCCGCGGCGTCGCCGAGCCGACGTCGTTGCCACACGGCGTAATCCGCGTACTGGAACGGCAGGGCGGGCCAGTCCGGCGCCCGGCCCGATCGCCGGGACCGATAGGCCCGGGCGATCTCCGTCGCGAGCACCGGCGCCGACTCGCCGTCGGCGGCGATGTGGTGCAGCACGATGACCAGTACGTGTTCGGTCGCCGACACGGACACGATGCGAGCGCGCACCGGCAGGTCGGTCGTCACATCGAACGTGGCGGCCACCAGTTCGTGGATCTCCTGGTGGACGACTTCGTCGGAGGATGCGACGGCCCGGGGCGTGATCTCGGTGTGGCCGACCGTGATCCGCTCCGCCCAGTCGGTGGGTACGTGCGTCACGGGTTCGACACCGCCCGAGATGGCTCCGGCGCCGACCGCATCGTCGGATGACACCGTCGGGTAGATCGTGCGCAGCACCTCGTGCCGGTCGACGACGTCGAGGATCGCCGAGCGCATCGCGGGCACGTCGAGGTCGCCGCGCACGCGGACCACGATCGGGATCACGTAGGCGGTCGAGTCCGGATCGAACTGGTTGAGGAACCACATCCGGCGCTGCGCGTACGACAGGGGCACCGGGTCGGGCCTGCGGACCGCCTCGAGTGCCGGCAGGTCGCCGCCGCGGCCGTGTGTGCCGGCGTCGACGGCAGCGGCCAGCGCGCGCACGGTCGGGGTCTCGAACAGCGCGCGCACCGGGATCTCCACGCCGGAAGCGACACCCAGGCGTGCCACGACCCGGGTCGCCGACAGCGACGTGCCTCCGAGTGCGAAGAAGGACGCCTCGGCCGACACCTCTTCCGCGGGGTCGAGTCCCAGTACCTGGGCGTAGACGGCCGCGACCGTCTGCTCGGTCTCCGTCTCCGGCGAGACGTGGACGTCGCCGCCGAAACGCGGCGTGGGCAGCGCCCCGGTGTCGAGCTTTCCGGTGGCCGTCAGCGGGATCTCGCCGATCGGCACGATGACGGCGGGCATCATGTGGGCGGGTAGTCGACGGGCCGCGTGGGCGGCCACGTCGTCGGTGTCGGGTGCCACACCGGCGACGCCGTGCACCCAGGACACCAGGACCGTCTCGCCCGATGTCGGGTGCTCGATGCCGGCGGTCGTCGAGAAGTCCACCGCGTGATGCTCCCCGAGGACGGCGTCGATCTCGCCGAGCTCGATCCGGAACCCACGGATCTTGACCTGGAAGTCGGTGCGGCCCAAGAAGTCCAGTGACCACCGACCGTTCCGTCGGCGCCACCGGACGATGTCCCCGGTGCGGTACATGCGCTCCCCCGGCGCGCCGGACGCGGTGGTCGGGAACGGGGCGGCGACGAACCGTTCGGCGGTCAGCGCCGCTTGGCCGACGTAGCCGGCCGCGAGCGCGGGACCGGCCAGATACAGCTCGCCGGTCACGCCTGCCGGGACGGGATGAAGTCGCGGGTCGAGCACCGCGGCGGTGATCCCGGCGATCGGACCGCCGATGGTGACCGCCGAATCCGGACGCATCGGCCCCGACGAGGTGGCCCAGATGGTGGCCTCGGTGGGGCCATAGAGGTTTCGCATCGAGCGTCCGGGTGACCAGGTCCGGACCAGTTCGGGCGAACAGACGTCACCGGCGACGGAGATGACCTCGAGATCCGGGAATCCCGCCGCGCGCGTGCCCGATCCCGGATCGTCGGATCCCGGCTCGGAGAGCCCATCGGACACCGGCTCGGAGAGCGCATCGGACACGGTGGCCAGTGCGGTCGGGGTGATCGTCGCGTGCGTGACGCGTTCCCGGCGCAGGGTCGCCGCGAGCTCGACGCCGCCGGTCACCCCGTCCGGTACCACCACCATCGTCGACGCGGCTGCCACCGCGACCAGTGTCTCGAAGACAGCGGCGTCGAAACCCGGTGCGGCGAAGCGGAGTACGCGGGCCGCGGGCGTGAGGTCGAATCTGACGCGGGCGTCGGCGACCAGGTCGGCCAGCCCACGGTGTGTGACCGCGACCCCTTTCGGCCGTCCCGTCGACCCGGAGGTGAAGATGACGTAGGCGATCTCATCGGTTCGCGGGTGTCGGGCGGCCGTCTCGACGCCTGTCTCGCCGCTCCCGGTCACGTCGTCACAAGTGTGGTTGTCGGCGACGACCCACTCCACCGCGGGCTCCAGTCCGGCGACCACAGCGGCCGAGGCGACCCCGAGACGTGAGTCGACGGTGTCCAGCATGTGTCGCAGACGCTCGCCCGGCAGGGCGGGGTCGACGGGCGCCACGGCTGCGCCCGTGCGTGCGACGGCCCAGAACCCCACCGTGCCCTCGAGCGATCTCGGGATGGCCAAGGCGATGACGGACCCCGGCCCGGCACCACGGGCGCCGAGCACACCGGCCAGCCGCCGGGTCCGGACGTCGAGCTCGGCGTAGGTCAGATGCCGCCCGTTCTCGGTGACCGCGATGCCGTCGGGGTTGGCGGAGATCGCCGCGTCCAGCAGGTCGGCCAAGGTCGCCCTCGACGACGCGATTCCCGGGGATGCGACCACCGAGCCCGAGTCGTCGTCGCCGGTGGGCAGGTCGCCGACCGGCGTGTGTGGGTCGACCGCGACCGCTCGCGCGATGGTGACCATCCGACGAAGGAACGCGTCCACGGTGTCGGCGTCGAACAACGCGGTGGCGTAGGTCGCGATCACGCGGGTGTCGGCGTCGGCGGGGCGGCCCGGCTCATCGAGGACGGTGACCTGCAGGTCGACCTTGGCCGTGGTGACCGGGGCCTCGATCTCGGCGACGACGAGACCTGGCAACTCGACCTCGGGCCGGGAGGCGTTCTGGAACGCGAGGGCAACCTGGACAAGGGGTGGATGTGCGGTGTTGCGTCCTGCGACGACCTCGTCGACCACGGTCTCGAACGGGAGATCGGCGTGATCGAGTGCGGCCACGTCGATGTCGCGGATGTCGTCCAGGAGATCGGCGAAAGCGGCGTCGCGACGCACCCGGCTTCGCAACGCCAGCGTGTTGACGAACATCCCGATCAGTGCGTCCAGATCGCGCTCGCCTCGCCCGGCCACCGGAGTCCCGATGACGACGTCCTCGTCCGCGCCGGACCTGACGAGAGTGACCGCGAGCAGTGCGTGGACGACCATGAACATCGTCGCCCCGTGCCGTCCGGCTAGCTCTCTCAACGCGTTCCAGGTGGCCGCGTCGAACACCGAGGACAGTTCGGCCCCGGTGTCGTCGCGGACCGGGGCACGCGGTCGGTCCACCGGGAGTTCGACGAGTTCCGGTGCACCCGCGAGGCGGGTCCGCCAATAGTCGAGCTGGCGTGCGGCGAGGGACGTGGGATCGGCGGCGTCCCCGAGCTTGTCGTGCTGCCACACCGCGTAGTCGACGTAGTGGACCGGCAGCGGCGCCCAGCCGGGTTCCCGGCCGGCCTGACGCGCTTCGTAGGCGGCCATGAAGTCGGTGACCATCGGCGCGACCGAACCGCCGTCGCTGATGATGTGGTGCACCACCAGGACCAGGATCGCGTCGTCGTCGGCGACGCGGAGCAGACGCGCCCGGACCGGCGCGGCGGTCTCGAGATCGAAACCACGAGTGGTGATCTCGGCGATGGTGGCCGAGAGATCGGCCTCGTCCGCGCCGCGCATGTCGATCGGGGGCGCCACCCGGACGTCGTGCCGGGGGTCGCCGGCCGAGGCGATCACCTGTTCGGGAACACCGTCCACCGACACGAATCGCGTGCGCAGGACCTCGTGGCGCGCAAGCAGATCCTCGAGTGCGGCAGCGACGACCGCCGGGTCCGGGGCCCGGTGACCGCCGTCGCGACTCGGCGTCGGCGCGGCGCTCAGGCGGAGGACCGCCGGGATCAGATAGCCGGCGCCGCCCGGGTCGAGCGTCTCCAGGAACCAGATGCGACGCTGCGCGGGCGACAACGGCAGCACGCCGTCGCGGTCGACCCGGCGCAGGGGCACATGCCGCGCGGGGACGCCCGTCCGATCAGGGTCCCCGCCGTCCTGCCCGTCGATGATCGATGCCAGACCTCGAACGGTGGGGTCGGCGAACACGGCACGCGCGGAGACGGTGGTGTCGAATCGCTCGGCTGCCCGGGCAGCCACCCGCGTCACGGTGAGCGAGTTGCCGCCGAGATCGAACAGCGACGTGGTGACCCCGACGTCGCCGACACCCAGGATCTCGGCGACGATCGCGGCCAGCGCCGTCTCGGTGGCGGTGGCGGGCGGTTCGGCGACCGCCGGCGAGTTCCCGGACACCACCGGGTCGGGCAGGGCGCCGCGATCGAGCTTGCCGTTCACGGTGAGCGGGAGCCGCGGGAGCCAGACGTATCGCGTCGGCACCATGTAGTCGGGCACCGCGGTCGCCAGGAGTGTGCGAATCTCGTTCGCCGCCAGGCCGACCCCGTCGGTGGCGACCGGATCACCGACCCCGTCGGTGGCGACGAGGTAACCGACGAGATGCTCGGTGTCGCCGAGGGTGCGGATGTCCGCTCCCGCGGCGTCGACACCGGCGAGCCCCGACATGGCCGACTCCACCTCGCCGAGCTCGATGCGGAAGCCGCGGAGCTTCACCTGGCCATCGCGTCGTCCCACGAATTCGATGGACCCGTTACGGGACACCCCGACGTCGCCGGTGCGATACATCCGGCTGCCCGGCGGACCGAACGGGTCGGCCACGTACCGGGTGGACGTCTGACCGTGCCGGTTCAGGAACCCGCGGGTGACCTGCGCACCCGAGACGTACAGTTCACCGGGCACCCCGTCGGGCACGCGTGCCAGCCGGCCGTCGAGCACGTGTACACGCGAACCGAGCAGTGAGGTCCCGATGTCGGAGGCGGTCGCCTCGTCGACGAAGGCGCGCGTCAGTTCGCGGCGGGTCATGTAGACGGTCGTCTCGGTCGGACCGTACATGTTGTTGAGTTGCGGACCCGCGACGTCGGCGCCCGAACGGGTCGCCGACCCGTCTGTCTCCCGGTCCGACTGCCACTTCCGGACCTGCTCGTAGTCGAGCAGCTCTCCCGAGAAATGCACTCGCCGAACGGAGTCGGGCAACCGGCGGCCGTGGGGCGGCCGGACGGCCGCGGCGAACTGATAGAACGACGACGGGGTGAAGTTGACGATCGTCACCCCGTGCCGGTCGAAGGCCTCGACCACGTCGTCGGGGGCGCGTGTGGTCGCGTGATCGAGCACGAGCAGGCGCCCGCCCGCGCGCAGGGCAGCCCAGATCTCACCCACCGACACGTCGAATGCGTAGGAGTGGAACAGCGACCACACGTCGTCGGGCGTGCTCTCCACGACGGCGTCGAGTGCCGTCAGCAGCGCCACCACGTTGTCGTGGGTGACGACGACACCCTTGGGTCGCCCGGTGGACCCGGAGGTGTACATCACGTAGGCGCTCGTATGCGCGCCCACGTGTTCCGGCAGCGGCGGGGGCGGCGTGCCGTCGGCGGCGATCTCGTACTGCGCCGTCAAGTCCTGCGGAGTGCACAGCGGCACGTCCATCTCGGCCCAGGCCTCGACGGTCTCGGCCTCGGCCAGGACGACGACAGGTGACGCGTCCTCGACGATGCCGGTCAGGCGCGCGACCGGATGGGTGCGATCGAGGGGCAGATAGGCGGCGCCGGTCTTGAGGACCGCCACCAACACCACGACGAGGTCGACCGACCGCGGCAGCGCGACGCCGACGAGGGTCTCCGGTCCCGCGCCGCGGGCAACGAGGGCGTGGGCCATCTGTTCCGATCGCCCGTCGAGGTCACGGTAGGTGAGCGTCGCGCCGTCGAGGTCGGTGATGGCGACGGCGTCGGCACGGCGGCGTGCGGCGATCCGGAAGAGTCCCGGCAGCGACTCGCGGTCGCCGGCGCCGAGTACCTCGGCGAAGCGCCGATCGAGTTCTTCGACGATCTCGGTGGCAGCCGCAGCGAGCTGCGACCCACTCAGCCCTGCGCGCGGCATCAACGCCGTCACCGTCGCACGCAGCGCGGCGTCGGACGCGACGCCGCGCTCGGCCAGGGTGATGGCCGACGCCGACACCCGTCGATGGAGGGCGCGGAAGGACACCGGCCCCGCCGCACCGGTCATGGCCTGGTCGTCGCCCGCGTGGGTGGCGGCGAGCGCGAGTGACCGTAGCGCCGAGGGGCGGTGCGGCGACGATGGGGCGGGCACCGTCGAGGCGCGGGGAATCGAGGCGTCCGACGTCACGCGGGTCCCACACGATTTCGCGGGACCGCACCCGTTCCGGAATCGGTGTCGAGATGCAACACGGCCTCGGCGGCGGTTCGTACACTCTCGAAGACGTCGTCGATGGACCGGTCGGCATCGGCGAGAAGAGTTGCCACGGCGATGGTCAGCGCCTCCGCCGGATCGTCGTCGGGAACCGAGATCGACATCGCGACAGCCGTCGCCTCGAGGTCGGCGAAGGTCACCGTCGGCGCCCCCGCGACGCCGATGACGGTGTCGGGCGCGACCGCCGCGACCGCCGACACGATGTCGTGCAGCGGCCGCGCGTCCTCGGTTCCCCGGTGGTCCGCGGCGGTCCCCTCCTCCCAGAGCGCGAGATCCCCGACCGCGGTGTCCGGCCGTGTCACGATGTCGGCCAGCAGGTTTCGGTACCGATCGGCGAACAAGGCCACGGTGTCGGGGTCGAACAGATCGGTGTCGAAGGCGATCTGCCCGCCCAGGGCCCCGTTCCGGTCGACGCCGTCGGGGTCACCCGGGTAGAGCATGACCTCGAGATCGACCTTGGCGGGGAACGACGAGGGCAGCCGCGGGCGGACGTGCAGGCCGTCGAGTTCGACGTCCGGGAATTCGAGGTTCTGGTAGGCGATCATCACCGAGAACAGCGGATTGCGGCGTCCGCGACGGACCGACCCGCGGTCGGCGCGGGCGAGGTGATCGACGATCTCGTCGAAGGACACGTCGGTGTGCCCCAGGTCGGCGAAATCGTCGGTGTGTACGCGTCGCAACAGGTCCGCGAACGGCTCGTCGAGGAGCAGCTGCGTACGCAGTGGCACCGTGGTGGCGAGCATTCCCACCATGTCGGTCAGGGCGGGATCGTCCCGGCCGGCGAACGGCGTGCCGATGACGACGTCGTCGCTGCCCGCCAGTCGTCCGATCAGGACGGCGAGCGCCGCATGCAGGACGGCGAACTGGGTCGTGTTACCCACCCGCGCCATCTGTCGGATCATCGTCGCGGTCGACGACGGGATGTGGAGATCGACGACGCCACCGAGGTGACGCGGCTCGACGGGCCGCGGACGGTCCGTCGGGATCGTCGCCGGCTCCCCCACCCGGTCGAGACGCCGTCCCCAGTACTCGAGTTGACGCTGTCGTTCGGTGACTCCGTCGGGTCGGGTGGTCTGGAGGCGCTCAGCATGCCAGATCGCGTAGTCCGCGAACTGCACTCGCTGCCCGGCGGCACTGCGCGGTCCTGGCTTGCCCGCGATCCGGGCGGCGTAGAACTCGGCGAGGTCCCGAGCGAGCGGGCCGAGCGATCCACCGTCGGCGTTGATGTGGTGCACGACGAACACCAGCACGTGTCGGTCGGCGCTCAGTCGCAGGATCGTCGCACGGACGGCCGGCGGTCCGGTCAGATCGAAACCGGCGTCGACGACCCCGGCCACCTCGGCGGCCACCCGGTCCCCGGAGGTGGTCTCGAGCCGGTCCCCGGCGAGATCGACCAGCGGAATCCGCAACACGTGCACGGCATCCGCGGCGGGGATGATCAGTTGTACCGGCGCACCGTCGTGCAGCGGATAGCGGGTCCGCAGCGACTCGTGGCGGGCGACGAGATCGCCCACCGCGCCGGTGAGGGCGGGGACGTCCAATCGGCCGTCGAGTTCCAGGGTCAGGCCGACGTTGTACGCGGGTGACGTCGGATCGGTCTGGTTGATGGACCACAGCCCGCGTTGGACCCCGGTGAGGTCGACGACGTGGGTGCGTTCGCGCGGTGTCAGCATGCGCCCGGCCACCGCCTGGTCGGCCGTCGCCACCGCGGCCACGAAATCCGCCACGGTGGGATTCTCGAAGAGCAGCGACATCGGTACGCGGCGTCCGATGTGCTGTTCGACGCGATAGGCGACCTTGGTCGCCGACAGCGAGCTGCCGCCGAGTTCGAAGAACCCGTCGTGAACGCTGACCTGTCGCACCCCGAGCACGTCGGCGAAGATCTGGGCCACGATGCCTTCGAGCCGGCTGCGGGGCGCGACATACTCACGTGCGGGCGAGATCTCCACCGCGGGCAGAGCGCGGCGGTCGACCTTGCCTGTGCGGGTCATCGGCAGCTCGTCGAGCACCACCACGGTGTGCGGCACGAGGTGTGCGGGCAGACGGGCGGCAGCGTGGTCGAGGATGTGCTCGGGTGCCGGCACTTGATCGGCCGGAGCGGTCACGTACGACACCAGGACCGTCTCCCCCGCCGGCGTCGATGTGCCGACGGTGACCGCGCTCTCTACGTCGGGATGGCTCGCGAGAACCCCGTCGACCTCACCGGGTTCGACCCGCATCCCGCGGATCTTGATCTGGAAGTCGTTGCGGCCGTGATAGACGATGTCACCGGACGGCGTCCTCGTGACGAGGTCGCCGGTGCGATACATCCGGCCCCCGACGTCGAACGGATCGGCGACGAACCGGGCCGCCGTCAATCCGGGACGACCGTGATAGCCGCGCCCGAGCGCCCGTCCGGACAGATACAGCTCACCCAGGACACCGTTCGGAACCGGGCGAAGACCCCCGTCGAGGATCTTGACGCCGACTCCGGAGATCGGACCGCCGATCGTGACCGGCTCCGCCGGCCGCAGGGGCGCGGAGGCGGTGGCCCAGATGGTGGTCTCGCTGGGGCCGTACAGATTCAGCAGCGGGCGACCCGCCGAGTCCCATTTGGCGACCAGCTCCGGCGGGCAGGCCTCACCCGCCACCATCACGACCGAGAGTTCGGGCACCGCTGCGGGATCGAGGGTGGCGAGCGCGGTGGGCGTCATGATCGTGTGCGTGACCCGATGCCGGGCGATGACGTTCTCGAGTTCGGGTCCGGCGAACACATCGGGTGGGCTGATCACCAGCTGGGCCCCCGAACACACCGCGAACACGATCTCCCAGACCGCCACATCGAATCCCGGTGCGGCGACGTGCAGTATGCGCGAATCCGGGGCCGCACCCAGCCGGTGCTGTTGTTCGGCGACCAGCTCGGCGAACCCGGCGTGTGTCAATGTGGCGGCCTTCGGCCGACCGGTGGACCCAGAGGTGAACTGGAGATATGCGACGTCGTCGAGGGAGATCGGCCGGACCCTCTCGGCATCGGCCACCGGGTGCGTCGGCCGACCCGCGATGCCCAGATCGACCTCGAGGTCGTCGAGGACGAGCTGTGCGACCGTGGAACGGGTCTCCGATGACCCGCTACCGGGTGTAATGCCCTCATCCGTGGCGGCCGAATCCGTCGTGATCAGCAGCACCGCCCCGCTGTCGGCGAGCATCGCGGCTCGGCGCGCGACGGGCAGACGGGGGTCGATCATCACGAAGGCGGCTCCGCTCGCGGCCACCCCCAGCACGGCCAGGACGGACCGGTGTGATCGCGGAATGCTCACGGCGACGACGTCACCCGGACCGATGCCACGCTCGATCAGGACGCGGGCGATCTGATGGGTGGTGGTCGCGACTTCCGACCAGCGCAACGCACTGTCGCCGACGAGGGCCGGTGCGCCGGGGTCCGCGCGGGCGAGGCCGCGCGCCAGCAGACCGGCGAGTGTCTGTTCCGCACGCGCGCCCCGGGCCGGCGACGCCAGGAGGCGCGTCTCGTCCGGCCGCAACAGGTCGATCGAACCGATCGTCCGCGACGATCCGCGCACCATCTGCTGCAGGACGAACTCCAGCCGTCCCGCCATCTCCCGCACCGTGGTGGCGTCGAAGAGATCGGTGGCATAGGCGAATTCGACGTCGTAGCGGTCGGTGTGATCGGTCACCGAGACGGTCACGTCATACTTCGCCGACGGCACCCGCGCATCGAGAACCTCCGCGGACCCGGTCCAGCGCGCGAGCTCGGCCAGCTGGTCGGGCTGCACCGTCAGCGCGACCTGGAACAGCGGCGAGTGCGCCGGAGACCGATGCGGCGCGACCGCGTCCACCACGCGCTCGAACGGGACGTCGGCGCAACTCATCGCGCGGGCGCAGCGGCGATGCGCGGCGGTGACGAACTCGGCGACGGTGTCCCCCGGATGCAGCGTCGTGCGCAGGACGACGGTGTTGACGAACATGCCGACCAGGTCGGCGACCTCCGGGTCGTCGCGACCGGCGACAGCGGTGCCGATACTCACGTCGTCGGTGGCGGCCAGCCGGCCCAGCGTGATCGCCAGGGCCGACTGGAACACCGCGAACGGGGTGGCCGACAACGACATCGCAAGCCGCCGGATCCCGGCGGTAAGATCGGGGCCGAGCACTATGTCCACGTGGGCCCCACCACTCGACATCACCCGCGGCCGCGGCCGGTCGGTGGGCAACTGCAACAGATCCGGCGCCCCACGCAACTCCGCACGCCAGAACTCCAGCCCCTCGACCAGGAACGGCGACGGCGACTCCGGTGTACCGAGGGTCTCGGCACGCTCGACGGCGACATCCGCGTACTGCATCGGCAACGGCGGGAAATCCGGCTCCTCGCCCGCGCGCCGACAGTCGTAGGCGGTCATCAGATCGCGCAGCAGCGGCCGGAGCGACTGCCCATCGGCCGCGATGTGGTGCAGGACCAGCACGATGGCGTCGCCGTCGGGATGACCCGTCACCAGCCGGTAGCGGAACGGGATCTGCTCGGCGAGGTCGAATCCCACGTCCGTGATCGCGGAGATCGCGGCTGCGAGGTCCCTCCCGTCGACACCCGTCCCGCTCGCTCCGCTCCCGAGGAGATCGGCGGCCACCTTCGGGTCCAGGATCAGCTGCTCCGGTTCCCCGTCCACGACGGGGAACACCGTGCGCAGGATCTCGTGTCGGTTCACGACATCCAGGACGGCCCGATGCAGCACGTCGGCGTCGACCGGATGCGTCAGGCGCAGCGCCCCGGACATGTTGTAGGTCGAGTCGGCCGGCGACATCCGGTTGATGAACCACAGTCGGGTCTGCGCCTGCGACAGCGGAATTCGTGCCGGACGCAGCGGACGTGACGGGCGTGAGGTGGCCTGGCCGGACTCCGGGATCGCCACCGCACGCGAGGCGAGATCGGCGAGATCGACCGCCTCGAAGACATCGGTCAGCGCGATCCCGAGCCCGTGATCGACGCGTGCGCGGGACACCATCCGGGCGGCAAGCAGCGAGTCGGAACCCAACGCGAACAAGTTGTCCGAGACGCTGACCCCGTCGCGGTCGAGCCCCTCCTCCACGAGCGCCACGATCGCCCGCTCGGCAGGCGTGTGCGGTGGCCGGAAACTCGTTGCGACGGAACCGAGTTCCGGCGCCGGAAGGGCGCGCTGGTCCAGTTTTCCCGATCTGGTGGTGGGAAACGAATCGAGCACGACCACCCCGTGGGGCACCATGTGGCCGGGAAGCCGACGGCGGCAGTGTGCGCGCACGACCTCGGCATCCACCACACCGCCGACATCCCCGAGGCCGTTGGCAGCGTGGGAGTCGTTGCCCGCCAACTGATCCCCGCGAGCGCGGATATAGGCCACCAGGACCGGCGCGGGTCCGAGGTCGCGGCGTGCGACGACCGCCACCGCGTCGATGCCCGGTATCGCGGCGATCACCGCCTCGACCTCGCCGGGTTCCACACGCTGACCCCGGATCTTGATCTGTTGATCGGTCCGCCCCAGATACTCCAGCTCTCCGTCGCCGGTCCACCGGACCAGGTCACCGGTGCGGTACATCCGAGCACCCGCGAGGCCCTGTGGATCGGCCACGAACCTGGTCGACGTCTGACCCGGTGCGCCGACATAACAGTTCGCCAGTTGATCCCCCACCAGGTGCAACTCGCCGGCGACTCCGACCGGGACCGGACGCAGACGGCCGTCGAGGACCCGCACCACCGTGCCCGGCACCGGCCGACCGATCGGAACGACGACCCCATCGGTCGTGATCCGCTGGGCGGTCACGTCGATCGCGGCCTCGGTCGGTCCGTACAGATTCACGAGTCCGGCGCGGCTGGTCGACCGCACGCGCTGGGCGAGCCGGGCAGGCAACGCCTCCCCGGAGGTGAACAACCAGCGCACATGATCGGGCAACGAGATCCGTTCGTGCGCTGCGTCGCGCGGGCCGGAATCGCCGATCACCCGGCGCCCGTCGGCCTCCGGACCGGCAGGGTCCCGTCCGAGCACCACGTCGAGGTATGCGTCGAGCATGGACGGCACGAAGTGCAGGACGGTGACGCGGGAACGCTCGATGAGGTCGCGGAGATAGTCGGGGTCGCGGTGCCCGCCCGGCGCCGCGATCACCATCCGCGCCCCGACGCGCAACGGCCACAGCAACTCCCAGACCGACACATCGAAGGTCGCCGGTGTCTTGTACAGCACGGCATCCCCGGCGGTGATCGGGTGATCATGCTGCATCCACGCGAGGCGCTGCTCTATCGCCCGGTGACCGACCTCGACGCCCTTGGGAGTCCCGGTCGACCCCGAGGTGAAGATGACATAGGCCGCCAAACCCGCCGGCGCCTGCCGATCTCGGTGCGGCGGTGCGGCCGGAACAGGGTCCGGTGAGACGAGGTCGGCGTGGAGGTCGGCGACGAACCGCGCGTCGACGACCAGACCCGGATCCACCGCGGCGGTGATCGCCCGTCGACGCTCCTCCGGTTCGGCGGGATCGACAGGCACATAGGCCGCACCCAGCCCGATCGCGGCGTAGACGGCGCACACCTGCTCGATCGACCGGTCCAGCGCCACGACGACCCGATCACCACGGCGCACGCCCAGACTCGCGAACCGATCCGCGAATCTCGCGGAGGCCCACGCGAACTCGCGATATGTGAGGGTGGTGTCGCCGAAGGTCACCGCGGGTGCGTCCGGCGTCGAAGCGACCTGGCGATCGAAGGCGTCCAGGACGTGTTCACCGTCCACGCCGACGGCCGGTCCGCCGGACCCCAGGTCGTCCAGCGTCGCCGACTCCCCGACCATCAGGAGGTCGAGGTCTGCGACGGGCCGGTTCGGCCCGGCCACGAACTGTGTGAGCAGGTTCAGCAGGCGTTCCCGGTGCAGGTTCAGTTCGGCCGACTCGTACAGGGCGGGGTTCGCGTGCAGGCCCACTTCCAGCGGCGCGTCCGGACCGGCCGCGAAGACGTTCATCACGAGGTCCTCGACCATCCCGGCGGACAACATGTGATAGCGCACCCGGGCGCCGTCGATGACGATCGGCTTGTCGAACAGCAGCAGGTTGACCAGTGGCCCGAATGTCGTGCCGAGGGTGTCGCCGAAACCGGCTGCCGCCCTGATGTCCTCGGACCGGTAGCGCTGATGGCGGAGACCCGCGGTGATCTCCGCGGTCACGGCCGAGACGACGTCGGCACACGTCGCCGAGGCGATTCCGTCCACCCGCAGGGGCAGCATGTTCGAGACCATCCCGGCCGAGTGCCGGATCCGCGCCGTCGTACGCGCGGTCACCGGCAGGCTGAGGACGATGTCGTCGCTTCCGGACATACGGGCGAGGAATGCGGCGAATGCGGCGGTGAGGATCGCGGCAACCGAGGCGTCGAGGTCCCGGGCACACCGACGCAGTGCCTCGTCCAGCTCGGGGCCGAGCATTCCAGCGGAGACGATCGTCTCGTTGCAGACGCCCGTCGTCGCGGGATGGGCCGCCAGGGTGACCCGCTCGGGGAGTCCGGCGGCGCGTTCGCGCCAGAACTCGCGGTCCTTCTCGAACCTGGTGCTCTCGCGGTACGCGGCGTCGTCGGCGACGACCTCGGCGACGCTGGCACGCCGCACCGGACGGCGACCGGTCCCTGACGATGCCATGTTGCCGGGATCGTCGCCGCCGGGCTCACGATGCCGGTTGTACCGAGCCACCGCCTCGTGGAGGCACATCAGCGCGCCGTACCCGTCGAACGCGATGTGGTGCCCGCGCATGTACCAGTACGTGCGATCGTCGGCGATCCGGATGAAGGCGGCGACGGCGACCGGGTCGGCGAGCAGGTCCACAGTCCGCTGATGGTCAGCGCGCATCCAGTCCTCGGCCGCCGCTTCGGGATCCGGATCGGACCGCAGGTCGACGTCGACGACGTCGAACGGAACGGAGAAGTCGATGTACTGCTGGGGCGTGCCGTCGACCTCGATCACGCGGGTGTACGCCGTCTGGAGGTCACGCGCCGCTTCGAGAACGCCACGACGGAACAAGTCCCGATCGAACGGGCGCCCGTCGTCGACGATGTCGAGGTAGTGCGCGACCGTGACCGAGTGGTCGTCGACGAGGTTCTCGGCAAACCACATCGCACGTTGCGCCGCGGTCGACCCAGCAGGTCCGCCCCTCGAGGCGCTCGGGGTGTCCCCGGGCGCCTGTGCCCCCCAGTCCCATCTCGGTGGGACGCAGTGTCATCCATGCCTCGTCCGACGTCGGTTTCGCCGATTGGGTCGCTCGACGAAGACGCCCCCGCGTCCCCCCGCAGCGATCGTCGAACAGCAACGAATCATACGCGGTACATCGCATCGGCTTCCGAAAGTGATACATCCCGCATCTTCGGGTGGTTCGTGAGAACAAAAGAAGTCGAAAGCATATGTGACAGATGGGATCACCCGAGTCCAGCAGGGTCACACTGGCCACTCCCGTACCGTCTGAGGCGGTTCGAGACCCCCGAGATTCGGTCGTTCGACCGACAGAGGGATGGAACGACATACCGGACATGGCGTCGCCGGCGCCGGGAGCGAAGCGAGCGGGCCGAATGGGGCCCGGCGCCGGGAGCGAAGCGAGCGGGCCGAATTGCGCCCGGCGCCGGGAGCGAAGCGAGCGGGCCGAATTGCGCCCGGCGCCGAACGAGACCCCCGTGGAGTCGTGGAGGCGGAACGGGCAAGATCGAACTCATGTCAGACGTGCAGGTGATCGAGGTCGGGCCGCGGGACGGGTTGCAGAACGAACAGGCGCTGCTCTCGATCGACCAGAAGGTCGATTTCATCAGCCGGGCCGTGGACGCCGGCGTGCGCCGCATCGAGGCGGTCAGCTTCGTCAACCCCAGGCGGGTTCCGCAGATGGCCGGTGCCGAGGAGGTCATGGACCGGGTGCCCCGCGTGGATGGCGTCTCCTATATCGGGCTCGTCCTCAACCGTCGTGGTCTCGACCGCGCCCTCGCATCCGCGGTCGACGAGGTGAACGCGGTGGTCGTGGCCACCGAGGAGTTCAGTCGACGGAACCAGGGCTGCAGCGTCGAGGACACCGTCGCGGCAGCCGTCGACGTCGTCCGGGACGCGCGCGCGGCCGGGATCGCGTCGACGGTGACCATAGCGGTGGCGTTCGGCTGCCCGTTCACCGGCGAGGTCAGTCCGGGCTGGGTCTCCGACATCGTGGCCCGGCTGACCGATCAGGCCGCACCGGACGAGATCGCGCTCGCCGACACGATCGGCGTCGGGGTGCCGGCACAGGTTCGCGACCTCGCCAGACGGACCGCCGAACGAGCTCCCGGCATCCCGCAACGCTGGCACTTCCACAACACGCGGAACACCGGCTATGCGAACGCGCTTACCGCACTCGATTCGGGTGCGCGCGCGCTCGACGCGAGCATCGGCGGCTTCGGCGGGTGCCCGTTCGCGCCTGCGGCCACCGGCAACATCGCGTCCGAGGATCTCGTCTACGCACTGGATCGATCAGATGTCAGCACCGGCGTCGACATGCGACAGTTGGTCGACGCCGCACAATGGCTGGGCACAGCCCTCGACAAGGATGTCCCCGCACTCCTCGGACGTGCCGGACCTTTTCCGGCCGCCCGCTGAGGCGGGGACACCTGTCGATGAGCCACGCAGATCGATCGGCCCTCGAGATCGGTGGGCCGCAGCACGACTGCGCGGCGACTCCCGGCGACTACCCGGTGGTGTGCACGATCAGGACGTCGCACGCCGACTTGCGAGCGACATCGGCGGGGACCGATCCGAGAAGCCGGCCGGCGATCGAGTTCAGGCCGCGGTTGCCCACGACCAGGAGGTCGGCCTTGACGTCGCTCACCAGTTGCAGGAGCGCGTCGACCGGAGCGCCCTTGACCGGGCGCTGCACCACGTTCGTCGCACCGGCCTTGGCGGCGCGTTCCTTCGCGGTCCGCAGGATCTCCTCGGTCGGGGTCGACCCGGTGACCTGATATGCCTCGTCCTTGAGGACGTCGGCCGCGTCCCCGGCACCGCGCTCGTTCGGGAAGTACGCGCACGCGATCACCAACTGAGCGTCGCCCGCGAGTGCACCCGCACGTTCCACAGCCTTCATCGACGACTCGGAGCCATCGGTACCGACGACGACGGTTTCGTAAGAGCTCATCCCAACCTCCCGACATGAAATCGCCTCGCTGCCCATCAGCGAGGCGTCACCGCGTATCCCCGAATTGCAGGGGTCTTGCATCGGGACACTAGTTTGCCACGGACGTGTCTGTCCCCCGTTCGTGGTGATCGGCACATCAGCTGCGCATCACGGCGGTCCGCTCACCTCGGGCCACTACCACTCTCAGCTGTCCGTTCACACGGCGCGGGCGAACCGGTGAGGCGTCTACTTGATCCCGGCCGCGTCCATCCCGCGCATCTCTTTCTTCAGATCGGCGATCTCGTCGCGGAGTCGCCCGGCGAGTTCGAACTGCAGGTCCCGAGCAGCGCTCATCATCTGGTCGGTGAGTTGAGACACGAGGTCGGCGAGTTCGGCCCGGGGCATCAGCGAGACGTCGCGCTTCTCGATGACCCCCGAGCTGCCGGCCTTCGAGACCTCGCCCTGGGCGCGGCGTCCGCGGCTGGAGTTCCGTCCGGAACCGCCGACCGCAACGGTCTCGTCTTCCGCCTCCCGGTAGACCTGGTCGAGGATGTCGGCGATCTTCTTGCGCAACGGCTTGGGGTCGATCCCGTTCGCCTTGTTGTACGCGATCTGCTTCTCGCGACGTCGCTCCGTCTCGTCGATCGCGTTGCGCATCGAGTCGGTGATCTTGTCCGCATACATGTGGACTTCGCCGGACACGTTGCGGGCCGCACGACCGATCGTCTGGATGAGCGAGGTGGTGCTCCGGAGAAAACCCTCCTTGTCGGCGTCGAGGATCGCGACGAGGGACACCTCCGGGAGGTCGAGGCCCTCGCGCAGCAGGTTGATGCCGACGAGGACGTCGTAGTCACCCGATCGGAGCTGACGCAGGAGTTCGACGCGGCGCAGGGTGTCGACCTCCGAGTGGAGATAGCGGACCCGGATGCCGAGTTCGAGCAGGTAGTCGGTGAGGTCCTCGGCCATCTTCTTGGTCAGGGTCGTCACCAGCACGCGCTCGTCACGGTCGGTTCGCTCACGGATCTCGTGGACCAGGTCGTCGATCTGGCCCTTGGTGGGTTTGACAACGACCTGGGGATCGACGAGACCCGTCGGGCGGATCACCTGCTCGACGAACTCGCCGTTGGACTGGCCCAGCTCATACGGCCCCGGGGTGGCGGACAAGTACACGGTCTGTCCGATGCGATCCACGAACTCGTCCCATGTCAGCGGCCGGTTGTCGACGGCCGACGGTAGGCGGAATCCGTACTCCACGAGGTTGCGCTTGCGCGACATGTCGCCCTCGTACATGCCGCCGATCTGGGGCACGGTCACATGCGACTCGTCGATGACGAGAAGGAAATCGTCGGGGAAGTAGTCGATCAGTGTCGCCGGGGCGCTCCCGGCGGCGCGTCCGTCGATGTGCCGAGAGTAGTTCTCGATGCCCGAGCAGAATCCGACCTGGCGCATCATCTCGAGGTCGTACGTGGTCCGCATCCGTAGACGCTGGGCTTCGAGCAGTTTGCCCTTGCCCTCCAGATCGGCGAGCCGTTCCTCGAGTTCGCGCTCGATGCTCGCCATGGCCTTCTCCATGCGTTCGGGCCCGGCGACATAGTGGGTGGCCGGGAAGATGCGCAGTGAGTCGACCTGGCGCACGACGTCTCCGGTCAGCGGGTGCAGGTAGTACAGCGACTCGACCTCGTCGCCGAAGAACTCGATGCGGACGGCGAGTTCCTCGTACGACGGGATGATCTCGACGGTGTCGCCACGGACACGGAAACTCCCGCGGGTGAACGACATGTCGTTACGCGTGTACTGGACGTCGACGAGAAGCCGCAGCAGTGCATCGCGATCGATCTCCTGACCCACTTCCACCTCGACGGATCGGTCGAGGTACGACTGCGGTGTGCCGAGGCCGTAGATACAGGACACCGAGGCGACCACCACGACGTCGCGCCGGGACAGCAGGCTCGACGTCGCCGAGTGACGCAAACGCTCGACATCGTCGTTGATCGACGAGTCCTTCTCGATGTAGGTGTCGGTCTGCGCGATGTAGGCCTCGGGTTGGTAGTAGTCGTAGTACGACACGAAGTACTCGACGGCGTTGTTGGGCAACATCTCGCGCAGTTCGTTCGCCAACTGCGCCGCGAGCGTCTTGTTCGGAGCCATGACCAGGGTGGGACGCTGCACCTGCTCGATCAGCCAGGCGGTGGTCGCCGACTTTCCGGTACCGGTGGCACCGAGGAGCACGATGTCCTTCTCACCCGCGTTGATCCGGCGGGTCAGATCTTTGATGGCGGCGGGCTGGTCGCCGGCGGGTTCGTATTCGCTGACGACCTCCAGCCGGGCTTCGGTCCGTTCGATCTCGCCGACCGGCCGGAACTCCGAGTGCGCGATGACGGGGCGTTCTGCTGCAAAAGCCATAGTGCCAGGGTAAACGCGACCTATGACAACGATGTTCCCGCTCGATGCGCCCGCCGACGCCCGATGAGTGCGGCGACGAGAACGACCACCGAGCAGAGCGGGATCGGCTGGCCGACGGAGACGAACACGACGACGTCGCCGAGGAGCGCCGCCGGCGCCGCGATCCGGACGACAGTACCCGGGACCGGCGCCTTTCCCTGGGTCCGGCGCGGCACCCGCGGCCACGGCTTGGCGATCGACAGCCAGGCCTGGAATGCGATCAGCGTCGCCATCACGACAGTCGCGGTCAGCAGACCCGGCGTTGCGTCGTCGCCGGATCGCGTCGCCTCGTCGAGCGTGGGCGAGAGCACCGCGATCCCGACGACGAGCTGCCCGACCGTGATCACGAATTTCACGAGTACCCACCAGTGCACGAAGAAGCCCAGGGCGTCGTCGACGACAGGAGGAACCCGGACATCGCCGACAGGTTGGCCGAGACGACGAGCACCGTGGTGTCCAGGACGTGCGCCGCGACGACGCCGCCTTCCCCTGGATTCAGCATCAGCACCAGCAGGGCGAGCGCCTGACTCATCCAGCTGACCGAGGACAGCACATGGATCCACAGGAGCATCTGCCTCGCGCGCCTGGCAGACGATTTCGGTGCGGTGAATCGGCGCGCGGGACCACGGGTCGCTTCGACGGAAGTCATCTGTCGACCTTGCGCCGACCGCCCCGCCTCGCACATCGGTGAGAACTCGGGCTTTCACCCTGAGATCGTCGGTCGTTCTGTCTAGATTCGGTGCATGACCAACCATCGCGGACGCGCGGCCGAGCCGGTGCCCGCATCACACCCGGTGCACCCGCCCAAGCGGGAGGTCTTCGACGTACCCGGGATGACGAACACGGACAACAAGGGGTTCGTCCGGCCGGTCGAGGAGTACCGCGTCACCGACTACGGGCTGTACATGTCGCGCCACGCACCCGGACATCCGCGGTTCGATCACCTGGAATCCTGGCTCCTGCCCGCATTGGGACTGCGCGCCAACATCTTCCACTATCAGGGCGGCTACCGGGAGGGTCAGCGCCTGTATCTGGATGTCGGCCGCTTCGCCGGCCCCGACGACGCCGGGAGGTGGTACGCCGAGGACTGGTATCTCGATCTCGTCGACGTACCCGGCACCCCGCCGGTGCTGCTCGACACCGATGAACTGCTCGAGGCGCACCGGGACGGGCTCCTCGACACCGCACAGTGCGTCGAGGCCGTCGAGATCGCCACGCGCGCGCTCGTCGGTACGGCCCAGCACGGGAACGACGTCCAGGCCTGGCTGGACGCCGCGGCGGGCGGCGTGGTGGCCTTCAGCGACCACGACCATCGCCGCGGCGGCGCCCGGTAGATCTCGACAGACCTCAGAGGTCTCAGTAGGTGGGAAGGACGAAACAGGCTCCGTTGCGGATGAAGTCCGGGAGCTGGACGCCGGTACCGACGGTGACCGCTCGCGTCTTCTCCACCCCGTCGAGGGTCGCCTTGAGCACGTATCGACCCGGTGTCGACGGGCGCCACGTCGGCCTGACCTCGACACTCGTGGGCTTCCGGTCGTAGATGGTGACCGTGCGACCGGCACCGACGGATGTCACCTTCAGATTCGACTTCGCCGAGCCGGGGTCACCGACGAGCACGGACAGCTCGTAGGCACACCCTGCGCCGTACACGCCGTAGTTGAACGAGCCGTTGGCCGACGACCCGTACCCCGGGAGGGTGTCCACCGCGATGCCCTGCAGGGCCGCCTCGGCAGGCGCGGCCAGTGCGACACCGGCGCACGTCACCGCACCGAAAGCTATTGCGCCGCCGACAATCCGCGCGCGACCCCTACGTCCCCGACCGACCATGCTGTGCTCCACTCCTGGGCTCGTCCTCGAGCACACCACCACCGCGGAGGCGTGCGACTCACAAGCTAGCAGCGCTCCGCACCGCGCGTAAGCATTTTGGCAACGTTTGTAGTCAGTTTTTGTGCCGCGCGCCTCTCACCCGGTGACGACTCGCACCGTGGCCGGTCTGCCGGGGTCGCACGAGCCGTACAGATCCGGCCCGGCCGGCGCGAATCCACCGTCGGCCAACCGGTCGACCAGGCCTTCGGCGGCAGCGGCATCACGGGCCGTCACCTGCAACTCGACCGCTGCCGCGTCGGTGACGTCGACGGCGGTGGCCAGTTCACCGGCCACCGCCCACAGCCGATTGACCAGACGCGCGGACGGACCGTGCGGATCGGGTTCGGACGCGACGAGTTCAGGGACGGGATCGGCGACCCGGCGACGGCGGACATTCATCTCGAGCGGCACGAGACGCTCATCCCAGACCCGCGCCGCGGATGCCGCCAGATCCTCGGGGGCGCCGGAGTTGTCCAGCCACACGTCGGCGACGGCACGACGCTGTTCGTCGGTCGCCTGCGCGGCGATGCGGGCGCGGGCGTCGGCCTCGGCGACACCGCGCATCGTCGTCAACCGGTGCAACCGCACGTCGGCTTCGGCGAACACGATGACGACCAGATGGAAGAACGGCGCCGTGTGATTCTCCACCAGCAACGGAATGTCCTGCACCACAATCGCGTCCGCCGGCGCATCGTCGAGCAAGGCTTGCGTCCGCGCCCCGATGAGCGGGTGGGTGATGCCGTTGAGGGTCTGCCGCGACTCGTCGTCGACGAAGGCCTTCGCCGCGAGAGCCGGACGGTCGAGGCTCCCGTCGGTGGCCAGGATGTCCGGCCCGAACGCCTCGACCAGCGCCGCCAGACCCTCCGACCCCGGCTCGACCACCTCCCGGGCGATCTTGTCCGCGTCGATGATGTACGCGCCCCGCTCGACGAACGTCTTTGCCACGGTCGATTTGCCGGCGCCGATGCCACCGGTCAGTCCAAGCCTGATCACGACCCCAGTCTGACAAACGCCTTCACGTTGGAGTACGTCCGGGGCAGTCGCCCTGCACACCATCACGCCGCGGTCAACGAAGCGGCCTCCCAACAGAACGTACGAACTCGTCTGCTGCTACTTGAACGGGTTCAGTGTGCGCCCAAGGCGGTAGCCGATACGTCCGGGGATGGGGCGCATCGCGGCCGCGGACACCTTGTTGATGACGCCGGGGATGCAGACGGGTTTTCCGGCCTTGACCGCGGCCCAACCTTCGCGGACGACATCTTCGGGTTCCTGCCACATGAATCCCGGCAACCGGTCCGCGGCGTCGCGGGTGCCCATGACGTCGTGGAACTCGCTGTGCGTGAAGCCCGGGCACAGTGCTGTCACATGAATGCCGTGCGGTTTGAGCTCCATATCCAGCGATTGGGACATGTTCAGCACATAGGATTTGATCCCGGTGTAGAGCAGGCCCTCCCCCGGGGCGATACCGCAGCGAGAGACGACAGGTTCACGATCCGTCCCCAGCGCCGTGCTTTCATGTCGGGTATCACGCGATGGGTCAGCTCGGTCACCGCCGTGACCATGAGCTGGAGTTCGGCGGCAACCGATTCCCATGGGGTCTCGGAGAACTTGGTGCTCGAGGACAGGCCTGCGTTGTTGACCAGCACGTCGATCGGCATCCCCAGCTCGTCCGCCCGATCGATGATCGCGGCGGCGGGAGCGGCCGGGTCACTCAAGTCGGCCGCAATGACCTCGGCGAGAACGCCGTGTTGCTGACGGAGTTCGGTTGCGAGCTCGTCGAGCCGGCCTGCCCGTCGCGCCACCAGGATCAGGTCGTGGCCTTCGGCGGCGAGATGTCGGGCGAACGCGGTTCCGATTCCGGCGGAGGCTCCCGTGACGAGAGCTGTGCGGCGGGGAGGGTGTGCGCTCATCGCGGGTCGCCAACGTGGCGGTCCAGGAAGTCGAGCTGGTCGGCGACGATGGTCTCGAAGTACGGGTCGAGGTAGGGCTCGAAATGGCCACAATCGTAGGTGTGCACCTCGCCTTTCGGTATGCGGCGCGCTACAGCCTGGGCTTTGTCGATCGGCGTGACGTCGTCCTTCGCTGCCAGTTGGACCAGCACTGGGACGTTGATCGCCGCTGCGTGACGTCCGGGAGAGTAGAAGGGCACGCGCAGTGCGATCCGGGCGGCGACGTCGTTTTCGGCGAGCAGTTCCTCACGCATGTCCCCCATGCGTTCGACTTGCTCGTAAGCGCCTGGCGAGGTCATCATCGCGACGTCGCCGGGTCGCCCTATCGCGGCCATCCGGTAGGGCGTCCGTCCCGTCCACGCCCGGAATTGATCACGCGCCCCGGCGATGATCAGTCGCGCCACCAGTGTTGGAGACTGGGAGAACGCTGACGCGGGGCCGCTCACGTGCGGAACCTGGACGATCGCGGCGACCACATCGTGGTCGTGGGCAGCCAGTTTCAGGACGTGGCCGCCGCCGAAAGACGACCCCCACGCCACCACGCGCCGCGTGTCGACGCCCTCCAGGCCCCGAACGTAGGCGATTGCGGCATCCCAGTCACTGAGCTGTTTTCCGATGTCGAGAATGCGACGCGGCGACCCGCCACTGGCACCCCAATGGCGGTAGTCGAAGACAAGCGCGGCATACCCGGCCTGCGCGAACCGTGCGGCGTAGGCGTCGAGCCTCAGTTCGCGGAATGCGGCGAAACCGTGAGCGAGGACGACGATGGGCGGGTTCACGACCCCATCCGGGCGGTAGAGCCAGGCTGCGCACTGGACATCGCCGGACTCGAACGTGACATCGGATCGAACGTAGGTGAACTGACGCGTCATCGATGGACCTCCATCAGGTATCTTGAATGGCGTTCAACAAGCTAGCAGCTTCTTGAATGCCGTTCAAGACCAAGTGGTGTGGAGGTGGTGTCCGTGGCGCGGAACAAGAGGCCGCAGGCTGCCGACGAGAAGCGCCAGGAGATCGTCGCGGCCGCCCGGAGGCTGTTCATCGAAGGCGGATATGAGGCGACGTCGATGAGCAGGTTGGCGAAGGAAGCCGGGGTGGCGCCCAACACCATCTACTGGTATTTCGATGACAAGGATGACGTGCTCGTTGCAGTCGTGTCCGCCGTCATGGCCGATGTCTGGCCCCAGTATCAGGCAATTGCAGACGAGCCGATCGCCGCTCGGGTGTTGTGGATCGTGCGGCGATTGACCGAGATGAGCGGTCTGGTGACCACAGTGCACTCTCGCGTACCACACTCCTCTGCAGTAGCGGAGTGGCACAACAATTTTCACCTCCTCACGGCCACCTTGTTCCGTGCCGAGCTGGAAACAGCAGGCGTCCCTGCGGAGACCGTCGACGCCGAGGTGACGATCGCCGTGTTCACCGTCGAGGGACTTTTGATGCACACGCGGGACGAAGGCGAACAGCGCACCATATGCGAGACATTGGCCCATCGGTGGCCGTCGGCCACAAGCTAGCCGGGGCGCTGGCCCGGACCGGTGATCAGTACCGGCGCCGCTCCTCCAGGACCTCGAAGGTCCGGCGGTCGGCGGCCGTGTGATCACCCCGGAACCGACCGATGGGTGTCGCCATGATCGCGTCGGCGCCGAACTCGGTGACGCCGAGAAGCCGAATCACGGCCGCCCGGGCAGAGGCCTCGCCGTCGGCAGCGGTGACAGCAGCCAGAACCTCGTGAGGTCTTGCCTGCGCGGCGACGACGGCCCGCATGTACTCGAGGCGCTCGGTGTCGTCGTCTGCCGTGTTCCGACGCCGATCGCGAGGCGACGGGGCCGGGCGAATCGGCCCGTCCCACACAAAGAGTGCGTCGGGCAGCGTCTCCGGTTCGGCGAGGTTGTCGACCTGCAGCAGGACGTCGCCGCGGTCGTTCGCCACCCGCACCAGCAAGCCGGTCGAGTCGTCGAAAACCAGGACGACCGCGCCCGCGCCCGCCCCGACGAGTCGGACCGACCACCCGGGCCGGCCGCCGATGTCCTCAGGGCTCGTCGCGTCGGCCGCCAACCCGGCACTCATCTTGTGCAACAAGGAGTCCGGGCCCAACAGATCGAGTGGGCTGAACCGAGCACCCAGAAGTGCCATACGGATGTCGCCGTCGAGCTGCTGCATGTGATCGTCGACGCGAACGACCGAGGACCGGCCATTCGCGAGGTATATCGGTCTGCCGGCCCTCTCGACGCGCCATCTCCCGCCCGGGGCGTGCTGAAAGTCGAAGGCAATCTCCTCGTCCGGCGACTCGCGGACCGCCAATGTACCGGCCACATACACCGATTCGGCGGCCGCATTGCGACCGGCGAGCTCCACCCACGACGGCGTTTTCATACGTGCAGCCTAGGCTGAATCGGACCGACGGGTTCCACGCCCCGCTCGACGGAACCGACTGCGTCGTGCGACGGTGACGAGATGTCGAACGCCGACCCGGACTTCGGTCTGCTCTTCCCTACTGCGAACGCCGATGTCCACGACTTCGCCAGCCTCGCGGGGCGAACTTCACCGCGGTCGACGCTGCAGGTGGTCGAGCTGCCGTGGCCGGCAGAGACGCATTTCGAACTGGGCAGCATGTCGGACCGAGATCTGGCGGCCACTGTCGCCCGGCTCGGTCATCCTTCCGCGATATCCGATGCGCTGAGTGGTTCTGCGGACCGGTTCGACGCCGTTGCATTGGCGGTCACCTCGGCGAGTTTCATGCTCAGCCCGAGTGCCCACCGGCGACAACTGACAACCATCGAATCGACAGCCCGGTGTGCCGCGACCTCGACGATGCGTGGATTTCAGGAGGCACTGGCCCATCTCGGGGCGACTGCCGTCAGCGTCGCCTCGGTGTACCCGCCGCATTTCACCGACCGATTCATCGAGCACATCGCCAAGTCCGGCACTTCGGTCATCCACCGGGTCGATGCGAACGCTCGCACCGATCGTGACCTGGCGGAGTGGGGCGATGCCAGGATCATCGACCTGGTCGATAAGGCCGCTCATCCCGATGCGCGGGTCGTCCTACTTCCGGAAACTGCTCTGCACACCGACCACTTGACCTCTGCCCTCGTGCAGGCCGCCGGGGTTCCGGTGTTGACCGCCACGCAGGTGACGGTCTGGTCCCTATTCCGGGCCGTCGGCCGGGTACCGCGAGCTGACGACGCCGGACCCCTGTTCCTCGGCTGAGTACTGCGCGGTGTCGTGGCCGCACCACCGGAACGGATGTTACGAAACAGGCAGAGACCTCGTACCACCCGCGCGATCCCGGATCGGGAACACGCCGGCGGGACGAGGTCTCCGTGGACTGCCGGTCAGCCCGTGACGGCGGCGAGTTCGATGGTCTCGTGCGGCAGTTCCGCCTCACCGACCTTCTCGTTCTTGTTCAGATCGATGGCGACGATCTTCTTCGCCGCCGGATCACTGACGTACGCGATGCCCTCCTGGACGACGACGTTCGGCATCGGGGACTGCCACTCGTCCGGTTCGGTCCACGCACCGATCGCCGGGATGGTGGCGGTCTTCGTGGCCGTGTTGACGTCGAAGACGTGCAGGGCGCCGTCGGTTCCCAGGATCACCGCGGAACCTCCGGGACCACGCTCGATGGACCGGAAACTGTACGAGGTGCCGAGATCGACGAGACGGAGCTGACCGGTGCGGGTGTCGGTGAGCGAGAAGCGCGTCGGGCGTTCGAGTTCGGCGTCGGGGTCGGACTTGTAGTCGCCGAGGATGATCGGGGACTCGTCGCTGCCTGCCTGGTTGCCGATCCGGCCGTAGGGGTCGGGGCTGTCCACCTTGCGGATGTCGTTCCCTCGCACGATGAGAAGGCCGTCCTCACAACCGAAGGCGAGGACACCGTCGGCGCCGGCGGCCTCACCGTGCACTCCCGGGCACTGGTCGTTGCGCACGATCTCCTTGCGCTCACCGTCGAGGATCGCGACCCCGCTGCGCGAGTCCTCGTTGCCGACGGTGACGACGACGGTGCCGTCCTCCCGGAACACCGCGACCCCGTGGTGGGGCTCGGGGAGTGTGAACGAGGTCGATGCCGGGTTGCCACGGAGAAGTTCGGCGGGTTCGACGATCTCGACCTCGCCGGTCCCGTCGGTGAAGAGTGTGATCCGGGAGTCATGGGGCACAACGTGTCCGGGCTCCTCGCCGCCGAAGGTCATGTCGGTGAGGGCCGGAGTGGTCGTGTAGTGGTGACCGTGGTCGCCGTGCTGGCGCGTCCAGGTCCCCATGTCGAGAACCCGGAATCCGTCCGACTCGGAGACCAACACGTTCCGGCCGTTGTCGGCGCTGTTGAGTCGGATGAAGCCGTCGACCGGAAGGTCGGCCACCTGCTCGAGCGACTCCGCGTCGAGAACCAGGATGCCGCCGTCGTAGCTGAGCGCGAGACGCGGTGTGGCGCTCTGCTGTTCGACGGCCTTGGCCGAACTGGGGGCAGCGGGCGTCGAGTCGCCGGAATCCTCGCTGCCACAGGCGACGAGCGCGAACGATGCGGCGGTGAGGATCGCCAGAGATCGGGTCAGATTTGTCCGTTGTGCAAACACCCGAACAGTGAACAGCTCAATGAAAATGATTGTCAACAACGCATGGATGCAGGTGAGCCCTCGCGTCCGCAGCTATCCTTCCGAGCACTCGCGCCCGGGAGTCAGGTCAGCAATGGTCGCAATCCGTCGAGTACGTGCATGAGCCCGAACTCGAAGGCGTCGTCGGGGGCGCCGGGCGCCTGATGGAGCTCACCGACCGCACTCCCGACCCGGTCCGCAAGGGGGAACGCGCCGTCAGGAACGACCGCCGCGAGTGCGGGGCCGACGATCTCCCACCATCGCGCATCGCTCATCCCGGTCTCCACGGCTGCCGACCGCTCCCCGACCGCTTCGCGGGCGTTGCCGGTCACGAAGGCGCCGATCAGTGCGATGATGTTGTCGCGCTGCACATCCGAGATGTCGGCAGACTCGAGCAGCTCGAGCTGTCGCTCATAGCGGGCGAGCCGGTGGGGCCCCAGCACCTGGCGCCAGGGCGTGGCCTCCAGCAGCCACGGGTGGGCGAGACACTCGGCGCGCAGTGCACGCGCGACACCCGCCAGCGACTCCACCACGGTCGGCGAGCTCGGAGGCATCGGCGCGTCCGCCGCCACCTGGTCGACCATCAGCGCCACCAAGACGTCACGTGTCGGTACGTAGGTGTAGAGACTCATCGGCCCGACGCCCATCTCGGCGGCCAGTGCGCGCATCGACACCGCGTCGAGTCCCCCCGCATCGGCGAGGCGGATCGCCGTCGTCACGATGTCGTCGATCGAGACCCGCTGTCGCGGACCGCGCCGCGGACCTTCGACTCCGGCCTCGGCCCGCCACAACAGCCGGACCAGCACGCGTGCGTCATCAGCGGTCGACACGGCGAAGCCTTTCCCGTACGGTGTACCGAGTAGAAACTCCGTACACCGTACCAAGAGGAGCCCCTGCTGACCATCCAGGCCACATATCTGCCGGATCTCCATCAATTCGCCCTGTGGTCGTCACACGATCCCGATGCCGCACACCGTCCGGACTCGTGCCGCCTGGCGGTTCCCGAGGGCCGCGGCCTCGTCGTCCGCGACGTCCGTTGCGACCTCGTCGACGTCCCGACGCTCGTCGCCGCAGGCGAACCGGGCGAACCGGGCGAACTCAGCGCGTCCGGTCCGGTCGCCGAGTCGGTACACGCCTGGCAGCGCACGCTCGCCGGTGATTCCGCGACGTCACTGCCTCTCGCCGCGCACGCCGAGGTCGACCCCACCGGCACCGCGATGACCACGGCCGAGTTCGCGCGCTCGGCGATGCACGACTGTCTAGCCGCAGAGGACGCACTACGCGACTCGCTTCGAGCGAGCCTGCGGCCGTATCAGATCCGCGGCGTCGCATGGCTCGCCCGTACCGCGGAGGTCACCGGTGGCGCCGTGCTGGCCGATGAGATGGGACTCGGCAAGACCGTCCAGGCCATCGGGCTGCTGACGCTCCGGGCACACGAGGGACCCCAACTGGTCGTCTGCCCGACGAGCCTCGTGACCAACTGGGCACATGAGATGACCCGCTTCGCGCCCACACTCGACGTGCACACCGGACCTCTCGATCACACCCCGGAGGCGCCCGGTTCGGTCGCCGTGATCTCCTACGCGAGACTGCGGTTGAGCATCGAGGCGATACGCCGGTATCCCTGGGCGACAGTCGTGTTCGACGAGGCGCAGGCCTTGAAGAACCCGCGGACCCAGGTCTCCCGCGCGGCCAGCTCCATCGACGCCCGCGCTCGCATCGCGTTGACGGGCACGCCCATCGAGAACAGTCTCGACGACCTCTGGGCGATCCTCCGCGTCATCGCGCCCGGAGTGTTCCCCCACCGGGCGGTGTTCCGACGCCGATTCACCAGGGCCCTGGACGACGGTGACACCGGAGCACTGCACCGACTCCGGGTCGCGGTGTCGCCGGTGGTGTTGGCGCGTTCCAAATCCCGCGTGGCGTCGGCACTGCCACCGAAGATCTCCAATCCCGTTCTCGTCGATCTGACCGACGAGCAGGCGCAGCTCTACGACGCCCATCTTGCACGCGTGGAAGACGATGGGTTCGGCGATGGATTCGAGAGGCACGGAAGGATTCTCGCCACCCTCACCCGGCTCAAACAGATCTGCAACCATCCCGGTCTCGTCACCGGCGACACCCGAGTGCTCACGGGCCGCTCGGGCAAACTCGATGTGTGCACAGAGATTCTCGTCGACAACCTGCGTACCGACTCCCCCACGCTCGTCTTCACCCAGTACCGCGACACGGGCGAACTCCTGGTCCGTCACCTCGCCGAGCAGTTCGGTGTCGACGTCCCGTTCTTCCACGGCGGTCTTCCACCGGGCCGGCGCGATGAACTCGTCGCCGACTTCCAGGCCGGCCGGGGCCCGGGGTGATGGTGATGAGTCTCAAGGCCGGCGGCGTCGGACTCACCCTTACTCGCGCGTGCGACGTCATCCATTTCGATCGCTGGTGGAATCCCGCGGTCGAGGCCCAGGCCTCCGATCGGGTGCACCGCATCGGTCAGCAGCGTCCGGTCACGATCACGACCCTCACGTCGGCCACCTCTCTCGAGGAGCACATCGACGACCTGCACCGCCGCAAGTCCGCACTCAGCGCGCACGCCGACGACTCCTCGGCCCTCGCCGAGCTGACCGGCCTGAGCGACGAGCGGCTGATCGACGTCCTGCGCCGCAATCGGGAGGTGCGATGACCGCCGGCCCACCCGCCGAGTTCGGCTTCAGCCGCTGGGGTGCCGAGATCGTCCGGCTCGCCGAGCCGATCTCGACGCGCTCTCCCAACCAGCTCGCGCCACGCGCCCGCAGTGTCGCCCGCAATGGCGGAGTCACGCTGACGGTCGACGGACGATCGGTCAGCGGTCTGGTCCAACGGGGTGGCGAGGCGTCGGTGGCACATCTCGAATTCGGCCCGATGACCTCGGCCACCGCGTCAGCCCTGCGCGAGCTGCTCGGCGCGTCCACCGAACCGACCGACGACATGTACCACCGGCTGGTCGAGGCCGCGGCGTGGTCGCCCGCCGGTCTCGATGTCGCCGACTGTTCGTGTCGCGCGCGCGGCGATCGGTGCCTGCACATCCTCGCGACGCTGTACGCGCTCGCCGCCGCGGTCGACCGGGAGCCCGCCCTTGCCCTCCGGCTCCGCGACTTCGAGGGATCGCTCGACGGCTCGTCCGTCGACGCCGCACCGGATCCCGACGCACCATCGAGTCGGATACCCCCGCGCTGGTCGGCGCTGACCGCGTTCGATGTCAGGGACTACTGGCAGTCCGGGCCTCGCGCCGACCTCCCTCGCTGACCGGAGGTGAGAACGAGAGAAGCCCTCCCGGTTTCCCGGGAGGGCTTCTCTACTGCTCGGTGAGCGGGGTGTGTCAGGCGTTGCCCGACAGCTTCTCGCGGAGCGCAGCGAGCTGCTCGTCGCTGGCCAGCGATCCGCCCGCCGACGACCCACCGGTCGAGCTGCTGCTCGACGAGGAGCCTCCGCGGCTCTCCGTCGCCGACGAGTAGTCGGTCGGGACGTTGGCGGCCTCGGCGGCGGCAGCGGCGAACTTCTCCATCTGGGCCGTGTGCATCTTGTGGCGACGCTCGGCCTCGGCGTACCGGGCCTCCCATGCCTCACGCTGCTTCTCGAAGCCTTCGAGCCATTCGTTGGTCTCGGCGTCGAAGCCCTCGGGGAAGATGTAGTTGCCCTGCTCGTCGTAGCTGTCGGCCATGCCGTACTTCGAGGGGTCGAACTCCTCGGTGTAGTCCTCGTTGGCCTGCTTGAGGCTCAGCGAGATCCGGCGACGCTCCAGGTCGATGTCGATGACCTTGACCATCGCGTCGTCACCGACGGCGACAACCTGATCCGGCACCTCGACGTGGCGCTCGGCCAGCTCGGAGATGTGGACCAGACCCTCGATGCCCTCGTCGACGCGGACGAACGCACCGAACGGCACCAGCTTGGTGACCTTGCCCGGCACGATCTGACCGATCGCATGGGTGCGGGCGAACTGACGCCACGGATCTTCCTGGGTTGCCTTGAGCGACAGCGACACACGCTCGCGGTCCAGATCGACGTCGAGGACCTCGACGGTGACCTCGTCGCCGACTGCGACGACCTCGGACGGGTGATCGATGTGCTTCCAGGACAGCTCGGAGACGTGAACCAGACCGTCGACACCGCCGAGATCGACGAACGCACCGAAGTTGACGATCGAGGACACGACGCCCTTGCGGACCTGGCCCTTCTGCAGCTGGTGCAGGAACTCGCTGCGGACCTCGGACTGGGTCTGCTCGAGCCATGCACGACGCGACAGGACCACGTTGTTGCGGTTCTTGTCGAGCTCGATGATCTTGGCCTCGATCTCCTTGCCGATGTACGGCTGCAGATCGCGGACGCGACGCATCTCCACCAGCGATGCCGGGAGGAAGCCGCGCAGCCCGATGTCCAGGATCAGGCCGCCCTTGACGACCTCGATGACGGTGCCCTTGACGGCCTCGTCCTTCTCCTTGAGCTCCTCGATGGTGCCCCACGCACGCTCATACTGCGCGCGCTTCTTGGAGAGGATCAGACGACCTTCTTTGTCCTCTTTGGTGAGAACCAGGGCCTCGACCTCGTCACCGACGTTGACGACCTCATTGGGGTCGACGTCGTGCTTGATCGACAGTTCGCGAGAAGGGATGACGCCTTCGGTCTTGTAACCGATGTCGAGCAGAACCTCGTCCCGGTCGACCTTGACGATGGTGCCTTCCACGATGTCGCCATCGTTGAAGTACTTGATCGTGGAGTCGATGGCGGCGAGAAAGTCCTCGGCAGTGCCGATGTCATTGACGGCTACTTGCGGCGAGGTGATCGTGGGGGACGACATATGTTGAGTTGCTCCGGACAGGTGTGTAGTAGGTACGATTTCGTCAAAGCTTTGTTGATCGACACCACCTGGACCAGCCTGTCACCGGTCAGGTCAGGTGCGAACCGCGCGTCATAGCGCACACGCGCGTGTAGAAGCCTACTCCAGCGGCAATGTGCTGGGCAAATGGCTCGTCGCATGAGTGCGCACCGACGAGCGCCCCGCGGGCGGATGAGATGATCGCCTGGTGGCCCACTCGCTCGAACTCCTCCTCGACGACTCGTCCGACCAGCAGGTTCGTGCCGAATGGGCCGCACTCGCCACGGCGGGATTGCCCCATCAGGGGCGCGTCGCCTCGGCGACCAACCGGCCCCACGTGACGCTCGTGGCCGCGTCGCGGATCGATCCCCAGGCCGATGCGGCGCTCGCCGGGGTCGCCATGCGCCTGCCGGTCGGCATGCGGCTCGGCGCTCCGATCGTCTTCGGCGCCGGCACCCGATCGACGCTCGCACGACTCGTGGTGCCGTCGAGCGAACTCCTCTCGGTCCATGCGCAGGTCTGCCGGCTGTCCGCCGACTTCGTCGAGTCCGGACAGGCGGGCGCCTCGGCGACGCCCGGGAGTCGCGGGTCCGCGTTCGCGCACACCTCCCCCGGGCAGTGGACACCGCACGTCACCCTCGCACGACGGATGGACGCCGAGCAGCTCGTCCGGGCACTGGCCGTCCTCGACCCGCGCGCCGAGATCGTCGGCGAGTTCACCGCGCTCCGCCGCTGGGACCCCGACGAGGGAGCCGACGTGGTGCTCGCGGGGCGGGCCTGCTGAGGGACGCCACGACAGCGCCGCCGATCACGCCCGAGAGACCCGAACGGCGTCAGGCGGATGCGCGGCCGGAGCCCGGGCCGCCGGGCAATACGCCGAGAAGGCGCCGAAGCCGGGACCTCCGCCGGAATCGCGGACAGGAGCCGGCGCCGCACAATGCGCACTCGGTGCCTGCCCGATAGTGCTCGTGCGCCGCTCGGTCGTGACCGCATCGGCAAGTCTCGTCGCCCACGGCGCAAAGATTACCCACTCGGGACCGAAATCCACCGGCTATGACGTGAGGTCGCTACACGGAATACTCGGTCACCCAGTCGACGAGCATCTCGCCACCCGGCACCGTCGGCCCGCCGAAGTTGTCGAGTTGCAGACAGAGGTGCATCGAGCGGGGCGGAAAACGGGAGACGTCGGTGCTCTGCGCCCACAGCTCTCCGTCGAGGTACACCGCGATGCGGCGCGGGGTCCATTCCACCGCCCACGCGTGCCATCTCGTGGCGTCGACCTCCACCCGGTGATGTTCGATGTCGTCCTGCGCTCCGTAGTGCAGGTTGTATTCGACCGAACGGCGGAGCGGATCGATGATCTCCATGAAATCGATCTCGCCTCCGACCGGCCAGTCGTTGGTGTCGGGCCATAGCAGCGCCACCGCGTGCCACGTCGGCGCGGCCACCGAGGACCGCGAGCAGATCTCCCAGCGCCCGAATCTGCTGCCCCCGCCGCGAACGGCCATCCCGCCCGAGCTGCCGTCCGGGCGGGCGGTGATGACCAGGTTGCCGTCCGAGACGGCCACCGCGTCGGGCGTCCGACGGCCGTTGTCGGCGTGACCCGGACCGTCGTAGATCCACCAGTTGTCCAGCGAGGCCTCGGTGTCGAAGGAATCCAGTTTCGACGGACTCCCCCATCCCCCACGCTGCGCCGCGGTGGCGGTGCACCGTTCCGGATCCGCCGATGACGACCCGACGCCGAGCTGATGACCACCGACCAGGGCGAGGACGGCGATGACCGCGAGCGGCAACGCGATCCAGAGGTATCGACGGGACAGCCCTCCGGAGCGACTCCGTTGACGGTGGCGGTTCACCGGCGAGCCCGTGCGTCGATTCGGCCCACGAGATCTCCGTACGCCTGCACCGAATGCTGCCAGGACGCGGGATCATCGAAGGTCGTGTCGCGCATCGTCGCGACGGTGACGAGGGCATCGCGCAGGGCACCGATGTCCCCCGACGGGAAGAACACGCAGCCGTCGTAACCCCGCGCCGCCTCCGTCAGGGACGGTACGGCGGTGATCGCCACGGGGAGGCCGAGGGACATGCCGACGTGCAACGGGCCGCTGGCCGACGATCTCCGGTACGGCAGGACCAGGGCGTCCGCGCCGGCGAGCCAGCTCGCCGCCTCGGCGTCGGTCACGTAGCGGTTGACGAAGGTGATCCGATGGGAGAGCGGACTCGTGCCGATGCGCTGGGCGGGCAGCTCCCACCCTTCCCAGGTCTCCCCGATCACCGTCAGCCAGAACCGTTCCGGGTTCTCGAGGGTCTCGAACGCAGAGATGAGATCCTCGAGCCCCTTGTAGGGCCGGATGGTGCCGAAGTAGGTCAGGTTGGTGCAGTCCGCCGGCGCCACCCGCGTCGGTCGGGAACTCGACGAATACTGCCGGAAGGGCCCGTGCCGTACGACCTCGACGGGTTTCGAGCCGATCGGATAGGTCGTGGCCAGGGGTACCAGATCCGCCTCGGAGTGGATGACGAAGCCGTCGACGAGTCGCAGCAGGAGCGTCATCATGATGCGGGTGTACCGACGCACGAGAGGTATGTCCGCCTCGCCGGTGTCCTGTATCTCATGCATCTCCATGATGATTCGCGATCCGCGGCACCGTGCCACCGCGGCGAGCAACAGATAGCTGTGCGCGACGGTCCCGGTCCACCACTGGAAGGTGACCACGTGCGGGCGACGCCGCCACAACAGCAAGAGGGCCCGGAACATGGACGGGAACCAGAACCAGTCGACCCCGTCGTAGACGTGCATCTCCCGTGGATACTCGAGGTCGGCGATGGGTTCGCCGACCCGTTCCGCGCCCGGGTACATCCGGGTCGGCAGCAGGCGTCGCATCAGGACGACCGAAGTGTCGTACCGCGTACCGAGCGCTTCGCTGAGAGCGTGCGTGTAGTAGCTGATCCCGCTCACGAAGTGCGGCCCGGAGCCCACGACCATCACCCGCTCGATGCCGGTGTCCGGTACCGAGGGTGCGGGGGCCTCCTCGATCACCAACGGGTGAGTCCGTTGAACCACGTCACCACATCCTCTCCTTGCAGGCACGACGGATCCAGGTGCGGTCCCGTGCATTCGACGATCGAGATGTCCGCCACGCCACCGAACCGCGCGCGGAACGCATCGGCATTCGCCGACGTCGGGACCAGGGTGTCCGACGGGCTCACGTAGAAGCGGATGTTGCTGCCGCTCAATGATTCCACCGGCAGTTGCATCGGATCGACCGCAGCCGGATCGGGGTTCGCGTCCGCGATACTCGTCCGATAGTCGGCAGGCGCCTGGTCGAAATTCAGCGCGGGCCCGATCGCGGCGAGCCCTCGGGGCCGCAGGTCCGGATCTTTCGCCAGCAGGTTCATCGCGGCGATCGCTCCCATCGACTCCGCGAGGAAGAACACGTCGGAGACGCGATACCGGTCGGCCGCCCAGGTCGCCAACTCGGCGTAGTTCAGCTGGGACGCATTGTTTCCGAATGCATTTCCGCCCGCACGACTGGCCACGACCGCGTAGCCCGCGTCCGTGAGATCGCGCACGAGAGACCGGTGCGGGTCATCCTTCTCGAGGATCGACTCGTCTTCGTCGAGCCCGTGGAAGTAGACGACGACGCCTCGTGTGGTCACATCCGCGTCGACGACGCCCACAGTGTTCTCCCCGTCCACGACCACGCGGTCACGGGTGAGGCCGCCGTCGTCGACCGTCGAGCACCCCGTCGACGCGAGCACTGCCGCCAGCATCATGACGAGGCCGACACGGCGCATCACTGCACACCCGCCACTGACTCGTACAGCGATCCGACCCGACTCGCACGCACCGGAGCGGTGTACTCGTCGCGCACACGCTCGGAACCGGAACGCGCCAGCTGTTTCCGCAGGAGGTCGTCCTCGGCGAGCCGGACGAGTGCCGCGGCGAGATCGTCGACGTCCCCCGGTTCGACCAGCAACCCGGTCTCCCCGTCCTCGATGAACTCCGCCGGCCCGCCCGACCGGCAGGCGATCACCGGTAGCTCGCACAACTGGGCCTCCAGCAAGATCATGCCGAACGGTTCTGCGTAGGACGGACAGGCGAGCACGTCGATCGCGCCCAGCACGCCGGCGATGTCGTCGGTGTGCGGGACGACCCGCACCGCCTCACCGAGCAGTTCCGCACCCAGTGCGGTCAGCTCCGACAGGTACCGTCCATCGTCGGTCCCCGGCGAACCCACCAGGGCCAACTGCAACGGGTGTCCCTTCTCCCGGGACCGCGCAACCGCTCTGACCAGGATGTGCAGACCCTTCTCGGGGTCGACGCGGCCGACGGCGGCCACGATCAGTTCGTTCGGGCGTGCCGCGAGCCGTGCCCGCCACGGGGTGTCGGCCGCGCCGTTCCCTTCTCGGCGGGTGTCGAACCGGCGGGGGTCGACGCACTGCGGGACCACGACCACTCCGGCTCGGGCCCACGTCGGCACCTGGTCCCGTGACGCGGCGCTGATGGCGATGGTCGCACCGGACATGCGGATCAGCGCGCCCAGAATCCAGCGCGGGAGACCCGGCGCGACGATCTCGTGGAGTTCGAGCACCGGCCTCGCCCCGGTGAGCAAACCCGCGATCACGCAATCCACGTGCGTCATCAGCAGATTCGAGTGGATCACGTCGGCCTCGGTCTCCCGGACCGAGCGAACCAGCCGGCCGGTCGCCCGGACCGTTCGCCACACGCTGGTCGACAGCGCACGCAGACCATGCCACCGGCGGCCATCACCGGACCGCAATCCCTGCCGGGCGGGAACATCCAGCGCGTGGAACCCGAGACCCGTCTCGCGCCAGCGCTTCTCGAAAGTCCCGCCTGCGGGAGCGGCGAGGGTCATGTGGATCGCGGACTGCTCGAAGTGCGCCGCGATGTTGAGGAGGCTCTGCTCGGCGCCGGTCACGTCGGGCGACGGAGAGACCGCCAGGACCCTGATCACCGCACCCTCCCTCCCGCGACGATCGCGCCGAAGTCATGTGTCAGCGCGGCGAGCGCAGCGCCGACGCGGTCGGCGTCGACGACGTTGTCGTGGAACGAGACCGACAGCAGACTCGCCTCGCGGGTGTGCAGGCCGACAACCGTCACCCCGTGGGGCCCATCGGGTTCGGAACTGCTCGCGTACACCGGACGGCCACCGGGCGCGAACGGGATGTCGGTGCGCATTCCGACATCGGAGAAGGAGACGACCGCGGGCATGCCCCGGTCGGCAGACTCGGGGATCGCGGTGCGGTGCCGTCGTCCGCCGGTACGCACGGAGGACAGGACCGCCCCGGCCAGGGGCCGGCCCGTCCGCAGACCCGAGCGGATCGACTGCGACACATCCGAGATCGAGGTGCGGTCGTCGATCCGGATCGGCAGCGAGCCGAGGAAGTTGCCGTTGATCCAGTCCCCGTCGAGGTAGGTTCGCAGGTCGACGACGACGTTCGAGATCGGCGCGATGACGATGCCGGCCTCACGCAGCGCCCGGGTGACCGCGAAGGCCATGACCGCGAAGTTGCTGACCTTGCCCGACGCCTCCCGCGCGGCGGACAACGCCTCATCGCGGACCGCACCGTCGATACTGGTGTACAACGTCTTCCGTGAGGGTCGCCAGGGCACCGTCAGACCGGACGCCGGCGTCTCCGGACGATCCGGCCGGTCGGTGAAGGCCGCGCGCAGCCGTTTCGGGTCTCGCCCGAAGGTCGCCCAGGCGGCGGCGAGAACCGGTGCCCGTCCCGAAGGGTGCGAGGCCACCGGCTTGTACCCGCCACCGGACGCCGCGCCGGCCACGGCCTCGATGAGGGCGCCGTTGCTCCGCCCGTCGCCGAGCGCATGCCAGACCACCATCCCGAGATATCCCGGGTACACGACGAACTGGAGCGGCAGGTGCGGGTCGGCGTCCGCGACCATCGCATCCACGACCTCACCGATACCCGTGGTGTCGTCCCACGCCGCGCCCTCGGTCACCATGGCCTCGGTCGGCGCTCCGGGTATCCAGCGCAGCTCGTCGCGGTCGAGTCCCCATCCGATGCGGGCATGGGGATTCTCCTCGGCCACCCTGGCCACCGCCGCCCGGACACCCTCGAGGGGTGGCAGGTCGATGGGGCCGAGCAGCAGGCTCAACACCGTTCCGACCCATGGCCGGTCGCGCCTCTGCAACGCGAGGGGGTCCGTCCGACCGGTGCTGCTGCCGGCCCCGGTGTCACTCGTCACCGCATCGCTCGTCACGGTTCTACTCATCTCAAAGCCTCCTGGTACAGGTAGACCCACGCGCCGGGACGGTCGTCGACGACCTCCCACCGCGGGTCGGTGGACACGTGGGCGCGTAGGTTCGCGACCGAGTCGGCCGGGAACATTCCGAAATAGGCGCCGTAGGCCCGCATCGGTTCGGACAGCACGAGATACGTCGGCCGGTCCCGTCCGGTCACGACCGACATGAACTGCTGGTAGTCGGTGTCGGACGCGAAACTCCGGCCGCGCATTCCGGGTACGAACATCAGCGAGTGGTCGTAGGTGTCGGTGAACTCGGCGAAGCGCACGTAGTCGCCGGTGCTGCGCTCCGGCCACGTCGGCACCAGCGGCGTGACGTAGGCGGGAAAGACGTTGCCCTCCAGCAGCTCCTCGCTTGCCGCAACCTGCGGGGCACCGATCAGATTCGTGTACCAGTTGGCCGAGGACGCCTGTGCGGCCATCACGGTGACCAACAAGAACACCGCGAACGCCGGCACGGATATGGCCGGCCGAGAACGTAATCCACCCACCAGCGCCGGAGCCAGGACGAATGCGCAACCGACCAGCGAGTAGAGGAACACGCGGAACACCGCTTCGCCCCCGTAGCTCTGGCCACCGAGAATCAGGATGGGACTCAGCGCCAGCACTCCCAGCGCCCAGACCGGCTGGCGACGTCGCCATCTGATCAGCAGGACGGTCGCGGTGGCGCCCCACATCGACACCGTGAGAAGTCGCATCACCCAGCTCGCGACGACCTGTCCGGCCATTCCGGTGAGTCCCGCACCATTCGTCCGCGCATTGCCCGTGACATCGCTGGAGAACAGCGTGTACTGCGATACGACGTCGAAGTTGTAGGCGAGAACCGCGGCGAGGGCCGCGGCCATCAGCAGGACGACCCACCAGGGCTTGAGTTGTCGCCCCAGCACGAGTAGGCAGGCAGCTCCCAGGACCCAGTACGGGGTCAGCTGATGGGAGATGGCGAGAGCAGCGAAGAGGATCACCAGGGCGAGGGTCCCCGCGGGCCGGGTCCGGGACAGCCCGATGAGAACGAGGATGCCGACCGTGAGGAGGATGGCGAAGGCCTGGGGAGCGAAATAGTCCTGTTCCACCCAGTTCAACGACACCACCAGGAACGTCGCCGTCAGACTCTGGTCCCGCGTCAATCGCCAGGCACGCGCCGCGGCGTAGACCAGAGCGGCCAATGCGAGACAGAACACCGGGGTGAATCCGTGCGCGATGTCGATCGGCTCGACGCCGGTGAGATCGCTGAGCCAGGCGGTCAGTGCGAAGAGCCCGGGCCAGCCGTTGTAGACGTCGACACCGTGCGCGAGCGAATGACTCTGCTGGACATGGTCGACAACACCCAGGTGTTTGTAGGTCCATGCATACATCGGCTCCTCGGTGGAGATCGCCCGCGGAAGCCGCTGACACACGACCATCGCGACGATCGCCGTCACCGCCGCGGGCGAATTGCGCTGTCGTATCGCAACACCGAAACCCAGTGCGGCGAGCACGATCGAGATCGCATACGTCGGCGACGCCCCGGCGAGCAGTCCGAACTGGTTGAAGGCCGACGTCGGGATCGTCCGGACGCCGTGGACGAAACACGCCAGGCAGAGCGCCAGCACGACCCAGGGTGTCGCCACCCGGCGCCACGGCGGGCGGACCCGTGCCGCCGACCCCGCCGCTGTCGAACCCGTGGCTGCCGATTCGCGTGCGGTGGTGATGGGCTCGATGGTCGGGGTGGCCGTCATCGCCGCACCGCCCGGGACGCGAGGTACCTGCCACGCAGCAGTCCTCCCACGCTCGTGAGCGCGCCGAGGCCCGCCAACAGCGCCGATGGATCCCAGAACCCGGCCATCAGCAGACCTGTCACCGAGAAGGTGCAGATGGCCGAACCGAGCGTCGGGACCAGCACCCAACGCGCCGAACCCGGCAGGTATGCCGAGAACGACACCGCGAGTGAACCGGGCCCGGCCAGGACGAACACTGCCACCGCCAGCGCCTGCAGCGCGCCCGGCAGCACCCCGGCCGCCGCCAGCATGCCGATCGCCCCGCACCAGACGGCGGTGCCTGCCAGGCGGCCCGCCAGGATCGTGTTGCCCCGGTCCCCCCACATCTGCTCGCGACGAAAGTCGAAGAGCCCGGCGACCCCGCGCGCACGGTTGCGCAGCGGAGTGCCGCTACGCCCGGCGAGTCTGCCTCGCAGCAACCTCCACGGACCACGAACGACGCCGGTCAGCTCCCGCCGGCGTACCGTGGCCAGCTCGGGCTCCGCCGCGAGCGCCGCGGAATGCTCGACGTCGGTGACTGCTCCCAGATGGCGCACACCGACGACGAGTCGTTTGGCGACCATGCCCGTGGTGCGGGGATGCACCAGCATCTTGACGAGCAGGGCGCTCAACCCGACTCCGTAGTCGTGCATCTGCTTGTCGAGTTCGGCGACGGTCTCCCGATGGCTGTGCCAGACGATCGCACCGGGCTCCCTCGCGAGGAGCCGGCCCGACAGAAGGATCCGCACGAAGATGTCCATGTCCTCACCGCTCCCGGCGGGCGACCCGGCGCCGAGCGCCTCGTCGAACCCGCCGAGTGCAGTGACCGCCGCCTTGCGCACAGCGAAGTTGGCGCCCGTCCCGAACTCCGACACGCGAAGCGGGAACAGGTCGTCGTCCGCCGCGTGGTCGTCGAGCCCGTAGAGCGCCGGTTCCCACCGCCGGGCCCAACCGACCCGATGGTCGAACCAGGCCTGCGTCGGCGTCAGCACTTCCACCGACGGCACCATCCCGCAGACGCAGGCCACGCGATAGTCCCGTTCGAAGCCGATCACGAGGCGATCGAGCCACTGCGCGTCGATGACCACGTCGTCATCGGTGAAGGCGACGATGTCGTGGATAGCATGGCGGACACCGACATTGCGGGCGATCGACAATCCCTGCCCGACCGCGTCGACGACCCGCACCGGAAGGCCGGAAGCCGCTTCGACGACGGGCCGGGTGACACCGCTCGCCGGGTTGTTGTCGACCACCAGGATCTCGAACTCCGGGTAGTCGAGTTCGACGAGGCTCGCCAACAGCCGCGCGAGATGGTCCGGGCGGTCCCTGGTGCAGATCACCACCGACACCGCGGGTGAGGTCTCCCGACGCGGTTGCGACACGAGACCGGGCAGTTCACGGGCGCGTGTGCGCAGAATCGACCCGTCGACCGTACCGTCGACGATCGGGACCTGGACGAAGCCGAGAGGTTGACCGTCCCGTCTGACGAGAAACCGTGCTTCGGAGAAGCCGGAGCCGCCGACGACCTCGATCCGCCCGGGCGGGATGTCCCCGTCCTCGACCTGCCCCACCCAGACGGCTCCCGACCACACCGGACCCGCGCCCACGATCTGTCTGACCGGTGTGAGCGTCGCCGGTCCAGTGGACGTCTCGGTGTCTCTCATCGCTTCTCCTTCTTCCGAGACGAGCCGCGGGACAACACTTCGCGACCACGGGCACTATCACCGAAGTACCTGCGCCCGAACACGATCCCCGCTCCCGCGGTGAGTACTGCCTGATGCGCGAGAACGACCCACGCCGCACCGACGGCTCCCAACGCCGCGCAGCACGCCGGCATCATCGCGAACAGCAGGATCGCGGTGGCGCCGCTGAGTACCAACGGCGCCCGAAGACGCCGCTCCGACTGCCGCAGCGCCGCCCACATCAGATAGGGCAACCGGATGATCGAGCCCGCGCACAGCACCACGACCACGGCAAGAGTCGTGCCCCTGTCGTAGGCCGGGTTGAGCACATGGAGCGCGGTGGGAACGACTGCTGCGGCGCCGACCGATCCGAGCACGGTCACGACACCCGCACGGGCCATGAGCCTCTTGGCCATCGCGCCGGCCGAGGCGGGCTCCGCGGACGCATGAACCGCCAGCGACACCGCCATCGACGCACCGATGAAGTCGAGGGTGGACACGATCGCGAAGACGAGGGCGAATCGCGCACCGTCTTCGGGACCGGCGAAGAGTGTCACGAGAAATGGAGTGAGGGCGAGAACGCCCAGGTTGAGCCCGGACAACGCGGTCGTACGGCTGACCACGCGATGGAACTCGACCATCGCCTGTCCCGCGGAGATGGTTCCGCTCGTGGGTAGCCCGTCACCGGTGTCGATCAGCCGCCTGATCGACGGCCGCAGCACCACCACCATTCCCGCAGAGGCGATCACCACCGCGAGGGGCACGCTCTGCCACGCGATGGTCGCACAGAGCACCGGCAGCACCACGATCTTGGCGACGCCGTGCGCGATGTTCGACGGCGGTGTCCAGTTCGCCCGCCCGATGGCGATCAGCGTGGCGCTCTGCAATCCGTATGCCGACCAAGCGATGATCCCGACGACGACGACGGCGGCAACCGCGTAGTCGCCGCGCACCTCGGACAGCGAGGTGATGACCACCAGGCCGCTGACGATTCCGGCGACGGTCGACAGCACAGTCGTCAGGCGGAGGCCACGCCGGAACACGGCTGGGCGGTCGCGACCGACGGCGGGCAGGATCGCGGTGTAGGCGTCGCCGACACCCGCGGCGATGACCGATCCGACCGCAGTGATGACCGACAGGACGGCCGTCATCACACCGAGCTCGTCCGGTGCCACGAACCGCGCCGAGAACGCCCAGAAGGCAACCCCGAGAACAGCATTGATCGCCGAACCGATGGCGACCGCAATCGCTTCGCGTTGCACTCGCTGAGCGCCGTACCGTGAGGTCGATGGATGCCCGGCGTCGAGGTCAGCTGACATTGCGGGATCTCGCCCAGCCCGAGTCGCCGCGCGGTTCCGGCGCGGCTGGCACCGGCGGCAGGTTCCGGACCGGGCCCACCGACCGGGCCGACCTGCGCTGATGGGTGAATTCCTGACGGATCGTCCGCAGCACCCGGAGTCCGTCGCGAACCGCGTTGAGGTTGCTCTCTCCGTGGATCCTGTTCGCCTCGAAGCTGTGCACCTCGGCGACCCGAAGACCGCTCACCGCGATACGGACGTTGATGAGTGTCTCGATCTCGAAACCGTCGCCCCACTGCGGATCGGGCTCAGCCGTGGACGGCAGTTGCATGACGCCCAGACACTGCCGCCAGAACGCGTTGTAGCCGTAGCACAGATCGGTGAACCGACACGAAAAGAGGGTGTTCACAATCAGATTGAGTCCCCAGTTCCCCACGCGGCGAACCTTGGTGATGTCCGCGCTGCCGCCGCCGGCCACGAACCGTGAGCCCTTCGCGTAGTCCGCACCGTCCACGAGCGTCGAGACGTACCGCGAGATCTCCTGCGGGTCAGTACTTCCGTCGGCGTCGATCATCACGATGATCTCGCCGGACGAGGCCGCGAAACCGCAGGCCAGCGCATTGCCCTTGCCCTTGCGGGATTGGGTGACGTGTATGCCGTCGGGCCACAGGGCACGACCCACCGCCACCGTGTCGTCGACCGAATGCCCGTCGACGACGACGATCTCGTCGACGTCCGGTGGCATCCGCGCCGCGACATGCGGCAGGTTCCTCGCCTCGTTCATCGCAGGCACTATCACCGAGACCTTCGGGCGCGGGGTTCCCGGCGCCAGATGGTCCCAGATCCCGGGAACAGCAGAACTCCCCCCGGGAGCGAATTGATTCTCCCCCATGACAAAAACCTTTTCCGGTCGACCAGAAGCGAAGCGCTCACACATGGTCGGTCCGACATGCCGGCAACCGCGGCGGCCTGTCGGACCAGTGAGTTGCGCATGAAGCCCCCGAACTCGGGGCTGGGCGACGCCGGAACCTTTCCCCCCGGAATGGTTTCCCCCCGTGCATCGCTGAATCCAATCTGGCACAGAACCCCTAAGCGCGCAATCGCGACAGTGTGAACAACGCATTTCCGCCCAGTGAGTTAAATCACGGAACCGTTTAACGTTGCGCACCAATCCGTTTGGATGCGCGGTGCGAACCAGTCACCGACAAGGCATCGCGAATCGACCCCTTTCCGCCCGCCGATATGGATGGCCGCGAAATCATTTCTTCCATACCTTCAGGGAATGTTTCCCGGTCGGAGCTGATTTCCGAGAGCACCGGCGACGCGGTTTCGCGATCGCCGTGAGAGCGACGTGAGAGGTGCTGCCGCCATCATCGGGTCATGACCGAAACAACGACACCCGCCACCGACTCATCAGCACCGGGCGCCGACGAGTTCGCCGAACGACTCTTCGGTTCGGCCCTTGCCACCGCCGAGACCTTGAGCGTCTATCTCGGGGACCGGCTCGGGTGGTACCGATGCCTGTCCGAATCCGGCCCCCTCACCGCCGACGGGCTCGCCGAACGCACCCAGACCAACGCGCGCTACGCCCGCGAGTGGCTCGAGATGCAGTGCGCCTTCGGCATCCTCGACGCCGACCTGACGAACCGGCCACCCACCTTCGCGATCTCGCCGGGCGTCGCGGAGGTGCTCACCGACACCTCGAGCCTGTCGTATCTCGGAGCACTCCCGCGCATGTTCGCGGCGGCGGCACGTCATCTGCCGGAGCTGCTCGACGCCTACCGGCACGGCGGAGGCGTCAGCTGGGAGACCCTGGGCGCCGACGCGCGCGAGTCCCAGGCCGACCTCAATCGGCCGTGGTTCGACGCCCGACTCGCTCCTGCGCTCGCCGGCGTCGAACACCTCCACGAGCGGCTGTCGCGCCCCGGTGCCCGTGTCGCCGACGTCGGGTTCGGAGCGGGCCACTCGACCATCGCTCTCGCCCGGGCCTACCCGGAGGCGACCTTCATCGGACTCGACGTCGACGAGGCGTCGGTCCGGATGGCCCGTGCCAACGCCGCAACCGCGGGGGTCTCCGAGCGTGTGACCTTCCTTGTCGCCGATGGTGACGGGGCGGCGGCACACGGTCCGTTCGACGCCGCCTTCGCTTTCGAGTGCCTACACGACATGCCCCGGCCGGTCGAGGTGCTCGCCGCGGTCCGTCGCTCGCTGGCACCCGGCGCCTCGCTGATCGTCATGGATGAGGCGGTGTCCGACGAATTCACCGGCCCCGCAGACGATCTGGACAAGATCATGTACGGGTTCTCGCTGTTCGTCTGTCTACCCGATTCGATGAGTTCGCCTCCGTCGGCAGCCACCGGCACCGTGTTCCGGTCGTCGACCCTGCGGCAGTACGCCGACGATGCGGGGTTCGCCGGCGTGGAAGTCCTCCCCATCGAGGACTTCAGCTTCTTCCGCTTCTACGAGCTGACCACCTGAGCTGGTCGGCGCGCCCGGTGGCCAACGCGGTCAGGGCCACGTCGACAGCATCCGAGGGTGTCACCGCCGCACCGGTGGCCACGAGATCGTCCGCCGTCGTGTCACCCACCGCGTCACGGATGCGGTTCTCGGCCGAGCGGAGTCGTTCGACATCACTCCCGAACGGATCGGACCCGGCCACCCGGCTCGCGCGCCGAATGGCGCCGAGCAGCAGCGCGGCCGGTTCACTCCGTCCGAGCTCCACCAAGACATCGACCACCGAACGCAGGGTCACCCACTGATTGGTCCAGTTCCCGGTCTGTCGCCAGTGCTCGAGTACGTCGACGTAGAGCAGAGCGGCGCGCTCGGTATCGCCGGACCGCGCCACGATCGACGCCCGAGACGCCATCGCCACCCCGAGCAGATACCGATCGCCGTGACGGCGCGCCGATCCGATGGCGCCGTCGAGAAGTTGCCGTGCCCGGACGGGATCCGTGTCGAGCAAGCACTCGCCCGAGACGTATCGGCACCATGCGGCGACCACGTCCTCCCCCGCGGTCGAGCAGGCGATCTCGAGGGCACGGGCCGCCGGGTAGGAGTCCTCGCCCTGGTAGGAGCGGATGAGCAGAGCGCTGATGTCGGACATGTGCGCCGCGCCCGGCATGTCGGCCACCAGCGCGAGTTCGCGAAACGTACGCGCGTCTCGTAGCGCGGCGTCGAGATCCCCCTGGAAGAGTCCGACGTCGACCAACATCATGTGGAGATAGACCCGGACGGCCGGGCCGGGGTCGGCGGCGAGGCCCTGGTTGGTGCAATGCCGAGCGGCCGGCAGATCCCCGTCGAATCGAGCGCCGCCGGCCGACACGGCCCACACGCCGGCACCGAGCAACGAGGGTTCGTGACGGTCGACGAGGACCCGTGCCCACCCAGTGACTTCCGGGCTCATGGTCAGCTCGAGATAGGGAATCAACCCTTGCAGCATCGTGTCGGCGAGGTCGAGGTCATGAACGCCCGCGTGGTCGATCGCCTGCCGCACGTCGTCGAGCCGGTCGTGCACCAGTCGCGCGGCCTCGAGGTGCCCGCGTCCGTAGACGTCGCATCCCAACGGCCCGAGCCAGTCCGCCACCCACGCGGTGTGCGCACATCGCGCGGCGCCGAGGGCGTCGCGGCCGGTCAGCGACTCCGTACCGTACGCGCGCAACGTCTCCAGCATCAGGTAGCCACCCGTGTCGGTGGACACCATGGACGCCTCGACCAGTTCGGCCACGGCGTCGGCCACGGCGTCGCGGGCCAGCACACCGATGGCCTCCGCCAGGAACTCCGCGTCGTCGAGGCCGAACCGAGAGGGGAAGACGCTGAGCACGTCGAACAGACCGCGTGCCGGTTCACTCAGCAGCGTGTAGGACCAGTCGACGAGCGCATGGAGACTGCGGTGCCGAGGCTCGACTCCGTGTGGAGCCCGCAGGATTCGAAAACGCCAGTGCAACCGGTCGACCAATTCGGTCGGCGGGATCGCGCGGGCCTTGGTCGCTGCGAGCTCGACACCGAGCGGCAGCCCGTCGAGTCGCCGGCAGATCTCGGCGACCGCCGGCGCGCTGTTCGGGTTCAACTCGAACCGCGGGTCCCGGGCACGGGCGCGCATGCAGAACAGCCGCACCGCATCAGATGACTCGATGTCATCGGCGGTCGCGTCCACGTCGGGCACGGGCAGCGGATCGAGAACGATGATCTGTTCGGTCGCGAGTCCGAGCGGTGCCCGAGAGGTCGTGATCACGGTGACGTTCGGACATCGATCCTGTAGCGCGACAACGACTTCGGCCACGGCGTCCAGTACGTGCTCACAATTGTCGAGCACGAGCAGACCCTGCTGCCCGCTCAGGGCGTCGGCGAGTGCGTCCAGGGTCGGGAGGTCGCGCCGCATCGTCGACCCCGTCGCGGACGCCACGACATGCGCGACCCCGTCGGGACTCCCGATCGCCGCCAGCTCGGCGAACCAGACGGGACGATCGCTCACCGACCGTGCGTGCCGACGGACGAGAGCCGTCTTGCCGACGCCTCCGGGTCCGACCACAGTGACCACCCCGCCGGCGCGGATGGTTGCCGCCAAGTCGGCCAATTGTGCCTCGCGTCCGATCAGGGACGCCGATCCGGACTGCGGTGCACCGTCACGCGCATCCGAGGCGGTGACCGTCCGGTCGTGGGCCGGTTTGTCCGGGTCCGGCGCGTCCGGGTCCGTCGCGACACCGAGCGTCCACGATGACGACTCCCCGTCGAGAATGCGGGCGTGCAGCTCGCGGACCGACACGGCCGGATCGGTGCCGATGTCCTCCGCGAGACGTCGACGGAGCCGCTGGTACACGTCGAGCGCGTCGGCCGCACGGTCCATCCGCCACAACGAATCCATGACTCTCAGGTGGAGTCCCTCGCGATAGGGGTGCTCGTCGATGATCGGCAGCAACCGCACATAGGCATCCTCCGGGCGGCCGAGGGCGATCAGGGCGTCGGCCGCGGTCTCGACTCCCAGCACGCGCCGCTCGATCAGTGCCCCGACCTCCGCCCGCGCCCAGGAGGCGTCGGCGAACTCCCCGAAAGGCCTTCCACGCCACAGAGTCTCGGCCCTGTCGAGCAGATCGACCGCCAGTCGGGGCTCGGTGTCGACGACAGCGCAGGCGCGCGTCACCATGTCGTCGAACAACAGGGTGTCGACGTCGGCCCGATCCACCTGGAGGGTGTAGCCGGGTGAGGTCGTGACGACCCTCAGCCGGTCATCGACCTCACGCTGTCGCAGGGTTGCCCGCAGCCGGAAGACGAGGTTGTGCAGTGCGGACTCGGGGGTGGCGGGAGCTACATCCGTCCAGAGGATCTCGGTCAGCCAGTCCACGTCGGCGACCGCGTTGGCACGCAACGCCAGTGCGGCAAGCAGGCACCGGAGACGAGGGGTCCCGAACTGGGGTCGAGGCACGCCCGCGCCGTCCGATGTGTCCACCGGACCCAGCAGAGCGAGACAGACCATGGCCTTATCATCGCAGGATGTCCCCCAACCAGGCGGAATCCGAACAAACGACGTCGACCGGCCCCGGATCGAGCCGACCCCCGAGAATTCTCGGCGACGTCGACTCCGCGACCAGCGACCGTGCCAGCCGGTCGTGGTGGGATCACGACGCCGAGAACTACCACGACGAGCATGGTGATTTTCTCGGCGCGCATGCCGCGGGCGGCGACTTCGTCTGGTGCCCGGAAGGCCTCCGCGAATCCGATGTCCGGCTCCTGGGCGACATCGACGGGCGCGACATCCTCGAGATCGGTTGCGGTTCGGCGCCCTGTGCCCGGTGGCTGGCCGCGCACGGCGCACGTGCGGTAGGGGTGGACCTCTCGCGGCGGATGCTGGGCATCGGGCTCGACGCGATGGCTGCCGAAGGTGTGCGGGTACCGCTCGTGCAGGCCACCGCCGAGACCCTGCCCTTCGCGGCCGAGTCGTTCGACGCCGCCTGCTCGGCGTTCGGCGCGGTACCGTTCGTCGCCGACTCCGCCGGCGTGATGAGCGAGGTCGCCCGAGTCCTGAAGCCGGGCGCGCGTTGGGTTTTCGCCGTCAACCACCCGATGCGGTGGATGTTCCTCGACGACCCGGGCCCGGAGGGTCTGACCGTGCGGATCCCCTACTTCAACCGCACGCCGTACACCGAGACCGATGCCGACGGCGCCTTGACCTATGTCGAGCACCACCGCACGATCGGTGACCGTGTCCGTGAACTCCGTGCCGCCGGCTTCGTCCTCGACGACATCATCGAACCCGAGTGGCCGGACGGTTTCGACCGAACATGGGGCCAGTGGAGTCCGTTGCGTGGCAGCTACTTTCCGGGAACCGCGATCTTCTGCAGTCACAAGGCCGCCTAGCGGCACTCACAGGAGCTTCGACAGGAACTCCCGTGTGCGCTGTTCCTTCGGGTCGGCGAGGACTTCGCGGGGATCGCCCCGCTCGACGACGACACCGCCGTCCATGAAGACCAGCTGATCGGCGACCTCCCGGGCGAAACCCATCTCATGCGTGACGACCATCATGGTCATGCCCGAAGCTGCGAGTTCGCGCATCACCTTCAGGACGTCGCCGACGAGTTCGGGATCGAGGGCCGAAGTCGGTTCGTCGAAGAGCATGAGCTTGGGGTCCATCGCGAGCGCACGGGCGATCGCGACCCGCTGCTGCTGGCCCCCCGACAACTGCGCCGGGTAGGCATCGGCCCGCGTGGACAGCCCCACCCGGTCCAGCAGATAGCGTGCCTTGTCGACCGCTTCCGATCGCGATTGTCTCTTCACCTGCATCGGAGCTTCGATCACGTTCTCGAGCACCGTGCGATGCGGAAACAGATTGAAATGCTGGAACACCATGCCGATGTCGCGTCGCTGGGTGGCCGCGTCCTTGGCGCTCATCTCGTAGAGTTTGCCGCTGCGTTCGCGGTAGCCGATGAGATCACCGTCGACGTAGAGCCGGCCCGCGTTGACGACTTCCAGATGGTTCACACATCGCAGGAACGTGGACTTCCCCGACCCCGACGGCCCGATGAGACACAACACCTCACCGCGTGCGACCTCCAGCGAGATCCCCTTGAGGACCTGCACCGAACCGAAGCTCTTACAGACACGGTCGGCCACGACCATCGGCGGCGGCGAGCCACCGGGTGCTGCCGATGCGGCCGTGTGCTCTGGCTGGGTCATGCCTTCTCTCCCCCTGCCGGGCCGGCGGCGCCGCCGGGGGCCGTGGCCGCTCCGTCGGCCATCGTCTTGAGTTGTCGCGCGGTCAGCGCGCGGGTCGCTCCCTTGGCGTAATAGCGCTCTACGTAGTACTGCCCCACCATCAGGACGCTCGTGATGACGAGGTACCAGGTCGAGGCGACGAGCAGCAACGGGATCGGCTCGAAGATCACGCCCGAGATGTCACGCTGGCGTCCGTAGAGGTCGAGGGTCAGCGGGACCGCCGCCACCAGGCTGGTGGTCTTGAGCATGCTGATCAGTTCGTTGCCGGTGGGCGGGATGATGACCCGCATGGCTTGCGGCAGGACCGTGCGTCGCATCGTCTGCGACCACGACATACCCAGCGCGACCGAGGCCTCCGTCTGTCCCTCACCGACCGAAGACACACCGGCCCGGACGATCTCGGCCATGTATGCGGCCTCGTTGAGGCCCAGACCGATCACCGCGAACAGGAACGCCGCATTGAGGGTCTGGATGTCGAGGGAGACGAACTGGTGCACGAACGGGATGCCGAGGTCGATCTGTTTGTAGATCGCCGGGAACAGGCCCCAGAACACGAGCTGCACGTACACGGGCGTGCCGCGGAAGATCCACAGGTACACCCACGACGTCCCGCGCAGCACCGGATTCGGGCTCAGCCGCATGATCGCGAGGAGCACACCGAGCACGATGGCGATCGCCATCGACAGCAGGGTCAGGGCCAGGGTGTAGCCGACACCCGACAAGATGCGCGAGTCGAAGAGATAGTTGCCGTACGTGCCCCAGCTGTAGGCCTCGTTGGTGGCGGCACCGTAGATGAACAGCGCAGCCAGCACGATGATCATCACGGCGGCGATCCACTGCCCGGGACGACGGAGCGGGACCGCCTTGATCGGTTCCGGTTCGGCCGATGTGGTGGGGCCGGCCTGTGGTGACGTCACCTCAGCTCACCGCCCCGTTGATGACGGAGACATCGATCATCCCCTCCTCGAGACCCCAATTGGCCGCGATCTGTTCGTACTGTCCGTTGTCGATGAGGTATTGCACTGCGCGCTGCATCGCGACCGCGAGCGGCGAGCCCTTCCGTATGGCCCAACCGTATGGGGCGGAATCGAAGATCCCACCGGCCGGCTTCAGCCGGCCGTCCGTGCGCTTGATGGCATAGGCGGTGACCGGCGAGTCGGCGGACATCGCGGCCACGCGTCCCAGGATCAGCGCGTTGACCGCCTCGTCCTGGCTGTCGAACCTGACCTTGTCGATCGCGGGCTTTCCGGCCGCGACGCAGGCCTCGCTCTTCGCGGGGATCTCGTCGGTGTCCTCGTACGTGGTGGTCTGGACCGCCACCCGGAGACCGCACGCGTTGTCGGGATCGATGACGTCGTCGTTGTCGGTCGCCTGCGCCCACTGCACGCCGGCGCTGTAGTAGGTCACGAAGTCGACCTGCTTCTCGCGTTCGAGGGTGTCGGTGAACGAGGACATGCCGACCTGGTAGGTGCCGGCCTGGATCGACGGGATGATCGTGTCGAACTGGGACTCCTTGTATTCGGGTACGAGTCCGAGCACCTTGCCGACGGCGTTCATCAGGTCGACGTCGTAGCCCACGATCTTCCCGGACGCGTCCTTGTACTCGTTCGGCTGGTACGGGATGTTGACCCCGACGATCAGCCGTCCGGTGCGAGCGATCTCCGGTGGGACGAGGGCGGCGATCGCCGGCACCTTCGCCACGTCGACGTCGATCGGGGCGACCTGGTTCGCGCGTTCACGGGCTTCGTTGTCCACACAACCCGTCACGACGACCAGGACGGCGAGCAGGACGCCGAGCCAGCGAGCAACCCGCGTCACACCACTTCCCTCCATCCGGCCGAGCGCACCAACTCACTGTAGTTCGCCTCCTGCACCCCGGCTCGCCACCCGCGATTCACGCGTGTTCCGGCCCTTCGAGGCTCGTCGCTTGCGCTCCTCGCACCTCATAGCTCCTATGTCAAGCGGCGTCTTGTTGTGGGGTTGTGCGGTTGTGGTGGTCGAGGGTGAGGTTGTTGTAGACGACGCGGGCCAGGCGTCGTTTGAGGCAGCGCATGGCTTCGCGTTTGGTTTTGCCTTCGTCGCGTTTGCGTTGGTAGTAGGTGTGGCCGAGGGACTCGGGCATGCGGGCTTGGGTCAAAGCGATGCGGTGCAGGGCGGCGTTGAGTTGTCTGTTCCCTGAGCGGGTGAGGCGGTGGCGGCCGGGGTTGGCTGACCACACCGGCACGGGTGCGACTCCGGCGTGCCGGGCGAAATGCGCCTCGGTGCCGAAGCGGGTGATGCCGGCGGATTCGCCGAGTAGTTTCGCCGCGGTCAGTTCCGCGCAACCGGGCATCGTCATCAACGTCGGCACTGCGTCGCGCGCCAGGGTGGTGATCTCGCGGGTGACCTGCTTGATCTCGGCGGTCAACGCGATGATCGCGGCGACCTCGTGGCGGGCCAGTCGGGCATCGATCCCGGGGCGGTCGATCAGCCACGCCGCGAGGTTGTTCTGGTGTTTGTTCAGCGTCAACCCGCCGCGAGGAATGTGGTATTCGGGGTCGAGTTGATGCACCCGCCACAACACCCGGTTGGTCTTCGACGTGCGTTCCCGCACAAGGGTTTCCCGATAGTCCACCAGCGCTTTGGCCTCATACGACACGTCATCGTGGGAGGCCACCGGCAGATCAGGTTCCCGGGCGGCGGCCCGCGCCACGGCCAACGCGTCGATGGGATCGGACTTACCGCGTTCACGCCCGGTGCGGCGGTGTTCGGCCATCAACCGCGGGGTGACCCGCACGACTTTCTGCTTTGCGCCGAGTAGGTCGCGTTCGAGGCGGGCGGACATGTTGCGGCAGTCTTCGATGGCCCAGAGCAGTTCGTGACCGAACTTATCGTGGGCCCAGCGCAGTGCTGTGTGATGACCGGCGGTCGTTGTGGGTACGACCGTGGATCCGAGTTTGCGGCCGACGTCATCGACGGCGACAAAGGTGTGGGAGCGCTTGTGAACATCAGCACCGATGACGATCATGGAGCTTGCCTTCCTGTCACAGGGTGGGCGGACAGTCGGGCCGGTCGGTGGACATACTTCAGTGGAGGGGCGCTGCCAGGGCGTGTCAGATGGTCTGTGTAAGTCCGGTGCTCATCAGTGAGAGGACAATCTATGAGCATGGCGTTAGACGACGAGCAGCAGGGAGACGACGACCAGCGGTTGGCTGAGCTGGCCGAGCCGCGCTCGACTGCGGAGGTAGCCGAGGCGCTGCAGGCCTCGGGCATGGTCGATGAGTTGCTGGCCCAGATCGATACCGGACAGGTTCAGATCACCGGCGACGGCGGCCTGATCCCGGGTCTGATCAAACTCGCCCTCGAACGCGGCCTGAAGGCCGAGCTGACCGATCACCTCGGCTATGAGAAAGGCGATCCGGCCGGTCGGGAACTGCCCAATTCCCGCAACGGGTCGAGCCCGAAAACGGTGCAGTCCGAGGCCGGGCCGGTCGATCTGAACGTTCCTCGTGACCGTGCCGGCACCTTCACCCCACGTCTGGTGCCCAAGGGCTCCCGCCGGCTCGGCGGGCTCGATGACATCATCATCTCGCTCTATGCCGGCGGCATGACGTTACGCGACATCCAGCATCATCTGGCCTCGACGATCGGCACCGATCTGTCGCATGAAACGATCTCCAAGATCTGCGACGAGGTCCTCGACGCGGTCGACGAATGGCAGAACCGGCCGCTGGAAGCGTTGTACCCCGTCATCTACCTCGACGCCCTGGTGGTGAAAGTCAAAGACGGCGCTCACGTCCGAAACAAACACGCCCACATCGCTATTGGCGTCGACATGACCGGCGTCAAGCATGTGCTGGGCATCTGGATTCAGGCCGAGGAAGGCGCGAAGTTCTGGGCCGGGGTGTGTGCGAATCTGGCCAACCGCGGCGTCAAGGATGTGCTCATCGTGTGCTGCGACGGGCTGACCGGATTCCCCGAAGCGATCGAGGCGACCTGGCCACTGGCCACCGTGCAGACCTGCGTGGTGCATCTGATCCGCAACTCGATGCGGTTCGTGAACTACAAAGACCGCAAAGACGTGGCGCGGGCGATCAAACCGATCTACACCGCCCCCGACGCCGAGACCGCCCGCCGCGAATGGGAAGCGTTCCGCGATTCAGAGTTGGGAGTCAAATATCCCAGTGCGGCAATGGCTTTCGATCGATCCTGGGACCGGTTCATACCGTTCCTGGCGTTCCCACCCGAGCTCCGCAAAGTCATCTACACCACCAACTCGATCGAATCGCTGAACTACCAGCTCCGCAAGGTGATCAAGAACCGGGGACACTTCCCCAACGACGTCGCAGTCCGCAAACTGCTGTGGCTGGCCATCTGCGACATCGAGGACAAACGCGCCAGGCAACGCGAAAAGGAACGCGGCAAGCCTGCCGCCACCCGCAAAGCCCCCGGACGCCTCGTCGAGGGCCAAGTCGTGACGAACTGGAAACAAGCCCTCGGGCAACTCGCCCTGGCCTACCCCGACCGCATCGAACCCCACCTCAACTAGACCCCAACAACAACCACACGAAACCCAGGAGTCACGTTCTTACACAGACATCTTGACAAGCTCCGCTGCCACGCTCCTATCAAGTCACGCCGGCCGGTCCGTCACACCAGATGTCGGCACGATGAGGCATCACCAACCCCGCAGGGGTGGCAGGGAGCAAGAGAGCCAAACACCTGGTGGACGAAACCCAATCACCACTCACGTGGCTCCACAACCCTGACACTGAAGGGAGCAAAGGGTCACGGCTCCGCTCGCACCTCAGGGAGCAAAGGGTCACGCCTCCGCTCGCACCTCAGGGAGCAAAGGGTCACGCCTCCGCTCGCACCTCAGCCTGGATCCGTGGATAGGTGCGGGGTGTCGATAACGCGAAAATGCCCTCTGAGCTGGAATGATTGGTGGTGTTGAGACACAAAACATTCCAGCTCAGAAGGCACTTTCAGTGAAAGTATCGCACAAGTTCACCGCCACATCCGCTGTCTTCGACGACGACAACCTGGTGTCGCACGCCGGGCTGGTACCGGTCATGGCGGTGGCCGAGTCGACCGGGTTGGCGTCTCTGCTGGACGACCGGGTCGATCTCGGCACCACCCAGGTCGCCTCGGCCGGGGCCAACCTCGAGGCGAAACTGTTGACCGTGATCGCCGGATTCTGTTGCGGTGCTGACAGCATCGACGACCTCGGGATGGTTCGCAGTGGTGGGCACACCCGCCTGTTCGACCACGTGTACGCCCCAGCCACGATCGGACAAACCCTGCGTGAGTTCACCCCCGGCCATGCCCGACAACTCAACGCGGTGATGACCCGGGCACTACCAGCGATGTGCGCGCGGGCAGGGTTGTTACCCACCGACGGGTCCCGGGTGTTTGTCGACATCGACTCGCTACTGCGCCCGGTCTACGGCTACCACAAGGCCGGAGCCTCCTACGGGCACGCCAAGATCGCTGGACGTGAACTCCTGCGCAAAGGTCTGTCCCCGCTGATCACCACTCTGTCCGCACCCGATCATCCACCGGTGATTGCCAACACCTGGCTGCGCGCCGGCCGCTGCGCCTCCGGTAGCGGGGCCGCGAAGATGATCGCTGAAACCCTCACTACTGCACGGCAGTGTGGGGCAAGCGGGGAGATCACCGTACGCGGCGACTCCGCTTATGGCACCGCCGCGGTGATGCGCACCTGCCAACGCCTCGCAGCGACGTTCTCGCTGGTCCTGCGCACCAACACCGCGATCACCCGCGCCATCACCGCGATCGGAGACGACGCCTGGACCCCGGTGCACTACCCCGGCGCGGTCACCGACCCCGACACCGGCGAACTGATCTCCGAGGCCGAAGTCGCCGAAACCCTGCACACCGTGCAACCCCAGTCATCACAGCCGGTCACCGCCCGACTCATCGTGCGCCGGGTCAAAGCCCACCACCCCGCCAACACCGACACCCTGATGCCCGCCTGGCGATACCACTCGTTTTTCACCAACACCACCGACGACACCGTCACCGCCGACATCAACCACCGCCGCCACGCCATCATCGAAACCGTGTTCGCCGACCTCATCGACGGACCACTGGCACACCTACCCTCCGGGATGTTCGGCGCCAACGCCGCCTGGCTGGCGTTGACCGCCATCAGCCACAACCTGATGCGCACCCTCGCCGCACTCACCGCCACCCCCAGACTCCGCGCCGCCCGCGGGGCGACGCTGCGCCGCACCCTGATCGCGATACCCGCCAGACTGGCCCGACCAGCACGAACACCCGTCCTGCACCTACCCCGCCACTGGCCAACCCAACACGCCTTCACCGCCCTGTGGGCCGCGGTGAACACCACCTGACCCCTCAACCCTCACATGCCCACCCACGACCAGGAACCCCAGTGAAAAAGCTGACACAAGATCAGCGAATACCACACGCCCACAACACAATCAGACACTCAAACACCGCGACCTCACCCGACCAGAACCTCATCCACGGATTCAGGCTCAGGGAGCAAAGGGTCACGCCTCCGCTCGCACCTCACGCAGCAGAGGGTCACGCCTCCGCGATTCGCCGGACCACCGCGTCCCCGAACTCCGCGGTCCCCGCGCCACCACCGAGATCGCGGGTTGCGGTGTGCGCAAGTGTGTCGGCGACCGCGGCGTCGATCCGGGCGCCGGCCGCGACGAGTGCCGCGTCGTCCGTCATCAGGCCGTAACGCCGGAAGCCCATTGCCACCGAGACGATCATCGCGACCGGATTCGCGATGCCGCGTCCGGCGATGTCGGGCGCCGCACCGTGTGTCGCCTGCGCCATCACCCGGGACTCCGAGCTGTTGACCGAACCCGCGATGCCCAGCGAGCCGGCCAACTCTCCGGCGAGATCGGACAGGACGTCACCGAAGAGGTTCTCGGTGACGAGGACGTCGAAGTCGGCGGGGCGCCGGACGAGCAGGGCCGCCATCGCGTCGACGTGTTGCTCGGACACCTTCACCTCGGGGAACTCGGCGGCGACGTCGCGGCACGCATCACGGAACAGGCCGGTGGTCATACGCAGGACGTTGGCCTTGTGCACGATAGTCAGCCGCGGTTGCCGGTCGGTACCCGCGCGCTCGATCGCGGCGGCGCACGCGACCCGCGCGATTCTCTCCGAGGACGCGCGGGTGATCAGCCCGACCGCGAGCGCCACGTCCGGGGTCGGCATGAACTCGCCGCTGCCGACCGCCATGTTGCGATCGGCGTAGAAGCCTTCGGTGTTCTCCCGCACGATCAGCACGTCGATGTCGGGCCGGAGCGCCGGCACGCCCGTAAAACCGCGTGCCGGACGGAGATTCGCGAACAGCTCGTAGCGGGTACGGATCGTGGCACCCGGTGTCCGATCGCCGTGGCCGGGCGGGTACGCGGCCGAGTCGTGGGGTCCCACGATCCAGAATCCGAGCTCGTCGAGGGCCGACAGAGTCTGCGCGGGTACCGGGTCGCCGTGCGAGGCGATGGCCGACGACCCGAAAGGCAGCTCCTGCCAGTCGATCTCGATCGACTCCAGTCCGGCGGCAGCATCCGCGATCGCGATTGCCACGGGTACGATCTCCGGTCCGATCCCGTCGCCGGTGAGGACGCCGAACCTCCTCTCGCGCAGGCCCATCAGTGCGCTGCGTCGTCCCAAGACCGACCGAAACCGACCGACACCTCCAGCGGCACCGACAGGGTGATGGCATTGCCCATCTCCTCGCGCACCACCGCTTCGACGGATTCCCGCTCGCCGGCGGCGACCTCGATCACGAGTTCGTCGTGGACCTGGAGAAGCGTCCGCGACGTGAGACCTTCGGCCGCAAGACGCTTGTGCACGTTGATCATCGCGACCTTGATGATGTCCGCCGCGGTGCCCTGGATGGGCGCATTGAGCGCCATTCGCTCCGCGGACTGCCGACGCTGCCAGTTGTCGCTGTTCAGGTCGGGCAGGTAGCGACGCCTGCCGAACAGCGTCGCGGTGTACTCGTTGCGACGGGCCTCGGCGACCACGTCGTGCAGATAGTCGCGCACCCCGCCGAATCGCGCGAAGTACGCCTCCATCTGCTCCTTGGCCTCATCACGACTGATCTTGAGCTGGGCGGCGAGCCCGAAGGCGCTGAGGCCGTAGGCGAGCCCGTAGGACATGGCCTTCACTCGGTGACGCATCTCGGTGGTGACCTCGTCGATCGGCACACCGAAGGCGCGTGACCCGACGAAGTTGTGGAGGTCCTCACCGGTGTTGAACGCCTCGATCAGGCCGGCATCCTCCGACAGGTGCGCCATGATCCGCATCTCGATCTGGCTGTAGTCGGCGGTCATCAGGCAGTCGTAGGGCACGCCGGTCGCGGTGTCGGCGCCGACGACGAAGCCGCGGCGGATCTCCCGGCCCGCCTCCGTGCGCACCGGGATGTTCTGCAGATTCGGTTCGGTGGACGACAGGCGTCCGGTGGCGGCGATCGTCTGGTTGAACGTCGTGTGGATACGCCCGTCGTCGGCGACCGACTTCAGGAGGCCGTCGACGGTGACCTTCAGCCGCGTCGCATCGCGGTGCTCCAGAAGGTGCGCGAGGAACGGGTGCTCGGTCTTCTCGTAGAGAGACTGCAGCGCGTCGGCGTCGGTGGTGTAACCGGTCTTGGTCTTCTTCGTCTTCGGCATGTCGAGCTTGTCGAAGAGGACGGTCTGCAACTGCTTGGGGGAACCGAGGTTGATCTGTTCTCCGATGACCTCGTACGCCGCCTCGGCCGCGGCGCGGATCCGGTCGGCGAACATCCGCTCGAGAGCACCGAAGTGGTCGACGTCGACCGCGATGCCGGCCGCCTCGGCGTCGGCCAGCACGAAGGACAGCGGCAATTCCATCTCGGTCAGCAGGGGCTTGGAGTCGATCCGGTCGAGTTCGGTGTCGAGCGTGTCGGCGAGTTCCTGGACCGCCCGCGCCTCGAGCATGTGCTGCTCGGCGACGCGACCGTCGGAGTCGTCGTCGAGCAGCGACATCTGGCCGTCGCCCGGACTGCCGTCGGCCCGGAGTTCACGACGCAGGTATCGCAGCGCGAGATCGTCGAGGTTGAAGGTTCGCTGTCCGGGCCGCACGAGGTAGGCCGCGAGCGAGGTGTCGCTGGTGACGCCGTCGAGCTTCCAGCCGCGCGAGCGGAGCGCGTGGACGGCCCACTTCGCCTCGTGGACCGCCTTCGACGCGGACGGGTCGGCGAACCAGTCCCCCAGTGCCGCCTCGTCTTCCGGGTTCAGCGCGGTCACGTCGACATACGCCGACGTCCCGTCTGCGGCCGCGATCGCCACGCCCGTCGGATCCGACCCCACGACGACGTGCGGCGCGGTGATGGCCAGACCGACGCGGCCGGTGCGGGCGTGCTCGGTGAGCCAGCCGGCGACCTCGCCCGCACCCAGGACCGCTCCGTCGAGATCGAAACCTGCTTCGGCCTCTGGCTCAACGGAACTCAGCGTCGAGAAGAGACGATCCCGCAAGACCCGGAACTCCAGGTCGTCGAAGAGCTGGTGGATGCGATCGCGGTCCCACCCGACCATGGCCAGGTCGTCGGGGGACGCCGGCAGCTGCATGTCGCGGACGAGCTCGGTCAGCTGGCGGTTGGTCTGCACCGACGCCAGATGCGCGCGCAACGCGTCGCCCACCTTGCCCTTCACCTCGTCGACGTGATCGACGAGCGCGGCGAGCGATCCGTACTCACGGATCCACTTGGAGGCGGTCTTCTCCCCGACGCCGGGTATGCCCGGCAGGTTGTCGCTGGGGTCGCCGCGCAGCGCGGCGTAGTCGGGGTACTGGGCGGGGGTGAGACCGTATTTCTTCTCGACCTCCTCGGGCGTGAACCGGGTGAGGTCGGAGACTCCCTTGCGTGGATAGAGCACGGTGGTCGAGGAGTCGACGAGTTGCAGCGAGTCGCGGTCGCCGGTGACGATCAGGACCTTGTACCCGTCCTCACGAGCCCGGGTCGCGAGGGTCGCGATGATGTCGTCGGCCTCGTATCCCTCGATGGCCAGCACCGAGACCCCCAGCGCATCGAGAACCTCCTTGGTGAGATCCACCTGTCCGTTGAACTCGTCGGGCGACTTGGATCGCTGCGCCTTGTACTCGGGATACATCTCCGACCGGAAGGTCTTCCGGGAGACGTCGAAGGCGGCGGCGATGTGGGTCGGCTCCTCGTCGCGCAGCAGGTTGATCAGCATCGAGGTGAAGCCGTAGACGGCGTTCGTCGTCTGGCCGGAATGCGTCTTGAAGTTCTCCGCCGGCAGCGCGAAGAACGCCCGATAGGCCAGCGAGTGCCCGTCGAGCAGCATCAACACCGGCTGCCTGGTCTTGCCCTTGGCGCCGGCGGCCGCCTTGCCCGTCGTTCCGGTTGCCGTGGCGGGGGTCGTTGCCGGGGAACTCTGCGCTGGACTCACCTCGCAAAGTCTAGTGATGACTCCCGACAGCTCACACCGGCCGGTACATGGCCCACACCTTCGGACCGTCCATCGGCAACTCGAACTCCTCGGTCACCTCGAAGCCGAATCGCTCGTAGAGCGGGACATTGCGGACGTTCGAGCACTCGAGGTAGGACGGACCGTCGATCTGGTCGAGCCGGTGGCGCAAGAGGGTGGTGCCGACACCCACGCCGTGGACCGGGGCGCCGATCTGCCCGAGATACCAGTGGGGTTCCTTGGGCCTGCGCTTGCCGAACTCCGCCTCGAGTTTGGCACCGCGGCTCATCCGGGAACCCATTGCCCGGAAGAAGCCCCACATCGACAGGGTCTGCGCCTTCGCCGACACCTTGTGTCCGGGCGGATCCCACGCGGCGGCACCGACCGGTTGTCCGTCGCGCATCGCGAGGTCCAGCGTCGCGTTCGGCCCGTGGCTGTACTTCAACAGCGTGCGGAACATGACCAGGTGCCGCGACGTGTCCGGTTGCATCCACACCGTCACGGGGTCGTCGGCGAATGCCTGCGCGAGCAACCTGCTGGCGAGTTCGAGGTCTGTCGTGGTCGAGACGGTGACCGGGATCATACGGTCACCTTACGGTCCGAATCGAGCCTGCGGCAGCGCATTGCGATGGAACCAGCGACGGCCCTGTCGCCGCGACAGAAGTTACCTCCGGGAAACGTCGTTGTCGTCACGCGGTGACGATGCTGGCGCTAATGTCCCGCAGGATGACATCGCAACGCGCCGGCACCTGTACGCAGACGCCGCCCCGAAGCGCTCTCGATGATCGCTCAGATGTCGAGAGCCAACCGCCTGTCCCCCGATCCCCGAGGCGACTCACCGCCATCGCCATGCTGCTTCTCGTCGCGGCGTCGATACTGTGCGGCCTTTTCGGTACGGCCACCGCCTCGGCCGCCCCCGGCGACGAGGTACGCGTCTTCGGTGTGCTGCGCAACGGCACCGAGAAGGTCGAAGGCGTCGACCTCGAGGCCAAGGACGCCTCGGGGGCCGTCGTCGGCACCGCGACCTCGTCGGCCACCGGTGCGTGGTCGATCAACGTGCCGCCCGGCCAGTACACGATCGTCATCGACACCGACTCACTCCCCGACGGCGTCGAGGTCCAGAAATCGGAGCTACCCGTCGACGTCAGCGGCGGCACGCCGCGGCCGGTCATCTTCTCCTTCGGCGACGTGCGGACCGGCACCGAGGTGTCGGCGATCTCCGAACTGACGCGGCTGGCCATCGACGGGATCCGGTTCGGCCTGATCATCGCCATCACCGGCGTGGGACTCAGCCTCATCTTCGGCACGACGGGACTGACGAACTTCGCCCACGGCGAGCTGGTCACCCTCGGCGCGGTGATCGCGTGGGTCATCAACGTCAAGCTCGGTGTACAGCTGATCCCCGCGACGATCCTGGCGGTGATCGTCGGCGTCGGCATCGGGATCCTCAACGAACTCGGCCTGTGGAGACCGCTGCGAAGACGACGAACCGGGCTGATCGCGATGCTCGTCGTGTCGATCGGCCTGTCGCTCGTACTGCGCTACCTGATCCTGATCTTCTTCTCCGATCGGGCCGAACCGTTCAACGACTATCAGGCGCAGACCCAGATCGGCTCCGGTCCGTTCGCGATCACACCGGTGAACCTGGCGTGCATCCTCATCAGCATCGTGGTCCTGCTCGGGGTCGCCGTGCTGTTGCAGCGCACCAGGATCGGCAAGGCGATGCGCGCAGTGGCCGACAACAAGGACCTCGCCGAATCGTCGGGAATCGACGTCGACCGGGTCATCCTGTTCGTCTGGGCACTGGCCGGGGGTCTGGCGACACTCGGCGGCGTGATGTTCGCGCTCTCCGAACTCGGCGGCCGGGTCCAGTGGGAGATGGGTTTCAAACTCCTCCTGCTGATGTTCGCCGGCATCACGCTCGGCGGGCTCGGCACGGCCTACGGCGCACTGCTCGGATGTCTCATCGTCGGCCTGCTGGTCCAGTTGTCGACCTACATCCTCAGTCCCGACCTGAAGTACATCGGAGGACTGCTGATCCTGATCATCATCCTGACCATCCGGCCCCAGGGCATTCTCGGATCTCGAGCGAGGATCGGCTGACCCATGGACATCATCTCAGCGCTCCAGATCGCGATCGCGCAGCTGATCGGCCCGTCGGCGATCTTCTACGCCCTGCTGGCCATCGGCCTGAACCTGCACTTCGGTTACGCCGGACTGCTCAACTTCGGCCAGATCGCCTTTGCGTTGCTCGGCGGATACGGCGTCGGCATCATGGCCGTGAACTACGACCAGCCGTTGTGGCTCGGCGCGATCATCGGCATCGCCGCCGCCGGGATGCTCGCGGTCGTGCTGGGCCTGCCGACCCTGCGCCTGCGTGCGGACTATCTGGCGATCGTCACCATCGCGGCGTCGGAGATCCTGCGGCTGGTCTTCCGGTCGACCTCGACCGACGACTTCACCCACTCCACCAACGGCATCTACGCCTACGCGGGCAGCTTCTTCTCCATCAGCCCGTTCGACAACGGCAAGCAGTATTCGTTCTTCGGGGTCAAGTTCCTCGGCGGCGATCTGTGGTCGATGGTGGTCGGCTGGATCGTCGTCGGCCTGCTGTGCCTGATGGTGTACCTGCTCGTCCGCAGTCCGTGGGGCCGGGTGCTCAAAGCGGTCCGCGAAGACGAGGACGCCGCACGATCGTTGGGTAAGAACGCCTACTTCTTCAAGATGCAGGCCCTGGTGCTCGGCGGTTGTATCGGCGGACTGGCTGGTGTCTTCAACGCCTTCGCCACCCAGTCGATCAACCCCGACTTCTATTCGACCGCACAGACGTTCTTCGCCTACGGCGCCTTGATCCTCGGCGGAGCGGCGACGGTGTTCGGCCCGGTGCTCGGCGCCATGCTGTTCTGGTTCCTGCTCGCCGTTCCCGACGCACTGCTGCGGCAGGCCACATCCGGCGACGACCCGCTGCTGAATCTGTCGGCGCAACAGGTCGGTGCATTCCGCTACGTACTGCTCGGTCTGGCGATCATTCTGATGATGGTGTTCAGACCACAGGGACTGCTCGGGAACAAGAGGGAGGTGCAGCTCGATGCCTGACGACACCACACCGCGTCCCGGCCGCCATGCCGCCCCCGGCAGCGAACCGTCGACCGCGGTCACCGTCGACTCCGAGACCGAGGGCCCATCCGTACGGGCCACGCGCCGGGACCTCACCACGCTCTCGGCGTCGGATCGGTCGCGGCTGTTCGCCGGTGTCACACCCGAACCCGGGTCGTCCAAACCCGATCCGATCATCGTGGTGGACAACATCTCCCGGACCTTCGGTGGCATCAAGGCGGTGCAGGTCGATCATCTCGAGGTACAGCGCGGCGCCATCACCGGCCTCATCGGACCCAACGGCGCGGGCAAGACCACCTTCTTCAACCTGATCACCGGATTCGACAAGCCCGACTCGGGCACGTGGTCGCTGAACGGGGACTCCCTCGGCCGGATGGTTCCCCACCAGGTGGCCCGGCGCGGGATGGTGCGTACCTTCCAGCTCACCAAGGCGCTCGCGAAACTCACCGTCCTCGACAACGTCCGGCTCGGCGCCACCGGACAGCGAGGCGAGCACTTTCTCGCCGCTCTCGCGCCCTGGGCCTGGCGCAAGCAGGAAGCCGAAGTCACCGACCGGGCCCACGAACTGCTCCGGCGCTTCAAGCTCGAGGCCAAGGCCGACGACTTCGCCGGTTCACTGTCGGGCGGCCAGCGGAAACTCCTGGAGATGGCGCGCGCACTGATGACCGACCCCGAGATCGTGATGCTCGACGAGCCGATGGCCGGCGTCAACCCGGCGCTCACCCAGAGCCTGCTCGAGCACATCAAATCGCTGCGCGACGAGGGGGTCACGGTCGTCTTCGTCGAACACGACATGGACGTCATCCGCGACATCAGCGACTGGGTGGTGGTGATGGCCCAGGGCCAGGTCATCGCCGAGTCGCTCCCGGATCGACTGGGCGACAACGAGGCCGTCGTCGATGCGTACCTCGGCGGCCACCACGATCAGGCACTCGAGTTCGACGATCAGGGGCGTCCGGTCGGTGCGACCGCGGTGCTCGCGGAGAAGGTCGAGGCCGCCATCGAGGCCACACTCGAGGAAGGCGGGGATCTCTCGGAGGTCTCCGAGTTGCCACCGTCGGCGCCCGATACGAAGAAGGACGGACGATGAGCACCGAACCCGGGTCCGGGCAGTTGACGCCGGCGCAACTCGCGGCCACCGCCGAGGAACACCGCAAACTCGCCGGCGACGCACTACTGCGCGCCGACGACATCACCGCCGGTTACCTTCCCGGCATCAACATCCTCGAGGAGTGCAACTTCTATCTCGGGGACGGCGAGATCGTCGGGATCATCGGCCCCAACGGCGCCGGCAAGTCGACTCTGCTGAAGACACTGTTCGGACTGATCCCCGTCCGCGAGGGCTCGGTCACACTCCGCGGCGACGACATCACCTCGGCGAAGGCGCACGTCCTCGTCGACAAGGGTGTCGGCTACGTTCCGCAGACGCAGAACGTCTTCCCCGCGTTGACCATCGAAGAGAATCTCGAGATGGGCGTCTATCTGCGGCCCAAGACCTTCGCCACCAGGTTCGAGTTCGTGTCGGAGCTCTTCCCGCTGCTGTCCGAACGCCGGAAGGTCAAGGCGGGCGCGCTGTCCGGCGGCGAACGGCAGATGGTCGCGATGGGACGCGCCCTGATGATGGACCCCGCGGTGCTGCTGCTCGACGAGCCGTCCGCGGGCCTGTCCCCCATGTTCCAGGACGAGGTGTTCATCCGCTGCAAGGCGATCAACGCCACCGGCGTCTCGATCATCATGGTCGAGCAGAACGCCCGCCGGTGCCTGCAGATCTGCGACCGCGGGTACGTGCTCGACCAGGGCCGCAACGCCTACACCGACACCGGCCGCAACCTCGCCAACGATCCGAAGATCATCGAGCTCTACCTCGGGACCCTCGCAGGCAGCTCGGAGAAGAAGTGAGCCCCACACCCGTTCCGTGGCCGTTCCCGCCGACGCGTTGAGCGACAACGGAATACGTGCACGAGTACCCCGAGTGTGACCCACATGACGAGACCCCCGGCCGGAGCCGGGGGTCTCGTTCTGTGTGGGTTTACTGCGCTGCGACCGAGACGTACTTGCGCGTCGGGGTGAGCAGTGCGTTCTTGTCGTCGAACTCGAGCACACCGTACGAGCCGACACTCGGCTCGCCGGCGGCGTTGAAGGCCAGGTTGCCGGTCTTGCCGACGTAGGCGATCGTCTTGCCGCCGTTCAGCAGGTCCAGGCAGGCCTGGTACGAGTCGCAGTTCTCATCGCCGTTGGTCACGCCGATGATGTTGGCCGCGATCGTCCGCCCGTCGGTCGACTTGGCGGCCGTGGCCGCAAGTGCGCTCAGGACGGCGGCGTCGTAGCTCTCACCCGCGTAGTTGAAGTCGATGAGTTCGCTGTCGACCTCCTTCAGAGCCGCCTGGAAGTCACCGCTGGTCTGAGTGAGCGGCGTGGTGCCCTTCATGCCGGCGAGGAGACCCGGGCCGACCGACTCGCCGAGTGCGTTGCCCATGTTGCCGTCGACGCCGTACACGAGCTTGCCGTCGCTGGGACCGATGCCGACCTCGTGCATACGCGTGATGATCTTGGCGCTCTCCTCGAAACCGATGATCGCGATGCCGTCCGGGTTGAAGTTCTTCACCTGGTCGACCTCGGCGTTGAACGACTGGGCGTTCGGATCGTAGATGATCTTCTGGATCTGGTCCGCCGGGACGCCCGCCGCCTCGAGATCGCGAACGGTGTTGTCGGCCAGTCCCGTTCCGTACGGGTCGTTGAGGGCGAGGATCGACACACGCTGCACGCCGTCCTCGGCCATCGTCTGCGAGAGTGCCTGCGCCTGCAGGACATCCGCCGGCGCGGTGCGGAAGTACTGACCCTTGTCCTGGTAGCAGGTGAACTCGTCGGAGGTGTTCGCGGGCGAGAACATGACCGCGCCCGCGTTGGCGACCTTGTCGATGACCTTCAGCGACACCGACGACGAGGCCGCGCCGATGATGACCTGGGTGCCGGCGCTGAGTTCGCGGTCGACGGTTGCGTTCGCCGTGTCGGTGGTGGTGTCGCCGGAGTCACCTGTGACGAGTTCGACGGGCTTGTCCAACACACCGCCCGCGGCGTTGATGTCCTTCACCGCGAGCTCCACACCCGCCTCCATGGGCGGCCCGAGGAAGGCGAGCGATCCGGTCGCCGGGAGCAGGGTGCCGATCTTCAGCGCTTCGGTACTGGCCGGGCCAGGGGTGGCCTTCGGCGGGTTGCACGCCAGTTTCTGGGCGAGGCCGAGGCCCGGAGGGGCCGGAGTGGACTCGACGGCGGCGCTCGACGACGCCTCGGAACCTCCCTCGGAACCCGAGTCGGAACTGCTGCAGCCGGCGACCACGAGTGCTGCCGCGGCGGTCATGACCACTGCCCCGCTCCTGATAAAGCGTAAGGACATCGATGCTCTCCTTGCGTCTGGCCTGCGCGTTCGGCGTTCGGCCTGTGCGTTCGGCGTTCGTCACGAAGGCGGCACGTCGGAGTACAACGGACCGCGCCTCGCTGGAGAAAAGCTAGCGCGATCTTGTTGCGGCTGCGTAAAGACAGTGAAACTGACTTGCGCACACGGTCATTGCGCCTGGGAGGCGCTCGGGATCAGTCGGTCCCGAGGGTCTCCACCACAACCTGCGCAACGGCTTTCATGGTGGTCCTGCGGTCCATGGCCGCACGCTGTATCCATTTGAACGCTTCGGGCTCGGAGAGGGCCTGCTTCTCCATCAGGAGGCCCTTCGCCCGCTCGACGAGTTTGCGGGTCTCCAACCGCTCGTTCATGGTCGCGACTTCGCGCTCGAGCTGCTTGAGCTCCTGATAGCGGCTCACCGCCACCTCGATGGCCGGAACCAGATCGGCCTTGGTGAAGGGTTTGACCAGGTAGGCCATGGCGCCGGCATCGCGCGCCTTGTCGATGAAGTCCCGCTGGCTGAACGCCGTCAGCATGACAACGGGCGCGAGGCGCTTCTCGGCGATCTCGGTCGCGGCGTCGATACCGTCACGCACCGGCATCTTGATGTCCATGATCACGAGGTCGGGCGACAGCGATTCGGTCAGTTCCACGGCGACCTGCCCGTTGGGCGCTTCACCGACGACGTCGTACCCCTCCTCGCGGAGCATTTCGATCAGATCCATCCGGATCAACGAATCGTCCTCGGCCACCAGAACTCGGTGGGTTGTCGTGGTCTCACCGGCTGCAGTCGTCGCACTGTCGGTCACCGTCACCATCCCCTCCTCCACGTCGCTCACGCCACGTCTGTGTGCCCGCAGAGTACCGGTTGGCAGGCCGCTCGGCCGATCATCTAGAGTTGGTTCCCGGCGCGGGGCAACCCCGTGCACTGGCCCCCGTAGCCCAATTGGCAGAGGCAACGGATTCAAAACCCGTCCAGTGTCAGTTCGAGTCTGACCGGGGGCACCATCGACCACCTGATTGCAGGTGTTTCTTTCTCTCGGGCGTGACCATGCTGCTGCGACGCGTGGAAGATGCATGTTCTGCGCCATAGTCCTCTCGTGCGCATCGAACTCCAGGACTGCGGTACCGACTAGCTGGATGCGCGGTCGACCTCGGCGCCGGGGTCGGATGCGCTGAGGTTCTCGAGGATCGCCTCGGCTGCCTCGCGCATGGCGTGGGACTGGGCGGGTGTGAGCGCGTCGAAAAACAGTTCGCGAACACGAGCCACGTGAGCCGGGGCCGCGGCGCGGACAGCCGCGTTTCCTGCCTCGGTGATGCACACCAGGGGTGCTCGGCGATCGTCGGCGCACGTTTCGCGCCGAACCAGGCCGCGTTGCTCCATTCGGCGTACTTGATGAGCCAAACGGCTCTTCTCCCACTGCAGTTCGCATCGCAGCGCGCGCGCTTGGAGTGCCCCATCAGGTGCCTCTGACAGGATCGCTAGTACCTCGTAGTCCGAAATCGACATGTCCGAATCCCTGTTCAGCGCCTGCGCCAGTTCGGCGGTCAACTGACCGAACATCTTCACCACCGCGCGCCAGGTGCGCTGCTCGTCTTCGTCGAGCCACTGAGTCATGACGGCCGACGACCGCGCTCAGCGGCGACGGCTTCTCGCACCGCCGGTGCCACCTCGGCTGCATACTTCTGTGTCGTGGCGGTGTCGTCTGACGCCATGATGAACCCGCTGGTTCCATAGGTGAGCGCGACGTCGGTCAGCTCCTCGACCCATTGGTCGGGGGGACCCTGCAAGAATCCAGTGCTTCGCTGGGAGAATCGGCCGCCGATGTTGAGGAACCGGCGGATACGTCTGGGGTCTCGTCCGGCCTCTACGGCCGCGTCGTCGATGTGTTTGTTCATCGCAGTGAGCTCCCCCACGCCATCCTTCAGGTACTGAATGGACGGTAGCCAACCGTCAGCGGTGCGACCGACCAATCGCAGGATGCGCGGTTTGTAGGCGCCGACCCAGATGCCGACGTCGTGCGCCGGCGCCGGCCCCCGTTTGGCACCCTGCACCTCGTAGTGTTGCCCTCTCACCGACAGGCGCGACCGGTCGCCGGCGTCCCAGATCCCCCGGATGATCTCGATCGCTTCCGCAAGTGCCTCGATCGACTCACCGGGACTGCGCCGAGGTCCGCCCATACCGACGACACCGTCCCAGAAGGCTCCGGCACCGATTCCCAGCTCAACACGTCCGCCGCTCAGCACGTCCAGGGTGGCGACGGAACGAGCGAGTACGGCCGGGGGTCGTAGAGGAAGGTTGGTGACATTGGCGGCCAGGTGGATGCGCTCGGTCCGCGCGGCCGCATACGCCAGGAGGGTCGACGTGTCGTGGAACGAGGGAACATAGGGATGGTCCTGGAAAGTGACCAAGTCCAAGTCCGCGCGGTCGGCGACCAGTGCCTGCTCGACGGCCTGATGGGCCGGATTGTTGACCGGTGTCACGAAGGTACCGAAGAGCAACTCGTGGCCGTAGTCGGTAGTGCTGGTGTCCATCAGGCGCTCCTCATGGTGTGGTGGGCCGGGGTGATATTGAAGTTGTCGCGGAACAGGTTCTGAGGGTCGATCTGCGTTTTGAGTCGCCGTAGTCGCTCGAGGGTGGCCGGCGGGAACGCGTCATTGATCCGATCCGGGGAGCTATCACTCTCGAAGCTGAGATACAGCCCGTCGGACTCTCGGCGTACGGGGTCGAACCATCGGTCGAGCCGCTGGGCGTTGGAACCCATCACCGTGAGTGCGAAGTTGGCATCGCGGTGGGCGTACGCGGTGTCGTCGGTTGCAACGTCCGAGACAGCACCACCGACGGTGCGGATCTGATACCAGTGGGATGCGCCACTTCGAATGAGATCAGCGGAGGCAGAGGCAAATTCGGGGGTGATGTACCGGGTGAAGGCTGAACGCGACACGGGCTCGCCTCGCCCGTTGTGCGCCGATGCGGGGAACATGTTCATCACCGACGCATACGGCGCGATCGCAACCTGTTGGTCGGCCAGTGGCGCGATGTCTGCAAATGGCTGCAGCTGATCGATGATGGTGGCCGGATCGGAGGAGTCGACCATTGCCATGATCTGCGCCATTCCCTGACCGAGCACGAGGAATGGTGTCGTATCGCGCGGCGTCTGCAGCACCACTCGACCGAACATCTCCAGGAAGTCTGCGGGGTCGGACACCTGGAACGCCAACTGCGCCCACCCGATCTCGGCGATCTCGTCGACCTCGAACTCGAAGGCGACCGCGATCCCGAAATTGGCGCCTGCGCCGCGCACTGCCCAGAACAACTCGGTGTTCTCGCTGTCGCTGGCCCGGACTCGAGTGCCGTCGGCAAGGACCATCTCGACTGCGCGCAGATGGTCGATCGTCAGGCCGTGCTTGCGGTTGAGAAAGCCGATACCGCCGGTGGTGGCGAGCCCACCGACGCCCACTCCTCCGTAGTCACCCGAGCTCAATGCCCAACCGTGCGTTTGTAATGCGGTGGCGACGTCACGCCACCGCGCGCCCGGGCCAATCCTCACCAATCGCTCGGCCGGATCGAGAACAGTGATGTCATCGAGTCCACCCACATCGATGACGAGTCCTCCGTCGTTGGTCGACCGACCGCTGATGCCGTGACCGCCACTACGGATCCCGAGGGGAAGGTGCTGATGCTTGCGGGCGAAGGTCACCGCACTCGACACCTCAGACACCGTTGTCGGCCGCAGCAGGATGCCTGGACTACCTCCCCGTAGGTATGTCGAACGAAGCCTTGCGAACGCGGGATCGCCGGGCTCGACCGCACCCTCGGCCAAGTCCTCGGGCACCTCGTCGTAGGCTATCGCCGCGCGCCGGCGTGCGAGTGCGTCCTGTCGACGAACGGGACGCGTGGACAGAGCATCTTGTGGCAGCATCTGCTCGACGCGTGCCCGCACCGAGGAGGTGATGGCGGCGAACGTCCGCATTGAAGCAGCTCCGACGTCGGTCCCGGCAGCTGCATCGACGCGGAGCACGAACAGACTCACACCGCTGCCGACCACGAGCGACACCAGCGCGTCGAGGTCGACCGCCGCGTCGATGGTCGACACCACTGCGCGTCGCACCTCGCGCGGGTCTCGACCGGCACCGATTGCCTCAGCGTCCAGGACGTCATTGAGCTCGGAGATGTCGTCGACGCCGACCTCCCCGAGGTCGACCATCCAGCCGTCAGCCACCCGGCCGGACACCGCAGCGGTAGCTGCCGCAGAGCCCGCAAGCCATATGGGGACTCCGCGCTCCAGGCTCGGACCAGGCTCCGCCCCCGCCAAACGATGATGTGCACCGTGGTGACTGACCCGACTGGGGCCGGACGTGTCGTGAAGAGAACGGATCACGGCGACCGCGTCCTCAACTGATCCCACATCTCCGGTCGCAGAATCGGTTTCGATCGCAATCGCCGCTCGGTTACCCGACAGCAGTTGCAAACTGCTGGTGGTGCGAGCCACGATCGACGCGGGACGGTCCGCCGCCTGAAGCCTCGGAACAATACCCACAGTGCTGGTGCGCGCAGAGACCCACGTAGCGAGGGTCGCCGCGTCGTGACCGCCACCCTCCTGCTGGTCGGGCAGGACCACGACGTCGTATCCGATCTGTTCGGCGAGCGCGGAGAGCTCGGCCGAGGTGGCCGGATCGTTCGGCGCGCCGACCATCTCCACTCCCGTCCGGATGGCGTGCCCATAGTTGGTCACAGGTACCCCCTGGTCTCGACAGCTGAGGTTGACATATCAACCACTATAGCTCGCCATAGGTTGATGTATCAACAAATTCAAGTTGTGGGGTGAGACATAGCGCACTCGTGGCACGCCGACGGTTTAGGGCAAGCCGAGGAACACCGTGAAGGAGGTGCACCCAGTCGCCACCAAATGATTGCGACGAGAATCGTGAGTGCTATTCCCACCAGCGGCTTCGACGGGCCTCAGATCTCCTATCACCTGCTGCACAACTGATCCGACACCTTCAGCGGTGGAGTCCGGCGTGTTCGACGACCGTGTGGACACCCGGTTCCGATGACAGAATGACGAATGGCATAGATCGGACCCGTCCCCCGGATCACGCGGTGAGGGCCGGCGCGGGCAGGCGGCGATCGCCTCGCCGCTCACCAGGACAACGACGGCTCGCCATCCGCGACGTCTATCTCGACCTCGCTGTGGTGCACGGTCCGGACCCCGAACAGCCCGCGGAGGAGGTCATCGGAGTCCACGCCGGTGTGGGCCGCCCAGCGTCGGGCCCGGTGTCGTGCACGCGACGACGCCAGGATGACGGACGCCGACCGCGGCCCGTCGAAGTCCACCGTCACCTGGCCGCACTCCCCCGGCGCAACGTGGGCGGTGAGGAGCGCGAGCGAGCTCTCCGAGAAGACGACGGGACCGGCGATCTCGGCGACGAACCTGCACCGCGACAACGTCGATGCGTCCGGGCGGCCGATCCGGACTCGCAAATCATGCACGCCGAGCTGGTCATACAGTGAGCCGGCGCGCGGGCCGACGAGCCAGACCGCGCCGTCCACACCGCGCAGCGCACTGCCGACGGTCTGCATCAGCGATGCCGCGGTGTGGCCCTCCGTCGACACCAGCACCACGATGTCCGGGATTTCGTATGACAGTCCGGCTGTTCGCGCCGCCGGATCGGTCACGAGCGGAGCGAGTGCCAGCGCTTCCGAGTTCTTCTCCGAGATCCGTTCGCGCACCGAACGGTCGGCCCAGTCGGGGCCGTCGTGCCACGCCACTGCGCGGGGCTCGTGAGCGAACACCGCACCCATCATGAAGGCCCGGTTCGCCAGCTCCCAGTCCTCTCCCCCGTATCGGACGAAGGACGGGTCGAATCCACCCACGTCGTCGAACAACGTACGGCTGCAGGTCATCACCGCGCTGATCAGGTATTTGTAGCTGTCCCAGCCCGGGGCCAGCAGGCTGGACGTGCGGTCGTATGCGTCGACCAGCCATCCTGGTTCGCAGTCATGCGAGTTCTCGAGATGACGCCGTCCGCGCAGCCATTCGACCACCGAGTCCACGACGACCTGACCGAGATCTGCATGTTTGCGTCGCCCGACCACCAGTGCGTCGGGCACCGCGGCGGGCAACCTGACCGCGTGGCGAACGTAGTCAGCTGTCGGGACCGTGTCTGCGTCGAGAAAACACAGAACCGAGCCGCTCGACGCCGCGACTCCCAGGTTGCGGGCGGCCGCCGCCCGAAATCCCTTGTCTTCCTGTGTCACCACGGTGAGGATCAGACGGGATGTCCACGCGCTCACGTCGGGCGAGCATGTCGAACCGTCGTCGGCGACCACCACCTCCAGACGATCTGCCGGATAGGTCTGGGCCGTCAGTGCCTCGAGGACCAACCCGAGTTGGTGAGGCTGGTTGTAGTACGGGATCACGACACTCACCAACGGCCGCGGCGAGGAGTCGCCGACGAGGTCCCAGCGGTTGTCGGGGACGATGATCCGACCGTCGTCGAGCTCGATGACCGTCACGCACTCCACCGCCGCCACAACCGCTCGTGGGTTCGGCCGACGTCGACAGCCGTGGGCGACGGCACCACTGCCGAATCGATCCAGGTGGCCGCCGGTCGGACGAACGCACTCTCGATGGCGGACTTCAGCGCGGAGTCGTTGTTCCCGTGCATCGTCACGACTCCCGGTGAACGAGCATCGAGTTCCTCGGTATAGGTGGTACGAGGGACCAGCGGCCGGCGACCGGCGGAAATCCAGGAGTTGATCGAACCGGACGCCGACATGTGCCGGTGGTAGGCGACCGGAACCGTGACCTGGGCCGACGCCCGACGGAGTTCGTCGTCGGTCAGATAGCCGGTGATGGTGCAGCGTCTGCCCATGTCCGCGGCGACCTTGGCGAGGTCGTCGGCCAGGTCCTCGTGCCCGGGTGACGGGGTGCCGAGCGCGACGAAGCCGACCGACGGATCCAGACCGGACATCGCCCGGAGTGTCTCCATGTGTCCCTTCCCGGGATACAGGTAACCGAGCACGCCGACGGTCAATTCGGTTGACTCCGTGGGTTTGTCGACACGGATGGTGTCGAACATCAGCGGAACCACCTCCGGCGTGATCGACGCGTCGACGTACTCCGCGAAGAGCGACGCCTCGTGTCGGCTCGACACGATCACCCCCATCGCGGATCGGGCGACCGAGCGGAAGAACTCGATGCGTGCCTGCATCGCCGCCCCGTCCGAGGGCTGGGGCAGATCGTGCAGCGTCACCGAGACCGGTCGGTGCAGCCCGGCGATCAGGGCGAGCAGGTTGTCACGTGCTCGCGATGGGGTACGTCCGAACAACCGATCGGTGACGTGCACGTGCACGAGCGCGCACTCGGCCAGTCCCGGGGGAACACCCGCTCTGAGTGTGCGCATGTACGCGAGCCGGTGACCGGCACTCTCGGCGATCACCGCATCGAAAACCGATTGCGCATACCGCACCACACCGTGCGACCGAGGTCCGACGACGAGATGTCCTATCGGCCCCGTCACGACAGTCCCAGGATCTCGATGAGGTCGACGTACCGGTCCAGGACGGCATCGATGAATTCGGGATGTTCGGCGTACCAGTGCATCTGGCGGCGGCGAACATCGTCGTCGGACATCACTGCGCCGTCGACGTCCCAGGACGCTCGCGGGGACGCCTCGATACCGAGCGCATCGATGACCCGTCGTTCCAACGGTGCTCGGATGTTGCCGAGCAGGTCGCGCGACGGCGGGACCGGGGCCGACGCGCCGAGTGCGTCGAGGATCCGCGCGCCGAGCGTCAGCAACACCCGGTTTCCGGGATGGTTGATCGTGTGAGCGGCCTCGGCCCCGGCAGGGAGCAGGATGTCGGAGATCCCGACGTCACAGTGCCGCCGCTCGCGTACCTCGAGTTGCTCCACACTCCACTGCGCTGCCTCTCGGATGCGGTCGGCCGCGACGTCGACATCCCACTCGTCGTCATGGCCACGACCGTCCCGCACCGCGAGCACCGTCCGAAGATCGTGGTACGGAACAGCAGCGGGTACCGCGGACGGTTGCGCGGGATGCCGGGCGATGACCTGAAACGGGTACAAACCGCCGTATCGGATGACCGGCCACACGATGACGGACGCCGACGGCGCCATGTCCACCAGGTCCGGTCCGCCGATCGGCAGACCTCGGTAGCCGGCACGAACCGGCTGGGACACGATGACCGCGGCCCGGCGGACGAGGTGTTCGACCCGGGCGAGGTCGGAGGACTCGAGTTCGTGGACCGGCGGGACGCGCACGGTACGGAACGGGAGGTCAGGCGAGCTGGACAAAACGATCCGCAGTGCCTCGGCCTGGCAGTTTCCCCAGACGACCAGCATCTCCCGATCGTCGGTTCCCGGGGCCTCGGCCACGCCGTAGAACTCGCCGTAGTGCCGGGTCCGACCGTCTGCCGCAAGGTCGTCACTCGACCTCATAGGAGCTCTGGACCACATGGAGCGTCGCGGTTGTCGTCTCTCATCGTCAGTACTGACTCCCCTTCTGAGCACCCCGGCAACCCGGTGTATCCGTTTCGCCCGCTAACGAATCATCGAATGGATCACAGCCGGCCGGTTCTCGGTCCCCAGACATTCGGAACGCCCCGGGAACCGGACGGGTGTGCGACGGCCCCGGTGATCTGATCACCGGGGCCGCCGCCACATCGAGAGTCGCTCGGTCGTCAGAGGGTCCGCGCGATGATCTCCTTCATGATCTCGTTGGTCCCGGCGTAGATCTTCTGGACACGGTTGTCGGCCCAGAGACGAGCGATCGGGTACTCGTTCATGTAGCCGTATCCGCCGAACAGCTGGAGGCACTCGTCGGCCACCACCATGGCGCGGTCGCTGGTCCACCACTTGGCCATCGCGACGGTGGGGATGTCGAGTTCGCCCTTGATGTGCTTGTCGATGCAGTCGTCGACGAACACGCGGCCGATCCGCGTCTCGGTGGCCGCCTCGGCGAGTTTGAACTTGGTGTTCTGGAAACCGAAGATCGGTCGGCCGAATGCCGTGCGGTCCTTCGTGTAGGCGATGGTCTCGGAGACCGCCTTCTCCATACCTGCCACCGACGCGACCGCGATGATCAGCCGCTCCTGCGGGAGCTGCTGCATCAGCTGGATGAAGCCCTGCCCCTCCTCGGCGCCGAGCAGGTTCGAGGCGGGGACGCGAACGCCGTCGAAGAACAGTTCCGAGGTGTCCTGACCGCGCTGGCCGACCTTGTCGAGCACCCGTCCGCGACGGAAACCCTCGCGCTCGGCCTCGAGGAGGATCAGGGAGATGCCCTTGGCCCCCTCGGACACATCCGTCTTGGCGACGACGATGATGAGGTCGGCCTGGCTGCCGTTGGTGATGAAGGTCTTCGAGCCGTCGATGACGTACTCGTCGCCCTGCTTGATCGCCTTCGTCTTCACGTTCTGCAGGTCTGATCCGGTGCCCGGTTCGGTCATCGCGATGGCACCGACCGCCTCGCCGCTCGCCATCTTCGGCAACCAGGTCTTCTTCTGCTCCTCGGAGCCGTACTCCAGGATGTAGTGCGCAACGATGCCGTTGTGCAGGCTGACGCCCCACGAACTGTCCGCGACGCGGGCCTGCTCCTCGATCAGAACCGCCTCGTGAGCGAAGGTGCCGCCACCGCCCCCGTACTCTTCCGGGATCGACATACAGAGCAGGCCGAGGTCTCCGGCCTTGTTCCACAGGTCGCGGTCGACGTGGTGCTGCTCGATGAACTTCTCGGCGTTCGGCTTGATCTCCTTCTCGCAGAAGCTGCGGGCGAGGTCGCGCAATGCGGTGAGATCGTCGTCTTCCCAGGAGGAACGTTCGGCCATGGTGTGCTTACCTATCCACGAATAACAGTGTCAACGGCGAGCGTAACAGTGACTGTTGGCAAGGTCGCGTTGGCATGGCCGAGCCACTTTGTCTCAGCGAGGCGTGCCACGTCCGAGGCACTCCGGTGGATGTAGTGAGTCGTTGCGCAGGCCGCAACGTTGCGCGACATCAGCCTGGGACGGTCACGCCGGCCGGGCCACGCACTTGCGCCGGCTCTTCTACCGACGAAACAGCTTGTTGCCCAACCACACGAGCGGGTCGTAGTGCCGGTCGGCGACGCGTTCCTTCATCGGGATCAGCGCGTTGTCGGTGATCTTGATCTGTTCGGGACAGACATCGGTACAGCACTTGGTGATGTTGCACAGTCCCAGTCCGTGCTCGGTGCGGGCCGAGTCGCGCCGCTCGGCCACATCGAGGGGATGCATGTCGAGCTCGGCGACACGCATGAGGAAGCGCGGCCCGGCGAAGTTCTGCTTGTTCTCCTCGTGATCTCGCACGACGTGGCAGGTGTCCTGGCACAGGAAACACTCGATGCACTTGCGGAACTCCTGCGAGCGCTGCACGTCGACCTGCTTCATCCGGTATTCGCCCGGCGCGAGACCCTCGGGCGGCGTGAACGACTGGATCTCACGGGCTTTCGCGTAGTTGAACGAGACGTCGGTGACCAGGTCGCGGATCACCGGGAACGTCCGCATCGGGGTCACCGTGACGACCTCGTCTTCGGTGAAGGTGGACATCCTGGTCATGCACAGCAACTTCGGGCGGCCGTTGACCTCCGCCGAACACGAGCCGCACTTGCCCGCCTTGCAGTTCCACCGCACTGCCAGATCGGGGGCCTGCGTCGCCTGCAGCCGGTGGATGATGTCGAGCACCACCTCGCCCTCGTTGACTGCGACCGTGTAGTCCTCGAGCCCACCGGCGTCGGTGTCGCCGCGCCAGATCCGGAACTTCGCGTCGTATCCCATGTCAGTCCTCCGAATGTCCCTCGGCTCGTTCGCCTCCGGCGCCGGGATGACCGGCGATCTCGTCTGCGGTGTAGTACTTCTCGACCTCCTGGAACTCGAACAACTCCATCAGGTCCGGCCGCATGGGGGTCTGTTCCGTACGCACGACGCTGACTTCGGGAACCGGACCGTCCCCGTCGAGATCCGCGGTGCAGACCAGCAAGGCATTGCGCCAGCTCGAGTCCATCGCGGGGTGATCGTCGCGGGTGTGTCCACCGCGGCTCTCGGTACGCAGGAGCGCGGCTTTCGCGACGCACTCGCAGACCAGCAGCATGTTGCGCAGGTCGACCGCGAGATGCCAGCCCGGATTGAACTGGCGGTGCCCTTCGACCTGCATACCGCCCAGCCGGGTTCGCAGGTCGGCGAGGACGCCGATCGCCTCCTGCATCTCGGCCTCTTTCCGGATGATCCCGACCAGGTCGTTCATGGCCTGTTGCAGGTCGGTGTGCAGGGTGTAGGGGTTCTCCGGTTTGCCCTCTGCCGGCGGATCGAAGGGCGCCAGAGCCGACGCCGCAGCCCGGTCGATGTCACCGGCGGAGACCGCGGGCCGCGTCGTCAGCGATTCGACGTACGCCGCCGCGCCGAGTCCGGCGCGCCGGCCGAAGACCAGCAGGTCCGACAGCGAGTTGCCGCCCAACCGGTTCGAGCCGTGCATCCCACCGGAACACTCACCCGCCGCGAACAGTCCCGGCACCCGCGAGGCGGCCGTGTCCGGATCGACCTCGATCCCGCCCATCACGTAGTGACAGGTGGGCCCCACCTCCATCGGTTCGGCAGTGATGTCGACGTCGGCGAGTTCTTTGAACTGGTGATGCATCGACGGCAGCCGGCGCATGATCTCCTCGGCAGGCATCCGGGACGCGATGTCGAGGTACACGCCGCCGTGCTCGGTGCCGCGCCCGGCCTTGACCTCCTCGTTGATCGCCCGCGCGACCTCATCGCGGGGCAACAGGTCCGGGGTTCGGCGGGCGCTGTCGTTGTCGGCCAGCCATTCGTCGGCCTCTTTCTCGGTCTCGGCGTACTGCCCCTTGAAGACCGGTGGGATGTAATCGAACATGAAGCGCTTGCCGTCGGTGTTCTTGAGAACTCCGCCGTCACCTCGCACGCCCTCGGTCACCAGGATGCCCTTGACGCTGGGCGGCCAGACCATCCCGGTCGGGTGGAACTGGATGAACTCCATGTTGATCAGGCTCGCCCCGGCCCGGAGCGCGAGCGCGTGGCCGTCGCCGGTGTACTCCCACGAATTGGAGGTCACCTTGAACGACTTGCCGATACCCCCGGTCGCGAGAACCACCGCCGGTGCCTCGAACAGGATGAAGCGGCCCGATTCGCGCCAGTACCCGAATGCTCCGGCGATCGCGTCGCCGTCCTTGAGCAGGTCGGTGATCGTGCACTCGGCGAACACCTTGATGCGCGACTCGTAGTCGCCGGTGGCGGCGAAGTCCTCCTGCTGGAGCGAGACGATCTTCTGTTGCATCGTCCGGATCAGCTCCAGCCCGGTGCGATCGCCTACGTGCGCGAGTCGCGGATAGGTGTGACCGCCGAAGTTGCGCTGCGAGATCCGTCCGTCCGCGGTCCGGTCGAACAGCGCGCCGTAGGTTTCGAGTTCCCAGACCCGGTCGGGGGCCTCTTTCGCGTGCAGCTCGGCCATGCGCCAGTTGTTGAGGAACTTGCCGCCACGCATCGTGTCCTGGAAATGGGTCTGCCAGTTGTCTTTCGAGTTGGCGTTGCCCATCGATGCGGCACATCCGCCCTCCGCCATGACGGTGTGGGCCTTGCCGAACAGCGACTTGCACACGACGGCGACCGAGTAACCCCGTTCGCGGGCCTCGATGACCGCGCGCAGCCCGGCGCCACCCGCACCGATGACAACGACGTCGTACTCGTAGCGTTCCGGCTCGGCCATCTGGCGCGACTCCCAACGTTGAAAACGGCTGCACAACAGGCGTTGTGTCTCAACAGGTCAACCCACGAACCTCAGGTCCGAGATGGTGTTGCTGGCGACCAGCATGATGTAGAGGTCGGTGAGCACCAACGTGCCGAGCGTGATCCAGGCGAACTGCATGTGTCGTGTGTTCAGTTTGGATACCTGGGTCCAGATCCGGTACCGCACCGGATGTTTCGAGAAATGCTTGAGCCGGCCGCCGGTGACGTGGCGACACGAGTGGCACGACACCGTGTAGGTCCACAGCAGCAGCACGTTCACGACGAGGATGACGTTGCCCAGCCCGAATCCGAAACCACCGTCCGCGCCGTGGAACGCGACGACGGCGTCGTAGGTGTTGATCACCGAGACGATCACGGCGGCGTAGAAGAAGTAGCGATGCGAATTCTGGATGATCAGCGGCAACCGGGTCTCGCCCGTGTACCGGCTGTGCGGTTCGGCGACCGCGCATGCCGGCGGCGACAACCAGACCGAACGGTAGTAGGCCTTGCGATAGTAGTAACAGGTCAACCGGAATCCGAGCAGAAACGGCAGCGACAAGAACGCCAGCGGAATCCACATCGGAAGCTCGGGAAAGGGTGTGCCGAAATGACTGGCACCAGGGACGCACGACTCGCTCAGACAGGGCGAGTAGAACGGCGACAGGTAGTGGTAATCCGCTACGTAATAGGCACTCCGCACGAACGACCGCACGGTGGCGTAGATGACGAAAGCCGCGAGACCGGTGACAGTCAGCAGCGGCGCGAGCCACCACCTGTCCTGGCGAAGTGTTCGCGCCAGGATCCGCGCGCGACCCGGAGAGAAGACCCCGACTGTGTCCCGCTCAGTCGCGGGGGCGCTCACTTCGTGCGCTCACGCGAATGAAAGCCCAGCCCTTCGTCTTGCGCGCCCAGCCAGGCCGACTCGTCGGACTTGCTGTCGGGAACATAGATGACCTGGTCCCGCCCGAGCTTCGCCTGCAGCGGCGGCGGTGGCGCGTGCTCGAAATCGTGGAGGTCGATCTCCAGACGGTCCAGATCGTTGGACATTCGCCGGACGGCGTCGACATCGCCGTACTGCGTCTGCAGCGTGGTCATGTGATGCCGCAAGACCCCGATACTGCGATGCAGATCCTTCATCTCGGTCGATATCATGGCACATCCCTTCCTGCCTATGTGATGCACAACACAGTACCGGCCGGGCACGTCGAGTCAACGGTCTTGGCCGAACGTGTCGTAGCCCCTACACCGAAGGCCTCCGGATGAACGATGACGACCGAGTTCCCGGGGAGAACCTGCCCCGCGCCGAGCAACGCTGGACGGCATCGGGGTTCGTGCTGGTCGCGATGGCGATCCCGTTCCTGCTCCCCGCGCGCTACGCCGCCGGCGTCTCCTGGCTGCTCCCGGCGATCGAGGGGACCGTGCTGCTGATGCTGATCGTGGTGGATCCCGGCCGGATCGACCGTCCCGGACGGTGGGTCCGTGCACTCTCGATCGGTCTCGTCGTGGCCATCGCCGCGGGCGCGGCCTGGGCTGCGGGACGACTCGTGTGGGATCTCCTGTACGGCAATCCGCAGACCGAGGCGGCGAACGAGTTGCTGGTCGCCGGAGCACTCGTCTGGCTGCAGACCGTCATCGCGTTCGCGTTCCTCTACTGGGAACTCGACGGCGGCGGTCCGGTGAACCGGCACCTGCACCCGGCCGAACGCCCGGATCTCGCGTTTCCCCAGCAACTCGAGCCCCGCTTGGCAGCACCGGACTGGCGGCCCGTCTTCTTCGACTACCTCTACCTGGCACTGACGAACGCAACTGCGTTCAGTCCCACCGACGTGATGCCGCTGTCGCGTCGCTCGAAGCTCGCGATGGCATCGCAGTCACTGTTGTCGATCGTCATCCTCAGCCTGGTCGTGGCCAACGCGGTCAATCTCCTCGACTAGCCGTGCTACCGGAATAGCGTCGGCGACGTGGCGGTTGAGCCGACGTAGTCCCCGGACGAGATCGGAATCGACGATGAGCGAAACACGGGCCACGACCACGACGTCGCGGCAGGTCATCCGGGGCGCCGACCGGTACGTCTTCCGGAGCGAGTGGCTCGATTCCCGCCAGTCCTTCCCGGTCACCGGCAACTTCGACCTGACCGCGAATGCACACGGCATCCTGCTCGTCCACAACGACGATCGCGTCGACGCCGGCGAAGGTTTCGAGGCCCACTTCCACCGCGACGCCGAGATCGTCACGTGGGTTCTCGAAGGCGCAGTGGCTCATCGTGATTCGTTTGGCAACGCCGGCGTGATCACCCCCGGCGTCGCACAGCGGATGAGCGCGGGCCGCGGTATCACCCACACAGAGGCGAACGCTTCCCGGCGCAGCGAAGACCGGGACCTGCGTGTCGTCCAGATGTGGGTCGCTCCCGAGCACGCCGGGGGTGAACCCGGTTACGCCGAGCGCGATTTCAGCGCCGACCTCGCCACCGGCGGGCTGGTGACGGTTGCTTCCGGAATGGCCGGACACGCCACCACCACGGCGATCTCGCTCAAGAACCCGGACGCGGCACTGCACGTCGCGCGTCTCGGACCCGGACAATCGGTCACCCTGCCCCCGGCACCGTTCGGACATCTCTACGTGGCCCGGGGCGTCGTCGACCTCGACGACGGCGCACGACTCGTCGAGGGTGACGCTCTGCGCACGACCGACCACGGCGCCCTCACCGTCTCCACGACAACCGAAGCCGAGATCCTGTTCTGGGAGATGCACACGACGTTTTCCCGCTGACCGTCGCCGGGACATCCCGCAGCTCCTAACTGTTCACTGATCTGCACATGATTTGTTATATTGCTGCCTGTTTGCGGCAGCACCGCTAGGGTGTGAGCCATTCGAACGGTGAGGCACCTCGCGCGCCTCGACGGTCAGGTCACCGAGCGAAAGGACGTCCATGCCTTCTCCGTCGCCCGCAGCACGACTTGCGGCTGAGTTCTTCGGCACCTTCTGGTTGGTGTTCGGCGGATGCGGTAGTGCCATCTACGCCGCCAAGCAGATCGCCCAATCCGAAGACGGCCAGGACACCTTCCAGGTCGGAATCGGATTCCTCGGTGTCGCGCTGGCTTTCGGACTGACCGTGGTCACCATGGCCTACGCGGTCGGGCACGTGTCGGGAGCACACTTCAATCCTGCGATCACGCTCGGTGCCGCCGTCAGCGGTCGCCTGTCCTGGAAAGATTTGCCCACCTACTGGATCGCGCAGGTCGTGGGTGGTCTGCTCGCCGGTCTGATGCTCTTCCTCATCGCGAAGGGTCAACCCGGTTTCGAAGCCGAGGGCAACATGGCCGCCAACGGATTCGGCGAACACTCCCCCGGCAACTACCCTCTGGCCGCGGTGCTGATCGCGGAGATCCTGTTGACGGCCTTCTTCCTGATCGTGATCCTGGGTGCGACCGACGGTCGCGCTCCCGCCGGCTTCGGTCCACTGGCCATCGGCCTGTGCCTCACCCTGATCCATCTGATCTCGATCCCGATCAGCAACACCTCGGTCAACCCGGCACGTTCGACGGCGGTCGCCTTCTTCAACGGCAACGGCGCCCCGGGTCAGCTGTGGGCCTTCTGGCTCGCCCCGCTGATCGGCGGACTCATCGGCGGCCTCCTCTACCCCCTGCTGTTCCAGAACGGCAAGCGCTCGGCGGCCGAGCCGGACCGGGTCGAGACAGCCGACGCCTGAGCGAGGGCATGGTCTGGAGCCTCCGTCGACTGAAAGGCACACCGGGAACCACAGACCCGCTGGCCCGCCCCGCTCCCTGAGGTGCGAGCGAAGCGAGCCACGAAGGGCATCGCGAGGTATCTCACCAGGCCCTTCGAGGCTCGTCGCTGATATGTAGTGCTGCTTTGTCAAGTTCCATGGCGAGTTGGCCTCCTTGCTAGGGGGCTGTAGTGGGGGTTGGCCACCCGCCGCGGTGTGTGGTGGTCGTTACTCGCGACGGTGTTGTCGGACTGATATACGCGGGTTGGTTACCGCTCAACGGTGTTCGACAGGAGATGAAAACGCTGACCGACGGGTCTATGTAAGCGTGCGTACCGTGCACCCAGAGGTGCTGGCGCACATAGCGACGCCGTGGATTCGTTCCCTGTTCACCACAGCGCAGTCGCGGCGGGTGGCCAAGATTGTGTGTCAGTGCTGGTTAGTCGTCGAGCACCGCCAGCGACCAGCACCAGCCGGCGAGCTCACGAGCGATCGCGGTGTTGGCCACGCAGGGATGTTTGCTGCGGCGGTCGAATTGTTGCCAACGCTTGTGTAGCCGTCGGTTGCCGGCATGGCCACGGGCGCGGGCCGAGGGTGAGGCGGCCTCCCACCGACGGCGCATGGTCTGTCCGGGCGTGCCGTAGGGCCGCCGGTGTTGCCAGGCCGCCTCGACCAGCAACCGCCGCACGTGGGCGTTCCCGGCCTTGGTGATCGATCCCTGACTGCGGGTACCGCCGGTCGAGTATTCCGAGGGCACCAACCCGGCGTAGGGGCCGATCGTGGCGCCACTGAACCTCGACCAGTCGCCGATCTCGACGGCCAGAGCGAACGCGGTCAGCGTCGACACACCCCGCAGACATGACAATCGGGTGACCACAGCCCGCCACGGATCGGTGGCCGCGGTCTGTTCGATCAGCTCATCGAGGCGGTCTCGGCGTGCGGTCACGCTCAACACCGCGTCCAGGTCGTTGTCGAAGGCGGCTTGCAACAGCGGCAGCTCGAAACGTTGACGCTGCAGCCACTGTTGATGAACACCGGTCCAGGGTTTCCCGCCGGAGTAGACGATCCCCTGGCGCAGAAGCAGTTTGGACAATCGATGCCGCGCCCGCATCAGGTCGCTGCGAGCGTCCTCGCGGGCGCGGACCAGATCACGGGCCGCTTCGGTACCCTCCTCGGGCACACCGACCGCGACTACCTCGCCCAGGCGCAGCAACTTCGCCAGGTGCGCAGCGTCTCGGGCATCGGTCTTGACGCGGTCCCCGGCTGGCCGTTGCAGCTTCGAGGGCGCGGCAACCACACACTCCATCCCGGCCGCAGTGATCGCCCGAGCCAATCCGAAACCCGTCGGACCGGCCTCGTAGGCAACCCGCACAGGCGGAGCCAAGCTGTGAAGCCAGCTCACGATGGTCGCCGCATCGGGAACCAACGTCTCCCGAATCACGTTGCCGCTGTCCTCATCGATGGCGTGAGCGACCACCGAACGTGCGTGAACATCCAATCCGACACTTGTACCCTGAACAATCACCGGAGGCCTCCTGATCTGCAATGTGGTGCTACCGCCGAGTGTGAACTCAGCAGCAGCAACCCACGATGTGTTTGCAGCTTGAGGCCTTCGGCCCCAAGGCCCTCATACCGTCTATCGCTCCTCGCACCTCAGCCTGGATCCGTGGATGAGTTTGGGGTGTCGATGACAAGAAAATGCCCTTTGAGCTGGGATGATTGGTGGTGTTGAGACAACAAAACAATCCAGTCAAAAGGCACTTTCAGTGAAAGTATCGCATAAGTTCACTACCGAGTCCGCTGTCTTCGATGACGACAATCTGGTGTCGCATGCCGGGCTAGTACCGGTGATGCGACTGGCCCACTCGACGGGGTTGGCCTCCCAGCTGGCTGAGCGAGTCGATTTGGGCACCACCCAAGTCGCCTCTGCCGGGGCCAACCTGGACGCGAAGCTGTTGACCGTCATCGCCGGATTCTGTTGCGGCGCCGACAGTATCGACGACCTCAACCTCGTCCGCGCCGGTGGGCACACCCGCCTGTTCGACCGCGTGTACGCCCCGGCCACGATCGGACAGACCCTGCGCGAGTTCACCACCGGTCATGTGCGACAACTCAACGCCGTGATGACCCGGACCTTACCGGCGATGTGCGCGCGGGCAGGGTTGTTACCCACCGACGGCGCCCGAGTGTTTGTCGATATCGACTCGCTGCTGCGCCCGGTCTACGGCTATCAGAAACAGGGCGGCTCCTACGGCCACGCCAAGATCGCCGGACGTGAACTCCTGCGCCGGGGCCTGTCGCCATTGATCGCCACCGTCTGCGCGCCCGGGCATCCACCTGTGATCGCCAACGCGTGGCTGCGCGCCGGGCGCGCCGCCTCCGGTGCCGGGGCAGCAAAAATGATCGCCGAAACCATCACCACCGCACGCCGCGCCGGAGCCGCCGGCGAGATCACGGTGCGCGGGGATTCGGCCTACGGCTCGGCCGAGGTGATGGCGACCTGCGAGCGTGCGGGAGCCACGTTCTCGCTGGTCCTGCGGACCAACACCGCGATCGCCCGCGCGATCACGGCCATCAAAGACGATGCCTGGACACCGGTGCACTATCCCGGCGCGGTCACCGACCCCGACACCGGCGAACTGATCTCTGATGCCGAAGTCGCCGAAACCACCTACACCGTGAAACCCCAGTCGCCTCACCCGATCACCGCCCGACTCATCGTGCGCCGCGTCAAAGCCCACCACCCCGCCAACACCGACACCCTGATGCCCGCCTGGCGGTACCACGCATTTTTCACCAACACCACCGACGACACCGTCACCGCCGACATCAACCACCGCGGCCACGCCATCATCGAAACCGTGTTCGCCGACCTCATCGACGGACCACTGGCACATCTGCCCTCCGGAGTGTTCGGTGCCAACGCAGCCTGGCTGGCCCTGGCCGCCATCAGCCACAACCTCCTGCGCGCCCTCGCCGCGCTCAGCGCGGCACCGGCACTGCGCGCCGCACGCGGGGCGACGCTGCGCCGAACACTCATCGCCGTGCCCGCCCGACTGGCCCGACCAGCACGAACACCCGTCCTGCACCTACCCCGCCACTGGCCAGCACAACACGCCTTCACCGCGTTGTGGACCGCAGTGAACACCACCTGACACCCAAACTCCACACTGCCCAACCACGACCAGGAACCCCAGTGAAAAAGCTGACACAAGGTCAGCGAATACCCGACGCCCACACCACAATCAGACACTCAGCCATCACCAACCACACCCCCGGATAACCATCCACGGATCCAGGCTCAGGGAGCAGTGTGTCGTCGCTTCTTTCGGATTGGGGAGCAGTGGGTGGTCGCTTCTTTCGGATCAGGGACCAGTGGGTGCGTGGTTCTTTCGGATCAGGGACCAGTGGGTGCGTGGTTCTTTCGGATTAGGGAGCAGTAGGTCTGCGCGTACGCTCCTCAGGGATCGATGGGGGTCGGGTCTTTCGGGTCAGGCTCAATCACACGGTTGCGCTGGGCGATTGAGGCCTGCTGACGACGCGCAGGATCTCTCGTCCCGACCGCAGCCGGGAGATGTTGTCGGTGATGTCGTGCACCCGCCCGACGAAGGTGTCGCGGGTGACTCCCGAGATGTGGGGGGTCATCAGGACATTGGGCAGTTCGCCGAACGGCAGTTCCGACGGATCCGCGTGATCACCGGCGGTCGGATAGCGATACCAGACGTCGATCGCGGCGCCACCGATCACCCCGTCCCGCAACGCCTCGAACAGATCCTGCTCGACCACGAGCGGGCCGCGGCCCACGTTCACCAGCACACCCGAGGCCCCGAGCCGTCGCAGCTGCGCGGCGTCGATCATCCCTGTCGTGCTCGACGTCAGCGGCGCGGAGACGACCACGACGTCGGATTCCGTCATCAGACGGCCGAGATCGGCGGTGTCGCTGTGCCATTCGAGCCCGGAGGCGTCGGAGACCCGGCCGGAGCCCGTCACCGCACAGGCCCGCGCGCCGAATGCCCCCATCAGATCCGCGGTTCGCCGACCGATGTGGCCGAAGCCGACATAACCGATCATGGCCCCGCGGAGGGTCTGTGGTTGCGGAACGCCGTCTCGATAGACCGCCGACGCCCACGACCCCTGCCGGAGGGCCGCGTCCTGGACGAGAAGGTCGCGGCGCACCGTCACCACCGCGGCGGCGATGTACTCGGCGATCGAGTCCTCATGGTGAAACGTGTTGGCCACCTCGGTGTGCACCGGGAGATCATCGAAACTCACCTTGTCGGTGCCGGCACCGCCGGTGAGCACCAGCCGCAGTCCCGAACCCGCTCGGGCCATCGCCGGCGTCACCCGGCCGCCGACATAGACATCGGCGTCGGCCAGATCGGCCACGAGTGCGGCCTCGTCGAAGGCCGCGTGCCAGGAGGTGTCGACACCGGCGGGCAGCAGGCTCTCGAACAATTCGCGGTGTGGCGCGAAATTGCGTTCGCCCACCACGACTTTCAGGACGTCGCTCCCCGATTCCGTCACCGCCTCAGCTCCGCACGAGTGCGGGACGTTTGCTGTCGAAGGTCCAGTCCGGGATGAGGAACTGCATTCCGATCGCGTCGTCCCGCGCTCCGAGCCCTTCGGAGCGGTACAGCTGATGGGCCGCTTCCACCTGCTCCATGTCGAGTTCGACGCCGAGTCCTGGCCGGTCGGGAACCGAGAGATGGCCGTCGACGATCTCGTACGGCTCGGTGGTCAGGCGCTGTCCGTCCTGCCAGATCCAGTGCGTGTCGATCGCGGTGATCTCGCCCGGCGCGGCGGCCGCGACGTGCGTGAACATGGCAAGCGAGACGTCGAAGTGGTTGTTGGAGTGCGAGCCCCAGGTGAGGCCCCAGGCATCACAGAGTTGCGCGACGCGCACGGAGCCGGCCATGGTCCAGAAATGCGGATCCGCCAACGGGATGTCGACGGCGTTCGTCCGGATCGTGTGTCCCAGCTCGCGCCAGTCGGTCGCGATCATGTTCGTCGCGGTCGGGAGTCCGGTCGCGCGTTTGAACTCGGCCATGACCTCACGGCCGGAGAACCTGCCCTCCGGCCCCACCGGATCCTCGGCGTACGCGACCACATCGCGCAGGCGTCCACCGATCCGGATCGCTTCCTCGAGCAACCACCCGCCGTTGGGGTCCAGGGTCACCCGCGCCGTCGGAAAGCGCTCGGCGAGCGCGGTGACGACATCGGCCTCCTCATCGGGCGACAGTACTCCGCCCTTCAGCTTGAAATCGGCGAAACCGTAGCGCTTCTGGGCCGCCTCGGCGAGCGCGACGACACCCTCCGCGTCGAGAGCCTCCTGATGGCGCAGGCGCAACCAGTCGTCGGCCTCGCCGGCACCGTCGGCATAGTCCAGGTTCGTCTTGGTGCGGTCCCCGACGAAGAACAGGTAGCCCAGCGCGGCGACCCGGTCGCGTTGCTGTCCCTCTCCCAGCAGAGCGGCCACCGGTACCCGGAGGTGCTGGCCCACGAGATCCAGCAGCGCCGATTCGACGGCTGTCACCGCGTGGATCGTGATGCGCTGGTCGAAGGTCTGGTCTCCGCGTCCACCCCGGTCGCGGTCGGCGAAGGTCCGCCGGATGTCCTGCAGGACCGCGTTGTACTCGCCGATACCGCGCCCCTCGACGATCGGACGCGCATCGTCGAGCGTGGTCCGGATCGGTTCACCGCCGGGGACCTCGCCGACCCCCTGGTTGCCCTCGGAGTCGGTGAGGACCACGAGGTTGCGCGTGAAGAACGGGGCGTGCGCACCGGAGAGGTTGAGCAGCATGCTATCCCGTCCGGCAACCGGGATCACCCGCATCTCGGTGACGACCGGGGTCGTCGTGGCGCGCGGCGCCGAAGTCGCTGTCGTCATGATTGGTCCTTTCACGTGTGTCAGAAGAAGATCTGTTGCCCGATGAGCAGGGCGGCGCCGATGGCCGACACCGTGATCGACACGGTGCGCAGCCGGTTCCGGTCGAGCACCCGGTTGACGACGCGGGAGGCGACGAAGCCCAGGACGACGATCGGTGTCAGTGCGAGGAATGCCCAGAGGATCTCCGCTCGGAGGCTCCCGGTCGCGGCGAGTGCGCCCAGCGACATCAGACTTCCGACGAGGAAGAAGGCACTCATGTTGCTGCGAACGTGTGCGTTCTCCTTGCCTGAGTACACCAGTGCCATGGGTGGTCCACCGATGGACGTCGCCGTGCCGAGCAATCCCGACGCCGCGCCAGCGGTCGCCAGGTTGCGGCGCACAGGTGCCGGCCGCCACCCGACCGACGCGACCGCGACCCCGCCGAGGACGACCGCGGCCAGCAACAGCGACAGCCCACGGGTCGGCAACCACACCAGCAACAGGGCGCCCGCGATGGTCCCGGGGACCCGGCCGATCAGCGCCCACCCGGTACCGCGCAGGTCCAGGCTCCCCCGCTCGCGGATGACGACCAGCAACGTCACGGTCGTCGCGGAGGCGATCAACATGCCGGGAAGCAGCGTCGGCGCCACCAGAGCAACCACCGGTGCCGCGAGCATGCCCATCCCGAAGCCGATCGAGGCCTGCATGCACGACGCCAGGAAGACGGCGACGGCGATGACCACGCATGCGACGACGCTCACGCGGCCGAGGCATTCATGCTGGGCGCACTCATGCCGCCGGCGCGGGCATGCCCAGCGCGGCCCGTCCGCGGGGGTGGTAGCACTCGGCGACGTGACCCGCCTGGTGCCCGTCGGCAACGGCCGGCGGGAGGGCGGTCGCGCAGACGTCGGTGGCATGGGCGCAGCGCGTCCGGAAGCGGCATCCCGACGGCGGGTTGAGCGGCGAGGGCACCTCGCCGCTGAGAAGGATTCGCTCACGGCGGTTCTCGGCGTCGAGGGTCGGCGCCGCGGACATCAGCGCCTCGGTGTAGGGGTGCGCGGGATGGTCGAACACGGCTTCGGTGCTGCCCGTCTCCACGATCCTGCCGAGGTACATCACCGCGACCCGGTCGGCCACGTGCCGGACCACGGACAGGTCATGGGAGATGAAGATGTAGGAGATGTCGAGTTCCTGCTGGAGTTCGTTGAGCAGGTTCAGCACCTGTGCCTGTACCGACAGATCCAGGGCGGACACCGGCTCGTCGCAGATGATCACCTCGGGATCGAGCGCCAGCGCGCGAGCGATCCCCAGCCGCTGACGCTGACCGCCGGAGAACTCCTGGGGACTGCGGTGTTCGTCGCTCGGACGCAGCCCGACGAGGTGCAGCAGTTCGCGTACCCGAGCTGCCCGGTCCCGTTTGCGGGGGTACAGATCCTTGTGGGTGCGCCACGGCTCGCCGATGATCTCGGCCGCCGTCATGCGGTTGTTCAGTGAGGCGTACGGATCCTGGAACACCATCTGCACCTTGCGGCGCAGGGCGAGCAGGTCCTTGCCCTTGAGCCGATAGGGATCGGTGCCGTCCCAACGGACGGTGCCGGAGTCGGGACGCTCGAGCATCATCAGCGTCCGTGCGAGAGTCGATTTGCCGCAACCTGATTCGCCCACGAGTCCGAGTGTCTCGCCCCGGCGGAGCTCGAGGTCGATCCCGTCGAGTGCCCGCAGTTGCTTGCGTCCGCCCTTGCCGGACACCGCGAACGTCTTTCCGACGTCGCGCACCTCGAGGACCCGGCTCGTGTCGGGGGCGACCCCGCCCGCCGGAGCCGGGGCCTTGTCGAACCTCGTCGTCGTCTCAGGCATTGTCGATCTCCTCCGAGAAGTGGCAGGCGGCGGCGCGGTCGGCGCCGGTGGCCGTGAGGGTCGGGCGTTGCTGGACGCACCGCGCCCGAGCCAGCGGACACCGCGCCTGATACACGCAGCCCGCCGGGATGGAGTGCAGGTCGGGCGGGGTCCCGCCGATCGACTTCAGGTCGGCGCCCCGTTCGGCACTGACGGGTACCGAATCGAGAAGTCCCTTGGTGTACGGGTGTTTCGGACTGCCGAAGACCTCGGCGACCGGTCCGGTCTCGACGACGTTGCCGGCGTACATGATCGCGACGCGGTCGGCCTGTTCGGCGACGAGCGCGAGGTCGTGGGTGATCAGGACGACCGCCATGTCGTGCTCGGTGCGGAGGCGGCTCAGCAGGGCCATGATCTGGGCCTGCACCGTGACGTCGAGCGCGGTGGTGGGTTCGTCGGCGAGCAGCACCTTGGGGCTCAGCGCCACCGCCATCGCGATCAGCAGACGCTGCCGCATCCCGCCCGAGAACTGGTGGGGATAAGAGTCGACCCGGGACTCCGGTTCCGGGATGCCCACGTGACGCATCAGTTCGATCGCCTCGAGGCGGGCCTTCTTCCTCGACATCCGGCGATGGATGCGGAACGGCTCGGCGAGCTGGGTGCCGACCGGGTAGACCGGGTTGAGCGCGGTCAGTGCGTCCTGGAACACGATCGCGAGTTCGGTGCCGGCGATGTTGCGCCGCTTCGACGGCGACGCGGAGACCAGGTCGACGGAGTCGAGCGTGATCGACCCGTCGGAGACCGAGGCGATCGGGTCGAGCAGACCGACCAGCGCCTGCGCGGTCATCGACTTGCCGCACCCGGATTCGCCGAGCAGCGCCAGCGTTTCGCCGCGCCGGGCACAGAAGGAGACATGATCGACGGCGCGGACGGTCCCGGTGGGGGTCCGCAGATCGACGGTCAGGTCGACGACGTCGAGCGCGACGCGGTCGTCGGTGCCGGCATCGGGCCGGTCGAGGGCAGGAGCACTCATCGCAGCGCCTTTCGTGAGGAGAAGAACCGCTTGCGGGCGTTCGGGGTGGTCAGTCGCCACCGCTGGCCGGGATCGGTCGCGATCCGCGCCCATGCGGCCAGCATCGTGGCCGACACGGTCGTGATGACGATGGCCAGGCCGGGGAAGAACGACAGCCACCAGGCGGTCTGCAGGTAGGTCCGGCCCTGCGACACCATCAGTCCCCAGCTGATGTCGGGCGGCTGGATTCCGATGCCGAGGAACGACAGCGACGACTCGGCGAGCATCACGTAACAGAAGTCGAGGGTGGCGACCGTGAGCAGCGTCGGAAGCAGGATCGGCATCACGTGACCACGAAGAATGGCACCGCTGCTCGCGCCGAATGTCCTTGCCGCGTCGACGAACACACGGCTCTGGAGCTCGGCGGATTCGGCTCGTGCGGTCCGCAGGTAGATCGGGATGCGGGTGATCGCCAGCACCGCGATGATGTTGGCGGCACTCGGTGAGAACACGTACAGGATCACGACGGCGAGCAGCAGGGACGGGAAGCTCATGATGACGTCGGCGATGCGCATCGCCGTGGTCTCCCGCCACCCGCGGTGGTATCCCGCCCACATGCCGATCGCCGAACCGACGACGCACGAGATGATCACCGCGGGCAGAGAGACCATCAGCGTGGTCTGACACGCGACGATGAGCCGGGCGAGCATGCTGCGTCCGAGCGGGTCGGTGCCGAGGACGTTCATCCAACCCGTGTCCAGGTTGAACGGCGGGAGATTCGACTCGTCGAGGTTCTGGTCGGTGGCGGCGTCGCCGACGAGCCACGGACCGAAGATCGCGGTGAGCAGGACGATGGTCAGGATGCCCGCCGCGACCGTCGCGAACTTGTCGCGGAACAGCAACCGCCACAACGGCAGCTGCCCGGCTGGCACCTTCTTGGTGGCGACGGAGTCGCCGGTGATGTCGGTCGAGGCGACGGGACTCGTCGTGTCGACGGGATCGGTGACGATGGACATTTTGTCAGAACTCCTCGATGGTCGCCGGCGACTAGACCGTGGCCTTGTCACGAACGCGGGGGTCCAGAAGGGCGAGACCCGCGTCGATGACGATGTTCAGGATGAAGATGCTGATGGCGGTGAGGAGCACCGCTGCCTGCAGGACCGCGAAGTCACGTTGCAGGATCGAATCGATCATCAGCTTGCCGATGCCGGGCCATCCGAAGATGGCCTCGACGATGACCGCACCGTTGATCAGGCCGACCGCGAGATCGCCTGCGACGGTGAGGGCCGGGGCGGCCGCGTTGCGCAGGGCGTGGTGGGTGACGATCCGCAGATCCCCCGCCCCCTTGCTGCGTGCCACCTTGACGTAGGGCGCCGAGAGCGCGGAGACCATGGCACCGCGCACGACCTGGGTGAGTACGCCGAGCGGCCGGATCATCAGGGTCGCGATGGGCAGGACCCAGGCCAGCATCCCGCCGGTCCCCGACGTCGGCAACCAGCCGAACACCACCGCGAAGATCCAGATCCCGGTGATCGCGAACCAGAAGTCGGGGACGCTGGCCGCGGTCATCGACAGCAGGCTCGAGAAGCGGTCGGCGAGGGAGTTCGGCCGGTAGGCCGCCCAGCAGCCGATCACGATCGACCCGAGGATCGACAGGATCAACGTGACGAACGCGAGCTGCAGGGTGGCCGGGAAGGCGCGGAGCGCCATGCCTGCCGCCTCCTGCCCCGTCTTGAGCGACTCACCGAAGTCGAGGTGCAGCACCCCGGTCAGATAGTCGGTCATCTGCTGCCAGATCGGCTTGTCGAGCCCGTTGGCCGCGGCGAACTCGGCACGCTGATCCGGGGTGGCGGAGACGGGTAGGTACAGATTGGTGGGGTCGCCGGTCAGCCGAGCCATGAAGAACACGCCGAACAAGACGATGATCAGCGGGATCAGGCTGGTGAACATCCGGCGCCGGAGGAAGGTGAGCATCGGTCATCGCCTCTGTTTCAGTCGTTCTGGGCTGGCGCGTGGGTCATCTCGGCGAGACGCATCTCATCGCCGGTGGCCGAATTGGGCTGGTAGGCAATACGACTCGATTTACCGAGGACCGCTTGCATGTGCGCGATGTAGGCATATTGGCGGATCTCGCGGGGTTCGGCCGCCAGTACCGCGGCGAGTGCATCCTGACGTACCGCTCCGGTCAGCGCCTCGGCGGCGCGGATCTGCTCGTCGTACGCCGCGGTGCCGTAGGTGCTCTGGTAGCCGTCGGACAACATGTACTGGTCCAGGGTGAACTGGGTGTCACCGGCCTGGTTGCCGTGCATGATCATCAACAGCACGGGTCCCGATCCGGGAACGAACGGCCTTGTCTGGTACTGCATCTGACCGGACGTGTCCATCATCTCGATGTCGACGTCCAGGCCGATCCGGTCGAGGGTGAACTGGATGTTCTCGATGGTCTCGTTGATCTTCGGGAACTGGCCCGTACGCCCGATCAGCCGGATCGTGCGGTCGACCGGTACACCGTCGGCCCGGGCTTCGTCGACCAGTTCCTTCGCACGGTCCAGGTCGTAGGAGGTCGGCTCGAGCCGATCGTTGTACCCGACGATGCCCTTGCCGACCAGCTGGGCCGCGGGGGTGCCGAGCCCCTGGAACAGCGCGCTGACGATACCGTCGCGATTGATGGCGTGATCGATGGCCTCCCGCACCCGTTGATCGTTCAGCGGGGCATCGGTGGCCTGCATGCGCAGCGCCGTCGTCTCGTTGTTGGTGTAGGCGGTGCCGAGATCGCCTGCTCCGTCCTCGGGCCCCAGCGACGTGGCGATGTCCGCCTCGTCGTTGGTCACCATCGCGGCGCGCACGCTGCCCTCGCCGCGCCACTGGTACACCGCGCGGCTGAACTGCGGCGCGTCGCCGTGATAGTTCGGATTCGCCTTGAGCGCGACCCGCTGGCCGGAATCCCAGAAGTCGACCATGTAGGGCCCGGTCCCGATCGGGACGCGCACCTTGTCATCGGCAACGGTGGTACGCGGGACGATCTCGATGAAGGACAGGCGCAGCGGGAGGATCGGATCGGGCGTTTCCGTCCGGACCTCGATCGTGTTCGGGTCGACGACACTCACCTCGCGCGTGCTGTCGTCGAAGACGTAGCCGTTGACGTCGCAACCGATAGCGCCGTTGAACGTGCGGCGGATCGAGAACGCGGCATCCTCGGCGTCGAACGGCTGCCCGTTGCTGAACTCAACCCCCGAGGCCGTGGTGAATCGCCAGACGTTCGGCTCCACCTGCCTCCACGCGGTCGCGAGACTCGGCTCCAGGGCGCCGCTGTCCGGGTTTCGTTCGATGAGGGGCTCGGTGATGTTGGATCGGACGACGACGCCGGTCGCGGTGAGGGAGGCATCGCAGGGTTCCAGGGTGGGCGGTTCCTGGGGCAGGACGATGCGCAGGGTGTCCGGGGAGGCGCTCTCGCCGGCGGTCGTGTTCGCGACGCTGCAACCGCTGGCGGCGAGCACGGCCACCGCGGACAGGGTCATCAGACACGCCGCGGGGCGCTTCCGGGATCGCAGGGCTGCGATCTGCATGGGAACCTCCGTTGACAGAGAAGCTGGGGGTGATCTCGCGGTGGGCTCGACCGCGTTTGTGACGGTAGACACACGCTATGAGCGTGGGAATGACGGCGTCAACAGAGCAAAAGCCCAGTAGAAGGCCGTTTCGGCGGCTTTTGGCCCCTCCCGCAGAGCATCCGGGCCGACGCCCGGATCGCTCGAAAACGCCGCTGACCTGACAGTTTTCCTCTCCGGCGTTCCGCCTTCCGAATCGACGACGCCGCATCCATACTGTTTGAGTATCGATCCATGTTATTTGCGTGTTGGACAGGTATCCGTGCCCGCTTCTAGCGTGGAACCCATCCACCGAAGGACCGGTCTGTGTCCTGCACTCCTGGAGGTCAATCATGACGAGCAGTTCGGCCGGTACCGTGACAGCACCGGAACCCGTTGCACCAGAGTCTTTTTCATTTCAGCACGGCTCTGTTCTGCGAGTCGGACCCCTCAAGCCCTCGCTCGAGGAGCGCCTCGCCGACACCTATGGCGCCGAGCGACTGCCGGACGACGACCAGACGCGGGCTTCCTTCCTCGCACGCAATGCAGAGGCGGTGACCGCGGTCGTGACCTCCGGCCGGACCGGGGTCGACGCCGGCCTGATGGCCGCACTGCCGAACCTCGGCGCCATCGTCCACTTCGGCGTCGGATACGACACCACCGACGTCGCTCGAGCAACCGAACTCGGCATCGGGGTCAGCAACACCCCGGACGTCCTCACCGACTGTGTCGCCGACACCGCCGTCGGACTGCTGCTCGACACGATGCGGGGACTCTCCGCGGCCGATCGGTTCGTCCGCGCCGGACGCTGGCCCGCGGAGGGCAACGTGCCCCTCACCCGCAAGGTCTCCGGTACCGACATCGGCATCCTCGGGCTGGGGCGCATCGGGTCCGCGATCGCCCACCGTCTCGAGGCCTTCGGCTGCCGGATCTCGTACCACAACCGGCGCCCGGTGGCCGGCTCCCCGTACCGCTACGCGGCGTCACCGGTCGAGCTCGCCGCGCAGGCAGACGTGCTGATCGTCGCGGCCGCCGGTGGAGCGAACACGCGCCATCTCGTCGATCGAGACGTCCTCGAGGCGTTGGGTCCCGACGGCTACCTCATCAACGTGGCCCGCGGCAGCGTCGTCGACGAGAACGCGCTCGTCGACCTGCTTCGGCACGGACGACTGGCCGGCGCCGGCCTGGACGTGTTCGCACACGAGCCGGAGGTACCCGCGGAGCTGCTGTCGATGGACAACGTCGTGCTTCTCCCCCACCTCGCGAGCGGCACGGTCGAGACCCGTGCCGCCATGGAAGAACTCACCCTCGCCAACCTCGAGTCGTTCCTCCGGACAGGCGATCTGTCGACCCCGGTCGTCGCCCCGAATCCCGCGCTGCGAAAGGACATCTGATGTCTGTCGTCCTCAGCTATCTCCCGACACCCGAAGGTCGCGGCGCACTTCCGTTCGGCTTCGCCGAGGCCCGGATGCGCGGCACCGACGTCGTGGTCGTGGCCGACGGTGATGATGCCGCGTCCCCGCAGTTCCTGATCGATCTCGAGGAGGCCCGGGACGTCGCGGCGGCCGGCGAGGTGGACTACCGTGTCGCCGAGAACGATCCGGGTCTGTCGCACGCCGATCAACTCATCGACGCGTCTTACGACGACGCGGCCGAGCTCCTGGTGATCGGCCAGCGCAGGCGTTCACCGGTCGGCAAACTGCTGACCGGCAGCGTGGTCCAGCGCGTGCTGCTCGACGCACAGTGTCCGGTGGTCGCGGTCAAGCCTCCGGTACGCGCCGCAGTCTGACCGGCTCTCCGGAGCGTCGGTCTCAGCTGCCTGATCACCACCTTCCGGCGGAGATCGACCAGCAGACTTCCTTTCGTCGACGCGACTTCGATCGAGGTAGCGTCGACGAAGTGAGTTCTGCCGGTCCAGTCGACGGGAATTGACGCACAGTCGACGGGAATGGCGCACAGTCGACGGGAATCGGTTCTCCGAGAACCCAGGTCGCCGTCAGATCCATTCCCGTTCAGGCAGAACGTCTCTCATCAGCCGCGCCAGGGCCGGGTTGGCGTTGTCGGCACGCCAGGCGATGTTCATCTGTACGGGGCGATCGCGGATCGCGGTCACCTCCTTGAAGACCACGCCGTCGGGGTGCATGGTCATCGCTGACTCCGGCACCAGCGCCATACCCAACCCGGAATGCACCAGCACGAGCATGGTGTGCACCTGGGTGACGTACTGGACGTAGCGGGGCGATGCCCCGACCGCGGTGAACGTACTGATGAGCAGCTCGTTGAAGTACCGAGCGTCCGTGGGCGAGTACATGATGACCGCCTGACCGTCGAAGTCCTCGATCGCCAGGTGCTCGACGTCGGCGAACTCGTGATCGGCGGGCAAGGCGGCGACCAGCCGTTCATGGTGCAGCGGACGAGAATTCACACCGGGCCGGGAGATCGGTGGCCGGACGATGCCGAGGTCGAGATCCCCACGAACCAGCGCCTCGACCTGCGCGACGGTGACCATCTCCCGCAGCACGAGCCGTACGTCGGGCAGCTTCTCACGGGCGGTCTGCATGAGGCGGGGCAACACCGCCCGCGCCGAGGCACCCGTGAAACCGATGTTGACGGTCCCCAGGTCGCCGGCCGGCACGCGGCGGACGGTCAGCGCCGCCCCCTCGGCGAGCGCCACGATCCGCCGCGCGTCGGGAAGGAATGCCGCACCGGCCGCGGTGAGCGACACCGCCCGGCTGCTGCGTTCGATCAGCTGGACGCCGAGTTCGTGCTCCAGCTGCTGGATCTGCCGGCTCAGCGGGGGTTGCGTCATGTGCAGCCGCTCGGCGGCTCGGCCGAAATGCAGCTCCTCGGCGACCGCGATGAAGCAGGACAGGCGCGACAGAGAGAACATCGATCCACTTTCGGCATCGTGGCCCGTGATCTACGGGGTGGTGTGGATGACGCTAGCCGACGTCTCCGGTGCCGGTCGAGGGTTCATCCAGACCGCGTCCGGTGGTCACCACCGCGGGCTGGAGTTCACGAAGCCGGGATCGATGGACTGCATGTAGCCGGTGTCGTCCCGATCGCAGATGCCGCAGTCGAGGTACTGCTGGTGCAGCGCCTCGAGCGACTCCTCGTCGAGTTCGACACCCAGTCCCGGGCCGGTCGGGACCGGTACCGCACCGTCGACGATGCGGAGGGCTCCTGGCTTGACCACATCCTCGGTCTTCCAGGGCCAGTGGGTGTCACAGGCGTAGGTGAGGTTGGGTGTCGCGGACGCCAGATGCACCATCGCGGCGAGACTGATACCCAGGTGGGAGTTGGAGTGCATCGACAGGCCCAGTCCGAAGGTGTCGCAGATTCCGCCGAGGAGGCGCGACCGCTGCAGTCCGCCCCAATAGTGGTGGTCGGACAGCACGACCGAGACCGACCGCTTCCGCACCGCGGGTTCGAGATGGTCGAAGGCCACGACACACATGTTGGTCGCGAGCGGCATGCTCGCCTGCTCGGCGACCCGGGCCATCCCGTCGAGGCCCGGGGTCGGGTCCTCCAGGTACTCGACGATGCCCTCGAGCTCCGCCGCTACGCGCAGCGACGTCTCCACGGTCCACGCCGCGTTGGGGTCGAGACGTAGCGGCATGCCGGGAAACTCCGCGTGCAGCGCCTTGATCGCGGCGATCTCCTCGTCGGGGTCGAACACCCCGCCCTTGAGTTTGATAGCGGTGAACCCGTACCGGTCGATCATCCGATGGGCCTGTCGGATCAAGCCGCCCGGGTCGATCGCCTCACCCCATTCGTCCGGCAGACCGTTGGTGCCGGCGGCGCCGGGGTGGGCCGCCCATTTGTAGAACAGATACGCGCTGAACGGAACCCGGTCCCGCACACGTCCGCCCAGCAGGTCGCTCACCGGGCGGCCGAGGGTCTTGCCCTGGATGTCCAGACAGGCGACCTCGAACGGCGAGAAGACACGATCGGTCGTGCTGGCCGTGGTGATCATCCCGGCGACCCCGTCGCCTCCGGTGACCGTCAGCGTCGAGATCCGGGCGTCGATCGCGTCCCGGAGGCGGTGGAGTGCGAACGCGTCGAGACCGATGATCGCCTCGGCGGCGGCCTCCATCCGGGTGAGATGGGCGGTGTCGGCGTAGGTCTCGCCGAGTCCGCGCACACCATCGGCCGTCTCGATCACGATGATCGCCCGGAGTGCGTAGGGCTGGTGAACACCCACCGTGTTGAGCAACGGCGGGTCGACGAAGGCGACCGGGGTGACGGTGACCTTCGCGATCGTGGTGTCGGCCCGTGGAGTCTCGATGGCGGACAAGCCGACCGGCGCCGTGTCCATCGTGTTCGTCGACATGACTTCTCAGACCGCGGCCTGGACGGCGAGAGTGGTTGCCAGCACCGCCCGGCCGGCTGCGGTGATCCGCTCGAGCTCGGCCTGGTGCTCAGGCGTCGGCTGAACCAACGGCGCGCGTACCGGGCCGGCTTCGATCCCTTCCATCGTCACACCGTGCTTCACGAGCGCGACGGCGTACCCCGGCACGGTGTTACGCAGACGGACCAAGGGATGGAAGAACTCTCGCAACAACGCCTCGGTCAACTCGACGTCGCCGTTCTCCAGCGAGTTGTAGAAGGCGAGAGCCAGTTCCGGGGCGAAGGCGAAGGTCGCCGACGAGTACAGGGTCACCCCGATGGCACGGTAGGCCTGTTGCGTGATCTCCGCGGTGGGCAGGCCGTTGAAGAACAGGAACTCCTTGGAGTCCCCCAGCGCCTCTTTCACCGCGATCACGATGCGCGACACGTTGTCGAGGTCCCCGGTGCCGTCCTTGAAACCGATGACGGTCGGCAGCTGGGCGACCTTGATCGCCGACTCCTCGTCGAACACCGCGTTGCCACGGTTGTAGACGATCAGCGGCAGGTCGGTGGCCGCCGCGACAGATCGCGTGTACTCGGCGAGGCCGGCCGGTGGCATCGTCACCAGGTACGGGGGCAGCAGCAGGATACCCTCGGCGCCATTGGCTTTCGCACTCACCGCGAACTCCCGGGCCTGGATGATCGAGCCGCCGGCACCGGCGAACACCGGGACGCGACCCGCGACGGTCTCGACCGCGCACCGGACGATCCGGCCGAATTCCTCGAGTCCGAGCGCGTGGAACTCGCCGGTGCCGCAGGCGACGAAGACGCCACCGGGGCCGGCCGCCACCCCGCGGTCGATGTGTTCGGCGAGGCGCCGGTAGTCCACCTCACCGCTGCTGTCGAAGGGTGTGACGGGAAAGAACAGGACGCCGTTGAGCATTGGGACTCCTTGGATGGGGTGTGGTTCAGTCGCGGATGAGTTCGCCGTCGACGCGGCGCCAGATGTTGTCGGGGTTGCCGTCGGCGATCGGCCGCGGCAGCAGTGCCGGCGGAACGTCTTGATAGGCCACGGGTCGCAGGAATCGCTCGATGGCGAGCGACCCGACGCTGGTGGTACGGCTGTCGGAGGTGGACGGATACGGTCCGCCGTGGACCATCGCGTGTCCGACCTCGACACCGGTCGGCCACCCGTTGAAGAGGATTCGGCCGGCCTTGAGTTCCAGGGCCTCGAGCAGGATGCGGGCATCCTCCCGGTCGGAGTCCACGGCATGGACGGTCGCGGTGAGCTGACCTTCGAGCTCTGCGGCCACCTCTCGTACCTGCTGCGCATCTCGGCATCGCACCACGAGGCTCGACGACCCGAAGATCTCCTGTTGCAACGTCGCCGACGCGAGGAAGGTCTCGGCATCGGTGCCGAAGAGCGCGGCCCGACACGTATTGGGCGCATTCGACTCCTCCGACCGAGCGATGACGTCCGCGGCGGAGACGAACTCGTCCACACCCGACGCGTAGCTCGCAGCGATTCCCGGAGTCAGCATCGGCGTCGGGGTGGACGCGGAGATCGCTTCGGCGGCCGCAGCGACGAAGGTGTCGAGGTCGGGGCCGTCGACGGCGATGACGAGGCCGGGATTGGTGCAGAACTGTCCCGATCCCATCGTCAGTGAGCCGACGAACGCGCGGCCGAGGCCCGCCGCGTCGGCGCGCAGCGCACCATCGAGCGGGAAGACGGGGTTGATCGAACTCATCTCCGCATACACCGGGATGGGTTCGGGCCGAGATGCCGCGGCTGCGACGAGAGCCGTTCCACCCGAACGTGATCCGGTGAATCCCACCGCCTTGATGTGCGGGTCGGTGACAAGTGCGATGCCGAGCTCGGGTCCGGCGCCGTACAGCAGCGAGAACGTACCCGCAGGCATCCCGGTGACGGCGACCGCGTCGGTGATCAGACGGCCGACGAGTTCCGATGTGCCGGGGTGGGCGTCGTGCGCCTTGACCACGACCGGACACCCGGCCGCGAGCGCCGATGCGGTGTCGCCGCCGGCGACCGAGAACGCGAGCGGGAAGTTGCTGGCGCCGAAGACGGCCACCGGCCCGAGCGGGATCTTGCGCTGCCGGATGTCGGCGCGCGGCTGTGGCGTGCGGTCCGGGCGTGCGGGGTCGATCCGGGCGCCGTGCCAGCTGCCCTCCCGCAGCACCGAGGCGAACAGGCGGAGCTGGCCCGAGGTACGACCGACCTCGCCGGTGATGCGCGCCGCCGGGAGCCCGGTCTCGGCGACCGCGCGCTCGACGAGGACCTCGGTCGCGGCGTCGAGGTTGTCGGCGATCGTGGAGAGGAAGTGCGCCCGGTCCTCCGACGAGGTCGCCCGGTAGGGCGCGAAGGCGTCCGCCGCGGCCGCGGTCGCACGGACGACATCGGCCTCGGTGCCGTGTGCGTATGCGGGCAGCAGTCGCCCACCGGTGGTGGGGTCGATGCCGTGGACGGCATTCCCGGAGCCGGTCACCCGCTCACCCGCGATGATCAGCTGGCCGGTGAGGTCCTGCGTCGTCAGCGGTGCGGGTCGGTGCGCAATGGTCATCGTGGTCCCATTCCTTGTGAGTCTGCGTCTGCCGGAGTGGCGGTCGCCGTCGGCGACGGCCTCGCGCCGAGTTCGGCCATGTCCCGACCGTAGAGTCGGTCATCCATTCATGTCCAAGTCAATTAGTGACGCCATCAATGCGGATGATGAATCATTCCAGGTGATTCGCTCGCGCCGGGAGCGGCCGACCGATGTCCGATGCGTCATCCGGACGGCCCACGCCGAGCCTCCGGTCGGACGGAAGACAACCTCTGATGGGACAATCACTGCGCCGAACCCGACATAACGCACATTCGCCGAGCCACACCTGATGTGCCGTCCGTCGGATCGCGCACACCATCCACTCGACGAAAGCGGAATCCAGAACCGATGAAGCGCAATCGCCTGATCGCCGTCATGGCCCTGGCCATCTCGGCACTCACCATCTCCTTCGGCACCGCCAACGGCGCACCCGCGCCCGCGCTGCCGTCCCACCACTCGAGCGCGTCCGCCGACGGGACCTCCATCGTCTCCCAGCTGCGCAACGCGACGTTCGTCGCGGGCGAGCAGGAGCTCCAGGTCGTCGACTCCCGCGGACGGACCATCGAACGGATCGGACTCGTGCTGCCTTTCGACGGCGCCGCGGTTCCGATGCGCGCGCAGGTCTCCGCCGATCGCACCCAGGCGACGTTCACGCCGATCCTCTCCCCTGAGGCGCGCGCCGCGATCGCGGCCGGCGTCCGCCCGGCGTCGGCGAAGAAGGACCGCGCCTACCAGAAGATGATCTGGCACATCACCAATGGCTGGAACCGCGGCGGAAACGTCACGACCGCGATCGGCGCGCTCGCCGGACTCGTCATCGGCTGCATCATCATCGTCGGCTGCGTCTGGGGCGCCGGCGTCGGCGCTGCCATCGGCGCGGTCATCGGCATCAACAACGGCGATCCCCGCGCCGGCCAGTCGATCCTGGACTGGATCAACACGCCCTGAGACCGAGCAAAGACACCGCTGCCCGAGTATCCCACCGGACCGCGGCCTGACACCGAATCCCCAACTCCGCTGAGCGGGGTTGGGGATTCTTCATTTTCGACGATGCGCGGTCCGCGAGTGGCTGGACTCCGTCGTGATGGAGGGCGGTCGCGCACCGGTCGCCTGCCCAGGACAGCGGACACGCGTCCCACCCGCCCGCACTACTTGACCACACCTCTGGCCGAGTCATGCGTTCACAAGTCGACACTGCACGTCGTCCGCGGACAGTGGACCCGGCCGGGGCGTCGCGGATCAGCGGGTTACCTCGCGACGCGACAGGGCGACCGAGATCAGCACATACGCGCGTGAATGTGGCTGCGAATCAATGGAGACCAGCGCCCGTCTCTACGCGCCGGCCTCCGGTCCTACAGCCACCGACCGCTGCTCCACTCCGCGCGGGCATGCTGTGGAACCAGTGAGCTCGCCGAGCGTGCGCCCATGCGGCGCGGGCAGTATCCTCTGCCGTTCAGGTCCTTCAAGTGAGATGCCGCCAGCTCAAACGGAGCAACGGGACGTGCGACTGCAACCCAAGGCGAGAGCGCGAAGGCCCGGCGGGACGCACTCCGCATGTTCCCCAACTCGAACCGACTCATCCTGAAATGCGCCCCCATTCGGGCCGGTTTGCGAGACGGGTGTGACGGTAGTTCACCACTGTCAACGGTTTACGCACAGTCGACGAAATCGACTGCACAGTCGAAAATTTCGCGATCCCCGGCTTGTGGAAAATCCTCGAAATCGAACGAATGTGGATCTCCTGATCTGAAAGTGGGCGGTTTTCGGTCAGTTTCGATGTGGGAGTTCTGGGCATGCGCCGCCCCTGGTGAGGTTCGCCATCGCGATCAAAGCGTCGGGAGTGTGAAATCCGTACGACCGCTTTGTCAATGACCGCAGATGGCAGTTCGTTGCTTCGACTCGCGCATTGCTCATCTGACACTCGACCGCGTTAAAGATCTGGACCTCACGTTTACGGATACTCGGCGCCAGGGTGCGAATCTCTGGTATGTCACAAGCCTCCGCCTTCTTCAACCACCGCCGCAACGGCGCCCAACATGACAAGTAGGCACCTGAAAGTATGTGCCGTATCTCTTCTTTCATCTGATACGCACGGGCCAGCACACTGTTGGCATCGCTGACCACGATGGACTGCAACCGCTCCTGGTTCTCGGTGAGGCTGTCAGGATTCTTCAACAACGCCCACCTCAACCGGCCACGTTCCACCTTCGACAAGCCGGCTATCCGACTCATCACCCGAGACCGGCACCGGTCCAACGCCTGATTGACCCACTGCAGCACATGAAATGGGTCCATACACCAGTACGCCCCCGGCGCCTGCTCGGCGAGGACCGCACCGATGTACTCGGCGCCATCAGCACTGATATGGGTGATCCTGCGTGCGCGCACATCACCCAGTTCATCAAAGAACCGCTCGATCGTCTCCTTTTTGGCGCCCTCACCCGCCCATACCAACTGACCTGTGTCATGATTGACCACGACAACCAGGTACCGGCGGCCCTTGCGATAGGCGATCTCATCGATACCGATGCGCCGCAACCCGTTCAAGCGTTTAGTGAGTCCGACATGGTCGTCGACCACGCGCTCGACGATACGAGATACCGTCCGCCAGGAGACCCGCAGATAGGCACTGACCGCGGTCATCGGGGCGTGCGCGCACAGCCATGCGACGGTGTCGTCGAACGCCCTGGTCATCTTCGCTTCCGGACGTGCCCACGGAACCAACTCAGTCTTCACATCATGGCGAGGACACTGCACACGCTTGGCGGGCAACTCGAGGAAGCACCGCCAACCGCCCATGTCGAGATGTCGCCACCGTCGCGGCGCCGCAGGTTGATCGTAACCAGGGCAGCGCTTCTTACATTGCGGGCACCGTGATCGTGCGTTCTTGTGCAGTTCCAGCGACACGACCACCATCTGCCCGCGGTCATCCTCATCGAACCTGACACCCACAACACGGGCACGCTCGATTCCGAGCAACTTCTGCAGTACTCTGACAGTGCGCAACGCCCACTCCTTTGGTCTTGTTCTTCGCAAATCAAAACCTAAGCGAGACTGGGCGTTGCGTGCGTTAGGCTCGCGAAAAGGAACCCACTTCGACGTCAGAAGAGCCACGAATGTTCCTGTACCTTGGAGTCATGCCAGAGCTCACCACCCTCCTCGACCAGCTCATCGAGACCGCACCGCCCGCCGACGACCCCACGGGCACAGCAACATTCGACGCATTGAACGTGCTCCGGTTGATCCGCAACGCCGTCGATCACCAGATCACTACCCACACAGCACAACTCGACGAACGCGGAGTCGCACACAAGGCAGGTGGCACCACCCGGCAGCTCTTGATCGAGATGGGACATGCACCCGCCATCGCCTCACGCATCATGCGAAGCGTCGACGGCCTACCCACGCTGCCCGCCCTGGCTCGTCACGCCGCCGACGGACGCCTGTCATCCGAAGTCGTCGATGCCATCGTCCGCGGGATGTCGCACATCGACAAACGCTGTCCCGAAGGACTTTCCGACAACGACAAGAGTGCCTACGAGATCGAACTCATCGGTCAAGCACTCTCGGGCGCGACGCCGGCACAAGTGGTTGAACACGCCCGCACCATCGCCAACACCCTTGCCGACGCCACCGTCACCGGTATCCCCGCCGCCGACGACTCGTCGTTGAACACCGTCAACGTCCACACCATCGACGACGGCCGCATCGACATCCGCGCCGACCTGACCCAGACGGTCGGCGAGAAGTTCCTCGCGATGATTGACGAACGATCCTGCCCACGACCTGAACCCGACGGCGCAGACGACCGACGCACCGCCGAGCAACGCCGCGCCGACGCCTTCGAGTTGATCCTCGACCAAGCCGCATTGGGTGCGAGCATCGACAGCATCGGCAGTCCCCGCACGCAGCTGTTGGTGACCATCCCCGCCGCCGGCGCCGACCCGGCAACCCTGCCGTGGACTGGATCCGTCAGCCAGGCCACCGCGAAACGACTGTCGTGCGACGGGTCGTTGACCGAGATCGTTCTCGACAGTGAGGGAGTTCCATTGCAGATGGGGCACGCCCGGCGGTTGTTCCCGGCGCACCTACGTAAAGCCGTGATCGTCAGAGATGGCTGCTGCATCAAATGTGGTGCACCGCCATCGCATACGCAAGTCCACCACATCGAGCACTGGGCTGATGGCGGACCCACCGACCTCGACAACGGGTGTCTACTCTGCCAACGCTGCCACACACAAGTCCACCACCACGGCTGGGACATCGTCCTCGGCTACGACCGACACCCCTGGCTCATCCCGCCCGCCGACATTGACCCACAACGACGTCCGCTACCCGCCTACAACCGGCGCACCATGCGACTCGACAACGCCGCCTGACCACACCCAACCAGCAGACAATTTCGCGTAGCACCTTCCGCACCCGGCTGACGTCCGGGACCGCGACCGTCCTTTGACAACTCCATAGTGAGAGGCGCTCGGGCCTCATTCCCGCTCGGCACCGCTGAGCGGGAACGAGGGTCCCGGGGATCTGAGTACACACCGAACGAGCGCGAACACCCACAATCGCGAGCGAGGTCGACCCCCTGTACAACGACCGGCCGTGGATGAGCGAGGCCCTCGGCGGACTCCGCCTTCGCAATCACGCTTTACAAATCACCAACTATGTCTAGACAACGGACATTGTCTTGGTTAATGTCCAGTGCTGTACGTCACAGCCCCGTCCCTACAGGAGCGCCCATGAGTACCGCATCGACCCCATCCACCGCGGACGACTCCCACCTCGAGTGGAAGGACCGCAAGCGCCATCTGTGGCTGCTCGGCCTGATACCACCGACGTCGATCTTCCTGGCGATGGTGCTCGTCGCCGGCTTCAATGCCGTCGGCCACGGCTTCGAGGTCCTCTCGCCCGTCTGGTGGTGGATCGGGCCGATGCTGGTCTATGTCCTGCTGCCCATCCTCGATGTCTTCTTCGGGCCCGACGGATCGAATCCGCCCGACGAGCTGATGGAGCAGCTGGAGAACGACAAGTACTACCGCTACTGCACCTACGTCTACATCCCGTTCCAGATCGCGAGCCTCGTGATGGCCTGCTATCTGTGGACGGCCGACGACCTCAGCTGGCTCGGTATCGACGGCGGGCTCGGTCTCGCCTCGAAGATCGGGCTGGCCCTGTCGGTCGGCGCGATGGGCGGGATCGGGATCAACACCGCTCACGAACTGGGCCACAAGAAGGACGACCTCGAACGCTGGCTGTCGAAGATCACTCTCGCCCAGACCTTTTACGGGCACTTCTTCATCGAACACAACCGCGGGCACCACGTACGGGTCGCAACGCCCGAGGACCCGGCCAGCTCACGTTTCGGAGAATCGTTCTGGCGCTTCCTTCCCCGCAGCGTCTGGGGAAGCCTGAAGTCCTCCGTCGGACTCGAGCGCAAGCGGCTCGAGCGAGCGGGCAAGCCCTTCTGGCACCCGAGCAACGACGTCCTCAACGCGTGGGCGATGTCGATAGTGCTCTGGGGTGCGCTCATGGCGACTTTCGGCTGGCAGATCCTGCCGTTCCTCGTGATCCAGGCCGTCTACGGGTTCTCGCTGCTGGAGACCGTCAACTATCTCGAGCACTACGGTCTGCTCCGCCAGAAGACGACGACCGGACGCTACGAACGATGCACACCCGAGCACAGCTGGAACTCCGACCACATCTGCACGAACATCTTCCTGTACCACCTCCAGCGGCACAGCGATCACCACGCGAATCCCACCCGGCGGTACCAGACCCTCCGCAGCTTCGATGACTCCCCGAATCTGCCGAGCGGATACGCGAGCATGATCACGCTCGCCTACTTCCCGCCGATCTGGCGGCGGGTGATGGACAAGCGGGTGCTCGACCATTACGACGGAGACGTCGAACGCATCAACATCGCACCGCATCGCCGGGAGCGCGTCCTCGCCGAGCACGGGGTGTCGCCGCGATGAGCACATTCCGCTGCCCGGTGTGCGATTACGTCTACGACGAGACCGCAGGCGCACCCCGTGAGGGGTTCCCGTCCGGCACCGCATGGTCCGACGTCCCGGACGACTGGGCGTGTCCTGACTGCGGTGTGCGAGAGAAGGTCGACTTTCTCGGCGCCGAGGACGAAGCGAGTGGGCCGAGCGGTTCCGGCGAAGGAGTGTCAGTCCGATGAACTTCAAGCTCTTCCGTTGTGAGGTCTGCGGTTTCGAATACGACGAGGAGCTCGGCTGGCCGGAGGACGGCATCGAGCCGGGCACACGCTGGGTCGACATCCCCGACGACTGGAGCTGCCCGGACTGCGGTGCGGCAAAGGCCGATTTCGAGATGATCGAGGTGGCCCGCCCGTGAGCGTCGCCCGTGCCGGCGGCCCCGGGAGCGAATCGGTGGTGATCGTCGGTACCGGCGTCGCCGGCATCACCGCCGCGGAGACACTGCGTAGCAACGGTTTCGACGGGACGATCACCGTGTTCGGAGAGGAGCCACACCTCCCCTACCGTCGGACTGCCCTGAGCAAGAACCTCGTCGCCGGCGACCTGTCGGACACCAAGATCACGCTCCGTCCACCCGGGTACTGGTCGGAGCGGGGCATCGACATCGTGACCTCGACCCGAGTCGTCGACGTCGACCCCTCGTCGCGACGGGTCCGCCTCGCCGACGTCACCGAGGTCGCCTACGACGCGCTGGTCCTGGCCACCGGCGGACGGGCCCGGCGGTTGCCCGGCCAGTCGTCGCCTTCCTCCTCGTTACGCACCCGGCGCGATGCGGAGGGACTTCGGGAGGCGATCGCGGACGGACCAGTGATCATCATCGGCGGCGGACTGATCGGTCTGGAGATCGCCGCGGCGGTCGCGACACCCGGTGAGGGATCGCGCGTCACCGTGGTCGAGCGCGGTTCATCGCTCCTGTCCCGTGTCGTCCCGCCGACGGTGGCCGAGGCGGTGGCAACGCTGCATCGCGAACGTGGTGTGCGGATTCTCACCGGCGCGGTGCCCGTCGCCACCGGCCCACACTCGGTGACGCTGTCTGACGGGCGCACGTTGACGGGGACGGTGATCAGTGCGATCGGGATGGAACCCGAGCTCGGTTTGGCCCGCAGCGCTGGACTTCCCGTCGATCCGGCCGGCATCGTCGTCGACGATTCGCTGCGAACGGGTGTGCCCGGCGTCTATGCCGCGGGTGACGTCGCCGCGCGTCCGCATCCTTTGACCGGGGCGCCGATGCGTGCGGAGCAGTGGCTCACCGCGACCGAGCACGGCAGACTGGTCGCCATGACGATCGCCGCCGACCTCGGGCTGAACGCCGACACCGCCGCACCCGTGCCGCGTGTGCCACTGGCCTGGACGATGCAGTATTCCACCAACATCCAGCTCGTCGGGTGGCCGAACGCGGGAGATCGTGTCGACGTCGAGCTCGACGATTCGAGTTCGATCGTCCGCTCGTTCTCCGCCGGTCGACTCGTCGGCGCGGTCTGCATCGGAAGGGGGGGTTCCGGGCGGTCCCTGCGCGCCGAGATCGAGTCCTCCCTCCAGCCGGCCGGCGTCGGCGGATGACCACCCGCAACTACGCACAGGACAGCAAGGCCCTGCTGCGCAACTCGCTGCTCGATGGACTGCACGACCTGCTGCTGGAACGGGACTGGGCGGAGGTGCGCATGTCCGATGTCGCGGCCACCACCGGGGTCAGCCGCCAGACCGTCTACAACGAGTTCGGGTCCCGCTACGGACTCGCGCAGGGTTACGCGGTCCGGTTGGCAGGCCGATTCGCGGGCCATGTGGCGGATTCGCTTGCCGGTTCCGTCGGCGACGTCACCGAAGCCCTGCACAAGGGTTTCGGTGAGTTCTTCGCCGGGGTCGCCACCGATCCGCTGATCGCCTCGCTGCTGTCCGGCGAGGCCAAACCCGACCTCATGAAGCTGATCACCACCGACGCCGCGCCGATCATCACCACGGCGGCCGACCGGTTGGCCGACGCCTTCCGCGAGTCCACCTGGCTGTCGATGCACGACTCCGACGTGGTGCGGATCTCGCGTGCGATCACCCGGATGGCGCTCAGCTACATCGCGATGCCTCCCGAAGGCGATCGGGATGTGGCGTCCGACCTCGCCGCGATCATCGCCCCGGCCGTCGAAGTCGCCCGCGCACGCGTGTGACGATCAGCGGCGCAACAGGTTCCGAGTGCCGCGCCGGATGACCGCGCGATAGAGCCGGTCGATCGTGCCGACTCTCGCGTCCTCGGGGTCGACGAGTTCGTTCTCCGCGATGAGGGACTGCTCGCCGTCGATCGTCTCGCGATCGAACGCCTCGAGTGTCCGCCCCGGCCCGGTCAGGCGATCGACTGCGCGCACGAGTGAATCTTCCTGTGCCACAGCATCGTCGAACACCTGGCCGTCGACGCCCAGATGTTCGGACAACAAGCGCGTACGCATGGACAGAATGGTCTCCCGCAGGTTCCCGTCCGCCGGATCGTGCGGATCGGCCTCGATGGCGACGTCGCACTCACTGTCGAATCCCAGCGACCGGTTGTTGAGGTTCGACGATCCGATGCGCAGGAGGACGTCGTCGACGATCAGCACCTTGGCGTGCACGTAGATCGGGTCACCGTCGGCGGTCACCGGGTAGTACGCGCGGAACCGGTCGTATTTGTCGGCGCGCCACAGGAGTTGCAGGAGCTTGTGCCGCGCGCCGTCCATGGCGAGTCGTTCCACCGGGCTGTCCGCGTTCCGGGGCAGCACCAGGACGATCTCGGGCCCCTCGGGCTCGGCCAGACGTTCCGCCAGCGCATCCGCGACCTCCCGGGCCGCCAGGTACTGGCTCTCGATGTAGATGGTGCGGCGTGCCGCGGCGAAAGCAGCGCGGTACAAGAGCCGGATCTCCTCGACCTGGGGCCGGTTGTCGTACTGCGGGATCGTCCGCGCCACCGCGACGTCGCAGTCGGTGAACGTGACGTCGAGATCCGTCGGCCAGATGTCGGGGCCGTCGGTGTCGACGAGGGGCTTGAGGCATTCGCCCGTGGCGGCTTCCCAGCGGTCGAGCGCGACGGAGGCGACCACTCGTGCGGCGTCACCGTCGAGGGCGACGGTGACATCGTGCCACGGACCGTGCGGTCGGCCGTCGGGGTCTCGACGGAACTCGTTGTGTGACAGGTGTTCCGACGTGTCCCAGCGGTTGACGGTCATGTCGATGCCGCCGCAGAAGGCGAACTGGTCGTCGATCACCGCGATCTTCTGGTGATGGGCGGCGGAGACGGGGTGCGCGGCGTCGATCCGGTAGTGCAGCCGGCGACCGGTGAGCAGGTCCTGGACGAAGGGCGGCGCGACTCCGCGCAGGATTCCGGTGAACGCGCCGGTACTCCAGCGCAGGACGTGGATCTCCAGTTCCGGGCGGTTGTCGATGAGCCACCGCAGGAAGTCACCGAGCACGTCCGGGACCTCGTCGTCGGCGGTACGGGGGTCGAGCCTGATGCGTGTGTCCACGTCCCAGCCGATGAGGACGATGCGCCGCCGCGCCTGCATGAGAGCCGACTTCGCATGCAGGAAATAGTCCGCGGCGTCGACGATGCACGCGACGCGATCCGCGGTCGCGATCTCCCGGCACGTGTCCCCCGCACGCAGGATCGGCTCGTGAGCTGACTCGTCCACCGCGTTCTCTCCTTGGATCGCCTTGCGCCCCCCGACCGGCGTCCCATTGTGCCAAGACCGCGTGCGGCCCCTGCGGGCGAGGCCGGGTCGGGTCCGGTCGGCGCGAACGATGCCTACACTCGTCGAGGTGAGCGCCGACCCGACTGCCGACCGACCCGCGGGTGCCGCTGCGCGCACACGCCCGGTACGTCGGCGGGGTCGGCGGACCGCGATCGCCGCGGCGCTGGTCGCAGTCGTCGTCGCCGGCGTCGGCCTGGTCGCGTGGCAGGCCGTGCCCGAACGCTGGTTGCCGTGGGACACCGCCGAATTTCCGCAGGTCGACGCGTCGGAACTCACGCCGGGTCAGCTGCGGATCGTCGAAGCGGTGCGGCGCGAACACGCCGCCCAGCGACCGGGAACGTTCTTCTCCGAGGGCGCCGACGAGCCGTGGTGTGCGAACTTCGTGAGCTGGATCATGCGGGCGGCGGGCAGTCCGCTGGTCAATCCCCACTCGGGTCACTGGCGCATCCCCGGCGTGTACACGCTGCAGGAGTACTACGAGGCCGCCGGCCGCTTCGAAGCCGTCGGCGACCGCGCCCCCCGGGTGGGTGATGTCGTGCTCTACGACCGGTCGTCGGGCTTCGGACAGCACACCAACATCGTCGTGGCAGTCGACGGTGAGACCGCCGTCACCGTGGGCGGCAACGAGATGGGCCGCATCCGGATCCACTCGCTGGACTGGCGATCCGACGGCGGTGTCGTCGGATTCGGTCGCGGTGTTCCCGGGTGACGGCGATGGACTTCACCGGGTTCCCGGAAGCCGCACTCGACTTCTACGACGATCTGGAGATCGACAACTCCAAGGTGTTCTGGGAAGACCACAAGGACGTCTACCGTTCCGCGGTCGCCGAGCCCATGAGGGCACTGACCGACGCGCTGGCCGACGAGTTCGGCCCGGCCAAGATCTTCCGGCCACATCGCGATGTCCGATTCTCGAAGGACAAAGCGCCGTACAAGACCCATCAGGGCGCGTTCGTCGCGGTGGCTCCGGCCACCGGTTACTACGTCCAGATCGGGGCGCCGGGTGTCCGCGTGGGCGCCGGCTTCTACGAGGCCACTCCGGCCCGGCTCGCCGAGTTGCGCAAGTCCATCGACCACGACCGGAGCGGGCCCGAGCTCGAACGCCTCCTGCGGCGGCTCACCACCGACGGCTGGGAGATCGCCGGGGACCGGCTCAAGACCGCGCCCCGCGGATACGACGTCGACCACCCGCGCATCGAACTGCTCCGCCACCGATCGCTGTCGGTGGGCCGGGACTACGGATTCGACGAGATCATCCATTCGGCGGCACTCGTCGATCGCATACGCCGGGACTGGCGCGCGACGGTGCCCCTGGTCGAATGGATCGCGGTGCGGACCGGCAGCTGACCCCCGAGATCGCACCGGTCCGCCCGGACCAATTCACGACGAGTTCTCCGATTCGGCGCGCGCTCAGGGACGGCGCGGGGTGATACTGGCGCCGACCGCGTCCGAGATCACACCCGAGCATCCCGACGACGCGTCGGCGGGAAACGCGGACCCACCCGGATCGCGTGGTCGTCGAGAGTTCCTGTCCCGCATCTTCTTTCCCGATGCCTGCCGGCGCAACCCCCCACGTGTGGTGCAGATCCGGGACACTTCGCACCGGAGGACCCATGACCAACGAGATCTCCCGTCCCGAGACGGGGCGGAAGTCCGGAGCTGCCGAAGGTGCCGCAACCCTCGTCATCGGGCAACGCGTCCACGCTGGTATGGAAAGCCGCTACCGCGAGTGGTACGGGAAGATCGAGACCGCGGCCACCCGCTTCCCCGGATACGTCGGGTCGAAGCTTCGGGCCCCCGATCCCAGCCACCCGGACTGGACGGCCATCTACGGGTTCGACTCGGTCAGTCACCTGCAGGACTGGCTCAACAGCGCCGTCCGGCTCGACCTCGTCGACGAGGGCAAACCCCTCTTCGACGGTCCGGCCACCGCCCGCGTGCTGGCGCCGGGTACCGCAGAGCCGGAGACCCTGGTCACCGTCGTGGTCTCGCACCGGGTCGCCGACGCCAAGGTCGACGACTTCCTGGCATGGCAACGGCAGGTCGACGCCGCCGAGAACCGCTTTCCGGGGTTCCGCGGTACCGAGCTGTTCCGGCCGATCGCCGGCGTCCAAGAGGAGTGGACGATCTCCTACCGCTTCGACACCGCCGAGCACCTCGACGCCTGGCTGACGTCCGGCGAGCGAGCCCGACTCCTGGCCGAGGCCGACGACTTCGGTGAGTTCACGCTGCGCCGGATCGACCACTCCTTCGGCAACTGGTTCTCCCACGGCGACGACGACGCGCCACCGCCGTCGAATGTCAAGACCTCCGTGGCGGTCTGGGTCGGCCTCTACCCCACGGTGGTGTTCCTCACCCTGATGACCGCACCGCTGGGGATGCCGCTCTGGCTGGGCATGCTGGTCGGAAACCTGTTGTCCAGCTTCGCGATGAGTTATCTCACGATGCCCTTCTACGTGAATCGGGTGCTGGGGTGGTGGCTGCATCCACGACCGGGAGCGCCCCAACCTCGGACGAACATCCGGGGCGCGTTGTTCATCCTCGCGCTGAACGCGGCCTGGGTCGCGATCTTCTACCTGATCACGGTCCAGGTCTGGACACTGCCGTGAGTCTCGCCGAGACAGCACCGACCGCACGCACACCAACCGAGGAGCACCGATGACCGAGACCGTCCACTACGGACACATCTTCCATCTGGCCGGCAGTCCCGCCATCACCGAGGCGGTCGACGCGTTGGTGTCGATACCCGACGGAGCACTGGTCGTCGGCGACGACGGCACGATCAAGTTCGCCGGTGAGAAGGCCGACCTCCCGGACGAATTCGCGTCGGCCGAGTCGCACGACCATCCGAGCGGATACCTCATACCGGGTTTCGTCGACACCCACATCCACTTCCCGCAGACCTACGCCGGCGACTCCTATGGCGGCGGACAGCTACTCGAGTGGCTCAACCTCTGCATCTTCCCGTCCGAGTCGAAATTCGCCGACCCCGAGTTCGCCCAGGCCGCGGCGGTCGAGTTCACCAGACGACGGGTCGCCGCGGGTACGACGGCGATGATGGTGTTCGGTTCCGCCTTCCCCCACGCCCAGGATTCCCTGTTCTCCGAGACCCGCAAGGCAGGCCTGCGGATCGTCGCCGGGCGCGGTATCCAAACCGTCGGTGGTGACACCGCCAAGCCGCTGTTGACCTCGGAGGAAGAGGCCATCCGCCTCACCCGGGCCGAGATCGACAAGTGGCACGCGGCCGACACCGGCGACTACCGGACCGCGCTGCTCCACGTCGCGATCGTGCCGCGGTTCTCGCTGTCGGTGACCACCGAGACGCTGAAGAATCTCGGCGATCTGTACGACGAGTACCGCGACCGGGGCGTCTACGTCCACAGCCACCTCAACGAGAACAACCGCCCCGGCACCGGCGAGGTCGACACCACCAAGGAGGTCTACCAGGTCGACTCCTACCTCGACACCTACGACGGCAAGTTCCTGCCCGGATCCGAGGTCGGCGGCAAGAGCCTGCTCGGTCCGCGCACCATCCTCGCGCACTGCGTCCACTGCCAGGATGCGGAACTGGCGCGGATGGCCGAGACCGGCACCTCGATCTCGCACTGTCCGGTGTCCCAGTTGTTCCTCGGGTCGGGCACGATGCCGTGGAAGCGCACCGTGGCGGCGGGCGTGAACATCTCCGCCGGAACCGATTTCGGCGGCGGCGATGAATGGCTGATCCCGCGCGTCCTCGGTGACGCCTTCAAACAGCACATCACCGAACCCGGAGATGCGGGGGTCTCGATGCACCCGGCCGAGATGCTGTTCATCGGGACCGTCGGCGGGGCCCGCGCCCTCGACATGGAGAACCGCTTCGGAAACTTCGATCAGGGGAAGGAAGCCGACTTCCTCGTCATCGAACCCGTTGAGGCCCTGAAGTCCACACTGGACAACGCCGTCCGCTCCGACGATCCCGATCTCGCCCGCGACCAGACCCTGTTCGGCCTGCTGATGGGCCTTCGCGAGTCGTCCATCGCCGAGGTCTGGGTCCAGGGGCGTCGGGTCACCGTCTGACCGGCGGACACGACGATCGTCACCAACCACGACGCCGCCGGCACCGCGATCATCGCGGTGTCGGTGTTCCACGCCGGCCCAGCCGATGACTTCGCACAGTGGGCCGCGACGCTGGCCGCCTCGGCCACCGACTCCGGAGGCTGCCTGGGAACCGCGATCTCGGCGGTGACCGACGGGCACTTCGATCCGGCGGTCGCGACCACGTTCGTCGACGAGGACGCCCTGGACCGGTGGCTCGACGGTCCGCACCACCGCGCGGCGCTGGACGCCGGACGCGCGCACGGCTGGTTACCGGCGACGCCCGTACTCGAGCTCGTCGACGGCCGGTCGCCGCCGCCGGGTGTCGGCGCCTTCCGGCATGACATCGTCGCGGGCGCGGTCGGCGACTTCGTCGCGGCGCAACACGTGTTGACCGACGCGGCAAGCGGCTTCGGCGGCTACGAGGGCACGGCGCTGTTCATCGACGAACAGCGAGAGACGTCGCTGTCGGTGTTGCGGTTCCGCACGGACCGTCAGCTGGCGGCCTGGGTGTCGTCGAGCCGACGCGGCGAAGCGCTCGCCGGGCTGCGTTCGAGTCTGACCCACGACTTCGAGACGATGGCGAGCACGACGGCATTCGGCACCACCGTGCGCACCGACCGCGGCCGAATCCTGCAGACGCCGAACTGGAAGTCGGCGATGATGGTGCTGCTGGTGCTTTACCCCACGGTGATGACACTCTCGAGATTTCTCGGCCCCACCCTGGACCGCTTCGGCGCCCAGCCGTGGCTGGCGTTGTGGCTGAGTCAGGTCGTCAGCGTCTCTCTCATGCAATGGTGGCTGATGCCGTGGGCGTCACGCCCGTTCCGGCGATGGCTCGATCCGGTCGACGGGAACAACCGGCGGAGCAACATCGCGGGGGCGGGAGCGGTCCTGCTCATCTATCTGCTGTGTCTGACGGTGTTCGCCAACGTGACGTGGCTGCAGTTCTGGGACTACGCCGACTCCTGAGTCGTACTCACCCGACGACCCCGTCCACGTAGACCCAGCGGCCCTCCGATCGCGTGAAACGACTGCGCTCGTGCAGGGATCCCCGTTCCGCGCCGCGTCGGTGATACGCGGTGAACGTGACCTCACCCTCGGTGTCGAACGGTGATCCACCGACGCTCGACTCGATGTCGAGGCGGTACCAGCGCATCGACTCGTCCAGCTCGAGCGCGGCGGGACGGGTGTCGGGGTGCCAGCTGGCGAGTAGGTGATTCCGATCTCCGAGCGCGAAAGCGGTGAAACGCGAGCGCATCAACGCCTCGGCTGTCGGTGCGGCACGCTCACCGGCGAGAACGGGTCCGCAGCAGTCGTCGAGCACGAGACCGGACAGACACGGGCACCTCGCGGGGACGTCTCGGTTTGCCGGTTTGCTGGTCACCTCTCGATCTTAGGGGTAGACAGGAGGAGCGGTCGTCCGCGCCGCGGACCCACCGCGCCCCCTGCCCGTAGGTTCTCATGATTGGAGCGACTCCCTTGTCGGACAACGTGTATCGAGTCATCGAAGTGGTCGGGTCCTCGGCCTCTGGCACCGACGACGCCATCCGTAACGCGATCGCCCGTGCCTCTGCGACGGTCAGTCACCTCGACTGGTTCGAGGTGACCGAGACCCGCGGCCACATCGAAGACGGTCAGATCGCACACTTCCAGGTCACGCTGAAGGTCGGTTTCAAGATCGAGGGCTCCGGCGACGCGACACCGTGATCGTCACGGCGCGTTCCTCACGACGCGGGTCTCGCGTCGGTGAGGAACGCGCCGATCCCGGCGGCGACGGTCTGCGGGTCGTCGAGCATGGGCAGGACCGCCGCGCCCGGCATCGGCACGTAACGCCCGCGCGGTAGGAGTTCGGCGAGCCGCGGCCCGTGGGCGGGTGGCATCACGCGGTTGTCGGGCGACCACAGCACGAGAGCTTCGCCCTCGAAGCCGGACAGCGCCTCGGTGCGGCGGATGAGTTCGGCGGCATCGAAATCGGTGGTCGCATACTTCGTGACATCCCGGCGTATCCGGGGATCGGTGAGCACCGGATCCGTCCAGCGCCGCATCTGGGCCGGGTCGACCGGGCCGTTCACCATCCAGCCCCAGAGCATGGGCAGCCGCCGCAACCATCCGATGCGCAACTGGCGTGCGGCAAGGGTGATCCCGCCGGGCAGGCGCACCGCGAGCGTCGCCATCTTCCCCGGCAGACCCGGTGGGAAGTTGTCGAACGCCTCGCACGGGAGAACGATCATCCGCCCGATCCGCCGGTCGAGGCCGAGTGCGGTCAGGAATAGTGCGCCACCCCAGTCCGAATGCACGAGAGTCACCTCGTCGAGGTCGAGCGCGTCGAGTACATCGGCGACGAGCCGAACCATGCCGTCCAGCGTCAGGTCGGCATCGGCGGCGAGGGGAATCCGATGCGACCCCAGCGGCAGGACCGGCCGGATGTACCGAAACCCGCTGGGCAACAACGGGACCACCGCATCCCACACTTCGTGGTCCATCAACAGGCCGTGGAGCAACACGACCGGCGCGCCGACGCCGTCGTCCGCGTACTCGATGACTCCGGCCGGCGTGTCGACCCGCCGCATCGTCGTCGACCGATCCACTCTCGCCTGGTCGTGGTGTTCCATGTCGATCTCCTTGGATCGGATACCCGAGCACGTGGTCTGGAGCTTCTAGAACGATCACTCTAGAACAGATGCTCTAGAATGGCCAGGGTGAAGACGGACGAACGCATCGTGGTCGCGATGACCGAGCTACTCCGCAGGCAGGGTTATGCCGCGACCGGGATCAAACAGGTCGTCGACGCGGCCGGCGCCCCGATCGGGTCCATCTATCACCACTTCAGCGGCGGCAAGCGGGACGTCGCGGCCGCCGCGCTGCGTCAGTCCGGCGCAGCGTACGGCGAGCTAGTCGGGATGCTGCTCGCCCCGTATGACGACATCGCCGACGGCATCGAGGCGGCCTTCGTCGCCGCAGCCGACACCATCGCCGAGAGCGGATGGCTCAACATGTGTCCCGTCGCGACCGTCGCCGGTGAAGTCGCCGACACGGAGCCGGCGCTCCGGGCGGTGGCCGCAGAGGTGATGGACGCCTGGGTGGACCAGGGCACCGCGCTGTACCGAACACACGGGTTGCCCGAGCCGGAGGCGCGAACGCTGATCCTCGCCGTCATCGCCTCCCTCGAGGGCGCTTTCATCCTCGCTCGGACGCAGCGGTCGACGGCTCCGATCCTCGCTGCCGGACACGCGATGGGCGGCTACGCGCGAGCGCTGACGGCCGACCCGGAGAACAGCGGAGCTCCCGCCTGACCCGCCGCGTCATCCGGCCCGTGCGACGCCCGGGACGGTCCCGCATTCGGCATGCGGCTTCGCGGAACCGAACCTAGACTTCGGGGGACCATGACGCGCGACCACTCCCCTTCCGCCCGGGGCATCCGATGAGATACACCCAGACGATCGCCGGCACGACCCATGAGTTCGACGGCCTCGTCGAGCTCATGGCCAAGGCGACCCCACGCCGGTCCGGCGATGAGCTCGCCGGTTGCGCTGCGGACTCCGATGCCGAACGGGCAGCTGCCGCATGGCAACTCGCCGACGTTCCGCTCAGCAGATTTCTCGACGAGGCGCTGGTGCCCTACGAATCCGACGAGGTGACCCGGCTCATCGTCGACACCCACGACCGGACCGCGTTCGCCGAGATCGCCCATCTGACCGTCGGCGGTTTCCGGGACTGGCTGCTGGAGATCACGACCCGGTCCGACGCCGGTGAACGTCTCGCCCGCGTCGGCCCCGGCCTCACGCCGGAGATGGTGGCGGCCGCGTCGAAGATCATGCGGAACCAGGACCTGATCCTGGTCGCCGCGGCGGCGAGGGTCACCTCGGCGTTTCGCACCACCATCGGCCTGCCCGGCCGGATCGCGACGCGGCTGCAGCCCAACCACCCCACCGACGACCCGCGGGGCATCGCCGCGGCCACCCTCGACGGCCTGCTCATGGGGTGTGGCGACGCGGTCATCGGGATCAACCCGGCGTCGGACTCACCGCGCGCGACGGCCGAACTCCTGCACATGCTCGACGACATCCGGCAGCGCTTCGAGATCCCGATGCAGTCCTGCGTTCTGTCCCATGTCACGACCACCGTCGACCTCATCGAACAGGGGGTGCCCGTCGACCTCGTGTTCCAGTCGATCGCGGGCACCGAAGGTGCCAACAAGGGGTTCGGCGTGACGCTGGACATCCTGCGCGACGCCGACGAGGCGGGACGGTCACTGCGCCGCGGGACCGTCGGCAACAACGTGATGTATCTGGAAACCGGTCAGGGATCGGCACTCTCGGCCGGCGCACACCTCGGGACCGGCGGCAAACCGGTCGACCAGCAGACCCTGGAGACCCGCGCCTACGCGGTGGCACGAGTGCTGAACCCGTTGCTGATCAACACCGTCGTCGGATTCATCGGTCCCGAGTACCTCTACGACGGCAAGCAGATCATCCGCGCCGGCCTCGAAGATCACTTCTGCGGCAAGCTACTCGGGCTGCCGATGGGTGTCGACGTCTGCTACACCAATCACGCCGAGGCCGACCAGGACGACATGGACACCCTGCTCACGCTGCTCGGCGTCGCCGGTGCCGCATTCGTCATCGCCGTTCCCGGAGCAGACGACGTCATGCTCGGCTATCAGAGTCTGTCGTTCCACGACGCGCTCTACGTCCGTGCCGCACTCGGATTGCGGCCGGCCCCCGAGTTCGAGTCCTGGCTCGCGCGACTCGGCATGACCGACGGCGCCGGACGCATCCTGCCGGTGGATCCGGCCGAGTCTCCCCTCCTGCCGCTGACGGCCGGACGATGACGCCGGCCCGGCCCGCACCCGCGGACGATCAGGCTCCGCAACCCGACCCCTGGACCGAACTTCGCCGGAGCACGCAGGCGCGGATCGGCCTCGGACGCGCCGGCAATTCGCTCCCGTCGCGGCGTGTCCTCGAATTCCAGGCCGCTCATGCCGCCGCCCGCGACGCGGTTCACGAGCCGCTCGACGTCGAGGGGTTCACGCGCTCGATCGGCGAACTCGACCTCGATCCCCCGGTCACGGTCACCAGCCGCGCGGCGACACGCAGCGAATACCTCCGCCGACCCGACCTGGGTCGGCTGCCCGAGGATCTGTCGCAGGTCCCACGGGTCGACGCCGAGATCGGCATCGTGCTGGCCGATGGACTGTCACCCCGGGCGCTCGCCGATCACGGCCACGGTCTCCTCGCGGCCCTCCTCCGCCGGCTCGACGGCCGGTACTCCATCGCCCCGCCGGTCATCGCGACCGAGGCTCGCGTCGCACTCGGCGACCACATCGGCGAGGCCCTCGGCGTCACCACCCTCATCGTGATCATCGGTGAGCGACCCGGACTCTCGGTCGCCGACAGCCTGGGGATCTACCTCACGCACCTGCCCCGACCGGGACGCGCCGACTCCGATCGGAACTGCATCTCCAACATCCACCCGCCCGACGGACTGCACTACGACGCCGCCGCGGCCACGACCGCCGCGCTCATCGACGGCGCCCGACGACTCGGACGGTCCGGCGTCGCTCTGAAGGACATGTCGCACAACGGAACACCCGACGCCATCGACGACGCAGAAGTGCTCCCGCACGAGTCGTGAGAGTGGCTGCGGTACCAGCTGCTCCCTGATGTGCGAGCGAAGCGAGCCACCTTTCGCTCCCTGAGGTGCGAGCGAAGCGAGCCACCTTTCGCTCCCTGAGCCTGGATCCGTGGATGAGTTTGGGGTGTCGATGACAAGAAAATGCCCTTTGAGCTGGGATGATTGGTGGTGTTGAGACAACAAAACAATCCAGTCAAAAGGCACTTTCAGTGAAAGTATCGCATAAGTTCACTACCGAGTCCGCTGTCTTCGATGACGACAATCTGGTGTCGCATGCCGGGCTAGTACCGGTGATGCGACTGGCCCACTCGACGGGGTTGGCCTCCCAGCTGGCTGAGCGAGTCGATTTGGGCACCACCCAAGTCGCCTCTGCCGGGGCCAACCTGGACGCGAAGCTGTTGACCGTCATCGCCGGATTCTGTTGCGGCGCCGACAGTATCGACGACCTCAACCTCGTCCGCGCCGGTGGGCACACCCGCCTGTTCGACCGCGTGTACGCCCCGGCCACGATCGGACAGACCCTGCGCGAGTTCACCACCGGTCATGTGCGACAACTCAACGCCGTGATGACCCGGACCTTACCGGCGATGTGCGCGCGGGCAGGGTTGTTACCCACCGACGGCGCCCGAGTGTTTGTCGATATCGACTCGCTGCTGCGCCCGGTCTACGGCTATCAGAAACAGGGCGGCTCCTACGGCCACGCCAAGATCGCCGGACGTGAACTCCTGCGCCGGGGCCTGTCGCCATTGATCGCCACCGTCTGCGCGCCCGGGCATCCACCTGTGATCGCCAACGCGTGGCTGCGCGCCGGGCGCGCCGCCTCCGGTGCCGGGGCAGCAAAAATGATCGCCGAAACCATCACCACCGCACGCCGCGCCGGAGCCGCCGGCGAGATCACGGTGCGCGGGGATTCGGCCTACGGCTCGGCCGAGGTGATGGCGACCTGCGAGCGTGCGGGAGCCACGTTCTCGCTGGTCCTGCGGACCAACACCGCGATCGCCCGCGCGATCACGGCCATCAAAGACGATGCCTGGACACCGGTGCACTATCCCGGCGCGGTCACCGACCCCGACACCGGCGAACTGATCTCTGATGCCGAAGTCGCCGAAACCACCTACACCGTGAAACCCCAGTCGCCTCACCCGATCACCGCCCGACTCATCGTGCGCCGCGTCAAAGCCCACCACCCCGCCAACACCGACACCCTGATGCCCGCCTGGCGGTACCACGCATTTTTCACCAACACCACCGACGACACCGTCACCGCCGACATCAACCACCGCGGCCACGCCATCATCGAAACCGTGTTCGCCGACCTCATCGACGGACCACTGGCACATCTGCCCTCCGGAGTGTTCGGTGCCAACGCAGCCTGGCTGGCCCTGGCCGCCATCAGCCACAACCTCCTGCGCGCCCTCGCCGCGCTCAGCGCGGCACCGGCACTGCGCGCCGCACGCGGGGCGACGCTGCGCCGAACACTCATCGCCGTGCCCGCCCGACTGGCCCGACCAGCACGAACACCCGTCCTGCACCTACCCCGCCACTGGCCAGCACAACACGCCTTCACCGCGTTGTGGACCGCAGTGAACACCACCTGACACCCAAACTCCACACTGCCCAACCACGACCAGGAACCCCAGTGAAAAAGCTGACACAAGGTCAGCGAATACCCGACGCCCACACCACAATCAGACACTCAGCCATCACCAACCACACCCCCGGATAACCATCCACGGATCCAGGCTGAGGTGCGAGCGAAGCGAGCCACGAAGGGTTCCCGAGCGGCTGCTCACCAGGACCCTTCGTGGCTCGTCGCTAACGCTCCTCGCACCTCAGGGAGCAGGAGGCTGCCGCCAACGCTCCTCGCACCTCAGGGAGTAGGGGCTGTCGCCAACGCTCCTCGCACCTCAGGGAGCAGGGGCTGTCGCCAACGCTCCTCGCACCTCAGGGAGCAGGGGGCGCCTCAGGTACCGAGGATCTTTGCCTTCTGGGCGGCGAACTCTGCCTCGGTGAGAATGCCCTGCTGATAGAGCGCCCCGAGTTCCTTCAGCGCCGAGATCGTGTCCGTGGGGCTCGGGGCGGGCGCCTGCTGGGGTGGCGGCTGGGAGTACTGCGGTTGGGAGTACTGCTGCTGTGACCGAGGGTCCTGTGCGCCTTGCTGCGCCCACTTGCTCGCCTGGCGTCGGGACACGCGATTGCTCACCGCCGTCGCGGTACCGGAGATGACGGCGGTACGGGCGACGCCGCGGAGAAGTCCTGGCATGTTCTGTCCTTTCGAGGTGTCAGATCGGTTGTCGACGGCAAGCTACGCGGTCGGTGCGGCCGGTGTCGCCTCGTCGACCAGATCGAGCTGTGCGAGCAGAGCATCCACCGGTATCCGGCCCGACGCAACGAGTCGTCCGCCGCCGTTGCGGACAGCGGTGGCGAACGGAGCGGCCCACGCGTTCTCCCAGACGAGGACGGCCGCGCTGGAGCCCGGATCGATGACGGTGGCCGCCTCCGCGAGGTCCGAGTCGTCGAGCAGCGAGGTCGCTGCCCCGTCGAAGATCGCGAACTCCGCTCCGAGCGAGTTGATCTCGAGCCGGGCGACGGTGCCGTCGGCGTCCTTGGTGATGAAGACGATGTCGATCAGCCGCACGACGCCGCGGTCGATCAGATCGATCAGATGCGGAAGCGCCTCGCCGGTCGGCTGCTTGCCCGTCCACTCGACCACGATGTAGTCGATGGGTCCGAGTTCGCGATCTGCCGTCTGGTCGACACCTGCTTGGTCGTCCATTCCTTCTCCTCGTCTGTCTGGTTCCGGCGGTGAGACCGTCGTCGATCGACCCCGGTCACGACCGCAGGTCCACCACCGACCGTCCCGGTTGCGCCTCGTACAGCTCACCGATCTCGTTCGCATACTTTGTCGCAATCGGCTTGCGGCGCAACTTCATCGTCGGGGTGAGCTCGTCGCCGCCGGGATCCCAGGCGGTCGGCACGATGGTAAATCGCTTGACCTGTTCCACGCGGGACAGTGACCGATTCCCGGCACGAATTGCCACCGCCACCTCCTCGACCACGTCGGGATGGGTGGACAATTCGGCCAGGTCGCCGCCGGACAGATCGAGCTTCTTGGCGCGCGCGGCCGCGGCATCCGGGTCGAGCACCACGAGTGCCGACACGAAGGGCCGGGCGTCGCCGATCGCGGCCACCTGACCGATCAGCGACGAGGCCGCCTTCATCGCGTTCTCGATATTGGTGGGCGACATGTTCTTACCGGACTCATTGATCATGAGTTCCTTCTTCCGGTCGACGATGGTGACGTTTCCGTCGTCGTCGATCGTCGCGATGTCGCCGGTCGACAACCACCCGTCGGCGTCGATGGTCTCGGCGGTCTTGTCGGGTTGTTTGCGATAGCCGCGCATCACCACCGGTCCACGGACGAGGAGCTCACCGTCGTCGGCCAGCCGCACCTCCACGCCACGCACCGGTGTGCCGACGGTGCCGATCCGCAGATTGTCGTCGGTCGTCATCGTCGAGACGCCGGTGGTCTCCGACATCCCCCACACCTCGAGGACCGGAATGCCCAGGCCCAGGAAGAATCTCAGGACCTCGGGCGGGATCGCGGCCGCGCCGGAACCGGCGAAGGAGACCTGGTCCAGCCCCAACGCGGTACGGACCTTGTGCAGCACCAGACGGTCGGCGAGACCGTAGGCGAGGCCACCCGATCCCTTTCCGTCGATCCGGGCCTGGGCTGCCGACGCCCCGGCGCGGAACGCCCAGCCCGCGAGTGCCTTCTTCACCGGACTGGACTCCTCGGCCAGCTTCGCCTCTATGCCGGCACGGATCTTCTGCCACACCCGCGGCACCCCGAAGAAGAAGGTGGGATGCACGTCGGGAAGCGCTGCGGCGATCTCGCGCGGATCGGGCACGGTCGTGATCTGGATGCCGCGCATCATGTTCGCCGCATGCGAGGACACGCGGTCGGCGATGTGCGCCGCGGGCAGGTATGAGATGGCCCGGTCGTCGAACCCCGCCTGGACGATCTCGGCGAGCGCGGCCATCTCCGCGACGATGTTGCGATGGGTGATCTCGACGCCCTTGGGTGGGCCGGTGGTGCCCGAGGTGTAGATCAGCGTCGCCAGATCGTCGGGATTGACCGCCTGCCACGACGCGGTGAAGTCGAAGCCCTCCGGCGCCGGCGTCTGTTCGACGTCGGCGAGTGAGATCGCGCCCGTCGCCACTCCGTCGACGACGACCGTGGTGGACACGGCCGTCGCCGCGGCCGTGAGCACCGGCAGGAACACCTGCTCGGTGACGACGACCGCGTTCTCCGCGTTTCCGAAGAGGTATTCGACCTGTTCGGGCGAACTCGTGTTGTAGATCGAGAACGGGACGGCCCCGAGATGGAGTGCGGCGGCGTCCACCAGGTGGAACTCGGGACGGTTCGTCAGCATGATCCCGATGGTGTCGCCGCGTGTGACGCCCAACGCCGCGAGTCCACCGGCGATGGCCTCGACCCGGCGGGCGTACTCCGCCCAGGTGATCTCCTGCAGCCCGCCGACGGTGCGGAGCGCGACGGCGTCCGGTCGCACGGTGACCGTCTGCTGGAACGCGGCGGGTAGCGTCGCGACGGCGACGCCGGTCTGATGGGGAAATGTGATGGTCTCTGCAGCGGTCATGAGAGTCCTCGACTTGCCGAAGTAATGTGTTGCACGTCACATTAGCGAGTGGAGGCAGGGGTCATGCACGGATCCGGCGATTGGTAACCGCTTGGCAAAAAACCCAGATCAGGACCGTTTGTCCAGCGAAGGACCGTTGGTCAGCGACTCGAGGTTCCAGGCCCCGCCGCCGGTGAGTTCGAGCAGGTCCGTGTGATGCTGATCGGTGGTGCTCCGATGGCTGACCGATACCACGATCGTCTCCGGCAACTCCGAACGGATCAGCGAGTAGAGCGAGTACTCGAGACCCTCGTCGACCGCCGAGGTGGCCTCGTCCATGAACACCGCCTGTGGTCGTGTCAGCAGGATTCTGGCGAAGGCGACGCGCTGCTGCTCGCCCGGCGAGAGCACCTTGACCCAGTCCTCCTCGTCGTGGAGCCGGCCGACGAGATGCGGGAGGAACACCTTCTCGAGCGCGACCTTGATGGCCTCGTCACCGACGTCGTCGGGCAGGGCCGGATAGGCGACCGCGGTCCGCAGGTCCCCCAGCGGGATGTAGGGCATCTGGGACAGGAACAGCGTGTGTTCACCTGGCGGCCGGGCGAACTCGCCGTCGATGAACGGCCACAGCCCGGCGAGCCCACGGAGCAGCGTCGTCTTCCCCGAGCCCGACCGTCCCTTGACGACGAGCGCCGCGCCGGGCGCGAGGGACAGGTTCAGCGCGGTGATCAGGTCGTCGCCGCTGGGGGTCTTGACGTCGACATCGGACAGCGCGACGGCGCGTTCACGATCCACGGTCGTCACCTCCGGCATGACCCGCGAGCGCGCGTCGGCGTCGGCCAGGCCGTCGAGACGGATGATCGCGGCCCGCAGCACGGTGAAGTCGTCGTAGGCGTTCCGGAAGAACGAGAGCGCATCGTGCATCTCGGCGAAAGCCGACGAGGTCTGCGACACGTCACCGAGCTTGATCTGGCCGTCGAAGAATCGTGGTGCCTGCACGAGGTACGGGAACACCACCGACAGCTGGGTCACGCTGAAGTTCCAGCCGACGAACGCCAGTTGGACGTGGATGATCTGCCAGAAGTTCCTGACCACCGCACGGAACCTGGTCATGAGGTTGGTGTGTTCGACGCGCTCGCCGCTGTAGAACGCGACGTTCTCGGCGCCGTCGCGGATGCGGACGAGTGCATAACGGAAGTTCGCGGTGAGGCGCTCGCGCCAGAAGTTCAATCGGATCAGCGGGCGTCCGATCGCGAATGCGACCACGCTGGCGACGAGGACGTAGACCAGCACCAGCCACATCATCATTCGCGGGATCTCGACACCGAACAGGGTGACGGGACCGGAGAGGTCCCACAGGACGATAGCGAACGACACGATCGACACGCACGCGGGCAAGACACCATTGGTCGAGGACCCGCCGCCGCCCCAGAACAGCGACGAACCCGATGACACGACGGTGGTGATGTCGGCCTCGATGCGCTGATCGGGGTTGTCGACGCCGGGATGGATGTCGGCGGCCGCCCGACGGTTCACGTTCGACTCAGTGCGGCGAAACAGCCTGCGGCGCAGCAGACCCGCGCTGAGATCGACGAAGCGGTTGCGGTAGAAGGCGCGACCCTCCATCCAGTCCGCAGTGGCACCCTCGGTGAGCCAGTAGCGCAACCGGATCTCGAATGCGGCGCCCACGTAGATCTCGACCATCGTGCGGACGACATGGAGTGTGGCCAGGATTCCGAAGACGGCCATCGAGTGCCAGAACGCGTCCTTGCCCATCTGGAGCATCTCGGCACCTTGGGGGCCGCCCGCGGCGAGGCCCTCACCGGCGGTCTGCAGCGAGGTGAAGAGGTCGTTGCTCCAATACGAGACGAGCACGGTGACCCGCACTCCCAGCAGTGCGAGCAAGGTCAGGGCCGCCGCCAGCCCCCACGCCTTGACCCGTGTCTCCCGGTCGGTGAAGAACCCGCCGATCACCCGCCACAGCGGCGTGCCCCATTGGCTGAACCTCGCCAGGAGGTAGCCGATCACGAGAATGACCGCGGCCGAGATGGCGAACGCGATGGCCAACCATTTCAGACTGGCCCACACCTCGTTGCCCCAGTCGATGCTGTACTCCACGCACACTCCTCGCTACGGACGTCCCGACGGAGACCGGGTTCGACATCCCCGGTCGATGTCATCGAGGTCCCGGCCGCCGCAACGGGTTCGGTGACTCCGATGATGATCCGGCGCAGTTTAACCCGCCGTTCACCCGGTGTCCGGGCAACCACGGCGACGTTGCACCGGCCATCTGCGCCGAGCGCGTGGATTGTCGGTTTTCGTCGGCGATTCGGGCGTCAGCCCAGTGGCCGGAGCACTGCGCCCTGCTGCAGGGCCGCGGTCGAGATCGACTCCGAGAACCGGCCGTCGGCGTCGCCGACGGTGACCAGATAGCCGGCGTCGGTGTACTCCACACCGCTCACCTCGAAGGTGAGCCGGCAACCATCGTCGCCGCGGAGGAACCTCGACAGCGTGGTGGTCGCCACCTCGCCGCCGGCAGCGTCATAGATGACGACCCGGGCTCCACGGGCGAGGGTGCCCCCACCCGGCACCGCTGCGACCTCTGTCGCACAGTCGGCGACCACTCCGCCCTTGGCGGTGAACTCCGGTGTCGTGAGGAGACCCGCGATGACGGCGGCGATGACGACCACCGCGAACCCGACCATCGCGATCGAGGTCGCGACGATGACCGGGACCCTGGTGCGCCGCTGCCACGTCCGCCGGGGAAGCGGCGGGCCGGGGTCGAGCCACATCTCGTGGGCGGGGCCGTACCCCGGTGTCACCGACTCACCCCGTTCGCGATCCATCAGCTCCCCCGCAGACCGGCGCGGTCATTTCTTGGGCGGGAAGTACTTGATGAGCGCTTCCTGCACGACCGATGTCGCGAGAGTGCCGTCGCGCATCCAGAATCGGCCCGAGCCCATTCCGCGTGACCCGGTCGCGACCGGCGACCGCGTCGCGTAGAGCAGCCAGTCGTCGAACCGGAACTCGCGGTGGAACCACATCGAATGATTCACGGTCGCCGCGAACAGCCGGTCCATGCCCCACGAGAGGCCGTGGGTGGTGATGATCGAATCCAGCACCGTGGTGTCGGAGGCGTAACACATTGCCGCGACGTGCATCACGGGGTCGTCGGGCATCGTGCCGTCGGCCTTCATCCACACCCGGTTGTCGGTCAGCTTCTCCCCCGCGTCCTTGGCCTTCCAGCTCGGGTCGTTGGCGAAGCGGATGTCGATGGGATGCAACGCATTCACGAACGTCGCGATGCGGTCTTCGTAACCCTTGAAGTGCTCTCCGAGAGTAGGCAACTCCTCCGGATAGGGCACGTTCGGGATCTCCACCGCATGTTCGAGCCCGGAGGTGTTGTCCTGGAACGCGACCAGCATCGTGAAGATCTCTTCGCCGCCCTGCTTGGCGGTCACCTGCCGGTTGGCGAACGACCTGCCGTCGCGGAAGCGATCGACGTGGTACTCCATCGGCGCGGTGACGTCCCCGCCACGGATGAAATGTGCATGCAGGGCGTGGATGGGCGGATTGCCCCGGGTCAGGCTCCGCGCCGCCGCGACAACGCCTTGTCCGAGCAGCTGCCCGCCGAACGTCCGGGCGGTGACCTGCTCGGGGTGGTGCCCGATGAACAGGTCGTCGCCCTGACGTTCGACGTCGAGCAACGCGAGCAGTTTCCCGAGATCTCCGGCCTGTTCCACGGTCATGCCTCACACCCTAGAACCCGACCGCCGCGGCATCGTGCACCGCCCCGAGCAGGAGGAGACGCCGTCAGTGGTCCTGCTCGCCGATCCGGTGCACGTGGATGAGGTTGGTCGAACCGACCGTCCCCGGCGGAGCACCAGCGACGATCACCACCACATCACCCTCACTGAGCCGCCCGATCCGCAACAACTGATGATCGACCTGATCGATCATGTGATCCGTCGTGTCGACGTGGTCGACGATGAACGTCTCAGTACCCCAACTCAACGCGAGCTGACTACGCACCGCCTGCGTCGGGGTGAACGCCAGCAACGGCAACCGCGAATGCAGACGAGCCAGCCGCCGCACAGTATCCCCGGACTGGGTGAACGCCACCAACGCCTTCACCTCCAAACGCTCACCGATATCACGCGCCGCATACGAGATCACACCCCGCTTGGTGCGCGGCACATGCGACAACGGCGGCACATCACGAGGACCACCCTCGACCGCACGACAAATCCGGTCCATCGTCCGAACCGTCTCCAACGGATACTTGCCCACCGAGGTCTCCCCCGAGAGCATCACCGCATCCGCACCATCGAGCACCGCGTTGGCCACATCCGAGGCCTCCGCCCGCGTCGGACGCGAGTTCTCGATCATCGAATCGAGCATCTGCGTCGCCACGATCACGGGCTTGGCGTTCTCCCGAGCCATCTGAATCGCCCGCTTCTGCACCAACGGCACCTGCTCCAGCGGCAACTCGACCCCCAGGTCGCCGCGAGCCACCATGATCGCGTCGAACGCCAACACGATCGCCTCGAGATTCTCGATCGCCTCAGGCTTCTCCAACTTCGCGATCACCGGCACCCGACGGCCCACCCGATCCATCACCTCATGGACCAACTCGATGTCCGAGGGACTACGCACGAACGACAGCGCCACCATGTCGACCCCGAGCTCCAACGCGAACTCCAGATCAGCGATGTCCTTTTCCGACATCGCCGGCACCGACACACTCATCCCCGGAAGCGACAGGCCCTTGTTGTTGCTGACCGGCCCGCCCTCGGTCACCGTGCACACGACATCGTTGCCCTCGACCGCAGACACGGCCAGACCGACCTTGCCGTCATCGACCAGCAGCCGATCTCCCGGGCTCGCGTCCTCGGCGAGTTGCTTGTACGTGGTGGAGACCCGGTCGTGCTCGCCCACGACATCCTCGACGGTGATACGTACCTGTTCACCGGTCTCCCACACCGTCGACCCATCACAGCCATCGAAACGGCCCAAACGGATCTTCGGACCCTGCAGATCGGCCAGAACACCGACCGCCTTCTCCGTGGTGTCCGAAGCCTTACGAACGCGCGCATAAACGGCCGCATGGTCCTCATGCGTACCGTGGCTGAAATTCATCCGAGCCACGTCCATACCGCTCTCGACAAGCTCTTTCAAACGCTCATCACTCGCGGTGGCCGGGCCCAGCGTGCAAACAATCTTGGTTCGGCGTGTCACAAGAACACCTTAGTCCTCATCAGCCGTGCATCTCTATGTCGGCGGCGACTTGTCACCGGGACGCCACCGGCTGTTACCGCTGGTGGCGGCCCGCTACCGCCGAGTATGAAATTAACTTAACTTGTTGCGGCCGCGCGTGTTCGGCGACGATCGCCCCCTGTCACCGCACGGACAACGGCAGGGACGCGGGACGGACCGGCGAGGGAAGATCCGATTCGCCGACGAGGAACTCGTCCACCGCACGCGCGGTCGACCGGCCTTCCGCGATCGCCCACACCACCAGCGACGCGCCGCGGTGGGCGTCGCCGCAGACGAACACGCCCGGGGCGTCGGTCTGCCAGTCGCTTCCGCACGAGATCACACCGCGCGGATTGGGTTCGATCTCGAGATCGGACAGCAGCCGGCCGCCGCGCACACCGGCAAAACCGATCGCGAAAAGCGCCAACTCACAAGGGATCTCGAACTCGTCACCGACCGGCGTGATCTCGCGGCGACCCTCGGCGTCCCGTCTCACCTCCACCTCGGCGAGCACCATCGTCGTGACGTTGCCGTCGTCGTCACCCTCGAATCGTTGCACCGCGACCTGGTGCAGCCGTTCGCCGCCCTCGGCGTGCGCGCTCGAGGTCCGCATGATCAGCGGCCAGGTCGGCCACGGGGACCGTTCGTCGTCGCGTTCGCCGGGTAGTTCCGGGTTGTAGTCGAGCTGCACGACCGAGGCCGCACCCTGACGGTGTGCCGTTCCCAGGCAGTCGGCTCCCGTGTCGCCGCCGCCGATGATCACGACGTGCTTGCCTGCCGCGGTGATGGGTGACGGGCCGTCCCCCTCGCACTCCTTGTTGGCGGGTACGAGATGCTCCATGGCAAGGTGGATGCCGTTCAGTTCCCGGCCCGGCACCGGGTTGTCCCGCGCCTCCATCGCACCGATGGCCAGGACCACCGCGTCGTGGGTCGAACGCAGATCTTCGACCGACAGGTCGGTCCCCACGTCGCAGTTGGTCACGAACGTCGTTCCCTCCGCACGCATCTGGGCGATGCGCCGGTCGATGTCGGACTTCTGCAACTTGTACTCGGGGATGCCGTAGCGCAGCAGCCCGCCGAGGCGGTCGTCGCGCTCGTAGACGGTCACATCGTGACCGGCACGGGTGAGTTGTTGCGCCACGGCGAGACCCGCCGGACCGGAGCCGACGACGCCGACCGATTTACCGGTCGTGGACTCGGGCGGCTCGGGCCCGATGACACCTTCGGCCCACGATTCGTACGCGATCGTCTTCTCGATGCGCTTGATGGTCACACTGCCGCCGGTCGCCTGTTCGGAGATCGACAACACGCAGGCGGCCTCGCACGGCGCCGGGCACACCATCCCGGTGAACTCCGGGAAGTTGTTGGTCGCGTGGAGCCTGCTGCTCGCCGCATCCCACCGGCCGCGCCGGACCAGGTCGTTCCACTCGGGGATGAGGTTGCCCAGCGGACACCCCGCGGTTCCGGAGTGGCAGAACGGGATACCGCAATCCATACACCGGCGGGCCTGTGCGCTGACCTCGTCGAGGACCTTGATCGGGTTGTCGGCGTGCTCGTACACGTCGTCCCAGTCGTGGACGCGCTCGGCGACGGGACGGTACTTCGCCTCTTTCTTCGGGACTTCCAGGAATCCGCGCGGGTCAGCCACGTGCCGCCTCCATGATCGCTGAATCGACGTCGCGCCCTTCGGCTTCGGCCATCCGGGCCGCGTCGAGGACACGTCTGTAATCGGTGGGCATCACCTTGGTGAACGCCAGGCAACGCCGAGGCCAGTCGGCCAGGATCGACGCGCCGATCGCGGAACCGGTCAGTTCCGTGTGTGTGACGATGGTGCGCTTGAGCCAGGCGAGGTCCTCCGGGTCGGGACGCAGCAGTTCGACCATGGCCATGTTCACCTTCGCCTGATCGAGATCGTGGACGAACGCGATCCCACCCGACATGCCGGCGGCGAGGTTGCGCCCGGTCGGTCCGAGAACGACCACCCGGCCACCGGTCATGTACTCGCAGGCGTGGTCGCCCACCCCTTCGACGACGGCCGTGGCGCCCGAGTTTCGCACCGAGAAACGTTCGCCCACACGACCTCTGAGGTACACCTCACCGGAGGTGGCCCCGTAGAGGATGGTGTTGCCCGCGATCACCTGATCCTCGGCGACGAACAACGAGTCGGGATCGGGGGTGACGACGATCTTGCCTCCGCACAACCCCTTTCCGACGTAGTCGTTGGTGTCACCGGTCAACCGGATCGTCACGCCGGGCGGGAGGAACGCACCGAGTGACTGCCCGGCCGAACCCTCGAGTTTGACCGTGATCGTGTCCTCGGCGAGTCCGTCCGCGCCGTACCGGCGCGTCACCTCGGAACCCAGGAGGGTTCCGACCGTCCGGTTCACGTTGCGCACCGGCAATTCCAGCGTCACCGGGTGCGCGTCCTCGAGCGCACCCTCGGCGAGCTGGATCAGGGTCTGGTCGAGCGCACGGTCGAGGCCGTGTTCCTGACCCCGCACCCGACGAGTCGGTCCCTTGTCCTCGACCTTGCGGAAGATCGGACTGAGGTCGAGTCCCTTGGACTTCCAATGCGCGACCGCGGTGTCGGTGTGCAGCCGCTGGGATTGCCCGATGGCCTCGTCGAGGGTGCGATAACCCAACCGCGCCAAATGTTCCCGAACGTCTTCGGCGATGAATCGGAAGAAGTTGACCAGGTGGTCGACCTGCCCGGTGAAGCGTGACCGCAGCTGCGGATTCTGCGTCGCCACGCCGACGGGGCACGTGTCCAGGTGACAGACACGCATCATGATGCATCCGGCCACGATCAGCGGAGCAGTGGAGAATCCGTACTCCTCCGCTCCGAGCAGGGCCGCGGTGATCACGTCGCGTCCGGTACGCAGCGCTCCGTCGCACTGCACCGTGATGCGGTCGCGCAGGCCGTTCAGCATCAAGGTCTGCTGGGCGTCGGCGAGGCCGATCTCCCATGGCGTGCCGGCGTGTTTGAGGGAGGTCAGGGGCGATGCCCCGGTTCCGCCGTCGTGCCCGGAGATGAGAACGACGTCGGCGTGCGCCTTCGACACCCCTGTTGCGACCGTGCCCACGCCGACCGCGCTGACGAGCTTCACGTGGATGCGCGCCTGCGAGTTCGCGTTCTTCAGGTCGTGGATCAGCTGCGCGAGATCCTCGATCGAGTAGATGTCGTGATGCGGCGGCGGTGAGATCAACGCGACACCCGGCGTCGAGTGCCGGGTCTTGGCGATCCAGGGATACACCTTGTAGGCCGGGAGCTGACCGCCCTCACCGGGTTTGGCTCCCTGCGCCATCTTGATCTGGATGTCGGTGGCGTTGATCAGGTAGTCGCTCGTGACGCCGAAACGCCCGGACGCGACCTGCTTCACCGCGCTGCGGCGCTCGGGATCGTAGAGACGCTCGACGTCCTCGCCGCCCTCCCCCGAGTTCGAGCGACCGCCGATCCTGTTCATCGCCATCGCGATGGTCTCGTGGGCCTCCGCGGAGATCGACCCATAGCTCATCGCCCCGGTGTTGAACCGCTTCATGATCGCCTCGACCGGCTCCACCTCCTCGAGCGGGACCGGTTCGCGCGCGTCGAGATCGAAGTCGAACAGGCCGCGGAGGGTACCGCCCTCACGCGAGAGCCGATCGACCTCGTCGGAGTACTTGCGGAAGATCTCGGCCCGGCCGGTCTTGGTGGCGTGCTGCAGCAGGAAGATGGTCTCGGGCGAGAACAGGTGCAGCTCACCCTCCCGGCGGTACTGGTACTCGCCACCGACCTCGAGCCGACGGTAGACCTGCTCGGTGGGGTTCTCCGGGAAGGCCCGGTGGTGGCGAATCCGCACCTCCTCGGCCAGTTCGTCGAGTCCGACGCCCTCGATGCGCGACACCGTGCGGGTGAAGTACTCGCGCACCACCTCCGAGGACAACCCCACGGCCTCGAAAGCCTGTGCGGCGGTGTAGGAGCTGATGGTCGAGATCCCCATCTTGCTCATCACCTTCAGCACGCCCTTGCCCAGCGCCTCCAGATAGTTGCCGATCGCCTTGGCACGCGTGACACCGGTGAGCTCACCCTCGGCGATCAGGTCCTCGATCGTCTCCAGCGCCAGGTACGGATTGACCGCGGCCGCGCCGAAGCCGATCAGGGTGGCGATGTGGTGGACCTCGCGGGCGTCGCCGGACTCCACCACCAGCGCGACCCGCGTCCGCTCCTTGGTGCGGACCAGGTGATGATGCACGGCCGAGGTGGCGAGCAGCGACGGGATGGGCGCGTGATCGGAATCGGTCAGCCGGTCGGAGATCACCAGGGTGGTGTGTCCCTCGGCGATCGCCTGACTGGCCCTCAGGCGCAGATCCTCGAGTGCCGCAGCGAGACCCGCACCGCCCTCGGACACCTCGTACAGCGCGCGGAGCACCTTTGCCGACAGACCGGGGTTGTCGCCGTCGTCGTTGATGTGGACGAGCTTGGCCAGCTCGGCGTTGTCCAGCACCGGCCAGTGCACCATGATCTGCCGGCACGACGCCGCGGTCGGGCGGAGCAGGTTCTGCTCCGGGCCCATCACGCGACTCATCGACGTGACGATCTCCTCGCGGATGGCATCCAGCGGCGGGTTGGTGACCTGGGCGAACAGTTCGACGAAGTAGTCGTAGAGCAGACGTGAACGCTGCGACAGGACGGCGACCGGGGTGTCGGTGCCCATCGACCCGAGCGGTTCGTAGCCCGACGCCGCCATCGGGGTCAGGAGTACACGCAGGTCTTCCTCGGTGTAGCCGAAGGAGATCTGGCGGCGGACCACAGTGTCGTGGTTGGGCTGGAAGACGGGCCGGTCGGGCAGCGTCGCGATGTCGAGCAGACCGGCATGCAGCCACTCGCCGTACGCCTCGGCGTTCATCAGCTCACCCTTGAGCTCCTCGTCCGGGATGATCCGGCCCTGAGCGGTGTCGACGAGGAACATGCGGCCGGGTTCCAGGCGACCCTTGCTGATCACGTCGTCCACCGAGACGTCGAGCACACCGGACTCGGAGGCGAGGATGACCCGGCCGTCGCGCGTCTGCCACCACCGGCCGGGGCGCAGGCCGTTGCGGTCGAGGACCGCGCCGACGACCGTGCCATCGGTGAACGTCACGCAGGCCGGCCCGTCCCACGCCTCCATCAGCGAGGCGTTGAACTGCAGGAACGCCCGGCGACGGGGGTCCATGTCGGGGACGTTCTCCCACGCCTCGGGCACCATCATCATCACCGCGTGGTGGACGTCGCGACCGCCGAGGTGCAGGAGTTCGAGGACCTCGTCGAGCGACGCCGAGTCGGAGGCCTCCGGGGTGCAGATCGGGAACGCGCGCTTGAGGTCTCCCGGGATCAGGTCGGTCTCGAGGAGCGCCTCGCGGGCGCGCATCCGGTTCCGGTTGCCCCGCACGGTGTTGATCTCGCCGTTGTGCGCCACGAACCGGAACGGGTGCGCGAGCGGCCACGACGGGAAGGTGTTGGTGGAGAAACGCGAGTGGACGATCGCGATCGCGCTGAGGCAGCGGTCATCTCGCAGGTCCTCGTAGTACAGCGGCAGCTGCATCGTGGTGAGCATGCCCTTGTAGACCATCGTGCGGCTCGACAGCGACGGGAAGTACAGGCCGGTGCCCGCCTCCTCGATCTCCGGCGTCACGCGCTCGGCCTGCTTGCGGAACGGATAGATGTAGCGATCGAGGGTCACCCCGGCGAGTCGTTCGGCGCCGGGAGCCGGGTCGACGGTGACGAACAGCTGCATCATGTACGGCATGCACGCGACGGCGGTCCCGCCGACGTCGGCGTGTTCGTGGTCGACCGGGAGATCGCGCCAGCCGAGGACGGTGATGCCCTCGTCGGCGGCGAGCGCCTCGACCCGCTCCATCGCGGCCCGACGGAGGTCGGGGTCCATGGGCAGGAAGCAGGTACCCGCGGCGTAGCTGTTCGACCCGTCCGCGGCGGGCTCGGGAAGGTCGAAGTCGACGGTGGCGCGCAGCAACTCGTCGGGGAGCTGGATCAGGATTCCCGCGCCGTCGCCGCTGTTGGTCTCTGCTCCGGCCGCACCTCGATGCTCGAGGTTCTCCAGGGCCAGCAGTCCGTCGGCGACGATCGAATGCGAACGGCGACCGTGGATGTCGGTGACCATGGCCACGCCACACGAGTCGACCTCGGCCTCCGGGTCGTACAGACCCTGCTTGGCCGGGAGCGCAGAAAACAGCATCACTACCTCCACTCGAACCGGCGAACGGTTCGCTGCTGAGTGTCCAATGGGACAGCATTGGCCCGTGGAGCATTGCGCGGCGTACGAATGACCGTGCCGAGATCGGTACCGGGCTGAGTCAGAACCGTTGAGCGGTCACGGGCTCTGGAACTGTCGGTACCGGGGCGGAGGGATCGCACACCGTGAGATCCGATCCTATCCGAACACCCCGGCGGCCGTCGTCGGCCGAGACCTGTGACGCCGGTGACCGCGGCGACGAGCACCCTGATCAGCCGGTGACACCGACCGGACGCTCAGGACTTGTCCCCGGTGGAATCGGGATCCGGGTCTGTCGTGTCGTCGGGATCTGTCGTGTCGTCGGTGTCGGACGGGTCGTCGGTGTCGGGACTCGGCGACTCCGCGGCCTCGTCGGCGATGGAATCATCCGTCGGGTGGGACGCGGTGTCCGCGGATGTCTCCGACTCCGGCTCTGTGGCGAGCTGCTCGGTCGGTGTCAGGTCCGCGGGGTCGTCCGGCTCGGTGGTTTCTGAATCGCCGGTTTCGGGCTCGACGGCTTCCGGACCGCCGGCTTCCGTATCGATGGCCTCCGGATCGACGGCCTCCGGGTCGACCGCTTCCGGGCCGTCGGCTTCTGGATCGTCGGCTCCCGGATCGACGGTTTCTGGATCGTCGGCTCCCGGATCGACGGCTTCCGCGTCGCCGGCTTCCGGATCCACGGCTTCCGCGTCGCCGGCTTCCGCGTCGACCACTTCCGGGCCGACGGCTTCCGTGTCGTCGGCTCCCGGATCGACGCCTTCAGGATCGTCGGGTTCCGCGTCGCCGGCTTCTGGGTCGACGGCTTCTGGGTCGTCGGCTTCTGGGTCGACGGCTTCTGGGTCGACGGCTTCTGGGTCGACGGCTTCTGGGTCGACGGCTTCTGGGTCGACGGCTTCTGGGTCGAGGACGCCGCTGGTGAGAGCTCCCTCGTCACTGGAGTCGTCGTCGGCCTCAGCCTGCGGTACCGGCGCGTCCGATTCGGCGTCGGTCTCGGTCTGCGCTGCGGCCTCGGTCTGTCCCGGTGTCGCCGCGGTGACGGGCGCGTCCCCGCTTTCATCGGTGTCGGCTACCTCGGCTACCTCGGCTACCTCGGGATCCGGCGACGTTCGGTCGGGGTCGTCGGCGTCGAACAGGGACGATGCCCTCGCGCCCGTCGCCACCCCGCCGGCGGCGACCGCCGACGTCGTCTCGGGCTCGAGGTCCTCGTCGTACCAGTCGTCGACGTACCCGGCGACGCCCTGTTCCGCGAGCTCGGCGGCACGGTCGTCGTGGTACATCTCCAGACCCTGCTCGCGGCCCTTGGGCGCGAGGACGAAGTAGATGACGGCGGCGAGGAACACCAGCGCCGCGGTGAAGAGGTTCGGCCGGATGCCCGCGATGTCATTGGCGACGGCTGCCCGGTCGTCGCGGAGCAGTTCCACGAAGAACCGGCCCAGGCAGTAGCCCGCGACGTAGAGCGCGAACAGTCGGCCGTGCCCGATGCGGAAGTACCGGTCTACGACCACCAGCAGGACGACGATGAGCACGTTCCACAACAGCTCGTAGAGGAAGGTCGGGTGGACCACCGCGACGACGACGCCGTTGGAGACGCCGTCGATCAGCCCGGGATCGGAGTACCCGGCGGCGTTCTCGCGTTCGTAGATCTCCAGGCCCCACGGGAGTGTGGTCTCGCGGCCGTAGAGCTCCTGGTTGAAGTAGTTGCCGAGACGACCGATGGCCTGCGCCAACAAGATCGGCGGCGCGATGGCGTCACCGAAGGCGGGCAGGCGGATACCGCGGCGACGAGCGCCGATCCACGCACCGACCGCGCCGAGCGCGACCGCACCCCAGATACCGAGACCGCCGTCCCAGATCTTCAGGGCGTCGATCGGCTCCTTCAGGGCATCGGCACCGAAGTACGTCTTCCAGTCGGTGATGACGTGATACAGCCGACCACCGATGAGGCCGAACGGCACGGCCCAGATCGCGACGTCGAGAACCTCGCCGTCTTGTCCACCACGCGCCATCCACCGGCGGTTGCCCCACCAGACGGCGACGATGATGCCGACGATGATGCACAGTGCGTACGCACGGAGCGGAAACGGTCCGATGTCCCACACGCCCTGGGGCGGACTGGGGAGGTAGGCCATCATCGTCGAGGTCGGCGCGATCACGCTGCCACCCTAGCCGACCGGCCGCGGCGCTCCCCGCCTCGACCGGAAGCCGCCGTGACGATCAGAACAGCGCGCTCGGGTCAGACCGATGCCCGGCGCGAGCGGACACCCTCGGCCAGTTCGGAGACCAGCGAGGCCAGCCGATCCTGCCCTGCGTTCGCCGCGGTCACCAGTGCCGATCCCACGATGACTCCGTCGGCGTACGACGCGATCTGCGCAGCCTGCTCACGGTTGCGAACGCCGAGCCCGACGCCGATCGGGATGTCGGAGTACTCGCGAACCCGTGCGCACAGCTCGGGGGCCATGTCCGACACCGCATCTCGCGCACCGGTCACACCCATCGTGGACGCCGCGTAGACGAAACCGCGGGAGGCGTCGACGGTGAGGGCGATCCGCTCGGTCGTCGACGACGGCGCGACCAGATAGATGCGATCGAGACCGTGCCGGTCGGCCGCCTCGTGCCACTGCGCCCCTTCTTCGGGGATCAGGTTGGGGGTGATCAGACCCGCGCCGCCGGCCGCGGCCAGATCGCGGGCGAAGTTCTCGACCCCGTACTTGAGCACCGGATTCCAGTAGCTCATGACCACCGCGTTGCCACCGGCGGAGGTGATGGCCTCGACCGCGGTGAACACGTCACGGACGCGGACACCGTTGGTCAGGGCCAGGTCGGCGGCATCCTGGATCGTCGGGCCGTCCATCACCGGGTCCGAGTAGGGCACCCCGACCTCGATGATGTCGCATCCGGCGTCGACCATCGTCCGGAACGACGTGAGCGACTCCTCGACGGTCGGGAAACCGACCGGGAGGTAACCGATCAGCGCACTGCGGCCCTCCTCCCGGCAGCGGGCGAACACGGGGCCGAGTTTGGACGGGATAGACTGGGTGCTCATGCCTGCTCTCCGGGCTTCTGGACGTCGGCCGATGCCGAGAGGGTGGCCTCGTCCTGCGAGGGCGGGGTGTCGAACAATCCGAACCAGCGTGCGGCGGTGTCGACGTCCTTGTCGCCACGACCGGACAGGCTGACCACGATGATCGCGCCCTCACCCAGCTCCTGCCCGAGCTTCAGGGCGCCCGCGACCGCATGCGCCGACTCGACGGCGGGGATGATCCCCTCGCGGCGGCTGAGCAGGGCGAGCGCGTCCATCGCCTCGGTGTCGGTGATCGGCCGGTACTCCGCACGCCCGGTGTCCTTGAGGTACGCATGCTCCGGCCCGACGCCCGGATAGTCCAGACCCGCTGAGATCGAATGCGATTCGATGGTCTGGCCGTCGTCGTCCTGCAACAGGTAGGAGTACGCGCCCTGGAACGCGCCGGGCGTCCCGCCGGTGAAGGTCGCGGCGTGCCGGCCGGTCTCGACGCCGTCGCCGGCGGCCTCGAATCCGACGAGCCGCACACCCTCGTCGTCGATGAACGGGTGGAAGATGCCGATCGCGTTGGAACCGCCACCGACGCAAGCGGTCACCGCGTCGGGCAGGCGCCCGGCCTTGTCCAGGATCTGGACGCGCGCCTCGAGCCCGACGATGCGCTGCAGATCGCGGACCATCACCGGGAACGGGTGCGGTCCGGCGGCGGTGCCGAAGCAGTAATACGTGTTGTGCGCATTGGTGACCCAGTCACGCATGGCCTCGTTGATCGCGTCCTTCAGCGTCGCCGAGCCGTTGTCGACGGCGATCACCTCCGCACCGAGGAGACGCATGCGGGCGACGTTGAGCGCTTGGCGGTCGGTGTCGACCCGGCCCATGTAGATCACGCACTCGAGGCCGAGGAGCGCGCAGGCCGTGGCGGTGGCGACCCCGTGCTGGCCGGCGCCGGTCTCGGCGATGATGCGGTGCTTGCCCATCCGCTGGGCCAGGAGTGCTTGTCCGAGAACGTTGTTGATCTTGTGGGACCCCGTGTGGTTGAGGTCCTCGCGCTTGAGGAAGATGCGCGCCCCACCGGCGAACTCGGACAACCGCTTCGCTTCGTACAGCGGGGACGGGCGGCCGGCATAGTCGCGCTGCAGACGGTCGAGCTCGGCGAGGAAATCGTCGTCGGCGCGGACCTTCTGGAAGGTCGTGGTGACCTCGTCGATGACGGCCATGAGCGCCTCGGGGACGTGGCGCCCACCGTAGACGCCGAAATGTCCCTGCTCATCGGGTTCCACGGAGGTGCGTGTGGTCAGCCCGACACTCGCGGTGGGCAGCGGGGTGGCCCCGGTGACATCGGTGTGGGCGGAATCAGGATGCGCGGTCACTTCATCTCACAGACGATCGGGCCGACAGGATCACGTGGACCGAGACCGGCCCGGACGCGTTGTCAGCGAACAGGTTTCGGGCACGACGGGTGAGTACCCGCGGTGACGAGCTCACGGACCGCGGCACGCGGGTCACCACTGGTGACGAGACCTTCGCCGACGAGTACGGCATCGGCGCCGGCACCGGCGTAGGCCAGCAGATCGGCGGTACCGCGCACACCCGACTCGGCGATGCGGATGGTCTCGGTCGGCAGACCGGGTGCGATGCGCGAGAAGGTGTCACGCTCGACCTGGAGGGTCTTGAGGTTGCGCGCGTTGACGCCGACGACCGAGGCGCCGGCCTCCAGGGCGCGGTCGGCCTCTTCCTCGGTGTGCACCTCGACGAGCGCGGTCATGCCGAGGCTCTCGGTGCGGTCGAGGAGCGAGGCGAGCACGTTCTGCTCGAGAGCGGCCACGATCAGCAGGATGACGTCCGCTCCATGGGCGCGGGCCTCGTGGATCTGGTAGGTGCCGACGATGAAGTCCTTGCGCAGCACCGGGATGTTCACGGCGGCGCGAACGGCGTCGAGGTCGGCGAGTGAACCGCGGAACCGTCGTTCCTCGGTGAGCACGCTGATGATGCGCGCACCGCCCTCTTCATAGGCGCGGGCGAGTTCGGCGGGATCACCGATGCTGGCGAGCTCACCCTTCGACGGGCTCGCGCGCTTGACCTCGGCGATGACGCCGATTCCGGGCTGGCGCAGGGCGGCCAGTGCATCCTTGGGTGCGGGAGCCTTGGCCGAGGCCGCCTTGACCGACGCGAAGTCGACCACGGCCTCGCGAGCCGCGACGTCGGCTTTCACTCCCTCGATGATCGATTCGAGAACGTTGGGCACGCTCACAGCGACTTGCTCCCTTCCGCTCGAGGTGTGTTCTCAGGGTAGACGGGCCGTTGGGGCCGGTTGCGGCCGGGTTGGCCGATCTGTGACCTCGTCGCGCCGACGGGTGCGCGGCCATGTCCCGGCTCGGACAGTGAGTTCGCACACCCCGGCATCCGCGCGTGGCTCAGCGTCGGTCGGGATCGGTGGGGTCGGTCGGGTCGATGCCGGTGTCGAGCGCGTCCCACATCATGCGCTCGTTCGCGCCCGGCGGCGTCGGGTCCGGCGAGTCGGTGTCGTCCGCGGCCCCCGGCTTGCCGGACCCGCCGGTCGTCGTCTCGGGTGCGGGGGTTCCGGTCTCCGTCTGGGCGGCCTTGCGGCGCTCGTAGTCGGCGAAGATCTGGGTCTCGATCTCCTCGCGCCGTGCCGCCGGGGTCGTGTACTTCGACGGCCTGGTCGCCCCCTTCGCGACGCGCAGCAGCGCGACCGCCGCGCCCACCGCGAACAGGGTGCCGACGAGGACGACGAGTGCGGCGAGGGGGTTGGTGTCGACGTAGAGCACGACATAGCGATCGGGAATGCTGCCGGCATCTGCCGCATAGTTCGAGTCGGCGCCGCCGGTGATCAGCGAGATCGCCGGGAAGGCGGCCAGCACCCCGCCGACGGCGACGAGGATCGCGACGACGCGAAGCGCCCAGCCGCGCACCGACAGCGCCGCGGCGATGCCCGCCAGATAGACCAGTGCGAGCGGGGTGAGCCACGGACTCCAGTCCCCGCCGTTGACCTCGAACGCGCGCTGCGGGGACAACCCGTCCTCGGCGGAGACGGTGGCCCAGGTCAACCGGCTCGCACCCCAGAACGCAGCCGCTGCGGCCGCCATCAGCACGGCCGCGAGGACCTGCATTCGGCGGACGGACTTGCGGCGCAACGCCTCGGCGTCGGGCCCTGCTCCGGCACCTGGCTCGGCAGAGGTCATGAGGTCTCACCCACCCGTCGCATCGTCGAGGCGGCGGCGACCGCGTTGAGCACCGCGGTGGCCTTGTTGCGCGCCTCGTTGTATTCGTACTCGGGCTCGCTGTCGGCCACCACACCGCCGCCGGCCTGGACGAACGCCTTGCCGCGCGCGAGCAGTGCCGTGCGGATGGCGATGGCGGTGTCGGCATTGCCGGCGAAGTCGATGTAGCCGACGATCCCGCCGTAGAGCCCACGACGGGTCATCTCGTGTTCGTCGATGAGTTCCATGGCCCGCACCTTCGGTGCCCCGGTGAGGGTTCCGGCCGGGAAACAGGCCGTCACGGCGTCGAGGGCGTGTTTGTCGTCGCGGAGGGTCCCCGACACGGTCGAGACGAGGTGCATGACGTGGCTGTACCGCTCGATGTGCCGGTAGTCGCTGACCTTGACCGTGCCGGGCACGCAGACGCGTCCGAGGTCGTTGCGTCCGAGGTCCACCAGCATCAGGTGTTCGGCGTTCTCCTTCTCGTCCTCGATCAGGCCCTTGCCGAGCAGCTGGTCTTCCTCCTCGGTCGCGCCGCGCCAGCGCGTCCCCGCGATCGGGTGGGTGGTCGCAACCCCGTCGGCCACGGTGACCAGTGCCTCGGGGCTGCTGCCGACGATGGTGAACGGCTTGCGGGCGATGGCATCGGGCGAGCCCGTGTCGCTGTGTTCCTCGGTGCCGGGCATACGCAGCAGGTACATGTACGGACTCGGGTTCGACGCGCGCAGGACGCGATAGACGTCGAGCGGGTCGGCGTCGGAGTCCATCTCGAAGCGCATCGACGGCACGACCTGGAAGGCCTCACCGGCCTCGATCTCGCCGACCAGGTCGGTGACGATCTCGCTGTACTCCGCGAGGGACCGCTGGGCGGAGAACTCCGGGCGCGGGCGGTCGAAGGTCGACACCGTCGACGGCGCGGGTGCGGCGAGTGCCTCGGTCATCCGATCGAGCCGGGCGAGGGCGTCGGCGTAGGCGTGCTCCACCCGGTCATCGGAGCCGTCCCAGTTGACCGCGTTCGCGATGAGGGTGATCGTGCCCTCGTGGTGATCGACCGCGGCGAGGTCGGTGGCCAGCACCATCATCATGTCGGGGAGGCCGAGGTCGTCGACCGTGGTCTCGGGAAGACGTTCCAGCCGCCGAACCATGTCGTAGGCCATGAACCCGACGAACCCACCGGTCAGCGGCGGCATCCCGGGCAGCGGGTCGGTCTGCAGAAGGCGCAGCGACTCCGCCAGCACTTCGAGCGCGTCGCCGCCCTCGGGAGCGCCGACGGGCACCGAACCCCACCAGTGCGCCTGCCCGTCGACGACGGTCAGGGCCGACGGCGCGCCGGCGCCGATGAACGACCAGCGGGACCACGATCGCCCGTTCTCGGCGGACTCCAGCAAGAAGGTTCCCGGACGGTCACCCGCGAGCTTGCGGTAGGCCGACAGCGGTGTCTCGGAGTCCGCCAGGACCTTGCGCGTCACCGGCACGACGCGGTGATCACGCGCGAGATCGAGGAACTCCGGAAGAGTGGTGGTGGCGGCCGCGCCGCCGGTGGTGGCGGTCATCCGAGCGGCTCGCCGCCGACGCCCCACTGATTGCGCGGCACCTCCGTGATCGTCACCCAGACCGAGTCGGGGTTCTTGCCGGTCGCCTTGGCGTAGGCCTCGGTGACCGCGGCAATCGTCTCGCGTTTTACGCGATCGGACAGTCCCGGCGTCTGCGAGATCTGGATGAGGGGCATGGACGCACCGCCTTTCGAAGGTCTCGAGCTGTGACGAGCACCCGGGAGGTCTCCCCCGGGACTCGCGTCTGGACTTCTATTCTGCTGTGCCCGGCGAGCCCCGCCCGGCGTCGGCCCCGGAACCCGGCGCCGCGTCGATCCCGAAGGTCAGCGACTCGGTGTCGAAGCAACTGTGATTGCCGGTGTGGCAGGCCGCGCCGACCTGGTCGACGACCAGCAGCACGGTGTCCCCGTCGCAGTCGAGCCGGGCGTCGTGCACGTACTGCGTGTGCCCGCTGGTCTCCCCCTTCACCCAGTACTCCTGGCGTGACCGGGAGTAGTAGGTCCCCTTCCGGGTGGACAGCGTGCGCTCGAGAGCGACGTCGTCCATCCAGGCCACCATCAGCACCGTGCCGGTGCTGCGTTCCTGGGCGACCGCGGTGAACAGGCCGTCGGCGTTGCGTTTGAGGCGTGCGGCGAGATCGGGATCGAGTGCCATCAGCGACCTTCCTGATCGGTGCGAGAACAGGCGCGGCGCCTCATCGGACGATGATCCCGGCGTCGCGCATGGCCGTCTTCACCTCGGCGACGGTGAGTTCGCCGAAGTGGAAGACCGAGGCCGCGAGGACAGCGTCGGCGCCCGCCTGCACGGCCGGGGCGAAGTCGTCGATGCGTCCGGCGCCGCCACTGGCGATGACCGGCACCGACACCGCGGCGCGCACGGCCGTCAGCATGCGCAGATCGAAGCCCTGCTTGGTTCCGTCGGCGTCCATCGAGTTGAGGAGGATCTCGCCGACACCGAGGTCCTGGCCGCGGACCGCCCACTCGACCGCGTCGATACCGGTGCCCTTGCGGCCGCCGTGCGTGGTGACCTCCCAGCCCGAGGGCGTGGGCTCCGACCCCTCCGGCACGGTCCGCGCGTCCACCGACAGCACGATGCACTGCGATCCGAACCGCCGGCTCATCTCGGCGAGCACATCCGGGCGGGCGATGGCCGCGGTGTTGACGCTGACCTTGTCGGCCCCGGCGCGCAGCATCGTGTCGACGTCGTCGACGGTCCGGATGCCACCGCCGACGGTCAGCGGGATGAACACCTGGTCGGCGGTGCGCTTGACGACGTCGATCATCGTCGAACGTCCTGAGCTCGACGCGGTGACGTCGAGGAAGGTCAACTCGTCCGCGCCTTCGCGGTCGTAGCGTTCGGCCAGTTCGACCGGGTCGCCGGCATCGCGCAGGTTGGCGAAGTTGACGCCCTTGACCACGCGGCCGTCGTCGACGTCGAGGCATGGGATGACCCGGGTCGCCAGCGTCATCGTCGGGTCTCCTTCGGGGTGGTGGCTTCGGTACTCACAGACGTCCTCAACACGGTTCCCGGCGCGGTCACGCCGACCATTCCCGGACCGTGTCGCCGATGACACGCATCAGCCCGGCATGCACGGTCGGCGTACCCGCGACGAGCGACGGCGACGCCACGGTCCACGGTCGGCCCGCGATGTCGGTCGCGACGCCGCCGGCGGCGCGGACCAGGGCCGCGCCCGCGGCGTTGTCCCAAGGGTGCCTGCCGAATGCGATCGCCCCGCCGAACACGCCGGCCGCGGTGAACGCCATGTCGACACCCGTGGAACCCGTCATCCGGATCCGTGCGGCTCGCGTGCTCAGTTCGCGAAGGAGGTCGGCGCGGCGGGTGCCCGGGTACCTGCCGCCGCCGCGTGCGTCGAACGGACCGAACGCGATGGCGGCCTCGGCGAGCTCCATGTCGGGGGCCGGCGGGACGGGCTCACCGTCGACCAGAAGCGGACCGTCGACGTGCGCGGCGTAGCGACGTCCCACGAGAGGCAACCAGGTCATTCCGAGCGTGGCCTCACCGTCCACCACCAGACCGAGGAGGATGCCGGTGAGCGGCATCCCCGCGGAGTAGTTGAAAGTCCCGTCGATCGGGTCGAGCACCCACACCGGACCGTCCACGACATCGGCGCCGCCGAACTCCTCGCCGTGAACCGGGATCTGGGTGCGGTCGGCGAGCTCGGCCCCGATGTGGCGTTCGAGGTCCAGATCGATCTGGGTGGCGAAGTCGGTGCCGCCCTTGTTGATCGCGCTCGGCGCGCCCTGACCGTCGACGAACCGCTCGACGGAGGCGTCGAGGATCGACCCGGCGATGTCGAGCAGCCGGGGCAGGTCGAGGGAGGTGTCCGCCGCGCTCATCAGACCCCGGCGACCGCGGCCAGCGCCTCCGGCAAGGTGAAACGGCCCGCGTAGAGCGCCTTGCCGACGATGACGCCCTCCACACCCTTGCCGGTGAGGCCGGCGATCGCGACCAGATCGTCGATGGCCGAAACTCCACCCGAGGCGACGATCGGGGCGTCGGTCGCCGCGGCGACCTCGGCGAGCAGGTCGAGGTTCGGACCCTGCAGCGTCCCGTCCTTGGACACGTCGGTGACCACGTACCGCGCGCACCCGTCGCGGTTCAGTCGCTCGAGGACCTCCCAGAGATCGCCTCCGTCGGTGACCCAGCCGCGTCCGCGCAGGCGGTAGGACCCGCCGTCGCGGATGACGTCCAGACCGACCGCTATGCGGTCGCCGTGCTCGGCGATCGCGCGGGCACACCACTCCGGGTTCTCCAGGGCAGCGGTGCCGAGGTTCACGCGGGTGCACCCGGTCGCGAGGGCGGCCGCCAGCGAATCGTCGTCACGGATGCCGCCGGACAACTCGACCTTCACGTCGAGTTCGCCGACCACGCCGGCCAGCAGGTCGCGGTTGTCGCCACGGCCGAAGGCGGCGTCGAGGTCGACGAGATGGATCCACTCCGCGCCGTCGCGCTGCCACGCCAGCGCGGCATCGCGCGGCGAGCCGTAGGACGTCTCGGTGCCGGCCGCGCCCTGGACCAGGCGGACCGCCTGCCCGTCGGCGACGTCGACGGCGGGAAGGAGTTCGAGGGTGCTACCCATGGGTGAATCTGTCCTGTCTGTTCTGGATCGAGCGTGAGCGGCTGTGGGACGGGTGGTCAGGCGGGGTCGTGACCGTCGCGAGCCGCGATCAGGTCCGCCCGCGCACGGTCGACCATGCGGTTGGCAACGGTACCGATCGCGGCGATCATCGCCGCCACCGCCACCAGCGCGGCGACGAGCCCGGCGATCGGCGACCAGTGCGCGCACAGCGCGATGATCGGGACGGACGCGATGAGGACCAGCACACCCGCCCCGAGAGCGTAGAAGGCGAGTTTGGCGATCGAGAAACCGGTCGACGCCGACGCGGAGTCCTTCGGCACGGATTCGGGCGGCGGCCCGCCGTGCCCGTCGCCGAACCCGCCGTCGTGGCCGGGGCGCGGCGTGCCGTCGGTCACGAGAGTCCCCGAACCCAGTTCTCCAGCAGGTGGGCGCCGGCGTCACCGGACTTCTCCGGGTGGAACTGCGTGGCCGACAACGGCCCGTTCTCGACTGCGGCGAGGAACCGGCCGCCGTGTTCGGCCCAGGTCAGTCGGGGTGCGACCAGAGGCGAACCCTCGTTGTCCATCTCCCAGGTCTGCGCGGCGTAGGAGTGCACGAAGTAGAAGCGGGTGTCGGCGTCGAGTCCGTCGAACAGCACCGAACCCGCCGGGGCGTCGACCGTGTTCCAGCCCATGTGCGGCAGCACCGGCGCCGGCAGCTGCGTCACACTGCCCGGCCACTCTCCGCAACCCTCCGCCTCGACACCGAACTCGACGCCGCGCTCGAAGAGGATCTGCATGCCGACGCAGATGCCCAGCACCGGCCGGCCGCCGGCGAGTCGCCGACCGACGATCCGATCGCCCTTGACGGCGCGGAGACCTTCCATGCAGGCGGCGAACGCGCCGACGCCGGGCACGACGAGTCCGGTGGCCTCCAGGGCGGTGGTGAAGTCGGAGGTGACCGTCACCTGGGCCCCGGTCCGTTCCAGCGCGCGCTGCGCCGACCGCAGGTTGCCCGACCCGTAGTCGAGGATGGTGACGTCGACGCTCACAGCGCACCCTTCGTCGACGGCACCCCGGAGACGCGTGCGTCGTATTCGGTCGCGGCGCGCAGCGCGCGGGCCACCGCCTTGAACTCCGCCTCGGTGATGTGGTGCTGGTCGCGGCCGTAGAGCACCCGCACGTGCAGCGCGATGCGGGCGTTGAGTGCGATCGACTCGAAAACGTGCCGGTTGATGACGGTCGAGTACGGCACACCCGGGTAGCCGCCGATGACGGCGGCGAGCATGTGGTCGGGCTCGCCGGTGTGCACGCAGTACGGGCGACCGGAGACGTCGACGACGGCCTGGGCGAGGGTCTCGTCCATCGGGATCCAGGAATCGCCGAAGCGACGGATGCCCTTCTTGTCGCCGAGCGCCTGACCCAGCGCCTGGCCGAGCACGATCGCGGTGTCCTCGATGGTGTGGTGGCCCTCGACCTCGATGTCACCCTTCGCCTCGACGGTGAGGTCGAAGCTGCCGTGCTGCCCGAAGGCGGTCAGCATGTGGTCGAAGAACGCGATGCCGGTGGAGATGTTCGTCACGCCGGTGCCGTCGAGGTTCAGTTCGACGGAGATCGAGGACTCCCGGGTGGTCCGTTCGACCTTCGCGATGCGCGGTGTCGGGCTCCCTGGTGCGGGGGTGCTCGCAGGGCTGTTGCTCACTGAGTGTTCTCCAGATCTGTGGTGGCGAGCGTGCGGCTGACGTCGAGGAAGGCGTCGTTCTCCGGGGCGAGGCCGATGGTCACCCGCAGATGACCGGCGATGCCCACGTCGCGGATCAGGACGCCATGGTCGAGGTAACGCTGCCACGACGCCGCAGCATCCCGGAAGCCGCCGAACAGCACGAAGTTCGAGTCGGAGTCCACGACGCGGTACCCGAAGGCGGTCAGCGCCGCGACCACGCGCTCGCGTTCGGACCGGATCGCGGCGACGCCGGCGAGGGTGTCGTCGCTGTGGCGCAGCGCGGCTCGCGCGGCGGCCTGGGTCAGCACGGACAGGTGGTACGGGAGCCGCACCAGCTGGATCGCGTCGACGACGGCGGGCGCTGCGGCGAGGTAGCCGAGCCGGCCGCCGGCGAAGGCGAAGGCCTTGCTCATCGTGCGGCTGACGACGACCTTGGCCGGGAACTCGTCGATGAGCTCGACGGCGCTCGGAGCCGCCGAGAACTCGGCGTAGGCCTCGTCGACGATCACGATGCCCGGAGCCGCCTCGACGATGCGACGCAGGTCCGCGAGCGGGATCGAACCGCCGGTCGGGTTGTTGGGCGAGGTCACGAAGACGACGTCCGGTTCGCGGTTCGCGACTTCGGCGACCGCGTAGTCGGTGTCGAGTGAGAAGTCGCCCGCCCGCGCCGCGACCAGCCAGGTGGTGTCGGTGCCGTCGGAGATGATCGGATGCATCGAATACGACGGCACGAACCCGAGCGCACTGCGGCCGGGACCGCCGAAGGCCTGCAGCAGTTGCTGCAGAACCTCGTTGGAACCGTTTGCCGCCCACAGGTTCTCGACGCCGAGCTGCACACCGGTGGCCCGGGTCAGGTAGGCGGCGAGGTCGGCACGGAGGGCGACGGCATCGCGATCGGGATAGCGGTGCAACTCAGCGGCGGCCTCGCGCACCGACGCGGCGACATCGCCGATCAGGGCCGGCGACGGCGCGTGCGGGTTCTCGTTGGTGTTGAGGATCACCGGAACCCTGAGTTGCGGTGCGCCATAAGCGCTCTTGCCACGGAGGTTCTCACGTAGCGGCAGGTCGTCGACGGTGATCGAGCTGCCCGGGGTTGCCGTCACCGGATCGGCGGTCGTCACCGGCCCGCGCTCCCGACGAAGCGCTGCTTCACCGCATCACCGTGACCGGGCAGGTCCTCGGCGTCGGCGAGGGTCACCACCTTGTCGGCGACCTCGCGCAGCGCGGCCTCGTCGTAGTCGATGACATGAACGCCCTTGAGGAACGTCTGTACTGACAGACCGGACGCGAAACGGGCCGAACCCGAGGTCGGCAGAACGTGATTGGAGCCCGCGCAGTAGTCACCGAGGCTGACGGGAGCATAGGGCCCGACGAAGATCGCGCCCGCGTTGTGCACCCGGTCGGCGACCGCGGCCGCATCGCGAGTCTGGATCTCGAGGTGTTCGGCCGCATAGGCATCGACGACGGCGAGCCCCGCGTCGAGATCGTCGACGAGAACGACGCCCGACTGCTCGCCCGACAGGGCGGTGGTCACGCGTTCGCGGTGCTTGGTGGCCGCGACCTGCTGCTCGAGAGCTTCGTCGACGGCGTCGGCGAGTTCGGCGCTGTCGGTCACGAGCACCGACGCCGCGAGGACGTCGTGCTCGGCCTGGCTGATGAGGTCGGAGGCGAGGATGCCCGCGTCCGCCGAGTCGTCGGCGAGGATCGCGATCTCGGTGGGTCCGGCCTCGGAGTCGATGCCGACCACGCTGCGGCACTGACGCTTGGCCGCTGTGACGTAGATGTTGCCCGGGCCGGTGATGAGGTCGACGGGGTCGAGAACGGCATTCGGCTCGTCCGCGGAATCCGTGTCGGCGCCACCGTAGGCGAGCAGGGCCACTCCCTGGGCACCGCCGACCGCCCACACCTCGTCGACGCCGAGGAGCGCGCAGGCGGCGAGGATGGTCGGGTGCGGCCACCCGCCGAAGTCCTTCTGCGGAGGCGAGGCGACGACCAGCGAGCCGACGCCGGCCTCCTGGGCGGGGACGACGTTCATGATGACCGACGACGGGTAGACGGCGTTTCCGCCCGGGACGTACAGGCCGACGCGGCGCACCGGAATCCACTTCTCGCTGACGACGCCGCCGTCGACGACCTGGGTGCGGGTGGTCTCCCGTCGCTGGTCGGCGTGAACCTTGCGCGCGCGAGTGATCGACTCGCGCAGCGCCTCGGCAACCTGCGGGTCGAGCCCGGCCAGAGCATCGGCGATGACCTGGGCGGGCACCCGCACCGACGCGGGGCGGACACCGTCGAACTTCTCGCCATAGTCGAGCGCAGAGCTGCTCCCGTTCTCCGCCACCGAATGCACGACCGGTGTCACCGTGTCGAGGACGGCATTGACATCGGTACCCCCGCGGGGCAGCGCGCGACGCAACTCGGCGAGTGTCGGCGTGCTACCGCGCAGGTCAATTCGGGCGAGCATGATCTCTCCTGGTGGCTGCTGATGTACCCGACAAGGATACGTGTCGGCTGCCAGCGGATTTCTGGTGCGGGTGATGCGGGGTTCTCCTGAGGTGGAGCCAGGCGCCGGGAGCGAAGCGAGCGGGCCGGATGCCGGAGCGAGGTCGACGGACTCCACCGGCGCATCGCGAAAGAGGAGGACGCCCTGTTTTCGTTCGGTGACGACCCTCGACTGCGATCAGTGGGCACCGCGACTAGCGCGTGTGGCGCGCACATCCTGGCGACTCGCTGCTCGACCACGGCGCGTAGGTGTCGGGAAGGTGCCCACACGCCGGCCTGATGTCTGTGGTCAGCCGGATTGAATGGCGCCTATCACAGCACACCGACAGTTCCCGCCGCCCGCGTATCGTATTAATACTCTGTGCGACAATATGATTCAAATCCAGCGCAGCCCGGTTTTCGTGTACACTCGAACGTACATTCGCAGCAACGGTTCTTGGGGGGTTGGCCATGTCTGACGAGTCCGCGACGCCGCAACCGCGTGCCGTCGAGTTGGCGAGCGAGCTGCACGCGATCCTCGACGAAATGCAGTCGGTGGATCTGTCGCCGTGTACCGATGCCGAACTCGCTGAAGTGGCCGCCGATACCGAGAAAGCGATCGCACGGTTGACTGTTGCCGGTGACCGGCAGATCGATCAGGCCGAGGCCCGCGACCTGCCCCGCAAAGCGGGGTGCCGAACACTCATGCAGTACATGACCCACCGGCTACGCGTCTCCAACCCGATGCGACGCCGTAAGCACATGGACGCCACCGCCACCCGCACCAGCCTCGGCGGCGACATCCTGGAACCCGAACACCCCACCCTGGCCGAAGCGTTCGCCGCCGGAGCGGTCGGCTCCGCACACGTGCAGGCCGCCCTCGATGTCCTCGACCAGATCCCCCACGGAATCGACCACGACGTGAAAGTCGCGGCCGAACGCCAGATGGCCGAGATCGCCACCGACCACACACCCGCCGACATCACCCAACTCGGCGCTCGGCTGCTGGCTCATCTCGACCCCGACGGCACATTGGCTGATGACACCGACCAGAAACGACGCCGCAACCTGTGGATCGGCCGCCAACGCGCCGACGGCACCGCCAAAATATCGGGCTCGCTGACCCCCGAACTCGCCGCCCGGTTGACGATGATGTTCGCCGTGTGGGGCAAACCCGGACTCAACAACCCCGACGACCCCGCCTCACCGTCCGGACCGGCCGGGGCCGCTGACCCCGACGCCCTGACCACCGCAGCCGACCGTGACAGCCGTACTCCCGCGCAGATCAATCACGACGCGCTCGACGCCGCCCTGGCCGCAGGTTTCGCCGACGGGACCCTTGGAAAGTCGCACCGCGGATTGCCCGTGCAACTGATCGTCAAAGCCGACCTCGGCGACCTGATCCGCGAAGCCGGTCTCGCGACCACCGCGACCGGCACCCTGCTGCCCATCCCGGACCTGATCGCGATGGCCGGTGAGGTCCAACCGTGGTTGGCGATCTTCAAAGACGCCACCGCTGTCCCGCTGCACTTCGGGCGGGGAAAGCGTCTCGCCACCCGTGAACAGCGCCTCGTCTCCTTCGCCCGCCCCGACGGTGAAGTATGTTCGGCGCCCGGGTGTGATCAGCCCGCTACCCACGTCGACATGCATCACGCCCACAAGGATTGGGCGAAGGGTGGTCTCACCGACATCGACGACCTCGCCCCCGCCTGCCCACGCCACAACCGAATGGTCGGCGACCACCCCGGCCAATACACCACCCGCATCGCCCGATCCGGACCCGACGAAGGCCGCTGCGCCTGGCGATTGAACGCCGAACCCGGCGCACCGCCCAACCCCGAGCGCCTCAACCGCCGACCCGACATACCCCGGCGGTTCGCAGAGCATCTGAACACCGTGCGCGACGAAATCCACGGACCACTAACAAGGTCCGGCGATCAAGCACGCCCAGACCAGTCGCGCCCCGAGCCGACCCACCACCAAGACGCGCGCCGCTCATGGTCGCAAACCAGTCACGTCATCGACGTCCGACCACCACGATCCGGACCACCCCTATCCCGGCCCTCCCTCGTCGAGGCCCACCTCATGGAGCTACTCGCCACCCTCTGACCGCATCTGAGATCACGATCAGCTGGCACAGGATTCCGGCGGTCCCGAGTCGTCGGCCAAACGAGCCCAGAACCCTTGGGGAGGTGGGACCAGCGGCCAGCGCATCTCGATCAGCCACAGCGAGGTGCGTGAGTGACTGGCTGGCTGGCTCGCCGGCTGGCTGGCTGGCCAAAGACGATGCGAGATGATGTGCAAGTCATACCGGCGGACGACGCCGACAAGCCCGTCGCCGGTCGCGGTCTACCTCGATAGCCTCCGGTAGTGCCGAACTCACTATCGCCGATCCACCTCTGCTGCCTGCTCTGGGCGCGCCGACACGGCCGAAGCCCTGACCCGATACGAGGACACCGTTCTCGGCCTGCTCCCCGAGCACAAAGGCGTCGTGCTCAGCCGAGTGGTCGGTGACGGACACGACGGCTCGCCGCACGAGGTGCAGGTCCTGCGCATCGCCGACCGCGACGCACTCGAGGCTTATCTCGCCGATCCGCGCCGGGTGGCGCTCGCGGACGAACGGAACCGGGTGATCGCCCGGACGGAGGTCTTCGACGTCGACGTCCGAACCGACACCGGGTAGCCGAGCGACCTAGGGCGTCGGGATGTCCAGACCGAGGTCCAGGACGGTGACGGAGTGCGTCAGGGCGCCCACGGCCAGGTAGTCGACGCCGGTGCGGGCATAGTCGGCCGCGACGTCGAGCGACAGGCCTCCCGAGCTCTCCAGCTTGGTGCCCGGCGAACGGGTGTTGCGGCGCTGGACGGCCATCTGGGTCTCCCACGGCTCGAAGTTGTCCAGCAGGACCAACTGCGGTTCGAGTCCGAGGACCTCGTCGAGCTGGGTCAGCGAGTCGACCTCGACCTCGACCGGTAGGCCCGGCGCCGCCGCCCGGACCGCCTCCAGCGCCGCGGCGACCGAACCCGCGGCGACGACGTGGTTGTCCTTGATGAGGGCGGCGTCGCCGAGCCCCATCCGGTGGTTGACTCCCCCGCCGGCACGAACCGCGTACTTCTGCAGATGCCGCAGACCCGGAAGTGTCTTGCGCGAGTCGCGGATTCGGGCGTCCGTACCCTCCACCGCCGCCACCCAGGCCGCGGTGGTCGTGGCGATCCCCGACAGGTGCGAGATCAGGTTGAGCGCCGTGCGTTCCGCGGTCAGCAGCGCTCGCGTCGGAGCGTGGACGGCGAGTACGACGGTGCCGGGTTCAACGCGGGTTCCGTCGTCGACGCGCGACGTGATCGTGTACTCGCCCGCCCCGATCACCTCGTCGAAGACCGCCTCGACCACCGGCACGCCGGCGATCACACCATGCGCGCGGCTGATGATCGCCGCGTCGACGACCGCGTCGTCGGGCACCGTGGACGCGGTCGTGACGTCGGGCCCGTATCGGAGATCCTCGTCGAGCGCGGTCCGGATCAACGCGCGGACCTCGTCGGTGACCGCGGCGCCCAGTTCACCGCCCGCGGCCTGACCGACGAAGCCGTCGCCCGGTGAGGTCGTCGAGGTGGCCGGGTTGCTCACTCGCCCGATCCGGGGTTGCCGATCGCGATCATGCGCTCGACGCTCGTGCGCGCCTTCTCGGCGACATCGGCGTCGACGAACACCTCGTCGCGACCCTCCCGTAGGCACCGGAGCATGGCCGCCGGGGTGATCATCTTCATGTAGGGGCACGATGCCCGGTCGTTGACCGCCTGGAAGTCGACACCCGGTGCGGCCTTGCGCAACTGGTGCAGCATCCCGACCTCGGTGGCGACGAGCACCTGCTTCGCGCCAGTTTCGCGCGCGGCGTCGAGCATGCCGCCCGTGGACAGGATCTTCACCTTCTCCTCGGGCACGAAACCCTCGCCGGCCAGATACAGCGCCGAGGTCGCGCACCCGCATTCGGGGTGGATGAACAGGTCGGCGTCCGGGTGCGAGTTCGCCTGCGCGGTCAGCTCGTCCCCGTTGATGCCGGCGTGCACGTGGCATTCGCCCGCCCAGATGTGGATGTTTTGGCGGCCGGTCTCGCGCTTGACGTGTGCGCCGAGGAACTGGTCCGGCAGGAACAGGACGTCGCGGTCGGGATCGATCGACGCGACCACGTCGACCGCGTTCGACGACGTGCAGCAGATGTCGGTGAGGCCCTTCACCTCGGCGGTGGTGTTCACGTAGGACACCACCAGCGCATCGGGGAACTCGGCCTTCCAGGCCCGGAGTTCGTCCGCGGTGATCGAGTCGGCCAGCGAACATCCGGCGCGCTCGTCGGGGATCAGGACCCGCTTCTCGGGGCTCAGGATCTTGGCGGTCTCGGCCATGAAGTGGACGCCGCAGAAGATGATCTCGTCGGAGTCGACCTCGGCGGCGATCCGCGAGAGGGCAAGGGAGTCGCCGACGTGGTCGGCAACATCCTGGATGGCCGGGAGCTGGTAGTTGTGCGCGAGCAGCGTCGCGTTGCGCGCCTTGGCGAGGCGGCGGACCTCGTCCGCCCACTCCTGCGTCGGCTCCACGCCGGTGTAACCGCCCGGCGCGTCGTACCACGTCGCATCGACGAGCGCCGAGTCCTCGACTGCGGGCGCGGTCATCGACGTGAGGCGATCACTGGTGATGCTCATGTGCCACTCCTCTGGCTACCCGGCGACGAGTTCCGTCCCCGGGACGCTGGTTCCCCAGATCACGGGCCGTGTGTCCGAGGCAGGTTTTCGACTCATGGTCGAAAACGCTATGCATCGTAACATTCGCCACACTCCCGGCATTCCCATGACCTCGTCGCCGGCGTTCTCGGCGCGCGATTCAGGCGGACGACGAGTTCAACCACACAACAGAGCGTCGAGGTAGCGCTCGCCGAATCGCGACTGCACAACCCGCCCGATCGGCCCGCCCAGACGCGTGAACCAACGCCCCGGACGCGAGAACGCGACGACATGCCCGACCACGGTGTCGTCGTCGAGCCATTCCACCCAGAAGCGCTCTTCGCCGATCTCGGGATGGCCGGGCAGCGTGCCGTACGCGAAGCCGCGCTCGCGCGGGGCGTCGATCACCTCGACGACCCGGCACCGTGCGGTGATCGCGAGGGGGCCGAGACCGGCACGCAGGTCGACGTCGGCGTCGACAGTGGCCGCGGGCGTCGATTCGTCGACACCGAAGCCGGCACGACGATGCATGTCCCAATTCATGATTCGCCGGCCGGCCGTGGAGAAGCAGGCAGCTCCCGAGCCGATGACCCGTGACCGGCGCAGATGGTGGTAACCGGACGGGAGCGTCCCGGCCGTCGCGCCGACCTCGGGATAGGTGAGATCCGATCGGTTCGCGGTCACCCGACTCGTGCCACCTCGGCGTCGAGCACGAGCGCCAGATCGTCGAGTGAGGTACCCAGCGCGCGAGCAAGCGCCGCGATCGTGGCGAAAGCGGGCGTCGGCATGCGTCCGGTCTCGATCTTGCGCAGGGTCTCCGGCGAGATACCCGCGCCCGACGCCACATCGCCCAGCGGACGGTCGCCGCGCAACTCGCGGAGACGGGCGCCGAGCCGGCGGCCGGCCGCGATCTGTTCCGGGGTCAGGGGGTTACGCACCATGTGGCGATCCTAGCGGGTCCGGTATACAAATACCGAGACGCGGTGGTATTTGTATACCGACCAGCGATCCGAAAGAACGCAATGACCACGAGAGGACGGGAATGGTCGAACTGAAGTCGCCTGCCGAGGTGGCCGCCATGGGAGTGACCGGGGCGTTCATCGCAGATCTCCTCGACGACCTCGCCGGACGCGCCGACGTCGGGGTCAACCTCCTCGAGCTCGAGGAACGCGCGCGGAAGCTCGTCAACGACCGCGGTGCACAGTCCTGCTACTGGGACTACTCGCCGTCCTTCGGCCGCGGCCCGTTCCGCAATGTGATCTGCCTGTCGGTGAACGACGCTGTCCTGCACGGACTCCCACACGATTACGTCCTCGCCGACGGAGACCTGCTCTCGATGGACATCGCCGTCGCCATCGACGGCTGGGTGGCCGACTCCGCGCGCAGCGTCATCGTCGGCACCCCACAGCCCGACGATCAGCGCCTCGTCGCGGCCACGGAAGAAGCACTGGCCGCAGCCATCGACGCCGCTCGTCCGGGCGGTCGGCTCGGCGACATCTCGGCCGCGATCGGAGCGGTCGCCGCCGCACACGGGTATCGGGTCAACACCGAGTTCGGCGGACACGGACTCGGCCGCACCATGCACGAGGATCCCCACGTCGCCAACGTGGGCCGGGCCGGACGCGGCATGAAACTACGCCCCGGCCTGACCCTCGCGCTCGAACCGTGGTTCACGCTCGGTTCCGAGCGCATCAAGTTCGACGCCGACGGGTGGACCATCCGGTCGTTCGACGGCTCCCGCGGCGCGCACAGCGAACACACGATCGCCGTCACCGATGGCGAGGCGCTGGTCCTCACCTCGCACGGGGGCGGGTAGTCGAGGTCACCAGGTGGCTTCGACACGGCGCCTCGCTTCGCTCGGAGCCGGCTCAACCAGCAGGGGGTCGCCGACTCCTCCAGCGGAGGCACCAGCACAACCAGCCGGGGGTCACCAGCACAACCAGCCGGGGGTCACCAGCACAACCAGCCGGGGGTCACCAGCACAACCAGCCGGGGGTCACCAGCACAACCAGCCGGGGGTCACCAGCACAACCAGCCGGGGGTCACCAGCACAACCAGCCGGGGGTCACCAGCACAACCAGCGGGGGGCACCGGCTCAATTAGCAGGTGGGGCACTGGCTCAATTAGCAGGGAGGCGTCGACTCAACCAGCAGGGGCGCCAGCCGGGGGCTCCAACTCAACCAGCGGGGGTCAGCAGCAGGGCGCACCCTACAATCGGGCGCATGCCATCCGCCGGGTCCGAGCCACCCATCGCCGACGGTGCGACCCTCCGGGTGGAAGTCCTGAGCGTCGTCTTCCAGATCCGCGTACCCCAGACCCGGAACACGTCGGACACCGACGACCCGTCGTTGTGCGTCCTGCTGTCGCGGTCCGCCGACGGCGTGTGGACACTTCCCGGCGGCGGGGTCGGCGCCGAGGAGACGTTGTCGGCGAGCGCACGCCGGCTCGTCGCGGACGCGCTCGACGTCCGTGAGATCGCGCACCTGGAACAACTGTCGGTCTTCTCCGACCCGCACCGGGTGCCCACGGTCCGCACCATCGCGTCGACCTACATGGGCCTCGTGCCCTCCGACGCCGACGCGACACCCCCCGACGCCGCGGGCTGGTTCGCCGTCGACGGATTACCGCCCCTGGCCTTCGATCACGCCGGGATCGTCGAGGCCGCCCGGCATCGACTTGCGGCCAAACTCTCCTACACCAACATCGCGTTCGCGCTGGCCCCCGCCCGGTTCCCGATGTCGGCATTGTCGGAGATCTACTGCGCCGCACTGGGTTATCCCGTGGACACGACCAACCTGCTCCGCATCCTGAGCCGGCGCGCGGTGGTGGTCGCCACCGGGACCGTCGGCAAGACCGGCCGTAACGGGGGTCGCCCGCCGGCGCTCTACGCCTTCGCGGAGAAGGAGTTGCGCGTCACGGATGAGTTCGCGACGCTGCGCCCACCGATGTGAACACGTCCGCCGGCAGCTCGTCGGACTCGAGATCTCCGACGCCCAGATCGGCTGTCCGCGAGGACAACACGCAGACGAGGTACACCACGGCGAACGCGAACGGGGCGCAGATGAGCAGCGTCCACGGCTCGGCCGGGCCGGACCGCGTCGCGCCGTCGAGCCACAGCTCCGGCGCGACCCGGTAGACGGCGTCGACCGGCAGTGCGGTCGGATCGTCGTCGAACCGTGAGCCCGCGACCCACATCCCGACCGACGCCGCAAGCGCCGAACCTGCCACCGTCGCGAGGGCGGGCCACACGAATCCGGCGACCCCGCGCCACGTCCGGGCCGCAAACCACACGACGATGGCGGTGACCGCGCCGTAGGCGAACATCGTCAGGGCGAAGGCGCCCACGCCGGCGAAGTCGGCGGGGATGTCCTCGCGACGCAGACCCTCGAACACGACGCCGGTGGTCGGCGGGGTGAGGAGCGCCCAGACCACCCCGGCGACCACGCCGATCAGGGCCACGCCGACGGCGACCGCGGCCAGTCGCGAGACCGTGCGGACCGGCGGTTTCACCGGCGACCCAGCTCCGACGAGTCAACCGTCCCGTGCCTCGAGCAGCGGGCATCCCATCCGTCGGGCCGCACCTGGACCACCATCCGGCGACCGCACTGCCCACAGAAGCGAGGGGGTTCGAGACCCAACCGGGCGGCCGGCGGCACGGCGTCGGGAGCCTGCAGTTCCAGTTCGAGTCCGGTGAACACACCGAACCGGCACGGCTCGGCGAGAGGACCCGGGACGGTGTCGATCATGAGAACACGCTACCCATCGCTGCGACGAACCCGTCAGATCGTGTCGTTCAACGACTTGATCGGCATGGACAGATCACTGAGCAGATCGAGGTCGTCCTCGGCGGGCCGGCCGAGGGTCGTCAGGTAGTTGCCGACGATGACGGCGTTGATGCCGCCGAGGATGCCCTGTTTGGCCCCCAGGTCGCCGAGCGTGATCTCACGACCGCCCGCGAAGCGCAGGATGGTGCGCGGCAGCGCCAGACGGAAGGCGGCCACCGACTTGAGGGCCTCCGCGGCGGGGAGCACGTCGAGATCGCCGAACGGGGTGCCAGGCCTAGGGTTCAGAAAGTTCAGCGGCACCTCGTCGGGCTCGAGCGTCGCCAGTTCGGCGGCGAACTCGGCCCGTTGCTCCAGGGACTCACCCATACCGAGGATGCCGCCGCAGCAGACCTCCATGCCCGCCTCCCGGACCATGCGCAGGGTGTCCCAGCGCTCCTCCCACGTGTGGGTCGTCACCACGTTCGGGAAGTGGCTGCGCGCGGTCTCGAGATTGTGGTTGTAACGGTGCACGCCCATGTCGCGGAGCTGGTCGACCTGCTCCTGGGTGAGCATGCCCAGGCTGCACGCGATCTGGATGTCGACCTCGTTGCGGATGGCCTCGATTCCCGCCGCGACCTGACTGAGCAGCCGCTTGTCGGGACCGCGGACCGCCGCGACGATGCAGAACTCGGTCGCACCGGTCTTCGCGGTCTGCTTGGCCGCCTCGACGAGGGAGGGGATGTCGATCCACGCACTTCGTACCGGCGAGGCGAAAAGTCCGGACTGGGAACAGAAATGGCAGTCTTCCGGGCACCCGCCGGTCTTCAGCGAGATGATGCCCTCGACCTCGACCTCGGGCCCGCACCAGCGCATCCGCACATCGTGGGCGAGCTGGAGCAGTTCGGTCAGCCGGTCGTCGGGCAACCGCAGAACCCGGAGAACCTGCTCCTGATCGAGCGGCTCGCCGCGGTCGAGCACCTGGTCACGGGCGATTGCGAGGATGTCGTCCGACGCCGGTGCCGAGGTGGCGGCGTCGACTGTTGCCTGGGTCACTGGTGATACTCCTTGGATGATTGTTCCGCTGCGGGAACGTGTTACGGCGTCCGGACGAGCTGTTCCGGATGGCTGGGAGAAAGGGTCGCGAGCCACTCGTCGTCGAACCACGACGCTGCGTGGCGGCGGAACTCGCCGGGTTCGAGGTGCGTGGCGCCGGCGGGGAGGACCCCGACGACCGGCACCCCGGTCACCCGCGGCAGGTCGGTGCGGTTGCACCGCATCGCGAGGTCGGGATCGTCCGGCCACCAACCGATCACGAGCCCGGCGGGACGCAGACCGCGCGCCCGCACCGCGTTCACGGTGAGTTCGGCGTGATTCAGCGCGCCCAGCCCCGGCGCCACCACGACCAGCACACCGTCGACGGTGTCGGGAACGAGAGTGGCCGCGGCGATGTCGAGGATCGTGGCCGACTCCCCCAGCCGCACCAGCACTCCGCCGGCGCCCTCGACGAGGGTCAGGTCGTGTGACGCGGCCAGATCGTCCACGGCGCGGACGATCACCGCCGGATCGGCCAGTGGCATCCCGGCGCGGCGCGCGGCGGTGTCGGGCGCGAGGGGTTCCGGGTAGCGGAAGAGCTCGACCGCGGTGACGTCGCCCGCCAGGCGTTGCACCTCGGCGAGGTCGCCGGGTTCGTCGGGACCGACGCCGGTTTGTACCGGTTTGCATACGGCGACGCGCCCTTCGTGGCTCGTCGCTATCGCTCCTCGCACCTCAGGGAGCAGAGGATGGGCAGACGCTAACGCTCCTCGCACCTCAGGGAGCAGAGGATGGGCAGACGCTTGCGCTCCTCGCACCTCAGGGAGCAGAGGATGGGCAGACGCTTGCGCTCCTCGCACCTCAGGGAGCAGAGGATGGGCAGACGCTTGCGCTCCTCGCACCTCAGGGAGCAGGGGGTCGGCCACCTCAGGGAGCAGAGGGTCGGCCACCTCGTGGAGCAGGCAGGCAGCGGCGAGTGCCGCGGTGGCGACGGTCTTCCCGACGTCGGTCGAGGTCCCGGTGACGGCGAGGACCCTGCCGCGGCGTGCGGCGGTCACCGCGCACCGACTTCGCGCAGCGCGGCGTCGACGACGGCGGCCACGTGGTCGAGGGCAGCGGCTTCGAGGTCGGCGCGCACCGTGATCCGCAGCCTCGAAGTCCCGACCGGGACCGAGGGCGGACGGAAACACCCGACGAGGACGCCACGGTCCCGGCACGCGGCAGCAGCCGCCACCGCGCGTTGCGGATCCCCGACGACGATCGAGATGACCGCCGCGGCGGGCTCTTCGACGCCACAGGCGAGCGCCAGGCGACGGGCGTTGTCGCGCAGTCGGTCCGGCAACCCGGGTTGCGCCCGCAGGATCGTCAGTGCGGCATGCGCGGCGCCGACCGCGGCCGGGTTCAGGCCGGTGTCGAAGATGAAGGTGCGGGCGCAGTCGATGAGGTGCGAGCGCAGTAGCTCCGACCCGAGGACCACACCGCCCTGCGCGCCGAGCGACTTCGACAGCACGGTCGTGACGATGAGATCGGGAGCACCCGAAAGTCCCTGTTCGGCGACGAGTCCGCGACCACCCGGACCACGTACCCCGAGAGCGTGGGCCTCGTCCACGAGCAGGACGGCCCCGTGCGCGCGTGCCGCGGCATACAGATCCGCGACCGGCGCCGGTTGACCGTCGATGCTGTACACCGAATCGGTGACGACGAGCGCCCGGGCCTCGGTACGTTCGGCGAGGGCCCGCCGGACCGCCTCGTGATCGCCGCGGTCGACGACCACCACCCGGGCACGCGACAACCGGCAGCCGTCGATCAGCGACGCATGGGTGCCGGTGTCGCTGACGATCAGGTCGCCGCGTGTCGCCAGCGCGGTGATCGCACCGACATTCGCCAGGTAACCGGACGAGAAGACCAGTGCCGCATCGAATCCGAGGAAGTCGGCGAGATCGTGCTCGAGATCGACGTGTGCCTGGGTGGTGCCGACGACGAGGCGCGACGCCGTCGAGCCACCTCCCCACCGTTCCGCGGCGGCCCGCGCACCCGCGATCACTGCGGGGTGGGTCGACAACCCGAGGTAGTCGTTGGAACCGAGGTTGATCTCGTCGCCGGCCGCCCTGCGGACGTGTGGGCTGCGATGCAGGCCGGCCTCGGCGCGCGCACGGGCGGCGCCGGCCAGCCACGCCAGACCGATCTCTCCCCCGCCGCTGACCCGCGCATCGCCGTCGACCCTCGAATCCGGCTGCACCTGAATCGAAGTCATGACCGCACCACTGCCGGCTCGCGATCGCCGACCGTGGCATGCACGGCAGCGGACACTCCGCGCACGATCACCCCGATGTCCTCGGGTGTGCAGATGAACGGCGGCATCGTATAGACGAGATTGCGGAACGGCCGCAGCCATGCCCCGGCCTCGACGGCAGCGTCGGTGGCCGCCACCATGTCGACCGGGCGATCGAGTTCGACGACGCCGATCGCGCCGAGGACCCGCACATCGACGACGCCGTGGCGATCACGCATCGGTTCGAGTCCGTCGCGGAGCCCCCGCTCGATCGCCGAGACCCGCTCGGCCCACGGCGTTTCCAGCAGCAGTTCGATCGCTGCGACGGCCACCGCGCAGGCCAGCGGGTTGGCCATGAAGGTCGGGCCGTGCGCGAGTCCGCCCGCCTCCCCCGCACTGATCACCTGAGCGATCTCGGACGTGCACAGGGTCGCGGCGAGCGTGAGGTAGCCACCGGTGAGCGCCTTGCCGACACACATGATGTCGGGCGCGACGCCGGCGCCCGGCGCCGCGTCGGCCCCCGGGGCGGCGTCGGCCGCGAACAACGTTCCGGTACGGCCGAATCCGGTCGCGATCTCGTCGAAGATCAGCAGGACGTCGTGTCGGTCACAGATCTCCCGGAGCGCACGCAGATATGCCGCGTCGTGGAATCGCATGCCGCCCGCGCCCTGGACCACGGGTTCGACGATGACCGCGGCGAGCTCGTCGTGGTGCGCGCGCACGGTGCGCTCGAACTCGGCGACGTAGTCGGGCCGGAACTCGGCCGGCGGTGCGTCGACGAAGATCTGTTGTGCGAGAACACCCTTCCACATCGCGTGCATGCCGCCGTCGGGATCGCAGACGCTCATCGGGGTGAAGGTGTCGCCGTGGTAGCCGCCACGCCAGGTGAGCAGACGCGTGCGGCCGGACCGACCGCGGCTGCGCCAATACTGCAGCGCCATCTTGACCGCCACCTCGACCGACACCGACCCCGAGTCGCAGAAGAACACCTTCTCCAGGCCGGCCGGGGTGATCTCGACGAGGAGCTGCGCCAGCCGGGCGGCCGGTTCGTGGGTCAGACCGCCGAACATGACGTGCGACATCCGACCGAGCTGAGCGGCCGCGGCGGAGTCGAGTCGGGGGTGTCCATAACCGTGGATCGCCGCCCACCAGGAGCTCATCCCGTCGACCACCGATCGGCCGTCCGCGAGTTCGAAGCGGACACCCGAGGCCGAGGCCACGACCAACGGCCGGGTGGCCGCCGGCAGCGCACCGTAGGGGTGCCAGATGTGGTCGGCATCGATGCGACTGATCGCGTCGTGATCCATGAGGCACCTCCCGGCCTGTCGTTAGGCAGTCCTGAACACCGTCCAGGGTCCTGAACACCGTACAGGGAATCCTGAACGCTGTACAGGCCCGGGGTTCGATGCCCACTGCCGGGTCATTACGCTGACGCGGGTGAGCAACAGTCGCACCGACGTTCTGCGCGCCGCCCGCGACATCCTGGGCGAGCACAGCCTGGCCGACCTGTCGATGCGACGCCTCGCCACCGAACTCGGCGTCCGTCCCAACGCGCTGTACTGGCACTTTCCCAACAAGCAGACCTTGCTGGCCGCACTCGCCGACGACATCCTCGGCGCGGTCGCCATCCCCGACACCTCGCTGGCCTGGGACGAGCGCCTCGATCTGCTCGCGACCGACATGCGCAGCGCGCTCCTCGGAGTTCCCGACAGTGCCGAGGTCGTGTCGTCGAGCTGGGCCAGCGGCCTGTCGTCGAAGGCCATCACCGCCGACATCATCGCCGCCGGCACGGCCGGCGGTTTGTCCGTCCGCGACGCCGAGGCGGTCAGCACCGCACTGTGTCAGCTGGTCATCGGGCTCACCATCGAGGAACAGACACGCGCGCAGATGGAGCGTCTGGGTGTCACCGGGCCGTCGGGTCGCGACTTCGCGGGCGAGTTCCGCGACGGGCTGGCCATCATCCTCGACGGAGCCCGGACGCGCCGCTCGCGGTGAACCCCGCGCGGCCCCGCAGACCGGTGCGCGAGTGTCGCGGTCGTCCGAATCGGTGTTTCACAGCTTCGGCGAGTACATTGCTAGCCGGTCATCCCGGCCCCGAGACCGATCTGTCCCCCACCGGAAAGAACACGCCCTGTGGCATCGACGACGCGAGTAGTGGCGCCGGAGTCGTCCCCCTCGACGCCGACAACGCCCGCATACCGCACCGACCTCGACGGCCTGCGCGGTATCGCCATCGCCCTCGTCGCCTGCTTCCACGTGTGGTTCGGCAAGGTCTCCGGCGGCGTCGACGTCTTCCTCACCCTCTCGGGATACTTCTTCGTCGGGTCGCTGCTGCGGCACGCGATCACGAGCCAGGCTCCGCACGTCTCGTTCCGCGACACCCTCAACCCGTGGCCACGTCTCAAACGGCTCCTCAAACGGCTGCTACCGGCGCTGCTCACCGTCCTGATCGCGGTCACGGTGCTGACTCTGCTGATCCTCCCGCAGACCCGGTGGGCCAATGTCGGCCGCGAGGTCATCGCGAGCGCGCTGTACTACCAGAACTGGTATCTCGCGCAGAACTCCCAGGACTACCTCGCCGCGAGTTCGGCGAACAGCCCGCTGCAGCACATCTGGTCGATGTCGGTGCAGGGCCAGTTCTTCGTCCTGACCCTGCTCGTCGCCCTCGCGTTCGCGACGTTGCTCAAGGTCGGTGCCCGCATCGCCCGGCCGTTCGCCGACCCGCGGGTCATCAGGTTCCTCGTCGGCGGCGCGGTGTTGGTCGTCGCGCTCGCCTCGTTCTACTGGGCGCACCGCGGCCTGGCGATCAACCAGCCGTACAACTACTACGACACGATCTCCCGTCTGTGGGAACCGCTGGCCGGCGGCCTGCTCGCGATCTGGTTGCCGTCCCTGCGAATCCCGAACTGGCTGCGCAACATCGCGACCGTCTTCGCGCTCGCGCTGATCGTCAGCTGCGGGTTCTGGATCGACGGTGTCAACGCCTACCCCGGTCCGATGGCGCTGGTGCCGGTCGGCGCGACGCTGCTGATCATCTGGGCGGGCGCGACGGCGTTGCAGAAGCCACCTCGGGGGTCCCATGCCGCGGCCACCGAGATGCCCGTCACGAACCGCTGGCTCGCGAGCAGGTGGCCGGTCTGGCTCGGGACCATCGCGTATTCGCTGTATCTGTGGCACTGGCCGCTGCTGATCTTCTATCTGACCTGGCGCGACAAGAACCATGCCAACTTCGTCGAGGGCGTGCTCATCCTCGCGGCGTCGGTCGGGCTCGCGTGGCTCACCAAGCGCTACATCGAGGACCCGCTGCGCGGCGGCGATCGTTCGGCGCTGAGCCGCGGCCGCCGCGACGGACGGTCGCGGTGGCTGTCGTACACGTCGGTCGTCACCTCGATCCTCGTGGTGGCGACGCTCGTCACCGGCGTCGGCATCACCGTGTGGGAGCGGCACGTCGCGAACATCGTCGTCGACACCAAGAACCTCGACCCGAGGTCGTACCCGGGGGCCCGAGCACTGCTCGACGGCTGGCCGGTGCCCGCCCTCGATCCACAACCGTCGGCGCTGGAGGTCATCAAGGACTTCCCCGAGACCTCCACCGACGGGTACATGAGCGACTTCACCGACAACGAGATCCACGTCGGCACCTACGGCGATCCGACCGCGACGCGCACCATCGCGCTCGCCGGCGGCTCGCATGCCGAGATGTGGATCTCGGCGCTCGACATTCTCGGCAAGCGCAACGGTTTCAAGGTGAAGACCTACCTCAAGATGGGGTGCCCGCTGTCGACGAACCGGGTACCGAAACAGCGCGGCGTGCCCTACCCGGAGTGCTACGACTGGGGACAGCGCGTCATCGATCGCGTCATCGCGGACAAGCCGGACGCGGTGCTGACGAATTCGACGCGACCGCGGGACTACGAACCCGGCGACTGGGTGCCACCGGACTACGTGCCGATCTTCGACCGTTTCCTCGACGCCGGGGTGCCGGTGTTGGGCATGCGGGACACCCCGTGGCCGAAGAACGCGAAGGGCACCATCGACACCCCGATCTGCCTCGCCGACGGCGGCGACGCCGAGAGCTGCGGGTCGCGCCGCAGTGCTGTCCTCTCACCCGAGGACCCGGCGGCGGAGCTGGCCGCCACGCGACCCGACTTCCACCCCCTCGACATGTCCGACGGGATCTGCGACGCCGAGCGGTGCCCGGCGATCGTCGGCAACATCACCGTCTACAAAGACCCACACCACCTGAGTGCGACCTATGTCCGCAGCCTCACCGACGAGCTGGGGCGCCAGATGGAGGCGCAACTGCCGTGGGCTGGTCCCGCGGTGCCGTGACGGTCGGCGGAAGTCGCGGGCTTCCTCCGGAAGCGGCGGGTGGGGCAGCCCACATCTGACCCGACCGGCCGCGTCCTGAGATGACCGTCCGCGGCAACGCGACTAGGGTCGACCCATGACGTCGTCGAAGGCGGGTAAGACCGGACCGCCGGCCCCCGGTGAACAGCCGGGTGATCCCGACTCCACTCCCGATTCAGATTCCACCGCCGATCCCGGCTCCCCCTCGGAGCCCCACGCACCGGAGTACGACACCACCTCGACGACGGCAGCACCTCCGAGTGGTGGCAAGACCATCGCCGACCCCGTACCGATGCCGTCCGACCCGATCCAGGCCGAGGCGCTGGTCCAGCCGGAACCGGCCCCGATCCCGGTGTGGCCGGGTACTCCATACCCCCTCGGCGCCACCTATGACGGTGTGGGAACGAATTTCTCGCTGTTCTCCGAGGTGGCCGAAGCCGTCGAGCTGTGCCTGATCGACCGCGAGGGCCACGAGCGTCGGATCCGGCTCGAAGAGGTCGACGGTTACTGCTGGCACTGCTACCTGCCCAACGTCGGCCCCGGCCAGTTCTACGGCTTCCGCGTCTACGGGCCGTACGACCCGTCGCAGGGATTGCGTTGCGACCCGAGCAAACTCCTGCTCGATCCGTACGGCAAGGCCTTCCACGGCGAATTCGACGGCGACGCATCGCTGTTCTCCTACCCGCTCCCGACGCCGCCCGAGGACACCGACGAATCGGCGGTCGACGACGACGCACCCGCAACCCCCGAGACCGGGGCCGCCGACACCGGGACCGGCGGTGGCGGGACCGACGAGGGCGCGGTCGACGATGCCGACGAGCCGACCGCCGAGGCGGGCGATGCGGCCGATCCCGCCGATGAGGCAGGCGAGTCCGACGGCGATGCCGCGCCCGCGGAGCACGAGGACATCCCCGATCCCGAGCCGGTCAATCCGATGCCGCAGTTGGACTCACTCGGGCACACCATGGTCTCGGTGGTGATCAACCCCTACTTCGACTGGCAGAACGACCGGTCGCCCAATCGTCCGTACCACCAGACGGTCATCTACGAGGCGCACGTCAAGGGCATGACCGCGACCCATCCCGACATCCCCGAGTACCTGCGCGGCACGTACGCGGGGCTGTGCCATCCGGTGATCATCGACCACCTCAAGGAGTTGGGCATCACCGCCATCGAACTGATGCCCGTGCACCAGTTCATGCAGGACTTCGTCCTGCGCGATCAGGGTCTCCGAAACTACTGGGGCTACAACACCTTCGGATTCCTGGCACCGCACATCGAGTACTCGTCGAACCCCGACCAGCCGGCCAGCGCGGTGACCGAGTTCAAGGCGATGGTGCGTGAGTTCCACAACGCCGGCATCGAGGTCATCCTCGACGTCGTCTACAACCACACCGCCGAGGGCAACCACCTCGGACCCACCGTGTCGTTCCGGGGCATCGACAACGCCGCCTACTACCGGCTCGTCGACGGCGATCCCGAGATGTACATGGACTACACCGGAACCGGCAACAGCCTCAACGGTCGTCATCCGCACACGCTGCAGCTCATCATGGATTCGCTGCGGTACTGGATCCTCGAGATGCACGTGGACGGCTTCCGTTTCGACCTCGCGTCCACGCTGGCCCGCGAACTGCACGACGTCGATCGGCTGTCCGCGTTCTTCGATCTGGTGCAGCAGGACCCGGTGGTCAGTCAGGTGAAACTGATCGCCGAGCCCTGGGACATCGGCGAGGGTGGTTACCAAGTGGGCAACTTCCCGCCGCTCTGGACCGAGTGGAACGGCAAGTACCGCGACACCGTCCGCGACTACTGGCGCGGCGAGCCGTCCACCCTGGGCGAGTTCGCCTCCCGGCTCACCGGATCGTCGGATCTGTACGAGGCGACCGGCCGACGGCCGCTCGCGAGCATCAACTTCGTCATCGCGCACGACGGTTTCACGCTGCGGGACCTGGTGTCCTACAACGAGAAGCACAACATGGCCAACGGTGAGGACAACCGGGACGGCGAGAGCCACAACCGGTCGTGGAACTGCGGAGTCGAGGGACCCACCGACGATCCCGAGATCAACGCCCTCCGCGCGCGGCAGCAGCGGAACATCCTGGCGACGCTGTTCCTGTCGCAGGGGACGCCGATGCTGGCGCACGGCGACGAGATCGGGCGTACCCAACAGGGCAACAACAACGTCTACTGCCAGGACTCCGAGTTGTCCTGGATGGACTGGACTCTCGCCGAGGAGAACGCCGACCTGCTGGAGTTCACCCGCAAGGCCATCGCGCTGCGCACCCGGCATCCGGTGTTCCGGCGCCGAAAGTTCTTCGGCGGGAAGCCGATCAGGTGGGGTGACCAGGCACTCGACATCGCCTGGCTCACGCCGGCCGGCCAGGAGATGACCTCCGAGGACTGGGACAGTGGGTTCGGCAAGAGCCTTGCCGTGTTCCTCAACGGAAACGGACTTGGCGAAAAGGACGAACGCGGCGAGCTGGTCGTCGACGACTCCTTCTTCATCTGCTTCAACGCCCACTACGAGGACCTGGACTTCACGCTCCCGCCGACGTGGTACGGCAACGAGTGGGTCGGCGAACTGGACACGACGCATCCCGTCGGTGAGACCGAACTGACGGCCTCCGCCGGCGAGTCGGTGACCGTCGGCGCCCGCTCCGTCCTGGTCCTGCGAAAGACCTCGTGACTCCTATGGGCAATCGTCCGACCCCGCGCGCAACGTACCGGCTCCAACTACACGGCGACTTCGGATTCGCCGATGCCGCAGCACATCTCGACCACCTCGCCGAGTTGGGGATCAGCCACGTCTACCTCTCCCCGATCGGCACGGCGTCGGCCGGGTCGACGCACGGCTACGACTGGTTGCCGCCGCCGGCGGTCTCCGCCGTGCTGGGTGGGATCGACGGGTTGCGGACACTGCGTTCCGCCGCCGCCGAACGCGGTCTGGGTCTGATCATCGACATCGTCCCGAACCACACCGGAGTCGCCGATGCGCTCGCCAACCCGTGGTTCGCCGACCTGCTCCGCCACGGGCCCGCATCGGACTACGCACACTATTTCGACGCCGACTTCAGCGACGACAACGGTGCCGACGGGAAGCTGGCCCTGCCGATCGTCGCCGCCGATGGGGACCTGAGCCCACTCGAGATCGACGAGCACGGGAATCTGCGGTACTACGATCACGCGTTCCCGATCGCCCCCGGCACCGCGGGAGACATTCGGCCCGCTCGCTCCGCTCCCGGCGCCGGCGGCACACCGCAAGAGGTCCACTCCCGCCAGCACTATCGGCTCGTGCCGTGGGACAGCGGCCTCATCGGCTACCGGCGCTTCTTCACGGTCAACGAACTCGCCGGTCTGCGCCAGGAGGACCCGGAGGTCTACGACGCGACGCACCAGTGGCTGCGTGAGCTACTCGACGCCGACCTCATCGATGGTGTGCGCGTGGATCATCCGGACGGTCTGTGGGACCCCCAGGATTATCTGCGCCGGCTGCGCGCGGACGTCGGGGACGATCGTCTCCTGTACATCGAGAAGATCCTGGCGCCGGACGAGCCCCTCGAACCGACCCTGCCGGTCGAGGGCACCACCGGGTACGACCACATGCGCGTGATCGATGCCGTGTTCGTGGCGCCGGCCGGCGTCGCCCAGCTCACCGAGCTACACGAACGGATCACCGGCGAGAGCGGTGACGCGCGGTGGGTGGAGGCCGCCGAGCACGATCGCAAACTCCGCACCGTGCGGGAGTCGTTCCCTGCGGAGCTCAGACGTCTCGTACGCGCCGTCACCGCGCGCGTCGAGGGATCACCGGCCTCGGATCCGGACGTGATCGCCACCGCCTGCGCCGAACTGATCGCCGCGCTCGGGGTCTACCGGGCGGACTACCCGTCGTTGCGTCCACGCCTGCTCGCCGTCGCCGCCGAGATCGCCGAGGCGAAGCCCGAACTGCGTACCGCGCTCGACCTCATCGTGCGGGAGACGGCGGTGCCCGGCGAGGCGACATCGAGGCTGGCGCAGACCTGCGGGGCGGTGACCGCGAAGAGCGTCGAGGACAGTTTGTTCTACCGGACGGCCCGGCTCGTCTCCGCCCAGGAGGTGGGTGGCGATCCCGCGAATCCGGTGCTGTCGCTGGCCGACTTCCATCACTACAACACCGAGCGCGCGGCACAGTGGCCGCTGGCCATGACGGCCACGTCGACGCATGACACCAAACGCGGTGAGGACGTGCGCGCGCGGATCGCGGTGCTCGCCCAGATCCCCGACCGCTGGTCCCAGCTCGTCGAGAAGGTCTGGCGCGAGACCGACGTGCCGGATGACCTGACCGGCTACTTCCTGCTGCAGAACATCGTCGGGGTCTGGCCCACCGGCGCGCCGGTCACCGACGAGTTGCGGGGCCGGTTGATCGAGTACGCCCGGAAGGCGACTCGCGAGGCCGGATTACGCACCACGTGGACCGAGGTGAACGAGGAGTTCGAGACCGCGGTCGAGACCTGGATCGGCCAGGTCACCAGCGGGGACGTCGCATCCTCGGTCGCCGAACTCGTCGACCGCATCGGACCGGCGTGGGAGCAGGAAGCGCTGGCGCGCAAGGCGATCGCGATCCTCGGGCCCGGGGTCCCCGACATCTATCAGGGCACCGAGTGGTGGGAGGACTCCCTCGTCGATCCCGACAATCGACGACCGGTCGACTTCGGCCGGTCGACCGAGCACCCGAAGACCCGACTCGTCCAGGAAGCTCTACGTGCCCGGGCCGCGCATCCCGATGCGTTCGCCGTTGCGGGCACCTATGAACGGCTGACCGCCGACGGGCCCGCCGCCGACCACACCATCGCGTTCGTGCGCGGCACCGGCGACACCCCCTCGGTCGTCGTGGTGACCGCCCGGTTCACCCACAGCCTCGACCACGATGCCGCGGCCGCGACGTCGATCACCCTGCCGCCGGGCGTCCGGTGGCGCGACGACCGAACGGGATCGGTGTACGAGGGATCGGTCGACCTCGCCTCGGCCCGTGGCGAACACCCCGTGGCGATACTTGTCCGAACGTGACGTCCACCCACCACTGATGGACGAGCGCGCCCCCGAATCGGTGGCGCGCTCGTCCATTGCCGGTGAGTGTGTCGGCCCGGATCAGCCGCCCGGCGCGGGCTGCGGTGCCGGCGACGGCTGGGGTGCCGGCGACGGCTGGGGTGCCGGCGCACCTGCGGCGCCGGGCAGCGACTGCGACGGATCGATCTGACCGCTGGGGCTCCCCGGCGGACCGTCGACCTCGGACACCAGCCACTTGCCGTCTTCCTTGCTGAGGTCCAAACGGAAGACCATCAGGCTGGTACCGCCGCTGGGCAACTTGACGCTGCGGCCGGTCACCTCCGCCATCACCACGGTCTTGGCGGTGTCGGCATCGACGGTCTCGACGGCGACCACACTGATCGTCGAGGACACCTCGATGTTGAGGGACTCCACATTGGCCTCGGTGTCGGCCCGTTCCTGCTCGAGGCGGTTGCGCAACTCCCCCGTCGACAGCGGACCCAGCAGTTCCTTCGAGTTGCCCGCGTTGTCGGCGTTGAGCGTCGTCACGAGCTTCGTGACGAAGTCGGCCGAAGCCGCCTTGGAATCGGCGAAGGCGTCGGCCTCCTGCTGGAGGTCGTAGGCGCGCCAGCCGAAGAACGCCACCAGCGCGATGAGAGCAACCGCGACGATGGCGGCGAGAACCTTCTTGATCCCGCCGCCGGTGACCGTGAACGAGATCTCGCGGCGATCCGAACCCGCCTTCGATGATGCTGCCGGCGACGGGTCACCCGCGGCACCGGAGGCGTCGACACCGTCGGTCTTGGACGTGCTCGCCGCCGTGCCGGTTCCGCTCCGTCGAGCCGACTTCCCCCGCGGCGTCGCCGCGGTCCCGGCGTCATTCGTGTCCTCCGCGCTCGTCGCCCCATCGGTGTGATCGGCTGCGACAGCCCCGCTCTCGGGCGACGTGCTGTCGGCCTTCTCGTCCGTCGGATTCACGTCGGTATCAGTACGATCTGGGTCATTCCGGTCAGTCATCTACAGGTCACACAACTTGTCTGTCGTCGTCGAGTGGCCGTCAGTCGTCGAGCGGCCCATCACTTGTCGAGCGGAACGGTGCGGGCGTTCGGGTCGTAACCCGGTGGCGGCCCCGCGGTGTCGTCGCCCGGCGGTCGTGGTGCGTTGGCCGCGCCACGGATCTGCTGGTTCGGATCCTCGGTCACACAGTACAGATTGGTCGGGATGGTCAACTCGAGGACTTGGGTCGGCCGACGCGGGGTGACGGGGTAGTTGCAACTGGGCCTCGGGTACACCGAACCGAAGACCCACAACGCACCGTCGTGGAACATGGTGAGGCTCTTGATACTCGCGTCCCGGATCGACGGCATCAGCGTCGCGAGGGCCGGTGCGCGCAGCGCGCCCTGCTCGGCTATGTCGAGGAACTGCTTCATCACGTCGGTCACCGGGTCGGTCAGCTGGTTGATCGAACCGGCGAGGCTGGTCATCTGCGACGGACCCCGATCGAGCAACGTGCGCAGTTCCCGGTCGGAGGCCGCGGCGGAGTTGATCAGGTCGCTCAGCGACGACACCGTGTTCCCGAAGTCGGGCTGGATGTCAGCGGTCGTCTTGAAGATGGTGCCCGCGTTCTGGATCAGTTTCGTGGTCTCGGGCAGTGCCGTGTACAACCGCGCGAAGATCGTGCCGCCCGAGTTGAACAGCACCTTCAGGTCGTTGGTGCCGTCCTCGGAGTACAGCGCGATCTTCAGATTGTCCACGGCCGAACGGAGTTCGGCCGGGTCGATCTGCTGGATGAGTTCCAGCGCGGACTCGAGGAGATCGGAGAACGGCACGGTGACCTTGGTCTGACCGGCCTTGATCACGTCGCCGTCCTTCAGGTACGGCCCCTCCGAGGTGGTGGGTTGGAAATCGACGTACTGCTCGCCGGCCGCCGACAACCCCAGCGCCGCGACCTGGGTGTTGCGGTTGATCTTGTACCGGTCGTCGACCGAGACCTTCACCGTCACCGAATCCGGTTCGACGCGGATGGTGTCGACCTCGCCGATGCGCGCCCCGCGCAGGGTGACCCCCGACGTCTCCTGCAGGCCGCCGGAGATCGGGAACTCGATGGTCAGCTTGTACTTGCCCGCCAACGGTTCCCACCGCAACGTACCGAGCGAGAGGTAGCCGAGCCCGACGACCATGACCAGGACGAGCCCGAGGTTGCCGACGAGCACGGAATGCCTGCGGAGAAAACCGAATACGCCGCTCATCCGCAGCACCCCTTGGTTCCGGTGAGTCGGGCCAGCAGTCGCGTGAGCGTCTGCTGGAGCGCCGCCGAGCCCGAATCGACGTCCTCGAGCTCGGGAAGCCTGCTCGCCGAGTCGAATCCGACACCCGGGTTGAGCCAGTACACCTTCGCCGACACAGCTGCCGCACTACCCGGCGTGGACTTGATCCACTTCGGGGTCAGCGTGTGCAGGTTGTCGGCCAGCGAACCGAGCGGGCCGGCCGCCTGCCGCAGGCCGGCCAGCACCGTCGACAGATGACCGAGCATCTCCACCAGGTTGTCCTGGTCGGTGCGGAGGAAGTCGTTGGTCGCCGAGGTCACCTTCTGGGCCTTGTCCAGCGAGGTCAGGATCGAGCCGATCAGACCGTTCAGCGACTGCAGCGCAGGACCGAGTTTGTTGATCGACGCCATGATCTGTGCTCGGCCGTCGGCCAGCTGACCGGTCAGGATCCGGGTGTTCGCCAGCGACCGGTCGACCTGCGCCGAACTCTGGTTGAGCTTGCGAATGCCGGTCGTCAGGCCGCGGATCGCACCGTTGAGGTCCGTCGGATTGGTCGCGACGGCCGCGCTCAGTTCGGTGAGAATGACCGTGAGCGAGTTCAGCGAACCGCTGTCGACCACACCGCTCATGCTGATGAGCAGGTCCTCGACCGTCGCCGCCGCGGAGGTGGGGCCGGTGAGGGTGTCGCCGTCGGTCATGAATCCCTTCGGCGCGTTCGGCGGCGGCAGGAGGGCCACGAACACGTCGCCGAGCGGGGTCGCCTGGCGGAGTTCGGCTCCCGTGCCCACCGGCAACTCGGTCTTCTTGCTGACGTCCATCGTGACGATCGCGGAGTAGTCCTTGGCGACGATGGTGTCGACCTGCCCGACGTCGGTGCCGTTGAGCTTCACCTTGGCGCGCGTCGGCAGGTTCAGGGCATTGTCGAAGTTCGCCGTCAGCCGGATGGAGTCGCCGATGCCGCCGGGGGCCGGCAGCGGGATCTGCTCGACGGTCAGACCGGGCAACACGCCACAGCCGGTGAGTCCCATCAGTGCGCTGAGCAGCAACGCCGTCACCGCGCCGCGTCGCGCGCGGGAGCGGCGTCGTGCCGGTTCTGGCACCGTGCTGCGCAGCGAGGCGCTGGTCACCGCTCTCATTTCGTCAGCTCCAGCATCGCCGAGTAGATGCCCATGTCCGGCCCGAAGTCCTTCAGCTTGCCGGTGCGGCAGCCGTCCTTCTGCAGGTTGATCGACTCGCAGAACTTGGCGAGCAACTCGTTGTCGACGAGCGACTTGTCGAGCAGCAGCTGTGCGCGCCAGGCGCCCTGCTCTGCGGAGATCGAGTTGCTCAGGTTCTGGAACAGCAGCGGACCGACATCGATGGTCTCCACCACCTGCCGCGAGTAGTCGCTCAGGTTGGCGGTCAACGCGGCGAGCCGGTCGAAGGAGACCGAAATCGTGTTGGTGTTGTTCTGCAGGAAGGCCGTCGTGTTCTGCAGCGTCTGGTTCAGGTTTCGCAGGGTCGCGACGAGGCCGGGCGACTGGGCCCCCAACAGCTCGGACACCTCGTTGACCGACTTCGAGAACGCCGTCATCTTCGGGTAGTTCTTCACCAGCGTGGTGCTCAGACCCTCGATGGTCTCGATGATGTCGACGAGGGCGTCGCTGTTGCCGGAGATGACATTCGACGCCTGTCCCAGCTGATCGAGCGCCGCACGGATCTCTTCGCCATTACCCGTGGCGATCCCCGAGGTGATGTCGATCATGTCCGCCAGCGGGCCGGGGCCGGGCCCCTCCCCCTTCAGACCCACGACGAGACCGTCGATGGCGTCGAACAGTTCGCCGACCGACACCGGGGCCTTGGTCTCCTTCAGCACCGAGCCGTCCTCGAGCTTCGGTCCGCCCTCGTACGCCGGGGTCAGCTCGACGTGGCGCGTGGTCACGATCGAGGTGTTGACGATGGCCGCCGTGGCGTCGGCGGGCACCGGCACGTCTTTGTCGATGGTCATGGTGACCTTGACCCGATCGCCTTGCGGCTCGACGGCCGTCACCTGTCCGACCGGCATGCCGAGAACCGCGACGTCGTTGCTGACATAGAGGCCGGCGACGTTGTCGAAGTAGGCGGTGACCTCGATCGCCTGCCCGAAGGCCGCCTTCCAGCTGCCCGGGATCATCGAACATCCCGAGAGGCCCAGGATGCCGAGCAGGGAGATGCACACGAGGAGCGTCGAACGACGCAGCTTCTGCGGGTTCAGCATCCGTCCACCACCCGGGCCAGGCACAGCCAGTTGTCGGGGAAGATGCCCCACGGCAGGTAGCCGTTCGCGTACGGGCCGTCGCCGATCACATTGGTGGTCAGACGTGCTGTCACGGGCAGGATCTCCAGCAGCTTGCGCAGGTTGTTGCGGTTTTTCTCCAGGCCCTGCGTGATGGTGTTCAGGTTCGCCATGATGGGGGCGAACTGGTTGGCGTTCTCCCCCGCCACCGCACTGGTCTGTTCGGTGAGTTCGGCGATGCCGTCGAGCAGGCGCGTCACCAGTTCCTCACGGGCCACGATCTTCTGGGTCAGGTCGCGTCCCTGGCCGACGATCACCGCCAGTTGCGCCTGGTTGTCGTTGACGATGTTGGTGATCGTCTTGGTGTCGGCGATCAGCTGGTTGATCTGATCCTTGCGGTTGGTGATGACCTCGGACATCTGCGTCAGTGCCTCGAACGTCGGCTCGGTGATCGCGGGAACACCGGCGAGTTGACGGTTGAGCGTGCGGATGCTCTGCGAGAGGGTCTGGTCGTCGATCCCGGTCAGGATCGGCGCGCCCTCCTCGATGGTGCGGTTCAGGTCGTAGGGCACCGCGGTCTTCTCGATGTGGCCGTCGGGTGCTTCCTCGGGCGAATCCCCCAGCGACACATCGACGTAGCGCTGGCCGAGCAGCGTCGACATCTTGATCTCGGCCATGCCGTTCTTCGTGACCCGGACGTCGGTGTCGACCTTCATGGTGAGCGCGACGTGGGTGCCGGCGAGTTCGGTGTCGGTGACCTCACCGACGTCGATACCGGCCACCCGAACCTTGTCGCCCGGTCGGATCCCGCCGGCCTGCGCGAAGTCGGCGGTGAGCGTCTTCTTGCCGAGATGGGCACCGGCCAGCGCCGTCACGCCCAGCAGGAGTGCGACGATCACGACCGCGCCGATCACGCCGTACCAGACGCGGGTGTTGCTGCGGAATCTCTTGCGGAACCAGTTCATCGGCACACCACCGAATGATTCGTGCCACCGATCTTGTTGAAGATCCCCGGCGGCAGCAGGACATCACCGATCGCGACGTCGAGGTCGCACGCATAGATGTTCACGTATGCACCCTCTCCGAGTACGAGCGGGAAGTGGCCGAGGAAGATCGGCGCGTCGACGGCCATCCGGTCGAGTTTGGAGCCGTTCTGGATGAGTGTGTTGGTGGCGACGCGGCCGTTCGTCGCGGCGGCGGCGAGGCTGCCCCGGCTGCGGCTGAGAACGTCGGCGAAACCGTCTGCAGTGCGCCCGATGTCGGCGACCGCGCTGCCGAAGGCCGCCGAGTTCGAGTTGAGGTTCTCGATGAGGGCGGACATCGACTCGATGACGGTGCCGAGCTGGCCGCCCTGACGGGACAGGTCACGCATCACGGTGCTCAGGTTGTTGATGATCGCGCCGATCACGATGTCGCGGTTGGCGGTGTCCTCGGCGAGCCGGCCCACCTCGGCGACGGTGTAGCTCAGCGAGACCGAATTGCCCTGGAACGCCTCGAGGAGTCCCTGCGACAGCGCGTTGACCTGGTCGGCGTCGAGGGTCTCGAAGACCGGCTGGAATCCGGCGAGGAGTTTGGTGATGTCGAAGGAGTCCTCGGACGGCAGCTCCAGTGTGGACCCGGGCGACAGCGGCCTGCTGTCGCGCCCCTCGACCAGCGTCAGGTTGAGATACCGCTGGCCGATGAGGTTCTGATACCGGATCGCCGCACGCGTGTTGGTGTAGACCTGCTGGTCGTTCTGCACCTCGAATTCGACTCGGGCGCGACCGTTGTCGAGTTCGATCTTGTCGACGCGCCCGACGCGGACGCCGGCCATGCGGACGTCGTCGCCGGCGGCGAGCCCCGAGGCGTCGGTGAAGAACGTCGTGTAGTTGTTCGTCGACCCCGACACCGATCGTTCCAGCGTCGAGAAGATCACGTACGTCACGAGCAACGCGACGAGACCGAAGATCGTGAAGCCGATCAGCGGTTTGCGGATCGAACCCGAGGCCGCGCTCATCGTCCTCCTCCCTGATCTGTGGCTCCATCACGTGCGTCGATCGACTGGACCAGCGGTCCGAGCATGATCGTGTCGGCGGCCGACGGCTTCCGGCGCAGAACCGAGCCGAGCGTCTTGTTGTCGGAGCCGGTGGTCACCATCCCCACGGGACGGTTCTTGCGCATGCCGTCGGACGGGTAGATCTGCAGCGGACCCGACATCGTCGGTCCGGTACCGGTTCCCGGTCCCACACAACCCGGCCCACGCAACGTGCCGTACGGGCCGCCGTTGTACACCGGGCAGTTCTGACGGGTGTAGCGGACGAACGCGCCGAAGCTGACGCCGATGTTTTGCTGTACGTGCCCGTTCGTCCCGGTGAAGACCGTGAGCACCCGGGCGGCGAGATTGTTGAGCGCGATGATCGCCTGCGGCAACGAATTCGGTTCGAGCACAGTTGCGCCGAGCATGCGGTTCAGGTCGGTGACGAGTCGCTGACCGCCATTGCCGTTGCGGGCGAACATCAGCTGGATCTGGTCGAGCAGTCCCTGGTTGCCGCTCAGCAGTGCCGAGAGGTCGCGCTGCTTCTCGGCGATGGTCACCGCCGGGATCACGCTGCGGCCCAGGGTGTCGAGCAGTTCCGGCGCGGACTCCGCGAGACCGCTGATCGCGGCGTCGAAGTTGTCGAACCCCGGCGGTGCACCCGGCGGGAACTGGGCGTTGATCGCGTCGAAGTAGGTCCGCAGCACGCCCACGAAGGAGCCGAACACCGATCCGCCGCCCTTCAGGGCGTCGGCGACCACACCGAGCACCTGGGCGAGCTCCTCCGGCGGCACCGCGTCGAGGATGGCGCTCAACTCGTTCTGCGCATCCTGCAGCTTGATCGTCTCGAGCGACTTGTCGGCGGGGATCGTGTCACCCGACGACAGTCGCTCGGTCCCCGGATCGGCAGGTCGGACGAGCTCGACGGAGTTGACGCCGAACAGGTTCGACGGCACGGTCCGCGCGGTCACCGACGCCGGGATGCCCTCGGCCTGCGCGGGCACGATGTCGATCTCGACCTTCTTGATGACCTTCGCGGCGTCCACCTGGTCGCCGGAGTCGGCGACCGAGATCGACTTCACCGCGCCGACGATGAGCCCGTTGTAGCGGACGTCGGCGCCGGAGGTCAGGCCGTCGCCGACGTCGACGAGGTCGGCGGTCACCTCCACCGTCTTGCTGAAGGTGCCCTGGTACCGCATGAACAGCAGCACGAAGATCACCAGCAGGACCAGCAGGAAGGCGACGCCGCGCAGCACGTACTGCAGTAGTGAGGGGTTGCGCCCGTCGGTCGCGATGTTCACCGGCTCCCCCTCATCCCGAGATCTTGATTCCGGGCGAGGTGCCCCAGAAGACGAGTGTCATGACCAGGTTCGCGAACACGATGACGATGATCGCGAGTCGGATGGCATGTCCGGCAGCAATGCCCACACCTTCGGGCCCTCCAGCGGCGAAGTATCCGTAGTAGCACTGGATGAACGTCGTCAGCAGCACGAAGACGATCACCTTGATGAACGAGAACACCATGTCCCAGGACACGATGAACTGGTTGAAGTAGTACAGGTAGGTGCCCTCGCCCTGCCCGCTCTGCAGCATGAACATGAACTGGCAGGCAAGGTAGTTGGCGGCCAGCGACACCGAGTACAGCGGGACGATCGCGATGACCGCGGCCAGCATGCGGGTGGTGACCAGGTACGGCAGCGGGCGGATGGCGATCGCCTCGAGGGCGTCGATCTCCTCCGCGATCCGCATCGAACCGAGCTGCGCGGTGAAGCGGCAACCCGACTGCGCGGTGAACGCCGTCGCCGCGAGCAGCGGGGCGATCTCACGCGTCGTCGCGAACGCCGACAGGCCACCGGTCACCGGAGACATGCCGAGCAGGTTCAGCGCGGTGTAGCCCTCGATGCCGACGGTCGCGCCGCCCATCACCCCGAGGATCACCATGACGCCGACCGTGCCGCCGCCCACGACGATCGCGCCGTTGCCCCACGCGACGTCGGCGAGCAGGCGCCAGACTTCCTTGCTGTAGTGCCGGAAGGCCAGCGGGACCGCGCCGATCGAGCGGACGAGGAACGTGATGAGGTGCCCCATCGCCGCGAGGGCGTCGCGCGGACCGCGATAGACGGCCTTGGCGGCCTCCAAGGGTTTCAGCGCGGGTGGCACATACCGTGACGCGGTCATCTCACACCACCTTCGCCGGGAAGAGGATCGCGAACAACTGCGTGAGGATCACGTTCACGGTGAACAGGAGCAGGACGGAGTTGACCACCGCGGCGTTCACCGAGTTGGCGACGCCGGCGGGACCGCCCTTCGTCGAGAGGCCGCGATCGCAGGCGACGATCGCCACGATCGCGCCGAATATCACCGCTTTGGCCAACGCGAACATCAGGTCCGCGGTGGTCGCGAAGGACGCAAAGGTGCCCGTGTAACTGCCTGGCGTACCGCCCTGGAAGTACACGTTGAAGACGTAACCGGTGATGAAGCCGACGAAGCAGACGAAGCCGCAGAGCAGGAAGCTGACCACCATCGTGGCGAGGAGTCGCGGCGAGATGAGGCGCTCGATGGGGTTCACGCCCATGACCTTCATGGCGTCGATCTCGTCGCGGATGGTGCGGGAACCGAGGTCGGCCGCGATGGCCGAACCGACCGCGCCCGCGAGGAGCAGCGAGGTGACCAGGGGTGCGCCCTGACGGATCACGCCGAGGCCGGTGGCCGCGCCGGAGAACGAGGTAGCACCCACCTGACCGGCGATGTTCGACACCTGGATCGACACGATGACGCCGATCGGGATGGCGACGAGCAGGGTCGGGAACACCGAGGTGCTCGCCATGAATGCACACTGGCGGATGAATTCCCCGAACGGGAAACGCCGCTTGAAGAGATCGGCGAAGAGTGTGCGGAACACCTCGACGAACATGCCCAACTGGCGTCCGAAGGTGTCGAAGGACGCGACGACATGTTTGTCGAACCACGACCGAACCGCACCCGGTCTCTTCCGACCGACCTCCTCGTCATCCGAGGTGACTGCGTCTGTGCTCAATCCCTACCCTTGCGTCTCGGCTTACCCGTTCACCGGCCGTCAGGTCGCGATGGCGCGTGTCGACGTCGACGCGCGTTCTCGTTCCCGCAGACCCGCTTCGCGTGCCCCCCGTGGGCATGAGCGCCGCGGGTAACATACCCCACTTCCCTCGTCCGAATGTGTCCGGCCTCACACTAGCGCCCGACTGCACCTGTCCGAGGTCCGACATACCTTGCATGATGTGACGAATCCCCCGACCGCTGCCGCTGTTGCCCAGAGCACGATAACTTGGTCGGACGACCAGCGGGAACAAAACCTACCACTTCGTTCCAATGTGGAGCCCTTCCGATCACCGCGATCACTGGGCGAACTCCGGGTCTGGGCACCGAATGCGCAGGTCGTCGAGCTGGTGATCGGGTCGTCCGCGCAGGACCCGGCCGCGGACCGGATCACCATGACGGCAGGCGCGGGCGGGTGGTGGCAGGTGGACACCGCACCGGGAACCGAACCCGTCGAGGAACTGCGCTACGGATTCTCGATCGACGGCGGACCGGTGCGTCCTGATCCGCGGGCCGTGCGCCTGCCGGACGGGGTGCACGAACTGTCGGCATTGTTCACCGTCGACGACGCCGGATGGACCGACGCAGACTGGACCGGTCGCGACATCCGGGGAGCGGTGGTCTATGAGCTCCATCTCGGCACCTTCACCCCGGAGGGCACGCTCGACTCCGCCATCGGCCGGCTCGACCATCTCGTCGACCTGGGGGTCGACTTCGTCGAGCTGATGCCGGTCAACGCGTTCAACGGGGTTCACAACTGGGGCTACGACGGCGTCGGCTGGTACGCGGTGCAGGAGACCTACGGCGGACCGGCAGCGCTGGCCCGGTTCGTCGATGCCTGTCACGCCCGGGGACTCGGTGTCGTCCTCGACGTCGTCTACAACCATCTGGGTCCGTCCGGCAACTACCTACCCGACTTCGGGCCCTACCTCTCCGAGGGCGTCACATCCTGGGGATCGTCGGTCAATCTGTCCGATCCGGACTCCGACGAGGTCCGTGCGTTCATCGCCGGTACGGCCCTGCGGTGGTTCACCGAGTTCCATGTCGACGCCCTGCGCCTCGACGCGGTACACGCGCTGGCCGACCACCGCGCCGTGCACATACTGGAAGAACTCGCCGCCGCCACCGACGATCTCGCCGTCGAACTCGGGCGACCGCTGTCGCTGATCGCCGAGAGCGACCTCAACGATCCCCGCATGATCTCCCCGCGCAGCGTCAACGGACTCGGGCTCACCGCGCAGTGGGACGACGACATCCACCACGCGATCCACACGCTGGTGTCGGGCGAACGGCAGGGCTACTACGGCGACTTCGGGAGCTACGGCTGCCTGGAGAAGGTTCTCACCGGCGGGTTCTTCCACGACGGCACCTATTCGTCGTTCCGGAAACGCCGTCACGGACGACCGATCCCGACCGACCGGCTGCCCGCGTCGGCCCTCCTCGCCTACACCTGCAACCACGATCAGATCGGCAACCGGGCGATCGGCGACCGCCCGAGCGCCTACCTCGACGGCGGACAGCTGGCGATCAAGGCGGCGCTGGTCCTGCTGTCCCCGTTCACCCCGATGCTGTTCATGGGTGAGGAGTGGGCGGCCGCGACACCGTTCCAGTTCTTCACCTCCCACCCGGAGCCCGAACTGGGCCGAGCCACCGCGGAGGGGCGCAAATCGGAATTCGCCGAACACGGCTGGGACAGCGACGACGTGCCCGATCCGCAGGACCCGGCGACGTTCGAGCGGTCGAAGCTGGACTGGACCGAACTCGACGATCCCGCACACGCGCGTGTGCTCGACTTCTATCGAACTCTCATCGCCTTGCGGAAAGCCGAAGCCGCGCTGTCCGATCCGGCCTTCTCGTCGGTGTCCGTCGACTTCGACGAGGCGGCCGGATGGTTCGCGATGCATCGCGGTGACTGGTCGGTGGTCTGCGTTCCCGGCGCCGCACCGGTGACCGTCCCGATCTCGCTCGACGTCGAATTGGCGTGGCAGTCACCGAGTTCCGAGGGCTCCGAGCTCGCCTCGCCGGGTCACAACGTGATCGTCGGCCGCCGTGGTGACGGCTCATAGCCCGAAGTCGCGTGTACCGCGGCTCCGGGCCATGAAGTCAAGTGGTCAGACGGCGTCGCCGCCGTCGATACTGCCGAAGTCGCCGACCTCGACGTTGCCCTCGTCGTCGACCGCGGTGTCGAAGATGCCGTCGCAATCGGTGTCGGCGACCGCGATGTCGGTGAGGCCGTCGGCGTCGGTGTCGGCCTCGATGACGTCGATCTCGCCGTCAGCATTGGTGTCATAGGCGATGGAGTCGGCCTGGCCGTCGCCGTCGGTGTCGAGGATGGCGTCGGTGGTGCCGTCACCGTCGACGTCGGTGAGTGCGGCGTCGACGGCTCCGTCGCCATCGGTGTCGACGAGAACGGCGTCGGCGGGGATCTCGGTGCTCATGGGGTTGTCCTTCCAAGTGACGAGGCGCTGTGGTGGTGCAGTGCCTCTGGGCGGTTCATGTACTTGGAGGCGGCACCGGACGCGAATGTTCCCGTGGTCTGGTGAGTCATCCGAATGGTCGACGCCGGAGTTTCGCGGCCCCGATTCTCAGGTCAGGTAGGCGTACGCCGGACTACCCGGCTCGAGCCGCTCACAGTGCAGCCGGGAATGGGCCATCCGGTCCATCAGGTCGCCGAGCCCGTCGCGGTGTCCCAGCTCGACGCCGACGAGGGCGGCGCCGGTCTCCCGGTTGTTGCGTTTCACGTACTCGAACAGCGTGATGTCGTCGTCGGGTCCGAGAACCTCGTCGAGGAAACGCCGCAGCGCACCCGGCTCCTGTGGGAAGTCGACCAGGAAGTAGTGCTTGAGTCCCCGGTGCACCAGCGAGCGCTCGATGATCTCGCCGTACCGGGACACGTCGTTGTTGCCGCCGGAGACCAGGCACACCACGGTGGAGTCCGCGGGCAGCTGCAGTTTGTCGAGGATCGCGACGGCGAGAGCACCCGCGGGTTCGGCGATGATTCCCTCGTTCTGGTAGAGCTCGAGCATCGCCGAGCAGATGGCGCCTTCATCGACGTGGGTTATATGCGCGGTTCCCGGCACGGGCGCGTGACGCTCGTCGGGTACCACGCGTGCGGCCGGGACGTCGGTGATGCTCGCCAGCACCGGGTGATCGGTCACTGTCGCGCCCATCTCCGACAGCACCCGGTGCCCGATGGTCCCGATGCGCTTCACCGCTGCCCCGTCGACGAACGGGTCGATCTCGGCGAGGGTCACCGGTCCCCCGTTGACGAGGGCGGCGCTCAGCGACACCGCGCCGGTCGGTTCGACACCGACGATCGTGACGTCCTCGGACAGGCCGCGGAAGTAGGTGGCCATCCCGGCCAGGCATCCCCCGCCGCCGACCGGTGCGACCACGACGTCGGGAACACGACCGAGCTGTTCGACGATCTCGTGCGCGATGGTCCCCTGACCGGCCGCGGTCCGCGGGTCGTCGAATGCATGGATCCACGCGGACCCGGTACGCATCACGTCGTCCTGAGCAGCGGCCGCGGCGGCGTCGTAGGTGTCGCCGACGGCCTTGAGTTCGACGAAGTCCCCACCGTGCCAACGGATTCGATCTCGTTTCTGCTTGGGCGTGGTGGTCGGGACATAGATGCGTCCGGGCACCTGCATGCTCCGGCATGCGAACGCGACCCCCTGGGCGTGGTTGCCGGCGCTGGCCGCGACGACGCCACGCGACAGCTCCTCGGCCGACAGCTGCGCCATCACGTTGTAGGCACCGCGCAGTTTGTAGGAACGGACGGCCTGGAGGTCCTCGCGCTTCAGGAAGATCTCGGCCCCGGTGTCGGCGGACAGCCGCGGGCAGATCTCGAGCGGGGTACGCGCCACCGCGTCGGCGATACGGATCGATGCGGCTTCGATCGCGTCTACCGACAACGCCTGTTGATGGACCGGGACGTGGTGCGTACTCACGACAGCCATGTTCTCACTGTCTGCCGGTGATCCGATGTCGCGGGTTCCGACGCCCGTCCGCGACCGCGTCGTGGGTGGTGGCATCGCGGCGCCGGATGAATCGCATCGCGGCACATTCGCGCACCCGATGGCGTAACACTGGACGGGTGCGTTTGACAGCGAGCCGGACGGGAATCTTCCCGACAACCGTCTCGCCCAGCCATCGCCGACGGCGACCAGCCTCACCGACCAGGGAGCAGCCATGACAGCTCGTCGAACCTTCCCACCCCGCACGCGACGCCTGTCGCGACTGGCCGCGCTCGGAGCAGCCGCCGCCCTGGCGGTCGGGCTCGGCGCCGCCGTGGACCCCGCCCCGGCCGCGGCCGCCCCCGTGTGCGCGGGTGCCGGGCAGCCGGCGCGACTCGTCGGGTCGGTGCCCGGCGCGGCGCTCGAGGGCCTGACCGTCGACGCCGCCGGACGCCTCTACACCACCGACCTGATCACCGGTCGCGTGTATCGCCTGGCCGGACCGGGCGCACCTGCGGTTCCGATCGCACGCGTGCCGGGCGGGAGCGGAGCGGGTGCGCTGGCGTGGACCCCCGGCGGCACCCTGCTGGTCGGATACGGCGCCGACCCGCGTGTCTTCGTGGGCGACGCGCTGCGACACGCATCCATCGCCCGGCTCGACATCAACACCCGCGCACTGCGGGCCTGGGTGACGGGACTTTCGGCGGCCAACGGGATGGACGTGTCGGCGCGCGGAAATGTGTACGCCACCAACGACTTCGGCAATCTCATCGGTCGGGTGAGCCCCACCGGCGCCGTGCAGGCCGCCTGGGGAGCGCTGCCGAGCGCGAACGGAGCAGTTCTCGGACGCGGCGACGGGTGGCTGTACGTGTCGAGGACCTTCGTGAACCCGGGCGTCAGCCGGATCTCCACCGCGAATCCGCGTGTCGTGCAGAACCTGCTCAACGTGGGTGCGCCATCGACGCCGGACGGACTGACCCTCGATTCACGCGACCGACCTGTGGTGCCGTTCAACGCGACGGGTGAGATCGTGCGCGTGACGGCGCCCGGAAGCTACTGCGTGCTCGCGACGGGCCTACCGACCTCGAGCGTCGTGTCCTACGGACGAGGCGACCGCGGGTTCTCGGCCGGACGTCTCTTCCGCGCCGGATTCGACGGACGGATCTACGAGATCCCCGGCGGGTTCGATGCCGGCGCGACGGCCGCCGTCCCCGGCAGGTAGCGCTCGCCCCACCACACCGCGAGCAGCGTCATTCCGCTCGCCCAGGCGGTGACCGCGAGTGAGCCGAGAAGAACGAGGCTGACCAGTGCCACCACGACCGCGGCGGCGACGGCGTGCGCCTTGTGGACCGGCCACTGCGCACCCAGGACATCGACGGTGCGGGGCTGTCGCGATGCCGGACGACCGGGGTCGACGTCGATCAGAGTCGCCATGTCGGATCACTCCCTCACTGGCCGGGTGCGCTGGACGTGACGTCGAGTGTAGCGGAAGGCGAAGGAAAATGTTCGGGTACCCGAATCCTGCGTCACGGCCGGGTGAAGTCGGTCGAGCAGGCGTCCCTCACTTCAGCCGCGTCAGCTCAGACAGCTGGGCCCCAGGAGGGCTTTGAGGTCGCCCATCAGCGCCGAACTCGGGGCCACACGCAACGACTCGGTCAGTTTCAGCTGGGTCTGCCGCTTGTCGCTGACGAGCGTCACGTGCACGTCGGCCATGCCGGGATGCCGGGTCAGCACCTGCTTGAGCGCCGCCACGCGGTCGGGGGTGCAGAGTCGCGCCGACAGTGTCAGGGCCACCGGTTTGGTCGCCCCCGCGGTTTCCAGATCCGGCACCGCGAGATCGTTCGCGCTGATCATCATGCTGTCGTCGCGCAGGTTGACGCGCGCCTTGATCAGGACGATGTTGTCGGCGACGATGTCCATCCCGTACGCGACATAGGCCCGCGGGAAGAAATACACCTCGACTCCACCGACCATGTCCTCGAGGGTCACCGCGGCCCACGGCTCGCCCTTCTTGTTCACCCGCCGGGTCACCGAGGAGATGATGCCGCCGATGGTGATCTGGGCGCCGTCGGCGACGTTGCCCTCGAGGAGCGTCGAGATCGAGGTGTCGGTGTGCGCGGCGATCGCGTGCTCGACGCCGCTGAGCGGATGGCCGGACACGTAGAGCCCCAGCATCTCCCGCTCGATGGCGAGCTTGTGCTTGGTGTCCCATTCCTCTTCGGGCACCTTGACCGCGAACACCTCGGCCATCGAGTCGTCGGCACCGCCGGCGTCGCCGAAGAGGTCGAACTGTCCGATCGCCTCGGCCTTCTTGGTTCCGATGACCGATTCGACGGCCTCCCCGTGTACGAGGAACAGACCCTTGCGCGGGTGTCCGAGTGAGTCGAAGGCGCCGGCCTTGATCAGCGACTCGGTCACCTTCTTGCTGCAGGCGGTGACGTCGATCTTGCCGAGGTAGTCGGAGAAGTTGGTGAATTTCCCCTTCTCCTCGCGCGCCGAGATGATCGAACCGACGACGCCGGAGCCGACGTTGCGGATCGCGGCCAGGCCGAATCGGATGTCCTTGCCGACCGCGGCGAAGTTCCGCTGGGACTCGTTGACATCGGGCGGCAGCACGGTGATCCCGAGCTTGCGACAGTCGGCCAGGTAGATCGCGGCCTTGTCCTTGTCGTCGCCGACCGAGGTCAGGAGGCCGGCCATGTACTCGGCGGGATAGTTCGCCTTGAGGTACGCGGTCCAGAAGGACACCAGCCCGTAGCCGGCGGCGTGCGACTTGTTGAACGCGTAGCCGGCGAACGGCAGGACGGTGTCCCACAGCGCGGTGATCGCGGCCTGGGAGAAACCGTTGTTGCGCATGCCCTCCGCGAAGCCGTCGTAGGCCTCGTCGAGGATCTCCTTCTTCTTCTTGCCCATCGCGCGACGCAGCAGGTCGGCCTGTCCGAGCGAGTACCCGGCGACCTTCTGCGCGATCTGCATGATCTGCTCTTGGTAGACGATGAGGCCGTAGGTCTCCGACAGGATCTCCTTGAGCGGCTCCTCCAGCTCGGGATGGATCGGCCTGATCTCCTGCAGACCGTTCTTGCGCTTGGCGTAGTCGGTGTGGGCGTTCACACCCATCGGCCCGGGACGGTACAGCGCGAGCACGGCGACGATGTCCTCGAACCCGGTGGGCTGCATCATCTTCAGGAGTTCGCGCATGGCGGCGCCGTCGAGCTGGAACACCCCGAGGGTGTCACCACGGGCGAGTAGTTCGTAGGTCTTCTCGTCTTCGAGCGGCAGCGAGTCGAGGTCGAGATCGATTCCCCGGTTGAGTTTGATGTTCTCCAGGGCGTCACCGATGACGGTGAGGTTGCGCAGACCCAGGAAGTCCATCTTCAGCAGGCCGATCGCCTCACACGACGGGTAGTCCCAGCCGGTGATGATGGCGCCGTCCTGCGCGCGCTTCCACACCGGGATCGCGTCGGTCAGCGGCTCCGAGGACATGATCACCGCACACGCGTGCACACCGGCGTTGCGGATCAGACCCTCCAGTCCGATCGCGGTGTCGTAGATCTTCTTGACGTCCGGATCGGTCTCGATGAGCGTGCGGACCTCGGCGGCCTCGTTGTAGCGCTCGTGTTCGGGGTTGGTGATACCCCAGACCGGGATGTCCTTGGCCATGATCGGCGGCGGCAGCGCCTTGGTGATGCGGTCGGCGATCGCGAATCCCGGCTGACCGAACTGGACGCGCGCCGAATCCTTGATCGCGGCCTTCGTCTTGATGGTGCCGAACGTGATGACCTGGGCCACCTTGTCGCTGCCCCACCGGTCGGTCGCGTACCGCACCATCTCGCCTCGACGACGGTCGTCGAAGTCGATGTCGATGTCGGGCATCGACACCCGCTCGGGGTTGAGGAACCGCTCGAAGAGCAGGCCGTGCGGGATCGGGTCGATGTTCGTGATGCCCAGCGCCCAGGCCACGAGCGAACCGGCCGCCGAGCCACGGCCCGGGCCGACCCGGATGCCGACCTCGAGAGCGTGGCGGATGAGGTCGCCGACGACGAGGAAGTAGGCCGGGAACCCCATCTGGATGATGACGTCGAGTTCGTAGTTGGCGCGCTGCAGGTATTCCTCGGGCACCTCGGTGCCGGCGAAACGGCGCTCCGCGAGTCCCTTCGCGACCTCCTTGCGCAGGAACGTCTGCTGCGTCTCGCCGTCGGGGACCGGGAAGACCGGCATCCGGTCGCGGTGGGTGAAGACCTCTTTGTAGGACTCGACGCGCTCGCCGATCTCCAGGGTGTTGTCACACGCCCCGGGGACGATCGAGTCCCACTGCTCGCGCATCTCGGCCGCGGACTTCAGGTAGTAACCGTCGCCGTCGAACTTGAACCGGGTCGGATCGGAGAGGGTCTTGCCGGTCTGCACGCACAGCAGCGCCTCGTGCGCCGCGGCGTGCTCCTTGGTCACGTAGTGGCAGTCGTTCGTGACGATCGGCTTGATGCCCAGCTTGCGACCGATCTCGAGCAGACCGTCGCGCACACGCCGCTCGATCTCGAGCCCGTGCTCCATGAGTTCGAGGTAGAAGTTGTCCTTGCCGAAGATCTCCTGCCACTTCGCCGCGGCCTCGAGCGCCTCGCGGTCGTGGCCGAGCCGGAGCCGGGTCTGCACCTCACCGGACGGGCATCCCGTCGTCGCGATGATCCCCTCGGCGTGCTCGGCGATCAGGTCCACGTCCATCCGCGACCACTTGCCGAGCTGCCCCTCGATCGACGCGAGGGACGACAGCTTGAACAGGTTGCGCAGCCCGGTCGCGTTCTCGGCGACCATCGTCATATGGGTGTAGGCACCCGAGCCGGAGACGTCGTCGCTCTTCTGATCGCGGGTGCCCCACTGGATTCGTTTGGTGTCGAATCGCGAGCCGGGGGCGATGTAGGCCTCGATGCCGATGATCGGCTTGATGTCGTTCTTGACCGCCGTGTTGTAGAACTCGCTGGCGCCGAACATGTTTCCGTGGTCGGTCATGCCGATCGCGGTCATCCCCAGACGTTTTGCCTCGGCGAACAACGGGGACACCTTCGCCGCACCGTCGAGCATGGAGTACTCGGTGTGGTTGTGCAGGTGTACAAACGAGTCCGTCACGGCGCCTCTTCTGTCGAGATCAGTCGGTAGATGTCGGGTCAGTCGTCAGATGTCGGTTCGGTCGGCGGTCATCGGCACCCGGAGAGTGCGCCCGAAGGCGGTCGGGCGGGTCCGAGTCCGGGTCCACTCTAGGCGCGTGCACCGACACCGCCGGGCTCCCACTCCGCGTCGTGACGGATGGGACAGCTGTGGTAGCGGAGCCGGTTCGCTCACCGCGCTCACAGGGCCATGAACACGATGACGATCGCGACCAGCAACACCACGGCGACGATCGCCAGCACGATGGGCAACCGGTTCGACGACGACGGCGTCGATGAAGTCGGACCCGCCGGCCCGGCCCAGCCCCGGGCACCCTGACCGGGCAGCCCGCCGGGTCCCGCGGCATCCAGGCCGCGCGGCGGGGTGCCGGCCGGTGTCGGGCCGACGCCGCCCGGGCGGCTCCGGTCGGGCCGCAGGTGGTCGTTGCTCTGCCGGAACGGATTCGACGGCAGGTGCTGCCACACCGCCGGATCGGCACCGGTCGTCGGCCTCGATCTCGGGCCGCGCCCGGGCACCCGCGAGCCCGGCGCGGGGCCGGAGGACGGCGTGGCCGCACCCGGTGGGGCGTTCGGAGGACCGCCCCGCGCCGGGGCCGCGCGCTGCGTCGCTTCATGTGCCGGGTCCACGTTCGCCGCGGGACGGCCGGGCCCGGGTCGGCGGGGCTCGGCCGGCCCCGGCCGTGATCGACGTTCCGCGGGTGGTCGGTCGGGGGTCGCGGCGCGACCGGCGGGCGGCGGTGTCGGCCGGTCGAACCGTCCCGGCATGTCCGGCGTGCGCGGACCCGGGACGGCGCCGCCGGCCATCCGACCGGGGAGGCCGCGGACCGTCTCCGCGTCGAGGTCGGCGGCCGACCTCGGCCGCACGTTCCGCAGACCCGTCGCCAGCGCATCGGCGAACTCCCGGCAGCTGGCGAAGCGCTCGTCCGGGGACTTCGCCATCGCACGCGCGATGACCGCGTCGGCGTCGGGCGAGAGTCCGGGCACGAGCTCGGAAACCCGCGGTACGGGTTCTTTCAGATGTGCTCCGATGACGGCGCCGTTGTCGCGGTCGTCGAAGGGCACGCGTCCGGTGAGCAGGTGGAAAGTGGTGGCCGCCAGCGAATACTGGTCGGTCCGGCCACCGAGTCGACGACCCGTCAGCTGCTCCGGCGACGCGTACGACAGCGTGGCGAGGACCGTGCCGACCGAGGTGAGCGCCTCGGTCTCGTCGGACAGTTTGGCGACCCCGAAGTCGGTCAGCAGGACCCGCTGCTCGTCGAACGACGAATCCTCGTCGACCTCGGCGAGCAAGATGTTGGCGGGTTTCACATCGCGGTGCAGCAGTCCGCGCCGGTTGGCGTGGTCGATCCCCCGCGCCACCTCCGACACGATGTGCACCACGCGACGCGGGGCGAGGCGGCCGCGTCCGGCGAGTTCGCGCGCACAGTCGGTTCCCGGGACGTACTGCATGGCGATCCAGAGCAGATCGGCCTCCGCCGACTTGTCCGGCCTCGACGCCACCGGCACACTCGCACGTCCGCGGTTGAACACGGTGACGATGTTCGGGTGGTCGAGCGTGGCCGCGACCTCCGCCTCACGCAGGAACCGCCGGCGAAAGTTGCTGTCCGTGAGCCCGGCCGAGGCCTTCAGCACCTTCAGGGCGTCGTACCGGGGCAGCTCCGGATGCCGGGCGAGGAAGACCGCACCCATGCCGCCGCTGCCGAGTACCCGTTCGACGCGGTACCCGGCGACGAGGGTTCCCGGCTCGAGCACTCCCCCAATCTAGCGGTGTGTCTCGGAAATAGTCGATCGAACGGCCTGGTCGCGGGAGGCCTCAGGCCCGCTCGCTCCGCTCCCGGCGCCTCGTGAGGTCAGGTCGCGCGCAGGACCTCGAGCGCGTGCTGCAGGTCCTCGGGGTATGACGAGGTGAACTCCACCTGTCGGCCGTCGGCCGGATGGGCGAACCCGAGCGACCGCGCGTGCAGCCATTGGCGTTCCAGACCCAGCTTCTTGCCCAGCACCGGATCGGCGCCGTACGTGGGATCACCGCAGCACGGATGGTGGAGGGCCGAGAAGTGAACCCGGATCTGGTGTGTGCGACCGGTTTCGAGGTGAACGTCCAGCAGCGACGCCGACGCGAACATCTCCAGGGTGTCGTAGTGGGTGACACTCGGTTTGCCGTTCGCGGTCACCGCGAACTTCCAGTCGTTGCCGCGGTGGCGGCCGATCGGCGCATCGATGGTCCCCGACGGCGGATCGAGGTGCCCCTGGACGAGCGCGTGGTAACCCTTGTGTACGGTCCGCTGTTTGAACGCCCGCTTGAGCAACGTGTACGCCCGTTCGGACACCGCGACCACCATGACCCCCGACGTGCCGACATCGAGACGGTGGACGATCCCTTGACGTTCGTGCGCTCCCGAGGTCGAGATCCGGAAACCCGCAGCCGCGAGGGCCCCGATGACCGTCGGGCCGCTCCAGCCCAGCGAGGGATGCGCGGCGACACCCACCGGCTTGTCGACGACGACGATGTCGGAGTCGTGGTAGATGACCTCGAGGTCCTCGACCGGGGTCGGCTCGACGCGCAGCGGCTCCTCCGGTTCGGGCAGCGTGACGTGCAGCATCGTGCCCGCGGCGAGTTTGTGCGACTTCCCCACCGCCACGCCGTCGACGACGACGTCGCCCTCCTCGGCCAGGGTGGCGACGACGGTGCGCGACAGCCCGAGCATCCGGGAGACACCGGCGTCCACGCGCATCCCGTCGAGGCCGTCGGGCACCGGCAGGAACCGCGATTCACGCATGCGCGCCGCCCTCGGTGCCGGCCGGGTCGCGCTGCTCACGGCGGGCCGCCCAGCCCGTGCGGGTGCCGTCGTAGTCGAAACCGAGCGCGGAGAGGACGACCAGGAGGATCGCGCCGCACACCACGGCGGAGTCGGCGACGTTGAACACCGGCCACCACCCCACCGACACGAAGTCGACGACATGGCCCTGAAGTGGTTGCGGGGCACGGAAGATGCGGTCCGTCAGGTTGCCGATGGCGCCGCCGAGCACGAGGGCCAGCCCCGCCACCCACCACCAGGAGCGCAGCCGGCTGCTGTAGCGGATGATCACGAGCACGACCACCAGGGCGATGATCGATAGCACCCAGGTGTATCCGGTGGCCATGGAGAAGGCCGCGCCGCTGTTGCGGACCAGACGCAGCGTGACGAAGTCGCCGATGATCTCCACCGGGCGCATCGGGTCGATCGCGGCGACCGCGATCGATTTCGTCAGCTGGTCGAGTCCCAGGACCACGAGCGCGACGCCGAGCACCACGATCGTCGCCGTCGGCACCCGGCGGCCGGGACGTGCGGCGGCGTCGGTGTCGTCGGGTCGGCGGTCGGCCCCGGGTTCGACACGGTCGTGCGGGTCCACGTGCTCTCGATCCGTCAGGGGTTGGTCATCCACAGCATCATTGTCCACGACACGTCGAATACGCTGGCTACCCGTGTCCCCGCATCCCCGTCGCCTCCGGTCCGTCGTCTCGTCGATCGGGGCGGTGACCGCGCTGTCCGTACTGGTCGCGGGATGCGCATCGGGTCCCGACGAGACGCCCGGCGCTCCTACGGCGAGCACATCGGCGGGCTGCAGCACCGACTCGCCGTCCCGCGCCGCCGGTGCGGCGCCGGTCCCGATCGCACCGGCAACGGTGACGATCGTCGACGCGGGAACCGGGGAGCGCCGCGTGCCGACGGCCGCGCCGGACGTCGCGACCGCCCAGTCGGTGACCCTGGTGACGACCTCGGAGGTTGCGTCGCCGGGCACCTCGGACGCGCAGACCGTCGAGATGCCGCTGACCGCGCGGTTCGAGTGCGCCGACCCCGCCGACCTCGAACTCGACCTCGGCACGGTCACGTCCCCCGACACGACGCTGAACGACGAACTGTCGGCGATGGCCGGCGCGAAAGCCGGTCTCACGCTCGGTCCGGGCCTGGCGCCGGTGTCGCTGCGGATCGCGCCGCCGGAGCCGGCCGGCGGCGAGGCGCGACTGGCGGTCGAGCAGGCGCTGGTGTCGGCGTTCAACGCCGCGGTCGTGCTCCCGACCGAACCGGTCGCGGTGGGTGCGACGTGGCGGAGCGAGCGGGTGATCGCGGCCGCGGCGACCGTCACCCAGACCATCGAGGCACGGCTCACCGCCTGGGACGGCAACCGATTGACCATCGAGTACACCGCCGACGAGACCCCGGTGAACTCGGTGTTCGCGATCCCCGGCGGCAGTGACAGCCTCACCATCAGCCGCTACAGCTACTCCGGTCAGGGGTCGGTGACCGTCGACCTGACCCGGGGGCTGCCCATCGCCGGCGAGGCCACCTATCGGGGCGCCCGCGAGTTGGTCGGCGCGGACCCGAACCGGCCGCTGGTGCAGCGGACCGGACTGGCCGTGGCCTGGCGCTGAACGCCGACGGCCCCGGGTCACCGACTTCGGTCGGCGACGCGGGGCCGCGGATCATGCTGTGCCAGAGACGAGCCGGAAGGCGCCGTCGCGTACACCACCGGTCTCGGTGGCGAGGCGAGGAGAGGTCAGCTCGCGGGAGCGCACATGGCGCTCTCGACCTGGTAGAGGCCGAGGAGGTTGCACACGGTCTCGTTCGAGAGCTTCCAGCGTCCGTCGTCGAAGACGATGGTCGACTCGGCGTTGGTCGGGGGGTTGCCCGCGGTCTCGATCCGGACCTTGACGCGAGCCTTGTTCGGGCCGGCGCTGATCACGGGGTTGACGAGGACCCAGTCGACGTCGGAGTTCTCGGCACGCGCCTTGACCAGCTCGTCGAAGATCGCCGGGTCCTTCTCCGAACCCTCGACCAGTTCGACCTTCTCGGCCCGCGGGATGTCGGGGTCGACAGCCTGGTCGACCAGCTCGTTGAGGGCTGCGATCGACGGCGGGTTGCTGCCGTCGGTGATCTCGGAGCCATCCCCGCCGGCAGCGGCGGTGTCGGTGCTGGTGAGCGTCGGTGCGGGCGGCGCGTCGGCGTCGTCGCCCCCGCAGGCCGCGACGGTGGTCATCAACGCTGCCGCGATCATGGTCGCGCCAAGAAATTTCCGATACTTCAACGATCTCCCTCACTGTGATCTCGGGCATGGGGTGCGCCGGTGGGCGCTCTCGTACCGCGATGCCGGACGTGTCTGCCGGGTACGACCCGGCGACGGCCCACACCACTATGCCAAACAACGAGGACCGGGGGTCCCCGGTGCCGTCGACACGCGACGACGATCCGGCCGGCGGGGGCGTCGCCGAGCCGGCAACGCTTGACGGCCCGGCCGGGTTCCGGTGACCCTTGGGCACCATGACAGGCACCCCTCCCCCCGGCACCTCCGCCATCGTGCTGATCAGCACCGGAGGCACCATCGCCGCCCACACCACCGCCGACGGCGCGGTCCCCGCACTCGGGTCCGCCGATCTCCTCACCTCCACCGGGACGCCCGCCACCGGGCCGGCGATCCGTACCGTCGATCTGATGTCGGTGGACAGCTCGGCGATGACCGTCGCCGACCAGTTCGCCGTGGTCCGCGCGATCGCCGACGCGCTCGCCGACCCCGCCGTCCGCGGCGTGGTGGTCACTCACGGGACCGACACGATGGAGGAGACGGCCTTCCTCGCCGACCTGTACGCGGCCGACGAACGGCCGGTCGTGTTCACCGGCGCCATGCTGCCCTCGGACTCCCCGGCGGCCGACGGTCCGTCGAATCTCACCGCCGCGCTGGCCGCGATCGACGACCCGGCCGCCCGCGGCCGTGGGGTGCTCGTGGCGATGGGCGGCCGGCTTCTCCCTGCCTGCGGCCTGTTCAAGGTCTCCACCACCGACCTCGCCGCCTTCGACACCGTGTGGGGTGTCGATCGCGCGGACGGCCCGCCGGTGCCGCGACGGGTGCTGACCGGACCGGTGCCGCCGGGGCGGGCGGCACGGGTCGACGCCTTCACCCTGTATCCGGGCGTGTCGCCGGGCCTCATCGCCGCGTCCGTCGCCCAGAACGCCGCGGGTCTGGTCCTGGCGGCCACCGGTTCCGGGAACACGCACCCCGACATCACCGCGGAGGTGGCACTCGCCGTGCAGCGCGGGGTGACCGTCGTCGTGACGAGCCGTGTCCCGTACGGCGAGGTGTCGGCGACCTACGGCGGAGGCGGCGGCGCCGTCGATCTGGGTCGGGCCGGGGCGATCGTGTCCCCCTGGTTGCGCGCCCCGCAGGCGCGCATGGCCCTGATCGCCCTGCTGACCTCCGGTCACGACCACGGCGCGATCACAGATTACTTTCTCGCACAACACCACTGAGGAACACGGCCGGGCCCGTCGCGCGCGGATCGCCGGTCAGTCGCGGTCGGGAAGAACCCATTCGAGGCTGTCGAGCGGATCCGCCGGACGGAGGTCGGGGTCGTCGACCGCGAAGGTACGCGTGCGTCCGGGCCCGCTCGTCCGTGTCTCGAACCGGACGGTGACGACGCCGTGCCCGCTGCCCTGGACCCAGCCGTGCCCGTGGTCGGGATGGGTCACATCGGCCCCGGGCCCGAAGCGTCCGGCGGGCATCGAACTGCCACCCGGCGCGAACCGCGGGAGTGCGGAGGACGCATCCGTCGTCTGGTCGGCGGGCGGCACGACGGCACCGTCGGCTCGCGGCTCGGTCGGCGCCGCGTCGGCCGCGTCCACCTGCACCGGCACCGCGACCCCGTCACCGGTGTCCGTCACACCGTCGGCGGTGTCGTGGTGGGTGGTCTGGACATCGCTCGCATCCTCCCCACCGACGTCGTCGAACAGGGCATACTGCTGTACCGCGGTCAGTCCCGAGAAGCTCACGCCGACAAGGCGAATGGCCCCGATCGACCGCGGATCGAGCGCGAGTCGCTGCGCCGTCCGCTCGAGGTCGTCGAAGTCGGTGGTGGCCGTGGCGGTCGTCGCCGAGCGCGTCAGGATCGACATGTCGGATCTCTTCAGTTTCAGCACGACGGTGCGCGCACCCCGACCGTCTGCCCGCAGCCGGCGGTGAGCGTCGGTCGCGGCTTTGCGGATGGCGGGACGGAGCGCGTCGAGTTCGACGATGTCCTCGGCGAAGGTCGACTCGGCGCTGATCTGCTTCGCGGAGGCGCGTTCGGCGACGGGACGGTCGTCGATGCCGTGGGCGAGACGATGCAGGGCGGGTCCGACGGTGCCGCCGAGCACGGAGGCCACCTCGACCGGCGACATCGCCGCGAGGTCACCGATGGTCGCGATTCCCAGGCGCGCCAGCCGATCGCCCGACACCGGTCCGATGCCCCACAACTTGCGAACCGGGAGCGAATGCAGGAAGGCCAGCTGACCGGACGGCGGGATCACCATCACCCCATCGGGTTTGGCCATCCCCGAGGCGATCTTCGCCAGTTGCTTGCCACTGCCGAGTCCGACAGACGCGGCGAGTCCGACCTCCCCGCGTATTCGGGAGCGGAGCCTCTCGGCGAAATCGCGGGCCTCGTCGACGGTCGCGCCCGCGAGCTCCGCCGGTTCGCCGAACGCCTCGTCGAACGACAGCGTCTCGATGACCGGAACCTCGTCGCGCACAATGGCGAAGACACGTTTGCTGACCACGCTGTACACCGATCCGCGCGGCGGGATCACCACCCCGGTGGGGCCGATGAGCCGGCGCGCCTGGTGCATCGGCATCGCCGAGCCGGCTCCGAACACGCGGGCCTCGTAGCTGGCCCCGGCGACCACCCCGCGTCCGCCGGACCCGCCGACGAGGACGGGACGGCCGCGCAGCGTCGGCCGGGTGAGCTGCTCGACGGAGGCGAAGAACGCGTCCATGTCGAGGTGCATCACCCAGCGCGGACTCCGCTCCGATCCCTGGCCCGACACCGCAGCCAAGGGGTGCCCCGACACCGCACCGCCCGGCTGCGGCGGATCAGACTCGAGACGTGACACCTCACCGAGTCTAGTGAGCTGGGGTGACGGTGAAGACGGGGATCAGGGCGGCGTGCGCGGCGAGTTCCTCGTCCGACGAGGTGACCTCGAGACCCGCGGGCAGGAATCGGGCGACCTCCCAACCCCAGCGACGCAGATAGTCCCGGATGACCGGCGGGCGACGCCCGGGGTCGAGTTCGGTGAGCGTGACGACGGTCCGGCGACGCCCACGGCGCAGCTCGACGGTCCCCGCCGCGCGCGCGTTCCGCACCCACTGCGTCTCGCCGCGGACGGCGACGAGATACTCCGCCCCGTCGAGTCGCAGCACGTTGACGGGCACCCGCTGCGGCGTGCCGGTCCGCCGACCGACGACGGTGAGCGTCTGCGCCCCGGCCAGATTGACCCCGCGGTCGGCGAGCCAGCGGACCACGCGGTTGAACGCGGCATCGAATCCGCTCGGGGCCCTGTAGTGGGAAGTCGCAGTCATGGCCGGCCTTTCGTCGAAGGTGTTGACATTCGAGAGCAGTGCTCTCGTCGTAAGTATGCGAGCGTGGCCGCGCAAAATCAAGAGCACCGCTCTCGTTTGTGGCAGGATCGTCGGCATGGCCACCGGACGGAACCGCGCGGAGAACCGCGCGATGATGACCGACGAGATCCGTCGGCTGGGACGAGAACACCTGACCACCTACGGGGCGGCCGGGCTCTCACTGCGCGCGATCGCGCGCGACCTCGGGGTCGTCTCCTCGGCGGTGTACCGCTACGTCCCGAGCCGCGACGAATTGCTGACCATGCTCCTCGTCGAGGCCTACACCGACGTCGCGGATGCGGTCGATGCGGCGGCCGACGCCGTTTATGCATCCCACCGGCGCGACCGGCTGGCCGCCGCGGCCGCGGCGGCGAGGAACTGGGCGCTGGCCGACCCCGCCCGATGGGCCCTGATCTACGGAAGTCCGGTGCCCGGCTACTCCGCCCCCGGCGAGCGGACCATCGGCCCCGGCACACGTGTCCCCGTTCGGCTCCTCCGCGAGTGCGCCGCCGCCCATCACGAAGGACTGTTGCGTCCCGATCTGCCCGCCCCGACGGCGGAGGTCGTCGCGGACATGGCGGCCATCCGGGACGAGTTCGACCTCGACACGCCGGCCGCGGTCCTCGCCGCGGCCACCACGCTGTGGGCGGTGCTCGTCGGCGCGATCAGCCTGGAGACCTTCGGCCAGTACGGGACCGACACCTTCGCACACCCCGAAGCGCTCTTCCGCTCCCAGATCGACCTGACGTTGTCGACGCTCTTCGCCTGAGATCTCACCGGGCCACGGACCGGAGACGCTCCACCCCGACGAGCTTGTCGGGGTTGCGCATCACGTAGACGTGGTCGACGAGACCTCCGGCCAGGCGCAGCGTCAACACGGTCTGCAACCGACCGTCGTAGTAGACCGCGATCCCCGGCTGACTGTTGAACACCGACGCCTCAGCGCGATAGTCCTCGAAGACCCCACCGATCCGCGCGAACCCCGACATCGCGCGTGCCACATCGCGAGCGCCGTGGACCGGTTGGCGGACCGCGACCACCTTGCCGTCGCTGTCAGCGGTGAACACCACCTCCGGCGCGAGCACAGTCATCAGGGTGCCGAGATCACCCGATTCGGCGATGGCCAGGAACTCGTCGACGAACGCCACGGTGCGGGCGCTGTCCACCGGCTCGAACGCGGGACGGTGCGCCTCGACGTGGGATCGGGCGCGAAGCGCGGCCTGCTGTATCTCACCCGCGGGCCGCGACAGGATCGTCCCGATCTCCGCATCGCCGACGCCGAACACATCACCCAATACGTGCACCGTACGGTCCACGGGCGCAAGGGATTCGAGGAGAACCAGGGTGGCCGTGGCGATCGACTCGGCGAGAACCGGGTCGCCCGTCAGGTCGTCGCCGTCCAGCCGGATCGGTTCGGGCAGCCACGGTCCCACGTACTGCCCCTCCGCACTCTGGCGCGACTGCAGGGCGTCGAGCGACTGCCGGGCCACTGCTCCGATCCGGGAGCGCCGGTCATCGCGAGGCGTGGACACCGCCGGCTCGCACCGGAGATCCCGGTCGACGATGGCATCGGCCGTGGTGGCCGAACCCAGGATCTCGTAGGCCACGGTGAACAGCAGTGGCCGCAGCGGGTCGGGACGAGCGACCCGCCGCTCCGCGTCGGTGCCGCTCATGGGTGGTGCTGAACCTCTCATCGATGACCGGGGAACGCGCCGCGGCAACCGGACCGACGCCAACGGATCGGTTCGCCGCCACTGCGATGGGGACCGCGGTGGCGCCGCGAGGCAACGGTCCACACCGTACAGCGACATCTCGACATCGCACGGCCGAAAGCGAGATCTCGTCCCGTTCCCGGCGCGGTCACGCGATCGTCGAGGCCCGGGCGCGGCGGACCTGTCAGCCCGCCTTCGTGACGTCGGCCGTCACGCCGTCACCGAGCTCGATGCTGCCCGCGTCACCGTCGCCGGTGACATCGAATCGCACCGCGAGCACCTCGCCGGCGATCAGGTCGGCGTGCGTCCGCGCCCACTCGAGACGTTCGGCGGGCACGACGAAGCGCACCGCGATCCGGTCGGAGACGTCGAGTCCCAGAGTGCGGCGGGCGTCCTGCAGCTCGCGGACCCGGTCCTTGGCCCAGCCCTCGGCCTCGAGTTCGGGCGTGACCGTCGTGTCCAGGACGACCAGACCGTTCCCGCCCGGCAGCTCCGCGGTGGAATCGGGTTCGACGGCCACCAGGCGGCGGGTGAACTCTCCTTCGCGTAGCTCGATCCCGTCGGCGACCACCACCTCGGACCCGTCGGCACCGTCGCTCACCGTCCAGTTCCCCGACTTCACCGCCTTGATCGCGCGCTGCACGTCCTTGCCGAGGCGCGGTCCGGCGGCGCGGGCGTTGACCGCGATCTCGTGGCGTCCGTACTCACTGGCGTCGGCGGCGAGAGTCACGGTCTTGACGTTCATCTCGTCCTTGATCAGGTCGACGAACGGCTCCAGCGACCCCGCTGTGGGCGAGGCGACCGTCAGGCCCGGCAGCGGCAGTCGCACCCGCAGCCGGTTGGCCTTGCGGACACTCGACGCCGTCGAGCACACCGCCTGGACCTGGTCCATCGCAGTGACCAGGTCGGCATCGGCCGGGAGTTCGTCGCTCGTCGGCCAGTCCGTCAGGTGAACCGAGCGCTCGCCGGTGAGACCGCGCCAGATGGCCTCGGTCGCCAGCGGGAGCAACGGCGAGGCGAGCCGGCAGGCCACCTCGAGCACGGTGTACAGGGTGTCGAACGCGTCGGTGTCCTCGTCCTGACCGGCCCAGAAGCGAGCCCGCGAACGTCGCACGTACCAGTTGGTGAGCGACTCGACGAACTCGCGGAAGGCGTCGCACGCCCCCGCGATGTCGTAGATGTCGAGGGCCTCGGTCATCGAGTCGCGGGTCGTCGCCAGCTTCGCCAGGATGTAGCGATCCAGCACATGCTCCGAGTTCGTCCGCCAGGTCGCCGGCCGCTCGGCATACAGCTGCAGGAAGCTGTAGGCGTTCCACAGTGGCAGGAGCGCCTGACGGACCCCCTCGCGGATGCCTCGCTCCGTGACGACGAGGTTGCCTCCGCGCAGGATCGGCGAGGCCATGAGGAACCATCTCATCGCATCCGAACCGTCGCGGTCGAAGACCTCGTTCACGTCAGGGTAATTGCGCTTCGACTTGGACATCTTCTGGCCGTCGTCACCGAGCACGATCCCGTGCGCGGCGACCGTCTTGAACGCCGGGCGGTCGAACAGGGCGGTGGCCAGCACGTGGAGCGTGTAGAACCAGCCGCGGGTCTGGCCGTTGTACTCGACGATGAAGTCGCCCGGATTGTGTGCCGGGGCATGGGCGGAGTCTCCCCCGTCGAACCAGTCGCGGTTCTCGAAGGGATAGTGCACCTGCGCAAAGGGCATCGAGCCCGATTCGAACCAGCAGTCGAGGACCTCGGGCACGCGCCGCATCGTCGACTTCCCGCTCGGGTCATCGGGATTCGGGCGGGTGAGCTCGTCGATGAACGGGCGGTGCAGATTGTCCGGCCGTACTCCGAAGTCGCGTTCGAGGTCGTCGAGCGAACCGTAGACGTCGATACGTGGGAACTCGGGGTCGTCCGAGACCCACACCGGAAGGGGCGCACCCCAGTAACGGTTGCGGCTGATGTTCCAGTCCCGCGCGCCCTCGAGCCACTTGCCGAACTGTCCGTCCCGGATGTGTTCGGGCACCCAGACGATCTGCTTGTTCAGCTCGACCATGCGGTCGCGGAACTGCGTCACCGCGACGAACCAGGACGGCACCGCCATGTAGATGAGCGGCTGGCCCGACCGCCACGAGTGCGGGTAGGAGTGCTCGATGGTCTCGTGGCGGAGGATGCGCCCGGTTTCTTTGAGGTCCTTGATGATCACCGGGTTGGCGTCGAAGACCATCAACCCCTCGTAGGGCGGGACCTGCGCGGTGAAACGTCCGCCCGGATCGAGCGGCTGCACCACCTCGATGCCGTTGGCGGTCGCGAGGTCCATGTCCTCCTCACCGAAAGCCGGTGCGAGATGGACGATTCCGGTGCCGCTGTCGGTGGTCACGTAGTCGCCCAGCAGCACCCGGTGCGAGTTCGGGTGTCCGGCAAAGAAATCGAAGGGCGGTGTGTAGGACAGGTCCTTCAGTTCCACGCCGCGGTGGGTGCCGAGCACCTCCGGGTCGACGATCTCCTTCGCGTACGCCCCGAGCAGCGCCTCAGCGAGGAGATACTCCTGACCGTCACCGGCCCTGACGTGCACGTACGTGACGTCGGGGTTGACGGCGATGGCGAGGTTGGACGGCAGGGTCCACGGCGTCGTCGTCCAGATGAGCGCGTTGACACCGTCCAGCGTCGAGAGCGGACCGTCGGGCACCGAGAGCGGCATCGTGACGGTGACCGCCGGGTCCTGCCGCATCCGGTAGGCGTCGTCGAGCTTGGACTCCTGGTTCGACAGCGGCGTCTGCTCGTACCAGCTGTACGGCAGCACCCGATAACCCTGGTAGATGAGCCCCTTGTCGTAGAGCGCCTTGAACGCCCACATCACCGACTCCATGAAGTCGAGATCGAGGGTCTTGTAGTCGTTGTCGAAGTCGACCCAGCGGGCCTGCCGGGTCACGTAGTCACGCCACTCCCCGGTGTACCGCAGCACCGAGTCACGGCAGTACTCGTTGAACTTGGCCATGCCCATCTTCTCGATCTCCGACTTGTCGGTGATCCCGAGCTGGCGTTCGGCCTCCAGTTCGGCGGGCAGACCGTGTGTGTCCCAGCCGAATCGACGGTCCACCTTCTTGCCGCGCATGGTCTGGTACCGCGGCACCAGATCCTTGACGTACCCGGTCAGCAGATGACCGTAGTGCGGCAGTCCGTTCGCGAACGGCGGGCCGTCGTAGAAGACGAATTCCTCGGCGTCGGCTCGATTCTCGATCGACGCGGCGAAGGTCGAATCAGAGTCCCAGTACTGCAGCACCCGCTGTTCCACGGACGGGAAGTCGGGGGCGCTGCGCCCGGTGCCCCCGGTCATGTCGACCTTCGGGTACACCCGTGCGTTCTGGGTGGGGTCGGTCGCGTCGCTCACGCTGGTCTCCTCGTGCCTGGTGATGTCTCATCGGCACGGGGACGCATTCCGGAGGACTGCGCGGTACCACCCCGCTTGCGCCGGGGATCCGGCGCCACTCGACGAACCGCCACGGTGGGTGACCGGACGATCCTGCGGCTGTGACGGGCCGCGCCCGCCCGGTTCTACTGAGGACCCGAGGGCCTGTTCTTCCGGGTGCTCCCCGGTGATGGCCGGATCAACGCGTCAACCAGTGTAGCGACGACCCGTCCGATGGAGCCAGGGGGTTACCCGAGCACCGGGATGCGCCACTCGACCGATCAGTCGGGTGGTGGGTGCCAATTCGGATCAAGCGGATCGAAATCCGCTCGCCGACGGCGCGACGCGGAATCGTCGGGGTGTTCGGAAGAAGTTGCCCAGTCGTCCGGTCCGGCGGCGTCACCGCCGGGCACGTCCTCTCCGACCCACCCTGACTGCGCCGGATCGAACGGGCCTCGACCCGGTGACGGCGCGGCCGGCGGGCGTTGTCCCGACACCGCCGGTCGACCGGGCTGACGTGGCGACTGCGACTGGCCGGATTCTCGGGGGTCGGGCGGCGGCCCGAATTGTCCCGGCGCGCGACGCTGCTGCGTCCACGAAGGCTGATCGGCTCCGGGATGCTGCCGTTGCGGAACCCCGCCGGGTGGTGGAGAACCGTAGGGCTGCGGAGTGGGCCGGCCCCGCGGATCGGGGCGTCCACCCGGGGCTGCGACACCTTCAGGGGCTCCGCTGTGTGTCGGGGCGCCCGCACTCGGGGCGTCGACGCCGACCGAGCGCAGATAGTCCTCCAGGTTGCCCTCGCGACGTTCGGGGGCGGGGCGATTCGGGGGCGCGGAACCCTCCGGCGCCGCCATCCCCGGCTCGAACGAGCCGGGCCGGTACGCCACGGTCTCGGAATCGTCCGATGCGGCGGGGTCGGGCACGGAGTACCGGCGGGTGGGCGCATCGGCAGAGCCCTCGGCCGACCCGTTCTCGGCCCGGACCGAGGAGTCCTGGGAGGCGGCTTTCGCCGAATCTTCGTCGGGCGTGTCACGACCGGCACCCGGGACCATGTCCTCGAGTGACCGGCCCGCATCGCCCTTACGACCGGCGAACACATCCACCAGCAGGAAACCGAGGCCGACGAGACAGACCACGATGCAAGCCACCGCCAGCCACACGGTCCCGGTGATGAGGCCGAGGATGAGCAGCACGAACCCCAGAAGGGTCGCGGCCAGGGCCAAGGTCAGCACATCACCAGCCTAGTGCGCACCGGTTCGCCCAGGTCAGCTGGGTGAGTAGCTGCTGAATCCACCATTACCCGGATCGTTGGAGAACGATTGATCGGGCCGGCCACCCTCGACGGGAGCCGCACTGCCGCGCTGCTGGAGTTCTTCGAGCTGCGATTCGAGGTAGGTCTTCAGACGCGTGCGGTACTCGCGCTCGAAGGTCTTGAGCTGTTCGATCCGGCCCTCGAGAACGCCCCGCTGCTGGTTGATGGTGCCCATGATCTCGCTGTGCTTGCGCTCGGCGTCGCTCTGCAGCGCGTCCGCACGTTCCTGCGCCTGGCGCAGCTGCGCCTCCGACCGCGTCTGCGCGTCGGCGAGGATGGCCTCCGACCGCTGGCGGGCATCGGCGAGCATGGCGTCGGACTTGGTCTGCGCCTCGGAGACCAGCGTGTCGGCGCGGGTCTGAGCATCGGACAGCATCGCGTCGGCGTCCGCGCGGGCGCTCCCGGTCAGACGGTCCGCGGTGTCCTGGGCCAGGGCCAGCACGCGCGCCGCGCGCACGTTCGCATCGTCGTTGGTCGGCTGCGGGGCCGGCGTCGGGGCCGGGGCGGGAGGCTCGGGTGCCGCCGCGGGCTTGGCGAACATCTGCGTTCGGTCGTCCGCCGACGAGCCGGCACCGGAGCGGGCGTCGGCGAGCTCACCCTCGAGCTCTTCGACGCGTTGCTTGAGGTCGGTGTTCTCCTCGATCAGCCGGGCGAGCTCGGCTTCGACGAAGTCGAGGAACTGATCGACCTCATCCTCGTTGTAACCGCGCTTACCGATGGGCGGTTTGCTGAACGCGACGTTGTGCACATCAGCTGGAGTCAGCCGCATGTCGGTTCCCCTCGTGTCTGGTGGTGAACTTGTGTTCAGTTGGCGGGCCGTCCAACCCGGATCGCGCGACGGTGAGTCGTTCGACCAATACAGGTTGTCACTAACTATTCATACCAGTCAAAAATTGTAACTGGCGTCCAATCCTGTCACACGCGAACCGTTGGTTGCATCTCTGCGATGCGCTGTTGAAATGAAACAGTCATCCGAAGATGACTTACAACGGTAGACCATCTCGGTAACGCGGGGTACCCGCCGCCGGACCGGGGCGCCACTCGCGGGCGACGAGCCCCGGTGACCGTCGCAGTGTGGATAGGACGGGACGAGATCAGGATCGGATGAGATGTGCGGCGATCGCCAGCGAATCGGCCAGTGCGTCGGCGCGCAGACCGTTCACGATGTTCATGCCGATGATCACGACGAGCATCACGATCATCAACGACAGGTCCAGCCGGATGGGACCGAGCGGGATCGGCGGGAGCACGCGACGCAGGGCCTTGATCGGGGGATCGGTCACGGTGAAGACCATCTCGATGACGACGACCGCCGCGCCGGTCGGACGCCATTCGCGAGCGAAGGTGCGGACCAGTTCGACGACCAGCCGGCCGAGGAGGAGCAACCAGAAGATCAGCAGGATGTAGTACAAGACGCTCAACAGAATCGCAGCCACGCGTCAAGAGTGCCTGAACATGACGGGCGACGGCGAACCGAGGTACCCGTCGCCGGTCAGGCGTGGTTGTAGAAGCCCGTCTCGGCGATCTTGCGGCGGTCTTCCGGCGACACGTCGACGTCGGCGGGCGACAGCAGGAAGACCTTCGTGGCGACCTTGTCGAACGACCCGCGCAGCGCGAATGCGAGGCCGGCGGCGAAGTCGACGAGGCGCTTGGCGTCGTCGTTGCTCATGTCGACGAGATCCATGATGACCGGGTTGCCGTCGCGGAACCGCTCGCCGATGGTCCGCGCCTCGCCGTAGTCCGACGGCCGGAGGGTCGTGATCTTCTGCAGGGGACTGTCGGCGAAGACGCGCTCGAGTTCGACGCGCGGGTCGGCGCCCATCGAACGCGGTGCGGTGGCGGCGCGCAGGGACGCGCTCGACGAGCGCTGCAGGGGTTCGAGACGAGCGGGCGCCCGCATCGGGCCGTCGCCCGCCGCGCGCGGGGCGGCGTAGGCGTACTCCGCGGCGAGGTCGAAGCCGGCGTCGTAGTGGCGGTCGGCCAGCTCGTCGCGGTACGCCATCTCCTCGCGGTAGCCGGCATCCCGGAACGACGGTTCGTAGCCGGGATCGTAGGACGAGTCACCGTAGTAGTCGTCGCGGTAGGCACGCTCACGAGACCGCTCACGCAGCGGCGGGGCCGACTCCTCGAGGTAGTCGTCCTCGTATTCGCTGGGCGGCACCATGCCGAAGTAAGCCTTGAACTTCTGCATCGTGGTCATTGACGGCCTCTCTGGTAGTGCGACGCCGGTTTCTGCCGTGCGGGGTGGTGCATCTGTGGTCAGTGAGTTCTTTGCGGTTCTTGAGTCACTTGGTTCTGGTGTTACCAATGTGATTACTGAGAGACTAGCGGCCGCTCGCCCATGATCGCGGTTCCGACACGCACGCATGTCGAGCCCGCGGCAATCGCCGCTTCCATGTCACCGGACATGCCCGCGGACAGTTCCGCGGCGTCGTCGAACCGACCCCGGAACGCCGCGTGAATCCGCGCCGTCTCGGCCATCCAGTGCTCGGGCTCGCCGTGTAGCGGCGCGATGACCATGAGCCCGCGCAGCCGGAGCGGCTCCGCGTCGACGACCTGCTCGGCCAGACGTGTCAGGTCGTCCTCGACGACGCCGCCGCGGTGCGGATCGCCGTCGAGGCTGACCTGGAGCAAAATGCCCAGCGGGTCGGCCCGGTCGCCGTCGTCCAGCGCGGCGGCGGCGGCGCGGTCGAGGGCCTCGACGACCTTCGGACGGTCGACCGAGTGCACCGTGCGCGCCCACCGCGCAACCGACCGTGCCTTCTTGGACTGCACCGAGCCGATCATGTCGAAGACGGGGACGTCGCCGGGGTCCGGCGACTCCCAGTCGCCGAGCACCCAGTCCTCGAGCACACTGGCCACCTTCCGTCCCGCTTCGGGCTCGCGCGACTCCCCGAAGGCACGTTCCCCGAGCTGGAGCAGCCTGCGGACGTCGTCCGCGGGAAAGAACTTCGTCACCACGAGGAGTTCGCACGATCCGGCCGGACGCTGGGCGGCCTCGACCGCGGCCTCGAGGCGACGGCGCACGGCCGCCAGCCGGTCCCCCAGTTCGACGGTGCGCGCATCAGATGACCCGGTCATGTCCCCATCCTTCTCGCCTCTGGGGTCATTCCCCGAGCGGGCCCCGCTCGCCGGGACGATCGTCGTTCGTCTCGTCGGAGTCCGTGGTCGGGTCCATCCAGATGACCGACGCGAGGCGTCCGGTGGGCGCGCCCCGACGATGGCTGAAGAGATTCGGGTCCGAGATGGTGCAGCGCGGATCGACCGCCACTCCCCCGACCCCCGCGTCGAGAAGCTGGCGTCGCAGACCGGCGCGGAGGTCGAGACCGGTGGTGCCCTTCTTGGTCCGGACGGCACTGCCGGGCAGATGCTTCTCGACGTCGGCCTGCATCGCCGGTGGGACCTCGTAGTGGTCACCGCTCGCCGCCGGTCCGAGAAAGGCTCCGATGGACTCGATGCGAGCGCCGAGTTCGACCATCGCGCGCAGAGTGGCGGGCACGATGCCGATCCGGGCGCCGACACGTCCCGCGTGGACTCCCGCGATCACGCCGGCCTCGTCGTCGCTCAGGAGCACCGGGACGCAGTCGGCCGACAACACCGCGAGGGCGAGGCCGGGCGTGGTGGTGACCAGTGCATCGGTGGCCGGCACCGGCTCGGCGACCGGCCCGTCGACCACGGTGACGTTGCGACTGTGGATCTGCTCCATCCACACCACCGAGCCGCTGTCCACCCCGATCTGCTCGGCGAGTCGAATCCTGTTGGCCGCCACCGCTTCCGGATCGTCTCCGACGTGATCACCGAGATTGAACGACTCGTACGGTGACACCGAGACCCCGCCGGCACGGGTGGTGATGACACGCCGCACCCGCATCCGCGGACTCAGCGCTTCATGAACGACGGCACGTCGACGTCGTCGTCGTCCAGCCGAACGGTGTTGCGGCGGGGCGGTTCCGGCTCCTGCTCGAACGGATCACCCGCGCCCTTCGGCATGTCCCCGAAGAGCGGATCGTTCTTCGGCGGCGACGTCACGGCGCCGGCCTGGCCCTGCCCGACCGCGGTGCGTCCCGCGGCCGACGGCACATCGGAACGCTTCTTGGGCGTACCGCCGTCGAATCCGGCCGCGATGACGGTGACCCGCACCTCGTCGCCCAGGTTGTCGTCGATCACCGTGCCGAAGATGATGTTGGCGTCCTCGTGGGCGGCCTCCTGCACCTGGGTCGCGGCGTTGTGGATCTCGAACAGGCCGAGGTCGCTGCCGCCGGCGATCGAGATCAGCACGCCCCGGGCGCCCTCCATCGAGGCCTCCAGCAGCGGCGAGTTGATCGCGGACTCCGCGGCCTTGCGCGCACGCTCCTCACCGCGGGCCGAACCGATGCCCATCAGCGCGCTACCGGCGTCGCTCATGACGCCCTTCACATCGGCGAAGTCGACGTTGATCAGGCCGGGGGTGGTGATGAGGTCGGTGATGCCCTGCACGCCGTTGAGGAGCACCTCGTCGGCACTGCGGAACGCGTCCATCAGGCTGACCTGCGCGTCACCGAGCTGCAGCAGACGGTCGTTCGGGATGACGATGAGGGTGTCGCACGATTCGCGCAGGGCGGTGATGCCCGCCTCGGCCTGTCCGCCACGACGCTTGCCCTCGAAGGAGAACGGACGGGTGACCACGCCGACGGTCAGCGCACCGAGCTTCCGCGCGATCTGCGCGACGACCGGCGCACCGCCGGTACCGGTGCCGCCGCCCTCACCCGCGGTGACGAACACCATGTCGGCGCCCTTGAGCAGTTCTTCGATCTCGTCGCGTGCATCCTCGGCGGCGCGGCGGCCGACCTCGGGATCGGCGCCCGCGCCGAGACCGCGGGTCGAGTCGCGGCCGACGTCGAGCTTGACGTCGGCATCGCTCATCAGTAGCGCCTGCGCGTCGGTGTTGATCGCGATGAACTCGACTCCCTTGAGTCCCTGTTCGATCATCCGGTTGACGGCATTCACGCCGCCACCGCCGATGCCGACGACCTTGATGACGGCCAGGTAGTTGTGCGGTGGCGTCATGCGCTCGCCTTCCTTGTGTGGGTCGATCTCGTGGTGATTCGTCTGTGTGGACCTGCTGGTCCACGGTCCGCTCGCGACAAACCCTAAACCTGAACCATAGATTTAGAGTTATGTCAAGTAACTCGTTGTGGTCATGACGCTAGGCATCGAGGGCCCAGGTATCCAGATCCGCCCTCGGCGTGTCGGCAAGTCGCACCCGAATTCCGCCGGAAATCCCGGCTTTTCGTCGATATTCGGAAACATTCGGCTCCCGCGACGCAGCTCCGCACCGCCCACGGACGCGAACCCGGGACGACCGGGACCGCCGCGAGATCAGCGATAGGCCGGGAACTCGGGGCTCGACACGTTGTACATCGTCGCCTTGCGGGTGAGCAGATGCGTGAGAGTGCGGGCCTTCTCGGCACCGCGGTCGCTGTCCCCCCACACCACCGTCCGCTTCTCCGACAGGGTGAACTCGATGTCGACCGGTGAGGTCGCGGTGACCCGGATGACCTGCCGCGCCAACGATTCGGGCAGCCCTGCCACCGCCGCGATGGTCTCCTTGGTGGTCGGGTCCGCCGGCCCCGGATTCGGGGTGTCGAGCACCGGGAGCTTGAGGACCTCGGGCGGGACCCCCTGGGTGCGGTCGAAGTCGAGGAACGCGACCCCGGACCTGTCGAGCACGTGGACGTCGTCGCCGTTGATCACGATCACCACCGGCACCCGCTCGACGACGGTGATGGTCAGCGACGACGGATAACTCCGCTGCACCCGCGCCGATTCCACCGACGGGATCGTGGCGACGCGTTGCGCCACCGCCCGGGTGTCGACCTGCAACAGCGGGGTGCCCGACGGCACGGCCGCGACCCGCAGGATCTCGTCCGCGGGGATCGACCCGTTGTCGCGGACGTCGGTGCCGCGCACCGACATCAGCGGAGTGAGGTAGGCGATCAGGACCAGCCCGACCCCTACCGCGACGACCATGAGCGTGCCGAGGACCATGCGGGACCGGCGGCGCTCCGGCCACCGGATCACGACACCCGCCCCGTCCGGTCGTCGGACTCCCCCGGGCCGCCGACGGCAGATCCGGCCGCATCCGTCTCGGTGGCGGCGTCGGACGCCGACGCCGATTCGAGCGCGGCGAGGATCTCCGGTCCCTGCATGGTGATGTCACCCGCGCCCAGGGTCAGGACGACGTCGCCGGAGCGTGCCAGCCGGGCGACCTGCGCGGACAGACGTGACAGGTCCGGGGCGAAGATGCCCGGCACCGTCAGCTTGTCCGAGATCGTCCGCCCGCTGACCCCGGGGATCGGGGCCTCGCGGGCTCCGTAGACGTCGGCGACGACGACCGCGTCGGCGAGGTCGAGGGCCGCGGCGAACTCGTCGGCGAACTCGACGGTGCGCGAGTAGAGGTGCGGCTGGAACACGGCGATGACACGCCCGCGCGAGCCGTCCGGCCCGCCGCGCGCGGAGACCATGTCCCGCGCCGCCGACAGCACGGCGCGCACCTCGGTCGGATGATGGGCGTAGTCGTCGATGACCTCGACACCGCCGCGCTGTCCGCGGAACTCGAAACGCCGGTGGACGCCACCGAACGAGCCGATCCCGGCGAGGATGCCGTCGAACCGGCCCGGGGCACCGGACACCGCGTCGGCGGCCGGTGCGCCGACGCGAGCCGCGCCGATCACCGCGGCGATCGCGTTGAGCGCCATGTGCTCTCCGGGAAGCGGAAGGAGCAGCCGGCGGTCCTCGACATCCGGGCGGAGCGGGGAGGTGAAACGGACCGTTGCCGATCCCCCCGACCCGCGCGGTTCCCACGACAGCATGGTCGCGACGTTGGGGACGGTCGGCGCCAGCGCGGCATGCGTCCCGCGTCCGTATCCGAGGACCTCCACCCCGCGCGCGGTGAGCGACTCGGCGACGCGGCCGGCCAGGGCCGCCGACCCCGGGTCGTCGAGGCACACGATGAGCGAACCGCCTGTCGTGATCCGCGCGGCGAATCGGTCGAACACCTCGACATAGGCCTCGATCGAACCGAAGAAGTCGAGGTGGTCGGCATCGATGTTGGTGACCGCCACGACGTCGGGCGTGTACTCGAGCAGCGAGCCGTCGCTCTCGTCGGCCTCGGCGACGAAGACCGGATCACCACCGTGATGGGCGTTGGTCCCCGATTCGTTCAACTCGCCGCCGATCGCGAACGACGGGTCGGTTCCGGCGTGTTGCAGCGCGACGACGGCCATCGAGGTCGTGGACGTCTTGCCATGGGTACCCGCGATCAGCAGGCTGCGACAGCCCGCCATCAGCTGGGCCAGCACGCGCGGACGCAGGAGCACCGGGATGCCGCGCGAGCGTGCCGCGACGAGTTCGGGATTGGTCTTCGGGATCGCGGCGTGCGTGGTCACCACGACCGACGGGCCACCGGGGATCTGGTCGAGCGCCGACGGGTCGTGTCCGACCTGGACCCTGGCGCCGCGGGTGCGGAGTTCGAGGATGCCGCGACTGTTCTTGGCGTCCGACCCCGAGACCTGACCACCGCGGGCCAGCAGGATGCGTGCCAGTCCCGACATCCCGGCGCCGCCGATGCCGACCATGTGCACACGTCTCAGCTGATCCGGCAGCGCCCCCGGCGCCGTCTCGACGCTCGCCGTCTCGTCGTTCGCTGTCTGGTCGTCCGTCGTCTCATCGCTCACGGGACGACCTCCCGCCCCGACGGCGACCGGCACGGAAATCCCGCGCGAGTTCGATCGCGGCGGTGGCCACCGCCGACGCGGCGTCCCGGTGTCCGGTACCCGCGGCGGCGACCGACATCTGTTGCAGCCGCGCCGAATCCTTGAGCAGCGCGGGCACTTCGCGGGCGACCCAGTCGGCATCCACCGTCGAGTCGTCGACGAGCAGTCCCCCGCCGGCCTCCACGACGGGCAGTGCGTTCAGTCGCTGTTCACCGTTCCCGTGCGGCAGCGGGACGTAGATCGCGGGCAACCCGGTCGCCGACACCTCGGCGACCGTCATCGCACCGGAGCGACACATCACCAGATCGGCGGCGGCGTACGCGAGATCCATGCGCTTGAGATATCCGACGGCGCGGTAGGGCGGCGCGTCGTCGACGACCGCGGGGTCGATCGAGTTCTTGGGGCCATAGGCGTGCAGCACGCCGATGCCGGACCTGCCCAGCGTCTCCGCAGCGCCGGACACCGCGTCGTTGAGTCGTTGCGCCCCCTGCGAACCGCCGAAGACGAGCAGCGTCGGCGCATCGTCGTCGAGTCCGAAGTAATGGCGTGCCTTGGCGCGCAGCGCCGGCCGGTCGAGTTCGGCGAGCACGCCACGGACGGGGATCCCCACGACCGTCGCGTCGAGACCCGAACCGTCGACGGCGGCCAGGACGCGGTCGGCGAACCGGGCACCGACCTTGTTGGCGATGCCGGCCGAGGCATTGGCCTCGTGGATGACGATCGGGATCCGATTGCGCCGGCGCAGGTGCATCTGCGCCGCCAGGTATGCGGGCACGGACACGTAACCACCGAAGCCGATGACCACGTCGGCGTCGACCTCGTCGAGCACCTTGCGGGTGGCGGCCACCGAACCGAGTAGGCGGCCGGGGGTACGGGCCAGATCGAGGCCGGGTTTGCGCGGCAACGGGACCGGCGGGATCAGCTTCAGGTCGTATCCGCGTTCCGGAACGAGATCGACTTCGAGGCCCCGGCTGGTGCCCAGCGCGGTGATGCGGGCGGTCGGGTCGAGTCGGCTGACCGCGTCGGCGACGGCGAGGGCGGGTTCGATGTGACCGGCCGTACCGCCGCCGGCGACGACCACCGACAGCGGACGGCCTTTCGGCCGCCCTGTCGTATCAGCGTGTACTGCACCCGAACTCACCGGCGTCGTCACTCCATTCAGCCTTTGATCACATCTGCGCGGGACCCGCGTCCGGCGGGTCTCCGGCGGCAGTCGCACGTCCGCGCCGCCGTGTCACCAGCGACCCGCGCCTCGTCCGCTCGCGCCGCGGTGGTCACCCCGCCTCGCTCCGCTCCCGGCGCGGTACTCACCCCGCCCGCTCGCTCCGCTCCCGGCGCGGTACTCACCCCGCCCGCTCGCTCCGCTCCCGGCGCGGGCGCTCCCCCGATACCCGACACCGTAGTCCACGCCGCCCCGCGGAGACGGCCCAGGTCGGCCACGTCCCGCACCACCGCCGCGGCCGGTGGCCGTCGATCGGGCGCCCCCGGTGTTGCCGCCGCCTGCGCGCGGGAACGACCGGCCGTGGCGGCGATCGCTAGGCGGGGACTGCGTCGTCTTCGCGGCCCGTTTCCAGGGCAGCGGGAAACGTCGTCGGCCGCGACCGGCGTCCGCCGATGGCGCCCGTCCGCTCGGTGGCCGGCGACGCGTCACCGGCCCTCGAGCACTGTGACCGGCGCCCGCGGTCGCACGCGGGCCTCCGGTGCGTCGCTGGTCCAGCCGGTCGCGCAGCGACTCCGCGCGCGTCTGCCGGTAGGCAACGGGTGTCGGCAGACGCAGCCATCGTGCGACGCGGCTCGGCGATCCGCCGGTGAGGGTCGCCACCGCCTCGGGTTCGTGTCTGGCCGCGTTGGCGAGCAGCCCGAGCATCGCGAGGACCGTCAGCGTCGACGTGCCGCCCGCCGAGACCAGCGGCAGCTGGATTCCGGTCACCGGAAGCAATCCGATGACGTACCCGATGTTGATGAATGCCTGCGCGATGATGAGCACCGTGATGGTCGCCGACATCAGGCGCAGGAACGGATCGGTCGAGCGGTGCGCGATCCGGAAGCCGATGTAGGCGAGGACGACGAAGAGGAACACCACCATGAGGCCGCCGAGCAGCCCGAGTTCCTCGCCGATGATCGCGAAGATGAAGTCGTTGTGCGCGTTCGGCAGATAATTCCACTTGGCACTCGACTGGCCGAGTCCCACGCCGAAGACCCCGCCGTTCGCCAGCGCGTAGGTCGCCTGGCGCGCCTGATAGCCCGCGCCCTGCGGGTCGTCGACGTTGCCGAGGAAGCTCATCACGCGCTGGGACCGGTAGCCCTCGGCGAGGGCGAGGATCACGGCCAGCACGATGCCGGACACCGCGAACGACGCGAACACCTTGATCGGCAGACCCGCGAACCACAGCAGCGCGCCGACGATGATCGCGATGGTGATCGTCGTCGAGAGGTTCGGTTCGAGGATGATGAGCAGGCACACGAGCATGGCCACCGGAACGAGCGGAACCAACAGCTCACGCAGCGAGGCGTTGTCCCGCCGCCGGGAGGCCAGCAGGTGGGCACCCCAGATGCACAGCGCGACCTTGACCAGCTCGGACGGCTGCACCGACAGCCCGTAGATGACGAACCAGCGCCGCGCGCCCTGACTGAGCGTGCCGACGCCGGGGATGAGGACCAGGGCCAGCAACACCACCGCGACGAACATGGCGGGGGCGGCGAACCGCCGGAGGAGCCGCACCGGGACGCGCAGCATCAGATAGAACACCACGAGTCCCAGCAACGCGAAGATCACCTGGGTGGCGAACAGACCGTACGCCGATCCCTCTTTGGAGTAGCCCTCGACCGACGACGCCGAGAGCACCATCACCAGACCGAATGTGGTGAGCAGGAACGACATCGTGAGGATGAGCTGATACGACGCGAGCGGTCGGGCCAGCAGATTGCGGATCGCCTCTGCGACGATCGCCGGGACCGACGCGGCGGCCGCGGCACCCGCCGATCGGCTCGAGGCGTCACCGGTCGCCGACGCGGTGCCGGCCGCGCGCTTGGTTCCCCGCCGTTCGGCCTTCGTGCCGGTGTCGGTGTCAGTGCCGGCCTCGGTGTCCTCGACGCCGGTGACGCCGTCGGCATCGTCGGGGTCGTTGTCCGCGGCCGGGGTCCGGCTGCTCATCCGACTCACCGACCGGCGGTGGAAGAGCCGGCGATCCGGCACGCGGCGGCGGCGAAGGCGTCGCCGCGCGCTCCGTAACCGGCGAACATGTCCAGCGAGGCCGCCGCGGGGGCGAGGAGCACGGCGTCGGGTGCGGGTGAGCTCGCGACGGCGAGCGCCCAGGCCTCCTCGACGGCCCGGTCCATGACCGCCACCGATGCCGAGGAGCCCGTACCCGGGAGATCAACCGCTGAGGTGTGGGGACCGGCCTGTCCCGGACGATGCACGTTCACCGTGCCATCGTCTCCTGTGAATACTGTGACTGTTGGGACTTCTGGGGCGTGTCGCGCGATCGCCTCGATCACAAGGTCGCGGTCGCGCCCGATGGCGACCACGCCGACCAGCCGAGCACCCACCGCCGAGAGCATCTCGTCCATCGAGGCACCCTTCAGCAGGCCGCCCGCGATCAGGACGACCCGGTCGAAGGCGGCCACGGCGGCTTGTGCGGCGTGCGGATTGGTGGCCTTCGAGTCGTCGACGAAGGCGACACCGTCCCGGGACGCGACGACCTCACCGCGGTGGCCGGCCGGCCGGAAGGCCGTCAGGCCGGCCCGCACCGCATCGGGTCCGATGCCGACCGCGAGCGCCAGCGCCGACGCGGCCAGCGCGTCGGCGACACCCGACGGGCCGGCCGGCCGCACCGCATCGGCGTCGAACAGGTGGCCGGCGTCGAAGGCGCGGTCGGTCAGCTGCCCGTCCTTGACGCCGAGCTGGCCGGGCCGAGGCTCGCCGAGCGTGAAGCCGATGCGTCGACCCGCGGCGGGCAGCCCGGACGCGACCGGGTCGTCGAGGCCGACGACACTCACCGCACCGCGCAGCGCACCCGCCTTGGCGAGCGCATACGCCTCGAACGTGCCGTGCCAGTCGAGGTGGTCCTCGGCGACGTTGAGCACGACCCCGGCATGCGGACGGATCGACGGCGCCCAGTGCAGCTGGAACGAGGACAACTCGGCACACAGCACGTCCACCCGCGGCTCGGCCTGCATCGCGTCGAGAACCGGGAGACCGATGTTGCCGCAGGCAGCACCCGCACGACCGGAGGCCTCGACGATCCCGGCCAGCATCGAGGTGGTCGTCGTCTTGCCGTTGGTCCCGGTCACCACGAGCCAGGTGCGTGGTTCGCCCAGCAGACCCGCCGCGTCGACGCGCCAGGCCAGTTCGACCTCGCCCCAGACCGGGACGCCGCCGTCGGCCGCCGCCCGGACCAGATGGTGGGTCGGCGCGAAGCCGGGCGACACGATGACCACCGCGGCCCCTGCGAGCCGTGCGGGATCGGCGAGCAGATCCGACACGGCGATCGCCTCGACGCCGTGCGACACCAGTTCCGCCACCCCGGCGACCGCGGCCGTCGCCGCCTCCCGATCGGCCGGGGACGCATCGCGGGCGGCGAACCGGTCGTCGGCGAGCAGCACATCGGCGCCGAGCGTCACCAGGAACCGGGTGGCCGACAGGCCGGCGGTCCCGGCACCGCCGACCACGACGGTCCGGCCGGCCAGGTCGCGTGCGTCGGGTCCGGGCGGGTTCGGATCCGGCACCGGGCGATCAGGCATTGGTGGTCAGGAACTCGCCGTAGAACAGGGACAGCCCGAGGGCACAGGCGATGGCAGTGAGCAACCAGAATCTGATGATCACCGTGGTCTCGGCCCAGCCACCGAGTTCGAAGTGGTGGTGGAAGGGCGCCATCCGGAACACGCGTCGCCCGGTGGTCCGGAAGAAGGCGATCTGGATCACCACCGACATGATCTCGGCGACGAACAGCGCGCCGATGACGACCGCGAGCAGCTCGGTGCGCGTGGTGATCGACAGGCCCGCGAGCATCCCGCCGAGGGCGAGCGAGCCGGTGTCACCCATGAAGATCTTGGCGGGTGCGGCGTTCCACCAGAGGAAGCCGAGGCACGCCCCGCCGCCGGCCACCGCGATCAGCGCGAGGTCGAGCGGGTCGCGCACCTGATAGCAGCCGGTGGTGATCTCGCTGGGCGGCTTGGCGCCACCCGCGCAGGCGTTGACGAACTGAAAGAAGGTGACCAGGACATAGGAGCCCAGGACCATCGCCATCGACCCGGCGGCCAGGCCGTCGAGTCCGTCGGTGAAGTTCACCGCATTCGACCACGCCGCCACCACGAGCCAGCAGAACACCACGAAGACCACCGAGCCGAGCGTGATCGCGTCGATGTCGCGGACGTAGGACAGGTTGGTGCTCGCCGGGGTGTAGCCGTAGTCGTTGCGGAACTGCAGCACCAGGATGCCGAAGAGGATGGCGGCGACGAACTGACCGATCGACTTCGCGGTCTTGTTCAGACCCAGGTTGCGGTGCTTGCGGATCTTGATGATGTCGTCGAGGAAGCCGACGACGCCCAACGCGGTCGCCAGTCCGAGGACGAGCAGGCCGGAGGCGGTCGGCCCGTTCCCGGCGTCGGTGAAGACCCCGACGAGATGGGCACCGAAGTAGCCCGCCCACAGCGCGGCGAGGATCGCGACACCGCCCATCGACGGGGTTCCGCGCTTGGTCTGGTGACTCTTCGGACCCTCGACCCGGATCTCCTGCCCGAATCCCTGCCGGGAGAACACCTTGATGAGGACCGGCGTCAGCAGGATCGACACCGCGATCGCGATCGCGCCCGCGAGGAGTATCTGTGTCACCGCGTTGCCCCCGCATCCTCTCCGTACCCGACCGGAATTCTGTCCTCGACCACGATCGTCTCCCCGAACCTGTCCTGTGCCCCGAGCCGGTGTGGTGTCGCCGACCTGCTCGTCCCCGCCCCGCGGGTCACGGTGCCGCCTCCTCGCCGGTCGTCGCGTCGACGACCCGCCATCCCGCGCTCTCCGACCACGCGGCGATGACCGCATCGAGGTCGGCGGTCGCCGTCGCCAGCAGGATCACGTCACCGGCGGCGGGACGCCAGTCCTGGTCGATGTCGGCGAGACCTGCGGCCTCGTCGGCGGTCGCGACGATGCGCGCCTCGTCACCCCAGGAACCCTCCATGACCGCGCCCTGATGGAGGGCGTGAACCGAACGTGAGTCGCCCACGCAGAGAGTCTTGTCGACGGCCAGCCGGACCGCCAGGCGACCCAGCAGATCGTGTTCGACGACCCGCTGGTTCTCGGTGAGGCCCGCCGGTGAGGCGAGTTCGGCGATGACCGCCCAGGTACGACCCGCGCCGGCGGACTCGGCGAGGCGCCGGAGCAGCAGGCGGGCGTCGTCGACCGAGACCGGCGGGTTCCCACGGATGACCGTGACCGATGGCGTCGTCATCACCGCTCCTCGGACGCCGCGTCGGGGCCCCCGGGGGCGCGGGTGGTCCCCGTCGCCCACGATGTCGCCGCGCGGGACTCCAGCGCACGGGCGACGACCTCGCGGTCGTCGAACGGATGCTTCACGCCGTTGATCTCCTGACCTGCTTCGTGTCCCTTGCCGGCGACCAGCACGATGTCACCGGGCTGCGCCCACGCGATCGCCGCCTCGACGGCCGCGGCGCGATCGCCGATCTCGCGGACGGGTTCGGCGTCACGGGGTCGCTCGGTCACCGGCACGGCGTGCGCCCCGGCGAGCACCTCGGCGCGGATCGCGCCCGGATCTTCGGTGCGGGGGTTGTCGTCGGTGACGACGACGAGTTCGGCGCCGCGCGCGGCGGCCTCCCCCATCAGCGGACGTTTCCCGGTGTCCCGGTCGCCGCCGGCACCGATGACGATGGCGACCCGTCCGGTCGACTGCCCGCGCAGGGTCGTCAGCACCGCGTCGACCGCTCCCGGTTTGTGCGCGTAGTCGACCAGGGCCAGGAAGGGCTGTCCGCGGTCGATGCGCTGCAACCGTCCCGGCACGCTCACCGACGCCACCGCCTCGAGCGCGGTCGGCACCGACACCCCCGCGGCGTGCGCGACGGCGACGGCGAGCAGACCGTTGGCCACGTTGTACCGGCCGGGCAGCGGGATGCGGAGCTCGTGGGTGCCGTCCGGCTCGGAGAACGGTGTGCGCGACGAACCGTCGGGATCGAGCGACGACTCACCCGCGTGCCAGTGGGCCGGCGTCGGCCCGGTGGACACCGTGACCGGCTGCAGATGGGCGGACTCTCCCGGCCGCCGGGCGAGCTCGGCCATCCGTCGACCCCACTCGTCGTCGACGCAGACGACCGCCCGGACGGCATGGGTGGGGGCGGACGGGACGAACAGCTGCGCCTTGGCGTCGAAGTAGGCGCGCATCGTCTGGTGGAAGTCGAGATGATCCTGCGAGAGGTTGGTGAACGCGCCGATCGCGAAATGCGCACCGTCGACGCGGCCGAGCGCCAGCGCGTGACTCGACACCTCCATGACCACGATGTCGACGCCGTCCTCGAGCATCGCCGCGAGCAGGGCCTGCAGGGTCGGCGCCTCCGGGGTGGTCAGCGAACTCGGCTGGGCGACGCCGTTCACGCGCGTCTCGACGGTGCCGATCAGTCCGACGGAGTGGCCGGCGGCCAGCAGGGCGGCCTCGACGAGGTAGGACGTGGTGGTCTTACCCGACGTGCCGGTGACACCGATCAGCTTGAGCCGCTGCGACGGGTTGCCGTAGACGCGCGCACTGACGTTGCCGAGGACCGTGCGCGGCGCCGGATGGATGAGGACCGCGACGGCGGTCTCCGGCGGCAGCACGCGGGCCAGCTCGGCCCGGCCGGCCGGATCGGTGAGGATGGCCGACGCACCGGCCGCCACGGCCTGGTCGGCGAATCGCGCGCCATGCGTGCTCGACCCGGGCAGTGCGGCGAACAGATCACCGGGCCGGACCTCCTGGGCACGCAGCGTCACCCCGGTCACGGTCGACTCGGCGTCGGCGCCGCCGACGAGGTCGAGCCTGGCCCCGGTGGCGGTGGACAGCACGGACACAAGTGTCGGCGTGACGTCGCTGGGACGGATGGGTCCACCACGCGGGTCTTGTGATCGTCGACGAGACGCCATCGGTGCTCCTCGCCTCCTCGGTTCTTCTCTCGCGGTTCTGCGCTGCGCGAGCGGGGTGTGCTCGCTGGTGCCGGCCGGTGCTGGTCGGGCGTGACGGATCGGTGCCGGGGTCGGTGGCGCGACATCGGATGGGGCGGGCCGCACGATGCGTCGGCCCTCTCCGGGGGCACGGAATCGCACTCACGATACCGACCCGCCCGGACGGTCCCGGCACACGGTGCGCCCGGGGCCACACGTGTCCGGATCGCCCGACCGGTCGGCGGCGGCCGCCGCCGGACTACCGCGCGGTCAGGGTCAGTCGCGGTGTCGGCGTCGACAGCGGCACCTGGGCGCGCTGGAGCATCCACGAGGTGATGGTCGAGAACAGCGGAGCGGCCGACTGACCGCCCGACCCGTCGGAACTGCGCCGGGGGTTGTCGAGCATGATGCCGACGACGTAGCGCGGGTTGTCGGCCGGGGCGATGCCCGCGAACGTGATGTTGTAGCGCGAGTTCGAGTAGCAGCCGCACGCCGGATCGACCTGCTGCGCGGTGCCGGTCTTGCCGCTCACCTGATAGCCGTCGACGGCCGCCTTGGTGCCGGTGCCCTGCTGTTCACCCGTCGGATCGTCCTGCACCACCGACCGGAACATGTCCCGCACGGTGCGCGCGGTGGACTCGCTCACGACCCGGACCGGCTGGGGCCGCGCCCGCTGGTCGGGTGTCGACCCGTCGCGCTGTTCGGAGGACAGAATCCGCGGCGGGATACGCAGCCCGTCGTTGGCGATCGCCTGGTACATGGCGGTCATCTGCAACAGCGACATCGAAAGCCCTTGCCCGATGGGCAGGTTGGCGAACGAACCGCCCGACCACTGACTCAGTGCGGGCACCTCCCCCGCGCTCTCCGCCGGCAGTCCCACCCCGGTCCGCTGTCCGAGACCGAACCTCTTGACCATGTCGGCGAAGCGCTCCTCACCGATCCGCTGCGCGAGCATCAGGGTGCCGACGTTCGACGACTTACCGAAGATCCCGGTGGTGGTGTACGGCTCGACCCCGTGCGGCCACGCATCGCGCACGGTCACACCGGCCATCTGGATGCTCCCGGGTACCCGATGAACCGTCTCCGGCCGGGTGATCCCGTATTCGACGGCCGCCGCGGCAGCGATCAGCTTGTTGACCGAGCCCGGTTCGAACGGGGACGTGACGGCGGGGTTGCCCAACTCGGCATCGGGCTGCTCGGACAGCGGGATCGACGCGTTGAAGGTCCCGTCGTTCGCCATCGCCAGCACCTCGCCGGTCCTCGCGTCCAACACGACCGCCGACGCCCCCTGCGCACCAGATGCCTGCTTGGCCTTCATGATCTGACTCTGGACGAACCACTGGATGTCGGAGTCGAGGGTGAGCCGCACCGTCGCACCGTTGAGCGCCGGATGCACGTTGCGCATGCTGCCGGGGATGATCGCGCCGTCCGATCCGCGGTCGTAGGTCCGCGAACCGTCGGTTCCGGACAGGATGGAGTCAAGCGACGCCTCGAGTCCGATGAGGCCGTTGCCGTCGTAGTTCACGTCACCGACCACGTTCGCGGCCAGCGATCCCCCGGGGTAGAGACGGATGCTCTGCGGGTCCGCGCCGACCTCGGGGAACTCCTCGGTGATCCGTGACGCGACATCGGGGCTCACCGAGCGGGCCAGGTACACGAAAGTGTCCTCGCCGGTGACCTTCTCGAGCAGATCCGCTTCGCTGATCGACCCGCCCAGGGCCACCGACACCCCCTTCGCGATCTCCTTGAGCCTGGTGTCGACGTCCGGCAGAGCCGGATTCTTGCGATGCTCTTCCTCGATCGTCTTGCGAACGGCCTTGGGCAGGAACGTCAACGATCTGGCTTCGTCGGTGTAGGCGAGCGGCCGCCCGTTGCGGTCGAGGATCGCTCCGCGTTTGGCGGTGAGCACCTGGGTGTACTCGCGCTGCTGCGCCGCTTCGGCGGAGATCGCCCCGGCCTGCACGGTGTGCACGACGATCATCTTGACCGCGACCGCGAGAACCACGAGCAGTACCAGTACTCCCGCCGCGCGCGCACGGAACACGAAGGTCTGCGGTCCCCGGCCGTTCCGTCCGCCGGTCCCCGGACGCTTCGGTCCCCCGACCCCGCGGCGGGCCGCCGCCCGGGGCGGCGTCCCGGTCGTGCCGGCCCCGCGCCGAGCCGCTCGAAGGTCGCACGTGTCATGGTCGTCAATTGTTCACCGCTTCAACGTGGTTACACCGGATTTGACCCCGGCGGGTTGGAGATGACGCCGGAGACCCGGCGCACGTTGCGTGCCGGGCCGCCGATGAACTCACGGGGCGGGCACCACATTCGGCGCGGGAGTCGGCGTCGACGACGCGGCCGGCGGAACCACGCTCGTTCCGGACGGCACCGAATCGGTCCCGGACGGCAGCGGATTCGCGCCGGGCGGGGCGGTTTGCGACGGTGCGGGTTGCGACGGCGCCGGTTGTCCGCCGGTCGGTTGCGATGGTGTGGGCTGCGGGGTGGTCGTCGGAACCGCGTCGGGCCCGTCAGAACCCGACCGTCCACCCAGACCGATCGAGTCATCGACCCGGCTCGGGTCGACCTGGTCCGCGGGATCCGGTGCGGTGTCGGGGTTCAGACTCCCCATCGGTCGGCCGGAGGCCGGTACCGGCTTGCCCACCACTCGCGGCCGCCGAGGGTCGTCGACGATCATGCGGGCGGGGTTGTCGGCCGGGATCATGCCGAGACGCGCTGCCTTGTCGGACAATTCGGGTGCCGAATTGCCGGATTCATAGGTGCGCTTGAGGGCGTCGCGTTGATCGATGAGGGACTGATTCTGTGTGCGCTCGATTCCCAGCTTGTAGGAGTCCTGCGCCGCCTTGGTCGACAGCCACAGGCTGAGGCCGAGCCCGAGCACCAGCAGTGCGATGACCGGTACGACGAAGGGGGTGTGCTGCAATCGCTCTCGCAGGGACACCCCGGTCATCGACAGTCCACCGCCGGTACGACGCGACGGTGCGGCACGACCTGCCGCGGTGCGCCGGTGGCGCCGGTCGAGTGCGCGTTGGGCGGCGCGCGATCGGGTCGCCCGCTCGGACTCGATGCGGGTCCGGCGTGACCGTCGGGAGTCGCGGTCGTCGTCGGCACGCGACGGGGCCTCGTGCAGGATGGTCATGCTCAGCCCTTCTTCTCGACTCGTTCGATCGCGCGGACACGAACCGGCGCCGAGCGCGGGTTGGTGGCCAGTTCGTTCTCGTCCGGCCGTTCGGCGCCGCGCGTGACGAGACGGAATTCTGGTGCGGTACCGGGCAATTCGACCGGCAGCCCGGGAGGCGACGTCGACGACGTGCGCGTGGCGAACTCGCGCTTGACGATCCGGTCCTCCAGCGACTGATAACTCATCACGGTGACCCGACCGCCGACCACGAGCGAGTCCAGGGCCGCGGGCAATGCCTCACGCAGGACGTCCAATTCGTGGTTGACCTCGATGCGCAGCGCCTGGAAGGTCCGCTTCGCCGGATGTCCACCGGTCCGTCTGGTGGCGGCTGGTATCGCGTCGTAGAGCAATTCGACGAGACGCGCACTTGTCGTGAACGGCTCCTTGTCACGCTCCCGCAGCACCGCCGATGCGATCCGGCCGGCGAAGCGCTCCTCCCCGTAATCGGAGAGGACACGGGCCAATTCGCCGTGCGAGTACGTGTTGAGCACGTCGGCGGCGGTGAGCGGATCGTCGGCGTTCATCCGCATGTCCAGCGGCGCGTCCACCGCGTAGGCGAATCCGCGCCCGGCCTGGTCCAGCTGCATCGAGGACACGCCGAGATCGAACAGCGCGGCGTCGAGAGCCGATTCTCCCGCCGCGTCCATCACTTCGCCGATCTCGTGAAACGTCGCCTGGTGCAGCGAGATCCGGTCGGCGTAGGGGCTCAGTCGCTCACGAGCGATCTCGAGCGCCGAGGCATCTCGGTCGATGCCGACCACCCGGGCGTTCGGAAACGACTCGAGAACGAGCTGACTGTGTCCGCCGGCGCCGAGGGTGGCGTCGAGGAAGATCCGCGGATCGTCGGAATCCAGGGCCGGGGCAAGCAGTTCGACGATGCGAGCGCCCATCACCGGTACGTGCCCGAACTCGCCGGACCGGCGCGGTTCGTCACCTGCATCGACCATGATGAAGACCCCCCATCGGCATGTGTGCGGTATCGGCGGTGGGCGGTTGCTTCGGGTCGGCGAGAGCAGGCGGTCGGATGGAGCGGGGTCCCGACCCGATCGCGCACCTGGCGTTGGGGAAGTACGCCAGGGTCGCCACCGGGCCGGGGCCTCGTGCCACCCGAAGCCTCTGGGCACCGAACTCGCCCATCGGTTGCTGTCTCTTCGGTCTGTGTCTTGTCGGCAACCGGCGCAGGTGTCCGGCTACAGCACCGCGTTCAGTGCCGCGGAGTTGGCGGCCGAGAAGTTCTCCTCGTGCCGGGTCTGGTATTCGTTCCACGCGGCCGAATCCCAGATCTCGAGGTGATCGAGGCTGCCGAACACCACGCACTCCTTCGACAGTCCCGCGTACACGCGATGGTCGGCGGACAGGCTGATCCTGCCCTGACCGTCCGGTCGCTGCTCTTCCGAACCGGCGAAGAACGTTCGCTGAAACGCACGCAGATCGGGGTCGTTTCGGGACGCCTCGACGATCCGTGCCGCTATCGCATCGAACTCCTCGGTCCGGTACACCGACAAGCTGTGATCTTGGCCTTTGGTGACCACTACCCCTCCTGCCAGTGCATCGCGAAACTTGGCGGGCAACGTGAGCCGCCCTTTGTCATCCAACTTGGGCGTGTAGGTACCGACGAATCGCACGGACACGTCGACACCTCCTGCCCACCGGGATCTGCGCTTCCTGCGCTGTGGTGGACCGCTTCACCCAGTGATGCCACAGTACCCCACTTTCCACCACTTTCCACCCCCACCACCCCCCGATTCCCCCACGCTCAACAAATTCGCAGTTCAGAGCAGTGAAACGCGGCAAGTGAAGCACGTGTCGCGGCGCGTCGCCGACGGAATTCTGCGCTCGTACCCGTGGCAAGGGGCGTCTGGCGTTACCAGAGGGGCTGGAATGACCGGGACAAATGCGAAGGTGGGGCATAGTGGGGCGCCCGTGTGGGGAGAAGCGGGGAACGCCGGTGGGGCGTCGTGGGGACCGCCGACCGTGCGTCCAGATCCGTCGACTGTGCGTCCAGATCCATCGGCTGTGCGTCCGATCCCGTCGACTGTGCGTCCAGATCCGTCGACTGGGCGTCCAATCCCGTCGATCGTGCGCCGCATGGTCCGTCCCGTGCACAGGCGGCGAACGGCAGCATGAAAGAGCCGCGTACCCGTGGGGTACGCGGCTCTTGTCGTATGCGGTTGTCGCGGTGGCGACGCGGTTGTCGCCGGGGTCGGTCAGCCGATCGACGAACGCGGAGTCGAGATCAGCGGATCACTCCTGCTCGAACCTGCGATTGAATCGCTCTTCCATGCGTTCCGACAGCTTGCGCTTGCCGCCGCCGGACGGCCCGGATTGCTTCTTCCCGGCCCTGGGCGCCGACGAACCGGAGTCTGCGGTGCCGCTGTCCCCCCAGAGAGCGAAGAGGCCGGCCCCGAACATCACCAGGAAGCCCAGCAGGCTCACTATCGGGAACCCGCCGATGGTGATGTCGACGATGAGTCCGCCGACCAGCATCACCAGGCCGACGACGAAGACCGCTGCCGCCTGCAGGCGACGACGACCGCTCGACCTCCCAAGACGTCGACGCTTGACACTGGACGCAAACTTGGGGTCTTCCGCGTACAGCGCGCTCTCGATTTGTTCGAGCATGCGTTGCTCGTGCTCCGAAAGTGGCACCGACCCTCCTTCTACTGATCCGTGACGCCGACGAAGGTCACCCGCGACCGGAAAGGCGTCTGCGCCTATATCGTCCCATGATACGAGGTGAAATCGACCGCGACCACCATTACTCGCCGTTGCGGATGACAGGCCGGTGCGATAACCGACCAAGTGTGGCCGGATTCACGCCGTAGCCCCGATCTGAGGGGCGTCGGAACCGAGTTTTCCTTGCTCATAGGCGATGACCATCGTCTCGACCTGTCGGGAGAAATCGAGTACGAGCAGTCGCATCCCCGCCACACTGTCGGGATCGACCGTACGGATGATGCCGGACTCGATCTTCATCCGAACCGGCGAGAGGGAGGCGAACCGGGCGGCGATCGGCGCCAGCTCTGGTGCGACCACGCCGATGCGGGTCCAGGCGTTCGACGTCTTGCGCCGGATGGTCCCCACCGGCTCGTGGACGGCAAGGGCCGCACCCGACGCGCGAAGGGCCACCAGATAGAGCTGACGGAAACGTTCGGCGCCGTCCTCGACGCCGTCCGCGTTGTCGAGGAGCAGGTGCGCACGCTCGAGGAGGTCGCGGGCGCGGCCGACCATCACCGGATCGACGGGTACCGCGTGGGTGAGAGCTGTGGCGCTGCGATGCCTGGCCATGGCGTTCTCCTCCTCGTGCGTGAAGTTTGTCGTCCGGCGGCAGACGCTTCCCTCGTCCACCGCCGGACCGTGTCGTGGATGTGCGCGAACAGCTTGCGGAGGCACATTCATCGAACATCCGTTCGACAAGTTCAATATAGCTAGCCCGGCGTCGGGGTTCAAGACATCTGTGACCCGAAACCACCGCCGCGAAGTACAACGCCACCACCTGCGACCCGATTCCTGCCGAGTGTGCATCATCGAGAGGACAATTCCCGGAAGTGGCCCGCCATGCGATGCCCGGGAGAGGACGGCTCCGCCGCCCCCGCGCCGGCGACCGGAATACGCGGGCCGACGACGCCCCACAGGATGACGACGCAGAGAACGGGAGTCCGTTGACGATCCGTCTGGTGAGCCTGACCGGCCAGGACGCCCGGGCCTGGCTCGAGCCCGCACTGGAGATCTACGTGACCGCGATGAACTATCCGCGCGGTACCGAGATCCACCGCGCCGGGCTCTGGCGCGAGCACATGGCCCGGCCCGGATGGCGTGCGGTGGGCGCGGTCGAGACCGTGAGCCCGTACGAGGCGCGAACCATGCCGGCCGCGCGACGTCGGGTCGGTCCGCCGGTCGGCATCGGACCCGACGACCTGCTCGTCGGCATCGCCTACGGCTACACCGGCGCGACGGGCCAGTGGTGGAATCAGCAGCTGCGGCTCGGCCTCCGCCAGACGGGCCGGCCGCCCGAGATGGTCGAAGCGATCGCCCGCGACTACTTCGAACTCACCGAGCTACACGTGCATCCGACCGCCCAGGGACGAGGGATCGGACAGGGGCTGCTCGCCCGGCTCCTCGCCGACCGCCCCGAGCGCCACGTCCTGCTCTCGACACCGGAGATCCCCGCCGAGGACAACCGCGCATGGTCGCTGTACCGGCGGATGGGATTCACCGACGTCCTGCGTCACTTCACCTTCACCGGTGACCCACGTCCGTTCGCCTTCCTCGGACGCCCGCTCCCGCTGGAGCTGCAACCGCCGGCCGCGGCCCGACGCACCGGAACCGGGAGCTAGCGATGCACGGCACGCGGCGCGACGCCGTCGTCATCGGCGGGGGCCACAACGGCCTGATCGCCGCGGCCTATCTGGCGCAGGCCGGGCGGGAGGTGGAGGTCCTCGAGCGGGACGAGATCCCCGGCGGCGCCGTCTCGACCGTCGAACGGTTCCCCGGACACCGGGTCGACCGCGGGTCGTCGTCGCACCTGATGATCCGGCACTCCCCCGTCCTCGACGACCTCGACCTGGCCGCGCACGGCCTGCGATACGTCGACTGCGACCCGTGGGCATTCGTCCCGGCGACCGAGACGGCCCCGCCGATCATCTTCCGGAGTGACCTCGACGCCACCTGCGCGTCGATCGAGAATGCCTGTGGCGCAGCCGATGCCGCCGCCTACCGGAGATTCGTCGCGACGTGGACGCCGCGTGCGCGGGCGGTCATGGACGCGTTCTACCAACCCGCGACGCTGGGCAGATTCGGCCGTGCCTTCGGCGGCCTCGGCGGCACCGCGACCACGGCGCGCACCGGGGTCTTCGGTCGGCGGGGCGGCCGGGTGCTCAACCTCACCGCCGAACTGATGGCCTCGGGCGATTCCCTGCTCGACGAGTACTTCGACTCCGAGCAGCTCAAGGCCGGACTCGCGTGGTTCGGCGCCCAGTCGGGTCCGCCCATGAGCGCGCCGGGCACCGCACCGATGATCGGCTTCGCCGCACTCATGCACCGGATTCCGCCCGGTCGCGCGATCGGGGGCAGCGGTGCCCTCACCGATGCGCTCGTCCATCGGATCGGCGCGGACGGCGGCGTGGTCTCGTGCGGCGACCCCGCGGTCTCCGTCGCCCGTTGCGGTGACCACTGGCGAGTGGTCACCCGCAGCGGCGAATCCCGCTGCACCGGGACCGTCATCAGCGCCTGCCACGTGCTGACCACGCTGGATCTGCTCGCCGCCGGCGGTTACGACGCCGGCATCATCGACCGGTGGCGACGCTCCATCGTCGTGGGCAACGGGATCGGGATGGCCGTGCGGCTCGGGACGACGAGCCTGCCCGACTACCGGGATCTGCCCGGCGACCTGCCCGAGCACGGCGTCCATTCCGCTCTCGGACTGCTGGTCACCGACCGCGCCCACCTCACCAGGGCCCACGCCGCGGCGTCGGTGGGCGAGCTCCCGCCGCGTCCGGCCGTGGTCGCGATGAGCTATTCGGCGATCGACCCGACGCTCGCACCGCCGGGCCGCTCCGTCATCAATCTCTGGGCACAGTGGCATCCGTACCGGCTGGCCGAGGGCGACTGGCCCGCCGCGGCCGACCGCGCCGCGAAGGCGGTCTGCGACGAGGTCGACCGCCACGCACCCGGTTTCGCCGACTCGATCGCGCACCGGTACATCCAGACGCCGAGAGACCTCGCCGACGAACTGGGTCTGATCGGCGGCAACATCATGCACGTCGAGATGTCCATCGACCAGATGTTCATGTGGCGCCCGACCCCCGACCTCTCGGGCCACCGCGTCCCCGGTGCCGACGGCCTGTTCCTCGCCGGCGCGTCGACTCACCCCGGCGGAGGTGTCACCGGCGCCAGCGGGTACATCGCCGCCCACGCGGTCCTGCGACGCGGGCGACGGGGGTTCGGCCGTCGGTCCTAAAGTCTCCGACCATCCGATCCGCGAGCGCCCCGGGTAAGTGCCCTACGCGAGACCGCCGACAGCGATATGACACCGCTGCGCTTGTGCGGGGCGTATCGCCGGGGTGGTTTTCAGGCCGGAGGCCCGACGCGGCGCGGCGCGATCGGTGACCCGCGCTCCGGCCGGGGTCTGGCACGATGAGCACCGTGCGTTCGTCGAATCCCGTACCGGGTGCGCCCGGGTCCCGCCGTGCCCGGCGACTGCTGCCGTCCGCGGTGGCCGTCGCCCTCGTCGCCCTGTCCCCCCTGATGGCCGGTTGTCTCGAGCGGTCGACGACGGTCGGCGACCGCTACTCGGGGAGCGTGGTCGTGGCGACCACCCCGGACAATCCACGCGGCACACCGCAGTTCGATCTGCCCGAGTCGATGGCCGGACAGGTCTCGGTGACCGACTACCGGCAGGCGCCCGACCGACCCGACGACCCGTCGTCGACCCCCGGCGCCGGACCCGAGGACACGACCGAACCGGAATCCCCCTCCCCCTCCGAGACCGCCGGGAACGACGACGCCGGCGCGGAGGGGAACCCCGACGAGGACGATCCCGCCACCCGAGTGGGCGCGCGGGCAACGTTCAGCGATCTCACCGCGGGACAGTTCGCCCAGCTCGGCGACATCGTGGCCGATGCCTACGGCGACACCTCGCTGACGATGGACCTCACCGCCAAACGCAGCGGTGAGGTGGTGCGTTTCCGCGGTGACACCGACCTGACCGAGCTCGTGCCGAACCGCGACTATGTTCAGCTGACCGTCACCTTCGGCGGGCCGGTGACCGCGACGAACGGCGAGCAGGTCGGCGAATCGACCGTGACCTGGACACCCGCACCGGGCGAACCGTCGGACTTCAGCGCCGACGCCACCTATCCGGATCCGGCGACCGCCGCGGTCAGCAGCTGGTCGTGGTTCGTCGCGCTGTTGTGCGTAGCGGTCGTCCTGGTGATCGTCCGGATCGCCTACACCAAGCGCTACCGCGGACCACGCCCCGGACGTCCGGTCCCGACGACGACAGCTCCGTCGACGATCTCGGGCGAAGGACTCGCCGCTGCCGCCGATCCCGCGTCGGGTCCGGCCTCGGGAACGCCGGCACCGGACCGGACGGCACCGCCCGCCGACAAGTGATCCCGGCCGGCCGCGTCGAAGCCGGCGCGGCGGGACGGGTCCTCCCGATCAGGCCGAAACGTGCAACGCGGCGTCGACGTCCACGCCGAGGCGGCCCAGTACCTCTGTCGTGGCCTTGGCGAAGTTGAGGCTGCAGAAATGCAGGCAGGGCGCACCTTCGGCGATGAGGCGCTGCGCCATCTCGGTGGCGAAGTCGATGCCGACGGCGCGGACCGACGCGCGGTCCTCTTCGGCGCCGTTGCCCGCGGCCTTGGCGAAGCGTTCCTCGACGTCGGGCGGGATCACCGAACCCGACAGCTCGACCATCCGCCGCGCGGTGGCCAGTGAGGTCACCGGCATGATGCCGGGGATGATCGGCTTGCTTCCCTGCTCGGGATCGGCGGCCGCGACGCGATCACGGAGTCGCAGGTAGTGCTCGACGTCGAAGAACATCTGGGTGATGGAGTACTCGGCTCCGGCTCGTAGCTTGTCGACGAGCGTGCGGGTGTCGTGATCGATGTCGGGCGACCGGTGATGGGTCTCCGGGAACGACGCCACTCCCACGTGGAAGTCGCCCAGCGTGTCGATGAGCCGGACGAGCTGCTCGGCATACTCGACGCCGTCGGGATGGGCGACCCACTCGCCGAGCGGGTCACCGGGCGGGTCGCCGCGAAGCGCGAGGATGTTGGTGATGCCCTGGTCGGCGTAGGCGCCGACCAGCGCCCGAAGTTCCGCAACGCTGTGGTTGACCGCGGTCAGGTGGGCCACCGGCAGCAGCGTGGTCTGCGCGGCGAGCTCGCCGGTGATACGCACGGTGCGGTCTCGGGTGGAACCGCCGGCGCCGTAGGTCATCGAGACGAATGCCGGGGACAACCGCTCGAAGATGCGCACCGCGCGCCAGAGCCGGGACTCGGCCTCGGCGTCACGCGGGGGGAAGAACTCGACGGAGAACGGGACCGGACCGCGGTGCGGAGCGGACAGGCGTTCGACGATCGAGGGTGCGGGAGCGGTTGGGGTCACTCGCACAGTGTACGGAGCTGGTCGCATAGCCTGGCAGGGTGACCTCCACGATCCCCACGCCCACCTCGCTCGATGCGGTCCCGGGCGCCGTCGAGGCCGAATTACGTGCTTTCTTCGCCGACGCGGTCCCCGCCACCGCCGCGATCGCGCCGGTGGTCGGCGAGGCCGCCGAACTGATCCGGGAGTTCGTCCTGCGTGGCGGCAAGCGCATCCGGCCGGTCTTCGTCTTCGCCGGATGGCGCTGCGGGACATCGTCGTCGGACCGCACCCCCGTCGGGGACGCCGCACCCGGCCCGCGTGACGCACTGCGGGTCTGCGCGGCACTCGAACTCGTGCAGGCCTGCGCGCTCATCCACGACGACATCATCGACCGGTCCGACACCCGGCGCGGGCATCCGACAGTGCACCGGGAGTTCGAGTCGCGCCACGCGGACGCCGCGTGGGCCGGGGACCCCGGTGCGCACGGGGTCGCGGCCGCGATCCTCGCCGGCGACTTCGCGCTCGCGTGGGCGGACGACCTGGTCCACGGGCACCGGCCGGGGGTTTCGCCCGAGACCGGCGGCCACCGTCGGTTGCCCGTCGACGTGGGCGCGACGTGGGCGGCGATGCGGACCGAGGTGCTCGGCGGCCAGTTCCTCGACATCGTGAACGAGGCCGGCGGAGACGACTCGACCGAGGCCGCGTACCGGGTGATGGAGTTCAAGACGGCCGCCTACACCGTCGCGCGACCACTCGAACTGGGTGCACGGATGGCGGGTGCGTCCGAACAGCTCGTGTCGAGCCTGCGTTCGATCGGGCACGATCTCGGGGTCGCGTTTCAGCTCCGCGACGATCTGCTCGGCGTCTTCGGCGATCCGGATCGGACCGGGAAACCGTCCGGCGACGACCTGGTCTCCGGCAAGCGCACGGCGCTGCTGGCGACTGCACTGCAGCGAGCCGATGCGGCCGACCCCGACCTCGGCGCCCGCCTTCGTTCCTATCTCGGGCGCTCCCTGGATGCCGACGAATTGGACTCCGCGCGAGCCATTTTCGTCGAGGTCGGCGCGGTGGACGAGGTGGAGAACTCGATCGACGAGCTGTTGCGGTCGGCGTTGACCGCCCTCGACGCCGCCGACATCGGCGAGGACATCAGGGCCGAGCTGATCGCGGTCGCGCATCGCGTCGCGCACCGCGAGGCGTGAACGCTCCCGTGACGCGCGCCGCCGCCGGTGGCGCCGGCCGGGGCGATCTCGTCCTCGGTGCTATCGGGTCTGTGCTCGTCTGTCTCGGCAGCTTCGGCGTCGGCGACCCGCCGCGCAACACCGCCCTCCTCTCGGACCTGGGTCTGAGCTGGATCACCTACGGACACGGGAAGAACGTCTTCGGCACCCTGTTCTGGCTGGGCGTGTTCCTGATGGTGTTCGGCTGGGTCCGGATGGGTCGTCGGATCATCGAAGCGAACCGCGCCGCCGATCCGGACACCGTCGCCGATGAGCCGGACGCCGTGCCGACGACCCGGGTGCTGCGCCGGTGGGTGCTGGTGTGGGCCGCCCCGCTGCTCGTGGCGGTGCCGGTGTACTCCCGCGACGTCTACGCCTATCTGGCGCAGGGCGCCGTGTTCGGTGCCGGTTTCGACCCCTACGCCGACGGTCCCGCTCATGTTCCCGGTCCACTCGTGGACAGCATGGCGCAGGTCTGGGCCACGACGACCGCCCCGTACGGCCCGTTCTTCATGGGGATGCTGCGCGTGGTCACCGAGATCACCGGCGATCACGTGATCCTGGGCGTCCTGGCCATCCGGCTCGTGCTGCTGCCCGGACTCTTCTTGTCGCTGTGGGCGATCCCGCGACTGGCCGAACGGTTCGGGGCCTCCCCCCAGGCCGGACTCTGGCTGGTGCTGTTCAACCCGATGGTGCTGATCCACCTCGTGGCCGGGCCGCACGTCGAGCTGCTGATGATGGGCGTCCTCGTCACCGGGATCGTCCTGGTGGTCGACGGCCGGCACGTGGTGGGCACGTCGGTCCTGGCGCTCGCCGTGTCGATCAAGATCACCGCCGGGATCGCGTTGCCGTTCGTCCTGTGGATCTGGCTGTCGCACATTCGCTCTCGTCGACCCGTGACACCCCGCGACGTCGTGACGGTGTTCGCGTCGATCGTCGGGATCGCGGTGGCGGTGTTCGGGGTGTGGACCCTGGCGATCGGTCTGGGACTCGGCTGGCTCACCGGCCTGGGGTGGGCCGACGTCATCATCAACTGGTTCACCATCCCCACCCTCGCCGCCCATCTCGTGACCCTGGTCGCCGCACCGTTCGTCGCGCTCAACCTGCAACCGGTCCTCGAGGTCACGCGGGCGATCGGTTCGGTCGTCCTCGCGGTGACGCTCGTCGCGGTGTGGTGGCGGCACCGGCACGACGTCCGCGATGCGGTGGCCGGAATGGCCTGGGCGATGCTGGCCGTACTGCTGCTCGAACCGTCGACTCTGCCCTGGTATTACACGTGGGTGCTGGTGATCGTGGTGGCCTTCGACCTGCCGGTGTGGGTGCGGGCGACGGTCGTAGGAGCGTCGACGTTCCTGCTGATCGTGTTCCAGCCCGACGACGCGATCGTCTTCTACAAGCCGGTCGAGGTGGCGCTGGCAGCAGCACTCGCGGGACTCGCGGCCTGGTCGCTGTCCCATCGGGACCCGTTGCGGCTGGGCCGGTTCGGCCGATGGGCCGGGGCGGTCGGTGGGCCGCCGGACACATCGGGCGCGGACGGGCACACGGTGCGGGACGGGACAGGTCAGAAGGCCTGAGCCTGGGCCCTCCGGATGACCTCACGCGCGGAGTGGGTGTGCAGCGCCGCGGCGGGATGGAGGCCGAGGTCGTCGTGCTCGGTGAACAGCCACGACATCGCCTCGTCGCGGGTGAATCCGCCGTCGAGGAGCACCTCGACCAGACCGTAGAAGTGCTTGACGACACCGTCGTCGTCGAAGAACACCGCCGGGATCACCGGATGACCGTTGCGGGACACGGCGAGCAGGTGGTGATCGCGGATGAGTGTCCGGACCCGGTTTGTCGACACGTGTAGCCGGTCGGCGACGTCGTCGACCGACAGCACCTCGAGATCGGCGGGCAGCTTGTCGGGCGAGAGAGGTAGGGAACCCACGCCGAAAGCCTAGCGGGTCATCGGGGTCGGGTGAAACCTGCGGCGTGACGTGCACCGCGTTGCCTGCCCCCGACCGTCCCGGGCGGCAGGTAGATTCGTACACCGTGAACTCTCCCGTCGACGCCATGCTGGGGGCGGTCCTGGAGGACCGGTACCGGATCGACGCGCCCATCGCGCGCGGCGGCATGTCGGCGGTCTATCTCGCGGTCGACCTGCGGCTGGGACGCGACGTGGCGGTGAAGGTGATGGACTCCCGGTACTCCGGCGACCCACAGTTCTTGCGCCGCTTCGAGTTCGAGGCACGCGCGGTCGCCGGTCTGAAGCATCCGGGGCTCGTCGCCGTGTACGACCAGGGCATCGACAACGGCATCGCGTTCCTGGTGATGGAACTGGTCGACGGGGGCAGTCTGCGAGAACTGTTGCGTGAACGCGGCCCGATGCCGCCCCATGCCGTCGTCGCGGTGGCCGCGCCGGTACTGGGCGGGCTCGGCACCGCACACGCCGCGGGCCTGGTCCATCGCGACGTGAAACCGGAGAATGTGCTCATCTCCGACGAGGGCGAGGTCAAGGTCGCCGACTTCGGACTGGTGCGGGCGGTCGCCGAGGCGGGGGTCACCTCGGCGAGCGTGATCCTCGGGACCGCCGCCTACCTCTCCCCCGAACAGGTCGAGTCCACCCACGCCGACGCCCGCAGCGACGTCTACTCCATGGGCGTGATGATGTTCGAACTCCTCACGGGCAGAACACCTTTCTCCGGCGATTCGCCGCTCGCACTCGCCTACCAGCGCCTCAGTTTCGACGTCCCGGCGCCCGGTGACGTGATCGCCGGGGTGCCCGAGGAGTTCGACGAGATCGTGCTGCGCGCAACCGAACGCAACCCCGCCGACCGGTACGTGGACGGCTTCGACATGCAGCGGGCGCTGCTCACGGTCGCCGACGAACTCGATCTCCCGCCGTTCACGGTGCCGGCCCCGCGCCGGTCGGCCGAGCGACAGACGATGTCCCGCTACCGAGGCCACGATCCCGCCGGGCACGGCACACGGGTGCAGTCGGTACCCGGTCCGCACACCCCGGCGTCCGAGCCGGTGCGGCCGGCGACCGCCGACACCCCGGTCGAGCAACCGGCGGCCGACCGCGACGACCTCGCACCGCCGTCTCGTCCGGTGAGTCGCCGCACCCGGCCCGAGGTCGTGGAGCCCGAACTCGTCGGCGGCAGCCGCCTGGGGGCGGTGCTGTGGATCGTCGTCGTGCTGCTGCTGACCGCCGGGCTCGGCGCCGTCGGATTCTGGGTCGGCAGCACGTTCCTGGCCATCGGCTGACCGGCTGCTCTGCGCCGCCTGACCCGCCGGCCGCGGGCCGCGGGCCGGAGCGAAGCGAGGTTCAGCCGCGCAGCATCTCCGCGACGAGGAAGGCCAGTTCGAGCGACTGCTGGGTGTTCAGCCGGGGATCGCAGGCGGTCTCGTAGCGGCCGCCGAGGTCTAGATCCGAGATCTCCTGTGCGCCACCGAGACACTCGGTGACGTCCTCGCCGGTCAGTTCGACGTGGACGCCGCCGGGATGGCTGCCCAGCGCCCGATGGACCTCGAAGAAGCCCTGCACCTCGTCGACGATGCGGTCGAAGTGCCGGGTCTTGAACCCGGTCGACGCCTCGTGCGTGTTGCCGTGCATCGGATCGCACTGCCAGATGACCTTGTGCCCGGTCGCCTCGACGGCGCCGACGATCGCCGGCAGCACGTCCCGGACCTTGCCGTTGCCCATCCGCGCGACGAGCGTGAGTCGACCCGGCACGTTGTGGGGATCGAGACGTTCGACGTACTCGACGGCTTGCTCGGGGGTCGTCGTCGGCCCGATCTTCACCCCGATCGGGTTGCTGACGAGCTCGGCGAACGCGATGTGCGCACCGTCGAGCTGACGGGTCCGCTCACCGATCCACAGGAAGTGGGCCGACAGATCGTAGAGCACCTTGCCCGGACCGTCGGGGTCGTCGGCCAGACGCAGCATGGCGCGCTCGTAGTCGAGGACGAGTGCCTCGTGCGAGGCGAAGATGGAGGCGGAGTTCAGGTTCGAGTCGGTGACGCCGCACGCGTCCATGAACCGCAGACCGCGGTCGATCTCCGACGCGAGCGCCTCGTAGCGCGCGCCGGCCGGCGACGTGCGGACGAATTCACGATTCCAGTCGTGGACCCGGCTCAGATCCGCCTCGGCCTGGGTCAGGGCGCGGACCAGGTTCATCGCGGCGGCCGCGTTCGCATAGGCACGCACCAGTCGCGACGGATCGTGCGCGCGTACCGCCGCGTCGGCCGGGAATCCGTTGACCATGTCCCCGCGGTAGGAGGGCAGACCCAGCGCGTCGGTGTCGGACGATCGCGGCTTGGCGTACTGGCCCGCGATCCGCGCGACCTTCACCACCGGCATGCTGGCGCCGTAGGTGAGCACGACGGCCATCTGGAGCAGCGTTCGGATGTTGCCCTTGATGTGCGGCTCGGTGTTGTCGGCGAAGGTCTCCGCGCAGTCACCGCCCTGGAGGAGGAACGCACGCCCCTCGGCGACGTCGGCCAGCTGCGCGGCGAGTGTCTGGACCTCGGCGGGCATGCAGATCGGCGGAACCGACTCGAGCACGGTTCGCATCTTGCGCGCCTCGTCGGCCGGCCAGCTCGGCTGTTGCACCGCCGGGCGGCTGAGCGCGTCGTCGAAACGCGATTGGAGATCACCCGGGAGCGGAGGAAGCTCGGGGAGCTCGTCGATCGGCACGTCTACGGTCCAGTTCACCACCCGTCCAGGGTAATGGAGGCGGGGCGCACGACCCGTTCGCGGGTCAGACGCGGGTTTTCTCGATCGCCTCCCAGCGGCGCAGGTTGTGCCGGGCGTCGCTCAGCGCGTCGTGTGCGTCCGACGGCGTGGGCGGAAGCGGCGGCCGGCCCGCTGCCTCCCAGTGCTGGCGAAGTTCGCGGGTGAACCGCGGGATCTCACGCGGTAGCGCGGTCATCGGACCCCACAACTGGCAGAGCACGACGTGGTCGTAGGCGCCCACCCAGGCCCACAGCTCGATGTCGGTGCCGTCGGCGGTGAGGAACTCGAGCAGATCCTCACGGATCCGGCGCCGGTCCCGCCACGCGGACGACGACGGCGACGGCAGCTTCGGCAACACGTTGGCCCGCACCCAGTCCCCGGCGCGGCCGGGGTCGAATTCGGTCGACACCGCATAGAACTCGCGACCGTCCTCACCGACGACCCCGATCGAGACCAGCTCGATGGTGGTGCCGTCCTCGATGAACTCCGAGTCGTAGAAGAAGCGCATGGGTCAAGATTCACACACCCTCGCGCCGACCCGCGCACCGCGCACCGTTTCGCCATACCGCCCCCTGGCTGTCTACCCTGGTATTTCGTGCGCTCCAGGTCTGTGCTGGCGACCGCTCTCCTGGCGGCGTCGATCATCGCGCGGCTCGTCTGGGACACGCTGACCGTGAACGGCAGGAACTTCGTGGACCTGCACGTTTACCGCGACGGTTCGGCGGGTCTCGCCGACGGGTCGCTCTATGTCTTCACCTACGCCGGTGAGACCGACTTCGCGCTGCCCTTCACCTATCCCCCGTTCGCGGCCGTCGTGCTGTACCCGTTGTCGCTCGTGCCGTGGGACCTGGTGGCGATCGGCTGGCAGCTCGCGACCTTCGGCGCGTTGTACGCCTGCATCGTGCTCGCGTTGCGCCTGTGCGGATCGACCACCGACGTCTACGCCATGGCCGCGTTGTGGACCGCGCCCGCGATCTGGTGCGAGCCGGTGCGGGTCACCCTGGACTACGGCCAGATCAACGTCTTCCTGATGCTGGGCACCCTGCTGGCGGTGTCGTGGGCGCGCAGCGATCGCGGGGTGCTGGCCGGCGGCGCGCTCATCGGTCTGATGGCGGGCATCAAGCTGACCCCGGCGATCACCGGTCTCTGGTATCTGGCCGCCCGCAAGCCCCTGGGTGCGGTGGCCGCCGCGGGCGCGTTCGTGTTCACGGTCCTCGGGTGCCTGCTGCTCTTCCCGGACATCACCCGCACCTATTACGGAACCCTCTTCGGCGACGCCGAGCGCATCGGTCCGGTCGAGGCGGTGATCAACCAGAGCCTGCGCGGCACCCTGTCCCGCTTCGTCGGCTTCGACGTGGGGACGGGCTGGATCTGGATGGTCGGCGTCCTGATCGCGCTCGTGGTGGCCGTGTTCGCTTGGCGGTCGGTGTCCGACGCGCTGGGCATCCTGCTCGTCGTGCAGTTCTTCGGGCTGCTGATGTCGCCGATCTCGTGGGTGCATCACTGGGTGTGGGTCATCCCGCTGGCGATCTGGCTCGTCCACGGCGCCGGATCGCGGCGTCGGGGTGCGCGGGTCGTGCTCGCGATGTGGGTGGCGGTCGCCGGACTCGGCATCCCGTGGCTGCTGCGCGTCACCATCGAGTACGGTCCCCAGCTCCCGGCCGCACTCGAGGCGATCTTCGGGGCCGCGTGGCCGGTCGCCACCTTCGTCACCTTCGCCTGGATGATCGCGACTCGCGCCGCGCGCGACGACACCGCGGGCACCCGACCGCTCGACGTGGTCGCCGCGGCCATCATCGTCGACGGCCGGTTGCTCCTCGCGCAGCGGTCGCGCCCGGCCGAACTCGCCGGCCGCTGGGAACTACCCGGCGGCCGCGTGGAGTCGGGGAAACGCATGCAGCGGCGCTGGTCCGGGAGATCCGCGAGGAACTCGGCGCCGAGGTCGAACCGGCGGAGGGGGTGGGCTCCCCGGTGGCGCTGCCCGGTGACCTGACCCTGCACGCCTACGTGGCACGGCTGCGTTCGGGGACGCCGACGGCACTCGAACACCTCGACGTGCGGTGGTTTTCCGCCGACGAACTACGACTCTTCGACGTCGCCGAGATCGTCCCGGCCGATCGCGACTGGATTCCGGAGCTGTGCGCCGTCCTCGACGGCACCCCCGTGGGCGACACCGGCTGATCAGCGGCGGCCCGGCGTCAGGTGCGCCTCAGGCGGCGGCGTCGGCCGCCGGCGGATCGACCGGCGGTGCCTGGTTCTTGAGGCTCGCGGCGTAGACGTCGACATACTGCTGACCCGACAGCTGCATCAGCTCGTACATGATCTCGTCGGTGACCGCGCGTTCGATGAAGCGGTTGCCCTCCATGCCCTCGTACCTCGAGAAGTCCAGGGGCTTGCCGATGCGGACCGCCACCCGGGTGGGTCGCGGGAGGACACTGCCGGGCGGGTTGAACTTGTGGGTGTCGATCATCGCGACGGGAATGACCGGAACCCCGGTGTCCATGGCCAGCCGGGCGAGCCCGGTCTTTCCCTTGTAGAGGCGACCGTCGGGCGATCGGGTGCCCTCGGGATACATCCCCATCAGCTTGCCCTTGTCGAGCTGGCGGCGTGCCGCGGTGAGTGCGCCCTCAGCCGCCTGCGCTCCGGATCGGTCGATGGGAATCTGTCCGACGGCGGTGAAGAACCAGCGCTGGAATCTCCCCTTGAGTCCGGTGCCGGTGAAGTACTCGCTCTTCGCGAGGAAGTAGATCCGTCGGTTGACCATCAGCGGGAGGAAGAAGCTGTCCATCACCGCGAGGTGATTGCTGGCCAGGATCGCCGGACCGTCGGTCGGGATGTTCTCGTGCCCTTCGATGGACGGCCGGCCGAGGACCCGCAGCACCGGGCCGATGAAGATGTACTTGAACGCCCAGTACCACATGAGATTCTCCTCGCCGCGCACACCGACCCGATGACCATCCGCCGGCCGATCGACCCGCGGAGACCGCGGAACCGACGGGTGGCCCGACGCCAAGACCTTACCCGCGTCGAACTCTACCGCCCGGCCGGGACCGGCCGTGGCCTCGCCGGCAAGCTCAGAGCCCGGAGACCGGACGCGACTCGGGGCCGGGTTCGGCGAGGGAGCGGGCGGTCGCCCGGATCGCCTGGCGCGCAACCTCTGCCGCGCCGACGACGCCGGCCGTCTCGCCGAGCTGGGTACCGCGGATGCGAGCGAGCTGGCGGTGCCCGGCGCCGGTGACCTGCCGGGCGTAGTGTTCCCGGGCCTCGTCGAGGAACAGACCCGACGCCGCGCCGACACCGCCGGCCAGCACGATGAGGTCGGGGTCGAAGATGTCGGCGATCATCGCGAGCCCCTGGCCCAGCGACGTCGCGAACCGTCCGAACGCCGCCAGCGCCACCGCGTCCCCGTCGGCGGCGGCCCGGGCGACCCGCCGGCCGGTCAGCGACCCGGGATCGGCCGCGACGTCCGCCGCGAGTTGACTGCGTCCCCAGTCGCCGTCGGCGAGCAACTCCACGACGGTGTCCACCAATGCGGTCCCGCTGCAGTACCGCTCCCAGCAGCCGCGTTTGCCGCAGGCGCAGGCACGCCCGTCCGGGACGATCGTCAGATGTCCGAGTTCCGGTGCCACCCCATAACTTCCGCGGTAGATCTCCCCGTCGATGACGAATCCCGCACCGATTCCGGTACCGATCGCAAGGACGACGGTGTTGTGACCGCGCGCAGCCGCGCCGAATCGCCATTCGGCCACCGCGGCGGCATTGGCGTCGTGTTCGGCGTAGACCGGGATACCCACGCGCCGGGTCATCTCCTCGGCCACCGGCGCCTCACGCCAGGGCAGGTGCGGCGCGAACCGGACGATCCGGCGGTCGGTGGTGAGGAAACCGGCGATCGCGAGCCCGACGGCCTTCGCATCCCACCGGGAGGTCAGCTCGCCGACGAGCCGGTCCAGGCAGTGTTCGAGCGCGGCCGCCGTGGGCGGGGTCTGCGCACGGAGCGTGTCGAGCATCGTCCCGCGGTCGTCGACCACCGACGCGCGCACGCTGGTGCCGCCGATGTCGATGCCGATCGTCAGGTCGCCCATCAGTTCTCCTGCCCGGGACCGGGTTCGGGGGGCGGCGTGGCCCGTCGCGGCGTGTCACCGGGACGCGGCGCCGCGGCGTCGCGACCTGCCGGGGCGTTGAATCGCACCGCGATCGGCTCGTACTGGCGGGGCGCCGACGACGCGGTGGGTGAGGATCGCAGCGCCTCGGCGACGGCCTCGAGCACGGCGATGACCGCCGCGATCAGCCGGGCGACGAGGTCGCCGATCTCGGCGAGCAGCGAGGTGATCTCCCCCGATGCCCCGGCGAGAGCGTGTCCGAGCGGGCCACCGTCGGCGAAGGCCGCGAAACCGGGCCGGGCCCCGGCCGCAGTCCCACCGCCGGGGGCCGCCGTCTGCGGGGCCGGCGCGAAGAGCGCGGCCAGGTGGTCGATCTGGGTGGCCAGTCCGAGCAGCAGGTCACGCACCGGGTCGGCGGAATCGTCTCGACGCTCGTGCGCAGACCCCTCACCGGCCTGGCGGAACGTCTCGTCGTCCGTGCCCATCGCGAACTCTCCCCTTCTCCTGGCCCCACGGGTACACCCACCCGCATGTCTGTCGTCCGGATCACCGGCACCGTACCGTGCCGAGTCACTCGGTGCGGTCTGGCGAACGTACCCCGCTCGGGCGGATTCATTCCACCATCGCCGTTCCGCGCCGAGAGTGACCGGATCAGTTCTGGGGCCGGGGCCAGACCGACGGATCGGGGACGAACCCGATGCCCAGGTTCGTTCCGTCCCAGTCGGCGTCGACCACCGTGCATCGCCGCAGCACCGACGGCAGGCGCACCGGGTGGCGGAAACCGGCGATCGTCACCAGCAGGTCGTCTCCGCTGCGCCCGAGGGCCAGCGAATCCGGATCGGGTAGGCGCTGCGGCCACGACAGCCGATACACCGGGCCGGCCGGCCCGCCGCCCACGCGTCCCTGCCCCGCCTCGACCTCGGCCGCGGCCGACCCCCGCGGCATGCCGTGCGGCGCCGGCAGCGACACCGCGAGCTTGCGGAGCCGGGCCATGCGATCGATCGTGTCGGCCGACTTCTCGACGACCTGGACGCGGACGGATGGGGAGCCGTCGGCAGCCGCGAGTTCGGCCTGCACCATCTCGGCGATCTCGGCCACGGGCTCGGCGCCGACGCCACCGTTGAGCTGGACCGAGGCCAGGGGCAGCCCCATGAGGTCGGCGGCGGCGAGGTGATGACCGGTCAGTCGCCGGCTCCGGTCGTCGGCGGCGAGCACGAGGTGCACCGCCACCGCGTGGGGGTCGGCGAACAGTTCGGCGATGTCGAGGCAATCGCGGTCGATGGCGTCGACGGCGGCCGTCAGCTGGGCGACCACCGGACGTTCGGCGGCCATCGCGAGACGGCGGTGCCGAGGCCAGAACCGATTCAGCGCTTGGCTGAGAACTGCTCCGCCACGCAGGAATTGCAGCGGGTCACCACACCCGGAACAGTCGACGACGATCCGCTGCCACCGGCCGCTGACCGCCTCGTCCCGGATACGCCGCAGCAGGAGGAAGTCGTCGATCCCCGGCAGCGAGGTGAGCTCGGCGGCGTCGATCCCGGCCAGCGTGCCGACCCCGGGCAGCATCGTCTTGCTGCGGCTCACCGTGTGCTCGAGGACGTCGACGAAAGCCGACCACGTGCGTTCGGTGAGGTCCAGCCGGTCCAGGCTCAGCAGGTGGAGGTACTTGGAGACCACGACGGGCTCCCCGGGCCGGCGATACACCCGTGCCCACTCGTGCACCGGCGACCAGCGGTCGACGGTGATGAGGAGGGTGTCGGATTCGGCGGCGGCGAGGCCCGATCGGGCCGAGGGTCGCGCCGCCCGGTTCGCGACGGGGCGCTGGGTCGCGCCGGCGGCTGCGATCGCGGAGACACCAGAGCCCCCCGGACCGAGCACCACGTGGATGGGTGTGAGATCGATCAGCCTTCGACCCTCTTCTTGAGGTCGTTCAGCGCAGCATCGGTGATGGCCTTCTCGGCGCGCCGTTTCAGCTGTCCGATCATCGGCACCTGCAGGTCGACCATGAGTTCATAGGTCACCTTCGTCGATCCCGGAACCTGTTGGGTGAGTACGTAACGCCCGCGCTGATCCTTCTGCAGATCACTCGACACCAGGCGCCACGAGACCGCTGTGGTGTTCGGATCCCATTCGTAGGCAAGCACATACGTGTCCTGCAGGACTCCGGCGTCGAGCATGAACCGGACCTCGGTGGCGCGGCCGGACTCATCGGTGCGCAACACCTCGACCTCGCGAGCCGCGGTCACCCACTCGGGATAGTGCTCGAAGTCGGCGATGACGGCGAGGATGGCGTCGGCGTCGGCGCCGATGACGATGTCGCGTTCGGTGTGGTCGGCCATCACCGTGTCCCGGCCGCGGACGCGTCTCGTCCTGGTGCGGCGGCCTCGTGACCGGCCGCCGGCCCACCGACGACACGGCCGTCCTCCAGCAGTCTCTTGACCTCGAAGGAGACGTCCTTGCCCGTCACCCGGCGCTGCTTGTTCACCTCGGCCAGCACGTCGGCCCGGGCTCGCGCGTCCTCGGGCAGCGGGCCGGTGGGCTCGGCGTGGAGAAAATAATGAAGGACGAAGCCGTCGAGGACCGCCTCGTTCCAGATCTCCATCGTCCCCGACACCGGACCCTCGACCCGCCAGCGCACGCCCTGCTCGCCCCGGTCCTCGGTGACCGCCAGACGGAGGTCCGGCCACCATTTGCGCCAGTTGGCGGGGTCGCCGATCACGGCGGCTGCCGACGGCGGTGCCGCGGCGACGAAGACCTCGTCGGCCACCTGGATGCTCGTCACGCCCACTAGCTTCACATACTCGCGTCGACGCAGGGTAGTGCACCCGAAACCGACGTCGCGATCAGTCCCGTTCAGCAGCGGGGATACGATTCGGTCACTGATGTCTACTGGAGGGTAACCACGATGGGTGAGTACAGCGTGCCCGCGAAGTTCTCGATCGCCGACGACGAGAACTGCACGAACATCATCTTCGGCCTGGCGGAGCGGTCACCGCAGCACATCGTGTTCCGCCACAAGCAGGGCGACCGGTGGGAACCGGTGACTGCCGCCGACGCCGCCTCCCGGATCTCCGCGATCGCCAAGGGGCTGATCGCATCCGGCGTCAATCCCGGCGACCGGGTGGCGCTGCTGTCGCGCACCCGCCTCGAGTGGAACCTGTTCGACTTCGCGATCTGGTCGGCCGGCGCGATCACTGTTCCGATCTACGACTCCTCCTCCGCGGGTCAGATCGAGTGGATCATGCAGGATTCCGGTGCCGTGGCGATCGTCCTCGAGGACGACGGACATCGCGCCGAGTTCGAGTCCATCGATTCCCTCACCGCGCCGGTCACCGTCTTCCAGATCGACCGCACCGGCGCGCCGGGGGCGGTCGACGAGCTCGTCGCGGCGGGCGCCGACGTCCACGACGACGAGGTCGCGGCCCGCCGGGCCACCGTCAAGGCCGCCGACCCGGCGACCCTGATCTACACCTCGGGCACGACCGGACGCCCGAAAGGCTGCGAGCTCACCCACGCGAACATGCTGTCCGAGGTACGGGCGGTCCTGGCCGGCGACATCCTCGACAAGGTCATCGCTCGCGACTCCAAGCGCCTGCTGATGTTCCTGCCCCTCGCCCACGTGCTCGCCCGGGCCATCACGCTCGTCGCCATCGAAGCCGGCGCGGAGGTCGGGCACACCAGCGACATCCCGAACCTGGTGGACGAATTCGCCGTCTTCAAACCGTCGCTCATCCTGTCGGTGCCGCGCGTCTTCGAGAAGGTCTACAACACCGCACGCCAGAAGGCCCACGACGGCGGCAAGGGCAAGATCTTCGACGCCGCGTCGGACACCGCGATCGCCTACTCGCAGGCGAAGGAGAAGGGGCAGGTCGGCCTCGCGCTGAAGGTCAAGCACGGCGTCTTCGACGCGCTCGTCTACAAGAAGCTCCGCGCCGCCCTCGGCGGCGAGTGCCAGATGGCGATCTCCGGTGGCGCTCCGCTCGGCGCCCGCCTGGGCCACTTCTTCTCCGGCGTCGGCGTGCCCGTGTTCGAGGGTTACGGGCTGACCGAGACCACCGCGGCCTTCAGCGTGAACACACCGTCGGCATCGAAGATCGGCAGCGTCGGGAAGCCGTTGTCGGGCAACGCCGTTCGGATCGGAGACGACGGCGAGGTGCTGCTGCGCGGCGGAGTGGTCTTCACCGAGTACTGGCAGAATCCGGAGGCCACCGCATCGGCGGTCGTCGACGGATGGTTCCACACCGGTGACCTCGGCACCGTGGATGCCGATGGATTCATCACCATCACCGGCCGCAAGAAGGAGCTGATCGTGACCGCGGGCGGCAAGAACGTCTCCCCCGCCGGACTCGAAGACGTCATCCGCGCCAATGCATTGATCTCGCAGGCGACCGTCGTCGGTGACGCGAAACCGTTTGTGGCCGCACTCATCACGATCGATCCCGAGGCGTTCCCGGCGTGGAAGGAACGCACCGGCAAGCCGGCGTCCGCGACGGTCGCCGATCTCGCCGACGACACCGACCTGCGGGCCGAGGTGCAGTCGGCCGTCGATCTCGCCAACAAGACGGTGTCCAGCGCCGAGTCGATCAAGAAGTTCCGGATCCTGCCGACCGATTTCACCGAGGAGACCGGCGAGATGACGCCGACCCTCAAGGTCAAGCGCAACGTCGTCGTGCAGAAGTTCGCCGGCGACATCGAGGCGATCTACCAGCGCTGAGCCCGGCGCCGGCGGCGTGGGCCGCCTGCGCCGGTTGCTCCTCAGAGCAACTGGCGTAGGCGGGCCGCCATCTGGCTCCACTGCCAGTTCTCGACGACGTATCGCCGTCCCGCCCGGCCCATCTCGGCGGCTGCGGCGCGATCACCGAGGATCGACAGGATCGCCAGGGCGACGGCGTCGACATCAGTGCCGTCGACGGCGGTGCCGGTGACCCCTTCCTCGATGGTCTCCGGGGCACCCCCGGACAGGCCCGCGACCACGGGCACGCCGGACGCCGACGCCTCCAGGTAGACGATGCCCAGCCCTTCCACGTCCAGACCACGACCCCGCGTGCGGGACGGCATCGCGAACACGTCCGCGATGTTGTGGTAGGCGGCGAGTTCGTCGGCGGGCACCGAACCGGTGAAGATCACCTCACCCGCCACCCCCGTGTCGGCGGCGAGGTCGCGCAGGGTCTTCGCATAGGGACCACCGCCGACGATGACGAGCGTGGCGTCGGGAATCGTGCGCCGGATCAACGGCAACGCGCGGATCAGGACATCCTGACCCTTGCGCGGCACAAGTCGCGACAAACAGAGGATCGTCGGCCGCTCCCCCAGGTCGAGACGTTCACGAAACCGCTGACGCAGCACCGGATCCGGGGCGAAACGTTCGGTGTCGACGCCTGGGGGCAGATGTTCCAGGGCCGCGCGGGCACCGAAGGCCGATGCGAAACGGCCGCGGGTGTAGCGGCTGACGAAGGTGATCACGTCGGTGTGGCGACCGATGTGACCCAGCACCTGTCGCGCGCCCGGGAGCATCGACCAGCCGACCTCGTGACCGTGTGTGCTCGCGACGATCCGCTGCGCGCCCGCACGACGCATCGCCGGCGCCAGGACGGCCAGCGGTGCGGCCGCCCCGAACCACACCGTCGAGATCTGTTCTCGGCGCACGATCTCGGCGGCGCGCCGCGCGACGAACGGAGTGGGCAGCATGAGGGTCGTCGGGTGCCGGTACACCCGGTATGCCGCCGCCGCGTCGAACTTCTCGTGCGAGTCGCCCCGCCACCGAGGCGCGTAGACGACCACGTCCTCCGGGGGCAGCAGGTCCACGAGATTCTGGAGGTAGGACTGGATGCCGCCGGGCCGGGGCGGGAAATCGTTGGTGAGCAGCAACGTCCGGGCCATCAGCCGGCCTGCCGTACCAGCCAGCGCTGCCACCCGGCGAGCAGTTCGGCACGCGTCAGCCCGAGGCTCGAGGCGATCGCCGCGTCCTGGGCCGTGGGCACGGCCGACGCCGCGACCCCCACGTACATCTTCTTCAGTCGGACCTCGTCGAACCGATCGGCGACGTAGGCCGCCAACGACCACGCACTCTGATAAGCCACCTGTGAAGTCTGCCCGTCCATCGCGAAGTCGGCGTCGGCGGGTGGGCCCGCGGGCACGGCGCCGGCGCGCACGGTCGCGGTCAGATCGGGAGCGGCGTCGGCGAACCGCGTGTAGGTGCCCTTGCGGCCGACGTACTCGGCCACCCCCTCGGTGATCCACAGCGGCGCGTCGAGCGCGGTGGAGGTGCGGGCGGCGACGTGCGTCAGCTCGTGCCGGAGCACCACGGCGAGTGTCGGGGGCGCGAGCTCCCGGACCGCCGGGGTCAGGATGATCCGCTGTCCGGTCGCGGTGCGCTGCACCAGGTCGACACTGCTGTACACCGTCGCGGCCGCCGCCGTGTCGGTGGCCGCGCGCCCGTCGGGCACCAGCGCGCTGAACTCGTCGTCGGTCGCGGTCGCCACGATGACGGCGCGGCGATCCCAGGAGTCGCCCCAGAAGTCACTGACGGCATCGACCGCGGCCGGCAGCTCACGCCGCAGCGCCGTCACCGCCGGTCCGGTTCGCGGGTACGACGCGACCACCGACGTGCCGCCCGCGGTCGCGGTGTCGGCGACCTGGAGACCGGGCAGCTCCCACATCTGGGTGGGCGACGGGTCACGACCCAGCGCCTCGGCATCGGCGACGAGGCGCCACTCGTCGCCGTGGCGGGCGACCACGAACTGGGTGCCGACGACCACCTCGGCCTCGGCGATGCCCGGAACGGTCTCGCCGCCGAGCGCGTAGCGCAGCTCCACCGGTACCACCCACGAGTCCGAACTCCCCCCGGCGTCGAGGAGTTCTTGGAGCTCGCCGGGGACGAGGACCTCCGCCTCCTCGGTGGGCGCGAGCTGATACCGGAACCTCGCGAACCGCAGAGTGCCGGAACGATCGTTGCGCGGCGTGAACCGGCGGGGCGCGAACGTACTGGTCGCGGTGAGGAATCTGTTCTTGAACGCGGGGGTGGCGGCGGTGTCGAACAGGGTCCCGATCGCCCGTATGTCGCCGGAACGCACGGTCTCGGTGAGCGAGTCGAGCAGCCTGGTCACCCCCGCGGCACGATCACGCTCGTAGACGTTGACCTCGGAACTCGGCGTCGACTCCGCTCCTGCCGATGGGCTCGCTCCCCCCAGCGGATCACCCGTGCCGCATCCGGTGAACGTGCCGACGACGACCAGCGCGACGACCGCCGACGACAGGCCGGCACGCCGACGCCGTGAGATCACCGTGGTCTAGAACCGGCGAGCGGAGTTGTACGGGCCTGCCTCGTCGATCGGCACGACCTTGACCGGGACGCCGAAGGTCGAGGCATGGATGACATATCCGTCGCCGACGTACATGCCGACGTGATGCGCGTCCGGGTAGTAGATGATCAGGTCGCCGGGCTTCAGATCGTTGCGGTCGACGGCGGTCCCGCCACCCATCTGGGCCTCGCTCGACCGCGGGATGGTCTTGCCCGCCTGCTTGAATGCCCAGACCATCAGGCCGGAACAGTCGAATGAGCTCGGTCCGGTGGCGCCCCACACGTACGGGTCACCGATCCGGGTGAGTGCGGCCTGCACCGCGATCAGTCCGGCCGCGGTACCCCTGGGCACCAGACGCGGATCGAAGTCGAAGGTGGGTCCGCGCAGCGCGGCGAGCTGCTTTCCGGTCATGGACTTGTAGATCGCCCGGATCTGGATCGCCTGGAGCTGCAGGTCGGCCTGTTTCGTCTGCAGATCACCGCGGACCCGCTCGGCGCGGGAGACCGCCTCGGAGGCCGCCACCGCCGTCTGCTCGGCGTCTTTCTTCGCGATCTCCGTGCGTGCGCGAACCTTCTTGATGGCGGTGAGATCCGCCGACGCCTGACGCGAGATCATGTCCAGGCCCGACATCTGGTCGAGAAGTGCCTGGGGCGAGTCGCTGATCATCACCGCGTAGAGGCCACTCACGCGAGCGCCCTGGTAGCTGGCGCGCACGATGGCGTCGACGCGGTTCTGGTGCACCGCCAGCTGGGCGCGGCTCCTGTCGAGCGTCTGCTGCGCCTCGGCCGCCGCCCTCTTGGCCGCTGCCACGATGCCGCGCTGCTTGTCGTACTCGATCTTCGCGTTGTGCATCGCCTCGGTGGTCTTCTCCGCGTCGATGCCGAGCTGCTTGTAGCGGTCGAGCAGCTGATCGGCCGAGCGCGCGGGCACCGCACGGGCGTCCCCGACACCACCTGAGATCGTCGGTATGAGCACGGCGAGCGCCGACAGGACGCAGACCGCGAACATCAGCGGACGCGAACGCATGGGTGGCCGCATGACGCGAGCCCGCCCCTCCCCGATCAGCACGGTCCTACTCACTCCCTCGTGTGTGCTCGTCGATCCTGAGCAACCCGGGCCTCCCGTCACCCGTGCCCCACGTCCCGTCGACCACCCTAGGGCGCCGACAGGCCCCCTGGACTGGTTCGGGCGGATCGCAATCCACGCGATCCGCCCGTCCCGAGACCCTCGTGCTCAGTCTGTCCGTGTTCGGTTGTCGTCAGTAACGACGGATTCCCGTCAGGGTCCACTCCTTGACGGCGTCGCGCTTGACCGGCGTGCCGTAGTTGGACGAGTGGACGAACTGGCCGTTGCCGACATAGATGCCGGCGTGGCCGCCACCGTTGAAGATCATGACGTCGCCCGGCTTGGCTTCGGAGTAGGACACCGCACGTCCGCCGCCGAGCTGGCCGTAGCTGTCGCGCGGAATGTTCTTGCCGGCCTGCTTGTAGGACCAGTAGACGAGACCCGAGCAGTCGAATGCGTTGGGGCCGGCGGAACCGTAGGAGTACGGCGAGCCGATCTTGCTCTCAGCGGCCTTGACGGCCTTCTCACCCGCGGTCAGCTGCGGCTGGCCCAGGGGCGCGCCGCCCTGCGGACGGAACTGCTGGGGAATCTGGTCAGGGGCGATGCCCGGCACGGTGAACTGTCCCAGGTTGGGGATCTCGACCGTGGCCGCGGGCGACTTCTTCACGGGCGTCGCCGGGGGTGCGGGCTTGGCGTCCGGGGCCTTCGCACCGGGCAGGGCCGGGATCTCGAAAGTCCCCAGCGGGGTGTGGACCGGGGCGGCGAGAGCAGGGCCGGCGGCTGCGGCGAGCGAACCGAGCGTGATCGATCCGGCGATCACCGCCTTCTTGGCGACCGTGCTGCCACGATTGGGCTGTTCCAAACGATGTTTGGCCACGAAGCGAGTTCTCCTTCAGATCTTCCTCTACCGCCGACCGAGTTAGCTGTCGGGTTCGGGCCGGAAGAGTGGCCCTACGCGTGTTTCGCGCATGAGGTATCCACTGGACACTCATGCGTGGCAACGCGATTCACCCCGATTCGGAACGGATTCGCGTGAGACGCATCCGTGGTGATGCGCTCCGACGAGCCCGCCCGAAGGTTGTGGTTCCCCGGTTCGCCGCAAGGGCGATTGAGCGGTGACTACTGCGGACCACTTCTGTTGAAGCGGGACGCTCCGCAAAGGTCTCAGAAAGGTTACGAAATCGGATGCGCTCTGTCCACTAAGCGACAGACAGCCAAACCTCGGCCGATTTTCAGCCGGCCCTGAGGACCGTCACAGAGGCGCGTCGATCTGGTGCCTGAACTGCGGTTTTCGCCGATCTTGCAGATCGTGCAGCGCCACTCGTCACCATTGCAGCAGCCTGCAGAACGTCGATCGCGAGGTCGATCTCGGCGTCCGCCTCGACCGTCGCCGCCGTTACCGAAACTCCACCTTCGTCGGGCATATCGTCCCAGCTCGGACCGCCAAACAGCACCGTCATCATGCACCCGTCGCAAGCGACGGGACGGGCGGGGCATCGTGCACAGTCGACGTACATCGTGTGATCTCCATCTCATCTGGTGAGGCGGGGCCGTGTCGGCCCTCGTAGGGGTCGTGGTCACCGTGAGAGCACCGCATTTCTCACGTCCAGGTGGAGACTAGGAGCACCCACCGACAAATCCCGTCGAACAGTCGTCGACCCAGCAGTCACACCAGTCACAGGCCGAGTACGCGGTGTGCCGTCATCGCGATGTCGGTGGATCGAACTAATGTTCGCCGGGTGACGCAGACCAGCGTGGCCGGCTCCTCCGCGGGGCAGCTCACCTTCGCCGACCTGGAGGCCGCCGATCAGGGGGTCACCGGCGAGTCATCGAACGAGTTCAGCGACCGCTCGCTCTTCGACACGACCCTCGTCGTCGTCGACCTCGAGACCACCGGCTCCGATCCGGCCCGTGACCGGATCACGGAGATCGGCGCGGTGAAGATCCGTGGCGGCGAGATCATCGGCGAGTTCGCCACCCTGGTCGACCCCGGTCGACCCATCCCGCCCCAGATCGTCACCCTCACCGGAATCACCACCGCGATGCTGACCGACGCACCGCGTATCGAGTCGGTGCTGCCCTCGTTCTTCGAGTTCGCCCGCGGCTCGATCCTGGTGGCGCACAATGCCCGGTTCGACATGGGCTTCCTGCGTCAGAACGCGATCCGGCTCCAGCTCCCGTGGACGTTCAGCCTGAGTCTGTGCACGGTGACCATGGCCCGGCGAATCCTCACGCGCGACGAGGCGCCGACGGTCAAGCTCAGCGCCCTCGCCGACCTGTTCGACGTCTCCGTGCGCCCCACGCACCGGGCACTCGACGATGCCCGCGCCACGGTGGAGGTCTTCCACCGGCTCCTCGAGCGCGTCGGCAACCAGGGCATCGCCACCGTCGGTGACCTGACGTCCTATCTGCCGCGGACCGACCCGCGACTCCGGGCCAAACGCGGTCTCGCCGACCACATCCCGTCGCGTCCCGGCGTCTATCTCTTCCGTGGCCCGTCCGACGAGGTCCTCTACGTCGGTACCGCGGTGGACCTACGCCGTCGGGTCCGGTCGTATTTCACCGGTGGCGACCCCCGCCGCCGCATCGCCGAGATGGTGCTCCTCGCGCACCGGGTCGACATCGTGGAATGCTCCCACCCGCTCGAGGCGGCGGTACGCGAACTGCGGCTGCTCGGCGCACACGCGCCGGCGTACAACCGGCGGTCGACACAGCCGCACAAGGGATGGTGGGTCACCCTGACCGAGGAACGCTTCCCTCGTCTGAAGGTCAGCCGCACACCCACCGACGAGTCCATCGGCCCGGTCGGGAATCGCACCGGCGCGGCGACCGTCGCCGATGTGATCTCGGCGGCCGCCGGTCTGCGCACGTGTACGAAGCGGCTCGGCGCCAACGGTTACCACTGGTGTCCCGATGCCGACGGGAGACGACGCCCCGGGTCGTGCCGAGCGGCCACCGCGCAGCCGCAGACGGTCCCCGACTACTCCCCGCGGGTCACCGCGGCCCGCCGACTCATGCGGGGTGAGGCCGACGAACTCCTCGACGGGCTCACCGCACGCCTCGCCGACCTCGCGCAGGCCCACATGTTCGAGACCGCGGCACGCCATCGGGACCGGCTCGCGCTCACGATCGACACCCTCGCCCGGTGTCAGCGACTGGCCGCGTTGTGCGCGATCGCCGAGATCGTCGTCGCCCGGCCCGATGGCGAACGGGGATGGCAGTTCGCGGTGATCCGGCACGGGCGGCTCGCGGCGGCCGGACGCGCGCGACGCGGCGTCTCCCCCATGCCCGTCGTCGACGCGCTGGTCGCCGCGGCCGAGACCGTGGTGCCCGGAGACGGTCCGCTGCGCGGCGCGCCCGCCGAGGAGGTGGGGCTCGTCTACCGCTGGATGACCGAACCGGGCGCGCGGATCGTCGCGACCAGTGAGCCGGTCGCGCTGCCGGCCTACTCGGCCGAACGACGCCTCGACTGGTCGCGATCAGCGCACGACGCGCGCACGGCCAGGCCCGCCACGGAACCTCGCGTGCGACAGGCGAGCTGACCGGCCGCCTGGTCCTGGGGAGCACCACTAGGCTTGCGCCATGATCACTGCCATCGTCCTCATCCAGGCCGACATCCACCGCATCCCGGAGACGGCGCAGGCCGTCGCCGACATCCCCGGGGTCGAAGAGGTGTACTCCTGCGCGGGCGACGTCGATCTGATCGCGAAGATCCGGGTCCGCGACCACGAACAGATCGCGACGGTCGTCACCGGCAAGATCAACCGCCTACCGGGCGTGCTCAAGAGCGCGACACACATCGCCTTCCGCAGCTACTCCAGCTCCGACGTCGAGGGCGGATTCTCCATCGGCGAGAGCTGACGCACCCTCAGGCGGGTGCGGCGAGCTGCCGGCTGAGCTCGGCCCACCGCCGCAGCAGGTCCGCGGCGGAGCCGTTGTCGATGGCCTCGGCGGCGCGGCCCTGTGCCTCCCCGAGCGCGTCGGTCAGTTCCGCCGAACTCATCGGCGCCTCCTGTTCGAACGCGACGATGGCGCCGGCCGAGTTGAGCAGCACCGCGTCGCGGACCGGTCCCGTGGTCCCGGCCAGCAGTTCGCGGGCGATCGCGGCGTTGACCGTGGCGTCGCCGCCCTGCAGGGACGACAACTCCACTCGTGCGATCCCCAGATCGGTGGGATCGACGGTCAGCTCGTTCACCTGACCGGCGACGACCTGCCACACCGTCGACGTGGTGGTGGTCGTCACCTCGTCGAGTCCGTCGTCGCCGCGGACCACGAGGGCGGATCCGCCGCGTTCGGCGAAGGCCCGCGCCAGCACCGGGGCGAGGTCGGCGAACGCGCAACCGATCAGCCCGCGCGACGGCGTCGCCGGGTTGGTCAGCGGCCCCAGCACGTTGAAGACGGTCGGGATGCCGATCTCCTTGCGCGGTGGACCGGTGAACCGGAACGCGGGATGGAACACCGGCGCGAAACAGAACCCGATCCCGAGCTCGTCGACGCACCGCGCCACCGCCGCGGCGTCGAGGGAGATGTTCACTCCGAGCGCCTCGAGCACATCGGCACCACCGCTCTTCGACGACGCCGCGCGGTTGCCGTGCTTCACCACCGCGACACCCGCGGCCGCGATCACGATCGCCGTCATCGTCGAGATGTTGACCGTGTGCGACCGGTCGCCGCCGGTACCGACCACGTCGACCGCCGGACGGCTGACGTCCACGAGCGTCGCGTGCTCGAGCATCGCGCGCGACAATCCGAGGAGTTCGGCCGGTGCCGCCCCCTTCATCTTCACACCGACGCCGAAGGCGGCGATCTGAGCTCCGGTCGCGCTGTCGGTCATGATCTCGTTCATCGCCCAGGCGGCCTCGTCGGTGCTGAGGTCGAGGCGATCGATGATCTTGCCGAGGATCTGCGGCCAGCTGAAGTCGGACTGTGCGGTGCTCACGAGGACAGAGCCTAGTGGTGTGTCTCGGAATCAGGTGGCCGGTGTCGAACGCCGGAGACCAGTCGCTTGATTCTCCAGACACACCACCGGTTCCTGTTCAGCCCGGCGGACGCTGGAGGACGGCCCACTCGCGGGCGAATCCGCCGTGTCGCGAGCCGAGGCTTGCCATGCGGGATCGTTCCTGCGACAGATGCATCGCGTCGAGCAACTGGACCCGCGCCAGGACCAGGACCACGAACCCGTCTTCGAGTGCCGGCGGACTCGGCCCCCAGCGGTCATCGTCGACGGACTCGTAACCGTCGAGCGCGGCCACCGCCGCCGCGTCGGCGCGCCGGGCGGGCGGCACCTCGACGTGGTGACGGAGGATGACCTCCTCGGCCGCGCGCCACGACGAGGCGTCCAGCGCGACCGAACTCGCGATCGCGTCGTCGTCGGACCGGGCGACCACCTCCACCCGTTCGTCCAGCGTCAGCGGCCCCGCCTCGGACCGCGGACGCAGTCGCGAACGGAGCCGCGCCAGGCGGCCCTGCTCGACCACCCGGCCGTTGAGATCACGGGGGCCGGATGGCACCGAATTCGACATGAACACACGGTAGCGAGGCGGGCCCGCAGTACGCGCTCATCGGACACGCCGACGGCCGCCCGATAGGGGCTCGGACCTGCGGCGGGAGAATTACCCGGGGGCAATTTCCGACCCGGGTGGCCACCGCTTACTACGAACCGTCATACTTCACATGTGACAAGCGCTGTAGGTACCTCAGGAACAGCCATCACCTCGCGCGTGCACTCGCTGAACCGGCCCAACATGGTCAGCGTCGGCACGATCGTGTGGCTGTCCAGTGAGCTCATGTTCTTCGCTGGCCTCTTCGCGATGTATTTCGTCGCCCGTGCCAACTCGGCGGTCGGCTGGCCGCCGCCGCCGACCGAGCTGAATCTCGCCCTCGCCATCCCGGTGACGACGGTGCTGATCCTCTCCTCGGTGACTTGCCAGATGGGCGTCTTCGCCGCCGAGCGCGGCGACGTCTTCGGCCTGCGCCGCTGGTACGTCATCACCTTGGCGATGGGCACGTTCTTCGTCTGCGGCCAGGCGTACGAGTACTACCACCTGGTCGAGCACGGCACGACCCTGTCGTCGGACGCGTACGGTTCGGTCTTCTACATGACGACCGGCTTCCACGGCCTCCACGTCATCGGCGGTCTGATCGCGTTCGTCTATCTGCTCATCCGGACCAAGCTGTCGAAGTTCACGCCGGCGCAGGCAACCGCCGCAATCGTTGTCTCTTACTACTGGCACTTCGTCGACATCGTGTGGATCGGACTCTTCGTCACGATCTACTTCATCCGATGACACCGGCGACCTCGCATTAGAAGAACAGCCCGTCCCGCTTAGTAGAGAGTCACAGATGAGTTCATCTCCACCGCGTCCGTCGGATAGCGGCACCGAGGTCGGACCCGATGCCTCGGCCCGACGCTCCTCTGCACGCGACGCCGGCCGCCGCGCCAAGACACGACGCAAGCTCCGTCGGCGCGCCACCGGCACCATCGTGTTGCTGGCCGGTCTCGTCATGGCAGGCGTCCTCGCCTCGGTCCTGACCCCCGACCCCCAGGTCGCGGTCGCCGACCAGAGCAACGCCGCGATGATCGACGACGGTCGCAAGCTCTACGAGACCTCGTGCATCACCTGCCACGGCGCCAACCTCCAGGGTGTGCCGGACCGCGGTCCCGCACTGCTCGGGGTCGGTGACGCCGCCGTCTACTTCCAGGTGTCGACCGGCCGTATGCCCGCGGCACGCGGCGAGGCCCAGGCCCAGCGCAAGCCCGCGAAGTTCACGACCGAGCAGATCGATCAGCTCGGCGCCTACATCCAGGCCGAGGGCGGCGGACCGCAGGTTCCGCGCAACGCCGACGGAACGGTCGCGCAGGAGTCCCTGCGCGGCGAGAGCATCGGTCGGGGCAGCGAGCTGTTCCGGTTGAACTGCGCGTCGTGCCACAACTTCACCGGTCGCGGCGGCGCGCTGTCCTCGGGCAAGTTCGCACCGAACCTCGACGGCGTCAACGAGGCACAGATCTACACCGCGATGCTGACCGGTCCGCAGAACATGCCCAAGTTCTCGAACCGCCAGCTTGATCCGGAAGAGAAGAAGGACGTGATCGCCTACGTCAAGTACGTCTCCGAGGCCAAGCCGAGCGGCGGCCTCGCCCTGGGTGGTTTCGGTCCGACCAGCGAAGGCATGGTCATGTGGTTCGTCGGCGTCATCGCCATAGTCGCAGGCGCCATGTGGATGGGATCTCGAGCATGAGCGCGAACGACAAGGATGTCCCGTCGCGGGACGAACTCGACCAGATGAGCACCGACGAGCTCGTCAAACTCGGCACCAATCTCGACGGCGTCGAGATCATCCACCGGTCCGAGCGTTACACGGTGCCCGGTACCAAGGTCGAGAAGCGCGCCGAGCGTCAGGTGGCCATCTGGTTCACCATCGCCGGTGTCTCCGCACTCGCCTGCCTCGGCATCTTCCTGTTCAACCACTGGGAGTTCGCCCTCCCCGATGACCCGAACTACTGGTGGTACACGTTCAACACGCCGCTCCTCGGCGTGACGTTCGGCCTCTCGGTGTTCGCCATCGGCGTCGCGATGATCCTCATCACCAAGAAGTTCATCCCCGCCGAGATCTCGGTCCAGGACCGTCACGACGGTGGGTCGACCGAGGTCGACAAGAAGACGATCGTCGGGCTTCTGCAGGACACCGGCACCACCTCGACCCTGGGTCGTCGCAAGATGATCATCGGCTCGGCCGGTTTCGGTCTCGGCGCCTTCGCCGTCACCGGACTCGTCGCCTTCCTCGGCGGTTTCATCAAGAACCCGTGGGCCGAGGGTCCCGACTCGCCGCTGTGGCACTCGGGCTGGTCGCCGATCTACAACCCGCCGGAAGCACCCAACGAGACCATCTACCTGCGGCGCGACACCGGCAATCCGTTCCAGGTCGCACTGGTCCGGCCGGAAGATCTCGACGCCGGTGGCATGGAAACCGTGTTCCCGTGGCGTCGTTCGGACGGGTTCGGCGAGTCCGAACACTCCCGCCACCTGTTGGAGGAGGGCCTGCACCAGGTCCGAAATCCCGTGATGCTCATCCGTCTGCGTCCCGAGGACGCGGCCCGCGCTGTGAAGCGCAAGGGGCAGGAGAGCTTCAACTACGGTGACTACTTCGCCTACACCAAGGTGTGCAGCCACCTCGGATGCCCCGCATCGCTCTACGAGCAGCGGAGCAACCGCATCCTGTGTCCCTGCCATCAGTCGCAGTTCGACGCACTCGAGTACGCCAAGCCCATCTTCGGACCGGCCGCCCGTGCCCTGGCACAGCTGCCGATCACGGTGAACAATGAGGGTTACCTCGTTGCTGCAGGCGACTTCATCGAGCCCGTCGGACCGGCATTCTGGGAGCGTAAGTCATGAGCATCGCCGAACGCCTCGGCACTCAAGCCGAAGAAGTCGACTCGCGGTATCACCTGGCCGCGGGCATGCGCCGCCAGATCAACAAGGTGTTCCCCACCCACTGGTCGTTCATGCTGGGTGAGATCGCGCTGTACAGCTTCATCATCCTGCTGGTCTCCGGCGTCTACCTGTCGCTGTTCTTCGATCCGTCGATGACCCGCGTCGTCTACGACGGCGCCTACCAGCCGCTCAACGGCGTGATGATGACCAAGGCGTACGAGACCACGCTGAACATCTCGTTCGAGGTGCGCGGCGGTCTGTTCGTCCGTCAGATCCATCACTGGGCAGCACTGCTGTTCGCGGCGTCGATCATCATCCACATGCTGCGCATCTTCTTCACCGGTGCGTTCCGCCGTCCGCGTGAGGCCAACTGGATCATCGGCTGCCTCCTGCTGATCCTGGCGATGTTCGAGGGCTTCTTCGGCTACTCGCTCCCCGACGACCTGCTCTCGGGTACCGGCGTCCGAGCCGCGATGAGCGGCATCGTCCTCGGTATCCCGGTGGTCGGCACCTGGATCCACTGGGCGCTGTTCGGCGGCGACTTCCCCGGCGTGATCATCATCCCGCGCCTGTACGTGCTGCACATCCTGCTCTTCCCGGGCATCATCCTGGCGCTGATCGGCGCGCACCTCGCGCTGGTCTGGTACCAGAAGCACACGCAGTTCCCCGGCCCCGGCCGCACCGAGAAGAACGTGGTCGGCGTCCGGATCATGCCGGTGTTCGCCGCGAAGGCCGGCGCGATGTTCGCCTTCGTCACCGGCGTGCTCGCCGTCATGTCGGGCATCTTCCAGATCAACCCGGTCTGGAACATCGGTCCGTACAACCCGGCGCAGGTGTCCGCGGGCTCCCAGCCCGACATCTACATGATGTGGACCGACGGCCTGATACGTCTGTTCCCGGCGTGGGAGCTCTACCTGGGCAACTACACGGTGCCGATGTCGAACTGGGTCGTGCTGATCATGACGATCATCTTCGGCCTGATGTTCGCGTACCCGTGGATCGAGAAGAAGCTCACCGGCGACGATGCGCACCACAACCTGCTGCAGCGTCCGCGTGACGCACCGGTGCGGACCGCCATCGGTGCCATGGCGGTCTCGTTCTACATCCTGCTGACGATCGCATGTATGAACGACATCATCGCGTTCAAGTTCCACATCTCGCTCAATGCGACGACCTGGATCGGACGCATCGGCTTGATCATCCTGCCGCCGCTGGTGTACTTCATCGCGTACCGCTGGGCACTCTCGTTGCAGCGCAGCGACCGCGAGGTCCTCGCACACGGCATCGAGACCGGCATCATCAAGCGGCTCCCGCAGGGTGAGTACATCGAGGTCCACCAGCCCCTCGGCCCGGTCGACAGCCACGGTCACCCGATCCCGCTCCCCTACGAGGGTGCGGCTCTGCCCAAGCGGATGAACAAGCTGGGTTCCGCGGGCGCGCCGGGTACCGGTTCGATCCTGACGGCCGATCCGCCGGAGGAGCAGCTGCGCAACGTCGAACTCGAGCACGAGATCGAGGCGGGCGAACGCAAGGCTCTCCGCGAGCTGCAGGCCAAGGGCGGCTACCCCTTCGGCGAGTAGCCACGCGCGAAAAGTTCCACGCACGACCCACCGCGGGCCGTCGAGCACCATCGAGTGCACGACGGCCCGCGGTGCGTTTCCGGGACGTCGCACTCCCCTCCCCCACGTCACGGTCGGCGACAGGTCGTCGATGTGGCACGGTGGACCCCATGCACCGGCTACCTCCCCGAAGTTCCGGTCTGTCCCAGATCACCCGCGGGATGGGCACTCTCGACGCCGAGATCTACGATTCGATCGCCCGCTCCCCGAGCCCCCTGCTCGACGTGACGATGCCGGCGCTCACGCGTGCCGCCGACCATTCCAAACTGTGGATGGCCGTCGCCGCCGGTCTGGCCGTGTCCGGGCGTCCGTCGCTGCAGCGCGGTGCCGCACGTGGGATGGTCTCGCTCGCCGTGACGAGCCTGGTGACCAATCAGGGCGCCAAGCGTGTGCGCCGACGGTCGCGCCCCGCCCACGGCCTCATTCCGGTGCCACGACAGGGCAGTCGGCGTCCGACGTCGAACTCGCTGCCCTCGGGTCACTCGGCCAGCGCTGCGGCGTTCGCGGTCGGGGTGGGCGTGGAGAATCCGCCGGCGGGCCTGCTGCTGTCCGCCCTGGCGGGGCTCGTCGGGTTGTCCCGCGTGGCGACCGGAGCCCACTACCCCGGTGACGTGGTCGCCGGGCTCGGTATCGGGGCCGTGATCGCGACCATCGGCGCGCGCGTCATTCCGCCCATCACCGAGCCGTCGCTGTCCCTGGCCGCCCCGTCCGTCGTCGACGTGGACCGCAACCCGGACGGGGCAGGTCTGGTCGTCGTCGTCAATCCGGGTTCCGCGGATGGCCGGGGGCGTCGTGTCGTCGAGACGATCCGCGGCCGGCTACCGGCCGCCGAGATCGTCGAGCTCGACGAGACCGACGACATGGCAGCCGTTTTCGCCGAAGTCGCGACCCGCGCGACGATCCTCGGGGTGGCCGGTGGCGACGGTACCGCGGCGTGCGCGGCCGGGCCGGCGCTCGCCGCCGACATCCCCCTCGCGGTCTTCCCCGCCGGCACCTTCAACCACTTCGCCCGCGACATCGGGTGTGGGACGGTGGACGCCACCATCGAGGCCATCCGCGCGGGGTCGGCGTCCCGGGTCGACGCTATGTGGCTCAATGATTCCCGACTGATCCTCAACACCGCGAGCATCGGCGCTCACCCCGATTTCGTCCGGGTACGCCGGCGTCTGCAGCGGCGGATCAGCCGTCCGCTCGCGACCGCTGCCGCGGTGTTGCACGTCCTCCGCAAGGATCCCCATGTGCGCATCGAGGTGGAAGGCCGTGTGCTCGACGCGTCGCTCTTCCTCGTGGGCAACTCGATCTATCAGCCCACCGGATTCCTTCCCTCCCGTCGTGTCCGGCTCGACGACGGACTCCTCGACGTGCGCATCCTCGAGACCAGCCATCGCTGGGCGACGCTGCGGCTGCTCGGCTCGCTGGCCGCCGGACGCCTCGAACGCTCGCGTCTCTACCACGAGATGCAGGTGCCCGAGTTCCGGTTCACCGCGGTCGACGGTCCGGTCGCGGTCTCGCACGACGGGGAGGTCGAGGATTCGTACTCCCACGCCGACTTCCGCGTGGACTATCGCGCCCTCAAGGTATTCCGGCCCGCCGCCCGCCGGCGGTCCTGACCCGAGCGACACGCCCCGACCGCGGGACAGCGAAGCGCCCCACCGGATCACCGGTGGGGCGCTTCGTCTCGGTTCGTGATCGCGCGGTGCGCGTGGGCTCAGTGCTTCTCGGGGCCGACGTGGTACTCGAAGACGAGTCCCGCCGCGGTACCCATGATCACCACCACGGCGAAGATCGACAGCCAGAAGTTGCCGGTGGCAAAGCCGACCGCGAAGGTCGAGGCGCCGAGCGCGATCAGGATCGGCCACCAGGAGTGCGGGCTGAAGAAGCCCAGCTCGCCTGCGCCGTCCTCGATCTCGGCGTCTTCGTAGTCCTCCGGGCGGATCTCGACGCGCCGTGCGACGAACCGGAAGAACGTGCCCGCGATGAGCGTCAGGCCCGCCGCGAAGAACAGGCCGACGACGCCGACCCACTCGATGCCCTTGCTGGTGAAAGCGGTGAAGAGGGTGTACGCGACGCCCGTCAGAAAGAAGAAGGCGGTCAGCATCTCGAAGAGGCGTGCCTCGATCTTCATCGTCAGCTCACTTTCTTGGTGCAGTTGGCGAGGGCCGGGTTGTCCCGGTCACCGGTCGCGCCGACGCTGCCGTCGGTGGCGCGGCGCGTGTCGAACGGCACCGTGGTCACCGCTTCGGGCGCCTGGCAGATCGCTGCGAGCGCTTCCGCGTTGGTGGCACCGGGGTTCGACTCACGGAACCGGATGTAGCTGTCGAAGTCCTCCGGGGACACCGCGCGGACCTCGAAGTTCATCATCGAGTGGTACGTGCCGCACATCTCCGCACAGCGGCCGACGAAAGCTCCGGTCCGGTCGATCGACTTGATCTGGAAGACCGGGTCGGTCGCGTTCTGCTCCGGGAAGGGGAAGACGTCGCGCTTGAACAGGAACTCCGGCACCCAGAACGAGTGGATGACGTCGGCCGAGGCGATGTTGAACTCGATGCGCTTGCCGGTCGGGAGCACCAGCACGGGGATCTCCGACGACGAGCCGACCGTCTCGATCTTGTCGAACTGGAGGTAGTCGCGGATGTCGTCGTCACGACCGCCGGCCGGACCGGGAAGCTCACCGTGCTCCCCACCCTCGTCGCTGCCGGCGTGCTCGGTCTCGGCACCGCTACCGGTCTGGGCCTGGACCTCGAACGGGTTGCCGTTCTGCTCGAAGCCGTTGTAGGTGGTGCCGTCGGAGAACTCGACCTGGTTGTAACCGAACTTCCAGTTCCACTGGAACGCGGTCACGTCGACGACGACCTTCGAGTCGTCGTTCTTGCTCTCGACGTTGTTCTGCACGATGACCGTGAAGTAGAAGAGCACGGCGATGATCACGAACGGGATCGCCGTGTAGGTGAGCTCCAGCGGCACGTTGTACGCGGTCTGGCGCGGGAACACGCCCTTCTTCGCGTCGTTCGCACGGTGGAACGTGATCGTCCAGAAGATCAGTGCCCACACCAGGATGCCCATGACCAGAGCCGCGATGACCGACCAGGTCCACAGATCGACCATCTCTTTGCCATCGGGCGTGACGCCCTCGGGCCAACCGAAACGCATCGCCTCACTGGCGTCGCAACCCGACATCAGCAGTGCGCCGAGGCCGAGAGTGGCGACGAATCCCAGTCGCTTCATCGTCCGCGACGCTGATGAGACACGCCTCGCTCGGGGCCGTCCACCGTGTGCCAATTTCACGCCTTCCTGCTCGCTCACCGGCGCCCTCGCGCCGAGGTGAGTGCATGCCACATGACCTGCACGGGGCAAGGTCTTGCCGTCAACACACAGCAATTCTTGCACCTAGTACTACGCAGCGTAGACCAACCCGGGGACGCTGACGGAATCGGGGCGCGATCCGGTCGTGTCCTCTCGCTTTCCGTCCCGCGCCGGTGTCGTCGACGCGTGAACGACGGCCCGGCCGCGCACTCGCCCCACCCCGCCACGTCGGCGCTCCACCGTGTGCTTCAGGCATACTCGGACGCGATCCGGCGCGGGGTGGAGAACCTGCTGTGGACCGGTAACTGAACGGAGAGAACGAGACGTGTGTGGTCTGCTCGGCCTGCTGACATCCGACGGAACGGCCGCCGAGGTCGTCGAACCGGTGGCGGTGGCCTCGCACTGCATGCGGCATCGCGGACCCGACGAACCCGGCACCTGGCACGACGACGACATCGTGTTCGGGTTCAACCGCCTTTCGATCATCGACATCGAACACTCACACCAGCCACTCCGCTGGGGTCCGCCCGAGAATCCCGATCGGTACGCGCTCGTGTTCAACGGCGAGATCTACAACTACCTCGAGATCCGTGCGGAACTCGCCAGGGACGAGGGCGCGCTGTTCCGCACCGAGGGAGACAGCGAGGCGATCGTCGCCGCCTTCCATCACTGGGGACCCGACGCGGTCCGGCGGCTGCGCGGGATGTTCGCGTTCGCGATCTGGGACACCGAGAACCGGTCGCTGTTCCTCGCGCGTGACCCGTTCGGCATCAAGCCCCTTTTCGTGGCGTCCGGTCCCGGCGGGCTGATCTTCGGCAGCGAGAAGAAGAGCCTGCTCGAACTGATCGAGCGCGTCGGATTGTCGTCGGAGCTCGATCCCCGCGCGATCGAGCACTACACGGTGCTGCAGTACGTCCCGGAGCCCGAGACCATCCATGCCTCGATCCGGCGTCTGGAGTCGGGCTGTCACGCCACCGCGACGCCGGGCAGTCCCCTGTCTGTCCGGCGGTACTTCACTCCCCAGTTCGGTGTCCGACCGGTCACCGACGCCACCCGGCAGAAGCGCTACGACGAGATCGCCGACGTGCTCGCCGACTCCGTCGCCAAGCACATGCGGGCCGACGTCACGGTCGGGTCGTTCCTGTCCGGTGGCATCGACTCGACAGCCATCGCCGCGCTCGCGATCCGGCACAACCCGGACCTCATCACCTTCACCACCGGCTTCGAGCGCGAGGGCTACTCGGAGGTCGACGTCGCGGCCGAGTCCGCGGAGGCGATCGGCGCGCGGCATGTCGTGAAGGTCGTCGGGCCGTCGGAGTTCATCGAGGCGATCCCCTCGATCGTCTGGTACCTCGACGACCCGGTCGCCGATCCCGCACTCGTCCCGCTCTACTTCGTGGCGGCCGAGGCACGCAAGCATGTGAAGGTCGTGCTGTCCGGTGAGGGCGCCGACGAACTCTTCGGCGGGTACACGATCTACAAGGAACCGCTGTCGCTCGCGGCCTTCGACCGGTTGCCCCGACCCCTGCGCCGGGCGGCCGGCAAGATCTCCGACCGCATCCCCGAGGGAACCCGCGGTAAGAGCCTGCTGCACCGCGGGTCACTCACGCTCGAGGAGCGGTACTACGGCAACGCCCGCAGCTTCGACGACGCGCGGCTTCGCGCGGTGCTCCGCGATTACCGTCCCGAGTGGACCCACACCGACGTCACCGCCCCGATCTACGCGATGAGTGAGGGATGGGATCCGGTGGCGCGCATGCAGCATCTGGATCTGTTCACCTGGCTGCGTGGCGACATCCTGGTCAAGGCGGACAAGATCACGATGGCCAACTCGCTCGAGTTGCGCGTGCCGTTCCTCGATCCGGAGGTCTTCGCGATCGCCGAAGGCCTCCCCCACGACGAGAAGATCTCGCACGGCACCACGAAATACGCGTTGCGCAAGGCGCTGGAGCAGATCGTCCCGGCGCACGTCCTCCACCGCAAGAAGCTCGGCTTCCCGGTGCCGATCCGGCACTGGCTGGCCGGGACGGAGATGTTCGACTGGGCGCACCAGACCGTCGCGCAGTCCCAGACCGATCACATCTTCGCCAAGGACGCGGTGATCGCGATGCTCAACGAGCACCGAGAAGGCGTGGTGGACAACAGCCGTCGTCTCTGGACTGTCCTGATGTTCATGGTCTGGCACGGCATCTTCGTCGAGGGCACCATCGTTCCGGAGATCATCGACCACACCTACCCGGTCCGCGTCTAGTCCGGGATTCCTTCTCAGACAGCACAACCGCCCCCGACAACCGCCCCCGAAACCCGCCCGCGACAGCGGAGTCGACGACGATATCGGGCTGTTGCAAAATTCCGGTGTCAGCCGACGGCTTGTCGGGAGCGGTGTGTGGTGGGTATCGGCGATGATGTGTTGGTGGCCAAGGGTTATCGTCCGGTGCAGCGTGATCAGCAGTTTCTGATGCCGCCGAGTATGCGGGAATGGCTTCCGGCCGATGATCCGGTGTGGCTGGTCATCGAATCGGTCGCCTCGCTGGATACCGCGGCGATACGGGCGGTACGCAAGACCGGTGGAGCCGGTCGCGCCGCCTATCACCCGGATATGTTGTTGACCTTGTTGATCTGGGGGTGGGCCCAAGGCCAACGGTCCTCGCGGCAGCTGGAACGGTTGTGTCACCGCGACGTCGCCTACCGCATCATTTGCGGTGGTGAGGTCCCTGATCACGTCACGATCGCCCGGTTCCGCGCGGACTGCGCACCCGCGATCGAGGACCTGTTCACCCAGGTGTTGATGCTGTGCTCGCGGGTCGGGATGGGCCGACTTGGGGTGGTGGCCCTCGACGGAGTGAAGATCGCCTCGAACGCCTCGCTCAGCGCCAATCGCACCGAGCAAGGCTTGCGGGAAGCGTTGGCCAGTGAGGCTGCGCGCGCCGCGGCCGAACACGCAGCCGCTGACACCGCCGACGATGATGTTCATGGTGATGACCGCGGTGACCTGTTACCCCGCGGGCTGCACGATCCGGGGTCGCGGCAGGCCCGGATCGCCGCGGCGCTGGCTGATCTGGCTGCCCACACTGAACAACTCACCAACGCCGAAGCGGTGGCCGCGCAGCGTAGGAACGAACGTGACCAGGCCGCCGAGAAGTCCCAGCAGGCCCGCGAGGAGAAGATCGAGCGGGCGCGGGAACGCCGCGCTGCGGGCGGGCCCGCCACAGGCAAGGGATCGTTGCCGATCGAGATCGAGGTCGAGGTGCTGACCGAATCGTTGGCGCGGGCCATCGCGACCCACCAAGCAAAGATCGACCACTATCGACCTGGTCAGCGAGGCCGCAAACCCGGGCCGGTCGAGACGAACTACTACGTCAGGCGCGCCCAACGAGCACTCGAGCGGGCACAGCAGCGGCAGCAGCAACGTGACGCCGCGGCAGCGGCTCGGCCCGCTGCGGTCTGCACCCCGCCGACCACCGCGACCGCGGCTGCACCGTCACGGGAACCCCGCCGTAACATCACCGACCCGCAATCACGGATGATGGGATTGCGCGGCGGCGGCTGGCTCCAAGGCTTCAACTGCCAGGCCGTGACCAGCGATGACGGGCTGATCATCGCGACCGGCGTGGGCAACAACCCTGCCGATGTCACCACCTTCACCACCATGCTCGACAAAGCCGTCACCGCCGCCGCACTCATCGACACCCACCGCCCCGAACCGCCGGTCTCACCAGGAATAGGGGTCGTGTTGGCTGATGCCGGCTACCTCTCCGAACACAACCTCACCGCACCCGGACCAGACCGGCTCATCGCGACCGGCAAACACCGGGCCGTGGCCCACGCCGCGCAGCACGCACCCACACACGGGCCGCCACCATCAGAAGCCTCCCCGATCCAGGCCATGACCCACCGGCTGGCCACACCCGAGGGACATGCGCTCTACCGTCAACGCGCCCACATCGCTGAAACCCCGTTCGCCCACGCTAAACACAACCTCGGCTTCCGTCGCTTCACCAGCCGCGGACTCGACAGAGCCACAGCAGAATTCAGCTTCCACGCCCTCGTCCACAACCTGTTCAAAGCCATCGGAACCGCCGCTTTGACCCCCACCACCGCCTGAGACCGGACGCTCCGCGACCGGCCATCACGCCCAACCCGCCCGCCGACCCGTTTACGCAACAGCCCGATATGTCGCGGACTTCCCCGCGGAGGGCGCATTTCTGGGGCGGTTGTCGTTCCAGCGGATTCAGTGCGCGAGCTTGAGACCGACGACTCCGCCCACGATCATCAGCAGGAAGAACACCTTGAGCGCCGACACGGCTTGCTCACCGGTGGCCATGGCATAGACGACGGTCAGCACCGCACCGATGCCGACCCACACCGCGTAGGCGGTCCCGACCGGCAGGTCGCGCATCGCGTACGCCAGGCCGGCCATGCTGGCGACCAGCGCCGCGACGAACACGGCGGTCGGACCCAGCTTGCTGAAACCCTCCGACTTGCCCAGTGCGGTTGCCCAGACGGCTTCCAGGACACCGGACACGACCAGAATCAGCCACGACATGACGCCTCCTCCGGGCCGTCTTGTCGCGCACCGGGTACAGCACCCCTCGTCCGGGAGCCCTCGATCGGGGCTCATCTCCAACGTCTCACGCCGGGCCGGGAGTGGCAACGTCAGACGGGTCACCACCCCCCGGCGGACCGGGCTCAGCCGGCGAACGCCGCGCTGATCTCCGCAGCGGCCTCGGCGCCGTATGCGCCTTCGATCCGAGCGAGGGCCGAGTTCGAATCCCAGGCCCAGTCCTGCGTCGAGACAGTTTCGAGCACCAGCACCGCGACCATCGACCCGACCTGCGCGGCCCGCTCGAAGCCGAGTCCCTTGGACAGCGCAGACAGGAACCCGGCGCGGAAACCGTCGCCGACACCGGTCGGATCGACCTTCTCCGTCTCCGGCACGACGGGCACGTGGATGCGTGTGCCGTCGCGGTCGACGATCTCGACGCCGTCCTTGCCGAGCGTCGTGACGCGGACGCCGACCATCTCGGCGACCTGCGCTTCGGACAGTCCGGCCTTCTGGCGCAGGAGACCCCACTCGTACTCGTTGGTGAACAGGTAGGTCGCGCCGTCGATCAACGTGCGCACCTGCTCGCCGTCGAGCCGTGCCAACTGCTGCGACGGGTCGGCGGCGAAGGGGATGCCGGCAGTCCGGCATTCCTCGGTGTGGCGGATCATCCCGGCCGGATCGTCCGCACCGATCAGAACCAGATCGGGCGAACCCACCTCCGCGAAGACCGACGAGAGATCGATGTCCTTGCTCTCGCTCATCGCGCCGGCGTAGAAGGTCGCGAGCTGGGCCATCGTCTCGTCGGTGGTGCACATGAAGCGAGCGGTGTGGTGGGTCTCCGACACCCGGACGCCTCGACAGTCGACGCCGTTGGATTCGAGCCACTGACGGTAGTCGTGGAAATCGGAGCCGACCGCGCCGACGAGTACCGGCGTGCCCCCGAGCTGACCCATGGCGTAGCTGATGTTGGCTCCCACACCGCCGCGCCGGACGACGAGATCCTCCACCAGAAAACTGAGGGAGATGTGTTCGAGGTGATCGCCGAGCAACTGCTCGGAGAACTTGCCCGGGAACTTCATCAGATGATCGGTCGCGATGGATCCGCACACAACGATTGCCACTGGAGATCTCAGCCCTTCATGTGGTTGCCCGATGGATGGTGCCCAGCAGGTGGTGACCCAGGCAGGTGATGACGACGACACAGACAGGTGTCCACGCTACTCACCTCCCGGCACATGACAACGGCCGCACCCCCATGGGATGCGGCCGGTGCCGGAAAGCCTCTGACGCGAGTCGTCGCGTCAGTTGAACGAGTCGCCGCAGGCGCAACTGCCGGTGGCGTTCGGGTTGTCGATCGTGAAGCCCTGCTTCTCGATGGTGTCGACAAAGTCGATGGTGGCTCCCTGGACGTAGGGGGCGCTCATCCGGTCGACGGCGAGCGTCACTCCGCCGAAGTCGGTGGTGATGTCACCGTCGAGGGTGCGATCGTCGAAGAAGAGCTGGTAGCGCAGCCCCGCGCAACCACCCGGCTGTACGGCGATACGCAGCGCGAGGTCGTCGCGGCCCTCTTGGTCGAGCAGCGCCTTGGCCTTGGACGCGGCAGCGTCGCTGAGGACGACGCCGGTGCTCGTGGCTGTGCTCGTTTCGTTCTGCACGGTCATGGATGCTCCTGTAAGTGGTGTGGTCCCGGTGCAATGTGGCCCGATGCCGTGGTGGGTTGCGGCCCCGCACGTCGTTCGGGATTCACCCCGCTCGCCGGGAGGTCGACCGGTTGTGCCCGTGCGTACAACCGTACTCCTCCCCGTGGTATTCCCGTCCAGTCGGACGGGCGTTTCCGCGAGGTCCGCGCCGTGTGCTCGTCTCGCACGAGCGCGAGGTCAGCCGCGCGCGTCCCCGAGGTCCGACGCCACCGATTCGGCGAGTGCGGCGAGCTGGTTCTCCGCGTCGGCCATCGCGACCTCGACCGAACCCGCGACGTCGACGATCGCGTGCGCGGCCGCGACACCGGCCGCGGCGATCTCGTCGGCACCCAGGGCGACCTGCCCCGCGAGGACGATCGTCGCGGCACCGGCACCACGGGCGCCGAGCGACGAGGCTGCCGAATGCAGCGCGGAGACGACCTTCCCCTGCAGCGTCTGCGAGTCGAACTTCCCCTCCCCGGTGACGACGATGTCGGCCGCGGCGACCTCGGCGGCCAGGCCGGTCGCCTCGGCGACCACGGTGGCACCGGACACGCGAGTAGCGCCGAGAGCGAGGAGCGCAGCACCGAGGCCACCCGCGGCACCGGCGCCCGGCTCGTCGGCGATGTCCCGGCCGGCGAGCGCACCCAGGGTGCGCGACCAGTCGTCGAGTCGCTTCTCGAGAAGGGCGACGGTGTCCGGGTCGGCACCCTTCTGCGGACCGAACACGGCTGCTGCGCCCAGCGGCCCCAGGAGTGGGTTCTCCACGTCCGACGCCACTATCAGCTCCAGCCCACGGAGTCGTTCACGGGCGTGATCGCCGCCCCCGAGGGCTTCGACCAGGCCCACACCGCCGTCGGTGGAGGCACTGCCACCGAGTCCGATCACGATCCGGCCCACCCCACGAGCCAGCGCCGCCGCGACGAGCTCACCGACACCGTGGGTGCCGGCCGCCACCGCGGTTCGCGGTGTCGGCGTGCCACCGAGCTGGTGCAGACCGCAGGCCTGCGCGCACTCGATGTAGGCGGTCGAGGGTTCGTCGGGGGTGGTCGAGGGTTCGTCGAGAAGCCACCGGGCGGTGACCCCCGCGCCGAGCGGCCCGGTCACCGATTCCCTGATCACGGTCCCGAACCGCGACGCCAGGACGTCGACGAATCCGGGGCCGCCATCCGACTGCGGGGCCACGACGAGTTCGTCATCCGGCCGTGCGGCACCCCACCCCCGGGCGATCGCACGCGCGGCGACCACCGCGGACATGGTGTCGCCGAACGAGTCCGGCGCGATCAGGACGCGCACCCTGATCCCGTCGCCGACTCCGTCGTCGTCGCACCGCGCGGCGCATCATTCCCGGTCATGAGCACGGAGTATAGGTAGCCGGACAGAACCCGGCAGCGCTCGGCGGAGCCGGGCGGGCCCCACGGGACGACGCCGAGACCCCGGATGCCCCGCCGTCTCCCCGGCTGCGGGAGACGACCACCCAAAAGCGACGACCACGCGTTTGTCTCGCAACACCGATCACCTAGGCTCTACAGGCGTGAAGCTGCCATGGAAGAAGGACGACACCCAGGCGGATTCCGGCGACAGCTCGGTCTCCACCTACACCGCCGACGACGAGTCCGGCACCGACGTCGCGCCCTCCGCCAAGGGCAGCAAGTACACCCCGGGCAAGGGACGCCCGACGCCGTCTCGTCGCCAGGCCGAGAACCGGCGTCGCGGTCCGGTCGCGCCGCCGCCGACGAACCGCTCCGAGGCTCGCGCCCGTAAGAAGGAACTCAAGTCGTCGCTCTCCAAGGAGGAGAAGCGCGCACTCTCCGCCGAGCGACGCGAGAAGCGGCTCCAGCAGCGGGAACGGATGATGTCCGGCGACGAGGCCTACCTCATGCCGCGCGACAAGGGCGCCTCGCGGCGCTACACCCGCGACATCGTCGACGCGCGACGCAACTTCGCCGGGCTGTTCATGCCGTTCGCCATCCTGCTGATCGTGCTGATGTTCCTGGTCCCGCAGGCCGCCGCACTGACGAACCTGATCCTGGTCGCCTTCGTCGTGCTGATGGCCATCGACGGTGTGATCCTGGGCCGCATGGTCAACCGGCGCGTCGCCGAACGTTTCCCCGAGTCCAGCGACGGGGGCTTCAAGCTGGGCTGGTATGCCTTCACCCGTGCGATGCAGCTGCGCAAGATGCGCGCCCCCAAACCGATGGTCTCACCGGGCGACGAAGTCTGATCGATGACCGATCGCGCAGTGCGCACCCTCGTCCTGGGAGGCGTGCGCTCGGGTAAGTCCGCGCACGGCGAGTCGCTTCTCGGCGACCACCGGCAGATCCGCTACCTCGCCACCGGCCCGCTGACGTCCTCTGACGGGGACTGGATGGACCGCGTTCGGTTACATCGCGAGCGCCGCGACGACCGGTACACGACGATCGAGACGACCGACCTCGGACACGCTCTGCGCGCCGCGCCCGACATCCCGGCCCTGGTCGACGATCTGGGTAACTGGCTCACCGCGCAGATCGACGCCGTGCACGGCTGGACCTCGGGTTCGGAGATCGACCTCGACGGTCCGATCGACGACCTCTGCGACGCCCTGGCCGCCATGACCGCCGACGTGGTGCTCATCAGCCCCGAAGCCGGGCTCTCGCTCGTTCCCCCCACCCCCGCCGGTCGGGTCTTCCAGGACCTGCTCGGCACCCTCAACGTCCGGGTGGCGCAGGTCTGCGAGCGCGTCGATCTCGTCGTCGCCGGCCGGGTTCTCCATCTCCCGGCCGAACCGCAGCCCGCGACGACCAGCACACCTGACGGCCCGGCGGCGGGCGTCGAGGCGCCGGGCCCGGGCACCACCGAGACGGACACCACCGAGAAGGACACGACCGACAGCACAGACACCCCGGCGCCGGTGGCGACGACGCCGGACCGCGGTGAGCCCGCCTCGGCACCGTCGGACCCGGTCGCCGCGACCGTTTCCAAAGCTCCCGAACCCGTTGGGGGCGTGGGGCTCTCCGAGCGTCCCCGGCCGGACCCCACCGATGCCGAGGTGTTCGCGCCCGTCAGGCCGCCGGACGAGCTGGTCGCCCAGGACGCCCGCAACCGACAGGCGACGCTCACCAAGCCGCCGGGATCACTGGGTCGCGTCGAGGAGATCGGCGTCTGGATCGCCGCATGCCAGGGCCAGTGCCCGCCCGCACCCCTCACCTCCCCCACCGTCGTCGTCTTCGCCGGCGACCACGGCGTCGCCCGCGGCGGAGTGTCGGCGTTCCCGCCCGAGGTGACCGCGCAGATGGTCGCCAACATCTCAGCGGGCGGTGCCGCGGTGAACGTCATGGCGGGACGCGTCGGCGCGGCGGTCAAGGTGGTCGACATGTCCGTCGACGCCGACACCGCACCCGAACTGTCGCGGTATAAGGTCCGTCGCAGCAGTGACGACCTCCGAACCACCGACGCGATCACTCTCGCGGAGGCGCGCGAGGCCCTGGCCGCCGGGCGCGCGATCGCCGACGACCTGATCGACTCGGGCACCGATCTGCTGATCGCCGGTGAGATGGGCATCGGCAACACCACCCCGGCGACGGTCCTCATCGGCGCGCTGACCCGGCGCGAACCGGTCGAGATCGTCGGTCGGGGAACCGGTGTCGACGACGCCGGGTGGATGCGCAAGACAGCCGCGATCCGTGACGGTATGCGCCGCGCGCGCAAGGTGATCCACGACCCGCTCGCCTTGCTGGCCGCCGTCGGCGGAGCCGACCTGGCCGCCACGGTCGGATTCCTCGCACAAGCGGCCCTACGCCGGACGCCGGTCATCCTCGACGGCGTGGTGATCACGGCCGCGGCCATGGTCGCCAACGAGTTCGCGCCGGGGGCGATGCGCTGGTGGATCGCCGGGCACCGGTCGGTCGAACCCGCCCATCAGATCGCGCTCGAACACCTCGATCTGGTCCCGGTTCTCGATCTGTCGATGCGGCTCGGTGAGGGCAGCGGCGCCGTTCTGGCGTTGCCGATCGTGCAGGCGGCCGCCGACCTGCTCGTCTCGATGGCCACCTTCGACGAAGCCGGCGTGTCCGACAAGAGCACCCCGGCCGGGGACACCGCAAACGACGCCGAGACATCCTGACGCCGAACGGATCCGCCATGATTCCGCCGACCCGGGCGCTCCGTACGGCCGTCAGCTGGCTGACGGTCGTGCCCGTCGGCGGACACGCGTCGGACGCGCCCGATCGGTCGCTGGGTGCGGCGGTGATGGCGTCGGTCCCGGTGGTGGGCGCGCTCCTGGGTGCCGCGTCGGCATTTGTGGCCTTCGGGCTCACCCACACCGGACTCCCGACCTTGCTGATCGGCGTGCTCGTCGTCGTCCTGCTCGCCGCGGCCACCCGGGGCATGCACCTCGACGGGCTCGCCGACACCGCTGACGGACTGGGGTGTTACGGGCCACCCGATCGGGTCACCGAGGTGATGCGCAGCGGCACCGTCGGCCCCTTCGGGGTGGCCACCCTGGTCCTGGTACTCGCTGTGCAGTCGACCGGCTTCGCCGCACTCGCCGATGAGTCACAGTGGTACGGCCTGGCTTTCGCCATCGGCCTCGGCCGGATCGGCGCCGTCGTCGGCACCCGGAGGTCGCTGAAACCGGCCCACCCCAACGGTTTCGGCGCCCTGGTCGCGGGCACACAACATCTCTCCGTCGCCGTGTGGCTGGTTCTCGCGCTCGTAGCGGCCGTCCCACTCGGACTGTCCGCCAACGGATTCGACGGCGGCCACCTCGAGGTGGCCGCCGTCGTCCGAGGAATCGCGATCGTGCTCGGTGTCGCCGCGTTCGCCTGGTGGTTCACCCGGCATTGTGCGCGCCGGATGGGCGGGATCACCGGTGACGTACTGGGCGCGACCATCGAAGTCGGGGTCGCACTCGCCGTCGTCGGGCTGTTGCTCTGACCCGCCACGGGACCCGTCACGCGAACGTTCAGCTGCGGTAGAGCTCCGTCATCCAGCCGTGGGTGTCGGCGAACGTCCCCCGCTGGATGCCGGTCAGGGTGTCACGCAATGCCTGCGTCACCTCGCCGGTCTCGCCGTTGTTGATGGTGTAGTCCTCGTTCTCACCCTTGACCCGACCGACCGGGGTGATGACCGCGGCGGTGCCACAGGCGAACACCTCGGTGATGTCGCCCGAGGCCACGCCCTTGCGCAACTCCTCGGTGGTGATCTTGCGTTCCTCGACCTCGAAACCGGCGTCGGTGGCCAGCGTGAGCAGCGACGAACGGGTGATCCCCGGCAGCAGTGACCCCGACAGTTCGGGGGTCACCAGTCGGGCGTCGGCGCCCGAACCGAACACGAAGAACAGATTCATGCCGCCCATCTCCTCGATGAAGCGGCGTTCGATCGCGTCGAGCCACACGACCTGGTCGCAACCCTGCTCGGTCGCCTGCCGCTGCGCGAGGAACGCCGCGGCGTAATTGCCTCCGCACTTGGCGAATCCGGTGCCGCCCGGCGCCGCGCGGACGTACTCGGTGGAGAGCCAGACGCTCACCGGCTTGATGCCGCCGGCGAAGTAGGCGCCCGCCGGTGAGGCGATGACCGAATAGATGTAGCTCGTGGACGGAGCATTCACGCCCAGGCTCGCCTGCGAGGCGAACATGAACGGACGCAGGTACAGCGACTCCTCGCCGCCGGCGGCGGGCACCCACTCGTTGTCCGCGGCCAGCAGGGCCTTGAGCGAGCCGATGAAATCCTCGACCGGCAGCGCCGGCATCGCGAGTCGTTCGGCACTGCGCTGCAGCCGTGCCGCGTTGGCCTCCGGCCGGAACGCGGCGATCGAACCGTCCGGCTGCCGATAGGCCTTGAGTCCCTCGAACACCTCTTGGCCGTAGTGCAGGACCGTGGCGGCGGGGTCCAGCGCGATCGGACCGTACGGCTTCACCGTGGCGCTGTGCCAACCCACCTCGGCGTCGTAGTCGATCATCACCATGTTGTCGGTGAAGTGGCGCCCGAATCCCGGGGCGGACAAGATCTCCGCGCGCCGGCCCTCAGACACCGGGTGCGGGTGCTTGGTACGGTTGAACTCCAAGGTCATGGCGCCATCGTACCGCCGGCCACAAAAGCAATTCCGTGCCCCGTGGGTCACCCCCGGACCCGGGCGGGGCCTCGTGCCGGTGGCCGCAGGTCACACGTGCGACGGCACGAACGGCGGGATCACGACCTCACACGCGAGGTCGCGGCCGCGGACGTCGACCACGACCTCGTCGCCCTTGCGCACACCCGACGCCGTGTCCAGCAGCGCGAGCGCGATGCCCTGTTTCAGCGTGGGCGAGAACGTGCCCGACGTACAGGTCCCTATCTGCCCCCCGCTCTGGGAGTCGCCCGCGAGACGAACCGCGCATCCGGCCCGCGGCACCCCGCGCCCGGTCGCCCGCAGCCCATACAGACGACGCGACGGACCGGCCTCTTTCTCGGCCAGCAGCGCGTCGCGGCCGAAGAACGACGGCTTGTCCCAGCCGACCGCCCAGCTCGAACGCGCCTGTACCGGCGAGATGTCCGGACCGAGCTCGTGTCCGTGCAGGGCATAACCCATCTCGGTGCGCAGGGTGTCCCGGGCGCCCAGTCCCGCGGGCAGCCCGCCGGCCGCGGTGATCGCCTCCAGCAGGACGTCGAAGACTGCACCGGCGTCGTCCCATCGCGGCACGATCTCGTACCCCCGCTCACCGGTGTATCCGGTCCGGCAGACCCGCACGCGAGCCGGACCGTCGGCCGTCGCCAGATCGGCGTCGGCAAAGGCCATGTACTCCATGTCGGCCGGCAACCCGAGCCCGGTGAGGATGTCGGGCGATCTCGGCCCCTGTACCGCCAGGACGGCCAGGTCGCGGTGCCGGTCGGTGATCGAGATACCCTCCGGCGCAACGGCTTGCAGCTGGGCCACGACAGCCGCGGTGTTCGCCGCGTTGGGCACCAGGAACACCTCGTCGTCACCGACGAGATAGGCGATCAGGTCATCGACGACACCACCGGAATCGTTGCAGCACAACGTGTATTGAGCCTTGCCGGGGACGATCTTGCCGAGGTCGTTGGTGAGCGTCGAGTTGACGAACGCCGCCGCGCCCGCCCCGGACACCAGCGCCTTGCCGAGATGGCTGACGTCGAAGATGCCCACGCTCTCCCGCACCGCCGCGTGCTCGGCGACGGTGCCCGAGTACGACACCGGCATGTTCCAGCCACCGAACTCGGCGAAGGTGGCCCCCAGTGCGGCATGACGGTCGGCGATCGGCCCGGCGAGGAGTTCACTCATGGCGTCCACGCTATCGGGCGATCCGTGCCGCCGGGGCGCGGACCATCCGCGCCGGCGGCGGCGCAGAACGCCACGGGTGGTACCGGCCGGCCGTTGTCCACGCATGCACCCGAGACGCCGCGTCCCGGCCGATGAGGTTCGTGGCAGCCCCGCCGCGTCGGCGCTGTGGCAGAGTTGAGCGGGTGAGCAAGAACGACACCGTCGACCGCGCGCGCGGCCCCGAACTCGAACTGTCCACCTCGATCGGCAAGGACGATTCCGCCCTGGTCATCGGCCTGATCAGCACGTCGTCCCCCGACGACGACGCCGACGGCCCCGCCACCGAACCGACCCTGGCCATCGGTGACGGCATCCTCGACGACGCCCAGGCGGCCGCCATCAGCGCCGCCCTCACCGCGCTCGGGGCCACCGGCTCGCACGGCGAGGTCACCCGGACCGCGGCTCCCGATTCGTTGCCGGTCGATGTCGTCGTCGCCGTGGGCCTCGGCGACGCCGACAACCTCGACGACGCCGATCAGGTCCGGCAGGCAGCGGGCATCGTCGCCCGCGAACTCGACGGACACGAGTCGGTGTCCACCACGCTCTCCGCGATCGACCTGGCCGCCGCGGCCGAGGGCCTGTTCCTCGGCGCCTACCGGTTCGACGAGTTCCGCTCGGCGAAGTCGAAGCCGAAGAGGACTCCGCCGCAACGCATCACGCTGCTCGTCGAATCGAAGTCCAAGGAGGCCAGGGCGGGCCTGGAGCGGGCCGTCGCGGTCGCCGACTCCGTCGCCATCGCCCGCGACTTCGTCAACACCCCGCCGAGTCACCTCTATCCTGAGGAGTTCGCCGCCCGCACCCGCACGCTCGGGAGCAAGGCCGGCCTCAAGGTCGAGATCCTCGACGACAAACAGCTCGAGGCCCAGGGTTACGGCGGGATCATCGGCGTCGGCAAGGGATCCTCCCGGTTGCCGCGCCTGGTCCGACTGACCCACACCGCCAAGAAGTCGCCCAAGAAGGTCGCGCTGGTCGGCAAGGGCATCACCTTCGACACCGGCGGCATCTCGATCAAGCCCGCCGCGAACATGGACGCCATGACCTCCGACATGGGTGGCGCCGCCGCGGTCATCGCCGCGACCATCCTGGCCGCCCGCCTCGACGTCGACGTCACGGTCACCGCGACCGTGCCGATGGCCGAGAACATGCCGTCGTCGACCGCGCAGCGGCCCGGTGATGTGCTGACGCAGTACGGCGGACGGACCGTCGAGGTCCTCAACACCGACGCCGAGGGTCGTCTGATCCTCGCCGACGCCATCGTGCGGGCCTGCGAGGACGATCCCGACTACCTCATCGACACCGCGACCCTGACCGGCGCGCAGATGGTGGCGCTCGGCACCCGAACTCCCGGCGTGATGGGCACCGACGAGTTCCGCGACCGCGTGGCGGCCCGGTCGGCCGATGTCGGCGAGAACGCCTGGGCCATGCCGCTGCCCGCGGAACTCCGCGCCGACCTGAAGTCCCGCGTCGCGGACCTGGCGAACGTGACCCCGCACCGCTGGGGCGGGATGCTCGCCGCCGGCATCTTCCTGAAGGAGTTCGTGCCGGAGGACGTGCAGTGGGCCCACATCGACATCGCCGGACCCGCCTTCAACACCGGAGGGGCCTGGGGCTACACCACGAAAGGCGGTACGGGCGTGCCCGTCCGGACCATCGCCGCGGTGCTCGAGGACATCGCCGCGAACGGCTGACCGACAGCAACCGGCACCCGCGCACCGGCCCGATGAGAATCGTTACCGACGAGTACGAGCCGAACCGAGTCGGCGACGCACCCTACGGGTAGGGTTGGCCGCGGGGATGAGCGGCTGATCCGCCACTCATCTGCGCGGGCTCCGAACCGCCCCCGACCCCGTGCCCACGGCGCACACACCATTGGGCATCACCTACAGACCACCACGTCGAGTTCAGGAGTTCACAACGATGGCCTTCTCCGTCCAGATGCCCGCCCTTGGTGAAAGTGTCACCGAGGGGACAGTCACCCGGTGGCTGAAGGAGGAGGGCGACACCGTCGAGGCCGACGAACCATTGCTGGAGGTGTCGACCGACAAGGTCGACACCGAGATCCCGGCGCCCACTTCGGGTGTGCTGACGAAGATCATCGCCCAGGAGGACGACGTCGTCGAGGTCGGCGGCGACCTCGCCCTCATCGGTGACGCCGACGAGGCCGATTCCGGCTCGGACGATTCCGGCTCGGATTCCGCCGGCGGCGACGAGCCGACCGAGGCCGCCCCCGAGCCCGAGCCCGAGCAGGCCGCCGAGGAGCCCTCCACCGATGAGGACGCTCCCGCCGAGAAGCCAACGGCCGACACCGGTTCCGGCTCCGCAGAGGGCACCGACGTGCTCATGCCCGAACTCGGCGAATCGGTCACCGAGGGCACCGTCACCAACTGGCTGAAGTCCGTCGGCGACGAGGTCGCCGCCGACGAACCGCTCCTCGAGGTCTCCACCGACAAGGTCGACACCGAGATCCCCTCCCCCGTCGCCGGCACCCTGCTCGAGATCCTCGCGCAGGAGGACGACGTGATCGAGGTCGGCGGCAAGCTCGCCGTCATCGGTGATGCCTCGGCAGCACCGTCGAAGAAGGAGCCCGAACCGGAGCCGGAACCCGAGCCCGAGCCCGAGCCCGAGCCCGAGCAGAAGTCGGAGCCGGAACCCGAGCCCGAGCAGGCGCCCGCCCCCGAGGAGGAGCAGAAGCCCGCACCCAAGGCCGAACCGAAGACCTCGGAGCCCAAGTCGCAGGCCGCGGAGAAGTCCGATCCGCCGACCGTCGAGTCGACTCCGTACGTGACCCCGCTGGTGCGCAAGCTGGCCGCGGAGAACAACATCGACCTCAACGCGATCAAGGGCACCGGTGTCGGTGGCCGGATCCGCAAGCAGGACGTGCTCGCCGCCGCCGAGGAGGCCAAGGCACCTGCCCCCGAGCAGAAGCCCGCCGCTGCTGCTCCGTCGGCACCCGCGGCATCGGCCGGGAAGTCCGCATCGCCTGAGATCCGCCCCGAGCTGGCCGAGCTGCGCGGGACCACGCAGAAGATCAACCGCATCCGTCAGATCACCGCCAAGAAGACGCGCGAGTCGCTGCAGCAGAGCGCACAGCTCACGCAGGTCTTCGAGGTCGACATGACCCGCATCGCCGGACTCCGCAAGGCGGCCAAGGAGAACTTCAAGGCCTCCGAGGGTGTCAACCTGACGTACCTCCCGTTCATCGCGAAGGCCGTCGTGGAGGCGCTGAAGGCGCATCCCAACGTCAACGCCTCGATCGACGAGGACAAGAAGGAGATCACCTACTACGACAAGGTGCATCTCGGCATCGCAGTCGACACCCCGCAGGGACTGCTGTCGCCGGTGATCCACAACGCCGATGACCTGTCGATCGCCGGCCTGGCACGCGCCATCGCCGACATCGCGGCGCGGGCACGCTCCAACGGCCTCAAGCCCGACGAGCTCGCCGGCGGCACCTTCACCATCACCAACATCGGCAGTCAGGGTGCGCTCTTCGACACCCCGATCCTGGTCCCCCCGCAGGCCGCGATGCTCGGTACCGGAGCGATCGTCAAGCGTCCGGTCGTCATCACCGGCGAGGACGGCTCGGAGTCGATCGCAGTGCGGTCGATGTCCTACCTGCCGCTGACCTACGATCACCGCCTCATCGACGGCGCCGACGCGGGCCGCTTCCTCACCACGGTGAAGAAGCGCCTCGAAGAGGCCGCCTTCGCCGCGGACCTGGGCCTCTAGCCCGGATCTCCGGTTACGGCACACCGAGGACTCACGATGCGCATCGCCGTCGCAGGTTCGCAGGGGCTCATCGGCAACGCCCTGGTCAACTCGCTGCGCGCGGCGGGCCACACGATCACCCGTCTGGTCCGCCGCGAGGCACGCGCCGATGACGAGTTCAGCTGGGATCCCGAGACCATCGGCGTGCCGCCCGAGAGTCTCGAGGGCGTCGAGGCGGTGGTGTCGCTCGGCGGCGTGGGGGTCGGAAACGGCCGGTGGACCGGGCGCTTCAAACAGGAGCTGCGGAACTCCCGGGTCACGCCGACCGAGGTCCTCGCCGAGGCCGTGCGTGATCTCGGCATCCCCACGTTCGTGAGCGCCAGTGCGTCCGGCTTCTACGGCGACACAGGCAGCCGTCCCGCCGTCGAAACCGACGGTCCCGGAGAGGGATTCCTCGCGGACCTGGTCGTCGACTGGGAGGCCGCCGCCCGTACCAACGTCGGCACCGACACGCGCCTGGTCCTCCTGCGGACCGCACCGGTGTTGAGTGCGCAGGGCGGTCTTCTCGGCAAGCTTCGTCCGCTGTTCAAGCTGGGGCTCGGCGGACCCATCGGCGACGGGAAGCAGTACTTCTCCTGGATCAGCCTCATCGACGAGGTACGTGCCATCGAGTTCCTCCTCGACTCCGACGTGTCCGGGCCCGTGAACCTGAGCGCGCCCGGCGCGGTGCCGTTCGGCGAGTTCGCGTCGGCGCTGGGCCGCGCCGTACACCGCCCGACGGTGCTCAAGGTTCCGGCCTTCGCGGCGCGCCGGGTCGGCGGCGAGATGGCCGAGGAAATGATTTTGTTCAGTCAACGCGTTGCACCTGAGGTGCTGACCGATCACGGATTCACCTTCACCCATCCCGGTGTCGACGAGGCCCTGGCCTACGCCACCGGAACCAATCGCCATGACTGATCGTCCGATCCGCGCGAGTACCGAACCGGTCGAGATCCGTCGGCTCGGCGTCCTCGACTACCAGGCTGCCTACGACATGCAGCACGGTCTGGCCACCGAACGCGCGGACGGCCTCCTCGACCACGACGTCCTGCTCCTGCTGGAGCACCCCTCCGTCTACACCGCGGGCAAACGCACCGAGGACTCCGACCGGCCCACGAACGGCGCACCGGTGGTCGACGTCGACCGCGGCGGGCGGATCACCTGGCACGGCCCCGGGCAGCTCGTCGGCTACCCGATCGTCAAGCTCGCCGAGCCGCTGGACGTCGTCGAGTACGTACGGCGGCTCGAGGCAGCACTCATCTCGGTCTGCGCCGGACTCGGCGTGACGACCGGGCGCGTCGACGGCCGGTCGGGAGTGTGGATCACCGATGACGCCGGGGAACGCAAGCTCGGGCAGATCGGTATCCGCGTCGCGCGCGGAGTCGCGTTGCACGGGTTCGCGCTCAACGTCGACCCCGACATGGCAGCCTTCGAGGCGATCGTCCCCTGCGGGATCGCCGACGCCGGGGTGACCTCGCTCGCCCGCGAACTCGCGCGGCCGCTGTCGGTGCACGACGTGCTCGACGTCACCGCCGACGCGGTGCTGTCCGCACTCGACGCACCCACTTTCGACGTCACCCATTCCGACACCACCGGCACCCCGGCGACCGCCGCCACACAGTCCGGAACACCCACTTCTGCAAGCGTAGGATCGATACAGTGACCGCGTCCCCCCTCACCCCCGGACCCGGTGCCCCCGAAGCCACACCCTCGGCAACGGCACCCTCAAACCCCGCCCCCGAAGGCCGCAAACTGCTCCGCCTCGAGGTGCGCAACGCGCAGACCCCCATCGAACGCAAGCCGGAGTGGATCCGGACCCGCGCGACGATGGGCCCGGAGTTCACCGAACTCAAGGGCCTGGTCAAGCGTGAAGGCCTGCACACCGTCTGCGAAGAAGCCGGCTGCCCCAACATCTACGAGTGCTGGGAAGACCGCGAGGCGACCTTCCTCATCGGCGGCGAACAGTGCACCCGCCGCTGCGACTTCTGCCAGATCGACACCGGCAAGCCCGCCGCCCTCGACCGCGACGAACCCCGCCGCGTCGCCGAGAGCGTGCAGGCGATGGGCCTGCGCTACTCGACCATCACCGGCGTGGCCCGCGACGACCTGCCCGACGAGGGTGCCTGGCTCTACGCCGAGACCGTCCGCGCGATCCATCGCCTCAATCCCGGCACCGGTGTCGAGAACCTCATTCCGGACTTCCATGCCAAGCCCGATCTGCTGGCCGAGGTCTTCGACGCCCGGCCCGAGGTGCTCGCACACAACCTCGAGACCGTGCCGCGCATCTTCAAGCGCATCCGCCCGGCGTTCCGCTACGAGCGGTCCCTCGAAGTCCTCACCGCCGCACGCGATTTCGGTCTGGTGACGAAGTCGAATCTAATCCTGGGCATGGGTGAGACACCGCAGGAGGTGCAGTCGGCGATCGTGGATCTGCACGAGGCGGGCTGCGACATCCTGACCATCACGCAGTACCTGCGCCCGTCGCCGCGGCATCATCCGGTCGAGCGCTGGGTCAAGCCCGAGGAGTTCGTCGACCATTCCGAGTTCGCCACCGAGGTCGGTTTCGCCGGTGTCATGGCGGGTCCGTTGGTGCGCTCGTCGTACCGGGCAGGCCGGCTCTATGCGCAGGCGATGGCCCACCACGGCCGCGACATCTCACCCGCTCTGGCCCACCTGGCAGCCGAGGGATCGGCAAGCCAGGAGGCCTCCAGCCTGATGGCACGCCTCGCCCGCTGACCCCTCGTGCGGCGTCCGGTGACCTTTCCGGCGGTCGCCGGACGCGCGGACGTAAACTGGCCTCATGGCAAAGGCGCAGGTGAACAAAGAGGTCAAGGCCGAGAAGAAGAAGGCCCGTAAGGCGGCATCGAAGGAACGGCGCCAGCAGCTGTGGCAGGCCTTCCAGATGCAGCGCAAGGAAGACAAACGGCTCATCCCCTACATGGTGGGTGTGATCGTCCTGTCGATCGCCGTCTTCACCGTCCTCGGGTTCGTGCTCGGCTCGCCGTGGCTGCTGATCCCCCTCGGCGTGGTGCTGGGCATCCTGGGCGCGTTCATCCTGTTCGGCCGCCGGGTCCAGAAGAACGTGTACACCAAGGCCGAGGGACAGCCGGGCGCCGCGGGATGGGCGCTGGGCAACATGCGCGGACAGTGGCGGGTGAAGCAGGCCGTCGCCGGGACGTCCCAGCTCGACGCCGTGCACCGGGTCATCGGCAAGCCGGGCGTCATCCTCGTGGGTGAGGGCTCGCCCACGCGCATCAAGTCCCTGCTCGGCCAGGAGAAGAAGAAGGTCGCGCGCGTCGTCGGCGACACCCCGATCTACGAGATCATGGTCGGCAACGACGACGGCCAGGTCCCGCTGTCGAAGCTCGAGCGGCACCTCAACAAGCTGCCCAGCAACATCGACCGCAAGCGGATGGAGACCCTCGAGGGACGGCTCTCCGCCCTCGGCAGCAAGGCTCCCGGCCCCGGGATGCCGAAGGGGCCCCTGCCCGGGAACGCCAAGATGCGCAGCATGCAGCGGACGGCACGCCGCCGCGGCTGACGCCACACCCGTCGACTGGGCGTCAATCCCGTCGACTGGGCGCCCGATTCCGTCGACCGTGCGCTGAATCCCATCGACTGTGCGCCCTGCATACGACCAAACCCACCACCGATCTGGACCAAGTCCGATCCGGTGGTGGGTTTGTCGGTGAGTGGTGGGTCCGCGGGCGGCTCGGCGCCTGTCAGCGGGTCCGGACGAGCGCGGTGCCGGTCGCGCGGTCGTGGAGAGCGCGTCCGTTGTAATCGTTGATCAGGGCCGGAACCAGGAACACCATCAGCAGCTGACGGAAGAAGGCCCGAACGATCCCGACGGCAGCCGGGCTCTGTTCGCCGGTCGCCTCCGCGGTGTTGCGTTCAACGCCGAAGTCGACTCGCGCAACTCGCATCCCGATGACGAGCTGGCCGGGTGTGAAGCCGAACAGCGTCACCGCGAAGACGCCCATGACGAACCAGATGCCCAGCTGGGTGGTGCCCAGGTGGGGCGAGGGAAACCCGACGAACGCCATTGCCAGACCACCGGCGATCAGCCAGTCGACGAGCAGAGCCGCGACCCGCGGCCAGCCGGTCGCCAGCGAACCGGGACCGCTCTCCGGCAGGCCGAGATCTTGCCCTCGGTACTCGTTGTCCACGCCGGTCGCGGGACCGATCTGCGGTCCCGACAGCCAGGAACCCGTGACTCGTCCCATCGGTGATGACTCCTCTCACGCGACCGCGCAACCCCCTCGGTCCGCGTCGTCGCCGCACTGGGAACCATCGTAGTCGCTGGTTGTGGCGACCCGTCCCGCCCGTTCGGGCCTCCCGCTAGGGTTGGGGTGCGCCGAGTGCGTCGCGCCCCGGACACACCGTGTAGCGAATACCACTCGCGTGTAACACGGGGGAAACACGGACTTAGCGCATGGGCAACTTCGCCTCCATACGGTTGCCGCTGAGATCCGCTGCTGTTTCTCAGTGGCGGATGTGGCGTGTCCCCATACACGGACCACCGATCACGAAGGAGTCACCGCACGGTGTACAGCAGTAAAGAAGAACTACTCGAGGGCATCAAGAAGGAAGGTGTCGAGTACGTCGACATCCGATTCTGCGACCTGCCCGGTGTCATGCAGCACTTCTCGATCCCCGCGTCGGCCTTCGACGAGGACGTCTTCGAGGACGGTCTGGCATTCGACGGCTCGTCGGTGCGTGGCTTCCAGTCCATCAACGAGTCGGACATGATGCTGCTGCCCGACCCGGCCACCGCGCGGATCGACCCGTTCCGCAAGGCCAAGACGATGAACCTCAGCTTCTTCGTCCACGATCCGTTCACCCGTGAGGCCTACAGCCGCGACCCGCGCAACGTCGCCCGCAAGGCCGAGGACTACCTCGCCTCCACCGGCGTGGCGGACACCTGCTTCTTCGGCGCCGAGGCCGAGTTCTACATCTTCGACTCGGTGTCCTTCGGCTCCGAGATGAACGGCACCTTCTACGAGGTCGAGTCCGAGTCCGGCTGGTGGAACACCGCGTCCCCGACCGATCCCGACGGCAGCCCGAACCTCGGCTACAAGGTCCGCCCGAAGGGTGGCTACTTCCCCGTCGCTCCGTACGACCACTACGTCGACCTGCGCGACGAGATGTCGACCAACCTGCAGAACTCGGGCTTCGAGCTCGAGCGCGGCCACCACGAGGTCGGCACCGCGGGCCAGGCGGAGATCAACTACAAGTTCAACACGCTGCTCCACGCAGCCGATGACGTGCAGCTGTTCAAGTACATCATCAAGAACACCGCGTGGCAGAACGGCAAGTCGGTCACCTTCATGCCGAAGCCGCTGTTCGGTGACAACGGCTCGGGCATGCACGCCCACCAGTCCCTGTGGAAGGACGGCAAGCCGCTGTTCCACGACGAGGCCGGCTACGCGGGCCTGTCGGATCTGGCGCGCTACTACATCGGCGGCATCCTGCACCACGCGCCGTCGTTGCTGGCCTTCACCAACCCGACGGTCAACTCCTACAAGCGTCTGGTGCCGGGCTACGAGGCCCCCATCAACCTCGTCTACAGCCAGCGCAACCGGTCGGCCTGTGTGCGTATCCCGATCACCGGCAACAACCCGAAGGCCAAGCGCCTCGAGTTCCGTTGCCCGGACAGCTCGGGCAACCCGTACCTGGCGTTCGCCGCGATGATGATGGCCGGCCTGGACGGCATCAAGAACAAGATCGAGCCGCACGAGCCCGTCGACAAGGACCTCTACGAGCTCCCGCCGGAGGAGGCGAAGAGCATCCCGCAGGCTCCGACCTCGCTGGCCGCGGTCATCGACCGCCTCGAAGAGGATCACGAGTACCTCACCGCCGGTGGCGTGTTCACCGAGGACCTCATCGAGACCTGGATCGCGCTGAAGCGTGAGAACGAGATCGAGCCGGTGCAGATCCGTCCGCACCCGTACGAGTTCTCGCTGTACTACGACTGCTGAGCCACTCGGCTCATATCGACTCGGCCCGCTCCGCGATCGCACTCCGATCGCCGAGCGGGCCGTTTCGTTGTACATCTACCGGCACGTCAATCCGCGCGAGGCGCCCAATTCGACCGGCGCACCGTGCGACGATGAGCCGCATGGGCACACTTCTGACGTCCGACGAGTTCGAGATCCGCCTGCTGTTCGCGGAGTCGGTCCCGGAGGTGATGCAGTTCGTCCGCGATGTGGTCCGGCAACGCGAACCGATCGCCCTCGAACTCGAGGGATCGGCTCACCTCGTGAACCTCGCCAACGTCGCGCACCTCTCGTTGGTCGATCACACTCCCGACGACGACACGCTGGACTCCGACGAGCGAACCACCGTCGTGCTGTCCATCTCCGAGGCGAGAGAGTAACGGCGCCACGCACCTCGGGCGCATGGCCGTCGCAGCTTTCCTCGCCGACTCCTGACGTGTGCCGGCCCGGCCCGTAGAGCAAGCTCGATCGCGCCGACGATTCGTCTCACGGTGAGACCGTGAACGGCGATCGTCGAAGCATCGGTCGCCGGCGTGGCGACCCTCACACGTGATCCATATCACTTTTAGGACTTGTTGCTCTGCCGACTCACAAGGTACGACCGTAGTTTGGACGGATGACCCGTGATGTATATGTCGAAGACCTCGTACCCGGCGACCGGATCAGCCTCGAAGGCACCCCTCGCGTGGTTCGCACCACCAGTCGTCTCGACGACAACCAGCTGCGTATCGAGCTCGTGAAGGGCCACGACGATGTGAGCGAGGTCGTGCTGCACCGCACGGTCAAGCTGCAGGTCAACTGAGCCGAGCTCGACAGATCCCGGCCGCTCGGGCGGACCTATGGGTCAGGCTGCCCGGGCACCGTCGAGATCGCCGAACACTGCCTGGTTGTGATCGAACGCCGCCACGGCCTCGTCGACGAGACGATCGATCCCGTCCGCGTCGAGGGGTAGCGCGTCGAGCCGCGCCCGGTAGGCGTCCTTGTAGCGCTTGAGCTTGTCGATCTCGTCGAACGAGTAGAAACTCAGCGCGTCGTCGTCGACGCCGTAGTGCTCCCGCATGCGATGGGCCACCACCTGGCCGCCGCTGAGGTCGCCGAGGTAACGCGTGTAGTGATGGGCCACATAGCGCGCCGGATCGGCACGGGTGGACTCGATCGCTGTCACATAACGCCGCACGGCCGGCAACGGCGTCTCACGCGACGGGTCGATGCCGAACGACGCGAGGTCGGCACCCAGTCGTTGCAGGCGTAGCAGTTTCGGGTCGAGCACGGCGTCGGCGACCGGGTCCCCGGCGAGTTCCGCACCGACGCGCTCGAGTGCCTCGTAGACGAAGTAGAGCTGGATCGCGAGACGCTGATACTCCCCGGTGTCCAGCCGGCCCGACATCAGATCGTCGATGAACGGAGCATGCTCGGCACGTTCGTGCGCCACCGCGGTCGCCGATCGGAGTCGCGCGGAGATACTCGGGTACTCGGGAACACTCGGGCCGTCGGCGGTCTGGGGTCCGGCCTTCTCGGGATCGGGGGTCATGATGCCACCAGTGATACCACCAGAGTCCGGTGATCGGAACCCGGAAGGTAGTGGGTGTCCATCGAGGTCGCCACGAAGCCGCGCAGGATGACCCGGTCGATGGCGACCAGCGGCCGGTTGCCGATCCGCTTGTCGGTGGGATAGCTCGGCAGGAAGCCCGCGCCCGCGAGGTCGGTCCCGTCGACGAGTCCGTTGGTCAGCAGGTTGCGGTACTTCGCGTGATTCCAGGTCGAGTTGTAGTCCCCGATCGCGATGACCCGCCCGGGTGGAAGCTGCTCGAAATGCTCGGCGAGGGTGTCCATGTCGGCGAGCCAGTCCCAGTTCCGGCCCCACAGCGGAGCAGCCGGGTGGATCGCCAGCACCTGGGTCCCCGCCGCCCCCGGCAGATCCGTACGGGCCTGCAGATTGTGCAGCACGGTACCCGGGATGTTGTACCGCTCGTCGAGCGGCTTCTTGCTGAACAATGCGGTGCCGGCCGCGTAGGTGTACGGGATCGCGAACTGATGAGGCAGCGCGCGGCCGATCTCGCTGCGCCGCAGGCGCTCCAACGCCTCCGGTGTGACCTCCTGGAGCGACAACAGATCAGGATCGGCGTCGGCGACGATCTTCCCGAGCACACCGAGGTCGCCACCGCCGAAGAGCAGATTCGACGACACCACGGTGAACCGCTCGCCGGCCGGCACGGGCTCGGCGACGACGAGGGGCACCTGGGTGTAGGCCAGCGCGCCGGCCGCCACGACCGCGAGCGCCAGCATGAACCAGCGTCGCAGGACCCCGAAGACGACGATCGCGATCAACCCTGGGATGAGGGCGAATTGCACCCCGCTCGTGAGGTACAGCGCGACGTCGCCGCGCGACGGGTAGAAGTGCAGGAACACGCCCAGCACCACGCCGGCGAGCATCGCCCACCCCAGGACGTACGCGGCCGCCCACAGAAATCTCGTCATCGCTCCCCCAAATGGTCCGGTGTCCCCCGCCGGATTCGTCTGTGCCCTTCTCGGGCCTGGTCAGTCGCGTCGGCGCGTCAGGCCCCGAAGACCTTGAGCACCACGGCCTTGGCCCGGCGCGTGACCCGTAGATAATTCTCCAGGAATTCGTTGGCCTGGTCTTCCGGCCATCCGGCGGCGAAGGCGATCTGACGCAGCTGTGCGCCCGGTCCGGGGAGTTGGTCGATCGGCTTGCCACGGACCAGGACCAGCGCGTTGCGCGCCTTCGTCGCGGTCGTCCAGGCGTCCTTGAGCAGCGCGACGTCGTTCTCCGACAACAGCTCCGCGGCGCCGATGGCGTCCAGCGAGTCGAGGGTCGACGTGTTGTGCAGGCTGCGGTAGCGGTGCGCGTACTTGAGCTGGAGCAGCTGCACGGTCCACTCGATGTCGGCGAGGCCGCCGCGTCCGAGTTTGGTGTGGGTGGCCGGATCGGCACCGCGCGGCAGACGTTCGGCGTCCACCCGGGCCTTGATCCGGCGGATCTCCTTGACGGCGTCGTTGCTGACCCCGCCGGCCGGATAGCGGACGTGATCGATCATGTGCAGGAAGTCGATGCCGAGCGCCTCGTCGCCGGCGACCTGGTGCGCGCGGAGCAGCGCCTGGACCTCCCACGGCTGCGCCCACTGCGCGTAGTACGCGGCATACGACGCGAGGGTCCGCACGATGGGACCGTTCCGGCCCTCCGGGCGCAGACCCGTGTCGACCTCCAACGGCGGATCCGCACTGGGACTGCCCAGCATCGACCGCACGTTCTCCGCGATCGTCTGCGCCCACTTGAGCGCCTCGGACTCCTCGGCGTCCCGATCGGGCTGGCACACGAACATCACGTCGGCGTCCGAACCGTAGCCCAGCTCACCGCCGCCCAGCCGGCCCATGCCGATCACCGCGATGCGGGCCGGCGCCCGGCTCCCCCGCTCGCGTTCGGAGATGTCGATAGCTACGGTGAGGGCGGCGTTGAGCACCGCCGCCCAGACACTCGACAGCGCGTTGCAGACGGCAGGCACGTCGAGAAGCCCCAGGACGTCGGCCGAAGCGATGCGGACCAGCTCGGCCCGTCGATGCGACCGGGCCACGGCCACCGCGCGTTTCATGTCCTGCTGGCGGACGGTCGACGCGATGAGGCCCTTGGCGACGTCCTCGGGTCGTACGTTGCACAGCTTGGGTCCGTCGGGCCCGTCGGAGTACTGGTGGATCACCTCGGGCGAACGCATCAGCATGTTCGCGATGTACTCCGACGTCCCGAGCACCTTCATCAGCCGCGCCGCCACGACGCCGTCGTCGCGCAACAGCCGCAGGAACCAGTCGGTGTCCTCCATGACCTCGCACAGCCGGCGATAGTTCAGCAGACCCGCGTCGGGATCGGGGGTGTCCCCGATGTGCTCGAGCAACTGGGGCAGGATGAGGAGCTGGATCTGGCCACGCCGCCCCGGCGCGTTCGACAGCGCGCGGATGTGACTCAGCGCGCGCTCGGGCTTCGCGTAACCCAGTGCGGCCAGCCGTCTCTCGGCCGAGGTGTCGGTCAGGGTCAGCTCGTCGGTCTTGAAGCGTGTGACCGCTTCGAGCAGCGGCCGGTAGAACAGCTTCTGGTGCAGGCGCCGGACCCGCAGGCTCTGGTGGCGGATCTGTTCGCGCAGCACCCCGGTCGCGTCGAGTTCGCCCTCGCGCCGGATGTGCGCGGCGCGCGCGAGCCACCGGAGGGCCTCGTGGTCGTCGGGCTGGGGCAGCAGGTGGGTCCGGGACATCCGCTGCAGCTGCAGACGATGCTCCAGCAGACGCAGGAATTGGTACGACGCACTGAGATTCGCGGCGTCGTCGCGTCCGACATAACCGCCCGCGGTGAGCGCGGCCAGTGCGTCGACGGTCGGCATCACTCGCAGGTTCTCGTCGACCCGGCCGTGCACCATCTGCAGGAGCTGGACCGCGAATTCGACGTCGCGCAGGCTGCCGCGTCCCAGTTTGAGGTTGCGTTCCCGCTCGGCCTCGGGCACCAGCGATTCGACCCGGCGTCGCATCTTCTGCACCTCGGGGACGAAGTCGGGTCGCTCGGCGGCCTTCCACACCATCGGTTTGACGGCGGCGATGTAGTCGTCGGCGAGTTGCATGTCGCCGGTCATCGCCCGTGCCTTCAGGAGCGCCTGGAACTCCCAGGTCTTGGCCCAGCGCTCGTAGTAGGCGACATGCGATTCGAGGGTCCGCGTCAGCGCGCCGGACTTCCCCTCGGGCCGCAGCGCGGCGTCGACCTCGAAGAAGGCGAGTGAACCGATGCGCATCATCTCGCCGGCGATGCGCGCCGCGGTGCCGTCGGCCGGGTCACTGACGAAGATGACGTCGACATCGCTGACGTAGTTGAGTTCGCGCGCACCGCATTTGCCCATCGCGACGACGGCGAGGCGAACCGAGATCGGCTTGTCCCCGCACACCTCCGCGAAGGCGACGGCCAGTGCCGCGGTGAGGGCGGCGTCGGCCAGGTCGGACAGGTACGCCCCGACCTCGGGCAGCCACATCACCGGCTCGTCCTCGACGGTCGAGGCGACGTCGTGTGCGGCGAGCTGCAGGATCAGGTTTCGGTAGGCCAGACGCAGCGCCACCACGGCCTTCGGGCCGGTGAGCCGGGCCCGGTACACCCGATTGCCCTTCTCGATCTCACCCGGCACGGGCTGCGCATCGACCGAGGCGAGCATCAGCCGGTCGACCTCGGCGCGGTCGGGCAACTCGTCGGGGACCAGCAGCCGCCAGCTCGACGGTTCGGCGACGAGGTGATCGGCGAGTGCGTCGGAGGAACCGATGACCGCGAACAGGCGCCCGCGGAACGAGCGTTGTGCGCGGACCAGGGCGTCGATCTCGGACCACTCGTCGCCGACCGCACCGCGCAGCCGGACGAGGGTTCGCAGCGCGAGGTCGGCGTCGGGAGATCGCGACAGCGCCCACAACACGTCGACCGATTCGGGCGTGTTCCAGCCGAGATCGGCCAGGTTCCGGGGTGCGGAGTCGTCGAGGAGACCCAGGCGGCCCGCGCTGGGGACCGTGCTGCGTCCGGCTCGCCCAGGGAGTCCGGACCGTGCCGGGGGTGGTCCCGATCGTGTTGTCACATCACAAAAGTAGCGACCGGGTCCGCCGAATACGACATCGCGGTCCCGGACCGGGCCGCAGCACCCCTACAGCGGCAGGTAGTTCTTCAGCTCGAACGGTGTCACGAGGCTGCGATAGTTGGTCCATTCCGTCCACTTGTTGCGGAGGAAGTAGTCGAAGACGTGCTCGCCGAGTGCTTCGGCGACCAGCTCCGAGTTCTCCATCTCCTTCAACGCGTCGGCCAGGCTTCCGGGCAGTTCCTTGTAGCCCATCGCGCGACGCTCGGCCGAGGTGAGGGCCCAGACGTCGTCCTCGGCCTCGTCGGGCAGCTCGTAGTCCTCGTTGATGCCCTTGAGTCCGGCGGCCAGCAGGACCGCGAAGGTCAGATACGGGTTGCAGGCGGAGTCGGGGCTGCGGACCTCGACGCGCCGCGAGGACGCCTTGTTCGGCGTGTAGAGCGGGAGACGGATCAGCGCGGACCGGTTCGCGCCACCCCAGGTCGCCGCGGTGGGCGCCTCACCGCCGTGGATGAGCCGCTTGTAGCTGTTGACCCACTGATTGGTGACGGCGCTGATCTCCGAGGCGTGGTGCAGGATGCCGGCGATGAACTTCTTGCCGGTGACGGAGAGCTGCATCGGGTCGTCGGGGTTGTGGAAGGCGTTGATGTCGCCCTCGAAGAGGCTCAGGTGGGTGTGCATCGCCGACCCGGGATGCTCGCTGAACGGCTTGGGCATGAAGGTCGCCCAGACGCCCTCGTTGATCGCGACCTCCTTGATGAGGTAGCGGAACGTCATGACGTTGTCGGCCATCGACAGGGCGTCGGCGTAGCGCAGGTCGATCTCCTGCTGGCCCGGAGCGCCCTCGTGGTGGGAGAACTCGACCGAGATGCCCATCGACTCGAGCGCCTCGATCGCGTGCCGCCGGAAGTTCGGCGCGGCGTCGTGGACGGCCTGGTCGAAGTAGCCGCCCGAGTCCGCCGGGGTCGGCACCGACCCGTCGAGAGGGGCCTCCTTCAGCAGGAAGAACTCGATCTCGGGATGGACGTAGCAACTGAAGCCGAGGTCGGCGGCCTTGTTCAGCTGCCGGCGCAGGACGTGACGCGAGTCGGCCCAGCTGGGGGTGCCGTCGGGCATCGCGATGTCGCAGAACATGCGTGCCGAGTGGTGCCGGCCGGCCGAGGTGGTCCACGGCAGCACCTGGAAGGTCGACGGATCGGGTTTGGCGACGGTGTCGGCCTCCGAGACCCGGGAGAAGCCCTCGATGGCCGAGCCGTCGAAGCCGATCCCCTCGGCGAACGCGCCTTCGAGTTCGGCGGGGGCGATCGCCACGGACTTCAGATAACCGAGGACGTCGGTGAACCACAGACGGACGAAACGGATGTCGCGCTCTTCGAGGGTCCGCAGCACGAATTCCTTTTGGCGATCCATGGTCGCCGACCTTAGAAGTACGCTGTTAAATCCGTGTTACACGCGCGAATCCAACTCGCTGTGCAGCGGCTTTGCCGACGCCATCCCACATGATGAGACGGCTGGCCGGTCACCTGGGATCCGGCACGGCACAGTCGTACCGCCGGCTCGGTGTCCAGAGTCGCATACGCCGAAAGTCGGGACGCTCGCACGTGTGACCAATCGCATAGAGACGACCGGTCACAACGGGCCGCGCCGGTGAAACAATGGCCTACGTCCGTGTTCAACCCGGGTACCCGCCGCGCCGATCTCCGGCCAGTCGGGACTCGAGGCAGAAAAGAGACAATGATGTCCGATTCCTCGGTCTATGGTGCGCCCGCCTCCGGCCAGTCCGCCAAGCGTCGCGTGACCCGCATCCACCACCTGGCCCAGATGAAGGCCGAAGGCGAGAAGTGGTCGATGCTCACCGCGTACGACTACTCCTCCGCCCGCATCTTCGATGCCGCCGAGATCCCCGTGCTCCTCGTCGGCGACTCCGCGGCCAACGTCGTCCTGGGCTACGACACCACGATCCCGATCACCGTCGACGAGATGATCCCGCTGATCCGCGGCGTCGTACGCGGCGCACCGCACGCACTCGTCGTCGCCGACATGCCGTTCGGCAGCTACGAGATGGGTCCGCAGCACGCCCTCGAAAACGCGTTCCGCATCTTCAAGGAGACCGGCGCACACGCGGTGAAGCTCGAGGGCGGCGAGCGTGTGGCACCCCAGATCGCCGCGTTGACCGCCGCCGGGATCCCGGTCATGGCGCACATCGGTTTCACCCCGCAGAGTGTCAACGGGCTCGGCGGATTCCGCGTCCAGGGCCGCGGGGACGGCGCCGATCAGCTCATTGCCGACGCCATCGCCGTCCAGGAGGCGGGTGCGTTCGCCGTGGTGATGGAGATGGTCCCGGCCGACCTCGCCGGACAGATCACCCGCAAGCTCACCATCCCCACTGTGGGGATCGGCGCGGGCAACGAGACCGACGCCCAGGTCCTGGTGTGGCAGGACATGGCCGGCCTCACCCACGGCAAGACCGCCCGATTCGTCAAGCGCTTCGCCGATGTCGGTGGCGAGTTGCGTTCGGCCGCCGAGCAATACGCCGACGAGGTACGCCGCGGGGTGTTCCCGGGTCCCGAGCACAGCTACTGATCGGGGCGCCTACGCTGGCGTCCATGCGGAACTTCTACCCGGAGATCGAGCCCTACGCCGCCGGTCACCTCGACGTCGGCGACGGCCAGCAGATCTACTGGGAGACGTCGGGCAACCCGGACGGGAAACCCGCCGTCTTCGTGCACGGCGGGCCCGGTGGCGGAACCGCCCCCGCGCAACGCAGGTTCTTCGACCCGGCGAAGTACCGGATCGTGCTGTTCGACCAGCGCGGCTGCGGACAGTCGCGGCCCCACATCGCCGACGGCGCCGACCTGACGGTCAACACGACGCCGCACCTGATCGCCGACATGGAACGGCTCCGCACCCATCTCGGGATCGAGCGCTGGCAGGTCTTCGGCGGATCGTGGGGCTCGACGCTCGGACTGGCCTACGCGCAGACACATCCCGAGCGGGTCACCGAACTCGTGCTGCGCGGCATCTTCCTCCTGCGGCGCAGCGAGATCGACTGGTACTACAACGGCGGGGCCGCACACATCTACCCCGACCTGTGGGAGAGCTACCTCGAACCCATACCGGTCGACGAGCGCGACGGCGACCTGGTCGAGGCGTACCACCGGCTGCTCACCTCCGGCGATGCCGCGACCGCTCGCGCCGCCGCCCGCGCCTGGACGGGCTGGGAGCAGGCGACGAGCTACCTCCTCCCCCGCCCCGACGAGGGTTCGGACGGTTCCTCGGGAGACGACGCCGAGACCGGGGACACCGGCCGCTTCGACCTCGCCTTCGCGTCGATCGAGAACCACTATTTCGTCAACCACGGATTCCTCCGCGACGGCCAGCTCCTCGACGACATCGACCGGATCGCCTCGATCCCCGGAGTGATCGTCCAGGGCCGGTACGACGTGGTGTGCCCGGCGCGCAGCGCGTGGGACCTGCACCGGGCGTGGCCGGCCGCCGATCTGCACATCGTCGCCGACGCCGGACACGCGTCCTATGAACCGGGTATCCGCCATCACCTCATCGAGGCGACCGACCGCTTCGCGCGGTAGCCGACGCCGACGGTCGGCCGAGGTCACTAGACTCGACGGACAGCCGTCGACGACTTCAGGAGGAACAGGTGGCCGCATCCGAACAGGTCGAGGTGGAGCTCAAGTTCGATGTGGACGCCGGCCACGCGGCCCCCGACCTGCGGGCGCTGCCGGGCGTCGTCTCGGCGACGACCCCCGAGACCTTCTCCCTCGACGCCACCTACTTCGACACCGAGAATCTCGATCTCGCCGGTAACAAGATCACCATGCGCCGGCGTACCGGCGGGACCGACGAGGGCTGGCACCTCAAGCGCCCCACCGACATTCCCGGGGCACGGCGCGAATTGCAGGTGGGTTTCGACGAGGCGCCCGCGGACGGCGAGGTTCCCGAGGCGCTGTCGGGCCCGGTCCTGGCCCACATCCGCGCGCGAACGCTGATCCCGGTCGCGGTGATCTCGACTACGCGCACCGTGACCCGGCTGCTGGGTGCCGACGACGAGCCGCTCGCCGAGCTCGCCGAGGATCTGGTGACCGCGCAGTCGCTCCTGCCGGGTGGCCACTGCCAGCAGTGGGCGGAGTGGGAGTTCGAACTGCTCTCCGGCGGCACGCCCAAGCTGCTCAAGGCGGCCGACAAGGCGCTGCGCGCCGGTGGCGGTCGTGAGGCGTCGAGCGCGTCGAAGCTCGCCCGGGCGATCGGCGCGACACCGACCGTGCACGAGCCGCGACTCTCCAAGCGGCCCACCGCACTCGAACTCGTCGTGACCGACATCGCGCTCCACCGCAATTCACTGGTCGCCTACGACCCGCTGGTGCGCGTCGACGCCCCCGACGCGGTGCACCAGATGCGCGTGGCGTGCCGACGCCTGCGCAGCGTGTTGTCGGGCTTCCCCACCGTCCTCGACGCCGAGCGCACCGCGCACGTCGGCGCCGAACTGAAGCTGCTCGCCCAGATCCTGGGTGACGCGCGCGATTCGGAGGTGCAGCTGGAGTTGAGCGAGTCGCTGCTGCGTGGCGAGAACGCCTCGCCCGAACTGCTCGCCGAGCTCGCCGGCACCGAGGTCACCGCGCACGACCGGGCACTTCGCGCGGCGCACGCCGCCATGTCGTCGAAGAGGTACTTCACCCTGCTCGACAGCATCGACGGCCTGATCGCCTCGCCCCCTCCGGGTCCCGACGCCGACCTACCGGCGACCACGGTCGTCGACAAGGCGATCGCCCGCAGCCGCAAGCACATTCATCGAGCGCAGGCCCGCCTCGCCGGGTTCACCGAGGGTTCCGACGAATGGGAAGAGCAGCTGCACACCATCCGCAAGCGGGCGAAGCGGCTGCGCTACAGCATCGACGCGACCGAACCGCTCGGCAAGAAGAAGTACCGCGAGGTCGGCTCGGCTGCCAAGAAGATCCAGTCCGCCCTGGGGGATTTCAACGACACCCGGATCAATCGGACGCGACTCGCGGAGATCGCAGCGGCCGGAAACCTCGGTGGCCCGGACATGTTCGTCCTCGGCCGGATCGACGCCCGGCTCGAGGCCGACGGACACCGTGCGATCGCCGCGTACCGTCGGGTCGCGAAGGAACTCTGACCCGCCGGCGCAGCCACGACAGGTCAGACCCGGCGGAACTCCACCGTCCGGCTGACCTCGTCGGCCTTGACGAGTTCCACGACGACGCGGTCGCCGGGCCGGAGATCACCCGCGCACCGCGCCACGACCGGTGGATCGGCCAGAAAGATCTGGGCCGGCCGTCGCTCGGTGGCGCCGGACATCACCACCGCCTCGAAGCGCTCACCCACCCGTTCCCGGAGGATGACGGCCTCGGCGAGGTCGATGCTCGCCCGATCCGCGGTGGCGCCGAGCGTGTCGGCGGACCGCAAGATCTTGGGAAGTGTCGGCAACGCACGCTGCACCCAGTCCGGTACCGGCGTACCAGCGGTGACCGCCAGGCACACCTCGGTGGCGAACCGGTCGCCCAGGCGACGCAGGGGCGCGGTGACATGTGCGTAGAGACCACCGATGGCCGAATGCCGCATGAGTGCGTCGTCGACGCGATCGGCTTCACCGGCCCCGGTGAGCGCGAGATAATCGGCGCCCCGCATCAGGCCCCCGGCGGCCGACTGCAGGGCCAGCGTGCTCGGCTCGTCACCCGGCAGACCCGCCAGGAACCGTCCCACCGACAGTCCGTCCGGCCAGTGCACGCCGAGCGCCCGGGTGGCGGCGCGCAGGTCCTCGACCGCGTCGTCCTCGGCCGGCGGCAGTGTGCGCAGCAGCCCCACACCGGCCTCGGCCATCAGCGTGCCCGCGCACATCCCGGCCAGCAGCGACACCTGCGCGTTCCACATGTCGGCGGGTGTGTGCGCCTCGAGATCGAGCCGCCACCCGTCGTCGGTGCGGGTGACCGTCTGATCGGGCAGGTCGAGTTCGACCGCGCCCCGCTCCAGCGCGACCTCGTGCCGGAGTTCGCCGAACGCGGGCAGAGCCGCGATCGACGGATGCAGCCGGCCTGCGGTCGCATCGGCCGAGACGCCGGCGTAGTCGAGGCGCGCGACGGACCGGATTCGGGATCGTCGCACCCGCACATCGGCCACCGATCCGTCTCCGTCCACCCGGATCGTCCACAGCACACACAGCCTGACCTGTTCGGGCAGAAGAGAACCCGCGCCCTCGGACAGTTCGCGAGGATGCAGCGGGACCGAGCCGTCCGGAAAGTACACGGTGGTGCCGCGTCGTCGGCTCTCCTGGTCGAGGGCGCCCTCCGGGGTGATCAGGGCTGCGACGTCGGCAATCGCGTAGTCGACGACGAACCCGCCCCCGTCTGCGGTGATGTGCACCGCCTGGTCGAGGTCTCGCGAGGTCGGCGGGTCGATCGTGACGAACGGCAATTCGGTGTGGTCCTCGCGGACATCGGCGTACCGGTCGGCGCCCGCGGCGCCGGATTCGATCAGTTCCGCGGTGGCCCGTGCTTCGGCGAGGGCATCCTCGCCGTACTCCTCGTCGACGCCCAGTTCGGTGCGTATACCGGCGAAGTCGATGTCGGGGGCCGAGAGAATGCGCTTCACTCCCCCAACCCTAGAGAGCACGACGACCCGGGTGGGGCGCGACGCGCGCCGATGGGCACGGCGTCGACCGGACGAGAGAGGCGAACGAGTCGGCACGTAAGCCGGATCCTGTACCCGCACGGTCGTGAGACCGATGCGGGTGGCGACCATCCATCTGGGCACACCGTCGCCGGGTACCTCGAGCGGCCCACCCGCGGGCTGGGGCGAGCAGCCCTCGTGACGCCCGCGCACACGCACCGCGAGGTGCGTGCTTCGGCCTTGCTCCGGGTGGGGTTTACCTAGCCGGCACGGTCACCCGTGCCGCTGGTGCGCTCTTACCGCACCGTTTCACCCTTACCTGCCTTGCGGCCGGCGGTCTGTTCTCTGTGGCACTGTCCCGCGGGTCACCCCGGGTTGCCGTTGACAACCACCCTGCTCTGCGGAGTCCGGACTTTCCTCGATGCGCGGCGTGGCGGGAAACCGCCCGTTCCGCGCACCGCGGCCGCCCGGCCGACTCGTTCGCGCACTCAGGATACGCCCGGGACTATGAGTCGACGGCACCGGTGTTCTGACACCGGACTGCGACGGTCAGACGCGCCAGTGTGCGGCGTCGTTGACGAGCCGGACCACGGACCCGCCGTCGTCGAAGTACTCGGCGATCGACACCGAAGCGAGGTCGAGGTGCAGCCGGAACAACAGTTCGGGTCCGACGCCGAGCGCATCCTGCAACATCGTCTTGATGGGGGTGACGTGCGAGACCAGGACCACCGTCTGCCCCGGATACCTGTCCAGCAGTTCGGCTTTCGTCTGCGCGATGCGCTCGGCGACCTGGGCGAAGCTCTCCCCACCCGGTGCCGGCACGGTGACGTCGGACAGCCAGGAGCGGTGCAGCTCCGGGTCACGCGCGGACGCCTCCGTGAACGTCAGGCCTTCCCAGTCGCCGAAGTCGTTCTCGATCAGCCCGGCGTGTTCGACGACCTCGATCCCGGTCAGCGCGCCGACCTCCTCGGCGGTGGCGCGCGCACGCCGCAACGGCGAGGTCACGATCGCGGCGATCCCGTCCTCGCGCACGACGCGCTCCGCGGCCGCGCGGGCCTGGCGTCGGCCCTCGTCGGTGAGTTCGGGATTGCCGCGACCGGAGTAGCGTCGTCCGACCGACAGCGCGGTCTGTCCGTGCCGGAGCAGGATGAACCGCGTCGGCTCCCCGCGCCGTCCCTGCCACGACGGCGCCTTCGCCGCCGAATCGCTTTCGGGCACAGACCCTTCGGCCGTTGCCGTCATGGATCTAGATTCCGGACTCGACAGTGCGCACCAGGATCGCGCCGCACTCTTCGCATCGGATGACCTCGTCGGACTGCGCCGCACCGATGGCCGCGATGGTCCCGCGGTCGAGTTCCATCCGGCACGCCCCGCACCGGCGGGCCCGCAACAGGCCGGCACCGATGCGGCCTCCGGCACGCTGCTTCTCGTACACCGCGAGCAGCGGCGGATCGATCTCGGCCTCGAGGGACTCCCGGCGCTCCCGGGCACGCGACAGGTCCTCGTCGATGGACTCCAGCGACCGGTCTCGCCGGACCTGCGCCTCGGCGACCTTCTCCTCGAGGTGGCCGATGGTCGCCGCCGCGCGGGTGCGTTCGGACTCGACGGCCTCCTGCTGCTCCATCAGCGACAGCATCTCGTCCTCCAGCACGGCCCGCCGACGACCCAGCCCGGCGAGCTCGTGTTGCAACTCCGACAAGGCTTTCGGCGCCAGGCCACCGCCGGTCAACAGAGCCGAGTCCTTGGCTTCGCGGTTGGCCATGCCGGTCACCTCGGAGTCGATCCGACGGTACTCGCGGCCCAGGTCCTCCGCGGCGATCTCCGCGCGCACCAGGTCGTCACGCGCGGCGTCGATCGCGGAATTGTGCTCGGCGATCTCGGCGTCCTCCGGCAGGGTCTTGCGGCGATGGACGAGACGGTTGATCTCGGCATCGGAGTCCGCGAGATCGAGCAGCAGTCGCTGCACGGCGGCGTCGACTTTCATTGCGGTCTCCTCTTCGGCGAAAGTCCCCCTACCGTACGCGGGAGGTGCGGGAGAGTCGGCGGCGGCTCGGTGTCGGTGACTCAGCCCGCACTGTGCAGCGCGAACGGATCGGTCGGGGCCTCGAAGACACTCACCGGCGTGCCCAATTCGGCCTCCAGAAGCGCCCCGACCTGAGCGCACCACGGGAACTCGGTCGCCCAGTGCCCGGCGTCGACCACTGCCGGCCCGCCGTCGCGGAGGCTCTCGTCGACCGGGTGATGACGCAGGTCGGCGGTCAGATAGACGTCGACGCCGAGACCGCGGACACGTCCGAGCAAGGAATCCCCGGCCCCGCCGCACACCGCAACGGTCCGCACCAGCGCATCCGGGTCACCCGCGGCGCGGACGCCGGTCGGACTGCGCAGCACCCGGGCGGCCCGGTCGACGAAGTCGCGCAGGGTCATCGGTTCCTCGAGCGACCCGACCCGCCCCAGCCCGACGTCGCTGCCGAGGTCGGCCAGCTCGAACACGTCGAAGGCCGGTTCCTCGTAGGGGTGCGCGTTACGCAGGGCGCGCAGGACACCGGCGCGCAGCCCTCGTGCCGCGACCATCTCGACCCGCGCCTCGTCGACATGCGTGCGCATCCCGATCTCGCCGATGGTCGGCGACGCGTCCTCACCGGCCTCGAACTGTCCGGTACCGACGACCGTCCAGGAGCAGTCCCGGTAGTCGCCGATCGCCCCCGCGCCCGCGGCGAACATCGCCTCACTCACCTGCTCGACGTTTCCCTCCGGCACCATGACGACCCATTTGTCCATCGCTGCAACCGGTTTCGGCTCGATGGGGACGGTGCCGCGCAGTCCGAGACGGTCGGCGAGCGCGTCGGAGACGCCGGGCCGCGCACTGTCGGCGTTGGTGTGTGCGCACAGCAGCGCGATCCCGTTGCGGATCAGCCGATGAACGATCCGTCCCTTGGGGGTGTCGGCGGACACCGACGTGACGCCGCGCAGCAGCAGCGGGTGGTGGGCGACGACGATCCCAGTGCCGGCCTCGACCGCGGCGTCGACCACCGCATCGGTCACGTCCACGCACACCAGCACACCGCGCGCGGAGTCGGCCGGGTCGCCGCACACCAGACCGACCGCGTCCCACGATTCGGCGAGGGCGGGTGGATAGGCACGCTCGACCACGTCGACGACGTCGCCGACCGTCACGGACGGGTCAGCGCGGGGTTCCGACTTCACGGTCGATCTCCTCTCGTACCAGCTCGATCGCGCGCGTGAGCGCCCGAACCTGCGGAAGCCGACGGACGGCGAGACGAAGGTGCGAATCACCGAGACCGACGAAGTTGGCGCAGCTGCGGACCGCGAAACCGTGGCGGATCAGACGTTGTTTCACCTCGGTGGCGTCGCGCATCTCGACCAGGACGAACGGCGCCGCGGGCTCGGCCGCCACGCGGAGCCCGACGCGCGTGAGTTCGTCCACCATGTCGGCGCGCTCCTCGGCGACCGTCCGCGCGGTCTCGGCGCAGTATCGCTGTCCCTGCTCCTCGACGCACGCGGTCAGCGCGGCGAGCGCCGGGGTCGACACCGCCCACGGTCGGCGCCCGGCGCGCAGCCGGTCGAGCAGGCCGACCGGTCCGAGCAGGTAGCCCGCACGCAAACCGGCCAGTCCGAATGTTTTTGTCACGCTTCGGATCACGAGCAGATCGGGCCAGTCCGCGGAGGCGAGGGATTGCGGTTCGGGCGTTGCGTCGGCGCTCAGCGTGAGGTCGGCGAAGGCCTCGTCGACGACGATGATCCGGCCCGGGCGGCGCAACGCGGCAACGGCCTCGACCGGATGCAGCACCGAGGTCGGATTCGTGGGGTTGCCCAGGATCACCAGGTCGGCGTCGTCCGGCACGGTCGCGGCGGTCCCGATCCCGTCCGGTGCGGGCAGGTGCCAGGGTTCGGTCAGCACCACCTGCGAGATCGGGATGCCGGCGGCTCGCAGCACGATCTCCGGTTCGGTGAACGACGGCTGGATCAGCGCCGCATGCCGAGACCCCAGCCGCGGCAGCATCTCGAATCCGTCGGCGGCTCCGGAGAGCAGCAGCACCTCCTCGGGGCGGCGGTCGTGTGCCGCGGCGATCGCGTCGACGGCACGTCGCTCCTGCGCTCCGGTCGGATACCGCGCGAGGTCGTCGAGTCCCGACCGGATGGCGTCGAGCACGAATGCGGGCGGCGTACAACGGACATTCACCGCGAAGTCGACGAGTCCCGGGGCGGCGTCCTGGTCACCGTGGCGTTCCGGGTCGGTGAGATCGGCGCGCGGAGGGTGCGTCTGGGCGGGCCCCGCACCGGCGTGACCGGCGCGTGTCCGTCCGTCGGACGCGGACGGACGCGAGGGCCCGGTCTCGACATCGAGCGCGTCGTACCCAGCTGTCATGTGTTCAGACCTTACGTGCACGATGGAGACGTGACGACGACGCCGGACCCACGCCACCCCGAGACCGTCCTACTCGTCGACCTCGACGGCACGGTGACCGACAGTTTCGCAGGAATCGAGAACAGCTTTCGGCACGCGCTCGCCACGGTCGGAGCACCCGAGCCCGACCCGCGCCTCGTGGCCGGGATCGCCGGCCCGCCGATGATCGACACGCTCAATGCGCTGGGGCTCTCGTCCGAGGTGGCCGACAAGGCGATGCGCGCGTACCGAGAGAGATACACCGAGGTCGGCTGGCTGGAGAACTCGGTGTTCGACGGGATGGGCGAATTGCTCGCCGATCTGGCCGCCGCGGGCCGCACGTTGGCGATCGCCACGTCGAAGAACCAGACCACCGCGCGCCGGATCCTCGAGCACTTCGGTCTCGCCGACCACTTCCGCTACATCGCCGGTGCCAGCGACGACGGCACCCGCCGCGAGAAATCGGACGTGATCGCCTCTGCGCTGGAAGAACTCCGGATACCCACCGACCCACAGACCGGGCACGTCACCGGTCCGGTCGTGATGATCGGCGATCGCAGCCATGATGTGCTGGGCGCAGCGGCATTCGGCATCCCAGCGATTCTCGTGCGTTGGGGTTACGCTCTGGGCGGGGAGGAACAGGGCGCGACCTGGGCAGTCGGGTCCGTGGCCGAACTGCGCGACGTCCTGGGTGCGTGATCCGCACCCCGAATCCCGGCTGGCGGCGAATCGACTTGTGAGGTAGCAGTGGCTGACGAACTTCACATCTGCTTCGTGTGCACGGGCAACATCTGCCGGTCACCGATGGCGCAGAACATCTTCCGGACCGCACTCGATGACGCTGGGCTCGGCGGCAAGGTGCGTGTGTCCAGCGGCGGGACGAGCAGCTATCACGTCGGCGAACCAGCCGACAACCGCGCGCGGACCGAGCTGGTCGCGCACGGCTACTCCGACGCCCATGTCGCCGCCCTGCTCGGACCCGAGCATTTCGACGCCGACCTCCTGCTCGCCATGGACGAGGGCCACGTGCGCGAACTCGAACGCAAGCGGCTCGGCGACCGCACACGGCTGCTGCGCTCGTTCGACCCCTCTGCTCCCGCCGACGACCTCGATCTCGCCGACCCCTACTACGGCACCACCGAGGACTTCGTGGTGACGCGCGAACAGATCGAGAGTTCGATGCCGGGTCTCATCGACTGGGTACGCGGCGAACTCGGGGTGTCCTGAGCTCGATCCGCAAGTCACGCGCTAAGCCTGACGCGCGAACGGTGCGCCCGCCCTGCTCCCTGAGCTGAGGTGCGAGGAGCAGGGCGTTGTGGTGTTTGGACCGAGACGACAGCCTCAGGGCGCCGGGGCCACCAGGTTGTGCACGAAGCGGATCTTCGTCAGCACCTTCTCGGGCAACACGAATGGATAGAGGTCCGGGTGACCCATCGACCGGTTGATCTGGTTGAGCGCCCACGTCAGCGGTAGCCACTCGTCGAGGAGGCGATCGAAGCCGACGTCGCCGGGCGGCACCCCCTCGAAAGTCGCTCCGGCGGGCGCCATCGCGAACGCCGCCGCGGTGTCGAGGGTGTCGCGGATGTGCAGGTAGTGCGCGAACGTCTCGGCGAAGTCCTCGGCTGGGTGCATCGTCGCGTAGGACGACACGTAGTCCTGTTGCCAGCCCTCGGGGGCGCCCTCGCTGTAGTGGCGGTCGAGAGCCGCTTGATAGTCGTCGTCGGGGTTGCCGAACAGCTCCTCGAAGCCCGGACGACGGTCGTCGGTGATGAGGACCAACTGGTAATAGTGACCGATCTCATGCCGGAAGTGCCCTAGGACGGTGCGATACGGCTCGGCGAGTTCGACGCGCATCTGTTCCCGGTGCACGTCGTCGCCCTCGGCGAGGTCGAGCGTGATGACCCCGTTCGCGTGGCCGGTGATCACCGACTGCTGCGCGCTGGAGAGGAGGTCGAAAGCCAGTCCGGACTGCGGGTTCTCATCCCGCGTCTCGATGGGCAGCCCCAACTCGTCGAGCTCCAGGATGAGACGACGCTTGGCGGTCTCGGTCTGGCCGAAGATGGGTAGCGCCTCGGTGTCGTCGTCACCGGGCCGGGTGCGGGTGAGTCGGCAGGACTCGCACATGGTCGGCTTGCCGGTCCATTTCACCATCCAGTTGCATTGCGCGACTTTGGTGTTGGCGCAGCGCTCGAGCAGCACGCCGTCCACCTCCGCGCGCGCCTTGTCGTCGAGGACGTGGATCGACCTGGTCTTCAGCCAGAAGCCGAGAGGGCTCCGGCAATTCAGGCACAGGCTGTTCTCGAAGGAGAGACGTTGACCGCAGTTCAAGCAGAGGAAGTCTCGCATTTCGACCAGGCTACCCCGCTCGGTAGCCTGGCGGTGTGCACGTACTGCGAACGATCCTTCGGCCCGGGTGGATTGCCCTCGGTGTCGTGGTCGCTGCGTTCGCGGTGGCCTGCTTCACCCTCCTCGCGCCCTGGCAGCTCGGCAAGAACTCCGACACCGAGCGCCGCAACGACCTGATCCGCACCGCCACGTCGATCGAGACGGCCCCACTGGCCGAGGTGGCGCCGTCGTCGGCCTTCGTGCCGTCCTCCGAGTGGCGGTCGGTCGCGGTGACCGGTCGTTATCTCACCGACCGGCAGGCCCTCGTCCGGCTCCGCAACATCGACCAGCGTCCCGCGGTGGAAGTACTCACCCCGTTCGCGGTCAGCGGGTCCGATCGGGTGATCCTCGTCAACCGCGGGTACGTCCGACCCGTCGAGGGTGCGGTCCCCGACATCCCCGCGCCGCCGGCCGGCGAACAGACCGTCGACGGCCGGATCCGCGCAGCCGAGAGTGTGAGCACGGATCGCGGCGCCCGCGTCGAGAACGGCGCACTGACCGTCGCGACCATCAACCCCGGCCTGGTCGCCGACGCGACCTCGACGCCGATGGACGACTTCTACCTCCAGCTCTCCCCCGACCAGCCGGGGTCACTCGGTGAGATCTCGCTCCCGCAGCTCGACACCGGCCCGTACCTGTCCTACGGCCTGCAGTGGCTCGCCTTCGGCGTGATGGCGCCCCTCGGCGTCGGATACTTCCTGTTCTCCGAGATCCGCGCCCGACGCCGTGCTGCCGCCGAGGCCTCGGCGTCCGCCAGCACGGCAGACGCCACCGCGCCCGGTACCAACTCCGACCCTCGTCCGCCCCGGCGGCCGCTCCCGGTCCGGCCGCCGAATCGCGCGCTCAGCGCCGCCAGCACCGTCGCGACGAGCTCCGGGCAGCCGCCGGAACCACGATGACCCAGCAGGTCGGCGAGATCGGCCACGGGCCGCGGACCGCCGACGAGTCCCGCGACGTTCGCGACAAACTCACCCGGCGGTACGGCGGCTGAGCCGGCGCAACGCGGCCGTCACCCCCGGTCGCGCCAGGGCGACGGCCGCACAGGTCAGCACGGTGGCCCGCTGCACCCGTCGCGACAGGGCGACCGCGGCGCGGAGATCCGCCGGCCCCGGCGCCGATCCGGAACCCAGGGTCGGACGCACTTCGACGCCGTGCGGGTACACCGTCCGTCCGCCGAGCTGCACCCCGAGCGCACCCGCGAACCCGGATTCGACGACGCCGGCGTTCGGACTCGGGTGGGCACCGCTGTCGCGACGCCAGGCCGCGATCGTCCGGCGCGGAGCACCGCCGAGAATCACCAGCAACGAACCCGCCAATCGCGCCGGCAGCAGGTTCGCGAGGTCGTCCAGGCGCGCGGCCGCCCAACCGAAGTTCCGATAACGCCGGTTCCGGTAGCCGACCATCGCATCGAGCGTGTTCACCGCCCGGTACCCGAGCACGCCGGGAACACCGGCAAGCGCCCCCCACACCAGCGGCCCGACCGTCGCGTCCGAGGTGTTCTCCGCGATCGACTCCAGAGCCGCACGGCACAGACCCGCCTCGTCGAGCGACTCCGGGTCCCGGCCGCACAGGCTCGGGATGAGCGCACGCGCGGCGTCGATGTCACCGGCCTCCAACGCCTCCGCGACCGCGTCGCCCACCCGGCACAGCGAGGTGCCACCCAGGGCAACCCACGTCGCCGCGGCGGTCACCGCGACACCGGCGACGCCCGTCGCGCGCCGATCCGGCACCGCCGCCAGGACCACCGTCGACCCCACCATCACCCCGACCAGACCCGCACCCGCTCTCCGCGAATCCCGGTAGAGGCAGCGCTCGACCGCGCTGGTCAGCCGACCGAACCCGGCCACCGGATGTCCACGGGACGGATCCCCGAACAGACCGTCGAGCACGAAACCGACCAGCATCCCCGCCGCGGTCACCGCACCGCGCCGGCGATCTGGACGCGGGCGATGAACACGCGGTGGTCTGGGCACCGCGCGATGGTATCGACCCGGGCCGGTACACATTCAGCCCGCTCGCTCCGCTCCCGGCGCCGGCATCATTCAGCCCGCTCGCTCCGCTCCCGGCGCCGGCGTCATTCGGCCCGCTCGCTCCGCTCCGGGCGCCGGCTGGGACACTTGGCCCCCGTGGCCCGGACACACGCACAGCCAACACCCGGTCGGTACGACATCGACACGGGCGTCGCCGAGCTGAGCCCCGACACCATCGCGGGCGGCTGGCTGCTGACGATCAACGGAGCCCACAGCTCACACATCCACCCCGACGACCCCACCGCGCTCGACTTCGAGTATCTGCGACAGATGGCCGCCGTCATCGAGGAACGCCACCCCGCCACCGAACGCCTCCGGGTCCTGCACCTCGGCGGTGCGGCGTGCGCACTGGCACGCCACCTCGACAATCGCTATCCCGACGCCCGCCAGGTGGCCGTCGAGATCGACGCCGAACTCGCACGCCTCGTACGCGAATGGTTCGACCTACCCCGAGCGCCGAAGCTGCGTATCCGCGTCGGCGACGCGCGCGAGGTCGTCGAGGCACTCCAACCCGGCACGCGCGACGTCGTGGTGCGGGACGCCTTCGCCGGCGATCGCACCCCGCGACATCTGACGACCACCGAGTTCACCGAACGCGTCCGCGACGTCCTCACCCCCGGTGGTCTGTACCTCGCCAACTGCGGCGACAGCCGGGACCTCGCCGGTGCCCGCGCCGAGGCCGCGACCGTCGGAGCGGTGTTCGATCATCTCGCGCTCATCGCCGACGCCGCGATGTTCAAGGGTCGACGCACGGGCAACATCGTGATCGCGGGCAGCGATGTCCCGCTCGACCCGTCGGCAACGCTGATCCGCACCCTGCTCAGCGATCCGCTGCCGGCCCAGATCCTCTCCGGAGGTCGAGCGCGGGAGTTCGCCCGCGGCGAGGCCCTCGTCGACGAGGCGTGACGCTCGGCGGCCGTGAGGTACCGCCGGAGCGGCCGTCCCTCGGAGATCCCGAGCGCCGAGGCGCGCTGCACGTCGATCTCGGTGAATGGATAGGGTTTACTCGATCCCGACGCCGAGGAACCGAGGATGACGTGAGCGATCCATCGTCGCGGGCGGGGACGACGCTGGGCCCGTACCGCATCGACAGACTCCTGGGTCGCGGCGGCATGGGCGAGGTGTACGAGGCCTTCGACACCGTCCGCGAACGCCGGGTCGCATTGAAACTCCTTCCCCCACATCTGGTGCACGACAAGGATTTCCGCGAACGATTCGAGCGCGAGTCGAAGACCGCGGCGAAACTCTCCGACCCGCACGTCATCCCGATCCACGACTGGGGCGAGAAGGACGGCGTCCTGTTCATCGACATGCGACTCGTCGACGGACAAGACCTGCGCGCACTGCTCGCCTCCGGTCCACTGCCTGCCACCCGCGCGATCTCGATCCTCGGTCAGGTCGCTTCCGCGCTGGACGCCGCACACCGCGGCGGCCTCGTCCATCGAGACATCAAGCCCGACAACATCCTCGTCGACTCCGACGACTTCGCCTACCTCGTCGACTTCGGGATCGCGCAGGGAACCACCGACAGCCGGCTCACCCAGATCGGGACGGCGCTCGGGACACTCGCGTACATGGCGCCGGAGCGTTTCGGTGACGATCCCGCCGGGCCGAGCTCGGACAACTACGCACTCGCCTGCGTGCTCTACGAGTGTGTGACAGGTCAGCCGCCGTACCCGGCGAAGACCGACCAGGGTCTGATGGCCGCGCACATCACCAAGGAACCGCCGACGATGGGTGGTCCGCTCGACCCGGTGATCGCACGCGGACTCGCCAAGGACCCCGCCCAGCGCTACCCCACGGCGCGCGAACTGATCCGGGCCGCGTCGACCGCGCTCACCGAGCCGCCCGCCCCGTCAGCGCCACCGACGGTGACACCCCGCATCGTGACACCCCCGCCGATGGCCCCACCAACGATGTCACCGCCGACGTACGCACCGGGCGGGTCCGGCTCGGGCGCACCCGCGACGCCCGGCGGGCCGGTCCCCTCGGATCGGACGATCATCTCGCCCGGCACGCCCCCACCGGGCCCGGCCGGCGCCGCGCGAGGCTTCCTCTCGCCGCCCGGGAGTCCCAGCCCGCAGAGATCCTCCGGCCCACCGAGACCATCGGGCCCACATCGACACTCGGGCCCCCAGCAGTTCTCCGGGCCCCAGCCGTTTCCCGGTCCCCAACAGTTCTCCGGTCCCCAGCGATCCTCTGCCGGCCCGTACTTCTCGGGCCCGAATCCCTATGGCGGTGCGCCGACGCCCCCGCCGCGGAAGTCGAACACCGGACGGAATGTCGCCATCGCGGTGGGAGTCGGGCTGGTGGTGATCGTGCTGGCGGTCACCGGGATCGTGGTCGTCCTGGCCGGTTCCGGCGGCGACGACGACACGGCCGCCCCGGACACGTCGACCAGCGCGATGCCGGCGGGCACCGTGACGTGCGACTACCGCCAGCGCACGGCCGTGGGCGGAATCACCGAGCCCGCACCGGCCGCGACCCAGCCGAACACCGGAACGGTCGAGGCGCAGATCCCCATCGCGGGCCAGGGCACGATCGATCTGACTCTCGACCGCGCGGAGGCGCCCTGCAACGTCGGGGCGGTGGTCTCGTTGATCAAGTCCGGCTTCTACGACAACAGCAAATGTCACCGCGCTTCGCGGCAGTACCTCATCTGCGGTTCCTCCGGCGGCCGGGAGGGAACCAATCCGGGTTGGACCAGCCCGGACGAGCTGCCCGAGAACCTGCCGTCGGCCGGCACCGACGACGACGGGGTACCGCAGGTCACCTATCCGCGCGGCTCCGTCGGCATCCTCGACCTACCCGACGACGAAGGCGCAACCGGATCGACCACGTTCTTCCTGCTGGCCGACGACACCCGGCTCCCCCTGACCTACTCGATCGCCGGCACCATCGACCCGTCCGGGCTGGCCGTCCTCGACAAGGTCCTGGCGGGCGGCTTCACCCCGACCCGCCCCGGTGCCGCGTCGGGGCCGCCGAACCAGAACCTGCTGATCCAGAAGGCCACCGTCAGCGAATAACGCGCGAGCACACCGTGATCCGGTTGCGCTTTGTCCCGGATACCGGGACAAAGCGCAACCGGAACTTCGAGACCAGCCGGCTGTTACCGCGGCGTGACGATCTCGACGGACCGCCGATCAGATCACGTAGTTCATCCGACTCAGGATCGCTTGTCCCAGAGCCTGATCGCCGTGCAGTTCCACCGCGGACGGGTCCGCGTCGCGTCGACCACCGGCGAACCGCGCCAGGTTGGTCGCGTCCAACCGGATACGCACATCGGCCGCGTCGTCGCCGCCGTCGAACTCGTCGACGATGCCCGCCCGGTCCCCGACGGTGATCCGTACCGTTCGCGGGGACAGCCCGGTGATGTCGAAGAGCACGGTGCTGCCCTTCGGCGCATCGGCCCGCTTGCCGACGACGAACGGGAGCGACGCGGCGAGCTCGTCCAGTGCGAACGACGCCGGCGCCGGATCGACGACCGCGGAACGGTCGGTGCCGTCACGCAGGTCGATCTCGTGCACCCAGCAGTCGAAGATGCGGATCCGCATGAAGCGAGCGTAGGTCTCGGGTCCCGCGGGCGTCATCGCCTCGGCGTCGAAGTCCGCCTGCGACATCGCTTTCAGCGCCGCGGTGCGCACACCGACGATCTCGTCGAGGGCGGCGACCACCTCGGCACGCGGCTTCGGACGGTAGTGGTCGACCCACTTCTCGTTGAATTCGCCGATCGGATTGCGGACGTGATCGAGGGCGCTGACCGTGCGGGTGGCCTCGACATCACGACCCTCGAGCATGCTCTCGGTGCCGACGATGTGGGCGACGATGTCGGCGTTGGTCCAACCGGGCAGGACCGACGACGCCGACCACGCGTCGTCACCGAGCGCGCGGGCGAGCTCACCGAGCGCACCCCACTGGGCGATCAGCGCCCCGGTCACCTCGCCGATCGGAAGGATCGTCGTCCCCATCGTCCACTCCTCGGGTCCGTGCCGGCGACAACGTCGCCGACGGCTCACTCGGGACAACCGTATCGGGGACCGCTCCGCGGATCCCGGAACCCGCCGAACGGGCGACATCGCGCGGTGTCGGCGTCGGTGAACGACCACGGCCCCCTACGCTTGTCCGCGTGTCAGCATCCCTACGCGCCGGCGACCGGCTCGGTCCCTACCTCATCGAGGGCTTGATCGGCCGGGGCGGAATGGGTGAGGTGTACCGCGCCACCGACACCCGCAAGGATCGGGTCGTCGCCCTGAAACTGCTCGGCCCCCAGGTCGCCGACGATCCCGCCTTCCGCGACCGGTTCCATCGCGAATCACGCGTTGCAGCCCGCCTCAACGATCCACACGTCATCCCGATCCACGACTGGGGCGAGATCGACGGGCGGTTGTTCATCGACATGCGCCTGGTCGACGGTCGCGACCTGCGCACGCTGCTTCTCCAAGACGGTCCTCTCCCGGCCGAACGCGCGCTTCGGATCGTCGGCCAGATCGGTGACGCCCTCGACGCGGCACATCGTGCCGGGCTTGTCCACCGCGACGTCAAACCCGACAACATCCTCGTCGACGATCGCGACTTCGCGTACCTCGTGGATTTCGGCCTCGCGCAGGCGGACACGGATACCCGGTTCACGAGCACCGGCACCGCAGTCGGTTCGTTCGGGTACATGGCGCCGGAACGCTTCGGCGACGGCGTCGTGGGAGCGCCCGCGGACATCTACGCGCTGACGTGCGTGCTCTTCGAATGCCTCTCCGGCACACACCCGTTCGCCTCGGCGACCACCATCGAGCGGCTGATCGCCGCTCATCTCACCGCCCCGCCGCCGCGGCTCGGCGCGGCCGTCGACCAGGTCATCGCCCGCGGAATGGCGAAAGATCCCGCGCAACGGCAGCATTCGTCTGCCGAATTGGTCGCCGACGCAGGCGCGGCCCTGCGCTCGGAGCCTCTCGGCGGCGCCCCGACGATCATTCCGGGCGGACCCCCGCCCGCCGTGCCCGTCGCTCCGACCGTGTCCACACCCGGTGGACCGCCCGGTCTGGGCACGCCGTGGGATGCCACCAGAGCCGCGGGATGGACCGCACCGCCCCGACGGCGATCACCTCTGATCCCGATCATCGTGGCCACGGTCGTCGTACTGCTGATCTGCGCCGGGATCGTCGCGTGGGCGATCGCCACGACCCAACAGGACCAGCCGGCCGGCACCGCCGGTGATGCCGCGCCGTTGCCGACCACCGCCGACGCCACGCTCCCGTCGACGTCGGCCTCGACTGCAACCGGCCCGAGTCCCGGACCGACATCGGAACCGGGTCCGTCGTCGCAACCCGGCCCCGGGCCATCGGCGGGCGTCCCGCGCACGATCGTCCCCGGCGATCTCGGTCTCACCGTGCCGATGACCCGGCCGGCGTGCGACGGAACGGGAATCGTCGTGGTCGCCAACGCGATCGCACCCGGGAACTACCCCGGCGAGGTGCAGTCCTACCTGAACCGATACCCGGGAGCGAGTTACCTCCGCACCGACCAGTCGTGTCCGTCGCTGAAGCAGGTGAGCGACGTGGGCACCCCGATCTACGCGGTCTACTACGTCGCCGGCCCGGCGCTCGACGACATCTGCACGCTGCGCAACCGGATCGGCGGCGCCGCGTATGGCAAATGGCTCGACTACACCACCGACCCGGCATCGCTGATCACCTGCTGACCTTCGGCCGGCCCGGCGTGACGCCGCGCCGAACAAGGACCGAAACTGTCCGCATCATCGGGCACGATGTGATGCATGTTGGAAACCTCCGCGCGGTTGCTGGCGTTGCTGTCACTGCTGCAGACACGACGGGAGTGGTCGGGCCGAGAACTCGCCGAGCGGCTCGACATCACCACCCGCACCGTGCGCCGCGACGTCGACAAGCTACGCGAACTGGGTTATCCGGTGGACGCCAACGTCGGCTCGCGCGGCGGTTACCGACTGGGCGCCGGCGCGGAGATGCCCCCACTGCTGCTCGACGACCAGGAGGTCCTCGCGGTCGCCCTGGGGCTCGACGCGGTGACAACCGGCGCGGTGGCCGACATGGCCGAGGCGTCGGCGGGGGCGCTCGCGAAGCTCCGGCAGGTCATGCCGTCGCGGCTGCGCCACCGGCTCGACGCCCTGCGGATCGAGGCCGTGCCCCGCACCGCACCGGCGAGCGCGGTGTCCGCCGACCGCCTCACCGAGATCGCGACCGCGTGCCACCGCAACGAGCGCCTGCGGTTCGACTATCGGCGCAACGACGGCGAGGAGAGTCGGCGCGAGATCGAACCCTATCGGCTCGTCCGCAACGGAAATCGTTGGTATCTGGTCGGTTTCGACGTCCAGCGCGCGGCGTGGCGATCGTTCCGCGTCGACCGGATGGAACCGAAGGTGCCGACCGGGCCGCGTTTCACCCCGCGCGAACCACCCGAGGGCGGCGCCGCGGCGTTCGTGCTCCGCGGTCTCGGTTCGGTGTACCGGCGGGCCACCGCGCGGGTGCGCATCCACGCCCCGCTCGACGAGGTCTCGGCGATGGTCCACGAGTCGTGGGGGGCTCTCGAGTCCGGCGACGAACACAGCTGCGAGGTCACCCTCTACAGCACGTCGCTGACATCGATCGCGCGCTGGATGTACGCCTTCGGAGCGGACTTCACCGTCATCGAACCGGTCGAGCTCCGTGCCGAGTTGGTGGCGGCTGCGGAGTACCACGACCAGGTCGCCGAGCGGTATCGTCGGGCGGTCGACGCGCAGCCGTGACCACGGTCACACCTCGTGATCTCGCCGTGACACCGGCACCGTGTCTGTCACATGCGAGTCCGTAGGCCGACCCATTCCGTCGAATGTCTCTACCGTCGGTGTCATGCGACTTCTCATCACTGGCGCCACGGGGTACGTCGGTTCCCGATTGGTGTGCGCACTGCTCAAACAGGGACACGACGTGGTCGTCACCTCGCGGGACACCCGCAAGCTCGCGACGTTCGGCTGGTCGTCCCAGGTCAGCATGGTGACCATGGACGCCGACGACCCGGCTTCGGTCAGAAAGGCGATGTCGGACGCGGGGCAGATCGACGCGATCTACTACCTCGTCCACGCCATCGGCCAGGGCGATTTCGCCAACGGCGACCGTGACGCGGCACGCAACGTGGCCGAGGCGGCCCGCGACTCCGGAGTCGGCCGCATCATCTACCTCGGTGGTTTTGTGCCGTCGGACGACAAGCTGTCGACCCATCTGCAGAGCCGGGCCGACGTCGCCGAGGGGCTCGTCGTCGACGGCGGGCCCGAACTCGTGTGGTTGCGTGCCGCCGTGATCATCGGCGCCGGCTCGACGTCGTTCGAGATCATCCGGTACATGGCCGACCGGCTGCCGGTGATTCCCGAGCCCGGCTGGATCACCAACGAGATGGACCCCATCTCCATCCGCGATGCCGTCCATTACCTGACCGCGGCGTGCGACTCGTCCGTTCTGCCCGCCGGGGACTACGACATCTCGGGGCCCGACAGCGCGCGCTACATCTCGATCCTGCACGAGTACGTGTCGGCGATCCGGATGCCGAGGCTGCGGCTGCCGGTCTTCGGGATCTCGACCCGCCTTGCCGGACGGGTGGGTGGCATGCTCGTGCCGGTCCCCTCGTCGCTCACCGAAGAGCTCGTCACCTCGCTCGACCACCCGATGACGGCGTCTGAGCACCGTATCCGCGATCTCGTCCCGCCACCGGCGGGCGGTCTGACGCCGATGCGCGAAGCCATTCACGCCTCGGTACGGTCGCCGTATCCGCGATCGGTGTGCGACCTCGACGACCTGCATCACCTCGCGGACACGGACCCGGCCTGGGCCGGCGGCGATTGGCTGCGGGTCAAGCGCAGCGTCGTCGAGACGATCGGCACGTCCCTCGGAGTGGCGGCCAAGGTCGTCGGGGTCCTCCGCCCGCCGCGCCCCGATGTAGCGTCGTGACCGGTAACCGTTGATCGACCGATTCCCTGACCGATCGAACTAGGTGGTGATGTGCTGGTGACCTCACTGGCGCGCGACCTGTACGAGTCCGTCGCCGCGGACCGAGACCCCGATCCCGGCGCCCACTACGTCCGACGACGCTGGCTGGTCGGCGTCTTCCTCGTCATCGGCGCCGTCGTGCTGGGCGTGTCGCTGCGTGTCGAACCGGGCGACGCGGCGTTCTACCCGTTGACACTCGCGCTCGCGGCGGTCTGGATCGTCGGCGCGTTCCTGTCCGGTCCGCTCCGGCTCGGCGCCTTCAGCCCCACGCCCTCACGCCCGCCCGGACGCATCGGCGCGATCGGGCTGGGTGTCGTCGTGGGCGTGGCGGTGGGCGGGGCGTTCCTGGTCGGCGGTCTCGTCGCCAGGATGATCCCCGGCGTCAGCGACCTGGCCAATCAGGTGCTCGCCTTCGCCGACTACGGCAGCCTCGCGGTGGTCACCGCGATCACGATGATCAACGGCCTGGCCGAGGAACTGTTCTTCCGCGGCTCGGTCTATTCGGCGGCGCGCCCGCACAACCCGATCCTCGTGTCGACGGTGATCTACGTGCTGGTCACCATGGCCAGCGGCAATGTGATGCTCGGCTTCGCCGGCGCGGTGCTAGGCACCGTGTGCGCGATCCTCCGACGCAGCACCGCAGGCATCCTCGCACCCGCGATCACCCACGTGATCTGGGGCGCCGTCATGGTCATCGCCCTTCCGCCGGTCTTCGCCTGACCGCCCGCTCCCTGAGGTGCGAGCGCATGAGCAACCCTTTGCTCCCTGAGGTGCGAGGAGCGCAAGCGACGAGCCTCGAAGGGCCGGCGACCCACATCACCGGCCGCGGTCAGACCCGGTTTGGGCGATCGGCGCCGAACCGACTAAATTCGGGTGCGCAGCGCCACGAACGTCGGCACGGCACGCGCGTATAGCTCAGCGGTAGAGCTCTGGTCTTACACACCAGCGGTCAGGGGTTCGAATCCCTTTGCGCGCACCATATAATCGCAGTTCAAAGGCCCAACGCCTCGCAAGCGCTGAGACCGATAGGTCTGCAGTCCGCAACCAGTCCGCAGTACGAAACACGTGAACCTCTCGTCGGGCGTTACTTGGCGCTCCTGTTTCGTACTATTCGCCCCATGGATAGTTCCGTGCCGTTGTGGGCTTTCGTCGGGCTCGGGTTGGCTGCGCCGCTGGTTGCGTTGTTTAGCGTCCTACTCACGACCGGAGCGGAGAGCAGGCGTTCGCATCGGGATTGGCTGAGACACACGAAGTTCGAAGCCTACGATGCCCTTTTCGGAACCTTTCACGCCCTGACACAGACCTACAGCCGCTACCTCGACTTGCCGACCGTCACACCCGAGAAGGTCACGGAGCTGAATGACACAGCACAGAGATTCAAGGACCAGTACGAACGAACGATGCTGGTGGCGTCGATGAGGGTCTCTCTCTCGATGGAACGGGAGCTGTTTCCAACCTGGCTAGACGTCTACATCGCAGTCGAGGATGCGGTCGTCGGCGAACCGCCAGCAAACCCGCGCCGCGACGCGTTCGGTGACCTCGGTGAGACCCGGAGAGCGGTGCGATACGACCTAGGGGTGCGTCGTGATCCTGACCTGTTTGGGAAATGGCGGGACCGAGACTACGTCGTTCGCGGTTAATTGTTGCCACTGATCGCACGGTCTAGAAGCGAGAGCGCGCGGTCAGTCTCCGACGCGAACAAGTGTCCGTAAACGTCGGCCGTGAGCTTCAGCGAATGGTGCCCCATCCAGTCCTGAACTTGCTTCGGCGGGACGCCCGACGTGAGCGTGATCGACGCGAACGAGTGGCGCAGCGAGTGCAGAGTCGCGTCGCCGTCGACGCCCGCGAGGTCCCGCGCCGGAGCGAACACGCGCTTGCTGAAGTTCCCGCGGCGCAACGGCCCACCGGCAGTAGTCGTGAACACGTACTCCCCCGCATCACGGTCAGTGATCTGGACCCGCAACGGATCGACCAACGCCGCTGGTATGGGAACCTCGCGCGTCTTGCGATTCTTCGGCACGCCGACGACCACGCGCCCCGAGACCTCAGAGACGGCGGTGTCGATGATGAGACGTCGCTTGTCGAGCTCAACCCTCGAAACCCGCAGACCGGCAAGCTCGCCGAAGCGCAAGCCACACAGACCGAGCACCCGCAGCGCGAGACCATTCGCTGAGACCGGGGCTTCGACGGCCGACCAGTCGGCGGACGCTTTGCTCGCCTTGCCCGCGGCGATCCGGGCCGACCGCGTCGCGGCGAGGTAGTCGGCTGCGCGTCCGAGCCGTTCGATCTCGGCGGGGTCGAGGAACACCTTGTCAGTTCGCGTCATTGCGGGGAGCGGGACGTCGCTAGCAGGATTCGACCGCAGCCGCTTCGACCGCACTGCGAGCCCGAGGATTTGATGCAGCACCGCGTGGCAGTGCCGGACCGACGACGCCGAGAGCTTGCGGTCAGACGTCTCGGCGGTGCCGTCGGTGAGTCCGCCGACCCACATAACGATCTCATCGTGGTCGACCTGTGCCAGCGGGACATGCCCCCACTGTGGTTTGACGTGCTTGGTCCACACGTTCTCATAGCTCGCCTCGGTCGCGGCCGTCTTCGCCTTGTTGCCCGCGCGCCAGGTCTCTGCAACCTCGCCGACCGTGACGGCCGACTTCGACGGGTCCACCCATTCGCCGCGCACCACCGCGGCCGACTGTTCGCGCAACCATGCTTCGGCCTGTTTCTTCGCCTTGTCCCTAAAGCTTTTCGTGTGCTCGCGGCCGTCGGTGCCGACGTATCGCGCCAGATAGCGCATTCCCTGCCCGTCGCGGGCCGACGGAGACCCGTCCCGACGTCGCCAACGGTCCTCGACGCGGGCACCCGTGACGCGCTTGGTCGGGACAGATTCGGGGGTGATCGACATGAAGCGATCGTAACCGCGGACCCACTTTAGGAGGTCGGGCGCAAACTGTGCCGTACATCACATTTGAGAACTGTTTTCCCAGTTCACGCGAGGTTGTCACGGTTGATCGACAACCGTTCCATCTGCCTCCTGCCAGCACCGATGCAAGTTGTCACGGTTGACATCAATTGCACTGACAGACAGGCACTTTCGACAAACGTGTTTCGGCGTGTCTAACTGATCTCAGACCGCTCCGATGACCGCCGGACACAACCAGGGAGACCAACCATGAACGACACCAACGACGCACTGACCGTCACCGAAGCCGCCGCCTACCTCGGGATCGCGGCAGACGCTCTACAACCTCCGCTCGGCTGGCGCAGGTCCGGCGTCCTACTTGATCGGGAATCGGCTCCGGTACGACCGCCGAGACCTGGATCTCTACATCGCGCAGCGCAAGGCCGCGACGCTCGTCGCTGGCTGACCGCACGACCTGACCGCTCGCCGCCCGCCCATTGCCCCGGGGCCGTCAGTCACGCCAGCAACCGCGCGTAATCCGTTCGCGCGCAATACACACAGGAGAAACCTTGTCCGAAAATGAGGAACGGGGCCCGGCTGCCCCACCGAGCCCCGTCGCCGCGCTGAGCGGTGAGCAGGAGATTGCCCGACTCGACGATACGTCGATCGTCGGACACTTCGCCACCATCGCACGCGCTATCGCCGACGCGACCGTCGGCCCGCTCATTGGCAAGGAGCCGACCACCCCGACCACCCCCCACGGGTTCTACGACTTCGTGACGGTCGATGACCCGGGGTTCGCGGAGATGGCCGACTACGCCGACGCGAGCCCGCGGGTGACCGGGGTCGGCTGGCGGCCGCCCGTTGGCATCGCCGTGCTCGACCTCGACGAGTACAAACCTCATGCGGCACAGCAGTTCGCGACGTTCGCCGCCGCCGTCGAGTTGCCAGACACACTGACGGTTGTGACTGGTCAGGGTGGCCGCCACCTGGTCTACAGGCTGCCCGACGACGCCCGTAGGTCGGCGCTGTCGAGACCGAAGGACAGCGGTATCGACGCGGTGCGCACGCACTCGCAGGGCTATCTGGTGGGACCCGGTTCGGTCCACCCGGACACCGGTGAGCTGTATCGGTTCGGAGAGCTGCGCCGACCGATCGCGGAGCTGCCCGCGGACGCGGCGACCGCATTGCGCGCACGGGATCGAATCCCGCGGCGTCACACCACCGGTGGCGAAGCGTTCATTGGGGAGTCCGACCTGGCCGCGGTGCTTTGTCAGTTCCCCAACGGCGAGCCGTCAGTGGCGATGCTGTCGGTAATTGGGGATCCGCGAACCTACGCGGCCGCCCTCACCGGGAGTCTGCACCCGACCATCCACAACTCGGTAACGCACGCGGTGCGGTTGGCGCTGGAAGGCGACGCCGGTCTGCCGAGTTGCCTCATGGTGTTGGGTGCCGCGTTCGTCGGTGAGTTGGACCGACGCGAGCGGTCTGGCGAGGCCATCGGTCGGTCTGTCGAGCACGCTATGCGTGAGTTTCAGAGCATCGTGGTCGACGTCCTCGCCGTCGAGGGGCTGGTGAGCCGGTGTCGTCGCCATGGGACGGCCTGCTGGCACGCATTACCGAGACCTTGGGGATCACCGACCCACGCGGCGAGGTCCGGGGGTTTCAGCAGGCGCGCGGCCGCCGTAGCGGGTGGTCCCGAGGATGACGACGAGCTAGCGCAGTTTCGACGGAGTCTTGGTCTCAACGACGCGGGCGACGCGGACAATCGCCCGGCGTCGGCCGGTCTACTCGACCTCGAATCGCTCCGCGCGCAACCGCTTCCGCCACGTGAGTGGCTGGAGACCGGCATCTTTGAGATGGATGCGGTCAACAAGCTGACGTCGGTGTCTGGAGCGGGGAAGTCGATTCTGCTCGCTCACTGCGCGGTCAACTGGTCATTGGGCCGTTCCGCGCTCGATGTCGATGAGTCCGGTCGGTCGCGGAGGCTGTCCCGGCCGGTGCATGTGCTCTACATCGACGGCGAGCTGGGTCCGCGGTGGTGGCACCGGACGCTTGACAAGCTGGCCGCGCCGTCGGGTTTGCCTCGCTTCCACGTCGTCACCCTCACCGATTCCGCGCCGACGTGGGGAGCGCTGTCCACGCCGATCGGCGCAGCGGAGTTCGTGGACTTCGTGAGCGACCTCGACGACGAACTCGACGGGCTCGACGTCGTCATCGTGGACACACTGAGCGCCTTCGTTGGCGGTGAGGAGAACTCGAACGACACGTGGGCCGACTTCGACCGGCTGGTGACCCTGCCACTGAAGCGGGCCGGATTCACGCTGGTCTACGCCGACCATGCAGGGCACGGTGGCGAACGCGCGCGCGGTGGCAGTGCCAAGAAGGCGAAACTTGATGTCGAATGGGTACTCACCGTCCGCGACCCCGAACGCGATCCGAACCGGTTGGAGCTCTCGTCGGACCCGACCCGCGGCAAGATGCGCAACGGCCACGACGGGCACCCCATGCGGGTGGTGCTCGACCGGGTCGACGGGCCGCTGGGGCATCGCCGGGTCGCGGTGGCCGTCGCACCTTCGCCAGACACGCGAGTGCGTGACGAGCTGTTGCAGGTCTTCCGCGATAACCCGGACGGGCTGACCAAGACCGCGGCTATCGACCTTGTCGGCGGAAACTCGACCCGAGCGCGGGCCGAGTTCGATCGCCTCGTGTCGCACGGTCGCCTCGTTGTCGACGCTCAGCAGTACAAGACCAAGCGCGGGCAGATGCGATCGAAGCACATCTATTCGCTCGCGCCGACAACGATCTCGTTGAGCGTCAACCGCGACAAGTCCAGCAACGATGACGAAGAGTCGGGAAAATGATCGTTTTCGCAGGTCAGAGGGAAATTTCTGGCACCGTCCAAGGTGCCAGACGGTCCCAGGATTCGCCGAACCGTTCTGACGCCGTCCAGACACTCGGACGGTCCCAGACTTCCCCAGACTCGAATCGCCCCATCGTCGCAGTTCAGGGCGGATTTCTGACGCCGTCCAGACACTCGGACGGTCCCAGACTTCCCCAGACTCGGACCGGCGCGTTTCTGACGCCGTCCGTCTTAGGTTTCCTAAGGGGCTGGACGGCGCCAGGATTTCGAGTCGTTCAGACCCTCCAAAGAGACCCCGGAATCGCTCCCCGCGAGGCGCAGCGATGACCGCGAGTACGGGAGGCAGCGGACCCCGTCGAGCCAAGGACGTCGAGCGGCAGATGGCCCGCCGCGCGCAGTTCGAGCGCTATTGCGACCGGCAGATAAGGAACCCGATGCCGGGCACCACGTGGCACCCGCTCTACCGCTGGCCGAGCGACACCGACGCCGATTACGCGGCCCGGGTCGCCGAGCACGAGACCGCACACACCGAGACCACCGGCCGCACGGCCGGAGAATGAGAGGACACCATGACCAAGACCCCCCATGACCCGTACGATCCCGCTGCGCCGCCGAGCGATGAGGCGTTCACCCGCAAGCGCGGCCACAACGACGCCGGGACCGCGATGCCCGAGCGCGCCGCTATGGCGCGGATGAACGCGAACACGGCCGCGCGCAACTCCGACGCGCGCATGGCCCACGAGACCGCAAGGGCCAGCGTCACCCCGAGGGTGCCGAGGACCGTGCCGCCGCACCCCCCGACGCTGAAGCTGGTCGAAGCTGGCGAGATCGGCGCAGCGGTGCTCGACCTCGTGCGGCTCGACCGGGTCGATGGCGCACTGTCCCGGTCGCTCGCCCGGGTCGCCGAGGAGAGCCGGGAGCTGTCAGAGCAAATCGCGGTCGACAACCTGCGAGCCCGCACCACCGCCGCCGCTGGTGCTGCGCTCGACGCCGCCGAACGCAAGGAACGGGTGCCCGAGGTTCTGGGACCGATCCTGACGTGGCAGCACAGCCGAATCGACCATGTCGACCAGGACGTCGAAATGGGCCTGCGCCTGACGATTCAGAAGGAAGCCGCAGACCGCGCGCTGTCCGCTGTCCGCGGAGTCCTCGACGAGATCGATGCCGCGGTGCTCGACGAGGCACACGGTGTCCTGTCTGACACGGTGCAGGCACACGAGCGTCTGAAGCTGGCCGCGCTGTCGGTCGATGTCACTCTCGACGAGGTGATCGACAACGGCGACGACGGCGCGCTGTCCGCGGTGCGGCTGTGGCGGTCGTCGGTATCCCGCTGGGACAACGTGCAGGCGGTACGCCAATGGGTTGCCGCTGTGCTCGACCGCGGGTTCGAGGTCCATGACGGTGTACTCCGCGTGGTGTCGCCGCCGCGGGTGCGCTCTGGCGCATTCCTCACCGACGCGGAGGCGCGCGCGCACAACAGCCCGCAGGCCGAGGCCCGTACCCAGGGGTCGCAGTGGGAGGGGTCCACTGCGCCGGGGTGGCTGGCAGACAAGGGGTCTCACGAGGCACTGCGATGGTGGGTCGACCTCAGCGAAGCGCAGCGACCGGCACCGCGTGGTGCTGCCGACCTCGACAATCGAAAGGGTGGAAAGTGATGGCGCTCTACGACGACCACGAGGGACACGCGCGGGGCTTTGGCCGCTACCTCGACGATGCGATGCGGGATCGACCGCATACCGCGGCCGAGGCGGACCGTGAGCGCGCGCAACGCGGCCGGGACACTGTCGCCGATCACGACAACGAGGACGCCGCCGACGGTCGCGAGCACCGTCCGCCGCCGAGGACCGGAGGAAACCGGGTCAGCCGTGACGGCAAGGGATTCGGCCGATACCTCGCCGACTGACGGTTAGCCGTGTACGTCGATCTGAGACCCCGATACTGCCTCGTGTGGTGTCGGGGTCTCGTCGCGTCCGGCACGGGGGGTGTCACCCCTCCCCGGGTAGATCACGCAGGGCACCGCCCCGTACTGTCGCCGGCCGAGCGCGCCGTTGAACCGTACCCTGCCGGGGTGCCCGAAACCGCCCCTGAACAGCGGTTTTCTGCGCCCTGAGAGCCCGTCGAGCGCCTCACAGGGCCGTCCGGCCGTCGAAAGTCCTCAATCCGCGCCGCGGGAGTCGTTGTCGCGCGGCGATTTTGGCGGAGCGTGAACCCACCCGCCGCCCACCAGATCCAAATGCCGACCCGGCGCCACGCCATCCGCAGGTGAGGGTGTCGCCTGTAAGCCCCCAGACGCCCGTAGACGGTTGGCGGACACCTACAGGGGTCGAAAGCCCGCGAGCGGGGCGCATAGCGAGCGATACGGACGACCCGGGTGCCAACCGTCGGCGGTGAGCACACCCAGCAACCCACTCAGCGGGTGAAACCGGTGCCGATGCCTGCTTCTCGCCACACCCGACGACATGCTCAATGCCCACGAGACGACACCGACCGCGGACATCTCCACGGCGAGGACACACAACGAAGAGGGCGAGCAACGGGGGCCTTCCGGCAGATCAGCGGGTGAGGGCAAGCCACAGACCGTGTCAACGGCCAGTTTGATGTCCCCGCTGGTGGCCAGGTAAAAGTCCCCACCCTGTGCGGGATGTTCTAGGTGGGTGGCACCTCCGTTCGGTGTGTCATGCGGTAGGAGTCGCCGTCGGTGATGACGATGGTGGCGTGGTGTAGGAGCCGGTCGAGGATGCTGGCGGCGGTGGTGTGTTCGGGCAGGAATCGTCCCCATTGTTCGAAGGGCCAGTGGCTGGCGATCGCGAGAGATCGGCGTTCGTAGGCGCCGGCGACGAGCCGGAACAGTAGTTGGGTGCCGGTGTCGTCGAGTGGTGCGAATCCGATCTCGTCGAGGATGAGCAGATCTTGGCGTAGCAGGGTGTCGATGGTTCTGCCGACGGTGTTGTCGGCCAGTCCGCGATACAGGGTCTCCACGAGGTCGGCGGCGGTGAAGTACCGCACTTTGTGTCCGGCGTGTACTGCGGCGATCCCCAGCCCGATCAGGGTGTGACTCTTACCCGTCCCGGCTGGGCCGATCAAGGCCAGATTGTGTTGGGCTCGAACCCATTCCAGTGAGGATAGGTATTCGAAGGTATTGGCCGGGATGGAGGATGCGGCCACGTCGAACGATTCCAAGGTTTTGGTGACCGGGAACCCGGCAGCTTTTAGTCGGTTGCGGATGTTGGAGGCATCACGAGCGGCGATCTCGGCTTCGACCAGGGTTCGCAGTACTTCTTCGGGTGTCCATCGCTGGGTTTTCGCGGTGAGCAGGACCTCGGGTGCGGTGCGGCGGATCGAGGCGAGCTTCAATCGGCGTAGCGCTTGGTCGAGGTCGGCCGGTAGTGGCGGCACTGTCTGAGGTGCAACGGGTGTCGATGTTGTGGTGGTCATGACACCTCCTTGTCGCCGGCGCCGAGCTTGTAGGCATCCAGCGAGCGGGTGGGCGCGGTAGGCAGGTGCCCGAGCAGTGCTGTGCCGGCCGGTCGCGGGTTGGGGGTGCCGGCTCCGGCATCGAGGATCGAGCGCACATCGGCGGCCTTGAACCGTCGGAATGCCACCGCCCTGGTCAGGGCGGTGAGCACCTGTTCGTGGCCGTGGGAGGTGACGAGCCCGAGGATGTCGTCGAGTTCACCGCCCAGGCGGGTGTTCCCGATGGCCGCGGCACCGACCAGGAACTGCTCAGCAACCTCACCGAGATCGCAGAACTGCTTCTCTGCTGCGGTTTTGGGTCGTGGTGCACGACTGGGCGGGGTGCGTGGCCCCCCGTAGTGGGCATCGTTGAGGACGACCTCTCCGGGTGCGGCCAACAGATGATCGGCGACCACCTCACCGGAGGCAGGTTCGGCGATCAGGAGCCGTTCACCGTCCTGGATGAGGGTCACGGTGGTGCCGATGAGCCGGTTGGGTACCGAGTAGCGGGCCGAGGCGTACCGGATACAGGAGAGGCGATCGACCTTACGGGTGACCGGCGGTGGACCGACCTGGGCCCGCAGAGACGGCAACGGGCTCAATGTGTCTCGTTCGATCGTGAGTTGGTCAGCAGGCACGCACAGTGTGTCGCTGTGACGGCGGGTGTTGACCTCGACACACCAGTCCCGCGCGGCCCGGTTCGCTGCGTGCACATCCAGCTGCACGTCGTCACGACCAGCAGCGATCTTGGCTTCGGTCCACAACGGCTGCGCCAGATCCGACTGCGCGTACCCGCAGAGGTTCTCCACGATCCCTTTCGATTCCGGATCGGCGCCGTGACAGAAGTCCGGGGAAAACCCGTAGTGGGTGGCAAACCGCACATACGTGGGGGTGGGTACGACGACGTTGGCGACGACTCCACCTTTGAGGCAACCCATCCGATCAGCGAGTACCTTGTTGGGCACTCCACCGATCTCTTCTAACGCTTCGGCGATGAATCCGAGTGTGGTGATGGATGTTTCGTTGGTGGCGAACCGAACGAACCGCCACCGCGAGAACGCCAACACCGCGCAGAACATGTGCAGCCCGCCGATTACGGCCCAATCGATGACCAGGTAGTCACCCGGAGCCCACACCGCCGGGCGGCGGCCACGATGATGATCACGGCGCCACTGTGTTTTCTCCTGGGCGACGAGACGACGGAAGTTGCGGGCCGAGCCCTCATAGCCCGCGGCACGTGCTACCGGCAGCAGTCGCTTGGCGGTGATCCGGCCGTGTGACCGCTCGACTCGCTCAGCGACCAACTCGGCGACCGCATCGTAGTTGCGGGCCCGTTCCTTGCGGTCGGGTGGTTGATCGTCGGCCTCGAACCGGTCGACCACACGCTTGACGGTCTTGTGGGTGGTGCCGCACACCTCGGCTGCGGCGCGATAGCTTCCGAGTTCTCGGTAAGCAGAAATGATGTCCATACGGTCCTTCGCAGACTTCAATGGAACTCCCAGGCGGTGATGGTGATCGGTTGGCACCTTCACCGTCATCGCCTGGGCCCTCAGTTCCGGGTCGACACGACGAACACAGGGTGGGGACTTTTATCTGGCCACCAGCGGGGACCTCGACCTGGCCACCAATGGGGACTTTCTCATGGCCATGGACAGACCGTGCGGATTGACGTCAATCATGAACCGCGACAGCGGGTTGCGCAACGGCAGAAGGCAACAGCGACGATGTCAGACGTCTACGAGACAATGAACGGATGATTCGGATCTACCTAGATCAGTCGGAGTGGATCGCCCTCACCAAGTGCCGCGTAGGCAAGCCTGACGGCGCTCCGTACACCGACATCTTCGACCTCGCGAGGACGGCCGTAGCACAAGGACAGGTGTCGTTTGTCCTGTCGTCGGTAGCGCCCCATAGAGTGGTGTAACTCGGTGGCCGAGTTCGTTATCGACGTCGTGTCGTTAACGGATGCAGAGCGGCCACCGCGTGATCCTTCGAGTCAACCTTCCACAGAATCCTCGAGGAGTCATCGCGATGACCGCACCCCACATTGTCGACCCTGCAGGCCTTCTTGGCCAAGCCCTGGCCGAGGCATCACCAGATCTGATGCGTGAGCTGCTGCAAACCATGATCAACGCGCTGCTGTCGGCCGATGCCGACGCGGTCTGCGGAGCCGAATGGAACCAACGCACACCAGAGCGCACCAACCACCGCAACGGCTACCGCCACCGGCCACTGGATACCCGCGTCGGGACCGTCGATATCGCGGTACCCAAACTACGTTCGGGCAGCTACTTCCCCGAATGGCTCCTCGAACGCCGCAAGCGGGCCGAGTCAGCACTGATCACCGTCGTGGCCGACTGCTACCTCGCTGGAGTCTCGACCCGCCGGATGGACAAGCTGGTCAAAACTCTCGGCATCGACTCGCTGTCGAAGTCACAGGTCTCACGCATGGCCACCGACCTCGACGAGCAGGTCACAGCGTTCCGCCATCGTCGCCTCGACGAGGTCGGGCCGTTCACCTTCGTCACCGCAGATGCCCTGACGATCAAAGTCCGCGAGAACAAGCAGGTCGTCAAAGCCGTTGTCCTGCTGGCCACCGGCGTCAACGGCGATGGCCACCGTGAAGTGTTGGGCATGCAAGTAGCGACCAGCGAAACCAAAGCCTCCTGGAACACCTTCTTCGCCGATCTGGTCGCCCGCGGGCTGGGCGGGGTGCGTCTGGTGACCTCTGATGCCCACGCCGGACTGGTCGAGGCGATCGCGGCGAACCTGCCCGGCGCCGTGTGGCAACGGTGCCGTACCCACTACGCGGCCAACCTCATGGCGGTGTGCCCCAAGTCCATGTGGCCGGCGGTCAAAGCGATGCTGCACAGCGTTTATGACCAGCCCACCGCCACCGCCGTGCACGAGCAGTTCGACCGACTCCTGGAATACACCGAAGGCAGACTCCCCAAGGTTGCTGACCATCTCGGTGACGCTCGAGAGGACCTGTTGGCCTTCACAGGCTTCCCCGATGACGTGTGGCGACAGATCTGGTCCAACAACCCCACCGAACGACTCAACCGCGAAATCCGCCGCCGCACTGACGTTGTGGGTATCTTCCCCAACCGTGACGCCATCATCCGACTCATCGGCGCGGTCCTGGCCGAGCAGACCGACGAGTGGGCCGAAGGCCGCCGATACCTCGGCCTCGAGGTCCTCAACCGATGCCGACTGACCCTGACCACCGACACCACCACAACAACGGAGGCCACTACCGACCCGCTGATCGAACTGCCTGCCTGAAAGCCCGACGAAGGATCAGAAACGAGTTACACCACTACTTGGGACTTGACCCTGTCGTCTGCGCACTACTACGAGACTCAGCGCCGCGGGACAGGGCGCAGCCGTCGTGAACTCGGCGAGACCATGGCCGAACTAACCAAGTTTCACGCAATCGCCCCGGTTCAGAAGATTGTCCCGGCCGAGATTCGGGAGTACCTCACCGGCGAGCCCCTGCGATCACAGATCAACATCTTCGGGGTCGGATTCAAGCACGCTTTCGACGCCGACCTAGATCTAGTCGCAGGCTTCAAGGTGACCAACGAGGAAACGTTGCCGCCCGCCATACGGGCAAAGGTCAAGGCACTCATCCGCAACAAGGCCGAAGAGTTCATCTTGGCCGCGCCCGAAGATGCACCCGAGGCTGCCCGCGAGATGCTCGAAACAGCCTCGCAGATACATTCCAGCTCGCAGCTCTTCGCGGACGGTCAAACCAAACTGAGCAGGGCCGTTGTCGAACAAAAGCTGGGAGGCCGCCTCGGCGACGTGGCGGTCATGTCGGAACTCGCGGACGTTATCGACCCGCTGATGTCCGAGTGTGACCGCAGCGGAGTCGACCTCAACGATCTGATCGCCAGCAAGCATGCGCAATACGATCTTCTGAAGGGCATCCCCAGCCGGTGGGTGATGAGCGAACTACGGCGGGTTCGTCTGCGCAACCCTCAACAACCTTGGACGCGGAACGACCTCAACGATCTATCGTTCCTGTCGATTGCGATTCCCTATTGCGACGTTGTGGTCACCGAGCGTCAATGGGCTAGGCACATCGACCAGTTAGGCCTGGCAGAACTACACGGCACCACGGTCTTGCATGATCTGACATCCCTAACGGACGTGATAGTGGACGCGTCGAGGAACGACGTTTAGGTCGATTAGCCGTCGTGGCGTGCCGGGCACCATTCGGCGCGATCGAACACATACTCGTCACAACGTCCTTCGAGACGAAGCAGTAACCGCAAGTGCGAGTGGGTCTCTGGTGGGTTCGCCCGCACCACCGTCAGGGTGTGGTCGTCACACTCGATGACCGAGTGAACGTAGTCGAGCAGCGGGCTCGGCACATACCCGAGGTGCATCGTTCCGTCCATGATTTGGACCGCACGCGGGTCATGCTCGTTTGCCGGTTCGGGCAAGAGGGTCAGCCGATGACCGGCCGCGAGGCCGGTGATGTGCGCGCTCGTGTGCTCCCCGCGGTGCCTGACGCCGTGAGCGAGGAAGTGAGCCGACGTCACCCCGGTGTCGCCGTCATAGCGTGGCAGCGAGATCAGCTCGATCGGGTCGCCCTCGCGGTGACCGCCAGAAGCCGACAAGATCTCCCATGCATCGGCGTCTGAATCGAGATCGAGCGTAGCGAGATACTGAGGCCGATCGGGACGCTTGGCGCTGATGACGCGTTCGGCAAACGATGGGAACAACCGTGGCGACGAATAGCGCCGGTGGACATCGCGGAAGCCGATGATCGGGACGAACCCCGCTTGCTCGGCAGACGCCGCGAGGTAGCTGAACTCGTAGGTGTCGCCGTCGTCGCGGCGGACCCTATCGAGGTAACCGATCGCTCGATATGTGCCGTCGTACACCCCTCGGCGGGTCACGATCAACCGCGACGCCGCCGACTGATCATCGGCATAGGCCGATGACAGGTCCAGCAGATCAGTGGAGAGCATCGCACAGTCGCTTTCGGTTCGTGGTGACTACGGTCTGCACAAACGTACGGGTCTGGTCGGACATATCTGGGATTCGCCTGATGACAGAGTCGCATATCGCGAGGTCAACGGCAGTGATTTGCGTTACCCAGTGTGTCCGCGCGGTCGGTGAGCACAGCGACAACGCCTCAACCGCCAGGTCGACCAAGTCCCGAGGTTCACCGCCGTAGAACCGCTTCGATTTGCCCTTTGCGCACCATTGAGCGACGGAATCGTCGACCACGCATTTTGTGCGGTTTGCTTCTGCCATCACTCCACCAAGCGCCGACCCATGATCGAAGCTCGGACCAAGGTAAGTCGCGCCCGAGGTCGGATTTTGCACAACACCCCAGTTGTGGGCGTGCCGGTCGGTGTTCGCGATCCACGCGTCGAGCATCAGGTATCCGGCCCACACATCGAACGCGGGCCAGTCGACGAATCGGGTACCGATCGGACCGGTGACCCCGCCGTCTGTGAGGACGTCTCGCACTGCGGTCAACGTGTGGCCAACGCACGTGTCGGCATCAAACGCGGCGTCGACCTCAGCGACCAACGACCCGCCCGCGGACCAGGGCCACCTCTGCGATCGCTTGGTTTCCGAAACCTCGGGCCGCATGTCCCGACTCATCGACCCCAACACTCGGTGTTCATCGGGCGGGGTGACTGTTGCCAATTCTGTCTCGGCCGCAGGCAGGTCGACCAACAGCGCGAGTTCATAGCTCACCTTCTCTGCCCAGTCCTCGCCCGAGATCAGGACATCCGGACTATCACCCTGCACCTGGCGTGCCTTCGACAACTTCAGCGTCTTTTCGGTCCGGGGTTTGAACAGCCAGTGCCCGGCGTACTGCGAGGACTCCGGGCCGTGGAACCATCGTTTGCGCTCGTCACCGCCCGGTTCAGAAGCTCCGCGAACCCATCCGTCGTCAAGGTCGACAACTTCGAACATCGCGGTCACCCAGAGACACTATGTCGGCTCCCGCCAGGATGGCCGTCGACACCCCGGCACCTATGTCAACTTTGCTAGCCGCGGTAGGGAATCTCAGACCTCAGCACACTGAACTGACCGGTTGGGTGACCGCCCCACCACCTGGTGGCGACCGCGTAGCTCTCCAACGATGTCGCCTGAAGGTCCGCATATGTGTTTGGTCCGACGGTGACCGACCGGACCAATTGTCGCTGAAGCGGAACATGAGCCCGCGGAACCATGCCGAAGCGACCGGGAGTGTGTGCGTCTGCGGCGCCACCAAGCAGAACACGGACTTCCCGTTCCTCGGCAAAAGCAGGGTCCTTGTGGAAGACGGCCTCCAGTGCTACGCCCATTCCCCAATCGTTGCGATGACCTGTGCGGGAACTCGAACCCACGAGCCCGTGTTCGATATCTTCGGTGGCCGCTGCGAGGACACGGCCTCGAATGAATGCCTTTAGATCCGCAAAACCCGAGTCACCGTAAGAAACTCGCCTCATGTCAGTCGCGAGCGGGGCATCGGCGCTACTGCCCGTATTGGGAGTCGAGCGTAGATAGGTGAACAGCTCGGCAGTGTCGAACGCCAGGCAGTAACCTTCTCGCGCGTACGCGCGCCACTGGCTGAGTTGATCGCGCGACTCTGAGAAGCAGACCGCAAAGTACTCCATCGCGAGTGGCGCATAGTCCCCCCGGAACATCCGCGTCGTTCCGTGGAGATCGGTAAGCGAGTCCACCGCCGCGGCGATTAGCGGATCACCTGATTTCGCCTCTGCTTGCAGCTCCGAACCGCATTCGTCGAATGCCCTGTCAAGAAGCCCTTCACCGAAACGTTGTTCAGACAGGTCGTTCATGAACCTGATATCAGTGCCTCGCAGGTTCTCGCCGCCGATGATGCCTTCGACACCGTATATGTCGGTGTAGTGGTACAGAACTGGCCCGAACTCGGGCATAGCGGGCACCGTCACAGTGGTCCTCCATAAGCTCGGCCTGGCTTCGCGGAAGATCAGCCGACAGGCGGGTCGCACCGGTCGCCGTCGTGTCGCTTGGTCGGCATCCTCGCATCCCCCGCGAGCCCGATGTGGATGACTCGCCGAGTTGTGACCCGCAGCACTCCCGATGAATCGTCGCCGACACCTTCCCCGGTGAATCGAGCCGACAAATGGTGTGGTCTAGTTTTCGAGTTGATCGGCAACCATACGCGTTGTACGCCAGCCCCTTTCACTCCGAACTACCTTTTGACAGACCGTGCAATCATCGAAGCATGATCGCGCAGAACGCAGCCTCGCCTAGAAAGACCGCCTCGAAGGCCAAGCCCGCGGGGGTCGACATGTCCGCCGGTGCGCTGCGCCAGTTCTACGTCGACGAAGCCGTCCGATTGGGCCTGGTGCTCGATCACGCCGACGAGATCCTGATCGAGAACGCCTGCGCCACGATCGCCACCATCACCGCGTTGCAGCGCTCGATCGACAGTAACGGCGCCGTCATCGTGTCTCCCACCGGCGGGGTCAAGAACAACCCGGCGACAACCGAGATCCGCCAACAGCGGCTCGCGCTCGCCAAGTTGCAGCAACTCGTCGAACACCGGTTCACGACCGCAGCCAACGCGGGCAAGCTGACCTCTCGGGGTACGCCGCCCGGGGCTCTTCGCGGACCGTATGCCGGGGACGGCGGCGAGCGCGGCCAGGCCGACCGCCGCAACGCCGCCGTTCGTCGGCCGTCGCGCACCCGGAAGGCTCGGTAGTGGCGCGCCTCGCAGGTGCGGGGGAGCTAGCGGGCACGACCGGGCTCGCACTCACTCCCGCCGCGGTTCCCGACAGGTTCCTGCCCACCTCGACGTTCTACCTCGACCAGATCGGCGACGGCGAGGGCAACCCCGTCACCGACGAAGAGTTCCGCGCAGCCTACGACGGCATGACTGCCGCCGAGGTAGCGCAGGGCTACCCCGACAACCCGTTCCGCGATCCCAACGCACCGACACCCACCCCTCGGACCCACGACGCTTGGCCGCATTGGCGCACAACCCTCGCCCACGAGCGGCGCCGCGACGGGTTCTACGCGTGGTGCGCGGACCGGAACCTACTCGGCGACGACGGGCGACCCCCTCGCGAGTTTGCCGAGGCATTCCGCCTGGGGGTGGTGCCCGGATGACGACACTCACGGTTCCGGCCCATTGCCGCCGCTTCGGGCACGAACTCATCCCACGCACAACGCATGTTCACCTCGCCGGTGCGACACCGGCGGGGTGGGAGTGCTTGCGCTGCCTGCGGATCGCCTTGCACTGTGCTCACTGGGGTGCCGACGTCGAGACCCCGCGGGCGAGCTACTCGACGAAACCGCGTTTTCACGACAGCAGACAGGCGGCAGGTTCCACCGTCGCGGCGCCGCGTGGCCGCACGAGCACGGCGCTTGGTGGTCACGGGTGGCGTTCGCGAGCGGGTGGCAGTTCACCGACCCGGACCCAACACCCGAGCTTCGCGATCAGCGTGAAGCAGCAAGCCGGGGCGAACGGAAACGGGTCGAGACCGAGCACCGGGCCGCAATTGCGCGCGAGCTCGACGAGATCGAACTACGCGACGCCCGGGTGCGCGCTGCGCAGCGACGGCGCGACGCCGAAGCGTCGACGGCCGCGATCCGGGCCCGCGATGTCGGCCGCGAGGGGTGGGGTCGCGCGCTGATCGCGCTTCGGTTGTTCGGCCGTGAGGTCGTCGCGGTCGAGGTTGTCGCCGGTGACGAGGAGGACGGCGACACCCTCGACTACGAACGCGGCAGCGACACCGAGCGGGCCGACCTCGCCGCATGGCGAGACGCGCACGACGAGGACGCCGAGCCGCCGCCGGTGATCCTTGCCGGACTCCACCGCGCATCGCGGCGCAAGCGGGCCGAAATCGTCCGTATCGGGACCAAGAACCACACCGACCCCGCGTTCCGCGCTGACGACACTAGGACACGACAGACACGCGAATTTGGGTTCGCCGCAGGCGATTAACAGATGGATAACAGAGATGACCACTCGACCAGACCCAGACACCGCACCGCGGGGTTATGCCGCGTGGATTGCCGAGCAGCGCCAGGACGCTGAACTCCGGCGACAGGACCAGCGCTACGGGTTCTCACGCTACCGACCGCCCGATGACGAGAGCGAGCACCACGGTCGACGGTAAGTGTCAGTCGTTGGCGTCGAACGCAGCGATGATGTGGGCGGTCGGGTTGCTACCGTCCGAGAACTGTTGCACCTTGACGTTCTTCGGTCCCCCGCGGAGGTGCGAGCCCTGCCGACCGATCTTGACCCGACCATCACTCATGCGAACGACCTTCAGGCCATCGGGCCACTCGGTCGTCTGATTGCCTGAGCGGTTGATATACGTACGTGGTTCGCCAAACGGGAGGGTCATCCGCGCATTATCGCGGGCTCGCCGCCGACATGGAAGAAGTCCCGAGAATCTGGAAGCCCCACCCCGGAGGCCCGCAAGGTATCGAGGGTGGGGCTGACGCGCCCGGCCGCTGATGCCGGGGAGGTATCGAAGGACCCGAGCGCGCTAGGCCGAGCTTATGACCAGCGCCGACCGGTTGTCCAAAGTCGCGTTCTCAGTCCGCAGCCAGTCCGCAACCAGTCCGCAGAAGGCGACGCAAGGCAAAGTAGACGCCGGTAAAGAACCAGGTCGAAAATCGCCACTACCTGCGCATACAGGGTAATTCTAGGCAAAGGTCGGTAAACCCCGGTAAGGCCTGTTTTCGCAGATAGCGCAACTTACACACCAGCGGTCAGGGGTTCGAATCCCTTTGCGCGCACCACCCCGATCCCATAGCCCCAACCCGCGCCCAGCGCGGCTTCGAGTTATGAAATCGCTAGCGGCTGAGCCACTCTCGCGTGTACACGTCCTGCCAGCGCACCGAGATGTTTCGTCGGGCGGCGGCGCTGGTCTCGGTGCCGAGAGTCTCGATCAGAACCTCGTCGACGATGTCGCGCACGTCGTCGGACAGCGCGGGGAGGTCGTCGGCGTAACGGGCGATGAGGCCGACGCGCACGCCGTCGACGGTGTCGCCGGCCCCGTCCACCGACACGAAGACCGTCAGTCGTCCGAGTTCGCGTCGGGTGCGGACGGCGATCAATTGTTTGACGACACGGTCGCTGGTGGTGATGCGGAGCCCGTCGGTGGCCAGGGTTCGGGCCGGCCGCCGGATGCGTTGGAGGCTTCCCGAAATCGAGGAGATCAGGCGGTCGACGTCGTTCGCGGGCTCGTCGGCCAGCCGCTGCGTGGCCTCGACCAGCCACGCGTCGGCGATGTCAGCGTCGCGGATGTGCTTGTCAGGCACGGTCCTCGCCTCCCTCCGCGTCGCCGACGATCGTCGTGGCCGTCGGTGTGGTTGTCGGTTTACCAGGGTTCCACGGTGCCAAACGGGTCAACAGGAACTTCCGGCTGCGCTGGAGGTGGCCGCGCACCGATCCGGTGGTGATGCGCAACACCTGTCCGATTTCTTCGAGGGTAAGCCCCTCGACTTCCTTGAGCCACCACGCGGCGCGCGACGTCGCGGGCAGATTGTCCAATTCGGCGCGCAGGGCGTCGATCAGCAGACTCCGCTCCGCCATGTCGGAGGGCAACGGTCCGGCGGCCTCGAGTTCGGCGAACCGTTCGTCGTCGAACGGTACATCGCGCCTGCGCCGGTGGTAATCGACCGCCTTCCGGTGCGCGATGGCGAACATCCAGGTACGAAAGCTGCTTCGGAATGCGAAGTCGGGCAGCCCTTTCCACGCATCGAGCAACGTCTCCTGGGTGAGGTCCTCGGCAGTCTGCTGCCCGTCGACCATCCGCAGCATGTACCGCAGCAGACCCGGCGTCACGCGTCGGACGAGGACGTCGAATGCCTCGGTGTCGCCGACAGCGGCCGCGCCCGCGAGTTCGTCATCGCCGAGCTCGGACAGGTCGAGCGACTGTCTGTGAGCCGAATCACTGGGTCCCATGCGTGCAACTCCCCCCGTCCGTCCCGACTGACCTTACAGACGGATCGTGAACAGCCTTTGCGATAGCGCATCATCCGAAGGCGGTCCGTCTACGAAGAAGACACGACGACCGAAGGAGTTCGACATGTCCGCAAGCGCCACCCCGACCAAGGACGCCACGAAGGACGACGCCGCCCCCCTCGGCGCGTCGAGCACCGGCGCCGCCGACGCCGCCACGGGTCGTGCTATCGCCCGCCGTGATTCGTCGGGCGATCGGGGACGCACCTCCATCGCCGACATCGTCGTCGCGAAGGTCGCCGGCATCGCCGCGCGGGAGATCGACGGCGTCCACGATCTGGGCGGCACCACCGAACGCGTGGTCGGCCGGGTTCGCGACGTCCTGCCGGGCACGACGGTGAGTACCACCCAGGGCATCGAGGTCGAGGTCGGCGAGCGCCAGGCCGCCGTCGACGTCTCCATCGTGGCCGAGTACGGCGTCGCGATCCATCAACTGGCAGCTGCCATCCGACGCAACGTGATCACCGCGATCGAGCAGATGACCGGTCTCGAGGTCACCGAGGTCAATGTCACCGTGCACGACATCGCGTTCGGCGACGACGAGCAGGAATCGAACACCACCCCGCGGGTCCAGTGATGACGTCGGACCTCCCGGCGGCGCGGACGGATGACGGCGGCTCACTGGCAGATCGCCTCGCCGCCGCCGTGCTCTCCGTACCGGGCGTGCACGACCTGCACAGCGGTCTGTTCGGGGAGATCGCCACCTACCTGCCCGGACATCGGGTCTCGGGCGTGTCCCTCGCCGACGACAGCGGTGAGATCCACATCGTGGTCGACGCCGCGCACGACTTGCAGGGCGTCGCCGCACAGGTCCGCGACATCGCCGAAACGCTCGCCGCGAGACCGATCTCGGTGACCGTGGCCGACATCAGTGTCAGCTCGAAGCCGAGTCCGCATGAAGGAGAAGCGAAATGAACAACGCAGTGGTGGGTCTGTTCGTCGGCCTGCTCCTCGCACTGGCCGCCGTCGCCGGTGGACTGGCGGGCTTCCTGCTGGCCGTCGTGCTCGGCGCCGCGGGACTCGTCCTGGGGCTCAACCGTGACGGCGCCATCGACCTGGGTGCCCTCCTGCGGAGCCGGGGTCGTGGCTGAGCACACCGGCGGGCCGGTGACGGGTGGCGTCCCCTCCGGGGACGACTCGCCGCCCGGGACACTCACCGTCGCCGACCGCGTCCTCGAGAAGATCGCGGCCCGGGCGGCCCTCGACATCCCGGGCGTCGTCCGTCATCGCGGCGGCGTCGGCTCGGTCCTGGGGGCGATCGGCGAGAGGTCCGCCCTACCTGACGCGACCGTTCATGCGGGCGGCACCCGGATCACGGTGTCCCTCGCCCTCGAGTGGCCGTGTGCAGTCGCCGAGGTGTCCCGTCGCACGCGCGACCACGTCACCGCGGAGGTCGAACGCCTCGCCGGGATCGCACCGACACGCGTCGACGTGACGGTGTCCAAATTCGAGCCACGACAGGCGATCCGGCGACGCCAACGCGGTTACGTCGACCTGCCACCGGTCGGCGACGACCCCCACATCGAGGCCCCGCGCACGGACCGCGTCCCGTCGGACGGGCCGGACCCACAGCGCCCGCAGCACGACACCGCGACGCTCACCTCGACCATCACCACCGACCCGGGGGTACGACGATGACGCAGACCGCACTCGATCCGGATACCGCACGTCTCGGGAGCGGGCGGAACACCGGTTCGGAACACGTCTTTCCGCCCGCGGCCCTTCCGGGCGCCGCGATCGCCGGCGCCGCACTCGGGCTCGGGTTCATCGCGCTCGGCGCGGTGGCCGTGCGCGACATCGCCGTCCGCGCGAACTGGCTCGACGGACGCGAGTGGTCGGTCACGGCCGCCGAATGGATCTCGGACCTGCAGTGGCAGAACTGGATGTGGCCCGCCGCGGTCGGAGCCGTCGTGCTGGGTCTGATCCTGTTGTGGGTCGCGGTCAAACCACGGCGCAGGACACATCTCGCCCTCGCCGGCGACGGGATGTGGACCCGCCCCGGGGACGTCGCGCGGCGGTGCAGTGCTGCCGTCTCCGACCTACCCGGCGTACTCGACGCCGACACGGTGGTGACCCGGCGAAAGATCCGGTGCACGGTGGCGGTCCGGCCACAGGGTGTCGACCGCCAGCTGATCGAAGACACCGTCGCTCACACGGCCGCCGAAGTACGGTCGTCCCCCAAGGTCGTCGTGCGGTTGCGCGTGCAAGGAACGAGGAGCGTCCGATGAATCGTCTTCCCGCCATCGCACATCGACTGTCGGTCGGGCTCGTGGCCGTGCTGCTCATCGTCGTCGGTGCGGCGGCCATGGCCTGGCGGGTCGGCATCGAGCCGGTGGCCGGATGGGTGGAACGTCTCGACGAGCGCGCCGCTCTCGATGCGGCACAGGCGTCCTGGTGGATCTGGGCGCTGGCCGGTCTCACCGTGATCGCGGTCGGCTGGGGTCTGCTGTTGCTGGCCACCATCATCAGGCCACGCGCCGTCGACGACGCCGTGCTCGACGGCTCCGATCAGACCGGAACGCTCACCGTCGCACCGAAACTGATCGCGAACGCGGCCGCGGCGGAACTGGCCGGCAACCCGTTGTTCCAGAAGGTGTCCGCGAAGGCGATCGACGACCGGTCGCGCAGCATCATCCGGCTCGAGGTGTCGGCGAGGCCGAACCGGAGCTTCGACGAGGTCACCGCACCGGTCGCCGACACCGTCACCGCGATCCGGACCGCGCTGGGCGACTCCGGAGTACACGTGCAGGCCTTCGTCCACCTCGATCGGTGAACAGGCAGACACCCGCATCGACCGACGACCTCACCCGAGGTTGTCGTCGAACACATGAATGAACACATGAGATGAAGGAGAAGAGAAATGGGATTCAGCGACAAGGTCAGCAACAAGGCCGAGGACCTCTCGGGCAAGGCCAAGGAGACCGCCGGCGATGTGACCGGTGACGACCAGCTCAAGAGCGAGGGCAAGGGCGATCAGCTCTCCGCGGCCGTCAAGGACGGCGTGGAGAGCGTGAAGGACGCCGCGTCGAACATCAAGGACAAGCTGTCCGGCAACTGAAATCTCTGCCAGCTCGACAGACGAATCCCGAAGGTGCTCAGCACCTTCGGGATTCGTCTCGTTCTCATGGCCGAACGCGGCCGGTCACGTCCCCTTGACGTTGAGGATCTGCCGCAGGGTGTGCTCGATGTCCACCAGGTCCACGGCGTCGGCCATCACCTGATCGATGTCCTTGTAGGCGTCGGGGATCTCGTCGACCCACTCGTCGCCGTGCCGGTACTCGATTCCCGTCATCCGGGCCGCGAGATCCTCGGCGGTGAACCGCCTCCGCGCCTCGCTGCGGGAGTACCGCCGACCGGCACCGTGCGGCGCCGAGCACAGGCCTGCCGGATTGCCCTTGCCGCGCACGACGTACGACCGCGTGCCCATCGACCCCGGGATGACGCCCCGGACGCCCTCATGGGCGTCGATCGCACCCTTCCGGGTCAGCCAGACGTCCTTACCCGCGTGCGTTTCCCGCACCGTGTAGTTGTGGTGGCAATTGATCCGGTCCACTTCCAGCGACTCCGCCCCGGCATCGCGGTCACCGGAGACGTTGTCGCCGAACCACTCGGCGAACACCGCGACGAATCGATCCATCATCTCCGCGCGGTTCTCGAACGCGAACCGCTGAGCCCAGGACAGATCCCGCAGGTACGCCGTGAGCTCCGGCGTTCCCTGCGGCAGGTACGCGAGGTCGGCGTTGGGCAGCTTGATCCACCACTGGCGGCACAGCCGCTGAGCGATCTTGATGTGCTTCTGGGCGATCTTGTTGCCGACGCCGCGCGAACCCGAATGGAGGAACAGCCACACCACGTCCCGCTCGTCGAGGCACAGTTCGATGAAGTGGTTGCCGCCGCCGAGCGATCCGAGCTGTTCCCGCCACTTCGGCGAATGTGAGAGGTCCACACCGTCGTTCGTCGCCTGCTCGTCGAGCGAGTCGATCCGGGCCCGCGTGAAACCGAACCGGTCCAGACCGCGGTTGTAGTTGCCGGGCGACAGTGGGATCGCATCCTCGATCTTCCCTCGCAGTCGGCCGAGGTCCATTCCGTCGATGTCCGCGGCGCGCAGTCGCGTCTGCACCGCGATCATGCCGCAGCCGATGTCGACGCCGACGGCCGCGGGGATCACCGCACCGGTCGTCGGGATGACCGTGCCCACCGCAGAACCCTTCCCGAAGTGGGCATCGGGCATGAGGGCGATGTGCGGGTGCACGAACGGCATTCGGGCGGTCTCGGCCGCCTGGTTCAGAGTGTTGTCGTCCACGTGCGATGCGTAGTTCAGCACCTTGGGCGACGACTTGGTCGGCATGGAGGATCGTCCTTTCGTGAGCGCCCGGGTCGACGGGCTCTCACATCACACCGTCGAATCCTCCGGGCGGCAAACGGTTTTCTCCTGCCATGTCGCTCGGCACTCTGATCCGAGGACGGCCGGACCCGATCAGCCGATGACGCCGAGAGCCTTGTCCCAGACCGCGTTCTCGCGTACCTCACCCGGGCCGACCATGTCGGCGAAGACGATCGTGCCGTCTCGATCGACGAGGAAGGTGCCGCGGTTGGCGTAACCACGGTCTTCGTTGAACACGCCGTAGGCGCGCGCGGTGTCACCATGCGGCCAGAAGTCCGACAGCAGGGGGAACAGGAATCCCTGCGCCGCCGACCACACCTTGTGTGTGGGCGAGGGGCCGACCGACACGGTCACCGTCGTCACGTCGTCGTTCTCGAAGCGCGGTTGCTGGTCGCGGATGTAGCCCAGCTCGCCCTGGCAAGTGCCGGTGAATGCGAGCGGAAAGAACACGACGAGCACATTGCGGTCGGCTCGTAGCGTCGAGAGCGACACGAGCTGGTTGTTCTGGTCGCGAAGGGCGAAGTCCGGTGCCCGATCGCCGACGGTCAGGGGCGCAGAAGGCAGCGCACCGCTCATGCTTTCTTGCCCGCGCGGGCCTTGGGCTGGACGAGTCGGGCCGCCGACCAGTCGCCGAGGCTGATGGCCGAGGTCTGGGTCAGGCCCGCGGTCGGGGCCGCCTCGGCGATCTCACTCGGGTCGACATAGCCGGACTTGCCGGTCTTCGGCGAGAGCACCCACACGAAGCCGTCTTCGGCGAGCGGGCCGATCGCGTCCATCAGGGCGTCGACGAGGTCACCGTCACCGTCGCGCCACCAGAGGACCACGACGTCGATGACGTCATCAGCATCCTCGTCGACCATCTCGGCGTCGATCGCGTCCTCGATGTCAGCGCGCAGTTCGTCGTCGGTGTCCTCGTCCCAGCCGAGTTCCTGCACGACCAAGCCTGCGGTCAAGCCCAGTTTCTGGGCGTTGTTACCGTCTGTGGCGGCTACCACCGCGCGTGACCTCCTGAAGATGTGTGGATCGTTGTGTGCGTCGTCTGTGCCGAATCAGCGTACGTTCTCGCACGCTGTTCGCCTGTCAGCATAGGCAACAGCCTAAAGCCTCACATTGCAAGCCGAACGCCGTCATGGATTTCGGGCGTTTCGCGATCGCCTGTGCACAACCGGTACCCCGGGTGCCACGATCCCAATCATCGCGGGGCGGCGACGCTACCCGCCGGGACGGTCCGACGTCGTCGACGGGACGGACGGGCGCGGGGTGGCCGAGGAGGCCGCCGGAAGCGGCGTGTAACCACCGCACACGTCGAGCAGCCGCTGCTTGTCGCGGGACCACTGACCCGACACCGGGTTGAGGCCGGCACTCAGTTCACGACGGATCGCGTTCTCCAGCCGTGCGGTCGACTCCAGGAATGTCCGCGCCGGCGTCGAGACGTCCGCGGGCGCGGTCTCGGTGATCTTGGGACGGATCTGATCGGCGCCGGCGATCAGACTGGCCCGTGCCTTCTCGTCGAGATCGCCGACCCCGGGATACGACTGTGCGACGTTCAGACGGGTGACGAAAGCGTTGAACCCCCGGACCATCACGACCATCGACGCCATCGACTCGCGGCACAGCTCGACCCCCTCGGCCCGTACCTCGGCGGCCGCCGAGGCCGACAGCTCGGACCGGTAGACCGCGACCTCGCCCGGCGCCGGGGTGCCCGCGCCACCGACCGTCGAGGCACACGCACCCGACAGCGCCGCCCCGAGGGCGATCGTGGCCGCGGTCGCCGACCGGATGACGCGGCCCCGGCGGCGCCCCACCGTTCCCGCTCCTCGCTCCGGCATCCACTCCCCCTACTGGTCAGTAATAGTTTCTGGACGCTACCGCATCGACGCGATCGCGACAGCCGACACGGATCCACCCGGTGCCAAGCCACCCCACATGGGGCACGATGAGGGGAGGCACCGCACAACATCGGAGCGCGGTGCCCGACGCCATGCAGTCGGACCACCACCCCGAGTCCGGCCTGTCAGAGGGAGTAGGCATCACCGTGACCAACCAGATGGACCATGCGACACAGGACGTCTCGCCGAGCGAACCCGCCGGGAACACCGGCCCCCGCTCGAACGGACGCGCCGCCGGACAACGAGTCCGGGTCATCCGCGAAGGAGTCGCGTCCTATCTGCCCGACATCGACCCAGACGAGACCGACGAATGGCTCGACTCGTTCGACGCCCTCCTCGATGCCGCGGGACCCGGTCGCGCTCGGTACCTGATGCTGCGACTTCTCGAGCGGGCCGGCGAGAAGCGCGTGTCGATCCCCGCACTCACCTCCACCGACTACGTCAACACCATCCCCACCGAGGCCGAGCCCTGGTTCCCCGGCGACGAGGACGTCGAACGCCGCTTCCGTCAGATGATCCGGTGGAACGCCGCGATCATGGTGCATCGCGCCCAGCGGCCGGGTGTCGGTGTGGGCGGCCATATCTCCACCTATGCCTCGTCGGCGTCGCTCTACGAGGTCGGCTTCAACCACTTCTTCCGCGGCAAGGACCACTCCGGCGGCGGCGACCACATCTTCATCCAGGGCCACGCCTCACCGGGCATCTACGCCCGCGCCTACCTCGAGGGCCGGATCGACGAGGCCCGGATGGACGGCTTCCGCCAGGAGCACAGCCACGCCGGCGAGGGCGGCGGCCTGCCGTCGTATCCGCATCCGCGCCTGATGCCCGATTTCTGGGAATTCCCCACCGTCTCCATGGGTCTCGGCCCGATGAACGCCGTCTACCAGGCGCGCTTCAACCACTACCTGCACGACCGCGGGATCAAGGACACCTCCGATCAGCATGTGTGGGCCTTCCTCGGCGACGGCGAGATGGACGAGCCCGAGTCGCGCGGCTTCGCCAGCTTCGCGGCCACCGAGGGTCTCGACAACCTGACCTTCGTCATCAACTGCAACCTGCAGCGTCTCGACGGCCCGGTGCGCGGCAACGGCAAGATCATCCAGGAACTCGAGTCCTTCTTCCGCGGCGCCGGATGGAACGTCATCAAGGTCATCTGGGGCCGTGAGTGGGACTCGCTGCTGCACGCCGACCGCGACGGCGCTCTGGTCAATCTGATGAACACCACACCCGACGGCGACTTCCAGACCTACAAGGCCAACGACGGCGCGTTCGTCCGCGAACACTTCTTCAACCGCGACCCGCGTACGAAGGAACTCGTCAAGGATCTCTCGGACGCCGACATCTGGAACCTCAAGCGGGGCGGTCACGACTACCGCAAGATCCACGCCGCCTACGCCTCGGCGATGACCCACAAGGGACAACCGACCGTCATCCTCGCCCACACCATCAAGGGCTACACGCTGGGCAAGCACTTCGAGGGTCGCAACGCGACGCACCAGATGAAGAAGCTGACGCTCGACGACCTGAAGGCCTTCCGCGACAGCACGCGGATCCCGATCACCGACGAGCAGCTCGAGAAAGACCCGTACCTGCCGCCGTACTACAACCCCGGCAAGGACTCGCCGGAACTCCAGTACATGCTCGACCGGCGCAAGACCCTCGGCGGCTTCCTGCCGAGCCGGCGCACGAAGTCCAAAGTCCTGAAGGCGGACATGAGTTCGGCGCTGAAGGCCACCGCGAAGGGCTCGGGCAAGCAGCAGGTCGCCACCACCATGGCGCTCGTACGTGTCTTCAAGGATTTGTTGCGCGACAAGGAGATCGGCAAGCGCATCGTCCCGATCATCCCCGACGAGGCGCGCACGTTCGGGATGGACTCGTGGTTCCCGACCCTCAAGATCTACAACCGCAACGGGCAGCTCTACACCTCGGTCGACGCCGAACTGATGCTCGCCTACAAGGAGAGCTCGGAGGGCCAGATCCTCCACGAGGGCATCAACGAGGCCGGGTCGGCGGCCAGCTTCGCCGCGGTCGGCACGTCGTACTCGACCCACGACGAGCCGATGATCCCGCTGTACATCTTCTATTCGATGTTCGGTTTCCAGCGCACCGGCGACAGCTTCTGGGCGGCCGCGGACCAGATGGCGCGAGGCTTCGTCATCGGCGCGACCGCGGGGCGCACCACACTGACCGGCGAGGGGCTCCAGCACGCCGACGGGCACTCCCCGTTGCTGGCCGCCACGAACCCCGCGGTCGTCGCCTACGACCCGGCCTTCGCCTACGAGCTCGGCCACATCGTCGAGCGCGGCATCGAGCGCATGTACGGCGACGACCCGGAGAACGTCTTCTACTACCTGACCGTCTACAACGAGCCGATCAGTCAGCCGGCCAAGCCCGAGGGGCTCGATCCGGCCGGCATCGTCAAGGGCGCGTACCGGTTCCAGAAGGCTCCCGAGGGCAAGCAGCATCCGGCCAACATCCTCGTCTCCGGCGTGACCATGCCCGACGCGCTGCGCGCCGCAGACATGCTCGCGGAGGAATGGAACGTCGGCGCCGACGTCTACTCGGTCACCTCGTGGAGCGAACTCGCCCGCGACGGCATCCGCGCCGACCGCGAGGCGGTGCGCGATCCGGGGGCCGAACCGGCCCCGGCCTACCTGACCGAGTTGCTCGCCGACGCCGCCGGCCCGTTCGTCGGAGTCAGCGACTACATGCGTGGCGTCCAGGAGCAGATCCGGGCCTACCTCCCGGGCACCTACCTCACGCTCGGCACGGACGGCTTCGGGTTCTCCGACACCCGTCCGGCGGCGCGCCGGTTCTTCAACGTCGACGCCGAGTCGATCGTGGTCGCCGTGCTCGTCGCGCTCGCCCGGGACGGCAACATCGAGATGTCGGTCGCCAAGCAGGCCGCCGACAAGTACCGGATCGACGATGTCTCGGCCGCGCCCGAGCAGACCAGCGATCCGGGTGTCGCCTGAGCGTCGCGTCGACGGACGCGGCCTCGTCTCGCCCACGGTCGGCGACTCCGGCCGGCCGAGGGTCTAGATTGAGGTCGTGTCCGATGCCAGCGTGAACAGGAAGCCACCGCCGGCTGATGTGTTCGGTGAGCGGGGCGCCCATGTACCGGCCCCCGCCACCGTGCACGACGCGCTCCCGGACACACTGCTCCGGCGGGTCAAGCAGTACAGCGGCCGGCTCGCCACCGAGGCGGTCCACTCGATGCAGGACCAGCTGCCGTACTTCTCCGATCTCGACGCGGCACAGCGCGCGAGTGTGCAACTCGTCGTGCAGACCGCGGTGGTCAATTTCGTCGAGTGGATCCAGGACCCCGAGGGCAACGTGAAGTTCACGGTCCAGGCCTTCCAGGTGGTCCCCCAGGATCTCGCCCGCCGGATCACCCTCCTGCAGACCGTCGAGATGGTCCGCGTGGCGATGGAGTTTTTCGAGAAGTGGCTCCCGCTCCTGGCCCGCAACGACGCCCAGCTCCGCGCGCTCACCGAGTCGGTGCTGCGGTACGGACGGGAGATCGGCTTCGCCGCGGCATCCATCTACGCTTCGGCCGCGGAGTCGCGGGGTGCGTGGGATTCCCGGCTCGAGGCCCTGGTCGTCGACGCGGTCGTCCGCGGGGACACCGGCGCCCAGTTGCTGTCTCGCGCAGCAGCGCTCAACTGGGAATCGGATGCACCCGCCACCGTCATCGTCGGGACCCCGCCGCCGGAACAGAACGTCTCGGTGCCGCTGGCGATCCACAACACGGCCAAGTCCTTCGACCGGTCGGCCCTCTCGGTGGTGCAGGGTTCGGTACTGGTGGCCATCGTGAGCGGTCCGGCCCGTCCGACCGAGAAGTTCGTCGGCGCGCTGCTGTCCCACTTCGCCGATGCCCCGGTCGTCATCGGACCGACGATGCCGAACCTCGGCAGTGCGCACACGAGTGCGACCGAGGCGATGGCCGGAATAGAGGCGGTCGCGGGCTGGCCGAACGCCCCGCGCCCGGTCCACAGTCTCGAACTGCTCCCCGAACGCGCGCTCAACGGCGACGAGTCAGCGATGACCGCTTTGGTGGAATCCCTCGTCCTACCGCTGGCCGAGGGCGGCTCGACGTTGACGACGACGCTCGATGCCTACCTCGACTCCGGCGGCTCGGTGGAGTCGTGCGCTCGGATTCTGTACATACATCCAAATACGGTCCGCTATCGGTTGAAGAAAATTTCAGAAATCACAGGACGTGACCCAACTAACCCTCGCGACGCCTACGTTCTGAGGGTCGCGTCGACGGTGGGTCGACTGACACACTTCCGGCACAAATCGCATTCATCAGCCACATGAGTCACACCGGTTTCATGTCCGATTCACCGTTTGTGCTGATAGGAGCCTTAAGAACACGGTTCGGTAACAAATCTCGGACTGGTGACGAACCAGGTGACCTGTAGGTCACCTTTGTGGGAACCCCACAAAAGGCGGCGACAAGGTTCATGCTTCTCCACACCCACATCCCACGGGCAAAGGGTGTTCTCTGGTCACGTGCTTTCGATGCTTGCCCCCGGACAGGGCTCACAGACACCCGGAATGCTCGTGCCCTGGCTCGAACTGCCGGGCGCGCGTGACCAGCTCGCCACCTGGTCCAAGCTCATCCAGCTGGACCTCGAAGGGCTCGGCACCACCGCCACCGCGGAGGAGATCACCGACACCGCGGTGACCCAGCCGCTCGTCGTGGTCGCGGCGCTGCTGGCCTACGACGAGGTCCGCAAGAACGGCGAGCTGCCTGCCGACGCCGTCGTGGCCGGACACTCGGTGGGTGAACTGGCCGCCGCGGCGATCACCGGTGTGATCTCCGCCGACGAAGCGGTCACGCTCGCCGCGATCCGCGGTGCCGAGATGGCCAAGGCCTGCGCGCTCGAGCCCACGACCATGGCTGCCGTTCTCGGTGGCGACGAGGCCGCGGTGCTCGCGCGCCTCGACGAACTCGACCTCGTCCCGGCCAACCGCAACGCGGCGGGTCAGATCGTCGCCGCCGGCGCGGTCGCCCAGATCGACGAACTCATCGCGTCGCCGCCGGAGAAGGCTCGCATCCGCAAGCTCGCCGTCGCCGGCGCGTTCCACACGCACTTCATGGCTCCGGCCCAAGAGGCCGTCGCCGCTGCCGCGGCACAGATCACCCCGTCCGACCCCGTCCGCACGCTGCTGTCGAACTCCGACGGTCAGCCTGTAACGGACGGCGCCGACGCGCTGACAAAACTGGTGGGACAGGTGACCAGGCCGGTCCGCTGGGATCTCTGCTCGGCGTACCTGCGGGACCACTCGGCCGACGCCGTGGTGGAACTGCCCCCGGCGGGGACGCTGGTGGGTATCGCCAAGCGCGAACTCAAGGGCACTCCCGCGCTGGCGCTCAAGGAGCCCGGCGACATCACGAAGATCACCGAACTTGGATAGAGGTCGCGGGTAGTCCGCGACCCCCGGAACGTGGGCTGTTAGAGCCGGCGTGTCCAAGCGCGCGGACTCTCCTGTCCGTCATGCGCTCCGGAACCATCAAGTCAACGAAGCTAAGGAAAGGGAACGCCACAGTGGCTGCCACCCAGGAACAACTCATTGCCGGCATCGCGGAGATCATCGAAGAAGTCACCGGCATCGAGCCGTCCGAGGTGACCCTCGAGAAGTCGTTCGTCGACGACCTCGACATCGATTCGCTGTCCATGGTCGAGATCGCGGTCCAGACCGAGGACAAGTACGGCGTGAAGATCCCGGACGAGGATCTCGCCGGCCTCCGCACCGTCGGCGACGCCGTCGCCTACATCCAGAAGCTCGAGAACGAGAACCCCGAGGCCGCTGCAGCCATCAAGGCGCAGGTCGAGGCAGACGAGAACTGATGACTCCCTCTTCCCTCCGCGAGTACTCCACGCTGGGTGGGAACTTCCCGAGTGTGGTGGTCACCTCCATGGTGGCCACCACCTCGCTGGGCGGGGACCTCGACTCGACCTGGAAGAACCTGCTGGCCGGCGAATCGGGAATCCGTGAGCTGACCGACGACTTCATCACCAAGTACAACCTCCCGGTGCGCATCGGTGGTCGTCTCCTCCAGGATCCCGCCGAGGAGGTCACGCGCGTCGAATCCCGGCGGATGGCCTACGTCGAGCGCATCGCGCACGTCATGAGCAAGCGCCTCTGGGCCCAGGCCGGCGAACCCGACGTCGACAAGGACCGCCTTGCCGTCGTGATCGGTACCGGTCAGGGCGGCGCCGACGCGATGGTCGACGCGGTCCAGGCCATGGAGACCACCGGGAACTACCGCAAGGTGTCCCCGCTCGCCGTCTCGATGGCGATGCCGAACGGACCGGCGGCCGTCGCGGGACTCAACGTCGGCGCCCGCGCCGGCGTGATCACCCCGGTCTCGGCCTGTTCATCGGGCGCCGAGGCCATCGCACACGCCTGGCGCCACATCGTCATGGGTGACGCCGACATGGTCGTCACCGGCGGCGTCGAGGGTCACATCGACGCGGTGCCGATCGCCGCCTTCTCGATGATGCGTGCGATGAGCACGCGCAACGACGATCCCGCGGCCGCCTCACGGCCGTTCGACAAGGACCGCGACGGGTTCGTCTTCGGCGAGGGCTCGGCGATGCTGATCCTCGAGCGTGAGGATCATGCACGGGCACGCGGCGCGCACATCCACGCCCGCCTCCTCGGCTCCGGCATCACCTCCGACGGATTCCACCTCGTCGCCCCCGACCCCAGTGGACAGGGCAATGCACGGGCGATGACCCGGGCCCTGCAGACCGCCGGTCTGCAGCGCTCCGACATCACCCACATCAACGCGCACGCCACGTCGACCCCCATCGGCGACACCGCCGAGGCCGCGGGCATTCTCGCCGCCATCGGCCAGCACGCGGCGGTGTACGCACCGAAGTCCGCGCTCGGACACTCCATCGGTGCCGTCGGGGCGCTCGAGTCGGTCCTGACCATCAAGAGTGTCGAGGAAGGCGTCATCCCGCCGACCCTCAACCTCGAGAATCTGGACCCGGAATGCGACATCGACGTCGTGCACGGTGAGCCCCGCTACGGGCAGATCGAGTACGCGATCAACAACTCGTTCGGTTTCGGTGGGCACAACGTGGCGCTCGCCTTCGGTCGCTACTGAGCACTCCCGCCACACCCCCGACACCCAGGAGACATCGATGACGACCTTGGCTCCCGTTGCCGGCCGCGAAGAAGCCGCCGATCCCCGCGACCCCCTGTTGCGGCTCACCAACTTCTTCGACGAAGGCACGATGTCGCTGCTCCATCCACGCGACAAGTCGGGCGTCCAGGCCGCCGTCGGTCTGGTCCACGGGGTCCGGACGGTCTCCTACTGCACCGACGGCACCGTGATGGGTGGCGCCATGGGTGTCGTGGGGTGTGCGCACATCGTCAACGCCATCGACACCGCCATCACCGAGCAGGCGCCGGTCATCGGCATCTGGCACTCGGGTGGCGCTCGCCTCGCCGAGGGTGTCGAGGCGTTGCACGCGGTCGGCCAGGTCTTCGAGGCGATGGTGCGCGCCTCCGGCTACATCCCGCAGATCTCGGTCGTCGTCGGGTTCGCGGCCGGGGGCGCGGCCTACGGCCCGGCGCTGACCGACGTCGTGATCATGGCGCCGGCCGGCCGGGTCTTCGTGACCGGGCCGGATGTCGTCAAGAGCGTCACCGGCGAAGAAGTCGACATGGAGTCGCTGGGCGGCCCGACCACACACGGCAAGAAGTCCGGCGTCTGCCACATCGTCGCCGACTCCGAGCCCGATGCGCTGTGGCGGGCGCGGCGTCTCGTGTCGACGTTCACCCAGCAGGGACACTTCGACCGCGATCACGCCCGGGCCGGCGACACCGACCTCAAGGCCCTGCTGCCCGAGTCGAATCGTCGCGCCTACGACGTCCACCCCGTCGTCGAGCAGTTGCTCGACTCCGGTGTGGCCGCCGACGGCGAGACGGAGATCTCGAGTTTCGAAGAGCTGCAAGCGAAGTGGGCGCCGAACATCGTCGTCGGCTTCGGCCGGCTGTCCGGACGCAGCGTCGGTGTCATCGCGAACAACCCGCTGCGGATGGGCGGTTGCCTCAACTCCGAGAGCGCCGAGAAGGCATCGCGTTTCGTCCGCCTCTGTGACGCCTTCGGAATCCCTCTCATCGTCATCACCGATGTACCGGGCTACCTTCCCGGCGTCGGCCAGGAGTGGAACGGCGTCGTCCGGCGTGGCGCGAAGCTGCTGCATGCCTTCGCCGAGGCCTCGGTCCCCCGCGTCACGCTGGTGACCCGAAAGATCTACGGCGGTGCCTACATCGCGATGAACTCGCGTGCGCTCGGCGCCACCGCGGTCTTCGCCTGGCCGGGTTCGGAGGTCGCCGTGATGGGCGCCAAGGCCGCGGTGGGCATCCTCCACAAGAAGGCCCTCGCCGCCGCACCCGACGATGAGCGAGAGGCTCTGCACGACCGCCTCGCCGCCGAGCACGAGGCCATCGCCGGCGGTGTCGGCCGCGCTCAGTCCATCGGGGTGGTCGACGAGATCATCGACCCGGCGCACACGCGCAGCATCATCGCCGAAGCGCTCGCGGCAGCACCCGCACGCCGCGGACGCCACAAGAACATCCCGCTCTGACGCGTCGCACCAACGACAAGTGCCCCGGTCCTTCGAGGACCGGGGCACTTGTCATCACCGCTCCCTGAGGAGCCCGGAGCGTGCAGAGGACACGCCACCACCGCTCCCTGAGGAGCCCGGAGCCTGCGGAGGACACGCCACCACCGCTCCCTGAGGAGCCCGGAGCCTGCGGAGGGCGTCTCGAAGGGTCAGCCCACCCGCTGCTGCAACCAGGTGACCTCGGCGCCGGCGCCGCCCATGCGGTACTGCTCGAGGGCGTTGTCCCACGCGGTACCGAGTGCGCCTTCGAGTTCACCGGCGAGGCCGGCGCTGTCGGGTTGCGATTCGATCATCGAGCGCAACTGGTTCTCGCCGATGATGACGTCACCGTTGGCGCTCGTGGAGCCGCGCCACAGGCCCAGTCCCGGGACGTAGCAGAACCGCTCGCCGTCGACGCCCTCGCTCGGATTCTCGGTCACCTCGAAGCGAAGCGCCGACCACTCACGGAGAGCCGTCACCAGACGTGCGGCAGTGCCGACCGGCCCTGCCCAGTCGACAGTGGCACGCTGCATGCCCGGCTCGGCATCCTGTGCCGACCATTTCAGGTTGGCGCGCGCATTCAGGGTCGACGACAGAGCCCACTCCACATGCGGGCACAGCGCCACCGGCGCCGAGTGGATGTACACCACTCCTGTTGTCATGTCCGCAAACTGGTTCAGATTGCGCACCTTGTTCACCTCCGTTGTCGACGAGGAACGTCTTCCCCAACACACCTCGCGACAGCGGATATCACACTCGTGAGATCAATTGTGCCTCATGAGGCACGTGTTGCGCCAGTTTCTGGTGCGAGAAAAATTCAGTTCTGTGACGAGAGTTCATCAACGACACGATCGTTGAACTCGCTCCACAGCGGCTTCGCCCATGGTCCGAACGGCCGGTCGGTCAGCACGACGCATGCGGCGTCGAGAACCGGGTCCACCCAGAGAAACGTCCCGGCCTGCCCGAAGTGCCCGAACGTGCGCGGAGAATTCCGTGTCCCGGTCCAATGCGGCGACTTCTCCGAGCGGATCTCGAAGCCGATCCCCCAGTCGTTGGGGCGGTGCTTGCCGTAACCCGGAACGAATCCGTCGAGACCGGGGAACTGGACCGACGTCAGCTTTCCGAACGTCTCCGGCGCCAGCAGCCGCGGATTCAACAGCTCTCGAGCGAAGACCGCCAGATCCGCCGCACTCGAGCGCGCCGCATGCCCGGCCGACCCGTAGAGGGTCGTCGACGACAACCCCAGCGGCATACACACGGCTTCGGAGAGATACCGGCCGAACTCGATACCGGTAGCTTCCGCCACGGCCTCGGCGGCCACCTCGAAGCCCGAACTCGAATAGATCCGCTGCTCCCCCGGCGGCGCCTCGACCTCGCGGGTGTCATAGGCCAGTCCGGACGCATGCGAGAGAAGGTGAGCGAGAGTCGATCCCGACGGCCCCGCCGGGTCGTCGAGTTCGACGGCACCTTCCTCGACCGCCACGAGAACCGCGTAGGCCACCAGCGGCTTGGTCACCGAGGCGAGTTCGAAGACGCGAGCGGGGTCGCCGAACTGGTCGGCGACCCCGTCACGGGTGATGATCGCCGCCGACGCGTGGTCGACGGGCCATTCCGTCAGAGATTCAAGGACAGACACATCGGGTCACGTTACCCGGGTGCTCACCAGTCCTCTTCGGTGTAGCGGATGACACCGCGGATGTTCTTGCCGTCCAACATGTCCTGGTAACCCTCGTTGATCTGGTCCAGCCGGTACTGGCGGGTGATCATGTCGGCGATGTTGAGCTTGCCGATCTTGTACATCGACAGCAGCTGCGGGATGTCGAGCTTCGGGTTGGCGCCGCCGAAGATGGAGCCCTGCAGGTTCTTCTGCAGCAGGGTCAGCATGGCGAGGTTCAGGTTCACATCGCTCTCGAGCATGTTGCCCATACCGGTCAGGACACAGGTGCCGCCCTTGGCGGTGATACCCATCCACAGGTCGACGTCCTTGCCGTGGACCTCGCCGACCGTGACGATCACCTTCTGGCACATGCCGCCGTGCGTGGTCTCCGCGATCGCCATGGCAGCCTCTTCGACCGAGGCGAACGCCGCGGTGGCCCCGAACTTCAGCGCCTGCTCGCGCTTCCACTCGACCGGGTCGATGGCGAACAGGTTGCGGGCACCGGAGATCACCGCGCCCTGCAGTGCCGCGGTACCGACGCCGCCGACACCGACGATGGCGACGTCTTCGCCCGGGCGCACGTCGCCGCTCCGGGTCGAGGAGCCGTAACCGGTGGGGATGCCGCAACCGCACAGCGCGGCGACCTCGAACGGGATGTCCTTGTCGATCTTCACCGCGGACGCCTCGTGCACGACCATGTACGGCGCGAAGGTCCCCAGCAGCGTCATCGGGTAGACGTTCTCGCCGGATGCGGTCTGGATGCGGAAGGTGTTGTCCGACACGGCTTCACCCTGCAGCAGCATGGCGCCGAAGTCGCACAGGTTGGCCATCCCCGACTGACACGACGGACACTTGCCACACGATGGGATGAACGACAGCACGACGTGGTCGCCGACCTCGAAGTCGGTGACGCCTTCGCCGATCTCGGCGACGACTCCCGCACCCTCGTGTCCGCCCAGGATCGGGAACCCGGCCATCGGGATGCCACCTGTCATCAGATGATGATCGGAATGGCACATGCCTGCGGCTTCCATCTTGATCTTGATCTCGTGGGCCTTGGGATCGCCGATCTCGATGTCCTCGATCGCCCACGGCTTGTTGTGCTCCCGCAGCAGTGCACCCTTTGTCTTCACTGAACTCCTCCGTTCGAACCCGGCGACGTCTCACACCGGGAGGATCTACTCACTCCGACGGTTGCCGCCATGACGTGACAGTCATCACTCAACCACATAATTGGAACGTGTTCTAGTACGTGTTTCCAGGCCGCGCAGTCGCCCGGTGCGATCGAGACGGACGAGACCACGACGACCTGGGCGCGAGTGCTCGCGCCCAGGTCGGAGGGTGTCGGTCTGGAGGGTGGCGTCAGTCGGAGAGGCCGGCGTCCTTGCTGCCGTAGCTCTGACGCAGCGTCGGCTTGACGACCTTGCCGCCGGCGTTGCGCGGCAGTTCGTCGACGATGACGATGTCCTTCGGATGCTTGAACCGGGCGAGGTTCTCGTTGAGGTACGGCTCGAGGTCGGCGAGGGTCAGGTCGTCGACTCCGTCGGCCAGCACCACCACGGCCACCGGCACCTCGCCCCACTTCTCGTGCGCCCGACCGATGATCGCCGCCTCGGTGATGCTCGGATGACCGAAGAGCACGTTCTCGACCTCGGCGCAGTAGATGTTCTCACCACCGGAGATGATCATGTCCTTGGCGCGGTCGACGACGTAGAGGAAGCCCTCCTCGTCCGCGCGGACCAGGTCGCCGGAGTGGAACCAGCCGCCGGCGAAGGCGTCGGCGGTGCCCTGCTCGTTCTGCCAGTACCCCTTCATCATGTTCGGGCCCCGGTAGACGATCTCGCCGACTTCACCCTGCGCCACGTCGTTCCCCTCGGGGTCGACGATGCGGGCGGTGACCGCGGGGACGACCTTGCCGATCGAGCCGATCTTGCGCAGCGCGTCCCGGCCCTCGAGCACACAGGTGATCGGAGACATCTCGCTCTGCCCGAAGACGGCGACGTTCAGCGCTTCCGGGAAGGTCTCGTTCATCGCCTTCAGGACCGTGTCCGACGCCGGGGCGGCGCCCCAGCTGATCACCCGCAGCTTGAGGTCGCGCGGCTTGGCCTGCTGCGCGGCGCAGACGGCCTGCCACTGCGCGGGCACCAGGAAGATCGAGGTGGTGCCCTCCTTCTCGATCGTGTCGAGCATGTCGTCGGGGTCGAACGCACCGAGCGGATGGATCACCGAGAGCGCACCCATGTAGAACAGTGGCGCCATCGCGCCGAGGCCGGCGATGTGGAACATCGGCGCGACGCAGGAGCCGATGTCATCGGACCGGGTCTGCAGAGCCTGCAGACAGGTGACGGCCTGCGCCTGCATGTTCGTGTGGGTGAGCATGGCGCCCTTGGGCTTTCCGGTCGTGCCCGAGGTGTACATGATCAGCGCGACGGTGTCCTCGGGAACGTCGATCTCCTCGAGATCCGACGAATCCTCGGCAACCAGCGACTCGTAGTCGAGGTGATTCTCCTTGTCCGATCCGCCGACCACGATGGTGTGCTCGATCGCGCCGGTGGCGGCGCCCGCGGCGTCGGCCAGCGGCGCGAGGAGGGTCTCGGTGACGATCACCTTGGCACCGCTGTCGTTGACGAGGAAGGCGACCTCGGCCGGGCTCATCCGGATGTTCACCGGCACGGGGATGGCGCCGATCAGGTTGGCGCCCAGAACCGCTTCGACGTACTCCGAGCGGTTGAGCAGGACGATCAGGACCCGGTCACCGAACTGCACGCCGCGTCGGCTCAGCGCGGCGGCAAACGCCCGGCTGCGCTCATCGAGTTCTTTCCAGGTGGTGACGTTGCCCAGGAACTTCAGCGCCGGCTTGTCCGGGGTCATGAAGGCGTGGCGGCGGATCTGGTTGTTCCAGTGGTTGCGGCGCGAACGCAGTGGCTCGGTGGCCAGGTCGCTGAAGGTGTCGACGGTCGCGGTCATACGATCGGTCTCCTCGTTGTCTTCTCTGGTGGTGATGGGGTCGGGACGGGTGGTGTGTGGTTCTTCCGGCGTGGCGCGAAAATCACCGGGAGGCGCCGGCGAAGGCACTGATCGCCGCCTGGAACTCCGGGGACTGGAGCAGTTCGGTCTGGCCGTCGAGTTCTCGCTCGATGGCGGCGTCGAAACCGGACATCGTGTGCGCGTCGAGCGCGGCCTTCGTGAGCCGGAGCGCAGCGGCACTCTTGCCCGCCAGCTTTCGGGCCACAGTGCCGACCACCTCGTCGAGCGCGGCACGGTCGTCGACGACCCCGTTGACGAGTCCGGCCTCGAGAGCTTCTGCGGCACGCAGCTTCTCGCCGAGGAGTGCCAGCTCGTTGGCGCGTACGCGACCGACCGCCGTGGCGAACGACATCGACGCGGCGCCGTCGGGCATCAGACCGATGTTGACGAATGCGAGCAGGAAGTACGACCGCGCCGTCGTGTAGATGAGGTCGGCGCCGAGTGCGAGTGACGCACCGATCCCGGCAGCCGCGCCGTCGACGGAGGCGATCACCGGGACCGGGACCGAACGCACGGCACGTACGAGGGCGGAGCCACCGGAGATGATCGCCCGGGCCTGTTCCCGGGTGAAGCCGGACGCGCCACCTTCGGTCGACCGCTCGGCGAACCCCCGGACGTCGGCACCGGCACTGAAACTGCCACCGGCGCCGTCGATCACGACGACGCGGACGTCATCCCGCTTCGACCACTCCGACAAGGTCTCCTCGATCGCCTTTTCGGCCCGGCCGTCGAGGGCGTTCATCCGTTCCGGTCGAGAAATCGTCAGACGTCCGATCCCGGAATCGTCCACGGACGTCACCACTCCGTCGTGCGTGATCTCGTCGCTCACTACCACTCCCCATTCATGCCGGTTCCGATAGACACAGTGCCCCGCATCTGTGCCATCGCCTAGACTACTATCACAATGCGACGCAGATCACGAGAATTCTCGTTAACTTATCAGATCGTTTTGTGCTCCTCTACTGCGGTTTTACCGTCTGGTCCGGAAATCTGTCACGAGAACGTGGTCTCCGGCTAGGCTGTGTCGTCATGACCGCCCGCCCGCAGACGTCACGCCCGGACCCGGGCGTCCGGCGTCGTCGCCCCGCCGACCGGCGACGCATGATCGTCGACGCCGCGGCGAAGGCGTTCAGCGACGGCGGATATCACGCGGTACGACTCGACGACATCGCCGAGGCCGTCGGCATCTCCGCGCCGGCCCTGTACCGGCACTTCCCGAACAAGTACGCACTGTTCGCCGAGACCACCGCCGAACTCGCCACCGGCCTGCGCGACGTACTCGACACCGTCCCCGAGGGGTCCCCGGAGGAATTGCACGCGCTCCTCGAGGCGATCACCGCCACCTCGTTCGACAACCGGCGCCGCGGCGGGCTGTATCGCTGGGAATCGCGGTACCTCGAGCCCGCCGACGTCGCGATCGTCCGCGACGTCGTCGTGCACCAGCACCGTCGCGTGCGGGCGGCCGCCCGGCGACTGCGGCCGTCGCTGAACGACTCCGACGCCAATCTCGTCGCCGCGGCGATCATCAGCGTCGCGGCCAGTCCCACGACGCACCGCGCCGCGCTGCCCGCCCGTGAGGCGACGGCGCTGATGTCCGGCGCCGCGATCGGCCTGCTCGACGTCGGGTTACCCGCCCCCACCGCTCGCGAACGACCGACGGTCACCGGACTCGCCCCCGCCGCCAAACGTGAGGTCATCCTGACCGAGGCCATCGGACTCTTCGCCGCCCGCGGGTTCCGGGACGTCACCATCGAGGACATCGCACACGCGGCCGACCTGCCCGCGTCGGGCGTGTACCGCCACTTCCCGAGCAAGGTCGCGATCCTCGAGGCATCGTTCTGGCGCGCCACCGATCGGGTCACGTCTGCGATCGCCGACGCCCTCGCCGCATCGACGACGCCCCGGGAGGCGATCGTCGCGATACTCGCCGCCTACATCCGATTGAGCTCCAGCACAACGGATCTGATCTCGATCTACGAGACCGAGATCGGGCACACCACCCCAGAGGCTCGCGCCGAACTGCGCAATCAGCAACGGATCACCGTCGACGAGTTCGCCACGTGGCTCACCCGGGACCGCGAGGAACTGTCGCTCTCACAGGCCCGGTTCCTCGTGCACGCGGCACTCGACGTGGTGACCGACCTGTCGCGCCAGTCCCCGCCGCCCTCGCCCGAGCGGATCGAAGCGCTCGCGATGCGGATACTGCTCGGCCCACACGTGGCCGACTGACGCCCCTACAGCACCGCGAAGTCGTCCATCAGCCAGCGGCCGTCCTGTTCGACGAGAGTGACCTTGACCCGCGACTGGTACGGGAATCCCTCGGGAAACTCCTGGGCGGTCTGGGGCGATTTCAGCGTCTGGTCGAGCGTCACCAGCACGACGGCCTTGCCGTCGTCGACGGACATGATGCCGGCGTTGTCGGCCTTCGCGGTCGAGACCGATTCGGCCGCAGTCGATCCGCGTCTCGCGTCCTGCGAGGATTCGATGTAGGTCTGGGTGAAGGCGGGCGTCGAGATCTCCCGGATGCGCCGGTCGAGGTCGGCGTAATCGGCGGAGTTGTAGGTGGAGATCTCGGCCGCGTACCGGCGCGCCGTCTCGAGCAGCGACGACGTGGCGCCGGCCGACGCGCTCGTCTCGGCCCGCTCGTCGGCGTCCACATAGGCCACCGCGAGTACCGCGGTCGACGCCGCGAGGGCGATGACCGCCACGATCAGCGCGATCACGGCCCAGGGCCGGGCGCCGACCGCCGAGGTCCATCCGGTCCACCGAGAGCCACGACGACCGGACGCCGCGGGGTCGATCTTGCGCGGCGTGCGGTCCGCATCGGTGTCGGTGGACTTCGGGTCGTCGGTGGGCGGGTCGTCGGTGGGCGCGGCGGGGTCCGGGCCTGCGGAATCGGTCGCCGCCGAACGGGTTGCGGGACCCGAACCCTCCGAGCCACGCTTGCGACCGGCCTTGCGAGCCGCCTTCTCCGCTTTGGCCTCGGCCTCGGCGCGGTACTTGTCGCGGTTGCTGCGGTTGGCCTGCAGGAACTCGGCGCCGTGGAGAGGGTTCACCTCCGCGGCGTCGCTGGGGGGATTCGCCTGTGCCGAGCCGGGGTCGACGGACTGATCGGACTCGGCACCGGGTGCGGTGCCCCCGGCGTCGGGCTGGTCGGACGTGGAACGCGGCTTCGGCATGCGTTCAATGTAGCGAGACGTTCCCGGCCGGTTCGTCTCGCTGCCGGATCAGTGCCCGACGATCAGAGGCTGCCGAGGTCCAGAGACACCCATTGCTTCGGCTCGAGGAACAGTTTCGTCTGCGGGCCGTGGTCCTTCTCGGCCATCTCCACGTAGGGGTCCACCGCCTGGGGCGGGAGGTAGCGCGCCGCCATCTCCTGGAGGTCGGCGCGAGTGCCGGCGACCATGTCGACCGCATCCCCCGACACGGCCACGTACATCAGCCGCGGCGTCACCTCGTCGACCATCAGCGTGAAACGCCCGGCTGCCCGGATGAGCTGCAGTTTGCGCGACTCGGTCCCGGTGAGCAGCCAGGGACGTCCACCCGGCTCGTACTGGTACCAGACCGGGACGGTCAGTGGCGCCCGGCCGGGCTCGGCCTCCACCGACAACGCCGCGACGTGGGGTTCGGACAGGAACGCTTCTCGTTCGGATTTCGTGAGTGCCATGTGCCGACGGTAGACCGCACCACCGACATCCCGTCCGTGTTCTTTCGACCCGGACGGGATGTTCTGGCTACTTCCAGGGTTCGAGTACCTCGGCGGCGCGCTCGGCGAGCACCATCTGGAAGATCGGCCCGAAACTGACCCGGGCGACGCCGAGTTCGGCCAAGGCCGACTTCGAGTTCTTGGTCGGATGCCCGATCGCGTTGACCGGCAACGGCAGCTCCGCGGTGAGCCGCTTCTGCGTGGCGTCTTCGTGGAAACCGACCGGGTACAACACATCCGCACCGGCTTCGGCGGCCAGCTTCAGTCGCTCGATGGCGCGGTCGACGCGATCGGATTCGTCCCCGACCTGCTTCACGAAGAGGTCGGTACGCGCGTTGATGACCACGTGGACGTCGGTGGCGTCGGACGCGGCCCGCAATGCGCCCACGAAGTCGGCGTGCTCCTGCGCCTCGCGGAGGCGACCGCCCTCGCTGTGCACGGTGTCCTCGATGTTCAGGCCGACCGCGCCGGCCGCGATCAAGCCGTCGATGAGTGTCTTCGGGTCTTCCCCGTAGCCGGATTCGATGTCGACGGAGATCGGGACGTCGACGGCGGCGGTGATCTGCCGGATCCGGGTGGTCAGCTCATCGAATGTGATGCCCTCGTTGTCGGGTTTGCCGATGGAGTCCGATACCGGATGACTGCCGACCGTGAGCGCGGTGAACCCCGCGGAGATCGCGAGATTCGCCGACCACGCATCCCAGACCGTGGGCAGGATGACCGGATTTCCGGGCTGGTGGAGGTCGAGCAGAGTCGTGGCCTTGCTGGAGAGTTCCGTCATGGTCCCTACAACTACGCCGATCGGCGATCGCATTCCACCGCCGCCGCCATCCGGTTGTGGTTTGTCCCGGATGCCGGGACAAAACGCAACCGGGTAGCGGCCGGCCGGCCGGCGCTACTCGCGCCAGAACAGGTGATGAGTGACCCCGCTGGAGCTGGGGACCGACTCGTGGTGGTACCGGTCCTCGAGTTCCTCGGGCGACTCCCAGAGTTTCAGCCCCTCCCCGATCGTGACCGGCGCGACGGCGATGTGCAGGGTGTCGATGAGGCCGGCGTCGAGGAATTCCCGCACGGTGCTCACGCCGCCGCCGATGCGTACGTCCTTGCCGTCGGCCGCGGCCTTCGCCTGCTCGGCAGCCTCGGCGGGTGTCGCGTCGAGAAAGTGAAAAGTGGTGTCGCCGAGCGTGAACGACGGTCGCACGTGGTGCGTCAGCACGAAGACGGGCGTGTGGAAGGGCGGTTCGTCGCCCCACCAACCCTGCCACTCATGGTCGGTCCACGGGCCGCGCTGATGGCCGAACTTGTTGCGGCCCATGATCTCCGCGCCGATGTTGTGGGAGAAGTCGCGCGTGAAGTAGTCGTCGAGGCCCCGCGTGCCACCCGGGTCGGTCCGATTGGGCCAGCCGGCGGTGGCACCCGCCCATGACATCAGTTCCCAGGGTTCGACGCGGTCACCGAAGGGACGCTCGAACGTCTGGTTCTCCCCCGCCCCGATCCCGTCCTGCGAGATGGAGAAGTTCTGGACTCTGAGTAGTTGCGGCATGGCTTGGCATTCCCGTCGTCTGTCGGCACGAGCAATATATGCGGACAGACCCGGTGGCGCCGGAAAACTCATCGCCGCGGCGCAGACCGGATGATCCACGCCGCGATCGCCGCCTGCGGACCCACGACGGAGGTGACCGATACGGATGACCGGAGGCGGCGACAGCGAAGCAGCGTCAGCCGAGCGCCTGGGCAATGACGTCGGCGACGGGGGTCGACGACCGGCCGATGAGCGACCGGAGATCACCGGAGGTGGTGTCGAGTTCGCCGCGACTGATCCCCGCGTCCGAGCTCGCCAGCATCGCGGCGACCGGCTCGGGCAGGCCCGCGCCGACCAGACTCGCCCGGTAATCGGACTCCGAGAGGTCGCGGTACTCTACGGTCGAACCCGCCGCCTCACCGATCGCGCGGGCGAACTCTCCGTACGTCAGCCGTTCGTCCCCACCCAGCTCGTAGACCTTGCCGGCCTGATCGGAATCGGCGGTGAGGACAGCCGCGGCCGCGGCCGCGTAGTCGGCACGGGCAGCGGCCGCGAGCCTTCCCTCACCGGCCGCCCCGAAGAGCGTCCCGGTCGACACCGCCTGCGGGATGGCCGCCAGGTAGTTCTCCCAGTACCAGCCGTTGCGCAGGATCACGGTGGAAACCGGCGACTTGCTCAGCCGGGCCTCGGTGGCGACATGCTCAGGGGCCAGGCTCAAGCCACTCGTGTCCGCGTGAAGCAGGCTGGTGTAGGCGATGAGTGCGACGCCGTTCTCCTCCGCGGACTCGATCACGTTGGTGTGCTGGGCGACACGTCGGCCCATGTCGGCGCCCGAGATGAGCAGCAGCTTGTCGACTCCGGCGAGTGCGGTCCGCAACGACTCCGGGTCGTCGTAGTCGGCGACGCGGACCGAGACGCCCTGCGACGCGAGCTTCGACGCCTTCGACTCGTCCCGGACGATCGCGACGACGTCGGTGGCCGCGACGCCACGAGCGAGTAGTTCCTCGATCACGAGTCCGCCGAGATGTCCTGTCGCGCCGGTCACTGCTGTGGTCATGGTGTCCTCTTTCTGGGTGGTGGTCGCCCCAGTATGCACTAACTTTTAGTAAGTGCAATACGATGTGTTAGCAAGATCTCGTCGCTTCGACTACCGTTGAGGACGTGACCGAGACCAGCGACGAGTCCCTCGAAGCGAATGTCTTCGCCCGAGACTGCTCATCTCGGACGACGCTGCAGACCGTCACCGGTCGCTGGGGAAGCCTCGTGCTGATGGCGTTGGGAGAGAGTAACTATCGGTTCAGCGCCTTGCGACGACGCGTCGACGGCGTGAGTGAACGCATGCTGTCGCAGACCCTGCAGAACCTCGAGCGCGACGGCATGATCGTACGCACCGTCCTCGAGGCCATCCCGCCGAAGGTCGAGTATCACCTCACCCCGCTGGGCCGCCAGGTCGCCGACCAGTTGAGCGGACTGATCGAACTCGTGCAGGACAACATGCCCGTCGTCCGGGACGCGCAGGCGCAGTACGACGGGCGACACAGCGGCGGAGACTGAATTCCATCTCGTCGGGTACACGTGGATACGTAGGAGTTCGACGACGAGAGGATCAACCCGATGACGTCACCGGAAGCCGACCTGCCGATCGAGGCAAACGAGGCCGACGCGATCGAGCAAGCCCAGCCGACGGACCCCGACCCCGCCGAGGCGGCGGAGCCCACCGTGCCGTTCGATGCCAACGACGCCGACGCCGCCGAGCAGGCCACCGAGGTCGAGACCGACCCCGAGGATTACCCCCGCGAATAACTCGGCGGGCCGGGGCCCTGGGTGGACGAGCCACACGACAGAAGAAGAGAGCCCGTCTCCTGCGTTCGCAGGTGACGGGCTCTTCTGCTCCCCCAACTGGACTCGAACCAGTAACCGTTCGATTAACAGTCGAATGCTCTGCCAATTGAGCTATGGGGGATTGCTCCGGCTCCGTTCGGCACCCGCGGATGCTTCACCAGAACCGAGGTCAGACTCTAGCGCATGGTCGCGCCGGAGAACAAAACGCGCGGTCAGCAGATATCGGTGCGATCGGGCCGGTGTGTCACACCGGCCCGACCACCTGGTCATCGAGGTCAGTGACCGGCGACCACGTCCGACTCGTCGACCACCACGGGCGTGCGCGCCCCCGGTAGGAACCAGTGCGCGATGCACACTGCTGCGAAGAGAAGGTAGCCGAGCGCGACCGCGGGGGCCGCCGCCCACGACACCTCGGGCGCGTGGATCAGGCCGATGAACGACAGGACGGCGCCGACCGACGCGGCGATCGCGGCGTAGTGGAATTTCTTCTCGAGGATGAACGTGACGATGGTGCCGAGGACCAGACCGACGAGCACCGCACCCTCGCCCAGCGTCTTGAGGCCCTCGTAGATCACCCCGGCACCGCCGAGCGCCTCCATACCCACTTCGTCGGCGGTGGTGCCGGCCGCCGCGAGCGCGTTGTCGATGAGCCCTCGACCCCATTCGGCGAGGTTCGGCAGCAGTGCCGCCACCACCGCGACCGCGTGCAGGCGCGGCACCGCCTGGAAGGCCTGAGCGCCGATGAGCAAGCCGATGAACAGCAGGATCGGGACGATCGCCGGGACCGGCAACAGTGCGTTGAGCACTCCGAACATGCCAAGGAAGCACAACAGTCCGATGGCGACACCGCTCGCCAGGGAGTAGCTCGCGCGCCCGCCCGCGTCCTTCCAGCCGGGATGTCCGATGTAGACCGCGGGCGGGAACGGAGACCCGAAAGCCGCACCGATACACGCGCCGGCACCGTCGGCCAGCAGGACGCTGCGCAGGTTGTAGTTGTCCCCCGCCGCCGCGGCGCTCTCCACGTTGCTCATCGCCTCGGTGAAGTTGTAGACACCGAGCGGTATGGCGGTGCCCAGCAGGGGTGCGAGATCACCGAGTCCGTTGAACAGCAGATCGAAACGCTGATCCGGGATGCCGATCGCGACGTTCTCCACCGCCGAGGTCAGGTCGGGCACGGACATGTACCCGCCCGCCCAGCCGATCGCCGTGCCGACGAGCAGCGCCGCCAGGCCGACCGGGATGTTGCCGGGCAGCTTCACGTCGGTGAAGAACCCGATGAGGATGATCGCCAGCACGGGGAGGCCGATCCACGCCGCCTCCCACATCTGCGCGGCCGGCCGCATCGAGATGAAGGTGATCGAGATGCCCGCCAGGGTTCCCAGCATCGCCGCTCGCGGGGTGAGCTTGCGGACGTAGGGACCCACGAAGGCGCCGATCATCACGATGACGCCGATCATGAACGCCCACGCCAGACCGGCCTGCCACGCCTGGATCGCGTCGTTGGTGTTCAGGTACACCGGCAGCATCACGACGAACACCACGATGAACATGTGCGGCACGCTCGGACCGTAGGGCAGCGCGGTCACATCGTCGCGTCCCTCACGCGCGGCGAGGCGTCGTGCCAGGAAGGTGTAGTACAGGTTGCCCAGGATCAGAGCCACCCCCAGGGCGGGCAGCACGGTACCGAGGACGTTCTCCGCGCTGAGACCGATCACCCCGATCATCAGTCCGGTCAGCGTCAGCACGTTGACCAGGATGTTGAACCCGAGACCGAAGAACGCGTTGGTGTCCCCGCGCGTCCACCAGGCGACCTTGGACTGCTGCGGGGGTGACGGCGGGTCGGCCGTAGGGGCTGGATCGGTGGTGGCGCTCATGACTTCCTCCGGGGTGGTCGAGTTGGGAGTACGAGACGCCGGTGTCTCGAGAAGGGGTCTGGAATCGGAGTCGTCGGTCCCGGACGGCTCACGCCGAACCGACGACGTCCTCAGCGGTGGCGGGCGTCAGCAGGGTGATGACGTCCTCGCTCGGTGCGGTCCAGCCGAAGATGCCGCCCTGCGCGGCGATCATCTCCAGTCCGACACGCTGGAACTCAGGGAAATACGAACCGACACAATCGGATACGACGACGCACTCGAACCCTCGATCGTTGGCTTCGCGCGTTGTCGTGTGTACGCAGACCTCCGTGGTCACACCGGTGACGAGCAACTGGGTGATGTCGTTGTCGGCCAGGATCGCCGCCAGCTCCGTGGCATAGAAGGCGCCCTTGCCCGGCTTGTCGATGACGACCTCGGTGTCGAGCGGTGCGAGTTCGTCCACGATGTCGTGGCCGTATTCGCCCCGGATGAGGATGCGGCCGAAGGCTCCCGGATCACCGATCCGCTTGGACGGGAGCCCGCGGTTGAGCTTGGCGGGCGGACAGTCCGACAGATCGGGCAGGTGCCCCTCTCGCGTGTGGACGATGAGCATGCCGGCCGCGCGGGCGGCGTCGAGCAGACCTGCCAGCGGAGCGACGACACGCTGCAACTGACTGACGTCGTTGCCCAGCGTCTCGCCGAAACCACCGGGCAGCAGGAAGTCCCGTTGCATGTCGATGATGATGAGGGCGGTGTGCGCGAGGTCGAGTTCGATGGGGCCGGGCTGCGCGTCGAGTGTGACGGTGTCGGACATGGGGTTCCTTCGGGGGACGGTGTCGTCGGACTTCAGGGGGTCGGAGCGGCGGAGGTGATCGGGGCGCGTGCCGGCGTGTCATCCGCCGGTCGGGCGCGCGGCTCGTCGAGGAGTGCGGCCGCCAGATGCAGCACGGCGTCGTCGGTCAGCGCATCGCCGAGGAGCATCGCGCTGTGCGGCCGCCCGTCGGAGGTGAGACCCTGCGGGATGGCGACACCGGTGAGGTCCAGCAGGTTCCCGAAGTGGGTGTAGTGACCGAGCATCGTGTTGGTCGCGATCGGCTCGGCGAGCACCTCGTCGACGGTGAAGGTGCGGCCGATGGTGGGGACCACCAGGACGTCCATCTCCTGCCACAACCGGCCGACCTCGGCGCGCAGTTCCTGCAACCGCTGCAGTGCGGAGAAGGCGTCCACTGCGGTGTATTTGTCGCCGCCGCGCAGTATTTCGCGGACCACCGGGTGGATGTCGTCGGGCCGTTCGGCCAGGAAGCCGGCGAATTCGACGAGCCTTTCGGCGACCCAGGGCCCCGAGTACAGCAGTTCCCCCGCTGCGAGGAACGGGGCCAGCGAGACATCGACGATCTCGAGACCCCCGGGCACCGCCAGATGCGCCAACCGCGCCCGGAACGACAGGTGGGCGTCGCGCATGGCATCGTCGCCGAAGAACTCGAGTTCGGCCGGAGCGGGCAGGCCGACGGTGAGGGTGCCGCCGGAGTGGCGGGCTCCCCTGTCACGCGACCAGGCATCCGCGTCGTCGCGGCCGATCATCACGTTCATGATCACGTCCATGTCGGCGATGGTCGAGGTCATCGCGGTGATGCAGTCGAGCGACTTGCAGGCGGGCACGAGGCCGGTCGTGCTGATCAGTCCGCGGGACGGCTTGTATCCGATGATGCCGTTGAGCGCCGCCGGCACACGCCCGGATCCCGCGGTGTCTGTGGCGACGGCGAACGGGACGTCCCCGTGCGCCACCGCGAGCGCGGAGCCGGAACTCGAACCGCCGGAGATCATCTCGTTGCCGTAGACCCCGCGCGGCACGGTGTAGGGGGTACGCGTCCCGTTGAGTCCGGTGGCGAACTGGTCGAGATTGGTCTTGCCGACATACAGCGCACCGGCGTCGAGGAGTTTCTGGACCACCGGGGCGGTGGTCTCGGGGACGTACGCGTACGCGGGACACGACAACGTCGTGGGCACCCCCGCGACATCGATCGAGTCCTTCACCCCGAACGGGACGCCGTACAGCGGCAGGTCCCGTGCGTCGGAACGGTTCTCGAGAGCCGCAGCCGCGGCGATGAGCTCGTCCCGAGGAACCGTGGACAGCCAGGTGCCGTCGTCACCTCGCGCCTCGATCGCATCGAGGACGGCTCGCGCGGTGCGGGTCGGCGACCCGCTTCCGTGGAGGTGCGAGTCGAGTATCTCGGCGACCGTGGGCCCCGTCGTCGGACCGGCAGCTTTCGTCATAACGTCGATTGTCGACAGAATGATGGCGCTTGCGGAACGGCTGTGTGTCGATCGTGTTAGGGCATCGCCGTCGGCGGGTCAGGGCGTGTGCAAGTGCCCGTGAACGTGCTCCGGGGACTCGCCCGCGCTCGCGGACACCAACCCGAGGTAGTGCAGATGCCCGTGGTCGCCGAGCGCGGCCACGACCGCTTCGGCGTCATTGCGTTCGAGTGCATCGAGAATCGCCTGATGCCGGGTGAACCCGTCCGCGGGTCCGTGATGGTCAGCTGTCTCGGAACGCAGATTGACCGCCATCGGCAGTTGCAGTTTCAGCAGGATCGGCGCGAGGGTGACGTCGAGTTGGCGGTTCCCGGCCAGCGCGACCACCGCGGCGTGGAAACGGCGGTGGGCATCGTCGCGCTCCAGATCGTCACCCGCGCGACGCATCGCGTCGATCGCCTCGCGCACGGGTTCCAGCTGGCGGTCGGGATCGGTCAGCGGTAGCGCTGTTTCCACGGCATGGCGTTCGAGCACCTGGCGGATCTCGAACAGCTGCAGGATGTCCGTCGGCGACCACTCGGCCACCCGGACCCCGCGCCGCGGTTGATGTTCGACGAGCCCCTGCTGCGCCAACAGGCGCAACGCCTCGCGAACGGGAGCCCGGCTGATCCCGAGATCTGCACACAACGTCTCTTCGACGATCTTCTGTCCCGGTTCGAGTGCGCCGCTCAGTATCGCGTCACGAAGCCGCCGCGCGGCGACGTCCACCAGGCTCTCCGGCAGGTCACCACCGACCCCGTCCTCGACCGTCATCTGGTACCACTTCCCGCCACACTCGTGCCCGATTTTGCGGCCAGTGTAGCGGCGTCGACAGTCGACCGTTTTGCACGCACTCGTCTGTCGTCGTTCTTCCGAGGTGCGGTATTGTCCTCCCGCAGGCAGCGACATCTGCGCGGGGAGTTAGCTCAGTCGGTTAGAGCCGCGGACTCATAATCCGTAGGTCGCGGGTTCGAGCCCCGCACTCCCCACTCATCAGCCGCACCGACGGTTCGATTCCGGTTCCCGGACACCGCGCGAGCTCATCGCTCGACGCGACACCAGTACTCGGTCTCGCCGGGGATCGGCGTCAGCCGGACCTCGCCGCCGTCTGGCCGGTCGAACAGTCGCACGCCCGCACCGAGGAAGACCGGGACGAAGAACACGAGGACCTCGTCGAGCAGCCCGTGATCGATCATCTGTCGCGCGACATCGGCCCCGATGACGGTGACGTAGGCATCGCCCGCGATCTGCGCGGCGGCCTCGACCGCATCGTGGAGGTCGGAGACGAATGTGACGCCAGCGACGGCCTCCGCAGGCGGGTGGTGGGTGAGAACGACTGCGTCCCCGTCGTATTCACCGCCGAACGCGCCTTCGCGGTCGGTTCCCTTGTTGGGATCGTCGCCGCCGAACGACCGGTTGCCGACCAGTAGCGCGCCGGTCCCCCGCATCAGCCGCGAGGCGGCATCGGCGGCGGCCTCGGTCCGTTCGTCGGTCGGGGCGTCGAAGAACGGCGTCAGCCAGGACATGTCACCGCCGGGCCCGGCGATGAATCCGTCGAGAGATGCCGTCGCCGAATAGATGGTGGTCGCCATGTACTCCTGCCTTCGTCCGGTCGAGTCGGGGTGTCCACGGTGCAGACCTCCGCGGAGGCGGGAACTCATCGGTGTCGCGCCCACGCGCGGATCGGTCGCGCAGCTCTCGACGTCGGTGAGCCCGTCAGCCCGCGCCGACGATGGGATCGACGGCCTGTTCCAGCAGGCTGCGACGATAGGCCTCGAGAGCGACCAGATCTCCGAACACCGCGTTGTAACCGTCCGGGTCGTCGCTGGGCGCCATCCGGCGCAGGCGCGACTTGATGTCGGCGATCTGCGTGCCCACCCACACCTCTTGCAGCCGGGCCAGCACGCTCGAGATGTAGCGGGCGATGTTGTCCTCGTCGACCGGCATCGATTCGACGGCGAGTTCGGTCACCAGCGGATCGATGATCGGGTCGTCGACGGCATTGCGCACGGCGTCGACCCAGGCCGCGCCACCCATGCCGGCCGACGTCCCGCCGAGCCCGGTCATCGCCTGGCGGACGATCGCGTAGGCCGGTTCGTTGAAGCACTCGACGGGCAGCGAGTCGAACACCGTGCCGGCGATCGCCGGATACTGCAGCGCCGCCTTCAGCGCTTCCCGTTGCGGCCACAGGCGCGGATCGTTGGGCTGGGGCCGCGCCGAGGTCGGTGCCGACTCCGCCTCCGGTCGGTTACGGGCGCCGCGCGCGTTTCCCCGACCTCCGGAAGTGCTGACGCCCTGCGCCTTCCGGATTCTGGCACCCTCCTCGCGCACTCGCCCGAGAACCTGGGAGACCTCTTCCCACCCGACCCAGCCGGCGAGCTGCCGCGCGTACTCGTCGCGGAGAGCGATGTCCTTGATCCGGGCGACCACCGGGACGGTGTCGCGCAAGGCGTGCACACGCCCCTCCGCCGTGTCGAGGTCGTGTCCGGCGAGCAGCGCCTTGATCGCGAACTCGAACATCGGCACCCGCCGCGCGATCAGATCGCGGACGGCGGCGTCGCCCTTCTCCTGACGCAGTTCACAGGGATCCATCCCATCGGGTGCGATCGCCACGAACGTCTGACCCGAGATCGACTGCTCTCCCTCGAAAGCCTTGAGGGCAGCCGCTTTACCGGCGTCGTCACCGTCGAAGGTGTAGATGACCTCGCCCCGGAAGTACGAGTCGTCCATCATCAGACGCCGGATGAGGGCCAGGTGGTCCTCACCGAACGCGGTGCCACACGACGCGACCGCGGTGGTGACGCCGGCCAGGTGCATCGCCATGACGTCGGTGTAGCCCTCGACGACCACCACCTGATGTCCCTTGGCGATGCTCTTCTTCGCGTGGTCGAGTCCGAACAGCACCTGAGACTTCTTGTACAGCATGGTCTCCGGCGTGTTCATGTACTTGCCGAGGTTGTCGTCGTCGAACAGTTTGCGGGCGCCGAAGCCGATGATGTCGCCGGCCAGGTTGCGGATCGGCCACAGCAGACGGCGGTGGAACCGGTCGATCGGCCCCTTGCGTCCCTGCTTCGACAGACCGGCCGCCTCGAGCTCGCTGAACTCGAATCCCTGCGACAGCAGGGCCTTGGTCATCGTGTCCCAGCCGGCGGGCGCGTAGCCACAACCGAATCGGACGGCCGCCACCGCGTCGAAGTCGCGTTCCTTCAGGTAATCGCGCGCCGGCTGCGCCTCCGGTGACTGCAGCGCGGCGGCGTAGAACTTCGCGGCGGCCGCGTTGGCCGCCACCAGGCGGGCGCGCGTACCGCGGTCGCGCTTGATGGCGGTGCCACCGCCCTCGTAGTTGATCTGGTAACCGATGCGGTCTGCGAGCTGCTCGACCGCCTCCACGAAACTGACGTGCTCCTGCTTCTGCAGAAAGCTGTAGACGTCACCGCCCTCGCCGCAGCCGAAGCAGTGGAAGTGACCGTGGTTGGGCCGGACGTGGAACGACGGCGACTTCTCGTCGTGAAACGGACACAGGCCCTTGAGGCTGTCGGCACCGGCACGGCGCAGGGCGACGTAATCGCCGACGATGTCCTCGATCCTCGTCTGCTCACGGATCGCCGTGATGTCGCGATCGGGAATTCGGCCTGCCACGCGACCAGTGTAGTGACGCCGCGCGGCCGGCCCGACCTGGTACTCGACACCGGTCGTCCACCCGACCGGGGCCGACGTCCCGGGCGGGTACCAGGGGTGGGCTCCGACTCTGACGACAACCCCTTCGGCGCGGACCGACGGACCCCGGCCTACCCCAGGTGCGCCTGGGCCCCCGAGTTGTGCTTGTCGGTGCGCTCGAGCCGGCCTTCGGTCATGGATGCGATCTGGTCGACGATGACGCGCATGCGGGCGGCGTCGTCGGAGGCGGCGTTCCACCACGGCACGAACACCGGGTCCAGTCCTCCGGGCGCCGCTTCGGCGAACCAGTTCGCGACCCGGTGGATGCGCTCCCGCTGGCGACGCTGGGTCGCCTTGTGGCGTTCGTTGGAGAAGATGAACCGCAGGGCCAGGGTCTTGAGCATCGACACCTCGGCCGCGATGAGTTCCGGCACTTCCAGATCGGCGTCGTAGCGCGACACCGGCCGGTCCCCCACCACCTCGCGGGTACCGGTGATCGCGGCCGACGCGAATCGGCCGATGAACTCGCTGGTCAGTCGCTTGAGTGCGACGTAGGAGTCGAGCGTTCCGTCGAAGACACCCACCGAACGCACGATGTCCATGCGGTGCAGTCGGCCGGCGGCGTCGACCAGTGCCTCGGGGTCGAGGCCGGGAAACTCCTTGGCGCCGATGTCGGCCAGCGCGCGCTGATCCTGCGGATCGCCGAGGGTTCGCAGGTCGATCCGCCCGCCGATCACGCCGTCCTCGAGGTCGTGCACGGAGTACGCCACGTCGTCGGACCAGTCCATGATCTGGGCCTCGACGCACTGACGGGTCCCGGGCGCATCCCGACGGATCCACTCGAGCATCCCGGCATCGTCGTCGTAGGCCCCGAACTTCCCACCCGGGGTGCGCCGGGTCCACGGATACTTCAGGGTCGCGTCCAGCGACGCGCGCGCGAGATTGAGGCCGACGCTCTGCCCGTCGGCGTCGAGCAGCTTGGGCTCGAGCCTGGTCAGGATCCGGAGATTCTGCGCGTTGCCCTCGAAACCGCCGTGGTCGGCGGCCACCTCGTCGAGCGCGCGTTCGCCGTTGTGCCCGTACGGCGGATGCCCGATGTCGTGGGCGAGTCCGGCGAGTTCGACGAGGTCGGGTTCGGCGCCGAGACCGATCGCGATCCCGCGGCCGATCTGCCCGACCTCGAGCGAATGCGTGAGCCGGGTACGGGGGGTGTCACCCTCGCGCGGGCCGACGACCTGTGTCTTGTCGGCCAGCCGGCGAAGCGCGGCGGAATGCAGGACCCGCGCGCGGTCCCGGGCGAAGTCGCTCCGATGATCGGTCCGGGTGCCGGGCAGGCTCGCGACCTTCGCCCCCTCGGGCACGTATCGCTCGACGGCCTCGTCGGCGTAGGTGGCGACCGCCGGGAGGACATGCCCGACGGTCTCGGGCCCATGGCGGGTGCTAGTCAAGCACCCAGCCCCGGGCGACTGCGAAGTCGGTGACCCGCTGCCGGATCGCCACGATCTGCCGCGCGGTGAGGGCGCCGTCGGCATCGAGCAGGAGCTCGGTGAGTTCTTCGGTGAACGCGGCGGCGTCCAGGGAACCACCACCAGCGCGCGGACGACGGCTGCCGCGGTCGTCGTGGCGTCCGCGGTCGCCGCGATCACCCCGCTCGCCCCGATCCCGGCCGTGGTGATCCTCGCGACGATGCGCCCGGGCGCCCGCTTCGTCGGCGGGCGCGGCCTCGGTCACCGCGACGTTGACCGCCTTCGAACCACGGTCGGTCTCCTCGACGTCGAAGGACACCTTCGCGCCGGGCTTCAACGAGTTCTCGTCGATGTCGATGTCGTTGATGTGGAGGAACACATCGGCACCGCCCGATTCCGGCGCCAAGAATCCGAAGCCCCGATTCGCGTCGTAATGAACGACTTTCCCGCTGACAGACACGACTCCACTCACTCTCTCGTCGCATGCACGCCGGACCCCATGCCCTACGTCACGCGACAACTCGCCATCAATTGTGACAGACATCCGCAGGTCAGGCGGAATCGAGAGCGTACGCCCGTGGCGACGCGAGAGCGCTCAGGCGCCGAGGAGCTTGCCGCCGAGATACTCGGCGACCTTGTCGAGCGCGACCCGCTCCTGGCTCATCGTGTCCCGTTCACGGACCGTGACGGCCTGGTCGTCGAGGGTGTCGAAGTCGACGGTCACGCAGAACGGCGTGCCGATCTCGTCCTGCCGGCGGTAACGCTTGCCGATGCCCTGCGCGTCGTCGAACTCCACATTCCAGTGCTTGCGGAGTTCGGCGGCGAGGTCGCGGGCCTTGGGCGAGAGCTTCTCGTTGCGCGAGAGCGGCAGCACGGCGACCTTGATCGGCGCCAGACGCCGGTCGAGCCGCAGCACGGTGCGAGTATCGGTGCCGCCCTTGGCGTTCGGCACTTCCTCCTCGGTGTAGGCGTCGCACAGGAACGCCATCAGCGAGCGGGTCAGGCCGGCCGCCGGCTCGATCACGTACGGGGTGTAGCGCTCGCCCGACGCCTGATCGAAGAACGACAGATCCTCGCCCGAATGCTTGCTGTGCGTGGACAGGTCGTAGTCGGTGCGGTTGGCGACACCCTCGAGTTCGCCCCACGGGTTACCGGTGAAGCCGAACTTGTACTCGACGTCCACGGTCCGCTTGGAGTAATGCGACAGCTTTTCCTTCGGATGGTCGTAGAGCCGCAGGTTCTCCGGGTCGATGCCCAGGTTCACGTACCAGTCGAAGCGCTGGTCGATCCAGTACTGGTGCCATTCCTCGTCCTCGCCCGGCTTGACGAAGAACTCCATCTCCATCTGCTCGAACTCGCGGGTGCGGAAGATGAAGTTGCCCGGCGTGATCTCGTTGCGGAAGCTCTTGCCGATCTGCGCGATGCCGAACGGCGGCTTCTTGCGCGCGGTGGTCATCACGTTCTTGAAGTTCACGAAGATGCCCTGCGCGGTCTCCGGCCGCAGATAGTGCAGGCCCTCTTCGTCGTCGACGGGGCCGAGGAACGTCTTCATCAGACCGCTGAACGCCTTGGGCTCGGTCCAGTTGCCCGGCTGCCCGGTCTCCGGGTCGTTGATATCGGCCAGACCGTTTGCCGGTGGGTGCCCGTGCTTGGCCTCGTAGGCCTCGATGAGGTGGTCGGCACGGTAGCGCTTGTGGGTGTGCAGCGACTCCACCAGTGGGTCGGTGAACACCTCGACGTGGCCGGAGGCCTCCCAGACCTGGCGCGGCAGGATGACCGACGAGTCGAGTCCGACGACGTCCTCACGGCTGATGACCATCGCGCGCCACCACTGGCGCTTGATGTTCTCCTTGAGCTCGACGCCGAGCGGGCCGTAATCCCACGCCGACTTGGTACCGCCGTAGATCTCACCGCACTGGTAGACCAGGCCCCGACGCTTGGCGAGGTTGACGACGGATTCCACATTGGACTGGGCGGCCACGGTTAACTGCTCTCCACGGGTTGAGTGTTCGGCTGGGACGGTCGTGCTGACGCTCGGTGCTCGGCGTGCATCCACGAGATACAGGCGGCAACCCGTACAGACTACCGAGCAGGTGTCCCGTTTCCCGAAAGCACCGGCAACCGAGCCCCCTGTCGCGAACCGTAGGGCACACACCGGCGGACCGGAACTGCCAGAGTGGCACTGTGATCGTTCGAGCTCGACGACGCGTCGGCGTCAACGCTCCGGCCCGGTATCGCCGGTCGGTGTCCCTCGCCGCGTCCCTGGTACTGACCCTGTCGCTGGTCGCGGCCTGCGGGGACGATCAGACCGCGGAGGTCGATCGGCCTTCGTCGGCACCGGTCTCCACCCCCACCCCCGCACCGCCGATAGACGAGGTCACCCCGGCCGCGCTGAGCGACGCCGTCAGGATCGAGAACGTGATGGCGCACGTCCGCGCCCTCCAGCAGATCGCCGACAACAACGGCGGCAACCGGGCGGCCGGCACATCCGGGTACGACGCCTCACTGGACTACGTCGCCGGTCTGCTGCGTGCGGCCGGTTTCGACGTGACCACGCCCACCGTCGACTACGAGCGCTTCGACGGCGGGCCGGTGAGCCTGACGGCCGACGACCTGAAGGTCGCGACGCGCATCGTCGAGTACTCGGCCGGGACCGGCGACACCCCGGTCACCGCCGCGCCCGTGGCGGTCGCGGGACTCGGATGCGCGAGCACCGACTACCCGGGCTCGGTGCGCGGGAGCGTCGCGGTCATCGTCCGTGGAACCTGCACCTTCGCCGACAAGGCGCGCAACGCGCAGTCGGCCGGCGCGGTCGCGGCCATCATGGTCAACAACGAGCCCGGCCCACTCACGGGTGCCACGCTCGGGCCGGACGACCGCCCGTCGATCCCCGTCCTCGGGATCTCCGCGGACGACGCCGAACGGGTGCGGTCTGCACGATCGGTGACTCTCGAGGTCGAGGCGAAGACCACCGCGATCAGCACGCGCTCGCTGATCGCCGAGACTCGCACGGGCACCGCCGACGACGTCGTCATGGCCGGGGCGCACCTCGACAGCGTCGTCGAAGGGCCCGGCGCGAACGACAACGCCAGCGGCACTGCGGCCGTGCTCGAGACCGCGCTGCGGCTCGGTTCGACCCCCCGCGTTCCGCATCGGGTGCGGTTCGCGTTCTGGGGCGCGGAGGAGGACGGGCTGGTGGGTTCGGCGGAGTACGTCCGGGGGCTCGACCCCGCCGCCCGTGCCGCGGTGGCCCTGTACCTGAACTTCGACATGCTCGCCTCGCCCAACGGCGGCTACTTCACCCACGACGGCGACGACTCCGAACGCGAGGGAGCCGGCGCCGGCCCGGACGGTTCCGGGGGCATCGAGCGGACCTTCGAGAAGTTCTTTGCCGATCGCGGGATCCCCCTTGCCCCAGACGACTTCGACGGGCGCTCCGACTACGGCCCGTTCATCGCGGTGGGCATCCCCGCCGGCGGTGTGTTCACCGGCGCGGAGAGCAAGAAGAGCGAGGCGCAGGCGAAGATGTGGGGCGGCCGGGCAGGAGAGGCCTTCGATCCCGCCTATCACACCGCGCGCGACACCCTCGACAACGTCAACACCGATCTCCTGGCCGTCAACTCGTCCGCGGTCGCGTACGCGGTGGCGACCTACGCGTTGTCGACCGCGGGAGAGAACGGGGTGCCGCCCGTCGCCGAACGACGACGCGCCGACGGCGGCTGACCTGCCACGACACCCGGACATGGATTGAAAACCATTTCCGTTAGAATGGGCGGATCAAAGGCGCGAGCCAGGCGAGAGGAGCGCGATGTCGACCCAACCACTGGACGGGCCCGACCCTGCCGAGGCGGCCGACGCCGCGGCGCGGGAAGCCGCGGCCGATCTCCTGCGCGCCCTCGCCTCCCCCACCCGCGTCGCGATCGTGCTGTCGCTGCGCGAGCGGGTGCAGTGCGTACACGAGCTCGTCGGGCACCTGGGCCTGAGTCAGCCACTGGTCAGCCAGCACCTGCGCGTCCTGAAGGACGCCGGCGTCGTCCGCGGCCAGCGCAACGGTCGCGAGATCACCTACGAACTCCTCGACGACCACGTCGCGCACATCGTCGGCGACGCCCTGATCCACGCGAACGAGACCAGTGACGGCCGCGCCGTGCCGTCCGAGACCTCCCGAGCGGTGAACGAATGAGCGGGGTCGCCTCGGGACCGCAGCCGGTCACGGGCATCCGCTCGACCCGCCAGCGGGCCGCGATCGCCGACGCCCTCGCCGGCACCGATGACTTCTGTTCCGCCCAGGAACTCCACGAGATCCTCAAGGGCCGGGGCGAATCGATCGGCCTGACGACGGTCTACCGCAATCTGCAGGCGCTGAGTCAGGCCGGGCAGATCGACGTCCTGTGGGACGGCTCCGGCGAGACCCGGTACCGCCATTGCTCGTCGGGACACCACCACCACCTCGTGTGCCGCGAATGCGGAACCACCGTCGAGGTGCAGGCCGAGCCGGTCGAGCGCTGGGCCGCGAAGATCGCCGCCCAGCACGGCTTCACCGACATCAATCACACCGTCGAGGTCTTCGGACGATGCAGTGACTGTCGGGTCGCCGGAAACGACTGAACGAGAACGGTTGTCGACACTCCACCCTGCTCCCTGAGCCGAGGGGGTGGTCGCCTCAAGCAGAGGTCGGGCCCACCAGTCGTTCGGCGGCGTCGACACCCGCGGCGAGCACGATGTGCAACACCGTCAGCAGCGGCACGTCGTCGAGCTGCCCGGCCGGAAATGTGTAGTACTGCAACACATCTGTGGTGACCCCGGCACGATCGGATCGTCGGAGGCTGCCGAAGCTGAGCTGCGCGGCGCACGCCTCGACGTCGTCGCGCAGGGACGGGGTGTTGGGCAGGTCCATCGCCACCATCTGCGTGAGGGCGAGCACGTCGAGCCCATCGGCCAGCGTGAGCACGCGGATCGACGCGCGTGTCGGACCGACCTGCACCACGAGCGAATCGGCGTCGGGACGGTCGACGGGTCCGAGTTCGGCGACGATCTCCGCCGTGCGGTCGAGGAGGCCCGCGGCGCCGGTCATGACGGCTTCACCCCGCCGAAACGCCGGTCGCGCGAGGCGTATTCGAGGCAGGCGGCCCACAGGTCGCGACGATCGAAGTCCGGGAAGAGCTTCTCCTGATAGACCATCTCGGCGTACGCCGACTGCCACAGCAGGAAATTCGAGATCCGCTGCTCCCCCGACGGGCGCAGGAAGAGGTCGACGTCGGGCATGTCCGGCTCGTCGAGGTACCGCGCGAACGTCGACTCCGAGATCCGCTCGGGATCGATCTCCCCGCGCGCCGCGCGCCGCGCGATCTCACGTGCGGCGTCGGCGATCTCGGCGCGGCCGCCGTAGTTGACGCACATCGTCAGCGTCATCACGGTGTTGTCCCGGGTCATCTCCTCGGCGATCTCGAGTTCGCGGATCACGCTGCGCCACAAGCGTGGTCGGCGTCCGGCCCAGCGCACGCGGACCCCCATCTCGTGCATCTCGTCGCGCCGGCGCCGGATGACGTCGCGGTTGAAGCCCATGAGGAACCGCACCTCGTCGGGACTGCGGGACCAGTTCTCGGTGGAGAAGGCGTAGGCCGACAACCAGCCGACCCCCAATTCGATACAGCCGCACACGGTGTCCATCAGCACGGCCTCGCCGCGCTTGTGCCCCTCGGTACGCGGGAGGCCGCGATCGGTCGCCCAGCGTCCGTTGCCGTCCATCACCAGCGCAACGTGATTCGGTACGAACTCGGCGGGAATGGCGGGTGGCCGCGCACCGCTCGGATGCGGGTCGGGTGGACGGACATCGGCGCGGAGACTCGCGGCCTTGCGTGCCTTTCCCGAACTACCCGGCCGCAACGCCATCGTCGACCCTCCTCACGCCCGTGTCCACACCCGTCTCCATCAGCCTATGAGGGGCGGTGCGTTCGATCAGCGGCAGGGTTCGGAGCTGGCGTTCCAGATGCCACTGCAGATGCGCGGCGGTGAGTCCGCTGGCCTGTCGACGCAGCGACGGCGTGGCGTCGACGACCTCATCCCACCGACCGCGGAACAGGGCTTCCATGAGGTCGAGCACGCCGGGCGAGGGGGTCGCCGATCCGGGTGGCCGGCACGGCAGACAGACGGCGCCGCCGGCGGCGACGTGGAAAGCGCGGTGAGGACCGGGTGTCGCGCACCGCGCGCACTCCTCGAGCGCCGGCATCCAGCCCGCGCTGTACATCGCGCGCAGCAGGTAGGCGTCGAGGATCAGCTCACGCGGCCGGCGGTCGTCGGCCAGCGCGGCCAGCGCCCCAACCGTCAGCCGGTGCAGCTGACGGGTGGGCGCTCGTTCCTCGCCTGCGAGCCGTTCGGCGGTCTCGAGGACCGCGCAGGCCGTGGTGTAGCGCCCGTAGTCGGCGACGATGGCGTCGGCGAAGGCGTGCAGGCTGTGGACCTGGGTGACCACGTCGAGGCTGCGGCCGGGATACAGATGTACGTCGATGTGGGCGAAGGGTTCGAGGCGGGCGCCGAACTTCGACCGCGTCCGCCGCACGCCCTTGGCGACCGCGCGCACGAGACCGTGCTCGGCGGTGAGCAGCGTGATGATGCGGTCGGCTTCGCCCAGCTTGTGCTGGCGCAGCACGACGGCCTCATCCCGGTAGAACCTCACCGGGGCATTCTCCCACCGGGTACCGACACGACGTGCCCCGACATGCCCGCCGGCCTACCCCGGATCGATGTCGAACGAGGTCAGCGGCCGCAGCAGCGAGCGCTTCTTCTCGACGTGACCACCCATCCGATCGAGGATCGACGTCAACGCCTCGATGGCCTCGACGATGTAGGGCCCCTTGTTCAGCATCACGCCCTCCGCACGCCGGCTCATCGCGGCGTCGGTGACCTCGGCCCGGGACGGCACGCCCTTCTTGGCCAGTCCGTCGAGCACCTGCGTCGCCCAGATGACCGGCACATGCGCGGCCTCACACAGCCAGAGGATCTCCTCCTGCACTTCGGCGAGCCGGCCGAACCCGACCTCGACGGCCAGGTCGCCGCGAGCGATCATGACCCCGACCGCGTCCCAGCGCATCGCCTCGAGCAGCATCTGCGGGAGCGACTCGAAGGCCGCCCGGGTCTCGATCTTCAGCACGATGCCCACATCGGACGCACCGCGACGGTTCAGTTCGTCGATGAGGTCGGCCACGTCCTCCGGCGACCGGACGAACGAGCAGTTCACCATGTCGGCATGTACCGCGACGAACTCGAGGTCATCGCGGTCCGACGCGGTGAGCGCCGGGATGTGCAGCGTCGTGTCCGGAAGGTTGATGCCCTTCTCGGCGCGGAGTTTCGTCCCACCCGGCGCGGCACGCTCGACGTCGACCACGATCTCGTCGTCGACCTTCTCCCGCACTCGCCCGGCGATCTTGCCGTCGTCGAACAACACCCGATGGCCCGCCTCGACGTCGTCGAAGGCGTCCCCGAGCTCGCATCCGATCCGATGCGGCCCGGTCCGGGTCGCCGGTGTCGGCGTGAGGTCGCGCTGCAACCGGATCTCGTCACCGGTGCGCACGAGCAGATGCTGACGCTTCTCGGGCAGATCGTCGACGACGATCGGAGCGGCGTCGGCAGAGCCCGACAACCCGATCGGCGTACCCGTCTCGTAGTAGACGGTGCGATCGCATTCGACGTCGATCCCCGCCTCGGACACCGCGACCACCTCGAGTCGCCGTCGGCGACCACGAGCGTCCCGTAGGCGCAACCGGTCTCCCTGCACGACGTCGGCGAGTGCGCGTACCGGGATGACCGCGTCGATGCCGTCGGGCAGGCGTGCGCCGGGATCGAACGGTGCGGCACTGAGCCGCACCCGCGACCGCCGTTCGACGGTGCCGTCGTCGGCGCGGACCGGTTTGACCTTGATCACCTTCGGTCCCGATTCGAGCGGGCCGGTGCGCAACTTCGGACCGGCGAGATCCATCGCCACCCGCACCCGGCCGGGTAGAGCACGCACCGACTCGATCATCCGCGCCCACTCGGCCGGGCCGTCGTGTGCGCAGTTCACCCGCGCGACGTCCATTCCGGCGGCACCCATGGCGCGGACGAGGTCGGGGTCGTCGGCGGCCTGGGTCGGCATCGTGACCATCACACGGGTGGCCCGCTCGCCGTGCTCGTCACCGGGTCCGTCGACGATGGCGTCATCGCCGCCACCGGGATGCACGCGCCCGAGGAGCCGGTCGCGATTACGCGTCAGGGTCCGCACCCCGCCCGCGAGGTCACCCCAGATCGGATGCCGGGTGCGCCCCTCGACCAGGGCGTCCAGCGTCTCGATGACCGTCTCGATCCACGAATAGACGATCGACTCCATCCGGCCGAGACTCGACAGTCCGTGCGCGGACATCGACTCCTGCAGCGGACGCAGATCGCGGCGTCGCACCGCGACGTAGTGCACGAGGTTGCGGGCGCTGTCCCGGTGCTGGTCGGCGACCGCGGCGATGAGCGAGGCGGCCTGCTCCTCGGCGCGATCGAGGTCGTCCCGCAGTTCGTGCAGGGCCGAGGACAATTCGGGGATCGACATGACGACGGGTTTACCCATCCGGCCACCGTGTCAGACCCAGGTGAACGGTCGGGGCGAGGCGGCGCCGCCCGTGTCAGCCGGCGTTGACGATCTTGTCCAGCTTCGGCGACAGCGTCATCCCACCCGGGTATCGGTGCCAGCCCTTGCGGTCGTAGAACTTGGTGCCGAGCAGACCGAGGAGCACGCCGACGAGCAAGCCGATGAAGCACTGGATGATCGATCGGCCCAACCCCGCCGACAGGTCGGCGTCGAAGTACAGGACAGCACGCACGCCGAGGTAGATCACGTGCATCGGCTCGATCGCGGCGATCCACTCGAAGAGGCGCGGACTCGCCTCCAGCGGTAGCGTCCCGCCCGAGGACGGCAGGCCGAACACCACGAAGAAGAGCAGATTGAACAGCAGACCGGGGTTGCCGAACACCGCCATCATCGCGCTCGCGCTCACGCCGACGGCGAAGATGCCGAGGACCGAGAGCATCCAGAGCACGAAGCCGTTCGGGATCGACGTCCCGACCATCGCGCCGACGGCGATGAACAGGGTCGAGAGCACCACTGCGACCAGGAACATGATCGTCCACTTCGCCGCGAGCGTCGCCCACCGGCTGATCGCGAGCCGCTCGCGCAGCTGATAGAACGGCCCGTACTCGATGGGGGTCTGGCCGAGCATGCCGTCGACCACGATGCTGACCATCATCGCCCCGGTGAAGCCGGCGAGCACGAGCAGCAGGGTCAGATAGAACGCTGACAATCCGTTGCCCGCACCCTCGGGAAGCGGGGTCGGCTCGGACACCTCGACGGCCACCGGGGTCGCGAGCGCGACCTGCGCCGCGCCGGTGAAGGTGATGTCGTTGCGCTCGAGCTGGGTACGGACCTGTTCGGTCAGCTGCGCGCCCACCTGCTCGTTGACCCGTTCACGGACCTGATCGGCGAGGGTGGTGGTGATCGACGACGCGAACGCCCCGGAGCCCCGGTTGATGAAGATGTCGATGGTCGGTTTCGCCGGTTCGGCGGTGAGGACCGTCGACCGGCCCAGTGCGACCGCCCGATTCGTGAAATTGGACCCGACGACGATGACGCCGTACACCTTGCCGCTGTTGAGTTCGGACAGCGCGGTCGAGCGGTCGGTGCGGGTCACGACGATCCCATTCTGCGCCGCCGAGGAGATGATGCCCTCGGCGACCTGGTCGCCGAAGTTCTGCGGCGTGGACTGTCCGTCTGCGTTCTGCACCTCACCACCCGCGTCCTCCTGCACCAGGGCGACGGGGAAGTCGTGAAGGTGGCGCTGCGGGTCGACGACCGCCGCCATGTACAGCGCGGCCATCAGCGAGAACATCACCGCGACCAACGCGAGTGGTGCCAGCCAGAAACGCGGCGATCCGAGGACGCCGGCGATCGTGCGTCCGGTCGGCTGGTCGGTGTCGGGCGCCTCGTGCGCTCCCCTACCGGAATCGTCTCCCGGTTGTTGTGGCGATTCGTGCGTTCCCATCGGCGTACCTCCCCGCAGTCCGCCCCTGCCGGCGTCAGGCCGTCAGGAACACGCTGCTAGAAACCCAATCGACGCAACTGCTTGGGGTCGCGTTGCCAGTCCTTGGCGACCTTCACGTGCAGATCCAGGTACACCTTGGTGCCCAGCAGCCGCTCGATCTGTGCGCGGGCAACTGTACCGACCTCCTTCAGACGCGCGCCCTTGCGGCCGATGATGATGCCCTTCTGGCTGTCGCGTTCGACGAACAACACGGCGTGGACATCGACCATCGGCGGTAGGTCGGGGTCGCGGTCCTCACGATCGATGACCTCCTCGATGACGACGGCCAGCGAGTGCGGCAGCTCGTCGTGCACCCCCTCGAGCGCGGCCTCGCGGATGAACTCCGCCATCAGCACCTGTTCGGGTTCGTCGGTGAGTTCGCCGTCCGGGTAGAACGCGGGGCCTTCCTCCATGAGGCTCACGAGCACGTCGGACAGCACGTCGAGCTGCTTGCCCGACTTCGCCGACACCGGAACCACTTCCGAGTCCGGCCCGAGTACCTGCGACAGCGCGAGCAGCTGTTTGGCGACCTGCTCCGGCCCGACCCGGTCGATCTTGGTGACCACCCCGACGATCGTCGTGCGCGGCGCCATCTCGCGGACCTGCGAGATGATCCACCGGTCACCCGGACCGATGGCCTCGTCGGCCGGTATGCAGACTCCGATCACGTCGACCTCGGAGTAGGTGTCGCGGACGAGGTCGTTCAGGCGCTGACCCAGCAGGGTGCGCGGTCGGTGCAGGCCCGGGGTGTCGACGAGGATCAGCTGGGCGTCGGGCCGGTTGACGATCCCGCGGATGGTGTGGCGGGTGGTCTGCGGACGATTCGAGGTGATCGCGATCTTCTCGCCGACCAGGGCATTGGTGAGCGTGGACTTACCGGTGTTGGGCCGGCCCACGAAACAGACGAAGCCCGAACGGAACTCAGGCATCCGCGCGCCCCACCCGATGCTGAGGACGCCCCGCGGTGTCGGTGAGAACCGCGTACGCCTCCGGGCTGAGCTCGTGCAGGGTGTCCAGGCCCGGGTCGTCGGCGTCACCGTTGACGACGACCGCCGCCTCGAAGGAGCGGGCGCCGCTCGAGATCGCCGACGCCACCGCGACCTGGAGTCCGGTGAGGGTCAGCGAGCGTGTCCGCACGTCGGCCCCGGCGTAGGTGCGACCGTCGCCGTCCCGGACCGCCGCGCCCGAGGGCGACTCGGCGCGCGCCAGCGCACCTCGGGCGAGCACCACGAGCTTGCGATCCTCGTCGGAGAGGGTCTCGGTCACTGGTTCATCCTTGCTCTCGACTCGCCTGCGCGCTCCTGGCCGGCGGTGTCCGTGTCCTGGTCGTCGTGGGCGTTGCCCGTGGTGCGCTCGGCACGTCCCTGCGATCGACTCGACTGCCCGCCGTGCTCGTCGCGTCGGGAATCCTCGTCCGCGTCGGGGACCCGGGTGACCAGCACCGTGATGATGCGTTGGCGCCCTTGGCGATTGGGCCCACCCTCGGCCACCAGCTGCAGCCCGTGCGACTCCACCCGGGCGCCGGGCAGTGGCACCCGCCCCAGTTCCAGACCGACGAGTCCGCCGACCGTCTCGACCTCTTCCTCGGCGATCTCGACGCCGAACAGCTCGCCGAGATCCTCCACCGGCAGTCGTGCCGACACCCGGTACGACCCGTCGCCCAGGTCTTCGACCGGTGCGAGCTCGTCGATGTCGTACTCGTCGGTGATCTCGCCGACGATCTCCTCCAGCACGTCCTCGATGGTCACCAGCCCGGCGATGCCGCCGTACTCGTCGACGAGCATCGCCATGTGGTTGCGCTCTCGCTGCATGTCGGCGAGGACCCGGTCCAGTGGCTTGGAGTCGGGGATGAACTCGGCCTCGCGCATCACGTCGACCACGCGGAGGGTCGTGGGATCGATCCGCTGGGCGACCGTGCGCGCCACCAGATCCTTGAGGTACACGATGCCCAGGACGTCGTCGGTGTTCTCCCCGATCACCGGGATCCGCGAATGTCCGGACCGCGTCGCGAGATTCGTGGCCTGCAGCGCGGTCTTGTCGGCCTCGATCCACACCATCTCCGGGCGCGGGACCATCACCTCGCGGGCACTGGTGTCGCCGAGGTCGAAGACCGACTGGATCATCCGGCGCTCGTCGGCCGCGACGACGCCCGAGGCCTCGGCGAGGTCGACGACCTCGCGCAACTCGACCTCGGTGGCGAACGGACCGTTGCGGAACCCGCGGCCCGGGGTGAGGGCGTTGCCGATCAGGATCAACAGCCGGGTCAGCGGTTTGAGCAGCACGCCGAGCGCGAACAACAGGTACGACGACGACAGCGCGATCGTGTACGCGTGCTGCCGGCCGAGGGTGCGGGGGCCGACGCCGACGGCGACGTACGAGACGACCGTCATGGCGGCGATGGCCACCGCCAGTCCCCCGCCGACGCCGATCAGCTGCGTCGCGGCGACCGCGACGAGCGCGACCGCCGCGGCCTCGCACACGACTCGGAGCAGCACCACGAGGCCGACATAGGTCGCACGTGCCTCGAGGATGCCCGCCAGGCGGCGCGCACCGGCGCGCCCTTCCCGGACCATGTCGTCGACCCGGGCGTTCGACACCGTCGACACCGCGGTGTCGACGGCCGCGAAGACGCCGCCCACCACGATCAACACGACTGCCGCCACGATGAACCAGTAGTCGGAGGTCACCCTCGGTCCTCCTCGGACCGCGCCGGCGCACCGGGGGTCGGTGAATCTCCCTCGGCTCCGGTGAACCCGATGTTGGACAGCAGCCGGGAATCGCGGTCGGTCTGTCGCTGCTCCTGGGCGCGACGGTGACGGTCGGCGTAGAACGCGTCGAGGATGCGGTTCTGCAGTCCGAACATCTCGCGCTCCTCCTCCGGCTCGGCATGGTCGTAGCCGAGGAGGTGGAGCACTCCGTGGATGGTCAGCATGGCGAGCTCGTGCTCGAAGGACCGCTTGGCCTCGCGCGCCTGTTTCCGGGCGAAGTCCGGGCACAGCACGATGTCCCCGAGGATCGCCGGGCCCGGGTCGGTCGCATCCGGCCGGCCGCCGGGCACCAGTTCGTCCATCGGGAAACTCATGACATCGGTCGGGCCCGGCAGGTCCATCCACTGGACGTGCATGTCGGCCATGGTGTCCTCGTCGACACACAGCACCGACAGCAACGCGGCCGGGTTCACGTCCATCGCGGTGACCGCGAAACGCGCGGCGTCGATGATCAACTCGGCCGGGACCTCGACCCCGGATTCGTTGGCCAGTTCGATGCTCATGAGCGACGACCCTGCGCCGCCGCCCGGCGTGCCGCGCGATTGCCGCCGATGGCCGTGTTGGGCAGACCCCGCTGCGCCTCCTCGGCCCGCCCGTAGGCGTCGACGATGTCGGCGACCAGGCGGTGCCGGACCACGTCCTGGCTGGTGAGGCGGGCGAAGTGGATGTCGTCGATGCCCTCGAGGATCTCCGACGCGGCGAGGAGACCGCTGCGGGCGCCGCCGGGCAGGTCCACCTGCGTTACGTCACCGGTCACGACGACCTTGGAACCGAAACCGAGGCGCGTGAGGAACATCTTCATCTGCTCGCTCGTGGTGTTCTGCGCCTCGTCGAGGATGATGAACGCGTCGTTCAGGGTGCGGCCGCGCATGTAGGCCAGCGGCGCGACCTCGATGACCCCGGCCGCCATCAGCTTCGGGATCGCGTCGGGGTCCATCATGTCGTGCAGCGCGTCGTACAGCGGGCGCAGGTACGGGTCGATCTTCTCGCTCAGCGTGCCCGGCAGGAAGCCGAGACGTTCGCCGGCCTCGACCGCCGGCCGCGTCAGGATGATGCGGTTGACCGACTTCGACTGCAGCGCCTGCACGGCCTTGGCCATCGCCAGATAGGTCTTGCCGGTGCCGGCCGGGCCCAGTCCGAACACGATGGTGTGCTCGTCGATCGCGTCGACATAGTGTTTCTGGTTGAGTGTCTTGGGCCGAATCGTCTTGCCGCGGCGCGACAGGATGTCCAGTGACAGCACATCGGCGGGCGATTCCTCGGTGCCGTCGGACAGCATCGAGACGCTGTGCCGGACGAGATCTGGTGTCAGCGGGGTTCCGCGCCCGACGAGGTCGACGAGTTCGGCGATGACGCGCTCGGACGCGGCTACCTCGGCGGGTTCACCGGTCAATGTCACCTGGTTGCCGCGGACGTGGATGTCGGCGGGCAGGAGCTGCTCGAGGGTACGCAGGTTGACGTCACTCGCGCCGAGCAGCCCGAACACGACTCCGGGAGAGACTTCGACAGTGGATGTGACCCCAGACCGGCGCGGCTGCGTACGGCTGGATTGCCCGCTCTGGTCGGGGTTGTCGTCACTCACGTATGAAATCACTCCTGGTGTTCTGGTCCGGATGGATGTTCGGTTCTGGATGCGGCGCCCCCGGCCGACGCGGTCGCGGCGGCAGGGGTGTGGTCAGTGTATCGCGGTGCAACAGCCGATCAGCAGGCAATATTTCCGTCAGATCCCGAGCACGCGGATCGTCTGTCGCGTGCCGACGCTGCGCGGTTCGACGAAGGCGTCGTGCCCCTCACCGGGGACGACGATGAGTTCGGCGGACTGTCCGCGTGCGATCGCGGCGTCGACGTACCGGCGGCTGGACTCGACCGGGATCAGGTCATCGGCGTCGCCGTGGATCGCGACGACGTGGGCGTCGACCACCGGTGCCAGCAGTGGTGAGGCGTCGGAGTAGCGGCGCGGCGACTCGCTGAACGGCCGACCCATGAACGCCCGCACCGACTCCCGGTCCGCTGCACCGACGGTGTCGAGCACGGCCGCCTGGGCGATCACGGTGGTGATGGTGGCCGTGGCGGTCCGGGCTCCGAGCTGACCGACGGCCCAGACCGCGAGCTGACCACCCGCGGAATGCCCGACGACCGCGGTCGAGGCGAAGTCGACAGCGCCGGGCGGGAGCAGGTCACGGACGGGACCGTCCAGGGCACCGAGCGCGTCGAGGACATCCCGGCCGGTGTTCGGCCACCCGCCGCCCTCTTCGCCCACCCGGCGGTACTCGATGTTCCACACCGCCGCCCCGCGTTCGGCGAGCATCCGGGCGATCGCGGTCTGGGTCGTCGACCCGAACTCGACAGACCAGGACCCGCCGTGGACGAGCACCACGAGCCGCGTCGGCGTCGCGGCGCCGAGCCCCTCGGAAGGCACGTACAGGTGCCCGAATTGGGAAGGCGCAGAGCCGTATTCGATCTTGGTCCGACGCACCGGACGGCGTCCGACGACACTCATCGGGCCCACCGGCGGGTGAGCACCCCGATCGCGCCGAGGGCCACCGCGGCGGCCGTCGACGTACGCAACACCTCGGGGCCGAGCACGACCGAGTGCGCACCGAGCGCGGTCAGGTCGGCGACCTCGCCGGCATCGAGTCCGCCCTCGGGCCCGACCACGAGCAGGATCTCGGTGGCGTCGGCGAGGGGTAGCCGGGCCAGGGGTTGCGCGGCTTCCTCGTGCAGGACGGCGACGACCCCTCCCCGCGCCACGACGTCCGCGCAGCGGGCCCGGACGTCGATGGTGGTCGCGAGGTCGGTGATCTCCGGAATCCATGGTCGACGGCTCTGTTTGGCAGCTGCCGAGGCCGCGGCCCGCCATTTGGCAACGCCCTTGTCCGCCTTGCCCGTCCACCGCGACACGCACCGCAGCGCCTGCCACGGCACGATGACGTCGGCGCCGGCCTCGGTGGCGAGGTCGACCGCGAGCTCGGACCGCTCCGACTTCGGGAGCGCCTGCACCACGGTCACCTGCGGGGTCGGGCGAGCCTCGAACGCGAGGTCGTGGACGGTCGCCACCAGTGTGTCCTTGGCGGTGATCTCCCGGATCTCGCAACCGCCGACCGAGCCGGCGCCGTCGCCGACGAGGATCCGTTCGCCGACGCCCAGCCGGGCGACGGTGACCGCGTGACGACCCTCGGCGCCGCTCAGGATCAGGTCAGCGCCGGGCGCGGGCACGGAGTCCGCCCAGAACAGCGGTGGACTCACCGCGTACCCGCCGTCCCGAACGCGAACATCCACTCGGAGATCGCCGCCGCGGACACCAGGTGCCTACTTCCCGGCGAACGCGTTGCGCAGCCGCGAGAAGAGGCCGCCGGGCGCCGCGGCCGCCGAGGTGTTGACGACCTCGATCTCGTCGGCGGCGATCTTGCGGTACTTCTTCAGTGCTTCGGTCTGCGCCGCATCGAGTCTGGTCGGCACGACAACGTCGAGGTGGACGTGCATGGTGCCGCGCACACCGGAACTGACGTGCGGCATGCCCTGCCCGCGCAGCTTCACGATCTGGCCCGGCTGCGTGCCGGGCGCGACCGTCACGGTGACCGGATCGCCGAGAATCGTCTCCACCTCGAACTCGGCACCGAGCGCGGCGTCGGCCATCGGGACCTTGACGGTGCAGTGCAGGTCGTCCTTGTCGCGCAGGAACACCTCGTGCGGCCGTTCGGCGACCTCGACGTACAGATCGCCGGCGGGGCCGCCGCCGAGACCCACCTCACCCTGACCGGTGAGGCGAACCCGCATGCCGTTCTCGATTCCGGCCGGGATGCGCACGGTCATCGTGCGTCGCGAGCGGTAGCGTCCGTCGCCGCCGCACTTGTGGCAGGGGTCGGGGATGACCTCGCCGACGCCGTGGCAGGTCGGGCACTCGCGCACGGTCATGACCTGCCCGAGGAAGGAGCGCTGCACCGACTGGATCTCCCCGGCGCCCTTGCAGATGTCGCAGGTGACCGGCTTGCTGTCGCCGTTGGTTCCCGAGCCGGTACACACGTCGCAGAGGATCGCGGTGTCGACGGTGATCTCCTTGGCGACCCCCTTGGCGCACTCGGCGAGATCCAGGGTCACGTTCACCAGCGCCGGCTCACCCGGCTGGACACGGGACTTGGGTCCGCGGCCCGAGCCGAAGCCCCCGCCACCGCCGCCGAAGGCACCGCCATTGCCGAAGAACGCCTCGAAGACGTCGCCGAATCCCCCGCCGCCGCCACCGAAACCGCCGAAGCCGCCCGCACCGGCGCCGGCCAGCGGATCGCCGCCGGCGTCGACGATGCGACGCTTCTCCGGATCGGTCAGCACCTCGTAGGCGGTGCTGACCTCTTTGAACTCGTCTTCTTTGCCCGGGTTGACGTCGGGGTGCAGCTCCCGCGCCTTCTTGCGGTAGGCGCGCTTGAGCTCCTGATCACTGGCGCCCTTCGCCACTCCCAGGATTGCGTAGTAGTCACGTGCCACGGTTGTAGTGATCCTTCGGTCTCAGTTGGTGCCTGGCGGCGGGTGCTCTCACGATCGCGCGACTCGCGCGGGGACCGGCCGTCCCCGCCGTCGTCCCGGCTCCTCTTCGCGAGCGGCCGCCGTCGACGCTGCGGTGTGCCCGACAGCGATCATGGAGAAACAGCGATCATCGTTCGGCGAGCACCTCGCCGATGTACTTGGCAACGGCCGCCACCGAGGCGATGGTTCCCGGATAGTCCATCCGTGTGGGGCCGAGCACACCGACGCCGCCGAACACGGTTCCCGAAGCACCGTACCCTGTCGACACGACCGAGGTCCCACGCAGGTTCTCGGTCCGGGTCTCCTCGCCGATCTGCACCGTGACCTGGCCCATGTCCTGGGTCGTCGCCAAGATCTTGAGCACCACCACCTGCTCCTCGAGCGCCTCGAGAACGGTGTCCATCCCGCCGACGACGGGGGTGAAGTCGGCCGCCGACCGCGCGAGGTTCGACGTGCCGCCCAGCACCAGCCGATCGTCACCGCGTTCGACGAGGGTCTCCACCAGCACGGTGGCGATGTTGAGGACCGCACCGCGCAGATCCTCGGGCGCGGAGTTGGCGAGCTCGGCGACCGCGGCCGACGCGGCTTCGAGCCGTTTGCCGTGCAGTGCGGCCGAGAACAGATCGCGCAACCGGGCGATCTCGTCCTCGTCGTGGTCTTCGCTCAGCGCCACCATGCGCTGTTCGACCCGGCCGTTGTCGACGATGACGACCAGCAGCAGACGCGACGGAGACAGGGTGACGACCTCGAGGTGACGCACGGTCGCCGCCGACAGCACCGGGTACTGGATGACCGCGACCTGTCTCGTCAGCTGGGCGAGGAGCCGCACCGAGCGCCGGAGCACGTCGTCGAGGTCGACGCCGGAGTCGAGCACCGAGAGGATCGCCCGGCGCTCGGCGGCCGACAGCGGCTTGATCTCGCTGATCCGGTCGACGAACATCCGGTAGCCCTTGTCGGTGGGTACCCGGCCGGAGCTGGTGTGCGGCTGGGTGATGTATCCCTCGGCCTCCAGGACCGCCATGTCGTTGCGGACGGTGGCACTCGACACCCCCAGCTGGTGTCGCTCCACGAGCGCCTTCGAACCGATCGGTTCCTGTGTGTCGACGTAGTCGGTCACGATCGCCCGCAAGATCTCGAAGCGACGATCATCGGTGGTAGACACGCGGCACACCTCCTGACTCGGATCCCCTGCCATACAGTTGGGTGCGTTCCATAGTACGAAATGGGATCGCGATCACCGTGCCACGGCGTGGTGTCGCGCACTGACCGTCGACGCGTCGTCGCAGATCAGCAATCGTCGAGGCACGGGCGTCGGAGGAGTTCGCATGATCTTCAAGGGGGTGCGGGAGGGCAAGCCCTATCCCGACCACGGGCTGTCGACGCGTGGCTGGGCCAAGATCCCGCCGCGGCAACTCCGGCTCGACCAGCTGACGCCGATCACCAAGGTCCTCGCCTTGGACAAGCTCCTCAGCGAGGACTCCACCTTCTACGGCGACCTGTTCGCCCACGTCGTGCGGTGGGAGGGCGAGCTCTATCTGGAGGACGGCCTGCATCGCGCCGTCCGGTCGGCATTGCGCAACCGCCACATCATCCACGCCCGCACCCTCGACCTCGACGCCCTGGACCTGTCCGACGCGGCCAAACCCCTCGACGAGCAACTCCAAGACACCGCCGAGATCCCGGCGCGCCGGCCCCCGACCACGCCCGACGGCCCCGGTGCGCATCGGCGCGGTGCGCGATCGACGGGCTGGACGAGTCCGCCTCGCCCCGATCAGAGCTGGTAGGCCGACAACCGGCCCCGCGTCAGCCCCAGAGCACGCGGCGGATCACGCCGTCGGCCAGCAACCGACCCGCGTCGGTGAGCACGTAGGCGTCGTCGGCCGCGGTGAGCAGTCCGGCGGCCCGGAGCTGTTCGGCATGCGCGGTCTCGGCGTCGTCGAGGAGGTCGCGCGGCAGTCCGCTGCGGCACCGAGTGGTCAGCATGACGGCCTCGAGGTGCCGGTCCTCGGGGGTCAGCTGTTCTGCCGAAGCGATCGGCAAGACCCCGTCCGCCAGCGACTTCGCATAGCGCGCAGGATGTTTGGCGTTCAGCCAGCGCACGCCGGCGACGTGGGAATGCGCCCCCGGACCGATGCCCCACCAGTCGTTGCTGTGCCAGTAGGCGATGTTGTGACGACACACCGACTTCTCGCCGCGCGCCCAGTTCGACACCTCGTACCAGTCGAGTCCGTCCGCACGCAGACGACGGTCGAGGATCTGATAGCGGTCGGCGAGGACGTCGTCGTCGGGTGCTGGCATCTCCCCGCGCCGGATGCGGCGGGCGAGCGCGGTGCCGTCCTCGACGATCAGCGCGTAGGCCGACACATGGTCGACCCCGGCGTCGAGCACCGCATCAACGGTGGCGTGCAGGTCGGCGTCGGTCTCGCCGGGCGTGCCGTAGATCAGGTCGAGGTTGACGTGGTCGAACCCGGCCGCTCGTGCCTCCCTGGCGGCCGCAACCGCCCGACCCGGGGTGTGCGTGCGATCGAGCAGCCGGAGCACGTGTGCGGCGGCCGACTGCATGCCGAGCGAGATGCGGGTGAAACCGGCGGAGCGGAGGTCGTCGAAGAACTCCGGCGAGGTCGACTCCGGATTCGACTCGGTGGTGATCTCGACGTCGTCGGACAGGTCGAAGTGGACCCGGACGGCGTCGAGGAGTCGTGTGAGGCCGTCGCCGCCGAGCAGCGACGGCGTGCCCCCGCCGACGAAGATCGTCGAGACCGGCCGGCCGGGGGCCAGCATCCGCGACGCCGCCTCGAGTTCGCGGGCGACCGCGTGCTGCCACGATTCCGGCGACGACGACGAACCGAGTTCGCCCGCCGTATAGGTGTTGAAGTCGCAGTACCCACACCGGGTCGCGCAGAACGGGACGTGCAGGTACAGCGCGAGTGGTACGTCCGTGTCGACCTCGCGGCACGCAGCGGCGACCAGGTCGGCTGCGATGGTGGTGGTGTCGACGTTCACCGTTCCATGATGCCGATCGCGGCGACGTGGACGGAAATCGTCGCCCAGATCGGGAACAGCGCAGTACTCGACGGCGTTGTGCGGCGCAGGCAGGCGTGGAGGCCGGCCTGGTTTCCATCATCATGATGGAAAATAACCCCAAGTAGACGAGCCGATAGGGAGCGTGGCACTATGGACCGCGTGATTTTCCCCGGGGTGTGGCTCGCAGCTCGACGCCACATTGATCTCAAGCGCGTCAACAGCGCTTTCTGTCGCATCTAGCGACGTCTCGGCCCCGATTTGTCCCCGATTCCCTGGGGATGCCGGCACGTTTCAGCCCGTAACTCGTGCAACGAACGCCGGCCCTGTGCGCCGGCACAGGAGAGTTCATGACGTCCACCACCGACGCCCCCGCCGCTTCCGGTCCGGGTGCACCGAACGACGCTGCCGCTGCAGAGCCGGCCGCCGCGAAGCCCGCGCGCCCGGCCCGCAAGGCTCGTCCGACCAAGCGCCGCGCCGAGGGTCAGTGGAAGCTCGGTTATCGCGAGCCGCTGAACCCCAACGAGCAGGTCAAGAAGGACGACAACCCGCTCAACGTGCGTGCGCGCATCGAGAACATCTATTCCAAGCAGGGTTTCGACTCGATCGACAAACAGGACCTGCGCGGCCGGATGCGCTGGTGGGGTCTCTACACCCAGCGCGCCGAGGGTTACGACGGCACCTGGACCGGCGACGAGAACATCGACATCCTCGAGGACAGCCACTTCATGATGCGGGTGCGCTGCGACGGCGGTGCGCTCAACGTTGCTCAGCTGCGCACCCTCGGTGAGATCTCCACCGAGTTCGCCCGCGACACCGCCGACCTCTCCGACCGGGAGAACGTCCAGTACCACTGGATCCGCATCGAGGACGTCCCGACCATCTGGGAGCGCCTCGAGGGCGTGGGGCTGCAGACCACCGAGGCCTGCGGCGACTGCCCCCGCGTCGTGCTGGGTTCGCCTCTCGCCGGCGAGTCCCTCGACGAGGTCCTCGACCCTACCCCGGCCATCGACGAAATCGTCCGCCGCTACATCGGCGACCCGAAGTACTCGAACCTGCCGCGCAAGTTCAAGACCGCGATCTCGGGCCAGCAGGACGTGGTCCACGAGATCAACGACGTCGCGTTCGTCGGCGTCGTGCATCCCGAGCACGGCCCCGGACTGGACCTCTGGGTCGGCGGCGGATTGTCCACCAACCCGATGCTCGCCCAGCGCGTCGGCGCCTGGGTGCCGCTCGACGAGGTGCCCGACGTCTGGGAGGCCGTGGTCTCGATCTTCCGCGACTACGGGTACCGGCGTCTGCGCGCCAAGGCGCGGCTGAAGTTCCTCATCAAGGACTGGGGCATCGAGAAGTTCCGCCAGGTGCTCGAGGACGAATACCTGGGGCGCAAGCTGATCGACGGCCCGGCGCCGGAAAAGCCGGAGCGTCCGATCGACCACATCGGTGTGCAGAAGCTGAGCAACGGACTCAACGCGATCGGCTTCTCCCCCATCGCCGGTCGCGTCTCGGGCACGATCCTGACCAAGACCGCCGACGCGGTCGCCGCGGCCGGTTCCGACCGTGTGCGCTTCACCCCGTACCAGAAGCTGATCGTCCTCGACGTCCCCGACGACAAGGTCGAGTGGCTGATCGACGAGCTCAAGCCGCTCGGCCTGCACGGCCGGCCCACGCGGTGGCGCCGGAACCTGCTGGCGTGCAGCGGCATCGAGTTCTGCAAGCTGTCGTTCACCGAGACCCGCAAGCGCTCGCAGGTCCTCGCCCCGGAACTGGACGAGCGGCTGGCCGACATCAACGCGAAGCTCGACGTGCCGATCACGGTGAACATCAACGGCTGCCCCAACTCCTGCGGACGGTCGCAGATCGCCGACATCGGCTTCAAGGGACAGCTCGTCGAGGACGCCGACGGCAACCAGACCGACGGCTTCCAGGTCCACCTCGGCGGCAGCCTGGGCCTGGACTCGGGTTTCGGTCGCAAGTTGCGCCAGCACAAGGTGCTGGGTACCGAACTGGGCGACTACATCGAGCGCGTGGTCCGCAACTTCGTCGACCAACGCGAAGAGGGTGAACGGTTCGCGCAGTGGGCCGTTCGTGCCGATGAGGAGGCGCTGCGATGACCATCGAGACCACCACCCGTACGGGCCGGCGCTTCAGCGAGGACCAGCTGCGGGACATCGCCGAGAAGGGTGCTGCGGACCTCGGTTCCGACGCCACCCCGGAGGAATTGATCCGCTGGACCGCGCAGACCTTCGGCACCAACTTCGTCGTCGCGTCGAACATGCAGGACGCGGCCCTGGTCGACCTCGCCGTGAAGAACATCGACCGTGAGTTGCTCGACGGCGACCCGGTCAAGGTGCTCTTCCTCGACACCGGATACCACTTCGCCGAGACCATCGGCACCCGCGACGCCGTCGAGCAGGTGTATAACCATTCTGCCCCTCGCTTCGCTCGACCGGGCGTGGAGATGGTGAACCTGACCCCCGAGCACAGCGTCGCCGAGCAGGACGAACTGTTGGGCCGCAACCTCTTCGCCCGCGACCCGGGCGAATGCTGCCGACTGCGGAAAGTCGTGCCGCTCAAGGCCGGACTCGCCGGGTACGACGCGTGGATCACGGGCATCCGTCGTGTGGAGGCACCGACTCGGGCCAACGCGCCGCTCATCTCCTTCGACGAGGGCTTCGGACTGGTAAAGATCAACCCGATCGCGGCCTGGTCCGACGAGACGATGCAGGACTACATCGACACCAACGGCGTGCTGGTGAATCCGCTCGTCGACGAGGGATATCCCTCGATCGGGTGCGCACCGTGCACCGCCAAACCCGAACCCGGATCCGATCCGCGCAGCGGCCGCTGGGCCGGTCGCGCCAAGACAGAATGTGGGCTGCACGCATGACCGTGACCGAAACACCGTCCGTTCCGGCGACGAGCGGCGCCGCCGCTGCCCAGACGAGCGGCGCCGCCGCGGAGGCCGACGAGTTCACCACACTCGACGCCCTGGAGTCCGAGGCGATCCACATCTTCCGCGAGGTCGCGGGAGAGTTCGAGCGGCCGGTGATCCTGTTCTCCGGCGGCAAGGACTCCACCGTGCTCCTGCACGTCGCGCTCAAGGCGTTCTGGCCTGCGCCCCTGCCCTTCTCGCTGCTGCACGTCGACACCGGGCACAACCTGCCCGAGGTCCTCGAGTTCCGTGACCAGGTCGTGGAACGGCACAACCTGCGGCTGCACGTGGCCAGGGTGGAGGACTACCTCGCGGACGGCCGGCTCACCGAGCGCCCCGACGGGGTCCGCAACCCGCTGCAGACCATCCCCCTGCTCGACGCGATCACCGAGAACCGTTTCGACGCGGTGTTCGGCGGCGGTCGGCGCGACGAGGAGCGGTCGCGCGCCAAGGAGCGGATCTTCTCGCTGCGCAACGCCTTCGGCCAGTGGGACCCGAAGCGACAGCGCCCCGAGCTGTGGAACCTCTACAACGGCCGCCACGCCCCGGGTGAGCACGTGCGGGTGTTCCCGCTGTCGAACTGGACCGAGCTCGACATCTGGCGCTACATCGCTCGCGAGCAGGTGCTCCTCCCGTCGATCTACTACGCCCATGAGCGCGAGGTCTACCAGCGCGACGGCATGTGGATGACCTCGGGAGTCTGGGGCGGTCCCCGCGAAGGCGAAGAGGTGCAGCGACTCTCGGTGCGCTACCGCACCGTCGGCGACGGCTCCTCGACCGGCGCGGTCCTCTCCGACGCCACGGACAACGAGGCCGTGCTCGCCGAGGTCGCGGCGTCGCGGCTGACCGAACGTGGCGCCACCCGTGGCGACGACCGGGTCTCCGAGGCAGCCATGGAAGACCGTAAGCGCGAAGGATATTTCTGATGAAGCACGCTCCTGATCTCCTCCGCATCGCGACCGCGGGCAGCGTCGACGACGGTAAGTCCACGCTCGTGGGCCGCCTGCTGTACGACACGAAATCCGTTCTGGCCGACCAGATCGACGCGGTCACGAAGGCTTCTGTGGACCGCGGTCTCGACACCCCGGACCTGTCGCTGCTCGTCGACGGGCTGCGGGCCGAGCGCGAACAGGGCATCACCATCGATGTCGCCTACCGCTACTTCGCAACTCCCGCGCGCTCGTTCGTGCTCGCCGACACCCCCGGGCACGTCCAGTACACCCGCAACACGGTGTCGGGTGCGTCGACTGCGCAACTGGTGATACTGCTCGTCGACGCCCGCACCGGCGTCGTCGCCCAGACCCGCCGCCACGCCGCGGTGATGGCACTGCTCGGCGTGCCCCAGCTGGTGCTCGCGGTCAACAAGATCGACCTCGTCACCGATCAGGCGTCGGTGTTCGCCGAGATCTCCGCTGAATTCGCCGATCTCACCCGGTCGCTGGGTTGGTCCGCCGAGCAGGTCACCGCGATCCCGGTGTCGGCGCTGCACGGCGACAACGTGGCGCACCGCTCGGAGACCACCGCCTTCTACGACGGGCCGACACTCATCGAGCATCTCGAGACCGTGCCCAATCTGGTGGAGCGCAACGACGTCGGCCTGCGGTTCCCGGTCCAGTACGTCATCCGTCCCCGCACGCCGGAACACCCCGACTACCGTGGTTACGCGGGTCAGATCGCCGCCGGCCGGGTCTCCGTCGGCGACGAGGTGGTCGTCCTGCCGTCGGGGCAGCGGACCACCGTCAGCCAGATCGACACCGCCGACGGCGAATTGCCCACCGCGCACACCGGACGCAGTGTCACGATTCTGCTGGCAGACGACGTCGACATCTCGCGCGGCGACCTCATCGCCGCCGCCGCTGACGCCCCGGAACCGTTGCAGCAGTTCAGCGCAACGGTCTGTTGGCTCGCCGAGAAGCCGCTGCGCCCGGGCGCTCGCCTGCTCCTCAAGCACGGCACCAAGACCACCCAGGCGATCGTCGGCGCCCTCGACGCGCTGTTCGACGAGCAGAACCTCGCCCTGGTGGAGGCTCCGGAATCGGTGGAGCTCAACCAGATCGTGCGGATCTCGGTGCAGACCGCCGAGCCGATCCCGGCCGACGACTACCAGGTCAACCGGGAGTCGGGCAGCTTCCTGGTCATCGACCCGCAGGGCGGGAACACGCTGGCCGCGGGCCTCGTGGGCGACGCCTTGGCGCCGCTCCATCTCAAAGAGTTGGTGTGACACCGACTCTCGTCCTCGCCGCACACGGCAGTCGCGATCCGCGCTTCGGCGCGACCGCGCGCCGTGTGCGGAACGCCGTCGCGTCGAGCCTGCCCGGTGTCGAGGTGGTGCTTTCCTATCTCGACCTCGACGAGCCACTCGTGGGCGACGTTCTCGGACAGCTCGACGGGGCGCATTCGACGCACCACGGTCCGGTCGTCGTACCGATGCTGCTGTCGGCGGGGTACCACCACAAGATCGACCTACCGTCGATCATCGCGTCGCGACGACCGACCGCCCGGCAGACCGACGTCATGGGGACCCGGTCGTTGGCCGGGGCACTGGCGGACCGTCTGATCGAGGCCGGCCTCGGCCCGCACGACGGTGTGATCCTGTCCGCGGTCGGGTCCTCCGACCCGGCCGCCGATCGTTCGGTGCGCCTACGGGCGATCGAACTGTCGACACGGCTCCACCGTCCGGTCGAGGTGGTCTTCGCGACCAAGCTGGGGCCGCACGATCGCGCCGTCGTCTCGGCCGTGCGCCGACTCCGCGCCGGCGGTGCCCGACGTATCGCGGTGAGTCCGTACTTCCTGTCGGCCGGACTGCTCACCGAGCGGGTCGAGTCGGCGCTCGACGCCCTGGTCGACGACACCCTCGTCGCCGGTCCCCTCGGCACCCATCCGGACGTCATCGAGGCGATCGGGTCGCTCTACCGCACGGCGGCGGATCAACGAGTGGTGCCCGCTGGGTACCACCCCGCTCCTTGAGGGGACCCTCAGGTCCCAGCCCCTGCTCCCTGAGGTGCGAGGAGCGCAAGCCGCCGGGCCGAGCAAGCGACGAAGGAGCGCGTCGAGGTCGACGAGCCACGAAGGGCGGGCGAGGCACGTCACCACCCCCTTCGTGGCTCGCTTCGCTCGCACCTCAGGGAGCATGAGAAACAAGCCGCGAAGCGGATGACGCTCAGCCCGTGACAAGCCAGGCGATGATGACCAGGACCAGCAGCGCCAGCAGCGCGAAGGTGACCGGCGAGCGCAGTATCTTCTTCACAATCCGGTCCCGTCGTCGTCAGCGAAGCGGCGTCGGTCGACCAGCGTGGCAGCGGCGTCGACCAGCAAACTGAGCACGTAGGCGATGAGGATCGCCACCGGGATCACGACGGCGACGGTCACCAGCAACTGGGGCACGAAGGACAGGCCCGTGAGCCACTCCTCCACGCTGTCCCACCAGTCGAAGAACGCCGACACCTCATCACCCCGTCATCTGTGCATTCGTTCCCGCGGGCAGCCGTATATCCGTCCGCGGCGTCTGCGTCGCTCCGAGTCCGTGATCACCGCCACTGTCTCCCTCACGGGAGCCGAGTGGCGTCGGCGAGAACCCGTCGCGATGATGGAACTCATGTCTGTCGCAGATGACTCCACCGTAACGTCCCTGCCGACCGTGCCGCCGCGGGCATCCGGGACCGCGGCCGACGTCTCCCCGGCGGCTCCTCCGGCTCCGTCGCACACGAGCGCCTTCCCGCCGATCGGCGACTACGCGTTCCTGTCCGACACCGAGACCAACTGTCTCATCGCGCGCAACGGCTCCGTCGAGTGGATGTGCATACCCCGGCCCGATTCACCGAGCGTCTTCGGCGCCATCCTCGACCGTAGTGCCGGCCACTTCCGACTGGCGCCCTACGGCGTGAACGTCCCGGTGGATCGGCGCTACCTGCCCGGCAGCCTGATGGTCGAGACCACCTGGCAGACCGACACCGGTTGGATCATCGTCCGTGACGCACTGGTCATGGGTCCGTGGCACGACAACGAACGTCGTTCGAAGACGCACCGCCGGACGCCCACCGACTGGGACGCCGAGCACATCCTGCTGCGCACCGTGCGCTGCGTGTCCGGCACCGTCGAACTGCACATGAGTTGCGAACCCGCCTTCGACTACCACCGCGGGACGACGAAGTGGGAGTACTCGGGCCCGGCCTACGGCGAGGCGATCGCGACCGCCAAGGACACCGATGCCGACACGCCCACCTTGAAACTCACCACGGACCTCCGGCTGGGTCTGGAGGGTCGCGAAGCGCGGGCACGTACCCGGCTCGTCGAAGGCGACAACCGCTTCGTCGCACTCAGCTGGTCCCGGCAGCCGGCGCCGCAGAACTTCGAGGAAGCCGCCCAGAAGATGTGGGCGACAAGCGAGTCGTGGCGGCAGTGGATCAACATCGGCAGCTTCCCCGATCATCCGTGGCGCTCACATCTGCAGCGTTCGGCCCTCACGCTGAAGGGACTCACCTACTCCCCGACCGGCGCGCTGCTCGCCGCCGCGACCACGTCGCTGCCGGAAACGCCTCAGGGCGAGCGCAACTGGGACTACCGCTATGCGTGGGTGCGGGACTCGACCTTCGCCCTGTGGGGTCTGTACACGCTCGGTCTCGACCGCGAGGCCGACGACTTCTTCTCCTTCATCGCCGATGTCTCGGGCATCACCAACGGGGAACGTCATCCGCTGCAGGTGATGTACGGCGTCGGCGGCGAACGCACCCTGGAAGAGGAAGAGCTGACCCATCTCTCGGGCTACGACGGCGCCCGGCCGGTCCGTATCGGCAACGGCGCGTACAACCAGGCACAGCACGACATCTGGGGCACGATGCTCGACTCGGTGTACCTCAACATCAAGTCGCACGAAGCGGTGCCGGAGACGTTGTGGCCCGTGCTGAAGGCCCAGGTCGAAGAAGCGATCAAGCACTGGAAGGATCCCGACCGCGGCATCTGGGAGGTGCGCGGGGAGCCGCAGCATTTCACGTCCTCGAAGGTCATGTGCTGGGTCGCCCTCGACCGCGGGTCACGCCTCGCGACGATGCACGGCGAGCAGGCCCACGCGCGCGAGTGGGCCGCGATCGCGGAGGAGATCAAGGCCGACGTCCTGGCGCACGGGGTCAACGAGCGCGGGGTGTTCACCCAGCGTTACGGCGACGACGCGCTCGATGCCTCGTTACTACTCGTCCCGCTGCTGCGATTCCTGCCGCCGGACGACCCCCGGGTGCGCGCAACGGTTCTCGCGATCGCCGACGAACTCACCGAGAACGAACTGGTGCTCCGCTACCGGGTCGAGGAGACCGACGACGGCCTCAGCGGCGAAGAGGGTACGTTCACCATCTGCTCGTTCTGGCTGGTGTCGGCCCTCGTCGAGATCGGCGAACTGCCACGGGCGAAGACGCTGTGTGAACGACTGCTGTCCTACTCGAGCCCGCTCAAGCTGTACGCCGAGGAGATCGACGCCAAGACCGGACAGCACCTCGGCAACTTCCCGCAGGCGTTCACCCACCTCGCCCTCATCAACGCGGTGATGCATGTGATCCGCGCCGAGGAAGCCGCCCACCAGGCCACCTTCCAGCCGGCGAATCACTGAGCGCGACGAGCCGAAACGCGCTCAGTCCAACCGCCAGTCCTCGTAGGCGCGTGGGTCGTTGATCGGTTCGACATGCAGGGTCACGGTGAGATCGTCGACCGCGGCGCGGAGTTCGTCCTCGATCGTCTCGGCCAGATCGTGCGCGCGCTGCACCGACCAGTCACCGGGGACGAGCATGTGCAACTGGACGAACCGTTCGTGGCCGGCCTCCCGCGTGCGGACGTCGTGGAAGTCGATCCGGTCGGCGCGGTGACGCGCGAGGACGGCGTCGATCGCGGCGCGCAGGTCGTCGGGCAGCGCCGAGTCCATCAGTCCCGCACCGGATCGCCAGACCAACCGTCCGCCCACGACGAGGATGTTGGCAGCCACCGCGATGGCGATCAGCGGGTCGAGCGGCAGCCAGCCGGTCACGGCGACCAGGAACACACCGACCACCACGCCGGCCGTCGTCCACACGTCGGTCATGAGATGCCGGCCGTCGGCTTCGAGGGTCAGCGACCGATGACGTCGACCGGCGCGGATGAGCACCCAGCCGACGACCGCGTTGACCACCGTCGCGCCCACCGAGATCGCCAGTCCCATGCCGACTTCGTCCAGTTCCTCCGGGTGGAGCAGGCGGTCGACGGCCGTCGCGACGATGACGACCGCCGCGACGACGATCATCACCCCCTCGAACACCGCCGAGAGGTATTCCGCCTTGGTGTGCCCGAAGTTGTGGCTCCGGTCCGGTGGCTTCGCCGCCACCCGCAGCGCGACGAACGCACCGATCGCCGCAACGAGGTTGACGGTGGACTCCAGCGCGTCGGAGAGCAGACCGACCGAGCCGGTGACCCGCCAGGCGATTAGTTTGAGACCGATCACGACGATCGCGGTCACGATGCTCAGCACCGCGAACGCCGACAGGTCCCGGCGCGGGGTGCGCGTCGTCGTCATGACCGGGACCCGATCAGGCCGCGAGCCCCCGGCGCCGCAGCAGCGGTTCGATACGCGGCCGGCGACCGATCAGGCCCTCATGTGCGACAAGCGGATCCACGCTGTCGCCGCGGGAGAGAGTGGCGTCGGCGAACCGGCGGCCGTTCTCGCGACGCAGCCCGCCCTCGGCAAGGAACCATTGCTCGGTCTCGGCGTCGAGTACCTCCGACCAGATGTAGCTGTAGTAGCCGGCGGAGTAGCCGCCACCGAAGATGTGGTTGAAGTACGAGCTCCGGTAGCGCGGCGGGATCAGTTCGGTGTGCAGGCCCGCGTCGGTGAGCGCCCGCGCCTCGAAGGCCTCGACATCGGCCACCGCCTCGGCCTCCGCCACCGACAACCGGTGCCAGGCCAGGTCCAGCGAGGATGCGGCGAGGTATTCGATGGTGCCGTGCGCGGACTCGGCTCCCGCCGACTCCCGCGCCGCATCGGCGAGCTCGGCCGGGATCGGCTCTCCGGTCTCGTGATGCCGGGCATAGTTCGCCAGCACGTCCGGGTGCAGCGCCCACATCTCGTTCACCTGCGACGGGAACTCGACGAAGTCCCGCGGTACCGACGTCCCGGATTGCGACGGGTAGTCGACCGACGACAGCAACCCGTGCAGGGCGTGCCCGAACTCGTGGAAGAGCGTGGTGAGCTGATCCATCGTGAGCAGACACGGTTGTCCGGCATCGGGTTTGGTCAGGTTCAGCACGTTCACGATGATCGGCTGGGTGTGCAGGACCGACGACTGGTCGACGATGTTGTTCATCCACGCCCCGCCGCGTTTCGACGGTCGGGCGAAGAAGTCGCCGAGGAAGAGCCCGATACCGACGCCCGCGTCGTCGCGTACCTCCCAGGCGCGCACATCCGGGTGGTACAGCGGGAGATCGGTGATCTCCCGAAAGCTGAGGCCGTACAGCTTGTTCGCGGCGAAGAAGACACCCCTGGTCAGCACCGCGTCCAGTTCGCAATAGTTCGCGAAGTCGTCGAGCGGCACCGCCGAGTGCGACCGCTTCTCCCGATCGAGCCAGAAGGTGAGATCGGCGGGGCCGATCGGCGCGTCACCCGCGAACTCGGTGAGCCGGGTGAGTTCGCGGCCACCGGCACGCATGGCCGAGGAGTTGAGCTCGCGCAGCATGTCGTCGACGGCCCCCGGGTCCGGCGCCGTCTGCTCGGCGATCACGTATTCGGCGTGGTCCCGGTAGCCGAGCATCTCTGCTCGGCGTGCCCGCAGGCGGACGATCTCGAGGACCAGTTCCCGGGTGTCGTGTTCGTTGCCTCGGGCGCACCGCCCCACCGACGCGTCGAACACCCGCCGGCGCACATCGGCATTCGTCACTTCGGTGAGCACCGACTGACTCGTCGGCAGTTCGAGCGTGAGGAGGTATCCGCTGTCGTGCCCGGCCTCGCCGGCGGCACGGCGGGCGGCGGCGATCTGTCCGGCCGACAGACCGTCCAGTTCGGCGGCATCGTCGACGAGCACCGCCGAGTCGTTGGTGTCGTCGAGGATCTTCTGGGAGAACGTCGTCGTGAGATAGGCCAGGCGGGAAGCGATCTCCCGCATCTCACCCTGTGCGTCGGGGTCGAGTCCGGCTCCGGCGCGGACCGATTCCCGGTACCGCTTGTCGAGCAGCCGGCGCTGGGCTTCGGTGAGATCGAGTTCGTCGGCGCGCGAGTGGAGGTCGGAGATCCGTTCGAAGAGAACCGGATTCATTGCGATCGTGTTCGAGTGATCGGTCAGGAGCGTCGACAGCTCCTGGGAGATCGCGTTGCGTCTGGGGTTCGTGTCGGGTCCGACGAGGTTGAAGAAGATCCCCGACGCGCAGGCCAGGTCGCGCCCCGACAACTCCAGGGCTTCGATCGTGTTGGTGAAGGTGGGCGCCGCGGGATCGGCCGCGATCGCCTGCACCTCGGCCACATGCGACGCCATGGCCTCGGTGAACGCCGGCAGGAAGTCGTCGTCGGAGATCGACGCGAAGTCGGGGAGGTCGTAGGGCAGGCCGCTTTGCGCCAGTACCGGATTGGCGCCCTGTGCTGCGGTCATCGTCTCCCGCTCCCGGTCTGCCCGTCGCCCATCACTTCCCCTTCGGCTTGTCACCCACCGCGTCGGTGGAGAGCGCGGCCACGAAGGCCTCCTGCGGGACCTCGACGCGGCCGATGGTCTTCATCCGCTTCTTGCCCTCTTTCTGCTTCTCGAGCAGTTTGCGCTTACGGCTGATGTCGCCGCCGTAGCACTTCGCGAGCACATCCTTGCGGATGGCTCGGATGTTCTCGCGCGCAATGATCTTCGAGCCGACGGCGGCCTGCACCGGAACCTCGAACTGCTGGCGCGGGATGAGCTCCTTGAGCTTGATCGCCATCCGGTTGCCGTAGGCATAGGCGGCGTCCTTGTGGACGATCGCACTGAACGCGTCGACGGCCTCGCCCTGGAGCAGGATGTCGACCTTCACCAGATCGGCTTCCTGCTCGCCCGCCTCCTCGTAGTCGAGGCTGGCATAGCCACGCGTCCGCGACTTCAAGGCGTCGAAGAAGTCGAAGATGATCTCGGCCATGGGCAGCGTGTACCGCAGTTCCACGCGCGTCTCCGACAGGTAGTCCATCCCGCCGAGCTCACCTCGACGCGACTGACACAGCTCCATGATCGCGCCGATGAACTCGCTCGGCGCGATCACGGTGGTCTTGACGATGGGTTCGTAGATGTGCCGGGTCTTGCCTTCCGGCCAGTCCGACGGGTTGGTCACCACATGCTCCGAACCGTCTTCCATGACCACCCGGTAGACGACGTTTGGGGCCGTCGAGATCAGGTCGAGGTTGAATTCGCGCTCGAGACGCTCGCGGGTGATCTCCATGTGCAGCAGACCGAGGAAGCCGCAGCGGAAGCCGAACCCAAGCGCGACCGAGGTCTCCGGCTCGAAGGTCAGTGCGGCGTCGTTGAGCTGCAACTTCTCGAGCGCCTCGCGCAACACCGGGTAGTCGGACCCGTCGAGCGGGTACAGCCCCGAATAGACCATCGGTCGCGGCTCGCGGTACCCCGTCAGCGCCTGCTCGGCACCCCGGCGGGCGGTGGTGACGGTGTCACCGACCTTCGACTGGCGAACGTCCTTCACACCCGTGATCAGGTAACCGACCTCGCCGACACCCAGCCCCGTGGTCGGCTTCGGTTCCGGGGACACGATGCCCACCTCCAGCAGTTCATGCGTGGTGCCGGTCGACATCATCAGGATCTTCTCCCGCGGCACGATCTTGCCGTCGACGACACGGACGTAGGTGACCACGCCGCGATAGGTGTCGTACACCGAGTCGAAGATCATCGCCCGCGCCGGGGCGTCGGAATCGCCCACCGGAGCCGGCACCTTCCGGATGACCTCGTCGAGCAGCTCGGTGACCCCGACGCCGGTCTTGCCCGACACACGCAGCACGTCTTCCGGCTCGCAACCCACGATGTGCGCGAGTTCGGCCGCGTAGCGCTCGGGGTCGGCCGCGGGCAGGTCGATCTTGTTGAGCACCGGGATGATGGTGAGGTCGTTCTCCATCGCCAGATACAGGTTGGCGAGGGTCTGGGCCTCGATGCCCTGCGCGGCGTCGACGAGCAGGACAGCTCCCTCGCACGCCTCCAGAGCGCGGGACACCTCGTAGGTGAAGTCGACGTGCCCGGGGGTGTCGATGAGGTGCAGGACGTAGTCCTCGTCGCCCTCCGCCGACTTCACCGTCCAGGGCAGACGGACGTTCTGCGCCTTGATGGTGATGCCGCGCTCGCGCTCGATGTCCATTCGATCGAGGTACTGCGCCCGCATCTGCCGCTCTTCGACGACGCCGGTGAGCTGCAGCATCCGGTCTGCCAGCGTCGACTTGCCGTGGTCGATGTGGGCGATGATGCAGAAGTTCCGGATACGTGCCGGATCGGTGAAGGTGGTGTCGGCGAAGTTGGGAATGGGAACTACTCCTCGAACGAGAACTGCGGTAGAAAACGGGCGCGGATACAGGTTGTGGTCCAGTTTCTCATGACCCGCCGACGCACCGCGCCCGGCCACGTTTCCCTTCGAGACGGCCCTCCGCAAGCTCCGGGCCTCCTCAGGGATCGGGGAAGTCCGCGCACACGCGGTGAGGCGCTACGGTGGCAGCCGTGTCCGCGTCCACCGTCACCACCATCGAGACCGACGACGTCGCCGCCGAGGTCCACCGTCCGGGCAGCCCGGCCCGGGCCACGCTCGTCCTCGCGCACGGCGCGGGGGGCAACCGTGACGCCGTGATCCTCCGCGCGCTGGCCGAGGAGCTGTGCGACCGCGGATACGTCGTGGCCCGCATCGACCTGCCGTACCGGCGGCGCCGGCCGAAGGGGCCGCCCAGCCCGTCCACCTCACCGGGCGACCGCGACGGCATCCGCGCCGCGTGCGCGATGTTCCGCGGTGAGTCCGACGGGCCGCTGATCGTCGGCGGGCATTCCTACGGCGGCCGGCAGGCCTCGATGGCCGTGGCCGAGGACGGGGCCGACCTGGCCGACGGCCTGCTGCTGACGTCGTATCCGCTGCATCCGCCGGGAAAACCCGACCGGCTGCGCACCGAGCACTTGCCGTCGATCACGGTCCCCACCCTCGTGGTCCACGGCAGTACCGACCCGTTCGGCACCACCGACGAGATGAGCCGCGCGGTCGGCCTCATCGATGCGCCGACGCACATCGTCGAACTGGAGAAGGTCGGGCACGACCTCAATCCGAAGAAGAAGCCGACCGCCGCCCTCACCGCCGACGCGGTCCGGGATTTCCTGATGCCCCTGTTCCCGTCAGACCGAGGAGATGCGTAAGTGACGATCCGCGACGCCCGGCCCGACCTCCGGCCGACCACCGATCTCGCCCGCACCATCAGCTACTCCCCCGACCTCGACGGGGACGCCGATCCCGGCGAGATCGTGTGGACCTGGGTTGCCTACGAAGACGACCCGAGCCAGGGGAAGGACCGGCCGGTGCTGGTCGTCGGCCGCGACGCCCGCGCCGGACGACCCGACTCCGTGCTCGGTCTCATGCTGTCGAGCAAGGACCACCGATCCGACGGCAACTGGCTTCCCGTCGGATCGGGAGCGTGGGATCCTCAGGGCCGGCCGAGCTTCGTGCGGCTCGACCGGGTACTCGTCGTCGACGACGACGGAATCCGCCGGGAGGGCGCGATCCTCGGTCGTCCGATGTTCGACGCCGTCGCGAACGAACTGCGCGAACACCACGGCTGGCGCTGACCGGCGTGAATCCTCAGGCGAGCCTGGTGATCTCGACGATGACGTCGAGGTCGGTGGCACCCCCGCCGGTGTAGATCCCTTTCAGCGGCGACACGTCGGCGTAGTCACGGCCCACCCCGACCGACACATGCTGTTCGGTGATCGGCGTGTCGTTGGTGGGGTCGTAACCCCACCAGCCACCCGTCCACGCCTCGATCCAGGCGTGGCTCTGCCCCTGCACCGTCTTGTCGATCTCGGCGTCGGGTTCGGGATGGAGATAACCGGATACGTACCGAGCAGGGATGCCGAGACCACGGAGCATCAGCAGGGTCAGGTGCGCATAGTCCTGACACACGCCCTTACGATCGGTCCACGCATCGACGGCCGTGGTGTGCACCCCGGTGGTCCCCGGCACGTACTCCATCTCGGTGTGGACGAACCGGCTCACTTCTTCGACCGCCTCCTGCGGCGTCAGGCCCTTGGTCACTCTCTTGGCTGTCGACAACAACTGCCTGTTTCTCGCCACGAATTCTGTGTACGAGAGCATTTCGTCGTACCGGTCTTTCACGGCGTCGCCGTTGATGTCATCCCACGACGCCTCGTCGTCCTCGGACGGACGATGTCCGCGTTCGGTCTCGACCACCGACAGACCCGACACCTCGAGCTCGTCATGCGGCGCATGCAGATCGAATGCGGTGACCGCCGTGCCCCAGTAATCGGTGTAGCGGTACGACCTCGTCGCCGGGACCGTCTCGACCCGGTTCACGATGACGTTCTGCCGGGTGTCGCTGCGCGGGGTGAGCCGGGCTTCGTTGTACGACGAGGTGACAGGACTGTGGTAGGCGAAACCGGTGGAATGGACGACACGCAGACGCCAGCTCACAGCTCACTCTCCTCGATGACATTCCCGTCGCTCACCCGGGCGTCCGCCCACGAGACATAGGGCGACACATGGAAATACTGTTTCGTCACGGCTTCGTTGACCGCGCGGCAGGTGTCCTGCAGGTCGACGAGCCGGTCCTGCAGATCGTCGAGCAACTTGCCGGGCTCGAGGAACTCCAGTGAACTGCGCGCGCGGCCCAGGAGCAACTGGGCCTCCGCCTGCGCACCGACACGGCTGGGCCCCTTCTCGAGCTGACCCAGATTGTGTTCGGCGACGCTGAGGGCATGGAAGATCGACCGCGGGAACAACCGGTCGAGAAGCATGAACTCGACGATGTTCTCTGCATCCAGCACCCCTCGGTATGTCCGTAGGAACGTGTCGTGCCCGCCCGCACTCACGAGCACGTTGACCCACGCCGGCGACGACGTCCGATCCCCGGCGCGCGACAGCAACATCCGGATCGTCATGTCGACCCGCTCCACCGACCGGCCCAGCAACAGATACCGGTAACCGTCGTCATGGCTGAGGGTGGCGTCGGCCAACCCGGCGAACATCGCCGCCCGGTTCTTCACATACGACAGGAACTCGTGGGGACCGAGACGACGCGAACGACGTTCGGCGGCGTCGAGCCCGTTGTAGGTGGTGTTCAAGCACTCCCACAACTCGCTGGAGGTGACTTCGCGTGCGCCGCGGGCGTTCTCACGCGCCGCGCGGATCAGGTCGACGATCGATCCCACCGCGTCGGCGTCGTAGGCGACGCGTTCGGTGAGCGACCAGACGTCGAGTTCCTCGTCGTCCTCCGGCGCGGTGAGCCCGAGCACCTGGATGATCAGCCGCGCCTGCCGGTCGACGTCGACCGTGGTGTCCTCGAGGATCTGATGGATCGCGACGTCGAGAATCCGCGCCATGTCGTCGGCGCGCTCGACGTATCTGCCGATCCAGTACAGCGACTCGGCGTTCCGCGCCAGCATCATCGGACATCACCGTCCTCGCGCTGCGTCATCGAGCCGGACTGGGACATCGAGGCAGACTGGGACATCGGGGTCAGCTGCTGCGTCATGCCGCCCATGTGCTGTGTCATGGCGCCCTGCTGTTGCTGCTGGGTCTGCGTGTGGACCGGATCGGGAGCGCTCTCGGCGGGCCGGGCGGCGGCGACCCCGCTCGTCGTGACGACCTTGGCGCCCGACAGTTCGCGGTCTCCCTCGGAGGTGCGCGAGGCCAGCACCCAGGTGTCCTTGGAACCGCCACCCTGGCTCGAGTTCACGACGAGCGATCCCTCCGGCAGCGCGACCCGGGTGAGCCCCCCGGGCAGGACCCACACGGACTCACCGTCGTTGACGGCGAACGGACGGAGGTCGACGTGACGCGGGCGAATGTCGTCGCCGATCTTGGTCGGCACCGTCGACAGCTGCACGACCGGCTGGGCGATCCATCCGCGCGGATCGTTGCGGACCTTGCGTGCCAGCGCATCCAGTTCCGCCCCGCTGGCGTCGGGCCCGAAGACGATGCCGTAACCACCCGATCCCTCAACGGGTTTGACGACGAGCTCGTCGATGCGGTCGAGCACCTCCTCGCACTCGTCGGGCAGCCAGCACCGCAGCGTGTCCACGTTCTGCAGGCTCGGCTTCTCCCCGAGGTAGTACTGGATGATCTCGGGGACATAGGTGTAGATCAGCTTGTCGTCGCCGACGCCGTTGCCGACGGCGCTGGAGATCACGACGTTGCCCGCGCGGGCCGCGTTGAGCAGACCGGCCACGCCCAGCATCGAATCCGGACGGAACTGCATGGGATCGAGGTAGTCGTCGTCGATGCGCCGGTAGATGACGTCGACCCGCTGCTCACCTTCGGTCGTGCGCATGTACACGACGTTGTCGCGGCAGAAGAGGTCCCGGCCCTCCACCAGTTCGACGCCCATCAGCCGCGCCAGGAGCGAGTGCTCGAAGTAGGCGGAGTTCGCCACGCCCGGGGTGAGCACGACGATGTTCGGGTCGGCCTCGTTGAACGCCGCCGACGCGCGCAGTGCGCGGAGCAGATGACTCGGATAGTCGGCGACCGCACGCACCTTGTGTTTGGAGAACAGGTCCGGGAACACACGCGCCATTGCCCGCCGGTTCTCGAGTACGTAGGACACACCCGACGGCGACCGCAGGTTGTCCTCGAGGACCCGGAAGTCACCGTTCTCGTCGCGGATCAGGTCGATACCCGCGACGTGGATGCGAACACCGTTGGGCGGCCGGATGTTTGCGGCCTGCCGGTGGAAGTGCTCGCAGGAGTGGACGAGTCGCTTGGGCAACACCCCGTCACGCAGGATCTCCTGCTCGCCGTAGATGTCGTCCAGGAACAGTTCGAGGGCCTGCACCCGCTGGGTGATGCCGGCCTCGAGCTTGTTCCACTCGGCCGCCGAGATCACCCGTGGCACAACGTCCAACGGGAACGGACGTTCCTTGCCGGAGAGCGAGAAGGTCACGCCCTGGTCGAGGTAGGCACGTCCGAGGGCTTCCACACGGGCCTCGACCAGGTCGGACTGATCCTCGTCGGCCATCGCCTTGTAGATGCCGCGGTACGGCGTGCGCACCTCGCCGGCGGCGTCGAACATCTCGTCATATGCCTTGCCGTACGGGCCTTTTGCGTATCCGCCGAAGTTGCCGGTGAAATTGTCCACGGTCGTCGACTTCGCCGATTTGCCACCCGAACCAGCGCCCTTCGCCGCGCCGTTACGTCCGGATGCAGCACGGCCTGATGAGTTCGAAGACGCCGACTTCGCGGCTGCGGACTTACGCGCAGCCTTCTTGGTAGGCGCACTTGTCGATGCGGGGGTCATAAACTGCCATGGTGCTACAGAATGTCGAAATCGGCACGACGTCGCCCGGCCGTGTCATCGACGAGGCCCCGAACGTCGCGCGGAGGTCGCCGGTCAGGACGATCGGCGCGCGGCGATCACCCGCCGTTTGACTTTCCTGAGTACGTTCGCCGCGCGGGTCCGCGCACGAGGACCCACCTTGGGCAGTGGCGCCGCGAGCACCATCGCCGCGATCGTGTCGAGTGCGACGTCGAGCACCTCGCCGTCCGACGGCGACGGTACGTCCGTGGCGTCGTGTTCTGCCGACACCACCAGGTCGGCGAGGTCGCCGGCGACGTCGTAGCCGGCCTCACGAACCGCCGCGACCATCCGCCGGGACTCCCCCGCCGCCCATTCCCGACTCTTGTCCGAGAGTCCCTGCGGAGGACCGGACGGCGCCTCGAACAGGATCTCGCCGATCAGCTGACCCTTGATGATCCGCTCGTACCGGCGCCATTCGATGACCTCGGGCTGCAGCCGGCGGTTGAGGCCACGCAGGAACTCCGCCTGCGGCGCGGACAGGGAACTGTTCAGGCTGGGGACGGGAATGCGCAGCGGCGTCGGGTCGATGCCCATCACCCCCAGGAACCGGTCCCACAAGGTGCCACCCGGCGCGGCCCCACGCCCCGGCACGGTGACCACGTGCACACGCTCGGGGCCGACGAATCGAGACCAGCGCTCGAGGATGCCGATGTAGTCCTGGAACTCCCAGAACGGCTCCTCGTCCGAGGCATCCGCCGTGACGGGTCCGCCGTTGCGGCGCCCCTCGGACGCGAACGCCACCGAATCGACGAACTCGTCGAACGAGGCCCGGCGCTGGTTCTTGACATTCTCCTGCCACACGGAGGGCAGCTGACGGCCCAGGTCGCGGACGGTCGCGATCACGTGGACCTCGTCGGCGAAGGACAGATCGGTCATCAGCCGTTCGATCTGGTCGACCGTCGCGGTGCTGTACAGCTCATGGGAGAGCAGGGAGATCTGCGGCCAGGCGCGGATCTGACCGAGCAGCTTCGGCCAGGTGCCGGCGAAGGCGGGATCGACCCAGTCGAGGTATCGCTCGGGCTGCAGGTGCACCGCGGCGTGGAAGTGATCGGAGATCACATTTCCCGGGTACAGCAGTCCGGACGACTGCAACGCCAGGTCGCGGTTTCGCCAGAGGCGATCCTGCAGATGGGTGGTCCCGGTCTTGGGGAGGCCGATGTGCACATAAACGACGGACATGATGAGTCCACTGTAGACTTTCGTTCACGATGATTCTTATCGTGCGGCGCGAGCACGGAGCGTGTCCGCGGCGTGGATTTTGGCGGGCTGACCCCGACTGGTAATGTTGTGCGCTGTTGCGGTGACGCCGTGGAGATGCTTCACGCGCCGACGCCGCCCGGTGCGAGTTCGACCTCCCAGGCCGACCGCCCGACCCGAACAGACAGACGTATCCACCAGCAACGACAGAGGTAACACGCGTGGCAAACATCAAGTCTCAGATCAAGCGCAATCGCACCAACGAAGCGAACCGCCAGCGCAACCAGTCGGTGAAGTCGGCCCTTCGTACCGCGATCCGCAGCTTCCGTGAGGCTGTCGACTCCGGCGACAAGGCGAAGGCTGCCGAGCTCGGGCAGACCGCCAGCCGCAAGCTCGACAAGGCTGCCAGCAAGGGCGTCATCCACGCCAACCAGGCCGCCAACAAGAAGTCGGCCATCGCCCTCGCGGTCAACAAGCTCTGATCTGGCACCGACCCCGGTCGGCCCGGCGGGTTGACCCGTCGCCATTCCTTCATATCTCCGCTCACCCCGGCAGCGTCCACGCAGCTGCCGGGGTGAGCGGCGTTCTGTCAGGTGGGTCAGCTGCGTCGACGCCCGTCGGGCCTGAGCTCGGCGACGGTCGCGACCGCATGGGTGAGGCTGTAGTCGGGGTCGGCGGCCTGCCCCTTCACATCGGCGTTGAGCGCGGCCACCACGCCGATCGCGCGCGCGATCGACTCCGAATCCCACGCCTTGGCCTTCGCCTGCACGTTCTTGACCCGGTTGGGCGGCATGCCGAGCTCTCGGGCCGCATCGAAGTGGTTGATCGACCCCATCGGCCGGATGCGTGCGATCGCATGCACGGCCTCGGCGAGGGCGTCGGCCAGCAGCACCCGTGGCACTCCGTGGTGCAGGGCCCAGGCCAGGGACTCCAGCGCGCCCGCGCGGTCGCCCGTCACCGCACGGTCGGCCACTTCGAAACCGGTCACCTCGGGACGACCCTGGTAGTACAACCGCACGGCGTCGCGGTCGACCTTGCCACCCGTGTCGGCCACGAGCTGCGCGCACGCGGCGGCCAGCTCGCGCAGTTCTGATCCCACGCCTTCGACGACCTGCTCGACGACGTCGGCGCCGACCTTCACGCCCAGTGACCGGAATTCGTTGCGCACGAATGTCATCCGCTCCGACGGCCACTTCGGGGCCGTGGTCTCGTGTTCGACGGCACCGGCCTTCTTGAGTGCGGGGACCATCGACTTGGCCCGCCCTCCGCCGTGGTGCACGACCATCAGGGTGATGCCCTCGGGCAGTGACGACGCCGTCGCGACGATCAGCCCGGCCGGCTCCTTGCCCGCCTCGGCGGCGGCCTCGACGACGACGATCCGCTCCTCGGCGAACAAGGACGGACTGAGCAGTTCGGCGAGTTCGTGTTCGCTCACATCGCCGGCGCGCACCCGGGTCACCGGCACGGGGGTTCCCGCAGCCTTCGTCGCGGCGTCGACCACCGCCGAGATCACCCGGCCGGTGAGGAAGTCGTCGTCTCCGAGCAGCAGGTGCAGGCGATCGGTCACGGCGACAATGGTGCCAGACGAACCCGACACGATCGCCGGACCGCCACCAGGTCGGCCGAATACGACAAAGTGGACAACGCCTGTGGCCGAATGAATCGGGGTGATCGCGGCTCGTTACGGTGAGCTTCTGCCAGAGGTCCACCGACATTTCAGGGAGTCGCCCGCGTGACTGTGGAGCATCCCGGCACCGACACGGGTGCCGACACCGACGAGGGATACCAGCGCGGCCTCACCGCCCGCACCGTGCAGATGATCGCCATCGGCGGCGCGATCGGCACGGGACTGTTCTACGGCGCGGGTGGTGCGATCGAGAAGGCGGGACCCGCACTCATCCTGGCGTACGCGCTCGCCGGGCTCGCGATCTTCATCGTGATGCGCGCCCTCGGCGAACTGCTCATCTACCGGCCCGTCTCCGGGGGCATCAGCGAGTACGCCGACGAGTTCCTCGGCCGCTTCGCCGGTTTCAGCCAGGGCTGGACCTACTGGGCCGTGTGGACGACGACGTGCATGGCCGAGATCACCGTGGCGGGCAAGTACATCAACTACTGGTGGCCGTCGGTTCCGGTCTGGGTCACCGCCCTCATCGCGCTCATCGTGCTGTTCGGCGCGAATCTGATCTCGGTCGGGGTGTTCGGTCGCGCGGAGTTCTGGTTCTCCGCCATCAAGGTCACCGCCATCCTCGGCATGATCATCGTCGGCATCGGCGTGCTGCTCCCGATCGCCGGACTCGGACCCGAGACCGGGCCGTCGGTGACGAACCTCTGGAACGACGGCGGCTTCTTCGCGACCGGGTTCAGCAACGCCCTGCTGAGCCTGCAGATCGTGATGTTCGCCTATGTCGGTGTCGAGCTCGTCGGCGTGACCGCGGGCGAAGCGCAGAACCCGCGCGTCACGCTGCGCAAGGCGATCAACACCGTGCCGTTCCGCATCGGCATCTTCTACGTCGGCTCACTGATCGTGATTCTCTCGGTCCGCAGCTGGAAGGACTTCCAGGAAGGCGAGAGCCCCTTCGTCTCGGTGTTCTCCTACATCGGCATCCCCGGCGCGGCCGGCATCGTCAACTTCATCCTGCTGACCGCCGCCCTGTCGTCGTGCAACTCCGGCATCTACTCCACCGGTCGCATGCTGCGCTCCCTCGCCCACACCGGCGACGCCCCGCGCCAGCTGACCTGGCTCTCGAGCCGCAAGGTCCCGGCCGCGGGCATCACCCTGAGCGCCGCGGTCATGGCGATCGGCGTCGTGGTGAACGTCATCGACCCCGAGCACGCCTTCGCCTACATCACCGCGGTGTCGACGGTGGGCATCATCGTCATCTGGTCGACGATCCTGCTGTGCCAGATGGCCTACCGCCGCAAGGTCGCGCGCGGCGAACTGCCTCGCTCGGACTACCGGGTGCCCGGCGCCCCGGTCACCACGTGGCTCGCACTCGGCTTCCTCGCGCTCGTGTTCGTCCTGCTGTTCTTCGACCGCGACGGCCGGATCGCGCTCGTCGTCGGGGCGGTCTGGTTCACCGCCGTCGGCATCGGCTACCTGGTGTGGAACCGTACCGCGGGCGAATTGGCCGACCGCGAGGTCTGACCGCCGAGGTCGGCCGGCGAATCCGACGCCCTCACCCGAACGGCGACCACACGTCCACACTCGCCCAGCTCACCCCGCCGAGGGTGCGCGCGCAGGCGACCATCCACCACAGCTCGGGCGCGAGGGCGCGCACCAGCAATTCGCCCACGAGCGCCCCGGGCCCGTCGGGCGGCCCGATCGCACCGATGAGTGCGGCGAGGGTGCCGATCACACTGATCACGGCGACGACGGGCGCGACGAGGAGGTTTGCGACGATCCCCACCACCGAGAACGTTCCGGTCACCACGACGACGATCGGCGCCGTCACCACCTGGGCGGTGACCGCCATCGCGATCACCTCGGCCACGCCGGGCGGACATCGCCACTCGCGTAGCCGATCCCGGAGTCTCGGCGCCCACACCACGATGGCTCCGGTCGCGGCGACCGACAGCGCGAACCCCGGCTGCAGTGCCAGTTCGGGCCACCACAGCAGGCCGCCGACGACCGCTGCACCCAACGCCGGAACAGCCTGCGCTCGACGAGAGGCGAACAGCGCCAGCACCCCGACGGCGCCCATCAGGGCGGCACGCAGCACACTCGGCGACGGGCGGACGAGCACGACGAACCCCACGATCACGACCAGTCCGACGATCGCGGCCGCCCGCGGCGGGACACCCACACTGCGTACCACCAGAAGTGCTGCGCCGCACACGATCGCGAAGTTGCTGCCGCTCACCGCGGTGAGGTGACTGAGTCCCGCGTCGCGGAAGTCGTCGCGTAGGCCGTCGTCGAGGGAGCTCTCGTCGCCGAGTACGAGCCCGGGCAGGAGTCCGGCCGCATCCGCGTCGAGTCCTCGTGCGGCCAGCGTCTGCAGCCGCTCTCGGATCGCACCGGCCACCTCCTGGTGGCCGGGCGGTGGTCCGACCGGCCGGGGCCGCTGTGCCGTCACCGTCGCCACGAGAAGTGAGTGTGCGGGCGGCGGTCGTACCCGTACGATCGTCACCACCCGCTGGCCGGGCAACAGTCCCGACCACTCCTGCACATCACCCATCAGATCGGCAGCAGCCGGTCGAACTCGTTGCGATCCGATCTGTTCCACCCCCACCCGGACGCGCACCCGCCCTGCGGACGGTTGTCCGACGATCGTCGGGTCGCCGCGCACGGTCAGCACGACCGTCGCCTTGCCCGTCGTCGCCGCCAGCGGATGTTCGGTGCGGGCCTCCTGCCGAAGGGCCAGCGAGGTCGCGCACACCGCCGCGAGTCCGGCGACCACGACAACCAGACCGACCGTGTCCCAACCGATCCGACCGGTGAGGCAGGCCACCGTGCCGGCGAGCGCGACCGCGCCCGAGCAGATCGCCAGCGCGAGCGTGTACGCCGTCGGCACCGCGAGCCCGAGCGCCGTCACCGACCACACCGCCGCCGCAGGCACGAGCAGGCGGAAGTCCACCCCTCACACCGTCACGAGGTCGCGCAGTCTGGCCAGACGTGCCGGACCGATCCCCTCGACCTCGGCGAGCTGGTCCACGGAAGTGAAGCGTCCGTTCCGTTCCCGCCACGACAGGATGGCCTTCGCGGTGACGGGTCCGACTCCGGGCAGCTCGTCCAGGTCCGCCTCGGTGGCGGTGTTGAGGTTCACGAGTCCACCGGTGTCCGGCGTACTTCCCGCACCGCCGGCGGGAGCACCGGCACCGGTCGGGTTCTCACCGGCCGGCGGGGATGGCGCGCCGGCAGCCCCGACGACGGCACTGCGCAACGACATCTGTCCTTCGCCGCCCGCATAGCCGACGAGGATCTGATCGCCGTCCCGGAGCACCTGCGCGAGATTCAGGGACAGCAGGTCGGCATTCTTGCGCACCCCACCCGCCCGGTCGATCGCCTCGGCGACCCGCGCCCCCGGCGCCAGGCGTACCAGCCCCGGCTTGTGGACCAGCCCGACGACACTGACGACCATCTGCGCCGGAGTCGGCTCGGCCGGCGTCGCAGGCGGCGACGAATCCGGCACCTGCGACGTGCCGGCCACCGCACCGAAATCCACCACGGGCGCCGACTCCGAACCACGGAAGAGCCCGAACGCCGCCACCGCACAGACGACGACACCGACCGCGATCAGTGCGAGAGCGGCCGGCGGTGCGACCGCGAAGCGCCGTCGAGGGAAGGGATCGTCGTCGGCGTCGTCATCGTCCTCGGTGTCGACGTCGTCAGGGTCCGTTCGCCGACGCGGCGATCGCGCCGGCGGGGTGTCGAGCCAGGTCGGCATTCCGCCGATCCCCCACCCGGGGTGCTCGGGCTCCCCGACCGGTCCGGCCGGGTCATCGGTCTCCGATGCGCGTGCCGGGGAATCAGGATCGATCCCTGCCGCGCCGTTCCGGCGGCCCGGCAGCTCCCCCACCGGCGCCAGCCGGTCCAGCGGATTCCGCCGTCCTGATGCGCTCATGACGCCACACGGTAGGTCCCGTCACCACCACTTCTTCACGTCCGGACGGGCGAACACCGGAATCTGTGGACGGTCACTGAGACCTGTGGATGGTGCCGGACGGGCGGGCCTGCCCGTTCTCAGTGCTCCTCGAGACCCTCGATCGGGTCGAGGTGCGCGGCGATGACGACGCCCACCGCACCGGGGCCGACGTGGGTGCCGAGGATGGGTCCGAGGTCGACGATCAGTTCGGAGGTCACCACCCGCAGCTTGGCGTGGACCGCGGCTCGCAGTTCCTCGGCGACAACGGGGCTCTGGCAGTGCTGGATCCCGACCGTCACCGCGCGGCCACCCGCGGAGTCGACGGCGGCGTCGACCATCTTGTCCAGCGCCTTGGAGAACGTACGATGACGCTCCCTGAGCGTCAGGGTGCCGTCGACCATGTGCAGGATCGGTTTGATCGACAGCGCCGACCCGAACAGCTTGCCCGCGGCACTGATCCGGCCGCTGTTGCGCAGATTGTCGAGTTGCTGCACGCACAGCAGTGAGTCGACCGTCGCGGCCTGCCGGATGGCGGACTCGTACACCCGGTCGCGGTCGGCTCCGCCCGCGGCGGCCTGGGCGGCCGCGACGGCGGTGAAACCGACTGCGAGACCGACAGATCGGGAGTCGACGACACGCACCTGCCCGGAGAACTTCTCCGCGGCCATCCGGGCCGAACTCCACGTTCCCGACAGTCGGCGGGACATGTGGACGGCGACCACCCCGTCGCCCTGACTCGCCTCGAGCGCGGCGTCGAAGTGTTCGGACAGATCGCTGGGGTTCGCCCCGGATGTGGTCACGCCCGGCGTCGACACGATGTCGGTGGGGATGTCGTCGACGCCCTCGCGGTAGTCCTTGTCATCCACCGTGACGTGCAGCGGGACCTGCCGGATCCCGTAATGCTCGGTCACCGACCGCGGCAGTCGGGACGAGGAGTCTGTGACGACGACGACAGGCACGCGTCTACGTTAACGGGTTCACGCGCCGAGCTCACACGGGCGTCGCCGTCGGCCCCTCGACGTCGCGGTCCCTGCTCCCCCGGACCGCGTCGACGACCGGGGAGACCAGCTCGGCGATCCCGCGATGACACGCGAATCCCCAGTGGATCCCGTCCGGGTTCATTTCGACCTCCGGGTCGTCGAACGAGTCCCGGGTGACCGGGTAGAAGTCGACGCACGGCAGCGAATGGCGCGACGCCCACCGGGACATCGCCGCGGTCGTCGGGATCCGGCCGGTGTGGACGTTGCCGTAGTACGGACTGCGGTGGGTGGGCGGCAGGCACACGACGATCGGGAGATCCGGTCGCAACTGGGTGAGCGCCGCCCGGATCTTCTCGAGGTATTCGATCGTGACGCGCGGCGGCAATGCGAGCGGCCACCCGAGGCGCGCGCCCCGCGGCTGGACCCAGGCGTAGGCCTCACGGATCTTCTGCCGCAATCCATTCGGCCGGATATAGCGGATCTGTTCCCGGAACGCCGTGGGCAGTGGCGACGGCAAGGTGTCCATCCCGCCGAACGCGAGCACCACGACATCGGCACGGGGCACGGTGGCCCAGATGTTCGGATCCTGGGTGAGCGCCCACCAGACGTCCCGACTGGTCCAGCCGATCCGGCCGAACAGCCGCACCGGCGAACCGGTCGCGGCCCCCACGAGCGTCGGCCAGATACGGGGGTCGTCGGCGGGCAGGCCGCCCTGCGGGCCGTAGTAGGCCAGCGAGTCGGAGAGGACCAGCACGCACCGGTCCGGCGCGTCGGCGGGCGGACCAGAACCGCCGGCAGTCCCGCTCATCGCAAGACCGGAGTTCACTGCACCGCCGGGTCGGAGTCCTCGGCGGACGCGTTCCACACGTCCAGGCGCCATCGCGGCAGTTCGCCCGGCATACCGTGACCCGACAGCTGCACCCAACTCGTGTTCGCGAGGCCTCCGAAGGCGGGCCAGTTCTCGACCGGCAGTCCGAGGAGTGCCGCCGTCATCGCGGCGATGACGCCGCCGTGGGCCACGAGCACCACCGGAGCCTCCGGATTGTCGCCGACACCCCACTCCGGCAGCTGCTCGATCAACTCGTCGACCAGCGGGGTGGATCGTCGGGCGACGTCGACGCGACTCTCCCCGCCCGGCGGCGTCCATGTCGCGTCGTCACGCCAGATGGCACGGGCCCCCGGCATAGCGGCATCGACGTCCAGATGGGTCAGCCCCTGCCACTCACCCAGATGCGTCTCGCGCAGGCGGGCGTCGGTGGTCACCGGCAACCCGGTGCGCTGCGCCAGCGCTTCGGCAGTGTCACGTGCCCGCCGCAGATCCGACGACCAGATCACCACCGGTTGGCGCTTGGCGAGCTCCACTGCCGCCGAATTGGCCTGCTTCACACCGAGTTCGGACAAATCGGTGTCGAGCTGGCCTTGCATCCGACTCGCCGCGTTGTATTCGGTCTGCCCGTGCCGCAACAGGATCAGGCGTCGGACCACCGGGGTGAGACGTTCGACAGCGGTGTCATGTGAATCCGGACCGCCACTCACGACAGCCCTTCCACCTCGACCACCGGACAGTCCTTCCAGAGGCTCTCCAGCGCGTAGAAGCGCCGCTCGTCGGTGTGCTGGATGTGCACCACGATGTCGGCGTAGTCGAGGAGCGCCCAGCGACCCTCGCGTGTGCCCTCACGCCGCAGCGGCTTGTGACCGGCCTCCCGCAGCTTCTCCTCGACCTCGTCGACGATCGAATTCACCTGGCGCTCGTTGTCCGCCGACGCGATGACGAAGGCGTCGGTGATCACCAACTGCTCCGACACGTCGATCACCGTCACCTCGTGGGCGAGCTTCTCGGCCGCGGCCAGGGCGGCCACCTTGGCCATCTCCAGCGCTTCAGCTGACGCAGTCACACTTGTCCTCTCATTCGCTTACGGCCTGTTCACCCACGGCCCGGCCCGATCGATCGGTACCGTCCGTCGACTCCCCCGGCCGGAACTCTTCGGCCGGGAGCTTCTCGGGGCGGTTGGCCCCCGGCAGAGCGGGGGCGGAAACACCCGGTGACGACGCCCGAGGCGCACGATACAGCTTCCGCTTCGCGATGTACTGGACGACGCCGTCGGGCACGAGGTACCAGACGGGCCGTCCGAGCGACGCGCGCGTCCGGCACTCCGTGGACGAGATCGCCAGAGCCGGGATCTCCAGGAGGTGGAGGGTGTCCTCGGGCATGGCTTCGAGGTGGTGCGCCAGGTGTGTGGCGTCGAGTTCGTAACCCGGCCGGCTGACGCCCACGAACCGGGCGAGCCCGAACAGTTCTTCCCAGTCCTGCCACGACAGGATCGATTCCAGCGCATCGGCACCGGTGATGAAGTAGAGCTGGGCCTCCGGGAGCAGCGCCCGAAGATCGCGGAGGGTGTCCACGGTGTAGGTGTCGCCGTCGCGATCGATGTCGACGCGGCTCACGCTGAACTGCGGATTCGACGCGGTTGCGATGACCGTCATGAGGTAGCGATCCTCCGGCGGACTCACGGTCTCCTGCTCGCCGATCTTCTGCCACGGACGGCCGGTCGGGACGAAGATCACCTCGTCCAGCGAGAACCGGTGGGCGACCTCACTGGCCGCGACGAGGTGCCCGTTGTGGATCGGGTCGAACGTGCCGCCCATCACGCCGATACGGCGCGCACGTGGGCGGTCGGGTGACATGGACGGTCAGTCTACGCGTCGGGCGCTGATCGAAAACGGCGGCGCTGCTCAGATCGGCAGGAGGTCGGCGATGACCGTGCCCAGTTGCGTGGCGTTGCGGCATTCGAACATGTCGATCACATCCGCGTAGTCGGTCGCGACCGAGTCCCCCGTGCCCCAGTGCTGCTTGGCCTCCGGGTTCAGCCAATAGGCGTGGCGGGCACGTTCGACCAGTTCCGCCAGGGCGGCTGCGTGGGGGTCGTGGTAGTTGTTCCGGCCGTCACCGAGGATCAGCAACGCACCCCGGTGGGTCAGCGAGTCGCCGTAGTCGGCGACGAACCCGGCCAGCATGTTGCCGTAGTCGGAGTGACCGTCGCGGGTCGAGATCCGCGCGGTGGAGATCATGTGGTGCATTGCCGCGCCGAAGTCCTCCTCGCCGTGGTCGAAGTAGTCCGTCACCTCGTCGACGGTGTCGACGAACGCGAACACCCGCACTTTCGAGAACTGCTGTCGCAGTGCGTACACCAGCCGCAACGTGAACTGACTGAACCCGGCGACCGAGCCCGACACGTCGCAGATGATGACGAGTTCCGGACGCCCCGGCCGTGGCTTGCGGTGGCTGAGTTCGATGGGCACGCCTCCGGTGGACATCGACGCGCGCAACGTCTTCCGGACGTCGACCGCGCCTCGATGAGCTCGCCGTCGACGAGTCTCGAGCTTCGCGGCCAGCAATCTGGCCAGCGGTTCGATGGTCTTGCGGATCTCGACCTGTTCCTTGGCACCCGCCGACAGGAAGTTGACGTTCTCCGGCAGGGGCGGCACCGCGTAGGCGCCGACCTTCTCGCGACCGTTGCGGTCGGCCATGCGTCGCTGCGTCTCTCGCTCGATCGCCGCACGCAGATCGCCGGCCTTCTGGCGCGCCGCCCGCCGGTACAGCGGTTCGGTGCCGGCTCGTCCGCCGTCATCACCGCCCGACTCGCCGGCCATGGCCGCCGCGATCTTCGCGATCAGCGTCTGCGGGCTCACCGCGTTGATGGCCTGGTAGGCCGAGAACGCCTCGCCGCGCGTCGATCCGTATCGCCCCAACTCGTCGACGATCATCGCGACGGCCTGATCGAGCCGGCCGTCGCCGGCTGCCGCGTCGTCGGCGAGCATCTCCGCGAGCGCGTCCCGCACCGCGTCGATGTCGAGTCGGCCGTCGGGCGTACGCGGCAGATCCTCGGTGACGGTGCGCATTCCGGCACCGACCGGGAACCACAGGTCGAAGACACGGTCGAACACACCGCGATGAGCATGATCGACGAGCAGCGTCGTCGCCAGGCCCTCCCGCAGCCGTGGACGTTCGAGGAGGTCGAGAACCTCCATCGCACCGGCCGCGTCGATCAGCGCCGACGGCCCGACCACGATTCCGCGTCGGCGTAGTTCATCGACGAAGTCGGTGAGGTGCGCGACGAGCGGAGCCGTCATCAGCCCAGCTTGAGTTCTTTGAGGGCCGTCTTGAGGTCCGGTCGGTGTTTGAGGACCACACCGAGCGTGCGGGCGATGAGCCCGTCGTCGAATCCGCCCCCGCTTCGCGCAGTTGCCTTCTCGCCGGCTCCCAGCGCCAGCAGCGTGTTGGCCCAGTCGATGGTCTCGGCGACCGACGGCTTCTTGCGGATGTCCAAGGTGCGCAGGACACCGACGATCCGCACCAGTTCGGCGCTGAGCGAGTCCGAGAGATTGGGCACCCGCGACGCGAGGATCTCCTTCTCGCGCTCGGCGTCCGGGAAGTCGATGTAGAGGTAGAGACACCGGCGCTTGAGCGCCTCGGACAGTTCGCGGGTCGCGTTCGACGTGAGCAACACAATCGGACGCCGTTGCGCGGCAACGGTTCCCATCTCCGGAATGGTGATGGCGAAGTCGCTGAGGACTTCCAGCAACAGGCCTTCCATGTCGACGTCGGCCTTGTCGACCTCGTCGATGAGGAGCACGGTGGCACCCTCGCGCGAGATCGCCTTCAGCAACGGCCGCGGCAGCAGGAACTCGTCGGAGAAGATGTCGGCCTTGGCCTCATCCCAGGCGCGGTCCCCCGTCGCCTGGATGTGCAGGATCTGCTTGGCGTGATTCCACTCGTAGAGGGCGCGGGCCTCGTCGATGCCCTCGTAGCACTGCAGTCGGATGAGTTCGGCGTCCGTGGCCGCCGCTATGGATCGGGCCAGTTCGGTCTTGCCGACACCCGCGGGCCCCTCGACCAGAAGCGGCTTGCCGAGCCGATCGGCGAGGAAGGTCGACGTCGCGGTGGCGTCGTCGGCGAGATAACCCGTCGCCCGCAAACGCCCGACGACGTCGTCGACACCCTCGAACGAGGGCACGACGGCCGGTCCCGAACCCGTGTACTGAGCAGTCCCCTCGCCCGGGGTGGTGCCGCTCATCAGGCAGGCCGCACGTGGCCGTTGCCCCAGACCACCCATTTGGTCGAGGTCAGTTCCGGCAGACCCATCGGGCCGCGGGCGTGGAGCTTCTGGGTGGAGATGCCGATCTCGGCCCCGAAACCGAACTGCTCGCCGTCGGTGAAAGCCGTGGAGGCGTTCACCATCACCGCCGCGGCGTCCACGCGCCGGGTGAACTCGTCGGCGGCCGACAGGTCGGTGGTGATGATCGCCTCAGTGTGGCCGGTCCCGTAGGTGTCGATGTGGGCGACGGCCGCGTCCAGGTCGTCGACCACCTTCATGGCGATGTCCATCGACAGGTATTCCTTGGACCAGTCGTCCTCGGTTGCCGGCTCCATGCCCGGCTCGTCGCCGTGGATGACCACACCCTGTGTCTGCAGGACCGAGGTGATCCGCGGCAGTGCGTCGGCGGCGACAGACTTGTCGATGAGCACGGTCTCCGCGGTGTTGCAGACGCTGGGCCTGCGGGTCTTGGAGTTGAGGATGACACGCGCCGCGACGTCGAGGTCGGCGAGTGCGTGCACGTAGACGTGGCAGTTGCCGACACCGGTCTCGATCGTCGGCACGGTCGCATTCGACACCACGGCTTCGATGAGCCCGGCGCCACCACGGGGGATGACCACGTCGACGAGTCCGCGCGCCCGGATGAGTGCGGTCACGCTGGACCGGTCGTCGCTGGGCAGCAACGAGACCGCATCGGCGCTGACGCCCTTCGACGAGAGGGTCTCCCGCAGCACGCGGACGAGTTCGGCGTTCGACGACGCAGCGGACGACGAGCCACGCAGCAGGACCGCGTTGCCGGACTTGAAGGAGATCCCGAATGCGTCGACGGTGACGTTGGGCCGCGCTTCGTACACGATGCCCACGACGCCGAGGGGTACACGGAGCTGGCGCAGCTGCAGACCGTTGGGGAGGGTCTTGCCCGCGACCACCTCGCCGATCGGATCGGGGAGCACGGCGACCTGCCGCAGACCGTCGGCGATCCCCGCCACGCGCGACTCGTCGAGCCGCAGACGGTCGAGCAGGCTCGCCTCGGTGCCGGCTTCTTCGGCACGCGCGATGTCTTCGGCGTTGGCGGCGAGGATGGTCTCCGTCGCGGTCTCTACGGCGTCGGCCGCGGCGAGCAGGACCTCGTTCTTGGCGGCTGTCGTCAGACCGCTCAGCGAGCGGGACGCCGACCGGGCCGCTCGGGCGAGTCCGAGAACGACCTTCTCGATGTCGGACTTCTCGCCGGCGGACTTCTCGGAGCCGGGCCCGCCTCCTGCGACGGACTGCTCTGCGGTGGGTGCGCTCATCAACATCCTCGACTTCGCGGTGGTTCCGGGCGGCATCGCCGGAAAGTGCCGTTCTCAAGAGTAGCGCCGGCGGTTCGGAGTACCCAACGAGATGTACCGGTCTCCACCCCCTCAGTTGATTTCTGACCGGTGAAGCGGCCTGCGGGAGGACCCCCGACGTTCTCGGACTGATCTCGGCGCGCATCCCGCCCGTCACCCGCCTACTGTGACGCCGGTACGGATGTCCGACGACGGGAGTATCGCGAAGTGGCGTGGCTTGTCCTGGTGACCGCGGGTCTGGTCGAGATCATCTACATGGCAGCCCTGGAGAAGTCGAACACCTTCACACGCCCGTTGTGGACGGCGGTGTTCGTCGTGGGCGTCGTCATCAGCATGGCCGGTGTCGCCTATGCGATCCGTTCGATCCCGCTCGGCACGGCCTATGCGGTCTGGGTCGGGATCGGCGCGGTCGGCACGGCGATCTACGGCATCCTGTTCCTGCGCGAACCCGCCGGTCTCGCTCGCCTGGGATGTATCTTCCTGATCCTGATCGGGGTCGTCGGACTGAATCTCCTGCACAACACGGCGGGCGCGGAGGCGCACTGACGCTATCCCCCGCACCGCAACGCCTCGGACAAGACGCGACGTGATGGTTCGTCGATCGCCAATCCGTAGGCGGCGGTGACGATCACGAACTGGATCGCGTACTGGCACCAGAAGCCCGTCGCGGGCGGCATCCAGCGCGCCGGTTCCGAGTCGCTCTTGTCCTGATTCGAATGCCCGTCGACAGCAACGAGATTGGCCGGATCGTTCGCGAAGTCCAGTCTCTTGGCGGCTGTCCACGACCACGCACCCATGTCCCAGGCGTAGGACAGCGGGACGATGTGGTCGATCTGTACCGCAGACGCGCCTCGGTCTCGTCGGAAGACGACGAAGTCGCCGGTGTAGGGACTCCGCAGCTCGCCGGCCAGCACCGCCCGCGGGCAACTCGACACCGGGCCGGCGTCGACCTCGCGCAGGTCTCGCGCCAGAACGTCGTTGCGCGTGTCGCATCCGTTGGCACTCCCGGGTACGGACGCGGCGTCGGACCAGGCACTGCCGAACGCGGACCGGTCGTAGTCCTCGCGGTCGGTACGGCTCGCAGAGACCGGTATCGCGGCCAGGGACGCTGCCGCCGCACTCGCCATCGCTCGTATCCTCGGACCGACGTCGGGATCGGCCCGAAAACCGTCGACGCCGACAGCGACCGCCACCGCTGTCACGACGACAGCGACCAGCGCCGCCCACCGGCGCGTCGGCCAGGACGGCGCGTTCCGCGGATTCGAGAGCATCCATCGCACCCGCATGCGCAGGCGCCGCAGTGCCGGCGAACGCAGCCGAAGATCGCGCACCACCATGCATGCTCAGACGCACGCGATGCGCATCCGGTTCCGTCGGGAACGCGGTCGCGCGCAGGTGTCGCAGATCGTGGCGCCCCGCGCAACGGCGCACTACGACTGAGCGCCGGTCGTGTCCGTCAGGACTTGTCGAGGTACGCGATCTTGTGCGGGACGAGGATGCCGTCGACGAGGTCGGCGAGAGGCCGATGCTCGAGCAACGTGATGTCCTCGCTCACAACGTCTTCCGCGAGTTCGCGCGCGTCTTCGATGACCTCGACGTCCTCGAGCAGCGAGAGGAACCGCAACGAGGTGTTCACGCCCGACTGCAGCGACCCGAGCAGATCGCCCTCCCGCCGCTGTTCGAGATCGACTCGTGCGAGTTCGAATCCGTCGTTCGATCCCGCGACGGCACGCAGGCGGTCCATCGACGGAGACGTGTCCCGGGCGTTCGTCATCAGCAGGCACAGTCCGGCATGCCGACCGCGCCCCACGCGACCGCGTAACTGGTGCAGCTGGCTCACGCCGAAGCGATCGGCGTCGACGATGACCATCGTGGTCGCATTGGGTACGTCGACACCCACTTCGATGACGGTCGTCGACACCAGGACGTCGATCTCGCCCCGGCCGAACGCGTCCATGACGGCGTTCTTCTCGTCGGCGGGCAACCGGCCGTGCAAGAGTTCCACCCGCCGGTGTGCGAACGGTCCGGAGACGAGGGCCTCGTACTGCTCGAGCACCGACGTCGTCTTCGGGCCCTTCTCCTCGTCCCCGTCCGGTTCGGGTTCGGGGCCGTCGCCGATGCGCGAACAGACCACGTAGACCTGGCGACCCTCCGCGATCTCCTCATTGGCGCGCGACCAGACCCGGTCGACCCACGAGGCTCTGCTCGTGGGCACCACGGAGGTGGTGATCGGCTGACGGCCGCGCGGTAGTTCCCGGAGTACCGAGGTGTCCAGATCGCCGAAGGCGGTCATGGCGACGGTTCGCGGGATGGGCGTCGCGGTCATCACGAGGAAATGCGGAATGCGTCCGTTGCGCCCCTTGCCGCGCAGGACGTCTCGCTGCTCCACACCGAATCGGTGCTGTTCGTCGATCACGACGAGGCCGAGGTCGAAGAACTCCACCTTGTCCTCGAGGAGCGCATGCGTCCCGATCACGATCCCCGCCTGCCCGGTGACCACGTCGAGCAGCGTCTGGCGCCGGCCCTTGGTCTTCATCGAACCCGTCAGCAGCGCGATTCGCGTCGCACCTTCGGCGGCGGTCAGCTCACCCGCCTCGGCGAGGTCGCCCAGCATCGTCCTCATCGTCCGATGATGCTGAGCGGCAAGAACTTCCGTCGGCGCCAGGATCGCGCACTGAAAACCGTTGTCGACCACCCGGAGCATCGCGAGCAACGACACGAGGGTCTTGCCGGAGCCGACCTCACCCTGCAGCAATCGAGACATCGGCTGTGCGCGGGCGAGATCCTCGGCGAGCTCCTCCCCCACCTCGACCTGACCATCGGTCAGCGTGAACGGGAGTCGGTCACGCAACTTGTCCTCGAGACCGCCGGGGACACGCGGACACGGTGGCGCCGACTCATTCCGTCCCGCCAGCCGACGCTGGGCGAGCACGGTCTGGATGGCCAGTGCCTCGTCGAACTTCAGCCGATGGGACGCGATCTTCACGTCGTCCTCGGACTCGGGCAGGTGGATCTTGCGGATCGCCTCGTCGGTGCTCACAAGTCCCCGCGCCCGTCGTTCGGACTCGGTGAGCGCATCGGGGATCGGCGCACTCTCGCTCAGCACCCGCCGGACCGCACCGAGGATGTCCCAGGTCTGAATGTTCTTGTTGGCCGGGTACATCGGCAGGATGTCCCGGTCGAACATCGTGATCAGCGGATGGTCACCGTGCTCTCCGGTGACCTGCTCCTCGATCGCGTACATCTCGGTCAGCATCTTGGAACCGACGACGTCCTCGATCTCCGGGTCGCCGTCGGGAAGGATCATCCATTCCGGATGGGACAACTGGATCTGGTCGCGGAAGTACTTGACCGCGCCGGCCATCATCACCCGCGCACCGGGACGCAGCAGTCCCTTGATCCGGTACGGGTTGAAGAAGCTGGCCTCGTAGATGTCGTTGTCGTCGGTGATCTTCACCTTGAGGAACGATCCCTTGCGGCTCCTCATCTTGATGAGATCGGACTTGGTGATCCGCCCGACGATCGTCAGCCACTCACCGGGTTCGGGACGTTCGTGGTCGGCCACGTGGCCGCGTCGTATGTATCGGCGCGGCGTGTACCGCAGCAGTTCGCCGACCGTGTGCACTCCCACGTTGGCGAGCTGTTCGGCGGGCTTGACCCCCAGCACGTCGGCCAGCGAATCCGACAGCATCAGCTCCGTCACTCCACACCCACCTGGACGAGATCGGTGCGCTGCCCGGTGCGATACACCGCCAGCTCGATACCGGGGTAACTGCGCCTCATCTGTTCGGCGACGGCCTCGAGGGCGGCCTCGTCGACGTCGACGCCGGCGAGCACCGTGACGAGTTCGCCTCCGGTGGAGAGCATGAGGTCGACGAGGGCGGTGCACGCCGACGTCTGATCCGGCGCGACCACGAGCACGTCGTCGCCGATCAACCCCAACACGTCGCCGACGTCGCTCATCCCGGCCAGCGTCATCATCCTCGTGGTCGCCGACTGCAGCGAGCCCCACCGCGCACCGGCCGCGGCCTCGGCCATCGCGTAGGCGTCGACGTCGGGCACCTCACTCGGATCGTGCACGGCGAGCGCCGCCAGGCACTGGGTCATCGAGGACGTCGGCAGCATGAGTACCGAACGCTGGGTGGAGCGCACCTCGGTGGCCACCGTGACGAGATCCTGAGATGTCAACGCCCCGTTGGCCATGACGACGACGTGCGCACTGTCGGTGTCGCGGATCGCCCGCCCCAGGTCGTGGGCGGACAGACCCTCGTCGGCGCGCAGCACGACCGCGCCGGCCTCGCCGAACAACTCGGCCGCACCGTCACCGGACACGACGACCACCACCGCACGCTTGTGCCGAGGCGGGGGCTCCGACGAATCAGCCTGTGCCCGAATGGCGTCGAGCGCGAAGCAGCTGATCCGGACGTCCGAGAGCCGGCCGATCCCGGCGCCGGCCTCGACCGCCGCACCCGGATCGCAGGTGTGGACGTGCACCGAGAAGCGTTCGCCCTCATCGCTGGAACTGTCGCCCACGATCACCACGGCGTCACCGAGGTCGTCGAGCCGGGCGCGGAGTTCGGCGATCTGCTCACCGGCCGCCCCGTCCAGGAGGTACATGACCTCGAAGTCCTGGTCACTGCCGTCGACGCAGCTGTCGTCCGGCCCGTGTCCGAGCGTGGTGCTGTCGGTGAGGATGCCCCGGTAGCGGCGCCGGCGGTGGGAGACCCCGGTGATCACCTTGACCATGGCGTCGACGATCGCGAGGAATCCGCGCCCGCCCGCATCCACCACACCCGCGTTCGCGAGCACCGACAGCTGTTCCGGAGTGCGTTCGAGCGCCTCGGCGCAGTCGTCGGCCACCGCGCGCACCTGGTCGGCCGGCGACTCGCTCTCGTGTGCCGCGGCCGACTCGGCGGCCACCCGCACGAGGGTGAGGACCGTGCCCTCACGCGGCTCGCTCACGGCGCGGGTCGCGGCGAGCGAACCGAGCCGGAGACCCAGCGTCGACAGTTCGGCGAAGGTCAGCGCGTCGGTGTCGCCCAGGATCTCCGCACCGTCGGCGAAGCCGACGAGGACCTGGGACAGGATGATCCCCGAGTTGCCGCGCGCCTGCGCCACCGCACCGTCGGCCATCGCACGCGCCACCTCGGGCAGGGATGCGTCGGGCGGGGTCTTCTCCACTGCCTCGGCCGCCGCGCGCATCGTGAAGAGCATGTTGCTGCCGGTGTCCGAGTCCGGGATCGGGAAGACATTCAGGTCGTTGATCTCACCGCGCAGCGACTCGAGCTGGTCGACCGAGGCACGGGCCCAGTCGCGCAGCAACTGCGGGTTGACGGTGCGGGCGATCACACGGTGACTCTTTCTTGCAGACGCGGCGCGCGACGGGCAGTGCTCTCGCGGGCGACGTGACCGGCGGGTGAGGTTGTGTGCAAGGCTACTCGGGGTGTCCGACCGTGCGACGCGACCGAGCTGGACCGCGTGCCGGGATCGACCCGGATTTGGTCACGCTCCCACGACCTGGTTATCCTTGCAGGGTTGCCTTTCGCCTCGGGCGTGCACACCTCCAGGTGGTGCCGATCGATCCGAGAGGCTGACCACAGACCATGATCATCTACCAAGGGAGTTCGACGATGGCTGCCGTCTGCGATATTTGCGGCAAGGGCCCGGGCTTCGGCAAGTCGGTGTCTCACTCGCACCGCCGTACCAACCGACGCTGGAACCCGAACATCCAGTCCGTTCGCGTGGAGGTCGCCCCCGGCAACCGCAAGCGCAAGAACGTCTGCACTTCCTGCCTGAAGGCCGGCAAGACCGCAGCTGTCTGATCTTCCGCACCCCCCGCGGGTGCAGAAGCCGAGACGCGAGACCCGGTGCCGCGAGCGCAAGCTCCCCGGCGTCGGGTCTTTGTCGTGTGCGCGATAGGGTTTCGCACATGGCCTCATCGAACCACGCCGCCCCCACCGGAACCGCTGCCGAGGCGGACACCGACGCCCTGGTGACCGAACACAACGGAGTACTCACCATCGCGGTGTCGACCACGGGCGCGGGCAACTCGCTCGACGACGCGGCGGTCGCCGCGGGCACACAGGCGCTGCGCGAGGTCGCGCGCGGTCAGCGCGACGTCGGTGCCGTCCTGCTGGTCGGGCCGGGCAAGAACTTCTGCGCCGGCGGGAACGTCCGCGCCTTCGCCGGCGCCGACGACCGTCCGACCTATCTCCGGGAGATCGCCGACAACTTCCATCGGCTCGTCGGCGCCCTCTACGAGGCCGACCGACCCGTCGTCGTCGCTGCCAAGGGCTGGGCCGCCGGTGCAGGCATGTCCCTGGTTCTGCACGCCGACGTGGCCATCGGCGGTTCGTCGACCAGGCTCCGGCCCGCCTACCGCGGCATCGGGTTGACCCCCGACGGTGGACTCACGTGGACACTCCCGCGCGCCGTCGGCGCCGCCCGTGCGCGACAGATCATCCTGACCGACCGCGTCATCACCGCGGAGGAGGCCCAGCAGTGGGGGCTGCTCTCGGAGATCGTCGCCGACGACGAGGTCGAATCCGCCGCGCGCACGGCAGCCGAGACCATCGCGTCGGGCCCCCGCGCCGCCGACGCCGCCACGAAGCATCTGCTGGCCGTCTCCGCGGACACCACGCTGATCGAGCACCTCGCTCTCGAGGCCCGCTCGATCTCCGAGCGGTCCGGGCTGCCCGAGGGCATCGAGGGTGTCGACGCCTTCGTCGGCAAGCGTGCACCGGACTTCACCCGCGGGCGCGCCGACACTGCTCCCTGATCCCAGAGAACCGTCAGACGCGCTGGCCCGCCTGCTCCCTGAGGTGCGAGGAGCGCGAGCGTCGCCCCCTGCTCCCTGAGGCGCGAGGAGCGCGAGCGTCGCCCCCTGCTCCCTGAGCCTGGATCCGTGGATGAGTTTGGGGTGTCGATGACAAGAAAATGCCCTTTGAGCTGGGATGATTGGTGGTGTTGAGACAACAAAACAATCCAGTCAAAAGGCACTTTCAGTGAAAGTATCGCATAAGTTCACTACCGAGTCCGCTGTCTTCGATGACGACAATCTGGTGTCGCATGCCGGGCTAGTACCGGTGATGCGACTGGCCCACTCGACGGGGTTGGCCTCCCAGCTGGCTGAGCGAGTCGATTTGGGCACCACCCAAGTCGCCTCTGCCGGGGCCAACCTGGACGCGAAGCTGTTGACCGTCATCGCCGGATTCTGTTGCGGCGCCGACAGTATCGACGACCTCAACCTCGTCCGCGCCGGTGGGCACACCCGCCTGTTCGACCGCGTGTACGCCCCGGCCACGATCGGACAGACCCTGCGCGAGTTCACCACCGGTCATGTGCGACAACTCAACGCCGTGATGACCCGGACCTTACCGGCGATGTGCGCGCGGGCAGGGTTGTTACCCACCGACGGCGCCCGAGTGTTTGTCGATATCGACTCGCTGCTGCGCCCGGTCTACGGCTATCAGAAACAGGGCGGCTCCTACGGCCACGCCAAGATCGCCGGACGTGAACTCCTGCGCCGGGGCCTGTCGCCATTGATCGCCACCGTCTGCGCGCCCGGGCATCCACCTGTGATCGCCAACGCGTGGCTGCGCGCCGGGCGCGCCGCCTCCGGTGCCGGGGCAGCAAAAATGATCGCCGAAACCATCACCACCGCACGCCGCGCCGGAGCCGCCGGCGAGATCACGGTGCGCGGGGATTCGGCCTACGGCTCGGCCGAGGTGATGGCGACCTGCGAGCGTGCGGGAGCCACGTTCTCGCTGGTCCTGCGGACCAACACCGCGATCGCCCGCGCGATCACGGCCATCAAAGACGATGCCTGGACACCGGTGCACTATCCCGGCGCGGTCACCGACCCCGACACCGGCGAACTGATCTCTGATGCCGAAGTCGCCGAAACCACCTACACCGTGAAACCCCAGTCGCCTCACCCGATCACCGCCCGACTCATCGTGCGCCGCGTCAAAGCCCACCACCCCGCCAACACCGACACCCTGATGCCCGCCTGGCGGTACCACGCATTTTTCACCAACACCACCGACGACACCGTCACCGCCGACATCAACCACCGCGGCCACGCCATCATCGAAACCGTGTTCGCCGACCTCATCGACGGACCACTGGCACATCTGCCCTCCGGAGTGTTCGGTGCCAACGCAGCCTGGCTGGCCCTGGCCGCCATCAGCCACAACCTCCTGCGCGCCCTCGCCGCGCTCAGCGCGGCACCGGCACTGCGCGCCGCACGCGGGGCGACGCTGCGCCGAACACTCATCGCCGTGCCCGCCCGACTGGCCCGACCAGCACGAACACCCGTCCTGCACCTACCCCGCCACTGGCCAGCACAACACGCCTTCACCGCGTTGTGGACCGCAGTGAACACCACCTGACACCCAAACTCCACACTGCCCAACCACGACCAGGAACCCCAGTGAAAAAGCTGACACAAGGTCAGCGAATACCCGACGCCCACACCACAATCAGACACTCAGCCATCACCAACCACACCCCCGGATAACCATCCACGGATCCAGGCTGAGGCGTGAGGAGCGCGAGCGTCGCCCCCTGCTCCCTGAGGTGCGAGGAGCGATAGCGACGAGCCTCGAAGGGTCAGGGCAGGCGCCAGTCCACCGGCTCCGCGCCGAGATCCAGCAGTTCCTCGTTGGCCCGGCTGAAGGGCCGGGAGCCGAAGAACCCGCGCGAGGCCGACAGCGGCGACGGATGCGCCGACACGATGGTCGGTACATCGGGAAGCCATTTCTCCAGACCCGCGGCGTCCCGGCCCCACAGGATCGCGACGAGTGGTTCGTCGCGAGCCGCGAGCGCCTTGATGGCGCACTCGGTCACCGTTTCCCAGCCCTTGCCACGATGGGAGGCCGGTTCGCCCGGCGCCACCGTGAGCACACGGTTGAGCAGGAGCACACCATTGTCCGCCCAGGGCGTCAGATCACCCGTGGTCGGTGTCGGGTAGCCGAGATCCGCGCAGTACTCGGTGTAGATGTTCGTCAGTGAGCGAGGGATCGGACGCACGTCGGGCGCCACCGAGAAGCTCAGTCCGACTGCGTGTCCGGGCGTGGGGTACGGATCCTGCCCGACGATCAGGACGCGCACGTCTTCGAAGGGACGCGTGAATGCCCGCAGGACATGTTGTCCCGCAGGCAGATAGCGGCGCCCCTCGGCGATCTCCGTGCGCAGGAACCGGCCCATCTCGGTGATGAGCGGCTCGACCGGGGCCAGCGCCTGCGCCCAACCCGGGTCGATCAGTTCGGCGAGGGGTTTGGGTGGTGCGGTCACTCGATTGCCTCCGTCGTGCGTGGTCGTCAGTCCAGTCGTTTGAGCGCGGTGCGGTAGTGCTGTGCGTTCTGGAAGTACATCTCACAGTTGAGTTCGGTGTGCCCCTGCGGGACCTCGTAGCCGTCGCGCAGCCGTGCCGGCACACCGAGCGCCATCCGTCGCGGCGGGACGTCGAACTTGAACGGGACCACCGCGCCGGCGCCGACGATCGCGCCGTCGCCGACCGTCGAGCCGTTCAAGACCACCGAGCCCGATGCGATGAGGCAGTCGTCACCGATCGTCGCGCCCTCGATGTGGGCGTTGTGGCCGACGACGCACCGCTCGCCGATCACCGTCGGTTCGAACACCGTGCAGTGGATGACGGTGCCGTCCTGGATGTTGGTGCGAGCACCGACGGTGATGGTCCCGTAGTCGCCTCGCAGGACCGCTCCCGGCCACACCGACACCCCGTCGCCCAGGGTGACCGCGCCGATCACCACCGCGTCCGGGTGCACGTAGGTGTCCTGTCCCAGGACCGGTTCTCGATCGTCGAGTGCGTAGATCGCCATGACGGCGACTCTAGTGGGGCGTCTCGCTAGTCACCGGTCGGGTCGGCGAAGGACTGCCACCCGTGCAGGTCCGGTCCGTCGGGTCCGCCGACGCGCCGGCCGTCGACCCAGACCTCGGGCGCCGACGACGACCTCGCACCGACCGAGCCGATCGCACTCCAGCCCGGGGGCACCGACGTCGCCTCGAACGCGGCGAGCAGGTGATGGTCCTCGCCCCCCGCGAGAACCCACCGCGCGACGTCCACCCCGAGCCGGTCTGCCGCCTCGGCCAGATCGGGGCGTCGCGGCACGGCATCGGAATCGACGGTCATCGTGAGCCCCGCGGCTCTCGACATCGTGAGCAGTTCTTCGACCAGACCGTCGGAGATGTCGGTCATGGCGTGCGCGCCCGCCGCTGCGGCGACCGGCCCCTGGGTGAGGTCGGGAGCCGGCACACGATGCAGCGCAACGAGTTCCGGCCAATCCTCGTCGGCGGCACGCGGATCGGACAGCACCGCGAGCCCCGCCGCACTGGCTCCGAGCGGACCGCTCACGGCAAGGACATCACCGGTTCGCGCGCCACCCAGCGACACCGGGCGGCGGTCCTCCAGGGCACCGACCGCGGTGACACTCACCACCACCTGACCCGCGGCGACCAGATCACCGCCCAGTACCCGCGCGCCCAGGTCGTGCGCCGCACGGACCACGCCGTCGTTGAGGTCGAGGACCACGCCGACCGGCGTTTCCGCCGGACATGCGATGGACACGACGAGACCCGTTGTGCGACCACCCATCGCGGCGACATCGGCCGAACTCTGCACCACCGCGCGGGCACCGACCTGTTGTGGCGTCGACCAGTCGAACCGGAAATGGCGACCCTCGACGACGGTGTCGGTGCTGATCACCGCCGACCCGCCGATGTCGAGAACGGCTGCGTCGTCACCCGATCCGATCACGATGTCCTGCGTGGGCTCACCAGATGTCGCGGATGCGGTCAGCGCCGCGATCACGGCACGCTCACCGATCGCACCGACCGTGGCGGTCCGGTCGATCGGGAGATCGGACCGACCGGTCTCGTCGAAGGTCACTCGTCGGGCCTTTCCTCTTCCGGTCGCGCGCGCACGGGGTTGTCGGTGACAATGTGTGCCACAGTGTATGGGCCGCCGGGCGAGACCGGTTCGGAGCAGACCCCGGGTCGGCCGACGGCGTCGTACACTGCCCGACGATCGTGCACGCGCCGAGCCGCCGGTATCGACAGCCCGTGTCGGCGATGTGCCCCAGATGATGGTGGCCCGGGTACGACACAGACGGAGAGGATGTCCGTGGTTCAGGCATACATACTGATCCAGACCGAGGTCGGCAGGGCCGCACTCGCGGCGGCGACCATCGCCGAGATCGCCGGGGTCGCCTCGTCCGAGGAGGTCAGTGGGCCGTACGACGTGATCGTCCGGGTCGATGCGGCCGATGTCACGCATCTGACCGAGAACGTGGTTCCGCAGATCCAGAAGGTCGACGGGATCACCCGTACCCTCACCTGCCCGGTGGTCACGACCACACGCTGACCTTCGGCGGCCGCCGTCCGCGCGCATCTCCGGGCGACAGGTCCCCGCGCGCGGGTCCGACAATCGGACTCCTACTGTTGTGGGGTGACGTCAGCAGGTTCGGATGACACTCCGCAGAGCCCCCTCGGCAGCGATCCCGACGACCCCACCGAGGACACCTCGCGGTACGGCGGCGGCGGGCGGCTCAGCCCGGCACTCGTCGCGACGCTGGTCGCCATCCCGGTGATGGTGCTCGCCGGGTTCATCGTGTTCGCCGCGCTGCGTCCCGACCCGGTGACCCCGATCGAGTCCTACGACTCCGCCGGCCCGGTCGCCGAGGGGTGCAGCCGACTCCTCGCCGAAGCACCGGAGACCTTCGAAGGATTCGGCACGAAAGAGGTGTCCGGCGACAGCGCGACGTGGCCGGCGACCGGCTCTGGCGACGACATGACACTGCGGTGCGGGGTGACCCGGCCGGCGGAGCTGTCTCCCACGAGCAATCTCCAGGAGATCCACGCGGTCGGTCAGGCCGGCGTCCAGTGGTTCATCACCGACACCGTCGACGGCTCGGGCCAGGCCTACGTGTGCGTCGATCACCGGCCGTATGTCGCGATGTGGATTCCGGCGAACGCCGGCAACGGACCCATCACCGACATCTCGGGCCTGATCGACCGCACCCTCGAACGAGGACCGCTCGACTTCGGCTGATCCTCCGAGCCGGGGAGATCAGTCCCGGTAGATCTCCGGCTTGGTACTGCGGCCGAGCAGCGAGTCGACGGCGTCGGCCACCGACATCCCCTCGTGGCAGACCTGGTGGACCGCGTCCGTGAGGGGCATCGGCACCTGATGCCGCTCGGCCAGCGCGCGCACCGACGAGCACGACTTGACGCCTTCGGCTACCTGTCCGTTCGTGGCCTCCTGAGCCTGCGCCATGGTGGCGCCCTCCCCCAGCCGTGCACCGAACGACCGGTTGCGGGACAACGGCGACGAGCACGTCGCAACGAGGTCCCCGATCCCGGCCAGGCCGGCCAAGGTCTCGATCTGCGCGCCCACCGCGACACCCAGGCGGATCGTCTCGGCGAGCCCGCGCGTGATGATCGTCGCCAACGTGTTCTGACCGAACCCGATGCCGCTCGCCATCCCACAGGCCAGCGCGATGACGTTCTTGGCCGAACCGCCGATCTCGCATCCGACGACGTCGCTGTTCGTGTACGGCCGGAAGTACCGCGTACTGAACGCCCTCTGCAGAGTCACCGCCCGCGCCTCGTCGGCGCAGGCGATGACCGTCGCCGCGGGCTGCCCCTCGGCGATCTCACGGGCCAGGTTCGGACCGGTCAGCACCGCGATCCGGTTGTCGTCGACGCCGGTCACCTCGGCGATGACCTCGCTCATCCGTAACAGCGTGTTCGATTCGATGCCTTTGGCGAGCGACACCAGGGACGCATCCGAACCGATGTACGGGGTCCACTGCGTCAGGTTGGGGCGCAACGACTGCGAGGGCACACCGCAGACGACGATGTCGGCACCCATCAGGGCGTCGACCGCCGAACTCGTCGCCGTCAGAGCACCGGGCAGCGTGATCCCGGGTAGGTAGTCGGCGTTGACGTGCTCGGTGTTGATGGCCTCGGCGAGCTCGGGGCGTCGGGCCCAGATCACGGTGTCCGTCCCGGCATCCACGAGCACCTTCGCCACCGAGGTTCCCCAGGAACCCGCTCCCATCACCGCCGCGCGCACCGCAACCTCCCACCGGGCAAGCCCAATTCCACATCCACACCGGCGGCCTCCTGGCCGTGGCGACCCTGCTCACCCTAGTGCCCTCCCCGGTGTGACCGACCCGGAATGTCACCGGCCATCGACCGGTGCATCATGATGGTCTGCATGGAACACGGCACTGTCGGCGCGGACGCCGACCCGACGATCGTCGACGCGGGGGGCAGCGAGCCCGTCGCGCCGACCGTCGCGGCTGTGCTGGCGGTGAAGAGCCTGCATCGCGCGAAGTCGCGATTGGCCGCAACCCTGTCCACCGCGTTCGAAGGCGATGATCCGGTCACCCGCGGCTCGCTGGTGCTCGCGATGTTCCTCGACACCGTCGACGCCCTGCGCGGCGCGGGGATCTCCCGCATCGTCGTCGTCAGCCCCGACGACGAGGTCCTCGCCGCGGCGCGGCGTTCGGGCATGCGCGGCCTGCGGGAGTCGGCGGCTCCTGCGGATGCGGGACTCAATGCCGCATTCGTCGACGGCGCACGATGGGCACGCGAGGCCTGGCCCGAGTCGACGGGCATGATGTACGTCCAGGCGGACCTGCCCGCCGCGACGAGCACGTCGATCACCGCCGTGCTGCGTGAGGCACAGCACCATCGATCCAGCTTCCTCACCGACCGCGACGGCACCGGGACGGTCCTGTTGCACGGAACCGTCGCCGACGACGCGGCACCGCGCTTCGGCCCCGGTTCCGCGGCCGCACACCGATCCGCCGGCGCCGTCGAACTCGATCCCGCGGGCCGGAACTGGCCCGACCTGCGCACCGACGTCGACACCGCGACGGACCTCGCCGTCGCCCGCGAACTCGGTCTCGGACCACACACCACCGCTGCGCTGCGTCATCTCTGACCCGCACACGGCATCGATCCCGGTCTATCCGGCGGGCGTGTACGCCGAGGACCGAGATGGGTCATCATTGGGGGGTGAGCCCCGCCGACGACGACTCCTCCAAGACCACCACCACGTTCACCATGTCACCGATACCCCACGCACCGCCGGCCGCCACCTTGGTTCCCGACGAGTCCGCCGACCTGCCCGAGGACCGCTACCTCAACCGGGAATTGAGCTGGCTGGACTTCAACTCCCGCGTGCTCGCGCTCGCCGAGGACACCTCGTTGCCGCTCCTCGATCGCGCGAAGTTCCTCGCGATCTTCGCCTCGAATCTCGACGAGTTCTTCATGGTCCGGGTGGCCGGGCTGAAACGTCGTGACGAGACCGGCCTGTCGGTCCGGTCCGCGGACGGGCTGTCGCCTCGAGAGCAGCTCATGCGGATCGCCGGCCGTGCCCAGACCATCGCCGACCGCCACGCGCGCGTATTCCTCGACTCGGTCCGACCGGCGTTGGCCGACAACGACATCTACGTGGTGACCTGGTCACAGCTCACGGACGAGCAACAGGCGCGGATGACGGACTACTTCCAGGACGAGGTCTTCCCGGTCCTGACGCCGCTGGCCGTCGATCCCGCTCACCCGTTCCCGTACATCAGCGGGTTGTCGTTGAACCTCGCCGTCACGGTCCGCGACGTCAACGAGAGCGGCGAGCATTTCGCGCGGGTCAAGGTCCCCGACAACGTGAACCGCTTCATCCGGGTCGACCGGTTGTCGCCGTATCGGGGCACCGACGACAAGGCGGCCAAACGCGCGGTGTATCTGCCGCTGGAGAGTCTGATCGCGGCCAACCTCGGCAATCTGTTCCCGGGGATGGAAATCGTTGAGCACCACGTGTTCCGGATCACCCGTAACGCCGACTTCGAAGTCGAGGAGGACCGGGACGAGGATCTGCTCCAGGCCCTGGAGCGTGAACTCGCCCGGCGCCGGTTCGGCTCCCCGGTGCGGCTCGAGGTGGCCGATGACATGACCGAGCACATGCTCGAGTTGTTGCTGCGCGAGCTCGAGGTGGACCCCGCCGATGTCATCCAGGTGCCCGGACTCCTCGATCTGTCATCACTTTTCGAGATCTACGCGCTCGACCGCCCGCACCTGAAGGACCGCCCGTTCGTCCCCGCCACCCATCCGGCGTTCGGCGAGCGGGAAACACCCAAGAGCGTGTTCTCGACACTGCGCGACGGCGACGTGCTCGTGCACCATCCGTACGACTCGTTCTCGACGAGCGTCCAGCGGTTCATCGAGCAGGCCGCGGCCGACCCCCAGGTACTCGCCATCAAGCAGACGCTGTACCGCACTTCCGGCGACTCCCCGATCGTCAACGCGCTCATCGACGCCGCCGAGGCCGGCAAACAGGTCGTCGCCCTGGTCGAGATCAAGGCACGCTTCGACGAGCAGGCGAACATCAAGTGGGCACGCAAGCTCGAGCAGGCCGGCGTCCACGTCGTCTACGGCCTCGTGGGACTCAAGACCCACTGCAAGACCTGCCTGGTGGTGCGTCGTGAGGGCTCGACGATCAAGCGGTACTGCCACATCGGCACCGGGAACTACAACCCGAAGACAGCACGGCTCTACGAGGACGTGGGCCTGCTGACCGCCGCTCCCGACATCGGCGCCGATCTGACCGACCTGTTCAACACCCTGACCGGTTATTCACGCAAGCAGGAGTATCGAAACATCCTCGTTGCGCCGCACGGCATCCGGGCCGGCATCATCAAGCGGATCCACCGCGAGATCGAGCTCTTCCGCGAGGGGGACACTCGAGCGCGGATCCAGCTCAAGGCGAATGCCCTCGTCGACGAGCAGGTGATCGATGCGCTCTACCGAGCCTCCCAGAGCGGGGTACCGGTCGATGTCGTCGTCCGGGGCATCAGCGCCCTGCGGCCCGGGGTCGAGGGCTACAGCGACAACATCCACGTGCGGTCGATCCTGGGGCAGTTCCTCGAGCACTCGCGAATTCTGTACTTCGGTGCGCAGAACCAGTACTGGTTCGGCAGCGCGGACATGATGCATCGCAACCTGGATCGACGCGTCGAGGTGATGGTGAACGTCCGTGATGAACGTCTGGCCGGCGAACTCGGCGACATCTTCGCCTCCGCGCTCGACCCCCGAACCCGCTGCTGGGTTCTGCATTCCGACGGGAGCTGGGTCGCCTCACCCGCCGAGGGCGAGGAGGTGCGCGACCATCAGCGACAGATGATGCGGCGCAATCGTCGTCGGCCGGAGACCAGTTCGTGACCGGCACCGACGCGTAACCTTCGGCCTCTACCATCACCACCGATATGGCGAAGAAGACGAATGAGGTGTGGGCCGCGGGCGGCGTGGTCTGGCGGCCGGGGGTCTCCGGTTCCGCCGAGACCGACGGTGTCGAGATCGCGGTCGTCCACCGCCCGAAGTACGACGACTGGACGCTACCCAAGGGAAAGGCCGAGCCGGGCGAGACGCTCATCGACACCGCGGTGCGCGAGATCGCCGAGGAGACCGGACAACACGTCGTCCTCGGCCGGCACCTCGACGACGTCCACTACGACCTCGGTGGCACCCGCAAGCATGTGCGCTACTGGTCGGCACGGGCCATCGACGGGGCTTTCGTCACCGGCAGCGAGGTCGACGATCTGCACTGGCTCTCGGTCGACAGGGCCCGGGAGGCCTTGAGCTACCCGCTCGACCGCACGATCCTGGAGGAGTTCGTGCGACTACCCGCGGACCTGCACACGTTTTTGTTGGTCCGGCACGCCAAGGCCGGCCGGCGCTCGACGTACAAGGGCGACGACCGGTTGCGCCCCCTCGACAAGCTGGGCCGGGCGCAGGCCGCCGCCCTCGTCCCGTTGCTGCTGGCGTTCGGGGCGGGCCGCGTCCACTCGGCTGATCGCGTGCGATGCGAGCAGACCCTGGAACCGTTGCGCGACCGCCTCGGCGTCGAGCTGCATGCCGAGCCGGACCTGTCGGAGGAGACGTACCGGACGAATCCGGCAGCGGCGCAACACCGGATCCTTCGACTCGCTGCCGACACGACGTCGACCCTGGCGGTCTGCAGCCAGGGCAAGGTGATTCCGCCCCTCATGGAGTGGTGGGCCGACCGGGACTCGATCTCGCTTCCCAAGGCGTCCAATCGCAAGGGGAGCGTATGGGTTCTGTCCCTGTACGACGGCCGCCTCGTGGCGGCCGACCACATCGCCGGACCGCTTCCCGCAACCTGAGTCGGAGTCGGCACGCGGACGACACCGCCTCCGGTGATCGTCCGAACACAGTTCAGCCCCCGGCGGGGGAAGTACGCCGGGGGCTGAACTGTGGTTGTCGACGCGGTAGTCCGCGGGTCAGCGACGGGTGGTCTTCTTGGCTGCGGTCTTCTTTGCAGGGGCCTTCTTGGCCGGAGCCTTCTTCGCGGCCGTGGCCTTCTTCGCCGGCGCGGCCTTCTTGGCCGGAGCCTTCTTCGCGGCCGTGGTGGTCTTCTTGGCCGCCGTGGTCTTGGCCGGAGCCTTCTTCGCGGCCGTCGTGGTCTTCTTGGCCGCCGTGGTCTTGGCCGGAGCCTTCTTGGCCGCGGTGGTCTTCTTGGCCGCGGTGGTCGCCTTCTTGGCGGCGGTCTTCTTCGCCGGCGCAGCCTTCTTGGCTGCCGTGGTGGTGGTTCCGCTGCCGCGCTTCACAGCCGGACCGGTGGCGGACAGCTTCTGCTTGCCGGCCACAACGGCTTTGAACTGAGCTCCCGGACGGAATGCCGGAACAGATGTTGCGCGGACCTTCACGGTCTCGCCGGTCCGCGGGTTGCGGGCGACGCGCGGTGCGCGCTTCCGCTTTTCGAATACGCCGAAGCCGGTGATCGTCACGCTCTCGCCCTTGTTGACTGCGCGAACGATCGTGTCGACGACGAGCTCGACCGCTTCTGTCGCAGTCTTGCGATCCGCGTCGAGCTTCTTGGTCAGCTCATCAATGAGCTCCGCCTTGTTCATGAGTACCTCCGCAAGCTGATCTGACCGAGTTTCGGCCAGCTACCAACACACGGTAAACGTCGGATGTGAAAACGTCCATCTTCCACGCCAATTAGGACGCCGTGTTGCGAAATGGCATGGCAGCTCACGACGGTGCCGCCGCGACGGGATCGCCCCGTCGCGGCGGCGAGAAATCAGCCCGCCAGGGTGCGCGGCTTGAATCCCGGCCGCGTCGACTCGTACTCGGAAATCGCGTCTACCTGGCGCAACGTGAGGCCGATGTCGTCGAGACCCTCCATCAGACGCCACCGCGTGTAGTCATCAATTGCCAACGGCACCACGAGGTCTCCGGCGGTGACCGTCTTATCGACAAGGCTCACCGTCAGTTCGAGGCCCGGAGTCTCCTCGAGCCGCTTCCACAGCAGCTCGACGTCGGACTGCTCGACCTGGGCGGCCACCAGACCCGCCTTGCCCGAGTTGCCGCGGAAGATGTCGGCGAAGCGGGACGAGATCACCACGCGGAAGCCGAAATCGGACAGGGCCCAGACCGCGTGCTCACGCGAGGAGCCGGTGCCGAAGTCGGGGCCGGCGACCAGGACCGACCCGCGGCTCCAGGGTTCGTTGTTGAGGATGAAGTCGGGATCGGTTCGCCAGCCGGCGAAGAGACCGTCTTCAAAGCCGGTGCGCGTCACCCGCTTCAGATAGACGGCCGGGATGATCTGGTCGGTGTCGACGTTGCTGTGGCGCAGCGGGACGCCGATGCCGGTGTGTTCGGTGAACGGTTCCATGAGAATGCCCCTGTTCGAATGATGTGGCCGGGATGTGGTTCGGACCGTGACTCAACCGAGATCGGCGGTCGCCGGCAGTGAGTCCAGATCGGCGGGCGCGGACAAGGTGCCGCGCAGGGCGGTGGCCGCCGCCACTGCCGGTGACACGAGGTGGGTTCGACCACCCTTGCCCTGGCGCCCTTCGAAATTGCGGTTCGAGGTCGACGCGCACCGCTCACCCGGGGCGAGCTGATCCGGGTTCATGCCCAGGCACATCGAGCACCCGGCCTGCCGCCACTCGGCGCCGGCGGCGACGAAGATCTCACCCAGTCCTTCTTCCTCGGCCTGCGCGCGTACGCGCATCGAGCCGGGGACGATCAGCATCCGCATGCCGTCCGCGACCTTGCGCCCCTTCAGGATGTCGGCGACCTCGCGCAGATCCTCGATCCGGCCGTTCGTGCACGAGCCGACGAAGACCGTGTCGACCTTGATGTCGCGCAGCGGCGTTCCGGGCTCCAGGCCCATGTACTCCAGCGCCTTCGCCGCGGCGCCTGCCTTGACCTCGTCGCCGTAATCGGCCGGGTCCGGTACCGCGGCGCCGAGCGGCGCACCCTGGCCCGGGTTGGTTCCCCACGTGACGAAGGGGGTCAGCGTGGAGGCGTCGATGTGCACCTCGGCGTCGAAGGTGGCGTCGGGATCGGTGCGCAGGCTGTCCCAATAGGCAACCGCGGCATCCCAATCGGCACCGGACGGGGCATGCGGGCGCCCCTTCAGGAACTCATAGGTGGTCTCGTCGGGCGCGATCATCCCCGCCCGGGCCCCCGCCTCGATCGACATGTTGCACACCGTCATCCGGGCTTCCATGGACAGCTTCCGGATGGCCTCGCCGCAGTACTCCAGCACGTAGCCCTGTCCGCCGCCGGTGCCGATCTTCGCGATGATCGCGAGGATCAGGTCCTTGCTCGTCACACCGGGCGGCAGCTCGCCGTCGACGTTGATGGCCATCGTCTTGAACGGCCGCAGCGACAGGGTCTGTGTCGCGAGCACGTGCTCGACCTCGCTGGTGCCGATTCCCATCGCGATCGCTCCGAAGGCGCCGTGTGTCGACGTGTGGCTGTCGCCGCAGACGACGGTCATGCCGGGCTGGGTCAGGCCCAGCTGCGGCCCGACGACGTGGACGATGCCCTGCTCGGCATCACCCATCGGATGCAGGCGGATGCCGAACTCCTCGCAGTTGCTGCGAAGTGTGTCGACCTGAGTGCGCGAGACCGGGTCGGCGATGGGCTTGTCGATGTCCATCGTCGGGACGTTGTGGTCCTCGGTCGCGATCGTCAGGTCCGGTCGCCGGACCGGTCGCCCGGCGAGACGCAGGCCCTCGAAGGCCTGCGGACTGGTGACCTCGTGTACGAGGTGGAGGTCGATGTAGATCAGGTCGGGATCGTTGGTGCCCGACGCGTCGGCGCCACCGGGGACCACGACGTGATCGCGCCACACCTTCTCGGCGAGAGTTAGCGGCTGGGCTGGGCTGTTGCTCATGGCTGCACTCGTTATCTGTCTCGGGTTCTTCGGACTCTGCACGCGGTCTCGACGTTCTGGCTGGCTTTCGAACGTGCATCTCACTATTTGGACAGCTAGTATCGTCCTATGGGAAAGGATACCGCATCTGCGGTCAGCAGCGGAATCGGCGTGCTCGACAAGTCCGTGGCGGTGCTGCACGCGATCGCCGAGGCCCCGTGCAACCTGTCGGAGCTCTGCGAACGAACCGGCCTGCCGCGGGCGACGGCGCACCGGCTCGCGGTCGGGCTCGAGACCCACCGCTTCCTCACCAGGGACGTCACCGGGCGCTGGCAGCCCGGCCCCGTCCTCGGCGAACTCGCCTCCTCGGCACACGATCCCATCACCGAGTCGGCCCTGATGGTCCTCCCCCGGCTCCGCGACATCACCGGCGAATCGGTCCAGGTCTATCGCCGCGAAGGAGCCGAACGCGTCTGCGTCGCCGCGATGGAACCACCGACCGGACTGCGCGACACCGTGCCGGTGGGCACCCGCTTCCCGATGAGCGCGGGGTCGGCGGCGAAGGTCCTGCTCGCCTGGGCCGATCCCGCGACCCAACGTGCGCTCGTGCCGGACAGCATCTTCAGCGAGCGCGCGCTCCACGAGATCCGCCGCCGAGGGTGGGCGCAGAGCGCAGGCGAACGCGCCGCCGGAGTGGCGAGTGTGTCGGCTCCCGTGCGCGACGGCAACGGTGACGTCGTCGCCGCGATCTCGGTGTCCGGGCCGATCGACCGCATGGGCCGCCGGCCGGGTGCGCGCTGGGCCGCCGATCTGCTCGCCGCCGCGGACGCCATCCACAAACGCCTCCAGGCGGCACGCCCCTGACCCAGAGCCGTTGCACCCGGTGCCGTTCCGATGCACCCGTCGGTGGGCTAGCGTCGGGGAATGGGAGTCAATCAACGCAGTCAGATCGTCATGTCCGAGGCCGAGATCACCGAGTTCGTCGCGCGCAGCCGGACCGCCACCCTCGCCACCACCGGACCCGACGGGAACATCCACCTGGTGGCGATGTGGTACGGGATCGTCGACGGCGACATCTGGTTCGAGACGAAATCCAAGTCGCAGAAGGCCGTCAACATCCGCCGCAACAGCCGGTGCTCGGTGATGATCGAAGACGGCGACACCTACGACACCCTCCGGGGCGTCGCGTTCGAGGGCAACGCGGAGATCCTCGACGACCCCGACTCGTGCCTGAAGGTCGGCATCAGCGTCTGGGAGCGCTACACCGCGCCCTACACCGAGGAATCGCGGCCCTTCGTGGAGCAGATGATGAACAAGCGCGTGGCCGTCCGGATCAGACCGTCTCGCACTCGTTCCTGGGATCACCGCAAGCTCGGCATCCCCGAGATGCCCGCCTCCGGGAGCACCGCCGAGTTCCTGTGACCCGACGACGGTGACAGACGCCGACCCAGCTCCGTCCGCGTCGCGATGTGATCAGCGTGACTCGGACGAGATGGCCTGTGGCGCATAGCAAAACACCCTCCCCCTGCAGTGCAGAGGGAGGGTGTATCTCGTAGCCCCGACGGGATTCGAACCCGCGCTACCGCCTTGAGAGGGCGGCGTCCTAGGCCGCTAGACGACGGGGCCATGGGAACTTCCGGCGATCAAGACCTTAGCACGGTCTCGATCTCTTTCTGTCCGCTGGGGTACCAGGACTCGAACCTAGAATGGCGGTACCAGAAACCGCTGTGTTGCCAATTACACCATACCCCATTGGCGTGGTTCTCCTTGCGGAAAACTGCCGAGAAAGAGAGTATCAAAGGGTTGCCGGAAGTCCACAAACGTGCAGCTCAGACCCCTTATTCGGCTGCAATCCGCCGGGCCGAGGCCAGCCTCGCGAGCGTCTTGTCGCGACCCAGGATCTCCATCGACTCGAACAGCGGAGGACTGATCTGCGAACCGGTCACGGCCACGCGCACCGGACCGAACGCCTTGCGCGGTTTGAGTCCCAGATCGTCCACCAGGGCGGCGTTCAGCGCGTCCTGCAGCGCGGTCGTGGTGAAGGAATCCAGCGACTCGATCGCGGCGATGGTGGCGTCCAGAACCGGCACCGCGTCGGCACCCAGGTTCTTGCTCGCCGCCTTCTCGTCGATCGTGAAGTCGGCGTCCGAGGCGTAGACGAACCGGATGAGATCCCAGGCGTCACCCAGGACCTGGATGCGCGTCTGCACCAGTTCGGCCAGAGCTGCGAAGGTCTCGTCGTCGGCGGTCTCGGCGAGCTTGCCCTGCGCGACGAGATACGACTTGAGCCGGGCGGTGAAGTCGCCGAGGTCCAACCGGCGGATGTGCTCGGCGTTGATGGCGTCGGCCTTCTTCTGGTCGAAGCGCGCGGGGTTGGAATTGACCTGCCGCACATCGAAAGCCGCGATCATCTCGTCGAGGCTGAAGACGTCGACATCACTCTTGTAACCCCAGCCGAGCAGCGCGAGGTAGTTGAGCAGGCCTTCGGGGATGAACCCGCGGTCGCGGTGGTGGAACAGATTCGACTGCGGGTCGCGCTTGGAGAGCTTCTTGTTGTCCTCCCCCATGACGAACGGAAGGTGGCCGAAGGACGGAACCGAATCGGCGACGCCGATGCGGATCAGCGCGTCGTACAGTGCGAGCTGGCGCGGGGTCGACGAGAAGAGGTCCTCGCCGCGCAGCACATGCGTGATCTTCATCATGGCGTCGTCGACCGGATTGACCAGGGTGTAGAGCGGATCGCCCGAGGCGCGCGTGAGGGCGAAGTCCGGCACGGTCCCGGACTTGATGGTCGTCGTACCGCGCACGAGATCGTCCCACGAGATGTCGGTGTCCGGCATGCGCAGTCGGACAACGGGTTTGCGCCCCTCGGCCACGTACGCAGCGCGCTGATCGGGAGTCAGGTCGCGGTCGAAGTTGTCATAACCCAGTTTCGGGTCACGGCCGGCGGCGCGATGACGGGCCTCGACTTCCTCGGGTGTGGAGAAGGCCTCATAGGCCTCGCCCGCTGCGAGCAACCGGGCGACGACGTCGGCATGGAGTTCCCGACGCTCCGACTGCCGGTAGGGCCCGTAGGGTCCCCCCACCTCGGGCCCCTCGTCCCAGTCGAGTCCCAGCCAGCGCAGCGCGTCGAGGATCGCCGCGTAGGACTCCTCGCTGTCGCGCGCGGCATCGGTGTCCTCGATGCGAAAGACGAAAGTGCCGCCGTCGTGGCGGGCCTGGGCGAAGTTGAACAGCGCCGTCCGCACGAGCCCCACGTGCGGCGTCCCCGTCGGAGACGGACAGAATCGGACGCGCACACCCTCAGTACTGGTCATTGGCTCAGGGTATCGAAGCCGTGCCACGCCCCCGACATGCCCGCCGTCAGGCCCGGTGCGCCTCGCAGAACTCGACGAGGACCCGATTCACCTCGGCCGGCTGTTCGAGATACCCGAAATGACCGGCTCGTTCGATCTCGACGTATTGCGCGCCCGGAATGGCCTCGGCGACTTCGCGCGCCAGCTTCGCCGGCAGCGTCCGATCGTCGGCGAAACCGACGACCAGGGCGGGCCGGGTGATGCCGCGGTAGGCCGCGAGGCGGTTGGACTCCTTGTTGTGGAGTTCGAGCTGCGCACGCACACCCGGGGTGATCGTCTGCGGCGAGAACCCGATGATGTCGAGCCAGTCGCGCGCGGTGCGGTCGTCGTCGAGCGTGTGTGGCGACAGGTTCAGATGGGCGGTGATCGCGGCCTCGTACTCGGGCGGCAGCTTGATCTTGTTGTCGTAGAGCGCCCGCTCCCCGGCCGAGATCGCCTCCTGCAGTGGAGTGTTGCGGCCATAGGTCGCGACCATCACTGCCGCTTTGACCACATCCGGCCGCGCCAGCGCCAGCTCCTGGGTGATCCGGGCGCCGAGCGAGGTGCCGATCACGATCGCCGGACCGCGACCCAGGTGCTCGATCAGGGCGGCCGTGTCGGCGACCATGTCGTCGAGGGTGAATCCCTCGGCACACTCCGATGACGGGGCGACACCGCGGTTGTCGAAGGTCACCACGGTGAACCCGGCCTTGACCAACGCCGGTTCCTGGTGGGCCTTCCACACGCGTCCGGGGCTACCGGTCCCCATCACCATGACGACCAGCGGGCCGGAACCGGCCACGCTGTAGGAGATGTCGATGCCGTTGACTCGTGCCGTGCTGGGAGCTGTCACTTGTCCACCACCGGGTTGGAGAGCGTACCGATTCCTTCGACGGTCACCGAGACACGCTGGCCGGCGACCATCGGTCCCACACCTTCCGGGGTACCCGTGAGGATCACGTCACCCGGCAGAAGGGTCATGACGCGCGAGATCCACTCCACGATCTCACCGACGTCGTGGAGCATCAACGACGTCCGGGTCCGCTGCTTGACCTCGCCGTCGAGTTCGGTCACGAGTTCGACATCGGCCGGGTCGAACGCGGTGTCGATCCACGGACCGAGCGGACAGAAGGAGTCGTAGCTCTTCCCCCGCGTCCACTGTCCGTCGGCCTGCTGGTGGTCGCGGGCGGTCACGTCGTTGGCGACCGTGTAACCGAGGATCACGTCCTTGGCCTGCGCGGCCTTCACGTCCTTGCATGCACGTCCGATGACGATCGCCAGTTCACCTTCGTAGTCCACGCGTTCCGACGACGGCGGGCGCACGATGGGCAGCTCGGGCCCGATGATCGAGGTGTTGGGCTTGAGGAAGATCACCGGATCGGCGGGCGCCTCGCCACCCATCTCCGCGGCGTGCGCGGCGTAGTTCTTCCCGATGCAGATCACCTTGCTGGCCAGGATCGGTGCCAGAATCCGCACATCTGCCGCCTTCCACGAGCGGCCGGTGAACGTCGGCGTGCCGAAGGGATGCTCGGCGATCTCCTTCATCACGGCGTCGTCACCATCGCCCTCGACGGACACGAATGCCACGCCGTCAGGACTCGCAATTCGACCTAAGCGCATGTCCCAGACCTTATCGCACCGTCGATCCCACACGTTGGGAGCCGAGTTGGCAGACCTCCGAGCCGGTTTTAGAATGTGGACGCCGAGTTTCATATATTGAGATCCGCACCACGGGCGTCCGTCTGATCAGACAGCGAGGTGAGCAGAACATGACCGATGTCGACGACATCACCACTGCCAGAAGGTGGGTCATCCTCGGCTGCTCGCTCCTCGCCGCACTCACCACGACGTGCGTGGTCAGCGGTGTCGCCTACCTGATCCCGGCGCTCCACACCGACGCCGGACTCTCATTGACCGAGGCGTCGACGCTCGCCGCGATCCCGACCATCGGCCTGATGGCCGCGACGATCCCTTGGGGGATCCTGTTGGACCGCTACGGCGAACGCCGCATCCTGTTGCTGTCGCTGTCGATCTCCCTCAGCGGCGCGATCGCGGCCGCGGTCGCCGCGGCGGCCGACGCGTCGTACCTCGTCGTGGGCGCCGCACTCTTCGTGGGCGGTCTCGGTTCGGGAGCTGCCAACGGGGCCAGCGGCCGCATCGTCGTCGGCTGGTTCCCCGCCCATCAGCGCGGGACCGCGATGGGCATCCGACAGATGGCCCAGCCGCTGGGAATCGGCGTCTGCGCACTCACCATGCCGGTTGTCGCGGCGGGCTCGGGACCTGCTGCGGCACTGGCGATCCCAGCGATCGTGACTGCCGCAGGCCTGGTCGCGGTGGTCGTCGGCATCACCGACCCACCGCGCCGCACAACACCCGCCGCGGTGGTCGACGACTCTCCCGCACGTGCGAATCCCTACCGCGGCAATTCTTTCCTCGCGCGTGTCCACATCGTCAGCATGCTGCTCGTCATCCCGCAGTCGATGCTGTGGACCTTCGTACCCACCTGGCTCATCGTCGCGCACGGATGGTCACCGGTCGGCGCCGGCACGCTGATCACGGTGACCCAGGTCATCGGTGCGCTGGGCCGGATAGTCGCCGGACGATGGTCGGATGCCTGGTTGTCGCGTATGCGACCCGTACGGGTGATCGCGGTCGCCGGTGTCGCCGCCATGTCCGCGCTGGCGATCGCCGACTGGTTCGACAGTCCGCTGGCACCCGCCCTCATGGCGGTGGCGAGCATCATCTCCGTCGCCGACAACGGCCTGGCGTTCACCGCCATCGCCGAATACGTGGGACCGGAATGGAGCGGGCGCGGCCTCGCCGTCCAGAACACCGGGCAGTATCTGGTCACCGCGGCCACCACACCCCTACTGGGGGCACTGATCGCGGCGGTCGGCTTCCCCATCGCGTTCGCGGCCACCGCCCTCGCGCCGCTCGTCGCGACACCGCTGGTCCCCCGCGACCGGTCGCCGGGAGCCGACGACTTGGTGGACGCGTGAATGCAGAGCTGTTCTGACAGAGCAGGATGCGCGAACATACTGTGCTGAATACCAACCCGACCGATGAACCTCATCTCGACTGGTGGACTTCGATCGAAGTCCACCAGTCGAGTTGAGGTCTGTCGGTCGCGAGAGTGGTCGGCGCGGGGCCGGAACTACAGCCGTTCGCGGATGCGTGCCCCGATCTCAGCGGTGCCGAACGTGCCGCTGCGGTCGGCGAGGTCGTCGGCGACGGCCTTCTCGATCCGGGCGGCGGCGTCGAGGTCGCCGAGATGCTGGAGCAGGAGTGCGACCGACAGGATCGCGGCGGTCGGATCGGCTTTGCCCTGACCGGCGATGTCGGGAGCCGACCCGTGGACGGGCTCGAACATCGACGGGTTGGCGCCGGTGGCGTCGATGTTGCCCGATGCGGCCAGTCCGATGCCGCCGCTCACCGCAGCAGCGATGTCGGTGATGATGTCGCCGAACAGGTTGTCGGTGACTATGACGTCGAAGCGTCCGGGATCGGTGACCAGATAGATGGTCGCCGCGTCCACATGGCAGTAGTCGGTCGTCACGTCCGGGAACTCGGCGCCGACCTCGTCGACCGCGCGACTCCACATCGACCCGGCGAAGGTCAGGACGTTGGTCTTGTGGACCAGCGTCAGCTTCTTGCGACGCTGCTGCGCGCGCTGGAAAGCGTTGCGCACCACACGCTCGACGCCGAAGCGGGTGTTGACGCTGACCTCGGTGGCGACCTCGTTCGGGGTGCCGACCCGGATGGCACCGCCGTTGCCCGTGTAGGGACCCTCGGTCCCCTCCCGGACCACCACGAAGTCGATGTCGGGGTCACCGGCGAGCGGCGAGGAGACACCGGGGAAACGGCGCGACGGGCGCAGGTTGACGTGGTGGTCGAGGGCGAATCGCATGGTGAGGAGCAGCCCGCGCTCCAGCACACCGGACGGCACCGACGGATCTCCGATGGCGCCCAACAGGATTGCGTCGTGACGGCGGAGGGACTCGAGGTCGTCCTCGGTCAGCAGTTCGCCGTTGCGGTGGTAGCGGCGCGCTCCGAGATCGAACTCGGTGGTGCTGACCGACGGAACGACCGCCTCGAGGACGCCGAGCGCCTCCCCGATGACCTCGGGTCCGATGCCGTCGCCGGCGATGACTGCGAGTCTCATGCGAGGTCGACCTGTTCGATGAGGGTTGCCGAGACGGCGTCACCGATCGCGGCGACGACGCCGTCGTCGACGACACTGCTCACGCGCAGCATCATCGTGGCGCCGCCACCCTCGGCGTCCTGCGACAGGCCGGCGGCGAGGATGTCGACGCCGGCGTTGCCGAGCAGCGTGCCGATCTTGCCCAGCGAACCCGGCTGGTCGGCGTAACTGACGATGAGGTTGTGGCCCTCGGCGCGGAGGTCGAAGTTGCGGCCGTTGATGTTGACGATCTTCTCGACGAGACGCGGCTCGGTGAGGGTGCCCGACACGTTGTGCACCGAGCCGTCGGCGAAGACGGCCTTCACGTCGACGACACTGCGGTGGTTGGGGCTGTCCGGTGCGGTGGTCACCTCGCTGGTGACGCCACGGCTCTCGGCGACGGCCGGGGCGTTGACGAACGTGACGGGCTCGTCGAGCACGGCGGAGAACAGGCCACGCAGCGCCGACAGACCGAGCACCTCGACGTTCTTCGCGGCCAGTTCGCCGCGGACATCGACGACCAGCGACGTCGGCGGTTCCTTGCTGATGGCACCGACGAGGACGCCGGCCTTGCGGGCGACCTCGAGCCACGGCGCGACCTCTTCGTCGACGGCGCCGCCGGTGATGTTCACCGCGTCGGGGACGAAGTGTCCGGCCAGCGCGAGCCGCACGCTCTTGGCGACGTCGGTGCCGGCGCGGTCCTGCGCCTCGCTGGTCGACGCACCGAGGTGCGGGGTCACGACGACCTGCGGGAGCTCGAACAGCGGCGAGTCGGTGCAGGGCTCGGTGGCGAAGACGTCGAGTCCGGCGGCGCGGACCTGACCGGAGGTGATCGCGTCGGCGAGGGCCTGTTCGTCGATCAGGCCACCGCGGGCGGCGTTGACGATGACCACGCCCTTCTTGGTCCGGGCGAGCTGCTCGGCGCCGATGAGACCCAGGGTCTCCGGCGTCTTCGGCAGGTGCACGGTGATGAAGTCGGCGCGCTCGAGCAGTTCGTCGAGGCTGACCAGCTCGATGCCCAGCTGGGCCGCGCGGGCGGGCGACACATAGGGGTCGTAGGCGATGATGTGGGTCTCGAAAGCGGCCAGCCGGGCAGCCACGAGCTGACCGATCCGGCCGAGCCCGACGACGCCGACGGTCTTGTCGAAGATCTCGACGCCGTTGAACGACGAACGCTTCCAGGTCTTCTCACGCAGGGTTGCGTCAGCAGCGGGGATCTCACGCGACGCCGACATCAGCAGCGCGATGGCGTGTTCGGCGGCAGTGTGGATGTTCGAGGTTGGGGCGTTGACGACCATGACGCCGCGCTCGGTGGCCGCGGGGACGTCCACGTTGTCCAGACCGACACCCGCCCGGGCGATGATCTTCAGCTTCTTGCCCGCGTCGAGGACCTCGGCGTCCACGGTCGTCGCGGAGCGGACCAGGATGGCGTCGGCGTCGACGACCGCCTCGAGCAACTTGGGACGATCCGGACCGTCGACCCATCGCACCTCGACACCGTCACCGAGTGCTTCCACGGTGGACGGCGCCAGCTTGTCGGCGATGAGTACAACCGGGCGGCCAGCAGAGCTCACAGTCATTTCTCCAGGTTCGGGGAGTGCGGTTTCACGATCGGCGATGCGGAGTGTCGGTGACGACTCCGTACGACAGCTTAAAGGTGTGGTAGGTGCCGCCGAGCACGTGGCCTACCCCGAATTCGGAGTCCTGTCCTCCTGCATGGGTAGAGTGTGACCCGCATTACGGTTACCTTGCATGGAGCATCACGGAAGTGTTGCAAACCGACCGCGGGTCGATCCCACGCAGCCGTGAGCGCCCGGGGGGACCGGTACGGTGTGCTTGCCGCCAGTTTCGAAGTCCCGACGGGTGGCCGAATGCCCGTGACCGAGAACTGGTTGGACCCGAGAAGTGGAGTGCGGATGACGAAGAAGCTGACAGTGCTGTTGGCGGTTTTGGCTGCGACGGTGCTGGCCGGCTGGGGAGGGGGCGTCGCGGTCGCCGCACCGGCGAAGATTTTCCTGGGAGGCGGCTCCGGCATCCTGGTGCTCAAGGGCGGCAATTCGGCCGCGGCCTGCACGATGACCACCATCGGCCGCTCGAAGACCAACAAGCTCATCGGCGTCACCGCGGGACATTGCGGCACACCCGGTCAGAAGGTGTACTCCGAGACCTTCCAGGATCGCGGCCAGGCGGGCACCATCACGTACACCGCTCCCGATCTCGACATGGCGATCATCGAATTCGACGCCTCGCGCGTCGTGCCGCTGCGTACCGTGCGCGGCGTGACGATCCGCTCGGTCGACCCGAAGCCCCTCGCCTTCCCGACGATCGCCTGCAAAGAAGGCCGGACCACCGGCAACACCTGCGGTATCGCCTGGTTTTCCGACGGCGACGTCCACGTCAGCCAGATGTGCGTGATCGAAGGTGACTCCGGCAGCCCGGTCGTCGTCGGCGATCGCCTCGTCGGAATGGTCAACGCCTACTACTTCCTCGGCTGCCTCGGCCCCGAGACCGGAACCAACATCCAGCCGATCCTCAAGCGGATCGCTTCGCTCGACGCCTACCGGGGCTTCCGGGTCGCCTGACGACTCCGAGTCCCACCCCCACCGACGCCCCGGATGATTCTCCTCCGGGGCGTCGTCGTGTTCTGGGGCGGATCTCGTGCATCCGTGAGTGGATCGTCGTGAGCGGGACGGCACCGCCCGTCAGCGGAGTTCCGTGGCGACGAGTCGTGCGGCCCACTGACGGCTAGCCAAATCCACCCTTTTTCGGTATTTCCTCCCCCCGAGATCCCGGTGGGTTTGACGAAAAGGGGTGGGTTTGCGGAGACGAAAACGGGCCCGCACCTTTCGGTGCGGGCCCGCTTGTCGTTGCGACTCAGGCGGTCTCGGTGATCGGGCGATCCACCCAGCTCATCAGGTCGCGCAGCTTCTTGCCGGTGACCTCGATCGGGTGCTCGGCGTTCTCCTTGCGCAGACCCTCGAGCTCCTTGTTGCCGCCCTCGACGTTGGCGACGAGGCGCTTGACGAAGGTGCCGTCCTGGATGTCGGTGAGGATGCCGCGCATGCGCTCCTTGGTGTCGGCGTCGATGACCCGCGGGCCCGACACGTATCCGCCGAACTCGGCGGTGTCGGAGACCGAGTAGTTCATGCGGGCGATGCCACCCTCGTACATGAGGTCGACGATGAGCTTGAGCTCGTGCAGCACCTCGAAGTAGGCCATCTCCGGGGCGTAACCCGCCTCGACCATGACCTCGAAGCCGGTCTTGACCAGTTCCTCGGTGCCGCCGCACAGCACGGCCTGCTCGCCGAAGAGGTCGGTCTCGGTCTCTTCCTTGAAGGTGGTCTTGATGATTCCGGCACGACCACCGCCGATGGCGCTGGCGTAGCTCAAAGCGAGTGCCTGACCCTCGCCCTTGGGATCCTGGTGGACGGCGATGAGCGCGGGAACGCCCTTGCCGTCGACGAACTGGCGACGCACGAGGTGGCCGGGGCCCTTGGGGGCGACCATCGCGACGGTCACGTTCTCGGGCGCCTTGATGAGGCCGAAGTGGATGTTGAGGCCGTGGCCGAAGAACAGCGCGTTGCCGTCCTGCAGGTTCGGCTCGATGTCCTCGGTGAAGATCGAGGCCTGCGAGGTGTCGGGCGCCAGGACCATGATCACGTCGGCCCATGCGGCGGCTTCGGAGGCGGTGAGCACCTTGAGGCCCTGCTCCTCGGCCTTGGCCTTGGACTTGGAGCCCTCGCGCAGGCCGATCACGACATCGACGCCGGAATCGCGCAGCGACAGCGAATGCGCATGGCCCTGGCTGCCGTAGCCGATCACCGCGACCTTGCGACCTTGGATGATCGACAGATCCGCGTCGTCGTCGTAGAACAGTTCGATGGCCACTATGTTTCCCTTCGATATGTGGTGTCCTCGGTGGATTTCGGAATCCGCCGGGGACGTAATTCTCTTGTCGCTCATCGCCGGTGCTCAGATGCGCACGACGACAGCGGGATTCTCTGTCAGCGGTTGGCCGACATGCTCTTCGGTCCTCGACCGAGGGTCACCGCACCCGATTGCGCGATCTCCCGGATTCCATACGGATCGAGCATCCGCAGAAGTGCTTCGAGCTTTTCCGACGTACCCGTGGCCTCGATGGTGAGCGACTCGGGCGAGACGTCGATGACCTTGGCGCGGAACAGATTCACGACCTCGATGACCTCGGTGCGCACCGTCGAGTCCGAGCGCACCTTGACCATCATCAGCTCGCGCGAGACCGAACTCCCCGGGTCCTGCTCGACGATCTTGATCACGTTGATCAGCTTGTTGAGCTGCTTGGTGACCTGCTCGAGCGGGAAGTCCTCCACGGAGACCATGATCGTCATCCGGGAGATGCCCTTGAGTTCGGTGGGGCCGACAGCGAGCGACTCGATGTTGAACCCGCGCCGCGAGAACAACGCCGAGATGCGCGCCAGGACGCCGGGCCGGTCTTCGACCAGGACGCTGAGGGTATGGGTGGTGCTCACTGCTCGTCCTTCTCGGTTGCGCGGTCGGCCGGTGCGTTCTCGACCGTCTGATGGCCGTCCATCGTCTGGTGAATCTCCACCGGACCCGACGCCGACTCCTCGTCGTCGAACAGCGGCCGGATGTTGCGTGCGGCCATGATCTCGTCGTTGCCGGTACCGGCGGCGACCATCGGCCAGACCTGGGCGTCCTTGCCGACGATGAAGTCGATGACCACCGGACGGTCGTTGATCTCCCGGGCCTTCGCGATCACCTCGTCGACGTCTTCTTCGCGTTCGACGCGGAATGCCACGCAGCCCAGCGCCTCCGAGAGCTTGACGAAGTCCGGGATCATCCGCGAGTGGGTCGACAGATCGGTGTTCGAGTACCGCTCCTCGTAGAAGAGCGTCTGCCACTGACGAACCATGCCCAGGTTGCCGTTGTTGATCAGCGCCACCTTGATCGGGATTCCCTCGATCGCGCAGGTCGCGAGTTCCTGATTGGTCATCTGGAAGCAGCCGTCACCGTCGATCGCCCACACCTCGGCGTCGGGGTCGGCGGCCTTGGCGCCCATGGCGGCGGGCACCGCGTAGCCCATCGTGCCCAGACCGCCGGAGTTGAGCCACGTGCGCGGCTTCTCGTAGGAGATGAACTGCGCGGCCCACATCTGGTGCTGGCCGACGCCCGCGCAGTACACCGCGTCCGGTCCGGCGGCCTTGCCGAGGGCCTGGATGACGAACTCCGGCGACATCGAACCGTCGGTCTGACGGTCGTAGCTCAGCGGGTACGTCCGCCGCAGGTTGTCGAGGTAGGACCACCACTGCGAGATGTCGGGAGTCGAGCCGCTGGTCGCCCGCTCGTCGCGCAGGGCCTCGGTGAGCTCCTCGATGACCGCCTTGCAGTCACCGACGATCGGCACGTCGACGGGCCGGTTCTTGCCGATCTCCGCAGGGTCGATGTCGGCGTGGATGACCTTCGCGTTCGGCGCGAACGACGACAGCTGGCCGGTGACCCGGTCGTCGAAGCGCGCTCCCAGGGTGATCAGCAGGTCGCTGCGCTGCAGACCCGCGACCGCCGCCACCGTGCCGTGCATGCCCGGCATGCCCAGGTGCTGCTGGTGACTGTCGGGGAACGCGCCGCGCGCCATCAGAGTCGTGACCACCGGGATACCGGTGAGCTCGGCCAGTTCGAGCAGTTCCGCCGACGCGTTCGCCTTGATGACACCGCCGCCGACGTAGAGCACCGGCGACGTCGCGGCGTTGATCAGGCGGGCCGCCTCGCGAACCTGCTTGCCGTGCGGCTTGGTGACCGGACGGTAGCCGGGCAGGTCGATCTGCGGCGGCCACGAGAACGTGGTCTGCGCCTGCAGGATGTCCTTGGGGATGTCGACCAGGACCGCGCCGGGACGACCGCTCTCGGCGATGTGGAACGCCTCCGCGATGGTCTTCGGGATGTCGATCGCCCGGCTGACCAGGAAGTTGTGCTTGGTGACCGGCATGGTGATACCGGAGATGTCGGCTTCCTGGAACGCGTCGGTGCCGATCAGCGCGCGTCCGACCTGGCCGGTGATCGCGACGACGGGCACCGAATCCATCTGGGCGTCGGCAAGCGGGGTCACCAGGTTGGTGGCACCGGGACCGGACGTGGCCATCATGACGCCTGCGCGTCCGGCGACCTGGGCGTACCCGGTCGCGGCGTGGCCGGCGCCCTGCTCGTGACGGACGAGGACGTGCCGGACCTTCTGTGAGTCCAGGAGCGGGTCGTAGACCGGCAGGACCGCGCCACCCGGAATGCCGAAGACGACCTCGACACCGAGTTCCTCGAGGGAACGAACCACAGACTGGGCGCCGCTGACGCGCTCGGGCGCAACGGTGTGCTGGTTTACCGCACGGAGGTTGCCCGCCGCCGGAGACTGCTGCCGCAGTCCTGCGTTACGCGACGGCTCGGTGCGGCCGGCGTCGGTGCGTGCTGTTGGTGCGCTCACTGCACGATCCTCATCTTGGTTGTGGAATCCGATATCGGTGATGGAAGTACCTGGCATGAAAAAACCCCCGACAGCTTCCGCTGTTCGAGGGTGGCGCGTCGATGCCGGTTGGGGGTCTGCGAGTGACCGGTCAGGCGAAGACGCGCCAGCCGACTACTACGAGGATCCCGTTCTGCATCACGCGTTCACGGTAGGACTGTGTTCGGTTCTGAGTCAAACTCCGGACCATGCCGTCCCACACTGTGGGAACGCACAGGTCGTGCCGGTCGCTTCCGCAGTGCCCATCGGGTCCGGCGCGACGAACCCGTCGACAGGGAGACTCCGACGAGGTTGGCACAATGGACGAGTGCCGACAGATTCCACCGACCCCGCAGACCCGAAGACCGCCACGACAGACCCGAAGACCAGCACGGCCCCGGCCGACGACGACGTCACGTTCGACTACCCGGTGACGTTCCGTATCAATCGGATCGCCTACTTCACGGTCCCGATGGTCGCCCTGGTGGTCGTGCTGCTGGTCGGCGCCTCTCCGTGGTTCACCTTCGCCCTGGTCGTGCCGGTGGTGCTGTGGCTGTGGATCCACCGGCTGCGGACCGTGGTCACCGAGGACGGCCTGCGCGCCGTCCGGATGTTCTCCACGACCGAGATCGCCTGGCCGGAGGTCGCGGGGCTGCAGTTCCCGAAATGGAGTTCGGTGCGGGCGGTGCTGACCGACGGCAGTCGAGTCCGTCTGCCCGCCATCGGTTTCCGTGATCTCCCGGCGTTGTCGATCGTCAGCGGCGGTCGAATCCCGGACCCCTTCGAGGCGGCCCGTTCCGCCGAATAGTCGTCGGCGGCACGCGCGATCGCAGAGCACCGCCGCGCCTTCTTCTGATCTCGTTCCCTCATCTCGTCGCCCGGCGTGGCGGCGATAGAGTGCGGCCGTGGAGCACGCCCGAACACTCGACGCCGGTGAACTCGACGAACTGATCTCGGCAGGACGCCTCGCAGACGCCGGGACGATGCTGTCAACGCTGCCGGCGGGCGACATCGCCGCCCTGCTCGACCGGCTCCCCCACAAATCCCGCGGGGTCGCGTTCCGCCTGCTGGCCAAGGACCTCGCTGTGGAGGTGTTCGACGACCTGTCCGCCGGCTCGCAGCGCCGCCTCATCGATGATCTCGGAACCGTCGAGGTGGCCGCCGCCTTCGACCGTCTCGACCCCGACGACCGCGCCGAGTTGCTGGACGAGCTGCCCGCGGGAGTCGCCAAGTCGCTGATCCAGCAACTCTCCCCCGCCGAACGCGACATGACCGCCGTCGTCCTCGGCTATCCGAGAGGTTCGGTGGGGCGCCGGATGAGTCCCGAGTTCGTCCACGCGCGCGAGGACGAACCGGCCGGCGACGCCCTGGCTCGCGTGCGCGAACGCGGACACGCCGCGGAGACGATCTACACCGTCCCCGTCCTCGACGGTTCCCGTTCCCTGTGCGGTGTGGTCAGCCTGCGCGATCTCCTCCTGGCCGATCCCGCCGACTCCGTCCGCGACCTGATGAACAAACCGATGTTCGCGCATGCCGACGACGATGCCGAGGCCACCGCGCAGCGGTGCGTGGACCGCGGAATTCTCGCGATGCCGGTCGTCGACAACGACCGGCGCCTGGTCGGGGTCCTGACCATCGACGACGCCGTCGAAGTCGTCGAGCAGGCCCGCGACACCGACGAGGCTCGGGCCGGCGCGCGCGAACCGCTCCGCGATCCCTACCTGTTCGCCTCCATCCTGTCGATCACCCGAGCCCGGATCGTGTGGCTGTTCGTCCTCGCGGTGTCGGCCATCCTCACCGTCAACGTCCTGGAGATCTTCGAGGGCACCCTCGAACAGCGGGTCGCGCTGGCCCTGTTCATCCCCCTGCTCACCGGGATCGGCGGCAACACCGGTTCGCAGGCGGCGACGACCGTGACCCGCGCACTCGCCACCGAGGAGGTCGCCCCACGCGACGTCACCCGCGTCGCCGCCAAGGAGGTCCGCGTCGGGCTGACCATGGGCGCACTGCTCGGACTGGCCGGCTTCACCGTCGCCGCACTCGTGTACGGCCTCGACATCGGTGTGGTCATCGGTCTGACGATCCTGTCGGTGTGCGCGCTGGCCGCGACCGTGGGCGGCGTGATGCCGCTGGTCGCGAAGTCCATCCGCGTCGATCCCGCGGTCTTCTCCACACCGTTCATCTCCACGTTCTGCGACGCCACCGGCCTCCTCGTCTACTTCTCGATCGCCAAAGCGGTGCTGGGGATCTGACACCGCCGCTACGTGGTGCCGGCGACGTCGTGCCGGGCACGTCCGAATCGTTTTGTTCCCCCATCTCACGGCGGAGTAGCCTGACTTCTCGGCGCTCCCCCACGCCCACCCTCAGCGAGGCGGCGCCCGTCAACACAGCCTCGTCCCGGCCACAGCCCGTGGGAAACAACACCCGGGGTCGCGGTGTTGAGCCGAAGAGTCCGGCGCCGGTCCGTCATCGCACGTCCGATCGCGCCGGGCCCACCCGAGCCAGACGATCGATTCGAGGAAGCCATGCCTGCCCTGAGGTCACGCACCACCACCGTCGGCCGTGAAGCCGCCGGCGCCCGCTCCCTGTGGCGCGCCACCGGGATGACCGACGACGATTTCGGCAAGCCGATCGTGGCGATCGCCAACTCGTACACCCAGTTCGTGCCGGGGCACGTACATCTGAAGGATGTCGGCGACATCGTGGCCGAGGCCGTGCGGGCAGCCGGTGGCGTGCCACGCGAGTTCCACACCATCGCCGTCGACGACGGCATCGCGATGGGTCACGGCGGCATGCTCTACTCGCTGCCCAGTCGCGAGATCATCGCCGACTCCGTCGAATACATGGTCAACGCCCACACCGCGGACGCGCTCGTGTGTATCTCGAACTGCGACAAGATCACCCCGGGCATGCTCAATGCCGCGATGCGCCTGAACATCCCGACCGTGTTCGTCTCGGGCGGACCGATGGAGGCCGGCAAGGCCGTCGTCGTCGGCGATGTCGCGCACCCGTCGTCGGATCTGATCACCACCATCTCCGCGTCGGCCAACAGCGACGTCGACGATGCGGGCCTGAGCGAGGTCGAGGCGGCGGCATGCCCGACCTGCGGATCGTGTTCGGGCATGTTCACCGCCAACTCGATGAACTGCCTGACCGAGGCGCTCGGGCTCGCCCTGCCCGGCAACGGCTCGACCCTGGCCACGCACGAGGCACGTCGCGCCCTGTTCCGGCGCGCCGGCACCGTCGTCGTCGACGCCGCGACGCGCTGGTACCGCGACGACGACGCGTCGGTGCTCCCGCGGAACATCGCGACGCCGACCGCCTTCCGTAACGCCATGGCACTCGACGTCGCGATGGGCGGCTCGACCAACACCGTTCTGCACATCCTCGCCGCCGCGCAGGAGGGCGAGGTCGCCGACTTCGACCTCACGGTCATCGACGAGATCAGCCGGAACGTCCCGTGCCTCTCGAAGGTCTCGCCGAACTCCGACTACCACATGGAGGACGTTCACCGGGCAGGCGGAATCCCGGCCATCCTCGGCGAATTGCGGCGCGCGGGTCTGCTCGACGACACCGCCTCGACCGTCCACACCCCGACGATGGCCCAGGCGCTCGACGATTGGGACATCCGCGGCGGCAAGGCGATCGACGAGGCCGTCGAACTCTTCCACGCAGCACCGGGCGGCGTCCGCACCACCACCCCGTTCTCGACGGCCAACCGGTGGAGTTCGCTCGACACCGACGCCGAGGGCGGATGCATCCGAGACCTCGAGCACGCCTACACCGTCGAGGGCGGGTTGTGCGTGCTCCGCGGCAACCTCGCGCCCGACGGGGCGGTCCTGAAGACCGCGGGCATCGACGAGGACCTGTGGCACTTCGAGGGCCCGGCCCGCGTCGTCGAGAGCCAGGAGGACGCCGTCCAGGTCATCCTGTCCAAGACCATCCAGGCCGGCGAGGTCCTCGTGGTGCGTTACGAGGGTCCCGCGGGCGGCCCCGGAATGCAGGAGATGCTCCACCCGACGGCCTTCATGAAGGGCACCGGGATGGGCAAGAAGTGCGCCCTCATCACCGACGGCCGGTTCTCCGGCGGATCGTCGGGTCTGTCGGTCGGCCACATGTCTCCCGAAGCCGCGTCGGGTGGTGCCATCGGGCTCGTCGAGGACGGCGACCGGATCCTCATCGATGTCAAGACCCGCCGTCTCGAGGTCCTCGTCGACGACGACGTGCTCGCTGAGCGCCGCGCCAAGATGGAGGCCTCCGAGCGTCCGTGGCAGCCGAAGGACCGCCAGCGCACGGTCACCACCGCGCTGCGCGCCTATGCCAAGCTCGCAACGTCGGCCGACCGCGGCGCGGTGCGTCAGGTCGACTGACCCCTCACCACAGAATGCGGGGTACGTGTCGGAATCCGACACGTACCCCGCATTCGTTGTCCGCTCGGGTCACACCAGTGGATTGCTGCCGTTCGCGAGCACCCAGACCGCGACGGCCGCGGCCGCGCCGACGATGAGCCAGAGGAACGAGCCGACGAACGGCCGCCGCGCCCAGCCTCGGGGATAGTCGAGCGAGTACAGACCCGGTCCGGTCAGGATGACGACCGCCGCGGCCACCGCGAGGAAGAGCTCGAACTCGACTCCGCCGGCAGCGGCGAAGAACGAGAAGCCGTCCGCCATCGACATCTTGAAGGCCGCGGCGACGAGCATCGTGCCGAGGATCGCCGACGCCCCGATCGGCGTCAGGAGGCCGAGGATCACCATGAGTCCGCCGATCGTCTCCGACAGGGCGCCGACGATCGCGAGGATCTGCGCATAGTCGGCGGTGAACCCGGCGTCGACGAGCATCGACTCGAATCCGCTGAGTCGCGGGCCGTTCCACAGTCCGAAGAGCTTCTGCAGCCCGTGGGCTCCGACCAGACCGCCGAGCGCGACGCGCAGTACCAGCAGACCCAGGTCGATCGTGCCGCGCCGCGACTTCGCGAGGGCCTCCTCCAGGTCGTCGGCCGCCGCGTCCGGCCGGACGTCGGTGTCGTCGTCGGTTCGGCGACGGCCGAACCGACGACGCGCGCGAGGCTCGTCGTCCAACACCTCGGTGGCCGCCGACTCGTCGCGGGCACGGGTGCGGGATGACGCATCGTCGTCGTCATCGAGGAAGTCGTAGCGCGCGGTGCCGGCCGGCGGGAGGGCGGGCTCAGGGGTGGTGATCGCGTCGTCCGCGGGCGGCACGCGCGCGGGCCCGGGAGGCTTCGCGAACTGGACGGTCTCGAAATCGTCGTCCGCCGGCGCTGCCGGGCCCGTGGCCGGTGCGGCGGAGCGTGGGGGCGGTGCGGCAGGACTCGAGGTCGTCGGCGGACCCGCGGCGGCGGGACGGGTCTCCACGTCGCCGGGATCGAGGTCGTCGAGGTCGTCCACTCGTGAATAGGGCGCCGGGGACCGCCGGGCGTGCCGGTTGTAGAAGTCGTCGCGGTCGGTCACCGCCGGTGGTGTCGGCGGACCGGCCTCGGGACGCGCGGCCCCCGGGCCGGTGCCCGCGCTGGGCACTCCACCCCCGGTACCCGGGACCGGAATCTGTCCGGTCGGTTCGTCGTAGGGACTCGTCGCCGGTGTGTCGCGCCCGCTGGTGCCCGACGTGTCGCGTTCGCTCACACGCCCGACTCTAGAGGCTCGCGCACCGCGGCCCTCGCACCCCGGCGGGGTGAGTCGGGGCACCACGCTCGGGCACCACGAGCCGGGGCACCACTACTGTGGACGCCATGTGGAAGGGGCGCCCGACGGGCACGCGCGGTCATGCCGGCCGGCCGAGTTCACCCGCCTCGGCGGATCGACGGGTACGGGTTCGGTGGCGCACCCTGCTGACGGTGCTGACCGCGGTGGTCGTCCTGGTCGGCGGCTGTGCGGATTTCACCGCGCAGGACAACCAGCGCGAGGCCGGCGCGTTCAGCCCCAACAACCGGCCGAGCGGCCAGCCCGAGCCGACTCCGCCCCCCGAGACCCCTCGGGAGACACAGCCGCCGCCGACCGGTCCGTGCGTCGACCCCGACCCCGCGGTCATCGCCACCTGCCTCGCGTCGACCGGCGGTGTGATGCCCGGCGACGAGCAGGGCGAGGTGACGGTCGTCGCCGAACGCACGACCGGAAAGATCCTCACCACCAAGCGCTACGGTCCCGCCCGGACCCTGGGCGAGGCGCCGGTCGACGCGTCCGGTGACGGCGGTCTGATCGATTTCGCCTTCTCCCCCACCTACTCCCAGGACCGGTTGATCTACGCCTACATCACGACCCCGTCGGACAATCGGATCGTCCGCCTGGCGCCGGGTGACGTGCCCAAGCCGATCCTCACCGGCATCCCGAAGGGCGCCACCGGGAACATGGGCGCGATGTACTTCCGGTCGCCGACCGAACTCGTGGTCGCCACCGGCAATGCCGGGAATCCCGCGGCCGCCGACGATCCGTCTTCGCTTGCCGGCAAGGTGCTGCTGGTCACCTCGTTCACCTCGGGCGCGAGTCCCCGTCCGGCGATCCTCGCATCCGGGTTCGGGTCCACGGTGTCGTTGTGCCCCAACGCTTCCACCGGGACCGTCTACGTCGCCGACCAGACGGCCACCGAGGATCGCGTGCAGGTGCTCGAAGAAGGTGGACCCAAGGTGCTGTGGACCTGGCCCGACCGGCCACAGATCGCCGGGTGCGGTGTCGCCGCCGGCAGCATCTTCGTGTCGACGACGCGGACGCAGCGCATCGAGGCCATCAACGAGCCGACGCGTGAGGAGCCGACGATCACCGCACCGGCCGTCGTGCTCGAACGCCGGTACGGCGCACTCGGCCGGATGGCCGCGCTGCCCAACGGGTTGCTGCAGGTGGCGACCGTCAACAAAGAAGTGGGGACACCGAAGCCCACCGACGACCGCGTGTTCCGCTTCCTGCCCGCCGGCGGTGGCAACGACCGGACGTGACGCTCGGCTCTCAGTACCGCGGACCCGCACACCCTCTGTCCCCGAGGTGCGAGGTGCGAGGAGCTATAGCGGCCCCAACCGCTCCCTGAGGTGCGAGCGAAGCGCCCCCATTGCTCCCTGAGGTGCGAGCGAAGCGAGCCGCGAAGGGCTCCGAAACCTGCGTCACCAAGCCCTAATGGGGGTGGATCGGCTTCCTCTTGGAGGGGATGCTGGTCGTGTGAGCCTCCCCGGTCGGTGACCACTGCCAGGCCCTGAAACGGTGGTCGGATTTCTACACGAAGACCGTGGCCCGGCCGGGCGAGGATCACCCGCTAGAACGCTTCTGGGATGTCGTGCCCCCGAAACATGTGGGTGAGCACTGATCCATTAGGCCGCGTCCAGGGTGACTCCCGCAGGTTCACATCGAGATCGTCGAGACGACTGAAGACGAGGTGAACGAGTGTCATGATCTTTATGGGCAACGACTGGGCGTCAGATCATCACGACGTGTGCGTGATGGATGAGCACGGCACCATCCTGGCCACCCGCCGCCTACCCGAAACCGCTGCAGGTGTCACCACAATGCATGAACTGATCGCCCGGTATGCCCAGGATCCCACCGAGGTGGCGGTGGGTATCGAAACCGATCACGGCATGTGGGTCACCGCCCTGGTCGGTGCGGGCTATCTGGTGTTCGCGATCAACCCGTTGTCGGTGTCGCGCTACCGTGACCGCCACCATGTCGGGGGCACCAAATCCGATAAGGCCGATGCCAAAACCCTCGCTGATCTGGTGCGTACCGACCGGCACAACCATCGGCTCGTCGCCGCCGATACTGTCGCTGCCGAGGCGATCACGGTGATGGCCCGCACCCATCAGAACCTGGTGTGGGCGCGCTCGGCACAACAGAATGTGTTGCGCTCCCAACTCGGCGCCTACTATCCGGCCGCGGTCGATGCCTTCGGCGGCGACCTCGCCCACACCGACTGCCTGAGCGTGTTACGACGCGCTCCAACCCCACGACAGGGGGCGGCACTGACGGTCGCGGCAATCCGATCAGCCCTGAAAAAGGGTGGCCGGCAACGCAATACCGACCAACGCGCCCGCGACATCCAGCAGGCTCTACGCGGTGGCGGCCACCTGAGCGCACCGGAGACACTCACCGCAGCCTATGCGGCGACAGTCACCGCGACCGTGGAAATGCTGGCCGCTCTCAACACCCAGATCACTCAACTCGAAACCACTATGGCTCAGTCTTTTAAAGCGCATCCGGACGCCGCGATCTACCTGTCCATGCCCGGAGTCGGTGACATCACCGGCGCCCGGATGCTCGGCGAGTTCGGGGATGACCCCGAACGCTATGCCACCGCCAAGTCTCGCAGAAACTACGCCGGTACCTCACCACGGACCATCGCCTCGGGCAAAGGACACGTCGTGTTGGCCCGCCACATCCGCAACACCCGACTCAACGACGCCGCCCTACGGATGGCGCAAAGCGCCCTGACCGGCAGTCCCGGCGCCCGCGCCTACTACGACAGCCTCCGAGACCAGAAGAAGTCCCACAGCCAAGCATCGCGTGCGGTCGCCAACCGACTCATCGGCATCCTCCACGGCTGCCTCAAACACCGCACCCCCCTACAACGAACACACCGCCTGGAACCACCGCACCAACCTCGCCGCTTGACACCTAGCACCCCTGGGATGTCTTCGTGGCTCGTCGCTGATATGTAGTGCTGCTTTGTCAAGTTCCATGGCGAGTTGGCCTCCTTGCTAGGGGGCTGTAGTGGGGGGTTGGCCACCCGCCGCGGTGTGTGGTGGTCGTTACTCGCGACGGTGTTGTCGGACTGATATACGCGGGTTGGTTACCGCTCAACGGTGTTCGACAGGAGATGAAAACGCTGACCGACGGGTCTATGTAAGCGTGCGTACCGTGCACCCAGAGGTGCTGGCGCACATAGCGACGCCGTGGATTCGTTCCCTGTTCACCACAGCGCAGTCGCGGCGGGTGGCCAAGATTGTGTGTCAGTGCTGGTTAGTCGTCGAGCACCGCCAGCGACCAGCACCAGCCGGCGAGCTCACGAGCGATCGCGGTGTTGGCCACGCAGGGATGTTTGCTGCGGCGGTCGAATTGTTGCCAACGCTTGTGTAGCCGTCGGTTGCCGGCATGGCCACGGGCGCGGGCCGAGGGTGAGGCGGCCTCCCACCGACGGCGCATGGTCTGTCCGGGCGTGCCGTAGGGCCGCCGGTGTTGCCAGGCCGCCTCGACCAGCAACCGCCGCACGTGGGCGTTCCCGGCCTTGGTGATCGATCCCTGACTGCGGGTACCGCCGGTCGAGTATTCCGAGGGCACCAACCCGGCGTAGGGGCCGATCGTGGCGCCACTGAACCTCGACCAGTCGCCGATCTCGACGGCCAGAGCGAACGCGGTCAGCGTCGACACACCCCGCAGACATGACAATCGGGTGACCACAGCCCGCCACGGATCGGTGGCCGCGGTCTGTTCGATCAGCTCATCGAGGCGGTCTCGGCGTGCGGTCACGCTCAACACCGCGTCCAGGTCGTTGTCGAAGGCGGCTTGCAACAGCGGCAGCTCGAAACGTTGACGCTGCAGCCACTGTTGATGAACACCGGTCCAGGGTTTCCCGCCGGAGTAGACGATCCCCTGGCGCAGAAGCAGTTTGGACAATCGATGCCGCGCCCGCATCAGGTCGCTGCGAGCGTCCTCGCGGGCGCGGACCAGATCACGGGCCGCTTCGGTACCCTCCTCGGGCACACCGACCGCGACTACCTCGCCCAGGCGCAGCAACTTCGCCAGGTGCGCAGCGTCTCGGGCATCGGTCTTGACGCGGTCCCCGGCTGGCCGTTGCAGCTTCGAGGGCGCGGCAACCACACACTCCATCCCGGCCGCAGTGATCGCCCGAGCCAATCCGAAACCCGTCGGACCGGCCTCGTAGGCAACCCGCACAGGCGGAGCCAAGCTGTGAAGCCAGCTCACGATGGTCGCCGCATCGGGAACCAACGTCTCCCGAATCACGTTGCCGCTGTCCTCATCGATGGCGTGAGCGACCACCGAACGTGCGTGAACATCCAATCCGACACTTGTACCCTGAACAATCACCGGAGGCCTCCTGATCTGCAATGTGGTGCTACCGCCGAGTGTGAACTCAGCAGCAGCAACCCACGATGTGTTTGCAGCTTGAGGCCTTCGGCCCCAAGGCCCTCATACCGTCTATCGCTCCTCGCACCTCAGGGAGCAAAGGACCTGCAGCTCACTCGAATCAGGGAGCAAAGGACCTGCAGCTCACTCGAATCAGGGAGCAAAGGACCTGTAGCTCATTCGGATCAGGGAGCGGGGTGACGCTCGCAAGCTCGCTCCTCAGGGAGCGGGAGTTCTGCGGTCAGCCGTCAGGAACAGGCCGCGATGACCAGTTCTTTCACGCGAGCCGGGTCTGCCTGTCCGCGAGTCGCTTTCATGACATCGCCGACGATCTTGCCGGCGGCCTGGACTTTTCCGCCGCGGATCTTCTCGGCGATGTCGGGGTTCGCGGCGAGGGCGTCGTCGACGGCCTTCTGGAGAGCGGAGTCGTCGCGAACCACCTCGAGACCGCGGTCGGCGACGATCTGTGCGGGTTCACCCGCACCGTCGAGGACGGCGGTCGCGACCTGCTGCGCGAGCTTGGTGGTGAGCTTGCCCTCGTCGACCATCCCGATGATCTCGGCGACCTGGCCGGGCGTGATGGGCAGGTCGGCGAGTTCCACTCCACGCGAGTTCGCTTGCTGCGCAAGGAAGGACACCCACCATCCGCGTGCGGCCTCGGGTGATGTCCCGGCGTCGACGGTGGCGATGATGAGGTCGACCGCGCCGACGTTGACGAGGTCACGCATCACCTCGTCGGACACTCCCCACTCCTCCTGGATGCGGGCACGACGCAGCCACGGCAGTTCCGGCAGGGTTGCTCGGAGTTCCTCGATCCACGCCGAGTCCGGCTGCACCGGCGGCAGATCCGGCTCCGGGAAGTAGCGGTAGTCCTCCGCGGTCTCCTTGCGACGGCCGGCCGAGGTGGTGCCGTCGGTCTCGTGGAAATGCCGCGTCTCCTGGACGATCTCACCCCCGGCCCGCAGGATGGCGCCCTGGCGGCGCATCTCGTGACGGACGGCCACCTCGACGCTCTTGAGCGAGTTGACGTTCTTGGTCTCGGTGCGGGTGCCGAACTCGGTGGCGTCCTTCGTCTTCAGCGACAGGTTGACGTCACAGCGCATCGACCCCTGGTCCATGCGGACGTCCGACACGTCCAGCGATTTGAGCAGATCACGCAGCGCCGACACATACGCCCTGGCGACCTCCGGTGCACGTTCCCCGGCGCCCTCGATGGGCCGCGTGACGATCTCGACAAGCGGCACGCCGGCGCGGTTGTAGTCGAGCAGCGAGTGACTGGCCCCGTGGATCCGGCCCGTGGACCCGCCGATGTGCAGAGACTTTCCGGTGTCCTCCTCCATGTGGGCGCGCTCGATCTCCACCCGCCATGTGGTGCCGTCACCGAGCACGACGTCGAGGAAACCGTCGTAGGCGATCGGCTCGTCGTACTGCGAGATCTGGTAGTTCTTCGGCTGATCCGGGTAGAAGTAGTTCTTCCGCGCGAAGACACTCGACGGCCGGATGGCGCAGTTGAGTGCCAGGCCGATGCGGATCGCGGACTCGATGGCCTTGGCGTTGGCGACCGGGAGCGAGCCGGGGAGGCCGATGCACACCGGGCAGACCTGGGTGTTGGGGTCGGCGCCGAACTCGGTGGGGCACCCGCAGAACATCTTGGTCGCGGTGCCCAGCTCGACGTGCACCTCGAGGCCCATCACCGGATCGAAACCGGCGAGGACGTCGTCGTAGTCCAACAGGTCGACGGCTGCGGAAGTCATGGCAGTCAGTTTATGCGGCGATATCCCAGGGGCACGTTCAGGGTGATCACCGATGCCGGAAAGGTGCGCCCGCTCGTAGCGTCGACGACATCGACGGACAACGTCGCAACGGACGCCCACCCAGGAGGACGAGATGACCACCCCACAACCCGCCTACACCGGCCCACGCCTGATGCGTTCACGCACCAATTCCTGGCTGGGCGGTGTGTGCGGCGGCATCGCCGAACGCTGGGGCTGGGACCCGACGCTCGTCCGCGTCCTGTTCATCCTGTCGATGCTGCTGCCGGGACCCCAGGTGCTGCTCTACCTGGCACTCTGGATCATCATCCCGCGCGAGCCCGCCGCGACGGCCGCGCCCGTCGCCTGACGCGGCCACCGAGCTCAACCGAAGATGACCCGGATCTCCTTGTACTGATCCAGCGGCACGGTCTTGAGTTCGCCGAGCGCCTCGTCGAAGGTGATCCGCGCGATCTCGGTGCCGTGCAGGGCGACCATCTGCCCCCAGCCCTTCTCGGCGACGAGGTCGGCGGTCGCCATCCCCATCCGTGTCGCCAGGACCCGGTCGTAGGCCGACGGCACCCCGCCGCGCTGGATGTGCCCGAGAACGGTGGCGCGGGTCTCGATGCCGGTCCGCTCCTCGATGAGCGGGGCGAGCACCTCGGCCACACCGCCGAGCCGGGGGCGGTTGAAGCCGTCGAGGCCCTTGGTGGAGTGGGCCTCCTTCATCTCCGGGAGGGTGAAGCCCTCGGCGACGACGACCATCGGTGAACGGCCGCGCGACTTGACGCTGGTGACCCAGGCGCAGATCTGGTCGAGGCTCTCCGGATTCTCGGGGATCAGGATCACGTGCGCGCCGCCCGCGATCCCGGAGTGCAGGGCGATCCAGCCGGCGTGGCGGCCCATCACCTCGAGCACCATGCACCGCTTGTGCGAATTGCCGGTGGTGCGAAGCCGGTCGATGGCCTCGGTGGCGATCTCCACGGCCGTGTTGAACCCGAAGGTGTAGTCGGTGGCGGCGATGTCGTTGTCGATGGTCTTGGGAACCCCGACGATGTTGATGCCGTCGTCGAACAGTCTCTTCGACGCCGCCGCGGTGCCCTCGCCGCCGATCGCGATCACGCCGTCGATCTCGAGGTTCTTCAGAACCTTCTTGATGTTCTCGGGTCCGCCGTCGGGTTCGGAGTAGGGACCGAACCGGCTCGTGCCCAGGATGGTGCCGCCCTGATTGGACAGGCCGCGTACCGTCGACCGGTTCAGTTCGACGATGTCGCCGTAGACGAGTCCGGCCCAGCCGTCCCGGAACCCGACGAACTCGTGGCCGTACACGGTCTCACCTTTGAGCACTGCGCCGCGGATCACCGCGTTCAGTCCGGGGCAGTCTCCCCCGGACGTCAGAATGCCGAACCTCTTGGCCATCTGGTGAGACCACCCTCCCTGTCGTCATCCGTCGAACCTGCGTCATCTCCGGAGCCTTGACGTCATCTCCGGGGACACGGCCGGTGCCGAGCACGCGGCACGAACATCCCCAATCTAGTGCCCCGGTGAGCCGGGCGCTGGCCGCGAAATCACTTGATGCCGTTCTCGTAGGCGAACACGACCGCCTGGGCTCGGTCCCGGAGTCGGAGTTTGTTCAGGAGGCTGCTCACGTGCGTCTTGACCGTCTGTTCGGTGACGAACAGGTCGGCACCGATCTCTGCGTTGGACTTGCCGTCCGCCACCAGATCGAGGACCTCGCGTTCCCTCGGGGTCAGGGTGTCGAGCTTGTCGTCCCGCGACGGTCGACGACGGTTGGCGGTGACCTCGGTGATCAGGCGCCGCGTGATCGACGGCGCCAGCAACGCCTCGCCCGCGGCCACCACCCGCACCGCCCGCACCAGCTCGTCGGCGGGTGCGTCCTTGAGCAGGAAGCCCGAGGCACCGATCCGCAGGGCTTCGTACACGTAGTCGTCGATGTCGAAGGTCGTGAGCATCAGCACACGCGTGGGCGGTTCCGACGACGACGAGAGGATCTGTTCGGCCGCCCACAAACCGTCCTTGCGCGGCATGCGCACATCCATCAGGACGACGTCGGGACGGACGCGGCGACACACCTCGACGGCCTCGACCCCGTCGGCGGCGTCGCCGAGGACCGAGAGATCGGGCTGCGCGGCGAGCAGAGCCGAAAAGCCCTGACGCACCATGGCCTGGTCATCTGCGATGACTACGGTGATCGGCACGCCGTTACGCTACCGTCGTCGCGACCGCGGCTCACCGGAACCCGACGAGGTCACGATCGGCTCGGGAACGACGACCTCACGTCGCGGCGACGCCGGGATTCGGGCGCGTACCTCAAATCCCCCGGCCGGGGTCGGCGAGGCGATGAGCGAACCGCCCACTGCCTGAGCACGATCGATCATCCCGGGGATACCCACACCACTCCCACCGATCTGCAGCGGCTCGGCGGTCGCGGCAGTGTTGACGACGGCGACGTCGACGAGGCCGTCGTCGGTCCGCGACACCTCGACGTCCACGCGTCCGCCGGGGGCGTGTCGGGTCGCGTTGGCCAGCGACTCCTGCACGATTCGATAGATCACCAGGGCAGCCGATTCACCGACCTCGTCCGCGTCGACGTCGAGTACGAGCGCGACCTCGGCGCCGGCGCGTCGTGTCTCGGCGACCAGCGAATCGAGTTCGCCCAGGCCCGGATTCGGTGCCGGCGAGGCGTCCGTACCCTCGACGCGCAGGACCCCGAGCAGTTGCCGGACCTCATCGAGGGACGTACGTGCCGCGTCGGCGATCGCCTCGAATTCCGCTGCGGCCGAGGGACTCACATCAGGCAGGCGATATCTCGCGGTCTGCGACATCACCACCACCATCGACATCCGGTGGGCGACCACGTCGTGCAGGTCCCGGGCGATGCGCGCCCGCTCCTGGAGCACGGCTGCCTCTGCTTCGGCGGCCTCGGTCTGCTCGGTGCGAACCGCCAGCTGCCGGCGCGAGGCCATCAGGCCGCGCAACAACGCGACCACGACCGCGAGCACGGAGATCCCGAAGACCCACCCGACGCGCGCGGTCGGCTGCACGGCGAACGCGATGACGATGGAGGTCGAGACCCAGACCACCGGAATCCACCGCAGCGGGCACTTGAGAAAGGCCATGAACGTGAGGACCAGCAGTTCGATGAGATGGGTCACCTGGATCGTCAGCTCCCACGTACCCCGAACCGGGACGACGATGCCGATCAGTTGCGCGGAGACCACCGAGATCGCCCATCCCAGCAGCGGGGCCGACCACGCGAGGGCGATCGGCAGGGCGGCGAAGGCGGCGACCACGGGAAGCACGAACACCGGCATGGAGTGGGTGATGGGCAGTGTCGGCCAGGCGACCGAGTACATGACGAGCGCCACGAACAGGAAGAACCAGTTCAGGCGCGACGAGAAGTAGTGCCGCACCGCGGGGTCCTGGGCCACGGGTGCGGTCGACACCCATTCCAGTGAGGACGCCCCCACCGCGCGGAGCTTCTTGCGGTATCCGAACATGCACTCACCCTAGGCCCGCCGACGACCCGAAGACCTCATACTTTCGAGGGAGACTACCCGATACCGGCGTACGGGTCCGGCGCCGGCGGACCGGCCTGGGGACGACCTCGGACGGCTCCGCGGAGCGATGTGCCGGTTGGGTCCGACCTCATAGCGTCGATGACCATGACCGGATCACAGGATTTCCGAAAACCACCTTTGGACAACGGCTTCCACGGTTCCCTCGATTCCTTCGCACCGGACCGCCGGCGGCGCTCGCACTGGTGGGCCGCGATGCTCACCCTCACCGCGCTCCTCGCCGGGCAGTGGGTCTCGACCGCGCACGCCGTGGCGGGTCCGCTTCTCGGAGCGACGAGCACGTCGGTGGCGGCGCCATCGGACGATGCGCACAACCCCTACGCGGCCGCGGTCGTCGCCCTCGTGGGACCGCACCCGGCCACCGCGGTGACGCTCCTTCCTCCGACCTTCGTCGTGGCGCAGGGGTACTCGCCCCGAATCGTCGACGGATACCCGGTCGACCCGGACGGGGACTGCTCGTCACCGGTCCCCCTGCCGGCGCAGTTCACATCCCTGTGTCGCACCCATGATCTCGGCTACGACCTGCTGCGGGCGGCCGAGCGAGACGGTGCACCGCTCGGCGCGTGGGCCCGGATCGCGCTGGACCGCATGCTGATCGACCGGATGTACGCCTCCTGCGGCTCGCCCGCCTGCACGATCGCCGCGCACGGGGCCCGCATCGGGCTGGCGTGGAACACCTGGCGTCAGTACGGCGGTCCCCCGGCCCGGGGTGAGTCGCTGCCCGCGCTGGTCGGCACGACCATCGAGCGCGCCCTGGTCGACCCCGACGAGTACGAGGTGCGGCGATGACGTCGCACCGGGACGCGCGGTGGTTGCGCGACAGCACTTTCCGATCGTGGCCGCACCCGGCCGTCAGTGTCGCCGCCACGCTCGGCCACCTCGTCGCGCTCTACCCGGGCACACTGCCACGCGACGCGACGACGACGGCGATCCTGACCGTTCTGCTCAGCGCTCTGGGAGCGTGCACCGGCATGATTCTCGCGCGGCGTACCCGTCGGCAGCCGGAGGAACAGGCCCGGCGCGTCGTCTTCGGCTCGTGCGTGGTGATCCTCGGATGCGCGGTCGGCGTGGCGCTCTGGTGGCAGAACCTCATCCGGTCGGCGGTCGACGCCGTACCCGCGGGCCTCGGGTGGTGCGCTGCGGCGACGTTGCCGTCCGCGCTGATCGTGGCGGCGATCGTGGCCGTCCCGCGGATCACCGCGATGGCCGCCGCCGGTGGCCTCGCACTCACGGCCGGACTGCTGGCGCCCGCCGACGCCGGGGCCGACGGGCAGCCGTTGCCGGTCTCGTCGTCGGCGCAGCAGGATTCGCGCATCGTGCTGCGCGGCGAGCTCAGGGACGGCCGATTCGACGATGCCGCAGCGGAACTGACGCGGACGTGGGCGGTGTCGGACGGACCTTCGGCGCGCGCGGTCGTGGTCGCGGTGCCGACCGGATCGGGGTGGGTCGATTCCGCAGCCGTCGACGGTTACGCCAGCCGTTTCGCCGGCGATGTCCGGGTTCTCACCCTCCCGTACGCCCAGGTGCCGTCCTGGCAGGCCTTCCTGTCCGACCGGACCAGGGCCGCGGAATCGGCGATCGCCGTGGTGTCGGCGCTGGCGACCGTTCTCGATCGTGTGCCCGAGCACGAACGTCCGCGAGTGGTTCTCTACGGGCAGAGTCTCGGCGCCGTGGGTGCCGACGCCGCCCGGGTGTGGCTGGAGAACGAGCATCCCGCGCTGCTCGACGAGACCGTGCTGGTCGCGCCGCCGGCGGGCACCGTCGCCGCGGTGTCCCGTACCCCGAGAGCGGTCCTCGCCAATTCCAGCGATCCGGTCGTGCGCTGGTCGTTCGCCGAACTGTGGCGACCGCACCGGGCGACCGGCGACACCCACATCCGTGGTCCGCGGGTTCCCGACGCACCGTGGCTACCCGTGGTCAGCTTCGTGCAGACGAGCATCGACCTGCTCGGCGCGCTCGACGGGGCGGCCGGCGTCGGCCACCGATACGGGACGGAACAGGCCGGGCCGCCACATCCGTTGCGCGGCTGACGGTCCGCCGGCCGGCACACCGATGAGCCGTGCAGTGCCGGTCAGACGATCGGGCCGCGAGCCGCTTCGTAGGAGGCGCCGACCCGGTACAGGCGGTCGTCGGCAAGGGCGGGAGCCATGATCTGCAGACCGACGGGCATCCCGTCATCGACCGACAGGCCCGAGGGCACCGACATCGAGCCGATGCCGGCGAGGTTCACCGGCAGCGTGCACAGATCGAACAGGTACATCGCGAGCGGATCGTCGACCTTCTCCCCGATCGGGAACGCGGTGGTCGGCGTGGTCGGCGAGATCAGCACGTCCACCTTCTCGAAAGCCGTGGCGAAGTCGCGCGATATCAGGGTGCGGACCTTCTGCGCCTGACCGTAGTACGCGTCGTAGTAACCCGACGACAAGGCGTAGGTGCCGATCATGATGCGGCGCTTGACCTCTGGGCCGAAGCCGGCTTCGCGGGACAGCGCCATGACCTCGTCGGCGGAATGCGAACCGTCGTCGCCGACACGCAACCCGTAGCGCATCGCGTCGAACCGTGCGAGGTTCGACGACACCTCCGACGGGAGGATCAGGTAGTACGCGCCGAGCGCGTAGGTGAAGTGCGGGCAGCTCACCTCGATGACCTCGGCGCCACGCTCGGTGAGCAACTTCACGGCCTGGTGGAAGGAGTCGAGTACGCCCGACTGGTAACCCTCGCCCTGCAGTTCGGTGACGACACCGATCTTCACGCCCTTGAGGTCCTGCTCGGCGCCCTCGCGGGCGGCCGCGACGACGTCGGGTACCGGGACGTTGATCGACGTCGAGTCGCGCGGGTCGTGCCCGGCGATGACCTCGTGCAGCATCGCGGTGTCGAGAACCGTGCGGCCACACGGGCCGCCCTGGTCGAGTGACGACGCGCAGGCGACGAGGCCGTAGCGCGAGACGGTGCCGTAGGTCGGCTTGACGCCGACGGTCGCGGTGACCGCGGCCGGCTGGCGGATGGAGCCGCCGGTGTCGGTGCCGATCGCCAGCGGGGCCTCGTACGACGCCAGTGCCGCCGCGCTACCGCCACCCGAGCCGCCCGGGATCTTGGTGAGATCCCACGGGTTCCGGGTCAACTGGTACGCCGAGTTCTCGGTCGAGCTGCCCATGGCGAACTCGTCCATGTTGGTCTTGCCCAGGATCGGGATGCCCGCGGCGCGAAGACGTTCGGTGACCGCCGCGTCGTAGGGCGGAACCCATCCCTCGAGGATCTTGGAGCCGCAGGTCGTCGGCGCGTCGGTGGTGGTGAAGACGTCCTTGAGTGCGATGGGCACACCCGCGAGCGCCGATGGGGTCTCGCCGGCGGCGATCGCATCGTCGGCCGCCTTGGCGGCGACCAGAGCTTCGGCACCGCTCACATGCAGGAACGCGCCGAGCTGGTCGTCGATCTCGGCGATGCGGTCGAGATGGGCCTGGGTGACCTCCACCGAGCTGACCTCGCGCGCGCCGATCTTGGTGGCGAGTTCGGCGGCGGACAACCCGGTCAGATCACCAGCGGGACGCGGGGTTGCGGCACTGGACTCGGGACTCACTGTTCTTCTCCCAGGATCTGCGGGACGGCGAAACGGTCCTGCTCCACCGCCGGTGCACCGGACAGGGCGGCGTCGGTCGTCAGCCCGGGGACCACGACATCCGGACGCAGCACATTCGCGAGTTCGGCCGGGTGAGCGGTACCGGGCACGTCGTCGGCTGCCACCTCCGACACCGACGCGACGTGAGTCAGGATCGAGTCCAGCTGCTCGGCGTAGACATCGAGTTCGTCCTCGCTCAGGGCCAGTCGTGACAATCGCGCCAGATGCGCGACCTCATCCCGCGATATGGACTTCGGTTCGCCAGCCACTGCAGCGTCCTTCCTCACATCACTGTTCGTTCATCTGTCGTCATCTGTGCTCGCCTCATCGCGTCGTCGACACGGCTCGCACAACGTCTCCAGACTATGGGAACCCACGAGAGGGACTCACCCCAGCCACCGGTTGCGCCGCGGGCGCTGCGCGCGGCACGCACGCGGGTGCGAGAATGTCGCACGTGTCCTACCTGTTGCGGGTCTACCTCGAAGACCGGCCGGGCAGCCTCGGCGTGCTCGCCGTGCAGCTCGGCTCGGTCGGTGCAGACATCCTGTCACTCGAGGTCGTCGAGCGCGGCAACGGCTACGCCGTGGACGATCTCGTCGTCGAGGTGGCGCCCGGTTCGCTTCCCGACAGCCTGATCACCGCGGCGGAGAAGGTCAACGGTGTCCGCGTCGACTCGATCCGGCCCTACTCCGGTGTCCTGGACACCCACCGCGAACTCGAGCTGGTCGACCGGGTGGCCACCGCCGGTCGTGACCGGCTACAGGTCCTCGTGGACAACGCACCTCGGGTGCTGCGCGTCTCGTGGGCGATGGTGATCACCCCCGCCAGCGGCGGCGTGCTGCAACTCTTCGGCTCATCTGGAGCCCCGGAGACCCCGTTGACCAGGGCCGACTGGCTTCCTCTGGAGAGAGCGACCGAGCTCGACGCCGAGGGTGACTGGGTTCCGGGTGCGTGGCAGGAGATGGACACCCGCCTTGCCGCGGCGCCGCTGGGTTCGGAGTCGAAGGCGATCCTGCTCGGACGCATCGGCGGGCCGGACTTCCGGCCGTCGGAGGTCGCCCGGCTCGGTTACCTCGCCGGGATCGTCAGCACCGTCCTACGCGCCGAGAGTTAGTCCCGACGGTCGTCGGGCATCATGGACATATGACGTCCATCACGCTGGTACAGGGCGACATCACGACGCAGTCCGTCGACGCGATCGTCAATGCCGCCAATTCCACCCTGCTCGGTGGCGGCGGGGTCGACGGCGCGATCCACCGGCGCGGCGGCCCGGCGATCCTCGCGGAGTGCAAGGAGCTACGCGCGGGCTCCTACCGCCGCGGACTGCCGGTCGGCGAGGCGGTGGCCACCACCGCGGGAGACCTGCCTGCGCGCTGGGTCATCCACACTGTCGGACCGGTCCACTCCTACGACGAGGACCGCTCCGCCCTCCTCGTCTCCTGTTACCGCGAATCACTCCGTGTCGCAACCGAACTCGGGGCCACCACGATCGCCTTCCCGGCGATCTCGACCGGCGTCTACGGCTGGCCGATGGAGGACGGCGCCCGCAAGGCGGTCGACACGGTCCGTGCCGCGGTGCCGGACACCTCGATCGAGGAGGTCCGGTTCGTCCTCTTCGACCAGCGCGCCTACCGCGCGTTCGAGGCCGCACTGGCCTGATCGGTCACTCCGGGCTGCCGGTCTCCAGCAATTTCTTGAACGCGTCCTCGTCCAGCACCGGCACGCCGAGCTGTTCGGCCTTGTCGGCCTTGGTGCCCGGCGACTCCCCCACCACCACGTAGTCGGTCTTCTTCGACACCGAACCCGACGCCTTGCCACCGCGCTGCAGGATTGCCTCCTTGGCGCCGTCGCGCGAGAAGTCCACCAGCGATCCGGTCACGACGATCGTCTTGCCCTCGAGGGTCCGCGGGATCGACTCGTCCCGCTCGTCTTCCATGGAAACGCCTGCGGCGCGCCATTTCTCGACGATGTCCCGATGCCAGTCGACGGTGAACCAGTCGTGTATGGACTGCGCGAGGGTCATCCCCAGCCCTTCGACGCCGGCGAGCTGGTCGATGTCGGCGGCCTCGATCGCCTCGAGCGAACCGAACTCGGTGGCCAGGGCCCGGGCCGCGGTGGGCCCGACATGGCGGATCGACAGCCCGACCAGCACGCGCCACAACGCCACGTCCTTGGCCTTGTCGAGGTTCGCCAGCAGCCTCTTGCCATTCGCCGAGAGCGCCCCCGCCTTGGTGGTGAACAGGTCGGTGCGGACCAGATCGTCGGCGGTCAGCGAGAAGAGATCACCCTCGTTGGTGAGCACACCCGCCGACAGCAGGGCCGACGCGGCTTCGTAACCGAGCGCCTCGATGTCGAAGGAGCCCCGGCCGGCGAGATGGAAGAGCCGCTCGCGCAGCTGAGCCGGGCAGCTCTCCTGGTTCGGGCAGCGGAGGTCGGCGTCGCTCTCCTTCTCCGGTCGCAGCGGCGTCTGGCATGCCGGACACAGCTCCGGCATCTCGAACTCGACCTCGGTGCCGCCGCGTAGATCGACGACGGGCCCGAGGACCTCGGGGATCACGTCGCCCGCCTTGCGGATGGTGACGGTGTCGCCGATCAGCACGCCCTTGCGCTTGACCTCCGAACCGTTGTGCAGGGTCGCACGCGCGACCGTGGACCCGGCGACGAGCACGGGTTCGAGGACCGCGAAAGGGGTGACGCGGCCGGTGCGCCCGACGTTGACCTGGATGTCGGAGAGCTTGGTGGTGGCTTCCTCGGGCGGGTACTTGTAGGCGATCGCCCACCGCGGCGCCCGCGAGGTGGAACCGAGGCGTCGCTGCACCCCGAAGTCGTCGACCTTGACCACGATGCCGTCGATCTCGTGCTCGACGTCGTGGCGGTGCTCGCCCCAGTAGGTGATCTTGTCGATGATCTCCTCGGCGCCGGACACCTTGGTGGTGTGGGTCGACACCGGCAGACCCCAGGCGCCGAGCGCCAGGTAGGCGTCGTGCAGGGATGCCGGGCGCCAGCCCTCGGTGTGCCCGATGCCGTGGCAGATCATCCGCAGCCTGCGACGGGCCGTGATCTGCGGGTTCTTCTGGCGTAGCGATCCGGCGGCCGAGTTGCGCGGATTCGCGAAGGGCGCCTTGCCCTCCGCCACGAGCGAGGCGTTCAGCGCCTCGAAGTCCTCCACGCGGAAGAAGACCTCACCACGCACCTCGAGGACGTCGGGGATCGGGTACTCCGCGGACTCGGTCAGGCGCATCGGGATGTCGTCGATGGTGCGCGCGTTGAGGGACACATCCTCGCCGGTCCGGCCGTCGCCACGGGTGACACCCCGCTCGAGGACTCCGTTGCGGTAGACCAGCGCGAGGGCCACCCCGTCGATCTTGAGTTCACACAGGAAGTCCGCCCTGGCCCCGGCGTCGGCGAACACCCGGTCGACCCAGGTGCGCATCTCGTCGTGGTCGAAGACGTTGTCCAGCGACATCATTCGCTCGAGGTGGTCGACCGGGGAGAACGCCGTCGAGAAGCCGCCACCGACGAGCTTGGTGGGTGAGTCGGCGGTCGCGAGTTCCGGGTGCGCGTCCTCGAGTGACTGCAGACGCCGCAGGAGCAGATCGAACTCGCCGTCGGTGATGATCGGCGCGTCCTTGACGTAGTAGCGGAACTGGTGCTCGCGGATCTCCTCGGCGAGGGCGGTCCACTCCTCGCGCAGATCGCTCTCGGGTCCCGACTGCTCGGTGACCGGCTGACCCGACTCCGTTGTTTCTGCCACGTTCCGAGGGTATCGGAGCGTTAGGACAGGTCTTGCAGGTCTTGACCCTTCGTGACGCTCGCAAGCTCGCTCCTCAGGGCGCAGGAGACACACCCGCACGCTCGCTCCTCGGGGAGCAGAGCGGCGTCACACCCCGCCCCCTGAGGAGCCCCGGAGCTTGCGGAGGGGGCGTCACGAAGGGTCCAGCTTCGCCAGCGACCGCTTCGGTGCGATCTGGCGGTAGCTCGTGTCGAGGAGTTCGGCGACCTCGTCCCAGTCGGTGTCGTCGTCGAGGATCAGGCCCACCCAGCCGGCGGGGCCGAGGTAGGCGGGCAGGAAGAATCGCGGATCGTCCAGCAGGGCGGGCCGTTCGGAGTCGTCGGCGAGGACCAGGATCGATTGGTCGTGACGGATCTTGCTGCCCTTGACCCCGCCGCCGTAGTTGCCGAACATCTTGCCGCAGCGGAAGGTCGGGCGGCCGTGCGCGACGACCTCGGTCGCGTCGGGCAGCGCGAGCGCGATCGTCCGTACGCGGACCAGGTAGGGGTCCGCGTCGTCGAACATGATCGGGTGCGGCATACCGACGAGGATAGGTCTGCGAGGTCGGGCCTGCAGGGGTTTCAGAGTGCCGACGGATCGCTGCCGAGTAGCTGACCGGCTTTCGCGGTGACCGCCAGCGCCGTCTTGGCCCAGCTCGTCGACGCGCCGGCCAGACCGCAGGTCGGGGTCACGATGATGTTGTCCGACAACACTTTCCGGCTCAGACCGATGCGATCGGTGAGCGCGGCGAGTTCGGTCGCCACGTGTTCGGCGGCCAACGGGCGATCGGGTGCGGTCGACGGCACGCGTCCCGCGAGCAGCACGCCGCCGCGATCGACGAGCATGCCGATGCCGTCGAGATCGGCCGGGGAGGGCTTGGTCAGGTCGATCGAATAGCCGACGCCGGGAAGGTGTTCGATCAGTTCCCATCGCGGTCTGCCGCAGTCGTGCAGGATCACCGGTGCGCCGACATGGTCGATGAGTTCGGTGAGTGCACGGGCCACCTCGACCACCGGTATCGCCCGGATGGGGTCGAAGCGCGTCAGCGGCTTCACCGTGCCGTCGATGACCTGACCGATCATCGGCTCGTCGAGCTGGACCACCACGCGCGCGCCGAGCCGGCGTTGTACCTCGGCGACGTGCGCGCGCACGCCCTCGGCCGTCGACTCGACGATGTCGCGGACCGCGCCATGATCCTTGAGGACTCGCTGCCCGTTTGCCAGCTCGACCGACGCCGACGTGGTGAACGGACCGGCGACCTGCACCTTGAACGGGCGTCCGGTGCCGACGAAACCCGCGGTCTCCCAGAGCTCCTCGACGACGTCGAGGTCCTCGGCGAGGAGGTCGGATGCACGCCGTGCCAGGCGGGAGTGGCGTTGCGCGAGACGGTATCCCCACGTCGCGGTGTCCATCGGCAGATCGACGAGGATCGCCGCCATCCGGCCGATCAGATCCGAGCCGATACCTCGGCCGGGGAGTTCGACGAGGTGTGTGAGGTCGAGTTCGCCGTTGACCACCTCGGCCGCGGCTCGCGCGTCGGTGCCCGGCATCGATCCCACACCGGTGCCCACACCGGTGGGCAGAGCCGATGATCCGGTCACGGAGTCGGCACGACAGTCGGCTGCGACGAGGTGGTGGCGATCCGCCCGCACCCGACGACCTGGTCGCCGCGCCGGGCATCGGGCAGGTACAGCACCGCGGCCTGACCGCGGGCGACGCCGGTGAGTGGCTCCTGCAGGACGATCTCGATACCTGGTCCCCCGTCGATCGTGGTCGCGGTCGCGCGCACCGGCGCGAGTCCGCCGTGGGCGCGGACCTGCACCATCGCGTCGAAGGGCTCGCCGGGAGTGACACCCGAGGTCCAGACCGCGCGGGTGGCGGTGATCCCCCAGACCTGCAGGTCGGCTGCCGTCCCGACGGTGACCGTCCCCGAATCGGGATCGATCTCGGTGACATAGCGCGGCTTGCCGTCGGCGGCGGGCGCGTCGACCCCGAGGCCCTTGCGCTGACCGATGGTGAAACCGTGGACTCCGTCGTGCTCGGCGAGACGCTCACCCGACGCCGCGTCCACGATCGCCCCCGGCCGAACACCGATGCGGGCACCGAGGAACGCGCGGGTGTCGCCGCTCGGGATGAAGCAGATGTCGTGGGAGTCCGGCTTGTCCGCGACGGCCAGCCCGCGGCGGGCCGCCTCGGCTCGGATTTCGGTCTTCGGGGTGTCGCCGATCGGGAACATCGCCCGCGACAACTGATCACGCGTCAGGACGGCGAGCACATACGACTGGTCCTTGTCGGCGTCGACCGCACGCCGTAGCTCCCCGTCGACGAGCTGGGCATAGTGGCCGGTGGCCAGCGCGTCGAAACCGAGAGCGACCGCCTTGTCGGCGAGGGCGGCGAACTTGATCTTCTCGTTGCACGTCAGGCACGGGTTCGGTGTGCGTCCGGCCGCGTACGCCTCGACGAACTCGTCGATCACATCGTCTTTGAAGCGGTCGGCGAAATCCCAGACGTAGAACGGGATTCCGAGGACATCGGCCGCCCGGCGGGCGTCGGAGGCGTCCTCACGTGAACAGCATCCGCGCGACCCGGTGCGCAGCGCACCCGGAGCCGTTGACAGCGCCAGATGAACACCGACCACCTCGTGACCGGCCTCGACCGCTCGTGCCGCGGCGACCGCCGAGTCGACGCCGCCACTCATCGCCGCCAGTACTCGCATCAGGAGATCCTTCCGCCGGGGACCGATACCAGGCCCGCGGCTCGTGCCCGGTCGACGACCTCGTCGATGACCGCGGCGACCGCGTCGATGTCGGCGTCGGTGGTGGTGTGGCCGAGGGAGAACCGCAACGACGACCGTGCGTCGGCCATGTCCAGCCCCATCGCGAGGAGCACATGACTGGCCTGCGCCACCCCGGCGGTGCAGGCCGATCCGGTCGAGCATTCGACGCCCTTGGCGTCGAGGAGCATCAGCAACGAGTCACCCTCGCACCCGGCGAACGACACGTGCACGTTGCCCGGGAGGCGGCCGGCACCGTCGGCCCCGTTGCGCACCGCTCCGTCCACGCCGAGCAGGACCTCGGTCAAACGGGTCTGCAACGCACGCAGGTGGGCGGTGTTGGTGTCCAGGTTCTGTACGCACCACGACAGCGCCGCGGCCATGCCGACCGCGCCGGCGACGTCCTGCGTTCCCGACCGGACGTCGCGTTCGTGGCCGCCGCCGTGCAGCAGCGGCACACACCCGACGTCCCGACCGAGCAGCAGGGCGCCGACACCCTGCGGCCCGCCGAACTTGTGGGCGGCCAGGCTGAGCGCCGAGAGGCCGCTGACCGCGAAATCGACCGGCAGATGGCCGACGGCCTGGATCGCGTCGGAATGCACGGGGATGCCGAACTCGGACCCGAGCGCGGCGATCTCGGTGATCGGCTGGATCGTGCCGACCTCGTTGTTGGCCCACATGACCGAGATGAGGGCGGTCTCGTCGGCGTGCGCCTCGAGCTCGGCACGCAGGTCGGCCGGCGAGATCACACCGTCGGCGTCGACGGGTAGCAGTACGAGATCGGCGCCGGCCTCGTCGGCGAGCCACTGAGCGGGGTCGAGGACGGCATGATGTTCGACCGCGGAGGTGATGATCCGGCGACGGCGCGGGTCGGCGTTCCGCCGGGACCAGTAGATGCCCTTGACCGCCAGGTTGTCGGACTCCGTCCCGCCCCCGGTGAACACGACCTCGGACGGCCGGGCGCCGACAGCCGCGGCGATGGCCTCGCGCGCCTCCTCGAGCCGACGGCGCGCGGTGCGGCCGGATCCGTGCAGCGACGAGGCGTTACCCGGTTGGGCGAAGACGGCCGTCATCGCCTCGACGGCTTCGGGCAGCATCTGCGTCGAAGCGGCGTGATCGAGGTAGACAGGCGCCTTCACGGGCGGTCGGCTTGGCACGGGCATCGCTAGCAAGGATAAACGCGCGTAGGTCGCCGACAAATTCCGCGATCGGGCCGCCGATCGCCGGCCTGCCGACCCGGTAGCGGCCGCACGACGCCGAACGCGCACGTCGGGAGGTGTGAGGCCACTCCGGCGACCGGTCGCGCTCAGACCCGCTCGAGATAGAAGTACAGGTGACGGCCGTCGATGACGCCGCCCTTACCGTTCATGATCCCCATCACCGTGGTGTCGTCGACCCGCTTGAAGTGGTCGATGACCGGCTGGCCGTCGTAGACCATCGACGCGGTGATCTCGCCGCGGAACTCGATCGCCCACAGGCTCGCCTCGCCCTTGCCGAGCTTCGTGTTGGAGAAGAGATTGCCGTTGTCGTCACGGCACACCAGAGGCTGGACGTCGCTGCGCGAGGTGAAGGTCTTGCCGAACCAGTTGGCCTTGGCGAGCGTGCCGTTGATGGCGTGTCCGGTGGTGAACTCGCCACCCTTCCAGGCGCCGAGCATCTCCTCGGGCCGGAGCGTCGACAATCCGGCCCAGACGGTGTCGAGATCGGCGTCGTCGACCCGGCCGTCGACATCGCGGAGTTCGAAGAACTTGGTGCGCGCGGCTTCTCGGGTTCGGGTGGACGTCATCGTCGCCTCCTGGAGGTACGCGGTTATCGTCCACAGACCTGCGGACGGCTACCGGTGAAACCTATATGAGAGAACGGATGATGTCACTTTCCGCGGCGGCGGGAAGGCCCGCCACGACGCGCTCGCATCGACCCGCCAGCTCGCGACGATCCCGGCCGGGCGCCTCGGGTGGGTGGATGACCATCGTGACGGCCAGGCCACGTGCCCGCAGAACCCGCCGGAGGGTGTCGGCCGGGGTGTCGGCGCCGATGAAACTCGGCGCCGTCGCGGTGGTCCCGTCGGTGCCGACGAATCGCAGCTTCACCGGCACCACCGGGACATCCGCGTCGATCGCGGCCTGGAAGAACGCCGGGCGGAACGCGCCGCCGGATCGACCGCAGTAGGTGGTGCCCTCGGGGAACACGATCACCGACGAGTCGCGGTGCAGGCGTCCGGCGACCTCGCCGACCGTCTCCGGTAACCCGCGGAGTGTGCCGCGGTCGACGGCGATGACGCCGAACCTGCGCGCGAGGGAGGACACCACCGGCATCCCGACGACATCGGATTTGGCCACCACGTGCGCGGGGCTGATCAGCGCGAGTGCGAGCACGTCGAGGAAGGAGATGTGATTGGCGACCACCAGCCCCGCTCGGGCAGGGTCTGCTCGGCGGTCCTCGACGTCGACGGAGATCCCCAGGGCCGCCAGCAGTGCACTCGATGCAGGGGCGCGGAGCGAACGTGGCGGTCGTCGACGCAGACCCGCCACCGCCCGAGCGGTCAGGACGGCCCAGACGATCCACATCGCGACCGCCGCGAGCCGGCACAGGCGCCACCCGACGATCGTCGCGTCGGCGATCGCGTCGAAGCGCCGCGCCACCGTCGGGCCGAGGCATCCTTCGCCGCAGGTGCTGATCGGGAACCACGGATGCGTGAGCGCGCCGGGCGGGCGGGCCGGCGGGCACTGTGCGTGGCCGCGTCGCGGACCAGCCGTGCGCGGTGAGACCGGACCGGCCAGCAGCGCGGTCATCGTGCCGCGCCCCCGGGCTCCGGCGCGGCGTCCGTGCGGGGCGAGCCGAGCCGTCTGGCACTCGATCGCAGCCGGTCCAGGTAGCGTCTGTTCGCGCCCTCGCGGTCGAGCAGGGTGAGGAAGTCCGCGACGTCGAAGACGTCGTCGACCGCCGGCTCGCCGCAGATCCGGGCACCGAGGCGCAGGTATCCGCGCATCAGCGGCGGCATCGCGACCGTGTCCGAGGGCACGATGTCGTCGAGCAGGCGTCCGCCCACGCGTGCCGGCACGAGCGGGTGGGCCTGACGCCGCGCATCCCGATGCTCGTCGCGCAGTCGATCCCGCAGGGCGCGCAGCGACGACCCCGGCAGCCACTCCCCCGGACTGTGCAGCGGCACCGACACGCACCCCATCAGGTAGCGCAGGTCGGCGTCGTCCATGTACTGGAGCAGCGCCGCCCACATCAGCGCGGTCACCGAGCCGTCGCGGTACCCGGAGTGCACGCAGGCACGCCCCAATTCGACTGTGGCGGAGACGATGTCGTTCATCTCGCGAAGATCGAACTCGGTCGCCGAGTACCACCCGCCGGCGGCGATCGCCCGGGCCGGGGCGAGGACTCGCGCGCATCCGACGACACCGTCGTCGGCGTGGCGGACGATGAGGTGCTCGCAGAAGGCGTCGAAGCGGTCGACGTCCCGGCCGGTGGCCGAGTCACCGATGCGATCGGAGAAACCGGGTTCATCGGCGAAGACGCGGTACCGCAACTCCTGCGCGGCGACGATGTCGGCGGGGTCGTCGGACACGAGGACGCGGATGGGCCCCGCGGTGAGCAGGGTCCTCGGCTCGGCTCGCGTGAACGGTGCGCGCGAGACGTGGCCGGTGCGGACTGGCGACTGCATGGCGTTCATGACTCGAATGAAAGCCAGACCGGGCATCGGCGGGACCACCGCAGTGTGTCGTGTCGGTGCGGGTTCGGTGAACTCGGGCCGCCACCGGGTGAACACGACCCGCGACGGCCACGAGCGGGTGAACGACCCCCGAACGCACGGTGACCCCCGACACGGGGTCGGGGGTCACCGGGTTTCTGAGCGGATCAGCGCATGATCACTTGCGCTTCTTGACCTCTTCGGTCAGCTGCGGCGCGACGTTGAACAGGTCACCGACGATGCCGTAGTCGGCGATCTCGAAGATCGGGGCCTCTTCGTCCTTGTTGACGGCCACGATCGTCTTCGAGGTCTGCATGCCGGCGCGGTGCTGGATGGCGCCCGAGATGCCCAGGGCGACGTACAGCTGCGGCGACACGGTCTTGCCGGTCTGGCCGACCTGGAACTGGCCCGGGTAGTAGCCGGAGTCGACGGCCGCACGCGAGGCGCCCACAGCGGCACCGAGCACGTCGGCGAGTTCCTCGACGACCGAGAACTTCTCGGCGCTGCCGACACCGCGGCCACCCGAGACGACGATCGACGCCTCGGTCAGCTCCGGGCGGTCGCCGCCGACGTTCGGCTCGACCTTGGTGATCTTGACCGCACCCTCGCCCTGAGCGGGGACCTCGACGTCGACACGCTCGCCGGCGCCGGCCTGCGGAGCCGCCTCGACACCACCGGGGCGGATCGAGAAGACGGGCACGTCTCCCTTGGCCTGCGCGTCGACGGTGAAGGCGCCACCGAAGATGGAGTGGACGCCCACGCCACCCTCCTTGACGTCGACGATGTCGGCGAGGACGCCGGAGCCGAGACGCACGGCCAACCGGCCGGCGATCTCCTTGCCGTCGGCGGTCGCCGCGACCAGGATCCCGGCCGGCGAGGCCGACTCGGCGATCGAGGCCAGCACGTCGACCTGCGGGGTGATGAGGTAATTGCCCGCGTCGTCGGACTCGGCGACGTAGACCTTCTCCGCGCCGGCCTCCTTGAGGCCGTCGAGGATGCCGTCGGCCGAGCCGGGCTTGCCGACCACGACTGCCGACGGGGTGCCGAGAGCGCGGGCGGCGGTGATGAGCTCGCTGGTGACCTTCTTCAGGGCGCCTTCGGCGTCCTGCTCCACGAGCACGAGTACTTCTGACATGGTGGTTCTCTCCTGAATGTCTGGGGGTTCGCCGGTGGTCTGCGTCGAGAAGGTCAGATGATCTTCTGGCCGACCAGGTACTCGGCGACCTTGGTGCCGCCGTCGCCTTCGTCGGTGACGCGCTCACCCGCGGTCTTCGGCGGCTTCGGGGTGTTCGCCGTCACGACCGAGCCGGCGTTCTCCAGGCCCACGTCGCTCGCCTCGACGTCGATCTCGGCGAGGGTGAGGACGGTGACTTCCTTCTTCTTGGCGGCCATGATGCCCTTGAAGGACGGGAAGCGCGGCTCGTTGATCTTCTCGTTGACGCTGACGATGGCCGGCAGGGTGGCCTCGACATGGAAGATGCCGTCGTCGGTCTCGCGCTCGCCCTTGAGGGTCTCGCCCTCGAGGGTCAGCTTGCGCAGGTGCGTCAGGTGCGGGAGCTCGAGGTACTCGGCGATCATGGCCGGGATGGCGCCGACGCGACCGTCGGTGGCCTCGTTGCCGGCGATGACCAGCTCGACACCCTCGACCGTGCCGAGTGCCCGCGCGAGCACGTATGCGGTCTGGACCGCGTCCGAGCCGTGCATGAGGTCGTCCTTGATGTGGATCGCCTTGTCCGCACCCATCGACAGCGCCTTGCGGATGGCGTCGGTCGCGCGCTCGGGTCCCGCAGTCAGGATGGTGACTTCACCGCCGTCTGCCTCCTTGATCTTCAGCGCTTCCTCGACGGCGCGCTCGTTGATCTCGTCCAGGACGGCGTCAGCGGCTTCACGGTCCAGGGTGTAGTCGTCGTCGGACAACTTGCGCTCGGACCACGTGTCGGGAACCTGCTTGATCAGTACGACAATGTTTGTCATGGGTCTTCGTCGACCTCCTGCATCGGGTTCGGCAACTTACCGGCGGGTAAGGCCATGGGTCCTCACCACTTTAGCGTCTCCTATCCTCTCACTAAACATCGACTACCTCACACAATGCGGCGACCGTTCGCTCGCTCGGTACGACGGACCCGGTGACCGGCGGGGCATGCCCTAGTCTCTCTCAGATGACTGACGCAGACCTCGGATCGTCGCGCGGGACGGCAACCACTGGTCTCGAGGCGCTCGACACCGACGAGCAACTCGCGCTCACCGGCGAGCGCACGGTCCCGGGGATCCCCGCCGAGAACTACTGGTTCCGGCGCCACGAGATCGCCTATCGCCACATCGCCGACCGGTGCGCGGGCCGTGCCGTTCTCGAAGCCGGGTCCGGCGAGGGTTACGGCGCCGCGATGATCGCCGACGCCGGGGCGTCGTCGGTGGTCTGCGTCGACTACGACACCGCCGCGGTCGAGCACACCCGTCGCCGCTACCCCGAACTCGTCGTCCACCAGGGCAATCTCGTCGACCTCCCGCTCGACGACGCCTCGGTCGACGTCGTGGTCAACTTCCAGGTGATCGAGCACCTCTGGGATCAGCCACGTTTCGTCGCCGAGTGTCACCGCGTGCTGCGCCCCGGCGGGCTGTTGCTGATGTCGACGCCCAACCGCATCACCTTCTCCCCCGGTCGCGACACACCGCTCAACCCGTTCCACACCCGTGAGCTCGACGCGGCCGAACTCACCGACCTGCTTCTCGGCGGGGACTTCGTGGTCAACGCGATGCTGGGCGTCGTCCACGGTCCGCGGCTGCGGGCGCTCGACACCAAGTGGGGAGGTTCACTCATCGACGCCCAGATCGAGCGCGCGCTCGCCGGCGAGCCGTGGCCCGACGAGCTGACCGCGGATGTCGCCGGCGTGGTCGCCGAGGACTTCGAGGTCGTCGACTCGCGCGAGTGCGACATCGACGCCTCCCTCGACCTGTTCGCGGTCGCGTTGCGGGGCTGACGGGTGATCACCGGTACCGCGCCCGTTCCCGGCCAGTTCACGCTGGTCCTGCATTCGCATCTGCCGTGGCTGGCCAATCACGGCCGCTGGCCGGTCGGCGAGGAGTGGCTGTATCAGTCGTGGGCGGCGTCGTATCTGCCGTTGGTCGACATGCTCGAGCGTCTGGCCGCCGACGGTTTCACCGATCAGCTCTCGCTGGGCATCACGCCGGTACTGGCCGCGCAGCTCGACGACCCGCACTGCGCGTCGTCGATGTACGAGTGGCTCGCCGACTGGCAACTGCGGGCCACCCAGGCCGCGATGTCCCGGGACGCCGACCGTGCTGCGGCCGGACGCCGCGAGTACCTCGATGCCCAGCGCGCTCTCGACACCTTCGCGAGCCGATGGCGTCACGGTGCGTCGCCGCTGATCCGCGGGCTGGCCTCGAGCGGGGTCGTCGAGATCCTCGGCGGTCCACTCGGCCACCCGTTCGCGCCGCTGCTCGACCCGCGACTGCGCCACTTCTCGCTGACCGAGGGGCTCGCCGACGCCCATTCACGCTGGGGTTTCGATCCGGCCGGCATCTGGGCTCCCGAATGTGCCTTCGCGCCGGGCATGGAGACCGAGTACGACCGCGCAGGTGTGCGTCACTTCATGGTCGACGGACCCGCCTTGCACGGTGACACCGCGCTGGGACGCCCCGTCGGCGACAGCGCCGTCGTCGCCTACGGCCGTGACCTGACGGTGAGTTATCGCGTCTGGTCGCCGAAGTCGGGCTATCCGGGCCACGGCGCCTACCGCGACTTCCACACGTACGACCACGAGACCGGGCTCAAGCGGTTCCGCGTCACCGGCCGGACCGTGTCGGGCGAGGACAAGAAGCCCTATGACCCGGCACGGGTCGACGCGGTTCTCGACCGGCACGTCGAGGACTTCGTCGCGCACGTGCGCACCCGCCTCGTCGACGAGTCCGACCGGATCGGCCGCCCGGCGCTGGTCGTCGCGGCGTTCGACACCGAGCTGTTCGGCCACTGGTGGCACGAGGGGCCGGTCTGGCTCGAACGCGTGCTCCGCCGCCTGCCCGAGGTCGGGGTCACCGTCGGAACACTCGCGGGCGCGACACGAGCCGGGTTCGTCGGTGCACCGTTCGACCTTCCCCGGTCGTCGTGGGGGTCGGGCAAGGACTGGCGGGTGTGGAACGGCCCGGCCGTACAACACCTGGTCGACCTGAACGCCGAGGTCACCGAGACGGCCCTCGACGCCGTCGCCAAGCTGCGGCACCGGGGCGGCGAGCGCAGTCGCGTGGCCGATCAGATCGTGCGGGAGGCACTGCTGACCGTGTCGTCGGACTGGCCGTTCATGGTGTCGAAGGACACTGCCGCGCAGTACGCTGTGTCGCGAGCTCACACGCATGCGCACGCCACCCGCGAGATCAGCGACGCGGCGATGCGAGGCCGCGACGACGCTGCCGAGACGCTCGCCGCGAACTGGTCGCGCGCCGACAATCTGTTCCCCGCTCTCGATGCGCGCCGTCTGCAGACCACGCTGACCGCCGACGGGATCGGCACCGAGACCGGCCGTCCAGCGGACATCGGCCCAGGGGGGATCGACACCGAGGGGGAAATCGGATGAGGGTGTTGTTCGTGTCGTGGGAGTACCCGCCGGTGGTGGTGGGCGGACTCGGCCGGCACGTGCATCACCTGGCGACCGAGATGGCCGCCGCGGGTCACGACGTGGTGGTCCTGACCCGTCGACCGTCGGGAACCGATGCGGTGAGTCATCCCACGACGGACACCGTCGTCGAGGGTGTGCGCGTCGTGGCGGTCGCCGAGGATCCGCCGGAGTTCGAGTTCGGGCAGGACATGATGGCCTGGACGCTCGCGATGGGGCATGCGTTCGTTCGGGCGGGGCTGCGGATTCTGCACGGCGCCGGAAGCGGAGCGAGCGGGCCGGATCCACACGGCGCCGGGAGCGGAGCGAGCGGGCCGAATCTGCACGGCGCCGGGAGCGGATCGGCATCGCGGTGGGTGCCCGACGTGGTGCACGCGCATGATTGGCTGGTCGCCCATCCCTCCATCGCACTGGCCGAATTCTTCGATGTGCCTTTGGTTTCCACGATCCACGCGACCGAGGCGGGGCGGCACAGCGGCTGGGTGAGCGGCCGGACGAACCGTCAGGTGCATTCGGTGGAGTGGTGGCTGGTGTCGGAGTCCGATGCTCTCATCACGTGTTCGGCGTCGATGCGCGACGAGGTGAACCGGTTGTTCGGGTACGACGCGGCCGACATCACGGTGATCCACAACGGCATCGACATCCGGACGTGGCCGTTCGCCGAGCGTCCGCGGACGGGCGGACCGGCCGAGTTGTTGTTCGCGGGACGGCTCGAATACGAGAAGGGCGTGCAGGATCTGCTGGCCGCGCTGCCCCGTATCCGGCGCAGCCATCCGCGTACGACGCTGACCGTCGCCGGTGACGGCACCCAGCGGGACTGGCTGATGGAGCAGGCGCGCAGGCACCGGGTCGGCAAGGCGGTGACCTTCGTCGGCCCGGTCGACCACGGTGAGCTGGTGACGCTGATGCACCGATGCGACGCCATCGTTCTGCCCAGCCGTTACGAGCCGTTCGGGATCGTGGCGCTGGAGGCTGCGGCGACCGGCGCGCCGCTGATCGTGTCGACCGCGGGCGGTCTGGGTGAGGCGGTCCGCGAGCCCGACACCGGACTGACCTTCGAGCCTGCCGATGTCGCCGGTCTGGCGGCAGCGGTCCGTGCGACGCTGTCCGATCCGGGCGCGGCGGCGCAACGGGCACTGCGGGCCCGGGCGCGGCTCACCGCGGAGTTCTCCTGGGCCGAGGTCGCCGAGCGGACCGCGAGCGTGCACCTCGCGGCGAAGCGTCGGGTCCGGCACGCGATCGGACGTCCCGACATTCCCGAACGTCCTCTGCCGGAACGGGACCCGGGCCAGGCGTAGCCCTTCGAGGCTCGCTTCGCTCGCACCTCAGGGAGCGGGCAGGCCGCACACCCGCACCTCAGCGAGCGCGACCCACTGCTCCCTGAGGAGCCCGGAGCCTGCGGAGGGCGTCACGAAGGGTCACTCCCGTTCGGCCGCGGCCTTCTTTCGTTCGATGTCGGCGAGAGCGCGTTCGAGTTCGGCGCGCTCCGCCGCGTTCGACGCCCAGTCGTCCATCCGGTTCTTGACCACCCGGGCGGGCGCGCCGACCGCGATGGCGTAGTCGGGGATCACGCCCTTGACCACCGCGTGCGAGCCGAGCACGCATCCGCGGCCCACGATGGTGTTGCGCAGGACCGACACCTTGGCCGCGACCCAGGTGTCCGGGCCGATCCGAACCGGGCCCTTCACGATGCCCTGGTCTTTGATCGGCAGCGTGATGTCGTCCATCTTGTGGTCGAAGTCGCAGATGTAGCACCAGTCGGCGATGAGGGTGGACCCGCCGATCTCGAGGTCGAGGTAGGAGTTGACCACGTTGTTGCAGCCGAAGACGGTCTTGTCGCCGATGCGGAGGCTGCCTTCGTGACAGCGGATGGAGTTGCCGTCGCCGATGTGTACCCAGCGCCCGATCTCCATGCGGGCGAGCTCCGGTGTCGCGTGGATCTCGACATTGCGCCCGAGGAACACCATGCCCCGCAGCACGATGTGCGGATTGGCCAGGCGGAATCGGGCGAGACGGTAGTAGCGCACGAGGTACCACGGTGTGTACGCGCGATTGCGTTTCACCCAGCGCAGCGAATCGAGGGTGAGGAAACGCGCCTGGTCGGGGTCGCGGCGTCGGCCTGCGCGCCGGCGGGACCGGTACGAGGCATTCCACATGGTGGTCATGACGAGAAACCCTAATCGACGCGAATTTCGCGCACGATAGGCTCACTGCTGGCACGTCGGGTGCCGGTTCGATGGCATGTCCGGTGCCTTGGTTCGACGACGACTCCGGACACGACGACGAGGAGCAGGATGGCTTTCGCACGACCGCAGGTGTCTCGACGCCGCCGATCTGCGCTGACCCGCCTGCTCGTCGCGCTCACGGCCGTGTGCTCGCTGGTCCTCGCCGCCTGCTCGGACGGCCACATCGACGTCCGGTCCGTCCCGAGCGTCGGCTGGCCCAGTTACGGCGGTGTCCCGGGCAACGCCAACTTCGCGTATGCCGATGTGCCGGAAGATCTGACGCTGAGCTGGACACGACCGACCGGCGGTCCCGTCACCGCGCCGGTGACCATCTCGGGCAAAGGCAACGTGGGTGTGACGTCCAATGCGGCCGAGGGTTGCAACGTCCTCGTGCTCGACAGCCGGTCGGGACGGAAGAACTTCTGCAAGGACATGCGCGCCGGTGTCGAGATCAGCGCGATGCTCGTCGACCAGTACGACCAGCCCTATCTCGGTGAGGAGACGACCTTCCTCGCCTTCAACGCCGGCGGCGCCATCCGTTGGCGCGCGGGCGTGATCGGCGTGCCGCTCTCGGCGAAGTTCGCGGCCCCCAGCGCGGTGCTGGTCGTCACCACCCAGGGACAGATCCTGCTGATCGACACCCAGCGCAACGAACTCCTCGCTCCCGAGGTGAACCTGCGCGATGACGCCGATCCCGCGCAGCCTCTCCGCGGCTTCGGAGACTGCGTGCGCAACGGGCCGCAGTGCGCGATTCCCGCTCCCGCCGCCGTCGACACCGAACGAGAACGTTTCTACCTCAACTTCTTTCCCGAAGGCGCCGCGACCTCACAGATCCGCGCGATGAAATACGGCGAGGTCGCCGGCGCGCGCGAGGTCCGCACCGCCTGGCAGGCCGACGTCCCGAGCGGCGTCGTCGGGACCCCGACGCTGTCAGCCGACGGCGCGACCGTCTACGCATTCTCACGCGACGGCAAGATCGTCGCGCTGAACGCCGAGGACGGATCGACGCGGTGGACCTACGACATCGGCGGGCACGGTTTTGCGACGATGACCGTCTCACCGGACGGCCTGATCATCCCCACCGGCTCACTGGGCGCCCCGCTGACCCTGCTGCGCGACCAGGGCGACCGAGCCGAACAGGTCTGGCAGCGTACCGATCTGGCGACGGTGAGCCTGTCGGCGCTGACCCAGCAGCAGACCGCGTGGACGGTGGCGCGCGATCCGGGCAAGGACACCCTGTCCCTGGTCGAGGTGTCCACCGCCGACGGCGCGACGAAGCGCACTCTCCCGCTGCCTGAATCGCGCGGCTTCGCGACCGGGGTCTCGGTGTCCTACTCCGGACAGATCGCCACCGCGACCAACCTCGGAGAGGTCTACTTCTTCGACAGCAAGGCCAACCTCGAATAGTCGCCGGTAGACCGGCGAAAGCGGTCTAGAACCGGACTCCCGGCTCACAGATGAACGCGACGCCCTTGCGTCCGATCCGGGTCAGCACCACCGACAGCGAGCGGGAGCCCTTGGGCTTGAGCTTCTTTCGCAGCCGATCGGGGTCGACGTCGAGTCCGCGGACAAGGATCTCGAGCGGGCCGCAGTCCAGCGCGGCGAGCGCCTTGCGGAGCGACTTCTCGGTCACCCCCGTCTGCTCGATCACCCGGAATCCGCGCGCTCCTTCGGGGACGGAAGTGCCGGTCAGGTAGGCGATCTGCAGATCCAGCTGCCATAGTCCGAACCGGTGGGCGTAGTGCCTGACCAGCCCCGCCCGCACGATCGCCCCGTCCGGGTCGACGATCCATTCCCCGACCTCACCGGCGGGCACGTCGTCGTCTTCGCGATCGGTGATCTCGACCTCGGCGACCGTGCCGTCAGGCCTGGTCCGCAGGACGGTGGCCCGGCGACCGGGCTCCACACCCGGCCCCGACCACAGGCACGCCTCCCGCACGCCGCCGTCGAGCGAGGTGACCTGGACCTCGCCGTCGAAGCCGAAGCGGTTCCGCAGCATCTGATGATCCAGTCCGGGAGCGCATTTCACGATCATCAGGCGGCCCGGATAGGTGGTCAGCAGCTCGAAGAGCGGTGGCGTCAGCTGATCGAGCCGGAAGGTCCGGCCCGCGTCCGACCGCCGTGCCGGGTCCGCGAGGAGCACGTCTGCGGTCGATGTCGGGGTGAGTGCATCCGCGATCAGCAACGTGGCGTCGGGCACGTTCGCCCGCGCCATCGCGAGCCGGACCCGATCGATGTCGCTGCCGATGACACCACGAATACCGCTGACACGCACCAGCTCTCGAAGTTCCGCGCCGATCGAGCAGGTCAGGTCGTGCACCACCGACCCCGGGAATCGTCCCGCGACCTCGGCGGCGCGGTGCGCGGCGACCACCGACGCGGTCGCCTGCTGCCCGGCGTCGTCGGTGAGCAGGAGGCCATCGGCGTCACGCAGCTTCGAGCGCGCTCGCCGGCGGCACCGCACCGTCTCGATGAGCGCGGCATCGTGCGGCGCGTACCGGCTGCGGACCTCGGTGATGTCGGACAGCATGGTCGACGGGGTGAGATCGAGTCCGGACACCGTCTCGACCGCCTTCTCACCGTGCCGCGACCGCAGGAACGCGACGTCGTCGAGACTGAAGGAGTAGCCCATGATGCTTGCAGGCTACCGTCGGGCTCACGGCCGCGGTCACACACCATCTGGGCGACGTCCGACACACTCATCGACGAGGGCGCCTGGGTGACCGAGTGGCAGTACGGCGACGCGCGACCACTGATCGCCGGGCCGCTCGCCAGGGCCGGGCGGACCTGACGGGGTTCCGCCTACTGCGGCTTCACACCCGTCACCACGACGTTGTAGAAGAACTTTGGCGGCACGATCTTGCGCAGCACGTTCTCGTCGAGCCAGGTGAGGCGTTTCCATCCGCCGAAGGCGAACCGAGCCCAGCCCCACCCCAGCTTCTCCGGCGGCACCGCGGCTTCGAAGGTGCGCACCGGCCAGCCGAGCATCGCGGCGGCCAGTTCCTCGGTGGCGGTGTCCACCTTGTGCGCACCGGCGGCGCGGGCGATGCCGGCGAGCTCGTCGGGATCGAAGGTGTGGATGTCGACCACGGCCTCGAGTTCGGCCGCGCGGGAGGACTCGTCGAGTTCCTCCTGCGGGCGCCGCCATCCTTGCAGCGGGCCCAGCTTGGTGATTTTCGTCGTGGCGAACCAGGTGGCGCGGCTCATCCAGCGTGCATAGAAGTCGCCGATCGTCGACGGCTCACCCGCGAAGATGAAGCGACCGCCGGGCTTGAGCACCCGCAACACCTCACGAAGTGCCTGCTCGACGTCCGGGATGTGGTGCAGCACAGCGTGTCCGACGACGAGATCGAAAGTGTCGTCGTCGTAGGGGATCTTCTCCGCGTCGGCGACGCGACCGTCGACGTCGAGCCCCAGGTTCTCCGCGTTGCGCAGCGCGACCTTGACCATGCCGGGCGAGAGGTCGGTCACCGATCCCTTGGCCGCGACCCCCGACTGCATCAGGTTCAGGAGGAAGAAGCCGGTGCCGCAACCGAGTTCCATCGCGCGGCCGTACGGGAGGGGCTCGTCGGTGGCGACGGCGTCGAAACGGCCACGCGCGTAGTCGATGCACCGTTCGTCGAAGCTGATCGACCACTTCTCGTCGTAGGTCTCGGCCTCCCAGTCGTGGTAGAGCACCTGGGCGAGCTTCGTGTCGGTGAGTGCCGCCTTGACCTGCTCCTCGGTGGCGTGCGGGTTGGGAGCCGGATCAGTGCCCGGCGTGGCATCGGTGGTCATGATCGCTTCCTGTTGCGTGGTGGTGTCGGTGATGAAGTCGGGGATCGCGGTGACTCCGCCGGCTCAACGGCCGACGAATTCCGCCTTCCCCGGGCCGTTCTCGGCGAACGACGCCATGCCGATGGCGCGGTCCTCGGTCGCGAACAGCGGGGCGAACAGCTGCTCCTCGATCTTGAGTCCGGTGTCGAGGTCGACGTCCAACCCCTGGTCGACGGCCTTCTTGATCGCCGCGAGCGCCACCGAGGCGGCGCCGGTGAACTGCCCGGCCCAGGCGAGCGCGGCGTTGTAGACCTCGTCGGGCGGGACGACCTCGTCGACGAGTCCGATGGCCAGCGCCTCCTCGGCGTCGACGAATCGCCCGGTGAACATCAGGTCCTTGGCCTTCGACGGGCCGATGAGGCGAGCCAGCCGCTGGGTTCCGCCGCCGCCGGGGATCAGCCCGAGCAGCACCTCGGGCAGGCCGAGCTTCGCGTTGTCGCCGGCGATCCGACGGTCGGCACCCAGCGCGACTTCGAGCCCGCCGCCGAGCGCGTATCCGGTGATGGCGGCGACGGTCGGCTTGGGGATCGCGGCGATCGCGCCGAGATCGCGTTGCAGACGACCCGCCACCCGGCTCATCTCGGCGTAGCCGATGTCTCGCATCTCGGTGACGTCGGCGCCGGCCGCGAGGATCTTCGGGCCGCCGTAGACGACGACCGCCTTGATGTCCGTGCGCACGGACGCCTCCTGGGCCGCGGCGGCCAGTTCGGCCTGCACCTGCCGGCTCAACGCGTTCATCGGTGGCCGCTGCAGCAGGATGGTGCCGACGCCCGGATGAGCGTCGGAGCACTCGAGGGTCACGAACTCAGGCATGGTCGAAGGCTACCGGTTGGTAAGTCCCGTCGATGCCCCAGCCCGGAGACGCGGCCCGCAGAGTCCGCCGCCGCGGACGCCGGAGTCATACAGTGACGGACATGGCGAAAACGTCGGCTTCCGCAGGTGATCCCATCGAACTCGAGGTCGGCGGACGCACCGTCCGGCTGTCGAGCCCGGACCGCGTCTACTTTCCCGAGCGCGGCGAGACCAAGCGCGACCTCGCCGAGTACTACCTGTCAGTGGGCGACGGGATCGTGCGCGCCCTGCGCGACCGCCCGTGCATGCTGCACCGGTTTCCCAAGGGCGTCAGCGGCAACAAGGTGCACCAGAAACGCGTCCCGGCCGGCGCACCGGACTGGCTGGAGACCACCGAGATCTACTTCCCGCGGTTCGGCCGCACCGCCGACGAACTGTGCGTCACCGAATTGGCGTCGGTGATCTGGGCGGTGCAGATGTCGACCGTGGAGTTCCACCCCTGGAACTCGCGTCGCGCCGATCCCGAGACCCCCGATGAATGGCGAATCGACCTCGACCCGATGCCCGAGTGCACGTTTCCGCGGGTTCGCCGCGTGGCGCACGTCGTCGAAGAGGTGCTCGACGAGCTGGGCATGCGCGGGTTCCCGAAGACCTCGGGTGGTCGAGGCCTGCACATCTATGTCCGCATCGCACCGGAATGGGGCTTCCCCCAGGTCCGACGCGCCGCGCTGGCGTTCGCGCGGGAGGTCGAGCGCCGGGCGCCCGACGACGTGACGACGACGTGGTGGCGCAAGGACCGTGACCCCGCCGCGGTCTTCGTCGACTACAACCAGAACACCCGCGACCACACGATGGCCTCGGCCTATTCCGTGCGCGGTAACGAACGGGCCACCGTGTCGACACCGATCACCTGGGCCGAGATCGACGACATCGAACCCGACGACTTCACGATCGCCACCGTGCCGGCCCGCTTCGCCGAACTCGGGGACCTCCACGGCGAGATCGACGATGTCGCCCACCGCCTCGACACGCTCATCGACTGGGCCGACCGTGACGACATCGGTGACGACGAGGGCGCCGAGGTCATCGATATGGATCGGTGACCTCGCGCAACGACCGCATCGCCTCCTCGAGGGCGGCGAACTGTTCGGCACCGAGATGCTCGCGCCACTCCTGCTCCTGCACCTCGACCTCGCGGGCAGCGACCTCACACAGCCGCACACCCCGTTCGCTCAGGGTCACCAGCCGCGCGCGACGGTCGGTCGGGTCGGGCACCCGGGTCAGGTAGCCCGCGGCTTCCAGCTGGTCGACGATGCCGCCCGCGGTCTGTTTGGTGACACCCGCCTGCTCGGCGAGGTCGGTCAGCCGCATCGGCTCGGGCGCCAGCCGTTGCAGGACCCGGGACTGCGCCGGGGTGATGTCGCCGGCCCCTTCTTCGGCGATCCGTGCCAACACCCGACGCTCGGTCGCACGGTGGGCGATGAACATCAGGACGGCGATCTGCGGCTGGTCGTCGGACACCCCATTGACGTTAGTACGAAGACCTGACTAATATCAGTCAGGGAACCTGACTATCGATCCGTAGTGGGAGCGATCATGGACACCGACCTCATCTGGCAACACATCGACGAGCAACGGCTCGAACTCGCCGCGCTGATCGAGACCCTCACTTCCGAACAACTCGCCACCCCGTCGCTCTGCGACGCGTGGACGGTGCGCGACGTCGCGGTCCACCTCACCCACTCACACACCTCACCGATACGCGCGATGCTCGCCGCATGCCGGTACGGGTTCCGGTTCGACACGATGATCCGCGAACTCGCGTTGCGCGACCACACCTCGGCCGACGAGGCGGCCGCCACGTTGCGCGCCATGGTCGGGTCCCGCCGTCATCCGATCGGGACGACCCCGATGGCTCCGCTCCTCGACTCACTGCTGCACGGGCAGGACATCACGGTGCCCCTCGCCATCGACCGGACGATGCCGCACGACGCCGCGACGGCGTGTGCCGCCTACCTGTGGTCGACCGGATTTCCGTTCCATGCGCGGCGACGCAACGCCGGACGACGGTTCGTGGCCACCGACAGCGGGTTCGCGGTCGGCGAAGGTGAAGTCGTCGAGGCACCGATTCGCGACATCGTGATGCTGTTCGGCGGGCGGTCCAGCGCCGCCGGGGTGCTGGCGCCCTCCCTCTGAGAGCGTCTGCGTCAGAGCGTGATGTCCGGCGGCTTCTGATCGCCGAGCGTTCGGAAGTACTCGTCGGAGTTGGGGAAACCGAGGCCGGCGAGTCCCGCGCCGGGCGTGACGTCGGGCAGGACCGGTTCGATGACGCGCTCGGCGTCGAGCAGTTCGTCGATGCTCGAGAACCCGGAGACATAGTTGAGCTGCGACCACGTCGGCGGCATGAGGAAATGCGCGCCCGCCGCCCATGAGTCGATCGCGACCCGGGCATTCACCCACCTCGCGACCTCGGCTTCGGTGGTCTCGGCGTCGGCATGCTGACCGTCGGGCATCGCCGCCAGGAAGAACCGGGTGTCGTAGCGTCGCTTCTCGTTGACCGGGGTGATCCAGTGGGCGAGCGGCCGCAGAAGATCGGCACGCAGCGTGAGCCCGCGCGAGGTGAGGAACTGCGCGAACGACAACGACTTCTCGACGAGGCGTCGCCGATCGTCGGCCAGGCCGGCAGGGTCGGCGAACGCGCCGTCGGCGTCCGTCGCGAGCAGGACGCCGCACTCCTCGAAGGTCTCGCGGACCGCAGCGCACACCAGCGCCTGCGCGGTCTCGGCGTCACTGGCGAACTGCGTGGCCCACCAGGCCGCGTCGGGACCGGTCCACGCCAGGTCGGCGTCGGCGTCGCGCTTGTCCACCCCGCCGCCCGGGAACACCGTCATGCCGCCCGCGAAGGCCATCTGCTTGACGCGGCGTTGGAGGAACACCTCGATGCCCTCGGCGGCGTCGCGGACGAGCACGACCGTCGCGGCGTCCCGCAACGGCGCGGACACGACTCCCGGACCCGGTTCCGTCGACGTCATCAATTACCTCCTGCTGCTCGCCGATGGCCGCCCGCGCGGCGCCGTCGCCGCGCGAAGTACCGACCGTCGACCTTGTCCAGAACGATCTGCTGCCGAAAGGCGGCGGTGAGATTCTCACTGGTGAGCACCTCTTCGAGCAGACCCTGTGCCACGACGCCACCCTCGGACAGGATGAGTGCGTGGGTGAAACCCTCGGGGATCTCCTCCACATGGTGGGTTATCAACACGATGGCCGGGGCGTCGGGATCGGCGGCCAGACGCGCAAGACGGTCGACAAGCTCTTCGCGTCCGCCGAGGTCGAGGCCCGCGGCGGGTTCGTCGAGCAGCAGGAGTTCGGGATCGGTCATCAGCGCGCGCGAGATCACGACGCGCTTGCGCTCACCTTCGGACAGCGTGCCGAAGCGGCGGTCGGCGAGGTGCTCGGCACCCATCGATTCCAGCGACTCGACGGCCTGCGCGCGGTCCATCGCGTCATAACTCTCCCGCCAGCGGCCGAGGACCGCGTAGCCCGCCGAGATCACGACGTCGCTGACGATCTCCTCCGGCGGCACCCGGTCGACCAGCGACGGGCTGGAGACACCGATCCGGGTCGACAGTTCGCGGATCTCCACCCGGCCGAGCTTCTCGTTGAGCACGAAGGCGGTTCCCGAGGTCGGATGGATCTCCGCACCGGCCAGCCGGATCAGCGTTGTCTTGCCTGCGCCGTTGGGTCCGATGATCACCCATCGTTCGTCCAGTTCCACCTGCCAGGACAGCGGGCCGACGAGGGTCTTGCCGCCACGGACGACGGCGACATCGCGAAAATCGATCAGGAGGTCGGGATCGGAATCGGTCACTCCCCCATCCTGCACCACGACCCCGCGTCCGGACGTGTCGACTCTCGGCGCCGTCGAGGTGATCGGGAAACCCCACAACCGCACGGGAATAGGAACGGGCGTGCTCACGGTTGACCTCATTCGTGACGTCTTCGAACCTCCCCTTGTCGATCCTCGACCTCGCGCAGATCGGTCCCGACGAGACGGCTCAGCAAAGCCTTTCCGCCAGTGTCGAACTCGCGCAGCGCGCGGAAGAGTGGGGCTACCGTCGGATCTGGTACGCCGAGCACCACAACATGCCGACGATCGCGTCGTCGGCGCCGGCCGTGCTGATCGCTCACGTGGCGGCGCACACCTCGACCATCCGCCTCGGAGCCGGTGGGGTCATGCTTCCCAACCACGCCCCACTCACCATCGCCGAACAGTTCGGCACACTGGCCGAGCTTCATCCCGGACGTATCGACCTCGGTCTCGGACGCGCCCCGGGCAGCGATCAGCAGACCTTCACCGCCCTCCGACGGACGCACGCCTCCGCCGAGCGTTTCCCGCACGACGTCCTGGAGCTGCAGGCGTTTCTCGGCGACGAGTCCCGCATCGAGGGCGTCCGCGCCACCCCCGGCGCCGGAACGCACGTCCCGCTGTACATCCTGGGCTCCTCGCTGTTCGGCGCCCAGCTGGCCGCCGCGCTCGGTCTTCCCTATGCCTTTGCGTCCCACTTCGCACCGCAGGCCCTGACCGAGGCTGTTGCGCTGTACCGCCGCGAATTCCGGCCCTCCGAGGTCCTCGCAGAGCCCTACGTGATCGCAGGTGTCGGGGCCATAGCGGACGACGACGGCGACCGCGCGAAGGAACTACTCCAGATCTCGAAACGCCAACGAGTGTCGCTGCTCTTCGGCCGCGGTCGCACCTTCACCGACGACGAGGCAGATGCCATCTTGTCGATGCCGCAGGGCCGCCAGATCGACGAGATGTCGACCTACACGGGCGTCGGCACACCCGAGCAGGTTCGCGAGTACCTGACCTGGTTCGCCGGCCATGCCGATGCCGACGAGCTGATCGTCGCGTCATTCGCACCCGACCGCGAGTCCTGGATGGCGACGTTCGGTCATCTGGCCCCGGTGAACACACCGTTGGCAGCTGCCCGGTAGTCGCTCAGGCCAGCCGAAAGTCCTCGAAGTCGAAGCCCGGCACCACGATACAGCTGACCAGCGACGGTTCGTCGCCGGCGGGCCGGGCCCGTTGCCACACACCCGGCGGCACGAGCGCCTGAGGATGCTGTCCGGATTCGATGTCGGGCCCGACGAGAACGGTGGTCGGGTCGCCGGGGGCGTCGGCGCCGCCGCCGAGGTCCAGTTCGACCGGGGCGCCGCGATGGTGCAACCACAACTCGGCGCCGCGGACCGTGTGCCACGCGGACTCGTCGCCCGGCATGAGGACGAAGTAGATCGCGGTCCCGGCGGCCCGTTCGCCGTTGTACTCCGCCGGCAGCGCGTCGCGCGGGATCTCGACCTCGCTTCGCCAGGTCTGCCGGTACCAGCCCCCTTCGGGGTGGGGCTGCAGGTCGAGTTCACGCACCCAGTCGGGCAGTTCTGCCGCGCTCATCCGTGCTCTCCGTCCGTCTTCCCATCGTGACGCACGACTTCGGCGATCACGGTCACCGATCCGGGCGCGATCTCGGTGAAGCCGGCATCGCGCACGGCCACCGCCGTCCCGGCCGCGTCTGCGGCGAGGAGCTCGCGCCATCGCTTGGAACCGGACTGGCGAACCACGAGCGGGCACTCATCCGATCGCCATCGAATCGCCTCCTCGGTCGTCAGCAATTTCGCGGCGAGCATCGACGCGTGCCCGACCTGCGCGGCCAGTTTGCCGACGGTCATCTCCAGGACCGGACTGGTCCATAGCACGACCCCGCGCTCGGGAGGTTCGCCGGACAGCGCCCCCTCGACGTCGGTCCCGCCGATCTGCAGCTTCGCGACACGACGGTCGAGGTCGCCCACGCGTCCGGGTACGAATGCGCGCGCCGATGCGCCGCCCTCAGTCGCGGTCACACCCCAGACCTCTTGCGCGGCAGCCCATTGCGCTCCACGCGCGCGTCGCGCGATCTTCCGGATGCGCGCATTGCACCAGTCGTCCATCGCCGAGGCCCACGGCCCCTCGCCGGCACAGCGTTCGTCGAGGCACAGCAGCGCGACAGCTCTCGCCGCAGCGGTCAGCAGTTCGGTGCGGTCGGGAGGATCGTTCTTCTCGATCCGCAGCACCATCGCCATCGCCAGGACGTCGGCGGGATCGGACGGGTCATCGCCGCCACCGACATAACCGACCAGCCGACGATGATCGGCGGCGATCGCCTCGACATCCATGGAGAGCGGACGCACTCAGCCCAGCGGCACCCGGCGATAGACACCGTCGGCGGCGTCGGCCGCCTCGATCTCGTCGCGGGACACACCCAGGATGAACAGGACCCCGTCGAGGAACGGGTGATTCAGCGTGGCGTCGGCGACCTCGCGCAGCGCAGGCTTGGCGTTGAACGCGATGCCGAGTCCGGCGACGCTGAGCATGTCGATGTCGTTGGCGCCGTCACCCACGGCGATCGTCTGCTCCATCGGGACGCCGACCTGGTCGGCGAACGACCGCAGGGCGTGTGCCTTGCCCATCCGGTCGACCACCTCGCCGATGACCCGGCCGGTGAGCTTGCCGTCGACGATCTCCAGGGTGTTCGCCCGGACGAAGTCGAGTTCGAGTTCGTGCGCGAGGCCGTCGATGACCTGGCGGAAGCCACCCGATACGAGACCGCAGTGGAAGCCGAGCCGGTGCAGCGTGCGGATCGTCGTGCGCGCGCCGGGGGTCAACTCGAGTGACTTGGCGACGTCGTCGAGAACACTCGCGTCGAGGCCGGCCAGTGCTTTGACACGTTCGTGGAGGGACTGCGCGAAGTCGAGTTCGCCACGCATCGCCGCCTCGGTCACCGCGGCGACCTCGGCCTCGCGACCTGCATGCGCGGCGAGCATCTCGATCACCTCACCCTGGATGAGGGTCGAGTCGACGTCGAAGACGATGAGCCGCTTGGCACGCCGGGCGAGGCCGCCACGCTCCACCGCGATGTCCACCGCGTGTTTCGCCGCCACCTCGGCGAGGCCCTTGCGAAGGGCCGCGTCGGCCGCGACGCCCCCGCGACCGGCGACGCTGACCATCAATTCGAGACCGGTGAGCGGATAGTCGGCGATCCCGCGGATCGAGTCGATGTTGCCGCCCTGGCTCGCCAGCTTCGCGGCCACCGCACTGAAGGCGGTCGCTGTCACCGGGCTGCCGAGGATGACGACGGCGTGCGATGACGGCGATCTGCTACCGGGATCCACCCCGATCTCGACGCGGACGTCGAAACCGATGGACGCCATCGCCTGTTCGACGACTTCCTGCAGGGCTTCGGGGTCGCCGGTGGAGGACACCAGGACACCGAGGGTGAGCTGACCCCGGATGACCACCTGCTCGACGTCGAGCAGTGCAACGGCCTGACCGGCCAGGGCACCCATGAGAACAGAGGTGACGCCCGGCCGGTCGGGACCGGTGACAGTGACCAGGACGGTCGTACCGGAACTGGCTGTCGAGTCCTTGCTCACCGGTCAGCGCGGGTCGGGATCCGGAGACCCCTCGTGCGTTCCCACGGTGAACGGCTCGCGACGAGCCTCTTCCATCTGACGGTCCTTGCCCGCTTCGTGACCCGGGCCCACGTGCGCCTCGGCACGCATCCGGTCGATCATGTGCGGGTAGTGCAGCTCGAACGCCGGACGCTCCGACCGGATGCGGGGCAGCTCGGTGAAGTTGTGGCGCGGCGGCGGGCACGAGGTGGCCCACTCGAGCGAGTTGCCGAAGCCCCACGGGTCGTCGACGGTCACGACCTCGCCGTAGCGGTAGCTGCGGAAGACGTTCCACAGGAACGGCAGGGTCGACAGGCCGAGGATGAACGCACCCACCGTCGAGATAATGTTCAGGGTCGTGAAGCCGTCCGACGGGAGGTAGTCGGCGTAACGACGCGGCATGCCCTCGTTGCCCAGCCAGTGCTGCACCAAGAAGGTCATGTGGAAGCCGATGAACGTCATCCAGAAGTGGATCTTGCCGAGACGCTCGTCGAGCATGCGTCCGGTCATCTTCGGGAACCAGAAGTAGATGCCGGCGTAGGTGGCGAACACGATGGTGCCGAAGAGCACGTAGTGGAAGTGCGCGACCACGAAGTAGCTGTCGGACAGGTGGAAGTCCAGCGGCGGGCTGGCGAGCAGGACGCCGGTCAGACCACCGAAGAGGAACGTGACGATGAAGCCGACCGAGAACAGCATCGGGGACTCGAACGTCATGTGACCTCGCCACATCGTTCCGATCCAGTTGAAGAACTTCACGCCCGTGGGCACCGCGATCAGGAACGTCATGAAGGAGAAGAACGGCAGCAGCACTGCGCCGGTGACGTACATGTGATGCGCCCACACCGCGGCCGACAGGGCGGCGATGGCGAGGGTGGCGTAGATCAGGCCCGAGTAACCGAAGATCGGCTTACGCGAGAAGACCGGGAAGACCTCGGACACGATGCCGAAGAACGGCAGGGCGATGACGTACACCTCGGGGTGTCCGAAGAACCAGAACAGGTGCTGCCACAGGATGACGCCGCCGTTGGCCGGGTCGTAGATGTGGGCGCCGAACTGGCGGTCGACCTCGAGACCCATCAGCGCCGCGGTGAGCAGCGGGAAGATGAGGAGGATCAGAACGCTGGTCACCAGGATGTTCCAGGTGAAGATCGGCATGCGGAACATCGTCATACCGGGTGCGCGGAGGCAGACCACGGTGGTGACCATGTTGACCGCGCCGAGGATGGTGCCCAGACCCGAAACACCCAGGCCCATGATCCACAGGTCCGCACCGATGCCGGGGCTGTGCACGGCGTCGGTCAGCGGGGTGTACGCGGTCCAACCGAAGTCGGCGGCACCACCCGGGGTGATGAAGCCGGCGATCGCGATGGTCGAACCGAAGACGAACAGCCAGAAGCCGAGTGCGTTGAGTCGCGGGAAGGCGACGTCGGGCGAGCCGATCTGCAGCGGCAGCACGAAGTTGGCGAAGCCGATCACGATCGGGGTCGCATACATCAGCAGCATCACGGTGCCGTGCATCGTGAAGAGCTGGTTGAACTGCTCAGTGGACAAGAACTGCATGCCCGGCATCGCGAGCTCGCCGCGCATCAGCAGGGCCATGAGGCCGCCGATGAGGAAGAACGCGAAGCAGGCAGAGATGTACATCATGCCGATCAACTTGTGATCGGTCGTCGTCAGCAGCTTGTAGATGAACGAACCCTTGGGCTGATAGCGCTCCGGGAACGGACGCACTGGAGCCACTTGCGTGGTGGGTTGGTCTACCGCGGTCACAGATCCTCCTCTTGCCCGAAACCCACTCCGAACCCCTTCGGACGTGGGTCGGCACATGAACAAACCGAGCGCTGGTTACTGATCCTAAACCCTCACCGGTGCCCGAGCCGAGCGGGTCCTACGATCTGTCGTATTCGATGTCGGAGCCGCCGGATCGGCAGTGCTCATCGGCGGTTTCTTCGACGACGCGCGGGGCTCTCGGAGCAGCCTCCCGGGCGCCGGTGTCCGGTGCCGCGGTGTGCGCTCCCGAGCCTACGCCGGGCACTGTGAGGCCGGTGCTAGGTTGGGCGGGTGCAACGCAGGGTCACGGTCGCGAACGAGGCTGACAGAAGTGTCGACGCCGGCACCCGCCTCTCCCTCGTCCGGCGCGCGGGCCTGGCGACGACGATCGGGTTGACGATGGTCGCACTGGCCGCCTGTTCGGGCGAACAGCCGCTGACGACCCCGGACGGCTCCCCCATCTCCACCGTGACCACCCGAGTCGCCGAGGTGAACATCGTCTCGGCCGACCGCGACTACGCAACGACCTGCCTCGCGCCCACCGCGCCGGATGCCGGTCAGGCCGATGTCGAACGCATCGTCGTCACCGACCCCGCCGTTCTCGACGCACTCTGCGCACTCGGGCTCGGCCCCGAGGTCGTCGCGGTGGCGGCCGACCCCGGCTCCGTCCCGGCATATCTGGGTCCGCAGCTGACCGCGGTCCCGACCATCGGATCGGCCCCCGACGCCGCAGCGGTCGCCGACGCCGACGCCGGCCTCGTGCTCACCACCGCCGACACCGCGGACACGGCGCGACCGTTCACCGGCGTCCGTTCCGTCACCATCCCGGCCGGCGGCACCTGGAAAGAGAAGTTCCAGGCGGTCGCCGACGCCGTGAACCGCAGCGAGGCAGGTCGGGCCCGGCTCGCCGAGTACACGACCGAGGCCACCAAGACCGGCCGACGGATGGATGCCGCCCACACGCAGGTGTCGCTGGTGCGATTCGGGGAGGACTCCGAGACGATCGCCGGGATGGACACCTTCGCCGGGCAGGTCCTCGGCGACATCGGCGTCCAACGCCCCGCCCCGCAGCGCGTGCCGGACTCGTTCCCCGTCACCGACGAGAACTTCCGCGACGCCGACGCCGACCTCATCTATGTCAGCTTCGAGGGCGAGAAGGGTCTCGCCCACGGCGAAGACGTCCTGTTGAGCGACGAATGGCTCAGTCTCGGGGCACCCGTGTGGAAGCGCGTCCTCGCGGTCGACGACGCGCTCTGGTACGAGTCCTCGGGGCTCGCCGCCGCCTGGCTGGTCCTCAACGACGTCAAGGGATCACTCGACGGGAACTCCTGACCCGATTCCGCAGGTGTCGCAGTTCGTTGCGGCACGCGCTACGACTCGCTACATCTGCTGGGGTTGTCGCGGTCACTTCAGATCACCGGCGTCCAAACCCTCGCCGGGCCGAGGGAGACGCATCAGGATCGGCGCATGAGTGTCACCGACGAATACCTCGCGAACAACGCCGACTACGCCAAGACCTTCACCGGCCCGCTGCCCCTGCCTCCCTCCAAGCACGTGGCGGTGGTCGCCTGTATGGACGCGCGCCTCGACGTGTACCGAATTCTCGGACTGAACGACGGCGAAGCCCACGTCATCCGCAACGCGGGAGGCGTGGTGACCGACGACGAGATCCGGTCGGTCGCCATCAGCCAGCGACTCCTCGGCACCACCGAGATCATCCTCATCCACCACACCGACTGCGGCATGCTGACCTTCACCGACGACGACTTCAAGCGGCAGATCCAGGACGAGATCGGACAGAAGCCAGCTTGGTCGGCCGAGGCGTTCGGTGACCTCGACGAAGACGTCCGCCAGTCGCGCACCCGGATCCGGAACAGTCCGTTCGTCAGCAAGACCACGTCGCTGCGCGGATTCGTCTTCGACGTGGCGACCGGACTCCTGCGCGAGGTGTCCTGACCCGAGTACCTAGCCGTCCGTCGAGTCGCCGCCCTCGGAGCGCTGAACCGCCTCGGGGGCGTTCTCGCGGGTGGCCATCCCACCGTCGCGCCCGTGGTCACGCGGGCCGGGCGGATCCTTCTCCACTTCCTTGTCAGAAGCTTCTGACCCGGAAGTCTTGTTGCTCTCGGACTGTCCCATCGGTACCTCCGTGATCGTGCCGGCCGGCGTATCGGCTGCGAGGATCGTCGATACCCGGGACGTCGTGGGGACAAACCACCGGCCGACCACTGTCCTGCCGACCACCGTCCGACCGGACACCCTCGGTCCGCGACGGCGACCGGTGTCGGGGGCCGCGGCTAAACTGGCCGACGATCCTCGATGCCATACGATTCCCCATCCAGCGGGCGGACTCCCCCGGACTCCGCCCCGAAGCCCCATCGCGCCGCGCCCCTGCACGCCCTCTGGCGGCCGGGCGTCGGCATGGCGGTGTGGATCGACGGCGATCTGTCCGACCTGCCATCGTCGCTGCGCGACGTTCTCGACGGCCGCCGGTTCCGCAGCGAGATCCCCGTCGTCGACGCCGACGGTCGCCGGCGGTTCGTCCCCGCCGCGACCCTGGGCATGGCGTCGGCGGTCACGCTGCTCGACTCGTCGCGTGCGGTCGCGGTGACCGGCGACGTCCGGTGGTACCGCTATCTCCTCGACGGCGTGCGGTCGTTCGTGCGGTCCGGCACGGTGGTGCCGTCGGTGCTGCAGGTCGCAGGGGAATGGATGGTCCGCTGGGTCGTCATCGCGACCCCGACGTGGCGCAGCTGGCATGCGGTCGTCGTGGGAAGCGCGCCGGACGCATTGCTGCACAACGGTTCCGCACCGGCCCTCGACGACTTCCTCGCCGAACTCGTCGACCACGAATGCCGTTCTGCCATCGCTCGTTCCGCACTTCGTCTCGGCGAACCCCGACCCGCGTCGCCGATCGTGCGGGCCCTTCTCCCTGACGCGGACCCCCGTCCGCCCAGCTCGCCCGAACGCCTCGCGGCCGCCGCGGGCGGCTGGTCGAGGTGGAACTCCGGCGCCCCACGAGACGACCGGTCGCTGATCTTCCGTCTGCACGAGCCGGAGTACGACGATCTCGCCGAGAACCAGTGGGACGACGCGTGGGACGACGACTCCGTCCCCGAGCCGAGCCGAGCCGAGGTCGCCGAGAGCTCGCGGTGGCGGCTGCAGGTCTGCCGTCGGAGCATCGACGGACAGGTCGAACCCGTCGCACCGCACCGGCTCGACGCCCACGAAATCGACGAGCTGACAACTGAACTGGCGACGGCTGTCCGTGAGTTCCCGGATCTCGGCCGGGCCGATCCCGACCGCGGCTCGCTCGACTTCCTGCTGCCGACCGAGGTCGCCGAAGAACTCTTCGCCACCGGCGCGGCGGCACTGGGGGCGGTCGGCATCCCGGTTCTGCTCCCCCGGACCATCGCCGAGGTCCGTCCGAGCCTGACCCTGCGTGCGCTCGCGCCGCCCGGCGGCGGGGCGCCGGCGGCGATGGTCGGTCTGCGGGAGATCCGGGAGTTCGAGTGGCGCCTCGCCCTCGGCGACACATCCGACGCGATCACGCTCACCGACGCCGATCTGGACGAGCTGTCCGGGCAGAAGGGCGACCTGGTCCGGGTGCGCGGGGTGTGGATGCGCGCCGAGGGTGCCGCGCTCACCCGGGCGGCCGCGTTCGTCGCCGCCCAGCGCGCACTGGCCGCGACCGAACCACCGAGCGACTTCGGCGAGCTGTTCAACCTCGTCACCGGCGAATCGGATCGGCTGCCCGTTCCGGTCTCGCGCGTGGAGGGCCTCTCGTGGCTCGACGACATCGCCGACAGCGGCGCCCTCCGTCCCGAATCCATCACGCCGCCGGCGGATCTGGCCGCCACCCTGCGCCCCTATCAGCAGCGCGGGTTGGACTGGCTCGCCCATCTGTCGGCGCTGGGCGTCGGGGGCGTACTCGCCGACGACATGGGTCTGGGCAAGACCCTGCAGGTCATCGCCCTCGAATGCCACGAGCGGACCGGTTCGACCGGCTCGTCCGACTCCGAACCCACGACGCCGACGCTCGTCGTCTGCCCGATGTCCCTGGTCGGCAACTGGGCGCGGGAGTTCGCGCGTTTCGCGCCGACGCTGCGGGTGGCGATCCACCACGGGCCCTCCCGTGAGTCCGGGGCCGCCTTCGCCGGGATTCGCGACTCGGTCGACGTCGTTGTCACCACCTTCGCTATCGCGGCACGCGACCACGAGCTGCTGTCGTCCCGGCCATGGCATCGGATCGTGGTCGACGAGGCCCAGCACCTCAAGAACGTGAACACCATTGCGGCCAAGGCAGTTCGGACGGTGCCGGCCGATCATCGACTCGCCCTCACCGGCACCCCGGTCGAGAATCGACTGGAAGACCTCCGCGCGGTCATCGACCTGGTCAACCCCGGCCTGCTCGGATCGGCATCGGTCTTCCGGGCGCGCTACGCCGAACCGATCGAACGGGACCGCGATCCGTCGGCGCTCCGACGGCTGTCCGCGATCACCCGCCCCTTCATCCTGCGCCGCGAGAAGTCCGATCCGGCCATCGCCGCGGACCTCCCGGCGAAGGCCGACTTCGCCGTCCGCGCCAACCTCACCGTCGAGCAGGCCGCGCTCTATCGCGCGGTGATCGACGAACTGATGGCGGCACTCCGGGACAAACAGCAGCGCACCCTGCGACGCCGCAACGTGCTGGCCGCACTGACCCGCCTCAAGCAGGTGTGCAACCACCCCGCGCACTATCTCGCCGACGGCACCGACCTCGTCCGCGACGGCGAACACCGTTCCGGCAAGGTCGAACTGCTGGCCGACATCGTTTCCACGGTCGCCGACGAGGGCGACCGCGCTCTGGTCTTCACCCAGTTCGCCGCCTTCGGCGACATGCTCTCGTCGTGGCTGAGTTCGGAGTTCGGTACCGAGATCCCGCTGCTGCACGGCGGTCTGGGGCGCACCGAGCGCGACCGCCTCGTCGCCGACTTCCAGTCCGACGACGGGCCGCCGGTCCTGCTGGCGACCTTGAAGGCCGGCGGCACCGGACTCAACCTCACGGCCGCCAACAACGTCATCCACGTCGACCGCTGGTGGAACCCGGCCGTCGAGGACCAGGCCACCGACCGCGCCTACCGGATCGGCCAGGAGCAGAAGGTGTCGGTGCACCGGTTCGTCTGTGTCGGCACCATCGAGGAGCGTATCGACGACATGATCGCCAGGAAGCGCGAACTCTCCAGGCTGACGGTCGCGGCCGGCGAGAACTGGGTGTCAGACCTGGCCGACGACGAACTCTTCGAGCTGTTCCGGCTGCGAGAGGAGGCGGTCAGCGAATGACGGTGCGCAAGAAGGGCACGCAACGCCGGGGCGAACGGGGCACGATCGCGGTCCGCGGTTACGGCCTCACCTCGTGGTCGCGCGCCTTCGTCGACGTCGTGGAGGGACGCGGAGCCGACGGCGAGTCGGTCGCCGACAGTCGCCGCATCACCAAGGCGCGCAGGTATTTCCGTGATAGGCATGTGCGCGGTCTGCGGATCGGCGCGGGACAGGTGACCGCCTCGGTCGAGGGCACACAGCTCGAACCGTTCGACGTCATTCTGACCACCCGCACCGTCGACACCGCCACGCTCGCGACCCTTATCCGCGAGCGGTCCGCCGTCGATGAACTCATGCTGCTGGCGCGCGGGGAGCAACCTCCGACGCTGGGCGAGCTGTTGGTGCCCACCGAGTCCGCCGACGTCGAGACCGACTGCACCTGCCCCGACGAGGCCCCGCGGTGCATCCACGCGCTCGTCACCTGCTACGAGGTCGCCGCCGAGATCGACCGCACCCCGCTGACCCTGCTCACCGTGATGGGCACCGACCTGCGGGCACTGCTGGCCGAGATCGATTCGCGCCCCGCGGAGGCACGGACATCGGACGACGACGCCGGGTCATCGGACTCCCTGCGACCCGACGACTACTACGGCACCACGTCGACGCTGCCGGCGCTCCCGTCGCCGTCGCGGATGAATCCGCTGACCGCGCTCGACGGCGGGGAGTTGCGCGCCGCGTTGCGCGCGACCGGCGTGGCGCCCGCCGACATCGCCGAGACGATCGACGAACTCGGCGACCTCTACGACCGCCTCACCGTCGACGATTCGTAGCGTCAATGCGCGCCATGTGCGCATTGACGCTACGAAATCCCCAGGGGGACTAGAAGTCCCAGTCCTCGTCCTCGGTGTTGACGGCCTTGCCGATGACGTATGAGCTGCCCGACCCGGAGAAGAAGTCGTGGTTCTCGTCGGCGTTGGGCGACAGGGCCGACAGGATCGCCGGGTTCACGTCGGTCTCGTCGCGCGGGAACATCGCCTCGTAACCCAGGTTCATCAGGGCCTTGTTCGCGTTGTAGCGCAGGAACTTCTTGACGTCCTCGCTGAGCCCGACCTCGTCGTAGAGCGCCTCGGTGTAGTCGCTCTCGTTGTCATACAGCTCGAACAACAACTCGAAGGTGTAGTCCTTGAGCTCCTGACGACGCTCCGGGGTCTCGACCTCGAGCCCGCGCTGATACTTGTAACCGATGTAGTACCCGTGCACGGCCTCGTCGCGAATGATCAGACGGATCAGGTCGGCGGTGTTGGTGAGCTTTGCGCGGCTCGACCAGTACATCGGCAGGTAGAAGCCGGAGTAGAACAGGAACGACTCGAGCAGCGTCGAGGCGACCTTGCGCTTCAGCGGGTCGTCGCCACGGTAGTAGTCCATGACGATCCGGGCCTTGCGCTGGAGTTGCTCGTTCTCCTCCGACCAGCGGAACGCCTCGTCGATCTCCTTGGTGGAGCAGAGCGTCGAGAAGATCGAGCTGTAGCTCTTGGCGTGCACCGACTCCATGAACGCGATGTTGGTGAGCACCGCCTCCTCGTGCGGAGTGGTCGCATCCGGGATCAGGGACACCGCGCCGACCGTGCCCTGGATGGTGTCGAGCAGGGTGAGACCGGTGAACACCCGCATGGTGAGCTGCTTCTCGTACTCGGTGAGCGTGCCCCACGACGGGATGTCGTTGGACACCGGCACCTTCTCGGGCAGCCAGAAGTTACCGGTGAGGCGATCCCACACCTCGGCGTCCTTCTCGTCGGGCACGCGGTTCCAGTTGATCGCCGAGACCCGGCTGACCAGCTTGATGGGCGCTCCGTCGGCGGGGCTGTGGGGAGTGGACGCAGTCGTCATAGAGATCTAGCTTCTTTCGCCGAGGTCGTTCCTTGCGAGACAATTGGCGACCAGAGTGTCTAAGCAGGTCCTGCTCAAACTCTTAGAGTCGACGCCGCGGCGGCTATCCCGCGACCCGTACTAACGACCCTAACGTACACCAGCGAGGCACCGGGCCCAAAAGCACCACGGCGTGGAAAGTTGCTGAAATATCTTGGCACACAAAGAGAGCTGGCGGCACGGGTGTGCCGCCAGCTCTCCGGGGACGGTGTGTGACGGGTGCGACTATTGGGAACGCATCGAACTAGCCCACACCCTCGTCGCCGCGCTCTTTGCGCCGCTCGGCTGCAAATCGTCTGAATACCTCGACGAGGTTCTCCGAGTTATCGATCGCTCTCATTGTCACCCTCAGGTTCGTTGAACGTCCGCGGCCCAACCCTGGCAGTTTTCTCACCAACCGCTTCGGCAACCGCTTTACTTCGTCAGCGGCGCGCGAAAACCGCGACTGCTCTCCCTGCGCGTACGTCAAGATGGTCGTTTCGTAGTATCTACCGGCGGACATGAGCAGGACGTTGCCAACCCATGCGCTCGGAACGAGGAGGAGAGGCCTCCCGTCGACGGCAGGTACCTCCATGTCCTGGTCAGTCCACTGAGACAGGTTCGGATCCCAGATCTGCCGGGTGATGGTCATCGTTCGGTGCGGCCCGGTAGAAAACTCCGGGAAGAGCGCAAGCATAGCTTCGGTGAACTCAGCGAGGGCGCTAAATACGATTCTAGTTGTGATGTCCGAGGTGATGTCCCGATCAATACCCTCAACGAACATCGGGAGCTCTTCGAGGTACTTGAGCACTCCGACCCTGAGCAGAGCGTCGAGCTTTCCATTCAGGGCATCCCAGATCCACGAGCCAACGTCGTTTCCGCCCCCTCGGCCACGAAACCCGTTTGCCGACATACCAAGTCGAGTCTCCCAGGGCTCCGAGAACATCTTCAGAACAGCTTCACCGTAGGCACGTTCGACTGAGTCGGTAGACATTACGCACCGAGCAACGGTGTCGAAGTAGCTATCCAAACACCACCGGGCATGCAAGGCGTACGACTCACCCGAACTGTCGAGTCGGATCTTGTACGGATCGAGGTACAGCTTGTTATCCAGGTCGACACCCACGTCGGCGAACGGTACAGGCCCCCGAATCCCGTAGTAGTCGGTGATCCTTCTCATAAAACCAGCCCCTTTCTAGGCAGTTTCTACCCAGGAGCCGGAATGTGGCCGGATGCCACTGAACTTTCCGATACGCTGTCGTGGACTGACAAAGTCACACAGCGTCTCCGGGCGCTTCTCGGCCTGGCTCCGTTGCAGCGGAGTCAGGCCGAAGTCTTCTTCATGCCTGTTCAGGCATTCACAACATGCAGCTGACGCAGCCCTCCACCTCGGTCCCCTCGAGCGCGATCTGACGCAGGCGGATGTAGTAGAGCGTCTTGATCCCCTTGCGCCATGCGTAGATCTGCGCCTTGTTGACGTCACGCGTGGTGGCGGTGTCCTTGAAGAAGAGCGTCAGGCTGAGACCCTGGTCGACGTGCTGCGTGGCCGCGGCGTAGGTGTCGATGATCTTCTCGTACCCGATCTCGTACGCGTCCTGGTAGTACTCCAGGTTGTCGTTCGTCATGTACGGCGCCGGGTAGTAGACGCGGCCGATCTTGCCTTCCTTGCGGATCTCGATCTTGGCGGCGACCGGGTGGATCGAGCTGGTCGAATGGTTGATGTAGCTGATCGAGCCGGTCGGCGGGACTGCCTGGAGGTTCTGGTTGTAGATACCGTCGCGCTGGACGGCGGCCTTCAGCTCACGCCAGTCGTCCTGCGTGGGAATGTGGATTCCGGCCTGGCCGAACAGATCCCGCACCTTCTGGGTCTGCGGCTCCCACACCTTCTCGAGGTACTTGTCGAAGAACTCACCGCTCGCGTACTTGGACTTCTCGAAGCCGGTGAAAGCCCGCCCGCGCTCCTTGGCGATCCTGTTCGACGCGCGCAGGGCGTGGAACAGCACCGTGTAGAAGTAGATGTTCGTGAAGTCGATGCCTTCTTCGCTGCCGTAGAAGACGCGCTCACGTGCCAGATACCCGTGCAGGTTCATCTGTCCGAGTCCGATGGCGTGCGAATTGTTGTTGCCGTGCTCGATCGACGGCACCGACGTGATCGAGGTCTGGTCGCTGACCGCGGTGAGTCCGCGGATCGCGGTCTCGATGGTCTGTCCGATGTCGGGCGAATCCATCGTCTTGGCGATGTTCAGCGACCCCAGGTTGCACGAGATGTCCTTGCCCACTTCGGCATACGAAAGGTCGTCGTTGAAGGTCGACGGCGTCGACACCTGCAGGATCTCCGAGCACAGATTGGAGTGGGTGATCTTCCCGTCGATCGGGTTGGCGCGGTTCACCGTGTCCTCGAACATGATGTACGGGTAACCCGACTCGAACTGCAGCTCGGCGAGGGTCTGGAAGAACTCGCGGGCCTTGATCTTGGTCTTGCGGATGCGGCGATCCTCGACCATCTCGTGGTACTTGTCCGTCACGTTGATGTCGGCGAAGGGGACGCCGTAGACGCGTTCGACGTCGTACGGACTGAACAGGTACATGTCGTCGTTGGCCTTGGCCAGCTCGAACGTGATGTCCGGGATCACCACACCGAGCGAGAGCGTCTTGATGCGGATCTTCTCGTCCGCGTTCTCACGCTTGGTGTCGAGGAAGCGGTAGATGTCGGGGTGGTGCGCATGCAGGTACACCGCGCCCGCACCCTGCCGGGCGCCGAGCTGGTTGGCGTAGGAGAAGGAGTCCTCGAGCAGCTTCATGATCGGGATGACACCCGAACTCTGATTTTCGATCTTCTTGATCGGCGCACCGTGCTCACGGATGTTGCTGAGCAGCAACGCAACTCCGCCGCCCCGCTTGGACAGCTGCAGCGCGGAGTTGATCGACCGGCCGATCGACTCCATGTTGTCCTCGATGCGCAGCAGGAAGCACGAGACCGGCTCACCCCGCTGCTTCTTGCCCGAGTTGAGGAAGGTCGGCGTGGCCGGCTGGAAGCGCCCTTCGATGATCTCGTCGACGAGATTCCGGGCGAGGGTCGTGTCGCCGTCGGCCAGGGTCAGGGCCACCATGCACACGCGATCCTCGAACCGCTCGAGGTACCGCTTTCCGTCGAAGGTCTTGAGGGTGTAGCTCGTGTAGTACTTGAACGCGCCGAGGAAGGTCGGGAACCGGAACTTCTTGCCGTAGGCGTGGTCGAAGAGCTCGTTCACGAACGCGCGGTCGTACTTCGCGAGGACCTCGGGCTCGTAGTAGTTCTCCTCGATGAGGTAGTCGAGCTTCTCGTCGCGGTCGTGGAAGAAGACCGTGTTCTGGTTGACGTGCTGCAGGAAGTACTGGTTCGCGGCCTCGCGATCCTTGTCGAACTGGATCTTGCCGTCGGCGTCGTACAGGTTGAGCATCGCGTTGAGCGCGTGGTAGTCGAGCTCTCCGGGATCATGCCCCGCAGGTCCGGGGTGCACGCCCGACTTGCTGGCTGAAGTGGTGTCCGAGACTGCGGCGGTGGGCGACACGACAGATGACTCCTGCGGGTAGTGGGCCGGTGAAGGCAGAGTAGCGATGGTGTACGACAGGCCTGGGAACGCGCGGAGCGCCAGGTCAGGCGGGCGAGGCGCTCAGCGACACATCGGCCGCGAACGCCGGACTCAGGGCGAACTCGGCGAGCCCCGCGCGAACGCGGTCGACGTCGTCGGTGGTGCCCATCAGTTCGAATCGGTACAGGTAGGGCACCCCGCACTTTCGTGCGATGACGTCGCCGGCGTAGCAGAACTCCTCACCGAAGTTCGTGTTGCCCGCCGCGATCACCCCCCTGATCGACGATCGATTGTGTTCGTCGTTGAGGAAGCGGATGACCTGCTTGGGGACGTAGCCGCCGGGTTGCCCCGTCGCCTTGCCCCCGCCGTAGGTCGGACAGACCAGGACGTACGGCTCGTCGACACGGAAAACACCGGTCCGATCGAGGAGCGGGATGCGCTCGGCGCGCATGTCCAGCTTCTGGACGAACCGGTGGGTGTTCTCCGATACGGAGGAGAAGTACACGATCAACGGCGATGTCGCTGCCGCCATGTCTCCTCCAACCTGGTCGTTCTCGGGATCTCGCCCGCCGGAGATCATCTCCGGCCGGGCACTGTCGGTATCAACGCCGTGACCGGCGTGACCATTTCCTCGATGACTTCTCGATGCGGCGCGATCCGGCTTCCCCGTCGGATCGCCTCTGCACCGCCAGTCGGGCGGCCGTCGTCACCCTCATGGTGACGACGGATCAGGCAGCGGCAGTGGCGAGCGCCTTGATGCGGTCGGGGCGGAAGCCCGACCAGTGCGCGTCGCCGGCGACCACGACGGGCGCCTGCAGGTAACCGAGTGCCATGACGTAGTCACGCGCTTCGGCATCCTCACTGATGTCGACGATCTCGTAGGACAGACCCTGCTTGTCGAGGGCCTTGTAGGTGGCATTGCACTGGACGCAGGCCGGCTTCGTGTAGACGGTGATTGACATTCGGAGGTGCTCCTCGGGTCGTAGGAATCGCCAGTGACGTGCGGTTTTCCAGCGTGAAGATGGTGATCTGGATCACCATCTCGGCAGCTACGTCGAGGAGTCGAACCGCTTCTCGTCTTGTGCCTGACTGGTAACGCAAACACTACACCTAGTGGCTGACATTTCTGGTCACCACAAGGGGTTGTGAATAACATTGATGGAAGACATGCAGGTCGGAGCGGTGCACGATCACAAATCCGGGCGTGTCCACCGCATGTTCGGCGTGTCGCTCACAGGTTGTCCCGAGGCGGTCCACAACGTGTCCACCGACCATCCACACCCGAGCCGGTCGCACCCCCGGACACGACGACGCCGCGCCGGGCAGAGCCGGGCGCGGCGTCGGAGTCGGGAGTGGGTCAGGCGTTGACCGTGACCTCGTCGACGAGCCGGGAGACCGAGGCGACGATCTTCTCGACGACCGCCGGATCGCTCAGGCCCCCCTCGGGAAGAGCGGCGACCTGCAGGCCCAGGTCGGCCTCCTCGATCGCACGACCGCCGGCGATGCCGACCGACTTACGGGTGTCCTCCCGGGTCCACGCGCCGCCGTACTGCCCGAGAGCCGCGCTCAGCACCGCGACGGGCTTGCCGGTCAGCGCACCGGTGCCGTAGGGCCGCGACAGCCAGTCGATGGCGTTCTTCAGCGCAGCGGGGATGGTGCCGTTGTACTCCGGGGTGGCGATGAGCACGCCGTCGGCCGAGCCGACCACCTGGCGCAGCTTCGCCACGCCCGCGTCGAGCTGATCCTCGACATCGACGTCCTCGCTGTAGAACGGCAGCGAGCCCAGGTCGTCGACGACCGTGATGGAGACTCCGGCGGGCGCGTTGTCCGCGGCCACGTGGGCGAGCTGGCGGTTCACCGACGCTGCGCGCAGGCTTCCGACCAGCGCGACCAATTCGACGACTCGTTCAGACATGTGATTCCTCTCGATGGCACAGGGGTCCACGGGCGTCCGCGGGACCTTTCTACGACTTGCTATAACCGGACCAGGGTCCGATTCATTCCGGATCTGGTCAAGAGTTACGCTCATCACGTGCCGAATGGGCCCGACCACTCACCGCTCCACATCTCGCTCAACCCCTCGGGGACCGAACGTGCCGATGCCGCACGCAACCGGCGCCTGTTGCTGGCCGCCGCGAAGAACCTGATCGATCACCACGGCGCGGCCGCGGTGACGATGGAGGCGGTCGCGCGCGAGGCGGGTGTGGGCAAGGGCACAGTGTTCCGTCGCTTCGGCAGCCGGACCGGCCTCATGCTCGCCCTCCTCGACCACAGCGAGTCCGAGATCCAGCAGGCCTACCTGTCCGGCCCCGAGCCGCTGGGCCCGGGCGCGCCCCCGCTCGACCGCCTGCTCGCCTACGGCCGCGCGCGCCTCAAGCTGACCTCCGACCACCTGGACGTCCTGCTGGAGGCCGGCGCGGGCGCCGAGGACTTCATGAGCCACCCGGTGGCCCGGACGTCCACCCAGCACGTGCAGATCTTGTTGCGCCAGTTGGGTTTCGACGACTCACTCGACTTCCTGGCGCTCACCGTCCAGGCGCCGATGTCGGCGAGTTCGGTGCGCTACCTGCTCGTCGACGTCGGGCTCGACCTCGAGACGATCACCCGCCAGTGGCAAGAGATGGTCACCGCGCTCGTCACCGGACACCACCGGGGCTGACCCGCGGGTTGCGCGCTGTCCACGACATCCGCCCGGTACGGGCGGTCGCGGCCGGGGTCGGAGACACTCGTCGCGCGCCGGGACGCCGGGACACCTAGCCTGGGTTCCTGTGAAAGCAGTGATCATCGGCGCCGGTATGGGCGGGACCTCGGCGGCCATCGCGTTGCGACAGCTCGGGCACGAGGTCGAAGTGTACGAACAGGTCACCGAGAACCGGCCGGTGGGCGCGGCGATCTCGGTGTGGTCCAACGGGGTGAAGTGCCTGAACCACCTGGGCCTGGAGGCGGAGACGGCCGCACTCGGCGGCATCGTCGATTCGATGAGCTATGTCGACGCGTTCACCGGAGAGACGATGTGCCGCTTCAGCATGGCACCACTCATCGACGAGGTCGGCCAGCGGCCGTATCCGATCGCCCGCGCCGAACTGCAGCTCATGCTGATGAACGCCTTCGGTCATGACGAGATCCGATTCGGCAAGAAGATGGTCGCCGTCCACGACGGTCCGGGGCGCGCCACCGTCGAGTTCGCCGACGGCACCACCGCCGAAGGTGACGTCGTCATCGCCGCCGACGGAGCGAAGTCGCTTGCCCGCGACCATGTGCTCGGCCACACCGTCGAACGCCGCTACGCGGGATACGTCAACTTCAACGGGCTGGTGCCGATCGACGAGGAGATCGGACCGGCCACCGAATGGACCACCTACGTGGGTGATTCGCGCCGGGTGTCGGTGATGCCGGTCGCGGGCGACCGTTTCTACTTCTTCTTCGACGTCACCATGCCGGAAGGAGTCCCGTTCGAGCGCGGTACCGCTCGCGACGTGCTCGCCGAGGAGTTCGCGGGTTGGGCGCCCGGGGTCCAGAAGCTGATCGCCACACTGGATCCCGCGACCACGAACCGAGTGGAGATCCTCGACATCGATCCGTTCCACACCTGGGTCAAGGGACGCATCGCGCTGCTCGGCGACGCCGCCCACAACACCACCCCGGACATCGGCCAGGGTGGTTGCTCGGCGATGGAGGATGCGATCGCGCTGCAGTTCGCCTTCCGCGACCACGCCGACGACCCGGACGCGGCACTCGCGGCCTACGAGGCGTCACGCACCGAGCGGGCCGCCGACCTCGTGCTGCGCGCGCGCAAGCGATGCGACGTCACGCACGGCAAAGACCCGGAGGCGACGGCGGCCTGGTACAAGGAACTTCGATCCGAGGACGGCACGAACGTCATCCGCGGCATCGTCGGCAACATCGTCGGCGGTCCGCTCACGTAGGGCCGAGCGGGAGGTTGCCCTCGGTCAGCCTCCCGCCGACGGTCCCTCGGTGCGCTCCATGCCGGCCTCGAGTCCGACGGTCTCCAGGCCGTCGTGCGCGACGAGCGCGTTCTCGCGAGACAGGGTCGGCCCGGGCGCGAGCAGGGCCACCACCGACCACGGAGCGCGGGACGGTGAGTCCCCCAGTCCGAGAATCCCGCCGGTCTCGAAGTCCGGGATGCCGAACCGAACTCCCGAATCGTTGACGTAGAACAGGGATTCGGTGCGCGCGCTGTCCGCCTCGTTGCCGGTCACCTGCAGATACTCGCCCGAGCCCGGCGGCAGGTAGACCGCGTCGAGGTTCGGCCCGGCACCGTCGGACGACGTCAATCGGACCGGTACCGCGTCCGAGTCGAGCGGGAGTCGGCGACCCGCGAGCAACGATGTCTGCGCCCGGGGTTCCCCGGAGCCCCGCGTCCAGGTGCGGCACAGCGTCGGATCGCCACTCACGTCGAGCATCTCCGGCGCGACCTCGGGAAAGTCCGAGACGGGTTCGGAACGTACGGTTCTCAGCGCGGCGAGCTGTCCGGGGGCAACGGTGGCGACGGGCGAGGCGTCGGAGTCGGCCAGTCGCAGGAGCTCGGCGGTCGGCGCACTGATCTCCTGGACCCCGTCGCGCAGGACGAGATGGTAGGTGGTCGTGTCGTCGACACCGACCGATTTGACGACGCTGCCGATGCTCGCCCCGTCGACCGCGCCCGGTTGCCCCGCACCCGGGATCTGCGGCACCGCAAGCGGATCGACCAGCGGGAAGGTGTTCAGCAGGCCGGTCGACATCTGTCGCGGCGTGACCCCGTCGAGCCCGAGGGCCCGCATGACCGGCGCGCTCCCGGTGTCGACCGAGGCGCGCACCGGGCTCCAGACACCGTCCCGGAACAGCTGATACACCAGAAAGGTCTCGTCACCGGCGTCGACGAGCACGGCATCGGCGGGACGCGCCGCGCCGATCGACTCGCCCAGGCGCGGGGTCTCGGCGATGACGGTCTGTTCGATCGCCTCGGTCGGCGCCTCCGAGACCGTCGACGAATCGCACACCGTCCAGGTCGAGGAGTCCGGGTGGGCCGACCCCGGCAGGGCGGCCGGCGCACCGGGGATGCCCAGCAGGGGCCCGCGTGGATAGGGCTTGAGCTTGTTGTCGCCGACCGATGTCGGCGACTCCGAACTCCCGGTCACCAGCCGCGCGGAGGCGAGGTTCAGCACGGGATGCAGAGTGTCCTCGATCAGGACGTAGGTGCTGCCGCTGTTCTTGCTGACGATGATCGTGGCATCCCCGACCGAGCCCTGGGGTCGGATCAGGCCCCAGATCCCGCACCCGCCGAGGACCAGCAGACCGAGGACCGTGCCGACCACGAGGGCCTGCAACTGGGAACGCATGGGATCGTGCAGCATCCGGACGTCGCGGCGCACCAGCGCGTGCTCGAGCCGCTTGATCAGGAAACGGTAGCCGTTGACCTGGGCTTTGGTCGTCAGCTGACGTGCCACGACTCCCCCTGTCCGCACCCGTTCCACGCCGTCGGTCCTGGTCCGGAGGCGGGCGGGTTGTGATCTCCTGCGGCATACCCCCTGCCGCGCGGTAGTAGCCTAACCGACAAACATGCCCCTGACGTGTGGGGCTCCACCGCTTGTGCACACAGTCGGGGGGGGCACGCGGCAGTCGGCAGCGGTGATCGAGGGGGTCGCAACCGTGGAGCGCAACACGCGTGGGATGGCACTGCCCACACTCGTCGTGATCGAGGTGATCCTGGCGGTCGGGCTCATCATCTGGACCGTGTCCGGCAGCGTGTGGGGCGCAGGCGCGCTCGGTGTCGCCGTGATCGTCTCGGCAGGTCTGGTGCGGCTCGGCGGCCGGGCGTCGGTGTTCGGCCGGATCGTCGCGCACATCTCGTTCTCGTGGTCGCGGATGCGCCGCGACCACGCCGATCTGGCCCCGGCGCCCTTCGACATCCCGTTGCCGGCACCCGGCACCCACGCCGCGGCACGACGTTCACCGGCTCCGACGACGATCGGCGCGCGGTGGGTCGGCGACACCCTGGTGACGGTGGTCCGGGTCGACCCGGGAGGTCCGGCCGTGACCTACCTGACCCCCGGGCACAACGAGATGGGCGACGAAGCGGGGCAGGTGATCCCCCTCGGGGTCCTGGCCGAGTGCATCAGCCCCTACGACATCCGACTCAGCTCCATCGAGGTCATCAGCCACGGTGTGCGCGTGTGGGGTTCGGGCGTCGCGCCGGCCACCTACGACCGCACCCTGGGCCCGCTGTCGGCGACGGCCCAGCGGTCGGTGCTCGTCGTCCTGCGCCTCAACCCGCTCGACTGCGCCGACGCGGTCGCCCGTCGCGGCGGCGGCGCGACCGGTGCACTGCGCACCGCGACCGTGACCACCCGCCGCGTCGCCAAACGGCTTGCCGGGCAGGGCTTGTCGACGACGATCCTGTCGGCGGCGCAGATCACCGCCATCGCCACGCAGCTGACCGAGGGCGCGACCCTGGACTCACTGGCGGAGGAGCGCGACTCGGTCGGCGTGGCCGGACTGCGGATGCGCAGCGCGGCCATCGAACCGGCCGCACTCACCGACGTACTACGTGGCATCTGGGTCAACTCCGCGGTCTCGACAACCGTCACCGTCCGGTTGCGTCCGCGAGCGACCGAGGGCAGGCGCCGCAGTGATCTCACGACGGTCGAGGTCTCCGGGATCGTCCGCTTCAACGAGTTCCCTGCCGCACGGCGCGCACTGACCGAGTGGCCCGCCGGGCTGATCCCTCTCGACGGACGCCAGTTCGACGCTCTCGCAGCCAGTCTCCCCGTCTCGACCCCGACGCGCCTCGACCGGGCTGTCCCGGTGCTCGCGGGAGCCGAGGCGGACGCGTTCCTCGCCTCGGCACGCCTTCCGGCCGGTGGTTGCGGACAGCTGATCGGGGCCGATCACGCCGGTCGCGCGGTCGCCACCCGGCTCGTCGGGCCCGGAATTCCGACGGTCACGGTCGCCGCGGGCATCCACGTCGTCGCCCAGATCGCCCTGCGGGCAGTCGCGGTCGGCGCCGCGGTGCGCGTGCACACCGACCGCCCGCACCGGTGGACCCCGGTGGTCACCGCCGTGGGCGATCCGAGTGCCCTGTCACTCTCTGGTGACCGCACCCCCGCGCGCCCGGGCCCGGCCCTGCTCATCGTCGACGGGGTCAGTCCCCCCTCGCCCCAGCCCGACACCACCCGGATGATCGTCGTCGCACCGGGACTCGGCGAGCCCGCCGACGGTGCCACGGTCGCGCTGCGTCAGAATCCGCGCACACCACAGGACATCTCACTGGACACCGGAGACCGGCCGACCCTGGTCACGATGGTCGCGACCCCCGATGAATGGACCCTGATCGGCGGCTACCCCGAACCCGCGGCCGCCGCGCCGGCGGTACCCGCCCGGGGCTGATCTGCCCAGCACCGAATCCCGCACTGCGATCGGCTCATTCGGCCGCGGTCGCCACCGTCGAGGTCAGCCCGGGGTCTGCGGTGACCGCAGCGGGCACCAGGGCGCGGTAGAAGACCGCCCGAGCCGACGCCGCGCGGACGATGACGTCCGGGTCGTCGTCGGTGATCCACATCGCCCGTCCGGCCGTCACGGTCAGCGGGGCCCCGCCCATGGGCCGGACTTCCACCGCACCACTGAGCACGGCGAGGATCTGCGGTCCCGGCATGTCGAAGCAGATCGACGACGCGTGGTGAAGTCCGGTGCCGTCGAGCTCGACACGCGACAGCCGGAACTCGGGGGCGGGGGTGAGGTAGACCCGCTCGGCACCGATCGTCCGGACCTGAGGTGTCAGGTCGGCGACGTCGACGGGGGTGAAGTCGAGGACGCGCAACAGTTCGGGGACGTCGATGTGTTTGGGCGTCAGTCCGCCCCGCAGCACGTTGTCGGAGTTCGCCATGATCTCCACACCCGTACCGCGGAGATAGGCGTGGAGGTTGCCGGCGGCCAGATAGAGGCCCTGGCCGGGTTCGAGATGGATGTTGTTGAGCAGCAACGACGCCAGCACACCGGGATCGTTGGGGTACGCCTCGCCGAGTTCGCAGACCGTCCGCAGTTCGGCGACGAACTCGGTCTCGCCCGCGCTGAGGACGGCGACCGCGCCGGCGAGCACCGCCGGGACGAGTTGGCGGAGCAGGGACTCGGGCAGCGTCAACCACGTCGTGAAGAGCGCCCGTAAGCCCTCGGAATCCGGTTGGCCGGCCAGCATCCCGAGATAGGGGTCGAGTTCGCTCACCTGCAACGCACGGAGCAACCGGATGGTGTCCTCCGGTCGGCGGAAACCGGCCAGGGCGTCGAACGGGGTCGTGGCGACTATCAATTCGGGTTTGTGCCACGGATCGCGATAGTTGCGGTCGCGAGCCTCGAGGGCGACGCCGCGGGAGTTCTCGCGTTCGAACCCCGCACGCGCCTGCTCGGCGGACGGGTGGGCCTGCAGGGACAACGGCTCCTCGGCGGCGAGCACCTTGAGGAGGAACGGCAGACGCTCGCCGAAGGCGGCGGTGCTCGCCGGGCCGAGTGTGCCGATCGGATCCGCGTCGATCACGTCGACGAGGTCTTGCTGGATACCGGCGACGTCCACACACCGGGCCGAGCCCGCGGGATGGGAACCGAACCAGAGCTCTGCCTCGGGGTGCGCCGACGGCACGGGCCTGCCCTGCATCGACGCGATCGCCGTCCGCGAACCCCACGCGTAGGGCCGCACCACACCGTCGATAATCCTCATTGCATCGCGTTCCCAACCAGGCGGAGGTACACCGCCGCCATCTCGACCCGAAGTGCCACGATCAGGAAGTCCAGTACATCCCCCGGGCCGTCGGCCACCGGATCCTCGCCCGGCGCCGGGCGCCGGTCGTCCCATTCCCGGCCGTCCGTGCCCCCGGCGGCCGAAGTCTGCTGTGCACGATCGGCTCCGACGAGCAGATCGATCTCGCCCAGGCCGGCGACGCGCTGACGCGTGAACCACTCCCGCCGGCCGGTCGAGATGACCTGGACTCGCGGGGCGGGAGCCGGCGGAGGTCCGTCGAAGTCGGGATCGTAGAAGATGGAGTCCGCGGGTGGCCCGCTGTCCGGGCGCGCCCCGAGCAACTGAACCATCCGCGAGACATCGGTGAGTTCGGCTGCGGCGCTGACGATCCCGGACACGCCGACGAGACCGGCGACGGCGTGACGGGCGATGGCCGCACCGGCCGGGCTGTCCGCCGTCCAGACGGTGGGACGCCCCTGGACGCGCAAGGCCAGCGACTTCGCGCGGTTGTGGAAGGCATCGCGCGAGGGATGTCCGGTGGAGGCCTCGTCGTCGAGCGCGTCGGCGAGGTCGTCGAGCACGGGCACGGCTCCGGTGAATCGGACCTGCGTCAACGCCCCGAACACCGCGAGCTGCGCCGCGGCGAAGCCGACGAACCGGAAGCGGGGTTCGATGTCGAAGCGGGGCGCGAGGTTGATCCCGTTGCCGCCCAGCGCATCCTGGAGTGGTCCGGCCACGGGCGCGACCACCACGACCTCTGCGCGCCGGCGCAGTGCCCGCGCGGCGGCGTCGGCGAGCGCCATGTCCCCGGCGTCGTCGCCGGCGATGATCACGACGTCCAGCGGCCCGATCCACCCGGGCAACACCGGACCGCTGACCACCGGGACGTCCACCCGGGCGCCGAGCGTGGCCACCGCGAAGTCGGTGGCCCGATGGGACACCCCGCTGGACCCGTGGACCACGACCACGCTGCGCGGACGCAGATCGGCGAGCGGCGCGAGCACGCCTTCCCGGACCGCTTCGGCGACGGCGCGTATCTGAGCACCGGCGAGTGCGACCGATCTCAGCAAACCGTCGACATCAGCCGAGATCAGCTCCTCGGCGTTGTCGAGGTCGGGGGAACCGGTTCGCATGCCACCAGGGTAGCCAGGTCGCGGAGTCGGCGCCCACGTACTCGGCACAGTCCGGGCAACACGGGACTGTGTCGTCACTGAACAACGCACAGTCGACGAGAAACAACGCACGGTCGACGGCAAACGACGCCCAGTCGACGAGAATCGACGCCCAGTCGACGAAAGACGACGCACGGTCGACGGGGACGGCGCATGGTCGCGGTGGCGACGTCCCTCCTCGACGTCGATGAGGTCCACGCCCCCCGCGCGGTGGTGACCGGTCAGTCGACCGGATCCGGTAGTACCCGGAGATGTCCGCGACGCCCCGGACGCGGCCGGGTCTGGTGCCGCGGCGCCCCGGCGGGCTGCGGCGGTGCGTCGACCGGGCCGGCACGATGGCGCCCCGAACGACGGTCCTCGACGGCGTCCCGGTGAGCGTCGGCGAAGTGGGTGTCCTCAAAAGCATCGAGTGCGTCGATCGGACCGCGATCGACATAGCGCGGGCGTCCACCACCGGCGACGGCTCCGGCCTCCCGGACCGCCTCGGCCAGGGCGGTCAGCTCCTGATCCTCGGCCGGCGGTGCGGAGAAGCCACGCTCGCTGCGCAGCATCTCCCAGCCACGCGGGACGGTGATCCGTCGTGCGTGGTCGTCGCACAGGTCCCACGAGTGCGGCTCCTGCGACGTCGCGAGCGGACCGATCACCGCGGTCGACTCGGCATAGACGAAGGTCAGGGTAGCCACCGCGGATCGGGCGCAGCCGGGTCGGCAGCACAGTCGGGGAAGCTTCACGTGACGAGATTAGCCCTCGTCGCTCGCAACCACGTCGACGACACGCTCACCGCGCGGGCCGCCGGAGAACACACGGGCGGCCAGAGGAGACACGGGCTCGCCCGACCTCCTACACTCTCGCCATGCGTATCGACCCGAAGCCGACTCCACGTGGCTCCTCCGGCCTGCCGGAGGCGCGCCGCGGTCGGCGGCGGGTGGGCCGTCACCGAGACCGTCGCGGACGCGGACTGCGCTCGCCGTTGCTCCCGCAGGGTGTCCCCGCCCACAACAGCCGGTCCGACGAATTCGACGCGGTGGCGCTCGAGGCCTTCGCCGAGATCGACGCGCAATGGCACGACCAGATCGCCGGCCTCGACATCGCCGTCGACGAGATACCGAGGCTGCTGCCGCGTGACCCGGAGACCGTCGAGTGGCCCGACGAGGTGACCGCGGACGGCGCAGTCCCGCTTGCACGGCTGATCCCCGCCGGGATGGATGTGAACGGTGCGCCGACGCGTGCGCAGATCATCCTGTTCCGCCGGCCGCTGGAATCCCGCGCCAAGAAGGGCACCGAGTTGCTGGACCTGATCCACGAGGTCCTCGTCCAACAGGTGGCGACACACCTGGGTGTCGACGAGGACACGATCGACCGCGGACCAGAGTGATCCGCGGTCGAAGTGCCGCGGGGGCCGTTCGGCCGACCGCGGCGAGATGATCGGTGATGTCGAGCGATCCCCGTTCGGGGACCCGACTCAGATGATGCCGCGCTTGAGGCGGCGGCGCTCACGCTCCGACAGGCCGCCCCAGATTCCGAAGCGCTCGTCGTTGTGCAGCGCGTACTCGAGGCATTCGGACTTCACCTCGCAGCCCTGGCAGATCCGTTTGGCCTCGCGCGTCGACCCACCCTTCTCGGGGAAGAACGCCTCGGGGTCGGTCTGCGCGCACAGCGCGCGGTCCTGCCACTGCTCCTCGACGGCATCGAAGAGATCGTCGAAGTCGTTGGGCACCAACGAGAGATGGCGACGGCCCGGGTCCGTGTCGTCGACGACGGGCCCGAGTGGCGACCCGACATCGGCCCTGGCACCGACGGCCGACGAGGTGGCGGTGCCACCGATCATCGAATCGTCAACGGGGCCAAGGGTATTGAATTCGGCGATGAATTGCGGGCGATTCTGTGGTTCAAGCGGATTGCCGATCGGGTTTTCCAAAGCCATCGTCGGCGCCTCCTAGCTCGGGATGTTGGTAGTTTCTGCGTCCTTTGCGAACACGGCCTGTGTGCCGCACCCACCACTGTTGCCACACCACTTGTACTACGGATGCGGAAACTCCCACATCAGACGTACACACAGCGCCCGAGCGACGGCCCGCGAAGTGCCGGAACCGACCCTCACCCGAGTTCGAACATACAATCGAATCCGTTGAAGTCCAGCGGTTTTCGATCCAGAGGTTCTCGATCTCAAACTCGGAATGACACTGATGTGATTACACACGCCCGAAGCGGTCGCGGTCAAGTTGAAGTCAAAGATTCTCTGTTTACCACCAGGATCCGACAACGGTGTGACTCGACACGACGTTGACCTCAACCCGACGTCAAAGTCACACCGACCCCGGCACCGGTAGGACTCATCCCGACCGCGCCGACAGCGCCTGACCGCCCTCTCACACCGCGCACTACAGTGGCGGTGTGAAGGAGTACCTGCTGTGAAGGTGACCGTACTCGTCGGGGGCGTCGGAGGGGCACGATTCCTCCTCGGTCTGCGCGAATTGTTCGGCCCGACGGCGTTCCCCGTCCCCCAGGACGACGCGTCCGGCGCCCAGGCGAGCGAACACGAGATCACCGCGATCGTGAACGTCGGCGACGACGCGTGGATGCACGGCGTCCGCATCTGCCCCGATCTCGACACGTGTATGTACACCCTCGGCGGCGGGATCGATCCCGAGCGCGGATGGGGCCGGCGCGACGAATCCTGGCACGCGAAGGAGGAACTCGCCGCCTACGGCGCCGACCCGGACTGGTTCGGCCTCGGCGATCGCGATCTCGCCACGCACCTGATCCGCACCCAGATGCTCGATGCGGGATATCGGCTGTCCGATGTCACCGCCGCGCTGTCCCGGCGATGGAACCCCGGCGTCCGGCTCCTACCCGTGACCGATGACCGTCACGAGACGCACGTCGTCGTCGCCAAACCCGACGGCGAGGACGGCGAACGGGTCGCGATCCACTTCCAGGAGTGGTGGGTGCGCCATCGCGCCCAGATCCCGACCTTCGGCTTCGCACAGGTCGGTTCGGACGACACCACTCCGGCTCCCGGCGTCCTCGACGCGATCGCCGACGCCGACGTGGTGCTGCTCGCACCGTCGAACCCCGTCGTGAGCATCGGCGCGATCGTCAGCGTTCCCGGGATGCGCAGCGCGCTGCGCCAGACGAAGGCCCCGGTCGTCGGCATCTCACCGGTCATCGACAACCGCCCGCTGCGCGGCATGGCCGACGAATGCCTGTCGGTGATCGAGGTCGAGTCCTCGGCCGAGGGCATCGCCGGACATTACGGCGCTCGCAGCGGCAACGGGATTCTGGACGGATGGCTGATCGCCGAGGGCGACCACGCCACCGTCGACGGCATCGCCGTCGGCGCCGCCCCCCTCCTCATGACCGATCCCGCGGCCACCGCCCAGATGGTGCGCGCGGCGTGCGCACTCGTCGACGTCCCGCTCCCCGATTCGAACAAGGGCCGCGCGTGACCGCTCGCCCCGACCATCGTGCCCCGGGCCACCTCGAGATCCGTCCGGTGACCGGCCTGCCCGAATTCACCGCCGGCTCGGACGTCGCCCGCGAGATCCTCACCGCCGCACCGTGGCTCGAATCCGGTGACGTCCTGGTCGTCACCAGCAAGATCATCTCCAAGGCCGAAGGCCGGATGGTCGACGCGCCGAGCGACCCCGAGGCGCGGGACACGTTGCGCCGTCACCTCGTCGACCAAGAATCGGTACGCGTGCTGGCACGCAAGAACCGGACCCTGATCACCGAGAACCGCCTGGGCCTGGTCCAGGCCGCGGCCGGGATCGACGGCTCGAACGTGCGCAGCGACCAGCTCGCTCTGCTCCCGGAGAACCCCGACCGCAGCGCGGCGGAGCTCCGGCGAGCCGTCGCCGACGCCACCGGCCTCGACGTCGCGGTGATCATCACCGACACGATGGGCCGGGCCTGGCGGACCGGGCAGACCGACGTCGCCATCGGCGCCGCGGGTATCGCCGTCACCCATCCGTACGAGGGCGGAGTCGACGAGTACGGAAACCCGTTGATCGTCACCGAGATCGCGGTGGCCGACGAGCTGGCCGCCGCGGCCGACCTCGTGAAGGGCAAACTCGCGGCCGTCCCCGTCGCGGTCGTCCGTGGTTTCGCACCGGCCGAGAACGGGACCACCGCCGCCGACCTGATCCGGCCCCACGACGAGGACCTGTTCCGTCTCGGTACCGAGGAGGCGATCGCGCAGGGACGCCGCGAGGCCGTCCGCACCCGGCGGTCGGTGCGGACCTTCGCCGACCGGCCCGTCGACCCCGAAGAGCTGCGTGCTGCGCTCGGCGAGGCGCTCACCGCCCCGGCCCCCCACCACACGCATCCCGTTCGCTTCGTCTGGCTGCGGTCGGATTCGCGGCGCCGCGAGCTGCTCGACGCGATGGCGCACGAGTGGCGCACCGATCTCGAATCGGATTCCAAGACAGCCGAGTCCATCGAGAAGCGGCTGCGGCGCGGCCAGATCCTCTACGACGCACCGGAACTGGTGATCCCGTTCCTGGTTCCCGACGGCGTCCACGAGTACCGCGACGAACGACGCAACGCGGCCGAGCACACGATGTTCACCGTGGCAGCGGGCGGGGCGGTCGCCACCCTGCTCACCGCACTGTCGGTCCGCGACATCGGCAGCTGCTGGATCGGCTCGACCATCTTCGCCGCGCCGACGGTGCGCCGGGTCCTCGACCTCGACCCGGGCTGGGAACCACTCGGCGCGGTCGCCATCGGCCATCCCCTCGAGCCGGCGGGGCTGCGCGAGCCCGCCCCGACCGCGGACTGGGTCGTCGAGCTGTGACCGCCGAGTCGCTGCACGCATCCGCAGTCGAGGCCCTCACCCGGTGGGAGACACCCGATCCCGCTCAGGACACCCTCCGGCACACGTACCTCGCCTTCCTCGCGGCGTCCCCGGAGGGATGCCTGCGAGCCAGCGCTCCGGGACATCTGACGGGTTCGGCGATCGTCTTCGACGCCACGCGCCACCACGTCCTGCTCACCCTGCACCCCCGGGTCGGGAAGTGGATTCAGCTCGGCGGGCACTGCGAACCGACCGACGACTCCATCGCCGACGCGGCGCTGCGTGAGGCGCGGGAGGAGTCGGGCATGCCCGAACTCGTGCTGGACACGCCAGACCCCGCGGATCCCGGCGGGGGGATCGTGCATCTCCACACCCACCCGATCACCTGCTCGCTGGGGGTCCCCACCCGCCACCTCGATGTCCGCTATCGCGTGGTCGCCGCTCCGACGTCCGACGGCGAACTCCCACGCGTCGTGCGCAGCGACGAGTCGGTGGACCTGCGCTGGTGGCCGGTCGACGCCCTGCCGGACGACGCCGGAGACGACATCGCGACACTCATCGGCGCGGCCCTACGGGACGGACGGCCGCGCTAAACGCGGAGGTTCTTCCCCACCGTGACCACACCGCCCGCGCTCACCGAGAACCGCTCGCGGTCGGCGCTGACGTCGACACCGAGTTGCTCGCCGTCGCCGACCACGACGTTCTTGTCGAGGATCGCCTTGCGGACGACCGCGCCCTTGCCGACGCGCACGCCGGGCATCAGCACGCTGCCCTCGACCACCGCCCCGTCCTCGACGATGACGTTCGACGAGAGCACCGAATTGCGCACCGTGCCGGCCGAGATGATGCAGCCGGACCCGACCACGGAGTCCTCGGCGACGCCGCCCTGGACGAACTTGGCGGGCGGGAGGTTGTGCGTCTCACCGCGGATGGGCCAGCGGCCGTTGTACAGGTTGAAGATGGGATGAACCGACACCAGGTCCATGTGCGCCTCGTAGAACGCATCGACGGTTCCGACGTCACGCCAGTACCCGGTGTCGCGCTCGGTGGCACCGGGGACCTGGTTGTCCTTGAAGTCGTAGACGAATGCGGTGTCGCGATTGACGAAGGCCGGGATGATGTCGCCGCCCATGTCGTGATCGGAGTCCGAGTCGGCGGCGTCGGCTCGCAGCGCGTCGACCAGCGCCTCGGTGGTGAACACGTAGTTGCCCATCGACGCGAACGTCGAGTCGGGATCATCGGGAGTGCCCGGCGGGTCGGTCGGCTTCTCCAGGAAGCGGGTGATCTTCCCGCTCTCGTCGGAGTCGATGCAGCCGAAAGCCGTGGCTTCCGCTCGCGGCACGCGGATCCCGGCCACCGTGACGTCGGCGCCGGATTCGACGTGCGCGGCCACCATCTGCGACGGATCCATCCGGTACACGTGATCGGCGCCGAAGACGACGATGTACTCGGGACGTTCGTCGGTGATGAGGTTCATCGACTGGAAGATCGCGTCGGCGCTGCCGGTGTACCAGCGCGGTCCGAGTCGCTGCTGGGCCGGGACCGGCGTGATGTACTCGCCGTGGAATCCCGACGTCCACCAGGTCTGCGAGATGTGCCGGTCCAGCGAATGCGACTTGTACTGTGTCAGCACGCAAATGCGTTCGTAACCGGCATTGACCAGGTTGGACAACACGAAGTCGATCAGCCGGTAGGCGCCGCCGAAGGGCACCGCAGGTTTGGCGCGGTCCATCGTCAGCGGGTACAGACGCTTGCCTTCGCCGCCTGCGAGGACGATGCCGAGGACGTGCGGCTCAGATCTCACTCCCCCAACTTAACCGCGATCGAACCCGTCGGCCAGATGACCGGGCGGGAAGAATGGGCGTGTCCCGGCCGCGGCCACCGTTTACCGGCACCGATGGCGAACTGCGCTCGATGGCACTAGCGTCGAGATCATGCGGGTGGCGATGATGACACGAGAATATCCACCTGAGGTCTACGGCGGTGCCGGTGTCCACGTCACCGAATTGGTCCGCCATCTCCGCGATCTCATCACCGTCGACGTGCACTGCATGGGTGCCGAGCGGGAGACCGCTGCGGTGTACATCCCCGACCCGGGGCTGGCCGGGGCGAATGCGGCGATCACCACGCTCTCGGCCGACCTGCGGATGGCCGTCGGCGCGGCCGACGCCGATGTCGTGCACTCCCACACCTGGTACACCGGTCTCGCCGGGCACCTGGCCGCGACGCTCTACGACGTGCCGCACGTCCTCACCGCGCATTCGCTCGAACCATCGCGTCCGTGGAAAGCCGAGCAGCTCGGTGGCGGGTACCGGGTCTCGAGCTGGGTCGAACGCAACGCGGTCGAGTACGCCGACGCCGTCATCGCGGTCAGTTCGGGTATGCGTACCGAGATCTGCGACACCTACCCGCGCCTGGACCCCGAGCGTGTCCACGTGGTGCGCAACGGGATCGACACCTCACAGTGGTATCCGGTCGACGACCCGTTCGGGCCCGATTCGACGCCCACCGCCCTCGGGCTCGACCCGACCCGGCCCATCGTCGCGTTCGTCGGCCGGATCACCCGGCAGAAGGGCGTGGCGCATCTCGTCGCCGCCGCCCACCGTTTCGACCCGGAGATCCAACTCGTCCTCTGCGCGGGCGCGCCGGACACCCCGGAGATCGGCGCCGAGATCGAGCGGGCCGTCGGTGAACTGTCCGCGTCACGCCCCGGCGTGCACTGGGTGCGCGAGATGCTGCCGCTCCCGCGTATCCGCGAGATCCTCACAGCGGCAACGGTCTTCGTGTGCCCGTCGGTGTACGAACCGCTGGGCATCGTCAACCTCGAGGCCATGGCCTGCGGTACCGCGGTGGTGGCGTCGGATGTCGGCGGCATCCCCGAGGTGGTGTGCGACAACGTCACCGGCCGCCTCGTGCGGTACGACCCCGTCGATCCGGCGGCCTTCGAACACGATCTCGCCGAGACGGTGAACGCGGTCAGTTCCGATGCAGCCGCGGCCGCGGCGATGGGCGCGGCCGGCCGCGAGCGCGCCGGCGCCGAATTCTCCTGGGCGACGATCGCCGAGCAGACCCTGGGGATCTACGAGTCCGTCCGGCGCTGACCGGGGTGTCGCCCGCGGGCCGGCCGGCAGGTGGTCACCACGACCGACACCGTCACCGGCACGCGTCCCGTCCCCGCGAAGGCATCTGCCCGCGAGCGGATATCGGCCTCCTCGGAGTGAAATGCCGAGGGCCCCATGGCGACCAGGTCGCCGATGGTCGCGGCGTCGACGCTCGCGGTGTACCGCAGGGGTGATTCGTCGACCAGCTCGAAACCGTCGTCGAGTGCGGCGTGGAGACGTGCGGATTTCGCGGAGTCCACCCGCAGCATCCCCATCGGTTCGATGAGCTCGGCGAGGTGGTCGGGTCCCGGACTCACGATGATCAGTGCGCCATCGGGCGCGAGCACCCGGGCGAACTCGGGGGCGTTTCGGGGCGCGAACACCGAGAGCACCACCGAGACAGCGTCATCGACAACCGGCAGTCCTCGCCAGACGTCGGCGACGATCGCCGCGAGTGAGTGCGGGCCGCGGGCGATGGCCCGAGCGCAGTACTTGGACAGGTCGATGCCGATCCCGGCGACGGAGGAGCGTTCGACACCGCCCGCCGCTGCGCCCGCGTCGACCGCGGCGCGAAGATAGTGTCCGCCACCGGCGCCCGCGTCGAGAATCACGGGCCTGGCGAGTCCGCTCGCGAACTCGGCGGCGCGTCGGGCGACGGAATCCACCACGGCGCCGAAGAAACCGGCGTCATGCACCCGCGCCCGCGCGGCGACCATGGCCGCGGTGTCGGCGCGCAACGCGCCCGACCGGCCGTCGAGCAGTGAGACATAGCCCTGCCGCGCGATGTCGAATGAGTGAGCGGCGGGACAACGCAACGAGGTGGCGTCGACCGAAAGGGGCCCGGCGCACACCGGGCATCGTAGGATCTCGACGATCGAGTTGAGGCCATGCGCCCGGTGCGGTGTCGGTGTGTCCGCCCGGGCCTCATGGGAACTGCCCTCGTGGGGCATGTTCAGCCGGTGACCCCGCGGAGTTCCTCGCCCAGCGCGGCTGCTTCGTCGGCGGTCAGCTCGACGACGAGTCGACCTCCACCCTCGATCGGAATCCGGACAACGATTCCACGCCCTTCTTTGGCCGCTTCGAGGGGGCCGTCCCCAGTACGTGGCTTCATTGCCGCCATTCTCAAGCTCCCTTCAAGGTCCTTGCTCCGAACATGATACGTGCCCGCGTCTCACACGATTGCCAGTGCGCGACACGCGCGCCGCGCAGAACCGGTGTGCGACTACCCCGGGGCCGTCGGCGGGCCCGACCGCCAGGCTCCCGCGGCGTTCTCGGCGCCGTCGGCGGCCGGGTCGTCCGGATGCGTCCCGGGCACCGGCTCGCGGTCGCGCAGGCGCGCGATGACCGAGCGGAGATCGTCGACCTCATGCGCGAGACGCGCCAGCGCCCAGTCGACTTCGGCCTGCTTGTAGCCGCGCGGTGTCTGCGCGAAGCGCAACGCGCGGACGTCGTCGCCGGTGATCCCCACCGACGGCAGTCTGGTGAGGGTCGTCTCGGGCTCGACCGGCGGCAGGTCTTCGCCACGTCCGAACACGAACCAGACAACGGCGAACACGACCGCGACGACGAGCCCCATGATCAGCAGGTACAGCAGCAGCGTCTGCATGAGATCCATCCTGACAGAAGCCGCCGGACGAGGGTCCGGCACAGCACAGACCCGACGACGGCTCGCTCTCGGTGCAGGTGCGCGGCGTCGCCGGGTCGGCGTCTGGGACGCGTTAGGAGGCCATCTCCTCGGTCTTCGCGTCCAGGACCCGCACGGTGTTCATCGGCGGACGATCCTCGAGGTAGACCTCGGTGGTGTGCGGCGTGAACGACCCGTCGGGCTCGGCGGTGAACTGGGTCAGCCCGACGCCCGAGTCCCCGATACCGCATCGGCGCATGAGGGTTCCGACGATCTGCCGGCTCATGACCCCCAGTTCCACCAGCGGACGGTTGCGGTGAGTCCGGACGCCGAGGTTCACCTGACCGATTCCGGCGAGGCCGTAGCGGTCATAGGTGTCGATGAGCAGCCCGATCTCGACCCCGTACCCCGGCGCGAACGGTACCGACGACAGCAACTCGCGGGTGCCGGCGTACTCGCCGCCCAGCGGCTGCAGGACGGCGGTGAGGTCGGGTTTCTGGGAGGCCAGGAGGGGGCGGGCGACGAGCTCGGTCACGCGGCCGCCACCGTTGGCGTCGTGCGTACCACCGGTGCGCAGCGGACGCCGGTAGTAGCCCTTCACGAGCTGGATCTCGGGGTTGACCAGAAGCGGGCCCAGCATCTTGGGCACGAACATCGGGTCCGGGTCGATGAGGTCGGAGTCGACGAAGGCGATGATGTCGCCGGTCGCCACGGCGATCGAACGCCACAGCACCTCGCCCTTGCCCTTCACCGGGTCCAGCTCGGGCACCGCCTCCTCGCGGGTGACCACCTGGGCGCCGGCGGCGAGCGCACGCTCGGCGGTGGCGTCGGTGGAGCCGGAGTCCAAGACGATGATCTCGTCGACCAGGGTTCCGTACAGCGGCATGATCGTGGCGATGACGTCGGCGACGGTCTCCTCCTCGTTCAGTGCGGGGAGCACGACCGAGATCGTCCGGCCGCGCTTCTCCTCCACGAGTTCGTCGATCGTCCACTCCGGCTGTTCCCAGGTGTGGGTTGCCGACCAACGCTGCTCGGTTCCCGGGGCCTGTGCGACTGTCGGCCACACCGCGGCCTTGTCCCGGCTGCTGACGGTGCTGGGCTTACGTCGCTTCTGCTGCTTGGTCATGCGAGTCCCCTGACTGTTCGGGCGGGTGGTCTCGTTCCCGCGATGGCAGCGACCATGTCGACCACACGACGAGTGGCTGCGACCTCGTGAACGCGGAAGATCCGGGCGCCTTGGGCGGCGGCCAGACTCGTCGCGGCCAGAGTCCCTTCCAATCGTTGCGCTAGGTCTGTACCCAGAGTCTCCCCTACGAAATCCTTGTTGCTCAGTGCCATCAGCACCGGCCAGCCCGTGTTAACAAGATCTTTCACACCGCGTAACAGAGCCAGCCCGTGGTGAGTGTTCTTGCCGAAATCGTGCGTCGGATCGATAACGATGGAGTCACGACGGACCCCGGCCGCGAGCGCCCGGTCGGCTGCGGAGGTCACCTCCCGGAGCACATCGGCCACCACGGCGTCGACGGAATCCCCGTAGGAGACGCGGTGCGGCCGCGTACGCACCACCGCGCCGCCCGTGTGAGAGCAGACGATTCCCGCGCCGCGTTCGGCGGCGACGGCGACCACCTCGGGATCGAACCCCGCCCAGGTGTCATTGATCAGGTCGGCCCCGGCGGCGCAGGCCTGATCGGCGACCTCGCTGCGCCACGTGTCGACGCTGATCAGCACGTCCGGGTGGCGGTCGCGGATCCAGGAGATCATCCCGACGACCCGGGCTGCCTCCGTCGCGGCGTCGACTTCTCGACCGGGTCCGGCCTTGACCCCGCCGACGTCGATGATGTCGGCGCCCTCGGCGACCACCCGGTCGACGTGCGCCTGGGCGGCGGTGTCGTCGAAGCTCGCACCCCGGTCGTAGAACGAGTCGGGCGTGCGGTTGACGATCGCCATGACCAGCGCGCGATCGGTCGGCACCCGACGCCCGCACAGCGTCGGCGACACCGGCACCTCCGGGGTCGGACTCACCCCTTGGGCACCTTGGCCGCGGCGACGTCGTCGGGGTAGCCGTCGTAGTAGTCGGTGTATCCCTTCTCCTTGCCGAGCAGCACGTAGAGCCGTTCGGCCTCGACGTCGGTGTATCCCTCCTTGCGGAGCTCGACCTTGCGGTTCTTGAAGGTCGAGGTCTGCTCGAAGTCGTCGACGACCCGCACGAACAGCGGTACCGCGTAGGACGGCAGCGCGTCGTAGAGGTGCCGGGCGAACCCGCTCGGATCGAGGTCGGCACCCTCGCGCAGCTTGATCGCGACCATTCCGGCACGACCGTCGGTTCCCGGGACCTCGACGCCGTACGCCACCGACTGGGCGACGGCCTCGTAGGAGTCCACCGCACCTTCGACCTGGGTCGTGGCGACGTTCTCCCCCTTCCATCGGAAGGTGTCGCCGAGCCGGTCGACGAAGGCGATGTGCGCGAAGCCCTGATCGCGGACGAGGTCACCGGAGTTGAAGTAGGCGTCGCCGTCCTTGAAGGCGTCGCGGATGATCTTCTTCTCGGTCTCCTCCGAGTCGGTGTATCCGTCGACGGGTACCCGGTCACTGATCTGGGCGAGCAGCAGACCGCTGCCGCCCCGGCCGACCTTCACGAGCCGACCGTCGTCGCCGCGCTTCGGGTTCCCTTCCTCGTCGTACTCCACGATCTTGTACGGGAGCGGACAGAAGCCGGCGGTCTTGTCGACGCTGAACGCGTTGACGAACGCGAGGTTGAGTTCGCTGGCCCCGTAGAACTCGACGACACGGTCGACGCCGAATCGTTCGCGGAACTCGTCCCAAATGTCCGGGCGCATGCCGTTGCCGACCACCGTGTGCACGGAATGCTGGCGGTCCGTGGGTTTCTCGGGCTGGGCGAGGAGGTAGCGGCACAGCTCGCCGATGTAGCAGAAGGCCGTCGCGCGGTTGAGGATCACGTCGTCCCAGAACTTCGACGCCGAGAACGACCGTCCGATGGCGATGCACGCCCCGGAGGCGAGGACCGAGGACAGCGAGACCGACAGCGCGTTGTTGTGGTACAGCGGCAGCGGCACGTACATCGTGTCGCTGTGGCGCAACCGGACGGCGAGACCACCGATGCCGGACAGGCTGGCCAGCCACCGGTTGTGGCTCATCACGCTCGCCTTCGGCATCCCCGTGGTGCCGGATGTGAAGATGTAGAAGGCCTTGGTCGACGCGGGCAGCTGCTCGGTGACCTCGGGGTTCTCCTCGGAGAGCCCCTCGGCGGCGGCGTCGAATTCGGCGAAGTCGTACACGTGCCGAGGCAGGACCGACTCCGGGATCGACTCGAAGGCCTCCGCGCAGTCGGGATCGTGGATGAGGACCTTCGCCTCGAGCAGTCCGACGCTGTGCTCGAGCACCTCACCGCGCTGGTTGTAGTTCAGCATCCCGGCGATCGCGCCCAGCTTGACGGTGGCGAGCATCAGCAGCAGGTCGGTGGTGCAGTTCTTGGACAGCAGCGCCACCACGTCACCCTTGCCGACCCCGTCGGCCGAAAGCGCTGCGGCATAACGGTTCACCCGGCGGTTGGCCTCGCCGTAGGTCGTCGTGCGGCCCTCGAACCGGACGAAGGGCCGGTCGGGGTGTTCGGCCGCGTGCTTCTGGAAGACCGAACCGATCGTGCGCTTGGCCTCGGGTGGGCGTCGGATGAGCCCCGGTGCGTGCTTGATCATCCCGGTCGCGTGTGGCGCCATCTTCACCACACCACGAAGAAGGTCGGGGATACCGACCGTCTTCTTCACACTCTGCTGCCGACTGTCCTGCTCGACCTCTGGGGACATCTGCCCTCCGCTCTCCCGCTGGCGTTTCGAGTGCCCCGCGCACCCTCGCGCTACCTTACCGGCCGGTAGCAAGGCCTCACCGGGCCGTTGCCAACTCCACCGCGTCGGACACCGAGCGCGTGATGAGCAGTCGGTCGAGCGATCGACGGGCGACGAACCCGGTTGTCGACAACTCTCGCAGCCAGTCGAGCAACGGCGCGTAGAAATCGGAAGGATCGAGCAGGACGACCGGCTTGTCGTGCATTCCGAGGTATCCGCCGGTCCAGGTCTCGAAGAGTTCTTCGAGCGTCCCGATACCGCCCGGCAGGGTGATGAACCCGTCGGCGCGCTCGTCCATGAGTCGCTTGCGCTCGCGCATCGTCTCCGTGACGACGAGTTCACCCGACCCGAGATCGGCGACCTCGTGTTTCATCAGCGCCCGCGGGATGATGCCGACCGTGTGGCCGCCGGCCTCGCGAGCGGCGTTGACCAGCGCTCCCATCATGGAGATGTTCCCGCCACCGGAGACGACCACGTGCCCCTGCTCGGCCAGTGTCCGCCCCACCTCGGCGGCGAGATCGAGGTAGGGCTGGTCGACGGGACCGGACGCGCAATAGACACAGACAGCACTCACCGGGCAATCGTGCCATCGCGGCCCGGCGAGGTCATATCGGCCCTCAGGGCGTGGCTGCTTCGATGGCGGCCACCACGTCATCGGGATCGTCGACCACGGTGAGCAGGTCGAGATCCTCCGGCGAGATCATCCCGCGCGCGGCGAGGACGTCGCGCATCCAGGCGAGGAGTCCGCCCCAGAAGTCACTGCCCACCAGCACGATCGGGAACCGGACGACCTTCTTGGTCTGCACGAGGGTCAGCGCCTCGAAGAGCTCGTCGAGCGTGCCCATCCCGCCGGGGAGGCAGACGAACGCCTGCGCGTACTTCACGAACATCGTCTTGCGCACGAAGAAATAGCGGAAGTTCATGCCGAGATCGACCCACGGGTTGAGGCCCTGTTCGAAGGGCAGCTCGATGTTGAGTCCGATCGACTCCGCCCCGGCCTCGTGCGCACCCCGGTTCGCAGCCTCCATCGCACCGGGTCCGCCGCCGGTGATGACCGCGTAGCCGGCCTCGCCCAGCGCCCGGCCGACGCGCACGCCGAGCGCGTACTCCGGCGAATCCGGATGCAGTCGCGCCGAGCCGAAGACCGTCACGGCCTCGGCGACCTCGCTCATCGCGTCGAACCCGGCGACGAACTCGGACTGGATGCGCAGGACGCGCCAGGAGTCACGCATGGTCCGGTCGGAACGACGCGCGGCGTCGCGCGGGTCGACCCATTCCAGCAGCCGGCGGTCGGTGGTCTTGCCCTGCTGGTCTCGACGGATCCGGATCGGTCCGACGTAGCAGGTGTCGGCGTCCCCGGCCTCGTCGGCCTCGTTGACGGCTGCAGCGGGATCGGGCGTGGTCGACATGGCGGTCACGCTAGCAGCGCCGCCCGGACCGGACGGTCTCGGCAGGTCAGGACAGGTACGCGCGCAGCAGTTCGGTCACCGCGCGGATCTGCTCCACCGGCACTCGTTCGTCGACGCGGTGCGCGAGGTTGGGGTCGCCGGGACCCAGGTTCACGGCCGGGATCCCGAGCGCCGAGAACCTGGACACGTCGGTCCAGCCGTACTTCGCGCGGAAGCGCCCGCCCGCGGCGTCGACGAGCGCCGCGGCCGCCGGATGCGCCAGCCCGGGCAGGGCGCCGGCGGCGGAATCGGTGACCTCCAGCCCGAGGGTGCCGTCGGCCAGATCGGCGGCGAACACCTCGCGCACGTGATCGAGCGCCTGGTCCACCGAGCGGTCCGGCGCGAAGCGGAAGTTGACGTCGACGTGCGCGGCGTCCGGGATCACGTTGCCGGCGACGCCGCCACCGACCGCGACCGCGGACAGCCCCTCGCGGTACTCACAGCCGTCGATGTCGACCCGGCGGGCCTGATAACCCGCCAGCGTGGTCAGGACACCGCCGAGTTTGTGAATGGCGTTGTCGCCCATCCACGACCGGGCCGAATGCGCCCGGGTGCCCGTCGTCGACAGACGAACCCGCAGCGTTCCCTGGCATCCCGCCTCGATGAGCCCCGCGGTGGGCTCGCCGAGAATCGCCACGTCGCCGGCCAGCCACTCGGGGAGCTCACGCTCGATGTCGTTCAGGCCGTTGAACTCCGCCGCGATCTCCTCGCAGTCATAGAAGACGAGCGTCAGATCCGAGGCGGGCTCGGGCAGCGTCGCCGCGAGGTGGAGGAACACCGCGTCACCGGACTTCATGTCGACGGTCCCGCATCCGTGCAGGACGTCACCCTCCTCGGGATGGGTCTCACGACGGTGTGGGAGGTTGCCCGCGACCGGCACGGTGTCGAGGTGTCCGGCGAGGATGACCCGCTGGGCGAGACCGCGATCGGTGCGCGCGAGAACGCGGTTGCCGTGCCGGATGATCTCGAAACCGGTTGTCTGCGTTCGCAGGGCGGCCTCGACCGCGTCGGCGATGGCGGACTCGTTGCGCGACTCGCTCTCGATGTCGACCAGTGCGGCGGTCAGGTCGACGGGGTCGGCGGTCAGGTCGAGATCGGGAATGCTCACCCCTTCACCGTAGTGAGCCCATCTCTGCGGCGCCGAAGGAGACGCTGAACTTCACGCACCAGAGAAACACCGACGGATAGTCACCCAGGTCGACGTCGGCGGGGATCTCGTAGACCTGGTTGCCCTTGTTCCCCTTGATCATGCCGAGGTCGACGTGCGGGACCCCGGCGGCCGTGCGCCAGCCACTGAATCCCGCGACGACGTCCCCCTGCGACAGCCACACGTGGACGTCCGGGCCGGTCGTGGTGTCCAGGTTCTCGATCGCCAGGACCCGCGACCCGTCCGGTTGCTCGATGATCGAGACCGTCCCGGAGGTCGAGTGCTCGTGGCTGATCAGATCGCCCCGCGAGACCACCACCGGTCCGGCGGGAGGCGCTTGCCCCGGCGCCGACGTCGTCGGGGTGACCGCCACGGGGATCGCGTCGTCGACCTCGGTGTCGACGAAGATCAGCCACGGCTGGAAGACAGCGGCTCCGACGGCCAGCGCCGCAATGACCACGACGCCGAGCCCGCCGAGCACCCACGGCCAGCGCCGGCGTCGGCGCCGTGGTGGTGCGGGCGGCTGCGGATGACCGGTCATGGTGGCGACCCTACGAGCGGCGCACTACGCGTGACCAGGTCTTTGGGCCGAATGGATGACGACGGGTCGGCGCCGCGGCGTCGGTGGCGGGGCGTGGACGTCCGGCATCGATCACCTAGACTCACGTGTCGTGACTTCTACTGGCGCACACGCAACTGGCATCGCGACCGTGATCGACGGGGGTTCGACTCCGGGCGTCGTCCTCGACGTCTGGTTCCCCGAGCCCGAACTCGACGGTGTCGAGACCGCGGAGACGGTGACCCTCGACGAGGAGTCGACGCCGGCCCACCTCCGTGAGCTGGTGGGAGTCGACGAGGCCCGCGGGGTGAAGACCATCGCGGTCCGCACCGGGATCGCCGACATCGCCGCCGCACCCATCGACGCCTACGACGTCTACCTGCGACTGCACCTGCTGTCGCATCGGCTCATCACCCCGCACGGCGCCAACCTCGAGGGCATCTTCGGAATGCTCACCAACGTGGTGTGGACCAACCACGGGCCCTGTGCGGTCGAGAACTTCGAGTCGGTGCGGGCGAAGCTCCGCGCGCGTGGACCGGTCACCGTCTACTCGATCGACAAGTTCCCGCGCATGGTCGACTACGTCGTGCCCGGGGGCGTCCGCATCGGCGACGCCGACCGTATCCGCCTCGGTGCGCACCTCGCGGCCGGCACCACCGTGATGCACGAGGGCTTCGTCAACTTCAACGCCGGAACCCTCGGTTCGTCGATGGTGGAAGGTCGCATCTCCGCGGGTGTCGTGGTCGGCGACGGCTCCGACATCGGCGGCGGCGCATCGACGATGGGCACCCTGTCGGGTGGCGGCAAGGAGATCATCGCGCTGGGCAAGCGGTGCCTGCTCGGCGCGAACTCCGGCTGCGGCATCCCGCTGGGTGACGACTGTGTCATCGAGGCCGGTCTCTACGTCACGGCCGGCACCAAGGTCACCGGGCCCGACGGCACCCAGATCAAGGCGCGCGACCTGTCCGGACAGTCCAACCTGCTGTTCCGTCGCAACAGCCTGACCGGCGCGGTCGAGGTCGTGCCGTGGAAGGGCGACGGCATCGCCCTCAACGAGGCCCTGCACAAGAACGACTGAGTCCCTCGGAGGGATCGCCGCTCACTGGCCGGATCGGCGATCCCGACGTATGGTGGGCTCATGAGCACATCGAACAATCGTTCGACGAACGACACCGAGAACGAGGTCCTCGGCGCAGGCGCCGGAAACTCCACCGAGAAGGATCCCGACGACTGGGTGACCGGTGACGAGCCGATGACCGGGGCGCAGCGCAGCTACCTCGACACCCTCGCGCGGGAGGCCGGTGAGACGATCTCGGCCGACCTCACCAAGGCGGAGGCCTCCGAAGAGATCGACCGATTGCAGAAGAAGAGCGGGCGCGGCTGACCAGGCCGGGACTCAGCCGGCCAGACGAGCGACCGCCGCACCGATGCGTCCGTCGGTGGCGGTGAGCGCCATGCGCACATGGCGTTCGCCTGCCGGCCCGTAGAAATCGCCGGGGGCACAGAGGATTCCACGCGCGGCGAGCCAGTCGACGGTCTCCCGGCACGGTTCATCCCGGGTGGCCCAGAGATACAGGCCCGCCTCTGAGTGGTCGACCCGGAAGCCCGCGGCCTCGACCGCACCCTTCAGCAGACGACGGCGCGCGGCATAGCGTTCGCGCTGCTCGTCGACATGGGCATCGTCCCGCAGCGCGGCGGTCATCGCCCCCTGGATCGGGAACGGCACGATGAGTCCGGCATGCTTGCGGACCGCGAGGAGTTCACCGATGAGCTCGGGGTCGCCGGCGAAGAAGCCCGCGCGATACGACGCCAGGTTCGAGATCTTCGACAGCGAGTGAACCGCGAGCAGCCCGGTGTGGTCGCCGTCGCAGACCCTGGGGTCGAGGATCGACAGCGGCTCGCCCTCCCAGCTCAGGCCGAGATAGCACTCGTCGGAGACGACGACGGTTCCCCGCTCGCGTGCCCACCCCACGACCTTGCGGAGATGGTCGAGGCCGAGAATCCTGCCGGTCGGATTCGACGGCGAGTTGATGAACATCAGGGCCGGGTTCATCGGTCCCAGGGCGACGGTCGAATCCGCGCGCACCGGCCGGGCACCCGCGAGCAGGGCGCTCACCTCATACGTCGGATACGCGACCTCGGGGATGACCACGTCGTCGCCGGCACCGAGCCCGAAGGTCGACGCGAGCCCGGCGATGGCCTCCTTCGTCCCGATCACCGGGAGGATGCCCGTCTCGTCGAGCGACGTGACGCCGTGCCGTCGGATCAACGATTCCGCGGCCGCTTCGCGTAACTCGCGCGTTCCGGTCGTCGTCGGATATCCGGGGAACGTCGAACTGTCGGCGAGTGCGTCGCGGATGAGGGCGGGCACCGGGTCGACGGGTGTGCCGACCGAGAGGTCGACGATGCCGTCGGCGTGAGCCTGGGCTGTCGCCTTCGCGCCGGCGATCGTGTCCCAGGGAAAGTCCGGCAGGCGTCCGCTCACACGAGTGGAGGAGACACGCAACGGTGCGGCCGCACGGGAGACGGAGCTGCTCATGCGGAGCCGGTCAGTCCTCTTCGTTCATCGGCGGGAGGCCCTTGATGAACGCCGGATCGGCATCGGTCTTGCCGACCTTGCTGGCACCGCCCGGCGAACCGAGGTCGTCGAAGAAGTCGGCGTTCGCGCTGACGTAGGGCTCCCACTCGTCGGGAACATCATCCTCGTAGAAGATCGCCTCGACCGGGCACACCGGCTCGCACGCACCACAGTCGACGCACTCATCCGGCTGGATGTAGAGCATGCGTCCACCCTCGTAGATGCAGTCGACGGGGCATTCCTCCACGCAAGCCTTGTCCAACACGTCGACGCAAGGCTCCGCGATGATGTAGGTCACCACTCACTCCTTCGCTAGGGAAGATCCGGGTCGGCGCGACGAGAAGCGCGGTTCGGCGTCGAACAGCACTCCGGCATCGGCGCCGGTGCGGCCCGAGGGCTGGTCGAACCGCACCCCACAGTATCCGCCCCGGTGGACGCTGCGACGAAATCGGCCCCCGTCGAGAAGCACCTGGATCGCCCTTCGAGTAACGAGGATCACACTCGGGCGGCAAACCGACGTCCCGGGTTTCGCTCAGCGTGCCGCCAAACCTCGACGCCACGGCGGTCGGCGGGCAGTCTCGGGCACATGATCGTCGTCGACGAATCCGTCCTCACGGGCCACCGCCCCGTGGGCGCATGCGCTCGGGTGCCGCACCGACCCACGGCGCGGTCGATGTCGATGTGCTGTTGCTGAACCGATCGGCCACACACATCCATCGACCCTCGCAAGGATTCGCCATGACCTCCACACTCGCCCGCACCGAACGGGCATCTCCGTCCTCGACGCCGTCCCTCTCCCCCGCCCGCCGTGCGCGGAACTCTTCGTCGCTCCGTGAGCGTCCAGTGACCGCTGCCCCGCGCGCCCTCAGCCACCTGCCGACGCGGCTTCGGCCCGCCGACCTCCTTCGCATCACCGACCAGTGCGTCGCGGACGTTCTCGACGGCCGGCACGACGCACTCCTTCCGGAGGTGTGGGACGAGCGGCACCGCTGGTCGACACGTCTGCACGCCGACGACGACGTCGACGTGTGGCTGATCAGCTGGACGCCGGGTGAGGCCACCGAACTCCACGACCACGCCGGCTCGCTCGGCGCGCTGACCGTCCTGTCGGGAAGCTTGCGCGAGTACCACTGGACGGGGGACGATCTGGCGGTGCGCATCCTCGACGCCGGCGACCAGGCCGCCTTCCCCCTCGGGTGGGTGCACGACGTCGTGCGGAACCCGGTTGCGGCCACGCCGGACTCGTCGCCGAACGAGGAGCCCGTCGCCCTGGTGACGCCCACGCTCAGCGTGCACGCCTACTCACCGCCGTTGACCGCGATGTCCTACTACGACATCTCCGAGGGCGGACACCTGCGCCGCAACCGGACCGTTCTCACCGACCAGCCCGAATGAGCACTCCCCGCACCATCGACGACGTACTCGCCGACGCAAGGTCGCGGATCGCGCGGGTCGAGGCTGCGGACGTCCCCGCCGAGCTGGCCGACGGGGCGGTTCTGGTCGACATCCGTCCCGCGGCGCAGCGCGCGGAGGAGGGCGAGGCCCCCGGAGCCCTCGTCATCGAACGGAATGTCCTCGAATGGCGATGCGACCCGGCGAGCGACGCCCGCATCGACCAGGCCGTCGACCATGACGTCCGCTGGATCATCCTGTGCTCCCAGGGTTATACGTCGAGCCTCGCCGCCGCGGCGCTGCAGGATCTCGGATTACATCGCGCCACCGACGTCGTCGGCGGATACGAAGCGCTCGCACCCGTTCTCGGCTGACCCTTCGATCGCACGTCGGTGTCTGCGGCCTGGCGGCCGTCGTGGACTACGAAAGAACTCGCCGTGCTCGGCGCGAGCCCAATCACTGCTCCTTGAGGAGGCCGGAGCTTGCGGAGGCCGTCACGAAGGGTCCTGGTGAGTCGGGTTGCGAAGACCCTTCGTGACGCGCCCTCCGCAAGCTCCGGGCGCTCCTCAGGGAGCAGGGGGCGGGACTCCGCACGCAACCTCGAGGGCGCAGAGTGATTCTCAAGCGACGGCGGGCCACGGACGCGGGGCCGGGCGGGTGTCGACGGCGAGGCCGGTCACCGGGTCGGCGAGTGCGGCGACGTGATGGGTCAGAGCCGGGTCGATCCAGTCGGCACCGTTCAGGACATAGGGCGGCTGCGCGGTGATGCGTTCGGTGAGAACGAAATCGGACTCCGCGGTGCGTGCGGCCAGGGCGTCGAGGTGGGGCCACGGGCGCTCCGGATTGACATGATCGGGCGTCAACGGCGACACCCCACCCCAGTCGTCGACGCCCGACGCGATCAGTGCCGCGCATTCGGCGGGCGACACCAGATTCGGCGGCGCCTGGACCCGCATGTGCGGACCGAGGACGATCCGGGCGACCGCGACGGCGGCGAGGAACTCGGTCATCTCGGCATCGGGGGTCGAGCGCATGGCGGTGTCCGGCTTCGCGCGGAAGTTCTGCACGATCACCTCCTGGATGTGCCCGCCCCGGGCATGCACATCGGCGATCGCCAGCAGCGATTCGGCTCGCTCGGTGAGGGATTCGCCGATCCCGACCAGGATGCCGGTGGTGAACGGAACGCGTGCGGCGCCCGCGTCGCGCAACACCTGCATGCGGACCAGGGGGTCCTTGTCGGGACTTCCGTAGTGCGCCTGGCCTTTCTCGGTGAACAGGCGGCGTGACGTCGTCTCCAGCATCATGCCCATCGACGGCGCGACCGGCCTCAGCCGGAGCAGTTCCTCGAGGCTCATCACCCCGGGATTGAGGTGCGGCAGCAGTCCCGTCTCCGACAGCACCGCGACCGCCGCGGCACGCACATAGTCCAGCGTCGAGGAGTAACCGCGTTCGGCCAGCCATTCGCCGGCCTGCGGCCACCGGTCCTCGGGCCGGTCACCGAGGGTGAAAAGAGCTTCCTTGCAACCGAGTTCGGCACCTCGTCGCGCAAGGTCGACGACCTGGTCGAGTTCCAGGTAGAGGCCCTCCCCCGCGCGTGCGAGCTTCCCGGGGACCGTCACGAAGGTGCAGTAATGGCAGCGGTCGCGGCACAGCCGGGTCAGCGGGATGAACACCTTGCGGGAGTAGGTGATCTGACGCGGCCTGCCGGCCGCCTCGAGTCCTTCGTCGCGGATCGCCCCGGCAATGGACTGGAGTTCGGCGAGGTCGTCTCCCGAACAGGACAGGAGCGCCACGGCCTCGTCGAGACCGATCGGCGCCCGGTCGCGGGCGGCGGCCAGCGCCGCACGAATGGTGGTCTGGTCGGTCATTCCTCCCCCTCCTCGGGTGTTCCGGTGCGGGTGTCGCCGGGACCTGGTTCATACGGCTGGGGGTCGAAGGTGCCGTTGCGTTCCCGGAACGATGCCGCGGTGCCCGGCCAGAGCAGGGTCAGGCGACCACTGTCGGGGTCGACATACCAACTGTCACAACCGGTCAGCCACACCGTCGACTCGCTGCGCGCGTCGATCTCGCGCGTGTACGCGTCCTCAGCCGCAGGCGAGACCGCCAGGGTCGCGACCCCGTTGTCGGCCATGTACTCCAACGCACCCACGACGTAGTCGAGTTGCGTCTCGATCATGTAGATCGCCGAGTTGTGTCCGAGTGCGGCGTTCGGCCCGTCGAGGACGAACATGTTGGGAAATCCGCTGACGACGGTCGAGGCGTAGGAGGTCATACCCGCGGACCAGTGCTCCGACAACCGCCGGCCGGCCCGTCCCGTGATGCGCGACGCCGCGGGGGGCCGCGCGGACTCGAAACCGGTTGCCATCACCAGCACGTCGAGGTCGTAGGTGTGACCGCTGTGCGCGGTGGCCTTGGACTCGGTGACCGACGCCAGTGCGCTCGGCTCGAACACCACGTTGGACCGCTGCAGCGCCGGGTAGAAGTCGTCGCTGAGAAGTATTCGCTTGCAACCGATCTCGTAGTCCGGGGTCAGCTGTTCACGGAGGTCGGCGTCGGCCACCTGCCCGTGCAGGTGGTCACGGGCCCGCGCCCGGATCTCGTCGATGTCGGGATGCAGCCCGAGCCGCTGCCGGAATGCCACGTCGGCCTCGGCGAGGAGTCGGTCGCGCACTTCGGAGGCGACGACGGGATCGAGCATCGCGGCGCGCTCGTCGTCGGTGTAGCTCCGATCCGCCCGAGGCACGACATACGGTGCGGTGCGGCAGAAGACGACGAGCTCCTCGGCGACGTCGGCGAGGTGCGGGACCAGCTGGACCGCCGACGCGCCGGTCCCGACGACCCCGACCCGCTTCCCCGCCACGGCGACCTCGTCGTGCCAGCCGGCCGTGTGGACAACCTGCCCCGGGAAGGTGTCGAGTCCGTCGATGTCGGGGATGCGCGCCTCCGACAGCCGCCCCACGGCCAGAACCAGCGTGCGGGCACAGAACGTGGCGGACCTTCCGTCCGGCGCTGCCGCGGTGATCACCCAGTGCGCGGCCCGCTCATCCCAGACAGCTTCGCGCAGTTCACGATTGAGTTCGATGTGATCGGCCAGCCGTTCGTCGACGACGATTTGCTCGAGGTAGCCGCGGATCTCGGCACCGCGCGGGAACCGCGTCGACCAGTCCGCGGGTGGCCGGAACGAGAACGAGTAGAGATGTGCCGGGATGTCGCAGGCAATACCGGGATATGTGTTGTCGCGCCACGTGCCCCCCACTCCGTCGGCCCGTTCGAGCACGACGAACGACTCCTGCCCGCGACGCGCGAGTTGCGTTGCCATCCCGAGGCCGGCGAAGCCCGCGCCGATGATGACGACATCGACGTCGTCCATGGTCAGCGGGGGCTGCCGCGTTGCGGTCGACGACCCGACCGCGGAGGGTGTCCCACTCACGCGGACACCTGGGGCAGCGGGAGTTGCCGATCGGATCCGGGCTCCTCGTAGCGGGTGGTGCGCTGACGCGGTGTGCGTCCGGCGCGCGCCGCGATGTCGACGACGGCGGCGGCGTCGAGCACGCGACCCGCTTCCGGTCCGGCGGCCGGCATCAGGGCGCCGTCGAGCAGCAGACCACCCAGATCGTCCGCCCCGCCGCGCAACACCAGATCGACGGTGGCGGCCGGGAGTTTCGTCCAGGCCACCTGGAGATGATCGAGGAGGCCCGCGGACATGAGCCGGGCGACGGCATGCAACGCGCGGGTCTCCCGTTCCGACGCCGTCCGCGAGGCGGACCCGGCGAGGTGGGGAGGCACGTTCTCGGGCAGCAGCGGCATCAGGATCAGCTCGCTGAAACCGCCCGTGCGACGCTGGATCTCGAGAAGCAACCGCAGATGTGCGATCTGGTGCGCGGGCGTCTCCACGTGTCCGTAGAGCATCGTCGCGGTGGAGAAGAGGCCCACGCGATGGGCTGTCTCGATGACGTCGACCCAGCTGCCGACCGGTGGGGCCGAGCCGGAGGGGGACAGCGTCGCCCGGACGGTGTCGTCGAGGATCTGGGCGGCGGTCCCCGGCACCGATCCCAGGCCCGCCGACTGCAACCGCCCGAGATGTTCGGCGACGGACACCCCGGCACGCTCGGCGCCGTCGACGATCTCCGGGGCCCGGTAGGCGTGCAGGTGCAGCCCGTCGGCGGCACCGGTGATCTCCTCGACGAGCCGGACGTACCCGTCGGCCGGCAACTCGGCGGGCAGTGGACCCTGCATGCAGATCTCGGTCGCGCCGAGCCCGACCGCCTCGGCCACCAGCTCGTCCAACCCCGGGTCGTCGGGCCCGAGACGACTGACGACGCCGGTGTCGAAGTTGCGGTTGACCACGAAGGTCAGCGCATCCGGGTCGGTGACGCGACGCCGCACGGAGTCGGCGAGGTCGCACAGTTCGTCGAGGTGCGCGCCGCAAGCGCCGAGCAGCGCGACCCAGCCGTCATCGTCGAGGGCGTCGGCCCCGAGTGTCGGGTCGTCACGAACACGGCTCAATGCGGCCGTGACGCGCTCGTTCGGGGCCAGGATGTCTTCGGCCCACGCGCGCAGAAGCATGTCTCTCACTCTAACGCCGCCCACCGCAGTGCAGCGCAGAGCGCCCCCGCGCAGGTGCGGTCAGTCGGGCTCGGGCAGCCGACCGGTCCAGGCCAGCGCGGCGCACGGCCCGACCCCGAGGACGAGGAGCAGCAATGTCTGCACCAGGTAGCCGCCGCTGATCGAGAGCACGACATCACCGCCCGGACCGGGGAGTCCGCCGGCGATGACGACCACGAGTCCCCACGCGGCGAGGGGGCCGTACCGCCACGGGGTGGCGGTGAAGGCGGCCGCGAGCCAGAGCAGGACCGCGTTGACCACCCCGGCGACGAGGGCGGCGACGGGCAGAGCGACGCCACCGAAACGCTGGTAGGTGAACGCGACGCCGAGCAGTCCGATGGCGAACCCGTCGACGATCAGGAATCCGAGGAGGACCCGGTCGAGGACGGACCCCGGCGCGGGGCGAGTGGAACGTGTCATCGGCTTCATCGATCCCGGGTCTCAGTCGATCCCGGCGAACAGGTCCGACTCACGTGCGCCCGGGTCGTCCGGGGCACCGAGCGACTCGTGGCGTTCCGGTTCGGTGAGGATGTAGTGCTCCGCGCTCGCGATCGGCTGCAGGATGTTGTTCGACAGCGCGTATTCGGTACCCGACGCGGCGACGGTCACCTGGGTGGCATGGGCGGCCAGGGCGGCAACCTTGCGGTCGAGGTACGCACTGATGTCGATCTCGGTGGTGATGTCGGCATCGGGGTAGCTCGGCAACTCCCCCGCACGGGGCATCCGCCAGTCGTCGGGCACCGTGACGGCCCGGGCCAGACCGGACTCGAGGGCGCTGCGTTCGGTCACCGACTCATAGACCTTCACGGGGCCCCGGCCCAATTCGCGGGCGCGGGCGACCGCGGCCGCGGTGACCTCGTGCACGAGCTTGTGGTCGGGATGTCCGTACGTCCCCGAGGCGTCGTAGCTGACGACCACCTGGGGTGCGAACTCGGTGAGCACGTCGACCAGCGCGCGGACCGGTTCGTCGAACGGTGCCCGCACGAGCGCGCGCGGGTGGTTCGCGGACGGCGCGCCGGCCATTCCGGAATCCCGCCAGCGTCCGGCGCCGCCGAGGAATCGCGGCCGCAGCGGGGCCCGGCCGTCGGGACTGAGCTCGGCCAGGGCCCGTGTCAGTTCGAGGACCCGGAAACCACCGAGTTGGTCGGCACCTCCGTCGGCGACCAGTTGCGCCCACTCGTCACCGATCACCTCGCCCTCCTCGCCCAGCGTGAAGGTCAGGACCCGCACGTCGACGCCCTCCGCGAGATACCGGGCGATGGTGCCGCCGGTCATGATCGTCTCGTCGTCGGGATGAGCGTGGACGAGCAGCAATCGGCGACCGTCCGGGGTACCGGTCACGACAGCTCCCAGTCCACCGCGGTCCCGAAGATCGAGACCTGGATGGGTCCGGTGAGCGGGACGTCGCGCACGGCGGACGTGGTTCCGACGACCATCGAGTCCTGGTACAGCGGCAGATAGACGGCCTGGGCGGCCAGCAGCGGTTCGGCCTCGTTCAGCGTCGGGACCGGGTCGTCCTCGGAGAGCGCGGTCCGTGCGAGCTCGATCAGGCGGGGGTCGCACAGTCCGGAAATGTTGCTGGCGTAGCTGTCCCCGGGATCGCCGCCGCTCGGCGCGATGCTGGTGGGGGTCGGCGGCGTCGCGGGCGACGGTTCGGTGCCGGGTTTGGGTTGGTTGCAGTCGACCTGCGAGGCGAGCGATGCCGCCGGCGGCACGCCGAGCCCCGACCACCCGACCACCAGGTCGACGCGCTTGTTGGTGAGGGCCGAACCGTACAGCTCACTGTTGGGGAGTGTGACGACCTGCGCGCGCACCCCCGCGCCGCGGAGCTGGTCGACGATGCTCGACGCGGCCGATGTGGTCCGTGGATCGCCGGCGACCGCGCCGACACGCACGATGAGGTCCTGACCGTCTCGCTGGAACGGCAGGATGCCCTCGGGCAGCTCCGGCACCTCGGCCAGCCCCTCGATCGGGGCCTCGCCCGAACTCGGGACCGCGGATGAACCGGACGAGGACGGGGACGGAGACGGAGAAGCGGACGAGGACTGCGACTCGGACGAGGGCGCGGGCACCGGGGACGCGGAACCGACCGGTTCCGGCGCGGCGCGACGATAACCGGCGCCGGCCAGCAGGGCGTCGATCTCGGCCGGTCCGGCACGCGGTCGGTCCACCGGCGAATAACCGGGGTCCGACGGCGCGAAGACCGTGTTGGCGTACGGCTCGACGACCCAGTCCCCGGCACCGGCGAAGGTCGTCAGCCGCGGGTCGATCAGCCCGAGGATCGCGCGCCGGACCTCGACCGAGCTCATCGCGTCGGTCCGGGCGTTCACGCTGACGCCCAGCGATCGCGCTGTCAGGCTGCGCGCGGTCTCCAGACCGGGCAGCGCGGTCAGTTCTGCGTCGGTGGCCGGCGAGGCACCCAGGGCCACGACGGCCGAATCGCCGGAGCGCACGGAGTCGAGCATCTGGGCCTCGGTGCCCGCGCGACGCAGCACGATCTGATCCAGCCGCGGCGGTGTCACCCAGTAGCGATCGTTGCGGGCGAGTCGGACCTCGTCCCGGGTCTTGTCGATCCCCACGATCGCGTAGGGACCGGCCGACACCGGCTTGCCGGTGTCCATCCCGGTCTGGAAACCCGCGGGCGCACCCTTCAGCACGTGGCTCGGCAGCAGCCCGGTGAAGAGCTCTCGCCAGGCCGGATACGGCCGCTCGAACCGCACCTCGACGACCTTGCCGCCCTCGCTGGACTGCACCGAATCGATGAGTCGGTAACCGGCCGGAGCCACGACATTGGGTTGCCGGGACATCTGCTGCCACAAGAAGTTGAAGTCGTCACCGGTCACCGGGAGGCCGTCGGACCATTGGGCGTCGGTGTGGATGCGGTAGGTGACCGTGAACGGCGCCCGCGACGTGACCTCCGCGGAGGTCACGAACGAACGCTGGAGCTCCCACACCGTCCCGCGCGGTGTCTGGACCGGGGCGAAGGCGCTGGGCAGCGTCATCGCCGCGACCGCCGTGGTCACCGGGTTCTGGTCCGCGGCGATGTGCGGATTGAACCCCGAGCCGACCGAGTCGGTGGCGATGTAGATCGTCTTCTCCACCGGGTACTCGGTAGGGGTGGGCGGCGGCCCCGTGTCGCGGACCGGGGGCGGCGGATCGGACATGCACGCCGTCAGCACGACGAGCAGCGCGACACCGCACGAGAGCACACCGAGGATCCGGCCACGGACCCGGTTCGCGGCCTCGCGGCCAGGACGTGGTCTCGCGCGATTCACCTCGGATACCCCCATGACAAAGAAGCTGCTCGGTCCGTCAAGACGTGTCGAGGCCACCGCCCCGATCGCCGGCCGCGGTCAGGATCCGACGGCGGCGTCTCGGGACTTTGCCCGCGAACGCTCACGTGCCCGCGTGTTCGAGTCGAGGTGCACCTTACGCACCCGCACGACCTCCGGGGTCACCTCGACACACTCGTCGGCGGCACAGAACTCCATCGCCGCCTCGAGGTCGAGCTGCATCGGCTTGGCGAGGGTCTCCATCACGTCGGCCGAGGACTGCCGCATGTTGGTCAGCTTCTTCTCGCGGGTGACGTTGATGTCGAGGTCTTCCTGACGCGGGTTGATACCCACGACGTGACCCTCGTAGCTGTCGTCGCCCGGGTTGACGAAGAACGTGCCGCGATCGGCCAGCTGGATCATCGCGAACGGGGTCACCGTGCCGGCGCGGTCGCTGACGAGCGAGCCGGTGTGGCGGGCGCGGATCTCGCCGGCCCAGGCGTCGTATCCGTCGAAGACGGCGTTGGCGATACCCGTGCCGCGCGTCTCGGTGAGGAAGTCGGTGCGGAAACCGATCAGGCCACGCGAGGGCACGATGAACTCCATCCGGACCCACCCGGTGCCGTGGTTGTTCATCTGCTCCATGCGGCCCTTGCGGGCGGCGAGCAACTGGGTGACCGCGCCGAGGTACTCCTCGGGCACGTCGACGGTCAGGTGTTCGAACGGCTCCTGGACCTTGCCGTCCACCTTGCGGGTGACGACCTGCGGCTTGCCGACGGTCAGCTCGAAGCCCTCACGACGCATCTGCTCGACGAGGATGGCCAGGGCGAGCTCGCCGCGTCCCTGCACCTCCCAGGCGTCGGGCCGGCCGATGTCGAGCACGCGCAGCGACACGTTGCCGATCAGCTCGGTGTCCAGACGCTGCTTGACCATGCGGGCGGTCAGTTTGTGGCCCGAGACCCGGCCCGCCAGCGGCGACGAGTTGGTGCCGATCGTCACCGAGATGGCGGGCTCGTCCACGGTGATCCGCGGGAGCGGCTGCGGGTTGTCGACGTCGGCCAGCGTGTCGCCGATCATGATCTCCGGCATACCGGCGACGGCGACGATGTCGCCGGCCGATGCCGACTCGGCCGGTGCCCGCTCGACGCCGACGGTGGCGAGGAGTTCGGTGATCTTGGCGCGTTCGACGACGGCCTCGCCGTCGACCTCGCGGCACCAGGCCACCTGCTGACCCTTGCGCAGGGTGCCGTTGTGGATGCGGACGAGCGCCAGACGACCCAGGAACGCCGAGGCGTCGAGGTTGGTCACGTGCGCCTGCAGCGGAGCCTCCGGGTCACCCTTGGGCGCCGGGACGTGCTCGAGCAGGACGTTGAAGAAGTCGTCGAGGTTCTCCCCCGACGGGACCTCGCCGTTGGCGGGCTGGACGGTGCTGCACTTGCCCGCGCGGCCCGAGGCGTAGAGCACCGGGAGTTCGAGGACCAGCTCGGCGGCCTTGGCGGCCTCGTCGCTGAGGTCCGAGGCCAGGTCGAGCAGCAGGTCCTGCGTCTCGTCGACGACCTCCTGGATGCGGGCGTCGGGACGGTCGGTCTTGTTGACGACGACGATCACCGGCAGCTCGGCGGCCAGCGCCTTGCGGAGCACGAAGCGCGTCTGCGGCAACGGGCCCTCGGAGGCGTCGACGAGGAGCACCACACCGTCGACCATCGACAGACCGCGCTCGACCTCACCACCGAAGTCGGCGTGGCCGGGGGTGTCGATGACGTTGATGACGACCTCGGTGCCGTCCGGCTGGCGCCGGTGGACCGCGGTGTTCTTGGCGAGGATGGTGATGCCCTTTTCACGTTCGAGGTCACCGGAGTCCATCACCCGGTCGACGACCTCGGCGCGCTCGCCGAAGACGCCGGACTGGCGCAGCATGGCGTCGACGAGTGTGGTCTTTCCGTGGTCGACGTGCGCGACGATCGCGACGTTGCGGAAGGTGGGGGCAGCGCTCACTGGCTCTCTTTCGTGTGGGTGGGGACCTGCGGCGGCGGCCGGCGCTCGGCTCGACTGCGGAACGTCGGCGACGCTCGCATCCGAACGGCTCTGACCGGCGCGGGGAGCAGATCACCTAGGGATTCAATGTGACAGAGTATCGGCTCGGACGGTGAGACCGCGATCACAGCACCCGGAAGCGGTCTAGTTAGGGTCTGCTAACCTCGCCGTATGGGCAAGGTCGACCCGACCAAAGTGGGCTCTCTGAAGCCCAAGAAGAAGTGCTGCCGGAGTTCCACGCGCTGCGTCCGCTGTCCGGTGGTCATCCACCGGATGCGCAAGCTCGACACCTCCGACATGTCGAAAAAAGAACTCCACAAGGCGCTGAAGAAGGCGCGCGCGGCCTGAGCCCGACCTCACCCCGGCGGGATGTCCCCCTCGCGTTCTCCGAGCCGGTCGTCGTCGACCGATCGGACCGCGACGGCCACCGCGACGAGCGCGATCCCGACCGCCTCGAGCGGCCGCGGGACCTGTCCCAGCGCCAACAGGCCGATCACCGACGCGGTCACCGGTAGCAGCGCGAGCAGAATGGCGAACCTCGCCTGGCCGACCCGCCGCAGCACCACCTGGTCCAGTGCGTACGGCACCGCGGTCGACGCGATGCCCAGCAGGAGGCCCTGGGCCAACACAACCGGCAGCGCGGCACCCTCGCGCACCGCGTCGGCCACCCACCACGCGAGCGGTGCGGTGAGCAACGCGGCGACCGCGAAACCCGTCGCCAGGTCCTCGACGCCGGCGCCTCGCGCCGCCACGCGCTTGCCCAGGACGATGTACCCCGCCCAGCAGGCGGCCGCGGTGAGCGCCAGGACGACGCCGATCGCCGTTCCCGACCACCGGACATCGGCGATCAGGACCACGCCGACCGCCGCCAGGACGAGGGCGGCGACATCGCGACGCGTCGCCGAGCCCAACGCGGCCACCACGATCGGCCCCAGGAACTCCAGGGCGACGGTCGTACCCAGCGGCAGATGCGCGAGCGCCTCGTAGAACGCGATGTTCATCCCCGCGGTGATCAGCCCGAAACAGGCCGCGAGGCGCAGTCGCCCCCACCGCCACGCGGTCCGGGGCGGCCGCACCCACAGCAGCAACACCAGGGCCGCCCCGGCGATCCGCAGCCAGGCCACCGCGGCAGGGGCGATGACATCGAAGAGACCCACGGCGACAGCCGCACCGAGGTACATCGACGTCGCGCCGACGATCATCAGACCCGGCGGGACGAGCAGGTCGCGTCGCATCACCGGCACGGCAACGTCCGTCCCACCGCGCGCGTCGTCACGGCCCGATCACCGCGACCCGTTCGGGCACCAGACGCATCCGCACCCGGTCACCGATGGCCACCGAAGTGTTCGTCACGGCGTCGATCTCGCCGATCGGAGTGTCGATGCGCACCCGCGGACCGCCCGGGAGTTCGGCGACGAGCACGACGGTCGCCGCCGCGTCCTCGGCCTCTCTGGACGACAGCGGGCCGATCGACACCGACTCGGGCCTCAGACCGAGCCTGCGGGAGCCGTCGGGAAGGTCCAGCGGCATCCCACCGAGCACGGTGTCGGCCATGCCCGACCGGACCTGGGCGTCGATGACGGTGGTGGCGCCGAGGAATCGCGCGGTCCACTCGTCGACCGGGCGTCGCCACAGCGCCGCCGGGGCGTCGGTCTGGATCATCACCCCGTCCCGCATCACCGCGATCTCGTCGGCCATGGTCGCGGCTTCGGTATGGTCGTGCGTGACCACCATCGTCGGGACGCCTGCCGCCCGGACGATCTCTGAGATCTCCACGGCCAGTTCATCTCTCATACGACGATCGAGGGCCGCGAGCGGCTCGTCGAGCAACAGCAGACGCGGACGGGGGGCCAGCGCGCGCGCAAGTGCGACCCGCTGCGCCTGACCGCCCGACAGGGTGTCGACGAGACGTGTGTCGTAGCCGGCGAGGCCGACGACGTCGAGCATCTCCCCGACTCGTGCGGCGATGGCGCGGCGCGACCAGCGCCGCATCCGGAGTCCATAACCGATGTTCGACGCGACGCTGCGTCCGCCGAACAACTGCCCGTCCTGGAAGACGACGCCGAAGTCCCGGCGATGGACCTCGACACCGGCGAGGTCGACACCGCCGAACCGCACAGTTCCCCGGACCGGGGACTCGAGCCCGGCGATCGCCCGGATCAGTGTGGACTTTCCGCACCCCGACGGGCCGAGGATCGCGGTCACGAGCGAACCCTCTCCCCCGAGGCGCCAGGACAGGCCGTCGATGACGGCGTCACCCCCATAGGCGACGGTGAGGTCACTGACTTCCAATGAATTCCCCGAGGTCACAGCAGTGGAACCTCCGAGCGCGGACGGAACGCCTCGACCACGACGACGGCGAGCACCGTCGCGACGACCAGGACCACCGAGGCGGCCATGGCGGTCGCGAGGTTGTCGGCGCCCGGCCGGTTCAGGGCGGACCCGATCAGCACGGGCAGGGTGGTGGTGTCGGCGCGTGCGAGAAAGCTGGTGGCGCCGAACTCGCCCAGTGCCATGACGAAGGCGAAACCGCCGGCTGCTCCGATCGACCTGCCGACGATCGGCAGGTCGACCGTGGCGAACACCCGAATCGGTCTGGCCCCCAACGTCGCCGCCGCATGCCGGAGCCGGGCGGGTACCGATTCGAGGGCGGGCATCATGATGCGGATGACCACCGGTATGGCGATGAGCGCCTGGACGAGCGGGATGACCGCAGGTGACGCGGCGATCTCGTACGGCAGCGATGCCAGCACGATCAGGTATCCGAATCCCAGTGTGACAGCGCTGATCCCGAGTGGCACGAGCGAGATGGCCGACCCGATCGCCCCGACCACCCCGTGTGCCCGGTGCAACGCGACGGCGGCGAGGGTCCCGACCGCCAGCGCGATCGCGGTCGCCGCGGTTGCGGTCACCAGTGAATAGCGCAGACTCTCCAGCGGTGTCACGCCATTGACCGGTTCGGCCAGTGCGCGATAACCGGCGAGCGTCCAGTCGCCGTGCGCGACCGGCCGGATCGACCGCACCACCAGCACCAGGACGGGCCCGACGAGGAGCAGCGCCGTCCACACCCCGACCACCCAGACGGCCGGCCGTGTCCACCGGCCGCCGACGACCCTGCGGTCGCGTTCGGTCCGTCGCCTGGCGCCACCCGATCCTCGGCCCGCCGGGTCGGCGAACACCCGCGTCAGCAGCAGCGCGGCGAGGACCACGACGATCTGCAGCATCGACAGCGCGACCGCCTCCGGGATCCGGAAGTACCCGATGGCCTGGGTGTAGATCTCGGTCTCCAGGGTGCGCAGCTCACCGGCGCCGAGGATGATCACGACACCGAAACTGGTGGAGCAGAAGAGAAAGATGAGCGCTGCGGCCGAGGCGATCGCGGGCACGAGTCGCGGCACGACCACGGTCAGCGTCGCCCGTATCCGGCTCGCGCCGAGCGACCGTGCCGCCTCCAGCAGCCGTGGGTCGAGGTTGCGCCAGGCTGCGCCGACGACGCGCACGACCACGGCGACGTTGATGAAGACATGCGCCGCGAGCACGGCCGGTAGCCCGGACTCGATGTGCAGGAATGCCAACGGGCCGGACAGCAGCGAGCGGAACGCCACGCCGACGACGACCGTCGGCAGCACGAACGGCACCGTGACCACGACGGCGAGGACGACCGCGGTGGTCCCGCGGACCCGGGCGAACAACCACGCGATGGGTGCCGCGGCGGCGAGTGCCAGGACGGTCGAGGCCGCCGCCTGCCCCAGGGTGACGCCGAGAAGTCCCAGCGCGTCGGTGCGTTCGAGCAGTTCGCCCAGGCCGGTCCCCGAGTCGCGGGCGATCGACACGGCGCGCCGGACGAGCGCGACGACCGGCCACGCGAACAGCACCACGATGAACACAGCCGGGATCACCCACAGCGCCACCGGTCCGGCAGCCCGGGTGGTTCGGGTCACCGCCGTCGCGGCTCGGGTCACCGAGGCATCACCGGCCGACCGCGGCACGCCACTGATCGAGCCACATCTCGCGGTTCTCCGCGATCGTGGCGGGCGGCAGCGACGACATCCAGGCGGGCACCTCCGCGCGCGCCGGCCACCCTTCCGGCAGCGGCGTGTCGCGCTGCACCGGGTAGACGTACATCGACGACGGAAGTTCTTTCTGCACAGTGGGACTGAGCATGAAGTCGACGAGTTTACGTGCGCCGGTGGAGTTCCGGGTGCCCTTCAGGACGCCGATGTACTCGACCTGGGGGAAGCAGCTGTCCAGCAGCGCGCTCGTCCCGGGCGTGGCCGCCGGCGACGAGGCATAGGACAGCACGATGGGCTTGTCACCGCGGCCCTCGCCGGCGGTGAAGAGCTGGTTGTAGGCGACCTCCCACCCCGAGACGACGGTCGCACCGCCACCGACGACCTGTTTCCAGTAGTCCTGCCAGCCGTTTCCGAGCGCACCGACCGTGGTGAGCAGGAACGCCGTACCCGGTGACGATGTCGCGGGGTCGGTCACCACGGTGAGCGCGGCGAACTCCGGCCGGGTCAGGTCGCGAAAACTCGCGGGCGGGGTCAGCGACCTGGATTCGAACCACCCGTCGTCGACGTTGAGGCACACGTCGCCCCGGTCGACAGCCGTCAGCTGCCCCTCCGCGCCGGGCACCGCATAGTCCGCGGCACCGTCGGCCGCGGCGGGCGACTCGTAGGACTCCAGGGCGCCGGCGTCGATCGGCCGTGAGGCGAAGGTGTTGTCGATGCCGAAGACCGCGTCCCCTTTGGGCGCGCCCGGTGTCAGTGACACCGTCGACGCCAATTGCCCCGCATCGCCGGATTTCACGATCTTCAGGGTCAGACCGGTCTCCTGGCGGAACGCGTCGAGCACCGACTCGGGAAGCTCGAAGGAGTCGTGGGTGAGCAGCGTGACCTCGGCACCCGACGACGAGTCGTCGGCGCATGCACTCGCGGTCGTCGCCACCAGTGCGATCGCGGCCGCGGCGACGACCGCGCGCGTCAGTCGCGATCTCCCGCGTCGACGACCCGGCAAGCCGTCGGTGCGCAGCTCGTTCACATCAGACTCCTGTTCGACCCGTCCGTGTTCCCCGAATTCTCTTCATCCAACCAGGTTGCCGACAGGGCGCTCGATTCGACCGACTGAACATCACTTCAGTAACAATTGCATCAATAACCACATAAACCTCACCCGTAACGCCGTCACGGCCTGGACATTGGAACCCGCAGGGGGCTTAGAATGACCCGCGACGACTCGGGTGAGAGGATGGACTGTCGCGACCCGACACCCGGGCGGATGACACGACCACGAGGCGCAGCACGGCTCTCCCGCCGGCGCCACGACCGTTAGGACACACCAGTGCGTTTCTCCCGGCCACCGAGGTTGCGGCCCGGCAATGCCCCGCATCGAATCCGGACTCGTCGCCTCCTCGTCGCCGTGTCGGCGCTGGCGGCGGCCACCTCGCTCGCCCTGCCGGTTGCCGCACAGGCCGCACCCGCCCCGAAGGTCGATCAGCGCGTTCTGGACTCGCTCGGCGCGTTCGCACCCGCGATCATCGGTTCGGTGGCGACGCCCGGACCCGACGGCAAGGTCTCGGCCGATCTGCTCCGTCAGGCCCAGTCGTTCGCCAACACTCCCGGGATGCCCGGCGAGGTCAGCAAGATCTGGCGCTCGATCGCCGACTTCCTGGGCGAACCCGGCCGCAAGCAGGCCGCGCGTGAACTCGCCGCCGAGCGCAAGCCCGGCGACCCGGAGATCCCGCAGGGCCCGAACGCCCCGAAGATCCAGGAATTCCTCTACCCGACCTTCGGCCTCGGCTGCATCCCGGGTGGCGGGTCGCTCGGGCGCGCCCTGGTCACCGCGGGACCGCAGGAGGCCCCGGCTCCCGGCCCCAAGCGCGGCGAGAGCGGCTACGTCTACACCTCGCTCGGCACCGGCCCGGCCATCGACAACAAGGCCGCACCCCTCACGGTGAGCTGGTTCAACGTCGACACCGGCCGCACGGGCATGACGACGCTGAAGCGCAATCCCAAGATCAACGTCCAGGAGGGACCCGGCACCTTCACCGGTATCTCGCGGACCGGCAAGGGCCGTGTCATCTCGGCGATCCACGGCAACGTGACCACCAAGACGAAGGGCAAGGTCGTCTCCTGCACGATCGTCCCGGTCATCGGACTCGCGATCATCTGACTCTCCCCCTCTCACAGACGAAGGCACCCCGGCACATCGCCGGGGTGCCTTCGTCGTGACACCGATGTTCGGACAGTCACCACCCCCATGGCGTACAACTAGGTGTCGCCACCAGTCGTGAGGAGTTCTCGATGGGACCCGTGCTCGGTGAGCTGTTACCCCTTGCGGTCGGTGTCGCGGTGTCGCCGATCCCGATCATCGCGGCGATTCTCATGCTCCTGGGCCGCCACGCGCGCACGACGAGTATCGGGTTCGCGGTCGGATGGCTCGTCGGCATCGTCGTCGCGGTGGTCGTGTTCGTGGCGCTCGGCAATGCCGTCGACATCGGCGGTTCGTCGTCGGGCACCGGCTGGGTCAAGATCGCGCTCGGCGGTGTGTTGCTCGTCGTCGGCCTGCGCCAGTGGCGTTCGCGAGACGCGGAGTCCGCGACGCCGAGATGGATGTCGGCGATCGACGAGATGCGGCCGCTGACCGCGCTGGGAATCGCGTTCGCGCTGGCGGCGATCAATCCGAAGAACCTCGTACTCTGCGCGGCGGCGGGGGTCACGATCGCCTCCGGCGCGCTGTCGGCGTCCGGCGACGTCGTCGCCGTCGCGGTGTTCGCGCTTCTGGCCTCGACCTCGGTCGTGGTGCCCGTCGTCGGTTTCCAGGTCGCGGCGGCACGCCTGCGCGGCCCCCTCGACCGCCTGAAGTCGTGGCTGCAGGCGAACAATGCGACCGTGATGGCGGTGCTGATCCTGGTGATCGGAATCGTGTTGATCGGCAAGGGAATCGGCGCGGCGAGCGGATAGGCACACCGAGGACACGGCTCGCCCGGCCACAGGCGAAGACGCAGGTCGCCGCGGGTTCGGTCTCTCGCTGATCGCGCCCGTGTCACAGGTCGGACTCGCGACTTGCCGCGGCCGCCGCCCGCGTGGTCTCGTGTAACTCGAGTCCCATCTGTCACACCCGCCACACGTGGCGGGTGCTCGGTTGTCATCACCGGGGTTGCCATAAGGAGAGCCATGTCCCTCACGTCTCGGTTCACGCGCACCGACGCCGACCGTCGCGTCACCCGCAACCGCGCAATGCGACGCTGCGGTGCCGGACTCATAGGTGTGGCGATGGCGGCGGCCACACTCACCGCCACGTCGGCACCCGCGGCCGCCGAGCCACTCATCCCGGCGAACATGCTGGGTGCGCTGTCGATCCCGTTCGACGCCGAGCTGGCGGGCGCGATCCGTCTGCTGAAGGCTGCAGGCGTCGACCAGATCGCCGTTCAGGCCGCGCAGACGATCATGGGCAGCGCCGGGCAGCTGTCGGTCGAGGACATCGCCGGTCGTGCGGGAGCCCTCCCGCTGCCGGCCGCCGCCGAGGGTGCACCCGCGTCGGCCGCCACTCCCGCCGCCGCGCCGACCGATCCCATCGCCCTGCTCCGCACGCTGGGGATCCAGACACTCACCCCGTCGGTGTCGCCGTTCTGCACCGCACCGACCGCCGACAACCCGCTCGGTCTCGTCACCGCCGGCGCGGGAGCCGTGGCGGGTCCGTGGCCGATGAAGACCGATCCGCTGACCCAGCTCAAGCCGCTGCTGGACATGATCCCCGGCGTCAAGCTGCCCGAGAAGCTGAACCTCGTCGACAAGGGAGAGACCGCCTACGCGTTCGTGCCCGCCTCACCCACGGCCGGCAGCGGCGGCACCATGCAGGTCGCCTGGTTCAACACCAGCACCCTGCAGGGCGGATTCGCCGATCTCGACCCGATCACCGATCAGACCGCGCTGACCGCACTGCCCCTGCTGTCCGGGGTTCGCCTGGCACCGGTGAAGACCGGCAGCGGCACCATCCTGTCCGCGGTCTTCGGCAACGCGAGCAACGGCACCCAGAACTGCTGGTTCCTACCGGCCGTCGGCGTCGTCAACGCCTGAGCCGCAACGCCTTCGGTACTCGCCTCCTCTCACAGAACGAACTGACGACACATGAACCCCCACGGCAACGCTTCGAAACCCCGGAGTGCCCATCTCGCCCGTGCCCTCGCGGCCGCTGCGGCCCTGACGATCGTCGTGGCCCCGGCCGCGCTCGGCCTGACAGCGACCGCCGCCGCCGAACCGACCCCGGGGACATCGACACCGGACTCATCGACACCGGGCACATCCGCCCCGGCCTCGGAACCGTCGACCGCGGACGGGGCCGCCCCCGCCGACGACAACGCGGGCACCGTCGACACCCGGGGTCCGGGACAGGCCCCGGGCGCGGTCTACGCCAATCGTGAACTCTCCCGGGCCCGTACGGTCAGCGGCGCCGCCTCGGGTAACGACTTCACCTACTGGAGCACCGGCGCCGACGGCAAGGCCCATCTCTCCTCCGGCGTGCTGATGGTGCCCACCGGGCGCGCCCCGGCCGGCGGCTGGCCGATCGTCGCCTGGGCGCACGGTTCGCGCGGCATCGCCGACAGATGCGCGCCGTCGACACGGCCCACCGCCGAGGACACCGAGGAGCTCAAGCGCTGGCTCGGACGTGGATATGCCGTCGTCAGTACCGATTACGCCGGTGTCGGTACGCCCGGCACCCCGCAGTACTACGACCTCGAGGCCACCGCTCGCAACATCGTCGACGCCGTGCGCGCCTCGCGTGACATCGCCGACAACCTGTCGCGCTCGTGGGCGGTCGTCGGCGAGGGACAGGGAGCGGCGGCCGCCATCACGCTCGCCCGGTTGGCCCCGACGATCCAGGGCGGCAAACTCGACTTCAAGGGTGCCGCGGCCAGTTCGATCCCGGCCCAATTCGGTTCGCTGGTGGCCAATCTCGGCCCGTCGTCGGCCGCGATGCCGTCCGGGCTGGCCGCCGACGCGCTGTACACACTGAGCGCGATCCGCAACGCGCAGTCCGACATCGACCTGGACGCCTACCTGACCGACGCCGGGAAGAAATGGATGACCAGGGCCGCCGCCTCGTGCGCGACCGAATTCGTCCGCGAGGTCGACGGTCTGGCGATCGGCTCGCTGTTCACCAAACCCCTGTCGGGGAACACCGAACTCACCGCGTTGCTCACCAAGGCGACCGAATTGCCCACCCGTGACTTCGAGCGTCCCGTCCTGATGACCCAGACACTGCAGGACACCTCCGTCGTCGTGCCGCTCACCCTCAAGTACCTCAACGACGCCCGGGCCGGTGACACCAAGGTGTCGGCACGCACGTACCTGACACTCGACGGCACGCACTCGAAGCGACTCTCCGACACCGACATCCGTGGGTTCGTCGCCCGAATCCTGCGGTGAATCGAGCATTCCGGATCGTCTATGCGGCCGCCGCCGCGGCAGCGACGATCACCGGGTCCGCCGGTGGCCGGCGCAGCGCCGAGATCACCAAGCCGCTGCCGATCGTGCTGCTCGCGGCACGGGTGGCCGCAGGTGCTCGACGTCGCCCGGTGGCCGACACCGTCGCACTGGCGGCCGTACTCGGGTTCTCGGCCGTCGGCGACCGACTGATGCTGCGGGAGGAGTTCGAACACGACGACCCGGTGGCGAAGGATCGATTCCTCCGCAGGGGCGCAGCCTCTTTCGCGGGTGCGCAACTGAGCTACGCGGCCGCGATGTGGCGCGCCGGCGCACGACCGTCGGTCCGTACCGTCGCACCGCGGATGAGCATCCTCGCCGAATCGGCGACGGTGCTGGCCCGCCACCGTCCGGCACTCCTGCCGGTGCTGAGTACGTACGGCAACACGCTCGCGACGATGTCGGCGCTGGCGTCGGACGTACCCGCACCGCAACCGCGGATGCGCGCCGGCGGATGGTTGTTCCTGCTCTCCGATCTCGCGATCATCAACCGACGGCACCTGGTCGGCGATCCGCGACTCCGGGTGGCCGGCGAGGCCTGGGTGCTCGCGAGTTATTTCACCGCGCAGTACCTCTTGGTCGGCGGACTGGCCGACCGGTAGGTCACGCGACCGCGCGACCCGAACACGTCGAGTACTTCGGGTTGGTCATCGGGAAGAACGCGAGCGCGCCGATCTTCTGCCGGATCGTGAAGGCCACGGGGCCGCTTCCCGGGTGGATGTCAACCTGCCACTTGACCGTGTACCCCCGGCCGGGGACCGTCGTGACGCCGGTCCGTCCGGTGCGGAGATTCCGCCACGACACCGACACCTCGTAGGTGTATTCGAGTGCGACGCGCTGCGCGCGGTCGGTGCCGATGAGCGCGATGACCGGGCCGGGGAGGCCGTCGGCCGGGTGCTGGATCTGGTTGAACACGTCGACCCGGACCTTGACCGTGCCCGCGGGCCACGGGTTGACGCTGTCGCACCGCAGCGTGGTGACGTAGTTCGCCCCGTGGTCGGCTGGTGCCGCCGCGGCGACACCGGTGCCGAACAGCATCACCGCCAGCCCCATCACGGTTCCGACCACCATCGCGACCGTCCCCCAACCGATGCGCCGGACCCTGCTGTTCCCGACGCCGACCGTGTTCTCCCCGCTGATCATGGAGGCAGTCTAGAGCCGTGCACGGGTGACGTCTGCCAGAATCGATCCATGCCGAAGATCCAGATCGCCCAGGAACCCGCGGCCGACGAACTCCTCTCCAGCGATTCGTTCGCCCTCCTCACGGGAATGCTGCTCGACCAGCAGTTCCCGATGGAGCGGGCGTTCGCCGGGCCGGCCAAGATCCGCGATCGGTTCGGCACGATGGACCCGGTCGAGATCGCCGACGCCGACCCCGAGGCGTTCGCCGACCTGTGCGCCACACCCCCGGCCATCCACCGCTACGGACGCTCGATGGCCGGTCGGGTCCAGGCACTCGCGAAGGTCGTCGCCGAGGAGTACGGCGGGGATGCCGCGCGCATCTGGACCGAGGCCTCCGACGGTGCGGACCTGATGAAGCGGCTGCGCGCACTGCCCGGGTTCGGCGACCAGAAGGCCAAGATCTTCGTCGCCCTGGTCGCCAAGCAACTCGACGTCAAACCGTCCGGCTGGACCAAGGTCGCCGGGGACTACAGCAAGAAGGGATTCCGTTCGGTCGCCGACGTGACCGGCCCGGAGTCGCTGCAGAAGGTCCGCGACTTCAAGAAGGCGGCAAAGGCCGCGAAGGCCGCGCAGGCCTCGGGCACCGACTCCTAGCAGCGACACCGTCCGCCGGAATCGCGCAACCCTCACCCCGAACGCACACCGGTTGGCCTAGGGTCGGACACCATGGAGTCCCTTCCGGATCGGTCTCTCCCCGACCGTCCCGTCCCCGGTCGACGAGAAGTCGAGCGTCGTCAGGCTGCGCTCGATCCCGGCCGTGCTCTCGTCGAGATGCCCTTCCGAATCGGATTCGCCGTGACCGGCGTGGTGTTGAGCGCCGCCGAGTCCGCCGTCACGATCGCCCGGGTCACCGCCAGCAGCGTCCAGCACGAACTCGCGCTGGCCGTCGGCGTCGACGCCGACGAACTGGGCAGTGCCCGCACGCCGCTCGCCCTGCTGAACCAGTTGTCCGAACTACTCGGACCCGACCGGCCGTTCGGGCGCATCCTCGCCAACGGCGGGCCACTGGAGCGGTTGCTGAACCCGGGCGGTGTCATCGACCGTTTGACCGCGCCCGACGGCCCACTCGAGAAGCTCACCGCCAAGGGCGGGCTCCTCGATCAGATGGCCGACGAACGCGGCATCCTGATCCGGCTCACCGCCAAGGACGGCCCCCTGGACCGGTTGACCCGCCCCGGCGGCGTCGTCGACCAGTTCACCGAGAACGAGGGCATCCTCGAACGCCTGACCTCCGAGGGCGGGATCGTCGACAAGCTGACGGCACCCGACGGCGTGCTGGAGAAGGTCACCGCGGCCGGCGGCATCCTCGATCGTCTCGCCGCCGACGGCGGGCTGCTCGATCAACTCGTCGGTGAGGACGGCGCGGTCGAACGGGCCATCGCCCCCGGCGGGCCGCTGGACCGGATCACCGAGCTGACCGAGGTCATCGGCCAACTGGCGCCGAACCTGCTCGCGATGCAGGACACCGTGCACGAGCTGGCCGAGACCGTCGACCTGCTCAACCAGACAGTCGCTCCCCTCGGCGGCCTCGCCGAACGACTCCCCAAACGACTCACCCGCCCCCCCAAGGGTTCTGGCGGCAACGGCAACGGGGACGCCGCTCCCGCCGACTCGAACGGATACCCGCGGGCCTAGCCTCCGGACACTGCACGCGCAGCCACTCAGAACGGCGGCGGGTTGTCATCGGTCTTCGGCTGACGGTTGGCCGCCGCGTTCCTGGCATGTCGATTCGCTTCGCGCTGTGCCTGGTTGCGGGCACGTTCTTCTCGCCGCTTCGCGTGTTTCGCGGCGGTTCGTTCGGTGATCGTGCGTGGTTGTCGGGTTGGCCGCTCGGGCACGATGATCCGCGGTGTCGGTGGGGCTTTCGCGGCTTGCTCGAATCGGATGCGACGCAGGTTGGGGAAGAGGTCTTCGAGGGTTTCGGCCTCGCCGGGGATGACAAACCCTTCCGGGGTCACGAATTCGGTGACCAGCCGGCCATGCTCGTCGCGATACTGCACGTCGGTCCAGTTGCCGTGGGTTTTGTGGAGATGCCCGGCACGGCATTTCGCGTTGAGGTTCTCACTCGACGTCGCGCCGCCACGGGCCGGGCGGGCATGGTCGTACTCGGCGACGTGATCGACATCGGCGGTGAACGCCGACCGCGTGCAGCCAGGTTCGGTGCAGTAGCCGTCCCGCACACGCACGAACTCCGCACACGCACTGGTCGGCCGATACGGATCACCCGGCAGAGCACCCGGAAACACCACCACAAGCTCCGACGACACCGACTCCGACTCCCGGTCCGGCTCCGGGACCCGGCTGCTCGTGTCTCTGCGGGGTGCGGTTGCATGCGCGGTCGTGGTGGTCTCGTCGTCGGCGACGACCCGGGCGGGTGGTGTGCGTATCGGGGTGACCGGGGTCAGGGTGGCGTCGGGCCGGGCGGCGAGGTCGCGCACGTGCTCGTCGCAGATCACGCCGTGTCCGTCGACCCATCCGGGCCCGGACCCACCGGCCAGCGTGTCGGCGTCGGTCACGACGTGGATCACGATCTCGGTGCCCGACGCCGCGGCGGTCGGGTCAGGAGGTGGTGCGGTGCAGTCGGATTCGCCACATGCGCACGCGAACGCAGTTCGGGTGAGCAATGCGCACATGGCATCGGACTTACGTTGACCCAGGGTGCGCCCATCCCGATCACACACCGATGCGGCCAGCGCGCGCACCGACGCCTGGCAGGCCCGAACGTTCTCTGCGGCCATGACCGCGGTGATCTCGGCGGTACCGTCGCCGGTGTTCTCGGTCCACACGCCACGGTTGTCCAGCGCTTCGCGGCGCCGTTCGCGGACCGCGTCGGCATCGTGACCGAAGACCAGACGGTCGATCATGTCGCGCAGACCCGACGTCGACCACGACCCGCCCCGACCGCGTAGCAAGTCGGCGATCGATTCGTCGAGAACCTCGATGATCCGCCGACTGTCGGGGTCGTCGGGATCGAGATGGTGATCGTCGGACACCAGGTGGGTTCGGCTGATGATCTCGCGGATCTGGTGCGGGGCGATGATGCCGTCGCGCAACGTCTCCAACACCCGCGGTAGCCGATCACGAAGACACAGCGCGTCGTCGACCAGCGCCGCCGCACGGTAGCGGGTGATGCCCGCTTCGCGGGCCACCCGGGCGACGATGTCGCCGAATCCATCAGAGACATAACTGGAACCGGTCGGGGTCAACAATCGGTCACACAGCACCAGGATCGTCTGATAGCGGCACCACGCCAAATACGACTCCCCAGCCCGGACAGCACCCAGGCGTTGCATGTGTGAGACCGTGTCGGCGTCCGACGGGCAGGCAGCATCGACCCCGGCGAGAAACTCGCCCGGTAGATCGACCCATTCCCCCACGGTGACTCCAAAGTCGTTGCAGCCCGGCATTGTTGGCCGGTCCGACTGTTCACCTACCAAGATAGACCCGACCACCGACAAGAATTGCGCGTCGACAGCCCTCCTCAACGACCCCACTACAGTGTTTGCCAACGCTTGCTTTGCGTGGGGCCGGGTCAGCGTCGCCGGAAGTACCCGGCGGGCGGGCAGTATTGCGAGTCAGCACCGAGATCGGGATCGGCCGTGACGATGTCGAGGCCGCCATTGATCAGAAGCCCCTCGATCACCGCTGCACTCGCGCCCACACTCGCCCAGTGATCGTCGACATCAGAGGCAATGCACCACGCATGATCCGCCGGCCACACGAACGCGGCCGGGTTGTGCCCCGTCTCCGGCACGCCCCACTGCCCGAATTCGGACAGACTGCCGCGAAGCAGGTAGTAGGACCGGTTCGGGATGTGCATCCGAGCGCTCTGACGCATGAGGGCGGAAGAATTCGGCCAGCCCTCCCAGATCGCGAAGTAACTATCGTCGGGAGTGGCTGTTGCACTGCGAAGCAGCGCACAGAGACGGGCGACCTTGGCTTGATCTGTGGGTTCGTCGGGGTCGGCGACGTCGGATCCACTGCCGGGATCGGGCATGAACCGCAATCGTGCGTAGGACTCGAACCCCGACGGGCCGAAACCAGCCAGATCCTGCCAGGGCTGGCCGGACTCAACGATCCAGGCAGCAGCTCGAGCTGTCTCGCACGGCTTCAACACCACCCAACCATCAGAGCACAGCCGACAGGCCGTCGATGCCCTAACCGCCGGCGTTGCGCGCCGTTGTGACCGCGACTTGTACAACCAGCACGCCGAGAGCCACGAGGACAGCTGCACGGAGGGCGTAGCCGACACCATGCTCGCCGAGTGTCGAATTCGTACAAGCCGGTTCGTTGCGCCCGCTTATCTCGCACTCCGTGTATTGGAGGGTCGGTTCCCCTGCGGTGAAGACTGCGATTCCGAGGCTCACCGCCACGGTCACTCACCACAGCGCGCCGATCAGGACTGACGGCTCTCGTTGCATACAGAGCCTGGTCATGCTTTCCTTCCAGCTGAGCCATCGCTTTTGCGTGTCGACTCCCGGGCGTGTCGACCCCGGCACGCGCTCGCTTCGACCGTGGCCACACCAGCATTGCAACCCTTCTCAACCACTCAGCGCTCCGCCCAGCAACTCCACATACCGGTCCACATCCCCCATCACCTCGGGACTCGTGATCACCGAGAGGGCGATGCGATCACCGATGCCGTGCACGCCGTGGGTCAGTCCCTGGGCGGGTGACAGCGCGGGAAATCCGGTCGTGAACAGGATCTCGCCGCCGTCGAGATCGATGTCGGCGGCGCCACGGTCGACCGACGACACCACCGTGACGCCGGTGACCGTCTCCGGCGGGGTCTCGAGGTCGACAGCCCCGATCCCCCATCGGGCCAGGATCGCGGGGTCGACTCCGACGCCCGACACTGCGCGAGCCGCACCGGGTCCGCCTCGGCCGCGCGGGCGGCGGCGACCTCCGCGCCGATGAGTCGCGCGCGCTCGACCAGATCGTCGACGTCGACGTGCAGGTCGACCGCAGCATTGCGGAAGTGGTTGCGGGCCTGCGGTTCTCCCGTTCTCCCGATCGTCAGCTCGACGCCGAACCGCCGCCCGTTCTCGCCCAGGTACTCCGGTAGCGCTGCCGAGATCGCGGCGAGTACCGCGACCGTGACCGGTTGTCCACGGCGGGTGAGATGGTCGCGGTCGAACACCAGTACCCGAAGGGTCCGTCGCGGTCCTGGTGGGGTGTTCAGCCGTGTCGGCGGGTATCCCGACGGTCCAGGCGCAGACGCCGGGGCCAGGCGCGCCACGCGGAACCCTCGCCGAGCCGTGGTGACGAACTCGCCGGGGAACCGGAGGACGCCGCCGAGAAAGGTCCCCGCGTCGACCAGCAGTTCGCGACCGGACGAACGCACCGTGGAGGCCGGCCGTCGCAGTGTGGCGGGGGCAGTGAACCACTCGCGCACGATCTCAGACGCGCGGCGCCCGTCGCCCAGTGCGTGACACATCTGCACGACGACGACGTAGACGTCGCCTGCGGCGCCCGGGGCGTCGACGACGGGACCGAACAGATGCGCCCGCCACGCCGCCCGCGTGGGGTCGAGTGGCCGGGCGATGAGCCCGGTGATCTCGGCCAGGCACGACGACCAGGTCCGGCGCGTCGAATCGACACGGACCTGGTCGTCGGCGGGACTGACGGATTCCCAGTACGGGCGGTCGACCGTGCCCGGCACATCGCGGATCCGGAGGCACAGGTCGTCGACGAGCGCGGCGCGGAGCCAGAGTCGCGCCGCACAGTCCTCGACCGAACTGCTCGGTGCGGCAAAGCAATACACCAGTAACTGGTCGTTCGGGATACGGCGCGACATCCAGTACGACGCCGCGTCTGCGGCGGCCATCCTGTGCATGACCGCCAGCGTAGCGGCCCTACTTCTGCCCGGCGCTCCAGGCGTAGGGCAGGTCGGTGCCGTTGAGCACGTGGTCGCCGACCGCCTGCAGCTTGAAGATCAGCGGGTTGTGCACCGAGATCACTCGGGCATTGCGCCAGTGGCGGTCGAGGCGCAGACGCTCGGAGGTGATCGACGCGCCGCCGACCTCGAACAGCTGCGTGGTCGCATCGAGCACGGTGGGGATGACCGCGGCCTGAGCCCGGGCGACGTCGAACTCGACGCGGTCGAGCAGTTCGGCGTCCTCCCACCCGGCGAGAGCAAGCTCATCGAGCTCGTCGGCGATGTCGAGGACCAGCGTGCGCGCAGTGTAGGCCGCGGCCGAGAGACGACCGATCACCTGCTGCACGAGTGGATCGTGGCGCGGCAGGTCGGCCGTCGAGTGGGTGAAGGTGCGCGTGCGGTTGCGCACCCACTCCACGACGTCGTCGGTCGCACGCGCCGCGATACCCGCGAGCACCGAGAGCTGCACCAGCTGCAGATACGACGTCGCGTATGTGCGCCCTTCCCCGCCGTAACCCGGACCGAGAACACGCTCGGCCGGAACCTCGACACCGGCGAACTCGGTGGTACCGCTGGCGGTCAGGCGCTGGCCGAAACCGTCCCAGTCGTCGTGCTGGGTGACGCCGTCGGCGTCGGCGTCGACGAGCACCGAGACCCGCTCGCCGTCCTGGTCGGCGGCGACGAGAATGTGGTCGGAGTACAGGCTGCCGGTGCTGTAGTACTTGGTGCCGTCGAGCCGGAAGTTGCCGTCCGGGCTCGCGGGGTCCGAAGTGAGCCGCGTCTGATATCGGTCGATGGCACCGACGCCGGGTTCGGTGATCGCGTTGCCGACCAGCGTGCCCTCACCGACCTTGCGCAACCACCGCTGCGCACCCTCGTCCGGCAGGGCGGCGAGCTGGTCCTCGACGAACGACCAGTGCACCCGCAGGGCCTGCGGCAGATTGGACTCCGCGGCGGCCAGGTCGATGAGCAACCGGAACAGCTGACGGATCGACGCGCCGTATCCGCCGAGTTCCACCGGCACGCGCAGCGCACCGAACTTCGCCTCCCGCAGCCACGAGACCTCATCGTGCGCAAGCCTGCGGTCGTCCTCGCGCTGCACGGCGCCCTCGGCGATCCGGGCGAAGATCGGCGCGAACACCTCGTCGAGCCGCTCGTCGCTCGTTCCGTCGGAGGCGCTGCCAGAAGGCCTCGTGGTGGGCACAGTGGACGTCATCGGTGGTCCTTTCGATCGCAATCCGGTCGGCGACAGTCTGGTCCGAACCGCATCGGCCGACCACGGTTGTAACCGCGCTGACCGCAACACTGACGTTCCCGGCGGGACCGCCGCACACTGGCGCGGGACATTCGTGGACACCTCCGATGAGACCCCGGTCACGTGGTGTGTCAATGTTTGGTATGCCAACAACGCTCGTTGATATCGATCCGAACACCCCTGTCGTCGTCGGCGTGGGACAGGCATCGGAACGCCTGACCGATCCCGGCTACGAAGCTCTCGGCGAGGCCGACCTCGCCGCCCGGGCTGTGACCGCCGCATTCGCCGACTCCGGTGGCGATGTCGCCGCGTCGATCGACACGATCGCCGCGATCCGGTCGTTCGAGATCTCGAGCCCGCTGTCGTCGTCACCGCTGGGCCGGCCGGACAACATGCCGCGTGCGGTGGGCAACCGGGTCGGTGTGGACCCGCGACGCGCGGTGCAGGCGGTGACCGGTGGTCAGACCCCGCAGACGATTCTCACCGAGCTCGCCGGAACGATCGCCGCCGGCGACTCCGAGGGCGCAGTCGTGTTCGGCGCCGAGGTGATGTCGACCGTCCGTCATCTGATGTCCCAGCCGGAGGACAAGCGTCCGAGCTTCGCCGAGGAGGTCGGCGGCCAGCTCGACGACCGTGGTTTCGGCTTGAAGGGCATCATCACCGTCGCCGAGATGCGGCACGGCCTCGCGTCGGTGCTGCCGCAGTACGCCTTGCTCGAGAACGCCCGCCGGCACGCCTCGGGCCTGGGCCGCGACGCCTACATCGCAACGATGGGTGAGTTGTTCGCACCCTTCACCGAGGTCGCCGCCGCCAACCCGCATTCGGCGGCACCGACAGCGCGCACCGCGGCCGAACTGGTCACCGTCACCCCCGAGAACCGAGTCGTGTCCGATCCCTTCACCCGGTACATCGTGGCGCGCGACCAGGTGAACCAGGCCGCGGCGGTCGTCGTGATGTCGGTGCGGGCAGCGCAGGCCGCCGGTATCGATCCCGCGAAATGGGTATTCCTGCATGGGCATTCGTCAACCGTCGAGCGGCCGGTACTGGCCCGTCCCGAACTCGGCTCCGCCCCCGCGGCTCCCGCGGCGGTACACCACGCGCTGCGGGTCGCGGGACTCGAACTCGACGACATCTCCGTCGTCGACATCTACAGCTGCTTCCCGATCGCGGTGTTCAACGTCCTCGACGGAATCGGGATGGCGCCCGACGACCCGCGCGGGCTGACCGTGACCGGCGGGTTGCCGTTCTTCGGCGGCCCGGGCAACGACTACTCCCTGCACGCGATCGCCGAAGTCGTCACCCGAGTCCGGCGATCACCGGGCGAATTCGGCCTGGTGGTCGCCAACGGCGGGGTGCTGAGCAAGCATGCCGCCGGGGTGTATTCGACGACGCCGGCGCCCTGGCGTCCGGACACCAGCGGCCCGGTCCAGGCCGAGCTCGACGCGGTGGCAACCGTTCCCACCATCGCCGACGCCGACGGCCCCGCGGTGATCGAGACCTACACGGTCATCCCGCAGAAGAGCGGCCGCCGCACCGGCGTGGTCATCGGCCGGCTCGTCGACTCGACCTCCCCGGAGGGGCTCGGCGCGCGGTTCGTCGCCAACCTCGATTCCGACGACGACGAGTTCTTCGAGCTCCTCCTCACCTCCGACGATCCGGTCGGCACGCCGATCGTGGTGCGGTCGTTCGACAAGGGCAATCGGGTGGCCCTGACCGCTTCGGCCATGGACTCCCGGCATCCGGTTGTCGCACCGGCTTTCCGCGATTCCTACGAGCACGTGGAGATCCGTCGGGACGGCCGGCTGCTCGAGGTGACCATCAACCGCCCGGACGCACGCAACGCCTTGAATCCCGCGGCCAACGCCGAACTCGACTCGATCTTCGAGGCGTATTTCGCCGATCCCGACCTGTGGGTGGCCATCCTGACGGGCAAGGGAGACAAGGCCTTCTCCGCGGGCAACGACCTCGCGGCGACCGCCGGCCCGGCCGCACTGTCGGTGCCCAAGAACGGGTTCGCCGGCCTGACGTCACGGCGCAGCCTGCCCAAACCCGTGATCGCCGCGGTCAACGGCTTCGCGCTCGGCGGGGGCTGCGAGATCGCGATGGCCTGCCACATCGTGGTGGCCGACGAGGACGCCTCGTTCGGCCTGCCCGAGGTGAAGGTCGGACTCGCAGCGGCCGCCGGCGGGCTGGTCCGCCTGCCGCGGATGGTGCCACCGGCACTCGCGCGCGACATGATCCTGACCGGCCGCCGGATCTCGGCCGCCGAGGCCGCGGCCGCCGGCCTGGTGAGCCGGATCGCCCCCGCCGGAAAAGTTCTCGAGACCGCTCGCGGGGTGGCCGAGGAGATCCTCGCCGCCTCACCGACATCCGTGCGGGCGTCGATCGCCACCATGGAGCAGTCCGACGCCATCACCGACACCGTCGACGCCGTCCACGCCAGCACCTCGGTGCTCGACTCACTGGTGATCAGCGGCGACACCCTCGAGGGGATCATGGCGTTCGTGATGAAGCGGACCCCGAACTGGAAGGGCCACTGAGGACTCAGTCCGAACCACTCACACGAGGACGAAAGCACGCCGAAAACGCGCGGATGGTCGCCGGATGCTGAACACTTGGTCGGCGGCCACTCCGAACGCGCTCCGCGTACCGGGTGGCCGCTGTTACGACACATCAGTCGTGTCCAGAAAGGCGGCACACCATGTCCGGTCGTAGTAAGGCAAGCGGAACCACGACATCCACACGTACTCCGCCACAAAGCTCGTACCGTGTGGATCCACCTGACTGGACATTGCCCCGGGGCACCATCGTGCTCCTCACCATCGCCGGCCTCGTCGTCGCGGTCGCCGGCATCAAGTCGGTCGCTTCCCTGGCCGCGCCGGTCTTCCTCGCACTGATGCTCACGGTCGCCGTCCAGCCGGTCCCGACCTGGTTGCGCACGAAAGGCTTGCCGCGCTGGGCGGCGTTCCTGACGACCGTGCTGCTCGTCTACGGCATCTTGATCGGACTCTTTGCGGCGCTGGTGTTCTCCGTCGCACGCCTGGCATCGATCCTCCCGCAGTACGACGACAAGTTCGATGATCTCGTCACCAGCTTCCAGAACTTCCTCACCAGTCACGGCGTGAGCCACGACAAGGTGCAGGACATGATCTCCCACGTCGACACCAGCAAGGTCGTCAGCGCGGTGACCGACGTGCTGGCCAGCACGTTCAGTGTCGCGTCGACACTCGTGCTCGTCCTCGCGCTGCTGCTGTTCATGGCCGCGGACTCGGTCGGCTTCGACGACCGGATGAACATCCTGGACCGGATGCGTCCCGACATCGCTTCGGCGTTCCGCTCCTTCTCGCAGGGGACGCGCAGCTATCTCTGGGTGTCGACGGTCTTCGGCCTGATCGTCGCCGTACTCGACAGCGTGGCCCTCGCGTTGCTGTCCATCCCCCTGCCGATCCTGTGGGGACTGCTCTCGTTCATCACCAACTACATCCCGAATGTCGGGTTCATCATCGGTCTCGTCCCGCCCGCGTTGCTGGGCCTCCTCGACGGCGGACCGACCAAGATGCTGATCGTGATCGTCGTCTACAGCGCCATCAACGTCACGATCCAATCGGTGATCCAGCCGAAGTTCGTCGGCGACGCCGTGGGACTGTCGACAACTCTGACCTTCATGTCCCTGCTCTTCTGGGCATGGGCGATCGGGCCGTTGGGGGCGATCCTCGCGGTACCGCTCACGCTGCTCGCCAAGGCCCTGCTCATCGACATCGACCCCGCGACCCGCTGGGCGGACGTGCTGCTGTCGTCGGGTGGGAAGCCCGGCGACGAGACACCCGACGACGAACCCGCTGACGACCCCGCAGGAGTCGCGAAGACTCCGGACACGAAGGGGCAGGATCCCACCCCCTGACCGGCCGCGGGCGTCACACTGGAACCGGAAAGGTGAGGCGGGCTACGCGCCGCGCCGATCATTGGGTAGATTCCCTTTCGACCCCCATCTGACCACAACCGTTTACAGATAGGTTGCGCACCGCTCATGGACATGAACTGGTCTCCGGACGACGCTGCGTTTCGCGACGAGGTCCGCGCGTTCCTCGACGAGAAACTGACCCCCGACCTGCGCGCGGCGGGCACGCTGCGCACCAGCGTCTACTCCGACCACGAGGCCGCGATGAAGTGGCAGGCGATCCTGCACGAGCGTGGCTGGGCCGCTCCCGCTTGGCCGGTGGAGTACGGGGGGTGCGACTGGTCGCAGTCCCAGCACTACATCTTCAGCCGGGAGTCGATCCTCGCCGGCGCGCCCTCGCTGTCGCCGATGGGCATCCGCATGGTGTCCCACGCGATCATGGCCTTCGGCACCGACGAGCAGAAGAACTTCTTCCTGCCGGGCATCCTCGACGGCAGCGTGTTCTTCTGCCAGGGCTACTCCGAACCCGAGTCGGGGTCGGACCTCGCGTCGTTGTCGATGGCCGCGGTGGACGACGGCGACGACCTCGTCGTCACCGGTTCGAAGATCTGGACCACGCACGCATCGGAGGCGAACTGGATCTTCTGCCTCGTGCGTACGTCGCGCCAGGAACGCAAACAGCAGGGCATCACCTTCGTGCTGATCGACATGAACTCGCCGGGTATCGAGGTGCAGAACCTGGTGTTCGCGTCCGGCGAGCAGGTGCAGGCGCAGGTCTTCTTCGACGGTGTGCGCGTGCCCAAGAAGAACGTCCTCGGCAAGATCGACGACGGCTGGACCGTGGCCAAGTACCTGCTCGTCTTCGAGCGAGGGGGCGGCGCGGCGGCTCCGGCGCTACAGGTCATGGCCGAGCAACTCGGTCGTGACGCGGCATCGGTGACGGCCCCGAACGGCGGTCCCCTGTCCGAGGATCCGGCGTTCGCGGCCAAACTCACCGACCTCCAGGTCCGCGCGAAGATCCTCGAGGTCCTCGAGTACCGGGCGCTGGCCGCGATGAGTTCGGGCAAGGACCCCGGTTCGATCGCGTCGATGCTGAAGATCCTCGGCACCGAGCTGAGCCAGGAGATCACGACGCTGAGCCTGGAAGCCGCCGGCCCCCACGGACGCGTCTTCCAGCCGCACGCCACCAAGCCGGGCGGACCCATCTTCCAGTACACACCGCCCACCGACGGCTATGTCAGCGGCGAACCGTGGCAGGCCGTTGCGCCGCTGCACTACTTCAACGACCGCGCGGGCTCGATCTACGCCGGCAGCAACGAAATTCAACGAAACATCCTCGCCAAAGCCGCTCTGGGTCTCTGACGGGTCACAGGAGATAACTGATGGACTTCACACTCACACCCGAACAGCAGCTGCTGTCCGACGGTCTCAACAAGTTCCTCGACGCACGGTACGACCTGCAGGTCAGCCGCGACGCGGCGAAGGTCGGCGAGGGTTGGCAGCCGAAGATCTGGAAGGCCTTCGTCGAGGACCTCGGAGTCGTCGGCGCCTGTCTGCCCGAGGACATCGGCGGATTCGGCGGCGGCCCCGAGGAATTGATGGTCGTCACCGAGGCGCTCGGCCACGCTCTGGTGGTCGAGCCGTTCGTCGACTCGGTGGTGCTCGGCGCCGGGCTGCTGCACGCGACCGGCAACCCGGCCGCCCTCGAAGCCGCCGGCCGGATCGCCGAGGGCGAGGCGCTCAGCGCCCTCGCCGCGCTCGAAGACGGCTCGGGCGGGGTCCTCTCCCGCATCGAGACCAGCGCCGATCGCGACGGTGACGAGTGGGTGCTCAACGGCACCAAGGCCGTCGTCACCACGGCGCCGCTCGCCGACTACCTGATCGTCAGCGCCCGCACCGCGGGCGAGCCACACGACCCCGCGGGAGTCTCGCTGTTCCTGATCGACCTCGCGGGCGGCGGTCCGGACGGTCTCGAACTGCACACCCTGCGTACCATCGACGACCGCCAGGCCGCCGACATCACGTTCGACGACGTGCGTCTGCCCGCCGAGGCACTCATCGCCGACGACAACGCGATCGAGATCCTCGAGAAGGCCTGGGACACCGCGACCGCCGCAGTCGTCTCCGAGGCCGTCGGACTCATGCGCAAGGTGTTCACCGACACCGTCGAATACTCCAAGCAGCGCGAGCAGTTCGGGGTCCCGATCGGCAGCTTCCAGGTGTTGCAGCACCGCATGGTCGACATGCACCTGGAGCTCGAACAGTCGGTCGCCGCACAGTACTTCGCGATCCTGTCACTCGACGGCTCGCCGGCCGAGCGCGCAGCGGCGGTCTCGGCCGCCAAGGCGACGGTCAGTCGCGCCGCCCGGTTCATCGGCCAGAACGCGGTGCAGCTACACGGCGGCATGGGCATGACCGAGGAGCTGGCGATCGGCCACTACTTCAAGCGGCTGACCGCGATCGAGTACGAATTCGGCACCGCCGATGCCCATCTCGCACGCTTCGCGAGGGCCGGCGCGCAGATCGACGCCTGACCGGCACTGCCGGCGATCCCAGGGGGCTCAGCTGTCGGTCCAGACCGGCTTCCGCTTCTGCAGGAATGCCGACATGCCCTCCTGCGCATCACAGGTCATCGCGTTGGTCGCCATCGTCTCGCCCATCTCGTCGTAGGCGGTGGACTCGTCCAGCTCGATCTGCCGGTAGAACGCCTGCTTGCCGATGGACACCGTCCGCGCACTCGAGCCTGCGATGTGCAGTGCCAGGTCGCGCACTGTGTCCGCCAGGTCGGCATCGTCGACGACGCCGCTGAGAAGTCCCCACTCCGCGGCGGTCTCGGCGTCGACGGCCTCGCCGGTGAGCAGCATGTGCATGGCGCGCTTGCGTCCGATCGCCCGGGACAGCGCGACCATGGGAGTCGAGCAGAACAATCCGATGCGCACGCCCGGTGTGCTGAACTGTGCGCTGCGTCCCGCGACGGCCAGGTCACAGGTGGCGACGAGTTGGCACCCCGCGGCGAAGGCCATGCCCGCGACTTCGGCGATGACGGGCTGCCGTACGTGGTGGACCGTCCGCATCAGTTCCGTGCACGTCGCGAACACGGCCCGCTCGTCGTCGAGAGTTCGGTCGACGAGTTCACCGAGGTCGTGCCCGGCGGAGAACGCGGGCCCGAGCGCCCGGATCACGATCACACGCACGCGCGGGTCGTCGTCGAAAGCACGTAACGCAGCGGTGATGGCTCGCATCGTGCTGGTGGACAACGGGTTACGACGTCGCGCGTCGCCCAGGGTGATCACCCCGAGGGGTTCGGCGACGTCCGTCGACACCGCATCGCGCGCGGTCTGATCGGTCATGTCCGGCGGCCTCTCTTCCGTTCGTCGTCGCCGGTCATTCCGCGCCGGGAGCGCGGCGAGAGCGGCGGATCTTCACGATATGGCAGCGAGAAGGGAATACGAGGCCCGATCGTTCGTTGTGTCTCCTCGTGACCAGTACCGCGCTCTTCGAACCGCTCACCATCCGCGACGTCGACATCCCCAACCGGATCTGGCTCGCTCCGATGTGCCAGTACAGCTGCTTCGCCGGCGACGGGGTGCCCACCGACTGGCACCTGACCCACCTCGGGGCCCGGGCCGCCGGTGGTTTCGGACTCATCCTCACCGAGGCCGCGGCCGTGGTGCCCGAAGGTCGGATCAGTGCGCACGACGCCGGTCTGTGGAACGACGACCAGGCCGCGGCGTGGCGACGGATCGTCGACTTCGCGCACTCGCAGGGTTCGGTCATCGGCACCCAGCTCGCCCACGCCGGCCGCAAGGCCTCCACCTACGCGCCCTTCGACGATCGCTCCGGGTCGATCCCGCTCGACGACGGCGGCTGGACCACGTTCGGTCCGTCCGACGTCGCCTTCGAGGGGCTGCCCGCTCCCGTCGCGATGACGACCGAGCAGATCGCAGCGGTGGTGGACGCGTTCGCAGCGGCCGCCCGCCGCGCCGATGACGCCGGGTTCGACGTGGTCGAGATCCACGCGGCGCACGGTTACCTGCTCCATCAGTTCCTCTCCCCGTTCTCGAACCGGCGCACCGACGCCTATGGCGGCGACTTCGAGGGACGCATCCGGCTCACCCTCGAGGTCGTGGACGCGGTCCGCGCCGTGTGGCCGTCGTCGAAGCCGCTGTTCATCCGGGTGTCCGGCACCGAATGGACCGAGGGCGGGTGGGATGTCGAGGAGTCCGCGCGCCTCGCCGAACTCCTCGCCGGCCGCGGTGTCGACCTCGTCGACGTCTCCTCGGGAGGCAACGTGCTCGCCGACATCCCGATCGGGCCCGGCTACCAGGTCGACCTCGCCCGATCCATCCACCGGCAGTCCGGCGTGCCGACAGCGGCCGTCGGCCTCATCACCGAGCCCGATCAAGCCGAGAAGATCGCCGGCGACGACGACATCACCGCCGTGTTCTTCGGTCGCGTCGCCCTGCGGGAGCCGTCGTGGCCGCTTCGCGCCGCGCACGAGCTGGGCATCGAACGCCGGCAGGCGCCATATCCCCCTCAGTACCAACGGGGTTCGTGGCACTGAGCCCCCGGACCTGACGCCGACGCCCACGAGGGCGACTGACCCCCCCGGGATGTGAGCTGGCGACGTTTCGAGTTCCGATCGGGGTGATCGCAACCATCTCGGGAGTGTGTATGTAGCTGTATACAAATAGGCGGTGCTGCTCCCGACGGACGCGCCACCCTGATCGCGAACCGCTCATCAAGGAGCACCATGACCGAGACCACCACATTCGACGCGACCACCGTCGAGCGACGATCGTTCGACGACGCGTCGGTCGCCGACACCTTCCGACGGGTCGCAACGGCGGCCCCCTTCGTCTACGGCCTGACCAACTACATCGCCGCGAACCTGAGCGCCAACGTCCTGCTGGCAGCAGGGGCGGGTCCTGCCATCGGCGCCGGGGCCGACTGGCCCACCGTCTTCCCCGCAGGTGCCGGAGGTGTGTGGATCAACACCGCGACGGTCATGAGCAACGACCTGGACACCGTCGCCACCGTCGCACGCACCGCCCACGCCGCGGGAACCCCGTGGGTGCTCGACCCGGTCGCCAACGGCGCGGGCGCCACCGAGTACGACGCTTTCGTGCGTTCGCTGCTCGACCATCGGCCGACGATCATCCGCGGCAATGCCAGTGAGCTGATCGCGCTGGCCGGAGGGGACGCGCTCGGCAAGGGTGTCGAGACGACGGCCGACTCGATCGATGCCGTCCCGCACATCACCGATCTCGCCGCGCGTACCGGGGCGATCGTCGCCGTCAGCGGGCCGATCGACTACATCACCGACGGCCGGCGTGTCGTCGCGATCGGGGGTGGAGACGTCCGACTCACCCAGGTGACCGGCGCCGGCTGCAGCCTCGGCGCGCTCAACGCCGCGGTGGCGGCCGTGGCGGATGATCCGTTCGATGCGGCGGTCGCAGCTCACGCCGCCTATGCGCGTGCTGCCGAGACCGCGGCCGCGCGGCTGGGGCCGCGTGGTGGAAGCGGTTCGTTCGCCACCGCCCTCGTGGACGGACTCTGGGAGCTGGCCAACTGATGCATCTGGCGGCCTTCCTCAACGCCGGCCCACAAGGCACCGTCGGCTGGCGCCATCCCGATGCCGGCGACGGATTCCTCGACGCCGACCACTACGTACGCATCGCGCGCGTCCTCGAGGATGCCTGCTTCGATCTCGCCTTCGTCCCTGATTCTCTCGCTGTACCACGCAGTCTCGGCGACACCTTCGATCCCGCGGTCCGGTGGGGCACCGGGACCCCGCGTCTCGACCCCTTGCCGGTCATCACCGTCATGGCCGCGGTCACCCGGCATCTGGGGCTGGCAGCGACCGTCTCGACCGGTTACCACGAGCCGTACAACCTCGCACGGACCTTCGCGACGCTCGACCACCTCACCGGTGGGCGCGCCGGGTGGAACGTCGTGACCAGCTTCCAGGATGCCGAGGCGCAGAATTTCGGCCAGGACGCGCTGCCGGGACGGGCGGCTCGGTACGACCGGGCCGAGGAGTTCCTGGAAGTGACCACCCGTCTGTGGGACAGCTGGTCCGACGACGCGTTGATCCGCGACAAGCAGTCCGGCACGTTCGGACGACCCGACGAGGTCTCGGCGATCGACCACGACGGCGCACACTTCCGGGTCCGCGGGCCGCTCGGGGTGCCGCGCCCGCCGCAGGGATACCCCGTGGTCATCCAGGCCGGTGCTTCTCCGTCCGGTCGGGACTTCGCGGCCCGCTGGGCGGATGTGATCTTCTGCAGCCATGAGTCATTGGAATCCGCGGTCGATTTCGCCCGCGACATCCGTGCTCGGGTGGCGGCCCGCGGCCGTGACCCGGAGCAGGTCCGCATCCTGCCGGCCGCGACCACCGTGGTCGGCTCGAATGCGGACGACGCCCGACGACGGCACGAGGAGTTCGTCGATCTCGTGGCTCCCGAAGCCGGGTTGTCACGGATGGCCTACCACGTGAACGTGGACCTGACCGCCTACGATCTCGACGGCCCGCTTCCGGAGCTCGAGGAAGTCGGAGTGGAGGGGCACTACCGCGAGATCCTGGAGTTCGCCCGGCGCGAGAAGCTCACCATCCGTGAGATCGGGAAGTGGTACGGAGCCCGCACCGAGGGCAACATGGTCGGCTCGCCCACCGAGATAGCCGACACGATGGAGCGGTGGTTGGACGCGGGCGCGGCCGACGGGTTCATGATCCAGGCGACCCACGTCCCCGCCGCGTTCCAGGACTTCGCCGACGAGGTCGTGCCAGAACTACGTCGCCGCGGGCTGGTCCGCACGTCGTACAGCGGGACGACGCTGCGCGACCATCTCGGGCTCCGCCGCCCGGAACCCGGCGAGTGGCGGGCGCGGGCGGAATCGACACGCGCCGAAGCGCTCTCGTGACAGCATCGAACCGGCACCTCGTCGATGCCGACTGGTTGGCCGCGCACCTCGACCATGTCGTGGTGCTGGACGCGACGGTTCAGCGCAATGACGACGAACCGCGGTACAGCGACGGACGCCGGCTCTTCGAGGCGGGCCATGTTCCCACCGCGCGGTTCGCCGATCTCTTCACCGCGTTCTCCGATCCGGACTCGCAGATTCCCTTCACACGTCCGACGCGAACCCAGATCACCGCCGCGACAGCGACTGTCGGTGTGGGTCCGGGCACTTCGGTGGTCGTCTACGACCAGTCGGGCGGGGCTTGGGCCGCCCGGCTCTGGTGGGTGCTGCGGTCGTGGGGGCATCAGCACGTCCGGGTGCTCGACGGCGGACTGGCCGCGTGGGTGGCATCCGGACAAGACGTCGAGGTGGGACCGGGACGGCCGCCCGCCGCTGAGGCATCGGTGTTCACGCCGACCGACATGCGTGATCTCGTCGCCGACATCGACGAGACCGCCAGGGCGGCGGAGGCCGGCGACACCGGAGCGCCGGTGATCTGTGCGCTGCGTGCAACCGACTTCGCCGGTGACCCCGCGGTTCCGGGGACCGGGTCGATACCGGGATCGATCAACATCCCGTATCCAGAGACCCTGGATGCCGCCGGTCGCCACGACCCGGCCGCCACCCGTCAACTCATCGAGACCGCCGGTGTGGACCCCGCACAGTCGCCGATCCTGTACTGCGGCGGTGGGATCAACGCGGCGGGTCTCGCGCTGGCGCTGGCTGAGCACGGCATCGAGTCCGCTCGCGTGTTCGACGGATCGCTCGCCGAATGGCGCGCCGACGGATCGCGGCCGCTGGCGACGTCTTCCCGACCCGGGGACGACGCGTGAGTGCGCTCGGCCCGGCGCGCGGCGGCACCGCTCGTGACCTCGTCTACGCCGAACTACGCCGACGTCTCACCACCGGCGAGTACGCCCCGGACGTGGCACTCGTTCCCGGCGTCCTGAGCGCCGAATTCGAGGTCTCGAGGACACCGGTCCGAGAAGCACTCGGCCTGCTGGAGCAGGAAGGCCTGCTCCGCGGGACGTCGCGCGGATTCGCGCTGCGGATCCGATCGGAGTCGGAGTTGGTGGACATCTTCGAGACACGGGGCGTGCTCGACGCCGCGGCAGCTGCGGCAGCCGCCGATCGTCGAGATGGCATCGACCTGCATCGTTTGCAGGATCTCACCGCGAGGGCTCGTGCCGAGTCGGACCCGACCGAGGTCCGGCAACTGTTCAACGCCTGGCACGACGCAGTCCGACTCGCCGCACGCAACGCCACCATCGCCGACCTCCTGCACACCCTCGACGCCCAGGCCAAGGTGTCCGCGCCCTGGCGCCCCGACGAGGCGGACCGGTCCTACGACGACAGGTGCGACGAGCACGAGGCGATACTCACAGCCATCGTCGCCCGCGACTCCGAGGCGGCGAGATCACTGATGCTCGAACACATGCGGCGCGATCACGAAGAGCGCGTGCGCGGTGCCCTCGGGTCCCGGAACCACTGACCTGCGGGGCTCAGCGCGGCGGTGTCAGCAGGGCGAGGGATGCCGCGGTCGCCGGTTCGATGATCGACGCCAGCGGAACACCGGATTCGACGGCACCGGCGGTCAGTTCGCGGAAACCACCCCACAGGAAGATGGCGCGCTGGCGGTCCATCGGGATCACCCCCGCCGCGGCCATCGTCGGGGTCGAGGTGAGACCGACGAAGAGCTCGATCCACGCTTCCAGCGCTTCGTCTTTGACCGACTGGGCCGCACTGCCGAGCGCAGGCAATTCCCGAATCCAGCTCAACGTGAGACCCGGGTACCGTTCACTCGCTGCGACGTATGACGAGACCGCCTGCCGCACTTGATCTTCGATGGACGCCTCGGAGTCGACGCGACGCACGATCTCGGCGATCATGAACTCGTTGGTCACCGTCAGCAGCGCGAAAAAGCATGCCTGCTTGTCGGCGAACTCCTGATAGAACGACCGCCTCGAGGTCCGCGCGACACGCACGATGTCGGCGACGGTGGTCTCCCGGTATCCCGCCTCGACGATGCATTCCAGCATCGCCGCGAGCAGCCGATCCCGGGTCGACGCCCCCGCCGACGAGATCAGCCAGGGCGCCGGGAGCGGAGCGAGCGGGCCCGGTGGTGCGGGCGCCGGGGGCGGGGCGAGCGGGCCCGATCCAGCAGTCACCCTTCGAGCATAGGCCCTTGTCTCGGTCGGTACGCGAGCGTACCGTCGAGCTGGTACGTAGACGTACCAGCCGCCGCGGCGAGAGGACCCCACGCTCGTGAACACACCGACCCGAAGTGGTGAGGCGGTTCTCCCGCCCACCACGTCGATCCCGTCCGCCATCCAGGGGCTCGGCGCGGTCGTGTCGCGCCGACACTTCTTCCGCCATCTCCACGACCGACACGGCTCGGCGTTCACCGTGAACCTGCCCGTCTTCGGTCCGTCCGTCGTCATCTCCGACGCCGCCATGGCGCGCGAGCTGTTCACCGCGGGCGACAAGGTCGAGAACGTCCAGCCCAACCTCGGACGCATCCTCGGCACCGGATCGATGTTCGCGCTGGAGGGCGCCCGGCACCGCGCGCGACGCAAGCTGCTCACCCCGCCGTTGCACGGCAAGCCGATTCGGTCGTACGAACAGATCGTCGTCGACGAGGTCCGCGCCGAGACCGCGACGTGGCGCCCCGGGGTCGAGTTCGCCTGCATCGAACCGATGATGCGCATCACCCTGAACGTCATCCTCCGCGCCGTCTTCGGCGCGGAGGGCACGGATCTCGACCGACTCCGCGACATGATCCCGCCGATGGTGACCGTCGGTTCGCGGGCCGCGACGGTACCCCCGCTGCCCCTCCCCCTCCGGCCGATCGACCCCAATCACCGGTACGCGCGTCGCAATGCCGAATACCGAGAATATGTCAGCGGACTGATCACCAAGGCACGCAACGATTCTCACCTGGACGAGCGCACCGACATCCTGGCGATCATGCTTCGCAGCACCTACGACGACGGCAGTCCGATGACCGACGACGAGATCGCCGAGGAGCTGGCCACCTTGCTCGCGGCCGGGCACGAGACCACGGCGACAACCCTCGCGTGGGCGCTCGAGCGGCTACGGCGGCACCCCGAGGTCGTGCGCGAGCTCGGGGCCGAGGTGGACGCCGGCGGACACGATTACCGCCACGCGACGATCCTGGAGGTCCAGCGCAGCCGACCGGTCATCGACTTCGCCGGCCGGCACGTGGTCGCCGACCATCTCGACCTCGGCGACTGGCGGATACCCAAGGGATACAACGTGCTCGTGTCCATCGCCCTGCTCCACGACGACAGCAGCGAATTCGCCCGGCCCGAGGTCTTCGACCCGACCCGCTTTCTGGGCACCAAGCCCCCGTCGGCGTGGCTCCCGTTCGGCGGCGGGACCCGACGGTGCATCGGGGCGGCGTTCGCGACCATGGAGATGGACGTCACCCTGCGGACGTTGCTCGAGCAGTTCGAACTGCTGCCGACCACCGCCCGCGCGGAGCGCTGGTTCTCGCGCGGGGTGGCCTACGCCCCGTCCCGCGGCGGTCGGATCGCGGTCCGACCACGCTGACCCACTCGATCGCCTCGGCACGCCCGTCGACTGTGCATCGGGCGCGAACAAGGCGAGGACCTCGACCGAGGTTTGCCGTCATCACGTTGCTCTCTCGCCCGGTTACCGGGCAAAGACGCAACCGGTGCGGCACAACCACGCTTCAACCCCGCCTGACGCCGCATCGAACGTGACGGGTCCCACACCCCTGCTGTGACCTTCGTCATCGAACGCGGCCGAACACGTATGTCCGAACACCCCCGCCGAATTGCGGTATGCGCTGGGAATTCACTGTAAAGCTAACAGCGTTATCCGGGCGTTATCCGAATAGCGCTGGTCAGGGGCTCGACGTGACCCAGCCGTTACCGAACCCGTATGGTCGCCCACGGTCCGAGATCAACTGCCCTGCCAACCCCAGGGCGGTGAGGAGGAACGAAGACCATGCGTATGACCAAGACCCACATGACCAAGCTCGTCGCCCGCGCCGCGATCGTCGGCGCACTGACTGCCGCGCCCTTCGGGATGCTGACGTCCACTGCGCACGCGGCAGGCAACTGGGACGCGGTCGCTCAGTGCGAGAGCGGCGGCAACTGGGCCACCAACACCGGCAACGGCTACTACGGCGGTCTCCAGTTCTCGATGAGCACCTGGCAGGCCAACGGCGGAACCGGCAACCCGGCAGACGCCTCCCGCGAGGAGCAGATCCGCGTCGCGGAGAACGTGCTCGCCACGCAGGGGCCCGGAGCCTGGCCGACGTGCGGCGCCAACCTCTGACGCACGCACTTCTGACCACCGCACCGGCGCGTCACATCCCGTGACGTCGCAGCACCGGTGACAGCAAGGCCGGCGGGTCCACCAGGGACCCGCCGGCCTCGCGCGTCTTTCAGGCTCCTACGTCACCGTCGGGGTGTCGTCGCCGGAGTCGCCGACCGTCGTGTCCAACGCGCTGACCGCGATGCCGTACGGCAGGAACCGCACGTTGCGGCGCGGATCGGTGTTGCTCTTGTTGGCACGCAAGGCGTCGAGTTCGGTGGCGTAGACCTGCTCGACCCGGGCACCGCCGTCGTCGTCGACAACGAAGACCGCCCATACTCCGGAGCCGGCCTCCCCCGTGGTCTCTTCGCGCGGCTGCGGCTTGGTACGAGTCCGGCCACGCGAGGCCTCGTCGAAGAACATCGAGAAGGCTGCCGGTCCCGCCTGCCCCTCGAAGAGCTTGCCGAAGACGTCACGCAGTCCCTCCCCGGCCTCACGTGCGAACCGGTCGAAGTCCTCGGGGCCGAAATTGAACGATCCGCCGGAACCGCTGTTGTCGGGCATGGTGCCACCTTTCTCCGTTCACTCTGACGAGCGTCGGGCAACACTGCCCAGTGTCCTCAGAAATCAGCGGCTCCGCCACCCGGCCCTCACCGATCAGCAGGTCCGCCATCCTCGTTCCCGGTCTCGTCGAGCCGCTGGTGCAGACGCGCGCGGACGTCGTCGGCCGAATAGGACTTCCGCTGCCGCTGATCCCGCGCGACCATCGCCCCGCCGGTGGCCACCCCGACCGCGCCCGCCAGTCCCAGCCATTTCCAGAAGTTCCTCATGCGGGCAGGATAGGTCGCGCGGCACGCGGACGCATTAGCCTTCTCTCGTGCCCACCAGCAGAATTCTCTTCGGCCGAGACCGCGCCGACTCCGGGATCTCGTTGACCGACGCGCTCGACGCCACCCGCACCGGCGACATCTGGCTCTTCCGAGGCCATTCCGGGCCGGATCGGGCCATCCGCACCCTGACCAACGCGCCGGTCAACCATGTCGCGATGGCGGTGTGCATCGACGACCTGCCGCCGCTGCTCTGGCACGCCGAACTCGGCGATCGGCTGACCGACGTGTGGACCGGGTCGAATCATCGCGGCGTTCAGCTACATGACGCGCGCGAAGCCGTGGAGCAGTGGATGATCCGCTACAAGCAGGCATGCTGGTTTCGTCAGCTCACCCCCGAGGTCACCCCGGATCAGGAGAACGCTCTGCTCAAGGTGATCGCCGAACTCGACGGGACCCCGTTCCCGACGACCGCACGCCTCGCCGGGCGGTGGTTTCGCGGCCGGGTGCCCAACTCGACCGACCTCGTCCGGGGCATCCCCTACCTCGACCGCAAGGTCCGTCAACGACGCGACGAACGGCAGCAGCGCCGCAGCCAGAAGACCGACGGCGTCGGACTCGAAGCCGCCTACTGCGCCGAGGTGGTCGCGATCACCTATCGCGAGATGGGCATCCTCGATACCGCCAAGGACTCCAACTGGTTCGACCCCGGGCGATTCTGGAGCGGCGACCAACTCCCCCTCCATCCGCCCCACGAACTCACCTCGGAGGTGGGGGTCCGGCTGGACTGACATCGGCGCCGCGCCGGGCGGCCGATGGTCGGCCATCGAAGGCCCGGAGCGTCGCCTCGACAAGGTCGTCGGCGTAGGTCGGGGTCAGCGGTCCGCTGCGGTGCAGCCACCGCTGGAACAACGGGGCGTAGAGCATCTCCAGAAAGAGGTCGAGGTCGGTGTCGACCGGGAGTTGGCCGTCTCGCTCGGCCTTGCGGAGCCGCGCCTTCTTGGCGTCGTCCAGTGGTCGCGACAGCTTCTCCCGGTACTCCGCCGCGAGCTCGGCGTCGTTCGCGATCTCGGTGTTCACCGCCCGGATCAGGCGATCGAAAGACGGATCGGCGAACTCTTCCACCGTCGCCCGCATGACCTGCTTCAGGTCGGCACGCAGATCACCGGTGTCTGGCAGATCTACCGACCGCCCGTCGTCACCCTCGCTCAGTGCGAGGACGGCGGCGAAGACGACGGCACTCTTCGAGGGCCACCGCCGGTAGATCGTCTGCTTGCCGACGCCGGCCCGGGCCGCGATCGCCTCGACAGTCACCTTCTCGTACGGCGCCTCCACGACGAGGGCTCGAGTCGCCTCGAGGATCGCCTGGCGAGACCGCTCCTTTCGGCGTGAATGATCCGGTCCTGCGTCTCGCAGCATGAAGCCAGGATAGTCCACGAAACGAGACGATCCGTCTTGACTCCTTCCCAGTACCGGCATTACCGTTTTTACGAGACGGAACGGTCCGTTTACTTAGGAGGCAAGATGACAACGCCACGGGTCTGGTTCATCACCGGCGCGTCCCGCGGACTCGGACGGGCGTTCGCCGAGGCGGCCCTCGCCGCCGGCGATCGCGTGGTGGCCGTCGCCCGCAACGTCGATCCGCTGACATCGCTGGCCAAGCGGTATCCCCTACACCTGCGACCGCTGCCCCTGGACGTCACGAATCGGCAAGCCGTGTTCGACGGCGTCGAGACCGCGATCGCCGCATTCGGCCGGCTGGACATCGTGGTCAACAACGCCGGCGGCATGCTCTACGGAATGGTCGAGGAGGCGACCGAGGCTCAGGTCCGCGCGCACCTGGACCTGAACTTCTTCGGCGCCGTCTGGGTGGCCCAGGCCGTCCTGCCCCACCTACGCGCTCGCGGCGGCGGCCGACTGTTGCAGGTGACGTCGATGGGTACCGGTGGAGGGATGGCCACCGTCGGCTACTACGGAGCGGGCAAAGCGGCGCTCGACTCGGTCAGCGAGGCGCTGGCGATGGAAGCCGAGCAGTTCGGCGTCCGGGTCACCATCGTGCAGATGGGTGGTTACGACACCGGGTTGTTCACCACCGGAACGACGAACACCGAACCGATGCCGCAGTATCGGGATCTGCGGACCGAGATGGAGGCGTCATGGGGTGATACCGCAGGTCCCCCGCCGTCATCGGCCGCGCCGGTCATCCTGGAGCTCGCGGCACTCCCCGATCCGCCTCGGCGCCTCATCGTGGGGAGCCAGTCGTTCGATCACGTGCTGGAGATGGATCGGGCGCGTCAGGGCATCTACCGTGAATGGGAGCACCTCAGCCGGCAGGCCCCGGGCTGAGGTGCCACCCCACTCCTGATCGATCTAGATCGTCATCGCCTCGCGCACAGCACTTTCGGCAGCCGAGCCGCCGTCACCCGACGACGTGACGCGTCCGCTTTCCAGCACGTAGTACCGCTGCGCCGCCTCGAGTGCGAAACCGATGTGTTGTTCGACGAGGAGCACTCCCAGTCCGCCACGCTGGGTGAGCGTGGTGATGGTCTGCTCGATCTCGGCGACCACCGAGGGCTGGATGCCCTCGGTCGGCTCGTCGAGGATCAGCATGCGCGGCTCGGTGATGAGCGCGCGAGCGATCGCCAGCTGCTGACGCTGTCCTCCGGACAACAGGCCGGCGCGTCGTCCCAGCAGTTCCGTAAGTGCCGGGAACATGTCCAGCATCTCGGCGACCAGCTCCTTGCCGCGCTTGCGGCCGTCGGCCACGACCTGCAGATTCTCGGCGGTGGTGAGGTGCCCGAAACTCTGCTGGCCCTGCGGCACATAGGCGATGCCGTGCCCCACCCGGGCGCTGGGGCGCGCCCGGGTGATGTCGACGCCGTCGAAGGTGATCGACCCCTTGGTCGTCTTGACGAGTCCGACGGCCGCGCGCAGCAGGGTCGTCTTCCCCGCGCCGTTGTGTCCCATCACGGCGACGACGCCGTCGGTGGGTACCTCGATGTCGACCCCGTGGATCACCTCGGTACGACCGTAGCCCGCGTGGACTCCGGAGAGTTTCAGCATGATTCAGCCCTTGTCCTGAGTCGATTGCGTGGAGGTGCCCGCCACGTCGGGGTCGGTCTCGGCGGCGATCTCCTCGAGTTCCTCGCCGCCGGCGGCGGTTCCGAGGTACACCTCCTGGACCTTCGGATTCGCCTGGACCTCGGCCACCGTGCCCTCGGCGAGCACCCGGCCGCGGGCGAGCACCGTCACCGAGGTCGCGAAGGACCGCATGAAATCCATGTCGTGTTCGACGACCACCACGGTGCGTTCACCACCGATGCGGCGCAACAGGTTCCCGGTCTCCTCGCGCTCCTCATGGCTCATGCCGGCGACCGGCTCGTCCAGCAAGAGCACCGAGGCGTTCTGCACCAGCAACATCCCGATCTCGAGCCACTGTTTCTGGCCGTGCGCGAGCACGCCCGCCGGGGTGTCGGCGAGGTCCTGCAGACCGATGGTCTCCAGCGCCTCGGCGATCGAGTCGGGGATCTGCGTCGGCCGACGCCGCAGCATCGTCCACACCGAACGCCCGGCACCCGCCGCGATGTCGAGGTTCTGCAGCACACTCAGTTCCTCGAAGACGCTGGCGGTCTGGAAGGTCCGGCCGACACCGAGACGCGCGATCTGGTGCACCTTCTTGCCGACGAGTTCGACACCGGACTTCTGGATCGACCCGGTCGGCTTCACCAGACCGGTGATCGCGTCGATGACCGTGGTCTTCCCGGCGCCGTTCGGTCCGATCAGGAACCGCAGGTCGCCCTGCAGCAGGGTGAGGTCGACATCGGAGACCGCCTTGAAGCCGTCGAACTCGACACTGAGACCGCGCACCTGGAGGTAGTCGCTGTCCATTCCGGCATTGCCGCCGGCGACCGGCGGGTGTTCGACGACCGTCGATTCTGTCTCGGTCATGACGACGCTCCTACCTTGCTGACGCTGTGCTCATCGATGTCACCGGTCGGGGTCGGGTCCGGCGTTCTTCTCCGACGCCACTTGACCAACGCCCCGAGCCCGGCCAGCCCGGCCGGGAAGAAGCCCACGACCACGATGAACAGGATGCCCTGGGCGTAGGTCCACCCGGACGGGAAACTCTCCGACAGACTCGTCTGCGCCCAGGCCACCGCGATGGCGCCGAGGACCGGACCGAGAAGCGTTGTGCGCCCGCCGATCGCGACGCCGATCAGGAACGCGATCGACGGCACGATCCCGACGTCCGCGGGCGAGATGATGCCGACGATGGGGACGAACATGGCGCCCGCGATGCTGGCGAACAGCGCAGCGATGGCGTAGGCGACGACCTTGACGTTGGCCGGGTCATAGCCGAGGAACCGGACGCGTTCCTCCTGGTCGCGGACGGCGACCAGCAGTTCGCCGTATCGGCTGTACATCAGCTGACGCGTGATGGCGACGACGGCGAGCAGGATGGCCGCGGTGATGAAGAACAGCAGCTGCCGATTCACCGGGTCGTTGAGCGCGAGACCGAAGAAACTGCGAAAGCGGTTGAGCCCGTTGCTGCCACCGGTGGTCTGCTGACCGATGAGCAGGATGGCGAAGGCCGCGGCCAGCGCCTGGGACAGGATCGCGAAATACGCGCCCTTGACCCTCCGTTTGAACACACCGAGGCCCAGCAGGATCGCCAGGAACGTGGGAACCAGCAGGATGCCCAGGATCGTCACCAGAGGCGAGGCGAAGGGCTTCCAGTACCCGGGCAGCTCGGTGATCCCGGCGATCTGCATGAAGTCCGGCACGTCGTCGCCGCGGAGTTCGGCGTCGGAGATCTTCAGGTGCATCGCCATGATGTACGCACCCAGACCGAAGTACACGCCCTGGCCCAGGGTGAGCATGCCGCCGCGTCCCCACGCCAGGCCGATGCCGACCGCGACGATGCCGAAGCACAGGAACTTGCCGAGCAGGTTGAGCCGGAAGTCCGACAATACGGCCGGTGCGACCGCGAACAGCAGGATCGCGGCGAACCCGAACCCCGCCCAGACCTTCCAGGAACCGCTGAAATAGTCCTTCACACAAGACTCCTCGACTGGACCGTGAAAAGCCCCTGCGGCCGGATCTGCAGGAAGATCACGATGATGACGAACACGGCGACCTTCGCCACCGACGCCGTCGTGTTGTATTCGATGAACGAGTTCAGGACACCGAGGGCGATGGCCGCGATGACCGCGCCCTTGATCTGGCCCAGACCGCCGATGACGACCACCAGGAACGCGTCGATGAGGTACGTCATCCCGGTGTTCGAACTGGTGGAGCCGATCAGAGTCAGCGCCACGCCGGCGACGCCGGCCAGTCCCGACCCGATGAAGAACGTCGTGATGTCGGTGCGACGGCTGGAGATCCCGCTCGTCTCGGCCAGATCGCGGTGCTGGACGACGGCACGGATACGGCGGCCCATCGGCGTGTACTTCATGGTGACCGCGATGGCGGTCACCGCCACGATCGCGAGCAGCATGATGAACAGACGCGTCTTGGGGACGACCGCGCCGAGGATGTCGACGCCGCCGGACAACCACGACGGCGCGACCACGTCGACCGCCGGTGCGCCGAAGATGTCCCGGGCGAGTTGCTGGAGGATCAGTCCCACGCCGAAGGTGACGAGGAGTGTGTCCAGGGGGCGGTCGTACATGCGCTTGATCAGGGTGACCTCGAGCAGGACCCCCATCAGCCCGCCGACCAGGAAGCCGATGACGAGCGAGACGAGCAGGGACACCCCGGCATTGGAGATCAGGTACTCCTGCACCGAGTAGGCGGTGTACGACCCGGCCATGATGAACGACCCGTGGGCCATGTTGATCACGCCCATCTGCCCGAAGGTCAGAGACAGGCCGAGAGCTGCGAGGAGCAGAATCGAACCGAGACTGAGCCCGGTGAAGAGCTGTCCGATAACGGTTTCCACGTGACTATCCGTTCGTCGTCGGCGTGCGCCGCTTACTCCAGAGAGGGGCCGTACGCGACCCGTCCCACGTCGCGAGACGCGGGACGGGTCGTCGGCGGTGTCAGCTCAGGCCCTCGGCCCACGGGTACGACTTCAGGTAGGGGTCCGGCTCGATCGGCTGGCCCGAATCCCACACGGTGTAGATCAGTCCGTCGCCGCGGATCTCACCGATACGCGCGGTCTTGGTGATGTGGTTGTTCTCGCCGTCGATCGTGACGAGTCCCTCCGGGGCGTCGAAAGTGACTCCGCCCGCAGCCTTCTGGACGTCCGCGACCGCGAAGGACTGGGCCTTCTCGACGGTGTTCTTCCACAGGTACACCGAGACATAGGCGGCCTCCATCGGATCGGAGGTCGGCTTGTTGGCGCCGTAGGCGGCCTTGTAGTCACGGACGAACGAGGTGTTCGCCGGGTTGTCGACGGTCTGGTAGTAGTCCCACGCGACCAGCTGGCCCTCGATGTTGTCCACACCGATGCCGCCGACTTCCTCTTCGGCGATGGAGACCGAGACGACGGGCATGGCCTGCGGGGTCAGTCCGACGTTCTTGTACTCGCGGAAGAACGCCACGTTGGAATCGCCGTTGAGAGTGTTGAACACGGCGTCGGCGTCGGCGGTACGGACCTTGTTGACGATGGTCGAGAAGTCCGTCGAGCCGAGCGGGGTGTAGTCCTCACCCTTGATCTCGATGCCGTTGGCCTCCGCGTATGCCTTGATGACCCGGTTGGCCGTCTGCGGGAACACGTAGTCGCTACCCACCAGGTAGAGCGACTTCACGCCCTTTTCCTTCAGGTATTCGAGCGCGGGCACGATCTGCTGATTCGTGGTCGCACCGGTGTAGAAGATGTTCGGAGACGATTCGAGTCCCTCGTACTGCACCGGGTAGTACAGCAGTGAGTTGTTGTCCTCGAAGACGGGCAGCATCGCCTTGCGGCTCGATGACGTCCAGCCGCCGAACACCGCTGCGACGCAGTCACTGGAGATCAGCTTCTCGGCCTTCTCCGCGAAGATCGTCGGCTCGGACGCGCCGTCCTCGCCGATGAGCTGAAGCTGCTTGCCCAGGACGCCGCCGTTGTCGTTGATCTGGTCGACGGCGAGTTTGATCGAGTCGCGAACGGTGACCTCGGAGATCGCCATCGTTCCCGACAAGGAGTTCAGCGACCCCACCTTGATGGTGCTACCGGAGGTGTCGACGCACGATTCGGCACTCGACGCCGATTCATCGCTGGCCGAGCTGCCACACGCGCTGAGGACCAGCGCCACTGCGGACAGGGCCGCGGGGACGAGAATGCCGTACCGCCGCCGGCGTGAGCGGGTGGTGGCGGGCGGCGGGGTGTCCGTCGGCGAAGAGCCGGACGGCAACGGAACAGACGGCATCGGCGAAGCCTTTCTCACTACGTCTCAGGTCCACTCAGGTGGGGGCACGACGAACACGCGGCATGTCACCGCATGACCCCCGATGAGATACGCGCCGCAAGAAGCTTGCGATCTGGCGTATGGGGGGTAAACGTATTTTGACTTTGTTACGCCGGCGTGACGTGAGATGAAATCGGTGTTTCCGCTTCCGGATGCGTCACCGCGGCCGGGGGTCGCCGAATTCTGTTGCCTTCATTGATGATTCAGAGAGGTCCGGTTTGACACGACGGCCCGCAGGCGCTAGTGGGCGAAGGATGCCTCGATCTCGGCGCGGGTACGCTCGGGGTCAGATCCGAGCTCATATCGGGGAAGGGTGTGCGGGACGGTGGTTCCCGGCGCCACACGGTGGCACGCGGCCGCGAACTCGGGAGCCTCTCCCATCGTCAGATGCGCGGAGTTGATGATGCTCCACACCGCGCTCCGCCGGGCGCGTCGCTCGATCGGATTGGGCGCCCGGTACATGATCAGCTCCCTGGCCCAGCGAGGCATCGTGTCCCGGATCGCCCAGTCCACGGCACCCTGGGCGGGGTTGCGCACGTTCAACCCGGTCGCCATCGCATTGCCATGTGTCAGTGCGAGTTTCGGCAGGTACTCCGCAAGACAGGCAAGGGTGTCGGCCTTGGTCGTGGGCAGGTCGGTACCACCGAGCGCATGACCGACCCGTACGAATTCCCGGTAATAGCAGTCGAGCTGGTCGCCACGCAGCGGCTTCGGGTGATAGATCTCGTGCGCGGTCGCGATACCCCAGACGACCGTCGCGTAGTTCCATCGCAACCAGGCCGGATCGTCGGCGTCGTAGGTCGCACCGTCGGGCCGGACGCCCTTGATGGTGTGGTGCATCGCGCGCACCGTCCGGGCCAATCGCTCCGCCGACTCCGTCGAGCCGTATGCCGTCCCCATGAAGAAAGCCAGCGAGTGCCCGAGCCTGGTCATGGCTCCGTCGGGGTCGATGGACAGGGTCGGGGTACCGTCCTCGCGCCGCCGGACCAGTCGCGAGTGCTGCACGCCCATCCAGAAGATGCTCGGGTCCAGACGCTCGAGGTACGACGCGCACTGCAGGCCGAAGATCAGCGCGGGCGTGTGCGAGTGGACGTACCAGGTCGCGCTGTCCGGGCCGAACCAGCCCGGGTCCCCCGCGGGATTCTCGAATTCCATCCCGCGGAAGAACTTCGCACGCACGTGGGCGTCGAACTTGCCGTTGAGCCAGGAACCGACGAACTCGTGCGGGAGCGGAACGGGTACCCAGTCGGTGGACGGCAACCGGAGAGGAGCCATGGACACAGTCATCGGAGACCTTCCGCTCGGGGCGACCTTTGGAGACGGTCGTATCCAGACTAACTCTTTGGCTACGGGTGTGACCAGATCTGGCCCGGCCGGGTCGCCGCCGACTATGGTGAGACGATGTCCCTACCGACCCGCTGGGCTGGCGTGCCGCTCGCGGACCGGCGCGCAGAGCGTAGGTCCGACCTGATCGCGGCCGCCTTCGACATCTTCGGGGGCGGCGGCGGCGAGTCCGAACTGTCGGTCCGCTCGGTGTGTCGCCACTGCGGCTTCAATACCCGGTACTTCTATGAGAGCTTCACCGGCACCGACGAGCTGCTGGGCGCCGTGTACGACGCCACCGCCGCGGAACTCGGCACGGTGGTCGCCGCGGCGATGGGCGAGGCGGATCCCTCGGTCCGGTCGCGCACGCGCGCGGGAATCCGTGCGGTGCTGGGCCATGCCTCCTCGGATCCGCGTCGCGGCCGCGTGTTGTTCACCGCCGGAGTCACCAATCCTGTTCTTGCCCAACGGCGTGCCGTCACCCAGGCGATGCTCCGCGACATGGCGTTCGCCGAGGCCGACGCCCGGGACGCCGACCCGCTCACCAGTCGGGTCCGAGCCGCGATCTTCACCGGCGCGATGGCCGAACTGGTGCAGCAGTTCTTGGCGGGCAGCCTGGGCGACGATCTGGACCGCGTCGTCGACGAGGCGATGGCGACCCTGCTCCCCACCCGGATTCCGTAGCGACAATGCGCGCCAAAAGCGCACTCACGCTACGTAATCGCGGGTTCTAGGCGTTTCATGAGACCGCGGTCGAGGGCGCGGATCATGATGAGGCACCCGAGACCCGACAGGACCAGCCCGCTCGCGAAGATCGCCGGGAACCCGAACAGGTCACCGATGATCCCCGCGGCGAACCCGGCAGCGCCTTGTACGCCGACCACGGCGCAGGCGAACAGGGTGTAGTCGCTGCCCTCGTAGCCCTTCTGGCACGCGTCCATCATCAGTGTGAAGACCGCGACAGTCGCCGCCCCACCCAGGATGTGCTCGGCGAGACTGGCGGTGACCACGAGCCAGAAACCGCCGACCCCCATCGACGCCACCAGATACAGACCGAGACTGAGCGTCTGGGTGACACCGCCGACGAGCAGCGCGTGCCGCCGGCCGTAGGTGTAGGCGAGCCACCCGCCGAGGGCTGCCCCGCCGAGGGCCCCGGCCGACGACAGCGCACCTTCGACGAGTGCGATCTGTCCCAGCGTGAGTCCGATGTCGGACATGAACGGGCCGACCAGCGCTGACGCCATCGAGTTGCCGAATTTGAACGCGCCGACGACGAGGATGAAACCGATCACGCCCGGGCGTCGGAGCCGCGACCACCACCCCGTCAGCAACAAACGCGGCGACACCGGAGTCGGTGACGCCGACGGTCCATCGCCGGCTCGCGGCCCGGGTTCACGGGCGAGAAACCACACCCCGACGGTGACCGCGAACAGCAGCACCGACATCACCACGAAGAGGGCACGCCACCCGGCGAGTGAGAACAGCCAGAGCAGGCCGCCGCCCCCGGTGATCATGCCGATCCGGTAGGCGCCCACCTGGATTCCGTTGCCCAGACCACGCTGACGCGGCTCGAGCATCGACACGGCGAGGCCGTCGGTCGCGATGTCCTGCGTCGCCGAGAGCAGGTTGATGACCGCGATGCCCACCAGCAACCACACCAGGGTCCCGGACAGGTCGAGGCACGCTAGCACCAGCGCGACCACTGCCGACGACAACTGCAGGGTCAGCAGCCATCTGCGCCGGGTTCCGTAGGCGTCGACGTAGGGCGCCCACAGGAACTTCAGGCCCCAGGGCGCGAACAGCAGTCCGTAGACGCTGATCTGGGTGAGCGAGTAACCCTCCTCGCGGAGGATGACGGGTATCGCCTGGCTGAAGAAGCCATAGGGCAGACCCTGTGCGAAGTAGAGGACTGTGAGCAACACGAGGGTGCCGACAGCGAGCCGACCGGAGCGCGGGGTCGACATGGACCGCGGACTCGACATGGGTGACATCATGCCCCACGCGGCGTCGGCGGGTCGGCGCAGACGTGTTCATGTGCGGGCGGCCGGCTAGGAGACTGCTGAATAATCGCAGTCGTTTTCGGCGTGGCTGGTTCGTGTTGGTGCTGGTGGGCTGGGATCCTGGACGGTATGCAGGGTGAGTCAGATCATCAGGATGAGTTCCTGGATGTGAGGTCGCTGGTCGGGCATCTGTTGCCGGCGGGCAGTGTGTTCGCGTTGCTCGCCGAGCATCGGGAACGGTTGTTCCCGGCGGCGATGTTTGCGGAGCTGTTTCCCAGCGGGCGGGGCCGGCCGTCGATCCCGGCCGAGACGATGGCCTCGGTGATCGTGTTGCAAACCCTGCACGGGCTCTCTGATCGTGAGGCCGCTGAGGCGGTCATGTTCGATCTGCGGTGGAAAGCGGCGTGTGGATTCACGTTGGGCACGAAAGGGTTTCATCCGTCCACGTTGACGTATTGGCGGCGTCGGCTGGCTGGCTGCGAGCGGCCACACCTGATTTTCGAGAAGGTTCGCGAGGTCATCACCGAGACCGGGGCGGTGGCGGGCAAACATCGCCGGGCACTGGACTCGACGGTGCTCGATGATGCGGTGGCCCGCCAAGACACCGTGACTCAGCTGATCGCGGCGATACGGCGGGTGGCCCGCGACGTCGAGGGCGCGCAGGTGGTGGTGGCCGGGCGGGCCACCCGGCTGGCCGCCCTGACCGGCTCCGGGTATGAGCAGACCGGCAAACGGGGGTGTCAGATGGTCTGTGTAAGTCCAGTGCTCATCAGTGAGAGGAAGATCTATGAGCATGGCGTTAGACGACAAGCAGCAGGGCCACGACGACGAGCAGTTGCCTGAACTGGCCGAGCCGCGCTCGACCGCGGAAGTCGCCGAGGCATTACAGGCCTCGGGCATGGTCGATGAGCTGCTCGCCCAGATCGATACCGGCCAGATCCAGATCACCGGCGAAGGCGGGTTGATCCCAGGTCTGATCAAACTGGCCCTCGAACGCGGTCTGAAGGCCGAGCTGACCGATCACCTCGGCTATGCCAAGGGCGATCCGGCCGGGCGGGAGTTGCCCAACGCCCGTAACGGGTCGAGCCCGAAAACGGTGGCCTCGGAGGCCGGGCCGGTCGAGCTGAACATTCCTCGTGACCGTGACGGCACGTTCACCCCGCGGCTGGTCCCGAAGGGCTCGCGCCGCCTCGGCGGCCTCGACGACATCATCATCTCGCTCTACGCCGGCGGCATGACGTTGCGCGACATCCAACACCATTTGGCCTCCACGATCGGCACCGATCTCTCGCACGAGACGATCTCGAAGATCTGCGACGAGGTCCTCGACGCGGTCGATGAATGGCAGAACCGGCCGCTGGAGCCGTTGTATCCCGTCATCTACCTTGATGCCCTGGTGGTGAAGGTCAAAGACGGCGCCCATGTCCGAAACAAGCACGCCCACATTGCTATTGGCGTCGATATGGCCGGCGTCAAGCATGTGCTGGGAATCTGGATACAGGCCGAAGAAGGCGCCAAGTTCTGGGCCGGGGTGTGTGCGAATCTGGCCAACCGCGGCGTCAAGGACGTGCTGATCGTGTGCTGTGACGGGCTCACCGGATTCCCCGAAGCGATCGAGGCGACCTGGCCGCTGGCCACCGTGCAAACCTGTGTGGTGCATCTGATCCGCAACTCGATGCGGTTCGTGAACTACAAAGACCGCAAAGACGTCGCTCGGGCGATTAAACCGATCTACACCGCCCCCGACGCCGAGACCGCCCGCCGCGAGTGGGAAGCCTTCCGCGACTCGGAACTAGGCGCCAAATATCCGAGTGCGGCAATGGCTTTCGACCGAGCCTGGGATCGGTTCATCCCCTTCCTGGCATTCCCGCCCGAGCTGCGCAAAGTCATCTACACCACCAACTCGATCGAGTCGCTGAACTACCAGCTCCGCAAGGTCATCAAGAACCGCGGACATTTCCCCAACGACATCGCGGTCCGCAAACTCTTGTGGCTGGCCATCTGCGACATCGAAGACAAACGAGCCGCTCAACGCCTCAAAGAACGCGGGACCAGGCGGTCACAGCCCCGTAAGGCCCTCGGACGACTGGTCGAGGGACAGGTCGTCACCAACTGGAAGCAAGCCCTCGGACAGCTCGCTCTGGCCTACCCCGACCGGATCGAACCGCACCTCGGCTAAACCCACGGACCACAAGAAAATCAGGAGTCACGTTCTTACACAGACATCTTGACAAGCTCCGGCAAACCCCGCATCGCCTGGGACGATGAACAGGCCCAACACGATTTGGTGAGCGCCCTGGTCAACGACGCCCTGGCCGTGCTCGACGACCTCGACCTCACCGCGATCGCCAAGAAGCCCGATAACGAATCCGAGCAGCAGGCGGTGGCGTTGCTGGCGTTGGTGGCCGGCCAGGATGTCGAACCCGCCGCCGGCTCTGACGGCACCGACGGTCGTTGGCAGATCGCGCGCAGGACCGCCCCGGATCGGGTGATCTCCACGGTCGATACCGATGCCCGGCATGCTCATAAAACCCAGTCCCGCCGCCAGGACGGGTTCAAAGCCCATGTCGTGGTCGAACCCGATACCGGGCTGGTCACCGCCACCGAGCTGACCAAAGCCGCTGGCGAGGACAACTCCGATGCCACAGTCGGGGCGCGATTGCTGCCCACCGACACCACCGTCGCCGACAGCGCTGCTGACCTCGAGGTCCTCGGCGACTCGGCATACGCGACCGGGGCCATGCTCTCGTCGCTGGCACCTACCAACTGGACTGCGGTCCTCAAACCCTGGCCACACCGCCCGGCCGTCAAGGGTGGTTTCGTCGGCGACGACTTCACCTACGACGCCACCACGAACACGTTGACCTGCCCGAACAATCTGACTCGGCCGGTCACCGCGAAAGGGCGGGTCACCTTCGGCGCGGGTTGCCGCGGCTGCCCACTGCGCCAGCGCTGCACCACCTCGCCTCGGGGCCGCAAGATTGTTCTCGGTGAACATCACCAACTGCAGCGCGAACACCGAAAACAATTTGCCGACAACCATATTCAGGACACTTACCGGCAACATCGGCCGATGGCGGAACGATCCATCGCCTGGCTGACCCGAAACAACCGCCGCGTGCCCTTCCGCGGTGTCGAGAACAACAACAACTGGCTCCACCACCGCGTCGCCGCGCTCAACCTCCGCCGACTGGCCAGCCTGGGCCTGAGCATTACCCACAACACCTGGACCCTGGCCTGAGCCAGCTCGGCATCCAGGCCACCCCCACAATCACAGCCAGGCGAGACCGACAACCCGACCACAACCCCCAGCCCAGGAAACCAATAATTCAGCAGCCTCCTAGCCGTTCGCGTCCTTCGCGAACGGTGCCGCCGCCTTGCGCGGAGACCGTCCGGGTCTGGGCCGATAACCGCTCACGATGGACATGCGGTTGAACGCGTTGATGGTCACCGCCGCCCAGATCAGCACCGAGGTCTGTTCGGTGTCGAGGATGTCTGTGGCCCGGTCGTAGGCCAGGTCGGCGGCGTCGTGCGCGGGCAGCTCGGTGACCAGTTCGGCGATCTCCAGGGCGGCCTGTTCGACATCGTCGAACAGGTCCGGCGCGTCGCGCCACCCCGCGATGACGTCGATCTGCTGCGTCGACAGACCCGCGGAACGGCCCAGTTGCGCATGCAGATCCATGCAGTAGGCGCAGCCGTTGAGCTGCGAGCACCGCAGGTTCACCAGCTCGACGAGCGAGCGGCTCAACCCGATCGCTTCGGCGGCCGCGGCGACCTCGGCCGACACCGCGATCAGCTTTCGATAGACCTGCGGTGTGGTCTTGTCTATTCGCACCCGTTGCGCAGGCATGGCCCAACAGTAACCGCCCGCGGTCGCCGGCCCACGAGCCGCTGCGTCAGCCGAGGACGCCCGGGAACAGCACGACCCGTCTGATCACACGAAGTCCCCACGCCGTCTGGGTAGGACTACTCATCCGTGCCGGGACGCGCTCGGTCATCGTCGGAGCATGACCTCTCCCAGCAGCATGTTCGGCGGCGATCCGAGTACTGCCACGCTCGCGCGGATCTCGACCGAGTTCGACGCCATCGCGCGCCAGATGTCCACCGTGTCAGCCGAATTCGCAGAGCTACGGCGCATCGTCGCCGAGCCGCTCGAACCCGCCCGCGAGACGAGCACCGCCCCGCGACCCGCGCCCCGGACACCGACGCAGATACAGACACCGCCTCCCGGCTTCACTCCGCCGACCGTGACGGCGTGGGCCCCGCCGGCGCCACCGTTCTCACCACCCCATCGGCCCCCGGCCGCTCCCCCGAATCCGGCGGGCGCCGCGGTGTCACCGCAGATGCCTCGTCCGACGACCATGCCGTCGTACCGACCGCCCCGACCGTCGGCCGCCCCGCCGCCTCGACCACCCGCACCGTCGATGTCCGACCGTATCGGCGCGGCCGCCGAACGCGGGCTCATCGGCAAGATCCTCGCCACCGCCGGCGTCGGCGTGACGCTCATCGGTGTAGCGCTGCTCCTCGTCCTGGCCGCGCAGGCCGGAATCCTCCGTCCGGAATTCCGCGTCGCCGGCGGCGCGGTGCTCGCCACCGCACTCGTCGCCGGCGGAATGTGGCTGCGCGGCCGCACCGACGGTCGGATCGGTGCCATTGCGCTGACCGCCACGGGAATCGCAACCGGCTACCTCGATGTCCTCGCCGCGACGAAGATCTACGAGTGGCTACCGATCGTCCCGGGCCTCGGCGTCGCCGGCCTCGTCGCGGCGGGTGGTCTCGTGCTGGCCCACCGGTGGCGCAGCGAACACCTGGGCCTGTTGGTCGTGGTGCCACTCATCGTCCTGGCACCGGTCCTCGCCGGTGGATTGGACACGACCCTGATCGCGTTCATGGTGGTGCTCTGCGCCGCGTCGGCGTGGGTCCAGCTCGGTCGCGACTGGATCTGGCTGCACGCGGTGCGGCTGGCCGCCCCTACGATCCCGCTCACCTTGGTCGGCCTCTCCGGCCTCGCCGGATGGAGCGCGCCCGGGAGTTCCGACCCGGTCTTCGCGACAGCTGTCGTCGTGGTCGTCCTGCTGGCCGTCGGCGGCGCCCTGATAGCCATGCCCACCACGGCGTTTCCCGAACCGATGGCGGGCCTGGCGAGTGCGACCACCATCCCGGCACTGTTCGCGGGTTCGGCGATGCATCTGCCGGGCGCGGTCATCCTCCAGGCCTCCATCGCCCTCGCGCTCATCGGCACCGTGCTGATCGGTTCGGCGCTCTCGGGCACCCGCGCCCGGTTCGTCCCCGACACCGTCGCCCAGATCTGGTCCGCCACCGCACTTCTCCTGCTGTTCGTCGCGGTCCTCGAGACCTTTGACGGCACGGTGGCGGTCGCCGTACTGCTGGGACTGGCCACGGTGACCGGTCTCGTGGCACGGACGTGGTCGACGACCTCGCGTGTGCTTCTCGCCGGCAGCTCGGTCATCTGGGCGATCGGTTTCGCGGCCCTGCTCCACGCAGCGCCTCCGTACGTGCTCGCCGACGCCGACCTGATCGGACGCGATGCGAACCTGGAGATCGTTGTCGCGAGCCTGTTCGCGGCTGCTGGAGCGCTCGTCCTGGCTGCGGGCTGGGTGCGCCTCACCGACGAGGCGCTTTCTCGCGCAGCCCACATCGCCGCCGGGATGGTCGTCGTCTATGCGCTCACCGTGATCAGTGTGACCGCAGGTGTCCTCATCGGTGGGTCAGACGGGTTCCTGGCCGGACATGTTCTGGCGACCACCTGCTGGATGGTGCTCGCCGGCGCGGCGCTCGCATATGCCCGACGTCGCAGCGGCGTGGCACGCACCGCCGCGGTCACCGGAGGCCTTGTCCTCGTCGCCGCGGCGATCGCCAAGCTGTTCCTGTTCGACCTGGCCACCCTCGACGGCATCTTCCGCGTCATCGTGTTCATCGTGACCGGACTCATCCTCCTCGGACTGGGCGCCTGGTACGCACGCGCCCTGCAGGAGAATCCTTCGGAGCCGGATTCGGTGACAGCCGCCTGACCCTGTCGATGACGGACTAGGTGGTCGTACGAACCGGCGCGGCCACGTCGACCTCGGTCGTCGCATCGTGGGCGGGAGGTCGACGATCCGGGGCGGTCCGGACATGCGTCAGGTACAGCGTCAGCCCGACGAAGGTGAGTCCGCCGACGAGATTGCCGATCACCGTGGGGATCTCGTTCCACACGAGATAGTCGGCGATCGAGAAGTCGCCACCCATCATCAGACCCGACGGGAAGAGGAACATGTTGACGATCGAGTGCTCGAAGCCCATGTAGAAGAACAGCATGATCGGCATCCACATACCGATGACCTTGCCGGGCAACGACGTCGACATCATGGCGGCGACGACGCCGGTGGACACCATCCAGTTGCACAGCACACCGCGGATGAACAGCGTCAGCATGCCGGCCGCCCCGTGCTCGGCGTACCCGACGGTGCGGCTGTGCCCGATCTCGCCGAGCTGCTGCCCCACTTCGTCGGGTGCGACGCTGAACCCGTAGGTGAGGATGACCGCCATCATCACCGCGACCAGGATGGCGCCGAGGAAGTTCCCGACGAACACCAGGCCCCAGTTGCGCAGCATCGACCGGACGGTCACACCTCGACGTTTGTCGAGCAATGCCAGCGGCACCAGCGTGAACACGCCCGTGAGCAGGTCGAATCCCATCAGGTAGAGCAGGATGAACCCGACCGGGAACAGCACTGCCCCCAGCAGCGGCTCACCGGTTCGCACCGTGACCGTCACCGCGAACGCCGCGGCCAGAGCCAGGATCGCGCCGGCCATGAATGCTCTGATCAGCGTGTCGCGGGTGGACATGAACGCCTTCGACTCGCCGGCGTCGACCATCTTCACCGCGAATTCGGACGGTTTCACATAAGACATGTGGTTCTCCTCGAATTCCTCAGTTTGTCGGGCCCCATGGAACCGAGGTCACATGACCGTCCGGTGTCATCGACGAGTCGCCCTGTTACACCGACCTCACTCCCGCCACGTCGCGGTGTGAAATTCAGATGACGCCGGCCGCGCCGAACCACATGTCGTTCGTGTGAACACTGCCGAATGTTGCTGCGTCGACTTGGCACCGCGCGCGCCGATGGGCAATGTGGATGTGGTCCAACACTATCGATGGAGATGACGATGACCACCCCGATCATGCCGAAAGCCGATGCCGCAGAGCTGATCAACGCCGCACGGATACGCCAGGGACTCACCTGGGCGACGATCGCCGAGAAGATCGACGCCCCCCTGGTCTGGACCGTCGCGGCGTTGTTGGGCAAACACCCGGTCCCGGCCGCGAAAGCCACCGCCGTCGTGGAATTGCTGGGTCTCGGCGAAGGTGTCGCGGAGAGCCTGCGTCAGCAGCCCACACGTGTGGCCGACGATGCCGTGGCGAGCGATCCCACCATCTACCGCTTCCACGAGGCGATCGCCGTCTACGGGCCCGCGCTCAAAGAACTCATCCACGAGGAATTCGGTGACGGCATCATGAGCGCAATCAACTTCAAGATCGGTTTCGAACGCCGGCCGGACCCGAACGGCGACCGGGTGATCGTGACCTTCGACGGCAAGTTCCTCGACTACAACTGGTGAATGTCAGCCGTCAGCGATCGCAGCGCGAGCATCATCGAGGCGTACACGGCCGGTTCGGTGGGGTCGAAACCCAGAACCGTGCGGATACGCTCGATGCGCTGGTAGAGACTCTGCCTGCCGATGTGCAGCACCGCGGCCGACCGAGTCGCGCTGCACCCGTTCGACAGATGCACCGCCAGCGTCCGGACGAGATCGGACGACGAGCGTTCATCGTTGGACACCAGCGGTTCCACCAGTGACCGGAGCTCCGCGCGGACCGCGGGGTCGAGCATACGGACGGCATCGTCGGCGAGCAGTTCGCGAGAGGTGAACACCCGGCGATCCGTCCCGAGGCGAGCGGCGGTCGACGCCGCGAGACCGAGTTGTCGCCCGCACCGGCGCAGCGACTCGGAGAGGACGGCCGCCGTATCCGTGCCCGGCCCGAGATCGTCCAGGCGGCAGGGAGTTCCGACCACGACGGTGGCGCCTGGCAGCCGGTTGCCGCGTGGTACCAGTGACGACACCACTCGGTCGACCGGATCGGGGGTGCCCTGGCCGCCACCGGCCGGCACCGCGACCAATGCATACACCGTGGCGTCGACGATGCTGCGCGCCACCGAATCCAGCGCGGCCCCGGCGACCGCGGCATCGGCCATCCGCGGGTCGGGAGCTTCGGCTGCCAGGGGCACCACCACAGTGGGTCCCGCCACGGACACCCCCGCGCCGGCCAAACGTGTCCGCAGGTCCGCGGGCCGCATGGGCCTGCCGTCGACGAGATCTTCGACGAGCCGCGCGGCCAGGGCCGATCCGCGGACACCGGTACGGGTCAGGCCGACCGCCACGGGACCGGCAGCCGCGCGCAGCAGGCTCTCGGCGAACGGATTCGGGCCGGCGTCGGCACGCTCGCCCACGACCAGCCGCGCCATCGGACGCCCCTTGCTGAGGACCACGGCCTCGGCCACGGCCCGGTCGACGATCCGCCACGCCGCCGAGTCGTCGTCGACGCCGTGTGCGGACAGCAGCGCGTCGGAGGTGGACACGAGAACGACCGGGGCACCGAGGATCTCGGAGAGATGACCGAGCATGGGTGCGACGCCGGCACCCGCCGCCAGGTCGTCGTGTAGGGCGTCGACGAGCGTGGAGCGAAGACGCAGTTCGTCGACCTCACGCGCGGCGATCGAGGTGTTGACCGCGCGGCACACATCGATGAACGGGACCACTGCCCGCAACTCGATGATCGGCAGCCGGGCCACCGAGCCGGCCCTCACCATCTCCTCGGGCACTCTCTCGAACGTGCGGCCCACCTCGATCGCCACCGCCGCGACGCCACGCTGCGCGAGGTCCTGGACGTAGTGTTTGCGGGTTCCCGCGTCCAGCCCACGCAACCCGAGTCCCGTCGTCAGCAACAGCTCGCCACCGGTGAGCAGCGGTCCGATCTCGTAGATCTCGCTCGAGTGCACCCACCGCACCGGCGCGTCGAGGTGCTCGTGGCCGCTGAGAATCCGAGGCTCGGCCGCGGCCAGCTCGTTGTCGAGGATCTCTCGCAGCGTCGACGTGACGGTGTTCGTCGAGTGTCGGCCGGTTGTCATGAACCGAGACACTATGCACTGGCCACGTCCTCTGCAGGGCGACGATCTGTCAGTTGCGGCTGCCGATGCCGCACGGCACTCTCGACTGCATGACGCTCTCGCTCCCCGACCGCGCCGGTCTCGACCTCTCCGGGATGCTCGATGTCGCCTACCAGCAGGCACGTCAGGGCCTGGCCGAGGGCGGCATCCCGATCGGCGCGGCCCTCTTCGCCTCGGACGGCACCGTGCTCGGCGCGGGCCACAATCGGCGTGTGCAGGCCGACGACCCGTCGGCACACGGTGAGACGGATGCGTTCCGCGCCGCAGGGCGGCAGCAGGACTACGCCTCGACGATCATGGTGACGACCCTGTCACCGTGCTGGTACTGCTCGGGTCTCATCCGTCAGTTCGGCATCGGCACGGTGGTCATCGGCGAGCACACCTCCTTCTACGGCGGTGAGGACTGGCTGCGGGATCACGGGACCGAGGTCATCGTGCTCGACGACGAGCGATGCACGACGATGATGTCGTCGTACATCGCGGCGAATCCGGCGGTGTGGAACGAGGACATCGGGATCGCTCCCGCCGACGCGACGGAGCGAAAGGCATGACCGACAGCCCCGTCCTCACCGTCGACCTCAGCGAGTGGCACTCCGGAGGAGCTGCCGCACAACGGGTGTGCGCCGCCGTCGACGAGTCACTGCAACGCGCCGGGTTCCTCCTCGTCACCGGGCACGGGCTCGATCCCGAGTTGCCGCGGTCCCTTCGCGCGGCCGCCCGACGCTTCTTCGCTCTCCCCACCGACGTGAAGACCAAGTACTCCGTCGGCGTCGGCGGTCGCGGCTGGATCGGACCGGGCAAGGAGGCCAACGGCTTCTCCGAGGGCACCGAGACTCCGCCGGATCTCAAGGAATCGTTCACCTCCGGCGCGCAGACACCGGTGGGCACATCCGAGATCGACGAGTACTGGTTCGCTCCGGACGTGTGGCCGGACGAGACACCCGAACTCCGGGAACTGTTCACCGCGTGGACTTTTCAGATGAGGAAGCTGTCCGATGACCTGCTCGGGCTGATGGCCGCCGCGCTCGGCCTCGCCGGTGCGGACAACCCGTTCCGGAACCTCGCGTCGAACCCGACGTGGTCGTCCAACATCAACCACTACCCGCCGCTGCACGACGTCGGACATCCTGAACCCGGCCAGTTCCGCATCGGACCGCACACCGACTTCGGCACCGTCACCATTCTCGACCGTGAGCCGGGCGCCGGTGGGTTACAGGTCTGCAGCGAGCAGTCCGGCTGGGCCGACGCGCCATGGAACCCCGAGGCCCTGACCGTCAACATCGGCGACATCCTCGAATACTGGTCGGCCGGACGCTGGCCCGCGGGTCGGCACCGCGTCCTCCCACCGCAATCCGACGCACCGGCCGAGGACCTCGTCTCGCTGATCTTCTTCTACGAGCTCGACCACGACGCGCTCGTCTCTCCCCTCGCCCCGCCTGTCGGGCGCCGCGCCGGACTCGAGCCGGTGGTCTCGGGGGACTTCATCAGGCAGCGCCTGGACGCGATCACCGTCGGCTGAGACGTGCGCTCTGCTCCCTGAGGCACCCCAGGGAGCAGAGGCGTCGTCAGCGAGGCTCGGATCCGGTGACCAGCGGGAGCGATGGGTCGTTGGCCCAGGCGGTCATCGATCCGTCGTACACCGCGACATCGTCGCGACCGACGAGCGCGAGTGCATGGGCGATTCCGGTAGCCGCGATCCCGCCGCCGCAGTAGGTCACGACCTTGGTGTCCTCGGCCAGCAACCCGGCCGCCTCGAATTCCCGGCGCAATTCGTCGAGGGGTCGAAGATCGCCGGTCTCGGCGTTGCGGATCGAGAACACCGGCAGATTCACCGACCCGGGGATGTGACCCTGGCGCGCGTACGTGGTGGTTTCGCCGCGATAGGTCGCCTCGTCGAGGACGTTGACCAGCAGAGTCGACGGATCATCCAGCGACGCAGCGACATCGGCGGTCGACCGCAGGAGTTCGGGGCGGCGCGTCCCGCTGAAGCTGCGCGGAGTGGCGGTCGACTCGGCATCGGTCACCGGCTCACCGGCGGCCTTCCAGGCCTGCAGCCCGCCGTCGAGCACGGTTACGGCGTCGAATCCCTCGAGGCGCAGGTGCCACCAGAAACGCGTGGCCCAGAATCCCTCGAGCTGGTCGTAGACCACGACGGTGGCTCCGTCGCCGATGCCCAATGCCGAAGCCGCAGAGGCGAACTGTTCCGACGACGGGACCGTCCAGGGTTCGGCGCTCGCGGCGTCGGCGAAGTCGGTGAGCAGGTCGGCGAACACCGCGCCCGGGATGTGTTCCGCGCGATAGGACTCCGCACCCGACTGCGGGACGTACGGTCCCTCCTTCGGAATGGGGAGGTGGGTGGTCGCGTCGACGATGACCAGCGAGGGGTCATCCAGACGTTCCCGCAACCAGGCGACATCGACCAGGGCGGGCAGGGCAGGTGTACTCATCTGAACCTCTCGAGAAACGGGCAAAACACCCCGACTCCTCCGAGACTAGGTGTCCGTCGATGCCTCGGCACGGTGCCGAATCTCACCGAGCACGACGGTTGACGGACCGCCGCGCACGGGGCAGCGTGTGCCCGGTTGCGAGCACGTACTCACGGTCAGGCCCGCTCGCGCATCACCCCGACGTGACGGACCGTCCCCGAGATCCCGGGGATCTGCTTCACCGGCGTCCAGGTGCGCATTCCATCGGTGCTGTCGGAGTAGAGATATCGCCCGTTCCGGTAGGCGTCGAGGTACATGCGCCAGGCACCGTTCGGAAGCTGGACGACCGCCGGCCCTTCGACGAGGAGACCCCAGTTGCCCGGCGGCACGAAGCGGTAGGGCCCCAGCAACGACGTCGCGACCCCGTGCTGGATGAACTTCTTCGTCTCGTTCTTGGTGAACGCGTGGTAGGTCGGGCCGACCTTGATGACCGTGGTGTCGATGTGATCCGCACCGATGCTCAACAACGGGACGGGCGGGCTCCAGATACGCAACCCGGGATCGAGCGCCGTCATCACATAGGGGACGAAGCCACCCCCGGTGGACATCGACAGGATCACGCTGACCCGGCCACCCTCGACGAACCACTCGGGAGCCCAGGCCTTGGTCGTGAAGGGCGACAACGAGGGACCGTCGCTCGAACCCGCCGACCCGGAGGAGCCGGGCCCGCTCGACGAGCCGAGACCCCGGCCGTCACCCGTGCCCGGAAGGAACGCACAGCACAGCGGCACCGGCCAGTTGTACAGGAAGCTCCAGTTCACGCGGTCGCGGCTGCGCGCGAAACCGATGCTGGCCCCGTCGGCGGTCGTATACGTCACGTAGTACCAGCCGTCGGTGTGCCGGAAGATGCTCGCGTCTCGGACGTACCCCGTCGGCGGCCGATAGGCGGACTTGCGCACCATGCGGTACTCGAGGCCGTCGGTGGACTCGTACACATCCATGTCGCGCGCACTCGAATTGCTGAACGCCACCATCGTGTAACGCCAGCCCGAAGGGGCGGCGTCGCTGCCCGCCGGTGTCGGGACGAGCAGTCCGGCCACCGACAACAACACCACGGTCACGGCGGAGAGGACGGTTCGTCTGGAAAGAGTCACCGGTGCAGTATCGACGACGATCGGCACGCGATGTGCAACTTTCGCCCGGACGGTGACACGCGTCCGCCGCGACGCCATCGCCGCACGGACCACCAGTGCGAATCCGTGCGGCCGGCGAGGATCACGGAGTCCGCTGGAGACCCCGGCGTTTCTAGCTGCCGTTGGCGTACAGCGCCAGGAGCGGACCGATGAACGCGAACAGGACGGTGAGACCGATATCAGACGAGGACACTGAACACCTTTCGACATGAGCGGACTTCGACGGCCGGTGAACCGGACTGCTCACCGACCAGATCACACACTCCCATGGCCGAGTGTCGTTTGTCAGGCAAATGAGCCACAAACCCGTTCCCGCGCAGTGTGATTGAGCGATACCGAACGGCCGGTCGTCTCAGTCAGGCGTCCAAGTCGGTCCGTCGCCTCGACGCCCGCAATCGCCTGTCGAGATCGGCCATCAGACGCGTGGATCGCGACGCCCCACCGCGCGGTTCCGGGTATCGGCACAACACGTCGACGAGTTCGGGCGGCGTCCGTCTACACACGGCCTCGATCGCTTCGTCGCCTACACCGGGGTCGTTGCCGCTCTCGAGTTCGGCGATGAGCGCCCGGTTCGTCGGCGCCCGCAAGATGTGCCCGACCTGGTGCGCTTTCGCAATCGGGTGCAGATAGGCGGCCGCCGCGGCGTCGCCGGCGGCTTGTGCGGCCAGTCGCGCGACTTCCGACGGCGCATCCTTCGCAGCCCGGTGCGCCGCAAACGCCGAAGTCCGCTGCAGCGCGGATCTCTGTGCACCGCCGACGAATTCCCGCGCCGCCTCGATGGCTGCGCGCGGCCGCTCATCACCGGGCAGCGCTCGCTCGAAGACCGGCAGTACTTCTGCAGCCCACTCCGTGGCATAACGCACGACGACGCGCAGGTCGTCGTCGGTCAACTCGAAGTCTGCCATCGGCCGAACGCTAGCAGCCTCACCGAGCGCCGGCCCGCGCGCGCCGGCCCGTCGGATCAGGCGGGAGATCCGCTGTGCGCAGGTCAGAAACACCTGAGAGTCCGCGTCGAGCTTGTCAGGAAATCCGCAGGATATCTGTAGCCCTGTTCACATGAGCCCCGGGCATCGTGGTGCCGTGAACACGCCCCAGACCCCCATGCCGCAGACCCCCGACCATGATCCGATCACCGAACCCTTTGTGCCGCCCCGCGGACCGGCGCAACCTCCGGGTCCCTGGTTGGTGAATCAGCACATCACCCCGCCGCCCACGTCGCCCCTGCCCACGCCGGCGATGCCACCGGTGTCGCGTCCACGCGCCGGGGTGACCAAGCCGATCATCGTGACCGCGTTGCTTGCCGGGCTACTCGGTGGCGCCGTCGGCATCGGGGGCAGTGCGCTGCTCGGGCACGACGCCGCCTCGGTTCCGGTCCTCAGCTCGCAGTCGGCCGCGGCGGCCAATGTCGCGGACGCGCAACCCGGTTCGGTGACCTATGCCGCGAGCGTGGCGTCGAAGTCGACGGCCGACATCAAGGTGCAGACCGCGAACGGCACCTCCGTGGGCAGCGGGATCGTCCTGTCCCCCGACGGATATGTGCTGACCAATCATCACGTCGTCGCAGGCGCCGGTTCCGGGAGCACGATCGTCGTCACCACCGGCGACGGTCACCAGCACAAGGCGACCGTCACCGGGACCTCCCCGTCGTACGACCTGGCAGTGATCAAGCTCGAGGGAGCATCCGGACTCACCCCGGCAGCGCTCGGCGACTCGGACGCGCTGAAGGTGGGCCAGCAGGTGGTGGCCGTCGGCAGCCCCGACAGCCTGTCCAACACGGTGACCTCCGGCATCGTCAGCGCGCTGTCGCGCACGGTGACCGCCGGGGACGGGAGCGGTTCGTCGCTCACCGTGTACAACGGCCTGCAGACCGACACCCCGATCAACCCGGGCAATTCCGGTGGGCCACTGGTGAATCTGCAGGGACAGGTCATCGCGGTCAACTCGGCGGTGGACACCGGCCAGGCCGCGTCCGGCGGTCCGCAGTCCTTCGGGCTGGGATTCGCCATCCCGATCAACACCGCCAAGCGCATCGCGAATCAGCTGTTGCAGGATGGCGAGGCGACCAAACCGGTTCTGGGCGTGTCGGGTTCGCTGTCGGCCGGCGACCAGACGGAGGGCGCAACGGTGTCATCGGTGCAGCAGGGCGGCCCCGCCGCGGCTGCGGGAATCCGGCAGGGCGACGTCATCACCAAGATCGGGGACACCACCGTCGCCGATTACGCCGACCTCATGGCGCAGATCCTCACCCACAAGCCCGGTGAGACCGTACCGGTGACCATCGGTTCGGGCTCCGATGCCCGCACGGTCGAGGTGAAGCTGGGCAGTGCCGTCGACAAGCAGGAGACGACGGTGCCGGAGTCCGGAAGCGGATCGGGCGGCTCTCCGTTGCCGTTCGGCGGCAACCCCTTCGGCCGGATCCCGTGACGTCAGCTCGGTGAGAGTTGCTGGGCGAGCATGACGATGATGTCGCTGGGGCCGCGCACGTAGGTGAGTTTGTACAGGTCCTCGTAGGTGGCGACGCCGCGCAACGGATGACACCCGTGCCGCGCCGCCACTTCGAGGGCTGCGTCGATGTCGTCGACCGAAAACGCGACGCGATGCATCCCGATGTCGTTGGGCTGGGTGGGCCGGGTCTCGACGGCCTCCGGGTGGATGTACTCGAAGAGTTCTAGGCGCCCGTGCCCGTCCGGGGTCTGCAGCATGGCGATCTTCGCGTGATTGCCGTCGAGCCCGACGGCGGTGTCGGTCCACTCCCCGCTCACGGTGTCCCGGCCGATGACGTCGAGACCCAGGTCGGTGAAGAAGGCGATCGCGGCGTCGAGGTCGCGCACGGCGATGGCGACGTTCTCGAGTTTGATGGGCATGACCGCCACGCTAGTGGGCGCCCCCGACGAATACGACCTGTCCGGTCTTTGGGCATCAGTTGAATGTGAGACGGGGAGCCAATGGCGCGTGAATTCAGCATTAGGTATCGCTGAGCGATACCTAATGCTGAACGTTCAGCCGCGGTACTTGGTGAGCAGCTCCTGCGGGAGGTGGCACGCGCTCTCCGGGAACCGCGCGAGCCGGTCCTGGTGCTCGTCGGCGCTACGGACATAGTTCGTCAGCGGGAGCACTTCGACGGCGATGCGATCCGCGTCGTCGCGCGCACCGATGAAGGCTCGCGCCTGTTCGAGGTGCTCTGGCCTGTCGGAGTACACGCCGGTGCGATACTTCTCGCCGACGTCGGGACCCTGTCGATTCACGCTGTACGGATCGATGATCTCGAACAGGTACGCCATGAGCTGCTCGACGCTCACGAGGTTCGGATCGAACTGGGTCCGCACGCATTCGGCGTATCCGTCGTACTCACCGTCGAGGGTGAGGGTCGTGCCGTTGGCCCGGCCGGCCTCGGTGAACGTCACGCCCGGCAACGTCGCAACGAACGCCTGCACGCCCCAGAGGCATCCGCCGGCGAGGTAGAGCTCTTCGTTCGGCGCGACGGAACTCATCGTTCGATCAGACGTTGAACCGGAACTCGACGACGTCGCCGTCTTTCATGACGTAGTCCTTGCCCTCCATACGGACCTTGCCGGCGGACTTGGCAGCGGCCATCGATCCGGCGGCGTCGAGGTCGTCGAAGGAGACGATCTCGGCCTTGATGAAGCCCTTCTCGAAGTCGGTGTGGATGACACCGGCCGCCTTGGGGGCGGTGTCGCCCTGGTGGATGGTCCAGGCCCGCGATTCCTTCGGACCGGCCGTGAGATAGGTCTGCAGACCGAGTGTGTGAAAACCGGCCCGCGCCAACGATGTCAGGCCCGGCTCGTCCTGGCCGATGGAGTCCAGCAGTTCCTGCGCGTCCTCCTCGTCGAGTTCGAGGAGTTCGCTCTCCACCTTGGCGTCGAGGAACACCGCATCGGCCGGTGCGACGGCCGCACGCAGTTCTGCCTTCTTCGCGTCGTCGGTCAGCACGCCCTCGTCGGAGTTGAAGACGTAGAGGAACGGCTTCGCGGTCATCAGGTGCAGCTCGCGCACCGACGCCAGGTCGAACGAGTCCTTTTGCGAGAACAGCGTTTTTCCGCTGTCGAGGAGCTCCTGCGCCTTCTTCGCGGCCGCCAGGGTCTCGGCCAGGTCCTTGTTCTTGCGCGCGTCCTTCTCCAGGCGCGGGATGGCTTTCTCCAGGGTCTGCATGTCGGCCAGGATCAGCTCGGTCTCGATGACCTCGATGTCGGCGAAGGGGTCGACGCGACCGTCGACGTGGACGACGTCGCCGTCGTCGAAGACCCGAACCACCTGGCAGATGGCGTCGGCCTCACGGATGTTGGCCAGGAATTGGTTGCCCATGCCCTCGCCCTCCGATGCGCCCTTGACGATGCCGGCGATGTCGACGAAGGACACCGTGGCGGGCAGGATCCGCTCGCTGCCGAAGATCTCCGAGAGACGATCGAGCCGACGGTCCGGCAGTTCGACCACGCCGACGTTGGGCTCGATGGTCGCGAACGGATAGTTCGCCGCAAGCACGTCGTTACGGGTCAGGGCGTTGAACAGGGTCGACTTACCGACGTTGGGCAGACCGACGATTCCCAGGGTGAGACTCACGGGCGCCCAGTCTATCGGCAGGCGGTGCGGAGTCCGCCGGGGCGTGGCTTCGGGCGCCTCAGTCGCGGTCGAGCAACCCCTTCACCGGGTTCGGCGGATCCGTGGGCGGGTCCTTGTCCGGGACGCCGACCTGCGTCGTCACCGGGGTGTTCGTCGGTGGCAACGATTCGCCGGCCCGCTCGGCGATCTGCTCGTTCAGGTAGCGCAGGACGACGGCCAAAGAGGCCACCGCAGGCACCGCGAGGAACGCGCCGGTGATTCCGAACAGCGTGCCGCCGAGCGTCACCGACAGGAGCACGATCACCGCGTGCAGATCCATGGACTTGGACTGCAGCCACGGCTGCAGCACGTTGCCCTCGAGCTGCTGCACCGCGAGGATGATGCCGAGCACGATGAGCGCGGTGGTCAGCCCGTTGGACACCAAGGCGATCAAGACCGCGAGGGCCCCGGCGACGAATGCACCGACGATGGGGATGAACCCGCCGAGGAAGGTGATGACCACCAGCACACCGGCGAGCGGGACACCCAGGATGAACAGGCCCAGACCGATGAGCGCGGCGTCGACGAAGCTGACGATCGCCTGCGTCCGGATGAAGCCCCCGAGGCTGTTCCACATGCGCGTCAGCACCTCGCCGAGGTGATTGCCGGAGGGCTTGCCGACGGTGCGGTCGAGCCACGGCACGAACTTCGGGCCGTCCTTGAGGAAGAAGAACACCAGCACGAGCGCCGTGAACATCGTGATGAGGACCGAGGTGGCGGTGCCGACGCCGCTGAACACGCCGGCCGCGATCGTCGAGGCGCTCGACTGGAGCCGGCCGGTGATCGTGTCGACCATGTTGTCGAGCTGCTTGTCGTCGAAGTTCAGCGGCGGACCCTGCACCCATTCCTGCAGACGTTCCACACCATCGGTGGCACGACTTGCCAGTTCGGGAGCCTGATCCACGACCGACGGCACGATCAGCCCGACCACCCCGCCGAGGACCCCGAGTCCGACCAGCATCATCAACAGCGACGCCCCCGCGGCCGGGACCCCGTGGTTGCGCATCCACCGGACGGGCGGCCACAGGATGGTGCACACGATGATGGCCAGCAAGATCGGAAGCAGGATCACCCAGAACTTGCCCAGCAGCCAGAAGAGCACCCAGGTCGCGGCGGCGACCAGCACGATCTGGAGCCCGACCGTCGCGCTCGAGCGCAGGCCCGACATCATCACCTGGGCGCGAGTCGGGTATGACTTCTCCCCGCCGCCGAGCACCGCGTCGCCGCCGAGGACGGCATCGGCACCGAGCTTGCTGGTCTCTTGTCTCGCGTCGGCGGACGTGTCGTCCGCGCGCTTGTCGTCCGAGCTGTCGGTCACCCGAGGATCCTCACACATCGCGGTGACAAAGCGACATCGACGCGGCGACGATCGGCCGAACATGCGATCGGCCGACGACGCGATCAGCGGCGGCGGAGCTTTCGCCCGAGGAAACGGACCAGCGAGTTGATCGCCTCGAGTTCCGCGTCGACGTGATTGAAGACGGCCGGGCAGTCCCCGCCCTCGCCGGCCCCCCCGCCCGATCGCGGTGGGCAGTCGTCGTCAGCCGACGAGAGTGCGTGCTCGGTACATCGCGGCGACGTCTCGACCGGCGGAGCCACGACGCCGAGTTCAGCCTCCTCGGCGCAGACACGCCTGATCGTCTCGGGGCCGTAGAGGCCCATCATCATCTCCAGCCCCCATGCGGGGAGTCCGGTGAGTGGAAGGTCGTCGTGCCGGCTTCGTCGGCGGCCATCGAACCGGGTCGTCATGGCGCCATGGTGCCACAAAGATGTTACCCAGATCACAGTTTTGGCCCGCTCGGTGGGACGGATGCTGTCGTGTCCGAATCCCGCCAGACCGCGTCGCCGCCGGGTGACACAGTGAACGGGTGACCACAGGCACCGCAGCAGAACCCGACACCGGAGGTGGCGCGCCGGACTTCGACCGGTGCTACCGCGCCGTACAGGCCCGCGACGCCCGTTTCGACGGACAGTTCTTCGTCACGGTCCGCACCACCGGAATCTATTGCCGGCCGTCGTGCCCGGCCCAGACGCCCCGGCCGGGCAACGTCGCGTTCGTTCTCACCGCCGCGGCCGCCCAGCAGCAGGGGTTCCGCGCCTGCCGGCGTTGCGCACCCGATGCTGTGCCCGGGTCCCCGCTGTGGAACATCAACGCCGACATGTCGGCTCGCGCGATGCGGCTCATCGCCGACGGTGTGGTCGAACGCGAAGGCGTCGAGGGTCTCGCCACGCGCCTGCGGTACTCGCCCCGACATCTCACCCGGGTGCTGACCCGGCATCTGGGCGCCGGGCCGCTCGCGCTCGCGAGGGCACACCGCGCCACCAACGCCCGCGTGCTCATCCAGTGCACGACAATGCCGATGACCGACATCGCATTCGCCGCCGGGTTCGCGAGCGTCCGCCAGTTCAACGACACCGTCCGCGCGGTCTTCGGACTGACCCCGACCGAACTCCGTCGACTTCCCAGCCGGAAGAGAAATCCGAACGACGACAACGATTCCGCCCCGGGGAGCGTCACCCTGCGCCTGCCGTTCCGCGCGCCGTACCGATGGCCGTGGATGCGGTGGTTCCTGCACGCACACGCCGCCGCGGGCGTCGAATCGGTCGTCGACGCCCCGGGCAGCCCACATGGCTGGCGCTATCGGCGGGTCCTCGCACTACCGCACGGCCCGGCCTCGGCGGAGGTGGAACCGCGAGAAGACCACGCCGTCGTCTCGCTCCGCGGACTCGACATGCGCGATCTCGGTGTAGCGGTCAATCGGATACGTCGTCTGCTCGACCTCGACGCCGACATCACCGCCGTCCAGGACGCGCTCGCCGCCGACGACACGATGCGACGACTTCTCGACCGGGCGAGCGGGCTCCGGGCGCCCGGCAGTCTGGACCCGGCCGAGACCATCATCCGGACCATGCTCGGTCAGCAGGTCAGCCTCGCCGCCGCCCGCAACCAGATCGACCGTCTCGTCGACGTCCTCGGTGAACCCGTCGGCGACTCGCTCGCCGTCGCATCCGAAGCATCGACGGCAGATGACGATCCACCGTCGAAGTCCTTTCCGACGCCGAGCGTCATCGCCGCCCGCGGACACGAGGTCCTGCGCGGGCCGAGGCGCCGGGTCGACGCCGTGATCGCCGTCGCCGAAGCGCTCGCCGAAGGTCAGATGGAACCGCATGTGGGGGTCGATGCGTCTGATCTTCGTGCCCAGCTTCTCGAATTGCCCGGGATCGGCCCCTGGACCGCCGACATCGTCACGATGCGGGTCACCGGCGATCCCGACGTCCTGCTCACGAACGACCTCGTCTTGGTCCGCGCGGCCGCCGACCTCGGAATCGATCTGCGGGACACCGGGCACTGGGCACCGTGGCGCTCGTACGCGACCATGCACCTCTGGCGACACCGACTCGACGCCGCCGGACAGGTCGTGTGACGAGCAGACTTCCGACGACCGCGTCGCGGTTCGGTCTCCGTACCGATGACGACCTCACCGATCCCCGCCGTACCGATTCCCCAGCCGTACCGATCTCTCAGGAGTGACATGTCCGCACCGACCACCACCCCCGACACCACCGGCTCCATAGCGAGCGGCACCGAACCAGCCGACGCCGAACCCGCCGGCACCGTCCCGGCCGGTCACGAAACCAACGGTCCCACAACGACAATCGGCATCCATGCCACCGTATCCACACCCAACGGTCCGTTCACGGTCGTCGCCGACTCCGACCACAACGTCCTGGCGTCGGGGTGGACCGACGACCCCGCCTACCTGACGGCACTCGTCCACCGCGCTCTCCGGCCGGGATCACTACAGCCATCGGCCGAGCTGGGCGAGATCACCGACGCGGTGTCGGCCTACTACGCCGGCGATCTCGCCGCACCGTCGCGCATTCCCGTCGTCCAACGCTCCGGAGGGGTGTTCCTGGGCCCGGCCTGGGACGCCCTGCGCAAGGTCGAGGCCGGACACCCCGTGACCTACACGCGCTTCGCCGAACTGGCCGGGCAGCCGGCGGCGGTCCGGGCCGCGGCCGCGGCCTGCGCCCGCAACGCGGCCGCGCTCTTCGTGCCGTGCCACCGGGTGAAGCGCAGCGACGGCACCCTCGGCGGTTTCCGGTACGGCCTGCCCACGAAGCAGTGGCTGCTCGACTTCGAGGCAGGGGCAAGCGACGCTTCGGACGGGCACTAGCCGGCACTCGACCCCGACGGTCTGACCGAACTTGTCGGGGGTGTCCGACACCATCGACGACATGACTGCTGCTGCGCTCTCCCTCGTCGTCGGCCTCGTCCTGGGCATCGCGCTGGGTTGGTGGGCGCACGCCGCCCGCAGCGCCGCCACCGTGTCCGCCGCTCGCGCCGAGGTGGAGATGCTGCGCGCCGGCCGCGAGGACGTCGCGTCCTCGCTGTCGTGGGCAACCGAGGACGCGGCCCGGCGGCAGTCGTCGGCGATCAGCAGTTCGGTCGCCCACATCGTCGAGCCGTTGCGCGCCAACCTGGCGCAACTCGCCGACGAACTGCGCAGGGTCGAGAACAACCGGATCGGCGCCTACGCGGGCCTGACCGAGCAGGTGCGCGGAATCCACTCGGCATCGGTCGCGCTGAACGATCAGACCCGGCAGCTCGCCAACGCGTTGCACAGTCCCCACGCACGCGGCCGGTGGGGGGAGGTCCAGCTCGAGCGTGTGGTCGAGCTCGCCGGTATGACCAAACACTGCGACTTCAGCACACAGGTGTCGGTCACCGACACGTCCGGCGCCAACGGTTCGGGGAACGGCCGGGGTTCCACCACACTGCGCCCGGACCTCGTCGTCCATCTCGCCGGCGGCCGCGACATCATCGTCGACGCCAAGGTGCCCCTCGACGCCTACCTGCGTTCGGCCGAGGCGACTGACTCCTCCACTCGCGACAGACTCATCGGCGAGCATGCCCGCGCATTACGCGCCCACATCGCACGACTGTCCGCCAAGTCCTACTGGTCCGCCTTCGACAACACGCCGGAGATGGTGGTGCTGTTCCTGCCCGGCGACGTCGTCCTCGAAGCCGCTGCGCGCACCGATCCCGATCTGCTCGAGTTCGGCTTCGCCCGCAACGTGGTCATCGCCACCCCGACCACCCTCATCGCCCTGCTGCGCACCGTCGCGCTCGGCTGGCGTCACGACGCGATGGCCCGCGACGCCGCGGTCATCCACGACCTCGGTCTGCAACTCCACCAGCGGCTCGCCGGCGTCCTCGGTCATCTCGGCTCACTCGGCACGTCCCTGCAGCGGACGGTCGACGCCTACAACTCGACGATCGGTTCGGTCGACAGCCGGCTGGGCGTCACCGCCCGCCGTCTGGCCGAGCTCGACGCCCTGGGCGACGTCCCCGAGGCCCCGCGACCTCCAGTGATCCACGACACCTGCCGCGCCGCGGGGTCGGTGGTCACACCTGGGACGACGACGGAGCCGGCACCGACGCCACGGCCCGGGGGTGGAACGAATTCCGTCGACGAACCGGTACCGTGACCATGTGCCTTCCCCGCAACGTCTCCAAACCGCGGTACCGCTGGACCAGCAGTCGGTACTGCCCGCGGTCCGCGGTGTGCCGTGGTGGGGCGCCGTTCTCCTGGGTACCGGGATCACGGGCCTCGGCGCGGCCATCGACGCCGGCAGCAACGATTCGCTCGGGTCGATCTACAAGTTCTGCTACCTCGTCGGCTGTGTGATCGCCGCGCTGGCCGTCCGCCGCCGGGCGCTGTTCACCGCCGCCGCGCAGCCCCCGCTCATCGCGTTCTTCGTCAGTATCGTCACCCTCTACGGCCTCAACTCCGAGCAGGCGTCGTCGGGTCTGAAGAGCTTGATCTTCAACGTCCTGCTGCCGATCGCCGCAGACTTCCCGTGGATGTTGACGACGTTCCTGGTGACGCTGGCGCTCGTGCTGGCCCGGTGGTTCCTCACCCGCGACCCCGCCGAGTCCACGAACCGTAGGACCCCGAACCGCGACAGGTCGGGCCGCAACCCGACCTCCAAGGCCGCGACCACCAAGGCCACGACCGACAGCGGCTCCGACAGTCAACGCCGACGCGCGACATCGCATCGCCGTGCCAAGGGAGCCGGATCTGCCGGATCGGCCGCCGATGCCCCGCCGGCGTCGCCCGCCGACAAGACCCGATCCGCCGAGCAGGGCGCGCCGTCCGCTCCCCCGGCGGAGTCGCCCGCCTCGAGGACCACCCGCGCACCGAAACCGCAGGCCCCGAAGACCCAGGCCGCTCCGGGCAGCCGTCGCAAGCCCCGCACCAACGGCGCCCCCGACCGGCCGTCTCCGACCTCTCGCTCGGCGGGTGCTTCCCGTTCCGCGTCGGGCACACAGCGACCGACGGTCGCCGATCTCGCGGCGCCCGACCTCACCCCGTCGGACGCCTCGCCCGCCCCACCGCGCCGCTCGGACATCCCCACGTACGAGTCGGCCACCGACACGCCCCCGGCCGGGGTCGGCGACACCCGGTCCTGAGGTCTCAGCTCTCGACGTTGAGTTCCAGCCATCGCCCCAGGCGACGGGCCGCGGCGTCGACGAGATCGGGCCACTCCATCGCACCCTCGTCGGCGTTGTCGGTGACCGCCTTGACCAGTCGGCAGGGCACGCCGAACTCGGTGCTCACATGCGCGACCGCGCACCCTTCCATGTCGACGAGGTGTGCGTGCCGCGCGAGTTCTCGTCGACGAACCGGATCGGCGACAAAGGTGTCACCGGAGGCCAGCACGGTGCCGTCGCCGCCGGGAAGCTCCCAGCGATCGGTCATCTCATAACCCATCGCCCGTAGCTCGGTGCTGCTGATGTCGTGCTCGAGCACTGCCGACGGCAGGAAGAGGCCCAGCTCGGCGTCGCCGGTGACGCCGTCGCGCAGGGCACCGGCCGTACCGATGTTGATGACCTCGGTGACCGGTGGGCCGCCGGCCAGCTCCCGGCTCAGAGCCATCGTCGCCCGCACCTTGCCGATACCGGTCACGAGCACCCGCGTGCCGGGTGGCACATGTCTGGCCTCGGCACGCGTCGCCGAGACGACGAGGACACCCTGCAAGGGACCACCGGTACGACTCACGCCGTCGATTATCGCGTGCGTCATCCACGCGCGAGCGCCGAGGATGCCCGCGCCGCCCGGCCCAGCGATGACCCGTATCCGGGACCGTGGCCCGCGGCGTGCACGGCGAGCGGATGCAGTTGATGGACCTCGACGCGGTCCTGCCAGCCGGACACGAGCGGGTGGGCGTCCCGGTACCCGTCGACGATCGCGTCGAGGTGCGGACACCCGAACAGCGCGAGCATCGCGAGATCGGTCTCCCGATGAGCGCCGTGCGCGGCCGGATCGATCATCACGACACCATCGGGAGTCCACATCACGTTGCCGTTCCAGAGATCGCCGTGGATCCGCGCGGGCCCCTCGTCGTCGTCGAACACGCCGCCGGCGATCAGCTCACACGCGTCGCGGACTGCGTCCTCGTCGGCGGCGGTCAGGTTTCCGGCCTCGCGGGCGGGAACCAGATAGGGTTCCACCCGTTCACGGGCGTAGAACTCGCCCCACGACTCGTATTCGACGGAGCTGAGCGCCCGCCGACCGATGAAGAGCTGGCCGGAAAACGGCGTTCCCGCCGAATCGGCAGGCGGAGAACCGAAGTGCGGAGCGCCGGCGTCGTGCATCCGAGCGAGCGCGGCCCCGAAGTCCCGCGCGGCCGCGCGCGTCGGACGTCCGGGTTCGAGGCGTTCCAGCTCGATGGTGTCCTCACCGGCCGAGATCACCCCTACGACAGGTGCTCCCGCCTCGGCGAGCCAGCGCAGTCCGGCGGCCTCGGCCGCGAAGAAGTCCGGATGACCGCCCGGCGGACCACTGTCACGCAGCGTCTTGACGAAGGTCGGGGTCACGGGCTCACCGGGGCGAATGCTCGTCGGCCGCCTTCGCCTCGAGGCTCCTGGCGCTGACCCGGGCGAGCCGGTCGAAACGATCGTTGGCCACCCGCATGGCGATCTCATAGGGCAGTGCGAACTTTCGCGCCCACCAGTATCCGAAGCGGATGTCGAACGAGGTGTAGACCATGAAGCGGTTCTTGCGGACACCCTTCAGGATCGCCGCCGCCGCGACGTCCGGCGACACCGCGACTTTGTGGAAACCGTTGATGGCGGCCTTGACCCGGGGATTCTCGCGGTCGAGGCCGACGATCTCGACGGAGTCCACCAGCGGTGTGTCGACCCCGCCCGGGCACACGAGGGAAACACCGATCCCGTGGCGCCGCAGGTCGAATCGCAACACCTCGGACACGCCGCGCAGACCGAACTTGCTGGCGCTGTAGGCGGCGTGCCACGGCAGGGCAAGCAGGCCGGCGGCCGACGACACATTGACGATGTGACCGCCGCGGCCTCGCCGGATCATCTGCGGTACAAAGCTTTCGATGATGTGGATCGGTCCCATCAGGTTCACGTCGACCAGCTTTCGCCAGTGGCGGTGTTCCAGGTTCTCCACCGTCCCCCACGCCGAGATGCCGGCGATGTTCATCACCACATCCATGACCCCGACCTCGGCGTCGACCTGGCGGGCGAAGCCGGCCACCCAGTCGAAATCCGAGACGTCGCCCGCGACGTGATAGAGAACCGTTCCGTCAGCCGCGGTGATGGACGCGACGACCTCGTCGAGCTGGTCGGCGTGCAGGTCGGTGAGCACGAGTTCGGCGCCCCGGGCGGCGGCGGCCTGCGCCGTCGCCCTGCCTATTCCGCTCGCCGCGCCCGTGATGAGGACCTTGCGGCCGCGCAGCGACGGCACCGGGGTGTCCATGAACAGCAGCTCTCTGAGACCCATGACGCGAGGTTAGCCGTCCGCCACGGCGGACCTCAGCCGATCGGCGGATCGGCAGGTCGGGCCCGCCTTCGCGGGACCCGACCCCGCACACTCAGCCGATCGGCAGCTTCCCGTCGAACAGTCCGTAGACGATGGTCAGCATCGCCTTGAGCACCTGCGCGGACACGTCTTGCCCCTGAGTCATCAGCAACCGTGCCACCGCTTCGGGATCCTCGGTGGCGAGAAGCTGCTCGACGAACGGGATCACCGAGGACAGTCCACTCGCGTCGTCGGTCGGCGTCGACGGCGCCGGGCCGGCTCCGGTCGCGGCGTTCCCGTTGACGTAGTTGAGGATTCCGTCGGTGATGGCCATGGCGTACTTGACGTGGCCCTCGCGCGCGGCGAGTGCCCTGGCCTCCCCCGGGTTGGCCAGGTTGCCCATCTCGATGAACACCGCAGGCACCTTGGTCAGGTTCACCGCCGCGATGTCGGAGCGGGTCTGGATGCCGTCACGGACGCCGGCGTAGTTGGCCGACGGGAACCCGGCCTTGACGAAGGCGTCCCGCATCGTCGTCGAGGCGTTGCGTCCCTCGCCCGACTGCACGCGATCGACAGTGGGGTCCGGCACCGGGAGCGACGGCACGATCATGTGGAAGCCCTTCTTGGACTCGTCGGCTCCCCGCGCGGTCGAGTCGGCGTGCAGACTGACCGCGACCGCGGCGCCGGAACGGCTGGCCGCCGCGGCCCGTTCGTCCACACACCCGCCCCACCCGGTGTCGTCCGGGCGACTCAGGACCACCCGGGCCCCCTGACTCTCGAGACCTGCTTTGACGAGCTGCCCGATCTGCCAGTTGACGGTGTGCTCCCGGGCGCCGTTGACGCCGGTGGCACCGCTGGTCTGGCAGTCCTTCTTGCCGCCGCGCCCGTCGGGCACCTGCGCCCTCAGGTCGTGGCCGGCCGCCGAGGCCTGGTGGCCCGGGTCGAGGAAGACCGTCTTGCCCGCAAGGGCCGTCCCGCGTGCGGGGGCCGCATCGGCGGCGGGCGCAACCAGGTTCGAGGCGACCACCGTCGACGTGGCGGCGGCCACCGCGAACGCGATGGTGGTCAGGCGTTGTGTCGTCGTCTTTCGGAACATGCTCTGTCGAGGCCGTGACGCACGCAGATGCGTGATCACTTACCTCACTCCCTCCCATTGAGTACCACTGGTCACACTGGTCACAGACTTAACAGTGAAACAAATGAACCGGGGAATCCGAAATGGTCGTCCTGGCACAACCGGTTTTCGTTAGGGAGATGTGACTTACGCATCGGCGTGTACGTGACATGCCCGGCGCGTCGCGGGTCAGTCCACCAGGTGGCGAAGGATCCCGAGGATCCCGTTCTCGTCGGCCGCATCCTCCGGACGCGCGACGGCGGCCTCGAGTTCGGCATTCACCGTCGCCACATCGAGTCCGCGCCCGATCGCGACCAGGTCGATGGTCGGGCGCCGGTCTCCCCACGGCTCGCGCAGCACGCGCACGAAACCGCCCACACCGTGCACGACGAACCGCTGACGGTGCCGTGGCACATCGAAGTGGACGACTCCCTTGATCCGGAAACAGCCGGCCGGCGGCCGTTCGAGGAAACGGGCGAGGCGCCGCGGGTCCATCGGCCGGTCGCTGGAGAACGACACCGACTCGTACGCCGCGTGCAGATGCTCGTGATGATCGTGACCGGCGTCCGCCAGCAACAGCTCGTCGAGGGTCAGCTGACCGGGACGAGTCTGTTCCACCTCACGACGGGCCACGTCGAACAGCAGCTCCGGGTCGATCGCGGCGTTCCACGTGGCCACCCGCGGAGCGGTTGTATTGAGTTGTGCGACAAGCTCTTCGACAGCACGCAGGGATTCCTCCGGGATCAGGTCGACCTTGTTCACGAGAACGAGATCGGCGATCGCGACGTGACCGTCCAGCTCCGGGTGCGTCCGACGTACCTCGTCGAGATGCGCCGCATCGACCACGTACACCAGTCCGCCGTAGCGCAGCCGAGCGTCGGCCACCGACGTCACCATGCGGATGAGCGATTTGGGTTCGGCGATCCCGCTCGCCTCGATGACGATGGCATCGAGCCCGACACTCGGACGGACCAGCGACGCCAGCGCGTCGGCGAGGCCGTCGGCGTCGACGGTGCAGCACATGCACCCATTCCCGAGGCTCACGGTGCCGTCGGCCTGCGCCGACACCAACAGTGCGTCGATGTTGACCTTGCCGAAGTCGTTGACCAGCACCCCCAGGCGTGTGCCGGTGATCCCGGCGGACCTCAGCAGGTGGTTGAGCAACGTCGTCTTACCCGAGCCCAGGTACCCGGCCACCACGACGACCGGGACCGGGCCGCGACGTTCGGGTGTCCCCGCGGCGCTCATCCCAGGCAGTCGGGACAGATCACGGCGAGATCGCGTCCGTCTCGATCGGGGTGATTGGCGACATTGCTCGTCGGACGGCCGCAGTCGACGCACCGGCCGAGCACCTCCGCGTGGTCGGAGAACTCCACGCCCATGCGATCGTCGAAGACGTACAGCGATCCCTGCCACAGCCCGTCGTCGCCGTAGCGCTCGCCATAGCGCACGATCCCGCCGTCGAGTTGGTAGACCTCGGAGAACCCGCGGTGGCGCATGACCGTGCTGAGGACCTCGCAGCGGACCCCGCCCGTGCAGTAGGTGACGATCGGCCGGTCCTTGAGGTGATCGAAGGCGCCGCTCTCGATCAGCGGCACGAAGTCCCGGGTCGTGCGCGCCTTGGTCGTGACCGCGCCGGCGAATCGTCCGACCTGCGCCTCGATCTCGTTGCGCCCGTCGAAGAAGACCACGTCGTCACCGCGGGCGTCCACGAGCTCGTGCACCTGCTCCGGGCTCAGCCTCGTCCCCGTGCCGACCACGCCGTTCTCGTCGACCTCGATCTCGTCGGGAACCCCGAAGGTCACGATCTCGGGGCGGACGCGCACGCTCAGCCGCGGGAAATCACGGCCGGTGCCGTCGGACCACTTGATGTCCGCTCCGGCGAACCCGGGGTACGCACGGGTCGTCCTGACGTACCGTTTGACCGCGGCGATGTCGCCTCCGACGGTGCTGTTGATCCCGTGGCGTGACACGATGATCCTGCCCCGGACCCCGAGCGACTCGCACACCGCCAGCTGCCACAACCGGATGGCCTCGGGATCCGGCAGCGGGACGAAGACGTAGAAGAGAACGATCTTGGGGGTCGGCACAGTGCAAGGGTACGTAATTCAGCGACCCCGCCCCGAATCCACATCGTGGTCCCGCGACCGCCGATTCCTGCGCGTGATCTGCGCTACCGCGGCAATCGGGACGCTGATCGTTTCGGTCGCGCTCGCCGGGTGCTCATTGCCGTCCGAGTCGGGCCCCTCTCGAATCGTCATTCCGCCCACCGACGAGTTGTCGACGGTGACCGAGACCGAGTCCTCGTCGACGACTTCGACAACCGGAGAGGACACGGCACAGAATCTGCCCGATTGGACAATCGGACGGGTGGTGGCGATGGCCCCGCGCGTCGACAATTCGCGTTTCCATCAGGGCTCGGTGACCGAGGATTCACCACTGCAGGACTCATCCGGTTTCCATTTCTCCACACCGGACCGGGCGGTGAATTGCTCCACCGGCACCAACGGTTCGTCGGCACTTGCGTGCCGCATCGACGACGAGCGGGACGACGACCCGACTCGACCTCCCTCGTCTGCCCCGGCGGCCTGCGACTGGGAGCGGAATCTCGCCGTCCTGGGACCGGACGGGCCGCAGCGTGGTGCGTGCGCCAATCGATATCCGGTTCTCTATCGGAGTTCGATTGTGGACTTCGGCCGCACCATTTCCATATCGCGCTTTTCTTGTCTCGTTGAGACCGTGGGGATGTTTTGTCTCGAATCGCGATCCAAATCAGGATTTGCAATCACCCCGAACGGTTACCAAACGATCTATGCGGCAGATCGCGCACCTGAATCGTTGGTGAGCGTGTCCCCCGAGGAATCGGACGAATCGTCCCGGCGGACGGGTGGGGCAGACCCCACGGACGAGACCACACCGACATCGAACCGGACCGCCACTCCTCGTAACCCGACGTCGCGGACCAGCACCGAGCCGACTCGTTAACAATCGGTCGTGTCTCGACTTCCCTAATGCTTTCTAATGATTTATGGTCTAGGCGGGGGTTCTCAGCAAGTACTCATGGTTTGAGTCTAAGCTGTGCACAGTTGGAATAGATCAAAACGGGGGGACGCAGGTTTTGGGACCTCGCGCGTCCGTCTTGGTCGGATGACACAATTCGAGGGGACAAGTATTTCATGGCGAAAAAGGAAATCGTTCAGGTCATCGACGATCTCGACGGCAAGGTACTGGATCAGTACGAAACCGTCCGGTGGTCGCTCGATGGAAAGAACTATGAGTTCGACACATCGTCGAAGCATGCGCAGCAATTCCGCGATTCGCTGTCGAAGTACCTCGACATCTCCCGTCAGACCGGCCGCGTGACCAAGCGTGCAGCAACGGCCTCGACTGCGACCGGAAGCGGCCGCAACAAGGAGACCACCAAGGCGATTCGGGAATGGGCCATCAAAGAAGGCTACGAACTGAGCGACCGCGGCCGTATCCCGCAGAGCATCATCGAGGCGTTCGAAGCCGCACACTGATCGGTCAGACCTGACCGTCACCGACAACGAGACCTACTGCCCGGCCGCACTTCGCGCGCCGGGCGGTAGGCGTTGGAAGGGCTGTTCACGGTGAGGTCCTTCACCCCGCTGTCGGCTCCGGTGGACCCGGTTCGTGCGCTCGAGCGCATCTCGTGGCTGCTCGAGCGTCGTCGGGAGAGCACCTACCGCGTCGAGGCCTTCCGCCGCGCCGGGCAGGCGGCGGCCGGGCTGGATCCGTCCGAACTCCATGCGCGGGCCGACGCCGGCACCTTGACCGCGATCAAGGGCATCGGCAAGACCACCGCGGCCGTCATCGCCGAGGCCATCGACGGCGAGCTGCCGGGGTACCTCGCACGGCTGCAGAGCGAGGATCCGCCCACCGCCCCGGGCGAGGCGGAGGACCTCGTCGAGGCCGTGGTCGGTGACCTGCACGCCCATACCGAATGGAGCGACGGCGGGGCGCCGATCGACGAGATGGCTGCCGCCGCGGAGGCGTCGGGTCACGACTGGCTCGCGATCACCGACCATTCGCCGCGCCTGACGATCGCGAACGGGCTCAGCGCGGAGCGGCTCGCCTCTCAGATCGAGGCGATCGATGCCTGGAACGCCGGTCACACGAGCGACTTCCGTCTCTTTCGTGGCATCGAGATCGACATCCTCGACGACGGCGCGCTCGATCAGTCCGACGAGATGATCGCCCGGCTCGACGTCGTGACCGCATCTGTGCATTCCAATCTGCGGATGGCACACGATGCCATGACCGCCCGGCTCGTCGCCGCGGCCTCCGACCCCCGGGTGCACGTCCTCGGCCACTGCACGGGCCGTCGGGTGCTCAGCGGGAGGGGCCACCGTCCGCCCTCGACCTTCGATGCCGAGGCCGTCTTCGCCGCGTGCGCGGCCCACGACACCGTCGTGGAGATCAATTCCCGGCCGGAGCGGGTCGACCCGCCCGACGAGTTGATCGCGATCGCCCTGGACGCGGGATGTCTGTTCGCGATCGACTCCGACGCACACGCGCCCGGACAACTCGACTTCAAGATCCTCGGCGCCCAGCGGGCCGCGGCGCACGGGATCGATCCCGAGCGGATCGTCACGACGTGGTCGTCGGAGCGGTTGTCGGAGTGGCTCTCTCGCTGAGCCGGCAGAATCGGGTGGGAAATGCGCCGCGCTCGGTCGTCAGCTCAGGGCGCCGACCCGGTCCCGGATCACCGGCAGCACGCCTTCGGCGAACCAGTGCGCCTCTTCGATGTGCGGGTATCCCGACAGGATGAAGTGTGAGAATCCTTCGGACTCGTATTCGCCGATCAGCCCGGCCACCTCGTCGTAGCTGCCGACGAGAGCCGTGCCGGCTCCGCCGCGGATGAGGCCGACGCCCGCCCACAGGCCGGGATGGATCTCGAGTGCGTCGCGACGGCCGCCGTGCAGCTGCGCCATCCGGCGCTGGCCGGTCGAGTCCGAACCCGAGTGCAGGGCGAAGGCCGTCGCGATCTCCTCGTCGGAGATTCCCTGCAGCAGGGTGTCGGCGACCCGCCACGCCTCCTCCGAGGTCTCGCGCGCGATGACATGGAGTCGCACACCGTATTCCAGTGACCGGCCGACCGTCGCCGCGCGGCGCGCCACCTCGGCGATCTTCTCCCCCGCCACCGCGGGCGGTTCACCCCACGTGAGGTAGACCTCGGCCCGCGCAGCGGCCACCGTCAGCGCCGGATCCGACGAACCGCCGAAGAATATCTGCGGCTTGACGGCCGGCGGGTCCGGCAGGAATGCCCCGGCGATCTGATAGAACTCACCCTCGAAATCGACGGTTTCACCGGCCCAGAGTCTCTCGACGATCTGCACGAACTCGTCGGTGCGTGCATATCGGCGGTCGTGGTCGACCCAGTCACCGAAGCGTCGTTGTTCTACCTCGTCGCCGCCGGTCACGATGTTGACCGCGACTCGCCCACCGGAGAAACGCTGTAGCGTCGCGGTCTGCTGGGCGGCGAGGGTCGGTGAGATCAGGCCGGGACGGAACGCCACGAGGAACTTCAGCTGGTCGGTGTGCGTGATCGCGGCGGCGGTCGTGAGCCACGCATCCTCACACCAGGTTCCGGTCGGGGTCAGTACGCTCTCGTAGCCGAGCCGATCGGCGGTGCGCGCGACATCGATCAGATACGGCAGTTCCGGCGCCCGATAACCCGGCGGATGGCGCTTCGTCGCCGACGCGTGCGACGCTCCGACGATTCCGCGACTGTCACCGGCGGTCGGCAGAAACCAGTGGAAATGACTCATGGCGTGTTCCCTTCCTACGGGTGGACGGGCCGGTGTTCGGGGTGGTCTCGGAGATGGGCGTCCGGTCTCCGAACGACCCTCAGGACTGAGGCGCGCCGAACAGCGGTGCGAGAGACGCGTCGTAGCGGTTGTCGACGAACTTCGCGACGTCGACCTGCCCCTGCAGCTGCCCGGAGTCGGCGAAGGCGTCGGCGAGAGTCTGCTCGGACGCCACGACGCTGTCGTCGAGTGCGATGGCCGGACGCAGGCTCCGACCCTGGGCGATCCTGCCTGCCCGCGGGTCGATTCCGACCTCGGCCGAGTACTTCTCGGCCCACACGTCGGGGTTGGCCTTGGCCCAGTTGGCGGCACGCGCGATGCCGAGGGCCAGCTCTCGTACCGCGGTGTTGCGGCGCGGATCGGCCAGCGCCTCGTCGCCGGCGATACCGAAGCCGAAGCCGTTGGACACGCCTTCGGCGGTGACGAGCGTCTTCGGATTGTTCTCGAGCTGGACGATCGCGGTGTACGGGTCCCAGATCGCCCATGCGTCGACATTGCCGGATGTGAACGCCGACAACGCATCTGCGGGCTGCAGGAAGACCGGCTCGACGTCCTTGCCGGGCCCCAGGGTCAGATTAACCTTGTTCAGCTGGAGCAACAGGTGTCCGTGTGCCGAGCTGCCCTTGGCGACGGCGACCTTCTTGCCCTTCAGATCGGCGACGGAGGCCAGTGTCGAGTTGCCCGGGATCAGGATCGCATCGCCACTGGCATTGTTCGCGTAGCCGGTGACGATCTTGACCTTGGCGTTCGCCGCCGCGCCGAAGATGGGCGGTGTGTTCCCGGTGACGGCGAAATCGATCTTGCCGGCGGTCGCCGCCTCGATCTGGGGCGGGCCGGAGGTGAAGGTGGAGAACTCGACGGTGAACGGGAGCTTCTCGAGTTCGCCCGAGGCACGCAGCAGGGCTTCCGTGCCGCCCTTCTGGTCCCCGACACGAAGGGTGAGGTCCTGTAGGGAGGCGACGTCGACCGTGTCGTTTGCGATCGACTCGGCGGTGTCCTCGCGCTGCACGCATCCGGCGAGGCCCAGAGTGAGGGCGGCGGTGGCCAGGACGGCGGCGAGCACACGGCGCCGGGGCCGGGATGCGCGCACGGAGAGATGGGCGTCGGTCATCGGAGTGCCTTCGGTTGAAGCGGATGGGTGGTGAGCGGGTCAGTGCGCGGGATCGGCGACGCCGAGGGCGGTCAGCAATCGGGCTCGCAGGCGCGGGATCTCGGAGTCGGCGTCGTCGGGGTCGCCGGTCTGCCGCGGCCGGGGCACGGCGAGGTCTTCGACGATCTCGCCGCCGGCCAGGACGACGACACGGTCGGCGAGTCGCAGTGCCTCGTCGACATCGTGGGTGACGAGAAGTGCTCCGAAGCCGTTGTCGCGCCAGAGTCTGATGAGCAGTTCGTGCGCCGGGTGAGGGCGTCGAGCGCGCCGAACGGCTCGTCGAGCAGCAGAAGCTGCGGACGTGCCACGAGGGCACGGGCGAGGGAGACCCGTTGTGCCTGGCCGCCGGAGAGCTGCGCCGGCCAGGCACCCGTCTTGTCGCTGAGGCCGACCTCGTCGAGGGTGCGGCGCGCCCGTTCCCGGGCCTCGGTCTTGCCGACCTTCTCGCGGACGAGGCCGAAGGCGACGTTCTGCAGCACGGTGCGCCATGGGAAGAGCCGTGGTTCCTGGAAGGACACCGCCGGGTGACCGGCGGTCCGCACGCTGCCCGACTCGGTGGTCGACAGCCCGGCGAGCAGTCGCAGAAGGGTCGACTTGCCACTGCCGCTGCGTCCGATGAGCGCGACGATCTCGCGTGCGCCCACTCGCAGCGAGACGTCCCGCAGCACGACATTGTCCCCGTAGCGCAGGCTCGCGTGCTCGACCTCCGCCGCGTATGACACGGCGCCGGCACGCTCCTCGGCGAGCGGAACCTCGAGATCTCGGGTGGCGATGGCGGTCATGGTCGGGCCTCCTCTACTCGGGGTATACGGGCTGCGAGCGTCACCGGTTCTGGTATCGCGTGGTGTAGCGCTCGAGCGCACGCACGATGGCGTCGGTGATCAATCCCAGTGCGGCATAGACGATCAGGCCGAAGAAGATGATGTCGGTGCGCAGGAAGTCGCGCGCGTTGTTGATCAGGTATCCCAGTCCGGACGTCGCCGCGATCTGTTCGGCGACGATCAGGCTGAGCCACGCGATGGCCAGGGCCTGTCGTAGGCCTACCAGGATCTGCGGCATGGCGCCCGGGATGATGAGATCCCGGATCGTGGTCAGCCGTGAGAAGCCCAGCACGCGAGCGGTTTCCACCAACCGGCCGTCGATCTGGCGAATCGCGGCCGACGTGTTCAGGTAGAGCGGGAACAGAGCGCCGAGGGAGACGAGCAGGACCTTGGGCGTCTCACCGATACCGAACCACAAGATGAACAGCGGGATGAGTCCGAACAGCGGAAGTGCGCGGATCGCCTGCATGTTCGGGTCGATGGCCGAGTCGGCGATCCTGCTCAGGCCCACCAGCAGACCGAGGCCGATTCCGACCGCGACGCCGATGGTCAGTCCGATCGCGACTCGCTGGGCCGACGCCGCGATGGCATCGACGAGCTGCCCGTTGGCGAGAACCTCCCACCCGGCCTCGGCGATCAGCGACGGAGCGGGCAGCTTGTCCTGCGGGATGATCCCCAGTGCGCTGCCGACCTGCCAGAGCACGAGGACGGCGATGGGCGACAACGCACGCAGGATCGTGTGCAGCCGCGACGATCTGCCCGACTTGGCGGATGCCGACGAGGCGTCGGTCGAACCCGGTTCCACCGCCCGCGGGTCGCCGGGCGCGCTGATACTGAGTGTTGGGTCGGCCACGTGCGGCTACGTTACGAATCGGGAAACACTCGCGACACCATTGAGTTCAGCCTGAGCACAAGTAGGCCATGGATCCGCTGTTCGCGTACCGACGAGTGGTCAGCCCCGTCTGATCGTGATCCCGGTCATCCCCGACGCCGATCCGGTCAGCTCGATCACCGGTCCGCCCGGACGCGTCGGTGCGCCGGCCTTGTCCTTCACCTTCGACCACCCGGACAGTTGCAGGTCGCCGTATCGGATCTCGTGATCGGGACCGATCCGGAGCTTCACGGTGGTGGTGGACACCTGGAATTGCAGCGTCGTCGACGGCCCGGGGAACGACGCGTGGGTGAAGTCCAGATCGACGGTGCCCATGCTGCCGGTGACGAGGGTCGACGGCGGGACGTGCCAGGTCCCCTTGCGTCGAACCGTGTCCCACTCGGCCTCCAGGTGCAGCGGCGACGTCGGCGGCACGGCTACGGCCGGCATCGTGGTCACGGCCGGGGCCGGATCGTTGAACAGACGGCCGGCGTTCGGCAGGTTCTCCAGGACGGCCCGCAGATCGGCGCGGGTCTTGGCGGCGTACACCAGGCCCGAACGCTCCTCGAACTCCGCGATCTCCAGGTATCCGGACGAGAACGCGTCATTGAGCAGGGTGACGGCTCGTTCACGTTCCGGATTCCCGACCCGTAGATCGTCGTCGGGGAGGCGGTCGACCATGCCTGCCACTTTATTGCACCGCTTCGCGACGGTGTGTCGCACCGTTTCGCGGTGGTCCTCGCGGCCACCGGGGCACGGGTGCGGCCCGGTCAGTTCCGCGGGATCGGCGGCGCGGCGTCGGGTGCCATCAGCGCGCCGATCTGCGAGAAGATCGGGTTGCCGCCGTTGTCGTAGGAGCCGTCGGGTCCGAATGCCTCGGGCTCGTACGTCACCGACACCGCGATGGCGATCTTCTCCGCCGGCAGATATCCCGCGACCGCGGAGTACCCGTTGAACAAGGGGTTCTGCACGATCCAGTCACCGGTGAGGACGACGCCCATCCCGTAGGTGTATCGGTCACTCATCGGCATGCACGTTGCGCAGCCGGCCAGTGGGCGCGCCACGTCACGCGTGCCGGTGGAGACCATCGTGTCGTAGGACTCCGATGACAGTGTCTCGCCCGCGAAGAGTTTGCGCGCCGTCGCCTCGACGTCGTAGATGTTCGATGTCTGGATGGCGCCGTGGGTGATGCTCCACGACGGGTTCCAGCCGGTGGTCTCCTCGTAGAAGGGAGTCGTCGGCGGGAGGTTCAGAATCCCGCGCCGCTCTGAGGAGTAGGCGTGCAGGGCTGGTTCGGGGATCACCGCGGTCAGATCCGAGACGGTGTTGCCGAGGTCGAGCGGTTCGGAGATCCGCTGCCGGAGCAGATCGGCAACCGATTCACCGGTGATCTTCTCCAGGGCCAGCCCGAGGATCACGTAGTTGGTGTGCGCGTAGTTCCAGTTCGTTCCCGGCTCGTAGAGCAACGGCTTGTTGACGGCGTAGGACAGCATCTCCTCGGTGGTCCACGCCTTGAACGGGTTCGTCAGTTCCTCGGTCTCGAACGCATCGTTCCCGAGCACGAAGTCCTGGTACCCGGAGGTCATCGTCGCCAGTTGCCGGAGAGTGACCTTGTCGCTGTTGGGGATCTGGGGAACCCACTTCGCGATGATCTCGTCGAGGCCGACGGCCTTCTCGTCGACGAGTTGCAACAGCACCGCCGCGACGTAGGCGATGGCGACGGATCCGTTGCGGAAGTGCATGTCCGGGGTGGCCGGGATGCCGGTCTGGGATTCGCCGAACGCCTTGGTGATCACGTCCCGGCCGTCGTCGGTGACGCGCACGATCGCCGCCTTCAGGTGCTTGGACTCCATCAGCCCTTCGACGATCCGCTCGATCTCCGCCGCCTGCTGTGGGTTCGACGACGCGGCCGACGAGGACGCGCCATCGGAGCCGCTGTCGGTACCGCACGCCGCCAGCGCGATCGCCAGGACCGCGACAATCAGCATCGACCAGCGCTTTTGCATCCCCGCATTGTCCCACGAGCACCGAACCCCTGTCGGTGACTTCGCCAATTCCGGAGTACCGTCGTCCTGGTCGGTGGCACCGGCGGAGGAGGTCGACGATGACAGCAGGACACGCAACGGGCCCGGCGTCGGGACCGATGCCGGCCGCGTTCATAGGGCACGGCAACCCGATGAACGCCCTGGAGCGCAACAGGTACACCGAGGCCTGGACAGCACTGGGCGCGTCGGTGCCGAAACCTCGTGCGATCCTGGTGATCTCGGCGCACTGGTACACCAACGCCACCGCGGTCACCGCGATGCGGCGACCGCGGACGATCCATGACTTCTACGGATTCCCACAGGGCCTCTTCGACGTCGAGTACCCCGCTCCAGGAGACCCCGAGGTCGCCGAGATGGTCTCCGATGTCGTCAAACCCACGTGGTGCGGCCACGACGTCGACAGCTGGGGCATCGACCACGGGACCTGGTCGGTTCTCGTGCACACGTTCCCGGATGCCTCGGTACCCGTACTGCAGTTGTCGCTCAACGCCTTCAAGGACCTCGAACACCATTACGAGCTGGGTCGCCGACTCGCCCCGCTCCGGGAGCAGGGCGTGCTGATCATCGGCAGCGGCAACATCGTGCACAATCTGCGGGCGGTCGACTTCGCAAGGTCTGACAGCGGATTCGACTGGGCCCATCGCTTCGACGACGCCACACGCGAAGTGTTGCAGGACAATCCGTCGAATGTACTGAGTCTGGACGGGCATCCCGACTTCGACAGATCCGTGCCGACTCCCGACCACTATCTTCCGCTGCTCTACATCGCCGGACTCGCCGGTGACTCACCCCTGGACCTGCTCGTGGATGGTCATGCCGCCGGGTCGATCTCGATGGCCGCCTACACGCTCGGGCTCGAGGTCGAACCCCCGGGATCCGGGACCGGTGGACCGGCCGCCGAACTGCCCCAGGGGTTTCCGACACTCGATTCGAACCTGTGAGCCTCAGGCCGCCGCCAGGAAGTCGTCGATCTGGTTGATCGCCGAGGACGCACCTTCGACGACTCCCATGTCGAGCACCTTCTGCAAGGCCTCGGCCGAATCGTAGGTGCTGATGAACGTGGCGACCGTGGTGCCGTTCTTCTCGGTGAAGGCGTAGGAGTTGCGGGACTCCGGCATGTCGGTGATCGGGTTGAGGTCCGCGTCGGCGAAGCCGTCGAGGAAGGTGAAGCCGTGGGGTTCGTCGACGGACTCGACCTTCCAGTAACCGCCGAACTTCTCGCCCTCCGGGCTGGTCATGTAGTAGGTCATCCGGCCACCCGGACGCAGGTCGTGATCGACGACGGTGGCCGGGTAGGTCGGCGGACCCCAGATCTTCTCGAGCTGGCGCGGGTCGGCGTAGATCTGCCACACGCGGTCGATCGGCGCCGCGAATTCGGCGTTGATGGTGATGGTGCGGGCGTCGAGGTCCGGCGTCACGTCGATGACAGGCATTGTTCAATCCTCCGATGGTGTTGTGGGTGAGGGTGATTCGATCGAGAGCAGATCGTCGATGCGGGCGATACGACCGCGCCACACCTGTTCGAGCTCGGTGAGCATCGCTGCCACCGAACGCACTGCCGCGACGTCGCCACTGGCCAGCTGCTCCCGCCCGTGACGACGTTTGGTGAGCAGGCCGGCCTTCTCCAGGACGGCGACGTGCTTCTGCACGGCCGCGAAGCTCATGTCGTATTTCGCGGCCAGTACCGAGACCGAGTGTTCACCGGCGAGCACACGTCGCAAGATGTCGCGACGGGTGCGGTCCGACAGCGCGTGGAACAGGGCGTCGGCCCGGTCCTCGTCTGTCGGTTCGCCTGCGTTCTCGGCCACATCTCAAACATACAACCAATCGGTTGTATGTCAAGAGGCTGTTGCGATCACGTCGGGCGCAACCATGGCCACTCGCGTTCGGTGGGCCTTGACTTGTCCCGACCCCGCCAGCCTGCGCACGTGGTGGCGACACTCCCGTTCGCCACGGCCACACCAGAAACGAAGGACACCCACTCGTGACCCGTCAGCTTCACCTCGGTGGATTCTTGATCGCCTCCCCCGTCACCCACTCGCACGCCGCATGGCGTCATCCCGGCTCCGTGACGGACTACTTCGGGCCCGACCACTATCACCGGGTGGGGCGCATCCTCGAACGCGGCAAGTTCGACTTCGCCTTCTTCGCCGACCTGCTCGCCGCACCGGTCCGATTCGGCGGCGATCAGTCCGAACCCTTCCGGCGGGGCACGCAGGCCGCGGCGACGATCGACCCGAGCCTGGTCGCGGCGAGCATCGCCGCGGTCACCACCCGACTCGGCATCGCGGTCACGAAGTCCACCACGTATTTCCACCCGTACGAGCTCGCGCGCGTCTTCGGCTCCCTCGACCACCTCACCCGCGGCCGCATCGCCTGGAACATCGTGACGTCGCTGTCGCAGGCCGAGGCCCAGAACTTCGGCTTCGACGACCACGTCGGACACGACGAGCGGTACGTGCGCGCCGAGGAGTTCGTCAGCACGGCGATCAAGCTGTGGTCGAGCTGGGACGCCGACGCCGTGACCGCGGACAAGGAGTCCGGCGTCTGGGCGGATCCGTCGAAGATCCACACCGTCGACCACGAGGGCACGCACTACCGGACGCGGGGCCCGCTCAACCAGCCCCGCTCACCGCAGCATCGCCCGGTGCTCATCCAGGCGGGATCGTCGAACACCGGCAAGGACTTCGCCGCGCGGTGGGCCGAGGCGATCTTCGAGATCGACCCGACGCCGGAGGGTCGCCGTGCCTACTACGACGACGTGAAGTCGAGGGCCGTGAACTTCGGCCGAAACCCCGACCACGTCAAGATCTTCCCGTCCTTCATCCCGTTCATCGGTGAGACCGAGTCGATCGCCCGGGAGAAGCAGGCGTTCCACAACGAGCTCGCCGACCCGATCTCGGGCCTGATCACCCTGTCGGTCCACACCGATCACGATTTCTCCGCCTACGATCTCGACGCCCCCGTCGAAGACGTTCAGGTGAGCGGCACCCAGGGGCTGTTCGACGTCGCCCGACGCCTCTCCGAGCGCGACAGTCTCACCCTCCGAGACATCGGCAAACTGTATGCGCAGGGAGTTCTGCTGCCACAGTTCGTCGGTACGGCCGCCGACGTCGCGGACCAGATCGAGGAGTCCTTCACCGGCGGCGAGGCCGACGGATTCATCGTCTCGAGCGCCCAGACCCCCGGCACCTTCAACGACTTCGTCGACTACGTGGTCCCCGAGTTGCAGCGCCGCGGACTGTTCCGCACCGAGTACGAGGGCGCGACCCTGCGCGAACACCTCGGGCTCGGGAGCGCCGAGGAGGACCTGCCCGCGGACATCCGCGGGGTCGACACCCGGCTGGCGGGCTGACCTCAGCGCTCGGTGACCCGCCCGCCGTCGACATCCCAGTGCCGGTCGACGTGCACGTTCTGCAGCATGCGCCGATCGTGTGTCACGAGAAGCACTGCGCCGTCGTAGGAGTCGAGGGCGGACTCGAGTTGCTCGATCGCGGGCAGGTCGAGGTGGTTGGTCGGCTCGTCGAGCACCAGGACGTTGGTGCCACGCGCCTGCAACAGTGCGAGGCCGGCCCGGGTGCGCTCGCCGGGCGACAGGTCTCCCACCGGACGGTCGACGTGGTCGGCGCGCAGACCGAACTTGGCGAGCAGAGTCCGCACGTCCGCGGTGGACAATTCGGGAACGAGGGCCTCGAACCGTTCGGCGAGCGGCCGGGGCCCGGTGAATTGACCACGCGCCTGGTCGATCTCACCGATCGCGACGTTGGCGCCGAGCTGGGCACTCCCCTCGTCGGGTTCGACCCGCCCGAGGAGCAGTCGCAGCAGCGTCGTCTTACCGGCGCCGTTGTGGCCGGTGATGCCGATGCGCTCGCCGGCGTTCACCTGCAATGACACCGGACCCAGTACGAAATCACCCTGCCGCACAACCGCTCCGTTGAGTGTGGCGACCACCGAGCTGGAGCGAGGCGCGGAGCCGATGGTGAATTCGAGCACCCATTCCTTGCGCGGTTCGGCGACCTCGTCCAGCCGCGCGATCCGGCTCTCCATCTGCCGGACCTTCTGCGCCTGCTTCTCACTCGATTCGGTTGCGGCGCGGCGTCGTATCTTGTCGTTGTCCGGCGCCTTGCGGATGGCATTGCGGACACCCTGACTCGACCACTCCCGTTGCGTCCTCGCCCGGGAGACGAGATCGGCCTTCTTGGCGGCGAACTCCTCGTACTCCTCGCGGCGGTGACGCCGGGCGACGGCCCGCTCCTCGAGGTAGCTCTCGTAACCGCCGCCGTAGACGGTGTTGGTCTGTTGCGCGAGATCGAGTTCGAGGACCCGGGTGACGCTGCGCGCGAGGAACTCTCGATCGTGACTGACCAGGACGACGCCGCCGCGCATCCCGGCCACGACCTCCTCCAGTCGCGCGAGACCGTCGAGGTCGAGGTCGTTGGTCGGTTCGTCGAGGAGCACGATGTCGAACCGCGAGCACAGCAGCGCGGCCAGCCCGACCCGCGCGGCCTGACCGCCGGACAGATCCGTCATCAGGGTGGCGTCCGGGTCGATGACGCCGTCGCCGAGCCCGAGATCGGCGAGGACCGCGGGCAACCGCTCGTCGAGATCGGCGGCCCCGGTGGCCAGCCAGTGGTCGAGCGCGGCGGCATACGTCTCGGCCGGGTCTCCCGAGACCGTCACGTCCGGGTCGGCCAGCGCGTCGGCCGCGGCGTCCATCGCCGCGGTGGCCTCTGCACAGCCGGTCCGCCGGGCGACGTATGCGCGCACGACCTCGCCGGGAAGTCGCTCGTGCTCCTGCGGCAACCATCCGACGAAGGCATCGGCCGGCGCTCGCGTCACCGTGCCCTCCAGCGGCGCGAGGTCACCGGCGAGCACCCGCAGGAGAGTGGTCTTCCCGGCACCGTTGGCGCCGACCACGCCGACCACGTCCCCGGGTGCCACCGTGAGATCGAGGTTATCGAACAGGACGCGGTGGGCATATCCCCCGGCGACGTCCTTGGCAACGAGCGTGGCGGTCATCCGTCCATGGTCGCACCACGTCGTCGACCGGTCGGAGCCGGCAGACCGGCCCGCGGTTTCCCGACCTGCCCATCGGGTACCCGCCCGCATGACCTCAACTCGCGAGACCCGACACTTCGACGTCGTCATCGTCGGCGGCGGAAATGCCGGCCTCAGCGCAGCGGCGCGGCTGCTGCGTCTGGGCTTCCCCGATGTCGCGGTGATCGAACCGCAGGCCGTCCATACCTACCGCCCGCTCCTCTCCTACGTCGGCGGCGGTCAGGCGACACTTCGGGAGGCCGAACGCACCCAGCGATCGGTGACGCCGGACGGGGTGACCTGGGTGCGCGACACGGCCGTGGTCGTCGACGCGGGGAAGCGGACGATCCGCTTGTCCTCGGGTGCCGACATCGGCTACCGGGACCTGATCCTGGCCGTCGGACTCGTGCCGGATTGCGACGGGATGCCGGGGATCGATCTCGCGATCGCCGACCGTGCGGTCGCCAGCAACTACCTCGACCGCGCCGAACAGACCTGGGACCTGGTGACCTCGATGCCGCGGGGTGGCCGCGCGGTGTTCACCGTCCCGCGCCCACCCGTCAGCTGCACCGGCACGACCCTCAAACCTCTGTTCCTGGCGGCAGCCCACTGGCGACGCGCGGGCATCCTCGAGTCCCTCGACATCACCTTGATCGTCGACCGGTCGCATCTGCTCGGCGTCGACGGCCTCGACGCCCGCCTGTCGGAATGCCTCGACGAGCTCGGGGTCCGTGTCCTGCTCGACAGCACCGTCCGGTTGCATCCGGTCGATCGCCGGGTCACCGTGGTGACCGGTTTGGAGACCCAGGACGTGCAGTACGACATGTTGCATCTCGTCCCGCCGTTCCGGGGCGCCGACCTCGTGACCGACTCGGGTCTGGCCGGCACTCGCGACCGGGGACTCGTCGACATCGATCCCCACACGCTGCGCCACCGCACCCACGCATCGATCTGGGGTGCCGGCGACGGTGCCGCGATCGCCACCGACCCGTCGGGTGGCGGGCTGCGGCGCCAGGTCGCGGTACTCGTCGACAACCTCGCGGCCGCGCGCGCCGGCGAAGAACTCACCACCTACGACGGGTACACCGTCGCGCCGATCGCAACCGACGCCCACCATCTGATCGCCGCCGAGTTCGACCGCGACGGAACCATCACCTCGTCGCTGCCGTCGGTCATCGACCCGCTGAAGCCGCGTCGGAGCGCATGGGCCTTCGACCGCTACGTGCTGCCCCGTCTCTACTGGAACGCGATCTTGCGCGGACGCGTGTGAACCGCGCCCGGTAGGAACACCCGGGTCAGTCCCCGTCGGCACGGATCAGTGCATCGATCCCGGCGATCACGATCGTCACGCCGGTCTCCAGCGCATGCTGCGGGCTGCGCGCCGAGTCGAAGGTGGCCCCGACGGTCGTGCCGACGCGCCCGGATACCGGGTAGTCCTGGTCCTTCATGAGATGGCCGAGTGCGGGCGCGACGATGGCCCACCACTCCGGGTCCGCCATCCCGGACGCCTGCCGGGTTTCGTGGTCACTGCGATATGCACGCGCGGCGCCTTCGACGACGGTCAACAGAGTCGTCAGGCCGGCCTCCATCTGCAGATCCGACAGACCTATCCCGTCGAGGACACGCAACTCTGCTTCGTATTTGTCTCCGGCGTTCGGCCCGAGCAGACTGCGGGCGTCGTGGATGTCGAGGAGCCAGGGATGGCGCAGGATCAGTTCCCAATTCCGTTGCGCGACATACTGTATGCCAGCCCGCCAATCACCTGCGTCCGTCGCCGAGTCAGCGTTGTCGTAGAGGCCGCCGTACACGGCGTCGACCATCAGCGCGGTGAGGTCGTCCTTGCCGGGCACGTGGTTGTACAGCGCCATCGTGCTGACGCCCAGCCGCTCGGCGACCTTGCGCATCGAGGTGGCGTCGAGCCCGTCGGCGTCGGCGAGTTCGATCCCGGCATGCACGATCCGCGAGACTGTGATGCCCGAACGACCCGCCGGCGGATGATGCCCCCACAGCAGGTAGAGGCTGCGCACCACCTCGGGTGCGGATTTCGGCGTGTTCACGAACCTCCTCGTAGTCACTCGCACAACCAGATCCCACCGACGCGTGCGTTCGGGGCCACCGTATCGTACGCTCGTAACGTACGGTGTAAATAACGTCGTATAACTGGCCCCGAGGAGGCTCGCGGTGGGTGACACCGATTCAGCGATCACGCTCGAAGGCGTGCGCAAGCGATACGGCGGTGGATCGGCGGCGCCGGTCCTCGATGGACTCGACCTCGCCGTGACGCGTGGCAGCGTGCACGGCCTGCTCGGCCCGAACGGTGCGGGCAAGACGACTGCGGTGCGGATCATGACCACCCTGCTCGCGCCCGACGCAGGGCGCGTCCGGGTCGCCGGCGTCGACGCGGTGCGCGACCCCGGCCGGGTGCGAGCGCGGATCGGTCTCGTCGGTCAGCATGCCGCCGTCGACGAAGCCCTGACGGGTCGCCAAAACCTGGTGATGTTCGCCCGACTCAACCGGTATCGACCGGCAACCGCGGCTCGGCGCGCGGCGGAGTTGCTCGAGAGGTTCGGACTCGACGAAGCAGCCGATCGCCAGGTGAAACGTATTCGGGTGGGATGCGGCGTCGTGTCGACCTCGCGGCCGGCCTGATCACCGCTCCCGAGGTCCTGTTCGTCGACGAGCCGACCACCGGATTGGATCCCGGTGTGCGGCAGGATGTGTGGAACGCGATCCGGGAACTCGTACGTGGCGGCACGACCGTCCTGCTGACCACGCAATACCTGGAGGAAGCCGACCAGCTCGCCGACCACATCTCGATGCTCGGCAGCGGTCGAGTCGTCGCCGACGGCAGCCCGGCGGAACTGAAAGCCCGCGCCGGCGACGACTGGTTGGAGGTCAGCACGGTCCACGAGGCCGACGCCGACCGGCTCCGGGGCATGCTCTCGCAGTGGTCTGCGGGCGAGATCACCATCGTCGGCAATCGCGTCCGCGTGCCGTTGGCCGATCGCACCGCATCGGTGATCGGGGCGTCGGCGGCCCTGCGAGACGCCGGGTTGGAAGTCCGCGACATCGCCGTGCGCACACCGACACTGGACGAGGTCTTCCTCCAGGTCACCGGGCACACCCCCTTCGGGGACGCGCCCGACGACGCACGACTACACACCCCACCCACCATTGCGGAGGCCCACAAGTGACGATCCCGACCACCCACACTCCTCAGGCCGCGCCCGCCAGCATCCCGCCCGACGGACCGACCTCCCCCGTCGTACGCGCGTTCGCCGACACATGGACGATCACCCGTCGGGACATCCAGCACTGGCGTCACCTTCTCGGAGCCAGAATCTTCGGCTGGTTGTGGCCGATCGTCCTGATGGCTCTGTTCCTGGGCCTCCTCGGTGGTGCACTCGGAGGCGATGTCGGCGGCAGTTACATCGACTTCGTCATGCCCGGTGTCCTCGCCATGACAGCCTTTCTCGGCCTCGAGACCACGATGGCAGCGGTCAGCCAGGACTCCCTACGGGGGATCACCGACCGATTCCGCTCGCTGCCGATCAGCGGCATCGCCGTGGTGGGTGGCCGGTGTGTTGCCGATCTACTCGACTCGCTGATCACGCTCGTCGTGGTCGTCGCCGGCGGGTTGGCCTTCGGGTGGCGTCCCGACACCAGTGCGCCCGAGGCGTGTGCCGCGCTCGGCCTGCTACTCCTGCTCCGGATCGCGATGCTCTGGACCGGGATCTTCATCGGTCTGAAGGCGACCAGTCCCGAAGCGCTGGTTCCGTTCAACATCCTGGTGTGGCCGATCCTGTTCTTCTCCACAGTGTTCATCGACACGTCGACCATGCCCAGGTGGCTCGCGACGATTGCCGACGCGAACCCGCTGTCGGCGACCGCGTCCGCGCTGCGCGAGCTCCTGGGCGCCCCTGTCATCGGCGGCGGCGACAGTGTGTTCGCCGACCACGCCACGCTTCTCGCCATCGCGTGGCCGGTGGCGATCATCGCGATCTTCCTTCCTCTGGCGGTGTCCGCCTTCCGGCATCTCCGCCGCTGATCGAGCCGGCTCATCGGTCACGAATCGAGAAGCCCGACAGGGTCGTGCCCCGCTACCGTGAGTGACACCTCGATACATGACGACCAGGAGAGGAACACGTATGGGCAACTCGGGAGGATTCTCCGATCAGGAACGTGCCGCGATGAAGGAGCGCGCCGCGGAACTCGAGAAGGAGAAGACCCGCGGGCGTGGCAACAAGAGAGCGGCCGAGGAACTCGATCTGCTCGCCAAGCTCGAGAAGATGGACCCGGCCGATCGCGCGCTGGCCGAACGCATCCACGCGATCGTCACCGCGACCGCGCCGGACCTCGCGCCCAAACTCTGGTACGGGCAGCCCGCGTACGCACTCAAGGGCAAGGTCGTGTGCTTCTTCCGCAGCGGCCACGACGACAACGAGCGCTACTCCACGTTCGGATTCACCCAGAACGCACACCTCGACGACGGCGGTTTCTGGCCCACGTCGTTCGCTGTCAGCACCGTGGACGCCGGGGTCGAGAAGACGATCACGACGCTCGTCGCCAAGGCTGTGAGCTGACCGTTCGAGGACCGCGGGCAGGCCATCGGGGCCCACCCCTGGCCAAGAGGACTGCGACACGGTATATTTCGACGGGTGTTGACTTCCTCTGAACAAAGATTGGGGGTCCACGTCGTGCGCGGTGAGTGCTGATGCGCCTCCCGCCCACGACTGGATTTCCTCCCCGCCTCTCCCTCTGGCTCCGCGCCCGTCAGTTCGCGGTACCGCCCTCCATGATCGACGCCGCCACCGCTGCGCGCCGCGCCGGTGACTGGATCGGCGCTTGCGCCGCAGCGGGTTTCGACCCCGATATCGATCTCGCCGACATCCGTCGAAGGTGCGGCCCCGACCTGGCCGAACTCCTACGGGACGACCTTCTCCATCTCGCCCCCGACCTATTGCGCTGGCATCTGCCGCGAACAGGTCCCGCAGGACACCTACGACCCGGCCTCACCATCGCCTTGGCACGTTACGGGCCCGAACACGGAAATCGTTTCGGCACAGTGGGTTCGACGTATCTGGTCGCGCGGACGGCACCGCGCTGGGCCGACGCGGGCCAGCGAGTGTCGCTGGCCCTGTGGGACGGATCGACGCCCGACCCACACCCTCACCCTCGACCCGATCGCAGATACCGCCTCGACCTGCACCGCCACCTGTGGGACGTCCGGCATACCAGTGAGCTCCGAATCCGTTGCGGCGCTGACTCTTCACCGTCGCCGCCGATCCTGTCCCCGCCTCCCGACCTGCCGGACGGCTGCGCCGTCGATCGGTGGGCGGCCGAAGCCACTGTGGTGCTCCGCGCCGAGGGGCACCGGTCCGGGTGCGTGCGGATACGGCTCGGAACACATGGAGATCTGTTCCTGCACAATGATATCGACGACCCCACCGCTGCTCACTGGGTGAACGACCCGCCGCCAGGGGAGATCACGACGTTCCCGGTTCTGCCCGACGCCGCGACCAGAACGCTCCCGGACCTCGAGTTGCTCCGACACGGCGCCATCACTCCCGATCGGTTGCACCCTCTGGTTGCGGCCGCATTGACGCCCGACTCCCCTTCGTCACCCCATCGTCGAAAAGCGCTTGTCGACAATTCCTTTCAGGAGGTTCGATGTCGCGGCGAACTGCATCGCATCGGGGTCGCGAACGGAGTCCTGTCGGCATTGGATCACGACCGCGACGAGATTCGCCGCGAGGGGATGCTGGCGTCCCTCACCGGCACGCCCTTACCCTGTCTGGAGGCGATCGACCGCGCCCATCGTCGGCCCGACTGTCTCACCGGGGTACAGGAACGACTCGACTTCGGCGACATCGATGGCGCACTCGCAATCGTCGAGCACCTGCTCGGCCCTGAGGCGATCCTGCGGAGCGGACCGTTACGCGACGCCGTCGAACGCGCTCGCGCTCAGTTGGAGATCCACGACGCCTATCGCGCCGGCGACATAGATATTGTCCCACAACCCATTCCCGGTGGACCCCGCCGCCGCGGCCACACCGGCCGACGTAGACGCGCACGTCCACGACATGCGACTCATCGCTGACGCCGATCCCCCCTTCCCTTCCACAACCCGTAGGTGAACCATGCCCGCACATGCCTCGACCACACTCCCCCGGACCACCGAGTCCGCACCAGACGACGCCAACGCTCAGCCCGGCAGCGATCGATCCAGCGGTGCTCAACTCGACAGGGCCGCCGGATTACTCGCCATGCTCGAGGAGACGACCACCGAGCAGCGGTCCCATGACCAGCTCGAGGCGCTCACGCTCGCCGTCGCCGCCGACCTCCCGGTCCTGCTGTGGGGTGAACCGGGGATCGGTAAGACCGCGGCGCTCACGCAACTCGCCGCGTCCCTGGATCTGCCCCTCACGACCGTGATCGCGAGCGTCCACGAACCGTCGGACTTCTCCGGACTACCCATCGTCGGCGACGACCCGGCGACTCGGGGCGTTCCCATGGCGCCGCCCGACTGGGCCGTCCGACTCGCCGACGCGGGCCGCGGACTGCTCTTCCTCGATGAGCTCTCCACGGCACCTCCCGCGGTGCAGGCGGCGCTCCTGCGACTCGTGCTCGAAAGACGAGTGGGCGCACTGCAACTGCCTCCCGAAGTCCGGATCGTTGCCGCCGCGAACCCACCGTCGTCGGCGGCGGACGGCTGGGAGTTGAGCGCACCGCTGGCCAACCGATTCGTCCACCTGCACTGGACCCACGACCACGAGGTCGTCGTGCGCGGTCTCGGAGGCACCTGGCCCACGGCGACATTGCCGACCCTGGACCCGGAGAAGTTCCCCAGTGCTGTTGATTTCGCCCGCCGCGCCGTGTGCACACTCCTGGCAGCGCGGCCCGCGCTGGTCCACAAGCTTCCGGGAAGCCAGACCCGTCGGGGCGGCGCCTGGCCGTCGCCGCGAAGCTGGGCCGCGACGGTGCGACTGATCGCGTTCGCCACAGCCGCCTCCGCGTCATCCGACGTGCTCTCGCTGCTGATCCGCGGCACGGTCGGCGACGGGCCCGGCTTCGAACTGCTGGCGAGTATCGATCACATGGATCTCCCGGACCCCGAAACGCTGCTCGCCGATCCGTCCGCGGTCACGCTCCCCGATCGAGGCGACCTGCGTCAGGCCACACTCGATGCCGTCGTCGCGGCGGTTCGGCGCCGACCCGACCGCGACCGGTGGGACGCCGCATGGGAAGTGCTGGCCGTCGCGGTGCAGACAGGCGCTCCCGACCTCGTGGTGGTCCCGGCGACCACCCTGGCGAGCCTGCGCCGGGACGACTGGCAGATCCCCAGCACGATCGACCAGCTGGCCGGGGTGGTGTCGGTGTCTCGCGCAGCCGACGACGCCGCCGAGCGGGTCGCCGCTCGACCAGGGCGGGGCCGGATGCGATGACGATGAGCGAGGCACCGGCGTCGACGGCATCGGAGTCGATCTCGGACAAGATCTACGTGGCTCGCCTGCAAGCGGTCCGCGCCCGGCCGTACATGGCCACCGCGTTGTACGCCCTGCACCTCGTCGAATCGCCGCGCGTCCCGACCATGAGCGTCGACCGCCACTGGCGCTGCTATCTGTCGCCCGCCTTCGTCGCGAGCCGACCCGAGGAGGAGATCGCAGCACGCCTGGTACACCTGGTCTCTCATCTCCTCCGGGATCACGCGGGCCGATGCGACCGCTATGCCGACGACCACGACACCGACGGTCCGTCGGAACGGTTGCGGATGAACATCGCCGCCGACTTCGAGGTCAACGACGACGTATACGGGGACGGACTCATCACGCCCGACGACGCCGTCCACCCATCCGCGCTCGATCTGGACACCGGATTGCTGATGGAGGACTACCTCCGGTGGTTCAGCCTGGGCCCGGGAACCGATGAGATGGCCTGGCTCGAGTGCGGTAGCGGAAGCGACGGCCGTCATCGGGACTGGGAAGTGGGACCGGATGGCGCCGACGGTCTGAGCGATCAGGAACGCGAAGCCGTCCGGTTCGCGGTGGCGACGTCGATCTCCGACCGCGCAGGCGACGTGCCGGCCGGCTGGCGGCGGTGGGCACGCGACGCCGTGCACCCGCCACAACCCTGGCAGGCACTACTGGGCGCCGCGATACGAGCCGCGGTGTCGACCTCCGGTGTCGGAGACGACTACACCTACGGGCGGCCGGCGAGACGGTCGGTGGCGGTGCCCGGCGTGATCGTTCCCAGCCTTCGGCGCACGCCACCGAAGGTGAGCGTCGTCATCGACACCTCGGGGTCGGTCAGTGATGCCGAACTCGGCAGCGCCCTGCTCGAGGTGGCCGCCATCTCGCGCGCCGTGAGCGGCCGGCGTGACCGGCTCACCGTGGTGTCGTGCGACGCCGCAGCGCATGTCGCACAACCCATCTGCCGTGCGGAGCACATCCCGCTGCACGGCGGCGGTGGAACCGACCTGCGCACCGGGTTCGACAGCGCCCTGCGTACCCGACCCGACGTCGTCGTCGCACTGACCGACGGCCACACCCCGTGGCCGAGTCACCGGCCCGGCTGTCGCACCATCGTCGGTCTCTTCGCGCGCGACCACCGTGCGTATGTCCCGCTCACCGGTTCGCCCGTCTCCGGATTCGGGGGCGGTGGCGCCCATCCCGGCGGGTGGTCGGCGCCACCCGACTGGGCCCACGTCGTGCGCATCGGTGAGGCGGGTCGGTGAGCGCCCTTGTGCCGTCGGCTCGTTGGCAGAACTGTCGCGATCGTCGTTCCCGGAGGTGCCTGCCGCGACCGGCGACGAATTCTCATCCCCCTCAGCGGTATCGAAGGGCACATTGCCCTTCGACCGTGCTCACGGGGACGAGAATTCTCGAGACGACCTATAGGAGCGCATTCCCAGCGGCCCGGGCCACCCGACCCCGAGGCGGTCATTCCGCCGGCTACAGTCTCGTCGCGGACTACTCTGACCGCCATGATCACCGCAGTGCACACACTGATCTACTGCGACGACCCGGAGGCCGCACGCACCTTCTTCCGCGACGTGCTCGGCTTTCCGCACGTCGACACCGGCGGTGGATGGCTGATCTTCAAGACCGGCCCCAGCGAGATGGGCGCCCACCCGAATGCGTGGGAGCACGAAGGGACCGCCGGACGCACCGACCAGAAGTTCGACGTGTCGTTCATGTGCGACGATCTCGAGTCCACGATGCGCGAACTCTCGGCGCGCGGCGCGGAGTTCGCCGGCGCCCCGACCGACGAGGGGTGGGGCGTCACCGTCGGACTCAAGGTTCCCGGCGCCGGCGAGATCACCCTGTACGAGCCGAAATATCCACCGCCCGCGCTCCGGTGATCCGTCGGGACCGGTGGTCGAGCGTGGCTCATTCGGTTGCATGAAACGCGACGATCCGGCACGTCGCGCGCGGTAATCTCCCGAGGTCACCGAGCGCATAGGAGCCGACCGTGGGCAGTCCCTACGACCCCAACCAGCCGACCGCCATGGGTCCGCAGGGGCCGCAGCAACCCGGATGGCCGCCCGCCGGCGGTCACCAACCCGGTGGGCCCCAGGCGGCTCCGGGTCAGCCCCACTCGGGGCCGTACGGTCAGCAACCGTATGGTCAGCAGCCATATGGCCAGCAACCCTTCGGACAGCAGCCATACGGCCAGCCGTACAACCAGCAGTTCGGCCGGCAACCCCCCGCCGCCGACCTCTGGCGGTGGCAAGAAGTGGTGGATCATCGGAGGCGGTGGACTCGTCCTCGTATTGATCGTCGTCGTGGCGGTGGTGCTGGCTCTGACGCTGAGTGGTGGCGACGACGAGCCGTCGGTCCCCACCGCCTCAGCACTCGATCTGGTCCTGCCCGAAGACCAGTTCCCGGACATCACAGGCGATTTCACCACCGAGACGGGTGCCACCGACGACGATGGCAGCACCGTCGACAACGAGAAGTGCAAGACGCTGGTCGACTCCCAGCAGACCACCGGAGAACGCGCCGAACGCGAGCTCACCGAGACCTCGTCGTCGAGCGAGATCCTCTTCGGCCTCGACAACTACAGCGCCGACGTCACCAAACCGGCCGACAGCAGCTACGACGAATTCGACGAGATCCTCTCCGCCTGCTCCTCTTTCACGCTGACACTCGACGACGGCGACGTCCCGGTCGCACTCACCCTCGAGAAGGTGGACCTGCCCATCGACGACGACTACAAGGCCGTTCGGATGACCGGCGCGTACGAGGTCAGTGGGTTCGAGCTCAATCTGGCGGGGATCATCGTGATCGGCGAGGAACGAGGCGTGTCGTTCTCGGTCACGCACAACACCATCGACGACACTCCGCCCGCCATGGATTCCGAGGTCAGCAACAACCTGGCCGAGATGTTCGCGGCACAGCGACAGGTCATCAAGGACGCCGCTTAGGCGGCACAGCCGGGTCACCGAGAACCTGGGCCAGCGCGACCGGGTCGTCGAAGACGCTCATGTGCCAGGCGCCGGCACGAACGACGAATTCCGAATCCGGGATACGACGATGCATCGCCTCCATCGAACCGACGTCGGACACCGTGTCGTGTTCGGCCGCAACCACCGTCGCCGGACACGCGATCGAGGGTGTGCGCTGCGAACAGTCGAAGCCCGCGATCGCGCGCAACGCCGACGCCCAGGATGCCCGGTCCGCGGTGGCCACTGCCTCCCGCGCATACCGGACGACCGGGCCGTCGGCCTGCAATTCACCTGTGCTGAACCAACGTCGGAGTGCGCCGTCGACATCGACCGAGCCGGCCTCCACGGCGGCGGCCACTGCATCGAAAGCCGGGAAGGGAGTGTCTCGGGTGCACAGAAGCGTGAGGCGCGACACGAGATCGGGCCGCGCGATCGCGAGTTCCAGGGCGACCTGTCCGCCGAACGAATGCCCCACCACATGCCAGGGCCCTTGCAGCTCAGCCGAATCCGCGACCTCCGCGGCCAATCGAGCCTGCAGGTCGGCGTCGGTGTAACCGGGTGGCGGAGTGATCTCCGGACTGATCACGTGTCCGCGTCGTCGACCCATTGCGATATCTGTCAGCATTCACTAACGTTAGCGACGGCCGACTAATCTGACACAAGGAGTCATCATGGGAGCACCCGTCGCGTTCTTCGAGATCACCTCGAAAAACCCCAGCCGCCTCATCACGTTCTATCGCGAGCTGTTCGATTGGACCGTCGACGAGAGCCACGGACCGGAGTACTCGCTGGTCGACACCGGTGCGGGTGAGGGCGCCGTCGGCGGCGGCATCGGTGCCGTGTCCGACCCGGCCGGGGCCGGCGGGGTGAGTGTGTACATGCGCGTCGATGATCTGCAGGCATCCCTCGACCGGGCCGAGACACTGGGCGGCACCGCACTCGTGCCGCCCACGGAGCTGCCGGACGGCTACGGCCGCTTCGCGATGTTCGCCGACCCCGACGGCAATTCGATCGGGCTCTGGACGTGACCGACAAGATGCCGGGCGTCGACGAGGCCCTGCGCGCGATGGCCGAGCCCCGCCGCCGCGCCATTCTGGAACTCGTATCCGGCGAGGAGCTGTCCGCGGGCGACATCGCCGCACGGTTCGACGTCAGCCGTACCGCGATCTCCCAGCACCTCACGGTGTTGAAGGACGCCGGGCTGCTCGCCGAGCGGCGCGAGGGAACCCGGCGCATCTACCGCGCCCGACCCGAGGGCATCGATCAACTGCGCGACCTGCTCGACGACATGTGGGCGTCATCTCTCGACGTCGCGCGGCAACTGGTCGAGGCCGAACGCGGACTGACCGACGACGACGAGGTGAACAGTGCCGGGTGAACGCAGAGTCGACGAATCCCCCGGCGGTGGCGGCGGTTCCGTTCTCCCGCTGCGGCGTCCACCGATACGGCAGTCCACCACCGTCCGCAGCGACCTAGACCACGTCTTCACCACCTTCGTCCGAACCATCGGGGTCTGGTGGCCGTTGCAGCCCATGTCCATCGGCGGGGGTCGTGCCCGCACCGTGACGATCGACGAATACACGGGCGGGCGGGTCTTCGAGACCTGGGACGACGGCACCACCGCCGAGTGGGGCCGTCTCGCGGTGTGGGAGCCCCCGAACCGTTTCGTCATGTCGTGGTTGAACACCCCGGAGCCGACCGAAGTCGAGTTGGCGTTCACCTCTCTCGGCCCGGCCCTGACGCGAGTGTCCGTGGAACACCGCGGCTGGGAGCGCCTCAGCGAGGATCAGTTGCGCGAAGACTGCGCCGCGCCAGGCGGTTACAGCTCCGGCGCGTACTCCGGCGGCTGGGCCGCCGCCCTGGCGGCATCTGTCGCCGTCATCGAATCCACACCCACCTGAACAGAGGAAGCCCATCCCATGTCGCACTTCGTGTACAAACTCGTCCCGCCCAGGCCGACCTTCGGGCCCGGCGACATGTCCGATGACGAGGCCGCCATCATGGGCCGGCACGGCGCGTACTGGTCGGGGCTGCTCGCCGACGGCACCGCGGTCGTCTTCGGACCCGTCGTCGACCCGGCCGGGAACTGGGGCCTGGGCATCGTCCGCACGGACTCCGAAGACGAGGTCCGGGCGATCAGCGCCGCCGACCCGGCCATCACCTCGGGCCTCGCGCGCGTCGAGATCCTCCCGATGCCCGTCGGTATCGGACGGGACTGATCGGACCCGAACAACGACGAAGCCCGTTCCGACATCGGTCGGAACGGGCTTCGTTCAGTGGGACTCCTGATTGAGTACTCAAAGCATGAAATCGCAGGTCGTAAGGTGGAAGCTACCGTTGAGCTGGCACTCGCATGTGTGCGTGAGCGCCAAGAGTCGGGCAAACCGGACCGTTTGAGTAAGCCCGCACCTGTGAAAGTGCGGCGGCTCGAGCCGCATGACATCGCCCTCATCTGCCAGCTCTACGAGGACGGTAAGACGGTCTACGAGGTAGCTGCGGAGGTCAGAATCAGCCGGCAACGCGTCTCGAGCGCCCTGAAGCGAGCGGGCGTGCAGATGCGGCGACGCTCCCCTACGGCCAAGCAAGTCGATGAGATGAAACTGCTGTACGAGCAGGGCCTGTCACTGGCACAAGTCGGCGAACGAACCGGCTTTGATCACGGCACCGTCCGGCACCAGCTGCGTGCAGTCGGCGTCACCATGCGGGATACAAAGGGGCGGTCCGCTCAAGCTGAAACTCAGGCGGAGCTGTCACAGTGAAGGAGAACGGGTGGGCAGAAAGCGAGCACTTCATGACCACCGCACTCACCTACCTGCGTGTCAGCAGCACCAAACAACTCCGACCCGATCTCGGTCCCGAAGGACTCTCCATCCCCGCCCAGAGAGCGGCGTGCGAGGCAACCGCCCGCAAGCTTGGTGTGACCATAATCGAGGAGTATGTCGAACCCGGACGGTCTGGGACCACCATCACGGCACGGCCAGCACTACAAAGCTTGCTCGACAGAGCCGCCAACGACTCGGGCGTCGATCATGTCATCGTCTACGACCTGTCTCGTCTCGCCCGGAACCGAGCCGACGACGTCGCCATCGTCACGCAGCTTGCCGCGAACGGCGTCAAGCTGATTAGCACGGCCGAGAACATCGACGAAACGCCCGTCGGCCAGCTCACCCACGGCCTGCTTGCTGCAGTCAACGAGTACCGCTCCGCACGGGACGGCGTCGATATCTCGTACAAGATGCGGCGGAAAGCTGAGCAGGGCGGCACACTTGGTCAAGCACCCATCGGCTACATCAACACGATCGAGCGGCGAGGTGGCCGTGACATACGTGGGATCGAGATCGACCCGAAGCGCTGCCCGCTGGTTCGGGAGGCCTTCGAGGTCTCAGCAACCGAGGCCCACCGCCTGGCCGGCCGCTTGCGGTTTGCGTGTCTGCCCACCCCAGCCACCCTCGACGGGTTCGACTATGACGCCGCACCCGGTGTGGATCGCCACCTCATCCGCGAGCTGGGTACCTGCGCCTACCTGGAATCAGCGACCAACGTGCTGCTCATCGGACCACCCGGGACCGGTAAGACACACGGGACTGCTGCACGGATAGGTGACATCTGATCTGGCTTGCCTTCGGGCGGTCGGGAAGGATGTAGCTGTGCCCAAGCCGTACCCCCAGGAGTTCCGTGACGATGTGGTCCGGGTGGCCCGTGATCGTGGAGAAGGCGTCACGATCGAGCAGGTCGCCAACGACTTCGGTGTGCACCCGATGACGCTGCACAAGTGGATGCGACGCGCGGATATCGATGAGGGCCGCAACCCTGGCGTGACCTCGACCGAGTCCGCTGAACTACGCGAGGCCCGCAAGCGGATCCGGTTACTCGAGCAGGAGAACGAGGTACTGCGTCGCGCGGCGGCATATCTGTCGCAGGCGAACCTGCCGGGAAAAGGCTCTACCCGCTCGTGAAAGAGCTCGCCGCCGACGGGATTGCCGTGGCGGTGTCGTGCCGGGTACTTCAGCTCTCCCGCCAGCCCTACTACCGGTGGCTGGCTGCTCCCGTTATCGATGCGGAGCTGACCGCGGCGTATCGGGCGAATGCCCTGTTCGATGCCCACCGCGAGGATCCGGAATTCGGGTACCGATTCCTCACCGGGGAAGCCGCCACCGTGGGTGAGTCGATGGCCGAGCGGACCGCGTGGAGGATCTGCCGGGACAACGCCTGGTGGTCGGTGTTCGGCAAGAAACGAGGCCGTAACGGCCGACGACCGGGACCACCAGTCCATGACGAACTGGTCCAGCGCAACTTCACCGCCGAGGAGCCAAATCGTTTGTCTGACCGATATCACCGAACACCACACCGGTGAGGGCAAGCTCTATCTGTGTGCGATCACCGACGTCTACTCCGGGCGGATCGTCGGCTACAGCATCGACTCGCGGATGAAGTCCCGGCTGGCCGTGGCAGCATTGCACAGCGCAGTGGCCCGTCGTGGTGAGGTGGCCGGTTGCATCGTTCACTCCGATCGGGGATCGCAGTTCCGATCGCGAAAATTCGTACACGCCTTGAACACTCATGGACTAACGGGGTCGATGGGCAAAGTCGGAGCGTGCGGAGACAACGCCGCGATGGAGAGCTTCTTCGCACTCCTGCAACGCAACGTCCTCGACCGCCAACGCTGGGACACCCGTGAACAGCTTCGAATCGCGATCGTCACCTGGATCGAACGGACCTACCACCGCCGACGCCGGCAAGCTCGCCTCGGTCGGTTGACGCCCATCGAGTACGAAGCAATGATCAACACCGCCGCTGCCGCGGCATGACAACCAAACTGTCACCTATCCGTGCAGCAGTCCCAAGCTCGTGAAGCTCCAACAGCAGAGAGAAGAGCTCGTAGCGAGCCAGAAGACGGAGGACGACGGTCTACAGACCGGGGCACGGCACATCCGCAACTGCCTCAAACTGCTGACTGACCCTCACGCCCTGTACGGTGCCGCGTCAGATGACGTCCGCCGCCAACTGAACCAGACCATCTTCACCGGCCTGTACGTGTTCGATGATGAGGTCGTCGCAGACGCCACAACCGCGTCTGTCAGCGGACTACACAAGCTCGAACGGTCCTGGGTCACTAACGGACGAACCGGCCACCCCAAAGGGGGACCGGTTCAGTCTTCGCGCTCTGATTTGAGTAGCCTCACGGCACCCATTTACGAGGGCACCGATTTGAGTAAGGCTCAAATGGTGGAGCTAAGGGGACTCGAACCCCTGACCCCCACACTGCCAGTGTGGTGCGCTACCAGCTGCGCCATAGCCCCGTATTTTGTTGTTCCGCCCTGTTCAAGGGCACTGGCGAAGTTACACCATCTCAGCGACGGCAACCAAATCGCCAGGACTCCGGCCGGGCAGGTCCGGGCCGGAGTTCTGGACGATCAGAGCTCAGGAGTTGCCACCGCCGAGGATGCTGTCGAGCCAGGCATTGCCCTCCAGCACGCCGTCGACGGGCTTGCCGTCGTGCAGCACGGTCGGGGTGCCGACCTGGCCGCCGGTGGCCTTCGACAGTTCGTCGGTCGACTTCTGCGCGTTCTCCTCGGCCTGGGCGACCTTCGCGTTGTCGGTGATGCAGGTCGCGGTCGCCGGCGTCGCACCCTGCTCGGTCGCCATTCGAGCGAGTTCCGGGCTGGTGATGTTGCCGGTGCCGTCCTCGGGCGGCTGCGCGGCGAACAGTGCGCTGTGGAACCGGAGGAACAGATCGGTGTTCTGTTCGTCGGCCACGCAGGCCAGCGCGCCGGCGGCTCGCGAGCTGTAGTCACCGGTCGCCGATCGCGAGTTCAGGAAGTGCAGCGTGTGGTAGCGCACGCGGAGTTTGCCCTCGGTGACGGCCTTGGTGATGGCCGGCCCGGACTGCTGCTCGAACACCTTGCACACCGGACACATGGGGTCCTCGAAGACGTCGATCAACGGGGCGGTCTCGGGGCCGACGATCATCGTCGAACTCGACGCCAGCGCGGCCTGATCGGTCTCACCCTCGCCTCGTCCGCTCCACCAGATCCCGCCGATGACGAGCCCGGCGATCACCAGGATCGCCACACCGCCGAGCACGTACGTCATCGTGTTCGACGGCGCGCTCGGCTGATACTTCGAGTTGGACGTGCGGGGCACCGATGCTCCCGGCTTGCGCTTCTTGCTCACATTCCGACAATAACGGCGGCGCGCTGAAAATTGTCTGAGGGATCGTCGGGCCCGGGGCGGGCCCGCAGGTCAGCTCCCCAACGCCGCGTCGACGACCTGTTGGGCCTCCTTCTGGACCTGCGCGAGATGGTCTGTGCCCTTGAAGGATTCGGCATAGATCTTGTAGACGTCCTCGGTACCCGACGGGCGTGCCGCGAACCAGGCGTTCTCCGTCGTCACCTTGAGGCCACCGATCGGGGCGCCGTTGCCCGGCGCCGACGTCATGATCGCCGAGATGGGTTCACCGGCCAGCTCGGTCGCCGTCACCTGCTCCGGCGACAACTTCGACAGCACCGCCTTCTGCTCCCGACTGGCCGGCGCGTCGATCCGCGCGTAGGCCGTCGTCCCGTACTGCTCGGCGAGTTCGGCATATCGCTGCGACGGCGTCTTGCCCGTCACCGCGAGGATCTCCGACGCCAGCAGCGCCATGATGATGCCGTCCTTGTCCGTCGACCACGGACTGCCGTCGAACGTCAGGAACGACGCGCCTGCGCTCTCCTCGCCGCCGAAGGCGACCCGACCGTTCAGCAGGCCGTCGACAAACCACTTGAAACCGACGGGGACCTCGAGCAGCGGGCGGCCGATCCCGGCGACCACCCGGTCGATCAGCGACGACGAGACGAGCGTCTTGCCGACGGCCGCCGACTCCGACCACTGCGGACGATGCGTGAACAGGTAGTCGATCGCGACCGCCAGATAGTGGTTCGGGTTCATCAGGCCGGCGTCGGGCGTGACGATGCCGTGGCGGTCCGAGTCGGCGTCGTTGCCCGTCGCGATGTCGTAGGAGTCGCGGGCGGAGATCAGCGAGGCCATGGCATTGGCCGACGAGCAATCCATCCGGATCTTGCCGTCGGTGTCGAGGGTCATGAACGAGAACGTCGGGTCCACGGTCGGGTTCACGACCGTCAGATGGTCGAGGTTGTACCGGAACGCGAGGCCGGCCCAGTACCCGACCGATGCCCCGCCCAGCGGATCGGCACCGATCCGGACCCCGGCGTCGTGGATCGCCTGCATGTCCACCACTTCGCCGAGTCCGTCGATGTAATTGAGCAGGAACGAATAGTCGTGGACGTGCTCGCCGCCGCGGGCACGGTCGAACGGGATGCGCGCGACACCCTCGAGTTTCTGCTCGAGAAGCTCGTTCGCCCGCGCCGCGACCACCGAGGTGATCGACGTGTCCGCCGGCCCCCCGGTGGGCGGGTTGTACTTGAACCCGCCGTCGCGGGGCGGATTGTGCGACGGCGTCACGACGATGCCGTCGGACAGCACGCCCGGGTTGTCCCGGTTGAACATGAGGATGGCGCGACTGACTGCCGGGGTGGGAGTGAACGAGTCGCTCTCGGCGGTGTAGACGGTGACCTCGTTGGCCGCGAGCACCTCGAGTGCGGTGCGCCAGGCCGGGACCGAGAGAGCGTGGGTGTCGAAGCCGATGAACAGCGGTCCGGAGATGCCGGCCGAACGGCGATAGTCGACGATCGCCTGCGTCGTCGCGAGGATGTGGGCTTCGTTGAACGCGTTGTCGAAGCTCGATCCACGGTGTCCCGAGGTCCCGAACACGACCTGCTGCAACGGGTCCGACGGATCGGGCGTGTTGTCGTAATAGGCACGCACCAAGGCGTCCACATCGACGAGATCTTCGGGCAGGGCCAAGGTACCAGCGCGAGGATGTGCCATGACCGCGATTCTGCCACCCCGCGCGCCGTTCGCCCGGTTGACGAACCGATCCGTCCGGCCGCGGGAACCGAATCGCTACGGTGAGACGAACGTCGACGCCGCATCGGAGGAACCCGCACACATGCTGATCTCGGGATTGTCGGGGCTGTTGTCACCCGAACGCTGTTCCCCCGGCCTGCTCGTGCTCGTCCTCCCCGGCGGCACGGACAGCAGTCACAAACCCTTCAGTCCCTGGCAGCCGTCCGCGCTGCGCATGTACCCGTTCACGTGGTCGCTGCAACTGCGTTTCGGCCGGTCGGTGCGCGTCCGTCAGGTCGGCTACCGCGTGTACGGCTGGAACGGCGACGAGAACTCGCCCATGCTCCCCGCCCGTGCGGCGCTCGACGAGATCTGCCGGCGTCACCCGGGCGTGCCGGTCGTCGCCATCGGACATTCGATGGGCGGACGTGTGGCCGCGCACCTCGCCGCCGACCGTCGGGTCATCGGCGTCCTCGGGCTGGCGCCGTGGTGGCAGTTCGCCGACTGGCGGCACATCCAGCCCGGTGCCCGGGTCGTCGCCGTGCACGGTGACGCCGACACCCGCACGCTGGCGAAGCGGACCCGCAAAGGGATCGACGAGCTGTCGGCCCTGGGAGTCGACGCCGAGTTCATCCCGGTGCCCGGCGGCGGTCACGCCATGCTCGACCACATCGGGCTCTGGCAGCGCAGCGCGCTCGACTTCGTCGGCGAACGACTCTCCGCTCTGCGCCGCGCCTGATCGGTCGGCGCCGTTCGGTCAACGCTTCGGGCGGGCTCCGGCCAACTCGTCGATGTACCCGGGATGGAACTCGATGTACTTCTCCCCTGCGAGCACATACAGCGGGTCGTCGCCGGTCTCGCCATAAGACTGTTTACGGAGTTCGGTGCGCATGTTCTTGAACGTCGAGGTGTGCTCCAGCGCCTGGACGATCCGGACGAACAACGGCACCGCATACGCGGGCAGACCGTCGCGCACATGCCGGGCCAGCCCGTCGGCGTCGAACGTCTCGCCCTCGCGCAGACTGATCGCGGCCATTCCCGCCTTCCCGTCGACGCCGGGAACCGGCACACCGAAGACGACCGCCTCCTCGACGGCCGGATGGGCGTCGAGCACCGCCTCGACCTCGGTGGTGGCCACGTTCTCGCCCTTCCAGCGGAAGGTGTCGCCGATGCGGTCGACGAAGCCGATGTGTGAGAAACCCTGATCGCGGACGACGTCACCGCTGTTGAACCACTTGTCGCCCTTACGCTTCGCGTCGCGGACGATCTTGCGCTCGGTCGCCTCCGGGTCGGTGTACCCGTCGAACGGCACACGCGAGTTGATCTGCGCCAGAAGCAAACCGGTTCCGCCCCTGCCGACCGGTTTCACCCGCCCGTCGGGATCGCGCAGCGGCTCCCCGGTCTCCTCGTCGTATTCGACGATCGTGTAGGGCAACGGCGAGAACCCGGCCGTCTTGGACAACCCGAAGACGTTGATGAAACCGATGTTCGCTTCACTCGCCGCGTACAACTCGACGATGCGGTCGATACCGAATCGCTCGGTGAACGCGTCCCAGATGTCGGGGCGCAGACCGTTGCCGACGGCCAGCCGGAGTCGGTGCGCGCGATCGGTCGGCTTCGGCGGTTGCGCAAGCAGATAACGGCACAGCTCGCCGATGTAGGCGAACGCGGTGGCGTCGTTCTCGATGATCTCGTCGATGAACTTCGACGCCGAGAACTGCCTGCCGATGGCCAGGCAGGCACCGGACGCGAGGACCGACGACACCGAGATCGTGAGAGCGTTGTTGTGGTAGAACGGCAGCGCGGTGTACATGACGTCGTCACCACGCAAACGGATTCCCAGACCGCCGATGCCGTTCATCGCGACCAGCCAGCGATAGTGGCTCATCTTGCTGGCCTTCGGGTAACCCGTTGTGCCCGAGGTGAAGATGTAGATCGCAGTGGAGCCGACCTCGATCGATTCGGTGACCGGTCGGTCGAGCGGCGAACACCGTGCGGTCAGCGTCGTGAGCTCGGCGAAGGTGTACTCCTTCGCCGGGCGGCACCCGGCCGGCACCGACTCCAACGCTTCCAGCAGATCATCTTGGTAGAGCACCACTTTCGGCTCGATGAGCCCGAGGCTGTGCTCCAGCACCGCGCCGCGCTGATTGAAGTTCAGCATCCCGCAGATCGCCCCGATCTTGACGATCGCCAGCATCGCGATGACGACGTCGGGATGGTTTCGCGACAGCACCGCGACCACGTCACCGCGACCGACACCTTCCCGGACGAGGAAGTCCGCGAGCCGGTTCGCATGGGCGTTCGCCGCGCGGTAGGAGATCGACGACCCCTCGAACCGGAGGAAGTCCCGATCGGGGTACTTCTGCACACTCTGCTGAAACCGCTTGCCGATGGACATCTTCGTGGTCGGCGGTTTGGGCAGCATCTCCGGCAGCGTCCGCAGGATCGTCCCGGCGTCACCGCGTAGCGACGCGACTCCCGACACCATGTCGACCAGCCGGATGTCCGGCAGGAGTCCCGTTCCCGACGCGTGATCAACCATGTTTCTCCAGCCTCCCCGATGTGTTGGACGCCACACACCCTAGCCGGAGTTCGGCGTCAATGAAACAGTGGAGGCGAATCGTTCCATCGGCGTCGAGGCTTGGCGAGCTCTCGGTGACCGGCCACACTGTCCTGATGACCGATACCTCGCCGCGACCGACGAGCGAACACCCCGCCGGCCCCCTCGACGGCGTCACCGTCATCGAGTTGGGCACGCTGATCGCAGGCCCCCACGCCGCACGGTTGCTGGGTGACATGGGCGCCGAGGTCATCAAGATCGAGGCGCCGGGCAAGCCCGACCCGATCCGCACCTGGGGGCAGGCCGAGGTCGACGGCCATCGGTTCTACTGGACGGTCCACGGACGCAACAAGAAGGCGGTCACGCTCGACCTGCGGTCGGATCGAGGTCGAGACCTGTTCCTCGATCTCGTCGAGCGTGCCGACGTCGTCGTCGAGAACTTCCGTCCCGGAACACTGGAGCGGCTGGATATCGGCCCCGAGGTGCTGTCCGCGCGCAATCCGGGCATCGTCGTGGTGCGTGTCTCGGGTTATGGCCAGACCGGACCGGATTCGACGCGCGCCGGGTACGCCTCGGTCGCCGAGGCCGCCAGCGGGCTTCGGTACCTCAACGGGTATCCGGGACAGCTCCCGCCGCGGCTGGCCCTGTCCCTGGGCGACACTCTCGCCGGCATGTTCGCCGCGCAGGGCGCACTCGCCGCACTGTACCGGCGTTCGGTGACCGGCAAGGGTCAGGTCGTCGACACCTCACTCATCGAATCCTGTGTGGCCGTGCAGGAATCGGCCATCGCCGACTACGACGCCGGCGGTGTCGTGCGCGGCCCGTCGGGTACCCGGCTCGACGGCATCGCGCCGTCGAACCTCTACCCGACCAGCGAGGGCACCCACGTCATCATCGCCGCCAATCAGGACTCGGTCTTCGCGCGGCTCTGCGCGGCGATGGGGCAGCCCGAACTCGCGACCGACGACCGGTTCGCCGATCACGCCGCTCGCGGACGCAACCAGGACGAACTCGACGCACTCATCGGCGACTGGTCGCGGCAGTTCACGCCGGAGAAGCTGACCGAGGTGCTCGGCGCCGCGGGAGTGGTTGTCGGACCGGTGAACTCGGTTGCCGAGGTGGTCGCCGACCCGCATCTGCGGGCGCGCGGGATGATCGCCGAACACTACGACGAACGCGCGCAGCGCACCGTGCTCGGGCCCGGCGTCGTGCCGCAGTTCAGCGACACTCCCGGTGGTATCCGCAACGCCGGTCCCCCGGCCCCCGGCTGCGACAACGAGGACGTCTACGGCGGGTTGCTGGGGTTGTCGGACGAGGAGATCACGGCGTTGCGAGCAGCCGGAGTCATCTGAGACTGGGCTACGGTCGTGGCATGTCACTGGTCGCCACCGGGCTCTCGCGTACCTTCGGCCGGCACACCGCCGTCGCCGAGGCGGGCCTCGAACTCAGATCCGGCAGGATCAGCGGGCTCGTCGGGCCCAACGGCGCAGGCAAGACGACCCTGCTGCTGCTCCTCGCCGGCCTGCTCGCCCCCGACAGCGGCACGATCGTGGTCGACGACGCGGCGGTGGACCCCGCGGACATGCGCCGGTTGACCGGGTGGATGCCGGACATCTTCGGCACCTGGGAGAGCCTCACGGCGCACGAGATCCTGACGACCTTCGGCAAGCTGTACGGAATGCCCACCACCCGGGCCCGTCAGCGCGCCGGTGAACTCCTCGAACTGGTCCACCTGACCGATCTCGCGGCGCGGCCGGCGCACGAGCTGTCGCGCGGCCAGAAACAACGCCTCGGCTTCGCACGCGCGCTGGTGCACCGACCCCGGATCCTGCTGCTCGACGAGCCGGCCTCCGGAATGGACCCGCGGTCCCGGATGGACTTGCGCGGCCAGCTCCGCCGGCTCGCCGACGACGGGTGCTCGATCCTGGTGTCCTCCCACATCCTCTCCGAGCTGGAGGAAATGGTCGACGACGTCGTCCTGATGACCGAGGGCCGGACCCACACGGCGCCGAGTACCGCCGGTGGGGTGTGGCGCATCCGGCTCGTCGGGCAACCGCCGGGGCAGGCGCAGGAAACGCGCTTCGACGACGAGACCGCCGCCTCCCGGCACCTCGCACAACTGGTGGCCTCCGGGGCGGCGGTCAGCGAATTCGCGCACGTGTCCACCGGCATCGAAGACGCCTACCTCGCACTGGACCCGGAGCGCCGATGACCACGACCACGCTCCCGACGGACGACTCGCGACGCACCGGATTCTCGTCGTGGTGGCGGATGGTCGCCGTCATCGTCGAACTCGAGTTACGTCAGCGACTGCGGACGACGAGATGGAAGGCCTCGCTCATCGTGGCCTTCGTCGTGACCTCGCTGGCGGTCTTCGGGTCCATGTACCTGGCCGTGGGGGTGTTCGGCGGCACCTACACCGGCTGGGCGTCGAATCTCTACGCGCTCTTGCTCGGATTCCTGTTGCTGCTCGGGATCATCGTGGCTCCCACGCTGGCGGCGACCACGATCAACGGTGACCGCAAGGACGCGACCCTGGCCGTGGTCCAGGACACCGGGATCACCAATTGGCAACTGGCGCTGGGCAAACTCATCGGGAGCTGGGTGGCGGGCATCGCCCTGGTCGCCGTCGCCGCACCGTACCTGATCTGGGGCCTGGTCGAAGCGCCCCAGTCGATCTGGCGCAGCGTGCTCGGCATCGTCGTCCTGGCACTCGTCTTCGCGTCGTATGCAGGCATCGGACTCGGATTCTCCGCGGTGACAGCGCGCCCGGCGGGATCCGCGGTGCTGACGCAGTCGGCCGTCTTCTTCCTCCTCCTCGGCCTGCCGGTGGCGTTCGGTCTCCTGTATCCGACGACGGCACAAATGCATTCGGTGATCCGCACCGACACCACGGTGACGGACCCATCGAGCCCGACGCCCACCTGGACGTGTCAGGAGGTCACCCGCGAGGAAGAGTTCCACCACCAGGAACGCATCTGGTGGCTCCTCGCCCCGAATCCGTTCTTCATCGTGGCCGACGCCGTGTCCACGACACCCGAGAATCCGACGAGGGCCTCCGACAGCACCGCGCAGGAGATCTCGCAGACGCTGTCGGCGGTGCGGGCGGGCCCGTACATCGGCCCTCGCACGTGTGCCGACATATCCTTCGGTTACGTCGACCAGCAGGCCCCCACCGGACACATCGCTCGCGAAACAGCCCACCAGACCTCCGAGATGGGGGACTCGTGGTACGTCGGACTGGGGATCTACCTGATGCTCGGCGGCCTGGGATATCTCGTCGCGGCCCGACGTCTGCGGATACCCGCCGGCAAGCTGCCGCGCGGCGTCCGGATCGCATGAGCGCCGGCCACGGCACCGCCGGGTTCCAGCCCGGGTACGACGCCCTGGCCGATCTGTACGCCGAGACGTTCCCCTCGCCGTTCACGAACATCTTGCAACGCCACGCCTTCGACGCGTTCGTCGAACACGTCCGCGGCAGCGGTGTCACCGGAACAGTGGTCGACGTCGGGTGTGGGCCGGGCCTGCTGACCGCCGAACTCGCTGCACGCGGTTTCGATGTGATCGGGGTCGACCCGAGTACATCGATGCTGCGAATCGCACGGTCGACGCACCCCGCAGTCGGATTCGTCTCCGACGACGCCCGTCTCGGGGCGCCGGAGCTCGCCGGCGTCACCGTCGCGGCGATCCTGGCCCGGTTCAGTCTGATCCATGTGCCACCCGACGCCGTACCTGATGTGTTGGCAGGCTGGGCGGAACGGATGGACGCGGGCAGCATCGTCCTGGTCGCCGGCCAGGCGAGCGCCGACGAGGGCATCGTCGACTTCGATCATCGGGTGGCACCCGCGTGGCGATGGCACCCGGACCGCATGTCCGCCGCACTGGCCGACGCCGGATACGACGAGGAATGGCGAACGGTACACCGAGCCGACGACGATCACCGCTTTCCCGAGTTCCACGTTCTCGCCCGGCGGCGGTGAGCGACGGCTTCGAGCTCGGCTGAGCCGTCCAGCCCCCGAACTAGAAAGTTCGGACAACCGAAACTATAGTGTCGGCATGCCCAAGCCCGCGCGTCGTCGGTTCCTCACCGCAGGGGCACTCCTCACCGCCGTCTGCACGGTCCTCGCCGGTTGCACGCTGTCGAGCCGGCTACCCGACGAGAAGGTCGTACTCACCACGTTCACCGTGCTCGCCGACATCGCCTCCGAGGTCGCCGGCGATCGCCTCGAGGTGGAGTCGATCACCAAGCCGGGCGCCGAGATCCACGGTTACGAGCCCACCCCCGGCGATATCCGGCGCGCCGCGACCGCCTCGCTGGTCCTCGACAACGGGCTCAACCTCGAAGCCTGGTTCGCGCAGTTCGTCGACGGACTCGACGTCCGGCACGTGGTCGTCAGCGAGGGCATCGAGCCGATCGACATCGCGTCGGATGCCTACGCGGGCAAACCCAATCCGCACGCGTGGATGAGTCCGGTCAACGTCCAGATCTACGTCGACAACATGGTCCGCGCGTTCACCGAGCTCGACCCCGACGGCGCCGCCACCTTCGAATCCAACGCGGCCGCATACAAAAAACAGCTGCAAGAGGTGCAGACCGACCTCACCTCCGCCCTCGCCGGGCTACCCGCCAACGAAAGGGCGCTTGTGACGTGCGAAGGCGCGTTCTCCTACCTCGCCCGCGACGCCGGACTCACCGAGCGCTACATCTGGCCGGTCAACGCCGAACAGCAGGCGACGCCGCAACAGGTCGCCGAGACGATCGACTTCGTGCGGGCCAACCGCGTCCCCGGCGTGTTCTGCGAGTCCACGGTCTCCGACGCCCCGATGAAGCAGGTCGTGAACGCGACCGACGCCCGTTTCGGCGGGACCCTGTACGTCGATTCGCTCTCCGAAGCCGACGGCCCCGTACCCACCTACCTCGACCTCATCCGCCACGACGTCGCGACCATCGTGTCGGGCCTGACCGGGAGCAACACGTGAACGCCTCAGCGACAAGCGGTTCCGCCATCGAAGTGACGGACGTGACCGTCCGGTACGGCGACATCCTCGCCCTCGACCACGCGTCGGTACGCGTGCCGGCCGGCCAGGTGTGTGGCCTCGTCGGCATGAACGGTTCGGGCAAGTCGACGCTGTTCAAGACGATCGTGGGCTCGGTGACCCCGACGACCGGCACGGTCCGGCTCGGCGGCCGGACCCCCACCGCAGCGCGTCGTGCCGGCGCGCTCGGCTACGTACCGCAGTCGGAGGACATCGACTGGAGCTTCCCGATCTCGGTCCGCGACGTCGTGATGACCGGTCGCTACGGCCACCTCGGGTTCACGCGCCGACCGAAGCGGGCCGACCACGACGCCGTCGACGAAGCCCTGGCGCGCGTCGAACTCACCGACTTCGCCGACCGCCAGATCGGCCGGCTGTCCGGCGGTCAGCGCAAGCGGGCCTTCGTCGCCCGCGGCATCGCGCAGGAAGCGGGGATCCTGTTGCTCGACGAGCCGTTCGCCGGTGTCGACAAACGCACCGAGGCCACCATCACCGCGCTACTGCGCGAACTCGCCGACGCCGGGACGACGATCCTGGTCTCGACGCACGACCTGCAGGTCCTGCCGGAGCTGGCCGACGAGGCGATCCTGCTGATGCGCCGGGTGATCGCGCAGGGCGCGCCGACCGAGGTGATCACCGCGGAGAATCTCGTCCGCGCGTTCGGTCTCGATCCCCTCGCCCGGCCGACTTCGGAACGCCACGGCTCCGAACATCCCGAGGAGGTCGCGTGAACATCGTCGACATCCTCCTCGACCCGTTCGCGTACGCGTTCATGACCCGCGCGCTGTGGGCGACGTTGATCTCCTCGGTCGTGTGTGCGCTCCTGTCGTGTTGGCTCGTGCTGATCGGCTGGTCTTTGATGGGCGACGCCGTCTCGCATGCGGTGCTGCCGGGCGTGGTGCTCGCCTACATCGTCGGCGTCCCGTTCGCCATCGGCGCGGTGATCTTCGGTTTCCTCGCGGTGGCACTGATCGGCGCGGTCCGCGATGGCGGCCGGGTGAAGGAGGACGCCGCCATCGGCATCGTCTTCACGACCCTCTTCGCCTTCGGACTGGTCCTGATCTCGGTGACGCCGAGCCAGACCGACCTCAACCACATCATCTTCGGCAACCTGCTGGGTGTCTCGACGTCGGACCTGGTGCAGATCGCGATCCTGGGCGCGATCGTCGCGACGCTGCTCCTGCTGAAGCGGCGCGACTTCACCCTCTACGCCTTCGACCGCACGCACGCCTTCGCGATCGGTCTCAGCCCGAAGCTGCTCGGCGCGGCCCTGCTCGCGCTGCTCGCCCTGACTGCGGTCACGGCGCTGCAGGTCGTCGGCATCGTGCTCGTGGTCGCGATGCTCATCATCCCCGGCGCGACCGCGCGACTGCTCACCGATCGCTTCGGTCGGATGCTGATCATCGCGCCCGCCATCTCGGCGATCTGCGGTGTCATCGGCCTGTACGTCTCCTACTACCAGGACACCTCCCCCGGCGGGATGGTCGTCCTGGTCCAGGGCATCACGTTCTTCGGTGTCTACCTGTTCAGCCCGACCCACGGCGTGGTGACGAAGCGACGCAAGCATCGCGAGAGTGCGACCCTCGACGCGCTGAGCACCGGGTAGCCGACCTGCCCGTAGAGACAACGAAAGCGCCCCACCTGAACAGGTGGGGCGCTTCTCGTGGAGCTGCCGGGAATTGAACCCGGGTCCTCCGTCGTGTTGTTAGGGCTTCTCCGTGTGCAGTCCGCTATGTCTCTACTTGGATCTCCCGGTCACGCGAACAAGCCGAGATGACGATCCCAGTCGCTGTTTGATGTTCCGACCTCACCCGCGACCGGCGAGGACGGTGAGCTCCCATGGATGATGCCGGCATCCGGGTCTGGGAGCATAACCCGGGCCGACAGACTAGCCGGCGCTACTTAGGCAGCGAGGGCGTAGTCGCGCTGATTGGAATCGGCGCTTAATTGGTTGCTGCGACGCTTACGGTGGTCTCCAGCCTGCACCGACACGCTTCCCCTATCTCGACGCACGAAGTCGAAACCGATCAGCCCCGAGTAGGACCCGCCGACGGAAGTCAGCGAGCACTTCAGTCTAACAACTCGTTGCGCAGAGTTCATTCCCGTTTCCCCGGCGCGCGTCCTCGGCGGTCACCGTCGGCGGCGAAGGCCATGGGAGCGAAGGCGGTGACCGTTCGGTCCTCCCAGTCGTCGGCGACACCTCCCGTGCGGGCGCGCTCGGCGACGAGCGCCCCGACGATGCCGTCGACCAGCACTTCAGGCTCCATCGACGACGCGAACTGACCGTTCCGTTTGCCCGCGTCGAGGACTTCCCGGAGTTCGGAGCGATGCCGCGCCAGCACCTGCCGGAAAAGGACGCCGAACTCGGGATCGGAATCGGTCAGCAGGGCCGCCATGCCGCCGAAACCGATGCCGTCGACCACCATCGACGCCGCGTGGCGCACCACCCAGCGGAGCCGGGCCTCGGCGGACAGGTCCGCATCGGGCGGCTCGACCACCGCGACCTCCAGCAACGCGGCGCTGAGCATCTCGTTCCGGTTGCGGTATCGGCGATAGATCGTCGTGCGCGCCACCCCGGAGTGGGCGGCGACGCTCTCGACCGTGACCCCCGCCGGCCCGCGGGTGCGGAGCAGTTCGAGGGTCGACCGGACGATCTTCGTGCCGCTGTCGCCTGCCACTCGTGATCACCTCGCACTTCCAGCCACTCCGGATCCGATCTCTGGCAGAAATGATACCGCGCGGCGAAACGCTACACGTAGCGTAGCGCTACAGTGGGTGTAGCGAATCGGGTCGGGACCACTCAACGGAAGGAGTTCGTCGTGCGCGGAACGCCTCGATCGACATGTTTTGCTTTCACCGGATACTTGATCCTGCTGCTCGCGTTTCTGTTTCTCGGGTTGTTCGTGGTGGCGTTGGCCGATGGCGTCGCCGCGCCCGCGTGGCCGTTCGGCGTCGGGATGGCGGTCCTCTTGACGACATCTGTCGCGTGCTTCCGGCACCAGTCGGTGCTCAGCCGTCGATCACGCTTCTCGGGCGGCGACATCCTCTCCGCCGACCCGATGACACCACTCCTGCGACGAGCCGACATCGAGCGCTACGAGCGCACCTACCGCCCGAGTGCCGACGTCTCGACGATGCACCGGACCGAGCAGATCAGCGCCGACCGCGCCGCGTGACGCCGACGACCCGCGCGAAGGGCGAGGTCGGATGAGCTGCCAGCTCATTCACAGCTGCCCGCCAGGCCCGGCCCAGGCGCCGCCGGGATCGTGGAGACCTCGTGAGCCGAGGACGGACTTCGGCCGACCGACGAGAGCGAGACCGAGATGACCTCCCCGACCCCCGGCGAGCACGAACCCGACCACGCCTCCCCCGCCCCGCGACCGGTGGCCCCGAAGACCGCCCCGGCCCGGTCGGCCCTGATCGCCGGCGCAGCCGGACTGGCCATCGTCGCGGGCGGACTGGGGTTCGGCGCCGGCTACATCACCGGCGATACAACGTCTGACCGGCCGACACCCGCCGCCGTCTGGCAGCAGGGCGACAACGGCCCGGGAATGGGAGGCGGCCCCCAGATGGGTGGACCGCAGATGGGTGGAGCGCAGCAACGTCAGCCCGAGACGAGCGGCTGACTCACCCCATCCCCTTCACGCGACGACCGACCTCACGCTCGACCTCGCGCTGGGCGGTCCGCTTGGCGATGTCCTGGCGCTTGTCGTGGGCCTGCTTACCGCGCGCGAGTGCGAGCTCGACCTTCACCTTGCCGTCGTTGAAGTACATCGACAACGGCACAAGCGTGAGATTGCCGTCGCGGATCTTGCCGACCAGGTTGTCGATCTCGCGGCGGTGCATGAGCAGTTTGCGTTTGCGCCGCACAGAGTGGTTGGTCCACGAGCCGTTGCCGTACTCGGCGATGTGCAGGGCATGGAGCCAGACCTCGCCGTCGTCGATCGTCGCGAACGCGTCGACCAGCGAGGCCTTGCCTGCGCGGAGGCTCTTCACCTCGGTGCCCACGAGCACGATCCCGGCCTCGTAGACGTCGAGGATGGCGTAGTTGTGCCGGGCCTTCCGGTTGGACGCGATCACATTGCGTCCCTTTTCCTTCGGCATGCACTCACCTCCTCGACTCGATACCGGCCGACCTGCGGACGACCCACGTGTTGCTGACAGCCGACAATCGGAACCGTCGGCACGGACGGATCATTCCCGGACATAGACACGAAGCGTGACATACGCGGTCGCGCCGGCCAACACAATTCCGCCGAGCACCAGGAACGGTGCGACGAACAGCACGTCGGTCAACTCGATCCGGGCGAAGAAACTGACCCCGTACAACTCGCGTAACGCGTTGTCGAAGAAGAACTTCTTGGCCAGCAAGAGACCGCCGATGGCCAGCACGGAGCCGACGAAGGCGGACACCACCGCCTCGAGGAGGAATGGCAGCTGGGTGTACCACCGGGTGGCGCCCACCAGGCGCATGATCGAGACCTCGGTCCGTCTGGTGAACGCAGCGACCTGAACGGTGTTGATGATCAACAGGATCGCCGCGATCGCCAGTACCGAGGCGATGGCGAACGTCGCGTTGCGGACCCCGTCGAGCACGCTGAAGATCCGCTGCACCAGTTTGCGGTCGTCCTTGAAGGCGTCCACGCCCAGGTCTTTCCGGTCCGCGTATTTGGTGAGCACCGCATCGAACTGCCCTGGGTCGGACACCCGCACACGCAGGGAGGCGGGCAGCGTGCCCTCCACGATGTTCTCGGCGAGGTCGGGGTTGTTCGCGAAGATCTCCTTGGCGCGCTTGAAGGCCTCGTCCTTGTCCAGGTAGGTCACCGAGGTCACGCCCGGCTCGTTCTCGAGCCCGCGACGCAACTGGGCACACGGGTCGGACTCGCACTGCGGATCCCGTTCGGTCACCTCGGGATTGAGGTAGAACTCCATCTCCACGCGGTCGAGGAAGATCTGCTGACTCTTGTCGGCCATCTGGATCACCAGCAGACCGCCGCCGAACATGCCCAGCGTGATCGCCGTGGTGATGATCATCGCGATGGTCATGGTCGCGTTGCGGCGGAGTCCGTTGAGAACCTCGCTCAGGATGAAATTCGCTCGCATGCTTGCTCAGACAGTCCTTGGGTCGTGGGTGTGTGATTGCAGGGCGCGGTTGGTCAGCCGATCCCGTACACACCTTGGGGGTCGTTGCGCACGAGCTGTCCGTTGTCGAACTCGAGGACCCGCCGGCGCATGGCGTCGACGATGTGGCGGTCGTGGGTGGCCATCACCACGGTGGTGCCCCGACGGTTGACGCGGTCGAGGACGTCGACGATCTCCTCACTGGTCTCCGGGTCGAGGTTTCCGGTCGGCTCGTCGGCGAGGAGCACCAGCGGCCGGTTCACGATGGCGCGCGCGATCGCCACGCGCTGCATCTCGCCGCCGGACAGCTCGTAGGGCATGCGATCGTGCTTGCCCTCCAGACCCACGTACTCGAGCACCTCGGGCACGACACGCTGAATGGTCGATTTCGGCTGTCCGATCACCTCGAGCGCGAACGCGACATTCTCGGCGACGGTCTTCTTCTGCAGCAGCCGGAAATCCTGGAACACGCACCCGATGGACTGCCGCAGCTTCGGCACCGCGCGCGCCCGCAGCCGGTTGACGTGGAACTCGCCGAGATACACGTCGCCACTCGTCGGACGGTCCTCCTTGAGGAGGAGCCGGAAGAACGTCGACTTGCCCGATCCCGACGGACCGATCAGAAACGCGAACTCCCCCTTGTCGACCTCGAGGCTCAGATCCTTCAGAGCGGGTCGACTGGACGCCTTGTACTGCATCGTGACGTTCTCCAGCTTGATCACGGTGTGCCAGTGTAACGACGACTCCTGAGAGCGTGTTCAGGCGCGACATACCGGCGCGGCCGCACGCTTGACCAGCCGTTTCCGGCCGCGTCAGCGTGTCGGGACCGTCGTGGTCGGGGTTTGTCCGCCGAAATTCGGGAACGGGATGTTCGGCAGTCCCGGGATGGTCTCGCGGCTCGTGCTCGGCGTCTGCGATCCCGTTCCGTCGGTCGAGGTGCCGTCCGTGCCCTCCACGCCGCCGGTCGTGTCGGTCGTCGACGGTTCGGTGCTGGTGGTGGTCGTCGACGACGTGGTCGGCGGTGGCTCGTAGGTCGGTTCGACCGTCTGCGAGGTCGTCGGGGCGGGTCGGGCGGGAGCCGGGGCCACGACCCCGTAGCGCTGCGAGGTGTATCCGTACAGCACGCAGCACGCCAGGAACACGGCGACGAGGATCGCGGTGCTCGTGCGGACCCGGGTCCGTGCGATGTGACCCCAGTCGAACCGCCGCCTGCGGTCGGGGGCGGCCGGCGACTCGGGTGGTGACGGGTCCTGCGGAGGGATGCCCTGCGTCGGGATGATCTGGGTCGGGTCGTCCGCGCCGGGGATGGGCCGCTCGGGGTGGTTCTCGCCGGACCCGTGCCGGCCCGGGGCGTTCGGTGAGTCCACCATCAGTCTCCCCCGTCCCGGTTGCCTTGGTCGGCCTGCGTTGCCGGTGGCCCTCCGGCGGCGCGTACCTCGCGAGCGGGCACGTTGATTCCCTCACGTGCCAGCGCGCGGATGATGTGGACACGCAACGCACGTCCCACCTCGAACTGTTTGCCCGGCAGGGTGCGCGTCACCATGCGCACCGTGATCGCGTCGAGCTCGAGGCTGATGACGCCGAGCGACGACGGTGCGTCGAGCAGGATGTCGTGCCACCGCGGCAACGCGTAGAACTCGCGGCCGACCCGATCCAGCGTCTCGTTGACCATCCCGATGTCGGCTTCGGACGGAACCGGGACGTCGACAACCGCGCGCGCCCAGTCCTTCGAGAGGTTGGTGGCCTTGACGATCTGCCCGTTGGGAACGGTGATGACCTCTCCTTCGGCGGTGCGCAGCTTGGTCACCCGCAGCGTCACGTCCTCCACGGTGCCCTCGGCGGGCGAATTGCCGGTCACGGTCAGATCGACCACGTCGCCGTAGCCGTACTGCTTCTCCGCGACGACGAAGAACCCGGCCAGGATGTCCTGCACGATGCGCTGTGCACCGAAGCCGAGTGCGGCACCGATCACCGCCGTGGGCCCGGTCAGCCCGGTCAGCGGAATGCCGAACACCGACAGTGAGTGGATGATCACGATGATCGCGATCACGACGATCAAGGTCCAGGCGACGACGTCGACCAGCGCCCGACGATGCTTCGCGTCTTCGGTCTGCACGATGAGATCGCTGGTCGAGAACCGCGAATCCACACGCGAGGCGTATTTGTCGGCGAACCATCGGATCAGACGGGCCAGCAGGACCGCGCCCAGGATCCAGATCACGATTTCCAGGCCGCTGGTGACGAGCCAGACATAGACCCGACCGAGGAGCAGTTCGGTCGGGCTCGGCTCAGCGGCCAGCAGCAGATCGGCGGGTGAGGCGATCACGCTTCGGCGGTCGCCATCCGCCAGCGGATCCCGGCCTCGATGAACTTGTCCAGTTCGCCGTCGAGCACCGACGTCGGGTTGTTGTCCTCGACGCCGGTCCGCAGGTCCTTCACCATCTGGTACGGGTGCAGGACGTAGGAACGCATCTGGTTGCCCCAGCTCGAGCCGCCGTCACCCTTCAGCGCATCGAGCTCGGCGCGTTCCTCTTGCCGCTTGCGGTCGAGGAGCTTGGCTTGCAGGACGCGCATCGCCGACGCCTTGTTCTGCAGCTGACTCTTCTCGTTCTGACACGTCACGACGATGCCGGTCGGGATGTGCGTCAGGCGGACCGCCGAGTCGGTCGTGTTGACCGACTGCCCACCGGGACCCGACGACCGATAGACGTCGACCTTGATGTCGTTCTCGTCGACGTCGATGTGGTCGGTGGTCTCGACCACCGGCAGCACCTCGACCTCGGCGAAAGACGTCTGGCGCCGGCTCTGGTTGTCGAACGGACTGATGCGCACGAGTCGATGGGTGCCCTGTTCGACCGAGAGCGTGCCGTACATGTACGGGGCCTTCACCGCGAAGGTCGCACTCTTGAGGCCCGCCTCCTCTGCATAGGACGTGTCGTAGACCTCGACACCGTAACCCTTCTGCTCGGCCCAGCGGATGTACATGCGCATCAGCATCTGCGCCCAGTCGGCCGCGTCGACGCCGCCGGCGCCGGAACGGATGTTGACGACCGCGTCGCGCGAGTCGTATTCGCCGGCGAGCATCGTCTTGACCTCCATCGCCTGGATGTCGGTCCGCAGGCTCTCGCGCTCGGAGTCGGCGTCGGCCAGCGCGGCGACCCTGTCGTCACCTTCTTCGGCCTCGGCCAGCTCGTAGAGCACCGGCAGGTCCTCGAGTCGCTGGCGCAGCTCGGAGACCTTCCGGAGTTCGGACTGCGCGTGGGACAGCTCGCTGGTCACCTTCTGGGCATGGTCCTGGTCGTTCCACAGGTCCGGGTCAGAGGCCTGCATCTCGAGTTCGTCGATGCGACGACGGAGCTCCTCGAGATCGAGCACCTTCTCAACGGTGGTCAAGGTGGCGTCGAGGGATTCGAGGTCTGCGGTCACGTCGGGATGCACGGTTATCCAGAGTACCGACAGTCCGGCGCGCGAGCGCCCGGGAGGATCAGAGTGGGCCGGGCCCCTGCTCGGGCATCACCCCGAACCGCCACGACGTCGCGGCCTTCTGCGGTTTGTAGAGGACCGGCAGATCGTCGCCGATCTGGGGCCACGGGTCACCCGCACCGAGGACGAGCGTCCCGTACACCTCGGTCGGATTGGTCTCGGGACCGACGATCGTCCCGGAGATCGTGCAGAACCGGTCGCCGTTCTTGTCGGTGGCGCTCGTGGTCGGATCGTCGTCGCGGTCGGAGACCCCGACGATCGTGAACGTGCCCTGCACGAACTGGGAGGCCTTCGCCGCCGACATCGGCTGCGGATTGCGCCCGCGCTGCCACTGCACCACCAGCACCACGATGAGTGCCGCGATCAACAGGGTGAACGTCACGGTCAGCCACATGAGAGCTACCCTACCGGGCATGTCCGTCCCTCCCGGCCCGACGAAGTTCAGCGACGACGTCGAACTCGCACTCTCACTCGCCGACTCCGCCGACGTGCTGACGATGGACCGGTTCGGGGCCGTCGACCTCCGCGTCGACGACAAACCCGACCTCACACCCGTGTCCGACGCCGATCTGGCCTGCGAGACGATGATCCGCGAACGGCTCGCCGCACGCCGGCCCGCGGACACCGTCCTCGGCGAGGAGTTCGGCGGCGACGCCACGCTGTCCGGACGGCAATGGGTCATCGATCCCATCGACGGCACCAAGAACTTCGTGCGCGGTGTCCCGGTGTGGGCGACACTGATCGCGCTCCTCATCGACGGCGTGCCGACGGTGGGCGTGGTCTCGGCACCGGCACTCCACCGGCGCTGGTGGGCGGCAACGGGTCTCGGCGCCCACGCCCGATTCGGCGACGACGAGGTGCGACGCTTGTCGGTGTCCGGGGTCGCCGACCTCGGATCGGCGAGCCTCGCGTTCTCGAGCCTGTCCGGCTGGGCCGACCGCGGTATCCGCGACCGATTCATCGACCTCACCGACCGGGTGTGGCGCGTGCGCGGCTACGGGGACTTCTTCAACTACTGCCTCGTCGCCGAAGGAGCGGTCGACGTCACCGCCGAACCGGAGGTCTCGCTGTGGGACCTGGCCCCCCTCGACATCCTGGTGCGTGAGGCGGGCGGACGGTTCACCGCCCTCGACGGCACGCCCGGCCCCGCCGGCGGCAGCGCGGTGGCCAGCAACGGACTGCTGCACGACGAGGTCGTGGAGGCGCTGCGCGCCTGAGGTGTCGAAGGCGCTGCGCGCCTGAAGTCGTGGAGTCGCTGCGCGCCTGAGGGGCACTTCAGTCGGTGAAGGTGATCCGTACCGAGATCGGGTCACTCTGGAGCGCGCGGATGGTGGCCGACGTCAGACCGGCGAACAGTGGACTGGTGGCGAAGGTACGCGCTCGCGCGACCACGTCGTCGTCGGGTACGAACTGCGCTGTCCCCGTGCGCCACTGACGGCCGTGGCGGATGCGCACCGTCGGGTTCGCCGTGATGTTGATCCCCCATCCCGACCGCTTGCCGTGCTGACTGATGACCCAGGCTCCGTCGGAGTCGAAGGCGGCCGACACCGGAACCCTGCGGGCCAGACCCGTCTTGCGGCCGACGGTCTCCAGGTCCGTCGCCAGGTGGGTGCCGATCCCGAGGCGATTGAGCGCGGCCACAGCCGGATTGGCGAGGTAGCGTCCGACGTTGCGCTCGAACCGGAACTTCCGGACCGCCCTGGCATCGCGCGACTTCACGTTCCGCGTGCTTCGCAGCGCGCCGATCCCGTTGCGCCGCACCGTCGTCACCGCGGTCCGCCAGAGCGGACGGGCCGGGTTCGGGTCTTCGCCGCCGGCCATCCGGTGCAGTTGGTCGGTGTGCCACTGCAGGTCGAGTGCCCCTTCCAGAGACCTGGCGGTCGCGGTGCCGGACAGTCGGGACGGAAGCGGCAACCGCTGCTGCTGCGACGTCAGACGATCGAGGTCGCCGGTCATCACGTCGAGCGCTGCGGTGGGTGTGGTCACCGTCGGTCGTCCGATCCCGACGAGGTCGCAGGCGCCGTCGGCGATCGCGGCCGCCATGGCTGTCTGCGTGCGGAAGCCGCCGGTGACGGCGAGCGGGATCCCCGCGGCGAGTTCGCGGACGGTGACGGCGTACTCCAGGAAGTACGCCTCCCTCTCGCGAGTGCTCGCCGACTGGACGGGCCGCCCCATCATCGCGGGCGACTCATAGCTGCCGCCGCTGATCTCGATGAGATCGAGCTGCTCGGACGCGAGCAACGCGATCACGGTGCGCGACTCGTCTTCGGAGAATCCGCCACGCTGGAAGTCCGCGGAGTTCAGCTTGATGCCGACACCGAAACCTGGCCGGACTGCAGCGCGCACCGCACGGACGACCTCGAGGGCGAAACGAGCCCGGTTCTCGATGGAGCCGCCCCACCTGTCCTCGCGTCGGTTCGCCAGCGGCGACAAGAACTGTGACAGCAGATATCCGTGGGCGCCGTGGATCTGCACCCCGTCGAAACCCGCCGCCTCGGCCACCGCGGCGGTGGTCGCGAATCGCGAGATGATCTCTTTGATCTCCGCGTCGGCGAGGGCGCGCGGGGTCGGCACCCCCGGGATGGCGAGGCGAACGGCCGACGGAGCCACCACACGGCCCTCGGTCGTCAACGGATTGGCTTGTCGCCCCGGGTGATTGATCTGCATCCAGATGGGTGATCCACCGTCCTGCGTGGTCTTCGCCCAACGCGTGAGCGCATCGAGATGCCGGTCGTCCTCGACCACGACGTTCCCGGGCTCCCCGAGATACCGCCGATCCACCATCACATTGCCGGTGACGACCAGGCCGTAGGAGCCCGCCGCCCAGCGCGAGTAGAGACGCTCCAGACGATCGTCCGGGCCGGCACCCGCATCGCCCAGACCCTCGCTCAGGGCTGCTTTCATGATCCGGTTCGGCAGGACCTGACCCGAGGGAAGCGTCAGAGGTGCTGCCAGTGTCACCGTGTCGGTCATCTTCATCTCCTACGACTGGATTGCGTGTGCCCCGGGGACGAACCCGGTTCTATACCGATTGGTCTACTTCCGAGGACCCTAGTAGACCGATTGGTATACTGCAAGGAGCGGCCGGTCGCCCGGTGGGCCCGTGACGGACGAGGGAGTGGCATTCGATGGCAGCGCGAGACCAATTGATCGAGGCGACCGCGGATCTCATGCGACGGCACGGTGTCGCGGGCACTGCCGTCTCGGACATCCTCGAACACAGCGGCGTCGCCCGCCGATCCATCTATCTCAACTTCCCGGGCGGCAAGTCGGAACTGATGGCGGCCGCCACGCGCAGCTCGGGCGGCATGATCACCGCACTCCTCACCGAGATCGTCGCCGAGGCCGACCCGATCATGGCGTTCGCCGACATGTGGTCGGCAGCGCTGTCCACCACGGACTTCGAGGGCGGGTGCCCCGTGGTGGCCGCCGCACTGGGCCGCCTGTCGGCACCGGAAGCCGCGGCCGCCGCCGCCGACGTCTTCGACGAGTGGCGGGATCTCATCGAGCGTCGGCTCCGCGACGACGGCATCGCGCCCGAAGCAACCGCCTCCCTGGCCACCACCATCGTCGCGGCGATCGAGGGCGCGGTGGTCCTGTCGGAGGCCTCACAGACCACCACCCCGCTGATCCAGGTGGCCACCCACCTCAACGAGCTCGTCGCCGTCCACCGAGCGCACCCGGGGGGCGCCGGCGATCGATGAGGCGGAGACCCTTCGTGACGCGCCCTCCGCAAGCTCCGGGCGCTCCTCAGGGAGCAGGGCGGGCCAGCGGGTCTGTGGTTCTTTCGGATTAGGGAGCAGGGCCCCCGAACCCACTCAGACCTGCGTGGCGCGCTCCTTCTCCAGCACCGTGAACTCGGTCGCGTCGGCCTTCATGTCGGCCAGTCGCCCGTAGTGGATCCCGCTACCGGCGTCGGACAGGATCGCCTGATGGATGGGCACCGCGACGCGGGGCGCCATCGCGCGCAGATAGTCGACCGACTCACTGAGTTTCATCCACGGTGCGGCCGACGGAAGCGCGAGCACGTCGACGTGTTCGAACGGGATGTAGAACGAATCGCCCGGATGCATGAACTGTCCCGGCTGCTCGGCGGTGCCGAGGACGTAGGCGACGTTGTCGATGACCGGGATCTCGGGGTGGATCACCGCATGCCGGCCGCCGGTGAAACGTGCGGTGAGCGAGCCTATCTCGATCTGGTCGCCGCTGCGGGCGGCCGTCCACTCGCCGGCCACGGCATCGCCGTTGAGTTGACTCGTCGTCTGCGGGTCGGCGTACAGGATCGCGTCGGGGTTGGCCGCGACGAGGTCGGGCAGCTTCGCGACGTCGCAGTGGTCGGGATGCTGATGGGTGATCAGGATGGCGTCGAGACCGCTGATGCCGTCGAACCCGTGCGAGAAGTTCCCCGGATCGAAGAGCACCTTGGTCCCGTCGATCTCGACGAGCAGACAGGAATGGCCGAAGTGGGTGATCTGCATATGTCCACTGTGCACGCTCACGCGCGCTCACACAGCGGCACGCTCACACCACGACCGGGAAGAACCCCCAACCGACCACCGCGTCGAGAATCCGCGCGAGACCGTAGGCCAACCACACCCCCAGCAGAACGGCACCGACCGGGCCGAGCACGAGGTCGCGCCACCTCGACAGCGGCGACCCGCGACGGCGCACCAGGGTGAGGGTCGCAGCCACCACGGTGGTCGCGGTCAGCACCAGGAACACCGGCCCGAAGATGTTGAACGTGAACGCTGACCCGACGTCGCCGTGCATGAGTGCCACCCAGCTGCGGGTGAGTCCACATCCGGGGCACGGGAGGCCGGTCATCACCGCGAACGGGCAGAGTTGCGGTCCGGCGTCGACGCCGCCCGGGGTGAACACACTGGCAGCTCCGAGTGCGGCGGCACCGACCACGGCGACGGTCGTCGCGCCCACCACCTGATTGGCCGATAAGCCCTGTTCGCGGCGGTGATCGAGGGTCATGCGGCCAGCGTAGCGGGTGTGCCGACGGGTGGGGTCGGGCAAGTGCGTGACAAACTTCTTACTCCGAAGTAAGGTTGGGACTTACTACCGAGTAAGGTCGGTCGCATCGACCCTGTCCACCCACACATGTGGATCCACGCAGAGACCCCGACCGGGGCGACTGGAAAGAAACGGCTGGTGATCATGACAACTCACACCGAACCGCGCGACACCTCCGCAGTCGGACGCAACCCGCATCCGCGCAACTTCATCGGCACCGCGATGCGCGTCCTGACCACGGTGACCGGGTCCGAGTTCGCCGAGAAGTACAAGATCCGCGAGCCGATCAACCGCATCGCCTACCAGGGCACCAAGACCGGATTCCAGACCCTCGGGGCGGCGAACCGCGCGTTCAAGGCAGCACAGGGCGGCGGCTCGGGTCAGGCCAAGCGACTCACCAGCGCACCCAAGGACTACTTCAACCTCACCCCCGACGACGAACAGCAGATGATCTCGGAGACGGTGAAGGAGTTCGCCACCGAGATCCTGCGCCCCGCCGCCCACGACGCCGACGCGGCGGCCGCCGCACCCGAGGACATCGTCAAGCGGTCGGCCGAACTCGGCATCACGATGATCAACGTCCCCGAGGAGTTCGAGGGCGCGGCCACCGAGCGCGGTGTCGTCACCAATGCGCTCGTCGCCGAGGCAATGGCCTACGGCGACATGGGACTCGCGCTTCCGCTGCTCGCGCCGAGCGGTGTGGCCACCACGCTCACCAACTTCGGCACCGACGAGCAGCAGCGCACCTACCTGCCCGACTTCGCCGGTGAGAACGTGCCCCAGGCGGCCGTCGTCATCGCCGAGCCCCGTCCGCTGTTCGACGCCTTCGCCTTGAACACCAAGGCGACCCGCGTGCCCAGCGGCTTCCGCCTCAACGGCGTCAAGTCTTTCGTCCCGGCCGCCGGTTCCTCGGAGCTGTTCATCGTCGGCGCCCAGCTCGACGGCAAGCCGACCCTGTTCATCGTCGAATCCGACAGCAAGGGCCTGATCGTCGAAGCCGACCCGGGCATGGGCGTGCGTGCCGCGGGGATGGGGCGCCTGCTCCTGCAGGACGTCGCCGTCCCGGCAAGCGCGATCATCGGCGGCGAACCCGACGCCGCGGCGACCGCCTACCGCGACGTCGTGCGGTTGTCCCGCCTGGGCTGGTCGGCGCTGGCCGCCGGCACCGCGCGCGCCGTCCTCGACTACGTCATCCCCTACGTGAACGAGCGTGAAGCGTTCGGCGAGCCCATCTCCAACCGTCAGGCGGTCGCCTTCATGGTCGCCACGATGGCGACCGAGGTCGACTCGATCCGCCTCGTCACGCTGCGCGGTGCCGCCCGCGCCGAGCAGGGCCTGTCCTTCGCCCGCGAGGCAGCACTCGCCCGCAAGCTGACGATCGACAAGGGCCTGCAGATCGGTCTCGACGGCGTCCAGCTGCTCGGCGGCCACGGTTTCACCAAGGAGCACCCCGTCGAACGCTGGTACCGCGACCTCCGCGGCGCCGGCATCGGCGAAGGCATCGTCGTCCTCTGACCGCGTTCGGAATGCAGCGAAAGAATCTCTCATGAGCATCAATCTCGAACTCCCGAAGAAGCTGAACGTCACCGTCGACCAGGCCCATCAGGCGGCGGCGGAGATATTCCGGCCCATCTCCCGCAAGTACGACCTGCGCGAGCACGATTACCCCGTCGAGCTCGACACCCTGGCAAGCCTGTACGACGGCCTGTCCGAGACCGGCCAGGCCGGTGCGGGCGCCGACGGCGGTCGTAGCCAGCAGAAGAAGGAGAAGCCGAAGTCCGACGGCGCGGTGGTCAACGGCGGCAACATGCAGTCCGTGGTCAACGTGATCGAAACCTCTTGGGGCGACGTCGGTCTCATGCTGAGCATCCCCTACCAGGGACTCGGCAACTCGGCGATCGCCGCGGTCGCCACCGACGAACAGCTCGAACGATTCGGCAAGGTGTGGGCCGCGATGGCCATCACCGAGCCCGGTTTCGGTTCCGACTCGGCCGCCGTCTCCACCACGGCCACGCTCGACGGCGACGAGTACGTCATCAACGGCGAGAAGATCTACGTGACCGCGGGGTCGCGCGCAACCCACATCGTCGTCTGGGCGACGGTCGACAAGAGCGCCGGCCGGGCCGCCATCAAGAGCTTCGTGGTTCCCCGCACCCATCCGGGCGTCACCGTCGAACGTCTCGAGCACAAGCTCGGGATCAAGGTCTCCGACACCGCCGCGATCCGCTTCGAGAACTGCCGCATCCCGAAGGAGAACCTGCTCGGCTCACCCGAGGTCGACACCAAGAAGGGGTTCGGCGGGGTCATGCAGACCTTCGACAACACCCGTCCGCTGGTGGCCGGCATGGCCGTGGGTGTGACCCGCGCCGCGCTCGAGGAGCTGCGCCGGATTCTCGACGAGGCCGGCATCGAGGTCGACTACGATCGGCCCGCCGCCGACCAGCATGCCGCCGCGGCCGAATTCCTGCGGATGGAAGCCGATTTCGAGGCCGCGTACCTGCACACGATGCGGGCGGCGTGGATGGCCGACAACAAGCAGCCGAACTCCACCGAGGCGTCGATGTCGAAGGCCAAGGCCGGACGCACCGCCACCGACGTCACCAACAAGGTCGTCGAACTGACCGGCACCCTCGGGTACTCGGAGCGGCTGCTCGTGGAGAAGTGGGCCCGTGACTCCAAGATCCTCGACATCTTCGAGGGAACCCAGCAGATCCAGAACCTGATCATTGCGCGGCGTGTGCTGAACAAGAGCAGCGCCGAACTCAAGTGATCGGCTGACACACAACGCCTCTCGGCCCCGCGACGACACTCTCGCCGCGGGGCCGAGCCGTTGGCGCGAACCGGCTGTCAGGCGAGCCAGACGACCCACATGCCCGTCGCGCACGCGGTCACCGACGCGACGAGCGTTCCGACCGCATATGCCCCGGACCTCCACCGCTCCTCCCGCTGCGCCAGCCGCACCGTCTCGAACGCGGCCGTGCTGAAAGTCGTGTAGCCACCGCAGAACCCGGTTCCGGCGATCACCTGCCACTCGTGTGGCGCCCCGTGAAAGACAACGAGGCCGGCGAGCAGCCCCAGCAACGCGGAGCCGCTGACGTTGATCGCGAACGTGCCCCAGGGCGTCGTCGTCGGCCATCGGTTTCTGACCGCTCCGTCGACGACGAACCGGGAGACCGCGCCCAGCGCACCCGCCACCATGACGGCCAGCGCGATCACGCCCGCGCCACCCGGGAGGCGAGCGCGATCCCGCACGCCGCCGCAGCGAGACCGAGGACCACGCTGACGACCGCGTAGGACAACGCGGTCACCACCGCCGACGCCCGTGTCAGTTCGGTGATCTCCAGCGCGAACGTGCTGTAAGTGGTCAGCGCGCCACAGATGCCGGTGCCGCCGAACAGTCGTATCCGCTGGCGCCATCCCTCGTCGTGGCCGAGCCGCGCAAGCAATTCCAGCAGCGCCCCCAGGACGAACGCGCCGATGATGTTGACCCCGAACGTCGCCCACGGCCAGTGTCCCTGCTGGGCGGGAAACGCTCCCTCGGCCCAGTACCGCACGCCGGTGCCGACGAGTCCCCCGGCGAAGACCCAGGCGAGCGCATGCACCCGGAGGTGCAGCGGACGTTCGTCGGGATCGACGGGGAGTTCGCGGTGCTCGTCTCGGTGCACGCGCCAAGTCTCCGCTACACGACGATCACATACAACACGATCAGATAGATCGGGACCAGCACGTCGAAGAAGAAGATGGGGCCGGCGTTGCCCGCCTTGAAGTTCCGGTGGATCACCATCTCCCGCACATGACCCACCGCGGCACCCAGGTAGAACACCGAGAACGCGATGATGGTGGCCAGGGTGAATTCGTCGCCGAAGCCCGACGCGATCACGCCCAACACACCCGTCGCGAGGCTGGCGAGCCCGACCTCCCACTGCCACGGGGTCTTCGGTGGCCACCCGATGGACTCCGCGATCGGCTCACCGACGAACATGTGGCCGCACCCGGTCATCCATCCCTGGACACCGATCATCCACAGCACCGAATTCTCGAGCAGATCCCGGCCCAGGTCACCGCCGGGGGTGAACGCGTCGATGAGCGTGGTGATGATCGTGCCGACGATCCCGACGAACGGTACGAGCCGGATCGCGTTGCGTATCAAGGCGTCGAGCATGCTCAGCCCCTGAGCTGATCGGCCAGCGCCGTCAGCACGTCGGGGTCCTCGATGGTCGAGGGCACTGTGTACTCTTCATGATCCGCGATCTGCCGCATGGTCTTCCGCAGGATCTTGCCCGACCGCGTCTTGGGCAGCGCCGGCACGACGGTGACGTCCCGGAAGGTGGCCACCGCCCCGATCTCGTTGCGTACCAGGGACACCAGTTCGCTTCGCAATGTCTCGGCCTCGATGTCGACACCGGACTTGAGCACCACGTAACCGCTGGGGCGCTGCCCCTTGAGGTCGTCCCGGATGCCGATGACCGCACACTCGGCGACGGCCGGATGCGACGCCACCACCGCTTCGATGCTGCCGGTCGAGAGCCGGTGTCCGGCAACGTTGATCACATCGTCGGAACGACCCAGGACGAACACGTATCCGTCCGCGTCGACGTAGCCGGAGTCGCCGGTCAGGTAGTAGCCGTCGAATGCCGACAGATACGACTTGCGGTAACGCTCCTCGTCGCGCCACAAGCCGGCGAGGGTCCCGGGCGGCAGCGGCAGGCTGATGACGATGTTGCCCTCCTCCCCCGCTCCGAGCGTGTTGCCCTCGGCGTCGACGACGCCCACCCGATATCCGGGCACGGGCACCGTCGGCGAACCCGCCTTGATCGGCATCGGCTCGAGCCCACGGAGATTCGCCGCGATCGCCCAGCCGGTCTCGGTCTGCCACCAATGGTCGACGACCGGGACCCCGAGGACGTCGGACGCCCAGGCGAACGTGTCGGGGTCGAGGCGCTCGCCGGCTGCGAACAAGGTCTGCAGGGACGACGTGTCGTACTTCGCGAGTTCGGTGGCTTCTGGGTCCGCCTTGCGGATCGCGCGGATCGCCGTCGGCGCGGTGAACAGGGCCTTGACACCGTGATCGGCGATGACCCGCCAGAACGCGCCGGCGTCGGGGGTGCCGACCGGTTTGCCCTCGTACATCACCGTCGTCGCCCCCACGAAGAGCGGCGCGTAGACGATGTAGGAGTGCCCGACGACCCATCCGACGTCCGACGCCGTCCACCACACGTCACCCGCGGCGATGTCGTAGATGTTCGTCATCGACCAGGTCAACGCGACCGCGTGCCCGCCGTTGTCGCGGACGACTCCCTTGGGCTTCCCGGTGGTTCCCGAGGTGTAGAGGATGTAAAGGGGATCGGTCGCGGCGACCGGTACCGGGTCGACCGGTTCGGCGGTGTCGGTGACCTCATCCCAGTCCAGCCAGCCGGCGTGATCGGCGGCGCTGCCGGTGATCTCCGGACGATCCTTGACGATGACGGTGCGCGGCGGTGTCGCCGACATCTCGATGGCCTTCGCCACCATCGGCAGATACTCGACCGTGCGTCCCGGTTCCAGGCCTCCCGACGCCGTGACGACGGCGACGGGCTCGGCATCATCGATGCGCGTGGCGAGCTCCCGGGCGGCGAACCCACCGAACACCACCGAATGCACCGCACCGATCCGCGCGCACGCGAGCATCGCGATGGCGGCCTCCGGGATCATCGGCATGTAGATGACCACGCGGTCTCCGGCCGAGACACCCTGTGCAGTCAGCACTCCGGCGAATCTGGAGACCACATCGAGCAGCGCCGCATAGGTGTAGTGCCGTCGCTCCCCGGTCATGGCCGAGTCCCAGATCAGCGCCGTCCGCCCGTCGTTGCCGTCAGCGAGATGCCGATCGAGCGCGTTGTGACAGGTGTTCAGCGTGGCGCCGGGAAACCAGCGGTAGAACGGGGCGTCGGAATCGTCGAGCGCCGTGGTCGGCGGGGTGTGCCAGTCCACCGCTTCCGCGGCGGAGAGCCAGAACGCCTCACGATCATCGCTCGCCTGTGTGAACGCCTCGCTGTAGCTGCCCATGGCCTTCCCTTCGCCGTCTCGTCGTGGCCCGCACCCGAAACCGCTGCAGGGTGCCGCATCGCCCTTCGAGGGTATCGGTGTGATCGCCGCCACGACACGTGATCTGCGGTCCCGCGCCGACCGGCCGTCGGCTCGCGGCGAACGGTCAGTACAGGTACTTGCGGTACTGCTCGTCGGTCTCGCGGTCGTCGACCAGCGGGACCTCGAGTTCGGGCATGACCATCCTGGTGATGGCGGCCACCGTGGGCAGCGTGCGGGGAGTCCAGGTCTCCGGTTTCCACAGATCCGCACGCAGGAACGCCTTGGAGCAGTGGTAGAAGACTTCGTCGACGTCGATCTCCACCGCCAGGATCGGACGCTTTCCCTTGACCGCCAGGGCGTCGAAGTAGTCACCGTCGTCGACGACGCGGGCGGCCCCGTTGACCCGGAGGGTGTCGTTGCGGCCGGGGACGACGAAGATGGTGCCGGCGTGCGGGTTGCGCAGGATGTTCAGATAGCCGTCGACGCGCCTGTTCCCGGGACGTTCCGGAATCGCGATGCGGGTGTCGTCGATGATGTGCACCACCTTGCCGGCGGGGTCGCCCTTGGGCGAGACATCGACGCGTCCGTGGGCGTCGGCGGTGGCCAGGAACACCACGGGTGAGGCGGCAAGCCATGCCCGGTCGATGTCGGACAGCGTCGGCCTGACCTTGTCGCGAACCACGGCAGCCGGTTCGCCGACGATCTCCCGCAGCCTCGCCTCGTCGGTGATGTGCATGCGGACATCGTGTCATGTGGGTGGTGCTACGCAGGTCCCGGCGCCGGCGTCGGCCAGCGGAGATTCCATCCGATGCCGCGCGGGTGCTCGGTGAGCCCGGACCGCCGGCGGAGATGGAGCGACCCGTCGGTGACGATGAGGGTGCGGTCGTCGTCCAGTCGTCCGGCGAGGCGGCGGGCGGTCCAGCCCGGGCGGGCGCCGCCCCTTCCGAGGACGACGGTCCCTGCCCCGACGCGTTGCGCGGCCCGATGCAGGACCGCCGTCGGGTCGCCGACCTCGCTTCTGGTCGACACCGTCCGCGCACCGTGCCATCTCGCGAGCTCGGCCGCGGTCCGCAGGCACTCGTCGACCCGCGCCTGTCCGGAGAGCAGGTAGGACTCGCCCTTGAGGGCGTCGTGGAGGGTTGTGCTCGCTTCCTTCCGGCGGCCGCGGGTGGCGCAGATCAGGATCAGGTCGCCGGAGTCGCCCAGCAGGCGAGCCGCGACCTTCACCGCCTGCAACGAGGCGTCGCCACCGTCGACGCCGACGACGACCGGGTGGCCGAGCCCTCCGCGGCTGCTCGCCGTGGCGTCGCGTACCTCCCGGAACGTGGTCATCGAGGCGAGAGTGGTTGGCAATTCCCGGGTTTCGAGAGTCTCCCATCGCCGGGGTCGTGTCCTCAGCGTCATCATCGTGTCCTCCTGGGTCAGCGATATCAGCTGCTCACAACGCTATGGAGGCAACAGATCCGCGTCGCCATCCCGCGGGTTGACCCGTACTCCACCCCAGGGTGGAGATCGGAATCCACCGTCGGGCGGACGTTCGGCTGCGACGCGGAACTATCCTGGAACGGTGACGGGCTTCACAGCGAACGCAGGCGCAGGGCTGCAGCGCCGCATCGAACGGGCCGGCGGCGACTATCCCCCGCTGTATCCCGCCGTCATCCTGTCGTCGAGCCTGGTGGTCACCGTGGTGTCCACAGCGCAACGCATTCCGTTCGAGCAGGTCTGGTGGGTGATCGCGGCCCTGGTGCTCGCGGCGGTGACGCTGGTGATGGATCTGTCGCTGCCGCCGACCTCGTACGCGTGCTTCGGCATCATCACCAGTTCGGTCTGTTTTCTGATGATCCCGACGCCGACCGACGCCGCACCACTGCAACTCGTCCTCATGGCGGCGATCGCGGCCGCGATGTATCCCCTGTTCACCGGCATCGCCGTGATGGTCGTGTGCATCGCGGTCATCGTCTGGTTCGGCGCCTTCGGCGGCCTCGACTCACCGGCGCTCTACGCGCTCGGCGTCGCCTGCGGATGGCTGATCGGCTACATGGTGCTGATCCAGAAACGACTGGCCGACAACGGGCTCGCGTGCTCGCCGAGCGAGCCGACCGCGCTGCCGGCGACGAACGACGCCGGATCGCACGCGAGATCCACGACGTCATCGCGCACTCCCTGTCGATCACGATGCTCAACGTCACCGGCGCCCGGCGGGCCCTCGAACAGGATCGCGACGTCGAGGAGGCCCTGGATGCGCTCTCCGACGCCGAACGCCAGGGCCGGCAGGCCATGACCGAGATCCGCGCCATCGTCCATGTGCTGGGGACAGCCGGACCCGCGGGAACGACGTCCCCGTCGCCGGGTGCCGACGATCTGGTCCGGCTGGTCGAGGACTACCGCAAGGCCGGAGTGGACGTCGACTTCACCGTCGCCGGCGACGTCACCGAGCTCCCGCGGCCGGTCGGCGCGGCGCTGTACCGCATCGCCCAGGAGTCGTTGGCGAACGTCGTCAAACACTCGGCGGGCAAGCGCGCGTCCGTCTCGCTGTCGGTGTCCGATGCGGTCGCACTGACGGTCGAGAACCCCGCGGCCCAGGGCCGTCCACGACAAGGCGACGGGACCGGCATCGAGGGGATGACCCAGCGCGCGAGACTGCTCGGCGGCACCCTGGACACCTCCCATCGCGCCGGCACGTGGTCGGTGCGTGCGACGTTGCCCGCCCGGTCGATCGCCGACGGGGTGCCCGTATGACGACCAGCGGACCGGCGGAGGCCCCGGCCGACCCGATCAGGGTCCTGCTCGTCGACGACCAGGAACTCATCCGCACCGGATTGCGTCGCATCCTCCGTCCGCGCGACGGCTTCGACATCGTGGGTGAGTGCGCAGACGGGTCCGAAGTCCTCGCCGGGATCGCCGAGCACCGACCCGACATCGTCCTGATGGACCTGCGGATGCGCAATGTCGACGGCATCACCGCCACCGAGATGGTCCGTACGCTGCGGGTACCGCCACCGGTGCTGGTCCTGACCACCTTCGACGACGACGTACTCCTGTCGCGGGCCCTGCGCGCCGGAGCGGCCGGGTTCATCCTCAAGGACTCGCCGGCCGAGGCGCTGATCTGGGCGGTCCGCGCCGTGGTTCGCGACGGGGCGTTCCTCGACCCCGCGGTCACCGAACGGGTGCTCCAGGGTTTTCGACGATCGGGCCGCGAGCAGGTGACCACCGCCCCCGGGCTCACCGACCGCGAGACCGACGTGCTGCGGCTGATCGCCCGTGGCCGGACGAATGCGGAAATCGGTGCGTCCCTCGGCATCTCGCTGGTGACGGTCAAGAGCCACGTCAATCACATCTTCACGAAACTCGACCTGCGCGACCGCGCGGCGGCGATCGTGTACGCCTTCGACCGCGGTCTGGTGGTCGCCGAGTACGACTGACCCCGTGGCGATCAGTCGTTCGCGTCGAGCACCTCGACGTCGACCCCGTCGACGAAGCGGTACGGTCCCGCGACGAGCAGACCGCCGAAGTGCCTGCGCAGACGGGACATCTCGGCACGGACCGTGACCGTGCGGTCGTCGACACCGAACAGATGAGTCGACATCCGGGCCGCGGTGACGCCCTCGGGATGGCGCGCCAGGAAGGTGAGTATGTCACCGTGGCGCGGCGAACACCGGTGCGTCCACGCACCACTGGCGCCTTCGACGGTGACCTCGACGTTGCCGCCACCCGGCACCCGCAGGACCACCCTGGTGGTCGGCGAGTGCGACGTCTCCGCGACTCGTACCAACCACCCACCGGGTAGCGCCTCGACGTCGCACTCGCCGAGCGCGTTCACGAAGATCCGGCCGGGCCCGAGGCGCGGTGGCAGGATGAGCCTCGATCGGGGAGACACGGTGTCCACCGCCGCGACCCAGCCGTCGGTGTCGACCGCCAGCGCCGGGCCCGGCATCCGCGCGAGGATCGGCGCGGCAACCGCCCGCAGCGAGTCCAGACGGCGGTGGTGGCTCTCGCGGAGTTGCGACTCGGCGAGACGGGCGACCGCATGCACGAGCGCCAGAGTGGTCGGATGGATCGTGGCGGCCGGACCGCTGACATCGACGACACCCAACGTCTCGCCGGTCCGTGGGTCCTTGATCGGCGCACCGGTGCAGGTCCACGAATGGTGGCTCCGCACGAAGTGCTCGGCCGAGAACACCTGAACCGAACGACCGGACATCAGTGCCGTACCGATCGCGTTGGTCCCCACCGAACCCTCGGCCCAGTCCGCACCCTCGACGAATCCGAGATCGTCCGCGCGCGTGAGCACCTTCGACGACCCGCTGCGCCACAGCACGTGCCCGTCCGCATCCGAGACGACCAGGATGTTGTCACCGTCGGCGATCAGCGAGTCGAGGCCGCGAGCCAGCTCGTCGACGACTTCGGCGAGGCCGGAGCGTCGGCGCCGATCCTCCAGCTCGTCGAGCCGCAGGGTCCGTTCGCTGACGCAGGCCACGTCCGGGTCCAGGCCGGCACGACGGAGCCGCTGCCACGAGTCGTCGATGACGCCGCGCGGACGCGCCGGCATGCGCCCGCCCGACATCGCGGCGTCGTGAACCGCGCTGAGAACGGACGCGAACTCGCGAGGATCGTCACCGGCGTGCATCGCGGGCTCCAGGTCGGAGACCGACTCGTAAGCGTTCATCCCCTTGATTGTGCGTCACGTCACATACAACGACAACGCTGCGCACCCCTCGCAACCCCCTGCAACCCTTGCCGCCACCCGGCGCCGGGGCGTCTGCTGTCCACAACCCGCTGTGTTACACATCACGATCGCGGGCACACGCCTGAGGCCTGAGGAGGCATCATGACCCAGACACTGGAACCGGTCGTCCCGCTCGATCGCACCCCCCAGCAGCGGATCGAGACCTGGCTGCGCGAGTTCGAGTCCGCGCTCGGCGCGCTCGACATCGCGCGGGCCACGAACGCCTTTCTGACCGACAGCTACTGGCGTGACCTCACGGCGTTCACGTGGAACATCAAGACAGTCGAAGGGCACGAGCAGATAGCCGACATGCTGACCGCTCGTCTCGCCGACACCCGGCCGTCGAACTTCACCACCACCGAACCGGCCACCGACGATGGCGACGGGGTGGTCTCGGCGTTCATCGCGTTCGAGACCGCCGTCGGACGCTGTGAAGGACACCTGCGCATCCGTCGCAGCGTCGGCGGTCCGGACGTCGGCGGAGAGGACGTCGGCGGGGAGGACAAGGCCTGGACGCTGCTGACGACTATGCAGGAGCTCAAGGGCCACGAGGAGCCGGCCGGCCCGAACCGCCCGCTCGGCGCCGTGCACGGTTCCGACCCCGACACCCGTTCCTGGGCGGAGAAGAAGGCCGACGAGGACCTGGCACTCGGTCGAACCACGCAGCCGTACGTCCTGGTCATCGGCGGCGGGCAGGGCGGCATAGCGCTCGGTGCGAGACTTCGCCAGCTGGGCGTGCCCTCGATCGTGGTCGACCGGCACGAACGTCCCGGGGATCAGTGGCGCAAACGGTACAAGTCGCTGTGCCTGCACGACCCGGTCTGGTACGACCACCTGCCGTACCTGCCGTTCCCCAGCAACTGGCCGGTCTTCGCACCGAAGGACAAGATCGGTGACTGGCTGGAGTTCTACACCAGGGTCATGGAGGTTCCGTACTGGAGCAAGACCACATGCCTGTCCGCGGCTTACGACGACGCGGAGGCCCGCTGGACCGTCGAGGTCGACCGCGATGGAGAGCGCCTCACACTTCATCCGACGCAACTGGTGCTCGCGACGGGAATGTCCGGCAAGCCCGCGGTCCCGTCGGTCCCCGGGCAGGATGTGTTCGCCGGCGAGCAGCACCACTCGAGCGCGCACCCCGGGCCCGACGGTTATGTCGGCAAGAAGGTCGTCGTCATCGGCTCGAACAACTCCGCACACGACATCTGTAAAGCTCTGGTGGACAACGGCGTCGACGCGACGATGGTGCAGCGTTCCTCGACCCACATCGTGAAGTCCGACTCGCTGCGGTCGATCGCCCTCGGCTCGCTCTACAGCGAGGAGGCGGTTGCTTCCGGGATGACGACCAAGAAGGCCGATCTGACCTTCGCGTCACTGCCCTACCGGATCATGCACCAGTTCCAAGTACCCGTATACGACCAGATCCGCGAGCAGGACAAGGACTTCTACGACCGACTGGAGGCGGCAGGCTTCCGACTCGACTTCGGCGACGACGACTCCGGACTCTTCATGAAGTACCTACGCCGCGGGTCCGGTTACTACATCGACGTCGGTGCCAGCGAACTCATCGCCGACGGGACGATCAAGCTCGTCCACGGTCAGCTCGACCACCTCACCGCCAACGCCGTGGTACTCGCCGACGGCACCGAGATCGAGGCCGACGTCGTCGTCTACGCGACCGGCTACGGATCGATGAACGGCTGGGCCGCCGATCTGATGGGTCAGGAGGTCGCCGACCGCGTCGGCAAGGTGTGGGGGCTCGGATCCGAGACGACCAAGGACCCAGGGCCCTGGGAGGGCGAGCAGCGGAACATGTGGAAGCCCACCCAGCAGCCGGGCCTGTGGTTCCACGGGGGAAATCTCCATCAGTCACGGCACTATTCGCTCTACCTGGCGCTCCAGTTGAAGGCCCGATACGAGGGCATTCCGACACCCGTCTACGGACTCGCCGACGTGCATCACCTGAGTTGAGCTGGGTATGAGAAATGCCCCGCAACCTGGGGTTGCGGGGCATTTCTGGAT